>NZ_JBHGVC010000001.1:0-832353 GCF_042714055.1 Paenibacillus lentus
TATCTTACGGGTCACAGTTCACTTGCTAGGGCTGTCTTTTTCAAATTCATTGTTTATCGGCTAAATTTTTTAAGCAGTCTCTCGAACTCATAGATCTCTTCAACGGTGAAATCCTTCATGAAACTCAAGCAGTATTGGTCAAATAAGTCACGGATGTGAGAGGCTGTTTCACGACCCTTTTTTGTAAGACGAATAAAAGTCATTCGCTTGTTCTCCTGATTAACCTCCCGCCAAATGCAGCCTTTCTTCTCCATGCCCGTAAGCAGCTCAGACATTGTGGATGTGCTAACGCCAAAAACGTTGCTTGCTTCCTGTTGATTGAGTCCCTCATAATCCGAAAGAAAGTGCAGCAGTTGAGCTTGCGATGGTTTTAAGTTAAGCTCCGCTAATTTAACCATTTCATCATGATAGAATTTTTTAATTTGGTCTGAAAATTGGATATAGGCTCTAGGGTTAATCGTTATATTTTTTCGGATCATAAATAATCCTCCTTCATTAGGGCAATCTTATACTTTTTATGAATAAGGGGATTCAGTGTCCATTATATCATTTAGCAACCTTGCCGGGAAAAAGCTTCTAGGAAAGCGGCTTAAAGCTTCACTGGCACGAAGGATGCCTTATTAAATGTAACTTCAAGCGAGAATTTGCGTAAATACATATTAAGTGATTTTTCAACCATAACTTAGGAGGAACCCATATGCGAATAGGCATTATCGGTCTTGGAGACATTGCGCGCAAAGCATATCTACCCGTAATCACTGCTATTGAAAATGTAGAACTCGTACTATGCACCCGTAATCACGAAGTCCTCGCCAAGACGGCAAATCAATACCGGATACGTGAAACGACAAATCAGCCGGAGCGGTTAATCGCTGCCGGGATCGACGCCGCGTTTATACATACAGCGACAGAATCGCATGCCGAGATCATAGAGCTTCTCATCGATCAAGGCATCCATGTTTATGTAGATAAACCAATCTCATATCATTATGAGGAATCCGTCAGATTGGTAGAGCTGGCTGAAGCTAAGGGAGTCAAGCTGATGGTCGGATTCAACCGGCGTTATGCTCCGATGTATGCGGCAATGAAGGAACAGAAGGATCGGCGTCTCGTTATTATGCAGAAGAATCGCACCACTTTACCGGATTTTGCACGGCGCTTCGTCATGGATGACTTTATTCATGTTGTAGATACGGTTCGTTATTTAGCGCCGGGAGAGATTAAAGATACGAGAATTACGACCTATCAGCAGGATGGGAAGCTATATCATGTCACTCTTCAGTTGGAGGGTGAAGGTTTTACAAGTACAGCCATCATGAACCGCGACAATGGAATCACAGAAGAGACGCTGGAAGTGATGAGCCCGGGGAATAAGTGGTTTATAGACGGACTAAATACGACGAAGCATTTCCAAGCAGGCATAGAGCAGCTGATTAAATTCAATGACTGGGAGCCGGTGCTTAAACGCAGAGGCTTCCCGCAGATGATCGGTCAATTTCTTGATAGCGTGCGGAGCGGTGCGGAGGAAGGTATTTCTGCTCGCGATGCCTTGGAGAGTCATCGCCTATGCGAGCTTGTCGTCGAGCATGCTGAAGAAGACGGTGCGGACATTTGGCCGGGAACCGTAAAGAAATAACCATCTAACCAACGCTATTATTCGGGGGGGATCGGGATGTATGAGTACATGAATGAACGTCTGGCAGAGCTGAAAGAAAAGGGCCGGAAGAAGGAAAAGTGGGAGAAGCGCCAGCTTCAATTGAAGGAGGAGCTGGTCGCACTGGAACGTACTAGAGAGGAGGCTAGCCGGAGACTGGCCGCAGAGGAGGAGGACGTCAAGCAGCTGACTGGACTGTCATTGTCTAACTTGCTGTATACGGTTCTCGGCAAAAAAACGGAGAAGCTGGATCAGGAGCAGCGCGAGATGGTCGAAGCCAAGCTGAAGTATGATGAAGCGGATCGGGCGGTGCAGCATACACAGGAGCAACTCGCAGCTGCCGAGGCGCAGCTAAAGGAAGTGAGATTCTGGAAGCTGGATTATGATCAGGTGTTCGAGGCGAAGGAAAGGAAAGTATTACAGGAGAACTCGGAGCTGCGGACTTTGGCTGAAGAGCAGGCAACGCTAAGCGTACAAAACAAGGAGTTGGATGAAGCCCTGCGAGCGGGGCGTTCTGTTGCCCATGATCTCGATCATGCCATCGAAAAGCTGCGATCCGCCAAAAATTGGGGCACCTATGATATGCTTGGCGGCGGTATGATTTCGACCCATATTAAGCATGGGCGGCTGGACGAAGCGATGGATCATCTTTACCGCGCCCAGAACAGTCTTCGGCGTTTCGAAAAAGAGCTTCGGGACGTTGGAGAGCAGATGCCGACACAGATCGAAATTGGCGGCTTCCTCAAGTTCTCGGATTATTTCTTTGACGGCTTTGTTATGGATTGGATCGTGCAGGGGAAAATCAACGAAATGTTGAGCCAAGTAGAGAGCAGGCAATCGGAGGTAAACAAGATAATTTCGAATCTAGCTGGATTGCAGCGCAAAGTCGAGACAGAGCTTGCTTCCTTGCGGCGAAGGTATGTCCAGACCGTGGAGCAATATATATAGCTATTATAGAAGGGATCGAGATCGCAACGGAAGCGATCTCGATCCCTTAATGGTTGTCCTAATTTACCTAAGCCTGCAAATCAATTTCAAAAGTAGTGATTTCATAAGGGTTAAGAACAAAATCGATGCTGGATTTATGCTGCCACTCACCTTCCGGCTGCTCCATCAGGTTGCACGTTCGCCATGAGGAGAGAGTAAGATCGCTTTCAATCGTCAGCACATTTCGGCTGCCGGAGAAATCATGAACCCGCAAGATCACGGTATTGCGATCCTCCGACTTCTTGACTGCCGAGATCATCGCTGTGCTGCTGGATAGTTTGAACAGCGATCTAGCCGGAACACCAGTAGCGCCTTTCGTATAGCGAAGCGGGTTATTCAGTGCCCAGGCATGGCGCACGGTATCTCCTTGCAGCCAGTCGCCCTGATGCGGGAACAAGGAGTAGGTGAAGCAATGATGTCCTTGATCCGCTTCAATATCCGGATGAATGGCACATTTAATCAGTGATAAGCGAAGTACGTTGTCCTTAATGTCGTAGCCATATTTGCAGTCATTCATAAGACTGACGCCATAACCCTTATCGGACAGATCCGCCCATTGGTGGCCAACGGTTTCAAAACGGGCCATATCCCAGCTTGTGTTCCAGTGGGTCGGACGCTTCACGTTTCCGTATTGGATATCATAGGTCGCTTCCGTCGAGCGTACGTTTACAGGGAAAGCAACCTTAAGCAGCTGCTGACGCTCATGCCAGTCCGCTTCCGTTACGAAGTCGATACGGCGGTTGTCGCTGTACATAATCATGTCCTGCTTCAGCGTTGATTTGCCGTATTTCCAATTGAAACGAATGACGGTGCGCAGCGCGCCGGATTCGATGACCTCGACGCCTTGCAAATCATTCAGTTCCTTGGATTTCTGTTGATAGAAGATATCAATATCCCAAGCTTCATGTGCCAGCGGTTTATCTTCAAACAGTTGGAACACATTGCCGCGCGTGCCGCTTGACAGTACCTCGCGCTGTTCCTCCAGATCGAAGATGGAGGTCAGTTGTCCATGCTCATTCCATGCAAGCTCATAGTATGGCGTGATAATCCCGTTTTCTTTCAGGGTGAAAGGGCTTTGCTGTTCAGAAGCAGGTATAGCGTTATGGAAATGGATCGTTGTGTGTCCGAGCGAAGGAATGTCCTCCACCATAATAACCCAGACGTCCTGTGAACGCTGTGCGGCAAGGAACCGACCTTCATGATCCTGCCAGCCGCCGTGCTCCAACCCCTCTGTCACCGGAATTTCAACGAGTCCGCTCCAGCTCCAAGGCGAGGAATTCCATACGGTGTACGCATGCTGCTGATCCTTGGTTACAACACCATGCTCAGCTTTATGCCAAACACTTCGCCCGATTTGCTCAGCCTCCGCATATTCCATTGTGCTGTCCTCGTACACCTCACGGATGGAAGAACCGGGAATGATGTCGTGAAATTGGTTGCGCAGAATGATTTTCCAGCCATCGTTCAGCGCCTGGCCGTCATAATGCGCCCAATCCTTACCCAGCACACTGTTCATGACGCTCAGCCACTCCGCTTGGCGATACAGCAGCTCCAGCTTCCGGTTCATTCGCTTGTTGTACGCCTGGCTCGTATAGGTGCCGCGGTGGTACTCCAAATATAGCTCGCCATCCCATGTATGCACATAGCTGTCAGTGTGCTCAACGGTATCATTCAATTCCCTGAAAAACTCATCGGCCCTGCCTGTTTTCAGCTTCGGCATCCCTGGTAGCCGATCCAGCCTGCGTCGTATTTCCAGCATTTCGCGGTTTACGCCGCCGCCGCCGTCTCCATAGCCATACGACAGAAGCAGCTTCTGATTCATCTCTTTGTTGCGGTAGGCGTCCCAGCTTCCCTTAACGGTCTTCGGCGTGATTTGCCCATTGTAGGTATAGAACCAGGAACCCGGCTGCGACCATGGCTCAGTCGTCGTAATGAAATGAGTCAGCACCTCTGTACCATCGATCCCGCGCCAGTAGAAGGTGTCATGCGGCATCCGGTTGTACTGGTTCCAACTGATCTTCGTCGTCATGAACGTACGGATACCCGACTTTTGTAAAATTTGCGGCAATGACCAGCTATAGCCAAACACATCCGGCAGCCACAAGTATTCGCAATCGACGCCGAATTCCTGCTTTAGAAATCTAGTTCCCACCAGAAGCTGACGAACCAGCGACTCTCCCGAGGTCAAGTTGCAGTCCGCTTCCAGCCACATGCCGCCCCCGGCTTCCCAGCGGCCTTCGGCCACCCGATCTTTAATTTTTTCATATAGCTCAGGGTAATCATTCTTGACATATTCGTACAGCTGAGGCTGAGTTTGCAGGAAAATATATTCCGGGAACATTTCCATCAAGCGCATCACCGTAGAGAAGGAACGGGCGGATTTCTCGCGGGTGTGCTTGAGCTGCCAAAGCCAGGCAACGTCGATATGCGTGTGTCCGATACATGTAATTTCCACAGCAGAGGTTTTCTCCATCCGATCAATCGCTTCCGAGAGATAATCTCTCGCCTCGTAAACCGATTGATAGAATATGTCAGAGCCTGGTTCGCTCCAGTCGATAAAAGTCAGAGACTTGTCTGCGAATTTCAGCAATTGCGAGCGCTCGGACATATTCTCATCCAGCACTTTTACTGTTTCCGTGACTGCTTTCAGGGTGTAGTAGTAATCATCGGCAATCTCATCCAGCCAGCAAATTTCGGCAAGACGAACGCCATGCGTTTGATTTTTCCGCGGCCCTCCGCCCTCTAGCCCCGACCATAAACGGAACAGCAGATGCTGCTTGCTTCCGGATAAATCCTCATTGAAGAACACTTCCATATGATTGGAATCGACGCCTTGATACGGCTTGCCGTGCAAATAGAAGAGCGATTCAAACCCGGAGTTGTTGCCGGCGCCGGTTTCACCGAAATCAAAACGGCCAAGCACTTTTTTGCCAGCCCAGGCTGTTGGAATATCTACCTCTGCAGACAACCATAAATACAAATCGCGACCGCTCCAGGTATCGCCGACGTTCATTACAGACCAAGATTCATCGACCTGGGGCAGAGCGGGATTAATCTCTTTGCGAGTATCCTCTAAACGAAGAAAGGATGGGATAGGCTTGGCTTCACGGTAACGATAGCCCGATAATTCATGAAGACGCGATTGGAGTTTATGCTCTGTAAGAAACATAGGAAAGTTACCCCCTCATAGTAATCTAGGGGCAAGCGAATAAGAGGAACCTTGTGTGCGCATGGCGATTCGCCATAGCTCAAGGTAAAGTGTTGTGGTGATCTAGGGGATCAACGTCCATTATAAGCAGACCCGGCTTTTTTTTCAAATGTAAAAATATATTGACTATTTCGATTTGCCCATTTCGCTGAGACGATGTTACACTGTATCGCGTAAATGACCACATGAGAACAGGATGTGTTCCGTATGTCGAAGTTACGCCGTTTTTATCTGAATCACCTGAAGCGGAAAATGTTCAACAAGATTATTATGCTCTATTCCACGGTGATGATCGTATTGTTTGCTACCGCGGCAATCTTAGTTTATCAATATCAAACCCAGCGGATGATCCGGGAGCAGACCGATGCGAATTTGAAGACAGCGCATGTACTCAGCATCTACTTGAGCCGACAGTACGACAGCGTGCAAAACGTCATTCAGCAAATTTACGGGGATGCCACGCTAAGCGATGAATTAATTTATTTTTTAAATCATAAGTATGAGAGCTATCTCGGGTATCGGCTTAATTTATTCTCCAGAACTGGAGAGCAAAGCTTGCGTTCCTTCAACACGCTGCTCAAAACATATTTGGAACAGGAGCCAGGAGCCGAAAGCGTATCGATTCACAGCTATCCCCGAAATTTTTACATGTACATCAGCCGCGAGAACCAGCAGCTCAACGATGAATTCGGCTCAAGGAGCGCTTGGGAGGAATGGTTTGCCCACCGCAGATTGCATGCCTGGGACACGATGCTGCATGCCGAACAATTCTCATCGCCGGGTAACGAGAAATCGCAGCTGTACTCCTATTCCAGAGAGCTGCAGGATCCATGGACACTTGAAAAAGTGGGGATGCTGAATATCGAATTTGACTCCAAACAGATTTCCTCCTGGCTGCAGAGCAGAGCCCCGGTCATCAACGGGCGAGTCCTTGTCCTGACATCCCAGGGAACCGTCATATACGATTCAGAGGATACATATTTCGGACAAACCTATCCCTACCGTTCAGAGCTGGAGAACACAGGGGATTGGATCGAGTTGGATGAACTGTCGAAGGTGAATGTCTTAAATATCGGGAACGCCGGGCTGTCCGTTGTAGGCATCGTATCCAAATCATCGATACAGCAAAACATAGAAAGCTTAAGAAATGGCTTGATTGTCGTAACGATCTTGTTTATTGTAGCCAGCTTTGCAATTACCTCAACGATTATTCGTCAATTTTCCAAGAAAATTCAGCGCATTCTTCGCTCGATGAATCGCATCGGGGAAGGGGATTTGTCTACTCGGATTCAAATGCCGGGCGAAGACGAGCTGAAGCAAATTTCTCAGCGGTTTAACGATATGGGGGATCGGCTGGAGCAGTACATTGATAAAATGTATACGTCTGAAATTAAGCAAAAAAACGCTGAGCTGGTTGCCCTGCAATCGCAAATTAATCCGCATTTTTTATACAATACGCTGGAGTCCATACGTATGAAGGCGCATTATATGGGCGCAAAGGACGTAGGCCAGATGATTTACAGCCTATCGGTCATGTTCAAGAATATGGTGAAGAAAAGCACAATTATTACGATTGAGGAAGAAATTGATATGTGTACGAATTATTTGGACTTATTCCGCATTCGTTATGAAGGCAGGCTGGAAGTCCATATTGAGGTCGATCCATCTATCACAGGCTTCAGCATCATTAAGCTGCTGGTTCAGCCGATCGTTGAGAACTATATCGTTCATGGCTTCCGCTCCTTGGAGTTCGATAACATCATTAAGATCCGCGCCTATCGCGCAGATGATCGAGTACATATCATCGTGTCGGATAACGGCTCGGGAATCAGTCCGGAGAAACTGGCCGAGATTCGCCAGACATTGGCGAGGATGCAGCCGCCGCCTGACAAGGATCACAATTCGATTGGCCTGATGAATGTACATGAGCGGATCGTCATGAACTACGGTGATAGCTATGGATTAACCGTGAACAGCACTCTTGGACAGGGAACAGAAGTTCAACTTGAAATTCCGATAATCCGGAAGGGGGAATTGGCGTGAGAAAAGTGTTTTTTGTAGATGATGAACCCCTTATTGCTCAAGGCTTGACCTCGATACTGGAGTGGGGCCAATACAATTTGAAAATTGTCGGCTCGGCAAATGATGGTCTGCAGGCGCTGGAGAAGCTGAAGGAAGAACCGGTGGACTTGCTCATTACAGATATTATGATGCCCAGAATGAACGGGCTGGAGCTTATAAAAAAAGTAAAGGAAATGCATCCGCGAACTAAATTTATTGTGCTCAGCGGATATGAGGAGTTTGAATATGTGAAGGTAGGAATTACGCTAGGCATTCAAAACTATTTGCTGAAGCCCATCAATATTGACGAATTAGAATCTACGATCAAGCATATTCGCGGCGATTGGGAGCGAGAGGAGCTGAAGCTGTTCCGCTCGGAGGAAGATTGGAAGGTGCTGCGCAGCAATGTGCTGCAAAGATGGGTTAACGGCGACATTGAGACTCATGAGTTCAGGCAGAGAGCCGAGCTGCTTGGCATACCACTGAACTATTCCTTTTACCATGTCGCTGTTCTTCGCTTAATTTCTGACGATAAACCGATTTCACAGCTGTATCGTTTAACTGGACTAGCGGATGAATTTAGCGACATCACTGCGAAAAAGCTCGGCGAAGGACATGAGGTCATTTGTTTTCCCGATATGGATGATGATATCGTTGTCCTGTTCGCATCAATGGAGGTGCATAATGACGTTGTTCAAGAGAGCATTACAGCAGCTATGCAGCGCTTGCACGGTATGACAACACTTCGTTTATGGTGTTCCGTAGGCGATACTAACGATTTTAAGGGGGTGCAGGAGGGCTACCGGGCCGCAAAAGGACAGCTTGGCCGAAGCATCCTAGCTGGGGAGAGCGACATATTCTATTCGCTTGCTGATGAGCAGGGGGATACAGAAATTCCCTTGGAGCCACTGAATCAGGAGCAAATGAACAAGCTGCTCGTTGAAGGGAGCGAGCCCGCCCTGCAAGCGTATATTGAATCCCTGCTGGCTAGTGCTAGTGATGGCCAGGCGGTATGCCGCGCACCGTACATCAATACGGCTATTCAACTGATGCTCGCCGTTAAGGATATGGAGAAAAATCCTGATTATAGCGAAGTGTTCGCACCGCTGCCTAGAATCAGCACGCTGCATGGGCTGCAGCAGCATGTATGGGCTACGATTGAGCGAAGCTTGGAGCTGCAGCGGCAAAGCGAAACGGGCTACAGTACCCATGTCTCATTCCTAATTGAGCAAGTCCAGCATCATTATTCGGAGGAGCTCTCCCTAAAAACGCTAAGTCAGCGGCTCAAGCTGCATCCGAATTATCTCGGGCAGCTCTTTCAGCAGGAAGTAGGCTCCAGCTTTTCGGATTACGTCAACCAGTACCGCATAGAGAAAGCCACCCAGTTGCTGCTGCATACAGAGCAGAAAACGGCAGAAATCGCCGTGAATGTAGGCTACATCGACAGCTCCTATTTTTACCGGCAGTTTAAGAAATATGCCGGCGTGTCGCCTACGGAATTAAGAACGATGTATGCTAAATAAGCAATAAATTGAAAACGGAAATAGGCTGCCCATCGGTTATGAATATAACTTGGAGGGCAGCCTTATTCTTTTTTTTGCTTTGGTCTCCTGGAATAAGAATAACGAATCGTAGGGAGTTTACGTCCGCCTTTGGGAGCCATTTTGCAATCAAATCTAATCCAAAACATTTATTTCTTTAATTTGTCCATGGCTTTCTAGTATTTTTCAACTTGTTGCCGGTAGCGCTTACTTGGCACAATAAGAGTAGTTAGGGCGAGCGATAAGAAGCGGAGCATCCGCTGGCGTGTTGATGATCATAGGGGATCGATAAACACGATAAATCAGCTTGTAATTAACAGGCATAAGGGGGAATGATCATGTCGGCATTTTTCAAGAAAGTTATTCGCAACCGGGCACTGCTGATCATGATTTTGCCAGGGACGATCTGGTTTCTGATTTTTGCCTATTTGCCCATGTTTGGTACAGTTCTTGCATTTAAGGATTTCCGCATTAGCCGGGATGGATTTTTCGCCAGTGTATTCAATAGTGAATGGGTATGGTTCAAAAATTTCGAGTATTTATTTTCGACCAATGATGCTTTCATCATTACGCGCAACACCATTCTGTACAACTTGGCCCTGATCATACTAGGACTCGTGATCGCTGTAAGCTTTGCGATTCTGCTCAGTGAACTGGTCAACAAGCGGATGGCCAAAATTTATCAAACCGGCATGTTCCTGCCGCATTTTCTGTCCTGGGTCATCATCAGTTATTTCGCGTTTACCTTCCTCAGCATGGACAAAGGGACGTTAAACCAGATCATTACCTTTTTCGGCGGGGAGCGGATTAGCTGGTATTCGGAACCGAAGTATTGGCCGTTCATCATTTTATTTGTCGGCATCTGGAAAGGAGTTGGCTATAACAGCGTCATTTATCTGGCGGCCATTACAGGGATCGACAAGTCTTATTATGAAGCGGCCGTTATTGACGGAGCCAGCAAGTGGAAGCAAATTCGCTATATTACGATTCCGCAGCTTAAACCACTGATGATTATATTGACCATTCTGGCCATCGGCGGTATCTTCCGTTCGGATTTCGGACTGTTCTATCAGCTTCCAAAGGACTCGGGTGCGCTCTATCCGGTAACGAATGTTATCGACACATTTGTGTATCGCGGATTGATTAATATGGGAGACGTCGGAATGAGCACGGCAGCAGGATTATATCAATCGATGGTTGGGCTTGTATTGATTTTGATCGCTAACTATATTGTTCGAAAAATCGAGAGAGATCATGCGATCTTCTAGACAGCGGAGGTGCTTTATATGACACAGTTATCGACGCAAGCTGCCCCGCAACCGGGAAAGGTTAAGAAGAAGCGGGATTACAACGCCATTACTCCTGTATGGAATGTGATTTTTAACATCATCATCGGCCTTTTCTCCTTCTCATGCATATTTCCGTTTCTATTCGTCATCGTGATTTCATTGACCGACGAGCAGACCTTGGTGCAAGAGGGCTTTAGCTTATTTCCAAGCCAATTCAGCACAGCGGCCTACGAATATATTTTCCGCTCGGGCAGTGACCTGATGGCCTCCTTCGGAGTGACCCTGCTAGTGACGGTGCTGGGCACGCTGCTAAGCTTGATTCTGGTGACTACATACGCTTATGCGTTGTCCCGGCGAAGCTTCGAATTCCGTGGTTTTTTCAGCTTCCTGGCATTTTTCACCATGCTATTCTCAGGCGGGATGGTACCAGGCTACATCGTAATGACCCAGTTTCTGCACCTGCAAAATACGATATGGTCGCTGATTTTTCCATTATCGATGAGCGCGTTCTTCATTATAGTGATGCGTACATTTTTTCAGACGACCGTACCTGATGAAATTATCGAATCCGCAAAAATCGATGGAGCCGGAGAATTTCTGACCTTTGCCAAAATCGTGCTTCCGGTATCACTGCCAGGCATTGCGACGATCGGCTTGTTCAGCTCTTTAGGATATTGGAATGACTGGTTCAATGCATTGCTGTATTATAACAATCCGCAAAAGACGCCGCCGCTGCAGTTCATGCTCATGCAAATTGAAAAGAACATGGACTTCTTAACGAAGAACGCCCAGAATATCGGATCTTTCGACGTGGCCGCCAGTCTGCCGACCGAAACGGTGAGAATGGCGATGGTCGTGCTGGCGACAGCGCCGATCGTCATGGCGTATCCGTTCTTCCAAAGATACTTTGTGCAGGGATTGACGGTAGGTTCTGTGAAAGGCTAAAGCTTAAGATTGAATCTAGGTTACAGCCAGCTGCACACGGTTTAGGATGCAGGTTTTTAACACATCAGTTGTGTAAGCGGTTCAATATAGCTTAACTACTAAGTGATACAGGGGGAAAGAACATGTCCAAGAAAAGATTCTCATTAATGTCCTTTGCTTTAATGCTTCTGTTGTCCGTTGTCCTGTCCGGATGCGGCGGTGGCAAAGAGAATGCTGCACCAGCCAAAGAAGAAGAGGCCGTGCAAAGTGATGGAACGGTCGATGTTTCCAAGCTTGATCCGGTGAAGCTGAAGCTGTACCTGATTGGTCCAGCTCAGAAGGACTTGCCCATGGTTCAGGACAAAATCAATGAATACTTAACGGAGAGAATCAATGCGACTATCGACATCAACATGATCGATTGGGGCGATTACAGCCAGCGGATGCAGGTGATCACCAGCTCTGGCGAAAATTATGATATCGCCTTCACCAGCTCTTGGGCGTTTGATTACTTGCCGAATGCTGCCAAAGGGGCATTTATGCCTCTGAACGATTTGCTCGACCAGTATGGAGAAGGAATTAAAGAAGTGCTTGATCCACGCTTCCTTGAAGGAACAAAAGTAAACGGAGTCAACTACGGTATTCCTGCAAACAAGGAGTTGGCGCAGCAGTTTGTGTGGCGTTTCAACAAGGAATATGTGGACAAATACAATCTTGACATTTCTAACGTTACAACGCTTGAGGACTTGGAGCCGCTGCTGAAGACGATCAAGGACAACGAGCCAGCGGACATTACTCCGCTTGCCGTACCGAAAAGCTTCAAGCCGTACATGCCGTTTGACTTTCTGCTTGGCGACGAAATTCCGATTGGAATGTACATTGGCACCGAGGATTTCAAATTTGTGAATGTGCTGGAGTCTCCAGAATTGGATGCTGCGCTGGCAACAATGCGCAAATACTATAAAGCAGGCTATGTACGCGAAGATATCGCCACTTTAGATGGCATTGACAACTTCAAGACTGGAAAATGGTTAGTAGACCGCGAGATTACGCAGCCTTACGCTGATCTTGGCTGGTCAAGAAATGCAGGCTACGAGATTGTAACTCGCCCGATGCATGAGCCGGTCATTTATACGAGCTCTGCCGCAGGTTCCATGATGGCGATTTCATCGTATTCCAAAAATCCGGAGCGGGCGATGATGTTCCTCAACCTGCTTAACACGGATGTTGAATTGCGCAACATGATTCAATACGGCCTGGAAGGAACGCACTATAAGAAGCTGGAAGGAACATATATTGAGGATCTCCCGGCGATGCAAGAAAACTTCGCTATGCCTGGCTTCGCGCTTGGCAATATGTTCCTGACCTACCTTCATGAAGGTGAGCCGGAAGACAAGTGGGACGCTTTTGAGAAATTCAATTCATCCGCAGTTGTAGCGCCTACGTTCGGATTTAACTTCGACACCGCTCCCGTGAAGACGGAGGTTGCGGCCATTACGAACGTGGCGAAGGAATTTATTCCCGCATTGTATACCGGTTCGGTTGATCCGGAAACGTATTTGCCGAAGGCCAAACAGAAATTCAAGGATGCGGGCATCGATAAAGTTATCGCTGAGGCACAAAAGCAGTTCGATGAATGGAAGGCGAACAATCAGTAGTCTATCATTTATCTATCATCTATCATCTATCATCTATCATCTGTGATCTAACGTTCACGATTTATGATCCGTCAACAATAACAGCTTTAAGAGAAACGGTAAGTATTATGCCGTTTCTCTCTTTTACCAAATTGACTGTTGCTGGAGGGATATTATGAAACGAATCAATCCGAATTATTTTACACGTACAACATGGAAGCGGAAGCTGACACTTGCTCTGAGTACGGCTCTGCTTGCTGCCTCGTTAACAGGGTTTGCAGGCAAGGTGGAGGCGGCGCAGCCGTATTCTTCATATTGGCATCCGAGCACATTGCTGGAATGGTCTCCGTCCACGGATAAGGATGCTCCCTTTAATAGAGGAACGGTGGAGCTTAAGGCAGACCGAATTCAAGGCGATAAAACTAACCCGAATGCGAAGAGTGAAGCGAAGGTCATTTCCCTGGCATCGATGTATCCAAGCACAAGCGGGGCTCCTTCCCAGGGATCGGAGAAGTTTCATACGTACACGTTCAGCTTCTGGCAGTATGTGGATAAGCTCGTGATGTGGGGCGGTTCCGCAGGAGAAGGGCTAATCGTGCCGCCTAGCGCGGATGTCATTGATGTCGCCCATAAAAATGGCGTCCCGGTTTATGGAACCGTTTTCTTGCCGCAGCGGGAGCATGGCGGGAAAATCGAATGGATGCATGATTTGCTGCAGCAGCGGGATGATGGAACTTTCCCGGTAGCGGATAAGCTCATTGAGGCCGCCCAATATTATGGATTCGACGGCTGGTTTATTAACCAGGAGACCCAGGGAGGCACACCGCAGGATGCAGCGAAGATGGCGGAGTTTTTAACTTATTTGCAGAACGCCAAAACGCCGGGCATGGAAGTCATTTGGTATGATTCGATGGTCGATACCGGTCCGGTGTCCTGGCAGGGAGCTTTGACCGACCGGAACAAAATGTTTTTCCAAAATGGGGAGCAGCGTGTTTCCGACAGTATGTTCCTGGATTTCAGATGGCAAAGCAATGTCAATTCGTTATTAAATTCACCGGGCAAAGCCAAAGAGCTGGGACGCAGTCCTTATGATCTGTATGCGGGTATTGATGTAGAGGCGAGAGGATATCAGGGCAACTATAATTGGCCAATCTTATTCCCAAGCGGGAAGGAGGCTCCAGTATCGCTCGGCATTTATCGTCCGGACTGGGCTTACAACAGCTCGGAAACCCAAGAAGAATTTATGGAGAAAGAGCATATTTTCTGGGTAGGCCAGCACAAGAACCCGCAGAACACGCAGCTGCCTGCAGGAACAAGCCCGCTCGCCTGGAGAGGGATTGCTAACGATATCGTCGATAAGAGCGTGCTGACAGGATCAGAGTTTCTAACTCATTTCAATACCGGCAATGGTCATATGTTCGCGATTAATGGCAAAGTCATGAGGGATAAAGACTGGAGCAATCGAAGCCTGCAGGATATCCTCCCGACCTGGCGCTGGATTACGGAGACTAAAGGCGATGGGGCAGCACTTGTGCCGAGCTTTGACTTTAGCAAATCGTATTATGGCGGAAGCTCTTTAAAGGTAGCCGGTTCAATGAGTCAAGGCGCAGCCACCCATATAAAATTGTACAAGGCGCAATTGCCGGTACAAGCGACGACGGAAATTTCGCTTATTTATCAGGATAACTCGAATGCAGCCAAGGTAAAGGTCGGTTTAGCATTCTCCGATGCACCGGATAAATACGAGTTCTTTGAGCCTAAAAAATGGGAGAAGTCCGGGGAACAGCAGGATTGGAAACAGGGCAGCGTCAGACTGAATCAGTATGCTGGCCGTACTATTACTGGCATTTCGCTGCAGTTTGAAGCTGGCGCGCCGATTGACGATTACAGCGCAAATATCGGGCGGCTTGCTGTTACACAAGTGAATGATAAGGCGAAGAAGCCGGGGGATGTCACGGGACTGCAGGTAATCGAAAACGACTTCCGCGACAGTATATACGGCGATGCCCGCCTGTCCTGGAACGCTCCGAAAAAAGACAGCGACGTGCTGTATTATCAAATCTATCGCGTGCATCCGGACGGGAACTATGAGCTGATGGGCATGACAGGCAACGATGTGTACTATGTGCCTGAAATGAAGCGATTGGATAAAGAAAAATCGACTAAAATGGTCGTCATTCCGATAAACCGTCAGTATGAAGCGGGCAAGGCGTCAGCCGTAAGCTTTGATTGGCCGGAATATCCGAAGCCGGTTGCCGCTTTTGAAGCAGACAAGACGTTGATTGCACCGGGCGAGACGGTACAGTTCACTGATTTATCGTCGGAAGTGACTGAAGCCTGGAGCTGGAGCTTCCCTGGCGGGCAGCCTGAACAAAGCTCAGAGCGTCATCCCAAAGTTGCTTATCACGAAGAAGGCACGTACGAAGTTACTCTAATCGCCAAAAATATCGTAGGAGAGAACGAGGTCAAAAAGCAGCTTATTACTGTAACGAAAGAAGCCGCCAACGGCATCGGTAATCTTGCGCTGGGGAAGACGGCTACCGCATCCAGCTATGTAAATGAGAAGGAAGCTCCAGCATTTGCTTTGGATGGAAATTCGAAGTCAAAATGGTGCGCGGTCGGTGAGGGACCTCATGCGATAACCGTAGATTTGGGCTCAGCGCGTAAAATTAGTGAATTCGTCATTAAGCATGCCGAAGCGGGTGGTGAGCCGGCGGCGTTTAATACGCGGGCATTTACGATTCAGCTTAGCTCGGATGGAGAGCAATGGGATAATGTCGTAAGCATTAATGACAATACGAAAGGCGTGAGCAAGCATGCGATCGGACTAACAGAGGCCAGATACGCACGTCTACAAGTGGAAAAGCCGACGCAGGGCGGAGACACCGCGGCCCGTATTTATGAATTTGAAGTGTTCGGACTGAAATAGTTCTTCTTATAATTCTTCTTAACAGCAAAATAACGGCAAAACAACAAAGCGCAATTCGGAAAACAGTTTATCCGGATTGCGCTTTGCTTGTATTAGTTCTGTGGTGCAGCCGTGCTGTTTGCTCTAATGCGAGGATACACTAAAAGCAAATAGCTGCTTACCGCACCAAGCTCAGCGATCGCGATAACGATTCCCATCGGCACGGCCGTATGCTCACCGCCGAGACCTACAAGCGGGGCGACAGTAGCTCCGAGAATATACGGGATGAGTCCAAGCAGCGCGGAGGCGCTGCCAGCGGCTTTCCCCTGACTTTGCATCGCCAGCGAGAAGCTGGACGTGGATATAATCCCTACGCATGATACTACGAGAAACAAGGGAATAAGCACGGTAATCAGCTTGCCTCCCAGCAGGATTGCTGCCAGTAAGCCTAATGCACCCGCCAACGCCAGCGCTAGCCCGAATTGCAGCATGGTTGCTTCTTTGATCCGTCCTGCCAAACGACCCGTTGTTTGGCTAGCAATAATGATGCCGATACCGTTCACGGCAAAAATGAGGCTGTACATTTGCGGCGATACCTCGAATACATTCTGCATGACAAACGAAGAGCCGGATATGTAAGCAAACATCGCGGAAGAGACGAGTCCTTGCGTCAGGCAGAAGCCGATAAATAGGCGATCTCCCAGCAGCCGACGGAAGGTAGCCCATGTCGTTGTTAATCCGCCGGATTGCCTGCGTTCTTTAGGGAGCGATTCAGGAAGGCCGAATAATACGGCGATCATCATAACAACACCAATCAATGATAATACTACAAATACGCCTCGCCAGGACGTAAACTGCAGCAGCTGCCCCCCGAAGATCGGCGCGAGAATCGGCGCGGCTCCGTTGACGAGCATGAGCAGCGAGAAAAATTTTGTCAGCTCCGAGCCGGAGTATAAATCCCGCACGACGGCGCGTGAGATGACAATCCCTGCTGCGCCGGACAAGCCTTGAAGAAAACGAAGGGCGATCAGCACCCATACCGTTGGCGCAAAAACACAAAGCAACGAGCTAAGCGCGTAAAGACACAGAGAAATAATGAGCGGTTTGCGACGGCCGCGAACATCACTGATGGGGCCTGCCGCTAGCTGACCCAGTGCAAGACCCAGCAAGCAGGAGGTTAGACTGAGCTGGGTGATGGAAGCCGTAGTGCCTAGTTCCTCGGCGAGTTTCGGCAGCGCAGGCAAATACATATCCAGCGAAAGCGGGCCAAAGGCAGACAAGCTGCCGAGAATGAATGCCGCCTTGATGCGTGCCGAGGGCGATAAGGGACGAGGAGACGGCGAATAATCCCCGGTATAAGAATTCATAGGCGGTGCGACATCCTTTCGAGGCAATTGTAATAATTGCGTAATATAGCGTATAGACGCAGATTATTTCATTATACTATATCAGTAAAAATGTTCAGTAAAAAATTGCAAACGCGCCGAAAGTTATTTTTAGCTGTTATATTGAACGTTTCCATTGTTTATAGATATATAAAACCAAGTACAGCTCAGGTTCACTGAAATAGAGTGCGAATGAAAGATCCGCTTTGATGCTCGAAAGGGCTGCACCCCGATAAGGAGGCAGAATATAAAATGAAACCGAAATGGTGGAAAGAAAGCGTAGTATATCAGATTTATCCGATCAGCTTTAAAGACAGCAATGGCGACGGCATCGGCGATCTCAAAGGCATCATTTCCAAGCTGGATTATTTGCAGGAGCTGGGCGTGGATGTATTATGGCTTAGCCCCATATATAAATCACCGGGTCATGACAACGGATATGATATCAGCGACTACTGCGATATTATGGAGCAGTTTGGCACGATGGAGGACTTTGACCGACTGCTTCAGGACATGCACTCCCGGGGGATGAAGCTGATGATGGATCTGGTGCTGAACCATACTTCCCATAAGCATCCCTGGTTCCTGGAGTCCCGTCAATCCAAAGATAATCCGAAAAGGGACTACTACATATGGCGCAAAGGGAAAAACGGCGGGCCGCCAAATAACTGGGAATCATACTTTAGCGGCTCGGTTTGGGAGTATGATGGGCAAACAGACGAGTACTACCTGCATTTATACTCCAAGTATCAGCCGGATCTGAACTGGAATAATCCCGTAGTGATCGACGAACTCCATAATATGGTCGAGTGGTGGCTCAAAAAGGGCGTTGACGGCTTTCGCTTCGATGCCATATCTCATATCGTTAAAGCTGAAGGGTTCCCGGACGCGCACAATCCCCATCAGACGAAAACGGTGCGGGCCTATGAAATGTTCTCGAACCTAGAGAGCGTTCATACCTTGCTTCAGAACTTGTATGACAAGGTACTCTATTATTATGACATTATGACCGTCGGAGAGACATCGGGACTAGGGCCTGAACAAGCGCTGGATTATGTTGGAGATGGCCGAAGAGAGCTGAATATGACGTTTCAATTTGAGCATATGTTCATGGATGCAGCGTCCTCGGGAAGCGGCAAGTGGAACGTCGTTCCGTGGAATTTGCTCGAGCTAAAAAAGATTATCAGCAACTGGCAGACCGTACTGCATCGCCGGGGCTGGAACGCCAATTATTTATGCAACCATGACCAGCCGAGATCGGTATCCCGTTTTGGGAATGATATGGTGTATCGTGTTCCTTCGGCGAAAATGCTCGCTACCTTTATTCACACTCTGGAAGGTACGCCTTATATTTACCAGGGAGAGGAAATCGGGATGACCAATATCGCCTTTGAGTCGATCGATGATTACCGCGATGTCGAGACGCTGAATTACTATGAGGAACAGCGCGATTATGGGGTACCGGAAGAAGAGATTATGCAGGCGATTCATAAGAAGAGCCGGGATAATGCGAGAACTCCGATGCAATGGGATCGAACCGGGCAAGGAGGCTTCACGACGGGCACGCCCTGGATCAAGGTCAATTCCAATTATATGGAGATCAATGTAGCCGATGCGCTAAAGGATCCCGACTCCATCTTTCATTATTACAAAAAGCTGATCCAGCTGCGTAAGCAGCATAAAGTAATCGTTTACGGCGAATACAAGCTGCTGCTGCCGCTTCATTCTGAAATTTACGCGTACACCCGAATGCTGGACAATGAGCTATTGCTGGTCGTATTGAACTTTTTTGAACGCGAGCCGTTATTTGAATTGCCTAAGGATATATCCAAGGAAGGAATGGAGCTCCTCCTATCGAACTATCCGGTGGAGAAAAATGAAGATTTGTGCAAATTGCAGCTTCGCCCCTATGAAGCCAGAGTATACTTGAAACGTTTGCCCAAGTCCACGGAGTGAATGACGACCGCGAAAATGCGGTCGTTATCATCTGTTTTTATTCGACCTTCAATTTCGGATCCTGCTTAATTCCATTCTTGATGAGCCAATCATGGTAAAAATATTCGAATGCAGTAAAGACGATCGTAATGGCAAGCACTTCGAAAAGCGACATGGACCATGCGTTATTGGATGCTAGCGCCCAAATGAACAAGTAAGCCAGAACCGCATCGATCACCGTGGCAAGGGCAATATTGGCTCGCGGCAAAATAAACAGATCCACCAGCAAAAATGAGAAGATCGCCAACCCTAGGGCGGATAACAGGGAAGCAAAAAACGATGCATCGCTGGTGAACAGAAAGAGTCCTACAAGGATGAGCCCGCTCCAAACTATTTTTACAAGGATTCGTTTTGTCATATTGTCCTCCTCATGGTGGTGTACACTCATGATTCCCAGCAAGCTATGCGAGATATTCAGCTTCGTTATTCCAATATGAATGGAGAAATATTATATGGTACAGGATTGCATTATTGTCGGCGGAGGTATCGCTGGGCTGCAGGCGGCGATCCAATTGGGGCGTTATTCAGCTTATGATGTTCTTGTTATCGATGCCGGAGAGGGCCGATCCACGCTCTGCCGAAATTATCACAATATTCTGGGCTGGCCCCAGGGGATTTCAGGCGAGGAGTTACGAAAGCGTGGCCGCGAGCAGGCGGAAAGCTTCGGTATTCGCTTTGTACAGGATAGGGTGATCACGGCGGCACGTACCGGAGACGGAAGCATAAGGCTGACGGGGGAAGCGGGCGGAGAATATGAAACATCTACTCTGCTGCTGGCAACGGGGGTCAGCGATCGTATCCCCGATATACCCGGACTTATCCCTACGCTCGGGAGCAGCGTGTATATATGCCCGGATTGCGACGGATATGAAATTCAAGGCAAGCTGACTATAGTTATGGGAGCGGGCGATGCGGGCGCAAATATGGCCTTAATATTGGCGGAACGAACAAGTACGCTGACTTATGTGAACCATGAAGCTTCACGAGTCTCTCCCCAGCTGCTGGAGCAGCTTCGTCTAGCGAAAATTTCCTATATCGAGGCGGCGATCGCGGAGGTACGCCAAGCTGCCGAAGGGCAAATCGAGCAGGTCGTACTGAAGAACGGAACTGTCCTTCTGGCCGAACGCGGCTTCATTGCTTTTGGCGGAAATCGGGTTCATTCGGAGTTGGCCGAGCAGCTCGGAGCAAAGTTAAGCTCTAACGGGCATGTCGAGAGTGATCCGCGCAGCAAGCAAACGAGCATAGATCATGTATGGGTAGCCGGTGATGTAGCTTTACATGCAGAGCAAGCTACCGTCGCGATGGGAGAAGGGGCTATCGCCGCGATTTGGATCAACAAGGCGTTGCGAAAGAGGATAGGACTAACATATTAGCCCGTGTCATAAGTATGATGGTATAATTAGGTCATTACTGCAAATGATGAATTGGCCTAGCAGGTAAGGGGGAAGAGAATGATACTTGAAGTAGCCGTGCTGCATGTGAAGCCGGGAACGATGAATGAGTTTGAAAGCAGCTTCCGCCAGGCGTCCAAAATAATATCAGCGATGCCCGGTTATATCGACCATGAGCTGCATAAATGCGTGGAGGAGGAGAACAAATACATTCTTCTCGTGAAATGGCGCTCCATTACGGATCATGAGGTCGGGTTCAGAAAATCGGAACGGTATCAAGAGTGGAAAGCGCTGCTTCATCATTTCTACGACCCGTTTCCAATCGTCCAGCACTATATTCAGATCAAGCAAAATATCGATTAGTCAAGGGGAGGCAGATCATGGGAGAAATTATTTTTAGTCAATTGGAATTCGTTCGCAGTCAGACTTTAAAAATGGTTAGCGATCTATCGGAGGAGCAAGCCGATATTATTCCACCCGGATTTCGTAACCATATTCGCTGGAACTTGGGTCACATTGCCCTTGTCCAGGATGCATTCGCATTTCAGCTCTCCGGTCGGCCTTCAATGATTCCTGCGCAATATAAGAGCCTGTTCGCTAACGGAACCTCTCCGGAAAATTGGACGGAGGATGTCCCCAAGCTCGCTGAACTCATTGAGATTCTGGAGCAGCAGCCTAAGCAAATCGCTTCTTTGCTTTCGGGAAAGCTGGAGGAAAGCGTAAATAAGCCATATAAGACTTCTTCGGGGTTCACGCTCGAAACGGTTGAAGGATTTTTGAACTTTAGCCTTTATCATGAGGGCATGCACTTCAGCGTCATTAAAATGTATAAGAAATTAATCCAAGGCTAGCCGTCCAGGCTAGCTATTTCTAAGCTTATTTGCTATCTAGGGTTGGCTAGGAAATGGAGAGTTAGGAGTTCTAACAATGCTGGAATTGAGCATGCAAAAATAGAAGATTTGCCACAGATCGTAGCTATATACAATGAGACGATTGAGAGCAGAATGGTTACGGCGGATCTGCAGCCGGTTACGGTGGAAAGCCGGTTGAAATGGTTTGAGGAGCATACTCCCGATGCGAGGCCGCTTTGGGTAATGAAGGCTGCGATGACGGATGGGACAAGCTCAGCGCAGGGAAAGGGCGATCAGGTGATCGCGTGGCTTAGCTTTCAGTCCTTTTACGGCCGGCCTGCTTATGACAGCACGGCCGAAATTAGCATTTATATATCCTCAAGATTTCGAGGCCAAGGCATTGGCAGTCTTTTAATCGAAAAGGCCATTGCGGCATGTCCGGAAATTGCCGTGAAGACGCTGTTGGGATTTGTGTTTGCCCATAATGCCGGCAGCCTGAACTTGCTGCGCAAGTACGAATTCGAGCAGTGGGCGCTATTGCCGCGGGTGGCCAATCTGGATGGAATCGAGAGAGACCTCGTTATTATGGGCAGGAGGGTAGGGAGCGATTAAGCGGATTTTATTATGAGTAAAGTAACTTTACGTTTATACCTGTCGACGGATCGCGAGGCATTGGAGGGCTTTGAGCTTCCCGATGGCCAGATCGAGTTCAGCGCCTTGCCCGAAGACGTACTGGAAGAGGCGATCCGGGACAAGGATCGATATCCCGTGGTAATTATATTCGAACAGAGACCTATTGGCTTTTTTATTTTAGATGAAGGGCCGGATATCGCGAGCTTTACCACAAATACTGGTGCCATGCTCCTGCGATCCTTTTCAATTGATTATCGGCATCAAGGTCGGGGTTTCGCCAAAAGAGCGATGCTTCAGCTGCCCGATTTTATAAAATCCCAGTTCCCGGGAAGGAATGAAATCGTTCTGGCCGTAAATAAACGTAATAAGGCAGCCCAGGCTGTATATTTGGCAGCAGGCTTTCGGGATGAAGGAAAATGGATGGATGGCCCCATCGGGCCTCAGCATATTTATCATCTAGCGTTAGCGTAAAGCAAAGAGCTGTACCCAGGGGCAGATTGAACTGCTTGCGGGACAGCTCTTTTGAATTCAGCTTCACAGGCTGATGATTAGAACGCTCTGACAAAAGCAGAGATAAAGCCAAAAAAGAAGCCGACGACAAAGCTGATCACGAGAAAAACAATGGCATATGAAGGGAATTGGCGTAATCTGTAGGCTCTAACGAACATATAGACTGGTACGATCAAAAACCACCAGACGGATGTGGTTCGATGGCCTGAGCGTTTAAGTTCACCTTTATCCAAAGCACAGAACAAAGCATATAATCCGAGCAAGGTGATCGTTATCAAAAAGCCAAGGACACCTTCTGCCGCAGAGTCGCGAATTAATAGATTCAGCAGCGATCCGATACCGCAAGCTGCGACGATCATCCACATATATGTATTGTTAGCTTTTTGCAGCGGGTATTGCATGGGAGGTATGTGAGCCCTGGCCGGATTTCCCGCATAGGCGTACGGTGCAGATGGTTGACCCGCCGCAGGGTAACCCGTTGGTGGCTGTGCTGAGCCTGAGTATGCACCGGTGTACGCCGAGCCCGCATTCGTTGCATTCGTATATGTGGTATTATGCTGCGGACGGCTCTGGCTAGCTTGCGTGTCGTTGGCTGGCGCAAACATAATATGATGAATCAGCTCGGTTGACGACAACGGTGCCCATTCTGCCATGCCTTCGGTCCAAACCATGGTATTCGGCTGCAGCTCACGGTGAATGTAATAATCCCTTTGCATTTGTTCAATGGTTACGGGCCCCTTGATGACGTCTTGATACACATAGTACCAAGGAACCGGACTTGGGTTATAATTGTACCCCATAAATATCATCCTGCCTTTTAAAAAAGATTTGCAAAATATAGCACAATATCCTCAATAGTACCATGGTTTTACATAGAAGTAACGGGTGAGTTGAAGTTTTTAAGCGAAAAAAGTCATTATTTGCTATTATTAACCCATATTAATTTAAGAAAGAGAAACCATAATCGAGCGTGCAGGGGTGGAAAAGAATGAGCTTATTGGAGACGATCCGGCAGCCGAAGCAGCGTAAGCTGCTGATGAGTGCGGGGCTGAGCTGGATGTTTGATGCGATGGACGTCGGAATTCTGTCGTTTATTATCGCTGATTTAAGTATAAAATGGCAATTATCGCCACAGCAAACCGGTCTTTTTACGAGTATTAACTCGATCGGCATGGTATTTGGAGCGGCCATCGCCGGATACATGGCCGATAAATATGGACGAAAGTCGGTTCTGCTATGGACTTTGCTGATATTCTCTATCGCAACGGGCTTGTCGGCAGCGGCAACCGGGTTTACCATTCTGTGCATCCTGCGTTTTATTGCGGGCTTTGGCCTGGGAGGGGAGCTGCCCGTCGCTTCTACGCTTGTATCAGAGTCGGTGCAGTCCAAGGATCGGGGAAGGGCGGTCGTGCTGCTGGAGAGCTTCTGGGCGGCAGGCTGGATTGCTTCGGCCTTGATCGCCTATTTCGTGATTCCGAAATACGGCTGGCAAGCGGCTTTTATCATCGGCGGTTTACCGGCTTTATATGCTCTTTACTTACGCCGCGCCATTGAGGATCCGCCACGATTCATGAAGCAATCTGCGCAGGATCGCCGAAAATCGCTGTCGTTTCGTCATCGGTTCAAATCGGTATGGGCCAAGCCTCATCGCCGGTCAACGATTATGCTGTGGGTGCTGTGGTTTACTGTCGTTTTCTCATACTATGGCATGTTCCTGTGGCTGCCTTCGGTCATGATGATCAAAGGGTTCAGTCTGGTCAAAAGCTTCGAGTATGTGCTTATTATGACGCTGGCTCAGCTTCCCGGCTACTTTACGGCAGCCTATTTTATCGAGAAGTTCGGCAGGAAATTTGTCCTCGTTCTCTATTTGGCGCTTACGGCTGTCAGTGCAGCGTGGTTTGGCCTGGCTTCGACGGAAGGCTCATTAATCGCTGCCGGCATTTGCTTGTCGTTTTTTAATCTTGGCGCCTGGGGCGGGATGTACGCTTACACGCCAGAGCTGTATCCCACCGGCGTGCGATCAACGGGAGTGGGGCTGGCCGCTTCATTCGGTCGTGTCGGCGGGATTATTGCACCGTATATGGTGGGCATGCTCGTCGCAAGGCATTTTGAGGTTGGTTATATTTTCGGTATATTTTTTGTGACCATTCTCATTGGCGCTGCAGCGGTGTTATGGCTGGGAACGGAGACCAAAGGACAAGAGCTGGCAGATTAGCACCAGCAGGGAAAAGCCCCTTCTTCCGGTTCGGAAGAGAGGGGCTATTGTTGTTTGCCTTCCATTATAAGCTTAATTGATGATGCTGAAGATTCTCGCCCGGTTTAAGGGCATGGCCCGTTATGCCGAGCTTGCTGAGTTCACTGACAAATAGATCGCCATCCTGGCGGATAAGATCAAAGGTATTATAGTGAATAGGCACGATATGGCGGGCGCCGATCCATTCTGCTGCAGTTAAAGCATCCTCCGGCCCCATCGTAAAGAAGTCGCCAATCGGGATAAAGGCCAGGTCGACCCGGTGGCGGGTGCCAATCAGCTGCAAATCAGTGAATAAAGCCGTATCCCCGGCATGGTAGACGGTAAACCCATTCAGCTCGAGCAATATCCCCGCAGGATTTCCGAGATAAATGTTCGTTCCCTCCACTTGGACAGAGGAGCTGTGCAGGGCTGGGGTGAATTTCAATTTGCCGAACGGAAATGAACAGGAGCCCCCGAGATTCATGCCGATCGTCTCAATTCCCTTGGCCGCAAAGAAATCGGCTAATTCCACGATGGCAATGATTGGGCATTGATTGCTCCGCGCAATGGTTTCGGCATCGCCGATATGGTCGGAATGGCCGTGTGTCAGCAATACGTAATCTGCCTTAATTTCTTCTGCGGACACAGTAGCGACCGGATTGCCTGTTAGGAACGGGTCAATGATCAGCTTGTATTCGCCAGTGTCGATGTGAACGGAAGAATGTCCTAAATAGGTCAGCTTCATATTAATCACCTCAATGAACATAGTTGACATCCTTCTAAATTATAACTGACTTGGGCGCTGGAGTCACATTTTTCCTAAATAATGACAGACGGTCAGCTAAGGATTGAATTCATGGATGGAACATGTTACGTTTTGAAGCGAGGGGTGAACAGGATGAGCAATGCGTTTGAACAGTTAAAAAAAGAGAAAATCATCGCGATTCTTCGCCATGTCCCGAAAGACCGGGCAGATGGGTTGATCGAAGCATTGGCTCGTGCTGGCGTGGTGTTTGTGGAAGCGACGTTGAACAGTGACGGTGCTTTAGCCATGATATCACGCTGGCGTGAGCAATACGGCAAGCAGATGCGCATCGGGGCTGGCACGGTTCTCGATTTGAACATGGCCAGGGAGGCCGTGTCAGCGGGGGCAGAATATTTAATAGCTCCGAATTTAGATGAGTCGGTTGTCAACTATGCCCGCGAGCAATCGATAGATGTCTATCCCGGGGCAATGACGCCAAGTGAAATCGTCCGAGCCTGGCATGCGGGAGCTACTGCGGTAAAAATATTCCCCATGGCCTCGTTAGGGATTGCTTATTTGCGTGAGATTCGTGCGCCGCTCAGCCATATTCCGATGGTTGCAACGGGAGGAGTGCGGCTCGATAATATTCATGAGTTTCTACAAACGGGTGCAATTGCAGTGGGGTTAGGCGGAAGCATAGTTAACATGTCGCTCGTTAAAGAAGGTCGTTTTGAAGAAATTGAACGAAATGCAGCTGCGCTTGTACGGGCAGCAAAGCTTGCCTGACAATTAAGAGGATACAGGTATATAAAAATATCTCAGCAAGCTCCCAAGGAGGGAAATCCAAGGGAGCTTGCTGCATCTTTAAATCATTGATTTAATGAAAGACTCGTTGGGGAGGCATCCATATCACGGACTAGGCCAGCTTACTGCAACTGTTCGCGGATGATCATAGGCAGATGCCCAATAATAGTCGCCGGACAGAACACGCTGCGGCCAGAAGCCGACTTCGCCGGCAGCAGCAGGCAAGGACTCTGAATGGGCGAACAGGACACCGTTAGCATCCGGGGCAAGCTCAACATACCTGCCTCCGTTAAAAGTGAATCGTCCGTATACCCTGGCTATGATTTCTTCTCCAGTTTCGTAATCACATACTTTTAGCGTTACTTTCGAGCGCGTGCCGTCGCGAACGATGCTCATGTCGTTGATGACCATTGGGCGAAGGCTTGTGCCTGTGGTAATCGCTGAGGCTGCTTCTGATGCGGGGCCGACATTGCCGCTGATATCTTTAGCCGCAACCTTATAGTAGTATGTCGTGTCAGGGAGCAGCCCGCGATCCTTATAGGTTAAATTGCGAGACTGGCCGGCGATGTTCGATGCGTCGGGCTCGAAATCGGGCTCGGTGCTTCGGTAAATGACGTAATCCTCTACATCCGAATCGTCAAAGGCTCGACCATAGCTGATATTAATGCTCTGATAATCAAACGCTGCAGCCTCCGGCTGTATACTGACGCCTGTTGGTGGCGTTACATCCTCGGGCGTTACCTCCCACTTTGTTCCTCCAGGCCCCCAGGCTGAAGGCAGCCAGCGTATGGAATCATAGTGATGCATCGCGATACCTCCGAAGGCAGGGTTTCCGTTGAACCAGGCATACACTTTGTCTAGCTCACTCTCCATATAAGTGCGGCCTTCCTCTCGGAAGGTGATGGACTCGGGATCGCCGCTGTTGGCGATGTCCAGCGTCTCCACGCCAATGATGACCGAATTCGGCTTGCCAATCCGATTGGCATAATCGATTTCACCCTGGGCGTGGGCGATAATTCCGACGCTTCCATCAGCTGTATCCCGATAATCCATGATCGTAATATAATCGCTCATGTCCTGAATGTGTTCAGACAGCCATTTTGTTTCGCCGTTCCACGTAATATCCTTAGCCGGGTCGTTGCTGTCGAACCACCTTGGAATAGCCGGGCCGAAAGGCAGAGCGATGCCGGCGGTATCTCTTCGGGCTACCAACTGTTCCATGATATCGAGGTATTGAAGCTGTACCGAAGGCTTTTGCAACCTGAAATCAGGCAAAATATAAGGCTCGATATCTACGTTCACGCCGTCAAATTGCTCATGGGCGGAGGAGGATAAGTTGTAATTAATGACCTTTTCCATTTCTCTGATTGCCAGCTCGTGATACGGCGTTAAAGCTCCGAAATATGGAGGTACCGTTCCCCCGGCGATACAGGCATGAACTTTATAGCCGTTATCGTG
Organism: Paenibacillus lentus; assembly: GCF_042714055.1. GTDB lineage: Bacteria > Bacillota > Bacilli > Paenibacillales > Paenibacillaceae > Fontibacillus > Fontibacillus lentus_A. The sequence goes on from NZ_JBHGVC010000001.1 coordinate 28,215, forward strand.
GGCCCAAGCTATGAAATCTCGAACTTTTTCGGTTTCCTCTTCGAGAATATCTACGCCTTCATAGGGGTATACGCCAAGGTAGAAGGTAGTTACGGAATCGGAGTTAAAGGTTTCCGTGTCGTCTGCGAATGCTTTCAGCGCAGTACGTGAGCCGGGATTAAGGAATAAATTGTAGGCGGCCTTTTCCCAAATCCATATGGCCCGATCCTGACGATCCAAAATGATTTCTTCCTGTATAATTTCGCCGTTTCTCACGTATACCGTCAAGCTTCGACCGATATTGCCAAATTCATCGATTGCCCTAGCTTCAATGCTTGAGGTTCGATTCTGGGCGGTCTCCGCATCCCAAATATACTCATAATGCTCGCCAACAGCTTCTGCAGCACTCCAGGGGCCGCCGTTAATTCTAACATCTACTGCTTGAACCGGGTTGATTGCATAGACGGATAATGTCACGGGGATTTGTCCTTCGACGAGGGAGCCGTCGAAAGGCTGATCAATACGGACAAGAGGAGGAGAGACAGAGGGATTATCGACCTCAATCGATTTGGGCGGAGTTGTTACTCCGTATCTAGTTTCCGAATTTAGTCCGCGAGCAACGAGGCTGATTTCTCCATGATACTGGCTTGTATCTAATTCAGCGTACCATGTGCCCGTCTCAGTTCCACTTAAATTGCTCATGTGCGTATCGAGCTGCTTGAGTCCGTTTACGATCAGTTTAATATCGTAGACGTCCGTATAGTGACCCGAAATGGTAACCATTCCCGAATCCACTTGCTGGCCATCGGTGTGAGAATCAATCGTAATTTGGGAATCGGCCCACGCCAATGGCAGCTTTTGTACAGGGAACAACGGTATAATACCGACGACGAGCATCATTACCAACCATTTGGACAGTAAAGGGAGAACGCGTGGTTTCCGCCTGCTACCGTAATAGGACATCGTAAATCCCTCTCTTTCCGCGGGATCAACACCGCTGCTTTATTTGCAAACGTTTACAACATTCATTGTAGCGGCTCAAAAAATAGAAGGGCAACAGCCTTAAATGGACCGTATTTAATAGGACTAAAAAAGCTCTGTCCATTTCAGAAAGTCGTTCATTCTGAAATTGGACAGAGCTTTGCAATTGAATATGCTATTGCCTTGTGATATTACGGCTCGCTCCGGCCAGCCAAATCCATCGTTCCGACGAGATCGTGTACGGCGATGCCTGCAAAGGAACGGTAGTTTCTTCCCAGCTGATCCAACTGCAGCAGCTGTCCATTCAAATAATCATATCCTTCCTCATAAAAGGTAACATGGTCTCCTTCGGAGGAATACTTGGTCTCTACGCCGGTATATATGCGTTTGTTCAAAGCTTCAGCTTCCTGCAATTCCTGTTTAGCCAGATCTATAACAGCTTTGGCGCTGTCGCGATAAGTCATTAGGGTGACGGAATCAAATTTGGAGATCATCCAAGAGCTCAAAGACATTTTCGAATCGCTTGCTGCATATTTATCTAACCAGAAAGGTAAATCGGCAGCGATAGGAAGTCCTAAGTTGCGGGACTCTTGAACGAGATACAGAACATTGGCTTGCCATTGTTTAATGACGTTATTGATATCGCTTTTCCACTCGCTCAAAAGATAAGGCTCAATATCTACGTGAACGCCCGTGAATTGTTCATCTTCCTCAGCCGTCATCTGATAGCTTCTAATCCAATTCATGAAGCTTGTCAGCTGAGACCGGTTAGATTCCAGCGCCCAGTTCGGCGCTCCGTTCAAGGCATGAACCTGGATGCCGAGCGCATTCGCTTTGGAGATAAAATTTTTGTAATGAGGTAGATCTACCCGTGTACTGATTTGCAAATAAATGAGGTGGATGCCTTCTGTGGCAGAGAAGGATAGAAGTTCATCTGTCTGCGTTTCAATCAGTTTAGTATGCCACAGCCAAGTCGCTTTCGGAAGCTTGCCGGTTGCGTTAGCTTGGGTTGTAGTGGGGGAACTTATTGTGCCGAATATGATCATGCTACTAAGCAGTAGTAAAAATAGACGCCGGAGAGAAGGAATGTGGGGTAATTTCATGTTGTCCAGCTCCTTTAATAATAGAATATTCACAAAAATAGGACTATGGTGGTGGGAAGATTAAATGGTTTCATGATATGCTGTTACTTCCAGGCCCTACCTCCTATTTTTTCTTTACCATATGAAAATTACATGAAATAAATGGTTATAACTGTACTATATCATATAATTAAACATTTTTGTCGTAATTTGTCGTAGGGCTTTTGTATGATTTTCTTTAATCTTTGTTTCAACCTTCTTTTTTTGGGTATAAAAATGGATTGGAATGTTGTGTTTTGTCGAAAAAGTTAGAAAGAGATACATTGATTTATAAACATACGGTAAAGTGGCTTTAAACCTAGAATTGAATCTGTCCCTGATAGCAATTTTACATAGAATGAATTGTAAGCGATTACAAATAGGAGAGGTTGTTTTATTTGGAGATATTCATCCACGGAGTAGTTTCAAAAGTAATTAGTTGGCTAAACTATTATTAAATATTTAAATATTAGGCCGTAAAATACCTAGGTACAAGGAGCTGACCCTGGCATGAAAATTGTCATCACGCAGAGCGAGGCGGTTGAGAAAGGGATATGGCTGAAAGTGATGAAGGCATTTGGGCTGGATCAGGATGATGAGGTATGGGAGAAGGAACAGTTCATTCTGACGGAGGATCAGGCCAGAGAATTGGGTCTGATTCGTTGATCCTAAAATCACCGTCCACTAAAAAACGCCGACCCATAAGGGATCAGCGTTATTTGCATCAAATAAACAAAACCATTGATTGATTATTTATTATTTATATGTTAAAATGACGGGTAGTCAAATGATACTAAATCATTTTAGGATCGTTTTTATAATAGCATAAAAGCTGGCAATTGTCAAACGAATTATAGAATCGAGATAAGTTGTATTTCATTTCATGGGTGGGGGTCTGAATCGTGACAGAGGATTTGAAGCTTCATACTGAATCAGAATATACAGATGACCTGACGTTACCGCCAGGCATAAAGATTGATGATCCTGTACGCATGTACTTAAAGGAAATCGGCAGGGTGCCGCTCTTGTCGGCAGAGGAAGAAATCGAGCTCGCCAAGCGAATAGAGCAGGGAGACGAAGAAGCAAAACGCAGACTGGCTGAAGCCAATCTGCGTCTCGTTGTTAGCATCGCCCGCCGATATGTAGGCAGGGGAATGGTGTTCCTCGACCTGATCCAGGAAGGGAACATGGGTCTGATTAAAGCGGTTGAGAAATTCGATTTCAAGAAAGGCTTCAAGTTCAGTACGTATGCCACTTGGTGGATACGCCAGGCGATTACTAGAGCGATAGCCGATCAGGCCAGAACAATTCGAATTCCGGTTCATATGGTAGAAACTATTAATAAGCTGATCCGTATTTCCCGTCAGCTTCTTCAAGAGATTGGCCGAGAGCCGACGCCGGAGGAAATTGCCAAGGAAATGGAACTGACACCGGAAAAAGTACGGGAAATAATGAAGATCGCCCAGGAACCGGTATCCCTTGAGACGCCTATTGGTGAAGAGAATGATTCCAACCTAGGCGATTTTATTGAAGATCACGACGCTTTAGCTCCCGCAGAGGCCGCGGCGTACGAGTTGCTGAAGGAGCAGCTGGAGGAAGTGTTAGATACGCTGACCGAGCGCGAGGAAAACGTGCTTCGCCTGCGATTCGGGATGGATGATGGCCGGACGCGAACGCTTGAAGAGGTAGGCAAGGAGTTTGGCGTTACCCGGGAACGGATCAGACAGATCGAGGCCAAGGCGCTTCGCAAGCTGAGACATCCAAGCCGCAGCAAACGCTTGAAGGACTTTATGGAATAATAACTTATCGATTTGTCATAATGAACGGAGGAGCTTATTCTCGACTGGGGATATAAGCTCCTCTTTTATTTTTAGGTGCTTCAGTTGCAATTCTCATGACTGCATCGTTTGCCGCGTATAGGCTTGAGGGTACGCAGCAGCTTGGGCGGCAAAGGCTGAGTGTACAAATAATTCCGGGGAAGGAGCCGCTTAGACCTTACGGATTGGTTTTGTTTACGCTTATGCGGGGGAAGGGCAACTTGGGTGCCGAACACTTGCATAAACCATTCTATCGGATAAGATATCGATAAAAAGCCGTCCTCAGAGCCGGCAAAATTGACTGCGGCCGCCAAATTTTTGCGCCGGGTCAACCAGACAGATCCGGAGTCGCCGCTTAATGAGACTGGACGTTTACCGCGAATGACACTTTGGTTTTTAAAGATAATTGTCCCTAAGTTACCGTACGGGCCATAACCGACTCGAATGTCCGTATGAATGGATTCTACCTGTCCTGTCGTAACGCCGGTTGTGCGGCCGACCTTTTTGAATTGATCTCCGATGCGATAGGAACGCAAATGACCTGGAACGGTTCCGAATTCAGCATAGCGGGGGCTGAGCAGTGAGCGCTGCAGCGGCTTAGCCGTTGCGGCATCAATGTAGTTGTTTTTTCTTTTGCTCAGCCTGACAAATCGATGCATTTCCCCGATGAGGTCTTTGCTTACCGTACCGCCGTCAGCTCCGCCCGGCTGGAGCGTTTTGGAGCAGCGGCTGCTGTTCTCATTGACGAGAACATGATTGTTGCTAAGGATATAACGATTTCTTCCGGAGCCCTCGGTTACGATTAATCCCGCTGTTCCTGAAGTATCAGGGGTACCGATGCTGTAGCCTGCGATCACCGGCCGGATTCTTGTTCTGAAGCGGCTGCTCGGAGGGCTGCCGTGTTTATGAAAGCTAGTGGATCGCACGATTCGTATGGGCACACCTGCTTTGCTCCGCAGCTTAGCAGGGTGCAAGGCCTGCTTCTGCCGGGTGCTTTTCTTGCTGCTTTTTGCGGCAGCAGCTAAAGCGCTGGCGTATAGGATGACTGCAGCACCTTTCTTCGGCCGGGATGGATCGCATAATCCTACGCCAATGCCGTGTATGCCGCGCTGCTTCAGCAATCGGGCAGATAACCGCTGTTTGACCTGAAAAGCTTTACGAAAACTTGCCAAGAGAATCACCTTTTCTAACCGATTTCATTCATCATATGCAGAGGCAGAGGTTTGGTTTACCTGGATTTATAGGTTGGCCCATACTCTAATGCAGGGATGATTGACGCCGGGGATACAATTGATATACAATAATTCCGACGTAATTGTATAATGATAAGGCGATGGAGTTCGCCATAACCGCCGATGAGGCTGATGACTCCTACCAGTGCTTATTTTGTTATGCACTGGTAGGAGTTTTTGTTTCATCGGCAGTTATCTACGTAGGAGGATTTGAGTTGAAGTCCGATCATGAAACATTACCTTGCGATCATGGAGATAAGAAAATGAAATGGGCAGAAGAAATTAGGGGCGCTGCCGCTTTTCCCGGTTCATTCTTGAAATGGATTATGCTTGGCAGCGTTGTCGGACTGCTTACCGGTACAGCTTCTGCTATTTTTCTAATTAGTCTGGATGCCGTTACCCAATGGCGGTCAGCACAGCCTTGGCTGCTGTGGCTGCTGCCCATCGGGGGAGCCTTGGTTAGCTATGCTTATATGAAGTGGGGCAAAAGCAGTGCCCAGGGCAATAATCTGATCTTAGAGCAAATCCAAAACGGAAATGAACGAATTCCGCTTCGAATGGCTCCGCTCGTACTGTTTGGAACCCTGACGACACATTTGCTCGGAGGCTCGGCTGGGCGGGAGGGAACCGCCGTACAAATGGGGGGGAGCTTGGCGGACTGGTTCAGCAGGCTCATCAGGCTGGATGTGCAGGATCGCCGAATTTTATTGATGTGCGGCATTAGCGGAGGCTTCGGCTCCGTATTCGGAACGCCGCTGGCCGGAACGATGTTCGGATTAGAGGTAGCCGTACTCGGCTTGATCAGCTATCGCGCGCTCATCCCTTGCTTTGCCGCAAGCTTCGTAGGACATCTGGTGACTACAGGGCTATGGGGTGTGCAGCATCATATTTATGATATGGGGCAAATCCCGGCTTTATCTGGTATCGTGCTGCTTAAGATTGTTTTTGCATCCATCTTATTTGGGTGGACCAGTCTTTTATTCAGCGAACTGACCCATTATTTAAAAAGAGGGTTTACTCGCTTATTTGCAAATCCCGTGTTAAAAAGTGCAGTCGGCGGCTGTCTCATTATCGCCATGGTCTATTTGACCGGAACCCGGGATTATTTGGGGCTGGGTCTGCCGTTGATCGCCGATTCTTTTGGCGAGGGAGTTTCACCGTTTGCTTTCCTCGGCAAGCTGCTGTTCACTTCGGTGACGCTGGGCTCGGGATTTCAAGGTGGAGAGGTGACCCCGCTATTTGCGATCGGGGCAAGCCTGGGGCATACCCTTTCCGGGTGGCTTCATCTATATGGGCCTTTTCTGGCCGCTCTCGGATTTATCGCGGTATTCTGCGGGGCAGCCAATACGCCAATCGCCTGCTTCATTATGGGTATCGAGCTGTTTGGCTCGGAAGGAGCGGTGTATTTATTCATTGCCTGTCTTGTCAGCTATGTCTTCTCCGGCCATAGCGGCATATATAGCTCACAGCAAATCGGCGCCTCCAAGAGCTCGCTGCTGAGCATTCCGCCGGATACAAGACTCGGCAGCAGAAGAGGCGCATTCAAATTCCGTCGTCCCAAGGATTGATTTGGAATGGACGGGATGTTATAATGTTATAAATTTAATTATAGGGGATGTCTTGATGTCCGCGGTAGTTCTTAACTAATTAATTGTATAGAGTTCAATCCAGGGCTTGGATTAAAAACTGCTTATTAGGCGGTTTGTTTGTCCATGTTATTTTGGGAGAACTCGATTAGTTAAGAACATAGGACATCGACCAAATCCAGTTAACTGCGATCCTGGCCGTGCACTCTGCATGGCCTTTTTCGGTATATCGCGGGTATTCAGGGTAGAAGATGAACGCTAATGTTCATTTTCTACCTTTTTTTGTTTTTCCAATACAATGAAAAGAGGTAAATAGCAATGAAAGATTTAGTGAATGAAATATATGCAAAGGTTAAGCTTCAAGAAGGCCCAAGAATCATCGAGCAAATGTTGGTAGAATGTTATATGAGCCCCGGTATTTCCACGAAAGAATTGGCACGCCAGCTTACACTGCCGCTTCCTGTAGCTGCGGCCATCAAGAAGGAACTGATTAAATCAAGCATTCTTAAGCAGGAAAAAGGGGTAGTCTGCACCAATTTAGGCAGGAGCTGGATGGAGCAGACGGGAGGCTATCAAGATATTGACCGGAGTTTATACAGGAAATTCATGAAGATAGAGGAAGGGGTAGAGCTCAGTGAGCTTACTCAGGAGAAGGAATGGCACGAATGGAGGGAAATTTTTAATACCCGGCCCCAGGTTAACGTGCAGATCGATCAATCCAAATGCACACCTGAAACGAGTATGCGCAGGGCGATTCTCTGTCTGCGTAATCATGCACTGATTGGCAAACGGATACTGTGCGTCGGCGATGATGATCTTGTGAGTGTATCGCTCGGCTTTCTTCTTAAACACCTGTTTCCGGGAATCAGCGAATCAAAAGCAAAAATTGAGGTTGTCGATATTGATGATCGTTTTCTGGATTATATTCGGATGATTGCAGATCGGGAGAACCTGCCGATTACTTGCCGTCATGTGGATTTACGCGAACCTCTGCCCTCTGATATGTATGGGCAGTTTGACACTTTCTTTACAGATCCACCGTATACGCTTCAAGGAGCCAGCTTATTCCTTTCTCGTGGAATCAGCGCATTGCGTAGTGAGAAAGGCCTGCCCATTTTCCTATCCTTTGCACATAAATCGCCTGATTTCATGCTGGCCATGCAAAGGGAACTCGTTCGGATGGGCCTCACTGTCGGTAGTACGCTGCCCCATTTCAATGAGTATGAAGGAGCCGAAATGATAGCCAATCGAAGCCAAATGATTATTCTTAAGACCACGGATCATACCGTACCCGAATATACGGACAGATTTAAAGATGCGTTATATACTGGCGAAGTAAAGCGTACTCGAAGAACGTATTGCTGTTTAGAATGCGCGGAAATCATCCGGGTAGGAATGGACGGGGAATATCAGACGATCGAAGCGTTAAAAAATGAAGGCTGTCCCTGCTGTAAGAACAGTACGTTCAAATTAAAGAGTAAACAAGAAATATAAAACTCGCTAGGTGTTTGATAAGGTTTTGAGATAGAATAGAGCTAGCAATGCAGCAATAAAAGAAATACCAGGAGGGTTATGCCGAACCAACGGATACGCCGTTTCCTCTTTAATGCGCAAATATTATTAGACAAGTAGGAATAAGACAAAGATGAAAAAATTCAAAAAGTTCTATATTGAAACGACCAGCATTTGCAATTTGGCTTGCAGCTTTTGCCCGCCGACCGAACGGAAATCCCAGTTTATCAAAGTCGAGGATTTCGAGAAGGTGCTGGACGAGGTAAAGCCGCACACAGACTATATTTATTTTCACGTTAAGGGAGAGCCCTTGCTGCATCCCAAGATCGATACCTTGCTTGATTTAAGCCATGAGAAGGGCTTCAAGGTCAATATCACGACAAATGGAACGTTAATTCGAAAGGCCTGGCCGAAAATCATCAACAAGCCTGCCCTGAGACAAATGAATTTCTCTTTGCACAGCTTTGATGGCCATGAGGGTTCAACAGATCGGGAAGGCTATATTGAGAATATTTTATCGTTCGTGAGACAGGCGGTCAGTACATCGGAGCTGATTGTTTCATTCCGGCTATGGAATTTGGATAAAAATAATGAGACTAATCTGCAGCGCAGCCGCAACCGGGCCACTTTGGAAATGATCGAGAAGGAATTTGGTCTTGATTATCAAATCGAGGAACGGGTCGTTCCCGGCGGCGGAATCAAGCTTGCTGAACGGGTATATTTGAATCAGGATCACGAGTTCGATTGGCCCGATTTGAGGGCAGAGGAGGACGACGGTCACGGCTTCTGCCATGCGCTTCGAAATCAAGCGGGCATCCTCGTGGACGGGACGGTCATCCCGTGCTGCCTCGACGGAGAAGGCGTTATTAATTTGGGTAATGTCTATGAGACGCCATTTTCGGAAATTGTTGAAGGGGAGCGGGCCAATCGGCTCTATGATGGTTTCTCGCGCCGGACTGCGGTGGAGGAGCTGTGCCGCAAATGCGGCTATCGGAAGCGATTTGGGGGCAGGTCTGAGCAACGGTAAAAATGAAAGGAGCCGAGGCTTCTCGCAATGCGATATCAGCATTCGAGAGCTCGGCTCTTTCTTTTGTTATTTTAACGCAGTAGGCTCGCTGGCACTTCTGGAACGAGGCCTTCGCCGGCAGCCCGGCCAAGCAAGGCCGTAACGGCTGCATAACCGTCCTCGCCTAAAGATTCCGTATATTTGTTCACATAGAGGCTGATATGGGCTTCGGTGACTTCCGGAGACATTTCCTGCGCATGTCTCATCACGTAATCCCGTGATGCGTCCGGGTGAGCCCAGGCATACTGCACCGATTGCCGCGTCCATTTCGCAATGGCTTCCAGATCGAGCGAGCGTCTGGCGATAATAGCGCCGAGCGGAATTGGCAGCCCGGTATCCTCCTCCCACCAGCTGCCCAAATCCCGCATTAGCTTCAAGCCGTATGAAGGATAAGTAAACCGGGCTTCATGGATGACCAGACCTGCATCAACCTTGCCGTCACGTACAGCGGGCATAATTTGGTCAAAGGGCAGCACGACAATCTCGCCGATGCCGCCGGGTACCGCTTGGGCTGCCCATAACCGAAATAATAGGTAGGCTGTGGAGCGCTCGCTGGGAACCGCCACGCGCCGACCGGAAAGCGATGCCGGATCAGGCGTCTGGTGTGTATTTGCCCCAGCTTCAGCCGCGAGTTCGTCTCCGGCTGTAAGTACAAGCGGACCGCAGCCGCGACCGAGTGCTCCGCCGCATGGAATTAATGCATACTCCTCGAGAACCCATGGAAGGGCGGCATAAGAGATTTTCAATACGTCAGGCCCCTTGCCGCTGGCGGCGAGTCCGTTCGTAATATCGATATCCGCATAAGTGATATCCAGCCCGGGCGCGCCGGGAATGAGTCCATGAGCCCAGGCGTGAAATACAAAAGTATCATTCGGACAGGGGGAAAATGCTATTTTCATCATTGCAGTACCTCCGGTAATAAGGAACAAGCTCGTTCCAGGGCTGATAATGCATCGCTGATTCTCCACAGCTCGCGCTGGCGTGGGCCAACCGGATTGGAGATGGCTCTTATTTCAAGAACGGGAAGCTGAAGATGCTGTGCAGCGAGTGCTACGCCGTACCCTTCCATCGCTTCGGCGGCAGCGCCCGGTATGCGGAGGCTGAGCGAATGGGCTGTGGGTGCCGAGCCCGTCACGGTAGATAAGGTCAATACCGGCCCGGAGCAGACTCTGATGCCGGCAGCAGCAGCGGCTTCGGTCAATCTTCTGGACAGTACGGCATCGGCTTTGATTTGGGAGGAGCCGAAGCCGAGCTTGTCCAGGCTGAGGAAGCCTTCCGGCGATTCCGCGCCCAAATCTGCGGCAATAATGTCGGTAGCTATGACGACAGAGCCGATTTCCGCTACCTCGGCAAACCCGCCTCCAATGCCGGCACTGATCACTAGGTCGTACGCTGCTCCTTCAGACGCTGTAGCCAAAATCGCCGCTGTATTGGCTGCAGCCGCAATTGGCCCGACACCTGCCAGGCGTACTTCGAACCCGGGTGCGTCGTTTAAACCGCGCTGTACTGCTTCCCGCTCCGCTTCAACGGCAGTCATGATGAGTACGCGGGGAGAACGAGTAGAATTTGATGTCTTATTTTCATGATCCATGCTGTGAGCAACTCCTTCTGTACAACCTGAATACATTAAATGCTCTGACTGTAATGATAATTTTATAAATTCCTTTGATTAAAAGGATAACTAACGTTTGTTAACTGCTCAGAGACCTCCCATAAACGCCTTGCCGTGTCGGGATTACGGGCCGCTATCGAGGCCGACGCTTCGGTCGGAAATCCTTTAATTCCGAGCTGATCGGGGCCGTAGAATCGTCCGCTTTGGGCATCGGGAGAAGTAGCGGCGAACAAGGCCGGAAGCGCGCCCATGCTTTCGGACTGGGCCAAATATCGCGTAATCCAGCCGTAGAATAACGTCTGCGATCGGCTGCCGCTCATTTGCGGGCCGACCTGGAACAAATTCGTAGCGGCAATGCCGGGGTGGGCGGCTATGCTGCGCATATGTAAGCCCGCTTGCTGAATGCGCCGATGCAGCTCCAGGGCAAATAATAAATTTGCCAGCTTGGACTGGCCGTACACCAGGTTCGGGCTGTAGGATCGCTCATGCTGAAGGTCTTTAAAGTTAATTCGGCCGTATCGGTGCGCGATACTGCTTAACGTAATGATTCTAGAGCCTGCCTTTGCTGCCAAACGGGAGAAGAGCAGACCGGTCAGCGCGAAATGCCCTAGATGATTTGTGCCAAATTGCAGTTCATAGCCATCGGCGGTTTGACGGGGCGGTGTCGCCATTACGCCAGCATTGTTGACAAGCAGATCGATAGCCTCGTATTCCTTTACTGCACTCCCGGCAAACGCCTGGACGGAAGACAAATCCGCTAAATCGAGCCGAGCGACTTCGACCTTGGCTCCCGGGATTTTCGTTCGAAGCCGCCCGGCTGCCTGCTCGCCTTTGCTTTCGTCACGGCAGGCCATAATGACATAAGCCCCGTTACGCGCTAATTCCTCCGCAATGATATATCCCAGTCCCCCGTTTGCCCCCGTGACAATGGCTGTGCGTCCGGCCTGATCCGGGATGTTCTGTGCCGTCCATTTCGTCATGATCCATGACCGCCTTATGTTATGAATTTATTTGCACAATATCGCAAGAGCGAAGATTATGCACGATGGTATGGCTTAGGACGCTCAATCACTGCTCCCAGCTCCTTAGCTGCGCTTAATGGCCAATAAGGATTGCGCAGCAGCTCGCGGCCGACGAAGATGAGGTCAGCCCGCCCATTGCCGAGAATTTCTTCAGCCTGCAGGCCGCTGGAAATGAGCCCTACTGCTCCGGTTGCTATGCCTGCCCGACTCCGAATTTGGTCAGCTAAATTAACCTGATACCCAGGGTATACATCGATGGATGCAGGAACAACTCCGCCCGAGCTGCAATCGATCAAGTCCACCCCTTGCTCTTTCATATAGCGGGCGAACTGGATAAATTGCTCCAGTGCGTTGCCGTCCTCATGATACTCATTGGCGGAAACGCGCACAAAAATCGGTCCGTCCCATTCCGTCTTCACCGCTTCAATGATCTCGCGAAGCAGGCGGTAACGATTGTCCGTACTGCCGCCATATTCATCGGTACGCTTATTCGAGAGAGGAGAGAGGAATTCGCTGATCAAATAGCCGTGGGCGCCATGAATTTCAATAATGTCGAACCCGGCTTCCCTGGCACGCCGCGCACCTTCCCGGAAGGATGAAATGATATGCGCAATATCCTCCTTGCCGGCTTCTTTAGGCATCTTCATCCCTTCAAAAGGAATAGCCGAAGGAGCGATAATCGTCTCTTCCAGCTCCGCCTTTCTGCCGGCATGAGCAAGCTGAATCGCCGCCTTGGACTCATGGTGATGGATGAGACGAACGATTTCCTGCAATCCCTCGATATGCTCGTCACTCCAAATGCCGAGATCCTGATAGGAGATCCGGCCTTCCGGGGTAACGGCCGTCGCTTCCAGCATCACCAGTCCAACCTGGCCAGCAGCCCGGGTGGGATAATGAACCCGGTGCCAATCGGTGACCTTGCCATCTTGGTTATAGGAGGAATACATGCACATCGGCGACATGACAATGCGGTTCTTTAAGGTAACATTTTTAATGGTGTAAGGTGAGAACAGTCTGGTCTTGGTCATCGTTAATCTCCTTTATCCATATGATAATATTTAGGCTGAACAGCACAAAAATACCTTCTGGGAATTATGTTAGACTATACGAGAAGCGAAGACAAGTACGCATGAATGCGGCTAGCAGTTGACCCAATAAAAATTATCCTGTATGATATGTGTCACAATTGTTCTCTAGGGTTCCGCGGTGGGTTCGGCTGCCGGCCTGGTCCAAGAGAGAACGCGCAGGAAATATCCGGCGGACACGGAGGGATAAAAGCCCGGGAGGATATCATTAGCGATATCTTTCCGGGTTTTTGCCTGTTGAAAGATAGAGAAGGGGAGGAGAAGATGAGTTCCATGAATTCAAAAAGGGGTGTTCGGATTATCATGTAGAAAAAAAGTCTAAATATGTGTATAATTTAAGGGAATTTCATAAGTTAAATGTTTTCTAGGGTTCCGTAACAAGTATGTTAGTCTGGTCCGAGAGAAAACTCACAGCTCGTCTGTGTCACGGAAGGATAAAAGCCTGGGAGAAACTGTTTAACAGTTAGCTCTCGGTTTTTTTTGTTTTTTTATGGGAAAGAATAAAATTGGAGGTGCAATTGAATGAATAAAAACTGGATTAAAGTAGTTATTGCTGCTTTTTTTGAAGTTTTTTGGGTTATTGGATTAAAACATGCAGATGACTTTTGGACTTGGACTGGAACAGTTATTGCAATTATCGTTAGTTTTTATTTAATGATTATGGCTGGCAGAAAACTGCCTGTTGGAACAGTCTATGCGGTTTTTGTTGGACTAGGTACTGCCGGAACTGTCTTTTCGGATATCGTATTCTTTGGTGAACCATTTAAACTAGCAAAATTCATTTTGATTTTGGTTTTATTAGCAGGAGTAATTGGTTTGAAACTAGTTACTAAAGACAACGTTAAAGAAGGAGTTGAATCTTAATGGCGTGGGCTTCTTTGGTCGTAGCAGGTTTATTTGAAATGTTTGGTGTTTCAATGATCAATAAATTGCATAGAGATCGTAGTTGGCAGTCGGTTGTGCTGCTAATTCTTGGATTTGGAGCAAGTTTTCTGTTTCTTGCATATGCAATGAAAACATTACCTATGGGGACTGCATATGCAATTTGGACAGGAATTGGTGCATCTGGTGGAGCAATATTAGGAATGGTTTTATATGGCGAATCAAAAGACTGGAAAAGAATAGTTTTTATAACAATGGTATTAGGGGCAGCTATTGGTTTAAAGCTAGTCTCGTAAAGCGGTGGCAAGAACAGAACAATCGGGAATCCGAGGATTGGAGACGAGTCCTGTTCAATGCTATGGTGTTAAGCGGGCGGGTCGGACTCAAGCTGATTTCCTAATCAGCATCTGCCGAATCATATGGATTTTTTTAAAAAAAGCGACCGTAGTCTCCGCCAATGGAGCATTCGGTCGCTTTTTGCGATTCGTTTAAATCAAACCCGTTTGGTTGCTTCATTAAAACGGTCTTTGATTCGTTTATTATTGCGCTTCATCGCAGTGCGCTGCTCACGCAATATTTGTGAGGAGCTCTTCTGGGAAGGAGCAAACAGCAGCGCTTCCTTGGGCTGGTTGCCTATAGCTTCGGTAACTTTCCCGTTCTTCGAAACGAATACTCCCGTGCTCACGACTGCATCCCTCCTAGAATTAGCTTGATAAATTCAATCATTAAAGGATTTTTACTAATTATAGCATCGTTTGCGGCTTCTTTGTAGTGGATGAATTTCTTATGATCCCATTCCGGATCGGCTGGAAAATGAAGAGTCAATACTAATCTACCCGTACGCATGCAATAGTAAAACATGTTCTTCGATGCTTTGAAGAAGACCTGCTCCAGATGATCTCCCTTGTGGTACGTCAATACATTATAAGAGCTGTGATCATCCAATTTGTACCGTGGAGACCCGGCCGCGCTGCCTACTTTGGCTAATAGATGAAGAGAATCCTCCTCCCGCATATACAAGGTTGCTGCAGAGCAGTCTGCATAGAAGCCAACGGTTTCTGCGACATATGGCCCATAGCTATGCTCGATCCTGCCGCCGCTCATCCTTGATTGAATGACTGCAAGGAAGTCCTCGGCGCGTTGAAATCCGGTGATTTGCACCTGCGGGATAAGCTGATACAGCAATTCGACCGCCTCGTCGAACTGCTCCAGCCTTGAGCTATTCTGCTCAATGGATTGCTCAAGCGGAAGAAGCAGCGAGCCGCGGCGCAGCAAGTCGCTAAAGTAAACCTTCCAATCGATAGGCACGCCCAGCGACAAGTCGTCGATGTATATTTTGCGAAGGGTCATGTCATATAAGAAATACCATACATAGGGATCGATATTTTGAGGAATAGTATGATTAGTCTTTAGAGAATCCATAATATGTAAAGGGGAAGGGAATCGTTCTTCATCATGGATCTGCCGGTCGATAAGCTGGTCAATCCACGGCTTGATCCTGCTGAAAAAGGCGGCTTTGACTTCTATATCAGCAAATACGAGAATCAGCTTGCCCTGCTCATGCGCCTTGATGAATTCCATATGGGTAACTGTAATTCCCGACTGAACATTGTAGGTGCCGGCCTTGCTCCCAAGAAATAGTAAATAAATATCACTCTCCTCGACTGCCTCTAAACACTTCGTAATGGGATCGATATGGGCAGGCCAAGGGCCTAAATTTTCCTCCCACATCAGAGGATCATGGCCTAGGGAAGCAAGCTCGCGAAAAGCTACTCGGCGAAGCGGCTTTATTCCATCTTCATTTACGGAGCTGATGAACACCTTTGTTCTCGCCACGCCAGGAATCACCCCTTTCTTGGATTTTATTCCCATTATAAACGAGATAACCGGGAATGAATAGCGTCGAAATAGGAGAAATTGGTTAAGTAATTGTTCCTATTGCAATAGTTATTTTAATCATGTAATATGTAAAACAGAGTTGCTTATTAAAAGTAAGTTAATATTCAAAAGATAAGGAGATTACGAATAATGAGTCAATTTCTGGACGCTATCAAAGTAAGACGCAGTGTGTACGGCATTAGCAAGGAAGAGGTTATTTCCGATCAACGCGTGGAGGAAATTGTTGCTGAAGCGGTGCTGCATACGCCGTCGTCCTTTAACTCGCAAAGTGCGCGCGCAGTAGTTCTTTTCCATGAACAGCACGATAAGCTATGGGATCTTACGAAAGAAACGCTGAGAGCGATTGTTCCAGCAGACAGCTTTGGGCCGACAGAAGAGAAGATGGCTGCATTCCGCAGCGGCCGCGGTACGGTACTGTTCTTCGAGGATCAAGAAGTTATTCAAGGCCTTCAAGAGCAGTTTGCCCTATACAAAGACAATTTCCCGGTATGGTCCGAGCAGTCCTCCGGTATGCTGCAATTCGTAGTATGGACGGCATTGGCCAACGAAGGCATCGGCGCTTCGCTGCAGCACTATAATCCCCTGATCAACGAGAAGGTTAGCGCTGAATGGAATATTCCTGCTTCGTGGAAGCTGATCGCTCAAATGCCGTTCGGCAAGCCGGTTGCAGAGCCGGGTGAGAAGCAGTTCAATCCGATCGAAAGCCGTATGAAAGTATTTAAATAATTTGGCGATGGAAAAAGGGAAGGCATCTTAAGGATGCTTTCCCTTTATTGCATTTGGCCGATTAGCCGTCACAATCACAGATCGGCGTGGTTAACCAGATGTCTTTGAAATCCATCCAGCCCAGCCGGTTAATGCCGAGTCCGCGGATGGAAGGATGGACGTAGGTATTGACTTTTCGGTGTACGAGAAACAAGAATTGGGCTTCGTCATGCAGCCGGAACTCGATTTGTTGAAAAAGGGCGCTGCGCTCCTCCGGGGACGTCGCTGCCAAAATATCGTCGATCATGCCATGAGTCCATTTGCGTAAATTTTGCTCCATGTGCTGATAGAGGAAGCTCTGGCTTTGAAGATACGTCTCCAACTGGCATATCTCGTCATCGGCAAAGCCGAGACAGGTCAAGATGCAATCGGCTTGGGAACCCATGTCCTGCTTGGCAAATTCGCTGCTGCTTACATACTTGATCCGGATGTTAATCCCGACGGAAGCGCATTGCTCGGCAAACCACTCGGCATCCTCGCGCTCATGAACGGTTGAAATTAGTACAAGCGTTGCTCCATCATAACCGGACTCCCGGAGCAGTTGAAGGGCAGCGTCCCGATCATAGCGAAATACGCCGCTAGCAAAGCTGCTGTCGCGTGGCAGAAAGCTTCGTGCCGGAATCCCCTGGTGTTCATCATGAATCAATTGCGTCCGGTCGATGATGAGATTTACAGCCTGACGGAAGGATAGAGATTGCTGCGGGCCGCTTTTGTTGCGATTCCAGGTAACCAAGCTGCAGTTTTTCCATAAGCCCTCAATATGGTTCCAGTCGCTCTCCGGTTTGGTTGGAAAACGAGCCTCGTTGTCGATGAGCTTCTCCCATTTTAGCCGAGCCGAGCGGGGGATCTCTTCGGGTAAGATGACAATGCTAACCGCATCCAAATAAGCTCTTCCTAGAAAATAATCCTTGTTCACGGACATATTGATGAGGTTCGAGCTCCAATGCGTAAGCCGAAAAGCGCCCGTTCCAATGGGCAATTCCCAGAACTTCTCCTCATTCTGGCTGACTAAATCAGCAGGCAATATAGCTGCAGTCGCAGAGCAGAGCATGCGCGGGAGCAGCCAATTCGGCTGCTTTAAAACGATTTTTACCGTGATGGCATTTACAGCCTCGATGCGATCCATCGTTAAAAGCAGCCAGTCATTTATCGAATGCTGCCTAAGCCGATTAAAGGTAAACACAACATCCTCTGCCGTCAGCTCGCGCCTGTGATGGAAACGAACGCCTTTGCGTAGGTGGAATACCCACTCTGTGCCGTCTTTATTACTTTCCCAATGATGGGCAAGCATAGGCACGACCTTGGAATTCTCATCGGATTCATATTGTACGAGCCGATCGAATATTTGCCGTGTCAAATGAGCGTCAAAGCTATGAAATAAATTGGCCGGATCCAGCGTCAGCGGCGCTCGGTAAACGGGCAATCGGAACAAATCGATGCAATTGGTATTGGAGATAGGCTCCTCACTGCAGCCGAACTGGTCATTGAGCCATTTAATAAACTGCTCGAGTATCGCTTGATCCTCATCATATTGATTTAAAATTTCGAATGCAGTCCGATATTCACCTTTGTCAGCAAGACATTTAGCGTATTCGAGCAGGAATTCGCCTCGGGGCACACGAAATTCGATGCGCGAGCGGATGCCGCGCCCGCGTCCCGGGTGCCATGTAATGAGCTCCTCCTCCTCCAGCTTTCGAACGATCAGCTTGACGTTTCTTTCCGTGCAATGAAACAGCTTGGTCAGTTCATGAAGGGTAACCTCCTGTTCGGCTATCGAAGCGGCCGGGCTTTCCCTGCCGACATATTCATTCAGTAATGCCAAATATCGTTCCTCGGTAAGCATTTCAAACACCTCACTGCGGTAAAAATTCGCTTTTTCGATGAAAAGGGGAAATCCTTGTTCATTAGTGTACTCTTTTTCTTCCTGGTTTTGAAGCCGATAATGGAAATATATTAAGGCTCGAGAAGACAGAGGGGTGGGAGAAAATGTACACAGAAGAATTATATCGGTTGGAGAGGGATATGAAGTCGTTTCATCATCCTCCTCAGCATTACAGGGTGAATGAAGAGGGAAGAATCGTCGGACTCAAAAGACGGCATTTCAATAGAAAAACAACGCTTCGTCTGCTGCGCTCGCTAGCAAGCATGATGAAATTTTAAGGCGACGACGGAAATCCGTCGTCGCCTTAAATATTGGGCTTCTGCAGCAGCCATAGGCTGCCTTGAAACGAGCTCAAGCAAGTGCTTTGCGGAATTCTTCCGTTAACAGGGGAACAACCTCAAATAAATCGCCAACGATCCCATAATCCGCGATTTTGAAGATCGGGGCTTCCGGGTCTTTATTGATGGCGATGATGACGCGGGATTGGCTCATGCCCGCCAAATGCTGAATGGCACCGCTAATTCCGCAGGCAATGTAAATTTGCGGCGTCACGACTTTGCCGGTTTGGCCGATCTGCAGCGCATAGTCGCAGTACCCGGCATCGCATGCTCCGCGCGAAGCGCCTACCGCTCCGCCCAGCACCTCAGCGAGCTGCTGCAGCGGCTGAAAGCCCTCCGCGCTCTTTACGCCGCGGCCGCCGGAGACGACAATTTGCGCTTCGGTCAAATCAACCTGCCCCGCCGTCTTCGAAATGACATCCTTGATGATGGATCGCAGGCTAGGGGAGGATGAGTACTCATGAGGGACAATTTCTCCGGGACAGCCGGAATCGACGGCGGGAGAGAAGTTGTTGGGCCGGATGGTAATGACCTTGCGGCCTTCTTTGAACCGCTTCTGCTCGAAAGCTTTACCTGCATATAAAGGCCGAGCATATTGCACTTCCGAGCCTGTTCTATGAATGGCCGTTACATCGGAAAGCTGTCCAGCCTGAAAGTGGGCGGCGAGCATAGGGGCAAGATCGCGTCCCATTGCGGTATGACCGAGTACAATGCCTATAGGTTCCAAGGGCTCCAGCACCGGTAGGATTGCTGCGTAATAACGTTCGGCTGAATAATGCTCCAGCTCCGGATGGTCTATGACATGCACTTGACCTTGAACGCAGCGGGATAACTGCTTTGCTTGTTCGGCCAGATTATGCCCCAGAAGCAGGGCGGAGATCGTGTCATCTTCATTAGCGGACAGCCGCGCTGCTTCGAGCGCCTCCAGACTAACCTGGCGCAGCTGTCCTGCGCGAACTTCCGCAATAACCACATAGCTGCTGCTCATTGGTATTCCTCCCTTTGATAAGTTAGATGACTTTGGCTTCAGTACGGAGTTTGGATACAAGCTCGGCGACTTGCTCCTTTAGCTCGCCCTGCAGAATTTGCCCGGCATTTCTCTGCGGCGGCAGAGACAGGGCGGTTCGTTCTGTACGTGAGGCGATATCCCCTTCCGACAAGCCAAGCTCATCCAGGCCAAGCTGCCGAAACGGCTTTTTCTTCGCCTTCATAATGCCAGGAAGGGAAGGATAGCGCGGCTCGTTCAATCCCTGCTGCGCAGTAAACAGGGCGGGAAGGGCGACCTCGATCGTCTCGGTATCGCCTTCCGCATCCCTCAGCACCAACGCTGTGCCGTTTGTGATGTCCAGCTTGGTAATCGAGGAGGCATGCGGCAATTGAAGGAGCCGGGCCAAACGAACAGCGACCTGTCCAGCTCCGTGATCCACCGAGAAATTGCCGCCGAGAATGACATCGGCGGATACCTTGGAGAGATAGGCCGCCAACACAACGGATATCCCGTACTCATCCGTTTGAATGCGATCGTTAGCGATGAGTACCGCTTCATCGGCTCCCATCGCCAGAGCGGTTCGCAGTGCTTCCGCGGTTCTTGGCGGGCCGACCGAAATGACTGTTACCTGTCCGCCATGCTGCTCCTTCAGGCGCAGTGCCTCTTCCACCGCATACTCATCATAGGGGTTAATGACAAATTTGACGCCATCCTCAGACACTTCTCCGTTTTGAATCACAATTTTCTCTTCGGTATCAAAGGTTTGCTTCAAAATTACGAAGATGTTCATGCCCAATCTCCTCCTCTACATCTTGACGCATTCTACTTCAAATTAGCATTTGACAGATATCCGTGAACCTGCAGTTTATGTCAAAGCTTTAAGGAAGAATTCTACCGTGCTGCCGACCTGGGCCGAGAGGGAATATTTACGCCCGGAAATGAGCCAGGACGTCACAACCTCATCCATTCCGCCAAAAATAAGGTGGCGCGTAAGCTTGGGATCCAGCTCGGCTCGGAACGATTTCTCCGCCATCCCCTTCTGTATAATATGCTCGATCAATTGAATATAGGGCTTCACGGATAAACCGATCGCTTTGCGCAGCTCAATGGAGCTTTGCCGCAGCTCGATTTGGGTTACATAAGCTAAGTCGACATTGTTCTCGAGCTCTGTGTAGTGGATCTCGCACACTTTGCGCAGCGCCTGAGCGGCTGTGTCGGTCTCTTGAATGCTGCTATTGAACATTTCAACCAGCTTGCCGAGGCGATTCTCGAACAAAGAGATAAGGATATCTTCCTTCTTTTTGAAATATAAATAAATCGTACCGTCGGCTACTCCAGCCTCCTTGGCGATTTTGGACACTTGCGAGCCGTGAAACCCGTTGGCGGCAATGACTTTTTCGGCAGCATCCAAAATCATTTCAAATTTTTCCTGTTTTCTACTTGTCATGAGGTCACCTCAATGTTAATATTTAAACCAACTGAATGAATGGTCATTCATTTTTGTAATCATCTTATGGGAAACGATGGGAAAAGTCAATGTTTGCTCCATAAGATTTTATGAAACCCGTCAATTGTAAACGCTGTCTTAGGCATGTCTTCTCATGGGCTATATCATTCCAGAAGAAAGGACGGAAAGCACATGATGTGGCAGTTGGTGAACTTAGGCTTGTTTCTGACGGTTACTGGACTTTTCGTTTATTGTTTCGCAATCGCTGTCTATCATCGCTATTTGTATTTGCGGCTCGGAAAGCCATCGGATTTCCGGGAGCGCAGCAAGGAGAGGTTCGTTGAATTTCTGGTCGAGGTATTCGGCCAGAAGAAGCTGCTGAAGGATCCGCGGAGCGGTCTGATGCATTTGGTCATTTTTTACGGCTTCATTATTCTGCAGTTCGGCGCCCTTGATTTAATTGTTAAAGGGCTGGCCAAGGGCAGGCATTTGCCGCTCCCCGCTTACGAGCAGTTCGGCTTGCTGCAGGAAATAACGGCGATGCTCATTTTGCTGGCTATGGCTTATGGTGCGTACCGGAGGTACGGCGAGAAGCTGGCCCGATTGAAAAGAGGCTGGAAGCCAAGTCTCGTTATCTTCTTCATCTATTCCCTCATGATCACCGTCCTGTTTTCGCTTGGATTTGAGCGGTTATGGCTCGGACTCGAGCCTGCCGGTTACGCCCCGATTTCCTCACTTATCGCAGCTGCATTTACCGGAATATCGCAGCCTTCCGCTGCTTTCTTCTTCTATCTGTTCTGGTGGCTGCATTTACTCATACTATTATCCTTCCTAGTGTACGTACCTCAATCGAAGCATTTCCATATCATTACTGCACCTATTAACCTGTGGCTGGGCCGCAGCGAGCCGATCGGACGCTTGAGGAAGCTGGATCTCGAGGACGAAGAGGCCGAGAGCTTCGGCGCCGGCAAAATCGAGGATTTCTCGCAAAAGCAGATGCTCGACTTTTACGCTTGCGTGGAATGCGGACGCTGCACGAACGTTTGCCCAGCAGCGAATACCGGCAAAGCCTTGTCCCCGATGCATCTGATTACGAAGCTGCGCGATCATTTGCAGGAGAAGGGGGCCGCGATGACCGGAAAATCCCCTTATGTGCCGAGCTTCGCTTTCTCTGCAGCTGGCGCCCATGCTTTGCAGCTTCAGTCGGAAGCTGAGCTGTCCCAACCTACGTGGAGTGAGGGCAATGGCATTACCCATATCACGCCCACGATGGATTGGCACAAAGCGGCTTGGACGATTCAGAATAAATCGCCCGAGGAGATGGCGCTGATCGGGGAAGTGATGACGGAAGAGGAAATATGGGCCTGCACGACCTGTCGGAATTGCGAGGATCAATGCCCTGTCGGCAATGAGCATGTGGACAAAATTATCGATTTGCGCCGTCACCTCATTCTGATGGAGGGGAGAATGCCGCAGGAGGGACAGCGGGCCATGATGAACATCGAGCGTCAGGGAAATCCGTGGGGGCTCAGCCGGAGCGATCGGGCCAATTGGACGGGAGAGGTCGAGGGTGTCTCGGTGCCTACGGTTCAGGAGAACCCGGAGTTTGAGTATTTGTTTTTTGTCGGATCGATGGGCTCCTATGATCAGCGCAGCCGCAAAATATCCAAAGCCTTCGTTCGTCTCCTGCATGAAGCCCGCGTTAGCTTCGCGATTCTCGGCAACGAGGAGAGAAACTCGGGCGATACGCCGCGGCGGCTTGGCAATGAGCTTGTGTTTCAGCAGCTTTGCCTGGAGAATATCGAGACTTTCCGTAAATATGACGTTCGCAAAATCGTGACGGCCTGTCCGCATACGTTTAATACGCTGAAAAACGAATACCCTGATTTCGGCCTGGAGAATGTGAATGTGCTTCATCATACCCAACTGCTGGAACAATTGGTGGGGGAGGGGCGGCTTACTCCCCGGCATAGCGTGAATGAGCGAATCACTTACCATGATTCGTGCTATCTCGGCAGATACAACAATATCTATGAAGAGCCGAGGGCCGTGCTGCGAGCCATTCCCGGCGTAGAGCTGGTTGAAATGGAGCGCAACCGGGAGAACGGCATGTGCTGCGGTGCCGGAGGCGGACTGATGTGGATGGAGGAGACCAGCGGCAAACGGGTGAATGTCGCCAGAACGGAGCAGGCCCTTGATGTGAATCCAAGCATGATCAGCAGTGCTTGCCCTTACTGCCTAACGATGCTGGAGGATGGAACGAAGCTGAAGGAGGTCGATGAGGCGGTCAAGGCAAAGGATATCGCGGAAATTTTGGAGCTGTCCGTGTTCGGCAGCGGTAATGCGAGTCGTCAATAATCAGGGTTTTCCGGAGGATTTACGGAGGAAAAGGTATTGTCGTTATTCGTTAAATTTACCAAGGTGCACGGGAGGTAAGGAAGCATGGTCAAAAAAATTTCAAATGCGGCCGTGATCGGTTCGGGCATTATGGGATCGGGGATTGCGGCCCAGCTGGCGAATGCGGGAATTTCCTGTTTGCTGCTGGATATCGTACCGGCCCAATTGACGGAGTCCGAAGCGGCCCAAGGGCTGACATTGGAGCATCCCGCGGTACGGAATCGTCTGGCGGCGTCGGCCATCAAGCAGCTGGCAAGAACGAAGCCTGCTCCGCTCTATGACGAGCGGTTCGCAAGCCGGATTACCCCCGGGAATTTGGAGGATCATCTTCACCTCATTTCCGAGGTGGATTGGGTGATTGAGGTCGTGGTCGAGAACCTGGAGGTCAAGCGGAAGCTTCTGAGCGATATCGAGCGTCATTGGAAGCCGGGAATCGTTGTAAGCTCGAACACCTCGGGCATCTCCATCAACGAGATGGCGGCCGGGCGGTCAGCGGCTTTTCAAAGTCATTTCCTCGGGACGCATTTCTTTAATCCGCCCAGATACATGAAGCTGATGGAGATCATCCCCGGGACAAATACCGACTCGGGTGTGGTCGCCAGGATGAGCGAATTCGTGGAGAGAAAGCTGGGCAAGACGGTCGTTCAGGCCAAGGATACGCCGAACTTCATTGCCAACCGGATCGGCACGTATGGGCTGCTCGTCACGCTCCGCGAGATGATCGAGAGAGGCTTGACGGTGGAGGAGGCGGATGCCGTTACCGGGCCTGCCCTGGGCAGACCTAAGAGCGCGACGTTCCGCACGCTGGATCTGGTCGGTCTGGATACATTCGCGCATGTGGCGAACAATGTGTTCAATCAGGTTGCAAACGAGCAGGAGCG
The DNA here is from genome assembly GCF_042714055.1 of Paenibacillus lentus. Classification (GTDB taxonomy): domain Bacteria; phylum Bacillota; class Bacilli; order Paenibacillales; family Paenibacillaceae; genus Fontibacillus; species Fontibacillus lentus_A. Next base: position 52,707 of record NZ_JBHGVC010000001.1, read on the forward strand.
GTCGATTTTTGCCATCCCCGATGTGCTGAAGGAGCTGGTTGATCGAGGCTGGCTAGGGGAGAAATCCGGTCAAGGCTTCTATAAAAAGGTGAAGGGAGCCGAAGGGAGCCAAATTCTTGCGCTGGATCTCGCCTCGATGGAATACAGGCCGCAGAAGAAGCCAGCCTCCGGCTCGCTGGAGGCGGCGAAGCTGGCTAAAGGCGCGAAGGCCAAGACGAACGCGCTGCTGGCTGGAGGGGATCGTTACGCTGACTTTGCCTGGAGCGTGCTGAAGCAGGTACTCATCTATTCCGCCGAGAAGATGGGCGAAATCGCGGACAGCATCCGTGAGATCGATGAAGCGATGAAATGGGGCTTCAATTGGGAGCTCGGCCCCTTTGAGACCTGGGATGCCATCGGCCTGTCCCGGTCTGCAGCACGGATGGAGGCCGAGGGGCTGACGATCCCTGTCTGGGTCAAGGAATGGCTTTCGGAGGGACATGAGACGTTTTATAAGAAGGAAAACGGCGTTTTGTTCCAGGCGGCGGGCCGCCAATACAAGGAGGTTGATATTCCGTCTGAAATCATCTCTTTACGGGAGCTGAAGGAGCAAAACAAGGTGGTCAAATCCAACAGCGGCGCAAGTCTGATTGATCTGGGCGATGGCGTGGCCTGCCTGGAATTTCACTCGCCGAACAATGCGATCGGCGGCGACATCCTGGCGATGATTACGCAGAGCGTAGAAGAGGTGCGGCGAAATTTCGCCGGACTGGTCATTGCGAACCAAGGGCGCAACTTTTGCGTTGGCGCGAATCTCATGCTGCTGCTCATGGAGGCGCAGGATGAGGAGTGGGATGAGGTCGATGATATCATCCGACTGTTCCAGAGCACGATGTACAATCTGAAACGGTTCGAGAAGCCGGTGGTTGCCGCCCCGCATCGGATGACGCTTGGCGGGGGAGTCGAAGCGTGCATGCCTGCGGATCAGGTCATTGTGGCGGCGGAGACGTACTATGGATTGGTCGAGGCGGGAGTCGGACTGATACCTGCGGGGGGCGGCTGCAAGGAGCTGGCGCTGCGGGCCAGCCGGCATGCGGGAGCGGACGGAGATCTGCAGCCGCTGATCCAACGGGCCTTTGAAACGATCGGAATGGCGAAGGTATCAAGCAGCGGCCATGATGCTAAGGCGCTTGGGTATTTGCGGGAGCATGATAGCATCGTCGTCCATCCGGACTATTTGATTCATGAAGCGAAGCAGGCGGTGCTTCGGATGTCAGCCGCCGGGTACGAGCCGCCGCTGGAAGAGAGGCTGCGTGTCGTCGGCTCGGAAGGCAAGGCCGTGCTCCAGTTAGGCGCAATCGGCATGAGGGAGGGGTGCTATATCAGCGACCATGATCTGCTTATCGCGAAGAAGCTGGCCCATGTGCTAGCCGGGGGAGACGTTCCGCCGGGCACCTATGTAAGCGAGCAATATATGCTCGATTTGGAGCGGGAGGCGTTCCTTAGCCTCTGCGGCGAACCGAAGACGCGGCAGCGAATGCAGCATATGCTGTCCACGGGCAAGCCGCTGCGCAACTAATGACGAGGGGAGTGAGCAAAGAATGAGGGAAGCAGTAATTGTGTCTATGGCGAGAACCGCTGTCGGCAAGGCGAAGAAAGGCAGCCTGGCGACGGTTCGAGCAGACGATCTTGGCCGTGCCGTTCTTGAGGCGGTGATGGAGAGAGCTCCTGGTCTCTGTAAGGAGGAGGTGGAGGATATTATCATAGGCTGTGCCATGCCGGAGGGAGAGCAGGGGCTGAATTTTGCCCGGATCATGTCGCTGTACGCCGGCTTTCCGGTCACCGTGCCGGCTATGACAATCAATCGCTTCTGCTCTTCCGGATTGCAGTCGATCGCTATGGCGGCAGAACGCATTATGCTGGGCCACGCCGACGTTATCATCGCGGGCGGAGTGGAAAGCATGAGCCATGTACCGATGACCGGCTTCAAGGTTTCGCCGAATCCGCGGATTGTGGAGCATCGGCCGGAAATATACATGGCGATGGGTCATACGGCAGAGCGGGTAGCGGAACGATTCGGAGTCAGCAGAGAGGATCAGGATCAGTTCGCCCTGCGCTCGCATCAGAAAGCGGCGAAGGCGATAGCGGAAGGGAAATTTCGGGATGAGATCGTTCCGCTGCAGGTGGAAGTGAAGTCGGTGGATGACAAGGGGAGGATACAGAGCCGAGCTTTTGTATTTGAGGAAGATGAGGGCGTGCGGAAGGATACGACAATTGACGCGCTGTCCAGACTGAAGCCGGGTTTTAAGCTCGGGGGCATGGTTACGGCAGGCAACACCTCGCAGATGAGCGACGGGGCGGCTGCAGTGGTCGTCATGAGCAAGGAGCATGCCGTGGCAAGGGGCTTAACGCCGCTGGCGACCTTTCGCTCCTTTGCCCTTAGCGGCGTGGAGCCGGAGATGATGGGCATTGGACCGGTTAAAGCGGTCCCGAAGGCGTTGGCGTTGGCCGGCATTTCGCAGGAGGACGTGTCGCTTTATGAAATCAACGAAGCGTTTGCCTCGCAATGCCTTTATATTATCCGCGAGCTGGGCATCAATGAAGAGAAGGTCAATGTGAACGGAGGAGCCATTGCTCTAGGCCATCCGCTCGGCTGTACGGGAACGAAGCTTTCGACCAGCTTGATTTCCGAATTGCGGCGGCGTGGCGGCGGATTCGGCGTAGTAACGATGTGCATCGGCGGAGGCATGGGAGCAGCGGGCGTATTTGAAGTGCATGGCGGTCAGTAACTGGGAATGAGTTAGACGGATATCGCAAAGGAAAGGGAGATGATCAAGGTGAATAAGGAATCAGCCCAAGCGATGAACACGGCGGAATCCACTCGAAAAATTCTAGGCGGAGCATTTGTGATCGAGGATTTGGATCACCGACAAATAACGACGCCCGAGGACTTTACGGAGGAGCACCGCATGATTGCCGAGACGACGGAGGATTTCGTCGCCGCGGAAATTTTGCCGAGGGATGAGGAAATTGAGAAACTGGACTACGACCTCACGGTCAAGCTGCTGAGAAAAGCCGGGGAGGTCGGGCTGCTCAGTGCCGAGGTTCCGGAGAATTACGGCGGAATGGGGCTGGATAAAGTGAGCGCCACCCTGATCAATGAGCGATTGACGAAGGCCTCTTCGTTTGCCCTCTCCGTCGGTGCGCATGTCGGAATCGGTACCCTTCCCATCGTGTATTTCGGGACGGAGGCCCAGAAGCAGAAATATTTACCGCTGCTCGCGACGGGGGAGAAGATTGCCGCCTATTGCCTCACCGAGCCGTCCTCGGGCTCTGACGCGCTAGGTGCGAAGGCCACGGCTGTGTTATCGTCAGACGGCTCGCATTACGTGCTGAATGGGACGAAGCAATTCATAACGAATGCGGGGTTTGCCAATGTTTTTATCGTATATGCCAAGGTGGACGGCAAGGATTTCAGCACATTCATCGTCGAGCGTGAGATGGAGGGCGTAAGTGTAGGGCCGGAGGAGAAGAAGATGGGAATTAAGGGCTCCTCGACTTGTCCGCTTATTCTGGAGGATGTGAAGGTGCCTGCAGATAACCTGCTGTGGGAGGTCGGCAAAGGCCACTTGATCGCCTTCAACATCCTGAACATTGGCCGATTCAAATTAGCGGCCGGGTGTGTTGGAGCAGCTAAGGATGCGATACAATACTCCGCGAAATATGCCAACGAACGCTCGCAATTCGGCCGTCCGATCAGCTCCTTTCCCCTCATTGGCAAAAAGCTGGCGGAGATGAACATCCGAACCTTCGTTTTAGAAAGCATGGTCTACCGGACGGCTGGCTTGTTTGACGTCGGCCTCTCCGAGGTAGACCATCAAAGCGCGGATGTCGGCTACCAGTCGGCTAAGGCCATTGCCGAATATCAGCTGGAGTGCTCGATCAACAAAGTGTTCGGCTCCGAGGTGCTGGATTTTGTCGCGGACGAGGGGGTACAGATACATGGCGGCTATGGCTATATTCAGGAATATCCGATCGAACGGATTTACCGCGATTCCCGAATCAATCGCATATTTGAGGGGACGAATGAAATAAACCGGCTGCTCATCCCCGGCACGCTGATCAAGCGGGCGATGAAGGGAGAGCTGCCTCTAATGCAGAAGGCGATGGCCCTCCAATCGGAGCTGCTCGGCCTAGTGGCGTCCCACACGTTCGAAGGGGCATTGGAGCAGGAAGTCCATATGCTGGCCATGGCCAAGAAAATATTCCTGATGACCGGAGCGGGCGCTGTGCAGAAATACCAACTGAAGCTGGAGCAGGAGCAGGAGGTTTTAAGCACGCTTGCCGATATGATGATATCGATTTATGCCATGGAGAGCGCCTTGTTAAGAACCCGCAAGTTGATGGAAGCGGCCGATGAAGCCAAGGCCGAGCTGCCGATCGCCATGACGACGGCATTCATCCATGAGCAGTTTAGTCAATTTGAAGGATGGGCGAAGGAACTGCTGGCCGTGATGGAATCCGGCGATATGCTGCGCACGCAGCTTTCCGTTCTCAAGAAGCTGACGCGCAGAACGCTGGCAGATACGATCGGCCTAAAGCGGCAAATTGCCGCTAGAGTCATTGATGCCGAGAAATATGTTGTGTAACGAACATCTGAAGATAGGGGTGGCCGGCAATGTCAAACAAACCCTGGTTGAGACATTATCCCGCTGAAGTACCACCGACCTTTAATTATCCTACACATAATCTGGCAAAGTTTCTCGTAGACTCCGCGGCAAATTATCCGGAGAACATCGCAATAGAATTTATGGGCGCAAAAATAAACTACCGCACGCTGCTCGACTCCTGTTACCGTTTTGCGAATGCCCTGCTGAAGCTGGGCATCCGCAAGGGGGAGAGGGTTGCTGTCATGCTCCCCAATTGCCCGCAGGCGGTCATCGCGTATTATGGAACGCTGCTGATGGGCGGGGTCGTTGTGATGACGAACCCACTGTATATGCCGCGAGAGCTGGAGCATCAGCTGAAGGATGCCGATACTCGCATCATCATCACGCTGGATGTGCTCGCCGAGCGTGTGAAGAAATCGATGGGCGAGAATTGGGAGGATCTGAACTATATCCTCGTGGCCTCCATAAAGGATTATTTGCCCTTTCCTAAAAACGTTTTGTATCCCATCAAGGCCAAAAAAGACGGCATGCACGTAAAGATAACCTATAACCAGCGGGTTCTTTCGCTAAAGGAGCAGCTGAAGGAAGCCTCGTCCGAACCGTACGACGCCGACGTGGATGGAGAGCGGGATTTGGCGCTCATTCAATATACAGGGGGAACGACGGGCTTTGCGAAAGGCGTGATGCTGACGCACGCTAATCTTGTGGCGAATACGCTGCAAACCCAGCTGTGGTTCTATCGCGGGCGGATTGCTCAGGAGAAGTATTTGGCAGCGCTTCCGTTCTTTCATGTATTCGGAATGACGGTGCTGCTGAATAAAGCCGTGCATACGGCCGGCACGCTGATTTTGATGCCGAGGTTCGAGGTGGAACAGATTTTGAAGGCCATCGATCGGCAAAAGCCCACTGTATTCCCGGGAGCACCTACGATGTATGTGGCCATCATTAATCATCCGGAAGTACGGAAATATAATTTGTCCTCCATTGATGTGTGCATCAGCGGCGCAGCTCCGCTGCCACTCGAGGTTCAGACGAGATTCGAGGCTTTGACGGGAGGCAAGCTGATCGAAGGGTACGGGTTGACGGAGGCATCGCCCGTCACGCACGCCAATAACATCTGGGAGAAACGGAAGAGCGGCTCGATCGGCATTCCTTTTCCCGATACGGAAGCCCGCATCGTCATTCCGGATACGCTGGAGGACGTCGAGCCGGGTGAGGTTGGCGAGCTCGCCGTCCGCGGGCCCCAGGTGATGAAGGGATATTGGAAGCGGCCGGAGGACACGTACAAAACCTTGAAGGAAGGATGGCTGCTGACCGGTGATCTCGGCCGCATGGATGAGGATGGGTTCTTCTATATTCTTGATCGGCGAAAGGATTTGATCATCGCGGGCGGCTATAACATTTATCCCCGGGAAGTGGAGGAGGTGCTGTTTGAGCACCCTGATGTGGCCGAGGCCATCGTTGCCGGCGTCTTTGATCCTTACCGCGGGGAGACGGTGAAGGCCTACGTCGTTTTGCGCAGCGGCGCTGCTCCGGACGAGGATTCGCTGAAGCAGTGGTGCAAGGAAAAGCTGGCCGCCTACAAAGTGCCTAAAATCTACGAGTTTCGCGAAAGCCTGCCGAAGACATTGGCCGGCAAGGTGCTACGCCGCAAATTGATCGAGGAGGAAGGCGAGAAGCCGGAATAATTGCTAGTCGCCTGCAGCAAAGGGAAAGGAGAACGGCTATGAATGCTGAAACGGAAGACACAAGCGCGTGGCAGCGCAGCATAGAAAAGTGGAATGCGATGGCGAAAAACACATTTTGGGACTATTTGGGCTGCCAAATCGCGGAGATCCGCGAGGGAAAGGTCGTCGTGACCCTTGACATTCAGCCGCACCATCTCAATCTCATCGGCATCGTACATGGCGGAGTGCATGCCACGTTAATCGATTCGGCGATGGGATTGGTCGCCATGCTCGCACGTCCCCGGGATAGCGTAGTGACGACTAATCTCAGCATGAATTATGTAGCAAAGGCCGAACGCGGACGCATTGAAGTTACGGCGGAAATTGTACACAGCTCACGGAAATCCATTTCAACGCAGGCCTATGCCCGTATGCAAAACGGAGAACTATGCGCCTTCGGTACAGGGACGTTTCGTGTCATAGACGGGGGCGAGCCGCAGACCAAGGCTGCAGAGAACGGGAGGGGCAAAGGAGAGACGTGAAAAATTGAACGTCAACAAAATTTGAACGAAGTCCTTATTTTAAGATCAAAGAATAAATAACCGACCTTCGTGTCCATAGTGCGCGTCTTTGATTGCATCCGGTACATCTCATCTCCATGATGCCTGGATGAAGGAATACAGCGAACCATGGATAAGGTCGGTTTTGTTTATGATATGATTCGTTATTCGAGCCGATCCCGGCGATGCAGCAGCTTGAAGCCTACGAATACGATGATGAGAAAAAATCCGCTCGCCAGTACGTCCACTAAAGCTGCTTCATAGTAAATGGATGGAATAGGCCGCCACAGTCTAGCCACCGTTAATCCGGCAAAGCTGACCGCTAGGATCATCAGGATGTCGGCAATGGGCAAATACCATCGCCGCTTTCGTCTCCAATACGTTCTCGATATGATGACGCTCAAGACGGTTAAGACGCTAATAACGGCCGAGGGAGAGCTATCTGCGAACATCTCTTCCTCAATTACCCAATAAGGCATCCATAGCATGGCGTTCAGAAACAAGGCGAACAGGGCAATTCCATACATCGGCCGAAAAATCCGCCGATCATTGCCGGATTGCTGCTGCGCCCGGCGAAGCTTCATTTCCGCGCTTTGCCACATCGGGATATTGTTACGGCGTCTAGTCTCGATATCAGACAAGAGATCGATGGAGCTCAGTGGCGATTTATCCAACTCATGATATCCGCTAATGAAATCAGCCGCGGATGCTTCACTCACATTTTGGTACGTATGAAGCAGAGGGACGTTATGCTCCCTAAACTTATTCACCCATTTCGAAAGATCGCTCCGACTCGCTATGCCAAAAAGGCTGTAATCGATATTTCCATGCTCATCACGCCACTGCATAATAATCTGTGAGCCGACGATGTAATGACCGGGGATATCCTTGTTCCCTGAAGACATATACTGCGTTTTCCGGGCGATGAGAACCTCCTGCATACGCTGGAACGGAATCAAGTGCTCCTCTTCGTGACCGTTCTTTATATTTTTGAAATATGTATAATAGCCATCATCTCTAAGCTCGCTAACAAAAACGAAATCGGTATGAAGCTTACTCCCTATGATCATCATTCGCGTCGCCCACACAATCACGATTCCAACGATCAAGCAAAGAATCGCTCCAAGCCAATCCCCGGTATATACGAAATAGCCTCCAAGAACAAAGGCCCCCGCCCCGATTAATCCGATGATGGAAATAATGACGACATGAGCGAATTTAGCCCATTTCGGAATTTGGTTAGAGTACTTCAAGTCTTCCTTGCTGCGCATTTCTATCAAATATATGCCCCCCTTGCCATATGAAAAAAATTATGTTTTAAAAGATGTTATACGAGCACAGAGGCAGGTAGTTTCGTAAATACTTGAGAATAGGACTATAGTCTTTTTAAACCTAAACGAATTTTCCGAAGCTGACGGATAGAAAGACGGCTTGACATGCGGCTGCAAAAGACATATTATTTTCACATACCCCTAGGGGTATGTTGTTGAATTATTGATGACAACTTTAAAGAATCTTAACAATGTTGCGGTATACTCATAGCCGGATGAATTGTTCGAAATATGCTCCTGTGCGCGAGGGAGGTGTAGGCATGAACACCTTGGGCAAAACGATTCTCATCGTAGAGGATGACGCTAGGCTGAGGCAGCTCATTAAAATTGGCTTGGAAAATGAAGGATATGAAGTATGGGAAGCGGAGAACGGGCTTGCTGGTAAAAATCTTTTCGATCGCTATGACCCTTGCTTCGTTATTACCGATTTGATTATGCCGGGGCTTAGCGGCGAAGAGCTGACCAGCTGGATTCGCGAGCACGCGAAGAGTGACGTGCCCATCATTATGCTGTCCGCTAAAGCAGATGAGGCAGACCGGATTCGAGGCTTGAAGCTGGGGGCGGACGATTACATCACGAAGCCCTTCAGTCTTCCCGAGCTGATCGTTCGGGTAGAGACCGTGCTGCGAAGAACAGAGCATCGCTGCAGCAAAATCAGCTATCGCGGCATTACTCTGAAGCCTCTAAAAAACGAAGCCAAATACGAGGGGCAAAGGATTGCTCTGACCAGGCATGAATTCAAGCTCATGTATTATTTGATGCGTCACCCCAATCAGGTGTTGTCCCGAGAGCAAATCCTGAAGGAGTTATATCCTCATGACGAGAAGACCGTCGTGCTCCGTACGGTTGACGTTCACATCGGCAAGCTAAGGGACAAATTGAACTCGGCAACCGCGGACGGCGGAATGATAGAGACGATCCGCGGGATTGGATATCGGTTCCATGCTTTTTAATAAAGCCATCTATAGTTAGAGTGGAGGGAAATATCATCGGAACGATCTCACTTGGCTCGCTGGTGCTAAGAGCGGATTTGCTCATTTTTCTACTATCGGCTGTTATCGGCTATATTGTCCTATCGATCAGGCTCCGCCATCATGAAGCGGGCAGTTGGATCAAGGATACTTATGTGAACACTCTCGGTATCGGATTCTTCTTGTGGAAATTCAGTATACTATTCTTTGATCCGCTAGAAGCATTCTCAAATCCAATGTCACTGCTGTATTTTACAGGGGGACAACGGGGGTTATGGCTCGGTGTACTGGGAGCGGTTGCATATTTAATCTACAGGGGCTACAGAAACCGGCCGCATATCATTCTGCTTATCAAGGGCGTAGTCTTGGCATACGGTGCTGTACAAGCTGCTAGATTTACGCTGCTTTCCATGTCAGAAGGAATAACGGGCTGGGAGAATCCGCTTTTTGCTCTTCTGTCTGCCGCTTTAGCTATCGCAGCCTGGCTGAAGTTCGAATACCCGACGAAATCGTTTGTCCCGCTTGCATTATGGTACAGCATCGGCTCTGTGGTCATTCCCTTTTTGAACGGGAATCGTGATGTGGTGCTGGTTGGATTTTCTCTGCAGCAGCTGTTATTTGTTCTCTTAGCGATCTTTATACTCATTTTGGATGCTTTATGGGATACCCGATGAATGGGGCTGCGTTTTAGATTACATATAAGGAGGGAGAGAGTAAAGATGAAAAAAAACTGGATTGCCATCATCGTGCTCCTCGGGTTGATCGGCTGGGGAACTTATGATTATGTGGATAAAGCAAATGCCCAAAAGGAAAAATCGGAGCAAGCGGCCGAAGAGGATGAGTCTATTCCCGTTGGCTTGAAGATCGGCAACCGGGCGCCGAATTTCACCTTGCAAAATCTCGACGGTGAAGAGGTTCAACTGTCGGATTACCGCGGAAAGACGGTGCTGCTCAATTTTTGGGCGAGCTGGTGCCCGCCGTGCCGGATCGAGATGCCGCACATGGAGAAGTTCTATACTAAATACGCAAGCAAGGATGCGGTTGTACTGGCGGTAAATATGACTCATCTTGAGGAGAGTCAGGAGAACGTGAAAGCTTTTATCGAGGATTTTGGCCTAACCTTTCCGCATGCGCTCGATCTGACGGGACGAATTACCGATCAATATCAGGTCATTGCTTATCCAACGACTTATGTGCTTGATTCCAAGGGCGTAATTTCGCAAAGAATTCAGGGAGCCATCGATTACAATGGAATGAAGGAAGCTTATTCGAAAGCGGCGAAATAGAAGATAGCATCAGCATTGCGGTCGAAGATTGATAAAAGCATGGAGGAAAATAATGAATAATGACGTTGCAGCCCTGTCCCCTCATTTGTATACGCTGTTCAATGGGCAGGATTTATCGCAGAAGCAGCATGAAGCCTTTATGCTGCTAACCGCTGCGGAGCAAAATTGGCCGCATGCGGCGATGCTCAGCGTAGGCGAAATCGTCGCACTGAGCCGGACAACGCTTCGGCTCAGTTTATGGGAAAATACAACTACGACGCGCAATATCCTTCGAACTGGGCAAGCGACGTTAGTGGCTTTTTCCAATCAGTCCGCATGTTATATCCAATTATCCCTGTCGAGGCTCCCTAAGCTTGCAAACGCCAGGCATCCGCGTACTCGGTTCGAAGCTGAGGTCGTATCCTGCCGGGAGGATAAGGCCAAATACGCGGACATCACCTCCGGCGTGCAAATTCAGCTAAAGGAGCCCGTTACGGTGTTGGAACGGTGGGAAGAGAGTCTTCGGGAGCTGCTGCAGGACTAACCCGGATCGACAGGGTTTATGGACGGGTAAATGGAATTGTGCTATCCTCGTATGGAATAGACGGATAATAGAATAATAAATTGCTAGGGGTGCTTTTGTGGTAAAAGCTGAGAAAAGGCTGGAAGTCTTTAACCCTTTGAACCTGATCTGGATGATGCCAGCGTAGGGAAGTGATAGGGGTTAGGGTCTGAGCCGTAATGTGCATATCCTATCGTTAATACGCCACTTCCAATGGAAGTGTTTTTTTTGTTTCTGGATGGTTCGAAAGCTATTATTATTCCAAAAAAGTTGTGAAGAAAAACAGTAGTGAGGAGAGAAAAATGATGCTTGCAGGTGAATTTGATGTGTTTCTGTTTGATTTGGACGGAGTCGTTTATATCGGCTCTGAGCCGCTTCCAGGAGCGGTGCAAGCGCTTGGACGTTTACGTCAAGGCAACAAGGAAATCCGTTTTTTAACGAATGATCCTTGTACGACACGAGAGAAAACGGCAGCTAAGCTGAATCGATTAGGAATTGAAGCCGCCCCTGAAGAAATCGTCACGTCCAGTTGGGCTACGGCTCAATTTTTAAGCAAGGAGAAGATCAAATCCATTCTTCTACTGGGAGATGAACATTTAAAATGGGAATGTGAGCAGGCTGGCGTGCGTGTTATCCATACCGGCGAAGAGGATATCGATACGGAAGCTGTCGTTGTAGGCTGGGATGACCAAATCTCCTTCCATGATATCCAGAAAGCGGTTCAGCTCATTCATAAAGGCGTGAAATTTGTGGCTGCGAGTGCAGACAGGATATTTCCGACCCCGGAAGGGCCTTCTCCCGGAGTGGGTGCAATAGTAGAAGCCATTCGGGTGTCTACGGATCGGAAGCCTTTTGTAGTAGGCAAACCCTCCCCTTATATGTTTGCAGCCGCGCTAGACTCTTTCTCATCGTCAACGAGGGTCGTTATGGTGGGCGACAATCCGTACACCGATATCTTAGGGGCGCATCAGGCGGGCATTTCGGCTATTCTGGTCAGTCAGCATACGAGAAGCGTATTCCCTTCCGCAAAAGATTTCCGCAATCCCGACGCTGTTATACCTGATTTAATGAGTTTATTTGCTGATCATATATCGATCCGTCCATGGATCAGGCCACCCTTCTGCTGGCCTGATCATATTAAAGCAGGCGTGGCTGGCATCATTTTGGATCAGAATCGGCGCGTGCTATTGATGAAGCGTGCGGATAACGGCTTATGGGGTATTCCATCCGGCCATGTAGAGCCGGGAGAGACCGTTGAAGAAGCCATCATTAGAGAAATTCAGGAAGAAACCGGGTTAGTAGTGACGGTTGCCCGGCTCATCGGCGTTTACTCCGATCCCGAGTCTCAGGTATTCGCGTATCCGAATGGAGAAGTGAGCCATTTCATTACGACCTGCTTCGAATGCAAGATCGTGGGGGGCAGGCTGAACAAGCATAACGATGAAACGCTGGATGTCGATTATTTTGCATTTGACGGGCTGCCAGAGGAACTGCTGCCTATGCATCCAAACTGGCTTAAGGATGCCTTGGCTGAAAAAAAGACTTCCTACATTCGCTAAATATAATTCGGAAAATATGGTAAATTATAACGAAACTTCCAACGGTAAATGTAGTCTAAATATATGTACTCCATACTTAAATATCAGGAGGTGGTATACATAGCTTGTCATGTTTCCAAATTCATGATGATTGGAGGAAAATGATGACTTTAGAACATGGATGGACAAAAGCATGGTATTCCCTTGTGGTCGCAGCGCTACTTGCTGCAAACCTCTTCGTTGGCACCACCGCCGCCAGCCCTCTAAGCGGACAAGAGCCGGATGAGGAATGGGAGATCAATTTTAGCGGTAACGGCATTAAAATTTTTGACATTTATGAGACGGATGAAGGCTATACGCTGATCGGGACGAAGAACAAGAAGCAAGCCTACCTAGTAAGAACGGATGCCGCTGGAAATGTGGTCTGGGAGAAAGTGCTGGATCTAAGAACCAGCGATCATCATCAGGTGATCATTACAGCAGCATATTATACGGATGAAGGGGGATACCTTCTCGGAGGCACTGTCCCAGGTTATGAATCTTATTACTATATTGCCAGAACAGATGAGGACGGCGTTGTTGTTTGGGACAAGGAAAAGTTCAATCAGGATTATGTGGAATTTGAGGATCTCCGAGAGACAAAGGACGGAGGCATGATTTATTCTTATAATTCGGGTCAATCCACATCCTATATCGTGAAGCTTGATGCTACAGGGGCGCATCAGTGGCAAAATGAGCTAACCATGACAAAATACGACCCTCATGTGGCCATAGAATCCATTCATCAGACGGCAGACGGTGGCTATATCGCCGGAGCCTTCCGCAGCGGCGCGTATATTCTGTGGAAGCTGAATGCTTCGGGACAATCAGAATGGATTAACTCTCATGGCGACGGGATCGGATGGGTCGTGCCAACATCAAACAACGGTTTTGCGATAATTAATTATGATCGCTGGCTGAATCGATCTGTCCTTTTCGTCACCAATCATAACGGACAAAGCTACTTAAGCAAAGATCTTGGCATTAACGGTACGGCAAGATCGATTGAACTATCGCCGGAAGGCGGCTATTTAATCGGTCTCTCTAATGCGGTCATTGCCTGTGATGCACAGGGCAACGTGCTATGGAGCAAGCCGGTAAGTCAATTAACAAAAGCGCTGCCGACACGAGACGGCGGGGTCGTATATCTCACCTCTTATGAGAAGGTGATTAAGCTTGCGGCCGAATCGGCCCACTAACCGGAGATTGATCAGCTTGGGATATCTAATACGAGTACAGTCATACATTCTTAAATCTTGGAGGAGAGAATTATGAATAAGGCATATGTACTTTTGAATCAAAGGATATTCATCTTGCTGTTAGCCCTTACGCTAGTATGGGTTCTGCCAGCGGGACAGGCCGCGGCTTCTGAAGTTCAGGTAAATTTGCAATGGGAACGGGACTTTGGGGCAAGTATTCAACTTATCAATGTGCAGGATACCGGTAATGGATATTCGGTCGTCGGCGTGAATAAGGATACGAGAAGCGCTTATTTAGCTAAACTATATGCAGACGGGACGGTTTATTGGGACAAGGAACTGGAGCTTAGAAACGAATATGGCAAGATCGCAAATTTGGAGTCAGCGGGCTTTACGCAGGACGGCGGCTATATTCTAGGTGCTACCGTTACGAAGGAGCATCCACGATACAGCGATTATTATGCGGCAAAAATCTCTCCTGACGGCTCGGTAGAATGGAAAATCGAATATCCATCAGGGGCTCATGCTTCCTTTGATGATATTCATCAGGCCAAGGACGGGGGATTCTTGTATGCGAACAATACAGAGGGCTGGCTCGCGGGATTTTTCCAGGTAAACGCCGGTAAGCTCGATGCCCATGGAAGCAAACAGTGGAGCAGAGGTCTTGGCAGCGGCGGGGCCATGAGTCCATTGCTGCATGCCGACCAGATTATGGAGTTAACTGACGGCAGCTACCTCATCTCCGGATATAAGGACGGCAGGACATATATTTGGAGATTGGATGCTGACGCTAACCTTATACAATCGAAGGAGTACCCTTCGCTTACAGCAAGCAAAGCAGTAGCCACAGATGACGGTGGATATGTTCTGGCCGGTACGGAGCTGGGGCTTATTACGCTGTACAAGAATAATGCTTCGGACGAAAACATATCCGTTCAAGCGCTGGCCTTGACGGGGCAAGTTGAGTCTCTCCACACGACATCAAAAGGCGGTTACTTGCTCGGAACCTCAAAAGGCGTATATGAAACAAATTCTAGTGGAGATTTACTGTGGTCCTATGAGGACAGCGGAATTCGGAAGGCAATTCCAGCTTCAGACGGAGGCACTGCCGTAATCTCCGGCGGAAAAATAATAAAGCTTGGCGGGAGCATTGCTAGGCTGGAGTTTGATTCTCACAGCTATAGCTTGATTGAAGGTCAGACGCTGGACACGGTACTCACGGCAGTCTATGGCAGTGAGAGAAAAACGGTCACTAATCTTGACCAGGTCGTTTTCTCATCGGATGACGAGTCGATCGTTACGATTGACTCCTATGGGAATATCACCGGTCATAAGGTAGGTTCGACCTATATAAGGGCTACGTTGACCGGTTTAGAGGCCATAGCAGAGGTGCACGTTTTTAATACGTATCAAGCTCTGCAATTAGACTCAAACGAATACAGTGTCAATATAGGCGAACCGATAGATTTGGCCGTTACCTACTTGGAAGGAGCGAGCCAATTTGACGTAACGAGGGAAAGTGCGTTTAGTACGAGTGATCCTTCTATAGCGATCGTGGACATAGAAGGGAACATTATAGGCTTGAAGCGGGGACAGACGATTTTGACGGTGACCTATAACGGACTTGAGGCCACAGCCGTTGTTAATGTGTATTGACAAAAAGGGGTTAAGCTTAAAGGACGAGCCGTCCTCTAACCGAATATCTTTCTCTATGAATATCTAGCTGCGAGTACAGTCATACATTCTTTTATCCAGGAGGAGAGAATTATGAACAAAGCTCATGTACTTTTGAATCAAAGGATATTCATTTTGCTGTTGGCCATCGTTTTGGGATGGTGCTTGCCGGCGGGTCCGGCGACAGCTTCCGAAGCTGCGGGAACGCTGGAATGGGAAAGGGATTTCGGGCCGGATATAGGGCTCATCAATGTATTTGATACCGGTAATGGATACTCGGTCATTGGCGTAGATAATGAATCGCATCTCGCATATATTGCCAAGCTCAGCACAGACGGGACGATTTATTGGGATAAGGAGCTGGAGCTTCTTACATCCAAGGGCATCCGTGCCGTGCTTGAGGCGGCAAGTACTACACGAGATGGCGGATATATCTTGGGTGCTACGATTCCGGGCAGCCATTCCCGGTCAAGCGATTTTTATGCCGCAAGAATTACTCCAGAAGGATCGCTGAAATGGGACACCGAATACCAGTCGGGAGCCCATGCCTCCTTTGATGATATTCATGAATCGAGGGACGGGGGATTTTTGTACGCCAATAATGCAGAGAGCTTATTTCTTTCGGGATTTTTTAGGGCAACGATCGGCAAGTTTAATGCCGATGGCAGCTTGGCTTGGGTCAGGGAGCTAGGCCGCGGCGCAGCGAGAGATCCCCTTGTGCGCAACGATCAGATCATTGAGCTGGAAGACGGGAGCTACCTCATCTCTGGAAGCAAAAACGGCAAGGCGTATGTATGGAGATTCGATGATAACGTTAACTTGAACTATTCGAAGGAATACCGTCAGCTCTTAGCAGGCAGAGCAGCAACTGCGGATGACGGCGGCTATACCCTTGCCGGCACGCAGCAAGAGCATATTACGCTGTACAAGCATAATAAAGCGGACGAGAACGTATCCGTTCAAACCCTGGATTTGACGGGACAAGTCGAGGCTTTGCATTCAACCTCCCAAGGGGGGTACTTATTAGGAACTTCGGAAGGGGTATATGAAATAAATTCGAACGGGGATATCCTCTGGATCTACGAGTTGAGCGGAGTGCGCCAGGCCATTCCAACGGCAGACGGCGGTGCCGCGGTAATCTCCGGCGGAAAGTTGCTAAAGCTTGGCAGCAGCATAGACAGGCTGGAATTTGATTCGCCTGACTACAGCTTGATTGAAGGACAAACGTTGGATACGGTGCTTACGGCTGTCTATGGCGGCGAAAGAAAAGTAGTCGCTAACCTGAACCAGGTCGTGTTCTCTTCGGATGACGAGTCGATCGTTACGATAGACCCGGAAGGAAATATTACCGGCCAAAAGCTGGGTTCAACCTATATAAGGGCTGCGCTGAATGGTGCAGAGGCAGTCGCAAGGGTGCACGTATTTAAAACGCATAAGTCTCTGCAGCTGGACTCCAGCGAATATCAAATCAATGTCGGGCAACCGATTGATTTGATCGTTACTTACTTCGAAGGAGCGAGCCGGAGCAATGTGACGACAGAGAGCTCGTTTAGCACGAGCGATCCATCTGTTGCCATAGTGGATGAAGATGGGAAACTTATAGGCTTACAGCAGGGACAGACGATTCTTAAAGCGACCTATAACGGATTAGAAGCCTCGGCTATTGTTGATGTGTATTAAAACAACTGAATCCAATAAGTCTTTATATTTCATTAGCCGTCGGCCCTTGTTCAGATCGGCGGTTATCCAAGATTGGAGGAGAGGCGATGAAAAAACGCAGTGCAATGGCTGGAGGAAGCCGAAAATCAATCCTGTGCATGCTAATTGCTGCGCTTGTATCCCTGTGGCCGTCTACTTTGTTTGCTATGTCTCCGCCTGATGAGCAGCCTAGCGTGGAGTGGAGCCATAAGTACGGCAGCTATATCAAGGTACATCATTTGAATCAAACGGATCAGGGATATTATTTGGCAGGGGTCGCGCTAAGGGATCTGGTGAATTTATCTTGGGTGGACAGGACGGGCCTGCTTGAGCAGAGCACGACGTTTTACTTAACCGGCGATAACGGAAAACGCGTAACGATAACGTCCGCGATGCCTACAAGTGACGGCGGATTTATTCTTAGCGGAACCTATCCCGAATTCTATTACTTTGACTCGATTTCCTATGCGGCGAAAATAGATGCTGCCGGGGAGCTGGAGTGGAGTAAAGCTTTTATCAGGGATATTGGATATGCGGAGTTATATGAAATCAAGGAGGATGCCGCCGGAAACTTTATTTATTCCTTGACTCAATCGGGCGAGCCGATGTTTATGGTGGTGGGGCAACTGGACGCGAACGGCCAGGAGGTTTGGGAAACTACGCTGAAATCCGGCACCTTCTTTGAGCTATGGAATATGGATACGTTCTCGATTGAGCAATCCCGGGAAGGGGAATATACCGTGATTTCATCCCATCGAGGCAAGCTGGATATTTATAATCTGGACGGGGCGGGGGAAGTGGCTTGGCATAAGAGCTACGACGGATTTAAACCTTCTGTAGGAATCTCCCTCGGTCATGGCGGATATGCGATCGTTTCCTCTGATTATCGTACGGACACCGTGTTGACGCTGATAAATTCATCGGGTGAAATGGTAAGGACGCAAAATTATGGGGTTCAGGGGAAAGCTCTTTCCTTGGAAATGATGGACGATGGCGGATTTTTGATAGGAACGGTAAGAGGGGCGCTCAAGACGGATGGGGAAGGGAATCTTCAGTGGGCAAAAACCGACCTTGAATGGATAACCACGGTTGTTCCTACCCATGATGGCGGCACCATATTGCTTACGCAGTACGGCAATATCATCAAACTGTCGGCTCCAGCCCATTCCGAACAGATCAGGTCATTAGCTTTTGATTCAGACAGCTACAGCCTGAGTGTTAATCAGACGCTGGATACCGTCGTGACCGCGGTTTACGGTCATGGGGAGCTGGGAAATGTCACCGGACAGGTCACTTATGCCTCGTCCGATCCCTCCATAGTCTCTATCGATTCGGCAGGGAATATTACCGGTCTGCGGCTTGGAGAGGCAACGATAACCGCCGAGTCCTCTGGAGTGGAGGCAAGCGCGATCGTGTATGTCTACGGCTCTGCGCCCCAAGCCAGGCTGCAGTTGGATTCCAGCGAATACAGCCTGTCCGTGGGCCAGACGCTGGATTTGGTAGTAACTTATATCCGGGGAGATCACAGCTCGATCGTACCCCCCGATAGTTTTCTGATTTCCGCCGAACCGGCGATTGTGGCCGTAGATTCGGAGGGGAATATTACGGGGGCAGGTAGAGGGCAGACGATTTTAACGGTTACGTACGAGGGGCTTGAAGCGACAGCGGTCGTTGACGTGTATTAGTGTGAACAGCCAATCGTTTGTTCATGGATATGGACAAACGATTGGCTGTTATTAAGTCCTGCCTATCCAAGGGCTGATTCTTAATGATCTTGTCCTTGATGGCTGAGGGATGCAAGCTTCGGAGCCTTTTTTGCTTACTATTGCGAAACAGAATATTATGCTCTATTATTTAATTAGACCGGTCGGTCAGTATAATTGTGTCAGGTGGTTATAGCAATGGCTCGAAGAACACCCGAGGAAGCAGAACGTACTAAGAGGCATATCATGGACAGTGCCAGGGAATTGTTTATTCGCAAGGGCTACGGCGCGACGTCGATGGAGGATATTCGGACACTGTCCGGCGTAAGCAAAGGGAGTATTTATTATCATTATAAGAGCAAGGAACAGCTTTTCATTCAATTGTTAGAGCGAATGATGCTGGAGTGGGAGGAAGAATGGAGGAATATTGAGCGCCCCGAAATGACGGCAACAGAGAAGTTGTACGCGCTGGCGGAACACTACGCGAACAGCTTCGATAATCCTCTGGTCAGTGCGAGCGAGGAATTCGCCGGGAGCTATGGCAGTGATCCTGAAGTGCTCGAAAAGATATTTGATATCAATCGGCAGCACTATCCTCTGATTCGCGAGATATTGGAAGCAGGAATGAGAAGCGGAGAATTCCGGGAGGAAGAGCTGGATTCGTTAACCTTGATCCTGGTGGGGCTTATTAATGGTCTTGGGATTACTTACTATGAGAAATTGTCCAAATCGGAAGTGCTGGCGATACATCGCAAGGCTGTAGATGTGTTTCTGCTAGGCATTTCTTCACGCAGCGGTTAAAGCAAGAGTCGGTTATAGAGAGTAGATATGATCATGCTCTCTAATAACTATTAAACTGAACGGTCGAATTAATTGAATTGATGGAGGTTGATTTATGGATTCACTTTTTCGCAATCGGGTATTTCTTATCGTGGCTACGGCAGATTTGCTGCAGCAGCTCGGTATATGGATCAGGAATATGGCTTTACTATTCTATATTATGGAGCAGACGAATAATAATCCAACCGCGGTTTCCTTGTTAACCGTATTTGAATATTTGCCCATTTTTATTTTCTCGCTACTTGGCGGTACATTTGCGGATCGGTGGAACCCGAAACGAACGGTAATTATCGGGGACTTGCTGAGTGCAGTATCGGTTGTCCTTATTCTGGCCTTAGTTATGGCGGGATGGTGGCAAGCCGTCTTTGCAGCGACCGTCGTGTCTGCTGTCGTAAGCCAATTCTCGCAGCCGTCTTCTGCCGTGCTGTTTAAGCGTCATGTCCCCGAAAAATTCATCGGCATGGCTATTGGGATAACACAGAGCTTGATGGCGATTTTTCTCATTTTCGGGCCGATTGTAGGAACTCTTGTTTATACACAGCTTGGCATTCAAGCTTCACTTGTGGCATTGATCGGTATTTTTATGTCGGCAGCACTGCTTCAGATCGCGTTGCCTGCTTCTCCGCGAGACAGGACGTCGTCTTCAGCCACGGTGTGGAAGGACATGGGGGAAGGAATCCGTTATGTTCAACGGTCGGCCAATTTGCGGATCATCGCGATAATGTTCCTGATTATGGGGGTTGGTATCGGAATCACACAGCCGTTGGACGTCTTTGTGACGATGGAGCGGCTGGGCTTGCCCAAGGAGGCTGTTCAATGGTTTGAAGCTGCCGCTGGCATAGGCGTACTGCTTGGGGGAGCTATCGCCGCAGCGTCGATGCGCTGGGTAGAGCGCCATCGCAGCAAAATCATTCCTTTAGCTTTAACCTGGATGTCCATTGCTACCATGATCGAGGTGCTTTCGTTGTGGCCGCTGCTCACCGGAACCGTTCGATTGCTGCTTGGCATTGTACTTAGCTTCTTTCAAGTTATTTTTGGTGCATTGATGATTCAAGGCGTTGAAGAGAAGTATATAGGTCGTGTTAATGGTGTAATTATGCCATTGATGACGGCAGGCATACTTATCGGCTCCGCTTCAGCGGGTTTTTTGGCGGAGTCAATCATGCTATTCGGCGCATACGGGGTGTCGGCCGTTTTGACCCTAATATGTGCATTTCTTTCCATACGCTTGCAAACGGAGGGAATATCGAAATACACCATCGAGAAGAAAGCTGGCGATGTAGCAGGCGAGCAGCCCCATTGAAAATTTAAAATTCTACAATCTAAAAAAAACACCCAAGGAAGCAGAGAAGGCATTTTGAATATGCCCTGTCTATTTCCTTGGGTGCCGGTGTGCTGCTTATTTATGTTCGGATTCGTCGTTATCGACAAACGCAACGGGCTTGCCCACCCATTCCTCAGCCTGCGGCTCAATATCCTTGCCGCTTTCGATTTTTTTCTTCTCGGCTAAAGAATCGCCTTTCTCATCAAGCTTGTTACGGATTTGATCTTCGGATTGTTGATCCATTATAGAAGCCTCCTTCTTTAGGCAAAGTTGATTCTGTCCCTATTTATAGTTACCCTTTGCTCGGCATTACAAACATGATTACATGGAAGATTGCAGGGAATGGATCAGCAGCTCCATAAATTGCTTCGCGCTAATCGATAAAGACATGTCACGGCGGGTGGCGACCGTGATGGAGCGCAAAGGGATTGGTTCTGCGATTTGCAGCTCGAACAACGTTCCATCGTGCAGTTCCTGTGTAGCGAAGGAGCGTGCGACGAAGGCAGCACCATAGCCTCGTTTTGCGAATTCGATCAGCATATCCAGGCTGCCGAGTTCAATGTCAACCTGGGCTTCAATCCCCAGGGCATGAAGCCATTTCTCAACGAAATGGCGCGTACTGCTGTCTTTGGAGAATAAGAGCAGCGGAATTTGCTGAAGCTCACTGGCGCTAAGCTGCTTCTCGGCAAAATGACGATAGGCTGATCCGACAACGAAAATCTGCTGCTGTGAAATAAGATGATTGGAGACAAGTCTCTCATCGCTCAGCGGCAAATGGACAAGGCCGATATCGATTTGACCCTCCAGCAGCTGGTGCTGGATATCGCTGCTTTTTCCCTGGGATAAGCGAATTCTGACCTCGGGATACTGCTCGTGAAATTGATCCAGTGCCGGCAGGAGAAGGTGCTTGATCATCGGGCCGCTTGCGCCGACCCGAAGCTCGCCGCTTGATAATGTTTTAAGATTCGCTATTTTCTGCTCCCCGGCGTGGAGCAAGGCGAAGGATTGTTCCACGTATTCGAGCAATGCACAGCCTTCCGGCGTTAATTTCACGCCCTTGGAAAGGCGATCGAACAATTTGACATCAAGACGGGATTCGAGCTGCTTGATTGCATAGCTCACGGACGGCTGAGTGATATGCAGCTGCTGGGCCGCCTTGGTCAGATTGCCGAGGCGTGCGGTATGCAGGAAAATGCGATACAGCTCGATATTAACTTGATTCATAGGATAAATTTGATTCATTTGATTTCACCTGCTTTTATCGATGTCCTTCAAATTTGAATATCATCACATTATTTGGCATAAATCCACTCTATATCAATCGATTGAATTTTGAATTTCATTTATATCATTGAGCAAAGTATAATGAGAGATATAGGACGATGTCAACATCGAGCGAATGAGGGAGAGATTGATATGGCAGGTAATACATTCGGAGAAGTATTCAAAATCACGACGTTCGGAGAGTCGCACGGGGCGGCTGTCGGTGTCATTGTAGATGGAGTTACGCCGGGAGTGGAGCTGACCGAGGCTTACATCCAGGCGCAGATGGATCGCCGCAAACCGGGTCAATCCTCGGTGACTACGCCGCGCAAAGAGTATGACATTATTAGCATTAAATCCGGCATGTTTGAAGGAAAGACTACAGGGACACCGCTTTTCATCATGCTGGAAAACAAGGATATGCGGCCCGAGGCATACAGCGATATTCAAAATGCTTTTCGTCCGGGTCATGCCGATTACACTTATTTGCAAAAATACGGTATTCGCGATCATCGCGGCAGCGGCAGAGCCTCAGGCAGAGAGACGGCAGGTAGAGTGGCTGCTGGCGCGGTCGCCCGTAAGCTGCTGGAGCATCGCGGAGTTCAAGTAATAGCTTATACGAAGGAGCTTGGCGGAATCCGCTGCGAGACCTATAACGAAGATATCATTGAGCAGAACGCGGTACGTGCCTGTGATCCGGATGCCGCCGTGCGGATGATTGAGCGGGTGGAGCAGCTTTCAGCCGCAGGAGACAGCTGCGGCGGCATTGTGGAGTGCCGAATCCGCGGTGTGAAGGCGGGGCTGGGGGAGCCGGTCTTTGATAAGCTCGATGCGGAGCTTGCCAAGGCGATGCTCTCGATCGGAGCCGTGAAAGGGATCGAGTTTGGAGCGGGCTTTGCCGCAGCGGACATGCTGGGCAGCGAGCATAACGACGAGATGAACGCCTCCGGATTTTTGAGCAATAATTCCGGCGGAATTTTGGGAGGGATAAGCACGGGGAATGAAATTATCTTCCGTATCGTCGTCAAGCCGACCTCGTCGATATCCGTTCCTCAGCAAACGATGAATATTCGAGGCGAGGAGCAGCAAATTATTACGGAAGGCAGACATGATCCTTCCATTTGCCCGCGGATTATTCCGGTCGTTGAAGCGATGGCCTGCCTTGTGCTTGAGGATCATTACAAGCGGCAAGCCGCAATGCTTGGATAAGTCAGGGCTTTACGCCTTCTTGCTGAACCAGCTCCAGAAAAGACTTGGCTTGCGGAGGCAGGGGATCGCCGGAACGTACGCAGCAGGAGATAACGTTGCTCGCCTTAAGGCCTTCGGCTTCGATCCGCATTAGCGATCCGTTCTCCACGTAGGAACGAGCCTCCATGGCCGATGTCAGCGTAATCCCCAGCCCGGCGAGCGCAGCCCGCAGAGCCTCCTGGGGCCCATTTACCCGAACCGAAGGCAGCGGTTCGGGTATTTCTGCTGTCCGGCAGAGTGACAGCAGAGCCTCAAGCGTATAGCTTCCCGGTTCCCTGAGTACAAAGGGAGAGGCGAGCAGTTTAGCAGGGGCTGCGCTTCGCCCCGCGAGAGGATGTTCCGGAAGTGCTACAAACCAGAGCTCGTCTTCGTAAACAGGGATGGAGTCAACGCTGGCCGGGAGCCGCCTGCGCGAGCCGCCGATCCAGGCCATATCCGTCTCAAAACGAAGCAGCTTGTCGATCGCGAACTGCACATTGCCCGATATCAGACTGATTTCAACCTCGGCATGCTTCTGCTGATACTGCGCCAGCCATGTCGGCAGTAAATAATTTGCCGGCAAATAGGTTGCTGATATTTTCAGGCTGCCAATACGGCCTCGCTGATAAGCATCGCACTGCTTGTCGATTTCCGCTTCCAAGGCAAATAGCCTGTCCGCTTGGGCGGCAAGCCAATTCCCCGCATCGGTCAACACGACATTTCTTCCTTCCAACCGCGTCAAGCGTATTTGTAATTCCATCTCCAGCTTGCGCAGCTGCATGGTAACAGCCGGCTGACTAATC
Organism: Paenibacillus lentus; assembly: GCF_042714055.1. Taxonomy (GTDB): domain Bacteria; phylum Bacillota; class Bacilli; order Paenibacillales; family Paenibacillaceae; genus Fontibacillus; species Fontibacillus lentus_A. Next base: position 77,020 of record NZ_JBHGVC010000001.1, read on the forward strand.
TTAAGTTCTTCGGCAGCCTTGCTTACTCCCCCAGCTTGTGAAATTCGATGAAAGATGCGTAATGCATGAAGGTTCATAAAATTTATCCTCCAATAAACATAAATTTTATTTATATATAACTAAATTATATATATTATTCTTATTTATCGCTATCCGTTATGGTATTTGTAGAATTACAAATTCACCTGCTAAGCGAAGGAGAGAATAGGATGACAAATAGCGTAAATCAGGGACATATGCTAATCTGCCTGGAATGCGGGGCAGAGATCAGCGGACATTGGCGGATTCGCTGCGAGTGCGGGGGAATATTGGAGCTTCAGCGTGATTTAAGCGGTTTGGATGGAGAACGGTTAAAGCGGATTTTTGAACAAAGGCTGCATTTACGGGGAAGTATTCATGCCAGCGGGGTGTGGAGATATGCGGAGCTGATCGCTCCAGAGCTTCCGGAAGCGGCCATAATTACGAGGGGAGAGGGAAACACGGGCTTGTACCGTTCAGAGGCCTGCGCCGCGTACGCAGGAATCAGGGAAATCAGGCTGAAGGCGCAGAGCGAGAATCCGAGCGGCTCCTTCAAGGATAACGGCATGGTGGTTGCCGTCTCGCATGGGTTGTCCTTGGGAAGAGATGTCTTTGCTTGCTCCTCTACCGGAAATACCTCGGCATCACTCGCCATGTATTCGGCTTGGTGCGGTCGTGCTTCCCTTGTTATCGCACCGGCCAGCGATATTTCCCCGGCAAAAATCAATCAGACGATCGCATATGGTGCGCAAGTGATCCGTTTTGATGGAACATATGATGACGGAATCACATTTTTGGAGCGTTGGGGCGATGAGCTTGGCCTCTACGTGTGTAACTCGTTGAACCCTTACCGGATCGAAGGGCAGAAGAGCATCGTCTATGAGCTGGCACAGCAGCTTGGGTGGAAGATGCCGGATTGGATCGCGATCCCCGGAGGCGCGCTTAGCAATGTTTCCGCACTGGGCAAAGGATTAGACGATTTATGGCGGCTGGGCATGATCGATAAGCTGCCGCGTATCGCGCTTGTCCAGGCCGAAGGAGCGAGTCCGTTTCATCGAATGGTACAGAGCAACGATCAGACGCTTATACCTGATCCGCATCCTCGTACGCGAGCCAGTGCCATGAATATCGGCAATCCGCCGAGCTGGCGCAAGGCATTGTTTGCACTGGAGCTGAGCCACGGCGTAACGGTATCCGTCAGCGATGAGGAGATTATGCGGGCTAAGCGGGCTATTGACCGCAGTGGAGTCGGCAGCGAGCCGGCTTCCGCCGCAACGGTAGCCGGGCTGAAGAAGCTGCGTGCGGATGGCGTGATCGATCCGGAGGAGACTGCGGCAGCGATCTTGACGGGGCATATGCTCAAGGATGTGGATGCGCTGGAGGAGATGTATGGAGAGGAAATGATTCATCTGGGCGATGAGCCTTTGTCGCCGGAGCGTGTCAGGGATATGATGCCGTAATAAAGAAAGAACCGGGGTGCAGCCCGGTTCTTCTTCGTTTTATGTCGCATGTTAACCGGGATTCGCATCTAGTGCAAATCGGGATAACGTTTCTCCGTATGGGGTAATAAAGCCGCCGCCCTCCATGGATGATTACTGCTAATTCAGCTTGTATGTGTACTTCTTGTCCTTGCTGCCCAAAGGACTGAGATTCTCAAATTGCAGCGAGCCATCCGGAGCCTCGCCCATAAATACGAGGTCATCGCCCCGATACGGCACATCGTTCATTTCGGCATATTCGCGTTCTACTCCGCTTAAGAGCTCTTGGTAGAGAAGAGTGGCCGATTGATCCTTTAGATTGATCAGGGTGAGGTGTCCGCTCAGGTTTGGCCGGATGAGCAAATAAGATGAGGCAACAGCCAGAACGGAGTGGTTCTCGTCCTTCCCGGTCAGCTTGGGCAGGTCATACTCTTGGATGATGCGGCCTTCCTGGTCGATGATCGTAAGCTGCTTACCATCGTTCAGGACAGCATTTCCGTCATGATCCAGCAAGGCATTTTTCTCATACCTTTGAAAGTAATAGGCTTTGCTTTGTTTAACAAGCTGATTGTCTTTGATCATCGCCGTGTAAACGTCGGTATGAACGTGGGGCTCGCCATAGTTGTCCTCGACTCTAATGATATAGCTATGTTGTTCGCTCGGCATGCTGTAGGCGGTGATATCCAAAAATTCCTTGACGTCTATTTCTAGCTGTCCAACGTGAACCGGATCAGCTTCAAAGGGATGGGCAAAATATACGTCGCCCGTCTTTTTATTTAGCCAAATGGTTATATTGACGCCGCCTCCTTTGGCATAGAGAGATTGCTGAGTAAGAGATACGGTCTTTGATGAAGCAGTCCAATCCACGCTGGCTCCGATCGCTTCCGAGAAGAAGCGAACCGGGACGAAGGTACGCCCGTTTTTGACGAAGGGCGGAGAATCCAGCTTCACGGTTTTCCCATTCATCATCGCGGTTGAAGTATTCAATTTCATGGAAATAACGCGATTTGGGTACGTCATCGTCACATTATTATCCTTCGCATTCCAGAACACAACGCTGCCCAGCAGTTCGCTGACATCCCGTAAAGGCAAATAGACGGTACCCTTGTGCATCAATGGCGCTGACGAAGGCGAATATTCCTGGCCGTTGATGGTCAGCTTGATATTCGATTGCGCCTTGGCGCTGCTTGCCGCTGCAGCAGTTGCAGAAGCCGATGAACAGGCCAGAGGGACGGTAGATAGCAGGGCGGCCAGCCCGATCATGGCGATTTTGGTTGAAACGCGTTTTGTGATGTTCATTTTGATCTCCTTACTGCATGTGTTTTTGAAACGCTATTGTATCATATTAAGACGATCCAATTGGTTAAAAGTTGCACATTACTATAAGGACTAACCATTAGCAACAGGGCTGTTGACAAAAAGTTTAAGTGTAACTATACTGATTACAACAGTTGTAACTGTATTGATTACAAGTTGCGCGCACACTATAACGGGAGGAGCCGTTTTACATGGCGAAATCGATACATCCACAGGCTGAAATAGGTCTGGTTCGTTTGAAAGTACAAAATTTGGAGCGCTCCATTATTTTTTATAAAGAGGTCATTGGGCTGCAGCTTTTGAAGCAAGAGGGCAATGTGGCAGAGCTGACCGCGGATGGAAGCAATGCATTAGTTATCCTGGAGGCGAATGGCGACTACCGCATATCCCAAAATCGTTCCTCCGGTCTTTATCATTTTGCAATTTTACTGCCTGACAGATTATCGCTAGGATTAGCGCTGCGTAATTTGATCAAGCATAACATTGCGGTCGGTCAGGGAGATCACCTCGTAAGTGAAGCCCTTTATTTGAATGATCCGGATAATAACGGGATCGAAATCTATGCGGATCGGCCGCGGGATACTTGGCAGCGTAGTGCTAACGGAGAATATGTGATGACAACGGATCCGGTGGACATCGACGGACTGCTGCAAATTTCGGAGCAGGCACACTGGCAGGGGCTTCCTGCGGGAACGGTGATCGGCCACGTCCACTTTCACGTCGGAAATTTACAGCAAGCGAAGCGGTTCTACTGCGATGTGCTCGGTTTTGAGGTTACGGCTCATTACGGCTCGGCTGCATTATTTATTTCGGCGGGCGGCTATCATCATCATATCGGGCTTAACACCTGGGCGGGGGTAGGGGCTCCTCCTGCGGCTATTGACGCTACGGGTTTAGCGTATTATACCGTAACGCTCCCGGATCGGCAGGCTATTGCCGAAGTGGAGGAGCGAATTAGACAGGCGGATTTATCTTACGAGCGTCAGGATGATGTTATTGCTTTAAGCGATCCGTTCGGCATTCATGTTCGTATTGGCTTGAAAAGATAAAATCATCCTGCTTTAAAAACACCGAAGCGTATGGGGCTTACGATCCCATGCTTCGGTGTTTTTGGCTTGCTCTGCAGGCGCAGGGAGCCGTTATCCGTGAGTTTTCTTCTGGATAGGACAGAGGATCGCCTCTGGAAGTACCCATAATGCAGCGACGCCGACCAACAGGGCAAAGCTGATCGTGATGATCGTCCGCGGCACATCCAGCCAATCGGTCAGAATGCCGCCAATAAACGGCCCAGTAATCATGCCGACGGATTGCAGAATATTAAATAGTCTTTTAATGCCTATTTTTCAAGCTCAAACCAAGACCGCAAGACAGTTTTACTCCAAGAGATTTCTTGTATTATGATGCGGAGAAAGAGGGACTGGTTTGGATCTATGCCTTGACCGACTACATGGATTCCGAAGGGGATGAAATTATTGATTTTGAAGGCGGTTATTATGTGACATAGCATTACAAAGACGGGGAGCATGAAGAGAATGAACGCTTGTTCAATTACAATAGGAAGAAAGTTCTTTCGCATGAAGAGGCCTTTTCGTAGAAAAATTGACTCCCGAAAAGGCCTTTTATCAATAAAATAATCCGGTTTAATCTTAAAGCTTGAAGACGGAAACGGAACGCTGCAGTTCTTCTGCCAGTTGGGCTAGCAATTGAGCGATGGCAATCTCGTCAACCTTTTGACCGGCATCATTGACGTAGCTGACGATATGCCCCAAAGAATCTCCGGTACGTTCGGACAATTCCGCATTTTCCTGCACGGATTTTACACTAGGGCGCGTATTCTCCTGCATTCCTTTAATGATGCCCGTAATTTGTTTGTTCGTGGCTTCGCCGCTCCGTTCGGCCAATTTCCGCGCCTCGTCGGCGACAACCGCAAACTTGCGTCCTTGTTCACCGGCTCGCGCGGCTCAATAGCGGCATTACTCGATATACTGCTTCTGATCTGTAGAATGCATGCGCATGTTTCCCTACCTTTCCTGAATAAACCCGAAATAAGAGGTGTCCGACTCGAACAGTTCAAGCGTCAGGCAGGTGATAACGGGATCGAACTGGATTGCTCTGTTCCGCCATAACTCCCGCCTGACCTGTTCCAATGGCAAACTTTGACGGTATGGCCGTACGCACATCATGGCGTCAAAGGCATCCGCTACAGAGCAGATGCGAGCCAGTAATGGAATGTTCTTTTCTCTCAATCCATGGGGGTAACCTTGCCCATCCCAACGTTCATGATGATGAAGAATCACTTCTATGATCGGTTCTTCAAAATCGGAAATGTTATGTAAAATGTCGGCGCCCACCTGCGGATGGAGTCTGATGATCTTCCACTGGTGCGGGGTAAGGGGCGCGGCTTGCTCCAACACATCCAAAGGCAGCATGATTTTGCCCAGATCGTGAAGAAAGCAGCCGCGCAGTAAGTTTTCTTTCTCGTAGACCTCCAGATTCATCTCGGTGGCTATACGTTCTGCCAGCATAGCTACCCGTATACTATGCCGATAGACTTCGGGACGTTTTTCACGCATAAAGTTGATCAACTGAATCAGTGATGTTGAATCTTGCCGTAGCATTACCTGATTATCCATAAATTTTTGCAAGGAGCTCAAGATGTTCTCTCCTTTTTTTAAAAGTTAAGGTGTTAACCTTGGCGAAAAGACTCCTTTCCTTGTAAGACATCACCTCCGGCAGATCTGTGAATAATTTTCCTCCTGGCCGCAGCAGGTCGTATAATGATAATTATCCGACAAAATTGAGGAGGATAGATGAATGACTACCAGTGGCAACATGAATCTTGCAAACCAGTTGACTTTGCTGCACACGAGTTCGAATAATTATAGCGATGATAAAATCGTGAACATGTTTGTAAGTGCCTGCTGTACGGCAGACAACACGAAAAGGAGTTACTTGAGGGCCATTCATTGTTTTCGGGAGTTCATCGGGTTCGAGAAGCTTGATTCGGTAACATGGAGGGAGATTGAGGCCTTCAAGCTGTATCTGCAGCAGCGTGAGAAACTGACCACCAAACGCGCGTTGGCTCCGGCTAGTATCGCCGCTTCCATTGCCCCGCTAAAATCGCTGTACAAGTGGGGGAGCGACAGCAACGTAGGCTTTTTTACAAGGAATCCTACATCGAACGTACGCTTGCCGGTTATTCAGGTGACAAGCCACCGGAATTTTTTAACCAAAAAAGAAGTAGGGTTGTTGCTAAAGCATCTGCAGCAGCAGAGTCAACGTAATTATTTGATGGGGTTGTCGCTCGTATTACTTGGTTTGCGGGTGTCCGAACTGACTTCTATATGCTGGGGAAATTTCCACACTGATCCTATGGAGTCGAGTATTTGGCTTACGCTTCATAATACAAAAGGAGGGAGGGCAAGAGAAATAAAGGTGCCTGAGCAGTTATGGAAAATAATTGCCGAATATACGAAGAGTCTTTCTGGGGGCATGGAACCATCTGGTACGCTTAAGCTGTTTCCTATTACTACAAGACAAATTGAACGCATCATTCGTAAAGCCGGAGAAAATAGCGGAATTACAAAAAAGCTAACGCCCCACTGGCTGCGGCATACCAACGCAACCTTGGCCTTGCTGGGAGGAGCTTCGCTTCAGCAAGTACAGGAAACGCTCGGGCACGCGCATATCAACACGACTCAGCGATATTTGCATACTGTAGAGCAAATGAAAAAAGCAGCTCCGGACTATGTACAGGACTTCTTAAAGGAATTTATTCACTAATGCACTATGCAAAAGTGTGCTATTTGGCCTATAATTTGAATAAGTACTCCGTAAAATCCTATTTTTTTCTACATTTTTACCCATGTCTCTTGTCGGATAATTATCATTATACGACCTGTTTCATCATTATTATTAATTTAGCTTTTTTGTTATTCTTTAAACAATACAATTGCTTAAGTTATTTATTTCCAATTTCTTTTGGATCCTAATTACATATCGTTCTATGAACATATAATAGAGGCAACGCTTTCCGGAATTAAATCAATAACCCAGCCTCAGATCGTTGTTAACTTGGGCAGGGGGGGGGGCGACGATCTTAAATATGGACGTTCGTTTCTGGCGGCGTCTCCCGCCAGGCTTTTTTATGTGCACGGTTTTTCTTTTTTGTAGCATATTCACGTGGGTTGAGCATAACAGGCTGTATGAATAGTAACCTGATTGAGATTATTGGCGCACCTGCGTTGCAGGGAAACAAGCTCCAAACGGGTGCAAGGTCTACATTCAGCACATAACCATTGAGAGCCATTTTGGCTCACTGTTCGGGGAAATGCCGCTTCATTTGCTCCAGCGTTCCTTAAATCATAGAACTCCCAATGCTTCGGCAGTACGTTCATGACGCCTTTTATTTTCACATTTAAGGAGAGCTTCTCATCTTGAATAATTTGCTCGGTAATATTGTTCATTTCAGCAAAGGTCTGATCCATAATGGCAGAGAGAATATCGACCTTGGAGGAGAAGTGCTCATATAAGGTTCGCTTGCTGATCCGCAGGCGTCTCGCTAAATCGTCCATCGTAAGACCGTTTCATTGTGTTATTAAAGCTCTTTTCCAATAAGAAATCAAATCGTACACTTGACGACGGTTCCAAGTTGTAACTATAATAGTTACATCGAGAGGGTGTTTAACATGAAAATTAGCAGTCGGTTCTCGATCGCCGTACATATTATGTCATTACTGGCGATTGCTCCGAATTCCCACAGCACCTCTGAATGGATTGCTGAGAGTGTAGGCACGAACCCTGTTGTCATCCGCAGGATTTTAGGGCAATTGAAGAAGGCTGAGCTGGTTCAGGTTCGGGCAGGCAGCGGTGGGGCCTATCTGTTAAAAGGGCTGAACGAGGTTAACCTGCTGGAGGTCTACCGTGCGGTAGACGTCGTGGAAGAAGGACAGTTATTCCACATTCATCAAGAACCCAAGCCGGAGTGTCCCGTCGGCGCAAATATTCAGGCGGTGCTCCAGCTATTGCTGATCCGGGCCCAGGAAGCGATGGAAAAGGTGCTGCAGGAGATTACTATGGAAGAGCTTGTCAATGTCCTGGCCAAAGAAATAAAGAAAAAGGTGTAAGGATGCACCCTTTTTTTTAACCTCGATGTAACATCGGTGGTTACAACGAAAAAGACAAAACGTGCAAACAACCCTTTCGATAAAAATCTAAATCAAGTGGAGGTAAGTTCAATGAAAATCGGAATTATCGGCGCAAGCGGCAAAGCAGGAAAACTCATCGCCAAGGAAGCGATCGCTCGAGGACATGAAGTCACCGCCATCGTTCGCGATGCAGCGAAGCTTGGCGAGTCGGAGCAGAATGCCGTTGAAAAGGATATTTTTACAGTTACCTCTGATGATTTGGCTTCATTCGATGTCGTGGTAAACGCATTTGGAGCGCCGCACGGTCAGGAGCAGCAGCATGTCGAAGCTGGCCGCGTATTGATCCAGGCTTTGCAGGGAGCGCCTAATACCCGGTTAATCGTCGTTGGCGGTGCAGGCAGCCTGTACGTCGATGAAGCCAAAACAACCCAGTTGATCGATACGCCAGAGTTTCCGGACGCATATAAGGCGACAGCAAGCAATCAAGGCCAGAATCTCAAGGATTTGCAGCAGTCCAGCGGCATACAATGGACATTCATCAGCCCGGCTGCATTCTTTAATCCGGAAGGCAAGCGTACGGGAGCCTATCAGCTAGGGAAAGATCATCTCTTGTTGAATGCCAAAGGAGAGAGCTACATCAGCTACGCCGACTATGCCATCGCGGTTCTGGACGAGATCGAGCATCCGCAGCATTTGAATACTCGGTTCACGGTAGTATCTGAGGCTGAATAATCATTAACATTAGCCTGCCAGACAGAATAGAGGCCCTTCGAAAAACCGATCTTTACTCGGGAGCGAAGGGCTTTTTTGTATGTTTAAAATGGACGTATTGTACGAAGAACAGGCGAGCGGTCGCTTTATATTGTGAAATGGACGGAGTTCGATGTAAAATGAGTTATCTGGCCAAGGGCATTAAGGAGGATGACATGAAGAAAGAGACGGTTATGTACAAACAGGCCAAGGACTGTATGATTAAGGCGGATATTTACTATAGGGGCAAGCATTCACCCGTCCTCATGTACATCCACGGCGGCGCCTTAATGTTCGGTTCGCGAAGCTGGCTGCCTTTAAACCAAGTCGAGCTGTATTATCAAGCCGGGTTTACGGTGGTAAGCATAGATTATCGGCTTGCTCCCTACACGAAGCTCCATGACATTGTACAGGATATAAGAGATGCGGTGCAGTGGATTAAAACGGATGCGATGCAGCGATTTGAATTTGATGCCGACAAGCTGATCCTTATGGGCGGCTCGGCGGGCGGATATTTAAGCTTATTAATGGGGACGATGGAGTTAAATTTAAAGCCGAGAGCGATCGTTTCCTTCTACGGTTACGGAGATATTCTGGGGGATTGGGTAATGCAGCCTAGCGAGCATTATTGCACAAGGCCTTTAGTCAGCAGGGAACAGGCTTTGCAGGCGATTGACCAAAAAATCGTCTCCGAAGGCGAGTGGGAGCGATTTAATTTTTACTTATACTGCCGACAGCAGGGAACGTGGCTGACAGAAATGTCAGGCCTGGATCCCATCAGGGATCGAAGCCTGTTAGAAATGTACAATCCGATCCATAACATTCAGGACAATTATCCGCCCACCTTGCTGCTGCATGGGGATCAGGATACGGACGTTCCTTATGAGCAGTCCGCCCTGATGTACGAGCAGCTGTTGAAATCAGGAATCTCGGCTCGGCTTATCACTGTTTCAGGTGTGGATCATGTATTCGATCAGCAGCATTTTACGGCGCCAAAGGTGCAGGAGGCTTTCCGGCAGACGGTTGATTTTTTGAAGACTCATGTTTGAGCGATTCGCATTCAGCTTCACGACACAAAGGACGTTTCCAGCCCAGGCGGCCAAGGAAACGTCCTTTTCATATGCGTGTCTTAAGATGTAGTGGTGTGAGTTGCTAGCTGCTCTACGGGAGCCTTTGTTCGCTTCGTGAACAGTGAGATCACTAAAGCGATAATCGCGAACACCAGGCCGACGACAAATGCTCGATGAATGCCGGACAGCAAGCCTTCCGCCATTTGTGCGGCTGTCGGCTCCGCCGTAAGCGTCTGGAAGTATTTTTGTTGCCCTGATGTCATAATACTGATAAACAGAGCCACCCCGATCGCCCCGGAAATTTGCTGCAAGGTGTTCAATACAGCCGTTCCGTGAGGGTACAAACGCTGCGGCAATTGGTTCAAGCCGTTCGTTTGCGTAGGCATCATAATCATCGCAATAGAAATCATCAGCAAAATGTGCAGAATGACCAAGGTCGTCGTTGTCGTCTGCAGATCAATCCGTGTAAACAGCCACATAATAATGAGCAGCAGGGTGCTGCCGGGTATAACGAGTGCGCGAGGGCCGAATTTATCGAACAACCGGCCGGTAATTGGCGAGACGAGGCCGTTTAGCAAACCCCCGGGCAGGAGGACAAGCCCCGCGGCAAAGGTTGTCATCAAGAACACCCCTTGCATTAGAAATGGAAGCAGCAGCATCGTCGAGAACATCGTCATCATCGCGATGATGAGCATCACCGTGGTCAATGTAAACATCGGGTACTTGAACACGCGGAAATCGAGCATCGGTTCCTTGGATTTCAATTGTCTGATCACGAACAGCAGCAAAGATACTCCGCCCACAATCAAGGGAACATATACTTCTGTGCTGGCCCAAGTCGTTTCGGCTTTACCCGCACTGCTGAACCCGAAAACGATGCCGCCGAATCCGAGGGTAGACAGCAGAATCGATAGTACGTCGACTTTGGGCTTCGTGACGGTGGTGACATTTTTCAAGAAAATAAATGAGACAACGATCGATAAAACAGCGAACGGAAGTACCAGGAAAAACAGCCAGCGCCAGTCAGCGACCTGCAGAATCAAGCCCGACAGCGTCGGCCCGATCGCGGGGGCAAACATAATGACAAGTCCGATGGTACCCATGGCGGCTCCGCGTGTCTCCGGCGGATAAAGCACGAGAATCGTGTTCATCATGACAGGCAGCATAAGCCCCGCTCCGCTGGCCTGAAGCAGTCGGCCCACTAGCAGTAATTCAAAGTTCGGAGCGATCCCGCAAAGGAGCGTTCCCGCTGTAAACAGCACCATGGCGCCAAGAAACATCTGCCTGGTCGTAAACCATTGCACCAACAGCGCCGATACGGGAATCAGTACGCCAACAACCAGCATATAGCCCGTAGCGAGCCATTGCAGCGTAGAGGCCGAAACCTCCAGCGCCACTTCCAGCTTTGGCAGAGCAATATTAAGCAGCGTTTCATTCAGAATGGAGAAAAATGCCCCGATAATAAGCGAGATCAATATCGGCAGCTTCTTGATGTTTTGTGCATCTTGTTGCTGTGTAGTAGAAGTAGAATTCAAGTCTCATCCCTATCCTTATTTTTTATTTTTGATCAGTGTTATTGTAACAGATTAATGTAAATTTTTTTCGATTAAAAATTATATTTTTTAAATATAATTAAATTTTACATAGAGTTAAAGCTTGAGGGTGAAAGTAGGGGAAAAAAGAAGCCGATAGACTACAGGCTAACATGACAGGCACTGTAGTTTAACGACTTCTTTTTCCGATTAAATAATATTATCTGTTTGTTGTTGCTAATTAGGATCGTTTTTCTTTAAGTCCCGCATATTCGTTGGCTATTTGGGCGTGAAGCGGATGCTCTTTCGTCAGCTCCGTGTATTTCTCAATGGCTGCATGAACGCCATGATTATGAATATAAGCTTGCAGCTCAACGGATTCCGGATCACTGCTCTCATCGAATAACAGGGCCGCCGCGATGGCTCTAGCCAGATGGGGGACAGGAATCTCCAGGTTATAAGCGAGCAATGCAGGTCTTACAAGGCGATCATTTGGGGAAATCTTCCGAATGGGTGAGCGTCCGACCCGGACGATTTCATCCGTCAAATAAGGATTGATGAAACGCTCGAGAATTTGCTCAACATACTGCTGATGCGACGTGTCGTCAAACGAATATGTTTTTACGAGCATTGCCCCGGACTCCAGTAAAGCTCCTTTGACCTCGGCTACAATCGTGGGGTCTTTCATCGCTTCCTGGATCGTCTCGTACCCGCTTAGAAAGCCTTGATAGGCGGCAATGCAGTGCCCCGTATTTACCGTAAACAATTTACGCTCAATATATGGAAGCAGTTGATCTACGTAATGAACGCCAGCGATTTCCTTGAAATCTCCGCGCATAGCCGAACGATCCACGGTCCATTCATAGAAGGGCTCGACCGTAACGAGCAGCGGATCTTCATGCTGCTGGAGCGGAACGATTCGGTCGACGGCGGCGTCGGGAAATGCGATCGACTGGTCGGCCTGTCCCTTGGCCGCATCAGACAGATGCTCATAAACATGATTTTTAAGCTGCGTGCTGCCGCCAATGGCATTTTCACAGGCAATAATATGAAGAGGAGGGCGGGATTCGCGAGACAGCCTCAGCTCTATACCTTCGGCAATAGCGGCAGCAATATGCTTCAGCACGGAGACGCCGACGGCGGTCGTGACGATATCGGCTTCAGCAATCGCTTCGGCGACCAGGGCATTATTCTTACCGTCAATGGCAGTTACGTGATCGACGATCACGGAATCGGCTTGCTCATTAGCCAAGGTCACCGTATACTGGCCCTTGCTTTGCAAAAGATTGACCAGCTTATCATTGACATCGACAAACGTTACTTCATACCCGGATTTCGAGAGCAGTAAGCCGATAAATCCCCGACCGATGTTGCCGGCGCCAAAATGTACGGCTTTCATTCGCTCATCCCCTGTTCAAAGATCGCAATTAGTTCATCTTCCGAGGCAGCGTTCACGATCCGCTTCATTTCGTCGTCATCGGAGACAAGCACGGCCACATTCGTCAAAATTCCCATATGGTCGTCCCGGATTGCAGCCAGCCCTATGACTAATTGCGCAGGCTCATCGCCACCAAAGTCAATGCCGTCTGGAGCGGTGAGGATGGCCATGCCTGTGGATTTAATCATGGATTTGGATTCATTCGTTCCATGCGGCATCGCTAGGCCGCCACCGAGATAGGTGGAGAGGGAATCCTCACGCTCAATCATTTTCTCAATGTATTCTTGCGGGGCATGACCTGCATCAACCAGCATTTGTCCAACTATACGGATTGCTTCATATTTATCTTGAACCTTTACGTTCAGTTTCACTTTGTCTTTAGATAGAATAGCCATGATTTAATCTCTCCAATCCAATTTTCTTTTCATATATTTCTCTAGTTGTGCGGAAATAAAACCCTTAATTTCTTCCTTGCTCCCGTCCTCCAGTAAAGTAATCATTTCGGTTAGGAGCAGCATTCCGCTGATTTCGCTTAGTACCTCCAGACTGGCCTTCTCCAGCTTCATCGGGCCGAGCATCAGAAGGATTTGCTTCACGGCGCCCGCTTCATGATTAAGCTCCAGCGGCTTATCGTAGCGGAAGAGGGAGATGACAGGCTGCTGTACCCATTCGCTTCGCGTATGAATTAAGGCGATTTCTGTATCGGGCATGACCAGGCTGCCTTGCTGCTCCCGGAGCAGAAGCTGCTGGACGATCTTCTCTTTATTTAGCAAAATGCTTGACTGATTGATCGTAGAGACCATATGCAACAGCTGACTTTCTAGGCTTGATCCTCCAGCTTCAAGCGCCATAGGATGAACCTTGAAGCTTTCCAGCAGGCGCAGCACAATATCTGAGTAGACGTTGAGCTGCTTTAGCCGATCAAGCGGGCCGCGATCCGAATCCGTAATCGCAACGGTAGAGGGCTCCATATTTTTTAGGGTAATGTCTTGAATAAAGGTTCTCAGCCTTATGGTTTCATCCTCCGTGAGCAGGGGACTGATCTTGATATACCTATCCGAGGACAGCGGCAAGTTGACGGTAGAAATAATCAAGTCATAATCGTCCGCAGGCAGTCGAACTGCCTCGTACCAGGAGAGATGACCGATCAACTCAATTTGCGGCAGCTCCTTGGAGATGCGCACCGCGAGCAGTTTGGACGATCCGATGCCGCTCGTACATACAAGGACGGCCCTCACCTTCCACGGAAATTGCTGCAAACGCTCAATGGCAGCTCCGAAATGCATGACAATATATCCGACTTCCTCGTCCGGAACGTGAATGGTCTGCACAAACTCATCAACGCCCTGTCTGACGAGGGTAAACAACTCATCGTAGTCTTTTTTGATTTGCGTCAGTATCGGGTTTCGAATGGCAATACCGCTGGAAATCCTTTGGAAAGCAGGGTGCATGTGCTGTATCAAGCCTTCAACGAGCGAGCGATCCTTCATAAATGAAATCTGTGTCTTACCCTCGATAAAGTGGATCAGCTCTGTCACCGTCTCGATGAGAGACATGTCGTTGTGGTTGATCAGCAATCCCAGCTCATGCTGTGCTTTGCTTTTTAGCAAGCCGTCGATATACGCTGCTTCCTCTGGAGGAAGCTGTAAATCAAGCTGCTGAAGCAGCCGGGCAAGCTGGTCGTTGTCCTGAACCGGCGTTATACCCGCTTTTTCGTCTACGGTATGGTGATTTACAGATTCAGAGCTTATCAAGCAGCCGTGCTGAATTCTTGTCAAGGCTACGGATAAACGGATCAGCAGGCGGGTGTAAGCCGCTTCGGACAAGCGGATCGGCCATTGCTTGTTCAGCTGCCAAAGCGCTCTTTCGAGCTTGAAAAACTGCTTCTTCCCGACCATGGATAGAAGCTGGTTGGTTAAGGGATGCACCACGGTCTGTTCGGTATGGTCGTCTTGGTGGAACAAATCGGAATCATCCAAATATTTGATGGCCAGCAAACTGATCATCTGTCGCTTCGCTTGTTCTTGGCCCGTCAATTCAACCCCGTAACCGCGTTTTCTGACAAGCGTCAGCTGCTGCTCGTTGATTTGATCCTCCAACTGATCCAAATCGCTGCTGACCGTAGGCATCGTTACATTAAGCTCGTGGGCGAGCGTAAACAATTTTACTGGCTCATCGTATTGGAGCAGCTTGCATAGGATGAGCACTTTACGTTCCTCGGGTGAGTATTCGGCAGGCACAGACAAATTGAGCTTTTGCCGGAATCGTTCGATTTTATCGTTATCCGCTTCGATTTTGATGCCGATTCCCGATTTCTTATGAAGTGTAATGCCATCGGCCGCAAGGGCAGGTTCTATATCAATTAGCTCCCGGTGAATGGTTCGTGTACTGGTTCCAATCTCGGCAGCAATATCAGCGGCTGTAATTTCATTCTGTTGATTGAACAGCAATTCTACGATCCGTCGTTGCCTAGTTGACATTGTGATATGGCATCATCCTCACGATAGAAATGAGCTTAACGCCGACAGAAGTCTGCCAGCGCCAAGCTTGAAATCACTTGCTCAGTCTTTCGACGAGCACATCATATTCAGGACTTTTTAAGAAGTTATCAATGGATATATGCTCTGCGTTAGGGTTTTTCATACGCGCCCGATCAGTCAGCGTCTTGTGCGTGATGACAATATCAGCATCATCGGGAATGTCGTTGATCGCCGTGTTGATGACCGTAACTGGCACGCCGGCGGCATTGATTTTCTTCCGTAGTATAGAAGCACCCATGGCACTAGAGCCCATTCCGGCATCGCAGGAGAACACGATTTTATTCACATCTTCTTTCGATTTAACCGTTTGCTCAGCGGAAGCTGCAGGAACAGCACTTCCTTTGGAGCTTGCTTTCATTTCCTTCATTTTGGTTGTCGCTACTTCTAAATCATCCTCTGCATTGGACTTGCTTGTCTTCAACAGCAGTGAAGCAATTAGGAAGGAAACGAGCGCTGCAACAATGACCCCGCTAAACATAGCGATATATCCACCTTTAGGTGTCAAAGGCAGGTAGGCAAGAATACTGCCCGGAGAAGGAGCTCCTACAAGTCCGGCACCCAAAAGCGAGAAGGTGAATGTACCGGCCATGCCACCACCGATAACGGCAAGGATCAAACGTGGATTCATCAAAATGTAAGGGAAGTAAATCTCATGAATACCCCCAAAGAAATGAATGATTACTGCACCCGGTGCAGATTGCTTAACTGTACCTTTGCCAAAGAGCCAGTATGCGAGCAGGATACCTAGACCAGGACCAGGGTTCGACTCCAGCATGTAAATGATGGATTTGCCCGCAGTGTGAACCTGTTCCAACGCCAACGGCCCAAGAATTCCGTGGTTGATTGCGTTATTTAGGAACAATACTTTGGCAGGCTCAATAATCAGGTTGGCCAGCGGCAGCAAGCCCGTGTTAATTAAGAAATCAACGCCAGCAGCAAGCACGTTGCTAATGGATTGCACGATTGGGCCTATCCCTTTGAAAGCAATGAGGGCCATACCGCCTCCGAAAATACCTAAGGAGAAGTTATTAATCAGCATTTCAAAACCGGCAGGAATTTTACCTTCAACCGATTGGTCGAATTTCTTCAGCACCCATGCGCTGAGCGGTCCGACGATCATGGCTCCGAGGAACATGGGAATATCGGCTCCAACGATGACCCCCATCGTGACGACCGCGCCAATAACTCCGCCTCGTACATCGTGGATTATTTTACCGCCCGTATAACCAATGAGCAGAGGAAGCAAAAATTTGATCATCGGATCAACTAAGGAAGCAAAACTTTCATTTGGAAACCAACCTGTCGGGATGAACAGTGCAGTAATGAGACCCCAAGCGATAAACGCACCGATATTCGGCATGAACATTCCGCTTAAAAATCTCCCAAAGCGTTGCACGAATACCTTGATACCAGCTGATTCTGTAGTATCCATATTTTTTGACCTCCACGAAAAAAATTGTTGAATCTGTGTATAATGAGTAGTTCATATATCCTATTTCATCGTATCTGTTAGCGATTTCATTGACAATCAAATCAAAAGCAGGTTGCTTCATGATAGCTGTTGACACGATTTTATTGTCTGATGAAAATAGCAGCCTTATACTTTGCAATCCGGGTTGCCCCTTATGTGTGCTGCTAATACGTGTTACAATGGAATATTAAGCTTTAACAACATGTTCAAAGGAGTACGTTAAAATGATCGATCTTAATCAAATGCGGCAGCAAATCCTGACAGCGGATCAAGATCGGATGCTTGCATTTGTGGAAGCCTTCAGACCGATTGACTTGGCAGAAAGTTTGGAGAAATTAAAAACGGAGGAGCAGCTTATGCTTATGGAGCTGCTTCCTCCGGTCGTGTCTGCGGAAATACTGGAATTCATGGAGCCGCTGCTGCAATATCAAATATTGCATCACTTGAACGTCGGGCTGACTTCCCAAATCCTCAATGAGCTGCCCAGCGATATCGTTACCGATATGATGCTGGCGATTCATCGCTATCAGGCCGATAAGCTGCTCGATTTGCTGCCGGATGATTATCGCGAGAAAATTCAGACCTTGATGACGTTTCCCGAGGAAACGGCAGGGAGCCTGGCAACCATTGATTATATTGCCGCGCCCGGGCAATGGAATATGGAAACGACGCTGGAGCACATACGCAAAGTTGGCCGCGAGGCCGAAATCACCGCTTATATTTATGTAACAGGAATGAAGGGGGAGCTGCAGGGCGTAGTTTCGTTGAAAAAAATCATTTTGGCCGATCCGCATACCCGGCTATGGGAAATCGCGGATGAACCTAAATCCGTGCCGGCCACAATGGGGCAGGAGGAAGCAGCGGAGCTCTTATCCCGCTACGATTGGGTTGCTCTGCCGGTGGTGGACGCGCAGCAGCGCCTCATTGGCGTTGTTACGGTCGATGACTTGATTGATGTCATGCAGGAGGAAGCGACGGAGGATATTCAAATGCTGGGCGGAAGCCAGCCGCTGGAGGATGTGTATTTTAAAACTTCCGTGTTTCACCTGTATCGGAAGAGAATTATTTGGCTTCTAATATTGTTTGTTGCCGAAGCCTACACCGGCACCGTATTAAGACATTACGAGGAAACGTTAACGGATGTCATTTCATTAGCCTTTTTCATTCCGCTGCTGATCGGTACCGGAGGCAATACCGGCACCCAGACGGTATCGACGCTTGTTCGCGCGCTCGCTGTAGGGGAGGTGCATTTCCGCGATCTGTTTCGCGTCATTAAGAAGGAATTGACGACAGGACTCATGACGGGCTCGACGATTTTTGTCATCGCTTTTCTTCGCGCTTGGATGCTTGGAGTAGAGATGAACGTAGGCTTTGTCGTCGGCATCACGGCTATGATGATCGTCATTTGGGCGTCCTTCGTTGCAGCGATATTGCCCCTGGTTCTGCATAAACTGAAGGCGGATCCGGCTGTAATCTCAGGTCCGTTTATTACTACGCTTGTGGATGGAACCGGCTTGATTATATATTTCACTGTAGCTAAAATTTTGCTCCAGCTTTGACAGTGACAAGGGGCCGCTTAACAGATGCAGGTCTTCTTCTTTACGCCGAGCTTGCCGCGCTGTTCTACCTTTTGAATGTATTCGGCCGCTAACGGAACCTTGCAGGCGGTTTGCCCCACGTCGACATGGACTTTTCCGATGCTGCCGGCCACTTCCATGGCTTCCTTGTATAAAGGAACGACATAGGCACCCGTTATGATGACAAAAGTATTCATTGTATAACGAACACGATTCTGCTCCTCATGAATCGTGGATTGGATCTGCCGCAGCAAAGAGCGAATTTCATCCAGGTCAAGCTGCTCATCGGGAGTGATCGAAATGTAATTAGCGTATGTGCTCCAGCCGCAAGTAGCAATCATTTCATCGCCGGAGCGCATCCATTCCCGTGCGAGTTCCAGCGCAAAAGGACTCTCAGCGGCTACACTGGCGACGGTATATTCGGCAAGCATGTACCAGTTGGCCTGTTTGACCCAATGCTCGAGCTGCGGCTTCGTCATCTTCTCGGGATTGACAGACAATCCGGCTAAATACATCGCGTCGGAGTTGCCCGAGTCATAAAGTGCCAGGGCCAAGTCTTGATCCTTGGAGACCTGCTTCACCAGCTTCTTTAAATCCCCGACCTTTACGCCGAAAAGGGGCTCCTTGGCTCCATGGCGGATAAAGGTCTTTTTCGTCTGCTCTGTGCCCATTTCTTCCAGCTTTGTCATTACTTCTGCGAAGGTCATATGCAAAATCTCCTTAGATTTATTTGATCCATGTTAACATAAAATATTGCCGGAAAACATGGGAAGGGGAGATTACTCCCTTATTTCCGGTTCCGGAGGAAATTTTCATCAAAATTATAGTTAAGAAAATAATTTACAAAAACAATAAACCATGATAAGTTTGAATGGGAATCATCTATACATACGGAGTGATTTACAGATGAATAGAGAGCATAAAATTCTAAAAAAGATCCATCATAAATTAGTTGTTTCCTGTCAAGCGCTGCCTGAGGAACCGCTCCACAGTTCATTTATTATGGGGAGAATGGCCTATGCGGCTTATTTAGGCGGAGCGGCCGGAATTCGTGCCAATAGTGTGGAAGATATTAGAGAAATCAAGAAGACCGTCAATTTGCCGATTATCGGAATTATTAAGCAGGTCTATGAAGGATCAGAGGTGTTCATTACCCCGACATTAAAGGAAGTAGACGCTTTGTATCAGGAAGGCGTCGATATCATCGCAATGGATGCGACCCATCGAGCCCGGCCCGATGGAAAGACAATTTCCGAACTATTCCCTCTCATCAGAGAGAGGTATGGAGATCAGTTATTTATGGCCGATTGCTCCACGTATGAAGAAGGGGTTATGGCGGAGAAACTGGGTTTTGATCTCGTAGGAACGACTTTAAGCGGATATACGGAGGCTACAAGAAGCAAAACTCTGCCTGATTTTGAATTAGTGGAACGGCTCGTAAATCATCTCTCGGTGCCCGTTATTTCCGAAGGCGGGATTTCAACACCGGAGCAATTGGAGAAAATGTATGACCTGGGCGTCTTCTCGGCGGTGGTCGGTTCAGCCATTACCCGGCCGATGGAGATTACGCAACGATTCGTGAAGGTTGTGAGAGAATGAGAATACTAACTGCGGATATAGGCGGAACGAATACAAAGCTTTGCATTTGCGACGAGCAGGGAAAACTTCATCAATTCCAGGAATATGCCACAGAGAGCCGCCAGGGCGGCCCTCATGTGATGGCGAGATTGATGGACAAAATATCCGAATATGAAGATTTCGATGCTATTGCGATCAGTACGGCAGGACAAGTTGATGCCGAAGCAGGATTTATCGTCTTCGCTAATCAAAATATTCCTGATTACACCGGTATGAGGGTAAAGGACATGCTTGAAGAGCGGTTCCATAAGCCTGTGAAGGTTGAAAATGATGTGAACGCTGCTGCCTTAGGGGAGGCTTTCTTTGGCGCAGCCCGTCACTTGAACGATTTTTTATGCTTAACATTCGGCACGGGGATTGGCGGAGCTATCGTGATCAATCGTCAAATCTACAGGGGAGCGAGCGGCGTGGCCGCTGAGTTTGGTCACATCGTGACTCATGCGCCTGCAGATCAGGACGAAGGGGAGAGTCCTCTTTTTTACGAGAAATATGCTTCGACGACGGCTCTGGTGCAAATGGCTAGACAGGTTGAACCAGACTGCGCGAACGGAAAAATATTGTTTGATCGCATCAGGCAGGGAAACGAGCAGTTGGAGCAGGTTCTGCATGCATGGGTCGATGAGGTCGCCTATGGCCTAGCCTCGATCATTCATATTTTTAATCCCTCTGCTGTTATTGTTGGAGGTGGCGTCATGGAGCAGGACGATTTAGTCCGGCTTGTGGAAGCAAGAACGAAGGGATTAGTCATGCAAAGCTATCGTGGTGTGCAAATTCTGAAGGCCTCCCTGGGGAATAAAGCCGGTGTTCTTGGAGCGGCATCATTATTTTTGCGATAGGAGGGGAAATATTGCGTCCATTGAGTATTTTTACTTCGATCCACTCTAAATACAATAACCTGACGAATACGGAGAAAAAGGTCGCGGACTATGTTTTGGAGAACGCCACCCGCGTAGTCTATATGTCGATTACGGATCTTGCCGATGCCTGCAATGTGGGGGAATCCAGCATATTCCGATTCTGCAAATCGCTTAGCTACAAAGGATATCAGGAGTTCAAAATTGCCCTGGCTCACAGCACGACGGTGGAGAATGAAATCCCTCAATTGACCGATCAGGTGCTCATGGATGATTCGATCGATCAAGTCGCTTCCAAGGTATTGTCTTCCAATATTAGCGCTTTGAATGAAACGTTCAAGCTACTGAACATCGAGAAGATCGATCAGGCCATCGACTGTTTCATCAGTGCTGAACGGATTTTATTCTTTGGCGTGGGCTCGTCCCTCATCACGGCGATGGAGGCGAAGGTGAAGTTCATGCGCATTACGAATAAAGCGGAGTGTATCTTCGATTCGCATCTTCAGATGATGTCGGCAGCCTTAATGACGGAACGGGACGTGGCCGTAATTATATCCTACTCGGGTTCGACCAAGGATAATATTGAAGTGGCGAAAAAAGCGAAGGAGTGCGGCGCAACGGTAATATCGGTAACGCGGTTCGTTAAGTCTCCATTAACCTCGTATTCCGATCTTACCCTGCTTTGCGGGGCTAATGAAGGCCCGCTGCAAGGGGGATCATTGTCGGCGAAAATTTCCCAGCTGTATTTACTGGACGTTCTGTACGCCGAATACTTCAAAAGATCCAAGGAGCAGTCGATCCTCAATAAGGAGAATACGGCGGCGGCAGTTAGCGAAAAGCTGTTATAAGAGCATGCATGAATGAATGAGATAGTCTTAGGCAAATTCAAGGGGCGTAATCCTGCAGCGGCATTGCAGAATTGCGCCCCTTGGTTGTTGGAGTCTTGTGCATCAGTTTTTATGCAGCAGCCGGTATATTTTTAAAGCCAATTGAATTTGCAGCAGTTCCTCTGAATCTTTCAGTTCCGTCTGGAGTATCTCCTTGATCTTATCGATTCTGTAAATGAACGTATTTCGGTGGATGAACATCGCTTTGGCCGCTTCGCTAACATTGCGGTTATAGGCGAAATAATTTTCTAGCGTAATCATGAAGCTGGTGCCGTGGGCATGATCATGATCGTAAATAGGGCCTAGACTGCTGTAAAAAAAGCTTTCGAGCTCCGGTGTTTTTATGTTCGAATCCAGGAAATGATAGACCGAATAATCTTCAAAGTGCGAGACGACGCTTTGATCGTTGAATCGCTGCATTAATCGTATCGCTTCATGAGCTTCGGAGAAGCTCTTGTGCAGCGAATCAATCGTTTTGTATTGTCTGCCTATGCCGATTAAGAAGGCCGTTCTTTTTATTTTTCGCGACAATAGCTCATGCAGCTCTCCAGCGAACGACTTTATGTCACTTATCGCGCTGGATTTACTCTCTTGTTTGCCGACGAGGAGAATAATGCGATTGTTCCGATAGAAGCTCGTCACCTTGCCGTCAGCCTTGTCGGATAAACTATAGACCAGTTCAACGCCCTTCTTAGAGATTTGCTCCAATTCTACTTTCATTTCGACCATATCCTCATACTTATCCAGCTCCACAGGCTCAATATTAACGACCATGCAATAGTAAGCATAGCTTGCCTCCAGTCCGTGCAGGTCGCATAACGTCTGCAAGGTTTGCGGCGATGTGATTTTGCCCGTTAGCAAGTCATCGAAGAAATCCTGCCGAATTTTCAGCTTTACCTCCTCGATTTCCCGTGCCTTAATACGCTCCAGAGCCAGGATGGAGGAGGAGTGCTCCAGAGCGATGTAGTCCAGCTCCGCCAGCTCGCGCACCGTCTGCAAAACGACGATATAGCCGTATAAATAGTTCGCGACGGCAACAGGCATGATGCGGCATTTGATGTTCTGGCCGTTCCCGTAATGATAAATGCGTTTGATGGATTTTTTAATTTCGCTGATGTTCTGCGGAATGGTATCGGTGAATTCCTTGGGAAAGACCGGGCGATCCTGAACAAGGTGCAGACATTGAGTCAATGGAATCTGGTTGTCTCGGTAGTCGGTATAGTGGAGCAAATTCCATTCCCGATCCACGATGACGACCGGATTGTTGATCGTCTCTGCGAGCTCGGCGGAAATGCGGTTCAGCCCACCGCCTTCCAGGGCAATTCTAAACAGCGCGTTATGCACATCCAGGGAGGAACGATTCAGCGTATCATACCTTGCGGTTGCCTTTTCATTAATGATCGAAATGAGATTGGACAGCGTATAGCCAAAGGGCAGCTCTAGCAAAGGCAGTCCGTATTTGTTGGCTGCATCGATCATGTTCTGTGGAATTTCATTGAAATATCGCTTCACCTTAATGCACAGCCCTGCGCAATTGATCTCGGCCAGCTCCTGGATGATTCTATTTTGCAGTTCCTCATTGTCCTTAAAAATATAGCCGGTTGAGAGCAGCAGCTCGTTCGAAGTCCACCAGTCGAAAGCATCCGGGTTCTCTATAATGTTCACGATGGCGATCTCATTGTTGATACCGCTTTCACCTGCCACGATTTTTATGCCTTCGATGGATTTGATTTCAAGCAAATCTTTTACGGTTAACATCGTGCTCGATCGCCCCTTTTTTGTTGATGATTGTGCACAGTGCACAATGAAAAGCCTTACTTTTTAGTCTAGGTATACAATGACGATCTTACCCGTCCGGACTAAAATATGGTTGTCAGGCTGAACATCGGTCATGAAATGTGTGATATTTCACAACCGGTAGCTTCTAGGTACGAGCCTGGAAGAAGCGCACTCGAATACTGCCGTTAATTTTTATTTTACACCTTATCATGGATTTGACAATAAAGCTTCTTTTTCCATTCCCACCATCATGGACAGTACAGCAGAGTGCCTAATAGCCTGACAGAATGTTGGTCATACTACGATAAATAGAAAAGGAGGAGCGAACTTGTCCGACAACCACTTGACAACGAAGTTTATGGAAGCAGCCGCTAAGGGAGACGTCGAGACTTTAAAGCAATGCGTGGAGCAGGGCGCAGATATTAATGTTCGCGGCAAAGCCAAAAGAACGGCGATTCTTATCGCAGCTATGAACGATCAACTGGAAGCCGTAGCGTACTTGATCAGCGCCGGAGCAGACATAGACCTGCAGGATGAAACATGCTTCAACCCATTTTTGTACGGCTGCATTAACGGCAAGCTGGAATTGATCAAAATGATGATTAGAGCGAACCCCAATTTAGAACTCTTAACACGTTTTGGCGGGGTAGGGCTCACTCCGGCATGCGAAAAAGGGCATGTGGATGTCGTCCGCGAGCTGCTGACTACAACAGACATCAATGTCAATCATACGAATTATCTCGGCTGGACTCCATTGATCGAGGCTATCACGCTTAACGATGGCGGGAGCAAACAGCAGGAAATCATTAAGATGCTCATTGAGCATGGTGCGAATATACAAATGACAGATGAATATGGCGTTACCCCGCTCGAATTGGCTCGGAGAAAGGGCTATACGGAAATCGAGCAGATTTTGCTGCAAGCTGGAGCACAGTAAGGCCAATGACTTATTCAGGTCAGGCCAAATCTGGAGACAGCGGCTTTATCGAACAAATAAAGCAAGGAAATTTTAGCGGATGGGTGCACAGCACTTTTGATCGAACCTTCAACATCCAGAGCGCAGATCAAGGCGAATTGTTCACCATTGCCAACGCATCTTTAGATAATGGGCCAAACACGCTGGTGACCGATTTTGTTCAATTCAGCGATAAGCATCTGGCTGTAGATGATCAGGTCTATGCGATGAATAATACATTATGCATTTTGAACAAAATAGAAATTAAGCTTGAACATGCGAAAAATTGGAACAGCATTCTTCCTCCGCATCCGGCCGATGAACGACAGCTTAGAAATAATTTGTCCGCAGCTAGACTATTCATTGAGCAGTATGGAAAAGGCGGAGGAATGAAGGGAGCCTCGAGGGCAAGCAGCAGCTTTGATCAAGAGGTATCGAGGTTGTTATCAGAGCGGTCGGGATCATTGCTTCAGGCTATATCGAGCCGCAGCATGCAGGAAGCGGTACGAGCAGCTAGCGGACTAGTTGGACTAGGCTGTGGACTTACGCCATCAGGGGACGATTTTCTTGTAGGTCTATTTGCCGTGTTCAACATGCCGCATAATCCTTTCTACCGCTACCGGTCATTTTGCGAGCAGGTTGCGTCTCAATCCACAGGCAGGACGAACGAAATTAGTTATATCACTTTGAAAAAAGCATCCACTGGGCAAGTCAGAGAATCCCTCGTCCGGTTGCTTCGCGATTTGATGGACGGAAGCGAGGATAGCCTTAGCGTCTCGTTAGGGTCAGTGCTGGATATTGGCTCTACGTCTGGAACCGATATTGCGATAGGAATCGTATCCGGTCTCGAACTCAGTGCAGAAAAAAGCTGGAGGTAAGGTATGTCTACGAAAACTGTAATTAAACCTAACACTTACTTCGACTCGGTATCCCTGATGTCTTTATCGACGAAAGCGAACCAAATCGAAGGCGTTGAGCAAGCCGTTATCGCGATGGGAACGGAAATGAACAAAGAAGTGCTGCGCAATGTCGGTCTGATTACACCGGAGCTTGAAGCCGTGAAGACCGGCGATTTGATGATCGTCGTCAAAGCCGCGACGGATGAGCTTTGTGAAAGTGCATATGCGGAAATCGAGAAATTGTTTACGCAGAAGACGGCATCGAAGGGCGCGAGCGAAATCAAATATCCGACGATCGATTCTGCGGCACAGAACATTCCGGACGCGAATCTGGCTGTCATTTCCGTTAATGGTGCATTTGCAGCCAGAGAAGCCCGTAAAGCGCTGGAAAATGATCTGCACGTCATGCTGTTCAGCGACAACGTCAGCATCGAGGATGAAATTGAACTGAAGAAGCTGGCGCATGACAAAGGCCTGCTGATGATGGGCCCGGATTGTGGAACCGCTATTATTGGCAATGTTGGACTTTGTTTTGCTAATAAGGTGAGAAAAGGGAATGTCGGGATCGTCGGGGCATCAGGCACAGGCAGCCAGGAGGTTAGTGTTCGCATCCATGATTTCGGCGGCGGTGTATCGCAGCTGATCGGTACTGGCGGCAGAGATCTCACCGAGCAAGTTGGCGGCATCATGATGCTGGACGGCATGAAAGCGCTCAATGAAGACGAAGAGACGAAGGTTATCGTCCTGATCTCCAAGCCGCCGGCCAAGAGCGTCGAGCAGAAAGTGCTGGCGGAAATTCAATATTGCAAAAAGCCTGTCGTCGTTTGCTTCGTCGGAGGATCGGAAGAGGATGTCGTGAAGGCTGGCGGACATTTTGCCAAAACGACTAAGGAGGCTGCGCTTAAAGCCGTCGTTCTTGCAGGCGCGGATGAGAGCCAAATCAACAAACGCGCATTAAATCTGCCATTAATCGAAGAGATCAAAGGAAAATTGTCTCCAGAGCAGAAGTACATTCGCGGCTTGTTCTGCGGCGGCACGCTTTGTGACGAGTCCATGTACCTGGCCATGGAGAAATATGAGGATGTATACAGCAACATTCCAAAGACCGAGGAATACCGGCTGAAAGACGTGAATGTCAGCCAGGCGCATACGTTCATCGACTTCGGTGACGATGAATACACGAAGGGCAAGCCGCATCCTATGATCGATCCGTCTTCACGCATCTCGAGATTTCTGCAGGAAGCGAAAGACCCTTCAGTAGGCGTTATTCTCATGGACTTTGTACTCGGCTTCGGCTCCCATGAAGATCCGGTAGGCGTGACGCTGCCTGCGATCATCAAAGCGAAGGAAGAAGCAGCGAAGGAAGGCAGACATCTTGAGATTCTGGGGTATGTTCTGGGTACCGATGCGGACAATCAGAACTTCGCCGACCAAGTAGCCAAGCTCGAATCTGCCGGAGTAACGATCGCCAGCAGCAGCACGAATACGGGACTTCTGGCCATAGGCTTTGTGGAGAAAGGGGAATAACGAATCAATGAGCAGAATTAACGATTTATTTAAAAACGAGCTTCATGTTATCAACGTCGGGATCGAATATTTCAAAGATGATATGGTACAGCAAAAGGCCAGCGTGACCCATCTCGACTGGCAGCCGCCGGGCGGTGGCAAGCCTGAGCTGATTCAATCACTGGACAAGCTGGAAAGACCGGAAATCGTGAAGAAAATCGAAGAGGCGAACAAGAAGGCGGTAGAACGCATCGTGAACTCTCAGCCGGTTCTGATCGGCTACGATCAAGCGATCAACGTCGTGCCTGGCATGACCAAAACGACGATCCTTCATGCCGGCCCCCCGATTACGTGGGAGCGCATGAATGGAGCGATGAAAGGCGCAGTAACGGGAGCACTCGTCTTTGAAGGCCTGGCAAAAGACCTGGAAGAGGCCGCTGAAGTTGCCGCATCCGGACAAATTACGTTCTCCCCGTGCCATGAGCATAACTGCGTAGGCTCGATGGCTGGCGTAACCTCCGCTTCGATGTTCATGCATGTTGTTGAGAATAAAACTTACGGCAATATCGCTTACACGAACCTCAGTGAGCAAATGTCCAAAATTCTGCGCATGGGCGCGAATGACGAGAGCGTTATCGAGCGTCTGAACTGGATGCGCGACGTACTCGGCCCCATGCTGAGAGACGCGATGAAATTGTCCAACGGTATCGATCTTCGTCTCATGCTTGCTCAGGCGCTGCATATGGGGGACGAGTGCCACAACCGGAACAATGCAGGGACAAGCTTGCTGATCCAAGCGCTGACACCGTTTATTCTGGAAACGGACTACACAAAAGAACAGAAGCGTGAAGTTTTCAATTTCGTAGCGAGCAGCGACTATTTCTCCGGCCCGACCTGGATGGCTCTCTGCAAATGCGCGATGGATGCCGCTCATGGCATTGAGAATAGCACGATTGTAACGACGATGGCCCGGAACGGCGTGGAGTTCGGTATTCGCGTCAGCGGCATGGCCGGAAACACCTGGTTCACAGGTCCGGCGCAAAAGGTTGTCGGCCCGATGTTTGCCGGCTACAAGCCGGAGGATTCCGGTCTGGATATCGGTGACAGCGCGATTACGGAAACGTACGGCATCGGCGGCTTCGCGATGGCAACCGCACCAGCCATCGTAGCACTGGTCGGCGGAACCGTTGACGAAGCGATCGGCTATTCGATCAAAATGAAGGAAATTACTACAACCGAGAATCCAAATGTTACGATCCCGATGCTAAACTTCCAAGGCATTGCTACAGGGATTGATACGCGCAAAGTGGTGCAAACCGGCATTCTGCCAATTATCAATACCGCGATTGCGCACAAAGAAGCGGGCATAGGTATGATTGGGGCAGGTATTACGCATCCGCCAGTCGATTGCTTTGAAAAGGCACTGCTCGCTTTAAGCGAGAACATTAGCTAACATATTTCTACCCTAAAAAGGGAGATAGGGGAATGAAGATGGAAGTCAAAGCAAATGCCGATTATGAGCAATTCAAATCGTATGGGTATGCGGATGATATTTTGCCAATCCCGGAGGAGAAGCGCGACTGGGGAATCTTCAACTATATTACGGTTTGGATGGGGCCTGTCCACAACATCATGTCCTATATGACCGTTGCCGGTTTTTTCATACTTGGCTTGAATGTGACCCAGGTATTTCTCGCTGTCATGCTGTCAGCAGCGATCGTGGCAGCGGGATATGCCCTGAACGGATATTCCGCAGCAAAATATGGCCTTCCCTTTGCTATGCTGCTGCGGGATTCCTTCGGGGTAAAAGGCTCCATTATCCCGGCCTTATGCCGGGGGCTCATATCCGGCCTTGTCTTCTTCGGAACGACGACGGTCGTGGGTGCGCAATCGCTCAACGTTATTTTCACAAGAATATTTCCCGACTATATGTCATGGGGAGCAGGCTTTAACTTTTTCGGTCTAGACTTCCCAACGATGTTGTCGTATGTAATACTATGGACGGTAACCGTACTGCTGTTCCTGTCCGGCATGAAAATTCTAGGGACGTTCAGTAAATACTCTTCACCGATCGTCTATGTGTTCATTATTGGCGCAGCAATCTGGGCGATCAACATCGCTGGCGGCGCAGGCCCGATTATGGACTACGTTCCAGCTACGCCGATGGCCAGCCCGCTGGTGTTTATCGCTTGTGTAAGCGCGCTCGTATCCAACTGGGCTGGGCCGATCGTGAACATTTCCGACTACACGCAGCGCGCTAAAAATATTAAAGCGCCGATGTGGGGGCTGCCCATCGGGTTCATTCTGTCCTACATTCTGTTTGCGATTACTTGTATCTCCCTCATCGTAGGTACGGAAATTGCTTTTGGCGAACCGATCTTTAACATTGTCGATGCCATCGGCAAAATCAACAACACCTTCTCCGTTGTCGTATTGCTGCTGGCGCTTAACGTTGGGGCAACCGCTTTCGTCGTATTCGGCAACCTGATGCCAGCTGGACTGCAAATGACCGCGCTGTTCCCTAAAATTTTCAACGTCAAGACAGCGGGAATTTTGACAGCGATCATCGGTACGATCATTTTGCCTTGGAAGCTTGTTTCCAGCACGGCAGCCTTGTATTTGTTCTATAGCTTTATCGGCTCCATGTACGGCCCCATCGCGGGCATCATGCTAGCCAGCTTCTATATACAACGCAAGAAACGCCTTGACCTGTCGCAAATCTACGTGAAGCAGGGTGAAGACGGCGGATATAAAGGCGGCTATAACCGCATTGCGGTCATCGTCCTGATTATCAGCTTCCTGATCCCGATGTCAGGCGTAGTATTCACGAATGTTCCATTATTAGTAACGTTAAAAGACTTTGCGTTCTTTAGCGGGCTGATTATTTCGTTTGTGCTTTACACTTTACTCTACAAGAAGACAAACGAGAACACGCTGGCAGCTAAGTAACTTGGGAGGATTAAAGTGGGAAAACTGGTAGTAGTAGCGATTGGCGGCAATTCGCTCGTTAAAGGAAACGATCATGATACGATTCAGGATCAGTACGAAGCGGTTTGTGAAATTGCCGCCAACATTGCAGATATGGTAGAAGAGGGCTGTGAAGTCGTCGTTACGCATGGCAACGGTCCGCAGGTAGGCTTTACGCTTCGCCGCGGGGAAATCGCCGAGAAAGTAGCTGGCATGCCAAGTGTTCCGCTTGTGAACTGCGTAGCGGACACTCAAGGCGGCATCGGCTACCAAATTCAGCAGGCGTTAACGAATGAATTTATCCGCCGCAGCATGAAGCAAAAGGTGGCCACCGTCATTACGCAAGTGGAAGTAAGCAGCGACGATCCAAATTTCAAGAACCCGAGCAAGCCAGTAGGCTCCTTCTTCACGCTGGAGCAAGCACAGGAATTGGAGAAGGAGCACCCGGATTGGGTATTCGTCGAGGATTCAGGCCGTGGATACAGACGCGTGGTGCCATCGCCGCAGCCAATCGATATTATCGAAAAGGATGCCATCAAATCGTTGATCGAGGCAGGTTATGTAGTCATTGCCGTAGGCGGGGGAGGAATTCCCGTCGTCAAGACAGCAGAGCAGACTTATGAAGGCATCGATGCCGTTATCGACAAGGATCTGGCCACGAGCTTGCTGGCGGATCAGATCAAAGCTGAGACTCTGGTCATTACGACCGGTGTTCCTAAAGTATTCATCCATTTCGGCAAGCCGAACCAGAAAGCGCTGGATGAGATTACGGTGGCTGAAACGAAGCAATATGTTCTCGAGGATCATTTCCCTAAAGGCAGTATGCTGCCGAAAATCGAGGCCAGCTTGAGCTTTCTGGAGCAAAGCGGTTCCAGAGTCATCATTACGAACCCGGAAAGCTTGAAGGCCGCGATCAATAACGAGGCAGGCACGCATATTGTAAAATAATTTGGAGAGGATGTATGAACATGGATTACATGAAGCTTGCTGCAGACAAAACCATCGAGTGGATGGACAAAAAAATGGGAGGCCCTTTCGGCTCTACCATCGTTCGCGGTGATGAAATTATCGCCGTATGCGGCAACAAAGTGATGGCCGATACCGACCCTTCGCAGCATGCGGAAATGGTTGCGATCAGAGAAGCGTGTAAAGCATTGGGTACAACGGATTTATCCGACTGCGTTATTTACGCGACTTGCGAGCCTTGTCCAATGTGCGTATCCGCGATTATTTGGTCGGGCATCAAAGAAGTATATTACTGCAATACAGCCGAAGATGCCGACAAGCACGGCTTCAGCGACATGCATCTGCGCGACTATTTGACAGGCAAGGACAAGAGCGTGTTGAATATGGTCAAGGTGCCGGCTCGCGAGGATTGCGACTATTTATTTGAGCACTTCCATAAGCTGCAAGAGAACAAATAATTCAAGGAAAATATCCTTTTTAAACAGTCCTTTCCTGCTTCTTCCAAGCGGGAAAGGACTTTTAAATTTTCACTTCGCGATTTAATGGAAAAACGGCTGAATTATCTACAAAACACAGTTTAAAAGCATTCTTAAATGTGATAAAATTCAACGGATTAGACAATTTTTAAAATATTTTAATCTACAAAGAACACCTCTGTTTTTCTCAAAAAAGAGCTGCATTCTTTTTGCCTACATCTGTTGAATGGGAGACTCGCGAATGAAAAGAATGAAACTGTCACTGCGGCATTTAATCGTATGTGTAGCTCTATTATCTTTTATATTAACGCTGATTAGCAGCTTGTTAAGCGGTTATGATACCAACAAGCAAACATTGCTCGCAAACACCCTGGAGACGAACCGGATGTATGCGGAGAAGCTGGCAAAGACGACGGACAGCTTCCTGCAAACGACGATACAAACCTTGAGCGTGAGCGCCTCGGAAATTGCTTTAATCATAAACGATGAGAATGCGCTGCTTCGGGAAGCGGATCGCCTCAAGCTGCAGACACGAACATTCAATTCAGTAGTGATTGCGAATGCGGAAGGTAAAGTTTTGGCAACATCCCCGCAGTCGCTTGATCTTAAAGGCAAAATGCTGACTTCTCCTGCCAGTAAGGATGCGCTTGAAGAGCGAAGGCCGTTCATTTCCAAGCCCTATACGGGGATTACCGGACGCCTGATTATTTTTATTTCATATCCGGTCTTTGATCAGTATGATGAATATTTAGGGATGGTTGGCGGGACGATTTACCTGAAGGAAAAGAATATTCTCAATGAGATATTGGGCGAGCATTTTTATAAAGACGGCTCCTATGTTTTCGTGGTAGATGAGGGCGGGCGTATTATCTATCATCAGGATCAAAGCCGTGTCAATGACGTCGTATCCAAGAACCCGGTCGTCCAAAAGCTCATGAAAGGGCAGAGCGGGGCTGAACGAGTGATCAATACGCAGAACAAGGACATGCTGGCAGGTTACGCTTCTATTCCCACAGCAGATTGGGGCGTGGTCTCGCAGCGGGAGACCGAGATAACATTAGCGCCAGCGAAGGATATGCTGCGGAAGATGGTTGTCACTTCATTTCCATTCTTGTTCGTATCGCTAATCTTTATCCTCTGGCTGTCCGATAAAATAGCTCTTCCGCTGCACAAATTAGCCTATTATACCGAGAATAGCACGGAAAAAAATCAGGAAAAGCATATCGCAAAAATATCTGCCTGGTATTACGAAGTAATTCAGTTGAAGAAGTCGCTTGTTCATAGCTTGGCATTTCTTCATAATCGCATTAATTATTCAAACCATCAGTCGAAGACGGATCCATTAACGAAGCTGACGAATCGTCGGGGGATGGATGAACATATGGAGAAATGGCTAAATGATGAGACGCCATTCTCTTTGATTTTGCTGGATATCGATCATTTCAAGCGGGTCAATGACACATACGGACATGCTGCTGGCGATCATGTGCTGCAATTTCTAGCCATACAGATGGTCGAGTCGGCGGAGCCTCATCATATTTGCTGCCGATATGGCGGAGAAGAATTCGTTATGCTTTTGCCCGGAATGAAGCAGCAGGAAGCGATACATGTGGCGGAGAGACTGAGGACGAAAATGGAGAGCACGATCAGTCCTTGCGGAGAAATCGTGACGATCTCGGCCGGAGTGGCAGTTTATCCCGATCATGCCCTGGACATCGAGGCGCTTTTAGCTCAAGCAGATGCTTCATTATATGAAGCGAAAAAGAATGGTCGTAATCGCATCGTCGCCGCAGCAGCAAGCGATGAGTATAAGCATAGCAGTCACTAATTTATGATTTGTTTCAAATAGAATAATAATGATGAGAGCCGACCAGTTCGTACTGGTCGGTTTGTTGCAGAGACATAACGATTTAAAAGAAGAAGGAGGCGTGAAGGGTGACCCTACAGCAGTTGAAGTACGTCATTGAAGTGGCGACGCGCGGCTCGATGAACGAAGCCGCAAAGCGTTTGTTCATATCTCAGCCCAGCCTGTCCAATGCAATCAAGGACTTGGAGGAGGAGCTGCAGATTACAGTCTTTGAGCGGACGAATAAAGGCATTTTGCTGACCAAGGACGGAGCCGAGTTTTTGAGCTATGCCCGACAGGTCGTGGAGCAAGCGGCGCTGCTGGAGAGCCGTTATTTAAACGTGAAGCCTTCACCGCAGCATTTTTCCGTATCAGCCCAGCACTATGCCTTTGCGGTGAGCGCCTTTGTGAAGCTGGTGAATGAATATGGGCATGATGAGTACGAGCTCGCCTTGCGAGAGACGAAAACGTACGAGGTGATTGAGGATGTTAAGCATATGTACAGTGAAATCGGCATCCTGTACTTGAATGAATTCAATGCGAAGGTCATTAACAAGCTGCTGGAAGATGCCGGACTACAATTTACCAGTTTGTTTGTAGCTAGGCCGCATATTTTTATCAGCGCGAGAAATCCTTTAGCGAAGCAGACTATCGTGGCCATCGACCAGCTCGATGATTATCCGTTCCTATGTTTTGACCAGGGTGAGTTCAACTCGTTCCACTTCTCGGAGGAGATACTAAGCACGTTATCTCATAAAAAGATGGTTCGGGTCAACGACAGGGCGACCTTGTTTAACTTGCTGATCGGCTTGAATGGATACACGATATCTACGGGCGTGCTTAGCGCCGATTTGAATGGCCGCGATATTATTCCCGTCCCCCTCGACTGTGATGAGACGATTAATGTAGGCTGGATCTCGCATCGGAACATGCCGCTCACCAAGCTGGGCGCAGCTTATGTGGAGGCGCTCAAGGAATCTGTGGCTAAAGATTATGCTTGATATAGTCCTAGGCTATAGCTAGCTATAGCTAATTAGAGTTACGCTATAACGGCTGTTTCATGGTACCTTATCATTTAACAAATCGATTTGAAATTGAACATTAAAGGAGACGACAAAATGAGCAGTGTACTTGAAGCAGCCAAACAAAGAAGCGAAACGCCGTTTAGATATGATATGGTAGGAAGTTTTCTTCGTCCCCAAGCCTTGAAAGATGCTAGAGAAAAGTTTTCGAATGGAGCAATTTCCTCCGCAGAGCTAAAGCAGGTCGAGGATCAGGAGATCATTAAGCTCGTGGAGAAGCAGAAATCCGTAGGTCTTCAAGCCGTTACGGACGGGGAGTTCAGACGTTCCTGGTGGCATCTTGATTTCATGTGGGGACTGGATGGCGTGGAAAAAGCCGAGGTAGACAAGGGATATCAATTTCAGGGTGTGGAGACGAGAGCAGAGACAGCGCGATTGACCGGAAAAATCGGCTTCACCACTCACCCATTCGTGGATCACTTTAAATTTCTGAAGGAAGTAAGCGGAGAAGATGTCATTGCCCGCCAGACGATCCCGGCTCCAGCCCAGTTCTTGGCTGAGCTTCAGCGCTTTGAAAATATTGAAGCAACGAAATCCATCTACAGCGATGAAGAGGAGCTGATTCAGGATATCGTCAAGGCTTACAAGGCCGCCATTCTGGCTTTCTACAACGAGGGCTGCCGCAGTCTGCAGTTGGATGATTGTACCTGGGGCATGCTCTGCGATAAAAATTACTGGGAAGCCAGGCAGAAAGAAGGCTTGAACGTGGCAGACATCGCCAAGCTGTATGCTCGGTTAAACGAGGAGACCATTGCTGGATTGCCGTCCGATCTGACGATTACGACTCATGTATGCCGCGGTAATTACCATTCCACTTGGGCGTCCTCCGGCGGCTATGAGCCGGTAGCAGAGCATCTGTTCGGAATTGATCATATTGACGGCTATTATTTGGAATTCGATACCGACCGGGCGGGAGACTTTAAGCCGCTGAGATATGTGAAGGATCAGCAGGTCGTGTTGGGATTGTTCTCCTCCAAAACAGGCGAGCTTGAGAATAAGGAAGAAATCGTCAACCGAATCAAGGAGGCCACGGAGTACGTGGACATTGACCATATTTGCCTCAGTCCGCAATGCGGCTTCGCATCCACCGAAGAGGGCAATATTTTGACTGAGGAAGAGCAGTGGAACAAACTTAAATTCATTAAGGAAATTGCGGATGAAATTTGGAAATAATAAATAGCAAGAACAGCTTTTCCGGTTGAGCGAAGACCGGCAAGGCTGTTTTTTTTAGCAGTTGTTCTTATGTTATAATATAGCTTTACTTTTGGGTAGCCGGGTAAACCAATTCTAAGGAGGATCGTTAAATGCTTATAACAGAGGGCATTTTAAATAGGAAAGGTGCTACAAAAATTAGTGACATCCCTGACGAAGTTTTGATGCTATTGAATCAGGGAAGAATAGAGAGCGTTAATCTGACGGAATGGCTGGCTGTTAACCATATTTCTTTATTAAAAAATGTTTTGCCAGCTATAGGGCTAAATCATAAATTAGATTTTATTTTGTCTGAAATGGTGAATCAGAATGCCGAATCGGGAATGAAGGCCATTCGCCTGACAGGGGAATGGCTGCATAAAGTAATCTATGAAGAACGTGATCAAAAAAAGAAAGATATAACGAGAGAACTCTCGAATCATGTATCGGATAGTGTTCGCTGTTGGGCCGCGACGATGTATAAAAACCGCAAGTGTTCATTAGAAGATAATCTAGCGTATATCCACCCTTTTGCTGCGGATCGCCATTTTGGTGTTCGAGAAATTGCTTGGATGTCTATCCGAGAGGATCTTTCGCAAGATATAGATAAGAGTGTAGAGTTGCTAACGGAATGGGCAAAAAGTGATGATGAAAATATTCGTAGATTCTCAATAGAGGCTATTCGTCCTCGTGGTGTATGGACAAAGCATATTGAAGCACTAAAACAGGAACCGTCTAAAGCTCTTCCTATTCTTCATTTACTAAAAGCAGATCCATCCAAATATGTTCAAGATTCTGTAGGTAACTGGTTAAATGATGCTAGCAAAACTCAGCCAGAATGGGTGCTCAGTCTGTGTGAGGAATGGTCAGAAACGTCTGATACAAAAGCCACCGCACGAATTATTAAGAAGGCCAAAAGAACAATAATAAAGGGAAATACACAATAATTCGGGTACTTTACTTTTTTTGATCAGAGGAGTCGACAGATGAGAATTATGGATTGGATTGTCAAATTGTCGGAACGCGTCAGCTGGATTGAACTGCTCGTTGCTCTGGGGATCGTAACTATGTTCTGGTTGTTTCGCAAGCTGTTTACGAAATACTTCTTCGCCATTGTCGTGCAGAAGCTCACTCGAGCCGAGCACGCCGCGATGTGGCTGAAGGGCTTCGAGAGACCGCTGCGCATCTTCTTTAGCGTAACGGGATTATATCTTGCAATCAAGTATTTGCTGCCTTCACCATGGAGCATAAATATTTCTATCGACCGCCTGTACCGCAGTGCGTCCGTTATATTAGCAGGCTGGGGCGTTTATAATGTATCCGCTTCGTCCTCCTCCGTACTGGAGGCGATCAGCAAAAGGTTCGGCTTGGATGAGACGAGCATGATGATTCCCTTCTTGTCCAAGCTGATTCGATTTATTGTTGTTGTTCTCATTATAACGCTGGTTGGCGCGGAATGGGGCTTTAGCATCAACGGGGTCGTAGCAGGCATGGGGCTGGGCAGCCTTGCTGTGGCCTTGGCGGCGAAGGATACGCTGGGAAACATTTTTGGCGGCGTGGTCATAATTCTTGAGAAGCCCTTTTCCAAGGGAGACTGGATCTTGACGCCGGATGTCGAGGGCATGGTGGAGGATATTACGTTCCGCAGCACGCAAATCCGCACCTTCGCGGATGCGCTGGTCATTGTGCCGAATGCTACGCTGGCTGCTCAGCCGATTACGAATTGGAGCAAGATGGAGAGAAGAAGAGTTTCGTTTACTTTAGGGGTTGCCTTGGACTCGGATCGGGAACGCCTGCAGACTGCCGTCACGAGAATCGAGAACATGCTGATTGCCCATGAAGCCATTCATCAGAAGACGATCATGGTAAAATTCAGGGATTTTAACGAGAGCAGCTTAGGCATATTTATGTATTTTTTCACGAAAACAACGGTTTGGGCCGAGTATTTGACGGTGTGGCAGGAAATAAACCTGGCCATTATGCAAATTTTAGAGGAGGAAGGAATCAAGCTGGCTTATCCCGCACAGCGCGTGTTCCTTGAAGAAAAGTCGGGCCAAGCGGGCTTTCAAGCAAGCAGGTATGAAGGAGATTAATTTTTATTGTTTCTCTTCTAGACAGAGGTTATACTGTTATTATTGAAAATAATTATCATTATCAATTATACAGTGAGGAGATCTAGGAGTGAAGAGAAACAGAGACAGAAACCCAAAATACGGTATCGTAGCAGTAATTTTATTAAGTCTGACCTTGTTGCTGAGTGCATGTTCAGGGGAGTCAAGTCCGGCCAATACGAACGGCAGCGCAAGCGAGAATGCAAATACAGCTTCCGGCGAGAAGCAAGCCGCAGGATCACAGCCGACAGTGCGTCTGCTTACAGATTCAATAGGCCATGAAGTGAAGGTTCCGGTTAATCCCGAGCGGATCATCGCTTCTTATCTGGAGGATCATCTCGTTGCCCTGGGCGTCAAGCCTGTGGCTCAGTGGTCTGTGGCTAAAAGGAAGACAGTGCAGAACTATTTGCAGTATGAATTGCAGGATGTACCGACGATTCCGTCCGAGCTTCCTTATGAAACGGTGATGAGCTTTCAGCCGGATTTGATCATTATGGATAGCGCTGAGATGGTAGCCGGCGACAAATATGAGCAGTACTCGAAAATTGCTCCTACATACTCGGTTGGAACGGAGCAAAACAACGATTGGCGAGAAGAGCTGTTAGTCGTTGGTGAAGTACTGAACAAGACTGAAGAAGCAAACAAAGCCCTGGCTGACTACGATGCGAAAGCCAAGGAGGCACGGGAGAAGCTTCAAACCGCCATCGGAGAAAAATCAGCGGCAGTTTTGTGGCCAATGGGCAAGAACACGTACGTCGTTCATGAGAAACTTTCCAGCGGAGATGTTTTGTATCGCGATTTGGGAATAAAAGTGCCAGCCGTCGTACAGGATATATCGGCTTCGGCTGAAGCGAATTGGAACCCGATCTCGGCGGAAAAGCTGGCGGAGCTGGATGCCGACTACATTTTTATTGTCAGCCCCGGAGTGTCGATGGAAGAGCTGCTCGCCGATCCGATCTGGGCCGGGCTTCCGGCGGTAAAGAACGGTCAGATCTATGAGTTTGATAATGAATCGAGCTGGCTGTATACCGGCGTCATTGCGAATGGGCAAATTATAGATGATGTTGTGGAGAGTATTTTGAAATAATATATTTATACGGAAATCACTCCAAAAAGCTGCTGCCCACTGGGCAGCAGCTTTTTTTGGTGATCCATGATTTAGCATATTCCGAAGCCGATCACGATGTGTTGACCAGCGACTCTGATCCTTGGGGGACGATGATCCCGCCTTTTTTGTCACCACGCGATTGACGTCTAATTCTTCACATGTATGGATATCATCCTAAATGAATCTGGATTTAGTCCATGTTCTATTCGGAAAAGACAGCCTATAATCTGTAATTGAGAATGATTATCGGTGATAACAGATGGAATCTCAAGGATGACAGGATGAGGGGAGAGCAAAACATGTTTAAGAAACAAACGATATTCGCTTTGACGCTGGCGGTGATGCTTGGTTTAACCGCGTGCGGTACAAAAGAAGAGGCCAAGCCCGCGAACGCAAGCTCGGCCAATCAGCAAACGCAGAACTCTGTTTCCGAAGGGGATGCCTCAGCCAATAACGGGAATGCCACAGCTGAGATCAGAACGATCCAATATTTAGGCCAAGAATACA
Organism: Paenibacillus lentus; assembly: GCF_042714055.1. Classification (GTDB taxonomy): domain Bacteria; phylum Bacillota; class Bacilli; order Paenibacillales; family Paenibacillaceae; genus Fontibacillus; species Fontibacillus lentus_A. The sequence continues at coordinate 116,130 of NZ_JBHGVC010000001.1, forward strand.
CGGTTCCAGCTCAGGTGGACAAAATCGTGATCACCGGGTCGGTAGAATCGATGGAGGATGCCCTTGTGCTTGAAGTTAAACCGACTGGCGCGATGACCTCCGGCGGTTCGTTCGAGCCGTTATTTGCGGACATCACGGAAGGCGCAGTCTCGATTGGGGAGAAGACGCAGCCAAACGTGGAGACGATTCTAAAGCTGGCTCCGGATGTCATCTTGGCCAGCACCAAGTTTCCGGCCGAAACGATAGAGAAGCTGGGCAAAGTGAGCACTACGATCCCTGTATCCCATATTTCTACAGACTGGGAAGCGAATTTGAACCTGCTCGCAGAGCTAACCGGCAAGGAAGAGCAAGCCAAGCAGGTGCTGGATAAATACCGGAAGGAAGCAGCTGAATTGAAGGAGAAGATCGGCCCAACCTTGCAGGATAAAAAGGTACTGATCGTAAGACTTCGTTCCGGCAGCATAGCCATTTATCCGGAGAACGTCTTCTTCAATCCATCGATTTATGAAGATCTGGGAGCAAGCGTGCCGGAGGAAGTGAAGCAGGCGAAGGCACAGCAAATCATTTCGCTGGAGAAGCTGTCCGAGATGAACCCGGACTATCTGTTCGTCCAATTCTCGGAAGCAGAGAATAAGGATACGCCGAAAGCGCTGGAGGAATTGCAGAGCAATCCGATTTGGAGCAGCATTAACGCCGTTAAGAATGAGAACCTATTCGTGAATATCGTGGATCCTATCGCTCAGGGCGGGACGGCCTACAGCAAAATTGCTTTTCTGGAAGCCGTGAAGAACAGTAAATTAGTTGAAGCGAAGTGAGCCATCGATATGCGAGCAAGGCATTCCGCGACTGTTCTGATCCTATGGAGCTCGCCGATCCTGATCGTGCTTACAATTCTGTTATCCGTGCTGTACGGCGCGAAAAATATCGAGGTAAGCACGATCCGCGATGCGCTGCTTCAATTCGATGCAGGAAATGTGAATCATCAAATTATTATCCATTCCAGATTGCCTAGAGTCGTCGGCGCTTTGCTCATCGGAGCTTTCCTGGCCATATCCGGGGCCTTAATGCAGGGGATGACAAGAAACTATCTTGCATCCCCTTCCATTATGGGCGTTTCCGACGGTTCGGCATTTGCCATCACGCTCTGCATGGTATTTATGCCGGATTCATCCTCCATGGAAATGATTGCATATTCTTTTGTCGGATCGGCATTCAGCATCGTAATTGTTTTTGGGCTTGCAGCGCTGCTGCCCGGCGGATTATCGCCGGTACGGATGGCGATTCTGGGCACGATTATCGGCACGTTTTTAAGCAGTATGTCCGCGGCGATCGCCGCCTATTTCCAAGTATCGCAAAACATCAGCTTTTGGTATAATGCACGGCTGCATCAATTGAATCCAGAGCTGATCAAGCTGGCGATTCCATTCGCCATCATAGGCATTGCGCTGGCCGTTTGGCTGTCAAAGTCAATTACGGTACTAAGCCTAGGAGAAGAAATTGCCCTGAGCCTGGGGCAAAAAACGAAGCTCATCAAGTTTGCGACGATGCTGACGGTCGTCATTCTGACGGGAATTTCGGTTGCACTAGCGGGTAAAATCGGATTTGTCGGCTTAATCGTCCCGCACATCGTTCGTTTCCTGACCGGTGTAAATTACAAATGGATCATTCCCTGCTCCGGCATCGTCGGAGCACTGTTCCTGGCTCTCTGCGATGTTCTGAGCCGATTTTTAAATTATCCCTACGAAATGCCGATCGGAGTCGTGACATCCCTGCTTGGCGTTCCTTTTTTCCTCTACTTAATTCGATCCAGGGGGGATGGAAAGCGTGCATAAACCGACGAATCGGCGTTTTGTACTGATCCTAATCAGCGGGCTTGCCCTGATTCTAGTTACTTCATATATCAGCCTAACGAACGGCACCTTTGACATAGGCATTGGTGACGTCATCCGGACGCTGCTGCGCATTCAGCCGCAGCCGGATCATGATTTGGTCATTTTCGAATTTCGATTACCGCGAATCGTTATCGCATTGCTCGTAGGCGCAGGGTTAGGCATGGCGGGGGCTGTCATTCAGAGCATTACCCGAAACGGATTAGCGGATCCCGGCATTTTGGGGATAAATTCCGGTGCGGGTGCAGCGATGGTGATATTCCTCTTTTTCTATCAAGGACAAATTCGCAGCGACGGCTGGCTGTCGATCCTTGCTATGCCGCTGTTTGGGCTGATGGGAGGGCTCATTGCCGCAATACTCATTTACATCTTCTCTTGGAAGAACGGCAGGCTGGAGTCGCAGCGGCTGCTGCTAACAGGTATCGCTATCGGCTCGGGATTGAGCGCTGTTTCGCTGTATTTGACTTTAAAAATGAACCCGGGCGATTTTGAAATGGCCGCCGTATGGAATATGGGCAGCATCTATAACGCGAACTGGAAATATATCGTTTCCACGCTCCCTTGGCTCGTGATCCTCATTCCGTTGATCGCATCGAAGTCGTACATTCTCGATTTGTTTCAATTGGATGAAGACAGCCAAATCAGCGTGGGGGTTGCCTCGGAAAAAGAGAAAGCCATGCTCTTATTGGGCAGTATTGGCATCGTAAGCGCCTGTGTGTCCGTGTCGGGCGGAATCGGCTTTGTCGGGCTAATGGCCCCGCATATCGCCAGACGTCTTGTCGGGCATGCTCATCGGCATATGCTCCCGGTTTGCAGCGTCGTAGGGGCGCTGCTTGTGACGATGTCGGATTATATCGGCAAAACAGTATTTACTCCATCGGAATTGCCGATAGGCGTCGTTATAGCGATTATTGGCGTGCCTTATTTTATATTTCTGCTCTATAGAGCGAAAGGAAGAACAAATTCCTGAATTCTAAATGAGAAGAGCAGTAGCCGTGCAAAAATAAAGAGGGGATTGGTTACCTTGGAACCTAAGATTCAACCATTTACGTTATCAAACTCGCAGTTTTGGGATATGCGGTCGAGCACTACGAACCGAGAGTATCGTATTTTCGCGGCTAAGCCGACCGAGGCTCCGCCTCCCGAGGGGTATCCGGTCGTCTATCTGCTCGACGGAAACGCTTTGTTCGCGACCATGGTAGATGCGGTACGCGCACAGTCGCGCATGCGGAAGAAGACCGGCGTATCCCCCGCCGTGGTCATCGGCATCGGTTATCCGTCGGATTTATTGTTTGACCCTGCGCGCTATTATGATTATACGATGCCGACTCCTCCCGATAAGCTGATCAAAGAACCGAAGGGCATGCCATGGCCTGAACTGGGCGGCGTGGATGCGTTCACCACATTTATTCAACAGGATTTAAAGCCGGAAATCGAACGTAAATTTCCTATTGATCGCAGCAGACAGACTGTTTTAGGCCATTCTTTGGGCGGACTATTTGTATTGCAGACCCTATTCAACTATCCGGATATGTTTCAGAGCTATGTTGCGGGCAGCCCCTCCATCCATTGGAATAAGGAGTTCATGACCGAAGCGGAGTTGAGGTTCGTGTCCCGCATGGCACAAGGAAATGAGCCGACGGACGGCATGAAGCTCAATCTGATGATCACGGCAGGGGAGCTGGAGCAGCACCATCCCAGCCGAATGGTTGAGAATGCGTGTGGGCTGGCAGAGCGTTTGTCGGTGCTGGCTGAACGAGGTTTACGGGTGGAGTATTGCGAATTTGCTGGAGAGAGCCATATTTCGGTGCTGCCTGCATTAATCAGCCGGGCGGTTCGTTTTGCATTAGTGACTGCTCCAGAAGGCTAGTCGTGATAAGGATAAGCGAATCATCAGGGAAGTCGTCGAAAGAGTCGCAGTCCAGCCAGAATGGGCAAAGCACGCAAAATAAGGATACTTCCTGGAATGGGAATAAAGCGGCGGTTGAAGCAAGCGGTACGCGAATCGTCCGGGACGAGTTCGGGGAAGTGGAAATCCCGGTCAAGGCGCAGCGAGTGGCTGCCATCTATTTAGAGGATTATTTAACGGCTCTTGAGATTACCCCCGTAGTGCAATGGTATCATCCTAACTGGGGAAAACAGGATTATTTAGCGCTGGATGTTCCAACGTTCGATATTACGGGCAGCATGGAGGCACTCCTTGAGGCAAGCCCGGATTTAATCTTGTTGATGGTGCGGTCGATGCGGCACAGTACGAATTATATTCCAAGGTGGCGCCGACTTATCGTCTGCAGGAGGGGATTCTTCAGAATCCGCGAGAAATTCTTCGTACGATTGCCGATGTACTAGGTATACCTGAAAAAGCAGAGAGCGTCATCAGCCAATATGAGCAAAATGTTGCCAACGCAAAGGCTAAATTGGAAAAAGCGACAGGAGATGAGACTGTTGCCGTGCTCCGTTTAAATGTAGGGGACAAGACGCTTACCCTCTTCGGCATCGAGAATAGATATACCGGTAATATTTATAAGGGGCTTGGACTGACCCCTCATCCTTTTGCCAGGGACATGAAGGAATTTCAAACGGTTTTGTCGGAGGAGGTCATTCCCGAACTGGACGCCGAACACATCATTATTTTCCCATCTAACGGAACATGGACCTCTGAAGAGAATCAAGAAGCGGTGAAGCTGCTGGAGAGCCCGCTGTGGAAATCGGTTCCTGCGGTGAAGAAGGGCCAGGTCTATTCGGCCGAAAGAACGCACTGGCAATCCGGCGCCATTACGGCCAATATGATGAAAATCGATGATTTATTGAAATGGTTCATTAAATAAAGTAGCTTAATAAGCAGATTCATCACACTCTAGTTGCAGAGAGCTTTTCAACGGAAGTTGAATAGCTTTCTTTTTCTACGATTTGAGAGTTGTCCAAGACACATTCATGAATCAAGTATTGGATTGAGGTAGATGACAATGAAGGATCAAGCAGAAAACAAGGTCGCCTGTCCCGCTTCTATTTATATATTGAAGGATATTCAGTATCACGACCGGGCTGCTGATTGGCAGCAAGAGGAAGGGAACGCGCTGAGCAGCGGCTACAGCATGCTTTTGTTTGATAGTGGAGACGGCTTAGCGGTGATCGATGGAAACAAGTATAATTTAATGCGAGGCAAGTGCTTTATTGCTTCTCCCGCTACCACTATGACGATTCAAGCTGGACATGATGGTCTGTCTTACTATCAATTATCGTTCGAAGGCTGGCGATTGACCGGGCCGAATAGCACATGCACATGTGCAATGGATAGTTCTGAAGTACGGGCGGCCTACTTGTCTGCATCCATGGGAAGCGGGCTGGTTCCTTGCTCGGGTGAGGTGCTATGCCATCCATTCTCGGAATGCATGAGTTATGTTGAAAAAATATACGAACATCGGTATGCTACCGATGAGATGGAGTCATTTGCAAATCACGCACGTTTCCAGGAACTGCTGCGATTTATTTTCCAACAGAACCTCTCTGGGATGAACAATGACGATATACGCACTGCCGTAAAGCGCTCGATCGAACATCTTCAGCAGCACTACCAGAGCACCTGGACGGTGGAGCAGCTGGCCGGGCTGGCCCAGGTAGCAAGGTGGAGTTATACGCGTATGTTCAAGGATATGACGGGGCTCTTTCTCGAGGATTTCCTGGTGGCGCTCGGGATTACGCCCGCGGTGCAAAGCTTCCATGCGAAATGGGGAAAGCAAGACTATCTGCAATTAGACGATGTCCCAGTATTCGATATTGCCGCTGAAGGCGTGGAAACATTCTCCCAGTTTAAGCCGGATTTCATTATGCTGGACAGAGGCTTTGAGCGCTGGATTTCAAATGATGCACTCGGGCAGTTTGCCCCTACATATCTGCTCCTGCATCCCGGAGAGGATTGGCGTATGACGCTAAGAAAGACGGCTGAGCTTCTCGGAAAGACAGATATCGTGGATGATGTGATTGCACAATACAGGGCTAAGGCCAATGAAGCAAGAAAATTGCTCAAACGCTCCGCTCGCAGTCAGACCGTAGCTTGCTTGCGCATATCGGCTCTTGCTATCAGTCTGTATGCGGGCCCGCAGCAGGGTTATACAGGTCCCATATTGTACGGGGATTTAGGTTTGAAGCCGCCTGCCTTCGTCGAGCAATTCACGAATCGGCAGAGGAACGCGGTGTTGCCGCTGGACGAGCTGCAATTGCTTGATTCCGATCATCTGTTCATTGCGTTTGACAAGCGCCATTCCATCTATGAAGGAGAGGAGAGGGCTATCCTGGATTCGCCAACGTGGCGAGCCCTTGAAGCCGTCAAGAATGGGTGTGTCTATGAGGTTGATTTTATGGCCTGGATGAATTACGGCGTTCTGTCTCATCACCGCAAAATGAACGATGTACTGAACGCTTTAGCCTAGAGGAATGCTGACATGCTGGCCGGAATGGAGTCAAGTTAATACTGTCATTATTGAATTTATTAGAAAAGGGGCTGGAAATAGCGCAATGAATATGATGATTCGCCGTTTTTTCGCTTACTATCGGCCCTATAAGGGATTATTCCTGCTTGATTTCGGCTGTGCGCTGATCGCTGGTTTGCTGGAGCTGGGATTTCCGCTGGTCGTAAACCGCTTTGTGGACGATCTATTGCCGAATGAAGAGTGGAATCTTATTGTATGGGCATCGCTGGGGCTGCTGGTGTTATATTTTTTGAATACCGTGCTGCTGTATATCGTCAATTACTGGGGGCATATGCTGGGGATTAACATTGAGACCGATATGCGCAAAAAGCTGTTTGAACATATCCAGAAATTGTCCTTCCGCTTTTTCGACAACACAAAGACAGGCCACCTGATGTCAAGGCTGACGAATGATATGATGCAGATCGGCGAGATGGCCCATCATGGCCCTGAGGATCTCTTCATCGCGGTTATGACGCTGGCCGGCTCGTTCACGCTCATGTTGTTTATCAATTGGAAGCTGGCTGTGATAACTTTCATTGCCGTACCCGTCATTATTTGGCTGGTCGTCTACTTTAACGGAAAAATGACCAAAGCGATTCACCAGCTGTTTACCGATGTAGGCGATTTTAACGCTCGCGTAGAGGATAATGTAGGCGGTATCCGCGTTGTTCAGGCGTTTGCGAACGAGGAGCATGAGAAGGAAAGATTCGCTGTGAATAACGGTCGTTTCCGTCTCACGAAATTGCTCTCGTATAAGCTGATTGCCAAGAACGGGGCCATCAGTTATATGATGATGCGCTTAGTTACGTTGTTCGTTATGGTATGCGGCACCTGGTTCGTCATCCGCGGGCAATTGTCTTATGGCGAATTTATCGGTTTCCTGCTGCTGACGAACGTCTTCTTCCGGCCGATTGAGAAAATCAATGCGATTATCGAGAGCTACCCGCAAGGCTTTGCCGGGTTCAAACGTTACATCGAGCTGCTGGACACCGAGCCGGATATTGCAGATAAACCAGACGCGGTTGAGATCGGCGAGCTGCAAAAAGAGATTCGTTTTGAGGGAGTATCCTTCGGCTATGATAGTGAGTCGACCGTGCTAAGCAATATCGACCTAACGATACGTCAGGGAGAGACCGTGGCTTTCGTTGGCCCTTCCGGTGCGGGAAAAACGACATTATGCAGCTTGCTGCCTCGTTTTTACGAGGTGGAGGCGGGCGCGATCACGATCGATGGCATCGATATCCGGGATATTAAGATGCAGTCGCTCCGTCATCAAATCGGCATCGTGCAGCAGGATGTATACTTATTCGCAGGTACGATTCGTGAAAATATTTTGTACGGCAAGCTTCATGCTGCGGAGGAGGAAATTTGGGAGGCGGCGCGTAGGGCCCGTCTTGACGAATTCATCCGCACCCAGCCCGAAGGGATGGAGACGGTGATTGGTGAACGGGGCGTGAAGCTGTCGGGCGGGCAGAAGCAGCGGTTGGCCATCGCGCGCATGTTCCTCAAGAATCCGCCGATTCTTATTCTGGATGAGGCTACCTCCGCATTGGATACGGAGACGGAGCTGGTCATCCAGCAATCGCTGGCCGAGCTGTCCCAAGGACGGACGACGCTCGTCATCGCTCACCGCCTGGCAACGATCAAGAATGCCGATCGCATCGTCGTCGTGACCGAGGAAGGCATTGCCGAGCAGGGAACGCATGAGGATTTGCTGGCAGAACGAGGTGTATACAGCCGACTGCATGGGGCGCAATTCCAGGGCGCGGCAGGAGCCATATAATGCAGCTATTCTAGGAAAGTATAGGCAAAACAACGATAAGTGGGTATAGATCAGGTGAAGAATCCGCAGAATCCGCATTTTCTGCGGATTCTTTTTTTTCGAGGACTAAGCAACTCATATTTGATTATTATACGCATGCCGGGAGTTGAGATTTCATACGTTTAATATTGGCGCGTTGAACGAAACAAGTTCCTTCGTCGTATTATCTATGATTCGCCATTATGAATAAACTGGAGAGGGAGAGAGACATGAATAAAAATAAAAAAGCTTTTATCGTCCTATCTATCATGCTATTGTTCAGCCTGCTAACACCGCTAGGAAGCGTAGCGGCGGATAGCGTGCAAAGGGAAGAGGGTGCCACGCAAGCCCATAACCATGACCGAGAATATAAGCTGACTCGGGAAGTGGCCGCGAAGAAGGCAGCTGTGCTGCTGGAGTCGTACAATACGAACAGTGTACAATACGCCCTCATCGATCACGGTAAAATTGTAATATCCGGGGTTGCGAGCAAAAACAAGGCGAAGGGAAAGGCGGATGTTTCGACCACGACCATGTATGGTATCGGATCTTCCAGCAAGATGTTTGCTGCCGCAGCGGTCATGAAGCTGGTTGATGAGGGGAAGGTGGATTTGGATCAGCCCGTCGTTCACTACATACCGGAATTTAAAATGAAAGACCCGCGTTATAAGCAAATTACGCCGCGTATGCTGCTGAATCATTCCTCCGGGCTTCAAGGAGGAGTACTTCGGAATACATTATTGTTTGAAGATAACGACACCTATGCCCATGACAATTTACTATTGCAGCTTGCTGAGCAAAATTTGAAGGCAGATCCAGGAGCATTCTCGGTATATTGCAATGATGGATTTACGCTGGCTGAGATTTTGGTGGAGCGGGTAAGCGGACTTAGCTTTACGGATTATATTCACACCTATTTTACGAAGCCATTAAATATGACGCATACAAAAACGCCGCAGGACAATGTCAAATCAAGCCAAATGGCCCCGCTGTATTATCCGGTGTATTCAGGTCAGCTTCCAAACGAAACGGTGAACGTGATCGGGTCAGGCGGCATCTACTCGACTGCGGAAGATTTGGCTAAATTCTCACAAATATTTACGGGGCAAGCCGCTTCGATCATAAGCAAAGAGTCGGCAGAGGCGATGCAGCAGGAAGAGTACAGAAGGGGGATGTGGCCAGAAGAGGCAGATACATCGGTGTCCTATGGCCTCGGCTGGGATACGGTGAACATGTTCCCTTTTAGTGAATATGGCATCCAAGCCCTGTCCAAAGGGGGAGATACAATCCTCTATCATTCTTCTTTCGTAGTGCTTCCGGAACACAATATGGCTGCAGCTGTAGTCACATCCGGCGGCGTGAGCATGACGGATCAAATCCTGGCGAATGAAATACTCCTTAGCGCGCTAAAAGAAAAAGGCATTATCCCTGAGCTGAAGCCGGAGAAATCCTTTGACGATCCCGTAAAAGCTCCGATGCCAAAGAAGGTAGCAGAGCATGCAGGTATCTATGGAGCCAGTAAAGCTTTAATGAAGGTGGACGTAAGTGAAGACGGCGAATTGGCGCTTTCTGTACTTAATCTACCGGACTATCCAGTCGAGAAATTCATCTATACGGCGGACGGTTCCTTTGTCAAAGAGGACGGCAGCGCAAAAGCAAGCTTCGTACGGGAGAAGAACGGACGCGCTTATTTATGGGTCAGAACCTACCTAACGATGCCTGGCTTGGGACAGACGGCTTTATCGGAATATATGGCAGAGAAGCTGGAAGATCACTCCTTGCCAGAGACGGTTAAGGCGGTTTGGAAAGAAAGAGAGGGCAAGAAATATTATGCACTCAACGAAAAATATACTTCTGCTCTCTATTTAGTAGCTATGCCTGTCCAGACTTTAACTACTTATTCGGAAGCGCCCAATTATTTACTGAACAATAAAATGGTTGATGCGAACAAAGCGATCAGCGAGCTGCAGATTCCGACGATGGGCGGCAGAGACACCATGGATTACAATTTTTTTACACGCAGCGGGATAGAGTATTTAGAAATTGGCGGAAGCCTGTACGTGCGGGAAGAAGCTGTTAAACCGCTCTATTCAGGGGCGCGTTCATTTTTGACGATACAGGATCAGGGCTACGCCAGATGGTTCACTGTTCCCGACACGGCGGCCGGCCGGACGCTGAAGGTAAAGGTACCCTCTAATGGTTCATTCGCCGTCTATGATGAGCAAGGTTTATGCTTGAACTATGAGCTGGTCAGCGGCATCAATACTGTAAAACTGCCGAAGAACGGTGTAATTGTATTTGCTGGTGATAAAGGTGCGAGGTTCCAACTCGATCTCAAAAAATAATTCATGTTTGTTAAAACAAAGAGGGTGGCTGGATAGAATCCAGTTCACCCTCTTTTCATTCGTTTTTAGCAACAATGCCGTTGCCCTGATAGCTCCATTTACGATTAAATCGCGCTTCACTTTGTTCCCAATACTGCTTGATGGCCTCATCGCGCTCAGGATTCGGGAAATATTCATGATATATTGTACTCTCCGGACAGAATAAGATGTTATAGCCTAAATGAATGACGTTAAAGCAATAGTCCGTTTCCTCAAAATAATGAAAATACTGTTCATCCAATAAACCAAGCTTCTCTAATAAATGCCTCTTCAACAAAAAACAAGCCCCGTTAATCGCTAAGCATGCTCTCGTCTCCTCTAATATTCCAGGTTCATTTGGACAAAGAAAATAAGGAGAACTCCAATCAAAATTCGTTCCGACCCCAACTAGTTGATTGGCGCTGTTTATTAGTTTGGGTGCTGCGATAGCCGTTTTTTCGTCCGACCAGAGTACATTCATGAGCGGCGGCAGCCATCCGCTTGTCACGAACACATCAGGATTCATGACAACGATGGTTTCTGAAGTACCGCTCATAATTCCAAGATTAACCGCGCTTGCATAGCCTTTATTTCCATCGTTCTCAATCAACAGGATGTCGGAGCAGGTTTGAAGATATGCCATTGTAGCATCTGTACTTCCGTTATCGACAACGATAATGGTGTAGTTCGGAGGTGTATATGATCTGATTGCCTCGATACATTTCTGAATATATGAGGCGGAATTATACGTTACAATAACTAGATCTGTCTTCAAAGGATGCGCTCCTTTCTCATCTGAAACTGTCTAAATTCGTAATATCTCTGAAGGATATGCAGCGGCATGAAAAAGTGCCAGGGACACGAGGCTATTTTTAAACAATTAGTTGTTTTACATATAAATCGGGCAATTGCCGATGTTCTCCGCCCGACCAAGGGAATAGACTGTGGATTATATGATATTTGGAGTGTGGTGACTAATGTCTATAACGGTAATAACGCCAGTGCTGAATGAAGAAACCTTTTTGAAGCTGTTTCTGGAAAGAGTAACCGCCTTTGCAGATGAAGTTATTATTGTGGATGGAGGCAGCAGCGATAATTCAGTCCCCATAATTAAATCGTTTATGAGGCAGCACAACATTCGTTTATTTAGCAATAAGCAAGGTACCGCTTATACGGATGATTGGAATGAATCTGAGGTAAGAAATTTTATGGTCGATCAAGCACAAGGGGAATGGATTGCCAATATCGACGCCGACGAGATATTTGATGATGCTTTGAATACGGTATTGCCGGATAGACTGGCTCAGACGAGTGCCCATGTATTGAAATTTCCAATCGTCAATTTCTGGAAGGATCCCTGGACGGTGCGCGTCAATGCACCGAATGACGAGAGATGGTCGAATGAGATTATTCGAATGTGGAGAAATGGGATTGGCATACGTTATCGGGATCAGAAGCATCATTGTACGCTGAAGGGGCCATCCAGTGATATTTGGTCTTTGCCATCCGAGTATATCGATGTACCGCTTTACCATTATCATTACGCTTTCGGAAAAAGATTCAAATTCAACGATAACAGGCGGGGAGATGTGAATTTATACAATAATACAGGCGAGCCGGATTGGTCATACCGTCATGACGAATATGAAGTAAGAACAATCCCGTTTTCAGGGCAGCATCCTCAAATCATTAGAAGATACCTAGGCATATAAATGGTGCAGAAAGGTGGATCCGTGTGTATACCAAAGAGCAGCGAAGGCTATTAAGGATTTTAAATGGTGTCGTTCGATGGAAGAAAGGAAGAAGGCAGGCTCGAATACAAAAGAGGAGGTTGATCCGAAGAATTCAGTACTGGGAAACGACAAAGAATAGGAGGATTCAAGCCAAACAAAAACAGGACTCTATAGCAGTCACGGTTCCCGCATTTCAGTCCATTCCTCCGGAAATGCCAGCTCAGTCGCAAACGATTTCGAATAATCATCTGATTAACGAGCACATCGGAACGGAAGAAAATAAGAATTCATTTCCGGTGCAAGCTGGAAAAGAAAATGTAATGCCAATTAAAGATTACGTGCTAGACCCCATGAAGCCGCAATTAGATCCCCTTAATATCACTTTATTCCGCTTTCCGATTATTGATTGGGATTACAGATGGCAAAGACCGCAGCAAATCTGCCAACAGTTCGCCCGGCACGGATATAAAGTATTTTATTTCTCGATCGAAACGGTGCAATTAAATCGTCCTGATGCTACATTCGATGAGATCCAAGCAACAGTGCAAATTAAAGAAGCCGAAGAGAATGTCTGGCTGATCAAACTATGCTCGTATAATAGCTTGAACGCTTACCGTGATGCGATTAAGCACCCATTAGATAAGCTGTATATGAAATGGTCCATTGAGGTTTTGAAGCAAAAATTCAATATTCATCAGACCGTATCGATCGTGGATCTTCCGTTCTGGTCGTCAATTGTTTTCGATTTGGAGGATAACAAAGTCATTTATGATTGTATGGATGAGCATGCCGGCTTCTCCAATGCGTCTGCAGAGCTTCTTGCATTAGAGCCTGAGCTGATAAAGAAGGCTGACGCCGTAGTTACTTCATCCGATATCCTTTATCAAAAAGCACAAAATTTCAATTCGTCCGTACATTTGATACGCAATGCAGGAGAATTCGATCACTTTGCTGTAAAGCCGCAGCAGCTGCCCCTCGATATTTCGATGGTTGGAAAACCGATCATCGGATATATTGGAGCTATTGCGGAATGGTTTGATATGAACTTAGTATTTGAGATTGCTGAGCGGAATCCGGATTGGAATTTTGTTTTAATCGGAAATACGTATTATAGCGATACTTCAAATATAGAGAAGCTAAATAACGTCTTTATATTAGGGGAGAAGCCTTATAAGGAGCTTCCAGCTTACCTGCATGCATTTGATGTAAGCATCATTCCTTTTCAGATCAACGCCTTGACATTGGCTACAAACCCGGTGAAGGTCTATGAGTACATGGCAGCCGGCAAACCCATCGTATCTACGGCATTGCCAGAGCTCGCTCCAATGAAAGATTATGTATCCATTGCAACTGGAACGATGGAATTTGAAACTGCTATTTGGCGGGCTTTCCATGAAAAAGAGGCTGAGCAATCTACGAATGCGAAGAAACGCCGGCAGTATGCAGCCGACAATACGTGGAAAGATCGTTACCATGAATTTCAATCCATTATTTTAAATCAGCTGTATCCCAAAATAAGTATTATCATAGTCACTCATAATAATTGGGAATTAACCGATCGATGCCTAGGAAGCCTTCTGCAATATACCACTGTTCCCCGATTCGAAATTATCATTGTTGATAATGCTTCTACAGATCAGACGCCAGCCAACTTACTGAAGCTAACTCACCCTAATATTAAAACGATTCTTCTGTCCGAAAACGACGGATTCGCCGGAGGAAATAACATTGGAATAATTAACGCTACAGGAGATTATGTAGTGCTGCTGAATAACGATACGATGGTATCAAAAGACTGGCTTCCTCGTTTAATGCAGCCCTTTAAGACAGACCACCAAATCGCAGCCGTTGGCCCGATGTCTAATTTCGTAGGAAATGATCAGAAGCTGGACTTTTTTGTGGGGGATGAAGTTTACGGGGCTAATGCTGCGTGGCTGGATGAATTTCATGCATTATTCGATAAAAGATTCAGATATACGGATATGCTTGGTTTCTTCTGCGTCATGATCAAGAAGGAAATCTTCGAAAAATTAGGTCACTTAGATAAAAGCTTTGGCTGCGGCATGTTTGAAGATGACGATTATTGCCTGCGCATGCTGCAAGCTGGGTATAGGCTTGCTATTGCTGAGGATGCTTTTGTCTATCACCATGGCAGCGCCACATTCAATCAATGGGATGAAGAACAGAAGAGGAGCTTGTTTCTCACCAATAAGGCCTACTACGAGACGAAATGGAGTAGGACATGGACAGAGCCTAAAATGCCGCATTCTTTGTTCACGAACCTCGTTGACCCGGATAAAATCGCGGAGATCGTTGCGGCAAGCAACAAAAGCTCCGTATTTGTTAAATGCCCGGATAATTGGAATTCCCCGAGAGAAGAGTGGCAGGAAAGGCTGCTGCAAATTTGTAACGATCAAACGATCGTCATTGCTTGCGTACAAACTTATCTCGGTAAACCGATTCATGGCATTCGTAAAATAGGGCCTTCTTTATATTTTACGAATAATGAGCTGCTGGTAGAGAAAATAAATTTCAATTTTAATTATGTTTTAACAGATCTCGAGCATAGAGGTGAACTCCATGGTGACGAAAAACGACTTCTTACAAGCGTCTAGCACCGAAGAGTACAAGAAAATATACGATCTGCAGCAGCCGCTCGTTTCAATTTGCATACCGACATACAATCGTGCCGATACTCTGCTCAACTGCAGTCTGAAGTCAGCTGTGCAGCAAACGTACACGAACTTGGAGATTATTGTCATAGGCGATTGCTGCACCGACCACACCGCAGATGTCATTGATGAATTCAATGACCCGAGAATCAAGTTTGAGAATAGGGCGAGTAGAGGGGAATACCCCGAGGAAACCTATCAACGCTGGCTAGTGGCGGGAAGCATCCCGACGAATCGAGCCTTGGAATTGGCTACAGGCCACTTTATTACTCATTTAGATGATGATGACGAGTTCTCGCAAGACCGGATCGAGAGGCTGGTGAACTTTGCAAGGGAAACGCGGGCAGATTTGATTTATCATCCCTTTTACTATTTGATTAATTCGGAGCAATGGGTGCTAAATGATGCGGAACCCTTGATGTGTGCTAAGATAACGACCTCATCCATGTTTTATCACCATTGGTTAAAATGCATTCCTTGGGATCCGAAATCCTACCTGCTCAATGAACCCGGGGATTGGAATAAAGTTCGGCGCATGGTAGAGCTTGGGATAAAGACAGCAAGATATCCCGAGGCTCTGACTATGAAACATTAGGAGTAGTGATGCCCATGAAATATATTCCATTTCTTAAACCGAAAGTTGTACCGAAGGAATCCTACCAGCATTATTTGGAGGAAATTGATGCTTCAAGAATTTATACGAACAACGGTCCTCTGAACAGAAGGTTCGAGGAGCGCCTTCTTCAGGAATACTTTAACAATGAGGGGGCCGTTGTAACTGTCAGCAATGCGACAATAGGTCTTTTATTAGCTATTTCTGAAATGAAGCGACCAGGCAAATATGCCCTTATGCCTAGCTTCACCTTTCCAGCAACTCCGTTAAGTGCGATGTGGTGCGGCTTAGAGCCTTATTATATCGATATCGACGATGAAAATTGGTGTATGGATGAAAAATTGCTTGAAGCAGCTTTAGAGGAGCTTGGAGATGAGGTCGCGGTAGTTGTTCCTTACGCAACGTTTGGTACGCATCTCGATCTAGCTTATTATGAATCTTTGCTTCAGCGCGGTATTCCGGTTGTGATAGACGCTGCCTCAAGCTTCGGCTCGACCTTGGAGGAACAAGTTGAGCCGGGATTTGGAGGTGCGACCGTATACAGCTTCCATGCGACTAAATCCTTCGGTATCGGAGAAGGTGCGATCGTGTACAGTAGGGATCATACGTTGATTCAGAGCATACGAAGCTCCTCAAACTTTGGATTTAATGATGATCGAGAGTCAGGACAGCTAGGTTTGAACGGAAAAATTTCGGAATATACGGCGGCTATAGGTTTGGCCACTTTGGACGTATTTCAAGAGAAAATTAAGATCCGGGAGAGAATAGGAGCATGGTATGAGCAAGCCTGGAAAGAGCAAAAGCTGGCGGAGGCGGGGTGGAGGCTTCAAGGCGTCAAAGGTAAGGTGGCTTATCAATTTTATCCGTTCTTATGTCCATCTAACCGGGACAATATGTATTACGTAAAAAAACTGCAAAAGCTGGGCATACAAATAAGAACTTATTTCTCGCCCCCGTGTCATCGTCAAAAAATGTTTGAGCTGCATCCTCGATCATCGCTAAAGGTCACAGAAGACATTAGCAACCGTATTCTTAGCTTGCCTGTCTGGGAGGACATTGAGCAGGAGCAGGTTCAACTGATCGTGAGGCACCTCGCTGATGAGTGAAGCTAAGCTGGTCATTTGGGGGTGCGGAGGAATGGGGCGGGAAGTTCTCGCCCTTTGCAAGGTATTAGGCCGGGATGTTATTGGTTTTTTGGATGAACGCAAAGAGATGCGTAATCGCATCGTAGATGGCATTCCTGTGCTAGGGGATATTGAGCAGGTTCACAAATACAAGAATGACATAGAAGTCGTATGCAGCGGGGTTGGCGACCCTGTGCTTAAGAAAAGATTTGCGGATAAGACGAGAGAGGGCCGCTTCCGATTTGCTCCTGCGCTTGTGCATCCTTCCGTACATTTATCATACAGCCCTCAGCTTGGTATGAATAGCATACTTTGCGCGGGTTCTGTTTTAAGTATTAATGTGCATGTAGGAAATTTCGTTATTGTGAATACAAATGTGACCCTGGCTCATGATGCTGCGATTGGTGAATACTCCACCATTTCACCGGGGTCGAACATTAGCGGCGATGTAAAGCTGGGAGAAGGCGTCTTTATTGGCACCGGTTCAGCCATTCGGGAGAAAGTGACCGTTGGTTCATGGTCTATTATCGGTGGTGGTTCTTTTGTTAAGGATGATGTACCGCCTAATGTACTTTATGCAGGAGTTCCCGCTGTGTATAAAAAGTCAAAAATCAAAAGCCTAATATGAATGATGCAATCCCCTTGCGATAGACAATGATTTTATAATCCATATTCACATGGATGTTCACTGTTCATCGAAGGGGATTTTTGTTGTCGGGTATATATGAAATAATCGCGTTTGCGGCAGTAAAGAATCTGCTTTACCGATTTTCGACCATATGAGCGAGCTTTGCTGTAACAACCTTCTTACGATCAAAACTGGCTTTGATTTTCTTTGAACCATTAAGCGCTATACGCTTAGCTTCATGGAAATGACCTCTGATCCAGAACAGAGTATGGAGAAGGGACTGTTCGTCTGTGTTTATTTTTAAATAATCAATTCCTTCTTTTAATATGAGCTGGTCATTGCGTGGGTTCGTTGTTAAGAGTAGGCATCCGGTAGCCATGGCATCCACGGCAGCAGTAGTGGGAAAACCGTCTAATGCCATGTGGTCATAAGTACTGCAATTGATAAATACATGACAAGTTTGATACAGCAACTTCAACTTTTCAGGTACTAGAATGCCATGAAATGTAAAGCGTTTATTAGTTAATTGAGTAAGCTGCTCCTCCCAGTCACCGATAATATGGAGATGAAAATCATCTGAATTGAGGCTGTTATAAGCTTGAACAAGCAATGAGAATCCTTTTCTAGGATAATTGAAGGCGCAAAAAACTAAATGAATGGGATGTTTCCATGCTCTTGCTACGTAATTATATAGCTCAGTATTAATCACTACAGGTTGATAAATACTCGTATTGACCTTTAAGAGAACATCCTCAATATTCGTAAAGACGGTTGCACAATTTTTTGCCACAATATCTAGAAATTCAGGTCTAGTTTCTTGAACGAGCCCGCCTCCAGGATACAGCGTTGTGTGCAGCTTGATCTGCCGTTCAAGAAGGAATGATCGAATATCTAAAAATGGATTTGAGCCCGGCATGTGAGTTCCGTCAGGGAGGGTACATGCTCCTAGCAAACTTATAGCCAAGTTCAAAAAAACACAATAAACGTCTGTAATCTCCTCGGAATCGGCTATGCTTTTGAATTGAGAGAAGGGATGCACGACGGTAGGAAATTCATCAGGATTAGGCTCAGTGGCAAAAAATAGAGTATTTGGACGTTGGACAAGCATCTCAACATTTTCCCAGTAACGGAATCCACTTAACTTCCAAGGGAATTTTGTGTCAATAATAGCAAGACGAGTCTTAGTGGTCATGGCTTGTGATCACTGCTTTTAGAGCTTACGGACAAGTCGCAGGCTGTTATAATCGCATAGGTAAGCAAAATTGTCCTCTAAGCACAACTCATCAACTGCCTTAGTGACACCTGGCAGCTCCGCCCATTCATATCCTGGGCAATCTTTATAGGAGTAATCATGGAAGGCAATGATTCCGCCAGAAACTACTCTTGAAGCATAGTGAATAATATCATGCTTTACCCCGTCATAGCTGTGGTCTCCGTCTATGAATAGCGCTGCGATCTCGGCAGGACAGTCATTGTAAGCCTCTTGGCTAGGTTTCTTTATTTTCTGAATGTGAGGCTTAAGACCAGCATTTCTTATGTTTGAATCGAAATCATCTTCATAGTTTGCAGGTAAGGCAGGGTGCGAGAAGGGATCGATGATGTGAACAGGACGTTTGCGTGTAGTGAGGTGTTGGCTGCTTAGGCCTAGAGCTATCGCACTCTTTCCTTTAAAGGTGCCGATTTCAACGATTTCACCGGGAAGATGATCCACAAGTAAGGGCAAATGGAAGAGGGCAATGATCTCGAGCTCCATTAAGTAACCTTCCGTCTCTTTGACTAACTTAAGCCATTCAGAAATCTGAAATTCACCATTAAATTCCACTGTTCTGCAGCTCTCCTTTTGGATTGTTTTTTTTGGATCGATACTGACCTCATATTGTCGTATATGATTCTCGATTAAAGATAAGTTCAAGCCGTGATATGAAGTCGTCTCGGGTACAAGGTCGTTAAATCGATTCTCATAATACGCAGCAAAGCTTGCACGGATATCCTTCTCGTACTCCTGAATAAATTGCAGGCGATTGTCCTCGTAATTGGCTAAATTAGCTACTCCACAGTCATGCACAACCCAGGCGGTGTCCTGAAAGGGGATGCCTACCTCATATCCTGCCCGGAAAAATTCCATACATTGTGATATATCATAGAAATCCCAGGTCTGAAACAAATCCTCACGCCAAGGAATATCGACTTGCGTCATGATCAGTAAACCATCGACTGCAGCAACTGGCTGGTAAGAGTGGCCTTCTTTGCTGTTATTGAAGGCAAGAAGCTCCATATTTCCCGAGTGGCTGCCGTAAACCTGACCGTAATTCTCTCCGGATTCCCACCATATTCCATTGGGCGGGACATAGGCGGAACCAATGACGCCAATAAGGCCGAGTCTAGGGTTTTGCTGAAAAATTTCGAGGGTATCAATAATAAAATTTTTATGGAGAATATAGACATCTTGATGCAAATATATTTTATATTTGGCATCCGTCATGGACATGGCTTTATTGTAGCCGGAGGTCATGCTTTTAGCGTCAGAAATCGTTATGATTTCAATCATATATCCGTCTGGGATGCTAAGCGCTGATGTGTGGCGAATCGACTCTTGGAGTAAATCCTCTTGATCAGCACAATAGATGAAACAAATTTTATGCGGATTCATTGGAATAGTTTTATTCTCCTCTCATCTTTGGTAACCCCCCATATATCTTTATATGACAATGCAATTCAATGTGTTTAGTCGTTAGGCTAGTCATTTAAAAATGGGTGTGGACATGATAAAGAGAGGAGAAGAGGAAGGATAAGAAGGAAAAGAGCGAAAAGGAGGATAGACCCCCCGGAATCCGGGAATATCTATCCTTTTTCGTTGTGATGCAGCTTTTTATCTGTGTTTGGAGCAATTACCTTAAAGTATCCTTCGCGTCTGCAGCAAAAACGATTCCTGCATCCTGACGCGCTAGTACGACGGTTTCAATAACGGAGCGACTATGCTCTAACAGCGCATAGCATTGCTCGAAGTTTTGTGCTTCGTACATTTGCTTGAATGCGGCCAGTTCATAGTACAGCAAATTATCGTTTGTTTGCGTGTTCAACACGGTTTCCTGGCCATCCGCATGCAAAACCAGCTTACGGCAGCCATTGGCTCCTTGCTGTACATGAAGATAGCCTTGCTCCCCCTGGATTAGCACGAAATTCATACTATTCGTGTCCTTGCAGCCTACGCACTGCGCAATAAACTCAGGATATTTCAGCACCAAAACTCCAGAGGTATCAATGCCGTTCGGGTGCTTATTTGCGGTGTAGCTAACTGACTCAGGAGTGCCGAACATATTTATGACAAAGTGCAAATTGTAAATGTTAATATCGGTCAGTGCACCGCCGGAGAATTGGGGATTGAAGACGTTGGGCGTTTCACCGCCGTTTAACAGCTGATTGTATCTGCTCGAATATTGGCTGTAATTGCACTGTATGAATTTGATCGCTCCCAGCTTACCGAGCTGTTCCTTGGCTAGCTGGTAATTCGGCAGATGCAGCGTCGTAATGGCTTCGAACAGCATGAGATTCTTCTGTTTTGCCAGGGTGATGAGCTGATCCAGCTCTGCAACCGTCGAGGTGAAGGGCTTTTCGCAGATAACATGCTTGCCATGATCGAGTGCCATGCGAACCTGCTCAAAATGCAAGCTGTTCGGGGAAGCGATGTACACGAAATCAATGATTGGATCTGCCATTAGAGCTTCGAGCTCCGTATAAATTGTCGGGATGCCGTATTTGTCAGCCAGAGGCTGCGCGGTTTCCTTCTTACGGGAATACATGGCTGCGCAATTGAGGTTCTCGATTTGCTTTGCTGCGGCCAGGAAGGTATCGACAATGAAACCTGTTCCTATGGTTGCAATGTTCATTTTTATTGCTCCTTTCAGTCTGCTTGCATCATTTTCTTCATTGGGTGAATTATCTCATGCGCGAACCATAAATTCAAATAATTAATGGTATTAATTTAATGTAATTAATCAGGTTAAATATTTTTAGGCCTAAATGGGCTTCTTCACGAGAAGTGGACTAGCGATTTATTATGATATTTAATTGTAGCGAGGGAATGGAAAATTAGCAAAATTACGTTTATTTGCTATTGAATTGAATGTCATGGTAATATTTTCTTAAAAGTTCCAGAATTTCTTAACGATGAAGAGAGGAGCGTATTCCAATGCCAACCAGTTCGTCTTTAGGCGACAATTTATTTACTAAAGCATTCATCCAGAATCCTTTTCCTGTTTACGCGCAAATGAGAGATAAGGAACCGATTATGCGCACACTGTTCCCGGATGGCCAGCACGGCTGGATCATCAGCAAATATGAGGATGCTGTCGATGCCTTGAAGGATCCGCGTTTCGTGAAAGATATGAGGAATGCAGGAATTAATAAAGATGTGATCTTTTTTAAGGATAATATGTTGTTCTCCGATCCTCCGGATCATAAGAGATTACGGGGTTTAGTACAAAAAGCATTTACGCCGCAATTAATTTCCGGGATGAAAGATCGAATACAGCAAATCGCGGATGAGCTTTTGGCTGCGGTAGAGGGGCAAGAATCGATCCATTTAATCGATGATTACGCATTTCCTTTGCCAATTATTGTGATTAGCGAGATGCTGGGTGTTCCGAATTCCGATCGAGATAAATTCCGTGTATGGTCGAATGCGCTTATTGAATTTTCAGGCCAGGATGAGGAGACACGCAATCTAACTTTGGAGTTCAGGGAATATTTGGTCGATTGGATTGCCAAAGTCAGAAAACAACCCGGGAATGATTTGATTAGCCAACTGGTTATTTCCGAGGAACAAGGAGACAGGCTAAGGGAGGACGAATTGTATAATCTCGTCATGCTGCTCATCATTGCCGGGCATGAGACAACAGTCAATTTGATCGGCAACGGTATACTCTCTTTACTGCAGCACCCGGATCAGCTTCAATTATTGCAAGATCAACCGGAGCTTATTCAACAGGCTATTGAAGAAATGCTGCGCTATAACGGTCCAGTTGAGTTCAGTACCTCCCGCTGGGTCAGAGAAGATCTGGAGTTTAAGGGAGTATCGATGAGCCGTGGAGACTTAGTCATTGTATCTCTCACTTCAGCGAATCGCGATCCCGAACAATTTAATGATCCCGATCTCTTTGATATCACAAGAGAGAAGAGCCCGCATTTGGCTTTCGGTAAAGGAATCCATTTATGTCTGGGTGCCCCGCTTGCCAGGTTGGAAGTAGAGATAGCGATCAACACTTTGTTGAAGCGTTATCCCGATATCCGGCTGAAGGGGGATGCCAGCGAGCTCGAATGGCGGCAAGGCATGATCGTGCGGGGCGTCAAGGAAATTCCGCTGTATTTGAAATAAAACGCAGTAAGATCCGCTGCGAGCCTATCCGTTATCGTTATGAGGGTCGCCTAGCTTACTAGCATGCAGCAGTCATAAATAGGATGGTACCACGACACATTCGTCCCTGATGGATGTGTCTTTTTGTTTTATGTGACGTTCCGTAATTTTTCAAAATGCGGGAAGATGTTATAATAGGAACGAAAATAATAAAAGAAAGCGGGAACATCATGGGTCGTAAATGGAATAATATTAAGGAAAAAAAAGCATCCAAGGATGCGAATACAAGTCGTATATATGCGAAATTTGGTGTCGAGATTTATGTAGCTGCCAAGAAGGGTGAACCGGATCCTGAATCGAACCGGGCTTTAAAGGTCGTGCTTGAACGCGCCAAGACATACAATGTGCCTAAAGCGATCATCGACCGGGCTCTGGATAAAGCAAAGGGCAGCGCAGAAGAAACTTATGAAGAGCTGAGATATGAAGGCTTTGGGCCAAACGGCTCCATGGTCATCGTCGATACATTGACGAATAACGTGAACCGAACAGCACCTGAGGTACGGTCGGCCTTTAATAAAAACGGCGGCAGCATGGGGGTAAGCGGTTCGGTATCCTATATGTTTGATGCTACGGCGGTCATTGGCGTGGCGGATAAAACGCTCGACGAAGTTTTTGAGATCTTGATGGAGGCCGATCTGGATGTAAGGGACATCATCGAGGAAGAGGATACGGTGATCGTCTACGCGGAGCCTGATCAATTCCATGCCGTGCAAGAGGCGTTCAGAAGTGCAGGAATTTCAGAATTTACCGTAGCAGAGCTGACGATGCTGGCCCAGAACTACGTGAGCCTTCCGGAGGATGTACAAGCTCAATTCGAAAAATTGATCGACGCCCTGGAAGATTTGGAGGATGTGCAGCAAGTGTTTCATAATGTTGAATTCGAAGACTAAATTGAATACCTGCGTCAATCTATAAATGAAGCAGCTTAGAACCTCTGTATTTGAGATCTAAGCTGCTTTTCACGTTCATTTGGAATCGTTATGATTAGCCTTCGAACACCTGATTCTTTAGCTGCTTCAAAATATTTCACAGTCGATCAGGGTCTCTTCTATCCAACCGTTGGGATAGCCCGATAATTATTGGCGGTTTCGCTTACGCTTATAGGTGATGATGAACAGGATGCCGCCAAACGCTAAGAGTGCCATAAAAATCAGCATCATATTGCTATAAAGCGCGGCCGCTTGAGTCGTAACAGTTCCGATGAAACGAGTGCTTAGCCACGGTCTTGTCAGCAGCCCGCCCACACTGGCAATGCCGATGCCTTCCGCCAGGAAGCAGGCGAAGTTGAGCATGCCCATTCCGGAACCTGCCTCTTCCGGTTCCAGTGTCTTGGCGACACTGGCGGATACGATGGTCTTAACGAACGAGAGACCGCCAAACGTCAGGATCATCGAGCCTGCAATCAACCAAGATCCCCGATCTACAAAGAAGAGTACGATTAAGAAACCGGCTGCAATCATGGCGAGCCCGAACAACATCGTTATGATATGACCCAGTCGGTCAGCCAGAATTCCTCCGAGCATTCCGAACAGGATGACACTTAGCGTTCCCGGGAACAGAATCGCACTTCCGATGAGGCTGGTCGGCATATGGTATACGGCCTTCATTAAATAAGGTACCATGACAATGAACCCGGCGACTGTACCGAGTAGCAAAGCACCCGTAAGTACCCTGGCGATATACCCTTTTTTCCGAAACAGGAACGGTTCCAGAAATGGTTCCTGCCTTCGGCGGATATGAAAGGCGAGAAGCACGAACAGAACCAGACTTGCAGCTAGGTAAACCCAATGGTACAGCGTAGTGAACAGAGCAAACGCAAGAATGCCGACCGACAGCAGAACTGCCCCGATCCAATCAAACGCTTTTCTTTTCGATATTTCGTCAGGCAATATCCGTAATACGAAAGGGAGGGCCAGGAGAGATGCCAACGGCAGCGCAAATAATACGGACCAATGAATATAGCCGGAAACCGCGCCTCCAATAACCGGGCCAAGCCCTTCCCCAAAGGCAACCACAGATCCGATCAGTCCAAATGCTTTTCCTTGTCTTCCCGGATCGACTACTTTGACGATCATCACCATAATTAGTGACGGAACGGCCGAAGCGCCAACGCCTTGAAAAAAACGAGCGGTCAGCATGCCTGGATACCAGGCATGGCACAACAGGCCAATAACTGAGCCGAAACCATAGGTCAGCATGCCGAATAGCAGCAGCTTTTTCATGCCCGTATGTTCGGATATCTTTCCATACACCGCTACGCCAATGGCGAAAGACAGCGAAAAGCAAGTATTCGTCCAATTGGCCGCAGATGGCGCAATGCCATAATAAGCGGCAATATCCGGTAATGAAACACTAAACATGGTTTCGTTCATTACGCTGAAAAATGTCAAAACACTGAGCCAAAGAATAAAACGCGATGTGTGAACTTCATTTTGGTGTTGCACTTGCATGTAACCCCTTTAAGTGAAGGGGAACCGCAGTTTATAGGGTCAATGATGCGTATTCCCCTAAATGTTGTACCCTTGCATAATTGCTTTGCCGCATGTTTAAAACGCCTCCAAATCTAGAGTTTGAGAAAAAATACCAAGCCATTATAGCATATTCTCTCCGAAATAGGTAAGAGATACTGCTAAACTACTACCGCTAGCGCCTGATATGTTATCATGATGGAAGCAGCAACGATCGTAAAATATATCTGATCGATTACGAATATCTCTTGAGAATGGATGGAGCTAACCTATGAAATATCGCAATTTAGAAGAGTGCGTCGTTGATTTAGAGAGGCACGGACATTTGGTGCGTATTCGCGAGGAGGTTGATCCTTATTTGGAAATGGCCGCCATTCATTTGCGCGTCTATGAGGCAGGTGGACCGGCATTATTATTTGAAAATGTCAAAGGCTCGAAATTTCGGGCCGTTTCGAATCTCTTTGGCACTATTGAACGCAGTAAGTTCATATTTCGCAATACTTGGCAGGCTGCCGAGAGTGTGATCGCATTGCGTAACGATCCTATGAAGGCATTAAAACAACCTATGAAAAGCATGGGTTCAGGCTTGGCCGCATTGACGGCACTACCTTTAAAGAAGCATGGCGGGGTACCGGCCCATATGCAGGAGATTCAAATTTCCGATTTGCCGCAAATCCAGCATTGGCCGATGGACGGCGGTGCATTCATTACATTGCCGCAGGTGTATACGGAAAATCCAGACAAGCCGGGCATTATGAATTCGAATTTGGGCATGTATCGCGTGCAGCTTAGCGGCAATGAATATGAAATGAACAAGGATGTCGGGATGCATTATCAAATCCACCGGGGCATCGGCATTCATCAAGAGAAAGCGAATAAGCAGGGAATTCCGCTGAAGGTAAGCTGTTTTGTGGGCGGGCCTCCGGCACATACGTTAGCTGCCGTCATGCCTCTTCCAGAGGGAATGAGCGAGCTGATGATTGCGGGGATGCTCTCTGGCCGGCGTTTTCGTTACAGCTACGTAGACGGGTATTGCTTTAGCCATGATGCCGATTTCGTGATTACGGGCGAAATTCATCCCGGCGAGACGAAGCCCGAGGGGCCGTTTGGCGATCATTTGGGGTATTACAGCTTGATTCATCCTTTCCCTGTCATGAGGATACATAAAGTGTATGCCAAGCCGAATGCGATCTGGCCATTTACGGTTGTTGGCCGACCGCCGCAGGAGGATACGGCGTTCGGCGAGTTGATTCATGAGCTGACGGGAGATGCGATCAAGCAGGAAATTCCCGGCGTGAAGGAAGTCCAGGCCGTCGACGCTGCGGGCGTGCATCCGCTGCTGTTTGCCATAGGCAGCGAACGCTACACGCCGTATCAGGAAGTCAAACAGCCGGCAGAGCTGCTAACGATTGCAAACCACATTTTGGGGACGAATCAGCTTAGCTTGGCGAAATATTTGTTTATTACCGCAGAGGAGAAGCAGCCGCTCAGTACGTATCGCGAAGTGGAATTTTTGAGCTATATTCTGGAGCGGATCGATCTGCATCGCGACATTCATTTTCAAACGAATACGACCATTGATACGCTTGATTATTCGGGTACGGGGCTCAATAGCGGAAGTAAGGTTGTGTTTGCGGCCTATGGAGAGAAGAAGCGTGAGCTTTGCCGAGAGGTGCCGGATAGCTTAAAGGAAATTCGCGGCTACGAAAATGTGAGATTCGTTATGCCAGGGGTTGTGGCCATGCAGAGCCCGGCGTTCAAGGATTATGCCAGTGCGAATCAGGAAATTGAGGAATTAAGCAAAGCGATTGCCTCTAGGGGAGAACTCCCGTCCTGCCCGATGATTATCCTCTGTGATGACAGTGAGTTTCTGAGCGCATCGCTTAGCAATTTCCTGTGGGTAACCTTTACGCGCAGCAATCCTTCTCATGATATCCATGGCGTGAACAGCTATTACGATAACAAGCATTGGGCTTGCGATAACGTCATAATTGACGCTCGCAGCAAGCCTCACCAAGCCCCGCCGCTCATCCCTGACCCAACGGTGGAGAAGAACATCGAGCGTTTATTTGTAAAAGGAGCTAGTCTTGGCGGAATAAAGATAGAATAGAATAGACTCCGGCAATTGACCGAAGCAGCACCAGGTGAACCGGAAGGCCCCTGTCTCTTTAAGAGACGGGGGCTATTTTTTTAAAATATTTGTTTGCCACCCGATGAATATCCAGTTCATAGCAAGCAGCGTGAATATAATACTAGTAAAAGATTGCTAGGGAGGAATGACGAATGAGACAATCTGAATTACACCGGCCCTATGATCTCATCATGAGCCTTGGATATAATTGCATGGTTGCTTACCAGTTAAAGAGATTATCGCTCCGCAACTTTTCCGGACCTATCGATTGGGTGATCTCCGAGAATACTGATCAGCTTATTCGTTTGTTAGATCATCGTTTCCACGGGTATATGGATGAGCAAAACTTAGCTATCCTGGGAACGCATAATGGTTTTTATTCGGTCATGGACACGGAATACCAAATGTATTCCTTTCACGATTTTCCAATCCAGAGTGAGGAGCCTAGGATTACTAATTACGCCGAGTTTAAAGAAAAAAGGGACAGACGTATCAACCATTTTATGAGCTTAGCTGCCAACAGCGATTCTTCTTTATTTGTACGCGAGCGTTGCAGCTATGAAGAGGCGATACGATTAAGACAAAGCTTATCCTCCATCGTAAAAGGAAATCCGCATCTTTTAATTATTAACTATACGAATGATGGCCGTTTGGTAGATCATGAATGGCTGGATGAAGGCATTTGCAGCGTAAGCGTGAATCTTGACGTTCCCGATGAGCAGCTGCGAGATTCGTACTGGAATGATGCATTTCGGGGAGTAACTTTAATCCACAAATAGCGGAACGCTCTGGATTCCGGGTCGAAAGTCAAAATTATGCACATGAAGGTCAAAAATAGCCCCTATTAGTAATACACTGCACTTCTTATTATAAGCTTAAGAGAACAGGGACTCGAAAGGAGCAGCAAAGAATGTGGAATAGAGCGATAGAAGATGCAGTAAATAAAGTCAGGGCGAATATAGATCGGTTCGGGACAAGATTCCCGCATGTGAGTACGGACGGCGTCTATCAGTTGAATGATAACGAGGATTGGACGAATGGTTTCTGGAGCGGCATGCTGTGGCTGTGCTATGAATATACGGGAGATGAGGTTTTCCGTCAGAAAGCAGTAGAGACAGTGAACGATTTCCGGCGCCGCTTCGAGGCTAAGATCGTGCTGGATCATCATGATATCGGCTTCCTGTATTCTTTGTCCTCGAAGGCGCAGTGGATCATTGAGAAAGATGAGAGTGCTCGTCAGTTGACGCTTCAGGCTGCGGATCTACTGCTGAAGCGCTGGCGTCCGGCCGGAGGCTATATCCAGGCCTGGGGCCGGGAGGGAGATCCGAAGGAGGCTGGAAGGATTATTATTGATTGCCTGATGAATCTTCCGCTTCTGTTCTGGGCGGAGCAGCAGACGGGGGATCCGAAATATCGCGAGGTTGCGCTCATGCAAGCTGAGAAGACGAGACGGTATATTGTGCGTGGGGACGATAGCTCTTATCATACTTTCTTCTTCGATCCAAGCAGCGGAGAGCCCATTGGAGGCGCTACACATCAAGGCTATACGAACGGATCAACCTGGACACGGGGACAATCCTGGGGCGTATACGGCTTCGCTCTGGCCTATCGTTACACTGGGGATCCCGTATATCTCGAAACCTCTAGACGCATGGCACGTTATTTTCTTGCGCATCTGCCTGAGGATCATGTCGCCTATTGGGACTTTAATGCTCCGGTAGACCGTGACACCTATCGTGACAGTTCGGCCTCCGCAATCGTCGCAGCCGGTCTGCTGGAATTGCTCGAGCATTTGGATGAGCAGGATGCGGATCGGGACTACTTCAAGCAGGGGCTAACCGATTCCTTGACCTCTTTGGTGAAGAATTACTCCACAATTGGAGAAGATGCAGAGGGACTCTTGAAGCATGGCTCTTATTACGTACGCGGCGGACTATCGCCGGATGATTATATGATCTGGGGCGATTATTACTATCTGGAAGCCTTGCTGCGCCTTGAGAAAGGGTATAAGGGATACTGGTATGAACGTTAATCATGTAGACGCTACTGACGAGGACAAGCTGCGTTCGCTCTTCTCGCTTTTGAATCTAGAAGTCCCAGAATTAGCCGATGTGGCTGAAGCGGTCAAGCAAAATCGCAATGAAGATGCGCTGCTAGCACTTCATCGGTATTACAGAGTGCGCCAAGTGCCCGGCTGCCGATTGCCGAAGGAAGAGACGGCTCAAATTACCGGTTACGTAAAAAAATACTGTGCAGATGAAGCGGCAGCGGTCCTAAAAACGGCCGATGAGGTTGTGGATCAGACATTTCTGTTTCAGTTCCCCTGGGATATGGAACGAACCCAGGTTCCGGTAACGTTCGATGATGCGATTGACTGGCACTATATTCCTGACGTTGATCCGGAATGGGCCTACATGCTGAATCGGCACCGTTATTGGATCGCTCTCGGTCAAGCCTATGCCATGACCGGAGATCATAAATACGCAGCCGCGTTGTGCCGCCAGCTTGAGGATTGGATCGACAGCAACCCGGTGCCGCATGAGCCGGCAAGCGACAATCTGGCCTGGCGTACTATTGAAGCCGGACTGCGCGGCAGCAACTGGACCAAGACGCTGCGCTATGTTTGGGATTGTCCGCAGTTTACGCCGTCCTTGCTGGCGAAACTATTGATATCCCTGGCTGAGCATGCCCGGTACCTGGTCGCTGCATTTACAAGCTGGAAGAGAATTAGCAATTGGGGTGTGCTGGAAACTAGCGGACTGCTGCAAATTGCTCTGTCCTTTCCCGAATTTTCTGCTTCCGGACAGTGGCGCAGCCTTGCTGAACAGAGGCTGGAGGAGACGGCACGAATTCAGGTGATGGCGGACGGAATACATTGGGAGCAATCGCCGACTTATCATCATGAGGTGATGAGCTGCTATCTCGATAGCATGTATTTTG
Source organism: Paenibacillus lentus (assembly GCF_042714055.1). Classification (GTDB taxonomy): domain Bacteria; phylum Bacillota; class Bacilli; order Paenibacillales; family Paenibacillaceae; genus Fontibacillus; species Fontibacillus lentus_A. Next base: position 146,377 of record NZ_JBHGVC010000001.1, read on the forward strand.
CCGAAATCAATGGACTAGAGCTAAATGAGGATTTCCGAGGCAAAGTATATGAGATGGCCATAGCTTCTCTGTATTGGGCCAAGCCGAATCATAGACAGCCTATGTTCGGGGATAGTGATGACAATGACGTCCGCTCGTTATTGACCTATGCTGCCGCGTTGTTCAAGGATGAGACGCTGCGCTTCAGGGCTAATCCGCGAATGGACTATGATAGTGCTTGGCTGCTCGGAATCGAAGGGATTCGCAGCTATGACCGCATGGCATCGGCTGAGCCGCCGGAGCTGTCCCATGCCTTCATCCATTCCGGGCATTATGTTATGCGCTCAGGCTGGAGTGAGCAGGATTTATACCTGTATTTCCACTGCGGACCGCTTGGGGGAGGACATGGGCATGCCGATCTGCTGCATTTCGATCTTTATGCTTATGGGAAAGAATTTTTGACTGACTTAGGCAGATACAATTATAGCGACCATACGCCGCTCAGAAAGGCATTGAAGGAAAGTGCAGCGCATAATACGACTACCGTCGATGGCATCGGATTTACGGAAATTGCGGATACCTGGTCCTATCATCGCATCGCCAGGCCGTCAGGCAGCAAGTGGGTTAGCCGGCCAGCCTATGACTATGTCGAAGGCAGCCATGACGGCTATCTTCATTTGGACGATCCGGTGCTCACGGATCGAAGAATTATTTTTATCAAGCCGTATTACTGGCTGCTGGTTGACCGCTTCCGCAGCAAAGAGGCGCATATGTTCAGACAGCATTTTCATTTTGCGCCAGGGGACATTGCTCTGGAGGACAACTCGCTCGCCTGCCTTACGCAAAACAAAGACGAAGCCAATCTGCTGATTATACCGGTTCAGAGTCAGGCGATGAGAGCTGAAATTTCTGAAGGTGTTATTTCCCCCGAATACAATTTGCTAGAGTCTAATCACCATGTGACCTACTCACGAAACGGCAGTGGGATAACTTCTATGATGCAGGTGCTGTATCCGCTGCGCCCTGGTGAGACGGAACGCCCGCAAATCGCCAAAATCCCCGTATTTCGACATACGGGCGAACAGGTGGACGATGCGCAGGCAGAGGCTTGCCGCATTATTCATCCGGAGCTGGATAGCGAGCATATTCTCGTTGTTAGTCATAGGGTTCCATCAGGCCAATATGATTCCTATGTGGTGGATGGCGTGCAGATCTTTGGCGAAGTGGTGCTTATTTCCGGTCCAGCAGAGAAAAGGAAGGCTACTGTAATCAATTAACAAATGCTTAAGGAATGACAACCTGCTAGAATAAAAAATAATAGTACGAGAGAGGCGCGGGAGTGCATGTTCAAATTAACATACTATAAACGTATTCAGCTGTCATTCCTTTTGCTTATATTTATTCCGCTTATCGCAGTTTCGACCGTATCCTTTCTGTTAATCCGAAGTTCAATGGTAGAGAAGCTGCAGCTTAGCAATGAGAATTTCCTGAACGTCATGATTGAAGAGATGAACAAGACTGTGGATGATGTGACGTTTGCTTCACATTTTATTGTAAACGATACCAATGTTCGGGCGAATTTGAAAGCTTTTGCCGATACAAAACGGATTGAAGAATACCCTGATTATGTGTTGTTTACGCAGATACAGGATTTATTCCATCTCATGAACAGCAAGCCGCTGAATAATAATGTCCGCATGTATCTCGTAAATCGTCAGCATTTCGTGATATCTTCCGGCACAGAGAATTTAACCGGGTTCAGATCCACGGTAGACAAGCTTATGAAGCGTGTTGATCTGAATGAGCCTGAGAAGCTTCAATGGCTTGGCATGGCCGACAGTGGCTTGGGCAGCAGAAGCTATTATATTGCCAGAGTGATTTATGACGGCAGCGAGAAGCAGCATGTTTCCGTGCTGCTCGTCTCGATCGGGGAATCTTATTTCAGCAAGCAGCTCAGCCCTGTAGAGTTCGGCAAGGTGGCGATATTTGATTCTTCCGGCGAACTGATCGCTGGGAATCATGAATTGTCATTGGATCCAACGGACTCCAAGGGCAGTGTTAGAACTGTCCGTAACATCTCCAAATCAAGCTGGAAGCTCGTATATGAGGCGTCAGCGAAAGAATGGTCGGGTCAAATTTCCCGCACCTTCTATCTTGGACTTATTGGAGTCATCCTGCTGTTCCTTGTCTTCTCCGCGACTTCGGTAATCATCGCCCAAAGGCTGCACAGCCCGATACATAAGCTGCAGCGGGTAGTCCGCCAATTCGGGATGGGGAACCTGGATGCAAGGCTTGAGGTCAAGGGCAGGGATGATATCGCTGAGCTTGGGCAGACGCTGAATACGATGCTGGATCAACTGCAGCAGCTGATCTATGATGTCGAGCAGGAGCAGGAACAGAAGCGGGTCATGGAATTGGAAGCGCTGTTTATGCAGATTCGTCCGCATTTTCTGATCAATACGCTCAATTCTATTAAATGCAGCTTGATCCTATCGAGTGACAAGCTACATAGCGGAATCATCGATTCGCTCATGAACCTGCTCCGGGCTTATTTGAAGGTTAATGAACCTACCAGCCTGGAGGAAGAGTGTAAGCTTCTAATTCACTATGTCGATATTATGAAGATCCGCAATGAAATCCCGCTTAAGCTGGAGATTGACCTGGATCCTGCGACGAAAGGGCTCATCGTCCCCAAGCTTATTTTGCAGCCGCTGGTTGAGAATGCGATTGTGCATGGATTGGTAGATCATCCTTTGCCGACCATTACAGTCAGCTCCCGGCAGGTTCCAGGCGGAATCATCATTGAGGTTGAGGATAATGGCAGCGGTGTAGAGGAAGAAACGCTTGGGGGGCTTAACCGCAGATTGATGTTTGATGATGATCAGGACGGTTCCTATCAAAGAGTCGGGTTAATCAATGTCGTTCAGAGGCTGAGGCTGACCTTTGGAGAGGAAGCCACTTTGTCCATGAGCAACCGTCTGCAGGGCGGCGCCTTAGCTTCTTTGTATTTGCCACTAGGCGCTAATCATGATTTTCTATCAGGAGGGAATGAATAGATGTACAGGGTGATGCTTATCGACGACGATGTTCCCATGCTCAAAGTGCTGAAGCAGATGATAGACTGGGAGGCGAACAATCTGCAAATTGTCGGAACCACCTATTCAAGCGTGAAAGCGATGCATATGTTTGAAGAGGTACAGCCCGATATTTTAATTACGGATATTGGCCTTCCGCAAAAGAACGGGATTGAGCTTGCGAACACGTTCACCTCTATGAAGCCGGATATTCGCGTAATCTTTCTAACCTGCCATGAAGACTTTCATTTCGCGCAGCAAGCGGTCAAGCTGAAGGCCGACGACTATTTGATCAAGGATCAGCTTACTGCGGAGCAACTGGAGAAGAGCTTGGAGAAATCGGTAACGATCTTGAAATCCCGAACAGGTCTGATTCGCTGGAAGTCATCCAATTATAATAGTCAGCTATTCCGTCAGGATCTGCTAAAAAGAGTGATCGACAGGGCGCCAACCGAAATGACGATGGCTTATGCTTCGCAAATCGGGATCTCATGGAATTACCCGTGGTTTTTGCTGGGGGTCGTCAACGTTCAATTCTCCAGCTTCGATCAACGCTACAAGCAGAGCGAATACTCGCTGATTATGTACGCTATTTATAATATTGCCCTGGAGCTGGCTGAATCCTGCGAAGGGGTTACCCCTTTTTTGGAGAAGGACAATATTACGATTTTGTACAATTTTCGGATGAACTTGGCTCAAAATGAAATTCTTCATTTCAACAATTTTCTAGAGCAGCTGCGTTCCCAGTGTGTTCATTTTCTCAAGATTCAGCTTAGTGTGGTCACGGTGACAGACAAAATGGAGCTGGATTCGATCGGTTCTGTCTACCAGCAAATGATGCAGAACAAAATCGAGTTCTATGAAGGCTCCGATTACACTGTAGCTGATGCGTCCCGGAATGCAGTGCTGATGTTCCAGCCGGCTCCGCAAGGCTTCCTGAACAGCTGCATCTCGCAACTGGAGCAAGCCGTGATCAAGCATGATTTGGATTCCATCCGCAGCACGCTGCTTGAAATCGTCGAAAATGCACGTGAATTAATGCTCGATCCGGGAGATTTTGCACGGGAGCTGTCCTTTATGCTGCGAGGCATTGAGCTGATGTTCTCTAATTTGAAGTTTGAAGAGGATTTGTTCCAGTACCTGACATTGTCGCGGACGTTGAGCGATTCCATGGAACTGGTAGAAAGAAAGCTGATTCAGATTATGGAGAGCAGGGACATTCAGGGAGCGAATGCGACGCAGGAGCCCAAGCTCCAGGTGATCCAGCAGTATATCGAGCAGCACCTGGCTGATAATATCACTTCGATTGATATGGCACGCTATCTGTTTTTGAACCCGAGCTATTTCTCCCGCTATTTCAAGCGGATGACCGGGGTTACCTTTACGGATTATGTGCATCAATACAAGATGAAACTGGCGACGAGAATGCTGAAGATGTCTAATCAAAACCTGGAATCGATGGCCATCGGGCTCGGGTATTCAGACAGAACCTATTTTTCTAAAGTGTTCAAGAAATATGTCGGCTTAACGCCAAGTGAATATAAGGCAAAGCATTCGGCACGTAAATGATTATAAGGACTTAGGCTGGAAAAGGCGAGCAAATTGAATTGACAATTTGTTGCGCTTTTTTTGCGTATTGAGGGGGAGCAGGGGGAGCTATTTTTTAAAAAAAGAAGGTCAAAATTATGCACGCGGCTGGTCATAATCACTCCTACATCCTGTCTCTCGATGTATTACTATAATGAAAACTTATTAATTTGTAGAGGTGATAAAACGTGGAGGCAGTAAAACAACCTGTACCGGGCACCCACAGAGAACCACGGAAGAAATTTTTGACTCCGCACCGAAAGGATGCATTGATTGGCTGGCTTTTCCTAGCTCCTGAAATCATCGGTATGTTGTTTCTAAACGTATTCGCGCTTGGATTTTCTTTATATCTGAGCTTATCGAAATGGGATTTGTTATCCGGGGTTAAAGGGATCGAATTTATCGGGCTTGATAACTATGTAAAACTGTTCCAGGATCCGACGATCATTCAAGCTGTGAAAAATAACGTCCTCTATATGATTATGACGGTTCCCATTCCGATTGCAATCGCTCTGGTTATGGCCGTGCTTATTCACAACAGCGTATTTTTCAAAGATTATTTCAAAGTAGCGTTCTTTATTCCGTATATTTCTTCGATTATCGCGGTTGCGGCAGTTTGGAGCGCATTGTTCCACCCATCGCTCGGGCCGATTAACCAGTTCTTGATGGATCTCGGATTTTCCAATCCTCCCAAATGGCTGGTTGATCCGAAGACTTCACTCCTGTCCATCGCCATTATCGGTTCATGGGCGAGCCTCGGCTACACGATTATCATCTATATGGCCGGATTAACGAATATCTCCAATGAAATCTATGAAGCAGCGGAAATTGATGGGGCAGGGCCCTTCAAGAAGTTCTTCTCCATTACTGTGCCGATGCTGCGTTCTACAACTTTCTTCCTGCTGATCACGATGCTGATCGGATCGTTTAAAGTATTCGACATTATCGCTTACTTGACGGAAGGCGGCCCGAACAATTCATCGACGGTGCTGGTATACCGGATTTATGAGGAAGGCTTCAAATACTACAATATGGGCTACGCTTCTGCCATTTCCTGGCTGCTGTTCGCGATCATCGGTTTGCTTACGGCGCTGACCTGGAAAATGAGAAACGAAGACTAGGGGGAATATCAAATGCAGCTAATCCGTAAAAACATGTCAAAAACGATAGTCACCGTCTTCATGGGCGCTTTGTCCATCGTGTTCCTCATACCGCTCATCTGGATGGTCTCGGCCGCATTTAAATACGAGAAGGATGTTATGCGTTTTCCGATTCAATGGATTCCCGAGAAAATTAATGTAGTGTATAATTTTAAGGCGGTTTGGATGGGGAAGGTTCCATTCTATGAATTTTACTTCAACTCATTCAAGATTGCGATTATTACCACCTGTATCACTCTCATTATTTCATCCATGGCAGCCTATGCGCTGACAAAGATCAATTTTAAAGGACGCAATATTGTGTTCTTGGCGCTCTTGTCCTTTATGATTATTCCAGATCAGGCGACACTGATTCCTCGTTTCTTGCTTATTCGCTGGTTTGGACTATACAATACACATGCAGCGATCATACTGATGAGCATGTTCTCGATCTATTTCACTTTCCTGCTGCGGCAATTTATGGTCGGGGTCAGCGATGAATTTATCGAAGCGGCGAGAATTGACGGGGCAGGCCATTTTAAAATATTCACCTCGATCATGATTCCGCTCTGTAAGCCGGTGTTAGCGACTGTAGCTATCATTAAATTTATCTGGACTTGGAATGATTATCAGAATCCTCTGATCTTCCTGCTGGATAAAGATCTGTATACCATTCCGCTCGGGATGTCGCTGTTCCGAGACGACTATACGAACAACTATGCGATTATGATGACGGCGGCCGTGTCAGCGATTATTCCATTATTGATCGTGTTCATCGCCCTACAGAAGCAAGTGATTAACGGTATTGCACTGGGAGGCGTAAAAGGCTGATTCCAAATTTGGGAGCAAGCGTTATCATAAAAGTCAAAAATGTATTCCTATAACATCAAAATTTTGCACTTAGCCTTTGATGCAACCGCCTATAATGGGACATGTACAAGCACTACACTAAAATTTCAGTGCAGGGGGAAGTAAGATGACACATAAGGGTAAAAAAAGATTTTCCATCATTCTCGGTACAATTCTCGCCATCAGCCTGCTAGTGAGCGGATGTGGAAAATCCGGGAATACCGGAGCCGAAGGGAAAGCATCGGGCAACTCATCCGACAAGCCAGTTACGATCAAGTATTACAACTGGGATAACGATGCTCAAACCGTGGGAACCGATGCCATGCTGAAGGAGTTTATGGATCAAAATCCGAACATCAAGGTCGAGCATGTCATTCTCGTACCTGGGGATTCCATGGAAATGATGAAGAAGCTCGATTTCCTCATTTCTTCCGGGGAAGCGATTGATGTTGTGCAATTGCCAAGCTTAGGAGCTGCTCTTGAACGGGCAACTCGCGGGGCGCTCGCGCCATTGAACGAGTTCTATGATAAGGAAGGCATTGTGCCTGAAGATGAATATTATGTAAACACGAAGGTAGACGGCAAATATTACGGGATGCAGTACACCAAGAGCATCAACTACGTCATGCTGAACAAGGATGCGCTCGATGAAGCTGGTCTGGAAATCCCTAAATTTGGATGGACCTGGGATGACTACCGTGAATATGCCAAGAAGTTAACGAAGGGCGAAGGCGTTGACAAACGCTACGGTTCTTACTTCCATACTTGGGAGCTGTACATGAATGCTCCTGCACAGACGATGATGAAGGATCCGTTCGTGTATGACGACGGTACAACGATTTTGGCTGACCCATCCTATAAGTATTTCTTCCAATTGCGTAAAGACATGGAGACGATTGACAAATCAGCTAAGACTTACGCAGATGTTCTTGCAGCGAAGCTTAACTATCGCACCGAGTTCTTCAATGAAGATGCCGCTATGATTCTGACGGGTAACTTCACGATCCCGGATCCAGGCAATACGGAGCAATATCCGCATACTTTCAAGACGGCATTTGCGCCAGTACCGGTTCCTCCGCAGGGGGCAGAGCCTAAAGACTATGAAGGCAAATATTTCACCAGCGGTTCGCAAATCGCTATGGGTTCTACTTCGGAGAACAAGGAAGCTGCATTTAAGCTGATGAGATTCATGACTACCGCAGAATCGGACAACAGACAAGAGTTCTCCGGGTATAAGGGAGCCAACAACGAAGACTTGCTGACGAAGCTCGTTGCCGGCAAAGAAGATATGTATGATATTGATTCACTCAAATATACGTTGTTCAGTGATGACATTCAATTCCTCGATGCTCCAGAAGTGATGACAACGGCAACTTCAGAAATCACCAAGGTGATCAACAACGGCTTCAGTAAGTTTATGCTTAGCAATGAACCGATCGATGATGTCCAAAAATGGATGGTTGATGAAGCAACGAAGATCATCAATGAGAAAGGTGTTATCAAGTAATTAGAGTTCTGAAGTAATATTTAGTAATTAACTTACAAGGGCCGTCTCAATGATCGTTTGAACATGAGAGACGGCCCTTGTTATCTACTTTGGACTAATAAATTAGGAGTAGAGCGATGACGAACGAGATAAACAAGCTTATAGAGAAGCAGTCTGCCCGGATCTGGACGGAGGCTTTCCCGATGGGCAACGGCAGGCTTGGTGCGATGGTATTTGGCGGCGTAACCTCGGAACGAATCGGATTAAATGAGGATTCGATCTGGTACGGAGGGCCGAAGCAATGCGATAATCCTGAGGCGTGGAAGAAGCTGAATGATGTTAGGAATCTGCTTCGCGGCGGTGAGGTTAATGAGGCCGAGAGACAGATGCTCCTGCATTTTACGAATGCGCCACAATATTTTGGTCCCTACCAGCCGCTGGGAGATTTGCTGCTTCAGTTCGACCACGATCGGGCAGAAGCTATGAATTACAGCCGCGAATTGAATCTTAGGACAGGTATTGCTTCTGTGAGCTATGAAGCGGATGGTGTTCGCTATGACCGGGAAGTCTTCGCTAGTGCTGTTCATCAAGTGCTTGTCGTCCGTATGACGGCATCGAAGCCGGGGGCCATTAGTCTAACAGCCCGGCTAAGCAGACGTCCATTCGATGGAGAGATGAGACGGGAGAATGAACATACTTTGGCGATGGAGGGAGCATGCGGGACGGACGGTGTAAGGTTTGCCGCCGTGCTCAGCGCATGCACGATTGGCGGAAACTGTCAGGCTACCGCTAATTATTTAGACGTTCAGGGAGCGGATGCCGTCACTTTGCTGCTTGCAGCCCAAACCTCCTTCCGCTGCGACGATCCGTTTCGCGAAGCTATCAGGCAAATAGAATCCGCCGCTTCATTGCCATATGGATCATTGCTGGATGCGCATAAGGCCGACCACCTGGCTTTATTTGATCGCGTGAGCTTGGAACTTATTCCAGGTGATCCATCAGGAGAGGCGGCTGCAGCTGTAGAAACGCTAGCTGCTGATACTGAAGGTGCGGAGCTCAACATGTCTACCTCGGAACGGCTGCTGAATTATCGGCAAGGGGGAGAGGATCCGCAGCTAGAGGCGCTGTTCTACCAATATGGCCGTTATTTAATGATGGCGAGCTCGAGGCCCGGCAGCTTACCGGCCAATTTGCAGGGCATCTGGAATGAGAGCTTCACACCGCCTTGGGAGAGCGACTATCATCTGAATATCAACCTGCAAATGAATTACTGGATCGCCGAGACGGGGAATTTGCCGGAATGCCATCAGCCTTTGTTCGATTTTATCGATCGGCTGGTCATTAATGGACGGAAAACAGCGGCAGCCTTATATGGCGCGAGGGGCTTTGTGGCACATTCCTCCTCTAATCTGTGGGCGGAGAGCGGCTTGTACGGAGCGTGGACGCCGGCGATTTTTTGGCCCATGGGAGGAGCTTGGCTGGCTCTGCATTTATGGGAGCATTACAGGTATAGTCTTTCTGCAGAGTTTTTGCGGGTACGGGCTTATCCGGTGCTGAAGGAAGCCGCGCTGTTCTTTCTGGATGCTCTTATCGATGATGAGAGCGGCTATCTCGTTACTTCTCCATCGCTCTCGCCGGAGAACAGCTATGTTAACGAAAAAGGTCAGGTTGGATCTTTATGCTCCGGCCCTTCTATGGATTCGCAAATTATTTATGCTGTGCTTACGGCCTGCATTGAAGCAGCCGAATACCTGGAACTCGATGGTGAACTGATCGGACAGTGGGCAAGCGTAAGGGAGAAGCTTCCGCAGCCTGAGGTCGGCAGGTATGGCCAGATTATGGAATGGGCCGTTGACTATGAAGAACATGAGCCGGGGCATCGTCATATTTCACATTTGTTTGCTCTTCATCCAGGGGAACAGATTATACCCCACCGAATGCCTAAGCTTGGGGCAGCGGCCCGTAAAACACTGGAGCGGCGATTGAAGTATGGGGGAGGACATACCGGCTGGAGCCAGGCGTGGATCGCTAACTTTTGGGCGAGACTCGGCGAAGGGGATGAAGCGCATAACAGTCTTCGCGAGCTGCTGAAGAAGGCGGTGCATCCCAATCTATTCGGTGACCATCCTCCGTTTCAGATCGATGCCAATTTTGGAGGAGCCGCTGCGATTCAGGAGATGCTCCTGCAATCCCATGGCGGTGAAATTCGCCTGCTGCCCGCTTTGCCTTCCGCATGGTTAAGCGGTTCAGTCAAGGGCTTACGCGCCAGGGGCGGATATGTGGTCGATATTCAATGGGAAAAAGGGAAGCTTGAAGCGGCAGAGATTTATTCCGAGCATACGAGGGACTGCGTTTTGTTTAGCGGAATACAGCTGGCTGTTTTCGATTCCACTCATTCTCCTGTTCCCATTGGAAGTTTAAGCTTAGGTTCGGGCTATCAATATACATTTGCTGCAGAGCGTGGGAAGAGCTATCGAATCGTTCCAATATGATGCAGCAGAAAAACTGTGTGAGCGTGAAAAAGGAGGAATAATGATTTGGAGAAGCAGCACTCGGAAGATTTTTTGGCTCGGCCGACTCCAGAGCAGCTAGCGTGGCAGGACAAGGAGCTTGGGCTGTTCTGTCATTTCGGGATCAATACTTTTTGTGATCAGGAATGGGGGGAGGGCAAGGATTCCCCCAAATTATTTAATCCGCTGCAATTGGATGCCAGGCAATGGGTCAGAACGGCTAAAGCGGCGGGATTCCGCTATTTCATTCTGACCGCGAAGCATCATGACGGCTTCTGTCTGTGGCCCACTTCGACGACCGATTATTCCGTTGCTTCCAGTCCATGGCGCAATGGAAGCGGCGATGTAGTCAGGGAATGTGCCGACGCCTGCCGCGAGGAGGGGATTGACTTCGGCATTTATTTATCTCCCTGGGATCGGCATGAACCCTGCTACTCAGACCCCCAAAAATATGATGATTTCTACTGTCGACAGCTAGAGGAATTGCTTACCGGCTATGGCCCGCTGGTAGAAATCTGGTTCGACGGCGCAGGCTCTGAGGGGCGCGAATATGACTGGCGGCGGATCATGGATCTTGTCAAGCAGCATCAGCCAGGGGCGATGATCTTCAATATGGGCGCTCCTACGATCCGCTGGGTAGGCAATGAGGACGGGCTTGCCCCTTATCCTTGCTGGAATACAGCGACGACCGCTAAAGGCAGTATGTTTAGCGAGGCCTCATTGCAATGGCTGCCTGAGACGCCGGCCTGGGTACCCGCAGAATGCGATGTACCGATTCGTAAAGATCGGTGGTTCTGGCATCCGAATGACGAGGAATCGCTGTTATCTCTAGACCAGTTGATGGATATTTATTATCGCTCGGTCGGCCATGGAGCGACTCTCCTGCTCAATGTATCTCCGGACAACCGCGGACTTCTGCCTGAGGCAGATGTGAAGCGTCTGCTGGAATTTGGAGAGGGGATCAGACGCAGATTCGATCATCCTTTAACTGAGGCATCAGGCAGTGGTCATCGGATCGAATTGGAGCTGCCTGTGCCGGCGTTGATCGACCACGTCGTGCTCATGGAGGATATTGCGTATGGAGAAAGGGTGCGTCAATACGTCCTCGAGGCATACGCGGATGGAGAATGGAAGGAGATCGTGCACGGCATTGCCATCGGTCACAAGAAGATTGATGTAGTAACCCCTATGTTTGCAGAGAAAATACGGCTGCAGATTACTGAAGCTGTTGCTAATCCGATCATACGTAAATTTGCTATATATGGCGCTCAGAAATAAACCATGTCAGTGAGGCGGATTCTAAGCAACATATTTAACATCTCATTTTTAGCGGAGGAAATATATACATGAGCTTACTTACTTGGAATCAAGGTCAATATTTACTGGACGGACAGCCCTATCGGATTATTTCCGGAGCAATCCATTATTTCCGAGTGGTACCGGAATATTGGAAGGATCGGTTATTGAAATTGAAGGCCAGCGGATTCAATACGGTGGAGACGTATATTGCTTGGAACGTGCATGAGCCAAGGGAAGGAGAATTTGACTTCGCAGGCATGGCAGATGTCGAGTCGTTTATTCGTTTGGCCGGAGAGCTTGGGCTGCATGTTATTGTAAGGCCAAGCCCGTTCATCTGCGCGGAATGGGAATTCGGCGGATTGCCAGCCTGGCTGTTATCGTATAGCGACCTTCAGCTTCGCTGTCGTGATCCTCTCTACTTGGCTAAGGTTGACCGTTACTATGACGAGTTAATTCCTAAATTTGTGCCTCTCCTCTCTACCAAGGGCGGACCGATAATTGCTGTTCAAATAGAAAATGAATACGGCAGCTACGGGAATGATACGGGGTATCTTGATTATTTGCGCAAAGGATTGATCGATCGGGGCATCGATGTTCTTTTATTCACTTCGGACGGCCCTACCGATGAAATGCTCCTTGGAGGGACACTTCCTGATGTGCACGCCACCGTTAATTTCGGTTCCCGGGTTAAGGATTCGTTTCAGAAATACCGGGAATACCGGAAAGACGAACCGCTGATGGTGATGGAATACTGGAACGGCTGGTTCGACCATTGGATGGAGGATCACCATGTCCGGGACGGAGCGGATGTTGCCAAAGTACTCGATGAAATGCTGACTGAAGGCTCATCCATCAACATGTATATGTTCCATGGCGGAACCAACTTCGGTTTTTACAATGGGGCTAATCATATCGTCACTTATGAACCGACGACGACAAGCTATGATTATGATGCTCCTCTGTCAGAATGGGGTGACAGTACGGAGAAGCTGGAGGCTGTCAGAGAAGTGCTTGCCAAGCACGGATTTACACCGGACTGTCCGTTCCCGGAGCCGATCCCGAAGGTTTCCTATGGGAAAATAAAACTGACGGAGAAGGCGGAGCTGTTCACGGATGCTGCTCTACAGCAGCTGTCCAGGCCGATCCAGAGTGTAAACGTACGACCGATGGAGAAATTCGGGCAGTCCTACGGGTTCATCCTGTACAGCACCTTTGTCAAAGGTCCGCGTCACGGCCAGAAGCTGTACATCCAGGACGTGCGTGATCGTGCTCAGGTATTCCTGAATGGGCGCCTGCTCGGTGTCATTGAGCGCTGGAATCCGCAGCCGCTGGATATTTCCGTACCGGCCGAGGGAGCAAAGCTGGATATTCTCGTCGAGAATATGGGCCGAGTTAATTACGGGCCGCTCATTCGCGATGCGAAAGGGATTACGGAGGGAGTACGAATCGACAATCAGTTCCAATTTGATTGGACGGTTCGGCCGCTGCCGCTGCAGCCAGAGGTTCTGGCGGGGCTTAAATATGATGCAGGTGATGCCGCTACAGTGTCTGAGGAACGCAGGGAAGAGCAGCCAGCATTTTACCGCGGAAGCTTCGAGGCGGATACGCTTGGCGATACGTTCCTGCGATTTGACGGCTGGCATAAAGGCATTGCCTGGGTGAACGGCTTCAATCTGGGACGCTACTGGAGCGCTGGGCCGCAGCGTTCATTGTATATCCCGGGTCCGCTGCTGCGCCAAGGACAGAATGAGATCATTCTGTTCGAACTTCATTCCGCTCCAGCGAACTGTGAAATTGAGCTGACGGACATTCCCGATTTAGGAACGGTCGCCCAAGTAGACGATGCTGTACTGAATTTTGCCAATGATGAGGAGGAATAGCCCGATAAGAGCGACTATTCCAAACGCATTATGAGAAAAGCTTGAAAATGAACAAAAGGATCTCGCCTTCCACGATCAAGTGGAGGGTGGGATCCTTTTTTGGATATCAGAAGGTATGGGTTACGGAGCTGTAGCTCCCTAAATATCGCATGGCAGACTATAAGCGGAATCTGGCTGCTCTACGTGGTTTATTTTGTTATTTGGTTCCGCCTTCATCCTCATGCAGTAATTTTTTTTCGAATATTGCTAAAAATAGTAGTCTATCTAGCAAGAAAAGGGTATTTATACTTATATGGTTGACACCTGTATATACAAGTATTATGATTTACGTACAACCTGTATATACAAGAAGATTAGGAGGGGAAGCTTCATGCAAACCAAGGTTAACCAGCCTCGAGATTGGTGGCGGACTTCTACGGTTTATCAGGTATACCCAAAGAGCTTCAAAGATACGACTGGCCGGGGGACGGGCGATATTCGCGGGGTTACTGAGAAGCTGGATTATATAAAAGGATTAGGCATCGGCATCGTATGGCTGCAGCCGGTGTATGTATCTCCGCAAAATGATAACGGTTACGATGTGGCGGATTATTACAACATCGATCCTGCTTTTGGGACGATGGAGGATTTTGACGAGCTTGTACGCGAGTTAAAGAAAAGGGACATGCATCTGATGATCGATATTGTGGTGAATCATTCATCCACGGAGCATCGTTGGTTCAAGGAAGCGAAGTCCTCCCGCGATAATCCTTATCGCGACTATTATATTTGGAAGGATCCTGCCGCGGACGGAGGGCCGCCTAACAATTGGCAGTCCAAATTCGGCGGTTCGGCATGGCAGTATGACGAAGGGACGGGGCAGTATTTTTTGACGCTATTCGATAAGACCCAAGCGGATCTGAATTGGGAGAACGAGAAGGTCAGACAAGAGGTCGTGGATTTGCTCACGTTTTGGGCGGAGAAGGGGGTAAGCGGGTTCCGTTTGGATGTTATCAACCTGATTTCCAAGGATCAGAGATTTCCGAATGATGACGGGTCGGTTCCACCAGGGGATGGGCGCCGCTACTATACCGATGGGCCTCGTGTACATGAATATGTGAAAGAGCTGAACACCAAAGTGTTTAGGCCCTACAACCTCGTTACGGTCGGGGAAATGTCGTCCACTACGCTGGAGCATTGCATTCGTTACTCTAATCCCGAGGAGAACGAGTTCTCCATGACGTTCAATTTCCATCATTTGAAGGTGGACTACCCGAACGGCCAGAAATGGGAACTGAAGCCGTATGATTTCGAGGAGCTCAAGAGGCTGCTCTCCGAATGGCAGACCGGCATGCAGCAGGGCGGAGGCTGGAATGCGCTGTTCTGGAACAACCATGACCAGCCAAGAGCGCTGAGTCGATTTACGGATGACGACAAATTCCGGGTAGAAAGCGCCAAGCTGCTAGCCACCACGCTGCACGGCTTGCAAGGGACGCCTTATGTATACCAGGGCGAAGAAATCGGGATGCCGGATCCCAAATGGAGCGATATCTCCGAATTTCGCGACATCGAATCGCGGAATATGTATGAAATTCTTCTGCAAAGGGGAAAAACAACCGAAGAAGCAGCCCAAATCGTAAGGGTTCGCTCCAGGGACAACTCGCGGCTGCCTATGCTGTGGGACGATAGCGATCAGGCTGGATTTACGACCGGTACCCCGTGGATCAAGATCGATGAACGTTATCCAGGCATCAATGCTAAGTCACAGGTAGAAGACCCAAAATCGATTTATCATCATTATCGGAGGTTAATCGGACTGCGGAAGAGCCTTCCGGTATTGACGGACGGGAAATATGTTCGCCTTGATGAAGGGCACCCTCAGGTCTATGCCTACGCCCGAATAAATGAGGAGCAAACGCTGCTTGTTATTTCAAATTTCAGCCGGGAGGAGGTGCTGTTCGAGCTAGCAAACAGGTTCGTCGAGACACTCTCTAAAGCGCACTCCACGGAGCTTCTTCTAGGGAATACGGAGGAATCGCCGGAGCTAGCAATTCGTGTCAAGCTTCCACCTTACGGATCCTATATGTGGATAATTAATAACATTAACTAATGAAGTTAATTAACTATATTAAATATAATAATTAATAGTCAGGAGTCGATGATTATGGCGAACATAGATCGTAAAAATGTAGAGCGGATCATTGAAGCCGTTGGCGGTAAAGACAACATTGAAGCCGCTTCGCATTGCGTAACCAGATTAAGATTTGCCCTTGTAGATGAAAACAAGGTAAATTCCAAGGCATTGGATGAAAATGAACTCGTCAAGGGACAATTCTCTACTCAGGGTCAATTTCAGGTCGTGATCGGGCCGGGTCTTGTCGATCAGGTTTACAACGAAATGATTGAAATTACCGGAGGTTCGCGTGCAACCAAGGATGACGTGAAAACGCTTGCTAGTAAGAAGCAAAACCCGCTTCAACGAGCCGTCAAGACGCTGGCTGACATATTCATTCCGATTTTGCCGGCCATCGTGATGGCAGGTCTGCTGCTGGGCATTAATAATATTCTTACAGGGCCTGGCATTTTCTACGCAGGTCAATCTCTCATTGATGTGCACCCGGAGTGGGCGGATGTAGCTTCGATCATTAACCTTATTGCAAGCACCGCCTTTGCTTTCCTGCCCGTGCTGATCGGCTGGTCGGCAGTACGGCAATTTGGGGGCAATCCGTTATTGGGGATCGTGTTAGGCCTGATTCTTGTAAACCCGGATCTTATGAGCGCCTATCAATATGCTGACGCTAAGCTGGCAGGTACGGTGCCGGTTTGGGATCTGTTCGGATTTGCAGTGGAGAAGATCGGATATCAGGGGCAAGTGCTGCCCGTGCTTGTCTCTGCGTATATATTAGCGAAGATTGAAAAGTTCCTGAACAAGCGGGTGCACGATTCCATTAAGCTGCTTGTTGTGGCCCCGGTTGCTCTGTTAGTGACCGGATTCCTGGCATTCATCATCGTTGGACCGATAACGTTTGCCATAGGCAATGTTCTTACCTCGGGACTAATCAGCATCTTTGATTCCGTCGCAGCCCTTGGCGGTCTGATTTATGGAGGCTTGTACTCCTTGCTTGTCATTACGGGAATGCACCACACTTTCCTCGCCGTGGATATTCAGCTGATCGGCAGTCAAGGCGGAACCTTCCTGTGGCCGATGCTGGCCTTGGCGAATATTGCGCAAGGTGCGGCAGCTCTCGCTATGATGTTCATTGCGAAAGAGCAGAAAGCGAAGGGGCTTGCCGTGACTTCATCGATCTCCGCCTTTCTGGGGGTGACCGAGCCGGCGATTTTCGGTGTAAATGTGCGTCACAGATATCCTTTCATTTTCGGAATGATCGGCTCCGGGATCGCAGGCTTGCTCCTAGCGATAAATAATGTTCTTGCTTCTTCTATCGGTGTAGGCGGCATTCCGGGGTTCTTGTCGATCTTCCCGAACCAATGGGGCGTATTCTTCCTGGGTATGGCCATTGTACTTGTAATTCCTTTTACAGGCACGCTGCTGTACGGCAAATATCGGATGTCAAATAGGGCGGATGACAGCTCGGTGGATAAGGGTGCGACTGTAGAATCAGTTACGAACGAAACAGCAAGTAATGCAAGCAATGAAGCTGTTCGCAGCTCTGGCGCGGCGGTTTCGCCGAAAAATGAGGCAAGCGTAGATTCAGAGAAGCTTACAGTGGAAATCGCAGCTCCTCTTAGCGGACAAATCGTCCCTTTATCCGAGGTTCCAGATCCGGCTTTCGCGGAGAAACAGATGGGTCAAGGCATTGCGATTATGCCGTCCGAAGGCAAGGTATATGCTCCATTTGATGGAACAGTCGCCCATCTGATCAAGAGCAAGCATGCTTTGATTCTTACCGATACAAACGGAATTCAGGTCTTGATTCATGTAGGCATTAATACGGTTTCCTTGAAAGGGGAAGGCTTCACCGCTTATGTAGAAACGGGATCAAGCATTACCAAGGGGCAGTTGCTGCTGGAGTTCGATCAAGAGCGCATCAAGCAAGCCGGTCTTCCTATCATTACACCGATTATTGTACCGGATGGTCAGGAGGGCATTCAGGTGATTAAGGAATACGACGGGGATGCGATTCAAAATCAAAATCTGGTACTTCGCGTGTCACTTGCTCCTTGAAACCTGTAGATAGGGATGGACTGTAATGACATTGCCATAAATCATGGTACAATAATGATGGTGATCAGGTGATGAAGAACAATATATTTTTAACTCTATACAAGGATTACGCTGAACAAATCGATGCGGGAAAGCTCCCGCCTGGTAGCAAGCTGCCTTCGGAGAATGAGCTGGCGGCATCCTATCAGATCTCGAGAGAGACCGTCCGCAAGGGCCTGAATCTGTTGGCTCAGAACGGTTATATCAACAAAGTAAAAGGGAAGGGCTCCTTCGTTCTGGATACCGGGAGGCTCAAGTTTCCGATATCGGGCTTGGTTAGCTACAAGGAGCTATCCGAGCGATTAGGAAAAAAGAGCCGAACTCTAGTCTATGCTACCGAATGCGCTCCGGCAGGGAACGATATCGCCAAAGAGCTGCGGATCGAGGCGAAGCAGCCAGTCTGGAAGGTCATTCGCGCCAGGGAAATCGATGGGGAGCGCATCATTCTGGACATCGATTATTTGCTTGCCGAAATCGTACCGAATTTGACGAAGGACATTGCGGCGGATTCCATTTATCAATATTTGGAGCAGGAGCTTCAGCTGAAGATCAGCTACGCAGAAAAAGTCATTAGTGTAGAGCGAGCTACGGATATGGACCATCAGTATATGGATTTAAAAGATGATACGCATGTGGTTGTCGTTCGGGGGTATGTCCACCTGGAGGATACAACGCTTTTTCAATATACGGAGTCGAGACATCGGCTGGACAAGTTCCAGTTTGTTGATTTTGCAAGAAGAATCTCAATGGTAGAGACGTAGGTAATCATGCTTTAAAAACTTAAAAGAAAAGGGTGCCCGGAGGGCACCCTTTTTTCGGTATTATTGTCTGATAATGAGTACGTCTTGAGGCGGTCTGCCTGAGCTTTGAATTTGAGCAATTTCGGAGTTCGTAAGATTGCGGCCAACCAAAACTAATGAAGATGTGACATTGTTAAAGTTAAAGTTGCTTAAGTTCGCTACGTTTTGGCTGCCACGGAACACACGGAATGAACCTTGGAAGTTAATTTGCGAAAACAGTACCAAGGTGACTTGAGAGCTCTGAACAACATTTCTCAGTCGGAAACTCGACAGCGCGTTGTTAAACCGGAACGCCCCTAAATCACGAATCGCAACTCCTCCCCGTCTGAGAAGAATTCGACGAACTGAAAAATTGTTGCCAGACCAAAGAGCCAGACGCACATCTCTGTTTGCCAATTAAATCACTCCTTTTCGTAGAATAATATATTTTATGCAGCTTTTAAAATGCGGTCAGAGACAAATACACGAGTGCAATCGTTTGTTTTTCGCTTATTAAAGAAAATGCTTTGAAAAACTTAGAACCCTTTCAAATCGCCCTTGCCACGTAGAGAAACGTGCTATAGTAGGGGGAAAAGAATACGATGCAATACAATCGTTTATTAATTTTATGAAGAAAGCGAGCATGCCGACCATGAATAAGAAGACACTTTTTAATGATGGATGGGAGTTTGCAAAAAGCGGCCTCCAGACGACGGAATATGCAGGTCTCTCATTTGAGCCTGTTGACATTCCCCATGATTGGCTGATCTATAATACACTGGATCTCTATGAGGACAGCATTGGCTGGTATCGCAAAAAATTTAGATATACCGAGGATGATAAACAGCTTCTGCTATGCTTTGATGGAATCTATATGGATTCTTCCGTATATGTCAACGGTCAATTTGCAGGCGAGTGGAAGTACGGGTATTCCTCTTTTGAGCTTGAGATTACGGATGCCATCACCGAGGGAGAAAATGAAATCCTGGTAAAGGTCGTGCATCAAAGCCCCAACAGCAGATGGTATTCGGGGGCCGGCATTTATCGGAATGTTTGGTTAAAAGAGAGGACTAGCAATTATATCGTAACGGATGGCGTTTATATTTCGACGAAGCAATTGGATCAGGGCTGGGAGGTCGAGGTCGACACCGAGCTGAGCTTGCATGAGGATGTATATGTCTCGCATATGCTCCTGGATCAAGGACGAGTCATCGCCAAAATGACAGACAAAATGACCGCAGGTGCCGAGCCTGTCATCATAAATCGGCAAAAGCTGATGGTTCAGCAGCCCAAGCTGTGGAGCCCGGATGAGCCTTATCTTTACCAGCTCATCACCCGATTGCGTCCGGCCGTAGCAAATCAGAAAGAAAATCCGCAGGGTGGTACTGAGCAGGAGATTGAAACCGTTTCCCATTCTATCGGATTTCGAAGCATCGAGCTTGACCCTGCCCAAGGATTCTTTCTCAATGGAGAAAAGATGAAATTGAATGGGGTTTGCGAGCATCATGATTTGGGAGCCTTGGGAGCCGCGTTTAATAAAGCCGCTCTGCGGAGAAGGTTTGTCATCTTAAAGGAAATGGGCGCAAACGCGATACGTACCGCCCATAACATGCCTGCCAAAGAGCTGATGGATTTGGCGGACGAGATGGGAATGCTCGTCGTTTCGGAAGCTTTTGACATGTGGGAAAGATCGAAGACTACATATGATTATGCCCGGTTCTTCAAAGAATGGGCCCATCGGGACGTCAAGAGCTGGGTTATGCGGGATCGAAACCACCCAAGCCTGCTGATGTGGAGCATTGGCAATGAAATTTATGATACGCATGCGGATGAGAGAGGGCAGGAAATCACAAGAATGCTGATGGATGCCGTCCTGCAATATGATCCGAAACAAAATGCGAGAGTTACGATCGGCTCGAACTACATGCCTTGGGAGAACGCGCAGCAGTGTGCCGATATCGTCAAGGTCGCGGGATATAATTATGCGGAAAAATATTATGAGCAGCATCATCGGGAGCATCCGGATTGGATCATCTATGGCAGTGAGACGGCTTCCGTTGTGCAAAGCCGGGGCATTTATCATTTCCCGTTCGAGAAGTCCATTCTTGCCGATGATGACGAGCAGTGCTCCGCCCTTGGCAACAGCTCCACGAGCTGGGGCGCAAAGTCTGCGGAGGCATGCATTCTGGCCGAAAGGGACACGCCTTTCTCGCTGGGGCAATTTATATGGACCGGATTTGACTATATTGGGGAACCTACACCGTATCATACAAAGAATTCGTATTTTGGACAGATTGACACGGCTACATTTCCAAAGGATTCATACTATATTTATCAATCGGCCTGGACCGATTACAGAACCCAGCCCATGGTGCATATTCTGCCTTACTGGGATTTCAATCCCGGTCAAATGATCGACGTTCGGGTCTGCTCGAATGCGCCGAAAATCGAACTGCAATTCAATGGCGAAACGGTAGGTATTCATGACATTGATCATGAGCATGGAACCGAGCTAGTAGGCTGGTGGAAAATTCCTTATGCGCCAGGTGAGCTGAAAGCGATCGCCTATGATGAGACAGGCCGGATTATTGCAACAGATGTTAAAGCCTCCTTTGGAGATGCCAAGAAAATTAAGCTAAATGCGGATAAAGATCAGCTTCTGGCCAATGGCACGGATCTTATTTTCGTAGAAATCATGATGGAAGACGAAAACGGCCATATTGTAGAAAATGCCAATAACAGGGTACATGTCGAGGTAACAGGAGCCGGGAGGCTGCTCGGCCTCGATAATGGGGACAGCACGGATTACGACCCGTACAAAGGTAGGAGCAGAAGGCTATTCAGCGGTAAGCTGATGGCCATCATCGGAGCTGCCTTGGAGCCTGGAGAGATTCGGATTAAGGTGACCTCCCAGGGATTAGAAACCGGAGTAGAGCAATTCGAATCTCTCCCCGCCAAGGACGGCATAATCGCTGGAATTTCTGCGCGGGCGGAGAATGAAGAGCTGCCTTGCATGATGGGGAACGAGGAAGAGGTTCCGCTGCGCAAGATCGAATTGATTAGTGAGGCCGGACAGCAATTTGATCCCTTGAGACAGGAAATGGTGGTAAGAGCCAAATTACATCCGCCAGCTGCTTCATACCAGGAAGTCGAATGGGCCGTCGTGAACGATGCAGGAATCGAATCGAATATTGCCAAGGTAGAAGCGAATGGTCATGAAGCGAAGATCACCGCTCTAGGAGATGGAGAATTCAGGCTGCGGTGCATGAGCAAGAATGGTACAGATAAAATCAAGCAGATATCCCAATTGGAGTTTACGGCGACTGGTTTGGGGTCTGCCTATAAAGATCCATATAAATTTATTTCAGCAGGACTGTACGATTATAGCAAAGGCGACGTTGGCAACGGGAACGAAAGAGGCGTAGCAACAAGCAGGGACGGCGAAACCCAGGTCGGATTCCGCGATATTGATTTTGGGCCTTATGGCTCCGATACGATCACGATCCCCGTCTTTGCCCTATCCAGCGAAGAATATCCTTTGGAAATTTGGGAGGGCATGCCGGGTGAGGAAGGCAGTTCGCCGCTGGCCAGTGTCATCTATCAGAAGGAGTCCCAGTGGAATGTGTACCAAGCTGAAACGTATCGCTTGTCCAAAACGCTCCGCGGCGTGACATCGATTTGTTTCGTCCTGCGGCAGAAGGTGCATATCAAAGGTTTTTCTTTTGTGCCGAAAAACAGAGCCTTTGAGCAGAACAGTGCCGCCCAAAGCGACCGCATATACGGGGACACATATTCCATTACGGATAACAGTGTTGAAGGAATCGGCAATAACGTTTCCTTGGTTTTTGAGCAAATGGACTTTACGGGTGAAGGTGCTGCGAAGCTTGTCATCTACGGATGCTCACCGATCGATAAGAATACGATTCATATCCGGTTTGCCTCTCAGGATGGCGAAAGCAACCAGCTTGTCGAGTTTACGCAGTCCGACGGATATGAAGAGCGAGTATTCGATCTCGATAAAATCACGGGAATGCAGAAGGTAACGTTCATCTTTTTGCCGGGAAGTAATTTCGATTTTGGTTGGTTCCGTTTTGAGAGGTAAGTGAAAGACAGGCTGTAACATTTCTCCAGAAACGTCATCAAGTTAGTTTTTCATAGTAGAAAGAGGGTAACCCCTGTAATTTGGTGGGCTATCCTCTTTTTTGTGTTTATTCATTTTGACGATCCATCTGGTTGTTTTATAAGGAGAAGCCGGTAAATATGTGACGTACCATTACTCCATGACAGCTGTTATTGACAAGCAAGAATATTATAAGTATCCTCATAATGAGGAACCTCAGTATTTGATGGGATTATAGCATTACTCATGAAAAAGGCAGCATAGACTACGGATGCATTTGTTGCCAAGGGTTATATTCATGATTAGTCGAGGTCGTCTACGCAAGGGCCAGAAAGATCTTTGTCATTAATAAGATGCAATAACAACTCCATCAGTTCTTTGCGTTGCTCAGCAGTCAGGTTTTGAATTAGTTGCTCTGCGATTATCGCTTGTTGTTCAAGGGCTTTATTGAGATGAGATTGTGCCAACTCTGTAAGTTGAATAAGTGTTGCCCTCCGGTCAGTGGGATCAGGGATTCTGATAAGAAGACCATCTTTTTCAAGCGCGTCGACAAAGTCAGTTACGGTTCGAGCTTGAATATCCAGTTTAGACGCCAATTCGCTCATCCGGATTCTTCCTGCCTCCGATACTGTGGACAGCATGCGTAAGCGAGGGCCTGATATTTTGAAGGGAAGGTCGATGGATGAAATTTGCGTCTTGAAATCTCTTTGAATCGTGTGGGTCGTTCTAATTAATAAATGAATGATGTCAATGGCTATAGGATCATTCGTATTTATGGACAACTGTATCGTCTCCCTTAGCATGTAATTCTATATTAGCCGTTCTTATGATTCATATATTATAACCCGTTTAGCTTGTTAAAGTCACTTTCTCTAAAGTGTGCATTACGCTATATTATTTTTTATCATTTCATTGGAGGGAAGTATGATGATGCATGATGCAGCTGACAAAAAAGCTGACAAGCTAATGCGAGTTCTCGTCTTCGCATTGATATTCTCGGTCATGAATGGGACGATGTTTAATGTTGCCTTGCCAATGATCGGAAAAGAGTTCGAACTGATCCCATCTCAGGTAAGTTGGGTTATGACGAGCTATATGGTTCTATATGCCATCGGATCGGTCGTGTTCGGGAAACTTGCGGACAGGTATAAGCTAAAGGATTTGCTGACATTTGGGCTGTTGCTCTTTGCCGTCGGATCAATCATTGGCGCGTTTGCATCCGAATATTGGATGATTGTTCTTGGACGTATATTGCAGGCTGCCGGGGCAGCCGTTTTACCAGCAACGGCGATGATTATTCCCATTCGCTATTTTGCTCCCGAAAAGCGGGGAAGAGCGCTTGGAACGTCGGCGATTGGATTAGCTCTTGGAGGTGCGTTAGGACCTGTTGTCGCCGGGATGATCTCAAGCTTTGGCAGTTGGAGGTGGTTATTCTTATTTTCATTGATATCCTTGATCACGCTTCCGTTTTTCCGCAAATATTTGGACGATGATCAGGGGGAAGCCGGACACATCGATTTCCTGGGCGGAGGACTATTGGCAGGGACAGTTACCTTTTTCCTATTAGCTATCACGCAAAGCCAATGGCTGCTATTTGTTATCGGGGCTATCTTATTTATTTTATTTGTGTTCAGAATACGAAAAGCTTCGCATCCGTTCATTCAACCAACTATTTTTGCGAATAAAAATTTCTCAATCGGACTGTTCATTGCATTTATAACGACTTCAATGAATTTCGCGCTCACGTTCATGACTCCACAATATTTGGCAGCTCTAAACGATCTTTCTCCAGGAAACATCGGATTCGTATTATTTCCGGCAGCCGTCGTTTCCGCCATGTTAGGTCGTTTGGGCGGGAAAATGGCCGACGAGCGCGGCAACGTATTTCTAATGTCCGCTGCATCTTTTTTGCTGTTAATCTGCTATGCATTGCTTTCGAGCTTTGTTGGCGCGACGCCTTACATGATTGCAGTTATTTTAATTGCCGGGAATGTCGGTCAAACCTTCATGCAGATTACAATGTCAAATACGATTTCCCGAACGCTCGCTAAAGAACAGGTCGGTGTTGGCATGGGGCTGTTTTCAATGTTGAATTTTATTTCAGGTGCAATATCAATGAGCATCATAGGCAAGATGCTGGATCAGCAGCAGACAACACTTCGCTTTAATCCATTTGTAGCAAATGAAAATGCCTATGTGTACAGTAACATTTTTATCGTCATGTGCTTGATGGTAGTGACTATGTATTGGCTATACCGTCTTCAGTTCGGAAGCGCTAAGCCCAAGCTTGGAGATATTTTGCAAGACAAAAGTTGAGGAATACAATTTTAATAATCGAACGGAGGAAGTGCTGTGAAGTTCACCGAATTAATTGACCAGCGTCGTTCTGCTAATAATTTCATAGAGGGTGTTCAAATAACGGAAAAGGATTTAGATCCTATTTTTAGAGATGTCATGCTTGCCCCGTCTTCTTTTAATTTGCAACCCAGCGAGTACATCGTCGTGATGGATGATGAAATGAAGGAAAAAATTCGCGAGGCGGCTTACAACCAATATAAAGTGCATACTGCTTCAGCGGTAATCATCGTAACGGCGGATCGCCAAGCGTACGAGCAAACGGAAAGACTTCATCAAGGGATGCTGGCTTTGGGAATATTGAAGGATTTTGAAGTTCAGGATATCATCGAAGAAAATAAACTGTTTTATGAGAGTCGAGGAGAGCAATTTAAAAAAGAAGATGCGGTTCGCAATGGCTCCTTGTCGGCTATGTTCTTCATGCTGGCAGCCAAAAACCATGGATGGGATACTTGTCCAATGATTGGGTTTGACCAAGAAAAAGTACGGGAATTATTAAAAATCCCGTATACGCATGAAATCGTATTAATGATTACGATCGGGAAAGAAAAGAAAGAAAGCCGGAGGTTAAGGGGATATCGTAAACCGGTTGGCGAGTTTGTCTCGTATTTATAATCGAAATAGGCTGTTCATTCAAGGGAACGCTTTAAGAGCTATCTAGATTAATTGGATGCAAGGCGCCACTAATGGCAAAAGATGCTTGCCCTGTTTCTTCAGAAACGACAAGAACTATAGCATCGCATCGTTCGGACAACCCGATTGCCGCTCGGTGCCTCGTCCCCAATTTTCTGTTCGTTACGTTGATATTGGACAGGGGAAGAACGTTAGCGGCAGACACAACCGTTTCGGAGCGAACCCAAACAGCGCCGTCGTGCAGCGGATTTCCCGGAAAAAATATCGATTCGATCAAGGAATGGGACAGCGTCCCCCCAATCGGAATGTTGGATCGAATGAGCGATTCAAGGGGATCCTTTCGTTCAACAACGATTAGCGCGCCATGCTTGCGTTCGGATAAATTCTGTACGCCAATCGTCAAATCCTCATATTTAGACGTATATGGAGATAAATAGCATTTTAAATAAAAGGATGCCGCCGTCGTTACGATGTCGGTCATTATGTTTCGCATACTTTCGAATTCTTGTACGAGACAGACATTCTCGTTGTTCAATAGTTCGATATTATGTCGCGCTAATGAAGATATTTCTTTGAGGCGTTGCTCTAAATGCTCTTTTAATGAGGAAGAATTGCAATTACGATCGATCATATTCTGAACCTCGATTCTAGATATAACTATGTTTTAAGTTTGTCCAGAAAGGGATCGTATCATCCGTATTTAATAAATAAGCCGGATCATTAGTTAGTTGACAGCTGCCAGAATAATTGATAATGTCGGACAAATCCGTGAGCTGGATGACTGCTCCATATTATTAGTAAATAGTAGTACAAGCTTACGCGGCGAGCTGCCTGATCTTCAGGGGGCTCGCCGCTTTCGTTTTCGCTGCCGTAAATTTTTAATGATTGTTTTTTTATTACTAAGTTATACTGTTAATTAGGGCAGGTTTAAAAAACACTGTTCATTTTTATCACTGGGAGGCTGTTTAACTTGGCGTTTGAAATCATCGTTTTGATCGTTTTGATAATGATCAATGCATTTTTTGCCGCATCCGAAATCTCCTTAATTTCAGTTAATGATAACAAAATTAGATTGATGGCCAAGCAGGGTAACCGGAAAGCGGCCATTATTCATAAATTGGTTTCCGAGCCCAGTGGATTTTTGGCAACCATTCAAATTGGGATTACACTGGCCGGCTTTTTAGCCAGTGCTTTTGCAGCTGACAGCTTTTCCAGCGTTCTGGTAGATTATCTGCTCTCGGTGGGAGTAACGATATCCCCAGCTTTGCTTGATACATTGTCCGTCATCGCGATTACGCTAATTTTGTCTTACTTCACATTGGTATTTGGCGAGCTCGTGCCCAAGCGGCTGGCCATGAAGAAGCCCGAGCCGATTGCCATGATCGCAGCCATTCCTCTCCATGCATTGTCTATTGCTGCATCCCCTTTTGTGAAGCTGCTGACGGCGTCTACAAATTTGACGGTTCGATTGTTTGGCGTAGACCCTAATGCGGAGGATGAAGAGGCCTCGGAAGAGGAAATACGTATGCTGGTGGATGCCGGTTTGGAGAGAGGAACGATTCAGCAAAGTGAACGGACGATCATCCATAATCTTTTTGATTTTGACGATAAAACAGCCTCCGAGCTCATGACACACCGCGTGGATATGATTGCGATTCATGCCGGTATTACACGGGATGAAATCATCAATATGGCAGCTTCAGAGCGCTTCAGCAGATTTCCTGTCTATGAAGAAGGTCTCGATAATATCATCGGGATCCTGCATGTCAAGGATCTCATCAGATATTTAGTATCTAGTCCTGAGGAAGTATGGGATATCAAATCCATTCTCCGAACCCCGTATTTCGTAACAGAGTCCAAGAAAGGCGATGAGCTTCTAGAGGAGCTTCAGCAGAACCGGGAGCATATGGCGGTAGTCGTCGATGAATACGGCGGTACAGCCGGCATCGTCACGCTTGAAGATTTGATCGAAGACATCGTGGGACAGATCTATGATGAGTATGATGAAGAGGAAGCCGAATATGAGCAGGTGGATGAGAGAACCTATATTTTCTTAGGCACTTGTCATCTGGATGAAGTAAACGATATTTTATCCACGAACCTCCCTGAGGACAATTATGACACCTTAAGCGGTTTTGTCATCGGAACACTGGGACGTATTCCAACCAAGCAGGAACAGCCTGCATTCGAATTTAACGGATACCTATATAAAGTAGCGGAAGTAGGCAAGCGGCGTATTCATAAAATAATTGTAACGAAAAATGTGGATGAACAACGAAATGAAGGTACAGGTAACCCAGGGTAAATTAGCTGCTTTGGCGATCCATCATAAATACAAGCTGGCGAGAAGGATTCCCAGGCTTTCTTCATAGATCTCGTCGAATTGTCCAATGGGTAGCGGGTTTACGCCCCTCCCAAGTTCAACCGTAAATCCCGGGCGTCGCCAGTCTTGTATGAACCAGTCTTTATAGCCCGCATAACTTTCTATCGTCTGTACAGGTTCGTAGCCGCTTACTCGGGCAAACTCATTGACCATTGTCTCTGAAATAGGCGGCTCCAAGTTCTGGAAGCCCCAGTAAATGACTTTGCCTTGGGTATGGAAAGCAAGCACATGCGCAAAATCACTTTGCCGCGTCAATTCAGCCATAGCGATGGCTTCCGGTTCGGTCAGCGGAGCCGTGCCGGGATAATCCCGCGGGCCTCGTTCCTTAGGATTTCTGGCAGCTTCAAGTTCCCAAAGTGCGGGGAACTGGTCGTTCAAATCGACGCCGCGAATATTTGCTTTCCATCCCTGAAAGTCAGTGCTGCCGCGATTGTAGGACAATACATTGCTGCGGAAAGGCTCCTCTCCTGGAAGGCCGTTAATGACAAGATCGACCCCGTCAGGATTGACCATTGAACCGATAGATAAGGTAACCGCCTCATAATAAGGATACATATAGAGACCACGAATTCCGATACCGTTCGTCAATGCAAGTGCATATTCATTTAAAAATTTGATTAATACCGGGGTTGTAATCCACTCATTGGCATGAAAGGAGCCGTTTACGTGAACATTCCTGCTTCCTCGTCCGATTCTGATTTCCGGGATCGGTTGGCTCATGACGGAAGCTCCAATGCTGCGCCATCGAAGAAAGGGATAAATTTCGATGAGCCGATTGAGGTCGGAGAGAAGTGCCTGCGAATCGTAAGGCTTCTTCACGTCAACGACGAACCAGGTGACTCTGAGCGGAAGCCGAAGCTGCTGGCCAACAACTAAATTGTTCGGATCTACCGATTGATTAAGCAGCAGAAGCGCATCGAGAGGGAACCCCCGTTCCCTGGACAGCCTCCAGATTGAGTCCCCAGGCTTCACTTGATAATCGATGAACACAAAACCAGGAATATCAACTTCCTGGCCAGAATAAATATTTGCGGCATCTAGCCCTGGGTTTGAATCCATGATAAGAGCTAGAGGCATATTAAAAAGCTGGCCGTAATACCACAACGTATCCCCTGATCGAACTCGTACCTGCATAATGGTACCCTCCTGACAACGATTCATCTTTAACATCTTATGAAGTAAAGGAACCGTTCCATGCTTGATCTATGTATTTTTGCATATTACAAAGCCCACCGGTGTCCGGTGGGCTGGCTGCTTCTCAATTCTGTTTGCTCAGGACATCTACAGCGAGCAAGGCGTTAGCTACTTGCTCGGCCGTTATCTCATTGGACAGGTTAGCCATCGTTTCGTTCGGTTGGGTGGCGGCTGCGCCGACCTTCAGTAAGTCCTCATAGGCAGCATTCTCCAGGTGCAGCTCCTCCAAGGTTGTTGGAAGTCCCAGTTCGCGGTAAAAGTTGATGTACTTGAGGATTTCTTCCTCAGGATGGAGTTCAAGTACCAACTGGACAAGTGTCCCGTAAGCTACCTTCTCACCATGAGTCAAATGATGAATTTCGCCAGACAAAACCGTCATTCCGTTGTGAATGGCATGTGCGCCCGCCAAGCCGCCGCTTTCGAAACCAAGACCTGATAGAAGAGTGTTAGCTTCGACAACCGCCTCAACATGCCGGGTGACCAGCCCTTTTTTTACAGCTTTATAGGCGGGAATTCCGTATTGGAATAGTGTCTCTTCGCAGGCCTTCGCAATCGCTTGGGCAGCAATGCTTGGTTTGCCTCCCGACATAGCGCTGCCGCGGTTTCTCACCGTAGCTCGAACTTCCACCCATGTTGCCATTGCGTCGGCGATGCCGGAAGCAAATAATCGGGCTGGAGCTTTTGCTACAACGGTGGTATCCACCAGCACCAGATCGGGGTTTTTGTTGTAAAACCTATACGATTCGAATACACCCTCGTCACTATAAATGACGGATAAAGCGCTTGTTGGAGCATCGGTCGATGCCGTGGTTGGAACGATGACCACCTTCGACTTAAGCTCGTCTGCCACCGCCTTGGCGGTATCCAGTGTTTTACCTCCGCCGACGCCAATTACAAAATCAACGGATTGCGACTGTCCTTCTTGGGCAATCCGTCTTACTTCATTAACAGAAGCCTCGCCCTTAAATAATACAAATTGAAAATCAACCTTCTCCGACGATAAGCTTTCGCTAATCGTTTCCTTCGTTATGTTCCAAACAACTTCATCAGCGAGGACAAGGGGCTTGCGTCCCAACTCCTTGATATGCTTTCCAATTTCCTGCAAGGCCCCCTGACCTTGAATGTATTTGTTAGGCGAAATAAACACAATGTTTGCCATAGTTATCTCCTCCTGGAGCAGCTTCATATCATACCCTAATTAATATGAACAAATTACCACAAAGATATGTAGTTATAAGTATTTGATTCAAACTCTATACAGATGTGAAACGAGGAGCAAAAAAAGGCTGCAGCGGTCGGTTTTCCCTGACGCTTAAGCAGCCTTTACATCTTTAATATGGATCAGCTTCGTGGCTTTTCTTCACAGCCTCTTTTGTGGCTTCGTTCGCGGCTAATGAACCTTGGCCGAATTTCGAATTGCCTGCTTCACGCCCCGGAACGTTGTGATCCTTTTTCATGTTTTGAATTTCTTCCATCACTTTTTCGATACCTTCCTTCACACGACGGCCGTACTCTTCATCGGCTTGGGTAAAGTGTTGGATCATGGCCTCCTGAATTCGTTTGTCACATACCGCAAGCGCTTCGGACAGGTTCTTGATCAGTTCCTCGCGCTCCCAGTCTTCAAAGCTCCGGTATGTATCGCCCGCTTGCCCGTAGTTGTTGGGACGATCGATTGGCGCACTCATTGCTGCCGCATTATACATCGGGCGATGCTGCGGACGATCTTCCTTGTTTGCTTCCTGATATCCGCCAATCATTGATGGTTCATAATTGATATGCGGGTTCTCACCAGACTCTTTAGGGTCACGGATATCCATTTGGCCTCGCTGCTGGTTCGTGCGAACAGGTACCTTCGGAGCGTTTACAGGCAATTTCAAATAGTTCGCACCTACACGATAGCGCTGCGTATCGGAGTAAGAAAAGGTACGGCCTTGCAGCATTTTATCGTCAGAGAAATCCATCCCATCAACCAGTACCCCCGTACCAAAGGCGGCTTGCTCAATTTCCGCATGGAAATCGACCGGATTGCGATCCAGAACCATTCGGCCCAGCGGCAGCCATGGGAACTTATCCTCCGGCCAAAGCTTCGTATCATCGAGCGGATCAAAATCCAGTTCTGGATGATAATCATCCTCCATGATTTGCACAAAAAGCTCCCATTCCGGAAAATCACCGCGCTCAATCGCTTCAAATAAATCTTGTGTGGCATGACCGACGTTCTTCGCTTGGATCGCGTTGGCCTCTTCTTGCGTCAAGTTGCGAATCCCTTGCTTCGGCTCCCAGTGATATTTCACTAGCACAGCCTCGCCTTTGTCGTTGACCCATTTGTAGGTATTTACGCCAGAACCCTGCATATGGCGGTATGTCGCTGGAATCCCCCATGGAGAGAACAGGAAGGTAATCATATGCGTTGCTTCAGGCGAACGGGAAACGAAATCAAACATTCGCTGAGGATGCGGCACGTTGGAAACGGGATCCGCTTTAAACGCGTGAATCATATCGGGGAACTTCATCGCGTCTCGAATGAAGAATATTTTCAGGTTATTTCCAACGAGATCCCAGTTGCCGTCTTCGGTATACATTTTCACAGCAAAGCCACGCGGATCGCGTGCGGTTTCCGGCGAATCCTTTGCTCCCGCCACTGTGGAGAAACGAACCATTAGCGGTGTTCTTTTTCCGGCTTCGGCGAAAACCTTTGCGCGAGTGTACTTCTCTACCGGTTCATCTCCGACTTTTCCGTAGGTTTCAAAATACCCGAATGCTCCGGTTCCGCGAGCATGTACTACACGCTCCGGCACCTCTTCACGGTCAAAATGGGAAATCTTTTCGATAAAATGGTAATTCTCGAGTGTAGCTGGACCGCGGTTACCAATCGTGCGAATATTTTGGTTATCTTTCACAGGATGGCCTTGGCGCGTTGTCAATGTCTCGCGCTTCACGTCGTGTTCGTTTGAAGTATTCATTTCATTATTCGCTCCCAAAATGAAACCCTCCTTAAAATGATTACTTTCATCTTAACCCGACTCCAAAAAATGTATTCGGATGATTGATCTATGGGATTGCGGTTGACTTTGCCCTTAGGGTAAGGTGTATGGTTGGATTGATCAAAGTATTAATATGCGGAATGGAGGTGACCTCTTGTTATCGATTGGAGAATTCTCAAAGATATGCGGAGTATCTGCGAAAACGCTTCGGTATTATGATGAAATCGGATTAATTCATCCTGATGAAATAAATTATGATAACGGTTATAGGTATTATTCCATCGGGCAATTAAAAAAGATGCTCTTTATCAGCCGTTTGAAAGCTTATCATTTTTCACTGGAGGAAATTAAATCCATTCTGGAATTGGAGAAAGATCGGTCAGAAGAGAAGCTTTACTCTATTTTTAATCGCAAAAGAAAGGAAATACAGGAAAAGCTACATGCTTTAGAATATACCCTTACACAAATAAGCAGTGACCTTGTATTTTTAGAGAAAGGCATACCTATTATGTCGTACCTTGACCATATCGAGGTGGAGCTTGTGGAAACCCCGCCTATGAATATCCTTTATATACGTCAGATGATGAGTGGCGATGATTATGCTTTAGGATATGGACAGTATTTTAGCAGGCTGTACGAGAAGATTGCTGCTGAAAAGCTTACCTTGCTTGGCACGCCAATGACTTTCTATCACAGCGCTGAGTACAATCCTGCCGGCAATGATACGGAGTTTGCCATTCCGATCAAGGAGACTGTTGAGGGAACGAGAGTTTTATCTGGCGGCTTTTGCGCCAGGTCTGTGGTAAAGGGATCATATTCGGAATTGACTTCGGTTTATGCGAAGCTAAGAGAATGGGTAGAGATGGAAGGCTATGAAATGGTGAAAGCCCCCTATGAAGTATATGTAACCGACCCCGATCAAGCTGCTGTTCCTGAGGGAATTGTTACCGAGGTATATTTTCCTGTAAAGTGAGGTGCATATCATGCGAAGAAACTACTGGCCAACTGCAGAATGGAAGGCTGTAGACCCGGCAACCCTGAGCATCGACTCAGCAAGGCTGTCAGAACTTGAACCTAGGATCATATCAGAGTATAGCAATATAAACGGTATTGTTATTGTGCGCAAAGGATATATTGCTTATGAAAAATATTATCATGGCTACGGCCCGAAGGATACGCACCATGTGGCATCTGTCACGAAAAGCATTCTATCAGCACTTATCGGGATCGCTATAGATGCAGGATATATGAAAAGCGTAGACCAGAAGGTACTGGATTTTTTCCCCGAATATGTTCCGGATGCTGACGACAGGCAGAAACGAGAAATCACCATTCGACATCTGCTTACTATGACGGCTCCTTATCCATTTGAGGACTGGCATGAACCGCTGGACAAGATGTGTATGCAGCCTGATTGGGTAAAGTATACGCTGGATATGCTAGGCCAAAAAGGAAGCATTGGAGCCTTTAAGTATTCGACCGCAGGGGCGCATCTGCTTTCCGCGATCCTCACTCGCAGCACAGGAAAAAGTGCCCGTGAGTTTGCCAACGAGCACTTATTCCAGCCCATCGGCATGAAAGAAATCCCGGATTTTGAAATGAAATCATTTGGGTTTGAGGATTTGTTCGGGAAAAATGTGAAGGGATGGGTGCATGACCCTAGCAATTACTCCACTGGAGGCTGGGGACTAACGTTAAGTCCGCGCGACATGGCACGTTTTGGTCTACTATATCTGAACCGTGGCTTTTGGCATAATAAACAATTGATTTCGGAGGCATGGATTCTCGAATCAATAGTGATGAACCCCAATAAATATGGGTACCTATGGTGGTTGCGCGAAGAGGACGGAATATTTGCATACTCAGCTCTAGGCGATGGCGGTAATGTCATTTGCTGCATTCCAGAAAAAGACCTGGTCATCGCCATTGCTTCAGAATTCATCATGAATCCTCATGATCGGTGGACACTGATTAAGGAATGCATACTCCCGGCTGTAAAAGACTAAATATTTTATGAGGAGTATTTCGACTGTAACTATGATGAAAATACAGAGGGCCGCAATTTAGCGGCCTTTTTTTTTATGATGAACAGGAAATTGCTGATTATAAAAGCCAAGTTATTTACTACTTCACTGCTGTCTTTCTATAACGAATGACTTTCTTGTACATCGATTTATCCTTTAATTGGTTGAATATATATGGATCCGGATTCGTGTTCACTTCAATAATCCACGGTGTCCAAGAATGATCGAGTCCAATATCCAATCCAATTTGCTTGAAGCCAGGATATTTTTTATGCAGGCATTTTGCCGTGGTTACACCCAACTCTTTCAGGGTATGAATCACTTTTTGAATTTCGCTATTTGAGGTGTGGGCGGCAAGAAGAGGCTTTACATCCATCGGCTTGCCCCCACTGTGATAATTCGTCACGATCTTTTCAGGATGAGCCACTCTCCCGATGAGGCCTGTCGTTTCCCATTCTCCTTTGGGGTTCAGTTGTACCATAACCCGTATATCAAAACGCCGCTTATTATATTTCAATAAATGAATACCCTTCTGAATAAGATAGCTCTTCTTTTTTGTAATGTTCTGTATGGAGCTGAGAAATGATTCATAATCCCCAAAAGTTTTCTCTGTCGTACCCATTTGGTACGTATATTTACCGGATTTCAGAAGTTGTGCACGTATAACTCCTTTGCCAAAGCTTCCTTTCTCTGGCTTAACGTAAACCATGCTATAAAGATCCAGCATCTTCCTCAGGGTAGAATTACTGAACTTACGGGTGTCAGGAATAAAAGGGCGAACCTCAATTCTCTCAAGAAGTACTTTTGTTTTAATCCATTTGCTCATCACTACACTGCGAAGTTTCTTTTCGCTCAATCCTTTGACCCTCCCGACCTATCTTGATGTTGCGTAATGTTTTCGATTTTATATTGTATGCTCATTTCTCTTTGCCTGAGCAGGGAAACCGTCCATTTTATAAACAAATAGACTATTGGTACATCTATCTACAAAAAAAGGCTGATAACAAGGTGAATAAGACTATACCCAACTCAAAAGATCGAATAAGTATAGTTAGTATTCAAGCGGAATTCGTACCCTGAGAGGGAGAGAAGAACAATGAATATCTTAATTGTTGCCCCTGAGCAAATTCCTGTTCCTGGGAATGGATCGGTAGAAATATGTATTCTCGCGATTGCCAAACAGCTTTCAAGAAAACATAAAGTGACTGTCGTAAGCAGAGCTTCAAAGGGGCTTCCCGTTCAAAGCAATGAGAGCGGTGTGAACATTGTCAGAGTTCGATCCGGCAATTCAAAGGTATATATTGCCTCTGTTCTTCGTTTTATTCAGGGGAAGACATATGACGTCATTCAGGTTGACAATCGTCCTCATTACATGTCACTAATCCAAAAGGCCTTTCCCAAAATGAAGGTAACGCTATTCCTGCATTCACTCACGTTTGTACCGGCTACCAGCCATGTTGCAAATAGCTTGAGGCATGCCCAATTCATCATTGCAAACAGCAGCTCGTTGAAACAAAGATTAATAAGCCGTTTTCCGGATCAGGCAGGAAAAATTCGAACTGTTGAACTTGGGGTAGATACTACCAGATTTCACCCGGCAACGGAGGC
The DNA here is from genome assembly GCF_042714055.1 of Paenibacillus lentus. GTDB lineage: Bacteria > Bacillota > Bacilli > Paenibacillales > Paenibacillaceae > Fontibacillus > Fontibacillus lentus_A. Next base: position 182,464 of record NZ_JBHGVC010000001.1, read on the forward strand.
TGAACGGTTACGGTATCGGAAAAAGTATGGTATAGGTGACAAATATACCGTCTTGTTTGTTGGTCGAGTTATTGCGCGCAAGGGTGTCCCAGTATTGCTTAGAGCCGTTAGCCTTGCCAGGAAAGAGGTTCCAATACAATTGGTCGTTGCAGGGAGGGGGAGCAGTTCGTATTTGAAGAAGTTACGAGCTCTAGCATCTAAATTGAACGTCCCCGTAAAGTGGGTCGGTAAACAGAAACATTCAGATATTCATAAGATATACCAGATCGCGGATTGTTTTGTTTGCCCGTCCCAAAAGCATGAGGCCTTTGGACTTGTAAATGTTGAGGCAATGGCTTCCGCATTGCCTGTTATTGCTTCGAAAATTGGCGGCATCCCTGAAATTGTGAAACACGGGAGCAATGGTTTTTTAATTGACGAGTATCAGCAAGCTGAACGCTTTGCAGAATATTTGATCAGACTGGGAAAAAATAAAGAGCTTGGGCGCAATATGGGGGCGAAGGGAAGAAGCAGCATAATTCAGAATTTTACATGGAGGCAAACGGCAGATAGACTATCTTCGTTATATCAATCATAGAGAGTGGGATTGTTGGTATCGCAAGCAGCTTCAGTAAGAATAAGCGGAAAAGGCAGCCAATGCAGGGTTATTGGATGCCTTTTTTCGTTAGTTTTTATTTCCGAATCACCCTTCAAACCGATAGGAGTTCGCTACAATATGTTGATCATATCGTTAAGTCTATTTCATGCTATTCGTATGACTTGAAAATCAAGGTTAAACTCCGATTTGTGAACTAAAATGATCAATGAAGCCTGACATGGTCTGTCTAATGGATGCCAGATCGAGAATTAGGAGTATTGCAAAATTTTGAAGGAGTAGGAGTGTAGCTTAGATGCAGTATACCAACCCTGTAATCCCCGGCTTTTATCCCGACCCCAGCATTTGCCGTGTGGGCGACGACTACTATTTGGTCACCAGCTCGTTTGAATATTTTCCCGGTGTTCCTATTTTTCATAGCAAAGATCTAGTAAATTGGCAGCAAATCGGCCATTGCCTAACGACAGAAGAGCAGTTGCCCCTTGCTAATGCATGGAGTTCAGGCGGAATCTACGCACCGACGATACGCTATCATGACGGTTGGTTCTATTTGACGACGACTAACCTTGGCGGAATCGGAAATTTCTACGTGAAAAGTACGCAGCCATCCGGATTGTGGTCTGATCCAATACCGGTGGCGCAGAACGGCATAGACCCTTCACTGTTCTTTGATGACGACGGCCATGTCTACTTTCAGTCCACCCGAACAGGCGATCAGGGGGACGGGATTTACCAATGCGAAATTGATATTGAAACCGGAAAAATGCTGACGGAAAGCCGTCTCATTTGGAGAGGGACAGGTGGGGCGTATCCAGAAGCTCCTCATCTTTATAAGATCAATGGCTATTATTATTTAATGATCGCCGAAGGTGGAACCGAATACGGCCATATGGTAACGATCGCCAGAAGCATGGATCCGTATGGGCCCTATGAATCATGTCCCCATAATCCCATTCTTTCGAACAGAAGCATGAAGAGCAGCATACATGCGACGGGACATGCGGATCTGGTGCAGATTCAAGATGGCAGCTGGTGGGCTGTTTGTTTAGGCATTAGGCCCGTCTCATATCCTATGAAACACTATCTTGGGCGAGAGGTTTTCCTTGCGCCCGTGAATTGGACGGACGATGGGTGGCCAATTATTGGCAATGACGGCCGGGTGGAGCCCGTCACGGACGCGCCGCCGCTGCCAGAAAGCCGCTGGCCGGATAAGCCGATTCGAGATGACTTTAAACATTCACTGCTAGGCTTTGACTAGACGTTTTTGCGAAATCCGCAGCCGGAAAGCTGGTCATTACAGGAACGATCAGGATATCTTACACTGTGGGGAAACAAAGCAACTTTGAATGATACAGCGTCTCACAACCAACTTTCCTGAACAAATCATCGCCAGCTACTCGGAAACCGAGAAGGAAACATTGGCCGCGTATAACGCCACCACCTGGAAGGATCTTTTCCCAAGCGAAGATGAGTTTCCAGTCAAAGAGTGGGGAGCTCTGTACAATATGCAGGTACCGACGGACGGAGACTATCAAATTATTTACAATAAAACGTAGGATATCGTTCGCAAGCGAATTCCAGAAGCGGTACTGGCCAAGCCAGGTGATTTCGAAAAAATCTATGACGATTTTATCGCCGAATTGAATCAAGTGGGCGCCGAAAAGATGGAAAAAGAATATACCGAGCTTGTTAAAGAAAGAGTAACTCTATTTACAGGTAAAGAGATCGATTAAGCTCTAGTGATTCAGCAGCTTCATATGAACAAGAATACTGTAAGTAACATGCCGAGATCCGGCTCTAAAGCAGCGGGTCTCCATTTTTTTTGCAAAAGGCTATGTTAAATTATATTGTTAATATTTGATGATTAAGAACGTTTGTTCTATAATAGAGTAGCTGCATAAGTAACGATCAAATCTGTGTCATGGTTGCCTGCAACCGTCAGAAGATGACTTTCTCTGGCGTAATTGGTCGTTAATAGCAGGAAGGCTTAGAGTGGCTTTGCAAATAATTATAAAATGGAGGATTTATATGAGCGGTATTGCCCAAACACCACAGCCACCTTACTATGCGGTAATCTTCACTTCTGAACGAACAGAAGGAGATAATGGTTATGCTGAAATGGCAGATGAAATGGTGAAGCTTGCATCCATCCAACCTGGATTTTTGGGAGTAGAAAGTGTGCGTGAAGGTTTAGGCATCACTGTGTCTTATTGGGATTCTCTCGAAGCTATACAAAAATGGAAACAAAACGAGAGACATCTAATTGCACAACGTAAAGGAATGTCAGAATGGTATCTCAAATACAAAACGAGAGTTTGCAAGGTCGAACGAGATTACGGATATGAAGCAGCAAGTTCGAATTGAATTTTTGTTGTAGTGAAAATTTAGCCGCCTTTTTATTCTTGTGCGGTTTTATTTTTGCTAAAAATCAACAATAAGATTAAACGTAGCCTTGCAAAAAAACAGCAGTTAGACGACAAAAGTACTGGAGTAAATGATTACTATGATATGTTATAGTTTAGAATGAACGTACGAAGATTACTTTATCTGAAAACAATAAGGAAGGGATCCCATCGTGTTTAATCTTAACGATTGTATCGGATTCATTACAAATACAGCCTCCAAAAAAATCGTCGACGCATTTAATGCGCGATTAAGAGAAAATAATGTTACTAGAGTGAAATGGATTGCTCTTTTTTTTATTGGCGAGGAAAAAAATATCTCTCAGAAAGAATTAGCCTTCAAGATGAATGCCAACGAATCTTCCATCGCCAGACTTATGGAGCGGATGGAAAGGGACGATTTATGCGTTAGAACTAGAGATACAGCGGATCGCAGAATTATAAGAATTAACCTGACAGCAAAGGGAGAGCAATTAAGGACAGAGCTCCTGCCATTAGGAGAAAATTTTCATGAGGATGCGACGAAAGACATTTCCTCAAAAGACTTGGAAATTTTCAAGAATGTACTGGAAAAAATGGTATCAAATTTAACGAAATAATGAAGGAAAAAGCAGCTTTGAGTTATTTGCTTGATTATTTTTTCTAAAATACTTTACATAGCAACCAATGCAGTGTAAAGTATTAATTAGATAACAAGTGAATAAATTCACAAATGAGGAGCTGGTAAGAATGAAGAAGGATGTTAGACAAATGCTGAATGACTTTATGGGTGGCTTGCAAGAATTGTCCGGAACGAATCCGGAGAGCGTAAATGCATTTATGAATTTGCTTGGCACCAGCTATGCGGAGGGTGCTCTCGATACGAAAACGAAAGAGTTAATCAGCATAGGGATTGCCGCGTACAACCGCTGCGAATACTGTATCGTTTTTCATGTATACAAAGCTTTGGAAGCAGGGGCTACCCGAGAACAGATCATAGAGGCGGCTATGGTTGCCGTAGCATTCGGCGGCGGGCCAAGCATGGCTTATTCTGTAACTTTACTCAAAGATTCCATTGACGAGTTTGAAAAGGACTTTAAATGAGCTTAATCACGGCAACCTCCTGACAAGGGCAGGGGGTTGCTATTTTTCACAACTAATGCATCACATCACGTATAATCGGAGGCAATCATCATGATCATTAAGCTGGAGAAACTAACAGGGCATGACAAGAAGACGAAAATCGGAAAGCTCAATGTTGCCGAAGGAGATCAGGTAGAAGTTGGTCAAGCATTACTTCAGATGGAGAGCAAAAAAGGAAATTCTCCATTATTATCCAAATACAAATGTAGAATAGATAAAGTGCTGGTCGAGGAAGGGCAGGAAATTGAAATCGGGGAAAGCCTGTTTGAGGTGACTTCCGAAGAATCCGTACCCGCCAAGCCGAAATTGGATTATTTTGGCGGGCTGCTGCAGGGTAAAAAGGAAGAGCTGGCGACTGAATTATTAATTATCGGTGCCGGCCCTGGAGGCTATGTAGCTGCTCTTTATGCAGCAAAGAAAGGAATCCAAACCGTTCTTGTGGAGAAGGATAACATGGGCGGAACATGCCTTAATGTAGGCTGTATCCCTACGAAGGCTTTAATCAAATCCTCCGAGGTTTTCCATCAAATGATGCATGCCGATGATTTCGGACTAGCCGTCAAAGAACTTGAATTGGATATGGCAAAAGTGATTGATAAAAAAGATGAAATCAAAGGTACTTTGGTATCAGGTATTGAATATCTTCTGAGCAAAAATAACATCAGAGTCATAAAGGGAACGGCTTCCTTTGTTAACGACAGTCAGGTGCTCGTCAAGAACGGGAAAGATGAATACACCATAGATGCAAAAAACACTTTAATTGCGACAGGCTCAAAGATTTCGGATATTCATCTTCCGGGCATAGATCATGATTTTGTTATGAACAGTACGTCTGCTCTTGCATACAGGGAGAACATTAGCTCAGTTACAATTATCGGTGGCGGCGTGATCGGAATGGAGTTTGCCTTCCTATATTCCAATTTCGGAGTTCAGGTTCATGTGTTGGAATTCTGCGACAGGCTGCTGACTATGGTAGATAAAGATGTTTCAGAAGAGATTTCCAATATTGCTGTTGAACGAGGGATAGGTGTTTATACAGGAGCCAAGGTTACAAGAATTGAGAAGGATCAAACAGGAAGAGCTGTCGTTATTTTTGAAAAGGATGGCGCCGAAAAGTTTATTACGAGCGAAAAGGTATTGGTGGCCATTGGCAGAACGCCGAATATTGATGGGTTGGATATTGAGAATACGGGAATTAAGCTCAATGACAATGGAAAAGGCATCGCTGTAGATGAACATTTGAAAACTTCGGTCGATCATATTTATGCGATCGGTGACGTAACCAATCGCATCCAACTCGCCCATGTGGCTTCGCATGAAGGAATAGCAGCGGTCGATCATATGTTGGGTGTGGACGGACATGTTGATTATGATTTGGTGCCTAATGTCATCTTTACATCGCCCGAAATAGCTGAAGTTGGATTAAACGAAGACCAGGCTAAGCTGATGGGTAAAAACATTCAGGTGAGTAAATTCCCTTTTCAGGCCAATGGAAAGGCATTAACGATGAGAGAAGCAAGGGGATTCATCAAATTGGTTAAAGATCTGGACAGCGGCAATCTGATTGGTGCCTCAATCCTAGGTCCCGAAGCTTCTGCCTTGATTAGTACTTTAACGGTGATGATTAATTCCAATATAAGCGAAAGCGAAATTGCGCATACCATTTTTGCTCATCCAACGACGGGAGAAGTTATTCATGAAGCTATACTGGGTCTGAGCATAGGAGCTTTGCATTTCGATGAATAGGATTGTTATTTCAAGCGAGCACGATCCTTATTATAATTTGGCACTGGAAGAAGATTTGCTAAAACAGGTTCAACAGGATGAGGTAATCCTGTATATTTGGCAAAATGAAAAAACCGTCGTGATTGGCAGAAATCAAAATCCCTATCTTGAATGTGATGTTTCGCAATTGAGTTCGAATGGGGTGCGCTTGGCCAGGCGGATTTCAGGTGGGGGCGCAGTCTACCACGACTTAGGTAATGTGAATTTCACCTTCATTTATAAAGAGAGCAATAAGGATCTAGAAAAGCAGCTAAATGTAATAAAAAAAGCAGTTGAAGCCTTTGATGTTGCGGTTGAACTGTCCGGCAGAAACGATTTGACGATACAGGGCCAAAAATTTTCCGGGCATGCTTTCTACGCGGAGGACGGCAATGAATTTCATCATGGGACTTTAATGGTCGATGTAGATGTGAACCAATTAGCTAAAGTGCTGAAGCCTTCCAAGTTAAAGATGGAAGCGAAAGGAATTACTTCGGTAAAAAGCAGAGTCATTAATTTGAAAACACTCAAACCTTCTTTTTCAGTGGGCAAATTGATCGACTCGCTTATGTACTATTTTGAAGAAGACTATGGAGGGACTAGCAAGCCGCTAGAGTATAATAGCCAATGTTACAAACCTAAAAATTTGCAAAAGTACAAAGATCCCGGATGGATATATGGGGAGTGTCCGAAGTACGATGTCATGCTCGAAAGAAAAGCATCTCTTGGCATTGTTCAGGCTCTTCTAAGTGTTGAGAATGGTAAGATCAAAAAATTAAAAATCTATACCGACAGTCTTAGCATTGTTCATAATGAACAAATCGAACAGCAATTTATTGGCATGGAATTTGATCAGATCCGTGAAGATAAGCTATGGGATACAATCGAAGCGAATGTAAAGCTTTCTTCCCATCGAATAGGAACAGTTAGTGGATAAGAAATGAACTCGACAAGATAACATCTGGCACGCAGCGTCCGGTATTCGGGCGCTTTTTTGACTTTTTAGGCATCAGCTTCATATGATAAGATAAATATAAAATGAATAATACAAATCAACCACAGAGATAGAAAGGTGAACACGATTGATTTCACATAAAGAGCCACGTCAAATCGAACAATTCATTAATAAGCAAGAAAAATTAGCGAACCATTGCTCGTATGGCATAGGTGGGAGAGCTGAGTATTTTGCAAGCCCACGTTCTATAACAGAGTTAGTTGAACTTCTACGATATTGTAGTCAACAGGGGTTAGAATATACTATTTTTGGAATTGGAAGCAATGTTTTATTTTCAGATCAACCGAGTGCAAACATTATGTATGTTTCTTTAAAGGAACTATTGCAATTCGATGTTAAAGACAACGAGTGGTTTGTGTCAGCTGGAATACCGATGTCGATGCTAGCTCTTGCAGGAGAGTTAATTCAAAGCGAAGATTTTCAATTCACGCATTTATTACCGGGCAGTTTTGGCGCTGGTATTTACATGAATGCCAAGTACTACCATGGGCAAATAGGAGATGTAATCTCCAGGGTTTATTATTTGGATATGGCTGAACCGAGCTTAGAGATCAAGTCTATACCCGTCGAAGAGTGCAAGTATGGCTATAAACAGTCTATATTCCAAGAAAAGCCCTGGATTGTGCTGGGCGCGGATATAACTGTAGAAGACTATCCATCGTTGAGTGAAACAGAGATAGAATCGATTCTGGAAAGATATATGCTAATGAAAGATAACAAATCGAATTTAATGCAATTTCATGCGTTTTTCTCTGGTGAGATGAAAAGACTTTCGCAGCCTGAAACACCGATTTTCATACAAGAGATCGAAGAATATCGCTCTAAAAATAAGCATTTTATAAATCATTCATGTGGATCCTATTTTAAAAATAATTATGATATCGGACAATCCATTGGCGCGTTGGTCGATCATCTGCAAATGAAAGGGACAACGTACGGTGGTGCAATGATTTCCCCTCACCATGGCAATATGTTGATTAATGTAAATGATGCCACGGCGGGAGATATTCTTCATTTGCAAAGGATCATTTCTGAAGCGATTTACAAGGAATATGGGTTCATTCCAGAACCTGAAGTTCAGATCATCAAATAGAGAAAGCGGCGATTTCTTTTAAATTAGAAAGTAGAAATTGAAATAGCAGTCATCGTTAATTCATGCATCTTGCAATTAGGGGGATTTTATTTGCAGCTGTCTATAGCGAAAATCGATACCGAGAAAGATATTGCGATTTTGGCCCATCTGGCATCGGAGATTTGGCACGAATATTTCGTCGCTATCATTTCCAATGAACAAATCGATTACATGGTTGAGAAATTTCAATCCATTCGGGCGTTGACGGATCAAATTACGAATCAGGGATATGAATATTATTTTATGAACATTGAGTACAGCCCTATTGGTTACCTGGGTATCAAGGAAGAAGATGGTAAGCTGTTTCTCAGCAAGTTTTATCTACAAAAAGAATATCGCGGCCAAGGCTATGGCAGCCGGGCGATGGAACTGCTGGTGGATATTTGCCGGAACCGGAATTTAGGCGCCATCTGGCTTACAGTCAACCGGCATAATGCTTCTACGATTGCGATGTATGAGAAAAAAGGGTTTAAAACCATCCGAACCCAAGTAGCCGATATCGGAAACGGTTTTGTTATGGACGACTACGTGATGGAGAAAGAAATTTAACGCAATATCTTTCTTATCCATTTCAGATTGTCGCCGTAAGGCGGAAACAAGATCTTCAAGTCAAACCTTGTACTCTTTTTCATGATGCTTTTCGTGTGGGAGAACAGGTCAAAGCTGTATTTTCCATGATAAGCGCCAATACCTGCGTTCCCAACTCCTCCAAACGGCAGATTGGGATTGGCCACATGTGTGATAGTGTCATTGATGCAGCCGCCTCCGAATGATACTCGGGTAAGAACTTCATTTTCGACACTTTTATCCTTCGTAAATAAATATAGGCCTAGCGGTTTGGGGCGGGAAATAATCGTCTGAATCGCATTCTCTAATTGTTGAAAGCCCATAATGGGTAAGATCGGGCCAAAGATTTCATCTTGCATCGCCGCATCCGACCAGGAAGTGGCATCAAGAAGGGTGGGCTCGATATAAAGGTCTTCCCGGAGTGTTTTTCCGCCGAACAGCACATTAGTTCGATCCTTTTCCAGAATTGCTGCTAATCGATCGAATTGCCGTTCATTCACGATGCGGCCATAATCGCTGCTCTGTCTTGCATCCGGCCCGTAAAAGGATGTGATAGCTGTTTTCATCTTTTCGATCAATTCCGCTTTAATATCCGAGTGCGCAAGTATATAGTCTGGGGCTATGCAGGTCTGGCCTGTGTTAATCATCTTTCCCCATATAATTCTTTTGGCTGCTGCATCAATATCCGCCGTCCGATCTACAATGACAGGGCTTTTGCCACCAAGCTCAAGCGTGACCGGTACAAGATTTTGGGCAGCGGCCTCCATGACGATTCTACCTACAGGTACGCTGCCGGTAAAAAAGATATAGTCAAAGGGCGCATTCACTAAAGCCGAGGTTGTTTCTCGTTCGCCTTCAATCACACGAATGTAACTGTCATCGAAGGTTTCCTGAATCAGCTGCTTGACGGCGGCAGCAACGGTAGGAGTATTCTCGGAAGGCTTTAAGATGGCGCAATTTCCTGCTGCGATCGCCCCAATGAGCGGCTCGATCAACAATTGGAACGGATAATTAAACGGTCCGACGATCAGGACGGTTCCATAGGGTTCCTTATACATATAGCTTTTAGAACCCACATGATACATGGGGGTTCTTACTTTTTGTGGCTTTGCCCATTGCCGTAAGTGTTTCATTGAATGACGGATACTGTTCAGTGTATATCCAATTTCCGTCGTATAAGCTTCAAACTCATTTTTGCGCAAGTCCTTGTACAAGGCAGACAGCAATTTTTGCTCATGGCGTCGGATCGCATCTGACAACTTCTTTAACTGTTCCAGGCGAAATGGAATGCTTCGCGTGTTACCGTTGTGAAAATATCGGCGATGCGCTTGCAGGATTTGATCGACCTGATTCGATGTTAAATTATCCATATTCATATGCTACCTCCTCACTTATAAGCAATCTCGTTCTAATGTGGCTAATAATTGCTTTAACAATTGTACGGATTCTTCCAGGGACAATGAATAATAACGCTGTGTTCCCTGTTGTTCGACCTGGAGCACGCCCGCATTTTTTAGCAGCTTGAGATGGTGGGAAATGGCCGGCCGCGACAATGTCATTCGTTCCGTAATCTCATTCACCGTCAAACTACCGCTTTCGGAAAGAAGGAGTAAGATGTCTTGACGGTGCGCGTCGCTTAAGGTTTGAAGAACAGGAAGGCTTTTCCGAAAGATGTTCAGAGCTTCTTTTCCCATATCATGTGTGACCTCACTTAATATGATTAAATGTTTAAACTTTTAAACGGATAGCTATATTTGCATGTTACAACATCACTCAGCGGTAAGCAAGTACAGTTACAGTCGCGTCCTAGATATTACAAATTTCCTTTTTTTAACCGATATTAGATGAGTTCAGTTAAAGCATGGGGAGGAAGAGAGAAATTATGAAATCTATGAGGATTAAGACGTGGTTTGCCGTCATGGCAATGCTAATATTGCTAACGGCTTGTACGTCGATTAAAAAAGAGATGTCGGGGGAGACAACAGCAAACATACCCGAATTCATGCTTTTTGACAAGCCAACCAAAACCGTATTGAGCGAAGACGAAACGGTGCAAATTTCTGTTCCTGGAGATTGGATAACGAGAGAAGTCTCACCGAACGGGAATAACCGCCTTGTCACACATAATGATGAAGCTTCTATTGTTTTAAACATTATTCAGGAGCTTCATGCAGATGCAAACGAGAATATGGATTTAGAAAAATGGACAGAGGAATTCAATGCGGAAATAGGACAAATCACTATCATAGATGAGCGCCTGCTGGAGATCGATGGAGTACCGGCTAGAGAGAGATTTATCAAATATGTACAAAACAATTCGCAATATTTTTGGATGCAGACATTTCTAGATAAAGATGGTGCATTCTATCTGATCTCAATTTCCATCTCTGAATTGTCGTATTCCTCAAATAAAGAGGATTTGCAGAAGATGACTGGAACATTTAAAGTGCTTAAGCCAGCAGAGAAGGAAGTATTTGACTCCACCAACAGTCAAACGATGGTTAATGATGATCAGTCATTGCAAATTACAGTACCCTTAAATTGGAGAGAGGCCAGAACTGATATTAACCAAATCGGTGAATTCATCTTAAAAAATGATCGGAAAGCGGAATTGCTGCTTATGCGGGAGTTCGCCTCAGGAAAAACGGAGGAGACACCTCTTCAAGAAATTGTAGATGGAAGATTTGATTATTATAAACAATTTCAACAAGGAGAAGTAATTGGCTGGAGGCAGCTTCTAATTGATGGACAGCCCGCTTATCAACTGGAAGGAAGATGTGAGTATAAAGGAGAAACGCAAGGTTTACTAATTACCGCGCTGCTTAAAGATAATGCCTATTATGTAATGATGATTTCTAGTCCTGTTGAGGATTTTCTAATATATGAAAGAGAGTATAAACGTATTATAGAGTCCTTCCAAGTGTTAAAAAAGGTTGAAGAGCAAAATAAGTCTCTTGGAATGGAAAATGAACAGCCTAAAGTATTTGATAATAAACTGGCTGCAATGAAGATCGAGCTTACAGAAGAATGGAAGAAAATAAACATAGATCAAGATGCTCAGTTACAGGCAATACATCCAGGAGACAATACGTGGTTCTATGCTTATGGTGAGGAAGCTTCCGAAGACGACGCCCTGACTGTAGAGGATCTATATGAATTTTATATTAATGATTCTGGATTAGAAAATCCCACATGGACAAAGGCTGAGTCCATAAAGATCCAAGAATATGATGCTATCTACTTTAAAGGTACCGGAACGAGCAATGGCACGAAAGCCACTGTTATTGTAGCCATTACCCTTTCTTCGCGCCAATATACCCTACTTATGTTTGCAGGAAAGCAGGACGTAATGGAGGCTAATGAAGCGTGGTTTAAGAAAGCATTAACCACATATTCCGAACGGTTGTACTAGAAAAGATATCTGTACACAAATACGACCTCGTGACGGAACAGGATACTCGGAATACTTGAGTTTTTATAGTATGCTTTTTAAGAAGCAAAGGATGAAAACCAAGCGACATTCATGTAGAATCAAGTTATATTTATAACTGATATCAAGAGTTCAATGTATGAATAAAGGGGGGGGGCGTATGAGAAAGGCAAACGCAAATTTGATGAAAGAAATCAATTTGAACCATGTACGCCATGTCATGAAACGTATTGAGACAGCATCCAAACCCCAACTGGCCTCAATTACCAAGCTGAGCGTAGTTACGATAAACTCCCTGGTCAAGGAGTTGCATGATCTGGGGGAGCTTCTTGAAGATGATACCGTTCCATCGAACGGAGGGAGACCTGCCCAAACCTATCGTTACAACTATGATTTCAGCCTTGGGCTCGTTCTTTATTTGAAAGAGCAGCAGGGTCAGGAGCTGGTGTCAGCGACGGTTGTGAATTTGGAAGATCGCATCGTGTCAAAAGAAGAATATATTATGCCTGCATTTGATCGGCAGAGGTTTTATGAGATTATTGGGCATTTCCTCACATTGTATCCTTCCATCAAGGCAATTGGCATAGGCATCCCTGGGCAGGCAGTCAATGGTGAGATTACGGTAAGCAGTCATCAGGAGTTGAGAGGTTCTCGTATAATTGAAGGAATTGAATCGGAGTTTGGGCTGCCTGTTATAGTCGAGAATGATGTTAATGCAGCGATCAGCGGGTATTGTATGAGGCAGAATATCGATTTGGAGCAGTGTGTGCTCGGCATCTATTTCCCCATGAGATATCCGCCAGGCATGGGAATTTATTTGGATGGAAAGATGGTCAAAGGAAAAAATGGCATGTCGGGAGAAATCAAATTTCTTCCACACGGTCCAGATTGGCAGCGTGAGATGAGTAAGTCAGCATTTGTGGATGCCGTCTGCCAGATCATTCAAACCGTTAATGCCGTTCTTGCTCCAGACAAAATCGTGATCTATCAGGACAGAGTGGAAGCAGATGTCTGGAATACAGCTTGGGAATCTTATCAGCTTCAGCAGCCTATGCCGTCATATCCTGCTGTGGTTTTGCAGCAGACATTTCAACAGGATTTCGAGGCTGGCATGCGCTGGCTAACACTCAAATCTTTGGAGCCGAGCCTGGCTCAATTCAGTTAACGACAACCCCTCGAATTAGATTTCAGGGGTTGTTTTCGTTACGTATCTTGACAAAGAAAAATGCCTGATGCATATTAAATAAAGATACTTTATAAAGCTCTTTTTATAAGTTGTAGAACTGTAATTAAACTTCATTCTCAATGGGAGAAGGTGTACTCTTGGCAACCTGGTTTTTGATTATTATTTATCTGGCATTTATAAGCCTCGGGCTTCCGGATTCTTTGCTTGGATCGGCTTGGCCGGTGATATGGCCTGACATTGGATCTTCATTCGGATCTGCAGGAATCGTGTTCATGATTATAGCAGGGGGAACCATCGTATCGAGCTTGGCAAGCGGCAGCATGATTCAACGATGGGGTACAGGAACCATCACCTTGTTCAGTTGTTTCCTGACTGCAGGAGCGCTGCTTGGTTTCTCTATGGCACCCTCCATGCTCTGGTTTGCCATTCTGGCCATTCCGCTAGGTCTGGGCGCAGGTGCCGTTGATGCGGCCTTGAATCATTATGTAGCTGAAAACTATAAGGCTCATCACATGAATTGGTTACACTGCTTCTGGGGTGTAGGAGCAACGATGGGACCCATCATTATGTCCGCCTATATTGCAGGCCAAAACTCCTGGAGGGGAGGTTATGCTGCGGTTGCCATCATTCAGTTTATACTCGTTATTGTATTGCTTGTTACGCTACCCTTATGGAAGCGGGTCGCTACAGCTCGAAAACTTGAGCCTCCGCAGAACGATGAGCCAGTCGAACGGGATAAACTGCAATCGGAGACGCTTGCCAAAGTCGGCATTCTGCGTATTAAAGGCGTCAAACCAACCCTTATCGCCTTTTTATTCTATTGCGGGGTGGAGGCCACGGTAGGGTTGTGGGGAGCCAGTTACTTGGTTGGGGCAAGAAATATTACAGCAGAGACGGCTGCGGGATGGATTTCTTTATACTATGGCGGTATAACGGTGGGCAGGCTGATTACCGGCTTTATTACGCTGAAAGTAAGCAATCGCGTGCTGATCCGTTATGGTCAGCTGATTAGTATTGTCGGCGGGATCATTCTCCTGCTTCCGCTACCGGTTTCTTTTTCTCTATTAGGGTTCATTCTGATCGGACTCGGCCTTGCGCCTATCTATCCTGGACTGCTCCATGAAACGCCGTCCCGGTTTGGGAGAGAGAATTCAGCAAAACTGATGGGCTACCAGATGGCTGTCGCCTATACAGGAACCACATTGCTTCCTCCAACTTTTGGACTCATCGCCACGCAAACGAGCATAACCTTATTACCGCTTGTTGTGCTTGCTTTTCTTATTTTCATGTTACTGAGTGTGGAGAAAGTAAACCTTATTTTAAACAAACAAGCGAAAGTGAATTTTTTAGAAGAGTAGAAGTAATCAATGATCCGGGCGCCGGGAAATCAGCGCTTAACCCAGGCCCGGTTCAAATCCATTTCCCAAATGCATTCATCCGTATCATGCCTGCTGTTGTCGATCAATGTCCGGTCTTTCATGACCACCCTCACCGTATAGGATCTTTTTCCTCCTGTTTCCAATAGTACAATCCATTACACGGAATGACGCACCGCTGCTTGTCCAGTATTTGCGATAAGTCGGATTCTGATGCACATTTCTGAGATCCGAGTTGATCGCATCTCTTCCCCAGGCTTGCATAATCGAGTTAATTAAATTTTTAACCTCTATTTACCACTAAATCACAATAGAGTATGATAATCTCTGTACATACTAATACTCTCTATTTGCATTCTGCTTATCGTGTTAGATTCATAACGTTTCGGTCTATCGCGATGTAGAAATATCTCACCGTCTTTTTCATCTACCAGTTCACCAACTGTCTGAATCATGCTAGGATGGTTGGCTTTCTTTCTATAGCGATTCAGCATCGCAGCTTTCATATACATCGGTTCGAATGATATCAATTGTTGGGAGAGGATGAATAAGATGAGTCAAAGTCAAGTTGTAGGAAATTTCGGGGCGGCTCCAGGCATCAATATTCAAGCTTTTATTGATTTGACGTTGTTGAATTGTAACCTGAAAGGCGTATATCAGTATCAGGTGATCGAGGGCAAATCTGAGGAAAAGGAAAAGGAAACGAAAACGAAAATTCTCGTTATGCCAACGGATGCGGAGCCTCAAAGCATGACTCTATTAGAGCTAATTGACGAGATTAACAGCATTATCAAATCCTTTGGCGGCGGCGATCCAGTCTCCGAAGATAGCATGAAGGGCACGCTTGAATCTATGGGGCTGAAAAGCATTGCGGAAATTAGCGTACAAATCAGACAGCTCTTTATTTATGTTGATAAGTCCAGTATTGAGGGACGAACCAAGCCTTGTGAGTATGCATTCAACTTTGTTATTTTGAATCCGGTAAAACCGGATCAGAGTTTAAAGCTCTTTCATATTAAATCACTGGGGCTCGCTGTGTATAACACGGATCGCAAAAAAATCATTGAGCGCATGCAACTTGAAAATATTGACGAGCTCTTAGCTTGATCCAGGGAGACGTCATGCGATGAAAGCATACGATGCTGAATCCGCCAAATCGTTAACCGTCGTGCTGCATAGTGAGTTTTACATCAAGGACGCTCTGTTTCAAATTGTTTTTCTTAAGGATGGGAAAGGAACTACCGTTTCAGGAGAGTGGATCAATCGGGATTTTGCTTTTGAAATGAACGATGTGGCTGCGTACTTTGATATTGTATTTCCGGATTGTTTGAAATTTGAGTTGTTTATCGAGAACGTAGGACTTAAGTATGCATCGTCAAGCAGTCAATTGGACTTCGAAGCTGTCATTCGTCATTTTGGCAAATTACAGTTGGACACCTCGAAGAGTCCGAACAAACAAGAGCGAAGTTATAAGTTGGCACTCGATTTTGACCGAAATTTGGAGTTCTCCAGCCTTCCGATTATCGGCCAGTTTTGTGATCCAGGGGATGGATTTATCTTCAAAGGCATTGATCTGCGATATACGCCGGAGGTTCAATTTATTTTTTCTTTTCTTTCGCAGCTGGTCATTAAACAGCATGCTGTAGATGTAAATGTGGATTATATCAAATCTTTGAAGCCAAAACCAAAATACAAGCGCTCGAAGCCCCCGGCTCTTACGGCTTTGTCTCAAGCTCCGAAAAATACGATTTACTGGCTTGATATCAATAAAGGCTTCAGCGTGTTGTATTTTTCCAAAATAGGAGTCAGTTTGGTAGAGTCGGAGATCACGTTTTACCTGGATGCTAGCTTTACGATTGCGTTGTTAAGAATGGATTTCTATGAGCTTTACGTCTCGACTTCTTTGAAGAAACTGACAGATATCGGCTTTGGGTTAGGCGGCTTGATGGTGACATTGGAGAAGCCGGGCTTTAGCTTGATAGGCGGATTGTATAAATCCCGCGAAGAAGAGCTATACAACGGGATTCTCGGCTTAAAGATCAGCCAGTATAGCTTTCAGGCCGTGGGATCATACGGTGAGATGCCCGGCAGCGGTGAAAAGACGTTTTTTGCCTACCTGATGCTGGGTTTGCCGCTGGGTGGACCGCCTTTCTTTTTCGTCAATGGCTTGGCGCTTGGTTTCGGGGTGAATCGCTCTTTAAAATTGCCGGACTTAAATGGGGTCAGAACCTTCCCGCTGGTGGCGGCGGCCATGGGGGACGACTCGGGGCTTAAGCCCAATACCCCGCCTAAGCAGGCTTTAGGAGCGCTGAGTAAGTCGATTGTCCCAGATTCCGGTCAGTATTTCATTTCTGCCGGCATACGATTTCTGACGTACGGCGTGCTGGAAAGCTTTGCATTGCTCAATATTGAGATGGGGAACCGGCTCGTGATTTCATTGCTTGGACTATCCAATGCATCCATCCCGCCTAAAGTGAGTGGTGCCAGTCCCATCATACGGGCTGAATTGGCCCTGAAGGTGGCTTTTGATCCTGGTCAGGGAGAATTTATAATGATGGCCGCGTTGACTGACCGCTCGTTTTTATTTGACCCCGCTTGTAAGCTCACGGGTGGATTTGCGATCGGATTCTGGTTCAAGGGAACGTATAGCGGCGATTTCATTGTGACCTTGGGCGGATGTCATCATCCGGCTTTTCATAACATCCACTATCCTTCCATACCGCCTCTGGGTGTGACCTGGATTGTAAATAAAAACATTTCGATCAAAGGCGAATGCTATTTTGCCCTGACTCCTTCCTGTATGATGGCGGGGGCCAGTTTAAAGCTTCTCTTTGAAATGGGCAGGCTTAAAGCCTGGTTCTTCGCTGCCGCGGATTTTATTTTAAAATGGAAGCCCTTTTTTTATCAAGCAAGGGTTCATATCAGTATCGGTGCATCTTATCGCATCAGCATTTTTGGCATCGGCAAAACATTCAAGATTGAATTAGGAGCTGGCTTGTCGCTTTGGGGCCCCGAATTTTCCGGCAAAGTCAGAGTGAACTGGTATATTATCTCCTTCACGATTGGTTTTGGAGCTAATAGCCCGAATGAGCCGAAACCGATTGAATGGGGTGAATTTGCGGATAGTTTTATCCCTGGTGCATTTGAAGACCGTAACGCCAAGTATGCTCCCGCGCTTTCTATGCCGACAAATGAAGCCAGGCTCAGCAGTGTGACGATTACCGATGGACTTCTAGCGCAATATCAGGCCGCCGATGGCAGAGAAGCTTATGTGGTGGACGGATTCAGGGCCCGCTTTTTGATGGAGCAGAAGACGCCTTGTACCGATCTGTTTTTTAATGGTCAGAAACTTCTGAGCGGACAAGCTGGATTCGGCATCGCGCCTATGGGACTAAGCGATGTTCGGATGGAGCAGCATGTAACCATCAGCAGCTTGAGTGATGAGCCATCTTTATCCGGCTTGCATGCAGTACCTGAAATAAAGAATGTACCGTCTGCACTTTGGGGGAAGAGCGGCGCAGACCCAAATTCGCCAATGCTCAAAGATGTGCCCATGGGCATGTCTGTCACCGTAAAAGATTCAGTTTCTCTCGTACATATCCTTCCTGAGGAAGGTGCCTATGATGAAGCGGTTCTGAGTGCGGGAGAACCAATCACCAGAGATATCATTTATCGCGTCCCTGTTTTTGAACCGGCTAAGGTTTATCCTACAGATCCCGAAACCGTGATGAAAGTCGTACAAACCACGATTGGCAGCAATCCGAATCGGGATAAGCTCCTGAGTGATACTGCTGCTGCATTTGGAACATGGAATCAAGCGAAGATGCGGTCACTGGCGAATGATCCGCAAGCGGTACTATTTGCTGTTCCTGAACTTCGTACAACAGGCAGCAGGGAAGCTAATCCATAAAACATGGAAAGGAGAGTGGTTATGGGGGAATCGATCCGTTTCTCGCAAAGATGTGAACCGCCTTTGAAGGCCGGGATCTATCAAATCAAGGTTGAAGCTGTGACGAATATCAACTGCCGGCTTGCGAGTGAAATGATTGACTTTACGGTCGCAACGGAAAGGTTCCGTTTACCGCCGGATCAGATTTATTCGGTGTATCCGCCGAGAGAGGCTGTCGGCGACTATACAAATTGCCTGCCTCATATCGTGCTGAATCGAAGGACTTTGCCTTGGGAGAAAATGCTGCTGAACAGCCATTCGAATATGGCTTGGCTGGCTTTGCTCGTATTTGACGAGACGGAAGGCATCCAGATGGTTGAGAGTACCTGCCAAGAAGCGCTTAAACCCGAAACCGGAATATTTGTGCCTTCACTGGTCATGGAGGCTTATGAGAAACCGGATGATCCTTGTACTTACGTACATATTCCTGTAGATTTATTGGCCGAAATTCTCCCTTACGCTGAGGCATTATCTCTGTTAGCGCATGGAAAGGGAGTAAGTCTGGATCATAAAGTGACCGATGCCTCTGTCAGGGATGACTGGTTTGCGACCGTCGTAGCGAACAGGTTTTGTCTGGAGCCAGAGGATGATCGGCAGGCCATACGCCATACGGCCCTTCTGGTATCCTTGGAAGGATACGAAGCTTGTCTTGAAGATGAGCAAGGCCGGCAAGCAGCTTTGGCTCATTGTCATACGGCCAGAATGATGGTGCTGGCGAATTGGAGCTTCTCTATGGCAAGAGCTGCTTTTGATTTTGGCTCTACGGTAGCTTCGCTCGACGCAGCTATGTTGTCAACCCCCTACGAGGGAAGCAACGAACAAATTCAGCAATTATGCGGCCAAGGATACTTTCCGATGAACCATCATGTTAGGGACGGCAGCCAGACCGTTTCGTGGTACCAATCGCCTCTGATTCCTTATGATGAATCGAAAAGGGAAACCAGGTGCTCACGTTTTGCGGATCAGCTGCTGGCGTATGATCCGGATATGGGCATGATGGATATTCGCTATTCCAGCGCTTGGCAGATCGGCAAGTCGATGGCCTTGGCGGATCAATCTTACGGACAAAAGTTATACGCGTGGCGTCAGAGCAATGAAATGCTGGCCCGGACTTCGGTCTATCACGGACTGTTAGGCAGGTACCTATCTTCCCAGTCTGCCAACAGAAGTATTGGAGATTATCAGGACGATGAATCCATTGGACATCCGTTTGTGCAAGCTGCCCGGAATTTCGATGAGAAAGGTACTCAATATAGCGGAAAACAAACCGTTTTACAGCAGCTGAACGATCGTTATAAATCGCTTTTGAGTGAGGTGATTGCTGATGCAAGCGAGGACTGATTGGGAAAATTTCGCCCCTGTGCTTCGCAGGCATGTTCATCGCGTGTTCGGCGAGCTTGCTGCACTCGCAGATGATCGGCCAGTAAGTCCAGACCATCCCGAGGATGAGCTGATTGCCTGGCTAAGTGAGCTGTGTTTATTGAGTAATGTGCCTTTTCACTATTTGATCGCTTCGGAAAGTATGCTGCCGAGCAATGCCATTCGCTTATTTTACGTCAATCCAAACTGGCAGCAGGCGCTTGTAGATGGAGCATGCAGCTTGGGGAGAAATGCTTCCATGGATTTATCCCATGATCAAGCAATGATCGATGCGGTATTTGCGCAGATCGGCAAAGGAATGAAAGCCGTTCGGCCCATTCTGCAGAAGAAGCTGGTTGCAGCTGAGGAGCTTCAGGAAGGCGTGCACATCATGGGAGGGTTTATTCTGCGGTCCCCTTTGGTACGTGGCTGGCGAGGGCTGGAATTTCAGGCCTTCTCATCCGAAGGCACACCTTTGCGGGCTTTGCGAATCGAGCAAGTATCCGATGAGGTGCTGATCGGCTTGTTTGACGGAGTCCCCTATACACTGGAAATTGCGCAGCCGCCGGAGGGGTTCTATTTTGGGTTCAACCATATCAACGGGCGATTTTATAAACGATTAAGATGTTTTGAAAGCGGAGAACTGCTTGCTGAAAAATATACGGCTGAGGTTGCCGTTCACAATGAAAAGCTGCGTACCATTGATGTATGCCAAACGGCAAAACATATGAAAGATTTCTTGAATAAGGAGATTACTTCTGCCGAGTTTGCCCTACAGATGATTAAAACTCCATATATAGGCAGAGTGACTAGAACAGACGCTGACTAATAAATCGCGAGTTTCATATAGAAAGGAGAATGTAGCGTGTATCATTTTTTACCGGATTTCCATAACAAGGTGCTGGGGCAGATTGATCCCGAGACAGGCATGCTGGAGCTTGATTTTGCCGATGATGATCACTACCGCTTTTTTCTGAGTCAAGTGGGCGGCTTGGAAAGTTTTAATCAGAAATATCCTCATCTTGCGTCTACGCTTCAGGAACTTAGGACAAAGCCTCTACAGCGATCAGTGAATGTGTCAAAGGATGGTTATCGTGAAGGACCCGAAGATAAAATAGCCATCGAGAACATGATATTTCATGCTCGTCAAACCCTCCAAACGGATCCGTCTCTAGCTGCTTCCATAGAAGGAACAACGATGGCCGAAATTATGGCGGACTATATTGAAGTAAAGGACCAAATTGTCGTTGTTTCCCAGCTCTATGACGTGACCAATCAAATGCTGCTGCATACTACAGCGGAAGACGTTGTCAATTCCTCAAAGTACAAAGGCAAAATCCAAGCCGATTATCCTCAATATTTCCAAGATACCCCTCGGGAATTTATGATTCAGAGCACGTTCTATTGTTCGAATAAAGCCAAAAATGAATCTGAGCTTGCCCAGTTGAAAGGATACGTTACAAAATCCGTAGGATTTACGTTGGGTGGCAACACGGACATGATCAAATCTTTTACACTAAATGCCCCTGTCATTAAAGAATCTCATCGCAAAGACCCTAATCATACGAAAGTCAAAATATCCTATAGACGTGCAGGGGCCATCCCCGATTACGATTATACCAATGATGATCAACCGTTCCAGGATGGAGACAATAGGAGAATTCTTGTCCGCGTTCCTTTTTCCGTTACCGTTGAGGCTGCGGATCGATGGTGGATTACCGGCTTTGATGAAACATACGGCTACCGGATGTGGTTGAAAAATATGGTTAATGGGACGATCAATCATTATTGCAATTCCGATGCTATTATTCAGCGTAAAGATGCCTTTGATGACCAAAATCGCTGTACTAAAATGACTTTCATATTTCCGGAATCGTGGAACAATATACTCGATTTCAGGAAAATCGAGAACAGAGTCTATACGGACGTGGATTTCTATTCCAGCTTCGGCGTGGCTATGTCTTGTAAGGGCATTCCTCCTATCACCGTAGGTGTTTCCGTGAAAAGTGACGGCAAGGACTACGACAAGCTCAACATTCAATGCGCTCAAATCTTTATTCAATGGGGATGCCTTGCCCGAGATACTGAAATCTTGATGGCAGACGGAACACTGAAGCGCGCAGATCAGATTCAGATCGGTGAGCGGGTGCGAAGTGCTGAAGGAGACAGCGTTCAAGTCAAAAAGGTACTGACGGGACATGAAGCTGAACTCTATAAAATTTCTACTTCCGAACGCAGTGTGCGGATGACGCCAGATCATATCGTCTGTACTGAAGAGGGGCTTCTGCCTGCGATTGATGTACAGGTTGGCATGCGGTTACGAACCGTATCAGGTTTAGAAGAGGTGATTGCAGTAGAGTGGTCGGATTATGAGGATAAAGTGTATAACTTTGAGTTTGAGCAAGAAACGATTCTGATCGGCAACGGCTTGCTCCTTGGCGATTCCATGCTGCAAAACCGTGTAAAGGAGCTGGTTGCATATGAAGCTTAATTTTCATTATTTCACGGTGAAAACCATCGCCTCCAGATCGGGATACAGTGAGCAGGAAGCCCAACTGATCGCAGCAACCTGCCAGTTTATTAATGACAATCACCAGGAAGCGGCATTGTATTTGCCGAAAGATCAAATCTCTGAAGCCATCAAAGACCGCGGCCTTTGTGAACCATCCAAGGGGGCAAATATGTGCAAGATTCCCTTGCTTTTGTCTGCACTTGAAGATGAGAACGATCGGGATGCATTAACAAGCCGCAAAAACCAGGAAGAGATTCTGATTCCTTTTTATTACTTTTCTGATACTGTCGCGGCTGATGGAAGCAAGTATCGGGTTGCTCCTATTCAAACACTCCGAAGCAGCAATACTTTTAGACTATTATTCGAGCGAGCAGAAGAGCAGTATCGCTCAAATTTGGAAGCACCTGACGCACTTTATGCATTGAGACGCCTTGGGGTATTGCTGCATATTGCCTCAGACAGCTTTGCTTATGTTCCGTTCAACGGTTATACGAGCGATGTGAATCGTTGGGCCATAGTGGAAGTGAAAGATACGAGAACCTTCAACAATATTACGGAGCAATACGACCCGCAAAAATATGCATCCTATCCGAATGTGGGCAAATTCAGAACGAGCGGGGTCAGCGACGACTATAACGTGCAGTTCATTCTGTCTAGAGGCATACCTCCGGTCAGCTACACCCGGATCAATAATGATTGCTTTGCCAATGCAGCTAAGGCCGTGTATGGGTTCTTGAGCTATTTTCGCGGGGAAGAACCTTCAGATCAGGACTGGAGAAATAATCTTTTGCCTACGCTGACTAAGGGTTGGAATACCGATGCCCATAACTATGAAGACTTGAAGCGGCATTGGAGCAGCCAGACTGGCTTGAAATATGATTATGATGAAGATGCGGTGCGGCAGTCTATCGTGGATTTTAATCCACATTTAAAACCGGACCAGCAGGGCTATTTTGATTTCTTGCTGATGCTTCAAGATGTCAGAGATGCAGTGATGGGAAAATCAAAGGAGGCGTGCGATACGTTGAATGCCGAGGAGTGGAGTACAGATGCGATAACTTGTGATACCTCTGATCCACATTTTTGCGGAGATCGCTATGAGCTTATCATTTCCGCCTCTTTGCCGACCAAGCTGCCATCGCTGGGTATGCTGGTCAGCATTTTTGATGCAGATACTCAGGAGCAAATTGCTTCATCCACTTACACCTACAAAAATACACAGACGATCCATGAAAAGCTTTCGCTGAACATTCCAGAACAAAATCAGAACTTGATTGCCCTGATGGATTTGGTTTGGCAAGATGAAAAGGGCAAGTCGAGGAAAGAGACATTCGAGAAGGAATATTCAATCAACGGGAGTGCAGCAATCATTCTGAGCCAGGAGCTATTGGAACCGCATAGTAAAAACAAAAGGCCGATAATACAAATTGTGAATGGCTCAGAAAGTGGAAGCGCTGATTATAACTACCCGTTAAACGCCATGTATATTTCGCAAGAAGGAAATGCCCATCTAGATTTGTATGCTCCTATCGATCTGCAGTTGAAACTGGCGGATGGGTTCAAAATGCTGGATTATGCTGATCTTAGCATCTCGATGAAACATCTGCCCTCAGGACAAGTATTTAAATACTGCAACAACTCCAAGTTTGTAAGCCTGGAAACGGATCAGGCAACAGGGGTTATTCATCTCAAAGCGACCCCGGAGTGGAAGAATAAACTTTCTGCGAAAGACTTCAGCGCCAGTATTGCCAAGATGAAGCTCGAAATCCGCGTCACGTTGGAGGTCAGCTCTGAGGATGAGGAAGGCTATCGGAGTATCGTTGTGGATACCGGGAAAGACGAGACCTTCGTTGAGTTTATGTGGAACTTGTAAAGAGGTGAAAAGTCCATGACAATAACCGGACCGGATACGAATATACTGTGTGTTCCGATAAAGATCCAAGCGATGATGGTTGGAGCAAGTCCCGTACCGACTGTCTTTGCCAATATACCTGACGACTTTTCCCGGATCGTTATCAACCCATTGGGCGATGAAGTGCCTTCCGGCATTATGAGTGAAAAAACACAGGAAAAGCCAGGTGTTCATCTGCATTGGATTCTGCCTGAAGGCTTGAGGCAGGGCTCCCAAGACAGTGAGAACCAGGAGCCTGAATATCCAAAAGTGCCAGAGAGGTGGATCATCTCTCGTTTATGGTCATCTGACGAACAAGCGGATGTTTTATTATGCAGGCATTGGGTTGTGGAAAGTGATGCACTGGAAAAGGCAAGCGCTCCTGAATACGGAAATGAAGGAAGTTTGACGTTCCCGAAGCTCGATGATCCAGCAAGGCCTTATCGGATATTGGGTCGGTCTTATCCCTTTGAAGCGAACATGGCCGAGCCTGCTGAGAGGCTGGACACGCTTACCGCTCTTGGGCCGGGAAATCCCGCATTTTCTGCCATGTATCCGTATCATCGTAATGTATTTGGCTTTTATGATGAATTGACCGATCAGATGGGCAGGCGCCTCGAAAATATTAGTATCAGCTATGTGGTGCGAGGTTTTTACAAGGATGGACTGACTCTCGTAGAATCTGCAGATATATGCCGGGACCGGTACGGCTGGCAGTCCCCGGATGGCTTGATGTATCCTGCTTCCCTGGCTTTGCATGGCATTGTAACGGGTTTGCATTGGAGCAATGACAGAATCGATTATAACGGTTCAGTCATCCGCAATCTTCCTATGCCCAAGCTGGCTGTGGGCAATACGTCTGCAGAAGCGCTCTCGGCTTTGCATGGTATGAAAGAGGAGTCGAACGAGCGTTTGATGCGTGTGCTATTGAATGATCAAAGTCATAAATTGCTGAACTTGAACGGGATCTATCAGGCAGACTATGCAGAACATGACAGGCGTTTTCAAATGGCTGCTGCTCAAAATACGTACAAACTTCAGAGCAAGATCAATGACAAGGATTACAAAGACTTGCCGGATTTATCACCAGTCGATCAAGTTTTATTCCGTAATTTGCAGCAGGGGGTCCATGAACTGTATCAGCAGCTATTTGGTGCTGATGCCAAGCGGTCGGCGATTTATGATCTTTGGTGCAAGTACATGATTAAGGCTCATATCAGAGATCCCTTTGAAAGCGGAGAAGCGAAAAAATGGATGGCCGTGTATCAGCAGAAAATAGCGGAAGAAATTCAGGCGCTGGATCAATCCGAAAGCGAAATTGCAGAGATTCAGGAACGTCTTCAGATCCTGGAGCAACAATTAACCCTTTCCATTCAAGAGTTCTATGATTTGCAGCAGACTGCGGGAGACCGATACTATGAGCCGAATCCGCCTGTTCTGCTTCTGTCAGGTGCCAATCGAGGATCGCTCTTCGACTCGAATCTGGTAAACGGAGAGGGACATCCATTAAAATGCCGGCTTCTGAAAGAAACGGTACAGGCTCTGCAGTTTGATTTTACATTGAGAGGAAGCGCCTATTCCGCAGTGATCCGCACAAATCAACTATTGCCTGAAACGGAAGTGAAGGGAAGCTATCCGGAATTACTGCTTGAGGGTGCACTGTTTAGCATGCATAGTGCTGAGCTGATTACAACATTGATCGGACAGCAGCTAGGGTTATTGCCTTTTTCAAAAGAGGAACGGATTCAGATGACCGAGTATATTCGTCAAGTGCAGCGCGACATGGAGAATGGACTGGTGGAGAAAGGAGCAGAGTTTCCGGAACGTTTATTTATAAATCTTTGGAAACCGCCTTGGAATCCTGTATTGCTATGCTGGCGCGGTCTGTATTATCCCGACAGAGAGCTTGCCCAAAGCCATCCGAAACTGAGTAGCTGGACATTTCAAGGGACGGATTATGTATTTAACGGCCCTATGCCCGTTACCAAAGATTCTGTAGCGATGAAGGGGAAAATTTTTATAACGCCTCATATCGCGGAACAGCTGCAAGCGATGGTCGTCAAGCAGCTTGGAGCTGAGCTTGCTCAGACATTTGGGGCGCTGGATCAATCGGATTACTTGTCGCAGGCGTTAGATGGATTTAATGAAACATTTTTGATGAGTCAGCTAGCGCTGCGCTTTCCTGTCCTGGTGCTTCACAAGGGAAGCATCGATTTAGCAGCTCTAGTCAGCAATGCTTTGAAGGACTTTGCCATTGAAAAGCCGTTGTTCAACGAGTTTTTTTCACCTTTAAGGGGAGGATTCTTTAAATTCGACCAGCTTAGATTGATTGATACCTTTGGCCAATTTCAAGATATTGTCTGTAACGAATATGCGATTGCAGAAGATTTGAGGATGTCGAAGGCGCCGATGGGACAGTACATTATGCTGCCTCCTCGTTTCATGCAGCCTACCCGGCTTGGATTCAACTGGATCAAGGCAAGAAGCCCCGAGTTTTGC
Source organism: Paenibacillus lentus (assembly GCF_042714055.1). Classification (GTDB taxonomy): domain Bacteria; phylum Bacillota; class Bacilli; order Paenibacillales; family Paenibacillaceae; genus Fontibacillus; species Fontibacillus lentus_A. Next base: position 209,263 of record NZ_JBHGVC010000001.1, read on the forward strand.
GATTTTAACCTTCCGGACTCTCCGATCTGCGGCTGGATGATCCCGAATCATACAGACCAGAGCCTATTGATCTATGACGAAGAGGGTGTGATGCTTGGAAGTCTGATTGCAACGGCGTTTGATGGGGATCGTGTTCAGTGGAGAAATGCGCCAGGTATGCCGTCTACGAATGACCAGCCATTTTTTGCAGCCGGCTCGGAAGAGCTTCCAGCTACGATGAATGCGGATATGAAAGCCTTGTTGAGTGAGATATTACGTCGCAGTCAGGAGCGTCACGAGGATGTGCTTACACCATTTCTTCAGTTGATTGACTCTGCGTTGTGGGATATTCAACAGCCTGAATCAGCAAGTGCCAGCGGATTAAGCCTGTTTGTGGGGAAACCGCTTGTATTGGCCAAAGCCAACGTCAAGCTGGTGCAAGCCGGGCCGCCTGAAGGCTATAAATTGCTTGAAGGCAATACGAAGAAGCCTGTACCTATACCAGATACATCCATTAAGCAGTTTGAGATGCCTTTATGGATTGGGGAACAGCATCATACAGGGGACGGGGTCATTGGTTTTTTCATTCAAGATGGCCAATCTGACTATAAGCAGTTCAACAGCGCCTTTGCCGAACCTGATGCAGCGACCGATTATTTGAAACAAAACCGCCGGGTTGAAGTTCCAGCAGATGATCAGGTCGAAGGAACAACCATCTCCCTAATTATGGATCCGCTCGCAAGTATACATCTGATCAGCGGAATGCTGCCCGTTTCGGAACAGCGCATCCCGCTGGATCGCATTGAAGCTGCTCTGGATAAGCTTTATTTGACCTTGTATGCAGGGCCATTGCTGGTAGGAGAAGAAAGCTATGTTATGCCGCTGACCAAGCTGCCTAATCGGGATTGGGAGTTCATCACGCCTGGCGAGGCGGAGGAATGGATCGAAGCCGAAAATCTTCATCCATCCAACGGAAATGCTTTTCTGGCCAAACCTCCTTTCCGGGCGGTGGAAGGATGGCTGAAGTTAAAAGTAGGGGGGCCGCATGGAACAGAAACTACAAAATGAGCAGGGGCTGCTTAATCATTGCCGATACTTGCTGGACGTTGACGACAATCATATCGCGGTGAACGATCATGCGATTCTGGATCTTGATAATCGCGTGAAAAATGTATTAACCTTTCAACTCCTTAATCCGGATCGGGTACATCAAATGGTATTTAATAACCCCCAGAAGCTCACCGCCGAAGCCATTCTCAAAAAACTTCAAAACCGCGAACCGGTGGAGGATACGTCGTATATTCGTTTTTTCTTTCCTTTTGGAACAGAGGCAGGGGATTTCATCGATGCGGAGCGAGGGAAGCTGATCACTTTCGAAACGGAGTCCAGTGATTGGTCTGTCGCAGAGGGCGTTGTAGAAGAGAGGCATATTAGCTTTGTCATTAGCTGCTATAATCAAAAAATCATTGAAACCTTGTTTAGCGTTTATTTCAGAGGCAAGAACATCCAGTCTTATGCACCGGTTGGGTTAACTTATGTGTATGCTGAGATTAAAAATGTGGTGGGCATTGACGATATCATTAAGGTGTTTCCCATCCAGAAAAAGCCGGCCGTTCCTCAGATTCATCGTTTTTTCAGCGAACAAACGACGACTGGCGGGAGTGGGAAGCCGCGCTTGCAATGGCAGATCAGCGGGGCAAAAGACGGGCAGATTACACCCGGCGGGATTAACATTTTTACTTTGCCGGCTCCCGGTGTGGAAGTTGATCTGAATCGGAGTATGGAATACCGTCTGTCGCTAAAAGGAAACGCTGCGGAGACTGCCGCCATTGTGAATTTGTATGTGCAGCCTCCGGACATCTTGCAGCTGGATTATGATCCGGCTGCGAGGCAGGTGATATGGCGAACACAGTATAGTGAGGCTTTACAGCTTGCGGTGGGCGCAGCTTATATGTCTGTAAAAGAGCGTGGTACGATGGAAATTCAAATGCCTTCCAAGCCTCAGGTCGTCCTGCGCGCACAGGGGCGCATTTACACGGAGTATGCCGCACTTCATCTACAGGGACTCACTTTGGATAAGCCGCAAATATTTAGAAGCCATGCTCGTGTCTATCCTCATTATATCCATACCAAGTGGACATGGAGAACCCAGGACACGAAGGAAGTTGTTTTCCAGTTTACGGAAGACGGATCTAACTGGCATAATGCTGCAACAGTCAGCTCAGGGGAGTTTGAATATTTATCGGAAAGGCCTGATAAACCGAAAAATCCAGAAAAGCTGCTTGGTGCAAAATTAATTTGTACCAAAAGTGATGGAAGTGCCTATCCCGTTCTGCTGCTCGAGGGGGAGGTCATGTCATGGACCGTTTGATCCAAGCTAATGCCCTGGGGGAGAAAAAGATTCTGCTCAGCGAGCACAAACAGGGGAAGGATTTATTGTTTCCAAACTCGCTGGATGTTGAAGTAGTCAATGTCAGTTGTGTGGAGACCGCTTCCTTTATCAATCATTTGCCCGAGGGGGCGCCGATTCCGGATATTGGAGCAGAGCAAGATCAAATTTCAGTCATCTATGTTTATTTTCCAATTGGCCGCGGAGAGGCTTATCTGACCACGAAGGAATGGGCGGAGAAAATGATCTGCTATGCTCCGTATAACTGGGGTGTGGAGCAAGCTTATGATCCTGATCGTTATGGTGTGTATTTCAAGTTATACCCCCTTAATGACTATGACCTGGTTCCAAGAGACAAGATGTATTTTAGCGTCGGTAATCTGGTCTCTTTTGGCGAAATGGAGAAAATGGTCTACGTGGCGGTTCGCTTTACTAACATTCCGATGAGCGGCGGGGCAACATGGCCATCTCGGACTGACGGGTCAGAAGAGGATTTGGGAGGGACTGATTTTCTTGCTTATTTTAAGAAGAGACCGCCTCTTAAGATTTTGGACTTCGAGTGCAGCCGAACTAAAGTTGCTGTCGGCGATACGGTAAAACTGGAATGGGCTGTAGCTGGGGATGCCGTAAAGTGCGTACTCACACCGGGAGACATTACGGTTGATCGTGTGGGGAGTCGTGAGGTAGAGATTTTCACAGATACCACGTTTCGATTGTATGCTCTTGGCGCAAATGAGCAAATTTCCCGTACTGCAACGGTCTATGTGGAGCGTCCCGTTATTACCAGGTTTACATCCAATTGTCCGGATCATGCAACGCTGTTTGGTCATCCGGTTATCCTGTCCTATGAAGTAAAAGATGCATATGGGATTTACTTGAATCAAGGTATTGGGCGAGTATCAGGTGGCTCGATATCCGTTGTGCCTGGGGATGCATCTACAGAATACATTCTTAGTTGTATGGGACCGGATTGTCTTGTACAGGAGCGCATGACGATCACGGTTACGGATTTTTTGAAAGTACAGCTGCTGTCATATAGCCGAAGCCGTCAGCCGGATGGCAGTTACAAGTACTATTTGAAGTGGGATGTAGCGAACTGTATAACCATTCATCTAACTACCTCGGACGAGCAGGTTCGGAGCGTGGGACAGGCCAGCGGGGATATTCAATTCTTAGATACGTCAGCTGCAGCTCTTACGGTCACCTTGTACTGTACAGGTACGTCAGGGCAGGTCATTAACCACGTCTATACAGTCTAGCAGCATACCCATTCTATTAGTCAATCGATATGTTCTAACACATGGCAGGTGACGAAATTGTCACTTGCCATATGATTTTGTTATATTAATAGAACGATTTAATTATTAATTTTATGTAAAATAGAAAGAGTGAGTACTAAAAGCAAGATACATACTGTAATAGACATGGAGGATTTATGGGAGAGACAGACATTTTATTTATTTTAAAAATGATCGTGATTGGGCTTGTTCAAGGCTTTACAGAACCCATTCCTGTATCGTCTAGTGGACATGTGATGATTGCGAGTGAGATTTTAGGGCTGGGTGAACAGGGGTTCACGTTTGCGATTCTAACGAACACCGCTTCATTACTCGCCGTATTATGGATTTATCGCGAGGATATCATACGCCTAATCAAAAATTCAATCCGCTATCTGCTAACCAAGGATACACGCTACAAAAGCGATTTCCGGTTTGTGCTGTATATCATCATCGGTACGATTCCAGCAGGTATCCTTGGGGTCGTCCTAAAGGATTTTATTGCAGACAGTGTAAGTATGACGACGATTGCAATCATGTTATTTGTTACAGGTATCGCCTTATTTTTAATCCGTAATATGAAAGGCACTAAAAACGAGGCGGATATGACGCTGAAGGATGCCATTTTAGTTGGCTTAGGACAGGCTGTCGCACTTGCACCTGGCATTAGCCGCTCCGGGGCTACAATTATTTCTGCCATTGCCTCCGGCATCAAACAGGATACAGCGCTGCGTTTCGCATTTATGCTCTATATTCCTGTTAGCCTTGGCGGTGTTGTGCTCGGGTTTTCTGATTTTATGAATGAACCTAATAAAGGCGAACTGGCCATTCCATACATAGCGGCCTTTATTGCGACACTGTTCATGACCTATTTCGCCATGAAATGGTTTATGGGAATTATGAAGAGAGGCAAGCTCATTTACTTCACGTATTATTGCTTTTTAGTTGGCACTTTGCTGCTTATTTTCTTTTAGGCTAAATTAGGCTAAACCCAGTCCAGTAAGCGGACTGGGTTTTTTATGCATAGATTCGTACCGACAGCCGTCCCGTCCCGAGCAAATCGAAGCTTCTTAAGAGTAGACGATGAAATTTAAGGACGCCGTACCGCTCTATCGGGATCTAGAAGCCGTTTTATGGTTAATCCAAATAAACCGCAGCAAGTTAAAGCCGCTAAGACATCTGCAATCGGTTCGGCAATAATAACGGCATCCGTTTTGGGCTCGATGAATACTGGAAGTATGTATACCAACGGAATAAGTAAAATTATTTTGCGCAAGATGGCAATAAAAATAGAAACTTTAGCTTGTCCCAAGGCAATAAAAATTTGCTGAAATGCTAACTGAAGGCCGTAAATGCACGTACCGAGAAAGAATATTTTCATAAGCTTGGCCGTTAGTGTGATCAACTCGGGATTATTCGTAAAGACTATAGTAGGAAGCTGGGGCAGAAAAATAGCGATACTCCACATAGCTAACCCAAAAACAGCACAAAAAATGCTGCAATAGATTATAGTAGATTTAACCCGTTTAAAATCACCGGATCCAAAATTAAATCCTATAATCGGCTGTGCCCCTTGTGCAAAACTTTGCAAAAGCAGGGTGAAAATTTGCATGAGACTGCTCATAATTCCCATTGCAGCGACATACAGGTCTCCGCCATATTTAGCAAGGGAAGTGTTGAATACAATTTGAATAAGACTCTCCGTCGATTGCATTATAAACGGGGAAAGTCCCAATGTAAGTACACTTATAACAATTTTAGGGTTGATGCGCATGTATTTGATTCGCAGACGTAGATGGGTTCGTTTCGAAGTGAGAAACCACAACACCCATATCGCTGAGATGGTCTGTGATATTACTGTAGCCAGTGCCGCGCCTTTGACGCCCATATTCATCCCGAAAATAAAAACGGGGTCAAGAATCGTATTCACGGCTGCCCCTGCACATATTGTGATCATTGCCGTTTTTGCAAATCCCTGTGCCGCAATAAATTGATTTAAGCCTAAGGATAGGAGCACCATGACCGTGCCCAATAAATATATTCCCATATAATCGTCTGCAAACGGCAAAGTATCCGGACTTGCCCCGAATAAAGTTAATAACTGAGTTTTAAAGATGAGAATAGATAGGGTCAGCACGACTGAAACGATCAGAAGCATAACAAAACAATTGCCCATCATTTCTTCTGCTTTTTTGGGATTCCCTTCCCCCATATGAATTGAAGCGAGAGGCGCTCCGCCAAATCCAATAAGCGCAGCAAAAGCTGAAATCACCATGATCATCGGAAATCCTACGCCGATGCCAGATAAGGCAAGCGTCCCTGTTTCCGGCATCCTTCCAATAAACATTCGGTCAACTACATTGTATAGTGCATTAATGACCTGCCCAACGACGGCAGGAGCAGCAAGCGAGAGAATTAGCTTTGGAATTCTTTCATTAGCAAATCGGTAATTCATGTTAGTGTTCATCACAATCTTCCTTGTCATTTTATTTGTACCCTAGTCTTTAGAGCACGGTAAATATTAATAATCTGTCGCACAATAAGACTAAGGTGATGATAACACAGGGGAGTGTGGTTTGAAACATGCATTTTAACGCGTTCTTACACCTCTATTTTCGTTAAATATGACGATGGTAATGCTGGGGTACATTAGTTGGTGTTTACGCCTAAAAAGGTCGATTACAGGCGTTTTAAGCGGTTTGGAATTTTTAAAAAATGAGAGAGCTGTAAACAGCCTATTGACTCCGTAGCTAAGTACAGGAAGTAAGATGAACCTTGAAGGAGGAGCGGTGTATGGCATATCTAACGATTGGGGAATTATCGAAGCAGGCCAACGTAAACCTGGAAACCGTAAGGTATTATGAAAGACGCGGGTTGATTGCGGAGCCGCCGCGGACGAAAGCGGGCTATCGCATGTATGACGAATCTGTCGTAGACGACATCCGTTGGATTCGCGAGGCACAGGCGATCGGTTTCACGTTACAGGAAATTCTCTATTTGCTTGCGATGCGAGACGGTGCTGCAGTTTCGGAAGCAGAGCTGCGCTGCCATGCTGAGGAGAAGATAGCGGAAATCGAGAAGAGAATAGAGCAGCTATGGGAGATGAAGACCCTTCTGGAGCGTGCAGCACGTCACTCGAACGAGTCACTTTCGAATTGTCCGCTCTTCCAAAGTATTAAGCAAGGGAGGAAATTTAATGAGCAAGAAGATTGAAGTATTCTCGGATGGAAGCGCCCGCAGCAAATCGCTAATCCAGTTGGTCAAAAAGCTGGCATGTCCTAAATGCGAGATCGTGGTGCATAGCGGGGTAGAGGAGAATGGACGATCTTGCCCGTCCGTATGGATGGACGGTAAAGAGGTTGACGTCGGAAAGTTGTCGGGCGATTTGAAAGATAATCATTCGATAAATTTTAAGGGCTGAATTTGGGCTGCCTGTGCTATTGGGGGACACAAGTGGAAATAAAGTGAATTGGGGAGAAGTTAAAACCCGCGGATGGCCTTGTAAATCAGGTCTTTTGCGGGTTTTGTACGTACTCGGGTTTACATTACAGGATAAAGCGAAGCTTCAAGGATTATAATCCAAGAAAGCTTCATTATAGTGAGCCCCTTAAGCAGAGACTCTTGTCTCTTTTGGGATAGGTTCTTTGGATGGATTGACCTTTCGGATGATGACACTAGGAATAACGAGCAGCAAAACAATAGAGCCGTAAACGCCGATCGTGTAGCTCGCCGCGTATACGAACCCGAATCCCTGATGAAAGAGGGAGGCAACGAGATGAATCAGCAGGTTCGTAAAACAAAAGGCGTAACTTCGGATCATCCAGTTCTGGTGCTGAATCATTCGTTTCTTTTTGATTAGGAAGAGGGCTCTAATGGTTATAAGCGGCCATACAATATTTATCGCATTGAACCCTATACTAGTTATTTTTCCTCCAGTGGCGTAAGGTGCCATATATCCGGAAGTCACCACAACAATAAGTACGGACACCAAGTAAATATAGCCGTTGATGCGATGGAATTTGCGGCTTTTTTTTAAAATCCGATTTGAAAAGTTGAGCAGCCCCGACGCCATCGCAATACATGCAAATGCAACGTGAATGTACATGACGTTCAACCAGACCGGGAGATTCAGCTCGCGCTTAAGTCCGGTTTTATGGCTTAAAAATCCTGCAGCTCCGGGATCGATAATATAACTTTTCAGCAAAGCGTAAAGGATAAATAGAACGGTGACAATCGCCAAAAGTCTGTAAAATGTTCTCCGATTTTTCATGTGATTCAAAAACCCCCGTGGCTCCATATTTATGACCGATATACAATCGGGTTAGTTAATTCGTTTTCCTGTCAGCTTGGATGCCGGCAGTATACCGGCTTTGGCAATTCCGGTCATGTGATCTCCGTTGGCTGTAACTTCGAATTTCAGATTTAATCGCATAGGTTTCGTGATTCGAAGCGACCAAATAAGCCGGTTGTCCTGAAATACGGGGTTTAAAAATTCGACCGTCTCATCTCCTTGTGTTGCCGTACCTTGAATCATATGTTTACTTGTTGATATCGAGAGCTTGACCTGCAATTTGCCGATGGGCGTAACGATCGTCGCATCCCAATCTCCCTCGAAGACAGAGATCTGTGCGATGCTGTTATCCAGGGTACTGCAATTGATCACCGCTGTGTCTAACGCAATGCTCGGTTCATCGCCCGTCAATGCTTGGCGGCTAATAGGAGGCATTCCTGACTCTCTCCAAACCGTCCCTCTGCGTTCAAATTCGAACAATTGCTCTACCGCATGTGAGATACGGGATCCAAGCTCACGTTCCACCAGGTACAGGGCTACATCGAGTCCGGAAGTTACGCCGCCGCCGCTGACCAGGTTGCCGTCATCCACGATACGCGCGGGGACAGGAATAGCTCCGGTTGCTCCAAGTACATCCATACCCATATGATGGGTTACCGCTGGTCTGCCTTCCAACAACCCTCCCATGGCAAGCAGCAGTGAACCGCCGCATACCGTGGCGATTACGATGTCTTCTTGCCCGAGTGCTTGTTCAATCATACCGGTCAACTCCGTATTCTTGGCTCTGTTCAGAATAGCCGGGATGGAGTCTGGGCCATCTCCCTCAACGTCGCCGGAGGCGCCAGGTACGAGAATGATGCCCGTTTGTTCCGGGTTCAGTCTGCCGCTTGCTTCAATTTTTAATCCGTTGATGCCACTTGGTACGGATCTTGGCCCTTCGGCGGTGACCAATTCTACATTTAATGTGTCTTCGGCATTCATTGCAGCGGCGCAAAAAACCTCGTAAGGTGCAATGGCGTCCAGAAGGTCGAAGCCATCGAAGAGCACGATTTGAACTTTTAGCATGATGCAATCCCCCTTCAAATTTGCTTTGTAGAAATATAACAAACGAATATCTCAAACGAAGCTGTAAAAAAGTCACAAAACAATAACAAACCATCACAAAACATAGGTTCCGTCTGTTCCTGGAGAAAAAATGATAAACTAGGACGTGAAGGTGGGATATTTATGAGTGCATTCAATACGATACTTGTTGTAGATGATGACCCAAGTATCGTCGATCTATTGAGGGATTTTTTGGAGAACGATCATTTTCGTGTCATAACCGCTTGCGACACCGCCGAAGCATGGGCCTTGTTTGAGCAGAGTTCCATACATTGCATTGTTCTTGACATCATGATGCCGGGACAGAATGGATTTGAGCTATGCCGCCGGATTCGGGCGGAGAGCAACGTTCCTATCCTTTTCTTGAGTGCTCGCAGTGATGATGTGGACAAGATTCGAGGCCTGACCCTCGGCGGTGATGACTATATCGTTAAAAGCGCTTCACCTGGAGAAATTGTTGCTAGGGTAAAAGCTGTATTGCGGCGTTCAGCTTCCAAGCAGCAAATGGAGGAAAAAATTCTGAATTATGGCCGTATCCAGTTAAATCTGTCTACAAGAGAAGTGATCGTGGAAGGAAAAAACGTAGTGCTCACACCAAAGGAATATGAGCTGCTGTGTTTATTTGCCGAGCACCCGAGACATGTTTTTTCATATGAACAATTACTTGCAAAATTTTGGGATGGGGTGGGCGATAGACATACGATTCGAGTCCATCTTAGCCGGCTTCGCGAGAAAATTGAATCCGATCCGAACCACCCGCAACACCTGGTCAACGTGTGGGGAGTAGGGTATCGCTTCGAGGGAGGATAACATGAGCACCATTCGCATTCGTACCTTTACTTTGCTGTGCTTCTTCCTCATACTTTTATTGCCGTGGATCTTCTTTGTCACAGCTCACTTGATGGAAACAAAAACGCTTAGCATCACAAAGTATCACTCGCAAAATGAGAATCTGCAACGACAGCTGACCCAGACGATTCAACTGATCGAAGCGGGCTCGGATCAATGGATGGATCCAAGCTGGCAAGACCAACTGCATAAAGAGCTGCGGAAAGCGAAGATAGATGTCGCCATTCAATCTGCGTCAGGACAGGAAATATATCGCTCTAATCCAGAACGCCGCGCATTCACGTCAACGGAACGGTTCTCCGTCATCGAGGACGGTCATTTGCTGGGAAGGGTTATTCTTTATGTGCCCAAGTCCAATACCGTTCAAATGATTTCGGCATTTGCCGGTCTGCTGCTGGCTTTCTTTATTGTCGGTATTGAAATGAGACGGTTTCTGCTTAAACCCCTGGAGAAGATGAGCGCGGCAGCAAGACAAATTGCAGCAGGAGATTGGGATGTGGAGCTGCCTTTGTCGAGGGTCACAGAAATCGCTGAAGTACGCGACGGATTTGAAGTTATGGTAAAGGGGCTGCAGAATTCATACCGAAAACAAGTAGAATTGGAAGATGAACGCCGATTCGTGATTGCTGCTGTCGCGCATGATTTACGGACACCGTTGTTTGCCTTACGAGGTTATTTGGAGGGATTGGAGCAGGGGATCGCTCAATCCCCGGAGAAAATAGCCAAATACTTAGCGGTTTGTAAAGAAAAATCGGCTCAATTGGATCGCCTGGTAGAGGATCTTTTCACATTTACAAAAATGGAGTATTTGGAGACGGAACTCAGCAACAACACAGTTGATTTAAACCTTATCATACGAAAGTCCATTGACAGCCTGAGTCCGCTAGCGCAGCAAAAGCACATCTCTATCTCAAAGCCTTTTACAGATGATTGCATCATTAGCGGCGACTCGCACTTATTGGAGCGTGCTGTGAACAATCTTTTGGATAATGCTGTCAGACATACACCCTCGGGTGATGTAATTATTGTCCAATGTTATAAAGATGGCAACAAAGTAAAGTTTACGATACGCGACAGCGGGCCGGGCTTCTCTTCGGAAGAACTGGAACGCGTTTTTGAACCTCTATATCGTGGAGAAGTATCGAGAAGTCGTTCGACGGGAGGCAGCGGATTAGGGTTAACGATTTCGCAAAGAATTGTTAGACGACACGGAGGAGAGCTTGCCGTAAGCAACCATCCCGAGGGGGGAGCGCTGCTAGCCGGTTGGATACCCGCAGCTGATTCAGATGAAAAATGAAATCAATAGATTTTGTCATATGTTATTGGATCGATTCCTTTCTATGAAGGGGCCTTTTTCGGAACCTAATCATGGCCACAATCGCATAATACAAAGGTAGACACTCAATGAAAATCCAGATAAGCACTACAGCAAAAGAAAAATAATGCTTTTGATATGCTGATAAATGATAGGCGTAATATAACGCGATAGCAATTGCTATAACAACTAAAACGGGGAGGATGATTGCTTCGCCTTTACCCTTCGTTAAATATGCCATGCATTTTGTGGCCACATAAATCAGGAAAGAGCAATGGATGAACATAGAGGCCGTCCATACACCGATGATAAATGGTGCTGAATTCTCTAGCAGCCCTTCGTTGATCATACTTCGAATGATTTCGAGGAAAGGATATTGAATCTGTTTAGCATAATGAGGACTAAAGTTTAACAAAGTGAAGATCCAACCCACCATGACGATGATACAATTCCCTGCCGAAGCAACCGCGAGCTTTTGAAAAGTCCCCTTTCCAAATTTAAATTCAGGGGAAAGAAAGAGGAATACAACCCACTCCGTGACTACCGAAAAGGTTGCCAAGGTGTTTTTGAAAAAGGTGGAGAAATCAAAATAATTTATTAAGGCAGGTAACATCTGAAAGTTCGCTTTTTGCGCAAAAAAGAAATAAATAAACAAGATCGAGGAAAGAATGATTAGAAAAAGTCCATCAGACATATACACGATGGTTCTTACCCCTCTACTGACGACATAGATCACCACCAAACCAATAATCATCTGAATAAACCAGGGCGGCGTGCCCTTTAAGTAATTTGTACCGAAAAACAAAACAAAGTTTTGAATGTCATAGGAAGCATAATATACGCACCACACCAGCAGTAAGAAAATCATGAGGCTATGGAGTCCTTTGCCCATGATTTGTTTGCCGAATTCTACCCAAGAAGCCGAAGGCTGCAATTTCCCAACATATACGACTGCGCATAAAACGACCAGGCTCAGGAGAGATCCGAGCACGATACCAGCAAGTCCCTGATAATTAGAGGTGTCCAGCAGAGAAGGGATTAAAAAAATGGAGGCCTGGGAGTTAAAATAAACAAAAGCAAATCTAGCCAACCGCCAGTTGTTCGGTTTCATGTTTTTTCTCTCCTTCAGATCAGTATTCTTTGCCGAAATCATCGAAGCTGAAGTTCGTTACCACATTAATTTTGGCATGATGGCTATAGTAGTCCGGCCATTTTTCTTTTACATTGTTCCAAAAAGCAGGGTAGTTCCACTCCAATAGAAATCCAAGCTGAAGGACATCAGCACCTGATTTTTGAGATGCCTTTATACTTTTGTTAAAGTCAGCTGAGATTCTATGATTTAGCCGTTCCATAATAATTCCGCTGATGTCTTTGATTGGACGGTTCAAGGCATCTTTCTTAGCAATGATGCTAGCTCTCCCCTTTAGGTGAACCGTGAAGACCGGCCCCTCATTGGTCATCTTGACGGAGGTTCGTCCGTTCGTGTAAGTGAATTTCACATCGGCATTGCCTCGTGTCTCATCCCATTGAACGGAGTAAATAGGAAACCTAAGATTTCCTTTAGCCCAAGCTATAACTTTGGCTTCTTCATAGGGCAATGCTCCTTTTAGCTTGTCCTGCTGAAACAAAGCAGCGCCTTGTATCCCTGCCCAAGCTTCTTTTTTGCCGGCATCTGCAGCCGAAATGATCGTACCGGTTTTCAGTTGGGTAACAGCAAAGCCTAACCCTGCCGTTTCCGAAACGATACAGTCTCTAATCGTTGTATTTAACATATAACCTTGGGAAGCAAAGCTCAGAAGAACAGTTGTAGGTAACTGCTCAAAAACGGGCGTTAGATGTGCAGTCTCCTGTAAATCTCCGGATGTAACCAATATATAGGCTCCGATCGGGACATCGGGCTCCCTTTTGATCCATTCTAGTAGATCGGAAATCCCTTGTTTACCGTATTTTTGGCTGATCATAATTATTTTTATCTCTGACAGGCTGAGCTGGCGGGAAAGATCTTTGTGAATAGTCTCGAGGGCCTTGCTAATACTTGTCGATTGTTGGGTGAGCAGGGAATATGGTTTTTCACTACTGCTGCCGCCACCGCTTTCCTGACCAGATTGAAGCCGATTCGAGAGGGGGGTGCTGATAGTCACGGCCACGGTTCCAGGGGTTTTACCAACGTCCAGATATAATCCGTTAACAAAAACACGCTCATCCAGCTCCACTTTGGACCAGCATCCGGTCATCATGGATAGAACTAACAGTGAGAAAACGATGTTCAAAAGCGATCTTCTCATATGTTAATTGTCTCTCCTTCGGTTCATGATTCTAGAAAAGGCGCTGCTGCGTTTTTTCATTAGAGGTGAGGAGACGCGTAGGAATGTATCCTTCCAATCGGAAAAGACCAGAGGAGCAACCGGCTGCAAGTATGGAGCTCCAAAAGATTTTAAGCTGACTAAATGAGCGTAGATGACAAATGATCCGGCGAATATGCCGATCAGTCCCATCGATCCGCCTAAAATAAGAAAGGGGAAACGAAGCAGCCTTAGAATCAACCCCAGCTCTAAATGAGGGATAATATAAGATGCAACTCCTGTAATAGAGACAACAATGACCATAGGAGCGGATACGATTCCAGCTTGAACAGCGGCTTGTCCAATGACAATCCCGCCGATGATGGAGACCGTCTGTCCGACAGGCTTAGGAATTCGTGTTCCCGCCTCCCGGAGTGCTTCAAAGGTGAGCTCCATGATTAAAGCTTCAGATAATGCTGAGAAGGGAATGTTCTCACGAGCCGCAGAGATTGTGATCAGTAGATTGGCTGGCAGCACTTGAGGATGATAAGTCGTAATTGCAACATATAAAGCGGGCAGAAGCAAAGATAAAATAGAAAATGTAAATCGAATGATCCGAATCCAACTGGCAGCATAGAAATTCTGATAATAATCCTCAGAGGATTGTAGCAAGGAGAAGAAGCTTACAGGTGCAATGACAGCGTCAGGGACTCCGTCCATTAATATGCCTATCCGGCCTTCCAGAATGGAAGCAGCAACCGCGTCAGGGCGTTCCGTGTACTGAAAAATGGGAAAAAGAGAAGGTTGATCCTTGAATTGTTCAACTATATAACTGATTCCAAAAACGCCGTCTACGGATATACTTTGTAGCTTTTTATCAATTTTGTTCAGAATCTCCTTCTTTGGAAGCCCCTCAATATATACAACATAGACTAATGTATTAGAATAATCTCCAATCGTATATTCTTTTAATTTCAATTTAGGGTGCCTAAGCTTATGGCGAAGCAATGAAAGGTTGCTGTGAATATCTTCGATGAAAGCCTCTTGCGGACCCGTGACGACTAATTCGTTTTGCGACTCGGTAATCGATCTTTTCTGGTATTGTACGATATCAAAATAATAAAAAGTCGCGAGTTCTTGTACATAAAGCAGGGCCTTTCCTTGCACGACCAGTTCAGCAGCATGCTTAGAATTTGATTCGGCTTGATAAGAAATAGGAAATGCTTGCCCCTGCTCTAGCCTAGTGCGGAAATGATCCCATTTACTGTCGGATTGACTTTCTACATGTAATAGATGAGAAATGTTTTTTTGAAGGGTCATGTTATCGATAATGCTTGGGATGTAGATTAACGTACATGTCCTACCATCTATGAGGAATGATTTAAATACGATATCTGGATTATCGGAGAGTAATTCTTTGAGAAGTACCAAGCTATTTTCGCTCATGGTTCTCACCCCGCCTTCCATATACTAATCCTTCATATTATCCCGAAAAACAACGAAAATATGCCTTTGGCTTATCAGCCGCTGATCTGTTCCTTATTTCGCAATTGACTGATCAAGAAAGGGAAGGTATAATCCGATTATTAAAATACTTTTAATAAGTATTATGAAATGGGGTTATGAACAGTGCAGCCTGTCTCGTATAATACGAGTCAAGTAAAAAGAATGAACATTGAGCTAGTAAAAAATGCTTTAAAAGCGCAGGGGACGGCAACCAAAGCATCCGTTGCAAACTTAACCGGCTTAAGCGTGGCCACATGCGGCACCATATTAAACGAACTTGTGGCAATCGGCGAAGTGATCGAGGTGGAACCGGATGAACCAAGCGGCGGTCGACCAGCGATGCAGTACAAGTATAACGCTGACTTTGGCTGCGTCGTTTGTTTGCTAATCAAGACGGAAGGAGGCATCCACTCTATTAGATACAGTATCGTTAATCTTGTGGGTGAGACCGTCGAAGATGCCATATTAGAACTAAAGCATATCGATGTCGATGAGGTCGATAGCCTTGTCGGCAAATTGCTCAACAAGCACGGCAATGCACAGGCCATTGGTATTGGAGTGCCCGGGGTGGCCTATTGCGGCGTAATCGGTGTTTGTGATGTCCCTGACCTTGCAGGCAAATCATTGGGTCCGTATCTGGAAGAAAAATATACAATTCCGGTTATTATTGAAAACGATATGAATATGACGGTCTATGGATTTTACCATTTACAAAACTTTGAGGAGGAAAAAACATTTGCCGTTGTTACGTTTCCAAAGAACCATTTTCCCGGTGCAGGTTTTATCGTAAACGGCCAAATACTATCCGGTAACACGAAGTTCGCTGGAGAGGCTTCTTTTTTGCCTTTTGGAATCTCCCGAGAGGAGCAGTTGCTGCAATTACACACCGATGAAGGCTTTGTCCGGCTGGCTGTTCAAACACTCACCTCCGTCATTGCATTGATTAACCCGGTATCCATAGCGATAACAGGGGATCTGCCCCGTGAGACGCAGCTGGATAAAATATATGAGGGGTGTGTGAGACACATCCCGAAAGAGCACATGCCTAAGCTTTTTGTTAAAAACGACACGAACGAGGAATACATGAAAGGCATGGTGACGGAGACACTGGAGAGCCTAGCCTATCACCTGCGAGTCATAGAAAAAAGATAACGGATAAGGAGCAGCTAAGAGTGGGGAAACGATCAGGAAATTTCAACAAAATGTACGCCATGCAGCTCGCAACAATATTCATAGGATTCGTCATTTTCGGATTTTCGGAAAATATAAAAGGTCCTGCCATTCCGCGAATTCAACTGGATTTTATGCTAAACGAATCACAGCTTGGGACCTTGTTGTCCCTGAATGCGCTTGGCTATTTAATCGCTTGCTCTTTCACAGCCTATTTGACAAAGATATGGGGAATAAAGCGGGTAACGATAACTGCTTTTGCGGCGATGGCCGTCTCAGGTATATTCATATTCCTCTCGCAGCACTATTCCTTGTTCTCGGCTTCTTATTTCCTAATGTATATTGGAAACGGGATGCTGGAGATCGGGCTGGCTATTCTGGGTGCCCGCATCTTTGTGAAAAACACGGGAACGATGATGAATTTAAGCCACGGCTTCTATGGCCTGAGCTCGACGGTCGCGCCACTGATCGCGACAGGTCTAATGGAGGTTACGATCAACGGTTATACGCTGGACTGGCGAGGCATGTATCTGATCATGCTGCTCTTGTCCGTCATACCGATTGTATTTGCATTCTTCAGTACTTTTCCTGGGGATGACATCGAGCATGAAGAACGTGTACCTCTAAAAACATTGCTCAAGGATCCCGTTCTATGGCTAATGGTGCTTGTTTTAACCTTTGGCGTCGTATCCGAATTGGCCGTTGGGGGCTGGCTCGTTAACTTTCTGGAAAAAGCTTATGGCTGGAGCACGGTTTCGGCTTCAGGAATGTTATCTGCTTTTTTCCTATGCTTTGCGCTTGCGCGGCTTTTGCTTGGACCGTTAACCGATAAAATAGGCTTTACTTTATCATTGATTGTATTCTCGGGGTTATCGGCCGCTTGTACTTTTGCAGCGATCTTGGGCGGAGAAAGCTTAGCATTTTTATTCGCTGCCGCCGGTATAGGCATTGCGATGATCTATCCAACGGTTATGGCTTTTATCGCCAGAAGATACCCGAAGGGCAGTGATACTGCAATTACGTTTACCGTTACACTAATGGGAGTAGGCAGCGTCATCGGCAACTATCTGATCGGGGGAGTTATCGAAATCACGAAGGCCATTTTCGGAGCAGATTCGCAAATTGGCCTGTTTCGGGGGCTTCAGGCCGGCTATGGAGTTATCGGTTTATGCGCAGCGCTAAGTTCAGTTGCGGGAATCATATTATTTACTTATTTATACAAGCGGAAAGAAATTATATAAGCAGAGAAAACGGTAGTCGAATATTCGGCTGCCGTTTTCTCAACTAGAGGAAAAAACTTCTTGTCTATTTTTAAAAAAAATCTTGGTAAGGTAGAGGATAGCAATTGATAAGAGGTGATGAGTCGTCATGATAAAGAAGCACTGTTTGTTCTGCGATGAGATTGTCCCCACTAAACCGGAAGGCGATTACGATAAATATATCGGCTGTTCTTGTTCGCCTGGCGGCTTCTACAGCCTGCTGAGAGACAGCTACGAGCCTATTCATTCGTTCCCACACCAAAAGAAACGCGATCTGTTTCATTTAGTATCGGCTTATATCCGGGAGCTAACAGATTGTAATGAAAAGGTTGCCCTATCAGCCAAGGATTTGGAATCCATAGTAAACTCCTCGAAAATTCCTGTGTCCATTGAAGATAAAGGAAAACGTCTACTGCAATATTTGTACAGACATTCCCAAGGCCCTGGGGAATCGGTTGTCATTCATCCACTCTCCAGCAGCTACAACCTGACGTATTCTCCGAATCTGCAAGAGCTGGTGTATATCATGGATAAGCTGAGAAGCGAGCAGCTGCTTAACAGGGAAGGAATGGCCTTTCAGCTGACGGAAAAAGGATGGAGGGAAGCAGAAGCAAGCGCTGGAGGAAAAAAATTATTGCCGTGCTCCGTCCTTATTTCGGATGAGGGAGACATGCGGACGAAGTGGCTGCAAATACTGATGCCTAAAATCGAGCAGTACGGTTATCTGCCGCGATTGCTTACACCTAAGAAAACAGAGAACTCCGAACAGTATTCCTTAGAACTTGTAGCAGACAGTAAACTGATTATTGCGGATTTAACCGGCCAATCCCCTGAGGTGTATTTTGCGGCGGGATACGCGTTCGGTTTGAACATCCCGGTGATATGGACCGTGAACAGCAGCGATTCCGATAGACTTCCTGTAAAATCAAAAGAGATCCGTCCCATGGCTTGGAATACAGCCGAAGAACTGGCAGTAATACTCCAGCAGAGATTGAGTAACAAGGGTTGATGCAGAAAAGGAGGCCCATATATATGAAGTCTCGTTCCTCTGAACGTATTAAAATCCCGCCAGGATTTTGGGCAGGGCTACGTCAACTAGGGATTGCCGCCCATGACGTAGCTCGTAAAGCACGACTACCGCTCACTATTATTACTGAACCGGTAGTTACCACCGCCGAGTATTTCGCGATTTGGCAGGCTTATTCCGATCTCACTGGCGACACCGCCAAAGGAATCACCAAGCTTGCGACAGCCTTTGAAACTGCGAAGTACCCACCGACCGTCTTAGCGACTTACCACGCTCGTGACTACCGCGATGCTCTGAACCGAATGGCTCGGTACAAGCAGTTGTGTCCACCCGAAAGCTTACGCATCACCGAGGAGGGCGAGCACTGTACAATTGAACTGGAATGGCAGGATACCGAACAGCCCGGACCGCCGATGCTGGTTGGTATCACGCTGGCATTCCTTCTGGAGCTTGGGCGCCGGGGCACAGGTCACCCTTTGACGGCACAGTTCGTCGAATTTTCGAACTCGATGGGCGATGTACAGGTTCTTGAGGCTTACTTCGGCTGCCGTATCCAGATTAGTGCAAAGCGTAACCGGTTGACGCTGCATCGAAGAGATTTGGATCGCCCCTTTGTCTCCTACAACGAAGAGCTGCTGGAGATCCTGACCCCCGCTCTGGATCAATCTCTTTATGAACAACAGCGCAGCCCTTCCATGACCGAGATGGTCAAATGGATCATGAAACGCAGTCTCACTGGAGGGCGCCCCAACATTCAGGCTGTCGCGAAGGAGCTCAGTATGAGTGATCGTACCTTGCAGCGCCGGCTTACTGACGAAAACACGAGCTTCAAGCGACTGTTGATACAAGCTAAACATGAGCAGGCACGAGAGTACTTGGCAGACCCCTCGCTCGATATGAAAGAAGTGGCTTATTTGATTGGGTATGAGGATCAGAACTCGTTCTACCGGGCCTTCCGCCTTTGGGAAGGTGTTACCCCATCAAATTGGCGTACTCAACATTTAGGTACGAACTGAAATTTATTGGCGTGTTAAACAAGAATTTTGGCGCAGTATGCTAGTTACCGAACAATTCAGACAAGGTAATATAATCTTATCCGGAGCACAAAGGAGAAATGGATTATATTATGGAAATGGAATTAAACAATAAAACCGCTTTAGTCACAGGATCAACGAAAGGCATAGGTAAAGCCATTGCCATTGAACTTGCCAAGGAAGGCGTTAATGTACTCATTAATGGACGAAATTACGAAGAGGTAGAACGAACTGTAAATGAAATCAAATCAGATTTCCCGGCTACCTCTCCTCAAAATGCTACAGCCGATATTGTAGATATAGAGCAAAGAGAAGCTTTACTTGAGAAATTCCCCAATATTGATATTTTAGTTAACAACATGGGAATTTATGAAGTGATGCAATATGAGGACGCCCACGACGAAGTATGGGAAAAATATTTCCGTACTAATGTTCTTGCTGCAAATGGCTTAACTAAATTTTATTTGCCTAAAATGTTGAAAAATGATTATGGCCGCATTATCTTTATCGCGAGTGAGGAAGCCATTATGCCTTCGGGGCAAATGCCGCAGTATGCAATGACCAAATCAATGCTATTATCATTGTCAAAAAGCTTATCTAAGTTAACTAGAGGAACAGAAGTTACAGTCAATACGATCATGCCGGGACCGACACTCTCTGAAAATGTGCATCAAATCATTGAGGGGATGTACCCCAATGAGGATCTGACTTTTTCGGAAAAAGAGAAAAAATTTATGACTTCAAACCTGCCGCAATCTGAAATACAGCGATTTATCAAACCTTTTGAAATAGGTAGATTAGTTGCATTTGTATGCAGTCCTTATGCATCCGCATTTAAAGGTTCTCCTATCCGGATGGATGGTGGAATGGTGCCGACTATTTTTTAATAATGACCAGAACATGGCTTTGATAAATAAGTCGCCCATTGGGCGGCTTGTTTGTTTTACGAAATGGAGAATCAGGCAGGAAAATCACTAAAGTAACTTAAATATATAGTAGAGTAAGCCCATCTTCATATTATTCCGAGATATAAAGATGAGTCCCTAGCTGGTAAAGGTATTCGATATATGTTTAAGAGTCCGCAGAATGAACGTAATCATTATTTATCTATCAAAGAAGTGCCATAGAGTCTTGTTTTACCTGATTGTGAGATGGGCATGGATATCCATCTGCAGTCAGGCTTTTTTTATGCTTATCCTGAAACGAACGGCTGTTTATTACCGTATTATACAGACTAGCTAACGGGGAAGGTGTGTAGTTGTGAATCCGAAACAAAGAAACAAATTTAAGAACTCACAAACGTATACATACAAGCGTAAATACCTAAATTCCCCCAAAAAGAAAACAAACGGCAAGTTCTGGATCCGATTGTTAGAAGGGATTGGCTGGATCTTTTTCATAGGGATGCTTTTATTATATTGGGATTCCAGCAGACTGATCTCAATCATTATTCATTCCAAGCCAGTTACTCAGCTGTCTGCCGATATGACAGGAATCGTAAGGCTGGAGGGGGTGGCTATTAGTGAGACAGCGGTGACGGATGAAGGCACACTGCGACAAAAATATGCTATGCTCCAGAAGGAACCATTCCGTTGGGAATGCAGCCGCAGCGGATGTGAGTATAAGCTGAATGATAGCCTCAATCCCAAGATCTGGGGAGGTTTAACCGTTAACGGTCTAGATATTCAGGCTGAACGGTATCATTTTTATACGAACTGGCTGCCGCTTAATATCGAAACTGTAGAATCAGATCATCTCTTTCGCATATACGAGGGGGGCTCGTCCCGACCGCTTTTGGTAGAGAAGTCTAAAAGTACGGCTTACGGATATTATGCAGTTTCTTCGGGAGATTGGATTACGGTAATCGGCCAAGCTAAGAATGGCCGACTGGAGCCCTTCACTTTTCCGGGAAACGAGGATATGCAGCCCGTGATTCTGATCGGAGATAGTCTCGAACGCATGGTTTCAAAGGAGAAAGGGATCCGTACCGCTTATATGGTTGTAGGGATTTTCGTTATGCTCTTGCTGCTGCCCAAAACGATTGGAAGGATCCGGCACGTGTATGGAAAATTAATAGCAAGAAATAAACGAGGGAAGCCGTAAACAAAAAAATACTGTATAAAACTGCTGATACCATTGGGATCCGGGCGCCGGGAAATCAGCGCTTTACCCACGCCCGCTTTAGATCCATTTCACGAATGCATTCATCCGTGTCATGCCTGTTGTTGTCGATCAATGGCGTGACCGCATACGCATGCATCTCTTCTGCTGAATGGGGGCGCAGAATCGGATCCAGAGCTTCCAGATCGTTCGTCTGCTCATCGAGCCACCGGGTCATGTTTTCCGGAGAAAGAATCGCTGGCATCCGGCTCTCAAATTCTCCAATTAGCGGGTTGGCTTCCGTCATGACCAGGGTGCAGGTGCGGAGCGGTTCACCGTGCGCATCCCGCCAAATTTCGTATAGTCCGGCCACCCCGAATATGCCATGATTTTTCATGACCACCCGCACCGGATATGATTTTTTTCCTTCTCTTTTCCAATAGTAAAATCCGTTGCACGGGATAATGCACCGCTGCTTGTCCACCATTTTGCGATAGGTTGGATTCTGATGCACATTCCTGAGATCCGCGTTGACCGCATCTTTTCCCCAGTAAGGGATAAAACCCCAGCGGAACTCATCCAAAATTCGCTCCCCGTTCTGCTGCAGCACGACCGGCATATTCTGCGTGGGGCTGATGTTATAGCGGTTTTTATAATAGTACATCACCCGTTCAATCTGAAAATGCTCCTGAACCTCCGGCAGCTCGGCCGCCATGGAAAAACGTTGACACATGAAGCATCAGCCCCCTTTTTTTCGTAGTGTTTGTAAAAGAAGGAAATTTATTCATGTGCTTCTGCTATAGCTGAGTTCAGCGAAATAATAAATCGGATTGGAGGCTCGGACAGATTTCATGGAAAGCAGGGAAAATAGATCTTTTATAGAAATACAATTTCAGCAAATTGTTGGAGGTAGTAAAAATTCGATTGAAATAAACTAAAGTTACTCGGGTAGCCAATATTGGATAGATAGGAGGTCTTTAAAATAGTTCATGAAGTAGTTATTGGAATTGATGGCGGTGGTTCGAAAACGCGAGTCATTGTCAGCGATTTGGCTGGTCATATTTTGTCCTATGCGGAAGGCGGGGCAGCATCGATCCATAAAGACGGCAACGCCCATGAAAATGTTCAAAAAACCATTCAAGCGGCACTTTCCGCAGCCAACTGCGGTACGGATCAAGTCAAAGGAGTTTATGCCGGAATCGCGGGTTATGAGTCTGAGCAAGACTTAAAATGGGTACAACGTTTAACCAATATAGATGGGTTGCATTGTCCGAAATGGTATGTGAACGATTCCGTCGTCGCGCACGCCGGAGCTTTCTTGGGGGCGCCCGGGATTGTAGTCGTGTCAGGTACGGGCTCGATCATTTTTGCGGTCACGGAACAAGGGGATCAACTTAAAAATGTTGACTTCCATCATTATGCCGCAAGTGCTGCAAGATTTCTTTCGTATGATGCAATGTTCGAATTGCTGGCCGGGAATATTCAACGATCCGATGAAGCGATGATTCCCAAGATTCTATCCCATTGGAATGTTGAACACGTTGATCAACTGCGAACTTTAGCGGCACGAGGTTTTATTGAGAATAGCAAGGAACGGGATAAAAGATTTGGAGAAATGGCCTCCATCATCACCAATGCCGCAGAGGACGGGGGCCGATTAGCTCAGATCGTATGCGATAAAGCAATCGACCAAATCATGGTAGGCGTAGAGATTTTAGGGTCATTCTTCCAATCCGATCTAATATCAGTAACGGGCATAGGGAGCGTCATCAAAAGTCCTTATATGAAATCCAAGTTTATTGAGTGCTTACTATCCGGCAAAAATAAACGGTATCATTTTAAAAATCCTGAATTATCGGCGGTATCCGGTGCTGTATTGATGGCATTTAAAAGTTTAGATATCCCGGTTAATTTTAAAACAATTGAATTAATTCGGAACCATCCTCAGTCGACCTGGTGAAATATCAAGGGCCCCAAAACAGCCTGTTGAGGCTTGTTCTTGGGCCCTTTTTAACTATTTGCGACGGAAGCGCTGGATTTTTTCAGCGCTTTTTTATTTTACTTAAAAGAGACAAATTCGGTCTTAATTACATTAATCAAGACTTTTAGTCTGATTGCGGTATTGCAAAGGCGTAATAGAAGTGATCTTTTTGAACTGCTTGCAAAAGTAAGATGAGTCGGTAAAGCCGACAAGAGACGCGATTTCCCCAACGGAGTGCCGTTCTTCTGCCAGCAGCTTCATTGCTTTTTGAACTCTGATGGAGAGCAGCAATTGTAAAGGGCTCAGTCCATATTTTTTCTTTACGGAGCGAATGATATGGGCCGGATGAAAGGAATACTGGGCAGCAAGCTGGTTCAAATCGAAAGCATTCTGATAATTCGTAGATAGGTAATCGAAAATTTCATCCGCTAGTTCCTTTTCTTTTTCGTGTTCTCGTAAATCGCAAAAAATCGTTAATATTTTCAGAAATAACTGCTGATATTCAATTTGGGATTTTGTCGATGAATAAAACAGCTTTTCATTATGATATTTGTCAATTTTGACCTGGGAAATGCTGTCCATATGACTCTTCAGAATTTCATGCAGACTGTCGTCAATTCTTCCGAATTGGGGAAGCGAAATATAAAATACATCTTTTTTATAGTATTTCGTTTTGTTCATTTTGGACTCGGCATGAGTGATGGGATTTTCGGAATAGAAATAATCTCCCGTGGTATAGAAATGAACCCAGGAGAAGGTCGTATCGGATGTACAGGCTTTGTAGCCTTTATGCAAGTTGCCCGGGGTCAAAATTAAATATTGGCCAGGCTCGATCGTATATTTGCGCCCATCCTCTTCCAGGTAAAGAACTCCGGAAAAGACGAATATCAGGTCAAAGGTATGGTCAAGAACGCGGCGTTCGTGAAGATCTCCTTTTCGGAAAAGCGATACTCCCCCGACGATGAGATGAGGCAAAGGAGGACAACTGAAATGAATGTATAGCACTTCTGCCACCTCAAATCAATTTTATTATATAAATCTTAGCATAGAAAAGCCGGAATGATCAATAAATTCTAAAAACAGGCGAAAATAAAGGATGATCTTCAGCGAATAAAAGAAACAAAATGATAATAATGTTATATTTTTAATGCTAACAACGTTATATTATTGGTTTATTTTAATGATTTTAATCCCCCTGCCAGGGTGTCATACTTATATCCATAAGACGGTCCGCTTAAAAAAGTTTGGCGCTTTCATTCAGTCGACGGAATGAGCCTGTCCTATCATAATTGACCTGGAGGGAAGAAGGGTGCAAGTCTTAAAAAACTATAAATTCTCGATTATACTGCTTGCTGGTGTTTTACTCGGTGCGATCGCTGGCACGATCATGGGCGAAAAATCCGCAGTCCTGCAGCCCTTTGCAGATGTTTTTCTGAACATGGTATTTGTGATCATTGTGCCGTTAGTGTTTGTGTCCATAGCAGGTTCAATAGCGAGCATGACCAATTTGAAAAAGCTGGGGAAAATATTGGGCATTTTCTTTTTGGTGGTGGTGGTTACGGGCATCATTACTGCTGTATTGGCATTGATCACCGGCCTGATCTTTAATCCGGCCCTGAACGCTGAGGTTAGCTTCGGAGAGGCTGTTCAGGAACAAGCGGCATCTTCGCTGGACATTGTTGGTTTGATAACTGTAAGCGATTTCGTTGAATTGTTGTCCTTAAAGCATATGATGGCCTTGATCGTGTTCGCAATCCTCTTTGGAATTTCCGTAAGCTCTATTGGAGAAGAGGGAGCGCCTGTTTCCAAATTGCTTCATAGTTTATCCTCTGTGCTCAATAAAATTGTTTCCATTGTCATGTATTATGCTCCTGTGGGCATCGCCTGCTACTTCGCGACACTGATCGGCAAGGTAGGCAATCAGATTGTCTGGTCTGTTGCTCGGGCGTCCATTATTTATGTGGCATTTTGTATATTGTTTTTCATTCTGTTCTCCTTTTTGGCCACTTATTTTGGCGGAGGCAAAACCGGAATTAAGCGATTCTGGAAAAGTATTTGGCTGCCGCTGACCACAGCGATGGGAACCTGCAGCAGTACGGCTTGTATTCCTGTGAACAGACTAGCCGTGAAGCAAATGGGCATTCCCGATGAAATCGGCGACATTATCGTGCCGCTTGGCGCAAATATGCACAAAAATGGTGTAGTCGCCGTTCAAATGATCAAAATTCTGTTTATGTTCGGGATTTTTAATATGACGATGGATCCTGGAGATATGGTAAAGGCCGTTCTAGTTGCCTTGATAAGCGGAATTATTGTGGGCACGATTCCCAGCGGTGGGTTTATTGGAGAACTATTCATCTGTACCGCCTTTGGATTTCCGATGGAAGCGGTTCCGATCCTGGTTATTCTGGGGACGATTACAGACCCGCTTTGCACGATGGTGAATGTAACCGGCGATCCGGCCATTAGTATGGTAATTTCACGGATCATCGAAGGCAAGAACTGGATCAAACAAAAAATAGGCGCCGTGACACAGGCGTAGAGTAGAGAAAGGCGGATGGGAGATGGAACTGGGACAAAACGCCGTCAGATCGGCAAGTGCGAAAGAAATAACGGAACTGGACGGAAATAGGATTTATTTGGGAAACTTAAATACAGTAGAAGCCGATCTAAAGCTTCCGCTGAAGGGGAAGTATGGTTCCTCCATTCAATGGGAATCGAAAGAGACTCTATTTATAAGTCATACGGGCAAGGTGACTAGACCTACCTTTGGGGTGGGCAACCGGAAAGTTGACCTTGTCGCGACGTTGACATATGAAGGAGAGGTAACCCGCAAGACATTTGAAGCGACGGTTCTCCAGGAAGAATATAAAGCAAAGATCGTTGCGGTAAATCCGCTAACCGTGGGCACAAAAGTTGGGGAACAACCGGAACTGCCAACCGTCGTCATTGTAAAAAATGATACCGGGAGTTATACAGTAAGCCAGGTTTCCTGGGATCCGGTATTAGAGGAGGCTTATCAGCAAACGGGAGCTTTTTCAATCCAAGGTAAAGTGGAAGGAAGTTCTTTAAAGGCATTAGCCACCATTGTAGTAGTGGATGAGGTTGAGAAAATAGCCGCTCAAGCCAAGCGGGTGAAAGAATTTAAGGGACACGACGTAAGATTGGAAAAGGAAAGCGAATTTGGAGCGGCTATGGATCGTTTCCTGCAGTATGTGCGCTCCTTGGACGATGACCAGATGCTGTATAATTTCAGAGCGGCAGCGGGCGGCGACACCAAAGGCGCGCAGCCGATGACGGGGTGGGACGCTCCGGAATGCAATTTGAAGGGGCATACCACGGGACACTATCTTTCCGCGCTGGCACTTGCTTATAATGCCACGGAAGAATCCGGTCTGCTGAAGAAAATTCAATATATGGTTGCAGAATTGGGCAAATGTCAAACAGCGCTGTCTGAACAGATGGGCTATGGTGAGGGCTTCCTGAGCGCATATTCGGAAGAACAGTTTGATCTGCTGGAGCAGTATACGACTTACCCGGATATCTGGGCTCCTTACTATACGCTGCATAAAATTATGGCTGGTCTGCTGGATTGTTACCAGCTTGCGGGCCAGAGGGAAGCTTTGGATATTTGCGATAAGCTGGGCCATTGGCTCCATAACCGGCTAAGCCGGCTTTCGAGAGAGCAGCTGCATAAAATGTGGTCATTGTATATTGCCGGCGAATTTGGGGGTATGAACGAGGTGTTGGCCAAATTATATGCGATCACTGGCAATGAAAATTATTTGATGACAGCGAAATATTTTGACAATGAAAAGCTGTTCCTTCCGATGAAGGAGAATGTGGACACGCTAGGAAATATGCATGCCAACCAGCACATTCCGCAAGTGATTGGAGCGTTGAAGCTGTTTGAGGTTGCAGGGGACGAGGCCTATTTCCATATTGCAGAGAACTTCTGGAACATGGTGACACAAAGTCATATTTATTCCATCGGCGGCACCGGAGAAACGGAAATGTTCAGAGAGCCGGATGCCATTGCAGGCTTTCTCACCGATAAAACGGCGGAAACCTGTGCGAGCTATAATATGTTGAAGTTGACCAAGGAGCTTTTTCAGTTCAACCCTCGCAAAACGTATATGGATTATTATGAGAAGGCGCTTTATAACCATATTCTTGCCTCAGAGAATAGCCAAAAAGCGGATGGCGGAAGCACCTATTTTATGCCGCTAGCGCCCGGATCTGTCAAGAAATTCGATACGCATGAAAATACCTGCTGTCATGGAACCGGTCTGGAGAATCATTTTAAATACCAGGAAGCCATCTATCTTCATGATGAACACAGGCTGTATGTGAACTTATATATTCCTTCACGACTGGATTGGAGCGAGCAGGGGATCAGCCTGATGCAGAACCGGGATCCGGGCAGCTTGGAGACAATCCGCTTTTATATCGAGGGAGGTGCTGAAGCGACCCTAATGTTCAGAATTCCCGATTGGGCATCAGAACCCGTTCAAGTCAAGGTAAACGGAGAGCCTTGCCGCGATCTGGAGTATGAACACGGATATTTAAAGTTGTGCAGAATATGGAAAAGGGATGAAATCGAGCTGACGCTGCCCTGCTCCTTGAGACTGGTGAGCGCTCCCGATGACCACACCCTTAAAAGTCTCGCTTATGGCCCGTATGTGCTGGCGGCAATGAGCGGGGAACAGGACTGCATCTCCTGGCCATACAGTGAACAAGAACTTCTGGAACAAACCATTCAACAAAAAGACAACCCTTTGATGTTTATTCTAGACGGCGTAAAATTTGTTCCCCTATACCAAATTCAAAACGAACGTTATCATGTGTATTTTAAACTTGCCCGCTGATTACCTTTATTGAAAATTCCTGTGTTGAATACACAAAGCTGTACAAAGCCGCTTGACCCCTTATAGTGAACTGCGACCCGCATGATGGACACTTTGAAAAAAAGTGACCCATCTGCGGGTCATTTAGTTTTACGAACAGGAGATGGCGGCCTGAGGCTAATTTTCCCTCTGTTCAAGATGGACTTGGGAACGTGTAATAAGAGACGAAAGAGCTTGTCATAATTCCGATCACGCTTGTGTTGTGTTACCATATTGTTATTGACTGAGAAGAGGGGATCAGAAAATGAAGATAGCGAGATCCTAGTATTTATATTGTCAACAGCCTAGATAAGGGAGAATCTGATCATGAACGACACAGAGTTTGATAAAATTTTCGCGCTTATGAAAGCCTCATTTCCGGCAAGTGAACGAAGAACTTATGCCGGACAGAAGGAACTGCTGGCTGATCCACATTATCGTCTTATTACAGAAACAAATAGCAATAACCAACTGCTCGCTTTTATGGCTGCATGGGAATTTCCTTTGTTCCGGTTTGTCGAACATATTGCCGTCGATCCAGTTACGCGTGGAAGTGGCATAGGTGGCAAAATAATGTCCGCGTATATCGAAGAGTCCTTAAAGCCTATTCTATTGGAGGTGGAATATCCTGACACGGTCTTGGCGCAACGGAGAATAAGCTTTTATGAGCGATTGGGATTTCAACTCAATCCTTTTGAATATGTGCAGCCACCTCTGCAAAAAGGGGAGACCTATTTACCGCTCAAGATTATGAGCTTTCCTCAAATTTTCACAGCAGAGGAGTTTGCCCTTCACAAAGAAATCTTGTATACAAATGTGTATAAGGTTACGGAATATCAAAGGTGAGGGAGTGTCGAACAACAATTTACTTCAATTTGTAAATATGATACCATCGGAGCGAGGAGATGTAAGAAAGGAGCATGGACCAGAATGGCAGATATCCTTTAATGGCTAAGTAATTGAATGGATTTGTTGATTCCTTTTTTTGAAGGGTCAACTGTCTATTTTCGCTTAAACCATTATAGGATCGCTGGGTTTATGTGCTATAAACACACCGAGCGAATACCAATTAAAGGGTGTTCGTTTTTTGATTGGTGAGCATACATCTCCAAAAGCACTTTGTTCAGCGTTTCCGTGAGGAGATGCTTTTAATGAAACGATTAATGAATAAGATCGCAATTGTTACCGGCGCTAGTCGAGTAAAGGGGATCGGTACTGCAATATGTCGAGAATTTGCCAAAGAAGGCGCAGACATTTTTTTCACTCATTGGTCAAAGTATGATCGTCGTATGAAGTATTTTATGGATGATGACTTTGACTGGTCGCAGCATCTTATGGAGGAAATTCGTAGCTTTGGAGTCCGGTGCGAATCAATGGAATTGGATCTTTCGCAGCCAGATGCACCGAGTATGCTGCTTAATGAAGTTAATGAGAAACTGGGTTCCCCATCCATTCTTGTGAATAATGCAACACATTCCGTTGACGTAGATTTTCGTTCCATAAATGCAGATATCCTCGATGCGCATTATGGTGTGAATGTTAGAGGAACATGTCTTTTGATTGCTGAGTTTGCTCGTCAAATAGAAGGAAAGCATGGTGGTCGAATTATTAACATGGTGTCAGGTCAAGACAAGTCACCTGGGCCTGGTAATTTAGCTTATGTTGCGACAAAAGGTGCTGTTTCTACTTTTACTAAATCTGTTGCTCTTGAACTGGCACCGCTTCAAATTACGGTTAATGCCGTAGACCCTGGACCAACGGATAGTGGATGGATGAGCAGTGAATTGAAGGAATACTTATTACCCAAATTCCCGATGGGCCGAATCGGTGAACCTGGAGATGCTGCAAAGCTAATCTTATTTTTAGCAAGTGAAGAGTCCGAATGGATTACGGGACAAATTATCCATTCAGATGGAGGCTTCTGGTGATTTAAAAGTATTTGTGGTCGCACGAGTTCAAAAAGCAAGGCTGCCGAGTCAACTGTGGATCGGCAGCCTTGCTGCGTTATGGAATAAGAGAGCTAATTGTTTAGCATAATTTTCTCATAAGCAGCTCGATCGGCCCTCTCGTTATCCATTTTCTCCACATATGCGAAAAGATAATGGCTATTGTAAAATATATGCTGCTGTATGCCATTGCAAAAACAAGGGAGCCATTTTCTAAATAGCCTGTTATATCAAGCAGCCCCAATCCGATAACCACATGTCCAATATAATGAGATAACGATAACTGCCCGGTATTAATCAGCGCTCGCGTCAGAACGGACTGCTCAAATTTATCGACGACATAAAGACAAATCGCGATCACGGCCATAGCTGAACAAATTCCTGATAGCACGTACAGCATTGTAGGCGGCATCGGTTTCGTTCCAAACAAATAATGTGCGACTTCATCCCCCCATACAGGGGAAGTCCATTTGATCAAGAAGAAGGAAAGGGATTCAAAAAAAACCGTTCCTGACAATGAATACAGCAGTACCTTCGAATGGTTTTCCTTGTTCAGCCAACGTTTTCTGCCAATCCACATGCCGATGAGGAAGAAGCTCAGCCAAGGAAAGATGGGATGGAATCCGTTAAATAACAGATTACGGAGAAATCCTTCTAATGTCCAAAAACCCGTATACTCTTGAAAGCTCAAGTCCCACCCTTTGCTGTAATCGAAAAAAACCAAAAAAGTCTGTGATACTAATAGGACTATGAAGAACAAGCCGAGTATTTTATTATCTGACGTTGTGATCAGGAGCGCTGCTATAAGCATGAATACCGCATAGTAATGCAAAATGTCCGCGTTCCAGTCCAGCCACAGTAAAAGCACGCCAGCAATAAATAGGAAAGCGGCTCTCCTATAAAGGCTGCTCCGGTTTTGTCGAATAAGCTCTCCGTTCATTGAGCTCCGGGATTTAGAGGTCATTAATGATACCCCGATGCCGGCCAGTACGACAAACAATGCAGATGCTCGTCCCTCAAACAGGCCTGCTATAGATTGTAACCATCCCGGTTCGCTTTGCTCCGCCTGCATGGCAAGCTTATAGTTCACGATAATCATTCCGAAGATTGCCAATGCTCTCGCAAAATCAAGGGCTGTTATCCGCGCTTTTGATTGACTCATTCCACTTCATTCCTTTTAGTGTTTTGTGATGTGACGATTGATTCCTTCGATTTCATCCCTATAACCTGGTATTGTAATTTGTCTGAGGGCGAGGTTCGGTCGCTCAAAGGATGAATTGAGGCTTGGAATATCTCAACGATACACCTTAGGTCAGACCTAAGGTCAAGTGATTGCATTACCGAAGTCTCGGCGCTTCAAGAACTATATGAAGGAGGAAAACGAATGCTGCACATCGTAAATGGCGATATCGTAGCCGAGAAGCTGAAACAAGGTGTTGTTCCAGGTGACATTCTCGTATGGAGGGAGATTTATTCGGAAGGCTTTTCGTTTTCATTTATCACGCTTTCCCTCTTGACACATTAATGAACTCGCGGATATTATAGATACAATAAGTCTTTAAATGAGGTGTTTACCGTGAGATTTACAAAGGCAACAAATTATGCTTTGCACACCATGCTCGCACTCATTGACACTTCTCCGGTTAAACCGATAGGTGTTCAGCAGTTAGCAGATTTACAAGGTGTTTCACCAACCTATTTATCCAAAATTTTAACAAGGCTCGTGAAAGCAGGGATGATCGAGTCTGTTTCTGGAGCCAACGGAGGATATCGTTTGTCTCGCAAAAAAGACGATATTACATTTTTGGATATTATTCACGCTATTGAGGGCAGCGCATCTTTATTTGAATGTAATTTTCTTCACGGCGACGAATGCTCGATTCAAGCTGTAATGAAGGAAGCGGAAGAGCGAATGGAAAGCCATCTTAAAAACACAAAGTTGGCGGATCTGGCCCAAAAACAAACGCAGGTTTAAGGTTGAACCATTTATGATGAAAGGAGGGGGAGAGTTTGCAACAAGTGAAAAGATTTTTTTATTCAATAATAGATATAATAAGTCTTTAATATCCGAGAAAAGAGGCTGAGCATCTAATTTACCAATGCATCATTTTTGGTCTAATTACGGATATAAAATGTCTTTAATATCTTTGGGGAATTGGATTGGAGGATGTAGGCACCAAAGTCATTCGATCAAACGTGTTGTTTAAGGAGGTGAGGATATCCAATTGATTCATCGTTCCTAGGAGAAAGTTTGACAATGATGCGGCTCTCCGACGGATCCAGAACAGTAAGCTGTTGTTTCATTGTGTGAAAAATTATGAAATGGAGGAAGATACACATGACTATTTGTCACTCTACGGATACAACCTTTGAAAGTGATTTGAAAAAAGAAGGTTTTACATTAGTTAATTTTTGGGCGCCTTGGTGTGGACCTTGCCGGGCTTTTGCACCTATACTTGAGAGGCTCGATCAGGAGTATAGCAAGGTAGTGAGGGTGTTAAAAATCAATGTGGATGAACAACCCAATACCGCCGCCCATTATGGAATTATGAGCCTTCCAACTACGATTCTTTTTAAAAATGGTGCGCCGATTGATAAAGTTGTTGGAGCTGTTCATATTGATAAGCTAAAACAGTTCATATTAAATAAAAATAATTAAACAATGTGAAGCTCTCAACGAAAGCCGCCGGCTCGATCGACGGCTTTCATTCAGTTGATCAGTTAAATGTTCAGAGGAGATAAAATGAATGAAGAAGTTAGATAAACCAGTACAACCTTATTTTTTCATTATGTTAATATTGTTTTTAACGGGATTGGTAGTTATGTCAAGCTTCTATGTTACAATCCCCCTAATCCCCGTACTTTCAAAGGATTTTGCGGTTTCAGAAGGGGAAACTGTATGGATAAGCAGCTTGTTTACGTTTTGTTTTGCTTTTGGATGCGTACTGTTTGGACCATTATCAGATCGTTATGGCCGAAAAAAAATCATGCTTTGGGGATTAGCTGCGTTAACGATTGTTACTATCTTTCTAGGGTTTCAAAGCAGTTTGTACTCAGTGATTCTTTTCAGAGGAATTCAAGGCTTGACTGCAGCTACTTTCTCTCCCGTAGTGCTTCCCTATGTGATGGAATTGTTCCCGCAAAATAAAAGAGTATTTGCAGTTAGCTGCATGAGTACAAGTTTTTTGATGGCTGGAATTATTGGACAAGTGTACAGCAGCTTTGTCAGTTCTCATCTAGGTTGGCAGTATGTATTCATCATTTTAGCGGCGATTTATTTTGTATTAACACTACTAATGCTATTCTTTATACCAAACCTCCCGCCAAACGGCATTCGTGTTGCAGATGCATTTAATCAAATGAGAAAAACACTGGCCCAAAGGTCACTATGGTTTGCTTATGCAATTGCATTAGTCATGCTGCTTTCCTTTGTGGGCATGTACACTGTACTGGGGAAATTTCTAAGCAGTTCTCTTTTCGGTTTACGGATCAACAGATTTTATATGTTCGTTCAGTAGGGATCTTAGGGATGCTAATGTCACTTTTTTCGGGTCGTTTGATTAAGAAATACAGCGTGATACCGATACTTAGAAGTGCATTAATCCTATCTGCTGTTGGATTGATCCTCTTAGGCTTTGGTGCAAATATGGTATTTATTATTGTCATGAGCATCGTTTTTGTAACTGGTGTTGCAATCGCTATTCCTTCATTGGTTACACTGGTCGGTGAACTAGGGGGGATCTCAAGAGGTGCGGCGATTTCTATTTATACGGTTGTAGTGAATTTAGGTGCTACCATTGGACCAATTCTCGCCATTCAGCTGCTCGGAACTGGTAATTATATCTTTACATTCTCAATCTTGGCATGCTGCTTGCTGCTGGGATTATTGACTACATTTTTTATAAAACGTATCCCAGCGGTGGCTGATAATCTCGTTACAGATCAGGAGAAATCTATAGCACCATTTTGAATGCACTATATTGTAAGAGAACTTTATAAGGATGGCGGGATGACTTATTATATTACACAACAGCAACTCGTTATTTAAGGAGTGAACATAGTGATAAATCAGCCAAATCAGGTAAGAAATATGCCCTTATTTTCTCAAACGACAACTGACTTTTGGCGGGCGTCATTTCTGAACGGAGACTTCCTCTATAGCGATAAAGTCTTTACTGTCGCCACCAACCCTGACCTTAGCGAAGATAGTCGGGTTATGGTGCAGGTAACCTCCGAAGGCCGGGTTATGGCAGTCCTGACTCCACTGACTGAGAGAACAACACAAAATTAAATTCTTTTGTTACGGGAGGGTATTATGCCTAAATATGATCATGTAATTTTTGATGTGGATGGAACTTTAATTGATACAGAAAAAGCTGTTATGTACTCACTTCAAAAAATGTTGAAAATCGATTATAACAGAGAGGTTCAATTGTCCGACCTTAATTTTGTGTTAGGTATTGCCAGGGACTTCTGCATTGCCTCAACTTGGAATCACAGATATAGACCAAGCTAATGAGAGATGGAACTTCTTCATGAAAGATTTCTATAGCACAATAAGTATCTTTGATGGAATTATAGATTTGATGATTTCTTTACAAGAACTAGGGATAAGCCAAGGGGTTGTGACCTCTAAAACAAAAGAAGAGTATCATCACGATTTCGTTCCATTCGGACTTACAAAATACTTATCGCACATGATTTGTGCAGACCACACTGAAAAACATAAACCCAATCCAGATCCATTGCTAAAATTCATGGAAATCTCAAAAGCTAATCCTAGAACTTCAATTTATATTGGAGATACAATTTACGATTATGAATGTGCTCGAGATGCTGGAGTTGACTTTGGATTAGCTTTATGGGGATGCAAGCAGCATGATCATATTCCGGCTAAGTATAAATTTGAGACTCCGCAGGATTTAATAGAAGTAATTAACCCTTAAAAGAGAACAAAAACAAAACAAATACATCAGTTGCTCGGAATGCGCAACTGGTGTTCTTTGTATTGTAAAGAAACAATGGAGGGCTCAGCTATATTCTGCCTAAGGATGCTCGGTGAGACTGGACAAAGGAACGGTCATTTCCTGCTCCGAGTTTCCGATTGGATAGACCCGAGCGGTTTCATCCTCATTGACATGCTGGATAAAGATAGGGGTATCCTGATACGTTACGTTTTTCATAATGGCTGATTTCGAAATTTCAATCGCTCTTTGTTTGTTCATGAGAATTCTCCTTATTTCGAAAGGTCATTCGATGGATCAATCTGACGGTGAGTGGTTTTTTTTATTTCTCGGTCTAGCTTTGATTGTCCTTTAATTTCTGCGGCAGCCTCCATTTGATTATTCAGCTGTTTTTCTACTTGTCCGATTCCATGCGCTTCTTGTTGTTGTTTACTCTTAGCCAAAACGATCCCTCCATGTTGTGTCTTTATATTCTTTGCGTGATTAGAATGCACCAAGCAGTACGAACTTATGCAAAAGCTTGTGTTGTTCCGCGAAGCGCAGTTAATCATACAACACTAAAGTATAGTGCGCATTATGGCTCTTTGAAGGCACACTCGTTCGTTTCCGTCGTTGGCCAATTGCAGGCATTTTAAATC
Source organism: Paenibacillus lentus (assembly GCF_042714055.1). GTDB lineage: Bacteria > Bacillota > Bacilli > Paenibacillales > Paenibacillaceae > Fontibacillus > Fontibacillus lentus_A. The sequence continues at coordinate 245,260 of NZ_JBHGVC010000001.1, forward strand.
AGATTTACGAGCAGTTACTGAAACTGTTTGTAAAATAGATCCGTATTTGTTAATTTTACTATGTTAACCAACTGTAGAATTACTTTTTATGACATTGTGAACATTGTTATATAGAAGGTTGTGTTATTGAAGTCAGGGAGATCAAACACGAAAGGGTTGGCATGATGTCACAAACCGAAGATTACAAGAAAAATCGTTGGATAAGAAGCATCATTCTCTTTTTAAGCAGCCAGACGCTATCGCTGTTTGGTTCTGCCTTGGTACAATATGCCATTATGTGGCATATTACGCTGACTACCCAGTCAGGCATTATGATGACGCTGTATATTATTTGCGGTTTCATTCCGACATTTTTACTATCACCGTTTGCGGGCGTTTGGGCGGATCGCTTCAACCGGAAAAGGCTCATTATGATTTCAGATGCAATGATCGCAGTCGTTACGCTATTACTGGCCATTACGTTTTTACTCGGCTACCAAGCGATATGGCTGCTGTTTATCATCGCTGCCGTCCGTGCACTCGGGGCAGGCGTTCAGACTCCAGCGGTCGGGGCGATATTGCCTCAAATCGTACCGCAAGAAAAGCTGACAAAAGTAAACGGCATCAACGGAAGCCTACAAGCGCTCATCATGTTCATTGCGCCTATTGTCAGCGCGGCTTTGCTTACAATGGCAACGATCGAAATGATTTTTTTCATCGACGTCATTACAGCGGCGATCGCGATCTTGACTTTGTTGTTCTTTCTCAAAATCCCGCTGCACAAGAAGGCATCTGACGCGCAAATGACAGGCTACCTGGACGACTTCAAACAGGGCCTGGTGTATATTAGACACCACGCCTTTTTAAAATCATTTTTTATCTTTTTCGCCTTTTTCTTCGTACTCATGGCACCTGCCGCCTTTTTGACTCCGTTGCAGGTCACGCGCAGTTTCGGGGACGATGTATGGCGTTTGACAGCAATCGAAATTGCTTTTTCCGTTGGCATGATGGCAGGAGGGGGGATTATCGCATCATGGGGCGGCTTCAAAAATAAAGTGTACACGATGGCTATAGCCAGCTTCATTATGGCCGTGTCCACAATCGCGCTCGGCATTGTACCTGTCTTCTGGATTTACTTAACCATTATGGCTGTGTTTGGAGTTGCGATGCCCATATTTAATACGCCGACTACCGTTTTGCTTCAGGAGAAGGTGGATGAAAATTATTTAGGACGTATATTCGGTGTCTTTGGGATGATTTCGACTTCCATGATGCCAATTGGGATGTTGATATTCGGACCGCTTGCTGATGTGGCCAAAATCGAATGGCTGCTGATCGGAACCGGATTGCTTATGCTAGTACTGACTGTTTTTTTCACTCGCAATAAGCGATTGGTCGAAGCAGGCATGCCGCTGCTGAAAGAGGACTCACCAGATCATCCAGAATTAGGAGGTTTATAGCATTATTAAGTGGGACACTCGATTATAATTACATCAAAAAGCAATAATGCCTGATTGGGACAGCTTGTGATGGGTCTACTCGAGCTTCGGCAGCATATATTTCTGGATAATAAAGGCTGAGGAGGCAAGGTTGATGAGTGACGCATTGTATGAACACCGGTTTTGGCTGCAGATTCTTGGCGATCATTGCCGGTTTATTTTAACCGCCCTGTCACCCAAGGAAAAAGCGGATATCGCGACTGCTGAACGCTTGATAGCCTGTTTTGATATGCTGCTCGGTGAGGCGAGGCGACCAGATGCATCGACGTTCATCGCAAAACTGACGCATGATGCCAGTCATGCTGTGCATGAGCTGCGAGAATTTAAGCTGAGTTTGCTGGAACGGCAGCTTACCGGGAAAATTGAATTGTTGTTGACGCCTTCCTTTATCAACCACATGGTCAATGAATTGGAGGAGTATCAGCGAGTTTTGCAGGCGCTTAACGAAGGCCGGGGAGTTCCTCTGTTTCATCCCCTGCATTACGACATGGTCTGGCTGCAGGACGCCATTGGCCACGCAGCAAGTCTGGCAGCCGATTTGGATTTTGTGGAGAAACCATTAATTGCTAAAAGCAAGGCCTTTAAAAAGGATTTTGAAGGCTTTTATCTGAAGGCCGTGGAAATGACCGGATATTTGCGGACCCATTTAAAGAATTTTCCCGCCCTTCGCAAATTTCATGCGGATATCGACCTGGAAATGAGGGTGTTTATGCATTTTCTGTCGGAGCTCGAGGAGTTTGGATTACGTGGAGAGGTGCTGGATCGGATTAATCCTCTGATGCCGGATCATATGTATCGTGAAGAATGCTACTATCTGTCTAAGTTGGCCGCTTTAGGGGAAATACAGAGGCCAAACTGCGATCCGGCAAAGCCCAGAGTCACGGGGTGAAGCGAGGATTTTATGTAGACCATCGTGATGGAATGTGGAAGGACTGAAAATTGGATGAAAGTTGCTTACGTGAAAAGAGTGCTGTCCGAGATAGGTCAGTGCTCTTTTTGTTTTCACGACCCCCTAAAGGGAATAAGACTTTATACTAAAATCATCCGCTGTTCAGACGTACATATCATCTCCTCCTTTTTTTGATTACTTTGTACCTACCGCTTCCTTGCTTTTCCAGTGTATTATGAAAAGATAGTCGAAATGAAGCGAAGTTTAGGGAAATAAGTCGCATTGTGGAGAAATGAAGCTGTCATGAAATGCTTTTTGTTTTCGCCAGAATGGCCTGCCACGTTCTACATAACCTTTCTAAGATAGCGAAAAACCGGAGATGATTGCCGAAATGAAAGCTGTCCTGACTAGGGCTTAAATGACAAGAATATGAGTTGGAGGGAGTAAGATGAACGAAGAAGCAGTCACAACCGGTTGGGATGCAATTGAAGAGCAAATGAAGAAGCTGTATGGGGCCCAGGAACCCAAGCATTACGGTACGGTCATTCCTTATATGCTGGGAGGCAAGGATCCACTGGACGGCCTAAGCGCCTATAAAGCGGAGAAGCCGTTCCCTCATTGGCATATCGTGACGTTCGGATTTTCCGAGCTTTATGAGAAAGAGTCGGAAGATGCCGATTATAGCGGCTATGGATTTGAACTTACTTTTCGGGTGGCGCGCGGGGAAAACGAGGAGGAGCCCCCGATGTGGGCGCTAAACCTGCTTCAAAATATGGGACGGTATGTATTCAACAGCGGAAATATTTTCGCTTCGGGCGATTATATGGATGCCAATGGCCCGATCTGCCTGGGGGCTGATACACAGCTGACCGCGCTCGCCTTTATGGAGGATCCCGAGCTTCCTCCCATGCATACGCCTCATGGGCGAGTTGAATTTCTGCAGATGATCGGGATCACAGAGGATGAGCTGGAGGCGATGAAGACGTGGAGCACGCTGGGCGTATTGGAAGCTAGTCAGGCGGCGCTGCCGGGGTATATCACCGATTTATCCCGGGATTCCCTCCTGCAGATTCCTGCTGTGGCAGAAGCCATTCAAAGGGGCATAGAGCGGGACGGTTCGAATACCGGATTTTTATTTGTCGATCAATTGGCTTGGGAACTCGGAAAGAACCGTCTGTTCAGCAAGACGCCGGCTGTGCTTGCCTTAGGGGCGAAGCAGGCGGGAACGATCGGCAAGCTGCTCCGCGGCCGCCTTCTGAAAGGGAAAGATTTGAATTTGGCATGTCAGGGCTTGAGTGTGGTGCTGAAGCCTGGAACGGAAACCGGCTACGAAGCGGAAGAGAACGAAGTTCGGCTTAAACTGGATGAAGCAGCTATTAACGAGATTTCGCAAAAACTGCAGCCGAAGGAAGAGGAAATCCGGCTGACTTCATATAAAGGCTTGATTATTCGAGTCGTCAGAACCGATATCAAGGATCAGGACGGCAACGTGGTATCCACCATCGGGTAAGCGAAAGCGGAGCAAGCATTGGTATCGCCTTGCTTCCCCGTTTGCTCAAGGAATCTCAAGAGCCCCGGGGGCCGGCAGCTTATGCTCTTCGAAGTGAAGCTCACTGAGGGGACGGAGCGGCTTCGCAAGGTCAATAGTCTTTTTGTTTCGAAGGGGCTCCCGGTGAAAGCTGGCGTGGTTATACCGGTCACGATTAGAAAATTACTTGAAGGAGAAGGAGATCCGGCTGCATAAAGGTAAGCAGGGGGCGGCCAAAGTGCCCTCGTTCAATTCTAAAACGGTTTATCCATCTGACTTCTAAAAACTACGGATCAGCAATTCCGTGGTTTTTTTATTATCTGAAATAAGGAAGCCAATAAACATTCGTCTAATTAAAAATGAACCGATTGCCGAGTTATGACAATATATAATTGAATGGCCATTCAGAAAGGAGCAGCTAATTGGGTATCGAGGAGTTAGGTGATCTTATACAACAGCACGGCAAGGTTCTTTACGGATTCTGTTACAAGCTTACGGGAAACAAGACGGATACCGATGATCTTTATCAGGAAACCTTCCTTAAAGCACTAGAGCTGTCCCACAAAATTGACAGGAGCCAAAATCCCAAAGCATTTCTCATAGGCATAGCGATCCGTCTTCGGAAGAACCAGCGCCGAAAACTCGCTTGGAGGCAGCGGATTGCTCCTACGGCGGAATTGAACGGGGCTGTGGAAACTCATTGCCAAGCTGTGGGAGAAGCAACACCGGAGGAAACCGTACTGTCCCGTGAACGTCGTATCCTGATCCGGAACGCTGTAGACAAACTGAGTGATAAGCTGCGAACACCGCTTTATATGTACTACACGGCGGAAATGTCCTTGGATGAAATCGCCTCGGTATTAAAAATTCCGCCGGGAACGGTTAAAAGCAGGCTGCATCAGGCGCGAAAATCAATAAAAAAATTATTGGAGGTCGATTCTCCGTGAACCAAACCGAGAATGGTGAGCGTCTGCTTAAAGAAGCATTAGCTTCGACTGCGGAGCCCGAAGAGCATTTGAATCAAGTCATTATTGATCGATATAAGGAGAGAACTGCGATGAAGCGAATAAACCGAAAAAGAGTGTCCATCGGCGTAATGGCCGCAGTCTTCACACTCTTGATGTCCGTTACGGCTTTTGCGGCTGTACAGTTTTTCAGTCCTAAGCAAGTGGCAGAGCATTTGGGTGAAAATATTTTGGCCAAGGCGTTTGAAAGCGGCGATGCGATTGAAATCAACGAATCGGCTGCTTCCGGGGGGTATTATTTTACCTTGTACGGAATCGTATCCGGTGCGGGATTGAAAGAGCTTAGCGGTCCGGAACAAAATGTTTATCCCGATAGAAGCTATGCTGTCGTATCCGTAGCCAGACAGGACGGTGCTCCGATGCCGGCAACAAGTGATCCGGATTATGGCAAGGAATCATTTTTCATCTCGCCGCTTATTAAAGGTCTCAAGCCATGGCAGATCAACATCGCAACGATGAACGGGGGATACGGCGAGGTCGTGCTTGACGGAATCATGTACCGATTAATTGAATGCGACGGGATAGAGATGTTTGCGGACAGAGGCGTATATATGGCGATTAGCAGCGGCTCACCTTTCTATGATAACCAGGCGTTTACGTATAACGAAAGCACCGGTGAGATCAGCCCGAACAAGGATTATGATGGAGCTGCTGTTCTGTTTGATCTTCCTTTAGATAAGACCAAAGCGGATCCGCTTAAAGGTGAAGAATATCTGCGGCAATTACCGATGGAACCGTCCTCCACGGCGGAGGAGATCCCGGTGAATCCGAGCGGTTCGGAAGACCGAGCAGTCTCCGACGCTAATCAGGAATCAGACATGATCCGCGAAATTGAGGCGTTGAAAGCCAAAATTCCGGGCGGTACAGTCATCCCGGAATCCGTTCAAGAAGTGACCTATGAGAGCAATGGAAACATCCATTATGAGTATGACGGCTGGAGTGTGTCAATCTCTCCAGATGAATTGTTTACGGAAGGCCAGACGGGGAATTCGGATGCCGTTCAATTTAGCGGGGACGGTACAACCAATTGGGCGCTGCAGTTTTCCAGAGATGTAGAGGGCGTTATTTCCGGCAAAGTCATTATCCTTGAATAGACTATATAATCGATAAGAGTATATTTTTCTATACTCCTTCACGCGAGTGAAGGAGTATTTGCCGTGTCGGAAATAAATCTGCTCGCCATAGAATGGGAGAATCATCCGATCGTCAAAATTGAGGGCTCTAACCATCTAAAATTAATCTTTGGCAGGGACTACGTGGAGCGATATGCTTGCCAAAGTTCTTCGAAATTTAAAACAAAGGTAGGAGTAATGTTATAATCATGGCTAGCGGGTTCGATTGTATCGCTATCATTTTAAGAAGATCATCTGTGATGTCCTTCAGCGATAGGGATTACGAGGAATATCTACATGTTTTTTTACAAATTTAGCCTACAGAGAGATGGAGAATCAAATGGGCATTGAAATTAAAGATATACTTTCAAAGAAAATTCTAAGCGAAGCGACAGGATATCTGGATATAGGATTTACCCATTCATTGAATCCATACAGCGGCTGCGCATTTTCTTGCAAGTATTGTTACGTAAGAGAAATGCCAATTCAAAAATTCAAAGAGATTCCTTGGGGAGAATGGGTGGACATTAAAACAAATGCAGCTGAAAACTACCAAAGTGAAATCATTAAGCTGCGTCAAAAAAACAAAACGGTGAATATCTTTATGTCCTCTGCAACTGACCCTTATCAACCGATCGAACGGAAGGCAAATATAACACGTAGCTTATTGGAGGCCATGATTAGTAATCCGCCGGATCTGCTGCAAATCCAGACACGCAGTCCGCTCATTACTAGGGATCTGGATCTGTTAGTCGCTCTAAAAGAGAGCTGTGAAGTCTTAGTATCCATGACCATCGAAACAGACCGTGAGGATATGAAGCAAATATTTGCTCCTTATGCTCCCGGAATTCAATTACGAATAAAAGCTTTAAAAGAACTACATGAGGCCGGGTTAGCGACACAGGCCGCCGTTTCACCTGTATTGCCGTTTACCTCTGATTTTCCTAGTTTGCTGGAAGGAATCGTGGATCGTATTTGGATCGATACGATGAATATCGGGGATGGCTCGATGGGTAAACGTTCAAAGCGGCTTGGAATGCCTCAATTGTTTGAAGCACATGGGCTATCGGAATGGTTTCAAAGAGATATCCATATTCGAGTCGAGAAATACTTTAAGAAATATTTTCCCCAAGAGATGATACATGTTTCAAAAAATGAAGCTTTTCCTAATACGAATTCATAAGGAGGTTATATTGTAACTGATTCGAGATCTAGAAGAAGAATTTGTACATTAATGGTGCTAAATCTGAAAAAATGGGCAATGATTAGATACAATTTATAATGTTAACATTGTTACGTTAACGGGGCTACGATAGCTCGATAAACGACAATAGAGGCTGCCGGCATATCCTATCGGATCTGGCAGCCTTTGTAATTAGTGAACGGGCAGGTGTGATTTTATCACCGAAAAATGAAGGTTACCATGTTTCTTGGATGCTTATAGCGAAGAGAGAGCTACCCCAAAACCGCGAAATCATCGTGCAATCTGCGCAGACGGTAAGCGTTCATAGCAAATTCGCGCAGCTCCTCAAGAATGGTGTAATTCGCCCATGCGCCTGCGAAAGCGCCAATCCCAGGCACCATCTGCAGCATTTTCCGGAAGTCAATGGCGTCGCGATACTCGATCTGAAATGTCTCCCAGTCCATATCCCGTGAGTATTCGGCGTCGGATTGCCATTGTTCCTTTTCAATATGCCAACGCTTGATGGAATCCAACAACTTTGCACGGTTTTCAGATCCCGAAAACGTCATTTGAAATACCTTGAGAATGAATACCCGCTCGGAGAAGTGTTTGGTATCATAACCGTAAACATGCGCCAGCTCGAACAAAAATTTCATCTTGATCGCAATTAAAGCTGGAAAGTCTACCATGCTAAGCATAATGCCGCCAGCTCCCGTTCCAGCGCCTTCGGCAACCGCGATTTTTTGGTACAGGGCAAACAACTCATTCGCTTCTTGATCAGCAGACTCCAGTTCCAGAGTACGCTGCACGGGACGGCTAGGTGTATATTCCGCACCGAACAGTGCCGTGCGCACGATCGATCGTATGGTGGTCGTAATGATGCTGTGCACCTTCGGGGGAATCAAATGATTAATTCGATTGCCGATTGTTTTCGATGTTTTTTCCAGCCATCCAGGCGGTTTGAACATTTTTTGTTCCCATTTGGCAACTTCCCTCTGTACTTTATGTTCGTAATTCATGATCAATCGCTCCTCCAAAAGACTTGGCAATATTATAACGAATATCCCCGTGAGCCGGAACAGACCGTAGCAGGTAGTGAACCTCGACTAAAGTCCAGCATCGCATCTAATTATAATCACGATATGCCACTGGCACTGCTTATGGGCAGTATAAGCTTAATCTCTCTTGTAAGCCTTCTAAGACTTCTTCTGGTATTTCCCTGACCTTGATATCTCCACCTAGGAAAAGCAGCCAATTGGTTATTTCGGTTAATTCCTCTGAATGATGAACATTGATAAAAGTCTTTAAGGTGGCCGTGGTTTGGTACGGATTCGTATAGGAGATCGAAATCTTTAAAGGATGGTATTTTTTGAACTGGGCAATCGCCTTTGGACCAAGATCAAGGACAAGGTTGATGACTTCTTCCTGCTTACTTAGGCTTTCTAGAATCTTCTTCCTACTTCCTCTTTTTTTCGCAGGGTATGGTTCTACATTGGTGAGACTGTCGACAGGAATAATCCGTCTCTTTTCTTTCTCTAAGTCAAAGCCTTCAATTTGCCATAGACTTTTTTCATGATAAAGATGCAGGAGATAAATGGGACAAGATTTTATTGCGTTCTCTTCTTTGATGGAAACCAATAAATAGCTGTCCAACAGAAGGATTTGGATAAGTTTTTCTAACATGGGGTGGGGCAGGTCTGACAGATCAAGCAGGTCTGGATTATGGGGGTTGGTTCCCTCAAAAAGCAATATTTGATTTAAAAGAACAAGGTCATCTTGCTGGTTTTCGGAGATGAAACCCAGTAATTTTTCAGCTAAAGACTGACGACTTTTGAGATAAGGGAGCTGTTGATTTCTTGTGGCCATAAAGGCAATAAATAAAGCTTTAATTTCATTATCGGTAAAGCGGACAGTGGGCAGGACAGAGTTGTTCATGACAAAATACCCCCCATCCCTTCCAACTTCAGCGACAAGCGGCATCCCCATCGCTTCGATTTCTCGGATATCTCGAATGGCTGTCGAACGAGAGATGTTAAATTCCCGCATGATTTCAGAAATGGTAAAGTGAGCGCGGTTGTTGATATACCGCATAATGATATTTATCCGTTCAACTTTTTTCATCGGGCCCCCCGAAACAGTATCATTTTTTGACATGATTTAAGGTTATTATAAACCCATCAAGTGAATAGACAAAACCATTTGATAATTTTTAAAAAAAGGAAGGTTTTGAATATGGCAAATTATATCCTTGAGGAAAAAGACAGCTTTATCGTTTTAGGTATCGGAATTGAGCTTCAGAGCGATTACACAGACTATGCCGGCATAAATAAGGAAAAAGCAGACTTTTGGGAGGCAGTGAAACAAGATGGAAGGCTTGACACTTTAAAAGCCATAGCCGCAAATGACTACATTTTTGCCGTAAACGAAGCGGTAAATAACAAGATGATGCATTATGCTGGCGTCATGACAGAGGCATCGGTACCAGAAGCAACCAGAGTGATTCAATTTCCTAAAGGGGAATACCTGATTGTAAAAGGGGAAGGGAAGACGTCTGGGGAGTTGAGTAATATGCTTACTGGTATTGCCTTTGGACAAGTCTTGCCGGAAGCACAGAATTTTGCCTATGTTGGCGGGCCAAATGCAACGGTTGAGATGGGGCAGCGAAACGGCTTCGTATTTGGTGAAATGTGGATTCCCGTTGTAAGGAAATAAAGAGATCAGTCCCAATGCTTCCGCTGCGAGTTTTACTCGAAGCAGGTTCTAAGAAGTAACGCTCACAAAACTTTTAGGAGAGATGAACATGTCCTATATCGTTGACTTTAAAAACGTATCGACGCTTGGTTTAGAGTCTTCACCCGTAGCAGAAGCGCTTGCTGGTTTACGAGCGAATGAAGCCCGTTACTTTATGAACAAATATAAGCATGAATTTACGGTTGTACCTGCCAGCGAAAGCCAGGAGATCCTTGATTATGTGAACCGAATTTTGAAAGAAGAACGTGATATTGAGTTTGCGGCCAAACCATTAGAAACGTCGCGTTTCCAAGTGGAAAATATCAAATGGACTTTCGTCTTTTATGAGGATGGTCTTGCGCTCAATGTCCTGTATACGATTGATGCCCCTAAGAAGCGGGCCGTTGGTTTTAAGCTTTCTGAGGGGATGGAAGTCCCCAAGGAGTTAGAAGGGAAGTTTAAGTTTGCCAGGCAGAAGTCTAAATTAGCTGGCACCATTCGAGGATCGTTTTTTGTAATTAAAGGTGAGTATTAAGTCGCTGTTAGACAAATCAGACTTCTGTCCAGGCGGCGTTATTACAGCTGGCACGCATTGGAAGACAGATCGAAGCTTATTTTGGCCAGCCACAAGATATGGGGTGGTGTTTGATTAACGATACATTCCATATTGTCCAGAGCCGGCCCATTAAATCGATGCCTATCTGGACAAATACGGCATGGTTCATCGCTATTTCGCGCTTATAAGCAGGCTTTACTAAAAGAGGGCGAACGACTCGTTCAAGCTGGGGTTATATTAGTTACCGCCTTTACAGATCCAAGCTGGACACCATTGTTTGTATCCATAAAAGGCCTAGTCACCGAAGTTGGTGGGCTGATGACCCATGGAGCAGTAATCGCACGTGAATATGGCTTACCAGCAGTTGTTGGTATGGAGAGCGCTACTAAACGGATAGAAGACGGGCAACGAATTCGCGTAAATGGAACAGAAGGGTATATTGAAATATTGTAATGGATTAAAGGTTCAGCACCCCTTGGTTTAACCGATGAATTCTAGGGGGTGCACTTCACGACCGCAAGCCGGTTTTTTTATGCTTTTCCTAAAAAAACCTCAGTTCATTCTAAAAAAAGAGCATGTTGTGAAAAAAAACAAAGTGTTATTCTTTAAAAGAGATTAATGACAGCGCTTTCATCAATTTCTTTTGAGGAGGAGAAGTATGTTTAGATCAATTAGGCGGGCTTTGTCTTTATTGTTATGTGTTTCCCTGTTAGGCACGCCACTCACCACTTTTTTACTGGGAACAACACTAGTTGCAGCAACTGAGGCCGACACCTTCCCGGCAACACAAGATGCATTTGTATCGAATTTCAATTCCCAAGACAACACCACGATGGTTAACTCGAACGCAAATAAACTGATATACGGAAAGCACCGCCACGTGTATCTTCAATTCGATTTATCCTCGATAGATACCCAATATTATGCTATTGAAGAGATGCAAATGAATTTGAATTTCAGAAAGAGTCATGCGCCCAATGAACTGATATTCACGGAGAGCGAGTCGACGCTGAGGAATTCCACAGAACCATGGACGGTAACAAATGTCACTTATAATAACCGTCCCTATGATATGGCGGGATCGCCGGTTGTGACAAAGAATGTAGTGTCTACAGGGGAGGAGAATCTCTCTGTGGATGTGTCATCCATCTTTCAATCTGCATTAAGCAGCGGAAGAAAAACGGTAAGTATTCATTTGACAACCGCTAGTGTGAATGACAACACAGTCAATGCCAGCGAGATGTATTCTTCAAGGAATACTTCGGGGCATCCCGGTCCATCCCTGACCGTCACGCTGGGTGAACCAGTTGTAAATGATGGAACCGATAAAGAGGCTCTAAAAGCATTAGTTGCCGCAGCGGAGCAATTAACAGAATCGGATTATGAGATTGACAGCTGGGCAGCGCTCCTGGAAGAAATCCGGCATGCGAAGGGAACCATCCGATCCCCGGTGACGCAACAGGAGGTTGATCAAGCAATGCTGTCTCTGCAAGCGGCTATGGACAGACTGGAAGCTGCCGAGAGGCCTGTTCAAATTTCGGGCCCGAACATGGGCAATTACTTTGATAATAGTAAGCATGCGGCAAAAATTATGAAAATAAAAAATACAGATGGCAGATATGTGAAGGTGGATCCTGTTACTGAAACGTTATCGCTTACGGCTAGCAGGGAAGACGGATCTACCTTTGCTTTGTACGTTCTGGACTACTTCGCTACAGTTGATAAAGCGGAAGAAGAAGTAGGAGCTACCAGGACGGTTTATTCCATAAAATCGCTGGATACAGGAAAATACCTAACGATTCAAAACTACTATACAGCAGAAGAATTCCTGAATAATACGCACAGGTACTTTAATATTATAAGTGGTGCTTCGAGCGGAACCAGTACGGATAGAGTATTTGAAATTAAAGCATCTGCAGTTACCCCGAACTGGAACGAGCGATTTTATATCGACCATTATGCACAGTCTGATTATTATCGCATCTATTCCCATTTGTCCACGATGAGGGATGATTCGGGTTTTGACCGCTTCAACGTTAAGATGACAGAGGATTCTATGCAATCGACCGGCATTGCCCTTGAAAATTCGGAATATCGGTTTTATTTTGAAGAAGTGACTGGTGCGGATTTGTTGGAGGTCAGCCAGAAGGTAACAGGAAATGATGTGCTGCTGCACTGGCGTCCCCTAAATGGGGATACCAACCCTGAAAATTACAGTATCGATCGAGCTGGTACAGAGGTTCAGTTTACGGAAGGACGAATGAAGGCGACAATAGCTGATTTGAGCATCGGCAGCCACAGATTTACTATTACCTACAGTGGCCATGGCATTCAGACAGAATCGGGGGTCGCTGTCAGAATTTTCAGTCATCCGGGTATCCTACATACTCAAGAAGATCTGGATAGCATGAGGCATCATGTTCAGGCCAAAGAAGAACCTTGGTATTCCGATTACCAGAGATTGCAGAACAGTGTTCCCTATCACCTATCCAGCTTCAATTATATGACCACAGCCTTTACAAATGTGGGACGTGGAGGAGCACCTTCGGATTCCGGAAATATCGGTTATTTTGAAAAAGGCGGCACTGCTGCTTATTTCAATGCCTTGCAATGGGTAATTACGGGAGAAGACAAGTATGCGGAGAATGCAGCGGGGATCCTGAGCACCTGGGCGCATACACTTAAGGTTATTGATGGCAGAGACCGAATCCTTGGCGCTGGTATCAATGCGTACAAATATGCCAGTGCTGCCGAAATCTTAAAGTATTATGACGGCGGATATAGCGGATACAGTGATGCTGACTTTCAAGCATTACAAGATATGATGTTAAACGTAGTTTATCCTGTCATCCAGGATGCGGCTGCCCCAATGCTTGCCAATGGCAACTGGGATACAGCGGCTCTGGTCACTATGATGTCAATAGGTGTTCTGTGTGACAATACGGAAATTTATGATCGTGCGATGGCATTATATCAAGATATTCATGTGAACGGGTCGATCTTTGCATATGTGAATGACACCGGACAAACTATGGAAACCGGACGCGATCAAGCTCATGCAATGTTAGGCATCGGATACATGGCTGAAATCTGCATCATCGCTTACAATCAAGGTTCGGATCTGTATTCCTTGTACGATAACAGATTGGCTAAAGCTTTTGAATACACGGCAAAATATAATTTGTATTCGAAGGAACTCTATGGTGAGGATGTTCCTTTTGTCGGGATGCCGAATGTATTCGGTGATCCTGCCAGAGGGTACTATGGGGCGGGTTTTGACAGAGAGTCCAACGGACTTAACCGTGGTGAATTGCGGCCCGTATTCGAACAGGCGCTGGCACTTTACCGCAAGACGGGACACGTTGAGTTGCCATGGACGGAGAGAGCAGCGCGGGCATCCCGTCCTCAAGGCATGGTGCATTTTGATAACCTTAACTTCGGCACGCTGACGCTCTACAATGGCGAACCGCTTCGCTCCAATGAGTCCTATTTTCAGATGCGAACCCGATGGGAGCCGTTGTATCAGAGAAATTGGAGTATGGTGGATGGACAGAGAGTCGCAGAGACATTGAATTCTTATTATGATATCAATGAAAACGGTGAGCTAGTGACCAGTGTGATGAAGCAAGCAGCACCATTTTTCCAAATGACTGCCAATAGCGACGGTACCTATGCAATCAAGCTGGTCAAGACAAATACCTATTTGTCGGTGAAGGACGAAATGGTTGATGGTAATCATGTGATTAAAGCGGATGCTGCTGTGATCGGAGAAAATGAAAAGTTTATTCTTCGCTCCAGCGGGGTCGGCCCATTCGCTCTAGCTTCACCCAAGTACGACAATCGAATCGTATATCAACAAGCTTCTGGTTCAGGAGCTAATGCGGTTCTGACTCTTCGATTAGGTTCTAAGCGTTTGGAGCAAATCACGGATGTTCCTGATATTACAACGAATGAAAGACTAATTTTTATGTACAATATTGCGGATATCGCAGTACCAGGCAGAGCAACAGGGATCAAACTGAATGCTGCTAAATTGGAGCTGTCCGTGGGTCAGCAGGAGCAGTTAACGGCAACGGTACTGCCTGAACATGCATCTAACCGGAATGTTGTGTGGTCTTCTGCCAATTCGGGAGTTGCAGACATCGATCAAAATGGTAATGTAACCGCTGTGGCAGCAGGAAGTGCAGTCGTTACGGCGACCTCGGAAGACGGCGGTTTTACGGCATCAGCAACCGTGGAGGTGAAGGCAGCTTTGCCAGAGCCCGGGAATCCTGTAGAAGGTGGATCACCAGCACCTCCGTCGTCCTCATCGGCATCTGTTCCGACAGTTACTCCAACACCTGTGCCGTCAGAAACAGCAGGATGGGTTGACAGCGGAAAAATAATCCTCAGGCCTGTGATAGGGGCACACGGAATTGCAACGCTAGAATTGAATTCCGGGATCGTGAAGGACGCCATTGCAGAAATAACCGACGGGGTCCTTCGCATCCAGGTTCTCTTGTTGAATTCTGCGGAGCAAGTGAATGTTACACTACCGCTGGCTGAAATCAAGGTGAATGAGAATTTGAATCGAATTGAGCTTGATCTGGGGCAAGCCAATGTTTCGGTATCGAGAGATCTTATATTCAGAAATAGAGGTTCAACTGCCGAAAAAGCAATGATTTCCTTGAGAAAAGCTGACTTAGCAGACTTGAAGAATGATGATTCGCTGGGAAGCCTAAACGCGGATGAAGTCTACGAAATCAGAATTGTGGTGGACGGTAAGGAGATTGACAAATTCGACACCCTGGGAGATGTGCGCGTTGCCCTGAAATATAAACTTCAAGATGGAGAAAGAGCCAGTCAGATTATCCTTTATACGATAAATGCTTCAGGAAAGCTTGAAATTGTCAATAACGCGATCTATAATCCTGTCACTGAACAAATGGTGTTCAAACCGCTGAAAAACCAGAAATTCGTGGTCGCATTCCGAAATGTTCAGTTCAGCGATGTTACAGGCGGCTGGGCCAGAGAAGCGATTGAAGCGTTAGCAGCACGGGGTATTGTAAACGGAGTGGGTGATGGAACGTTCCGTTCAACGTCTCAAGTGACCCGAGCCGAGTTCCTCACCATGCTATTGAATACCTTCGAATTAACGACTTCTAATTTGGACTCAATACTATCGTTCAAGGATGTACCACAGGGCGCATGGTACGCGGATAAGGTGGCTGCAGCATACCGGCTCGGAATCGTGAACGGACGGTCAGATGGAACCTTCGGTGCGAATAATATCGTTACTAGAGAAGAGATGGCTGTATTGGCATATCGCGCGGCTTTGGCTGCAGGGTTAGGCTTGAATGGATCGGATACGGTAACGGTCTTTGAAGATCACGATCAGATATCATTGTACGCCCGAGAAGCAGCAACAGCGGTGCAAGCTGCAGGAGTAATCAAGGGTATGGATAATGGTAGATTCGCTCCGAAAGGCACTGCGTCCAGAGCGGAGGCCGCAGCCATCATCTACAGCTTGCTTCAGGCAGAATTAAATTAATATATTGGTATTTTGAGATTATTAGGCCCAAGTGGTTCCCGAACTGTTCGACGGACTGCTTGGGCTCTACTTGTTGAATTTACAAGAAATCTTGGTTTATTGCGATTTCCGCGCCAACTACAAGCGCTTACAATTTAAGTATCAACCAGTTCTGCCAAAGCATAACGCCTAATGCCGGAAGACAAGTACTCGCATTCATAACCGATTAGCCAATATCTTTCCAAGATTCGGCGGAACAGAGCAGGGCCTCGTTGCCGTGGAGTCTGCTGGTGTTTTCAATGAGAATGAGTTTTGAGTGTATAATAAAGCTGTGGACTGCTGCTGACTTAGTCTCTGGTTGCGGGAACACCGTAGAGTCGCAGCGGACGCCGGATACAAGATGAGATATAGGAGAAGGTGACTATGGCAAATATTAAAGATATTGCAAAGCGTGCAGGAGTATCCGTATCGACTGTATCTAGGGTGCTGAACCAGCATCCATATGTGTCTGAATCGAAGCGGGCAGCCGTGCAGCTTGTGATTGATGAATTGGACTATACCCCAAATCGCTTAGCCGTCGATTTAATTCGTAAGGAAACAAGAAGTATCGGTGTGATCATGCCGTACAACAACAATCAAGCCTTTGATCAATTGCTCCATGGTGTACTCAATCGATCGGTTGAGCTTGATTATACCGTGACGGTTCTGCCTACCAAGTACGATCCGAATAAAGAGCTCAGCTGCTTAAATATGCTGAAAAATAAACAACTGGATGGAATCATCATTACCTCTCGTTCGAACACTTGGGATGCGATTATGCCATATACCAAGTACGGGACGATCGTGGCATGCGAGTTTACGGATCATCCTGAGATCGGCTGTGCCTACATGGATCGATATGCATCTTACATAGACACGTTTCAATTGTTAAAGGAGAAAGGGCATACCCAAGTCGCTTTTACGACAGCAAGAGGAGAAGAGAGCAATAGTACGAAGCTGACGATAAAAGCGTATCAGCATATCTTTGGTGATTTGCCGCCGGAATACCATATCAGGGACTGCTACAGCATGGATGACGGGGTAAGAGCCGCTCAACAACTGCTTCATATGGATCCTAGACCAACCGCAGTTTACGCGAACGGCGACGAGGTGGCTTCAGGAATCTATCAGCATGCAAGGAGCCTACAGCTTAGAGTCCCGGAGGATCTGGCGATTATCGGCCAAGAGAATCAGCCTGTTGGAATTGGGTTACGCCTCTCTACGGTTGATCATCAATTAGTGAAAGTCGGAGAACAAGCCTTTGATCTAACCATTAAGAAATCAAAAGATAAGATAGAGATTCCTTATAACATCATTGTACGGCAATCGATATAGCTAGGATCGCCAGGGAACTATGCAGTGACGAAAGTTCGGCTCAAACGATGGTTTTTATGCCAACAATGATAGCAGGAATCAAAAAAAGAACCTGAGTCATACAATCAGGTTCTTTGATATTGCATATAAACAGACACGATGATATAATCAGATCGCGACTCACATATTTAAATCAGACACATTTAACGCATCTTACAATCTAAGTGTATCATGCAGAAAAACTCTTGTCAAATGTTTTTTCTTAATTTATTGGTTAGGAGAGATGTTGAATGAGTTCGTTGGTTCTCGATTTTCAGGAAATGAAAAAAACGCAGCTTTGGCTCGTTGGCGGAAAAGGGCTACATCTAGGGGAATTATCAAAAATTGAAGGAATACAAGTTCCCGAAGGATTTTGTGTTACAACCGTGGGATATGAAAGAGCCATCGGACAAAACGAAACGTTTCATGCTTTGCTGGGTCGACTAACCATGCTAAAAGCAGAAGATCGAGATCAAATTGGTGAAATCAGCAGGAAGATCAGACAAACCATTATGGATGTAGAAATTCCTTCCGATGTCGTGACAGCAGTAACTCACTATCTCTCCCAGTTTGGGGAGGAACATGCTTATGCAGTACGTTCTAGTGCGACTGCAGAAGATTTGCCGCATGCCTCTTTTGCCGGTCAACAAGACACCTATTTAAACATCATCGGCGTCGATGCCATCTTGCAGCATATCAGCAAATGCTGGGCTTCCCTATTTACAGATCGCGCGGTCATCTACCGTATGCAAAATGGATTTGACCACAGGCAAGTTTATTTATCCGTAATCGTTCAAAGGATGGTTTTCCCACAGGCTTCAGGGATTATATTTACCGCCGATCCGATTACCTCGAGCCGAAAGCTGCTATCCATTGATGCCAGTTTTGGACTTGGTGAAGCGCTGGTCTCTGGGTTGGTATCTGCCGATAGTTATAAAGTACAGGAAGGGGAGATCGTCGATAAGAGGATAGCAACCAAAACATTGGCGATCTATGCACGAAAAGAAGGCGGAACAGAGACCCGACAGATCGATCCCGATCAGCAAAAGACTCAAACCATTACTGATGAGCAAATTCTACAACTGGCACGCATCGGGAGACAGATCGAGGCTTTTTTCGACCAGCCCCAAGATATCGAATGGTGTTTGGCCTATGATACCTTTTATATTGTTCAGAGCCGGCCAATCACGACTTTATACCCCATCCCTGAAGCCAATGATCAGGAAAATCGCGTTTATGTATCTGTCGGTCACCAACAAATGATGACAGACCCCATAAAGCCATTGGGGTTGTCTTTTTATCTGTTGACGACTCCTGCACCCATGCGTAGAGCTGGTGGAAGGTTGTTTGTTGATGTTACCCCTATGCTGGGCTCACCTGTCAGTAGAGATACTTTATTAAATACCCTGGGCCAATCCGATCCGCTCATCAAAGACGCCCTTATGACCATCATAGAGCGAGGAGATTTTATAAAATCGTTACCAATTGATAAAAAAGAACTGAGTTCTAATAAAAGCAATAAAAATATGCCGTCTGCGGGTGATGGAGCACCCATCGAATACGACCCGGCCATCGTTTTTGATTTGATTAAGCGTACTCAAGCATCGATCGAAGAGTTAAAGCAAAACATCCAAACGAAATCAGGATCCGATTTATTTGACTTTATACTGGAAGATATCCAGCAACTAAAGAAGATTTTATTTGACCCGCAAAGTTCGGCTGTAATTATGGCTGCTATGAATGCTTCAACATGGATCAATGAAAAAATGAACGAATGGTTAGGTGAAAAAAACGCAGCAGACATACTATCTCAATCCGTACCAAACAATATTACTTCGGAAATGGGGCTGGCGCTACTCGATGTCGCAGATGCGATACGTCCTTATCCTGAAGTCATTGATTATTTACAACAAGTAAAAGATGATCACTTTTTGGATGAGCTGGTTAAGTTGGATGGCGGGCAGGAAGCCCAAGACGCGATCTATGATTTTCTCAGCAAATACGGCATGCGATGTGCCGGAGAAATCGATATGACTAGAACTCGTTGGAGCGAAAAGCCAATTACACTTGTCCCGTTGATTCTGGGTAATATCAAAAACTTTGAGCCTCATGCCAGTCATCGGAAGTTTGAGCAAGGGCGACAGGAAGCTTTGAAACAAGAACAAGAGTTATTGGATCGATTGAAGCAATTGCCGGACGGTGAACAGAAAGCCAAAGAAACCAAACGAATGATCGACCTCATCCGTAATTTTAGCGGGTATAGGGAATATCCAAAATACGGCATGGTTCATCGTTACTTCGTTTATAAGCAGGCTTTGCTGAAAGAAGCCGAACGGCTCGTACAAGCTGGCGTTATTCAAGACAAAGAAGATATATACTACCTCACTTTTGACGAACTTCACGAAGCCGTATGTGCCAATAATCTGGATGTCCAGATCATCAGCAAACGAAAAGACGAGTACAAATTATATGAAAAACTAAATCCGCCACGTGTAATCACGTCGGATGGTGAAATCATTGCAGGGGAGTACAAACGAGAAAATCTCCCAGCTGGAGCTATTGTAGGTCTGCCTGTTTCTTCCGGAGTGATCGAGGGACGAGCACGTATCATCTTAAACATGGAGGATGCGGATCTAGAACATGGAGATATATTAGTCACCACCTTTACAGACCCTAGCTGGACACCATTGTTTGTATCCATAAAAGGGCTCGTCACAGAAGTGGGTGGACTGATGACCCATGGAGCCGTTATCGCACGTGAATATGGCTTGCCAGCAGTTGTTGGTGTGGAGAATGCTACTAAACGGATAGAAGACGGGCAACGAATTCGCGTGCATGGAACAGAAGGGTATATCGAAATATTGTAATGGCTAATAATCTGTTATTTTATGGTGGAGCTGTTTTTAAAGAAATATAGCAATGAACAGGTTCCCAATGACGTCTTAGTGGGGACCTGTTCATATTTTTTCACAGAGGTAGAGCATCCGCTAAAATTTGTTTATTAAAACACACTACGCACTAATCCTCCGTCTATTCGTAACGCGGAACCATTCATGGCCGAAGAGAGAGGACTGCTTAAGAAGGTGACAAGATGTGCAATTTCTTCTGGCCGAATAAGCCTTTGAATAATGGAGGTTTGCCGGTTCTCTTTCATAAATCGTTTTTCTGCTTCTTCCATTGTTAATTTCTCATTGGGATAAAGGCTATTTAACATTGTTTCCACTCCCTCTGTTAAAGTGGAACCAGGCATAACCGTATTGACAGTCACATATGTCCCTTTAGTCAACTCAGCTAAACTGCGGGAGAGCGAGAGCTGCATCGTTTTGGTCGCGCTATAATGAGCCATTTCTTGAGATGGCATAATCGCTGCTTCGCTAGCAATAAAGATGACTCTGCCTTCTTTTTTTTGAATCATTTGTTTTAGGTAATGGCGAGTCAAACGGACACCACTCATGATGTTGACTTCAAATAGTTTGAACCAATCTTCATCAGAGATTTCAAAATATTCTACAGGCTCAAATATTCCTAGATTGTTAATAAGAATATCTACTTTAGAGTATTTCTCAATAACTTTTTGACATCCTTGCTCTGTCCCTAGATCAGCGACAACGGACTGAAGGATAGCGTCAGGATACTTTGCTTGAATTTCTTGTATAGTCTGATTTACTTTTTCTTCGCGGCGTCCATTAATAAGTACAGTGGCACCTTCATCGACTAGCGACATGGTGATTGCTTTTCCAATTCCTGCTGTAGACCCAGTAACCAGCGCCGTTTTTCCTTGCAAATTCAATTGCATGTTTGTCCCTCCGAGATCGTGTTTTTAAAAGTCAAAATTGTCCGGATCTGGACCAACTCGATAGTTCTGATTCAAGTCATTAATTCGTTTCATTTCTTCTTCCGTTAACTCAAAATCAAATACCGTTGCATTTTCAACAATTCGATGTTCTTTTGTAGATTTGGGAATGGTTACAACGCCGTTTTGTAAGTCCCAACGTAAAATGACTTGCGCAGTAGATTTGTCATACTTATTAGCGATATCTTTCAGAACCTGATGATCAAGTAATTGACCCTGCATTAATGGAGACCAGGCTTCCAATTGAATTTCATGTTCTTGACAAAACGACTGAAGTTCTTTTTGGGTTAAACGGGGATGGTATTCCACTTGGTTCACCATCGGTTTCAATTCTGCATCTTTCATTAAGTCTTCGAGATGATGGATTTGAAAATTGCTTACCCCAATAGCTTTTACTCGTCCTTCTTTATAAAGAGTCTCTAATGCTCTCCATGCATCTTTATATTTACCTTCTACAGGCCAATGAATAAGGTATAAATCCAGATACTCTAAACCAAGTTTATTTAGGCTCGCTTCATAGGCAGCTATTGTAGATTCATACCCTAAATCGGCGTTCCAAACTTTCGATGTTACAAATAGATCTTCTCTGGAAATTCCGGCTTCTTTCATCCCTTCACGGATACCTAATCCGACTCCCTCTTCATTTTCATAAATAGCTGCAGTATCAACACTGCGGTAACCATGTTTTATGGCTGTTTTTACAGCATGAACTAACTCAGGCCCTTCTTCTACTTTAAACACCCCGATACCAAACCAGGGCATTTTAACACCGTTATATAAAATAGTTTTATCTTGTAAGTTTTTGGATATCATAAAAATGCCTCCCGATGGTTATAAATTGAAATTGGTTTCGATCTGTATTACTGTCTATGTGTTATCAACCATTAGTAACTAGTCTGAGCTGATTGCGGAATGTTGTGATAGTAAATGGAAATAGCACTAGAACAGCGATCTTTCGGTACTAAATTTGCGCTGACAGTAGCATTACCAACAATAAAAAAATCATACCCCAAAGCAATAAAGCTTAGCACGACTGCAAGCGATATAAATAAAAGAGTACGGTGAAAATCATCCTGCAAATGTTATTGTTTGATGCCAAACATTACACAAAAAATGCTAACCCAGCAATTACGTGAGTTGGAGGAAGATTAATCGTATTGTTCATAATCAAATACCTCCGAAAGTTGAATATGAGCTCAGTGAATATGGGTGGAGTTTACAAGATATTTTAAACTCTTTATGTGTATGGGGAGAAAAACATATTACCAAAGTATATGGTGATAAATTTGCTGTATTAGAGAAGAACGTTTTAAATGATAAACTGAAATAACATACCTTGAATAAATTAGACTCTTTAATATGGAACAATAGTGAAGAGTTGTAGCAGCCTTGGACTGCTGAAAGGAGCAATTATTGGGGATGCAAAGAATGACTGGGTGAATGAAAAGGTTATTTTTTGAGGTTATTTTGGTGTTTGTAATCGGAAAATGGAACATAGACTCATACGAAGTCGCCAATTAGGCGACTTTTTT
Source organism: Paenibacillus lentus (assembly GCF_042714055.1). Classification (GTDB taxonomy): domain Bacteria; phylum Bacillota; class Bacilli; order Paenibacillales; family Paenibacillaceae; genus Fontibacillus; species Fontibacillus lentus_A. The sequence goes on from NZ_JBHGVC010000001.1 coordinate 268,047, forward strand.
GTTTTACGATGTAAGTTCTTGCGTCACATTTTACGGAATTAATCATTTGCGTTAATGTCGGAATAATACTCGCTTCCTATGATGGGTGTGAAGGGAATTAATCATTCTTTCAATCATGAAGGAAATCCTACAAACAAAGAGAGGGAATGCGATGATACGTTACTTATGGTTCGACCTCGGATATACGCTGGTAAGGTTGAACCGGGAAGAGGTTTATCAGAAAACGCTAGAAGTATTTGAAGTCTACCGGAGCCAAGAGGAAATCGCAATTGCCTACCACGTGACAGACAAGCTGTTCATGCGTGAGTATCAAGGCGTGTTGGGCAAAGACAGCAGAGCGTATATGCCTTGGTATGTGGGCACCCTGAATTATCATTTGCGGCTCTCGTTGCCGATCGAGGAAGTGGTTCAGGCACACCGAACGCTGGCAATCGATTATCCGATCCGATGGAAAGCTTGCGATGGTGTCAAAGACACTCTCCGCGAGCTCCGAGGTCATGGTTATCGGATCGGCCTCATTTCCAATTGGGATGAAACGGCAAGAACGGTACTGGCCGACAATGATCTGGATGTAGAACTGGACGATATTATCATTTCTTCGGAGGTGGGACTGGAGAAGCCTGATCCGGGCATCTTCCGGCTGGCGCTGGAAAGAGCAGGCGTCTCTCCCCATCAATCGCTATATATCGGTGACAACTACTATGACGATGTGATTGGCAGCCGTAAGGTCGGCATGCATTGTCTGCTCATTAACCCTTACGGAACATACGGCGTGGAGGAGTTAACTTATCGACCGATCATCAACGGAATTCAAGAGGTGGCCGCCTATTTGGGTCATACGCTGTCGCATGCCGGAATGAATTAATTGGAGAGAAGAAGGACGATGACGTTTGTAGATAGAATCCAGGAGCATTTCGACTCACTTAGCGTCGGACAAAAGAAAGTGGCGCATTATATTCAATCCAACATGCAGGATGCCGTGTTGCAATCCGCACAGAAGATTGCGGACAAGTCTGGTGTTAGCGAAGCGACTGTTCACCGCTTGGCCCAAGCATTGTCCTACGCCGGTTTCTCTGCCATGCTTCAGGACCTGCGGCAATTTGTGCTGAAGGATCAGCGGGCCGTCAGAAATTTTCTGCATTCCACAAGTGATCAAGAGGACTCCTGGCTTGAAAAGCATTTCCTGCAGGAGATCGACAACCTGCATGAGACCATGGCTCGGTCGGATCAGTCACAAATCAATCAAGCTGCCCGAATGCTTCTGGAAGGGGAACGTGTCTGGATTGCAGGCTGGCGTATGGGGTTGTCGGTTACATCATTCTTAAACTTTATTCTGAAGTACATGCTGGGCAATTGCGAGCTTATTCCACAAGGAAGCGTTGCGGAATTCGCAACTTACATTAAACCGGAAGATACGGTTTTCGTTTGCGGCTTCCCGCGTTATTGCTCACGGACGTTAAAGGTGGCTGCACTGGCCAAGAAAGAGGGTGCAAAGGTTATAGCTCTTACAGATTCAGAGCTATCCCCGTTTGCGAAGCTGGCAGATCTGCCACTGTTTGCGGCAAGCAAGTCGACCGGTTTTCTGGACTCGTACACGGCGTCCATGTCGGTGGCTGGCGCGCTTATTCACGAGATTTCCTTCCTGGAGAAAGAGCGCGTGCAGACTAATATTGAAAAGATGGAAATGATGTTCAAGGAATTTCATGACAGCTTCGAGTGGAAGTAATGTCACAAGAAAGGAATGTCCAATGGAAGTTACGGTCATCGGCTGTTGGGGGGCATACCCCAAGCAAAATGAAGCTACATCGGGATACTTAGTGGAACACGGAGGAACCAAAATTTTGCTGGATTGCGGGAGCGGCGTGCTGTCCCATCTGCAAAATCACTGTTCCCTCGAAGAACTTGACGCCGTTGTCATCACTCATATTCACGCTGATCATATCGCAGATCTGTACAGCCTAGAGTTTGCCATCCTCATTCTTACGCAAATCGGCAAGCGGACGAGCCCGCTGGACGTTTATTTGTACTGCGAGAACCCTGACAAGCTCGCCTTTTGCTTCCCGGATTATGTATATGTACACCCCATTGTAATCGGGGAGACCGTAAGCATTGGAACGGTAAAACTCGATTTTTCGGAGAATGTTCACGATGTTCCGTGCTGCGCCGTCCGGCTTACGTCGGAAGAAGGCAGGACGCTCGTTTATTCGGGAGATACGGGTTATTGTCAGTCCATTATTGATATTGCCAATTCTGCTGATGTATTGCTCATCGAAAGCAGCTTCTACAATTGGCAGAAGGGTAAAATGGAGGGCCACTTAACGTCAGGAGAAGCTGGAGAGATCGCCGCTTCAGCCGGTGCAGGACAATTGGTTCTTACCCATTTTCCGCACTACGGTGAGCTGGAAGAGATGATTAAGGAAGCATCCCGGCATTACGACGGGCCTATCACATTGGCTAGTTGCGACATGAAAATAACGATTTGAACCTGGAAAGGGGTTAATTCACATGTTGAAATTAAGAAAAACGTTCGTTGCCTGTTTCTCAACACTCGCGATTGTGTCGATGGTCATCTCGGGTTGCGGCAGCAGCGGGGGCGCCTCCTCGAGCGCTGCACCAACCGGTACTTCAACGGCAGCATCAGATACGAAATCGCAAGGAAACAACAAAGAATCAACGGCGAGAGTAGAGGGCGGGACTGTACGGGTTGCAATGGCAACAGAGCCGGATAATCTGGATCCTTACATGTCCGCTGCGACGGACACCGGCTCCATGATGGACAATGTGTTCGATGGTTTGTTTGAAGCAGGAGAGAACAGCGAATTGGTTCCTGCAATTGCAGAATCTTATAAAGTATCGGAGGATGGTTTGACGTATACGTTCGTGATCCGGAAAGGAATCAAGTTTCATGACGGTTCCGAATTGACAGCGGAGGACGTGGAGTACTCCTATGCCAAGCTGTCGGGGCTAAACGGAAAGGAACCACTTTCTTCAAAATTTGCGGCCATTGAAAAGATTGACACCCCGGATGAATTCACGGTCGTTGTCAAGCTCAAAGACAAGGATGCCGCGTTCCTGGCCGCCAACATCGTTGCCATCGTACCGAAGGATTACGAGGAGCAGAGCGGAAAACCGATTGGCGCTGGTCCATTCAAGTTCGTATCGTATACGCCGGGTCAACAGCTCGTCTTAGAGAAGAATGATACCTTCTATGACGAGGAGCGGAAGCCTGCGCTGGATCGCGTAGAGTTCAAAATCATGCCGGATACGAACGCTTCCGTGCTGGCTCTACAATCTGGCGATATCGATATGATTCCGGGCATCTCCGCCCAAGGCGCGCTTCAGTTAGGAGACGGATTTCAGATCGTATCCGGTCCGCAGAACATGGTTCAGCTTATGGCCTTGAACAATGAGGTTAAGCCCCTTGACGATGTGAAGGTGCGACAAGCTATCAACCATGCGATCGATAAAGACGTTATTATCCAGACAGTCGCCGAAGGCAATGGAGTCAAGCTTGGTTCCAACATGAGTCCGGCCATGAAAATGTATTATCAGGAGGGCTTGGAGGATCGGTACCAGCCGGATCCAGAAAAAGCGAAGACACTGCTAAAGGAAGCGGGCTACGAGAAAGGTTTTGAGCTGACGATTACGGTTCCTTCGAACTATACTTTCCACGTCGATACGGCGCAAGTTATCGCTGAACAGCTGAAAGGTGTTGGTATACAGGCAACGATCAAGCAGGTCGAGTGGAGCAGCTGGCTCGAAGACGTGTACAACAATGCCAAGTATGAAGCTACGATCGTCGGCTTGACGGGCAAGATCGATCCGCATGAGGTTTTGGGAAGATATGAAACGAAATATTCGAAAAACTTCTTCAAATTCAGCAACGCTGGGTTCGATGATCTTGTGAACCGCGGTCGATTGGAAATTGATGAGGCCAAGCGGGCTGACCTCTATAAGCAAGCCCAAACGATCCTGGCCGATCAGGCTGCCGCGGTATTCATCATGGACCCTAGCCGCTCGGTCGCATTGAAAGGCAATCTGCACGGCTTTAAGATGTATCCGGTGCAAAAATACGACTTCGCTGCGATGTACTATTCGGAGTCGTAAAAGAGGGATGCTATAGTGAGATTTTATATCCGGAAGCTGGCTACCTTAGTATCCACCGTGCTTCTCGTCTCAGTCATCACATTCCTTGTCTTTCAAATCCTGCCGGGCGACCCAGCGCAGATTGTGCTCGGCGTGGACGCCGACCCGCTTCAGCTTGCTGAACTGCGCAAGACAATGGGGCTTGATCGGCCGGCGGCGGAACGTTACGTATCCTGGATAAAGGATACGGTGACCGGAGATTTCGGCACATCACTCAGGTATCAGCGGCCTGTGGCGGACATCGTGGCGGAACGGCTGCCTGTAACGCTTTCGCTATCCCTATTGTCCCTGGGGCTGACCCTGATTATCGGGCTTCCCCTCGGGATTTACATCGCCCGGAAGGATGGCAAATTCTCTTCCATGCTGTTATCGGCATTCACTCAACTGGGTCTGGCGGTACCATCGTTCTGGCTGGCGTTTATTTTGATCCTGCTGTTCTCGGTCACCTTTAAGCTGTTCCCAACTTACGGGTACGTTCCTTGGAGCGAGGATCCGGTAGGGGCATTTAAATCGCTGTTTCTGCCCTCACTTGCACTTGCCATTCCGGGCATCGCCGTAGTTATTCGTTATTTACGCAATACACTGCTGGATCAATCACGGATGGATTACGTACGGACGGCCCGAAGCAAGGGACTTGGCGAGCCAAGCATTATGTACCGTCACATATTACGCAATTCCCTAATTCCAGTGCTCACGATTGTTGGCTTGCTGATCGCAGATACGCTGGGAGGGAGCATTGTGGTGGAGAACGTGTTTGCGCTGCCGGGGCTGGGCAGTCTGCTGGTCACCTCAATTGGCACGCGTGATCTGCCTCTACTGCAGACGCTGGTGCTTTACATTGCAGTTATCGTCGTTCTTATTAATTTTATAGTCGACATTCTCTACAAGGTGATCGATCCGCGAATACGATTGAAAAGGTGAACGAGATGAAATGGAATAAGCTGATCTATAATAAACCTTTCATGATTGGCGGTTGCTTGATTGCGTTGCTCTTGGGGCTGATGGTGATAAGTCTGTTCTATACCCCGTATGGTCCAAACGATATGAACACAGCGCTGCGCCTAAGTCAGCCGCAGGCCTCCCATTGGTTTGGTACGGATAATTTCGGTCGTGATATTCTCAGCAGGATTATGGAAGGAACGCAGACATCGTTTGTGATCGGTACGGCGTCGGTAGCGATCGGATTGGTCTTCGGCCTCTTGATCGGTGCGGCTGCGGGTTATTGGGGAGGATGGCTGGACGAGACGTTGATGCGTTTCATCGATGCCATGCTGGCGTTTCCCGGTATCCTGCTGGCCATCATGCTTGTTTCCGTATTCGGTCCGGGATTTGCCAACACGATCGTCGCGCTGGGAATCATGAGTATACCGGCGTTTGCCAGAATTGCCCGCAGCGGTTTTATTCAGTACAAGGAGTTTGCTTTTGTCAAAGCTGCGGTAGCCAGAGGGGCAGGCCCTCTGCGCATCATTGCTCTTCATATCCTTCCCAATATCGCCTCTCCCCTTATTGTAGCTGCTTCCTTACGGTTTTCGGGATCGATTCTGGCCGAAGCCGGCTTGAGCTACCTGGGGCTCGGCGTTCAACCTCCCGATCCAAGCTGGGGCAGAATGTTGAGCGAAGCGCAACCGTTTATTATAAACGCTCCATGGTATGTTTTCATAACCGGGGTGGTCATCACGGCGATGGTTCTCGGTTTTAACCTGGTGGGTGACGGAATAAGGGACGTTTATGACAAGAAGCGCTAGGAGGAATGAACGATGGCTGATGCTCTGCTCAATGTACAGGAGCTCAATGTGAACTTTACAATCGGTAAAAAACAATATCCGGCGCTGCGGGAAATGAATTTTAGAATCGGGGAAAAGGAGAGGGTCGGCATCGTCGGAGAATCCGGCTGCGGAAAAAGCTTAACCTCTTTATCCGTCATGGGGCTTCTGCCCGAATCGGCAGCGATAACTCGGGGCGACATCAAACTCTTCGGCAATTCGTTGACGGCGGGACAGGGAGAAGGTTGGCGTTCCGCCAGAGGCGGGAAGGTTGCGATGATCTTCCAGGATCCGATGACCGCACTTAATCCGCTCATGCCGGTAGGAAAGCAGATTGCGGAGATGGCCTTGACCCACCTTGATGTATCGAAGAAAGAGGCCAGGCAGCTAGCCATGGAGGTAATGGCCAGCGTCGGCCTCTCCAGGATTGAACAGCTTTACACCGAATATCCTCACCGGCTGTCAGGAGGCATGATGCAAAGGGTTATGATCGCGATGGCTTTGATCTGCAAGCCCAAGCTGCTGATTGCTGATGAGCCAACAACAGCGCTCGATGTGACGATTCAGGCGCAAATCCTGGATCTGCTCCGGGAGATGAACCGGTCTACCGGTACGGCTCTGCTGCTTATTTCCCATGATTTGGGCGTCATTCGCGAAGTTTGCGAGCGGGTTATCGTGATGTATGCCGGATATATCGTGGAAGACGCTCCGGTCGAGGATATTCTGGAGCATCCAAAGCATCCTTATACATCGGCTTTGCTGCAGGCGCTGCCGAGTGTGGAGAAGAGAGGACAGCTGCTTTATACGATCCCCGGAAGAGTTCCGCCGCTTGAGGAGCGGGGGGAAGGCTGTCCGTTCGTAGGCCGCTGCCCGAGCGCCTCCGGCATTTGCGAGAAGGTAACTCCCTCGCTTAGTAGTACAGCAGCGGGCCGCCACCTTGTGCGCTGCCATCTTTATCCCGAACGGAGAGTGAGCGGATGAGAGAAGAATTGATACGGGTAGAAACTCTTGCAAAGCATTATCGTGTTCCCAAAATGAAGCTTTTCGAGAAACGGCAGGCGGTTCACGCTGTGGATGGGATATCGTTCGGGATTACCGAGGGGGAAATTTTTGGACTCGTAGGCGAGAGCGGCTGCGGCAAGTCTACGACTGGACAGATGATCGTGCAGTTGGTAAAGGAGTCTGCGGGCAGCATTTATTACCGTGACCGGAAAATTAACGATTTGTCCGGGGCCGGGATGAAGGCATTAAGGCAGGAACTGCAAATCGTGTTCCAGGATCCGTATTCGTCGTTAAACCCGAAGAAGACCATCGGATGGCTGCTGGAAGAACCTCTTATCATTCACGGGATCGGAGACAAGGCTGAGAGAAGGAAGATCGTAACCGAGACTTTGGAGCAGGTTGGTCTCAGTTCGGATTATTTGAAGCGGTATCCGCATGAACTGAGCGGTGGGCAGAAGCAGCGGGTCGGCATCGCGGCGGCACTCGTCTTAAAGCCCAAGTTCATCGTTATTGATGAGGCGGTGTCGGCATTGGACGTGTCCGTGCAATCGCAAATTCTGAATTTGTTAAAGGAACTACGAGACAAGCTGCGGCTGACCTATCTGTTTATTTCGCATGATTTGAACGTGGTGCAGTATATCAGTGACCGGGTAGGTGTCATGTATCTAGGGAAATTGGTTGAAATATTCGATGCCGGCTCTACGGTAGATGGGCCGCTTCATCCATATACCAAGGCACTTTTTTCTGCCATTCCCGACGTGAAGGGGGAGAAGGAGCGGATTTTGCTCAAAGGAGACGTTCCGAACCCGATTCATCCGCCGAAAGGATGCGCCTTTCATCCGCGTTGTCCCTTGGCGACGGATAAATGTGGCAGAGAACGTCCGGCATTGCGGAGTATCACGCCAAGCCATGCCGTGAGCTGTCATCTATATGAGGAAGGGGACATTTTCCAATGAAAATAGGAATTATATCGGATCTGCATGTGGATCTCAACGAGCTTCCCGGCGAACCGCTTGTTGAAGATGCGCTATTAGATCAAGCCGTTCGGCAGAAGCTGGACGGCTTGATCATTGCCGGAGATATTTCAAACGATGTCAACCGGAGTCTGAGCGTTCTCGAAATGCTGAAAAAGGAATCCGGCATCCCCGTTCTGTTTGTACCCGGCAATCATGATTATTGGAGCAAAGACAATGGAATAACGGATACATGGAACATATATCGACAGTTTCAGTCGTTTGAAGGGTGTTTGAGCGAGAGGCCATACCAGCTTAATCAGGATTGGGCTGTGATTGGGAATTCGGGCTGGTACGATTACACGATGGGCGAACCGGAATATACGTTTGACCAGTTCGAACGAATGCATGCGATGGATCGGACATGGCAGGACAGCATTTACGTACGGTGGGGCATGAGCAACCGGGACATTCATCGTTACTTCTACGATCGGATGGAGAGGGAATTGGCCGAGATCAGCAATAGCTCCGTTATTATGGTGACGCACATGCTGGCACATCCCTATTTTAAGGTTCCGATGCCGCATCCCCAGTGGTCGTATTTCAATGCCTTTCTGGGAAGTCGGGACTATGCAGAGCTCTACAGGAAATATGGCGTACGATATGGCATTATGGGCCACGTGCATTACCGGAAAAGATATATGGAGCTGGGTACTGAAATGATCTGCGCTTGTCTAGGATACCGTAAAGAATGGCATCATGTCTCTGTAACTGAGGAGCTTTGTGATTGCCTGCAGGTTATTGATATTTAAAGCAAAAAACGAATAAGCTGAACATACAACGAGGAGTTCACTTATCGAATCAAGCTTGACGTTCCGCCCGCAGCGCCTGCCTTGTCGTTGAGGACGCAGAGGCGGGGGATATGCCCCCCTGCACTCACGTTTTTTGCTGCTGTAATCGGGTTCTGGTTTTCCTGACATAATAAACAATCATCATTAGCAGAGGGATCGCAAAACAAACGGTAAAATCCCAGTCTACCCAATAGGCTGGGATTCTTTTGATGTAGAAAATAATATCTTTCGATACCAGTTGAGAAAATCCAAACACGAGAAAACCAACCGGAAAAATCAAGGATCGGAAACTTTTCAGGTTAAACAGTTGAGCGGTACCGTGCGTAAAGGCGTAGAAATACAGCGCTGTTTTGAAAAAAGTGGTGATTACCCACACGATAGCCATAAGCGCCTCGATTCTCTGCAGAAAATTGGCGATATTGATTTTTTGGGCCAGAATATAAGCGGTGTAAAAATGATGCTCCGATAGATAAGCCCCCAGAACGGTAAGGGAAAGAAGCAAAATCAGATTAAGGACGGCCGATCCGATAATCATGATGAGAAAGATATCTCGGTTGGTATGTTTGTTATGCTTGACGTACGGATACACCATCAGAAATACGATCATCTCGCCAAACGGATAACTGATGCCGTACAGAACGGAGTGCATCAATTTGGGTAAAGGCGTATTCATCATCGGGAACAGATTTTCCAGCCGGATCTGCGGAAGGAGCAGAATCATCAATGAAGTGAAAAACAGAATGAACAGCGGCAAAAATATTTCAGCGGCCCTGCCAAGCGTCTCGAGACCAAGGCGGAGGCCGTATATCACCAGGAAAAGGATCATGAAACGAAAAACGGCGCCTGGAGTCTTTTCAAAAATTTGCGTGGTCATGAAATCCTCGATTTCTCGAATGTAGATGGATGTTGCTATCAGAAAGAAAAACAAATAGAACAGGCTGACTGCGGTTCCGACCCATTTTCCCAATATTTTATTCATTTTTTCGATGAGGTTCATCTGAGGATAAAAATAATGTACTTTAAGCGGAATCATGATGCCGGCGAGTCCCAACGGCAAGCTGATTAAACCTGCGATCCAGGCGTCCTGATGCGAATCAGATACCATGGTTACAGGATAAATGAGCGCCATATCGCCAACAAACACAAACAGGGCAAGCACAATCAGTTGTCTTGAAGATAAGCGTCCTTTTTCCATGCTCTATACATCCTTCCGCCTATGGTTGCTTTTCCGACTTGGTACGCAAATTCAGCGCCAGTCTGTGCTAGTATGCCGGTAATGAATTGACAGTATGCTCCTGTTCTGGATTTTTTCAGAATAATTATGGCTAAATAGACCAATATAAGCAAAAACGCCAATCGGCGGAGAACCCGGGTGAACGAGAGTGGATAAATCAATAAGCCTTAAAGGTCAATTGTCGACCCGCCTGCAGGAGAACGAAACCCTGCTGCAACAAGCGCTTGGCGGGAGTACGGATCTGGTGAAAAAGAAGCTGATTCTAGGGGAAAACATTGAGCTGATCTTGTTTTTTATCGATGGTCTGGTGGATACCGGGATCCTTCACAATTCTATCCTTTACTCGCTGACCGAGCGGGGATTCTCCGAATTTGATGAACCGGAAAAGATGGATGCCGCGCAAAAGCTGCAACTTCTCAAGGATTGTATTCTGATGGCTGGAGATATAACGGAAATAGCTGATTACGACAAGCTGCTTCATGATCTTTTATCGGGATGCATCATACTGCTGCTGGAGGGAGCAAGCACTGCGCTGCGGATCGCGCTTCCCGGGTGGGAGGACCGCAATGTCAGCGAACCCAGCTCGCAGTCGGTTGTACGCGGGCCGATGGAGGGGTTTACCGAGAGATTACGCACCAACACAGCGCTGATCCGGCGGAAAATCAAGGATAGACATCTATGGCTCGAAACGTTTCAAATTGGAAAGGTAACCCAGACCGATGTAGCCATTATGTATCTGGACAACGTTGTCAATGCGGAAATTGTGGCTGAAGTAAAACGGCGTCTGGCCAAGATCGACACAGATAGTATTTTAGAAAGCGGCTATATCGAAGAATTCATTCAAGATACGGCAGCTTCCCCGTTTCCTACGATATACAATTCCGATCGCCCCGATACGATTGCGGCGGGGATTTTGGAAGGAAAAGTGGCCATCCTGGTGGACGGGACACCGTTTGTTCTGCTTGTTCCCTCTTTCTTTTTGAATTTCTTCCAATCCGCCGAGGATTATTACCAGCGGGCGGATATCGCCACTTTGCTAAGATTCATCCGGTATTTGGCATTTTTTATCGCGTTGCTGGCTCCAGCGCTTTATATTGCCATTACTACGTATCACCAGGAAATGATTCCGTCCACCCTCGTAATCAGTCTAGCCGCGCAAAGGGAAACGGTGCCTTTTCCGGCTTTTGTCGAAGCGATGCTCATGGAGGTCATTTATGAAGTTTTGCGCGAAGCGGGCGTAAGAATCCCCAAAAACATCGGCCAGGCCATTTCCATTGTCGGAACCCTGGTTATCGGACAAGCGGCCGTGGAGGCTGGCTTTATCTCATCCGCGATGGTCATCATCGTATCTGTTACGGCGATTTCCAGTTTTGTGCTTCCAGAGACGGGAATGTCCATCGCCGTCCGGATCATCCGTTTTGTCCTGATGGCGCTGGGGGCGTTTATGGGATTGTTCGGCATTCTGTTCGGCCTGTTTATCATCGTGCTGCATTTGGCCGGGCTGCGGTCCTTTGGAATGCCTTATATGAGCCCGATAGGGCCTTATATTCAAAGCGATTTGAAGGATTCCGTTTTCCGCTTTACTTGGCCGAAGCTAAAAACGAGACCCAAGCAAACCAAACCTGCCAACGTAAACCGGCAAGGACAAACCGGGCAGGAGGAATCGTAAGCCATGATGAGAACACTGAAATCAACCCTATGCGGGTTCATGCTGATCATTTTGCTGCCTACTTTGCTTAGCGGGTGCTGGGAAAGGAAAGAACTCAATGAGCTGGCTTTTGTCCTGGGGTACGGATTGGATAAAGAGGGAGACCAGTTTAAAGTAACGATGCAGGTGGTCGTTCCTTCGGAAATCGCCACATCCTCCGCAAAGGGGGGCGGAACACCGGTCGCCGTTTACGAATTCAAAGTGAAAACCGTTTTTGAAGCGCTGCATAAATTCACCTTAATGAGCTCCAGGTCAAGTTACTTGGGGCATATCCGCGTATTGGTGCTCGGTGAGGAGTTGGCCCGCTCTGGCATTGCCCCGGTGCTGGATGTCATTATAAGAAGCCGCGAACCACGGACGGATTTCTTCATCATTGTTGCGCGGGGTGCCCAGGCCTCCGAGGTGCTGCGGATGTTGACCCCGCTGGACAAATTGCCGGCCAACCGACTGTTTTATTCCTTGCAGACATCGTCCGAGTCAACCGCGAGAACCTCACCCGTCTCTACCGACAAACTGATTGACCGTTTGGTAGCCGAGGGGAGAAACGTTGCGCTGTCGGGCGTACAGATTGTAGGCGATCGCTCCGTAGACGGGGACACGAAAAATCTTGAAAGCACAAAGCCCAAAGCAAGCTTGCTGCTTCGCGGCCTGGCTGTTTTTAAAAAGGACAAGCTGGTAGGATGGCTCAATGAAGAGGAAACGATTGGCTATAACTATATCATGGGTGAAGTCAAGTCAAGCGCGGGTTCTGTGAAAGGGGAGGACGGAAAACCCATTGTGATGGAAGCGCTCCGAACTTCAACCAAGCGCAAGGTCAAAATCATCGATGGGGAGCCGCATATTTACATTTCCGTTCGCGCTACAGTCAATATTCAGGCTGTACAGAGCACGGATAAGCTGGATGACGATCGGGTGATTAGAGAATTGGAGAAAAAGGCGGGGGAACGTATCGTTTACCTCATGGAAAATGCGGCCGATCATATTATTGAGAAATACAATTCCGATATTCTGGGGTTTGGCCAACTGATTTACCAATCCCATCCGAAGGTGTGGGAGAAGCTGAAGGAACAGCGGGAAAATTATCTAAAAACGCTGCCCGTTCATTATCAAGCTTCCGTGCATATCAACCGGATTGGGATCATCGATAAATCATTTCAGGGTGACATAAAGGAGTGAGGCCGAATGATGAATTTTCTGGCCGTTCTGCTGGTTGCCGGATGCTGTATAGCTATTGACCTGCCTTCCTTGGTTCGTTCCCGTCAAATCGGCCAGATCACCGTCTTCATCTTGCTCTGGTTGGCCGGCATTGCGGCAACGCTATGCACTGTATTCAAGGTGCAGATCCCCAGTCCGCTTTATTTCATCATTTGGTTATATACGCCTGTAAATGATTTTTTTCAGCGTATGTTAGGATGAAAGCTTTCACGAGATACTCCAGCTCGGTGGCCGCTGAACAGCCAAAAAGCATGAAAGAAGCCGTTTTTTTCATGTTACTGAATAATGAAGAACGATGTCGGAGAACAAGAAAATATACACATAAGAAGTCGCAGAAACTGCGGCTTTTTTGTTTTAATGATGCAAGTTTCTGTTTTCAGCTCAGGACTAGAACTTGTAACCACAGCCGATTAAATAAAGGGACTTTTAAAACGGTTCAGTACGGAAAAAGACATGAATGTAGAAGACAAAGTTGCATTTTCGGTGCCGTGGAGAGTACAATGCAGCTATTCTAATAGTTTGAAGTCATGCGTCACTAGAAAAACATTGAGAGGTTGCCACATGCCAAGAACAATACTGATTGTAGAAGATGAGCATATTTTACGGGAAATCATGAAGGATTATTTGCTTGAAGAAGGTTTTGAAGTGCTTGAAGCGAGCGACGGGAAAAATGCTCTGGCGCTATTTCAAGAACATGAGGTGGATCTGATCATACTAGATATTATGCTTCCTGAATTGGACGGATGGTCCGTATGCAGACGCATCCGAAAAGTGTCAAACGTTCCGATTATCATGTTAACGGCCCGTTCGGATGAAGACGATACATTGCTAGGTTTTGAACTAGGTGCCGACGACTATGTAACCAAACCGTACAGTCCTCCAATCCTGCTGGCACGGGCGAAGCGGCTTTTGGAGAGCAGACAGACTCGGGAACAAGAAGACGATACATTGTCCAGCAACGGTATATCCATCCACTTTCCATCCCGAACGGTTACGATGGATGGGGAAAACTGCAGTTTGACGCATACGGAATTCGAAATTTTAGCTTATCTGATGAAAAACAAAGGAATTATTATAACCAGAGAACAGCTGATTACAAAAATCTGGGGGTATGATTTTGTCGGTGATGATCGCACGGTCAACAGCCACATCCGCAATCTGCGTTCCAAGCTGGGGGAGCATGCCAAGCATATTGCCACGATCGTTCGATCAGGTTATAAGTTCGAGGACAAGTTATGAAACAAGGCATTGTTCTTAAGCTGTTCCTATTTACGACGGGATTATGCTTATTCATTCTTGCCGTTATCTTTACCTTGCAGACCGTATTTTTCAAACAGTATTATGTTCATCAGAAAGTGAAGGACGTATCCGCGGCGCTTCAGGCTTATGAACAAGACTACCTGAATCATGCAGCGGACACACAGGAGACGGCAAACCTGGAGCAAGACTTTTATCAAAAGCATAACACCTGGATCACGACTGTGGACACCCGAGGTAATTTGAAGTATACCGATGATTTCTTCATGGAAATCAAGCTGAGACATTCGGATGATGCTATGTTTTCCAATAAAACGATGACCTTACCTCTATACAGTTTTATCAACGTAGAGGACTTCAGCAGCGATAATCCGTTCCTCACTCCCTGGATTGAAGAAGGAGAAGGGATCGCGATGGAAGGCTTGATCATGAATGGCCAGCCGGTGATCCAGCGGATGGGGATGACCGAATCCAATCTGAGAGAGGAAAGCCAGCTGGAAAATCGGCAGATGGTGAGGAAAGAAGGCGAGGTTCTCAATCGATATGCCAACGCGTTCCAATATCGTGAAAAATATCCCACATTTTTGGTCAAAGGAACCATTACGAAAGTCCGGACACCGGAAGGTGCAGGAGTTTCGCGTTATACCAATCACTTGTTTCTGGATCGCATCAAAGCCTTCCAAGCGGATCTATTGTACGGTGACTTACAGGATAGCATGAACGCCAATCAGATCGTAGATTATGAAGAAAACGATGTGAATTACAAAATTTTCGTGGATCGCATTCAGGATCGCGACGGTAATCCCGCATACCTGTTCGCGATGACGTCACTCCAGCCGGTTAGTGAAGCCGCAGGGATGATCAAGGAATACTATGTGTACATCATTATTGCCACTCTGCTTCTCGTGGTGCTGGCATCGTTCTATTACTCTCGTCAGATTACTCGGCCGCTGCTGCGTATCAATCGTACCACACGGCAAATGGCGGACCTTGATTTTTCGGAGAAAATCCCCATCACAACGAAGGATGAAATCGGAGACCTGTCGCGCAACATTAACGAGCTCTCCGAGCGCCTGCACTCTCATATTATTCGGCTTGAGCAGGACATCGAGAAAGAAAAGCAGCTGGAGAATACGAGAAAAGAATTTATATCCGGCGTATCCCATGAGCTGAAAACTCCTCTAAGTGTCATTCAGAGCTGCCTGGCCATTATGAAGGACGGGGTGGCAAGCCATAAAAGGGATTATTACTTCAAGGCGATGGAGGACGAAGTCAAGAGAATGGATCTGCTGATCGTGGATATGCTGGAATTGGCCAAATATGAATCTGGAACGTATACCATGGATATGGATTCTTTTTATATCGACGCCGTTATCGAGCGGGTATGCGCAAAATTGGCTGCGGACATCGAGGCAAAGCAATTACATCTTGATATGTCACTGAAACCTGTCGAAGTGCTGGCGAATGAGCGGCGAATTGAGCAAGTCGTTGTCAATTTCCTTAGTAACGCGATTCGTTATACGCCAGAGCGGGAGTCCATTCTTGTCAGCATCTTGGAAGATGGGGACACCGTTAAAGTTAGCATCGAAAATAAAGGAGCCCGCATTCCCGACGAACAGCTTGAGAAAATCTGGGACCGGTTTTATCGCGGCGAGCCTTCTCGCCAACGGTCGGCCGGAGGCACCGGCCTAGGTCTTGCCATCTCCGGGAAGATTCTGGATATGCATGGCGTGCCTTATGGTGTAATCAATACTCCTAATGGGGTCATGTTCTATTTTCATTTGAATAAAAAAGCGTAGAACTGTGGTTCTGCGTTTTTTTAATTTAAGAGATAAGAAAGTATAAACATCCGAGGCATAGCATTCTTATCTCGCAGATTTGGAAGTCGTATTGATGCACGAAAAGCCGCAAACGCTGCAGGTTCTTCCGGAGATCATCGAATTCTACGAAGAAGAAGGCTACCAATTTGGTGTTTACGACGATAACGAGCATTTTCACTTGAATTTTCAAAAGGATCATCGCTTATAGACGCAGCAATAGCATCCTTTGGAACAGGGGCTGTTCTTGAAGGTCTTTTATGGACCTGTCAGGAACGGCTCCTTTTTTTTTTGCCGCAGCCTAAGCCTAATACTCTATGAAAGTTTGATATCATCTGCACCTTATCTTGATCTCCGGCGATTACACTTTTTTCAGGAGGAGGAGAGAACGTATGAAAAAAGGCGCTCGATTATAATCACCCTTTTGTCTTTGCTGGTGATCGTTCTGCTGTATCAACTTGTTTCCGGGGAAGGGACAGCAAGCGAACGTAAAGCCGGCATGGATGTTCGCTCGGATAAGATAAGAACGCTAGAACACCAGCCGGGGACGGCATATAAAGTCGTGATTGATCCAGGACATGGCGGCAAGGATAACGGCGCAACGGGCGCTAGTGGGAATTTTGAGAATACGTACGAAGACTCTAGTGTTTCAGGTACTGAAACCTACTATTACCATGAAGATTCCTTGTTTTTGGCGGAAATTTTGCAAAAGCGGTTTCGGGATCGGGGAGTAAAAAAAGAGGATTTCTTCGTCTTGAAGGATTCGAACATGCCAGCGGCTCTAATCGAAATCGGTTATTTAACGAATCCGCAAGAAGAGAATGAAATGCTGACGGAAGATTTCCAATACCGGATGGCAAGCTCCATTCTAGACGGAATTAAAGAAGCTCTAAAATTAAATTAAAGAGAGGAATATGAACATGAAAAAAATAGTTACAACCCTACTCCTTGGGAGTATTACACTTGCCTTGGCAGCATGCGGAAACGAATCTACAAGCTTGAGTCGGCAGCAACCGACTACTCAAAACCAAGGACAGGTAACGGAATCAAAAGGCTCAGTAAAAACCGAGTATCAAGCATTCTTCCAGAACAGCGTATTTGTGGGGGATTCCATTACGGAGGGTTTATCTTTCCATGATGTGCTTAAAGAGGAGAATGTTCTGGCAGGCGCAGGAAAAACGGCGGAGTTCGCACTTCAAGATATGGCTGAGTTGACTAAGCGGAACCCGGAGCATATCTTTATCAACTTGGGTTCAGATGACATTTTATGGCCAACGGATAACCCCAAAGCCTATTCCATGAAAAACTATGCGAAGCTGATCGGTATGATCAAGGAAAAACTTCCACAAGCGAAAGTAACTGTTTTATCGGTAACCCCGGTAACGGCGGAAGCGGAAGAAATGGAACCAAGATACAAAAATATCAATGATTATAACCAAGGCTTAAAAGAGCTGGCGGAGAAGGAGAACATTGGATTTGTTGATTTGTCCCCGGTATTTTCAAACGGCTCAGATGATCTGTACGACTCGGACGGCATTCATTTTAAACCGGAGTTTTACATAAGAATGCTGGATCTGCTGAAAGATCAAGTGGAATAGCATGCAAATGGATCAGCCAATTTGGGGGTGTAAATATTGGTCTTTAGCAGCCTAATATTTCTGTTCCTCTTTCTGCCGGTTACCGTTCTGATCTATTACGTATCTCCGATGAAATTTCGAAATGCTGTCCTTCTTGTCGTCAGCCTCATCTTTTATGCATGGGGCGAGCCGCTATACATTTTCATCATGATCTTCTCCACGGTCTTCGATTATATCAACGGGCTGCTGATCGATAAGTATAGACATCGGAAGCTGATCTCCAGATCGATTTTTATCGGTTCGATGGCCGGCAGTTTGGGTATTCTCGGATTTTTCAAATATGCTAATTTTGTGGCGGACAACATCAATCTGTTGTTTCATATGAATATCCAAGTGGCTGATCTTCCGCTGCCTGTGGGCATATCCTTCTATACCTTTCAAACGATGTCTTATGTCGTTGACGTCTACTTGGATAAAGTACCCGTTCAAAAGAATATCATCTCCTTTGGGGCATATGTGACCATGTTCCCGCAGCTTGTTGCCGGTCCCATTGTCAAATACGGCGATATTGCGGGACAGCTCGTTTCCCGTAGGATGTCCCTGGATCGTTTTGGCGAAGGGGCGGAGCTGTTCATCAGGGGACTTGCCAAAAAAGTGCTGCTGGCGAACAATATCGGATTATTGTGGGCGAGTGTTAAAGCGACGCCGATCGAGGAATTGAGCGTATTATCCGCCTGGCTGGGCATTACCGCATTTACACTGCAAATCTATTTTGACTTCAGCGGTTACTCGGATATGGCACGGGGACTAGGGAAAATGTTCGGATTTGATTTCATGGAAAATTTCCGTTATCCCTACATTTCTAAAAGTATAACCGAATTTTGGCGCAGATGGCATATTTCACTCGGCAGCTGGTTTCGGGAGTACGTTTATATACCGCTTGGCGGTAATCGATCAGGGCTTAAGAAGCAGCTTCGGAATTTACTGGTCGTATGGTTTTTAACCGGATTATGGCATGGCGCAAGCTGGAACTTTATCGTGTGGGGCTTGTATTTCGGATTCTTTGTGATCATCGAGAAACGATTTCTTTTGCAAAGTCTTGGACGCATACCTGCTTTTGTCGGCCATGTCTACACGCTTCTGGTCGTTATGATCGGCTGGGTATTGTTCGAAATGGAGCATCTGGCTTCCGCTTGGCATTTCATTGGCGTGATGTTCGGTTTCGGCGGGCATGTTTTTGCGGATCAGCAGGCGCTCTATGATTGGTCTACGAATGTTGTATTGTTTGTCGTATTGGCAATCTGTGCAACTCCGCTTCCAGGAAAGATGTTATCCTGCATGAAGGAAAAATGGAGAGTTGCCGGCGTGATTACCGTTCCACTTATCTATTCTTTATTCATGGTTCTGTCGACAGCTTATTTGGTCAATGAAACCTACAATCCGTTTTTATATTTTCGATTTTAAAAGGGGACAGCCATGGGATATTACAAAAATTTCAAAAGTAAATTGCTGGCCTTATTGCTGCTCCTGTTTATAAGCGGAATCGCAGTTCTTCATCTTTTGGCGGCGGATCGTTCATTTTCGGAGTCGGAAAACCGGATGCTGGAGCAGCTGCCGCATTTCTCACTGAAAGCATTGCTGTCAGGAGATTTCACTGCCGATTTCGAAAAATATGTGTCCGACCAATTTGTTTTCAGAGACTTTTGGATCGGGGCCAAAACCGATACGGATCAGCTCTTGGGAAAAAAGGAGAGCAACGGAGTTTACCTAGGAACAAACGGGTATCTGATTCAGGATGTTATTCCCCCGGCGGAAGAGGATTTGAAGGAGAAGATCGAAGCCATTCATTCGTTTGACCAGGCTACGCCGGAAATGCAAAAATATGTGATGCTGGTGCCAACGGCAGCCGCTCTATATAAAGACAAGCTCCCAAAATATGTTGTCATCGGCGATCAAGGAGCATACCTGAAAAAAGTAAAGCAATGGCTGCATCCCAATCTTCGTTTTATTGATGTTTTTCCAAGTTTATATGCTGAGCGTGATCAACCTATATATTATATAACCGATCATCATTGGACGACCAAAGGCGCTTATATAGCTTACCAGGAACTTTGCAGACAAATGGGGCTGATACCTCAGAAAGAGGAAGATTTTAATATCCAGCAAGTAACCGATGAATTTTACGGCTCGCTTTATTCAAAAAGTGGTTTCAGACATATACAGCCCGATCGTTTGGAGCTTTATTTGCCAAATGATCAAGAGAAATATACCGTAACGTATGTCGACGAAGGGAAGACCACGGATTCATTGTATGCAATGGAGCAGCTGCATAGGAAGGATAAATATGCGGTGTTTCTTAACGGTAATCATGCACGAATCCATATTAAAACGGCTAATCCGAGCGGTAGAAAGCTGCTGGTGGTCAAAGATTCGTACGCTAACAGCCTGATACCTTTCTTAATAAAGCATTTTAGCGAAATAAACGTGATAGACCTTCGGTATTATGAGGAAGATTTGGCGTCGTTCGCGAACGAACAGGGGATCCAGGACATGCTATTGCTTTATAATGCGAATACGTTTTTCGAGGATCCATCCATAAAAAATGTAACGGAGTGATCAAATGAAAAAACGATGGAGAGGGAAAAGAAGTTTTTCCCTCGTTATGCTTGCATTCATCGTCGTGATTGGCGTTTTGTCCGGATGCTCGGGCAAGGATGAGAAGACTTCAGAACAACTGTCGGTCACCGAAATCGGAGAAAGTATCGAACAGGCAGTGAGCCTAAAAGAAATGAAAAAGCAGGATCTGAATAAGCTGCAGAAATTGTATAGGCTTGATGCAGGCAGCGTCGATGATTTTATTCTTTATACGTCTACATCGAATGTAAAAGCTGACGAATTGGCCGTCATCAAGCTGAAGGATGAGAGTCAGGCAGAAAGCGTCAAAGAAAATATTGAGCAGCGAGTCGAAGCACAGAAAATAAAATTCAAGGATTATCGCCCGGATGAATATTTTCTGGTCGAACATCATGTGTTAAAGACGAAGGGGCCATTTGTCCTCTTCGCGGTGTCTAAAGAGGCCGCCTCAATGGAACATGTTTTTGACGGTGCATTTTAACACAAAGTCTAACCAAAAAATAATCGCCTTTAAAAACAACAGTCTTTGAAATTTACTCGTGTGAAGAACTCTATTATTTTCCGTAGCGACTATCAGTTTAACGCTTTTGAAATAGTTAACAAGAACATTAACAAACGACTTGAAGCAGATGAATGCTGCCATATCTGGGATGTTGCAATGAAGTATCTGGTATGTTAATATTGCGCTAACACTTACGATAGGAGTTGAAGAGGATAATGTAAAATTTCTTGCTTAATTTTAAAGAATAGAACAAGTTCTGTTTGCTTTGTTTTTATTCTTTATGGGCAAGAAAGTTACCTTATTCTTTTCACTCTAAAAATATATCATTATCTGACTCTGCGTAGGGTTAGATTTGTCTTATTTTTTGAGCTGCAAGAAAGGTCAACTTTCTTGCAGCTCTTTTTTATTTGAGAACAAAGGAGGTTTCTGAAATGTCATTGATCAAGGTAACAAATTTAACGTTTGCCTATGACGGCAGTTACGACAACATTTTTGACCATGTAAGTTTACAAATCGATACCGACTGGAAATTGGGCTTTACGGGGAGGAACGGCCGGGGCAAAACTACGTTTCTAAATCTGCTGCTCGGCAAGTACGAATACAGTGGAACGATTTCCTCTGACGTCAGCTTCGAGTACTTTCCGTTCCATGTCGAACACAAGGAGAACCTTACATTCGATGTGATCGCCGACATCTTTCCGGACTACGAGCATTGGCAACTCATGCGCGAGTTTTCGCTGCTGAAGTTGTCAGAAGATGTGTTGTACCGACCGTTCGACTCGTTGTCCAACGGAGAACAAACGAAGGTGCTGCTGGCGGTTCTTTTCTTGAAGGAAAACAGCTTTTTGCTTATCGACGAGCCGACAAATCATCTGGATCTGCATGCTCGGAAGCTGGTAAGTGATTATTTGAACGACAAGAGCGGGTTTATTTTGGTGTCACACGATCGGTCGTTTCTCGACAATTGTGTGGATCACATTATTTCGATCAATAAAACCAATATTGAAATCCAGAAAGGAAATTTTTCAGACTGGTGGGACAATAAACAACGACAGGACAATTTCGAACTGGCCGAGAACAATAAGCTGAGGAAGGACATTAAGAGGCTGTCCGAAGCGGCCAAGCGAACGAGCAACTGGTCGCACGAAGTAGAAAAAACGAAAAACGGTACCCGTAACTCCGGCTCCAAGGTCGACAAAGGGTACATCGGTCACAAGGCCGCCAAAATGATGAAACGGTCCAAATCGATCGAGCAAAGACAGCAATCCGCGATCGAGGATAGATCCCAGCTTTTGAAAAACGTCGATAGCTCGGAAAGCCTGAAAATATCGCAGATGACTTATCACAAACACCAATTGGTCGAGCTTGACCGTGTTTCAATTCATTATGGCGAGAAAAACGTTTGCCGCGACATCAGCTTTTCGATCGAGCAAGGGGATCGCATCGCGCTCTCCGGCCCGAACGGATCAGGCAAATCCAGTTTGCTCAAACTGATTTGCGGCGAGGAGATCCCTTATTCCGGCGTGTTTCGAAAAGGGAGCCAGTTGAAAATTTCCTACGTTTCACAAGAGACCTCGCAGTTGCGGGGCAATTTGACGGAATTCGCCAGATCCAGCGGGATTGACGAAAGCTTATTCAAAGCGATTTTAAGAAAACTCGATTTTTCGCGCTTGCAATTCGAAAAGGACATCGCTTCTTTTAGCGGCGGTCAGAAGAAAAAGGTTCTGATCGCGAAAAGCCTCTGCGAACGCGCCCATTTGCATATTTGGGACGAACCGCTCAATTTTATCGACGTCATTTCCAGGATGCAAATCGAAGAACTGCTACTGGAGCATTCGCCGACTATCCTTTTTGTGGAGCACGATAGCGAGTTTTGTAAACATATCGCAACAAAAATTGTGGAACTGGAAGTTTAACTCACTCTAGGAGGATGAAAGCGATGATCATTGAGGTTGTTGTAGATGATTTTGTGAACCGGTTCCTACCGGTTGTCCCGGTTCACAAAAAAATAAATCTGTTGCCGGAGGTTTACCAATCTATCGACAGATGCACGTAGCGATTATGTCCGCAAACGCATCGTGTTTTTCCTGCGTAGTTGGTTAATGACGCATTAAAGCGCCGGATGACGGTTGCCTTTTTGCATTTTCTCCGGCGGTAAGGAGAACACATGAAACCAACCTCGAAATATGAAACGATTAAGCAGATCTTGTCCGACTTCAAGCAGCCTGCGTACCGGTATGGGCAAATTATGGACGCTATTTTCAAACAAAAAATTGCTGAATACGAACGGATCACTATACTGCCTAAATTTTTGCGAGAAGAGTTGGCCCGAACGCTTGGTCCGTACGTCTCCAGCGTTATTCCGGTAAAGGAACTCACATCGCAGCAGGTCAGCAAGGTGCTGTTTGCCATCGGTGGTGGCGAACGCGTAGAGGCTGTACGACTTTCCTATAAACGGGGGTGGAAATCGTATTGTATTTCCACTCAGTGCGGCTGCGGGTTCGGGTGCCGCTTTTGCGCCACTGGTACCATCGGCCTGAAACGTAATCTGACCGCTGACGAAATTACCGACCAATTGCTTCACTTTCACTTGAACGGCCACACCTTGGACAGCGTGTCCTTTATGGGCATGGGGGAGGCGCTCGCCAACCCGCACCTTTTCGATGCACTAGCGATTTTGACCAACCCGCATCTCTTCGGTTTAGGACATCGGAGAATTACGATTTCCACCATCGGCCTGTTGCCGGGAATCGATAGGTTGGCGCGGGAGTTTCCGCAGGTCAATTTAACCTTCTCGCTGCATTCGCCGTTCGACGATCAACGAAGCGAACTGATGCCGATCAACAAGCGTTTTCCGCTCCACGATGTGCTAAATGCATTGGATCGCCATATCCAGCATACGGGGAGAAAGGTGTATATCGCGTATATTCTTCTTCGAGGGTTCAACGACTCGGCGGAGCATGCAAAAGAGGTTGCCGCTCTGTTGAGGGGAAGGGGAGCTTGGGAACATCTCTACCACGTGAACCTAATTCCCTACAATTCGACAGAAGTGACGCCTCAAAGCTACTTGCCATCTGACCCCGAAAGGGTCAAAACGTTCGTTCGGACGTTGAAGAGAAATGGTGTGAATGTTACGGTTCGAACTCAATTCGGATCGGACATTAATGCGGCATGCGGTCAGTTATACCGAACCGAATAGTCGACGTTACAAGGCTGCCGCATGCAACAATCAATCGGCAGCCTTGAACCTGAATTAGTCGAGAAATGTCGGACGACAAGAACATGAATACTTTCAGTTGGATTGCGTTCGTTAGAAGCAGTACGAATTTTAATTTTCAACTCAATAAATATTTTCCCAAGAATACGATCGATATGGAGAAAAGCATAAACAATTTCATATTTATCTCATTTGCAAAAGTATTTTAGATGGTTAATTGATAGGGGTTTTTATCAAAAAAATAATGTGGGAGAAGGTGGACTATGAATAACAAAATTAATGAATTTATGATTTGGGCTAAAGAGAATGGTTGGGCTATAACCAAAAATCTGGATTTCAATTTAAATTTAGATGGTAGCTTTTTATCTAGATATAAAGAACTTCCTAATGAATATTTAGGTTTTTTAAAGGTTGTAAAACAATGCATTACACCTAATGAGAAGACTTGGTTTCTTTGTGAGGATGAATACAATAATAGCTCAGATATTGCGTTTAAATGGAATGAATTTGAATTGCTCAGCTTAGAAGCAGCAATGGGTGATGATATATGGAAATCAGAAATAACTGCATGGTGGGATAATTACCTGCCAATAGTTATGTCAGTTAATGATGGATATTCCTTCTATGCGATTGATTTAACAAATGAAATAGGTGCTATTGTACGTGGATATGAACCTGAATTTGAAGAAGTTGAAAAAGTAGCAAATAATCTTGAAGATTTTTTTGAATTAATTATGTCGAACTCAATAGAGTTCCAGTGATAAAAAAGGTAATGCAGAATTGTTTGTTCAATTAATGTCTATCAAAATCAAACAAAGTTTGTGAAGGTGACATCGAGAATTCTAGCCAATATCCCCGTCGGTAACTAAATTCTAATTGCTAATCAACTGCTTGTAGTAGTTTTGGGAACTTTTTAGATAGAATAGAGAAATATGTGATTTCACGGTGATATACGTTTCAGGAGCAATTCTATGGTCGGTTTACAAGCAAAATGTTACAAGAAGCGGCATGAGAAATATTATCGAATCAGATATTTATCGACAAACAACTGTAAGAAACGTAAATACAACTCGCAAAATATATGAACTTATGCTGGCATCGGAAAAAGCACTGGGGATATCGGACTAATGGATGCACCATTATGGGGTTACGAAGTGACTTCGAATATCCCACAGGCCTCCCCAGATAAGAACGTCATCTTTCCCTATTCCCCACGTGCACAGAAACAGTTGAATTGTATCCCTGGAGAGTGAGCTTGCCCCACTCCTTTCTTTTTGGGTAGGGATTATAATCCATCTTGACAGTGAAAAGTTTGAATGGAGGGAGGGCTTGATCGTCAGAAAATGGGGCTGCTTGCTTCCGAAAAAAATGATAGCGCCTTCACAGAGCCGCAACCAAGGATACCGCTTTGCGAACGGAGCTGAGCTGCCTTATTTTTTGGTGGGAAGATGAATAATCTTGAGGAGGTATTTATGCTTACCATTACTAAAAAAGCAGTCAGTTTGTTGGTAGTGCTTGCCATAATATTCACAGGATTGTTGCCTCGCACTGCTGATGCGGCCGAGATGGAGAGCTATCCTATTTCTTCAGCGGATATGACGGATGCCGCTGAACCGGCATCTTTGGCACAGACCGCCGCTGCTCCGGCCACGATACAAAATTACCCGATGCCATCCATCTATACCGCATCCAGTGTATTTTCATTGAAAGCGGATAACCAAGCGATTCCTGTAATCAGCTATCTGGCTGACTATGACTATGCTCAATTTTCTTTTGACGGCACGGTCAATCTCGAAGTGACAGTCAATGAGCCGATCACCTCGTTTTCCATCAGTCCAATGGCCAAAAACATCGAAGGTACGGTCAACGGAAACAAGCTGACGTTTTCGCTTTCTTCCTCCACCTATGTGATCGTGAAAATCAATGACTGGAAGAAGAAGATTGTGATTGCAGCGGACCCCTTGGAGACGGATATTCCACCGTCCACAGGTGCCGGGGTCTATAATGTGACAGAGTCGCCATACAACGCGGATAACACGGGGACATGGATGGCATCGGGCGCGATTCAGCAGGCGATCGACGACGCCAATCAAGCTGGCGGCGGCGTTGTATTCGTTCCGGCCGGTGTCTATAAAAGCGGGAACCTGACATTAAAAAGCAATGTGACCTTTTACGTGGCCGGAGGCGCCGTCATCGTCGGCACCGGCAAGGGCGAAGACTACGTTATTGATTTCCGCAAGGATTCACGAAATGCGGATGGGACGTATTTTATTCGGACGGCCGTAGACTCCAGCAATATTACGATACGGGGACGAGGAACGATTGATGGCAAAGGCATCGCGATGCGTGAGCGGAAGATGCCGGCGCCGAACAAGAACGAAGGGTTTTTGAATAACCTGCTGGTTCCGATTGCAACCTCCAATTTTAATTTTGACGGTTTAATCTTACGGGATGGCGGTTTCTGGTCGTTTATGGTTGTTCGTTCCGACAATGTGACCATTAAAAATCTCAAGGGATTCCAGGATTTATACAAAATCGAGAATGACGTTATCGATATCAACGAGAGTCAGAACGTGCTCGTTCAACATTCGATTGCCATATCGGATGATGATACGTATTCCACTAAAACCTGGCTGCAGACGGGGATGTCCAAAGACTGGCCGGGCGAGCTTGAACATTTGGAGAATGTGGTCTTTGATGACGCTTTTGCATGGACAAGATGTGCGGCTTTCAAGATTGGCATGGGAGTAGCCCAGCCGCAGATCGGCGTAACCGTCCGAAATTCGTATGTGTATCAAAGCGCCCGAGCATTGCTTATTGATCATGGTTACCAATTGAATACGCTCCCGGAGGAAGGTTACGCCCAAAATATTACGTTTGAAAATGTCGATATCGAACGAGTCGGTATCAATCAATTCGGGAACTATTGGCTTGGGGTTTCCACCAGCACTTCCGGCGATATAAGCAATGTTGTATTAAAGAACATCAACGTTCGTGAGACCGGTTCTCAGAAATCAAGAATTTCCGGGAATGCCACCAAAGGCGGAATGGTTAATGGCGTCACGTTCACAGATGTTTATGTTAGAGGCAAGCTTGCAACAAACCTGAACGACTTGAATGTCACCGTTAATAACAATGTAAACGGTATCGTCTTTGCCAATTCCAAGCCGCCGCTATTTAGCGACAATTTCGAAGACGGAAATACGGCGGGCTGGACGTCGGTTACAGGGGGCTGGGCCGTACCGACAGTCGGCACGAATAAAGTGTTGTCCAGCGGAAACCAGACAACCACATCCCTGATTACCGCTAATAGCGGTGGATCATGGACGGATTACGCATATGAAGCCCGAATGAGAATGCCCATCACCAATGCTAATGCAGGGATTGTCTTCAGGGTGCAGGATGCAAACAACTATTATATGTATCGAATCAATTCATCGAATCAACAGCTGGAGTTGTTCAAATCCGTGAATGGACAACTGACGCTTGTAACCAGTGCTCCGTTCATGGCCATTGAGAAGCAGTGGTACACGGTGAAGGCGGTTATACAAGGGAATACGATTGCCTGTTATGTGGATGGAGAACTAAAAATGGAATGGATCAATCCTGAAACGGAATTGACAACAGGGGGGATCGGATTCCGAACTACCTCGGCAGGCGTCCATTTTGATGATGCCATTGTTTCCCTGATCAATAAAGCTCCTGAGGATATTACACTTTCACACAACAGCGTCGTTGAAAACACGACTGCAGGAGGCATGGTCGGAACATTCTCCACTACCGACCCTGATGAGGAAGAAACATTTGCTTATATGCTGACAGCTGGAGCCGGAGATGCGGACAACAGCAGCTTCACCATATCGGACAACAAGTTGTTTCTTGCTGTAACGCCTGATTACGAAGCAAAAGACAGCTACAGTATTCGGGTGAAGAGTATAGATTCAGGCGGACTGTATGTTGAGAAAATGTTTACGATCCATGTCACGGATGTGGATGAACCTCCTACTGATCCGGATCCTACGGTCATCCAATTCAGCGACGATTTTGAAGATGGGGATACGGTAGGGTGGACGTCTGCTTCGGGTTCCTGGAGTGTGACAACAGACGGCACGAAAGCCTTGATCCAGAATAATTCAGCCACTGGGCTGATTACCGCCGGCGATACATGGACGGATTATACGTATGAAGCCAAAGTGAAAATGCCCATCACCAATGCAAATGCAGGCATTCTCTTCAGGGTGCAGGATGCGGAACATTTTTATATGTACCGAATCAATTCAGCAGCCAAAAAGCTGGAGTTGTACAAATCCGTGGACAACGTCATGACCCTTGTATCCAGTACCTCGTTCACTGCTCAGGCGAACCAGTGGTATACGATGAAGGCTGCCATTCAAGGGAACAAGATGAAAGGTTATGTGGATGGAGAATTAAAAGTGGAATGGACCAATCCCGAAACGGAACTGACATCAGGGAGAATAGGATTCCGAACCACCTCGGCGGGCGTAGCTTTTGATGATGCTTTGGTTCTGGCTCCTGAAAACTTATAAATTCTATAATCTTCAAAAAAGCCGATCCACAGGTCGGTCAGTGTAATTGGGATCATATGAAGGAGCTGCCCCTAGAGCCATGAAAGATCTGCTGGGGACAGCTTCGTTTTTTTACATTGTCGAACAAGGGGCTGCGGTGACATAATCAAAGGATAAAGATTTTTAACGGAAGGCGTGAAAAGCTTGGACTATCTCCGCAGGCAATCGTTCCGCAACAAACTCAAAGTCGCATTTCTGGCCGTTATCGTGCTCTCTGTCCTGATGACCGGAGGATTGTCTTATTATATCTCGGCTGCCACGCTGGAAAAGAATGCGCTGAAGCTCACGCAGGACACGGTGGTCAGGTCCGCACAGATCGTGGATGAGAAGCTGAATAAACTGATGCTGATTATGATGACGTTTATGATCAGCCAGCCTTTCTACGACATGCTGAAGGATGCCGCCTCCGGGGATGCCAGCAGATATTACACGCATCTGAACGATCTTGATAACGTTTTCTCGCAGGCGCGGATTGCCGAGCCGCTTATCCAATCGATCTACGTATTTACGCCGATTGGCGAATTTTATCCTTCGTCCATGAACCGCAATCGGCTCACCGCATTCGAGGATACCTTTCTGTATGCACGCATCGAACAGGAGAAAAAGAACCTGTGGGTGGAGGGTCATGAGGACATGCTCTTCTCCGGCAAGGAACGCGTCATTTCGCTTATACTGGAGCCGATATTTGACACTCCGGTCAGCGGTGTTTATATTGTCGTGAATATCCGTGAGGACGGCTTCCGCAAGCTGGTACAGGGGGACGCCGGGGAAGGAGCGTCCAGCTTCTTGCTGAACGCTGATGGAGAGACGGTTTACCCCGTGAAGGAACCGCTGGTCAGGCAAGCGGTGGAGACGGGAGATTTGAGTGGCATGATGAACCGCTCGGAGGGAAGCCAGCCTTTTGATCTGGACGGCCAAACCTATCTGCTTAACTATGCCCGTCTCGGCATAGCGGATTGGACGATGACCACCATCCGTTCCCGGGCCGACGTGCTCCAGGACATGGTGTACGTCAAATGGCTGATTGCCGGGGTTACGCTGGCTGCTTTTACCGTCACCACGTTAATTTCAGGGGCATTTTCACGCTATTTGCTAAAGCCGCTGCAAGGGCTGCTGAAGGTGATGAAGCGGGTCGAGAACAACGATCTGACCGCCCGTTTTGAGAGCGGCAGCGGAGATGAACTGGCTCAAGTGGGATTTCGGTTTAACCGGATGCTGGAACAGATTGTGGTGTTGATTGATGAGGTAACGGAAGCCCAGACGCATAAGCGTTCTGCGGAGATCAAGGCGCTGTCGGCCCAGATGGATCCGCATTTTCTGTACAACACGCTCAACACCATCTACTGGAAGTTGAAATTGAAGCAGATCGAGCCGTCGCAGCAAATGGTCATGTCGCTCTCCCGCTTGTTCCAACTCGGGCTGAACAATGGTCAGGAAATTACTACATTGTCGAGAGAACTGGAGCATGTGCGCCAGTATCTGGAGCTGCAGTTAAGCTGCTATGAAGGCTTATTCTCTTATGAGATCCACGTGCGCGAACCGGAGCTGTCCGCGCTTTCGATACCGCGCATCGTTTTGCAGCCACTGGTGGAGAACAGCATTTTGCACGGCTTTCGCGACCTGAAGAATGGCGGCCGGATCGAGATCGAAATTGCCGGAGATGGTGAACGCTGGACGATTGCCGTACGTGATAATGGCTGCGGCATGGACGAGACCCAAGTGCGCGCTCTCTTTTGGCTGGAATCGAAGAAGGGGTATGCGGTGTCCAATCTGATCCGGCGGCTCCGGCTCTATTACGGTGATGGTGCGGAAATTCACGTGGATAGTGCGCCGGAGCGCGGAACAGAAATACGGATTTCTTTACCCAAGAAAGGGGAGCATGTGGATGAGCCATCCTGAGGCGATCAGTCTCTGCATTATCGACGATATTAAAAGCGTGGTTGACGGGCTGACCGCGATGAACTGGGAAGAGCAGGGGATTCGGGTCGCGGGTGTTTCGAGCAATGGGGAAGAGGGGCTTAAGTTGATTGGCGGGCTGCGGCCGGATCTGGTCATTACCGATATCCGGATGCCGAAAATGGACGGGCTGAGCATGCTGCGTGCGATTCTGGAAGAGAACCGCAGCTGCAAGGTCATTCTGATCAGCGGTTATGCTGACTTTGAATATGCGCAGCAGGCGGTGCAATTGGGGGCATTTGACTTTGTGGTGAAACCGTTTTCAGAAGAAGATATTATGTCGGCGGTGCTGCGTGCCAAAGCGGAGATTATGGAAGAGAGGATCAAGCTGCTGAGCCTGAGGGAAATGGAGAACAAGCTCCGTGAGAGCATGCCCGTGCTGCGGCAGGAATACTTTGCGCTGCTCGTAAGTCATCGCACTTCGTGGAAAGAGGCTTCAGGACGGTGGGATTTTCTGAATATTGAGCTGGAACCGCGAGGCTTCGTCGTCATGTTGATTGAAATTGACCGTTTCCGGGAGCAGGTTGCCGAGTTGTCCATCCGGGAGATGGAACTGATCCGTTTCTCTCTGCTGAATATTATGCAGGAGACGCTTGCCGACTATGCGCGCAGCGTTGTTTTCCGTACCGATCATGATCGGTATCTCGCTGTACTGAACGATACAGGATCGTCCAGTCCGATCGAAATTGCCGAGCAGTGCTGCCGGAATATTGAACGATATACCAAGTTCACGGTTTCGGTCGGGGTCGGCGGCAGAGTGGAGGAGATCAGTGAGCTGCCGGATTCATACCGCCAGGCTCATCGGGCGCTCTCCCATCACCTGTTCACCGAAGGGAATGCGGCCATTATATATGACGATCTTCACCAGAGCGGAAGCCAGGAGCCGCTGGCACTGGAGTACAAAGACGAGCTGCTGCTGGCCCTTCGTTCCGGGAATGCCGTACGGACGGACGCGATCCTGACCGCGATTTCGGAAACACTGCAAGAACGGATCTCCCGGCAGAATCCGGATTATCTCCTCAGCTTATACGATGAACTGGCTGCTTCAGCGATCCGCACCCTTTACGAAATGGTTCCGTATTCGGACGTACAGCCGCTGATCCAGAATTTCAGGGCGGTGCAAGGGAATGCGGGGTTGCCGCTGGCCTCTTTGCAGCGTCAACTGCTTGCCTTGTGCACGGAGGGAGCCGAGCTGGTGCGCCGGAACAGCTTATCCGAAGGGCAGAAGGTGATTTATAAAGCCATTGATTATATCAAGGGCCGCTTGTCCGAGGATATTACCGTCGGAGAATGCGCCGCCTATGTGCATCTCAGCGCCAGCTACTTTTCCAGCTTGTTCAAGCGGGTGACCGGGATGACGGTCACACAGCATATGACCTCAGAACGCATCCAGAAAGCGAAGCTGCTGCTGGTGGAGGGGGCGCAGGTGCAGGAGGTGGCTTCGGCTGTAGGATATGAGGAGCGTAGATATTTCAGCGAGATGTTCAAGAAGATCACCGGCCAGACGCCGTCGGAGTTCAGGGCGGGTTATCACCCGGATCGGCCGGAGGCGTGAGGCACGTGAGGCGCGCAAGGGGCGTGCTGCACAGACCATAGAATTCTATCCCTGGAGAGTGAATTTGCCACACTCCTTTTCTGAGAATGAGGGTCTATAATAACAACGAGCTCACAATACAAACGTCAATCAAAGGGGTAGAATGTATGCGAAAAAAATGGTTAGGTCTCGGCTTGAGCCTCATTCTGGCCGCCGGAATCGCAGGCTGCGGCGGAAACGGCAACAACAATGGCAATGGCGGTGCGACGAATGGCAAGTCTGACGGCAGCACGGCAGAACCCTCAGCCGAGACGGGCAAACCCGTACAGCTTAAATACTGGACTGACGACCGTCATGACCAGGAGTATATTAAGGAATTGATCAACAAGTTCAATGAAACAAACGATGATAACATCCAGGTGGAATTGACGGTCATGTCCGAGAATTACGCGCAAAGCGTCGACATTGCATTTTCCAGCAACCAGGCACCGGATGTGCTGCGTCTCAAGAGCGCCAATACTTCCGGGTTTGTCAAAAAAGGTTATCTCGCGCCGATTGATGATTATCTTACCGATGACTTGAAAGCGAAGTTCGGCAGCCTGCTGATCGACGATGTCAACCGTTTTGACGGCAAGGTGTACACGCTCGCCAATACCGGCCTCACCATGCGTCTGGTCTACAACAAGGATCTCTTTGCCAAAGCGGGCATCGAGAATCCTCCGGTATCGCTGCAGGAAATGGTGGACGATGCCAAGAAAATTACCGAAGTCGGCAAAGCCGAAGGCATCTATGGTTTCGCGCTGAACTTCAAAAATCCGAAGCAGGCATTTGACCGTTCCATCCGGGAGATTCTCTCTTTAAGCGGTTATCAGGGACTTGGCTTTGATCTGAAAACAGGCCAATTTGATTTCGCGCCTTACTCGCAGGTCATCGAATATTTCAAGCAAATGCATAAAGACGGAAGCATTCTGCCTGGCGCAGAAGCGTTGGACATCGACCCGCTGCGAGCCCAATTCGCCGCAGGAAAAATCGGGATGTATCTTTCCTTCTCGACGGAGCCGGGCGTATACATGGATCAATTCCCGACGGAAATCAACTGGGGAGGCGCCTTGGCTCCAACACTGGACGGGCAGATCAAGGGAACTTCCGAAATTGTGTCCGCCGGAACGTGGCTCGGCATCAGCGCCCAATCGGCCAATAAGGAAGCGGCTTGGAAATTCATGCAGTATATGTACGACGACGAGGTTCTGAAGACTTATCATGAAAAAGGCTTCGGGATTGCCATTGTGCCAAGCATCGTGGAACAGGCCAAAGACCCGGAGATCAACGGCATGGAAGGCTTCCTGGTCGGGGAACACGACTCGCTCTGGCCCGCTTCGCCAAACGTTGCTCCAGAGGGTTCCACCTATGCGGACGCTTTCTTCAAATACATCCTCGTCGATGGAGATGTGAAAGCGATTACGGAGGATTTGAACACAAGATACAATGCCGCATTGTCCAAAGCGGTGGAAAAAGGCGAGGTCACTGTAACGCCGAACCCTGCCTTTGATCCAACCAAACCGCAGGGAGAATAGCAGGCAAGGATGGGGCTGCCGCGCACTTCTTGGCGGATGCCCCTTTGCTTTTCCTGAAGAGGTTGTTCAAAAAGTCATCTTTCCATGACGAAGCCATTCAAGAAGTCGATTCGACGTCGAATCTTGAACTCAGCCGGGCCTTCCGTTGCTCACGTAGGTTACCCTACGCTCCGCTACTCAGTCCCTGGCTTCATCCAACCTTCTCGGTCTTGAAAACCCGACTTTTTGAACTTGCACTTAAAAGGAAGGAGGAACGAATATGAGCTTTAAATGGAAACGATTGGGGGAGAATTCCCTGTTTCTATCCCCGAGCATCATTTTGACGGCGGCTCTGGGCATCTACCCCTTGTTATGGATGCTGCGCTATATGTTTTATGACTATGCCGGATACGGCGATCCGCTGTTCGTTGGCCTGGATAATTTCCGTCGGCTGATGCGCGACGGGCTGTTCTGGGAATCAGTTGGCAATACCTTTATCTATGCCGGAGGCAAGCTGATACTGACGCTGCCATTGTCCCTGCTGCTGGCGGTCATCCTGAACGGCAAGCTGCGGGGCGGAAATCTGCTGCGCGGGATCTATTTTATGCCAACGATCATCAGTACCGCGGTTATATCCGTTGTGTTTTATACGATCTTCAACTCCTATAACGGGATGGTTAACACCGTTTTGATGAAGCTGCACCTGGTCTCGCAGCCGATCGACTGGCTTGGGCCGAAACATGCGATGCTTACGGTCATTCTTGTAGCGGTATGGGGCGCGGTAGGCAACTATATGCTGCTGTTTCTGGCCGGATTGCAGAGCATTCCGCAGGATTTGTACGAGAGTGCGGCCATGGACGGCGCGAACGCCGGAAGACGGTTCTGGAGCATCACGCTTCCGATGCTGGCACCGGTTGCCCAGTTGGTCATTATGCTTGCGATTATCGCATCCCTGAAAGGCTATGAGAGCATTATGCTCATCACGGAAGGCGGACCGATCGGCAAAACCGAGGTCATGTATCTCTATCTGTACAAACTGTTGTTCCCGGTATCCACGGGTTCGGCTGTAGAGCAGCAGCTTGGATACGGCAGCGCCGTAGGCTTCGCAACCGCTGTTATTGTCGGAGCGATCACTGGCTTGTATTTCTTATTAAGCCGTAAAATGAACAAGTTGTATTAGAGATGTTCAAAAAGTCCACTTTAAGCAGCGTTAAACGTCAATTTTGCGAAGACACTTACGATTTGATGACAACGCCGCAGATCGGTTTAGCATGAACGGCTGCAGGCGTGCAGGAGGATCAGCAAATGAATGAACAGGTGTTACCCCAACAGCCGGACAGTCGCGGCAAAATCGCCGCCAGCCCACCTTCCGGCCGAACAGGCAGAATAGTGGGCCGTACGGTCATGTGGCTGTTTTTATTGATAACGGCGTTACTTACATTATTTCCCTTGTTGATGACAATGTCCGGTTCTCTCAAGACGGGCGCCGAAATGATGACCGGCGGCAGCCTTCTGCCGGCCAAGCTGCAGTTCGTCAACTATGCGGAAGCCTGGAAGCAGGCCAATTTTGCCCGCTATACCTGGAATAGTGCTTTTGTCAGCATTATGGTGACAGTAGGCACACTGCTGGTAGCTTCGATGGCGGCTTATGTGGTGGATCGGCGTAATTTTCCCGGAAAATCCCTGTATGTGACGACTCAGGCTTCGATGATGTTTATATCCGTTGGCGCCATTGTGCTGCGCCCGCAATTCGATTTGATGGTCGCGCTGAACCTGAACACCACGCTGTGGGGCGTGATCCTGATTCTGATCAGCGCCCATTCCAGCACGTTTTTTATGCTGCTGGGTTTCTTCAAAGCGATTCCTCGCGAGCTTGATGAAGCGGCAATGGTGGATGGCTCCGGGTTCGTCCGTACCTTTTTCCGGATTATTCTGCCGCTCTTGACACCGGGGCTGGGCGTGGCAGGGCTGTTTGCCTTCCGCCATGCCTGGAACGAATACATTCTGCCGCTGGTGTTCACGATGACGAATCCCCAGCTGCAGACGCTCACCGTCGGGCTGGCGAATCTACGTTACGGTTCCTCCGCGGCCATGCAGATCCATTTGATGATGGCGGGAGCATGTCTGTCTATCCTGCCGATGCTGCTCGCTTATATTGTGGCGAACAAGTCGTTTATTCAGGTGACGGCAGGTTCAGTCAAAGGTTAAATTCAATTCCATTCCATCTTCCATCTACAAGGAGTTTGATGCATATGAGTAATTCTACAGTGGGACCTTTGTTCTCCAGCCCGGTCATTACCCGGCATTCCACGAATCCGATTCTGTCTCCGGGTGATGTGCCCTACGGTCCGGCGTTGGTCTTTAATGCCGGGGTTGCCAAATTTAAAGGCAAATATGTGATGGTGTTCCGCAATGACTACGGTGATGAACATAGAGGGATTGTTGCCCCTCATCATACGACCAATCTTGGGCTGGCCTTCAGCGATGACGGCATAACGTGGGATGTGCAGCCGGAACCGTGCTGGTCCTGGCATGATGAAGAAGTCATCCGTGTGTATGATCCGCGTCTAACGGTAATCGGCGAACAATGCTATATGTGCTTTGCGGTCGATACCAAGCATGGGCTGCGCGGCGGCATCGCCGTAACCGAGGATTTCAGCTCCTTCGAGGTGCTGAGCCTATCGCTGCCGGACAACCGCAACATGGTATTGTTCCCGGAGCGGATCGGGGACAAGTATGTCCGGCTGGAGCGTCCAATGCCTGTATACAGCCGAGGCGGCATAGACCGCTTTGACATGTGGATGAGCGACTCGCCTGATTTGAAATACTGGGGCAATTCCAAGCTGCTGCTGGCAGTTGAAGATGTGGCCTATGCCAATGACAAGGTAGGCCCGGGTGCTCCGCCTGTCAAAACGGACAAAGGCTGGCTGACCCTGTTCCATGCCGTGGACATCGATCGCAGCCGGAGCAAGAACGGCTGGGAGGACAGTTGGAAGAAACGTTATACTTCCGGCATTATGCTGCTGGATCTTGCCGATCCCAGCCGGATCATCGGCAGGGCCGAGGCGCCGCTGCTTGCGCCGGAAGCCGCTTATGAGACCGATGGAGGCTTTCGCAATCATGTTATTTTTCCCGGGGGCATGATACTGGAGGATTCCGGGGAAGTCAAAATCTACTACGGCGCCGCCGATACCGTAGAATGCCTGGCTACTGCGCATGTAGACGATTTGCTGCATCTTTGTCTGGAAGGCACCGTCAAATAAGCAATGATGACATGATAAAGCTAAACAGAAATGGGGGAGGTTTCTATGAACGGACATATTACTCTGCCATCCGTCAGCATTCCGGTTGCCCGCGAGGTGGATGTGCTGGTCATCGGCGGCGGAGCTTCCGGAATTGCCGCGGCCATTGCCGCTGCGAAAGGGGGAGCGCAAACGATGCTGGTGGAACAGAGAGGGTTCCTTGGCGGCATGGGCACGGTTTCGCTCGTTCCGGCCTTCTGTCCCTTTACGGATAAGCGAAAGCCGATTATTCGCGGTCTCGGCCTGGGGCTGATGGAACGGATGAAGTTGGCATGCAAACCGGAGTACCGCGAGGAATATCAAGAGATGCTGGATTGGGTGCCGATCGATCCCGAGGTGCTGAAACGGGTCTATGACGATGCCATTCTGGAAAGCGGCGTTACGCCGCTGTATCACACTTTTGTTTACGATGTTGTCCTGTCTGAGGATCGCCGGAAGGTTGAAGGTGTCGTTGTCGTTAACAAAACGGGACGTTCTTTCATCCCCTGCCGGTATATAATCGATTGCTCGGGTGATGGGGATATTGCCGCACTGGCGGGAGTTCCTTTTCAGAAGGGCGGGGAAGCGGGCGAACTTCAGCCCGGCAGCATGTGTTATCTGCTTGCGAATGTGGATC
Source organism: Paenibacillus lentus (assembly GCF_042714055.1). Taxonomy (GTDB): domain Bacteria; phylum Bacillota; class Bacilli; order Paenibacillales; family Paenibacillaceae; genus Fontibacillus; species Fontibacillus lentus_A. Next base: position 305,470 of record NZ_JBHGVC010000001.1, read on the forward strand.
GTCCGAAGTTCAACCGGTTCCTGGAGGAGAGCGGGGATACGGGCCAGCTGCACAAGACGGTGGAGCTGGCGATCAAGGACGGTGCGCTGCCGGAGGGCCGCAAGTCGATCTCCGGCCTTGCTTGGGTCAGCGACTATCTGGTGGGGGTCAACTTCGGCCATGTATTCGGCGTGGACGGCACCCTTGCCGAGGATTTGACGCGGGGGGCGATTGAAGGACGCCGCATGGCGGAACGCCAGCTGCAGTTCTTCCGCCGCTATGTGCCGGGCTTTGAGCACGCCCATATGGTGGCGAGCGGGGAGCAGCTCGGCATCCGGGAGACGCGGCGTATCGAAGGGGACTATATCCTGACGGTCGATGATTTCCTTGCTGCGCGCTCCTTCCCAGACGACATTGCCCGCAACGCATACTACATCGATATTCATCTCGCCAACAGCAAAAGCGACATGACCTTCAACCACTTGCCGCCGGGGGTTTCACACGGCGTACCGTACCGGATCATGCTGCCGGTTGGCATCGACAATCTTTGGGTTGCCGGACGCTGTGTATCCTCGGATCGGGCGGTTCAAGGCTCCCTGCGGGTGATGCCGAACTGCTTCTCCATGGGCCAAGCGGCGGGAACCGCTGCTGCATTGGCGCTGCGGGATGACGCCGGCTCGCGCGGCATTTCCGTAGCCGAGCTCCAGCAGCGTCTGCTGGAGCAGGATGTATGGCTGGGAGAGGATTTTGTACCGGCTGAGAAGCAGAAGGAAGGGAATACGCCGTGAAGCAGCTACCCTTAACGGATGAGTGGTTTCATGGCACCGTGTCGCTCGAGCACCGGGAGGAGGGAATCAAACCCTGGCGTATTCCTTACATGGATTACGAACTGTATCCGCCTGCGGGAATCGAGGCCAAAGCCGAGATTTGTGCCGGTGTTCGCTTGCGGCTGCGCACGAACTCCACAGAGGCGGTGGTATCTTTCGCCCCGCTTGCGGATGCCGCCGCCATGGATTGCGTGGCAGGAGGAGAATTATGCCAGACGCTCAGCCTGCCTGCCGGAGCGACAGAAGCCTTGTTCAGCGGACTCTCCGCCGGAACCAAGGATCTGGAGATTTGGCTCCCGCAGAATATAGGAATGACCGTCACCGGCATACGGATTGATGCCCATGCCGTCGGAGTCCCGCTGCCGGACACCCGGCCCCGCTGGATTACTTACGGCAGCTCCATTACCCAGTGCGTCGGGGCTTCCAGCCCCTCTCGCACTTGGCCTGCTATTGCTGCCGAAGCCTGCGGCTTCAGCTTGACCAATCTCGGCTTCTCCGGCAACTGCCACATGGAACCGATGATCGGGCGGCTGATTCGCGACTTGCCGGCCGATTTCATCTCCATATGTGCGGGCGTGAACATCTATGGCGCAGGTACCTTGAGCCCTCGCATGTTCAAGCCGCTGCTGATTGGACTGCTGGAGACGATACGCGACAAACACAGGGAGACCCCGCTGCTTGTCATTTCTCCGATTTATGGCACCGTCCGCGAAACGCAGCTCAATTCGCTGGGCTTCACCCTGCCCATGATGCGTGAAGCCATTCGCGAGACCGTGGAGCTGCTCAGGGAACGGGGCGATCGCCAGTTGTACTATCAGGATGGTCTGAACTGGCTCGGCCCGGAGGATGAAGTTTTTCTGACGGACGGCCTGCACCCCGGACCCGAGGGGTATGAGTTGCTAGGCCGGCGTTTCCGCGATCTTCATGAATTTGCGTTTCGGGTTGAACATAGATTTGCGGAGTGACGAATTTCTACTATATTCGGGATGACTAATGGGAACGCCTCAAAAACCTTTTGCCGCCAGAACGGAAACCACAGGGTGGACGTCAATGTTGTTAACTTAAGCTAAAGTCCTTGCCGCTTCGTCATGCTGAACTTGTTGGCCTTTGTCTGCTTTTCACGCGGGAAAGAACGATCTTTCACGACGGGGACAATATTACGTTGAAGCTCTTCAACGAGCCTCGCATGAAGGCGTTCCCGTCGTTCGTCATCCGCTTCCAACATATCACCATCAGGCGATTGCACATTTTGCCCACTAAAAATATACAGAAAACTACGCTGAAGATCAGGACTCTTTTAATGAAATATTCTATAAATGCCTAAAAATGTAATAGTAAGTATTTCAAAATGAATTACTAAAACCACTGAATTTTCGAATCAGTGGTTCTTTAAAGAATCATTGGAGAGGAGAAAAGGGTTAATGATATAAGTTCTTGTCTTATAAAGATGAGATAGAACTATGGGAAATACTGAATTGGCGATGTATTAAAAATTTGCTAGTGATGATTAAGCTATCGGATACTATAGTTTTCTTGCCTTGATTACGAAAGTTACAGGAAGCATCTTTGCTTTTTTTGCAAAATCGCTGTTATCATCCCGCGATTGCATAATTTCATCATCTGATTCCTCAATCATTTGCTCAATTACAAATCCCGCTTTGGAGAGCGCATTCACATAGGTTGATAGCTTACGATCCGATAATGTTAGCGTACCTTCATCAAGAGATACCGAATACCAAGATTCATCGAAATAACATTTTTTAAAAGCAAGCATATTATCTTCTACAGCAACACATTTGTGTATAGGGTGAGACCAACTGAAAATAAATACACCGTCTTTTTTAAGGTAAGAAGCAATCCGGCAAAAAGTACCCTCAAGGTCGGTGGTCCAGCCTATGGCATATATCGAATAAACAAAATCAAAATAATCTATTGGTATGCCACATTCTTCTTCCATGGGAGAGCAGATAAATTTTGCTGAAAGGCCGGATGCCGTCAAATGTTGCTTTGCCTTTTCGATTTGTTTTTCGGATATATCCACAGCCCATAGTTCAGATGCTTTGCGTTCCCCCTGATATTGCAAGGAATGACCGGTTCCACAGCCTATCTCCAGCATCTTTTTCCCTGAGACATCGCCAAAAAGCTGGCATTTATCTTCTGAGACATATGATCCATAGAAAGGAAGCGCAGTTGCCCCTAAGATGTCATTTCCTTTTGTGTCCCAAAAGATGCTGTTTGTTTTATGAATAGAATTCCTATCCATGTCGACCGAGATGGCGCTGCCAGCCTCGCCAGCACCTATAATATTTGTTCTATAAACAGAATCCTTGTCCATCCGAAGCCCTCCCAAAATATAAATAATACGAGCCTGAAAGTGTATCCTAACTTGCGCGTTATCCCAATAACACATATATAACACGAACACACTTTCGCATTAATCCCCAAATAATGTACCATTTTTTTATGAAAAAAACCATCCAAAATCATCCATCCAGCGTCCATTTGTTCTCGCAGACATGGCCGCCCCATCTATGCAATGGTAACAGCCTGCAGCATGATAATTAGTAAAGTACACCTCCAGTGTAATCCTAGTGATTATGTCCGCTGTAATATTATTCATCCGTTCCAGAAAGAAGCAGTAAAAGCATGTAGAAACACAAGTACTGTTAATGTTTTATCCTCAAATCCAATAGGACGTTGTTGTCGTTATTTATCAAGCCTATGTTTCAGAGAAGCAATTCGACATCTAAATGTCCGTTCGATGCTTAAAGTAAAACCCACCGAAAGAGGTGAGCCCTGAGCGGTGAGTTTTGCTTTTTATTATCCGATCGGCGTACCGTCAGGCAATTCAAAATCAGGCCTCAACAGAACGACATCTCCCTGTTCAGGCAAGCCGCCAAGAACCAAAACTTCCGAATTGAATCCCGCTATACGGCGTGGAGGAAAATTAACTACCCCTATGATCTGCTTCCCAATAACGGTTTCAGCGGTGTACCTTTTGGTGATTTGCGCGCTGGATGTTTTAATTCCGATCTCCGATCCAAAATCGATCTCCAATTTAATGGCCGGGACTTTGGCTTTTGCAAAAAACTCGGCTTTGGTAATTGTGCCGACACGGAGATCCAATTTCAAAAAATCGTCGAAAGTTGCCATTTCAACATTCACCCTCATTCATTATTTTCCTTAAGCTCCTGTACCAGTCAATCCGAAGGATGCTTGGCAATTGAATACTGTAAGGATTGCAGCCAAAAGTACATTAGCATGCCTAGAAGTGTAATCAACCCGCCTACAAATTGAAATATGGAGATGGTTTCCCCCAAAAACAGATAAGCCAACAGGATGGCCAAAACAGGTTCGCCGATAATGCCTACAGAAACCGTTGTTGCACCAATGGATTTGAGCAGCAGATTGAAAACATATTGTCCGAATATCGTGGGAACGATCGCAAGCAGAAGGAAATACGTCCAATCCGAAGTGTTGTACCTGGTCAAAGAAAGGTTATTCAACAAGTTGTAAACGAGCAGGACACTTCCGCCAATAAAGAAGACGGCGACACTGTATAGATTTGCATTGATTTTTGGGCTCACTTTCTGTCCGATCAACATGTAAGCCGAAAGCAATATGGTTCCTATTAGAGACAAACCGTCCCCGATCAAAGCCTCTCTTGAAACTCCAATATCTCCCCAAGCGATAATTACCGAGCCTAACAGGGCGGCAATCAAGCAGATAACGGTAAGCAAACTCGCTCGTTCCCGAAACATAAAATACGAACCGATCATGACAAACAAAGGCTGTAACGCCAGGATTACCATGGAACTCGCCACTGAGGTAAATACCAGCGATTCCATCCAAAACAAGAAATGCAGCCCCAGCAGCAGACCTGCTAGAAAAACGGTACTCCAATCCTTGGAGTCCAGTTTCGAGGAGCGGAGCGATTTCCAGGGGACAAAAGGAAGCATAATGATTGCCGATAGATAAAGCCTGTACATACCCGCAATCGCGGTTGGCGTATCCGAAGATTTGATCATGATAGAAGAGACGGATACCGATAGAATGGCGATAAAAAGCAGTACATAAGGATAAAGCGTTAGCGACGATTTGTATTCTTCCAAACTATAACCCTCCAAGAGGGCTTACCCGAACGTCTGTGCACAGGCTAGTGATAAGCCAAAGATTTGATATAATAATATCATCGTTTTTTCTTTTTTTGTGCAATTATATCTTTCTTTTATATAGATATATCGTCATAGAAAGGAGTTTCTTATAATGTCTAAGCAGCTTCACGAGACTATTCTATATCCCGACCTTTCGTTTCCTTATATCATGTACACGCATACGCTTCATACAAGTATTCCCGAAGGCAGAGGATTCAGCGACCTGCACTGGCACGAAGAGCTGCAGATCACTTTGGTGACGAAAGGGAAACTGATTATTCAAGTTAACGGAATTAATCATGAGCTGGAAACCGGCCAGGCGATTCTGATCAACAAAGGAATACTTCATGTCACGACTCAGCTAACGCATGACGGTCAATATGTGAGTTTCAATTTTCCCGAAAAGTTGCTCGCCTTTCACACGGACAGCGCCATGGAAAAAAATTATGTGCTCCCTTATACCAATTCTTCTTTAGTTTCACTCGTCATCAAAGGAGACGCGGAGTGGGAGAAGGAGGTATTGGACATGCTTTGGGAAATGAGAAAGAAGTTCAATATGAAAAAAAGCTGGGGATGGGAATACGAAATTTCGATTAAAACCGTACAGCTATGGTTTGCCTTGATTTCTAATATTTCGCTCTCTCCCGAGGAAGCGTCGAAAAACACGAAGCGGCAGCAGGAAAGACTGCAATTAATGCTCAGCTTCATTCATCAAAACTATTCACGTCCTGTAACGCTGCAAGAGATTGCTGATGTCGCGCATCTGAGCGTCTCGGAGTGCACCCGGTGTTTTAAAAAAACGGTTCACACGACGCCATACGAGTACCTGATTAAATATCGAATCAAGAAAAGCAGCGAATTATTAATATCAACGGACGATACCATAACCGAGATAGCCCACAAGGTAGGCTTCAATCACGTCAATCACTTTATTCAGTCTTTTAAAAAGTACCAGGAAAGAACACCTAAAGATTTTCGGAAGTATAGAGCTGAAGTTGATATAATCATTTAGCAAAGCCGAGGAATGTTTCATTGATTTTTTCTAAAATGCGAGTATTGTCAAAAAAGTTTATTCTCTTACTGAACCTTTTTCCCCATACGAGCGAATTAATAGTTGTAACACGTTCAGGAGGGGCCCCCATGAATGATAAAGAGTTACTTTCGTGGCGATAAAGCGACGTTGGGCGACGAGTCGGCCTTTCAGCTTGTCTATCAGGCGACTCACCAAGACGTCTATCGGACGGTTGCTTTTCTCGTCTACAACAAACAGGACATTGAGGATATCGTGAATGAAGTTTACATGCACATGTGGCGGTCGTTTCACAAGTACGACCCGAATCGGCCATTCCGGTTTTGGTTGCACGGGATTACTGTCCGTCTTGTCCAGGATTGGAAAAGAAAGGCCTGGCGGCGAATTCGCCTCTTTGAACGAAACCGCCAGATGACTTGTGAACAGTTCGACTGGACGGACAAAGCTGTCCTGCAGTCCGAAATGCAGCGTGAGCTGTTCAGCCTTGTCCGCCAGTTGTCGTACAAACTACGTGTGGTCGTCATCCTGCGCTATTCTCACGACTATGCGCTGGAAGAAATCGCAGACATTCTGCAGATCCCCCTTTGGCACAGTGAAATCCAGGCATCATCTGGCACTGAAAGAACTCCGGAAACGATTCGAAATGACGGGAGGAGATGCGTATGTCCATTGATAAGGAATTGCGTGAAGAGCTTCGTCAGGTGGCAGATTCGATGCATTACCCACCCGAGTTGTATGGACGTGTCCAACAGTCTTATCAAGACTATGTGAACGAAAAGAGAGGTAGATCTCGCATGAAAAAACGTCTGCTCGCAGGTATTGCCGCAGTTGCAATCCTGATACCGTCTGCCGTACTTGCTTCTTCCTATCTAGCCGATGATATATTCGGTTCTGTTAAAACCATTGAACAGCACGGCGGATCACAGGAAAGTTATCAAGAGATTGAAGGAATGCTTCAAATAGCAAAAGACAAGCTCACGGATGACGAATTAAAGGAGTTTATGGAGCTGTTCAAGCAGATCGTTCAATTAAAGCTGAAGATGACTGATGAAAAAGGAATCAAACATGAGGAAAAGCTGACCAAAGAAGAACAGCAGCAGTTTGAGCAGCTCGCCTCCAAGCTGGCCCCGTACTTCGAGAAGATTAACGAAACCGCCAAGCCGTAAGAAATTGAAGCAGGGATCCGTCCGATGTGGATGGGGTCCCTTTTTCTCGTCCAGGGAAAGTACCCATATTACATAAAAATTCAAGAAACACGGTGCTACCATCGTTGGAACATTTAACGAATAGAAGGTGGGTCAACACTTGAACTTTATGAATGGTGTGGTTGATATAATGTGGCGATGGATTTTATTGTTCGGTCAATATAATCGGGCCATCCGCAGTAATGGCGATCGTATGCTCGTACTGTGCGGAAAGCGATCCGTCAGCGGTTCTGGCGGTCCATCCGTCGGCGTCGATCGTCATTAACGCTTTTCCGGCATTTAGCATCGGCTCGATCGTAAAAACCATTCCTTCTTTCAAGCGGAACCCCTTGCCCGGATTCCCGACGTGGGGATAATTAGGTTCCTCGTGCATCGCCCTTCCTACGCCATGACCGAGCAGATCCCGCACCACCGAGAATCCGTTTCGCTCGGCATGGGTTTGAACCGCGTGCATGACATCGCCGATCCGGTTTCCGACGAGAGCTTTTTCGATACCAAGATCTAAGCATTCTTTCGTTACCCGCATCAGATTACGGGCTTCTTCCGACACCTCGCCGACCGCATAACACCAAGCTGAATCGCCGATCCAGCCATCCGCCTCCGCGACGATGTCGATTGTGACGATGTCGCCTTCCTTGAGCGGCTTCCGGTTCGGAAACCCATGCGCAATGACGTCGTTGACAGACGCACATGTCGCAAACGGATAGCCGTTGTAGCCGATCGTATAAGCCTTGGCGTCATTCTCCTTTAGGAACTGCACCGCGAACGACTCGATATCGAGCGTCGTGACACCCGGCCGGATCATACCTGCGATTGCCTGATGAAATGCAGCGACAATTCTACCGGCTTTTCTCATTTCTTCAATTTCTGCTCTCGATTTCAGGATGACCATCCCATTCATCTCTCCTTAGACTGTATTCCTGAAAAAATCATATCGACGATCCCTTGCACATCCATCTCGTTCCGCATATTGTGGTGGATGTTCAATGCTGTGTAGCCAACAAGCGAGCCAAATATCAAATTAGCTGTTTTCTCCGGCGATTTGGAACCGATTCCTTCACGAATCATTTCCACAAACGGCAAATAGATCCGTTCCTGAAAATCGGCAAACAGCTTGATGAACCGGTTTCCCGGGAAGTGATGAAAATTATCCGCAACCGTTTTAAGCAAAATAAATACGGAAGGATCCTGGATGCATTTCTGCAGGAGCAGCCTGGAGAACGACTCAGCTTTAAGCAAACTGCTTCCGTCGCCCGTCGAAGTGGGGAGGGATACTGCCGACTCCGTTCGATTCAGGGCATCCCACAGTAAATCTTCCAAAAGCATGTGCTTATTTTTGTAGTAATGATACACGGTTCCGTAGCCGAGCTCTGCCTTGGCGGCAACATCGCGTATTTCCAATTGAATGCCCTTCTCCAAATACACTTCTGCAGCCGCTTGCATAATTTGGTTCATCCGCATCTCCCGGATCGCGTCATTCTGTTCTTTGGTACGTGGTGACATAGCTCCTCCTTTTTTAGACCTGCTGTAATGTCGAAATAAAATTAATATACTTCATTTGGAAGTAAGGATCAAGTACTTCGATTAGGGAGCATATCACATTTGGTTTAGCGGGCTTTTTGTCACGCACTTTTATCTTACATAATGGTTGTCAGCTTTATTTAAAGATTTTCTGTTCCAAACATCAAATCGAAAGTTACTGTAAATAATCCCGCCCAGAATGATGATCACACCAATCCACTGAGACCAGCTTATGGCTTCTCCCAGCACTAAAGAGGACATGGTAATGACAACCGGCAATTCGGGAGCCACTCAAAAAAACGAATGTGGAAAAGGAACCTCTTAAAAAAACGATCAATGCATAGTGCCATAATTTCATCAAGTCATTTTCCTCCTTTTTTGAACGCAAAAAAGCCACACAAATGACCGTACGGCCTTTGTGTGGCGAAAATAGAGATTGCTCTCCAGAAAAGTCCACATCATCCCAACCACTGTTAAATAAATATCGTCATAGATGCGTGATGTTAAGGAGTGGGGGAGGAGATGGTTCCGAATGCGGCGATCGATCGTTTTCTCCGAGCTCCAGTAGCGCTACGATCCGCTCCTCCGACAGAATGCCGAACGGCTTGCACTGATCCCGGTCATAAATCCAATTCGGTATCGATCGGCGCACGTACCACGGTCTGGATTTAACCAACAGTTGAACGTTCTGGATCAAACAGCATACCGCCGCGTAATCCTCCTCCTGCTTGTGGGGATCAGCATCTTGCTTTGCCACAATCAGGAGGAAAGCCGACGATGCATTTCCAGACGAATCCGAGAGTTTGGCGGCCGCTTCGCTGCCCGTCACATAGATAAAGCGCCACGGTTCTCTTAGTCCGTCGTTCGGGGCCCAGACGGCATCATTTAGTACCTCCAGAATGCTTTGCGCCGAAATCCGGACGCGTTCTGACTGAAGCCCATCCGCTTTTCCGCCTTCGCCGATTGCGGTCCATTTCTGTTCTGCCGGCGTTCTTCTTCGGGCTCTCGGCGCTTTATCGAAATACCCGATATGCAAAATCCCGGCAAACCTTTCACCCTCCTGCAAACCGATTTCCGCAAGAAATGACTCGCTTTGAAACATGGGGTCGGTGTCCCACAACGCGCCCAACCCGTGCTCCCAGCCAAGCAGTTGAAAATTTTGCATCACACTGCAGACGGCAGCGTAATTTTCGTCGCTATGCCGCCGATCGGAGGCGGATTCCGCGATAAAGATCAGGTGAGCTGGAATATCCGTTACTCGTTTTATGAAAAAATCAATCATTTTAGTGGGCATGAGCTTAACGAATCGGCTTTCCTTCATCTTGGCCATCATGCTCTCAACCAACCTATGACGCGACTCCGGCGTGCCGGCGAAAAGGCAGCGCCAGCGCGGCGTACCTTCGGCTTCATACAGGCTTGCCGCATTATTCATCAAGGATACAACCAGTTCCGGCGCTACCGGTGTTGTGTTGAATCTCCGGATGGTTCTGCGTTCTTTTATCGTTTGGGGAAAATTCAATATGATTCCTCCTTACTTTTGTTTACTAGTAAACAAAAATATTAAAAAAAATTTGCTTATCTCTCGTTTATATACCGGGCCATCCCTTGAAAAAACTTAAAAATCGTCTGCAGCTCGCTTTCGGAGTAATCGTCCAAAAATCGCATAAAGCGCTGCTCCTCAACTTCGTGCATATCCCGATGCAATTCGAACAGCTGCTTCCCAGGGGGCGTTAGACGAAAATATACTTCTTTGCGATTATCGTTTAGCTGGGTTCGACGAATTAGGTCAAGGGCAAGCAGCTTCTTGCTGATCTTGGTAATGCTTGCCTTCGACAATTTTAATTTTTCGACAATCGCGGAATGGTTAATCGGTTCATGATGGCCGATGCAGTCCAGAACATGGATGGTCGATAGACTTCCAGGTACGCCTTTAAGTTGATGAAGCTGCACCATTTCTTTGATTTCTTTAAGTTCCAGCTCCATTCGCTGTTCATGCAAATGAGAGAAGTGAAGCAACTGTTCATAAATTAACGCCTTGATGCTGTCAGGATAATCCATTGATCTGGAATCACACTCCATATTGTTAACTTGGAAACTAAAATATCACAATTTGTCGGATTCAGCAAGTGCCGCAAGGCTTCTAATTGATTTGATGATGATCCAAACAGATCCGTACATATACCAAAATTCAAAAGGAGTTAATTCAATTTGATTTGATTTTTGCTTCGATATTCGAGTGGACTCGTTTTATAAATCTCTTTAAAAGCAGCCCCGAATTTACTTTGACTTTTATACCCCACTGCGAGAGCAATATCCCCGATGCTTTTTTGAGTCTTATGTAACATAGAAGCAGCCTGCCTGATCCGATACTCTTTCATATATGCCGCGATGGAAACGCCGTATACTCCTTTGAAGGTAGTCTTTAGCACAGTAGGACTGATACAGTATTGCTGTGCTAGTTCCTCAATCGTAAATCTTCGATCAAAATCTTCTATCATTTTCTTTTTAATCTGTTTGATAATATCAACTTGCTGTCGGGCATAAAATGTCTTTTGTGTCTCACTGGCTACATCAAAGTAATAAAGATATATTAAAACTTCTAGTACTTTGAGCCGGTAATAAGTGGTTCTGGCCTCTATAGGAACCGAATACATGCCACAGAAGATATGCTGAATATCTTCCTTTGCCTGTATGAAATAGCACTCATCGTTTAAAAAAAAGCGATCAGCGATCCCCTGGACATCAATTAGAAAATCGGGCAGATATTTCGATAATTGTCCTGTAAACTTTTCCAAGTCAATCGTAATGTTCATGCCTTTATAGTAGCCCAATGGAAGTTCAATGCAATGACTGTGGTTGCTCATTGTGTTCATGAACAAATCACCTTCGCCTATATATTGCAGGCACCCGTCCTTCATTTTGCACTCGGCTCGTCCTTCTTGACAGTGATTTAGTTCCAGAATGTTGCGCTTGGAGTGAAATGTTGGTATAAATCGGCTTGTCTGAAAGTTAAAGCTAATCACTTCAACACCAGGCATTACAGCATAAACCGAGGCAGTAGCTTGCCCATACTCAGGATCCAACCGATAAACAACATGGTCATTGTTTCGTGCTACAATCGTGCCTTTACTGAAATGTGAAAAAGCAGATGCTTCCATAGGTTTGTTTCTCCCCCGATTTTTATTTCTATTTCACCATCTTAATATACACGAATTCAAATAGACAAATTCATAGACTTGTGAGTTATTCCAAACCGTCGAACTTTTAGTCCAATCGGTCTCACCTTCCAAATTTCATTGAAATCAAAATATGGAGTGGATATACTTTTAGACAATCAAACGATCATTTGATTGATATATGGTTTGATTGTTTAAAAAATATTCGATATTTGAAGGGAGTAGTTTTTATGAAAAAAACCTATAAACTGAGAAATCTGGACTGTGCAAATTGTGCAGCGAAGATCGAAAATGGGATTCGCAAGCTGGCTGATGTGACCGAGGTTAAAGTTAACTTTATGGGGCAGAGGATGATTCTAGAGGCTCCAGATGAAAAATTTAACGCCGTCCTTGAGGAATCCAAGAAGGTTATAAAAAAACTTGAACCGGATGTATCCATTGAGGCTTAGGCAGACAGATATAAGCTCCTCGATTTGGTTCAAAACGAGTAAAACAAAATTAGCCACATTCAAAATAGTTCTTTTGAATCTGCAGTGGTTGTGAAGATACAGCCGCTGCTTTTTCAAATGGGAGGAGGATAGAGACATGTCAAAAAAGGAAGTAAAACAGTTGGTTCGTATCCTTATTGCATCTGTTGGTTTCATAGCGGCACTACTGCTAAAGTTGGAGGGCATCGCTGAATTTCTGCTATATCTCGCGACATATCTTATCGTTGGTGGAGACATCATCTGGAAAGCGATAAGAAACATTTCTAGAGGACAGGTCTTCGATGAGAACTTTTTGATGTCAGTGGCCACGATCGGAGCATTCTGTCTTGGGGAGTATTCGGAAGGTATTGCCGTTATGTTGTTTTATCAGGTCGGCGAACTGTTTCAATCTTATGCTGTTTCAAAATCCCGCAGATCCATATCCGAACTGATGGATATTCGTCCCGACTACGCCAATGTGCTTAGAAATGGGGAATGGATACAGGTCGACCCGGAAGAAGTACAACTTAATGAATTCGTTATGGTGAAGCCTGGCGAGCGAATCCCTCTGGATGGAGTTGTTACAGACGGTTTCTCCGCAATCGATACATCAGCTCTTACGGGAGAGTCTGTTCCGCGGGAAGTACACGCCGGAGAAAATGTGATTAGCGGCTGCATCAACCAAACCGGTAAACTGACCATACAAGTGAACAAAGAATACAGCCAGTCCACGGTAGCGAAAATACTGGAGCTGGTAGAGAATTCTTCCGATAAAAAGAGCAAGAGTGAAAACTTTATTACAAAATTCGCCCGATACTATACCCCGATCGTTGTTTTCGCGGCGGTCATTTTGGCCATACTTCCACCGCTTATCACGGGTCAGTCATTCGGTATGTGGGTTGAACGAGCGCTGACCTTCCTCGTCATTTCCTGTCCCTGTGCTTTGGTTATCTCGGTACCGCTCAGCTTTTTCGGCGGAATTGGCGGGGCATCCAAATCCGGCGTTTTAGTGAAGGGAAGCAACTATCTTGAGGCTTTGGCCAGAACAGAGATGGTCGTGTTTGATAAAACCGGTACGCTGACAAAAGGCAGCTTCGCGGTCAGTGAGATGCATTCCGACAAAATGACCGGTCAGGAGTTGTTGGAATTAGCAGCATATGCGGAGGATTACTCCAACCATCCTATCGCACAGAGTATCAAGAAGACATTTGGTAGAACCATTGATTCCTCCCGCATCAAAGATATCGAAGAAATCGCCGGCCATGGTGTGAAATCTGTGATCGATGGCAAGGTCGTGTTGGCGGGCAACGCCAAGCTCATGAAACGTGAACGCATATCCTACGAAGAAAAGAAACTTGTAGGTACCGTAGTTCATCTTGCTGTAAACAATGAGTATATGGGATATATCCTCATTGAGGATGAAATTAAGGAGGACGCACCACACGCTATCGCAGCTTTGAGATCGGCAGGAATCAAGCAGACCGTCATGCTGACCGGCGATGCCGATGCCGTAGGTAAAAAGGTTGCCGCTACGCTCAAACTAGACAAAGCCTATACTGAGCTGTTGCCAGCGGATAAAGTTGAACGAATGGAAGAATTAATGAAGGAGAGAAGCGCACACGGAAAACTGGCTTTTGTCGGTGACGGCATCAATGACGCACCCGTTCTTGCTCGCGCCGATATCGGCATAGCCATGGGTGGCTTGGGTTCCGATGCGGCGATTGAAGCTGCGGATGTTGTGATCATGACCGATGAGCCATCCAAAATCGCCACAGTGATGAAGATTAGCAAAAAAACACTCCGTATCGTCAAACAAAACATCATTTTTGCTCTGGGTGTCAAAGGAATTGTACTGGTTCTGGGAGCGCTTGGTGTCACAACAATGTGGGGAGCAGTATTTGCTGATGTTGGAGTATCCGTCATTGCAATTATCAACGCAATTCGGGCACTCAATGTAAAAAAACTCAATACGCGAAAAACAGCAGCCCAAGAACAAGGGGAAAGAGCGCTGGTTTAATGTTGAGGGGGGTGTTACCGGATAAATTCTGTGAGTAACACGCCTCCTTTTTATCGATTGAGGTTGTGATCTGCAAGTCCTTTCTTCGGACAAGTCATTTGAAAAAAATCATCTACCATTTGATGAACCAGACGTGCCCTTTCATTGTCGGCGAGTGAATAATAAACTTCTTTCCCCGCACGTCTGCTTTTGATGAGACCGTGAAGCTTCAGCAACTTCAAGTGATGAGACACAGACGCGGCACTCATGCCAAGAGCGGCTGAAATATTGTTCCCGCACTCCTCGCAATGACAGAGTAACCAAAGGATTCGCAAACGTGAGCCGTCGCATAGCTGTTGAAAGACAGTGGCTCCGTCCAGAAAATATTCCACATCAGGCATTTGCTTTAAAGCATGGCTTAAATCTTGTCCGTGGTCGTGAAGTATTTCCTTGTCTTTTTTCATGGACACTCCTTTAATTAAGCATTCATTATGATGAAACCAATCCTTAGCTCACTCTATTTTAGCCTATGCATTACCAGATACCTTGTCAAGGAATTCTCGGGACTTTTCCTTTCCATGACCGGAATTTTCATGGTGGTTTCTCAAATGATTGTTGACAATGAGAATCATTATCACATATTATGTTTACTAGTAAACAAAATGATGACGATTGGAGGATGTTTACTGAAGATAAAAAAGTGAATATACGATGAAATGGATACGTATCTGATCGGTAGTTTTTGTAAGAATACGGGTTGAACGACGCATATGAAAAGGAGTGGCGATGAAATGACAGTGAGCCTGCGGATTGAACAATTGAAGGCGGCAGTAGAAGGAAAAGAAATCTTGAAAGGTCTGAGTCTTGCGGTAAATGGCGGAGAAATTCATGTCGTGATGGGACCGAATGGAACAGGAAAGAGTACATTGGCCTCGGCTTTGATGGGACACCCCAAGTACGAAGTGACGGAGGGGATGGTTACACTGAACGGAGAAGATCTGCTAGAGATGGAAGTGGATGAAAGGGCACGGGCGGGATTGTTTCTGGCTATGCAATATCCAAGTGAGATCACGGGGGTCACGAATTCCGATTTCATGCGTAGTGCGATCAATGCAAGGCGTGAGGAAGGCCAGGAAATCTCGTTGATCAAATTTGTGCGGATGATGGAAGCAAGCATGCAGACGCTGGAAATGAACCCGGAATTTATGCATCGATACTTGAACGAGGGCTTTTCCGGCGGGGAGAAAAAGCGAAATGAAATTTTGCAAATGATGATGCTCGAGCCGTCTATGGTCATTCTGGATGAAATCGACTCCGGTCTGGATATTGATGCGCTGCGCATCGTTGCTGAAGGGGTCAATGCTTTGCGCAGTGCAGACCGCGGATTTTTAATTATTACGCACTATCAGCGACTGCTTAATTATATCAAGCCGGACTTCGTACATGTGATGATGCAAGGAACCATCGTAAAGTCTGGGGGGCCGGAATTAGCGGAGCGGTTAGAAGCAGACGGATATGAGTGGATCAAAGAAGAGCTGGGTATTACAGAGGAAGCTGCGGCGCCGGATGAAGAAGGGTCGTTTCAAATTCCAATGCAAACCAAGTCGCCGCGTATCTGAAAGGGGAGAGCCGTAACATGACAATGAACAATGCAGAGAACCGGGTATCAGGACAACTTCAATATGAAGCGGAACCAGATTGGCTAAACTTGTTGAGGAAGAGAGGCCTCAATGCCGTCAGTACCCTGCAGCTGCCCAAGCTGGAAAAGACGAATCTGCAGCGCTGGCCTTTACGGCAGCAAGGCATTTGCCGTAAGCCAGAGCTGGTGATGTCTCTCGATGAATTGCCGGAGTCCATCCGAAAATGGGTGTACTCGGACAATGTACTGGTACAGCGGAATTCGGGCCCATTAATCAAGCACCTGACAGAAGAGCTGCAGAAGCAAGGAATTATTCTGACGGATTTGGAAACAGCAGCACGACTGTATCCGGAACTTGTAAAACCTCATTTCATGCAAGCCGTGCAGACGGAAGAGAATCTGCTTACCGCGCAGCATGCCGCGCGCTGGACCGGTGGAGCTTTTATTTACATCCCTGAGGGGGTTCATGTAGAGACCCCGCTGCAGACGCTATTTTTTGTAGACGAATCCGATACACTCTTTATGCCGCATGTTTTAGTGGTAGCCGAGGAGCGTAGTTCCGTAACGCTGGTGGAGAATACAATGTCCTTAGATAAGATTGTTGCAGTGAATCAAGCCGTTATGGAAGTATTCGTAGGCGAAGGTGCAAAAGTCAATGTCGTGTCATTGCACCAACTGGATAGAGACTTGATCGACCTGACTTATCGGCGCGCAATCGTTGAACAAGACGGAAGAGTGAACTGGTTGATTGGCGAAATGAATGGGGGCAAGTCGATGAGCGATACGGCATCCATACTCAAGGGCGAAGGGGCTGGTTCGGATATAAAGTCAATCTTGGTGGGCTCCGGCCGTCAGACCATGAATATCACAGCCCGGACGGTCCATATCGGTAAGAATTCGCCAAGCGATATGGTAGTCAGAGCGGTGATGAGAGAGCAGTCAACCGCAATATTGAATGGAATCACCAAAATTGAGAAGGGGGCAAGCGGGGCGAACGGACAGCAGACAGAAAAAATATTGATGCTTCATCCCGATGCGCGCGGCGACGCCAATCCGATCCTGTTGATTGATGAAGACGATGTGAAAGCCGGACACGCCGCCAGCGTCGGACAAGTCAATCCAGAACAGCTTTATTATATGATGTCCAGAGGAATTAGCCGCGTAGAGGCCGAGCGGCTAATCGTGTATGGTTTCCTTGCTCCCGTCGTGGCTGAAGTACCGCTGGAAGGTGTAGCTACGCAGATGAAAGCGCTCGTGGAACAAAAGCTGGGGCAAATCAAGGAAATAGATCAAGCAAGCATATCTGAATAAGGAGGATGACAACATGGCCAAGGAAATGGTGGAGCTGGGAGAATATCAGTATGGCTTCAAAGATGCGCATCAAGCGGTGTTTCAATCCGGCAAAGGACTGACTCGTGAGATTGTTGCCACCATATCGGAGATGAAGGGTGAACCCGGCTGGATGCTCGACTTTCGACTAAAGTCGCTGGAATTGTTCCAAAGTATGCCAATGCCTGCATGGGGCGGCGATCTGCGAGCACTAGATTTCAATGATATCCAATATTATGTCAAGCCTTCTGAGAAACAGGGGAAAACCTGGGAGGAAGTGCCGATTGAGATTAAGCAAACCTTTGACAAGCTTGGTATACCTGAAGCGGAACAGAAGTTTCTTGCCGGTGTGTCGGCCCAGTACGAATCCGAAGTCGTCTATCACAGTATCCAGAAAGAGCTGGAGGAACAAGGTGTCATATTCACAGACACGGATACGGCGCTGCGTGAGCATCCGGATCTGCTGCGCAAATATTTTGGCACCATTGTTCCGCCGAGCGATAACAAATTTGCCGCACTTAACAGCGCGGTATGGTCAGGAGGAAGCTTTGTCTATGTTCCGAAGGGAATAAAATGCGAGGTGCCTTTGCAAGCTTACTTCCGCATCAATTCGGAGAACATGGGGCAATTCGAGAGGACACTCATTATTACGGAAGAAGACAGCTTTGTGCATTATGTAGAAGGCTGCACGGCACCGATATACAGCACGAACTCGCTGCATAGCGCCGTGGTGGAAATCATCTGTAAGAGAAATTCCCGTGCGCGATATACAACCATTCAAAACTGGGCTCCCAATATTTACAACATGGTGACAAAGCGGGCTGTAGCCGAAGAAAACGCAACGATGGAATGGGTGGACGGCAATATTGGCTCCAAACTAACGATGAAATACCCTTCCGTATTGTTAAAAGGCCGGGGAGCCAAGGGGTCGGTGCTCTCGATTGCCGTCGCCGGCAAAGGGCAGCATCAAGATGCTGGAGCCAAAATGATTCACCTGGCTCCGGATACGACTTCGACCATCATATCGAAATCGATCAGCAAACACGGCGGCAAAGTCACGTATCGCGGTCTGGCTTCCTTCGGAGGCAAAGCTTCCGGAGCCAAGTCGAACATCAAATGCGACACGCTCATTCTAGATAATGAGTCCACGTCGGATACGATCCCCTATAACGAGATCATGAACGACAATGTCACGCTCGAGCACGAAGCGACCGTCTCCAAGGTATCCGAGGATCAGCTCTTCTACTTGATGAGCCGCGGCCTGTCCGAAGATGAAGCGACCCAGATGATCGTAATGGGTTTCATCGAGCCGTTCACGAAAGAACTGCCCATGGAATATGCGGTTGAGATGAACAGACTCATCAAGCTGGAGATGGAGGGCAGTATAGGGTAATAGCGTTGGAAGCGAGAAGCATATAGAGAGTAAGATCAAGCAGGTTACCGAGCCAGACAAGAATATGAAATAAACTGTGCTGTGCGGCAGTGCCGATCTTGGCAAACCACTAGCCGATCACCCATGGTGTTCCAGTGCTTTTGGGCAAAGCTTGGAATGAAATTGCCGCTGATGTGTCCGTATAGATATTTTGTTAACAAGTAAACAATATGAGTGAATGGACGGTTAAACCTGCTATGAAAAAAACGAATTTGACTAACACGAAAGAGCAACAAACTCAGAAACCTGTGAAGCTCATACCAATAATTGTAGCGATTTTCATGGGGAATTTTCTCTCGCTGTTGAACAGCAATACGATTAATATAGCTTTACCGGTTTTGCAAAAAGAATTTGCTTCCGACTTGAGTGTCGTACAATGGACATTGACAGGCTTTATGTTGGCGCTTGGGACGTTCGCGCCTACTGCTGGCTATTTCGGTGAACGCTTCAGTTACAAGCGATTGTATATTTTCGCCTTGCTCGGCATGACGATTGCCTCCGTGCTCTGCGCCTTGTCTTGGAACGCGCCGATGCTGATTGCATTCCGCATTGTTCAGGGTGCATTCTGCGGTATTATCGTGCCCGCGTCGATGACCATGATATTCCAGATCATACCGCGACACCAACAGTCTGTTGCCATGAGCATCTGGATTGCCGCTTCGATCGTAGCGCCAGCTATTGGACCGAGTTATGCAGGTTGGCTTATCCAGAACGGATCCTGGAAATGGCTCTTCTGGACCAATGTGCCGCTCGGGCTGCTTGCCATCGTTGTTGCTTTTTTCTTTATTCCTTACTATCGTCTGAGAGTACCGAAGGGATTCGATTTATGGGGGCTTTTGACGGTCATCGCTGCCAGCTCGCTGCTGCTGATCACGTTGTCGCAAGGCTCCGGTTGGGGATGGGGGTCGGCCAGTACGCTGCTTTGTCTGGGAGGCGGGCTATTGGCGCTGGCCCTCTTTCTTTGGCGCGAGATGTCCATCGAGTCGCCGCTACTACAGCTCAGAGTGTTTCTGAACCGGCGCTTCACGTCGACGGTCATATTGCTGTGTATCGTAATGATCAACTTTTTTTCGGGCATGTTCCTCGTTCCCGTCTTCCTGCAAAATGTTCAGGGACATTCGCCACTTGATACGGGGATCATTATGCTGCCGTCTACACTAGCCATGGCAATTATGTCTTTGGTTGTCGGCAGGCTGTATAAAGTGGTTGGTCCCAAGCCGCTGCTGCTTGTTGGCGTACTGTTGATGATCATAGGAAATCTGCCGCTAGCGTGGCTTCAAATCGACAGCTCATCTGCTTATACGCTATTGTGGATGACGATCCGCAGTTTAGGTCTGGCTCTAGTGCTAATGCCGGCGACGACAGCCGGGATGGAGGAGATTTCCCGCGAGTACATCGGTCACGCCTCCTCCATTCAGAACTGGTTGCGGAATGTGTTCGTCTCGTTCGGCGTGGCTCTTTTCAGCACGCTGCTATCTTCACGTACTGCAGATCACGCCGCTAGGCTGACGGATGGGGACGTCGGGCCGAACTTAGCTCACCTGTCCACAACGATGGGCATCAACGATTTGAACATTTTATCAACGCTTATTGTAGTTCTGGCTCTACCATTTGTTTTTGCAATTCGCTCAAAGCGGAAGAAGGAACGGGCAATGGACGGTCAAGGCAGAGCTTACCCACTGTAGATTTTATGGATATGTGTTTCAGCGTTTAACCGCAGTATCAGTACGTCTAAAAAATTGGAATTAAATAGCCTGCTGAAAATCAGCAGGCTGTCCTACATGGATCCATCGTGTTTTGCAAGGACGAACCAAATGGAAAAACCTCAAGAAACTTGACGGCTTCCCGCTTCCGCATTTACACTGACGATGATTTAAGGCATATATTTTGTAACGATTGGAGTGAAGCGAATGGAGCAGTTGATAAGCATTGTGATGCCAACGTATAATCGG
The DNA here is from genome assembly GCF_042714055.1 of Paenibacillus lentus. Taxonomy (GTDB): domain Bacteria; phylum Bacillota; class Bacilli; order Paenibacillales; family Paenibacillaceae; genus Fontibacillus; species Fontibacillus lentus_A. Next base: position 326,177 of record NZ_JBHGVC010000001.1, read on the forward strand.
GCGCAGATCATTTCCGGTGCGATCGAGTCCATTTTGCAACAGACTTACGCCAACTGGGAGCTGATCGTCGTTGATGACCGAAGCACGGATCATACGAAAGAGGCAATCCGCGAGTGGACGCGCAAAGATGATCGAATCCGCTATGTGTGCAATGAACGGGAAAAAGGACCGGGCGGCGCGCGAAACACGGGGATGCTGGCGGCGCAAGGCGAATATTTGGCGTTTCTTGATTCCGATGACGAATGGTATCCTTGCCATTTGACCGACAGCATGACGACGCTTGCGCTGACAAAAGCGGATATCAGCTTTGCGCTGTGGGTGGAACAGCACGGGGATATTACCTCCTACAACTTCGACAACAAGGTTGAGCGGTCTTTGCTGCATTCGATGCGAACAACGTTCGAAACATGGAATGACGGAGAAACGATCATATTTGAAAAAGGATTGTTCGAGGCGTTTCTGTCTCATACGCGCAATTTTTTTCAAATGAATACGATGGTATTCCGACGGAAGCTGCTGGACGAAGTCGGATTGATCAATGAAGATTTTTATCTGGGTGAAGATACGACCTATCTGATCCGCTTTTTCGACAAATACAGAATTGCACTGCAAACAAAACCGCATTCCGTCTACCGGGAATCCCCCGACAGCCTCTACTTCTTCTGCGACCGCTGGCAGCTTGATCCCGATACGATTCATCTCAACGAGGAAATATACAATAAAATCGAGGGACTTAGCTTCAAATCTATTAAGATCCGTGAGCACATCCGGGATTTAGTCGCTCAGTCCGATTCCGTCAGCAAAAAAGCGAAACAACTCTATTACATCGACATCGGCATCGCAAGCAAATATTATACCCTCAGCTATTTGAACCGTTACGACCGCAAAAAAGCGCTCCACTATTGCCGCCAATCCCTTCGTTGCAAAGTTACGATTTTTAATCTGTTTTTGTTTGTTAAGCTGCTGTTTTCAAGCAAAAGCGGAAATATTTTTTTGCATAAGGCTCTTAATTTCTGGTAGGTTTGCTCAAAAAAGTAAAAGAATTTCCCCCTTAATTGCAAGAATATCACCCTATCGCAAGAAAAGGTTTAGTACTACTATTAGGGTAGGTTGCAAGAAATTTCCTGTATATTGAGAAAAGTATTTATTGCTCTGCAACACTTTAATTCTTTACAGCTATATCTGGTTACACGACATGATTTTCCCCTTCGCAGCACTGGAACGTCTGTATGATGAGCTGCTGTTTCGATGTACAAGCCACGTTTTTTTGTTTCTACTGTCAGAATTTTCAATCAACTGGAACCCGCACAATAGCATAAACCTGCCTAATTAGCGTGACCTCGTCCAATAGGATGAGCTTGCCCAATCAGCAAGATCCCACACAAAAAGCATAAGCTTGCCAGTCAACATGCCCCCTCACAATCGGATGTAATTACACATTCAGCTTGATCCCACACATAAGCGTGAACTTGCTTATTCCGTACGCACAGCCACATTGGCACGAATTTGCCGCAGAATTTCTTTTTTGAACGGCTTGATTGCTCCAGCTTGTTATTTTCGTTAAGTCAGAGAAACAATGTAGGTTAACTTGTCTCTGGATGTTCCTTAGCAAGAATTTTAAAAAATAAGGAGGGTTATAAGAATTTAGCCAAGTTTTATATTTCCAAAGACTACTCCACAAGGAGAGTGAATTCATGTTTAGAGAGATGCATAAGTCCAAAATTCACCGTGCTGTCGTGACGGAGGCCAATTTAAATTACGTAGGTAGCATAACCATCGATCAGGATATTTTGGATGCATCGAACATCCTGGAGAACGAAAAGGTGCAAGTTGTCAATATAAATAACGGAGCCAGGCTAGAGACGTATGTCATAACCGGCCCAAAAGGCTCGGGTATGGTTTGCTTGAACGGCGCCGCTGCCAGACTAGTGCAGCCGGGCGACCGCGTCATTATTATTTCTTACGCGATGATGGAGGAATCGGCAGCCCGCACGTATCGTCCGCATGTCGTCATTATGGACGAGCATAATCGCATCGTAACGGAGGATTATCAAGAACTGCATTCCACAACGGTGTGATAAAACACAGATCGGGGGGCTGCCGCCTATGAGAATCATCCGTAATTTGTCCGGCGTATTGCTGGAGCGCAAGGAAAACGATGCGGGAATTTTATTTTGCGAAAGCGGTCAGGAGCGCTACTTGTCGTACGGCCAATTACTTACATTGGCCGGAAGGGCGCTCCATCTGCTGCGCGAGCAGGGCCTAGGGCCAGGAGACTTTGCCGTCTTGCAGACGGAAGATAACGAACGATTTATCCTTCTGTTCTGGGCTTGTATGCTCGGCGGCATTGTCCCCGTACCTGTGACGGCGGCACGTACGGATGAAGGACGCAAAAAGCTGATCCAGGTATGCAAGCAGTTGGAAGCGCTTAGATTGCTCTGCGATGAAGAGCTTTGGCCGGGAATTCAAGGCTACGCTTTGAAGCACGAAGAAGCGGAGGCGCTGGCCCAGCTCGAGTCTGGCAGCGTGCCGATTGCGGAGGTGCTTGCGGCGGCTGCGGATGCAGGCCGGCCTGAGGCGGAGCCGTATGACGCAGCCGAGACGGACACCGCATTCCTCCAGTTTACATCGGGCTCTACCGGAGACCCGAAGGGGGTCGTGCTGACGCACGGCAATCTTCTGTCGAACATGCGAGCCATTATCCATGGGGCGCAGTCGACGGAGCGGGATTCTTCGCTAAGCTGGCTGCCGCTGACGCATGATATGGGGCTCATCGGCTTTCATCTTTCGCCGCTGTTTTGCGGCATGAATCAGCTGCACTTGCCGACCTCGACATTTGTGCTTCATCCGATGAAATGGCTGGAACTTACACATAAGCATCGAGTGACATGCCTCTCTTCGCCGAATTTCGGTTATGTGCACTTTCTGCAGCATTGGAAGCCGGAAGGAGCGGCGGCATGGGATTTGTCTTGCGTCAGGCTGATTTTTAACGGGGCTGAACCGATATCGGCCGTCCATTGCCGTGATTTTCTGGAGGCGATGAAGCCGTACGGACTGAAGGAGAATTGCATTTTTCCGGTCTACGGGCTTGCGGAAGCGAGTCTGGCCGTGACGTTCCCGGCGACGGAAGATCACCTGAATACCGTTAAGCTTGAGCGCCAATCACTCGCTGTTGGAGAGCCTGTACGAAGGGCCGCGCACGGGGATCAGGCCGCGATCGAGATCGTCGAGCTGGGTTTCCCCGTACAAGAGTGCGAGGTGCGCATTTGCGACGAAGCGGGAAATGCTTCGGCAGCAGGCAGCGTAGGCTTGATTCAAATTAGAGGCCGCAACGTTACAAGCGGCTACTATAAGCGGCCCGATGTAAACAAGCAAACGATTTCCCCGGACGGCTGGCTGAATACGGGAGATTTGGGTTTCTTGCTGGAAGGGCGTTTATATGTGACCGGCCGCATGAAGGACGTCATTTTCGTCAACGGGCAAAATGTGTTTCCGCATGACCTGGAGACGTTGATCAGCGGCCTGAAAGGGGCCGAAATCGGGAAAACGGCGATTGCCGCCGTTCAGGATGCGACGACCAAACGGGATGCGATCGCAGTTTTTATTCAGCATCGCGGCAAGACCGGCGGATTTGTACCGCTGATGGCCGAGGTGAAAAAGCTGCTGAACGGATCGGCCGGTCTGGACGTTGCTTTTGTTGTCCCCGTTCGGCGAATTCCGAAGACGACCTCCGGCAAAATCAGGCGCTACGTACTGGCGGAAGCGCTGCGCGAAGGCGAGTTTGCCGAAGTGCTTGCCGAGCTGACGGAGCTGGAAGCGGCGGCCGCGTTGGAGCAGCGTAATGCGGAAGGCGCCGATGCCTTGCGCGGTGATGTCGGCTTCGAGCCGGCCACGGAGACGGAAGAGCGGATCATGTCCATCTGGCGCGAGGTGTTGAAAAAGGAATACATAGGCCGAAAGGACGGCTTTCTCGAGCAAGGAGGCAATTCGCTCAAGGCGGCTTATGCCGCCGCCAGGCTGCAAGAGGCGTTTGGCGTCGAGCTTACGCTTACTGAGCTGTTTTTGCATGATACGGTGAGTTCGCTGGCCGCTTTGCTGGAGCAAAAGGCGCAGGAGGGCGAAGGATCTGCCACCGACATTGCGCCGCCGGTGGCCAAAGCGGAGGAGCGGACGATTTATCCGGCGACCTCGGCGCAAAAGCGGCTGTTCATTTTGGAACAGCTGAATCCGGGGCTGATGGGCTACCATTTGCCGTTTGCAGTTCAGGTAAAGGGCCCGCTCGATATCGAACGATTCCGCGCGGCGTGGCGGGCGCTGATAGAGCGGCATCCTTCGCTGCGGACGTCCTTTTATATGGAAGAAGGCATTGTGATGCAGCGCATCGAGCAGGGGGGCGAGCCGCCGCTTGCCGTCATTGACGGAAGCGGCTGGTCGGCGTCCGAGCTAGCGCTGCGGAAACGCAGCTTCCTGCAGCCGTTTCATCTGGAGCAAGCTCCGCTGATGCGCATGGAGCTTGTGCGCCTGGAGCACGAGTCAAGCGTGCTGCTGCTGGATATGCATCATATCATTACGGACGGAACGTCGATGGGCATTTTGATGTCCGATCTGATGAGGTTCTACGATGGGAATGCGCCAGAGCCGTTGTCTATTCACGGTGGAGATATGGCGCTGTGGGAGGAAGCGAGCCGAACTGGCGGCTGGCTGGAGCGCCAGAAGCTTTATTGGCGCGAAATCTTTCGGGATGGCGTACCGTCTCCGGCGCTTCCGTCTCCCTATCCAAGGCCGCAAACGCCAAGCTATCGCGGGGCAATGGAGCGCTTCGAGCTGGAGCCGGAGCTTGCCGGATCGCTGCGCGCGTTGGCTAGACGCGAAGGTGTAACGTTATACGCCGTCCTGCTTTCGATTTATTATGCGCTGCTTGCGAAATATACGGGCGAATCCGACATCGTGGTCGGCACGGCAGCCGCGAGACGAATGCGGCCGGAGCTGCAAAGCGTAGTCGGGATGTTTGTCAACATGGTTCCGATCCGCCTTCGCGGACAAAGCGGTTTGCGCTTTGATCAATGGGTGAAGCAGGTCAATAGGGAGACGCTGGCGGCTATCGGCAGCGGGGATGTGCCTTATGAAGAAATAGCCGAGCTGGCGAATGTGAAACGGGAATACGGGCGGAATCCACTGTTCGATTCAGTATTTACGCTGCAAAATATGGAGCTGCCCGAATGGCGGAGCAAGGACGTCGTTTATACGCCCCAAGCGATGGACAGCGGTTCGGCCAAGTTCGAATTGACTTGGGAGTGCGCGGATAACGGCATTAGTATCGCATTTACGCTGGAGTATGCGCTGGATTTGTACGATGAGCGGGCCGCCGCACAATTGGCTAGGCATTATGTAGCGCTGGCCCGGGCAGTCGCCGCGCACCCGCATGCGGCGCTAGGTGAGCTTGATCCCGTCGATGCAGAGGAGCGCGAACGGCTGCTCCGGCTTGGCCGTTCATTCGCCGCGCAGCCGCAGGAGCTATCGCTGCACAGGCTGTTTGAACGGCAAGCGGTGGAGACACCGCAGCAGATTGCCGTTGAAATGGGCGAGCTGGCGTATACCTACAGCGAGCTGAATGAGCGTGCCAACAGATTCGCGCGAGCGCTTGTGCGACGCGGTATCGCGCCGGGGGCGAAGGTGGCGCTGCTGCTTTTGCGCTCGCCCGATATGATTGCGGCGATATTGGCTGTGCTGAAAGCGGGAGCCGTCTATGTGCCGATTGACCCGCAATATCCCGAAGAGCGGATTTTGTTTATGCTGCAGGATACGGAAGCGCGGGTGATCGTGGCTGCGGCTGCGACGATGGAGATGGGCGCCCGGCTTGCTGGAGACAGTATCGATGTCGTCGACATGGATGGACTCGATACGAGATGGGCCAGTGAGCCCGGCCATGATCTGGACATCGACGGCTCGGCGGACGATCCCGCTTATATCATGTACACGTCCGGCTCGACGGGCAGGCCGAAAGGGATTATGACCGCGCATCGCAATGTGTCCCGGATTGCCGTTCATGCCGATTATGTAAGCATTACGGAAAACGATGCGCTGTTGCAGCTTTCCAACTACGCCTTTGACGGTTCAACGTTCGATTTGTACGGAGCGCTGTTGAACGGCGCGAAGCTGACGCTGGTCGGCGAGGAAGAGGTTGCCGACGTTATGCGGCTGACCGAGCTGATTGAGGGCAGAGGCATTACCGTATTCTTTGTGACGACGGCGCTGTTCAATACGCTGGTCGACCATGGGCTAGAGTCACTGCGCGGCCTGCGCCATATTTTGTTTGGCGGAGAGCGGGCTTCCGTGCCGCATATCCGCAAAGCGCTTCGCGCGCTTGGATCGGGCGTGCTGCTGCATGTCTACGGCCCTACGGAAACGACGGTGTTCGCTACCTGCTACAGGGTCACGGAGACATGGGACGGACAAGGAACGGCTATCGTGCCGATCGGCGTGCCGATCGCGCGTTCAGAAACGCTGGTGCTGAATGAGCAGGGCCGCTTGCAGCCGGACTGGGTGCCGGGCGAGCTGTGGATTGCAGGCGACGGTGTCGCATCCGGCTATGTGAATTTGCCGGAGCAGACCGCTTCGAAGTTCCGGCCGCATCCGTTCCGGGAAGGCGAAACCGTATACGCAACCGGCGACCTGGTGCGCCGCTTGCCTGACGGAAATTTGGAGTTCCTGGACCGGATCGACAGTCAGGTCAAGCTGCGGGGGTACCGGATTGAATTGGGAGAAATCGAAAGCAGGCTGCTGGATTGCGCGGGCGTCAAGGAAGCGTTTGTGGTGCTGATCGAGAATGACGGCGCGCCGTATTTATGCGCTTATATCGTTGCGGAGCAAACCGAAGGGCAGGCAAGCGTTCGGAGTCAACTGACAGGCAAGCTGCCGGCATTTATGATTCCCGCCGCGTTTGTGCAGTTGGAGAAGCTGCCGTTGAACGGGAGCGGCAAGGTGGACAAAAAAAGCTTGCCTGCGCCGGAACTCGCAGCGGCGCGCGGGGTTCGCTATGAAGCGCCCGCCACTGATACGGAGATCATTGTCGCAGGATTGTGGCAAGAAGTGCTTCATGCGGGACAGGTTGGCGCGCTTGACCACTTCTTTGAGCATGGCGGCCATTCCCTGAAAGCGGCCGCATTGACCTCGGCCATCCACAAGCATTGCCAGGTGCGAATGCCGCTCCAGGAAATTTTTAAGCTGCCGACGGTCAGAGAGCAAGCGGCCTGGATCGACAAGGCTTCCAAGGAAGCGTATGAACCTGTTGCGGACGCGCCAAAAGCCGCATCCTATCCGCTCAGCCTGCCCCAGCGGCGCATGTTTTTGGCGGAAAGCATGGCTGATATCGGACTAACCTACCATATTCCGCTTGCGCTTAAACTGTCGGGTACGGTGGGTGAGACCAAAATCGGGACGGCGCTTCGGAAATTGATCGGACGGCATGAGCCGCTGCGAACCTCCTATCATTGGATCGACGGTGTTCCGGCCCAGATCGTGCACGATTCGGCTGCCTTTGTTCTGCAAACGGCGGAGCTCGTGGAGAGTACGCTTCCGGAATGCATGAGCGAGTTTTTCCGACCGCTCGAGCTTGCGGCAGCGCCGCTGCTCGCGGCATGTTATTGCCGGCCCGAATCGGAAGCAGCGGAGGCCTATCTGCTGCTCAACATCCACCACATCGCGGCAGACGGCATATCCGTCAAGCTGCTGCTGGAGGAGTTAACCGCTTTGATCGACGGAATGGAGCTTGCGTTGCCAACTCTGCATTACAAGGATTATGCCGTTTGGCAGGAGCGACAGTCCGGCTCAGAGCGGGCCAGGGCAAGCCGAGCGTTTTGGACAGAGCAGCTTGCAGAGCCGCCGGCGCCGCTCGATATGCCGCTGGATCGGCCGCGCGGCGACCGTCAGACATTTGCGGGCGATACGTACACCTTCCACATTCCGGCGGCGCTCGCCGTACGGCTGAAAGAGACGGCCGCAAGCGCTGGAGCGAGCATGAACAGCCTGCTTTTTGCGGCTTACGCGCTGTTGCTCAAGGGAACGACGCATCAGTCGGAATTTGCAATCGGTGCTTTGGCGGCAGGTCGGACGCATCCGGACACGGCCCGGATGATCGGCATGTTCAACCAGTTTCTGCCGATTCGGATGCGGGTGGCGGACGAGCTGCCGATCCTGGCGTTTGTCGGCGAGACTCATGGGCGTTTGCTTGCCGCGTACGAGCATGGCGATGTCAGCTTCGAGCACATGATGGAAGCGGCCCGGCATTCGCATGACCCGTCGCGCAACCCGCTGTTCGATACGATGCTGATCGTTCACAACCAGTTTGAAGACGAGAAGCTGGCGGCCCGCGGCGACGGCTGGAGCATGGAGCCTTTGCCCGTCAGCCACGGAACATCCAAGCTGGACTTCAAGCTCGATCTGTACAGCGATGGCGAAGGCGGTCTGCGGGCGGAGCTGGAGTATAATACGGGATTGTTCCATAAAGACACGATGGAGCGGTTAGCGGATCGGCTGCTTTACATTTTGGAGCAAACGGCCGCCAGCCCCGACCTGAACTGTGGCGACGTTGCAATGACGACGCCTGCTGAAGAAGCCGCTTTTGCGGCATGGAATGATACGGGACATCCGTACCCGGCGGAGAAGACGATTCACGGATGGTTCGCCGAGTCCGCCCAGCGGTGGCCGAACCTCCCGGCGGTGCGGTCGGCCGAAGGCTCGCTGACGTATGGGGAGCTGAATAACCGAGCCGAACGTATGGCTGCTGTGTTAAGAGGCAAGGGGGTTGCGGTCGAAACAATTGTGCCGATTGCCGCTCAGCGCTCGTTGTCCACGATGATTGCGATTTTGGCGGTGCTCAAGGCGGGAGGGGCCTATTTGCCGATCGACCCGGAGCATCCGCCCGAGCGAATCCGCGGTATTCTGGAGGATAGCGGGGCCAGGCTGCTTCTCGCGGAAGCCAAGTGGATTCATACGTTCCCGGCCTTCCAGGGAGAAACGCTCGATCTGGACGCGCTTGCGGCTGCCGCAGCATCAGAGCTGGTTAAGGGCGAAGAAGAAACGGACCTGTCGCCTCAAGCGGGCCCTGAGCATTTGGCGTATGTCATTTATACGTCAGGCTCCACGGGCAAACCCAAAGGCGTTATGGTGGAGCACCGCGCGGCGATCAACCGTCTGAACTGGATGCAGACGGCTTATCCTCTGAATGAGCGCGACATTATTTTGCAAAAAACGCCGATGACGTTCGACGTTTCCGTATGGGAACTGTTCTGGTGGAGCTTTGCTGGCGCTTCGCTTTATTTGCTGGAGCCCGGCGGGGAGAAGGAGCCGCCAGTTATGCTGCGCACGATTGAAGAGCAGGCGGTTACGGTTATGCATTTTGTGCCATCCATGCTGGGCGTCTTTTTGTCCTATGCAGCGGACAGCGAGAGAAGCAGCGGGCTTTGTTCCCTGCGATACGTATTTGCGAGTGGCGAAGCGCTCAAGCCCGCGCATGTCGCAGGTTTTTACAGCCTGATGGAGCGCGGCGGCGGAGGGTGCCGGCTCATTAATCTGTACGGCCCGACGGAAGCGACGGTCGATGTCAGCTATTACGATTGCCCGGACGCAGGGGCGGGTACGATTCCGATTGGCAAGCCAATCCATAACACCCGGCTCTACATTGTGGACGAGCAGATGAGACTGCAGCCGATCGGCGTGTCTGGAGAGCTCTGCATCGCAGGTGCCGGTCTTGCGCGCGGATATCGGAATAGGCGGGATTTGACGGAGCAAAGCTTTGTTCCGAATCCGTTTGCCGCAGGAGAGAAGCTGTACCGTACCGGTGATCGCGCAAGGTGGCTGCCGGACGGCAATATTGAATACTTGGGACGCTTTGACCATCAGGTCAAGCTGCGCGGTCTCCGCATTGAATGCGGCGAGATCGAGTATGCTCTGCTCTTGCAGGCGGAAGTCCGCGATGCCGTCGTAATGACTGTGACGGACCATGCGGGAGAGCCGACGCTTTGCGCATATCTCGTGACAACGGATGGGGAGATGCCGGGGGAAGCGAGCCTTAAGGCCACACTTAAGGAACTGCTGCCGGAGTATATGATTCCTACGTATTTTGTTGCTATGGATGCTTTACCGCTAAGTCCGAGCGGCAAAGCCGACCGCAGCCGCCTGCCGCAGCCCCGGTTCGCTGAACCGGCGGCTTGCGGCGAGGCGCCGGCTACGCCGACGGAGCAGCGGCTGGCCGAGCTTTGGCGGGAGGTGCTCGGTCTGGCCCCAAGAGAGCCGGACGACCCGGCAGCGATCGGGAGAGAAGCCCATTTCTTTCAATTGGGCGGCCATTCCTTGCGCGCCGCGCAGCTTGCGGGCTTGATCGAGCAGCGTTATGGAACGGCGTTTGCGATGAAGGATGTGTTCGACGCTCCCCTGCTGAGGGAAATGGCGGCCGGCATCGACAATGCGGCCCCAAAGAGGGCCGCGGTTATTGCCCGGGCGGAAAGCCGGCCGTTCTACCCGTTGTCTCTCGCGCAGAACAGGCTGTTTGTGCTGCAGCAGCTTTATCCGGGCAGCACGGCCTACAATCTTCCGCTCGCTCTGAACCTGACGGGCAAGCTTGATCAGGACAGGCTTCGCGAGGCGATTCAAGGGCTGATTGACCGCCATGAGCCGCTGCGCACCAGCTTTGACTGGGCAGACGGCAAGCCGGTGCAGCGTGTCCATGAGCGGGTTTCGTTTGAACTCGCCGTGCATGCTTTGATGGATGCGGAGGACTTGAATACATTTGCGCGCGCGGTCGTCCGCCCGTTCGATTTGCGAAAGGCTCCGTTAATTCGGGCGTTTCTCGCGACGGACGGCGAAAGTCGGCATACGCTGCTGCTGGACATTCACCACATCGTCGCCGACGGCGTGTCCATGAATGTTATGGCGCGCGATTTCGAGCAGCTGTATCGCGGCGGCTCTTTGCAGCCGCTGCCTATTCACTATAAGGATGCCGCCGTTTGGCAGCAGGAGTGGATGGCTTCGGAGGCGAGAGAGCAGCAAGAGCAATATTGGGCGTTACGGCTAGCGGGTACGCTTCCTGTGCTGCAACTGCCGACCGATTATCCGCGTCCGCCCGAACAAAGCTTCGAAGGCGCCAAGCTTGCGCTGCCGATTCCGGCGGAGCTTGCCGAGGGAACCTCGGCGGCGGCGGAGCAATGGGGCGTTACGCCATTCCATATCTGGCTCGCCGCCTACCATACGTTATTGCATCTGATGACGGGGCAAGACGATCTTATTGTCGGCACGCCGATCGCCGGACGCTTCCATCCCGCAACCGAGTCTCTGGTCGGCATGTTTGTCAATACGCTGCCGATTCGCAGCAGGCCATCCGGCGAACTGCCGTTCAGAGCGTTCGCCGAGCAGCTCAAAGAAACTGTGCTTGCAGCGCTGGACAACGGCTTGCTCCCGTTTGAGCATATGGTGACGATGCTGGATGTGCCGCGCGAGCTGAGCCGCAATCCGCTGTTCGACACGATGTTTGTCATGCAGCATATGGAGGCCAAACAGGCGGCGGACGCCTTGCAATTCGAGGCGCAAGTGCCGGACAATCGCGTATCGAAGCTGGACATGACGTTTGAGATTGCGAATCAGGGTGCAAAAGGCGCGGCCTTAACGATCGAATATGCGACGGCGCTGTTTAAAGAAGACAGCATACGCAGAATGGCGGAATGGTATTTCCGTATTGTCGGCCTTGCACTGGCCGAGCCGGAGCGGCCGCTCGGAGAGATTGGGCTGCAGGGCGCTGCTGCGGCGGAGAAGCAGAGCGAAGAATTCAATCGCACGGCCGTGCCGTATGCAAGCGGTGATACGGTAGAGGTTTACCTCGAAAGACAAGCGGCGGAAACGCCGCAGTCCGTTGCGGTTGCGGCGGAGGACGGAGCATTGACGTATGCGGAATTGAACCGGAGGTCGAACCGGCTGGCGCAGGCGCTCAGAAAGCAAGGCGTCCAGCGCGAGGAGCGCGTGGCCGTCGTGATGGATCGCAGCCTGGAGATGATGATTGCTATCTTTGGCGTGCTGAAGGCGGGCGGAGCTTATGTGCCTATTGCGCCGGGCTTGCCGCCAGAGCGAATCGGCTACATGCTGGACAATTCCGGAGCCAAGCTTGTCTTGACGAAGGGCAATGCCTCGGAAGGGCTGGAGACGACCCTGCCATTTATGGACGTTCATGAGGCGCTGACGCAGGAGAGGGACGACTTCCCTGTGGAGAAGCTGCATGATTCACGTTCGCTTGCTTATGTGCTGTATACTTCGGGATCGACCGGACAGCCGAAAGGCGTCATGATCGAGCATCATTCCGTCGTCAACCGGATCGGCTGGATGCAGAAGCAATATGGACTGGACGCCAGCGGAGTCATTATGCAGAAAACGCCGATTACCTTCGACGTATCGGTCTGGGAGCTGTTCTGGTGGAGCTTTGCCGGAGCCAAGCTGGTTCTGCTGCCTCCGGGCGGCGAAAAGGACCCCGCGCTGATGATGGATACGATCGCGCGGCATGGCGTAACGACGATGCATTTTGTGCCGTCCATGCTGCACCTGTTCCTGGAGCATCCCGGCTTGCTGCGCGGCGAGGCTCGGCTGGAGAGCCTGAGGCATGTATTCGCCAGCGGCGAAGCGTTGACTGCGGATCAGGTGCGGCGGTTCCGCGAGCGGATCGGAGTTCCGTTCGATGCCAGGCTTGTGAACTTGTACGGCCCGACCGAGGCGACGGTCGACGTTTCCTATTACGATTGCTCTGACGGCGATATTCCGATCCAGATCCCGATTGGGAAGCCGATCGACAACATCTCGCTTTATATCGTGAGCGATGCGATGAAGCTTCAGCCTGTCGGCATTGCCGGGGAACTGTGCATATCCGGCGCGGGCCTGGCGCGGGGTTACATCGGTCGGCCCGATTTGACGGAAGAAAAGTTCGTCAATAATCCGTTTGCGGCGGGCAGTCTGATGTATCGGACAGGAGACCTTGCCAGATGGCTGCCTGACGGAACGGTCGAATATTTGGGCCGAATCGACCATCAGGTAAAAATAAGGGGCCAGCGCATCGAATGCGGGGAAATCGAGCATGTGCTGCTCGGTCATCCGGCGGTTTCGGAAGCGGTGGTCATGAAGCGGGACGCCGCAAGCGGAAGCGAATATTTATGCGCGTACATCGTTTGTTCCGAACCTTTGAACCATCAGGAACTACGGGATTTTGCAGCGCTCCGCCTGCCGGATTATATGGTTCCGCAGGCCGTGGTGGAACTGCCGGCCATGCCCTTGTCTCCAAACGGCAAAATCGACCGGAAGGCACTGCCGGAGCCGGAGCTGGCGGCGGATAGCGGCACTCCGTTTGTCGAAGCGGCAAGCGATATCGAACTGGCGATTGCCGCCGTATGGCGCGAAATCCTACAAAGGGACGACTTCGGCATCCATCATCGTTTCTTCGATGTTGGGGGAGAATCGCTGCTGCTGGTGCGGGCGCATCAACGACTGGAGGAGTTGTATCCCGGTGCTCTCGGCGTAACGGATTTGTTCACCTATCCGACGATCGCATCGCTTGCGGCTTATCTGGAGTCGAAAAATCGCGAGCTCGCGAGCTGGAGCTGGAGCGGTCTGCCGGTGGCAGACGACTGCGTTAGTAGCGGCTATGCCGCAGAGCGTATCGGCAGCGTTCAGTTTCAACTGGATCGGGCGGTTGCGGAAGGGCTTGCAGAACTTGCGGCATCCCGCTCAGTGACGATTGAAGCCGCAGCGTATGCCGTATATCTGTACTTCTGGCGCGGCGAGTCCGGCATGGATCGGCTTGTGCTCCCGGCAATGACGGACAACGGGCTGATTGCCCCAAAGGAAATCGACTTTGCGGAGGTGCGCGATTTCGATACGCTGCTGCGGCATGCCGCCAAGCGGGAGAGCGCTGGAGAATGTTATACCGCACGGCAAATCAGAAAGAAGCCGCAAGCCGAAGCAGGATTTGCCTTGTTCCCGTTATTTGCAGGAGCCGTGCTGCACGGTTTCAAGGAGCAGGAGGCGCTATTGGAACGATTCGATGTTGTGCTGTCTATGAATGGCGCTGCCGCACCAAGCGGGTCGGAAGCGCCAGAGCTTGGCGGGGTATGGATTTACAACGCCCGGCGCCTCGGCAAGGAGGCCGTGCTGGAGTGGGCTTCCGCTTATCTAGAGCTGCTGTCGAGCGTGGTCGAGCAATATCGCGCCGTACAAGGCAGCGCCGACTCGGGGGCGTAGCACGGCCAAGCCGGGTTGTGCCAGACCCTGAGCATACATCTAATAGAGGCTGTTTAAAAAGTCCCCCTTTGATAAGAAAACCAATCGAGGCAAATTCAAGGCTGAGCGACCGCGATTCAGAGGTAGGTTTTCTTGCGATAAGGAAGAAAGGAGCTTTCCTGTGAAAAAAGTGTTGACTATGATAGGGAATATCGCGCTTTATCTCGGAGTCTTTTATGCGCTGCTCTATCTGCTTCGCTCTACTTACAATTACGAAGCGACGCTGTCCTTCGCCAAGTTTCTGGATCGCAACCCGGCCATGTTTATGGCTGTTCTGTTCACGCTGATTACGCTTGTGTACATGCTTATCTTTCGTATTAAAGGATGGATCTGGCCCCATGCGGAGAAAAATCTGTTCCATGCGTCGGGCTTCAAACGGCTGAGCGCCTCGAGCGTCTTACTGATGATTGGCCTGGGTCTTGCCGGAAGCTTGTTCAGTATCGGCCTTATCGTCATCGACGATATTGCGCGGCAATTTCCGTCCATACCCACGCTGGTCGAGGATACGATCAGGGGGGATTCGATCTGGTACGTCATTCTCGGCGCCGGTTTGATTGGCCCGGCATTTGAAGAAATATTGTTCAGGGGCCTCATTTTCAGCGAGCTTCGCAGGATTATGCCGGTATATGTGGCCTTGGTGCTGCAAGCTGCGGCTTACGCCTACTTCCAGCCAAGCGCGGCGCTCTCGGTCATCAGCATCGGTTCGGGCCTGATTTACGGGTCGCTGTATTTGCGCACCGGGTCGCTGTGGGCGCCTATTCTGGTACAGAATACGGCCATGGGGACAATCTTCCTATTTAAATATATTGGGTTCTACGAATGGTTTGACAAGCTGGGCGATGTTTCGCTGTATATCATTACAGCGCTCTGTCTGGCTGCGTTGATTGGAGGTACCGTCTATGTCTGGCGGACCTCTGGCAGCGGCGGCATCGGCACACGCGCCGGTCAAGCGCTGACGGCTGACACGCCATCAGCAGCACAAAAGGGGGGCTGACCGCATGAAGGCGTGGGGAATGATGCTGGCTCGCGTGGCTGTTGTTATCGGCCTGTATTTTGCATGGTTTTTTACCGTAACGACATTATTTTTCGATGTTGTGTACCCCAGAAGCACGTGGTTTGAACAGAACACGGTAACCGTCATTATTTTGAACGATATGGTAGGTTTGCCGCTCATGCTGCTGGCCTGGAGGTTTATATTCAAAGAAAATCTGTTTAAGGCGGCTAAGTTCCGCGTGATGGGCGGCAAATCGGTGGCGATCGCTTTATGGATCGGGCTTGGAGCCGGCCTGTTTACGGTCGCATTCTCCCGTCTTCCCGCCATTGCATCGGACATGTACCAGTTCCGTGAATTGTTTGATTACCTGAACCGTGCGGAATGGTATGTATTTCTGGTTTTCCTGATTCTCGGAAATATTTACAAGGAGACGTTGTTCAGAGGGATTCTGATGAATGAGTTCAGACGCGTGCTCCCGGTTTGGATTGCCATTGTGATTCAGGGCGTGTTGTATGGGGCGTTGTTCTTTTTCGGAGACATTCCGCTGTCGCTGTACGGTTTTCTTGGCGCGGTTATATTTGCGCTCTTGTATGTCTGGTTTAAATCCATTTGGGCGCCGATTGCCGCGCAAGTCGCCTGTCAGGGCAGCCAGTACCTGCTTTGGCATTACGGGCCGGAGACGACGGACGTCACCATCATGTCCGCCTGGATGGCTGTGGCGGCCGCCATGGTTGCGGCTGGCATCTTCCTTGCGGTCAAGCATCGCTCATCGATCTCCGCACCGCTGTCTTCCGAGGCGGTGACGCCTTTGTGAAGGGATTGCGAATAGCGGGAAATACCGTCTTATATTTGGTCACTTATGCGGCGATTGTGATGCTTGTCAATCAAGCGCTCTACAACTGGGTCAGCGATCCCGGGCTGAAAGACTGGATCAAAGGCAATTCCGGCATTGTGCTGATTGTATCCAATATCATCGTGCTTGCCGTCTATCTTCCGCTGCTGCGATGGCAAAAAATTTCGCTGAAGGATTTGGGGTTTGTTCCTGCGCGCGGCGGATCGTTGCTGCTGTCCGCAGGGACGGGCATCTGGCTCGGCTTGTTTATCGCCACGTTCACCCGTCTTCCGTGGATAAAAGCGACTTTTCCGGCCATTTCGGATCTGGTCGCTTTTGTCGCCGGCGGCAGCCTGATCATTTTTGTGCTCGGCAGTTTGCTGCTGGGGTCTTTGCTGGAGGAATGGCTGTTCAGAGGAATGCTGTTCCATACGCTCAGTCAACGTCTTTCGGTTCTGTGGACGGTTCTGCTCCAAGCCGTATTGTTCGGTGTGGTATTTATGAATGTGACGGTTGGCGCATTTGCGGCGCTCGGCGCGATTCTTTACGGTGCCGTTCGCGTCGGCTCGCATTCGCTTTGGGGGTCGCTGGCGGCCCATGTGTGCAGCACAGGCACCTTGTATATCGTGCTGCAATCGTCGGGCGATTGGCAGTCCGATACGCTTGGATTATTAGCCCTGATCAGCGGACTCGGCATTGCGGCGCATGTGTTGCTGCTGCTGCGCGGGAGCGGCGGAAGGGCGGAAAAAGAACAGTCCGTCAGCGATTCTATTACTAGCTAGGAGGGAAGGGTGCCATGTTTCAACTGGATTTGCTGGATACCAAAAAAGAAACATCCGGGCGGAAGGGGCGGAGCGGGGGCTCCGTCTCCAATGTTTCCCTCAAGGATATTGCAATTGTCGGGATATCCGCCAAGCTGCCGCGCGCGGAATCGCACGAAGCCTTCTGGGAGCTTCTACGGAGCGGCAAGGATCTTATAGGCGGGTTTCCGGATTCCCGCAAGAAGGAATTGAAGCCGTATTTGCGCCGTATGGAGGCGCATTACGGCTCCGTTTCCTTTTTTGACGGGGCGTATATCGAAGATATTTCAGGTTTTGACTATTCTTTTTTCCGGCTTTCGCCCAAGGAAGCCTCGCTGATGAGTCCGGCGCAGCGCCTGTTCCTGCAGACGGCCTGGGGCGCGCTTGAGAATGCGGGGTACGGCGGAGATGCGCTGCATGGTTCGCGCACCGGCGTCTTTATCGGCTATAACGGGGACGCGCTGCATGATTACAAGCGAATCATCGAGGCGCTGGACCCGGACGCCTTGTCCATGGCGGCGCCCGGCAATCTGAGCTCGATGATACCGAGCCGGATTTCGTATTTGCTTAATTTACGCGGGCCGGCGATCAGCGTGGACACCGCCTGTTCTTCCTCGCTGGTCGCGGTTCATCTGGCATGCCAATCGATTCGCAGCGGCGAATGCGAGGCGGCGATTGCCGGCAGCGTCAAAATTAACGTGCTGCCGCTGGATACCGGCATACGGCTTGGCATCGAGTCAAGCGACAACCGGGCCAGAACGTTCGATGACTCGGCGGACGGAACGGGCATCGGCGACGGCGTAATTGCGCTGCTGCTGAAGCCGCTGTCCCGCGCACAGGAGGACGGCGATCCTATTTATGCCGTCATCAAAGGCAGCGCGATGAATCAGGACGGCAGCTCGGTCGGCATTACCGCCCCGAACGCCCTCGCGCAGGAGGACGTCATTGTGCGCGCCTGGCAGGATGCGGACATTGATCCCGAAACGGTGACGTATATGGAGGCGCACGGAACGGGAACCTCGCTGGGCGACCCGATCGAAATCGACGGGCTGACGCGCGCCTTCCGAAGATATACCGATAAACGGCAATTTTGCGCCATCGGCTCGCTGAAAACAAATATCGGCCATCTCGACCATGCCGCCGGCATTGCAGGGCTGCTCAAGGCGATCCTGTCGCTTGTCCACAAGCAGCTTCCGCCAACGCTGCATTACCGCTCGCCGAACCGCAACATTCCGTTTGTGGATTCGCCCGTTTATGTCAATGACGAATTGACGCCATGGGAGACGGACGGCGAAGCAAGAAGATGTGGAGTAAGCGCGTTCGGCATGAGCGGGACCAATTGCCATGTTGTGCTGGAGGAGGCTCCTACCGGGATGGCATCGGATCGTTCGGACAGAACGGAGCTGATCTGTTTGTCCGCGCACAGCATGACGGCGCTGGAGCGGCTCGTTCTGCTGATGCGGGACTGGGCTCTGCAGCATCGCGGCGAAAAGAGCCGCAGCCTGGCCGACCTTTGCTACACCTTGGCCGTCGGCCGGGGAGCCCATCGGTATCGCCTGGCGATTGCGGTAAGCGGCTGGGAAGAGCTTGTCCAGACCCTGCAAGCCGCTGCTGAAAGCGGCCTTACCGGCCTTGCGCTGCCGAACATCCGCTTCGGGACGGTCGATTCGGCTGCGGGCGGGAGTATGCGGCAGCAACCCGTTCCAAACGAACGGGAAATGGACGCGCTGGAGCTGGCTCAACGTTACGTGGGCGGATACGAGGTCGGCTGGAAGGCGGTATTTCGAGGACAACGCCGTTCTCGGCTACCGCTTCCGACGTACCCGTTCGATTCCCACCATTGCTGGGTGGAGGAGGCGCGCGACGGAGCGGCGCTTCATACGCCATTTGCGGCCTGGAACGGATATTCGCTCAGTGGAGATATCCCCGAGGAGCTTAGGCAAGATATGAACGAGACGTTTGCCAGATGGCAAGCCGCGCTGGAGCGGAGCGGCGGAATGACGAGTCAGGGCCGCCGCGGCGTTGCGTTAACCGGGGAGCGCTCCGGCCTGGAATGGGAGCAGCATGTCGCAGATGTCTGGGGAGAGCTGCTCGGTTATGACGAATTGCCTGCGGATGCCGGGTTTTATGAGCTGGGCGGAGATTCCATTATTGCGCTCAAAATTGTAAACCGGCTCAGTGAGCTTGCGGGCGTCCGTATTCAGGTGGCGGATTTGCTGGGGCATGCGGATCTGCCTTCGTTCACGGCGCTGATCGAGCGGCGGATCAGGGAGAGCGGCGCGGCGACAGCGCAAAGAACGAACATTGGGAACGATGGCCAAAGGGCGGACGTTGGGAGCGGCGGACACGAGGCGAACGATGACCATGAAAGGCAAGTAGTTGCAGGTAACCGGGACGGGCAAGCGGCGCCCGGCGGCCGTGACGGAGCAGGAGCATCCGGTGGGCATGTCGGGCCATTAACCGGCCAAACGTGCGACTCTTTGTCCGGCGATACGCTGGAGCCAATTCCAAAGGCGGCCCAGCAAGAGCATTATCCGGTTTCATCGCCGCAGAAACGCATGTATTTGCAGCAGCAGGCGATGCCGGATGATCGCAGCTACAATTTGCCTGAATTGTTGCACTTGGACGGGGCTATTGATGCAGATCGGCTGGAGGCCGTCCTGCAAGCCATCGTGGAGCGTCACGAGACGCTTCGCACCACCTTCCACGTCATCGACGGAGAGATCAGGCAGCGCGTTCACGACGCCATTCCTTTTCGCCTGATTCGCATGGAGGCCGATGAAGCGGAAGCGGACGGCGTGTTGCAAAGCTTGTTCCGGCCGTTCAGGCTCGATACGGCTCCGCTGCTCCGCGCAGCCTTGCTGACACTGGGGCCGGAGCGCCATGTTCTGTTTCTTGATGTGCATCATATTGCATCCGATGGCATGTCGGCGGGCATTCTTTTGTCCGACCTGATGACTTTATATCAGGGCGGTTCGTTGCCTCCGCTGCCGCTGCAATACAAGGATTATGCCGTATGGCAGGAGAGCAGGCCGTTCTCCGGGAACGCCGAACGGTATTGGCGCGAGCAATGCAGGGGAGACTGGCCGACGCTTGCGCTTCCGACCGATGCCCCGCGTCCGCCCGTCAAAAGCAATCGCGGCGAAACGTTCGACGTGTACCTCGAGGCCGGTTTAACGGCGGCTGTGCGCAGCCTTGCGACCGAATCGGGCGCGACTCCATTTATGGTGCTGCTATCGGCATATTACACGTTCCTCGCCCACTATACAGGGGCCGAGGACATTGCGGTCGGCACGCCGATTGCGGGACGGTACCGACGCGAGTTGGAAGCGATCGCGGGCATGTTCACCGGCACGCTGGCACTGCGCGCTTATCCGCGCGCGGACAAGCCGTTCAGAGCCTTTTTGTCCGAAGTGAAAGAGATGGCAACTGGAGCTTACGCCCACGCCGATTATCCATTCGAGGAAATCGCGCAATGGATGGATCGAAGGGACGCCAGCCGGAGTCCACTGTTCGATACGATGTTCATCATGCAAAATCTGGGCATTTCAAACGTTTCGTCAGAAGGATTATCGTATCGCCACCAGCGCTTTGAGCATGGTACGGCCAAATACGATTTGATGATACAGGCCGTGGAACAAGGCGCGGAATTGCGACTCGTCGTGGAATACAATACTGATCTGTTCCGCCGCGCGACAGTCGAGCGATTCATGCGGCATTATGTGCAGCTGCTGCGCAGCGTGACGCTTCGTCCCGACGCCGTGCTCGGTGAAGCGGAGATGCTGACGGAGGAGGAGCGCCTGCACATGCTGGCGCTGGGGAGAAGCGAAGCGGACTTTCCGCCGCCGCGCTGTCTGCATGATTGCTTCAAGGAACAGGCGGCGGCCGTTCCCGATCTTCCGGCCGTGTCCTGCGGCGATGAATCTATGACCTATCAGGAATTGGATCGCCGTACCGATGCGCTGGCGCGAACCTTGCGCGCCAAAGGTGTGGGACGCGGCAGCGTAGTCGGCATCATGGCGGAGCGTTCGATCCCCATGCTGACCGCTATGCTCGCCGTTATGAAAGCCGGCGGCGCCTATATGCCTATAGATCCGCATTATCCCGAGGAGCGCATCCGCTATATGCTGGAGGACAGCGGCACGGAGCTGGTATTCGCGGACGGCGCACGTTCCGGAGCCGCGGCCGTCGTACCGGCCACCTTGCAGGTGCTGGAGATTGCGGATGAGACGCTGTTTTCCGGCGTAGACGATGCTGCCGCCCCAAGTCCGCAGGACGCTGCCGATCCGATGTATGTCATCTATACCTCCGGTTCTACGGGACAGCCGAAGGGCGTCATTGTGCCGCATCGCAGCTTTTACAACTTCGGACATTCGCTCCGGACATTTTTCGAGGGGCAGTACGGTGAGAGAGACAGATGTCTTAGCCTGACCAATATTTCGTTTGACGTCAGCGTAGCAGAGCTGTTTATGCCGCTTATGTTCGGGGCTTGCACGGTGCTATACCCGGAGCCGAAATTGCTTGATCCGCGGCGAATTGCCGAGGTGATTGCGGAAGAGCGGATTACCTTCGCTTATTTGCCGCCGTCTTTGCTGAAAGAGGTTGTGCGGCTGCTGGAGCAATCGGCTTCCGTAATTACGCTAGACAAAATGCTTGTCGGGGTAGAGCCAATTCAAGATGAAACGCTGGAGCTGTATACGAAGCTTAATCCCGAGATTCGGATTATTAACGGCTACGGCCCGACGGAGGCGACGGTTTGCTCCAATTTGTACGCATACAAGCCGGGCGCTTATCGCGGTGGCTATGTGCCGATTGGCGGGCCGATGCACAATGTCGAAATTTATATATTCGGCTATGGCGGCCAGCTTGCCCCCATCAGTGCAGCCGGGGAGCTGTATATTGCCGGCAGCGGCCTTGCCGACGGTTATGTGAACAAGCCGGATATGACAGCCGAGCGCTTTTTGCCGCATCCGTACCGCGAGGGCCGCTTTATGTATCGCACCGGCGACATCGCCAAGTGGCTACCTGACGGCAACGCGATGTATGTGGATCGGGCTGATGAGCAGGTAAAAATCAGAGGCGTGCGGATTGAAATGAACGAGGTTCGCT
Organism: Paenibacillus lentus; assembly: GCF_042714055.1. Taxonomy (GTDB): domain Bacteria; phylum Bacillota; class Bacilli; order Paenibacillales; family Paenibacillaceae; genus Fontibacillus; species Fontibacillus lentus_A. The sequence continues at coordinate 348,219 of NZ_JBHGVC010000001.1, forward strand.
CGCAATTGATTTCCCTTCCCGAGGTGGAGGATGCGGTTGTGGTCGTCCGCGAGCAGGCAAGCGGCGACAAGGAGCTGTGCGCGTATGTGGTCGCTTCGGACGAGCTCCCTTCGAGGGAATGGCGAAGAAAGCTGAAAGACAAGCTGCCGGAAGCGATGATTCCGGCCTATATCACGGCGATTGACACAATACCGCTGACGCCGAACGGGAAAGTGGACCGGCGCGCCTTGCCGGAGCCGGAATTCGGGCTTCGGGAGCGGAAAAACCTGGAACTGCCGCGAGACGGGATGGAAGAGCGCGTCGCCGCCATTTGGGAGGAAGTGCTGGGCGATACGGCCGGACCAATCGGCATTCACGACGACTTTTTCGAGCTTGGCGGCCACTCCTTGAAGGCTGCCGTACTGGCGGGCAAGCTGCAGCAGGCGACGGGCACCCTGGTTCCGCTCAGCCTGATATTCGAGCTTACCTCCATTGCGGAAATGGCCGCTTGGCTGAAGGAACGGGACGGCGCCGCTGCGGCGGCAGAGCCGATCCCGAAGGCGGAACGCCGCGAGTGGTATCCGATGTCGCGCGCCCAGCGCCGCCAATATATGATGCAGATGCTGGCCGGAGACGCCACCATGTATCATGTGCCGTTCGCGCTCCGCTTGCAGGGCTGGCTGGATGCGGCGCGGCTGGAAAACGCGTTTACGGCGCTGATCAGTCGCCACGAAAGCTTGCGAACGACCTTCCATATGACAAAGGACGAGTTCAGGCAAATCGTTCATCCGCCGTATGCGTTCAAGCTGGAGGCGCTGGATCCTGCAGCGTTGACCGGAGACGAAGCGCTGCGTGGAGCGCCGCCGGACGGCGTCGAGGTGACGAGGCTAATGGAAGTCTTCCAGCGCCCATTCCATCTGGATAAGCTGCCGCTGCTGCGGGCGGGGCTGCTGCGGCTGAATGAGGAGGATCATCTACTGCTGCTGGATGTTCATCACATTATTACGGACGGCGTATCCTCCGCTTTGCTGGTGAATGAGCTGTCGCAGCTGTATGCCGGACAAGCGCTGCCGGAGCTGCGTGTGCAATACAGCGATTATGCGGTGTGGCAGGAAGCCGGATTTGCAAATGCTGCTTATGCGGAGCATGAGCGGTACTGGATGGAAATCTTCGATGGCAAGCTGTCTGTGTTGGAGCTGCCAACGGATCGTCCGCGGCCGTCTGTGCCGAGCTATAAGGGCCGCCGCCATTCGTTCCGGCTGGACGCGCGGACCACGGCGGAGGCGCGAAAGCTGGCGCGGGAAACGAAGACGACGCTGTATACGGTGCTGCTAGGCGCTTTTGCCGCGATGCTGGCCAAATACAGCGGGCAGGCTGAAGTGATTGTGGGCACCCCCGCCGCCGGCAGGGAGCATGCCGATACGCATGACATGATCGGCATGTTCGTCAACACGCTGGCGCTGCGGATCAGGCCGGAAAGAGACAAGACGGTACGGGCCTATATGGCAGAGCTGCATAACCATGTCGTAGAGGCGCTTTCGCACCAGACGTATCCTTTCGAGGAGCTCGTCGAAGGGCTGAAGGCAGATAGCGACAGAAGCCGTAATCCTTTGTTTGACGCCATGTTTGTCTTGCAAAATATGGATCGGGCGGTGATGAAAGCAGGCGACGTCGTCTTTGGTGAAATGCCGTTCGAGGCAGGGACAAGCAAGTTTGACCTGACTCTGGAAGCGGTGGAGCGGGATGCGGAAATCGAGCTTCAACTGGAATACGCGACGGATTTGTTTCATGAGGAAACCGCGCGCCGCATGGCGGAAAGCTATACCGTACTCGTGCGGGAGATGTGTAGATCGCAGGGTCGCACGGTCGCAGAGCTTGAGCTGATGAGTGAAAGCGAGCGGGAGCAATTGCTGGCTCTGTTAGCCGGAGGAGGCATGCCGTTACAGGCAGCGAGTAGAGAGGGGAGCAATGGTAGGATGGAAATTCGAGCTGAGAAAGGCATGACGAACCGGCAAGGTGACGCGGCGGCGGCTTCCGTGCAAGCCACGGCGGAATGGACGGGATTCGTGCAGGAAGTGGAGCGCCAGGCGGCGCGCACGCCGGATGCGGCGGCGATTCAATTCGGCGCGGAGACGGTGACGTACGCCGAGCTGAACGAACGAGCGAATCGGCTTGCCCATTCCTTGCGGGCGAAGGGTATGGGGCCCGAGCGCATTGTCGCGCTGATGGCGTCACGCAGCCCGCTGCTGCTTGTCGCCATTTTGGGTGTCCTGAAAGCCGGAGGCGCATATGTCGCTATTGATCCCGCTTACCCGAAAGAGAGGATCGACTGGATGCTTGAGGATTGCGGCGAAGCGCTTCTGCTGACGGAAAAAGCATACGCCGGAGTCGTAACGAGAGCCGTTGCTGAGTGGTATCTGGACGATTCGGAGCTGTATGCGGCGGACAGAGGCAATCCGGAGCTTGTCCATAAGCCGGATCATTTAGCGTATGTGCTGTATACATCGGGCTCGACCGGACGTCCCAAAGGCGTGATGATCGAGCATCGCGGGCTGGCGCATTTCATCAGCGGCTTCAGAAACCGGATTCCGTTTGAGAAGGGCCAGAGCATCCTGGCGATGGCATCGGTCTCCTTTGATATTTTTGTCGTTGAAAATCTGCTTCCGCTCACGCTGGGTATGCGGATTGTACTCGCGAGCGAAGAGGAACGGGGCGACGCCGCCTTGCTGCAAGGCCTTATCGACTCGCATGGCGTCGATGTGCTGCAAATTACGCCGTCGCGCTTCAAATGGTGGATGAATCAGCGTGGCGAAATGGACGGCTTGCAAAAGCTGCGCATATTGATGATCGGGGCGGAGCCGCTGACGGCCGATGTGCTGGGCAGGCTGCGCGCCGCTACCGGAGCCAGATTGTTTAATTTGTACGGTCCGACGGAGACAACGGTGTGGACCTCCATCCGGGAAGTGACCGAAGGCGAGGACATTTCGATCGGCACGCCGATCGAAGGTTCCTTCATGATGGTGCTTGACGAAGGACTTAAGCTGCAACCGACAGGCGTTATGGGCGAAATTTGCATCGGCGGGCCGGGCGTCGGGCGTGGGTATCTTAGCCATCCCGAATGGGATGTCGCTTTTGTGCCGAATCCGTATGCGCCGGGCGAACGCATGTATCGCACCGGCGACCTTGGGCGCAGGCTTGAAAATGGGGAGTTTGCCTATGCGGGACGCCGCGATTTCCAGGTGAAAATCAGGGGGCACCGGATTGAAATCGGTGAAATTGAGCAGTTGCTGCTTCGACATGAGCAGGTGAAGGAAACGGTCGTCACCGCATTTCAGGAAGAGGATGGGGAATTTGCCCTTTGCGCGTATGTCGTCATGCAGAACGTCGCAGCAGCAGATGCGGAGCAAGGCGGCGCCGCGCCACCCGGCCGGTTGACCGCGAAGTTGCGCGAATATCTCGGGGACAAGCTGCCTTCTTATATGGTTCCGGCCTTCATGGTCGTTCTGGATGCGATTCCGCTTACGCCAACGGGCAAAATCGACAGAAGGGCGCTGCCGAAGCCGGGATCGGCCGACGCGGGCAAACGAGAGCTTGTTCCGCTGTCGACGGGTACCGAGCGAAAGCTGGCGGAGATTTGGAAGGAGCTGCTCGGTACGGATGCGATTAGCGCAAAAGACAGCTTTTTCGAGCTCGGCGGCCATTCCCTGAAGGCTGCGGGCATGGTCAGCCGCATTGCGGAACGCTTTAGCATGCAAATGTCGCTACGCGATATTTTTATGAATCCTACGCTTGAAGGTTTAGCGGCCCATCTGGACACTAGCGGTACCGTGGCGGCGGCGCGCATTCCGAAGCAGCCGGAGCGCGAGCATTACCCGATGTCGAGGGCGCAGCGCCGCCAATTTATGATGGGGCTGATCTCGGGCGAGGCAACGATGTACCATGTGCCGTTCGCCGTGCATATGCAAGGCAAGCTCAATGTGGAGCAGCTGGAGAAAGCTTTCCTTGCGATGATGCGCCGCCATGAATCGCTCAGAACGACGTTCCATCACGAGGAGGACGAGTTCCGCCAGCGCGTGCATGCTGAGCCGGTATTTACGCTGGAACGGGGCGCCAGGCTGAGAATGGCGGCAGGCAAGCTGCTTGCGGAAGGCGGAGACGAAGGATTGTTCGGTGGCATCAGCGTGCTGATGCAGCGCTTTATCCGTCCGTTTGATCTTGGCAGTCTCCCGCTGTTCCGGGCCGGACTGATTCCGCTTGGCGAGGAAAGCCATCTGCTGCTGCTGGACTTTCATCATATTATTACCGACGGCGTCTCCGTCAGTGTCCTGCTGCAGGAACTGACCACTTTGTACGGCGGCGGCGAGCTGCCGACGCTGGATATCCAGTACCGAGACTACACGGTATGGCAAGAAGAACGAATCGGCAGCGAGGCCTATATGGAGCATGAGCGCTACTGGCTGGAGGCGTTCGAAGGTGAGCTGCCGACGCTTGCGCTCAAGACGGCCTTGCCAAGGCCGGAACTGCAAAACTTCGAGGGCGGTCTGATCAACTTCAGACTGGATGAGGAGCTGTCGCTCAAGATCAAGGCGTTTGCGCAGGGGCGCGGCACGACGTTGTATACGGTGCTGCTCGGGGCTTATTCGATGCTGCTGAGTAAATGGAGCGGTGAGGAGGATATCATTATCGGCACGCCAGTAGCGGGCCGCAATCATGCGCAGCTGGAAGGGCTGATCGGGATGTTCGTCAATACGGTCGCGATTCGCAGCTTCCCGGAATCGTACCGGACTGTTGGCGATTATTTGTCCGAGCTGCATGAGGATGTGCTGCGGGCGCTGGAGCACCAGGATTATCCGTTCGAGGATTTGGTGCAAAAGCTGGGAATCGAACAGAACCGCAGCCGTAATCCGCTATTCGATACGATGTTTATTTTGCAAAATATCGATCGCGTCGCTTACCGTTCGGGCGGCATTGAATTCGACCCCAAGGAGTTCGATCCGGGCGTCAGCAAATTCGATTTGACGCTTGAAGCGGCGGAGCAGGACGGCAGGATCCGCTTTGCGCTGGAATATGCGACAAGTCTTTTCCGCGAAGAGACCGTCCGGGCGTTGGCGGATGATTATACGGCGATCATGCGCGCGCTGGTCGAAGACGGAGCAAGCAAAAAAATCAGTGCTGTGCTTGCGGCAAGCAAGCTTGATTGAACCAATATTTTGAGCCTAAGGAGGCGGCGAACGATGAAGCTGTCGATGGAAAGGAAACCGTTTAACGAGTTTTGGATGAACTGCATGCTGAACCAGGCGTTTTCCATTGCGGTATCGGTGGAGCCCAGCTACAGGGATGCGGCGTATTTGAACATTTACCGTTACTATCCTTGGGAGGCCGCAACGGACAAGGACTTCCGCTATCCGACAATTGACACGCTGTATTATTTGGACGATCCGGCCAGATTCCCGCTGTCGCAGGTGATCCGCTATATCGAGCCCGGTCATTTTCGCAGCAAGGAAACGGTGTTGGAGGAAATCAGGGCGATGTTGACGGGCGGACGCAACTTAAGCGTAAACGTCGATCTATATGACTGGCTGCCAGGCAGCATGGCCTGGAAAAAGTTCCATTGGTATCATTATTCACTGTTTAACGGATATGACAAGGAGCGAGGCGTCTTCTACGTTATTGATGATACGCTTGCGGGCTACGAGGAGCACGAGGTGCCGGAGGAAAGGCTGCTCAAGGCGTACGGCAACTCGGAATACAACGTGAACCCGGACTATTTGGGGCCTGCCTTCTACGTATACAACCTGCAGGAAAAGGTTCAACCCTACGAGCTGAAGCTGGCTGAAGTGGTGGAAAATGCGGAGCGGCTGGCGAGGGAGCTTGGCGAGTTCTCCATAGAGGGCATGTGGAATGTAGATTCCGAACCGGAGAAGAAGCAAGCTCATTTGACCTATGGCCTTGTCGGCGTCAACATCATTTGCAACCGGCATATTGCCAACATGTCGCTGCTCCGCTCCCTGTGGGAGAAGAGGCTGATCAGTGAAGCGCTGCATGAGTCGCTCTCCGGTCAGCTTGGCGTAGTGAGGGACGGATGGGATCTGGTGAAGGATCGTTTTGTAACGGGGGACTTCGAACGCGGCAGAGAGCTGGTGCTGGCGGACGATTTGTTCTCGAAGGAAAAAGCATTCTGGACCACGCTTGTTGCCGGCGCGTAAAGGCCGCTTGCGTCAACATGTTACCCGGGAGGCGGGCGTTATGACGATATCTTTAATTTGTTTGCCATATGCAGGAGGCTCCGCACAAGTGTACAAGCGCTGGACGAAACGGCTGCATCCTGGTGTGCGTCTGGTGCCGGCCGAACTGGCGGGCAGAGGAAGCCGCATGGACGAGCCGTTCTATGCGGATGCGGCGGAGGCCGTTCGGGATTTGCTGCCGCTGGTGCTGGAGACGGCGCTTGGCTCCGATTCATATGCTTTATTCGGCCACAGCATGGGCAGCCTGCTTGGGTATGAGGTACTGCATGCGCTTCGGGAGGAAGGATTCCCGCTGCCTGCAGCAGTCTTCCTCTCCGGCAGAGGGGCGCCGCATTGCGAGCAGGAGGAGGTTCGCCGAACCCATATGCTTCCGGATGACGAGTTTCTCGAGGAACTGAAACGGCTCGGCGGCATGCCTGACGAGCTGTTCCGGCATCAGGAGCTGCTGGATATGTTTATGCCGATCCTAAGAGCCGACTTCAAGCTTGTCGGCGAGTACGAGCATCGGATGCGGCCGCCGCTGCCGCTCCGGCTCGCCATTTTGAGCGGAAAGGATGACGGCTGTATCAAAGGCGCGCTCGGTGAATGGGAGCGTTATGCGACGGGAGGCTGCGAGCTGATGCAGTTTGAAGGTGGACATTTTTTCCTGCATGAGCGGGAAAGCGATGTTGTAGCGGTGATCAACAAAATGCTGACCGAGGCGCCTGCCCCGATCTGACCCTGAGGAGCGTGATAGAAGATGCTGAACAAACATGCGATATGGTTTCCCGGTCAAGGCTCGCAGCGCGTCGGAATGGGAAAAGCGCTGAGCGAGCGGCATGCGGTTGTCAAGGCGACGATGGAGGAAGCGAACGAAGCGCTGGGCATGCGCCTTGACAGCCTGATGTATGAGGGATCGATGACGGAGCTGACGCGGACGGACAATGCCCAGCCCGCCATTCTTGCGCTGGGCATGGCGATGTACCGCGTCTACAGCCAGGAATGGGGATACATACCGGCGATGGCCGCCGGCCACAGCCTAGGCGAGATTACCGCTTTAACTTGCGCGGGGGCTATAACGTTCCCGGATGCGCTCCGGCTCGTACGCCGCCGCGGCGAGTTGATGCAAGGGGCCGCCGCGGCGGGGATCGGCGCGATGGCCGCCGTGAACGGGCCGAGTCCCGATGTTGTCGCCAAAGTATGCTTGGAAACCAACGCAGGCTGCGTGGACGGAAGCCGTATTGTTGTAGTATCGAATATCAATTCAGAGCGGCAAACGGTGATTTCGGGCCATAAAGAGGCCGTCCATGAAGCGTCCGAAAGACTGTCCGCCCATGGGGCCGCAGTCATTCCGCTGCAGGTAAGCGCGCCGTTTCATAGCCCGTTGATGGCCCCGGCAGCGGCGCAATTTGCCGAAGTGCTGAGCCGCGTCTCGTTTGGAGAAATGGGTTTTCCCGTAGTTTCCTCCTTGACGGGTCTTCCTTACGGGAATACGGCGGAGATCGCGGGTATGCTGGCAAGGGGATTGACCGACCCTGTCAATTGGCCGGCGGTCATTGCATTTCAGAAGAGCATTGGCGTTGCCGCTGCCATCGAACTGGGTCCGGGCAATGTATTGAAAAGGCTGGCTCCACCCTACGGACTGCGCGTATTCGCTGTTGACGACAAGGAGGATGAGGCGCATCTGGTTGCCGCAAGCCGGCAAACGGAAGATTATTCGATTGAACTGCTGAATCGTTGTCTGGCTATTGCCACTTGCGTCCGCAACCGCAACTGGAACGCAGACGAATATGAACAAGGCGTCGCTTCGCCTTACCGCGGCGTACAGCAGTTGATCGATCGGCTGCGGGAGACGGGAGAGCAAGTGACGGAGGCGCATGTTCGGCAAGCGCTGGCGATGCTGGAATCGGTGTTTCGCACCAAAGGCACGTCCGCCGAAGAGCAGGAGCGGCGGCTTGCAAGACTGCAGAGTGAGTTCGGCCTGCGCAGCTTGCCAGGTGTTTCTCCTGCCGAAGGGCCATATGCGGGCAATCTATTATAGAAAGGAGCGGGGTTATGGGTATCCGGCTGGCCAATAACGAGTTGGAACAGGGTGAAGCCCGGCGCCCGGCGGAGCTGCCGTCTCCCGTGGAGATTTTGCAGGCATTGATCCGCTTCAATACAACAAATCCGCCGGGCGAGGAAGCCGCCTGCATCATGTATATCCGGCAACTGCTTGAGGATGAGGGCATTGAGACGCGGATCTGTGCGCTTGATCCGGCCCGGCCCAATCTGCTGGCCAGGATAAAGGGCAGCGGAGAGGCACCGCCGCTGCTGCTGTACGGGCATGTCGACGTCGTTGGCACAGGCATGCAAGACTGGAGCCGCGACCCGTTCGGGGGCGACATGGAGGGCGGCTTCGTCTGGGGACGGGGCGCCCTTGATATGAAAGGCGGCGTGGCAATGCTCGTATCGGCTTTCCTCCGCGCGCATGTCCGCAAGCTGCCGCTGCGCGGCGATCTCATTCTGGCGATTGTCAGCGACGAGGAAGCAGGTGGTGAATACGGGGCTTCCTTCCTGGTAGAGCGGCATGCCGATTATTTTACGGGCGTAAAGTATGCGCTCGGCGAATTCGGCGGCTTCACGTTTCATGCGCTGGGGAAAACCTTTTATCCGATTATGGTGGCGGAGAAGCAGCTATGTTGGCTCAAAGCGACGATTCGAGGAGACGGAGGCCACGGCTCCATGGGCAAGCCGGTAGCCGACTGTATGGCGCAATTGGGGAACATGCTTCAATCGCTTAGCAGGAATGAGCTGCCGATACGTGTGACACCAGCGGCCCGGTTGATGATTGAAGGCATGGCCGCCGCACTGCCGCTACTGCCGGCGCTGCTGCTGAGAGGGCTGCTGCGTCCCCGGCTGGGCGGCCTCATCCTGAAGCTGCTGGGGGAAAAGGGCGGGACGTTCGCCCCGCTTCTGCGTAATACGGTCAGCGCAACCGTCGTTCGCGGCGGTGAGAAAATCAACGTTCATCCAAGCGAAATTGCGGTCGAGCTGGACGGCCGAACGCTGCCGGGCGTCACTCCGCAGCAATTTATGGATGAGCTGCGCCGATTCGCGATTCATGATTCGATCGGGCTGGAAGTGCTGCGCCATGATCCATGCGCCGCAGTTCCCGATATGGGGATGTTCGGTTTGCTGTCTGATGTGCTGAAAGAAGCGGATAAGGAGGCCGTTCCGGTGCCGATGCTGCTGCCCGGAGGAACGGACGGAAGATTGTTTGCGAGGCTTGGCATACAAACCTACGGTTTCCTGCCAATGCCGCTGCCCAAGGACATGCAGTTTACCAAACTGATTCATGCGGCGGATGAACGCATTCCTGTAGAAGCGATCGGGTTTGGTACGGATGTGATTTACCGGGTACTGGAGCGGTACGGAGCGCAGCCGCTGTTCCCAGATGGTTAGTGCAGCTTGCCATGCACATGCCGTTATCGTTGACCGATACAAGGAACATGCAAGTTGTGCATAGAAGAAAAGCGCAGGTTTAGGACGACTCACGCCGGGGACTGACCCCATAGCGTGAGACCATAAAAGCACCTTCAAGAAAAAGCTTCCATATCGTAAGATGTGGGGGACAATTTTGGAGGTGTTTTTGTATTGGGAACAAGAGCGTACTATCCGTTGGAAGTGAAGATGCAAGCGAGCACAAATCAAAAGGGCATTTATCGGATTTATATATATTTACTACAAAATACGAGTTTCTTTTAGTTTTTCAAATGAACGATCAGGACTGGGCAACTCGACAACTGAGAAACTTTATGACTGACACTTCCGAGCATCATTTCCTTCATACCGCTCAGTCCACGACTACCAATAACGGTTAGTTGTTGCTGATTGTTTTTTGCATATTTCAATATTTCATGAGCGGGGTCGCCCTTAAGATGGATGATTTCCGTAGAAATCCCCTTAGATATTAATTGGGATTTAGCTTCTTCTAGGTACTTGATACTGTCCTTATCCATTTCAATCAATATTTCTTCCAAATAATCTTCCGGTATATATGGCAGGCCCATAGCTACATTTAAATTACTGACGTGTATTAAAGTAACATGAGTTCGTTTATTATGAGCAATCTCCATAGTTACATCCAGGATCTTGTTAATTAATTCAGATTTATCAATGGCAACCAAAATTCTATTGAACATTTCAACCACCCTTTCAACTATCAATTAATGCTTAGTTGTATCCACGAGTCGGTTTCTAGCTGCACCCCAACCAACAATAAATAGCAAGATAGAGGCGCCAACTAATATGAGTAGTGGCAGTGTCCAACTGTTTGTTGCATCATGCAAATATCCGATTAATGCCGGACCCATTGCGGCAAGAAGGTATCCGATGGACTGTGCCATACCCGACAGTTCTGCAGCTTGATGAGCATCTTTGGTGCGTAACCCGAAAAACATCATGGACAAGCCAAAAGCGAATCCTCCTCCAACACCGAGGATGATAATCCACAAGAGGATAATACTCGGGTTCCCATAGAGCAGTCCAAGTGTTCCACACAATAGTAAAATCGATGTGGTCACAATTAACGAACGTTGGCTAGACATGCGGCCAGCAAGAACAGGAACGATAAATGTAAAAGGAAGCAGTGCTAGCTGCATAATCGAAAGATACCAACCTGATTGACTGGAATCAATTCCGTGTTGTTTTAAGATTTCAGGTAACCATGCAATTAGCACATAAAATATCGTAGATTGAATCCCCATGAATAAAGTCACTTGCCAAGCAAGAGGCGAGCGCCAAATATTTACTTGCTTTTCTGCAAGCGGTTGAGTGCCAGAACGAGAAACTTGTTTCGTACGATTTCTTATCTGTGGCAACCAAAGGAGAACAGATACAAAGCTGAGAATAGCCCAGATTCCTAATGCGCCTTGCCACCCTAGTCCCGATCCAACAGCGAGTGGGACACTGATTCCCGAAGCAATCGCACCGCATAAATTCATTGAAATCGAATAAACTCCGGTCATTGAACCGATTCGATGAGGGAATTCACGTTTAATTAGGCTCGGTAATAATACATTACATACTGCAATGGCAAACCCAAGAATTGCCGTTCCAAGATACAAATTAATTGCTCCAGATAAGGATCGTAGTACGATACCAATCGTTAAAAATAAGAGAGAAATCAAAATTATAAGTTCCATTCCAAACCTACGCTCTAATTTGGGTACAAGAGGCGATAACAAAGCAAAAGCGAGTAGTGGCACCGTGGTGATCAGACCGGCTAACGTATTTGAGATGTGCACATTATCTCGAATAATACTTACTAAAGGACCAACGGAGGTCAAAGGAGCACGGAGATTGGCCGCAATAACGATAATTCCTAAAACAATTAACCAAGTTGCAGATTGTTTACGTATATTTTCAATGGATGCTTCATATTGACTTTTGCTCAAAGACTGTTGTTTGTCCATACTATCCTCTCCTTCGTGTGAATAAATAAAGTATAGTATAATATATTATATTTAACAATAAGTATTTTATAATTTACTAATATAACTTATTTTCGTAGTATTGTTAACCAGTAGGAAATAGAGAGTGCACAAAGAAGTCCCCGTGATGAAACACAGGGACTTCTTTGCGTGAGTAAAGAATTTAATCATAACGAGTCGAATTGATTAAACTTCATACTTCAAAGTAATATGGAGAACAGTTTCGTTGTCTGTAGGATTCAAATATGAATGTGAGCTATCCGCACGAAAACTGATGGTATCATATTGGTTCAATGAGTAGATTTCTTCATTCACCTGAATTGAAACGGAGCCACTCATGACCGTCGCAATTTCAGTTGTGTTGGTGTGGTGTGCCTCTGGATTGTAAGAGCTATTAGGTCGTAAGTATGCACGGTACATTTCAATGTCATGGTTTGTGTTTTTTAAGATTGGCTCAATGATCCAATTTTTTTGTTCGCTGGCAAACCGTAGTCCTTTGCCGGCTCGGAAAATATTAACAGAACTTTCCGATGAGAACAAGGTCATAAGCGGTAAAGATATTCCTTTCGATATCTTCCAAAGGATTCCAACGGTTGGATTGGTTTCTCCGCGTTCAATGTTCCCAAGGGTGAGTTTACTTACTCCAGTTAGCTCCGATAATTCATCTAGGCTCATTTTTTTTTCTTTTCGAATTTTTTTAAGAGTTGCACCAACTTGCAATACAATTTGTCTTGTATCATCGATTTCCACTTAGAATCCACCTTTTCATAGCACTTTATGGTTAAGTATATTGCCTTTCGCATTTCTTTTCAAAATTAGCACGAAAGAATAGGTCTCGAATATCGACGATTGCCTTTTTTGATCGTTGGATCTACGGAGCAAAAGGCAGCTGAAAAGGAAAATGTAACAATAAAAAAATTAATTGTCGTAGGACAAAAACATGGGTCCATTAAAAGTCGCTACTTTAGCGACTTTTTTGTTTTAACGGTACAAATTCTTGTCCCGAGTCGAGGACAAGAATTTGTACCGATTACCGGCTAGACTATATCTAATCATTTTTCAATCGCTATTTCATTAAGCTAACGGGCGTGAAGAGGTAATAAATGAATATATCTATAGTCGACCTTTCATCGTTGTCTTCTTTTCAAATATGATGTTTGAAGGATAGTGAATTTACGAGGTTGGGTAAATTTGAACGGCGAACAACTGTTTCGCCTTGTTAAAAAACGATTGGAGGGCTTCATAATGAGCGAAATAAAAGCCGAAACTCTGACACAGGTCTTAATCAAAATGCTCGGTACAAAAATAATCTGCACTGATTTCCAAACCAAACCATTACATGGCGGTACAGTGGGTGATGTACAGCTTGTAACGGGCAATGCCAAAACTACTGCCGGCGGGACGTTACCCTATAAGATCGTTTTAAAAACGCAGAAAAAATTTGAACGCTACAGCGATCCCGATTCCTGGCGTAGGGAATATGATTTTTATAAATCCAATTTCGGCGTTCTGTTTTCTGAATCATTCCGTTGGCCTGAATGTTATCACGTCGAAATGAACGAAGAAGAAAACGAAACGCAGATATGGATGGAATATATCGACGGCATATCGGGTTTAGACTTGACCAGCGATATGTATGAACGCGTAGCCGAGGAATTAGGACGGTTCCAAGGCAAATTATATGCCGAACAGCCAGTTGTTTTACAGAACTTGACCAACTTGGGCAAAGTGGATTATATGAAGAACTTCTATCTTCATTATCGGTCATGGAATAGAGTGTACGATTATATACGCTCTGACGATTGCGAAATCCCGAAACACATATGTAAGATGCTCATCGACATTGATGAAAACGCAGACGAAATATTCAATCGTATTGAAAAGCTACCTATCGTGCTGTGCCACAGGGATTTTTGGGTGGCAAACATATTCTATTCAGACGGTAAAACCATACTCATAGACTGGGATACCACGGGGTGGGGCTATTTAGGTGAAGATATGGCAAGTCTTATCGCGGACGAAGCCGATATCGAAAACATGGTTGAATACTACCATAGAAGTATCCCGGCGTATTACAAGGGCTTTTCGGAATATGCAGATATTTCGCACATAACGGATAACTGCGTTTATGAGTTGATTCTACTTATGTTCGGATACAGGCTTGTAGAGTGGTATATGGACGCAGGATCGGGAAACACACTCCAAGAAACGGATGATGAAAGAACGCTGCACATCCATACCCTGCAAAAAATCTTTGAGATAGGGAATGTAATGATTGATTTCAACGGGTATGCTTGAATCCCAATTATGACTTTTTTGAACGATCGGTCGTTAAATTATTGACAATTCATTAGGCTAATCCTTATAATGACCTTAATACAAATGAAGGGAGCTTGAGGGTTATCAAGAAAAGAGATATTACATCTAGTCATATCATCCAAGCAGCATATGAACTTTTTGCAGAGTATGGGATAGAGAGAACAAGTTTGGGCATGATTTCAAAAAGAGTGGGAATAACTAAATCATCCATATACTACCATTTTGTCACGAAAGAAGAGTTAATTGGCCGAACATTTGAGTATATTTTTAGAGATCATTATTTTGCTGCTTACTTTGATACTGAATCCGTTAATAAAGACAATTTTGTAGAGACGATAATTAGAGGCGGTTTAAAAATGCTGCCAAGCGATAACGAAGAGTATCGTTCAACATTAAGAGTACTTAGTGAGTTTACGATGCTAGCCGAGCGTGATGACCAATTTAGAGCTCCTTTATTGAAAGTTCAACAAGATTTTGTAAACGGTTTTTTTGATATATTGTCAAAAGGCACTGAATTTGGTCTTGTTGAACCTTCAAAAATAGAAGTCAGCTCTAAAATTCTTGCCCTGCTTATTGATAATTTGTCTAGATGTAAGATGATGAAGATGGATTTGGAATATCAGATAATTTGGGAAGAGACTATTAATAGAATTATTCTTCGATAAGTTAAACTAGGTAGCTTATAAGGAGTGATACCCCTTGAAACATATTATTATTACAGGTACATCCAGAGGAATCGGTGAATCTTTGGCTAATCAATTAATCGATAAGAACCACCATCTTATATGCATTTCTAGAACTACTAACCAACGGATTATCGATCAGGCCAAGGAAATGGGCTGCAGAGTTGATTATTATAATTATGATTTAACAAATATTAGTAATATTGATCAACTTTTCGAAGACATCTTCAATCAAATTGAGCTTTATTCCAATGATGAAGCGATCTATCTTATCAATAATGCCGCCATGTTGACTCCTGTGAGCCCAATTGAACGGATAGAAACTGAAAAAATAATAGAGAACATCCATTTAAATCTATTAGCACCGATGATAATAACTTCAAACTATTTAAAACTAACCAAGAATATGAATGTGGACAAAAGAATTCTAAATATATCATCAGCATCTGCAAAATACTTATTACCTTCACAAAGCTGTTACAGTACTGCAAAAGCTGGCCTAGACTCTTTTACAAAGAGTATAGACATTGAACAAAAACTAGTTACATATCCTGCAAAAGTAGTCGCTGTATATCCAGGCATGATCGATACCAATCTACAATCGGAAATACGATCAGTAAGCCATGACCTTTTCCCATATGTTAATGAATTCATCCAACTTTCTGAGGAAGGTAAACTACAAACACCTGAATACACTGCGCACAAATTAATTGATATCCTATTAAGTGAAGATTTTGGAAAGGCTGTTGTTCTAGAAACCATTGATCAATAAGTCCAATTAATGGCCTACAGTTAAAGCGTGTGTTAACTCATTTAAGACAGGAGGGTAAAAGACTGTTAAGAGATGGAGTTTTGAACGAACTCTTAGAGGATTAAAGATTCTGTCAAATTAAATAATCTTAGTAAGAACAACTCGGCATTCTAAAGAGTTGTTTTATTTTGTCTTTAATAAATCCAATGCTGTCACAGGACAAGAACATAGTCCTTTAAGAAACTGCGCCCCGCGCGGTATTTCTAATTTAAGGGATTAAGTTCTTGTCCTTTGCTCGAGACAAGAACGGGCGCTATGTTTCATTAAGCTAACGGGCAGATTTGCTCAATGGCGTGGGGCAAACTCACATAATTCTAATAATTTATTGGGTACTTTTTATTTTATTGCCTTTCAATTAGAATATATTAGTACCATAAATGAAACTTAATTCCATCAAATGAAACATGAGTGCTGTTTTTTCCAATACTTACATCAGGCAATTACACATCATAGAGCTATGTTTTCTTGTAATAGAGAATCAAGGATTCTTACCTGAGCCTTTTACCTGTAAAGGCTATTTAGACAAAGTTCAGGAAATAAATGTTACAGGAGGTGCCGTTGTATCGGGTTCATTTCAAGGATTCGATCAAAACTATCGGATTGATTCGTTGCTAGCGTTATCAAAAAAGAAAGCAGTCGATCAAAATGATCAAATACCTTTGTTCAACTAACCGGCAGGATAGTTCGAATATCAATCGCTGCGTAAACGTGGTGAAAGAGGGATTTTGCCACTATTTTGGCATAGGTTATTTTAGCGAAGAGATGGGGAACAATCAAGAGTGAATTTCTTTTAACAACTAACGAAAGACCGAACTTAAGTGTTCAGGAGAGAAGGAGAGAAAGTTCGTTCAATTGGCCTTCTTTGTTATAAACGTTAGCAAGTTTTAATTCGAATGTTCGAGGGTGATTTTTATCAAAATTTTCATCGAAGTAATAGACCATACAGAAGAAGAGGAGATCCGCATCAGGTGTCACCAAGTAGACGAAGAAATACATGAGCTCGTTAATAAAATAAAAACCGAAACACTCATTATACTTGGTTATCATGAGGATAAGATCAGCCGCATTAAAATCAGTGATATTTATTATTTTGAAGCTGTTGACGGAAAAGTGTTTGCGTATTGTAAGAACAACGTTCATGAAGTCAAACAAAAGCTTTATGAACTGGAGGAACTTTTGAAAGAGAAACATTGTTTTCGCGCCTCCAAATCCACCATTCTAAATATAGCCAAGATTTCCAGTATTCATCCGTCGATCAGCGGCCGTTTTCAAGCATTATTGGATAACGGGGAGAAGGTAGTCATATCACGGCAGTATGTGCCAATGCTTAAACACATACTTGGATTATAAAAGGGGGATCTATATGAAGTATTCCAAGCTCATTAAAGAAATGATAAGAGATTTCTTAATTATATTCGCCTCCATCATTATAATCATCACTATTTTGCGGCAAATCTATGCTCCTGATGCAAGTTTCGAATTAAATACGATTTTTACAATTATGGCTTTCTCTTTTCTGGGTGCTTTGACCGGAATCATTTTATATACGCCGCATGCGATTAGCGAGAATAAAATGCGCCTCCGAGTGATTTTACATTTCTTTTTTCTGGAAGCTCTATTAATTTCTCTGGCTGTCCTATTGAATCTCGTATACGACACTTTCGACATACTATTATTGGCTTTGGAAATTGCCGCCGTATACGTTATCGTTCGCGTACTGACCTATAGGAATGACAAAAAGGAAGCTCAAAAGATCAATGAAAGACTAAGAGCATTTAAAAAAGAGGTTTAGAAGATATACACAAACCGCTCCTAAATAAAGTCGTATTTGCAGCGTAAGTACACATCTTTGCGTTGTTTTTTACAACTTATTGCCTCTCAGCTACAGCTTATCGTTTATGCGTATACACCTGTTCTTCCATTTATTATGATGAACTCATAAAAAGTCGGAGGAGGAGCAGAGAAGTCTTATGGAGATTTTAATACTTGTTGTTACGTTGGTCTTCGAGCTGGCAATTGCCGTTTATTCCATTGTAACCAAGCAAAGCCGCAGCAAGATAAAGAGTTGGACGAGAATCGCAATGTTTATAGGATTCATGATGCTGAGCTTGGGTAAAGTTGTCGTATGGGAGTACACTTGGGGACTGTTTGCAGGCTTACTCTTTATATTAGCGTTCAAGGAAATGTTTGCGCTCCTGCGCAAACAAACACACCCCCCGCGTTACAAAGCTTTCTCTACGGTATGGAAATTCCTTTTGTTAGCACTGACCGTAGTCATTACCCTTGTTCCTGTTTTACTTTTTCCACAGCATAGGCTGCCGCAAGTGACAGGTCCGTATGCAGTGGCGACCGCCACTTACAGCTATGTGGACAAGAATCGGATCGAAGAATTTAAGGATCAAGGAGACAATCGGTTTGTTAACGTGGAATTTTGGTATCCTAAACAGGCAGAAGGAACCTATCCTTTGCTTGTGTTCTCTCATGGAGCATTCGGTATTAAAACCAGCAACACTTCTACCTTTACAGAACTTGCGAGCCACGGTTATGTCGTCGTTTCGATTGACCATCCCTATCATTCTTTTTATACCGTTTCCGAGGATGGGAAGGTCGTGACGATTAATCCCGAGTACATGCAAGAATTCAACAATGCAAATAAAGGGGGTTATTCGCTTGGCGAGTATTTCGAACTTAATCAAAAATGGATGAAATTGCGAACGGATGATATGGATTTTGTCATGGATACGATTCTGGAACAAGCCGAGCAAAAAAAAGATCCTGTATATGAACGTATCGATACACAGAAAGTAGGCGTGTTCGGTCATTCGATGGGGGGAACGGCAAGCGTAGCACTGAGCAGGGAGCGCGATGACATTGACGCCGTAGTAAATATAGATGCTCCGTTTTTTAGTGAGCTTGTATACGATAAAGTTACGAACGAATTAACTGCAAAATCCGAACCTTTCACCATCCCGCTTCTTAATGTTTATTCGGATGATGTGTGGATACAGCTCGACAGAAGTTCTGCTTATATCGCGAATAGTATTTCGAATAAAAATTTTAAAGGTGCATACAACGTTCATTTTAAAGGCGCAAAACATTTAAGTTTAACCGATCTACCTTTATTCTCGCCTATATTGGCAAACCTGTTGCAAGAAGGCAGAAGAGCTGATATTGATAAATACTATGCGATTGAAACTCAAAATGAGCTTATCCTTCGTTTTTTTGACTATGCTCTAAAGAATCAAGGTCAGTTTGCTCCAAAAGCGACATATTGAGTATCTGTTCTATAAGTTTAGGAAGAAATGGTATAAACAGAACATCGGATACCGCATGGAAATAAATTATTGGGTGTCGAGGGACAAGAACTTGTACCGATTGCCGTAATGGACAATGAAAGTAAGTCATTTTGAAAAAGGTTACTTTAATCAAAAAACATAATTGGAGAGGGATTGGATTGATGTCTAATGACAGAAAAGTGGATACATTTAATAAAGCTAAAAAGCCTGATTTCTTTTTTTATTTTATGATGGCGATCAAAGGTCAAAATTATTAAAACTTATTCAGAGGAACTAAAGATGGATGCGATAATATCGATAACAACATAATCAACGAGGACGTAAGCAGTTGTGCAGCTTATAGAAAAATTAGAGAATCACCTTAGAACAGAAGGTGTATCTTTGAACCTGTTCGACTCTATTGCTGAATTCGAATCATTTTATATAAACATACGATAGTATGGCGATGGAACTCGTCCAACAAATTGTGCAGACCCATGGGAAATCTCATCGTTATGGGGCCCTTTATGAAGTATATTCATGCTGGCAATGGACAACGCTTAAAGTTAAGTATTATTATCTTATGCGGGAGGTCATCGCTTCTTGAAATATGAACTAGGACGTTGCTTACTGAATGAACGGTTGATGGAATCCGGAAAGTCAGCGGAATGGCTGGCAAAAGACTTGCTTTTTAAACCGGAACGAGTTTACGACTTTATTGAAAACAAAAGAGTGATGCCACTTAAAATTGCCATATCGATCGCCGATTCCATCGGTTGTGATGTTCGTGCCTTGTATGAATTAATTCCGAACGATAATGAAGCAAAGGGGGGATTAGTGGAATAAGTGGTAGATTGCAATTAGACTACAAATATGATCCATTAAGCTAAGCTAACGGGCAGTAATGCTTAACACACCAACCGACGAGATTCATTATAAAAAAGTTTTACCTTGTTAACGTCACCGATATGCAGTTATACTTAGCTCAATATTTCTTTTAAAGTTTGGAAGTGTTAATTATGGAAAAGAACCAATTGTCTGAGAATTCATTGAAAGCCGTTCAGTCAATTGTTTCTGCAATTAATCACCGACTGAATGACAAATATCCTTTAGTTGTTTCTTTGGACGGAGGAAGCGGGGCAGGAAAATCTACGCTTGCTGCTGGGGTTGCTTCGCAGTTGGTCGCAGCAGTGATTCACTGCGATGACTTTTTTGAAGCAACTGTCCCAGACAACGATTGGGATACATACTCATTGGAGCAATAATGCCGTCGTTGCATTGACTGGCAACGTATGCATAATGAAGCATTATTGCCATTGCTAGATGGTAAGAAAGCCCAATATTTATATGAAGAAACCAAGTCGATTAGTGGCCTGTTTTTTTCATACTTAAAAGTAGATCTTCTTCATGAAGAGGATGACATATTACCGAGAGTCACAGAGGTCGAAGAAAATGGGAGGGAGGAGCCAAGAAACTGAGGTCGTCCGATTTTTGGAAAGTACTGTAGAAAACCTCTTCTGTAAAGTGGGTCAGAAATCCGTACAGAAGAGGCGTGATTTAACTAAAAAATTGGAATATGATTTCTAGAGTAATGATCTACTTTGGTAGACTTCTTATCTTGCATGGTTGTATCCTTTAATACAATATTTAAATCATCAATGTAGGATTTGTATTTTTTGGCATCATCGGTTATATCTTTACCTTCCATTGTATAACTAGTAAATAATCGTGAAGAAGTTATTACAAAATCTGAAGTAAAACTCGGAAGAGGAGATAGCCCTCTTTTATAAAAATCTACAGAGTGAAAAGGACGCGATATACAGCAAAGAATACATGTTCTTGTCGACAGCCACCTTTCATGCGTGGGCGTCTAAACAAATTGATGTTGGGTGACAAAAACATAGTAACATTCCACACATTAACTACAACGATTCTACTTCAAGTATAGCTCCAGCCGGCAATACTGCTACCACACTATCTTTGACATGCTGATTGAGCAAAACTTCTGCATCCAAGATGGCTGCACTCCCTTGATCCGTCGATGAGCGAATGAGTCTACCTAATCCTTGCCGTAAGCGAAGCAGCATATATGGCAGGTCTACTTCTTTATATGCAGAATCAGCAGCTTCCCGTTTAGCCATAAATACAGGATCTTCCGGTGGATAAGGCAGTGACCAAATAATAACGTTGGATAATGAAGATCCCGGTACATCCAGACCCTCCCATAGGCTTTCCGCACAGAGCACGCTTTCCTCTGTATTTTGGAACTCAGCTATGAGGCTGCTAATCTCACGGTCACCTTCATATAGCATAGTATAGGAGGCGAAGTATGGATGGTGCGAAGCGGCTTGCTTAAACTCGCGCAGCTCATTCATTGTTCTGAATAACAATAGAGCTCGTCCTTCGGTACGTTTGATCAGCTTGGCCGACAGGGCCAGCTTCTTCGCCGCGGCAACCTCACTCCGAATCTCTCCATCTTGCAGAAGTTCACTCGGTGCTAATAGCTTCATCTGCTTTTCGTAATCGTACGGAGAGTCCACAGAAAAAGATAAAAATTCGCTAATTCCGAGACTTCCCGCTACGTAATCAAAAGATCCATCTACCGATAAGGTTGCTGAAGAGAATACAATCGGCATCTGAAGTCCGAATACCCGTTCCTCCAACACTTCCTTGACCGTTTGCGGCATAATGGCGAGTGTTGCAGTACCATCCTCATTTTCTTCCGCCCAGCAAATGTAGGTTTCAGGCTCACGGAACAGATGAAGCGCAGTTTGGATCATCTCCAGATGCTCTTCAACGATACGAAGCTTATATTCATCAAGAGTATACAGGCCACTCTCAAAGACCAGTTCTTCATCAATAGCTTCAATTGTATTTTTCCAGCGATTCAGTTCTTTTAGAAGCTTCTCATCAATGTGGATTCGTTTTCGATCAGAACCGGGTATCGCTGTACTTTGCTCCGCTACCAGAGAAAACACAAGCTGACTCTGATCAATGGAATCTTCGATTCGTTCGGCTAGCGTTTCCCTGATCTCTCCATCTAGAAGACGAGTAATAATCTCTTCATATGCACTATGCTTCAGCTTATAACTGAGGGCATGTTGTGCTGCAGATTCGAGTAAATGTCCTTCGTCAAAGACGACTGAACTATGTTCCGGGAGGAGGGGAAGCTGACCTTCTCTTTTTCTTCCCTCATAGGTCCACACATGCTCCATGTAGTAATCATGGGAACAGATAATAAGGTCTGTAGATTTTCGATAATGGTCCCGAGATAAGGTCATGCCGCAGCGTTGTCTTTTATCACATACAAAACAGTCCTGAAATGAATCCCAGTTGATCTTATTCCACTGTTCATCATTCAGATGTGGGTATTCCTTACGATCGCCGTAAGGGTAAAAAGATTGCATCGTTCCTGGGGAATGAACAAAATCAGGAAGATTTTCATACAGGTCTTCAATAACCGCCGCATCTTCATCCTGAAGACGAACGCCGTCTATTTTCTTAAGACATAAATATTGATCAGGGGATTTACCGAGCCGCGCATCAATCTGTAAATCCAGATAACGGGCAAGCTTAGCTATATCTCCTTCCTGTTTCACAAGCTGCTCAATGAGCGACTCATCTGCACAGGCAATCACTGTAGGCTTACGTGTATATCTGGCATAGTTAACTGCATAAAGCAGATACACGAGTGTTTTTCCCGTGCCTACCCCAGCTTCTGCAAAAATAGTTTTCTTATTGGCATAGGCTCTTTCCAATTGGTAAGCCATAAATATTTGTTCATCACGTACATCAAATCCATGTTCAGGTAACACATCATAAAAAACATCCGCAACCCAATCGCCGACCTGCTTGACGAACGGTTCTGACGGATCATAGGAGAAAGGATATCGCTGCACACTTACGCCTCCGACACTATCATATTCTTATTAGGAAAACTAGAATTATCTCATGAATGAAGAGGTTTGGCAACCTGTCTTTCTCATAACCTTTATACAATTTCTGTCATCAATGATGTATAATAGCATTGCTATGTCTAAGAAAATTACTCATTTTGACCAGGAATTAATTCCGGAGCAGGTTGTACACGCACGAGGTGTAGGAGCACATGGAACTCCTACTGCTTATGGTAAAGCCGGGACAGCTACCTTGAATAAACTCAGAATAGCATTGTTATAAATTAAGGAAGTGAACACTATAACCAAAATAATAAATAATAAAATAAACAAGCTGCAGTCCAATGAGATTGTAGCTTGTTTTGCTTATATTATACGTATATCCTTTTGTTTACGATCACAGTCTGTCAGCGTTTGGTATAATCATATTGAATCATTGTTTTTATTCTATTTCTCATTAGCAGGGAGGTGTTTTCCATCCGTAACGATGAGCTGAATGATCCCAAAACATCCGCCGATCCAGTAAATGATACCGATGTCCCGTTTGAATGGGAAGAAGAATTTTGGAATCCGGAGGATGACATTGAAGAGGATGAGTTGAATCACCGACCCAAAAGAACATGGATCAAAAAAACAATTATTGTTATGCTGGTCATTCTGCTACTCGGTAATCTAATCGCTTTTATACCACAGATTTATAATCTACTGACACTACGGTTTTTGAAAAAGGATGCACAGTTATCACAAGATGAACAGATCCAGCAATATAAGCAAGCCGTTGTCAATGTTAGTACCGGCGGTCGGAAAGGTACAGGGTTTAATATCGCTCCAAACGGACTCATTATTACGAATCAACATGTCATGGATGACGACAAGGCTGGCATTATCCAATTTTTAAATGGAAAAACATATCCGGCAGATGTTATCGTAAGTGACAGCGAGATCGATATTTCCATACTTAAAATTAGAGACAATGCGAACAACCTACCTACACTGCAATTGGAAACAGAGATAGCGTATCAAGAGGGCGATCCTATTCATGTCATCGGAAATCCGCTAGCATTCTACCGAATCGCCACTGAAGGCACAATGCTAGGATTAACCCCATCAGAGAGTCGCCAGCTTCCCATGCTCATGATACAGGCGCCAATTCATAACGGAAACAGCGGCAGCCCTGTTATTAACAATAAGGGGAATGTTATTGCAGTTGTGTATGCCACAACAATTACATCACAGGGGGATCAATCTATCACTGTAGGTCTTGCTATTCCAATTGATTATTTGGAGAAATATGAAAAGATTATGCTATGGTAATACCCATGACAATCACTATGTTGATGTTGCTAGTCGGCTGCAATTCCAGTGTACATACTGAAACTATGAACCCCAGCAGTGATTCGAGTTCAACACCAACTTCAACGTTACCTCAAACACCTTCTTAGATATCAAATCCGACACAAAACGGAGAAACTAAAACTTTTATTTATGGTGGACTCAAACTTGAAGTAACAAATGTCTACGAAGTTCGAACCGAAAGCATGATTGATTACGGAGGTAATCCATGGGATTACAGTGTTTTGTCTGTTATCCCGGCGCAAGTGTTACCGTATTAACCGCCGATATGAGTGACGTTAATATCACTGCCGATGGAAAGTCTCATGCGAATTGGGGTGTTCTCTTGGCGTCTGGTGGACGGAAAGATATCGTGACGACATGAATTCATTTGATATTACACCTGATATACTCGGCATTTATAGCCTTGAATCGAGCATATATGTATTGAAATTAGAGATGTACAAAAATTACAATTAGGTATTATGAAAGCCCGAAGATACCATCATAACCTCAGTATCAAAGTAAGTAGCAAGAAGGCCTGTATAACGGATGGGGCCTGATGATCAGAGAATAAAAGAGATGCAAAAGTATATTCGTGATCTCCTAAATAAAATAGGGTATATACTGTGACACATGTCGAGGGACAAGAACATGACCCCATTGAAAGCCGCTATTTTATCGGCTTTTTTATTTTATCGGACTAAGTTCTTGTCCCGAGCCAAGGACAAGAACTTAGTCCGATTACCGATTAGATGAATATCTAAGTAATCCCATTGCTACCTCATTAAGCTAACAGGTAGTTTATATGGGCCCCAATATTAATTCCTTTACTTAAACGCTGATCAAGGCGTATAATCCGTTAAGACATCGGAGTGAGAAGAGGGGAATTGAATATGAACAATGGGTTGGTCAATGCTATTATCGCGTATATCATGTGGGGGGTTCTCCCGCTTTATTGGAAATTGTTTAACGGTGTACCGGCGGGCGAGATTCTGTCACATCGGGTTGTCTGGTCATTCGTCTTCATGGGTATTCTCGTCGCCGTCCAGCGTCGCTGGGGTGACATAAAGCGGATTGCAGCTAGCCGCTCGCTCCTGCTGTCGCTCACCGCTAGCGGACTGCTGATCGCTGCTAATTGGCTCATCTTCATCTGGGCGGTCAACAACGACCATGTTGTCGAGACAAGTCTCGGCTATTATTTGAACCCGTTGCTGAACGTACTGCTTGCAGTTGTCTTCCTTCGTGAGAAGCCAAGTCGTGGCCAATGGCTCGCGATAGCCATCGCTGGTGCCGCGGTGCTCATCATCGCCATCGACTACGGGCGGTTCCCATGGATCTCAATCTCACTGGCCGCGACGTTTGGCTTGTACGGCCTCGCGAAGAAGAAAATCGGACAAGACGCTTCTGTAGGCTTGCTGTCGGAGACGGCTGTAGTCCTGCCACTTGCGCTCGGCTACTGGATCTATTTGGCCGCCGTGGGAAAGACGACGGCATGGACGCTACCTGTGTCCACATTCGTCGAACTGCTTCTTTCCGGCGTAGTAACAGCGCTACCGTTGCTTTTCTTTGCGCGAGCGGCTGCCCGGATGGCGCTGTCCACGCTCGGCTTCGTACAATACATCGGGCCTACGATCATGCTATTACTGAGCGTATTCGTGTTCAAGGAATCGGTCTCGCCGGTTCTTCTTATCGGCTTCGCGCTTATTTGGACAGCGCTTGTCGTATACGCTGCGGCATCGGTTCGGGGCACGAAACTCGCGAAGGCGCGCTGACGGCAAACACGTCCGAATTGAAATCTAGGGGATTATACAATACATCAAAGATTGTAGGGTACTGGGGGACTTAAGTTGCTGCCTGATTACAAAGCGGCTTGTTGTTGGGACTGATCCAGCCTGTGCTGAGTGTACCTGAAATCGTTATTTTACTGCTCTGGCCTCGGGGGAGGAAATCGACTTATACGATCACTGGTTCTGAGGCGTTTCACTTTGACATGGAAGGTGTTGTGGAAGACAAGAACATGGTTCCATTGAAAGTCGCTATTTTAGCGGCTTTTTTATTTTATCGGTACAGTTCTTGTCCCGAGCCAAGGACAAGAACTGTACCGATTGCCGTAAAGGACAAGAACTTATTCCGATTACCGATTAGATGAATATCTAACTACTTTCACTATTATACTTAAAGTCGTAGACCTCCTTAAACAGGGTGTATCTAATTTTTTCGTATTGTGAGTCAGTCAAAAGCTCTGGGTGACTCATGATATTCAAATGCAAAATGGGGTTGACACAAACCCCAACGATAAGTCTGTATTTTATTCATTTCTTCTCTTTGGCTAATGGAATCTCTTCTGTTAATCCCTTTAACCCTCTAACTGTAACTGCTCATATTGTAGGAACCTTATCGTTTCAGATTCATACTTAGCTACTCTTTCCGTTGAAAATAGGACGAAGAGCTGGGTTTGGACATTTGAAAATCGAACAGAACATGAATAAGTATTTGTTGCGGAAGACAATGACGGACGAATTGTCGGGTTTTCTTGTGGTGGTCGAAACCGAAATGAAGAATATTTGCATGACGGTGAACTTTATGCAATCTACTTATTAAAGGAGTTCCAAGGTATAGGTATTGGTAAATCACTCTTCAATTCAGTTGTTGAAACATTAAAAAATAATGGCTGCTCATCGATGATGCTGTGGGTATTAAAGGATAATCCATCTTTAGGGTTTTACAGCTCACAAGGCGGCCAACAAGTTGGTCAAAAGAAAATCACAATTGGGACGGATGATTTGGTCGAGATAGCTATTGGATGGGAGAGCATATAGCGTTTGAACTAACGGAAGACATTAGTTCAATAAATTGTCTTTTATGTCTCGTTGTACCGAACTGTCAAGGGACAATACGCCCAAGCCTTCCAGCCGCATGCCGATGTTTTTGATGGACGTTTCATCTTTACAGGAATTGTGGATCTAGTGTAGACACGGAATTAACCCGGATCTCTGCGGCGAGCAAGACGAAGAGGGAGCAGGATTAACGGTTGAAGCAACTGCGAATAGTTTTAAATAGGAGGGTGCGAATAAGTGGATAAGATGCCCAAGTAGTGGTGGACCTGCGAGAAGAAGCCACGGAATGCGCCTCAATAGTTCCTAACGTAAAATAGATTAAAATACCTTTGGCGGACCATGCAACGGTGTCGGAGGACAAGAACATGGTCCCATTGAAAGTCGCTATTTTAGCGGCTTTTTTATTTTATCGGTACAAGATCTTGTCCTTGGCTTGGGACAAGATCTTGTACCGATTGCCTTAAAAGACAAGAACATTAGCCGATTACCGATTAGATGAGTATCAAACTACGTTTGGCATCGATGAGGGACGGCGACGGGGATCACTATTTTGCGCTGTTTGAGCGAAGCGGAATGATTATCAAAGGATTGGACCAACGATTTAATCGGTTGCATGGTCCACATGATGTACTTCAAGGTGTGCCTGATGAATTTGAGGGATTTCTAAGGGAACCAACGATTATGATGGGTCTTGGTAGTGGGAGGGTACATCACTTTCATTCTTTTGCGTGGCGGCAGCTTCTTATTACCTGAAATGGAAAAGACAGAGAGAGGCTGCGTCAAATTGTCTGAGCGTTGGCTGGTTTTAACTGACAATTGGATATATGTACAAAATACGAGTTTTGTGAACATGTAATAATGATTTTTCAGAAAGCTATCCCTGTGAGCTTCTCTGTCCGTTGAAGTTAACCTTATTATTGCATTAGTGAACTTAAGGTTATTGCACAAGCAAAGTTCTTGTCATCCAACACATGCCTGAAAAAATCCCGGGATATTTAAAATGCCGGGATCTAAAACTAAATTTACATGTTGCAATAACCTATTTTCATTTCACTAATTCATAACCAATTAATAAGCTTACCATGATGAATGCAACAACAATAATTTAAAACTTAATTTTAATTTTATCCATCATGTCACCCGCATACCTATTTCGTTCATATTTTCTTTATTTACTAACCCACTCATTCCAGAAAGACAACTTGGAAAATTGCGAATTAGAAAGCTTGGTCGTGATAACAGTCCCAACGGCAATCGTCAGATGAACTGCGGCCCATTGGGGATCAATGAGAGACAGCAAATGCAATAAATGATCCCCAATGAATATGCCGAAAGCAAAGAACATAGCGGTCCAAACCAATGCGCTGGAATACGAGATCAAAGCAAACTTCTTGAACGATACTCCGTTTAGCCCAACGAATACAGGCAGAATATACCGAACGACCGGAATTAGAAATCCAAGACAAATGGCGAGATCACCATGCTGGTTAATCAGCTTCTCTGTTTTCAGGAAGTAAATTTCACTAGGAACCGGAATCCCAAACGGATCCAGGCAGAAGGCCAGGAAAAAAATAAGATACCCATGTTGATCGACTAGCTGTATGACGATGTCGCTGATCATGTTTTATTCTCCTCGTTGATGTCGATGAGAATATATCTACCAATAGCTCCTATTGCTCAGATCGTTTCATCGCCTATCAAATTAAATCTCTATATTAGTAATCATTAAACCAAGGATTAGCAGGAGCATACCGATGACTGCGGAGCCAACGATTTTTATCCAGAGTGCTGTTTTATAAGGCTCGCCGCTGCTTTTGATTTCCTGCTGCTTACGCCATCCATACTTAGTCATACCTTTCGGTTTGTACACCGACAAGACTGTTGCCACAAGTACGATCAACAATCCTCCACTTGGGTGTACGATGTGAATCGAATCCTTCAAAATAGTTATGTCGGCGCTCGACCATGTACTTTGTGACGCTATGGATACCGCATGGCTTAGTTCTAGTATATAGGCGATCAACATAAATACGGCTATAACGGTAAACACAAGCTTAAATAAGATCCAATAATGACGGAATAACCCCCACCCCGTGCCAAGTGATATCGTAATTCCGCTGAGCAGCGATGCAAAAGCCACGGGGACAACAATATAATTAGCAATCAAGGTCATGATTTGGAAAGCGGATCGTATCATATCGGCATCTTGATTGTTTAGGAGATAGGCGGCTACGGGAATATAAGCGGCTGCGGAGCCGAGCCATCCCATGGTAGTAATCACGTGTATCGTAAGTACAAGCTTGCGGAGAGTGGGTGAAAGAGTCATGTGTCCCTCCCCCTTGTCCCATACACTGTAATTCGTTTGGTCGCAATATTTTTTTTCATCATTACCATATCCTCCTATTCAAAAACATCATTGGGACAAGTCTAGCCATGCTGAGCAGACGATGAACCGGGGAATCGCGGGGTTAACTGCGGATTACTGGGGATGACCGCTGCTTTCCAATTGTTTGATCATCTCCATTAGTTGGCTTTCTGATAGAGCTGCGGCACCTAATGTCATGACATGCTGTGGAGGCAATCCCATTAGTACTCTTCCATATAGCTCTAGTCCAGTCGATGCTGTAGTCAAGGCATGATTGGATCCGCCTCTAATGTCCCGGAATATTTGAGACAAGCGATTGGAATCGGCAACGACACTCCCTCCGCTCTCTGCCACTAGCAGATCTACGGCTTCCCAGCACAGCATGGCTGCATAGGTCATATCTGTCTGCAGCTGTGCCATTTCCTTTAAACTAAATGGTTCCGTGTTCAACACGTGCCGCTCCAAATTGTCGATGGTTCGACTGATATGAAGATGAGCGGATTCAACCTTCATAGCCGCAAGCCCTACTTTATACTGAATATGACCTACTGCTGCCTGAGAAGTATGGACAGTCATTGAAATTCCCTTGTGAGGTGCTTTCTCAATAAAATATTCGACCGCCCCTCTGGCGAGTCCGAGAATCGCGCTTATACCGGTTGTTATGATGATAATATGCTGTGCGTATGGTTTGTATTTGTCACGGACATTCAACTGGGCAGGCAGTCCAGCTCCCTGATGCATGTCTTGGGTGATGACATTTTGGTCGGGTACAAACAAATTATTGATTTTCAGACTATTACTTGCGGATCCCCTTAAACTCATCGTATACCAATCGTCAACAATCGTGATTTCACTCATCGGAATGACGGCCAGCATCATCTCCATTGCCATGCCGCCTTCCTGCATGGACTTTCTGTCCTTCAAGTTTAACAAAGCATGGGTGGCGTGCTTTGAAGCTGAACCGAACCCCCATAAGCCCTCCTCGATCAGATACCCTCCGTCCACTTTCTTCACGACCGCTTTATTTGCGAGCAATACAGAACAAAAGCGGATCTCCTCTGCCTGGTTAAAGATCGAATCTAATACGCCGGGAGGCAATGATAGTGCAGCATTATAGTTATTTCCGTTGATGATTTGAACGACCCAGCCTACAGAACCATTCCCCTTGGACACCTCGGAAATAATTTCGATCATGGCACGAATACTGACATCATGACCCCCGTACTCTTTCGGTGTGCCAAGCTTAAACAGCCCCGCATCCGAAATTTTTTGAATCACTTCATCAGGAATTTCCCGTTCTTCATCAATAATCGTACCGAACTTTTGCAGATAGGGAACTAATTCGGAAGCATGGTTGAGCAGTTGCTGTTCATGAGCAGTGAGTTGATGTACTGTACTTAAATTGGCCATTACTATCCACTCCTTTTTATACACATGTATATTTAAAATGTGATTGTAGGATAAATGATATAATGTATAATTTAACTAAACAACCGATAAAATTCCATATATGTCGAAAAACTGTACAGAAAGAGGAATCTGTCATGGAAAACAAAACAACCGAAGATCTTCGAGTCAAAAGAACACATAAGCTTCTATACAATGCTTTGTTAGAATTAATGGAAAACCACCCGTTTGAGAGTATAACGGTGAAGCAGATCTGTGATCTGGCGATGGTACATCGAACTACGTTCTATACACATTTTCAGGATAAATACGATTTACTTTCACGTGCAATGCAACAAATT
This sequence comes from Paenibacillus lentus, assembly GCF_042714055.1. GTDB lineage: Bacteria > Bacillota > Bacilli > Paenibacillales > Paenibacillaceae > Fontibacillus > Fontibacillus lentus_A. The sequence goes on from NZ_JBHGVC010000001.1 coordinate 379,165, forward strand.
GCTGATGAAGAATTTAAGGAATTTAACGATGCATCCTTTTCTCCAACCGATAATTTCAGGGAACTATTTTCGTTAGCACTGAAACATAAGAAATTGTTTTCCCATCTCTTAGCCGAAGAGAGGGATTCTTTGAGAAATCTGTTGCGAAAAGAGATGGGCAGGGGCATGAAACAGTACTTGGTTGTGCATAATTTGATGGAAGAGAATGACATCGACATGCAAATTAAAATAGAGGCTTACATCGGAGCTGTGCTGGGTGTGCTGAATTGGTGGATTGAGAGTAAAATGCCTATCGATCTCGATGAAATGATTAAAAAAATGAATATCTTTTCCGCAGGAAATTTCGCGGAATAATCTCGTATTTCTTACTGATGAGGATCTGTTCCAACTATCCTCCGTTGCTTTAACGAACAAAGGCAGCCGATCGATTGGTGTCGGCTGCCGAGGTGCATGAACTTATTCATTATCATGATCTGCAGAGTCGCCAGACGGCTCCCTTCTGCAGCGGCAAGTTTAAGGCACCCTAGTTAGGCGAGGCGCATCCTGAAATCTTTATTCCGCATTTCTAGTCGAACTTTTGCAGCGATTCGAATAATCGTCTTAAATGAATCAATAAGTTGTTTTTTTCCGTCAGGGTCCAATCCACTAAAGCTTCGCGTATAATGCCTTCACGGGCGTGGCTAATTATTTCGTTAATTTCCTCTCCGTATTTCGTCAATTCAGACACACGAATCCGAGAATCTGAAGTTGATGGATAAGTATAGACCAACCCGGCGGTCTCCAGCTTATCGATTTGTCGACTAACACTCGAATAGTTTTTCCCCATCATACCAGCCAAATCACTAACACTAGTCGGTTGAAGATGCGCGATGCCGACGAAGACGCGAAAGGTCGCTGCCTCTAAATGTACGCCGGCATGAGCAATCATTTTCTTATCACGGTCTGGCCGATTGATCAAGGAAACCAAGTCGATCACCGCTTTAAAAATTTCCTTTTCCATTACCTATTAAACCACCTTTATAACTGGACGGGGCGTCAGCGGGGCATTCCAAGCCTCTTCGATCTCTTCTAGCGTATACTCTTTTATGGCCATATGAAGCTTCTCTTCAGCGGCCATTTCAAAAACAGCTTTAACAGCGGATAGCATATCGGCTTTAGAAACACTCTTACCTCCGCTACCTACCAATTCAATTGTTGACGAGCGCAAAATAGATGAAGGTAAATGTATATTCTCTTGTCCAGATGAAGTTCCAATGCTTACAAAGCGGGTTGTACGATCCGTATTTGACTTGGCAAGTGCTGACATGATAGCGATTGCGCTATCGCCCCAAAGGTAATCCAATATAACATCAATACCATCGGCAACAACTGACAATAGGGCGTTTTCAAACATGTTTTGTCCGTTGTCGTCTGTCGTATCAAATGCAATGACCTCACCGGCTTCAAGTGCTTGCAACTTTGATTCGTTACGTCCGGTTACAATGATCTTCTTGGCCCCCAGCGCCTTAGCAATCTGAACCGCTAAACTGCCGGAAACACTAGTAGCGCCATTAATCAATACAGTTTGGCCGGATTTGAAACCGGCTCGAAATACCAAGGCAGCCCATGACGACATAGCAGGGTTGGCGATAGCGGCAGCAGTAAGATCATCAATACCATCTGGCAAACGGACAGTCAGTTTTTCGTTGACCATGGTTTGCTCAGCCAAGCTACCAAATGGTGCAGTAGGCAGCGCAAAGTAAACTCGAGTCCCGTCTTCCAAACTCCCAACTCCGTCAATACCCGCTACAATTGGAAAGTTAACTCCAGATGAATAATGCATACCCATTGAATGGAACTTGCTAACTCGACTCAGGGCTGTTGCCGAAACTTTAATTAGTACTTCTCCGGCAGTCACAACGGGGGAATCAAAATGGCCCAATACGGGAATTGTCCCCTTCTCCTTCACAATTGCTGCCTTCATAGTTATCACGCCCTTCTTTCAATTCAAATTAAGTGCAATTTGCACATAACTAAGATAACATAAATTATGTGCAAATTGCACATTTTATATTGAGCCCATTTCCGATGTCATCTGACGTGAATAAAGAAATTACGTATTAACAAACTACATTCTCAATAAACGTTCATGGTTATAATTCCAGGGTCGATTATGTATCACTCCCTACAATTGCTTAGAAGTAAGTTTTCTGAATCCCACTTCACTTTGAAAAAAAGTCAATATAAACAGAGCTATAGAGTTAATATCCTAAAGATTTACAGTTGTCTATGTTATACTTTAAAAACATAGTGAGCTTGTGAAAAAGATGAGTGCAAGGGGACGTGAGAAATGAATTTAATGATTTGATTAGCGAGGGAAATGATAGCGTTGATGCTACAAATATCATGATTGAACGATGGCAAGATATAGGAACTGACCCTGACGAAGCTTTAGTATTCTGGCTCGCGTTAGCTGCAACCCAATGGAAAATAGGGCGCTTAGATGAACGAACTAAAGAAAAGGCTCTCTCTATAATCGAGAACGGTAACGACCTTTTGCGCTGGTATCATGAAAACGATCCAAAAGGGATAGCCCGGATGCCCGGTTAAAACTTGTTGCCTAAAATGTCCACATGAAAATAAAATTTACCGCCCCCCCCACTCATTGCTTACTTGGAAAAGCTTTGACGAGAAATTAAAAGACTTTTATCATTTTTCCTAGTTTCTTTTATTAAAATAAATAAGCCAACGGGGGAATCAAAATGACCCATTGCGGGAATGGCTCCCATTGCCTCGATTCCGTTGTGGCAAATCCCAGTCCAGGTTCCGTATTTCATGTATAATCAATGAAAATCATCAGCAGGCTTAGTAAGGAAGGATACGTATGAAAAAAGTTTTTTTTATCATGGACTGGGGGATATTTGGACTCCGGTCCTATAATTATATTTTGCTGTTATTTCATGTTTTAATGGGGAATGAATATTCGGCTCGAATATTCGTGGACATTGTCTGGCTCTTGGCGGCGCTTATTATTCCATTTCTATTCTGGTTTCCGCAGCGAAGGATGAACAAGGAATGGTTCATCTCACTTGAACTATTGCTAGGCGGATCTTACTATATGAAATCATTCATGCAGGCGGATCATTTGGGGAGTGTCGATTATCTTATTCCAAGTCTTATAATCGGTTACTTATTGACCAGAAAGACAGCCTGGACTATGCCGGTCCTATTAGTAATGCCCTTTACCAGCATGTTATTTGGAAAAGTTACATGGGAGCTGGCGCTCGGTTCAAGCTCAGATAACCTTCTGTTCTCCTTTATCGGGATTTGGGTCAACTTTATTGCCAAAGCCTACCATGATAAAAATAAATTAGCCAAAGAAATTGATGAACAAAATAAATTGTTAACCCAATATGCTGCCGAGATCGAAAGGATGACGCTGCTGGAGGAACGAAGTCGTATGTCCAAGGAGATGCATGACATGTTAGGACACTCTTTTATTTCCCTCATTATGAGTCTCGATGCTGCTATTACACTTCTAGACAAAAACCCAAATCTGGCAAAAGATAAATTGATTCGTATAAGAGGACTGACGGAACAAAACTTGGATGAAATGAGGGACATCGTGCACAAGATGGGGGAGGAAGAAAACATAAGCCTAGTGAACCATGTCGAGCGACTCGTGAACAACTTTCGAGATTATACCGGGACGGTTATTCGTCTCACGTTGAACGGAACAGATCGGGTTCTTCGTTTCGATGTGCAGCAATCAATACTTCGGGTGATACAAGAGTCTTTTACGAATGCACTAAAGCATGGAAAAGCAACGGAAATCGAGTTAGGTATCTACTTTTATCCATCGACTTTGCGGCTTTCCATTCAAAATAATGGAAAGCCCTTGGGCAAGTTAGAGCATGGGTTCGGCCTGACAACAATGAAGAATCGGATTGAGAGGCTGGGAGGTACTTTTTCAATCTCCGCCTTGGCGATCACTGGCGTTGAAGTCAGATGCGAAGTACCACTAAAAGGAGATACGTTGGATGCCGAAAATTAAAGTACTCATTGTTGATGATCAGGAATTGATCCTTGAAAGTCTAAATATAGTCCTTGAGATAGAGGACGATATCGAGGTTGTCGGATTGGCTAAGAATGGTGAAGAGGCGATCAGCTATTGTGAAAAAAACCATCCGGATATCATCCTCATGGATATAAATATGCCTATTATGGATGGCGTTGCTGCTACAGAGAAAATCAAGTCTCGATTCCCGTCAGCGAAAATTATTATTCTAACTTCGTACAAAGAAGTTGAATATGTTCTGGCAGCGTTAAGCTATGGAGCTGAAGGCTTCCTGCTTAAAGCCATCCACCCCAAACACCTCATCGCCGGCATGCGGGTGGTTCACACAGGAGGCACACTCATTTCGCCGGAAATGGCAGACAAAATGATTAAAAGCATGCTGAAAAGCGGTATTTCATCGACTATGGATACAAGGTCCCTGAAAGCCGAATGGCTTGAGAAAAACAATGAATTCGGACTTAGCACCCGCGAAGTTCAAGTTCTTAACAAGCTGGCGTTAGGTCTGCGCAATCAGGATATCGCTAAGGCATTATATCTTAGTGAAGGTACGGTTAAAAATTACATTTCGAATATTTATTCGAAATTGAATGTAAAAGGAAGAAGAGAAGCTGCCTATAAGGCTAGGGAAACAGGGATTTTAGATCCTTAAAGAACACATAAAGAAGGAATAAGATCTCCCAATAGATCTGCTCAAAGCCGACACCTTAACGGATATCGGCTTTTATTTTGCTAACGTCATATGACCATGATATGACGAAACGGTACTACTGACGTATGACTTTTTTAAAGTATCGTATGCTTTGTAACCTGCAATATCGGAAGATAAATCGATATCCCCTCAGGGGAAGAGGAGCGATCGCTGAACATGAGTAAGACGAATACACCCGACAATAAAGAGCTTAGAAGGATGAGAACATCCCCGTTTGTTTCGTTCTTCCAATTCCCCGTCGTCTGGATGTTGGTGGGCGCGCTTGGGATCATCCTTGCCAACGTGTCATTCAGCTATTTAAAAGCACCAGGGTCCATCATACTAACCCTTGTCGAAAGCGCCGTTATCATCGTGATCTACTGGCTTGTGATGAAATTTCTGGCGCGGCGTCCGCTTCCCGAACTTCCGTTCCAATGGCGTGCGGTATCGGAAGTTATTTTCGGCGCTGCCGTAGGCCTTATCTTTATCATCGTTTCAACAGCCCTCATCGTCTTACTTGGCGGATATTCATTCAAGTGGTCGCCCGAAAACGCCAGCTCTGTCATCTTGCCTATCATCACCACACAGCTCGTCGCTGCCTTCGTAGAAGAATTGATCTTTCGGGGACTTGCCTTTCAAGCTATTGAAAAAAAGGGCGGAAGCTTGCTTGCACTGGCCCTAACCTCCCTCTTCTTCGGGATCGCTCACCTAGGAAACCCTGGAGCTACGGTTTGGGGAGCCTTCTCTATTACCATCGAAGCTGGTTTATTGCTGGGTGCAGCCTTCCTATGGCGGCGAAATGTTTGGTTTATCATTGGCCTCCATTTTTTTTGGAATGCCATAGAGGGACTCTTGGGCATTCCCATATCTGGCCATCCCTCCTCCGGTTTTTTCACGGTCGAAGTTACGGGCCCAGACCTTCTCACTGGAGGCAAATTTGGCCTTGAAGCTTCGATAATTCCCGTAATCATCAGTCTGTTGATCACCATACCTATGCTGCTCTTTGCTCGCCGCAAAGGGCATCTCCTATCTCTCCGTCAAGATCCGAAATCATAACGAACCTGAACAATACTAATAATTTCACCTTACTTGTGATACGGTTCAGCATATCATCACCCATTTAATATTTTCCAAAACCCTTTTCGCAAGTAATGTCCAACTTGAGAATGTTATAAAGGTTTTGCTTGGATTCATCTAATTTTTTTTGAGCTGCTTCAATTTCCGCAATTTTCATTTGTATCAGGCTTACATGCTCTTCCTTCGACATTCCGTTTTTCGAGATCATTGATTTAATATCCTGAATTGAAAAGCCAACTGCCAAACAATGCTTTACAACATTCAGATGATGAATGATTTCTGTCGCATAAATCCGATAGTTATTTTGATCTCTCAATACATATTCGTCCGTGATAATGCCTATTTGCTCATAATAACGGATCGTTGAAATCGGGAGATCCATACTTTTCGCTACTTCACTTATCCTCATGACCATCCTCCAGTTTTAGGGCTTGCTATAAAGTGTACTTTATAGTTTACCATCTTAGTGGTACTTGTAAACAACATCATTTCCAAAATCAACCGAAAAAGGAGAGAAACATATTGAGCATCCTTACAGGCAACTACCAGAAAACAAACGATTTCAACGAAATTTCATTGGAACGTCGCTCCGTTAAAGTTTACGATCCCGAAGTGAAAATCAGTCGGGAAGAAATGACCGAGATCTTAGCGAAAGCTTCCCGCGCCCCATCTGCCATTAACATGCAACCCTGGCGTTTCCTTGTGATCGACAGCCTCGAAGGCAAAGAAAAACTCGCACCACTGGCCTCCTTCAACCAGACACAGGTTTTGACATCTTCGGCTGTTATTGCGGTGTTTTATGACTCCAACAATATTGAATATATGGACGAAATATTTAATAGAGCAGTAGAGCTTGGCTACATGCCTCAGGACATCAAGGATATGCAATTGCAACAGGCAAGGCCTTATTATGCTAGCCTGACTCCATCCGCCTTGCGCGATATAAACATGCTGGACTCGGGTCTTGTGTCCATGCAACTAATGCTTGTAGCTCGCGCCCATGGCTATGACACCAACCCAATGGCAGGTTATGACAAGGATCGAATCGCGGAGGTCTTTCACTTGGACAAGGAGCGATTCCAGCCGGTCATGCTGCTTTCGATCGGTAAAGCGGGCAAAGAAGGCTATCCTTCCTACCGATTACCAGTAGATACGATTACCACTTGGGCATAATCGGACTTTTAGCAACGAGAAGTCCTAGTACTTATTATTGAATGAACTTGCCACTAAAGCAGGTAAGAAGATTTCAACTCTGATTAAAAGTCAACTCCAGCAGTGGATCGCAGGTTTACCCAGCTATATCAAGGCTTACTTGCCAATTTCATGCTGCGAAAGTTGAGATCTTAACTTCACTAAAAAATGAAGTAAGGATTAGTGCATTAGAAAAAATCCTTGAAATACAAGGCTTTTAATGCAAGTATTTTAAGTTCACCGTACATGATCTAACCCAGTTGGGATTAACGGGTCTTTATGTCCTTCTCCTTATACCCTATTCTCTTATGAACATACTCCTATTCATATTAATCAAATAATTATATTGCATATTCAAAGTGCACAAGCCATAATCATTAAGTATTAAATAGGTATAGGGGGTATAATCGTTGAACTTCTCTCCAGTAATTGCATTGTTCATTCTTCTTTTGATATGGATTCTTTTTTTTATCGTTTCTTTTCGTAAACAATTAAGTAATATGGTGGGCATGATGGCATCGATGGCAGTTGGAATGTCTGTGGGTTTGGGAATGGGCAGTATTCTAGCCCTAATGATTTCAGACAACTTTTTTATAACAACATTGCTTGGCATGTTAATAGGTGCCCTAGCCGGTTTACTTATTGGATGGCCTTTCGGCCTTATGGCAGTGATAGACGGATTATTATCTGGAGTCATGGGCGGTATGATGGGAACAATGCTTATGGTTATGTTACCTCCCTCTTCAACTCATACTATGATGAACATTATTTCTTTACTGACTATTGCAATTCTGTTTCTGGTTTTTATTTTGCTACAAGGTGAAATTACCCCTAGTGACCTGTATATGAAATCATCCCTTTTATCCAAACCAGTTTGGATGTTTATCACAATTTGTTTTTATCTGGTTGTTAATCTTTTTGTATAAAAATTTGATATCAAATTCAAGCTCAATAATGTACAAAAATGCCTAGAGTCCGAAAAGCCCTAGGCATTTTTATTTCATCTATTTCTTTACGTTTTTGCCAACAAAACAAAAACGGCTTTAGCCTTCTGTCGATGAGATCATATCGGGAATGTAACAAAGTTCTTGTTATCCGGCATCTTTCGTATTAAATTTTTCCTGCGCTCTATTGAATAATGAAGCATTCAACTTTTTTCCGCGATAATTCACGAAATAAATACTTACACCTACTAATAACAGCCCTACGACAAGGCGGTAAGTTAGTGGTTCATCTAAAAACACCGTACTGTTGAATACTGCAATGATCGGTACAAGAAACGTGAATGTCCCGACTTTGCTTGCCTCTCCCGCATTAATAAGTTTGTAGTAAATGATATAGGCCAGTGGAATGCCAAAAGTGGAGGCGTATCCGAGTCCCAAAAGATACTTACTATTCCACCATTCAATAGCTGACCAATCTTCAAAAATGGTTCCCGTACCTAAGAGAATAGCTCCACCAATAATAAACTGCAAAGCAACCATCCAGTAAGCATCTACTTCACTGCTTACCTTCTTCACATACACTACACCAAGGGCCCAGCTCAATGCCATAAGCAGCCCTAAGACTACACCAATGGTTGATACATGGACGGTTAATCCGTCTACACTGACAATTACAATTCCAAGGAATCCAATAATCAACCCCATGATTTTAAGCGGCGACATGTGCTCTCCAAGCCAAATCCAAGCAAACAATCCAAGTAGAACGGGCTGGAAATAGACAAGCACGGAAAACAATCCTCCAGGCAAATACATGAGCCCTATGGTCTGTAACCCGAAAAAGAGAATCGTATTAAAGAATGCTGAAATAAAGTATTTCGCCCAATTCTGGCGCCATTTAATCCTGTTCCTTATTTTATATATGAGAGCTGCAAGGACAAGGCCCCCAATCAAAGCACGAATACCCGCAAATAATAACGGGGGTGTATAAGGGACAGCCACTTTATAGATCGGGTAACTCCCGCCCCAAATAAAGACTAGTAATAGTAAAGCCCACGTCGATTTTGAAAAGACTTTCCCCAATTGTCTATCCTCCCTTCAATAGATGAATAGTCAATTAAGACTTTATCCATTCTCCAACAAATTCAGCTTCATTATAAGAAAAGTAATTTTCCAGAATCTCCTCACGATGATCAGAGAACAGCTGGTCTGCCACAGCTGAAACGAGTCTAGGTATCCCATATCTCATTCCCGGAAGCGAAGAGGCTGATATACCACAGCTAACTAAAGCTGAATAGTTAAAAGCGAAAAGCCCATAGAGAAGCTTTGCATCCGTTTTATCCCGGCGTGTGAAGGTAAAGCCAGGGCCAAGGTAAGGATACTCATCAAGCTTGGGGTTAGCGATGTCAGCAGGTGCATGATAATAGTCTTTCCAACGTGCAATATGGCGTTCGAAAAGCTTTAGCTCTGGACGTAAAGAATGATCAGTCATTAGACCCGTGGAAATGATTAAAAAATCAAAAGTGAAATTACCTTGTGGAGTAGTGACAACCGCCTTATCAGCTTCAACATGTACGTCAAGCCATGGTGCACCTAAGTGGAGTGTAAAGCCGGGATGTGAAGCTGCACGCTCAAAGGTGTCATTCGTAGGAGGTTGATGTTCTAAGTAATGGGCCATAACGGAATATTTCTCAGCATCAGATAGAACATGAAAACGTTCAATTATACCTGCAGTCCCCATTTTTCGAATGGGGTTAATACTTGGTATCTCCGTGCGGCGAACAAACACATGAGCCGAACTCACACCTTCAGTTAATGCATAATTGGCATTATCAAAAGCTGAAGCTCCACCGCCTAAAATGCCCACCTTCTTGCCTTTTAAGGCATTAAAGTCAATGTCCTCTGAGGTATGTGCATAGAGGTGACGAGGTAATGATTCGGAAATCATAGGTGGTACATGCCATTCCCCGCTGCCTTTAATTCCAGTGGCTAAGATAACCTTCCGGGCCAGCAATGTATTAGAAGATGCTCCCGCTCCTTCCATATGCAGTCGATAAACATCTTCCCCTGCAGGCTCAATAAGCTTCACCTTTACCTCATTAACAACAGGTATGTTAAGAACCTTTCGATACCAACGCAGATAGTTCATCCAATCGTTCCGTGGTATCTTATCGATGTTCTCCCAACTTTGTGATCCAAATTGTGCTTCCCACCAGGAGCGAAAAGTCAGAGAAGGCACTCCAAGATCAATGGATGTCAAATGTTTAGCCGTACGCAATGTCATCATACGAGCGTACGTTACCCAAGGCCCTTCATATCCTTCCACATTTTCATCGATGATCAGGATATTAGATATTCTTTCACGTAAAAGCCCAAAGCCCACACCTAAACCACACTGGCCGCCTCCTATAATCGCTACATCGTAGACATGTCCCTCAGGATGGTGGGCCCGGCATACCCAGTCCTCTCCCCCAAATGCAAGATAAGAAAGATCCCTTTTTACTTGTTCATTCAAAGCTTCTAAACTCATAATTATCATTCCTTTCAAAATATGGTTTATTATCTTCTGAACTAATTATCTTGAATTTTATCTAGAACACATCTTATTCAATTAGTCCTTTATTTTTCGAATTTCCTTCGATTCGATTTAATCTTGTTTGTTAAGTTATTCTTTACTTTATCTGAATGGTGGCTTTTTCTTGCACCGTCTTATGAGCAGCATTGATGTGATTACAACAATTTTCATTAAAACTTTCTGAAATCATCTACATTGCCTCACCTCCTTAATCTTACAATTAATATACCCTCCCCCCCTAGAGTATGTAAAGGGTTATTATAAAAAAATTTAACAATTTTTTTAATGCATTCCATTAAACTAAGGAACTTCTTTGGTTGGAATCAAATAGCGCCCGCCTGCCGGATTCACCATTTACAGCAACGTATCGCTCCACTTGTTTTGTTCGGCACCAGCATGTTTGTGCCCGTCTTTTGCCTCCTCCCGCCCACGCGCTCCGCGAAGGCCGGGAGCTTACGCGCCAGCCGGCGCCGACTCTATCGTTAAAACAAAAAAGCCGCGATTTTCGCGGCTCCTTAAGCGTATATGTTCTTGTCCTCCGACATCTAAAGCTCTGTTCCTGTTAGAGCCTCGCGAACGTGATGTAATCGACTTGGGCAGGCTCTGCCGATTCGATCCGAAGTGCCTGGTTGATCTGTCCCCGGTGATATTGCCCATGTAAGAGGATCTGCGACAGGATGTCCCGGACGGACGTTCGGAACGGAACCTCGCTCAGGTTCGCATAGTCGATCATCTCGTCCAACTCAGATTCCTCGAGCCCTTCGATATAGACGCGATATTGCTCGGCGTTTTCTTCGAACATCGTCCGGATCTCCGCCAGGTCTTCCACTTCCTCCCACAACGAATATTGCCCGCTGCCCTTGCCCTGCAATCGGGACAGCCATACTCGTTCCGCGACCGCGACGTGCCGCACCAGCTTCAGAAGGTCCTTGTTCTTCGTCTCACTCTCTTCGAGCGCGTCCAAGATGCGTCCGTCCGCCCAGTACAGGTGATCCATCATGCTCTTGATCGTCTTCATTTCGGTTTCCCCTCTTCGTCTCATCGATTACTTGAACCTACTGTTATCCGTTAGTTTAATCATGTTGCTTAATCAGATATATTTTACGACAACAGCAACACAATTATCTCTCGACCATTTTAGCAGCTTCTTATTTCATGTCCTGCCAGCCCTCGAAATCGTGAATGGCAAAGCCGGCATAGCTTGCGTAGCGCGCCAATTTATTATGGGCGGACTGAAGCTCCTTTTCCATCACTTCATTGCTCATAGAATAGAATGAGACTCGCGGCCCCTCTTTACTTTTAACCGTTTCTACTGCTACAACAATTTCCTTCTTGAGCGTGGAGGCTTCTCTCAGCATGGGCTGTGCATTTTCCACAATTCCATTATCGCCTAACGCATGATTCCGATAATTCATGATGACGAGGCAATCAAACTTCTCCAGCAGCCATGCGCTCATACTGTATTTCTTCCCGGGTACATGAACCGTATTTAGCCAATACGGAACGTCCATTGTAATTTTCAAGCCGCTGCCTTTGGTTTCTTTTTCGATCAGTCTCAAATTGTCCATCCAGCTTTCAAGAATCACCTTGTTGCCCTTTGTCCATTCGTTAAGCGCATAAGGTTCAATATCGAAATGCAGTCCCGTAAAGCTTGCTTCCGGGTCAACAGAGGTATTATAGGTTTTAACCCATTCGATGAATTTTTGAATGCCCTCCTGCCCAGATTTATAGACCCATTCGGGGCGCCCTTCAAGTGCTTCTACTAAAATTCCTTCGCTTTTGGCTTTTCGTATAAAGTCCTCATATATCGTTGAATCAATATCTCTATTCACCTGAAGGTAAATAGATGTCACACCCTTCATTTTTGCGAAGCTTATAATTTTCTCTTGATCCTGTTTGATGATGTGAGTGTCCCATATCCATGTTCCTTTCGGAACATTGCCCACGGAGCTCATAATGCTCACCAGCTTGTGCGTGGGCTGCCACTCCACATTTGCATGCAGGGCTTCGCTTATAAAACGCAGCGGAACCATCGTACGGCCGTTTTTGAGCACTGCCGCCCCTTCAAAGTCTACTCTTTTTCCGTTCACCAATGCATGATGATCGCCAATCGCCAAAATAACAGTGTCACGGTTAAGCGAAATTGTGATTTGTTTTAATTTTCCGTCCCATTTCGTAGCAGCTCCGAGCTTGTCGGATACAAAAGCAAGTGGAACCATCGTAAGGTTGGATCTCTGATCGACATATGGGTTCTCATCCGGGAACTGTACGTCACGCCCATCCACGGATACTCGAACTTCAGAAGCGTAGATAGCGGGGGTAAACGCTGCTAAACTTAGCATGATAGCTAACGTGCATACAAGCAATTTTCTCATGGGTGATTTCCTCATCTTTTTCGAATTTGTTCTTTTCTTACTGTTAACGCATTATCACATAATGTGATTATACGGTATGTAATAATTGGCAACAAGGTCAGGCGCACTCTGTTAGTTCTCTTAGAATAAGGAGTGACCCTTCTTTAACCGCGAAAATTGGCACAGTAAATTATTGAGATAGACACAGTCCTAGTCTCCTCTCCCCTTGCTACCGCTGAATCAATCAGTCAGGGATCATCTAAAGCCCATACTTATAGACAGTGAATCTATTTAAGGGTCTTGACTTGTGGACTGACAATTAGAAGTTGGTTAATTAACTAAAATTAATATAATTTATTATATCCTCATTTTAGTCCAAGGCTATTGTAGATAAAAGCGAGAGATACCATCTACATATCGATCGTATTCTTGGGAAAATATTTATTGAGTTAATTCTCGCTATTTGAAGTCTTACTCCAGGTCACAGCGAACAACATAGAATAAAATATAAAAACAGCCAAGACTGCGCCTCTTCAAAAGGCACAATCTTGGCTAAAAAAGACTTGAGCTTGATACAAATTTTCCTAGGTATACTAAAGCGTTTGTTTTCAACTTTAAATTCGATGAGACATAATATTTGTTATGTAAACCAACACTAAAAGGCTCCGAATTTTCATTGGGGCCTTTTAGTGTTGCCATATTCATTTGCCCCTACCGCCTCAACGCTGTCGTGCTGACAACGCCGTAACGCGACAGCAATTTTCGCCCAAGCAGGGCTACCGCACGATCGGTCAGAAAACCCATCAATCCCAGGCAAATCAGCCCGATTGCTAACCATAAATAACGAGGTTCCCCCTGACTAATAATCATTTGATAAGGATTTGTTAAGAAGTGCTGTACCGATTTATTAAGATTCAGCTTTTATACTAGAGTTTATTGTTTTGGTCGATGTCATATTGGTGCATTCGACAGCGTTTTAAACGCTTGTCATGGAGTCCGAATATGAAAAAATGATCAATTACTCATATTTCCCGGCTGCCGCCGAGGTTAGATCGTGTAAAGGGGTATTCATCCATGAAGATACATATTCTGCATTCTATTAAGATTATTCTATTTACTGTTTCCTTATTGTTGGGTGCCACTCAGTCAGGGCCAACTCCCGTTTATTATTCAAACCAAGTTGCGATTCTCATGTATCATCACATTGTCGATAAACCGGAAAAGCCGCATATGCTACCTGTCAAGCAGTTCAGACAGCATATGGAGATGCTGAAGACAAATGGATTTAATGTCATCTCTATGGATCAATACATAGATTTCATGACAAGAGGAACAGCGATACCGAATAATGCCGTATTGCTAACGTTCGATGATGGGTACGATAGCTTTTATACTCACGCCTATCCGATATTGAAAGAATATGGTTACACTGCTACTAACTTTGTCATTGTCTCTTTCATCGACAATCGCATTGGGATACCGAAATTGACATGGGATCAGATGCGGGAAATGAAGGAGGAAGGCATGAGCTTCTACAGCCATACATACGATTCTCACAAATACGCTCCGATTAATGCCAAAGGAGTAGAAAGACCGATGCTCTCCCACCGCCTTTACTTAAAAGACAAGAAACGAGTGGAGACTCAAAAAGAGTACATTAAGCGCATTACAGACGACTTGGCATTAGCCGAGAAACGATTACGCGAGGAACTTGGCAATACGCGCGGCGGCGTCGCGTTTCCATACGGAACGTTCAATGATGAGGTGCTAGAAGTACTGAAATCAATGGGCATCGAAATCACCTTTACCATCAAGAAGGGAATGACGACGAAGAAAGACATCAATGCGCTTCGCTTCGACGCAGGAAACATCGAGTATACAGCGGAGAAGCTGGCCGAACTGCTCAAAGGACAAGGCAAGTCATCGGCCCTTTGACTGTTACTATTAACGGCGAACAAGTCAACTTTAAGAAGCTTTCCAAACTAGTATTGAGTTTAGCTAACCTAACAAATTGGCCAACTCCATCCTTCATCGGGATTATACATCACTGTTCACGCTACCCCTATGCAGGATAAATCCGCAGGTATGTCGAAAATGATCTAACTATGATCACTCTACGAAAAATAATTATACCTATATTCATATTCCTTCTTATTCTCACTGTCATACGTATTCTATGGATCAGTGTGCAAGCTGTTCCCGACCATCCTCGTGCTGTACACGGCCAATTGGATTTACGTGACTGGGATTTCTCTAAGAATCGTATCCTGACCCTGGATGGAGAGTGGGAATTTTACCCCCATACCCTTCTCATGCAAAATAATGCTTCACAACAGCAGCATGAACTCGCCCGGGATCGCGAGTTTATTCAGGTTCCGGGAAATTGGCGTTCCTTGTTTTCCTTGCAACAAGCATCCAGTAATGCTTGGGGATATGGTTCTTATCGATTACGCATCCTAGTTAATCCGGAAGAATACCGAACCTACGGTATACAAATCCGCAAGATTGCGGCATCATCAGAACTTTATGTGAATGGGGCTAAGTTAGGACAATCCGGTCAACCTGGAGTACAAAAGGATGAGTATACACTGGGTAACGTTCCCTACTGGACCGCTTTTCAAGTTGAAGGGGAAGAAATAGAAATCATCATCCACGCTGCGAATTTTTTATATCACGAGAAAGGCGGTATCAATCAATCGATTAAATTCGGCAGTTCACATGCGGTGCAGCATGCCTACTGGTTTTCCTACGGCATGCAATGGACCGTCACGATCATTCTTTTAATTCATGCCATATTTGCCTGCATTATCTATATGATTGGTACACGTCAAAAAGCTTTGATCTACTTTGCGCTCCTTATTACCTGTGCGATTGGATTGACCATCACTGACGATGATAAGATTCTCATGACCTGGTTGCCGATTAGCGCAGAGTGGAACGGAAGGCTTCTTTTGCTATCCTTACTGGGAACGGCAGTTTTTTTGCTTTATGTTATACGAGATCTGTTTCATAAATATTGGTTGTTTGACATCCATAAATGGTACTTCATGCTTTATATTGTGGTTTCCTTATATATTTTAATAGCTCCCTATGAGTATGCTCTGCTAGTTAGAAATGTGTTCCCTCTCCTGTACATCGTACCGTTTCTTATAGCATCCTTTATAACGTTCTTGGTTGTGATCAAGGGTGAGGAAGATGCTATCTTCTTGCTGTTAAGTGTGACCAGTTTAACTACGAATGTGATTTGGGGAGTAGTAAAAAGTAGATTTTGGTGGAATTTAGAGTATTACCCGATCGATATCATCGTGACTTTTCTCGCCTTTGCGGCGTTCTGGTTTAAACGGCATTTTCGGATTGCTGCCAAAACGGCACAGCTTACCAACATTCTTCAAGAAGCAGATCGGCGGAAGGATGAATTTCTGGCCAATACTTCACATGAGCTGCGAAATCCGCTGCACGGTATGTTAAATATTGCTCAAAATGTCCTTCACAGCGACAAAAGCGTTCTGAGCCCAAAAGACTCCGATCAGATAGAACTTCTTCTGTCGATTGGCAGACGTATGTCCTTCTTACTGAATGATTTGCTTGATTTGACCCAGCTAAGAGAAAAAGGAATTCGTTTGCAAACAAGCGGTGTCTGGATTCAAGCCGTGGCTTCCGGTGTATTCGATATGCTTGCTTATCAAGTCCAGAACAAGCCCGTTCGGTTCATCAAACAAATACCGGAATCATTCCCTCCTGTGCTTGCAGATGAGAATCGGCTAATACAAATCTTATTCAATCTGGTTCATAATGCTGTGAAGTATACGCATGAAGGAACCATCATGATCAAAAGCGAAATAAAGGATAGAAAAGCATATATTCGTATAACAGACACTGGAATTGGTATGGATGAAGAAACGCAGCAGCGTATATTTGAACCTTACGAACAAAGTAATTACAATCAGGATGCCGCAGAAGGGGGCATCGGACTGGGATTGCATATTTGCAAGCAATTGGTGGAATTACATGGGGGTACACTAACAATAGACTCTGCTCCAGGCTGTGGGTCAACGTTTTCTTTTTCCCTCCCCTTCTTTGACTCATCTATCCAGAGTGCTGCTGCAGAAATTGTAGCGGCAGATGTAGAGAATCACGCTGACTTGTATCAAACTACAGCTTTTGAATTGCAAGAGACGAGTTATCCGCCTGTCACGGTACAGGCTAGCGACAAGGCGAACATCCTGGTAGTAGACGACGATCCCGTTAATTTAAACATTTTGACCGAACTTCTATCGGATGAATCTTACGATGTTTTCACTGTAACGAGCGGATCACAGGCTCTATCTATGCTGGACACCCGAGAATGGGATTTAGTCATTACCGACGTGATGATGCCGCAAATGTCAGGCTATGAACTGACTCGTATTATTCGCGGACGGTTTTCCACTGCTGAACTGCCGATTTTGCTGCTCACCGCTCGAACGAGATCTGAGGATATCGAAGCCGGCTTCCAGTCCGGTGCCAACGATTATGTAGCTAAGCCGATGGATGCTATGGAGTTACGCGTTCGGGTCAAAGCTTTAACCGGATTAAAACATTCCGTACGTAAACAAATGCAAGTCGAAACCGCTTGCTTGCAAGCACAGATTCAGCCGCATTTTTTGTTCAATACCTTGAACTCCATCGCTGCGTTAAGCGAATTTGATACTACGAGAATGCGCTCATTGCTTGAAGTTTTCAGCAAATATTTGCAAGCTAGTTTCGATTTCCAAAATTTAGATCGGTTTGTGCCGTTGGAGCATGAGCTTGAGCTCGTTCGTTCCTACTTATACATTGAGCAGGAACGATTCGAGGAGAGGCTGCAGATTGTGTGGGATCTGGACGAGCCTCTTTCGCTGCAAATTCCTCCGCTAACGATTCAACCGCTTGTAGAAAATGCGGTTCGACATGGTGTCCTGGCACGCCCGGAAGGCGGTACGATCCATATTCATATTATTGATCACGCTGACCATGCAGAAATATCCGTAAGCGATAACGGTGTAGGAATGAATGAGGAAACGTTGAGGCAATTAATGAGCCGTAAACACGATCAGGAGCTGGATCCTCATTTTAATCCTGATTCTAACAAGCGTCCGGGTATCGGCCTGTACAATACCGATCGACGTTTGAAGCGAATTTATGGAAAAGGATTGCTGATCGAGAGCGAGCCGGATAAGGGAACCAGGATTTCATTTATTGTTCTAAAATAATCAACCAGATGATCAAGGTGAGTTTGTGTGAATAAATTGCTGCACATACATTCCCCTGAATTTTTAAGTAATAAGTTCCCCACCGGGATCTCATTTTTGATCTTTTAAATCGTCCTTTTAAGTAAGACAACATAACAATTGTTATGTAAACCCCATTACAACCCCAAAATATTCCATCAGTAAAAAAGACTAGCTCCATAAAATAAATGGTATGCCAAATTGGATTAAAAAATCGGATCATCATACTGCAACCATGAAAAATAAAAGGCATCTTTACAACCAGTAAAGATGCCTTTGCAATGTTTACTCCCGAAGTAAGTTCGTAAACTTAACCTCGGCCTCAAGATAAAATAGGCTAAGCTGCTTCTTGAAAACACAGACATTTCCGGTATCCCAAATAAGTAACTACCGCCTCAACGATGTCGTGCTGACAACGCCGTAACGCGACAGCAATTTTCGCCCAAGCAGCGCTACCGCACGATCGGTCAGAAAACCCATCAATCCCAGGCAAATCAGCCCGACAAAAATCCAATCGGTGCGGAAGAACAGCCGTGAATTCCAGATAAGATACCCTACTCCCTCGTTGGAAGCGATCATTTCCGCCCCAATAATGGCCATGAACGATGTACCCATAGCGAGGCGAATGCCTGTAAAAATATAAGGAACCGTAGCCGGAATGATGACGTAAAGAACGATTTGCCATTCCGAAGCTCCCATGCTGCGCGCGGAGCGGATTTTATCCTCATGCACAGACAAGACGCCGGTCAATGTGTTCAGAATGACGATGAAAAATGTCGCATACATGATCAGCATCACCTTAGACGTTTCTCCAATTCCAAACCAAACCAGGAATAATGTAATAAACGCGATGGGCGGAATGAACCGTATAAAATTGAGAAAAGGCTCTGCGAATAAACGGATCGCGTTCACTTTACCAACAATAATGCCCACCGGTACGGCAACCATGCTGCCCAGCGTCCAGCCCAGCAGAACACGGTATGCACTGATTCCGATATACTGCAGCAGTGTTCCATCCGACAGCAACTCGTATCCGCCTCTTGCTGTATAGAGCGGCCCCGGAAGAATTTCCGGGCCGTAGACCAGTGAAAGCAATTGCCAGAGACCAAGGATTACGAACCAAAACAGTAGCTGCAGCGACACCTTCTTTATTTTCCCGTTCATGCTGTTTCCTCCGCTTCCCTCTTCTACTCGTCAAAATGCGCTTGGATCTGATTGTAAAGAATATGGAACTCAGGGTCGGTCAAATCCCGGGGATAGGCAAGCGGCACATCGTAAATATGCGTAATTTTAGAAGATGGTCCTGCGGACATAATGCCAATGCGCCCTCCTAGCAATAGCGCCTCCTGAATATCATGCGTGACGAAGATTACGGTTTTATCGGTGTCCTGCCAAATGTTCACGAGCTCACGCTGCATCGTTCGCCGGGTCATGGCATCCAGCGCTCCAAATGGTTCATCCATCAACAGGATGGCCGGATCGTTGGAGAGCACCCTCGCCAGCTGAACACGCTGCTTCATGCCGCCGGACAGCTCTCGCGGGAACTTGCTCTCATGCCCCTGAAGCCCTACGAGCTTGATAAATCGGTCGGATACTTCCTGCCGCTTCGCTACGGGGATTCGTTTCATTCGCAGGCCAAACTCCACGTTCTCTCTAACTGTAAGCCAAGGAAACAAAGAGGAATCCGCCTGTTGAAACACGACCGCACGATCCTGGCCGGGCCGCTCCACTTCCTTTTCTCCTACTTTCACCTGTCCGGAGGTTTTCGATACAAAGCCTGCAATCAGGCTGAGCAAGGTCGATTTTCCGCAGCCGCTCGGGCCAAGCAGGACAAAGAATTCGCCTCCCTTGACTACCAGGTCTACATCTTGAATGATGTAGTGCAGCTTCCCTGCCGCCGGCGGCAGGTAGCTCTTATTCAATCGCTCAATATAAATTTCGTTCGGCCTCGGTAATGAACCCATGGATCTTCCCTCCTATTCCAATTCAATCACGCGATCCGGAAAAGCTTTACGCACCAGCTCCAGATTCAGTTTCTCATCCAGATTAAAGTCCGTCTCGATAATCCCGTTATCTACCATATATTTCTTCTGGCCGACCAGTCCTTCATACGCTTGTGGCGTGAACCCGATCTGCCAGGCGTTCTTGGGAAGATCCTTCAGGGTGGCCTCCCTAGGCTGCTTCACTTCGTCGTACATCATATCCGCGGTTTCGTCTGGATTGGCCTGGGCATAGGCGGCGGCTTCATCCAGCGCTTTCAAGAACTTTACCATGCCTTCCTCATTGTCTTTAATCAGCTGATTAGAGGCAATGAGTCCCGTTCCGAGTCGTACCGGTGTTTTGGACATATCCGACAGCTCATGGGCTTCTTCGAGCGCTGCGAATTTCCCGTTGAGCACGGCTCCGTATACCCAGGCCGCATCGATCTCGCCTTTCTTCAAAGCGACATAAGCTTCGTCAAAACCACCCTGGCCCACAAGCGTCACATCGGATAACTGGATGCCGTTTTGCTGCAGATACACATCCCATAAGTAAGGGATAAAAGTGCCTCTCGAAAAGCTCAGCTTTTTGCCCTTCAAATCCGACGCGCTGCCAATCTCTTTGCGAGCAAACAATTTCCATTCGCTAGCGCTCAGATCTGTCGCCGTTCCTGAGGATGCAAGGATAGAATAGTCCCCTTTGCTTACGGCGTTCAGCAGCGGAAAATCAGCGCCGAAGGCGACATCGACCTGTTTGATGAACAAGGAGTTGACTCCTTCCGCCGGCGTGGCGAAGTTGATCAGTTCGGCGTCTATGCCGTGTTTTTCAAAGAAGCCTTTATTCTTGGCGACGCGAAACACCGTATTGGTGGAAATATCAGCGATTTTCAGCTTAAACTTGCTGTCTTTATCCGATCCTGAGGCTTTACCGCAAGCACTAACGATTGAAGCGAGCAAAATGGCCATGACTGCTAGACTTAAGCGCCGGATTCGTTGTCTATTCATCGTGATCCCTTTCCTTCCTATCCTCCTCGTCCGTCGTGGCCACGCAGAAGACACCTTCGCCGTAGGATGCGGTTCCCTCGACTTCAACAGCGGTTACTGCTCCTCTCGGTGCGGCGCCCGGCAATCGGAAATCCGTCACGTCAATCACCGCAATCTCGGTTTCAACGGGCAGCTCCAGCTGCGGCACCCATTCGTACGGCACCCGATAGGACCGGTAAACCATATTGGAATTGCGTTTATTTTTATAAGGAGAAATATACTCCCATACCAATTCATGCTCCCAAGTAACTTCAAAAATTCTGCCGTCGGCACCTTCCGTAATCAGCGTGTTCCCGTTCGGAAGGCGCTGCGCCGAGCTAATATACGGACTGTAGAAGCGATAGGAGTCCAGCGGCGCCTGAAATCCAGCTTCCGTCGGGGTATATTGCCATTCGATCTCAAGCGTGACCGGGTTGATCTCCAGGATTCGAGAATGATCCCTGCGGGCCACCTTCACCCCATCCGGGGATACCGGATTCGGTCTTCCATAGCCGCCCCAGCCGCCGTTATCGAAGATAAGGATATTGCCCTCGCCCGGCAGGCCTTGGGGGATCAGATGGGCATGATGCTGGCCGATGATCCAGCCGATATGCCCGGCTTCTTTAGACGAATAATCCGGCCCGAGCCTCCATACAATCTTCCCTGATTTCTTATCGATAATTGCAATGATATTCGATTCGCGAGCGTCCCAGATCAGATTATCCGGGTGGAATCGCTCGTCGCCGGCGTCGTAATGCTTGTTGGGCCCCAGCACCGATACGGAATTGATATGCATCCAGTCCCCGGAGTGCGTGCCGAAAGTCCGCGTATTGGGATTTCGAAACAGCGCTTCTTTGGCATCGTCATCAAAGCCCAACTCGTCGAAGTGGTCGCTGACTGACCATTCCCAAAGAATGTTCCCTTCCCAATCTACCTCAATAATCGTGTCGTCCAGCAGCTCGATATCGGAAATTTCAGGACGATTCACATTTTTGTGCGCAAGGATGATTGTGTTGCCGGAGTAGGCTTTGGGCGTTAGTCCGGGGGCATAGTAGCCGACCGGATTTCCCTCACGCTGATAGTCATGATGCTGGCGGGCCATCCACTGCGCGGGATGGCCCGGATCCTCGATCCAGGCATAACGGTCAAATTTCCAGACGATATTCCCGTGCCAATCGACCTGCACCAAATTCGTTTCGTCCTGAAATCCGTATTTGGGATCACGTTCCGATGTGCTGCCAAGCACATACCCGCCCGGGAGAATTTTGTTCGGAAATCCCCGCAGCCCTTTCCATAAATGAACCTCTCTTCCGTTCATATCAATCAGTAAAGCGCCGGTGTCAGCAGCCTGATAAATCGTATAACCGCTCCAAGATTTGCCTGGCAAATAAACTGTGGTTCCTGTCGGATAAATCGTTGGATGTCCCATAGAATATGTCTCCTCCCGCGCATATAAAAATTTGATAGAAAAAACTTAATAAGAAATATACCTGTTCGTTCGTTTTAGATTATCCTTCATGTAGCTGGACTCCGGTATAGTAGCACTGTCCGAAGACTTCGTTTGACGTAAGACGCCTTCCGAGAAGTCTTCCAGATGTTCATGCAGGCGTTGAAATAATAAGATTTGATCCTCAAGCTCCGCAGATGTAAATGCCCCGAAGATCGTATCGATCATGTATGTACCTGCCTCCCCGTTGCGCTCAAGCAACCTCCTTCCCTGATCGGTAATATGCAGAGCCACGGATCTCCGATCCGCTTCATTTCGTCTCCGGATGGCATATCCGTGTCTTTCCAGTTTGTCGCAAATCGCAGTGACAGCGCCGGACGTAAAATCAAGCTGTACCGCCAAATCCCCGAGCTTCTGCTCCCCATTTCTCATAATGGCGTTCAGAATGAGCATGCCGGGAAGCGAAACGCCTTCGATGATGATTTTATCGCGCTCTTTAACGAATCTTCTGACCAGTCTGCGAAAATGCCAATCTGCCTCCTCCATTCGTAACCAATCTTTGTGATCCATAATGCTCCTTTCCGTTCGAGTTCTAGAGCCGCTAGCCTATCCAAGGTCGGCCTTTCGATTTGCGAACACAGAAAAGGCCCCTGGTTCTCGACCGAAATCTTCTCGGTATCGATTACAGGAGCCTTTGGTTGACCAATCGGCTAGTTATTTAGTTAATTCTGAATCAATGAATGATCAATCAATGAACAATCATCTATCAGGCTTGCTACTAAGATTAAACCAATTAATCAAACCTGTCAACTAGGAAATATATTATTCTATAACAATGCGTGATACTTTGCTTCCTTAGTCATTTTAAGCACAGCCTCGGCCATGAACTCCGGCGAATACGGAAAATCATTCTGAAGCCACCAGCTCGCCACCGAAAAATGAGCTGCAATGCTGTAGCGCCAATGTATTTCTGCAGGCACGCCGTTAATGGATTGTTGCACATTCACGACTTGTCCCATCACCTCCTGGACGATATCGGTGAACAGTTCCATAATATCCAGCTCATATCCTCTGTTCAGAATGACCTTGAAATAATAGCTCTGAGCTTTCAAATGCTGGTAAAAAGCCAATAGATAGCCGTAACTGATCGTTTCCGTACTGCTGTGGTCGATTCTAGCGGACAGTACGGTTTCTTTCAAGGAATGAAATAAATCCTCAACATTTTGGCCGAGCAAATCATACTTGTTCTCATAATGCTGATAAAAGGTGGAACGATTCAGGTTCGCTTTTTTGGTTAAGTCCTGAATGGTGATGCTTCTCCACTCTTTTTCATAAAGAAGCTCGAATAGGGCTTCCTTCAGCAGCTTCTTCGATCGGATGCTTCTCTTGTCGTTCCGATAATCAAACGCCATGCTTAGCTCTCCTTGTTCCATTACATTATGCATCGATCAAGATGCCTCCAGCCTGCTGGCTCGATCCAAGCTTGCCAACTTAAGCATAATAAGCAACCAAGGGTAAGTAGGCTAGAGATTGTCCGGTAGCTGAGGGCTGAAGATGATCCTCTAAATTAAAATCAGAAACAGGCTCGATTTCGGAGAATCTCTGTACGAAATGCTCCAACATGATGGCAGCCTCTAATCTTGCAAGAGGCGCACCCAAACAAAAGTGCGGCCCATTCCCGAACGTTAAATGTTTCTTGCTATTAGGCCGACGGATATCCAGCTCAAACGGATTTTCGAACATCGCTTCATCCATGTTGGCTGCACTCATCCAGGCGACAACCACATCTCCTTTTTTCAGTTCCACCCCTAAGACGTTGTTGTCCTGCTTGACCGTTCGATCCATTTTGCTAATGTGAAAACGATATCGCAGCATCTCTTCTACCGTATTTGAAATCAGCCCGGGATCGTTCCTCAACTCTCCATATATTTTATCATTATCATATAAGAACGCATAAAAGGTGTTTGCCAGCAAATGACTCGTTGTTTCAATACCTGCTCCCAAAATAAACATCGTGGTGCGTACAATTTCATCATCGGAAAATTTTTCTCCATCCACATCCACCCTAATTAAATCCGAAATGATGTCCTCCTCCAAATGAGAACGCTTGGCTATGATTAATGGAAGCAAGAACGAATAGTATTCTCTCGCCGTCTTGTTCTTTAACTCATTCACTGCTGCCCTATTGGCCTGATTCGTAGGCATGAACAGAATATCCACCCATTCCTTGAACAAATCTCTGTTTTCCGAAGGAACGCCAAGCAGCTCAGACATAACAATGATCGGCAGCGGGGCTGTCAAGCTGTTCGTAATGTCGACCGTCGTCTTCTCTGGAATCCCGCTGATTAATTCTTCGACTATTTTATGGATGCGCGGTTCCCATAATTTAAGGCTCCGGGGAGTGAATGCGCTCGAAAGAAGAGCTCGACGTTTACGGTGCTCGGGAGGATCAACGCCAATGATATCGATCTTCCCTACTTCGGAACCTTCGGGCGTATCCGCACCGACATCGATAACAGTTCGCTTGCGCTCGCTCGAAAAATATTCATAATCACTGAGTACTCTTTTCACATCATCGTATTTGAACACATTCCAAGTATTCGTTTCTTTATGGTAACTGATCGGTTCATGGAACAGCTTCTGTTTATACCACGGGTAGGGATTAAATTCTTCCACATTACTTCTGAATTTTGTAATCTCCGCAACAGGGATGATTTCTTTCATCTTATTCTCCTCCTCTAGTTAAAGTGTAAAAGCTACTCCTCCATCTCATAGACGAAAGGAATCAGTAAAAATTTACATCATAAGGTAATTAATATCAACCGACAGATTGATGGATTCTGTTGAAGAAGCATGTACTCTTTCCTAGCAATATAAGCAATTTGAAGGATATTCAATCGAGATATCTACCCTAATAATGGATATAAGCTAATTTTTCCAAATATTTCATGATGAAAGGAGTTTTGCTTGTGGCCAAAAAACTGAACTTGAACAAACTCATGTTGCTATTCCTCGTTATCTTGATGCTCTCGATGGGTTGGCCGAATCAGGGATACACCGCTGCTTCGGAGGAAGAAGCACACGTGGAATGGTCCCGCATCTTAGAAGGCAATCATCCGCTTTATAAGAGCAAATCCGGTTATGCTGCAACCGCTACGTCGGATGGAGGCTATGTAGCCGCAGGTGACAAGTATTGCGAAACTCCGGATGAGAACTGCACTTATGTCGTTAAGCTGAACAGCAACGGCGAAATTTTATGGGAAAGAGAAATGGTATTCTTCGATTACGATTATGAGGAGAATGCGGCATTCACCGTGCTAGAAACCTCCGATGGCAGCATCCTGGTAGGTGGAGAAATTAGAGACGGCTCCTATGGCCGGCCACGTTTTGTTCCCTATGTTTTTAGACTGAGTGCGGATGGAGAAGTATTATGGGAAAAATATTATCCCCGCATGCCCTATTATCAGCAATCAGCAAGAGATATTCAAGAAACCTCCAATGGAGAGTTTGTGATTTCTGGCAGCGGGTGGAATGAGTACAGTGGAGCACCCGCTTTCCTCTTTAAAATAAATGCAAACGGAGATGAGCTTTGGTCTGAAACCTATCAATTCGGTTTTAGTAGTAGTTTCTCTAATATAAAATTGACTTCGGATGACGGAGTCATCGTATCGGGGGGCAGGACAAGAAATGAATACGACAGAATTTATCTGCCTTATCTGCTAAAAATAAATCGCCATGGCGAAATCGACTGGCAGAAAATCGATGAGACAGATTCAATCCTTTCCACTATCATTTCTTCTGAAGACGGGAATTTTATTCTGACGAGATACAGCCCGAGCACAAAAACCTATTATCTGCAAAAATTAAACGAGGCCGGGGATGTGCTCTGGAATAAAACGATAGCTTCGTTATCCCATGACGAAATAGGGAACATTATTCAAACCCAATTGGTTGATCAGGGGTATGTTCTGGTCGTACAAAATAACTCAGCGAATATCGCAAATGGCGAGTCCAGATACAAAATTATTCTGCTCGATGGAAATGCTGTCCCGACGAAAAAATATCATTTTGGCGATTTGGATTTGGGCCTCAGTGAAAATAGCATAACTGCCTTTGATCGGGGGTTCCTTGTAACGGGAACAGTCAGATTAGGCACGGCGGTTACGGGCTACAGAAATGAAATGCATTTGCTGAAAATATCTGTGCCCATGGCAGGCCCTTCAGATCCAGAGTTGACCAGAATTGAATTCCAACAACCAGAGGTCAAGCTATCCGTAGGTCAATCCGCCCGCAGCGTCGTTAACGCCGTCTACTCCGACTCTTCTGTGACAGATGTGACCTATTCCTCCGCCTACGAATCACTTGATCCGAGCATCGCCAGCGTCGATCATCTAGGCCATATTACAGGAATCAGTCCGGGCTCAACATGGATCAAAGCAGCCTATGGAGGGTTAGAAGCAAGGGTCGCTGTGGAGATTAAGGATGCAACCGGGGGCGGGCAGTTCTACCTGGATTCTGAGGAATATTCTCTTTCTATTGGAACGGAGCTCGATGTTGCCGCTTATTACGCTCATGAATCCGGGCATCCTTCCCTGGTCACGCAGGATACCGTGTTCAGGATCGATGATCCTTCCATTGCTACGATGGATGAGCAAGGGAATATAAAAGGCATTAGCCCTGGAACAACTTATATTACCGCCACCTATAACGGAATAACCTACAGAGCAAGCGTCTGGGTTGTTCGCCCTTATGTACCGTTATAAATTACATCCATCATGATATGAGAAAAGCCAAACAACCAACTCGTTTTACGAAGTTGGTTGTTTCTCGTTCTATGCTTTGATGGCTTTCGAGTAAGCAGATTCCATGAATACGAATATCGAAGATATTCGGGCCCGAGCTGAGCAGAATATTCCTCTAGGCCGTTACGGCCAGCCGGATGAGCTTGCTAAAATGGTCGTTTTTCTGGCCTCGACGGCTAATTCCTCTAACGGGATTAGCCTTTTTTATAAGGTTGCTTTAATTTTTAAAGTCAGCATCTTTATTTTTGTTGGAAATTTAATTATTTTAACCATGAATTCATAGTTTCTTAAAAGTATATGGTATTTATGGCTTTTTATTTATTTAATTCATCTTTATCGTATAATTTACCTTAAAAGGAGTGTTATAAATGGACGAAATTGATCTGCAAATTCTGCAAATGCTCAAAGCCAATAGCCGAATCACTAGCTCGGAAATAAGCAAGGTGATTCATTTATCCATCCCTTCAATCGCTGAAAGAATACGAAAATTAGAGAAAAACGGGATCATTGAACAATTTACAGTCAAGCTGAACCGGCGGGCCATAGGGCAAAACTGTATGGTATACATATTTGTGCAGCTGCACGGTTCCGTGGAAACGGAGCATTTTCGCAAAACAATTGTTGAATCCAAATATGTGCTGGAATGTCATCATACCTCCGGGGAATACGATTATCTCTTAAAGGTAGCTTTACCCGATATCTCCGAATTAGAGGGATTTATAACCTATACATTAAAGAGCAAGTATAACATTGTTAGATCGAATACGGTGTTTATACTCTCCACATTGAAGGAAGAAGAATAACGGGAGGAGCCTATATGTTTTCAGAATGGATTTGGAAAGGGATGCTATTAGGTATATCCATAGCAGCCCCCATTGGCCCGATCAGTATCATTTGCATCAAAAAAACATTGGCTTCGGGGTTAAAAGTCGGTCTTCTGAGCGGTCTTGGTGCAGCGACAGCAGATGCCGTTTATGGCTTTATCGCCGGCTTTGGCCTGATTTGGCTAAGCGATTTTTTATTGCAGTTTAAAGGGATTATTCAGCTTCTGGGTGGATTATTTATTTGTTATCTTGGCATTAAATTTATGCGGCCCGGAGGCCATATTCAAATACAGGAGCAGGTTGCCAGACAAAGCCCCCTTTACTCGTATATCGTCGCTTTCCTTCTTACGCTTTCGAATCCGATGACTATTTTATTTTTTATAGGCATATTTGGAGCTTCCGGCATTCTGTTTTCTCACACGCCTTCTGATGTACCTTTACTGGTTGGAGGAGTGTTTATCGGTTCTATGCTTTGGTGGCTTTTTCTAGTTGGGATAGTCGCGTTTTTGAAAATCAGTTTGCTCAGAACCCGTAACCTGACATTAATTAACAAGCTGTCTGGTTTGGTTATGATATGTTTCGGGGTTAGCGCTCTTTTTCAATATTAGCGCGCTGCTGGGTCACAAGCTTCAGCAGGTAGGCTTTGAGGTCAACGATCCGCAAGTATTCCGGCTTTTCCTCCGTTCCGCTTACGATCATCGGCACGAGTGACTCGGTATATCCGATAGAACCGTGGCCTCCCCCTCCTTTATGGGTCGGCGAATTCTTGTCCGCTAATTCGTAACCTGGCTTCGCCGTCACTACCAAAAATTCTCCATCATGAGAATGAAACGCCCCATACAACCGTCGAAGCACATCCGGATACTTGCCATATTTGATGGTGTTGTGCTTAGAGTTTATTTGTAAATCCAATACTTCCGTCTTCTGCTCTACCGTCCACTTTTGCCCGTAGGGATCCATGAGCTCCCCTTCAGCTTTAAATTTGAGCTTTTGCGAGGCATCGCCTCCCATAACATGCATCCATTCCCCTTCTCGCCATGAAATGAAATCTATGCGGGGCTCGGCTCTTAACACTTTAGCAATGTCTTTAAGCTTGTGAGCCTTAAGATTATATACGTAAGCCATAGTCTCGTTAACAGCTAGCACGATTTCCGTATCGTCCGTAACGTCCTCCCCCTGGCGGTAGACGGTATATTCTTTAAGCAAGGAAGGCAGGTCGATAACCGGGTTATCCTCCGCGGGCAGGATTTGGGTCATCCCGCTATCTCCTATAATGACAATAATCGCTTTCTTCAATGCTTCTTCCGGAGAGCCGAAGCTTTGTAATAATTCTTGCAGCTGCTTGTCCGTTTTCTTGACCCCGTTCAGCTCGTCAGGGCCATTTTTATGCAGCTTTTTATCCAAGTCAGGTAGATATACATACAAAAAATCGGGAAGCTTATTTTCCTTGATTAAATAATTAGCGGTTAATATCGAGTATTGATTATTTATGCCCAGGCGGCGAGTCAAGCCATCAGGAAGATTTTCTATGCCTGCTAGCGGATCGGACAAGGAACCTAGCGCTAAATAATCCGGCCCTTTCACCGGAATTGATTTGGGTAAGGAAGTTGGGGCATCCATCCAGGGTGGAATGGAGAGCGTATGCTGAACAGAACCGCGGTAAATTAAACCGTTAATGCTGCCGGACTTCTTCCCAAGCTGAGCTAATTCCTCATAAATCGTAGGCAGCTGAGGGTTCAAGTGGCTGCCGTTAAGGTTAATTAATGCATCCGCCAATACCGGATCAACGCCAAGCTTAATGACCTCCATCGGCCCTGTCCCATAACTGATGAGCTTCTTGTCCGCTGTTGAATACCAGGTCAATCCCGGGATATGATGACGATCCGGATATGCACCTGTAAGCAAGGAGCTGTCAATCGTTACGGACATGGTAGGAAAAGAGCTTACGAGATCCTTATAATACTGCCCATGCTTAATCAGATATTCGAAGGCAGGAAGCTCTTTTTTCGCTATGCCTTTATCAATGGCTTCGGCCATAAGCGAATCGGCCATGATGAAGATGACTTTCTTTGTATCTTCGCCAGTCACAGATTTTACTCGAAGCAAATCGGGTTCTTTGTGTGTGGTTTTTTGTTTTTGGCATCCCATTGCCACAATCAATATAAAGATGAGCAACAAGAACAAACTTATTTTTCTCGTATAAATAAAGATCACCAACCTATCCAATAAATTTCATATGTATATGCTGTTCCATAATCTAAATTTTATACAGCATAGTGCTGCATTAGCGTATGTTTGTTATAAAAATGAAACTACCTGTTACCAAAAAAATCTTGGCAACAGGTACGTAATTACTTGACGATTTGCCCCCGAATTTCACCGTTTGGATTCTGGACGGTATGCACGTTGACATAAGTGTTGCCTCTTCTGATTTCCCGAATTAAGCTGCGGAGAGTTCTGCCTTGCAGTGGACCAACTAGATCGCGTCTGGTCAGGACACCCGTCACTACGCCACGTCTTACTGAAATGCCGAACTTAGACGGCCCGAACAAAAAAGCAACAATTGGCCCGTTTACTCCCCTCCGTCCAAGATGAATATGAGCTTCAGTAACCCGAGAGATATTATTAATGACCAGGCGGAATCTTAGTTGCTTGCCGTTAGCACTAAGCTGAAATTCCGCATTTCCTGTAGCATTAGTTCTTACAGGCGGCACCTCGTTGCGACCAGACAAAGAAGCTCTAAAGGTTCTGATAAGTTTCCACTCCTCTCTTTTCACGATACGGTATTGTATTCGGAAGAGTGGGTATGGACTGTGCATCAGCCTATGTTTGTTGTGTAAAATATGAGTAAAATGAGCTCCTCATTAGATAAGCTTTAATCACGAGGGATGTCTTTTCTTGGTTCTACGTAGACACGCACGTTTTCGTTGCCAGTCATGGTTGCTAATATTACATCGCGAATATTAGCATTCGTAGGTGCTATTTTTGCGGTAAGCCATTCTGGATCTTTTCCCATTTCCTGAAGAAGCGACATATCGATTTTTCCTTCTATAATGATCGGCCTTGTAATAGTAAACGGTTGGGTCTCTAGCTTCATATCTGCGGGTGTAACCGGCTGGTATTGGGTGTCCATAAATACGGATATTGTTCCACCCGGCTCCCATAATGCAAGCGATACTTTTTGGATATCCTCTACTTTTTCTTTCCTTAGCTCAGAAAATAAATAATCAATAGAGATTCTTGCTTTAGATAAATGATGAAATTGAATTTGTCCATTTTTAACGAGCGTGATTGGCGATGGATCCAGATATCGCTTGAAAAAAGGCCATTTGAGGCCTAACCAGGTAGCTATAACATATAACACAATTAGAACAATGGTGGTAATCATCGATCCTTTTAACCCCAATTTCTCATCGGAAAGCGGGTGAGCTATAATATTGCCTAGGGTCAGAGCGATAATGAAATCAAGAAATCTTAATTGTGATATGGAACGCTGGCCCATCAGCTTACTTACCACGATTAAAAATAAAAAGCTGACAATACCTCTTAAAATCCATTCAAGCGCTGTCAACGATTCTTTACTATGAAAAAAATCCAATCCATTCAGCCCTTTCGCAAATCCAAAAGTTATCTTGTAAGTTCTCCTCATGCGCTAATCTCTATACATAAATACCAAACTTGCGAATCTTGATCATAGGCGAAAAATGAAAAGACCAGCGCTTTCCAGCACTGGTCGAATGGCTAACTTATTCTGTTTTGAATTGGACGGTCATCACCGCGTCCTTATTGGCAGTCACTGGCTTGCCGTTTCCATTTGCAACCACCCCTGCTACCTGTTCAGCATCGGATGGAATAATGACCGGGGTAATCGTAGAAAGCCCAGCCTTATGAATGGCATCGAGGTCAAAATCAATTAACAGCTGCCCCTCCTTCACCCTATCGCCTGTTTGGACGTGTGTTGCAAACCCAGCCCCTTTTAGGGAGACTGTATTCAGGCCAACATGAATTAGCAGCTGCAGGCCGCTCTCGTGGACAAGTATAACTGCATGCTTGCTCTTCTCCATGATGTGAGCAACGACGCCGTCAAAAGGGGCGTAGACTTTGCCTTCCAATGGCTCGATCGCATATCCCTCGCCCATGTGTTTTTGGGCAAACGCCGGGTCTGGAACCTCCTCCAACGGGATGATCTTCCCTGAAACAGGAGATGGAATCTGCATGACAAGCGTCGGTTCATTTGCAGATGTCTTGATAGCATCCGCTGTAACTATGCCTGATGAGGCTGATGCTGTTTGACCACCGGCCGGCTGCTGGGAGGCTGCTGAAGCAGCTTGGAGTTCCTCGGTCATCTTATCCTTATATCCAAACAACCAGGTCAGGGTGAAAGCAACGGCCATTGCAATCACATTACATAGAATGTACATAGGCAGCTGGTTGTTCAAGTAAAGCAGTGTTCCCGGAATGACGGTAATGGCCATCCCCGTCGCCGCGAGACCGAACAAGGAAGCAAGGAATCCACCAATGGCCCCGCCGATCAGTCCCATCACAAAAGGCCTCATATAACGTAAATTGACCCCGAAGATCGCCGGCTCGGTAATCCCTAAGAACGCGGAAAACGAGGATGGCAATGCAAGAGCTTTCAGCTTGGCGTTCTTGGTCTTCAGGCCTACCGCTAGACATGCAGCTCCTTGAGCTGCCATAGCAGAAGTAACCATCGCGTTAAAAGGATTGTTTCCAAGCTGCTCCAGCAGCTGAATCTCCAAGAAATTGAAAATATGATGAACCCCGGTGACGACGATAATTTGGTTGAAAAAGCCGATCACTAAGCCCGCGATTCCAAAAGGAAGTCCTAAAATAAAGGTTGTTCCATGTAATACCCACTCTTCGAAGGAATGGAAAATAGGGCCGATAACGAATAGTCCAAGGGTAATCATAACCAACAGCGTAATAAACGGTGTCACAATCAAATCCAACGCTTCTGGCACGCGCTTGCGCAGCATCTTCTCGAATTTGGCTCCCAGGAGTCCCACAAAAAATGCGGGCAGCACGGAGCCCTGATATCCCACGACCGGAATGAAACCGAGCATGGTCAAGGCCTCGGCCGAACCATTCGCTACGCTATAAGCGTTAGGCAGGGCGGGATTGACGAGCATTAGACCGAGCACAATGCCGAGAACCGGACTGCCACCGAACACGCGGAATGCGGACCAGGCCACAAGTGCAGGTAAGAACGCAAATGCCGTATCCGTTAAAACTTCCGTGAAGAGCAGGAAATTGGCCGGAATATCATTGGCGGTCATTCCAAAGAGAGATAGAATTTGCTCCTGCGTAAGTAATCCTCTAAGCCCCATGAACAATCCCGTGGCCACCAGTACAGGAATGATCGGGACGAAGACGTCGCCAAACGTGCGAATCGATCTTTGAAATGCATTTCCTTGCTTCTTGCTTTGACCTTTGAGATCCTCTTTCGTTGTTCCCGTAATACCCAGCTTCTCGACCTCTTCAAAGATGCGGTTGACGGTACCGGTTCCAAAAATGATCTGGTACTGACCGGAATTTAAGAAGGCTCCTTTCACCTTATCAATATTCTCTACGCGCTCCTGGTCAATCAAATCTTGATCATGAACCATAATACGTAGTCGCGTGGCGCAATGCGCAAAGGAAGATATATTATCCTTGCCGCCAACGGCCGCTACGACCTGTTTTGCGATATCACGATTTTCAGACATCCCTCATCATCCCCTTATTGTTTAATTTCATTTGAATAAATCTTTGCACGTCCGCTTGATGTGGAAGAGCTGGAATCGCGCCTTTTTTCATAGTCGTTATCGCCCCGGTTGCGTTGGCAAACTCTAGGATTTCATGATGATACTCACGAAGGAGCTTCGTTACATTGTCCTGCGTAGCGTTTTTATCCAGCAGCTTATACAAAAAGCCTCCCATAAAAGCATCCCCAGCACCGGTCGTATCCTGTACGTCAACGTTAAATCCCAGACTTTCATACTTTTCTGCGGGCGAGAGGTATAAATCCGCACCATCCTTCCCTCTAGTATAGACGACGGCCTTGACGCTGCCTTGGAATAAAGCAGCAATGGCCTCCTCCGATGACGTCATGCCCGTAATAAATTCAAGCTCATCCTCGGAAATTTTTAATATATGAGCGGCCGGTATAAAGGCCTGTATCGTCTCTTGGCAATCCTTGGGACTCTTCCATAATGGAAGTCGGACGTTCGGATCGAAGCTGATGAGCCCTCCCCGACTCTTCACCGCATGAATCGCTTTCAAATGCGCCTGCTTCATCGGACTTTCGATTAAATCGACCGATCCGAAATGCAGCATGTCGTCCGGCTGGAATATGGCCGGATCAATTTCCTCTTCGGATAGGAGCAGATCGGAGGACGGATTGCGGTAAAATGAAAAATCCCTTTCCCCATCCTCCTGTAAGGATACGAACGCCAATCCGGTATTGGCCTCTGACGTCCGCTTGATGAGTTCTGTATGGACGCCAGCCGACGCTAGCTGTTTGATCAAGTAGTCCCCGAAGGCATCCATTCCCAGCTTTGTGAGCATTGCGGCATTTCCGCCTAGCTTGGATACGGAGGCGGCTACGTTCGCCGGCGCTCCTCCGGCAGCACGCTCAAAGGAGAGTACATCCTTTAACGGGCTGCCCTTTTGTAATGGAATAAAATCAATTAATACCTCACCGATTGCAAATAACTGTCCCACGCTGTCATCATCCCCTGTCATTTCTCCTAGAAGTTTATATCTTCCATAGAGAGGCTTGGCATGTCACGCTTCCTCCCTGTGCAAAAAAGCGGATTTCTGTACTTTCCATGCTTGGAAAAATGCGGCTCGTAAATACCTCTTCGCCGTCGTTAACAAAAATTTCTACAGAGGAGGTATCCACAAAAAGCTGAAATTTGATCTTCTCTGAATCTAGGCTGCAGCGCCGTTCGCTGCCATAATCCGTAACTATGGTTTCACCGGATAAGGAGCGATCCAAAATTACCTTCTTGGTGTTCCGGTCATACGCAAGAACTGTCTTGTCTGCATTTCCGGCGCGAAATTCAATACCGAAACACTCCGCATCCGCATCCGCAAATTCGCAAATCAGTTCATAGGAGATCCCCTGAAGGCCCGAGAAGCTTTTCGTTTCGTTGTGTAGTACAGCCTCAGCGGTTACCTCTTCTTTGCGCAGATGTTTTAGCTCCCGTACAGGCTGTTGGATGACCTTGCCATCACGCAGCGTCAACTCCCTCGGCAGGGTTAAGCAATGCGCCCACCCGTTATGATCTGTGGGATAACCGACATCGGGGAGGCCCATCCATGCCACGAGAATTCTTCGTCCATCTGGGGTTTCCGTCGTTTGCGGGGCATAGAAATCAAAACCTCTGTCCAACTCCTGAAAGAGCCCGTGCTTGAACTTCTGGGTACGGACGTCAACCGGCTTACCGACCATATACCCGGATTGATAAATATTTTGGAATCGATCTCCTTCGGGAGACAAGCCCTGCGGGCAGAATAGCAATACACCCTGTTGATTCAGCTCAAAATAATCCGGGCATTCCCACATATATCCGAAGTCATCCAGCCCTGTAGATACCTCGCCCAGAAAGCTCCATGATAATAGATCCTGCGATTTGTACATCACGGCACATCCTGTTCCATTCGTGCGCTGTGCCCCTATAACGCAATAGTATTCTCCGTTTGCCCTCCAAACCTTCGGATCTCTGAAATGATCGGTATATCCATCAGGAACCACAGCGATTACCGGCTCGTTTCTCTTCGTAATTTTGCCTTCCCGGTTCATAATAGCGAGGTTCTGATAAGGAAGCCTCCGCCACTCCTCATTTCTTGTATTACCCGTATACATTAAATATAGCTCGCCGTCTTTGACAATCCCGCTTCCTGAGTAAGCCCCGTGAGAATCCTGCGGGTCACCAGGCTCTATGCCGATCCCGACATTTTCCCAGTGGGCCAGATCTGTAGATTTGGTATGATACCAATATTTCATGCCATGAAACGTTCCTAAAGGAAACCACTGATAGAACAAGTGGTACTCTCCCTCATAGAATGCAAAGCCATTGGGATCGTTTAACAGCCCAAATGGAGGCTGGATATGATAAGACTGCCTCCACGGACAGCTGGCTACTTGCTCCTTAAGCTGCTCCAGCTCTTCAGGCGACGCTTGATTCAGTTTTCTATACTTTTGTTCTCTTGATAATGTCATGTGATGATGTTCTCCATTTTCTAGTCATTTGCGATTGTAGAACCGGTTCCAATTCGGCGCAAAAAAGAGTTTAGGAACCGGTTCCAAATCAGCTGCAAATAATGTTCCATAACTCAAAGGCTTCAGCGAAGAATTATGGAACATTATTTGTCTCGAATTATATACAAGTGATTAACGTTTGTCAACGCTTTCTCGTTTAAGCAGCTCAAAATCCATGATGGTAACAGGATCTATTTGCTCCTCTCGCACAAGCTTAATAATATTGTGAGCAGCGAGCTTCCCTGCTTCCCTATAATAAAACCGAATGGTGGTCAAGGTTGGATGGATGATTTCGGTTATATCGTATCCTCCAAAGCCTGTTACAGAAAGCTCCTCAGGAATGGTAATCTGCTTGAGATACGCCGCCTTCATGACTCCTAGAGCAATATTGTCGGTCGCACAAACTATAATTGAAGGCGAAATCTCTTCGAGCAGCCGAGATGCCGTTTCCATGGCATCGGTCATTTTAAAGCCGGTTTCATAGTACGAGATTGTACAGACCGTACCCTCAAGACTCTTCTTAAAGCCTTCTTTTCTCCGAATCCCTACGGCAATATCCTTCTCTGTCACCCCTAGATAAGCAATATTGCGGTGGCCCATCTCAAGGATATGCTTCCCCATTTCGTACCCGGCATGATAGTCGTCATGGATCAAGCTGTGGAGATGGGGATTCTCCTGTCCCAGCAGCAGGATCGGGATATTAATCTCCTCTGCCGCTTTTAAGTGATCGTCATGCACCTGGGCAGCCAATAGAATAATGCCAGAAACCTTCTGTCTGGCAAAATCGTAAATGGACTCGATTTCACGATTCATATCCTGGCTCGTATTTGAAATCAGCATCTGGAAATTGGCATCCCGCAATTGCTCATCAATGCCCATCAGCGTTTGAGAAGAAGCAAAGGAATCCAGACGCGGAACGACCGTGCCAATAAAATTGGTTTTTCTCGCTTTTAAGCTTTGAGCAAATGTATTGGGAACATAGTGGTGTTCCTTAATGACTTTTTCAATTCGCTGTCGCGTCGCTTGGCTAACGGATCCTCCATTTAAATAGCGGGAGACTGTGCTCTTGGCAACACCCGCGATAGAGGCAATATCTGAAATGGTTTTAATCATAGTTTCTCCTTAAAAATTTACATTGATAGCTTCAGACAAGCGGTTTGATACTTCTAGTATACTGCCTTTTGGCTTAACATGCGATTCAAGGTTCATGATGGATGAGTTGCCATCGGCATATTTAGGCAGATCATTTGTGATGAGCGGGCTAGACTGGCATTTTCAGTGGAAAATCGGTATGATAAAACAAGATTTGTAAAAAGGAGTGGTACAAGCAATTATGAAAAAGAAGCAGCTAATACTACCTTTTATTCTGCTGATTTCAGCTGTTTTGATCCTTAGCGGCTGCGGCAAGAACAACGAGGCCAAGGAAGAACCAGCAAACAATCAAACGGCGGGAAATACCGCGGAACAAACAACTCCGCCGGTTGAACCGGAGCCAGAACCGGAGCCAAAGAAAGAAACCATGAGCTGGGACAGCCCTCCTGCAATGGAGATCGACGCGAACAAATCTTACACCGCGGAATTTACGACTTCAAAGGGGAACTTCACCATTGAGCTGTTTGCCAAAGACGCGCCTAAGACCGTCAATAACTTTGTATTTCTGTCGCGGCAAGGCTTCTACAATGACGTCATCTTCCATCGGATTATTGAAACCTTCATGATCCAAACCGGTGATCCAGAGGGAACTGGAGCAGGCGGCCCAGGGTACAGATTTGAAGATGAACAGACGGACTACAAGTACGAACCCGGCATTGTAGCTATGGCTAACGCAGGGCCAGATACGAATGGCAGCCAATTCTTTATCTGCACAGGTGATGACAGTATTGGACTAAACAATACGCCGAATTATACCATCTTCGGTAAAGTTACAGATGGCATGGATGTCGTCGCAGATATTGCTGCTACACCGGTTAAAGAAGGCGGCCCCTTCAATGAATTAAGCACTCCAACAGAGACTGTTCAGATTAAAGAAATTAAGATTACAGAGCAATAAAATCAAAATGCACAACTCATATGAAACAGACCTCGCATCCGGTTAAAGGAATCGCGAGGTCTGTTTTATGTTCAGCAACAGCTTCTCCAGCTTATTCGGACTCAAAATTTCATGCGTAAGAAATTCACCATTATAATACATGCTGAAAGTTGTCCAGACTGCCGGAGCCTGCTGGGCTTCTTCTCTCGTTTTCAAATGATGGGCATGAAATGGGATGCCCTTCCTCTGCGCAACCTCTTGAAGCTCGTCCAGAATCCCGACAGCAAAGGGACATTGAGCAGTGTAGTATATGCTTATGCCCTCTTCCATTGGAGCCGTGTTGTTTATAGTTCTTTTAAAAGCAGGCGCAGTAGCTTGATCATTCCACCTTAATACCGCCAACTCAAAATAAGGTTCTGCCTGATCAACAACCTCAAAGCCCATGTATTCGAAGAAACGCTTATCGCTTAAATAGGGATACTTTTGCTTCCCTACAATATGCACAATCCCATCCATGCCAAGGTTTTTTGCCTCTTCTATGCATTTTTCCAACAGCTTCTTCCCGTGGCCATTTTCTTTGTACCGCCCCGAAACCCAAAGACAATTAATATACATATAATTAGGAGCCTCAATAGGTACCCAGGCTTTCTCTGCGGGCAGGTATTCAATAAATACCTTCGCACGCTCATCCAACCGACAGAATACTAAGCCCTCCTCCATCCGATCGCATAACCATTGCTTTTTTTCCTGTACTGCATCTATGTATTGCTTAGCTCCTAGCGCGCAGCAGATGTGTTCATCATTTATATTAGCTTTTGTTAATTGTATGTAGTTCATTTTTTCACAACCTTATATAGAGTTTAATGACATAAATGAAACGCTGCTCTGCACAGCTATATTTGTTATTCTGCGGCAACAACAAAAAACCTGCTTTCGCAGGCTTTTTGGACTATTATTTTAACTTCAGCCTGTACATCCCTTCTCTTATGGACGGCAAATCCCTGGTCGGTGGATCTTTCTCGTCCTGTTCTTGAATGGTGTATTCTAGCCATTCATCAGGCTTATTCCTAGATCTTTCAATCCATGACCATTTGGTTTTGTTGCTATTCGGAAGCGGCAGAAGCAGGCTCGTCTCATTCATTTCATTTACGGTCTCTACTGTCAGCAAAGGGCCTGTCGTGAAATAAACTTCCATATTTTGCAGAGCTTTCGTCCGAAATTTCTCCTTCAACGTTAAATCCTTAACTGGCAGAATTCCAGAGGTAGCATGTGCAGCCGCGAACGGATCCATCAGAAGGGTTACGTATGCTTCATTATGGGGCTCCTGGAAGCTTAATCTAAGGTAATGAGCATTTTCATGCTCACTTCGCTTTGTTCCGATCTGTTGGACATAGTTCGATTGTTGGTTATTCGGTCTATAAACCGAATAAAATCGATCATAGCGATCCCCTATAAAGTATCCAAGCACTCCATCCTGTTTAAGGTGAAGATTGCCGAGTTTAATTTCGTACTTTTGCCTTAAGTAATTTTCATTTCTATCACGGGGGTATACGCTCCCAGCTGAATATACGGGTAATCCCTTCAGTTCCAATGATAGTTTAGCCCGTACAAGGACCAAAGGCCGCCCCATAAAAGCCGCCAATACCTGCTCTGCTTCATGCTGCTTGGGGTCTATAACCCATAGCGTGTCATCAATCACTTTGAGAAAAGTAGCAAATTCATCTCCGCCTGCAGCGATCATTCCGCGAATAGCGCTCCGAAGGTGAGTATGGGTACTGCTTAAGGCTAGACTATTCCTAATTTGGGGCGCATCCTCCCACTTTACTATTTTCTCGCCCTGCAGATTCTCCCAAAGCCGGAGATGTCCCAACGGGGTGCCATCTGGATCGTAAATAGACAAGCCTCGGTTCATATGATTGGGTATCACCCATCCGCACACCGGGTTAGCGAATTGTATGGAGTGCTCGGCATGCTCAGGTTCTGCAGTCACCAACTGAAAATTAAGTCTTGTACCCTGCACCAGTCTTGGTTTCAATTCAACCTCGCTTCCGCTGGAAACCAGGGGGCGCACTGATTCTGCAATCATATGGCGTTGTCCAATCGGCACAATATCCAATTGGCCAAATCCATCCATGACTTCTAAGCGGGTAACGCGAAGTTTACCGCCCCGAATGGGCTGAAATGTTGCCTCATCAGGATGAGCTGCAGCGCTTGGATCAGGCATGCTGCGAAATTCCGAGCCTAATATTTTGTCAATCACGAAATCAATTTCTCCAAAGCCTGGGACGGGGTGGATGCGATCATCTCTTTGCAATAGCTGTAGATGAAATCCGCCAAGCGATTGCGAAAGAACGTCCCAATGATCCAGTTTCTCGATGAATTTGACTACGTCTTCTGCAGCCTTCTCATCAGGATGCTGCTTCGCATAATCCTGAAATCTGGACTTCAGAGAGAAGATAGCATGCGGACTCAAAATTGTCCGGCCTTTTAACCGCTGCATGGATGTCGCTGTTCCATTCTCCATATGCCGGTCGTAACCATCGAATGTCCAATTATCACCGAGATAAGGAACCTGCTCCCACTCTACCTCCCATTCCAAAAACAACGGCAGCCATGGTTGTCGCCATGTCTCGGTTAGTGTCGAATCATTTAATCGATTTACTAGTAGGCTGGCAACATGCAAAGGGAGCTTTGATAAATCCATTGTAGGCCATTGTGGCTCAGCATCCACATCATATTCGAATATCGAGCATTTTAGCATACCGGCCATAAACTGATGAGATGCCTTCTGAAATCCTGTGATCATCACGACGGGATCATGAGGTGCCCAGTATCTTGGCATCTCTAAGCATTTAATAATTCTCTTGGAACGGTGTCTCCGTAATACTTGCTCTAATCTTTTTTTCCTTGCTGAACATGCTTCCCTTAATTCCTCGACATAAATTTTACTATCATGAGCCTTGTTAATGTAGGCTTCTAGGATATTTTCCGGCACGATTCTTCTGTTCCACTTCCACCAAATCTCATAGAGCATTTGCAGGAATGAAGAGTATTTACGAGCCTCTGAATCGTACCATTGTTGACAGTCATTCAATTCCGCGAGTAATGCATCTTCTTCTTGAATTCCATCGATTATTGTTTGGGGTAAGGAAGAAGAGGTACTACCTTCAGGCTCAACCAGTTCCCATAATGTTCCGCCTGGGGAGGATCGATAACCGTACCGATGAATTTGATGCTCGAGGCGTTCTTCTTCGCCTGGTTCTTCAAAGGAGCGAAGCAGATCATACTGCAAGGCTTCGACAATATGATCGATCGCTTCCTCCTTGCGAGGAGTACTATGCTTAAATGAACCAAGAAGCTCGGAAATGGCATCGACGGAAGTTTCCGCGATTATTACATGGCGATTCGGATGATGCGCAGCATGACGATATGCAGGATTTCCCTTCCTGCTCCATGTTACCTTCTGAATTTGTCCTTTTAACACGATTTGATCTGCGAATAAGGCAGTCTGATCAGGAACCGACCAATCAAAGGAACGCAGCTTTTCCTCAAATTCCGGCATCGAATGGACGCCGTGTAAAGGATCATATAGGGGATTGGCAAACCATCCCAGTACGATATAATCCAATTCCAGTTCATCCTCTGTGAGATCTTCCAGTTTATCTACTATAGAGAAGACATTCTCACAGCTTGGCTGATATATGGAGAATGTCAGATCTCCCGATCCCATTGCCGTGAGGAAAAGCGCTTTGTTCGAATCGGTTTCAGACCAGGCACCAACTCCATCAACCACCTTTCCGATCTTAGTGGATCGAATGTGCCCCCCCTGCTCGGCACGATAAGGGCTGCCAGAAGGAGAATGCAGCTGATCGCTCTCCACGATCCATGAATGAATTTTCCGCTGATTCGTAGGGCCGCTTAGGCGAAGAATCACCCAGCGATTCGGTACGACAGGATAGGCCGACTCCACCTCGTCCCCGTTTGGCTTCAAGAAATAATCAGGCAAAATCCAATGCAAATATATGCCTTGCTCCAAGGACTGAATTTTGCCGCTAAATGCCTCCGGCTCTGCCGTCAAAAAATGATCCAGCTGTTCGTAATCTCTTTGAAATCGGCGATTGGCTTGATGCTGTTCAACAATAGGATCCACGGCTAATGCATGTAATACCATTGGAACAACCAGCGTATTTGAATTCATCTCATCACAACCATTCTTCAAGATATGGTAATTACGCCCCGATCAGCTCCATTAATCAACTGCAGCATAAAAGTAACGGGGTTTAACTCAATGTTTATCCCTGTTAGATCGGAAATTCGGGACTGTAAATGGAGCTGCATTGCCGTGATATCAATCAGCCCACTGGGTGAAATGAATCCTTGAATGGAGGTCTCTCCATTAGGGATGATCTTCCCAAATTCGGAAGAGGTTACATTTCTCAGCCCAATGGTGTAGTCCGTATTCATTCCATAGGTGAGATCATCTTGATCTTCCGTAATCGTAATCATGTCAGGCACCTCATCAAACAGACAGAAGAGAATGTTATCCCGCCTATCATCCGATAGCAAGTTTAGCCTTCTTCCCTGTCTCCAGCCTTCAACATGAACATCCGGCCAGCCGGATATAAGCGCCGAACGGAGAATTATGCCGAATACGGGAATATCTATATTTGCTGTATAATCCCAACGGATATGGCGATTGATGATCTCATCCAAATCTGTCTGAATGCCTATGCTGAATATGCCATCGAACATCGCCTCAATCCATGTAGGGTCGACATGAAATAAGCGAAATG
Source organism: Paenibacillus lentus (assembly GCF_042714055.1). Classification (GTDB taxonomy): domain Bacteria; phylum Bacillota; class Bacilli; order Paenibacillales; family Paenibacillaceae; genus Fontibacillus; species Fontibacillus lentus_A. The sequence goes on from NZ_JBHGVC010000001.1 coordinate 422,460, forward strand.
CTTCCATTGGCAGCATATGTTCATTAGGTATTAAGTACATTATAGGCATATCGGAAAACTTGACTCTATTACCGCACCAAGTTGTACCGTTGTCATAGAGAGAAGACTTTCCCTGCTGTATGGATTGGATCAATTCGCCATCATTCGCGGCACGGCGAAGCCTAGCTATCGGATCAGGGCGAGATAGCAGACGCTCTCTTCTCCACGCAGTCCGCTGCTGAGTGGGCACGACAGTATCCGCATTAAAGGACAATGCTCTGTCCAATAATTTAGACCAGTTTAATATTCGTTGATTTAGTTGCTGATCGATAGAGCTGCCTTCAAAAGCCGAGGCTTTATCTAAGGAGCGCACCCACCATTTCCTTGCCTGCAGCAATTCTTTAATGAAGCTTGAATCCTGCAGGGCGAGCGCCTTTCCGATTTCGCTACTTACGCTCCATGTCGTGTCCAGGACACCCTCATCAGGATCATATATTAACAGCTCGTTTGAAGTATAGTGCGGTTTGCTTGCTGGTTTCTCCATCGTCTCCGAGACGGGGATGAACGGCCCGCGGTACCATGTCAAGGTTTCTTCGCCGGAGCGAGTATGGTAATTGAGCGGGACATAGCCATCGAGAAGACGTTCGCGATCAGCTTCAGGGATTTGCTCAATCAGCGATCTGGGAAGTCGAAGCCAAATATCATCGGGCTGAGCGATTGCGTTTTTTAGCATATTTTTGAGGAGATCCCTGAATGATTCGCCTGTTTGGTTTATCGTTGTAAACGTCCAGTAGTGCAGGCAGGCAAGCCTGATTTTAGATTCTGGTCTTGTCGTCGGCATCAGGAAATCTTCCAATCCCTCAAGCGAAACCAAGTAGCAGGCATATCTCTGCTGGTGGATCTGAGGGTCACTGATTATCGGAAAGCGACGCGCTGTTATGATCGCCTTTCCCTGGGTCGCACTCTGCTGTAATCTTGCGGAGGCGACCCAGCGTAAATCATCTGGTTTGGGAAAATGCGTCTGAAACATCTCGACAGACAATTCAATGTATTTGCAAGATTGTGTAATGTCCTCTATTTGTTGCAAATCGATTTTGGGAACCGCTATATCTTTGGATTTCGTTAGAAACTCTCCAATGGAAGCGGTAATAGGAGTCCCATCTCCTTGCCATTCATTCTCCTGAAGCACAAGCAAGGAGAGCCATGGAAGATCGTCTGATTTAGGGATTGAAGTGTCTAGCTTGCGTATCCAAGGTAAATGTGGATTATTCAACTGAATATAAGGCAGTACGAATTCGAATAATCCTGAATGACCTGGAGGCGGATAGCTATTCCCCAGATCAGTTGGCTGGAGTGAGAACTGAGGACCGCTTACGGTAAAATTCTTCTGTCCGTTGGCTGTCAAATCGTCAAGCAAAGCCCCGGACGGATCAAATACCTGTTGGGTAAACTCCATTTGGTATAGTCCGGCTCGCAGGGTAGGCTCAAACTTACTATAAAGATCCGCAATGTCCGTATAGCTGCGTTTTTGACGTTGGGCACACATCTTGTAGCTACCTCCAACTTGTTATGTCATGATAAATGGTGCTTCTGAGTACAACTGGGCAGCATCCCTGGCTAATATGCGAAGCGGATCATTGCTTCCGCTGTAAATTCCTGCTTGTGTCAATACATGGATCATTCGCTGCCGCTCACTTTTAACCGGATCATTGTTTATACGGCTAAGCGTTGTTAAACGATCCGATAAGACATCGGAGGGTTCACCTGGCACCTGTCTTGTATTTATGGCCTGAATGGCTGGCTGCTCTCCAAGAGGTTCAATTCCGATTTCCCCATGAAGGTCAATGGAACCATCGGGTTGTATTGCAGGAGCAACGGGCTGAAAAGCCAAACCAACCGTTTGCTGAGTGAGTTTTGAGCTTGGACGAAGTGAGGCTACAGGCTCGCCCCATAACGCTTCAGGCACGAACATTTCAAGTTCTTTAACATCCCATTCATTATGTTCCCACGTACTTCCTGATGATTGTACGCGAATATATAAATGAGAACGATATGTGCCAGGGCAGCTGCTGCCGCATGGAAGTGGGCGGATATGCAGCTCCGGTCGGTTTGTATCATGAACTGTATCGAAACAATCGTATGAGGTGATTGGAATTCCTGATTCAATCGTGAATGAGAAATCATCCGGTCGGATAATCCATCTATCAGCATCCTCGCGAATAAGGCCCTTTTTGACCTGAGCTTGAAGATAGCGCTCTCCTCCTGGTAAGGCTTCACGAAGCTTCTTCGGACTGCTCTCGTGCAAACCGCCGCTTCGTTCTTTACCAAATCCAACTGTCATTCGCAGCGACTTGTAACCAAAGCTCACCTTGCCTCCGGTCGGCGTTCCCCACAGTTCCAAATTGGCACCGATTTCGAACGAAGCGGAGACACTTCCGATATATTTGATCTTTATTCTTGCACTGCCCTTAATGGTAACTCCAATCGCCACATCAAAATGAAACGGCTCCCACTCAACCAATACATGTGCGTATGCGGTTAAGGAGATGCTGGCATTGTTGCCGCCGTAGGTTAACTCCAGATTCCCTCCACCCATCAGGCAAGAAGGAGTGAGGGCAAAATAGGATTGTCCTTTTATCGTTCCTCCATGGATCGGCCAATTGACGCTTACCCTCCCTAGGGCAGGATAATGGGAAGGAACCTCAAACTGTGGATGGTATCCTCCAGCTGATAAAATAAAATCTCCCTGCTGGGGGCCTTCATACCATGACCAAAAGGCAAAATCTCCTGTTAGCTTGCAATCCGGATCAAATAAGTAAGAATTTGAGGTGATCTGTGCCGAAATGCCAACAAACCCCTCTTGAGGCTTCCATGATCCTTTATACTGCAGCTCAATATAAACATAAGGATTCTCGCGTGGAATCTTTAATTCGGAGAAACCTAAAATCAGCATCTCAAAGTCATGCTTAAATTGCGCAATGAGCAAGGCATGGGATTCAATAAACTGAAATGTCAAAAAATCTATTCCTATCGCAAGCCAATTTGAACCCACATTGTCCTGAATCCAACCGGCTTCCAAGGAGGCTAAGACTTGTTCGATGTCATTGCTGGGCGGCTGCAGCAGCGGGAATTCACGAACCTTATCGATCGGCGGTTCAATGAATTGCTTATTGATTCCAAACCCAAAACCAAGCCCTGTTACGTATAAATATGGCGGGCCCCCCAAATGCTCCTTCACGCTGGCGAATACAAATAAAGATTCGGTACCGGTACGCTCTGCATAAGAGCCTATTGCCACGAGCGTCCTTTGGATCAGTTCGACTATCGCTACACCGCTGTATTCATCGTCATCCCGCAGCAAGCCTCCGCTGATTTCCAATATATCCGGCATATCGTAGGACAATCCTAAACTATCCAGCCATGTTTTTGGGAGCCACTGCTTGAAGGGCGAAGTCACTTTTAAGTCGGTTAGAACTAACTTTACGCTAGAGACAGACAGCACTGCCTCAATGTGAAATTGAAATCGTTTTGCTTGCGTATCGTAAGATAACCCGACCTTGCTAAGGGTGAGGGGACCAAAAGTGTATTGCGCTGGATACCATACTTCCAATCTATAGTCGGCATCAGACAAGCTGGTTAGTGACTGGTTTAAAAAGCTGCTATCGCGAAAACCCAAAAATTGCGATATGGGATGGATATAATCTCCGATTTGAAACTGACCCATCAAGCGAAGTCCAAAATCAAGATCTAATTCTGGAAGCTTGTACTGATCTCCGCCTAATTCGGACACTATTTTAGTGTTCCAATCCTGGACTGTACTTACTGTAAGCGAATCACTGGCGAATACAAGCTCATCGATTTTCAGATTTATAAAACTTAGCTCCTTATAGGCTTTTCCGAAAATTTTGATGTCCGATAACGAGAATATACGTTCTAATTTGATGGTAAAGGCAAAGCGATACTCTACAGAAGTAGATGAGATGCGCTCGGCAAACAAGACGATTTTACATGGATGGTCATTAGAATATTCGCTAATATCTGCAGTCAAGATGATTTCATCGGGTAAATCAACAGCCGTACTTTTACAAATATTAGTTAAATTCAATTCATAAAATTCAGCTGGAACATTTAATGGGATCGTCGGATCCAATATTTTTAGCTGATGCAGCACATTTTGAAGCAGACCATCATCTACGGGCACGCAGGCAACCATTTTTACACCTCATTCCTTCCTGAAAATAACGTTAATTTATTGTTATCTCACAATCCTTTTACTATTCAGTACATTTTGGCCGTTGAACATCTGATCAATTGAACTAAAAAAGCCTGCTTACGCAGACCTTTTTCTCACTACATATTTTTAAGGCGCTAATAAGCGTGGTGGGCATAATCGCGCGCAATCAGAAACGCCAGCGTTCCACGGATAGCTTTCCTTGCTGTTATTCTTGTCTTCTAAAGCACTCCCGTCGATTCAAGAACGAAGTTTAATTATATAAGAATAAATCAAGTTCCTTCGGCAAATAATGACTGCAATACATTTTAAGGAGAGAAATTGGCAGATGGGAATACTTAGTGGAAATCCAAAAGACGAGCCCATGCATTACGGCGAAATCTTCAGCGTATGGCAGGCATCCATGATGGCCAAAGGAATGGTGTCATGCTATCAGGCATATCATAATCATGCAGGCGATGAAGAGTTAAAGCAGATTTTACAGGATCTCACAGATCAAGCTAAACTAGAAATCAAAGAATGCGACGCCCTCCTGACGGATAACGGAATTGCCCCATCCCCCACATTGCCGGAAAGACCACCCGTGAAGCTTGAAGATATTCCTGCAGGTGCAAGATTTATGGATCCAGAGATTGCCGCGAAAATTGCCGCAGATACAGCATTAGGCCTTGTCACTTGCAGCCAAATTATGGGACAGTCCATTAGGGAAGATATCGGAGCGCTATTTGCCAAATATCATCTTACGAAAACGGCTCTAGGCGTGCGAATTCTGCAAATGAACAAAGAAAAGGGCTGGCTGATCCCTCCTCCTCTACAGGTAAAGAGACCTATAGAAGAATAAGGATTTGATCACAATTAAAATCCCACGTAGCGTGGGATTTTTAATGTCTACAGCTTATGATGCTCAATCAAACCTTCGGCACCTCAATCGTCGTCATGGCGCTTCGCTTTTGCTCGTCATTGATATGCGTATAGATCATCGTCGTTTCAATGGAGGCATGACCCAGAAGCTCCTTTACCACGCGAATATCGACGTTGTTTTTTAGCAGCATCGTAGCAAAGGAGTGCCGCAGCTTATGGCAGGATAATTTCAAATCGCTCAACTGCGGATGATCCTGCTTGAAGGCATCGAAGACGCTCGTAGCGATCTTCTGAATCTGACGGATCGATAGTCTTCTCCCCTTCTGAGACACGAAAAAGGCCTCTTCTTTCGAGCTATAAGGCTGAATGCGTTCCTTTTCCACTTTTTCAAGATATTCCACGACCAAATCAGGCAGCGGGATCTCATTCCATTTCCGGCCCTTCCCTAATACTTCGAGCGTTCCCTTTTCTTTTTTAAAATGGGACAGATTCATTCGGTGCACCTCGCCAACCCGCAAACCGCAGTAGCCCATTAACAGAAAAATAGCTAAATTCCTATCACGATAACGACCTTCCACATAGGTAAGTACCTTTTTGAGTTCCTCTTCTTCCAAATAGGCCGGAATTTTATTCTTCTCCGTCTTCGATTTCTTAACCTCTAGCGCAGGATTTCTTGTGGCCAGCTCAAAATCAACCAACGACGCGTAAAAGGAACGGATTGCGGATAGCGTCCGATTCCTCGTCTTGTCGCCAGCCGATTCTTGTTTGGATACCAGATAGCTGACCACGTTCAATTTCCCCGCCTGCTGAACCGGCAGTTCATTCAGAGAGTATAAATAATCATACACTTCTCTCATATACTCTTTTCTCGTTGCTTCCGTGTACCCCGACTGCTTCATCCAAATCGTAAAGGCCTGAAGCGGTTCGGCGTAGATTTCTTCTATGTCATATTTAGTAGTCAACGCAATCCCTCTTAAAAGAATAATTAGTTCGATCTCAGCTTGAAAAACTGCCTTTTTGGCTAAAAATAAAATGGATAACTGGCAAGCATTCCACAAACAAATCGCTTAAAAACGAAAGTGCGCAAAATACGTGTTTGGCGTACTTATTATAGCACGTATGTTCCCTAAAGGGAAACCGCCAACTTCTCTTAAGGCAACATTTTTTATTCAATGGACTGGTAAATGTGGAAGATGTACCGTTTATAAAAAGGTTGCACTGGAAACTGTCGATCTTCTTCGGGCTGTTTTTTTGAATAATAAAAACGCTAAATTCCGCATTGGGTATTAAAATTATTTATTGAACTTACTTAATGAAAATTTTCATCAGTACATTGTAAAATGGATTAACAATGTAACCAGTGGGATTTATCGAATATCTTCTACCCGTGTTGAGTTGGTTGATTTTCTCCATTTCTTCACTGGATAACGTAAAATTAAAGATATCGCTGTTTTCTTTAATTCTTTTTGGATTTGATGATTTTGGAATAATAATAATTCCTCGTTGGAGATGCCAACGTAGAATGACTTGAGCTACAGTTTTCTGATGTTCATGGGCAATGATTTTTAATTCCGGATGTTCTAGCAACGCTTTATTCCCTTGCCCCAACGGACCCCAAGCCTCATGTAAGATGTGGTGATTCTTGAGGTAATCATGAAGTTCATTTTGCGGAAACTCCGGGTGAGTCTCAATCTGGTTAATCATCGGTGGGATTTTGGAATGTTTCATGAGTTTTTCAAGGTGCTTAATTTCAAAATTCGCAACCCCAATAACCTTGATCCTTCCTTCCATGTACAACTCCTCCATTGCTTTCCATGTTTCCAGGTAATGAGGTGAAGCAAAATGGATGAGGTACATATCAAGGTATTCTACATTCAGCTTTTTACAAGTTTGTTCAAAAGCTTTCTTAGTAGCTTTGTAACCATGATCCGTATTCCACACTTTTGAAGTAATAAAAAATTGATCTCGAGGAATCTGGCTTTTTTCAATGGCTACGCCTAACTCTTTTTCATTTCCATAAATTTTTGCAGTATCAAAATGGCGAAAACCTATCCGGATAGCCTCACTAATAGCCGTTTCAAACTCTTCCTTTTTCTTTATTTTATACACCCCGAAACCTAATTGAGGGATTTTTACGCCATTAACGGCTTCCACTACCTTAGTTTCTACAGTCATTTTCATCCTCCGTTCCTTTTGACTGATATAAAATAGTGCCTGCTTCACATTTCAAAAATATTTTCTCGATCTGATCAACGAGATTTTTAAGTGATTTAAGCTTGCTTTTTGAGTCCAAGTGATAATAATTCATGGTTCCCTCTTTATGAACATTAATGATCTTTGCATCCTTTAAAATTTTTAAATGATGGGATACAGCTGGGCGTGAAAGATGTGTTTTTGCCGTAATCTCTCCCACTCGCATACCGGGATGTTGTAGTCCTTGCATGAGGGTAATAAGGATGGCTTGCCTGGTTTGATCCCCGATCGCAAATAATATATCCTGATTTTTTTTAAATTCGTATACTAGATTTTGTTCGTTCTCCTGATTAATCATTTTTCCTCTCCCTATAAGATGGTTTATATTTTTGAACCAATAGAATATTTTTCTCTAAAGAATTTCAGAAACTGCCTTTTTCTATTTGGATGAATGAATTAATTCTTTCGACGAAATAAGAATACCAAGGTTCTTATTTTTATACCACATCGGGAAAGAAAATCGAGATCATTGATTTTTGAAACCATCAAACTTGCCATTTCGTTGGTATTTGATAACTGGTTTAAACATAATGCCTAGTTCTAAGTAGGTAAACACGGCTATAACTGTTACGGAATGTTAAAAAGGCTACTGCTTGCAGATTTGTTACCGTGGAAATTGCTGTGATAAAAAGGCAGAAAGTATCCATATTTCATCGTACATCGCTACCTTTCGTACTTTGACGCCCAGCCGAAGCGCAGCCTCAAACGCCAACACAGCACCCGAAGAATGGCCGTATACATACGCTGTGCCGCCGGCTACATCGATCATGGCTTCAATATCTTCGATTTCACGCTCCAGCGAATAAGGCAGCGTATTCCCGCTATCACCGCGTCTGCGTCGATCGTAATTATAGACCGTAAAGGATGTGGCAAATACTTTGGCATCTTGCACGACCGGCTTAAAAGAGCGGTAACAGGAAGCTCCCGTGATGTAAATGAGCGCCGGATCGCTGCTATAGTCATCATACGCTATGGTTATGCCATCTTTTGACTGCGTTGCGTTCATGATCATGCCTACTTTCTTATTCAGAGTTGAAGGTATAGGTTTATAGATGTTGGAGGCTAACAACCACAACGGGCCATCTAACTAACTGGCGGGTATGTACGGGCCAGGTGTTTTGATCGTGCCATCCTTTCGTGCACTCAAATTTTCAAACACATTAAAAGTTCCTCTAGGGCCTTTTTTGATATGCTCTCATACAATGTAGCCACATTTGTGTTAAAATCCTACAATGTAGTCACTTTTGTGCCCATTTTCTAATGACACAATTTTGACTACATAAAATAAAAAAAGCCCGATAAATCAGGCCTTTTAGCTTATTTAATGTGTCCACATTTGTGTTTTTCATAGTAACGAAGTGTATGCTCACTAGTTCCTAATATGCGAGCCATTTCTCCGATTCGATAAGACATGTGTTCCCCCCCCGTTTATTTTACTTTTGAAAGTATCTCCTCGAATGAAACCATTATTTTTCAATGGTTTTAATGACCTTTGCCGGTACGCCTGCACCAATTGTATAATCAGGCACATCTTTTGTAACTACAGCTCCGGCCGAAACTATTGAATTTTCACCAACCGTTACACCGGGCATAATGGTAGCTGCAATCCCTATCCATGCCCCCTTTTTATAATAATTGGTTTTGAAACGGTTGATCTTCTTTGAGTTGGAGATAACGGATGATTGATTGTCACAAGATTTACTTTGGGAGCAATTAACACCTTATCTTCAATTGTGATACCTCCCCGTTCTCTTACTTTATTTTTGTTGTGATAACCCATATTTAACTCTGCAATTAGCTTTTGTGCGCGTTCAATAGCATCAGCGATTTTATGAAATTCAGGGTCACGAAGTGAAATGACCTCACCTGAACGATCTTTCAAAAATGTCTTTGTTCATCATATCCGCTCCTCGGAATTTTTTATGGTTAATGAGAAAATCCTTCTCTACCGTAACATCTAGAGTTAACTCTAAGTCAAATAAAAAATTCAATTTGAATACAGCTTGACTTAAAGTCGGCTCAAAGTGATAGCCTTATAAGACCTTCCGAGGTAAATTTCTTAGAAATGAGGAGAATTTGATGGCAAATGTAAAAGACAATAAAGTTTGCCAAAAGGCACTCGCTCATATCCCTCGCTGAATAATGTGACCTTCGCGCTTCTCCTGCCCCTGTTCGCAAATACCGCTCACTATTTCTGCAATGGAACACTGCTCCTCTGCAACATAGTCGGGCCTGACATCTGCCGAAAGAGGGGCTATCCCTCTACGATTGATCCAAATTGCCTTCCACCCCGCTTGCTTGGCACCGATGACATCATTGGCATATGAATCGCCCACATAATACGTCGTCTCCGGCTCAAGGTTCATGGTGTATTGTGCGTGCAGAAAAATGCGCTTATCGGGCTTGGCTATACCGATTTCGTTTGAAACAAACACATGCTCAGGCAAAATCCACCGTTCCAACCCAAGCTGCTTCACTTTGTTGTGTTGATGATCCCGTGGGCCGTTCGTAATTACACCCAGAGGGAGGCGATGGGTTTTGCAGTAGTCAAGAGCCTGGATAACATCAGGAAGCAGTCGAATATTCTTTTGAAATGTTTCATAATCGTATTGAAAGCCCAGCGCTTCCTCCGGCGTAATCTGAACATCAAACACTTGAAAAGCCTTGGTTATTCGGTAAATGTGCATTTCCCGCCGCCCCATTTCCCCGCTTTCGCTCCGCTCAAATACCTCATCACTGAACTTCCTGCTGTAGAGATATAAATCCTTCAACGGAAGGCTGGCGTGATGGTCAAAATGCTTCTCAAAGGCCTGCGCAAACGGGGACAACTGATCATAGACAGTATCATCAATGTCGAACAGAAAACTAAACATTTTCATTTCCCTCCATTTATAACAACCATAACAGCTCTTACAAACATTAGAAACGTTTATCGACGTATTATCAAAAAAGACAGACGGTAGTTTTCTTGCGAGATAAGGACGCGTTGACCCGAGACTTATTCGTTCTTATATCCAAAAAAAGCACCGCCAATCCGGCACGGACAGCCCAAACGGCCACCCGCGAGGATTGGCGGAATCAAAACCTTTTACGTTTATTTCAGAGTATTGTAGAGCTTAACGATATTTTCTACGGTAAAGCCGTATTCCTGTATAACTCTATCTGCCGGGCCGCTGGCTCCGAAGCGGTTGATTCCCAATGCCTTGCCCTCTCTACCGATGTACCTTTCCCAGCCGAAGGTAGAAGCCATTTCAATGGAAAGCCGCTTTGTGACCGCAGAGGGCAGAACCGATTCTTTATATTCCTCGGCTTGCTGCTCGAACAATTCAAAGCTCGGCATGGAAACGACGGATACATCGCTCCCGGCTTCCCGCAGCATCTGCTGTGCCTTCACAGCAAGGTTCACCTCAGAACCCGTGGCGATCAATATTCCCTCCGGCACGGCGCCCTTCGCTTTAGAAATGACATAAGCGCCTTTTTTGACATTTTCTCGCGCCAGTTCGCTCGTTCCTGGGAGAACGGGTAGATTTTGCCGGCTAAGAACGAGAATCGTAGGCGTATGCCGGCTTGTCATCGCCATTTCCCAGGCCGCAACCGTTTCATTTCCGTCGGCAGGACGAATAACTTGGACATTCGGCATACAGCGGAGGCTGGCCAGCTGTTCAATCGGCTCATGCGTAGGTCCGTCTTCTCCGACCGCCACCGAGTCATGCGTCAGGACATATATGACAGGTGCTTGCTGAATGGCGGATAGCCGAATCGCAGCCCGCAAGTAGTCAGCGAACACAAAGAATGTTCCTCCGTACACTCTTGTCCCGCCATGAAGCTGAATGCCGTTCATGGCTGCTGCCATTGCGAATTCCCTCACACCAAACCAGATGTTACGCCCCTCATAATTTCCCGCTTCGAAGTCAATTGTGTTCTGAGCTACCGTATAATTGGAAGCCGACAGATCCGCCGAACCGCCCCACAGATAAGGAATAGCTTGGGATAGCGCTTGAATGGTGTCGCGGCTAGTCACCCGGCTTGCGGCACCCGTGCCTTCCTCGTACACCGGCAGCCCCTTGGCCCAGTCTTGCGGCAAACCTCCGGAGAAGGCCAATTCATACTGCGCGGCGAGCTCAGGGTACTTAGCGCGATACGCTTCAAAGCGCTCATTCCATTCCCGCTCCGCTTTCTCGCCGGAAATAACCATCCTTTCAGCAAAGCGCTCCCGGACTTCCTGGCTTACGGCAAAGGAGCTATCTTGATCCATTCCGTAAAAAGCCTTCACACGCCGGGCATCCTCTCCTCCGAGCGGCGCGCCATGCACCTTGGAGGTGCCTTGATTTTGAGAACCGTAACCAATCACCGTCTTAACCTCGATCAAGGTCGGTTTTTCGTTTTCCTTGCGCGCTGCTTCAATGGCCCGATCGATAGCCTCCAGATCATTACCGTCCTCCACTAAAATATACTGCCAGCCATAAGCTTCATATCGCTGTCCCACCTGCTCGGTGAACGCTTTTGAGGTAGGGCCGTCCAACGAGATATCATTGGAATCGTACAGAACGATCAGCTTGCCTAGCTTCATATGACCAGCCATGGAACTGGCTTCCTGAGCAACCCCTTCCATCAGATCGCCATCACCGCACAGGACATAGGTATAGTGATTCACAATATCATAACCATCTCGGTTGTAGGTGGCGGCCAAGTGGGCCTCCGCCATCGCCATCCCTACGCCCATCGCAAGTCCCTGTCCCAGCGGCCCCGTCGTGACTTCCACGCCGTCCGTATGTCCAACCTCCGGGTGTCCAGGAGTATTTGAGCCCCATTGCCGGAAATTTTGTAAATCGTCAAGCGAAACTTTATAGCCGGAAAGATGCAATAAGCTGTATAACATCGCCGATCCATGTCCAGCCGAGAGAATGAAGCGGTCGCGGTTCGTCCAGTTGGTCGAGCTTAATGGATTAACCTGCAAATAGCGGGTCCACAGGACGTAAGCCATGGGGGCTGCACCCATGGGCAGCCCCGGATGACCGGAATTCGCTTGTTCTATCGCGTCTATACTCAATGTACGAATAGTATGAATAGCTTGCAGATCCGTTTGATCAAACATTCAAATCCTCCTATTATTTAACCCCAAGCAAGAATACGTGTGGTTGCACCTTGAAGATTGTAGCATTCCACATAATCGCGAATAGGGCGTTTAATATGATCGATGACATAGCGCTGACCTTGAATATGATGCTTTTCAAGATTTTTGTACAATTTTTCAATTTCAGCCTTCACTTCATCATCGTTAAACGTATAGTGACCTGCGATATCCAAGATTTCCTCCGAAAGAGGATCATCCGCCATAATTTCCTCCACCGTCAGCTCCTGCTGCTCGCCCACCATCCACTTCCGCCAGCGCTCACTTTTAATCGCATGCGTTAACAGCACTTCACGGGTACGGGAAGGATCATCAATCAAACCATTCTTGGCCAGCTTCGCCTCGACCGTCGATAGATTCAAATATGCGCGCGTCTCCTCCGTGCCATATTGCGGAGCCACATTGGTCGCTGTAATTTGTGAAGGAATATGCTCCAGCAGCGTCGCGTCGTCCAAGTAGTCGCCGTTATGCTCTTTCAGGCCCACGCCATATTTTTTCGCCATTTGCGCCAAGTCATAAGCATTTCTGAAGTTGAAGGTACCCACTTGTTCCGTCTTGCGCGTCAACGTGCCCGTTTGCCCGACGATAAACGTTGGCATCGGCAAGCCCCGTTTCTCCAATTCTTCTTTCAAACGTAGAATAAAAGTTTCGTATGTTTCAGTCGAGGTCAATCCGCCATTTGTTTCCTCAGTTCCGACTTCATAGCCGATTTCTGGCAGATTCCGCGCTTTACGCTCGTTTTCGCAAAACTCAATAAGCTCCACCGTTCGTTCCAGAACCGTTTCCAACGGTATCACCTTACCTACTTCGAACGGATCTTTAGTCGGATCGATCATCAGCAAATCAAAGCCCGCTTCGATATCAGCAACATAGGATCGCTTCCCTAGTTCCATCGCTTCTTCCAGCGGCAGGTGATCGTTTCTCTCCTTGTCCCGCTGCCAAGGGCCGCCATGGTCGCGGCACATATAATAAAAATTGTCGTAGTTGATTTCTTTTGCCACCTCTTGCACCGCTTTGGCAAAAGTAAACTGGTTCCAGCCGTTGACGTAGCCTCCGCCCAGCTCATCCATATCGACCTGATTGCGGCTGGCGATAAACATAACCGGAAAATCATATTCCTTGGAAAGCTCCAGGGTGGCCTGCACACAATTTTTCGACATCGGTCCGATCCCCAGCATAGTCGCGCTTTCGCCTGTCATCTGCAATTCCAGCAAACCCTCAACAACTTTTTTTATTGGCAGTTTATCCACTCTAACCAGCTCCATTTCTTTATTTCTTTATTTCGTTGCTTCAATAGATGTGTCCGCATTCTTCTTCTGTTGATTTCTTTTGCCAGCTTGTTCTAGGTTCGGCTTCGTAAAATGCAGGATCAGCACGGAGACGAGCACGCCCACAAACATCGAGATGACATACCAGAGTTTGTTATTAACCACAGGCAGTATGATGAGTCCTCCATGCGGCACCAGCGCTTCGACAGCCGTGAGCATTCCCAGTCCTCCACCGACAGCGCTTCCGATAATGATAGCCGGAAGAACGCGCTTTATATCTTTTACAGCAAAAGGTATCGCCCCTTCGGTAATGCCGATCAATCCCATGAAAAAGGCGGAAATGCCCAAGTCCCTATCCTCGGGAGCATATTTCTTACGATCGATAAACGTAGACACCGCCAAGGCCAGTGGAGGAATTGCAACGGCTATCCGGTGTGCGCCGTTCGGTCCGTAAATTCCCTCTGCCATCAAAGCAAGCGTAAACGCTGTAGCCGTCTTGTTGATTGGGCCGCCCATATCGATAGCCGTCATTGCACCGATGATCAACCCGAGCAAGACAGCGTTTCCACCCTGCAGATTGCCAAGCACGTTGACCAGCCATGTCATCGCTGCCCCTATAGGACCGGCAATGACGTAAATATATAACAGCCCGATGGAGAGTACCGAAAAAATAGGAACAATCAATATCGGCATGATCGTCTTAATCGTGGTTGGAACCTTCCAGGTCTTGCACCACTTGACGACTAATCCGACGGCTACGCCAAGAATCATTGCGCCAAGGAAACCGGTCTTTACTCCGTCATCCCCAATCGGATTGTTGGCTACATAACCTAATATCATCGCCGGGGCGATCCCTGGCTTTCCAGCCAATGAATACGCAATATAACCGGCCAATATCGGAATCATCATGGCAAAGCCGGCCGATCCGAGATCAAGCAGATTTTGCATAAACGGACTCGTCACTTGCATACCTTCATCCGTAGCCGTGCCTGTGGCCAATGAAATGGCTAGGAAAACCCCTCCGACTACGACCGCCGGCAGCATGTAAGAGACACCCGTACTGAATGCCTTCTGAATTTCCTTGAGTACATCTCTCAACTTATTCGCCATTTTCATTATCCCTCTCTAAAGTTTCTCAGCTTTATCCAACACTTCGGAAGGATGCTTGATGGCATCCGCTGGTTCAATTTGCAGCACTTTCCCCATATCTATTTTTTCTTCAAACCGCTCTTCGCCGTCAATTCTGATCGCTACGGCCAAAATAACTACATCTGCTTCATCGATCACATCCTGCTCTAATTCATTTTCGATACCCATACTGCCCTGCGTTTCCACCTGAATCTCGTATCCACGCTTTTGACATTCCTTTTCTAGTGCCTCCTGAGCCATGTAAGTGTGGGCTACTCCTGTGGGACAAGCTGTTACAGCTACTATCTTCATTGCTGTTCCTCCTCATGTTTTTTATTTGAACCATTAATAAATGGAATTCAACAACTGATAAACCTGCTCGACATCGGTACTTTCCAGTAATTTCATTCTGAAGTTGTCATCTAGAAGCTTTTTACTCAAACGTGAAATGAACTTCAAGTGAATATTTTGCTCATTTGCCTTGGGCACACCAATCAGAAAGATCAGCTTAACTTCTTCTTCGTACCCTTCGGTCCATCTGAAATCATGTTTTGCCTGTAAAAAACCGATAAAAGGCTGCTTCACTGCATCGCTTTTACCATGCGGTATGGCAATTTGATAGCCTATAGCCGTCGGAACGTTCGCTTCCCGATCAAGAACAGCCTGTAAAAAGGGCTTCTGCTCCGAAATTAGCCCGTTTTGCAGCGCGTTCTCAATCAGAACGCGAAGCACATCGTCCCGCGTTTCGAAATTTTGCTGCAGAAAGATCATTCTTTTATTAATTACATCTTTCAATATGATCCACATCCAATCCTCATTTTGAACTCCTGCTTATCAGACATCATATAAATCTGATTCAGCATTTCTCTGTTTTCTACAATCGAATAAATATCCGAAAGTACATGCTTTATATTTTTTGTATCTTTTTCCGAGAAACAGATAACAATCACAGTTCTAACGGAACTCTTGTTCCAAACGATATTTTTTTTATTCCTGACAAATACGATAATCGTTTCATTTACATAATTCGGGTTCCCATGAGGCAGGGCTACTCCTGTCGGGAGGTCTGTTCCCCCCATAAGCTCCCGGTTTTTTAAACTATCCATAAAGCTCTCGGTAACGAAGCTGCCCGCAACCAGCTTGTTTCCAATCGTATCGATCAATTCATCCTTCGATTGAAAATTCCCGTCGAAAAAAATAAATTCATCCTTCAGATACTTTCCCAAATGAGGTAAGGGCTTCCATTCATTTTTAGTTTCTTTGGCAAGAAGAAATTTGTCATAGTAGAGATCGGAAATGTTCTTCATATCCTGCTCGCTAAGCAGCGGAGAAACGACGATTACTTTACTCTCGGGAAGATCGACATCGACGGTAGAAATGATAAGATCAATGTCCTTGAGATCCAGCTTCGTAGCCTCCTTGGTCGAAGCGACTTCAATCATGTCAAAGGCGGGTAGAACATTTTTGATCCGGTTTACCAAG
This sequence comes from Paenibacillus lentus, assembly GCF_042714055.1. Classification (GTDB taxonomy): domain Bacteria; phylum Bacillota; class Bacilli; order Paenibacillales; family Paenibacillaceae; genus Fontibacillus; species Fontibacillus lentus_A. The sequence continues at coordinate 438,793 of NZ_JBHGVC010000001.1, forward strand.
AGCTCGGAGGTCGCAATTCCTCTAGGGCATATAACTAGAATTTTCTTGCCTACCTTCGCTCTTTCGATAGCTGATTGAAAGTAAATCGTCAGAAATCCGACTTCCTCTTCATTGAAAATGACACCAAGCTCGTCCTCATATTCGCTCAGCACGACCCAAATCACATTGAATATAAGGGGAAACTCATTTTTGATTTGCACAATCAGCGGATTACTCGTAGGAATTCTTGCCCGCAAGCGATAAAGCATCGGTGGAAAATGATGAATCAGCTGTTCCTTCAGTTTGTTATCCTTCGTAAAATCAAGATGCAGGGAATCCCCGGCTTTCTTCACAATCTTGTCTACATAAAGGCTGTATCTGCTTTCCGAAGGTAAAGGTGCAAATTTATTGGAGATCAGATAGGATGCGAGATATTCCACATCCGTTGCCTTGTATTCAGCATTCAATCTCAACGATATTTTGTTCAACATGCCCTCTGCACTTTGTTTAAAGTACGCGCTTTCAAGCTTGTCTCCAGACACGGATCTCTGTTCTTCTAAATGATAGCCCTTCATAAGCCGATAGACTAAAATAATCATCATGCTCAACACATTAAAAACGTAATATTCGGCAATGGCCGTCACGTCGTTTTTAACGTATCCGAAAAGCACTCTGGAACAGACACTCACGACATCCTTTCCGTAATAGGCACCTAGAATCATAAGTTTCTGCTTATCATCGCTTTCAAAAATCATGCTGCTGTCTTCAAGAACATAGCGATTAAACTCTAAGTAGGCTTTTTGCAGGTCTTTCTCCTTCCCGCAAAGACGTGTACCCTGGGAATCGCTTAACAGCTTCAAATTATTGCGGCTAGTAAGCTTTTTTTCCACGAAGGCCAGATCATTTTTAATCGAAGTTCGGCTGACCAGGAACAGCTCTGACAGACCATCATACGTAACCGTTTTATTCTCGAACAGCAGCAGCTCCATGATCCTTCTGCGTCTTCCCGAAGTCGAATAATCGTTTAATTGCTGCTTTGCCTCTAAAAGAGGGGGATTCCGATCAACTTTATTTACCCTTATGCCTACGCCGGATCTTTTTTCTAGTTCATAGCCTTTGCTTGAAAGGAATTGCTCGGCTATTTTTAAATCCGAATGAACCGTGCGCTCGGAACATCTCAATTCCTCAGCATAAAATTTGATTGTTGTGTATCCTTTTTGCTTTAAAAGAATGGAAACCAGGCGAGATTGTCTTTGAGTTAGTTTGTTGAAAGCACTTCACCTTCTTCCGCCTTTCATCTTCTTGTCGAATGATGAAGAATTTTGTAGATTTTTTTCTATGTCTTTCATTATAGTGACCCTCCCTGCGTTTTAACATCTCAAATCACTGCATGAAGTTGTTGCAGCCTTTTGTTCCGGCGGGAGATGGACTGGTTTTTTAGGAGCGCCGCGTTTAGTGACATTACCTTTCGATTCACGAGTAACGTTACTTTTCAAGCTTCACCGTCCCGACACTCTGCAGCCATATCGTTTCGCTTTGTCCCGATCGGGACTTCGCTCTCTTGCCATTACACTTCCATAAAAAAAGAGAGACGCATTAAATGCGCTCTCCTTCGAATTGGCGTTTATGTGTGAATTGCGGTACTGCTCTATCGTTATCAGTATTAGGTAAATTCCTCCACCAACGCCCTAACACAAGCGACAGAAGTACCGTTCAGACTGTGCTTATGTGACTACTAGCTTAGAACCCCCGTAGAAAACCCGGTCTTCCAGTAAGTTTTTCATCTGGTTTCCGGGTTTTCTGCGGCGGGTTTTTCAGCCTTCGAGCAGTGTAATCAGTTTTTGCAGGAAAACAGGCTCTTCATTTCGGAATTGGTCGAACCGGAGTCTCAGTCGTTCAAACATTTCTTTATCTTCGCGGATTTCATGACGAATATACTGATCTCTCAGCTTCATTGCCCTTTTGGTGATATCCTTGTAGCCCTCCACAAGCTCTTCATCATACGGGATTATACCCTCATCTACCAAGTATCCGATCCGCTCGCTCATCATTTTTTTGTGCTCCCAGAGCACATGAAGGTGCCTCACATCGTTACGGTCACCTAGCCGGGAATCGTTGCTTTCTACGGCATCATAGTACATTTGCAAATAGTCGTATACGTTAATTCCGAAAGCTTCCTCTTCATCAGGATTGTAATTGATCCGGTTTAAATGGGTCTCCCCGTTTAGGTAATCGCGCAGTTGGTCGATCGCGGCCGTTTTATCGAAAGGATATGGAGAATGCGGCTCGTATTTGTAAAAAAACGTATGATGGTCGGCCGTGAGGTTTTCCTTTAGAAGATGTCCCATGGACTGGACAGCATCCTGGAACTCCGGGAACGGAATCTGCAAATTGCGGTATACCCCCGTATGGTCGAACATGGAAGCATAGAAGACACTTTTATCCCAATCGAAACCGTATAGAAAAAGATGATGAGGGAATAGCTCCTTTTGATAGGAGGCCGCTGGTGACAGCCTGGATTCATCTAAAAACACGACACAATAATAGCCGCTGCGGATCTGATCCGCGAAGAATTTTGGCCAGGCGTCGAATGCCAAACTCTTCAGAATCGTATAATTGACGGAGCAGGTGAGAAGAAACGGATTGTTGAAATTTAGTTCGTTAGGCTTGCCCCGGAAAAAATCGAGAAAATACTGCCTGCCGTCCTCCAGAAATTTTTTGGTACAGGACAACTGGATAAAATTGCTGTAATACCAAGGAATCGTTTCTTCGTAGGCGCTGGTGATCGAAAGCGTATAAGCCCAACGCAAGAATCCTTTAAGTGGCGGATTCAATACCGGAAGCTGAACAGCGTTCATCTGATTCTCCCCCTTCTGACAAGTGATCCGGAATCGTGACCGGCAGTGTTCCTTCGGCCTCCAACATGCCCATCAGAACCCGGGATAGGGCCTGCAGGGTATGCGGATGATGCTCGTAACAGGCCAGAAAGCCCTTGGCTTCCGGGAATATCGCGAGATCGACGGGATTGCGCAGGGAGACCGGAATGACTTTGGCCCCTCCCGCCAAGAGCTTGCGTACCAAAGCTGACTGACCGGGATTAGAAGCTGTGTGGAAAATTCCCACGACGATCTGCCCATATTCCTCCGCTTCGGAGGCAAGGGCCTCAATCTCATCTGGACTTGGATTGGTCCCGTACACTCGCTCCATTAATTTTGCCGTGATAAAAGGTCGCAGGCAGCTGCCAAGGGTGTCATCGTATGCCGGTTCGTCCTCGGATTTGCAAGCGGCCGTCATTTGCGGCCAGAGCACGAGCGTTCCGACTTCGGGAGACAATCGGCAATAATCCGGTTCACGGTTGACGACGGTAATGCTTTCCTCGCGGAGCCGCTCAATCGTCCGGAGTGTCTGCGGATTTTCCAGCAGGTTCTGCATCTCTTCCCAACTGCGCTCCCGCAGCCCTTCGATACGGCGCTCTTTGAGGCGAAGGATGCGCTCCACGGAAGCATCAATCCGCTCTTCTGGCAGACGCCCTTCTGTAACCGCGCGTTCCAGGGAATCCACTGCCTCCAGCTGGCTATCGTACGTATGGCTGACGAGAAGAAGATCCGCTCCGGCCAGCACGGCCTGGACGACTGCCTCCCCTACGCCGATTCCCTGCGTTACGGCGTTCATCTCCATACAGTCGGTCACGATTAGCCCGTCAAAGCCCAGTTCTTCACGCAGCAGACCCGACAGAATTATCCGGGAGAGCGTGGCCGGAACGGGCTCTCCTCCGCTGAGCAGTGGAATCCCGACGTGGGCCGTCATGATGGCTTCCGCTCCGTTCCGCGCAGCCCGTCGGAACGGCACGAGCTCCACGGAGCGCAGTCGCTCAAGAGAATGCCTCACGACTGGCAATTCCGTGTGGGAATCCGTCTCCGTGTCGCCATGCCCGGGAAAGTGCTTGATGACGGAGACGATTCCTCCCTCCTGAAAGCCGAGCATGGCGGCGATCCCGAGCTCGGAGACAAGTTCGGGATCATCTCCAAACGAGCGGACATCAATGATCGGATTTCGTGGATTGACGTTAATGTCCACCACCGGCGCGAAATTCATATTGATGCCCAGCAACTTCAGCTCCTCCGCAATTCCCATGGCAGCTTCGTAGAGCAGTTCGGGATCGCGTGCCGCTCCCATGGCCATCGCTGCAGGCATCTGTGCAATCCCCTTCCTTACCCGGACGACCATGCCCCCCTCCTGATCCGTTCCGATCCACAACGGTATGCCCGTCGCAGCCATAGCCATCCGCTGGAGTTCCTGCGTTAAAGCGAATGCCTGCTCGGGGTTATCCAGATTACGGGAAAAGAACACAACTCCCCCAATGAAATGGTTTTGCAAAAGGGTGCCGATATTCGCATCCGGCATAAGGCCCTCAAAACCGGCCATCAGCAGCTGGCCGATTTTCTCCTTCAATGTAAGCTCGTTACACGTTTTCATTTGGTTTCCCCCTCAGCCGTTACAATTGTGTCCAATCGAACAATACTCCCATTAAATCGGACTTACGCCCGGCGAGCCGGGAATAGACCGATACGGCTTCGAGCGGATTTGCTTTTTCGGTAATGAGACTAGCGACATCCAGTTTCCCGTGACGGAGATACTCGAATATGAACTCGTTCATATCTGCTTCCGTCCAACCTTTATAACCCTCTATCATCCGGCCGTGGATACCCAGTATGCTGACTGAATTAAAGACTACTTTCGGCCCGATACTCTGCTTAGAAGGTTCCGTCGAATCACCCAGCAGGATTACTTTGCCTAGATCCCGGGTCAACTGCGTACAGTAGGACAGTACGGCATAAGAACCGGTAACATCGTATATCGTGTCCAGCATTCTGCCTCCGGTAAGTTCTTCTACCCGTTCAAAGGCTTCGTCCACCGGAAGATTCAACAGATCGGTCGCCCCATTTCTCCGGGCCTGGTCAAGACGAGAGCTTTCCGGCGCGATCGCGATAATCTGTCGCGCACCGCCCGCTTTCAGATACTGGATGACAAGCTGACCGATAAGACCGAGCCCGACGACTCCCACTCTTTCTCCGAATGCGGGCTCGGCACGCAGAACCCCTAGCAGGGCAACCTTCGCGATCTGTGTAAAAACCGCCTCTTCGTCACGGATCCAATCGGGGATAAGCGCTGCTTCCTTATAATCCGCGAGGAAATACTGGCGATGACCAGACGGACAGATGATCCGATCACCGGCCTTTATTCCCTCGACCCCGTCTCCTGTCTCCAGCACTTGCGCCGCCATGGAGTATCCCGGATAAAATGGGTACCGAACCCAAGATGACCAGACTGTCCCCTCGTCGAAGCACCCCTTCAGACAAGCCAATTCCGTACCAGTACTTATCAGCGACTTTTTTGCTGCACATAAAATTTGTCCCGGTCCAGGCTCATGCACCGACTCCTCTATAAGTTCGATCCGATTCGGCTCCTGAAATACGCAATTTAACGAGGTGCGGCCTTGCGTTGTCGCAATGTCCGGCATGCGTTATCACTTCCTTTTCCAAGTGTAGGTTAGAAACCCTGATACTTTTATTGCAGAGAAGCCGTCTTAACTGCTCGCGCTGCTGTATCCCTTCACGGCCTGCTTCCAGATTAGCCGTACAACTGCGAAGAGCAGAAGCGAACCAGCCATCGCCAGTCCTGCATAGAGCCAGCTGAGCTGTCCAAGCAGGAACATTGGTCCGAAATTAGTAATAAGGAACAGAGGAATGACAAAGGTTCCAATCCGGCGAACCCAGGCTGGGTAAATAGCCATGGGAAAATTATTGGCGTCCCAGACGGAATGGGCAATCTCCGATACGGAGCCCGTCTGGACGAACCAGAATGAAAGCAGCGCCGGGATAATCATCAGGCAGTATGTGATGACAACGGAGACGAGCAGCAGCAGGATAAATCCCGCGAATTGCAAAAACGTCAGCGGAATATCCATGGCATGCCAGCCGATACCGATCATAACGAAACCAACGAGAATATCGGGGATCGGCAGCGCCAAATCGACGTAACGCAAGGACGCCATGAACTGGAGGGATACCGGCTTGGTCAGCATTAAATCAAGCGAGCCATCCTTGATATATTCCGGAATTTTCGTGAAATTTGTAAAAAATAGGCCGACATAAATTCCGGTCACCACGGTGTGCATGCCTATAAATAGAAGCAGCCCTTCGGGCGGTATGCCGTCCACGTGAAGATCGGTTCGGAACACGACCAGCACATATAGCAGTTTGGCAAGCAGGTAGACGGATTCGACAAGCAGGCTCATCATAAAATTGCCTCGAAACTCCATCTGGGCGATGAGACAATTTTTGATGAATATGCCGTACAGACGCATGTATTTCCTCGCGATTTTAAACATACGCAACATCCGCTACCCCCCAACCGCTGAATATTTCTTCATGGAAACGCGCCATGTCAGGCGGGACAGCCAGAAGAACAGCAGAATCCACCCGCATTGGATAAGCAGACCCTGGTACATAGCCGCCGCTTCCATTTTGCCGCTGAGGACATTGACCGGAAAATATATAGTATACGGGAACGGTGTATACTGAAGCGCCTTCACAACCGACTCCCCGAAAATCTCCAACGGAAACATGCCTCCGCTCAAAATATTGACGAGCAGACTTGTAATAACGAAAAAATACGAGATTTCATGCAGGTAAAAAGCACTTGCACAGATGCAATAGGCGATCAGGAAATTGAGCAAAAGCGCCCCCCACAGCGTGACGGCGAACAAGATCAGCCGTACGGCCTGGAGCTCAAGCACGCCCCCGGCAGATGCGAACCAGATAATTCCGACGAGCAGCAAAGCCGTAATTCCGTAATAGATCGCCTTCTGGCCGAAAAAGGATACCAGCCGGTACGCGAAGTAGCTGACCGGTTTGATCAAATACTTGTTAAGGCCGCCGTTTTTGATGTCGTCAGCAATCTGATGCTCGAACTGGGTTGCGATCAGCTTGGACACCAATCCCGCCAAGATCGTATACAATATAATTTGACCGTACGAATACGAGAACAGCGCCGTTTGGCCGGAGTGCCGATATACCGCCGTCCAGATGAAATACTGGACAAGAATCGGAAACGCAGCCCCGAGCAGACCAAGAAAGAAGTGTAAGCGGTACTCCATCGAATGCTGGACGCCCATCGAAAAAACAGCCCTATACAATCTGCGTCTGTTCATCCGACAGATTCCTTGCGGTATAGCATCGAAATGCTTTCCTCGATCGGCACGTCCTCAATCGTCCAGTCAACGATCGGAAACGAATCGAGCACCGCACGCGACACTTCCTTCAAACGATACTTGGGCAGCTCCAAAACAGCGTTGTAGTCGTCTGCGCTGACGATTTTTCCGAATTTGACCAACCGCTGCTCGGCAACGGGTTCGGAGAACTGCAGCCTTATCATTTTGTTCTCGCCAAAAAGATCGTTGATTTTGTGAAGCTCTCCGTCATACAGAAGACTTCCCTCGTTAATGATAATCGTCCGCTTGCACAGATCCTCCACATCCTTCATGTAGTGGCTTGTCAGCAGAATTGTCGCATTGTACTGCTCATTATAGTATTTCAAAAACTCCCTGACCTTCTTCTGGGAGGGAAAATCGAGGCCGATTGTCGGCTCGTCGAGATAAAGCAGCCGGGGCCGGTGGATCAGAGCGGCGATCAGCTCCATTTTCATCCTTTCACCCAGGGACAGCCGGCGTACCTGCACGTCCAGAAGCTCCTGCACATCGAGCATTTCTGAAAGTTCGGCAAGACTGCGGCGGTAGAGATCATCGTCCACGTCATAAATGCATTTGTTCAAATAAATAGACTCGCTGGCGGGAAGATCCCACCAAAGCTGATTTTTCTGACCCATCACAATGGAGAAAAGCCGTTTGAACTCGTTTTTTCGTTCCCATGGCACATAGCCGAGTACATGAGCCTCCCCGCTTGTGGGATACAGAATCCCCGATAATATTTTGAGTGTCGTGGTCTTCCCAGCCCCGTTGGGCCCAAGAAATCCGACGCACTCGCCGGGGCCGATGTCGAAGGAAACGGATTTAACCGCTTCCTTCACCAGTGCCTTGCGGGCAAACAAATTTTTCAGTGAATGTTTAAACCCGGCTTCTTTTCGATAATACACGAACGATTTGTGCAGCTCCCGCACACGGATACAGTCCATCCCCACTCCTCCTGAACGATTGCCTGTTTTGTCTGTTGGGCGGCATAACTTTTAAACGCTTAGATTCCATTGTTATAAAGAAGCACGCATTTCGAGCAAATCGGCATCAGACCGCAGGCCAGAACCTCGCGCTGTTTCCGGAGATCTTCGCCGTGGAAAATATCCGCAACGCTTTCTTCGTTCAAATTACCGACACTGAATTCCGGGAAAAATTTGCACGGATTCACTTTGCCGTCCGGCATTACATCCATCCGGTTTGAGATCGAGAAGCACTTCGTCCGGTTCATGGCCGGCTTCTCGCTGCCCCGGATAAATCCTTCCACCTCTTCGGGCTCCAGCGCAGGCTGATAGCGGATGCGTACATTCCACACGCGGGAATTAACTCTATTAAGCTCATCGATTAATGTGTCGAAATTGGCTGGCGAGATGTGGAACGTAAAGGAGTGCCAGCTGTTCTTGTGGCCGTCCGCAAAGCGGGAGGCAAGGTGCGGGAAATGGGCATCGAAGTAGGTGTCCATTTTCTCCGCTGTATCGGAAGGGATGTACCAAGGGAAGCAGAAGTAAACGGAATCTACGCCCATCTCTTCAAAGAATTCCATAAAGCTGTATAGCTGGCCGACCATCTGGTCATTTACCGTCAAAGCTACGGACACTTTTCCTTTGTACAAGCCTTGCTTTTGCAGATCAAGCAGCAGCTGTATGGCGTGGATCACTTTCTTGAACGTGCCTTTGCCCCGGATCGCGTCATTCTCCTTCTCAAAGCCTTCCAGGCTGACCAGCATGACCAGATTTTCCGACATTTTCAGAATAGAATCCAGCTTCTGTTCAATGAGAATCGCGTTCGTACAAATGGTCGTATACCGGTCTTCTCTGGCCAGAAGCTCCGCCAGTTCATCGAACTTGGAGTAGAACAACGGCTCCCCGCCCCATAGGAACACGCGCGATTTGCGTTCTCTCGTTTCGGCCAGAAGCTTCTCCACAACTGGAATCTCGATTTCGTCGTTCTTCACTTCTCTGGCAAAGCCGTGATGGAAGCCGTCCGGATTCCATTCGAAGCAGTGCTTGCAGCGCAAATTGCAGCCGTTATTGAGCTTGATCCCGATTTCGTAAGGCACGGGGGCCGCATAAGTCGGGTCTTCCCGGCGCTTCCTTCCCGTTTCTGCCAGCGGAACCAGGGTTCTTTTCATATTACGGAATGTCAGTTGGTCAAACGTAACTGCTGTTTTCGGCTGCATAAATAATCCTCCCAAAATGGTTAATTTTTGATCGATGCTCCAGCAAACGTCGGCAAATCCCCTCCAGATGATGCTCCGAAAACCCCTGGGCTTCCCATTCCGCAAACCGGATACCAAAACCGCAGGATTCCCAATAGGCTGCATTATGAAGCTCATGGTCGCCAAACGGCTCCAGCATGACAAAAGGAATTCCGAACGACAGCGAGTCGTTCAGCGTCGCTCCGCCCGGCTTGCTGATGACCGCTGCGCAATTTCGCATGAGGCTTGTGTAAGCGGAGTAATCCCCGAGCGGGAACTCCCGGAGCACGCCGTCTTCACGGATATAACGGATCATCGGCGGAAACGTGTGCCGCCCCTGCGTGTCACGGCGCCACGGATCCCAGGAGGCTTCCGTTCCAAAATAGCGCGTAAACCCATCGTCCTCCGCCACCTCGGAGGGATCGTAGACGATCACATCAAGGCCGTGGCCGAGCTTGCGAAGCTCTGAGATTGTCCCGGCATAAGTCCCGATCCCCCAGCCGCCGCCATGGATCAGAATGCGTCCGGCGCGCTGCGCGTAAGGCAGAGGCTCAGCCTCGTTTGAAGCAATGTAGCTGCCCGGAGACAGCTTCGAAGGCTCGTAGAACCAGACATTGTCGTAGCTGGGGTACAACTGCTTGTGTACCTTGAACGACGGCGTATCCCATGCATCCAACCGGATCAGCCGGATGTCCAGGCGGCCGCCGACAGCTGCCTTATAGCGCTCCAGGATCGGCAGCCAGAAGCCGGTAAACACAGCAAAGCGGGAAACACCGCTCCCTTTCCAGCGGTTCAGCAATCTCTCGACTGCCACTTCATCCAGTGAAGAGTCAACGGGCTTGGCCAGCTTATGCCCCATACGAGCAAAGGAGAAATCCGCATGGAAGGCTTGTTTGGTGAACCGGATCTTGTGCCGGACTTCTTCGTGATACAAGTTCTCCAGAACGTGAACCTCCGTTCCAACACCTTTGCTTTGCAGGTACGTGTACAGATGCATAGCCGGAATGTAGGCGCCGAGCGAATTCCCCGACGCCAGCAAGGTAACCGAAGATGAATTCATGCGCAGCCTCCGAGCTCCAGATTTAGTTGTACACTTTAACAGACAAGTCAGCGAGCACCTGCCGCAGGCTTTCGACCAATTCGCTGCGGTGTCTGTCGTCACGGCCCACCACGGATACATACAGCCGTCCCTTCGGCATGCCCCGTTTGGTCTGTGTTCCGTTAGCGATACGGCGACGGGTCAGAATTTCGTTCACCATGACGGTATTGGATGATAGAGGAACGATTCCGTATTCCCCCGGGGCTGTCATCAGAAGACCGGATTCGCCCAAAGCGTGCAGCAGCTTCCCGAAAGCGAAGCCTTCCGGAAGACCGAGGGACAAGAACGTGAGCCAGCCCATAAGGCCGTACGGTTCCCAGCATTTATCGAGATACGCATTAATCAGGCCCATGGACTTTCGGGCGTTAATCTCCACAATGGATACGACTTCACCGTCCTCCAGTATCATGGAGTCAAAGCAAACGAAGCCGTGGTAGCCGTCCTCCGCCAGAAGCCGGAGCGCTTTCTCCATCACGCTAAAATAGCCGGCGTTCTTCAGCAGGTGGATAAAAGCTTCATCCGCTTGGATAGACCCGCTGTAATTTTGCTGATGATTCATCATCCGCTGAACGGAAATGAACTCCTTCTCCCCATCCTCCCGGATGAGCCAGTGAGAACTGAAGTCGGTCTTTTTCGGTAGAAGGGGCTCCAGCAGAAATTGAGAGCGTAATCCACTATCCTCCTGTTTATGCAGATGTTCCGCTATTCTTCGCTGCATGGCTTCGCTGTCGATGAGCAGATTGCCCTTGCCCGACACACCGAAGGGATCTTTCAGCAGATACGGCCCCCGCTTCAGAAGCCTATTTCCGGCCGCCTCCATTTCCGCTGCGCTGTTCACTTCTGTGCCATAGCATTTCTCACCAATTTTTGCTAGGAGCCGGTTGGAGTAGATCTTTGAGTTAATACGCACGACCGTCTCAAGATCCGGCAAAGGACGAAACGGCCCGGCGGCATGGAGGTAAGCTTCCGTATCCGCCGTAATGGCGTACGGAGATATATTTTTTGCGGAGAAGGTGAACGCTGCTTCATTTGGCGATTTTGTTTCTCGTAAATCTCCGGCGATATTCATGGGAAAGACAGATTCCGGCAATACCGCACGCTCTGGATAACGGGAACCAGCCGCTTGCAGCACCCTGTTTGTCGGTTGAAGAAGCTGGGCTTGATCGGTCCCAAGCCTGAACATGCATCGCTTTAACACGTCCGGTTCGGGCAGCGGTTCCTTCTCATCGTTCAAATCAAAGTGATAACGGGTTCGAAAGCAAAAGCCCAGCCCGTTCAGATACTCATGCAGCGCCGGATCGATTTTGCAGCGGCTGTACAGAACATCGTCAGGCCCGCAAAATGGAAAAAGCAGCTCGTCCATACACAGAACAATCGATTCTCGATCCTTATCGGGCATAGAGGGCAACCGGGCCAGATCCGAATCTCTCCAACGCGTTTCGGGATCGAAGGTACCCATCACGATTTTCGGACTCAAGCCGGCTTCACCGTTTGACATCTTCGTACAACGGCTGCTCCTGAGACTGGCAGCTATTCAGAAAAGTGATAAATGCTTCGATCGACTGGAGATGTTCGTAATCAAAGTGGTCGTAGTCAATGGCCACGTTTAACTGCTCTTCGACTTTGAGCATAAACTGGATCATTTGCAGAGAATCTAGGCCTATATCGTTGTTCAGATCCGTTTCGGGGGACAGGGATTGGCGGAGTTCCGGTTGGTCTTCTTTGATAGTGCACAAAATGTCTATGATTTTCTCGTACATAACTACACTCCTTTAAGGGTTAATATGTGAGGTACTGGTTTTATGTTTTATTTCCCTCCTTTTTCCATAGATACAATTATTATCTTCCCATTGCTAAAAACTGTCAACGAAAATTACAGCATAATACTGTACTTAAAATAACTCCTGCCGAAAAACCTACCGGTAGATGAAACGGTTAGCACGGTAAATAGTAACTGCTTCAGCCCATGTGACTAGTGCTTTGAGCGAAGGTGTTTTATCAGCCGTAAGGATGGCTCGCATCAAACCGTCTAAGAATATAAATTTTTGTCCTCGGCATCGAAAAAAAGAGCCTCCCATCAGGTTTCATAACCTTTAGGAGACTCTCCACTTTGGATCACAGGCAAAATATTTAAATATTTTCCTGCTTCAATGCATCAATAATGTTTTCTTTTTTTACTTTGGAGCTGGAATACAGCATCGATGAACTGACCATCACGAATACTGCGGCGATGACATATAACATGCTTAACCATGGAAGCGTGAAGACATAGTTAAAGCTGTTCATTAACGACCGGTGGATGAGATACATCAACACAACACTAATTGGCAATCCATATAGCAGCGCCTTGATACCGTAAAATATACTCTCGTAGTTGATCATTTTGTTGAAGCCTTTAGGCGTCATGCCCACGGATTTTAACATCGCAAATTCCCGTTTGCGCAGCGAAATGCTTGTGGAAATCGTATTGAAAATATTCGCAATCGAAATAGCGGTAATCAACACGATGAAGCCATAAGCAAACACGGACATGAGCATAACCATTTGTTCTTCCTGCTGCCTGCTTTTATAGACATTGTAAACGTATATATTGCTTTCTTTCATTTCCTCGATTTGCTGCTGCGTAGCCATTGGGTCAGAGCTTTTTAAATAGAGATATGAAGTTGTATCCATATTCATCTCTTCATTCACCAAACGACTCATGACCGGCTCAGAGACAATCATAGTTAACCCGCCTACTCCTGGAGGATAACCCCCCGCAGGCAGCACATCGGTCAGGCCAGCAATTTCGATCTGTTCTACCCTCTTCTCTTCCCCGGTTTCACTATCGATGACACTGACTTCTATCGTTTGGCCTACTTTTGCGTTAATGGTTTTTGTTTCTACATATTTTCCTGCCTTCATATCCTCGTATTTTGCCGTGTCAACGACAATCGCTTTGAATAGCTTCGTATCTTCCAACTGTTCCATATTTACGCCAACGGTTCGGGCATAAGCAGCCAGGCTTTCCTGGTTGATGGCGTTGATCTCTACATAGTAAGGATATTTGCCATTTTCCAGTACGCTTGGATCACTCTTTACCAGCTCCTGCAATTCCTTTCCGATCATCGATTCTTCAATCCAGGAGTTGGCCGTAAAACGCGTAATAACGCTGTACTCCGTCACATTCTGCAAATTCCCGATCGAACGGATTAACCGTTCATTCTCTGTAGAGTTATGCGTTCCGAGCGTGATCTGAATATCGTAATTCAACCCTTCCTGCGACAGTACGAGAGATTTTTTTAAATTTTCGGTAAAAAAGGATACGGATAGAAACAAGACGATGCTGATCACTAGCGAAAATACCGTAGCTTGATTACGCCGTTTGTTTCTCTTAAGGTTTTTTAGGCCGATCTCAGCCTCCATGCCGAAAACCCTCCGAACGAGCTTGGACGTTTTCACGGCTTTGCCGGTCAGCTTCATATCGCTCGTCTGCCGAATGGCATCTATCGCCGAAATTTTAGAAGCCTTTCTCGCCGGGATATACGTTGAAATGAATATCGTTAGCATGGATACGCCGCAGGTGATCAGGATGGATAAAGGAGTAACGATTAACGTCAATTCTTCCGAGATCTCTAATGCGCCTTCGATCATCGAATTAATGAACCGAAACGTAATCGCTATTCCGGCAATTCCCGCCAGGATGCCGATAGGAATGCTGATCAGTCCAATGACGGCCCCCTCAAAGAACACGGAGTTTCTCTTTTGTTTTTTTGTTGCGCCTACGCTGGAGAGCATTCCTAAATGACGGGCCCGCTCCGAGACGGAAATGGCGAATGCATTGTAGATCAACGAAACCGAGCCGACAATAATAACGATCATGATAATGGCGGACAGCGAAAAAAGAGTGCTGCTAAGGCCAGCGTTATTAGTCACCCCGTAATAACGAAGCAGACTATTGTTATATTGAACAGAATCCTTCTCAAGTCCAATCTCCCCTGCCAGTCCCTCCGCGTGAGCATATAAATCGCTTGTAATCTGGTTTAAAATGACCGAAGCATGGACAGTATCCAGTTCGCCGTCCCCGATAAGATTTTCATCTACATATCCTAGAACCGTATAGCCTGGCGCCCAGGTCGGCTCCCATGAAGGACGCTCTATGATGCCGACGACAGTGTAGGTTGTCGCGGTTTTATTCTCCAGAATTTCATGTGTGCTATCCCCCGTAAATAAACGGTCAAGCTGAGATAGGATTCGGCGGTTTCCCTCTCCATCTGTCATCGTCCGTTCGCCGATGTCCAGGGTTAACGTGTCCCCGATTTTAAAGTCAACCTTTGCGTTGGCCGAAATATCTTCGGATAAGACGATTTCATCCCTAGCCTGTGGCAGCCGCCCCTTGTTCAGCTTGATCGGAAAATGTATAAATCCTTCGGTGTTATAATCCTTGATAAACAAATAGGGCTTATTTTCATTCCGACTCGCTTGAAGGGCCGCATAACCGCGATCTCTTGAAATGACCAGCGTCTTGGTTGAATCATCGGCTTTTATGGCTTCCAGCTGAGCCTTATTCACGTCTTTGTATAAGACATGCCATTCCCCGCTGTCTTCGATCGTCTGCCTCTTCATTAAATCCATAAAGGATACGGCAAGCGTAGCTACAGCGGTGACCATGGCCACGGAAATAATGACGCCGATGATGGTGACCAGCGTCCGCCGTTTGTTTTCCTTCAAATGCCGGAGGGTCAGCTTATTAACGATATTCATGGACGAACCACCTCATCGCTGGCAATTCTTCCATCCTCGATCGCGATAATCCGATCCGCCTGCAGCGCAATCCGCTCATCATGCGTAATGACAATGAGGGTCTGGTTAAAGGTTTTATTGAACATTTTCAATAAATCGACAATTTCTCGGCTGTTCTTGCTGTCCAGGTTTCCGGTCGGCTCATCCGCCAGCATGATGGCAGGATTGCTGATGAGCGCCCTCCCAATGGAGACACGCTGCTGTTGGCCGCCGGACAGCTGATTAGGCAAATGGTTCAACCGCTCCTGTAAATTCAAAATCTTAACGAGGTCGGAAAACTGCTTCTTATCCACCTTATGCTCATCGAGCAGCATCGGCAGCTTGATATTCTCCTCCACCGTAAGAACCGGGATGAGATTGTAGAACTGATAAATCAATCCGATCTGCCGCCGTCTAAAAATAGCCAACTGCGTCTCGTTCAGGCTATAAATATCCGTATTGTCCACGAATACCTTACCGCTAGTCGGACGATCCACGCCCCCAAGCATGTGCAGAATCGTTGATTTTCCCGACCCGGAAGGACCGATGATCGCTACGAACTGCCCTTTTTGCACAGAAAAAGAAACATCATCAAGCGCCTTAACTGCGGTTTCGCCTTTCCCATACGTTTTAGACAGATGCTCTATTTTTAAAATATCCATATTTAGACCTCCACTAGGTATTGAGATCAGTATATCTGTCTAATATGACTCTCACGTGACTCCTAAAGTGACAATCTAGTCACTTAAAGGAATGGCAGGCCCTGCTGTATGCTACACCACTTGCTTGTAGAACTTGATCCGAAACTGCGTTCCCTTTCCTGCCTCACTCTTCACCTCAATATCACCGTTTTGACTCGTAATGATGCTTTGCGCTAGGGCAAGGCCGATGCCGACGCTGTCCTCGCTCGCATTTTTTCCTTTGTAAAAGCGTTTGAAAATATACGGCAAGTCCTCCTTCGGAATGCCCTTCCCGTTATCGCCAATGATGATTTCCGTAAATAACGCGTTCTCTGTAAAAGAAATGGCGACCCTTCCGCCCTGCGGGGTATGCTCAACACAATTCTTTAGAATATTGAGGATGGCTTCGGCCGTCCAATTGAGATCACCCGTGAAACGAACCCTGTCATCGCCTTCAACCAAAACCGTTTGCTCCTTTATATCCATGGGAACGAGCACAGGCTCCAGCGCTTTTTGCACCAAATCCCTCACAAATATAGGTTCCTGCTTGAATTGGATCGTTCCCGCATCAATTTTCGAAAATTTCAATAAGGAGGTAACGAGCCACCCGATCCGCTCCAGCTGAGTACGGATATTGTTCGTGAATTCTTTTCTTTTCTCGGCGGGCAGCTCAGGCTCGCTCAATAAATCGGCCATTACGGTCATCGAGGTCAACGGAGTTCTGAGCTGATGAGATATGTCGGAAATCGCATTGGTAAGCTTGACTTTGTCCTGCTGCAAAAGGGAGCTTTGTTCGGAAAGCCTCAGCGTCACTTTATAAATGTCGTTCTTCAAGATGCTCAGCTCACCCTCCTGATTATCCCGAACGTCCAATGAGTAATCGCCGCTGCTGATTTGGCGCAAATAACCGGAAAGCTTCTCTATTTCGCGATATCTCCAGCTCGTAAACCAAAAGCAGCAGCCAATGAGGAGAACTGCTGTAATCAAGGTAATGATGGCCGCGTTTAACGCGAAGCTGGCAGCCAGAACGATCCCGACAAGGCTGATTGCACCCATCAGGAGCAATAAAATTTGAATTTCTCGATTGCGCAGAATACTAAGAATGCTAATCACCTACCTTATAGCCTAAGCCGCGCACCGTTTTGATAATCGTCGGCTCCTGAGGGTTGTCCTCTAATTTTTCACGCAGCCTTTTGATATAGACCGTTAACGTATTATCATTCACGAAATCCCCGGCCACATCCCAAATCCGCTCCAACAGCTGATTTCTGGAAAGAACCTGGCCGATATGGTTGGAAAAAATGAGCAGCAGCCGATATTCCAACGCGGTCAATTGAATTTCGCTTCCGTTCTTGTACACCTTTCCTTCCAGCGTATTCACGAGAATATGGCCAATCTGAATCGTTTGCTTCGCTGCCGGGTTATGCGCAGGGTATCTCCTTAACACCGATTTAATGCGGGACAGGAGCTCGCGTATTCGAAACGGCTTCGTAATATAATCATCGGCTCCCATATCAAGTCCCATGACCACATTCACTTCATCATCAATGGCCGTTAAGAAAATAACGGGAATGTCCCTGCGTGCCTTCGCCATTTTGCACAAATCATAGCC
The DNA here is from genome assembly GCF_042714055.1 of Paenibacillus lentus. Taxonomy (GTDB): domain Bacteria; phylum Bacillota; class Bacilli; order Paenibacillales; family Paenibacillaceae; genus Fontibacillus; species Fontibacillus lentus_A. The sequence goes on from NZ_JBHGVC010000001.1 coordinate 456,370, forward strand.
GCTCCCATCCGGCAGAGACAGATCGAATAGACAAAGCGAAATTTCGTCGAGCTCTTCTGTAATGATCTTCTTGGCGGAGGCCGCATCATGGCAAAGAGCCGTGTCGAATTGATCCTGCTGCAGCGAATATTCCAGCCCGGAGGCGATCGTTCTATCGTCTTCCACAAGCAAAATTTTCATGGGGTGATCATCCTAACTTGATTTTATGGGATAAAAAAGACTCAAACCCATCATACATGAGAAAGCAGGTTTGGTGCATCTCTACAAAAAACACCGCCAGTAGGCGGTGTTCGTCCAGGTACTCCCATTTTTAATATTATTAATTCATATCATTAAATATATTCATTCACCCTGCTCAATTGTTGCCGGATCCATATAAATAACCTCCCATAAATGGCCATCGGGATCCTGAAAGCTCCAACTGTACATAAATCCATGATCCACCGGATCATTAAACGGCTTGCCTCCGGCGGAAAGAGCCCGGTTAACGATCCCATCGACCTCTTCCCGGCTGCTCGCGGACAAAGCGATGATGACCTCCGCATTCTCCCCCGTATCCGGAATTTCCTTCTTCGTGAAGGACTTGAAATAAGCCTCTTCCAGCAGCATGGCAAAAATATGCTCGCTGATGACCAGGCAGGCTGCCTTCTCGTCCGTAAACTGGGCATTGAATTCAAATCCGACCTGTATAAAGAATTCCTTTGTCTTTGGCAAATCTTTAACCGGCAAATTCACAAAAATCTGATTACATTGAAGCGCCATTTGGATACCACCTTAACTTGGATTGGGTGAAATAGAAAGTATGGCCTGACTATGGTGTCAAGATAAAACAGAACCTTTGTTCGTGTTTAATGATATCATAATGAACTAAAGATGGGAATCCCAAAATGAGTAAAATTTTAATTATTTTTATTCACGTTAAAATAGTTTACATAATTATTGTTACGTAAACTTATTGTTTCATGCCGGTAATTTCTGCGACGAGTTCATAAGAGCGAACGCGAGCTTTATGATCATACATTGTCGTATTGATAATCAGCTCATCCGCCCCGGTATTCTCGACAAATGTCTGAAGCTGCTCCCTTACCTCGTCAGGGTTGCCGATGATCGATGCTTTGAGCTGCTTCATGACCAAAGCCTTCTCATACTCCGTCCAAATGTCCTCCATGCTCTCCACAGGCGGCGGGATTTGGCCGGGATGGTTGCGGATCAGGCTCAGAAACTGCTGCTGGAACGAAGTAGCCAAGTATTGGGCTTCCTCCGTCGTGTCCGCTGCGAACACATTGATGCCCGCCATGGCATACGGCTGATCCAGCACTGAAGGCTGGAACTGAGAGCGATATTGCGTTAACGCCGGTATCGTGTTCTCCGGTGCAAAATGACTAGCGAACGAGAACGGCAATCCCAATTTCGCCGCTAGTGCAGAACTGAAGCCGCTGGAGCCCAGCAGCCAGATCGGAATGTCCTGGCCTTCACCGGGAATAGCCCTTACGCGGTTATGCCGTGAATTCTCATCCAAATAGCTTCGCAGCTGCTGCAGCTGATCGGGAAAATCATGACCGTTCGCGCGCGGATCGCGCCGCAGCGCCAGCATGGTGCTCTGGTCGCTTCCCGGAGCGCGGCCCAATCCCAAGTCGATTCGGCCCGGGTACATGGCTTCCAGCGTACCGAATTGCTCGGCGATCACGAGCGGCGAATGGTTCGGCAGCATTATGCCCCCTGCCCCGACACGGATTGTTCTCGTTCCGCCGGCGATATACCCGATAACGACCGAGGTGGCCGAGCTGCCGATGCCCGGCATGTTGTGATGCTCCGCGAGCCAATAGCGCCGATAGCCCCATTGCTCAGCGTGCTGAGCCAAGTCGAGGCTTTTTTTAAAAGACTCCGCTGGCGAACCTCCTTTAGTAATCGGCACGAGATCCAGTACGGAATATGAAATTTCATTTAATTTCTTGTTATGATTGCTCATGTTATCCACTTCTTTCTCATATAATCGACCTTCCGCTACATCACCATTTTTTCCTTAACCCAGGCTTGTAAACATTCCAGCTTGCTCTTGAATCGCTCTTCCTGCATTTCCTCCGCCAAATAGGCGACGGTTTCCCGCTTCAGCACGGATTTCCAGGCCGTCTCCGCCTCCTGCATTAAATCCGTTAATAGGCAGCATTGATCCTCCGCTTGCAATTCAAGCATATCGTTCAAAATACCGCTGGAGGAATACAGCGTTTGTTGTCCTTCTATTGCGAGATACACGTCATAGATCCGAATATCCTCCAGCTTCTTCTTCAGCTTGAAGCCGCCCTTGACTCCGGGTACGGAAGTAATCAAATCAGCGCTGACCAATTTCCGCAATAATTTTTGAAAATAGGTCGGCGAGGCTCCCAACTGCTGACTAATGGCTTCCCCCGGCAGCACGGCCTTCTCAGGCAATAGGCTTAACAGGAAAATCGCATATACGGATTGTTCAACGCCCGTTTTCATGTGCATATGTGCTTCTCACGCCTTTAGATTCACTTATATGCAATAACGCGGACAATCATTATCGACGTTAATTGCACTTTAAATAATATACTTTATTTTTTATAGCAAGTAAACCTTGGTCGCCACATAAAAAGACCTGATATCCGGTCGTATCTTTCGGATCATCAGGTAGAGTGCCCCCTGTCAAGTAGACAGTGTAAAAAACAAAAATAGTCAGTTCTCTCAGTTCACTTTAATAGAACTGAGGTTTTCCTATACAAAAAATAAGCTGTCGAGGCAATCTCGACAGCTTTGCTAAATATCCTGTTTCTTCCACTAACTTTGCTTGGATTGTGCCATAGTATACCGCTACCCTTTTCGCTGCAGCGAGCGATACATCAAAAACAAGAAATACGGTGCCCCAATCAACATAATTATCAGACCGGATGGAATTTCCTTCGGAGCCATAATCGATCTTCCGATCGTATCGGCTAGAACAAGCAGTAACCCCCCAAGCAGTCCTGACAAAATAATCGATCGTCTTGTATGATGGCCAATCATCATCCGTACGACATGCGGCGCCATGAGACCGAGAAAACCAATCGTCCCCACGCTTGCAACGGCTGCCGATGCAAGTAAAACACCAAGAATCATCGCAGCTAGACGCGTTCCCCGTACCGGCAGACCAAAGCCGATGGAACTCTCATCGCCGAATGCCAGCAAATCGAACTTTCGCGCCAAATAATAAGCAATCGGCAAAAGAATCATTAAAAATATGAACAGGCTGTAAAACTGATTCCAGCCTCGTCCATAAGTAGAACCCGTCAACCAAATATAGGCACTTGTGTTCCAAAGGCTTGCCTTAATAATCATGACCTGGATTCCCGCAGAGCCGATGGCAGATACAGCGATTCCAAGCAGAATGAGCACGGATGGATTTAAGGATTTGCGCCATGCCAGAGAGAATACAAAGGCTGCAGCGACGATTCCACCCGCCATAGCTGCAAAAGGAAGGGCAACTATCGTCAGAGCTGGCCATGCCACAAGCACGATCATTGCACCAAGTCCAGCACCTGCGGTCACACCGACGATCGAGGCGTCAGCCAGCGGATTTCGAACAGCGCTTTGAATTAAAACACCGCTAACAGCAAGGGCAATGCCCCCTAAAGCCGCAACAAGCGTACGCGGAAGCCGTAAATTGAGCAGGACGGAGTACGATGAATCTCCACCGCCAGCAAGACTGCCCAATAATTCGCTAACCGGTATTCTCGTTCCACCAAAAGATAAGCTGATTACAATGGTGGCAAGGAGGATTAGGAGCATGTATATCGCGGTCGGAGCAAAGCGCATGCGTTTTGCAGCTCCTCCGATACTCATGGATGACTGTCCTCCGCCAGATCCAGATATATTTTTCACCTTGGTAAGCACCAGCCAGATGAGCCAAGGGCCGCCAATGATCGCCATTACGGCACCGATCGGCATCTCCCCCACATTACTCCTTACCATTCGCGCAAGCGTATCTGCCGCTGTAATAAGAATCGCTCCCCACAAAGCGCTTGCGGGTATAAGCAAGCGGTGCTTGCGGATACCGCTAAGCCGGACAAGATGTGGAGCGACCAGGCCGACAAATCCAATCGGGCCGACCACACTAACCACGATTGCAGCCATCAACACGGACATCCCAAGACCTGCTGCTCGTGTTAAATCTACTCGTTGTCCTAGTGAACGCGCGGTTGACTCATCCAGCTCCAGCGTATCGAATTGCCGGCCAGCAAACATTGCTGCGGCAAGAAGGATCAGAATAAAAGGCCAAGCAAACCGGACACCGTCCCAATTCAACTGGATCAAAGAGCCCGAGCCCCATAAGAATAAATTTTGCGTTTTGGTACTATTGAAAATATGAAGAGCCGATGTAAATGCGCCAAGCACCATGGACACGATCATGCCTGACAATGCCAACCTTACAGGCGTGGCTCCTCTTCCCCCGCTTAAAATATAAGCAGCAAGGGCAGCAAGCAGTCCTCCTGCGGCTGCAAGCAGAAATGGGAATTGCTGTTGTGCAGCAGGGAATGCAACCATGCCGAGAACCACCATAAAGTAAGCTCCCGCATTTATCCCTAGTGTATCTGAGGCTGCAAGTGGATTCCTCGTAATTGTTTGCAGCAAAGCCCCTGCCGCGGCAAGAGCAGCGCCAGCTAGAAGTCCGATGACCGTGCGCGGCATCCGAATATCCCAGAGCAAATTATGCTCCATCACATCACGCCGGTTCAGTAAACCGTCCATTACAGCGGATGCTGGAATTTTTGCCTCCCCGAAGCCAAGGCTAAGGATAGACAGAACGAAGAGGACGGCAATGCCGCCCCCAAATATTCCAGTTAACTGCCAGATCACTTTGGATTTGAATTGTTTGCTATGGATTCGCTTCATCATAACACTCATTTCGTTAACGTTGTTACAACTTCATCTACAATAACTTTGGAGGAAATAGGGCCGCCAAATACCCATGTTGCACTGTCCAAGGCATAGGTGCGATTCTCCTTAACAAAGGTAAGTCCATTCCAGACGGAATTATCCTTCAGCTCATTCGCAAATATATTATCATCTTCCTGAACGATGTAGATCAGATTTGTATCCTGAACTGCTGGCAACGCTTCAACCGTCGACGAGCTGAATCCGTAATGCTCGAATTTGTCAGGTGTCCAGTCATTTTTCATACCAATACGATCCAATGTTTGTACAGCAAGTGAGTTGTTTGTAAAAAGTCGCAACGTAGCTGCGTTTTGATAGCTGTAGGCTTGTGTCAGCACGTAATTAAAGCCATCCTTGCCTGCTGCAGCCAGCTTTTCTTTAGCCTCCGCATAATGTGCATCCAAGTCAGCGAGAACCTTGTCTGCTTCCGCTGTTTTGCCCACGGCTGCTGCAATCGTTTTAAATGTATCCTCCATGACCGTATATTGATTACCCTCACCCTCTTGCGGATACAAGTTGAAAATCAATGTCGGCGCAATGCCTTGCAATTGTTCATAAATCGCTTCATGGCTGTTCATATTTGCAATAATCAAATCCGGTTTCAACGCAGCGATCGTCTCCAAATTCGGTTCACCGCGCAATCCTACATCCGTCACGCTTTCATCTAACGGTGCTTCGGAAGTTACATAAACTTTATAGTTTTCGTTATCCGCATTCCCCACTGGCTGCATGCCTAGCGCAATAATATCTTCGGTGAATGTCCACTCCAACACGACAACCTTCTTTGCAGGCTTATCCAGTTTAAACTCGCCTTTAGCGTCTTTCACTACAATAGGCTCGCCCGCCGATTCACTGCTAGTATTTGAACCGGCTGCATTGCCGGTAGAGCTGCCATTCGTTGCCGGACTGCCTGTTTGATTGGCTCCACAGCCCGCCATTACCAGTATGACAAAAATAATCATTAAAACGTTCAATAACCTTCTGTGCATCATTATGTCCCCCTAGAATTTAGATAATAACTATAACCTCGAACTAACTGATAATGATTATCATTGTTAATCTGTTAGCTATTATATAGGCGAATTCCTGGTAAGTCAAAACTTAAATTGTCTATTCTATTGAAACCGTGTATAACAGCCTTTTTTCTTGACAACAAGATGGGCATCAGCACTACAATGTTTTTAATCCTTTGCTACCAGCGTCTAAATCCAACGTCTTTTGCCCTACTATATTTTATCCATTCACAAAAAAAACTTCGCCATCGGCGAAGCACACGTTTTAACGCCCGCTAGGGAGCTTAATTAGCGAAGTGCTGATAGCGGAGTTGCAATTCATGAACTTACTATGGATATTCTTATTGTTGTCGATGTTACTAGGGATGATATTGCAATAGTCCGGCTTTATGTCTATATAATTAACATGATTAACTTTATTCTCAACTATTTGCTCTCGTGTTGTTATTCACACTACCTCTACTCTTGCCCGCTGCAATTCTACACTAACACGAAATTAAATAATTACCTGGAGATAAAAAAAACTTGAACGGTATCTCACCCCATCCGCTGCCGAGAATCTCGGCAGCTTTGTTTGTTTGGTCATTCCAAAAAGATTACCTGTATTTGCACGATTTCAGAGCGGCTGCCAATGCGGATCGGCGGGCCCCAGAAGCCGAAGCCGGAGGTTACGATGGAATGCAGGCTTCCCTTCTGCAAATAACCCCAGTCGTTCTCGAACAACAGACCAGTAATGAGATGCGCAGGCGCAATCTGCCCCCGATGCGTGTGACCTGACAGCATTAAGTCGATTCCCTCCTGCTCGGCGATATCCAGATCATAAGGCTGGTGATCCAGCAGGATAAGCGGCTTTGAGGCATCTATCCCTGCAACAAGCTCGCTCAAAGGCGCACGCTCCCGATCAATCCGATCCTTGCGGCCAATGAGCGTGAAGCTATCGTCGATCGTAACGGCCTCATCGTACAGAATCGTCATGTTTCCCTGCTCAAGCACATCGATAAAATGATCCATCTGCCCGCGGTAGCGATCATGGTTGCCTAAAACAGCATATACGCCATATCTGGCCGAGATGCCGCTTAGAATATCATCGATCCCCTTCTCCTCATAAGGACGGAGATCGTCATCTACGATATCACCCGGAAATAGTACAATGTCCGGCTGAAGCGCATTAATTTGCTCTACCAGCCGCATCGCATGCTGCCTTCCTGATAATTGGCCAAAATGCATGTCTGCCGCCATCACGATGTTCAATTGCTGGGCCGCCGGATTAGGCTTGGGGATTTCCACGCGATATTCCCGGACAATCGGATTATAGGCGTTAAAAGTTCCGTAAGCGATAGCCGTCAGAAGCGTAGCCAGCACCACTAGCCCTGCACCTGCTTTGGCTGTGGAGCGCGAAAGCTTGGTCAGACGCAGCAGCCACAGGCAGACATGGACAATCGGCAGAACGAGCAGCAGCAAACAAAATACGGCCATCCAGTACGCACCGAGAATCTGGAACATCACCAGGCCCTCTCCTATTCTGCCTAAGAGAAAAGAAGTGGACAGCAGCACAATGAGTCCTATGTATACATACTTGAACCAAACCGGCGTTTTTCCTCCCATCCAGCTCCAGCAGCTGCGGCTAACATAGAATACTAGCAAGCTATAAAGAATGAGTGCAGTTATACCTATTAAGACGAACATACCAATCTCCCTTCATTTCTATGGATATTATAGCGTATAAGCCGAGAAATGAATAATAAAGGAGAGGCAGATTTATAACAGCAGGCAACCTAAAAGCCGAACATGATGACGCCGAAGCAAGCAGCGTTAAGAAGAAAAGTAACCGCTCCGCCGATCAGCAGCCCCTGCCCTATGCCGACTCGCTTTTTCGCAAAGGCAAACGCCACAGCCGGAGTTAAATAAATGATTTGGACGATGCCGATAAAAAAGTAGGATATCGGTACGAATATCAGCAGCAGATGAAGCAGCAGCAGGATTCCAATCCCCTTGAACACCTCCGTGGCATGGTCGCGGGGCGGTGGAGCCTGCTTCTTATCCTCCTCCTGTATTTCATATAAACCCGCCGGATTCTCGCGCGGCTCTGCCCTTTCTTTCGGCTCCTCACGATCAGCAGGAAGGTCATTGCGTTCCTGCTCTTTATGATCCTCGCTCATGCTTTAGCTCCTTCCAATTCGGCTTTGATCTCCTTTAACCGATCTTCCAGGTCACCCCGATAAAAAATATTATACGTATCAAAAGGAATGATTCTTCCATCCGGATGTGCAATATGCACGCAGGATTTCTTAACGGAACGAACGTCAAAATGATACGGATCGAGGAATTGCATTATAATGACGCGGAACACGTTGTCATAGCTAATGGTCTCCGGCACCTGCACGAACGGCAGGCAGCACAGGAGGCTCTTTAGAGACATCGCTGACGATTCCGGCGAATGATTGGTAGAGAACAGCTCGAATATATGCTGCTTGAGGCTTTGATCCTGCTCGAACACAATCGTGTTGCGGCCACCCTCAAGCAATATTTGCGGATCCATCATCCGCGTCAACGGCACGACTCCATCATTCAGCTTCAGCGCGTAGCCCATCGCCAGACTGTCCGGGTGGCAAGGAACCGGCAGCATATCCTCGGCTTCGAATACGCCGGACTGATCAATAATCGATTGTCTAACCTCGCTCAGCGTTAACCGATCCTTCGCAGGATCAAAATCCTCTGTCCGTCCAGCCGCTTGAATCGGCTGAAACGTTACGCCCCGAACCGCTCGTTGTTTGAGCCCGTATTGGATAATATCTCCGATTTCATGATCATTCAATCCTTTTTTCAGCGTGACGACGAGCGTCGTTGAAATATTGAATTCATTCAAATGCGCAATCGCCTTCTCGCGAATTTGCCGCAGGTCTGCGCCTCGCAGCTCCTGAAGCACCTCCTTTTCAAAGCTGTCAAACTGCAAATACAGCTCGAAGCCAGGCAAATATTCGGCCAGCCGTTTCACAAACTCCCGATCCTGCGCGATGCGAATGCCGTTCGTGTTGACCATTAAGTGCTTGATCGGTTTACTTTTGGCCAAATCAAGAATCTCAAAAAACTGCGGATGAATCGTCGGCTCGCCTCCGCTGATCTGCACAATGTCCGGCTCGCCTTCGTTCCGGACGACAGCGTCCAGCATTCGTTCAACTTCCTCCAAAGAACGCCATAGCTTTTTATCCGGGGAGGAGTCGGCATAGCAGATCGGGCATTTCAAATTGCATTGATCGATAATTTCGACGATGGACAGGCAGCTATGCTGCTCATGATCCGGACACAGGCCGCAATCATAGGGGCAGCCGTAGCGGATAGGCGTGTTCCAGTGCAGCGGCATTTCCGAGGGCTTGATGAACTCGCGGCAGCGCTTGTAGTACTCGACATCGGTAGAGATCAACACTTTTTCCCGTCCATGCTCGAAACAGTACTTCGACAGGTAGACGCAATCGTTTTCAATAATGACCTTGGCTTCTACTTTTTTCAGACACTTCGAGCAAATGCTGTTCGTTAACTCATAGAATAAATACGGTCGATTTTTCGTGGTCATGAGGCATGGCTCCCTTTTAGAAGATTCGCAGTGCGGTTAACCTGAATCATGCGATAAGCAAAATAAATCATGCCGAGCACGCAGGCAAGTTGAATATTATTGAGCCCGAAGTAAGGATGGGGCGTCGGCTTGATAAAATCGATCGCAAAGCGGAACGTTAAATATCCGAACATGAACCATATGTATATTAAGCCGTTAGGCAGCTCCTGCTTCCGGGAAGCGCTTGTCTTCTTCGCCGTGAACAAAGCGAGTGCCAGAAGGAGCAAAAACCCGATTTCATATAATTGCGCCGGATGTCTTAAAATGCCGTCTCCATAGTCAAAACCGGTAATCCAATTCGTCGGCGTTCCATGGGTATGATCATCCAGTCCGGTTAAAAAACAGCCCACCCGCCCAATCGCCATCGCGATTATCAAGGGGAACGCAAATTCGTCTCCGGTAGAGCGAGTGATGCCTACGAGTTTTTTTGTCAGCTCCACGCCGATCAGTCCGCCAAGCAAACCGCCGACGATTGTCTTCCCTGCGAGCAGCTCTCTCCAATGCTCGGGAATCGACAGCAGCCATTCCGGGGACTCCAGCCAATAGAGCAGCTTCGAGCCGAGGGATGCACCGATGGCCGCTCCGACGATCAGCCAGAACATGTTAATGACCGAGATATCGCTTTTTTTGCGCTTCCATACGTAAATGCGGAATCCTATAAAATAAGCTAGCGATTCAAATAAGAAATGAGGATGAATTCGCAAACCTCCGATATGTATATAAACTGGAAAATCCAATTTTCCACCTCCTGTCTTTTAAAAGATATTACCCATTTTTGCTCATGGATAATTTTAGGCGGCTGCTTTTATTATACACATCTTACCAAGCCAGGAGGAAAATGCACAGAGCAAAAACCGCTGGGTCAGCGGTCTTTGCTCTGTCAACGTTCTTCTATTCTATGATTTCAATTAACCGACAACCAAGGCATAAACAATTCCTGGGCCGTGCACGCCAATCGTCAGATCATTCTCAATATCCGAAGAACGGCTGGGTCCCGATATGAAATGAATGCCGGCCGGAAGCTGGCCGGGGCCAAGCTCGTCGAATTGAAGCAAAACCTCTCCCAGCCTCGTCTTCAGCCGATCCACGGGGACGATAATCATCAGAACCGTAGGCAGCAGACTCACCGAACGCCCTTTATGTGGAGAAGACATGACCACAACAGAACCCGTATAAGCGACAGCGTGATCGGCCATGACAATTCCAATGTCAGCTTCCGCCGAGCGCTCCTTCCAGTAGGCTGGCTCCGAATCGCCGGAATTCCATACAGCAATCTTCGCGTCAGGAAGCTTCGATTCCAGCTGGAGCTGCTCTAAATCAGGTTCGTTTTGTCTGACAAGATACTTCGCCTCAAGCTCACGAGCTTTATCCACGATAAAGACACTGACATCCTCCATCGAAGCCAGGTGGGCAACATGGCCGCCAACGCTAATGAAATTTTGCGTGAACCGTTCGATGCATTCCTGCTCATTCCACTTGTAGGACTTCCAGAAATCGGGTGCCCCTCGGAAGGGCTGCTTTGGCGCCTCCGTCATCCTCGGACGGTTTAACCGGGAGGCAATGCGGTTCATGAACTGCTCCTGCTTCGCCTTGGAATCCCTTTCCAATTTGTTCAGCCACGCATCCTGCTCATCGAAATTATTCAGTCCGGCCTCCTCCCTTCTGCCGCTGCTGTATAATACTCTCCATTCGCGTACGGATAACCGAATCTTCTACGCTTGCCCCCGTGATTTCCTTCAGCTCCTGTTCCAGCTCATCCCAGCGCTGCCGAAAGGTTCGCTTGGCCACGGAAGGAGCGATGCGATAGCTGTTCCATCCCTTCAGCGGCCCAAGCTTCATGGGGATGCCGCCATCCCGGACGATCGCTTTTTGCCCGATTTGCACTGCTCTGATGGCAGCTGCAAATCGCTTGGAGTTGGCGACGACTGCAGCAAACCCCTTCATTCCGGCGGTTTCCAGTTTATTCCCTTGCCCTTGCTCGACTTTGCGCCGGCGCAAGGAGACAAGCATGTCATGCAGCGGAATTTTGACCGGACAAGCTTCATAACAGGCGCCGCACAGGCTGGACGCGCTGGCAATATCGTTCCACTCTTCAACGTTGCCGTTCAAGGCGGGCGTCAGCACGGCGCCGATCGGGCCGCTGTACGTGCCGCCGTAGGCATGGCCGCCGATGTGACGATACACGGGACAGGCATTGAGGCAGGCGCCGCAGCGTATGCAGTTCAGCAGCTCCTGGAACTCGGGGTCGCCCAGCTGCAAGGAACGCCCGTTATCGACGATAATAATATGCATTTCATCCGGGCCATCGGCATCCTGCTCCCGGCGCGGACCCGAAATGCATGACATGTACATCGTCAGCTTTTGCCCTGTCGCCGACCGCGGCAGCAGGGTCGCCATCACTTCCAAATCCGCGAAGGAAGGGATAATCCGCTCCATACCCATAAACGTAATTTGCGTTCTTGGCACCGTAGACACCATGCGCGCATTGCCTTCATTCTCGAAAAGCGCCATAGAGCCGGTCTCGGCAATCGCAAAATTGCAGCCGGTAATGCCGATATCGGCCTCCAGGAACTTTTCGCGCAGCTTTTTGCGAACAAATCCGGCAAGCACAGTCGTGTCCGCCGCCAACGGCTCACCAGCCTCTTTGGACAGCAGCTCGGCAATTTGATACCGATTCTTATGAATCGCTGGAATGACGATATGCGAAGGCCCTTCCCCTGCCAGCTGAATAATATATTCCCCCAGATCCGTCTCGATCGCTTCAATGTCTGCCTCGGCTAACGCTTCGTTTAAATGCAGTTCTTCGGTTACCATGGACTTCGATTTCACGGCAGTCTTCGCCTGCTTGCGCTTCGCGATTCCCAAGGAAATGTCCACGGCTTCTGTAGCATCATCCGCAAAGTGAATATGCACCCCGTTTGCCCGGGCATTCTCCACAAATAAGTTCAAATAATAGTCCAGGTGGGCAATCGTATGCAAGCGGATTTCGCGGCCTCTTTCTCGCCACGCTTCCCAGTTGCTCAGTTCCTCGGCGGCGTTTAGCTTGCCGTTTCTCAGCCGCTCGGTCGTAAAGCGCACCGCCTTGCGCAGAAAGTCATCGTTCAGAGCCAATTCAGCTCTCGTCTTTACATCGACCGCCATCGGATTCGTCGTACTCATGTTACCCGCATCCCTTCGTAGAGCAGCTCCGCTAAATGCATCACGCGCACCGGTTCGTTTCGATATCGCAAATTCCCCGCAATGTTCATGAGACACGCCATATCCAGTCCGACGAGCACTTCAGCTTCGCTTTCCTTCACATGATCCGCCTTCTCCGTAACCATGGCGCCGGAGATGTCCGACATTTTTATCGCGAATGTGCCCCCGAACCCGCAGCAGTCCTCGGCGAATGGAAGCGGCACGAACTGCAAATCCTTCACCTTGCTGAGAAGCTGCATCGGTTCTTCCTTAACCCCAAGCAGCCTGCTGCCGTGGCACGAAGGGTGGTAGGTGACCTTATGCGGGAACCTGGCGCCGACATCGGTAATCCCCAGCACCTGAACGAGAAACTGCGTGAACTCGCACGTCTTCTCCTGCAGACGCTTTGCTTTAGCCAGCCATTCGGGCTCATCTTTAAACAGCTCGCTGTAATGATGAATCATATACGTACAGGAGCCCGACGGAGATACGACAAAATCGCTGTCATCAAAAGCCTGCAGCAATGTTCGGGCCGCTGTCCGCGTCTCCTCCCAATACCCGCTGTTATAGGAGGGCTGGCCGCAGCAGGTTTGGATCTTGGGAAAATCAACCTGAACCCCGTACCGGGCCAGTATGCGCACGATCGCTTCACCGACCTGCGGATAAATGACATCGCTCAGGCAAGTAATAAATAAGGATACTTTCATGGCAAACCTCTCTTCCTGGAGCCGTCCGAATTCATTCACACCGTTCAAACGACCGTTACGGAAATGGATCGGTCGGATAAGGCAGCCAGCGTCTCCTCCGTGATGCCATCATCCGTAATGATCGAGCTCACCTGTTCCAGGCTCATGACATGGGTAAAGCCCTGTAGTCCGAATTTGCTGGCATCGGCGAGCAGAATCACTTCATCAGCGATCGCCACCATCTTTTGCTTAATGCGGGCTTGCAATTCATTGGATTCGCTAACCCCGCGATCAAGATGAACCCCTTTGCAGGATAGGAACATTTTATCTACAAAGTAGGATTCCAGCGACCGCTCTGCAAGCGGGCCCACAAACGATAAGGATCGATTGGCCAGCAGCCCGCCCGTGGAGATCACTTCGATTTTTTCCTTGCTGCTAAGCTCAGTAGCGACACGAATCGAGTTGGTAAGCACGGTAAGCGGAACGTCGGGAAGCCTGGACGCCATATACCAGGCCGTCGTGCTCGCGTCGAGCAGGATGCGTTCTTTCGGCTGAATCCGCTTGACTGCTTCGTCCGCAATTCTCATTTTCTGCTCGGCATGGATAATCTCCCGCTCCGCATACGGAATTTCCGGCACATCGCCCTTAGGCTTGATGCTGACCGCACCGCCGTGGGAACGGCGAAGGCGGCCCGCTTGCTCCAGGCGATCCAGGTCGCGGCGAATGGTCTCCTCGGTTACACGGCATAGCTCACTAAGCTCGGATACGCGCATGCTCCCTCTTTCATTGATCATCTGTACGATGAATTCATAGCGTTCTGCTACCAGCATTTCCTGCTTCACTCCATCTCTTCATCTCTTCATCTCTTCATTCTACATCTCTTAGCCTGACGTTCTTCTGCATTCCTGCAGATCCCTGCTGGACGCTTACCAGCTTGCCCCGCCCTTGCCTCTAGCCAGGATCTCGGTACCGTAGCTGGATGCTTGATAAGCCTTCATCGGATCGACGGGCAGCCCTTCCTCCTCGCGCACGGCGTGAAGCAATGGCGTAACATCGAACTCGAACGCACGGCGCACCGCATCCTCAGCCCCCAGCACGTCGCCGCGTTCCGCCGCTTCGGCCACCTCTTGGTGATGGATCAGCAGCGCTTTGGCATACTGGGTCTGCACGTTCAGCACAGAGCGAATCATGGCCGGGATTTTCTGCTCAATGTTATGGGATTGGTCGATCATAAATGCGATCTTCTCCACGGCGCCGCGGATTTCCTGATCAGCGTCGTTTGCGGCAAGTACAATTTGATAGAAAATTAGAAATAATTCATAAGGATTCATCGAGCCGACGATTAAATCGTCATCCGCATATTTATAACTGTTAAAATGGAAGCCGCCCAACCGCTTCTCGTCAATCAGATAAGCAACGATATGCTCAATATTGGCGCCAGGCAGATGATGTCCCGTGTCAACCAGCACCTCGGCCTGCGGGCCGAGCTTCAGCGCATAGTTATAGGCCATGCCCCAATCGGCAATGTCCGTATGATAAAAGGCCGGCTCAAAAGCTTTGTATTCAATCAGCATCCGCATTTCCGGCGTCATCGCCCGGTACATTTCAGCCAATGCCTCAAGCATCCAGTGCTTGCGTTTGCGAATGTCGCCTTGCCCGGGATAGTTCGTACCATCCGCAAACCACAGGCTTAAGTCGCGAGAGCCCGTCTCCTTGGCGATATCCACGCATTCTAGCAAATGATTCGTCGCCTTGCGGCGGATGGACGGATCGCTGTTCGTCACGCTGCCCAGCATATAATCATCATCCTGGAACAGATTCGGATTAACGGCTCCAATGGATAGTCCCAGGCTCTCGGCATGGCTTCTCAGCTTCCCGTAATCATCGACATGATCCCAAGGAATATGAATCGCCACGGAGGGGCATAGTCCGGTCAAGCGATGGACGACCGCCGCATCTTCAAATTTCTCAAATGGGTTCCGCGGAACGCCCACCTTCTGGAACACTTTAAAACGCGTTCCGGAATCACCATAGCCCCATGAAGGGGTCTCGATTTTGAGCTGCTTCAGCTTGGCCTTCACTTGCTCCAAATCAATCCCCCGCAGCTTCTGCTGCTCTTCAAATAACATATACGCTTTATCCGACATCGACAAGCCCTCCTCTTTCATGCATATCATCATGCAATTAAAATGTCCTACCATTTGTGTAAACAGAGTACTTGACCCCTGAAGCTAGCGAATCATGAGGTTTAACGCGTAAACGCGGCGGGAACGCCACCATCGATCGTCAGCATGCAGCCGGTCGTTTTCTCCGCTTTGGAGGAGGCGAAGAAGGCGATTCCTTCCGCTACGTCCTGCGGATAAATATTGACCAGCAGCGTCGTGCGCTTGCGGTAATGCTCCTCCAGCTGATCCGGCTCGATTCCGTACGCGGCCGCACGTTCGTTGCGCCAGTTCGAGTTCCAGATTGCCGAGCCTTGGAGGATGGCATCCGGTAAAATCGTATTTACACGGATACCGAACTCCCCGCCTTCTGCAGCGATGCAGCGGGCCAAGTGAGCTTCCAGCGCCTTCACCGAGCTGTAGGCAGCTGCGTTTTTCCCTGCGTACACGGAGTTTTTCGAGCCTACAAACACCATGCTTCCGCCGAGCGCTTGCTCCTTCATTAGCTTAAAGGCCTCTCTCGCCACGAGAAAATAGCCGGTTCCAAGGACATTGATGTTCAGATTCCATTCCTGAAGCGAGGTTTCGTCAAAAGGACTGCTGGTCGCCAAACCCGCATTGTTCACGATGATATCCACACCGCCATATTGCAGGGCTGCTTGCTCATATGCAGCGCGAACCATTTCCTCGTTGGTCACATCCATCTTAACGGCCAGAGCGATGCTGTAGCCGTACTTCTCGTTCATTTCAGCGGCAACCTGCTGCGCGCCTTCCAGGTTCAAGTCCGCCAGCACTACATGCGCCCCTTCGCTGACCAAACGACGTGCCGTTGCGCTGCCGATTCCGCCAGCTCCGCCCGTGATGAAAGCCACCTTACGCGAAAACTCAGCTTCGGCCGGGGCCAGAGAAAGCTTATACAGCTCTAGCGGCCAGTATTCCACGTTATACGATTCATTCTCGCTGAGGGAAACGAATTGGCCCAGCGTCGTTGCTCCGCGCATTACGGCAATGGCGCGATGGTATAGAGCCGCGCTTACTTTCGAATTGCTCCAGCTCTTGCCAGTGTTGATCATGCCGAGGCCGGGAATGAGAATCACCCGCGGTGCCGCCTCGAACATGACGTCGCCTTCGTTTTTATTGCGGTCGAAATAGGCTTTGTATTGCTGCTTGTATCCGGCGATGCCTTCGATCAATTTCCTGCGGAGCCCTTCGATGTCATTCGCATTCGGCGTCCAGTCGATGAAGAGCGGAACGACCTTCGTATGCACGAGATGATCCGGGCAGGCTGCGCCGACCTGGGAGAGTTGAGCCGAATCCTTGCTGCCGACAAAGGTCAACACATCCTCCTCATCATCGAAGGTCAGAATCATTTTCTTGCCGTCACTAACCGCGCCGCGAATCGAAGGCATTAATTTGGCGACGATGCTCTTGCGTTCTTCGCTTGGCAGCGGCTCATGAATCATGCCGCCGAATAAGGTCGCCTCATTTACACGAGATTCGATATATTGCTCGGCTTCATTAATAATCTCGATCGTTTTGGCGTAGCAGGCTTCGGAAGTGTCTCCCCAAGTGACCAGCCCATGCTTCTCCATTAACACGAGCTCGGCTTGAGGATTATCTAGAACACCCTGGGCAATCATTTTGGATAAGGTGAATCCCGGTCTGATATACGGTACCCAGACGAAGCGATCCCCGAAAATCTCTTTGGCGATTTCTTTCCCGTTATGTGCGCAGCATAGACTGATAATGGCATCCGGATGCGTATGGTCTACATGATTGAACGGCAGGAACGCATGCAGCAGTGTCTCGATCGAGGCGCGCGGATGCTTCGCGTCAACCATGCAATTGGCCAAATACGCAACCATATCTTCGTCGGACATTTCCTCCAGCTCGAACAGCGGATGAATGTCTTCCATGCGGAGGCCGGTAAAGTTCCCCTGCTTCATCGTCGCCAAGTCCGAGCCACTGCCCTTGACGTACATGACCTTGATATCGCGGCCTCTGAAATCTTGAATCACGGTTTTGCTGGAGGTATTGCCGCCGCCCCAATTGCATACCCGGCGATCCGAGCCGATCAGGTTGGAACGATAGACCAGTTGATCGAGGCCTCCTTGAAAATTGGATGCTTTAGATGAGTCCCATAAATTTTGTACCATATCGATAACCTCCGAATAATTATTTTAATATCGATTGTTTGCTTTTTCTTGGATCTGCTCCCACCGCGCCTTAATGTCGTCAAAACCCTCTATAGGCTGAGGATCGTATTTCTTCATGGAAACCGAGCTGCCGATGAAGCGCCGGGCCTCCTCCAATCCATGCAGCTGTCCCGAGCTGATCATCTGGACGGCGATGTTTCCGAGGGCAGTAGCCTCGGATGGCCCTGCCAGCACCTCAACATGAGCAACATCCGCGGTGAGCTGGCACAGGAGCTCATTGTTAGCGCCCCCGCCGACGATATGCAGCGTTTCAATTTGCTGATCCGTCAGATTTTGCAGTTCCTGGATGCTGTCCCTGTACGTAAGTGCCAGACTATCAAAAATGCAGCGCGCCAGCTTGCCGATCGTATCCGGGGATCGTTGTCCCGTCTCCAAGCAGCAATTTCGGATTTCCTGTATCATGCTGCGAGGATTTAAGAATCGATGATTATTGCAAGGAACGAAGTGCTCGAAAGGCTTTTCTTGCAAAGCCAGTTCCGCAAGCTCGGCGAAGCTGTAGCCGTCCTGCGTCTCTCGGCGCACCTCTTGAATCATCCAGAGTCCCATAATGTTTTTGAGGAAACGATAAGTGCCGTAAGCGCCCCACTCATTCGTATAATTGGCGTTCATCGTCTCGGCGGTATTTAGCGGAGATTGCCGTTCCACCCCGAGTAATGACCATGTCCCGCTGCTGATAAACGCCCAGGATTTATGCGGCTGGGCAGGAACCCCCGCGACGGCGGAAGCTGTATCATGCGACGGAACGACGATCAGCTCGCAGTCGGGCAGATCATGCTCGCGCTGCAGGTCTGGAGAGATGGTGCCCAGCTTCACGCCCGGCTCAGCAAGCTCGGCAAACTGGTCACGACGAAGCCCCAGCAGCTCTAGCAAGTCATCATCAAACTCTCGGGTAGAGAGATTCAGAAGCTGCATCGTGGACGCATTCGTCACTTCATTTAGGAGCTTGCCGGTTAACCGGTAGTAGAGATAATCCGGAACCATCACAATTTTGTCAGTCCGGGAGAGCTGATCGCGATCATGAACATAGAGCTGATACAGCGTATTGAAAGGCAGCTCTTGAATTCCCGTCTTGCTGTAAACCTCGAGCCTGCTGATTTCTTGATGCAGCTCATTAGGCGCCTCCTTCGTTCTGTCATCCCGGTAAGCATACACCTCGTGTATACGCTTACCATTCTCATCAAGGAGCACATAATCGACGGCCCAGGTGTCAATGCCCAGCGTACAGGCATCCATCCCCTCCTTCTTTGCTTTCTGCAGTCCTTTCACAATTTCCACAAATAAATAATCCACATCCCAATATTGATGTCCCTCTTTCTCGGTAAATGAATTGCTGAAGCGATGAATTTCCTGCAGCTGGATTTTCCCACTATTCTTGTGCAGCGTTCCCTTCACGAGCCTTCCGCTCGAAGCGCCGATATCCACGGCAATGTAGTTATTCATCCCAACCAATCTCCTTAAAAAGTAAGGTTTAACCATATCCTAATCGTAAAATACCATAAAAGTCAACAAAAATACATATTTAATTCTGGTTTTACACCCGTTTATGTTTATTTATCATTGATTTTGCTTTGTTTTTGTGCAATCAGCTATCTCTAATCAAAATATTATCCAAAAAAAATAAACCCGGTTCGTGAAAGAACCGGGTTAACTTTTGTTTATAGATTAGCTTATAAACCTGTCCAGACATCCTTTACATATTGTCCGCTGCTTAACATATGATCCATCCAATCGACCCCTTCCTCCTCAGTAAGCCCATGGATTTCACAGTAGGCCCTGCGAATCGTCGTCTCAACATCCGGCGCCATTCGCGTACCGTCACCACAAACATACAGGCGTGCTTTTTGATCAAGCAGTTGGATAATTTGTTCCTTGTCCTGCTCAATTTTATCCTGTACATATACCTTTTTCTCGCCCTGTCTGGAGAAGGCCGTGTGCAATGTAACCACGCCGGCTTGTTCATAGGCCTGCAGTTCCTCTTTATAGAGAAAATCCTCATTTGGATTGCGACAGCCAAAATAAAGATGCGCTTCCCCCAGCTTAGCCCCCTCTTGGCGCAATGCTTCTCGCGCCTGCAGGAAGCCTCTGAAGGGAGCTATCCCCGTACCGGGACCGATCATGATGAGCGGAACCTCGGCATCGCCCGGCAGCTCGAATCCAGACTGCGGCTCGCGGATAAACAGGACGACTGACTCCCCCGACTCGCGGTCCAATAAATAATTAGAGGCAATGCCGCGATACTCCCCGGTTCCGCTTCTCGCCGGCCCCCTAACCACGGCCACCGTAATGCTGACGCGATCTTTTAAGACAGACGGCGAACTGGATATGGAATAATATCTTGGCTTTAGAGGCGGTAGCAGCTCCAGGAAACGTTCAAAGGGCATTTCGCACGCCGGATACTTTTCCATAAGCTCGAGCATGCTCATCCGTTTTTTCAGCACTCTTGCTTATACGTCTCTTCTTCCAACAGTGCTTCAAGCTCTTTCTTATGCGGCGGGCACACGGTATAGGAGGCAACTTCCCTAAGCTGGGCGCGTGTCGCTGCCTCTTGCAATTCAACGCTAAATCCCAACAAATCGGAGAGGCTGACCGGTCTGTTCAGCGGTAAATGAGCTGCGCTTTTGCCTTCGCCCTCAAGCAGCAGGTGATCATCGGGCCTTAGTTGAAAACGTTCGATCACCCTTTGAACAAGCTGATGCGGATTACGAGGCAGCACACCCAAATGGCCTCCTTCCTTATAAGAGACCTCCTTCGGCAGCGCAATCTCAATATGTCTTGTACTTCTAGGGCTGTCCGGGCTTTGCAGCTCCCGATTCACCTCGATTTGGGCATGAAAAGCGTCATAGGTTCTGGCCATCGGCGTTCCAGCCATTCCGCTTACAAAGCTGACAGAGAGTGTGCGTTCTTTTTTATCCGCTCCGGGGTTGTATTCCAAGCCAAAGACTTTCATAATGGATGGCCAAGCTTCGCTCTTCCAGTCTTCAAGCTGCTTCTCGAAATCGCCGCTGGCATCCGCTTCGCCTCGCGCTAGAATACGCTCTGCCCCAAGTTTGGCCATTCTTTGGTCAACGATGGCGGGCACCTTCTGATAGGTGCTTGCCCAGTTATGGTCGCCGCAGCCAAACACGGTGTAACGAATACCCTGTAGCTTTCCTTCCTCCTCTTCCAGCAGCCAATCTACAAACTGTCTGCCGTTATCCGGCGGATTGCCGTTGTAGGAGGCCGACACGATCATGACCGCCCCTTTTGGCGGAAGCTTTCCCATTCGCGAATCCATGGGGGCAACCTCGCTGTCAAAGCCCAGGTAACGGCCATGATCGGCGAGCTCTCTGGCAATTCCCTCGGCTGTACCCATATTCGAGCCATAGAGCACCAATAAAGGCGTATTGTGCCCCTTGAGCTGAGGGATCGGTTCCGTTTGCACCTTGGCTGGGGCTTCCCTCGTTCCTTGCTGCTCCAGTTGAACAGAAGCGAACGGATACTGCCTGACCCGCACCTTCATCGTAAAGTTATCCGGTTTGAGTGTAAGAGTTTCCTTGACCTTAAGCTGATAATTCGTGTGATCGATCGGTTCAAAATGCTTCAGCAGCATACCCAGCACCAGGGTGGCCTCATGCATGGCAAATTGCTGGCCGATGCAAGCTCGCTGCCCGTTGCCAAACGGCTTAAAAGCATCATGAGGAATCTTCTCCTCATGGGCAAATCGTTCCGGCCGGAATTCCTCTGCATCTTCGCCCCACACTGCCGTATCCCTATGCAGCTTGGGGATGAGCACGGTCACAGAATCATCCTTCTGAATCAAATATTTGCCCGCGAGCGCCGTATCCTCCTTCGCATATAGAGAAAAGGCCGGTGCGGTCGGCCATAGACGCAAGCTTTCATTTAAAATCATGCGGATATATTTTAATTCTCTGACCTGCTTGTAGCTCGGCGCGGCATCCGTTAGAACGCGATCCACCTCCTCTTGCGCCTTTCGGAGCTTGTCGGGATTTTTCAACAGGAAATAAAAAGCGAATGACAAGAGGCCGCTAGTCGTTTCGTGCCCCGCAATCAGAAACGTAATGATTTGATATCGGATATTCTCATCATCAAGGGCCTCACCTGTTTCGGGATCCCGCCCGCTCAGCATGTGGGACAGCAGATCATCTGTGCTCTCTGACCGGCCTTCCCGGCGCTCGGATATAATTTTGTCCACGGTAGCGAACATATTTTCAATGTCATGATTGAATTGGTGCTTGGTAATCAGCATGAGTTTATTTTGGATGCCCAGCCGCTGTCCCTGGCTCATCGCTTCGTCTAAAGCGCGTACCATGCTTTTGATGAACGGATGAGGCTGCTCTCGATAAAAGCTGTTGAAGCGATAATTAAAGCCGCATAGGCCAATCGTATCCAAGGTTAAACGCGTCATATCCTCGGGCACGTTGATGCTTTCATCCGGATTTAATCTTGCCCATTTTTGGGTTAATTGCAAAGCGATATCGACCATCATATGGTGATATCCCTGCATGGCCCGCTGACTGAAGCTAGGCAGCAAAATATGATGGGCTTTCTGCCAATTGGACTCATGCGTCCAGCTCGTAAATAACCCGTCCCCGCCAAAGGCTCTGACTCTTTGAAGAGGAGACCACACATTTTTGTCAAAACGGGTTTGATCACAGGCTTCCTTTACTAATTCATGCCCTGAAATAATATTGAAGTGGCCCCCGGGCAAATCCAAACGAAAAATGGGGCCGTACTCATAAGCAAGTTTTACCCAAGACTGCACAGGCTGATCGGCATCGATGTCCGGAAGGTTCCCCAATATCCCTTTAGGCTTCGGCTGTGGTATTTCCGCATATTTCAACGTTCTGTCTCCTTCCTTCATCATTAATCTTCTTAATTGTTCCCGTTAACATATTGTCTTAATCACCCGTGACTGGATACCTCAGTTATAGACTAGACAAGAACGAGAAGCCATGTTTGTAATGATTGCTACCTACAGTTGTCATCTTTGTTATCTGCGAATGATAGAAAACGAGAGATGATTTCGATATGCTGTTAACGAGGAGGGATAACATGAAATTTCAAGATAAGCTGCAAATGTTAAGAAAGCAAAAATCATTATCCCAAGAAAAGCTGGCAGAAATGATCGGAGTGTCGAGACAGGCCGTTGCCAAATGGGAACTGGGGCAATCCTATCCCGATATGGTAAATCTGATTGCGATCAGCGATTTATTTCGAGTAAGCATCGATCGTCTGGTGAAAGAGAGCGACGATGAAAATTGCCTCTATCATCAAGCCAACGATACGATATATGCGGATGGCGGCATCATTGATTTTCTATGTCGAGCCAAGAAAGCGACCTATGCGGGTAAAGGAACGGAAACCTTCCCTTCAAGACCTCATTCCCATGATTTGCATTACACGGAAGGGCAGTATCAATACATCGATACCTATTTGGGCGGCGAGAAATTTGCCGGAGAAGAAGCGTTATGGGTAAAGGAGCAGCCGATCTGGTCGATGAATTATGTCGGACGCATTGTGGCCGAAGGGTTTGACGGAAATTTCCTCAAAGAGTCTCTCGCTCTTGTTTCAAAAGAATATCCTTATCGAGGTCCGCTCTTGCACCGAAATGGAGATTTCACTTATCATTGCATTGTAAAAGGAACGTTCGAATGGTTCCACGGCTTCGAGGAGATTTTCTGCAATAGCAGAAAAGTTTTTGAATGCATGTTCCATGGAGGAAGTATCAAGTAACCTACTGGGGGGATTCGCATGTTTGATCAAGCTTGGCTCGGAACCTCAACGACAACTGAACGCTTCATTATGACAAAGGCGCGGATCGCATCGTTTCTCCAAGGCTTTCCTGATCCGTTCCGTGCAGAGGCGTCCGGTATCCCGTTCACGTATCCCATCATTCTCTGGCAGAGCATCAATGTCCCCTGGCTGCCCGGCGAGCATGACGGCAAAATACTCATCCACGGCCAGCAAACGTTTGATTACGTTCGAGCTCTCCGGTACGATGAAGAGCTGTCTTATCAGATCCGGCTCGCCAACATTCGTGAAAAGAAGGGCTCCCAGGGAATGATGTATTTGCTGGATTGCGTCATGCATCTCGATGATGCGAATGATCAACCTGTATTGCGAGCAGGCACAACGTTATTGCTGCTGGATCAACCCCATTCCCCCGCCGCTCTCCAGGCTGTGCCTCCAAAGGTCATGCCGGCATTGCTTCCCGACCTGCGACGCGTTTGGAGCAAGAAAAGCCCTCTCTCTCCCGGAACGACGCTGATCGATGCTTGCCTTGGCACGATTACAGGAGATATGCTCCTTGCCTACGCCAAAGCATCTAACGATTACAACGCGATTCACCTGGATGTACAGAAGGCTAATGCATTCGGCATGCCCCGGCGGGTGGCGCACGGCATGCTCGTATTAGGCATGGTCGGAAATATACTGCAGAAGCTCCAGACCGAGGAATTGAGGCTGAGCGGCGTACAATGCCGCTTTCATGTTCCGATTATGGAGAATGATGCCGTTTATGCCAAAGTCACCGTCCAGTCTGTCAGATATCCGAAATCTGTCCGCATTAAGGAATCTGCCGATGAGACCGCTATCGGAGACCAACCGGGCATTCATTGCTTGCTGGAGGTGTTTATCGATCATTCCGGTCAGTCCAATCTGTCTGCTGACTCGCAATCGTCCAGTCCCGAGCAAAGAACATTGGCTTACAGCGGTTCAGCCGTCTATGTATTCGACTAATCCCAATGATCGACCTGTACGTTCCCCTTCAGCAGATTTCTGGCAATAATAAGCCGCTGGATTTCATCCGTGCCCTCATAGATTCTCCATACTCTCATTTCCCGGTACCAGCGCTCGATCGGCAGATCCTTGGAATAGCCCATGCCGCCGAAAATTTGCAGCACCCGGTCAACGATTTGATTGGCTGCTCCCGCACCGTACAGCTTCGACATCGAGGCATGATGGCGCGCATCCAGCTGCTTCTCCACTCGCCACGCTGTATATAGGACAAGCCATTTCAAAGCCTCGACCTCCACCGCAGAATCGGCGATCATCCATTGAATGCTTTGCCTCGCGGCAAGCGCTTTGCCAAATGTCACTCTTTCGTTCGCGTGATCGATAGCCATTTGCAGCAGCCGCTGCGAGGCGCCAACCGCAATAGCCGGAACGACCCAGCGTCCTCTGCTGATCCACTGCATCGCCATCGTCAACCCTTGATCCACTTCGCCAAGCACGTTTTCATCCGGGACAAGAACGTGATCAAAGGTCAGCAAGGAGGGGCTTTTGTCTCCGCCCATCGTTAAAATGGGTTCGGATGTCCAGCCCATATCGCGATCCACAAGAAAACAAGTAATTCCTTTGTTCTTCCCGGGCGATGGATCCGTTACGGCAAAAACGATCGCAAAATCCGCTTCATTCCCATTCGTTATAAATGCTTTCTCGCCGCTCAGGATCCACCCGCCCACCGTCCGCTTGGCCGACATTTGAATATTGCCCGCATCGGATCCGGCCACCCGTTCCGTGAGCGCGAAGCACGATTGCCTTTCCCCGGAAATGACCGGGTAAAGATACCGCTCCATCTGTTTTTCATTGCACATGAACAGGATATTATCCGCCTCTCCTCCAAGCACAAAAGGAACGCAGGTACGGCCAAGCTCCATTTTTACAATGGCGCTGGTCACGGTTCCAAGGTTGGCTCCCCCATATCTTTCCGGGGTTTCGATGCCCCAGAGCCCGAGGCCTTTAGCTTTGTTCTGCAGCTCTTTGAATTGCTGCCGGCTAATCCCTTCCCGACCCTCACGCTCGTTGAGAAGAAGCTGCTGCTCTAATGGAATCAGCTCCTCTTCCACAAACCTCCTTACGGTACGTTGAATATGCTTCAGCTCATCCGTCAATTCAAAATTCATGCTCGCTTCAGCTCCTTTGTAAATAACGTTTTGAACTTCTTTCACATCCGGCTTATTCGAAGACCTGCTGCTTCCAAATCCCTCTGGATGTAAAGACGCGATGCAGCTCCACAAGCTGCCTCTCGGTGGGATGCTGATAATAGAGCACGTCATGGGCCTCCCTGAGCGATTGACATATCAGATCAAGATTGGATTGCGCGGTTTTATCGATAACTACGACCTCTCTGCATGCCGCCTCCGCTGCAATAGCCTTCGCAACTTCGCCGCTATGCTCATAAACCACCATCATGCTGACGGGATAACGGCTGCCCTCATACCCCTGGTAGGCGCGAACGGCATTCTCGAATCGCACGTAGCAATCCCACCATGATATTCTGATTTCCGGATTGAAGAACTCGGCTAAAATTTTTTGCGCTTCTACCTCAAAGGAGGGGTGACGTGATATAAAATGCTGCAGATTCGCCTGCCAGCCGGCATACCGATCCTCATTAAATTCGGAAGGATGGTGCACATGGTAAGCTAGGGCTTTTTTATTGAAAACAAACGATCCTCCCGCCTGTTCCAGCCTGTAGCCAAGCTCGCTGTCCTCCAGTCCCCAGCCTTGGAATTCGTCATTGAACATCCCGACCTCCATGAGCCGATCCCGTCTGACCGAAATATTGCAGCTAAAAAACAGATGCCAGGCTGTTCGAAACGCCCCTGCGTTCTCGGAAAAGCGTTCCATTAACCACAGACGTTCATCCTCCTCGAAAGGCAGCAATTCCGCCTCGCCAAACAACCGGGTTACCATCCTATCTTTGCAAATCGTTCCTTGCTCAAGATATCGCCTAAAGCCGATCACGAGCTTATCGTCCGCAAACCTATGCACGCGCAGATGCTCGGCAATGAATCCGGGTGCGGCAATTTGGTCGCCATCCAGAAAAATTACAACATCGCCGCTGGCGCCAACGATGCCCTGATTCCGGGAGGCAGCCCTGCTTGATTGCTCGGTTCTCGGGATATAGCGATAAATCAGCGGATAATCTACGGCTAACTGCCCAACCATTTCTCCCGTGCCGTCCGTTGACCCGTTGTCGACGAGAACCACCTCAAAGCTGTCGCCCTCCATCAGGCTTTGCCGGGATAAAGAGCTTAAACAGACTTTTACAATCTCCTGCTGGTTATAGGCCAGAATGACGATGCTAGCCTTCATAGGATCCTCCTTTCCCGATCCGGAGCCTGGAGGCATTCCTTGCCGTTGATATTTTTAAGAGGACAAATCCAACGAAGCACAAAAGAGCCGAGGCAAGAATCACCGTTTTGATCTCGTAATATTCGCCGATGACCCCTGCCAGCAGCCCGCCTCCCATCGACCCCAGAATGTTGGCGTTATTGTAAAGCGTCGTTGCCGTACCGATCATTTTAGGGAGAAGATCCTGGAAGAACGTCATGCCGATCCCCAGCACGATAGCGATAAATATGGCGCTGAAAATTTGGATCGCCATAATGTGAATCGTCGATTTCGTCAGCATGAGGAACAAATAATAGGCTGCTCCGAACAGCCCGGCAAAGTTCATCAATACCGAGCTGCCAAACCGTTTAGCTAGTAGTCCAAGCGTGACCATGATCGGCACCTGAAGGGCTGCATTGACGCCTGCAATAATCCCTACATCAAGCTTTCCGCCGCTGAGATCCTGGGTCACATACAAGGGCGTGGCAATTCCCCCCATCGAATTCGCAATTTCAAATGCCATAAAGGCCAGCAAAGCAAAAACAACATGGGGCGACAGCAAGGCGCTTTTGAAGTTAATTTTGGCTGCGGGAGCCGGGGTTTGCGTCAAAGCATCGTCAGGCTGCTTCGTTACCTGATGTTGAGCAGGCAAGAACAGCACGAACAGTCCAACAAGCAAATACATGACCGAGACGGTAAGAAATAGGCCTTGATAATCAAATCTTTGAATAACGAAGGACGCAATGACCGGGCCAACGATCCAGGCAAGCGACACTAAAGCTCTCAGCACGGACATGACGACCGGAATATCGACGCTCGCTTCCTTCTCAGTAATTTCCCTAGCCAGCGCGAACAGCTGCGGAAAGGCCGCGTACGAAATCGCAATCAGCGTCGAGACGACGATGAGCAGGACGACATAATTCTCATTGAACGCATAAAATACATACCCTAATGAAGCCGAGACGGCCGAAGCGATTACGATCCATTTTCGGATCGGCTTCCTATCCGATAATCTCCCGATCAAGGTGCTGCAAATAATGCCGCATAACGACCCGACGGCAAGAAAGGTTCCTAGGGATAAAGGGGTCATGCCCACCCGCTCCACCCCGAACAGCGGCATGAAGGGCAAGGTCAAGGAGTATCCCAAACCAATGAAAAAGATACAAATCGACAACAGCAAGACCGCCGGGTTCCTCATCATGTTCAGAACACTATTCAATGGGCGACGACTCCTCCTTTTTTTAAGGTATAAAGCAGCATGTTGCATCAGGCTTCTGAATGAGCTCAAGTTAAAATTCCGGCAGCGCAAGCTTCTTACAATAAACGGCTAATCAAGGCGACGGCGCGCTCGGCTCCCCCATAATTTTTTGCAGCAATGCTCTGCTGCAGCTGACGCGCATCCTCCAAAGCACCATCATTCAGCATCGAGGCGACGATTTCGGCCAGCTGCTGTCCACTCATATCACTCGGACAAATCATGCGCCCGCCTCCTACAGCCACCAATTGCCTGGCGTTGAATTCCCTTTCCGCCCAGGTAGGGATAACTAAAGAAGGCGTCCCTGTTAACAACGTCGTCATACAGCTCCCATGACCGCCATGGTGAATCATGATATCGCTCTGCTCAGCTGCCATAACCCCGGAAACATACGTCGTGAATGCCACATTAGGAGGGATTTCGCTCTCCTCTCCTTCTAGCGGATTAAAGCCGGTGGCGATGAGGACTTCAGTCGATGTATTGCCCAGCGCATGGATCACTTCTTTGAAAATATGCCCGCCGCTTTCGACGCCCCACTCGATCAGTCTGCTCGTATACACGAAAACACGCCTGTTCCTTGTATCGGTTTGCTGCGGCGTAATCCAAGACGGAGGCATGCCTGCCAAACTGTCATCCCTCCATACGATCGGCCCGACATATTCTAACGGTATCGACAATGCCTTCGGATCCACAGGATCAAACTCCGGGATGCTCGGCACGAGCGCTAAATCGCCTGCCAGAAACGACAGAGCGCTGCTGGCGTGATCCAATCGATGCAAAGCGAGCACTTCATTAAGCGCACCGGTGACCTCATGCTCGTGCTCGTACTGCTTCTCCTCGGCATTCGCTATATCCAATGTAAATGGCAATCCGCCCGGGAGGGAGCAGGATTGATGGATGGAGACAAGCGGAATCCCCAGCTTTCGAGCAATAAAAGCGGCGGATAGACTGGAATCGGTGAGAACGAGATCCGGCTTGAAGCCGGACGTAACGCCCAGCCTGGACTCCAGCTCGTTCCTCATATATTCCCGGTCGGAGTAGCCCATCATCGATAAAAAATGATGAAAATTCGTGAAATTAGGATCGAACGACTGTCCTCTGGGCTCCGGAATCGGCGGGATCGGTATAGCTTCAAAACCGATCTTCTCCATCGCTGCTCCCGCGTTGCCCCAGACCGTATAAGCCACCTCATGCCCCATTTCCCTTAGCTTTAGCGCAATGGGTAAACAGCGGTTAACCCTGCCCATCCCAGCCATCATGCCGATAAATATTCGTTTCTTCTTCAAAATGGCACTCCTCCGTGTACTTCTTATGTTGGCTAGAAGCTAGAATAAGCTGCACTGCAAATAGTCCATGCTGGCTCAAGTCGCATATTTTGCCACAATCTCGGCGGAAATTTCATTTGCGCCCCACTTGTCGGCTGCTCGCGAGGCTAGTGGATAATGCTTAGGACGTTCCCATACCCCGATATCACCGCCGTTCACCGAGAAAACAGCCCCGCTAATGCTCCGGCTTTGCGGCAAGCATAGAGCAACGGCAAGCTCGGCCGCCTCCTCGGGTGTTCCGACCTTCCAATAATCGGGGATGCCTTGTCCTGTAGACTCGGCATTCATCCTCGCTTTCTCGATATACGGCAATGTCATATCCGTCAAAGCCGCTGGAGCTATGGCGTTAACGCTGATCCCATAACTCTCCAGCTCCAGCGCCAGTGTCCAGGTCATGCCGAGAATCCCTGCTTTGGCCGCGCTGTAGTTAAGCTGTCCCATCGTTCCTTGCAGCCCGGCAGTGGATGTCATATTGATAATGCAGCCCTGTCCTCTTTCCCTCATAACGGGGAGCGCTGCTCGCGTGCAGGAGAAGGTTCCTTTCAAATGCGTGCTTATGACCGCATCCCAATCCTCTTCACTGAGCTTGTGCGCCATTTTGTCGCGAATGACCCCGGCGTTATTCACGAGAATATCGATCTTGCCAAACTCCTTGATCGCCGCCGAAATAATCCTTGCTCCCCCGTTCATAGTCGCAATCGATTCGGCAATGCCGATGGCGGTGCCGCCGTTATTCCGAATTTCTTCCACCACCTGATTAACGCGGCTTGCGTCAGTGCCATTGACGATCACCTGGGCGCCTTCCTGCGCCATTCGTATCGCAATGGCCCGGCCGATGCCGCGGCTAGAGCCTGTAATGACAGCGGTTTGATGATTCAGCAGCATTCCATAGCCTCCTCGTGTCCCTTATTCGCACTTCTCCCACAATGTCGCAATTCCCATTCCGCCGCCTATGCCGAGCGTAGTGATGCCCCTTGCTGCGTTCATCCGCTGCATTTCATTGCACAGGCGCGTGACAAGAATCGCTCCGGAGGCTCCGTAGGGATGGCCAAGCGCAATAGCTCCTCCGCCAACATTGACGATATCCGCCTTGATGTTCAGCTCCTGAAGAGAAGCAAGCACTTGAGAGGCAAAGGCTTCATTAAACTCGACCAAATCGATGTCACGTATCGACAAGCGTTGGCGGGCCAACAGCTTGTTCACCGCCGGCACCGGCCCAATGCCTAAATAATTCGGATCTACCCCCGCTGCGGTCGAATCGATATATTTCATAACGGGCTTCATGCCCAGCGACATCGCTTTCTCTAAAGACATCATAAGAACGATAGCTGCTCCATCATTGATAGGACAAGCGTTTCCGGCGGTTACTGTGCCCTCGGCATCAAATACAGGCGGCAATGCGGCCAGCTTCTCCTGCGTCGTATCGGGACGGGGACATTCATCCGTATCAATCATCCTTGATTCCTTGCCTGAGATAACGGCGAACGGCACGATCTCGCTTTGAAAGCGTCCGCTGTGAATCGACTCGACGGCTTTTCTCTGGCTGTGGAGTGCAAATAAGTCCTGGGCTTCCCTGGTGATCCCGTACTTGTCCGCGACATTGTTGGCGGCTTGGCCCATATGCGGATCGCCGATAAAATCCGGCGAGAACCTTGCCCGGCTCATAATCGCCGGAAATCCTTTGCCATATAAGGAAAGAGGTTTTTCGATTTTCCAGGGCGCCCGGCTCGTGCTCTCCACGCCGCCTGCTAAATATATCTCGCCTGCTCCGGCTTGAATCAGCCGTGCAGCAATATTGATCGCTTCAAGACCTGAGCCGCATTGCCGATCCACCGTTAATCCCGGAACCTCTACCGGGAGACATGCGGTCAAAGCGGACAGCCTGGCGATATTTCCGCCGGGGCCAACGGCATTGCCCAGAATAACATCATCGATATCACCTGGCTTCACAGGAACTTCGTGTACAAGGGCTTTGATAACTTCCGCAGCAAGCGCTTCAGGCGGAATTTCTCTGAACATACCGCCGTATCTGCCGATGGCGGTTCGTTTGGCAGCGACGATTACGGGGATTGACATGCTTACACCACCCTTCCGGTCAACCAATCGTTTATTTTCGTTCGTGATATTTTGCCGCTTGTCGTATAGGGAAAGGAATTCACCCGCATGATTTCCTTCGGACACTTATAGCTGGCCAAGTGCTTGCGGCAAACCGCGAATATATCTTGGTCATTGAGCTCAGCACCTTCCCGGAGCTTAATGAGAGCCACTACTTTTTGACCCCAATAAGAATCGGGTACGCCAACCACCACCGTCTCCTCGATCTCCTCCAACGCAAGCAGCACCTTCTCGATCTCCTCGGGATAAATATTCAGGCCCCCGCTAATCATCATGTTCTTGTTCCTGCCCACCATATAGAGGAAGCCTTCGGAATCTCGCATCGCAAGATCGCCCACCGTTGCCCATTCTCCCTGGATGACCTGCTTCGTCTCCTCCTCATTATTGAAATAACCGGAGAAAATCATATTGCTCTTGATATACACCTGTCCGACCTCGTCTTCGCTTGCTTCTCTGCCGTCAGGCTTGCGGATGGATACCTCCACACCGTTAAACGGCTTGCCGATGGAGCCCGGCTTCTGCTCATTGCCTGCCGGATCGAGCACCGACACGAAGCTTAGCTCAGATGCGCCATAGAATTCATATATGCCGGCCTGGGTAAATACCTGCTTTACCTTTCGCTTCGATTCCGGCGTCCATTTATCGCCGGTCGTAATCAACGATTTTACGGTTGGGGCAGAAAAGCTGCGGGAACGGGACACAGACGATTGGTAAATCGCTTCGAATATCGTAGGTACCAAATAAATGTGGGTAATCGGATAAGATTCCAACATAGCTAAGGCCAGCTCCGCATTGAATTTTCGAGACAGGTAAAAGGTTCCGCCCAGGTATAAGGTCTGAATCGCCGCATAAATCGTTAAGGAATGCACCAGCGGCCCGGTGCCCAGGACATGATCCGCTTCATCGAGATCAAAAGCTTCTTTAGCTCTGGCAAAGCTCTCCATCCATGATCGCTGGGCGCGAACAAATCCCTTCGGAATCCCCGTTGTTCCCGAGGTGAACCCCATATAGAACAGGCTTTCGCTCGTGGAATACCGGTGAGGCTCCCTTTCGATCGCACAAGCATAGCGGCTGCTGGCTGCGGATGCTTGCTCCTTCGAATCGGCATCGATAACAATCACCTTGGTAGCGGCAGGTATGTTCGTTAAGCGGGGCAGCAGCTCGATATCCACGATCAGTATGGCAGGCTGGCATTCTTCCAGGATCGCTTCTATGTTCGCGTCGGCCCATTTGGGATCGAATAATGCCGAGCACAGGCCGAGCTTGGTCGCAGCCAAAAAATATTGCACGAATTCAGCGCTGTTATTCAGCAGAAATCCGACAACCGTATCTCCCTCGGGCTTGAAAGCTTGCTCATAGCCAAGAAGATCATGAGCCGCGGCGTTGATTCCGTGATATAGCTCTCTGTACGTCATCCGGTTTGTATCCACGATAAGCGCGATTTTGTCCGGATTTCGGGTGGCTTGCGTTTGAATAGCATCCGAAATGAGCATAAAATTCACCTTCCGTACGGAATATTTGCGAAGAGAACTAATCGAACTTTAGTGGCACGGGGCTGGTTATGACTTCACTGTTCTTTACGAGATAAAGTCCCTTTTCGGACATGCGTATGTTGGGTAAATGAGAGGCGGTTAAAAATAGCAGCGTATACGCGGGATCGCGAAAACGATAGCCGTGCTCATGCATCAGGCGTGTAAATTGTTCCAGGGATTCGCTAATGCCTTCCATCTTCTCGGCACTCATCGTGCCGCCTAACGGGAGCGGAATATAAAGCCGTTCACCGTTTTTGAAATAAGCTAAAATGCCGTCACCTCTAGCATTAAGCTCCTGCATGATCTCGCACATCACATTTTCGTTCCTGCCGATGAGCAGGGTATCGTTCGAGGCGCTGTAGGTGCTGGCGAGCGCAATGACCCCGGCAGCAAAGCCTTTAATACGGGTATGGAGCGCCCATTTACCTTTGGAATCCAGCAGGGAGATGAAGCTCTCCTCAGCCCCCAGCTCGGAAGCCGGGGTAAATTCATAGGGCTTGGTTATGACATCATTAATGAGCTCAATGCCAATATGTCCCTGGGTTCGAAGCTGTTCGGGACTAAGCTCCACCGGGGTTCTCCGCGAGGGGAAGTACGCCCTTAACCACGCTGCGACGGCCGCTTCATCGGCTGGCCTTACGCTCCTTCGATCCCGTATCCGCCATCTCCCCTGCTGCATCACATGCATCGGAGCTGGATCGTCCAGCGTGGAAAGGACATTGAAGCTGGCGAGCCTGCCCGGGGCGATACCGCCCAGATCCTCATCCAGGCCGTAATACGTCGCCGGGTTTAAAGTGGCTAGTCTATATGCATCCGCCGCGGGAACGCCTGCATCCATGCACAGCTTGATCATGCCGGCTACGCTGTGCGCTTCGGTGAATTGCGGTGAAGGCCCGTCGCTCGTCAGCATGACGCGATTTAAATTAAAGCACGGGTCGCCGACCAATCCTGCCAAGATGTCTGGCAGGTCAGGACGTATGGAGGAATATCTCAGGGCAGCATAGAGACCGAGCCTTAATCTTTTGAGCACGTCCTCAGCGCTTAAAGACTCGTGATCCGCTCCGATTCCCGCCGCAGCAATCGCGCTGATTTTCTCATAGGAGACGCCGGGCAAATGCCCTTCCACCCGAATATGATGCTTGCCTTTCAACATATACAGCCGTTCCAGCAGCTCTTCATCGCCCTGAAGCAGCCTGAACCACTCCGTAAACTCGCCGCCTTGTATTGCTAAAGGATGGGTAAGCCATTCCTCAAGCGAATTGCGGTCGCACGACTGCAGCTGGTCAAAATTGCACCACCACAAAAACATATGGCTGCTAATGCCGTCTAATTCCTCGATAAATTGGAGGGCAGAGCGCCCGCCAAGCAGCATTAACAAGGATAAGTTGTCGTTAATGGATAACACGGTGCCATTGCGAAGCTGGCTTTCGCCCCAGGCAACCGGGTTGTACATCTGACAGGGATGGGCATGGGGTTCTATATAGCCTGGAACGAGAATCTGTTCCGGCCCCAGCTCTATAATTTGCGTATTCGGCGATACGGCAAATTCCTTGTCCCCCACATAGGCGATACGGCTCCCGGAAGTGTAAATGTTCCCTCTCTCCACTTGTCCGGTGTACACGTTTAAATATGGCGTGTTTTTGAACCATACCGTTGCAGGGCTGCTGCCAAGGCTGACGGATATGAGCTCCCGATATTCTTCTATACTGCATGGATAAATTCGCATCTTCATTCCTCACATTCTGAATGCGATCAACATGATCACAAATGATCCGGCCACTAGCATGGCTTTGTAATCCATAGGCTGCAGAACCAGTGTTCTAATCTGCGTTCTCTTCATTCCCGGCCTATATCCCCGGGCTTCGATGGCCAGCGAGGCGCTTTCCGCTTTTTGAAACGCCAGCATCAGGATCGGCACAATGACAGGAACAAAGTTCAACATTCTTTTGAAAATATTGCCGGAAGAGAAATTGACGCCCCTGGCCCTTTGGGCTTTCATAATCTTTTCCGTTTCCTGCATGAGAATGGGAATAAAACGGATTGTGAAGGTAATCATCATGGCAATTTCCTGTGTAGGAATGCCTATTTTTTTGAGCGGCGACAGCAGGGTTTCAATGGCATTGGTCAGATCGGTCAGCTTGGTCGTTAAGGTCAGCAGGGTTGCCGTGACTACCATCAGGATGATGCGTACAGTAATCGTTATCGCTTTGACGATTCCCATTTCATAAATAGAGACGGATCCGATTCTAATTAAAGCTTCTCCTCCCTGCGTCAAGAAGATATGAAAGATGAAAGTCGCAAGAACGATCAGCCAGACCGGCTTTAATCCTTTTACAATGTAAGATCCAGGAATCCTGGAAATGACAACGGAGACGGCAACTAGGAGCGTCAGCATAGCGTAGGAGATGAAGCCATGAAGCAATAACGCTGAAATCATAAAAGACATCACGATAAGCAGCTTGGTTCGCGGATCGAGCTCATGAATGATCGATTTCTTATCGATATACTGGCCAAAAATCATTTGATGGGATAAAGCCACGACTCAGCCCCCTCGCTTTCCGCTGGACATAAGGAAATATTCGGCTAGCAGCGTTTGAAGTGCTTCTTTTTTAACCGACCTGACCGGGATGGGTGTACCCAGCCTGGCATTTAATTTTTCTAGAAGCTCAAGCGCCAGCGGGATTTTTAACCCTAAGGCTTCAATTTCAAGGCGATGCTTGGTGAATAGGGTCAATGGATCCGTTTGCAATTTCACTTTACCGCTTTCGAAGACGATGACCTCTTCGGCATATTCGGCCAATAGATCCATGTCATGGGTTACGACAATGAGGGTACGCTGCTTAACCCTATGCCAATCGAGAAATAACTTCATTAGAGCATGCTTGCCTTCCGCATCAAGCCCGACCGTAGGCTCGTCCAGAATGAGTACGGACGGCTCCATCACCAATACTCCCGCAATCGCTGCCCTTCTCTTCTCACCGCCGCTAAGCTCAAACGGAGACCTGTCGCAATAGGATTCATCAAGACCTGCCAGCTTTATCGCCTCTAATGCTTTGCTTCGAATGAGCTCCGGCGACCAGCCCAGGTTTTTGGGTCCAAACGAGATATCCTTAAGAACGGTATCCTCGAACAATTGGTGCTCCGGCATTTGAAATACAATGCCTACCTTGTCAAAGAGGACGGGCTTTATTTTGCTGTCATGTGTGATTCTTACTTCCCCAACGTCGATGCTTCCCCGCGTAGGGTGCAAAAGCCCATTGAGATGCTGCACGAAAGTAGACTTGCCCGACCCCGTCCTTCCTACGACAGCGATGATTTTATGGCTCTCCAGCGTCAGGTTAAGTCCCTGAAGCACCTCGTTTTGCAGCGGCGTCCCTGCGTTATAGGAGAAAAATACGTCTCTTAATGTAATTTCCATAAATGCTCCACCAAATCTTCCATGCAAAATATTGTGCTCGGCAGTGGAATCCCTCTGCTTCTCAAGGCATCCCTCGTATGCACGATAAAGGGAGCCGCTAATCCTGGAATCGCCTTATACTCTTCTTCGAACAGTTTGGCCGGAGTTCCATCGTAGCCTATGCGGCCTTGATCCAGCACGATGATTCTCGATGCTTCCGCCAATTCCTCCATATCATGCGTGATCGAAATAATGGTAATCCCCTTCTGATTCAGCTCTCTGATCAGACCTAGTACCTGCTCCTTGCCTTCGGGATCAAGCATGGATGTAGACTCGTCAAAAATAATCACTTCAGGCTCTACGGCCAAAATGCTGGCAATCGCTATTCTTTGTTTCTGGCCGCCGGATAAGGAATTGACATCTGCATCGATATAATCGAGCATGTTTACGCGCTCTAAGGTTTGCATCACTCTCGCCGAAATTTCGTCCGGGGGCAAACAGATGTTTTGCAAGCCGAAGGCCATGTCTTCAAAGACGGTAGAAGCGACGATTTGATTCTCGGGATTTTGGAAAACCATACCGATTTTTTCACGAATCATTCCTAGCTGCTGTTCATTGCTTGTACAATAATCCTTATACCGAACTTCGCCTTCCGTCGGCTGCAGCAAACCGTTCATAAGCTTGGCTACCGTTGATTTCCCAATACCGTTGGTTCCTACAATCGCTAAGTATTCCCCGGGATGTATTTGAAAGGATAGATTTCGGATAATAGCGTCGCGAAGTGGATAATGGAACGAAACATCCGAAAAGTGAATCATGGGCATGACCTCCAATGTTGTATAACGAGCAAAAGATTTGTACGTTTTAGTCGAAAAAAGGTTTGCCGATATAGGCAAACCTTACGTTTCATTCGCAAATAGATGGAGTTATGCTTTGTGTGAGCGGCTGCTTGTACGATGAAGCATATGAGGATTTACCTTCAGTATTCGAATCGCAATGAGCGAAGCTACTACGACTTTAAGCAAATCGCCTGGAAGAAAGGAAACATTACCAAGCGCGGCCTTACCAATCGGTACATCCGTAATGATAGACATATAGGGGATTCCAATGGCGTAAATGATCAAAACTCCCCCTACCGCATTAATCAAAATCAACTTCCAAAGATTTATGCGCGTCGATACCCGCTGTACTAAATATCCGATCACGAATGCTGCGATCGGCCAGCTTAAGAAGTATCCCCCTGTAGGACTGACCAAGACGGCTAAGCCCCCTCTTCCACCAGACAATAAAGGCGCTCCTGCGGTGACGATAATACCGAAGATGAGCAGACTTAATCCACCCAATCTAGCGCCTAATATACTGCCGGCCAACATGACTCCCAACGTCTGCACCGTAATCGGCACCGGGATGAACGGGAGTGGAATAGGAGGCAGCAAACCTAAAACAGCCATGACTGCGGCGAATAAGGCCACATACATCATATCTTTGATCTTCATAGACGCCCCCCTAAATATTAAATTGTAGTTTCATAGATTTAAGATTGACACAATAATGACATAATATTTTTTTCATGTCAATAATTAACTTTTTAAGACAAAAAACAAAGCATTTCCCGAATAAGGGAAACACTTTGTTTAACATAATTAATCATTCACTATATTAATCCATGGGATACTTCATTACTTACTTGTCTTTTATTTTGTTACTTTCCTGTCCATCCGAGTCAATAGCTTAGGAATGGAAGTTTTGTCCGTCGGTTACTTCCTGGACATATCCAGCGCGAATGACATAATCGCCGAAATGCTCGCCTTCCTGACGATCCTTGGCATACTGAGTTATGATCGGCTGCAAGGATTCCAATATTTCAGTTTCTCCGATGTTTTCTTTGAACAGCTTATTCAGTCTGTTCCCGGAGAAGCCACCGCCGAGATACATATTGTATTTGCCGGGCGCTTTGCCAATGAAAGCAATCTCCGCCAGCATCGGTCTGGCGCAGCCATTCGGGCAGCCCGTCATGCGAATGACGATGTCATCGTCCTGCAAACCGGCCTCAACCAGCATCGGCTCGATTTTGTCCAGCAAGGATGGTAGATAGCGCTCGGATTCAGCCATAGCGAGACCGCAGGTCGGGAAAGCTACACAAGCCATAGAGTTTCTCCGCAACGCGGAATAATGCAAGCCGTCCGTCAGGCCGTATTCTTTAATAAGGCCTTCAATTTTCTTTTTCTTTTGGCTGCTTACATTAGCGATGATGAGGTTCTGGTTCGGCGTAAGACGGAAATCTCCCGTATGCACTTTGGCGATTTCCCGCAAGCCTGTCATCAGCTTATAGTCTTCCTCATCCTTCACGCGGCCGTTCTGGATAAAGAGCGTAAAATGCCATTTGTTGTTGCTCCCCTTTACCCAGCCATATCGATCGCCGTTATGCTCGAAATGAAACGGTCTGGCCTCCTGCAAGCTCCAGCCCAGACGATCAGTCAGCTCCTGAACGAACCAATCGACTCCCCGGTCATCAATGGTGTATTTGAAGCGGGCATGCTTCCGAACGGAACGGTCGCCATAATCGCGCTGAATCGTTACGGTTTTCTCCGCTACATCAATCATTTGCTCAGGCAAGCAGAAGCCAATCACTTTAGACACCTGAGGATAGGTTTTCGTATCTCCGTGCGTCATCCCCATTCCGCCGCCTACCGTTACGTTAAAGCCTTTCAATTTCCCGTCCTCGATAATCGCAATGAACCCCAAGTCCTGCGAGAAAACATCAACATCATTCGATGGCGGTACAGCGAAGCCAATTTTAAATTTGCGCGGTAAATAGACACGTCCATAAATAGGCTCTTGCTCCACTTGGCTGTCATTGCTGTCGATCACCTTTTCACCGTCAAGCCAAATTTCATGATAAGCATTTGTTCTCGGATCGAGATGGTCGCTTACTTTACCCGCCCAATTGTATACCTCGGAATGTATTTCCGATTGGTAGGGGTTAGGATTGCACATCACGTTACGGTTAACGTCGCCGCATGCGGCTAACGTACTGAGCAGTGCCTCGTTCACTTCCTGAATGGTGTTCTTCAAATTCCATTTAATGACGCCATGGAGCTGGAAGGACTGACGAGTCGTTAGGCGAATGGTTCCATTCGCATATTTCTGTGACACGCTGTCCATCATCAGCCATTGCTCCGGTGTAACGACACCGCCAGCTGCACGTACCCGAAGCATAAATTGATAGGCTGGCTCCAACTTCTGTTTGTGACGTTCGTTCCGCAAATCACGGTCATCCTGCATGTAGCTGCCATGGAATTTCATCAATCGGTTGTCATCTTCCGGGATAGAGCCTGTGATTGGATCCTCGAGCGTCTCTACTAAACTTCCACGCAAATAATTACTTCTAATTTTAATATCTTCAACATCGCTGTGCGGCGCACTATTGGGCGACATTAAGTTGTTATCTGACATATTGGCAATCTCCTCTCGTAATCCTCGGGACTCCCCGCTTAATACACATCCCGTTGATAACGTTTCTCCTGCTGCATGCGAGTCAAATATTCCGCAGCCTGCTCCGGGCTAAGACCGCCCTCCTGTTCAAGAATCGCGGCCAATGCAGCATGCACGTCATGGGCCATCTTCTTCTCATCCCCGCACACGTATATCGCGGCTCCTTCTTGCAGCCACTCATAAACCTCCCGGCTCTTCTCAAGCATCCGGTGTTGGACATAGACCTTCTTGTCGGTGTCGCGAGAGAACGCTACATCCATACGCGTCAGCACTCCGTCTTTCAGCCAGCGCTGCCATTCCACCTGATACAGGAAGTCCGTGGAGAAATGCTGGTCTCCATAGAAGAGCCAGGTTTTCCCTTCCGCCCCCGTCTCTTCCCGTTCACCCAGAAAAGCTCTGAAAGGCGCAACTCCCGTCCCTGGCCCGATCATAATAATCGGGGTATCTGGATTCTCTGGCAGCTTAAAGCTTGGGTTATGCTGAATATATACGGGCAATGTATCTCCGGGCTCTACCCGCTCCGCTAGCTGGACGGAGCAAACGCCATAGCGGTTGCGACCGTGAGCTTCATAACGAACCGAGCGAACCGTAAGATGTACTTCATCTGGAAACGCTTTGGAGCTGCTGGCGATGGAATATAGCCGAGCAGGGATTTTTCGTAGAATCGAAATAAACTGGCTAGCAGTTACCCCCGCAAAAGAGTAATCCGTCACCAAATCAAGCAAATCGCGTTCCGCCAAATAGGTGCGCAGCTCCTGCTCGCGTCCAGCTTCAAGCAGATGCTTCAGCTCCTCGCTCGAACTTAGCTGAGCAGCCTGCTCCAGCAGCGGCTTAGTCAGCACCGTGATTTCAAAATACCGCAGTAATGCATCACGCAGCGTCCGCTGTTCGCCGTTCTTATTCACAGTTACTGTTTCCTCGCTGTTCCAGCCCATAGCCGCGATCAAATCATCGACGAGCAGCGGGTGATTTTCAGGATAAATGCCCAAACTATCCCCCGGCTCATACTGAAGGTTGGAGCCTTCCAATGAGAGCTCGATGTGGCGCGTCTCCCGATCCGATCCGCGTCCGTTCAGGTTTAGGTTCTCCAATACTTCCGCGCTAAAG
The DNA here is from genome assembly GCF_042714055.1 of Paenibacillus lentus. Classification (GTDB taxonomy): domain Bacteria; phylum Bacillota; class Bacilli; order Paenibacillales; family Paenibacillaceae; genus Fontibacillus; species Fontibacillus lentus_A. Next base: position 497,503 of record NZ_JBHGVC010000001.1, read on the forward strand.
GGATTGGTTCTCGAGTATTCGGACTCAGTGCCGCTGCTTGCCGCTGCAGTGGTTACACTGCTCGCTGCAACCCCTGATGCGGACAGCTTGCCGAGCTCACCCAAAACAAGTCCCATCCATTCCGCAGCGAGTTCATCAAAATCGACATCGCAGTCTACCCGCGGAATTATCCGTTCGCCGCCGAGCTCCTCCAAGCGTTTGTCAAAATCCTTACCCGTCTGACAGAAAAATTCATAGGATGTATCGCCGAGCGCAAGCACGGAATAACGCAGTCCCTCCAGCTTCGGCGCCCGCTTGCTATGAAGGTACTCGTAAAATGGAATAGCACTGTCTGGCGGTTCTCCTTCGCCATGCGTGCTGACAACAATAAATAAGTTCTCAATTTTCTTTAGTCCATTGGGCTTAAAATCACTCATCGACGTCAATGCAACCTGGAAGCTCTGTTCCTCCAGCTTCTTGGACAGCTTCGTAGCCAGGCTGTGGCTGTTTCCTGTCTGCGAACCGTAGAGTACAGTTACTTCTTTGGAAATGGCTGGTTCCGCAGCAGCTACCGCCTGAACGAGCGTAGTTGCTGCCGTTACCGCACCAGCCCCCTGCAGTGCGGTCAAGTATCCGCTGAGCCAGATCCGCTGGTTTTCCGAGAGCGTAGGAAGAAGACGATTGAGCAGCTCTGCCTGCTCTTGACTAAAAGGACTGTTACTGACTTGTAGTTCCAACAATATCCACCTCACGCAGCATACCTGGAATTTAAATTAATTCCTAGTATTACTATCTAATTTGTCATTTAATAAAATTTATCATAGCACGCTCAGGCGGTCAATTAGAATGATCTTATATCTTTGATTAGTAAAACTAATAAATACTATGGGTTCTTCCATCAACGCAAAAAAGACTCCACGCCAGGGGCGCAGAGTCTTTAAACGTGGGAAGCGGTTGCTTCATTTAACTATGCAATTTAATGCAGCCATCCAATGGCTAGGGTGCCTTACCAGAGAATAATCGACGAAGGATCGATCTTCTCTTCCTTCTGAGAGAGTACATGGTGAATCAACTACCTTTCGGAATACACAGTATTCTGTCGTTCCGTCTGTTCATTGATTATGACCACTTCCCACTTGTTCATGATTACCCTTCCCATGTTTGGATGAATCATAATGAAGATATGAAGATGCTTTATTTTACTTATAGTTCATGTTCAAAAAGTAAGATTCTCAGCCTCATTGGCCCATCCCCGTATAAATGAGAATCGCATCCCTCAGGAACCGCGCAGTACCTGGCTGATCTCCGTCATAGTATGCGGTGAACCTCTCATCGTCCACATACATTTGCGCCAATCCGGCATGGGCTTCTTTACTGTACTCGCTCCAATAATAGCAGAGCCACTGCTTGTGCAGTTCTGCGGCTTGCTGAGCCATCTCACTTGCGGGATCGCCCGTCTTATAAGCTTCGGCCAACGCTCGGTGCACCTCTTCCGCTAGCCGCGAAGCTTCTTCATACTGTTCCTGGCTCATGCCGCGCAGCTTCTCATTGAATTGCTCGACCTTGGCATCCCCATATTTATCACGGATTTCCTTGCCGTATTTTTGCTCGTTATCGTCAATCAACTTTTGCTTAAAGCCTTCGAACTTTTCTTGATCAGTCATACTGATTCTCCCTTCATGCGTAGCAATCGTCTTATCCACATTGGAGATGAGAATATCCAATTGCCGTCTTCTGTCAAGGAGCTGCTCACGGTGTTCTTGAAGCGCCAGAACGCTGTTAAAGGCAGGCGAGGTTACGATCGCTTTAATTTGTTCCAGCGGAAGACCCAGCTCCCGATAGAATAATATTTGCTGCAATCGATCCACCTCTGCTTGGCCGTAAATTCGGTATCCTGACGAGTTGATTCTTGCCGGCTTAAGAATCTCGATCTCATCATAATAGCGAAGCGTTCTCGTGCTGACTCCAGCTAGTCGGGCCAGCTTCTGTATGGTATATTCCATGGAATCACCTCCTGACATTTACACTGTACACCTTGCCGTAACGTGAAGGTCAACTCTAATATTTAAAATATACAAACAGCCTGCAATTGACAACAAAATGCATGTCAACTGCAGGCCGTTAATTTTCGTAATCTTTTAATACTGCGTATTTCCGGACTGGCTTGTTTTGCCGGATGCAAATCCTTTAAATAGAGTCGGAACATTGGAGTATCTTGTATTCGTTATTTTTCCGGTCGATGTACTGCTGTCTGTACGCAGAATCGAATCCTTGACTTTAGAAATGTCGCAATTATCAACATTCATTACCACTTTGAATGAAGTGCCGCCGTTTTGCCGTACCAGCTTGCCGATATCGTTCGCTACAAAGTTCTTAATATTGATCGTTCCTGCAGCATTCATCTGAAATACCTTGTCGTAGGCCTTGTAAGCGCCTCCACCGGTGATGTTAACGGTTCCGGATGATTTGAGAGTCAATGCATCCTCGCCTACATCTGCCCATGTGACGTTCGTGATGTTACAGTTGCCATAACAGTGGACACCATCCGCACCAGGCGCGCCGATGATGACATTCTTGAGCGTTGCGCCCGCTTCCAAACGGAAGATCGGCTTTTGATTCTCGGCCTGGCTGCCATCACCTAACGTGTTCGGGTTGGCGACATAGGTCTGGCCTTTTCCGTCAAATGTTGTTCCAGCTTTGACAATGATTGTAGCGTCTACCGTGATGGACGCTGCGGATACATGGAGCGCTCCAAATAACGTCATCACTAACGATAAGACGAGAAAAAAACTAATTTTCTTCTTCATACAAATCATCCTCCCGATTAAGGTGTGGTAAGGCAATGCACACGTCTGCATTTTTCAACAGTTTTGTGAACATTGTCTCCCTTTCACAGATTAGTCGAGGATGACTAGGAAATCAATAGGACTTTTGTATTATGTTTACATATTTACTAAATTATAGAAATCTTATTTTAGAATTATATATATCATTTTAACACAATATTTCACGGTGCAAAGCCCTTTTGACTTAAAAAAACTGATCCTTGGCGAATGCAGCCAGGCATCGCTCATAAACCATCCCCCAGTTAGAAATCCGGAAATGCATCGCTGCATGGCAGCACCGGGGCAATTGCAGCCTGAGCGGGCACTCCGGCATCGCTTAGCAGCTTTAGCGCCTTCAATCTGGCTTGGATCGGCGGGAATTATGCGAAACTTATTTTTAGGGTATTCGGAAAATAGTGTGGAATTTTTGTTGTCTTCCCCCTACAGATGACTAAGAATATTAATAAGCTTTCCGAATGGATCTCTTACATAGAATCTCTTAACTCCCCAGGGTTCTTCAACAGGTCCATATTCTATCGTAAAACCAGCTGCCTTTATACGTTCAAAGGCTAATTCGACATCATCGACTTCAATCGATAAATTAGGCGTAGGCGTTTGGGAACCTCCTTGTGAGGCGAAACTGATCTGGACGCACATCTCTTCGTCTGATCCGTATGTTGCAATCCAACCATGATCCATCAATAATTCGAGACCAAGTACATCTTGATAAAAGCTTTTTGCTAAGGTGATATCCTGTGTATCTATGTTGGTGACAATTCGTTTGACCCTCATATAAACCAACTCCAGTTTTAGTGTTGTTTTAATTTCTACAATCACTCCATTTAGTCCTTTTTCGATATTCCCACACGAGTATCCGATTACCCTTTTTTATTGTTTGATTAACATTAAATGAAATGCCTGTTTTTGCTGCGGTCAGTATTTTAATATTGCTGTCATTTCTTCGGCAATGAGTTCATCTACGCCTGACCACATATGTGAGTAATGCTTTAACGTAATCTCTGGGCTAGAATACCCCATACATTTTGATAAAATTAAAAAGGAGATATTGAAGATAAGACGTATGTGAATGTCTCAATCCTTTCGCTTGAAGCGGAACTAAACAGCCTTAGATCGGATATTGTTGTATCCCTTGGAGGTGTACCGGAATCCTTGATCGTTATGAAGTAGGAGAACGAGTTTTACGTCCATGAAATACTTTGTTTACCGAATGTTTTACGCTGCTTCTCCATGAAAAATCCCCTCCAAGTTAACTTTAGTGCTCTTATTAAGCACTTGTCTACTTAAAGGGGATAATATCATTAAGATGCAGTTTTCATTGCCATATTTTCGAATTAGCCACAGTAGATCATCTTGGTTGATATCTCCCGAATCATAAGGGTCGATTTCATATGAGTCTTCTCTCGCCAGTTGAGAGAGCCTAGCACCTTCCTCATAAAAATCTACATGTATCCTTCTAATTATCTTATTAAATTCGATAGGATCAAAAGTATATCTTTCATACATTGAGAGCAGATTATTCAATCCGTTTGGCCCAGTGAACCAATGGAGATGTCCATCCGCTAAATGTTCTTCTGAACGATTATTTTTGCATCCTTCGATCGATCTTACGTGTACAATACGAAAATTTTTCGCATCTATCATGCCTTCTTCTGAAATTAACGAGTCCCATTCTAGCATTCCGTCTTTCGCAGTTTCAATAACCCCACTACAAACGTCACAAAACCATTGTTCCTTTGTTTTAAGCTTAAATTTTATCCCTTGTATATTTTGCATAAGACCACCTCCTCGATATCAGGAATTCGAAATCAGGAAGGATTCCCCTGCTTCACACACCGTTGCTTGCTGCAAAATTGCTTCGTCCCTGTTTAAGAACCCCATATGCAACCTTTGCACTTCTTCGGGTGCCTTGGCTCCGATCGTGGTCGACGCAGCCTATTACGTTTGCCGGCCATGTCTCCGCTCACCTCTGTTTCTCGGCTGCTCCGATCTACCCAATGTCACCTTAACAAGCCATTGAAGGAATTTCATACAATCACGCTCCGTTTCGACAAAATAAAAAAGCCGCTCCAGGACGGAACAACTTCGGGTTATGTATTGAATTTTTCTGCAAAGAGATACGTCAGATCATTGCGCCCGCACACGGCCGCCGCAAAAACGCTGCGCTCTTTGCTATAAAGATAACGTACTTAGTAACTAGATACGTATGACAAGACCATTTTAACGAGCTGCGGAAAATGAAGTCAAAACTGAATTTATGGATTTCCCCGAACTATTAATCCCTTTGCTCTGGATTCCTGTTAATTGCAGACTATTTTGATAATAGAAAAGGCAGGAAGAGGTACGCCCCGGTTCATCGCCGCATTCATGCAGCCGTGCGTGTCATTCCCGCCTTTTTCTATGCTTACATACTACCATGGAAAATTCGTCAGATGGTGTTCAACTTATGGTCAAGTTACGTTCAAGTTGTGTTCATTTTAGGATCAGAATTCGTAATATATGTAGTATCAATTTTACTAGTCTTACTGAGTTTCGTTTTTATACACCTATGAAGAAAACGTTATTTAGACATTTTATTAGGCAAGTCTATAATCTCACTTTTAAAATCAATATTTAGAATAAACACAGCAAATAGTATCAATATAATTAGTACTCCCAGTATTATACCTAACACAACTAAGGTTCGCTTCATATAACAGCCTTTCTGTAATTATTAAAGATTAATTATACCCCCGTCAAATTGTTGCGCCTTATTAATCCAGATCCATGATTCTTTTGAGGCAAGAACCATCCCATAAATCGCTTCTTTAAATTCCCACATACAGGTAAAATATGCATAATGTCCATCACTAGTGATGTATGGAGTGTTAGGATTCGCACTAATCTGCGCAAGAGGCACATAGTTATGAATAACATCAGCAGAATGTCTCAAAATTCTAGAAACTACACTGGTGTCTTTTGCAACAACTTTAATTTCCACTTCTAGAGAAGTCCTTAATTTAACCCAGTCAATACCTAGAACTGTAGCAGTAGCATCGACGCCTTTACCAATTATTGTCGTATCTCCCACTGCCATCGTAGAAATCCCTCTGTCGATTAAGGATGAAGAGGTTGAGTTGTCAACTGCCTTTGTACTTATAACTAAATCACCATTAAAGAAAGTTTGTTCACTATTATCTTCTGCAGTCGTTGTTGTAATTGCTGTGAACATTACTTTTACAAACTCAGGATCATTTAAATATTCTAGTATCTTCTCTTGCTTTTCCCTCGGTGCATTTTTGTATTCATCAATAGTAGTTACGCTTGTGAGAGAGTTTGTGGTAGATTCTAAATAACTTATTAATGCTTCTGGTGTTTTGAATTGTAAATTTGGAGCGGAATCAGCACTTACATTTGGAATAAGTACCAACATTAACACAAAAGACATTAGAACACTACAAACTTTTTTCACTTCCCAAAACCATCCTCTAATTATATTATTTCCTTTATATAATTTATCATTCCAAATTAGGATTAATTATACATTTATATAGTATCAGCTAGCGAATGATATTGCAATGCTTTTGTCTCATTTTTTTACAAAATCGTTATATATCATGGTAGAAACTAGGTTAAATTGCCTATCCGAATTTACAAACATTTAGGATTTGATTGCAAAAGAAAAAATACCAGTTAAGGTACTTTTTCAGAAACTTCTCTAAAATAGGGTTCACAAGTACAAGTGTACTTAAATGAGACCTAAATTCGATCCTCTCTGCACGTAATTCAATTAATACCGCAGTAATTTTTGCAAATTTTCTCATCAAGATTCTTCATAAACTTGTTGTAAAATTTTCTTGGTAAAGCATCATTAATCCTATCCACTGATTTTTCTGCAACTTATTTCTGAGCTTTTAGAACAGTAATTACAGCGCTTTTTTTACCGCAGCTTTTCTTTATTGATTCATTCAAATAGGGCATGAATAATGCTTTCTTCCCTCTTTCATACTTCATAGTTTAAATTTGCTCTCTAAAATTAGAATTTCATATCATCCCACTCGAAAAACCCCATCAACTTTCAAACTATTAGCTATACTCTCAATGCCATCATTGATCTTCCGTCGAATAGTACTGTCACTCATGCTATGGCGAAAGAACAGCAGTGTCTCCTTATACGAGTACCCTTGAATATAACGATATTCAACTGCCTGCTTTTCATCAGGGTCTTGAATAAGCCTCCATGCTCTGAATAGTTTTTCGGTATAAAACAGATATTTCTGATAAACCCATCGCTGCTTCTCTATCAAGATCGTGGCACTTGCAGTCTTTATCGGCATGCATATCTTCCTGGTCGATCCTGCGTGCCACTTCTCCATCTATGGCCACCTGTTTTAATTCCTGTTCGTGCTCTTGAAAATCCTTAATAAGTGCGATCATCTCCGTATATTTACCGAGCAGGAATTTTGCACGCTGGGTCTCCCGCTCAGTTGCTGTTGGAAAGAGTTCCCCTTGTCCCCACGCCATCGCCATTCCCCTCAATCCCCTTTATGGTATAATTATTGAGAGTAAACATTTAGCGATTGACCCCAGCCCCGGCCAAGGATATTACTCCCTATCGATGGATCGCCAGCTTGCTCCAGCCTGATCAACCGTGCTTTCATTTCCAGCCCGCCCCGGTACCCGGTTAACGCACCGTTCTTACCGCTGACACGGTGACAGGGTATGACAATCAATAATGGGTTGGCTCCGATAGCTGCTCCGACCGCACGGACTGCGGCCGGTTTATGAATGTCATAGGCGATGTCCGAATAAGATTTCGATTGTCCATAGGGAATCTCGCAAAGCGCATTCCAAACGGCCTGTTGAAACGCGGTGCCCTGAACGTCAAATGGCACGGTGAAGCTTTGGAGCTCTCCCTGCAAGTACTGAGCCAATTCCCTCGCATAGGGCTGCAATCTCTCCCCGTCCTCAATCAACTCACAGTTCGGATATCTCTTGTCGGCCCAAATCGATAGTTCTTCAAACGGTTTATTGTGAGAGCCTACATAGCACAGCCCCTTTGCCGTCGCTGCCACATACATATTCCAGTTATCCGTACGCAGCCATGTCCAATACAGCGTAGATTCAGTTGTTGTCCTTCTCATGATAAAGCACCTCCGGGCGGCACAGCAGAATTATGCTTGGCACGGTATTCTGCAGGTGTTTGCCCCGTTATTTTTTTGAATAGTGTGATAAAATAGGATGTACTGCCCATACCAACACATAGAGCAATTTCGGAAACCGCTTTGTCGGTACTCTGCAAATATTCCGAGGCTTTATCGATTCTCTTCTGCTGGATATATAAGGCTGGCGTCATCCCTTTAACGCGCTTAAACGTGCGATGTAAATGATACGGACTGCCGTGGCACATATCAGCCAAGGTTTCAAGCATGAGCTTCTCGCTGTAATGGTTGTCAATATAGCCGGCAATCTGCTCTACCCACTCAACTTCCGGCATCGATCCGCTCGCTGGCTTGCATCTTTTGCACGGACGAAACCTTGCTGCTCGAGCCTGCTCCGCGCTGTCGAAAATTCGTACATGCTCCCGCTTCGGAGCACGGGATTTACAAGATGGTCTGCAGAAAATCCCGGTTGATTCCACCGCGTAAATAAATTTATCATCGTAAGACGCATCATTCCGAACGATAGCTTGCCATTTTTCCTCGGTTAACAGCTGTCCTTGTCTGATCATTACTTGTTTCGCCTCCATAACAAGTATAACTCTAGCTCCGTCGTTTTGTACGCTCTACCCCATGTAATAGCAAGATTTCGAAACTAAAAAATTTACATTCATGATACAACTAGAATGGAGCTCTAATCTGCCAAAATGGAGGAATCGGCATGGATATTGCATCGGAGATGCACATGATCATCCCCGCGCCTGAGCCATTTAGCTTTGCGCAAAATTTAAGATATTTATCGAGGTCGCCTGATGAATGTTTGTTTCAGATCAGGAACGAGAGGATTTACAGGGCGATCCCTGTCGGGCAGTTTACATCGGTAATTGAGATTAGCGAACATAAAGATAACAGCTTAAAGGTTACTTTTCAAGGAGATACGGCTCCATCCAGTAATTGGGCTCGCGAAGAAGCGGCGAATTATGTCAGGGAATGGTTTGACATGGATCGAGATCTTCTGCCTTTCTATGAGCTGGCCCGTACGGATGAATTGCTGAAGCAAGCAATCTCCTCGTTTCATGGCCTTCGCAATATCGGCATCCCGGATTTATTCGAGGCGGTAAGCTGGGGAATCCTGGGTCAGCAAATCAATCTCAAATATGCTTACACCTTGAAAAGACGACTCGTTGAGCGCTTTGGCAAACATGTGACATGTGATGGCGAGCATTATTGGATTTTCCCTAACGCAGCTGACATTGCGGCATTATCGGTCGATGATTTAAGCGAGCTGCGAATGACCGTGAAAAAGTGTGAATACCTCATTGGGGCCGCTCAACTGATCGCCGAAGGCAAATTAACGAAAGAAATGCTGCTGGCCGCCGGGAGTGCGAAGGAGGCGGAGAAAATGCTTGTCTCTATACGCGGCATCGGGCCTTGGACGGCTAATTACGTGTTAATGCGCTGTCTGCGCATGCCGTCGGCTTTTCCGATTGATGATGTCGGGCTGCATAATGCAATCAAGCAGTTGATGGGCCATGACCGCAAGCCAACGAAGGAGGAGATCCGCCGGCTGTCTGCAGCCTGGAAGAACTGGGAAGCTTACGCGACGTTCTACCTCTGGAGATTCCTTTATTAAGAATGCCGCTATTCCGCGCAAAACATGATAAAATATGAGGGAATAAACAATAAAGGCGGAGAAAACATGGTGCATTCGTTTATGATCGAACCAGACAAGTATACTGCCTTCGCGGATGAAGCGGAGCTGATGGACAAGTGCAAGGAATGGGGGCTGTTAACGGACAAAGCGTCCAAAATGAAAGCCTTCTACTATAAAGGCCATGGATTAAATGAAGCTTGCAGCATTATCGGCTATGTCGATCATATTACGGCCGTCATTCAGTTGGACAATAATCAGAAGCATTGCATCCACCCTTCTTACCTGAAGGAAATGCAGGCCGCGAATTATGGAATAAAGGCCGGGGATACGGCAGAGGCGGCTGCAGAAGCCAATGAACCTATAGCTGAAACAGCAGCGGACATTGAAGCGAAGGCCGTGTCCAAAGCGGCTCCAGCGAAGGAGGCTGTGACAGAGGCTGTGAAGGATGCTGCGCAGATCCAAGCTGATGAAGCGAAAGACAAAACGCCGACGGCAGCCGAGGAGACTGCGAAAACCAGCGGTAAAAAAACAAAAAAGACCAAGCTTGAGCTGCCTGAGGGCAAAGTGAAAATGGTCGGCACCATCAAAGAGTTCACTACGATCCCGAACCATTTCTCCGATAACGATGATGAGGTCGTCATTTATGAGGATGTGGTCGTCCTGGAGCCTGAAATAGAAATAGGCGATGCTTGGTCCAGCCACAGCGCGACCATGAAGAAAGTGGAGCTGGAAATTGGGGATACCATCGCCTTTGAGGCAAAAATCGTAGCCAAAAAGCTGACCAAGCATCCTGTACGCAATAAGCTGAATAACGTCGCAAAAATAGTCAAGCAAGATTCTTGAACCATTGCTTGGCCCAGCAACTAAAAAAGTCGATTTCCCTCTCTTTGGAGGAAATCGACTTTTTTAAATTATGGCTTGCTCGCCAAATCGCGAACGATATCCTGCATCGTCACCTTGGCAAGCGTATTTTCCATCGCCTTCTGCGCTTCCGAAAAAATAGGTTCGATGGTCGATTGGATGTTACGTCCCACTGGACAATTCTCATTCGTTTTGTCATGGAACGCAAAGAGTCCGTTCTCGTCTACGGCATGCACAGCGCGATAAATGTCGAGCAGCGTAATATCGGCGGCAGACCTTGCCAGCTTGGAGCCGGCGACGCCGGGCCTGACCTCAACAAGACCTGCTCTGCTGAGCATTCCTGTAATACGCCGAATTACGACCGGATTGGTATTCACGCTGTCAGAAATGTAGTCGGATGTATTGACACCCTCCCGGTTCATTTCCAATACGGTCAATATGTGAATCGCAACCGCGAACCGTGAGCTGATCGTCATGGATATCCCTCTTCCCGCCTATAATGTAACAAGTGTAGTTACAGAAGAGCCGGCTTGTCAAGAGGCGCTGCCGTACCATCATTTATTTTCCATCAAATAAATTACCGAGCCCGCCCAGCACGCTGCCTTCGTCCTTCCGACCCGAATACCGCGCCGCCGAGAGCACCCGATCCGCCATTCGGCTGAATGGCAAGGACTGCACCCATACCTTCCCCGGGCCGCGAAGCGTAGCAAAGAACAAGCCCTCGCCGCCAAATAGCGCGGATTTGATCCCTTTGACGAATTCAATATTATAATCAATGCCGGCTGTCATGGCTACCAAGCAGCCCGTATCGAGGCGCAGCACTTCGCCAGGGGCAAGGTTCTTCTCCAGAACGAGTCCGCCGGAGTGAACAAAGGCAAGTCCGTCTCCCTCTATTTTTTGCATAATGAAGCCTTCGCCGCCGAAAAAGCCCGTGCCGAGCCGACGCTGGAACTCAATCCCTACCGATACGCCCTTGGCGGCGCACAGGAATGAGTCCTTCTGGCAGATGATCCTGCCGCCCAGCATTTGCAGGTCAAGCGGAACGATTTTGCCCGGATAAGGGGAAGCAAACGTCACGCCTTGTCTGTTGTACCCTGTATTCGTAAATACGGTCATGAACAAGCCTTCACCCGTGAGGAGACGTTTACCGGCTCCCATCAGCTTGCCCATGATCCCTCCCCCTCCCTGACTTCCGTCTCCAAATATCGTCTCCATCCGAATATCCTGCTCCATCATCATGAAGCTGCCTGCTTCGGCAACTACGCTTTCACCCTGATCCAGCTGAATTTCGACGCATTGCATTTCGCTGCCAATAATCTCATAATCGATTTCGTGTGCGTTCATGCGCACCCTCCCTTAATAACATTATTATTGTTATGTAAACTAGTTATGATTGAAGCCAATTTCAAAAATTTACTTTTCTATTATACAACGGAACCTCTGCTGCTTTCAGCAAAAATAACCGCCCGTTCCGTGAGAAGCAGGCGGCATTAAATCTTTGTAGTGCTTGTCAGAATTTGCGGAAAACTACGGCTTCAATATCACCTTAATGCAGTCTTCTTCCTTCTTGCTAAACACCTGATAGCCATGCTCTCCCTCCGCCAGCGGAAGGCGGTGCGTAATAATGTCCGTTGGATCGAACTTCCCGCTGCGGATTTGCTCGTACAGCTCAGGAATGAGATGAATAACTGGGGCCTGGCCCATTTTGACGGATATGTTCCGTTCGAACAAATCGCCAAACGGGAACAAATTGTATTTCAGGCCATATACTCCGGTAACCTGGATCGTGCCAAACTTGCGGACGACCTTCGTTGCGATGTTAAATGCGCTCAGCGACCCTCCTTGCAGCATCAGTGCCGTCTCGACCATTTCCCCGACGGATTTCTTGGCATCCAGCCCGACGCAATCGATGACGACGTCTGCACCGCCGCGGGTAATTTCCTTCAAATGCTCCTCCAGATTCGGGTATTTCTCGAAATTAAACACTTCTACATGGTTGGTACGTTTGGCATGCTCCAAGCGGTAATCCAGATGATCCACCGCAATGACGCGCTTGGCGCCGAATTGCCAGGCGAATTTCTGCGTCAGCAAGCCCACTGGGCCGCAGCCCAGAATAATGACCGAATCCCCAGGCTTCACGCCTCCGTTTATAACGCTCCAATACGCCGTAGGAACGATATCCGACAGGAACAATACCTTCTCATCCTCTAGCTCATCGCTCTCGGGGATGACAAACGGCATAAAGTTGCCATAAGGGACACGCAGCAATTCTGCCTGTCCTCCGGCATAATCTCCATACCTTGAGGAGTATCCCATATAGCCGCCGGTATCTCTATTTTCGTTGGATTCGTCGCATTGGCTTTCCATCTGATTTTTACAGAAAAAGCATTCTCCGCAGGATACGGTGAAGGGAATGATTACGCGATCCCCGCGCTTGACTCTACTTACTTCAGGGCCCACTTCCTCCACAATGCCCATCGGCTCGTGACCAATTACATAGCCATCGTACATTCCGGGAATTTCACCGTTGTATATATGCAAATCAGACCCGCAGATGGCCGTTGAGGTAATTCGGACAAGCACGTCATCCTTCTTCTCCAGCTTCGCGTCCGCTACTTCCTTCACCTTGACATTCTTTTTTCCTTGATACGTGATGGCTTTCAAGTATGCAAGCTCCTTTCTGCAACAGATTTTTTCGCTGACCTCATATCGTTATATTTGATCTTATCTTTAGGATTACCCAATATCCTCCCTGTTATGGACATATAAAAATGAACAATAAAAAGGGCATCTACCTCTCCTGGCGGAGGATAGATGCCCTCTGTGGAACCGCATTCAACGATGACTGAAATCAAGCTTACTCGTATACTAGAATATCTCGCATTTGCTTGGCCAATTCAATGTAAGGGCCCTCTGACAAAATATTAAAAGCCAAATGAGTCGCGCGAAGACAAAGCAGCCTATCACCAGGCTTCAAACCAAATTGCTGCCAAGTCTTGCGCGGTAATGTCATATAGCGATCCTGATTCAGCAGAGCCCAGCAGAATGTGCGTTCCTTGAAGGTGATGGTCTGTCCTTCAGGAATAGTGTGATTCTGCAGCTCGGGCAAGCTGCCAAAGATTGCCGCAAGCGGTGAATTCGGTATCAAATCTTTGCAAACGACACTAAACCCCTTCGACGTATTGCGGCCGGTCATTAGAATGATTTTAGAGTTCAGCTTGATATTGTATTCCTGCAGGGCTTGATCCGGCAGGTAAAAAGATCCGTCAGGAAGTATTGTACTCCATGCGTAGAAGTACTTCCCGCCTTTGGCGGTTACTGCCATACTTATCATCCCCCGAGAATTAATGATAGCCTGTAAGATAATCATCTCGCAATGGACGGGGGTAGAGATATGACATTCATCACCATTTCAGGGAATTAAGCTTAAGGATGAGCCTCTTCCGATACAGAAGCAGCGGTATGCTGCACGGGATCCTCCGGATCCTCATCCTCGTCTTCCCCTTTTCTGCTAGCCAAATACAATTGGTAAACGCGAACGATAATGACTTTTGCCATCATATAAACAGGAATAGCTAGAATCATACCCAAAATCCCGGCAAAATCGCCGGCGATTAATAATAGAACAATCGTTGTCAACGGATGAATATTAATCGTCTTCCCATAAATGTATGGAGAGATCAGATTACCCTCGATCTGCTGGGAAACAACAACGATAATGACGACCCAAAGCACCATGGAGGGCGATTCAGTAAACGCGACGATAACGCATGGGATTGCTCCCAGAAACGGGCCAAAGTAAGGGATGAAATTAAAGAGCGCGCCTACGATCGCTAGAAGCAGCGGATAAGGCAGGCCAATGAGCCAGAATCCGATAAAGCCCATAACAGCCAGCAGGACGGCGCTAATCATGCGACCGGCGATAAAACCCTTAAGCCCGTTATCAATTTCATGGATGACTTGCTCTCCGTCACGACGATAGCGTTTCGGAAGCATGCGAGTCAAGGATGGCGTCACGCGATCATCCTGCTTCAGCATGTAGTACAGCAGAATAGGAACCGTACCCACGACGATGAAGAAATCATTCAGGAAGGTCACGACATGAGAAATCGATTTCGTCGCAGCCTCAATGACCGAATTGATATATCCCGTAATTTTCTCCGAGATTTGAGCATTCTCCTCGCTGAACATGGAGAACAGCTTGGATTGCCGTATTTCGTTAAACTGGGATTGCAGCTCACGGAGCAGCAGCGGTACATTGTTCACGAAATCAGTTACCTGCCTTTGCAGCGGAGGCCAAACGACGATAAGAAAGATCGTGACAACCCCGGCAAACAACAAATAAATCGTTAAAATGGACAGCATCCGGTTCCAACGCTTCCGCTCCAGAAATTGGACGATCGGGCGGAGCAAGTAATACAAAAATCCGGAAAGCATCACCGGAACAATCAGAATATTGATTAGAGTGACAAACGGCATAAAAATAAAGCTGACTTTGGACAATAACAGTATGATCGTTAAGACCATGATAATCCCTAAACAAATACGGTAAAAAGGCTTCTGCAGCAAGCCATCTCCTCCCCTTCGCCTGTCTCTCCAATCCATTCGATGCATTAGGTTGATTCAGCGGCCAAAGTATCCCATGCGGCATCCAGCAGCCGATCGAACCATTCATCATCCTCCTCGATTCGGGCATCCACGAGCAGGAATTGCTCCTCCATCCCCGGTTCGTCCGCATAGTGCAGGCTGTAATCCCAATCGTTCCCCTTCTTGCTAAAAAACGTAATTTCATAATTAGCTTTATGCGCTTCGACTTTAAATACCGTTTTGCCTATGTAAGAACCATCCTCTTGTCTATGCATATTCGCCTCTATGATGTGCAGCTCCATTCTTGACGACACTCCTTCGCTATATTAAGTTTGTTTACGGGCAACAGTATAAATTTCAATAAATTTGCTCTATAATCGGTATACCTGTAACAACAGCTAACTTTCTTGTACAGCTTAACATATCGTAACACGTTTTGTATCGTTTTCAAGAAGCCAATATTGAGGTGCATTCCAAGTGCTCAAGCGTAAAAAAAAGCAAGATTCTTTATCCCCTGCCAAAGTATTAACCTTCGGATTTGCCATTATTATCACGATCGGTACCTTTTTACTATCACTTGGCCCCGCTTCTGCGAGCGGAGAGAAGCTCGGTTTAATTAACGCTTTTTTTATGGCAACATCTGCGGTGTGCGTAACCGGGCTCGTCGTTGTAGATCCGGCGACGCAATTTTCCCTGTTCGGCGAACTTACTTTAATGATACTTGCCCAAATCGGCGGCCTGGGCTTCATGACGATGGGAACCATGATTGCTCTCGCCTTCAATCGGCGCATTTCCCTGCGCGATCGGCTAGTGCTCCAGGAAGCGATGAAGCAAAATACGTTGGAAGGCCTTGTGTCCTTGATTCGGCGAGTTACAATATACTCCCTGGTCATTGAATCAATCGGCGCTCTGCTGCTTGCTGCAAGATGGTCTTTCGATATGCCGCTCCAGCAAGCGATATACTATGGAGTATTTCACAGTATATCGATTTTTAATAATGCAGGCTTCGATTTGTTCGGAACAGTTCACGGGCCTTACAGCGGACTATCCGCTTACGTAAGCGATCCTTTTGTCAATATCGTGGTCATCGTTTTAATCGTGCTTGGAGGCATCGGCTTCATCGTCATGTCGGATTTGCTGTCATATCGGATCACCCGCAGGCTGTCTCTGCATTCTAAAGTGGTGCTTACCGTATCGGGAATACTTATTGTAGCCGGTGCGCTGTTGATCTTTGTGATGGAGGTATTCAAATCACCTGCTTTTCAGGAATTGTCTCTGCTGGATCAAATTTTCGCTTCGATCTTCCACTCCGTTAGCGCGCGTTCTGGCGGGGTATCGACGTTGAATGTTGCAGAAATGCAGCAATCTACTCAGTTTCTACTGCTCCTGCTCATGTTCATCGGTGCAGCTCCCGGTTCAACGGGCGGCGGAATTAAGGTAACCGTATTTGCTATATTAATCGGTGCCATGTATGCGATGCTGCGCGGGAAGGAAGATATCGTTTTCTTTCGCAAAAGATTATCCAAGGTATCGATCCTACGGGCCATCACTCAAACATGGCTGGCTTTATTCCTTGTTATTTTAACCGCCATGATTCTGTCGGCCCTTGAAGACCGCGCATTTCTGGCTCTTCTGTTCGAGACGACCTCGGCGTTTGCCACTTCGGGTCTTAGTCTGGACGTGACGACGAAGCTAACGGATATCAGCAAGGTAGTACTCAGTCTGGTGATGTTTCTCGGCCGGATCGGCCCATTAACTCTGGCTTATGCCTTAACACCGAAATCGCGGAAGGAGCTGTATCGTTACCCGGAAGGCGATTTCATCATCGGGTAGATTTTATCATCAGGTCATCGAGTTCCCAGAATTCGCTAAAAGTTTGCTCCCTCCCTTGGATACACTTTCGAATTCGTAGTACAATAAAGGATAGCTAATTTTGCAAATGACATGGAGGGCTACAGAATATGACTGATTTCGAACAAAAATTGCAGAAGTATGCGGAGTTAGCCGTTAAGATCGGCGTTCAAATCCAGAAAGGCCAAAATCTAATCATCAACGCTACCCTGGATTCTGCCGAATTGGTTCGCCTGATCGTGAAGGAAGCTTATAATGAAGGAGCTCGTTTCGTCAAAGTCAACTGGAGTGATGATACCGTCACCCGGTTGCGGTACGATATGGCTGCTGATGAATCCTTCCTGGACGAGCCGAAATGGTATGCCGGAGAAATGCTGGAATATGTCGAGAATAATGCAGCCGTGCTGCATGTTATCTCAGCGGATCCGGATTTGCTGAACGGAGTTCCTGCGGAGCGTTTGACAAACCACCAAAAAACATATTCCAAAGCGATGACCAAGTATCGCCAACTGCAAATGGCCAACTATTTTACCTGGTCGATCGTCGCCGTGCCTTCCCAGGCCTGGGCTGCCAAGGTGTTCCCGCAGCTTCCAGCTGAGCAGCAGGTTCCTGCATTATGGGAGGCGATATTCCGCACCGTGCGGGTCGATCAGTCAGATCCCATTGCCGCTTGGAAGGAACATATTTCCAATCTTAGCCAGAAGGCGGATTATCTCAATAATAAGAAATTCAATAAACTGCATTACATCGCACCCGGAACGGATTTGACGATCGAACTCCCGGCCGATCATCTATGGGTAGCCGCGGAAAGCGATAATGATAAGGGCGTTAGCTTCCTGGCAAATCTTCCTACCGAGGAAGTGTTCACGGCCCCGCTGAAGACTGGCGTTAACGGCACGGTATCCAGTACGAAGCCCCTCAGCTACAGCGGCAACATTATTGACCAGTTCTCCCTGACCTTCGAGAACGGAAAAATTGTGGACTTCAAGGCCGAGAAAGGCGAAGCCACCTTGAAGCAGCTTGTCGAGATGGACGAGGGCGCGAAATTTCTGGGGGAAGTAGCTTTGGTGCCGCATGGTTCGCCGATCTCCCAGTCCGGCCTCCTGTTCTACAATACCCTGTTTGATGAGAATGCCTCCAATCACCTGGCCATCGGCGCAGGATATGCGTTTACGCTGGAAGGCGGCACTAGCATGTCACAGGATCAGCTGCAGGCGGCGGGGATTAATCAAAGTCTCGTTCATGTGGACTTTATGATTGGCTCCGCAGAAATGGACATATACGGCATTTCGGCCGATGGCAAACAGGAGCAAATTTTCTCTAAAGGCAACTGGGCGATCTAGAACACCTAAAGACAGGACAAGAGCCAAGCTGACGTTAGTATAACGCCGGCTTGGCTCTTTATCATATCGCTCGGAATCCATCGATTCACTAATCGAGAATCATCGCAACCAATACGGAGATAACAATAACAGACACGGCATAGATCACCGTTAGCCCCACCATATTCTTCTTCGTCCGTTTATCATAATTCGGGTTCCCCGTTATGTTCTGTCTGGATGTTCCGACCATGAGCGTACCCACACCTGCAATGATGACCATAACGATAATAACAACATACATCCAGCTCACTATTCGTTACCCCCTTCTCGTCTGCTTCTTCCATTGATTATGACAAATGTATCACGCTTCGGCAATATGTTTGGCGCGAAATCTTTGGATCAGGCTTGCTGAGATGCTGAGTATGAATAATAAAGCAACAAAGGCGGACAACATCCAGGCTGACGTATCAGCTCCGACGACATCCATGCTTTTACCCATAGCCAGCGGCAGCAACGCGCCGCCTGTGCCTCCAGCAGCAATCAGAATGCTTGGCGTAGATTCCTCTGCCCCTGGAAGCAGCTTGCTTGCGAAGACAAGCGCAATGGAGAACAGGCCAGACATGAACAAACCAAATAACAAAATCAGAGCAAACATAACGGACAGCTGTCCAGTAATGGAAAATAGCGAGATCAGCACCAGGCTTGCCGCGCAGCTCCACAGCACATAGCGGCTATAAGAAACGCGCTCGGCGATAACCCCAGCGAACACGCGTCCGACCGTCATGGCCATCCAGAATAAAGTCACGCTGAAGGCTGCCGTTGATTTATCAGTTCCCAGCTTCTCGATGAGCAAGGACGGCAGGAAGTTCACGAAGCTCATTTCCGTGCCGACATAAAGGAAGAAGAATAACGTGAAGACGACAAGCAGCAGCCCCCGGATACCTTGATATTGCGTGAGCAGTGCCCCTTTTTTCTCCCGTTTAGCTTCCTTTGCATTCAATAAATGATTTAATTCCCCGAAATCGCTCTTCATCCAGGCCAACAGCATCATAAGGGCCGATAAAGCAATGAACAGGAAGGAAAAACGCCACATCTCCGTCCGAATGAGCCAGCCGGCAATCAGCGGCATGACCAATGCGCCGACTCCGAAGAAAACCTCCAGCTTGCTCATCGCCACTGCAGTTCCTTCCTTCACCGCTACGATGATCAGTGTACCGATGACCGCTTCGATCATGCCGAAGCCAAACCCGGCAACCGTTCCGACGACATACATCCACTCCCAAGGGAGCAGCAAAGTGTAGCAAATCTCGGCAATGCAGAGCATGCCGGTTGCGATAATGAGCCCTGTTCTTTTGCCAAAGTTAGATATAAGCAGCGGGGAAATGAGAACTCCCACCAAAAATCCGGCAAATTGCGCAAAGATCAAACTTCCGCCGGCCGTATACTCTTTACCGTAATACTCTAGCAGGTTAGGCATAATCGATCCGACAACGACATGGGCCAAACCGATTAATAAATATGCCCAGCATCCCATCCATATTAAGCGTTTCATGTTAAATGCAAGCTCCTCTCCTGATGCAGCTATTTTTATATGTATGATAGCCAACTACTCCATTGTAGATTAAAGTTGAAACGGCGTCACCTCTCAGAATAGAAGCGAATCAAAGGTTCAAAAATTAGTTTAAGTTTTCATCTAAAGGGAAATGATTCCTCTTCTTTCAAAAATCATGTAGAATGCTATTAGATGAATATGATATACCGTTATAGGGAACTGGAGAGGAGAAAATCATGTCGGAACGCCTGAAGTGGTTGCTCGTCGCTGATTTTTACGACTTAGCCGAGAACGTTCAGGAAGAGATCTATTATGCTTTCTACGATCTTGTCTACGGACCTGTCTATTATATCGTTAAGGATCATCAAACTAGTGAAGACATCATTCAAGAAGCTTTTCTTAAAGTCGTAGATCATAAGCCTGCCTTCGATAGCGAGGTTGGGATGAAATCCTGGCTTAAGGTAGTTACGCGAAATACGGCCATTAATTTTTTGAGAAAAAGCAAAAAGTACCGTAACCATTTAGATTCGGATCGTGTTTATATAGAAATGGATCCTTTCATCCATGCTGGCGGCTCGGTCGAGCAGGTGGTGGAGACCAAATTAATGGAAGAGGCTATTATTGATTATCTATATAAGTTAAAGCCGGAATACCGATTATTGATGGAATATCGCTGGAAACTGGGTCTCAGCTATAAGGAAATCGCGGAAAAGCTGCACATTAGCGAAGATGTAGTCAGGCAGCGGCTGCACCGTACCCGAGAAGGAATCAAAAAAATGCTGTTTAAAGAGTGGGGTGACCATATTGAAACGAAGCAGTCACCGCGATCCCGTTTATCCCGCGGAGTTTAACGTTCTGTTTGATGAAGCTTTTGATGAGGCAACGAAGGAACTTCCCCTCTATACGGATATTTATAAGCAACCATCCTGGAAAAAAGTCCAGAGCCGGCTCCTGAAGCGAGCCAAACGCCGAAGACGCTTTAAATGGCTCCGTCAATATGAGGTTATCGCTGTCATTGCATCCTTCGTACTGTTTAGTGCGGTGTTGTTTACACCCCCTCTCGTGACCCAAGCGGTCTCCCCCATTTATCATGAATTAAGAAATTGGGGAAATGGCATGAGCCAGATTATTTTTGGGAACGGCCGCGAGCTAGAGAGCAACAGCGTATCGTTCGCTCAGGATTCTTTTCTCGATGAAGTTACGAATTCGGAAGAACGGCCATGCCCTAAAGTTTTTCCCCTGTCTATGAAAACGCAAATGGCAGATCTTCGCGACAGCCTTCCTTTTAAATTGCCTAAAATTTATTATTTGCCTGATGGGTATATGCTTAATTCGGCGGAATTAATTACAGCGCAACACTCGTCGGCATACTCCAGCGAGAGCAATCTGATTGAAGGGGCATATTTATTGTTCGAAACGAAGAATCAGCAGCAATTGACAATGATGTTCAGGGTGCTAAGGGAGGATGAAATCATTCGAACGCCCTATGAGGAAAATATCGAAACCATCACTTTAAATAATGGTACTGTTGCTTACTATACACCGGGCAAAATAGCCCAGATCAGCTTTATGATCGATGATATTTTTGTCATGGCTGCCGGGCAATTAAGTAAGGGCGAGCTGTTGAAAATCGCAAACAATTTGGACATATAAGAAGGGTGCCCCCAGGGCACCCTTCTTTAGCTACGTTATAAATTTACGCGCCTGCTCCTTCTAATGGAATCAGCTCCTGCTTAACAAGCTTCACGCGCGATATTCTCTTGTTGTCGGTCTGTTCTACCATGTACAGATAACCATCGTATTCCACGGACTGCCCGACCTGAGGTGGTAGGATTTGAATTCTTGAATATAACCAGCCTCCGATCGTGTCATAGTCATCGGAATCAAGCTCTAAGCCGAACCGGTCATTCACCGCTTCAATAAGCATGAGTCCGTCAATGGAATAAGCGTCTTCGCCTGCTTGCTCGATGCCGGGGCGCTCCTCGTCGAATTCATCCTGAATTTCACCGACGATTTCCTCTACGATATCCTCAAGCGTGACAAGCCCCGATGTGCCTCCGTATTCATCGATCAGAATAGCGATTTGCGTCTTATTGCGCTGCATGCGCTTCATCAAATCACTAATCGGGGTGGATTCCGGCACCGCCATGATGGGGCGGAGCAAATCTAAATAATTCGCTGAATTCGAGCGTATTAAATCTTTTATATGAATAAAGCCGATCACGTGATCCTTATCGTTAGCACATACCGGATAACGTGTACGTGTTCCTTCCAAGGCTATTTCTAAATTTTCATGCAAGGTGTTCTGTGTGTACAAGCAAATCATTTCGGTACGAGGTATCATGATTTCCCGTGCTGTTGTATCCGCGAACTCAAAGATGTTGTCGACGAGCGACATCTCGGTACTATCAATCAGGCCGCTCTCGCTGCTCTCCTTCATCATCACCCTGATCTCTTCCTCCGTATGCGCAGAATCATGCTGCTCTTTGAGCGGCTCGATACCAAATATTCTGAGCAGTCCGGACGACAAGCTGTTCAGCACCCAAATCATCGGAAACATCAGTTTATAGAACACTTGCATAGGGCGTGCTGACAGCAGGGTTACCTTCTCGGCATTGCGCACGGCTACAGTCTTGGGCGCAAGCTCTCCAAGCACGATGTGCAGCACGGCGATCAATAAGAATGCAGTCGTAAGCGATATGGCATACGCGGCCTTATTCCCTATTCCCGTTAGCTGAAATATCGGATTAAGCAGACGTGCCACAACCGGCTCACCAAGCCACCCGAGACCAAGAGAGCTAAGCGTAATTCCTAGCTGGCAGGCGGACAAATAGCCATCCAACCGGCTCATAAGTCCTTTTGCCGTGATTGCGCTCTTCTTCCCCTCTTCAATCAAGGCATCGATTCGGCCTGCGCGAACTTTCACAATCGCAAATTCAGCCGATACGAAAAATCCGTTAAGCAGAACTAGTATAATCATAAGTCCTACATGATAAATACTCGGTAAAGGGTCAGTCAATACGTTTCCTATTCCCGCTGATCCAAAGCGGCGAACAGGTGCACCTCCTTCGCGGTTTGAATTAATTTGACTGTGACAGGTTTATGACCTTTTACATCTAATTATATTATTATACACTACACAGTCAAACGGCACGGTATGACAACAGACAAGAATACAGGGCTAATTTATTTTGTTTTCCACAGAAAATTGCTATTGCTACAGTCAAGCCTACCTTTTGCTGGCTTTTCCTATGGATTTGATGCGATTCCAAACGAAATCCGCAAAAAAAGACAACAAAATGCAACAAAGCCGCCCTCGCGTAAAGGGCAGCCCTGGGTAGTGCGGAGTTGACGGCCGTCTCGGAAGCAACTGCCTCCTGCTCCATTTCGTCATGAAAAGTGATTCATTTTCGTTATCTTGCCGATTGGGGACTTCCGATCGTTCCCGGATATTGGTATACGAGCGGCTCATCGAAGGTAGCATAATCAAAGTTCACCATTAGCATAATGGTTCTTACTCCTGTCGCCGGATCACTAATAATAATGTGGTCGCGCCCAGCGGCTTCGAGAACACCTTTGAATATTTTCGCGTTCCATTGGGAGTTGTTCTCATATGTCATATAAAAGGTACCCACTTTGCCCAAATTTAAGCGCAATATGTTCTCGATATAAGATTGCTCGAACTGAGGAATCGCCGTGGGAACAACCGTCCCCGTCGTCGTCATCGGACTTCCGCTCGGCACCTGCGGAGGATATGACATGCCTCCTTGAGTCTGATATTGGGCAGGATAGCTGCCGCCACCGCCATAGGCTCCCGATGGACCGCTGCCGATTTTATAGCTCACCGGCCGATAATTTGGATTGAACATAAATAAAAACCTCCTCTAAGTATGGTTGATGCTAAAGGGACCAAGCTCCCGTTAATATACAGAAGGACAATCTTCGAAAGTTGGAGTGAAGAAGCAGTGAGACTTGAATCTCCCCGTATTCTGCTGGTTGTACCATGTAGCCGGACAGTCCCCCACGGGTTCAAAAAACCATAATGCATTGGTGGCAGGCCATATGCGTTCGCCATTAATCACTCGTTGGGCCAAGCGTATATCGGCATCACGCGCCCGTTGATAGAAATAACCTTTCTGCGTGGCTTCAAAGCCTCCCGGCGATTGGAACACCATTCGATTCATATCGCGTATGTCTCTGAAATCAAGACAATTGCCTAGAATCCGATTTACTCCGACGTTTCCAACCATCAGCATGCCTTGCTCGCCTTCACCCTCAGCCTCTGCGCGCATGAGCCGTGCCAGCAGTTTGACGTCCTCGGAATTTGCTTTTATGACAGCCACTGGCTTTCCTCCTTCAATCTCTAATGAACGATATATCCTATGTGCATTTGCCCATTTATGTGCCTAGTTTTTTGCTTTTGTCATTGTGTCAACCCACGAATACCAAGGGTAATGATGAATACGATTTCATTTTTGAACAATTCGTGTCTATTTCTATGGACGCGCTTACATGAATAGCATATACTAGTAATGAATCCATGCTTCGGTTCGGAGCAGAATTGTTGCGAGAAGCGCAGACCATTGCCGCTTCACAAAACGAATGGGAGGTACGACTAATGAGAATCGCGATTGTTGGCGGTGGACTTTCCGGGTTAACGGCCGCTGCTTATCTGTCCGACAGTCCGGGTGTACAAGGAACAGTGTTCGAGCGTAGCCCGCAGTTGGGTGGAAGAGCCTTTACTTATGAGAAATCAGGTTTCACACTAAATTACGGAGCACATGCGGTGTACGGCATTGACAGACATACATTGCTGAATATGGAGAATGAGCTCAATCTCCGCTTTCATAGCAAGCAGGTTGATAAGCGAAATGTAGTGTATGCCAAGCATGGTCAACTCACTCCCGCCCCGCTTGATTTCGTTAATATTATGAAGACCGGCGTCCTTACGGCGATGGAGAAAATTCGCTTCGTTGCCGAAATCGCTGCCGTCATCACTAATATTCACCAATTGAAGAATTATCCGACCTTAGGCGAGTATTTGGATAAGTCCAATGCATCTCCTGACGTCAAAGAGCTATGGGAGCATTTAGTGAGCTCCAACTTCTTCATCACCCCAGAAGAGGCCAGACGAGTGTCCGGCGAAGTGATCGCCGAATACTATCATAACCTGTTCCTCTCGCAGAAACCGGTCAACTACATCCTTGGCAGCTGGTCGACAATCACCAATCAGCTGGTGGATAAAATTTCCCAAAATCCAGATTGGGAGATCGCTGTAAAGGAAGCCGTAGAATCGATCACGATGGAAGATGACAAATTTATACTTCATACCAAAACTCGCGAATCATTAGTCTTTGATCAGGTCATCTTCGCCATGCCGGTACAGCAGGTTGCCAAACTCCTAGAATCGACACCATGGGGCTTAGCGTTGGAACCTTACAAGAACAATACGTCAACTGAAGTTCTTGTTTATGACGTTGGCTTTTCCAAGGTCATCAATCGCCCCTTCCACTATATAAGCGATATGAACAACAAGCTGTTTATCAGCGACGTCTCCGCTACGGATCATACCGTTGTTCCTGAGGGCGGTCAGCTGCTTCAGGGCATCGCCTATTTAAACGATGACTTTGCGGATGATGATCAGAAGAAACAGTATCTGGAGAGCAAAACATCGCAAATGGAAGCGCTCTTCGATACTTACTACCCAGGCTGGCGCGACAATACTACCGTCAAGCGCGTGTCCAAGAAAGCGATGGTGGCAAGCGTAAAAAATATTCATACGAATAAGCTGCTGCCGAATCAACTCGATCAAGTTCCCTTTTACTTCTGCGGAGACGGCTGTGAAGGCAAGGGCGAATTGGCGGAACGCGCATTTTCGAGCGGGCGCAAGGTTGCCCAGGATATTCTGGCAAACACAGTCAAGGTCAAAGCGTTATCTTATTCATAAGGATACACAAAGAGAGCTGCCCCCGTGGGACAGCTCTCTTATTATTTATAAGACATCCGATTAGACGCCCCTTGATTGATCCAAGCCTAATAATTTCGCCTATAATCGCGATACCCCTCATCTATGCTCAATGTCGACTTGGCTAAACGTTCGAATCCCAAATAACGATTTCCCTGAAATGAAAGCTTCCCCTGGTCTCCCTCAACGCATTGTCCATATTCCTGTCCACTTACCGGAAACTCTAGGCGATCACCGCTCTCGACTTCAAACGTAATGAAGTATTTACTATCTGTATGGCTCACTGCGGTATCTGTGTTATGGCGATGAGAAACCTCCGTACGTTTGCCGACGATGATTGTTGGAACAATGAGCAGCGGTTGCTTCGAATTAAAGGCGTACCTTAGTATTCCCCGGCCCACAGAAATGAGAATGATCCCTAGGATGATGATGAAGAAAATAGGAAGTGCCGTGTTCATAACGCCGAACATTTCCACCCAAGATTGCATCCTTCTCCCTCCCTCGCGTTCATGCCGGTTGTAGAACCATGTTAATAGTTCTTTGGTCGTCCCTGTACTTCTCTTCTATGTATATGCCAGGCGGAGTGAAACTTGTCATAGCTCCAATGATTAATTCATCCGCATAGAACAACAATAACCTCCGGTTCCTGAGCCCTGAACCGAAGGTTATGTTAATCGTTCGTAAGATATGGAGTTATGCATAGTAGAATTGTAACAATTGACGGGTTTCTTCTGCTCCGGCTGCTGCTTCTGTCTCAGCCTCATACAATCCATTCTCGGCCCAGCAGGCTTTGCAGATCTCTTCTGTTGTACATAAATGGGCATCTTCACAGTTATAGCAAAATTGAAGCAGGTTACGGGTTACTTGATCCTGATTGTTCGTTTTCATCTCAATCACTCCTATTTGATAATTGAAGTACAGTGTTTATTCTTTCTGAGTTAAATATATCACAGACCAGCCGTCAGACAATGTGATAATTTTCACAATATACAAAACTTTAATTTCTCGTATACACAGGAAAGCCATTCATCCCCATAATTAGGAAAAATGGCTTTTTGTATTACTTTATATTTTAACTTTAAACCTCTTATAACACCCGCCAGCTAGCGCCGCCATCTAAGGTTTGCAGCAGTAAAGAGCGCTTCTGATTGCTTTGCGCAACGAGCAGCCAGCCTACCTGAGCGGAGGAAAAACGCAGCTTGACGACCTCCGGGTACTCTGCCAATATTTTTACCAGTACCTTGCTTTCCGGCAGTGCCGTCCAATTCTTGCCTTGATCCAGAGTGTGGTAAACCTTTGAGTTATGGAGCAGCCACCCTTCCCCGCTGCTTGCGAAAGCAGGCGGCAGTGTTTCATTCAGCCCCTTTTGCCAGAACGATTCAAATGGCGCCAAGCTCCAGCTCGCTCCATTGTCAGCCGTATAATAGCCGTTGAACTTCGTAGCATCCTCTTTCACGCAGCCGACGGGAATCCAGCCGTTCAGTGGCTCATTGGAAAAGAACTGCAGATCGCCGGCAATAAACTGTTTACAAGACTTGTACTTGGTGGTTGAGAAGAAATCCTGCACCTCGGACCAGCTGATGCCCCCATTATCCGTAACATAAAGCTTGGGAATGCCGGAGCTGATCATGCTGACATAGCCGTTCATTCGATCGCGAAAGACCATCGATATCTCGTTTCCGAAATTCGGCAGAACGTGGTCATGGGCCTCATCCGTCGGAGACGAACTATCCATGATTTTAGACCAGGTCGCTCCGCCGTCTTCCGTCTGATATAACATCTTCCCTTCCTTATCAGGATATGTTTTGGCCGCTAATATCCATCCGTAGGTATCATCCGTGAAATAGATCGCAGCCGCTTTATCCGAGCCCGGCAGCGAAGCGATTTTCCAGGTCGCTCCCCCATCCCGTGTACGTAGTACGATAGAATCGCTTGAGCCTACCGGATTGCGAACAATCCAGCCATGGGATTCATCGATAAAGAAAATATCCCGATTATATTTAGGATGGTATGGAAACTGTACAGAGGCGGCTGGAGATATACTTGTCCAGGTTTTACCGCTGTTCTGGGTAAGATAAAGCCGCAGTTCACTGCGAGTCGATCCCCAAGCTATGCCTGCTTTTTCGCTAAAAAGGTGAAAATCGGTAAGCTTCGTTTGGATTTGATATTGCTTCCCCTCATCCTTATTAGCAGACGTCTGTTCCGTGAATACCTCAGGATTCTCAATGGTGATGGTTTGGCCTTCCTCAGGCATTTCCTCCTGAACCGGAGTCGCTAGCTCATTCTGTTTAGAGGAGCATGCCGTTAAAAGCAGGCAGGAAATCAGCACCGCTCCCGTTAATTTATACAGTAAACTCAAAATATCAGCACCTCACTCACCGGGTTCAACCTGCAGACCATATTATATCATAGTCTAGGATCATAGATTAATAGCACATTACAAACGAGGGTCGTTCGAAAAATTTACGGAGAAGTGCTGATCCGGTTTGTATACCGCAAAGGCATAGCCCTTATTCGTTAAATATTGAATGATTTGCGGCAAGGCTTCGACGGTTTGCTTTTTCTCGTGCATCAAAATGACTTCAACCTCACGGGACACCTGGCGCTTGATTTCCTGCATCACTTTATCCGGTTTGTTCGTATGCTTCCAATCCTTGGAGTCTACGGTCCAATCCCACATTTTATATCCGGCCTTGACGATGTCATTTCGAAACTCCTTATTAATTTGCGGCTTGCTGCCATAAGGGGCGCGAATGAGCCAAGGAGCTGTTCCGGTGATTTCCTCAACCATGCTCTGTTCTTTATTGAATTCCTTAAGGAATTTAGCGGAGCTCCCACTATCGTACAAAATTTTCTTATCGTGGGTCATGCTATGTAAACCGATATAGTTCCCTTGTTCTGAAGCGGCCTTGAGCGAACTCTCATTACCCTTGATTTGGCTGCCGATGACGAAGAAGGTTGCATGAATGCCATGTTCATTTAAGATGGCTACAATTTCATCCGTATATTTACTTGGACCATCATCGAAGGTTAGATAAGCCACTTTGGGTTTGGAGGCCTTCTGCTCCAAGGGCGGCTGGGGTGTATTTTCGGGAGAATCAGTACTGTTCTGCTGTTCTTGGCTGGTTTCGTTGACTTCTGTAGTTCCCGTATTGCTATCAGCTTCTGTACCTTCGGTAGCATCCACGCTTTGCTCAGCCTCGGCGGATTGTTTATCCGGAACAGGCTTCTTCTCGTTCCCTCCCGCAAATTTCGGAATAACGACCGATGCGATATTCTTTTCAGCGGAATGAACGTTCATATAAGATGTCGCTACAATTGCGCACATAATTAAGGCTATAGAAGATAATAATATGGAGAAAATAATAATTGGTTTTTTGAACCGTCTATTCGACTTTTTTCGAGATTTTTCCTTGCGTCCTCTGTTTTCGTTCTGCGACATCATGCTGATCACCATTTCCCTCTCTCTTTATGTATTACTAGAATAATATAAAAAGAGGGGGTACGTCCTTACAGAAAGGTTACCCTATGGTTACAAAGTTCTCATTAAAATTTGTGAAATATCTCAAAAACTAGCAAAGTACGTTAGTAAGCATATGTAGATGATAAATTCCATGATTAAATTTCAAATATTTTAAACTTTAAGATTGTGCTTTAAATTTTAATCGATTCATGTACAATGAGAATGGGTTAATACATATCCGTCATAGTTAGAAGGAGATGATGAATTGACAACGCAATTACGATCTAGCCGAGTTGTTATTATTGGAACAGGTGCTGTAGGGGCCACCACTGCCTATACATTACTGCTGCGTGAACGGGTGTCCGAATTGGTGCTTATCGACGCAAATAAAGAACGAGCGCTCGGGGAAGCGCTGGACATGAACCATGGTCTTCCCTTTACAGGCGGCGTCAAACTGTGGGCCGGCGATTATAGCGATTGCAAGGACGCCGATATCATCATTATTGCGGCCGGTGCATCCCAAGCTCCTGGCGAGACGCGTATTGATTTACTTAAACGTAATGCGGGAATTTTCGACAGCATCATTAAAAATATTGTGAAGTATAACAACCATGCGATTATTCTCGTTGCAACGAACCCCGTAGACATCTTGTCCTACGTATCACTGAAGAAGAGCGGTTTTCCTTCCAATCGGGTTATCGGTTCGGGTACCCTGTTGGACAGCGCACGCTTCCGTTATTTGATCGGCCAGAACAAGAAAATCAACCCGCGCAGCATCCATGCGCATATTATCGGTGAGCATGGAGATACTGAAGTTCCGCTCTGGAGTCTTGCCAATGTAGCGGGAATCGATTTGGAATTCTCGGATGAAGATCGAACCAATATTTTTAACAGTACCAAGAACGCAGCCTACGAAATTATCAATGCGAAAGGCGCTACCTTCTATGCTATCGCTTTGGCGCTGGATCGGATCGTCACCTCCATCCTACAGGACGAAGGCTCGGTGCTGAACGTCTCCACCCTGCTAAATGATTACAATGGCGTATCTGACGTATACCTTGGCGTACCTAGCATCGTCGATAGCTCCGGAGTTCGTGAAGTGCTTGATTTGAAGCTGAGTGGTGAGGAACTGGAGAAATTCCAGCATTCCGCTAGCAAGCTAAAAGGTGAAATCGAGAAATTAGAGCTGTAATTGCATAAATTGCAAAAAACCTGAGGTTTTGTCACACTCAGGTTTTTTTGTATTGCACTGCACTATATAAACGCGTGTATAAAGTACTCCATGCTCAAGGCATGCAACACTTTGATTAATCATATTAAATAAATGAATTTACAGCTCCAGTACAACGTTTTGCCTATACTGTACTCCATGTTACTACAATCAATTAATAACATTAACTATATTGTATAATTAATGAGGTTAACTAAAAAAAGGGACATCATTTATGATCGTTATTGTCATGCGCAACCTTTTCTCGGCAATCCGATTGGCGACGACCCCAAAAGATTCCGGCTTGATCCCCACAATTCGGTGGCAGCCTCGACGACCTTTCAGGCTCCCATTTCGCCTGGATATCCCTTTCTCGCTCCGCCCACAGCTCGGGGGCTTTCTCGACCTGTGCCGTTCCTCTTGAATCTCATTGGGTCATTTCGTCTCTACATAAATCTGGACAAACTTCATGACCTGCTATATTATATTTACCTTTTAACTTAGTATAGTTGCTAGAATGCTGAATTCGTATGGGTTTATTGAAAAGGAACTAAATGTGCGGTAAAAAATCTTTTTCTATTGTGAATTTTTCATATAGTGTGTTTTTCATCAAAGGAGCTATAAATGGCTTTTTCCCGTGGTTTCTCCTTGTTTTCAGGGTAATCATTGCTTCGTTTGTGCTACAATAAGGAGCATAACCGTTTGAATTTGGAGGTACCGCTACATGAATATTCAAAAAACGATCGATCGAAAAAAACTCGATGAGCGAGTTGTTCATATGCCCTGGTTCGTCCAACAATTTATTGATTATAAGCTCCCAGACCTCTCTCCCTCCACCCTGCTGGAATATATAAGGGATTATGAAGCATTCTTCAATTGGCTGCGTGCCGAGGGTCTCTCTTCCGCGGACAGCAATGCCCAAATTACGCTGTTGGATTTAGAGACGCTTCGGATGGAGAGCATTGTGGGGTTCCGTCTTCATCTGACTACGCGTGTTGACGGCACCAACTCCAAAATTACGGTATCCCGCAAAATGTCTTCGCTGCGCTCGCTCTTTCATTATTTGAGCCAAATTGCCGAGGACGAGGATTTCTATCCGCTGCTGAAGCGCAATATTATGGCCAAGGTCGAGATCAAGAGAATACATAAGCCAAAGGATACCGCAGCGAAGCTCAAAGGCAAGCTGCTCGAAGAGGATGAGCTGCTTGAATTTATCGGATATATCCGCGAAGGCTACGGAGCCGACGTTCACAACAATAAGCAGGCTCTATATGCCCACGAGCTCAATAAAGTAAGAGACGCCTGTATCGCCAGCCTTATTCTGAATTCCGGGCTTCGCGTCTCCGAGCTCGTTAATCTGAATGTCGATGATCTGGATTTGGCCAACAAAATCATCTATGTATTCCGAAAAGGCAACAATGATGAGACCTTCAAAACGCCAGTCTATTTCCGAGAACAATCCAAAGACGAACTAGTTGAGTATTTAGAGCTGCGTCAAACGCGCTACAATACCCCAAAACGGGAAAAGGCACTGTTCGTCGCCCTTCCGAATGGCCAGAAGGAAGGCAAACGAATGACGAAACGGGCGATCCAGGCCATGATTATTAAATATGCGAAACGATTCGGGAAGCCTTACTTAACCGTTCACAAGCTGCGGCACTCCTTTGCTACGGATTACTACCTGCAAAATGATATTTACAAGACGAAGGAGCAGTTGGGTCATGCATCAACCGAAACAACGGAAGTATACGCTCATCTAACGGACAAAACGATGTCTGAAGCGATTGAACGACGTGCAGAATCCGGCTCCTAAATGTTATGCTCAAACCATGTGAAATCCCCCTCTGCCCATCCAGAGGGGGATTTGTCATTAACTCTCCGAAGTTAAGATCGACACGATGATAAGCTTCGCAACTTCTTCGACATCATCTATTTTATAGCAGGGAAGTTCCGAGCCCGCAAGCACGCCGCCCGTCCCGTCATGATTCAAGCATTCCTCCGCTTCCTCCCTGAACACAACGGCCCGTATATCCGTTAAATCCTTCAGCAGCGGAAGATCCTCCTTATCACGGATTAACACGATTTTCGGATAGCTCTCATGTTTAAACCCTTCGATAATGGTCATATCATAATCGTCAAAATGCTTTATCAGCTCGCTGAGTTTCGTCTCCTGCTCCTCTATGATCGCGGTTCGCCAAGGAGAAGTAATCGCCGTCGCGACTGCGCCCGCCCGGCGGTGACGAAACGTATCGGTACTCTCACGGTCTGCTTCAAAGCCATGGACGTCATGCTTAATGACAGCTACTCTTAAGTTCATGGCATTCAGGATTTCCAGCAGCTTGCCGATCAGCGTCGTTTTACCACTATTTTTGTAGCCCACGATTTGAATAACTGGCATATAAAACCTTCTCCTTCCTAAGAAATGAAATCGGAATGGGCCTAGAGACGGCCTCCGGGCAGCCTGAGCACATCGACAAGCTCCCCGGCTTCCACTCCCTTATTCGTCGGCGGCACTACGATCAGGACATCGCTGTCTTTAATAGTAATCATGACGCTTGATTCATCCAGCGCAGCCGGGTATACGACAAGCCGTCCGTCCTCGAACGTTAATCTGCCCCTTACAAACCGGGTGAAATTGTTGACCTTGGCATACGTTTTGCCCAGTACAGCTTGAAATGCTGGCAAGAACGGATCACGGATGCCGAGCATAGTACCGATATATGGACGGACGAACAGCTCGCAGCCGACAAAGCAGGCTCCCGGATTGCCGGAAAGAGCAAACAGCAGCTTTCCCTCTTTAACCGCTGCGGTGGTTACACTGCCCGGACGCATCGTTACTTTATTGAACAGCATTTCCATCGATTGTTCGCGAACCAGTTCCGCCATAATGTCATAGTCCCCGACGGATACGCCGCCGGTCGTAATGACAATATCATATTCAGCAAAGGCCTCCGCTACGCTCTGCCTCGCCTTTCCTAAATCGTCTTCGATAGCCGGAAGCATATGGGGCTCGCCGCC
Organism: Paenibacillus lentus; assembly: GCF_042714055.1. GTDB lineage: Bacteria > Bacillota > Bacilli > Paenibacillales > Paenibacillaceae > Fontibacillus > Fontibacillus lentus_A. Next base: position 530,946 of record NZ_JBHGVC010000001.1, read on the forward strand.
GGCTTCACGAATCTGGCTTACCAGCATATACGTGTTACTATTGCGAATTCTGCCGTCCTGCAAGGGCTCATCGATGTTCAGCAGCTCGGAGCCCGTGGAGAATATCGCCACCCGAGGCTTCCTGGCCACTGGAACCTGATGTATGCCGAACGTGGCGAGCACCGATATTTCTCCCGTGCCGATCCGCCGGCCCTTCTCCAAAATCAAATCGCCCTCGGCAAGCTCAAACCCGGCCGGAGTAATATTTTTGCCCGGCTCAATCTCTCGTTTGATGCGAATATAACTTCTGCCGTCATGCTCAATCATTTCGGTCATTTCCAGCATCATGACGGCATCCGCCTCATCCGGCACCTTCGCTCCCGTCATGATCCGCGAAGCCGTGCCTCGTTCCACCGCTGCCGAAGGAAGAGAGCCGCACGGAATATCGTCAACAACCTCCAATTGAACTGGCTGTTCGTTATTGCAGCCCTTCGTATCCATGCTATGTAGGGCATAGCCGTCCATGCCCGAGCGGCGAAAATGGGGAAACGGGTGCGGAGCTGTCACATCGCTTGCGAGAATTCGATTCTCGGCCTCCAAAATAGGAACCAGCTCCATTTCGCCAGGCTGGGCATAAGTGAGTACCCTGGCTTGCGCCTCGGGAACCGATATCGCGCTGCGCCGGAATTTATCTTCATACATCTTGCTTTCCATCAATATACCTCCTCCATCCTGACTATCAAAACGTTCATGCTATTCATGTTATATAATGGGTAGAAACGCTGGCAACCGTTATTGTACGTTTGGGCTGTAAGTTATCAGCTTTTCTGATCATTCTACCATTTTTTCTATACGCCTGCATTTGCCGAAATATTCTGCGACGCTGCGTGGAGTAATTATACAGGATGCGGAGTAGTTTACACTCAAAATCGGTAAGCATCCTACCCTTCCAACAAGAACATTTGTTTGCATTAAAATGCAAACTTACGTTCGTGATCAATATGAAAATAAAACCATCGAGGCTATAGGTCAAAGTGGGCTTATTTCATCGGGATATCTGCTGTTTTGAATGTTGGAATCAATGATCAAACCAATAAAACACTAAATAACATATATAGGGACAATTGTTTAGACATTCCTTATGGAAACCTATATCTTTGAATGAGTGACTATTTTATCAAAGGAGAATACATATGAAGAAAATATTTATACCGCTGCTTCTTACTATCCTATTAACATTAACCCTTGTTCCAATTTCCCATGCGAATGAAACCGAAAACATCATTTCTTATTTAAGTGGCGAGACTGTAAAGACTGGATCCAGTTCAACTAATTATTTAGGGACGACAACAGCAGTAACAGATGGCGATGATCAAACTTGGCACAATATTAAAGCTGGAGTTAGTAACTTAACTATTCCAGACTATTTAATTTTTGAATTCGAAACCCCTGTCAGCATTAATGCTATTAAAATTTTTATTAAAGATTACAAAAACCAAATTTTTACTTATAGATTACTTGATCACAAAGAGAACATTATATATTCGGTAGAAGGAGAAGTTATACCTGGGGATGATAGTATTTATTCTTTACCTGATACTTATGATAATGTAAAAAAAGTTGTTTTATTAAATAGAAGTACAGTTAATTTAGATATTATTGAATGGGATATGTACTTAAAACAGGCAATAACTGAACCGGAACCGGAGCCAGAGCCGAATCCACAACCGATACCATCCGGGGATCGTGCTATTCTAACAATCACGATGATAACTGGTCTCGATAAAGAATTCGACCTTTCAATGGAGGAAGTGAACGCCTTTATTGACTGGTACGATACTAAAGAAAACGGTATAGGACCTGCTCGATACGGTATAGACAAACATAATAACAATAGAGGCCCATTTAGCAAAAGAGTTGATTACGTGATATTCAAAAACATACTTTCATTTGAAGTGAATGAGTATAGTACAGTTACCTCAGCTACTTATAAATAAACCCCTGGAGTCGCTTATGCGGCTCCTTTATCTTATAGAAGTGTTGTAATCAACAATTATCAAAGTTTAAAATGTAAGCAAGCCTTGCATCTCGTCGTTGTATTATCCCCGCAGATGGATTTTATGAGTGGCAGCAACGAGGAAAGTCAAAGCAGCCATTTGGGATCACAGTGAAGGACGAAAATATCTTTTCTTTTGCCGGACTTTACGACATATGGACATGAAAAAGGAGAAAAAATTTCTACGTTTACGATCACCACTTCGGAACCAAACAGCCTGATGGTCGACATCCACATAGAATGCCCGTGATACTTCATAAAGAAAACGAGTCCGAATGCTGGATAGAGAGAACAAGGATGTGCCCTCACTTTTGGAATTATTAAAGCTGTATGAGGCCGATAAGATGAGGGCATACCCTGTATCAATAGCGGTGAGGAATGTGAGGAATAATTCTGTTGAGCTGCTGGAAGAAGTAAAGCCCACCGACCATATATAGGTTAGTGGGTATATTTATATCTTATTTCTCTTCTGCTTTTTCAAAATAGACGATTTCACATAATCGAATGTGATGCAATTTACCATCAACTGAAAGAGCTACGTGATCAATGAAAACATCATCCAGAGTACCTACCAATTTGCCAACAGTTGTCGTGATGACTATCTTTAACCCTTTATGTTGCATCAAATGCTCGGTGAACTTGGGTTCTACTTTTGTCGTGTACGTAACATTTTTCGGCAATGCCATAGTTTCCTTTCGTCGTACGTCCTCATTCCGATAATATTTCGGAGCTGGGAATGAGTTATAGGCTTGCGGGTAACCATAGTTCACATATCTATTCATGTGTTGCATACTCCTTTGTCATAAAATGAAAAACATATCTATAACATATGACAAATGCCTATGAGGTGTTCCAATCTGGCAAACAGCTAGGAGTGACACTAACCACGAAAAGCCCCACCAGCTAGATGGGGGGGACTGGTCAAACCCCAAATTTGTTGACACTGAAAAAGCCCTCGGGCAGAAAGCTGACGTCGGTACTTTATAAGCGTCAGCTTGTTTAATTGAATCCTTTCATACCCTTGGGGTTGCTTAAGCACATACCCCAGCATGCAGCAACTACAACTAACAACCAGGATTGATGAGTTCAAAAATCACATTTCATTTCAATCATTCCTCTCAATATATTTTATTCTTCCAAGCGATCTATCCGCTTGTGTGCTTGTTTGGCCGATTCCTCTACCCGCGTCACCTGCTCTGATACTGTCTCTAAGCGCTATCCTTATCCGGACGTCTACCCTAATGTCATCGATGCGCGCTTGATGTACCCAACATTCTAACGTAAAGCTCCTTCTCCGCTTCCATCCAATCGTTCTTCTCTCCTGATCTGGCGTGATCGCCCCATCCAGCCGAGTATGGCGCCGCTGATCGCAGCTACCAACCGCGCAATATCCATTTCCTTTACCCCCAATCCAAATAGCCGCCGGATTGGCTCCGAGGGAATAAAAAAAGCACCTAGGGTGCTTTTTTATAACTATTAGTCTAACTCGTGATTTACAACAAATAGCCAGTAAACTATAGATGGATCAATGAAAACTTTTGCTTCTACTCTTACATAGAGTGTCGCACCAGCAGGTACATAAATATGAGAAATACCTCTCCCGTCACGCCTATTAGGCACTGTCCGCTTCTTTGTGCCGTCTGTTGCGTTTTCTCCAAAGCCGCCATAGCATCACCCGACATGCTGATCAATTGCCCAAAGAATGCTAAGCTGCTGACCAGGATGTGAATTTATAATGAGAGAAATCACATCAATAATTTCTTCTACCGGGTACGCTAAATCTAATGAAACATCAATCCGCCTTACCATTGCCATATGAATCAACCCCTCGCAGACAAAATAAAAGAGCCTGCGGAGACCACAGGCTCGTGTTATAATTTGACTTGTACAACTGAACTTGGGTGGGATAGTATCACCTCCAGATGGAGGTGATGCTTATGCAATTTTCGTTTTCAGAAGTGCTAATGCTTGGAATGTTTATCCTTGCACTGCTCACATACCTGAATAAACGAAAATAACCCGCCCAGGTTAGCGCCGAGGGAACGGGTTATTTTCAAGCTTATTCTTGGAGGTATTCCACCCAAGTGTTGTACCGGGGAGGCTGTGGCGCAGCCTCCTTGTTTCTATTGTTATCTTAGCATATTTCGGTTTATACCTCAATGCGCAAAGGAGTATTTACTCCTAAATACAAACATGTCTTAGCAACCCTGCAAGGACTGCTCCAGTTTATTAACCTATCCAGATTCATTTTTAAACCTTGCACTCCGCTTTTTGCGATAAATAGTCGTCCACTAGCCTCTTGACTCGCCGAGTAATGCAAGCAATTTCAGTGCGGCTAAGCTGATCATAATGGATGCCCATAACGAGAGTCACAGTAAGCCCCAGCTCTGCGGCTGCCCGGAGAGCCAGTTCTTCGCTAAGCAAGTGCTCCTTATGGCCGGGGACGGCGGAGGTTTGTACCTGGACAAGCCCGTGCTCCCAATAGGCCGTAGACGAGGCCCCTATATGTCGGTCTCCTCCGGAGATGATCAGCAGCAGGTCTCGCCCCACGCAAATCTCTTGGAAAGTGATATCAGCAAAGCGTTCCATCTTACAAGATCCCTCTTATCTCATCTAACGCTTCGATCTTTTCCCGTTCCATGAAGGCTTGCAGCTCGTCAATCAGCTGTTCCCCTGCCCGTAAATTGACAAAATTATGCGTCCCGACCTGAACGACGGCCGCTCCTGCCATAATGAATTCGATAATGTCCTCCGCACTTTGGATACCGCCCATTCCGACTACGGGAATAGACACAGCTTTGCTCACCTGATGAACCATGCGAAGCGCAATCGGTTTAATCGCCGGCCCCGACAGACCGGCGTACAAATTGTCAAACACGCTGCGGCGCTTATAAATATCGATCTTCATCGCGGAAAAAGTGTTGACCAGGGATACCGCATCTGCCCCTTCTTCCTCGCACATGCCCGCCATCCGGACAATATCCTCGGCATTGGGAGACAGCTTGATCATCAAAGGCAGTGACGTTACTCGCCGAATCTCTCTGACGACTTCCCGAGCAACTTCTGTTTTGATCCCATAGGCCATGCCCCCTGCTTTGACATTCGGACAAGAGATGTTCAGCTCGATCATGTCAACGGCTTGCTTTCCCTTCGTCCTGCGCAAGAGCGAGTCCTCCTCAATCAGACGAGCCCCTTCCACATAGTCCTCCAGGGTGTTGCCGCCTAAATTCGCAATCCTGGCCAAATCCAGGCCAGCCCAATACTCGCATTCCTCGCGCAAAAAATACGTAACCCCCGGATTTTCCAAACCCACACTGTTCAGCATGCCGGATGGGGTTTCATAAACGCGAATTCCGTTGTTCCCGTCCTTCGGGTGCAGCGTCAATCCCTTCCCGGAGATGCCTCCCAGCCGATTGATATCATACAAGGAACCATACTCTCGGCCGAAGCCGAACGTTCCGGAGGCCATGACGATCGGATTTTTAAAATGAACACCTGCGATGCTGCATGCCATGCCAGTCATCCGAACACCACCTCCTCCGCCAAAAATACCGGTCCGTCCGTACAGGCTTTTCGCCGCTTATCCTTGCATTTCACACTGCATACGAGACACGCCCCAATCCCGCAGGCCATGCGATTCTCCAAAGAAACGTAGACGTTTGCCGAGCTTCCGGTTTCCAGCTGTTTGCGCTGTACGGCCTTAAGCATAGGCTCCGGCCCGCAGACTATGATCGTATCATAGGCATGAAAATCCACCTGCTCCAGCACGATGCCGCCTACATTCACCAGCACCATTCCGGTCGTAGCGGCTTTAAATCGTTCCGCAAGATAGGCCTCTTGGCTAAACCCTAAATATACATCAGAAGAGGAATAATGACGCAGCGCATAAAATAACGGAGCGATCCCGATTCCGCCGCCAACCAAAGCGACTCTCCCCGAAGCCTGAACCTCCGGAAATCCATTGCCAAACGGCCCTTCCAACTGCAGCTCGTCACCGGGTCGCAAATCGCTGATAAGCTTTGTCCCTTCCCCTGCCACCTGATATAGAAACTCAATGCCTGCCTCGTCCCGATCAAAGATGCTAAGCGGCCTGGAGAGAAGCGGATACTTGTCCCATGCCCGAACCATATAGAACTGTCCCATCCGTCCTGCAAACGAGCCTGCTGCCTTTATTCTGAATATGTTCGGGGCTACTTCTACATTTGCCATGATTTCCGCCATATTTCTCACCTCTCTAGCGAATAAGCATCTAATACTGCTTTATTTAAGATGCTATTTTTACGCAAGCAAGTCTGTGACTTTCCGCACAATTTTGCTAGATGCAAATATCTGAGCAGAACGGACAAGGGACTCTTTTCAATAAAGGTCATAATCATGTTCAATTTTGGGCATACCAATAGATAACAATTCAGCGATTAAAGGAGAAGGTCATCCATGTTCAAACTCATTAAGGCGCCGATCTGTCTGCTAGTCTGCCTAGCGCTTATTACGGGAATGACCCCCGTTTCCGCTACCTCCCCGCCGCACCCGGAATCCACCTCCTCCGAACAATCCGTTGCGACCGAAGCCAAGCCAATGACACTGGGAGAACTGCGCCGCAAGTATTCGGAAACCTTTAAATTCAACGGGCCCGAGGTTAAACAAGTCGCCCTGACTTTCGATGATGTACCGGATCCCCGCTTCACTCCACAAGTGTTGGATATATTGAAGAAGCATGGTGTCAAAGCTACCTTTTTCGTGGTAGGCGGCCGGGCGAAGAAGCATCCAGAACTGCTGCGAAGAATTCACCGCGAAGGGCATATCATCGGCAACCATTCTTACAGCCATCCCTTGTTCAAGAAAAAATCCGCCCTGGAATTTAAAAATGAAATCGAGCGCACCGAGAAGGTTATCGAGAAGCTAATTGGATATAAGCCGCGTCTGATCCGTCCACCTTATGGTGAAATAAATGAAGAGCAGTTGAAATGGGCCAAAAAGCAAGGCTATAAAATCATTAATTGGAACGTCGATTCTTTGGATTGGAAAGCGCTGGATAAAGATAAAGTAAAGCATAATGTGCTCAGCGCGGTTGGGCCGGGTGCTATCGTCCTGCAGCATGCCGGCGGCGGCATCGGCTCTAATTTGACGGGAACGATTGAAGCTTTGCCCGACATCATTCGAATTCTGCGGAATCGGGGATACCGCTTCGTAACGATAACAGATCTGCTTCATTACCAGAAATCCTTATAGGCAGGCCAATTCGGTAATACACAAAAAGGACATCCCTGCAGGTCTGAGCCTCGACCCTGCTAGCGGAACGTCCTTTTTGAATAGAAAAAAAATTATGATTCAGTTAAAACGGGAGACGATTAATCCAGCACGTACAGCTTCACATCCTGGAAGCCAAATTGACTTACCTTCTGCGGACTGGCCGGAATGAAAATATCGATGCGCTGGCCTTTAATCGCGCTGCCCTGATCCGTTGCTGTCGCGACAAACGCGTTATTCGGCAAATCAGGATGATCATGACCGGTTACAAGCACCTTCGTCCCCATCGGAATGACATTCGGGTCAACGGCAATCGTACCAAGCTTCAGAGGATTACCGTAATAATCAACAGCCCCCCACTTTCCGTTCTCGCTTGCCGCAGCGGAGTAAGCCGTTGCCTTTACATCAACGGTAGATTTGTAATTGAACGTTTTCCCCCAGGCTTGTACCACGCGATCCGACGAAAATACTTTGAGCGTAGAAAGTGCCTCCGCATCATGGGCTGGAGCTGAAAGCGCCTGCACGCTCCCGCCGGGGATCGTAATCTTCAATCCCTCATAGATATTCGTTGCTTGTATACTTGGATTTGCTTGCATAAGCTTGTCCAAATTGACTCCGTACTGCTTGGCCAGGAAGAAGAATGTATCTCCGTCCTTTGCTGTATGTACTGAATCCGCATAAGCCGGCATGGCGTGAAGCGCCCCTGCTAATCCTACCGCCATCACCGCTGTCTTGATACCCAACCTAATTTTATGACCTCTTAGTTGTTTAAGCATGCTGCTCCTCCTTTAACCTTGCCTGCGGAGTTAGTTGTCGGATTCGGGAAAAAGGATAGCTCCCGGCGCAGATGCTTCCTGCGCTTCACCCCCAGACAAGCTATGCGGTCGTAAAGCATTGCGCGCCAGCCTGTCATAAATCGTCCCCCGCACCTGCCTAAGCAGTGTTTCGGCCGTATTGAATATATCACAATTTTGTAACCAATGGAGGATGCAAATGTTACCAATGGCAATTTCCTCAGCTTTTATCAAGGAAAAATGAATACGGCAACGATGACAAAAATTAAATAATTGCCTGCAAACAAAAAAGCACGACCTTGGGTCATGCTTGCAAATACTTTTACAATACTTTACTCAGGAAATCCTGCGTGCGCTGATGGTGCGGCGACCCAAATACTTGCTGCGGCGTGCCCTGCTCAATAATAACGCCTTGATCCATGAACAGAATGCGGTCGCCTACCTCGCGGGCAAAGCCCATTTCATGGGTGACGATGACCATGGTCATACCGCCCGTGGCCAGCCCCTTCATGACCTCAAGCACCTCGCCTACCATTTCCGGGTCAAGCGCTGACGTCGGTTCGTCAAACAGCATCACGTGCGGCTCCATTGCCAGAGCACGGGCTATGGCGATCCGCTGCTTCTGACCGCCGGACAGTTGGGACGGATAAGCAGCGCTCTTGTCTTCCAGGCCGACTTTGCGCAGCAGTTCTTGAGCCTTGGCCTCTGCCTCGGCCTTGTTCCGTTTTTTCACCTTCATCGGCGCCATCATGATGTTATCCAATACCGTCTTATGAGGAAACAGATTAAAATGCTGAAATACCATCCCCATTTTCTCACGGGTCTTATTAATATTATGCTGCTTGCCGGTAATGAGCTCTCCCTCGAAAATAATCTCGCCTTTCGTCGGCTCCTCCAGCCTGTTCAAACAGCGCAGAAAGGTACTTTTACCCGATCCGCTCGGACCGATCACGACGACGACCTCGCCGCGGTTAATTTCCAAGTCGATGCCTTTCAAAATATGCAACTGACCAAATTTTTTATGCAAATCTTTAACGGTTATCACTAGCCTGCAATCTCCTTTCGAAACGACCCAAAATACGGGAAAGCGTAAATGTAACGATAAAATACATTACGGCAACGATCAGGAATGGAAGCATTCCGTTATAGGTAATCCCTTGCACAGCACCCGCTTGGAACATAATCTCGGTCACGCCGATAAAAGAAACGATCGAGGATTCCTTGACGATGACTACAAATTCATTGCCGATGGCCGGCAGGACGTTTTTGATCGCCTGCGGAATAACAATGAAGCGCATCGTCTGCCCCTTCGTCATACCCAGCGAACGTGCCGCTTCGCTCTGTCCGCGATCCACGCCTTGAATGCCCGCCCTAAATATTTCGGCTAAATAAGCCGAGCTGTTAATGGACAGGGTAATAGCTCCGGATTCGATCGGATCAAAATTGATATCGAACATGTAAGACAATCCGTAGTGTATAATCATCAGCTGCACAAGCATCGGCGTACCACGCAGAAATTCCACCCACGCATGGCCGAAAAAGCGCACAATTCCCCATGGCGACATCCGGATTAAAGCAACGAATAATCCGAGAATAAACCCGAAGAATACGCCAAGCGCCGCGAGCCACAGTGTATATTGCAGCCCCGTCAGAAAATAACTGCGATACTCCCAAAACATCGTTCCGAAATCAACAAAAAAATCCATAAGCCTATCATTCCTCCAATTATTAGAAAAACGTCGATCGACGTACATTCTAAGCCGCCAAACCGCGGTGTCTTAAAGAAAAAATGCCCCGCTGTCGCCTGTTTCTTAAAAAAACAGAAAATAGCGAAGCTGCTCCGCTATTTTCTGTTCATCTTGTTCTTCATCCAAATAGCCAATTCAACCTATCTTATTGACAGTTCGCTGGCTTCTTCTACGAATTTCTCGATGCTGCCATCCTTCATCAGACGATCCAATGTGGCGTTTACTTGATCCAGCAGCTCTTTGTTCCCTTTTTTGATGCCTACCACATAACCTTCATCCTCGGTCACCGGCTCAGCATCCGTTATGACGATTCCCTCCACGTTCTTCACGAATGATTCGGCTACCGGACCCTCAATGATCGCTACGTCGACGCGGCCTGAATTCAATTGCATGATGATATCGGAGATTTTAGCCAAAGAGGTCAGCTTCGCGCCAGGAATTTCTTTGGCGATGTCCTCCTGAATGGAACTCTTCTGAACACCGATTTTCAAGCCTTCCAGCGATTCAAGGGTTGCATATTTATCCTTATCCGCTTCACGCGCAACGACGGCCTGCTTAGCATTGTAATAGATTTGCGACATTTCGATTTCTTTAGCACGATCAGGGGACGGACTTAACCCGGAAATAACCATATCTACCCGCCCGCTGCCAAGCTCATTTAGGAGAGAAGAGAAAACCATATCCTTGATCTCCAGCTCCGCACCCATATCCTTGGCAATTTCTTTGGCGATTTCTACGTCGAATCCAACGATTTCGTCTTCCCCTTGCTCATTCTTGATATGAAACTCATACGGTGGAAAATCGGCGCTTAATCCGAGAATCAGCTTTTTGGTCTCTCCCGCACCCGCTCCTTGCGAGCTATTCTTTGCTTCCTTGTCCTGACCGCAAGCGGCCAGCACGGTAGTTAGCAGCAGCACTGCCATTAATAATGTACCCCATTTTTTCATCCGTCTCTCTCCTTGCTTGTTATGAAAATAAATCATCGACTCATATTTGCACTGGGCTAATTATAAATCATTATGCATATATATGCAAAAGAAATTTTCGACATTTTTTGATTTGCTTATTTGTTATTATACCCTCGGTCAATTGTGATCTTTACTTAATACTGTAATAAACCTTAGGGTATATACAATATTTTACACTAACACTCGATTTCAGGCATGATCAACGTCAACAAATCCGTAGTTATGCCAAGCTTTATCTCATCAACGTATTGCATAAATAAACCATTTTATACAATGATATTGTGATAAAATTCATTGAAAATTCCTGTATCGAAGCAATTGTCATTCAACAAAATCTCTGATGGCGACTCATTCATTCATGTCCACACCTTATTCAGGGAATAATGGTTCATACCAAGGGACAATTGGTTATTAATTAGCTGTAGCACGATGTTAAAGGAGGTGGCCACATGCTACTTGAAGCTTTGTACCACGTGCCTCGAGATAAGTGGGCTTATGCTTATAATCCGTCAACGATTCATCTGCGTGTGCGCACCAAACGGGATGACGTAGAGCAAGTATTCGCCATGACTGGGGACAAGTATGATTGGCAAACGACCTATCAGGAATTAGCAATGGAAAAAGCGGCTCATGATGCCATGTTCGATTATTGGGAAGTGGCCGTTAAGCCTAAATTCAAGCGTCTTTCCTACGCCTTTAAGCTGGTCGCCGGCAGTGAAACCGTGTATATGCAGGATAGCGGAATTGGCCATCAGCCGCCCACCCCGCCGGGAGAGTTGTATGAATTTCCTTACATTCATGAAATTGATGTGTTCAAGGTACCTGAATGGGCCAAGCAGGCGGTGTTTTATCAAATTATGCCCGAACGCTTTGCGAACGGTGACCCCTCCAATGATCCAAAGCCTACTGAGCCCTGGGGCGGAACGCCCAAAATCGACAATTATTTCGGAGGCGATCTTCAAGGAGTCTTGGATCATCTGGACGATTTAACCGACCTTGGGATTAATGCCATTTACTTTACACCGCTCTTCACCTCTCCTTCCAACCATAAATACGACACGGTCGATTATAAGAACGTCGATCCTCATTTTGGGGATAACGCCCTCTTAAAGAAGCTGGTTACGGCCTGTCATGACAAAGGAATACGCGTCGTACTCGATGCTGTTTTCAATCATTGCAGCGAGCAATTTCCTCCGTTTCAGGATGTGCTGAAGCATGGGCAAAATTCAAAATATATCGAGTGGTTCCATATCAACGAATTTCCAGCATCCATCAAAAACGGCATTCCGACTTATGATACATTCGGTTTTTTTGGAAACATGCCGAAATTCAACACCGCGAATCCTGAAGTGAAGGAATACCTGCTCGGCGTCGCCGAATACTGGATTAAAGAAATTAATCTCGACGGTTGGCGTCTTGATGTCGCTAACGAAGTGGATCACCACTTCTGGCGCGATTTTAGGCAAATTGTGAAAAAAGCCAACCCTGAAGCTTATATCATTGGCGAAGTGTGGAGCGATTCCCTCAATTGGCTGCTCGGGGATCAGTTCGATTCCGTGATGAATTATCCCTTCGCAGAAAAAGTGCTTGCCTTTTTCAATGGCGGTATGGACGGGTACAGCTTCTCTAATGATATGGGCGCTCTTATTATGCGTTATCCGCAGCAAACCAATGAGGTCATATTCAACATGCTCTGCAGCCACGATACGCCTAGGCTTCTCACCAGCGTAGGCAACGACAAACGCAAACTGAAGCTCTGTGTCGTATTCTTATTCACGTATATAGGGACGCCATGCATCTTTTATGGAGATGAGGTCGGAATTTCCGGAAACGGTGATCCCGATTGCCGGAAATGCATGATATGGGAGCCCAATAAACAGGATCGGGAGCTGTATGATTTCTATAAACTAATGATTGAGCTGCGTAAAAAACACAACGCTCTTCGCGAGGGCCGCTTCCGTTTTCTGCACGCAGACAAACACGATCCATGCATCATTTATGAGCGAATCGACGAAAAAGTTCATTTTACCATTTGGATGAACAATACGGAGAAAAAGCGCACATTATCGCATCCTATGGATACGAAGGATTGGTATGACGCATTGACAAACGAGCAAGTCATGCCCGAGAAAGGCGTCATGAATATTAGCCTTGATCCCTACGGTTATCGGATACTATGCCGTAAGCTGAAATAGCAGGCATAACAAAAAATACCCCCGATGCATCTATCCTTCGATGCATTGGGGGTATTGCTATTCCTTAAGAGCTTTGTGAAGCCACCCGTTCGTAAATGCCGATATATTGCTTGGCTGATGCTGCCCAGCTGTAATCCCCGGCAAACGCGTTTCGCAGGAGCTGTTTCCAATGCTCAGGCCGATGGTAGTAATCTATTCCCCGTCGCAAGGTGTGTAGCAAATCATGGGCATTAAAATGAGTGAACGTAAAGCCATTTCCCTCTCCTGTCGCCTCATTGTAGGATTTCACCGTGTCGTTCAGGCCGCCCGTTTCACGAACGACCGGTATGCTCCCATAGCGCAGCGCCAAGAGCTGGCTGATCCCGCAGGGCTCGAACTTTGACGGCATCAGGAACAGGTCGCTGCCCGCGTATATTTTTCTCGAAAGCGCATCGCTGAACGTAATTTGCACGGATAGTTTCTCAGGGTGGCGGTGCGCCGCCTCCCGGAACCAATCTTCATAAGCACGGTCGCCCGTACCGAGTACGACGAACTGTGCCTCATCATTCAGCAGCCACTCATCCAAAATGCGTATGACGAGATCAAGCCCTTTCGGCTCGACCAGCCGCGTAACCATCGCCACAAGGGGGAGGTTTGGCGTTACCGGCAAGCCTAAATCCGCTTGTAGAGCGGCTTTATTCTCCTGCTTTTTCTTCCCGCTCGTCTTGTAGCGTGCTGTCAGCACACTGTCGGTTGCAGGATTGTACAGTTTCGTATCCACGCCGTTGACAATACCGGACAACCGATCCCCAAGCGAACGAAGCAGTCCATCCATTCCGTATCCGTAATACGCCGTCTTAATTTCCTCAGCATAAGTCGGGCTCACCGTCGTAACATGATCTGAAAACACCAAGCCTGCTTTCATAAAACTTACAGCACCGTTATATTCGACGCCCTCCGGCGTATAATAAGTGTGCGGCAAACTCAGCAGGTCACCAAGCACTTCGTAAGGAAACAATCCTTGATACAGCAAATTGTGTATGGTGAATACGGTACGAATGCCAGCGTAAAAAGGTTCATGGCGGAAATGCTCCTTCAGCAGCAGCGGAATCATGGCGGTATGCCAATCATGACAATGCAGAATGTCCGGCGCGAATTCAATGGCAGGCAAAATTTCCAGCACAGCCCGGTTTAGAAACGCAAATCTCTCCCCGTCGTCCCAATAGCCATACACGCCATCCCGGCCAAAGTAGTATTCATTATCGATAAAGTAAACCGGGATATCCTCCCATACCAAATGCTCTATTCCGCCATACTGCCGGCGCCAGCCGACGGGAACTTCAACCGCATCCCAGTGTGTAAGGAGGTCACTGTAAGCAGCGGGAATATCCCGGTATTTCGGCAGCACGATGCGGACATCGTGTCCCGCCTGATGCAGCGCTTTAGGCAGCGCTCCAATGACATCGGCCAAACCGCCCGTTTTAATGAACGGCGCTACTTCTGCCGCAGCGAACAGTATTTTCATTCCTTCGTCCTCCTCTTCGTTGAAGCCGCTTGTCGCTTCACCGTCTTCTTCCAAATCGTCATGCTTAGCGGAGCCATGCTCATCACCAAACTGTGGGACTGCTCATGCCACGGTATTTTGACGGAAGCCAAGGATCGTTCCTTCATCGTTCCGGTGCCGCCAAAAGCGATATCATCACTGTTAAAGATAAGCTTATATTCCCCTGATCTTGGCACGCCTACACGGTAGTCCGTCCGCAAGACAGCCTGAAAATTGATGATGACCAGAAGCGTATCTCCGGGCTTCTTACCCTTCCGCAAGAAGCAAATTACGCTTTGGGCCGCATCATGCGGGTTGATCCACTGATAGCCGTCGAAGCTATGATCCAATTCCCACAGCGCACGCTCCTGCAAATACAGCTTATTCAACGCAGCCGTATAATCCAGCAGCTGCCGGTGCGAATCATATTCCAGAAGGAACCAGTCGAGTTGATCCTGATCCTTCCATTCAATGAACTGCCCGAACTCTCCGCCCATGAATTGCAGCTTCTTCCCCGGGGAAGTAAGCTGATAACCCAGCAGCAGACGCAGTCCAGCGAATTTCTCTTCATAATTGCCCGGATTTTTGTCAAGCAGTGACTTCTTGCCGTGTACCACTTCATCATGGGACAGAGGCAGTATGAAATTCTCCGAATAGGCGTAGCAAATCGGAAAAGTCAGTAAATGATGATGGCGCGGCCGTTCCTGGAAAGGCAGCTCAATGTACTCCAGCGTATCATTCATCCAGCCCATATTCCATTTGTAGTTGAAGCCGAGACCCCCGTCCTCGACTGGTGCCGTTACGAGCGGCCATGCACTGGATTCCTCAGCCATCATTAAAGCATGGGGGTAATATCGGAATACGGTCTGATTGAGCTGTTGAAGAAATGAGATCGCCGCAAAATTCTCGATGCCGCCCTGATCATTTAGCCGATAATGACCATTGTGCTTCTCGAAATCCAAACGAATCATGCTGGTAACGGCGTCTACGCGAAGTCCATCAAAATGGTACAGCTCCATCCAATACAAAGCATTGGAAATAAGAAATGAACGAACCTCCGGCTTCGAGAAATCAAAGCTGAGCGTTCCCCAGCCCGGCTTCTCGGCCAATAAAGGATCCGCATACTCGAATAACGGGGTTCCATCGAACATACGCAGGCCATGCGCGTCCTTGGTGAAATGTCCGGGTACCCAATCAAGCAATACGCCAAGGCCTGCCTGGTGGCAGCGATCCACGAAATACATGAGATCCGCAGGCTCTCCATACCGGCTTGTTGGGGCAAAATAACCGGTAGCTTGATAACCCCAGGATAAATCATAAGGATGCTCGGTCAGCGGCATAATTTCGATATGGGTATAACCCATGCCAGCGACATAAGGGATTAATTCATCAGCCATTTCCCGATAGGAGAAGAAGCTGCCATCCGGTTTTTGCTTCCAGGTGCCGAAATGCACTTCATAAATGTTCAAAGGCCTCCGGAAGGGCACTCTGTTCGTTTTTCTCCAATTGCCATCATTCCATGTATAACCGGACAGCGACTTAACGACAGAAGCGGTAGCTGGGCGCACTTCTGCATGAAACGCAAAGGGATCGGCTTTTAGAAATGTATCCCCGTTCGGACCCGTAATTTCATACTTGTAAAAAGTTCCATCTTCAACACCCGGGAAAAAGCGAGTCCAAATTCCCGAATCGGGTATCTTATATAATAAATCGTTCTGCCCACTCCACTGATTCCAGTCAGCCGCTAAGCCAACCCGAAGGGCATGCGGTGCCCATACGGTAAATCTGACACCCGTTCGGCCCTCCTCAACCGTCAGATGAGCACCAAACGTATAATGACTGCGATACAGCGTACCTTCATGAAACAAGTAAATATCGTTTTCAGAAATAACATGCGCGGACGATTGCCCTGACATTAACAATGGATCACCTGCTTTTTTTAAAGTTCCACCAACTAAAATTACCCATCTTCTTCATAACTGAATAACGATTTCTAAGTCTGAAAAATAAATTGTAACTTTTCATCCATTTTTTCTTCTGATCGTTTCAAGGGCTGCATATCTCGTTTATGTAAGTACTACATTGAAAAACCACAGGGAGGGAAAACGACATGAACAAAAAGGATTGCATTGCCATGCTGTTGGCCGGAGGAGAAGGCCGGAGATTATCTCCTCTCACGTCCAAACAGGCGAAGCCGGCAGTGCCATTTGGTAGCAAATACCGTATTATCGATTTTCCTCTCAGCAATTGCGTAAATTCAGGAATCGATACCATCGGTGTTCTGACACAATACGAAGCAGAATCGCTCCATCAGCATATCGGAGACGGCGAAGCCTGGGGATTGCCCCGGACGGATAAAGGTGGAATTGCTTTGCTTCCTTCTTACAGCACAGGGAACACAGGGAACGAAGAGTACGTGGGTACCGCCGATGCCATCTATAAAAACATCGAGTATGTAGACCGTTATTCTCCTGACAATGTGCTGGTTCTGTCCGGTGACCATATTTATCATATGGATTATCGCGAGATGTTGAAATCCCATATGAACCAAGGTGCATCAGCCACTATTTCTGTTATGCCTGTTCCTTGGGAGGAAGCTCATCGTTTTGGCGTCATGTCCATCGACAAGCAGCATCGAATCACGGAGTTTGCTGAGAAGCCGGCGCGGCCGGCAAGTAACCTGGCCTCCATGGGCATCTACTTGTTTAAATGGGATTTTCTAAAGCAGCATTTAATTGAAGATGCGAATGACCCCCATTCCAGTCACGATTTCGGTAAAGACGTCATCCCCAAAATGCTTGCAGGCTCCATGCCGCTGCATGCTTATGAGTTTAAAGGGTACTGGCGTGACGTAGGTACCGTGCAAAGCTTGTGGGACGCTCATATGGATCTGCTTAGCGGTAATGGCGACGATTGGGCATTGCTCAATGATCAATGGCCGATGTACACTCGTGAGATGCGGACGAAGCTGAACTCCGTCAAAACACGGCATGCTGAAATCAAAGCGTCGATGGTGCACGATTGCTGCACCGTGGAGGGCTGCGCTGAACGCTCTGTTATTTTCGGCGGCTCCGTCATTGGCCGTTATACCAAAATCAAAGACAGCATCGTTATGCCAAACGTAGAAATTGGCCGCAACGTCATGATCGAACGGGCGATCATTGGCGAAGGAGCCGTCATCAAAGATGGTGCCATCATCAAAGGGACGGCCAACGAAATCCTTGTCATCGGCCCGAATGAAACCGTGCTGGCAAAACCTGCCGTCCGTACCCAGCCTTCCCGCTTACTCAAGGAAGTATACGACAATACGACGCGCCTGCGGGCCGAAGGATTGTCATCCTAGGAGCTTTGTCCAAATTCTATATTATTATGTATATAACAAAGAGCGGATCATCATGATCCGCTCTTCATAATTATCGCATATTTATATTCATTTCATACAAATTATAGCCTCTTCCCTGCTTCTCTCCCGTCCCTTTATGCACGAAGCCCATGCTGGCGTACATGCGGTTAAGCTTCGTATTCCCGTCCCAGCAATCCAGGCGCAGAGCTTTTCTGTTCAACTGCTTACTGCGTTTGGCAGCCCATTCGATCATGGCTCCGCTAAGCTGCTTCCCCCGCCAAGGAGAGCGAACCGTTAAACGATGGAGATAGCTGCAGCCCTCTTCATTCAGAGGCCCCCAGTATTCCGGATCGCTGCTTTGCAGCGTAAACATGCCTATAGGCTGCTCTTCCCGGATCAACAAATATATTTCCAGCTCCGCAAAATAACGATCGATTTCGGCCGATGTAAATTGCAGCGGATTCCACTGCCGCACTCCCAGACCTGCCATCCATTCCGCTGCTTCAATCAGCATATCGCGCACGGTATCTTTATCCGACGGGGACGCTAGTGCGATAGCAAACGTCCCGTGCGGAGTACAAATTTCATCCAATATATATTCATTCATCCTCGCTCATCCTTTCCCGTCCTTGAGGATCATATTCGGTCGTTTCAGAGTCGGTAACGTTCTCTGGAATAGCTGCTTCGGATTCTGCTTCCCCGACCATTTCCATCAAAGGCAGCGTAACAGATACCGTGGTTCCGGCACCCAGCTCGCTATGGATCTGCATTTCGCCTTTATGCAGCTCGACCAGCTGCTTACTGATCGCCAGGCCTAATCCTGTGCCGCCCCGATTATGATTGACCTGGAAGAAACGATCGCTCACTTTGCGGAGGTGCTCTTCACTAATCCCGATTCCGCTATCCACCACTTGAACGAGTGCCGTGCTGCTGTCCTTTAAGGAAATGATGAGATGAATCCAGCTGTTCTCATTCGAAAATTTAACCGCATTATCCACCAGATTCAAGAAAACCTGCTTCAAACGATTTCCGTCCCCTATAATGATCACAGGGCGTTCCGTCCGGTCGTCGAGCTTCAATTGAATTTGCTTCTGCTCGGCTTTAGCCCAGACGTTAAGCATAGTTTCCTGCAGCAGCTCCTTCAAATTCACTCGCCCGATGACCAGCTTCATCTCGTTTTGCTGCAGCTTGGAGAAGTCAAGCATTTCTTCAACGAGGCCGATCAATCGCTCCGTCTCTTTGGAAATGATCTGCATGCCGATCTTCGTCTCTTCCGGATCAAAGCCGCCGGAGGTCAGAGTCTCGCTCCAGCCTTTGATGCCCGTAAGCGGCGTACGCAGCTCGTGGGAGATCGAGGAAATGAAGTCATCCTTGATCTGGTTGCTGCGAACGATTTCCTCGGCCATGTAATTCAAGGTCGAAGCCAGTTCTCCCAGCTCAAATTTGTAATTTCCTTTGATCCGCGCATCGAATTTTCCTTTAGCCATTTGCGCGGACACAGCACGGATATTATTGATAGGCTTCACGATCGAATTGGCAAGTCCTATACTGAACAAAGTAACCAGGGCGAGCACGGCGGAACCGACACCGACGGAGAGGAGCGTCAAGTTCATCAGCTTGGCATTGACGTCCTCCAGCGAAGTGACATATCTGACGATATATCGGTTCTCACCCCGAATTTGCAGCGGCGTCGATACGGCCATGACCCATTCCCCGGTAGACTGCCTTCCTACCCACTTGCCGATTCCACCGGCTACGGCCTGCGGCACATCACTCGTCTGAATCGCCTTTTCCGCCTGAAACTGCGTGCTGCTGGCCTTTACCTCGCCCTTGCGATTCAAGATCATCAGCTCCGTGTTATCCAGCTCAAACGTACGCAGCATCTCCGTGAAATAATCCGGATCCCGCTCGGCGTACAGCTTCACGAATTTCTGGAAATAATCCGAAGTCCGGGTGGCATGATTGGACATATGGTTCTCAATCGTTTGGTAGTAATACGTTCTTAAGGCAAATGCGAAAATAACCTCAACCATGAACAAGGTTACGAATACTACAATGAAATAATGCAGGACGATTTGGCGTCCAATCCCTTTTTTGATCATTGACCCTCGCCCTTCCACTTATAACCGTGCCCCCATACAGTTTGCAGGAAGGTCGGTTCGGAAGGGTTGTTCTCAATTTTTTGACGGAGTCTGCGAATATTTACGTCAACAATTTTGGGATCGCCCATATATTCCTTGCCCCAAACATGATCAAGGAGCAGGTCACGGCTCAACGGCGTGTTCTCCTTCTCCAAAAAATATTGAATCAGCGAAAACTCGGTTGGCGTCAGCTCGATCAGTTGTCCGTTTTTCTTGAATTGCTTGCTGATCAAATCCAGCGTAAAAGGCCCCGAAGTAAAGGATACTTTCGCGCTGTTCTCCCGGTATACATTGACGCGTCTTAGCAGAGATTGAATGCGTGCGATAAGCTCAGTCGGGCTGAACGGTTTGCTGATATGGTCATCCGCCCCGACGGAGAGCGCGTAAACCTTATCCTGCTCCTGCACTTTTGCCGTCAGGAATATAATGCCGATCCGTTCATTTGTCTCCCTGATTTTACGGCATACCTCGAATCCGTCGATTCCCGGAACCATGACATCCAGTAAAGCGATATCGATATCCGGAATGCTGTTATACCGATCCAAAGCTTCATTGCCGTCAGCCGCTTCGATCACTTCAAAGCCATTGCGCTTCAAATTGATTACGATAAAACTGCGAATGGATTCTTCATCTTCCAAGATTAACACTTTACTCAATTTGCCTTCCTCCCTTTTACTTCCATCAAGCGGTTAGCGCTTGATTTCTTTCTCGCCTTTATTCACTTTCAAATCGGTATGGCTGAGGAACCCGATGACTTTATCGTTGTCACGTGCGAACAATTCCCAATCCTCCTGAACCTGCTCCCACTCGGCCAAAGAGAAGAAACGAATTTCCGCCAGCGTAGCATTCGTATCAATATCGACGAATTTTATATGCTCATCCTTAATGGATTTGATATCGATCGTTACTTTGCCCCACCATTCCTTCGGCAGATTGAAATAGAATCGTCCAGCCAAGTCCATATACTGCTGCATAACAAAGGTTAATCCCTTGTTCGGATCCCATTGATAGTACGAGAACAGCCACGGAATATCATCAAAGGCAATGTACTCCCAACCTTTCGGGGTTTCCAGCATGCCGATCTCCAGAATGCCGTCATCATTCACGTCCCCGCTCATAATTTGGTAATCCTTGAGCGTCGAGCTCTGATCAGGAATGAGATCAACGAGCTTGCCGTCTTCCATAACGATGATAATGGAATAACCGGATAGCTCTCCTGAAATCGCATCGAGAATAATTCCCCGCTTATCCGGCGTTATATTGCCATGGACGACGTTATAATAGCCGCCAACGGCATTGTCCAGCTCTAATTTATCCAGCTCCTGAAACGACTCGTCATATTGATACGTCGTTACCGTCGTATACTGGTCTTTCTTTAGCGATACGACCGTGATATCCAGCTTCCCGTCATCGTTCAGGTCATCAATAATGAAGTAATTGTATGGCAGCTCAAGAATTCTCTCGACCGATGTACCGGTATAGGAATATACGATAAGACCTTTTTGAGGCTGCTTCTCTCCGCTGGAGAATCCAGCGACGATATTTATCTCACCACTTCCGGTTACATCCTTAAGCTCAAAGGATTCGAGCACTTGACCCTCTCCATCGAATCTAACCTTCGGTACCCATGTATCATTCTGGTTCTCTAAAATCATGCCGTGGACTTTGACCTTCTCCAGCGGAGTCTCATAGAATACGACCGCTTCCATCACGCCGTCCTTATTCAGATCGACGACGCGAATCGAGCTAATATCAGCCGCGTCCCGAGGCCGAATTTCTGCCCCTTTCAGCTCCGCATTAATGACGCTTCGCAGCGTTTCCTTCTCTGAGCTTAGCTCCGGCGTCTTCATTAACAATTTTGGATCCATCATAAAGTTGCATCCACTAAGCACAAGCAGCAGCAATGCGCTTCCCAATAGAGGAAGCCATCTATTCACATTCATCGTATCACTCTTTTCATGCTAAATCGATTTGCCGCTTTTCTTCTCCGGTAAGGCGTCTTCCCTTTACGTCAAGCTTGAGCTCCCCATCGTAAATGCCCCAAATTCTCGTGCAAAAACGCTCAGCCAGCTCGACGGGCAGTGCAGCGACAACCGTCGTTCCTTGCTCCGTGCATAATTTTTTGAGCGTAGCCATTACTTTGTCCGCAGAGTGAGGATCAAGTCCTATGACCGGCTCATCCGCGGCGATAAAGCCTGCACCGTGTACAAGCGCTCGGCATATGGCTACACGCTGGCGCTCTCCGCCGCTTAAATTGCCGGCTTTCAAATGCGCTTTATCCAGCAAACCGAATTTCTCCAACTCGTCCATCGCACCCATATAATCATCGGAACGAACCATGCCTGTCAGGCGTCTTAGAAATGAAGTCTGGCCAGCTTGTCCGATGAGTACATTTTTCAGTGCCGTCTTCTCGGGATTCAGCGTAGGGTTCTGTTCCAAGTATGCGCATTTTGAACGGTATTTTCTCGCTCCCTTGCCGCCGCCGCGAATAATCGTTTTATCATCCCAGGTATAATCCCCGTCATTCCAGTTTTCACGAAGAGCCAGACATTGGAGCAGAATGCTTTTGCCGCTGCCGCTAGGTCCAACGACTCCGATCATTTCGCCCGCTTCAAACTCGGCACTAATCCCGTGCAGTACTTCTTTGGTATTGCCTTCTACCGATTTCTTGAGGTTGTTCACCTTAATCATGTCAATTCTCCTTTGGTCAATGCTTCTCTTCCTTTAGTTTATTGGAAATAGCTTTGAAAATCCATTACACCATCTTCATAATTGAAGAAAAACTACCAATAAACACGATCTGTCTTCTTTGTAAGGACGTCGATAGGCACTTTTTAGGATTTATTCCCAGTTTCCGGCCTGAAAAAGAAACCCGACACCGTAAACACCAAATATAATAATCCGAGAAATACGAATAACAGCCCGGCTGAACCGAAATGCATGGCAATCCCGCCCATATTTGGACCGATAATGCTCCCGAGATTAAAATGGATGGAAGCAATTACATTTGCCGTAGGAAGCAGGTGGCGAGGCATAATATCGGCAGCGTATGCCAGACCCAGCGAAAAGAAAGAACCGACCAAGCCGCCGGTAATCATGAAGATAAGCATCAAGCCGAAATAATGACTTCCTATTAAAGGAACGATAAGAAACAGCAGGCCGCCCAGGGTGCCGGCAATCATCAGGATGATTTTGCGCCCGTACCGATCACTCAAGTAACCGAGCGGCAGCTGGAGGATTAGCCCGCCGATGCCGAAGAATGGCAGCAAGGTCGATATTTCACCGGCCGTCAGTCCGGTACGCAGTCCGTAAATCGGGAAGTTGCTGTTCATCGCTGCCTCCATATAGCCATACAGCAATGATGGGATCAATGCAAACCAAGCCAACCGATAAATTTGGGGGATTTTGCGTTGACCCGAAGCCTGCTCTTGTCCCTCATTGGCTTTGTCGGGCTTCGTCTCCGGCATTTTCAAATAAACCAGCAGTGCGACTAAAGCAAACAGGATAGCCAGGAGCAGGAATGGAACAATTTTTCCGTAAGGCAGCAGGCGGATTGCAAGCGGTCCAATGCTGAATCCGATGCCGTAAGACATGCCGTAGAGCGAAATGTTCTTTCCTCGTTGATGCGGAGGCGTGATCAGCAGCATCCAAAGCTGGGAGGCAAAGTGCAGTGCATTGTCCCCAATGCCAACAAGCAGCCGGAGAACAAACCAAACCTCAAGATTGGAGATGAGCGGAAATAGCGGAAGTGCCGCCATGACAAGCACCATTCCTCCGAGAATCAATTTCTTGAAGCCGATGCGTTCAAGCACCTTTACCGCAACTAGCGACATAGCGAATGAGCCGATGTAGAGCGCAGCCGCATGCAGTCCATTCACCGAGGAGGGAATGCCCCTCTCTTCCATAAATATCGATAGTACGGGCAGCAGCAGTCCCTGGCTCAGTCCGGCTACAATAATTACCATAATTAGAATAAATACAGGTGATATAACGCTTTTTTGTCGAATTTCCATAGATGTAAGTTCTGCTCCTTCACTAAAAAGAAAGAAAATCGTCAACAACTGACGACTTTCTGCAATCATTTGTAAGATATAATTCAAAGCAAGCTAGCGATCGACTGCCTACAATAATAAACATTATAGTAGACAATCCCCTAGCAAACAAGCCATAATGGATATGGATGTAAAGATGTCTGGGAGGTTTCTTGTCATGGCATACAATGTCAAAGTTGACGTTTCTCCAATATATGAGCTCATTAGCAGCTTTATAGTATTTACAACTCGCAAATGGGTAAATAATCTGGATGTAGGAACGGAATGGCTTGAGGATATCGGCTCTCGCTTCAATTTGGATACACAGCAGGCTTTTACTGACGCAGCTCAATTCCCTTTTTCTGATTACGATGCCCTATATGCATGGGCTATAGTTCGCTCCAGCCACAATGTCGAATCCTTCCTCGATGATCTCGAACAAACGGCAAGTGATGCCCTTTACCATAGTATTAAGCCCTATATCCCCGATTTGAATACTCAAGAAATTGAGCGGATCCGCACCAGCTATGTTCCACTTTTACGTAAATGGAATGACCTGTATTTCATAGATGCAGCCACGCAATATACCCCTCTTCTGGAAGAAGATGCTGACGAGAAAGCTGCCTTGCTGCATAAAATGGATCCCGAAGCGCTCGTTGAATACGCCTCCGGAGGAATCGTCCTAGAGCCGGGGCTGCCGATCGACCAGGTTGTGCTAGTTCCTTCCGTCCATTTTAGACCAATTAATACCTATTGCTTTTATAGCGGTGCTCTTCTCATACAATATCCGATCGATATCCCGGAACTGGACGAAGACGAGCCGCCGACCTGCCTGTTGCGCCTGACGCGCGCGCTGGCCAACCCCGAACGATTGCGTTTGCTGCGCTACGTGGCAAATGAACCTAAATCATTGCAGGAAATGATAAATAATTTGAATGAATCCGAGGACAAGCTTATGCATCATCTCATGCGGCTGCGCGTTGCCGGCTTGCTTCGCGTTCACCTTTTCGATGTAAATGCGGAGAAATTCAGCATTCGGCCGGATGGAGCAGCTGAGCTTCAGATGTTTTTGGAATCGTATATCCGTTTATAGGATTATTGTTTACTGCTACAAAGGAGTGACCTGTTTTGAGCCATACACTGCAACAACAGATTATTTTTGATTTGGATGACACCCTCATTCATTGCAATAAATATTTCGAGCAAATCTTGGATCGTTTTGCGGATCAGCTATTGGAATGGTTTAAATCCGGCCAGCTTACGGCCAAAGAAATCCTCGCCAAACAAATAGAAATTGACGTAGCCGGCGTGAAGAAGGTAGGCTTTGTGAGCAGTCATTTTGCGGAATCGCTCGTCGATACGTACCGCTATTTCAGCTCTTTAATCGGCCGTGAAACTCATTTGGCAGAGGAAGAACACCTGTCCCGGCTCGGCATGAGCGTTTATGATCAGGATGTAGAGCCCTATCCCGGCATGATGGATACGTTAAATTTACTCCGTGAGCAAGGCCATGAGCTCAATTTGTATACCGGCGGCGATGAATTCATTCAGCAACGCAAAATCGAACGGATGAAGCTGTCTGCGTATTTTGACGACCGGATCTACATCCGCACGCATAAGAATGCTGAAGCTCTGGAGGAAATATTGCAATCCCGGTATTTCGACCGGAGACGAACCTGGATGATCGGCAATAGCCTGCGTACCGACATTGCCCCTGCGCTCACTGCCGGCATCAATACGATCTATATTAAGCATCCGAATGAATGGTCATACAATCTGGTGGATATAAAGAAGAAGGCGGATACGTCCATGTACACGATTTCTTCCTTGGAGCAAGTACCGAGCATTATCGCCGAAAGCCTCTCTATGCTTGCCCGGAAGAATATACTATAGTCCCGTCAGTGCCGTCGCAAGCGCCGTAAAATGCTTCAATCCTAGAAAACAACAACAAGGTTGCCCCTCTTATAGGGCAACCTTGTTGCATTAAATGGCCTGAATTGTTATGCGCTATTCCTCTACCCTGCTCAAATCCAGCTTGCCGCTCATCGGATCAGCAAGCACGATTCTTGCTTTAAAGTCGCCTTCAGGCTGTTTGAAAGACAATAATTGCGTACGGCCTTTGCTGACCAGCGAGGATAACATATTCACCGAAATATTCTTCCCGGCGTATTCCTTCCATATTACAAATCCGCAGCCTTGTTTATAATGGGTGCAGCCATACCCCTTGCGTCCCTCGATCAACTGACCGCCGCAGCCTTCCCGCGGGCAAGGCGCCAGCGGCTGCAAAGAGCCCGGCGATGAGGCGGCTGAAATCTTCTTCGCAGGAGCCGCCGCACCGGGGCTTTTCTGCGCGCTGCTTCCCGCCTGTCCTGATGCCTTTCTCTGCCCCGAGCCCTTTGCCCCTTTGCCTCGGCTGCCCTTCCGGTCCTCCTCGGCCATCTCAAATAATGAAGCATCGGCCTTGGGCTGAACCCGTACCTTATCGATAATCGACAGCGTGAAGCGCTTGACGTTATCCATGAACTTCTCTCTTGCCGCCTCGCCCTTCGAGATTTGATACAATCTGCGCTCCCATTGTCCGGTCATTTCCGGTGAGGTCAGCAGTTCGACTCCGGCATGGCGAATGAGCTCTATGGCCGTTCTTCCTTTTTGAGTTACGGTGATGCGCTTGCCCTGCATCGTGATGTAGCCGACATTTTTGAGCCGCTCGATCGTTGCCGCGCGCGTGGCCGGCGTACCCAGGCCCGCATCCTTCATCGCGTCCCTGAGCTCCTCGTTCTCCAATTGCTTGCCGGCGCTCTCCATCGCTTTCAGCAAGGTGCCCTCCGTATAAGCTTTTGGCGGCTGAGTGGCCTTCTCCTTCACCTGTGCATCCAAGCATTGGACGGGTTCATCCTTTTCAATATGAAACGGCTCGCTCACAAGCTCTTCCTGCTCCTCTTCCTCCTCTTTCTTCTTGCCCCGGCTGCTGCTGCGAGCATCCTCTGGCTGACACACCTTCCAGCCTAAAGATAATAGCTCCTTCACATTCGTCTTAAATGCTTCGCCTTCGACCTCGGTCAATACCGAGTGCTGCTTATATTCTGCAGGAGGATAGAAGTGTGAGAGAAAACGCCTGATAACGAGATCATATACGTTCTGCTCTTCCTTGCTAAGCGTCCCGGCCCGCCGAAGCGTAGGGAGAATCGCATGGTGATCCTCGACTCGCGCCGGATTACAAACCGATTTGTTATTTACATGCACCAGCCGTGGATTCGCACCCTCTGCCAACTGCTGATAGGGACTAGACTTCAGCATATGCAGCGCTTTGTGCATCCCGTCGATGTTTTGCTCCGTGACGTAGTTCGAGTTCGTCCGAGGATAAGAAATGACTTTATGGCGTTCATAGAGCGCCTGTGCCAAATCCAGCGTCTTCTTCGCCGAATAACCATACTTTGCGTTCGCATCGCGCTGCAGCAGCGTCAAATCATACAGCTTAAACGGATATTCCTTTGTATCCTTGACTTCATACTCGCTAATCCGGCCTTCCTTGCCCCGCACCTTATCCGCGATGGCCGCCGCCTTCTCCGCGTCCGTCATTCGATCGCCTTGCCAGGTGCCCGTATATTTGCGACCAAGCTGCTCCAGCTCCGCTTTGATTTCATAATATGTTAAAGAATCGAAGCTTTCGATTTCCTTTTGCCGGTCATAAATCAGCGCCAGCACCGGAGTCTGCACCCGGCCAACCGACAGCAGCGTCCGATGCTTGGTTGTAAAAGCGCGCGATGCATTCATTCCGATCAACCAGTCCGCTTCGCTTCGCGCTCTCGCCGCCTGCGTCAAATTATCGAACTCCGCTTCCTCATGCAGCGTGTCAAAGCCCTTTTGTATACTTTCCCCCGTCAAATCGGATATCCACAGCCGCTTTACGGGCTGCATCAGCTTCAATTGCTGCTGGATCAAGGCGAATATGTACTGGCCTTCCCTCCCGGCGTCACAAGCATTCACAATGCGATCACAGCGTTTGGCCAGCTCGCCGATCGTCTTCAGCTGATCCTTCGTTTTCGGGTTAGGAACGATTTTGAACTGTTCCGGCAATATCGGCAAATCACCGAAATTCCATCGCTTATACTTCTCATCGTATGCGTCCGGCTCTGCAAGGCCAAGCAAATGACCGATCGCCCAGGTAATAATATAATGCTCTCCCTCCAAATACGATCGGTTGTTCTTCGCTCTCGGTTCGATGACGGCAGCGATCGTTCGACCCATGTCCGGTTTCTCTGCGATTACGAGCGTTTTCATCGATTAGGCCGCCTCTCTTTCACAATTACGCGTTCATATTCATTCATCATTCACAAAACAAAGAGCCGCGCTCTGCGCAGCTCTGAAGCACACTCTATTATATCATATTTAGAAGAAGCTCCTCTAATCCGATTCTAGCGGCGCTCATAGATCATGAATCGATGATCATATAGGTTTTTCTCATCGCGTGTACCTTCAAGCTCCTCTACTAATGCAAACTGCGACCAATCAAATGAAGGAAAATGAACGTCTCCTTCAAACTCTTCATCAATTCGGGTAACCAGCAAGCGATCCGCATAAGGGATAAACTGCCCGTACACGCTTCCGCCGCCAATGACCATCAGTTCGCCGTCCCCCGCGATGTCCAGCACCTCTTCCACGGAATGCACCACTTCAGCACCCTCAGCTTCGTATGAGCGGTCTCCCGTCAATACGATATTTCGGCGCCCAGGAAGAGGCTTGACTCTTAAGGATTCCCAGGTTTTCCGGCCCATAACGACCGTTTTGCCTTTGGTCTGCTGCTTAAAGAAATTCATATCGTTAGGCAGTCTCCAGGGCAAATCGTTGCCTTTACCAACCAAACCGTTCCGATCCATCGCCCAAATTAACGATATTCCCATATAGAACTCCCTCTCCCTATCCCTGCTAAACTTCGGTATTATACGGCAACCGTTGCTTTAATCGTTGGATGGTGCTCATATCCGACAAACTCGAAATCTTCATACACATAATCAAAGATCGAGTCGGGTTTACGTTTAATAACCAGCTTAGGCAGCTCAAATGGCTCTCGTGTTAGCTGCGTCTTCACCTGCTCCAAATGATTGCTGTAGATGTGCACATCTCCGCCGGACCAAATGAACTCGCCTGCCTCCAGCCCGCATTGCTGTGCAACCATGTGCGTTAAGAGCGCGTAGCTGGCAATGTTGAAAGGCAGCCCCAGGAACGTGTCTACTGAACGCATCGTTAGCATACAGGACAGCTTCCCGCCCGCGACGTAAAATTGAAACACGAAATGGCACGGCGGAAGCTTCATACGATCCACTTCAGCCACATTCCAGGCGCTGACAAGATGGCGGCGCGAATCCGGATTATTCTTGATCGCTTCAATCACATTGGCGATCTGATCGATCTTCCTCCCATCCGGCGCTTCCCAGGATCGCCATTGCGAGCCGTAAACCGGGCCTAGGTTGCCATTCTCGTCGGCCCATTCATCCCAGATGCGCACGCCGTTTTCTTTAAGATAAGCTATATTCGTTTCCCCTTTCAGGAACCAGAGCAGCTCATGAATTACCGATTTCAAATGAATTCGTTTCGTCGTAACGAGCGGAAATCCTTCGCTCAGATCAAAACGTAGCTGGCGGCCGAATACCGACAGCGTTCCCGTTCCCGTGCGGTCTTCCTTCGCCGTTCCGTGATCCAGTACATCTTGCAATAAATCTAAATATGCTCTCATATATCGCACCCCGTACAGTAGTCTATAGTCATATTCTAAATTATTATAGCAAACTGTTGCCCGGAAAGGGAGGCTCGCCAGAAATTATGGCTCTCCTGTGGGTTCTTCCTCCCTCGTTATTTTGCCATGACACCCTCGTCATAGTACGCGACTTCTACGTCTCTTTTTACAATATCTCTAAGCTTCTCTTTATAAAAAGGCATAAGCTCATCAGCCTGCTCAACGTCGATCCATTCTACGGCGAGAATTTCATCAGGCCGTATGATTTCTATACAGCCTCCCGTAATTCGCCCTCGAAAAGTCACGAATACGACATGCTGCCCAAGTTCCGTAAACAAGCCTTCATTGACAGCTACCACACCGGTTAATGCTACGTCCAGCCCGGTCTCCTCCTTGGCTTCCCGGATCGCTGCCATTTCCAGCGTCTCGTTCTGCTCGACCGCTCCACCCGGGAGTGTCCACGTATTTCTGCCGTGATTCTTAACCATTAAAATCTTCGTACTATCCTCATTGACCAGGAGTGTATATACCACATCAACCCGTCTCATCGCCCAGCCTCCTCTCGCTTTTCGTTTATTAAGCCCCACTTCGTCTAAATATTTTTCGTATTCATCAAGATGTCTTCCAGCAGCTTCCTTTGACTTTCCGGCAGGCCCTCCGGCCATTCTCCGGCATTTACAAAGCAGATGTTCGAAATTTCGGCGCTTGGCTTGAATTCACCTTCGATGACCTGACCGCTAAAAATAAGCTCTACCCGATTTGGTGCCACCCCGAATACTGCCCGTGCAACACCGCTTAGCCTCACCTTCAGGCCCGTCTCTTCATAAATTTCGCGCTTCAACCCAAGCTCCGGCTTCTCCAGCTCCATCCAGCCCCCAGGGATGCCCCAAGGCTCGTCTCGGTACACATGATGCAGCAGCATAATTTGCCCGGACTCATTGGTGATGACCCCTAGCACGGCTACAAGAAATTTATGCTGGGCCTTGTAGACCATCCAATTTTTCAGCCGCATACTGGGGAAGCGTTTGTACATAAAGACAAGCCATTTATTAGGTACAATTTTGACCAGCTTCGATAGCATCGCAAACCTTCTTTCTCCCGCTGCAATCCGCACAGCTTTAGCATCACTACACCTCTTGGGATAGGGGCTTCTCGTCAAATACCTGATTACAATAGTAAAACGATGCAAGCCTTTAACATCACAAGACCAGCTTAGTCCTTGATCCAGGTTAACAAAGGCCAATGCTGCAGCCAGTTCTTCCGGTGAACCCTTTCCAAATAGTAGTGCCGATCCGCAAACCGAGGACTTCGCCTGACAACCATCCCAAACAGATCGTCCAACCCATGCGGGGCACTGAGCTCCAGCTCATCTCCCGGCGTCAGGCGGACGCCGATGGCCGTGGCCGTCTCGGGCCACCTGCTCATGGCATCGATCGTAGAGGCATATGGCAGCGCTCCGTTTCTCAAATGCATGCGTGCCTGATTTTTGACCGACCACCGCCCATTGCCCGTTTCTTCGATTAGCTTCGCCTGCAGCTCTAAATCCCTCTCCTCTCCGCAATGCTGCGGATCGAAGTAGACGACATCAATATCGTCATGCCGCGAACGGAATCCATAGCTATGCAGTTTATCCCATACGTAGCTCCGAATATATCCAGCCGCAATATAACACTCGGGCAAATCCAGCCGCCGCAGGGTATGTAAATCGCTCATCAGCGGCTCGCACTCCGCGATCCACTGCTTTAGTTGCTCCACGGACATGCCAATCTCTCCTCTAACGAACTCATTTATTTCGAGTATGGACGGGCTAACTCCTCCCACTCCTCCAAGGAAAGCTTATCCGTGATATGCTTTAATTCATTAGGAACCTCAACATAGCACATCAGCTCCAAACTATTTCCGTCCGGGTCATCAAAATACACCGAGGCATTACCTTGATTGGGACGAACAAATGGTTCGATCGACGTTCTGCTTCCAAATGGAACAGCTTCAACCTGGATGGATGCCAGCCATGCCAATGACTGCTTTAAATCCTCATAAGACACTCGAAAGGCGATATGGCGCAAGGAAGGGTGATATGGGGTGGCATGCTCTGGCCCTTCCCACAGCCCGATCCAGCTTCTGCCTTCCTCAATCCAATAGAAAGCCGTATCCTCATCGCGCCAAGCCAGCTTCAAGCCTAATTTACTGTAGAAGCTCATGGAGACCTCCAAATTTTTCACTGGCAAATGGGCTTCATATAGTCCTTGAATCATCTTTTTCCCTCCTTAACCACATTGTTTCAATTCTCTGATAGACGTTTCCTAAGTAAGTACATCATATTGTAAAGCAAATAGCCGTAAATTCAAATTACATTTCATAAAACGTCCCAGTCGGATATTATAAATAGCCGCGATGAGGCGACAAACAAAAAAGCACCTTCCGGTGCTTGACTGCTATTAGCAAGAAAATGAAGTTACAACGAACAAGCCTTCCCCATCTCCCGGCTCCGGTTAGCAGCTTCTACAAAACCGATAACTTCGAGTGTCTCCTTGGGATCTAGGGGTGATCGACCGGTGCGAAAAAAATCAATGACCTGCTCCAGCAGGCTTTCATAATAAGGCTTTTTGGCGGTTTGGATATCCACATAGCCATTGCCGCGCTCCCTATGAATGAGTGCCCCAAAGCTGCCGCCCTGCCTTCTTCCGCGTACAGTTCCGATTCTGCCATCCGCCCAGACTCCGGTAATCATCTCACGTTCACCGCTGCATATCGTATGAACCTGCCGACAATTCCGGCCCATGATCGCAAATAGCATCTCCACGGCATGAATGCCGTACCAAAAATAACCCGGCTGTCCCTGCACAAAGGGCATCGGGCCGCATACATCCGCCCCGATGATATCGCCTTGCTCGCTATGCTGCAGCGCATCCGTCAAAGCTGCGGAATAACGGAGCGAAGAGGAGCTCATTATCGGTACATGATATCGCTCTGACAGGGCGACAATTTCACTAGCATCGGCCAGGCTTGTTGCAAAAGGCTTATCTATAAACACAGGTTTGCCGAAAGGTACAACTTTGCTGAACTGCTCCAAATGCGTACTGCCATCGACCGACTCAATCATAATGGCATCCGAAGCCTCCGCTACCTCTTCTATGCTGCCCAGCATTTGGACGCCATACTTCTCAACAAGCTCATTCTTATACTGCTCTACGCGGGTATAGCTTAATTCCATCCGCGAAGATCCGCCGGGATAGGCGCATCCTACCACCGTGCCAGCCAGGCAGGAGGACGGGTCGGTTCGATGACGATCCAGCAGCTTAGCAAAAATACTGACATGCGAAGTATCCAGGCCGATCATGCCGATTTGAAGGGGCCGCTCCAGCTTGATCACCACGCTTTCTTTTATCGAATTAACTGCCTAAGGAATGACAACCTGAAAATTTGCTTCGGCCTGCCGCGGGATTTCCTCTCCTCGCCTACGATCTCAACCATTCCTGCGTCTACCCATCCGACCAAGAAACGATGCGCGCTGCGAACGGATACGCCGAGCGTCGCCGCCAGCTCTTGTGCGTTGAAGTCGGTCAGTCCGGACTGCGTAACGCGTTTGATCAATTTGCTTAAATAGACCGGAGTCAATCCGTACTTCTCCGCATTTGCGATAAGTTCTCGATCAATGAGCGCAAGATCGCAAGCGAGCGGCTCCGCCATTTCCAACGGGCCGAGAATGCTCTTGTCCTCCCGAACGATATAAGCTATATTTCCGCCGGCATCATTCGCGTGTCTCAGTGCGCTTCTCGCATGAGCACCCGCTTCGTGAGCTGAATGCCCGAATCCAATACCGATGCTAAGTGTAATATCAAATAATTCCTTCATTTCCGCGGCAAGCCTCATATACTTATACCCGCCAGTCTCCCGCTCAAATGCCCCTCTGGTCGTAATGAACAAATAATCTTTTCCTCCAAGCGGCGATAGGTGGCCTTCCAGCGTTTCGACATAGCCGACTATGGATCGTTGAATATCCAGCTTCAGGCGCTGCACGTCATGCTCGGTGGGCTGCTCTTCGATAAGCTTCTTAAAATGATCGATTTGCACGAGGCCAAAGACAATTTGCGCCTCTTTGCTTCGCCGTGTTTCTGTCGCGAGCAGTGCCCTCTCCAAATAAACGGTCATATCCTGCTCCGTCGGAGCCACCCATTCATGAGGGATCCCCGCCTTTCTCAACGTTCCTGCCACTTTACGCGAGCCCGTAATTACGGCATCGCACTGTCCCGACTCGATTTGACTCCTGTGAAAGGCGGCTATTTCTTCTTCGGACGCTTGGCTGGTTCCTGGAAAAAGCATAAACTTTGCTCCAGACATGCCTAGCTCCCTATCCATCCTCTCCAGAGCCCCATGAGAGACTCCATCGATCGATAGCGACGACGCATGATAAAGCCGGGTAATCCGCAACATGGCCCGATACAGGCCACTGCCCGTAGCAGGAACATAATAAGCGGGAGCGGACAGCCGACCAGCCTGCTTCGAGATTTGGTAAGACGCCTGATCCGTGAAGAACAGCAGCTCCACTCGCTGCTGTATCATCTTATGAATCAGGGCGGCCATTTCTTCCTCTTGACGGTAAATTCCGTATATAGGAACAAAGGAAGGAAACGATTTCAAGATGCGGGATACCTCATCGAACAATTCGCTAGGCGTAATGATACCGATCGATATTCCCTGTTCAGCATGCAAAGTTGAATTAAGCATTCAGCATTCACCTGCTCCCTTCCCTTGTTCAACCATCGGGACGATGTTCGGTACTATTATTCATCCATTATATGAATCAGTATAGATCATCCATAATCCGCTGTCCGGTAGGGGTTTTTGCCAGCCCGCCCTGAGCGGTCTCCCGATGCTTGGAGGGCATGGCGGTTCCGACCTCCAGCATAACTTGAATGACTTCATCCGATGGAATGATGCTCCTCATTCCGGCCAGCGCCATATCGGCGGCGGCCAGCGCCGTCACGGCACCAAAGCCGTTGCGAACAATACAGGGAATCTCCACCAGGCCGCCTACCGGATCACAGATCAGACCCAGTGTATTTTTGAGGGCCAGCCCTACCGCATGTACAGCCTGAGTCACCGTTCCTCCTCTTAGCTCTACAAGTGCCCCGGCAGCCATGCCGATGGCCGAACCGACCTCGGCCTGACAGCCTCCCTCAGCACCGGATACAAAGGAGTTGTTCGCAATCACATAACCGATCGCCCCCGCCGCAAATAAGCCGTTTACCATATGCTCGTCACTATATCCAAACCGCTCCTGCGTACTGATAAATACGCCTGGAATAATTCCGCTGGAACCGGCGGTCGGTGTCGCTATAATTCGCCCCATTGAAGCATTGACCTCGGACACGGCAAGCGCATAAGCCATGGCCCGGCCTGCATGATCCCCCAAATTGCTCTCCTTCTCGGCCACATACGCCTTTACCCGCTGCGCATCCCGCCCCGTCAATCCACTGCGCGACGTTGTATCCTCCGTTAGACCGCGCTGGACGGCCTCCTTCATGATCCCGTAATACTCCATCATCGTCGCGAACTCTTCATCTAAGGCTCTG
Organism: Paenibacillus lentus; assembly: GCF_042714055.1. Lineage (GTDB taxonomy): Bacteria > Bacillota > Bacilli > Paenibacillales > Paenibacillaceae > Fontibacillus > Fontibacillus lentus_A. Next base: position 566,280 of record NZ_JBHGVC010000001.1, read on the forward strand.
CCGGATTCCTGAGTCTGTTCCTGAAGCATTAATGTGGAAATGCCGATCTGCTCGGACTCGCAAATATCGATCAATTGCTGCAAGGTTTGGAATCTCACCGCCGTCTCTCCTTTTCCAAATGAATCAGTCGGGTTTGCGATACGGATGAAATTGTCGCAACGGCCTTCATCAGCTCATCTTTGACAAAATCATCGGCTTCGATCACCGTAAGCGCTGTGCCGCTGCGCCCCTTGCGGTCAAGCTGCATGAACCCAATATTGATCCTGTGCTCATGCAGCATGGCACTGATGTCTGCAATAAATCCAGGCCGATCCTTATGCCAAATGAGCAAAGTAGGATACAGGCCTGAAATTTTGACATCAAAGCCATCTACCTTCGATATTTCAATGCTGCCTCCGCCTATCGAAGCTCCGGTTATCGTGGTCTGATGCGTGGAATTCACCAGCTGAATATGCACGGTATTCGGGTGTTTCGCGGGAGCTCTGCCGGTAACGAAGGTGATTTCAATTCCCTCGGCAGCAGCAGCGAGCAAAGAATCCGGGATGCGGGAATCATCGGTGCCATAGCCTAGAATCCCGCCGGCCAGCGCCAAATCCGTTCCATGGCCGCGATAGGTTTCCGCGAAAGATCCGTACAGCGTTATTTCGGCCATGTGCGGCTTATCGCCAAATAACTGCCTGGCAAATTTACCAATGCGTACGGCGCCTGCCGTATGCGAGCTGGACGGCCCAATCATAGGAGGGCCAATGATTGAAAATACATCTTTAAATCTCATCTTCTCATCCTCTTATTCGGAAAGCCATTCCTCTAAATGCGCCTTTACGAAGTCATCGTCATTTAAATGAGGGTAGTCACGATAAATGCGGTCAATTTCCTCCATCTGCCCCAAAGACAGCTCCTCCTCCGGGTTAAGGCACCAGCGTCCCTCAAGTAGGCCCTGCCTGCGAAGCACTTCATGGAGTCCGGCAATGCAGCCCTTAAATTGATGGCTTGGATCAAAAAAAGCAGCGTTCGTATCCGTTACTTCGATGGCTCGTGTCAACCACTCCGCTGAAATCGACGCTTGCTCCCGGATTTCTTTGACTTCTTCCATTAATTCAACCGCTTTGCGCGTCCATACAGCCCAATGCCCTAATAGTCCACCTACCATTCTTTTACTCACAGTTTCGCCATTTACCTGAAAACGATACGTCGTGAGCAGATCCGCAACGATGTTATCATCATTTCCAGTATAAAGCGCGATGTCGTTGCGGCGGGATGAATGGCAGACGGCTCGAACGACGTCTATCGTCTGATAGCGGTTGAATGGCGCCATTTTAATTCCAACCACCCCTTCAATTTCGGCGAACTTCGCCCAGAAGTCATAGCTGAATGTACGCCCCCCTACAGACGGCTGAAGATAAAATCCGAAGACCGGAATAGTCCCGGCAATGGCCCTGATTCGTTCCAAATGCGCTTCTTCGCTCCAGCCCGTTAATCCGCCCATGCTGACCAGGCCAACGTCGTATCCTAACGATACGGCTGTTTCTGCTTCTGCTAAAGCCTGCTCGGTCGAACCGCATATGCCGGCAACCTTAAGGAACGGCCTAGCCAAGTTGGCCTTATCCACTTCCTCGGCAGCAAGGCGGAGAACCGGCTCGTACAGCCCGGCCTCCCGAATTTCAAATTGCGTGGAATGAACGCCTACGGCGATCCCGCCCGCTCCGCTGGCAATATAATAACGCGATAATGCGCGTTGCCGCCTTTCATCCATTTCTCGCGAGCTTGTCAAAGCCAGGGGATGTGCCGGAATGACAAGCCCGTCATGCAGCGCCCGATGCTGTTCTTCGCTGAACCGTTTCCTTGTGTTCATTAGTACTTGCCCTCCCGCTCCTGAAAATGCGTCGGCTTGTTCCAGGTCGGCCCATCGCTTTGCACCCATTCTGCAATCCAATCGATCATCTGGCGCAGCGAAACCTTCGGATAACCGAACAACTGGTTGCTCTTTCCGGCATTGCTAAGCAGAGCCGTTGGCGCCTCTTCACCAATGAAGACCGGCGTCTTCCCGAGCCGTTTGCCGAATTCTTCGGCTGCCCAGCGCAGCGAAATCGTCTCCGGTCCGGTGACATTGAGCACGGTCGGCGGGTTACTGCATATGCTGAGCGAACGCAGTGCGATTTCGTTGGCATCACCTTGCCAGATGCAATTGGCATGCCCCATTTCGATATCGATCGGGCGCTGCTCTTGAACCGCTTTAGCCAGCTCAAGGAGCACGCCGTAGCGTAAATCGACCGCATAATTCAAGCGATAGATGGTCATTTCCGTTCCATTTTTGTGGGAGAAATGCTCAAATATGCGCTCCCGTCCAAGACAGGATTGTCCGTACTCGCCTACAGGCCCTGTTGGACTGTCCTCCGTCGCTCCCCCTTGCTTAACCGGAGTTAGCGGATACACATTTCCCGTCGAAAAGACAACGATTCGGGAATTGCGGAACTTCTCTGCGACCCGTCCAGGTAAATAAGCGTTCATCGACCAGGTAAAGTGCTCATTGCCCTGCGTGCCGAACTTATTGCCTGCCATATAAATAATGTTCTTCACGTCCGGCAAACGCTGCAGCTCGGCATCATTGAGCAAATCTACGGCGATCGTTCTCACCCCTGCAGCTTCGAGTTCCTCTCTCAGTCCGCCTGAGGAGAAGCGCGAGGCCCCGATGACTTCCCTATGAACCCCGCTCTTCTTGATCGCATTCACCGCCAGACGCCCCAAGCTCGGCCCCATCTTTCCGCCTACGCCGAGCAGCATAATATCTCCATCCAGCTTGCCGATCTCCTCAACTAATTCATCGGAAGGCTGAGCCAGTCTATCTTCCAATTCATGAATACTTTTCACCATGCCATCTCCTTTGTCCCTCGTTATATCTTTATTGTTAACAAAGCTCTGACACCCTGTTATCGATCACGCCAGAATACTGCGGGCGAAATCAGGCATATGAACAACCCTCTTCTCCAATCTTGAAGTTTCTGCAGCAAAAGCCATCAAATGACTCGATACGGAATGGGAGGCTGAGGTAAGTCCCGGACTTGTCTTCCCCTCCCTGACCATAGCTAGGAAATCCTCGACAAGACGGTGGTCTCCCCCGCCATGCCCTACATGTCCGCCAGGCACCTCCATGGAAATCGTCTCCTTATAACCGCTATCAAAGTAAGTAACCTCGATCTCATTCTTCTCCAGTGCTGCCCGGATTTCACCCTTTGTCCCCATAAGCTTAATGGTTCGGCTCGGCTCATTCGTAAATGCGCTCATTGTAAAAGAAGCGGTAACCTCATTGGCAAATTCCATATTTACAACCTGGTGGTCAACCACATCGTTATCGCAGTGGTACACGCAGCGACCGTACGGCCCTTCCTTCAATGCCTTCACCCGCCCTTCGAAGCTGAGATCCGTGCTGATGACGGAGGTCGGCCAATCGATATTTTCGGTGAGATACATATCCGGCGCGTAATAAGGGCATGTGCTGGCCGCCGGGCAGCCGTCGAGACAGCGGAGCGGCGCACCTTCAGGAGCATTCTCCGGTTTGAAATGCGTCAGCATCCCGAAGGACGAAATATTGAGGCATTCCTCTCCGGCCAGCCAGAGCAGAATGTCCATATCATGACAGGATTTCGCCAGGATCATCGGGCTGGATTCCGCCGTATTGCGCCAGTTTCCTCTCACATAACTGTGCGCATGATGCCAATAGCCTACATTTTCATTGTGCTGAATGGACATCAGCCTGCCTATGCGTCCCTCCGCAAGCAGCCCCTTGATTTTCGTAAAAAAAGGGGGGAACCGCAGCACATGGCAGATGGAGAAGATGCGATCCGATTTCTCGCCTTCCAGCCCCATGAGCAGGCATTCCTCTGGACTCGTTGACATCGGCTTCTCCAGCAGCACATGATATCCGGCCTGCAAGGCTTGCATCGTCGGCTCGAAATGCTGCTTATCCTGCGTGCAAATAAGGACGGCATCTGCTAGACGCGGCTTGGACAGCAGCTCCTGCCAGTCTTTGAAGCAATTCTCCTCCGGGATGCCGTGCGCGGCTTTGAACTTCTCCCTGCGCCCCTCATTCGGGTCAGCGACCGCAACCAACTCCATCTCCAGCGGCCGCTTAAGCGCATAATCCGTATATACCTCGCCCCGCTGCCCAGCACCAATCAGCGCTACCTTCACTTTGTTCACCATTTCTTCTCCCCCTAGCTCACTCCATAATCCAACAGTACGCCAATCGTCTTATCCGGTATTTTCTCCAGCAATTGATAGGCCTCGGAAGCACGCTCGACCGGCAGCACCGAGGATATGATCGGCCCTACGCTCACGCGTCTATCAGCCAGCAAACGGACATACTCGCCGACATTCCGTCCTTCTGTCCAGCGTACATATCCAGGCGGATAATCAAATCCGGATACTTCATAGTCCTGGTCGTACCGTCCGGGCCCTCCAGCTCGTGATATAATAATTTCCGCCTCTTTAGCGAACATTAGTTCTCGTTCAAACTGCATCTTAATATCTCCGACAATCACGATTCTCCCCCGATCGCGCAGCCAGGTCAGCGCTTGGTCAATCAATCCGGGGGAATCGCCGCCGGCACAAAGCAGGACGGTATCCACGCCCTCCTCCGAAATGGCAGCCTCAAGCTCCTCCAGGCTCGTGAACACATCATGAATACCAGCATCCTTTAGCTTCTCGCACCGTTCAGGCAGCAGATCGCAAGCCAGCATATGATAAGAAGCAGCATTGCCAATCTGAGCAATAATTTGACCGAGAATGCCGAGCCCAATGACGACCGCCTTCTCCCCAAACTGGATATTGGCTTGCCTTAAGGCGTGAATGGCAATGGCCCCTAATCCCGCAAAAGCCGCTTCCCTTATATCCACATGCTCCGGCACCGCCGCGACCAGGTGCTTCGGCACAGCCAGCCAGCCGGCATGCTTCACGAAAGGCGCTCCATAACAGGCTACTTTTTGGCCGACCTGAACATGGGTGACATCTGAACCGATTTCTCTAACGATGCCGGCTGCGCTATAGCCCAACTGGATCGGCTCCATGCCTGTTCTTCTTTGCATCGACATCTCTGTCCCGGGACTGATTGCCGAATAAATCGTTTCTATTAATACGAAATTAGGCTTTAGAGCCGGTTTCGGATATTCCATCGTTTGAATGACTCCATCCCTTGCTACAACTGTTTTCAAATGTAGAATCTCCCTTCCATCGCTGTTTTTCTCTATACCTGCTGCTCCTGGAGCGCTGCTATGACTTGATCCCTGACATCGCAATGCCATCGGTAAAATATCGCTGGAAGAAAATAAAGATCAGGAATGTAGGAATAAAGGAGATGGCCGAACCCGCCATTTCAATCCCGAAATTTCCTTCCTTCGTCAGAATGGAGGCCAACCCTACCGTAATGGGATACATGCTCTCGGAGGTCATGAAAATGAGCGGTGTGAACAAATCATTCCAGCACGCGATGAATCCGAAGGTTCCTACCGTCGCAATCGCAGGTTTGGCCAGCGGCAGCATAATTCGGAAGAAAATCGTGAAATCGTTGGCGCCATCGATGTAGGCCGCCTCCTCCATTTCCTTGGGAATTGACATCATAAACTGCCGTACGAGAAAAACGCCCATAATCGTCCAAAGCTCCGGGACAATAATTGCTGCATATGTGTTAATCCAGCCCATCTTGCTGAACATGATATATTTCGGAATAATGAGCAGCTGACTTGGCACCATGACCACGGCCATCATCGTCCAAAATATAATCTCCTGGCCGGCGAACTTCTTTTTGCCAAATATATAACCGAGCACCCCGCACAGAAAGATTTGCGAAATAACGGGAATAATCGTAAGAACAAGCGAGTTCTTAATCCAGGACAAAAATTCACTGCGGCCAAGGATACGATCAAAGTTGTACAGCGTCGGATCCGTAGGTATCCAGAACAACGGATCCGAGGTGGCTCTCTCTACCTTTTGCAGAGAACCAAGAATCATCATCGCAAACGGGAAGAACAGAATAATCGCGAAGGCGATCAGCAAAATATACAGCACAATCCGCTTTTGAAGTGATATTGACAAGTCCTAAAACCCCTCTCTCTCTCAACCTAGTAGGTCACTTCTTTGCCGAGATATTTACGCTGTACGAGCGAAATCGCAAAGATGATAAAGAACAGCATATAGGCCAGAACGCTGGCATAACCGAATCTGAGACCCGTAAAGCCTTCTTCATACAAGTAGTAAACGATCGTTGTCGTTGCGTAATTCGGCCCGCCGCCGGTAATCAGGAAGGCGGAATCGAACACCTGGAAGGAGCCGATCGTCGTCATGATCCCGACATAGAAATGGATCGGAAGCAGTAATGGAAAGGTGACCTTCCAAAATATTCTCCATGAGGAGGCCCCGTCGATTCGTGCTGCTTCATACAGATGCTTGGGGATCGATTTCAGCCCGGCGAAATAATAAACCATATTGCTGCCGCAAACCTTGAACACGCTTAGTCCGGCGAGCAATATGAGCGCCTGCTTGGAATTGGAGAAGAACAGCTGGGTATCGATGCCGAACCAGCTCAGCACATAGTTGATTATGCCGTAATCGGTACCCTTGAACATCCAGGCCCAAATCCCGGAAATAATGACGAAGGAGGTGACCACCGGCAGGAAATAAACCGCTTTGAAGAAATTCGCGCCCTTGACCTGTGAGTTGACCAATAAAGCCAATCCTAATCCGACAGCCATCGCCGGGATAATATAATAAACGGAAAACATGACCGTATTCCAAATTGATTTCCAAGCAATTTTATCCGTGAAAAAACTCTGCCAATTCTCAAGACCGATATAAGTCGGCGTTCCAATAACGGGCCAATCCATGAAGGTCAATACAAGACTGAATATCAGCGGAATGACCTGAAAAATTACGAAGTGGATCAGAATCGGGATTAAAAAAACATATATAATACCGTTTCGCTTCAGCTGCGTCATGAGCTTCTCCCCCAGCGATGCTCCTTGCTGCCCGGAACTTGCCTGCCCTACGCCAATATTTGGACGTTTCGTGTTATTCAGCTTAATCACCTACGGTTCTCTAGTTTAGTAGTGGCAGGATTCACCCAGCTTCCTGTCCTGGATGAATCCCGCCTGGTATCTAGCGTTTATTTAACTCGTCTTCAATTGCTTTGGCCGCATCATCGGCAGCCGCTTGCGGCGTCTTGCCGCCCTCGAGCATGGCTGAGATTTCAGCTTGGATTTTCGGCATAATCGTTCTTGCTACCGGACTCATGACACCCGGTCTCGACACGGCGGCCACTTCGATGAATTTCTGCATTTCCTCGTCGCCATCGTAGATGTCAGCCGCGGATTGCCTAGCCGGAATATACTTGGTCAGCTGATTGAAAACTTTCTGCGATTCCGTGTTGGTCAATTCTTTAATGAATTCCACCGCGGCCTCCTTGTTTTTGCTGTTGGAAGGTACGGCGAACAGTCCTACAGTACCAAAGCTGGATTGCTCCTGACCCTTAAGCGGGCTGCCGAGCACGAAATTTTTACCCTCTTCCTTCAAAATACCGAGCGAATAGCCTGATCCCCAAACGGCGAGCATTTTGCCCGATAAAAATTCTGGGAACTGATCCTGGTTGGAGATGGAATCCTTCGGAATCCAATTATTGTCATACATGTCCTTGATCATCTGGAAGGTAGCTACGCCTTGGTCGTTGTTAATGATCACTTTGCCGTCGCTGTCAATCACATCTCCGCCCTGCTGCCAAAGAATCGGGTAGAGGGTGGAGTTGCAGCAGGCTATTCCCCCTGGAAAATCTCGGGCTAAAAATCCTTGAGCTACCGCTTTTTCAGCCCAAACATTGAATTCATCCCAGGTGGTAGGAAGCTTCGCCGGATCCTCGCCGATCGCCTGAATAATGTCCGTGTTGTAGATCAGCGTCTGGGCCTCTTGCAGGATCGGAAGCGCATATAAATTATTCTCGTAGGTTCCGGCTGCCAATGCGCCTTGGTTGTAGTCCTCCATATTGTTGTCGTCCATATAACTATTCAGAGGCTCAAGCACCTTTTTGGTGGCAAATTGCGGAATCTGATCCGGAAGCTGATAGAATACGTCCGGGCCATTGTTGGCTGCGAGAGCGGTCAATATTTTCTGCTCCCGGTTCTTCCACGGAATTTCCTCAATCTTGACCTTTACATCCGGGTATTTGCTATTGTAGGAGCTAACGATCTGATTCCAAACGGTGTTCATTTCGTCCTTCAACTCATCTCCAACATAAGGATGCACCCAAACGGTAATATTGCCTGACAGCTTCTTCGTGCTCTGATTCTCATCGCTGGAAGCATTCGGACTATTCGTATTGCCCGGAGCCGGTGTAGGGGAGCCGGAGTCTTTCCCACCGCATCCGGCAAGCAGTACAGAGAATAAGAGCACCACCGATAGTAATAATGCGCTTGTCTTTTTTGTCATGTATGTTGACCATCCCTTCTTCACTTCTTGATAACTGCATTAATATACTAGTTAAGTACCAATAATCCTGCAGCTTCATTTCCTTGTTATTTTCCTATAAAACCCCACCCCTTTTACGTTAAAATCAATCATTTTTCGCAATAAAACGTGGAGTTGTTTCTCTCTGGTATATATCTGGTTCTTGAAACTGATTTTATAGCCAAATGTAAACGCTGTCAATCGGTAATTGATTTTTCGTCATATTAAAGACAACCAAAAAGCCGGCAAAAAAGCAGCTCATCCCTAAGGACAAGCTGCTTCATAATAAATGGGTTTATCCAATTTTGATTAGCTCAATAGCTGCTCTAAGCGGGAACAGACGGCTTGTTCGTCCTCCATGCCTGACCAGTACAGCTTCATTTCATTACGAATCACATCAATCTGATGCGGCTTGATATTCAGCTCGGAAATGTAGCGAAATGAAGGGATGATTTCCCGATACATAAAAAATCGGCTCGGCCTGTTCATCGAATCGCTGCCCGTCCATTCCGCGGCCTGCTTATAGGCCGGAATGCTCAGCGTACGCTGCCGTATGAGCAGCTGCGCCTTATAAGACAACAAGAAATCAAGAAATGTTCTCGCGGCTTCCTTGCATTTGGACTTCCGGTTCATCATCAGCCCGATCGCAAGCAGAAGCGTTGTTGCATGCTCCAAATAAGGCAGCGGTGCAAGATCATATTCAAATTCGGAATTTCTTAAGTAATTCAAGCTGAAATAGGTGGCCATGATCATTGATACCTTGCCTTGCTGAAATAATTCTTCTGCATCATGATCGCTTTCGGACATATAGCTCGGCAGGATATCCTTCCTGGCTATCATATCCCGGCATATGCGCATCCCGTCCATCAGCTTTGTCCCGCAAAGCTGCACCTTCCCCGCCTCGTTACGCTCCAGCTTCATCCCGCTTTGCAGCATAAATATCGGCCAACGGTTGTTGGACAGCAAATGAAAATAGAAGCCATAATGCTTATCGTCCGTCAGCCCCTGGGCAACCTGGATCAAGTCATTCCATTTCCAACTGCTGTCCGGCTCTGCAATGGCGTTGTTCTTGAAATGATCTCGATTATAGCAAAGCACAACCGGCGAGAATATAAGCGGATGGCCAAGAAGCTTTTCTCCATGCCGAAAAGCGTCGGCCAGAAACGGATACAGCTCCGGCTTATTCTCCAGCGGCTCCAGTAAATGGCTGTGGCCCAGATCAAGAAATGATTGAAAGTCGTTATTGTTTACCGTTGCAGCATCAAGAAGCTCTCGATCCATATATTCGGATACGGTCTCTCCGTAATTATCGTATGGAAGCGGGATAAGCTGCACGCGAATATGCGGATGTTCCTTTTCAAACTCCGCTAACAGCTCGTGCAAAGCCGCTTCCTCTATGACTGATTTATAGTAGCCGAATCTTAAAGTCGTGTGTCCTTCCTGTTCAGGTCTAGTCACCTGGTTGCCGATTCGGGGCACTTTCGTAATTAAATTTTCAGAGACAAGCAACTCCAACCCTTTGCGGACGGAATTCTTGCTTAAATTAAACTGCTCTCCCAGTGCGACCTCAGATGGCAGGTATTCCCCGACCTCACGCTTGCCCGTTACAATCTCATCCCGCAATACGGACACCATTTCGTCCAGTCTCTGTCTAAACGTTGAACGGCTTGGTTTTCGATCCATCCTATTTCCTCCTCAAAAGCGTGACAAAAAGACATACCCTAGTATATATCTGGTTTATATTCAATGATAGAGGCGTTCAACGAAAATGTCAATTAGAAAGAAACAGCTTGAGCATAAGTCAGGCCATATCTAAAAAAGAGTGCGTCTCCGCACTCTCCTTTCTCGTTATCTATTATGGGTTCTACTCTTTAAAAGAAGTCCCATCGAACGTAAATGTAGTCAACGTAGTAACTGGTGTTCCCCGGACGGTCTCTGCGTCATCCTCTAGCAAACTCAACGTATTCCAAACGTACAGTACGTTGTCTTCTACGCGGTAGCTTCCTACAGCCAGCGAATATGAGCCCGCCAGCATCGCATTCATTTCCTTCATAGTTCCTTTCCAGGCTTCCACCACCTGCCCCTGCTCAATATACCAGAGGTGAGCTACTTCAACGTCAAGTCCAGTGCCCCCGGCTTGTTCAAACGTCGCGTATAACCGCTTATCCTCTATATGAATAGGTTCTCCTAGCTTTAAAGAGTCCACCTTCCAATTCGTTTCGAAAATCAATTGATAATGACCATCTGCATCTCTGTTAAAAATAAAATAATTCCCTACATGCACGCCGCTGTCAATCGCAGCCACAATTTCTGCTTCTCCATCGTCGTCCAGATCGACCAGTTCGAAGGACAAGCCCTCTACATAATAGCGGTCTAATTCGCCTTGCTCCAGAATCCAATCGGCAACCTGCTGTTTTGTGATCTTAGCCTCTAGCTGATTCCTGTTGGCTCTCGCTGAATCGGTAAGAATATCTATTCTATCGTCTTGCTTGTTCCAATTCACTGTATAGCCGAGTTCTGCGGCTAGAGGAAGAAGCGGAGCGTAAACTTCGCCATCGTTCACTTCAAACTGGGACTTTAGTTGCTGTCCATTCAGCATTACACTTAACGGATGATCCGCTTCAACCGGAGGAGTTACCGTTATGCCGATGATCAACAAAGCTGCCACAGCTAGGGATCTGGCCTTTTTATTGTACTGCATTCATCCGCCTCCCCTTCTTCGCAAGCGATTTCATATATAAATACACGCTTTGTAAACTATAGTTACATCTTACCATTAACCTAGCAGCTCTTGGTATATTTTTTGTAATTCTTTTATCTAAGAACAGTCAATACATAGGTTTTCCATATGCAACGCTTCAAATCCTTTAGTAAAATAAAAAACGTCCCTACTTTTGTAGGAACGTATCACAAAATAATATGAATTTCTATTTTTCCGCCGAGACTATTAAAAACATTGGTCTTCGAAGTTCATCTTTCATTTCTGGAACACTCTTTAACATTTCCTCAGAGGGAGCTGGTTCCTTGACCGCCCTGATATTAAAACCGGCATTGATTAATCCATTGACATAAGTCGAAAACGTCCGATGATATTTTATGACGTTCTCAGTCAGGAATGTTGTTTCACGAATTCCTTCTGATTGATAGTAATCAACCGCCCAATGCAGACGGTTCCCTTCCTCATCATAATACCAATCTTGTTTATTTCGTGAAGTGAAGATGGGATGTTCTACTGAAAATATAAATGAACCTTCCGGTTTTAACCAATCATAGACCTTTTGGCAAATTGGCTCAAAAGATTGGATATAGTGAAAAGCCAATGAACTGATAACTACATCAAATTGAGAGCCGGAAAAATTGATATCTTCTATTGGCATATTTATATAGGATATCAAAGGGTCATCCGTTGTTTCCCGAGCCCTTTGAAGCATTTTTCCAGATATATCTACTCCGGTGACAGAACTTGCCTGCTGCTCACGGGCATATCGGCAGTGCCATCCAAAACCGCATCCCAAATCAAGTACATTCTTATTTCGAAGTTCAGGCATAAGCGTTTTGAATACGTGCCATTCTCCTGCACCTTCAAGTCCTGTGATTGAACGTGGCATTTTTTCATAAGCAGAGAAGAATTTAATATCATCATACTTATTTTGTTTCATAATCCATACATCTCCTATAATTAAGATAGCCTCCTAAAAGCTCTAAAAACATATACTTTAGGAGGCTGTCTATCTCCTTCTAACCATTTCTTTCACCTCATTGAAAATAATAAACATTATAACACATAACCTTATTCAATTAACCTGCATCTGAATAACCTTCAAATGATTCAAAATCCATTTGATTTAAGGCATTAACAGAGCCATAACTAAAAAAAGAGCCGCTCGCAGGTTTATTCAACCTGCAGAAGCAGCTCATCAAATATGCTTAGGAGTTTGTGTAACTCTTAGGAGTTACGTAATACCGTAAATTAACGAGAAATAATGTGGATCGGTTTGCCTTCGACAACCTCTGCGGCTTCCATCGCGATTTCACCTAGCGTTGGGTGAGCATGGATCGTCAAGGAAATATCCTCAAGCGTCGCGCCCATTTCAATCGCAAGCGCAATTTCGGTAATGAGGTTGGATGCTTCGATACCTACGATTTGCGCGCCGATGACAAGATTGTTCTCTGCGTTAGCAACAAGCTTCATGAAGCCCTCAGGATGATTCAAGGAAACAGCACGGCCGTTTCCGGCAAACGGGAATTTACCCGATTTTACTTTAATGCCTTTCTCCTTGGCTTCCTTCTCGGTCATACCTACGCTAGAACATTCTGGATCGGTGAATACAACAGCAGGAATCGCTTTGTAATCTACAACAGAGGGCAATCCTGAGATAGCTTCAGCCGCCACTTTGCCTTCGTAAGAAGCTTTGTGAGCGAGTGCCAGACCAGGCACGATATCGCCGATCGCGAAGATTTTCGGATTGGATGTGCGTCCTTGATGGTCAACTTTAACGAGGCCGCGATCGTCCAGCTCAACGCCTGCCAGATCAAGACCAAGCTCACCATCTGTATTTGGACGGCGTCCAACTGTAACAAGCAGGTAATCAGCCGTGATTTCTTTGCTTTCACCGTTCACCGTGTATTTAATCGTAACATCTTTGTCAGTTTGAACTGCACTTTCTGCTTTTGCGTTGGTTACGATCTCGATACCTGTTTTCTCCATGCTCTTCGCCACAAGACGAGTCATGTCTTTGTCAAAGCCAGGGAGAACAGTGTCAAGTCCTTCAATAATCGTTACTTTGGTTCCGAATTTGGACAGCATTTGTCCAAGCTCAGCACCGATATATCCACCGCCGATAACAACGAGGCTTCCTGGAAGTTCTTGAAGCTCCAACGCTTCAGTAGAAGACAGGATGCGTCCGCCGAACGGGAATGGCTTGAGTTCGATTGGACGGGAACCCGTTGCCAAGATGCAATGTTTGAAACGGTAACGAGGTGCTTCGTAATCGTTAAATACGCGAGCTTCGTTCTCATTAATGAACATCACTTCGCCATTGAATACCTCGACTTTGTTGCCTTTCAGCAAACCGCCAACACCTTGGGTCATTTGATTAACAACGCCGTTTTTGAATTCCTGTGTTTTCGAGAAATCCACTTTTACGTTCTCCACAGAAACCCCGAATACATCTGCATGTTTTGCAGACTCATATTGGTGTGCAGCGGAGATCAAAGCTTTGGAAGGAATACATCCGCGGTTCAAGCACACGCCGCCGAGCTCCGATTTATCGACAATCAAAACCTTTTGTCCGAGCTGGGCAGCACGAATGGCTGCCACATAACCGCCGGGACCTGCACCGACTACCAATGTATCAATATCAAGAGAAGCGTCTCCTACGACCATGTTGTTATACCTCCATTACGAGCAGCTCAGGGTTGGAGAGCAGCTCTTTGATATAGTTCATGAAGTATTGAGCAGTAGCACCGTCGATCAGACGGTGGTCAAAGCTGAGGGACAGAGCCATAACCGGAGCTACGACAACTTCCCCGTTCTTCACAACCGGCTTCTCGCTAATACGGCCGGTTCCGAGAATAGCTACCTCTGGGTAGTTAATGATCGGAGTAAAGAACATACCGCCTGCCGAGCCAATGTTAGTAATCGAAATCGTGCTGCCTCTCATTTCGTTAGGGGACAATTTGCCTTCACGTCCGCGGGCAGCCAGATCGCGAATCGCATCTGCGATCATCCAAATGCTCTTGCGATCCGCATCCTTGATGACCGGAACGATCAGACCGTTGTCCGTATCGGTGGCGATACCGATATCATAATGCTTTTTGTATACAATTTCGTTGTTCTCTTCGTCGATCGAAGCGTTAAGCGCAGGGAATTGACGAGCAGCTGCAACGAGCGCTTTAACGATGAACGGAAGATAAGTCACTTTCGTACCTTTCTTCTCGGCGATCGGCTTCATGCGCGTACGGAACGCTACCAGCTCAGTTACGTCGACTTCGTCCATAATCGTAACGTGAGGCGCCGTGTATGCGGATTTAACCATCGCATTGGAGATCGCTTTGCGGATGCCTTTGAACGGTACGCGCTCTTCTTCGGCGCTTACGCTAACTGCTGCAGACGCTGCTGCCGGAGCTGCATCCTCTGCCTTCGCGCTCTCTTGGGCCGCAGCTGGTGCGCCGCCGCCGCTCAGGAATGACTCGACATCTTCACGCGTAATTTTGCCAGCCTTGCCGGAGCCTTGAACCTGACCCAGGTCTACGCCCTTCTCGCGAGCAAATTTACGAACGCTTGGCGTAGCCAAAATTTCACGGTTAGGTGCAGCTGGAGCAGCAGAGCTGTCCTTGCTTGCAGCCGGATTCTCGGTAGCAGGAGAGTCTTTCGTATCCGCTCCGCCTTGCGCAGCATCAGCTTCCTGTGCGCTATGCTCTTCCGGAGCACCCTCTTGCTCTGGAATTTCGCCTTCAGCGTCGATGACAGCAACAACTTGACCTACGCGGAAAACAGCGCCGTCCGTACCGAACACCTCTTGTACCGTACCATTTACCGGACAAGGAACTTCAACGACCGCCTTGTCGTTTTGTACTTCCATAATAATATCGTCATCGGTTACTTTATCGCCGACTTTGATATGCATTTTAATAATTTCGCCTTCATGCAGTCCCTCACCAAGCTCAGGGAATCGATATTCAAATTTAGCCACCTGGAAGACCTCCTAGTTCATTAAGATTAAAATTCGAGTACTTTGTTGACTCCTGCAATAATCGTAGCCGGAGACGGAAGCCATTGATCTTCAATTTGCGCAAACGGATAAACGGTATCCGGTGGAGCTACACGAAGCACCGGCGCCTCCAAGTGAAGAATTGCTTTCTCGTTAATTTGAGCGATGACCTCAGCAGCGATTCCTGCCGATTTCTGAGCTTCTTGAACGATAATCGCACGGTTAGTCTTCTTAACCGATTCAATCACGGTATCAATATCAAGAGGCACAAGCGTACGCAGATCGATAACCTCTGCCTTAATGCCGTTTTTCTCCAATTCTTCTGCCGCTTTTACCGCTGTATGCACCATCAAGCCATAAGAAACGATGGTCACGTCAGAGCCTTCGCGAACGACTTTCGCTTTACCAAGCTCAACCGTATATTCGCCTTCTGGCACATCTTCACGATAAGCATGGTACAGGTTCAAGTGCTCCATAAAGAAGACAGGATCGTTATCGCGAATAGCGGAAATCATCAGACCCTTAGCGTCATACGGATTAGAAGGAACTACTAGTTTAATACCCGGAGTTTGCGCGATCAAACCTTCAAGCGCGTCCGTGTGAAGCTCAGCCGCTTTTACCCCGCCGCCGAACGGTGTACGAAACACGATAGGAGCGTTGTAGCGGCCGCCGGAGCGATAGCGCATACGAGCTGCTTGGACAACGATCTGATCCAACGCTTCAAAAATAAAACCTACGAATTGGATTTCTGCAATAGGACGAAATCCTTGAATACCCAAACCTACCGCCATACCACCGATTGCGGATTCTGCCAGCGGCGTGTCAAACACGCGCTCTTCGCCGAAATCTTTTTGCAAGCCTTCTGTAGCGCGGAATACGCCACCGACATTACCGACGTCCTCGCCGAATATTAGAACGCTAGGATCACGCTCTAATTCCACGCGCATCGCATCACGAATCGCTTCTTTTAAATTCATTTGTGCCATTAGATTCATATCCTCCTCATTAAGAAACAATCAGACTTTTACTGCCGAGCATTCAGATGTGCTCATGTGGTCGTGCCTTCGATTATTGGAAATCCGCTTTTTGCTCTTCCAGATGTTTAGGCGTAGTTTCGAACATGCTATCAATCAGACCAGGAATGGTCATTTTCTCGGTTTGCTCCGCTTTTTTGATTTGCTCGTTGACTTTAGCTTTTGCTTCTTCTTTTACGCGAGCCGTATCTTCGTCAGTCCAAAGACCCTTTTTCTCCAAATATTTAGCAAGACGGGCAATCGGATCCTTTTCGCTCCACTCGCCTTCTTCTTCTTTCGTACGGTACTTGGAAGTATCGTCGGACAAGGAGTGCGGACGGAAGCGGTAAGTAACTGCTTCAATTAATGTTGCGCCTTCCCCTTTGAGAGCAAGTTCTTTAGCTTCCTGCACGGCGCTGATGACGGCGAACACGTCCATACCGTCGATTTTTACGCCGCGAATGCCTGCCGCAACTGCTTTGTGAGCGATCGACAGCGCCGCAGTTTGTTTGGAGAACGGAGTCGTGATGGCATAGCCGTTGTTTTGCACAAAGAAAATAACCGGCAGTTTATAAACTCCAGCAAAGTTGAGTGCTTCATAGAAATCGCCCTCGGAGGAACCTCCATCACCCGTGTATGTGATCGCGACTTGCTGTTGTTTCTTCAATTTATAACCCATAGCGATACCCATTGCATGAAGAACTTGGGCACCGATAATGATTTGTGGCATAAGTACGTTGACGCCTTCCGGAATTTGACCTCCATGCTGGTGTCCACGGGAATACAGGAACGCTTGATATAATGGAAGACCATGCCATACGAGCTGAGGCATATCACGATAGCCCGGGCAAATGAAATCATTCTTATCCAAAGCGAACTCACTGCCGACCATCGTAGCTTCTTGACCGGACACCGGCGCGTAGAAACCAAGACGGCCTTGACGTCCCAGGTTGATGGCTCTTTCATCCCAAGTACGGGTAAATACCATACGGTACATTAATTCTTTCAACTGATCATCACTTAAATTAGGAACTTTATCTTTATTAACGATTTCACCGTCCGGCGATAGCACGGACAAAGCTTCGACTTCCTCTGTGTATACTTCATAAGGAACCCTGCTTTTGCTCATTTTCTTCACCTCGACAAAATATTTGATTATCATGTTCTGCTGTTATAGAATTATTATACATCTGTTTCACTCAATAAGTCAAAGATAATCCTGTAATTTGTACTTTAAACTTATCATTGTATGTATAACAGGGTGTTTAAATAACTATAACAGCGACCCGTTTTAGGGCCTGTGAAATGTACAGTTACTCTAACGGTTATCTTATCTTATCAGCCATTTAAAAGCAAAATACAAAGACGGGAGCGTGTTGTATTATGACGGATTCGCGCTATTTAAAACGGACGATTGTCAAAGAGGAAATCGACAGCAAACACTTAGGCGAGAAGCGATCACTGCGCATCTACTTGCCTCCGGGCTATAATGAAATACTCAGTTATCCTGTCGTATATTGTCAGGATGGTGAAGAGTTTTTTAATTACGGCCGAATTGCCACCCATGCGAACCGCCTCATCCTAGATGATGGGCTAGACCCGTTCATCATCGTAGGCGTTGAAGTCGATACATCGATACGAACGGAGGAATATGCCCCTTTCGGCAACCGCTTTGAAGCTTATATTTCCTGCTTCACTGAAGAAATTATTCCCTACGTTGAGAGCAAATATCCGGTTCGCCGCGAACCGGAGGAACGGATTTTGGCCGGGGATTCGCTTGGCGGAACCATTTCGCTGCATATCGCTATGAAAAATCCTGAACTGTTTTCCAAAGTGATCAGCCTGTCCGGTGCTTTTTACGAGAAAACCCAGCAAATGGTGGCGAAGGAATCCGACTTGTCCTTCCTTTCTATATATATGATCGTCGGCCTGCAGGAGGATCATTACACGACGGATACGGGAACCTATAACTTTGTCGAGCTCAATCGGGCGACGAAGCTCCTTCTAGAAGAGCGCGGCGCCAAGATCCGGTACCTGGAGAAGGACGGCAAGCATCTTTGGGGCTTCTGGCAAAACGAGCTGCCAGACGCTTTGCTTCATTTCCTAAAATAAACGCTGCAAAATTACCTCCTTTCCATAAAAGAAGGTGGCCCACCCTCGTGGTGGCGCTTTCATATTTACACGTCAAGAGGGAAGCCCCTTCGGCTTCTCTCTTTTTGTTTCCTAATAATATTATACGCCGATTTCTGATTCCGTTATCCGCCCTTGGATTTCGAACGGAGCGTTTCGGTCTTTAATTAAAAGAACAGCACGAGCTGCTGTGTTCCCCGATCCTCTCTTTCGCTCTCTCCGCTTCTAAATCCATTTTAGTCTGCCCTGGCAAAATTGTGCAAGCATCAAATCTGTTTTATACTGGAGTCGGGGTATGTTCCGCAAAATGAAAGGAAGTAGAGAGATGACAGAAAAACGAGTGCTTATCTTTGCAGGCGGCAATCTGAGTCCTGTATATTTGGAAGAAATCCGTCAGGATGATCTGGTTATCGGCGCAGATCGCGGAGCGTTATTTCTCGTAGAACATGGAATCCACCCTCATATCTCCGTGGGTGATTTTGATTCGATTACGCCGGAAGAATTCGAGAAAGTCCAAAGCGTCAGCGGTAAGATCATCACCTGCGATCCAGTGAATAAAGATTTAACCGATACTGAATTAGCTTATGTTATTGCCATGGATAATCAAGCAACGGAAATTATCATGATGGGTGTAACCGGTTCGAGATTGGATCATACGCTGGCCAACATCCAAATTATGCTTCGGGGATTGCAGCATCAGGTACAGAGTGCTATTTACGACACCCATAATTATATTACGCTCACTGGATCTACCAGCGTTATTCAGGAGCGCGGCTTCCCCTACGCATCCTTAGTGCCGCTTACGCCTGAGGTTACCGGAATCTCCTTAAAGGGATTCATGTATCCGCTGGAAAACGCAACGCTTCGGATGGGACAATCCTTAGGCATTAGCAACCGGTTAGTCGAGCAGGAAGGAACCATTCGAATCGAAAGCGGCCTGCTTTTGATCATTCAAAGCCGAGATTGAAAGTATAAAAGACAAAATTGTAACTAACGGTTACAGATTTTTAAACAGTCTAGAAACCTTGATGTATCAGGGTTTCTTTTCTTTTTTACGCTTGAATATATACTATATTCTTAATTTTTTGTAAACTTTAATAGTTTTTTAATAAACGACCCCAAATCCATGGGAGACACCGAGCTCCGCAATTCTACCAAATTATAGATGGATTCAAACCTGTTATACTTCAAATCGAACCGGTCAAAAAAAACTTTGGAGGTACAAAACATCATGAAATTGCATACTATATCCCAAAAAGTATTGACGGTAGGTATTGTATCAGCTCTAGGCTTTGGTACTTTGCTTGCAGGTGGAGCGGGTACGGCACAAGCCGCAACACAATCCGCAGAAAGCGTAGCCGTTTCTAAAGGAACTCAAGTCGTTAACTTCGGAAAAAAATATATGGGTACTCCTTATAAATTCGGTGCTTCTACATCTACTACACGCGTATTCGACTGTTCTTCATTTATGAAACATATTTTCAAAAAATATGGGGTTAATCTCCCTCGTACATCCGCAGCTCAATCCAAAGTAGGTAAAGCTGTTTCCAAATCGAACTTGAAACCAGGGGATCTTGTATTCTTTTCCAGCGGCAGCCGTTCAACGGGAAAAAACATCACTCACGTAGCTGTCTATGCAGGTAACGGCAAAATTTTGCATACTTATGGCAAGCCTGGTGTTACCATCTCCGATTTGAACTCCGGAACATGGAAAAGAACTTATATTAAAGCTCGTCGTGTACTCTAGACTGATTACCCCAAAAAAGAGGCTTCCCATCGTTACTTCCATGGGATAGCCTCTTTTTGTTTTTCTGAATAGCTCTTTAAGCAGGAATATTCAACACCTAATGCATCATGTACCCTGTCCCTCGAACAGTATGAATAATCTTTCGAGCTCTGCCACGGTCGATTTTTTTGCGCAAATGGCGGACATAGACGTCGACTACATTCGTGCCCGTAGCAAAATCATATCCCCATACTTCCTGTAATATGGCATCCCGGTGGCATACGGTATTAGCATGCTTAGCCAAATATACGAGCAAATCATATTCCTTCGGCGTGAGCTTGATTAGCTCCCCTTCCCGGAACACCCTGCGGCTTTTCGGTTCAATTCGCAAATCCTCAAAAATAATTTCACTCGGTAGACCGTCGTTCATTCTCATGAACAGTCTGACTAGATGCTCCATACGCACGACTAGCTCTTCGAGCGGCACACTGCCGTCGACGACGTCACTCGCTCCCGCGGCGAATGCAGCGATCAGCTGCTCGGTGTTGCGCTCAAGCAGCACGGTTACAACCGGAAACGATAAAACACCTTCATGTGCTTTGAGCAGCTCCATGGCATCCACTTCTGAAGGCCCTTTTTCAACCAGCATGATATCCGGCCTCTGCTTCAGCAGTTCTTCCTTTGTAACCTCCTTATTGCGAAACCATCTTACGTCATATCCCGCTTTGTTCAGCTGTTGGTACAATCTGCTGCTTTCCTGGGACTCTCCTCCTGCCGACAATATGTGAACTTCCATACGATTCGCCGCCCACCTTCTGCATCTTCCACAAACCCGAATTTATTTATTAAGATGGACAAAATACAAACAAACCATTCCCTATTTAAACGGAATGGTTTGCTATTTACGAATCGTATTAACCAAAATATTTGTCGTAGAGCACTTTCGCCTCGACAATATCCTTCGTCCCGTGAATCAGCGCCCTGCCGTCTTTAAATAATACCAAGCGGCGTTCGTCGATCGTAAAGGACAGAAGAAATTTATTGTACTCGGCGGTGCCCTCCCCTAAACGAGTCAGCGCCTTGGCCGTCTCCGCCAAATTCCACTCACGAGGCTGAGCCGGCCGAATCTGTACGGTATCCCTGCCGCACAGTACTTCGGTCTTTCGCGAGCCTGAATGCGATAAAAAAGGATAGGTCGGGTGGGACCCGCAGGACGGGCAATCGGACTTTCGGGCAGAAGCCATCTTAAGCGAGGCCTGCTCATTTCGCCATAAATCAAAGGTCAGCAGTGTTCCTCTGAGACTCTCGACCTGGCCCGTCAACAGCTTCAGCGCTTCCGTCGTTTGATGGGCAACCACGGTCTGAACGGTAGGCGGAATGATGCCTGCCGTGTCACAGGTATCCCCCCCGAGCGGAATTGAGCCAAGCAAGCAGTTCAAACAGGCGGTTACCCCCGGCAATATCGTATAAGTAATTCCATAGCTGCCGACACAGGCGCCGTAAATCCAGGGAATCCCCTGCTTCTGAGAGATGTCATTGATGACCATTCTCGTATCAAAATTATCGGTGGCATCCAAAATGAGTTGAATTCCGGGAAGCAAAGTGCTGATTTCAGCATAAGTTACATCCATAACATGCGCTTCAATGGTCACTTCGCTATTAATGGCCTGAAGGCGCTTTTGGGCCGCAACCGCCTTTGGCAAACGGCTCTCGGCGTCTTCTTCGGCAAACAGCTGCTGCCTTTGCAAATTGCTCCATTCGACATAATCCCGGTCGGCAATAACGACGCGCCCTACGCCGGCCCGAACGAGTGTCTCGGCAATTCCCGTACCTAGAGCTCCTGCCCCAACAATGAGGACTGCGCTTTCGGACAGCTTTCGCTGCCCCTCTACACCGATCATCGCAAAACGTTCCTGTCTAGAATATCGGTCTGTACGATCCCTTGAACCGGTTAACGCCGCCGAGGAGGATTCAGATAGACTGCCTTTCACTGTGGATCGGCTCCTTTCAAATAGTAATGCTGTTTACCGAGCAGACCATTGCTCGACGTCCCATACTTTCGTTACCCAATCTTCATAAAAGTCAGGCTCGTGAGATACAAGCAGTACTGTGCCTTTGAACTCCTTCAGCGCCCTCTTCAATTCTTCCTTGGCTACGACATCCAAATGGTTCGTCGGCTCATCGAACAAGATCCAGTTCGTCTCTCTCATCATCAGCTTGCAAAGACGGACTTTGGCTTGCTCGCCACCGCTAAGCGCTCTAAGCTGACGCGTGATATGATCGTTCTTCAGGCCGCAGCGCGCCAGATGAGCCCGTACTTCATGCTGGTTAAGGTGCGGGAATTCATTCCATACGTCTTCAATGGGCGTAGAGTTTCCGGCGCGAACCTCCTGCTCGAAGTATGCCGGGAACAGAAAATCCCCTTGGTACGTTTTACCGCTGATCGGCGGAATCTTACCGAGAATCGTCTTCAACAGCGTTGATTTACCGACGCCATTGCAGCCGACGATGGCAATTTTCTCGCCCCGTTCAATCGTCATCGACATTTTAGGAAGCAGTGCATGCGTATAGCCGATCTCAAAATCGATTCCCTCAAACACCGTTTTTCCGCTCGCCCGAGATTCCTTAAAGCCAAATACCGGCTTCGCGGCTTCCTCTGGCTTGTCGATCCGCTCCATACGATCCAATTGCTTCTCACGGCTCTTCGCTCGGCCCGATGTTGAATATCTGGCTTTGTTGCGTTGTATAAAGTCCTCTTGCTTCTTGATGAATTCCTGCTGTTTCTCATACGCCTCTATATGCTGGTTCTTATTGATATCTGCCATTTCCAGGAACTTCTCGTAATTCGCCGAATAGCGGGTCAATTTGGCAAATTCCAAATGATATATCACATTGACGACCTTATTCATGAACTCCGTATCGTGGGAAATGAGAATAAAAGCATACGGATAGTTCTGCAAATAGTTCGTCAGCCACTGAATATGTTCCACATCCAAGTAGTTCGTCGGCTCATCCAGCAGCAATACGTTCGGCTTCTCCAATAGCAGCTTGGCGAGAAGCACCTTTGTGCGCTGGCCGCCGCTCAGGGCGGATACGTCGCGATCGAGGCCGATCGCCGATAGGCCGAGCCCATTAGCCATTTCCTCAACCTTCACATCGATCAGGTAGAAATCGCCGATATCGAGCTGCTCCTGGATTTCACCCATCTGCTCCAGGAGCAGTTCAAGCTCCTCGGGAGAAGCGTCTGCCATTTTCTCGGTAATAGCCATCATTTCCTTCTCCAGCTCCAGCAGCGGAAGAAATGCGTCCTTCAATATATCGCGAACCGTCTTGCCAGGAGTCAGCTTGGTATGCTGATCCAGGTAGCCGTAGCGCAGCTTCGGAGTCCACTCTACCTTACCTTCATCTTTTAAGACCTGTCCGGTCAAAATGTTCATGAGGGTCGATTTACCAACACCGTTCGCTCCAACCAAACCGACATGCTCGCCGGCTAACAAGCGAAACGACACATTTTTAAACAAAGTCCGATCCCCAAAGTTATGGGAGACGTTTTCTACAGTTAATAAACTCATATTAGCAACCAATACTCCTTCTATATGACATTCAAGAACCTATTTTAGCATAAGAAGGAGAAGGTCTGAAACTGTTTTATTCGAAGCATTAAGGACAGGCGGCCTCATAATAGCCTTTCGCCGCAGCCTCTCTCCGGTTTGCAAATATCTCTTCATTGCGGTAATTAAGCGAGCAGGTATCCCTGTAGTAATATTTAAGCCCCGTCATCTCATGGGTTCCTCCAAGCAAAGGCCGATTTTGAACCAGTCGACCTCCTCCAAAGGCATAATTGTTGTAATAACGGTCACCTACTGGAATGCCCTGCAAAAACACAACAACTCCAACATCATTCAATGTATTATTCCAGTCCTCCTGCGAGAGAAGCGGTAAAGTAAAAAGATAATTCACGCCCAGCCGCGCGGCGTATTCGTTGTGACGATTTATGTATCCTGCAAGATCATCTTCGATGCTGCGCACGATGGTCGCCCTTCTTACCTGTTCGAATGCGTCTGCATTCTGCAGCAATGGGATACTCGTCATCGGCTGCAGTTCATTTTGCCTTCCTCTATGCCATTGGCCAGTAGAACTCTCATAAGCCGTTAGGGCATCATCGAGCGTGAAGGCGATGCTATTACCGAATTGATCTGAATATACATAAGGCTTCTTCGGCCTCCAGCGATGGGATATTTCAGGCACCCCGCTGCTGATCTCCGTACTCTCATCTACGGCATATATGGAGTAGCCATCATATTCTATGATTACAATGGCCGGTATGTAAGCCATCATCATTCCCTGACCGAGGTAATCATCTTCAATTCCAAGATTAATCGATAGCGTATGAATGAATGCAGATAGAGCCTGATCCTTATCCGTTCTCATAGATTTAACTGAGCCGTAGCCCGTTTCATATTGCTGCAGCTCGTTCAGATTCAAAGCGCTAGCCGCATCCTGTACGGCCGTGTGCAGGGCGGTTGTATACCGTACCTGGATCCGGTGAACTACACGTAAATCCTCGGTATGCAGTTGAAGCACCCATAAGACAGGCGAAGCAAGCAGAACGAAAATAATGGCCCAGTCAGTAATCTTCATTGAGCACCATGCCCCCATAATTCAGAACTTCTGAACCGCCGGCTCTTGTAGTCCCGTAGAGGAGTTCATTGAAAATCATCATCGGCGTACGACTCAAATTAGTAATCGTCACTATGAAGTAATCTCCAGCCTGCATCTTATACGTAAGCTTCTCCTTTCCATCAAAAGCTGGTTTCTCCGGGAACAGCAGCGGTAAAATATCATGGCTGTAATAAGCCTCGTAATGAATGCTGAAACGATCAAGAAAGGTGCTTGCATCAGCGGGGTCGCCGTACTCCGGATGATATTTTTTATGCCTAAGCTCGATATCGATCCTGTAGTCTCCTCCCGCTGCACTAAGCTCATTAGCGAAGTCATTGTACATCCCCTGCGACAGATAGCCTTTATTCCTAACCGCATCCGCAAACCGAACCAGCGTATTATAAGCCGTAAGCGTTTGGAAATCTTCCTCCCGTTGAGCCGACTGGACGGCCGGAAATAAATACAGCAAGACGACAGCCAATATCGCTGCTGTAATTTTCGATAGCGCGTTTGACATCGTTTAGCCCCTTTATTTCTTTAAAAAAGATATTTTTCGAATATGCCCAGCAGTGTAATCGATTTGAACCTCGTAATACGCCATTAAATCTAACTGGCTGGAAGCTCTATTCAAGACCGCATCCCGAATGGCATAATCGTCGCTTTCCACTCCACCCAGATCTGCTATGATGCCGTCTACTTCAACTATGACGTCCTGTACCGCCAGCTCCCGCAAGCTATGCATGATCTCGGCTCCTGAATACTGCTCATGCTGTATAGCAATCCCAGTAGTCGTATGAATGCTGTCCTTCTGCCCTTGAGTAAAAGGTATTAATTGATCCAGAACGCCATGCTCGAGTTCAGCCTGCTGCGATATGATCCATAATGCGCTAATACAAATCAGGCAAGAGAACAGCAGCCAAAGCATACTTTTTAAAGTGATATACATGCCGTTAAGGGATCGACAGCACGGTCGTTTGCGTAAAAATGATTCCTCTAACGACGTTGGAGTTATCCTTTATCACTTTAGCCTTGAATTTGCCGCTCGGATTAACATATTCATCCAAAATTTCATTCCAGGAATTGTTGATATTACCGACCTTGTCACTGACTACGGCCCCATAATCTTCTATAGGCACATTGTCTCCAACCCGCAGCATATTTCCGTACCATTGCCCATTCTTGTTCTTTCCGGTTTTGATCTGAATCCCGAATTGCTCCCGATCTTTAAATTTTCTGAGTGCATTCGTGACCTGCGACCCGCTGACGGTCGTATCGTCATATACGGTAAATGATGCCTGGGACAGCTCGGTTTGAATATCGGAAAAATTGTTCTGCGCGGTTTTGGTTGCCTCCTGTGCAGATACGAACAAAATAACGACAATCGTAATCAGAGCAATCGTCAGGAAAATACCTGCTGCTACCTTTAGCGCGGATGAAGCGTTATTCATTTCATTGCCTCCTCATAAATTTATAATTTTTGTATATGCTCAAAATACATATCCATTTGTTTAAAGCTCATCCAAATTAAAGGGATGACCAAATAAGCGAACACTAGACTATACATAGGAGTAAAGCCGATCAAACGGCCGAATCCCGCCCGGGTATCGAGTGATTTTTCATATTCAAGGCGCCTGCGTTCAAATTGAAACGACATTTCGTATTCCAAATCATCGAAAGCTTTAGCAATGGTAATTTTCTCGGCTGCCAGCAGCAGCTTGTCCACGAGACGCTTGAATTCCTCCAAGGATACCTCCTCTTTCATCTCCTTCAGCGCTGCCTCAGCGCCTTTGCTATAATTCAGCAAGCACCTTTCTAGCGGCACTTTGAAAATAACCGCATAAACGTAGAGCCATTCCAAGATTTCCTCAACTGAAATGCGTTCCATCTCCTTGAAAATCCCGATCATCGTCATATATTGATAGATTTCATGACGCATATCCGTAAGCCTCATTCTTCTTTGGAACCATAACAACCAAAGCGGAGTCTCGAAGGCCACACCCCCTGCCGCCAAAGCTAGGGCAACCTCCCACCATTTTAAATATTCATGGTTATAGCGCTCCAGCTTATCGATAATCCGATTCGCCATCATCGCCAATTCTTCTCGGCTCAGCGACTCTCCATGAGCGGAAAGAGCCGCCTCTGTCGACTTTAGAGCCGCATTGTAGTCCCCATTTGATGAGTTATCGAGCCCCTCTATCGCTGTTTTCTCCAAGCTAACGATTTTCTGGGCTTTCTCCTCTTCCTGCCGGGACATCGTACCGAAGAATACCGTGTTTTCCGGCGGCTCCCGCAAAATTCTGCTCTGGGAAACCATATGCAAGGTGGTACAAAGCACGATTGTAAATAAAAAGCTGATCAGAAAGAGGCTTATCCTTCTAAGCTGAAACCATTCGACTTTGATTTTTTGATTATTTTCCTTAAACAACTGGGTTAATCGATAATAAGAAAGCGATGAACGCCGCGGAACAAACCATTGGACGACGACACTGACCCAATGTACTTTATAGACTCGTGCTTCCCAGGGAATTTTGCTGTCCTCAGCCCGATACAATGTCTCTTCTTCATTTTTTAATTTCTGCAGCAAAATATAAGAGATCAGGATGATGAGAAAGATCATAATTTTGATAACTATACCGGCTTTGCTTAAATAAAAATGATCCATGAGCGGAAAGTTCCGCCTCGCCCACACCTCAATGGGCCTCGTGAAAAACAGCGGCGCCAGGGCGATGACATGCAGGCCCTTGAGCAAATAATCCAATTTGTTCCGACGAATGAGATCCAAATGGATTTCCTGTGTCAAGCTGGCAATAGCCCGCAAGTAGACCGAGCCCTGCCGTGCCGTCTTGTCCCCGAACTCCAGCACCAGGCTTGATATCCCCGCAAACGCCTTTAAAAATCGATTCGGCGCAATTTCATAATATTGCTCCAACGCCTCTCCCTGTTTAGGTGCGGTCAGCGCCTCATTCATCCGATACGCATGTGAGCCAATCTCTTCGCCCAACCCTTCCGCCGCTTCGTCTATCGCATCAGTGACCATGCCATGGCGATGATAAGCATGCCGAACGGCCGCAAAAAACTCGAGCATTTGCTCCAGCAGCTTTCGTTCGATTCGATTCACGAAACTATCGAGAAAGAGCCCTTGCAAAACAACTGCTGTTATTAATAAGGACAAGAAAAATAACAGGCTTGGATTCATCCAGGTGAGAAGGGTTATTCCCAGGCCAAAGGCAAGCAATAACGTATAGACGAGCAGCATCGTTTTCCTACGAAGCTCAAACTCGGCATACATATGCAGCAGCGACAACCTGCTGCGAACTTTCAGCACATAATACCGGAGGGGAGGTATTCTCATAAATAAAGCATAGGATCGTATGAGCAAGGCGGTAATGCGCTCTCGAACGAAATCTATTACCGTCCGATTGATGACTTTATTTCGTGCCTCAACACGTGACATTCGCTTGGAGACAGCCAAAAAACCAACGAATAGCAGCAGGGAGATCAAGAGAATCCCTATCAACAAGCTCTTAAGCTCCAATTTCTTCCCCCCAATAGGTTCCGAGAAAGTATGCAAATGCCGTTTTGTCCTCCACCGTCATTTCTCGGGCCATTTCCCGGCTCATTCGTTCGGATATCGGCTCCACAGATCTATATCTCCCGTCCCGATACTCCAATACAACGCGTTCACGGTACCCTTGCTCCCCCCGCTCACATTCGGTGATTCTTTCAATATAACGCTGGCCAGTCATACTTTTTCGTAAATGGATATCGAAGTCGATAACGCTGACGACCTGTAATTCCGCTACGTGCTCATCTCGAAACATCCCTGTCTTGAGCAGCGAATTACGAAGCGATTCGATCAAATCGCGAAAAGTTTTGGCGTGGTGGGTAAATATGGTGAACAAGCTGGCCACCTGCGCCATTTGAATCATCCAGGCTGCCACTTCATCACTGGCTACCTCACCAAGTATATTCACGGTACCGTCAGTTTTCTTTTGTAAATCCAGCCCGGCCTGACCCGATATATACTCCGTCTCACGAAATGTCAAAATATTTCTGGTACTGTACAATTTACGCAGATTCAACTCGAAGGAAAGCTCCTGAACCCTTAATGTATAGGAAGGATAAATATGCTTGACCAAAGCCATCAGCAGCGTTGTTTTCCCTGAACCCTGTGAGCCGGTAATCGATGTGATTCGGCTGCCTTTCATTAAGAATTTCAACAAGCCGATAGGCAAATCCGTATTCTCGCCTTCAATGAGTTGTTCGAGTGCAGCGCTTCTCAAATCGAATTTTCGTACGAAGAAAGCCCATGATTCGGCAAAGGGCGGCCGAACGACGACGACTCTAGAGCCATCCTTCATTTCATTGACCTTGTAGCCATTCGCTTCCGATAACTGGCCAGGCAAATTGTACTTATAAATATTCTGGCAGACTCGCTTAAGCTCGCTCTCATTTCCAAAGGATAAAAAGGATAGCCTAATGCTTTTTCCCTTATAAAAAATCCATACGCTATCCCAGACTCGTGACTTGACGTAGCCATCTTCGTCTTCCGGTTCATCACGACTCCCCCAGTCTAGAGATTTGTCGGAACGCAGTGGCCGCCATTCTTCCTCTGAGTCGGTTATACCGTTCACTCCCCCGCTTATCCCGTCAATTCGCTGCTCCCGAATTTCATCTACCACGGAAAATCCTTTATATTGCTGATATACGCGCTGTACGAGAATATCCAGCTTCTCTCGGAAATCGAGCTCCCGGTACTCCAAATAAAATAATTCATCGATATCATCGCTCGTAATTTCATAATGAGCAGCCTGCTCAAGTTCGTCCGACTGCTTAGGCTCATCCAAGCGATATGTATCGATCAGCATCGATAATGCCTCATCTTCGTAGCGAAGTGAGTATAAATAAAGGACGATTTCGAAGCGATCCTGCGCCGTAAGCAGTTCACGTTGATGAAAAGGGATGTAGTTGTCGATGGTGCTTTCATTCAGGCCGCACCCTTTAAGCAGCAAATCCTTAATATAAGATTTCACATACCGTTTATCGTGACGATCTCCCCATGTACAGCCTCGGAGCGCCTTACGCAGTTCAGCCCGGCTCTTCAATTTTCGATTCCAGGCTTCCTCGCTCATGCCCCAGTCGTTCAAATGCGCCCGGCTTAATTCATGAAGCTGTTTTTTCACATATTCCATTAGCGTATTCAAAGAATGCCTCTCCCCATGCGACTCCGTTGCGGGAGCTATCTTCTCCGTCGTTCTGGCTTTAATCCAAACGTAGGCGATACCCAGCAGCAAAACGGCGAGGATGCCGAGCAGGTTGGCAAAATGAGTCACGGGTCATGCTCCTCTCACCTTACTGTCTGTCGCGGAATGATGGCTCCGCTCTTTGGGGGACAGCGCCAATCGGACAAGCTCTTTGCAGCTAAAAAGAAACTGTTCCCTCTCATACCCTCGTCCCTTGAGCAATCTATAACGACGAAAAAAAGAAATAATATCCTGCCCATTCCAGGCATCGCTGAATTCGGTATGATAAGGGATGCCGATCATCGGCACTTCACAATTATAACGACGCTTAATGTTTTGCAGGCTCCACTTTGAAGCTGCATCGTATTGGTGAATAACTATGGCCAAGGGCGCAATTCCTCTAATGGTTTCAGACCTGCCCGCCATTTCGAAGAACGTATCCAGCTCCAGCCGATTTTGCCTTAATACAGCTATAAGAGTGTCTTCCTCCCGCAGCCTGTCCGAGTATAATGAACCAGCACCGGATAACTGCATGATGATAATGTCATAAAGCCGCTCAGCCATATTCAAAATCGCTTCTAGTTCTACGGAGTGTAATGGGTGCCGGGAGCTGCTTATAGATTGCATGCCCTCTGCTAGATCGAGCCTTCCCTGCAGCAGCGGATAAGTATAGTCCGTCATATTCGCTTGGAGCAATTTTCCGCTTTCCGCCAGCCGAAGCAGCGCCTCCATTCCATGATCCTGCACGGGCATGCGAAGCTCCTTACCCAGCTCATTATCACGCGGGGGGAATCCTTCCTCCAGACCTGTACCGGAATATCCGCAGTTCATAAGCAGAAAATGATATTTTTCGTGAAGACCTGCCTGTACGCCAAAGGCTGCCGCTACCTCCGCCGAGCCGCCATAACCCAAATCCCAAAACACAACTTTACTCATGCCTGCCTCCTTTCAGCTTTGCGTAAAGCTTTCTTTGCCGTTTTAAATTCCCAGCCAGCAAGCCGGGTTATTAAATCCGTAATCGCCTTCTTGTAAGACCGGGTGATTCGATTCATACGCAAGGTTTGAGAATGCTCATTCTCCGTTTGCACCGCAAAATTAATTTCATCCCATGGTATCCGTATTTCAGTAAATATCCACTCGATCGGCAGTTGATCCATCAAGCTCATCACATACTGTTCATCGACAAAGCTGTCCATTGTTCGCGTGAACACAGGAAGCACTTTCATCCCGTGCAGCTGCGGCCAAGTTTGAACCAGCTGGCTGAAAAATTCACTGCTTTCGGCAATTTCATACCGATCATAGCTTGCCACCCAGATGATCTGCTCGGCTGCGTTCCAGATGTAACCGCTATGATCTGAAACACGATCTATGTCATAAAGGCAATAGTCGTAGCTGTCGCTAAGTTCCTTATCCGCTTCCGTTCCAAGCCGGGCGACGTCAAACCCATTAAACTCACTAATTTCATGCTCATCGACAATTCCACCGATCACATGCCGATACTTCCCCCTATCGGTTGCGTCTATGAGCAGAACACGCCTGCCTGATGAAGCCAACACCTTGCATATGTAAAGCAGCAAATCTCGTTTATCAACGGCACCCGTAAATATCCATCGTTCCACTAAATCATCTCCTTTGTTAAGGACTCATATCGAAGCTGTCACCGGAAGACGGTGTTGTCGCCGCTGCGATTCGTTCAGCCTGGCGTCCCGCAAATTCGGCGGCACTCTGGGGCGTTAGCACCGATAAATCAGACTCTAGAATTCGCCGCGCAGCATGAGACAGTGCATGTTCAGCCCGCGAAATAATATTGGGATCTTTCTTAATCAACTGCAGGACGGCCTCATTGGCCGGATATGTCGGAACTGCCTTTGCCTGCAATTGCGGCTCTACATAAGCAAGCGCGTAAATCGAGGCTTTATGTAAATAGGCATCTACGATAGCACTGGATAAAGACAATATTTCCATTTCATCCAGCGTCACCGTAACCGATTCCCCATTCAACTGCTCAATCTTCTTCTTAGACAGCAGAATATAATCCTGGCCGGTAGGAAATTGAATACGCACATCCACAACGTCATTTCTCTCAAGCGCGGCAGGCAGCTGAATAAATCCCATTTCACGCCAGCGAAGATCATGCGGCGTAGGCTCGTCCGCATACAATAATCCCGGTGTCAATAACGTTTGCGAGGACAAAGCGATCTTGGCATTTTTGCCTGCAATCTCATCTTTCGATTTGATGATATTAGCCGGGACGCTGTCGGCCGGCAGCTCGACTCTTCTTACATCTTCATTACGAATAGGGTGACCCGCAGAGATGTCGCGCGACAACACCCAGCCAGAAATCGATTGGCGCTGATTTTCGTCCTTCAGCTGCTGAATTCGGGTCTCATAATCCCTTACAAGGGAGGTTTTAATCTGATGAAGGTGCTTGGCCTGGTATACGGCGTAGCCGGCAAAGAGAATACCGACCACACCGGCTCCTGCCATACCGGCAATCATTAACTGCTTTGTCCGCTGCCTCAGTCTAGACATCTAGTTACCGCTTCCTTTCCAACGTTTTCTCTTAAATCCGAAGCCTCTGCCCTCCAGCCGCGTAGTCTTTATCAGCCCAGGGCTACAGACTTTCATCAATGCGGCCATCGTCTCTTGGCCCGGCTCAAAAGGATCGTTCTCCGCTGCAATTTCATACACTCGATCCGTTCCCAATGGCTTACGCAGTCGGCGAATTGAATTTCTCCCGCCCATCGGAACGAAGCAAACCCATTTGCGCCGCACGGCCTCTCCGACCCGCTCGCCGATGAGCGCCGCATCCTCCTCCCTCCATTCAGCCCCGGAAGCGACGATAATTGGCAGATCAGCGCGTGCGAATTCCTCAAGCAGCTCCTTACGACCTGCAGAGCCGAGATCACAAACCACATATTCGTAGCCGTCAGCAAGCAGCTCGATCCATTCGGCACGCGAAGGATGGCGGATATAATTGACTGCGTGAATACGAAAACGACGCGGGGAGATGGGCTGGTCTGTCTTGATCGACGCTCCGCCCGAGACGATTTGTCCCAATTGGCGGAAAGCCGTTGATTTCGCCTCCATCTCGACAATCGCTACACGCTTTGAAAAATGAATTAGCGTGTGGGCTAGCATAATAGCTGTATGTGTAGCACCTATGCCCGGGCTTGCCCCCATTACAGCTATGACGCTGCAGCGGCTTGCTCGTGCAGCCTCGCCTGAGCGCGATTCCCCGGCAATCCTCGATAGAGCCCGGCTTGTCTCCAAGGCGGAGCTGTATCTGTCCTGGGGTTGTGTCTGCAGCAAACGCTCCAGAACCGGCAATAATGGCTCATAACCGTTTCGCCGCATCACATTTCCCGCTTCCTGGGACCAGCCGCTGTAAAGTCCCCCGGTTCCTAAATAGAGCAGCACAGCCCCCAAGGAATACAAGTCCGTCCGGCTGTCACTCTGCCTGCCTCCATACTGCTCGGGCGCGGCAAAGCCGATCGAGCCGATTAGTACGGTATCCTCCTGCTGGTCTTCCTTGTATCTTCTTGCAATTCCAAAATCGATAAACCGAATTTCCCCATTCTGATCCACCAGCAGGTTGGCAGGCTTCAAATCCCGATGAATGATCGGCGGCTCGTGGCTATGCAAGTAATGAAGTCCTTCACAGATTTGAAGCCCAAATGACACGAGCAGTTGCAGGGATAAATCATTTCCCCGTCCGGCGGCATAATGATCCAAATGCTCTCCCTCAACATAATCCATAATCATATACAAATGACCCGTTCTAGATTCTCTGTAAATGTCAATCATTCTCGGTAATCTGTGATGGTCAAGAGCAATGAGCAGCGCTGCCTCTTCCTCCACCGAAATATGCATATCAGGTGCTGCCGCCACCTCCTTCATGGCCCATGTTTTGCCAGACAATTTCAAGTCAGAGACGAGATATACCCGGCTCATCCCACCCGCACCAACTATATGCTCGATCTTATATCTGCCCGCAATGATTACACCAGCAGCCAGTTCCTCAGCCAACGGCAATCGGAAACCTCCTTCCTCGCACAAAAAAAGGGAAAGTATCCACGCTCCACTCTCCGGTTATGCCGGAGCAGAATCATGGGATACTTTCCCTTCATTGGCTAATGTATAATTTTGGAATCAGTATACGTGATTATACTGCGATTTGTAAAGCATTTTTTGCTTTTCCTTTAATTAATCACGTTAATATTTAATCATGTATAACGTAATTTCATCCCGATTATGAAACAACTGCTTTGCTCTCTGTACCTGCATTCGGGACTGCTGAAACATATCGATTACCTCTTGGATCAGCGCCATCGGCTTCTTGCTCAGCAGCTTCACTGTCACGATGGCCGTGCCGCCTGGCACTAATGCGTACAGCAATTCGCTGACCAGCCTCGCCGTTAGCTTCGGACTCCAGCTCATATCGCAGACGAGCAGGTCAAATTGATGCTCGCGGAACTTCACCTCTCCGGCATTTTTTCTTAACATCGTAAGATTCGGAGCGTTCTGTAAGGATGGGTGCATTTTGGCCGGATCTACAGCCGTTACTTTAAGGCCGCGATCCAGCAAAAATGAGGTCCATCCTCCAGGTGCCGCGCCGATATCCAGCGCTTCGCGGAAGACTGAGAAATCAATGCCGAAGGTCAGCTCCGCCTCCAGAAGCTTGAATTTCGCTCTGGAGATTTGCCCTTCCTCCCGCTGAAATCGTACAGCACCGCCATTCCAGTCGGATATGTTATGAGCTGGCTGTGATATGCCTGCGTAAATAAACTCTTTTCCTACAAAAACAGAAACGATGTAATCAGCATCGCGAACCACAAATTCAGCTTTCAGCTCGCTTAATCTGTTCTGGAGCATATCCTTTAGCTCCGCCGTGCTGTCGCTCCACAGGGAGTGCTCTGACTTTCTGGGTTGTACAGCGATTGTAGCTGCATCCCGAAGCCTTGGATCTGACATTGCCGCTGCAACCAGCTCATCTATCCCGGCAGCAAGCTCACCTTGTTCTGAAGCCCGCCATTCCCAGTCGATATGAAAAAGATGCCGCAAAAACACTGGAGGCTTGCCTGCAATTGCCTCGATAACCTGCTCCGCCTCTTCCTGCAATGTGACCCGCAGCACCTCACCGGGAATGAGAACCGTACTCTTCACCGCACCGAATAATCGGCGCAGCTCTTCCTGTGCATATGGCGCAAAGCCATGATTCGCCGTACAAATCCAATGGGTAGACGTACCCTGTTTATCGCCTGTCTCACTTGGTTCGATTTCCTGATTTTTCAACGCGCAAAACCCCCAGAAGTAATTGCCGGATTCACGACGGCTTCATTTCAACTTTTTTTATTTGCGGGCGCTTCTTCTGGTCAAACTCTCAATTTCATCCAGGCGGTCAAATGGAATCGGTCCGTTATGCAGAATTACGCACTCTGGCTTGTTTTGATACAATATTTCGTACATACTCTTCTTCCCCGCCATACTCGAGGTGTGCAAGAAAATTTCTCTCGGATACAGCCCTTCCCTCGCGATCGCGGAAGCAACCTCCGCCCCCGTCTTCTCTCCCGGCCCCATATCGTAATCCAGGGACAGGATGTCGACTTCGGAAATTCGCAGAAGTTCTATACATTCATCGACGGTCCTGACTAATGTAAAACCTAAGGGACAGCGCCGCAAATCATCCATATATACATGAATCACTGTTCTTCGTCCTTTCCCGCGGAATTCCAGCACTAGGCTTTCACCCACCGCCTCACCCGTTCCATATCTTCTCTATAGGTTCCGTCTTCGCCTTTCTCACTTTCAAATATGCATGGTATTCCTTGTACTTCTTCCAGCTGAAGCAGCTTGCGAAAGCCTGCCTCTCCAATATAACCTTCACCTACCCGAGCGTGCCGGTCTTTACGGGAATATGCCGGATATTTCGAATCATTCAAATGAATCACGGCTAAACCATTCCAAAAATCCAATTCAGCCGCCTTAGTTGCAAATGATTCGTCATGTTCACCGACCCACATTCCAGAGGCAAACGCATGACAGGTGTCGAGACAAAACCCGATGCTGTCCGGCGAGCGGCACAGCTTGCGAATTTGAACGAGCTCCTCCAGAGTTATTCCCATATCTCCGTGGTCGCCAGCCTGATTTTCGATGATCAGCTTAGTTCTGCCTCGCCAGTCGGAAAGCACTTCATTTATACATTGTATAATATTTTGATAACCTTGTAAGGGGTTTCCAGCCTTATATGTGCCAAAATGAACAATTATTCCCAAAGAGCCACAAGCTTCTGCAATCTCCAGATCATTTCGCAGTGAATTTACGGTTCTTTCAAATTGTTCACGGGCGTTGCTCCTATCCACCGCCAAGTTACTTGGATATGGCGTATGAGCTACGGTCAAAATCCCATGCTCCTCGCATAACCGCCGGCAGCGTTCCGCATCCTGACGATCAAAATCTTTTACCGTCAAGCTTCTTGGATTTTTGGGAAAATACTGAAACGCGCCTGCACCGGAAGAAATAGCGATTTGCGCAGCTCCAGCATACCCGCTGCGGATGCTGAGATGTCCGCCTACTACCGGCTCATTAGCGCTCATGCTGGCAGCCCGGGCTGTGGAACACTTTTTTACCGGCAATTTCGGTCTTCACGATATCATCCCCGCAGCGATTGCATTTTTCCCCTTCCCGATCATATACCTGGCATAGCTCATTGAATCCGCCCGTAAGCTGATCATCCTTCGTCAGCGGAAGCTCTATGTAGCCCCCTGCTTCTGTAGCATGGATCAAGACATCCCGGGCTGCTTGATATAAGCCTGACAGATCATCATCGGATAGATTCTGCAGCTTGGAGGAAGGACGCAGCCCTGCGGCAAACGCAATTTCATCCGCATAGCAGTTGCCGATCCCGGCAACGATTTCCTGATTCACCAGCGCTGTCTTCAGGCTGCCGCGGCGCTTGCTGAAAATGGCCTTGAACTTTTCTTCATTCATCTTTCGATCAAGCAGCTCCGGCCCTAAATCGGATAACAGTTCCTCCGCTTCCTTCGCCGTGTGCAAATGCAAGTAACCGAGCCTTAACCCGATAAAATAAAGCACCATGCCGTTGCCAAAGGAAAGTTCAATTTGCGTATTGCGCTCAGGACGGTCTTCTGATGAGCCTAGATACAACAGTCCGCCAAGCATCAGGTGCAGCATAAGACGGCGCCCATTATCCAAATGAAACAGCAGATGCTTGCCCCGCCGTTCAATAAAAATAACCTGTCTTCCCAGCAGAGCATTTATAAACGCATCCGGATCCAAATTCACAGACTTCTCCCGGTTAATCACAATATTTGTTATTGGCGAATCCAAAATATAATTGGATAGCTGAATTCGATAATTATCCATTTCCGGCAGTTCCGGCATCGTCATCTTTCCCTTCTCTATCTCATTACGCCTTAGGTCGCCGATTCCAGTGAACTGACGACCAAGGATTGGACATCGGCCAAGCTTTCGCAAATTTTATCCGGTGTAACGCCGGTTTTTGTCATGAGCTCATGCAAATTATCACGGTTCGTCACTCCGGTCAAGGCCAATATGGTTCCGCAGCCCGCATGGACACCGGCCGAAATGTCCGTAAACATATTATCACCAATTACCGCCGTCTCATCAGGTCGTACGCCCAAGCGGTCCATCGCATGCTTCATCAAAATTTTCGAGGGCTTGCCGATGATTACCGGCTCGGCGCCCGAAGCTGCCACGATGGCAGCCGAAATCGTTCCAGCCCCCGGCATGAGCCCTTCCTGGCCCGGAAGCAGCAAATCTGGATTCGTCAAAATATATTGGGCGCCGTCCGCGATCCATCTTGCGGCCTGGGCCAGCTTCTCATAGGAGAAGGAGCGGTCAATGCCCTGCACCACATATTCGGGCTGCACCGTATCGATCGTCACTCCTGCCAGCTTCAACGCTTCCAGCAAGCCGTATTCACCAATGGGCGCTACTCTAGCACCTGGCTGCACATCCGCGATGTATTCTGCGGCGGCAACGGCGGAGGTGCATACATCCTCCGCTTGCGCGGGGATCCCCATCTGCCGCAAATGCTCCGCAACGTCTTCAGGCGTCCGCGAAGAGTTGTTGGTTACGAATAAATACGGTATATGATTATATTTCATTGCATTAATTAATTCATCAGCTCCAGGCATCATGCGGTTGCCATGATACATGGTGCCGTCCAAATCGATAAGATAAGCGCTCCACTTCGTCAACGAGCTCCCTCCTTCTTCCGAACTTGATCGACATATTGCTCTACTCGAAGCGCATCGGCCAGCGTTGGTGCGAGTCCCTCAAATTCATCCTTATCGACGAGTCTCAGCATGAAATGATGCAGTGCAGCAAAATGAGAGTCTACAAATATGCCCATCGTGGCCTTCGCGTCAGGAAGCAGTTGAAGGCCCGCTGGTTCCGGGCAGTGGCTTAAAGCCCCTCGGAGCAGATGTACCTTGGGATAGACGTCCTTTTCCAAGTCCATAACAATACTTCCCTGGGTTCCGACAATTTGAACCGTAAAGGCATCGCTTCCCCATGCTATGCGCGATACTTCCACCATACCACGGACACCCGTAACCGTCTCATAATTTATAGCAGCCCAATCATCCACCTCTATGGCGACTTTTCGTTCACTTCCCGGTTCAGCACGTCGTTCATTTACAAATGTCTCGGTAGTGCCCTCAAATCGCGCTAAATCTCCGAACCAGTGGCAAATGAGATCAAGTGCATGCACCCCGATATCAGTAATGGCTCCGCCGCCTGACATTTCACTACTGACTCGCCAACTGAAGGGTCGTTCCTGATCCAGATAGCCGGAGCGAAGATACGATATTTTACATTGCAGCACCTCACCGATGCTCTGCTGGCGCAGCAGCTCCGTAGTTCGCTGGACTGCCGGATGATAGCGAAATATTAACGCAACCTGCGCAGTTAAATGAGCAGGAAAACCAGCGGCTGCTTGTGCGGATTCTTTATAATTATCGGCAATTGGCTTCTCGCAGTAAAGCGCCTTCCCCGCTTCCCCTGCCGCGCGAATGCTTTCTGGATGCGAAGCGTTAGGAGTACATACACTCACCGCAGCTGCCGATTCCCGGTTCACTGCCTCCGCGATGCTGTCCGTAATGTGATCAAAGCCCATAGCATTGGCCTGCTCTTTATGTAAATCTGGATGACGGGTAACTAGCGTATCCAGTACCGGTATAAAGGGAACTTTCTTAATAACAGGCAATGCCCGCAATGCGACGATATGTGTTCTGGCGATTGTACCGAAGCCGTGCAGAACAAAAGGAATTTTTCTCATTTGGCACCTCCCGTAAACATCTGCTTCCCTATATTCTACATAGAAAAACAAAGCAGAGGCAAATTTCACCCCTTCTTAGTTTCCATGAAGCAAATTAGAGCCGCATCAAGTCGAAAGGCATCGAAGCGGGATAAGTTTACGTGATGCGCCTTTATCAAACTTTGAAACGGCCTGTCATTTCCTGCGCTTTCCCGGAAAATATTTTTATTCCATTGCACGTTCCACTCCGTAGAGGACATGCTCACGCGCTATTCTGGAATTCAGGAAAACTTCCCGCGCTTCCTGTTCTAGCTGCATTAATTGATCCTCATACTTATAACGGGAGCTGAGGTGGGTTAGGAATAGCTGCTTAGCTCCGGCTTCCCGTGCAGCCTCTGCCGCTTGGCGGGCTGTGCTGTGGTAATAAGTATGTGCCGTATTCTTCAACTCATGGAGGAATGTAGATTCATGCACCAGCACATCCGCATTGCGTGCTAATGAGAGCACGGAATCACATGGACGCGTATCGCCAAGGATCGTAAGGATCCTTCCCTTCTTCGGCTTGCCCTGTACTGCAGAAGCATGCAGGATCCGACCGTCCGGTGCTTCTACGCTCTCGCCGCGTTTTAATTTTCCATAGAGCGGGCCCGGACGAATACCGTAGCTCTCTAACACAGCGGTATCGAGCTTGCCGGGCAAATCCTTCTCGGTAACCCGATAACCATAGCTGGTCACCCGATGCTCCAGCAGCGAAGCCTCTACCCGAAAGGATTCATCCTCGAACAGCAGTCCGCCGTCATGCTCGACGATATCCAGGATATAGCTGATGTGCGATTCGCTCAGCTCCAGACAGGTATGAATATACTGCTTCAATCCAACCGGGCCATAAATCGTCAGGGGATCCTCCCCCCCTTGATAAGCACGGCTGGAGATCAGTCCCGGCAGACCGAATAAATGGTCTCCATGCAGATGCGTGATGAATATTTTCTCCAGCTTACTCAGCTTGAGAGGAGAACGAAGAATTTGATGCTGGGTTCCTTCACCGCAGTCGAACAACCAAAACGACCGCCGTTCTTCAAGCATGCGGAGTGCAAGCGAAGTCACATTACGCTCTAAGGAAGGGACGCCTGCATTAGTTCCCATGAAATATAGCTCCATTCTTCTCTCTCCTTTTTATTGACTCGCCTCTAAATGATGATTCGACTGCATCTTCGAGCCTGCTTCGATAGGGGCTTTTCTTTAGATCTATGAAGGCACAAACTTCGATGAACCGGCATCCTTAGATCGCAAGAAAAGCTACCTTTAATGATGGATTCGACTGCATCTTCGAGCCTGCTTCGATAGGGGCTTTTCTTATGGCCAAAACCCTCCGGGACCCGGAGGGTTTTGCTAAATTATACACTAGGCTTTATCAACGTTAAAATATTGCGCCTGTGGGTGAGCAAATACCATGGCGGATACCGATGCTTCCGGCTCCATCATGAAGCCTTCCGTCAGCTCGACTCCAATATCCTCCGGCTTCAGCAGCTCAAAGAGCGGCCCTTGATATTCCAGATCAGGACAAGCCGGATAACCGAAGGATACGCGAATGCCTTGATAACGCGCGCCAAGGCGCTGCTTCATCGTCATATCCTGCGGATCCGGGAAGCCCCAGGTATCGCGCATCATATGGTGAACCCGTTCAGCAAGACCTTCTGCCACTTCCAAGGCTACGGATTGCAAAGCATGGGAGCGAAGATAATCACCCTGCTCCTTCAGCTTCTCGGAACGATCGCGAATGCCTTGTCCGGCACTCACAACGAGGAAGCCAACATAATCCATGATTCCGCTATCGACGGATTTCAGGAAGTCGGACAGGCAGAGGTAAGGCTCAACGCGCTGACGCGGGAAGTCAAACGTCTTCAGCACCTTGGAATGATCCTCGGGATCATAAATAATGATCTCATTCCCGGAGGATTGCGCAGGGAAGAACTGATACATCGCCTGAGCTTGAATAATGCCGTCCGTGACCGCCTCATAAAGAATTTGATCGACGGTCTCCTTCAATTGAACTGCTTTCGGATCCTCTTTAGCGATCAGCTGCTCTACCGAGCCGCGGAGTCCCAAATGGTGTCCAAGCAGCATCTGCATATTGATATAAGGAATAATATGGCTTATCGGATAGTTGCGCAGGATATGCCGCTCCATATCGGGCGGAGTAAATACCGGCGCATCCGTAGAGATGTTGGAGCGCTCGACACGGGTCAACTGCGGCAGTTCTTTAACAGCAACGGCTACGCTAGCTTCCGCCTCTTTTTCGGCCTCCATCTCAACGCGCATCTCTTCTCTTTTGACCGGGTCCATGATTTTGTTCGCCAAATCCAGCCCATCCATGGCATCCTTGGCATAAATGACCATGCCGTCGTATTCCGGGCGAATTCTCGTCTTCGTAAACTTGCGGGTCAGCGCAGCTCCTCCGACGAGAATCGGTACCTCGATCCCCGCGGTACGCAAATCTTGCGCAGTCAATACCATTTGCTGTGCGGACTTAACCAAAAGCCCGGATAAACCGATTGCATCCGGCTTCTCTTCCCGGTAGGCTTCAATAATGCGCTCCGGTGGTACTTTTATACCCAAATTAATGATTTGGTAACCATTGTTGGACAAAATGATCTCCACCAGGTTCTTCCCAATATCATGCACGTCGCCTTTAACGGTAGCCAGCAGGATTTTGCCTTTCACCGAGGACTCGTCCTTCTCCATAAACGGCTCAAGGAAAGCAACCGATGCCTTCATGACTTCAGCACTTTGCAGAACCTCTGCAACGATCAGCTCATTGTTGTTGAACAAACGGCCGACCTCTTCCATGCCTGCCATCAGCGGCCCGTTTATGACGTCAAGGGCGCTATACTTCTTAAGAGCCTCCTCCAGATCCTGGATCAACCCTTCCTTGCTGCCTTCTACAACGTAGTTTGCCAGCCGCTCCTCCAGCGTCATATTGTCAGCCTTGACCTTCTTCTCTACCTTCTTGTCCCGGAAAGCAGCGACAAACGCTGCGAGCGTCTCGTCATTCGTATTGAAAATAAGCTCCTCCGCCAAGCGGCGGTCTTCTTCAGAAATTGAAGCGTAGCGCTCGAGCTTCTCCGTATTGACGATCGCGTAATCGAGCCCTGCTTTTGTACAATGATATAAATAGACGGAATTCAGCACTTCCCGCCCTGCATCCGGCAGGCCGAAGGAAATGTTACTTAGGCCAAGAATCGTCTTGGCTCTAGGGTATTTCTCCTTGATCATGCGAATACCTTCGATCGTCTCCACGGCAGAACCGATGTACTGCGGGTCGCCCGAGCCAACCGGGAACATATTCGGGTCAAAAATAATATCCTCCGGCTGCATGCCGTACTTATGAACGAGCAGCTCATACGCACGGGTAGCCACTTCCATCTTCGCTTCACGGGATACCGCTTGACCACGCTCATCAATCAGAATGCAAACGACCGCGGCGCCATATCGGTGGATAAGTGGTACGATCTGCTCAAACTTCGTCTCTCCGTCCTCAAGATTAATGGAGTTAATTATCGCTTTACCCTGAGAATATTTAAGCGCTAGCTCAATAATATGGTCATAGGTAGAATCGATCATAATCGGCGCTTTGATCTTCTTCGTGACCATTGGGTAGAAGTTCTTGACCGCATACGCTTCATCGATATCGGTATCCTGCAGGTTAATATCGATGACCATCGCTCCGCCCTTCACCTGGGAGCGGGCAATTTCGGAAGCCTCATCGAACTTCTCTTCCTTGATCAGACGTTTGAATTTCCGCGAACCGGAAATATTCGTCCGTTCGCCGATCATAATCGGCCGGTTGTCTTCCTCGATATATACCGTCTCTACACCGGATACAGCTGCGGGATGCTTACCGCTAAGCTCACGCGGTGCATATTGACTCATCGTCTCTACGAGCGCGGCAATATGCTCTGGCGTCGTGCCGCAGCAGCCCCCGGCTATGTTCAGCCAGCCCTGCTCTGCAAAGGCGCCCATCTTCATGGCCAGCGATTCCGGTGATTCATGGTATTTGCCGTTCTCATCAGGCAGGCCGGCATTCGGGTAGCAGCTCACACCAGCGCTGGACATATCGGACAAGGTACGGATATGATCACGCATGAACTCAGGACCCGTGGCGCAGTTCAGACCGAAGGAAATCGGCTGCAAATGCTCCAATGAAATATAGAAGGCCTCGATGTTCTGTCCAGCCAGTGTCGTGCCCATCGGCTCAATCGTGCCTGAAATCATGAGGGGCAGCTTCTTGCCTGCAGCCTCATACGCACGGGAAATGCCAATGCTGCCCGCCTTCACGTTCAGCGTATCCTGCGACGTTTCCAGCAGCAGTACATCTACACCGGCTTCAACCAAAGCAAGCGCCTGCTCCTCATAGCTCTCGATCAGCTCATCGAAAGTAACGCCTCCCGTGACGGATAGCGTCTTTGTCGTCGGGCCCAAGGCACCTACCACGTATCTTGGGTGTTCGGGCGTGCTGTACTTCTCGGCAGCAGCGATCGCCAAGCGGGCTGCTGCTAAGTTGATTTCACGCGCCTTGTCTTGTATATCGTATTCAGCCAGTACGACGGAGGTCGCACCAAACGTATTTGTTGAAATTAAATCTGCTCCGGCTTCCAAGTACTTCTCGTGAATCCCCTGGATCACGTCAGGACGGGTGAGCACGAGCATCTCATTGCAGCCGTCCAGCTCTTCGCCGCCGAAATCGGCTGGCGATAAATCCTCCTGCTGAATCATAGTACCCATGGCACCGTCGAGGATCAATATTCGTTCTTTCATTCTGGAATCCAAGCTAGGCTTACTCATGAACTTTATCCCTCCCACAAAACATTAACATTTAGTTTAACAGAACAAAGTGCTAAAGAAAAGGTTCAAACCATATTTACATGAATGTGCAAACCCTTTTACGGCGTGAGATAAGACAGATGAACCGCAAATGAATTTAAGTGTCGACAATCCGGGGAGGTATCGGATATAATGCAATCATATCCAAAAGAAAGCGGGGTAATCCCATGGCGGAAATC
This sequence comes from Paenibacillus lentus, assembly GCF_042714055.1. Taxonomy (GTDB): domain Bacteria; phylum Bacillota; class Bacilli; order Paenibacillales; family Paenibacillaceae; genus Fontibacillus; species Fontibacillus lentus_A. Next base: position 610,615 of record NZ_JBHGVC010000001.1, read on the forward strand.
AGAATAAGAAACACGAACGAAATTATTTCAGGAGACGATAATGTTCGGGAATTCCTGAATCGATATGAGGTCATTTATGAGCATTGGAACGTAGGCAAACTGCCTGCCGAGCTCCAAAACAATTTCACCTTATCCGACGAGCAAAAAAGCGAAATTCTGAATACCTTTGATGCGGAAATTCAAGATTTGGTCGCACGCCGGGGATATCGGACGTGGGATGTCATTACACTAAGCGAGGCTACGCCGAATATCGAAGAGCTGCTTGCCAAATTCGAGCAAGTTCATACGCATACAGAGGACGAAATCCGAGTGATTGTCTCTGGTGCAGGAACGTTTATCATTAAGGGCGATGATGAAACGGGTTATTTTGACGTCAATCTCGTGCCGGGAGATCTGATCTCCGTTCCTGAAAATACCGCGCATTTCTTCACATTAACCGATGAACGCAAAGTCGTGGCCGTCCGCCTCTTCGTGGAAGAGAACGGCTGGATCGCGCATCCTTACAATGACCCAACGTTCCAAAAAGCATAAATTAGCGCTAAAAAGTTACAAAAAAAGAAGCTGCTCCGATCTCCACCAGCGAGGATATCGATAGCAGCTTCTTATGATTATTGGTGTTGTTCTAAGCTAATTGGCAGCATTAATAATGTCATGAAGCTCGGATAAATGCTGGATTTCGTAATCCGGAACGATTTCATCGTCTCGTGTATGACCAACCCGGTTGATCCACACGGCCGTCATGCCTACGCTAAGCGAACCTTTAATGTCTGTAGTCAGCTTATCTCCGACCATAATCGCTTCCTTCGCATCAACCCCAAGCCGCTCCAGCGCATGCTGGAATATCGTCGAATCGGGCTTGCCTTTGCCAAACGCGCCGGAAATGATAATTTCATCAAAAAATGGCGCAAGCTCCGGAACCCCGTCCAGCTTCTCCTGCTGCAATGCCGGGCAGCCATTCGTAAGCAGCAGCAGCTTGACTTTCCCTTGAAGCTCCTTCAGAACTTGAAAGGTCTCTTCGTATACATGCGGACGGGAGCGGCGCTCCTTGCCGAACTGTTCGGCAAGCTCAGCCGCGAGTTCTTCGTTATCTACACCTAGAGCAAGCAGCCCGCGGCGCCAGGATTCCTTGCGATATACCGGCGCCAGTTGCTCCAGCTTGCGGAATTCAGGCTGCTCGCCAGCCGAAAAATGAGCCCATAGCCCTTCAAATGGATTAATCCCGATCATTTTTGTAAATGGAAAGGTCTCATACGATTCGTATAGCTCTCTGGCTTCCTTGCGCACTGCTTCCTCCAGCTCCACAGGATTCGTGCCCACCGCTGCTTGCGCCTTCAGGCAGGTTTCTGTAAAGGCCTCTCTCACACTACGCTCGTCCCAGAGCAACGTATCGTCTAGATCGAAACATACCGCTTTGATTGTCATCTTATCTCTGTCCTCTCTTCTCCCAATGAATAAGTTGTTAGATCATGTGCATTCTAGTACATTTATTCGTTAATGAAATTAACCTTATGCGTTTTAGCGAATGTCTCTAATCGTTCTGCCATGGCTGGCGTATCGAACAAATTACGTCTGCGGTGAAACACCCAATTCTGTCCGCTAGCTTTTGGCGTAATCACGATTTTGTTAGCAGATGCAGTGATCTTGCTAATTTGTCCGGCTTCCAGCATCCGATCCCGATTAAATTTCGCCGTGAACAAGTAGTTTTTGTTAATGCGCAGATAGGGTTTATTAAGAAATAAAGCTACTGCTAAAATAACGTAAAGGACAATCGTCAGCCAGAACATCGTCGTGCTTACCTCTGCTCCGCCGCCCGCCAAAGCTACACCCGCGTATAATCCAGCCAGAAGAATAAGCAAAAACGGAAGGATTATTTTTCGGCCTTTAAAAATATCCCCGTCTCCCCTGGCTCCCATCGTTCTCCCCGTGCCGGTTCGGCCGCTGCTCTTGTTGTTCAGCGGATTTTTCCCTTTCTTGTTCAGTTTCATCTGGTTGCGCTCAACTTTTCTGTCAAATGAAGCCATCGGATCTTCCTCCTATAAATGATCGTCTAAGGGTGGTTAATATTTCTACTAAATTTGTTCACGAAGCGGGCAGGATATTCATCAGGCAACGCACTTACTTCATCCAGGCGTTGGCGCAGCTCCTGCGGCAATCTCCAGCCGACCGAGCCAAGGTTCTCCTCGAACTGGGCGTACGTGCTTGCACCGAAAATCGGGGATGTAATGCAAGGCTGCTCCAGCAGCCAATTCAGCGACACCTGTGCCGGGGTTTTGCCCGTTTCTTCGGCTGCGGCCAATACGGTATCTAATATTGCAAAGTTCTTGTCGTAGGCCCTGCTCTCCCAGCTGCTTTCACCCGTTTTTGCCGTACCAAGTCGGCCTTCGTTTGGCGTTTCGCCCCTGCGATATTTGCCGGTCAGAAATCCACCGCCCAGCGGAGCCCATGGAATAATTCCGACCTTCTCCTCAGCACAGAGGGAGACCAGTTCGCGATCCGCTTCCCTATTAACTAGACTGTACTGCTGCTGTAAGGATATGTACCTGGAGTATCCTCTAACATCACTGATGCCAAGGCTTTTCATCAATTGCCATGACAAATAGTTCGAGCAGCCGATGTAACGCACTTTCCCGGAGGCGACCAGATCATCCAAGGCTCTCAGTGTCTCTTCGACCGGCGTATCGGCATCCCAGACATGGATTTGGTACAAATCAATGTAATCTGTGCCAAGCCTTTTCAGGCTGGCATCAATCCCATCCATGATCCGTTTGCGCGACGCGCCGAACCCGTTAACGTCCGGTGAGGTGCGCATCCGAACCTTTGTAGCTAAAACGACTTCCGAGCGCCGGTCTTTAATATGTTTGCCGACGATCTCCTCAGAGCGCCCCCCGGTATACACATCGGCCGTATCAATAAAATTGCCGCCCTGATCGAGGAAGGCGTGGATCATTCTGGCGGATTCCGCCTCATCCGTCTGCCCGCCGAACGTCATGCTTCCCAAACATAGCCGCGACACGGCTAACCCGCTTTTTCCAAGATATGCATATTCCATGGTTAGAACCTCCCTGCTCATATGTAAAGCCGGACCAAATGGCCGGCCTTATTTATCCACCACTTCAATTGATTCCAACTGCTGGCGGAAATTTCTTCTTATGTTTTGAAGGTACGTCTCACGGAGTTGAGCACGTTCCAGCATTTCGTCTTCCGTCAGTCCTTCGGCCTTATTTTTACGTGCTAATTCATTAATGCGTTGAACCATAGCATCTATATCCATATTATCCTCCTGCTGATTTAATCGTGAAACCTTCGCAAGTCCTGCTTATAATGCCCAAAAACCAGCTCCACTGCGCAAGGCATTCATCTTTACATTGACATGACAAATAGAGCTTGTCAAGACACTTAACCTTGAATTGCTTCCTATTGGATAAGGGCCAGAAACTCGACATTTTCAACGGTAATCGGCGACCCGGCCAATACAGTATCTACTTCAAGAATAAGTGTTAAGTCTGCTGTAGTCAAACTGTACAAACTGCCTTCCTGCAGGACACCATTAATATATAAATTGGAATAACCGTTTATCCCCATCCCCTTGAATTCTGCGGCCTTGGTGCCTTCATCATCCGTAAATTCGGCAGCGGCAACTTGGACAGTGCCTGTTATGCTGGAAGGTGGAAAATAGAAATACCGATACACCCTCGGCAGGATGGTGATCCCTTGCACCTCGCCCGGCGGGCCTGGCGGGCCTATCAGCCCAGGAGCTCCTGGGGAACCCGGTGGGCCTGGCGGGCCTGGGGGCCCTAGGGAACCTTCCATTCCACGTTCCCCCTTCGGGCCCGGGACTCCCATTGGCCCGGCTTCGCCCGCAGGCCCTAGCGCACCCTGCTTTCCCTGTGACTCTAACGAACCTTGCTGGCCCGTTGCCCCAGGCGCTCCCAATGGAACTGCTGCACCCGGTTGTCCTTGCTCACCACGCTTACTCTGTGACCATGGCACTCCTGATGTCCCAGTTTCACTCGGATGCCCTGGCTCCCCAGCAGGGCCCACAGAGCCCTCAGAGCCAGAAGCACCTTTGGTGCCGCGTGCATCCCACGCGTCTCTTTGCCTAGGCATGCCAGGTTTAGAGGGTTTTTCTATAGCACCCTCATGGCCACAGAACCCTTGCATTCCGCAATTACCATTAGCGCCCTGCATCATGCTCCATTCCTTTTTCCAACGTCTTCTCTTCTCACGTAAACCTTCTATTCTTCGCCGGAAACGTGGATGGCATTTTCTCTTCTTTCTTACTAAAGATATTTTTTTGCTTCTTTTAACATGGCCTGTGTAAAATGACTTCCTTATAACTACAGTTCTTTTATTTCTCACTTTGTTCCATTTCATTTTGAGTTTGGAAGCAGCACTAGACATTATAAACACCTTCCGCGTTTGTTTAATTTTTTTGCTTAGGTATCATATGCCTCTTTACTTTGACGCGAAATGGACATCTATCCGCACGAATTAACACTTGCGCCAGATTTTAGCTTTAATGTAAATGAGCCGTTTCATCGCGGCATAATCTTACATCCTATAATGTGGGGCGAAAGTGGAAAGCTTCTGCCAACGATTATCCCTTTCGCTCTATTTACGAAAAAAGGAGGTGATCACATGCCAGTCGTAAAAGCGGTATTTACGGCTACAGCATCAGCACCTGTTGCCACTGGCGGAACCATCACTACTACCATTAACCCGGTAACTACGCGTTTTTTCGCCACTATAACTGCCGGAATGATTGGAGCGACAGATACGACGATTCCCGCAGCAAGCTTTACGGATGACGCAGATGCTCCTATTACTGATTTACCAACAATTACAGCGGCGAACGATTATTTCAACGTTTATATTAACGGAGTTCTGCAGCAAAACTCCCTATCTACACTTACTACAGCCAGTTTGGTGCTTGCTACAACAGATCTCCTACTCGGAACACCTGTCACAATAGAAGTCGCCAGCTTTGCAGGCGCTGCTTCAGATTTAACGACTCCACCGACCATTTCCGCGCCTGATATTACAATTAACACGTAGCCATCAGTAAAAGAAGGAACCGCAAAAATCTCTGCGGTTCCTTCCTTCATCTAACAATGAGTTGTTTATATAAGACAGATCATATTACGAGTCATCATTTCGAAGGCATGACAAGTATGTCCCCGGGCTGAATGCTGCTTCCCTTCAAACCATTCGCTCGCATAATAGCATCGATATAAACTCTAGTATCCATATTCTCCGGCTTATGGTCTGCAGCAATCTTCCATAAAGAATCCCCTCGCTTCACTACAACAGAATCCGCCTCTTCGTATTGATGATCAGGTGAAGAGGCAACCACCGTCACCATCCCGGCCCATGCCATAACCATGAATAGAATGAACAGCATGACTTTAAACATAGTTATTCTAGATAAAATATTCGAAATAGAGTTAGTCAGCCGTTTCCCCATTCTCGTAGTAACAACCTGCAGCGTGCCCTGACTCCGTGAATTTGATTTACGATCATAAATGCTTTGATATGTACTGTATCTCAACATAATAATTATCACTCCAAACAAATGTTCTTATGATTTGAATTCATAGTAACACGAACACTTGTTTGATTCAATAGTTTTTTTAGAACAATTGTTCCCCTTTTTTCGACAACGATTTATAACTATTAATATATGAAAAGTTACACGATGATTATGGAAACCCAAACTGCATCCTATTCTGTCCCGTTATATTTAGAACTTATGTTTGTGCGAACGGAAGTTCTATGTTATAATTTTTCCAAACGTTACTAAATGGGGTTGATGGATTATGTCGAAGGTTTCTAGCCGTCAGCAAGCTATTCTTGAATTTATACGCTCAGAAGTAAGATTGAAAGGCTATCCGCCTTCCGTACGGGAAATCGGCGAAGCTGTCGGACTCGCTTCCAGTTCCACTGTACACGGCCATTTGGATCGGTTAGAGAAGAAAGGATTTATCCGGCGTGATCCTACGAAGCCAAGAGCGATCGAATTGCTGGGACAAGAAGATTCAGAGAATCTCGGCCAATTTGCTCATTCCGTTGCTCGCGTTCCCGTGATCGGCAAAGTCACTGCCGGCGTCCCTATAACTGCTACTGAGAACATCGAGGACTACTTCCCGCTTCCTCAGCATTATGCTGGCGAGGGTGAAATCTTTATGTTGTCCGTCGTAGGCGACAGCATGATTGAAGCAGGAATTCATAGCGGAGACTATGTCATTGTACGTAAGCAGCAAACGGCCAATAATGGCGAGATCGTCGTTGCAATGACCGAGGATGACGAGGCAACGGTTAAGACGTTCTACAAGGAAAAGGATCATATTCGCCTTCAGCCTGAGAATGCGACAATGGAGCCGCTTCGCTTGAAGCATGTGACGATATTGGGCAAAGTCGTTGGCCTGTTCCGCGATTTGCACTAGGTCTTTCACTAAGAAAGAGCGTACCTTGAGGTGCGCTCTTTCTTTATCTTTTATAACTTATTTTTCTCTATTTACGCAAAAAATGAACATAAGCCTCATTGAATGCCTCAAGCTCATCATAAAATACCCCATGCCCACCCCGCTCAAACCGGTAGAGCTCAGACTGCGGTATTCCCCGATGCAAAGCCTCCGCCGAGGCAAAAGGGACGATCTGGTCATGTGCGCCGTGAAATAACCCTGTAGGAACTACAATTCGTTTAAGATCCGAACGCAAGTCTTCATCCCTTAGAGAGACGAGCCCTTGAATTGTCCCATGTCCAGAAGCCTCCAGTCCTAAATCCTGAAACCAATCCCGAAAGGCCGGAGTAATTTTGCTGTAAAAAAATTTCTCCCCAAACTCCGCCAGCATCTGCGGGCGATTCGTATAGGTTTGATTAATGAGCATATTAATATCCTCTACAGGAAGTCCATAAGGATAATTGGGCGATTTGGAAAAGCGAGGGGCGGCCGCTGAAATCAACGCCAGCTTGCAGACACCATAGCCTGCATAACGGGCCATATAGCGAATGGCAATCGCTCCTCCGATCGAGAAGCCCGTAAGTATGAATGGATTTAGGCCAAGCGCTGCCACAACGGCATGTACATCAGCGGCCAGTCTGTCGTAATCATAACCTGTCCAAGGTCGATCCGATTGGCCGAACCCGCGTAAATCAAGACCGATGCAGCGGAATCCGTATTTCGGCAGGATGTTCCACTGATACTCAAACATTTTATGATTGACCGGCCAGCCATGAATAAACAGAATCGGCATGCTGCCCGGGCCGGGATTGACATCTTCGACAAATATTTTTACCCCTTGCTCTACCTCGATATAATACATCGTTTCTACTCCCTTCTAACGCGTTAAATTGGAACGCATATTATAGAAGGTATGCAGCAAACCTATGCTTTAGATCGGATACAGCTCCTGCTTATCCCCTATATCCTTTCTGCATTCTTTACACAATCCGGCAACATGGCCCCCATCATTCGAGTAAAATATGAGCTTCTTCACCTGGTTGCACCGGGAGCACTTCTGATTGCCAGGAGCAATGATATTCGAATCGATAGAGGAAGACCGTCTTTGAGACAAATGAATGACATTACTTCTCCGTCTTACAGAGTTACTCGACTTCGTTATGGCGATAGCGATCCATGCCGCGCCAATAAGTAAAAGTATTATAAACACAATTAGCCATACCGTCATCATTTATATCTCCTTAAAATATTTAAATGAATTCTTATTTCAGTAACGCTATTGTCATTTACAGGTTACTATATTTAGCTTAATGGAGACTAGCTGCTGCTGTAAACAGCAAATAGCCTTGGAGCTTTGCCCCAAGGCTATTTGTAATTGATTTTCCACGAAACGAGCGATGTGTCAACGCAGAATACCCCATACCCTCTCCGAGGAGAAAAGCATGGCTGCAGCCTCCCTTAACACATCAATGCGCCTTTTCCTCGGTAAAACTGCCACCCGTCACATCCGATACGGTTTCGATGGCAATGAATGCTCTAGGATCAATTTCACGAACGACCGTCTTCAGCATGGACAGTTCCAGCCGGCTGACTACGCAATAAATGACCTGAGTCTCCTCCTTGCTCATTCCGCCTCTCGCGTACAAGTAGGTTGTGCTTCTACCTAGGCTTTTCATAATAGCTTCTGCTACTTCATCATATTGCTTCGTAATGATCGTTACCGATTTAGACTCATCAAGCCCCTGCACGATTACATCCATTACCTTAGAAGCGATATAATAAGTAAAAATCGAATACATCGCCGAATCCCACCCAAGCAGGAAGCCAGCAACGATGAAGATGACAATGTTAATAATGAGAATGATCTGGCCTACGGAAATATTTACTTTTTTCGAGATTAAAATAGCTACGATTTCTGCACCGTCCGTCGTTCCCCCCAGCCTTAACACTAAACCGACGCCCAATCCGAGAAGGAGCGCTCCAAACAGAACGGCCAACAATTTATCATGCGTAAAAGCCTCCACATGATGCAAATAACCTGTTGTTAAAGAAAGTACCGCGATGCCGTACAGGGAAGAGAAAGCGAACTTCTTGCCCACTTGTTTATAGCCGATAAATATAAATGGAAGGTTAATCACAAATAGGAAAATCCCTAAAGGAATGCCCGTAATATTTGTCAGCATAAGCGAAATACCCGTTATTCCGCCGTCGATAATCGCATTCGGTACAAGGAACAGTTCCAATGCCACCCCGGCAATAATCGCCCCCAACGTAATAAACATAATCTTTGAAATAAGTTCTACCGGTTTGCTTACATTCGACTTTCTACTAGCTGCCTTGCCTCTACTTGACTTGCCTTCTGCCATCTTTTCAACCCTTTCAGTAAAATTTACATATAGATAATTTAATGAAAATTGAATTGAAAATCAAATAGATTTTAAAAAATGGCACAAAAAACCACACCGAAATCTTTCACCAGTGTGGCATGAATAAGCATTCTAATAGGATCACTTGATTAAATCCTCCTACTCTAATCTGCTTGAAGTACCTGCCCTAATGTCAATCTCGAATTTTTCCTCAGGTAGGCTAAATTCATTTGTCGTGTAGAGAATATAGTGGGAGGAATTGTCCGTTGTTTCAAGCTTCACCCAATGATTTGTCTCACTAACCCGAAGCACTACAATCTTATTAGTTTGAATGCCGATTATCGGTATGTACGATTCCTGTTTCGAACTCATATCCTTCACATAGAGCCGTGCATGACTGTTTCTTTGAAATAAATTTACTAGTTCGATCCGATATTCATACCTTCCATCCTCTGTCATTTTCAATGTATCATTATAGATTTTTTCTTTCGTCCAGCCATTTGAACTTACGCTTTGAATCAGAGCGGCAGAGAGCAGCGTTGATAATGTTAGTGCTACACTGATTCCAACATAGCTTCCCCCGCTCGTTGGCTTCCATTTTTTAATGAGCAATAGCATGAAAAACATAGCTAACAATAAGACTGGAATACCCGCTCCCCATAATATAGTAGTTCCTATAAGATCCATTCCTCGCTGAAAATATGCCGTTGATCCTAGAAGAAACCAAATAAATGATGTAATACTAAAGATTATTATGGCTATTAATAGAAGTCGTAACCACACTCGCATACTTGCCCTCCTTGGAAAAGCACAAAAGCATTGCGCTTAGTTTTACGTATATAAAAACAGAAATATGCTAGTGCTGGAAATATTTAATCTACAGCTGATTCCAACAGTTTGTAGGTCGGGGGAAGCACCATTAAAAACACCGTTTTGCTTGACGGATTGTCAAGCTAAGTGCGATAGTTCACCCCTAAAAGCTTCGTTAGCAATCTTCCAACCTAGACATTTACGATGTCGAAGGTTAATATGACGGAAAGCTTCAGCCAATTCTTTGTCGGCGACCAAAGCGAAGTTATAGCCTTTAGGGAAGAATTCCCGAAGAAGCCCGCTTCCATTTTCGTTAAAGCCGCATTGCCAGGATGAATAAGGATCTGTAAAGATAACCTTTAAATTATGGAGATTTCCAATGTTTTAGCATTGTGGCGAAATTACGCTAAAGCCTTACGTGAACGATCCCATTACTAATGTCAATTTCTTCGTCGATTGGCGATGAATCTAATTTAAATATCTCTAGTTCATCTATATACCCGTTAACAACGTGTAGTAAAAATAAGATTGGAGCAGAATCACTCCCCAGTTCGACCTCCATTTCCACAGGTACTGTTTGATTGCAAACATACTTATCTACATAGGGTGGTATTCTTAAATCAATAGTCTTACAGCCGCAATCACATACACTTACTACTACTGCATTTTTCATTTGGGATTCAAGAATATAGTTATTTGGTAAATAACTTATCATTTTCGTTATCGAAGACTTCTCGAATGGACTAAGAACTCTCGCCTGGGCTAATATCCTCTTCAATCTACTCATTATTCACCTCTAATTCTAGGTCTCTTCGGCATATTTGAAGGAATTGCGAATGCCCTCTTCTTGCGCCAGGATATTGCTCCATTCATCGTACTGATAGCTGTTGCCGTTCTCGTCCATAATCTATACGACGTCACCGTGGCCGTTATAAATATAGTAGTACTTCTTGTTTGTAGCCACATCCCGTCTGGCGAGTCCGATCCGGGCTCCAGACGTAATTCACTACCGCCTGGTTGTAAGCATTAGACTCAGAAATGACCTGGCCGTGATTGTTATAATCGTAACGTACTTTCTCCGTAACTGGCGTAGGGGGAATAGGCGACGTTCAACTTTCAGGAGCTGGTGTTATAATGGTCGTCTTGGTCAGCCGTAGTGCCTGCATCTCATACTCAAACTCGGTCGTCACATTCTCTTTGGCAACACTCTTAAGCTGATCCCAGACGTGTACGTTTATTCTGGCTGTCTTCAATCAGGCTGTCGCCTTTCAGCGTCTTGCGGTTCCCTCGAGCATCGTAGGTATAAACGACGAAGGGCGTTTTACTTGAATTAACCGATCTAACCTGCATTCATTCAGAAAAACGATCAACTCTTGTTAATAGTTTGATATTTATGTTTTACAACCACGACCACTTTTTAAAGACTAAACTGTGCCCCATACATTCGTATGTAACGGATAACGCTCACGTGTTTTCGGTTTCAACCGAGTTATTACGTGAGCGCTATCAGTCTATGTTCCCTTATCCAAAATATATCGCATGATGACTAACAAAATTCTATAAACTAAGAAATTATCTTAATATCATCAGCTAAAATTCCAACTAATTCATGATCTGAAAACAAAAACTTGACGCTTCCCATTCTAATTTCATTTGTAACTACTTTATTTTCTGCTAACCAAACAATAAATTTTTTTGAGAAATGCTGGACATATATTTCTCTATTGGACGAAAGATAATTAAAAGATGGAACCCCAATACTACATGTAACAGTAGACTCCAATGAACATTTTGCTGTTAAAACCAATTTAGGATATATACATTCTAATTCTCCTATTATTCCCTCTTTGTTAAGCCAAAGACATAAATTTTTTCCTAACTGTATAGGACTACAATTATCATCCATAAAGCTAGTAACGATATTATACGTTTTAACTGCAGTGTTGTAAGTTGAGTAAATTGTTTCTGAACTGTTATCCAATTCAAACAGTGATTTAAGTTCCAGCATTAAATATTTCTCCTGTCTATATCATTTAAAACTATTGGGGTGTATTCCAACAATTTCCTTACTCTCTGGATTAACAAAAACTTTTGTACCTGTCATTGGATTTATATGAATAACACTCCCAGGTTCCCCCTTTATAGGAGCTGTGCGCAGCGCATCTACAATATCATCAGGCATAATATCCTTTCTTCCAGATTTAAACAAGCTATTGTAAGCATGTACGTTAAATATAAATTTTTTATCTGCAACCTTTACTCCATCTTTAAGCCAGGTATCAAATACTGGCCGTCTAGTAGCCCTTAACTTAGTATCACCCCCAGCATTATAAATCTTTTTCGGATTATTTGGACCCGGAATAGGAATTAGATTAACTAGAGCAGGAATTGATTTTCCGTAATCAGATGAGAAAACATCTCTCATATCACTTACACCTGATAGTTGATCCATAAAACGTATAAGTTCTTGCGTCCTCTGCTCTTCTATCTGTCTATTTTTCTTACTAGCCTCTATTGAGGATGCTTGCATTGCAAGTAATAATTGCTTCATTAAGTTATTAAAATATACCTGGTCATCAATATATTTTGAACTTGCATTTATCTGTTTTCCATTACTGTCGGTAGCGCATTTACCAGGATGTGAGTAGAATTTCCCATTTACAACCGCCTCACAATAATTCCCTGAAGGATCAACATTATTAATCGGTGCATTTACGACATACGTATACAAATTCAAACTCAGGGGATTTGTAACGTTCCCCTCATACGTATCCTTACTTACAAACCGCCCTGTCTCAGGATTATAATATCTAGCTCGTAAGTAATAAAGACCCGTCTCCTGATCTAAGATCTCCCCGGCATATTTGAAGGAGTTACGAATACCCTCTTCCTGAGCCAGGATGTTGCCCCATTCATCGTACTGGTAGCTGTTGACCTTGGTGCCGTTCTCGTCCACAATCTGTACGACATCACCGTGGCCGTTATAGAGATAGTAGTACTTCTTGTTTGTGGCCACATCCCGTTTAGCGAGCATCCGATCCGGGCCCCAGACGTAATTCGCTATCGCCTGGTTGAAGGCATCGGATTCGGAAATGACCTGGCCGCGGTTGTTATAAGCGTATCGTACTTTTTCCGTAACTGGCGTAGGGGGAGTAGCCATTCCACTTTCGTGGGCTGGTGTTGTAGTGGTCGTCTTAGACAGCCGTAGTCCTTGCATCTCATACTCAAACTCGGTCGTCACATTCTCTTTCGCCACACTCTTAAGCTGATCCCAAATGTTGAAGATGTACGTTTGTTCTTGGCTGTCTTCAATCAGGCTGTCGCCTTTCAGTGTCTTGCGGTTGCCACGGGCATCGTAGGTGTAGACGATGGTCTGACCGGAAGGGCGTTTTACTTGAATTAACCGATCCAGCTTATCGTATTGGTAGCTCGTCGTACCCGCCCCATCCGTTACCAGGGTAATGTTGCCATTGGCATCATATTGATATTGGTACTCGGATAAGGTCGTCGTCCCTTTCTTATTCGTGACTTTCAAGAGTCTCCCAATAGCATCATAGGTGTAATCACTGGTCAAAAAACTACCATCCGTCAATTTTGGATAAGTCACCCGCTTCAGCTTGCCATCCGGCTCGTAGCTGTACTGAGCATTTGCATTTTCTGCAGTCGTCTGTGAATACGTACCGTTGGTCTGTACCCGGCTAATCCGCGTCTTATCGTACGTATAGTGCGTGAAATAATCGAAAGCGTCAGCCACATTTTTCAATCGATTTTGGTCATCATATTCATGCCGGACAACCGTGGCTACTCCGTCGTATACGGTAGCCTTGTATTTCAAGGAACCAAAGATATTGTAATCATTATACACCGTCATATAATTGAAACCATTACGAACTTCCTCTTGACGCAGTGGGCCAAAAACACGATATTGGTAGATATTTTTTAAAGTTGTTGATCCAGCAACTTTAATAATATTACGGCCAACCTCATCGTAAGCATAGCTAATAAGAGTGTTATTCGGATCTTTCCGGGTAGCTATTTGTCCTAATTTATTTCGTGTAAAAATGTCCTGGTTGGAAGCAGGATCCGTACTCGTTCGCATAAATCCTGTCTCGTCATAGTTTTTATTCGTCGCCCAGGTTTTGGTACCCTCGCTTTGTGACGTGGATTGGAGCTGTCCGAGCTTGTTATACGCATACGTAGTCGTCTGGTTTAATGCGTCTACAACCGAGATTAAGCGGTTAAGCTTATCATACCGATAGTTTGTTGTATTCCGATTCGGATTCGTATAGCTAATTACATTTCCTAAATGATCATAAGCAATATCTTCTTGTACGACACCTGCCGTGCGATTCGGCCAATTTGGATATGCCTTCATAACGTTTTCTCTTCCCCATTGGTCAGAGATTGTTTCCAGAACGTTCCGTTTCAAGCCATCCTGCGGACTATTACGGAAAGAGGCAATATCGCTCGCCGCCACCATATAGGAGGTACTCTTGCGATCAATGATGTCGTAATCTGTGCGATACAGGTTACCAAACGGATCTGTTGATTCATATGTTCTTCCCCAGGCATCATATTTGGCCGTAGATACATTGCCGCTTGTATCTATGACATACTCGGGTCTAGCCATGATATCATAATGATATTGTGCCAAAATCAATTCTCGATTGGTTGTATTATCCAGCTGCCCCATTAGGACTGTATTTCCAAATCCATCATAAAATTCATGTTTAATGTTGTCGTAGTTGACGGCATTATCACTTAAACGGGTCGTCATCGTATGAGAATCAACCCTTGTGGTGATAAGATATTTATTCTCACTATCAAAATAATTAGGAGTATTATCTACGGTTTGATCGTTATACACAAAAACCTCTTCCATCTGATAACGCTCACCGCTTTGGTTATTAGCCACAGGATAAAGCGTTTTGGTCAATCTTCCGTAAACGTCATACTGGTACTGTGTTGTCTTATTTTCTGCATTCGTCTCGGAAGTCATCAGTCCAAGCAGAACATTATATGTCCGCTGAACCGAAGTCTCCACTTGCTGACCTGACTCGTTCGTATAATAGCTTTTGATTGTCGTAGGGAATAGCTGATATGATCCACTTTGGCTGTAGTGTGAGACCGTCTTCGCCGTCTTGCCATTCTCTAGCGGTACGATGACTTCTTCGGTTCTGCCGTCAGCGGCTTGCGCGAAATGATATGTTGTCACTTCACCGTTAGCATTTTGCGCTGTTTTGAGCCTGCCTTGGGCATCATAAGTAAACTGCTCAGTAAGCATATTTCCAGCCGATTGATAGTACTCAATTTTAATAGGCAGTTTAAAGTTGGTATCATAATTATAAGTTTTCGTATGCTGCACCACCTGAGCTGCATCATTTAATTGGGCAGCAGTTAATGGACGTGTTGTACTCTTCAAATCCCCCCAATTATAGTAAGCATATGTTTGATAAAGCTTGTTCTCCCTGCTTCCACTAGTTGTCTTGGTTTCAATCTTTGTCGGCTTGTATTTATAAGCTGTATCAAAGGCTTGCACCGTTTCCGTAATTTTTTCTCCATTCGAGGCCATTTGTTCGGTAATTAGCAATTGCTTCTTACCATTGAAGGTATATTTCGTTCTTGCTCCATCCTGATTCACATATTCCGATCCGAATCGGTAGGATTCCGGAATGGATTCCTCGGCATAATAGGTTGGATAACCAGTAACATCACCGAAATAAGTATATTCGCGCTGATTATACAAACCTTGGGCATAAATTTCCGGGCTTGCTGCATCATAATTATAACGATTTAAACTATCCCATCTCCTTGTAACTTGAAAAGCTTGATAAGCCCCCTCTGCACCCCAGTTCCGAGAGATTACTTTATATTCATAGAATGAAGTCGAATGTGGATACATCGCATACTGTAATAGATAGACTGCTGTACCAGCAGAATTATTAAGAGATTTTCCCGCAGCATCGAATTTTTCTGATGCCAAATAGTAATTATAATAAGTGCTATAGCCTTTCATATCGGTGACACGGAATAAATACGGTTCATACCTTCGTCCAACTAGAGAGCCGTTTTCGAAAATACTGACTTCCTCACGCTTTTTAGCATAAACAATTGTTCTTCTCTCTGTAGTTGAAGGGTGACTGATCGTTATTGTAATATTCTCCGTCATATTTTGGCGATCAAAGTTAGGATCCGTCAAATTGCTTTGATATGCAAAATCAACATTACGACCAATAGAATCTACTATTTTTGAAATTACAGGGTAGCTCCTGCCATTCATTGTTCGATTGATATGCGTGAACTTTATTTCATTATTGAATCGATCCTTGATCCCAAGCAGTCTTCCATCGCTACCGAAATAGGTCTTTTTCTTATTCTGATCCACGAGCGCATAGGTGGACGCCATCTGACCATTTGAATATCCAGTATCCCTTAGCAGTTCAACATCGTTTCGGCTATAGTCCTCCAGTTTCCCCCGGTTATTAGCGTCAAATTTTACGATATAGGCTGCTCCTGCTCCATCATGATAGTGAATATACGTTCCCTCAATTTGTAAAGACGGGAACGCAAGAGACCAACCGCCACCCAAATCATACCTTAATCGGCTGTACGAGTTTTCGTCAGGGTAAATTTTTGTCATTGTCGTATAGGTTACTTGAACATATAATACATCCTTGTACTCAATATCATAATCTAAGTAAATACGGCCGCTATCAGGTTGATTTTTAATATAATAGTTAGCTATATTATGAGCTGCAGTAGTATCTAAATAATACCCTGGAAAATACGTGCCGTACCGGTTCGCATTTTTATCCCAATAAAGTATAGTGACATAATATCCAGATCCCCAGCCAGCCTGCTGAGAAGTACTTGATGTCACAGATACGCGTTTCGTTCCTACCTCGGCTTGGCTGGAATTATACAAACGTCCGATCGTTAAATCTAGGCCATCCTTACCGGGTAAGCTGACATCAACTTCGGAGAGCGTGAGTGTACCTGTCGCTGGGTCAACAGTCTCCGATACCATACTGCGATCCGATAAATTCGGTTTATTGGATTCATTTACAAGCTTGGGCGTAACCAGGCCATTCAACACCCGCTCAAGCTGCTGACTATCGATCTGAGCATGTACTCTGGAGACGCCTGATTGAGAAGCAATAACAAACACCAATACGGCAACGATAAAATTTCGAATCAATGCTCCGATTTTTCTCATGTCGTTACTCCTTTTCTGCCAGAGCATGTTTGCTCGCTTCCTTAGCAGCATGGTATTGCTGGATCAGTTCACTTTCAGGAATTCCCGTATCCTCTGCGATCGAACGGATCGTCTTCAGGACATCTGCATCGACGGATGAATTATTGCTGGTGCTTCTAGCACTTTGAGACTGTGCTTTCGCATTCGGCTTAGGCTGATAATTGGCAACTGCCTGTTCACCGCCCATTTCATATGCCTTGATCAGCTCCGTAATTGTTCCTTTCCCTATATCAAAGGCAATTAATATGATGAGTTTTTCTTCATCTTCTAGCTTCTCATTATTTAGTTGAGCATAGGCCTGAGGATGATCTGCGGATAGTTGGGATAACTGCCTCAATTGATTTTCCCGAGTTATCTGCACTTCTAATTCATTCCAATCCAGTTCGCTAACCTCTTTTCGTGTTGCTAATTCCATTGGTTCAATAATCAGCTTATTCGCCAAATGATCTAGTTGATATAAATCCTCAATTGAGTATCCTCTGGTAACTAGCTCCTCCAATTGTTCATCTGTAAGCTCGAACAGATCTTTCTTATTCACATCTACCGCTATTGACTTAGCCACATGCTGATTAACTTCGGGCTGGATTTCTTTATTCTCGAAGACGACCTGCTCTTCCGTATGAAACCCGGTAAAAGGTTCTAAATCATGATTTAACTCGAATTGAAGATTCGGTTCCTGATCTGGAACCTGAATAATATGCTCCTGTGATGGCAAATCGAACATCACTTCGTTCACCTTCCCCACGAACTCTTCCGCAAATCCAATGGAACCTGGGGTGATTAGAGAAGCAATAAGACCTGCACAAAGCGGCAATACAAACCACTTGCGATTTATTTTAGTTTTTTTCATTTTTTCCACCTCATTAAGGAGTAATTATAGTTCTTAGCACGTTTTTCTTAAGCAGATTTCCATTCCGATCATATTCATATTGAATCTGATAGCGATATAAACCTTGCACATATTCGGTCTTAGTTAGTCGATTTGCATCATCGTATACATATTGCTTCGTAGGAGCCGGCGTAATTCTAAAGCGGTAGGGCTCAAAACTATAATCACCATTCAAAGAAGAAACCTTGATATATACGAACGAGTTTTTAGCTAAATAGAAAGAAACATCTTCATCCCTGCCATGAGTTTGCCTAATCACTGAAATTGGTTGTTTATTGGCATTTAATAGCTCTAATTTGTATTTGTGGTCACTTGGAGATTGGAAGGTCAGGAAATAGGTATCCCCCTCCGAAGCCGTGAACTTATAGAAATCAACATCTGTCTTGCTGGAAATATACGATTCATACGTCTGAAGAGCATTTACCACAGTTGCCGTCTCTGGCGTATCATTAGGTTCATAGGTATCGATACTTATAGATGTCAAATAAATGGCATCTAAACCTAAAATGTAGCTTGTGCTTGCCGGGTTATTACCGATTACTTCAAAACGTATCGTGTGCGTTGCCCTATCATCCAAGGTGATCTGGCCGATCTCCGTATCAATGTGCCGTGAAGTCAAGTTATAAAAATCTAGCGACTCGGCGACTGTCGTTCCATCCACGGTAATTTTGGCAATTCCCCGGTTTTTAAACTGGCGAATTCTCAGATCGAGTTGATACGCGCCTTTCTCAGCTACGAATGGAAATTCAATATAGTCTCCTACCGCATTAGCTTCATAGAAAGCGTGCAATCCCGCACTGGATTTGCTCTCTTCCAGCATGCTAAGCTTATCCCCTGAATGCGTAATGCCTGGCAGTTGTTCAAATTCATAAATCAACTTCCCGGAAAGCGTCGTAACCGAAATACTCTCACTTAATTCCGAGGCGACCTGATGCTGGCTCAAGGCTCGGATTTTATAGGAGTATTCCGTCCCTGGCGTTAAACCAGTCAAAGTATGGAATGTTTTTGTTCCAACAACAGTCGCTGCTAAAACTTCGTCCTGATAGATTTCATAAGATTCAATGACGACCCCTGGTTCTTGAAGAGGAATGATCCATTCCAAATTAATCGTGGTATCCGACTGAATATCGGATTTTAAATTCGTTGGTGCATGGGGTGCAGCAGGCTGTGTTTGCTTCGTCAAATACATCGCATCCATGCCCATAATATAGTTGGAACTGGTAGGGTTTTTATCTAAAACTTCGAAACGAATCGTATGCGTTGCCCTGTTGTCCAAGGTAATCTCACCGATCTGAGTATTGATATGTCTTGCTGATGGATTGTAAAAATCCAGCGGATGGCCAATAGCTGTCCCATCAACATATATTTGCGAAATACCGCGATTATTGAATTGCTTGACTCTTAAATCCAATTGATAGGTTCCTGCCTCGGCAGCAAAAGGAAACTCGATCCAGTCTCCTGCGGCATTCGATTCATAAAAAATGTGTTTCCCGGCACTGGATACATTCTCTTCGATACGGCTCAGCCTGTCTCCTGAATGGGTTACCTCTTCAAGGCTTTCAAATTCATAAACGTATACCCCCGACATGGTTTCAATTTGAATCGTATTACTGAACTCAGAATAAATTTGCCCTTGACTTTTCGCTCTTACTTTGAACGAGTAAGATGTTCCCGGTGTAAGATTAACAACGGTATACTGAGTCTTCGTAGCCGGAGTAGTCGCTGACAAAACATCATTTACAAAAATTTCGTAAGACTCGATCGTTGCTCCAGATGAATACACAGCTGGATTCCAATCCAAATTAACTGTAGTATCCGACTGGATTCCCGTCTTTAAATTGACCGGGGCATCTGGAACCAGTAATGTGTCTTGTTTTGTCAGAACCATGGCGTCCAGACCTAGTATATAGCCTGTACTGTCTGGGTTCTTATCAATGACTTCAAAGCGAATCGTGTGCGTTGCCCTGTCATCCAACGTGATCTGACCGATCTCCGTATCAATGTGCCTAGCCGTAAGGTGATAAAAATCCAAAGGTTGACCTACAGCTGAACCATCTATGTATATTTGCGAGATTCCCCGGTTCTTAAACTGCTTGATTCTCAAATCGAGCTGGTAGGTTCCTTCCCCTGCCTCAAATGAAAATTCAATCCAATCCCCAACTGCATTGGATTCATAGAATGCATGGCGTCCACCGCTGGAAACATCCTCTTCGACAAAGGTTAGACGCGTTCCCGAATGGCTGCCCGTATAAATATTTTCAAACTCATATACCTGCTGACCGGCTAGCAGTGTCATTGCCTTCTGGGATGAATATTGCGCTTCTGACAGCTCATCAATATCAGAATCGGGTAAACTTTCCACGTCATCTTCAGAGATTGTCGGGGCATCTTCCTCCGGTACTTCTGCTGGTGCTTCTAAAGAAGATTCGGTGTCTGGACTGGTGTCTGAATCGGCTCCTTCACTTCCTACGCTTTCCTCGCTCTGATCTGGATTTTCATCCGTATGATTGTCATCCACAAATGCGGATTCTTCCTCCTGTTGAGATTTAACTACTGAAGGCTTGGATTTCTGGCTGTCTGCAAATAAACTCGTCGACTGAGAAATGAGTACTGCAATAACTAATAAGCTTGAGCATACTCTTCTACGAATAGTTGACAAAAACATCACCCTTTCTGAGATATTATTCCTAGGATATCAATATTTACCTATAAATCAATCAGCTAAAATTGCTGAAAACTATCTTATTCTGTCGATTAGACAATATTGAATCCTAGGTCCTGAATCATAGTTACCAAGTTAGCTAGCATAACCTACTACATTTAGATTAGGTAAATAGAACTTCGTATCTATTCTCCATCTCGCAAAACAAAAAGACCCCGGATCCCCCTCACTAGGAGAAATCCAAGGTCTTGATCACTCTCCATATTCAATTAACATCTATAAAGCTTACTTCACGCCCTTGCGGCGATTCGAAATGTCCAGCCAGACGGCAAAGACTAGGATAGAACCCTTAACGACATACTGCCAGAATGATTCCAGCCCCATCAGCGACATGCCGTTATCGAGCGAGGTCATGACCAAGGCGCCGATTAGAGCGCCGATAACGGTTCCCGCTCCGCCCATGAGCGAGGTGCCGCCGATGACGCAAGCGGCGATGGCGTCCATCTCCGCCATGGTGCCCGCGGTGATCGTAGCTGATGCCAAGCGGGACGTTAGTACAATAGCGGCAACCGAGCTGAGCAAGCCGCTGAGCAGGAAGATCAGCATCGTCTTCCGATGAATGTTAATCCCCGACAAACGGGCCGCTTCCTTGTTGCCGCCGATCGCGTAAATATGGCGACCAAATGTCGTCTTCGTGGACAAGAAGTAAAAGATGACGGCAAGCCCGATCACAAAAATAATCGGAAAAGGAATTCCCTTATAATTGTTCATAATGAGGACGAATGAGATGACAAGCAATGCGATGACAGCTACTTTAATGATATCCACGCCAAGGGGAGCTACCTCGAAGCCGTATTTTTGCCGGGAACGGCGTTTTCTAATGGCACTCCACACATATAGCCCAATAGCAATAGCTGCTATAATAAGGCCGAAGCCTTTAGCAAAATAAGCATTGCCCAGCATCCCCAGCACCGGATCGGATACCGGAATCGTCATCGATTCGGTAACCCCCATCAGCACGCCTCGGAACACCATCATGCCGCCCAATGTGACGATAAAAGCCGGGATCATTTTATAAGCGACAAGCCATCCCTGCACTAATCCCAGCACAGCTCCGGCTGCCAACGTACCGACAATAACGATCACCGGCGGCAACCCCAGCCAGTTGCTCAGTATGGCGGCAATGCCGCCCGTCAACCCGACAATCGAACCGACCGAAAGGTCGATGTGACCCGCGACAATGACAAGCACCATGCCAATGGCAAGAATCGAGGTCACTGACATTTGCGTGAACAAGTTAGATAAATTCCGCGCGGTCAGAAACGTAGGATCCAGAATGCCGAATAGCACCCAGATGAGAACCAGCGCTCCGACCATCGTATAAGCGCGTACGTCCATTTTACCGAATAGGCTGCCCCAGAGCGACGATTTCGCTGCGGGAGCTTCTTGCTTTTGAAGTTCATTTTGTAGCTGCATAGTTATTTCCCTCCCGTTGCGGCTTGCATAATATTTTCTTGCGTCGCTTCGCGCCAATCGAACTCACGCACGAACTCCCCTTCACTCATGACGAGAATCCGGTCGCTCATGCCCAGCACCTCCGGAAGCTCCGAGGAAATCATAATAATGGCCACGCCTTGCTCGACCAACTGATTCATCAAATGATATATTTCATACTTCGCTCCAACGTCAATCCCCCGGGTCGGTTCATCCATAATCAGAATCTTCGGGTCGGACATCAGCCACTTGCCGATGACGACCTTTTGCTGATTTCCGCCGGAGAGGGTGCCTACGGCCGTCTCGAGCGAAGCTGCTTTCGTCTTCAAATCCTGCACATAACGCATTCCCCATTTAATCTCTTCATTCTCATTAATGACTCCAAGGCGCGACACTTTGCTCATCGTCGCCATCGTCGTGTTCGTCTTCACGTCCATGTTCATCACAAGACCTTGACGTTTGCGATCCTCGCTGACTAAAGCAATGCCTGCCTCAATCGCATCGGCGACCGAGCGAATTCGAACAAGCTTGCCATCGATTAGCACCTCGCCTGTCGAACGCCCTTCATAGGCTCCAAAAAGACTGCTGACCAGTTCGGTGCGCCCTGCACCCATTAACCCGGCGATCCCTAAAATTTCACCCTTGCACAATGTGAAGTTTACATCCTTGATCACTTTCTGATTCCGTTTTTCGGGATGCCATACATTGTAATTCCTAACCTCCAGCACGCTTTCCCCCGGTGTGTGCTCTACCCTTGGATAGCGTTCCGTCAGTTCCCGACCGACCATCAGCGACACGACATGGTCATCATCGGTTTCATAACGATCCAGCGTCGCTACCGTCTTTCCGTCGCGCAGCACCGTAATCGAATCGGCCAGCTCGAACACTTCCGGCATTTTATGCGAAATGTACACGCAGGACACTCCTTCGCTGCGCAGCTGATTCAAAATATTCATTAGAATGGCTACTTCGCTTTCGGTCAATGCCGCTGTAGGTTCATCCAGTATCAATATTTGCGTATGCTTGGACAGTGCTTTGGCGATCTCCACGAGCTGCTGCTGGCCAATGCCAAGACTGCCGATTTTCGTGTGAGGCGAAATACGCAATCCGACCCTTTTCAGCCAAAGGGCGGCGTTATGATAGAGCTCATCCCATCGAATCACTCCGTGCTTTTGCGGCTCCGCACCAAGAAAAATGTTCTCGCCAACCGTCATATCCTTTACGAGCGCCAGCTCCTGATGGATGATTGTAATTCCAGCCTTCTCCGCATCCGTAATATTATGAAATTCCTTCTTCTCACCGCCGATGACAAGATCGCCGCTGTAGGTTCCCGCCGGATACAAGCCGCTCAACACCTTCATCAGCGTCGATTTGCCGGCACCGTTCTCCCCGCACAAAGCATGAATCTCACCTTTTCGCACCTTGAAGTTCACCTGATCCAACGCCTTGACGCCCGGAAATTCCTTGCTGATATTGACCATTTCTAACACGTACATAGGCTTCTATCTCCTTCTAACGCCAGTCATCGGCAAGCGACGGGGACAGCCGCTGCTGCTAGCAGCAGCGCCACCATGCCAGCATTTACTGCCCCGCGCCTTCCTTGCCAGATGCACCTAGCTTATTGCTGCGGCCATTGATCTTTTGGAACGTTCTTGTAGACATCCTCCAGCTTATGGAACCCATCCTCGATCAAAATGGAGAGCTCATCCTTGCTGACCGGAATCGGATCAAGCAGTACGGATGGAACGTCGAATTTGCCATTATATACGGAGGTATCCGTAGCAATGTCTTCGCCTTTCGCCGCAGCTACGGCCATTTCAGCCGCCTTCGTAGCGATCGATTTAATCGGCTTATACACGGTCATCTGCTGCGTGCCTTCCGCGATCCGTTGGACAGCAGCCAAATCCGCATCCTGACCGGATACCGGAATCTTGCCGGCCATCCCTTGTGCCGTCAACGCTTGAATCGCTCCGCCTGCCGTACCGTCATTCGCCGCGACAACGCCTTGCACATCGTTCTTCACGGACGTCAGCGCATTTTCCATGTTCTTCAAAGCCTCTTCCGGCTTCCAGTCTTTAGAGAATTGGTCATATACGATTTTGATGTCGCCTTTCTCTTCCAGCGGCTTCAATATGTTCATCGCGCCAGTTTTGAACATATGCGCGTTGTTGTCCGTATCCGCTCCGCCGATGTAAACGATATTTCCTTTCGGCGCTTGGTCGATAACCGCCTGAGCCTGAAGCTCACCCACGCGGACGTTGTCAAAGGAAATGTAATAGTCTACCTCTGCGTTGTTGATCAGCCGGTCGTACGCAATGACCTTAATGCCTTCCTTATGCGCCTTCTCCACAATCGGAGCGGTTGCTTCCGCATTGTGCGCGATGACGACGAGCACGTCGACTCCTTGGGAAATCAACTGCTCCGCCTGGCTGAGCTGCGTTGCGTCGTCCCCGTTCGCCGCCAGCACCTTCACATCACCGCCGAGCTCTTTGACTTTGGCCGAGAAAATATCCCGATCCTTCTGCCAGCGCTCCTCCTTTAACGTATCCATGGACAACCCGATGACGATTTTGCCATCATCCTTGCCTGCAGCCGTATTTCCTGCCCCCGCGTTATTCTTCGTATTGGCGCTGCCATCCGAGACAACGCCGCATCCAACCAGAGAGGATGCCAACAAAATTGCCGCTAAGCTCAATCGTAAAATATGCCCGTATTTTTTCACTCTTCCTTCGCCCCTTTTCACTGAATAAATATTTGATTGCGCTTACATTAAAATCTTAGCATCCGATCAATAACAGCGGGCGGGCGATTACCTGCACTTCTTTGCTCTCTACCTTCAATGGGTTGCGGCCTGATGTAATGAAATTCACCGTTAGCGTTTTCACAGCACTTTATTGCTCTAAATAACAAAAAAGTCCTTGTTGGTTAACAAGGACTTGGCTTCTCGATTTGCTGACGATATTCACTGGGCGTAATGCCCATCGTCCTCTTAAAGACGCGGCTGAAATAATTCGGATCGTTATATCCGACCTCAAAACAAATCTCTTTCAAGCTGAGGTGCTGCTCCCCAATCAGCCTCTTCGCCTCATCAATGCGGAGCCGGGTCACGTAATCAATGAAGTTCTCCCCCGTATGCAGCTTGAACAATTTACTGAAATAATAAGGGCTGAGATTCACGTACTCTGCACTCTGCTCCATCGAAATATCCTCTTTGTAGTTATTACCTATGTAGAGCAACGCCCGCTGCAGCACATGAGAACGGCTGCGCTCTTTTTCTTCCTTCAATCCGTCAATGAACTTATCCAGCCACATTTGCGCCCCTTGCCGCAGCGCTTCCCGTTCCCCAAACGCACTGAGCGAGGCGATCAGCTCCGCACCTTCCCCTGACTGTACCCCCCGGCTTAAGTACAGCAGCAATCCAATGACCTCTCCCCGCAGCCGTGGAAAAGAATGAAGCTCGCTATGCACCAGCCGTTCCCAGAATAGGGAAAAGCGTTCCGACACCTCCAGCTTATCCTGCCGCAAAAGCGCATCCAGCAGCTTCTTCTCTTCATCCAGTGAAATAATCGCCTGCCCCGAGCTCTGAGTAATATCATCATAATGCCGGACACTGACGATATCATGATCATCCGCGCATACGCGAACGGCTTCCCGGTATGACCGGCTCATTCCCTCCCAGCCTTCCCGAATCGAACCGATCCCGACAGAGGGCGCCAGGTCAAAGCGTTCCTCCACCAAAACTTTGATGCGCCCGCCCCAATCCAGAGAGCTAATGCGCTGGTAGTATCCTGGCTGTCCAGGCGGAAATGGAATGAACAACGCCATCTGATGGCCGACCATAGGACTGACGAGACAGGATAAATTCGCCTTCGCGAACTGCTTGACGGCCTCGTAGACATCTTTTTTGACAAGCTGAAATCCTTCCCACTCTTTAGCTGCATGCCGGGCAAATGACAACACTATCGAATATCCCTTCTGCCATTCCAATTGCAGCAGCTTGGCAAGCTGCGACACCTCTACCTCCTGTACGCATTCCAGCATCAGCATGAGGGACAGCTCACTCTCCGCCAGCGGCATGAGCTGTGACAGCTTCTCCTGCATGTCCAATCGCTCGTTCCTCTCCCGCCGTGCTTCCTCCGTCTCATTAATCAATGTCTTGAGCACGTCCAGAACCTCTTCCCGCTTGGCCGGCTTGAGCAAATAATCGCGAACCCCTAATGCCAAACTTTCCTTGGCGTAGGTGAAATAATCATGAGCCGTGATCATCACGATTCTAGTCATCGGGTATTTCGCCAAAATCTCACGCACCGCCTCCAGCCCTTGAATGCCCGGCATCTTGATATCCATGAAAATAAAATCCGGCCTCGCTTCCTCGGCAAGCTGAATCGCCCGTCTCCCGTTCTCCGCATGGAGAAACGTAAAGGTATCCGGCATCATATGCTGAATCATAAGCTCCAGCCCTTCGCGCTCAAGGGCTTCATCGTCTGCTATAAGTAAAGTGTACATGCCGCATTCCTCCATTTTAATCCCATTTATTTCTGTCATACTATCCGGCTAAGCACCAGCGTGTTAAGCTGCGCCGCCTCATTACTGAACAGATCATCCCCCATTATGCCGCCGTCCGAAACGGCAAGGAGAACACGACAGCGGTTCCCGCTCCCTCCGTACTGTCAATTTCGATTCGCTCTTGGCCGTCAAAAAACAGATGCAGCCTTTTAAACACATTATGCGTACCAAGTCCGGTAGATTGCCCTTTTCTCCTGCCATAACGCGGCGATTCCTCACGGATCGATTGGAGCAGCATGTTCGCCGTCTCTTCACTCATCCCCACGCCGTTGTCTCGTATCTCGATCTCCACGCCGGTTTCCGTGCAGCTAATCCTCAGCTTGAGCATAGCACCGGCCTCCATCTGCTCGATCCCGTGAACAAACGCATTCTCCAAAATCGGCTGCAAGGTCAGGCAGGGAATCATGCAATCCAGCGCCCGTTCATCAATGTCCATCACGAATTCGATCCGATCGCGAAATCTTGCCTTTTGGATACGGATATATTCGGTCACATGCTCTACCTCTTCCCGCAGCGGCACTGCCTGGTCAAGCTTCTGCAAATTGTACCGGAGCAGGCGCGAGACGGATACGGCAAGATCACTCGTTCTCGTAGCCCCTTCGATATAAGCGAGCTTAGAGATCGAGTTTAACGTATTGAACAAAAAATGCGGATTAATCTGGCTCTGCAGCGTCTTTAGCTCCAACTCCTTCACGAGGCGATCCTTCTCCAAGCTGTCCATATTTTCCGCCATCAACCGCTGAATGTTATCGATCATCCCGTTAAAAACCCGGCACAGAATGCTGATTTCATCGTTGCTATCACTCTCCGGCGCCTTTGTATCCATCCGGCCCTTCGAAATTTGCTTGGCGGTAGTCACAAGACGGCGAATCGGCCCCGTAATACTCTTCGAGAGCCAAATCGCCAGTAGAATGCTGAGCGCCGCCACTGTAATAACGAGCAAAATACCGAGCGTATTCAATCGCTCCGACGTAAACATCATCTCCTGATAAATCGGCTTATACTGCTCAAGTTCAAGATCAACCAGCGCCTGAGCTTCTTCACGAATGAAACGCTCCGTTTTCTCCGCTTCGATGTACTCCCCGGCCATCATACCCCAATCATGAGCATCCGTTTTCGCGATCATCCCCTCAGCCTGCTCGATAAACGTATCAACGATATTGCGGTAATTGACGAGCGGCAGATCGCTAGGCCCAATCGTGGCCAAACTATCCAGCTCCGTTCGCAGCTCCTTTACGGCATTGAAATGCTTGATCACCTCAGGCATGCTCTCTGCATCCATTTGCATAATATAGCGGTTCATCGACCGCATGTTCTCGCCGACCTCATAGGAAACCTCTTTATACAATAAAATGCGGTTCATCATCAGATGATAGCTTTCCTGCACCGTTTTGCCGCTCTCGAACAGGAAGAAAGAAACCGAGCTCATCAGCAGCACAAGCAAAGGAATAAAAATAAACAGCTTTTTGCGTATGGTCACAGGCTCTCCCCCTCCTCCACATTGCTGCTATCCAGCACCTTGACCTCCGTGTAATATTCGGATTGAAGAGGTTGACCTTGAAAATGATCATACAGCAGCTTAACGGCCATTCCTCCAATTAAATAAGGTTGCTGCGCGATCGTAGCCTCAATTTCACCATTGCGGATGGCAGCCAGCGTCTCTTTCTGGGTATCGAAACCGATAATAGTCAATGTATCGCGTTTGAGGCTCTTTGCAGCCTGCAGCATCCCCAAAGCATCCGTTGCGCTTGTGCCTATCAATATATCGATTTCTGGATGCTCCCGCAGCATACTCGCCGCCTGCTGAATCGCCTCCATATGCGAAATGTTGGAGCTTCGCACATCGACAATTTCTAGTCCGCTGTGCTGTTCCACCACCTGCCTGAGCCCGTCCAAGCGCTGCAGCTGGTTTGCGGACTGATCACTGCCAATAATTACACCGATTTTTCCTGATCCGCCTGTCGTTTCAACAACAAGCTCCCCTAATCTTTCCCCTGCCGCCATATTATCTGTACCCACGTAAGCCAGTCGCTGACTGCTCGGAGCATCTGTATCAATCGTAATCACCGGGATACCACGCTTGACCGCTTTATCAATCACCGGAGTAAAGTTTTCCTCGTTTAGTCCTTGCACGATAATTCCGTCCACCCGGGCAGCGATCGCCTTCTCCAATAAATTGAGCTGTTCATTGACGTTATTGCGAACTGCCCCAGCGAACTCAATATCGATGCCATACTCCTGGGCTGCTTGGTCAGCCCCCTTCTCCACCATTTCCCAATAAGGGTTGTACCGCTCCTGCTCGATCAATACAAAGTGATAGCGTTGCGTTCCATTCCCCCGATGTCCCTGAAGCTCCTTGACGATACTGCTCATTTTACTAGAATGATGTGCAAACCCAATAAACAAATATGTAAGTATACCAAGCAAGACCGCCACGGCAGCCATCCATTTTTTGTCCATCTCCATTCACCTCAATGACTATCCTACCCGCAAGTGAAAGCGCTGGCAACGGGAATCATTGCAGCAGCATCATAAATATCGCATAAACGTAAAAAGACAAGCCCGGAAGCTTGTCACGCTCATTCGAGATCATACTTAACGTTACAAAAAGTACCTTATTTTGGAATTATAATATACTCAAGATACCTTCCGCTTATAGTGTTTCCTTATGGCACAAAGTTAGCACTGTCCAATCAAAGTGATCCTCCGAATCATAAAGTGTAACTGAAAAGGAGGTGATAGTTATGTCTTCAAGAAAAAAAGTATGCGTCATAAAACTTCGCCCCGGTCAGAAAGTAGTCGTTAAATGTAAGCATAAAAAACGTCGGCATCGTCGGCATCATTGGTAAGAATGTTAGGAAAAGGCGCTCATTGAGCGTCTTTTAATTCTTATTTTATAAAACTGTGTATCAGGAGTTTCGTAATTACTGTATTCCGTGTATTTTATAAAAAAATCCCCTGACGCTCATAGCGCCAGAGGATTCCTCGATCAAATTAATAAAGTGTCATGTAATGATCTCGTTCCCACTCATGAACCTGGGTGCGGTACATATCCCACTCGATTTCTTTGAGTTCATACAAATGAGTGCGTGCGTGCTCGCCAAGCGCATCAGAAATAACTTCGCTCTTGACCATCTCGTTCAGTGCTTCTTTCAGATCGGACGGCAGGCTTGGTATGCCTTCCTCGATCAGTTCTTCCTCGGACATCACATAGATGTTGCGATCAACTGGGGCAACAAGCTCCAGCTCGTTCTTGATGCCGTCCAGACCGGCTCTAAGCATTACAGCGAGCGCCAAATATGGGTTAGCTGCCGGATCCGGGTTGCGAACCTCTACGCGAGTACTCAGTCCGCGCGAGGCCGGAATACGAATCATCGGGCTGCGATTGCTGGAGGACCAAGCCACGTAGCAAGGCGCCTCATATCCTGGAACGAGACGTTTATAGGAGTTCACTGTCGGATTGGTTACTGCTGCAAACGCACGGGCATGCTTGAGAATACCAGCCATATAGTGGCGAGCATCTTTACTAAGGCCGAGAGTGTCACTTTCATCATAAAAAGCATTGACTTTCCCTTTGAACAAGGATTGGTGGCAGTGCATACCGGAGCCGCTCACGCCATATAACGGTTTAGGCATAAAGGTCGCATGCAAGCCATGCTGGCGGGCAATCGTCTTGACGACGAGCTTGAACGTTTGGATTTGGTCGGCCGCCTTGATGGCATCTGCATATTTGAAGTCAATCTCATGTTGACCTGGAGCTACTTCGTGGTGGGATGCTTCAATTTCGAAGCCCATTTCTTCGAGGGTGAGGACGATTTCACGACGGCAGTTCTCCCCAAGATCCGTCGGAGCAAGGTCAAAATAACCGCCTTGGTCATTCAGCTCCATCGTCGGGTTGCCTTTTTCATCGGTTTTAAACAGGAAAAATTCAGGTTCTGGCCCTACATTCATAGCGGTATATCCCATTTCTTCCGCTTCTTTAAGCGCACGCTTCAGAATGTTGCGCGGGTCTCCAGAGAATGGTGTGCCATCCGTCATGTAAACATCACAGATCAACCGAGCCACACGATCCTCAGCAACCCATGGGAAGATTACCCAAGTGTCCAGATCCGGGTACAGATACATATCGGATTCTTCGATACGAACATATCCTTCAATGGAGGATCCGTCGAACATCATTTTGTTATCAAGCGCTTTTTCCAATTGGCTGACAGGAATTTCTACGTTCTTGATCGTTCCGAGCAAATCAGTAAATTGCAAACGGATAAATCGCACGTTTTCTTCTTTGGCAATGCGTAAAATGTCTTCTTTGGAATAACTCAAGCTCTCTCTCTCCTATCGATTTCTAGATTTTGAAAAAGCGGGATAACTCCCCTTGGATCAGTGATACCTGACCCCGTCTGTTCCCAGTTACCAGCTCCTGCTTCAGCCGGCGATAAAGCTCTGAATCCGTCAGTTCCTTGCGTTTCTCTTCGGTATCTTCCGTTATTTCCGTCGTATCCTGAGACTCTTTAACCACGGGCGCCAGCACCTGCTTGATTCCTGCCATGTTGACGCCTCTATCAATCAGTTTCTTAATCTCAAGCAATCGCTCAACATCGTTATACGAAAATAGACGCTGGTTACCTGTTGTCCGGGCCGGCATAATCAATTGATGCTGCTCATAATACCGAATCTGCCGAGCCGTTAAATCGGTAAGCTTCATAACGATACCGATCGGAAACAAAGCCATGTTTCTGCGAATTTCCTCACTCACCGCTCTCAACCTTCCGCATATATTTCACGAAAATATTCTATGTCAACTAACCTGACATGTCAACAACCATGTAAGGTATTCTTACAATAAATTTCTATCCTTCATCGTCTGCAAGGCGGTTAATAGACCGAACTTTACGTGAGAGTAGGTTAATCCGCCCTGCATATAGGCGATGTAGGGCTCGCGGACAGGCGCGTCTGCCGACAATTCCAGGCTGCCTCCCTGAATAAAGGTACCCGCCGCCATAATGACCGGATGCTCGTAGCCCGGCATGTCCCAGGCTTCCGGCACGACATAGCCGTCCACGGCTGCAGCGCGCTGAATCCCTTGTACAAAAGCGATCAGCTGCTCAGGGCCGCTAAATGCAATCGCTTGGATCAAATCGGTACGATCCGCATTCCAGCGCGGGCGGCTTTCGAATCCGGCCCGTTCAAAGACAGCGGCTGCAAGAATACTTCCTTTAACCGCTTGTCCCACCGTTGTCGGCGCAAGGAATAATCCCTGGTAGATGCCTCTCGTCGTTCCTAGCATCGCTCCGACTTCCCCGCCAATGCCCGGCGCAGTCAAACGATAGGAAGCAAGCTCTACTAATTCGGCACGGCCGCAAATGTATCCGCCCGTCTCTGCGAGTCCGCCGCCCGGATTTTTGATTAATGATCCCGCCATCAGATCAACTCCGACCTGTGTCGGCTCCTGCTCCTCGGCGAATTCGCCGTAGCAATTGTCCACGAAGACGATGCAGTCAGGCTTCATTTCCTTTACCTTGCGAACCATTTCACCGATCTGAGCTACCGTAAAGGAATCGCGCCAATCGTAGCCACGCGATCTTTGAATCCCGATCACCTTCGTCCGCTCATTCATCTTTGCTCTTACGCTCTCCCAATCGATCTCTCCGCTCTCTAGCAGCGCAACCTCGTTATAGCGAATGCCAAAATCCTGCAGCGAGCCCGTGCCATCGCCGGGTTCACCGATGACTTTGTGAAGCGTGTCGTACGGAGTGCCTGATATGTACAGCAGCTCGTCTCCCGGGCGAAGCACGCCGAAAAGCGCCGTGGCAATCGTATGCGTGCCGGACGCAAAATGCGGACGCACCAGTGCCGCCTCGGCGCCGAACACATCGGCATACACAAGATCAAGCACTTCACGTCCGCGATCATTATAGCCATATCCGGTAGAGCCTGCAAAATGATAATCACTTACCTGATGCCGTTGGAAGGCTTCAATCACCTTCCATTGATTCCGATCGACAATACGATCAATGACGCGGAATTGCTCAGCGACCTGTTGTTCCGCTGCTTCTAGCCATGCTACGATTTCTTCTGCAAAAACTGCCATAATGTTAAAACTCTCCTCTGCCCATGCTTTCAAATTCTAATCCCTGTTAAATTTCATATGCTGTCCATTTATAAGCTCCGTCAGCAATATTCACCGATTAGCTTGCTCGCTCTACTCGCTGCTCTTTCCAGAATCCGTTCTGAAAGGGACAAGCTCGGAGCCGTACTTCTCGTAATCCTTCTGATGAAGGATCACACGGTAAATAATGACGTCCTCTTCAACGCTCCGTTCTATCACATTACCCACCCGGTAGAGCATTGAAGCTAAATCTCCGCGCAAGGCGGGAATACGGAAGGTGTACGTTCCCCCGGCCAAATGCTGCTGTACGGCCTCCCGAATGCGCAGCAAATCGCCTTCATCGAAGGCGCTCACCTTCAAATAACCCCTTCCGGCGGGAAGCATTTCAAGCCGCTCCGGAGTACACATGTCCTTTTTGTTGAACAGCATGATTTGCGGCGTGCTTCCTGCCCCGAGCTGTTCCAGGATCCGTTCGACAACCTCTATCTGATCCTCCCGCATCGGCGACGAAGCATCAACGACATGCAGAATCAGGTCGGCCTCGTTCGCCTCCTCCAGCGTGGCACGGAAGGCCGCTACTAAATCATGCGGCAAATTCTGAATAAAGCCAACGGTATCGGTCACAATCACCTCTTTGCCGCTAGGCAGCTCCAGCGCCCGGGTGGTCGGATCAAGCGTGGCAAACAGCTGATTCTCGATATATACGTCTGCCGAAGTCAGCGCCTTCAACAGCGTCGATTTGCCCGCATTCGTATAGCCGACGAGCGCCAAATGAACGACGCCCGTCTCCTTGCGTCGTTCCCGGTGCAGCTTGCGATGGCGGGTCACTTCCTCGAGCTGCCGCTTCAGTTCCCCGATCCGCCGCCGGATATGCCGGCGATCCGTCTCCAGCTTGCTCTCGCCCGGCCCGCGAGTACCGATTCCGCCGCCAAGCCTGGACAAATTTTTACCGTGACCGGACAAGCGCGGCAGCAAATAGGTAAGCTGAGCGAGCTCCACCTGAATGATCCCTTCGCGCGTCTTCGCACGCTGAGCGAAAATATCCAGAATCAGCTGCGTACGGTCGATGATTTTCACATCCAAAATATCCTCAAGATTCCGCACCTGAGCCCCGGACAGCTCCTGATCGAAGATGACGGTGTTCACGTCGTAATCCTGTATCGCCTCATGCAGCTCATCAACCTTCCCCTTGCCGATAAACCATTTCGAATCGGGCTTATCCCGATTTTGAACAAGCGTGTCCACCACCTCGACGCCTGCCGTCAAGGCGAGCTGTACCAGTTCATCCATAGAATAGGCGGGATCGATCCCGCCTCTCTTCACTTCCAATGTAGTTAAGCTGACCAGAATCGCCCGGTCAGGCATATCCGTCTTCGTCTCATACAGCGAATTTGACATCCATTTTACGCTCCTTATAGGCGCCGTTCTTCCTTCAGATCCAGCTTCAAATCCTCCTGCCGAATCGTCATCAATTCGAGCTTGCCGGGTGATCCGCCGCTGTATTGCGTCAGCAAACGAACGGCTTGACTGCGAATAGAACGTTCAATGACGTTTCGGACATATCTGGCGTTACTAAAGGCATGCTCGCCCTCGCACTTTTCCCGCAGCAGGTGCTGCTTTAACTTGAGTATCGCCTGCGGCATCAGAATATAATCCCGTTCCTTGGCCATACCCTCCGATATTTGAATCAACTGATCGACGGTATAGTCCGGAAAATCAATCACGATCGGAAAACGCGAGGGCATGCCCGGATTGCATTGCAGAAAAAAGTCCATCTCGTCGGAATAGCCGGCCAGAATAAGGATAAACTGATTTTTCTGATCCTCCATCGATTTTACGAGCGTGTCGATGGCTTCCTTGCCGAAATCCTTCTCTCCACCGCGTGCAAGGCTGTAGGCTTCGTCGATGAACAGGATGCCGCCCAGCGCTTTTTTTACCAAATCTCTCGTCTTCTGGGCCGTATGGCCAATATATTCTCCAACTAGATCGGCACGCTCGACCTCGATTAAGTGCCCTTTACTAAGCCCGCCGAGCCGCTGGAACATCTTCGCAACAATTCTGGCCACCGTCGTCTTGCCTGTTCCCGGATTTCCTTTGAACACCATATGGTAGACCTGGGGATTCGACAACAATCCCGCTTCAGAACGCATATCCGTAATTTGCAGCAGCGCATATATTTCATACATTAAGTCTTTAATATGATGAAGGCCAATAAGTTGATCTAATTCCTTCTGTATTTCCGCGAATACGCCTTGCTGAGGGATCGCTTTCGCCGTTGACTGTGAATCCGCATCAGGAAGGCTCTGCGTTACGACGGGGGGCTCGGGATTTCGGAGAATTACATTGATTTGCCTGGAAGGCCGCTCTTCGGAAGATCCGCTTCTGGCCATAACATGCCCTGGCATCGTAGAATCACCTCTTCGTATAAGGGGTAGGATCACTCTCTTCTTTCAGTGTATTCTCTCTTCCGAGCCTATATTAGAAGACTATAAATCCAGCCCAAGTGCGAGACCGACTTGATCCAGCTTCCATTTCGTATACGCCAGCACTTCCCGCAGCGTATTCGGAATGGGCTTAAGTACCTTTGATTTCGTCAGAGATAGCTTTGGATGCTGATAATCCAGGGCATTGGCGATTTCGAGAGCCCGATTCCCGTGATAGGTATGGGTCATAATGAGCGCAGAGTCAAACCCATGCTCCTTCATTATTTCTTGACTGAATTTTAGGTTCTCATACGTGCTGGTCGCCTTGTTCTCTAGCAGCATGGCCTCCCGCGGCACGCCATGCTCCTCCAAATAGTTGGCCATGCCTTCAGCCTCAGTATATTTATAGCCCTCCTGATCCAGGCCGCCGGTCAACAGGAACAACTTGAACTTACCGGCCTGATACTGCTCCAGACTGTGGCGCAGCCGCTCTTCCAGTCCGGGACTAGGTCGATCCCCCCACATGGCCGCCCCGAGGACGATGCCCACATCCGCTGTGGGCATATCCTGAATAGACACGGCAGGGCTCCGCTCGACACTGCCGATTTGCGCCAGCACATACAGGAACCAGCCCATGCCAAGCAAGGCCAGCACCAGACCCCAGCGCAGCAACCGAATGTACAGTGGACGCGATTTGCGTCTATCCTGCTTCATGCTAAAATATGAGCTCCTTCTTGATCTCTTGCCAAACTGAATCATGTCAACCTCCCGGCCGGAACGGCTCAGAATCCAAAAAGCCGCTGCGGAAATGCTCCAGGGACATGTGGAAATACGGAAATTGTTGCTGGTTGATCGCTTGGAGAACTTCCCTTGCCGTCTCCATCGCCATGTCGTAATCCTTCACCGTAATATGGCCTTTGGTTAGCGCTTCATCCAGTTCATCCTCATCCATCAAGAACACTTCCCCGTTTTTGAGCACAACGATGTCTAAATACAAATCATCGAACCAGGGCACGCCTTGATCGGTAATGCCTTGATTTTTGCACACATCGATATACCACTCCACAATATCGCCCTTGTCATCAAACATCGCCGTGACGACATAGTGCCTT
The DNA here is from genome assembly GCF_042714055.1 of Paenibacillus lentus. Taxonomy (GTDB): domain Bacteria; phylum Bacillota; class Bacilli; order Paenibacillales; family Paenibacillaceae; genus Fontibacillus; species Fontibacillus lentus_A. Next base: position 646,762 of record NZ_JBHGVC010000001.1, read on the forward strand.
CCCTTCGGATAATATTGGAGCCAGGTATAGCCTTTGTCCGCGATACGAAAAGTGTGGCCACCGTAAGTTTTCCACAAAGGATCTCGCAGCGCAAAAATAGTGTACAACGTAACATAACCTGTAAACCTGTCGCTTTCCACATACTTGGATTTAAATTGACGCTGAGTGATGCGTCGCCAGTTCGCTCGGTCTCCAAATTTTCGCTTCATGGTATAAACCCTTTCAACACAATGTAATTTCAGCTTACCATATTTGAAAGAGAGTCACAAAACCGAAATTAAGCAGCTAAACTTTATTAAACGGCAAATACCGCATCACAAACAAAATAACACCGGGAGCCCCGTTGCCGGAAACTGCCGGTGTTATTTATCAAAAAGTTGTGATTCAAGGCTGTTGATTGCGGATGCTCCTGCCTTACCCTTCCGAGTTCATTCCGGCGGCAGGATCTACGATCTGCTCGCCTAAGCCGCCGTCCTCCGGTGGAGGCGAAATTGCATTTCCACCTCCGGGCTCGGCAGCTCCCGCGCCATCATTCCCTCCTGCGGAATTGCCGCCCCCGTCCCCGGTATCTCCTTGATCGGGAGGCGTACCTGAACCGCTGCCTGAACCATTGCCATTGCCGTTACCCTGGCCATTGCCTTGGCCGTTTCCATGGCCGTTGCCGTTACCCTGACCGTTACCCTGGCCTTGACCATTTCCTTGGCCAGGGCCGCCTTGACCGTCTCCGTTAGATCCTTGCCCAGGCGTGCTTCCATCCTCGCCTTCAGGCGGAAATGGAAGCTGACCATCCTCATCCGGATCGATGTCGTCCATAGGCTCTTCGCTCGAGATATCGACAACGACCTTATTAGAGGCACTGCTCTCGATATCATTCACTGGGTCATACGCGGTAACATAGTATTCATAGCTTGTTCCCGGCACAACACTCAAATCTTCGATCGCCGTCGTGGCCGAATCCATATAATAAATGTATTCGGATTCGGAGGCTTCCTTACGATAGATGCGGTAAACCGCACCTTCCTGTTCAACGCCATTCCAGGTCAAGGATACGGTTTGCGTATCCTCGCTATAAGAAGCGGCAAGTCCGCTCGGCGTACTTAGCTCTTCCACTGGCGGCTCCGTTTCCTGCATGTTCTTCGGTACCGGGAAATCCTTGACCGGAACGCCTTCCAGCGCTTCCTTCATGACGGCAGCGAATAATGCGGCAGTCTGACCACTGCTTCCGTTCAGCAAATGATCCTTATCAACGTTGTCGTAACCCATCCAGACCGCTCCCGTCCATTCCGGCGTATAGCCGACGAACCAAACGTCACGGTTCTTGCTGCTCTTCAGATTTTTGATGCCGTGCTGCGTCGTTCCCGTTTTACCGGCAACCGGACGGTTGATACGGGCTTTTTTCCCCGTTCCTTCATTCACGACATCCTGGAGCATTTGCGTCATCTGATAAGCGGTTTGCTCTTTAAGCACCTGTTTCTGCTTCGGAGCATCCGCCTTGTGAACCTCTTTGCCGCTATGATCCACAATGGATTTGATCGAATAAGGCTCATTATATCTGCCTTGGTTCGCAAACACACTGAAAGCCGAGGCCATTTCCAGCGTATTCGTTCCATGCGTCAACCCGCCAAGCGCAATCGCCAGGTTGCGGTCGTCCTTATCCATCGTGATGCCCATTTCGGTCGCGTATTTCACGCCGGTTCCGACACCGACCTCATTCAGCAGCCACACCGCTGGAATATTAATCGATTTCGTTAAGGCGGTTCTAAAGCTGATTGTATTAGAGTATTTTCCTCCTAAATTGCTAGGACAATACTTCCCGAAGCATTGCTTCTCGTTGCTGACCATCGAATCCGGCGTAAATTTACCCGTATCCAGCGCAGGCGCGAAGGATACGATCGGTTTAAAGGTTGAGCCCGGCTGCCTGCGGCTGTCAAGGCGGCTAAAGCCCTTGCGCTGGTAATCGCGTCCGCCAAGCAGCGCCACCAGGCTTCCGTTCTCGTGGTTCATAATGACCATGGAGGCCTGAACCTGCTGGTCATCCTTGCTCTTTTCAAAGAAGTCGTCATTGTCAAACGCTTTTTCAAGCGCTTTTTGTGCTTGCATATCCATCGTTGTATAAATTTTATATCCGCCGCGGTTAAGCTGGTCTTCCGTCAAGCCCCATTTGCGCTCCGCTTCCTCCAGGACATAATCCTTAAAGGCCTCGAAGCTTTGGTTTCTTGCCGGAGGCTCATAATTATATTCGACCGCTTTAGCATGCTCCATCTCGGCCTGCGTAATATAGTTCTGCTCGTACATGAGCTGGAGAACGACCGCTCTGCGCTGCATCGACAGCTCCGGATTACGAAGCGGATTGTATTTGGACGGCCCCTTCGGCATTGCCGCCAGGGTAGCCATTTCCCACAATTCAAGATCATTCAAATCGCTTTTGCCGAAATAGCGAATCGATGCGGCTTTAATGCCGTACACCGTACCGCCAAAGTTTATCCGGTTTAAATACATAGTAATGATGTCATCTTTGGTATTGTCCCGCTCCAGCGCCATGGCAATCGACACTTCTGTCGCTTTCCGGAAAAACGTTTTGTCGAAGTCCAGGAAGATATTCTTCGCGAGCTGCTGGGTAATCGTACTTCCGCCCTCGACGAGCTTGCGTGCAACGATATCCTTCACGGCGGCCCGGCCGATGGCCCACAGGTCGACGCCGTTATGGTCATAGAATCTTTTATCCTCCGTGGCAATGAATGCGTCCTTGAGCATTTTGGGAATTTGCTCGGAGGTGACCGGTTCGCTTTTCTCCAGGGACAATTCGCCCATCAGGTTGCCGTTGCGGTCATATACTTTAGACGTCTCATAGACCGTCAGCTTTCCTGCATTCTCTGCCAATATTTTCTCACCGTTGATCGTAATATACAGGTAGCCCGCTATGGCACAAAATATAGCAAACGCGATCGTAAAAAATGAAGTCCACAATACCCGTTTGGCCGTCAGCTTCTTCTTTCTTTTCGCCTTCGGCTTGGCCGGCTTTTGATCCGGCTTGCTGCTTCTCTCCAATCTGGAAGGTCTCTTTGTAGACATGGTTATCTCTGACTCCCTTCTTGCCAGTCTCGCATTGTGCGCGGAAAGAAAAGAACAACCTCTTGTCAGGTTGCTCTGCTCCATTTCCTATACTTTTAAACGTAATAGCTTTGAAAAAGTTTCAACCCGCCTATCCTTCGCTCTGATTTTCTTGCATCAGCGAAACATTGCGCTGCGGCTGGAACGTCGAAATCGCATGCTTGTACACCATTTGCTGGCGTCCATCGCTGTCGATGACGATCGTGAAATTATCGAATGCTCTAATCGTGCCTCTGATCTGGAAACCGTTGGTTAAGAAGACTGTAACAGGGATGCTCTCTTTGCGTAATTGGTTCAAGAACGTATCTTGGATATTAATGGACTTGTTCATTAGCCGTACCCCCAATAGAAATCATTAGTGTTTTGAATTATATTCAAGATCAGTGGGAAACTTTCCTGCTATTATAGCATGAGCGGCCTTTAAATTCCCGGAAAAATTTTGGCCGTCTCCCACGTCGATCCACGAAATGTCCTTCATCCGCCGAAACCAAGAGAGCTGGCGCTTCGCAAATCGCCGGGTATCCCTCTTTAATTTCTCTATCGCTTCGTGAAGGGGCACACCATCCTGAAGATGTTCAGCAATTTCCTTATAGCCGAGTCCCTGCATAGATATCATATCCCGGTTGTAGCCTTTATCCAGCAGTCCCTTTACCTCATCTACCAGTCCGTTAGCAATCATTTCGTCAATTCGCTGTTCAATACGGTTATAAAGCATTTGACGGTCCATTGTCAAACCGATAAAGCACAAATCATAGGGAGACTGCTTCGTCTGGCCCTCCAATTGAGACGATAAAGTCTCGCCCGTCAGATGGTAAATTTCCAATGCCCGTACGACCCGGCGAACGTCATTGGGGTGCAATCTGGCTGCCGATTGAGGGTCGATCAAGGCTAGCTTCTGGTGCAGCGCCTCTACCCCTTCTTCCTCGGCAAAACGCTTATGAGCTTCACGGAATGATTCGTCTACTCCCGCTTCCGTAAATTGGTATTCGTAGCAAACGGATTCCACATAAAGGCCCGTCCCGCCAACGATAAACGGCAGATGACCCCGATGATGAATTTCTGGAATAAGCGCTTTGCTCCATTCCTGGAACTGGGCGACCGAGAACGGCTCGTCCGGCTCCAGCACATCGATGAGATGATGGGGAACCCCCTGCATCTCCTCCTGCGTAATTTTAGCCGTACCGATATCCATCCCCCGGTACACCTGCATCGAATCGCCGGAAATAATTTCACAGGAGAAGGCTTTGGCAATCTCAATGCTGAGACGCGTCTTGCCTACGGCCGTCGGTCCGACAAGCACGAGCAATCTGGGTTTATGTTGCCTGTTCAAGGGGTAATCACTCCGTACGTTATTTTGGATCGGCCGCGTCCTAAGACGTGAAATCCCAATCTTTCGAACTCGCCGCTTCCTATTTTTTCCTTCAAAATGACCGTTCTGCGGGCGACGCGGCTGGCCTCGGCTATTGCCGCTTCTTCCAAGCGGTTGTTATTGGCAAACGCGCGCAAAGGAGAGATAGAGGAGGACTCCAGCACCGGATCGCGGAACATCGGGTCAAAATAGACGACATCGGCGCTCTGATCCGGCATTTCCTGCAGCAAACGCAGATGGTGCCCGCATCTGGGCTCAATGCGCCGGAGCGCCTCGTCAAACGGCTGCAGCCCGGAGGCGTAATGGGCAAACCCTTCGTATAATAGCGCCCATAGCGGAAGCGAATCCTCCATAGCGACCACTTTCCCTTCATGCCCGGCACCTAGGGAGAAGACGATCGAATCCGACCCCAGCCCCGCCGTACAATCGACAATTGTGTCTCCGGGCCTAACGCCTGCTGCTTCCAGCATGGTGTCCTTCTCGCCTTTCAGCAACCTTTTGGCCCGCACGAATGACATGCTGGGATGGAAGGTCATCGGCTGCTCGCCAGGACGATGCAGGCGCGCTCCGCCTTCGAGTATGACGAGGATATCCTCGCCGGGATGAAGCTCCGCCAGCCGGGCCATCGACGCCCGGTTTCTCGGGACGTAACGGCAGCCCGATTTCGCTGCGAGAGCCGCGGCACGTTCTACGGCGGCTGGCGCATGATGCTCTCCGGTCGTAATTATCAATCTTCTTCCTCCGATCACATGACTCGCTTGAACAGCTTCTCTAAATCATAGGTGGAGAAGCTGACGACAATCGGTCTTCCATGCGGACAGGTATACGGCTGCTTGCAGGCCGCCAGTCTCTGAATTAGGGTATTCGCTTCCTCCGGCGTCAGCTTCTGGTTCGCCTTGATCGATGCTTTGCAGGAGACGAGAATCGACGATTTCTCCCGCAGCTTCGCGAGGTCGATTTGCCGCTCCTCGAGCACCCATTCGGCCATTTCCTCGATGATGGCCGCCTCTTCTCCCGAAGGGAACCAATAGGGATGCGAGACGACGCGGAAGGTTCCGCCACCGAAGTGCTCCAGGATGACCCCGGCGCTCTCGAACCAGTTCAGCCGCTCCTTCAGCTTCTCGCTCTCCGCCGACGTAAATTCCAAGGTGATCGGAATGAGCAGCTCCTGGGACGCATCCGCAGGGTGTCCGAATTTCTCGTAATAGTATTCATAGTTGACTCGCTCATGAGCGGCGTGCTGATCGATGAGATACAGCCCCTCCTCATTTTGAGCGATCAGGTAGGTGCCGTGGTGCTGACCGATTAGGGTCAGCTCCGGGAAGGCCGGAAGCTCCGGCGCCGCCTCTGGCGAGCCGTACAGCGCTTCCGGCATGCGGCCGCCCGCTGGCGGGGCCGTGTAGCTGCTGCTGCCATAGGAGGCAGCAGCGCCCCCGCGGCCCGCAGGGCGGCCTTGCGGCTGCGGCACCTGCCGCGCAGCCGCCGTGCCTCCCGGCCCACCAGGGTGGCCGGGAGAGGCGCTGGCCCCGCTGCCGTAGGCCGGGGCCGCCTCATGCAGCGCAGCGGAGCCTGCGGCCGTCTCTTGACGGCCGAGGCTGTACGCGCTGCTGGGGCGCTCGGCGCCGCTTGCGGGGCGCCCGTGGCGGTCACCGCCAGCGCCGTCCTCGCGGCGCAGCGCGCCAGGCGCTGGCTCCGCGGCTGCAGGGCCTGGCGCCGGGCTGTGCCCCGCGGCTGCGTCCTGCGGGGGCAGCCCGGGGCTTGCCGCATCCGCGCGCGCCGCCGGGAAGTGGAACTGCTCTTGAATAACCGAGCGGTTCGTCCCTTTGCCGATGGTCTGCTTCACGACCTGCGGAATCAGTACCTGGCCTTGCAGCAGCTGGCGAATGCTCTCCTCGACGAAGGCGTTCAGCTCCGGCTCCTTGCTGAACCTGACTTCGAGCTTGGACGGATGCACGTTCACATCGACCAGCGAGGGATGCATTTCCAGCTGAAGAACAGCCAGCGGATAACGATTGATCGGCAGCAGCGTATGATAGGCCCGCAGAATCGCCTGATACAATCCCTGGTTGCGAATATATCTGCCGTTGACGATCGTCGACATGCCGCTGCGGTTCGAACGGGTTAAATCCGGCCGGCCGATATAGCCGCTGATTTTATAGTCGAGATTGTCTGCGGCAATAGGAAGCATCGCTCTTGAGGCATTAATCCCGTAAATCGATGCGATGACCTGAAGCAGATCGCCATTGCCTTGCGTTTGCAGCAAGGTATTGCCATTATGGCGAAGCGTGATGGCAATCTCGGAATGCGCAAGCGCCTGGCGGTACATCACGTCCGAAATATGCCCGAGCTCCGTCTGGATCGTTTTCATATATTTCAGTCTAGCAGGCGTATTGTAGAACAGCTCTTTGATCGTGATATCCGTACCCTTCGGCGCTGCCGCCTCCTCGCTCTGCTTCAAAGAGCCGCCTTCAATCGCGATGACCCGGCCGAGGCCGCTGTCATCGCTGCTCGTCAGCAGCTGTACTTTAGCGACAGCCGCGATACTGGGCAATGCCTCGCCGCGGAACCCGAGGCTGCGGATCTGGAACAAATCCCGCCCGGAAAGCAGCTTGCTCGTCGCATGGCGGAAGAATGCCGTCTCACAGTCCTCCGGCTCAATACCCGAGCCGTTATCCGTTACCCGGATGAGCTGCAGCCCGCCTTCCTCCACCTGAACGTCAATTTTGCGGGCCCCGGCATCCACTGCATTTTCGACCAGCTCCTTGACCACCGAAGAAGGGCGTTCGACCACTTCCCCGGCGGCAATCTGGTTGGCAATATGCTCGTCCAGCACAACAATATGGGCCATCGTCACTCACCTCTTCCTACAGACTTTCTTCGACTACAAGTTTTTGGCCTTCATCTTCAAATCATTGACAAGCTGCATCGCCTGAAGCGGCGTCATATTCAACAGATCGGCATTTTTAACCATGTTAAGTATACTGCGAACCTTAGCATCCTCTTCAGCAGGTCTCGATTTCGAGACCGGCAGCTCGTCGCCGAAGATGGAGAGCTGCACAACCTCTGCATTGCCCGCCGTTTCGTTCGATATGTCTTTGGGTTCACTATTCTCAGTTCCCGCCTTGTTGACAACTGCCCCATCTTCGACTGCTGCTCCTGCGCAAGCTTCGCTTCCTGCTGAAGCCGCAGAGGCTCCGTTTGCCGTACCCGGCGAGTCGGAATGCTTGTAGTCCGCAGCGCCTGTTGAATTTACGCGATGAACAGCATTCCCTAGAGCTCGTCCTTCAGCCACTTCCAAAGACCTAGCACCCGTCTGGGCGCTTCGCCCCTCTGCCCCGCCGGACGCGACCTCGGCAGCCGCTTGCTCAAAGCCCTGCAGCAATCCGTAGGCGCGTTCAATAATGCCGCCCGGCAGCCCGGCCAATCTGGCGCAGTAGATGCCATAGCTTGTATCCGCCGCCCCGGGAATCAGCTTGCGCAGGAAATGCACCTTGTCCCCGCTCTCCTGTACGGCCATGCAATAATTGCTTAGCCCGTTAAGGCTGCCCTCCAAATGAGCCAGCTCATGAAAATGCGTAGAGACGAGCGCTTTACAGCCAATATGATCATGGACGTATTCAATGACCGCTTGGGCGATCGCCATGCCTTCGCTCGTTGACGTACCGCGCCCCAGCTCGTCGATGATGATCAAGCTGCGCGAGGTTGCCTTCTCCGTCATGACCTGGATGTCGGCCATTTCGACCATGAACGTGCTCTGCCCGCCAATCAAGTCATCCGCAGCGCCTATGCGCGTAAATATCCGATCGATCATCGGAATTTCGGCGGATGCCGCCGGAACGAAGCTGCCGATTTGCGCCATGATCGATATGAGCGCCACTTGGCGCATATACGTACTCTTCCCGGCCATATTCGGCCCGGTAATAAGTAAAATGCTGGCCTCGTCCTGCTTGAGCGTCGTTCCGTTCGCGATAAAGGCGGAATCGCTCATGACCGATTCTACGACCGGGTGACGGCCCTGCTCGATCACCATATTATAGCCGTCGGTTAGAACCGGCTTCACAAAGCCGCTGTCCGCCGCCACGGCAGACAATGAGCGGTATACGTCAATCTCGGCGATATGCTCGGCAAGCCGCTGCAGGCGGGTGATTTCCCGACTGATCTGCTCACGCAGCTCGCTGAATAAAGCATACTCCAGGTCAACCATCTTTTCTTCCGCTTCCAGAATCAGCGTTTCTTTTTCCTTCAGCTCCGGCGTCACAAAACGCTCCGCATTCGCCAGTGTTTGCTTCCGTTCGTACCTGCCTTCAGGCAAAGAAGACAGATTCGCCTTGGTCACTTCGATATAGTACCCGAATACTTTGTTGTAACCGATTTTCAGCGACTTAATCCCTGTAGCCTGGCGTTCGGCGGCTTCCAGCTCGGCGATCCAGCGTTTGCCGTTCGTCCCTGCTTCCCGCAGCTCGTCCAGGCGCTCGTGGTAGCCGCTTTTGATGATGCCGCCATCTCTGACGGATACGGGGGGCTCGTCCGCAATGGCAGCCTCGATCCAATCCGCCAGGTCGACGCATTCATCCATCTCTCCGGCGATGCGGGCGAGCGTGGTTGACGCCGAGGACTGGCACAGCGCTTTGATGCCTGGCACTTGCCGCAAGGACTGCTTCAGGGCGATGAGATCCCGCCCATTAGCATTGCCGAAGGCAATCCGCCCCACAAGCCGCTCCAGGTCATAAATTTGCTTCAGAGCTTCCTTCAAATCTTCCCGAAGCATAAAGGCCCCGTGCAAATGATCGACGGCCTCCAGCCGCTCCTCGATCTGACTGCGATGCAGCAGCGGCTTATCGATCCAGCGCCTCAGCATTCTCGCGCCCATGGACGTCTCCGTCCGATCCAGCAGCCACAGCAGCGAGCCCCGCTTGGAGCGTTCGCGAACCGTCTCCACCAGCTCCAGATTGCGGCGCGTAAATGGATCCAGGATCATATAATGCTCGGGCTCGTAAGCCGAAATTTTCGTTAGCTGTCCGAGTGAACGCTTCTGCGTCTCGCTCAAATAACCGACCAGCAGAGCCACGCAGTCGCGGCGTTCCGGTTCTAGTCTGGCCCAGACAGCCTCTCCAAACTGCTTGCGTCCGAGCTCGTCCCTCGCCTTGTCCCACGGTGTATATACGATCGGTTTGCCTACGGGACTGCTGGACTGGCGCATCCATTCCAAAAGCGCGTCATCCCCGATCATTTCAGAGGGATCGTAGAGTCCAACCTCGTCTCTCAACCATTCTTTGCTGGAAGGAGAGGAGCTTACATACAGTTCCCCGGTGGACAAGTCGCAGGAAGCGATCGCCATCATGCCCTGCCGCTCCGTAATGCATAGAATGTAGTTGTTCGCTTTGTCGCCGACGGTTTTCCCTTCCATAACTGTACCGGGTGTAACGACCCGGACGATTTCGCGGCGCACGACGCCTTTCGCCTGTGCAGGGTCTTCCGTCTGCTCGCAGATCGCCACCTTATAGCCTTTCTCGATCAGCCGGTGTATGTAATTCTCAGCAGAATGATAAGGAACGCCGCACATCGGAATTTTCTCCTCGGGCCCTCCCCCTCTAGCCGTTAACGTAATTTCCAGCTCCTTCGAGGCAAGTATCGCATCATCAAAAAACATCTCATAAAAATCACCCAGCCGGAAAAAAAGAAATGCATCCTGCGCCTGGGCTTTCACGCTTAAATATTGTTGAATCATCGGCGTATAGGTTGCCATGATCATCCTCCATGCCCATTTCATAGACTTCTATTATATCAAAAGCCACCTCAGCTTACGAATGGTTTTCCAATTTCCACGGCTTGCGAATGTCCGTCGTCTCATCCCAGGTTCGCCCTGAACAGGCTGCCTCCATGAAAGGAGCAATATAGCTCTCATATTTCGAATAAGCTGCTAGTGAACTCAGATCGGCGTGCAGCTCAGGCAATACCTCGCGCAGCTGATTCTGATCCCCTTTGTAAAAAGCGGTATAAATTCTGTCATCCAGCAGCGGTCTTCGTTTTAAGTGCTCCTCATGCCCTGCGATCAGTGCAGCAATGGCAACGACTCCCTTGGTTACCAGGGGGGAAACCAAGAAGCTGGGCAAGGTGCGATACTCGAACCCTCCATGTCGCTGCAGCCGGAAATCCCCTAAAAAACCATAACGGGGACGCCTTTGGGAGCCGCGTTGATCTTCCAAAACAGCGACCGGCAAGGCCAGGTAATTATCCAGTGCCTGCAGCAGCTCGAAGGTCAAGGGAATCCCGCTGAAATGCAGATGGCCTCCTAGGGGGAAGCCGCGCTGGGGCATCCCTCCCGCCTGCCACTGCAGCGCCTTATCGTCGATCGATTGATAAGCAAGCCGAAAAGCACGCAGCAAATGCACGAGCACCTCCCGCGGCTCTCCTCCCGGCTGCGGGCGCAGCTCAACCAGCGGAAACCGCCGCTCCCCCCGGTACCTTAGCGAATCACATCCCGCTTCGCCGGCAAGCTCCAGATAACGGGAAGCCGGAATCACTTTGCCCGTCGCCCGGTTAAAGAGCAGAAATTCCGGATCCATGCCCAGCAGCGTCTGCTGCTCTTTCTCTGCGCCACTCTGTTGATAGAGCTCCAGCACTGTATTGAGAACGGCCTTGGCAGCTTGCTCCGCCCGTTCCTCCCCGCGAAAATCCGGCATAGGGGACACATGCTCTACTGTGAACCTGCCATCTTCTCCTGCGTTGATCGTCACCTCTCCCATTTGCAGATTCAGGGCGTAAAGCGTTCGGACGGCGATTTTTTCAAGCCGGCGATCCAGCAGCGAGCTGTGCCCCTCCTCCTCTCCGAACTCGGGCTGATTTAAATCTAAGGCTAAGGCACCGAGCGGGGCGATAGAAGTAGCTTGTAAATGAAAGACCTGGACGACGAAACGGCGGATAAATTTACGATTTTGAAGCTTATGCGGATGATTTCCAGCGGAAGATAGGGAAGCTTTTAGCCCACTTACCATTAGGCGATTTTGCCGATCGAGCGTCGACCTTTCGAGAAATTTGGCCAAATCTTTATTAATTGTAAATAACTGTTCTGGATCAGCAGCAACCACAGCCATAACATCCAAACTAATTTCTATCCATTCCCTAGAAGCCGCCAGCGTACTCACCGATGGGTGTCTTACACCCTTACTGGCATAGATTCGGTACCTCCCGCCGCGTGCCAAAACATTGAGAGCCTCCAGCAGCTTTTGAGCAGATGCCCCAGGTATGACCTGAATCCGTATTCCGAACCGGCGGAATCGCTCCATCCCCTAGTCCCCCTCGTACAACGAAAGTGATCGGCATTCATTTTATTTTTTTATAAAAAGAGGGCAGCCGCCCTCGACGACGCCGCCCCTGCCGCATATATTGGATTATCTTCACCTAGCGCGTATCCTCTCGAAGGCTACAGATCGTCGTCGAGGAGATCCGGATCCAGGTCTTCGTATTCTCCCGGATCGGAGCCAAAATCGAACTCCTTGTCTTCGTAATAGCCGCCAGGCACAACAAGGACATTGATCTTCGTTTCAGCGATGAACTCGACGGCGAATTCCCGCTCTACGCGGATGGATACACGGCCATCCCCAGATACGCTCGCTTCAACGGTGCTCGGCTCCTGCGTTGCCTCCGCAGATACTTCCACCGTTGAAGAGCGGTGTCTGGAGTCCAAATAATTGAGTGGCACATTTTCTACATAAGAAATCGTCTCTTTCGCTACTTCCGTCTGAGAGTTTTTACTGAAGGAATACCAAATGTTGATATCGTAAGTACCAATAACTTCAATTCCGTCGCCTGCTGAGACCGCCTCATACTGGTGGTTTATAATCCACGCTCCCAGTATGCTCGTCGGCTTATGTGGCGGAGTCACGGTATGGGTTACGGTAGAGAACTTACGACCTTTGCCGCAGATCGCTTTCGTAATAATCTCTCTACTTTGATATTTCGATGACATGTTCGAACCTCCTCCATACATCATTCACTACAATTGTATGCAGGACATAGGCGAATGTTGATTGGACGAAGCAAAATATTAAGAAAAACGGTTTATGACTTTGAAAAAGCGGGAACTTTATCTTTTTTAGCGATTTCCAGATACATCGCCAGCTCCCGACAGATTTGGAGAACGGCAGAACGAATTTCGAATTCTTCTCTTGTGGAGGGCAGCTCCATTTTTTTGAATTCCTGTTCCCATTCCGCCAGCATCGCCTCCGTTTTACCGGTGTATTCCGCCTTTGTCACATCCAAGCTCAAGCGTTCGAATAACATGGCGGCAATGTCGGTCTGCGGCATCCGCTGAAATACCTGGGCGATAAGCTCGAGCATGGACTCTACTCGCTCCAGCTGCTGCTTGCGCATATAGAAATAAACGGTCCATGATTCATTTGGCGAGACAAGCTGATTTTCAAGCGCCCGCTTAGCGGTAGAGAGCCCGTCATTGATCAGGGCGCCAGCCTCAATCAATTCTTTCCCGTCCCACACATGCTGCGGATGATGGAGGGTCAGGGCAATTTGGCTAAAAATGTCCGCGAACAGCTCGTCGATTTTTTGCCGAATTTCACTTAATTTATTCTCTTCCTTGGGCATATAGATCAAATTCACGAGCACCGCGGCCCCCAGCCCGATCAGCAGCAGCTCGATTTGCGTAAGCAGCACCTGCAGGCTCAGTTCCTCACCGCCAAAGACTCGAAATACGACGACGGAGCTCGTGACGATTCCATCCTTGAAATGAGCACGCGACATTAGCGGGAAGGCGATCAAAATGTAAAGGACAAGCACCCAAATGTGGAAGCCAAGTATGTAAAACAGCCCGAAGGCCAGCAGCAGACCTAAAATCGAGGCGAAGAAGCGTGAGGATACCGTAAGCAAGCTCCGCTTCCGCGTTACATCTACTCCAAGTATAGCTAGCAGCCCCGCAGATAATGCCCCTTCAATTCCAAACGCATCCGCAACGATAATGGCTATTAATGTTGCTATCGCCGTTTTTATGACTCGAAAACCCATTTAACCACCCTTTAATCCCTAATCTGTTTTGTAAAATATCATGAAATTCCTTAAAAAGCATCGTACTACGTTTAATAGCTGCTGCACAATGATCATTCAGATGGTTAAATATAAAAGATCGCATCCCCCTCCTTCGAACATCGCGAGTTTTAAGCTCGAAAGATTCGAAATCTATTGGAATTTGCGATCTATTTTTGATCTATTCGTGATCTGTTAGATGTTGCGAAATCAGCATAGCAAGTTATGAATGCCCGCGAACCAGCTTGCGTTCGATATAAACGACGAGCTGGTACATGGCCGTGGCCACAAGCGCAATAATGACGAGGCTGGATAATACTAAAGTAAAATTAAACACTTGGAAGCCATACACGATCAAGTAGCCCAGACCTATTTTGGCGACTAGAAATTCTCCAACGATGACGCCTACCCAGGCCATGCCCACGTTGACTTTGAGCGTCGAAACAATGGTGGGGAAGGAAGCGGGCAATATCGCCTTTTGAAACACGTCCTTGCGGCTTCCGCCAAAGGTTCGTATAACCTTCGTATAGTTGGCATCCACTTCATTGAAGCTAGTATAGACGACGAGTGTCGTAACAATGACGGTAATGGATAAGGTGGTAATGACAATCGCGGTAAACCCAGCGCCGAACAGCACGATGAAAATTGGGCCGAGCGCAACCTTAGGCATGCTGTTGAAGACAACCATATAGGGATCAAGAACCTTGGATAGAAAAGGCGACCACCAGATGATGACAGCAAGCAGGGTACCGATTAACGTGCCTAATAAAAAGCCGACCACGGTCTCGGAAACCGTCATGGCAAGATGCGGCCAAAGCTCTCCGCTGATCACGTCTTTCACAATTTGCTGGCCAACTTTGGAAGGATAGCTGAAAATCAGCACATCAACCCATTTTAATCGTCCTGCAACTTCCCATAGAACAATAGAAAATAGCAGCAGAAATACCTGAACGGCGAAGACGTTCCTCTTCAATTTCCGTTTGGCCTGCAAGTGCTGCCGCCATTTATGAGATAACCAAGCTTGCGAATCTGCGCTATTTAAAGCCTGTTGATTCTTTTTTCCTTTATTGTCCGGCCGATCCTCCCCCTTCATCAGTCTCGCCCCTTCCTCTCGGATGCTTCCAGTTCTCTCCAAATTTCATGGAATAATGCATTGAACTCTGGCTCCTCCCGCGCGTAAAAAGGCTGCGCCCGGCGGATGTTCTCCGGAACCTCGAACGTACTGCGAATCTTGCCGGGTCTTGAGCCGAGGACGATGACTCGATCACTGACGGCGATCGCCTCCGACAAGTCATGCGTCACTAGAATTCCGGTCTTTCTTCGCTGCTTCAACGTATCGACCACAAGATCCTCAAGTTGGAGCTTCGTCTGGTAATCGAGCGCGGAGAAAGGCTCATCGAGCAGCAGCAGGTCAGGGTTCGTGGCCAGCGTTCTGGCCAGTGCGACCCGCTGCCTCATCCCGCCTGACAATTGGTGCGGATACAGATGATCCGTCCCGGCGAGCCCCATACCCTTTAGAAGATCCTGAGCCAAATCCTTGCTTTGCTTGCTAAGCCGATTCGTTAATTCCAAACCCAGCAATACATTATCCACAATGCTCCGCCAAGGAAATAAATAATCCTGCTGCAGCATATAGCCTACTTCCGGTGTAGATCCGTTGACGGGCTTGCCATGAAGCAATACCAGCCCTCTGGAAGGGGCGATTAATCCGGCCATCAGCGACAGCAGCGTCGTTTTGCCGCAGCCGCTCGGGCCGACCAAGCTGATAAATTCCCCGCTTGCCACGGACAGATTCATGTCCTGGAGGGCAAGCGTCGCTTCACGATCGGTTACATATGCAAGATCGACATGCTTCAACTGAATGACAGGCACCATGTGGTTTACACCTTCCTCCCTCACGGCGATGGGTTTGACTCTATTGCAAATTGCGCATATTTGTTGTTCGCGAGTTCATTTACGGCTACTCGCTCTTTCAGCTCTCCTGCCCCCTCCATCACGTCAAGCAGGTTATTCCAGGACTCCTCTGTTATCTCTGGAGATTCCGCGTATGATCCCTGCTCCAAATAACGCTTCACCGAGCTCTCGAGAATATCCATATCCGTATCCTTGAAATAAGGAGAGATCACACTTGCCGTTTCGGCCGCTGAATGCTCCTGCACCCACTTTTGAGCTTTATGAATCGCATCGGTGAACTTTTGAACGATCTCATCGTTTTTGCTCATATAGCTCTGCTTCGTCATAAATACCGTGTAAGGCAATCGTCCGCTCTCCGTGCCGAAGGAGGCAATGACATGTCCCTTGCCTTCCCGTTCGAAGATCGAAGCCTGCGGCTCAAAGAGCTGTACAAACTGTCCCGTACCCGAAGCATATGCGGCAGCAATATTGGCAAAATCGATATTCTGAATCAGCTCCAGGTCATTCTGCGGATCGATGCCGTGCTTGCGCAGCGTAAACTCTCCAGCCATCTGCGGCATCCCGCCCTTGCGTTGTCCAAGGAATACCGCCCCCCGAAGCTGTGACCAATCAAAATCATCAAGCGGCTCTCTGGCGACGAGAAACGTCCCATCCGTCTGCGTGAGCTGTGCAAAGTTGATTACCGGATCTTCCGCCCCTTGCTGGTATACATAGATTGAGGTTTCGGCACCGACCAGAGCCACATCGATCGCGCCTGACAGCAGGGCGGTCATCGTCTTATCTCCTCCGGCTGTCGTTTGCAGCTCTACGTCCAATCCTTCTTCCTCAAAAAAACCCTTTTCCAAAGCGACATATTGCGGTGCATAAAAGACAGAACGGGTGACTTCCCCAATTTTAACCTTATGCGACTGGCCGCCGCCTCCGCACCCGCCAATAAGTGCGGGGAAGAAAATGAATAGCAGGATCCAGGCTGCGGCATGACGTTTGTTCCACATTTCGCTCACCTCTTTCATATAGAAGCTTTAGTAAAGGATATGCGGCAGCCTTTCATTTGGTTATGACATGCAGAAAGAGACCGTCGCTAACGATCTGTATAGATGTTAGTGACGGTCTCTTCTTGTGCTAAACTAGCCTCAATTCGAAAATCAAAACGTTATTTCAGCCCGTAGATCGCCTTATACTTCTGCTCCAAATAATCGGCCAAATAATTCGGATTAAGCTCCTCGCCCGTTACCCGTTTAATAATTTCGGCTGGCTTTTGGCTTTTGCCGTATTTATAAATTTGCTCCGTAAGCCACTCTTTGATGGGTGCGAAATTGCCTTCTGCAATCAGTTCATCGAACTTTGGCAATTGCTTGCGCATCGTGTTGACGATTTGCGCCGCATACATGTTGCCGAGCGCATAGGAAGGGAAGTAGCCGAAGCTGCCGCCGGACCAGTGCACATCCTGCAGCACGCCCAAGCTGTCATTCGGCGGTGTCAGGCCGAGGTAGGTCTTGTATTTCTCATTCCATACCTTCGGCAGCTCGCTGACCGATAGACCTTCATTGAACAGCTGCTTCTCAATCTCATAGCGAATAATGATATGCAGATTGTAGGTCAGTTCGTCGGCCTGAATGCGGATCAATGAATTTTCTACGCGGTTTACCGCTTTATAAAAATCGTCCACGGTAACATTCTTGAACTGTTCCGGGAAATGCTGCTGCAAGTCGCCGTAATATCGCGTCCAGAATTCATGGCTGCGTCCGATGAAATTCTCCCAAAGGCGGGACTGGGATTCATGTATCCCCATCGACGCCCCTTCGCCCAGCGGGGTTCCAGCAAGCTCGGAGCTCACATTCTGTTCATACAGGGCGTGGCCTCCTTCATGCAAGGAACTGAACAGAGCAAAGGTTACGTCGTCCTGTAAGTATTGCGTCGTGATGCGGATATCGCCCTGGTTTAACGTAATTTCGAAGGGATGAACGCTTTCATCCACGCGGCCGGCTTCGAAATCATAACCAATCTGCTCCAGCATAAACAATCCAAATTTCTCCTGCTGAGCTTTATCAAATAGTTGATTCATAAAGGAGGCCTGCGGCTCCGTGGAAGCCTTCCTGATCTCCTCCACTAATGGTACGAGCCGATCGCGAAGCTGCCCGAAAACTTCGTCGAGCTTTTCTACAGTCAAATCCGGTTCATATAAATGAAGCAGCGTATCGTACCGCGTTGCCTTCGGCCCCCAATAATCGATGAACTCCCCTGTCTTCTCCACGATTTGCGCCAAGTAAGGCTCGAACCCGGCGTAGTCGCCCTGTTCTTTGAAATCCTCCCACAGGGTCTCCGCCAGCGCAGTAAGCTCCGTATATTCCTGGTACTTATGAGGCGGAATCTTTACGCTGCGATCGTATTCCTCCTGGGTTACGGTAATGATCCGTTGTTTCACTTCATCAAGCTCGGCAAATACGGTCGGCGAGTTTAAGTAGGTGAGCAATTTTCCCATCTCTTCCGACGTTTGAAGCCTGAAGGCTTCCGTCATCAGCACGCCGATCGTTTCGGAACGGCCCTGCGCCCCTTTCTTCGGTGCGCCGGTGCGAAGATCCCAATGCATCAGTGCTACAGCTTCATGATAGCTTTTAATTTTGCGCAGCAAATCTTGAAATTGTTCCCAAGTTGAAGCGGTTGTCTGATTCATATTATTTCCCACCTCTATCCAGAAATTTATACCTTCCTCTTGATGATACTTTTTACACCACGTATAATCAAATTTTGAAGCCATGTATTCTGTGAAGATTCAGATGAGAGTGTATCACTTTTTGTCGCAACCTGAGCAAAGGAGCTTTCCCATAAAAATGACTCTTGATGTGGCCAGCCGTTTTTTTGAGGATAAGCTGTTCCTTAAGGGAGATGAATCTAGCAAAACATTCCGTTTAGATGGCATATCGCAGCTTTATAAATGGAATATGCGTCTTGTCGATCATCGGCAGGAAGCAAGGAAGAAGTAAGTTAGGAGCAGTTGGAAGTAAGTCACAAGCAATAAGGAGGTAACACTATGAGCCAAATCGAAACGATTATGGAGCACAACAGGAAGTTTGTAACCGAGAAAGAATACGAGGCATACATCACGGACAAATTCCCGGATAAGAAAATCGCCATCGTAACTTGCATGGATACCAGACTTGTCGAGCTTCTGCCTAAAGCCATGAACCTGCGCAACGGCGACGCCAAAATTATTAAAAATGCAGGTGCCGTCATCTCCCAGCCTTTCGGATCCGTTATGCGGAGTCTGCTGCTGGCCATTTACGAGCTGCAAGCCGAGGAAGTGTTCATCGTTGGACATACGGGCTGCGGCATGGCTTCCTTGAATTCGGAGCATATGATTAACGAGATGAGGGAGCGCGGAATTTCAGATGATGTGCTGAGCACGCTGGAGAACTCGGGGATTAGGCTAAGAAAATGGCTGCGCGGCTTCAGTAACGAAAAAGAAGGTATAATCCATACCGTCGAGATCGTAAAAAAACATCCGCTTCTTCCTTCGAACATCCCTGTTCACGGCATGCTGATCGACTCCATGACTGGAGAACTGGAGCTCGTCGTTGACGGAAGAGAAAATAGCAGCCATTCATAATCTATTACGGCTTTAATCACCATGCATAATTATGCTATTATATGTATTTTTAAGCAGCTGTTGACCTCGTGTCGGCAGCTGCTTTTTGTTGTTTCCCACTATAACGTGAATTGTTTCACTTTGTTAAAATTCTTTCATAATGTGTTCATATTGCGTTCATTTGGCCGTGCTATACTGACCGTAAATCAGAAAGAACTACTCTTTAAAGGAGAGAATAAATCGTGAAAAAATTATATTATACGTCCTTTTTCTACGCGGTACTCGGCCTGATCGCCGGGGTAGCCTATCGTGAGATCACCAAACTCAACGAATTCAGCGGACAAACCGTCCTCGTTGCCCTCCATACGCATATTTTGGTGCTGGGCTTCCTCTTCTTCACCGTCGCCCTGATCCTGGCCAAAGTATTCCAGGTGCATGAAGCAAAATCATTCGGGGCCTGGTATATCGTATATAATCTAGGCCTGATCATTACCATCGCCGCTATGGCGGTTCGCGGCATGCTGCAAATCAACGGCACCGACATCAGCTTCCTGCCTCATATCGCTGGACTCGGCCACACGATTCTGGCTGCTGGCATTATTTGGCTGCTCGTGCTGCTTCGCAAGAGAGTTCAATAAACAAGGAAAAAAGCGGTTGTTGATAATCAGCAGCCGCTTTTTTTGATATTATTCAAAAGAAGGATTGAACTCGGCTTAAGTTAGGAAAGCGTCTATACTGTCTAATTTAAAGCCTTTTGTAGCCATGATTTTAGGGTTTGTATTATTATACAAGCCGATTACAGGGGGGACTCAGCTATCGTAGACAGCCTTTCATTTTACTGGTTAAAATACTCATCCTGGAGAATACCCATTTGAATGATGTCATACCATTTTCCTTTTCTAAACAGGCATTCCCTGATCATTCCTTCCTGTTCAAAGCCGATTTTTTTATACAGATGAATGGCCCTGTCATTAAACGAAAATACCTTAAGAGATACCCTGTGCAGATTCATTTCGTAAAAAGCATAGTCCAGCAGCAGCTTCAGTCCTTCTGAACCGTAGCCTTTTCCCCAATATTCCTTTTCTCCAATGTCAATAATGCACTCCGCATTTCTGTTTTTATAATCAATAAGGATTAAGGATACAACGCCAATTGGTGTTTCATTAGTTTTATCAACCATAATGTAGCTTTTAGCGGAATGCGCCCCTAGGATGACCTGATCAACAAAATCTTTCGTTTCCTCCAGGGAATAAACGTCTAAAGACGGATTGGTGGATTGCATCACATCCATATCATTTCTCCATGCGTGATACAGCTCTGTATCTTCGTGCGTCATTTTTCTTAATCTGATTCTTGATGATTCGAACAACATAACGACCACTCCTTATTTTGCATTGTGTGCTGGATTAATTAGATTTTCCAAAGAGGAAATAAAGACGATTAATTGCTCTTTCACTTTGGTTTTCTCGTGTCCCAATTGAAACGTGTCCAACATTAAACCATTTATAAATGAAATGAGATACCTGGCAATAGAAGAAGGGTGCAATTTGGGGCTAAATTCCCCTCGCTGAACGCCTTCAAGCAATACTTTTTCAATAGCTTCCGCAGTACGATTGTATCGTTCAGCAATGTAAGGGAAATTATTTTTATTCTTCACATATTTGGACGATAAAAAGAATTCTGCCTTTGCGTGCACCAACGATTGATCAATAGCCTCAATATGAAGCTGCTGTGCTTCTATCCAGCGTTTTAAATGGGGCCAGATAGGCCCTTCATCAGAGGGTACGATATGCTGAACATCTTGTTGGTCATGATATTTTAAGACTTCAATAAAAACATGGTCAATATTATCGAAGTAACTGTAAAATGCCCCTCTGGAGACTCCGGCTTCATCCATAATATCTTGCATAGATGTGTGTACGTATCCTTTTTCGATAAACACTTTCTTGGCTGCTTTGATCAATTCTTTTTTTCTCTCTCTTTTATATTCTTCGCTAACTTTTGGAGCCATAGTATCACCTCCTTCATAAGGAAATTAAAAGAAAAAATAAAACTATACACCATTGTCGTTTTTGTAATCTCATTATACCGACACTAGTGTATAGTTTCAATATGGAATAGCTGTGTTTTTTCAAACGAGCCCTTGTTTTATAAATTATGAATAAATCAATGATACCAAGTGCAATGGGCATTCTCGGGAGCCACGACCAAACTACTTGTTAGTTAAAAGGTGGATTCATTGGGTTCAGGATGGAGATGTGTTGTTGTTTTAAAGAATCATTATTTAACCTTAAGTACTTCAATAAATTTTATAATTTCAAGATGAATCTTCATATCAACTTTATCTTGGGCAATATTTAATATCTCTTCTAAATCTGATATCCTGCCATGATCAATTAACCATTTATCTAAATCAATGTCTTTTAAACCAGGAGGCATGTCCTCAAAATCCCCCCACCATTCATGAATAGCTTCAATTAACCATCCATATTTAATTGGGTTTTCCGTAATTTTATTATCAGTTACCTCAAAAATTTCACGCAGAACCTCACCTAAAAGCGAATCCTGAATATATCTAGTATTATCCTTATAACGAATGGCACTTTGAGCCAAGTTGATTCCCTCCTACTATTCAAGGAAAATTATCTTCACTTTTGAATCCTTTAGGGCCTCCTTCAATCCTGTTACTACCTCCTTACTCCATCCTAAAGTATCAATGATATGAACATCAACAGCAGTGTTGTTTTTTATAGGTTTTGTTAAATTTTGAATTACCGCTTGTTGTTGAGCTGGATTTAACGGTTGTTGTTTTGAATTCAAAAAAGTTCCTTTAAGAGAAATATTACCCAAACCACCTGGGTCTTTAAAATCGACTCCTTCTGTGTCATTGATTTTCAATGAACATAGCTACTACTCTAAAAGGAAATAGAAGAATTTACTTAGCTTCATCGTTTCTTGAGCGATAATTTGGCGGTGCGTGGTGCGAAGGAAGGTAGGTGGACGTAACAAAACAGGTCAATCATGCTAATATTTGACCATGTTGACCTGTCAATATAACGAAAAAGCGTTTAGGTAGCAATTCAAACATCGATGTCCGTACAAACAGAATGGAGAAATCTTTAAACGGTTATTACATGAGTTAGACAGCCCAACAAACGAAATACTCTAGTTTAGCAATTTTTCTTCGATGTAAGAATGATCAAGTAAGCTAAGTAAACTTAGGGTTAAATATTTTATCTGGTATTGATTCAAATCATTATTGACAATTAACTGACCATTTTCTTTTCTAAGTAGCTGATCTGAACCATTTTCTAAAAATAACAGGTTACCACATATTGTTTCATAAAATTCCCCATAACTTTAAACAAAGATTCCAGTCCTTGATAAAAAGCGTTACCAAATAACTGACCCCTAATGCAAACATTAACATCTAAGTCATAATGATTTCTAACAAAATTTATGTCAGAAATATCCTCAATTTCATTAGCTAATGAAAAGTATTCAGTTCCAATCGTTGTGAACCGATACCTTTTCGTTCAAAATGTAGATTATTATTTTTCCAATAACTTCTGCCAATGATTTGCAACTTAAATTAGATTCTAAAAACAATTCAAAATCCATACATTTCTATCCCCCAAATATCCTTGTGGTTTTACCGTCAACCACAATTAACAATTCTCCTAAGTTTAGGCATTATTGGTGGACGTAAACTTTTTATACGAGTATTAAATGGGTTAGATTTTACTTTAAAGATTCATTTCTAACGTAAAGCAATAATATCTGTGTCTACTTATATTGTGGGGATTCAGAGCCGAATACTATATCTTTAATAACCAATATCATTTTAAAATAAGTTAATTTATTTTTGCGTATTTTGCTACTTTTTTATAAAAGTATTCACAAGCTGTATCCTCATCATTAAATACTTTTAATCCTGTTTTGTTTCCTCTTTCGCTATAATAAACTTCCCAGTTATCCCCATCTCTATTTATACAATACTGTTCGTTTGGATGGCCTCCTTTTAATATCGAATAAACATCTTTGGGTACATTAATTTCTATTAATTTTTGCTCTAGTTCTTTAATTTTCATTACGGTGTAATCCTCCTTATTATGCCGTCTTCTAATAAATTTTCTACTGTATCTGGCAATACATACTGTATGCCGCCTCCAACTGCATCAAACCATGGTGCTATTTCTCCTCCCTTAACTTCAAGAGGGGTAACGACTTCAAATACGCTATAAGGTCTAGAATCAGTACCTGGTGCCACAGCTCTCATTTCATAAGGAATACCTTCTGGAGAAACAAATGTACCTGTATCATAACCATATCTATCTATTTTAATTCCAGGTTGTAAAGTTTCTTTTATTGGTGTATTTAAGAACCCATCATTTATAGGCCAATTTATTTCACCTGTTTCCTGATTATAGTATTTAGGGTTATCATATACATCCTTATATTTTAAATACAAATCATCATCCGGTTTATAAGTCCACTTACTTAATTTAGCCCTATCTGCTTCACTTACTACTTTTTCCGTCCCATCAATCTCTACTTGCTCTTTCTTATTAACTTCTGGGGTAGTATTACTTTTATATGACCCACCGTTGCCTTTCGAGTTGGATTTAAGCTGCATTCTTGCAGCCCCCAAACCTACAAACATAGCGGCCAGCCCTGCACTATCTAGCCAATGCTCTTTGGAATATGGATCGTCCGGGTTAAAGGCGCCTACCAAGGGTTCATACACCCCGGACAATACTCCGGAGGATAACCAATCAATATAAGTATAAGCAGATTCATTCCTGTTCTCAGCTCGATAAGCATAGCCATCGTAAATTCCTTTGGGAATGCCGAAGCTAATATAATTCAGAAAATCGCCCGGTGAATCCAGCGCCTTATTCCACCGCTCATCTGCGGCAACCATAATATCGGAGCCAATTTCTTTGAAGCTGTTTATTGATTTATTAAAGTAATCTTTCGTTTTTTCGAATATACTTCTTGTATCCTCTAAGCTCCCCGGTATTAGACACATATCAAGTTTGTGAGGCGCTTTTTCGACGAGACCTTTTTTCATATAAATCAGGTTTAATACTCTATGATCTATTTTACCATTGACCACGAACTCATACTGGAGCTCCGTAGATAATTCACTAGAGTTAAAATTTTCTTGGAATCTTTCAACAGCATTTAGCAGCTCAGGGCTATATTTTCCCGTTATTTCGCCACGATATAGATTTATTTCTGCTAGATATTGCTGTACATACTCAATATTCTGTTTCGAGATGGTCTGATTATATTCCTCCACCTTAAGTGGAATTCCTCTCCGCTTTACATCAGCTGCGATCGCTCCGGCCTCAATTAAATCATAGCGTTCCCTTGCCCAGTTCTGATATTTCAAGTCAATCATACCTAATGCAATGGCCAGTCGCTGTTCACTCAGGGTAGGCATGACCGAACCATCTGTTTTGTATGGATCATACCTAAGCGCACTCAGAGGTGAGCCTATATAATGAGCTTTTAAATTAACATCGGCCGCATACCATTTCTCTGATACACCAAGCTCTTTTAACTGTGCCCGTGCTTGCTCCGCCAATTGATGAGCTTCGTCCATATACTTCTGGTTGCCAAACTTGCTATAAATCGAATATTCCGTTTGATGTTGAGCGATTTGGTCGAAGGCATTCTTAATTATCGTGAGCTGCTGTTCGGCAAATAAACGCTCCTCATCGTTCCCATCGTGCAGCATTTCAAAATAGGCATTGATTTTCTTATCTTCCCGAAACTTACTTAGTCTGGCTTCTAACGTGATTTGCTTTGTCTGTTGAATGGCATATTTGATCAGGTCAAGCAGACTGAACTGTTTCATGACATCAACCGTAAAGCGGGTTGGATACTTTGCTGCCATTTCTTTTCGGAATCCGGGCTGAATTGAGAATTTCATCGGACTCTGTTTTACTAAAGCCTTGATTTTGGCCTCATCTTCAGCATATTGTCCAGCTATCGATTTCAACAGATTACTTTTGTTATGTAATTGGTCATGAATATTCTGGGCTTGCCTACGTATGTTATACAGCATTTCTTCCGCACGATTAGCTGAGGATCGTACATCCATCGATTCTGGGTATCTTATTCTAGTCGAATGAGCTACATTTTGAATATCCGCCTGCAATCTCACTATTCGCTCTTCAATGATCTGGTCAAGGCGCTTCATATCTTTAGACAACTGGAGCAGCCTGTCCGTATTAACACTTTGCTTACTACTTATCTCCCTCACCTGCTTCACGCAATACAATTCTCACCAAATTATACAAAAAGAATATCAGTTTTGGGAAAATTTATCATGATTCGGAGGTACTAGCAATGCACTCGTGAATAAGTAGAAAGTAGCATTTTAGAGTGACTAATGGCCTTGGGATACTAGGCTTCCCCTATGTTTGTTCCTTTCCACTCAGCACCTCAATCATCATTAAAGCACCGATTTTAAAGCCATGGATAAATGACGCGGTGGAGTGCATGGAGTAAGTCTTCCCATACAAATCGATGATCTCTTCAATAAAACTAAAGTGACTCTCCGAAAATCTTTTTTGACACTCTTCCATTAGATCAGAAGTTTCCTTAG
This sequence comes from Paenibacillus lentus, assembly GCF_042714055.1. Classification (GTDB taxonomy): domain Bacteria; phylum Bacillota; class Bacilli; order Paenibacillales; family Paenibacillaceae; genus Fontibacillus; species Fontibacillus lentus_A. The sequence continues at coordinate 672,397 of NZ_JBHGVC010000001.1, forward strand.
TAAGCTTGCGGTATTCGGGATCTTGTGGATTTATGTACTCGTCCGGCTGAAGTGATCCGTTGTATATTTTTTCTATCATGCTTTCGACTGACGTTCCATCCCTTCTTAGACAAGTCTTGATAAATTAAGCTGGCTCAATTCATATACTACAGCAACAAAGAAGAGGGCTGTCTAAAATATGCAATATTCGTATAAAGTATAAAACAAAATATAAAGTTCTTTTCCAAATTATAAAAAAAAGGCCGTTCCTTAAGAACAGCCTCACCAATAAAACAACATAATTACCACAAATATAAATCGTTGCCCTTCAGCTTGAACATAGCCTCCATGAAGTAATAGTCGCCGTAAATGATCGCTGTATGGCGATCTGGGTTGTGGTAGGCCGCAGAGCCGTTGATCAAGATACAATCGGAATCTTTCGTCCAGTCGCTACGGGATTCATCCAGCGTTTTCAGCAGCTTTAATGCGGCATTCAGGTATAGATCCTTCTCATGCTGCCCGACCGCCTTGGCGATTTCGATCAGACCGCAGGCTGCGATGGCTGCCGCTGTAGAATCCTCGTACGCTGGCTCCTTCGGCTGTCTGAAATCAATGGGAATGATTCCGTTGTCAGGAATATTAGAAATGAAGTAATGCGCGATCCGCTTCGCGGTATTCAAGTATTCTTCTTTTCCAGTATGGATATAGCTCATCATGAAGCCGTATAGGGCCCACGTCTGCCCTCTTGTCCAGGAGGAGCCTTCCTCGTAGCCCTGTCCGCCGTAGGTTTTGACTACGCCTCCCTGGAACGGGTCGAACTCAACGATATGGTTGACGGAGCCATCGGGTCTGACAAACGCCTCCATCGAGGTGTCTGCATGCTTCATAGCAATTTGCTGGAACCGCGGATCGCCGGTTTCCTCTGTAGCCCAATACAGGAGCGGGATGTTGAACATGCAGTCGATGATCGCCCAGCCCCGGGTATCTCCCTCCGGCAGATCATTCCAAGCGCGAATGAAGCCGCCCGCCAGGTTAAAGCGTCCTGCAAGCAGGTTGGCGGCATGCATAGCTCTTTTTCTGGATTCCGGGTTCTTCGTTACTTTATAGTTGGCGACGCTTGTGGGCAGCCACATGAAGCCTACATCGTGATGCAGCCCGTAATATTCGCGAAAGCCTTCGTCCAGCTTCTCCTCCGAGATGTTCGCAATCTCTTTGTATTTCTCTTGTCCGGTTTCATGGTACATCAGCCACATCATGCCGCCCCAGAAGCCGTTCGTCCACCAGCTGATTCCGTCCGCCACGGTACCTGTAGGGTTATCTACAGTTCGGTCGTCATGCGTACCGTTAATCGTCGTATACGGAATTTTGTTCCTGGACTTCTCGCTGACCCAATCCATTTTTGTGGTAATTTTATCAATGACATTTTCTAGCCAAAATTGGTCGTTTGCCTGCAGCATCGTTATAATCCCACTCTCTCATTATCGTTTTTGATAAACCAAGTGATGAATCATACAGTTATAGGTATGAAACCCTATGCAATATTATTTTTTCATACACCGCAGATCATTTGAATGTTGTTTTTTTAGAAAAAAGTACGGTTTTTTAGGAAAAAACACGATCACTTAGCATTTGACTAAGCTGATCGTGTCTTATTACGGTTCATATATTAAATTATCTCTGTATCATCCGTTCCCTAGATTCGGATTTGAATTTCTGAACATCGTCCTGAATTAAAATAGCTTTTTTATGATCCAGCAAAATATAGGCCGGAAAACGGCGAATACCCAGCTCTTTTCCAACCTTCTTTCCTTCTTTGGAATCCTTGCTCAGCACCCCAGCCTTAGTCAGATAAGCCAGATGCTCTCCAACGATCTCGTTAAGCTCGTAGGTTTGCTTGATGTAGTCGTTCTCCTCCGCCAAAATCAGCACCGAGAATACATTCTCCTCTTGCGAAAGATACGGGGTAAGTACATTTTGAGCTTGCCTGCTATTCGAGCCTAATAAAGCGGATATCATCATAAGACAAATTACGATTACTGCTTTTAAAATGCGTATTCCCATCTCCGTCTGTCGTTTCACCTTCCGCCAATCTCCCTTTTCCAAGATACGTTGTGTCGTACATATTATATCACTGAGAAAACCGGCAGGCACATAGGGAAGCAACTACCCAACACTAAAACAATGAGATAGACAGCCAACAGACGGAGTAATGAACATTTTTAGGGAAATTAAAATATGACTCCCTACACTTCGGGCCAAATTGGCTCGAATGCGCCGAGTGCGTAGAGAGGCAACGGAAAAATCAAGAAAATATGAGCTAAACGGTCAACGGATAGGTAATGTATACAAATTTTATTTACCATATTGTTCTTCGTAAACAGCAATAAATATCAAGTTAAGTTTTTATCTTAACTTAATAATATGAGAAAGGAATGGTGATATATATGGAAAAAACAAAAGTAAATCTAAAAAACTTTGTTGGTACAAGTTATGAAGTAGGAACGCAAATAGGAAAATGGGTTTTATCCACGCCTGATTTATTGCAGAGGGTATTACTGCCTCCAAATGCTTATCCACATGATAAGTTTACTAAAATTTTTAATTTACTAGATTGTTATTGTCCAGGTATTAACGAGGAAATCAAAGGGTTTTCAGATACAATTGGAGCTTCCACAGAACAGGTGCTTTTTTATGCGGCAACCTATTTGGAACGGGGATGTAGCCTGATGGCGGCATTACCACAAAAGATCGAGAATGGTCATACGGTTATGGCAAGAAGCTATGATTTCAATGATGAAATGGAAGAAATGTGTTTTGCTTTTACTGACATCAAGGGCAAGTATCGGCATATGGGTTCCACCTTAAATTTATTCGGCAGATGTGACGGAATGAATGAACACGGACTTGCAGTTTGTCAGGCCAGTAACGGTATACCTGTTGGTAATTTTGGGGGTGGTCAAAAAGCTGGGGTGACAGGGTTTAGTTTTTGGATTGTTGTTCGCAGCATACTTGAAAATTGCAAATATGTAGAAGAAGCCATAGAGTGGACAATGGCCGCACCGATTGGTTTTAATGTTAATTTAATGTTAGCTGACAGTTACAACAAAATAGCATTGTTTCAATGTGTTGATGGTCATAAGGCATATAAAATATTGGATGGGAACACTGATGAAGTATACCTGAGTTCAACAAACCATGTGCTGTTGGAAGATATAAAGCCTTATGAGAGAATGCTAATTGAAAATTCTGTAATCCGCAATGACAGAATTGTTAAACTGTTCAACGAAAACAGACTAGTTTCAAAAAATGACATAAAGACCCTGCTATCAACGTCATATCCTGATGGGCTTTGCTGTCACTATTACAAAGAGTTTTTCGGTGCCTTACGTTCTATGGTATTTGATGTAACTGACAAAACCATAGAAATGACATTCGGCTCTCCCCAAGCCAATGAATGGCAGACTTTTTCTGTCGGAGTATTAGATGAGAAAGAAATTGAAGTGATATTGCCACAAGAAAAAGCAAATCCAGACTTTTATAAAATGATATAATTATAAATAATTCATTGAGGAGGAAGGACGCCGCCTTTGAACGACGAACAAATTATAGGTAAAGCCATTGTATTTATTGAAAATAATTTATATGAACCGATTGCTGCATGTGATGTTGCTAAGGCGGTTTCCTACTCCTATTATCATTTTCACCGTTACTTTCAGGCTGTCATGGGTGAAACCATAGGGAGTTATATCAGAAGCAGACGTTTGACGCAAGCGGCTTGGGATTTGGTGCATAGCGAAAAAAAGGTATTAGAGATTGGGATTTCTCTTTATTTCGAAACAGCGGAAAGTTTTACGAGGGCTTTTAAAGGTAGATATTCCCTGACCCCAACCGAATACAGAAAAAACGGAATAGATGTTTTGATTGGAAACAGGCAATCGGCGCAGAAGCCTGATAAAACTATTATCACATATGCTGGTTTAGACCCGGAAATTATGATGATACCCGCGACCTATATCATGGGTTTTCGCTTCAAAACAACTATTACCGGAGGGGAAAGCGTAACCATGTGGCAACGGTTTAACAATCAAATTCCCCACGCTCTTCTTTCCAACAAACGATACGGGATTTTTGAAGCCGGAGAAACCTGTTCCTCTGATATATTTAACACGGACAGCGAAACTACGGCATTTGTGGGAATTGAGATTTCAGAAAACTATCCTATTTGTGGCGGTATGCAAAGAAAAAAATTATGCGGCGGAAAATATGCAAAATTTATTCATAGAGGAACAGTTGATACCTTAAAACAGACATATCACTATATTTGGGGCATTTGGTTTCCCAAAAGTGGATTTGAACTTGCTAATCGTGATGATTTTGAATGTTATACAGAACGGTTTACAGGTGCAAATAATGAAAGCTCTGAAATTGATATTTATTTTCCAATTAAGTAAATGAACTTAAGAAAAATGGCGGCCCGATTTAGCCAGCAGAAAACTATGTAAAAGCATACCGTTTCTGCTGTTTCCAAAACGCCTGCTTGGATTATGTCTAGTCGGGCGTTTTTTCATAGGACAAGCCCTTGTGCCACTTCGGACCAATTTGGCTCGAAGTTCCAACCTAACCGCCGAAAGGAGCTTACTATGCAGGAAATCATCAGAAATGAAGATCGATACCGCCGCTAAGTAGGAAGAACATATCACAACACGCATTTTCTACAAACGCTAATAATGGAAGAGGATAAAGGAGAGAACAGAGTTTTATCCCAGTCTGAATATTGGTTTTCAATACTAAAACCATGGCTAGTTAACAAAGACTTCAGAGTATCATTATCAGTAAAACGACATGCAATTCGAGAAGTAGTTTTCTTATATCCCCAATCACGGAAGGTGACCCAGTGCATGATATGATTTCTTGCATCATAAGATTGCATTCCAGATACCTTAACGTTAATTCCATCCTTATCGATAAATTCTCCCCAAATTGTTTCCTCTTGACTTGATAAATCAGTTCCCTTGGGGTTACGTGTTTCGAATGCAAAAATCCCATTTGGTTTTAAATGCTTGTACACAGTTCTAAGTAAGGCTATTTGATCTTTATCACTCAAAAATGCCTGAAAAGCATTTCCTGTTAAATAAATCATGGAAAACCGCTTTTCTGATTCAAACGTTCGAGCATCACCTTCAGAAAAAGTAACAGGCAAACCTTGAGCTTTAACCCGCGCATATTCAAGCATCGCTGAAGAAATATCAACACCCGTAATAGTAATTCCGGATTTTGATAAAGGTATTGTTGTTAACCCTGTACCACATGCAAGTTCTAAAACTTCCCCTGGGTTCGATTTGGCAAGTTCAAGATAGAAATTATATTTATTAATCTCGCCGCCAAATTCAAGATCATAATTAATCGGGTCTCGATATTCTTCAAGATTATTGTGTTCTATCAACATATTATCACCCATTCACGATAATTTGGATTTCCTTTAAACCTCAACTCTGTCTTGAAATAGGTCACTATCGAATTATATTCCTTGTCATTCCAACAGAAAACTTCCTAAATCCAAAAGACTCATAATAGGCTTCAAGCTTTCTGTATACAAAAGTTCGGGTTCCGTATCTTTCATGGTCAATAGAGGCTGCAAAACAGTATTCTTTTCTGCTTCATTCGTTGTACAATTAGCCATAGTGCATGCCTTACACGCGCATGGATACGTCTGCGGAACAGATGCTGAACTGCCAGCACCACGACTGCAGCTGCGTTTGCCATCAGCGTCGAGGGCAACAAACCAATTGAAGAGACGTTTAGCTTCATCCAACTCAAGCGTTTTGAAAAAACGCACATCGGAAGCATAAGCCTCGGTGCTGAAAGTCTGACTTATTCGAACACGTACTTTTAAGGCTGTGATTAGTCTTTTGAATCCCTTGCTTCTTTTCCCTGCTTCTCCAGCAAAATTTGCTGCAGCCGTTCAATCTCCTGATCCGACAGTTGGGTCTCCTCCAAGAAATTGGTCATCATCAATCCGGCTGCGCCGTTAAAGACTCGGTTTAAAAAAGAACGGCTTTCCGAGCGCACGCACTCTTTTTCCGAAATTAACGGATAATACAAATAACTCCTGCCCGATTTCTGGTAGCCTAGCGCTTTTTTCTTCATTAGCCGGTTAATAAAGGTTCTGACCGTCTGATCGCTCCAGTCTATGTCCTCTGGCAAATGCTGCACAATTTGCTCGGCTGTCATTGGGTTTTCCCGCCAAATGACCTTCATGATTTCCCATTCGGATTCAGAAATCTTAGGCATGATTTCCATCGTTTTCCCGCCTTTCCCAACTTGGCGATTAACTATTACAACTGTAAATTTAAAAAGTCCATGAGATTTCATAGTTGGCAATCAAATATAGAAATGATTTTGAATAATGAAGAGGTGCTCCAATGATTGAGATCAGACTGTTAAGCGAATGCCCGCTCAAAGACGCTAGTGAAGCATGGAACAAAGGTTTTGCAGATTATTATTCCAATGCTCAAATGTCAGTCAACCCCTTTACGTTCCGATTAGGCCATTTCGAGCTTGCACCGGAGTTTTCTTTTGTCGCATATGCGGAGGGAGAACCAGTCGGTCTAATTCTCAATGGAATCAAAGAGTTTCAAGGACAGAAGTGGGCTTGGAACGGGGGTACAAGCGTAGCGGTATCGCATCGCTGTTCTGGAGTGGGGAAAGAACTAATGTCGGCCACATTGGATTTGTATAAAAAGGAAGGGGTTGACATGGCAAGCCTGGAAGCTTTCCGTGTAAATAAACGCGCAATCCAACTCTATAGCGAATATGGGTACCAAACCGTCGATCATTTATTATTTTTAGAAAAACGGGATGCTTTAGATCTTACAGCTTTTATGGCGGAAGAAAACACCGGACAATACACGATAAAACACGGCATTCCTCAAGATGTAAGCAAACTCCCCTTCTATAATTATCGTGCTCCTTGGCAAGTTCGTTGGGAATTTAATCGTTCTGGAGAATCGATTCTAGTCAGCAATACATCTAACGATGTCATCGGATATGCCTTGCTTCAAAAAAGGCTTGATAACGAAGGCAGACTGCATTCCGTTGTATTATACCAGTGCCATGTCGATGTCAACGAACAGGACAAACATCATGTTATCCGGACTATTCTGGATCATGTCTTTCCTCCGGCAACTTATCCTTATACGCGGAGCACCTATCTTTTGCCCGAATCCAATGAAGGAGTAGTCCGTATTTTGAAAGAGGTCGGTTTTCAAGAGGCAAAGACGCCGTACGGAGTTCCTTTTGAACAAGTATACATGCTAAATCACATGAAGAGGGACAGCGAATGAAGGCTGGATTCGGTCAGTCGGCTAACCGTCTGCTGAGCAAGCCTGCTTGGGATTAGGAATAGTAGATCCGTTATCTCCTGGGTATCAGATGAGGATCCGCCCAGCCCAATAACTACGCTTGTGAGGTAAGCGGGAATTTAATAGATTTTCCTTTAACCACAAATAATGGACGAACAAACAACGTTTCATCCGTCTCTGTAACCAAAGTTGACTGGATGTTCTCATTGTCAATGTCAGGCACAAAATGAAAATGAATGAGCTCCGTCTTTTCGGAAATCATATGACTAACCACTTTTTCAATATGGATTTTCTTTTTGCTTATGACATCAAAAACATGCAGTACATGATCTTCTTGTTCAAATAAAAGTATTACATCCTCATTTGGTTCATAGTAAATGCTGTCTCGAAAAACAAGAATAAAGTAAAACATTAACAAATCCTTACTATCCTTTACACCAAGAGTTGACGATACGGGAATTCTTTCAGCTGCAAACTCCTTCATTAGCTCAAAGTCCGTCTGATTATCGACATCTAGCTTACGTAGAGCTGATTTCGGTGCCACTTGCTCTTTCAAATCAGATACTGCCAGACTGTAGCTGTTCTCCTGAACCTTTTGAAAACCAAACTTCGGATAAAAATCCAACACTGTTTTATTTGCAAACAAATAAATAAAATCATATTCCTTCTCATATTTTTCAATGATATGGTTCATCAGCTTAGCTGCCAGCCCTTGATTCCGATAATCGGGATGAGTCATTACCGTGCCTATTTGGATAGCTGTATATTCCTTTCCATTTGACGTCAGCACCATCTTATTAATTGAAGCATTTGCAATGATATGTTCGCCGTCCACGAATGAATAACATATATAACTATCGTTCCAGAACCCTCTATCATACCATTCCTTGAAATCCAGCCCAAATGTTTGCTTTGCAAGATCATAAAAGCTCTTTCTTAATGCTTCCACTTTCCTATAGTCACTGATTAGCTGATATTCTCTCATCTTAATTCCCTCTCCATCTTAGAATGGCTTTTTCGCTTTTTTAACGATTTCAAAATAGTTTCGGCAACCCGCGAGCAGCCAATTCTACCGCATACCCAGTGCATTAAAGAAAGTGCCCCTTGTCACGAAGTGTAACGTGGCAAAGGACACTTTCTGCTATTATTTGTTTCCTAACTTAAGAGAGCAGAATAAACCAAACACCATGGCAAACAAGCTGATTACAAGTGTAGCGATCCCGGTTGGCATTCCAGGAAAGATGACATATAAGGAACCTATAACCGTACCAATAATAATAGCGTACATGATACTAGGATGAGTGGCTAGAAAATGTTTAATGAGCTTGCTGCTAAGAATGAATCCGAATATAACGCCGCTTCCGATAATTGCGATGAGTGGCAGATTGAATGTTGATAGCGCTTCTATTGCTATTGGGTACACACCGATTAGTAGGAGTACAAAGGAACCGCTAATCCCCGGAAGGAGCATTGCCATGCTGGCAAGCGTCCCTGCTCCGAATAGGCCTACCCCATACATAAAAGTAAGTTCAATGTTTACATCGCTGTGTGCATCAACTGGTACTAGTAAGCCTGTTAACGCAATAGCAATTGCTGCGATAATAAACAATATGTAGTGAATCGCTTTAAAGTTCTGCTTAACATCTGCACTTTTATAGAGATAAGGAATAATCCCTAAGATAAGTCCGATAAAAAAGAAATATGTCGGCTGTTCATGATTAGCCAGCAGCCATTTCATCACCCGACTTAGAATGAGTAGGGCCGATACAACACCGATGCCAAGCGGAATAAGAAACCCGAGATGCTTCTTCCATTCCTTGCTGAAAAAACCGCTAATTGATTGAATTAAGCGATCATAGAATCCTAAGATTACTGCAATGGTACCCCCACTAACACCAGGAATCAGATCCGCTGTCCCGATCATCAAGCCCCGCCATATATTGCTCCATTCCAACATAAATTCTCTCCCTTTCTTTATAGATATGCATTTTTTGTTTGCATACCAATAAATGCATGTCCCGACCATTTTACAATGGTTATAGATGACTTGCAATTTTTTAAGGGAGTTTAGATAGGAAGGCTGTCTATGGATAGGCATGGCATGTGCCGAATGCCGATTATTAAGTCGAATTTTATAGTTATAAATTATGGAACAATTTCAAAAACAGTACCTTGGTTAAAGTCAGTTACTTTCATAGAGCCATAAACCCCTAAATATAGTCTGGTTTGATTCAGATTCGTTCCCAAACTAACATAATAAGCTGATTGAGACCCAAAATTATAATCGGTTTCAATAACACTAAAATCATTTAGTTTACAGTCCGTTCCAACCCTGGTATAAGCTAAAACCCCTCTAACCGGAAGTTGAGATTCTTTAGCCTGAGCTAGATCGGTAAACACAATATTTCCCGTTAAATTGGGGATTCCATTCCCCATATATGGCTGGACTCCTGTAAGTGCAGTTCCTTCAAACTTATCGGGTCTGTCATCTTTATGATAATAACTCGTTAAAGGCTGAAGACGCCTTACTGAAGTTTTTACTGCTTCATCGTAATATGCAATTGTTTTCTCTTCCAAAGCCGGATTTGCAGAGCAGCCTTTTATTATTGAAGTAGGAAAAGCACCTTCCCATCCTCGCCAGCCAAAGTTAATAAATCCTTCTTGGTCAGGTTCAGATTTCATTAAAGAAGCTTGAACAAGTCGGGTAACAGGTATTGGTTTATAATGAACGAATGAAAAAATCGACTCTACCAGATCCTGACCGACATTTCCCACATATTTGATATACTGATTATAACCCCTTTGAAATGAAATGCCTGTCATATTGCGAACTCCTTTTGCAATTACCGTAAGCGTTTCCTGAATAGGTACGGGCAGCTCATTAAAACGTGTGACTACGGGCGGATTATCGATAAATGTACTCTTAGCGACATCAATTTCAATTATTTTACCTGCGATTTCCATATCATCTTGGCTTAAATTAAATGGATCATAGCCTGATCCGCCATCTCCTGTTGTCAAAACAAGTTTTCCTGTTTCAGGTGAGAAGTTTAAACTATTAACACCATTATGATTTAAAAATGGTCTTCTTATATTAAGTAATGTCCGCCGTTTTTGAGGTTGACCATTCGATTGTAGAATCCATTCTTCGACTGTATCAATATGATCATATTGAATTTCTCTATTTATCCACTTTAGGTTTAAGGTTTTAGCATCACACGGGTTAGGCTTAAAAGATTCAAAAGCACCTGGAAGAGCGCCTGAACCTTGGGTTCCAGCTACTGAATAATGGAGATAAAACAGACCGTTATAATAAAATTCGGGATGAAATGCTAGCCCCAGCAATCCCCGTTCATCATATCCACCACTAGAGACACCTAGTTTTATAATTCGTGGGCGAATATCTAAAAAAGTCCTTATAACCTCCTCCCCTATGTAAAAGATCTCTCCTACCTGAGTTGCAATAAATAATCTTTCAATTGAGTCGCCCGGAAGTATAGTTGTTTTCAAAACAGTGGGCATATTTATCTTGCTTACAAGGGGCCGTAAACTGACCTTAACCTTTATCAAATAACTGTACACTCCTTCTTATTATTTTCTTTTAAAAGAATATGATTAGAACTGTTGTATTAGTATCAAATAAGGGCTGCCTCATATACCGATTAATTGCGCTTCAAAATTTAAATTTTCCAATCACATACTTGTTTATTCGCTACAATGACTTTTAAAGACCTATGTAATTCTTTGGATCTATATCATGGGATGGAATGAATATGATCCCTAATATTGTAAAAAAATATCTCTGTATGTGCTTACCTTTAACAAGAATATCCGTGCAAACCGCTCAATCTCCAGAAAGTGCTGAAAATGACCTTTCCAGTTACGAAGGACAAACTATTTCGGTTAACGGGGAAGAAAATGGTTGTTGGATATATTCCGCTGAAGTCATTAAGTGAGGAAGATCTCATCACTACCGGTTATCGTAGCGTAAAGCTTCGCAATCATACTTCTCATGAGATCCGTAGATTGGTCTTTTGGCATAACCAATCCTCCTTATGGTTAAAGAACAACGATTTAAAATCCATCATTATGTTGTTTATATTATAAGGCTCCAATACAGACAATTTTTACTTAAACTAGTTATAGTCTGTGATATCAATTGTTCTGCCCGTTAGTTCAATTAAAAAACAGCCGGTGCTTCTGGCCGGCTGCCATCGTATCTTGAATAAACTATTGTTTCCGTTAGCGTAACAACATCATTTCATCAAAAAATCTGCTGAAACTTCTTTAACTTTATAATCCTTGGCTAAGTCCTAATATCTGATCATTAACATTTACATTACTTAATCCCCCGTGATAACAAACCACGGATGCAATGTCGAGGTCTAAATACTTTTTTAAAGAGAGACGAGCTGCACTCATATCCGGTGTGGTCGGGACATGAATTCCCATAAGATTCCCGTTTACACTGTACATCGAATCCCCGGCAATGAGAGTCTTACTTTGCCTTAAATAAAGGCTGATATGACCGGGAGTATGCCCAGGAGTATGAATGACGCGAATCCTGCCGCAAAACGGCAGTTCCTGACCGTCAATCAAGGCTTCGTCCACTCTGCCCTTCGGTGGATTCTCAAGGTGCCCGTCTTTTAAAAGCGGTATCTCCCCCTGAATATACGGCTTATCCAGTTCGTGTGCATAAACTTTAATATTATTACCACACTCCTGCAAAATTTCAGGGAGACTGCCAATATGATCCACATCCTGATGCGTCAAAATCACAACTTTTAGTTTGTCGAACGACACTTCTACCTTTTCCATGGCCACGCGTAAATCTTCAATTTGCCCTGGGAATCCTGTGTCTATTAAAACAGCCATTTCTCGATCCCACAAAAGAATTGGGTGAATAATATTCCCATGAAAATCTAGATGAAGCATTTCTACTCCCTTTGAAATTTCCATAATATTGCCCCTCCGTAAAATTAAATTTTTTCGCAAAGTAATATTTATTGTAATACATTTGTGTCATTAGACAGTCTTGACTCATTTGGCAGTCCCTCTTTCGTAGAATTGTGGATGGAAAAGAGTGTGTTAGAATTATATGGTATAATAAAAAATGCGAAACATAGTTTCATCAGGTGAAATCGTTAGATAGGAGGAGACTTTCAAGTGCCAATAAACTTTCATAATGAACAAAACAGACTGACTTATGCAGCAAGAAACGCTGATGAATCCTGGAAATCTTTAATAAAAGATACGGTAGACGTAACGAATAAACGCATTGCAGATATTGGCTGTGGAGGGGGCATTTACACAAAGACCCTGATTGAGATGGGGGCATCTCATGTAATTGGCGTGGATTTCTCGGATGAGATGTTAAAAGGAGCGGCTAATAACTGTAAGAGTATCCAAAACGTCACGTTTCTACAAGGTCACGCTTACGAATCAAGCCTGCACACAAATGACATTGATATTATATTAGAAAGAGCACTCATACATCATCTGAATGACTTAAATGCTTGTTTCAAGGAAGCTTATCGCATCCTTAAAAGTGGTGGTACTTTCATCGTTCAAGACAGAACTCGCAATGATTGTTTACTGCCCGGGGATAAAAATCATATTCGAGGATATTTTTTTGAAAAGTTTCCCCAGTTAATTCATAAGGAGATTTCCCGTAGGTTTGATTCAGAACTAGTGGAGCAAGCGTTGGAATCAAGTGGATTTCGGCTAGCTAAAACGGTTTCACTTTGGGAAACAAGACGTGTTTATCATGACTTTGAAGAATTAAATAAAGACTTGTCGCTAAGAACTGGGCGTTCCATTCTTCATGAGTTGACAGATCTAGAACTTCAAGAATTGATATCATTCATAAGAGAAAAGCTCAATGGTAATCAAGTTCCACTCATTGAGAAGGATTCGTGGACGGTATGGTTCGCCATAAAAGATTAATCATTGATACTAAAAATAATCGCAAGCCAATCCAAATGGACTTTCCTTCAATAACCATCAGTACCCGGAAAAAAGAGGGGGTTATTGCCCCTCTTTACTATATCTCCCCAACTACATCAAGGCTTTCTTAGCAACTCAATATCCCCGCCGACGATCACCTCGATATTTTGATTAATAATTTCGATATCCCAGTCCCACCAGCTGATTTCCAACAGCTCTTCAATGATCTCCGGTGAATAACGTTTTCGTATTTCCTTAGCTGGATTTCCGCCAACGATAGTATATGGCTCCACATCCTTTACAACTACCGATTCGGCACCTATTATAGCTCCATCACCTACATCATTTGATATCATCCTTTTGTCGATAATATGCAAGCTCGCCCTGAACCGATTGTAGTCTGGCTAGTTGAAGCTTGGCGGAATGATCTGAACTTAGCGAACAGTCCAATGCCATTTGAGAGCTTCTTTTTCTATTTTTTTGACAAAATCATTTTTACCGTCACTATAGCCATCGATGCCCGTTGGATATTGATCAGCTAATCGACTTTTTAATTCTCCGTATTCCTTACATATTTCTGGACTTTGACGAAGATAATCTCGAAACGATAGGTGTCTTTCGATTTCTTGAAGGCTATCATACTGGAAAGCATGAATTTGATGAGTGCGATTGTCTCCACCCTTACGGAAATATCTCCTTCCTTCTATTCCGAATTCCCCCATCACTTCATAACCAAGATTTTCAAATTGTGCAGAGTAAGTATCTAGTTCATTGATATCGTTAACTACAAGCAGAATGTCAATGATCGGTTTTGCTTTTAAATTTGGAACAGAAGTGCTGCCAATATGAAAACTGTTCACAAGTTCATCTTGAAGAATCTCCTTGATTGCGAGTTCTTCTTTTAAATACTCGTTTTTCCAATTCGGATCATATTCAACGACTGTGATTTTCATAGGTTTACCTCTTTTCTCTTTTCATATTTTCTGGTTTAATCAATAATTTTTATGTAATCCCTTGACCTTAGGTCTGATCTAAGGTATATCGTTGTTATTCCAAGCTTTATCCTTAGGAGTGAACGTGATGAAGAATGAAATTACAATTAGTGAATTAGCCAAGCTTATGAACGTATCTGTTCACCAAATTCGTTATTTTGAAGAGAAGGGAGTACTTGCGCCCGCTTATACAGATAACAATCAGTATAGAATGTACGGCATTGACCAAGTATACCAGCTAGCGCATATTCTGTTGCTTCGCAAGCTGGGTGTGTCTGTGCAATCCATTAAGGAATGTATGACTTCTTTTTCTGCGGATCAATATCGATAGCTCTTTCATTCTTCCCTAGGTGAAATAGAGGCGGAACTTCAGCGACTCAAGGAGCTAAGGCAGTTCATCCAGAAGATTTTGCAGGAACAGCAGGACTTAATGACACAGTCTAATCAGTATCATATAAAACGGCGAAACACAACCTATTTTGCACACTGGATCGAAATGGATATCCGCACTAAGCTTAATGCCAAACTATTAGCTGAGCACACGAAGCGTATTCCGAATTTGTTCGAAATGGATATTCATTATATATATGATGGTTCAAATATAATCACCTTGTGCCTGGAAACTCAAGAGTCTGGCAATTTTTCTTTGCCTGAGGGGAATTACCTTTCGAGGCAGAGCCTCATTCATGAAGAGGATGAGCTCGAACGAGTAATTGAGCAGTTTTATGACTATGCTGCTGCACAGTCATATGTTACAGTGGGGCCGCTAATCCTCATTGAGAAATCTTATTTATCCCTATTCAGCAACGACAAGCTTTATTACGAGCTGCAAGTCTTGGTAGAGCCGATTGCTAACTCCGATGGAGGGAATGATCATGAGTGCGGCAGAATGACCATCGGGACTCCCCCCTTTCTTACTTGATAAAAATGACACAGACCCTCGTGCCACGGACGCCAAAAATGTATGCCTGCAAGTAAAAGTGTTATAATAAAATGATTCAAGATTCCATTCAGCCCATTAAACGGAAGGAGGAACATTGATGAATACAAAGCAATTGGAGCGAATCCGTACGGGAAAGGGCTTTATAGCAGCCTTGGATCAAAGCGGAGGTAGTACTCCTAAAGCTCTGCTGCAGTATGGCATTGAAGAAAACAGCTATTCCAACGAAGATGAGATGTATGAATTGGTTCACGAGATGAGGACGCGTATTATTAAGAGTCCTGCGTTTGATTCCCGGTATATTTTGGGTGCTATTCTATTTGAGAACACAATGGATCGTTGGATTGACGGGCAGTTGACGGCCGATTATCTTTGGGAGAAGAAAGGCATTGTGCCTTTTCTAAAAGTCGATAAAGGTCTCGCCGAAATGCAAGACGGGGTTCAGCTCATGAAGCCCATTCCGGACTTAAACGACCTTCTGAAACGGGCGGTGAAGCGAAACATATTTGGGACAAAAATGCGCTCGATAATTAAGGAAGCCAATGCTGCCGGAATCAAAAAAGTCGTTGAGCAGCAGTTTGCGATTGGCAAACAAATCATAGAAATGGGATTGGTTCCGATCATCGAACCGGAAGTCGACATCTACAGCGCGGATAAGAGTGCCTCGGAAAGATGGTTAAAAGATGAAATTTCCACTCAATTATCCAACCTGCACAAAGACGCAAAGATCATGCTTAAGCTCTCCATACCGACGGAAGACAATTTCTACAGCGATCTAATGGAAGATCCACACGTGGTACGGATTGTGGCTCTGTCCGGCGGCTACACTCAAGCGGAGGCCAATGAGAAGCTGGCGCATAACCATGGATTGATTGCAAGTTTCTCCCGTGCTCTTTCCCAGGGACTGGCCGCAGGGCAAACCGACGATGAATTCAACACAATGCTATCCAAATCCATTCAAGACATTTATGAAGCCTCCATTAAATAAAGAAGTTCACTTCAACGATATACGCGTGAGATTGCCGTACTTCAGAGTATACGACGCATTTTCTCTTAAAATAAAGCAAACAAACTGACAGCCGGGTCATTTCGACCCGGCTGTTCTTGTTCGCCGTCACTCCTTCTGTCCGTCATTCCATACTATTTTGTCAAATATACCGTTGATGTTAACCCCTGCGCCGTTCCATCAAGTTAATTCCAAGTCCCATACAGATCACCCCAATGATACACAGCTTGGCAATCGACGGGAAGATATCCAACCAGCCTTTATCGTAGATTGCAATCCCCGTCAGTGCGTCCAGAGCATGCTTCAAGGGGAACACTTCAGATATTAAGAGCAGGAATTTATTCGTGATCGTCCCCGGCGGCATGTAGCCACCGCTTAAAATCGGCATGATCGGAATCAAGGATGGAAATACCATGTTAAATTGTTCCGGCGTCCGAACCATTCCCGCAATCAGTATGCAAAAAGCAACGATCGTCAAGGTGTACAATGCCGCTATTAGAATCAGCATGCCAAAGTTGTTCCCCATATCGAATCCGATAACGTAACGGAATAACAGAAATACAACGACGATTTGCATAAAACCGATCATCATGCTGTATACCAGATGCCCGAGGTACATCTCCGATTTGCGAATCGGCGAAAGAATCATCCGGCTCCAGATCCCCGAGGCTTTTTCCATCGTAATGGCATTCACCTTGAAACCAACCGTAAAGGTGGCGAGAAATAACGTGAATGTGAACAGCAGCTGCAGACCCATGTCATATCGGGCCAGCTCGCTTCCATCGGCTGCACGCAGCTCCACGCTGATCGGCGGCCGTTCCAGATAACGATCTACCTCCTGCCGGAAGCTTTCCGGATCTTTAGCATGTTCCGCTGCCGCTCGCAATTGAAGCTCCTCAATAAACACGGTGCGAACATGCTGCTCTACGATCTGTACATTCGGATTATCGATGGAGGCGATCAACCGGTAGTCGCTTTCCATCAATTGCAGCGCCGCATCCGCACGGCCTCCGCGTACTTCCGAGCGTGCCTTCTGTTCGTCCTGCAGGAAGAATTCAATTGCATCGCTCTCATTTAAACGCTCAATCCACGGTTCAACGACAGAGGTTGCCATGCCTTGTGACGGGAACACGCCGATTTTGATCTTATTGTCCATGCCCAGCCCGAACACTAGCGTAGCCAGGATGCTAAGCCCGCAAAAGGCGAGAACTAGGATCGGAGAACGCCTTTCCTTCATCCACTGTGCTAAAAATATCGGATTCATCAGATACGCCCCCTTCTCGGAAACAGCCAAATGGCAATACAGGCTGCGCCAACGGCGAATATACCCAGCTTCACCATCGGCACGGTCAGACTCGAAGCCGTCTCCGTTTGAAGCCATTCCATCAGCACGGCAAGCGTTAACCCGTTTGGCGTCCATTCGCCAGCGGCTTTCAGCCAGCCCGGCAGTACAAAGATCGGTGCGAAGCTGCCGCCAATCGTCCCGGCAATTAATATAAAAAGAAATGTAATGCCGTTGGCAGCGCTGTCTTCCAAACGGAACACCAAGGCGGTAAACAGCGCAGCCAGTGCTCCCACGCAAAGCGCCAGGAGAATCAGGACGGAGAACATGCCCAGCCAGAATGGCAGCGAGCGGCCCGGGAATATCCCTAGGGCAAAATGCGATATAAGCAATATTGTTGTGAGCTGCAGCATGGCCAAGCAGAACGTGGAGCTTATTTTGCCGGATAAATATTGCACGGGATGCGATCCCGTAAGCAGAATGCGCTCCAGCGTATGCTCTCGCTTCTCGGTCGTGGCTTTGGTGGCCGTCGTTGAGGAAATGAGCAAAGCAAACACGATACTGATGGCCAGGGCGTAATATTGAAAGGAAGTGACCGTCTCAACGCCGGGCAATATCTCACGGCCGCCCACAGCATGGATATCAGCCAGCGAAGAAGCGGCTGCGGCTGCCGTGTCCGTGCCCCCCACATGATGTAACGCCGAGTGGAAATTAAGCGTCTGCACATATCCTTCAAGGATATCTCGCAGTACATCGACCTGGAGGGAAGCTTTCCCAGCTGTCATTTGGAGTGCAGCCCCCTCCCCATCGTTAAATACTATTTTGTTCAGCGCCGCAAGCGTAAATCCATCCGGTATGGTGATGATGGCCTCGATCTGTTCCTCCTGCAGCTGCTGGTGTGCCTCTTCATTGTTTAGCTCCTGCAAATGGACGATGCTTTTCACCTCTTCAGACTGAAGCAGCTCCACAAGTGACTGGCTCAGGGATAAGGACTCCAATCGCGACTCCGCAGCTTGCTTCCCTGCTTCCTCTGCCCTGTGAGAGGGCAATGAATCCCGGAATTGCTGCAAGGCGGCCGGCTCATCATCCAAATTCACGAGGGCGACCTTCATTTCCAAAGACTCTGTCGGTTTCTCGATCCAGCCAGGCAAAGCGAATCCAAGCACAGTAATGAGAATCAGAGGCGTAATGAACGAGACCAGCAGCTCCTTCCGATCTCTCCAGAAAACCAGAAAATCCTTCTTAAAAAACGGGATCAAATGAGCTCCCCCCTTAGTCTCTCAGCGTTCGCCCGGTCAGATGCAGGAATACATCCTCCAGGCTTGGCGTGTGCACATGTATGCTGATGATCTGAACATGATGCCGTTCGGCTGCTTGAACGACCTGGGATAGCAAATTGCTTTGCTTGGCGGCAATCAGCTTCAGCCCGTTCTCGGTTTCCTCCACCTGCCGAATCGGCGCTAACGACTGAAGCTCCTGAACCAGCTCTTTGCTCGGCTTATCCAGCTGCAATGACAACATGTCTTCTCCGGATAAAATCCGGCGCAGCTCCTCCTTCGTCCCCGAAGCAATAATCCGGCCATGATCCATAATGTATATCCGGCTGCAAAGCTGTTCGACTTCTTCAATGTAATGGCTCGTATATAAAACCGTCGTTCCTTTCTCGCGATTCAGCAGCCTGACGGTATCCAGAATATGATTCCGCGACTGCGGGTCGATACCGACCGTCGGTTCATCCATAATTACAATTTTCGGATCATGCAGCAGGGCTGCGGCAATATTGATTCTTCTTTTCATGCCGCCCGAGTACGTTTTAATAAGCTCCTTCTGCCTATCGCGCAGTCCAACCATCTCCAGCAGCTCTTGAATTTTCATTTCCAGCTCTTTGCCCTTCAAACGGTAGATCCGGCCGAAAAATTTTAAATTCTCATAGGCGCTCAGCTCCTGGTAGAGGGCAATTTCCTGCGGCACTACGCCGAGTACCTGCCGTATAAGCTGCGGCTTGCCGATGACACTCACTCCATTCAGCCTTACATCACCTGCATTCGGCTTTAACAAGGAAGAGATCATCGAAATCGTCGTTGATTTCCCCGCGCCGTTTGGCCCGAGCAAGCCGACGGATTCCCCCTTGTCCAAATAAAAGCTGACCTCGTCAACTGCGGTTTTCCCTTTAAATACTTTTCTTAACTCCAGTGCTTCAATCATATCGTCTGCCTCCTTTAAATCCGCACGCCAATGCTTTATATTCGTCAGTATACAAACAAAAAGACAGTGCTCACACTGTCCTTCGTCATTCGTTCACGCTCTACCCATGACTCTAGTCATGTATCCTTGAATTTGCTTCAACCATCCTGCGGACTACACGACATTATGGCGGATCGCATAAATGGCGAGCTGCGTCCGGTCACGCAATTCCAGCTTATCCATGAGCTGGCTCATATGGTTCTTCACGGTTCCCACGGACAAGCCCAGTTCCTCGGAAATTTCCCGATTGCTGCGCCCTTCGCCGACAAGCTTCAGAATATCCAGCTCACGCGGAGTAATGGAAGGATCGACAGCACGTTCTTCCTCCTCCTCCGTTCGGCGGAGCAGCCGCGGAATCACCTTGGCCGCAACGTCATCCTGCAAGGATAGTCCGCCGGACATGCAGCTGCGAATGGAGCGGATTAGCGCCTCAGGCTCGGCGTCCTTGAGCAAGTACCCGCTCGCCCCGCTTTTCAATGCCTCCAGCGCATACTCGTCATCATTGAATGTCGTCAGCATAAGCACCTTCCGCTCCGGCCACCTCTTGCGAATGATTCGGGCCGCTTCCAAACCGTTCATGATCGGCATCTGAATATCCAGGATCACCAGATCGAATAAATGCAGCTCGTTAAGCTTAACCGCCTCCCGGCCATTCACCGCTTCTCCCGTAACGCGAAGCCCCTCATCTGTCTCTATCATCATTTTTAAGCCCTGGCGTACCATGGCCTGATCCTCGGCAAGTAAAATTCTAATCATCGGGTCGTCTCCCCTTGGTTCATATGTAAATTTAACGGCAATACACCGCTCACGATAAAGCGATCATGGTGTTGAATAACCTCGAATCGGCCGTGATTTCGCTCGATTCGTTCCCGCATCGATTGCAGGCCGAAGCCTTCCTGGAAATGATCCGCACTTGCGCCGGGATTCGAAACCTCAAAGCGGAACACGCTGCCCCCGGGCGCTTCGAATGCGACCTCGGCCTCCCGGGAATTGCTGTGCTTCATAATGTTCGTCAATGCCTCCTGCACAACGCGGTATACCGCAATGGACTGTTCATTCGTTAACGGCGCGGACATCGCCCCATGCTTCACCGTAAAGTGAATCTTGATCAAGCTCTCCGCCTCCAGCTTGCGGATCAGCCTCATGATCGCCGGCAATCCGCCGGGCTCATTGCTCTTCAAGGCTTTGACGGCGCTTCTCGTTTCCTCCAGACTCTCCCGCGCCAGCTCCTTCAGATTCCGAGCCTGAACCTCCGCCTCGCCCTCGGCCTGCATGCGAAACACTTCGAGCTGCATCATCAGAGCCGTCAGCTTATGTCCCACCGAATCATGAATTTCGCGGCCGATTTGGGCACGCTCTTCTTGACGGGCAAGCTCCTCACCAGAAGCGAGATGCCGCTTCATTCGCCGATACTCGCTTAACAGCGCCTCGTTCCGTGCTTCCGCCGCCTCGCCCTGCTGCCAAATCATGCGAAATGCGGTCAGCGCCGCCGTCAGCATAAGAGCATACAAACCGATAAAAACAAGCGGCAGCGAAGGATAACCGGCAGCAGCCGGAGCCGCTGCGCTTAAGAGAAGTACGATGCCGACGAGACTGGCATGAACCGGCGGCAGCCGGAACACAGCCTTCCCGGCAAGCATGGACAGCACGAGGATCGTGTAGGGATTAGCCGTACCCAGAGGGTTAGGCCAGAATACGCTGCTAGCTACGATCGAAGCCAGGCTTAGATTGATCGCAAGCAGAATCGGCTTCGCTCGCAGAACCGGAGAAATAAAATAAGCGGCAAAAAACAAAGCACTGCCCATCAGCCTGGGAGCCAGCATTGCCGCTTCCGAGGATACATGCTGAAGTGCACAAATCCAGGCCACACTCAATAAAACCAGCCAAACCCAATATGTACGCATAGGAAGCTCCTAATCTCAGGGAATAATATGGATAATCCTTTCTTTCCAGTCTACTACATCAGCATAATCATAAATCAACTTTAAAAATTGGACGAATTGGTATAAATTAAAACTAATCCAATCATCTGATAGTTCCCACATTAATTTGCATTCGCAGGAGGTACAATAAATGAGCTTTTATCGTGATGTTGAATATTCTTCGAAAATTCTTCTTCGCAGAAGTAACTTAAGTGACTTAGAATTTATTCTAACCTTAGAATCCAAAGAAGAGAATAAGCCATACATAACCATTTGGGAAAGAAGACAGCATGAACATGCCATCCATGATGAAAATATTGCGCACATGATCATCGAAGATAAACAGCTGAGCAAACCTGTTGGTTTCGTCATTATCTCTGATCTACATAATAATAACAATAATGTAGAATTTACGAGGATCGTGATTGATGAGAAAGGAAAGGGCTATGGCAAACAGGCTCTTCAATGGATCAAAAAATGGGTATTTGAGGATTTAAAAGCCCATCGATTATGGTTAGATGTAAAAGTCACTAATCGCCGGGCGAAAGGCACGTATGAAGCCGAGGGTTTTACTTTAGAAGGAACGCTTAGGGAGTGCGTAAAAAATGGAGAATCATATGAATCGCTGCATATTATGTCGATATTGAAATCCGAGTATGAGTCTTGAGCAAGCGACTTTTACTATTATTTTAAATCAAAGCGACCGCTTCTTGTTGAATTCCCCGGATGCGGTCGCTTTAATAAATGCTTAACCTTTTCGTGTTAAAAGTAACTTCCAACTTTCATTACTCGGATAGCCGCTTCACGTTTCCAGCCATAAAATTCAACAGAATGTGCGCGGCTACATGGGTTGTAAAGTTTTGCGGATGATCAAACCAAGGGCTTACTTCATTGATATCCATGCCAAAAACCGGTGCCATCTTGGAGATTTCAAAAATACTGTCCATTACCTCAAAAGGATATAACCCACTCGGGTTAGGTACGCTGCATCCCGGAGCAAACGCCTGATCAATGCCATCAATGTCAACCGTGAAATAGATGCCGTCCGCATTATTCAGAACATGGTCAACAGCTTCCTTTACAACAGACTCACGTCCTTGTCTACGTAAATCGTACACGGTTTTTATCAGTGCTCCACGCTTCTCAAGTTCATGCATGTAGGCCGGCGAGTAAATGGGGGCACTGATCCCGATAATCGCTAAACTATTATAATCAATTTCATTTTCAAGCGTTTTTAGCCAATGGCCCGAGTGCTCTTTGCCTGGCAAGGGATCCCGGAAGTCGAAGTGAGTATCAAACATAATAATGCCCATAGACTTGCCTTCTATGCGCTTCTTCATCCCACGGATAATAGGATCAGTAATGGAATGATCCCCTCCAAGAAAGATCGGCAGAATGTCTTTGGGTATCGTGCTGACTGCTTCCACCATGTTGGCATAGGATTGCTGCAAATCATGAACGATATCAACCGCGCCTAAGTTACGAAATACGGTATTTTCGAGAGATACACGTTTGTCGGCGCAATAGAGGCTATAGCTGTTTAAAGTATCAATGATGGTCTGGGGACCGATCCGTGTTCCAGGGCGATGGCTAACTGCATAGTCGAATGGAATGCTCAGGAAACCAAACGTCAAATCGTTTGACTTGTTTCCATGATTGTCATGCCAATGATCTGCGATCCATTTCACGGTTGGATCATTAACAACTCTTACTTTGTCAATATCCATCTTATTTATCCTCCAATTAAATTAGTGTTTGACGCCTCTGTTATGACCCAAAACCCGCGTCCCCCTAAATAAATCTGACTGGTTGTGATAAAGGCCGCCTGCATAGAATACTGGTGAATAGGTACATCAGCGCCTACCACGATCTCAAATTCGGACACATTACTTTCGTGTGGGGGAATCGTTATTTTTTGAATCGGCATGATCGGCCGGAGTTCAAACTCAGAGCTCTTGCGAATCGACACTAAACAGTAACCATCGTATGTTGTATGGGAATGATTTTGTAACTTTAAATTCACCCTGCTCTTACTTCCCCTTACAAAATACGCATTAAAGTCAATTTGAAGAGAGATGGCATGGTCTGGCTTGTCTTCTATTCCGCCGCAATTCGTACAAATGGCTTCTGTTCGCTGCACGTCAGGCCTTAAAATATGTTTTAGTGTTCGCAGTATTAGTTTGTTTCCGCAAATGTAACAGCTGTGCTCGGCTTCACCAGGCTGCAGGAAAAAATTCTCTTGATAGTATTCAGAGAAACGAAATGAAGTACTGGATACCGAATCATATAGAGCCTTGGCAATATCAAAATCAATTTTATCCACTTCAGCAATAAATTTGCGACTCGAATTCAATAATTTATTAACAATACCATTGTTCGTATAGTAAGACTTATACAGCCTTGAAATATTTAGAAGGCGGTTTTCTAGATTCTTTTTTCCTCCTTGTTTTATCCAATAGGGATAAAGCTTATTTAATCCAAGCGTATTGTTCAAGTTTTGATCGATTAGATGGTATTTATGAAGAATTTGCGTAAATGTCTGATTGAAATCCTCGATTTCAAGATCAATTTCTGAGTTTCTATGCTCGTAGCTGTATAAGAAGATATGAAGAGCAGTCTTATCTCTCGTGGGGATGCATGTAATATAATAAGTGGTTTTGTCTTTGACATATAAAAATATCTTTTGATTTAAGTAGCCTTCAGTCAGCTCCGGAGAAATAAGTTTAACATGTGAAAATCCATTCTTAATATTTACCTTCACCTGTTCACTATAATCGGTAATTTCATAACAATCCATATTGGAAGGACTTTCAAATGGTCTTGCTTCCGGATCGCCGATCAGCCCAAAGACATTGGAGGAATTCTCGAACTGATTAGCCAGCAAGGCCCGATTAAGAATGGCTACCGCTTCACCGATGCTAAATCCGGCTTTTAGCAAATGATAGTACAATAAGCTTTCTGAGCCGTGACCATCCTTCCATCGAAGAGCCCCGACAAAGCTTGTGGCAAAACCTTCGAGCATGGAATAGCCAATGTTAAACAGCGGGTCAAAGGTAGATTCAAGAAAACGTAATGAACCGCAGGAGTTAATGAAAACGTGATTTGCTTTAATTTCATATCCATGTAATGGGCTTCCATTCCTCTTGAACAAACAAAACCCGCCGTCTTCCATGCAAGATGGCAAACGGTTAGTCGTATATGGGTCAATGCCAAGGAACGGACTCTTCCCGCAAATGAAGTCAGCATTTAAATGGATTAAATCGCTCATTCCATGCGAGGTAATGGACAGAACATGAATCGAATCTCTGTCAGTAATCGCCCCTTTATTTAGTTCCAAATACGGTTTTACTACCAAATCATCGGCCTTTTCTTGGGGAGCTTCCGTCAAAAAGGAATCGACGATGACATTGACAGATAACTCATGATTTGCAGAGGTTAGTACCTCCATCCTCTGCTTCGCATCTAGTAATGTCATAGTTTCGAAGGTTCTACCGTGCAAGAAGCCGATGGAAACGTCAATTAACGCCTCACGTTTAGATATTTCTTGTGACCTGTTTATGATATAGCTGGCATCTTGATCCGTTAGCTCTTCCATGACAATATAAATACTTTGAGCAACGTCATACAGCTTCGATAAAGCTTCATCCCTCAAAGAACCTACCGCCACAAATTCTCTGCCATCACTTAAAGCTCGAAGAACGCCTAATCCGGCACTGCGCCCTACACCTACGATATAAGCTCCACTTCTTACGGATTTACCTTTTGAATAGCGCTGATAAAAGCTTGCAATTTCCTCCCATTGTTCCCGATCGATTAGCTCATTTAATTCATCTGCACAAGTCATAGACTCTTGAGAGAGGCTGTGCTCCGAATTTATGACATACCCCATGCGTTCAAGGTAAGCTCGAGTTGCCTCCACTCGGCGGGTAAAAATAGGAATGCTTGCTGAGTCCCCAATGACGGATTGGAGATAAGAAGCATAATAACTTCTAATGTTGTCACATAGAACGAATGACATTAGCTATCTCCCCTAAAATTTACATTTTGCAGCCTTAGCATTTATGAAAGAACCTTAATTTTTGCGGCAGCAGCGGCTTCCATAGCTAATTTCAGAGCCTTCTCTGGCGTTTCGGCTCCTGTCACTAGACGCAGCAGCATATCGCCGTTTGATTCCGGTGGATTAACATATCGCTGCCCTTCCTCGGCAACAATTTTAATGGCCTGTACTCCGGGAAGGCGTTGGATCTCCTCCAGATTTTCAATTCCTGCAAAGATGCCCGTGCTCGGAATAATAGCTCCAAACATGGCAGCACCTTCCTCTTTCAAAGGCTTCCATGGCACTTCATTTCCTAACGCAATCTCTACAACCTGCTGAATGGGGTTTGCCCCTAATGCAGCTTCAATCATATGACTGCCAGCCATATCTCCCATTAAACGCGGATTGATCTCCAGAATTTTAACATTGCCGTCCTTAATGCGGCATTCCGTATGAATAACGCCACAATCAATCTGCAGTTTGCCAAGCGCTTGAGCAACCTCTTTGTACAAAAGATCAGCCTCGGGAGTTCGAATCGGGAATAGAACACCCGCCTCAACAAAGAAGCCCCTCTCTCCGCCAATCAACACTTTCCCGGTAACCCCCATGCATTGGATGTCTCCATTTTTATGCTGCACTGTTTCTATGCTGTACTCTTCGCCCTCAATATAACCCTCAAGAAGTACAGAACCCGCATAATCCTTCGCAGCCCCATAATGTCCCCAATTTTTGGCTTCCTCCATATATTGCTCTAATTCAACAGGCGATTTTATTCGTCTTACATTTAAGCTATCATTGGCATCCAGCGGCTTGGCTATAATGGGATAGCCCCATGCTCCTGCTGTATCCAGAGCCTCTACTACTGAATTGACCAAGCGAAAGGGCGGGTTCAAATGAGGACAATGCTCTTGAAGGCGCAGCCGCATCAAATATTTATTACGAGCACTTACAGCTGCATCGTATGACATCGAAATTAGATGAAGCTTCTCGGCAGCATATGCAGCCTGCGGTACATAAAAGTCAGCGGTGGTAGTGATGCCATCAATTTTCTTCCTGTCATTTAATTTGCAAATTCCGATGGCCAGTTGTTCAAGATCGTTAGTATCGCATTCAAAAACTTTTGCCGTTTTTAAGATGGTGGAATCATATTTATGAGGAGTACGGGAAACGATAGTCACTTCGTAACCACAATTTACTGCATATTCTACGGCCTTTTCTCCAGCACCTGTTAGACTCATTTCAATAAAAACGATGTGCTTGCTCATACCCCCACATCCTTCCCCTTGGATTCAAATCCTCTTGTAAATAATGCTCTAATCGCCCATATACTAACCAGTATAAGTAGGATGCCTGAAGCGAAGATGACCCAATTTACGGTTAAGTTGGTTGTACTTAAAATAAAACCCGCCAGACCAGAGCCTACAATCAGCGAGGAGCGCGAAAGAATGGATTCAAGAGCGAAAATATGAATCATTTCCTTATTAGAGCTGTTCTTCTGCAAAAGAGTACGAACTCCGATACTGTATAACATGTTAAAAGCCCCGATGAAGGTCATTAACAAAAAAGTCATCCATATCATGGAATTCACACCTAAAAGGAGCATGGAAAGCCCCATCCCGAAGTAGCCAAAAAAACCAAGCGCTCTCTCGGATATTTTTAATAGGCCGAATGATAATAAAAGTCCGGCAATCGTTGCCGCAAGGGCTTGAACCATTTCTAAGTGGCCAAGCATAATTGAATCTACGCCTAAAAATTGGCGGCCATACACGACAAATAAAGACATAAAAACCCCAAAGGCTAAACCAGCCAACGTCTCGCCATATACAAGAAACGATAACATTGGCCGCTTATTCACAGACAACGCAGTTCGCCAAAATGACGATTTCACTTTATCGGATGGCTGGCTCCCCGCGCCACTTTCGGCTAGCTCCTTTGAGCGCATAAAAAGCAGAGAGATTCCTGAAAGTAAAAAAGGAAGAGAATTTAATGCAAAGATCTGAGGCATGGATAAATAGAAATAGGCATATCCACCGAGCCCGAAGCCAATTGCGTAGGCTACTGCCTCAAAGGTACGGTCTACCGAGTTAAACCTCTGCAAGGAGTCTTCCGGCACAATATGTGTAATAAATTCGATCCGAGTCGGACGAAAAAGGGTTGAAAAAATATTAAATAAGAAGACCATGACATAAACAGCATAAATGGACACTTGAAAGATCATAAATACGCTGGTAATCAGGAGTATGATGAAGCGAATAAAGTCATAACTTACAATCAATATTTTAGGTCGGTAGAAGCGGCGGAAAGTTCCTGAGAGAAAACCAAAAAATGTAGGTAATTGGGTCAATATAAAAACAATACTTACTTGAAAAACTGACCCGGTTAAATCTAAAACCATCAGCGGTAAAACCATCATCATCAGGCTATCGCCCGCAATGGATATGCTCTGACCGCCGATCAGCAGCCAAGCATTTCTTTTCCAATTCATTCATTTCACCTTCATTTTCCTAAATGATTATAAGTGAAAAAGTATGTACCGTTTTCTCCTTCATTATGTACAAAGCTCAATAAAATAGATCACTGAAGGTAATCAGGTGACTACCTTCAGCTGTGCCTTGTTTAAACCTTATTATTTAGTGATTTCATGTGCAGAAGAAAGAGATTTGCTAGGATTCTCGCGCTCCTCAAGTCCTTGGATGAGAATATGATCCGAACCGTTTGCAGTTTCCCATTCATAGTACTCTTCCAATTTGCGGTCAAAGCCTTTCAGATTCGTCTCCTCCCACACGCGTTCGCGAACCACGCAATGGCCATCTTGATCATGCTGACGCAAATGGGTTGCATACTTTGCCTTCCAAATCTCTTCCATGCTATTTACGTTGATATGACCCAAGAATCGGCCTAATCCATTGCAATCATATACTTCCCCATATAGATTAACGAATAAGCCCACATTTACTTGACGACAACGATATCCGCCGGCCATCGGGAGAACCGCGTCGTACTCCAGTCCAAATTCCTCGCGATCAATTTCGGCTAACCGTTCTATAAAAAAGTTCGCTCGATCTTTCTCGAACAGTTTTGACTTATTATCCGCGATTCCCTCAGGAATCAAGGTCACAATATAGTTATGAACATTATTACGCCGACACCAGCGGAAAATATTTTCTATATCTTCCAGGTCTTCATTTTTAGGCGTGATGACGATGTCGATCGCTAATCGAGTCGGGACACAATTACTGAAGCCTTTCGCAACGAGCTTTTCCAATATTTTCTCAACGTACTCCCCATACCCCTTAACTTTAACTATCTTGTCGTTAACTTCCGCGCTGGAAGAGTTATACTTCAAAAAGATAGTTGCACCAAGGTTATATAGCCGATCGATAGATTCATCATCCAAGTGCCAGCCCGACGTAAATATGACAGGGGTCATATCATTCTGATGTACAAACTCAATGACTTCCCAGAAGCCCTCATCAATCATGGGCTCGCCGGAGCCTGGAAACTCAACGGTACGGGCCCCCAAAGCTTTGGCTTGCAAAATCAGGTTCTTGCGATCGGCTGTGGTAAGCTTCTTACGTTCTCCTTGGTTAAACCGATCTGGCGTACGATCACAGTAAAAACAGTGCAGCTTACATTCGCTGGTGAAATCCATATCGAGAAGCAGCATCCTATTTTGTTCCTTTGCTTCCTGTACTTCTTCTTTGGAGAAATCAATGCCGTAGGCCCATAGATTTTCAATCTTTTCACGAGCTTTAACCAAGTGCTCATCTGTCGTTAAAAAATCTTTAAGCTTCATATCAAATCCCTCCTTTTATCATTAAAGACATAGTTTTCCATTCATACATCGGTTATATTATAAATAAAGGGCTCCGTCAATACTAAAATTGAATATTTTTACTTATATGTTATACTTTTTTAATTCATATCACCCTGAGCAACTCCTCCTTTCACCCTAATTGCTGCACCTTGCTAGCTGTATGTACAGCAAAAAAGGGCTTATCACTAAGCCCTTTATATATACGACCTTTATATTCTTATGAACATCAACTGTTGTTTACTACTTTTTTTATCAGATATCCCACGATTATTTACGACGATCAGGTTCCGCAGTAGGTTCGGTAAGGGCGCAGAGAAGGTTCGGGGAGCGAACAATATTCCTCCTGTTCCGCTGTATGCGCATAAGGATTCGCGAGAACACGCAACAGCCGATCCATCACGCCGTAGTCCCCTTCCTTCTCCGCGGCCTCGAGCGCTTCCTCCACCCGGTGGTTGCGGGGGATGACCGCAGGGTTGCTGTCTCGCATCAACTGATGCGAAGCTTCCCGGGTCTCCTCCTGTCTGTCAAGCCTCGCCTGCCACCGCTTCAACCACGGTTCAAGCTCCGCAGCTTCGGACAGCTCCGTCTCCTCCCATTTACCGAAGGTTAAAGCCCGAAACGTATTCGTGTAATCCGCACGGTGCTTGTGCATGAGCTTAAGGAGCTCTTTTATGAGAGACTCATCCTCCGGCTCTGCGTTAAATAGTCCCAGCTTTGCACTCATCCCGGCCAGCCAGTGGCGATGGAACTGCTCGGTAAAGCCGGCAATCTCCTCCTCCGCAAGCTTCAAGGCCTGCTCCTCGTCCTCATGCAGCAGCGGCAGCAGAGCTTCCGCTAATCTTGCGAGGTTCCATGCGCCGATATAGGGTTGATTGCCATAGGCATAACGTCCTTCACGATCAATGGAGCTGAACACGGTCGCCGGATCGTATGCATCCATGAACGCGCATGGCCCATAGTCGATCGTCTCTCCGCTCAGGGTCATATTGTCGGTGTTCATGACTCCGTGAATGAACCCAACCAACTGCCACTTCGCAATAAGCTCGGCCTGACGGCTAATCACTTCCCGAAGCAAAGATAAATAACGATTCTTGCCTGCTTCCATATTTGCCGCTGCCTCGGGATAATGCCTTTGCAGGGTATAATCCGCCAAGGCGCGAAGCTCTTCTCGCTCTCCTCGGGACGCAGCATATTGAAAAGTGCCGACCCGGATATGACTAGCGGCCACGCGAGCCAATATCGCGCCGATCTGCTCCGACTCGCGCATGACCGGCTGCCCGGTCGTCACTACCGCAAGGCTCCGCGTCGTCGGGATGCCGAGCGCATGCATAGCTTCGCTGATGATATATTCGCGCAGCATCGGCCCAAGCACAGCGCGGCCGTCCCCGCCTCGGGAGTAGGGTGTTCTGCCTGACCCCTTCAGCTGGATATCTACCCGTTCCCCTCCGGGTGTCAGCTGCTCGCCCAGCAGCACGGCGCGACCGTCGCCCAGCATAGTGAAATAGCCGAACTGATGCCCGGCATACGCCTGAGCCAGAGGCAAGGCGCCTTCGGGGATTTCGTTGCCGCCGAACACGGCTGCGCCTACACTATCCTTTAGTCCTGGGGCATTCAACCCAAGTGATTCCGCCAGCGATTCATTTAGAACGACCAGCTTAGGTTCACGAACAGGCGCCGGATTCTGCAAGGTATAAAATACCTCAGGCAGCCCAGCATAACTGTTATCAAAGTTCCATCCTGCTTCTGCGGTTGTTTTGTTCTCGGTCATCGTATCTCCTATTTTCTCAAAAGTTATTTTATTTGGCCCGAACCGGTAATCATGATTACCCATTTATTATGTACCTTTACACCCTATTGTATTTCAAATTCGTGCTTTATGCTCTAAAAAGATACAACAGAACAAAGCCTCCCAAAGCTACTTTGGGAGGCTTGCTGTCGCCCGATTCAGTTTAATCGAATACCGGCACCGCAAAATACTGCTGTAATACGTCAGCGCCCCGCTTGCTTCCGCCGCCGTGGTGCAGGATTCTTTGCATCTCCTGTACGCTCTTCCGTATCACAGGGTCGGCGAGAACTTCCTCAGCGCTCTCCAGCAGCCGACTTGGCGTAATCGTCTCCAGCTCGAGCTTCCGGCCTAAGTTTAATTGCTGGGCCCGAGCGGCCACGAGCGGTTGATCAGAGCTTTGCGGCACCATCAGGAGTGGTACGCCGTACCAGAGCGATTCCATGACTGAATTCATGCCCCCATGCGATATGAACAAATCCGCTTGCTGCAGAATCTTCAATTGGGGAGCAAAGGGAGAGACGAGGAAATTGGCCGGAACCTTCTCCAGCGGCGTCTTAGAGACCATGACAACCTTCCAGGGAGTACCCGCAAAGGCTTCGATGCAAAGCTCATAGAATCGAGGATTATTAATCACGCTTCCAAGCGATATATATATCGTGGGATGACCGGCTATCTCCTCAAGCGGGAACTCCGTCTCCATGCCCCTGTCCACGACCTTTGGGCCGATAAATTCGAAGGCATCTTCCAAATACTCCGAATCTGGCTGGAATTCCCTTGGAATCGGAGCGAGCATTAGCGGCTCCCGCTTCAGGAACATGTTTATCACGATTTCCGGAATATCCCCATCAAACAACCGAGAGAAATAATCAAATACGGGAGAATCCGCGGTTACGGCAATCCCAGAAAAGAATAAGGCCCGCGGCAGCTTAAGCCGTTCGGCAATAGTACGTCCCCACAAGCACATCGGATCGCAAACAACACCATCCGCTTTCTCCTGGCGTACATGCTCCAGGAGTTCGTAGGCTTTTTCAACATGGCGGTTCAGATTGTCCACATAATAATCTCCTGAACGAAGGGCAGCCGTCAATGGCTGATCATCCGGCCCCTCCATTTGAAACCCGTATTCCTTTCCGATAATTCGGAGGTCTGCCCCAATGCTTCCAACCTTAGCGGCAAACTCCTCTGTCGTGTAGTACACGACTTGCTCTCCGCGGCGAACCAGCTCTTCTGCTACGGATAAAGTCGGATTAATATGACCATGATACGGCAGCATAAAAAACAGCAGCTTCATTCCTGATCCTTCTCCTCTCCAAAATAGACTTCATCTCTATAAACAAATTGTATGCAGCAAAAGTTGTATTTTTCATACAAAATTCCCTCATATTGGATTAACTCCAGTTCTTGACCTTCCATATCGCGACAAAAAAAGGCCCTTGCAGGCCTTATAAATAAAAGGCCAGAAGCCTTTATGCATTGGTTTTTCTTGCGATCGATCCAATGGCCAGCATAAATCCTGTAACGATCCACTGGATGGAATTAACATTTGTTTGCAAGTCGTTCATAATAGAAGGGAGCGCAATATTTACAGTGCCCGAATTCACGAGGGCTAGGAAGAAGGCACGTAATGGGCTCATCCGAAGGCTCCTCGATCAATATCCATTCCTGAAGAAACCCTGCAAAGCTGTGCACAAAATGTCGGGAATGCTGAACTCAACCCTGGTATTGTAAGGATAAAGGAGGTCAACTGCGTGGATTTGCTAAAAAAAATGAATGAAGCGATGAAGTATATCGAAGACCATCTTACGAGCGATATCGACTTTAAAGAGGTTGCTAGGCTGGCCGCCTGCTCCGAATATCATTTCAAAAGGATGTTCTCCTTTCTTGCAGGAGTTCCGTTATCGGAGTACATCCGCCGCAGACGGCTTACAGCTGCTGCTTTTGAGCTTCGCGACAGCCGTGTCAAGGTGATTGATATTGCCATCAAATATGGCTACAGCTCACCGGATGCTTTTGGGCGGGCTTTTCAAAGCCTGCATGGCATCACGCCGTCCGAGGCGAGAAGAGACGGTCATTCCCTTAAAGCTTATCCGCGTATGACCTTCCAGTTATCCATTAAAGGAGGAAGCGAAATGAATTATCGCATCGAGGAGAAAGAAGCTTTTTGCATTGTGGGACTGATGAAGCGTGTTCCGATCCTATTCAACGGGGTTAATCCGGAGATTGCTTCGATGTGGGAAAGCCTGGACTTGGAAACGATTGGGCAGCTCAAAGAACTGTCTAATGTGGAGCCGATCGGCTTGATCAGCGCTTCGACGAACTTCTCGGAAGGACGCATGGAGGAGCAAGGGGAGCTTGATCACTATATCGGCGCAGCGACCACCAAGCCGTGTCCGGATCACCTGGCACAGCTTGATGTCCCGGCCTCAACATGGGCTGTGTTCGAAGCCGTTGGGCCGTTTCCAGAAACGCTGCAAAATGTGTGGGGCCGCATTTATTCGGAATGGTTCCCCTCCTCGAATTATGAATTAGCGATCGGACCGGAGATGCTGTGGAATGAGGGCAAGGATGTTTCTTCCCCCGTTTTTAAAAGCGAGATATGGATACCCGTTTTGAAAAAATAATGGCGAAAAAAAAGTCAGGATCATTCCTGACTTTTTAATCGATATAGCCCTTATCCTTCAGCGCGTCATAGGCTGCGCTCTCGTTCTCTTCCTTGATTTGATATTCCAGCGTTCCTTCTACAATTTTGGCGCAACGGCCGCCAAATGGCTTTAGAGACTCTTTGATTTCTTTCAAATCGGCCGTTTCTTTTAATGGATAACTGACTTTCATGCGAAATCCACCTCCTATAGTAGGAATAACAAAACAGGAAGTGTCGTGCTATGGGAAAAGTCACATCCTCCTTACGTGAAATACTCCAGCTTCGCCTTAGGAAAAAATTTCTCCATATAGCCGTAAAGATGACTTTTTAGATCCTCTTCCTCTTCTTTCGGGTAAATGTATTTTCCGATCCCATACTTGCCCCATTTGTATCTTCGCTTTTCCTCATCCAGCTCCAATTTGGTCATCGGATAATTTTTCTCAATCACCCGCTTTGCCGGCTTGGTAAACCGATGCTGAATGAACTCGAACGTGATATCCTCCCGCGCATCCTCCGGCAGTTCGGCATCCAGGCGCTCAAACATGTGATAGTAGCCTTCCTCCCACCCTTCATGAAGATATATGGGAGCTACGATAAATCCCAGGGGATATCCGGCTCTGGCCACCTTGCCCGCTGCTTCGATCCTTTTATCCAAAGGAGAGGTTCCCGGCTCAAAATTTTTAATGACATAGTCGGCATTGACGCTGAAGCGGAACCGCGTTTTGCCGTTATGCCTCGCATCGAGCAAATGATCCACGTGGTGAAATTTCGTGACGAACCTCAGTTTTCCATATTCGGATTGACCGAAATGCTCGATGGCTCTTTTCAACGTATGCGTAAGATGATCGATTCCTACGATATCCGACGTGCAGGAGGCCTCGAATCGGGTCGCCTCAGGCGCCCGCTCCTCTATATATTGATCCGCCGCCTCCAATATTTCTTCTACGTTGACATACGTTCGAATGTACGGCTTGCTCCCCATCGTTGTTTGTAAATAACAGTAATGGCAATGTCCCATGCAGCCTGTCGCAAAGGGAATCGCATATTCCGCCGAAGGCTTGGACGTATCGAACTTCAGGGTTTTGCGAATGCCGACGACCAGTGTAGATTTTGCGACCCGGTATCGTTGAAAGTCGTTGTCTCCGGGCAAATTCCTGACTTGATTATGCGAGGTGGTGTAGCGGATTTCGACGTCCATGTTGGAGAATTTATCATACAGCTCTTTACCGAGCGGATATTCCAGGGCATCCGGTTCAAAATAGACCAGCTTCGGCGTAAAAGGCTTAATCATTCAAAGCTCCCCTCGGACACAGCAGAACCGAAATAATGCTGATAGGCTAGCTCTGCCTCTTCCTCTGTTGCATACACCGCCATTTCACGGGAGAGCGGATAATACGTTTCGTATAGAAACATAGCCAGCTCCTTCGGATTGTCCGGATTGTTCACAACCGCCGCCTGTTGGATCTGGGCTACATCCTGGGTATGCGGGTTACGGTAAAAAACGTAGACGATATCTCCGGGCTTATAGGTGTTGTTATCGTTATGTAATTCCACTTGGTCACCTTCTCTGTGATATAGATGGCTATAGTTAACCACCATTATTTCCTACGGTGCCAAGAAGTATGTTGCCTATTTGTGGAACTCTAACAAGCACAAAAAAAACCACTTGCATAAATAAGTGGTTTTTTTCGGTTATTCGACAACTTCTAATTTAAATACGCCGTCCAATTTTCCGTTTTTATCGAGTCTCTTCTTCAAAGGAACTTTAATATCTTTCCCCAGCTCCTTAAAGAAAATATTTACGTCGCAGTTGACGTTCGCCAAAGATACTCTCAAAAGGCCTTCTTCACTGATATTCGGATTGGCTTCAACCGGAACCGTAGTCTCTATGGCAAATTGTTTCGTTAGGGTTTTCATGTATCTTGAGAATATTTCGATCAGTTCACTGTTGTCGAAATTATCAATAGCGATTTGTCCTTTGTTTGTAAAATTCAAGTTAACTTTCACTTAAACATTCCCCATTTCTATGAAGTTTAGAAAACGATGGCCAGTTCTCCCCCTAGAAGAAAAGCTGCTCCCTATTCAGGAGCAGCCCTAATCAAAAATTAATAAATTTTCGTCACGTTTTCAGCTTGAGGTCCGCGATTGCCTTGCGTTACATTGAACTGAACGCGTTGACCCTCGTCCAACGATTTGAAGCCTTCGCCTTCGATCGCGCTGAAATGCACGAATACGTCATTTCCGTCCTCGATTTCAATGAAGCCAAAGCCTTTCTCTGCGTTAAACCATTTTACTGTACCTGTTTGCATGTCATTACCTCCAAAATATTATTTAACATGATCATTTTCCCACAAACAAAAAAATTCACACATTGAGAAAAGTTCCATCATAAAATGAGACTCTGTTCAACGTGTGAATTCGTTTCAATTTCGATAAATTTAATAATACCACAAATATCTTTAAACATCAAGGCTCCTTACGATTTATCAATTTCGTATTGCCGAATTCATAAAGGTGCCCAAATATCGCTCATTTGGGCACCTGCTTGCTTGTGGATATTAGACAAGCTCGTTATTATGCATTATTTAAAGCGTGATGAGCCTTACTGAGGCGGAGCGTCGCCGATCAGCTTCCATGGCCCCCACTGGCCTGTAGTTCCCGGCTCCTGGCCTTGTGTCCACCACAGGGCTTCCCAGAACTGCCCATTATGAATGACGACTTCGCCCGTATTATAGATTCTGATCGCATTCCAGACCAAATGCTCACCGAAGCGGTTCGGGTCACCTGGGAAACCTGGCTCCGGAGTAGTCGGCGCTGACGGGTTGATGCTCAGATTCGCATCGATGACCTGATAGAAGGCATTATCGGTATCGGCGATATCCCATACAGCGACAATTACATAATAGCCTTCGCGATCATTCGGGATGAAACAATCATGGTCTACATCATCCGGCGGGATGGCGCCATCATCAACATATCTGCAGAACAGCTCCAGATCCGCCCGCTTAAGCGGCGAATTCGGATCCCAGCCTTTCTTGGTAATATAATAATCCCAAGTATTCGTGCTGTGGTTCGCTACGATATCCCAGTGGAACGTATGCTCTCCACCCGTTAAATTGACTTTTTTCCAACGCGTAGCGGTCTGCTCATCCAGTTCCAGGAATATTCCGGCACTGGCAATTTGGCCATCAGGTACCCCGATCTCAGGGAAATCCCCCCGCCCTTCTACACTGAACGGCTCGTAGATGACCCTGCCGCAGTTCACGTTCTCCCCTCTGGCACATAAATCCGCACGGCTATCGGTCACATGGCCATGCGCGGAAGCGCTATCAGCAAAGATCGCTGAACAAGCCAGCATAACAAGCATTGCACCCGCAGCCACCAGAAACATTTTTACTTTCGAATATTTACGTTCAATCATCACATGAGCTGTCATTCCATCTTCCTCCTTATAATTGGGATAGGATAAGATTGCTTCACGACCAACTCTATTTGAATTTTAGAATCACCTCTTTCTAGCAAAGATAACGGAAATACAAGCTTGAAAAAGCCCCGCATTCCTCCTTTCTTCATACTTTATTATCAAATCCTGAAGAGGGAGGGTCTAATTCCTTGAAGTCATTGTTCAGGAATTGATGACAGGGATTAAGAGAGATGAATAGATGACTAGTGCGATCATTGGGGGATATAAGTAGCGAGGATTTGGTATATGGAATATTATGGATTTATTTATATTATACTATAATCCTATATTTGTCAATTTTGTGACAATTATAGAGAAGGTAGTCTAGGCTAGCACAAAAAATACACTTTTCAGTCATAAAAAAACACCTCCTTCATCGGTCGAATGCAACCATAAAGGAAGTGTGTGGGTTTCTATTCAGAAACGTTCATTAAATGGGATCGGGAGGAGCCTTGTCCGCAACGACAGTCAACACGATGCCATGCTCCAGCAGCGCTTTTAATGCGCATAGCACCATGGTAAAGCCGCCCATCGAGTCCAGGGCTTCGCTTACTATACGATCTCCTTCCCCCTTAAAGCCCGCATTAATAATACTAACGTACGTTTCGCTATCTCCGAGCGGCGTAAAGATCCATTCTACAGAATTGATGTCCGGCGGTGACCAATTGAGCAGAATACGACGATTCGCTTCTACTTCCAATACATCCACGTCCGTGCCGACGCCATACATCTCCCATTCCCAACGTACTCGCTTGCCGGCTTCCAGCCTGCCGCTGCTCTTGGTGAACCAGAATTTAGTCGTAATCGATGGTTCGATGATCGCCTCAAACACCTCCTGTACCGGTCGGCGAATTAACATCCCGGTTCTAACAACGGGTTCTTCCTTCATATGGATCATCGTGCTTCTCCTTTCGGCATCTGGCTCATATTGTACTTAATTAAGCTGGCTGGTCGAAACTTAAAAATTGCTGAAGCGCTCCGTCCATCTCGCATTGTCCTTCTGTTTCCATCCATGTTTCCGGAATGACAAGATGATGGCACGCGCTGCTCTGCAGATAGCTGTAAATAATCTGTGCGGCATCGATTTCATCCCGGGAAACCTCGTTCATGCCGCATCGATGATCTCCCTGAAAATAACTGAGAATGAGATCTCTGGCCCTCGTATGCAGCATCTCGATTTCCGCAGACGAAGCTACAGAATATTTGCCGCTGTACAGCACCTCATTCCGCTTAATCAGAAATAGCTTTATTAAGTTTTCCTCTAAATATTCAAAGACGACGATGCGGTGGTTCTCTGAGGTGAATTCAATTACTTGCTTTTTACTTAAAAGCAGGTTTACTGCCTCAATCGCATCCCTGTACTTCGCCGCCTGCTCAAAATCGAATTGCTCTGCTGCCTCCAGCATACTGCGCTCCATCTCTTCGTACAGGCTCCGATCCGTTCCTTCAAGCAGAGCAATGAGTCGATCCAGGATCTCATGATACTGCTGGGCGGCCGCCCCGCCGAGGCACATCCCCAGGCACAGGCCGAGCGAGTAATTCAAGCAAGGAATGCTTGAAGCAGGGGCTGCGAGGGATTTATTGCAAGCGATTTTGCAGCATTCCTGAATTCTCTGCATCGCATTTTCTACCGTATTCCTGCCTGCTGTATAGGGTCCGAAGATGATAGGGCTGTCGGTACCCTTCACTTCAAGAGTATTCGTTATTTCAAGCCGGCGAAAGCCATCCTTTTGCCGCAAGACAATATAAGAGTAGCCTAGCGGATTTTTCATCTTCCGATTGTACATCGGCTTCATCTCCTTGATGAGCCTGCACTCGAGCATAAAGGCCTCAAACTCGGTGTCCGTAACGATCCACTTCAGGTCTTTGACGTGATGAACCAGCTTCTTTATCTTGGGGGAGTGCGAATTATTATTATAAAAATAGGATTGCACTCTTTTTTTGAGATTTTTGGATTTGCCAACGTATATCACTCCGCCCTGGGAATCTTTCATCAGATATACACCCGGCGAAACCGGAAGGTCTCGTATTTTCTCTTTCATGGAAAAGTCGATCCTCTCAAAGATAAAACTTAAGATAATTATAGCATGATGATTTAGTGTCATATACGTGCTATCTTCTCTGTTTTTTACGCTTCGGAACCCTCGGCCAGCGAACCGGATCCACATGCTGAAGCATAGCGAGAAACAGTTCCCCCCACTGCTGCTCGCTCAGAGAGCCGATGGGTTGATTTCGATCGACGCTTAGGAGCCTCACCAAGCGCGTAATTTGCGGCGCTGTAAAGATCCCAGCTAAAGCGGCAAAAAACGGCATTTGCGGAAATTGAAGCCCGTAAGCGGCCAGCCCCATAAATTTTGCATGGTGATTCGGAGAAACTAAAGGTCGCTGCTTTCGAGTCACAAGGAGGATCGCAGAATCCACGCTGGGCGGTGGAGAAAAATGGCTTGGCGATACGGCTCTGACAAGCCGGATATCATACCACATTCTCCATTTCAAAATGCGCGGGTTTATCGTTGGAACAGCAGTGAAACGTTTGGCCGCCCCTTTTTCAACGATAATCACGGCTCGCTGCAGCCCGCTATTTGGCTGATCCAGCAATTTAACGAAAATGGGTGTCGTAATCGAGTATGGAATATTGGCAACCACCGAAAACGATCCTGTCGGTAGATTATATTGCAAAAAATCTATAGATTTGACGCGAATATTCTTTTTTCCCTCCGTCTTTCTTAACAACTTGCTAATATAAGCAGAATCATTCTCAATAGCTACAACCGTACCTGCTTTCTCGGACAAAGGGAAGGTGATTGCCCCTACCCCAGCACCGATATCCAGTACCGTATCCTTACGGCTTATTTGGGCCATCTCAATTAATTCTCCCACCAGTCGCTTGTTGATTAACAAATGCTGCGCGGAGAAATTTATTTTATTTTTGGACACAAAAAATGCACCTCATTCATTTGGATTAAGGAATGAAAAAGGTACACAACAAATAAACCCAAGCCATTTCATAAAAAATGGGGGATTATAGTTCTGTACCTCTCACTACCTTAAACGAATGAACATGATGCACCTATAATACAAAGCTGCCCCTCCTCCATGGATATCTCTCCATGAAATAACGTTCCAATTATAGCAGCTTATGCTGAATTGTACAATTTGGATTAGGCTCGTCTTTAAAACTATCTCGGATAGGGAGAATTCGCCATACTGCTGCCACATCCGACCGGAGGCCCCAGAATAACGGATTCGCGTATAGGCGCTACCGCTCTGGCATAATCCTCTTCATTCACGCAATAAGCCCGCTGCATGACTTCTTTGGGGACGAAGCGCAGAAAGTCGGAGCCATATACGATATCCGGTGTAGGTTGATCGAAGATGGTTAGGAGATGCGCATGATCGCTTTCCGCGATAATCCAGTGAAACCAGCCCTTTGGCAACAGAGAGATCTGGCCGGGCTTCAAATAATAAGTCATCAGCCTTTGAGTGAATGGATCAAAAACGGAAGTAATAACATCTCCGCTGATCACATAGACCATCTCGTTGACATTCGTATGCCAATGCGGCTGGATGATAATGCCCCTGGTTAAATGGACATTGAAAAAACCGGTTTTTATCGCGGGAAGCTGTGCGCCGAAAACTTGAGTAATATAATTTTGCGGATCGCGGCGGTAGTTAAGCACCTGGTTGGAATCAGCCGCCAGCCGAAGATCTGGAGATTGCAGAACAGGATCGATCATATGAGTATCCTCCTTGATAGGTAAACGTCTATCTAAGATATGCCTAGTAGGATGGATTTGACACAATACTGCCCTGGCCTAACTGTCTATCCAGATGAAGTCGTGCTGAGGGTAAGTTCACCGGTAATCATCAGCGAAGGATGGTCTGCCAGCGAAATCTCCTGCTCGGTCGCCAATATACGGACGACGGGGCGTTGCATATGCGAAATGATTTTAATAACGATAGCTTGTTCACCGTTGCTTAAGACGACCTTCGTCCCCGGAGGATATGGGGCAATGGATTTAATGAACGCATCAACGACTTCCGGATTGAACGATGTGCCGTTCAAAGCCATGATCACTTCAACGGCTTCATGGGGAGACATTTTCTCTTTGGACAATGCATTCTCGTACGTATTTGCTACAGCGCAGACCTGTGCATATTCGTGGACATCCTTGCCTGAAATCGCCCTAGGATACCCGCTTCCATCGAATTTCTCATGATGCTGAAAAGCGACATGCGAGGATAACAGACTAATCTCGCGAATTTGTCGCAGCATATTG
Source organism: Paenibacillus lentus (assembly GCF_042714055.1). Taxonomy (GTDB): domain Bacteria; phylum Bacillota; class Bacilli; order Paenibacillales; family Paenibacillaceae; genus Fontibacillus; species Fontibacillus lentus_A. The sequence goes on from NZ_JBHGVC010000001.1 coordinate 714,092, forward strand.
AATCCGGCCTCCGGGTGTTTTCGCTCATCTGCCGCTACGGCCTTGCCAATGTCATGCAGCAAGCAGCCTACCGCCAAATCTCTAAGCTGCAGCTCGTGATAACCCATTTGCTTGGCGATCTGCAGGGATAGCAGCGCAACATTTACGCAGTGTGCGTACAGCTGCAATTCATCTGCAATCGTGGTCGCCGGAATAAGCACGACGACGGGACGGCGCTTAACCTCGTCAATCAGCTGATCAACTCCCTTTAAAATATGCCGTAAAGGCAAGGGCTTATTCCCAGCGGCAGCATCATATGCCTCCTTCACGGCGTGGATAATATCCAGCCAGGTAGGCAGCTCAAGCATCTCATCCAAAGTAATTCCCTTCGATTCCGCATCCTCGACGACAACATGAGAAATCCCCAAACGGATCAATCTGTCCACGATTTTGGGATGAATCGTATGATTGGCCGTAAGTAGAATCCGGCCCTGCCCATCATAAATCGCCTTTGCTAATTGCATGGTTTGTTCATCATACTCAGATAGTTTAATTAACCTCAATGTATTGCCTCCTATATGACTTATCTAAAATCTTATACCACCAGTTACCTAATACGAAATAACCATTTATTTTATGGGTGGTACTTTAGTCCTATTTTTATAACAAAATAAAGACCAGCCTCGCATGCCGCGATTCACTGGTCTCTTTTGTTAGCTTATTGAATTAATCCTTATCATCGTTTTCGATTTCGATCTTCAGCTGCTTCCCGTTTGAAAATTTAACCTCAAGCTCCAGCTCTTCCACCTGATTCTTGTCGATATCCAGGGCTGTCATAAGCTTATCGACAGCTTCTTTGCTGCTCATGCTGTCGGCGAGACCCACTTTAGCAATAAGCTCCTCCATATACTGAACGGCTTTGCTGCCGTTTAGCTTTTCTTTATCTTTTTTGGAGCTTTTCTCTACCTGTGCCTGAGCCGATCCCTTCTTGTTTTTGTACTCCAGCTTTATTTTTTCCTTGCCAGTTAATTCAACCTCGAATTCAAACTCCATAACCACGCCAGCTTTTTGTTCTGGATTCGGCTTCGGCTCGTTTTTAGATGCTTCGTCCTTGATCGGATTTTTCGCATCGAGCAGTTCTGCTTCTACGACTTTGCCTTCTTGAACAACCAATCTTACTTGGTCATTTACGGCAATTTGATCGGCCAGAATGAACTTTTTGTCATACTTTACGGGCAATTTGGAAGAAATGCCGTAAGAAAACAATTCTTTATTCCAGGTTTCGATCTTAATCTGACCGTTGACTTGATGATTGGCACTGTCAGTCGTAAATTGAATCTCCTTTACGGTACCGCTGACGGACACGGCTCCTTGATTTTCAAGCAGGCCATCATTCGTACGATCCAATAATGCCGCCATCTCCGCACGCGTCACGTTCTTGTTCGGCTTAAAAGTACCATCGGGATAACCGCTGACGATCCCTTTCGCCACGGCCACATTGACATAGCCGACAGCGCCGGCAGGAATAGCCTTCGCATCCTTAAATTCAGGAATCTTCGTCATTTGGTTAAGCGCTTCGTCTTGGAGGCCCAGGGCTTTTACCAGTAAGCTCGATACCCATACGCGGCTTGCCGGCTTATCCGGAATAATTTTCTCCTCTGCCGCATCGAACAGGCCGCGTTCCAACGCTACGATGACATAACCTTTAGCCCATGGAAACCGCTTGTCCAGTTGATCCGCATCCTTGAAATGAAGCTGGGTATCCAAAGCTTTCGATTTGGCTTCGCCTTCCAGTCCCATTAGGCGAACTGCCGTAACAATCGCCTCAACGCGGGTCACCGGCTGATTCGGGCGAAAAGTACCGTCCTCAAAGCCCTGCAATACTTTTTTCGATTGCATTTTTGTAATGTAACCCGCAGCCCATTCCGCTTCTTGAATATCGTCAAATTCCAACACCACTTGCACGCGTCCGTTTTCCAATCCATTCGTCCGTACATCCTTCGATGCCATAATTTGACTGGTGTACCCGAAGGTAAGAAAACAGGCAAGCAGCAAGCAGAGCAATCCTTTTAATTTTTTCATGATGTTCTTCCCCTTTTCAAAGCAATAATTTTGAGCTGACCCACATTCTGCATATGAATGTCGCGTCTATGATTTCGAAGCCATCTCTTGAATCGTCTTCAAAGAGACCTTCGTCTTTCGCTCCACCTCCATCATGCTGGCCTGAGGATGCTTGGCAAGATAGTCTTTCACCTTATTTACTTCCTCAAGCTGAAGCTTCAGACATTCACTGCATAAATGGGTTGGCTTCCAAATCATCAGTACTCCGCATTTATCGCAGTTGATCAGCGCCATTCACAACCCTCCAATCCAGCCGTTTTCCATACAACTGTTATTACGTCGGATCAGATCATTTTGTGGGGGGCGCTATAAAACCTAATTTTTCTCTTCTTCCTCTGTCTGCTTTGCTTTCTCTCTAGCCTTCTCTTTTTCCTTTTCGATTTCTTTTACTTGCTTATCCGCTTTCTCTTGATTTTTTCTATCCTGTTCCGCTTTCTTCTCTTTCTTCTCATGCTCCTTTTGCTCCTGCGCCTTCTTCTTCCCCTTGGCTTCCTCCCGAGTCTTTAACGGATTAATAGATTCGAACTCAAACTCACTGCCATCTGAAAATTCAACCTCGAATTCGATTTCATGCCACTCATTTTGTTTGAGATTTAACGATGAAATAACCCGGCTCACCACGATGCTCCTCTCGCTCTTCTCCTGAAGATCCAAATGCTTGATCACCTTCTCGGCGAAGGTGATAGCCTGCTGTCCCTCCTGTTTCTCTTCCTGCTGCTTGGATTTCTTCTCTACCTTGGCCTCCGCATGCCCATCTTTGTTCTTATATTCTAGCTTGATCTCTCCGTCCTCAGCGAGCTTAACCTCCAGCTTCAGCTTTTGAATTTCCGGCTTTGAATTCGCCTTCGGCGTCTTCTCCGCTTTATCGGCTGCCGACTGCTCCTGAGCCTTGATGGATTCATCGGTCTGCTTCTGTGCAGGTAAATCCCTTTCATCGGATGGACGCACACTGCTGTTGTTGTTCATTATGCTGCCGGCACCTTCCGGTTTACCCTGACTGCCCTTCGCCGGAATTTCTTTATCCAAATTCATCCCCTGCTCTTCATTTGGCTTATCCTTTTCTGAAACAGATTTGTCTTGAACCTGATTCAAGGCTTCATTCGTTAGCGGTTCCCCGCCTAATGGCGGAGACCCTTTAAATAACTCCTCTGGATCAACCTCTGCTTGCTGGAGCGAGTGCAGAATCGATTGGCTGCGCAGCTGCTCCGCGCTTAGATGGATTCCCTTTTCTTCCGCCAGCTCCAGAACGATGTATTTGTTCAGTGTCAGCTTCGCGTCCTTCGCTTGCTCCAGCTGCTGCTCATTCGCGGTAAAAACCTCAACCTCATAGCCTTGGTTTGGAGCGGAAATTTTCTGCGGATCAATGGAATAAGCTCCCTGGCCAAGATCAACGATCGATAGCCAAATCCATTTTTTCTCGGTTTCTATATCCAGGTATCCCTGTACCTCCGCTTGTGTAAAAATCCACTGAACAGCCTGATAGAAATCCTGGTTTACGACTTCTTCCTCAGACAATAGCTGCTTGGCCTCGTCATTCAGCAGGTTCACCTGATCGATCATTCCCTGTTTATTCACAATCAGCTCAATGCCCGGGTTAATATCTATAGCTACCAAAGTCGCCGGCTGCTTCGATCCCAGCAAATAATTAAAGACAAAGACTACTCCTAGTAGCAATACTAAAGAAGCGGCATAAATCCATTGTTTTTTCAAATAACGCTTGTAGCTGCTCCTCTGTTTCGGCTGATCCGATAAAGGGACGACAATGCTGTCCCCTAAGCCGGGCATTGCCGGCGGATGCGGCAAATTACGAAAAGTCCCATCCTGGCAGAGGACAACGATACAATGTTCTGTTATTTTCATCACTGTGCCTTGCATCATTATCACTCTCCTACATCCGCAAACGAGACAGTGCTACGAATTCGCCCAAATTCATCGTTCGAATAAATCAGGACGAGCGCAATCAAATACTTGCGGTTTCTTTCTAATGTTTTACGGCTGACTCTAAAAAGATCCAGCATCTCTTTCATAGGAAGACGCTTGGTTTTATGTAAAATATCAATCCAGTCCGAATGCCCGCTAAATTGTTTGGCTATCTGAATGAATTGCTTGCGGGTATCCCGATGCTTGGGTGATAAATCCTCTAATTCCTCTAGGGTTACACCGTATTCTTGCAAGGTTTCACCGTAGAGTATGAGCTCCTGCGCCAATTCGAACGCAGACTGCTCCCGTTCATAAGCTTCCATCGAGCTGGCGATTTCCATTGCTGTTTGATCAAACTCATCCTGAACGTCATCATATACGACGCTTTCGGCCCGCAATATTTTTCCTTGCCTGCGAAATTCATCAACCAGGCGATTGCGGATCAGCATAAAAGCGAAGTTATCGAAGGATTTGCCCATCGTATCGTTATAACGGTCAATCGCCTCATTAAAAGCGATCAAGCCTATGCTGGACTCGTCATGCTCCCATCCGATTTGCCGTTTGCACACATGGGAAACCGTCCGAAGAATAAAGGGGCGGTAGTGCTCGATCAGCCTCTCTCTCTCAGCTGCATTGCCCTCTTCTTGGACTATTTTAAGAATATGTTCTATCGGCCTGTCCATCAAAAGTAATCACTTCCTATTACGTGTGTATCATAGCTGTTTATGGGGGTGCTCTTAAAACTTATATAAGATATATATCGTAATTAGAGTTGAGAAGTCTTAGGATGGAGATCACTCATCAACGCCTCAGCAAACCAGCCTTCGTTCCTCTCTAGCTGCCTGAGCTCGGACGAGATATACCCCACTTGCTTACGCAGCACCTCGGCGCCGTCGATACCGTTTAAGAAGCGGCTCATAAAGTGCAGGAATACATCGATTTGGCGCAAGCGCATAAGTACCGGAATAGCTTCAACCTCTTCAGGTGTAAGACGAATCCGGCCGCCGAAGCCTCGGCAGAACAGCCTTACAGCCTCCCGTCCCTCATCATTGCCCTGGCCCAGCAGCCCGGAAATAATGACTGCAGGCTCCATCGCCCGTACATCCTTTGTGCAAAATTCGAAATCGAGCAGCGCCGTCACTTGCGCGGGATCATGTGAATCTATCAGCAGATTGGAATAATTGAGATCCCCGTGTATGAGCTGCTGCGGCAGCTTCCCCAGCCCGTTCAGCTGCTGGAGCATACCGGTATAGGCTTGTCCCAGCTCGCTCAACGATTCCTGCAAATCCTTGAACGGTTCGGGAGGCTGCCCGCAAAATTTCAGAACGATTTCACGGCTGCATGAAGGATAAGACTGGGGCAATTCATAATAGGGTCGATATGCCGGCTGCACACCGGGCTCAACCTCAGCCAAACAGCTCAATAATTCTCCGGCGGCCTCCCCGAATGAAAAGGCTGCTCTACCGCTCTCCCCTTCTGACCGCATACCTTCAATGTACTCAAACATACAGGCATATCTGCCGCTGCCATCCTCCAATTGCACCATCGTCTCACCGGTCATCGTTTGAATGGGAAGCGGAACGCTAAAGCTCATGGCAAGCTGATTCAGCGCCTGCAGCACCGCGTGTTCAAATCGTATTTTTTCGATATCGCGATGCGTTTCATAAATCCGCAGTACACTGCGATGCAGGCTGCCTTCAATAAAATAAGTCGTATTGTTCCAGCCGCTTGCTCCCTGCCGTATATCCCCGCTGTATTCCAGCGGATAATGATTCAGAATTGATTTCAGCATCTCTCTATCCTTTCTGGCTCCCTAATGGAAGGGATTTCATATCAAACTATTTTACTCTAATAAAAATAAAACTCAAAACAAAGAAACCCAATAGCTCTTCACAGCGCCACTGGGTTTCCTGCCTTGCCTAGTATTCAATTTAAAATTTCGCATTTCAACAGTTTCCCAACCTTCATGCATGACTGCTTTGATTCAGTTACCATGCTTAATTATTTGAGCAATTCTTCCGGCGTTTCGCCTTGATAGATATACAAGAAGCTAGCAGTGGATACAACAAACGCAGCGAAGAGAGACAACATGGAAGCACTGGCATAAGCTACTTTTTTCATCATTTTCACCTCCTTAGTTTGATTAACAGCATCGACTGAGCAAAAAAGGAAAGGCTAAGAATGGGTGACATGATTAGAAAATTGGAGCATACGATCAGCACGGAAGCCAATTTAAGCAGTGGATAATATTTCACGGGAATACGCGTTTGCTGCTGTATTCTGGATGGGGAGAAGATGAGGCAAAGTATGGCAGCTATCCCGTTGATCGTCATCGCCAAGGGAAAGCTAAGCTCGATTAAAGAAAGCAATGTAAACAGCGCTGTCGTTGAAAGGACGCATTTCATGCCGGAATTGAGATGAATCCCGCCCGAAACCTGACGAAGGACGGCAAACGATACAAGTAGCATGATTACTTCCTTCGTCCTGCCTGTTAACGCCGATAGCAGCAGCGTTATGGATATGATCAGAGCGGCATTCAGCAACAGGGCGATGGAATACCGCAGAACGGCAATGGAGGCCGGATGATCGGGAGCCGTTCTTTTAATTTTGATCGCAATTTTGTCAGCCATCAAATGGATCATAATCCTTCTTCTCCTTCCTTACCGCATAAAATAGAAAAAAGGAGAGCGTGATAGAGAAAAACAATATATTAGACCATATCTCATTCCGGTAAAGAATAATGGTGAAAAATATCAATACGACAAAAATCGCAGAACTGACGATTAGATCCTCCCGCTTGAATCTGACCTTCTCGAAGCTCCATGTAAATCCGATTCCCAGCTTATAGAGCAGCCAAGCTACAAGCCCGATCGTAATTGCGCTGGACGTCTGCAGAGCATATCCATAAATCAGAACGGTCTGTGATTCAATGATGGAGTCGAATACGATCGTTACAATCATCGTTTGCAGCAAACTGAATGCTGTATAACCAATGAACGTAATAATTGCAGATCCAACCAAAGGCTCTTTAACCACCGTAGCTACAAAAAATATAAATAACATAATATTGGTAATCGGCGCTAAATAATAGAGAGAAAGCTCGCTGCGCAGCAGATAGCTCTGCAGTGACATTAACAGGACAACAAATAAGGCCTGCCAGAAATAATGAAACGGGTTAATCTTGAAAATAGTCATCATCAACGCGAAAATACCCAGGCCTTCGATGGTTGAAAAAACCATAAATGCGACTGATTCCATAGTTAGAGATCACCCTTTTAGCGATAAAACATCTTTCTATTTGTTTGCGGTCGCCTTCTAAATGACCTCGTCCGAAATTACTGGAAGCCAGTAATTATCTTTGGGAAAATATGGACTATCGAGTTAATTAGAATATACGATAAACGAGCCTATTTTACAAGAATATTTTTCTATTTTTGGTATATTTGAGACGTTTCTCCTGATATCCTATACTTTTTGGCCTATAAATTGTATAACATGGGAGAGTCCTTGATGAAGCTTCCCCTCCCGTCGTTCCACTTCCCCCATAAAAAAATGAATAATCCGCCAGCCTGCAAAGATTTCAAGAAATTCCTCCGGACGATACAGCATGTCCAATTCCTTTGGCCCGCCGCTTTGATAAGCAAGCTGATGAACGGAGTATACTTCACTGATGAATAGACCTTTGGGCTTTACCGCATCCTTCACGGCGAAAAGCGTCTTCTCTCTGAGCGTAGCCGGAAAGTGACCAAAAATATTCACAACCTGATCCCATCTTTCTTTTTCCCAGCTTGCTGTATTTAAATCTACGAGCTCAGACTGAAGGGTTACTCCTCGCTCCGTCGCCAAGGCATTCATTTTCTCGATGCCCGAGGGAGCATAATCCCAAGCCGTTACCCGCATTCCTTTCTCCGCCAAAAAAACAGCGTTACGCCCCTCTCCTTCCGCGATCGTGAGCGTCTCTCCCCCTGCGACGAGATTAGAGTGCATCGCTTCCAGAAAAACGTTTGGGCTTTTCCCGTACACGTATTCCTCTGATTTAAATCGCTCATCCCAAGAATGATAGGGCTGCGTCATATGGCATCTCTCCTTCCATGATCATTGATTTTGTGCTGACTCCCAATATTATATCCTATATTTATTCAACCGCTTACCCCGAAAAAACTTTAAATCGGGAACAGGATGATTTTAGGGGTTTCAGGTATGTTAATATATCCTTGATAGCGCGTTTGAGTGTTCTCATATTTAACTAGAGGGGTTTGGCGAAATTGTCGAATTTAGGTAGACTATGATGACTAAAAGAAAAACACTTCTTATATCCCTATTATTTCTATCCATCCTAACGGGCTTTCGCTTTGTGTGGATGTATTTCTTCACCGCACCGGCTCAGCCGACTGCAATTCAAGGAGAATTGGATTTGAGGAATTGGGATCAGCTGACAGAGCACCCGATAAAACTGGACGGCGAGTGGGAATTTTATCCGTATACACTATTCATGCAAAACAGCGATATTAACATGGCTTTAGAGGATAAAGCCGATTACATACCGGTTCCGGGCAGCTGGAAATTTCTCCAGAAGCCGAATACCAACTCTTATTATGGATACGGCTCTTACCGCTTGCGAATTCTAGTCGATCCTGACCTGGGCAAGTCCTACGGTTTCCATATTACAAACATCTCGACCTCCTCTGAGGTATACGTCAACGGCCAATTGCTCGCACAAAGCGGACAGCCCGCGGATCATAAAGAGGCATACAAGCCGCAAAATATCCCTTATACAGCTTACTACACATTGGAAAACGAGGGCGTTCTCGATCTCGTCATTCAAGTGGCTAATTTTGATAACACCCGTAAGGGCGGTATTGATCGGTCTATTAAGTTTGGATTGGAAGATACATTGAATCGGAAGATACATTTTGCCAACGATATGGTTCGTTTCGCCTGTGTAGCTTACATGATCCATGCGCTTTATGGAGTTGTGCTGTTTTTTATCGGCAATCGGGACAAGCGCTTAATTTACTTTTCGGGCATGATCACTTGCATCGTGCTTGGTACGCTGCTGGATGGCGAGAGGCTGCTGTTTGTGTGGTTCCCCTTCGACTATCAATGGGGGATTAAATTCCAATATATCGTCGTCATTTCCGGCGGCTATTTCCTGCTGCAAACGATTCGGTATCGGCTGCCATATTTTCTAAAAACTACGGGCTCTCTCATCTTTATCATCGCATGCGCTGCGGCCATAATGTCGATTTTGCTGCTGCCAGCTTCCTACATATTTATATTGGAGCCCGTCTACTTACTGATCATGTCTATCCCTTGTCTGCTGGCCCCAACGGTCATGTTCGGCTCAACGATCCGGAACAGCAGAGAGAATATCTTTTTGCTGCTTGCTGCCATCGCGGCGATTAGCAGCTTGATCTGGCTATTTATCATTTATGCGCTTCGCATCGAGATGGTTTCCTACCCGTTCGATCTTATCATCGCCACCATCTGTTTTGCGTCGTATTGGTTTAAACGATATTTTCAAGTTCTGAACGAAACCCAAAAGCTCACAACAAAGCTGCAAAGAGCCGACAAGCATAAAGACGATTTCCTCGCCACGGTCGCCCATGAGCTGCGCAATCCACTGCATGGCATTTTAAATATCTCGCAATCGGTGTCGGAGCGGGAGAAAGACAGCCTTGGAAATAAAAGCGCTAAAGATCTCGAGCTGCTGCTTACTGTCGGACGCCGCATGTCATATATGCTGAATGAATTACTCGATCTCGGACGGCTAAAGGAAAATCGCATTGAACTGTCGCCGGCCCCTGTCTCCATTCATAGCGTAACGTCAACCGTTATCGACATGCTGCAATTTATGACCGATGGTAGGCAAATCAAGTTCAGCAATCGGATTCCCAGCACCTTCCCCCTCGTCATCGCTGATGAGAACCGCTCGATTCAAATTCTCGTCAATCTCCTGCACAATGCCGTGAAGTATTCGTATGCAGGGGAGGTGTCGATTCAAGCCTCGGTAGAGAACGGCTGGGCGGTTATTTCCGTTGCGGATTCAGGCATCGGCATCGAGGCGGAGGTGCTGGAGAGAATCTTTGAGCCTTATGAGCAGGCAGCTCAAGGCATAACCGCGCTGGGAAGCGGCTTCGGCCTTGGGCTCAGCATCTGCAAGCAGCTCGTGGAGCTGCACGGCGGAACCATAAAAGCCAGCTCAAAGCTAAACGAAGGCTCGGTATTTACCTTTACAATGAAATTAGCCGCTCCAGTCGATCAGCTCGAAGAACCAATGCTTCAACAACCAACGAAGGACGTCACATTGGCGCAGGAGCAGCCAGCCATAGTGGACATTCCAGGAGAGCAATATGCCGTTACCAAAGAAAGTCCGCTGCAAAATTCGATGTCCAAGCCGCTGCCTGAGCCGATGGCCAAGTTGATTTCCGAGCAGCTAAGCGACCGCATCCATCTGCTGGCTGTAGATGACGACCCGGTCAATTTGAAGGTGCTGGAGAGTATATTTGCGGCCGAACCATATGAAATATTAACAGCAACAAGCGGCCCGGCTGCATTGTCCCTGCTCGATCAGCTCGATTGGGATTTAATTATCAGCGATGTCATGATGCCGAACATGTCCGGCTATGAGCTGACGTCCCGGATTCGGGAGCGTCATTCGTTGTCCGAACTGCCTGTATTGCTGCTGACAGCATGCAGCAGAGACGAGGACATTGAGGCTGGCTTCCGGGCCGGGGCCAACGATTATGTCACCAAGCCAATGAAAGCAACCGAGCTGAAATCGCGAGTTAAATCATTAACGAAGCTAAAAAAATCCGTGAACGAGCGGCTGCGCCTGGAAGCGGCCTGGCTTCAAGCGCAAATCAAGCCTCATTTCATTTTAAATACGTTTACGGCGATTGCGGAACTCAGCAAAGTGGATATGGAGCGCATGGATGCGTTGGTTGAGGAGCTGAACAATTATATCCGGCTCAGCATCGATTTCCAGAACTTCGATCAGACCGCTTCGCTGGAGCATGAGCTTAGTCTGGTGCGTTCGTACCTATACATTCAGAAGGAACGCTTCGGCGACCGGTTGCAGATCGTCTGGGAGGTCGATAATCCTATTCAGATCGATATTCCCCCGCTCACAATCCAGCCACTCGTAGAGAACGCGATTACCCACGGCATTCTGAATCGTGCGGCAGGCGGAGAAGTAAGAATTCGCATTACGCAGAGCGACTACGACGTCGAGGTACGCATTTCAGATAACGGGGAGGGCATCGATGAAGCAAGGCTTGCGTATATTCTTGATCGCCAGTTCGACAAGCGCACTGGAATCGGCCTTCATAATACGGACAGGCGGCTGAAGCAGTTTTATGGGAGCGGCCTCAAGATCGAAAGCAAGCTTGGCGAGGGAACCACGGTTTCTTTTTCGATTAGGAAATAAACGCGAGCAGCAAGAACCCGAATCATTACCTGATCGGGTTCTTGCTTCGTTGTTCCCTATGCTCCTAGGATAAGAGGCTGTTTAACTGTGCTTCATTTATCTTCCCGGTGAGAACCCTTTGAATCTTCCCATCCGTTAGGTAAGCCACGGCCGGTACGGTGTCTATCCCCAGTTTGGCAGCAAGTCCAGGGGATTTATATACGTCCACCTTAGTCATCCGCAGCTCCCCAGAATGAAGCTGCTCGAATTTCTCGATCAACGGCAGCAGCTCGCGGCACTGCGGCTCCGTCGCATTCCATAAATAGACGACCGAAGGCTTGCCGTGATTTTGAATCTGATTTTCATAAACTTCGCATTCAGATATATATTTCTCGGCCCCATAACCGGCAATCGCGCCATCTCCTACCGCAGTAGCCACTTGCTTAAGGAATTTGTCGCATACGTCCCCTGCTGCGAACACGCCGGGAATGCTCGTCTCCATCTTCTCGTTAACGAGTACGTAACCGTTTCGATTCAGCTCCAGCACACCGGACAATACTTCGGTATTCGGAGTATATCCAATGAACAGGAAGCAGGCATCGACTTTCACGGGCTGCAGCTCACCGGTTTTCAAATTTTTCAAGACAACGGTATCCAATTTCTCCTCGCCTTCAAAAGAGTTCACCATCGTATTCCACATAAATTCCATCTTCGGGTTATCGAGCGCCTGGTTTCTGGCAATTTCATTACAATCCATTTTGCCATGGTCATGCATGACGGAGACGATAACTTTATCGGCAAATTTCGTCAGGAAAATCCCTTCTTCAATCGCGGCGTCCCCGCTGCCGATGACCATTATCGTTTTTCCCGTATTGGCTGCGGCGTCACACGTGGCGCAGAAGGAAATCCCTTTATCATACAAATACTTCTCCTCGTTCTTCGCCCCTGTCAGCCTCGGTTTCCCGCCGCTGGCAACGATGATCGCTTTGCATTCGTAACGAACCCGGAATGTTTCGACGACCTTCACCTCCCCGGCAGCGGACACCGCTTTTACATCGGTCATCTTAAAATCCACGCCGAATTTTTTAGCCTGCTTATGAAAAAGACCCATTAGCTCCGTCCCCGTCGTTCCCTCTGGAAAACCGGGATAATTTTCGATCTCATTGGTATAGGTGGCAAGACCGCCAACCAAAGTTTTTTCCAGGATCAATGTCTTGAGCTTGGCGCGCCCACAGTAAATACCCGCCGTTAATCCCGCTGCCCCGCCGCCGATAATGACGACATCATACTGTTCCGTTTTCTTCTCCATGCCATTCACCCTCCTGTAATCAAAGAGGCTGACCTGCGTCAGCCTGCTCGAACTCTCTTTACATAAAGAACTTGGCTAATAATTTACTGCCTATAAAAGCTCCAGCGAACAAGAATAACCAGAAAATCCATCCGGAGAGCGACAGCGACGATATCGAGGTAAACAATGCCCCGATATTACATCCATTCGCAAGTCTCGCCCCATAGCCCATCAGCAGTCCGCCCAGTATGGCCGCAAGCACCTGTTTCATCGATCGGATTTTCTTCAGCTTGAACTCAGAGGCAAAAAGCGTAGCTAGCAGCGCCCCCAGAATAATACCTAGGTTGCGGATTGAGCCGCCATCGTTCAAAAATCCGGCAGACAGCTTCTCTTGCGCCTTTTCCGAGCTGAAATACGCCCATTGATCGGCATTGCCGCCCACCAGCTGGTACAGCCAGGCTCCCCAATCGGCAAAGGTGCCCGTTACCCCCCAGCCTTTCGAGAACACAGCGAGATGGGCTATAGCAAATACTGCGAGCAGCACCGCTCCGGTAACGTAGGTAAAGGGCTCCTTCAACAGCTGCTTGTAGAAACGGTTAGAGGATATTTTCAACCAAAATGCGTTCATCGCTCGAATCCCCCTCCTTTCTCCTCATTTCGAAAATTCTATTTGGCCTTCTCAATGATAACTTCCCATTCTCCGTCATCGATTTCTTCGATTTCCACATTGTGGCCCTGCTTCCTAGCCCACTCCGGAACATTCTTCATCGCGCAGCTATGGTCAATCGCAACGACCAGCACATCGCCGACCTTCAGCTCCGTCATTTTCTTCTCTGTTCTCATCAAAGGAACCGGACAAGCTTCTCCCATGCAATCCAACGTAAATTCTGCCATTTTGAAAACCACCTTTAATTTTTTTTGTGAATCGTTCGACTGTTTTGTTTTTGATCTCGCTCTGGATTATTTGTGAAATAATTCACTTTTGAGTGAAAAAGAATCAAGCAATCTGTCAAGGTAACCTTCTTTGCTTCGCTGTACTTTCTTACTCCGCGCTGCCCATCTTTTTCTCCTGCCATTTGACAGAAGCGATATAGAGCAGCAGGATGATCAGGAACTGAACCACCAATGCTCCCAACCAGCCAAATACATCTGGTAAAAATACGGCCGGCGCATCCTTGATCACATTCGCCCGCCACCAGCCCATATCATGCGCGCCCCACAGGGAGCCGATCACGAAGAACAGCAGTGAAATCATCTGCATCGTGAAGCCTTCCCCTACCCGCATCAGCGTACCGGAGGCACAGCCGCCGGCAATGACCATCCCGATTCCGAAGATGACGGCGCCGATGACCAATGCCAGACTGATCTGGCCGACATTATCCATGCCCGGAATCGGGTTGCCTCCCGCAAATGCGGAGTACTTAATCGCCGTGAAACCAATCGTTGCAATGGAGCAAGCGATTAAAACCGCCCTCGTCACGGAAGTACTCCCCGTAATGCACGGATCTCTCATTGAAGCGGTAAAGCAAAATCGTGATCTTTGTAAAATCACGCCAAACGAAAGCCCGAAGAGCAAATAGACAACCATTTTGTCATTGTACTGATTCAGGAAAAAACCAAATCCAATGACGAGAGCCGTAGCCAGCAATGCGATGGGCAGCTGACTCTTTTTAGGTTTTCTCGGTGCTCTAGTGCGAGCGGGCTTCGTTGCGGGACTAGCATTTTGTCCCATGAATGAACACCTCCAACATTGATGTCAATTGACTATGTGAAAATAATAACATTCTTTTTCAGCCTGTGGTTATCTGCTTTTTTGATGCTGCATAAGTTTTTCTAATGGCAAATTAGTCATAGACACGTGTGATATACTTTGATCAAAGGCTGGCAACAGGAGGAGCATATGATGAATTTGGAAACGCTTAAATTATTTCTTGATATTGCCATGCTCAAGAGCATCTCCAAGGCGGCGCAAAAATCTCATATTACACAGTCCGCTCTCAGTCAACAATTAAAATCCTGGGAAACCTCACTTGGCACGGAGCTGCTGCAAAGAAGCAATAAAGGTGCTAAGCTGACCGAGGCGGGAGTAATCGCGGAGAAATACGCAGCTCAAATCTGCAAATTATACGAGGATATGGTTACGGAAATCGAGCAATTGCGGCCCAGCCAGCACCAGCTATCCATTTACGCGATCCCGGAGGTATGCAACTACGCTCTGCCCTGTACTTTATTTGAAGTAAAGAGACATTTTCCCCATTGCAATATCACGTTAAACGAATCACTCACTCCGCAAATCGAGGAGCATATTCTGCTGGAAGAAGGCGATATCGGCTTCATTTCCGGCCCTTCCTCAAAACCCGATGTGAGCTCATATAAGGTATTTTCAGACAAAGTCATGCTCGTTTCGAGCAGCTCCAGGCTTTGCCCCGAAGAAATTTCATTAGAGGAGCTGCCACGTTATCCGCTCATTTGGTCGGCACAGCTCTGCTGCGTCCAACGGACGCTGGCTCAGGCATTGGCAGAGAACGTGAAGCTGAATATTCTCTATAATCTCGATTCCATCGAAGCCGTCAAGCTGGCTGCGATCAAAGGGCATGGCGCTGCATTTCTGCCGTACATGTCCATAAAAAAAGAGCTGTACAGCAAACAGCTCAAAACGATCCATATTCGTAATTTTCAGGTTTATAATGAGGTTCATATGATCAAGAAAAAAAATCAAAGATGTGATCGTGATACGAAACAACTGATCCATTATATCGAACAAACCTTAATTGATACGTTGTGCTGAAGCTTCAATGCTAATTTCCCATACACCGTTGATGACTTCTTGGATGGAGCAGCGCAGATTGGCCTGATCGCAATACTCCGTAATCGATTTTCTCGCACAGCTATGATCCGTTATGAGCAGCACTTTCTCGCCGCGGAGAATCGCTTGGTGGTGCTTCTTCAGCATCATCACAGGCACAGGACATATTTCTCCCAAGCAATCGATTTCAAGCATACGCTGCCACCATCCCTTCGTATCACTAGGATTATCTGATGAACCTAGTATAACGTTAACCTTCAATTGGGGATTATGAGCTCGTTCACACGGGAGACAATTTATCCCGAGATACTATTAGATGCTGAATTCCAAGGCGGCCTGGACATGGACATAGGGATCCAATCTATTTATTCTCTGACACGCGTCACGCTTTTGCGGCCATCGATGCTGACCGGAACGTCCCCGTCGACGGTCACTCTTCGCACAACCCGGTGCTGATCGCCATAGTCATTGACCGCATAATGCTGAGTCGCACGGTTATCCCAAATGACGACGTCTCCGACGGACCAGCGCCAGCGCACCGTATTCTCCAGGCGGGTCACATGATTTTGCAGCAGGCCAATAATCGCCTGGGAGTCAGCCGTCGAGAGACCGACGATCTTCTTCGCAAAATGCCCCAGAATGAGCGAGCGCTCTCCTGTCTCCGGATGCACATGAACGACGGGATGCTCTGTCTCATATACCGTAGACGTAAACACCTTCTTATGATGCTGGACAGCCTCATCTGAAATGCTCTCGCGCTGAGCTGCGTAATCATATTCATTGGAGTGCACCGCCCAAAGCTGATCGGCCAAATTCCGCAAATCCTCAGGCAAATGCTCATAGGCCGCGGCCGTGTTTGCCCATACGGTATCGCCGCCGGAATCGGGAACGACAACAGCGCGGAGAATCGAGGCTTTGGGATAAGCATCCACGAACGTGACATCCGTATGCCAGGAATTCGCCCGTCCGCCATGCTGCGAGTCAAGCTCCAGCACATAGTCCGTCCCTTGCTTGATCGGAACCGTTGGATGGGCGACCGCGTCGCCGAACAGGCGCGTCAGCGCTTCCTGCCCGGCGTCGTCCAAATGCTGCTGTCCGCGGAAGAAGATGACTTTATAGCTCAGCAGCGCTTCCCGGATTGCCGTGGTCGTCGCTGGATCCAAATCCGGGGACAGGACAACCCCGCGAATTTCTGCCCCGATCCGTCCAGCTACAGGCACGACCTCAACCGTCGTTCCCTCAATGACGTGACTTTTCTCCAATGTACTCATTTCCATTCCTCCATATTATAAATTTTGGTGGTTCCGTTAGCAGCCAGCTAGCCTGGATACAAGTTGCCTTAGGGCGTATTGGTTGGCCGGCCGCTTCAGCCCGTAATGCTCCCGTAGGGTTCGGCCTGTATATTCGGTGCGGAACAGCCCGCGACGCTGCAGCTCAGGTACGACCAGCCGGGCAAAATCCTCCAGACCGCCGGGCAAATACGGCGGCATAACATTAAAGCCATCGCTTGCTCCGTTCGTGAACCATTCCTCCAACTGATCTGCGATTTGTACGGCAGTCCCGGCGAACGTACGATGTCCGCGTCCACCGGCCAACCGATGGATCAATTGCCGTATCGTCAAATTTTCTCGTTTGGCCAAATCAACTACAAGCTGGAACCGACTCTTGTTTCCATTAATCGCTTCCACACTCGGCAGCTCAGGCAGCGGCCCGTCGAGCGAAATGCCCGACAAATCCACCTTCAGCATGTTGGATAGCTGGTTCAATCCATATGCAGGAATTGTTAACTCATTTAACTCCTGCTCCTTCTCCTTAGCCTCCGACTCCGTCTCGCCGATGATCGCGGAGATGCCTGGCAATATTTTAAGCTCATCGGGATGCCGTCCATACTTAACCAGTCTGGATTTAACGTCACTGTAGAACTTCTGCGCCTCCTCCAGCGTTTGCTGAGCCGTAAAGATCGCTTCCGCATACTCGGCGGCGAATTCCTTGCCGTCCTCGGACGAGCCGGCCTGAACGAGCACCGGATACCCTTGTGGGCTTCGGGGCACATTGAGCGGGCCTTTGACCCGGAAGAACGGCCCTGAATGGTTCAGCTCATGCACTTTAGTGCCATCCGTAAATTGGCCCGTGCTGCGATCGATCACGATAGCATCGTCTTCAAAGCTGTCCCACAAGCCCGTCGTCACCTCTAAAAATTCTCTTGCGCGTTCATAGCGCTTGCTATGCTCTAGATGAGCCTCTTGGCCAAAGTTATTTGCTTCAATGTCATTGCCTGATGTGACGATGTTCCAGCCCGCTCTCCCTTGGCTGATATGATCCAGGGAGGCGAACTTGCGCGCGACATGGAACGGTTCGTTATAGGTAGTCGATACGGTTCCGATCAATCCGATTCGCTCGGTGACGGCGGCTAACGCCGAGAGCAGCGTGAACGGCTCCAGCCCGAATGAGGATACGCCATGCTGCACATTTTTACCGACGGCTAATATGTCCGCCAGAAATAACGAATCGAACTTCGCCTGCTCCGCAATCTCGGCAAGCCGCTGAAAATACCGGATATCCGTAATCCGCTCCGCCTTGGTATCTAAGCGCCGCCAGGCCGCTTCATGATGTCCCGCGTTCATAATGAATACGTTTAAGTTCATTTGTCGCTGCTTCTTCGCCATGTACCTCTTCCTTTCACCGCTTGATGGTTTGGATGTTTGCGCTTGAATGCCTTGGTTGCTCCATGTTGATAGTTGGGTTGCTCGATTTTTAAGGTTAACTGCCCGATCCTGCTGGTGTGATTACTCGCTATAGGTCTGTTTCCAGGATGTCAGTTTTCTCTCGAGATGAACTAGTAAGTAGTTAACGACGAGGCCAATCACCGAAATGGTTAGAATGCCCGCATACATTTGCGGAATTTGGAAGCTGAACTGCGTATATTGAACCAAATAGCCCAGCCCTGACTTTGCGCCGACCATCTCCGCAGCAACCAGTACGAGAATCGAGCTGGCTCCCGCCTGCCGAATGCCAACGAAGATCGTCGGTACGGACGCGGGTAAAATGACTTTGCAAAACAGGCTCACGGACGATAGCCCCATCGAGCGCGCCGATTTAATCAATAGCGGATCGACATTCCTTACTCCGCTAATCGTGTTCAGCAGCAGCGGAAAGGCGCAGGCGTAGAAGACGATGGCAATTTTCGACGTTTCCCCAAGGCCCAGCAGCAAAATGAAAACGGGTAAAATCGCCAGAGCGGGTGTGTTGCGAAACATTTCCAGCAGCGGATTCAGGAACTCGGCCACCCCCTTCCACCAGCCTATGGCTAAGCCAACCGGAATGCTTACGGCTACCGCCAGGAGAAATCCCCCAATGGATCGCGTTAAACTGGCTAATAGATGATCGGCAAGATCTCCCGAGAGCAGCAGCTGCCACCAGGCAGTAACCACCGTGCTCAGAGGCGGCAAAAAGGTCACGTTCACGATCCCCAAACGAGGTGCGAACTCCCACAATAATAGAAAGGCGATAATCGCGATGGATGATTTGATCCCTCGATACAGCTTGCCAAATGACCATCTAACCAGATTCAGCCTGCGCCCTTGCAGCCTTTGCTCCGTTTCAAAGCGAACCAATACCTCTCCCGTACCTGAACCAGCCACTTCAAGCTCCTCCTTTGTCTTTAAATTTCGAATGACGCTGATGAAGACTAGTCGATTTCTCCTGCTCCTGCGCCTTATGCACCTCATCCTTGAGTAAATCCCAAATTTGATGCCGGAGCTTTACAAACTCAGGGTGAGCCCGCAAATCCTCCTCTGAGGATCGCGCCTGGAAAGGCACGTCGATGACTTCTTTAATCCGTCCAGGCCTGGATGTCATCACCGCCACCCTCTGCCCAAGATATACCGCCTCTTCAATGCCATGCGTAATGAAAATAATCGTCTTCTTCGTTGCCTCCCAAATGCGCAGCAGTTCACTTTGCAGCGTCTCCCGGGTCTGCGCGTCCAGCGCGGCAAACGGTTCATCCATCAGCAGCACCTCGGGATCGTAAGCGAGACTTCTCGCGATGGCGATCCGCTGCTTCATTCCTCCTGACAGCTCATGCGGGTAGCGGTTCTCGAAGCCCGACAGCCCGACGAGCTGGATATATTCAAGCGCGGCAGCACGACGCTCCTTCTTCCCGACTCCCTTGGCCTCCAGGCCAAACTCCACATTGGCCAGCGCTGTCTTCCACGGAAATAACGCATATTGCTGAAAAACGATCCCCCGATCCAAATCAGGCCCCGTAATTGCCTTCCCATCCAGTAGAATCTGGCCGCTGTTCGGCTTGGTCAGTCCCGCCAGCAGATCGAGCAGCGTCGATTTCCCGCAGCCGCTTGGGCCGACAATAACCATGAATTCTCCCTGCTTCACCTCCAGGTGAATATCCTGCAGCGCGGAGATGGGCTGCGAGGATTCCTGCAGATGTCCTAAGTTCCGCTTGATCCGAAAAGCCTTGTGCACGTGCTGGATATTAATTTTTGCCGTCATCGTTCTGCTCGCCTCCATCCTGATAAGGATTGAATTCATTTGTAAAAATGCGGCTCCCGTCTATTTCGCCTTCCTGAATCGTCCCCTCCTTCACCAGCCAGTTCACCCAGGTCTCAAATTCCTCAGGGGCGATTAGCCCTCCCGTGCCTGCTACCCCGGTACTCTTCCAATATTTAATGTTGCTGTCATCCTCCTTACGGCCGCGTTCCTTGATAATCTTCACGTAGCGGGCCTTCACCTCTTCCGGTGGAGTCGTTCTTGCCCATTCGATCGCCTTGGCCGTCGCCTCAACGAATTTGCGCGTCGCCTTCGGATTTTCCTGTATGAACTTATTGGTCAACACATAGCTTCCGGCGCTAAAGACACCGAATAAATCTTTATCCGTGAACAAGGGACGAATCCCGCCCCGCTCCAGCGCCTTATCCCGCAGCACACCGCCAAGCGTGGTCATATCTACCTGATTCGCTCGCAGCGTCTGTTCCCCGGTCACCGGCGGCACGACGACTAGCGTCACCTGCTCAATCTCTTCCGCTGTCAGCCCCTCACGGCGCAAATATTCTTTGATGACGAACTCATGATGCGCCCCGAGCGTATTGACTGCGATCTTCTTCCCGATCAAGTCTCTCGCCGTTTGGATCGGGCTATCCTCCAGCACATAATAGCCAGACCAAGTATTCTCATCGACGCCATAGTAGGAAATGACAGGCGTAATCGGCGCTTTGGCCGCGATCAGCTTCACTATGGCGCCATTGAATGCCCCGCCAAAATCAGTGTCCCCGGTAACCACTGCCTGAATATCCTGCGGCCCGCTAATCGTCGTGCCAATGAACTTCAGCTTGAGCGGGGCGAGATAGCCCAAATCCTCGGCCAGCTCCGGAAAAGTAACAGCCCCAACGCCGCCCTGATAACGAAGCTCGGCAACCTCGATTCCATCCGGGTTCGCCGCGCTCGACGCTGACGTCCCTTTATCGCCGCAGCCCGTAAGCAGAATGGACGCTGCAAGCAGCAGAGCCGTGGTGATGCATACCGATTTACGAAATAAATGATTCATAAAGATTACCTCCTTCAGTACCTTGATCGCGATGCGAATCAGACAGCCGCCTGCCGCCAGCCTTGCTCATAAGCGAAAAAAAAGAGACGCACCCATCTGCTGATGGCGGTCTCTCCGGAGGTCCGGTCGATTGGTTGTTATTTAATCCCTATCTGATTACTATGATTTATTGAACATACTACCCTCCCTTCTAACGGCTGTCAACCATTTTTTTCATAAAATGATCACAAATTCTCTTCTCAAAAAAAGGACACCCTCGCCATGTTAGAACCGCTCCCTGTCAAGTAGACAGTACAAAAAATAAAAGTCAGTTAAGCGGCCTTGATCCTGAATTCCATTGGACTGAGGCCGTTTAGTTTTATCTGTAGTCGTTCGTAATTGTAAAAGTGTATATAGTCATCAATATTTTTTTTGAGTTCCTCAAAGCTTCGGTAGGTATGCAAATAATACTTCTCGCATTTCAAGGTTCCCCCTGTATAAGCTTTTAAACTGCTATGACCATTATACTTCTTAATCCAGTCGGCAAGTTGCGTTCGACTCGCAATCATATATTTTTCGATAATTTGGTTCTGCGACAATTCCCCATCCAGATAATCCTTAACCGCACTCCCCTTACAGTAACAAGTTTTGGGTATTCGGATTATCCTGTGGAAAATCAATAATAATAAATTTGTGTTCATGGAATCACAAAACGGATTATCGTGTAGAAAAACTAAAATTATATTTCCTTGATACTCTACCCACGTCACCTTTTATACTTATATTTAAGAAAAGATTAGAGAGGTGAAAAAATGAATAAACCATCAAAAAAGGAAATACTTTCAGTCCAATTAATGCTCGGAGTCTCACTGCTTCTTGGTGTAATACCTCCCTTTATTATGTTTTTAATGACAAGGAAGAAAAATTTATATTATTGTGAATCAAGTCGGAAAGCTCTTAACTTCCACTTGACGATTTTTCCATTATTTATTATCAGCAGTCTTCTTCCTACGTGGGTTAAGTACGCTATATTGGCTATAGAAACATTAATAATCATGTATGCTATTATTCGAATAGCTTTTCAAAAATCATATTATTATCCAGCCATTCCCTACATTAAAAGCAAAGAAGAAAATATAGAAGAGAGGTATTCGCATGTTAGGTAATATGTTGACGATCGGACAATTGGCTAAACGAACGGGCGTTACCATACGGACACTTAGATATTACGATTGGGTTTACTTATACCAACGGACTACAAGGAAGGAGGACACCGACTTTATAGTCTTAATGATCTCTTACGTTTACAGCAAATCCAATCTCTTAAATTCATAGGATTTTCTTTGAAAGATATTGCAGATTTATTAGAATCGCATTATATAGAAGAACAGCAACTTATCCATTCAATTGTATTCAAAAAAAGAGAACTTATCGCAGAACAAGAGAGAATCCGACAAACTATTGACCAGTTAGACCATATGAAAGCTATTATTTCAGGCTATGAAAAAATAGATGTAAAATTATTTTGCTTTATTATTCATTCAATTCTTTTTGAAGAAGAAAATCTTAATGAATATAGTCAAGTCAAAGGTTCTATTCACAATTTTAGAAATGAAGAAAGAGTTAATTTAGATAAAGAGTATTTTTCATTATTTATGAATTTGAAAAAACTTGTAGCTAACGAAATAAATCCTGAATCTGATGAAGCATTAATGTTTATCAAACAGTTGGTGGCTCTTTCTAACCAAACGTTATCAAAGATGGAGACGGAGGAAATAAATTTAGCGAATCAATATGATGAACCCAATATACTAAATCCATTCACTGAAGAAGAAAGAACGTTTCTTAAAAATGCTTTTGCTCATATGTCAAAATTACAAGAATAATATATTTTATGGAAAGACAGTATCCACAATCACTAAATAAAAAACAAAGTTCATTTAGGGAGGAATTAGTATGGATTGAAGAAATTCTTCAAAGGGTTGAAGAAGTAAACGTTATTTATCAATATATAGCTGTATTTATAATTGGATTTGTGCCTTTTCTTGAGGCTTTCGTAGCTGTACCAATCGGGGTGCTTTTAGACCTACCTTTTATTCTTGTGGTTTTAGTGGGGGTT
Source organism: Paenibacillus lentus (assembly GCF_042714055.1). GTDB lineage: Bacteria > Bacillota > Bacilli > Paenibacillales > Paenibacillaceae > Fontibacillus > Fontibacillus lentus_A. The sequence continues at coordinate 737,272 of NZ_JBHGVC010000001.1, forward strand.
ACTGCCAATTGGCTGTCTGTTATGGCTGTAATAGTATTTTCTTCTTTTATAAGGTCTTTATTTTCTGAAAAAGCAAGGAGTAATTCTGATCGTTTTATTAATAGGCGTTTTCAAAAAGCGATCTGATTAAGGCAATAAACAACTGGGAAGAAGAGATATTCAACTATTTCAATTCACCCATAACAAACGCCTATACAGAGTCCCTAAATCGCTTAATTAAAACAATGAATCATATTAGTCGTGGATACTCTTTTGAAGCTCTCAGAGCAAAGATTTTATTCACTCAAGGCTATCGTAAAGTTAAAAGGAAAAAGAAATTCAAAGAAGTTGAATTTACTTTCGGGAAAATGTTACCTAATCAATTTCCAGGTTGGTCACAGACTGGCTACGAATGGGTATATGAAGAAACCTATGGTGCTGATTTTTCCACACTGATTAAGGCCATGGAGGAGGGTTCTTTTCAACCCTCTTTCCACACATTTTCCGATTACCCCAAGTTTTATTATTTCACCTGTCTACCGTATGGGGAGCATATCAGTTAGAGGATGTCCTTCCTTCTGCCTTAAGGATGAGGGAGCTCAATACGTATCGCATGCTGCTCCTCGACCCAAGTCACTTTGGCTCCCAACGCTTCGGCTATAAAGCGCAGGGGTACCATCGTCGTATAGTTCTCATTGAACGGCTGCAGGCTAGCAGCAATTTTCTTCCCATTGATCATCGTGTTCAGCGTATAGAGATCGATCTCAATCTTCATCTTATCTTTGCTCACAATGACGGAGTTCGTTTGATTCATCCAGGTCACCTTCGCGCCCATATGCTCAAAAACTCCGCGAAGCGGAACATAGCTCACGTTATTGACGAGTGCTGGCGGATAACTGAAATCCACACTTTCACCGTTGATCTCGACGTGAATGGCATCCTCTACAAGCTGCGGCTTCGATGGCGTGCTGGATCCGCCGTTATAATGCCATTTCATTACCGTCCCATTGCTCAAAAGGGCATATTGCTCCCTCATGCTTGTATTCGCAAGATCAATTGCGCTGCTGATTCCTTCCACCTTTACGGCCGCGTATTCGCTGGCATCCATGTAGCTGTCCCATACCCACACCGTTCCATCCTTCTTGATGGTGCTAAACGTCGAGAAGCTGCCCCCTGCCAAATGAACGGTGTCCGCAGTATTCTGCACCTTGATCGGGCTAAGCAGTTCTCCCGCAGTAGGGTATGTTTTAGAGTTTTTCCAAATGGCGACCGAGCCATTCTCCAGCAGTGCTGCTGCTTTTTGACTTCCTGCAGCAATCGCTTTAGCTTTACCCATCCCATCACCCTTCACCGTAGTCGGCTCCCATAGGCGATCTGGATTCATATCCGTCACAGCCGATCCGGTGATCCATACCTGTCCGTCTTTGTCCAATGTGGTTGCCGTCAAAGAGCCCGCAGCAATGGCCGTGCTCGAAGGAATTCCTTCCAGCTTTTCGGGTACGGGAGACGGCGTGTGTACACTATTCTTTCTCCCCCACTGCCATACCGTGCCATCCGCTCCAAGCGCTAGGCTCTGATCATAACTCGCTGCGATGGCGATGATATTGTCCAGCCCAGGGACTTGAACCGGTTCCAGAACCGGTTGGTTCGAGGTCGTGCCGATGCCCAGCTGTCCCTCGTTATTCGCCCCGGTGGCCCACACCGTTCCATCCTTTCGCAGAATGAGCGTGTGCATATGTCCCCCAGCGATATCCTTCACCTCATCAATATGCATCCGCACCGGACTCTTCACCGGAACGATGGAGCCATTCCCAAGGAGTCCTCTATCCCGCATTCCTCCCCAAGCCCATGCCGTTCCGTCCTTCTTGATCGCATATACGGCATAATCTCCCGAAGAGATTGCCACGACATCCGACAACCATTTACCTTTCTGGCCCGGCACTTGCTCCGTTTGAGCTGCTTGGGCTGTAAAAGGCATAAGCATGGTTAAGGACAGCAACATCCCTGCCAGAGCTGCTCGAGGGCGGCCAAATTTCCTTAGCTTTATTCTCATCGAATCTTCTCCTCATCATTTACAATCATTTCTTGTTATAAGAATAAGACGCAAACTTCCACAATAAAGTTTCTGCAAAACCCAAAAACCGATTCGCTAAGAATCGGCTCTACTGATTCTATAGGCTCTATTGGCTCTAGGTATCTTCGCTATAAAATATCATTCCTTATTCCTAATGCATTATTTGCCTCAACCACGCTACTCTTTCCCTTGCAGTACCTCAATCATCATAGAAGCCCCAAGCTTAAAGCCCTGAACAAAGGTCGCCATATTATGCATCGAATTCGATTCCCCCTGTAGATCCAGCATCGCTTCAAGCTGCCTGAAATCCTCTTCCGACAGCTTCTGCCTCCACATTTGCATCATCTCGGATATTTGCTGATTCAACGGACGGTATCTCGGATCATCGGAAACAATCTGTTCGCTCGGCTTAAGGTTTCCGTAATACAGTTCTTCCAAGAAGCTTTTCACTTGGTGGCCTCCTTTCCTGTTGCCCTCAATTATATTTCAAAAATGTCCTTGATGAGAGAAAATAGCGAGTTTATCGCTAACAATAATATTAAGAACCATGAATATATTGAGTCCCATCCATTCCGAGTTTAACAGCTCAGAGGAGAACTATACCAGCAAGGAGTTTAACGGTATATCATTCAAGTTTTCGGCAGAATGGGGAGAGCCTTCTGGAGAAAGTAGCAGAGAACTTAGCTACAACTTTGATACCGAAGGAGGGGCAAAGCTATTTTTTACATCTATTCATTCTCTACGGATAGATATAAAAGTCATTTTTATAGTGAAGAGGAGGGTTACTATAAAGGGCTTATGTACTAAACTCTAAAGAGCGACTCCAGAATAGGCTCCACGTTATGTCCTTCTCTCCTATGGAAGAAGGCTGGAAAGACAATAAGCAACCCAGGAATATGATGCTGCTGACTATGATGGAAACTGATGAATACATTTTAGAATTCACTATGGATCTGCCAAGAGAATACTATAAAAATAACAAAAAGCTTCTTCAATCCGTACGATCTGTATGGTATAGGGCAACGACATGAAATAATCCAAATCCTTATTTTCCATCGCTTTTGGTTAAAATCTCACCTACTCTTCTTATTCACTTCCTGTAGGGCTCCATCCTAACCAACCCACCTCCTACCCACATAGTACTATACATGGTACTATATGGGTAGCTCTAGGCTGATACCCCAGTTTGTTACAATTCATTTTTCCTATTAAAAATAATCCTGCAGGAGTGTTAGCTTTGAAATTATTTTCTCTAGGTATCTCATTGATCGTTATAGGCGGTTTTGAAAAGATCATCATATTTGCCTCGCTTGCACAAAAGGCCCCCTATGATTATGAAACCCTTAAGAGCCTTACGCCTGACATCATATGGAAAATTCCTAATTTCACGATCGGCGGCGGCCTTCTATTAGTTATTGCTAGTATTTCAGCCTTTCTTCTAAAGAAATATCCCCCGATAAACAGAGACTAAATAAGATTGGTTACCTAACATCTCCCTATAAACCATACGTTATCCCATTTCGCAAAGATAGAACGTATGTTCCCTTTTTAAATATAACACTTTCCCCAACCAGCAACAACATATAAAAATAAAACTAAAATTCAAACTAATTTATTTTCACTTCGCCAAATGCTACAATAAGTAGGTCAAGCATGACCCTATTTCAAGAAGGAGTGTGGCAAATGGCTGTTGATGTGTATTTCAATTTTAATGGCAACTGTCGCGAAGCTGTTGAGTTCTACGCCGATGTATTTAACACTGAAGCACCGCAAATCATGACCTTTGGAGAAGCGCCGCCGAATCCGGAGTACAAGCTTCCCGAGGAAGCCAAGGACTTAGTCATGCATGCACGCATCAACGTTAATGGAAGCAACGTGATGTTCTCCGACGTGTTTCCGGGAATGCCTTACGTTCAGGGCAACAACATCACCCTGGCTTTCGTCAGCACCGATCTGGATGAAATCAAGTCCGTGTTCCATAAATTGAAGGAAGGCGGCACGGTGAACATGGAGCTGCAGGAGACATTTTGGAGCAAATGCTATGGCAGCGTCAAGGACAAGTTCGGCACCGAGTGGCAGGTCAGCCACGACAGTGGCGAAAACGCCATGTAACTTAACGACGGAACAACTTTAACAATTTCAAGCAAAAAATAACGTATCCAAGCAAACATCCCATCACACGGCCTAGTGTAATGGGATGTTTTATTGTTGCCGCAGGTAAAGCAAATGCGATTACCAAATATTCGATTCCTTCACCCTTTGATCCAGAAACGCAAAGTCATCATCACGCAGAGGCTCAACGGTTCCTTTCTGGTACCCCTTCCCCTTCGTGGAGAAAAAGTCATGCGTGCTCGTTTCCGTGCGAATCCCGTTCAGCACGACCGGGTTGATCTCTTCCTCTTCAAATGCCGGCTCAAGCCCCAGGTTCATCAGCGCTTTGTTCGCGTTGTAACGAATATATTTCTTCACTTCATGGGTCAAGCCGATCGGATCATACAGCTCCTCGGTGTACTCCAGCTCATTCTTATAAAGATCCATCAGCAGCTCGTTCACGAACTTCTCGGCGAAGTCCTGTTCCTCTGCGCTTAGCTGCTGGAACACCTCCTGAGCCAGCAGGCCGACAAACACGCCATGCACGCTCTCGTCGCGAATAATCAGCTTAATGATCTCGCCGCTCGCCACCATTTTGCCTTGCCCCGCCAGGTACAGCGGATAAAAGAACCCCGAGTAGAACAGGAAGCTTTCCAGGAACACCGAAGCCACCATTGCCTGGTACAGGCTTAACCGTCCGCCTTGCTCTATATTCCTATAGTATGAGTCGATCCGGTGCGTCTTGTACTGCAAATACTTGTTGCTGCGCACCCATTGAAAGGTATCGCTGATCATCTCGCTGCTGGCTACCGTCGTAAAGATCGTGCTGTAGCTCTTCGCATGAATTTCCTCCATCGCCGCCTGAAAAATCAGGATCGCCTTCTTCTGCTTCCCTTCCACATGCTGCGCAATCAGCGGCATTCCGACGTTTCCTTGCTCCGTATCGAGCAGCGTCAATCCGCCTAATACCTTCATAAACGTATTTTTCTCGTCGCTGCTCAGCTCCGTCCAGGACTTCAAGTCCTTGGATATCGGAATTTCCGTGTCCAGCCAAAACTGCGACGTATTTTGCGTCCATAGCATTTCCGTATAGTCCGTTTCCGGCGCGTTCCAGTTGACAGCTTCGAACTTTGTCATTCTATCTTTCCTCCTGTATTCTGCGACCCGCTTCATTCATCGCGCTAGCCATCACTAGCTGCATTTCTTGCACCACAGCAGCTTTACTGCTTTAAATGACGCAGCTGATGCACTCCTCGATCGTTCTTTTTCTCGTGCGGGTATAATAGAGCGTCTTCAGCCCTTTTTTCTGTGCATAAATATAGTATTTCGCCAAGTCTCTCGTCGTCAGATTGTCCTTCACGTATAGAATTGTCGAGATCGCTTGATCGATATGCACCTGAACCTCGGCTACGAGGTCAATCAGGTTGAACATATCCATATCGTAAGCTTCCTTATAGAAGAAGTAATTGCTCTCATTCAGGAATGGCATCGGATAGATCGTCTTGGAATCGCCATACTCGCGTTCTTCAATGCGCTGCGTAATCGGAGCGATCGAAGCCGTCGACGACTGCAAATATGAAATTGAGCCGGTCGGCGCGATGGCCAATCGATAGGCATGATACAGCCCGTGCTTCATCGTCTCTTCCTTCAGGCGCAGCCAGTCCTCGCGAGTAGGGATAGGATGGCCTGCAAAGAGCGCCTTCACCTTATCGGTTCGCGGCGAGTAATCATTCTCTTCATAACGCTTGAAATACGTTCCGCTCGCATATTCGCTGCGCTCAAAGTCCTTGAACGTCACTTGTCTCTCCTTCGCGATCAGCATGGAGCGCTCAATCGAGTAGTAGTTTAGCATCATGAAGAACGTACGCGCAAAATCAATCGCTTCCTTGGATTCATAAGGGATATGGTTCAGCGCCAAATATCCATGCAAATTCATTGCTCCGAGGCCGACGGAATGCAGCTCCCGGTTCGCTTTCGCCACCGAAGGCACAATTTCCAGCTCCGTGCGGTCACTCACTTCGGTCAGCGCGTCCATCGCCAGATGAACCGTCTCGCGCATGCGGTTGTTTTTCATCACATTCACGATGTTCAGTGATCCCAAGTTGCAGGAGATATCGCGGTTGACGACGTCCTCCTGCCCGTAATCGTTAATCGTCGATACTTCGCTCAACTGCGCAATCTCGCTGCACAGATTCGAGAACTTGACGCGCCCGATGTCCTTGAGGGCATGCTGCTCATTCGTATTATCCACATACATTATATAGGGATAGCCTGATTCCATTTGCGTTTGCGCGATCTTGATGATCAGATCTCTCGCCACGATTTTCTTCTTCCGCACTTTAGGATTGTTCACGAGCTCATCGTACATGACCGTTAAATCCATATCGTCCAGATGAACGCCATATTCCTGATAGACGGTATGCGGATAGAACAGATACATATCCTTATCCTGCTCCACCAGCTCGAAGAACTTATTCGGGGCCACAACGCCAAGGGACAAGGTTTTGATACGGATTTTCTCGTCGCTGTTGATCTTCTTCGTGTCCAGGAATTCATGAATGTCCGCATGGAACAAATTGAGATAGACGACCCCGCTGCCGTCCCGCTGGCCTAGCTGGTTCGCATAAGAGAACGCATCCTCGAACAGCTTCATCACCGGCAGCACGCCGCTCGCCTTGCCGTCGAGACCTTTGATTTGCTCACCGGCTGCGCGGATTTTGCTCAAATTCAGACTAACGCCGCCGCCGATCTTGCTGAGCTGCAGCGCGGAATTGATGGAGAAGCCGATCGCGTTCATGGAATCATCCACTTCCAGTAGGAAGCAGCTGACCAGCTCGCCGCGGCGCTTCTTCCCCGCATTCAGGAAGGTTGGCGTAGCAGGCTGATATTCCTGCGAAATCAATACATCCGCATAAGCCCGGGCCTTTTGAATATCTCCATCTCCGAGGAACAGTGCGGTTACGGCAATCCGATCCTCATAGCGCTCCAGGAATTTCGTGCCGTCATTCGTTTTCATCGCATAATTATTATAAAATTTAAAGGCGCTCATAAAGGAAGGAAAGCGAAACTTGCGAGCGTATAGTGCTTCATATAATTTCTTGACGTCCGCGAAATCGTATTTTGCGAACAGCTCTTCTTCGTAATATTGATGCTCTATTAAATAATCGATTTTCTCCTTCAGGTCGTGGAAGAAAACCGTATTCTGATTCACGTAATCGACAAAGTAGCTGCGAGCCGCCTCCAGATCTTTATGGAACTGGAACTGCCCGTCCTTTTGCACCATGATTTCATTATTAAGCTGTATCCAATTGGGAATTTGCGTTTGGGTGAGTGTTTGGGTTTGAGTAAGTGTAGACAATTTGCTTAACCTCCTGTTTAAATCGCTCGACATCCTTCTTGGTGCCGCTAAGCTCGAATTTCATTAATAAGGGAACAGAGTACATTTCCGCCACTTGATCTCCGGCGAGTCCGTAACGTACGCCCCAATTCGTATTGCCGCTCGAGGCCACGCCCTGCAGCAGCTCGCCGTTGTCCTCCAGAAATTTCAGGGTCGTCTGAGGAACCTGGCCAAAGCCTGTCGTATATGTAATGAGTACAAATGGCTGATCAAGGATCAAGCCGTCTTGAATCTGGACATGCTCTACATCCAATTTGCTGACGAAGCGTTTGACGTTACCCGTCTTCGAATCAAAAACCACGAGCATTGCTTTCCCTCCCGTAAAAAAATAGCCCACCCGCAGGAGATGAGCCATCGGCAGCATCCTTCCTATTGCATTAAAGCCGTATCATTGCACATCACACTACATATAGTGTATCCATCCAATATTTCACACTAAATATAGTGCGTGCTTGTAATATACCTGTTTTCCCGAAATTAATCAAGAGGTATTTCCCCAAAATGTAAAGCTCATTTCCGCATCCGTATTTCCCCAGAAAAAAAGCTGTGACCCCCGCTATCCGCAGTCGTCACAGCTTTATTATTATACTCTTGTTTTAGTGAGTAAATAAAGAAAATATGGCGCACCGATGACAGCGACAACAATGCCCGTCGGTATTTCCGATGGCTGCAATATCCAGCGCCCAATCGTATCGGCAACGACAACCAGCAGCGCTCCTATCAAAGCCGATGTCGGCAGTAGCAGTTGATGCTTAGGGCCAACAAGTCTCCTTGCCAGGTGAGGGCCTATCAGACCGACAAAGCCAATCCCGCCGCTCACCGCAACGGAGGAGCCAGCCAAGCCAACCGCAGCGGCAAGCAGCAGCAGACGCTCTTTCTCTACAGGCGCACCAAGCCCGGTTGCTGTGTTCTCGCCAAGATTCAGCACGTTCATGACACGGGCTTTATAAAAGACATACGGAAGAAGTATAACGATCCACGGCAGCAGTGCAAGTACAAATTTCCAGTTTGAACCCCAAATACTTCCCGCTAGCCAGGTCGCTACAAACTGATACTTATTTGGATCAAGCTTCAGCGTCAGTACGATCATCGCCGCGCTAATCCCGGCTGCTACACCAATTCCCGTAAGAATGAGCCTTGTCGGCGAGATCCCTTCATTCCGCTTATAAGACAGCACATAGATCAGTGCAGCGGTAAATCCAGCACCAACTAGCGCCAGCACGGGAAGCAGAAATATGGAGCCTGCTGATGTTGTCGGATAGAAGGAAACATACAGCATCACCATAAGCCCGGCGCCAGCATTGATGCCAAGAATACCCGGATCAGCCAGCGCATTGCGAGAAATCCCTTGCAAAATACAGCCTGATACAGCTAGTCCTGCACCGATAAGCACGGAAATGACGATGCGCGGAAGCCTAAATTGAAACAAGATGAGCGACTGCTTCTCCGTTCCCATGCCAAATAGCGTTTTGACTACATCAAGCGGCGACAAACGGATATATCCCGTATTCATACTTACAATAAAAGCACTAATAATTAAAATGCCCAAAATCGTCATCACGACAACCCCGCGCTTCATTCTACGTTTGTTCGAAGATGAAGACACTGCTTGTACGGGTTCCATCTATAGCTCCCTCCTCTCTTTACGCGCGAGATAGAGGAAGAATGGCACGCCAATCAGGGCGATGAGCGCCCCAATCGGCGTTTCGAATGGCGGATTGATCATTCTGGCTGCAAGATCGGCAAAGACGACAAGCAGACTGCCCAAAATTGCCGAGCAAGGTATGATTGAGCGATAATCAACACCAACGAGAAACCGGGTTAAATGCGGAATAATAAGTCCCACAAAGCCGACGGAACCGACAACCGCAACCGCTGAACCAGCCAAAATCAGCACGATAATCGTTCCTGCCAGCTTAACAAGCCCAGTACGTTGTCCTAGTCCGACAGCCACCTCTTCTCCAAGACTTAACATCGTAATTGATCTGGAGAGCATCATTGCACCGAGAATTGCGCCCCCGACCCAGGGAAAAATAATTTTCAACTGGAACCACTTCGTTCCGGCAACACCGCCTGCCGACCAAAATGCCAGATCCTGCCCGATCCGAAAATATAACGCTACCCCTTCACTTAGAGCTACTAGCAATGCGCTGACAGCCGCCCCAGCTAATACAAGACGAACCGGAGTCAGTCCCCCTTTCGCCAGAGAACCGATCCCGAATACAAGCCCGGCACCAATACCAGCACCCAAGAAGGAATACAAAATGAGTAAATTAAACGATAATCCCGGAAAAAATGCAAAGCACAGCGCCAGCGCAAAGCCCGCCCCCGCATTAAGACCGAGCAGCCCGGAATCCGCCATTGGATTTCGGGTCATTCCTTGCATGAGCGCGCCCGCGACAGCGAAGCTTGCGCCAACCATCGCTCCGCCAAGCACACGGGGCAGTCGCAGCTCCTGAATGATCTGGTGCTGGGTCAGCTCCGGATTAAAGCGAAACACCGCTTCCCAGACGGTGAGGAACTCGATGTCCGCCGCACCAAAGGAGACAGACAACGCGATTCCAAATACTAAAGCCGCAATCCCCCCTAATAAGATAAAGGAAGTGACCATCGGTCTTGTCCGAGGCTTCGATACAGGTACACGTCCCTCCGTCTTTGTACTTTCCAACAAATCTGTCATACTAAGTTCTCCTCATCCATCAGCTCGAATCGGTAAGCTCGATTCACGGAATTAATGATTATTGGGTTAAGCTTTCGACAATGAACTCCAATTGTGCTTCCAAAGAAATCGGATCGTTGAAGTAGGAGCCCGCAGCATCAAGCGGAAACACACGATTATTTTTGACAGCCGAGAGATCCTTCCAAATCGTACTCTCAAATACAACATCAGGGTTAGCATCGTCCCCTGACCATGGACTGGTGAATATAAAGTCCCCTGCATAATCAGGCAGCACCTCCAGCGATATACTCGCCCACCCTGTACCGCTGTCAATCGCTTCCTTTTGAAGAAGCTCAGGCGCTTTTAGCTGAAACTCGCCATAAATGATTTCCCCGCCTCTGGCATAATTATGACCGAAGGCGTATACCCCTTTGGAATAAGGCTGTAAAATAGAAACCGTTTGATCCCCAACAGCGGCTTTCACTTTAGGTTCGTTATCAGCGATCAGCTGCTCCCATTTGGAGATCCATTCCTTTGCTTCATCCTCTTTGCCAGTCATTTTACCGAATTCCAGCATTTGTTCTCTTAATGGCAGCTTTCCATATTCCACGCCAACTGTCGGGGCAATTTTTGATAGATTGTCGATATGTGCCGTATCCGTAGCGGCAAATTCGATAATTAAATCAGGCTGCAGCTCCAATATTTTCTCCACGGATTTCCCGTCCCCCAAATTTTCAATCCCGTCCAAATGACCTTTGAAGTACGGATTGCTCAATACATGCTGCGATACGCCAACAGGCTCGATACCCAGCGCAAGGAAGTAGCCTACATAGCTATCCGCCAATACGACGACACGCTGCGGATTTTTCGGTATTTCCACCTCGCCGTTCGCCGCTTGATATGTAATCGTGCCAGTAAGATCGGGATTATTGCCGCTGTTCGCAGAATTGGCCGATTGCGAATTAGTATCAGTCCCGGCGCTAACGTTAGAGCCTGAACTGGATACAGGATCAGCTACCGTATTTTTCCCGCACGCGGACAACATTCCTAACAGTAAAATAACGATCATAGCAAAACTGAATCTACGTGCTAGATGGCTCCTCATCTCTATTTATCTCCCCTTCTTAATATCGCTAGTGATTACTTATCCTAGACTAGAAGCAATTTAATCCTCGACAAACATCCGATGATATTGATAATCGTTCTCATTATATGTCCTAAGATAAATATCGTCAAGGAAATACGATGTTTTTATACAATTAGCCCGCCACTGGAGAATACACTGCTGAATAGATTGTTTTATTCATCCGCAGCAAGGCCCAACGCCCGATTTTTCTCCTTAAACCGATCATTATGGGAAGATACGTACGCTACTTCATACGCTTCTGGATCCAAATACAGCTTAGCGCTGTTGAGCGCAAGCACAGCGTCCGTGAACGTTCCGGCTATAAGGTAGACTTTGCTGCCATAAGACACGAAATCGCCCGCGCCAAAAATACCAGGAATGTTCGTTGCCATCCGCTCATTTACATGTGCATGCCACTCTCCCATATCCAGACCCCAATCGCGTATCGGGCCAAAGTCGCTCTTCATCCCATGATTCACGATGACCGCATCGACTTCGATCTGCTCTTGATTCTGTGATTCCACATGAGCAATCGTCACCCTCTCGATGGTAGTCCCGTCGCTGCTATGGAGTGCATCAATTTGGTATGGCGTCCGCACCTGAACCGAGGACTCCTTCATTCTAGATACATTTCTCTCATGTCCGCCGAAGCTGTCGCGTCGATGCACGACCGTTACACTCGCCGCAATGGGCTCCAGTTCGTTCGCCCAGTCCACCGCTGAATCACCGCCCCCGGAGATCAGCACTCGTTTTCCGCGGAACGCCTCCATCTCCTGCACCGTGTAATGCAGATTTGTTACCTCATAGCGATCTGCTCCTTCGATTTCCAGCTTCGCCATTTTGCGAATGCCGTAGCCGATGGCCATAATCACAGTTCTCGTATGATGCTGCTCGCCACTGGCAGCGGTCAGAATAAATGTTCCGTCCTCGAGCCGTTCATACTTCGTAATATGTTCCCCGAGCACAATCGTCGGCTCAAACGTATTCGCTTGCTCAATCAACTGCTCAATCAGCTTCTCGCAGCGAATCGGCGTCACACCGCCGACATCCCATATAATTTTCTCAGGATACGCCAGCATCCGCCCACCCAATTGATCCTGGGCTTCAATAATTTTCGTCTTCAATTCCCGCATTCCACTATAGAAAGCTGTGTATAACCCTGCTGGGCCCCCGCCAATAATCGTCACATCATATAGTTCCAATTGTTCGTTCATCGTGATCCTCCCAATTTCTATAAATTATATCGTTAAAATCGTATCTGTATTTCCGAAGTCAGGCTCCGAACTGCGCCCGATGCAAGCGGCTGTACACCCCTTCGGCAGCAATCAGTTCTTCATGTTTGCCCTGCTCGGCAATTCCCTGCTCCGCAACGACGATAATACGATCTGCATTCTTGATCGTCGCAAGCCGGTGTGCAATGACAAGCGTCGTACGACCCTCTGACAGCTCCGTGAGCGCCAGCTGAATAGCCGCTTCCGTCTCGGTGTCGAGTGCCGATGTTGCCTCGTCTAAGATGAGAATCGGCGGATTTTTCAAGAACATTCGCGCGATGGACAGCCGCTGTTTTTGGCCACCCGACAGCTTCACGCCCCGCTCACCGATTAACGTATCGAGTCCCTCTGGCTGGGAGTGAATGAGCTCCTCCAGCTGTGCCCTTCTGGCCGCTTGCCAAATCTCCTCTTCCGATGCGTCCAGCTTGCCATAAGCGATGTTCTCCCGGATACTGCCGTCAAACAGAAATACGTCCTGCTGCACAATACCGATGTGTGAACGCAGGGATTCCAACGTCATTTTGCGGATATCGAGACCATCAATCGTAATTGAGCCTTCGTCGACATCGTAAAAGCGCGGAAGCAGCGAGCATAACGTCGTCTTACCCGCACCGGACGGACCAACGAGGGCTACCGTCTCCCCAGCGTTAATCGATAAATTGATTTGCTGAAGCACCTTCTCCTTGTCCTCATAGCCAAAGGTAACGTCATTAAAATGAATATCCCCCCGTACCTGCTGCACATGCCGGGCATCAGGCGCATCGTCCACATCCGGCTCCATTTCCAGCAGCTCTAGATATCTCTTGAACCCGGCAATTCCTTTGGGATACGTCTCGATCACGGAATTGATTTGTTTGATCGGCCCCAAAAACACGTTGGACAGCATGACAAAAGCGATAAACTCCCCATAAGTCATTCGATTCTGAATAACAAACCATGTCCCGGACACAAGTACAAACAAAGATACAAATTTCATCAAAATAAAGCTGAGCGATGAGTTCCAGGCCATAATCCGGTAAGCGATCAGCTTCGTCAGCCGAAAACGGTTGTTGTTCTCCGCGAAACGGGCGATTTCATGCTTCTCGTTAGCAAACGCTTGAACAACACGGATTCCACTGATATTGTTCTCCACTCGTGCGTTATAATCGGCAATGTCTGAGAACATGCGTTTGAATGCCGCCGACATTTTACGGCTGAAATACAGAGATAAATAAATCATAAGCGGCACGATAATGAACGTCAGCACTGCTAACTGCCAGTTAATTCCGAGCATAATTCCGAATGCGCCGCTCAGCGTCATGATAGCAATGAATAAATCCTCCGGGCCGTGATGGGCAATCTCGCCAATATCCATCAAGTCATTCGTCATTCGGGATACGAGATGCCCTGTCTTGTTATTGTCGAAAAACCGAAACGACAGCTTCTGTACCCGGTCAAACAGCTTCTTGCGCATGTCCGATTCGATATTGATCCCCAATTTATGTCCCCAGTAGGTCACTACATAATGCAAGGCTGCGCTAATCACGTAGATGCCCAGCAAGCCAAGGCAGGCATATAGGATCCATTTCCACTGACCGCTCGGCAGCAGATCGTCTACCACCCGATTGACGGCGACTGGAAAGGCCAGCTCCAGTAAGGCGGCAATAATCGCGCATGTAAAATCAAGAATAAATAAAGCCTTATACGGACGGTAATAAGCGAAAAAACGACGAAGCATGAAACTCCTCCTCTATTTACATACATCTAAAAAAACCGTAGGCAAGCTTCGCCTACGGTCTTCTTACCTTGCTACTATCTATTTTCCAATAAAATATTTACGATAGTTTCAAGCTGAAGCTCCAGCGAATACGGGTCTTCCATCACAAATTCATCGTCAAACTCGCCATACATATAAACCTGACCCTTCTTCACAGCGGGACTGCCTTTCCATACGGCACTATTTAATACTTCCTCCGCGTCCTCTTTGGAATTTACATAGACAAACACGTGATCACCGAGATACTCTGGCAATACTTCCAAAGAAACATTCTCAAATCCATTGGTCATTTGCGCTGCCTTCTCTGTAGGCGGCAATTGCAGCATTTCGTAAATCGTCCCGCTGCCATAATTTCCACCCTTTGCAGCAAGCACAAATATTGCTTTTGAACCTACTTGAACTATAGAGACCGTCTCGCCGTCTTTGATGATGCCATCAATTTGCTTCCTAGCCTCTTCCACTTTCTGCTCATACTCTGTAATCCACTGCTCCGCTTCCTGCTGCTTGCCGAAGATTTCACTGATTCTTCTGAACTTCTCAATCGGCCCTGTCGTAGATTCACCTTCCCAGTACGGCAAAAATACGGTAGTTCCGACTTTTTCATATTGCTCGATATTGTCTTCTATGGAACCTATAATTAAATCCGGCTCCAAAAGAATCAATTTTTCCGGATTCATCGGAAATGCGCCTAAGCTTTCGATATTCGCCAAGATATCCTCAGAAATACCCGCTTTCTCGATCCAGGCTTCGTCTAGCATCCCGTCTCTCACACCTACAGGAATAATCCCGAGCTTTAGTAATGGCCCCATATATTGATCAGATGCCACCCGCTGAGGCTCTGCCGGAACTTCCACATCGCCTTTCAGAGTCGATACGATTCTCGTCTTGGCTTGCGCCATTGTTTCCTGTCCTCCATTGGAATTACCGGAATTTGCTTGCGTTTCTACGTTATTCGCCGGAGCTTGCGAATTGCCATTAGTACCTGCCGGGCTTGAGCAAGCTGCCACCAATAAGGACAAACACATCAACATGGTTATAGCCGCGATTCTAGTTCTTTTTTGCATAAATAATTCTCTCCCCATTTGATATTGAAAATGATTCTCAATATCAGTATAAAGGTCTGAATTATTTTGCAAAAGGGCATTTCTTTGCATCGATAAGGGCAATTCCCGATGGCGATCTTGCCAGCTGCTATTGCGCAGCTGCTTCTTTCTAAAGCGTGCAGGAGATATTCCCGTATATTTCTTGAAGCTACGGCTTAGCGAATGAGCGTCCGGAAATCCAACGCGTTCGGCAATTTCCTGTAAATTTGCGTCTGTCCGCATTAACAGCTCCATCGTTCTGTCCGCCCGTACCTGTCCAAGGTAATGAATCGGACTTGTCTTCATACGGCTCTTGAACAGCCTGGACAGATGCGCTGAGCTGCATTCCAGTGTTTGCGCAATGGAATCCAGTGTAAGCGGCTCTTGAAAATTCTCGCGGATATAACGAGCAGCCAATGCGGCTCGATCAGGCTTGATCGGTTCAATCTCCTGATGATGCAATTGCCGCAGCAGCTCATAGACGAATTGATAGAATAGCGCTTTTACCTGTAATTTTCCCAATGCTGTAGACGAACGCCAGTCTCTATCCAGCCTTTCGATTGTTTCGAAAAGGATTAACGGATAGCTTGGAGCAAAGGCATATTGATATTGGAACGGATTTTCTTCCTCAATCAGCTGTACGATCTCCTGACGGCAGGGCAGGGATAGTATGGCCGTGTACAAAATCATATAATATTCCAGCTCATCCTCAGCCAGAATATTCAGGTTCATCCCTTTCCCGCCATGAAACAAATGAAAACGTTGTGCTAGATGCAGGCTGTTATCCAGCCTCACACGGGCACTGCCGCGCACTGTAAAAAGGAATGTACTGGCGGGCAGCTGATAGGACTGCACTTCGTCTCCCTTTTCCATCACCGTATGGCGGACATCCATCACCTTAATAAACACA
Source organism: Paenibacillus lentus (assembly GCF_042714055.1). GTDB lineage: Bacteria > Bacillota > Bacilli > Paenibacillales > Paenibacillaceae > Fontibacillus > Fontibacillus lentus_A. Next base: position 753,617 of record NZ_JBHGVC010000001.1, read on the forward strand.
TGATTCCACAACAGAATATGATCATTTAATTTCATATCATCGTTCTACTCCATCCTATTCGACGGCTATTGTCCAGTTAGCCAAGCGGCAAGCTCCTCGGTTTGCGATAGAACGGCAATCGGATCGAAGTACCAGGAACGCTCTTCTTTCCAGACATATACGCGATTATTTTTGACCGCATCCAGCGTAGACCAGATCGGGTCGGCTTGAATATCCTCCAGAGTGCGGTCATTCGTCGTCAAGATGATATAGTCTCCGGCATATTGCGGCAATACCTCCTTCGACAGTTCCACCCACTGCTTCTCTAGAATTTCCTCTGCGATCGAGGCCGGTGGCTTGAGGCCCAATGCTTGATACACGGCCTGTCCGCCTCTTCCAAAGTTATCTCCGTATACATAAATCGACTTGCCATACACCTCAATAATCGAAAATGTCGACCCGGCAGGCACTACTTTTTCTACACTTTCCCTTGCAGCTGTAATACGGCGATCGTAATTAGCCAGCCAGGCTTCTGCTTCCTTTTCTTTACCAAGCAGCTTGCCGAAGTAGGTCAACTCTTCATGCGCATTCTTCAGCTCTCCAAAAGGAATATTTACCGTAGGTGCGATTTTGGATAGCTGTTCGTACCGGTTGTCGTCAGCTTTTAAACCGCTCACGATCAGATCCGGCTTAAGGTCAACCATCTTCTCTAACGAACTAGTCAAGTCTCCAAGATCCTCTACGCTATCTAGAGAATCGACGACATAAGGATTATTCCAATATAACGAAGGAACTCCTACAGGAATAATATCAAGTGCAATAAAACTGCCTAAATATTGATCAGCGACAATACGCTGTGGATGAACGGGAATTTCAACGTCTCCATTTATGGTTGTAATTGTTCTCGTCTCATTCTGCGGCTCATTTTGATGGTTATTTTGACTTTGATTCGAGTTCTTGCTTGATCCAGACGTGCCGCAAGCTGATACAATTAGAGTAAGAAGCAGTAATAAAGGAGCAACGATGCCTAACCTTTTGTAGTTGTAGTAATGTTGTGAATGCAATTTTTATCCCCCTAGTATGTTAATGATTATCATTCTCAGTGAAACTTTACAATGTAGCGCTCTAAAATACAATGCACTATCATGATCTGCAAGCATTCACTTTTGTGATAATAGGACTCTCATTAACTCTCGGAGCTGGGCCTGGGTCGATAACGGATCATAACCGAAGAACATTTCTGACTTATCGATCAGGTACACACGCTTATTTTTAACAGCCTCCAGATTGCGCCACTTCTCTGATGTAAACAGCCTGCTCATGCGCTTTTTGGCTTTAGAATAGGTCGGCATCGCGGTAATGAAAATATAATCAGCAGCATAAGAAGGTATCTCCTCAATCTCTGCTTCAATATAGCCCAGGCTATCAATCCCTTGCTCGATCAATTGTATAGGAGGATAAAAACGGATATCTCCATACAAAATTTGGCAGCCTCTACCATAGCTGCTGTTATAACAGTATGCTGAGTTCTCCCCGATTTCCCATACGATCGCTGTTCCTCGAGCTGGACATATTCGGTCAAGCTGTTGATTCAATGAATATATTTGCTCATCATAATCGGCAAGCCACTTCTCTGCTACCTTAGACCGATTGGCAATGTCGGCAATAAGGCTGAATTGCTCGCGCCAGTTCATATTTGTAAAGGGCAACCCCAAAACAGGGGCTAGCGAAAGCAGATTTTTATTTAACCGTGCTGCCTCATAATTGATAATAACGTCAGGCTGAGCAATCGCGACGGTTTCATAGAGCGAAGAAAGCGATTTCCCATAGACATCTATCTTGTGCTTTTCACTAACGTCGTTGACACTCTCCAGCCAATCCGTATATACGCCCAGCTCCGGCGTGTGTCCCAGGACTAGCAGACAGGCCGTATGATTTGCGTTTAGCGCAACGAAACGTTTATGCTTACGCTGATAAGCAGTCGGGGACAAACCAACCAACTGTTTGAACTTGCGGCTTAAATATGTTCCTTCCCTATACCCAACTTCATGTGCGAGACTATCTAGCTTTGGCGTGCATGATAGCAGCCGCTGCTGAGCAGCGCGAATACGCAGCAGGGTCAGATAAGCACTAAAGGTATGTCCCGTATGCTTGCGAAACACACGCGAGAAATGCTCCGGGCTTATCCCCGCCTGTCCAGCTATTTTTTCACGTGTCAGATCTTCATAATAGTGTCTCTCCATATAATCAAGAACTTGTTCTATCCAATCGTTTGCCGTATGAAAAGTGACTGACAATTCGTCATATAGAGCTGCTAGAAGCTGAGTAAACAACTGTTGAGCGCGGAACGGCTCCCTTCTCCTTGGCTGTTTCCAGACATTCTCAAGCTCTATTGCTAACCCGAGAATACTCGGCGCACAATTCTGAAGGGGTTCATCATGCTTCATAATCCATGGCTCTGAGCCATCTGGAGTTACACTGCGGTATGTAATTAGAATTCCTTGTAATTGGCGCAGTGATTCCGCGTCAATGTCCAGCACTACGGGAAAGTGCGCAAATACAACACTTCCCCGTGATACTGTATACTGCCGTTCATTCAGCCTGAGCCTTCCTTTTCCACCAGTAATAACGAGAATGCTAGGGAGGAACGCCATTTCTGCATGGATTAGGGCCACGTCCACGTTATCTTCCAATCTGGTCATATGCACAGGAATATGGAAAGAATGAGCACCTCGTGTTATTCCTATAGAGATAGAGTTCATAGCATACACCTTTCTGCATGAAACGCGGGCAAATCAGCCATTCATATTTCGTAAGATTATAATAGATGCTTTACTTTACCGTTTTCAGCAAGCTATCCACGATGAAGTCGAGCTGTTTGTCGAGGGAATAAATGTCATTATAAAAACATAAACCAAAGTCCAAAGCCATCTTTGATCATTTATGTTCACCGCTTTATTCCCTCTCTTCGGACTACCCATACTTTAACTGTCTCCTAAGTATAATTGATAATAATTATCATTCGCAACGATAATTCTAAATACTGTAGGTCATTTTCGTATTGTAGCTGAAGAAATTGGGATAATTCCACGCTTTACATGGTTTTCTCCTTGCGAATCATAACGATCGTTTGCATGGCGACTCTTTCAATATCGAAATACCAATTCATGATTGCCGCACGATCCTGCATCATTTTAATTCCATATCGGTCACTGCTGAATTGTTCCTTACGATCAAATCCAACTCCATTATCCATGATGAGACATTGCCACCCCTCGCCCGCAAAATGGCCTTCAATTCGAACCTCGGTCGCATTCGCATGCTTGCGAATGTTAAAGAGCGACTCGCGAATCAGCGCAAGCAGCTCGATCTTGTCCCGTACCGAAAGCTGCTCCTCCGGGATATCCCAGCTAAGTTGGAACTTCAAATCGGACTCCCTCTTGAGCTCCTCCATCAGGCTGCTGATGCCTTGCATCCAGGATATGGAATCGGGAGTCGCTGGATAACGCAAATTCGCGATCGCTTGTCTTACATCGGTATTCATGCGATAAATATTTTTTTTCAATTTCTCGAACGTGATTTTGTCGGTAACCTGCGCCTTCTCTATTTTATTCACCTGCGTATTCAGAAGGAACAAAGACTGGGCTATGCCGTCATGGATCTCCCTAGCTAATCTTTCACGCTCCTCCAATGCCGCTTTAAGCGCTTTAGCTTCATTTAATTCCTTCTGAATAAGCTCCATTTTTCTAAATAGCTGGGTCAACAAAAGAATGGACACCAAAAATACGATGACTGGAGTTAGCCAATTTCCAAGCTCCATCGAGATATAGGAAAGTAAATATTCATGGCGAATATACTCCCACAGTCCAATTGTTATAGTAGGAATAATAAGAATCAGCCATTTGATTTGTTTATACGACATCCGCATATACAGCCTCCAGATGAGATGACATTGCTGCTGCCAGCTATCCTTACTTTAATGGAAAATGCTCTTGCGAACAATGTCCGGTTGTAAAAATAGTGTGCTCATCAGCAATAAAAAAGGGACGATGCGAATACTTGATTCTGCCCCGTCCCTTACATCGTCATTTTAAGTTTGCCCCTTCGGCAGATTCAGCTGCCAGGATACCCCGTATTTATCCTCGACCCAGCCAAATTTCACCGCAACAGGAGAAGCGGCCAACGGCATAAGTATTTTTCCGCCTGCAGACAGCTGCTCATACAACCTTTCAATCTCATCCTCCGTTTCGCATTCAACGAAAAGAGAGATTGCCGGAGTCATGGTGAAATCATGCTTTACGATGCTGTCGATCGCCATAAACGTCTGCCCCTTCAAGGTAAACACCGCATGGAGCACGCCTCCCTGGTCATTATGGAATATGCTCTTGATTTCGGATTGCTCGAATAAGGAAATGTAATGGTTGATTGCCTCCTCGGCCTGTCCGCTGAACATTAGGAAGGTCGTAATTTTTTGCCCTGCTGAATTCTCCATCATAACCGCTCCTTTTTTATATCATTCATGACTTTCCATTAAATCTGTCATGCATTCTTGCCGCTTTCTTCTCTAATTATAATAACAGGCTATTCTGGAATAAAAAATCAGGGTTAAGTAAATGTTTATATTACCTGCAGATTCGAAAGGAGGAGTAAGCGAGATGCCATTGTGGAGAAGAATATTACGCAAACCGCCTAAAAATACGGCAAATATTCAAAAATCGAAAAATGCGTCATCCGCCAACAGCCCGTCTTCCCTTGACAATCGCCCTCCAATCACTGAACAAGAACAGCTCGAATGGCGTTTACCCTGGATCAAGCAGCAGCTTGAAAATTGCTCTGATGTCGTATATCGCCAATTTTCAATCGGCACTGGAAAAGCCTGCACATTAGTTTATCTAAGAGGCATGGCCGACCAGACGACGATACAAGATGTCATCATCCGCGGCCTACTGAATTATAACCAATCCAAGGACGGTGATCTGGTTCCCTTTCTGTTCGAGGAAAAAGCGATATCCGTATCCGAGATTCAAATCATCACAGATGTCAACCAAGCCATTTCTACCGTCCTCAGTTCAGGAATAGCGTTAATCATTGATGGAGAATCTAGGATGATGACTTTTCCTTCCGCCTCCTCGTTCTCTACCAGAGCTATCGAAGAAGCCCCGAATGAATCGGTTATTCGCGGACCAAGGGAAGCCTTTATCGAGAGTCTCGACACGAATATGACCATGGTGCGCAGAAGATTAAAGAGCAAAAATTTTAAGACAGAAGAAATTACGATGGGCACGGAAACGAATACAAGAATCATCATTGCTTATATCAAAGGCGTCTGCAAACCTGAGCTTGTCCGGGAACTCAAAAGAAGGCTTTCCTATCTGGAAATCGACGGTATCGTAGGCTCCTCGACCTTAGAGGAAACGATCGAAGACTCCCCCTTCTCCCCTTTTCCGCAAGTGGAATACACAGAGCGGCCCGACATCGTCAGCGCTTCACTGCTTGAAGGGCGTGTAGCCATCATCGTGGACGGCAGCCCCTCTGCGATTATGGTTCCGGTCACTTTGGCTATGCTGATGCAAACCGCGGAAGATTATTATCAGCGTTACATCGCGGCAACGTGGATTCGCTGGATTCGCTACCTGTTTCTCATCGTCTCCCTGCTGCTGCCATCTTTATACATTGCAATTACGACTTTTCATCCAGAAATGATTCCTTACAAATTATTAATGACCATCGCTGCTGCTAGAGAAATCGTGCCCTTTCCCGCCTTTGTCGAAGCCTTTATCATGGAGCTTGCATTCGAAGCTCTGCGGGAAGCTTCGATACGCATTCCCAAGTCGATCGGCCAGGCTGTATCGATTATTGGAGCGCTTATTATCGGCACCGCAGCGGTGCAGGCGGGGATTGTCTCGGCAGCCATGGTCATCATTGTCTCGCTGACCGGGATTGCCTCTTTTATTATCCCCCACTTTGATCTTGGGCTGTCTATACGGCTGCTCCGCTTTCCGATTATGGCCTTGGCCTCCATTTTGGGGCTGTTCGGAATCACCTGCGGATTAATCATTCTCTATATTCATTTGCTTAATCTCAAATCTTTCGGGCTGCCTTACTTGTCTCCGTTCACCCCGCTAGTCAAAGCGGATTTGAACGATACGATATTCCGTGCGCCTTGGTGGGCGATGCAGAACCGCCCTATACTCTCAACGCATAACAAGAAGCGCCAGAAGAATAATGCGCGCGGCTGGGAAAAGCAAAAGGAGGAGTGAGCTTGAAGACGCTGAGGAATAGACCATTTCTTCTCATTCTATCTGCCATCGTCCTTTTAAACATCAGCGGCTGCTGGTCACCCGTAGAGCTGAACGAACGGGCATTTGTCAATCTGATGATGATTGATATGAACGATAATGGACAATTTGAGCTAACGCTCGGTTTTCCGTTGGCCAACCGGATGATTCCCGGTGATGTTGGAGGATCAGGCCAAGCTAACAAGGATCCTTTTGCCTATGTAACGAAGACGGGAAAAAACCTAGCGCAGGCTTTACAGGACATTCAGAGCGATCTATCCAGGGATATTACCTTTGGGCAAACCCGAATCATTGTGCTTGGCCATAAACTGGTGCAGCATGGGATCGACCCCGTGCTCGATTTCATCAGCAGACATCTCGCCTTCCATATCAGTGCCAACGTATTTATATTCCCGGGGAAAGTGCTGGATCTCATTGAGACGCCGACAACGTTTGAACGTTTTATTCCCGTTATACTAAGAGCTTATGTTGACCAAAAGCAAACGATTGATACCACGCTGAGGGATATTCTCCGTGCAAGATACGAGTCCGGGGATATCCTCGTACCTATGCTGAGCTTTAGTAAGCAGCCTGCCATTTTGGCCAAAAGAGAACGTACCGAAAAGTGGCTTGGCGTTGATGGTGCCGCTATTTTAAAAAGGGGGCGGATGATCAGCCCCATACTAAATAAGAAAGAAATGAGATCCGCCTTATTGGTCGAATCCAATATCAGGGATATCACGATCAGCATAAAATCGCCTACCGATGGTAAGGATATCACTTTCAATGTACAGCACGTCAATACGAGGTTTAAAGCAAAAATCAAAAATAATGTACCCTATTTTCGATTGCATACCAAAGGTACCGCATCAGTATTAACCTCCGATTCCAATCTGGATCTTAGAAACGAAGATCAGCTTATTCTTCTGCAAAAGACACTGGGTCGGGAAATTCAAGACCGGATTATGCAATTAATCAACTCGACCCGCAAAGCTCGAGCCGACGTGTTCCATTTGAAGGATTATTTAAGCTGGAAATACCCTGCCGTCTGGCGAGGAGTTAAGTCCGACTGGAATGAGTTCTATGCCAAGGAGCTAGAAATTGAATCCTTAGTAGATATGAAGCTGCTGCGAACCGGTGAAGCTTATCAAACGATCAAAACAGAAGAATCGAGGGATACCAGATGATGATCATTGCCTTGATTTTTATTCTCATTACTTGGTTCGGATGGGCAGATTGGCGCAAGCGCCATAATGGAACAACAACCAAGCTGTGGAGGCTCGTAACCGTTAATGGTATTTTGCTCATCATACTGGAAGCTCAATATTTGGTAAAGGACAGCTTTAATCTAGAAGTAGCTTTGGACGGGCTCTACCACTTTTTAGGCATATGGCTGTAAGGAAGTTCATCCATGACGGGAGGGATCAGATATGCAAAAAGTAACTCACCTGCAAATATTCGCGATGTATAGTCTATATATATTTACGGTGACACTTGCTTTCATGATGGGCCTGTACATCCGGAAGAGCCATTTTTCCACACCCGTCAGCGTAGTGGCAGGAGGATTGTTAAGCATCCTTTTGATTTACCCCGCGTACAAAGTCACCTCGTTCCGTCCCGATCAATCGATCATTCAATATGGAGGCAGCATTGTAGGAAAAGTACCCCATACGATTTTTATCGGTATAGTAGCTATAATCAATCTATTGCTTGCCTCGACCAACCTTCGAGAGCTCGAAGACTTTCTCATTCAAGTGTACTTGCCCGGAACACCGTCGTGGGTAGTAGCGCTGCTATTCGGAATCTGTGTCAATTATGGAGTCCGATCAGGGATCACTACGATATTCAGAGCCTCTTTAGGTATTTTCCTTATTAGTACGCTGGCTTTTATCACCGTCCCTTTTATGGTATCACAAGCGATACAAATAGAAATGTTGCCGGCCTTTTTTAACCAATTAAACCTCAGGGATGTTGGCATAGGCATATATAGCAGCTGCAGCATCTTCGGTGAATTTGCTTTCCTCTTCCTAATCATGCCATATATCAAATCGCCAAAGAAAGTATATAAAACGATTGCGATTACAGCGATCTCTTCGATTATCATTATACTTTCCCATTTACTGCCGGTTTTGATGATCCTCGGCCCGGATTTGGCAGCCAACCTAACCTATCCCGATCTGGATCTCGTTCGCTCCTTGCGGATAGGTTCATTCGTTGAAACCTTAGATCCTATCTTGATCGTATTGTGGCTTACGAGCCTTTTTATTAAAATCTCTTTTATGGTATTTATCGCCGTCTATTGCATATCCCTGCTGCTGAAATTACCGGATCACAAATCGCTGGCCCTTCCATTCACCTCATTCTCCTGCATTCTGTCGCTGATCCTCGTCCGCTCCCAGGTCGAATTGAATCATCTGCTTATACAGGGGTTACCGCCGCTTCTCCTCTTCACGGAGTTTGTCATTCCAACGATTTACTGGATTGCGAACAGCATCAAGTCCCGTAAAAACAGAACAAGGAATGCCTAGGCATTCCTTGTTTTCTTCGCATAATTCAACGTTATTCGTTGTCCCATTCAATCCAGTATTCTCCGATCGGCGTCAACACCAAATACCAATCCCCCCATTTCTTGCTTGCCTGCACAGTCATCGGCGCGAGTCTGCCCTGCTCCGTCGTCCGATCCAACGGCTTTTCATAAAATACGGTTACCTGCTTAAGCTCAAGACTCTCGTTAATTTCGGTTTCGGTACCGAGCAGCGGATAGGGCTCATAGATCCAGCCCATTCCGTCACTGGCTTGAATCTTGTACCAATGACCCACTTTCGCAATTGCTTGTAACGTTTGTGGACTTACTTGTCCCTTCACCTTAGACAGAAAATGGGGCTCGCTATATACATCCCGATTCTCTGTAATCACGAAATCGCTCTCTTCCACAGGCTCCTCCGCCCGGTTTCGATTACTGCTCAGCCACAGCCGATATCCTTCATCTGCGAGCCACAGGCCGACTCCCTTGTTGCGCCTCCATTCTTCGGCAAATGCAGAAAGCGGCAAATGCGATTCCCCTGTCTTGATTCCGATCTCTGGCGTAAAGGCGGGACGGCCAAATGTGCTGATGAACCAATCTGTATATCCTCCCCCGGAAGGGTTGCTCGCAGGCTGAACCAAGCTATACCCCGTCATAGCGGCAAAAGTATTGGCGAGCTTTCGATCCCGGGCCAAATTAGCCGGATCCGTCATATAGTTCCAATATAGAATTCTTCCTGCTGAATGATAGGATACCGCTATTTCCGGATTGATCGAGTAGGTAAAATCTACTAGACTTTGATTTTCCATCGTTTGCAGCGGCTTTGTCCCTTTGTAGTTCATCCAGTTCGGCCCTGATGCATTATTATGTATCGTATTCCATCCCGCAGGATATTGGCGGTTCAAATCTATGCCCTGCGCATTGGCTTTCCAGCGTTTAAAGTCTTTGCTGCCCTTATTCATTTGAAGCAGAGCATGCCTTGATTTCTCTGGAAAAGCCTTGAGGCCAGACTGCTGAAGCGTAACTCCGTCCGGATTAACCATGGGCACGAACCAGATTGTCGTTTCATTGAGCACTTTCCTGACATTGTACCCCTCGATGGTCGTGCCTGCCCGGTACGCCTGGGCATAATGCCCGATCATTTGCATATTTAACGTCGTGGTCAGCCATTCCCTAGCATGATGCGATCCGTTAATAAAAATGGTTGCTTCGCCCTGGCCCAGTTTCACCGCCCAAATCTCTCGGCCATAAGGCGTCTTGCCAATAGACTGATATTCTATGATTTCCGGATAAAGTTCCGCCAGCTCGGCAATGTACGAGGTCATCTTCTCATAACTCATCACTGCATCGCTTCGCACGATGCCGCCACTGCTCGCGCTAGCGAAAGAACTAAGCATAATAACTGATAGAAATACTATAACGACTGGAAGCCAAAACTTTCTGCTGTTGCTGCTGTGACTGTTCATCTAACTTTCCCCCGCATAATGTAATATCATTCTTTAGACCTATTACGGAGGATATAAGAAATCTAGCAATCTGGCAATACATTTTTTATTGTTTTTCGCTACGTTTCGACATGGCGGCCCGTCAATCAAACCCGCCGCCTTCATCCAGCAAGAAAAACCGCCAAGCCGAAGCTTGACGGTTTAGTAACGCATTGTCATTCCTATTTATTGCTATTTATTGCTGTTGATTCGTAAAAGACTGAATGTCGATGAACGGAGTTGCTCCACCAGTCACGGACGGAAGACGTCCGTCCCATTTTTCCAGCGCCTTCTCCTGCACTTCGATTTGCTTCAATTGCACGAGCTCTGGTGTAACCTCCTGCTTCTTCAGCTTCAGGGACTCTGCCTCAGCTTGAGCCTGTGCGATTTTTTGCTTCGCTTCAATTTCGATCCGCTTCAAATCATTCTCTGCTTTCAGCGCCTGCTGTTGTGCTACCTGCTTCGCTTCGATTGAGGTATCAAACGCTTCGGAGAATTTGAAATTAACGATGTTGATTTCATTTACGATCAAATCATATTTCGCCATTCTTGTCGTCAAATGCTCACTGATTTCCCCAGCTACGACGTCACGCTTTGCAATCAAATCCTCAGCGGGATAACGCGCGGTAACTTCCTTCACGACTTCTTGCACCGCTGGATTAATAATAACCGAATCATACGCCCCGCCGACGTTGTTCATCAAATTGTAGGCCGACTCTTTATTCACGGAATAGTTAACGACGACATGAGTGGATACAGGCTGCAGATCTTTGGAGGACGCGGTCGTATCGGTCTCCGTTTTAGTTACCTGGGTGTTTACTTGAATCACGGTCTGAATAAAAGGAATCTTCAAATGAATGCCGGGTGCCAAAATATTATCGTTCAGCTTCCCGAATGTTTTATACAATCCAACATGGCCATATTGCACCTGTGTCACGCTATTCATGCCGACGAAGGCCAGTAACACGATCACAACGACAGCGATTACTCCCCGGTATCCCGTATTTTTCCTCGGTTTATTGTTAGGTACTGCTTCCATTTAAGATCCCCTCCACATGTGTATATCGCTCGCCGGGTAACTCGGCGCCGTTTCTTTGTAATACGCAGCACAATGCAAAAGGTAACATATAAACGGAAATATTACTGTTATTTTTTATTTTTTGGATAACCAGGCACGTTCATTTCTCCAGCTTACATCCACCGGCATTTCAAAGAAATCGGAAAGGATTTCTCCACTAAACATATCTGAGGTGTTTCCCTGCATAAATACTTCGCCGCGCCGAAGAAGCAGCGTCTTCGCAAAGACAGGTACGATTTCTTCAGTATGGTGGGTCACATAAATCATATGAGGAGCTTCCGGCTCCAGCGCCAGCTCCTGAATGCTATCCAGCAGCCCTTCCTTCGAGATGAAATCCAGGCCATTCGCAGCCTCGTCCAGAATAAGCAGCTTCGGCTGCGCCATCAACGCCCGGGCAATCAGCAGCTTCTGCTGCTCGCCCTGGGAGCAGGACTGATACGTGCGATCCAGCAGGTGTCCGCATCTTAGCTGATGCATAAGCATTTCGGCTCGATCAAAATCCTCGCTGGCAGGCTTCTCATAAAGACCGATCGAGGCAAACTTGCCGCTCACGACCAAATCCTGCACCTTCTCGCTCCCATGCAGTCTTTGCTGTAAGGATGAGCTTACCCAGCCGATCGATTTACGCATTTCCCTAACGTCCACTTCACCATATTTATGCCCGAGGACGGAAATGGTGCCTGTTGTAGGCCAGATATAACCATTGATCATGTTCAACAGGGTTGTCTTGCCAGAGCCGTTCAACCCGAACAAAGCCCAATTTTCTCCCTCCGCCACCTGCCAATCTATCCCCTCAAGCACAATTTTCCCATCTCGACGCCATGATACATCGTGCATCTCGATAACTTGATTCTTATCGTCGGATCGGTTCATTCCATTCATCTAAACGCCTCCCTAGCTTAACTGACTTCCGACCTTCCAAACACTATAGTATAATATTTACAAAGCTAACTCGCTGTAATAGACTTGTCAAGTTAGGGCGTACATATTAATTTCTCTGGATGGTGAAACAAAGATGATAAATAATAGAAAATGGGAAGATGTCGCCGAACTGCAGCGCCTTTGTGAGGAGCTTGGCGGATTCTCCCTAAAGCTGAACTGGGACACCTTGCGCAGCCGAAAGGAGAGCGATCCGCAGGACGCTTTTATTCATAGGGACGGAAAGCTGATTGCCTTTCTGGGCGTCTACGATTTTGGCGGGAAAATAGAGCTGTGCGGCATGGTGCACCCCGATTACAGAAGGCAAGGCCACTTTACCTCCCTTCTTTCTCAAACGCTGAAAAGCGATAAATTGAAGGACTGCGAAGAAATATTGCTGAACACGCCTGCGGCCTCTGACAGCGGCGTACAATTTCTTAAAACCATGCCCTGCTCCTACGCTTTCACGGAATACCAGATGAAGTACGATTCATCCATAGACCATCTTACGGCAGACAAGCACAGCAGCAGTAATCCTGTGACATTGCGGCAGGCGTCCGGCTCGGTGGCCGACAGAGAGACACTGATCCGTCTGGATGTTGAAGGATTTGGCTTGCAGCCAGAGGATGCCGCTCGTTTACTTGATGAAATTACGGAGGAGCATCAGTCCTCCTATGACATTATTGAGCGTGACGGGCTTCCCGCGGGTAAAATCAGAGTGTCTCGCCTGCAAGGGGAGAGCTGGATTTATGGATTTGCCATCTTTGCCGCTTATCGCGGTCAGGGAATCGGCGCAAGCACCCTGCGGCAAGTCATTGATAGAGAGCGACAACTCGGTCATGACATCTGGCTGGAGGTGGCGCTGGATAACCCGAATGCTCGCAAGCTTTATGAGAATGCCGGGTTCGTTATGCAAGAGGTACAGGATTATTACAAGGTACAAAAGATACAAAAGGCACAGCCATCATAAGGAATGGATTAGGAAGCCTATGAAATAAAATGAACGACTGCCAAACGAAGCCAAGGCTTCGCAAGCGCCGTTCATTTTTGGTTATTGCAAGAGCGGATTGAACTACAACCCGACGAGACTTCGATGAATTTTTATGACGATCTTGCGAATGCGGCTCTCTTGATGCACGTGACCGCAGGGGCGATGCAGATCCGTTGGGAAGAACACAGCGAACAATCCCGGCTCCATAATCAAGTCACTGCCCTCTCCATGTCCTACCCCCATTAGGCTGCTGTTGTCTTCATAAAATTGTATATCGTCCTCGGATAAGCGATTGAAGCTAATCTTGAGGCGGTCATTGTATCTTTTCCAGCCGATCCGTTCCGTACCGCTCACCAAATACTGAATGTCGATATAACTGTAGTGAGATTCGTACTGCTGGCCGCTAATCGGCTGCGTGATATATTCCTGGACAATGGCAAACATCTTTCCACTTTCCAGCTCATATTTACCGGGTGGAGCATCCTCTAGCTGATGCAGCTTAATATAATCCAGCCCTCTTCGCACAGCGGAAGGGTATAAATGCTTCTCTTGATCCAGGTTTCTGATATCACCCAGTATCATGGATGTTCCTTCCTTCTTTTCATGAATTACGGTTCAATCTCTGGATTGCTGCCGCATTGTCTTGAAGCTTAAAAGCTCTTAACGGCCTTTTTTTGCAGCTGCTTTAATCGCGGCATGACTTCATTACTGCCCCGCCCAAAATAATCATGCAAAAGGCGATACTCCTTGTATAGCTCATCGTAAATCGCTTGATGACCTGAATTCGGCGAGTAGCTTTCCTCCTGGAGATGAGTCATGCGTTTTGCCGCTTCCTCGATCGTGTCATAGCCGCCGAGCGAGGAACCGGCTGCTACCGCGCCAAACATCGCTGCGCCTAATGCCGGAGTCTGCGCCGAGGCGGCAATTTTAATCTCCCGTCCGGTAATATCCGCATATAGCTGCATCAGCAGCTTGTTCTTCTGCGGCAATCCGCCGCAGGCGTATAGCTCCTTCACCTCTACCCCGGCAGCTTCGAACACCTCGATAATATGACGAGTGCCAAATGCCGCAGCCTCCAGCAGAGCCCGGTAAATTTCCTCCGGTCTTGTTTGCAGTGTAAGTCCGACAATCATGCCGCTAAGCTCGGAATTGACCAGATTGGAGCGATTTCCGTTCCACCAATCGAGCGCGATCAATCCGCTCTCACCCGGCAGCAGCTCAGCCGCTCTGGCTTCCAGCCATTCATGAAGCGATACGCCCGCCTGCTCAGCCTGTCGTTCCACATAAGCGGGTACTCCCTGTTTCACATACCAGCCGAACATATCCCCTACAGCCGGCTGCCCGGCTTCATAAGCATACAGCCCGGGAATAATGCCATCCTCCACGATGCCGCAAATGCCTTCCACTTGAATTTCCCGTTCGCTCAGCAGCAAATGGCATAACGAGGTTCCCATCGACAGCACCATATCCCCAGGTGCAGTCGCTCCAGCTCCCGGGACTGCCGCATGGGCGTCAATAATGCCCGGAGCGACGGCGATGCCTGGGCGCAGGCCCATCATGCCTGCCGCCTCTTCCGTGAGCACGCCTGCCGACTCACTCAGCAGCACAATATCTCCCCGCAGCTTCGTCTCGGCAAATGCGGCAAAGCGCGAATCCAAATTCCGATAAAAATCCGCGGACGGGTATCCCTCTCTCCGATGCCAAAGCGATTTATAGCCCGCGCAGCCGCTATTGCGCTTCAAAACCCCAGTCATGACAAATACGATCCAGTCCGCAGCCTCGACGAAGCGATCTGCAGCATCATAAATATCCGGGCGCTCCCGGAGCACTTGCAGAGCTTTGGCCGTCATCCATTCCGAGGACACCTTGCCGCCGTACCTTCCGAGAAAGCTTTCTGCCCGTGCAGCCGCAAGCTCATTGATAAGGTCGGCCTCGTGCTGGGCGGCATGATGCTTCCAGAGCTTCACGTAAGCATGCGGTTCATGACGGAACTGCTCGGCATAGCATAACGGGTTCCCATCCTGATCAACGGGAAGTATCGTGCTGGAAGTAAAGTCAACGCCGATGCCGATAATCCGTTCCGGCTGGACACCGGAAATCTTCAAAACCTCGGGTACGGATTGTCTTAGCACCTCCACGTAATCCGCAGGATGCTGCAGCGCCCACTCCGCGCCCAGCTTGACTCCGGTTTCCGCAAGCTCCACATCCATAACGCCGTGAGGATAAGGCGTCACATGCCAGGCTACCTCCCGTCCATCACTCACATCCACAAGCACAACCCGCCCCGACTCAGTGCCATAATCAATTCCGAGTACATAGCGTGCGTCCATATCCATGCTCCTCCCTCGCTTCTCTCCTCTCCTTGCCGGCAAATTACTTATATAGAGGCCCAAAGACAGCACATGCCCGGTAATCCGCCCCGGTCGGATCATCAGCACCGAAGGCTGACCAAACGCTTGGCCGGAAAATATCCTCCTCGGCTACGTTATGCATATTTACCGGGATACGCAGCATAGAAGCAAGCGTAATCAGCTGAGAGCCGATATGACCATAACTGACAGCACAGTGGTTGGAGCCCCAATGATTCATTACGGCGTATACATCCTTAAAAGCTCCCGTGCCGGTCAATCTCGGCACAAACCAAGTCGTCGGCCATGTCGGATCAGATCGGCGATCAAGCGCGTCATGCACATCCTTCGGCAATTCCACGGAATATCCCTCGGCAATTTGCAGCACCGGGCCGATGCCATGGATCAGGTTGATCCGGGCCATCGTCAGCGGCATGCCGCCACGTGTCGTGAAATCCGTTGAAAAACCGCCGGACGGGAAAAAATCCTTCGCAGAGCACCAGGATACCGCATCAAGACACTTCTGAGCTTCCTCGTCACTGATTTCCCAGAACGGCTTCATGGCCGGCTGACCGTTCACCGCCTGCTGGCCTGTACCATCCAAAGAAGCCGGGCCGGAATTAATGAGATGGATCACTCCGCCTGCTGCGCGTCCCTCCAGCTTTTTCCCGGTTACCCGCTCGACGGCCTCTGGGCTCCAATATGTGCGCACGTCGGCAAAGATTTGCGCAGCGTTCGTCAATTGATGGCCCAGCAGCATCGTAACCGCGTTCAAATTGTCATTCTCCGTAGCCAGCATAAACGGCTCGCGAATCCCGTTCCAATCAAAGGAGCTGCTGAGGATCGCCTCCATAAAGTCGCCGGTCGGCAAATGATCCGTCCACGCTCGTTGTCCCTGAAATCCAGCGGCAATGGCGTTGCGCCCTTCGGCTTCTTCCCCGTATCCCATCTCCGCAAGCTTTGGATTGCCGACCATCAGGTCGCGGGCGATCAGCGCCATTTTGACCACCGTCTCCCAATCCTCCGCCTTCTGCTTAGCCGATCTTTGGCGCTCCGGCGGGTTAATATCTTCCCCTTCTCTGCAATTCTCCTTCGTCCAGGCCAATGCGCGCTCATATTCTTCCTTGTCGTAAATGCCCCGTTCCATTCGCCGGATAAACTCAGTCATATCGACGTACTCATTGCGCATGCCGAGATAATTCTGAAAGAACCCTTCATCCACGATGCAGCCGGCAATCCCCATCGACACCGTCCCCATCGATAAATAGGATTTCCCGCGAATCGTCGCTACAGCTAGTCCTGCCTTGGCGAAGTTCAGCAACTTGGCCTGTACATCCTCCGGAATCGTATCATCGCCAATATCCTGCACATCCCGTCCATAGATGCTGAACGTAGGCAATCCTTTCTGATTGTGGGCTGCAAGCGCGGCCGCCAAATAGACTGCTCCTGGACGCTCCGTTCCGTTAAAGCCCCAAATCGCCTTTGGCATCCATGGATCCGTATCGATCGTCTCTAGCGGGTAGCACCAGGATGGGGTTACCGTTATCGTTACGCCAACCCCTTCCCGGCGGAATTTCTCAGCCGTGCTGGCCGCTTCCCGCACTCCGCCGATCGTCGTATCCGCCACCACGCATTCTACTGGCAATCCGTTGGCATGACGGAGATTTTCTGAGAGAAAACGGGCGCAGGCCAGCGCCAAATTCATCGTCGGCTCCTCCAGCGATTCGCGGATTCCGCCGCGCCGTCCGTCTATGACCGGACGAATGCCTATTTTAGGCATATCCCCTTCCAGTCGGTTTACTATCATCGGTGTACTCATGAATAATCCTCCTTACCAAGTCCTTATAAAGTGAATTGCTCTGATAACTGCTTGGACATTTGATGCAGCTGACGAATTTCCAATCGGTTCGTTGCCGTGAAATCTTGATGGTTCTTCACCCGGCAGTGATAGTTATCAAAAACGCCTTCCAGCATTAAATAGT
This sequence comes from Paenibacillus lentus, assembly GCF_042714055.1. GTDB lineage: Bacteria > Bacillota > Bacilli > Paenibacillales > Paenibacillaceae > Fontibacillus > Fontibacillus lentus_A. The sequence goes on from NZ_JBHGVC010000001.1 coordinate 771,199, forward strand.
ACTTGGCGTTTACCGGGTATAATTGTCTCTCAATAAGAGAGGTCATACTGAGAAAATTAATGAGTGTTTCCGCCCTTTTCGGCTCGTTCTCCCAATTTCTCAGCAGCCAAACATATAAGTCGGGATGGAAGTTCGCCATTACACCGCTGTACCCCGCAATGCCAAGCCGAAGCGTCTCCAGCAGCGTCGCTGTGTTGGCGTTATATATTTTCAAAGAGCTGTCTTGCACGGCCTCCAGCTTCTGCCGAATATTGTCCGTATCACAGCTAGTATCTTTCAAAAAGTGGAATCTGCCCGTGCCTGCGCACCATTGGAGCAGCTCTGGGGAAATGATTCTTTTATAGGGATGAGGGCACTCGTAGAAGCTTAGCGGAATATCCTCCGGCAATTGGCCGAGCAGCTTCTCCAGATTATCCTTCCATACCTCATCCGGCTCATTTTCTAGGGCCAATCGGTTCGTGATCAGTACGAGCGCATCGACCCCTGTTGCGGCCATAGCCTTCAGTTCCTCAACCTGGTTTTCGAAGCCGTCAGAAATGTGGCCTGATGCGATAACGGGCACTCGCCCGGCTGCTTTTTCCTTAATAAAGGAGGCCAGCTTCACTCTTTCCTCCAAGCTTAAGTGAAACATTTCACTCGATTGGCAAACTGCGAACAGGCCGTCTACGCCCTGCCGGATATACCACTCGATCGCCCGTTCCTGGGCAATAAAGTCGATTTCTCCGTTCTCTTTGAACGGCGTGACCATCGTCGGCCACACACCGTCCGAAATATGTGATTTCGGTTGATTCAACATCTATGTTCCCTCCACGAATGTAGTCAATAACAACAATTAATTCCTATCCCATGCCTGTCGCCTCAACAAAATGCTCAAAAATCGGATCGCGATCACCTGGATGATTTTCAGCTTCTACTGTACTTTCTATAGGCGATATTGGCTCTGTTCCATGTATAGGTCAGGTAGATATGATCTCCATGTGCTATAATCGCCGGATACGAGAATTCCCCCTCGCCGTCTTCCAGCACGACCTCCTCGGTCCAGGTCAGCCCATTATCCGAGGACGCCAGCAATACAAGCGGTGTGCGCGGGCCCCAATTAATCCCGACCGGGTTGCAGCAGAGCACCAGGGTGCCGTCATCCATACGAACCACATCCATACCGCTGTTATTATTCGGGACGGTCGTCGGATAAGCCGCGCTCCAATGGACGCCGCCATCCTGCGAATCGCTGCGATGAATGAAGCCTTCCGAGCTTCTCATCAGCATATGAACCTGGCCTGGCTGGGACTCCCAAACGGAGGGCTGAATGACCCCTCGGCCATAAAAAGACTGCTCCGACACCGGAATATCGCTTCTTACCGCTTGGATGTCACTCCGATTAATTCCGGCGATGCCAATGTCCTCGCTCCGCTGCCAGGTTATGCCCTGATCCTGCGAGCGATCTGCGAACGACGTCCAAATTCCGTCCTCGACCGAAGCCGGAGCGATCCAGGTTCCATCCGACAGGACAACCACCTTATTGCGAACCGGGCCTCTGCCGCCCCGATCTCCGGGAACCAGCTCACTTGCCTCCGACCAGGTTTTTCCCTCATCCTTGGAAATTTGATAAAGCGTTCGCCATTCCTTGATCAGGCGTCCGATTTTGTAAAATAGCAGCAGCTCGCCTCCCGGTAAATTCATAAGTACCGGATTCCAGCATGGTTCCTCCACTCCTGCGGCAATTTGCACCGGCTGCGACCATTTCCCTTTTGTCCGGCGTGAGCACCAGATCGCGCTGTCATCCGCACCTTCCCTGCTGCCTGCAAACCACACGGTCAATATGTCTCCGCCAGGCAGGACAGCTAGATGTGAAGCATGACAACTCGCAAAAGGTTTGTCCTCACCCATTACTAGTTCATTCGTTATCTCATTAAACATGCCGATAATTCCCCCCTGAGATTTCAACTTGCCAACTCGCGGCCCGGTACATCAACCCTTAATACCTGAATTCGTGATCCCTTCCACGAAGTAGCGCTGCAAAGACAAGAACACGATCACGGACGGTATGATTGCCATACAGGCAGCGGCCAGCGATGTGCCGTATTGGAATTGGGCGGTTGAATTCGCTCCACCCATAAACTGCGCGATCCCTACCGTCAATGGCTTTAGGGCATTCGCGCGAATCGCGATCATCGGCCACAGGAAGTTGTTCCAGTTCGAGATGAACATCAGGATCGTTACTGTAGACACGGCAGGCTTCGTTAAAGGCAGCATCACCTTCCAGAATATCCCGAAATCCTTACAGCCATCGATTCTCGCGGCTTCCTCCAGTTCATTCGGAATTCCTTTGAAGAAGCTGGTCAAAATATACACGCTGATGACGTTCGCTCCAGCTACCAGAATCAGCGCCGCAAATGTATTCAGCAGCTTCAATTCGGAAACGAGCAGGAATAAAGGAACGATATACGCCTGAATCGGGATAAGCAGCATGGAGACGATCAGCGTAAAAATAACCTTCTTCCCCTTGAAGTTGAGCCGTCCAAAGGCATAAGCCGCCGGCGTAGTCAGCACTAGCACGAATAACGTGGACAGTACAGTAATAATTAAGCTGTTCATCATCCAGCCGGTGTACGGATACTGAGCCAGTACGGATTTATAATTGATGAACGTGAAGTCGGCGATCCATTTCGGCGGGTAATTCATAATCTCCGCTTCCGGCTTTAGCGAGGAAACGACAGACCACAGCAAGGGAAACAGAAATATGACACCGATGAACGCCATGACAATGTAGATCAAAGTGTTTTTTATTTTCATGCCGTGAGCCTCCCCTAGTCATCCAGCTTCAGCAATCTGGATTGAATTTGCACAAAAACGATCAAAATGACCAATGTCGCAATACCGAGTACAGAGCCGTAGCCGAGATTGTAGTTCTGGAATGCGGTTCCGTATAAATATTGCACCAATGTGAGCGTAGCCGTTCCCGGTCCGCCGTTCGTCATGACGAAAATTTGGTCGAAAATTTGAATCGTATTTACGAGGGTCAGCGTGATCACCATTGAGGTAATCGGCTTCAGCATAGGCAAGGTAATTCTCATGAACGCCTGAGCGCCTGTGGCTCCGTCAATTTTGGCCGCCTCGTATAAGTCCGCCGAAATATCCTGCAGACCGGCAAGATACAGAATCATGTTGTAGCCAAGGTACGACCATACGGTGACAAGAGCGATCGAGAACAGCGCCCATTTTTCACTGGTCAGCCATTCGATCGGCCCGAGGCCAATCAGCTTCAAGTAGTAATTGAGAATGCCGAAGTTGTTGTCGTAAAGCCAATTCCAAATAATACCGACGACAGCCGGGATCAATACGTAAGGAATGATCGAGATCGTTCTTACGGCATTGCGGAAGCGCAGCTTCTGGTTCAACAGTACCGCCATCAATAGACTGAATACGATCAGCGGAGGCAGCGTCAATACGAGAAACAGCAGCGTATTTTTCAGCGAGACCCAAAAGATTGGATCATTAAACAGCTTCTTGAAGTTGGCCAGCCCGGCAAACTCGGCATCGCCAACGATATTCCATTTCATAAAGCCGATGAACAGCCCTGCCACACTCGGTCCAAAGCGAAAAACAAGGAATACGAGTAAATAAGGCAGCAAGAAAAGAGCCGCGACTTTTCCTTGTGATTTCATGAAGTTGTCAACCTTTCTACCACTATGGTTATATTACTTTCATATAGAGTGGTACATGAGCCCGATACGACAAGGCCAACGTCATCCTTGATGCCATGCCGTATCGAGTTGTTTCGTGCCCATTTCAATTGCGATGCAGCAAATGATCTATTCCTGAAGCAGACTGTCCATGTCCTTCTTCAATTGCTTGGCAATGTCATGAGGATCTTTATTGTTCAAAATAGCATCCTGAGCAGCAGTCAGAATCGGGCTAGGCGCCGTACTAGAGAAAACTTGCGCTGCTTTCGGATGAGATGGAAGCAGAACGCTGCTATCCAGGCTGTTTATGAATGCTTCTCTGCCTTCCATGCTTTGGGCCGTTTGCATACCGACATTGCTTGATGGAAGCTGGCCGGATTTAGCCCATTCGCCGGAGTTGCTGTCCAGCCATTTGACGAATTCGATCGCCGCTTTGGCTTTTTCGGGATCACTATTTTTCTTGATCGGGAAGGTAAGTATTTCAGCAGCTCCCCAAGCGGCTGGTTTGTCGAACACTTTAGGATAAGGTGCGCTTCCCCACTGGATGTTGGATTCCTCCAGCTTCGGCATTTGCCATGGCCCGTCAACGAACATTGCTACTTTGCCGCCCATGAAATCATCAACCGGGGATTTCTCGCCTTTAGGCACGACTTTGTATTTAAATACAAGATCTTGCAGGAAAGCAATGGCATTAGCCATCTTGTCCTCGTCCAATTCAACCGCTTTCATATCTTCCGTGAACGGATTATGATCCTGCTGATTCAATAAAGCATAGATTTGATAGAATACATGGTGGTTCATGGAGAAGCCAAGCCCGTACTGCACGATATTGTTCTCGTCAAAGCCTTCCTCGTCGGCACGTTTGCCTTTGTTGTCAATCGTCAGCTTCTGGGCTGTTGCAATCAGCTCGTCGCCTGTCAAAGGAGGCTGAGTGATCCCTGCTTCATTGTAAAGCTCTTTGTTGTAATACAATCCATGCATGTGAACGTCTAGCGGAACCGCATATTGCTCCCCTTTATAGAACGTACCGCCCCAGGCAAAGGAGGAGTAATTCCCCGACTCCATGCCGACGTCGGCAATCGGCTCGCTGTCCAGGACGCCCATTTCCACAAACTGTCCCAGCTCAAATGGATGCATGACCAATACATCCGGCGGATTACCGCCTTTCATTTCCGTCAAAAATTTAGTGAACAGCGGAGTCCACTGCAAGGAAGTGAATTCAACATGAATGCCGCTTTGTTCCTGATTGAACTTGTTAACTAGTCCTTCCATCGTATTGAGGTCAGGCCCTGTCCAACCGCCCCAAAAATCGATGTTGACAACCTTGCCACTGCCGCCGTCATTCGCTGATGCCGGTGAATTCGCTGATTGCGGTTTTGGGTCGGCAGCACAACCTGCCAACGGTAAAGCTAACAGCATTACAGTAAGGAAACTTGCAAGCCATCTCTTTGTTCTCATGTTTATCCCCCTCTAAGGATTAATTAAATCTGATTGCCAAACCTGCCAAAATAATGTAAGCGCTTTCTTTTATAGGTTCCAGATTTAACGCTCACCCCCTTTCAGGTCGTGAATGATGGTGTATTTTTGTATTTCATCTAACCAGGGAGAAAACTATCACCGCTTCCTCCCGATTAGCTATGAAACAAAGCTGCGATGCCTTCAGCTTCTGGCCGACTTACTCCCCGCAGGATTTACGGGTTACGATGTGCGTCTCGAACATTTTATGAACCTTGACATTGGTTTTGTACAGCATCATATCCGTCAGCATTCTCAGACTCTCTTTCGCCATCTCTTCTACCGGCAGATGAACTGTAGATAGTGTAGGTATAGTATAATTGGTAACTTCATCGTTATCATACCCAATGATTTCCATGTCCTCTGGCACTTTGACATCGATTTCATTCAACGCCTTCAGCGCGCCTACGGCCATCTGATCACTGATCGCAAATACACCGGTAGGCAGCGAGCCTGACTGCTCCTTCATTCTCATCACCGCTTCATATCCGCCCTGCTCCGAGAAGTCTTCATACATGAGATGCTCCTCTTCGATTTCCAGGCCGAGCTCAGCCGCTTTATCCTGAAATCCTTCCCTGCGCAGCATGATTGCTTTGGAGGAAACGTCCGGAACGATCAGTCCCACCTTCTTGTGATTTCTCCTATATAATCTCTCTGCCACCATCTCGCCGCTCTTCCGGCTATCGACGTTAACCGATGAATATTTGCTTGATTCACGTTGGTGCAGCACGATCGGGACGTTTAAATCGGCCTGCTCGAGAAACTCGTCATCCTCCTCGGTGGAGTTGGCAATGATCGCTCCATTGAACCGCGTTCCCGTTACTAAGCTTCTCACCTCATGCAATTTGGTGCCGACGTATGGCTGGATCAATAGCTCATATTCATCCTCCAGCTCGTTCAGAGCGTGTTGAAAGCCTTTCAGGTAACGGCCAACAAGTGCCGTCCGCGTATCAAGCGTCCAGAACAAGGCAATGATCGGCAGCACCGTTTCTCCCCCACTACGTAGCCGCCTGGCCGAAATATTCGGCTGATAATTAAGCTCTCTGGCAGCTTCTAATATTTTCGCTTGCGTTGCGGCGGATATCCGGTACTTATCCCCTTTGCCATTCAATACCATGGAGGCCGTGCCCTGCGATACTTTTGCAAGTTGGGCTATTTCCTTAATGCTTGCCATGCTAATAACACCTCATAACTTTCATCATATTGGCAAAATATCCTAATCCATTGTATATGTTTAGGCGAGATAAGATCAATTCATTAACACACATTCGCGAACACGTCTTGCTTCCGCCTGTGAATCATAGTTGCATTGCAACCTTGCAGACTAAAGCCTCTGGCTCTCAAAATCAGCCCTGTCTAGCTGAATGTAATAACGCTTGGAGTAACACAGCGATAGTGGACAAGATGCCTAAATCCAATCGCTTATGCTCCTCACCGTTCTCCTGCCCACCTTGCTAATACGTTTTGCTAAAACGTTTTGCTAATACGTTTTTATTGTATTTTAAAAGCGCTTACACGTCAACAGGGAATTTCATTTTTTTTAAAATTTATTTTTTCCGGGTCTCTAGAGCACGCCATTTCTACAATTGGTAGCATGGAGGTGGAATAATGAGGTACAATAACATCCGAAGGTTTGCAAGCGTAATTTACGCCATATGAAGCGGCTTGCCGTTTTCATTGATAGGTTGCCTCTAGAGGATATTTGGAAGGATGGATTAACTGATGCATGTAGCGAACAACTGGAAAGATTACGAAATCATTGATACGGGAAGCGGGGAAAAGCTGGAGCGCTGGGGAGACATCATTCTGCGCCGACCCGATCCGCAAATCATTTGGCCGATTCATCACGAATCCCAGCAATGGAGAAATGTGCACGGCCATTACCATCGCAGCTCCTCAGGCGGCGGGCAGTGGGAGATGAAGAAGCAAATCCCCGAGCGCTGGACGATATCGTACGAGCAGCTAAAGTTTTATATTCGCCCTACGAGCTTCAAGCATACGGGCCTATTCCCGGAGCAAGCGGCGAACTGGAGCTGGATGATGGACAAAATATCAGGCGCAGGCCGCAAGATCCAGGTGCTGAACCTCTTCGCTTACACGGGCGGCGCTACTGTTGCTGCGGCTTCCGCTGGCGCGTCCGTCGTTCACGTCGATGCCGCTAAAGGGATGGTCCAATGGGCCAAGGAGAACGCCGCCTTATCCGGACTTAGCGATCGGCCGATCCGTTACATTACGGACGATGTATTCAAATTTGTCCAGCGTGAACAGCGGCGCGGTAACCGCTACGATGCGATCATTATGGATCCGCCTTCCTACGGACGGGGACCAGGCGGTGAAATGTGGAAGCTGGAGAGCAGCTTATATCCGTTCGTGGAGTCATGCCTGTCCATTCTATCGGACAAGCCTCTCTTCTTCCTGATCAACTCTTATACGACGGGCATATCTCCAACCGTGCTGCAAAACATCTTGTCGATGACGGTACAGAATCGGTATGGGGGCAGCATTTCCGCAGGCGAAATCGGTCTGCCGATAACGAATTCCGGACTGAACCTTCCTTGCGGGATCCTCGGCCGCTGGGAGGAATAATCCATGACTACGAATAGCTTCAAGGAAGGCCGGACGGCAGCAGAATCGGACTTCGAAATTTTATACGAGGATAATCATCTCCTGGGGATCGTCAAGCCGGTCAACCTCCCTACACAAGGCGACGCGAGCGGCGACCCCGACCTGCTGTCCTTGCTGAAGGAGGATATTAAGACGAGGTATGAGAAGCCGGGCAATGTATATTTGGGACTCGTCCATCGGCTGGATCGGCCTGTAGGCGGAGCGATGATCTTTGCGAAAACGTCGAAAGCCGCCTCCCGCCTATCCGAGGCCGTCCGCAGCCGCAACTTCGATAAAACCTACCTTGCGATTGTGCACGGCATGCCTGCGAAGCGGCAGGGGCGCCTTACAAACACGCTTTTGAAAAATGAGCGCACGAACACCGTCTCCGTCGTTGCCAAGGGTACCCCCGGCGGCAAAGAGGCCATTCTCGATTATGAGGTCATCGGCACAGCCCCAGGCGACAGCCTCGCCCTGGTTAAGGTAACCTTGCTCACAGGGCGCCCCCATCAAATCCGGGTGCAGCTCAGCCATATCGGCTGCCCGCTTTACGGCGACCAGAAGTATGGACAGGCCTTCAACAAGCCGGGCCAACAGATCGCTTTGTGGTCGCTGTATGTCGGCTTTCCGCATCCGGTGACCAAGGAGCTGGTGCGGCTGATCTCTCTCCCGCCGGACGAGGCGCCGTGGAGCCTGTGGAACCGGAAAACCTACCAAGAGCTGGCACGGCAATTCTAGTTATATCAATCCAGAGACAAGCGAGTAATAGGGGGCGAGCAGCCCCCGTATACTCACACCATATTTTATGTGGATCCGATACGGCGGTTCCTAAAAGTCCTATTCACCGTTGAAATAAGACCAAGAATTTGCTTTGCTGTTAGATTGCTTGTACAAAAAAGAGCGGGTCAGATATCCAGCTCTGCCCACTCTCATTCAACTTAGTTCATTTCTAACTCTTCCCCTCGAAATCATCGAGGATCCTTATGCCTAGCCTGACTTCGGCAAGGTTAGATTACTGCTTACCGTATCGGGAGTGTCACCGACGGCACCCCTATTTCGAGAGCTTCTTTACCCGCTGCCACCTAGTCGGCAGAAGACTCATCCGTAGACGAAATCCATTTTGCATAAAGAACCGTATTATCGGAGACCGTGCGGGTTTCAAAATTCCACACTGTCGTATAGCTTTCGTCTGCATACCAGCCACCAAATTTATATCCGTCCCTCGTTGGATCCGTTGACGGTTTGGCTGCAAGACCACCGACAGGTATAACCTGATGCTGAATATAGCTTCCTCCCTGACCCGTTTTAAACTCAACCGCTTTCAGGCCTTCATTCCCAATTTGATGCACACCGATATCAAGCACATCATTAGGTCGAATGGCGTTTCCAAAGAAGTCGCGTGTTAAAGGGAAAATTTCGCTTAGATCCCGCCGTCCTTCAAGAGTTTGATCTGCCCGAAATCCAGCGCCTACCGCAATATTTTGATCCGCTGACTTGAGCTTGAAGCCTGCAAGCTTGGATACGTCAAATTCTGAGCCGGCAATCGCTTTACCGATCCCAGTATTTCTCGAGTTGAACAGAACTGTATTCTTATCTCCGTTCTCAACAATGGTTCCATTGGTCGGAATGGCCTCTTTAGGAATGACGTCAATATCTAAAGACTGCTCTATATTTGCCAGTATAGTTATCGGGTTCGCATAAATATTATGCGATCCATATACACCTGAAGCAAATTTGCTTCGATCGATCAGGGTTTGCGGATAAATGATATTGTAGTCGAAGCTGCCGTGCGTCATGACGCTCTTTGAACCTATGTCGAAAACACTGATCGTATCCTTGCCGTACAAAATATTGTTATAAAAATGGCTCCAGATCGAACCTGTGCTGCCTGTACCGAATATTCGCGTCGTATTTGCGCCAAGCTTGAATATATTGTTGTGAATAATCGGATAATCGGCGCCATTTGAGCTGCCGCCAACCGCATAATAAAACAAATGCGAGGATGCCGCAGATCCTTCTTGTGGACTGCCATCGTCAATGCTAATGTTGTAACGCACAATGCTGTTCTTCGACCCTGGCATGAACAACATGAAGCCGCCATAATTGTTTCGACTATAGTTATATTGATAAACTGCCCCGTCATTGAAGCTATCGATGTCAAACGCTTCGCCATCGGCGCAATTGTACGGGTTATCCACCACTTCGTTAAACTCCATCACGGAATCCTTGACGCCCATGAACCACAGTGCGGCATAATTGGCTACACTGATATATTTGCCAACCCCATCGGTGATGTTCGGACCTTCCCCGTTCGGCTTTGCGTCAGTTAAATACGTTTTTCCAAAACCAGTAATATAGTTGTATCGGACTTCACCCTCAAGAGCGTTGGAAAGAACCATCGCATCTCCAGAGCCATTAGCCATGTAATTGTTGAAATAACGCACCTTCATAATGGCGGGATATCCGCTCTTAGTCCAACCATCCGGGTGGAAACCTGTATTTCGAATACCTTCGTTGTCACAACGGATTGCGGTATTGCCCTCGGCCAGAATATCGTCGATGTAGCCGTAAAATATAATACCGCCAGCCACCTTGGCACCACCGTAGGATTGATGAAGGGCATTGACATCATGTACATAAGAATTGGTCACGTATACATGGCTTTTTTTGCTGGCCATAAAATTCTCGGGAGTACGCTCCTCAAGCGTCTCAGCATAATTATTCATAATCATAATGCCGTTGCGCCCTATTTCCCATTGGGAACCAAGGTTTGTCACTTCAAGCCCGTTAATTTCCCAATATTCCTCGTTCACGAGTTCAACCGCGCCAGAGGCTAAACGTTTTTCTACCGGATTAGTATCAAAAATATAGTACGGATCCTTGCTTATCGTACCGCCGCCATTAATGACAGGTCTCTTGTACTTTTGACCTCCGTCATTATATTTGCCAAGCTTAATCACCTTGTCCTCCGTGCCGGAGCCTCGCAGCTTCAGTTGACCGTTCCAAATCGACTCGGCATCTAGGAAGATTTGATCCCCAGGATTGAATCTGGTCTGATTTATTTTGTCCAAAGATTTCCAGGCAGTCTCTGGCGTCAAGCCGTCATTGGCATCATTCCCGGTTTGGTTTGAAACATAATACGCTCTCGGTTCATGATTCACAATGTCGACCATAACGTCCAGGGTCTTCCCGCCTTCAAATTCAAGCTTGACATCTGCTTGACCCACAGGAAGCGAGCTTAAGAAGCCGTTCTTCAGCAGCAGCATACTCGTGGTGTCTATCAAACTATAATCGACATCTTCGATAAGTCTCTGGCCATTGTACAGTACCCCTGTCAGGTCGGCCAGATCTGGCGTCACGCGCAGGGTGATATTTTCCTTGTTCTCCAGGTCAAATTCAACAGCTGCGGGCGTTACTTTATATTGTTTGCCAGCCAACTTGATCTGAGTGGAAATCGTTGCGGTTTTCAGAGTCGCTGACTGAGAAACGACAGAGACATCGTCAACAAAGTAACGATTTTCGATATTTCCGCCGTTAGCGCCGTTAGCATTCCAGTTAGTCATCAGCACAAGGGCGCCGATGTCCTTGACCGCAGTAGTTTTATACGCTGTTTGCCCGTCAATTTTAGCGGTCATACCGTCACTGTTGACGATCCACTCGAATTTATGCCATCCCGCGGAACGCTCAATTTTATTGCTGGTCGAACCGTCTGTAGGATTCCATGCGCTGCCCGCACGCCAAATATAAAAACCTTGTCTGTTTATATCGCTTAGATCCTGTACAACGCCTAGCGCATAATAATTGCTAGTACTGTTGTTATTAGCGACATTTTGGACGCTGAACGCCAGTTTAATCTGTTGATCCATACCGCCATGATCATAGAACCAAGCCGTTACCGTTCCATGAACCGGATTGTCCGCTCTTGAATTCACCAGCGCTCTGGCAGGCCCTGTAGTTCCGGACACAGCGGTAGCGGCGTTACGCCCATAGTGCGGCCTCACAGCGGAATGACTATAGGAACCCGGAGCCCCTACAGTAAACTTCTTGTCGCCCTCAAAATTATCCATGAAGAGGATGTCGCTGCCCTCATAATAAGAGACCGTCGCGTATACAGTAACCTGGTCATCTTCTGACTCAACCGGATGATAGGACGGCTTGACTTGAATATTCCCGTCCCGGTCCACATCAACCTTAGCTTTATCTTCATCGTTTAAACTAAAGGCGACATCATCAATAACGTAATCAAATCCGCCATCAACGAACAGCCTGTCGCTGGATCCCTTGCTCAACACGGTTGAATCAAAGCTCAGCGCCAGATCATTAACGGAGAGTTGTTGCGCAATAGATTGACCGAAGCCTTTGGAATCGCTTAATGCGGAATCCGGGGTATGCCGATTATCAGCCGTTACGCCCTTAACCTTGAATGCGTAATCACCAGGGCCATGTTGGCTGATCAGGCTATCCCAATCATATTGGTTAGTCAAAGAGGCTTCCAAACCCAATGATGTTGTGTTTTTATACAATTCAACTACATAGCTTGCAGCATCAGGCATCTCCTCCCAAATCGCCTTGGCGCCAGACCATGCAAGGCCTGTCACCGCATTCAGCTCGCTGCCTATCGTTAGCTTCAATTCACGTCCAGCATTCCCGAAGCTCAATTCAAGCATATAGCTTCCCGGCGACAAACTATCCAAATAGTGATTTGAAATCAGAACCGTATTTTCGGACGTATTAACGGTGTAATTTTCGCTGCTGACAGACTCGCCATTCAACTTTACCTCCGTTAAATCCTCTAGATCCGGCGACACATTCACAATCAGACCCTGTGCTGATCCATGACTATAGACAGCGCTTTCAGGATAAATGGAATAGTTCTCCTCGTTCGCATTTACAACGATCCGTCCGCCTTCCTCCTCCCCGATACCTTCAGGCTGGTCCAAGCTAGCTTCCAGAGTAAGCAGCCCCTCCTCCGAATTACCAGGTTGAACATTAGCTTGGGCCAAGTTTGCTCCTATAAGTGAGAAGATTAGAACAAGCGATACAATCTTTTTGAACTGTCTAAAAAGATACATACTTTCCCTCCTCAAACTAGAATGCTTCTCCGAAACTTCATGAATTTAAGACCTAAGATTCGTAATATGCCCTTTTCACCTCCCCCCTTTCAATCTTCCAAAAATTGCTGAGTAGATACTTGATTTTAGGCTGATTAAAAAATAGATGAGGCTTAAAAACGGATAGAGTTAAATTTCTGCCGGTCGATCTGTATATTTGCGTTTTCAATGCGTTCCTTCACCATCAACTGAAGCTGATTCTCCGCATTTATTTGCAGCAATAGTTGTTTAACCTGCGAATAAGGCTTATACCCCATTTCCTTTCTAGACATCAGCAATACATCGACGAGCTCGCCTTTGTATTCAACTTTACTCAGCTGCTGACCCGCCTCCAGCTTGTTCAATTCATACCATATATTAAGCGCTTCCATATCTCCCTTTGGGATATCATTCTCCGTCTGAGTCAACATTTCAGTAGAGCCGTCCTGCCGCAGCATCATATATTTAAGTTCAATACCCAGCGTAAACATATCTTTGTTCTGTTCATAAACAGAATATAACTCTTCATCCGTCACCTTCGTTTTATCCAAATACCACTTAACGAGCTCAGACCAAACATTGTTTCTGATATAGTTATAGTATTGATACTCATCAAAGGAAGACAAACCGTGAAACACCTCGCCATCCTTCAGCATGCGTTCACGCTCGGCATTCGTAATTTCCCGTTCATTCATGATGGAGGAAAAGCGGATATCCTTGTCGATCAGCCCATGTTCCACGGCAATGATAGCCTCCATTTTGGCTGTCTGCAGCTTTTCGAGCGCGCTGCTGCGGGCATATTCCAAGGGAGTTTGCCCATCATATTTGCGATCCCAAAATTCAGAGTCCGCATCTGCTCCATATTTCTGAAAAAAAGTGTTGGCGGTTAATGCTCGTTCATCATATAAGAATAGTAGAAACTCCTGTTCGGATACCCCAAATCCATCAATGACAATCAAGTCACTACCTTGAGGCGATCCACTAACCGGTTTTATTAGTGAGAAAACTACGAAAATAAAGCTTATGGCAACGACTGCAACAATAGAAACCAATGCAACTCTCTTAGTTTTGCTATGGATAAACAAGCGTTTAGACAAAAAAATGCACCCCCAGAAGGCTTAATGCAGGCGTTTTGTTTTAATACTATAATAGAGAATCGTTTCTTCAGGGACGTGTACAAAATCTACTATTCCGTGCAATTTTTGTACGAGAATATATCACCGCACTGATCAGCTGTGTTTTCAAACAGACGAACGGCCCACCCGCCGTCTGGCGGATGAGCCGTTATGATTTCGAACATTCTCCTATCAGTCTAATTCCTCTTCCGCTAAGGTCAATTCAATTACCGTATCTATTTCATCAGGAAGCGGAAATGTATGGTGTTCAGGACGGGATAAGGAAAGAAACGCATCATCCGGATACAACGCCGTGTTCCATGGACGCCCGATCAACACCTCGGAGCCGTCCGCCAGCAGGCGAGCTTTTTTGATCCGTCCGGCTAATCCTAGCAAATTGATCGCACCTACATTTTCTTCAAACAAATGGGCGTACAACTTATCGCCTCTCTTCGTATAACGTCCCCACTCCGGCTTTTCTATCCCTGCTTCGCCGCATCCGTATACACTGTCCGAATTGCGCCGCATCCATGAACCGATTTCCTCCAGTATAGCTATCGACTCGTCCGGAATTTCCCCTCTGGCATTCGGCCCCACATTCAGTAGCAGATTGCCGTTTTTACTGACACACTCCACCAGCTTGCGAATGATCATTCTTGCTGTTTTATACATGCGATCGCTTGAGGAATAACTCCAATGATTGTTCAACGTAATACATGCTTCCCATGGTATGGACTCACCTGCTTCATTCACAACCCCTTTGGGCGGAATGATCTGTTCCGGTGAAGCAAAATCCCCGGAGTAGAAGCTGGGATCATTGGAGTATATGCTTCCCCCGATCGAACCGCTGGCTTCCAATCGATTGTCCACGATAATCTGCGGCTGCAGTGAGCGAATCATCTCCATTAATTCATTAGCACGCCAAGCTTCCCCTTGCAAGTGTTCGTAAGAGAAATCGAACCACATAATATCCAGCTTGCCATAATCAGTGAGAAGCTCCCGAACTTGCCCATGCATATAATCCAGGTATCGGTCAAAAGTGGCCGGATTCCGCTCGAACTCGGGATTGTCGCGCATAGGATGATGGAGATCCCCATAAGCCGGATAATCGGGATGATACCAGTCAAGCAAAGAGTAATATAATCCTACCTTCAATCCTTCAGCGCGAAAAGCATCCAGAAATTCTCGAACAAGATCCCGCTTCGCTTGCGTATTCGTCGACTTGTAATCGGTGAGCTGGCTGTCAAACAAACAAAAGCCGTCATGATGCTTCGCCGTCATCACCGCGTATTTCATCCCGGCCTGCTTGGCCAGCCTCGCCCAAGCTCGCGGGTCATAACGATCTGGATTAAATTCATCGAAAAAAACCTGATAATCTTCCAACGACATTTTTTCCTGGCTTCTTACCCATTCGTCTCTTGCCGGAATCGCATACAGTCCCCAATGAATGAACATCCCAAATCGGTCGTGTAAGAACCATTGGGTACGTTCCGTTCTTTGCTCAACAATACTTCTATTCATACGAGCACCCCTTCATTTATCTTTCATACCAGTATCCAGAAACTCCCCATTCAAGACGCATCAAAGCCTCAAGGTAATAATAATCTCCCCATATTACGAAGTCGTCCGGCGAATGCCCATGACGAACGCTGTACGAGCCATGCCGGAGAAACCCTTCCGCATCCGGATCGCCGATCGTTGAATACCGCTTTACCAGAGACTCCATAGAGCGCACCATCCATTGCTGGAAATAGTCCCGTTCCGGGTCGTTCGTTTCCAGATGACTCAGCAGCTCATGCAACCCCGCACAGACGATAGCGGAAGCGGAACTATCGCGCGGCGTACCGGCATCGACTGGCGCATTCAGGTCCCAGTAAGCGACATGATCCTCCGGCAGGTGCTCCAGAAAATAGCGAGCCAGCCGTTTGGATGTTTCCAAGAACAGCTTAATTCCGGTATAACGGTACGATAAAGCAAAGCCATACACGCCCCATGCTTGTCCGCGAGTCCATGTCGATCCGTTGTGAAAGCCTTGATGGGTTGAACCACCGACGGGAACCCCCGTAAACTGATCGAAGGAGAACGTATGATACGAGGAATCGTCGCCTCGGATCAGATACCTTCTGCTCTTCTCCGCATGGATCATTGCCCTCTCGCGATAGCGGTCGTCTCCGGTTACATCCGAAGCCCAATAGAGCAAGGGAAGATTCAGCAGACAGTCTATAATAATGCGGCCTCCTTCTACCTCATCGCCTTCCTTCCCCCAAGCCTGGATCAGCTGCGACGGTTCACGCCAACGCTTCATCAATTTATCCGCAGCGCTGAGCGTCAGCCTCTTCGCCTCTTCATCCTTCTCGAGAATCCATTGAGCCTTGGTAGACAGCGAAAATAGGAAGCCGATGTCATGATGATCTAGAGAAATATGCTGCTGCAAACGATGGCGGAAGCTTTCGATTTGTTTGATCGCAGCATGGCGAAAAACCTCGTCATGCGTGTATTCATAGCAGAGCCAATTGATTCCCGTCCAAAATCCATTCGTCCACTCATTGTTCGGGTTCAAATTTTGAGTATAACCACCGCCATTGATCCCGACATGAGGAAACTGATCTCCGAATCGAGCAATATTGGCTCGAGTTTTCTCTACTGCATCCCCAATCGCTTTATTCCACATCCGTCCTATCCCCTCTTCTTATCATTTATTTGACAACCATAATTTCCGCTTGCAGTTCTCCTTGGCGCCTGCGGATCCATACCACTTCACCGTAGCATTGAACACCATCCACGATATAGGCCTCGATATGCATGGACGGCTTCTTGTGACATAAAACGATGATATGCCGCTCTCCCGTCTGCAGGAATTCGATGGAAACCGCTTCGGCCACATGATCAGAAACGAGGTCTCCGTTGTAGGTTAATACCTGAACCCGGCTTGTTTCAATCGCTTTAAATAAATCCCCTGCCTTCTGCGGAACAAGCAGCTGAAACATCGATGCAAATCCACTCGACTCCAAGCGATATTCTACATACTGGTTCGATTCAGCCAGGTTATACTCGTATGAGATCATTCCGTCCCTCAATCTGGCTTTGAGCTCTTCAGTTGTATCCGTCACAGGGATAATACGAATATTCGCCTCGTCCTTCGAAACCGTTCTGCACTCCAGCGTCGCCGGATTGAGAGAGACCTCTCCCGGAGAGAAGTGGAAATATTGGGAGAACGTATGAGCTTCACGGCAATAAAAGCTGTCAGCTAGAAGCCAGAAATGCGGCTTGAGAAACAAAATCCGCCGAACCGGACGAACAGGATCCTCCAGCTGCTCATAACCGTCATGGCTGCCCTCCACATAGTCGAACTGCTCGTCTGTAATCCATACCGGATGCACTGGCCGGGCCATATTTGAGAACGTCCAGCTGGCTGTGCATTCGGTGAAAGGAATATCGTCCACGATCGTTGTATTATGGCTCTCACATGATTTCAATTGATTGCGAAGCGGATAGTAATCGCTGTAATTGTATCTGCCTGAATCGGTCAGCAAATCCCGACCATAGGCATGTATATCAATATGCAGAAGATCTGCGTGCCCATGACCGCCCCCCATCGGAGCGCAGTCGAAAAACAAGTATAGGTCCTGCTCCCCCCAGCCCGAACGCATAACATAATTGCCGGATCGATCGAACGGGTAAGAGCGATACGTTGGTTCAATCAGCTCGATGCGCCGATAATGTTCTGCCCCGGCGACACCAAACTGCATAAAGGTATCAAAATCAAACCGCTCGAAGGCTCCGAACTTCAAAACGCCATCCCCCAGAAGATACGCGGCCTTCGTCAGCATATCCCGAACATCATTGTCGTCGCTGTCTCCCTGCATCGGCTGATGATGATTCGGTTTGGCCATATAGAGGCTGGCGTAGGCCATACGACGAACCGTCCGGGCGAAAACTGGATCAAGCTCAATTCCGTTGCATCGAGCCAAGCCAAGTACCTCCATAAAGCTATGCAGCACCTCATGATGATACATGGGCGATTGCTCCCAGTGCATGCCATCTGGCGCCACTTGAATAAGCGCCATCTCCTTCATTCGGCTCAGACTGAGCTCTCGCCAATGAGCCGCTTCCTTAAACATTGGGGCAAACACAGCGAGTTCGAATAGGCCGTGATTCTCCAATACGCCCCAATTGCTGATGCGCCGCCAGCCGTCCATATGAGCAGAAATATATGCTCCATGCTGGTGCAAGGAAGCAAGCAGCTTGGCGAACAAGCGCGGAGTAATATAAGGACTGTCCATCAGATATGAAAGCGCTTTTAGCCAATTTTCCAAGCGAATCCCTGCATCGATCGTCCGCCAGGTTGTCTGCATGGATTGCGGCGTAAGAGGATTCCGGTCAATCCAATCCTCGAGTTGTTCCGCGAACGTCCTCGCGTATTTGTCCTTCCCTGTGAACCAATAAGCTTGGCCAAGAGCGATCCAGTAACGATGACGATTGAGCATATATACCCACTCCGGATCGTGATCCGGAATGAATTCCCAGTCAATCCGATCCTTGAATCGAACAGGGACTTGAGTACGCTCCATATCCCAGGGGTAGCGGAACAGAAATGTCCGGTCAACGATCTCGTCCGCTATCCGAATCTCTCTCTCGATGTCATCCCTATAATGCTGCCGGACATCATTCAACGTTGAAAGCCTTTCTTCTAGGCCCAAAAACCAGACCGGTTTATTCCGCCGGAGAAAATACTCCCGTAAAGCCTCCGCCGTTTCAGCATAAGATTGATTTTCTAACGACTCTTTAACCTTTTCCATTCCTGGAAAATCCAGATCTATCCAATCCCAATTCAAACACGACAAATTCATTCAAGTTCCCTTCCCGTCTTAATGCCTATATTCGCTTGGAGTCACTCCGTTATACTTTTTGAACACCTTCGAGAAGTAAGTTCGATCGGAATAACCCAATTTCATGGAGATCACTTCGATCTTGCCTGCATCGTTCTTGATCATCTGGGCTGCTATATCCATCTTCAGACTATGTACATAATCCGTGAAATTCATGCCGCTTAATTTCTTAAAGTACCGGGAGAAGTAGTTCGGATTCAGAAACAGGTGACTAGCCATCGTAACGGTTGTAATATTCTCCGATATGTGCTCTATCACATATTCTTCAATGACTTTCAGTCTGGGCGTTTTCGAGAACATCATAGCAGAATTTGCCGTCGGCCCCATGACATGCTCTATCCGCATATGGATCAGTTTCAGCGTCTCTTCGATTCTCCCAGTATGCAAGAAATAGTAATGAAAGGACTCTGATTCTCCCTGATAACCGAGCTCAAATTCAATCATACGAATCATTTGCGAGCATTCAGAACGCCCCCTGGAGGGGGATACCCGGCTTTCCTTCATTTCTACCAAGGATTTATCGAATAACTCCAGGATCAGCTGCGGGTTCCCTTCTCTCGCAGCAGCTACGAATGACGCTCTTACGCCTGTCGTCATATGTGGTGTTCTCAGCCATTCGGTCGGCTTCCAATCCTGCATGACAGCTGAGGAGACCGAATCGTAATACAGGTCTGAATCATACTGCTTCAGGCGGGAATGAATCGAACCGATCGATTTAACGCCTTGGAACGGATTGCTGACGACAACCCGTATTCGAACCTGGATATACTGCTGAACCGCTCTATGAACTTGATCTATATATCGACCGAATCTTTCACACGCATTTACAGCAAGATTTTTCTCGTAATTATAGATCAGCAGAATCGTTCCTTCTTCGTCTTGAAACACTGACATTCCGTCTATACCCAAAGCCAAATTTTCCGCAATATTATAAAGAGCGAACCGGATCAGCGGAAGATCCTTGAAGCTGTAGCGCGCCGCGAATGAAGCGTAATCGAATATGCCAAGCGCCATCAGAAAGTCGTTTTTTTTCCATACCGTCCCTATTCTTAAGCCCAATTGCTTCACCGAATCGGAGTCGTCTCCAGACAAAATCTGCTTCATGAATGACTGTTTAAGCAAGTTCTTATGCCGTTGAATCTCTATCCGATCCGATAATTGCTCCAGGCGGCTGGTCATTTCGTCCAGATGCGATACCGCCTTGAGAACGCTTTCTTTCAATTTGCCAGAAGTGAGTTCATCCTTGATCAAATAATCGTCCGCGCTGATCTGTACCGCCTTGCGGGCGTAAGAGAAATCCTCGTGACAAGTGAGGAAGATAATCCGGACATCCGGATTGATTTTCTTCATCTCCATAGCCAGTTCAACCCCATCCATCTGGGGGAGACCTATATCCGTAATAACCAATTGCGGATCCTTCTCTTTAAACAGACGCAAAGCCTGAACACTAGAGCAGGCAGAAGAGGTTATTCTCAAACCGAGCTCATCCCATGGCAGCAGTTGTTCCAAGTAACTCAACATAGGAACGTCATCGTCAACCAGCATCATCCGATATATCATGCAGCATCCCTCCACATCTGCAGTCAGTCTATCCTTTGACTCCTCCCATAGCAATTCCATTAATCACTTGCTTCTGAAGAAGCACGAAAACGATAAGAATAGGCAAAATCGTCGATAAGGCAGCCATCATAATCACCGCATAGCTTGTACCGTATTGTGAAGCAAATGACTGTATTCCAAGCGTAACGGTATAGTTGCTTTTACTGATCAGGAAGATCAACGGGTTCTGGTAATCATTCCATGTCCAGAGAAACTTCAAAATGCCTACAGTAGCCAAGATCGGTTTGGCCATCGGCAGAATGATCTGCCAATAAATTCGCAAATGCCCCGCACCATCAATCTTCGCCGCTTCGATATACTCTGTATGAATATCCTTAATAAATTGACGAGCCAGAAACGTCAGCGGGATCGAACATGCTCCCATCAGGATCAGTGCGAAGTGCGTATCATAAAGTCCGAACCACTTTATAAGGATATATCTTGGAACTAAGGTCGATTCCTGCGGAATGAGAAAGAACGAGAGCACGAGTACGAACAGCCCATTTTTAAATGGAAAATTCAATTTGGCGAACGAATATCCGGCCATGGATGAGAAAAGCAGTGTCAGCAATGTCATTAGGATCGCGAGTTTCAGCGAGTTCAAATAGTACAAGCCGAACGGCACATTGCCGAGCCAAACGGTTTTAAAATTCTCGATCAGATTCCACTTGGTCGGAATCCATTCGATTGGAAATTTCATCACATCTACTTCATATTTGGCAGCTGCAGATAACATCCAAACCAATGGAGAAATGAACAATAAGGAGAGAAAGCCGACTATGACAGTAGTTATTAATTTACTTAAACGCAATTTTTTCATCGGTTGTCCCCCCCCCCTAGAACTCGTTCTTCTGCATACGTGATGTAATTATCGAAATAATAGCGATAATCATAAACAGCACCATTGACAATGCAGAAGCGTAGCCCATGCGGAAATTTTGGAAGCCTTCCTCGTAGAGGTAATAAACCAATACGTTGGTCGCGTTATTCGGACCCCCGGAAGTCAGAAAAGCGATCAGATCGAACACCTTGAAGGAAGAGACTATCCCGGTAATACTTAAGAAGAAGGTTGTCGGTCCGAGCAAAGGTACGGTTATCTTGAAAAATTTCTGTAAAGATCCGGCACCGTCAATATCCGCCGCTTCGTACAACTCATCCGGAATGTTCGTTAGTCCAGCCAGATAAATGATCATATTGTAGCCGAGAACCTGCCACACCGCGATAATAATAATCGCCCAAAGAGCATAATTTGTGCTGCCCAGCCACCCCGGAGGCTCGCTCATCCCTAATGTCATCAAGATGTTGTTGATTGCGCCTTGTGTAGGGTGGAATAATATGCTGAACACGGTTGCAACTGCTACGGTTGTAGCAATATACGGGATAAAGAAGACCACCTTGAACAGTTCCTTCAGATATACCCTCGAATTGATTACTGCAGCCAGAACCAATCCAAGCAGCATGCTTACCGGAACGAGAATGACCGAATAAAGCAGATTGTTCTTCAATGCTTTGAGAAACTTCGCATCAGAGAGAATCGCTTTGTAGTTATCGAGACCGATCCAATGAATCGCATCGAATCCTCCAACCAGGTTCCACTCTGTAAAGCTTAAATAAAGCGAAAAAAGTAACGAAAAAACGCCGAACAACAGGATGCCCGTAATCTCCGGGACAACAAACAAAAATCCGACTAACGATTCCTTGCGGGAGTTTGTCCAAAAAACCTTCCTGCCTTTCTCAACATCTGTTTTCGTCGAAACCATTGCCATCTCACTCACCTCAATCTATATGTATCTATGAGAGTATGATAATGGATTACGGGAAAACCGGCGGAAACGATTTATACTAGTATGTGAAAGATTGTTACCTTGAACATTTATCATCATTGGCATCAATATATTCGGCCTGCGCCCGTTGTCGGCTGCTCTCTTCCGGTGTGGGAATAAACATGATAAAAGTGGTTACGGCATCCTCATTTCGCAGCATGTCTATTGTTGCATTAGGTCCGTAAGTTAAACGCAAGCGCCTGAGAGTATTTAACAACCCGACTCCGCGATTTTCCTGGGCATACGTTTCCTCCCTAAGCATTGTCCTCAGCCGGTCGATCTGTGCTTCTTCCATGCCGATCCCGTTATCTTTCACCTGTATGACCACCCCTGACTCCGTCTCGCTGATTTGAACCTCAATCTCTGCATAATCGGGCGGATTTGCAAAACCATGTACGATCGCGTTCTCCACTAGAGGCTGCAGAACAAGGCGGGGAACTTCGAATGACTCCAGATTTTCCGGAAGCTCTACGATGAGGTAAAGCCGCAAACGGCTTCTGACCTTCATGATATCGATATAATCCTGGAGCAGCTTACACTCCTGCCTTAATGTACTCATATCGTTGACCCGCATATATGCTCTCAAGAGACTCATTAAAGCCTCAATCTGTCGGCCGCGGATAGAATCTCCCGCAAGCAGCAATTCGCACTTGATAGAATTCAACGTGTTTATCAAGAAATGAGGCCGGATTTGGGAGAACAGAGCCTGCAGTTCAATAATCCGCTTCTCCTCCTGCTCCTGCTCGACATCGGAGATCAACTGATTGATCTGATCCAGCATTTTGTTAAAGGCGTTACCCAGGACCCCGAACTCGTCGGCGCTTGTTACAGGAAATCGAACGAGCCGATTCCCGCCTCCAAATTGCTCCGCAATCCTCTGCAGCTTGAATAACGGTCGATGAATCCGTTTCGCCAAGACAATGGAAAGAGCGATAAAAATAAGAATCGCCACGCTCAGCACTAGCCCGTACAGAAAAAATATATTCGCTATCTCGTCCGTAATTTCCTTAGGTGAAAACCGATGCTCCACTTTCCAGCCTGTCCTCGAAACAAATGACTGCAATTCGATAACTTCAGAGACGGATTCAAGCTCTGATTGCTGCGGGTATAAGAGAATCGGGTTCCCGTCCGCTTCATACAAGCCGATCTGCCCCGCTCCAATACCTTCGAACAGTTGATGAAAGTACCTGTGGGAAACCGCTACATACAGCACCCCCAAGTAATCATTGCCATTATGTTCTTTGATCACCTTCACAAAAAGATAATTAGATTCATCAATATCGTACAATTCTCCTTGCCCAGCAGGCACGTTAAACCAATAAATCCGCTCCGGATTCGTTTCTTTCTTCCATTGTTCGGTAATCCATTTCGATGATATCGCTTCGATCCTGTTATTGGCATCATAATCAGCACCAGCAGTTCCGATCTGGAACTGGGCTTTGTTTACATAGAATACAAACGCTTTCAAACCGGAAGTCTTGGAGAAGGCCAGGTCCAGCATTTCGGAAATCCGTCCGTATCTCTTATAATCCTCCGAAGAAGCAATCTGGTTCACATTCTTGAACGCCTGCAAATCATCATACAGCGCGTTATATCTGAATAAATTCGAAGCGTATATGATGTCCTCCACACTCTTTTCCATGTCTCCGGCCATCACATTGACTACATTCTGACGCGAGCTTTGTACCTTGTCGATGACAACATCCTTAATCAGGAAAAAGGCCATGAATGAAACAATGGACAGCGGAAGCAGGATAAATATTAACAAAGTTAGCTGATTCCGCATATAGAATGATCGTTTAAAAAGTTTGTACATGCGCCTTTCGCCTCACTCCGATCTCAGTTCCGATTCAACCGAAAGCCTGAAAAGGCCGCCTTGGCGGCCGCCTTCTCACTATACCAATCTATCAATCGGTCAATCTATTCATTTTTTCGCTTGGCTGATGATTTTATTGGCATCTTCCATCATTTGCTTCTGTGCGGCTTCAAACGTGAGGTTATCCAGCATATAAGCGCTGAAACCGTCCTCGATAACCTTCTTCATCTGCCCTGCATAATCGGTTGTCCAGTTCGCGTCGTAGACCGTTTTCGCTCTGCTGTCAAAGACTGTCGCTTTCAAGGATTCCTCCTCGATCAACGCAGCGTCCGGGCCGACCAGAGCTTGGATTACTTTGCTGGCATCCGTTTTCTTGTAGCCTGGGAAATCTCGAATGACATCGGTCTGTAGAGCTACATATTCAATGAATTTATAGGCTTCTTCTTTGTGCTTGGAAGAAGTGCCCACGGATAGGTAGTCCCCGCCGATATAAGAAGATCCGATTTCCGCGCTGTCGGACGAACGAGGCAGAGGCGCAAAGACAGTCTGGAAATCATGTGGATATTTCTCTTGATCCTTGATCATTCCTACAATAAATGTTGCTGTAGGCACCATAGCTGCTTTTCCGCTGAAAAATTCTGACGCGTAATGAAGCTTGGCACCAACGATCTCAGAGAACGGCTTGACCGATTTGTCTTCCTTCTCCATAGCGCGGCGCAGCTCGAAAAATTGCTTGTAGGATTCGTCGTCGAAAATCGGCTGCTGATCTTGGGACAGATACGGATGCGGTTTTTCGGAATATGCCGGGAAGCCCACATACTCTCCCCAAGTATGGAAATAAGCTCCGAATTGTTTGTCCGCTCCCTCGCCCTTATTCAATTTTTTCGCATAATCGCGGAAATCATCCCAGGTCCAGCCCCATTCTGGAATCGGAAGATTCGCTTCATCCAGCGCCTGTTTGTTGATAATAACCAACCAAGGGCTGGCCATATCCTGAAGACCGTAGACTTTACCCTGATAGACCGGATTAACGTAGAAGTCGTTAGCAGGATCAAGGTTATTGTTCTTCATATAATCGTCGATCGGAGCCAGGACGCCTCGTGCCGCCCGCTCAATAATAAAGTCGACATGAGAGAATTGAATGACGTCGATCGGATCGTCCGCAGCGCTCATAATATCCAATTTCTTGTAGAAGTCGGTGCTGTTTGCGTTATCTACAAGCTGTATCGGTTCTACATGGATATTGGGGTTCTCCTTCTCAAAGTTATCGACAATCTTCTGTATATCCTCAAATTGCGAACCATTGTACCAAGTGTAGTATTTGATCGTAACCTTATCCTGCTTCTTGTCTTCCTCTTTCGGCTGAGTTGCGGCCTGATTGCCATCCGTATTGCCTGATGCCTGATCGTTCGCCGGCGCATTTCCCCCGCTTGAGCCGCATCCCGCAACCAATGCAAGCGCAAGGAAGCTGATCAATAACATTTTGAATCTTTTCATTTCGCATCCCCCTACCTATCATTAAGTACCTTCGACTAAGATTCTAGTAGGAAAAGCGCTTACATTGCGTGCAATATTTCGATATGTTCGTGCATTATTTTGATATGTCTGCTATCTGCCCATCCATTCCCTCCCCCCATTTAAGCTTCTATCCATAAGTAAGTTATAGAATAATAAATATCGCTATCATTCAATATTGTTAAAACATAATAAGTCGGATTTCAAAAGCTCAAAGACCTTCAACAATAGTCAAATGAAGCTGAAATCGTAAATATTTCCTTGTTGATTTAGTTTCATGCTATACTTCTATTGTATTGCTTGTATATTATTTCACTTTTAAATATGAAGGAGGGAATACCGGATGAAGAAAAGATCGATTAAACATTTATCTACCGGCATCGGGTATTCTACTGCTGTTTTCTTCTAGAATTGATTTTTGATAGGATAAGTCTGTCCAAAATTAGAAGGAATTTCAAAAACAGCGAGAAAATATTTAAAAGGAGAATTTACAAATGATGAACTCAAATAAAAACATAGTTAAAAGATATAACCCAGAAAATGTTACGAAACCTGTTGGAAACTATAGTCATGTAAC
This sequence comes from Paenibacillus lentus, assembly GCF_042714055.1. Taxonomy (GTDB): domain Bacteria; phylum Bacillota; class Bacilli; order Paenibacillales; family Paenibacillaceae; genus Fontibacillus; species Fontibacillus lentus_A. The sequence goes on from NZ_JBHGVC010000001.1 coordinate 797,425, forward strand.
AAAAATAAGCAGGGATGCCGAACTCTATGTATTCTCTGGTCAAATTGGTATCGATCAAGATAATCATATTCCTGCAGATTTCAATGAACAAGTGACAAATACAATGAATAATATTGTTGAAATCCTTGCTTCTCAGAAGTTAACTCCGGATCATGTTATTAAAATCAATATTTGGGCTACGGAAGAAATTGATTGGGATCATTTCGATGAAATATGGAATAGAGTATTCGGTACTACACCCCCTTCAATGACAATTGCATATATTAACGGATTAGGTTTACCTGAGTTAAAAATAGAATTAGATGTTTGGGCTGCCGGTTGATCGGTGTATCCAAAAAGGTGAACTAAGCTCCAAATAACGTGAAAGCAAACACTCTTCAGCCCTTTCGCTTCTGATAACGCTCATGCTGATCGTCCCCAAAAAAGAACCTGAGTGTAGCATCTCAGGTTCTTTACTGTGATCAAGTATTTACAAAGAATGAACTTCAAGCCTTCCCGTATCGCAAGTAATACGATAAGTCCCTCCTGGCTCTATCGGCCATTTGCAGCGCAGCGCAGCTCCTGCATGGGAAGCCTGCACGGTCAAGCGGCACACCCCGCTGTGATTCGCGCGGATGACCGCCTCATTCAAGCACTGATTTGACCAGCGGATATCCACCGTGTAACCGCCGCGTGCCCGCAGTCCGGTGATCTCCCCTTCCTTCCAGGATGGCGGCAGCGCCGGCAGCAAATGCAGCTCGTCATTATGGCTTTGCAACAGCATTTCGGCAATGCCCGCAATACCGCCAAAATTGCCGTCGATCTGGAACGGCGGGTGCGTATCAAATAAATTAGGCAGCGTTGAATGCGCCAGCAAGGCATGCAGATGCTTCTCGGCCTGCTCGCCGTCCCAGAGCCTTGCCCAGAAGTTGATGATCCAAGCTCTGCTCCAGCCGGTGTGTCCGCCTCCATGAGAGAGTCGCCGCTCAAGCGTCTTCCGCGCTGCGGCCGCTAACTCCGGCGTTGCGTCCGGGGTTATTTCGCGGCCCGGATGAAGCGCGAACAGATGGGAAATATGTCGATGGCCCGGTTCAGCCTCCTCGAAATCATGAATCCATTCTTGAATTCCGCCGTGTTTAGAGATCTGCATCCCAGGCAAGCGCTCCAAGACCAGGGACAGCTCTTCGCGCCACATTGCATCGAGGCGTAAAATGCCAGCTGCCTCTATGCATGCGCTGAACAAGGCGCGGATAATCTGATTATCCATCGCCGGGCCGTAGGTGAACACACCCGTCTCTCCATTTTGCTGCACGTAAGTATTTTCTGGAGAGATTGACGGACAAGTCACTAAAGCGCCCTCTGGACTTTCCACGAGATAATCCTGAACGAAGAGCGCCGCTTCCTTCATCGTTTCGTAATGCGCCTCAAGAAATGCCATGTCGCCAGTAAACTCGAAATGCTCCCATAAATGTAGGGATAACCAGGCCAAGCCCAATGGCCAATACGTTGCCGGCAGCCAGACGTCCTGCGGAGCCGTATCCGCCCAGATATCCGTGTTATGATGAGCGCAGGCTCCCCGGCAGCCATACATGATTTGCGCGGTGTGACGGCCATTCACCTTAACGCGCTCGATCAATTCGAACAAAGGCTCGTGCAGCTCGGACAGGTTGCATATCTCGGCAGGCCAATAGTTCATTTGCAGATTGATATTGATCGTATATTTGCTGTCCCACCTCGGCAAGAATTGATCATTCCATATCCCCTGCAAATTGGCCGGCAAGGAGCCCGGACGGCTTGATGAAATGAGCAAATAGCGGCCAAAATTAAAGTACAGCCGATACAGTTCATGATCCCCTGTTCCTTTTCGCAGCCTCTCCAGCCGCGTCGAGGTATCCAACTCCTCCGCTTCATGATCCTTGGGGCCAAGCCTAAAGCGGACTCGATCATACAACCGGGCATAATCGGTTTCATGGCTATGCTTAATGGCGGCATATCCTTTCTTCGCGGCAGCTTCCACCGTCTGGAGACAGTACGCCTCCGGCTCGACGTATCTAAAGCTGGTCGCAGCTGAAAGATAAAATACGACCTCATCGGCCTGCTCGATTACGAGATGATCGCCGATCGCCCGGACTTGACCGCCTTCCGCCGTGCATTTCAATACCGTGCAGTAAGTCACGCCATTTTCTCCGCCTGCGCTGCCTCCCATCACGAGCAGATCCGGGCCGCTGCTCCTGACCCCTTCCACATAACGCCCTTTGGCCCTGTTGAACCTGGTCGTCAAGGATAAGGAACCAGGGCAATCCGCCAGCAGCCTGACGACGAGCACTTGATCCGGATGACTTATCAGCAGCTCGCGTCGGTAATGAATGCCCTTATAGGCGTAATCCACATTCACCTCGGCCTTCGCTAGATCAAGCTCACGCCGGTATCCCTCCTGCTGTCCCTCCTGCTGACCCGAAAAGTTTAATAACAAGTCCCCTAGCGGCAAATAGTGGCGCTGGGTTTCCGGAATTGCCGTCATCGCCAGTTTCGCCAGCTGCTCAGCCTCCCGGGCCTTGCCTGAGAACACTAATTTTCGAATCTCCGGCAAATAAGCCGCCGCAGCTGGATTATGCCGATCTCTCGGCCCGCCATACCACAATGAATCTTCATTCAATTGGATGAGCTCCGATTCGACCCTCCCGAACACCATCGCGCCTAATCTCCCATTTCCCAGCGGCAGCGCCTCATTCCAGCTGCTGGCAGACTGGCGGTACCACAGCTTATCCTGCATCTCCTGCGCCAATATCACTCACTCCATTTCGCCTCATCTATATTGCATTACATATTCGGATAGGAGCCTTCCTCCACATAGAAGCTTTCGAAATCTGCGTATCCCCCCTGCGAGCCCTGCGCTGCTTGAGCAAACAAACCTAGCTTGGCGCCGACCCATTGGCTAACCGTCGCTTGAAAAGGCTCATGCTCCATGCTATTGACGACACCCTCAATGGCATTGCCATCAATGCTGGCCCCATCCAAGCTATATCTAAATCTGCACCACGCTTCGGGAGCCACATCGACTCGCAGAGTGACCTCCCTCCCGGTGAAGGTTCTCTGGCAAACTACCCGTTCACCTTCAGCATCTCCCTCTATGACTTGCAACCAGTAAGTTTCTCCGTCAGTACTTCGATGAACAACCAGACCAGCATAATGATAACCGAATATAAGTAGACCGGCGCGGCTTCCCGGTTGAAGATTCCCGGCATCCAGCAGCGTTGCTGCCGAAAAAGCATAGGCCGGAAATTTTTGCAGCAGTAAATGCGGCGCTTGGAACAATGTACTCTTCGGAGAAGCTGCGGACTGCGCGAACAGCCGCAGATAACCCGGGCGATCCTTAAGCGAATACCAATCCGCCTGCGGGTTCGCCTGCCACTGCCATTGCAATCCAAGCCGCTCTCCGTCGAAATCGTCCGAAGCAGCGGGCGCTTCAATAGGATGTTCGGCTCCGACATTCGGCTTCGGCCATTTCAGCACCGGCTCACCGATGCCGTCACCATCGATATCTTCACCGATCAAGGGCCAACCATCCTGCCATATCATCGGCTGCAAGTGAACGATCCTGCCATAAGCATCCTTATGCTGAAAATGCATAAACCACGACTCTCCGGAGGCTAATTCGACCCATCCGCCCTGATGCGGGCCGTTAATCGGCGTCGTTCCCTGCTGCATGACAATCTTCACCTCGTACGGCCCGAGCGGGCTCCTGGAGCGCAGCACCGTCTGCCAGCCTTCCTCCACGCCGCCAGCTGGGGCGAAAATATAGTAATAGCCGCCCCGCTTATACATTTTCGGCCCTTCAATCGTCGGCTGACGCTCTGGATCATCAATGATGATGACCCCGTCATCCAGCAGCCGGCTGCCATCAGGAGCCATGCGGCAAACCCTTAGCCGGTGCTTGATTCCGCTGCGGCTTCTCGCATAAGCATGAACCAGATATGCTTGTCCATCGTCATCCCAGAACGGGCAAGCATCGATCAGCCCTTTCCCTTCCTGCACTAAATGCAGCTCTGACCATCCTCCCGCCGGATCTGCTGCTGTCGTCATGAATATCCCTACATCGGGATCGCCATAAAATATCCAATACTTTCCGCTATGGTAGCGCAAGCTGGGCGCCCACACGCCATTGCCATGCTGAGGAATATCATAATTGGGCAATGGCATTCTTGGCAGAGCATGATTAATCAGCCGCCAGTTGACGAGATCCCTGGAATGCAAAATCGGCAAGCCGGGGATATGACCAAAGCTCGACGCCGTCAAATAAAAATCCTCGCCCACACGAATGACGTCCGGATCGGAATAATCGGCATGCAGCACCGGATTACGGTAGTAACCGTCCCCTTGGTCAGCCGTCCATGGGCCCCATAGTTGGTTGCCTTGAATGTTCTTCATCTGATTCGCCCCGTTTCCAATAGTTTATGTTGCTGCTTGAATTCGCTCGGACTCATGCTTGTATATTTTTTGAATACTTTAGAGAAATAAGCACGATCCGAATATCCCAGCATAAAAGCCGTGTTCTCTGCCGTTTCGTTATTTTGGGCCAGAAGCCGCTTGGCCTCCTCCATTTTGATCAGATGCACATGATCGGTAAAATTGATGCCGGATATCTTTTTGAAATAACGTGAAAAGTAGCTTGGATTTAAATGCAAATGCCTGGCAATGTCGATCGACGTAATGATTTTATGAATATGCTGATGAATATACGCATTAATGATCTTCATATCCGGGTTATAGGCGTGGCTGTCCTCATCTGTCATTTTCGACTGCTCGAGCAGCTTGTCCGTAAACCAGCGAATCATTCGAATGGCTTCACTCAATCGGAAAGTCAGCTTCATATCCTGTTGAAGCGGTTCCTCGAGCTGCTTGTTCAACCTGTACACCGCCTTCTGCAGCATCCGTATGAACAGCTCCTGTGCTTTGCAAGGATTTGGCCTATGCTGCTCCAGCAGCTTTTCCAGCGCCCCTAAGTAAATCTGAGCTTGGGATCGATTGGAATCGCATAAGGCGGCTGCCCATTTCTTGATATGTGTCTCCGCATCCTCTTGAGCTGCAGTCTCCCAATCGCCAATTGAACCCGTACCTTCCGGCAGCGAGCCGCCTTGCATGCGAACCAGCGAGCAAGCTGCATAATATTGCTCCGAAATATGCTGCTTAATTCGATCCACCAAGGATCTAAGCTGCTTCAGCGAAACCGCCCCGTCATCCATAATAAAATAACAATCGGTTCGCAGAAATTCATTCAGCTTGCTCCGCAAGCGCGGCAAATAATCGCCCAAAACAGCCTGAGCCGTACGACGATCCTCCGTATTCGCAACAACCCACAGCCTTGAATCGTTAGCAAGAATCGGTGTTATGCCGTTTCTCCCAGCAAGCTCGGTTGCGATATTGTAGGCCGCATACTGAACAAGCTCAAGATGCTCCCTGTTGTAGGCTTCGAATAAGGAGCCGCGGTCAAGATGGCATAGCGCTGCCGAGAAGCACGGCTTGCTCCACTCAATCCCGAGCCCGTTACCTTGAAGCAGCACAGCTTCGGGATCACAGGCGTGAAGCAGGTCGTGGAAAAAACGCTGCACCAAAATATCCTTGTTTCGCTCAATCTCGCTTTTATAGGCCATGCTCTCCAATTCCTGCTGCGAGGATTTCATGCGCGCCATCGCCTTGCCGATGCTCTCTCGAATATTATCCAGGCTGAGCTCATCCTTGACGATATAATCGTCCGCGTCAATCCGCAGCGCCTCCTTGATGTATTGAAATTCCTCGTGGCAGGTGAGGAAAATGACCCGAAGCCCCGGGCTCCATACCCGAAATTGGCGGGCAAGCTCAATCCCGCTGCCGTCCGGCAGGCCGATATCCGTCAGCAGGATATCCGGCTTGGACGTTTGAAATAACTCCCGGGCTTCCTCGGCGGAATAAGCCGCAGCACATACGTCCAAATGCAGCTCTTCCCAAGGGACAAGCTTTCGCAAATATTCCACTACCGGCACATCGTCATCCACAAGCATTATTCTCGGCATATTGCATTTCCTTTCCTGAGTATTCGGCTGCCGCAGGGATAACCAGCGTGCACACAAAGCCTTCGGGCACGTTCGGGCCAACGGCAAACCTCGCTTGCTGTCCATAGCTCAGCTTGAGACGCCGCATCACGTTGAACAGCCCAACCCCTTTATCTCCCTGCACCTCAGTTTTGCTATTCAACTGCTCATTCAGCGCCGCTGCTTCCTCCTCGCCGATTCCTTTGCCATTGTCCATAACGTGAATCGTTATTCCTTCCTCACTTTCATGCACTTTAATGCAAATCTGCGGATTGGTGATAACACGCTTCATTCCATGAACGATGCTGTTCTCCACCAGTGGTTGAAGAAGCAGCCTGGGAACCTTGATCTCACGAAATTGCTCCGGCAAATCGACCGTAAATCCAATATCAAGACGATTCCTCATTCGCATAATCGATACGTATTGGGCCAACAGCTTGCACTCGTCCTCCAGCGGCAAAGGCTCGTTGACCCGAAGATGCGCACGGAGCAAGCTCATGAGGGAATCGATTGTTTGGCTGTGCAGACGGTCGCCCTCCAATGCTAAATTGCATTTTATCGAGTTCAGCGTATTGAACAGAAAATGCGGTTGAATTTGGGAATACAGCGCATACAGCTCAATTGTCCGCTTTTCTTCCTGTTCGGTTTCCACCTTTTTAATCAATGAGTTGATGTTATCAAGCATATTGTTAATGGAACGTCCAAGCACAGAAATTTCATCCTGGCCATTCACGGCATAGCGGATTAGAGTGTTACCTTCCCCATACTGCTTAACGATCCCCATTAATTTGCGGATGGGACGATTCAGCCCTTTGGCAAACACGATCGACATAAACAAAAATACAAACATGACGATGAGCACAGCCATCAGTAAATAGGAGTAACGCTGGGTCAGCTCCCCGCTGATCATATTTTTCGGCAAATCATAGGTCAGCTTCCATGGTGTTCCAGGGACATCCACCGTCTCCCGAATCCAATCTTTAGCAACGACCGCATCGAACCGTGGCGGGCTCTCTTCTACCCCGGCAATCAACTGGGAATCCTCGTTATACAACGAAATAATGCCTCCGCCGGATTGCTCGAACAACTGGCTGAAGTAGGACTCGGGAATGCCGATAAACAGTGTGCCAAGCACTTCATGGCGTAACGGATCGTAAATAGATTTCTTGCTGAAATAATAGTAGGGTTCACCGAACACCCCTGCGTACCCGTCAGCTTTATCTGCTCTGAACCACTGCGCAATACCGGAGGCAGCTTCCGTCTCCGTCATATGCCGAAACCGCTCATCCGTCTGCAGCCTAGCGATTTCCTCTCTTTTAATGGAACCGATAATCGGATAATTCTCTTGATTGATATAGAATGCACTAACATGAACCAGCGATAATTTGCCGATATGGAGCGCCGCACTGTCGTTCAGGAAGGTATAAGCCTGGTAGTGCTGAAAATTATCAAAGCTCTGCAAATGCTCCAGCTTTCTGAGATTGTCCAATATGCCGTTATTTTGCGATTGCGTGAACTGATTTGCAGTAAACATCACATCATTCGCCGTTTTCGAAATATCATTTGCCAATATGCCGATGATGCCCCTCATTCCGGTACGGACGTTCGTTTCATTGGCCTGCCTGTTGGCTATATACGAAAAACCCGATATGCACAGCAATGGAATAACGAGAAACAGCAGCAGCGCCGCCTGTATTCTTCGATAAAATGAACCTCTGTATATCCACTTCAAATGTCATTCCCCCAGCAGTCTAGCTTTTACTTGATCGTACACCACATCAGGGAAAAGAAACAGGGAAACCGTATACAACCCGATCTCCCTATCGTTTTATTTCTATTTATTCGCGTTCTATTTGTTCGCGTCGATAATTTTCTGGCCTTCGCTCATCATATAAGCCAAAGCTTCATCAAATGTGCTGTTATCGAGTAAAAACTTGTTGATTCCGGCCTCCGCTACCTTCTTCAATTGCTGCTGATAGGATACGCTGACCTCCGAAGTTCCCGCCGTCCGGACGTACTCGTTAAACAGCGTATTGGACAACGCCGTCAAATCAATGATATCGGACTTGTCGCCAACCAGCTTCTCCAGTACGCCTTTGCCGTCTGCATTTTTCCAACCGGGAATTCGGCCTGACACTTCGGCTTGCTCCATGGTAGCAAAACGGATGAACTCAAACGCGGCTTCCTTATGCTTCGAATTCTTTTGAATGGTCAGAAAGCTGCCGCCAATGCTCGTGAGTCCCTGCTCGACCTCGGCCGAAGAACGAGGAAGCGGAGCAAACGTAATTTTGAAATCGCGCGGATAGCTCTCCGTATTCAAGAAGGCTTCATCCAACGAATAGCTCGCGATCGGCATCATGCTTGTCGTGCCGTTCATAAAGTCAGTGGCCCAGCTTTGCTTGGATGCCAGTACATCGGCCAGCGGTCTAACCGATTTATCCTCTACTTCCATAGCTCGGCGCAGGTTAAACCAATAATTAAAGCTTGGATCATCAAACAGCAGGGTGCCATCCTCTTTCAACTGCGGATTCTTAAAATCCGTATAGGCAATAATGTTGGCATATTCACCAAAGGTGTGGAAATAAGCGCCGTATCGTCCTTCCTTGCTGTCTGCCAGCTTTTTAGCGTAATCGCGGAATTCGTCCCACGTCCAGTCATAGTTAGGCAGATCCAGGCCTGCTTCCTTCAAATGATTCTCGTTGATGGCCACATACCAGAAGCTCGCATCTGTCATCGTACCGAAGTACTCCCCTTTATATGTAGGGTTGCGGTAAAACTCCTTCTCCGGATCAATATGGTTTGCTTGATAGAATTCATCCAGCGGATACAGCATGCCATTGCCAGCGCGCTCCAGGACGTATCCTTCATTATTCATCAGAACCAGATCCACCTCTTCGCCAGCTGCCGACAGAACATCCAGTTTCTGCAGCATTTCCCGTGAATCATTGTTTTGCACGAGGGCGACATGCTCTACTTTAATATTCTCGCTTTGGGCATTGAAAGCTTCTACCAGGTTCATGATCGGTTCGCCAGGATCTCCCTTGGCATTGCTGTACAGTTTTAGCGTAACGTTCTGTCCCCCAGCCGTTCCATCCGCCGCCGCGCCATTGCTGGCAGCGCTTCCATCACCAGCCTTGCTCTGACCGCCGTTACCGCCGCAAGCCGATAGGATCAGAATGAAACTCAGCATTAGCAATACGTAAACCTTTTTCATCTGTGCATCCCCTTTTAGTAGATTAAGTATTTACATAACTAGAATAAGCGAAGGACAAGTATTTTACCGTGTACTCTGTTTGGATGTTTGCGTGTATAATTTTGAACTTCATCATTCTATCACTTCAGCCATCCAGCAAGCTACCCTTTTACGCCACCGACCGTTATACCGTTAATGACCTGCTTCTGCAGCACGATAAAGACGATGATCAATGGAATAATAGCCGATACCGCTGCCATCATCATCAGCGACACATTATTGGAATACTCCTGTCTAAAGAACTGAATGCCGAGGGGCAGCGGATACAGCTCCTTCGAGAACAAGAAAATAAGCGGATTCTGATAATCGTTCCAGGTCCATATGAATTTAATGATTCCCGCTGTAGCAAGAATCGGCTTCGATAACGGGAGCATAATTTGCGCGTAAATCCGCAAGTAACCGGCTCCGTCGATTTTCGCGGATTCGATAAAATCATTCTGAATTCCCATCATGTATTGCCGCATCAAGAACGTGAAGTACATCGAGAAGGCGAGCATCAGAATAAGCCCTTCATGGGTGTTATACAAGCCAAGCCATTTGATCATGATAAATCTTGGCACCAGCGTTGCCTGCTCTGGAATAATCATAAAGGACATCATCAGGCCAAACATGATTCCTTTCCCCGGCGCACGCAGCTTGGCGAAGGAGAAGGCAGCCATCGATGAGAAAATGAGTGTACACAGCGTAGCTAATACGGACAGCTTGAACGAATTCCAGTAAAACAAGGAAAAGGGTACATTCTCCAGCCATACCTTCTGAAAGTTGCTCACCCAGTTCCATTCCTGCGGAATCCATTGGATCGGGTAAGTCATGACATCGCGTTCCAGCTTGGCCGAAGCCGAGATCATCCATACCAGCGGCACGATGAACAGCGTGGATAGTGCACCGCACAGGATCGTAAATATCCAGCGGCTAAGTTCGAATTTCTTTATGTTCACAGTAGTCGCACCTTCCTTATGCCTTTTTTTCTCGAGCCTGCACAATCCAGGTAATGGAGGTTACCGCAATAACGAGCAGGAACAATATCCAGGACATGGCCGAAGCATAGCCCATATTGAAATTGACGAAGCCCTCTTCATAGATGCGGTACACGATGACTGTCGAAGCGTCATTTGGCCCGCCATCCGTCAGGAATTTGATGAGGTCAAACACTTTAAACGAGCTGATAATTGTCGTGATCGTAAGGAATAAGGTCGTTGGTGCGAGCAGCGGCAGCGTAATCGATTTAAACTGCTGAATGCCGTTCGCGCCGTCAATTTCCGCCGATTCGTATAATTCTTCCGATATTTGCGTGAGCCCCGCTAGAAAAATGATCATCTGGTAGCCAAGCGCCTGCCATATGGCAATGACCATGATCGCTATGATCGCATAGTGGGAATCAACCAGCCATTTAGGCGGATCGGCCAAGCCAAGCTCCATCAAAAATCGGTTGATCGGGCCGCTCGAGGGATGATAAAGCGCCGCCCATACGGCAGCCACGGCTACGGTCGAACAAATATAAGGGATAAAGAACAGGATCTTAAACAAATCCTTGGCATACACCTTGGTATGAATGATCACCGCCATGATCATGGCAACAATCAAGCCGACAGGTACCGTAATGGCCGTGAAAAAAATGTTGTTTTGAAATGCCTTCAAAAACTTGGAGTCATCGATCAGCCTTGTGAAATTGTCAAAGCCAACCCACTTCATCTCGGCAAAGCCGCCGACGAGATTCCAGTTCGTGAAGCTTAAGAATAGAGAGAAAATGAGCGGAAAAATAGCCAAGGCAATAATCCCGATCGCCTCCGGGGCCAAAAATATCCAGCCGACGACCGCCTCCTTCTTGCTGGGATTCCACCATTTTTTCCGGTGCATCTTCTCCGGTTGATCTAGTGAAGACATGATGTCCCTACCTCCTCCTGCTAGATAAGCTAATTCATAACTTAAGTATAAGAAGGAAGGCTGTCGGTTCCGGCATAGGATTTATACTTTTTATCGTGCAATATTTTTACTATATAAGTTGAACTATAAATTTTAGAGTGAAAGCAGTCGTGTGAAATGTTCTTTCGAAATTGTACGAGTTTTCGTTCAAAACTGCCGCAACCGACCGCCTCGAGAGCTCTTTTGTATGAGTTTTCGTTCAAAATTGTTGCTGCAGCCGACCAGGTCGGATTCCGTTTGTTTCTGCCTTTGTGTAGCCATCAGTTGAATAGCATGGAGGGCGATGGCAGCCATAAGGCGGACATGAGAATAAGGTTGCTTCAACTTATATAGCCCAATATAACAACAAAAACGCGTGACCCTTCGGATAGAGGATCACACGTCTCCTGATTTAGCTTCAGCTGTATCAATAAGCAACATATTATGTTGAAGGGATTAACCACCTAATATTGATAGCCCCCCTACTTCGTACCCGAAATTTTACCCATTAAATAAACGAGCAGCTGCTGATTATGCGTAGAAATCCGGCTAAGCACGCCGTCCAAATATTCATGGCGAATCGAAATTCCACGGTCGGCCTCGGCCTTGCCCTTCTCCGTAATCGAAATCCAGACGATCCGCCGATCCTCCTCATCCCGATCCCTGCGAATGAGCTCGGCCTTCTCCATGCGATCCAGAAGCATCGTCACCGCTGCCGGGGTCGTTGCTAGAAACGGGATCAGATCGGACGGCTTCAGCTGGCCATTCTGCTCCAACACTTCAAGCACTGACAACTGCGACGTGGTCAATGTTGGCGCAAGCTCCTCCTCCAAGTGGTTCTGATAGTCTTTTACTATTTTGCTCAGTAACTTTCCAAATTCCTCGGTATGCACTGATATCCCCCTGTCCGCCTCACTGCATGGTTTATACTTGTTGCTTATAGTACTTCTCGCTCATTTCAGTTACCCTCTAACTAAGCTGCTGTTGCCTGTATTTATGCAGCCTTATCATTTCGTCCTATGTAAGTGATAAGCTTGTATCGCAATAAAAGCTGCTGCTGATCGCGTTCTGTCTGCTTAGAGCGTACGTCGATAAATGCCTTTTTAATGTCTTTAATTAAATTCGCCATCCTCGGCTCAAAATCCTTCTCTATTCCAGTAAAATCCATTAATTGTTCACTTTGGTTATACTCGTGCCGACATCAACCGTTAGACTCCACCTTATTCTACCTAATCCATGAAGCTTCGTGCGTAAACTGCGGTTATGGCAAAAAACCAGCCGAATGCTCGGCTGGCTCTGCGCCTTGTTCTATTTGCAGCTGTTTATCAATTACTCGATCGTATATCTCCATCCCAACGGATCGTCAAGCTGTCCTCGCTGAATGCCCGTAATCGTATCATACAACTTCTTCGACAATTCCCCGGTTTTACCGCCAGCAATGCTCAGCTCCAGCTCTCCCCACTTCATGCTGCCAATTGGCGAGATGACAGCAGCCGTGCCCGTTCCGAAAGCTTCCTCAAGAAGCCCCTGCTTATGCGCTTCGACCAATTCCTCTATCGATACTTTGCGTTCATTAACAGGCACGCCCCAGGATTTCAACAGAGCGATGACGGAATCACGCGTTACCCCGGCCAAAATGCTTCCCGACAACTCAGGCGTAACCACCTCTCCATTCATCTTGAAGAAGACGTTCATGCTCCCGACTTCCTCAACATACTTGCTCTCTACCCCATCTAGCCACAGCACTTGCGAAAATCCCGATTTCTTCGCATCCTCCTGGGCTTTAATGCTTGCCGCGTAGTTGCTTGCCGTTTTGGCTGCCCCGGTTCCTCCCCGGAATGCCCGAACATAGCGCTGTTCAACGTAGATGCTAACCGGATGAATGCCTTCCGGATAATAAGGGCCTACCGGCGAGAGAATGACGAGCAGCTTATAAGTATGCGAGGCCCGAACACCAAGGCAAGGCTCGGTAGCAATAATAAACGGACGAATATACAGCGCATTTTCTTCTCCCGATGGAATCCACGATTCATCGATATTTACCAGCTTCGAAATAGCTTGCAGCAGTACGGAGGGATCCACCGTAGGAATGCTTAACCGCTCGCAAGACGCATTTAGCCGCTTCAGGTTCATGTCCGGTCGAAACAGCACCAGTTCTCCTTTTGACGTACGATATGCTTTCATCCCTTCAAACACTTCTTGTCCATAATGAAATACCATCGCGGAAGGGTCGAGAGCTATCGGCCCGTACGGTACGATTTTGAGATCATGCCAACCCGCTTCAAGCGAATAATCCATCGTCAGCATATGATCGCTGAAATATTTCCCAAAGCCTAGGGCATCGGCATTCGGCTTCTCTTTTAAATTTTGACTAAGTTCGATGTACAAGCTATCCATACTACACGTCCTCTCGATTATTGACTATATCCTTACTATAGCGTTGAATCTATTATTGATCAATAATATGGTATCGATTATAATCATAGATCATATCTATAATACGGAATGAGGGTTTATAAAGATATCCGTTGCTCTGCTTGGGTTTTAAAGCTTTGCTTATCAGGTCAGGTGGCGTTAGGTGATTTGCGGTAAGATATGATGGTTTCGTCCCCAATGAAGCTTGTTGAAATTCACCAAAAATATAAAAGCATTCTTATGTTTTTAGATACATAGATAAATTTTTCTCAAGTGCTTTAAGAAGGATTAAAAAGAACATTGGGAATAAACAAGAATATTAACAAACGACAATACCACTACTAGAATAAACAGAATAGAGGAAACAATGTCGCCACCAATTCCTAATTCATCAGAAAGAATGCCTATTAAGTCATATAAGCGGATATCAGAGAACTAACTATTGTAACATTTATTAATGTAAACATATTGATAATTCTAGGGTGATTCTTCTGAAATATATTGATTATCAATGAAATAATTAAAATAATGATAAACTAAATATATATAGGTCTAAAATTAATAAATACATCTGTGCTTTCCATACAACTCCTAGGTATTAAAATTGAGTTTAAGCCCTACGTCATAATAAAAATTAATGGAACTACCCCTTTTTCAGAGCAGTTCCATAGTATCATTACAAAAAAATTATAGATTGCAACTATTATTGCAGTCTTACACAGTAAAATCTTGTTTCAAAGAATGAAAGGTATTTTTTGCAATATGGAAAGCATTCGTTATCCCGGATTGCAAAGTGAGAGTACAGTATTCCACCAACCTACATCTGGTCTACCAGGTTCCAAATTCCAAGGATTTTTAGACTCGGCAAATTGTACATGACAAAAGTATTGGTCTTTCATTCCTTGAGTATTGGACCAGTTTGTTGTATTACTCGAATGAACTGCATAAAGCTTATCCCAACTATCAAACATTCTTGCTTCTTCCTCTTGCGTTGTACTTGCTTCATAAATGTAATTTGTATGTGTTAAACTTAGAGACAATGGATATGTACCGCCCCGATTTATCCATGCAAAGCTAGAGAAATAATCTTTATAATACGTCGCAGCAGCTAATAATTCAATTTCAATAGGTGCATTCGTACTATTTACGTTAGTTTGTAAACTCAAAATATTGCCATTAGTTTCAGCGATTAAATTATCTTGCTCCTCGCCTCCAATAATTCTCGCAGAGAATACTCCGATAGATCTTCCATATTTATTGTAAATATTACCGGCAATGCCGTTTGCACTTTTTTCTTTACTCACCCCTTCTGGCGCACGGTCGTTGTCTTTATAAAGTTCCAAATACTCCCCATTTGAAAATTCAAATGGAATTTCAATACTATTGTTATCAGCAGAAGGGATAAAACTAATAGATTGTTCAACTTCATTTTTTTTCATTGCTCTCTTATGTTTAATCGACTTTGCAGACCCATTTTTGACTTTAGGTTCTCCAACTCCAAATGTCTTACCTTCTTCAGTAGTTAATTGAGTTAGAGGTGCATTTGCAGTGTTAGTTGCTTGTTGAGCTGTTACCATTTGTCCAAAACTTAAAACTAATGTAATGCTGACTACTAATAATAGAGCTTTAGACTTTTTTAAATTTTTCACAAATACATCTCCTTTTTGTATTAATTTAGTATTTATAGTAATATGATAATATAATTGTGATATTTTGTCAATTATTACTATATTTATAGCATTTTAAGTAAATCAGTTTCTCAATCACTCATCATTGCAACGTCAGCCTTGTCGATTGTAGTGCTAGTGCTGAAGGTTAAACGTAAATGAAGAACAGTGAAGTTCTGAGAGTCCACAGACCTAATAAGTTTGTGGGCTTTTGAATTTTTAATTCATAGGGTTTAGGAGGCCTAGCTTATGTGTGGACGATTACGATCATCGTTCCTTATGAAGACATATTGATACGTTACTACATCAATGAAGATACCAGCATTAACCATCATATAACGCGGCTCTTATGCAATATATCCCGGCAGTAATTCGCGGCACAAATGGAAATCAGTTAGGCGTTCTCCGCTGGGGATTAGTCCAACGTGGGCTAAAGACGATAACATAGGAAGCAAAATGATAAATGTACGAGCCGAAACAATCACGGAGAAGCCGTCCTTTGTCGATTGATCGCGTCTCGCCGTTTTATCATTCCAGCAGACGGGTTTTATGAGTGGCAGCAGCGAGGAAAATCAAAACAGCCGTTTTAGGATCATATTGAAGGACGGAAATATCTTTTCTTTTGCCGGATCCATGCGCTTAGACACACAAGTGCTTCGTTATTATTAACAGCGGCGTTCATTCTAAGATCATTTCCGAGCGTCTCGGCCATTCAGACATTTCAATTACAATGAACACTTACTGTCATGTATTCCAAGAAGCCGGGCAAGCAGCTGCAAAAACCTTCGATAATCTTTTTTATGTAAAGATAAAGACCAAAAAAGAAAGAACTCCAATTTATTTCTCGTGCCCAATCCGTCCCCAATCGTAAAATCGACAACAATAAACCCTTGATGTATATGGGATTTTTTAATAATATAATCTACTATAATCATAGATCATATCTATGAAGGAGGGGAGAACTTGGAGCATCGACTGCTAGAATATTTCATCGCTGTTAGCGAAGAATTGCATTTTACGAAGGCCGCGGAGAATCTTGGCATATCCCAACCGACGCTTAGCCACCAAATCCGCCTGCTGGAGGAGGAACTGGGCACGCCGCTTTTCCATCGTACGGGCAAGAAGATTCATTTAACGCAAGCTGGACTCGTACTGCTAGAACATGCACGCCGGGTATTCCATGAATTGGATCAAGCCAAGCTTATGATCGGCGAGCTTACTGGAATGAGGCGGGGCAGATTGAGAATCGGCTGCTCAGGCAATCATTTGCTGACTCATTCCTTGATTTCCTTTCACCGACAGTTCCCCGGCATCGAATTATCCGTCGTGGAGCTGGCTACCGAGGAAACACGGGACAGGCTGCTCAGTAATAAGCTGGATTTGGGAGTAGTATTCCTTCCACTGAAGGATGAACAACTCATCAGTCTTCCTCTATATAAAGAGGAACTCGTCGTTATCGTTCCCAGCGACCATCCTTTTGCCGAACTCGACAGCATTGAACTAAACGAGCTTGCGAAGTCGCCTCTCGTCTTATTTCCACCGAAGTTCCTGGCCCGGCAAATGCTGGATGCTGCCTGTGCCGAAATCGGCATACAGCTAAGCCCCGTACTAGAACTGTCCACCATGGAATCCCAATGCCAAATGGTGGCCCATCACGTAGGTTTGACGGTCGTTCCCAAATCCTACACGCCGACGCTTAGAGAT
Organism: Paenibacillus lentus; assembly: GCF_042714055.1. Lineage (GTDB taxonomy): Bacteria > Bacillota > Bacilli > Paenibacillales > Paenibacillaceae > Fontibacillus > Fontibacillus lentus_A. Next base: position 814,413 of record NZ_JBHGVC010000001.1, read on the forward strand.
ACTCGCCTGGTCAGCGTGCCTATCGCCGAGCCCTCTCCCTACCGAAGCGTCGGCATCGTATACCGTAAAGATACATATATGGACACGGCCATTCAATCCTTTATAGAGCACTTATCTTCCAACTTGCAGGCGACTTAAACAACGACTGGGCAGGTTCCGCTAAATACAAAAAAGCTCTCCCCCAAGGATCTTATGATCTTATCCTTATACGGAGGAGAGCTTCTTTTAGCTTATTCAATTGCTACTTCATCTGTTCCTCATTGTCGCGCTGCGGCACAATTAGCAAATCGATAATTTCGTCACCCTTACCGACTGCCGCCAGTCCTTTTCCAATCGATTTGCGATCAGCGAGCGGCGCGGACTCCGAATTAAAGGTATAGGACTCGCCCTGCTTCGTCATCGCGATCAAGTTCAGCGCATCCTTGCAATGGAACCCGCCCACGATACGGCTTCCGTTCGGTTTAACGCGCTTGCCTTCCTTGAACTCAAACGTCTGAACGCCGCGCCCACCGCGGCTTTGCATCGGATAATCCAGCAGTAGACTCCGTTTGCCGTACCCTAGGTCAGAGACGACGAGAACTTCGCCCTCCTCGCCTTCCACCCAAAGAGCGCTCACCACTTCATCGCCGTCCTTCAGCCCGATGCCTTTGACGCCAGTAGCGACGCGTCCCATTGGATTCACTTCATTCTCTGCAAACCGGATCGCCATGCCATCCTTCGTTAACAGCATAATTTCAGCGTTATTCCGGCTTAGCTGCACCTGGATAATTTCGTCGCCATCCGCTACCTTTGCGGCAGCAACCGCTCCCGATCGCTTCGTCTCATAATCTTTAAGCAGCGTACGTTTCACCTGCCCCCGCTTCGTTACGAATACGAGGCTCGCATCCGGCTCCTCAAAGGTTTTCACCGGTATCACGCTGACAATCCGATCTTCCTTAGCCAAGGCAATGACGTTGACGATCGCCGTACCATTATCCTTCCACTTGAACTCGGGAATTTGATGCACAGGGAGAACGAAGTATTGACCGCGCTGCGTGAAGATCAGCACATTTTGCAGGGTATCGACCTCCAGAATGTGCTTCGTGTAGTCGCCGTCCTTCACACCCGAGCCGTCCAGCTCTCCACCGGAGCGGGTAAAGGACAGCATGCTCGTACGTTTAATGTAGCCTTCATGGGACAACGTGACGAGTACATCCTCCTGAGCGACCATGACCTCCAGATTAACCTTGATTTCCTCGACTTCGCCCTGAATCAACGAACGGCGATCCACACCGTATTTGTCCCGGATTTCAAGCAATTCCTTCTTAATGACGGCGATCAGCTTCTTATCGCTCTCCAGAATGCCCCGCAGCGTAGCAATTTTCTTCTGCAGCTCGTTTAATTCTTTTTCAAGCGATGTAATTTCCAGATTTGTTAACCGGTATAACTGCAAGGTTAGAATCGAGTCTGCCTGCCGTTCGGTAAATCCGAACATCCATTGCAAATTGTTCTGTGCGTCCTGACGATTCTTCGAAGCCTTGATCGCTGCAATGACCTCATCCAAAATGTTCAGCGCTTTAACCAAGCCTTCGAGAACGTGGGCGCGATCCTCCGCCTTCTCCAGCTCATACTGCGTCCGGTAAGTCACCACCTCGCGCTGGTGATCGATATAAGCCTCTAGAATCGCTTTTAAGCCTAACTGGCGCGGCGCCTTGTTCACAATCGCGACCATGTTGAAATTATAAGTCACCTGCAAATCGGTTTTCTTTAATAAATAAGCAAGAATCCCCTGCGCATCGGCCTCCCGACGCAGTTCTACGACGATTCGCAGCCCTTCGCGTCCGCTCTCATCGCGCACTTCGGCAATCCCGTCTACCTTCTTTTCCAGGCGTATGTTCTCCATGGCGGTGACCAGACGAGATTTAACGACCTGATAAGGGATTTCCGTAATCACAATTTGCTGCTTCCCGCCGCGCAGCGATTCGATTTCCGTCTTCGCGCGAATATATATGCGGCCTCTTCCAGTCTCATAAGCATCCTTGATGCCTTCTTCTCCCATAATAATTCCGCTGGTTGGAAAGTCAGGCCCCTTCACATAAGTGCGGATCTCCTCTAAGCTCATGCTTGGCTTCTCCATCACCGCGACACAGGCATCGATCACCTCGCGCAGGTTATGCGGCGGAATCTCGGTCGCAAATCCGGCGGAAATCCCGCTTACGCCATTGACAAGCAGATTGGGATAACGCGAAGGGAGTACAACGGGCTCCATTGCCGTGTTATCAAAATTATCTTTAAACGGAACCGTCCGCTTCTCGATGTCCCGCAGCAACTCCAGCGCAATCGGCGATAATCTCGCTTCGGTATAACGCATGGCTGCCGCCGGGTCATCGTCTTGGGAACCCCAGTTCCCGTGGCCGTCGATGAGCACATGCCCCATCTTCCAGGGCTGCGCCATGCGCACCATCCCCTCATAAATCGAAGAGTCTCCATGCGGATGATAGTTCCCCATCACGTCTCCGACGGTCTTCGCGGATTTGCGATAGGGCTTGTCCGGGGTGTTCCCCGAGTCATACATGGCATATAGAATCCGTCTTTGAACGGGCTTCAGGCCGTCGCGCACATCAGGAATGGCGCGATCCTGAATGATATATTTGGAATACCGGCCAAACCGGTCACCAACGACTTCCTCCAGATAGGCCGGCAAAAAGTTCTCCAATAAACTCAAATCAAGTCACCCTCTATTCCTCATACTCCGTGAAATCTACATTCTCGACGATCCAGCGCTTCCGCGGATCAACCTTATCGCCCATCAATGTGGACACGCGGCGCTCGGCCTTCGTAGCATCTTCAATCTGCACTTGGAGCAGTGTGCGCGTCTCCGGATTCATCGTCGTTTCCCATAGCTGATCCGGGTTCATCTCCCCGAGTCCTTTATAACGCTGCAATTCAAAGTTCTTACCGAATTCCTTCAAATAATTTTGCAGCTGCTCATCCGTCCATGCATATCTGACCGTCTCCAGCTTGCCGGATTTGCGCGTAATTTTGTATAGCGGAGGCTGGGCAATATAGACCCGGCCTGCATCAATTAGCGGTTTCATATAACGGTAAAAGAAGGTCAGCAATAGCACTTGAATATGCGCTCCGTCCGTATCCGCATCCGTCATAATGATGATTTTGGAATAATTGCTGTCTTCCAGCGCAAATTCCGTTCCAATCCCTGCGCCAATCGCCGAAATAATATAGCGATACTCGTCGTTCTTCAAAATATCGGCGAGCTTCGCCTTCTCCGGGTTCATCGGCTTCCCTTTCAACGGGAGGATTGCCTGGATTTTCGAGTCCCTGCCCTGTTTGGCGGAGCCGCCGGCAGAATCGCCTTCAACGATAAACAGCTCATTGCGTGTAAAATCCTTCGATTGGGCCGGTGTCAGCTTACCGCCCAGATTAGAGCTCTCGCTGCGTTTTTTGCCCGTCCGCATTTCATCCCTTGCTTTGCGGGCTGCCTCCCGTGCTTTGGAAGCCTGTACAGCCTTCTTGATCAGCTGCTGCGCGACCTGCGGATTCTCCTCCAGAAACAGTGCCATCTTCTCTGACACGACGGTATCTACCGTGCTTCGGGCTGAAGCACTGCCGAGCTGATCCTTCGTTTGGCCAACGAATTCGACCTCAGCCATCTTGACGTTAATGACCGCCATCATGCCCTCGCGCAAATCCGCTCCCTCTAGGTTCTTCTCCTTCTCCTTCAGGATGCCGTTCTTGCGGGCATAATCGTTCATCACTCTCGTATAAGCCGTCTTAAAGCCGGTCTCATGCGTGCCTCCCCCGCGGGTAGGAATCGAGTTGACGAACGAGGCCAGCGTCTCGGTATAACCGCTGTTATATTGCAAAGCCACCTCAACCTCGACATCCTCTTTTTCCGAGTAGAAATGAATTACGTCATGAAGAACATCCTTGCCTTCATTCAGGAATTGGACAAACTGACTCGCTCCGCCCTCATAATAAAACTCGTCCGCTTGATCGGAACGTTCGTCCTTAAGCGTGACTTTAAGTCCGGAATTCAGGAAAGCTATCTCCTGCAAACGCTCGGCCAGCGTATCATAGCTAAGCCCGATACCCGTAGGAAATACGCGGATATCCGGCTTGAACGTAACCTTCGTTCCGGTTCGGTTCGTATTGCCGATGATCTCCAGACCGGTCACCGGCTCGCCGACATGCTCAATCCCTTTCTTATCCACCCAATACTCGAAGCGCTGGCGATGAATTTTGCCGTCCCGGTAAATATCTACCTCCAGCCACTCGGACAACGCATTCGTTACCGATGCGCCGACGCCGTGCAGGCCGCCCGATTTTTTATATCCGGAACCGCCGAATTTCCCCCCCGCATGCAGAATCGTAAACACGACCTGCGGAGTTGGAATCCCGGTTTTGTGAATGCTCGTTGGAATGCCTCGCCCATTATCGAATACGGTGACTGAACCGTCTTTATTCAGCGAAATATCGATTTTAGAACAGTACTTTGCCAGATGCTCGTCTACGGCATTATCTACGATCTCCCACACCAAATGATGAAGTCCCGACGAGCTCGTACTGCCGATATACATACCTGGTCGTTTGCGTACCGCGACAAGCCCTTCGAGCACTTGAATGTCGTCCGCGTCGTATCCTGAAGCCGCTGTGCCTGCTTCAGGCTGAACAGCGCCCTCGAACAAATCGATTTGATCGGCCATTCATGCTCCCCCTTTTATACTTCTTTATGTAGACATTTTACTAACAAATGCAAACAGATGTTTTGGTTTCCTTGTACATTTTAATTCAATATGTCCTGTTTCGTAAAGACAAGGAATGAAACAATCAGTGAACCAAGCCCCCAAACGGCAAGCACCGCCAGTGAGAAGCCAAGGGTCATCCCCTCAATCGGGGCCGGCGTTCCCGCCAAATATTGCGTCAGCCCTAAATTGACCATGAACAAATATTTTGCGCTTGTCCATGCCGATGCCAAATTCGTAAGAATATTCCCCGCTATTAATGCCGCCATCATAATGACGATGCTCGCTGCCGTACTCCGCACAAGAACGGATACCATAAATGCCAGCATAGCTACGACTGAACTAACAAACCATATCAGCCCCATCTGCATCAATATATACTTCCACTGTGGCACAGCGTGTACTCCTGATATATCGACATCTGCGCCTTGAAGTTTAAATCCTGTGAACACGGGCAGATTGAAGCCTTTATAGCCAAAAAATAATCCGGATACCAAATAACAGACTATAAACGTGGACACGACGATAAGCGAAACGAACATCAACAGCGTGATCAGCTTGCTAAGCAGCACCTTCCAACGCCTGACCGGGCGGGTCAGAAGCATTTTAATCGTCCCGCTCGTCCGTTCGGAGGATACGATATCCGATCCGATCCCCATAATGAGCAGCGGAATAAACAAAGTTGCCGCATTATCCAGAAACTCCTTCGTAAAAGCGACGGCACCCGGCTGCCGCGGGTTTACATCCTGCTCCAAATAATATTTCATTTGCTGAATATAAATTTGACGGTATTTCTTCCATTCCTCCGGTACTCGATCGCTGCCGAGCGAGTTTTGATTATCGGTAATCGCCTGCTGCACCTCCCGGCGCCAATCCGTACCGAATTTACTCCGCTTTTCCTCAGCCGCCCGCAATTGAGCATATGAAAAAATGGGTACCAGAACGAGTAACACCAGCAGAATAACATAGAAGCGCTTCTTCTTGATCATCTTGATTGTTTCATTCTTCACTAATGGAATCATACTATTCAATCCTCTCACCTTCCGTCAACTCCAGGAATAGCTGTTCTAACGTAGGATTGATTCTTTGGACGGCATGAACCTGGATTCCTTCGGCGACTAAACGGGGTAGTACGTCCTGCACATTGTCAGGCGGCATTTGCGTAACAATAGCCTGCTCGCTCATCCCGGCCATAATCGTATCATCCAGAACCTTATCCGGGTGAGGAGTAATCGTTATTCCGGCTGCCTCAAGCAGCTGCATGCCGCGCTCGCGCGGAGAAAGCTCCCAGATGAAATAATTCGAATTGTCGGAGATCAAATCCTCCACGGCTCCTACGGCCAGCACGCGTCCCCGGCTGATAATCGCTACGCGATCGCACAACAATTGAATTTCGCTGAGCAGATGACTGGACACAAATACGGCCAAGCCCTCTTCGGCCAGCCGCCGAATAAATATGCGCAGTTCCTTAATCCCTTTCGGATCGAGCCCGTTCGTCGGCTCGTCTAGAATTAACAGCTTGGGTCGTCCCAGCAAAGCCTGCGCGATGCCGAGACGCTGGCGCATGCCTAAGGAATATGTCTTAACCTTATCATGGATACGCTGGCCAAGATCAACGATCTCGACGACCTCAGCGATCCTCTGATCATCGACGCCGGGTACCATTCTGCCGAAATGCTGCAGGTTTTCCCATCCTGTCAAATAGGTGTACACCTCAGGGTTCTCGACAATTGACCCGATATAGGCCAGCGCCTGCTCCGGCTGCCTTCTGACGTCGTAGCCGCAAATCGTCACCTTGCCCTCGGTCGGACGAATCAAATCAACCAGCATCCGGATCGTCGTCGTCTTTCCAGCTCCATTCGGACCAAGGAAGCCGAATACCTCGCCTTCCTGTACCTCAAACGTAACGTCCTCTACGATCCATTTGCGTCCGATCTTTTTGCGAAGATGCTCCACGCTAAGCACCGTCTGCTGTTGGTTTGCAGCACGCTTTTCCGTCCCTGCCCGGCTTGTCCGCATCGCGCGTTCATCCGCTTTGCGCAGTTCCTTTTGTCCCTGTGACTTCACGGCCTTATCGAATGCCGCCATATCTCCCACTCCTTATACCATATCTGTCCTCGCTTGATGAACCGGCATTAATAAATCCCCTGCATGATCCGTTCTGCAATAATCTGATATCCTGCTCCATTCGGATGAAAATGGTCACTTGCCAAATATTTTTGCGAATTATATGTAAATAAATCATAGGTCGGCACGACGAGAGTCCTTTCACGGTCACGCAATATATCAGTAACGAGATGATTCCAGCGCGATACAGCCTCATCGCCAATTTCTCTCATCCCTTGCAGATCAGAAAACGGGTTATATAAGCTGACGTAGACAAGCTGCGCCTCTGGATTCAGCTCCAGAATTTGATCGGCGATAGTTCCTAAGCGCTCCGAGGCTTGGGTTACAGATTGCTCCATCTCTAATTCCGTCGGAAGTTCTCCCGTGGTCTGCAAATTCGCCGCTCCGTTGAACAGATCGTTTCCGCCGATGGACACAATGATAATATCGGCCTGGCTCAATGAATATCGAACCCCCTTCTCGTTCAACAAAGCTACGAGTCCTTCCGTCGTCAAACCATTAATGCCGAGGTTGTTCACCAGCTTGGAATCCGTTCCCTGCGCCTTGGCCAGTTCTACGAATCGTTTTGCAAACCCTTTGCCGCTATCATCCCCCGTACCCTTGGAAAGCGAGTCGCCGATCGCAGTTACATTTAATACGTTCACCTTCTCCGTCGCTCCGCGAGGCGGTTCGCTCGGATTTTCTATCGTCCCCGGATTGACACCTGCTTCACTTCCTGCGGCTCCGGGAAAAATCACGTCTCTCACGGCATAAAGAAACCCGGCAATTAGCAATAAGGTGGACAACAACGATAGCAACCCCGTCGTCCGCCAAATTCGTGATGTGGAATTCATCTTGTACCTCGTCCTCCTGTGCCATTATTTCCTATTCATTCGTTCCTTAATAACCTTTCCAGCTAATAACTAACATAAAACTTCTTCAGCTAATAAGCAAATCCATCCTTCCAGAATACCCATAAAAAACTAAATAAAAAAACTGGATTTTCAAAAATGAGAGGAGTATAATACTTTGTACAGGCAATTCCGAGGGTTATTAGCTTAGCTGGTAGAGCAGCCGACTCTTAATCGGCAGGTCGCAGGTTCGACCCCTGCATAACCCATCATCAAGCCTGAACAAGAGCTGTACTGCATCTGAACATGATGTCGATACAGCTCTTTTTCTGTCCAAAAAAATTACCTGACAAACTAAGCTGCCAGGCAAACCTTTCTTCATTCGCTTTATTTTCCGATAAATTCCTGAACCCAGTGACCGTTGTAATAGCCGACCCCAATCAAAGTATACTTCGAATTCAAAATATTCGCTTTGTGTCCCGGGCTGTTCATCCATGCAGCTACGACCTCTGAAGGCGTCTTTTGCCCTTTGGCAATATTCTCACCCGCATAACGGTAAGTAATATTGTAGGCATCCATCATATCAAAAGGCGAACCGTATTTGGGTGAGGTATGGCTAAAATAATTGCTTTTATACATATCGATTGCTTTGTCTTTAGCCATTTTGGATAAATTCGTATGCACGACGAGCGGCTTCAGTCCCGCATTCTTTCGTTCCACATTTACTAATGCAACCACTTTTGCTGCATTTTCGGCCTGTATTTGCGCATATACTGCAGCCATCTGCTTAGCTGAAACCTGTGATGTTTTAGCCGAAGCCGCATAGATCGTCCCGGTTCCAGCCCCCGGCAGCGCCGGAGCCGCGGTAAGCGAGGCCGCCAAGCCGAATAACATGACGCCTGACAGGAATGCTGCCACCTTCGGTTTGTTCATGCTGTGTTACCTCCTTCAGACTCCTTACATTCCTTGGAGTATCTTGTCATATTCTAACATGACTCTTGGAGTACTGCATGAGTAATTTATGGGAAAGATTAGTTCCCATCATATGAAAAAGGGAGGCTCGCCACCGCTAGATATCGCCCCCCATCCCTTAGCCGTATGTTTTAAATGCTCCTAATCTACGTATTTCCCCTGCTGCGGTACAGCGACTTCATCAAAATGATCCGCCAACCGCTGCAGACCTAGCCTCAGCTCTTCTCCGGAAATAGGCTGCCCGTGTCCGGTTACTGCCGTCTTAGGTGATAATGCAGCCAGCGCCTGTACCGATCCCCTCGCTTCCTCCCAATCCGTCGTAAAATACATCGGCGGTCCATGCAGCTCGATTTTCTGCGATAGCACCGCCAATGCCGATTCCTGCTTCACCGTGATGAATGCATCGCCTGCGATCAAACAGCCATCCCTCTCCCGATACAAGGAAATGTGACCCGGGCTGTGACCCGGCGTGGCGATCCAACGCCATTCGGGCAATCCTGGTACATGTCCGTCTGCTGGCAGGGTGTTTACCCGTTCCCCAAGATCAATCGCCTGGTGCGGGTAAAGAGGAGATACGCCTGCCATGATTCCTCCGCCTACGGAGGGGTCAGCTGGCGGGTAATCCTGCTTTCCGGTCAAATAAGGCAGTTCGGCGGCATGCGCATAGACGGGCACCTTCCATCGGTCGGCTAACTCAAGGACACTCCCCACATGGTCAAAATGACCATGCGTCAAAATAATGCAAACGGGCGGACGATGAAATCTCTGCTCGGCTTCTTGGATCAGGGCATTCGTAAAAGGCCCGATCCCTGTATCGATCAGCACCCATTCACCGTTTTTCCCTGCCCCGACAAAGCATACATTCACGATCAATGTCCTGACGCTCCATAGATCATCCGTAACGGCTATCACATCCACCGTCCCCGTCTCAAGTATGCTCCTTTCATTCATGTCGATTCCTCCTTCATTATGCCTAATACCCATTCTGTCCTATTTCGTAACTTCCCCCCAACTCCATAAAAATACTCCCGAAGAGATAAGTTCTATCCGGGAATCATCGCTTCTAATCCAGCTTGAAGTGCTACTACAAACTTGGGGCCAAGACTATAGTCTAGTAATAATTGCGGCTTTAGACGGTTTTGGTATTCCCCCATTTGTCATACCATGGTAATATCAATTAATGGTAGTACATAACCTAATAATTAAATGGCGGTTGAAAAAAATATGAACAACGAAACACAAATTTATATTCTGCTGAGCAATCCGCGGACCATCGTCACGAAATTGATCGGTTTGTACACAAGAGCGCCCTACAACCATGCCTCGATTGCATTTGATTCCGAGCTTCGTGAAGTGTACAGCTTTGGCAGGAAGCATCCTCTCATCCCCGTCTTCGGGGGATTTGTGAAGGAGAACATTCACTCCGGCGTATTCGAGAAGGCAACCTGTGCCATCTACAGCTGTACCGTCAATAAAGCTACGTACGAACGAATGCGAACCTACGTCCGGCAATTTGAAGAGAACGATGAACTCTACAGCTATAATTTCCTTGGTATTCTCGGCATTATCCTCAACATGGAGCTCGGCGGAGAGAACTCTTACTTTTGCTCCCAATTCGTCAGCTCCGTATTTCAGCAAGGCGGAGTAAGTCTCGTGAATAAGTCTGCCGCCCTCACGACCCCAGCGGATTTAGAATCCTGCTCCCACCTTAAGCTTATATTTCGGGGGCGTCTGGAAACCTACCGCCGGCTGTGCTGTTATCGAAGAAATAATCAGCTTCAGCAGCAGCCCTCATACGTCGTATAGCAAGCTCCGCAATTTATGTCCCCGACAATCCAATAGATAACGCAAAGAACCTCGCCTTAGGGCGAGGTTCTTATAATTTCAGCTATTTTCGAGGGTTCGATATCTACAGCCTCTATGACTGTAAAGATTTGCTTAGACGGTATCCCCGGCAAATAAAGCCCATGTGCTCGTAAAAGGACTTGGCCAGCATATTACGTTCTCCGCCCGCGGACAACACAAGCTGCATACTGCCTTGTTCCTTCGCCCAAGCTTCAGCCGCCTCTAAAAGCAGACGACCGACACCGGTGCCACGATGCTCCTCATCCACGACCATTGCCGTGATTAGCGTTACCGGATGACTCATATCATGCGTCTGATGCTGTTTCAAAAAGGTTGTGCCCACAAGCTTGCCTTTCATTTCAGCGACAAAACTGCACAAAAGCGGATGCCCCTCCAGCATGCAAAGACGCTCATGCAGCACGCTAGGCGTCGTTGGATACTTTAGCTGGCGCATTAAGGGCAGCATCTGATCGACATCTCCGGAACAACTACTACGAATGACTAAAGCCGGTGCCATCACCATACTACTCATTGACCTTTACCACCTTTAATGAGCTAGCCGCTTGTTTAGCGCGGCTGCGAGCTGTTTCAACATCCTCTGCTCCACTCAGAGCAACGGCCATCCGTCTTCCCAGCTTGCTAAGCGGCTTGCCAAATACGCGGATTTGCGTCCGTGGCACGCGCAAAGCTTCATCCATGCCTGCAATGACGAAGGCGTTCCCCTCCAAATCACTTTTGAGTGTTGCGGAAGCACCTGGTGTCAGCAGTTCTATGGATGGAATCGGAAATCCAAGAATCGCCCTCACATGCAAGGCGAACTCCGATAAATCCTGGGTCACCATCGTAACCATGCCCGTGTCATGCGGCCTTGGGGAAACCTCGCTAAAGACGACTCCCCCCTCCGTCAGGAACAATTCTACGCCGAATATGCCGTAGCCGCCGAGCGCATCCGTTATTTTACGGGCGATCAGCTCCGCCTCCGCAAGCTGAGACGGGCTCATCACATGAGGCTGCCACGATTCGACATAATCTCCTTCCTGCTGGATATGGCCGATCGGCGGGCAAAAGAGCGTTCCCGAGGAAGATCGAACGGTCAACAAAGTAATCTCGCTAGTAAAAGGGATAAAAGATTCAACTATAACTCGCATTTGCTTGGCGCGAGCGCCATCCAGCGCAGCCTGCCAGCAATGCGGAACATCACCTGGTTCCCGGCATACGGTTTGGCCCTTGCCGGATGAGCTCATTAACGGCTTAATGACGCAAGGAAATCCAATTTCTGCAGCGGCCGCTTCCAATTCCTCCAGACTGCTCGCAAACCGATAATCCGCCGTCGGCAAGCCCAGCTCTTCTGCAGCAAGCCGACGAATGCCTTCCCGATCCATCGTCAGCCTTGCAGCTCCTGCGGTCGGGATCACTTTAAAGCCTTCGCGTTCCAATTCAACAAGAACATCTGTCGCAATCGCTTCGACTTCTGGAATAATCAGATCCGGTGAGACGCTGGTAATCAACGCTCGAAGCGCCTCACCATCCAACATATCCACGACATGGGATTCGTGTGCGACTCCCATTGCGGGCGCATGCTCATAATGGTCAACAGCGATACATCTGACGCCGAGACGCTGAGCTTCAATAACGACTTCCTTGCCTAATTCCCCACTGCCAAGCAGCATAATGCTCTTGGCATGCTCTGATAGAGGAGCACCCCACATGACTACAGATATCCCCCTTGAAATATGAGTTATTCATCTCCATCTATTTTCAGGTTTTATGAGAAATAAAGCAAGGGTTCGACATTAAAATGTGATTAAAATCTTCGGAAAATTACAAAAAACGAAACTGAGCTTCGACAAGCCCGCTGTAAATTCCCTTTTGTTCCATTAATTGTTCGTGGGATCCCTGTTCCATGATTCGTCCATGATCCAGCACGACGATATTATCAGCATTGCGGATCGTGGACAAGCGGTGAGCAACGATAAAGGATGTTCTTCCTTGCAGCAGGACCTTCAGCGCCTCTTGAATTTTCAGCTCGGTCTCGGTGTCGATGCTCGCCGTCGCTTCATCAAGAATCAGGATGCGAGGATTGGCCAGCAGTGCCCTAGCGAAGGACAACAGCTGCCGCTGACCCATCGACAAGGCATTTCCGCGTTCCTCAACCTCTGTGTCGTAGCCGCCTGGAAGCTTCATAATGAAATCATGGGCATCCACCGCTTTAGCCGCTGCTTCCACCTCTTCATCGGTCGCATCGAGACGTCCGAAGCGGATGTTGTCGCGGATGCTGCCTGAGAAGATGAAGGTGTCCTGAAGCACGATGCCGATTTGACTCCGCAAGCTTTGAACCGTCACGTCCCGAATATCATGGCCGTCAATATAGACAGCACCTTGGGTCGTGTCATAGAACCGGCTGAGCAGGTTAATGATCGTGCTCTTGCCTGAGCCGGTATGCCCCACGAGCGCGATCGATTGGCCCGGCTGAACGTTCAAGGAAATCCCCTTCAAAGCTGGCCGGCCCTTCTCATATTCAAAGACGATATTCTTGAATTCAATATTGCCTTTAATCAAAGGAAGCGGCTTCGCTCCCGGTTTATCAGCGATGCTTGGCTCTTCATCGATAAATTCAAAGATCCGTTCCGAAGAAGCCATAGCGACAAGCAACTGATTGTACATCATTCCCAGCCGGTTGATCGGATCCCAGAAGTTCCCGACGTAGTTGCTGAAAGCTACAAGAAGACCGATGGTCAGCTCTCCCGTCTGAATCATGTATGCTCCAAGCATGAACAATATAAAGGTACCTAATCCGCCAGTGATTTCGATAATCGGACCGAACATCTGGTTCATCGCCGACGCCTTATCCCAAGACTTCTTGCTGTCCATGTTCATCATATCGAAATAGCGCATGTTCTCTTGCTCCTGCGTATACGCTTGGGTAACGCGAATTCCTTGAATCGATTCGTTCAAGTGAGAATTGATCCGGGAATTTCGCATCCGCACTTCCTGCCATGCGATCCGGATCTTCTGCCTTAGCTTCGTAGAGACGAAGAACATAATCGGCACGGTGATCATGACGGCGAGTCCCAGCTGCCAGTTAATCAGCAGCAGGATGACGACGATCCCCGCCAATTGCACGCAATCAATCATCAAATTGACGACGCCGTTCGTGAACAAATCCTGCAGCGAGTTGACGTCGTTCGTGACGCGTACAAGCACGGAGCCTGCCGGACGCTTGTCAAAGAAATTAAAAGACAGCTTCTGGATATGCTTGAACAAGTCGGAGCGCAGATCATAAATAACTCTCTGTCCGATAATGTTCGTATATTTAATGCGAAGCCTGCTGGAAATCCACTGCACAATGTAAAGCGCAGCAATAATTCCTGTTAAAATGTACAGCAGCTTAAGACTCGGGTTTCCGAGCTCGGGAGCGATCGCTTTATCGATAGCGACACTCGTCAAATAAGGAACCGTCAGCTTAGTAATCGTCCCCAGCACAGTCATGAGCAGTACGAGCGGCAGCATTTGCTTGGCATAGGGCTTCATATAGGAGAACAAGCGCCGGAACTGCTTCCAGTCGAACGCCTTATCGATCAGTTCATCATCCTGATAGACGAAGCGTTCCTCAATCCGCGTTTTCTGCTTTTTTCCCTTGAACGCCTGTTTGCTATGGGTTTCTGTATGCATGCTACAACACCTTCCCTTCATTGCTCTCGCTAGCCCGGGACAGATGGTCAGCATATTGAATTCGGTATACGTCCTGATACGGACCAGGAACTTGGATCAGCTGCTCATGATTGCCTCGCTGCACGATCCGCCCTTCATCCAGCACGAGGATTTCATCCGCATGCCGAAGCGAGGATATCCGGTGGGCAATGATGAAGGTAGTTCGCCCCTGCATCACTTCCTGGAAGCCTGACTGAATTTCATGCTCGGTCTCCATATCCACCGCACTGGTTGCATCGTCGAGAATGAGGATTTTCGGATTTTTAAGCAAAGCGCGGGCAATGGCGATCCGCTGCTTCTGTCCGCCGGACAGCCCCATTCCCCGCTCGCCAACGACGGTGTCGTAACCGTCCGGCAATTCCATGATAAACTCATGGGCCTTGGCCAGCTTTGCGGCATGAATGATTTCCTCCATGGATACTTGCGTCATGCCGTAGGCGATATTGTTCCGAATGCTCGAGGAGAACAGGAACGTCTCCTGGAATACGGTCGCAATTCCGCTGCGCAGACTTTGAATGCGTATATCCTTAATATCTCTTCCGTCGAGGCGAATGCTTCCCTCGTTCACGTTATAGGCACGCATCAGAAGCTGGATGATCGTCGATTTGCCCGATCCCGTGCCGCCGAGGAAACCGATAACCGAGCCGGGCTCAGCTGTAAAATGGATATCTGTCACGGCAGGCATTTTATTGCCGTACGCAAAGGTGACGTGGTCGAATTCCACATGCCCCTTTACGTTCTCCAAATCCAGATCGACTGAGCCTTCCTCATCCTTCACATCCACGTTCTGATTCAGTATTTCCAGCACGCGTTCTCCAGAGGCTTTGGACTGGGTATAGTTGTTAATATGGAAGCCAAGTCCCCACATCGGCCCGATGATGAACCAGATCAAGCTGAAGAAGGCCACCAAATCGCCAAGCGTCAGCTGCTCCTTGATGACTAGAGTTCCCCCTACCGCCAGCAGGACTGCCACGCTGATCGACGCAAGCAGCTCCATGACAGGGAAAAATCTGCTCCATAGCGTAGAAGCAAAAATTTGATTATCCTTATAGCGCTCATTGCGATGCGAAAATTTCTCCATCTCGTAAGGCTCGCGAGCAAAGGATTTGACAGTGCGCACCCCGGTTACGTTCTCCTGAACCGCTGTCGTCAACGAGCTTAGCGCGAGGCGCATTTCCTGGAAAGCCGGATGAATCTTCGACTCAAATTTCAAGGCAACCGCAGCCAAAAACGGAATTGTGACCATCGTGATCAGCGTTAGCTGCCAGTGAATCGACATCATCATGATCGAACCGAACACGACCATCAGCACCAGATTGAGCAATTGCGCAAACCCGAAGCCGACAAAATTTCGGATCGCCTCGAGATCCCCGGTTAAACGGGACATCAAATCCCCTGTTTTTGCTCTATCATAATAGCGGAACGATAGAAATTGCAGCTTCTCGTAACAGGCATTCCGCAGCCGGTAAGCGAGATAGTTGCCAAGTCTTCCGCCGAAAAATCCATGTAAAAATTGCAAAAATGCTTTAATGACGACAACGCCTAAGGCAGTCAAAGCAATCCACAATACCCCTTCGTACTTGCCGGGGCGAATAACATCATCAATCAAGTTTCTAAGCAGTAAAGGATATACGAGCCCAAAGCCCGTCGCTGCAGCCAAGCACAGAATCGACAATACTAAATAGGTTCGTCGTTCCCGGTAATAGCCTCTTAATTGCCTAAGTACTTCCATGTCGTTCCCTCCCAGCAGCGCACGTCATCGATGGCTTGCAACATTTAAATTATTTGCCCCTCTTCGCGACTTTTGCGCTGCTCTTCAGTTATGTTGTTTTTGGTTTGCTTTAAAGCAAAGCTTGATGCAGGCTGCGAAGGTGCTGCGGTACTGCCTTCCACGACTCATTTGGATTCGCCGTGTCTGACATGCTGGACACGCTGGACTCCCATTCGCCCCACTGCGCTTCAAATGATGCAGCAATCGCTGCATATCTTGCCGAGGTTTCCCCCGCATAAAACTGGATCAGCTGATTTCCGCAACGCGAAACCGCCTGTTTAATGCTATCGCTTAGCGGTTCCTCCAGTGCATCGCGCAATCTTTGTTTACCCCCTCCTTCAAAGAATGTCTTCGGATTTCTGAAATAGCTCCAATATGAGGCAGCCTTAATGCTTTGCTCCAAGCTTCCTTCTGGAACGCTCGGAGTCAGCCAGGCAGAGGTTGCATAAATCGCCAGTGCAGGCAGCGTCGGTATATCCTTCTTGAGCTTCGCCAGCCAAGTCTCGGCTTCATTTAACAACAGCGCTTCGCACTTTTTCTCGAGCCGCAGGGAGGTCGCCTGAACCTCGCGTTCAAGCTCAATGCTTAGCTGAGCCATCCACCCTTTCACGGAGGCCGCGAATTTCCGTTTCATATCTCCTCCATCATCCTGCAGGAGCGAAGGATGAAAAAATTCATGGTATAAATCGCCCGCCAGAAACTGCAGACGTCTACGGACGTGGAACAGCAGTTCCTCGGTTTCCTGAGCAATTTCGACCGTTCTATCACTATTCGCCAGTTCCTTAAGCTCCTCAGCAAAACGCTTGCGATCCAGGATAAGCTGTGCCTTAAGCTGTTCGCGCTCCTCCTCGCTTTTGGCCAGCGTCTCACTCCACTGCTCTGCCCGCGAAATGAACTGCTGCAGCTCGTGGCGAGCCGCGCTTACAGCCAGGCCGGCCAAATCCTCGCTAATAAACCGGAAGAATGGCGCTTCAAACCCGGAGAAGCCCGAGGCTTCTAGCTTGGCGTTATCCCCGCTTTGCTTCGATTCCAGCGCAGCGATGCTGGAGACCGGATAAATTTGCGGCGACTCGATGCCTGCTGCACGGAGTCCGTCTTCCACGTGCTCCACCACGCTGGATAGTTCTCCCGGCGTGGCCGCCAAGTCGGCAGCATTGACGATAAAGAACATTTTGTCGAGCGCAAAACTGCCCTTCACCCGGCCTAAGTGGCTTAAAAACTGGCGATCGGCCCGGGAGAAGGCGTGGTTGTAATAGGTTACATACAGCAACGCGTCACTATTTTTCATATATTCAAAAGTCACTCCGGTATGCCGGGCATGAATGGAATCCGCCCCCGGAGTATCCACGATAACAATGCCTTGCTCGGTCAGCGGACAGGAATAGTACAAATCGATGCCCGCCACGAAGCAGGCACGACTCTCCTCCGACACGTATTCGGAAAATTGCTCCAGCCCGGTTGCTTCGCGGCTCCCAAGCCGGGGAGCATTTTGCTCCCAGCCTAGTGCAGCGGCTTTCAAAAAGCTGTAGTGGGCACGCCCGGAAGGCGGTACATCCGGAGCCTTCAATTTCCTTACTTCAGACAACCAGCTTCCTTCCTTCCACGCCCCGAGCTGAAGCGCCTCGAAGGAGTAAGCCAAATCCTCGCGCATCGCGTCCAGGGTCTTGAAGGTGATGGCCGCCTGGCCATGCTTCATGTCCCCCTCCGGCGCGAGGATCCGGTTGATCGCCGCGGTTGTCGGATGCGGCGATACGGGCAGCACCTGAGCGCCCAGCAGGGCGTTCGCGAAGGAGGATTTACCCGCGCTGAAGGCCCCGAACAGCGCGACCGTAAAGCGGCCGCCGCGAAGTGCGGCCGCGCGGGCGCGCAGCTCCCGTACCCCCGACCCGAAGGCGGGGTACGGGGCCAGCGCCTCGGCAGCGTCGCTCAGCACCGCTGCCGCC
>NZ_JBHGVC010000010.1:0-199511 GCF_042714055.1 Paenibacillus lentus
TCAGCGCGGCGAGGCCGCGGCGAGCGGGCCGCAGCCGGCAAACGCTGGCGCTGGAGCGGCTGCGGCCACTGGGGCCCCGCCATCGCAGAGCGCAGCCGCAGCCTCGGTAGCCGCCCAGCAAGCTGCCGCCCAGCAAGCTGCTGCCACGCCAGAGGCCGCAGCGGCTCACGAGACGCTGAAAGGTGTGCTCCTGCAATTGCTGGCTGCGGATGACGTGCCCGCACCGCTGCAGGAGGCCGCCCGCCAGCTCGTCCTGCAGCTTACGGGACAGCAGCTGCTGCTCAACACGGACCGAACCGCCCCCTTCGCGCAGGTAACTCTGTTTCTGCCCTTCATTGGGGCGGACGGCGAGCAAACGGCAGCTGTCCATATAGAATCGAGGCGCGGCCGCAAAGGGGAACTGGACGCATCCAATTGCCGGCTCTGGTTTGATCTGCAAATGAAATCGCTCGGCTTGATTATGCTTGACGTCCAGGTTTTAGATAAAAAGGTTATGCTGAAAATCTACACCGAAGCAGAGGAAACCGGGCTGTTCCTGGAAGCGAGGCAGGAGGAGGTTCAGGAGGCGCTCCACACGGCTGGATATCAGTTGGTATCCCTGAAGAGTGATCTTTTGCCGTCCGTAGAGCCCGAGACCATGGGAGGAAACGAACCGGGCTCGCCGTTCTCTTACACACCGACGGCCTATAAAGGGGTGGATTACAGGGTATGAGTGACAACAACGAAGAGCTTCGCCCCTTTCAAATCAAAAAAGCCGTCGCCCTCAAATACGATCCAGCGCAAAGCGACGCCCCGGTCGTCGCTGCCAAGGGCAGCGGCTATTTGGCAGAAAAAATACTTGAAAAGGCCAAAGAGCACGGGGTTCCTGTACAGGAGGATGCCGCATTGGTCGAGGTGCTCTCAAAGTTGGATCTGGATCAGCAAATTCCGCCGGAGCTGTATACGCTTGTTGCCGAGATACTCAGCTTTATATACCGTACAGATAAGCTGGCGGAAAAGGGGATGTCTCATGAATACTGATCCGAAGGATAAGCGGCTTCGCCCATTGGACGGACGGAAAGCAAGGGGGCGGCTTGCCGAGGAAGCGGGAGCCCGCTTTTTGCTGGGGCAGGGCTACGTGCTGCTTGAGCGCAACTGGCGCTGTCGTTCAGGGGAAATCGATATCATCGCCAAGAAAGAAGGCGTCATCGTTATTGTGGAAGTGAGAAGCCGAAGCTTGCATAGCGAACGGTACGGGACGCCTGCAGAATCGATTACTCCCCGCAAAATCAAGCAAGTCAGAGAGACAGCAGCCGTGTATTTACAATGGTCGCGCCAATTGGACGAGCCCATCCGGTTCGATGTCCTGGCCGTAAGAATGGAACAGAACGAGGTAGCCACCATAGAGCACATCGTTAATGCATTTTAAAGAAATCCAATAGCCTTGCTGTCCCCAGAAGCGATAGAGTCTCCTTTCCGCTGCTAGAGGACTGCAAGGCTATGCTGTTTCGCTGCGAAAGCGCAGCTACTCGATTGTATCCGTAATCCGGCGATCAAGCTGGCGATATTGGATCGCCTCGGCGACATGACCGGCAGCAATGGTATCTGAGCCTTCCAGATCCGCTATCGTTCTGGACAGCTTGACGATCCGGTCATAGGCGCGCATGCTGAGGCCGATCGATTGCAACGTAGCTTCAAGAAGCTGCTCCGCTTCTCGGTTCATGCCAGCATATTTTCGCAGAGTCTTCCCATTTAGCTCGCTGTTGTGCGATATTTCCAGCCCAGTGTAACGCTGCCGCTGAAGCTGTCGTGCACGAAGCACAGCGGCCCTCATTTCCTCCGAGCTCAGCGGCTGCTTGTCATTCAGCCATTCGGCTGGCAGAGGAACCTCGACATGCATATCGATGCGATCCAGCAGCGGGCCGGAAATGCGCTCCCGGTATTGGGCTACCCGGTACGGGCTGCAGGTGCAGCGCGGCAGCGGCGGTTGAGCTCCAAGGTATCCGCACGGACACGGATTCAAAGAAACCGCGAGCAGAAAATTCGCTGGAAAAGTAAATGACGCCCGTGTACGGCTAATCGTCACTTTCCGTTCCTCCAGCGGCTGGCGCAGCACCTCCAGGGTACTGCGGGCAAACTCGGGCAGCTCGTCGAGAAAAAGTACGCCCTGATGAGCCAAGCTGATCTCGCCGGCTCTCGGAATGCTTCCCCCGCCGACAAGGCCGGCAGCAGATATCGTATGATGGGGAGAACGAAAAGGTCTGTTACGGATTAAGCCGGATTCCGCCTCTTTGAATTTTCCGGCGGAGCTGTAGATTTTCGTTACCTCTAGCGCTTCTTCCTCGGTCAGAGCAGGAAGGATAGACGGGAGACGGCGGATAAGCATCGTTTTGCCGGTGCCCGGGGGCCCGATAAGCATAATATTGTGCCTGCCAGCGGCGGCTATCGTCAAGGCTCGTTTCGCATGCCGCTGCCCAAGGACATCGCTGTAGTCTTCCGCAGAGGAAAGCGTCGAGGCGGGTAAACGGGACGGCCCTCTTCTCGAGCATTGCAAATGATCCAGAGACGTGATGATGAGCGGTCCTTCCTTACGGGGGGCGGCTGCCTCTCTTAAGCCAGCCTGCTCCTTTGAGAGAGAGTTCCTTGAGGGAAGGACTCCTTCCTCGGAAAGGCGCATCTCCTTCATGGAGGATAGGTCGTTTAAATGCCTTAATCCGTAAACGGATATGCCGCTGATCAGCAGCGCTTCCTCAGCATTGTCCGTCGGCAGAAGAACCCCATCAAAGCCTTGCCGCTTGGCGAGATCAACCATGGAAATGACCCCATGCACAGGACGAAGCAAACCGTCGAGAGACAGCTCCCCGATCATGAGAATACGTTCATTTTCCGGCAGTACAATCTGTTTGCTGGCCGCTAGTATCCCGAGCGCTATCGCCAGATCGAAAGCCGAGCCTTCCTTTCGCAAATCGGCTGGAGCCAAATTAATCGTCACTCGCTGCAGCGGAAAGGTATAGCCGCAGTTTTTGATCGCTGATCTTACCCGCTCTACAGCCTCCCGCACCGCCGAATCCGGCAAGCCGACAACCATGGTTTGCGGAATGCCGTTGGACAGATCCACCTCGACCTCGATTAATCTCCCGTCTATCCCGTACAGACAGGCGCTGAACAATTTTCCATACATACAAAAACACCCTTTCTTCTCTTTGCGCCAGTTGGCATGCAGGCCAAAACAGGCTGGAAAAAGGGTGCTTCCTCAATTTTCCACAAATGACTTGTCCGTATTTTAGAAGTAAACCCATGAAAAGTCAAGAATTGCAGGTTGCTTTAGAATATTTTTCTTAGATATCTATTAAAAATGTTACATTATATGCTACCGCTTTAGTTTGATGGACTCCAGAGCAATCTATCTCAATATGATATATTTTATTAGAATAAAGCAAAGAGGGGTAAATGTCTTAATTTGCCGAAAGTTCATGATTAATGGGGGATGGGGAGAGTCGGTTGTTCAAAGGGATTTCCTGAAATTGGTGAAGTCCAATTTACAACCTATATCAAAATTAGATTGAATCGATATAAAAAAGTTGTGTATAAAGAATGAATTTTTAAGGAAAGCGTTTTAAAAACATGGTACAATGATCTGGGTTTCATATGTTCACCTTAATAACCGCCTGTTGATAGGAGGATTCTACGAAATGAATATCCATGAATATCAAGGAAAAGAAGTCCTGAAGCAATACGGGGTAGCCGTGCCGAAGGGACAAGTTGCCTTTACGGTGGATGAAGCCGTGAAAGCAGCCGAGGAATTGGGCAGTCAAGTGGTTGTGGTTAAAGCCCAAATCCACGCAGGAGGCCGGGGAAAAGCCGGCGGCGTCAAAGTAGCTAAAAATTTGGATGAAGTGCGGGCATACGCCGGGGAAATTCTTGGCAAAGTGCTTGTTACTCACCAGACGGGCCCGGAGGGCAAGGAAGTAAAGCGGCTGCTGATCGAACAAGGCTGTGACATTAAGAAGGAATATTATGTCGGTGTCGTCGTAGACCGGGCAACCGGACGTGTCGTACTGATGGCTTCGGAAGAAGGCGGCACGGAAATTGAAGAGGTAGCTGCAGCTACGCCGGAGAAAATTTTCAAGGAAATCGTGGATCCAGCGATCGGCTTGCAGCCGTTCCAGGCTCGCAGATTGGCGTATGCCATCAATATTCCGAATGAGCTGGTGAACAAAGCGGCTCAGTTTATGCTGGCGCTGTATGAAGCATTTGTGGATAAGGATTGCTCTATCGCTGAAATTAACCCGCTTGTCGTAACGGGAGACGGTCAGGTTATGGCTTTGGATGCCAAACTGAACTTTGATTCCAATGCGTTATTCCGCCAGAAGGACATTTTGGCGCTTCGCGATTTGGAGGAAGAAGACGAGAAGGAAATCGAGGCCTCGAAATACGATCTGAGCTACATTGCCCTTGACGGCAATATCGGCTGCATGGTCAATGGCGCGGGTCTGGCGATGGCCACGATGGATATTATTAAATATTACGGCGGCGACCCTGCGAACTTCCTCGACGTTGGGGGCGGCGCTACAGCTGAGAAAGTAACGGAAGCTTTCAAGATCATTTTGTCCGATGCTAAGGTAAAGGGGATTTTCGTCAATATTTTTGGCGGTATCATGAAATGCGATGTCATCGCATCGGGTATTGTTGAGGCGGCGAAGCAGGTAGGTCTGGATCGTCCGCTTGTCGTACGGCTGGAAGGAACGAACGTCGAGCTCGGGAAGAATATTCTGGCGAGTTCGGGCCTTGCGATCGTCTCTGCGGATTCTATGGCAGATGGTGCTCAGAAGATCGTCGAACTTGTATCATAATCTAATCTTCTAATCCATATCAGAGGAGGCTCGAACGATGAGTATTTTGGTCGATAAAAATACGAAAGTAATTACACAGGGGATAACGGGAAAAACCGCCCTGTTCCATGCTAAAGGCGCCCTGGATTACGGTACGCAAATGGTTGGCGGAACTTCGCCGGGCAAAGGCGGAACCAAGGTGGATATCGCCCTGGAAAATGGAGAAACGGTTAGTCTTCCGGTATTCAATACCGTGAGGGAAGCGAAGGAAGCTACCGGAGCGACGGCAAGCGTTATCTATGTACCGCCTGCATTTGCAGCGGATTCCATTCTCGAAGCGGTAGAAGCGGAGATGGAGCTTGTAATTTGTATTACAGAAGGCATTCCCGTGCTCGATATGGTCAAGGTTTCCCGTTATATGGAAGGGAAGAAGACGGTATTGATCGGGCCGAACTGTCCTGGCGTGATTACGCCGGGAGAGTGCAAAATCGGAATCATGCCGGGCTACATCCATATGCCGGGCCACGTCGGCGTAGTATCGCGAAGCGGAACGCTCACGTATGAGGCGGTTCATCAGCTGACTACCCGCGGCATTGGCCAGTCTTCGGCGGTAGGTATCGGAGGCGACCCTGTTAAAGGTTCGGAGTTTATCGATATTTTGCGCCGCTTCAACGAAGATGATAACACGCATGCCGTTATCATGATCGGGGAGATCGGCGGTACAGCCGAGGAAGAGGCAGCCGAATGGATTCGCGACAATATGACGAAGCCTGTCGTTGGATTTATCGGCGGCGTTACGGCGCCTCCGGGCAAGCGCATGGGTCACGCTGGAGCGATTATTTCCGGCGGCAAGGGCACGGCGAAGGAGAAGATCGCCAAGCTGGAAGAGTGCGGCATTAAGGTCGCTCCAACTCCTTCCGAAATGGGCTCTACGCTTGTGAGCGTGCTTGAGGAACGCGGCATTCTTAATCTTTGCACGACACATTAAGAGGACTTTGATATAATAGAGGTAAAGGTAAGCAACCTTCTTGGCCAAAATGGCGGGAGGGTTGCTTTTTTTGTCTATTGAGTTCATCCATTTTATATTATGGGAGGCGCAGGGATTGGACAAGCGATCGTTAATCATTGGCTTGCACGAGAGCCAGGGAGTCGGCTGGAAGCGAATAGAGCAGCTGTTAAACTGGGACGATAATTGGGTACACGCTTTTGATTTTAGTCCCGCAGATTGGATGGAGCGTGGACTTGGAGCGGAGCTTGCCTTAAAGCTGTCAAAGACATTTACAAGCAGTTGGATCGAGGAGAGGCTGTGGCAAATGGAGCGTAAGGGGATATTTGCCATAACGATTTTCGATCCGGAGTATCCTGTATTAATGAAGGAAACCGTTCGGCCTCCCTGGGTGATGTATGGAATAGGAGATATAAATCTCCTTGATGCACCTTCAATCGCCATGGTCGGCACCCGGCTTCCAACAGCTTATGGACGCAAAGTATGCACGGAGCTGACGGAGTCGCTCTGCAACCGGGGGCTCGCCATCGTTAGCGGGCTGGCTAAAGGGATCGACGGCCAATGTCACGAAGCAGCCCTTCGGTGCGGGGGAAAAACGGTGGCCGTGCTTGGAACGGCAATAAATGTCGTTTATCCGCCGCAAAATGCTTCCTTATACCGGATGATCGCGAAGCAGGGTTTGATTTTGTCGGAATATCCGATAGGCACTCCCGGACATCCCGGTTTATTCCCGCAGCGCAATCGGATTATCGCTGGTTTAACACATGGGACGGTCGTCGTAGAAGCGGATACCCGTAGCGGGTCATTAATTACGGCAGACGCAGCGCTGGAGGCCGGGCGCGACGTATTTGCCGTTCCTGGGCCGATCACTTCACCCAAAAGCAGAGGGACGCTTGATCTCATTAAACAGGGGGCAAAAATGGTTATTCATGCCGAAGATATTTTAGAGGAGTATGAAGGTGTGCTGCCTGCTCTAATGAAGAAAGAGGAAGAAAACAGATCAAGCGACGAGTTGACAGATGAGGAGCGCCGCATATACCATATGTTGGAGCAGAGTATTTGTACATTTGATGAACTGCTGATAAAGACGAAATGGGAATTTGGACATTTACATTCAGTTCTGTTATCTTTAATCATGAAAAAAGCGGTAGTCCAACTACCCGGTTCTGTATATAAGGTAATATAGTCCATTCCTAACTGCGAGTGGTTCATAAATATGACTATATGACTTCTGAAATGGTAATTAGTTTTGAGATGTTTGAGAGGAGGATGACCCTGTGGCGGATTCACTCGTCATCGTGGAATCGCCTGCCAAGGCGAAAACGATCGGCAAATACTTAGGCAGCAAATACATCGTGAAAGCTTCAATGGGACATGTTCGCGATTTGCCCAAGAGCCAGATTGGGGTTGAAGTGGAGAATGACTTCAGTCCGAAGTATATAACAATCCGTGGTAAGGGTTCTGTATTGAAGGAATTGAAGGATGCCAGTAAAAAGGTAAAGAAAATTTATCTCGCGGCTGACCCCGATCGTGAGGGGGAAGCAATAGCCTGGCATTTGGCTCATGCGCTTGATATGGATGAGACGGAAACTTGTCGCGTTGTATTCAATGAGATCACGAAGCAAGCGGTCAAGGATGCGTTCAAGACACCGCGCAAAATCAATATGGATCTGGTGAATGCCCAGCAAGCCCGACGGATTCTCGATCGGCTTGTTGGTTACAAAATTAGTCCCTTGCTATGGAAAAAGGTTAAAAAAGGTTTGTCGGCGGGAAGAGTTCAGTCGGTTGCCGTGAAAATTATTATGGATCGGGAGAACGAAATTTCCGCTTTTGTCCCGGAAGAGTATTGGAGCATTACAGCCAAGCTGAAGACGGGAGATTCTTCATTTGAAGCGAAGTTTCATCAATTAAACGGCGAGAAGCTGGAATTGACGAATGAGGAACAGGTAAACGGCATTTTAAAATCCATCGATGGTGCAAAATTCACGGTGGCGGATGTAAAGGAGAGAGAACGTCTCCGTCATCCAGCGGCTCCGTTCACGACGAGTTCGCTGCAGCAGGAAGCGGCTCGCAAGTTGAATTTCCGTGCGGCGAAGACAATGTCGGTTGCTCAGCAGCTGTACGAAGGCGTAGATTTAGGCAAAGAGGGAACAGTAGGTCTGATTACTTATATGCGTACGGACTCTACGCGAATTGCCGAATCTGCACAAGTCGAAGCGAAGGAATATATCGTATCTAAATACGGCGATAAATATGCACCGGAAACGCCGCGCCAGTATTCGAAGAAAGCCGCTGGCTCACAGGATGCGCATGAGGCGATCCGTCCTACCTCGGCTCTCCGCGACCCGGAATCCGTAAAATCCTTTACGAGCCGCGATCAGTATCGCTTATACAAACTGATTTGGGAACGCTTTATGGCCAGCCAGATGGCCTCGGCCGTGCTTGATACCCTATCGGTCGATATCGCTGCCGGAGACGCTACGTTCCGCGCTGTAGGCTCTAAAATACGGTTTCACGGTTTTATGAAGGTATATGTAGAGGGGAACGACGATGGAACGACGGATGATGACAAATATTTGCCGCCGCTCAAAGCCGGCGATGAGCTGCAGACGGAGGACATCGAGCCGAAGCAGCATTTCACCCAGCCGCCGCCAAGATATACGGAAGCGCGTCTAGTCAAGACACTCGAGGAGCTAGGCATTGGCCGTCCTAGTACGTATGCTCCTACACTCGAGACGATTCAGAAGCGCGGCTATGTAGCGATTGAAGACAAGAAGTTCATGCCGACCGAGCTCGGAGAGCTTGTCATCGAGCAGATGGAGCAATTTTTCCCGGAAATTCTGGACGTAGAATTTACCGCTCATATGGAAGATGACCTTGATAACGTAGAGGAAGGCTCTGAGGATTGGGTACGAGTGCTGAGTGATTTTTATGAATCCTTCGAGAAGCGCCTGGAAGTCGCTGAAGAAGAGATGAAGGAAATCGAAATCGAGGATGAGGTTTCCGATGAAATTTGCGAGAAATGCGGTAAGCCGCTCGTTTATAAATTAGGACGCTTTGGAAAGTTCCTCGCATGCTCCGGTTTCCCGGACTGCCGCAACACAAAGCCGATTGTCAAGGACATCGGCGTGACCTGCCCGAAATGCAAAGAGGGCCATGTCGTTGAACGGCGCAGCAAGAAAGGCAGAGTGTTCTTCGGGTGTGACCGCTATCCGGAGTGCGACTTCGTGTCATGGGATAGACCATCGCCGAAGCCTTGTCCGAAATGCGGATCGCTGCTCGTCGAGAAGCGCAACAAGCAAGGCGGCAAGCTGCAGTGCACAGCTTGCGACCATGTCGAGCAGATCGAGGAGAATGAGGATACCTCCGATGATTAAACAACATCCAGAGCTCACGTAATGAAACATGCATTAGGGGGTAAAGAGAGTGGAACAATCAAAGAGAGTTACGGTTGTCGGCGCAGGCCTTGCCGGAAGCGAGGCTGCGTGGCAGCTCGCTAAGCGCGGCATCCCTGTAAAATTATATGAAATGCGTCCTGTTCAGCAGACGCCGGCACACCACACCGATAAATTCGCCGAGCTGGTCTGCAGCAACTCACTGCGGGCCAACAGCCTGACAAATGCCGTGGGCGTGCTTAAAGAAGAGATGCGCATGCTGGACTCCTTAGTGATAGGCGCTGCAGACCGCAATGCCGTTCCGGCAGGCGGCGCCCTAGCGGTTGACCGCGACGGCTTCTCGGGCGAGATTACTCGTACGCTGCGGGAGCATCCGCTTATTGAGGTCGTGAATGAAGAGATCCAAGAAATTCCGCAGGATGGAATCGTGATTATCGCTACGGGACCGCTGACTTCGCCAGCCTTATCGGAGCAAATCAAGCGCTTGACCAGCGAGGATTATTTTTATTTCTACGATGCGGCTGCTCCGATCGTCGAAAAGGATTCCATCGATATGAACAAAGTTTATCTCGCTTCCCGATATGATAAAGGCGAAGCGGCCTATCTGAATTGTCCGATGACGGAAGAGGAATTCGACGCGTTTTACGAAGCTCTTATTCATGCTGAAGTTGCTGAATTGAAAGAGTTCGAGAAGGAAATCTATTTCGATGGCTGCATGCCGATAGAAATTATGATGCGTCGGGGCAAGCAGACGGCTCTCTTCGGCCCGATGAAGCCGGTAGGACTCGTTAATCCTCACGACGGCAAGCTTCCTCATGCAGTCGTTCAATTGCGTCAGGACAATGCGGCAGGAACGCTCTACAATCTGGTAGGCTTTCAGACCCATCTGAAATGGGGAGAACAAAAAAGAGTATTTTCGATGATTCCCGGATTGGAAAATGCCGAGTTTGTCCGGTATGGTGTTATGCACCGGAATACATTCATCAATTCCCCTAAGCTACTTGAACCAACTTACCAGTTGAAGCAGCGGCCTACGTTGTTTTTTGCCGGACAAATGACCGGTGTAGAGGGGTATGTTGAGTCTGCCGCCTCAGGACTAATTGCAGGAATTAATGCGGCTCTCGCTGCAAACGAACAAGAAGGCATCGTTTTCCCTGAGGATACGACGCTCGGCAGCATGGCCAGGTACATTACGACGGCTGATTTCAAGCATTTCCAGCCAATGAATGCGAACTTCGGTCTATTTCCTAAGCTCGATACCCGCTACCGCAAAAAGGCGGAGAAGAACGAGGCGCTAGCTCATCGTGCATTGGACAGCTTGAAGGCATTTATTAGCGATGCCCGCATTCAAGATTAAATCGCGGTAGTATCGTCTATGCAAGTTTCATACAATGATATACGGGACCCCATAAACAGAGGAGATGGATTGTAATGATTCCTACTTTTCATGCTACCACCATTTGTGCTGTCCGCCACAACGGCAATGGAGCCATTGCCGGCGATGGACAGGTCACGTTTGGGGAAAGTGTCGTCATGAAGCAGACGGCTAAGAAGGTTCGCCGTTTATACCGGGGACAGGTCTTGGCAGGCTTTGCCGGTTCTGTGGCCGATGCCATTACTCTCTTTGAGAAGTTCGAGGGAAAGCTGGAGGAGCATCATGGCAATCTGCAGCGTGCCGCGGTGGAGCTTGCCAAGGATTGGCGCCAGGATCGGGTGCTGCGCAAGCTGGAGGCGCTCATGATCGTGATGGACAAAACCGGAATGCTTCTTATTTCCGGCGGAGGAGAAATCATTGAGCCTGATGATGATGTGCTAGCCATCGGGTCAGGGGGCAATTTTGCTTTGTCTGCCGCCCGCGCGCTTAAGCGTCATGCCGTGCAATTGGAAGCGAAGGATATTGCGCGCGAATCGCTCCTGGTCGCTTCTGAAATTTGCGTCTACACGAACAATAACATAATTGTCGAAGAACTTTGATGCGGCGCCGTTGCTCAGGCATAAATCATGCTGGGAGTGGCTGTCCATCGGATTAAATGTCCGGCGAACCGGACTTTTTTTCGTGGGCAGAGGCCTTAAAATTTAACCTTCAAAGGGGGACATACCATGACGAATCGTCATTTTACGCCAAGACAAATTGTTGCTGAGCTGGATAAGTATATTGTCGGACAAAAGCAAGCGAAAAAATCGGTGGCAGTAGCTCTGCGCAACCGCTATCGCCGCAGTCTCCTTAGCGAGGAGGTGCAGGATGAAATCGTGCCGAAAAACATTTTGATGATCGGGCCGACCGGCGTCGGTAAAACCGAGATTGCACGCCGTCTTGCGAAGCTTGTGGGCGCGCCTTTTATCAAAGTGGAGGCTACGAAATTCACCGAGGTGGGTTATGTTGGCCGGGATGTAGAATCGATGGTTCGCGATTTGATCGAGACCGCGATTCGAACCGTCAAGCTGGAGCGTACGGAGAAAGTAAAAGATAGGGCAGAAGAACTAGCGAATGAGCGGCTGGTACAGATTATTGTTCCTTCAAAGCATAAATCCAAGAGCGGTCGCAATCCGTTCGAAATGCTGTTCGGAAACCAAAATGCGAGTGAGACGCCTGCGGCGGAGGAGGCCCAGGAGGATCATTCTATCACCGAGCAGCGGCGTCAAGTTCGGGCTAAATTGGCTGCAGGTCAAATGGAAGACGATACAGTCGAGATCGAGGTAGAAGATACGGCTCCGACGATGCTGGATATGTTTGCAGGCCAAGGCAACGACCAAATGGGAATGAACATGCAGGAAATGTTCGGCAATCTTCTTCCCAAGCGCACGAAGAAGCGGAAATTGACGGTGAAGGAAGCGCGTAAAGTACTAACGCAGGAAGAGGCCAGCAAGCTGATCGATCATGACGAGCTTGTACAGGAAGCGGTGACTCGCGCCGAGCAATCAGGGATTATTTTTATCGATGAAATTGACAAGGTAGCCAGCCGCGGCGGCGGGGGCTCCGGGCCGGACGTGTCTCGTGAAGGGGTACAAAGGGATATTCTGCCGATCGTGGAGGGCTCGACAGTCATGACGAAGTATGGGCCGGTGAAAACCGACTATATTTTGTTTATTGCTGCCGGTGCGTTCCATGTCGCTAAGCCTTCGGATTTGATCCCTGAGCTTCAGGGCAGGTTCCCGATTCGCGTGGAGCTGAATAGTTTGTCCCAGGAGGACTTCGTCTCGATCCTGACGGAGCCGCAAAATGCGTTGACGAAGCAGTATACGGAATTGCTGCGCACGGAGGATATTGAAATCGAGTTCTCGGCCGAGGCCATTACAGAAATCGCAAAAATTGCCGCATCCGTAAATGCCAATACCGAGAATATCGGAGCCAGACGACTGCATACTATCCTTGAAAAACTTCTGGAGGATCTCTCTTTTGAAGCACCAGAGCTTACACTCGATAAAATGACGATTACACCGGAATATGTGCGGGAGAAACTGGGCGATATTGCCCAGGATCGCGATCTTAGCCAATTTATTCTATAGCTCTGGACATCTCTCCGAATGGAATAAAAAAGTCATTTAAGGCCGTTAGTCCCATGAAAATGGGGCGACGGCTTTTCTCTTTTTTCCGACAAGTTTAATCGGCATATAGTCTTACCTAATTATGTCGATTTTTCATAAAAATATTGAAAAATATTCAAAAAGTGTATATTTAATCGTTAAAATCTGTAAAGATAGGGCTTTTTTCTTATTGTAATAATGTCGAATCTGCTTGAAACTTAGGATATATGACATTAAGCTATATTTTGGCCTAATAGGACAATAGAAAGACTATCGAAATGGTTTATTGTCGAAAAAAAGAGGAATTTGCGAGTGAATGTTGAATAAGTTGTGAGTTGAGAATCAAAATGAAGAAATTTAATTACTAAGGGGGACAGGATGATGCAGCTTCTTAATGGCGTAGGGTTTAACAGGCTCGAAAACGCAATTCAGGCTGCCAGCACTAGGCAGCAGGTTATAGTAGATAACATAGCGAACGGAGACACCCCTTATTTCAAGCGTTCGAACGTATCCTTCGAGACCTTATTGCAGAATGAATTGAATGGCGGAATGCCTAATCTCCGGGGATATCGAA
The DNA here is from genome assembly GCF_042714055.1 of Paenibacillus lentus. Classification (GTDB taxonomy): domain Bacteria; phylum Bacillota; class Bacilli; order Paenibacillales; family Paenibacillaceae; genus Fontibacillus; species Fontibacillus lentus_A. Next base: position 13,312 of record NZ_JBHGVC010000010.1, read on the forward strand.
CCGATTCTAGGCACTTTGTCATAGGTTCTTCCGGAAATGTGCCGGAGCCGAAAATCACGGTCGATGACAGAACAGCGATGAACAACAACTTGAACAACGTGGATATCGATAGTGAGATGAGCTTGCTCGCGGAAAATAAACTCCGGTACGATGCGTACATAGAGCAGTTGAATTACCAAATTAAAATGAAGCGTGTGGCGACAGAAGGGAGATAATGAGCGTTGAAAATTAGTAACAGTTTCAATATTAGTTCTTCAGCACTAACTGCACAACGTCTTCGGATGGATGTGATCTCCTCCAACATTGCCAACGCAAGGACAACCCGGGCTAGTATGGAGAACGGTCAAGCCGTTCCGTACCGGCGCAAGACGGTTGTTATGGCTCCGAATAAAGTCGATTTTGGAAGTACGCTGGACTCGGTGATGGGTCGTAAGCCTGCCAGCCAGGGCGTGAAGATTACCCAAATCACGGAAGACCCGACGCCATTCAAGCCGGTATACGACCCGACGCATCCCGACGCTGACGGCGAAGGATATGTCTATATGCCCAACGTAGATTTGATGAAAGAAATGGTGGACATGATTTCGGCAACACGTTCCTACGAGGCTAATATTACTGCCTTGAACGCAAGTAAAGCCATGATTTCAAAGGCATTGCAAATCGGTAAATAAACAGTCAAATTGAAGCAGTCAGGAGTTGGGAAAATTTGATAAACAACAATTTTAATCTGAATACAATTCAAAGATTAGAGGGAATAGCAGAGCCAAATAAACCCGTTATAACTTCTCCGTCAGAAGCCATTAAAAATTTCAGTTCATATTTGACTGACGCGCTGAACGGAGTAGCCGCGCAGGAAAATAACGTACAACGACTCAATGAGCAGTTTCTCCTAGGTCAAGCTAATGTGGATCAGGTCATGATCGCCTCAGAACAGGCGCTGTTAAGTTTGCAGCTCACTACGCAAGTTCGAAATAAAGTGATAGAAGCTTATCAAGAGATTATGCGTACGCAAATTTAATGAAACTAGCAAGCTGTGGATGAGGTGACATTGTGAATGAGAGAATCGCCCAGTATCGGGATCGGTTGACCGGATATTGGAATAATTTCAGCAATAAGCAAAAAACGCTTTTAATATCGACGATTGCAATTATATTACTAGCGATCATATTACTAACGATTCAATTTTCTAAGACGGAATATGAAGTGGCCTTCACGAATCTAGATAACACGGACGCTGCCGGCATTATGAGTCATCTTGATTCCAGTGGCATTCCTTATAAGCTAAGCCCGAATGGAACGAGCATTTCTGTGCCAAGCAAGGAAGCATCGCGCGTTAAGGTGGATGTTGGCTCACAGGGGATCGTTAAGAATGGTTCCATCGGCTGGGAAGCATTTAATGAAAGCTCTTCCCTTATCGGGATGACGGACAATGAATTCAGCGTGAAGTATAGAAGCGCTCTCAATGGTGAGGTCGAACAGCTGCTCAAGCGCATGAAGGGTGTGCAGGATGCGAAAGTTCTGATTAATCTGCCCGAAGAAAATGTATTTGCTAGTCCGGAAGAGCAGCAGAAGGCATCTGCCTCCATTGTTATTGGTTTTAAACCGGGATACCGCCCGAATCAGGAAGCGGTGGATGGTTATTTCAACCTCGTGAAGACATCCATACCGAACCTGCCGATTGAAAATATATCGATTTCTTCCAGTGACGACACGGTTCTCTTGCCTACAGGTCAAGGTGGAAATATCGGTTCCCTGACAACTGCCGTCCAGGAAAATATGGCACTGCAGAAAAAGTTCGAAAGTGACGTTAGTCGCAGTGTAAAACAATTTCTCTCGAAATTGACCGGGCCTGACAAAATTGAAGTGCTTGTAGCATCAACGCTTAATTTTGATCAAATTATCGAGAAAAACAATCTCGTTACCCCAGTCGATACCGAGAATATGAGGGGCATTGAGATCAGTGCCCAAAGAATTCAAAAAAGCTATACAGGCGAAGGAAATCCGGATAGTGGAATTCCAGGCACGGGAACTGAGGACGTACCGGGTTATCCTGCCGCAGGCAGCAATACCGGGGCAAGCTCGGAGGAATCCTCTTCAACGATTAACTATGAGGTTAACCGAATTACTAAGGATATCGTAGCTAGTCCGTACGTCATCAAAGATTTAACCATTAATGTAGCTGTTGAACCACCTGCCGGACAAGAAGCTTTAGATCAAACTACCCGGGATGCGATCGAGAATATTTTGACGAATATCGTCGGGTCTTATCTGGCGGATTCAGGCACTACTTATACAGACGCTGATTTACAGCGAAAAGTTTCTGTTTTCTCGCAAACTTTTCACGGTTCGGAAGAAAAAGCTTCAAGCTTGACCTTCTCCAACCCTTGGGTATGGGGAGGAGCAGTCGCTGTCCTGTTAGTCGGAGCAGGCATCGGAGCGCTTGTGTTCCGTCGCCGTAAAAATGTGAATGAAGAGGAAGAAGAGCTGCCGCTGCCTTTGCCTCCAGAATTCCCGTCAATCAACTTGGATACTATTACGAACGAAAGTCAAGTGCGTAAACAGCTGGAGACGCTGGCGAAGAAGAAGCCGGATGAATTTGTTAACCTGCTGCGCACCTGGCTGGCAGACGAGTAGAGGTGAACGTATTGTCAAAAACGATGGCTTCTGGTCTTACCGGAAAACAAAAGGCGGCTATTTTGCTGATTACGCTCGGACCTGAGGTGTCAGCACAAATATTCAAGCATTTACGTGATGAGGAAATTGAACAGCTTACACTAGAAATCGCTAACGTCCGCAAAGTGGACAGCAGCGAAAAAGATATGATTATGGCGGAATTCCACCAGATTTGCCTTGCTCAAGAATATATTACGCAAGGGGGTATTAATTACGCTAAAGAGATTCTGGAGAAAGCTCTTGGTTCGACCAAAGCGTTCGAAATCATTAACCGTTTGACTGCAACGCTGCAGGTCAGACCGTTCGATTTTGCCCGCAAGGCGGATCCTAATCAAATTTTGAACTTTATCCAGAATGAGAACGCCCAGACGATTGCTCTTGTATTGTCTTATTTGCAATTTGAGCAAGCGGCGGCAATCCTTTCATCCCTTCCGCAAGAAAAGCAGGCGGAGGTCGCACGAAGAATTGCGATGATGGACAGCACCTCTCCGGAGGTCATTTCCCAAGTGGAACGCGTGCTGGAGCAGAAGCTGTCCGCAACCGTGACGCAGGATTATACAAGCGCAGGCGGGATCGAGTCCATCGTTCAAATTTTGAATGGGGTCGACCGCGGCACGGAGCGAACGATCTTGGATTCGCTTGAAATTCAAGATCCTGAGCTGGCTGAAGAGATCAAGAAGCGGATGTTCGTATTTGAAGACATTGTTAATATTGATAACCGTTCTATTCAAAGAATTATCCGTGACATCGAAAATGCGGATTTGCAGCTTGCGCTTAAAGTGGCCAGCGAGGAAGTTAGGGAAGCGGTGTTCCGCAATATGTCCAAACGTATGTCGGATACTTTCAAAGAAGAAATGGAATTTATGGGGCCTGTTCGGCTTCGTGATGTGGAGGAAGCTCAAACTCGAATTGTAGCCACGATCCGCAGACTGGAAGAAGCTGGAGAGATTATTATAGCCCGCGGCGGAGGAGATGACATCATTGTCTAATTTGATTAAGGTGTCCCAATATGTTCCGGTCGACATTCTCAAGCAATTGAATCTGGGGAAAACCTACGAATCGCCCCAGGATCAACAATTAGATGATGAGATTTCAGATGCTCCAGTCCAGACGGTTTCCGCTGAGGATTTAGCGGCCGAAGAGACAAGGCGGCAAATGCTAAGCGATGCTAAAGAATTTGCCGAGCGACAAATCAGGGAGGCTTCGGAGCAAGCGGAAAATATGCTTGCGGAAGCCAAGCTCCAAATAGAGTCATGGTGGCAGGAGCAAAGAGAGCAGGATGAGCATTTGATTGAGGCTCTCAAATCGGAGGGGTACAGTCAGGGCTATGAAGAGGGCAAGCTCCAAGCCGAGCAATCGCTTCAAGAAAAAATCGAACAAATGATGAGCGAGGCAAGTGCCGTACTGCAGCAAGCTTATGCGGAGAGAGAACGAATCATCCAGGAAGCTGAGCCTTTCGTTGTGGAATTAAGCTGCTCCATCGCCGAGAAAGTGATTGATAAGCAATTGGGTCTTGAGCCCGATTATGTACTGGAGCTTGTAAAGAGAAGCTTGTCCAGAAAGAGGGAGCAAGGCGTGATTACGCTTTGTGTAGCTCCAGCGCAATTTCCTTTCGTCCAAGCCGCAAGAGAAGAGCTTAGTCTGGTCATCGATTCGCAAGCCGATCTGCAAATTCTGCCGGATGCGACAGTTCAGGATCGCGGCTGCGTGATCCGATCCGCGTTCGGTAGTGTAGATGCCAGAATTGATACGCAGCTTGCCGAAATCAAGAAGGAACTGCTGCGAATCTCACTCGACAATGAAGACTATTCGGGGACGAGCTCATGACGAAATTTGATACGGCGAAATATATGGATCATCTTCGGCAAATGGATCCAGTCCGGATCAACGGGAAGGTTACTCAGGTTATCGGGCTTATGGTTGAATCGGAGGGGCCGGATGCGAGCATTGGAGACCTTTGCTACATTTACCCGAGTAAATCTTCGGAGCCTCTCAGAGCCGAAGTGGTAGGATTTCGGGATAACAAGGTGCTGCTCATGCCCCTCGGAGATCTGCAATCGATCGGGCCGGGCTGCGATGTGGTTGGAACAGGCAAGCCCTTAACGGTACAGGTCGGCTCGGAACTGCTCGGCAAAGTGCTCGATGGGCTTGGCCAGCCGCTGGATGGTTCGGTCATCCCGGCCCGGATGGGACATTATTCAACGTATAACAAGCCGATGAATCCGCTGAATCGACCGCGCGTCGCACAACCGATCGATATCGGGGTCAGAGCCATTGATGGATTGCTTACAATTGGTAAAGGGCAGCGGGTTGGGATCTTTGCCGGATCCGGTGTTGGTAAAAGTACGCTTATGGGCATGATTGCCCGCAATACTTCCGCCGATGTCAACGTGATTGCGCTGGTCGGCGAACGCGGGCGCGAGGTGCTCGATTTTATCGAACGCGATCTTGGCCCGGAAGGTCTTGAACGCTCCGTCGTTATCGTTGCTACCTCGGATCAGCCTGCATTGATTCGGATGAAGGGTGCTCTGATCGCAACGACGATTGCGGAATACTTCCGCGACCGCGGACTGAACGTCATGCTGATGATGGATTCCGTAACACGCTATGCCATGGCGCTGCGCGAGGTTGGACTGGCTATAGGGGAGCCGCCTGCAATGAGAGGATATACGCCCTCTGTCTTTGCGGCTCTGCCGAAGCTTATGGAACGGGCGGGAACGGGACCGACCGGCTCTATTACAGCTTTTTACACCGTGCTTGTCGATGGAGATGACATGAATGAACCTATTGCCGATGCGGTGAGGGGGATTTTGGACGGACATATTGTGCTGAACAGGAATATTGCGAACAAAGGTCATTTCCCGGCTATCGACATTTTGGCCAGCATCAGCCGGGTTATGAAGGATATCGTGCCGGAGGAGCAGAGCGAAGCGGCTGATAATTTAAAGAGGCTGCTGTCGGTATATAGAGATTCCGAGGATCTGATTAATATCGGAGCTTATCAAAGGGGCTCGAACAGCGATATTGATGAGGCTTTGGATTACATCGACAGCATTTGGAGCTTTACGAGGCAAAAAGTGAATGAGAAAGCGACATTATCTGAAGTACAGGAACGTTTAATTGCTGAATTTGCGAGGAGATGACGAGTAGAGGATGAGGTTCCATTACGTCTATCAGAAAGTTGTCGATTTGAAATCCAATCAGAAGACGCAAGCGGAATGGCTATTATCCGCTGCCGTTGGTCAACTGCAGGCGGAGCAGCGCTCTCTGGAATTGCTGGAGGAAGACAAAGTGAAAACTTTCTCGGCAATTCAGTCGGAGATGGAGAATAAAGCATCGATGATCAAGCTCCAGGAATTGCAGCGGTATATGGATTATTTGGAGAACTGCATCTCGATCAAGATCGGAGATATCCAGCGAGCAGAAGTAAATGTCGAGAAGAAAAAGGCCGTTTTGAACGGCAAAATGCTTGATGAGAAAGTATGGCTCAAGGCTAAGGAAAAGGCGAAGGCCAAATATCAGCACGAAATGCTTCTTCGGGAACAAAACGAACTGGATGAGATTGCAACAGTCCGGTTTGCCATGAGAGCCCGGTAAGGAGTAACACGGGCATCAGTGATGGGTTTGCGAAGGAGGGAATAGGAATGGCGCAGGCTGATTTAGAAGAAGATTTGGAATCGGGTGGCGGGTTTGCAAGGTTTTTGTTTTTTGTCACCCCGATCCTGTTTACGGTTGTCCTACTGGCTGTCCTATTGACGCTGTTCAATATGAACTTTCGGGCGACAATGATTGATTTTGGCAACAAGATACCGATCGTTAGAAACTTTGTGCCTGACCCGGAAGGTGTGGCAGCTGAAGAGGAGACCAAGGAAGAAAAAGCGAAGAAGCAGGCCGAAAGTACAGAGGCCACTTTGAAGGAATTGAAGGAGCAGGTAGCTCAAAAAGATGCAGAATTAGAAGCGGCGAATCGTCAGGCTACGGAGCAGGAGGATAAAGTAAAGCAGCTTCAAGCACAATTGGATGCCGCTTTGACGGAAACGATCGAGAAGGAAGAAGCAGCCAAGGATGAGGCTTACCAGAAAGAGGTCAAGAAGCTGTCCCAGCTGTACGCGCAGATGAGTCCGAGCAAAGCAGCGGCCATTTTAGAGAAATTAACGGTGGATGAAACGCTGCAAATGCTCAGTCTAATGAACAATGAGAGCAAAGTCGCGATTCTCGAAAAAATGGATCCTCAAAAAGCGGCCGACATCTCCATTCTTCTCAAGGACGCAAAGCCTGCTGAGGATATGGCAATAGCCGCTTTGCAGTCCAGGCTGAAGAAGGATGCGGAGTCTGCGGCTCAAGCTGCTGCCACTCCGGCAGGCTTGGATGAAAAGCAGTTAGGTCAGACATTTGCGGGGATGTCTGCGGACGCAGCTTCCAAGCTGATTATCCAGACGCATAAAATTAGTCCGGATAAAGCTTTGAAAATATTGAACTCCGTTGACGATGGAACACGTTCCAAAATATTGGCTGCGATGACGAAAGAAGACGAAGAGCTTACTGCCAAAATTCTAAACAAGCTCGTGAGCAAGTAACGGATCATCTCTACTTTTTGGGAAAGGAGGTGAACAAAAAATGAGCCAACTCATATCTAATTTATCTGCAGGAAATGCTGCAAATGGAATTTTGGTTACGGCAAACGGCAAAGCGGATGCAGCTCAAGTGAACGGCAAAACTTTTGATCAGACTTTAGTGGCAATGCTGTTAGGGACAGCGTCAGCTGAAGAAGGAACATCTTTACCTTCATTGGCATTGCTAGGGTTAACGAACTCAGGCGAGCAGGAAATGAGCGATGCTGAGCTTGAAAACCTGAATGCGATGATCGAAAACTTGCTAGGGCAATTGAACGAGCTTGATCAGGCGATGGTGGATAACCCTTCTTTGCTGCTCGTCCTTCAAGCATGGCTGCAAGGAGTTCAAACGGTCACGCAGCCTCGAGGCAGCGAAGCTGCTTTGGGGGAAGGAACAGAAGCTGTTGAAATTCCAATTCTTGCTCGACATCCGGAGACGATGCGCTTTGCAATTCAAGATGCATTGGTACAGCTCATGCAGACAACTGAACAGCAGAATACGTCGGTACCTTCAACGCTGCAGTCTCGGCAGCTGCTTGAAGTGCTGCAGCTAGTGCTTGGGGCGCAACAACAAACCAGCAGCCAAGCGGTTGACCAGGCTTCCGGAGGAAATACAGCGAATAATAATTGGATTTCTTCTCTGGAAAGAAGCATCCAGGCGATCATGAATGGGGTATCTAACCAGGCGACTGGGAATGGAACGCAGCAGCAGAACACTCAATCATCAGCATTTCAAGCGGCCTTGGCGAAAAATGCTGGCCAGAGTATCCAAGCATCCCCTTTGGTGAGCACGGTAATTGCCACGGATTATACAGCGGGAGTTGAGGGTGCAGATGATACAAGCAATGGATTGCATACCGGCAGTATTGTAACAGCAGGTCAACTTGCGATGCGTGAAACGGTAACCTCTCCATTGAAGCCGGCAGCAGCTGCAGCGCCTGCAGTGCCTGTAGAGCAATTCGGCAAGGAAATAAGCGGGTTTCTAGTAAATAAGTTTGAAATCGTTAAGCTTCAAGGCATGTCGCAAGCTAGAATTTCCCTTTATCCAGAGCACCTAGGTCAAGTCGATGTGAAAATTACGATGCAAAACGGCCAATTAATCGCTCAATTCGTGACGGAGCACGCTTTTGCTCGTGAATCCTTGGAAGGCCAAATGGCGCAGCTGAGATCAGCACTCCAGGCCCAAGGCCTGCAAGTCAGCAAGCTAGAGGTGACGCAGAATTCTTCCCTGTCCTCACATATGTACCAGGATGGAAGGCAGCAGAGCGGCGACACGAACCAGCAGCAAAATAACAAACGGCGCGAAGTGCGCGAAGAAGATGTACTGGCTTTGGGTGACTTGAACGACGAATGGAATGAATGGATTTCCGAGGTAAGAGCTCGGGAAGAGAACTATGGCAGCTCCTTTGTCGCCAGAGTTTAACGGAAAGGAGGAAAGGCCGTGTCCAATTTTACAACTGTAGCTTGGCCGGGATATTCAGCACAGAATGTTACAACCGCCAAGAGCAAAGAAGACAACCAAACTCTGGGCAAAGACCAGTTTCTAAAAATATTGATCACCCAGCTGCAAAATCAGGATCCAATGCAGCCGCTTCAGGACAAAGAATTTATTGCTCAAATGGCTACGTTCACGTCCGTGGAGCAGCTGATGAATATTTCCAAACAGCTGGATGTCATGAACCAGTCCTTAGGAACGGTATCGGGACTGATTGGCAAACGGGTATCGTGGATTTCAACGGAAAAAACCGGCGAATACGATATTAAGACGGGCGAGTCAACTGTTACCTCAACAGGCAGCGGTATCGTTGAAGGAATTGTTATCCGTGATAATGTTCAATATGCCAAAGTGGGCGCCAAAGAGATTAAGTTGTCGGATATTCTGGAAATTGAAGATGTACCAGAGGAGACGTCACCTGGGAATCCCGAATTACCTGGAGACCCGGCAGATCCAGCACCAGAAACGGGAAATGAGACTCCCGGTACGGAGGCACCAGGTACTCCTGCAGATAACTCATCCGAATCTGGCTCGGAGCAGTCTGAAACCCAGAACGGCTCTTCAAATGGAGCTGATACGCCATGAATGATCCAATCCGCATAGGCAGCCTGTATCCCGGACGAATTCAGCCCAATGCATTACACCAGGTTAAAAATTCGGGAGTGCTTAAATCGCAGGATGCATCGTTTGAAGAAATGCTGCAGAATCGGCTGCTTCACTTCAGCAATCATGCCGTGAAGCGTCTTGAACAACGCGGTATTCAATTGCGGCCTGAGCAGCTTCATCAGATTGAATCTGCTATCGATAACGCTGCAGCCAAAGGAGCCAAGGATTCGCTCATTTTAATGAAGGATATGGCTCTTATCGTGAATGTGCATAATCGGACGGTAGTCACTGCGATGGACGGTAACAGCATGAAAGACAATGTGTTCACACAAATCGATAGTGCCATTATTATCTCTTAATTGGCTGGCCCGGAAACGGAGAGCCGACAAGTCACGGATCGACTGAAGTGGCTTTAGCAAACATCTTTCCAAGGAGGAATAGAGTAAATGTTAAGATCGATGTATTCGGGCGTATCTGGAATGCGCGGATTTCAAACGAAGCTGGACGTTATCGGCAACAACATCGCGAACGTCAATACTGTAGGGTTCAAAGCAGGACGAGTGATGTTTAAGGATATTATGAGCCAGACGATTTCCGGTGTCACTGCTCCTACAGATGATGGAGCTGGCGGTATCAATGCCAAACAAATCGGGCTTGGCGTATCGATCGGTTCCATTGACACTCTGCATACAGCAGGGAGCGCAATGACAACGAATAATCCGCTTGATTTACGGATTGATGGGGATGGTTTCTTTATGGTGACCCTCTCCGAGGATCAGGAGGTTCCATTCTTGACCCGAGCAGGGGATTTCCATCTGGATGCGGCCCGTCAACTGGTTACCTCCGATGGCTTGCGTGTTTGCAGCGCAGACGGAGCACCGCTTGAGGCATTGGATGAAGGAGTAGTTGCCTTTACGATTGCTCAAGATGGCACGATCATGCAGAAGATGGAGGACGGCGAAATTGTTGCGGGCGAATCCATCGGGGTTGCTCGTGTAGTTAACCCAGAAGGCTTGGAGAAAATTGGCGGCAACCTGTATCGCTTGACTCCGAATGCCAGCATGGATGATCTGGAGCCGACGACAGGTAACGACCCTGAGGCTGGAACTGGCGCGATCATTTCGGGTCAGCTCGAAATGTCCAACGTCGACCTTACCGGTGAATTTACGGAAATGATCGTAGCGCAACGCGGATTCCAAGCTAACTCCCGCATCATTACCACATCCGATGAAGTGCTGCAGGAAGTCGTAAATCTGAAGCGTTAAGTGATTGATTAGCGGGGGAGGATATGCTCCTTCCTCCGCCTCATTTTTTCAAATACGGATTCCCGTGTTCGAATGGAGGGTTAGCATGATATCTGTAACGCGTTTGAATGGAACACAGGCATGGCTGAATGCCATGATGATTGAGACGGTAGAAGAAACTCCTGATACATATGTAACCCTCGTTACGGGCAAGCGTATGATCGTGCTGGAGAAGGCAACCGACATCATCGCGAAGGTGAATGAGTACTACAGTGAGATCGGAATCCATGCAGCAACCATTAAAGTGCAACAAACGGAGGAATAGTCATGAAGAAAATGGCGCCTTGGCTCATTACGATGCTGCTAGCAATTACTCTAATCGTAATGGCAGCTTTCCTGCTGGTGAATCAATTTACTAAACCTGCCCCAGGTAACGGGATTAACCAAGCCGTACAAAATGTAGGCCAGCCTGCACATTTAACAGCGGATGAACTAGTGAAAGTAACCTCGGCAATCGATGGAATCAAAACAAATTTGTCGGATCCGAATTATGTAGTAGTCATGAATTTCGCATTCCAACTGGATCGGGAAACATCGAAGGAATCTTTTGACAAAATCAAAGATTTCAAAATCAAGCCGCTTATCATCAAGACGCTTGCCGATACGAAACCAGAGGATTTGGTCGGTGCGAAGGGTAAGGATAACTTAAGCACGAAATTGTTGAATTTGATCAATACATCGCTACCGGAAGGGAAATTGATTCAAATCGATATTACGGAATTTATTATGACAACAATCTAGGACGATATCGATAGATTAAATCCTTGAAGGGGGTGAGATGTTTGGTAGATGTGTTATCGCAAAACGAAATCGACGCTCTGCTCGCCGCGTTGTCTTCCGGTGAAATGGATGCAGAGGAATTAAAAAAGGAAGAAACGCAGAAGAAGATCCGGGCTTATGATTTCAAAAGAGCGGTGAGATTTTCCAAAGATCATATCCGCAGCTTAACTCGAATTCATGAGAATTTCGCAAGGTATCTTACGACTTATTTCTCGGCGCAGCTTCGGACATTTGTTCAGATCAATGTGGTTCAAGTTGAGCAGCTGCCCTACGACGAATTTATACGATCAATACCGAAAATGACGATACTTAACATTTTTGAAGCAGAGCCATTGGAAGGAAGAATGGTGCTCGAAGTTCACCCAAACGTCGCATTCGCCATGCTGGACAGGCTGCTTGGCGGGATCGGGATGGCTCCGTCGAAAATCGGATCTCTTACCGAAATTGAGACGATCATCATGGAACGCATTTTTAGTCGGGCTTTCGAAAGTTTGCAGGAAGCTTGGAAAACTGTCATGGACATTAGCCCGCGAATGGAAGCTTTGGAGACGAATCCTCAGTTTATGCAGATCGTGTCACCCAATGAGACGATTGCGCTGATCTCGCTGAGTACTAAAATCGGTGATACTACGGGGATGATCAACCTATGTATTCCGCATGTTGTCATCGAGCCGATCATGCCGAAGCTCTCGGTTCATCACTGGTTCGTATCCCAGAAGAAATCACGAGCTCCCGAAGAGGTAGATGCCCTTCGTAATCGTGTGAATAAAGCTAAACTGCCGATCGTTGCCGAGCTAGGTGAGTCGCAGATTACTATTCAGGAGTTCTTAGGATTATCCGTTGGGGATGTCATCTCCTTGAACAAACCTGTTCATGATGGGCTCGCCATTAGAATCGGCAATAGATTGAAGTATATCGGCAGTCCGGGTACGCTCAAAGACCGAGTCGCCGTTCAGATTGATGAAATTGTCAGCGAAGGAGTTGAGGAACTTGACGAGTAAAGATTATTTATCCCAAGAGGAAATTGACGCTCTGTTAAAGCAGGCGAATAGCGATACACCGTCTGAACCAACGGTAGATGATTACTTGACACCGCTGGAGCAAGATGCTTTGGGGGAAATCGGCAACATTACGTTTGGGAGTGCCGCTACAGCGTTATCTACTTTGCTCAGCAAAAAAGTAGATATTACGACCCCAAAGGTTTCTATTATTACAAGAACCCAGTTCGAAACGGAGTTCCCTAAACCGCATGTGGCAATCCATGTACAATATGTGGACGGATTTGAAGGTATCAATTCGCTGATCATTAAGACCAGAGATGCCCAAGTCATCGCTGATCTTATGCTTGGCGGAGAAGGTAATCCGGCAGAGGAAGAATTGAATGACATTCATATTAGTGCCGTACAAGAAGCGATGAATCAAATGATGGGTTCCTCCGCGACATCGATGTCGACGATATTTAACCGGTTCGTAAATATTTCGCCGCCGGGAATCGATATTCTGAATATGTCGAATGGAACCGGGGTAGGGAGTCTGCCTCCCGATGAGACACTTATAAAAATTTCATTTAGACTTACTATCGGAGATTTGATTGATTCGACGATCATGCAGCTTCTTACGGTAAAATTCTCGAAAGAGATGGTGGACAGCCTGATTAACGGAGCAGTTACAGAGACGTCCTCTATGGAGAGCGCAGCGGCTTCAGTTCCAGCGCCGGCGCCTGCCCCGGCACCAGCGACCATGCCTCCAGCCTTTGACGAGACGCCAGCGTATGCACAGCCGCCGATGCCAGCAGCCCAGCAGCCGCCGATGATGCCTCCAATGCAGGATCAAGGGTACTATCCGCCCCCACAGGGTCGGCCGTACACTGAGCCGCAGCACTATGGAGGAATGCCGGGTCGAAACTTAAATGTTCAGCCGGTGCAATTCGCGAATTTGGGGGCTCCTGCCTACGGCCAAGCGGATGAGAATAATCTAAATTTACTGATGGACATTCCCCTTAAAGTCACCGTAGAATTAGGAAGGACCCAGAAGCAAATTAAGGATATCCTGGAATTGTCCCAGGGCTCGATTATCGAACTGGACAAGCTTGCCGGTGAGCCAGTAGATATTCTAGTGAACAACAAATTGATCGCCAAGGGAGAAGTTGTCGTCATTGATGAGAACTTTGGCGTTCGCGTGACAGATATTGTCAGCCAATGGGACCGGATTCAAAAATTACAATAGTAGAAGTTTAGGGAGGATTTTATATCAATGGCAAACCGAATTCTAATCGTAGACGATGCTGCTTTTATGAGAATGATGATCCGCGACATTTTGACGAAAAACGGATTCGAGGTTGTAGGAGAAGCACAGGACGGCGCACAAGCTGTGGAGAAATTCAAGGAGCTCCATCCAGACCTCGTTACTATGGACATCACGATGCCTGAAATGGACGGCATTGCCGCGCTCAAGGAAATTAAACAACTAGATCCAAATGCGAAGGTCATTATGTGCTCGGCTATGGGTCAACAGGCTATGGTCATCGATGCGATTCAAGCCGGTGCCAAGGACTTCATCGTTAAGCCGTTTCAATCCGACCGGGTTATTGAAGCAATCAATAAGACGCTAGGCTTGTAGGACTACAGTGATGAGCTCGAATCAGCCGGATTACCAGCAGATTGGCAGCGATATTAATATTTGGAGTAACCTGATCACGGTTATCGTCGTGCTGGTTATCATCATTATTTTAATCGTTTTATTAATTCGTTTCCTTGGTAAAAGGAACCGTTATTTGTCCCAAAGCCGATCGATCCGTACTCTGGGGGCCGTCGGTCTGGGACCAAATAAATCCTTGCAGGTGATTGAAGTCGGGGGAAATGTTTACCTTGTCGGAGTAGGCGAGGACATTTCCTTGGTTGATAAAATAAGTGATCCGGAACAAGTAGCATTATTGCTTCAGGCATTTGCGGAAGAAGGGGCGGAATTTCCGGGCCTGGCTTCCGTCATAGGCAGCTTTGTCTCTCGTTTTCGCAAAAACTCCCCAGAGGAGGAGGAATTAGACGAGGCAAAGTTCCATGAAGTGTTTCAATCGCAGCTAAGAAAGTTGCCTACACGGAAACAGCAAGTGGAGGAACTCCTTCAGGACAAGGAAGAACAATCTACAGATCGGTTGAGGAATTCATGAAGAAAAAGGTCTTTATTGTAGGATTATTGCTTGCGTTATGGAGTGTGCTGACGGTGTCGGCCGCTTCGGCCGCGCCAGTGAATCCGATACCGGATATCGGAATACAAATCGGGAATTCCGATGGGCAGCCAGGTACGAGTTCATTATCACTGATTTTGCTCATTACAGTACTAAGCATCGCACCAGCGATCCTTGTCTTGATGACGAGCTTTACGAGAATTGTCATTGTACTGGGATTTGTGAGGAACTCCTTGGGGACGCAGCAAATGCCTCCCAATCAGGTTTTGGTAGGATTGGCGCTGTTTCTCACCCTGTTCGTCATGAGCCCGACATTGTCAACGATTAATGAAGTAGCGTTGCAGCCTTATATCAAAGGCGAACTGACGCAAACAGAAGCTCTGGACAAAGCAGCTGTACCCATGAAGAAATTTATGTACTCGCATACCCGTCCCAAGGATCTGCAGTTATTTATGAGTTATACCAAAACTGAGAAGCCTGCCAGTTACGAGGATTTGCCGATTTCCGTCTTAGTGCCTGCATTTGCGATTAGTGAGCTCAAAACGGCATTTCAAATGGGCTTTATGATATTTATCCCGTTTCTCATTATTGACATCGTCGTGGCCAGCGTGCTGATGGCGATGGGGATGATGATGCTGCCGCCGGTAATGATATCACTTCCGTTCAAAATCTTGCTATTCGTATTAGTCGACGGTTGGTATCTAATCGTAAAATCGTTACTAGTAAGCTTTAGTCCTTAGCCGGAATGCGGGCTAATCTACCGTCCGAATTCCGGCGAAAAGCCTACTCGGTTTAAATCAAACATAGGGGGAAGACGGATGAATACGGATTTTATAGTCGGGTTGGCCGGACAGGCGGTTTATACCGTTCTGAAGGTGAGTGCGCCGATGCTAGTCATTGGATTGGCAGTCGGGCTAATAGTGAGTATATTCCAGGCGACGACTCAAATCCAGGAACAGACGCTTGCCTTTGTTCCAAAAATTATCGCCGTCTTACTCGCCCTGCTGTTGTTTGGGCCCTGGATTTTGACGACCATGGTGGATTTCACCTACGGCATCTTAAACAATCTATCTAATTATATCGGTTAGGCATAAGGGATTATGGAGACTTTATTGCAAGGAATTTCGGTTTTTTTGCTTATTTTTTGTCGAATGACAGCTTTTTTTGTCGTAGCGCCGATTTTTTCATCGCGTGGTGTTCCTAATTCATTCAAAATCGGCTTGTCGGCCGTGATCGCTTTCTTAATTGTCATGATTCAAGGGATCAATCAGGCTGTTCCGACGGATTTAAGCTATATTTTGTTTATTATCCGCGAGCTGCTGATCGGTTTGTTGATGGGATACGTGGCTCAACTACTATTTACGGTCATTCAGATGGCGGGATCCTTTATCGATATTCAAATGGGTTTTGGTATCGTTAACGTGATTGACCCGATGACCGGTGCATCGGCCCCGATACTCGGTAATTTCAAGTATATTATTGCTACCTTGTTATTCTTGTCGATGAATGGTCACCACTACTTATTGGATGCGGTCATTCGCAGCTATAACTGGATGCCCTTGTCCAATGAATTGTTCCAGAAAATATCCAATGGAAACGTTGCTGAATTTCTGGCCAGAACCTTCAGTCAAGCATTTTTACTATCATTCCAATTGGCGGCACCGCTGGTTGTTGCTCTCTTCATAACCGATGTCGCGCTTGGGTTCTTGGCTCGGACGGCTCCCCAATTCAACGTCTTTGTGATCGGGATACCGCTTAAAATTTTGGTTGGACTAGCTATGCTTCTTCTGCTAATTCCCAGCTTCATTTACGCGTTTGAGAATCTGTTTCAGGTGTTGTTCAAATCGCTGCACAATTTGTTCGGTACGATCGGGGAAAGGCCGAAATAGGATAGGGGGATCGTTATGTCGTTCCGGTATGCGCTGGATCTGCAGTTGTTTGCCGGTGAGAAAACAGAGAAGGCCACGCCCAAGAAACGGCAGGACGCCCGGAAAAAAGGCCAGGTTGCTAAAAGTCAGGACTTATCAGGATCAGTCGTATTGTTGTCCGCGTTTTTGTGTCTGTTAATGTTCGGGGGATATATGAAGGAACGACTGATTGCTCTGTTTTCTGACGTGTATTTTCACCGGTTGAACATGGACGTTACGCAAGAAAATGTGATGACGATGTTTGGAGATTTTGCTGTTCAAATTTTGCTGTTACTGGCTCCTTTATTTCTCGTTATAGTCGTTATGGCTGCTGTAGCGAACTACGCGCAGGTCGGATTTCTCCTGACGGGAGAACCGTTAAAGATGCAATTGAAAAAACTGGATCCGATTCAGGGATTCAAAAGAATTTTCTCCATGCGTTCGTTAGTTGAATTTTTGAAATCCCTTCTCAAATTAACGATCATCGGCTACTTGGTCTACTCGACGATTTGGGGAGAACGGGGCAACATAGCCTCCTTAGGCCATGTTACGATTGATGATGCATTTTACTTCACTTCGAAGCTGACGATGAACTTAGGATTAAAGATTGGCGCCGCTTTATTTGTACTCTCAGTTCTTGATTATATGTATCAGAAGTATGATCACGAGAAAAACCTGAGAATGTCCAAGCAGGACATCAAGGACGAGTACAAGAAAATGGAAGGCGATCCGCTGATAAAAGGAAAAATACGTGAAAGACAGCGCCGCATGGCGCTGCAGCGTATGATGCAGGAAGTTCCTAAAGCGGATGTTATCATTACGAACCCGACCCACTTTGCCGTTGCCCTGAAATACGAGGGCTCGGAGATGGATGCACCACAAGTTGTTGCCAAGGGTCAGGATTACGTCGCTCTCCGTATTCGAGAAATCGCTAAGGAACACGGCGTTATTATTATGGAAAACAAGCCGCTGGCGCGTGCATTGTTCCAAAGAGCGGAAATCGGGGATTCGATTCCTGCAGATTTGTTTCAAGCCGTAGCCGAGGTGCTGGCTTACGTATATAGAATAAAAGGTAAGAGTAAATAATGGACGGGATCGGAGGCGGAGCCATGAAGAAGGCTAAAGATTTATTTGTACTTGTAGGTATTATCGGCATCGTTCTATTAATGATTCTTCCGATCCCGACTTGGCTGCTGGATATTCTTCTCATTATCAACATATCGATCGCGCTTATGATCCTGCTTGTTGCAATGAATACGAAGGAAGCATTGCAGTTCTCCATCTTTCCGGCGATGCTCCTCATCACCACCTTGTTCCGGCTAGCGTTGAACGTATCAACAACGAAGCTGATTCTCGGACAAGCGAAGGCAGGGGACGTCGTTGCGACATTTGGAACTTGGGTATCTCAGGGCCAGCCAGTTGTCGGATTCATCGTATTCCTTATTCTCGTTGTCGTTCAATTTATCGTTATTACGAAGGGTTCAGAGCGCGTAGCGGAAGTGGCGGCACGCTTCACCTTGGATGCGATGCCGGGCAAGCAAATGAGTATCGATGCTGATTTGAATGCCGGTTTGATTAACGAACAGCAGGCCAGGGATCGCAGACGCAAGATCGAGAGAGAGTCGGATTTCTACGGAGCTATGGACGGGGCGAGCAAGTTCGTCAAAGGTGATGCCATTGCCAGTATTATTATTCTCCTCATCAACTTAATCGGCGGCTTCATCATCGGGATGTCGATTCATGGGATGCCATTCGGAGAGGCGCTTTCTACTTATTCATTGCTTACGATCGGGGATGGGCTTGTCAGCCAGATTCCAGCCCTTTTGATTTCGACGGCAGCGGGTCTTATCGTTACCCGGGCTTCGTCGGAAGGGAATTTGGCCGAGGATATTACAGGCCAGCTATTCTCTTATCCGAAGCTGGTATATATTGTTGCTGGAACCATAGCCCTATTAGGACTATTCACCCCTATCGGACCAATTACGACGTTGCCTTTTGCTGCAATGCTAAGCTTTGCGGCCTACAGGATGCAGAAAAATCTGGATCGCCGTCAAATCGAACAGGAGCAGGAAGAGGAGGAGCAGCAAATCGAAGAGGTGCGCAGTCCGGAAAGTGTTATTAATCTGCTGCAGGTCGATCCGATAGAATTCGAATTTGGATATGGTCTGATTCCGCTTGCGGATACCGGACAAGGCGGAGATTTACTAGATAGAATCATCATGATTCGGAGACAATGTGCCCTGGAAATGGGATTGGTAGTGCCCGTTATTCGCATCCGCGACAATATTCAACTAAAACCGAATGAATATGTGATCAAAATTAAAGGAAATGTCGTTGGCAGTGGTGAATTATTACTTAATCACTATTTGGCTATGAGTCCTGGGATGGATGATGATTCGATATCAGGTATAGAGACCCAGGAACCGGCCTTTGGATTACCAGCCCTTTGGATTGATGAATCAACCAAAGACCGGGCTGAGTTATCGGGCTATACCGTCGTAGATCCGCCGTCGGTTGTTGCTACTCATTTGACAGAAATGATCAAGAAGCATGCACATGAACTTCTTGGCAGACAAGAGACGAAGACGCTTGTCGATAATCTTCGAGATAATTACGCGGTTCTTGTCGATGAGCTTATTCCGTCCGTGCTCTCCATTGGAGATGTGCAGAAAGTGTTGGCCAAACTGCTGCGAGAGAAAATATCCATTCGCGATATGGTAACGATTTTTGAAACGCTGGCCGACTACGGTACCTACACGAAGGATCCTGACGTATTGACCGAGTATGTACGGCAGGCGTTATCGAGACAAATTACCCAGCAATATACGCAGCAAGGCGAGACGATGAGAGTGATCACAGTAGGCCCTACACTCGAGAAAAAAATCGCCGAGAGTGTGCAGCAGACCGAACAGGGCAGTTATTTGGCTCTTGATCCAGCCTCTACTCAAACGGTCTACCAGAAACTGACGGAGCAAATCAACCGGCTAGTTCAATCCGGGCAGCAGCCGATTGTCCTGACATCGCCGACGATTCGTATGTACTTGCGGCAGGTGATCGAGCGGACGATGCAGGACATACCCGTACTGTCTTACAGTGAGCTTGAGCCGAATGTGGAAATTCAGAGTGTCGGAGTGGTGAACTTATGAGAGTAAAAAGGTATATCGTCGACACAATGCCTGATGCGATGCAGAAAATTCGCGATGAACTTGGGAAGGATGCCGTTATATTAAGCACAAAGGAGCTGAAGATCGGCGGATTTCTCGGAATGTTCCAGCAAAGAAAGATCGAGGTTATTGCCGCATCAGAGAGTAAGGAATCAACTGTGCCAAAAGTGAAGCAGCCTTCTCGGCCCGATATTTCCGCTCCTTCTTTTCCGTCTATTGCACCCCAGGCCGTACCGCAGGCCTATCGCAAGTCCGCGGTGATGATGGCACAGGCTGCAGGCAGTTCGCAACCTTCTGATACAAGGGAGGAAGAGGAAACGGTTGACCTAAGGAATAATCGATTATCAGCGGCTGTACTTGCAGCCGCTACAGAAGAAGCTCCTCTTACAGAAGATGAGCGCAAGCGTTTGTTGTCGCAAAATACAAACGCAGCTCCTGCCGATGCAAGAAGCGAGTCTGGACAGGTAAATGCCCAGGCAACCCAATCCAGTACAGCTAGAGAAGATCGGCTGTTCATAGAAATCGAACAGATGAAAATGCTGATGTCGAAGCTGGCTCGCTTTCAAGAGGGCCTGCCGGAGCTGCCCGAGCCCCTGAATGCAATGAAAGAACGGCTCCAAGAGCAAGAGGTAAACGCCGAACTTGTTGATTTATGGATTGACGATACTTATAAAGCGTGGGAGAACGGCGAAAAGACGATGAGCGATGAGGAGCTGACATCCTCGGTAAGATCAAGGGCGGAGTCCTTCATGGAGGATCGCATCGGAGAAGGTATTCAGGATGGAACGAAAGTGGTGTATATCGTCGGCCCAACGGGAGTCGGGAAGACAACGACCATCGCCAAGCTGGCAGCGGATCAAATTTTCCGAGTTCGCAAAAAAGTCGGGTTTATCACGGCGGATACGTACCGGATTTCAGCGATCGAGCAGCTGCGCACATACGCTTCAATCCTTAACGTTCCACTGGAGGTTGTCCAGTCGCCCGGCGATGTGCAAAGAGCTATGCAGCGACTGCAGCATTGCGATTTGGTCTTGATGGATACGGCGGGAAGGAACTACCTAAACGAGCTGTATGTAGCAGAACTGCACAGCCTCTTAAGCCCAACCGAGCAAAGCGAAACCTATTTGGTGCTTAGCCTGACCTCCAAAAGTCAGGATATGAAGAAAATTACCGAGCATTTTAGCAAATATGGCATCCAGAAGGTGATATTTACGAAGCTAGATGAAACGCAAAGCGTAGGTCCCATTTACAATTTGCTGCATGAGTACCCCATGCAGGTCTCGTATGTAACAAACGGTCAAAATGTACCCGATGATTTGCTGCCTGCGCATAATGATCTGTTTACAGATATGCTTCTTGGAGCAAAACGAACATGAACGACCAGGCTCAATCTCTTAGACGTCTTGTATCTAAGCTGGATGGCTCGGCCGATAGGCTGGCTTCCAGACCCCATTCAGCCCGAATTTTGACTGTAAGCAGCGGCAAGGGCGGGGTTGGAAAATCCAACTTCACATTGAATTTTGCTCTTGCTCTTAAAACGCTTGGCCGCAAGGTGCTTATCTTTGATGCGGATATCGGTATGGCGAATATCGATGTGCTTATGGGCGTTCGAGCCAGATACAGCTTATATCATTTACTAAAGGGCGAGAGAAATCTGGAAGAGATCATCGAGCTTGGATCAAACGGTTTGCCTTTCATTGCAGGCGGCTCGGGAATGGCGGACTTGTTTACTTTATCGGAATCCGATTTGAACTACTTTACATCTCAAATTGAAGAGATTTCTGAAAAAATGGATTATATCATTTTCGATACGGGTGCAGGCCTGTCCAAAGAAACCGTCAAATTTATTACCGCGGCCGATGAATGCATCGTCGTAACAACGCCAGAACCGACATCCATCACAGACGCTTACGCTTTAATCAAAGTCGTTCACGGCATGGAGCAGGAGGTACCGTTTCGACTCGTCATTAACCGGGTCGCGAGTCAGCATGAGGCACAGCAGGTTACCGACAAGCTGTCCCTGGTAGCTAAACGCTTTCTCGATATGGAGATCCCGATGCTTGGACATATCCATGATGACCCTCATGTCATGCAAGCGGTCAAGAAACAAATCCCATTTTCAACCGCATTTCCTAGCTGTGCAGCTGCACGTGACATTCAACGTTTGGCTATGAAATATTTAGAAGTTCCACAGATGGGGCAGAAGGATACCTTGACAGGAATCAAAGGATTTATGCACAGATGGCTCAAACGCACAAAATGATTCTGTATTAAGGAACAGGGGTGGGACGATGCCTTACCGGATTATGGTGGTTGATGATTCGGCTTTTATGAGGAAAATCGTGTCGGATTTAATTGAGCAGGATCCTGCTTTTCAGGTGATCGGCACTGCTCGGAATGGACGCGAGGCCATTGAACAAATAGCATTATTATCGCCGGATCTGGTCACGATGGATGTGGAAATGCCGGAGATGAACGGACTGGATGCCCTTAGAATCATTATGGAGCGTCAGCCGCTTCCCGTTATTATGCTCTCGGGCATTAACGAGCAGGGCATGCGGGAAACGATCATGGCTTTGGAACTGGGAGCCTTCGATTTCATTCGTAAGCCATCTGCATCCACAAGTACGCATGATATTGTGCAGGTGAGACGGGAGCTCCACGAACAGATCCGCACAGCCATGCTGATGAAAGAACGTAAAGCCGCAAGAGAATCCGCATTGCAAAACAAAGTTGAGCAGCCTGCGCGGCCCGTTACAAATGATCAATCGAAGTTGGCGGGAACCGATTTAAGGAAAACGCCAAGCAAGCCTAAGCAGGAACGCAGAACAGCCAGTCAAGGAACGAATCAAGGGGAGGTCGCGCCAACCCGGGATCAGGCTGCTAAATTGGGACGTGCCAAGCAGGATTCTTTAAATCGAAAAAGTATTGATTTTGCAAATATGGAGCCGCCAAGCGCAACGCCAAAGATCGAACGGGCAAAAACCGGTGGGGCGGATCAACGAAGAAGCAGCTCCATTCAGCAGGATAAAGGAGCCATAAAGCTTCCAAGCCAGAAGAAAAGCGCAGCTGCATCAAATAAGCCGTCAATAGATGAGCTAGGCACTCATGCAGCGGCCCAACAACAGCAGGGGAAAATGAACGAGGGAAGGCCCGGCAATGATCCCGCAAAAACTGATTTTACGGATATTGTCGCCATCGGTACGTCAACCGGCGGACCAAAGGCATTAAAGGCTGTGCTGGAGAAAATACCTCGAAACTTTCCGGCGCCTATCGTTATCGTGCAGCACATGCCGCCCAACTTTACCAAATCGCTAGCACAGCGTTTGAATAGCTTAAGCGCATTGCATGTCGTTGAGGCAGAAGAAGGAATGAAGCTGCTGCCGGGTACCGCTTATATCGCGCCTGGCGGATTTCATATGAATGTAGTTTCCGGCTTAGATGGCTACAAGCTTACCCTGAGCAGCCAAGAACCGCGCAATGGTCATCGACCATCGGTCGAGGTGCTATACGAATCGCTCCTGCCGTTTAAAACCCTGAAGAGGCATTTAGTGCTATTAACAGGTATGGGCAGCGATGGCGCAAAAGCCATGAAGAAGCTGTACGAAGCCGGCGCAGCCTCTACCATTGCCGAGAGCGAGGAGACTTGTGTCGTTTACGGAATGCCGCGCTCGGCCATTGAACTCCATTGTGTAAGCCATGTTTTACCGTTACAAGAAATAGGTCCTAAGCTTGTACAAGTAGTGAAATAAGGAATCTCTTAGAGGAGGTGCCTCACCATGGACATGAATCAGTATTTATCCATGTTTATCGATGAGTCCAACGATCATTTGCAATCATTAAACGAGAATATGCTAGAACTAGAAAAAGCTCCAGACGACATCGGTATTGTGCAAATCATTTTCCGCTCGGCACATACCCTGAAAGGGATGGCTGCGACGATGGGGTTCGAGGATCTATCCTCGCTGACGCATCAAATGGAGAATGTTCTTGATCTGGTACGCAATGAAAAGTTGAAAATGCAGGATCATATTTTTGATACGCTGTTTAAAAGTCTCGATGCCTTGCAAATGATGGTTCAGGATATTACGCAAGGCGGCGATGGCAAAGCTGACGTTCAATCTATTGTAGCTTCACTTCAAGCGATCGTTCGCGGTGAGGCTCCTGGAGGTACGGATAACAACGCATCTGCGCAGGCAACGGGTGCTTCGGCAGCTCCCAACACAGGCATCCAGCTGGACGAATTCCAGTACTCCGTTCTGGAGCAGTCGATCTCCGAAGGCCACAAGGTACTGTACATTGAGGTTGCTATCCGCGAAGACTGTCAATTAAAAGCGGCGCGTGCTTATCTCGTATTTGATCTGCTTGAGCGATATGGTGAAATCGTGAAATCTCACCCTTCTGTACAAGAGATCGAGCAAGAGAAATTTGATCGCAGCTTCTCGCTGTATTACATAACGCAGAAGGAAGCTTCAGAACTGCAGAGCATGATCGTGAATCTTTCCGAAATCGAATCTGCTCAAGTCATGACGCTCGATCATGAGACGTTAAGCCAGCTCTCCTCTGGAGTGCAGGAAGCAGCTGCTGCTACCGCAGAAGCGCCGGCAGCTGCCGTGCCGTCTTCAGCGGAGGATAAGCCTGCTGCTGAGCCAGCGGCTTCCAAGACCGCAGCTTCGGAAACAAAGGGAGGCGCTCGTGCTAATGGAGGTGCTGCACCGTCCAGAACGATTCGTGTGGATATCGAACGGCTGGATGTGCTCATGAATTTGCTCAGCGAATTGCTGATCGACCGCTCAAGACTGGAACAGCTTGCCTATGAAATCAAGCGCTCCGACTTGACCGAGACGGTAGAGCATATGAGCCGCGTGGGCAGTGACCTGCAGAATATCGTCCTTAAGCTGCGCATGGTTCCGATCGATACTGTGTTCAGCCGTTTCCCGCGGATGGTTCGGGATGTGGCCAAGTCGTTGGACAAGAAAATCGGTCTTGTTATCCTTGGTGCAGAAACCGAGCTGGATCGCACCGTTATCGACGAGATAGGAGATCCGCTCGTACATTTGCTTAGAAACGCGGTGGATCATGGAGTAGAGCCGACTGCTAAACGTATTGCAGCAGGCAAACCGGAGACAGGAACCGTACAGCTTCGTGCCTTCCACAGCGGTAACCATGTATTCATTGAAATCGAGGATGACGGCGGCGGAATCGACCGCGACAAAATCCTCAGCAAAGCGCTGAAGAACGGGATCGTCACGCAGAGCGATGCCGCCGGAATGACGGATGAGCAGGTGTATATGCTGCTGTTCGCTGCAGGCTTCAGTACGGCTGATGTCATCTCAGACATTTCCGGAAGAGGGGTCGGCCTTGATGTCGTTCGCTCCAAAATCGAATCGCTTAGCGGCGTCGTGTCCGTAACCTCAACCCTGGGTAAAGGAACGAAGTTCTCGGTACAGCTTCCATTGACCCTTTCTATTATTTCCGCGATGCTGATCAAGGTCGGCTCTGAGAAATACGCAATCCCTCTCTCATCTATTGTTGAAACGGGAATTATCCAACGGAAGCAGATTCGCAACGTACATGGCTATACGATGGTGCCTTATCGCGATGCGCATATCCCACTGCTATCCTTAGCCAATCTGTTCGAGGTTGCCGACTTTGATGAGGATGCTGAAGAAGAAACGGAAATTGTCGTCATTCGCAAGGGCGATCGTTTGGCAGCCCTGACGGTAGAAGATTTTATTGGCCAAAGTGAAATCGTCATTAAAAATTTGGGTAAATATTTGCCTCCTGTTCAAGGCGTTGCCGGAGCGACGATTCTGGGTGATGGACAAGTAGCACTTATTATAGATCCTAACGCATTCATTAAGTAGAGCATTTACACACGGCAGGCAAGGCAGACAAGGCTTTGTCACTACCATTAAGGAGGATGTTTCCATGGGAGAGGAAATGAAAGTCATCGTATTTAAACTGGGTGAGGAAGAATACGGCATAGAGGTAGACAAGGTTCAGACGATTGAGCGCATGATGCCGATTACCCGCGTGCCAAAGACATACGCCTTCGTTAAAGGGGTCATAAACTTGCGCGGCGTGGTCATTCCTGTTATCGATTTGCGCGGTCGCTTCGGACTTCCGGAATCAGAATATACCGATCAGACCCGGATCATTATCGTGGCAGCCAACGAAATGGAAGTAGGATTTATTGTGGATTCAGCCAACGACGTTATGGATCTGAACAGCGATGTAATCGACTCTCCGCCGGATGTCGTTGGCGGAATTAAAGCGAAATATCTTCATGGCGTGGCTCGAATTTCTGAAGAGCGTCTTCTGGTCATGCTGAACTTGTCTGAGGTGCTGAACCGTTCCGAAATCATTCAACTGGAAAGTTTAGAGGGTTAAAAGGTGGATCTATTTAAAGGCTTTGAAGACTTTAAAATGGATGTGTTAAAAGAAGTCGGGAACATCGGTGCGGGCAATGCCGCCACCGCGTTATCCAGGCTTCTTGATAAACCGATAGATATGGCCGTGCCAAAGGTTCAAATGCTGCCCTTCGAGGCGGTTGCTGATAAGGTTGGAGGAGCGGAGAGCGTTGTTTTGGCCGTTTTTTTGAGAGTTGAAGGGGAGGCCCCAGGGAATTTATTTTTTATCCTTAGTCCGGAAGGAGCCAAGAAGCTGCTTCACCGTCTTGCTGGAATCCATATTGAGAGCGAGGAAGAGTTTTCAGAGATGGAATGGTCTGCTCTATCGGAAATCGGCAATATATTAGCTGGGTCATATCTGTCCTCGCTGGCCGATTTCACCTCGCTCACTATGACGCCGACCGTACCTGCGCTTGCGATGGATATGGCGGGAGCGATACTTGGATATGGATTTTTGCAATTTGGCGAGATGGGCGACTCTGCCTTGCTGATTGATACGACTTTCATCGAAGGCCAGCAAGAAGTGGAGGGACAATTTTTCCTCATCCCGGATCCCGAATCTTTCGACAAAATATTTACTGCCTTAGGAGTACCGATGAATGATGATTGAGGAGCAGCGAATCGTAAAAGTCGGCATGGCGGATCTCAATACTATCCAGCAATCAGGACTGATTCGGACGACTGGACTTGGCTCTTGTGTAGGACTGACTTTGTATGATCCCGTCGTTAGAGTGGCTGGTCTCGCGCATGTCATGCTTCCAGCATCCTCAATTGCCCGTGAAGGTGCATTAAATATTGCGAAGTATGCGGATACTGCTGTCCCAGCTTTGCTAGAGCAGTTGTTGACCATCGGAGCGGATCAAAGACGGATTGTAGCCAAAATGGCTGGCGGATCGCAAATGTTCTCCTTCGCGGGAACTGGAGATTCGCTGCGAATTGGCCCGAGAAATGTGGAATCCTGTAAAGATAAGCTATCGGAGCTGGGCATCCCGCTGTTAGCTGAAGATACGGGAGGAAATTACGGGAGAACTATCGAACTTGACTGCGAGACGGGTATATTATTTATACGTAGCGTACAAAAGGGTGTAAAGGAATTGTAGCCATGGCAGGAAAAATGAAATATTACACGTTGTTTGGACTCTTTGGATTTTTGATTACTTTTGCACTTTCATCTAGCAGCAACTTGTTTATGACAAGCCTCATTCGGGGGCTCATCGCCTTTGTAGCCTGGTTTGTTCTGGCTTATGCGGCTAATTGGATGATCGGTTTAATGAAAGAGATGTCTCCTGTGCCAACGAACGAGGATCTGATCGCGCCTCATGATGACGAGGGTAAGGGTGGACAGCTTGATTTGACGACACCGGACGAAACGGATGAATTGAACGAATTGCTAAAGCAGCCACCGGGAAGTCAGACAGGTAATGACGATTTTACACCGTTAAACCCACCAAGATTGGTTAAGACGCCTGACGACAAAGATCCTGAAGAGCTGGCTAAAGTTGTTCGTCACCTGACAGAAAACTAAGGAGGGTGAAGGCAATTGGACGAGCGGAAGACATCCACTTTGAACTACGCCGATGTGTGGGAGCAATGGAAAGAACACGGAGATATTGAGGCCAAGAAACAGCTTATTGAGAAGCATTTGCACATTGTCGATTATGTTTCGGGACGTCTGGCTGTAGGCCTTCCCAAAAATGTCTCTAAAGATGACTTAGCCAGCAATGGCGTGATGGGCTTAATTGATGCTGTCGAGAAATTTGATTATAAAAGAGGCTTGCAATTCGAGACCTATGCCTCTTGGAGAGTAAGAGGCGCTATTTTGGACGGTCTAAGGCAAGGGGACTGGGTACCACGATCCGTTCGGGAGAAAGCCAAAAAAATCGAAGAGGGATACCAGCAGCTGGAGCAGCAGTATCTTCGTTCCGTGACAGATTTAGAAATGAGCGAATATTTGAATGTAAGTGAAAGGGAATTTCAAAATATGCTGCAAGAGGTTGCTGTCATGACGCTGTGTTCATTGGAGGATCCGATCCGAGAGGAAGAATCCGAGACGCGGTTAACTCTGTTAATTGATGAGAAGGCCAAAAATCCTGATTATAAAGTAAGGGAATTTTTCCTTAAAGATTCTCTGGCCAAAGGAATTGAAAAGCTGACAGAGAAAGAACGAACTGTAGTTTCCCTCCTATACTATGAAGATCTATCCTTAAGCGAAATTGCGGAGGTGATGTCTCTTTCTCCGTCACGTATTTCTCAACTCCATTCCAAAGCCATTCTTAGACTTCGCGGTAGCTTGGAGAAGCAGAAAGATTTGTTGATGTTGGAGGATTAATGAGTACAATTGGCTTATAGTAGTAATTGATGGAAGGAGGAACGACTTATGGAATACATGAATGATCTTGGTCAAATTCTGAGTGTGACGATGAATGATGATAAGACGGTAGCTTACCTGCAATTTCTGAAAAAAGATGAGGAGTTTTCCTGTGCTCCGGATGTCTTGCATCATTTTTTGCGGGGAGAAGGTGTGAAATACGGTATTCAAGAGGATATTGTGGCCAGGTTTGCGCTCAATGCAAAAGAATACTTGTTCAGTAAAACACCGATTGCCATCGGGATCGAACCGGTTCAAGGCCAAGACGGCTCCATCCGCTATGCCGTGCCGCTGGATGATGAGGATCAGCATCGTCGGCCTTCGGAAAGCGATGACGGTACGGTAGATTTCAAGGACGTCACTCGCTTGAATAACGTTCGGAAAGGGCAAATTATCGCTGAACTCATTCCTCCGGTACCGGGTCGTCCCGGTACGGCGGTCACTGGAGAGCCGATCCTGTGCAAAGAGGGGAAGGCAGCTAGGTTTAAAGTAGGAAAAAACGTCGTTCTAAATTCGGAGCAAACCGCAATGTATGCCGCTATCGACGGTCTTGTAACACGAACTGATAAAGGGAAGCTGAATGTATTTCCAGTTTACGAGGTCAATGGGGATGTCGATTACAGCATCGGCAATATTGACTTTGTGGGAACTGTTGTCATCCGCGGTAATGTTCTGACTGGTTTTCGAGTCTGTGCTTCCGGGGATATTCGCGTCATTGGCGGAGTTGAAGGTGCAGAGTTGATCGCTGAAGGCTCTATCGAAATTTCCGGCGGTATTATCGGATACAATAAAGGGCTCATTAAAGCAGGACAACAAGTAAAAAGCTCCTTCATTCAGGACGGCAATGTCACGGCCGGCGAGGACGTTATCGTCACACAGAGCATTATGCACTCCAATGTGCGTGCTGGCAGGGACGTCGTTTGCAGCGGCTCCAAAGGCCTTATTGTCGGGGGCAACATCCAGGCCGGCGAACGGGTTACGGCTAGAATCATCGGCAATCCGATGTCTACGGCCACATCGATCGAGGTTGGTGTTCTTCCGGAGCTGCGTAATGAGCTGCTGGAATTGCGTCAGCACCTCAAGGATCAAATGGCGAATCTTGACAAGACGGAGAAAGCGCTTACCCTCTTGGATCAATTAGCTTCCATGGGCAAGCTTACACCGGATAAAGTGGCGATGCGGTCCAAGCTTAACCTAACCAAGAAATCAAACCTACAGGAGCTCGACGAAATTAAAGAGCGCATGCTGCATATTGAGAAGGCTTTGGAGGAAACGGGCAGCGCGCGGGTAGATGTTCTAAAAATGATCTACGGCGGCTCTAAAATCGTCATCGGCAGATACACGAAATATATCAAAGAGCCTATCTCTAGAATGTCTTTCTACTATACAGAAGGAGACATTTCCATGTCGGCTTACGTCTAGAACATCACTTAAAGACATGCTATTATCCGATATTGTCATGAGGTGATTTTCATGAATATGAAATCCGTAGAAATGCAAATCGCGGTTCCTCGTACTAGTGAAGCGGGACGGATTCAGCAGGATCAGCAGCAAAGACCGCTTAATGACCAGACCATACTTGCAGGACAAAACATAAAGGCGAGCGAGCTTGAGCGTAAGAAAAGCCAAGGCATGGAGCAAAGTGCTCATAATAAGGCTGTTAAGAGGGAAGGAAACACCGCTGCGGATCAGGAGAAGGGACAAGCTGAAGCCGAAGAGAAGCAGGAAGAACGAGAGAAGGAGCAGGCGGCAGAGCATCCTTTTAAAGGGCGGCACATCGACCTGTCACTTTAGCTACAAGACCCATAAATGATTACAAACAGCAAAAGGTGAGGATAACATTGTCGATTGGAGAACCATGGTTTTATATTGTAATATTGGGGGCTGCCTCCATACTCTATGCTTTCATTTTACCAGGACGGAAATCCTCCAGCGGAGCAATGAATGAGGCCGCCGGTGATATGGAAGTCATACTTGAACAGTATATGGCAGACATTGAGAAAGAGAATGCGGAACTGGTCGATTTGGTCGCGGGGATGAAGCAAGAGCTGACCTCCAGGCAAATGTCGCAGCAGGAATCGATTGCAGAGCTGCGTCAACGTCTTCTTGAGGTCGAGCAGTTGAATCGTCAGCTGGAGTCCCGTTTTGGCGCTCTGGTGACTTCAGCGGCTTCCGCGACTTTGTCCAGCCTATCGAGTCCATCGACTCCGGTGACTGTATCGTCTCTATCGCTAGGCGAATCACTCCCTCAACTGACCGTATCCCATCTAGGCGATACTGGCACTTCGTCAGCTCATTCAGGAGCAGCTGAAGGCTTGCGAGCGCCAGAGTCCCTTGAAGTGACGGCTGCGAATGAACCGGAGGAATCCGAAGCAACGGACTCATTACGAAGCAGGTATCCTGAGCTGTTTGATTTGTACGCTAAAGGAAAGTCCATTGATATGATCGCCAAGGCCGTCGGTATTCAGCGCGGCGAGGTTCAGCTTATTTTGCAATTGGCTAACAGGGAGGATGCGTAATGTTTAAAAATCGCTACTTCATGTTAGGGCTCGGTATAGGCCTCATTATCGGTGCGTTTTTATTACAAATTATGAACATCGGACAAGGACAGCAGAATAAACCCGTTACGGTGGAGCAGGTTCAGCAAGCTGCAGAGAAGCTTAATTTAAAAGTCGTAGGTGAGGATGAGCAGCTGCTTACAGAAGCGGAATGGAAGGCTAAGATGGAGGAGAAGGCAGAAGATGCGTCAGCGTCTGACGAGCCTGCCCAGCCGGTTCAGCCTGAAGCACCTGAGTCGCCTGCGGTACCGAAGGAGCCGCAATCGGACAGCGGCAAAGCTTCTGATCTGCCTTCAACAAGCAAGTCAGAAGCTCCTGCTCCGACCGCCCCGGAGCAGCCCGCAACTACGGTGCCTAAAACAGCTGAATCAACCGTGATTAATGAACCTGAGCCTGTAACGGTTAAGTATAAAATCGCCTATGGCGACAGCTTGACCGCAGTCGCCGATGGTCTCAAGCAGGCGGGGGTCATCTCAAGCAGTGAAGCATTTATTAAGGAAGCATCAAAGCGCGGTATTAACACAAAAATCAGGACGGGGACGTATTCCTTTCAAATGGGGGAAAAGTACAGTTCGATCATTACGAAGATTACCGCCAAACCATCCGGGAAGTAAGATGGTTTTCCTTGTCTAGACAGAAAGTGTTGATTCGTGGCAAAGGGATGAACTTCGGTTGCATCCATTTGCCACTTATGGTATATTAATTGACGGTGTTATAACGCACGGGGGTTGATTTTGCCAAGGGTGCTTTTCACAAATGTGAGAAGTCTTGGTGAGGGATGAAACCCGCGGAGGAAGCATCAAACAAAACCAAAACTTAGGAGGTGCGTGGAGATGGCAGTCATTTCCATGAAGCAACTGCTTGAAGCAGGTGTACACTTCGGACACCAGACACGTCGCTGGAACCCGAAAATGGATCGTTATATCTTCACTGAAAGAAACGGGATTTACATTATCGACCTGCAAAAAACGGTCAAGAAAGTTGAAGAAGCTTACAACTTCGTAAAGAGTATTGCCGAAGACAATGGTACAATTTTGTTCGTAGGTACCAAGAAGCAAGCTCAAGATTCCGTGAAAGAAGAAGCTGAGCGCGCTGGTCAATTCTACATTAACCAACGCTGGCTTGGAGGAACTCTGACCAACTTCCAAACGATTCAAAAACGGATCGACCGTTTGAAGCAATTGGAGAACTGGGAAGAGGACGGCACTTTTGAAGTGCTTCCAAAGAAAGAAGTTATCATTCTTCGCAAGGAGAAAGATCGTCTGGAGAAATTCCTGGGCGGAATCAAGAACATGAAGGGTCTCCCGAGCGCACTGTTCATCATCGATCCTCGTAAAGAGCGCATCGCTGTTGCAGAAGCTCGCAAATTGGGTATCCCAATCGTAGGTATCGTTGATACGAACTGCGATCCGGATGAAATCGACTATGTCATTCCAGGTAACGATGACGCGATTCGCGCGGTTAAATTGTTGACTGGCAAAATGGCAGACGCTGTAATCGAAGCTAACCAAGGGGAGCAAACGACGGCTTAATAGCTGGGCTTCTCATATAAAGAATGAATTAAATGAAAAGGGTGGTTGGTAGGTGTCAAACCTCTCACTACCCTTTTTTTAAAGGATAAATCTTTGGTTAATTTCACAGATTACGTCCTATAAACGATATGGAGGGAATTTAAAATGGCTGTTGATGCAAAAGCGGTAAAAGAACTACGCGAAAAAACGGGTGCAGGTATGCTCGATTGTAAAAAAGCGCTTGAAGAAGTGAACGGTGATATCGAAAAGGCAATTGAATTTCTTCGTGAGAAGGGATTGGCTGCATCCGCGAAAAAAGCTGGACGTATTGCTACTGAAGGTATTGTAGAATCCTATATCCACGCTGGCGGTAAAATCGGCGTTCTTGTAGAAGTTAACTGCGAGACTGACTTCGTTGCTTTGACGGATCAGTTTAAAGAATTCGTACGTGACATTGCAATTCATATCGCTGCGTCAAGCCCTCGCTACGTTCGTCGCGAAGAGGTTCCTCAAGAAGAAATCGAAAAAGAGAAGGAAATCCTGAAAGCTCAAGCGCTCAACGAAGGCAAGCCAGAGAAAATCGTTGAGAAAATGGTTGAAGGACGTATTTCCAAATACTACGAAGAATATTGCTTGATGGAGCAATCCTTCGTTAAAGATCCAGACAAAACGATCGCTGAGCTGCTTAACGAGAAAATCGCTACAATCGGTGAGAACATCTCGATCCGTCGTTTCGTTCGTTACGAGCTGGGCGAAGGTCTGGAGAAAAAAGTGGATAACTTCGTAGAAGAAGTTATGTCACAAGTTAATGGCTAAGAACGATTATTGAATTGAATGTTATAGAGAGATGGAACACGGCGTGTTCCTTCTTTTTTAACCAAACGCCCTTAATTGTGTGAGCTCAGGAAGCGCGGCCTTCAGTATGCCGTACTTCTTGGGCAACCTCTAAGAGGGTTCATCTAAAGTGGAGGGTATACAATTGGAGCAGCCAGTTTTTAAACGTGTTGTCTTGAAGGTAAGTGGGGAATCACTAGCCGGTCAAAACGGGTATGGGATCGATGCGGAGACCATCTCGTCGATTGCCGAGCAGGTGAAAGAAGTGGTTGAGCTGGGTGTGCAGGTCGCTATCGTGTGCGGCGGCGGCAACATATGGCGCGGTATTGCGGGCAGTGCGAAGGGCATTGACCGTGCTACGGCGGACTATATGGGGATGCTGGCTACCGTCATGAACTCGCTCGCTTTGCAGGATGCGCTGGAACAAATCGATGTGCCTACGCGGGTTCAGACCTCGATCGCTATGCAGCAAATCGCCGAGCCATACATACGGCGCCGTGCGATCCGGCATCTGGAGAAAGGGCGGGTCGTTATTTTTGCCGCCGGAACAGGCAACCCATTCTTCTCTACGGATACGACTGCAGCACTGCGTGCCGCTGAAATTGAAGCCGAAGTGATCTTGATGGCTAAAAATAAAGTGGATGGCGTATATTCAGCGGATCCGTTTGTTGACCCGAGTGCGGAAAAGTATGAAATGCTTACTTATATGGAAGTGCTAAGTAAAAACCTGGGCGTTATGGATTCTACGGCATCATCGCTATGCATGGACAATGACATCCCGCTCATCGTGTTTGCGATTACGGAGCAAGGCAATATTAAACGAGTGGTCCTCGGTGAGAAAATCGGAACGACTGTGAAAGGAAGTGTAGATTAATGCCACAATCGATTAAGAGCAATGCTGAAGAACGTATGGATAAAGCGATTCAGTCACTAAAGAGAGATTTGGCAACACTGCGTGCCGGAAGAGCGGCTCCTTCGCTGCTGGATCGTATTCAAGTGGATTATTACGGAACGCCGACGCCGATTAATCAGTTGGCGAACATCAATACGCCGGATTCCCGGACTCTGATGATTCAGCCGTGGGATAAATCATCACTGGCTGAAATTGAACGTGCGATCCAGAAATCCGATCTGGGACTGTCGCCAGCCAATGACGGCTCGTTGATCCGTTTATCGATTCCACCGTTAACGGAAGAACGTCGAGTTGATCTGGTCAAAATGACGAAGAAATTCGGTGAAGAAGCGAAGGTTGCCATTCGCAACATCCGTCGTGATGCTAATGATGATATCAAGAAGCTTGAAAAAACGGAGATCTCGGAGGACGAGTCTCGCCGCCATCAAGATGATATCCAGAAGTCCACGGATAAATTTATCGCGGAAGTCGATAAAGTGCTCGCTGCGAAAGAAAAAGAGATTATGGAAGTTTAAGAGACGAAAAGCGGCCCCTCCTTTTACGGTGGGGTTTGTCTCTTTTTCGTCACCGGCTGGAGGAAGAGGAATGATCAAGTTATTTCAATCCTGGTGGAAAAATAGGGGGAAGCGTTCTACCGAAGTGTTGCCGAGTGATAACATTCCGGAACATGTTGCAATCATTATGGACGGGAATGGGCGCTGGGCCCGAAGATTAGGGCTGCCGCGAATTGTAGGGCACCGCAACGGAATGAAGGCCGTAAAACGAGCCACGATTGCTGCTGATGAACTCGGTATTCGGATCTTGACCTTATATGCGTTCTCCACAGAAAATTGGAAGCGGCCAAAGGATGAGGTCGATTTCCTGATGTCGCTGCCTCAAGAGTTCCTGGCGTTAGAGTTAGAGGAGCTTATTGAGAAGAACGTTCAGGTTCGGATGATGGGACATACGGATAATCTTCCCGGGCATACGATTGAAGCCATGGAGGAAGCGATCTCCCGCACGAAGGATAATACTGGCCTTATTTTGAATTTTGCTTTGAATTATGGCAGTCGCCGCGAAATGACGGAGAGTATGAAGGTGATCGCACGTAAGGTTCAGGATGGACAATTGTCCCCGGATGACATTACGGAAGAAATGGTCAATTCCAACTTGTTATCTCGTGGAATGAGCGATCCCGACTTGCTCATTCGTACGGGTGGTGAGCTCCGGCTTAGCAATTTCATGCTCTGGCAGGTGGCTTATAGCGAATTATGGTTTACGGACTTATATTGGCCTGAGTTCGGCCGCGAGCAGCTGGTAGAAGCGGTCGCCGAATATCAGCGGCGTACGCGTCGCTATGGTGGATTATCATAGCAGGATAGAAGGTGTAGAAGGTTGAAGACACGGTTGATTACAGGACTGATTGCTGGCATTTTTTTTCTGGGCATGTGCCTGATCGGTGGATTGGGATATCAAATACTAATCATGGCGATGGCCATGGTTGGTTATTATGAGTTCGTGCGAATGATTAAATTGCCGGCGTTCAGAGGCGCTGCAATTCTCGGTTATATATGTATACTCTATATGACTTTCCCCTGGAGTCTGCTGGGCCTGAACATGCCGCTTGAGGTATTGCCTGCCCTGTGGTTAA
Organism: Paenibacillus lentus; assembly: GCF_042714055.1. Classification (GTDB taxonomy): domain Bacteria; phylum Bacillota; class Bacilli; order Paenibacillales; family Paenibacillaceae; genus Fontibacillus; species Fontibacillus lentus_A. The sequence goes on from NZ_JBHGVC010000010.1 coordinate 49,265, forward strand.
TGATGTTCCTATTCCTGGCGGCTACAGTATTTACTAAAAATGACTTTCCGATCAGCCAAGCTGCTATATTGTTTCTTGGGACGGCCTATATTGGCATCGGGTTTTCAGCCATTGCGATTACGCGGACTACACCGGACGGACATGGCGTATTCTGGACGTTTTTAATGCTGGCTGCAATCTGGAGCAGCGATGCGGGAGCTTACTTTACGGGAAGAAGATTCGGCAAAAATAAGCTTTGGCCGGCGATCAGCCCGAACAAAACCGTGGAAGGAGCGATCGGCGGTATTGCATTAGCCGTTATTGCTGCTGTTTTGTTCTCCCTGTTCTCGGGCGGGCTCCTTCCGCTTGGACGGGCCCTGCTGCTTGGAGTGTCAGCGGCTGTAGTGGGACAGCTGGGGGATTTAATCCAATCGGCTTATAAACGCGTCTACGGAATTAAAGATTCAGGCAAGCTTCTGCCGGGTCATGGCGGCATTCTTGATCGCTGTGACAGTTGGATCGTAGTGTTTCCGTTTGTACATATTCTAATGCTGCTTCCTTACTACTGAGGATTCTGTCCTGGTTCATTGAATAAAGCGGTCAGAATAGTCATTTTAATCATGTGAGGTATGTTATGAGAAAAATTACTGTCATTGGTTCCACTGGATCGATTGGAACGCAAACTTTAGATGTCGTTAGGCAGCATCCCGATCAATTTGTCGTTGAAGGGTTAGCTGCCGGCACGAATATCGATCTGTTCATTGAGCAGGTCAATGCGTTTCGCCCGAAGAAGGCTTCAATAGGAAGCAAGCAGCTCGCGGAGCAGGTGGCTCCTTTGCTTCCAGCAGGAGTCGAGCTGTACTACGGAGAGCAAGGCTTAATTGAAGTGGCAGCAGGCACCGATGCGGATTTCGTGCTTAGTGCTATAGTAGGCAGCGCTGGATTGCCGCCGACACTGGCCGCTATTTCTGAAGGAAAAACGATCGGACTGGCCAATAAAGAAACGCTTGTCACAGCTGGACATATCGTTACAGAATTGGCAAAACAGAAAGGCGTTGCTTTGCTTCCCGTAGACAGCGAGCACTCTGCCATCTTCCAATGCCTCAATGGAGAGAGCATGGACGATGTGGAGCAAATTACTTTGACGGCCTCGGGTGGTTCCTTCCGGCATTTGAGCAGGGAACAGCTTCTGAATGTAACGCTTGAGGATGCCTTGAAGCATCCGAATTGGTCGATGGGGGCCAAGCTTACCATCGATTCGGCCACGATGGTCAACAAAGGATTGGAAGTCATTGAGGCGCATTGGCTCTTCGGCCTTCCTTACGACAGAATAAATGTGCTTCTTCATCCGGAGAGCATTATCCACTCTTTCGTTGAATATCGTGATGGAAGCGTGATTGCCCAGCTCGGCACCCCGGATATGCGCATCCCGATTCAGTATGCCATGACTTACCCGGCAAGATTCTCCTCCGCTTCGAAGCGATTATCGCTGGCAGAGGTCGGCAAGCTTCATTTTCAAGAAATGGATTACGAGCGATTCCCTTGTTTAAGACTTGCCTTTGAATGTGGTAAAATAGGTGGGACGGCGACAACGGTGTTCAATGCAGCTAATGAAGCGGCGGTCGCCCGTTTTATGAAAAGAGAAATTCCATTTCTGCAGATTGAAACGATTATTGAAACAGTACTCTCCAGGCATACACCTCAACTACAAGCCGATCTAGAAACGATTCAAGCTGCGGATCGGTGGGCTAGAGAGATGGCCGCATCATTGTAATTACCCCGACCGCTGTGTAAAAAAGTTTCCATATGGGTATTCTCTTGTGCCTGATCGGAGAATAATGATAATCTAAATGAACTGGACGATCTGTGGCCAAAAGGAGGATGCTTTCGATTGGAATTACTGAGAATCATATTTTTGACAGTGCTCATGTTCTTTGTCATCGTTACGGTACATGAGTGGGGACATTACTATTTTGCCAAACGGGCTGGTATATTGGTACGAGAATTCGCGATTGGTTTCGGGCCGAAATTGTTCTCCTATCGAAGGGACGAAACCCAGTTCACACTTCGTCTGCTGCCTTTTGGCGGTTATGCGAGAATGGCTGGCGATGATCCAGAGCTGATTCAAATTCAGACCGGACAAACCGTGGCTCTTCGCTTGGAAGGTCAAGAGGTGCGTAAAATTTATCTTGATCGATTGGATAACCGGAAAAACGTTATTCGCGGCGAGATTGTAGAGGTTGATTTGGAAGATAAACTAGCTATCGTGCTGGATGTGGATGGAGAAATTCTCAACTACAAGGTACATCCACAGGCGATGATGGTGGCTAAAGGCAAGGAGACGCAAATCGCGCCGAGAGATCGGCAATTTGCGAGCAAGACGGTAGGTCAGCGCGCATTATCTATTTTCGCGGGGCCTTTGATGAACTTTATTTTGGCCTTCGTGTTATTCGCCCTTCATACGCAAATGGCGGGAATTCCCTTGGATCAGCCGGAGCATTTGGAAATCGGCGACGTCATGGAGAAAATGCCTGCTTCGGAGGCAGGGCTGCAGCGAGGCGACATTATCGAGTCGATTAACGGAGTGCCTGTAGGTACAGACGCCGAGAAATTGATCGAGACGATCGCGGCTTCCAAGGATGTCCCGATGAAGTGGACGGTTCGCCGCGGGGACGAAATCATTCCGATTACAGTAACCCCGCGAACAATGGAGAACCAGGAAGGCGGCAAGGTAGGCACGACGATCGTGACCTATTTTGAGACGCGAAGCGCTTCGTTCGGCGAGACATTTACGGTAGCTGGTAAAGATATGGTGAATACGACGAAAATGATATTCATCGGCTTTCAGCAATTGATCCAGAAGTTTTCGATGGATGACTTGGGAGGCCCGGTACGCACCTTTGAGGTTACCGGACAAATCGCAAAGCAGGGAATCGTGAAGCTGACTTATTGGGCTGCGATTTTGAGCTTGTACCTCGGCATCTTTAATTTGCTGCCGATCCCGGCTCTGGATGGAAGCCGTCTCATATTTCTCGGTGTTGAAGCGATTCGCGGGAAACCGGTGGATCCGAACCGTGAAGGAATGGTGCATTTTATCGGCTTCGCCATGCTGTTCCTGCTGATGATCGCTGTAACCTATAACGACATTTTACGATTGATTAACGGATAATATTGTGTTTATAACGGGAGGATTAGGTTGGATATGGCTAATGAGGAGAAACAATTCGTAACTGAAATTACCCCGCAAAGTGAGGACTTCTCACGCTGGTATATCGACGTCATCAAAAAAGCAGATTTGATGGATTATTCGCCGGTGCGCGGTTGTATCGTATTTAAACCGGACGGTTACGAAATCTGGGAGCACATCCAGGAAGAGTTGGATCGGCGCTTCAAAGAGACGGGTCATCGCAATGCTTATTTTCCTCTCTTTATTCCAGAGAGCTTCTTCCAGAAGGAGAAGGAGCATGTCGAGGGATTTAATCCCGAGCTTCCATGGGTTACGGAAGCGGCGGGCGAGAAATTAGAGGAGCGTCTGGCCATTCGCCCTACCTCGGAAACGATGATCGGCCATATGTACGAGAAATGGATTCAATCCTACCGGGATTTGCCGGTTTTGATTAACCAATGGGCAAACGTTGTGCGCTGGGAGAAGCGGACATTGCCGTTTTTGAGAACAAGTGAATTTCTATGGCAGGAAGGCCATACCGCTCATGAGAATGAGCAGGAGGCTCGTGAAGAAACGATGCAAATGTTGGAGATCTACCGTGACTTTGTTGAAAATTACTTGGCCATTCCGGTGATCGTGGGCCAGAAGACGCCTTCGGAGAAATTCGCCGGGGCGGTGGATACGTATTCGATTGAAGCAATGATGAAGGATGGCCGAGCTGTTCAGGCGGGAACCTCTCATTATTTAGGAACGAATTTTGCCGTCGCCTTCAACATTCAATATTTGAACCGGGAGAACGTGCAGGAATATGTTCATACGACTTCTTGGGGGGTCAGCACGCGCCTGATCGGATCCCTCATTATGGTTCATGGCGATGACCGCGGCCTCGCTCTGCCGCCAAAGGTGGCTCCGAAGCAGGTCATGATTATTCCGATCGGCCCGCCGAAGACACGGGATGCGGTTATAGGCCGTGCGGATGAGCTGTTCGCTCAATTAAAGAAGGCGGGCATCCGCGTCGGCATGGATGATCGGGCTGATGTACGGCCAGGCTGGAAATTCAATGAATATGAAATGCGCGGTGTGCCTGTTCGTCTGGAGCTCGGCCCTCGTGATATGGAGAATGGCGTTTGCGTACTCGTCTCCCGGATTTCCGGCGAGAAAAAGGTCGTTCAGCAGGACAATCTCGTTGAAGAGGTTCAGGCTATGCTGGAGCAGGTTCACAACGAAATGTACGATCGAGCGAAAGCTTTCCGCGAAGACCATTTCTATAGTGTCGATACGCTCGATGAAATGAAAGCAAGCATTGAAGAGAAGCGGGGCTTTACGCTGGCTGGCTGGTGCGGTTCAGAAGCTTGTGAAAAGCATGTTAAAGATGAGACAGGTGCGACGAGCCGGAATATTCCTTTTGAACCGGCAACGAAGAAGTCGACATGTCTCGTATGCGGCGAAGAGGCACAGCATACGGTTATTTTTGCGAGAGCGTATTAATAATGGTTGCGCCTGCCGTCCGAATAGGATAGCTGGTTTGTAAGGCAAATGAACATAGGAGGGCTTCCGGCAGTGAGCTGCCGGGTGGGCATGGTACCCGCTCGGACCTCGTAACGGAAGCTCTTTTTTTGAAATTATAGGTTTTTCTTATGTGCAGCGCGTACCTTAACCTCATATTGAGGAATGTATCAGGGGGAGGATATCATGACCGCAGTTGGGGAAAAGAGACAAAGGCTGGAATTATTGATGCAGCAAGCGGAAATACCTGCTGGTTTGCTGGATCCATATTTTCTGGACGGGTGGATCGAGCAGGTGGAGGTGAGCCGCAGCAACCGGGAATGGAAGATTGCGATTTGCAAAGACACCCTTGTACCGGCTCAGGCTTATCGTACTTTTTGTTTGCGTGTTAAGGAACGGCTAGAGCATATTGCTCAAATTTCGTTTGAATTTCGTTATGGCAAGAACGTAGCCGTCGCCGATATTGTGTCGGAATATTGGAAGCTGTTCCTCGAGTGGGTGCAGCGTGAAGTGCCTTCGGTAAATGGCTGGATGGCCCGGGCTATTTATGAAACCGAGGGGGATTTGATCACAATTACCCTTGGTGATGCTATGGCTCTCGAGCTGTCCAAGAAGAAGAATATCGATCGTTATATCATGTCGTTCTACGAAACGTATTTTGCTATAACTCTTCGCGTCAAGCTCCAGACCGGCGAAAGCAGCGCCGAGGCTTTTGAGGAATTTCAACAGCGTATTGTCGAGGAAGAACGGGATTTCATTCAGCAGATGATGGAGAGCATGGCGGTGGAAGCCCCACCGGAAGAGGACGATGGCGAAGTCATCAAGCTGCAGATCGGATACGATATTAAGGAGCAGCCCGTTCCGCTTCAGGAAATTCAGGATGAAGAGAAGAAGATCACGATTCAGGGCATGATCTTTGGACTGGATCGCAAAGAGCTTCGCAACGGGAATACTTTATTCATATTCAATTTGACGGATTATACGGACTCGCTCCAAATGAAGCTGTTTGCTAAGAACAAGGAAGACTTGAAGGTGATGAATCAGCTGGCGAACGGCAAATGGATCAGAGCGCGCGGCCGGGTGGAAATGGATCGGTTTATGCCGATGCCGGAGCTCGTCATGATACCTTCTGATGTCAACGAAGTATCATCACCGCCAAGCCGAAAGGATAATGCTCCTGAGAAGCGCGTCGAATTCCATCTGCACTCGACCATGAGCACGATGGATGCTGTCACCCCAATCGGCGAGTATATCAAAACAGCGGCAAAATGGGGACATAAGGCGATTGCTGTAACGGATCATGGCGGCATTCAGTGTTACCCGGAAGCGGTCAAAGCGGCGGGTAAGCATGGTATCAAAATGATCTATGGGTTGGAGGCCAATGTCGTAAATGATGATGTTGCCGTCGTATTAAATCCGCGTCCGGACGATTTAAAGGGTGCTACATATATCGTATTCGATATTGAGACGACGGGCTTGTCGGTGACTCAGAATAAAATTATCGAGATTGCGGCAGTCAAAATGGTAGAGGGAAAAGAAGTTGACCGCTATGCCACGTTTGTGAATCCGCATGTTCGCATTCCTTATAACATTCAGCAATTGACGAACATTAATGATGATATGGTCAGGGATGCTCCTGATGTAGAGCCCGTCCTTAAGGAATTTGTCGAATTTGCTGGCGATGCTGTATTAGTGGCTCACAACGCCAGATTCGATATCGGCTTCGTGAATGCCAAGCTGAAGGAGCTGGGACAGCCGCCGATGGACAATCCGGTACTGGATACGCTTGAGCTCGCAAGAATGCTGTTTCCAACGATGAAGAATCACCGCCTAAATACATTGGCTGCCAAATATAAGGTGTCGCTGGAAAATCACCACCGGGCGATCGATGATACGTTGGCACTCGGTGAAATACTTAACGGTTTACTGGAGGATGCGGTTAAGACCGAAGGGTATAAGACGCTGGATCAGCTAAATGCCAAGGTAGGCAAGGATTTATCGAACGCTCGGCCATTCCACTGCTGCATTTATGCGCTTAATGCGACCGGAAAGAAAAATCTGTACAAATTAGTATCGATGTCTCATACGGAATATTTTAAACGGGTTGCCTGCATCCCGAAATCCAAGCTTGCTGAATTCAGAGAAGGTCTGCTGATTATATCCGGCTGTGAAAAGGGCGAGTTCTTTGAAACAGTCCTGAATAAATCGGTGGAGGAAGCGGAGGAAGTGGCGGAATTTTACGATGTGCTGGAGATTCAGCCGCTGACAATGTACATGCATCTTGTCGAGAAGGGACTCGTCGGAAGCGTGCAGGAGCTGGAGACGGCGCTGCGCAAAGTATGCGAAATCGGCTTTAAGCTCGGTAAGCCGGTCGTAGCTACCGGCAATGTGCACTATTTGGAGCCCCGCGACAAAATTTACCGGGACATTACGATCCACGGGATTACCGGCTTCAGTCCGCTTAAGGATATCCGCAAGCCAGATGCCCATTTCAGAACGACTGAGGAAATGCTGGAGGAATTTCAATTTCTCGGGGAAGAGAAGGCTTATGAAGTAGTGGTTAAAAATACGTCCGAGCTCGCTGACTCTTTTGAGGAGCTGGAGCTGTTCCCGGACAAGCTGTTTACCCCGATTCTTGATGGTGCCGATGAAGAAATTCGCAACACCTGCTATGATACAGCCAAATCGATTTATGGCGAAGACTTGCCGGAGGTTGTCGTCCAGCGACTGGAGAAGGAGCTTGAGCCGATTATAAAATACGGCTTCTCCGCCAACTACTTGATTTCGGAGCGGCTCGTCAAGAAGTCGAATAGGGACGGCTATCTGGTCGGCTCCCGGGGCTCGGTCGGTTCCTCCGTCGTGGCGACGTTCTTGGGAATATCGGAGGTTAACCCGCTGCCGGCGCACTATATTTGTCTGAATCCAGAATGCAAGCATAGCGAATGGTTCCTTGACGGAAGCGTACCGAGCGGATTTGACCTTCCCGATAAGACTTGTCCGAAGTGCGGCGGGAGATTGAAGGGTGAGGGACAGGATATTCCCTTTGAGACATTTCTGGGATTTAAAGGAGACAAGGTGCCAGATATCGATTTGAACTTTTCCGGGGAATATCAGCCGCATGCCCATAACTATACGAAAGAGCTGTTTGGCGAGAAAAGCGTGTTTCGGGCCGGTACCATCGGTACCGTGGCCGAGAAAACCGCGTTTGGCTTTGCGAAGAAATACGAGGAAGAGCATCACAAGCATTGGCGCGGCGCTGAGCTGAACCGGCTTGCGGCAGGATGTACCGGCGTTAAGCGAAGCACCGGACAGCATCCCGGCGGGATCGTCGTCGTCCCTGATTATATCGAGGTGGAGGACATTACGCCGGTTCAATTCCCTGCGGACGATATCCATGCCGAGTGGAAAACGACGCATTTCGACTACCATGCCTTTGATGCGAACCTGCTCAAGCTCGATATTCTGGGACACGATGATCCGACGATGATGCGGATGCTGCAGGATCTGACCGGCGTCGATCCGACGACGATCCCGATGAACGATCCGAAGGTCATGAGCATGTTTAACTCCACGGAATCGCTCGGCGTTTCGCCGGAGCAAATTCGTACCCCGGTAGCGACATACGGCGTGCCGGAGATGGGCACGAAGTTCGTCCGCCAGATGCTGGTCGAATCACAGCCGTCATCGTTTGCTGACCTGCTGCAAATATCGGGGTTGTCCCATGGGACGGGAGTATGGCTCGGCAATGCCCAGGAACTGATTAAAAACGGGACGTGCAACATTAAGACAGTTATCGGTTGCCGGGACGATATTATGCTGTACCTGATCTATAAGGCCGGCATGGATGCCGGTCTGGCGTTTAAAATCACCGAAAGCGTGCGTAAAGGGAAGGGCTTGTCCCAGGAATGGATCGATGAGATGAAGAGATGCAAGGTTCCGCAATGGTACATCGATTCCTGCCTCAAGATCCAGTACATGTTCCCGAAGGCGCACGCGGCGGCTTATGTTATATCCGCAGTGCGTACCGCTTATTTCAAGCTTTATCATCCGATTGAATATTATGCGACATATTTCTCGGTGCGCGGAGAAGACTTTGACATCGAGCTGTTCTGCCAAGGCTATGAGGCGATCTACCGAAAGATTGAAGAAATCGAGCAAAAGGGCTTCCAGGCGTTGCCGAAGGAACGAAACATGCTGCCGATTTTAGAGATGGCGCTTGAAATGACGGCTCGCGGTTTCCGCTTCAAGAGCATCGATCTCTACCGTTCGGATGCCACGCGCTTTATCGTGGACGGCGATGCTCTGATCCCTCCGTTTTCGGCGCTGGCCGGGATCGGCGATAATGCAGCGAAAAATATCGCTGCCGCGAAGGAGCAGGGAGAGTTTCTGTCGATCGAGGATTTCCAGCAGAAATCGAAGGCAACAAAGACGGTTGTAGAGCTGCTGAATACGTTGGGTTGTTTCCGAGGACTCCCGGAGAGCAATCAGCTTTCGCTCTTTTAAGCTGCCGCCTTCCATTTTTGACCAGTCAGCAGCTTTTCCGAGGGCAGTGGCAGCACGCGGGCTCGTTAGGATAGTCTCATGGCTGCTAAGTAAAGGTGTTTTACTTGTCACTAATGCCGGACTATGTTATAATTTTTTTGGTAATCATGGAGATAGAACCGTTGTTTAAAGAGTGGGGAAACCCACTCTTTACTCTTTGGTATATAGGAATGAATTTTATGGAGGTATGTACGCTTGAGCACACCGAAGATCAAAGCGACCGTAGAAGAGATGGTTCTGCCCTTTTTGCAGGAGAACGGCTTTGAACTGGTAGACGTGGAATACGTGAAGGAAGGAAGCAATTGGTTTCTGCGCGTCTTCGTTGATAAGGATGGAGGCATCGATATCGATGATTGCGGCCGAATCAGCGAATATTTGAGCGAGAAGCTGGACGCTAACGATCCGATTCCGTCCGCTTATTTTCTGGAAGTCTCTTCACCCGGAGCGGAACGTCCGCTCAAAAAGGCAGAGGATGTAATTAAAGCCGTAGGCAAGGATGTATTTGTAACTACATATGAACCGGTAGATGGTCTGAAGGAATTTGAGGGCCGGCTTCTTTCTTTTGACAATGATGAGCTTGTCATTACGGTCGGGAAGAAGGATTACGCCATTCCATATAACAAAGTTGCCAGCGCGAGGTTGGCCATCATTTTTTAAATGACCTATACGGGAATATGAAAGGGGGAACTCGAGGCAGATGAGTATGGATTTTATTGAAGCCTTGAATGAGTTGGAAAGGGAAAAGGGAATCAGCAAAGATATTTTGTTCGAGGCGATTGAAGCCGCGCTGATTTCCAGCTATAAACGCAATTTTAATACGGCACAGAACGTTCGTGTCGACATGAATCGCCACACCGGGGCGATTAAGGTTTTTGCCCGCAAGCTTGTCGTGGAAGAAGTGCTTGATCCGCGGACAGAAATTTCTCTGCCAGCTGCTCGCGAGATCAATCCAAGCTTTCAACTGGATGATATCTCAGAGATTGAAGTAACGCCTCGTGATTTCGGACGTATCGCTGCGCAGACGGCTAAGCAAGTGGTAACCCAGCGTATCCGCGAAGCTGAACGGGGATTGATTTACAATGCCTTCGTTGAGAAGGAAGAGGATATCGTTACCGGGATTGTCCAGCGTCAGGATCAGCGCAACGTATATGTGGATCTTGGCAAAATCGAGGCTCATCTTCCGCTGAATGAACTGATGCCTAATGAGAAGTTTAAACATGGCGACCGGATTAAGGCTTACATTACAAAGGTAGAGAATACGACTAAGGGACCGCAAATTTTACTTTCTCGTACGCATCCGGGGCTGCTTAAGCGTTTGTTCGAGCTTGAGGTGCCGGAAATTTTTGACGGCGTCGTAGAGATTCGATCCGTGGCGAGGGAAGCCGGATTCCGTTCCAAAATTGCGGTATATTCTCGCAACAGTGAAGTGGATCCGGTCGGCTCTTGCGTCGGCCCTAAAGGCACTCGTGTTCAAACGATCGTGGGTGAGCTTCGCGGCGAGAAGATCGATATTGTTCGTTATTCCGAGAGCGTTGAGGAATATGTAGCTAACGCGCTCAGCCCTTCGAAAGTGCTTGAAGTTCAGGTGTTCGAAGCTGAGAAGATGGCTCGCGTGATCGTTCCTGACTATCAGCTGTCGCTTGCTATCGGTATTAAAGGGCAAAATGCCCGTCTTGCTGCCAAGCTGACAGGATGGAAAATTGACATCAAGAGCGAGAGTCAAGCGGAAGAGGAATTCGGAAGAGAAAAGACAGATTCAGGAGAATTGCCGCAGGATTCTGTTTCCGTCGATTGAATTATAACCTCTATTGGACGTATGGACGGGGGCGAAGGAAATGAAACCTAGAAAGATCCCGCTGCGCAAATGCGTGGCTTGCAATGAAATGAAGCCCAAAAAATCGCTGATTCGCATTGTGCGTTCTCCCGAAGGAGACGTTTCGATCGATTTAACGGGCAAAAAATCGGGCCGCGGCGCTTATTTATGCGGCCAGGCGTCCTGTTTCAAGCTGGCCCATAAAAATCGGGCCCTAGACAGAGCGCTGAAGTCGCCGGTGGGCGCAGAGGTTTATGAGCAATTGGCACGAGACTTCCTGGCGGTAGAGGATGACTTTATCGCTGAACGCGATCGGGAAGAGGATGCCGATGAGTAAAGTGCTGTCCGGGCTTGGTCTAGCGATGCGAGCAGGCAAAGTAGTCACCGGAGATGAGAGTGTCCTTAAGGCTGTTCGCTCCGGAGAGGCTAAGCTCGTCATCGTTGCAGGGGATGCGTCTGGAAATGCTCACAAGAAATTTCGTGACAAGTGCGCAACCTACAAAGTTCCATTGATCATCGGATATGACCGGGAACAGCTCGGCTCAAGTGTGGGGAAGCCGGAACGGGTTGTTCTGGCTCTGATGGATCAGGGATTTGCCGATATGATTCGGAAAACGATCGTGAAAACGTCGGAGGTGGAGTATATTGAGTAAACAAGAAAACAAAGATAAGCTCAGGGTATATGAATATGCGAAATCGCTCAATATGAGCAGTAAGGAAATTATAACGATTCTTAAGCGGCTTAATATTCCGGTTAACAATCACATGAGCGTGATGGAGAATGATGCCGTTTCGCGGGTAGAGCAGTTTTTCAAAGATATTAAAAGCAATGCCGCGGCCAAAAGGGAAGGTTCTGAACCTACTAAATCTCCAGCTAAATCGTCGGCACCAGCTTCCGCAGGAGGAAGCCAAACGCCGAAAACTGGGGCCGGTGCAGGTGCCGGCCAGCGTGAAGATCAAGGTCAGAACCTTAGAACGGGCAGCAGTGCGCCAGGCAACACCAAAAATCAACAAGAAAAGCAGGTAAGTATGAATAATAGAACGAGTAATGCAAATACATCCTCCCAGGCGGGGGGAGCTCAAGCCACACAAGAGAGAAGCAATCGTCCTAGCGGAGGGAATCAGCAGGGCAATCGGAACAATTCCCAAGGAAACCGTGGTTCGCAGCAGACCGGCGGACAACGTGCAAATGCAAATTCGGGCGCTTCCCGGCCAGCCCAGACATCAGGCAATCGCAGCCAAGGAGCTCCGGCACGTCCGGCTCAGTCGAATAATGACAATTACTCCTCTGGCAGAAGCCAAGGTCAAGGTCAAGGCCAACGCAAGGGAAATAATAATAACAGACCAGGTCAAAGACGCTTTGATGATAATAGACCGGGGAACTATAAGAACAATCGCGGTGGAAAAGGCGGCCGCGGCAAGGGGCCGCAGCAGCCGCCACGCGAGAAAATCGATAATACGCCGAAGAAAATCATCGTTCGCGGCAATATGACGGTTGGCGAAGCAGCGAAGCTGCTGCATAAAGACGCTTCAGAAGTCATCAAGAAGCTGATTATGCTCGGCGTCATGGCGACGATCAACCAGGAACTGGACATCGACACGATCCTGCTGCTAGCTGGAGAGTTCGGCGTTGAGGTTGAAGTGAAAATTCCGGTAGAGGAAGATCGCTTCGAGACGGTTGAAGAGAACGATGATGAAGCGGATTTGCTGGAGCGTCCTCCGGTCGTTACGATTATGGGCCACGTAGACCACGGTAAAACAACGCTTCTCGATGCGATCCGCTCAACGAATGTCAGCAGCGGCGAAGCTGGAGGCATTACCCAGCATATCGGTGCTTACCAGGTTGAGATTAACAACAAGAAGATTACATTCCTGGACACTCCGGGTCACGAAGCGTTTACGGCGATGCGTGCCCGCGGTGCGCAATTAACGGATATTACGATTATCGTGGTAGCCGCGGATGACGGTGTCATGCCGCAAACGGTAGAAGCGGTGAATCATGCCAAAGCCGCTGGCCTTCCGATTATCGTAGCCGTCAACAAAATTGATAAACCGACGGCTAACCCGGATAAGGTTAAGCAGGAGCTGACCGAGTACGGTCTTGTTCCCGAGGAATGGGGCGGCGATACCATCTTCGTTAACGTGTCTGCGAAGCAAAGAATGGGACTGGAAGACCTGCTGGAAATGATTCTGCTTGTAGCAGAGGTCAATGAGTACAAAGCGAATCCAGACAAACGCGCTCGCGGAGCGGTGATCGAAGCCGAGCTGGACAAGAGCCGCGGCCCGGTTGCTCGCGTGCTTGTGCAGCACGGTACGCTGAAGGTTGGTGACGCTTTTGTTGCCGGGAACTGCTTTGGACGCATTCGGGCCATGGTCAATGATAAAGGCCGCCGTCTGAAAGAAGCAGGGCCTTCTACGCCGGTAGAAATTACGGGATTAACAGAAGTGCCGCTGGCCGGCGATCCGTTCATGGTATTCGAGGACGAGCGCAAAGCTAGATCCATTGCCGAGAAGCGTGCGATTACTCATCGTCAATCCGAGCTTGGCGGCAATACGCGCGTTACGCTCGACGATTTGTTCCGTCATATTAAGGATGGCGAAATTAAAGATCTGAATGTCATCATTAAAGCGGACGTGCAAGGCTCGGTTGAGGCGCTTAAAGGCTCATTGGAGAAAATCGAAGTGGAAGGCGTACGGGTGAAAATCATTCACAGCGGCGCTGGTGCCATCACCGAATCAGATATCATTCTTGCTGCAGCATCTAATGCGATCGTGATCGGCTTTAACGTTCGTCCGGACAACCAGACGAAGGCCACTGCCGAGCAAGAGAAGGTAGATATTCGTCTCCATCGCGTTATCTATAAAGCGATTGAAGAAATTGAACAGGCCATGAAAGGGATGCTCGATCCCGAATATAAAGAGGTTGTCATCGGTCATGCCGAGATCCGCGATACGTTTAAGCTTAGCAGAGTGGGAACGATCGCCGGCTGTATGGTGACCTCCGGCAAGATTACGCGCAATGCCGAAACCCGCCTCATTCGCGACGGTATCGTCGTATATGAAGGTAAAATTGATTCACTCAAACGATTCAAAGACGATGCGAAGGAAGTCGCCCAAGGTTACGAGTGCGGTATTACACTCGATAACTTTAATGACATCAAAGAGGGCGACGTCATTGAAGCATTTATTATGGAGGCCGTCGAACGGAAGTAAGGTGAGGTGACAACAATGGCTAAAAATCGTAGTGGCCGTGTAGGCGAACAGATTAAGAAAGAACTCAGCCTGCTCATTCAGAATGAAGTCAAGGATCCCCGGATCGGATTTGTCACGGTAACCGGCGTAGACGTTACAAGCGATTTATCGCAGGCAAAAGTGTACATTAGCGTTTTTGGCGATGAGGAGAAGAAATCGGATTCGCTGAAAGGGCTGGAGAAAGCGATCGGATTTCTCCGGACTGAGCTTGGCAAGCGGATGCGTTTGCGCCACACACCAGAGTTGATTTTTAAAGTTGATGAATCGATTGAATACGGCAGCCGTATAGAGAAGCTGCTTGGCGAGATTACGCAAGACGAGGAAAAATGAATTTAAAGGAGACGGCAATGCAGACCAATGAACAGGAGCTCCGACAGGTAGAGCAGTTTCTGAAGGATCATGATGATTTCCTGGTAGTGTCGCATGTACAGCCGGACGGAGATGCAGTCAGTTCCACCCTTGTGGTGGGCTGGCTTCTCTCATGTCTGGGTAAGAATTACGTTATGGTCAATGAAGGACCGATTCCTCAGCGTATGTCTTACTTGCTGCATTCGGATCGCATCATGGATCTGTCAGTAAGCCCTCTGGGCAAGTCCTATAAATACATCATATGTGTGGATTGCGCAGATTTCCGCAGAGTTGGAAAGACGGATGAGTATTTCGCGTCGGATGCGCAAATCTTGAACATCGACCATCATCCTACGAATGATGGATTCGGGAGCATTAACTTCATCGTACCCGATGCTGCTGCTACAGTGCAGGTGTTGTATGATCTTGTAAAATGGCTGGATATCGAGCTGAACCATGATGCAGCTACTGCAATCTATACGGGCCTCCTTACAGATACGGGTGGTTTTCGTTATTCCAGCACATCTCCAAGAGTAATGGCTATCGCTTCCGATTTGTTGGAATACGGGGTAGATGGACCTGGATTGTCTCAATTGCTGCTGGAAGAGATGACACTCCCCCAAATTCGCTTGTTGACGAGAGCCTTGAACGGGCTGCAAATGAGTGAGGATGGCAAAATAAGCTGGGTAACGATAGACGACGAGGACATGAAGCAATCCGGCGCCATTCATGAGGACTTGGAAGGCATCGTAAATTATCCCCGCAACATTCAAGGGGTAGAGGTTGGCTTATTATTTAAGGTTATTGACGAAAATGCCGTGAAGGTCAGCATGAGATCTGCTGGTAAGGTCGACGTAGCTGCTGTGGCTCAAAGCTTTGGCGGCGGCGGACATGTACGGGCGGCAGGAGTACGTATGCAAGGCAGCCTGGATGAGATTGTCTCGCAGATTGTAGAGCAGGTGAAGTCTCGATTATGAAGCCGAAGTCCTTTGAAGGAATACTTGCTGTCCATAAACCAGCAGGGTTTACCTCACACGACGTAGTCGCCAAAACCCGCGGCATTTTAAAAATGAAACGGATCGGACATACCGGCACCCTGGATCCGGCTGTGACGGGTGTGCTTCCGCTCTGTCTCGGGCGCGCGACCAGAATGGTCGAGTACCTGCAGGAGCTTCCCAAAGAGTACGAGGCGAGGCTGCTGCTCGGTGTCTCCACCGATACGGAGGATATGTCAGGCACTGTCATCGAGCGGAAGCAAGGCTTGCGCGTTACCGAGGAAGAAGTGAGAGCGGTTCTTCATCAATTTATCGGAACGATTTCCCAGGTGCCGCCGATGTATTCTGCATTAAAGCAGGACGGGAAAAGACTCTATGAATTAGCCCGTGAAGGCAAAACGGTGGAGCGTAAGGCCAGGGAAGTCACGATCGAAGAGCTGGAGCTGATCTCCTATGAGCCTAACGGTGACTACCCGTCGATTTCTTTTCGCGTGCTGTGCTCTAAAGGGACATATATCCGTACGCTTTGCGTCGATATCGGTCGTGCGCTGGGGGTGCCTGCCGCCATGGCTGAGCTGAAAAGAACGATCTCAGCGGGCATAACGGAGGAGCAGTGCCTGACGCTTGAGGAAATTGCGGCTCTTGCAGCAGAGGGTACCCTGAATGGGCGGCTCATCCCGGTTGATGAGGCGGTAAGCCATCTGCCGGCACATCGCATTCCAGAGGAGAAGGTAAAGCAGGCTTTACAGGGACAAAGGCTTTCCTCCAGGCTGCTGGAGCCTCCGGTGCGGTGGGGGGAGAATATCCGGCTGTATGGTGCAGCTGGACAATTTTTGGGCATTTTTCGCGGTGAGGAGTCTACGGGGGCGATTACCCCTGTCAAAGTATTCCCGCCAGAATGAATAGCGTGCTAATCCGAGTGAAATTGCAGGTGAAATGATAGTGGAAACGATGAATCTAACCTACCCTCTTACCAAAGAGATTATTGACAACAGCGCCCAGCCGCAAGTACTGGCGATCGGCCAGTTTGACGGCTTGCATCTGGGGCATGTGAGCGTGATCGAATCGGCTGTCCGGCTTGCAGCATCCGTGAACTTGCCGGCAGCGGTGATGACCTTTCATCCTCATCCGAAAGAAGTCATGAAAAAAGGCGATTACGATGGATACTTGACGCCCCCTCGTGAAAAAGAGCGAATTCTGAAGAGCCTGGGCGTAGATTACGTATATATTGTGGAATTTAATGATGCATTCTCGCAAGTAAGCCCTCAAAACTTTGTATCCGGCGTACTCGTTCCGCTCCAGGTTCATACCGCTGTGGTCGGTTTTGATTTCCGCTACGGTTATCGTGGGGAAGGGGATGCGGGGATGCTGCGGGAGCTTAGCGGCAACACTTTGGAAGTAAGCACGGTTCCTCCCTTTCTGATCGATGGAGAAAAGGTGAGCAGCTCTGGAATACGCAGAGCGCTTATGGAGGGAAATGTGCAGCTTGCCGCACGCTGGCTGGGCCGTAGATATGCGATTGAAGGAACGGTGATGCATGGTGAGAAGCGGGGCCGCAAAATTGGATTCCCTACCGCTAACCTGAAGCCGAATGAACATTTTGTATTGCCTACAAAGGGTGTTTACGCTGTACGGGTAAACCATGAAGGACAGTGGCTTCCAGGCGTAATGAATGTAGGAGTCAAGCCAACCTTCCATAACGATAAAACAATGCCGTCTTTGGAAATTCATTTATTGGATTTTAGCGGGGATTTATACGGCAAATCTCTATCTGTAGAATTGGTAGAATTCATTCGCGAGGAGCGAAAGTTCGGCTCTATCGAAGAGCTTGTCGCCCAAATTAGTAAGGATGCGAATACGGCAAAAAGCCTGCTGCTTGCTGTTGAATAGGCTAATATGCCGATTTTTGGGCGGATAAGTGCAAGTAGCATTTACAATCGTTCATTATTTATGGTATACTGATCTACGTTGTTCATGGTGGAGATTGGTATTTTCATCATAGCAGCCATAACCTTAGCTTGGTTGACCGGACCTCACCGCCCGACGACGAGGCTAATGGCGATTAGATAAAGGAGGTGAACAGGATGGCATTGACTCAAGAACGCAAACAACAACTGATTGAAGAGCACAAAACTCATGAATCCGATACAGGATCACCAGAGGTGCAAATTGCTATCCTTACGGAGAACATTGTAAATTTGACCGAACACTTGCGCTCGCACAAGAAGGATCATCATTCCCGTCGCGGTCTTCTGAAAATGGTCGGCCAACGTCGTAAGCTGTTGGCATACCTGAAGAACAAAGACGTAAGACGTTACTCCGCTTTGATCGAGAAGCTCGGATTGCGTCGTTAATTTCTCGTGGTTAACTAAAGCAGCCTGGTTGCCGCCGGATGCGCTATTTTCAGCGAACGGTGGCAGTCGGGTTGCTTTTTAACAGTTATAGAATGTATACGCTTTGCTTTTCACGTATATATAGCTCCTTCAGGAGCTTTTGTTGTGAATAGGGACAGATTTCTACGCTCCTCCTCCAATCTTATTCAACTTCGTTTATGATTTGGGCAAAAGGAGGAAATAATGAAGTCTATAACGAATTTCTATTTGTAATAAGGAGGGATTTCATGGAGAATCATGTGAAAATGCAGTTGGGAGGAAGACCTCTTATACTGGAGACCGGCCGTTTGGCTAAACAGGCTAATGCAGCCGTTATGGTACGCTACGGCGATACAGCCGTTCTGTGTACGGTAACTGCATCGTCCGAGCCGAAAGATCTTGATTTCTTTCCGCTTACCGTAAACTATGAGGAGAAATTGTATGCCGTAGGTAAAATTCCGGGAGGCTTCATTAAGCGGGAGGGCCGTCCAAGCGAGAAAGCGATTTTGGCGAGCCGTCTAACCGACCGTCCGATTCGTCCGCTGTTTCCGGAGGGCTTCCGCAATGATGTGCAAATCGTAAATCTGGTTATGAGTGTTGATCAGGATTGCGAGCCGGAAATTGCTGCAATGATCGGTACTTCAGCGGCGCTCAGCATTTCGGATGTCCCGTTTAACGGCCCGATTGGCGGCGTAGCTGTTGGACGCGTGGACGGGCAGTTTGTGATTAACCCCGATATTGCCCAGCAGGAGGCAAGCGATATTTATGTCGTGGTCGCCGGTACGAAGGATGCCATTATGATGGTGGAAGCGGAAGCGAACGAAGTGCCTGAGGAAGTTATGCTTGAGGCAATCATGTTCGGTCATGACGAAATTAAGAATATCGTGGCCGTCATCGAAGAGCTCGTCAATCTAGCCGGCAAAGAGAAGATGGAAGTGAAGCTCCATGCCGTAGATGCTGAAGTCAATCGTGAGGTTCGCGAATTTGCAGCGGCTCGCCTTGTCGAAGCGGTAAAAGTCGCCGAGAAACATGCCCGCCAGGATGCGATCGATGCGATTAATGATGAGACCATGGCTCATTTTGAGGAGAAGTACATAGAATCTCCAGAGCTTCTAAAGGATGTTATGGAGGTACTCCATGATATCGTGAAGGAAGAAGTGCGCCGACTGATTACTCATGATAAAGTTCGCCCGGATGGCCGTAAATTGGATGAAATCCGTCCGATTGAATGCGACATCAACCTGCTGCCGCGTACGCATGGCTCAGGCCTGTTCACACGCGGTCAAACCCAGGCGCTCAGCGTTTGTACGTTAGGAGCTCTAGGCGATGTGCAAATTCTAGACGGGATCGATCTGGAAGAATCCAAACGCTTTATGCATCACTACAACTTCCCGCCATTCAGCGTGGGCGAAGCTCGTCCGCTGCGTGCGCCAGGACGTCGTGAAGTAGGACATGGTGCTCTTGGCGAAAGAGCGTTGTCCAAAGTCATTCCGCCAGAAACCGAGTTCCCTTACACAATTCGTCTTGTCTCCGAGGTGCTGGAATCCAACGGCTCCACTTCTCAGGCAAGTATTTGTGCAAGCACGCTCGCGATGATGGATGCCGGCGTTCCGATTAAAGCTCCGGTAGCCGGGGTAGCGATGGGTCTGATCAAGGATGGAGATCAGGTGTCGATCCTCAGCGATATTCAAGGTATGGAAGACCATTTGGGAGACATGGACTTTAAGGTCGCCGGTACACCGGATGGAGTTACTGCCATTCAAATGGATATCAAAATCGACGGTATCGACCGCCAAATTTTAACTGACGCATTATCCCAGGCAAGAGAAGGACGGATGCATATCCTGTCCAAAATGATGGAACGCATCCAGAAGCCAAAGGAAAGCTTGTCGCCTTATGCGCCTAAAATTCTCATCATGAACATCAATCCGGATAAAATTCGCGATGTGATCGGTGCCGGCGGTAAGATCATCAATAAAATCATTGAAGAAACCGGCGTAAAAATCGACATTGAGCAGGATGGCCGTGTGTTTATCGCTTCCACGAATGAAGAGATGAACAATAAAGCTCGTTCGATCATCGAAGGCATCGTGAAGGAAGTTGTCGTTGGAGAAATTTATGTAGGTACGGTCAAACGGATCGAAAAGTTCGGTGCTTTTGTAGAAATTTTGCCGGGCAAGGACGGTCTGGTTCATATTTCACAGCTCTCTACGGAACGTGTTGCTAAGGTGGAAGATGTTGTCGCAATCGGTGATACGGTAACTGTTAAGGTTACGGAAATCGACCAGCAAGGTCGCGTGAATCTTTCCCGCAAAGCAGTATTAACTGCAGAGGCCGCCAAACCAACATCCTAAGCAAACCCCATATTTATGACAAAATGTGCGGGAAAAGAGACAGAATGCCATATTCTGGCTCTTTTTTAATTTGCCTGTTTTTATCTCTTTTGCTCATGGGCAACCTGGTTAGTTGCATATTACAGAACTTGTCTTCATATGATGAGGACAAAACCGGGGTGAAGGGATGGGCCTGCCATGAATCGGAATAAATTCATCGCGATAGCGTTCGGGATCGTTGTCGTATTTGCATTTTGGCAATGGGGTGGAGTTCGCACATTTTTGGAAGGTAGCTTGATCAGGCAGAGCGGTGATTACGCATTCCGATTATTTTCAGATGCCGGCACTGACGATGAACTGATGGCAATCATTCGGGAGGAAGCGGCTAAACGCCGGGAGGAGCCTGTAGATGCGGTGATAGACCGTGTTTGGAAGGCAATCCCGGGTTATAACGGACTTGAAGTCGATATCGATAAGACATACGAGAAAGCGAAAGCACTCCCGCAGGGTTCGGAAATTCCTTATCAGTACCGGGAAACGAAGCCGCGCGTTAATTTGGAGGATTTAGCGGCCGAGCCGATATACCGTGGGAATCCGAATAAGCCGATGGTTGCTTTGATGATCAATGTCGCCTGGGGCAATGAGTATATTGTGCCGATGCTGGATACGCTGGATGAGGCTAAAGTCAAGGCTACTTTTTTTCTAGATGGCAGCTGGCTGAAGAAAAACGTGGAGCTGGCGAAGGAAATCCAGAAGCGAGGGCATCAGTTGGAGAATCATGCCTACTCTCATCCCAATATGAGTCAACTGGAGGATTATCGGGCCAGAATGGAAATATCCAAAACGAAGGATTTGTTAAAAAGCGAGCTTGGCGTGGACAATCGCTGGTTTGCGCCGCCTTCCGGCGATTTTAATGAGCGTACTGTCCGGCAGGCCGCTGACCATGGATTAAAAACCGTGCTTTGGACGCTGGATACGGTCGACTGGAGAAAGCCGTTGCCGTCCAGCATCGTCCAGAAAATAGCGAATAAGATTGCCCCGGGTACACTGATTTTGATGCATCCGACAGATTCGTCCAGCCGGGCATTGAAGGAAATGATCGCTGTCATTCGCGAAAAGGGGCTTGTGCTTGGGACGGTTGAGGAAACGCTGTCGAGCGATCGCGTCATCAGGCCGGGGAGTTGAGCAATCTTGCTTTTTTTGATAGGATAATGATGATTTCACGGAGTTTGAAAAATGAAGCATATGCTTTCGAAGCGAGTTCTGCTGCGAAGTAGTACACAGAGACAAAGCTTCGCAAAACAAAGCGTATGCTTTCGAAGTAAGCTTTACTTCGTAAAACTTTTTAGGAGGGCCTTTCGTGCACAAAACGCAACTTAAAAACGGCCTGAGGGTAGTCATGGAGAAAATTCCAACCTTCCGCTCGGTGTCGTTCGGCATATGGGTCAAGACTGGATCACGGAACGAAAGTCCCGATTTAGGCGGCATTTCCCATTTCATTGAACACATGCTTTTTAAAGGAACAGAACGGTACGATGCAAAAGAGATCGCCGAACAGTTTGATGCTATAGGCGGTAACGTAAATGCCTTCACGTCGAAGGAGTATACTTGCTACTACGCCAAAGTTTTGGATGAGCATTTACCCATTGCGGTCGATGTATTGTCCGATATGTTCTTTAGATCGTTATTCGATGCGGAAGAGCTGCGCAAAGAGAAAAATGTCATTCTGGAAGAGATTGCTATGTATGAAGATACACCGGATGATATGGTGCATGATCTTATATCCGAGGCAGCGTATGGCAGCCACCCCTTAGCTTTGCCTATTCTTGGAACGGAGAAGCAGCTGCAAGCTATGGATTCTTCTCATCTTAAGGCCTATATGCGCGAAAAATATACGATCGATAATACGGTTATCAGCATCGCCGGAAATTATGATGATAGCATTATTGAGCTGCTGGAGGAGCATTTTGGCGGGTTTAGCGCTAGGGGAACGGAAAGCGTATTGACCGTCCCCGAGTTTCTCGGCGGCATGAAATTCCATCGCAAAAAAACCGAGCAAAACCACATTTGCCTCTCTTTTCCCGGGCTGAAAATCGGCGATAAAAACCAGTATGCCATGGTGCTGCTGAACAATGCTCTTGGCGGCGGAATGAGCTCTCGGCTGTTCCAGGAAATCCGCGAGAAGAGGGGACTGGCTTACTCCGTGTTTTCTTACCATAGCTCCCATGCGGATAGCGGCCTGTTCACGGTATATGCGGGTACGGCACCGAAGCAAACAAAGGATGTCCTGGAGCTGACCAAGGAAATATTGCATGACGTATCCCTTAACGGGCTTACAGACAGTGAATTAAGCAAAGGGAAGGAGCAGCTGAAGGGCAGTCTGATCCTCAGTTTGGAGAGCACGAGCAGCCGAATGAATCGGCTTGGGAAAAACGAGCTTATGCTTGGACGCCATTTTACGCTGGATGAAATTATTTCACGAATCGAAGCTGTGACGATGGAGGATATCGATGATGTGCTGCGGGGGATGTTCAAGCAGCCCTACGCTTTAGCTATGGTCGGTTCTTCTGATCGCGTACTGTCAGGAATAAGGAGAGATGAACTTGTTGTATGAAGTCCAAATAAACCGATTAGCAGGAAATGAAGATATTGAGCTACCGCGTAAGATGTCTGAGCTGGCTTCCGGATTTGATCTCTATGCCGCGATTACGGATGAAGTCGTGCTCCATCCAGGGCATCGTACCTTAATACCGACCGGCTTCGCCCTTGCTATGCCGGCAGGCCTGGAAGCGCAAATTCGCCCGCGCAGCGGATTGGCGTTCAAGCATGGCATTACCTGCCTGAATACTCCCGGTACAATCGATGCGGACTACCGTGGAGAAATTAAAGTGCTGCTGATCAACCACGGGGATGAACCGTTTATATTCCGGCGTGGAGAGCGCATTGCCCAAATGGTATTCCAGATCGTTCCCGAGGTGAATTTGATTCAGGTGGATGAATTGTCCGCTACCGTACGCGGTGCTGGCGGATTCGGCCATACAGGCAGAAATTAAATATGTCATAGCCTACTGGAAGGATAGTAGAACAAGCTTGCAGGCTCTGTACATGATGTACGGAGACTGGCAAGCTTTTTTTTTATGATCTAGTGCCGGGGAAGTCGGTTTCACCACTTGCTAGGCGGCGGCATAAGATAGTCTATACTGTGTTAGCTTGGAAGGAGGACGTCCACGATGCTTACCGGACTAACTATAGTGTTTATCGGCGGGGATGCGCGGCAGATCGAAATCATCAATAAGTGTACAGAGCTTGATGCTGCAGTCAAAGTAGTCGGCTTCGATCAACTGGAGCCTCCTCTCTCCGGAGTTTCGCTTGAGAAGCTGTCGCCCGGCCTGTTAATGAATGCCGACGCCATAGTGCTTCCGGTGGTCGGCTGCGATGACCAAGGTATAATTGATGCGCCGTTCGCCAAGGAAAAAATCGTGATGAATAAAGAAATGTTTGCGGCAATCCGGGAAGGGACGGCGGTCTATACAGGGATGGCCAAAAGCTTGCTCAAACGCATGGCCGCCGAATTCAGTTTCAAATTAATTGAGCTGCTTGAACGCGATGATGTTGCCATATACAACTCGATTCCGACGGCTGAAGGCGCCTTAATGATGGCTATTCAGCATACCGACATTACGATTCATGGCTCTACCTGCATCGTGCTTGGTTTGGGTAGAACGGGGTTTACCCTGGCGCAAACCCTACAGGGATTGGGAGCAATAGTGAAGGTGGGGATCCGGCGGGGGGATCAAGCTGCCAGGGCGGTTCAGATGGGGTGGAAGCCTTTCGTATCAACGGATTTGGCCGCTTATACTGGGGAAATCGACTTGATTTTTAACACAATTCCGACTATGATAGTCACAGCGCAAATCATATCGAAATTACCCCGGAATGTGGTCATTATTGACCTTGCATCGGCTCCAGGCGGGACGGATTTCCGTTATGCGGAGAAGCGGGGAATCAAAGCGCTTCTTGCCCCCGGTTTACCTGGAATCGTCGCTCCCAAGACGGCTGGAATCATCATGGCGAACACGATTTGTCAGTCGATATCGGAAGAGTTCCATTTACGGGGGGATGAAATGTGAATTGGCAGGGAAAAACGGTAGGTTATGCGATAACGGGTTCGCATTGCACATTTGCTGAAGTCATGCCGCAAATACAGCGGTTCGTCGATGGAGGCGCCAAAGTGATTCCGATTATTTCCCAAACGGTGCTGATGACGGATACTCGATTCGGCAAGTCGGAAGATTGGCGCAAACAGTTGAAAGAAATAACGGGGAATGATATCATTTCTTCAATTGTCGAAGCAGAGCCGTTAGGGCCCAGCAAGCTGCTGGACGTATTAGTTATTGCGCCCTGCACGGGAACTACGACAAGCAAGCTGGCAAATGCCATGACGGACAGCCCGGTATTAATGGCGGCAAAGGCTCAACTGCGCAATGGCCGCCCGGTTGTGCTAGCTGTTTCGACGAATGACGGCTTAGGCTTTAACCTTGCGAATATCGCCAAGCTGATTGTGGCTAAGAATATTTATTTCGTTCCGTTCGGTCAGGATAATCCGACCGGCAAGCCGAACTCGCTTGTAGCCAGAATGGAACTCATCCCCGAGGCCGCATATGCGGCGCTGGAAGGCAAGCAGTACCAGCCACTCATTATTGAGCGATTCAGGCAATAGATTCATTTTATTCACATAAATAGTTTTTTTATAGAAGGGGAGACGTGCCGGATGAGTAAAACGAAATTTAATGTCGCCGTAGTAGGAGCGACGGGAGCCGTAGGAGAGCAGATTATCAAATTGTTGGAAGAAAGAGACTTCCCAGTTGATAAGCTAAAGCTATTATCTTCGGCTCGTTCCGCAGGAACCGTTCTTACTTTCAAGGGACAGGAAATTGCCGTTGAGGAAGCTGGCCCGGACAGCTTTGAAGAAATCGACATCGCCTTGTTCAGTGCAGGCGGCGATGTCAGCAAAGCTCTTGCTCCGCACGCTGTACGTCATGGCGCTGTATGTATTGATAATACGAATGCCTTCCGGATGGATCCAACAGCGCCGTTAGTCGTGCCTGAAGTGAATGAGAACAAGATTTCGGAGCACCAAGGCATCATCGCCAATCCCAACTGCTCCACGACGCAAATGGTAGCTGCATTGAAGCCGCTGTATGATCGCTATGGCATTTCACGTATTATCGTGTCCACATATCAAGCCGTATCGGGTGCCGGCGCCAGCGCAATTGACGAGATGCTTCGCCAAAGCAAGGAAGTGTTGGCAGGCAATGAAGTTACGCCGGATATTTTGCCGGTTGGATCGTTGCCAGTGAAGCACCAAATTGCCTTTAATGCGATTCCGCAAATCGATAAATTCCAGGATAACGGATATACGCTGGAAGAAATGAAAATGGTTCGTGAAACGAAGAAAATCTTCGGAGACGAATCTATTGATGTGACAGCAACCTGCGTCCGGATTCCTGTCGTATACGGTCACTCTGAGTCGGTATATGTTGAGCTGAAAAATGATTATGACCTCGAAGAAGTAAAGGCTCTGCTGGCTAATGCTCCAGGCGTAAAGCTCGTGGATGATCCGGCAGCTCAGGCATATCCATTGGCTACAGAAGCAGCTGGCCGGAAAGAGGTATTTGTAGGTCGCTTGCGTCGCGATCTTGGACATGAACGCGGTTTAAACATGTGGATCGTATCTGACAACCTGATCAAGGGTGCCGCATGGAATGCCGTTCAAATTGCCGAAATCGTTGCAGCTCGGGCGTAATTCGCCTGCAGAAGTCAGTCCATTTTAAGTAAGACGGAATGAAGTAATCTTTACTCCGCCATCATACTGGAGGAATACACATGCACATTATGGTGCAGAAGTTCGGCGGTACATCCCTCTCTACCTCTGAAGCGAGAGGGCATGTCATTTCACACATTCGCCGGGAACTGGATAACGGCTACCGGCTTGTCGTTGTAGTATCAGCCATGGGTCGGAAGGGAGATCCCTATGCAACGGATACGCTGCTTGATCTAATGGAGCAGACGGGGGGATCTCTTTCCTCGCGTGAGCAGGATTTACTGCTGTGCTGCGGTGAAATCATATCCGCAAGCATGCTAAGCAGCCTGCTCCAGCGTGAAGGCATCTCATCTACCGTACTGACGGGAGCGCAAGCCGGGTTCAGAACGGACAGTCAATTTGGCAATGCCCGAATACTCGATGTCGTCCCTTCCCGCGTGCTTGAAGAATTAGAGAAAAGGGACGTCGTTATCGTAACCGGATTCCAAGGACAGAACCTGAACGGCGAATTTACGACATTAGGACGTGGCGGCAGCGATACTTCGGCAACGGCGCTGGGTGCGGCGCTGCACGCGGAAATGGTCGATATATATACGGATGTTAACGGTATATTGACAGCCGATCCGAGAATTGTTGAGGATGCCCGGGCCCTTCCGCATGTCAGTTACGCTGAGATTTGCAATATGGCCCATCAGGGGGCTAAGGTCATTCATCCCCGTGCTGTGGAAATTGCTATGCAATCCGGAATTCCGATTCGGGTGCGCTCCACATTCTCACAGGGCGAAGGAACGCTAGTTGCCAACCCGGAAGGCTTCAGGGACGTGCAAACCGGAGTAGTCGACAGATATGTCACAGGGATCGCGTACGTCGGAAATGTAACTCAGATTACGGTGCAATCAACTGTTCAATCCGAAGCTAATTTGCAGCTTCAGGTATTCAAAGCGATGGCAGAGAATGCGATCAGCGTCGATTTTATTAATGTTACCCCAACGGGTGTCGTTTATACGGTATTTGATAGCGATGCTGACAAAGCATCCACGATTTTGGAATCGATGGGCTTTCGCCCTCGCATATTAAGCGGATGCGCTAAAGTTTCTGTTATCGGGGGCGGGATTAACGGAGTTCCCGGAATTATGGCTAAAATCGTTGAAGCGTTAACGGAGCAAGGAATACAAATTTTGCAGTCTGCGGACTCAAACACGACGATATGGGTGCTCGTCAATAAAGAAGATATGGTGCAGGCGCTAAGAGCGCTGCATGCCAAATTCGAGCTTGCCCATTAGCGAATTATTTTGGAGGAGGACACAACGTGGATTTCGGAAGATTGATTACAGCCATGGTAACTCCTTTCGATGCCCAAGGGCTTATCGATTGGGATCAGACGGCTCGACTCATGGATTATTTGATCGAAGAACAGAAGTCCGATTCTCTCGTCATTTGCGGTACGACAGGAGAGTCTCCCACATTAAGTGAGGAAGAGAAAATTTCGCTTTTCGAATTTGCTGTTAAGCAGGCCAAGGGACGCTGCAAAATTATTGCCGGAACCGGCAGCAACAACACTTCAGAATCAATTCAATTGACAGAGAAAGCAGAGAAATGCGGCGTTGACGGAGTGCTGCTCGTCGCTCCGTATTACAATAAGCCGAACCAGGAAGGTCTTTACCGTCATTTCGAAGCAATTGCTCGCTCGACGAAGCTTCCGGTCATGCTGTACAATGTGCCAAGCCGTACAGTTATCAGCCTGAACGCTGAGACGACTCTTCGTTTGGCCCAGCTGCCGAATGTCGTAGCAACGAAGGAATGCGCTTCGCTGGAGCAGGTTGCCCAGATCGTATCTGGAGCCCCTGAAGGATTTAAAGTTTATTCTGGAGATGACTCTGCGACGCTTCCGGCCATGTCCGTCGGCGCGTATGGAATTGTTAGCGTAGCTAGCCATATCGTAGGTCTGCAGATGAAAGATATGATCGAGGCATTCCTGAACGGCCAGGTTGCAGAATCTGCGAAACTGCATCAGCGGTTGCTTCCGGTATTTAAAGGGTTGTTTGAATGCCCGCATCCGGTTCCGAATCCGGTTGCCGTAAAATACGCTTTAAACGAATCTGGTCTTGCCGTAGGCTCTGTACGCTTGCCGCTTGTGCCGCCTACGGAGGAAGAGGCTGCGTTTATCCGAAATCTGCTTTCCTAAAGGAAAAAGTTAAAAATGTGCTCTTCTTCCAAAAACCGATGCCCGTGTTGAGGCATCGGTTTTTTCACGATTGCATAAGGTAACGTTAACTAGGTGTAAAAGCGTTGACTTGTTTTTTGCCATTTTAATCATGTATAATGATTTCAAGTGACTGGGTGCGGTGATTTAAAAATTTAATGTTTACGAAATATATAACGTCCAAATAACTAGGAGGGTTAGATTCACTTGTCCAAAAAAATGAATAATGATAAATTGACGATCTTTGCATTGGGCGGCGTAGCGGAAATCGGAAAGAACATGTACGTCGTTCAGTATGCCAATGACATCGTTGTGATTGATGCTGGCCTTAAATTTCCAGAAGAGGACATGCTTGGCATTGACATCGTCATTCCCGATATCACTTACTTAACGGAGAACCGTGACAAAGTAAGGGGCATCGTGCTTACGCACGGCCATGAAGACCATATCGGCGGATTGCCTTATGTGCTCAAAAATTTGAACGTTCCCGTATACGGAACGAAATTGACGCTAGGTCTAGTGGAGAACAAGCTGAAAGAAGCCGGTTTGCTTGGGGATACGAAACGTGTGCTCATTCATGCAGATTCGGAAGTTCAGTTAGGTTCGACGCTTAAAGCGACGTTCTTCAAAACAAATCACAGTATTCCTGATTCAGTTGGGGTGTGCATCGAGACGCCGGAAGGCAACGTAGTCCACACAGGTGACTTCAAATTTGATCATACTCCAGTCAATGATCAATTTGCTGATTTGCACCGCATGGGAGAAATCGGCAAGAAAGGGGTACTTGCACTTTTATCAGACAGCACGAACGCGGAGAAGCCTGGGTTTACGCCTTCTGAGAAAAATGTCGGCATCGTGCTGGATGATATATTCCGCAAAGCTCAGCAGCGGGTTGTCGTCGCAACGTTTGCTTCCAATGTGCACCGGATTCAACAAGTTATCGACGCGGCTTATTCGACGGATCGCAAGCTCACGATTATCGGTCGCAGTATGGTTAACGTCGTGACGATTGCTTCGGAGCTAGGATATTTGAACGTTCCGGATGGTATCTTGATCGAGCCGGAGGAAGTGAACAAAATGGCTGCAGATCGCGTAGTAATACTATGCACAGGCAGCCAAGGCGAGCCGATGTCGGCATTGACGCGCATGGCTCGTTCGACTCATCGGAAGGTGGACATTTTACCTGGAGATACGGTAATCATTGCCGCGACTCCGGTGCCTGGCAACGAAAAATACGTGGGACGTACGATCGATGAATTGTTCCGTCTCGGCGCCGAGGTTATTTATAGCGGATCTAATTCCGGTGTTCACGTATCCGGCCACGGCAGTCAGGAAGAATTGAAGTTGATGCTGAATCTGATGCGTCCTAAATATTTCATTCCAGTTCACGGGGAGTATCGCATGCTGCGGAAGCACGCGCTGCTCGGCGAATCCGTCGGAATCGATCCAGAGAATATCTTCCTGGTCGATATCGGTGAAATGGTGGAAATTCAGAACGGCGCAGCCCGCAAAGCGGGTAAAGTACCGGCAGGCAATGTGCTTATTGATGGACTTGGCGTTGGCGACGTAGGAAATATCGTACTTCGCGACCGTAAGCTGCTATCTCAGGATGGCATCCTGGTCGTCGTCGTTACGCTGAGCAAGCAGGATGGAACGATCGTTTCTGGACCAGATATTATTTCCAGAGGCTTTGTATACGTAAGAGAATCCGAAGGACTTCTTGAGGAAGCGAATCGGATCGTCTCCAGTACGCTTGAGAAATTAATGAGTGAGAACGTGAATGAATGGGCTTCATTAAAGACGAACGTGAAGGATGCGCTAGGACGTTTCCTCTATGAGCAAACACGGCGCAGACCAATGATTCTTCCAATCATTATGGAAGTGTAAGTACAATAATTAATAAATATGGATAATTTAATATTCTAGCCTTTTAAGGTTGGGCACGCAGTCGCCCCTTCTCCTGCCGGTAATATTGGACGGTTTCTTGTAGGAGAGGGGGCTTTCTTTTTCTTGAACTCCTGCATGAAGGCTGCAGGCCAAGGCATACTAACCTCACGATGGACAATTACTGGCCAGCGGCCGAAAGGAAGTGTCAAGGATGAGAGAGCAACAGCGGGAACCGAACGGAATGACTAACGACGAAACAGGGCCTGCACCGCAAGTCCCCGATGGGGAGAAAGCAGCAGCAGCAGTGGAAGCGATCCAACAGCTTGGACAAACAGCGGTGCCTGCGCCCGGGGAATCCAATGTCTATTGCATGACGATTATCGGACAAATTGAGGGCCATCTTGTGCTGCCCCCCCAGAACAAAACGACCAAATACGAGCATTTGATTCCTCAATTGGTCGCCGCCGAGCAGAACCCTCGCATCGAAGGAATATTAATCATACTGAATACCGTTGGCGGGGATGTCGAGGCCGGGCTGGCGATTGCCGAAATGATCTCCTCGCTCACCAAGCCGACCGTAACGGTCGTCATTGGCGGGGGGCACAGCATCGGCGTTCCGATCGCGGTAGCTTCCGATTATTCGTTTATAGCTGAAAGCGCCACGATGACCATCCATCCGATCCGGATGACGGGTATGGTTATCGGCGTGCCGCAAACCTTTGAGTATATTGAGAAAATGCAGGAAAGGGTTGTACGATTTGTAACGACCCATTCTAAAATTTCCGAAAACATATTCAAGGAGCTGATGTTCAAGACCGGAGAGCTGAACCGGGATATCGGCACTGCTGTGGGCGGGACGGACGCGGTTAAATATGGACTGATTGACGGCATCGGTGGAATCGGTCAAGGGCTGTCCAAACTAAACGCATTGATCGATTCACGGCGCGTTACATCGGCTGGGGGAGGAATTACGCAATGACTCATTATACGATTTTGCCGGAAGAAGCATACTGGGACGACAAGGAAGTATCGGATAGCTACACAGAGATTGAGCTCGGCGGAATTTTGATGCAGGTTAGAATGGAGCAGGACAATAGGGCGACCATTATCCGATTGCTGCGCTGCTCATTGGATGATTATTTAAATCCGGCAATTGCGCCTGGTCAGCAAGTTACGTTCGTACCTATATTAAATAATCAATAAGAGTCCTATAGGTTGCCCCCAGTGATTATGGTATAATATTCATCTAGGGGGTGATCTTCGTTTGGCACGAAAAAAGAAGAAAAAAAAGGCAGCACTTGGCAGCATGCTCAAGTATGAGATATATGGGATCATCCTGATTACTTTATCGATCATCGCCTTGTCGGGGGAAGCCGCAGTAGGCAGGACGTTATCGAAGATGTCCGCTCTTGTTCTCGGCAAGTTTTATTTTGTCATTCCATTGATCGGGGTTTTCATTGGACTCAGTGTCATGATCAGCCGGAAATGGCCATCACGCTGGAATACGCGACGCAGCGGAGCACTGCTTGCCGTGTTGTCACTGGTTCTTATGAGCACGATATTTGCCATGGAGAAGAAGCTGGCTCCGTCGGTATCGCTGTCAGCAGGCAACATCATGTCGCAAATCCATCATGATCTCCAGACAGCCTTGTTCGGGCCGACGCTGGGTGACTCCGGCTTTAGTCTTCTTGGCTTAGACATAAGCGGGGGATACATAGGCGGCTTGGAATTTGCTCTGCTCTATTCTCTTTTTGGCATTGCCGGTGCGAAGCTGATTATGATCGTGATGATGGCGATCAGCTTCATGTTGATTACGGGACTGTCTTATGTCGATTTATTTCGTTTGATTCGTAAACATTTAAGCGGGGTGGGAACAAACTTCAGCCGAAAGCTGAAATTGCTGCGACCTGTCCCTGTCAAAAGTAAATCAAAGCGGCCTTCTGCTGTGCCAGTGCAGGATATCCGGTCTGAGGATATGGAGAAGGAAGAAGAGGAAGAAGAACTGCACGCACCTCCTCAGCAGAGAAACAAACCGGTATTCTTCCAGTTGTTTAATTTTAAGCCTCGTCCAAAGCCTGCGGATACGAACGGGGAAATTCATGAAGAGCTGAATGTGGATCCAACGAATCATGCGCAGGCACATCATTCCGATGTAAATTGGAATGCACTCGAATATGCCGGCAATCACTCGGAGCCTATGGCAGCCAGATTTGATCCTTTAACCGGCGAACCTCTGGTACAGCAAGAAGAACAAGGGGATGTAGGCCCGATTATCCGTGATTTCTTCGATAATATTCAACGAGAAGGCGGCTACAATGAATTTGAGCCCGAAGTTGAGGAGCAAGCGGATGGACAGGCACCATGGCCGGAAGCCGCTGAGTCGGCAATAGATGGAAATGCGCTGGGGGAGGACGGTATCGTGGCCGATGGGCCGGCAGATGATGCATCCTCTGCGGAGGCTCTTGGGGGAATGGCAGAAGGAATTACGGAAGCTGCGGACAAGCCCGAGGAAGCAGTCCTCCCGCCCAAGCCGGCTCCTAAACCGTATAAATTACCTCCATTCCGCCTGCTCTCGAAGCCGGCGGGAAGCGGCAAGTCCGGAGATCAGGCGGATTACAAGCAGACCGCCCGCAAGCTGGAAGCGACGCTGGAGAGCTTTGGAGTAAGGGCGCGTGTACTGGAGGTTGTCCGCGGGCCTGCGGTAACCAGGTATGAAATTCAACCCGATATTGGCGTCAAGGTGAGCCGAATCGTTAATTTGACGGATGATATTGCCCTGGCACTCGCTGCTAAGGATATTCGCATGGAAGCGCCGATCCCCGGCAAATCCGCTATCGGCATTGAGGTGCCGAACAATGAGGTTTCGCTGGTGACGATGCGGGAGGTCATGGAAACGCCGGTGTTCCAGGATGCCGAATCGAAGCTGTCCATCGCCTTCGGACGAGATATTTCAGGGCAGACGATTGTCGGAAACCTGGCCAAGATGCCCCATTTGCTTGTCGCCGGGGCAACCGGTTCAGGGAAATCGGTATGCATCAACGGCATCATTACCAGCATTTTATACAAAGCAAAGCCGGACGAAGTTAAATTTATGATGGTCGATCCCAAAATGGTTGAGCTTAATGTGTATAATGGGATTCCTCATTTGCTTGCTCCCGTTGTTACCGATCCGAAACGAGCTTCGCTGGCGCTGAAGAAGATTGTCGTAGAAATGGAAAAGCGCTATGAGCTGTTTTCAAAATCCGGTGCCCGAAATGTAGAAGGATATAATCTGATGATGAAGGACAATCCGGAAGCCATTCTCCCCTACATTGTGGTCATCGTGGATGAGCTTGCCGATTTGATGATGGTTGCAGCGAATGATGTCGAGGATGCTATTGCTCGTTTGGCGCAGATGGCTCGAGCGGCCGGCATTCATCTTATTATTGCCACGCAGCGCCCTTCCGTCGATGTAATTACGGGCGTCATCAAAGCGAATATTCCATCACGCATCGCCTTTGGCGTATCATCTCAGGTAGACTCCCGTACGATTCTGGACATGGCTGGAGCGGAGAAGCTTCTCGGTCGCGGCGATATGCTCTTTATGCCGATGGGGGCATCGAAGCCGATCCGAGTTCAGGGTGCCTTTATGAGCGATCAAGAGGTCGAGGCGATTGTTAACTATGTCCGCGGCCAAGGGCAAGCCGAATATGATGACAGCCTGGTTCCAGAAGTGGATGAAGAGGTGCAGGAGACGGAAGAAATCGTAGACGAGCTGTTCGATCAGGCTGTACAGATCATCCTGGAAGCGAAGCAGGCCTCGGTATCGCTGCTGCAAAGGCGGATGCGCATCGGCTATACTCGTGCAGCCAGATTGATTGATTCCATGGAAGCGCGGGGCATCGTCGGTCCTTATGAGGGCAGCAAGCCCCGGGAGGTGCTCATCTCCATGGAGCAGTTCAAGCTCGGCAAAATATCTTCGTAATTTGATACAGTCGTAGTTACGGCGGATCCCTGATTAATAGGGGGTCTGCCGTTTTATTTTTTTGGCCTTGCTGAAGGGAATCTTTTTTGGGTGCATAGGAAGGTGCGGCAGTAGTCATAATAATGTCATCCATCTATGTTAATCCACAAAAGAAAGGTAGAGCTAAACGTATGAAAAAATCGAAAATTTGGTTTGCTACCGGTTTAGTGCTGCTTTTGTGCGGGGCATTGTTCGGAGCGTATCGGCTTTGGAATAATACGCCGACGATGACGGAAAGAAGCGAGAAGCCGAAATCTTCCCTTCCCGTATTCAGCGAACAGGTTATCCAGTATGGCGCATTCGGCACAGACGTATATGAACTGCAGGGCCGCTTGGCCTTTCTAGGATTTTATCATGGCAAGCTTGACAGTCACTTCGGCTCAAAAACCCAAGATTCTCTAAAATGGTTTCAATCCGAATTCGGCATGAAGGTCGATGGACTGGCTGGGCCGAAAACAAAGCTCAAGCTGTACAATGCTACGAAAGACTGGAAGCCGGGCACCGAGACGGCTGCCGGTCAAACGGGAACAAATCAAGGTGCCAACAAACCCGGGCAGGAGAAGGCCAACACAGCGGATTTGTCCTCTTCTAACGCGATGGGCTTATCGGCCAATGACCTTAAAATTATGGCAAATGCGGTTTATGGAGAATCGCGAGGCGAGCCATTCGAAGGACAGGTGGCCGTAGCCGCGGTAATTCTTAACCGTGTAAAATCGCCGAGCTTTCCGAATACGGTGTCAGGCGTCATTTTCCAGCCCCGTGCATTTACAGCTGTCGATGATGGCCAAATTTGGCTTGAGCCGAATGAGAGTGCAAAAAAAGCGGTGCAGCAAGCATTAAACGGCTGGGATCCATCCGGCGGATGCCTGTATTACTTTAATCCGGAGACGGCGACCTCGAAATGGATCTGGTCTCGCCCGCAGGTTAAAACGATTGGAAAGCATATTTTTTGCATGTAGATAACGTTTGGCAGGGAAGCAGCCGCTTATTCCATCGGGTTGCTTCTTTACTTTGCCATGGTATAGAATGGAACTAAAATTACTGAGGTAGAATGTCTATACAGTCTCTTGTAAAGGAGTTTTCATGTTGAATAAAACTGTATTTGAGCGGGGAAGTGCCGGACATATACGGATTCATGTCCTGCCAACGGCTAGATTCAAAACCTTCGCAGTATCGCTCTATGCGGGAATCCCGCTGAACGAGAACACGGTGACCACTACGGCCTTAACTCCGTTTGTTCTGCGGCGAGGCACCGCCTCGTACCCGGAGACGATTCAATTTCGCGAGCAGCTTGAGCATTTATATGGCGCAGGCTTCGGCTTTGACGTATATAAGCGTGGGAATTACCAAATTGTGCAATTTCGTATGGATACGATTAACGATGAGTTCGTGTCCAGCGACGATTCTCTTTTACGCAAAACCTTCTCTTTTCTTGGGGAAGTCGTAACTAAACCCGTGACGGAAAACAGCGTTTTTCGGGAAGCTTACGTGAACTCGGAACGGGAGACGGTACGCAAAAAGCTCGAGGCGATCATCAACGATAAAATCCGCTATGCCGCGGAGCGCTGCATGGAGGAAATGTTCCGGGGCGATCCTTATCGGCTTCATCCTCTTGGGCAACGCAAGGATTTGGGCATGATCACCCCGCAGTCGCTGTATGAGGCGTTTCAGCAGTGGCTGCAGCAAGCGAACCTTGATTTATATGTCGTCGGCGATACGACGCTTGCCGAGGTGCAGGAGCTCGTTGAGCAGCACTTTCATTTAGGCCGGTTGGCTTCGCCGAGGTATGTGCCTGCACAGAGCCATTTGTCGGGCGAAGATGTTCGCATCGTCGAAGAGGTGCTCGACGTAAATCAAGGCAAGCTGAATATGGGCCTGCGCATTCCGGTCACATATGGCGAAGATCGTTATGCAGCCGCATTGCTCTATAACGGTATTCTCGGCAGCTATCCGCATTCCAAGCTGTTTATTAACGTGAGGGAGAAGGAAAGCCTCGCTTACTATGCAGCTTCAAGATTCGATGGACATAAAGGTATTGTTTCGATTCAGTCGGGGATTGAAATCGCGAACTATCATAAAGCGCTTGAAATTATTAAGGCTCAGCTTGCCAGTCTTCGTGAAGGCCAGATCAGTGAGCTGGAGATGTCGCAGACCAAGGCGATGATTCGCAACAGCTTGCTTGAAATGCAGGATTCCGCGTTTGATATGGTTGCGTACGATTTCAATCGTGTATTATCGGATCGTGAACGGCCGGTTGAGGAGCTTTTGCAGCAGGTAGAAGCAATAACGCCGGAGGATGTAGTTGACGTGGCCAATACGGTGGAACTGGATACGATTTACTTTTTGACTGGGAAGAAGGAGGTGTAGCTGATGGAAGTCATCACGCATGAACGACTAAAAGAGACAGTATACCTGGAAACAATGGAGAACGGATTGCAGGTGTATGTGCTTCCGAAGCCCGGTTTTCAGAAAACATATGCCACCTTCTCCACCAAGTATGGATCGATTGATAATCATTTTCGGGTAGAAGGCGAAGCGCAGACAAAGGTGCCTGATGGAATCGCTCACTTTTTGGAGCATAAGATGTTTGAGGAGCCGGAGGGCGATATTTTTGCCAAATTTGCTTCTTTAGGCGCCTCCGCCAATGCTTTTACCAGCTTTGAGCAAACCGTTTATTTGTTCTCTGCCACCGAGAATGTCATGGAAAACTTAGAGACGCTCGTCAATTTCGTCCAAAATCCTTATTTCACGGATCAGAATGTGGAGAAGGAGAAAGGGATCATCGGCCAGGAAATCGGCATGTATCAGGATAATCCGGATTGGCGCGTGTATTTCGGCTTGATCGAGGCTATGTATGCCGTTCATCCCGTCCATATCGATATTGCAGGTACGGTGGAATCCATTGGAACGATCACGAAAGAGACGTTATATACGTGTTACGATGCATTTTACCATCCAAGCAATATGCTCTTGTTCGTGGTAGGCGGCGTTGACCCGGAAGAAGTTTTCACGCTCGTACGGAGCAATCAGGCCAAGAAGAGCTATCCGCCTCAAGGCGAAATTAAACGATTATTTGAAAAGGAGCCCGCTGAGGTTCATGAGAAGCGCAAGGTCATCAAGCTTCCGGTTTCTTTGCCAAAATGCTTGTTTGGCTTTAAGGAGACGAATATCGGCATCACAGGCGAGGCCTTGCTCAGACGGGACTTGACCATTAAGCTGGCCTTGGAACTGCTGATCGGTACCAGCACAAAGCTGTACCAGAAGCTTTATGACATGGATCTCATTTCAGACGGCTTCGGCCATGAATATAACAGTAATCCGAATTATGCCTTCTCGGCGATTGGTGGAGACACGAAGGATCCTGAGCGCCTGTTGGAGGTCGTTACGGAAGAAATCAAGGCGGTTGTTGCTGCAGGGTTTCACAGCGACGATTTCGAACGAGCACGCAAGAAAAAAATCGGCGGCTATTTACGCATGCTGAACTCGCCTGAAAATATCGCCCACGAATTTACACGATATCGGTTCCGGGGCGGAGATCTATTTTCTGTATTACCGATCTACGAATCCCTGACCTTGGAAGAGGTGAACAGCCGGCTGCGCGAGCATATTGACTGGGAACAGCTAGCCGTATCGCTCGTCGTTAGTCCGTAATAAATGAACAGCAATCATGGGACAGATAAAAGCATTGGGGAAATGACCGTGCTGATCACGGGAGCTAGCCGGGGCATCGGGGCGCAAATCGCGCTCCGTTTTGCCGCGGTCGGCATGAATATCGTCATTCATTACATGAAATCGCACGAAGCCGCCAATGAAGTGGCGAGAAAATGTCTTGAGCTGGGAGCTAACGTACATACGGTTAACGCTGATCTGAGAAGCCGGGAAGAAATTTACCGAATGAAGGAAAAGCTGGAGAGCCGCGGCCTCAAGCCGGATATTTTAGTGAATAATGCAGGGATTTCCCACTATAGTCTGCTGTCGGATGTCCAGGAAGAGCAGTGGGAT
Source organism: Paenibacillus lentus (assembly GCF_042714055.1). Lineage (GTDB taxonomy): Bacteria > Bacillota > Bacilli > Paenibacillales > Paenibacillaceae > Fontibacillus > Fontibacillus lentus_A. The sequence goes on from NZ_JBHGVC010000010.1 coordinate 87,490, forward strand.
GAAGTGATGGATGTCAATTTGAAAAGCGTGTTTTTATGCAGTCAGGCATTTATGCCTACTATGATTCACCAGCGTTTTGGACGGATTATCAATGTCTCCTCGGTCTGGGGGATTTCCGGAGGGGCATGCGAAGCGGTCTACTCGGCCGCCAAAGGGGGCGTCAACGCCTTTACGAAGGCGTTGGCTAAAGAGCTGGCCCCTTCATGCGTAACAGTCAACGCAGTCGCTCCTGGAGCCGTAAAGACGGATATGATGGAGCGCTTTGCCGCCGAGGAAATTCGCATGCTGGAGGATGAAATTCCCGCAGGACGGCTAGCCTCGCCAGAAGAAATCGCTTCTTTGGTGTATTTTCTAGCGCTTCCGGAATCGGGCTATATTACGGGACAAATCATAAGTCCGAATGGCGGCTGGCTTACGTAAAATCGTAAGCAAAGTTGATTTTAGACTGCAAAGGCAAGGAATGGCGGGCGGGTTTGAGCGGTTCGACGAATAAAGAAAGCGAATAAATCGCATATTACGACTGTTGATTTTAAATCTCGCGTCCAAGCGAAGGAGGATTTAAACATGTCAACAGTTCTCAAAAATTTTGATACCTGGAAGAAATTCTTGGGTGAACGCGTCAAACATGCGGAAAGATCAGGTCTTAGCGAAGAGGCCATCTCTCGCCTTGCTTATGAGATCGGAGGCTTTCTTGATGAGAAGGTCGACCCTCAGAACGCTTCAAATCGCGCCCTGAAAGAGCTTTGGGATGTCGGCAATGAAGAGGAGCGCAAGACGATTGCCCGGCTGATGGTAAAATTAGCTAAGCAAAACGCATAGTTTGCGGAGAAAAAGCTCCCTGTAATGGGGAGCTTTTCTACCATTTTATACAGCCGCTTGCCTTTCGAAAATATTTTATATATCATAAAACACGTATTGTAATTGTTCGCTCTAATTCCGCATACTTTTCACTGTTCTGTAAATCTATGCAGGAATAATGACCTATATTGTCGAATGAGTGTTTTTAAAGGGATTTGGCGATCCAATACATAAATTCGTAGGTCTTTTTTAGTATGTCGATAAAGGATGGCGTTAATGGTCGTCTTTTTTTGGTGAAATACTAATAAGTTCAAAGCGTAACAATTTATGCGATATATACGTTTATGTATCGAAAGTGATCATTCTTGAAAATCGTATTTTCAATTTAAAATAATTAATTATATTTCAATCATTTGCAGGAGGTGATGGACGTGTCGGATTTGGGCCAGCAATTAAAGGAAGCCCGCCTTGCCAGAGGCTTGTCACTGGATGATGTACAAGATATGACAAAAATTCGCAAAAGATACTTAGAAGCCATCGAAGCGGGAGATTATAAAGTGTTGCCAGGTAGTTTTTATGTGCGGGCCTTTATAAAGACATACGCTGAAACGGTCGGAGTGAACGCGGATGAGCTGCTCAACGAGCATCGCCAGGATGTGCCTGCCCCGCAGGTAGAGCAGACAATGGAACCGGTGCTGCAAAAGCGTCGCAGCAGACAAACGTCGGAACGCAATTCGAAATGGATGTCCACGGCGCTGATGTGGTCTTTTGCCATATTAATTTTGATCGTCATTTATATGTATTTTGCAGTTTGGGGTAAAGATCCGGCTGCGGACAAGAACAATGAGACGGATCCGACGAAATTGACGCAATCGGAGAATCCTACGAAGCAAGGCGATAAAGGCCAGAACGGAGCTTCTAACGGGGAAGGGAAGGGCGCTGATCAGCAGCCGGATGCCGGGAACAACACTCCTTCCGGTACCGATGGAAACCAAGGAGAGCCTAACACGCCGGATGGTGCGGATAACGGTACGGGTGCAGGGCTCGGCGGAGAGGTCGTTGTTCTACCGGATGGCAAGAGCGGAAGCACGACAAATTTTAAAGTATCCAATCCTAGCGGTCAGCCGGTACAGGTTGTAATCAACGCAACCGGCAAGAGCTGGGTCGAGGTGTACAAGGGCGGCAAAAACGGGGAGAAGCTCTACTTTGACAATACATCCGAGGGCGATGTGCTGACTTATGAGCTTGGGCCGGAAGGAATGTATATTAAATCAGGGGCTTCCTCGTATACACAAATCACCGTAGCGGGTCAGGTCGTTGAAGACGGGAAGAACACTTCCAAAATCCAGCTTAATATGGATACGGACGGCTCTAACGCAGGAACCGGAACAGAAGCAGGAAACGATGCCGACTCCGATACCAGCATAGAATAACTGCGTTATCGTTTCACGAATGGCTATTATTAGATCCCGGATGCGTGGGGTTATGGCATATTGGATCACAGAGGAGTTCATTCGTTGCGGATGAGAAAGATCGGGGTGTTTTTCGGGCGGGAAGTCCGAAGAACGCCTTTTTTGCATGTGCCTGGTCGATTTTGAAGTTCTTGGCCTCAATGAATTACTGTGAGGTTGGACATTGATCATAGGATTACATATAATTAGTAGATATAAGCAAAGAGGAAAGGGCGGAGAAATATGGCTTCTGAAAGCTCATTTGATATCGTGTCCAAAATGGACATGCAGGAACTTACGAACGCGATCGACCAGACGGAACGGGAAATTGCCAATCGATTTGACTTTAAAGGGAGTAAGAGTGATCTTAAAGTCGAGAAAGACGAACTGGTTATCGTGTCTGACGACGAATATAAGCTCGGCGCTGTCATTGACATTTTGCAATCGAAAATGATCAAGAGGGGACTGCCGATCAAGAACCTCGATTACGGCAAGGTTGAGCCGGCGTCGCTTGGAACTGTAAGACAGCGCATTAAATTGAAGCAGGGCATTGATGCGGAGAATGCCAAGAAAATCAATGTCATGATCCGGGATTCCAAGCTGAAGGTGAAGAGCCAAATTCAAGGCGATCAAATTCGGGTTACCGGCAAGAGCAAGGATGATTTGCAGCAGGTGATGCAGCTTCTCCGCAAAGGCGATTTATCGCTGGATTTGCAATTTACCAACTTCAAATAAACGATGCAAAATGTTGGTCTTTCGCTGCGTACTTTACGTGGTGAGGGACCTTTACACGTTTTTGACATGCTATGTTCTTAAAGCTTATACTTGTAAGGAAAAATGGGTATATCGGTTAATTTCAATGGGGGATACTGCATATGACGGAAAAAGTGAAAATCGTAACGCTCGGTTGCGAGAAAAACCTGGTGGACTCGGAAATTATGTCAGGCCTAATCGATCAAAGAGGCTATCGTCTCGTAGAAGACCGTGAAGAGGCGACGGTTATAATCGTGAACACCTGCGGATTTATTGATGCAGCCAAGGAAGAATCGGTGAACACGATTTTGGATTTGGCTGATCTGAAGGAAACAGCGAATCTGAAGGCGCTTATTGTGTCGGGCTGCCTGACTCAGCGCTACAAGCAGGCTTTAATGGAAGAAATGCCGGAGATCGACGGTATCGTCGGAACCGGAGATTTCTATAACATCAATCAGATTGTTGATGAGGCATTGAAGGGCAAGAAGCCGATTCAAGTCGGGAATCCGGTGTTTAATTATGAGGAGGTACTGCCTCGCAAAGTATCGACGGCCAAGTACACTACATATGTGAAAATAGCGGAGGGCTGCGATAACAATTGTACCTTCTGCAGCATTCCGATTATGCGCGGGAACTTCCGCAGCCGCTCGATGGAATCGATCGTTGCTGAAGTAAAGCTGATGGCTTCACAAGGAGTGAAGGAGATCAGTCTGATCGCCCAGGATTCTACCAATTACGGAACAGATCTTTATGGTGAATACAAGCTGGCAGAGCTAATGGACAAGGTAACGGAGGTAGAAGGAATCGAATGGGTACGGCTGCACTATGCTTACCCGGGCTTTTTCACCGATGAATTGATTGAGATGATCGCAACGAATCCTAAAATATGCAAATATATCGACATGCCGCTGCAGCACAGCGAGGATGCCGTGCTCAAACGGATGCGCCGTCCCGGCCGTAATCGCGATATCCGCGAGCTGGTCGCCAAAATACGTTCCCGTATTCCGAATGTTTCATTGCGTACTTCGCTGATCGTTGGATTTCCGGGTGAAACGGAAGAGGATTTCGAGAGACTATGCGATTTCGTAAAAGAGATTAAATTTGACCGATTGGGCGTATTTACATATTCGAAGGAAGAAGATACGCCGGCCTCAAGGCTGCCGGATCAAGTGGCGGATGAGGTAAAGGAATGGCGTGCCAACACGCTGATGGAGATCCAACGGGAGGTTTCTAACCAGAATGCCGGTAAATTCGTCGGACAAGTGCTGGACGTACTGGTGGAACGTTATGACGGGCGCAGTGACGTCTATATTGGGCGTTCGCAGTTTGATGCTCCGGAAATCGACGGGGAAGTGTATGTCACCAATTGTCCCGTAGGCATTGGCGAGATAGCGAAGGTAAGGATTACACATGCTTACGAATATGATATGTCTGGGGAGGGTGTCCTTTGAACTTACCCAATCGCATAACCATTGCCAGAATTTTCATGATCCCGGTAATACTTATTTTTTTGCTGGTAGATTTCAAGTGGTGGTCTTATGAATTGTTGCTGGGTGGATATACGCTGCCGGTAAACCAGTTGATCGGGGCTATATTGTTTATTGTGGCTGCCAGTACGGACGGCATCGATGGATATATCGCCCGCAAGCATAATTTAGTTACCAATCTCGGCAAGCTGCTCGATCCGCTCGCAGACAAATTGCTGGTTGCCGCGGTGCTGGTTGCCCTGGTTTCCATGGGTGAGATCGAAGCGATCATAGCGATTATTATCATTAGCCGTGAGTTTGCTGTAACGGGTCTCAGAGAGATCGCATTGCTGGAGGGGTCGGTGATCGCGGCCAGCAAATGGGGGAAGGCCAAAACCATTGCTCAGATTATTGCGATCTCCGTGCTGCTTCTGAACAATTTTCCGTTTGAATGGCTTAGCATTCCTTTTGATGATATCGCGATTTGGATCGCTACGATAATTACGATTTATTCCGGCATTGATTATTTTGTAAAGAACAAAAAATTGCTTTCTTTCTCTAAAGGTTAATTCACTGGAATTAGATTCAAAGATTAACCCTTGGTTTAGATGATATGTGCTATGACATAAATGGCACGGCTGGATTTTGCTGCTGGAAGGAGACGTGGGAGAGATATGAAAGCCGAAATTATCGCCGTAGGTACCGAGCTTTTGCTCGGACAAATCGTGAACACGAATGCGCAGTTTTTATCTCAGGAATTGGCGTCTCTCGGAATCGATGTGTATTTTCAAACCGTTGTTGGTGACAATATGGATCGCTTGCGGCAAGCGATTCAAACCGCCGAAGCAAGAGCGGATGTTCTTATTTTCTCGGGTGGAATCGGCCCGACGCAGGATGATCTGACTAAAGAGGCCTTGGCCTCGGTTCTGGGAAGAAACCTCCATTATGACCGGATGGCGATGGATAGCATCGATCGGTTCTTTCAAGGCCGAAGCATTCCTATGACCGAGAATAATCGCCGTCAGGCGCATGCTATTGATGGATGCACGCCGCTGCCGAATGAGACGGGCCTCGCTGTAGGGAACGCCATTGCCCATAATGGGAAGTATTATATCGTTTTGCCCGGGCCCCCTAAAGAATTGATTCCTATGTTCCAAAATCAGGCGAAAACCTGGATATTGCAGCATGTGCTCACCCATGAGCAGCCGATCTACTCGAAGATGCTGAAATTCGCGGGCATCGGGGAATCGGCTCTGGAGACCCGTGTCCTTGATTTGATTGAGAAGCAAAGCGATCCGACCGTAGCCCCTTACGCCAAGGAAAGCGAGGTTGCCCTCCGCATTACGACGAAGGCCGATAGCGAAAGCGAAGCGATGGCCAAGCTGGAAACGCTGGAGAAGGAAATCAGCTCTCGGCTCGGAGATCATTTATACGCTAACGGGGATGTGCCGATTGAGAAAACGATTGTCGATATGCTGACTGAGCTGAATCTGACGATTAGCTGCGCCGAAAGCTGTACCGGCGGATTGCTTATGGAGACCATCACCTCCATTCCCGGCAGCGCCGCGGTGTTTCATGGCGGAATCGTCTGCTATTCCAACGAGATGAAGGAAAAGCTGCTTCATGTTCCCCATGATATGCTTGAGGGTGAGAATGCCCCCGGCGCCGTCAGCGCCGAGACAGCAAAGGTGCTTGCCGAGCAGGTACGCATGATTGTGGATACGGATTTCGGCTTGTCGATTACCGGTGTGGCTGGTCCCGGCTATTCCGAGCGCAAGCCCGTCGGACTCGTATATATCGCTATCTCGCGTCGCGGACAGGATACCCTTGTTCTAGAATTGAACCTGAAGGGGAACCGCGAGACGATCCGGATTCGCTCCACCAAGACGATTCTCTATCATCTTTGGAAACAGCTTAAAGAGATAGCTAATGGTGCGTAGCTGCATTTGCAAGTATCCATGCTTCGAGGTATAATGAATTCACGGAAGAACCGTAGCCTAACTGATTCGTTGCGCTGCGGTTCTTTTTTTGTTGATAGGGTGACGACCCAATTGTACTTTGGAGTACTGCAGCAGCTCTTATTTATCTAACACTGTGTTTAGATCTGAACAGACGGAAGCGAATCCCGTAGGGAGAGCGCTCTCTAAGCAGGAAATCGAAGCAAGACGCAGGAGCGTAACTCCTTAGCCTAGACACCCAAGAGTTCACCATCCAAAGATTTAATCCCTGCACCGTATGCAAGCGAATCCCACAGGGAGAGCGCCCTCCAAGCAGGAAGTCGAAGCAAGGCGCACCAGCGTATCTCCCATCACTACCAAGCAGGAGCGCCAACCAAGAGCGTGCCCGAGGCGACAAGCGGTTCTTTGCAGCTAAGTGCCTCGGGTGCTCTACCTTTACTCCTTGAGCAGCGTGTTTTTAGGTAGCTCGGGTGAACCTCAAGTAGACGTACCCGAAGGGGGAAAAGCGTTCCATGCACCCAAAGCAGAGCGCCTCCCCGAAGGGGACAGCGGGCAGGAGCGCCTCTGTGCCTCCCACGTTCCCTTAATTTGCGGGAGTCCCGAGGGCTGCAAGCCCTGCGGGGGCCCTCCCTTACAGTAAGGGAGGGTTTGGGAGGGTTGAGACCCCCGAATGTATGTTCGAAAAAATGCTTGGCAAACGTTCCAAAACAAGGTACAATTACTAATGTGAAGTCCTACGATTAATCAATTTGATAAGGATGTGAGCTAATTGTCAGATCGTCGTGCAGCGCTGGATATGGCGCTTCGTCAAATAGAAAAGCAATTCGGTAAAGGTTCGATTATGAAGCTGGGTGAGTCCACTCATATGCAGGTGGAAATTGTACCCAGTGGTTCAATAGCATTAGATATAGCTCTTGGCACAGGCGGGTTGCCGCGTGGCCGGATTATTGAAGTATATGGACCGGAATCCTCAGGTAAGACGACAGTGGCATTGCATGCCATTGCAGAAGTTCAGAAAATTGGCGGACAAGCTGCATTCATCGATGCGGAGCATGCGCTTGATCCTTCTTATGCCAGCAAGCTCGGCGTGAATATCGACGAATTGCTGCTTTCCCAGCCGGATACTGGGGAGCAGGCTCTTGAAATTGCAGAAGCACTTGTAAGAAGCGGTGCTGTAGATATTATTGTTATCGACTCTGTTGCAGCATTGGTTCCGAAAGCGGAAATTGAAGGCGAGATGGGAGATTCGCACGTGGGCTTGCAGGCAAGATTGATGTCGCAAGCGCTACGTAAACTTTCGGGAGCAATCAGCAAATCGAAGACGATTGCGATCTTTATTAACCAATTGCGCGAGAAGGTCGGCGTTATGTTTGGTAACCCGGAGACTACGCCTGGTGGACGGGCCCTGAAATTCTACTCTACAATTCGGCTTGATGTGCGTCGCATAGAAACGATCAAGATGGGTAATGACATGGTGGGTAACCGTACGCGAGTCAAGGTTGTCAAGAATAAGGTAGCCCCTCCCTTCAAGCAGGCGGAGATTGATATCATGTATGGAGAAGGTATTTCCAGAGAAGGCAGCATTATTGATATCGGCGTAGAGCATGACATCGTGGATAAGAGCGGAGCCTGGTATTCTTATTCTGGCGAGCGTCTAGGCCAAGGACGCGAGAATGCTAAGCAGTTTTTGAAGGAAAATCCACAAATCGCAGATGGGATTGAACAGAAAATTCGTGAAGCTAGCAATTTGACAACGGTCGTTCCTCAGACTTCGGCAAATGAGTTGGAGGAAGAAGCGAAAGAAGAGCAGGCGCTTTTCGACGAATAATAATCTAGGAATGATATGCGCTCTGTGGCCTGGCGAAAGCCAGGACAGAGCGCTTTTATTTTGCAAAGGTGCACTGTTAAACTTCTGGAACGAAAAGGAGAACTGCGGCAAGGAGGACTAGTCGATGAATGGTCGATTCGGCAATCGAGAGAATCAGGGGCCTTCTGGAAAGGCCGAGAGGCGTTTGAAGGAAGCACAGGGAATAGTTGATATTTCTGAAGAGCGCTTTTGGGGAAATACTAAAGAGGAATCCCTTGACGAAAAGCCAAGATTTGCGGATTTCCCAGAGGATGGGGAATTAATCATTACGATGGTAGAAGCTCTAAAGCGGCCTAAGTTCCGTTATCGGATTCATTTCGGTTCCTACCCCATTGAAGTTCATGAAGATGTCATGATTAAATATCGGATGATCAAAGGAGCTGCATTCGCCAAGTCGGACTTGGAGGAAATTATTGCTGCAGATGAGCGGCAGAGAAGTTACGGGGATGCTCTTTTGTACTTAAGCCGCAAGCCGCGCACGACTTATGAAATCGCTCTGCGCCTTGGAGAGAAGGGCTGGAGCGAGGATACGATAGGCGATGTGATTCGCAGGCTTACGCAAGAGGGTCTTGTGGATGATGCCGCATACGCTCAGGAATGGGCCAGACAGCGTGTAGGAAGTCGCGGGAAGGGGAAACTATGGGTTCGCCATGAACTGCGTCAGAAAGGCATTGCTAAGCCTTTAATTGAAGAGGCGCTGGGAGAAGTCAGCGAAGAGGATGAATATGACAGTGCCTTCCAGCTGGGGTTAAAGAAATGGAACTCCACAAAAGGTGAATTTATGGAAAGAAAACGAAAAACTGGAGCTTTTCTTATGCGTAGAGGCTACTCGGGGGGACTCGTCTCGAAAGTTGTCCGTGAGCTGGGGCGGCAGGAAGGTCAGGAAAATGCCGAGGATTGGGAAGAGGAATAGGCCCGTTGGAGGGGATGCTGTCATTTGCTTGACAATATCTTTCGTCAAATAATAAAATGTCTATATGCACAGAGTCCTTTTTTCCTTCCAAAATCATGACTCTGTACACATTCTATTCGCCAATCATGAAGGCTTATAACTTTTCAGCTCAAGGTTACGATGAGCAGCCTACCTGAATCGGCCTGTATTCGATTCTTAGTAATGATGATGAATTGAGAAAGTTAACTACAACTGCAAGTATCCCAAGGAATGCCTTGGAGGAATCAACGGGGAGGTGAACAGATGAACGCTGGAATCTGGGTCGCTCTCGTTGCAGCCGCTTTATTCTTTGGGTTCGTGATCGGATATTTTATTCGCAAATCTCTTGCAGAAGCTAAAATTTCCAGTGCGGAACACGCTGCAAGTCAAATCTTGGAAAGCGCTAAGAAAGACGCAGAAGCACTGAAGAAAGAAACAGTTCTGGAAGCTAAGGACGAAGTCCATAAAATCCGGACTGAAGCTGATAAAGACATTCGTGAACGTCGGAATGAAGTTCAACGGCAAGAAAGACGATTGTTGCAAAAGGAAGAGTCGCTGGATAAAAAATTAGAATCGCTCGAACGAAAAGAAGAGCAGGTGGCAGGCAAAGAGAAGCGAATTGAAGAAACTCAGCAGCAAATTGATCAGATTTATAAAAATCAAGTTCAGGAATTGGAGCGTATCTCCAACTTAACGATGGAGGACGCAAGAGTCATTATCCTGAACAATGTTGAGCAGGAAGTACGCCATGAAACGGCGCAGCTGATTAAAGACATCGAACAGCAGGCGAAAGAGGAAGCCGATAAGAAATCGCGCGAAATCATTACGCTGGCTATTCAACGGTGTGCGGCCGATCATGTTGCGGAAACGACGGTTTCCGTCGTAGCATTGCCTAATGAAGAGATGAAGGGACGGATTATTGGCCGGGAAGGCCGAAATATCCGTGCGCTTGAGACACTGACCGGAATCGATCTCATTATTGACGATACGCCGGAAGCGGTCATCTTGTCAGGCTTTGATCCGATTCGTCGCGAAATTGCCCGTACTGCGCTAGAGAAGCTTGTGGCAGATGGACGGATTCACCCGGCGCGGATCGAGGAAATGGTTGAGAAATCTCGTCGCGAGGTGGATGAACGGATTCGTGAGTATGGTGAGCAAGCGACCTTCGAGGTCGGGGTTCATGCGCTGCATCCGGATCTGATCAAAATTTTGGGACGTCTAAAATTCCGGACAAGCTACGGTCAGAACGTGCTGAAGCATTCGATGGAAGTTGCTTATTTGGCTGGCCTTATGGCTGGCGAATTAGGCGAAGACATCGTACTGGCGAAGCGAGCAGGGCTGCTGCATGATATCGGTAAAGCGCTGGATCATGAAGTGGAAGGATCTCATGTCGAGATCGGCGTGGAACTGGCTAAGAAGTACAAAGAGCATCCGGTGGTTATCAATAGTATTGCATCTCACCATGGCGACTGTGAGGCCACATCGGTGATTGCGATGCTGGTAGGTGCGGCTGATGCCTTGTCAGCAGCAAGACCAGGCGCTCGTCGAGAAACGCTGGAGACGTATATCCGCCGCCTCGAGAAGCTCGAAGAAATTTCGGAATCGTTCGAGGGCGTGGAGAAATCCTATGCCATTCAAGCTGGCCGTGAAGTTCGTGTCATGGTACAGCCTGATAAAATCGACGACGCAGAAGCATTCCGTCTGGCTAGAGATATCACGAAGACGATTGAGAATGAACTGGATTATCCGGGACATATCAAGGTTACTGTCATTCGCGAGACGCGGGCGGTTGAATACGCAAAGTAAAGCCAATGCTGAGAAAGTGGCCCTCCGGGGCCGCTTTTTCTCATTGCTTATGAAATAAAATCATTGATTTTAGGGAGGAACCTGTCATTAAGGTCTTATTTATCGGAGATATCGTTGGGAGTACGGGCCGTAAAGCGTTGAAAGGAACGCTTCCGCATTTGAAATCCAAATACAATCCGCATATCATCATTGCCAATGGTGAAAATGCTGCCGGGGGGCGAGGGATCACGGCAGCGATCGCCAAGGATTTTTTCGAACTCGGCGTGCACGGCCTTACGATGGGTAATCACACGTGGGATAATAAAGAGATTTTCGATTTCATCGATGACGAGCCGCGAATGGTTCGTCCTGCCAATTTTCCGCCAGGTACGCCTGGACTTGGCCATACCGTCATTAAAGCGAATGGCAAGGAGCTGGCGATCGTCAATTTAATGGGGCGAACCTTTCTGCCGGCGATTGATGACCCATTTAGAGCGGCCGACGAAATTATTGGAAAATTGGCAAAGAAGCACAAATGCATCCTCGTGGATTTTCATGCCGAGGCGACTTCGGAGAAAATTGCGATGGGCTGGCATTTGGATGGCCGGGCGTCCCTCGTCGTAGGCACGCATACGCATGTGCAAAGCAACGATGATATTATATTGCCCCAAGGAACCGCATATTTGACCGACGTAGGCATGGTAGGCTCGCGGGAAGGCATTCTGGGCATGGAGAGGGAAGCGGTATTGCGGAAATTCACGACACAGCTCCCTGTGCGTTTTCAAGTATGTGAAGGAAAATGGCATTTTCACGCCGTAGTCGTGGATATTGATGAATCTACAGGCCGCGCCAAACAAATTCAGAAAATTCGTTTATTGGAAGATGAATGGGTGATGGAGTAACTCGCTGACATCGTCAGGATACGGTCTACGGAGGACGAGTGATTGGTAAAAAGCAGGAATTTTTTCACTTCTAACGAATATCTTCTAATAGTGGAATCAAACCATTATTCCCAGGGAGGTACTTACCATGGAAGTATTAAAAGTTTCAGCAAAATCCAATCCCAACTCCGTTGCCGGTGCGCTTGCTGGAGTTCTTAGAGAGCGTGGCGCTGCTGAACTTCAGGCTATAGGAGCCGGTGCTCTGAACCAAGCCATTAAAGCGGTAGCGATTGCCCGGGGATTCGTCGCGCCAAGCGGCGTCGACTTGATTTGTATTCCGGCGTTTACTGACATTGTGATTGATGGTGAAGATCGCACAGCGATTAAACTGATCGTTGAGCCTAGATAAAATAATACATCGTCTGAATAATTAGATACCTGTTTACGAGTATGCTGCCGTAGACAGGTTTTTTGCATTTGAGGGAACGGATTGTAGAATCGTCGTTTCATTTTACGGTAGAAAGGTGTAATCAGCTAATGAAAAGCGGGGTGACGAGGTTGAACTTCAAAGTCGTCGATTTCCATTGTGATGCGCTGAGCAAAATGCGGCTCTATCCGGGGATGGACTTCAATACAGACGACCGGCTGGATGTAACGGCAGAACGCATGAAACAAGGGAATGTGATGCTGCAATGCTTTGCTATCTTTTTATCCAAGCAGTTTGGCTCTCCGAATATGGCGCATATTCTGGATCAAATAGATATTTACAATGCCCGAGTCGTTCCAAGTGGAATATATCCCATTCGCTTCGCGGAGGAGGTAGAGCAGTGGGAGTCAAATGGCGGTTTGGGCGGCTTGCTTTCGTTGGAAGGGGCTGACGGTCTGGAGGGCAATTTGCATTATTTGCAAATCTGCTTCGATTTAGGCGTACGATTTCTCGGGATAACCTGGAATCATGCCAACTGGGCAGCGGACGGCATACTGGAGCCGCGTGACGGGGGATTTACAGTTAAAGGTGTCCAGCTCGTTCATTTATGCCATCAGCTGGGAATGATGCTGGATGTCTCTCATTTGTCGCAGAAAGGCTTCTGGGAGCTTGTAGAGCTCGCTGAGGAGGCGGAGCGTCCCTTCATAGCCTCCCATTCCAATGCTTACGAGATTTGCGACCATGTAAGAAATTTGCACGATGATCAAATTCAAGCTATTATACGAATGAATGGCCGAATAGGTGTGACATTTGTCCCATGGTTTGTTCATAAGGGCGGCGCACCGTCCAGTAAACAACTGCTTCCTCATCTTGAGCATATATGTGCTTTGGGCGGTGAAAACAGCATTATGTTCGGCTCAGACTTTGATGGAATCGATGATCATCTTAGTGATTTAGATCATTGCGGACGGTATTCCGAATGGGTAGAAACGCTGCTGAAGCATTACCCAGAGCGGCTTGTACGAGGGTGGTTGTACGATAATGCAGTCTCTTTTTTGCGCACGTGGCTACCAAAAAGCCCGTAAGCGCTTTAATTAATCCAATCGTGAGATTGATATGATCGAAAACAACTATATAATAAAAGGCTCGAAAACGCTTGCTTTTTATTTGTTTGCGACATAAAATTGACATGACTCTGAAACAGAATGTTCACAATTCTGGAGACAATGAATACTGTTTCCAAGTCAACATTCTAGCTGCACTATAAATATACTAATAGTGCTATAGCGATACGATTAAAGGGGTGGGCGATCTTGATTAGTCAATTGTCTTGGAAGATCGGTGGACAGCAGGGTGAAGGCGTTGAAAGTACAGATCGAATTTTTTCGACGGCCTTAAACAGACTTGGATATTATTTATACGGGTATCGGCATTTCTCTTCCCGTATTAAAGGCGGCCATACGAATAATAAAATTCGGATCAGTACAATGCCGATTCGTGCGATTTCCGACGATTTGGACATTTTAGTCGCTTTTGACCAAGAAAGTATCGATTTGAATGCACATGAGCTTCGCAGCGGTGGCGTCATCGTAGCGGATGCTAAATTCGATCCTACTGTTCCTGATGGTGTTGACGCGACTCTGTTTGCAGTTCCAATTACGGCGATTGCGGAAGAGCTGGGTACTTCACTGATGAAGAATATGGTGGCGTCCGGAGCTTCTTGGGCGTTGCTTGGTCTACCGTTAGAAGTGTTTAACAAAGCCGTGGAAGAAGAGTTCGGCCGTAAAGGGTCGGCGATTGTTGAGAAGAATATCGAAGCGGTGAAACGCGGTGCGGATTTCGTGCTGGAGCTTGCCGGAGGCCCGATTGACAGCTTCAAATTAGGCCCGGCAGACGGCAAGGAAAAGCTGTTCATGATCGGTAACGATGCAATCGGCTTAGGGGCGGTTGCTGCAGGATGCCGCATTATGAGCGCGTACCCGATTACGCCGGCTTCCGAAATTATGGAATATTTAATTAAGAAGCTGCCGAAATTTGGCGGAACAGTGATTCAAACCGAGGATGAGATTGCGGCGATTACGATGGCAATCGGCTCGAACTACGCAGGCGTCCGGACGATGACCGCATCAGCGGGCCCTGGCTTGGCCCTGATGATGGAAGCGATCGGACTAGCCGGTATGACGGAGACGCCTGTCGTTATTGTAGATACGCAGCGCGGAGGCCCGAGTACAGGTCTTCCGACGAAGCAGGAGCAAAGTGATATAAACGCTCTGATCTACGGTACGCACGGTGAGATTCCGAAGATCGTTATTGCACCGAGCTCGATCGAGGAGTGCTTCTACGATACGATTGAAGCGTTCAACCTTGCTGATAAATACCAAGTGCCCGTTATTTTAGCGACGGACTTACAGCTTTCGCTAGGGAAGCAGTCTTGCGAGATGCTCGATTACAACAAAATCGTCATTGACCGCGGATACGTGGTGAAGGATATTCCTGATCGCGAGGACGGAAGCATGTTCAACCGCTACGCGTTTACGGAGAATGGCATATCGCCTCGGGTTCTGCCGGGCGAGAAGAACGGCATCCACCACGTGACCGGCGTAGAGCATGATGAGGCTGGCCGTCCATCGGAGAGCCCGATCAATCGGAAGAAAATGATGGATAAGCGTCTGCGCAAGCTGAACAAACTGCAAGTGACGAATCCGATCCGTTTGCAGGCTCCACATGCTGAACCGGATATTCTAGTCATCGGCATGGGTTCAACGGGCGGTACCATCGACCAGGCTCGCACTCGTCTGGATGGCGAAGGCATCAAGACGAACCATATGACCGTTCGCTTGCTGCATCCGTTCCCGGTCGAAGAAGTGCTTCCGCAAATTAAAAAAGCGAAGAAAGTACTCGTACTGGAAAATAACGCAACAGGCCAGCTGGCCAACCTGATCAAGCAAAACATCGGTTACCACGATAAAATAGTCAATGTGCTCAAATATGACGGTAATCCGTTCCTTCCTTCGGAAGTTTACAACGAATGCAAAAATGTAGCCGGGAATAAACCGCAGGAGGAGTTGGTGTAAAATGGCAACTTTCAAAGAGTTTCGCAATAAAATCAAACCGAACTGGTGTCCAGGCTGCGGAGACTTCTCCGTACAAGCTGCCATTCAACGCGCTGCGGCGAATGTAGGACTGGAGCCTGAGGGTCTGGCTGTTATTTCCGGAATCGGTTGTTCCGGCCGGATTTCCGGATATATAAACGCTTACGGACTGCATGGCATCCATGGCCGTGCGCTGCCGATTGCCCAAGGCGTGAAGCTGGCGAACCGTGATTTGACCGTCATCGCTTCCGGTGGGGACGGCGACGGCTTCGCAATTGGAATGGGTCATACCGTTCATGCGATTCGCCGGAACATCAATATCACTTATATCGTTATGGATAATCAGATTTATGGACTGACCAAAGGCCAAACTTCTCCGCGAAGCGGCGAAGGCTTCAAGACCAAGAGTACGCCTGAAGGCTCCATCGAATCGACATTGTCTCCACTTGAGGTGGCGATTGCAGCGGGAGCTACTTTCGTAGCGCAATCCTTCTCCAGCGATCTGAAGCAGCTGACCTCCTTGATTGAACAAGGCATTCAGCACGAAGGCTTCTCATTGATCAACGTATTCAGCCCGTGCGTGACATTCAACAAAGTGAACACGTACGACTGGTTCAAGGAGAACATCATCAATCTGGATACGGTTGAAGGCTATGATCATACGAATCGTCTGGCTGCAATGACGAAGCTGATGGAAACGGGAAGCATGATTACCGGCTTGATCTATCAGAACAAGCAGAAGAAGAGCTATGAGAATCTCGTACATGGTTTCTCCGAGGAGCCGCTGGCGCATCAATCGCTGGCTCTATCCCAGGCGGACTTTGACAATCTTGTTGCAGAATTTAGATAATACAGTGAAAGATGTCCTTTTTGGGAGGACATCTTTTTCTTTTTGTTTGAAATAGGTGTATAATGGGTAACGATGTTAGACATCATCGACATAGAGAAAAAACTGAGGAGTGTTTGCAAAATGAGCAAAACAGTGCCAGTCGGCGTATCAGCGCGTCATATTCATTTGACCCAAGAGCATATCGAGGCTTTGTTTGGACAAGGCTATCAGCTTACCGAGTTCAAGCCGCTGTCCCAGCCAGGACAATTCGCAGCGAATGAAACCGTTGCTGTCATCGGTTCGAAAGGTCAATTCGACAAAGTGCGTATACTTGGACCTGCACGTCCTGCTTCACAGCTTGAAATTTCCCGTACTGATTCGTTTGCGATCGGCGTAAAGGCGCCGGTTAGAGAATCTGGACATATCGAAGGTACACCAGGCATTAAAATTAAGGGACCAGCCGGCGAAGTGGAACTGAATGAAGGGGTTATCGTTGCTGCCCGTCATATTCACTTCCATACCTCGGATGCCGAGAAATGGGGCATTCAAGACAAGCAAATGCTGAAGGTTCGTTTAGGCGGCGAGCGCGGTTTAGTGCTGGAGAACGTCATTGCGCGCGTATCTGATACTTTTGCACTGGACATGCATATTGATACGGACGAAGCAAACGCAGCCGGAGCAAATAACGGCGATACAGCTGAGATCATTGACTAATTTCGTAAAATGACAAATAACGGGCGATCCCTTGAAGATATTATTCTCAGGATCGCTCGTTTTAATTTGGCGCAGGTTCGCTTTAACGGTGCTTAAATATTTTCAATCGATACCGCATGAGCGATACAAGGAATTGTCTCTCCCTGCTGATAGGATAATGGGGAGAGAAGGGCTCCGGTCGCTACGACCAGAATTTTGTTTAACTCGCGACGCTGCATCTGATTGAGCAAATGTCCATAGGTTACGACGGCCGAGCAGCCACAGCCGCTGGCTCCGGCTTGAACCTGCTGCTTGCTGTAATCATAAATCATCATCCCGCAGTCCTTATAGATTGTGCCCTCCATCGGGATGCGGTGCTCTCTGAGCAGTTCTTTGGCGATTTCATAGCCTACTTTAGAGAGATCGCCTGTAACGATCAGGTCGTAATACGAAGGCTCGATGCCCATGTCGCGAAAATGAGCCTGCATCGTATCGACGGCCGCCGGAGCCATGGCCGCCCCCATATTGAACGGATCGCTGATGCCCATATCAATGACACGGCCTATCGTGGCGGAAGTAACGGCTGGGCCGTCGCCCTCCGGGGATATAATGACCGAACCCGAGCCGGTTACGGTGTACTGGGCGGTTGGCGGCTTCTGCGAGCCGTACTCCGTTGGGTACCTGAACTGCTTCTCTACGGTGGCATTATGGCTGCAGGTACCAGCAAGCGCGTACTTAGCGCCGCCGTGATTGACGATGAATGCGGCGAGAGCGAGGCTCTCCATGGATGTGGAGCAAGCCCCGAACAACCCCAAATACGGAATGCTAAGCGTTCTGGCGGCAAAGCTGCTGCTAATAATTTGATTCATCAGATCTCCGCCGAAATAAAATTGCACCTGATCCTTCGTAAGGCCAGCCTTTTCGATTGCTAAACTGGCTGATTCCTCAATGAGCGTTTTCTCGGCCTTCTCCCAGGTTTCCTGTCCCAAATAGAGGTCTGCATGAACAATATCAAAGTCTTTGGCCAATGGCCCTTGACCTTCAAACGGACCGACGATGGTCGCCTTGCTAATAATTTTCGGTTGATTCTCGAATATCCAGCTTTGGTGGCCTTTGAGCATCTCACGAACCTCCTCCTCCTACATAGCCTGGTACAAACAGGGCATAAATGATACCGATGATAAATGCAGCTACGGTTCCAAACACGACAACGGAGCCCGCCAATTGGAACATTCCAGCGCCTACCCCGAGCACGAGACCTTCGCTTCGATGCTCTATCGCCGAGGAGGCCATCGAATTGGCAAATCCGGTAACGGGAACCGCGGTGCCGGCTCCGGCCCATTGGGCGATTTTGTCATATACGCCGAATGAGGTGAGAATGACGGCGATCAAAATCAGAACGGCTACCGTCGGGTTAGAGGCCGACTTTTCATCGAAGCCTCCATATTTCATAAAAGCCTGCCTTATGCTTTCGCCGAGCAGACAGATTCCCCCGCCGATCACAAAGGCTCGCAGGCAGTTGCTCCATACAGGCCGCTTGGGCTCTTTCGTTTGGGCCAGCTTCTGATATTTTTGCTGCACCGGGGTCATTTTTTTATTTTGACTGCTCATCTTCTGATCTCCTCCCTATTGAGACAATATCGGCTTTACGTCTTGAATGACCTGAATTAGTTGACTTGAGCAGTCGGTATACATTTGCTTAGCCTCGGCATTATCCGTAGAGAGCGCGAACATTTCCAAATCCGCTTCACACTTTTTCAGTTGGGCGAGCAGAGATGCCTTTTCCTGTGGCTCAGGTACCTGCAGCTGATCATCGTAAAGGTCGACGTATAACTGACCATAACCATCGACTTGCCCTAAAAATACGTTATCAATCGATACCCCCAGCTTTTCCAGCTCGGTATCCAGCCATGCCCGGTTTAATCCGAGCGTTGAAAGCGGTTCGTCCATTACTCGGCCATCGAGGATGACGGCTTGAGACTCGGGCTCGGGAGCTACTTTGATTCCAAGATGGGAGGGGGTAATGGGCTGATATTCGCTCTTGAGCAGTACATTAACCTCTCCGCTCGGTTCAATGGTGGCAAATTCGACTTCGGCCGCCTTGAATACATTTTTTTTACGAAGCTGCTCCAGTAGTTCTTCATTCGTCAGCTTCTCTTTCTTCAGATTGTCTTCCATTATTTTTCCATCTTTAATGAGTACGGTAGACTTGCCTTCAATCCAGTTTCTCGAGCGCTTGCTTTTTACTTGCAGTACTTCAATCCCGAAGGAAACTAGTACCCATACGACTAGTGCAACAATCCCTAAATACCAGTCCGTATCGACATCTAGAGAAATATAGGCGGTGATGCTCCCGATCGTGATCCCGGTAATATACTCAAATAGGGATAATTGGGAAACCTGCCTTTTGCCAAGCATCCGGGTCAGAAAAAACAGCACGACAACGGATACCAAAGTACGTACAATAACCTCTAACCATAACGGCATTATCGCTGCTCCTTTCACTGCTCATGAACAAACTCAATAACCAAATTATGCGCAGAACCAGTTTTTTTACTAACACAAAATTTGGTACGGCTGCAGGAGAATCTTTTGTGGGGAATTGGTGAAATTATGATGGCGAAAAGTAAAGCTATTGACTAAGGTGGTGAGTGGAAAATGACCGTAGCAGCTCAAGTGAAAACAACACTGGCATCTTTAAAAAGCGCTCAAGCTAACCTGGAGCAATTCGCCTTGAACACGCAAAACCAGGATGCTAAAAACTTGTTTACTACCGCAGCTCAGCAAACTCAGCAAATCGTGGATCAGGTGCAAACGAGAGTTCAACAGTTGGAAAATGAAGAGCCGCAGTACAAAGGCTTCTAATTGCACCTTATTTTTTGGAAAATGAGGTCAGAAAAGCCCGTTCATCAGAACGGGCTTTTTAATTTGCATTTTTTCACCCTGCCGAATGTCGCATAAGGTACTATCGTCTAGATATCACTTTAGAAGCATGTTATAATTTAGTGTAATGCTTTTTTCAAGTTTTCATGAGGACGTTTAATTTTTAGCGATAGATTGATTAAAGGAGTGGGCCGACATCATGGCTAAGGAAACGAAGGATTACTCCAAGTATTTTGATTTTTCGGACGCCAAGGTCATTTCCGAGGACGAGCGCGGGAAGAAGATCAGAATTCGCGGACGGGATATTCAAATTCTTTCGGAACCGGATCACCGCAAAGAGAAGCAGCGCGGGAAAGAGGATATTCAAGTGCTGTACGATACCGCCGTGCCTGAGGAGCTGAGAGGTCTCGGAACCGGTAAGAAATACATTATTTATACGTACGGCTGCCAGATGAATGAGCATGATACCGAGACGATGAAGGGCCTGCTGGAGGAAATGGGGTATACTCCTACGGAGGAGCGCAAGGAAGCAAATATTATATTACTGAATACCTGTGCCATTCGGGAGAATGCCGAGGATAAAGTATTCGGGGAGCTTGGTCACCTCAAGGGGCTAAAGACGGAAAATCCGGATTTGCTGCTTGGCGTTTGCGGCTGTATGTCACAGGAGGAAGGTGTCGTAAACCGTATTTTACAGAAGCACGGGTTTGTCGACATGATTTTTGGAACACATAACATTCACCGTTTGCCTTATTTGATTCAGGAAGCATTATTCAGCAAAGAGATGGTCGTTGAGGTGTGGTCCAAAGAAGGCGACATCATCGAGAATTTGCCGAAGAAGCGGGAAGGCATGCGTGCCTGGGTTAACATTATGTACGGCTGCGATAAATTTTGCACATATTGCATCGTTCCGTTCACACGGGGCAAGGAGCGCAGCCGCCGTCCGGAGGATGTCATCGCGGAGGTTCGCGATTTAGCGCGCAAGGGATTCAAGGAAATTACACTGCTCGGGCAAAACGTTAACGCCTACGGCAAAGATTTCACCGATATCGATTATACGTTTGCCAACTTGATGGATGACATCCGGCAGATCGATATTCCGCGCGTTCGCTTTACGACCTCGCATCCACGCGATTTTGATGATGCTTTGATTGAAGTGCTGGCTAAAGGCGGCAACTTGGTTGAGCATATTCATCTTCCCGTTCAATCCGGCAATACCGAAGTGCTGAAGCGGATGAGCCGTAAATATTCCAGAGAGCACTACCTGGAGCTCGTGAAGAAGATCAAGACGGCCATTCCAAATGTCGTATTGACTACGGATATTATCGTAGGTTTTCCCGGCGAGACAGAGGAGCAATTCCAAGATACGCTGTCTTTGGTTCGTGAAGTGGGCTATGACTTTGCTTATACGTTCATTTATTCACCTCGTGAAGGAACACCGGCTGCAGTCATGGAGGACAACGTTCCGATGGAGGTTAAGAAGGAGCGCCTGCAGCGTTTGAACGACGTTGTTAATGAGCATTGCCGGATGAGTAATGACCTGATGGAGGGCAAGATCGTCGAAGTCCTCGTAGAAGGCGAGAGCAAGAATAATACCGAGGTGCTGTCCGGACGGACGCGCAGCAACAAGCTGGTGCATTTTGATGGCAGCAAGGATTTGATCGGCAGCTTCGTTCAAGTGGAAATTACCGATCCGATGACATGGTATATTAAAGGAAATATCGTGCCAGAAGCGATTACTTCCGCTTAATTCATAGGATTAACTATAGGATTAGGCGTACATGGTTTGATTATGGTGGGGAGGATAGAGCCTTGGGACAAGAGCATAACCATATGACTGATTGCGGAATTCCGAAATTCGATTCCCGTGATCTCGTCATTCGAGAAGATATTATGTCAAAAGCAAAAGAGCTCGCAGAGTTGATTGGTACAAGCGATGAGGTTCAGCATTTCCAGAAGGCTGAGCGTCTGATTCAAAAGCATGAGAGAGTGCAGACGCTAATCAGCGCCATTAAGAAGAAGCAGAAGGAGATCGTTGCCTTCCAGAGCTTCCAGAATCAAGCGATGGTGGACAAGATTGAGCAGGAGATTGAGGAGCTTCAGGATGAGCTGGATGAAATTCCGGTCGTAACCGAGTTTCAGCAAAGCCAAAGCGACATCAATTATTTGCTGCAGCTCGTTATCTCGGTTATTCGGGATACGGTTTCGGAGAAGGTAAACGTCGAGTCCGGAAGCGAGCCCGCTCCGACCTCGGGGTACGGCGAGTAAGATTGTTGTAAATCTGTGCGGAGGCTTCCCCTTCGCACTTTTTTTGACGATAATATGAGAGAAGTAAAAGGTAATCATTTTGATTAATAATATGAAATATCTGCTTTAACCATTTGTTTGAATGAGGACATCTTAGGAATAATACTTCTAGAAGGGTCGGCATGATATAACCCGTACGGAAGAGGGGGGAACGATAATGGATTGGGCGGATATCATGTCCCGCAGCGAGAATTCTTTTTGGGGACTGCTTGGTCTCCGGCTGTTATCGGCCGACAGCCAGCGTGTGGAAATCGGCCTCACCGCAATAGAGTCGCATCTCAACTCGATGGGCATTGTCCACGGAGGCGTACTGTCCTCGATGATGGATCAGGCGATGGGAACGCTCGTAACGGCTGCGAAGGGCGGCCGGGAAGGGGTAACCACCCATTTGAACATCAACTTTCTTAGTCCGATGTCCATGGGCGAATTGATCGCGACAGCTTATCCGCTGCATGAAACATACCGTACAATGACTTTACGATCCGAAGTGCGCAATAGTGATGGAATACTGGGATGTATCTCGACAGCCACATTTCGTCTGCCGAAGGATAAGAGGAATGGCGATGCGCATGAAGGCTAGAACGCTATAATGGAATACAAGGGAATGTTGCACAGTGATCCGCTGCGTAACGTTATCATATGATTAATGTGGTGATTCATGATGAGTATGGAACAAGAACAGGATCAGGGACAGCATCAATACAATGCTAAGAAATACCGAACACCGGACGGAATTCCTGCAGATATAGTCATGTTTACACTAGCCAAGCAGGAGCGAAAGGCAGCAACGAAGTCGCTTCCGAGGTTTGATTTGAAAGTGATGCTCATTCGCCGTAGAAGCTGGCCGTTCGCCGGGGCTTGGGCACTCCCGGGGGGGTTCTCGCAAGAGGATGAATCCTTATATGAGACGGCGCGCAGAGAGCTGAAGGAAGAGACCGGAGTAGACGGTCACCATTTAGAGTATCTTGGCGTGTACAGTAAACCGGGACGCGATCCGCGCGGCTGGATCATATCACACGCTTTCTTTGCGCTTGTCGAGGAATGGGTGCTCGAGAAACGCCAATCCGCTGATGACGCTCAGGAGGTTGGATTGTTTACGGTGAAGGAGGCGCTGGAGGAATTGCATTTGGCGTTTGACCATCGTGAAATTTTAGAGGATGCATACAAAAGAATTCAGCAGCAGATGCTTCATACTACGATTGCGAAGCAGTTTTTGCCGCCTCATTTTACCCTCGGCGAGCTGTATCAGGTCATTCAGACGGTTGTACCGGATTTTGCCGAGTTGAATTTCATCCGAAAAATAACGTCTACTCGCAGCAGGCAAGGAATTCTGGAAGAAGTACATGATGAGAACGGCATACCTATGCTGTCCAATCAATATTCGCAGCGTCCTGCTCAACTGTATCGTTTCACGGATTACACCCCGAGATTGTCCATTTATACTTAAACTTCAATTATTTCTAAACTGCCGCTTTCAGTTTTTTGTTAACACGGTTAACTATTAGTCTGACTGAATTCGTTTCATTGTTGATTCCATGTTCATAGTGGCTTAAAGATTAAAAAAGAAGGGCTGGGTGAAGCTGGATGAAAGCACTGCTTGTTGTGGATTATACGAAGGATTTTGTAGATGGAAAGCTGCCTGTAGGCGAGCCGGCGATCAAGCTGGAATCGGCCATTTGCCAAATCACGGAGCAATATGCGCAGCGCGGCGATTTCGTTGTCATGGCGGTGGATTTGCATGAAGAGGGGGATACGCTGCATCCGGAATCCAAGCTGTTCCCTCCGCATAACATCCGCGATACGGATACGGTAAATTAGCGGAGGTCTATGAGCGTTACCAGGATCAAATTTATTGGATGGACAAGACGAGATACAGCGCTTTTTGCGGGACGGATCTCGATCAAAAATTGCGTGAACGGGGAGTTACCGAAATAGCGATCATCGGCGTTTGTACGGATATTTGTGTATTGCATACGGCTGTGGATGCCTATAATAAAGGGTACAGCATGATCATTTATGAGGATGGCGTAGCCAGCTTCAATCCGGAAGGCCATGCATGGGCACTCGGACATTTCCGTGCTACTTTGGGTGCAAATGTGACAATCAGCCGATAAACTTCAGTGCCTGTGCATTTGTGCAGTTGCGACACCAGAGAGGATGAAAGACACATGCAAAGCGCAAGTTTGGCGTTACATACGGATAAATATCAGATCAATATGATTTATGCCCATTGGGTGAACGGTACACATGAACGCAAGGCTGTATTCGAGGCTTATTTTCGCAAGCTGCCCTTCGGCAATGGCTATGCTGTGTTTGCAGGCCTCGAGCGAATAGTGCAATACATATCCCATCTGCAGTTTTCGGACAGTGATATCGAGTTTCTGGCGAAGCAGGAAGAAAACTATGACCCTGCTTTTTTGGAGCTGCTCCGTAATTTCAGATTTAGGGGCAATCTTCACGCCATACCGGAAGGGGCATTGGTATTTCCCAATGAGCCCTTAGTTCGTGTTGACGGGACAATCATGGAGGCTCAGCTCATTGAAACGGCGCTGCTGAACTTCATGAATTTTCAGACCTTGATTGCCACCAAGGCATCCCGCATCAAAAGAGTTGCCGAGAAAGAAGTGCTGCTCGAGTTCGGCTCACGCCGTGCGCAGGAGGCGGATGCGGCGATTTGGGGGGCGCGTGCCGCCTACTTGTCGGGCTTTGATGCGACATCAAATTTGCTTGCCGGGGAAATCTTCGGGATCCCGACGAAAGGAACGCATGCACACTCCTGGGTTCAGAGCTTCGACTCGGAGCTGGAGGCGTTCGAACGCTTTGCTGTAGCTCTTCCCGATCAGGTTTCCCTGCTCGTCGATACGTTCGATACACTTAGCAGCGGTGTGCCGAATGCGATTAAAACAGCCAAACTGCTGGAAAGCAAGGGCAAGAAGCTGAGCAGCATTCGCCTTGACAGCGGCGACCTTGCCTACCTGTCCGTCCAGGCCCGTAAGATGCTCGATGATGCCGGTCTTTCTTATGTCAAAATCGTGGCGTCGAATGATCTTGACGAGAATACGATCTTTAATCTGAAGGCACAGGGAGCGAGGATCGATATTTGGGGAGTCGGAACACAGTTAATTACGGCAGCGGATCAGCCGGCCTTAGGCGGAGTGTACAAGCTGGTTGAACGGGAACGGAACGGAGTGATGGAGCCGACGATCAAAATATCCGGCAATCCGGAAAAAGTGACGACACCGGGCAAGAAGGATATTTTGCGGATCGTCGATGCGGAGAGCGGCAAGGCCATTGCCGACTATATTTGCTTTCCTCATGAACAGCAAGCCAGATCCGGAGGTAAATTGCGTTTATTTGATCCGGTTCACCCCTACTTAAAAAAATCCGTGAAAAACTATAAAGCCATCTCGATGCTGCAGCAAATTTATGCGGATGGAGAGCTTGTTTACGAGCTTCCTTCCCTGGATGATATTCGGCAATATCATAAAGAGCAGCTGCATATGTTCTGGCCGGAATATTTGCGGAAGCTTAATCCGGAAATATATCGCATTAACTTAAGCCAAGAGGCATGGGAATTGAAGCAAAAGCTGATTGAGGAATACATGAGCCATCAAGATGATTAATGGAATTTGTACATTTTAAGACTGTTTCTAAGCTAAGGCTGAAGAAACGGTCTTTTTTTATTTCTCGGGAAAGCGCAAAAACCGCTATATTTAGCGTCGTTGCTTGCTTCATTCGACATCGGCTCCAAAACTGTCCATATGACATTTGTTACATCCGTCACACCCCATATATGATAAATTGAAAAATTAATCGAGGGTTTTTTGACTCGGTACAACGAGACGCAGTTGAAGGGCATTTTTATAGTTTTTTTGTTTGATTAAAAATCGTTTCGATGAACTCACATTGGCGAAAGAAGGGAGTCCAGACGCATGATCCAATTACCAAAATTGAACGAGTTAGGATTTTTTGAAATTCGGCTGGAATCGATTGGCGGACTTGGCGCGAACTTAGCCGGAAAGATGCTGGCTGAAGCAGGGGTTGAGGGAGCCGGACTGAACGGCGTCAGCTTCTCTTCGTATGGATCGGAGAAGAAGGGTTCGCCCGTGAAGGCTCATATCCGTTTCTGTGATCTGAAGACGCCGATCCGGGACACGTCGCCCGTGGAGCGGCCGCATATCGTCGGTATTTTTCAGGAAGCGCTTGCTAAGACCGTAAATGTGGTCAGCGGTATTTATGAAGACAGCACGGTGCTTGTGAACTCTCGCAAATCTCCGGCTGAGCTGAAGGAGCAAATGAAGCTGCTCGGCGGAACGATTGCCGTTGTCGATGCTACCCGTATCGCTCTGGAAGAGAAGAACCGGGTCAATATGGCTATGCTTGGGGCGATGTTCCGGCTATGTCCATTTTTGGATCCGCAGACGATGAAGGACGTGATCCGAAAATCTCTGGAAAAAAAATATCCCCAGTCGGTTGCTCCTGCGCTGGCCACGTTTGAGCGGGGCTATCAAGAGGTAACCATCGAGTCTTTTCCACTGCCGGCGGGAATGAGCATGCCCGCTTTTACCCGTGCGGATACACCGGTTCTGGGGTACGAAACACAACCGATTGGCGGGCTCGTGACGAATCCCGGCAACAGTATTTTGAAGGATTTAAGCATTTCACGCTCCGGAATGATGCCGCATTTCAAACCGGATGCTTGCATTCACTGCGCCCAATGCGATAACGTCTGTCCGGACAACTGCTTCGTGTGGGAGGAATTGCCGGATAAGAAGGGCCGTTTACAGATGTTCTTGCAGGGAATTGATTATCAGTATTGCAAGGGCTGTTTGAAATGCATTCACGCTTGCCCGACGGATGCGTTGTCAGGGGAACGTGAGGAAGACGGATACGCGGAGGCTAATCGTGTTCCGCACATATTTGATCTGGCGCTGCAATAAGCGGGGAATGTCGGCAAAGAGGCTATGGTTGAAGTCTAATATAAATTAGAAAGGCGGAAGCGTCATGGCGATGGATATTGCAAAAGAGCAAGGCACAGCCAAAGTGCAGCAGCGGGTAGTATATGAGTCAGGCAATGAAATGGCAGCATATGCTGCCCACCAAATCAACTATCATATCATGGGTTATTTTCCGATATCTCCTTCAACGGAGGTCGCTCAATTCCTCGATTTGATGAAGGCCAACGGCCAGCATGACATTAAATTGATTCCTTCCGACGGAGAGCATAGCTCCGCCGGAATTTGCTACGGGGCCTCGACGGCCGGAGGCAGGGTATTTAATGCTACGAGTGCGAACGGATACATGTATATGCTGGAGCAGATGCCGGTTCAGTCGGGAACTCGTTTTCCGATGGTCATGAACTTGGTATGCCGATCGGTATCCGGTCCGCTGGATATTCACGGCGACCATTCCGATCTGTATTTTGCCCTGAATACGGGTTGGCCGATACTTATGTGCCGTGATCCGCAGGCGGTTTACGACATGAACATTATGGCGATCAAGCTGGCGGAGGATCCAGAAGTACGGCTGCCTGTACTCGTTGCTTCAGACGGTTATTTTACTTCGCACCAGAAGCGCCGGGTGCATACGTTCGCGAACCGCGAGGATGTATTGAAGTTCGTCGGCGAGCAGCCGCCGGCAGGATTTCCGCATACGCTGGATCGGGACAATCCGATTACCGTCGGCCCATACATGAATGAGCCCGACTATATCAATAACTGTTATCAGCAGTCCGAGGCGATGTACCGTGCGGAGGCAGTGTTTGAGCGGATTGCTGGCGAATATGAGCTGCTGACGGGCAGAAAATACGAAATGCTTGATCTGTACCGGATGGAGGATGCCGAGGTTGCCGTCTTCCTCATGAATTCTGCCTCGGAAATTATCAAAGACGTTGTCGACAGCTTGAGAAGCCAAGGCATTAAAGCGGGATCGATTGCTCCGAACATGATTCGTCCCTTCCCACAGCGGCAAATTGCCGAGGCACTCCAAAACGTGAAGGCAATTACGGTAGGCGATCGCGCGGATTCATACGGGGCGCATGGCGGAAATATGACGAATGAAATTAAAGCAGCGTTATTTACGTACGGCAATACGACAACACAGGTCGTCAGCCGCGTCTATGGCTTAGGCGGCAAAGAATTTTACGCCGAGGACGGCCATCATTTGTTCTCGCTCGCGATTGAGGCGGCGAAGAAGCAGCAGGTTGACGTTCCATTCGATTATTATGGCCATACGCCTGGGGACGCCGAGAAGGCGCCTAAGCGGGTGCTGAATCCGCTTCGTTTTGAGGATTTGAAAACCGGACTCATTAAGGTTACTGTAAATGAGGAAACCGGCAAGCTTGGCGTGCGCATACCGCCCCTTCGCTCGCTGACGAAGAAGCCTAAGCGTATTGCGCCAGGTCATGGCGCTTGTCCAGGCTGCGGTATTTTCTCCGGGCTTGAGCTGTTCTTTAAGGGAATCGAGGGGGATATCGTCGCTCTGTTCCATACGGGCTGTGCGATGGTCGTTACGACTGGATATCCGTATTCCTCGCATAAGGCTACTTATATCCATAACCTGTTCCAGAACGGTGCAGCGACCTTGTCCGGCGTTGTCGAGATGTTCTGGGAGCGCAAGCGCCGGGGAGAGCTGGATCATCTCGGGCTGCAAGATGACTTTACCTTCGTAATGGTTACCGGCGACGGCGGGATGGATATCGGCATGGGACCGGCCATCGGCGCTGCTCTGCGCAATCATCGGATGATCATCATCGAATATGACAATGAAGGATATATGAACACGGGTGCCCAGCTGTCCTATTCGACGCCATTAGGTCATCGAACTTCAACCTCGAATATCGGTTCGGTACAGAAGGGGAAGGTATTCCATCATAAAGATACGGCGCAAATTATGGCTGCCACAAATATACCTTATGTGTTCACTGGAAGCGAAGCCTATCCGCAGGATCTGGTTAAAAAAGCGGCAAAAGCGCAATGGTATGCCCAGAATGAAGGGCTTGTATATGGTAAAATATTAATAGCGTGCCCTCTGAACTGGATCAGCCCTGACGATGAGGGGACGAATATCGTAGATGCGGCCGTAAATTCCTGCTTCTTCCCTCTCTATGAGGTGGAACGCGGCGAAACGGCGATTACGTATAATCCGGAGGAGAAGGGCAAGCGGGTTCCGCTCGTTGACTGGCTCAAGACCATGGGCAAAACCCGTCACCTGACGAAGCCGGAGAACAGTGAAGCTCTCGCGGAGTTCGAGCGGGAAGTCAATAGAAGATGGCAAATTTTATTAGCTAAGCACGAGCATCCGTACTTGTAAGATGAAAATGTAAGTTGAATCAATAAAATAATGGATGAAGTGTAATGAAGCTTTGGAATCCGTTAATGAAAGGAGGTAACCCATTTGGAGATGGAGTCTGCGTTTCGCGCATTTCGGGTGCATCAGGATGAGGAAGGTTTTTCCTCCGGCATTGATACACTGAAGCTGCCTGATTTGCCGGATAATGACGTTACGATTAAGGTGTTTTACTCCAGCGTAAATTATAAGGATGGCCTTGCCAGCACCCCGAAGGGGAAAGTGGTCAGCAGCTATCCGCTCATTATCGGCATCGATTTGGCGGGACAGGTGACAGCTTCACGGAGTCCGGACTTCCAGCCTGGAGATGAGGTGCTGTGTACCGGGTATGGCCTGGGAGTATCCCATGACGGAGGATTTGCCGAGTTTGCTCGCGTTCCGGCCGAGTGGCTTGTAAAGCTGCCGGAAGGCTTAACGCTTCAGGAGAGCATGGCGATTGGCACGGCAGGGTTTACAGCAGCCTTATCGGTGGAAAGACTGCTGCATAACGGTCTTCAGCCAGGCAATGGGCCAGTTCTCGTAAGGGGAGCGACAGGCGGCGTTGGCAGCATCGCCGTAAACATTCTTAGCAAGCTGGGCTTTGAGGTCGTGGCATCGTCTGGCAAGCCTGAGACGGAGGAACTCCTAACGCGTTGGGGCGCTGCCAGCGTGATTTCGCGAGAGGCGGCTTCAGCCGCTGTAAAGGGAGCTCTCGGCAAGACTCAATGGGCGGCTGTAGTCGATCCGGTAGGGGGAGCAGGCACCGCGGAGATTTTGAAAGCGGTGAAGTATGGCGGTTCCGTTGCTTTATCCGGGTTGACAGGCGGGGGAGCGATGGAGACCTCGGTTTTCCCTTTTATTCTGCGGGGGGTCAATTTGCTTGGCATCGATTCTGTGTATTGCCCTATGCCGGAACGGCTTAACCTGTGGAATCGGCTTGGTGCGGAATGGAAACCGGATCAGGTATTGCAGGAAGGCGTCAAGGTTTATAAGCTGGAGCAGTTGGAGGAGGCTCTCTCCATCGTGCTTAGCGGTAAGGCGCGGGGCCGTCAGGTCGTATCTCTTCAATAGGATATTTAGTCCGGCGACATATCGTAAAATTGCTTTAAGGCATGAGGGAACGGAAATAAGTAAAGGGCAGCTGCTTTCGGGCGCTGCCTTTTTGGTTGTAATTTTTTTTATAGCGCAGGTAGCAGGATGTTTTGCTAACGTTCAGGTATAAGCGGCTTTTCCGTATGAAACTCTCTTGCATGAGACAACCTAATCGTAATCTAAACGAATGAAACGGGTAGAAAGAGGGGGTTGCCATGAAGGGGCGGAGGATTAGCCGCTATGTGTTCATTCTAGTCCTTACAGGTTTGATTATCATCGCTGTCGGATGCAGGGGGGGCACCAACCGCATTGCCAAGGAAGAGCTCGATCGCGTGCAGATGAGAACATTCCAAAAGGGAAACCAAAGACAATCCACTCAGGGAAAAACATTAAATAAACCGCTGCTCCACAGCTTGACAAGCGAGAGTGCCAAACGGGGAATTCGATTGACCAAAGAAACCTATGCGGAAACATTGGACGGCACCATCAGCTATAGTTACTTAATTAACAGCGATCCTCGCCATTTCGTAATCGTGTATGTATATCCTTCAGAAGAAAAACGCATCCGGGAAATGGCCGAAATTTACGGCACAGGGAATATTCGCATGAAATCGGCCAATCAACCTGCAGTCGTTGCCGCTCGCGGGAGAACCGTATTTGTTTATGGCTCCAGCGGAATGAAGAATAATACGTATACCGAGAACATGAGAATGGTGTTTGAAGGCTTGTTAAATCGGATTTCAAACCCTTGATTGAACGATTTGCAATCATGTTGAAAGAAAGTCAAAAAGTCGAGTACGGGGTGCCGCTTCCGTCTCGACTTTTTTGCGAACGAGTAAATCTCTATTATTGTATACTTACTTCTTGTTAATCTCGCGCATGACATGTTTGAGCTCCGGGATGATGATTCGTTCCATGGCGAGCTTGACAGCACCCTGCGAACCAGGCATGGAAAACACGGCCATATTGCTGATAGTTCCTGCGATCGCCCGGCTCAATATGGCTGCCGAGCCAATATCCTCTGTGAAGCTTAAGTAACGAAAAATTTCCCCGAATCCAGGCATTTCTTTATTTAACAAGCTGCGTACCGCCTCGTAAGTCGTGTCCCGCGGCGATATTCCAGTGCCGCCGCTTAGCAGAACGGCTTCAATGCTGCGATCGGATGCCGCCTCCCGGAGGAGCTGGCGAATACTGTCATAATCGTCTTTGACCATGATATATTTATTCACTTTATAGCCGTTTGCTTCTAAAAGCTGCTGGATCAGCTTCCCGCTTGCATCATTATCAGGGGTTCGAGTATCAGACACGGTCACGATCATGCAGGAAACGTGTTCGGGGGCTTCCTTACGGTGCTCGTCTACGGATCTCATCGTATCGTTTCCTTTCTGAATATGTTTTTTTCTATTCTAACATAATTGGCGGAAGCATTTCTTCAAAAGACAGGTTGCATCCTAGAATCTCTTGGTGTAAACTCGCTCTCATGGATAAGGAATTGGCAGATGGGGGTATTAAGATGTCGGAACAGAATTTGAATAAAGCAACGCCGGTTTACATATTGTCCGGGTTTCTCGGAAGCGGAAAGACGACGCTGCTGCAGCGGCTGCTGTCATACTGGAAAGAACAGGGTTTAAAACCTGCGATCATAATGAATGAAATTGGTGATATTAACTTGGACGGTCTCCTTGTCGGGAATGAGGTTCCCATGGCTGAATTGCTGGGTGGATGTATTTGCTGTACGGTACGGGGCGACCTTAGCATGCAAATGTTTGAGCTGATACGCGATGAGCGACCGGATGTCATCGTTATCGAGGCTACCGGCGCAGCTAATCCGTTGGAAATATTCGATGCAGTAACCGAGGTTTCATTGACGGCCAAGATCGATATCAAGCCGATGATTACGGTTGTAGATTCGGTTCATTTACTGGAACTTCATGAAGCGCAGAAGGGAAAAACCTATCGGCTCATGATGGAACAAATTCGCTGCGGCTCTATTCTGATCGTAAATAAGACCGACAGGCTGAAGGAAAATCAACTATCCGAGGTTGAAGCTCTGCTGCGGCGTTTAAATCCATATGCCCAGCCCCTGCCTGCCATTAAATGCGAAGTGGATATAGAACGTCTTACTGCATTATATGATCATCGGCAGGCGGCTCATGATCATCATCATGAGACAAATGCACACTGCGACTGCGGTCGAGTGGATTCACAGTCGGCTGGTGATGATCAGGAGGGTGGCCATAGCCACGGTCATTGTCATCCAGACTATATGCATGAAACTCAGCATGAATATGGGCATGATCATAAACAAGGACATTGGCGTAAGTCACATGAGCATGTGACCGTATATAGCCATTATTTTCAAGGGCCCGTAAACAGTGAACAATTCGAAGAATTCATTGCCGAGCTCCCGCGTGAGGTTTATC
The DNA here is from genome assembly GCF_042714055.1 of Paenibacillus lentus. GTDB lineage: Bacteria > Bacillota > Bacilli > Paenibacillales > Paenibacillaceae > Fontibacillus > Fontibacillus lentus_A. Next base: position 120,452 of record NZ_JBHGVC010000010.1, read on the forward strand.
GGGGAAAAGGGGTTATTAGCTTTTCGGACACGTCCAGTCGTTTTCTGTTCCAATATGCTTATCGGGAAGCCGACTATTTAAAAATTACGCCTCAGGGTGAGGTTCCAGATGTCGTGGTGTTTATTGGCGAGCATTTTGACAAGAATAAACTCGCCGATCGGCTTCGTCAGCTTGAAGTGCAGCTTCGTTAATCAGTGTCGAATATCTGACAGATGATCCTTTATCGTTTCAATTCATCGTCTTCCTGGTTAGTTTAATAAAGAGCTTGTTGGAGAAAACTACATCTTCAGGAGGGATCGAACAATGATTCAGGAAAAATACAGAGAGTGCATTGAGGCTTGTCTAGAGTGTATGAATGCATGCAATTACTGCTATATATCCAGTTTGAAGGAATACGACTTGGCGATGCTGAGGGAGTGCATCCGACTTGATCGGGAGTGCGCGGAGATTTGTTCTTTTGCCGCAGAATCGTTATCGCGGAATACGCCCTTTGCCCGAGAAATTTGCGAGCTGTGCGCAAAAGCCTGTGATGCCTGCGCGGAAGAATGCGGAAAGCATGAGCATCATCATTGCAAGCAATGTGAGCAGGCATGCCGTAGATGCGCTGAAATATGCCGTAAAATGATCGCTGCAGCTTAATAAGTTTCAGATGAATGATGACAAAAGTTCATAATGTTGAAACCTTCTAGGCATTCATTGCGTCTGAGAGGGCAGAGGTGATGAGTAATGAATAAAAAGCTGAAAATGACGGCTGTGCTTCTGCTATCCAGCTCCTTGCTGCTAGCCTCCTCGGCTGCCGCATTTCATGATGTAGAGGGACAAGACGCTGTAATTACAAAATCTCTCCATGAGAAGGGGATCATCCAGGGTGTCTCCAAGGACAAATTTGCGCCGAAGAGCCATCTTACAGGAGCGCAGGGTGTACGAATGATTGTACAGGCCTTAGACTTGAAAGGTAAAAGCAAAAATCTAGACGTAAAGGGCGGCGCCGCGTTCTGGTACTCTGAGTCGCTGCAAATTGCCAAGGATCATGGCATTCAACTTCCAGCCGATTTCAAGCCGAACGAGAAGCTGACGCGAGAAGAATTTGCTAGCATTTTAATGCAGGGAGTAGCTGCAACCGGTGACTATCCCGTCATTATGATGTATGTGGATGTCGCTGATTCAAATGCCGTTAATCCCGATTACATGAACAGCATACAAACTTTGCTTCTCACCAAGATTGCCTCCCTCGATGAAGACGGAAAGTTTCATCCTAAATCATCTATCACTCGGATGGAAGCTGCTCGTCTTGTCTACAACGCGGTTGAATTTGTGCAGAAAAACAAAGACAACGTAATCCCGGATTTGGAGGATAACGATCAGTTGAATCAGGTTTCCTTTCAAGTCGAGAAGGTGAATGATCAGGTGAATAAGGTGATCTTGACCCGGGCGAATCAGCCTCATCCCGGCTATGGCATTTCCGTGGCTAAAGTAGAGTTCAAGGACAAGACCGCAGTTGTTCACTACGAGCTGCTTTCCCCTGATCCTGGAAAGTTCTATCCACAGGTCATTACGGACTCTAAGACGGAGACATATGTAGCCAGCCAATATGACGTGAAAATTAAACCGTTGAACAAATAAAACATTAAAACGCCACTCACAACATCGTGAATGGCGTTTTTGCTGATAACTATAGTCAGGTCAGGTTGGGTTCACCGCTGTACGCGAGGCCATCGTGCCTGCGGCTTGCGGCTGCGGGTCTGCTTCCGCTGCGCCAAGCTGAAGGCGATACATTTGATAGTATCTGCCGCCTTGGGCAAGCAGTTCCTCATGCGTTCCGCGTTCCACGATTTCGCCCCGGTGCAGCACGAGAATTTGATCGGCGCTGCGGATCGTGGAGAGGCGATGGGCGATAATGAAGGTTGTACGGCCCCGCTTAAGCACTTCAAGCGCAGATTGGATTAACGCCTCTGTTTCGGTGTCGATATTGGCAGTCGCTTCATCCAGAATCAGAATGGCCGGATCAAATGCCAGCGCCCTTGCAAAGGAGATCAACTGCCGCTCGCCGGCAGAAAGCGTGCTTCCCTTTTCGACGACGGGCTCATCCAGGCCTTTGGGCAGATGCTCCAGGATGCGCGTGGCGCCTACGTCGGCCAAAGCCTTTTCTACGCTGGCCCGGCTGATTCGCTCGTCTCCGAGGCTTACATTCGAAGCAATTGTGCCCGTGAACAGGTATGGATCCTGCAGGACGATGCCCATATGCTGGCGAATCCACTGCTTCGGCAGCTCGGTTACATTCTGGCCGTCGATCGTAATCGTTCCCTTCTGTGGATCGTAGAAGCGGAATAGCAGATTGATGATCGAGCTTTTGCCTGAACCGGTATGACCGACCAGAGCAACGGTTTGGCCTTGCTTCGCTTCGAAGGAAATGTTCTTCAGCACGTAATCCCTTTTGTAGGCGAAGGACACGTTTTTGAATTCTACGTTCCCTTTGTACCGCGGCATGCCGCCGTCCGTAACATCCTCGCCCGGCTCATCCATCAGCTTGAACACGCGGCCAGCGGATACCATCGAGGAATCCAAGGCGGCGAGCTGGTTCACCATTCCGGTGATCGGCTGGAACAATCGTCCGAGTACGTCGACGAAGGCATACAGTACGCCGAGTGAAATGATGCCGGCTCCCGTCAACTGCGCCGAGCCGAAATACCAGAGAACGATCGCGAAGGACAAGCTGCGAATAACGTTGACGAGATTGTGAGAGGTCAGAGCATTCAGATTCAGCATTTTGTTCTGATGCTTCATGTAATCGTTGTTCAGATTTTCGAATTCTTCCTTCGTCTGCTCCTCGCGGCGGAATATTCGGATAATCGACATGCCTTGAATGGATTCATTGATCATGGCGTTAATTTCACTTAGCCGGGAGCGAATAATCGTATTGTATTTCGTAGCAAATTTTCGGTAGAGCACCACCCAGAGCCAAATAATCGGCACTACGAAAAGACAAATCAGTCCAAGTCTGACATCGAGCAAAAACAGGGCTACGTAAACTCCCAGCATGTTAATGACGCCGGAGAAGAAATTGGAGAGTACGGCGATAAACAGGTCTTTAACCGCTTCCGTATCGTTTGTGACCCGGGAAACGACTTTGCCCGCTGGCAGGTTATCGAAGTAGTTCACCGGCAGACGCTGAATATGGCTGTAGACATCGACACGCAGCTTCTGGATCACTTTGTTCGCTGAAGATTGGAGCCAGTATGTTTTCCCGAACTCCATCACGATCGCGATGGCCAAAAAGGCGAAATACCAGCCGACCAAGGTTAGGATTCCGGGAATTTCCGGCTTGTAAAAAGCGAATAGTTCCGTCGGCGTCAGCTTGACTGCCGGATACCGGGCCGTGCTCCCGTTGTATTCAATCGTCAAAATGCCATTGCTGTAGCTTCGCTTGCCGCTAGCATGGGCAACGGGCTCATCAATGAATACGAAGGATGTGCCGGCCTGGAGGATGCGAACCTCCTGTCCCTGGGGTTCGCCAGCTGCAAAGCGATCCCCGCGCTTGAAATATCGTCCGCCATAGGACACGGCTTCCTCGCTGGGAACGCTCGTTTCATAGAACGGGCGCTCGATCGCCAGCATATGATCATCGATCATGGAGCGGGCGATGAATGGCCCGGCCAGCTCGGCAGCTACGCCGATGGCCAGCATGACTAAGGCAAGTATAAATGTATTTTTTGCTGTCATGGCGTATTTAAACAGTGCTTTTCCTGTATGCGTGTGCATTAGGACACCTCCCCGTCAGCGAGGCTGGATTCTACCTGCTGTCGCTCGTATTGTTCGCGATACCACCCATTAGCTTGCAGAAGCTCCTGATGGGTGCCTTGCTCGATAATTCGCCCTTTCTCCAGCACGACGATCCAATCAGCATGCTCCACGGCAGATAGCCGGTGGGTGGAGATAAGCGTGGTTTTGCCAGAGCGCTTGCTCCGTATATTGTCAACGATTCGCGCCTCGGTGCGGGCATCTACCGCCGAAAGCGCATCATCCAGAATCAGAATGTCCGGATTGGCGATAAAGGCTCTCGCTAAGGATACCCGCTGTTTCTGGCCGCCGGAGAGGGCGACGCCCTTTTCGCCGACCAACGTATCCAGCCCGTCGGACAAGGTTACCAGATCCTTATCGAAGGCAGCGGTTCTAATCGCCTCCATAATGACTTCGTCGGAAGCATCCTTAAGTCCGAATTGGATGTTCTGCCTGACACTTTTGGAGAAAAGAATCTGCTCCTGCGGCACATAGCCGATCCAGCTATGGAGCTGCTGAAGAGCGATATGCTGAATAGGTACGCCGGAGATCTTCAGATCGCCTGTTCCCAAAGGATATTCATGCAGCAGCTGCTTCAGAAGTGTGGATTTTCCGCTTCCGGTACGGCCAACGATGCCAAGCGTCTCGCCGCGGCGAATCAATAAATTAATGTTATCCAGGTTAATCATCGTTGAAGTCGGGTATTGGAAAGTAACATTTTTGAAATGAATGGCATCGGGATAATCAACATGGACAGGGTCGGCAATATCCTCGACATCGGGCTTAACGCTCAGCGTCTCGTTGACCCGATCCAGGGATGCGCCGCCGCGCTGCATAATGTTGATCAGCTCGCCGATAGCGAACATCGGCCAAATCATCATACCGAGATACATATTAAAGGATACGAGATCTCCTAAGGTCAGCTCGTTATGAAACACGAGATAAATGCCATACGTTAACCCGATAGCATAGCTGAGCCCAACGAAGAGCCGAATCGTCGGCTCGAAGTAGGCATCGACGCGGGCGACGGCCAGATTTTTGCGATACACATCATCGGTAACGTCCTGGAATCGTTTCTCGTCCAGGCGCTCCTGAACATAAGCGCGAATGACGCGTACGCCGGCGACCGATTCCAGCACCTGGTCGTTCATATCGCCGAATGCATCCTGAGCTAAAGTGTAACGCTGATGGATGACCCGGCCGTAAATCATCATGGCCAGGGCTATGAAAGGCAGTGGAATAATCGCTGCCAGCGTCAGCTTCCAACTGATCAGCGTACCCATGGCTACAAAGATAACGGTCAAGTAAGCTGTCGAATCCGTTAAGGTTAGCATGCCGAACCCGGCAGTCTGGGCTACGGATCTCAAATCGTTCGTTGCTCGCGCCATCAGATCGCCGGTCCGGCTCCGTTCAAAGAACGGGGGCTTCATGATCAGCAAGTGATTCATGAACCGCGTTCGCAGCAGCCTTTCGATCAGATTGGAGCCGCCGAACAATTTATGCATCCATATGTAGGTCATATAGTAAATGACGATGAGTACGCCGATAATCATCAAAATATATTGACTTAGCGACTTCCAACTGATGGATCCGTTTACGATATCGTCGATCGCCGCGCCAAGCAGCCTGGGCGGAGCGAGCTCGATAATCCCAACGATGATCAGCAGGATCAAACCGAGCGTATATCGCCTTTTTTCTCGGCGGAAGAACCAGCCCAATTTTTGAAGAACGGAAAACATGAAGGTTTCCTCCTATTCTTTTTAACGAGGTAATTGTCTAAGTGTATTGCTACAGCAACCACTACAGGTGCGTTCATTCGAAACCGCAAAAAAGGCATATCGTCGTAAACGATATGCCTAAAAGACCAATAACATATAACGCGTACGTTGCTTTCACAAAGTGAAGCAACCGTAGCCAAATGATTATTGCTTATACCCGCTAGAAGACGGCGGGGACAGTTCGCGAATATACTCCATTCAGGCCTGCAGGGGTTGCTCCGGTATTCAGTTGTAACATGTGTCCCATATGAGTTGCTGGAAAATGATTAACAATTAACACCGTGCTCACCCTTTCATAAGTTTGGTAATTAATGCAAATGAGATCTCGTATGCTGTTGAGTTTAACACCGCTTTCTGGCGGCTGTCAATTTTTATTTTGGCATTTCCTTCGGGATTGGTCTAAAATAAGAAGAAGATAGGGGGGATCGATATGATCAACGTAACAAAAGAAGCTGCTGGCTGGTTCAAAAATGAACTTGGCGTACAAGAGGGTCAGGCAATCCGCTTTTTTGCGCGATATAGTGCCGGGGGGACGATTCATCCTGGATTTTCGCTGGGGATCGAAATTGAAAGCCCTGTTTCACCAGGAACCGTCTCCGAGGTGGAAGGCATTAAATTCTATATGGAAGACAAGGATCTATGGTATTTGAAGGGCTACAACTTGAACGTCGTTTACAACCAGATGCATCATGATATCGAATATAAGTATGAGACGGTCGAGGGGCCGCATTAAGCAAGCAGTCAAGACGACAAGCAATGCTATTATGCGTAATCCGAGGTCAAGTTCGCGTTACGATATTTCAGTAACTGAAGCACGTATGCCGTTAGATTTAGTTTTGGATCAGAGCGGCAGCAATTGAAAGCAAGTAAATATCAACGAGCGAATGCTCATCCAGAAGAAAAAGGCCCATTAAAACGGGCCTTCACTTTGTGTTAGGAGTTGTTATTCGAGAAAATGTTATCTTCCATAGCGAATTCAAAGTCCTGGATATCAAATACCTGAACGGGAACCTCCGCTTCGATAATACGGCGAATCAGTTCCAACTGATCCGTCAGGACAGGTGCGCTCTCACGCTGTGCGGTCAGCACGATTTCCGTCTCAATCGGATCGAGGAACTCCCCGTACTGCTCGTTATCAAGTGCTTTGACTACAGTCCAAGATACATTTTCGCCGAACAGGATGGATGGACTTTTGGACCAAGGGACGTTTAGCGCGCGTTCAAGCTTCTTGCGGTTAAGCGGTTCTTCCAGATAGGCTATCAGCTCATTAATTTTATTCTTAACATGCAAATCGTCGGCCGGATCATGCATGAGAGGTTCGGGACTGTTCTGAAATTCATACAGCTCCATGACGGTGGTATAAGGTACAATATATTCTACAGGCGCGCCAGGCGCAAGTAACTCACCATAAATGGCCACCATCACGGCTTCAATGACAAATCGACGTGACATGGTTATCCTCCTACAAAACGGTTACTGCTCTTGCCGCTGCCGAAAGCCATTGCGCTTGCAGCAGGGACATATTATAGGGAGTATATCACAACATGAATGCAATTACAGCTTGATCGGTAAAAAATGAATGGCGATTGGAGGAAGTTCATGCCTGAATATAAGGATTTGCAAGGAGCAGCTGGATTGCCTCCCAGCGTTACGGAATGGATAAAGCAACAATGCGGGGGGGATTGGCTTATTCGTCAAATCCGCCCCTTGCCGGGTGGCATCTCGTCTGCCGTATATGAGGTACAGCTGCAAAGAAACGAGGAGCACGCCACGTGGGTGCTGCGGCAGTATACGAATCAGAGCTGGCTTGACGAAGAGCCTGATCTTATAGCCCATGAGTCGGCAGCGCTCCATGCGGCGTACCGGCATGGAATGGATTCACCAGGCTGGATCGCGTCCGATCCAGACGGCAGGTATTGCGGTAAGCCGTCCATCCTTATGAGGCGCTTGCCGGGTGAAGTCGTTCTTATGCCGGACGATCTGACGAGCTGGCTAACAGGGATGGCGCAGGTACTGACTCATTTGCATAGGCAGAAAATGGACCCGTTTCCATGGACTTATTATTCATATATCGAGCCGGCTCAATTTCGCCTTCCCGACTGGACGGCCAGGCCGGAGGCTTGGCGGGAAATCGCCCGGATCATCAAAGAACCCGTTCCGCCGTACGTTCCCAGATTCATTCATCGAGATTATCACCCTACAAACGTGCTTTGGGAGCGAGGGCAGGTGTCGGGAATCGTCGACTGGGTTAATGCCTGCTCAGGGCCGGCAGGAATAGACGTGGGGCATTGCAGGGTCAATTTGGTTCAGCTTCACGGGCTGCAGGCCGCCGACCAATTCCTTGATGCCTATTTCAATGGCATGCAGGGCGAGCAGGGGATCGAATACGATCCTTATTGGGATATGCTAACCCTGGCGAGTTACGTGGATGAGGAATTGACGGTATATCGAGGTTGGACGGATCTTGGAGTTACCTATCTAAGCAAGGACATGTTAGCTGCACGTCTGGACGAATATGCCGAAAGTCTGCTGCGGAGATGTTAAACCGTAATTACCTGAGATGAAGTGGCAAATCGGCAGAACAAACATAGAGGGATGTGCGCACCATTGAAGCATTGGAAAGCTTATTTTGTTTTTGTCAAACCATATACAAAATGGATCATTCTTACGCTGTTTATCGGCATACTAAAATTCGGCATACCGTCATTGCTGCCGCTGGTACAGAAATATGTCGTCGATGATATTTTGCTGAGCAAAACCCTTGGGCTTCAGGAACAGGTATCTCAATTGATGATCGTGCTTGGCGTGACCTTATTTCTATTCGTCATTGTCCGCGGGCCAGTAGAATACGCCCGTCAGTATTTCGCGCAATTGATTACGGCAAAAATCCTATTCGACTTGCGGAATAAGCTGTACAGCCATTTGCAGCGTCTTTCGCTTCGTTATTATCAGAATACGAAAGTGGGAGAGATCATCTCCCGGTTTATCAACGATGCGGAGCAGACGAAAAATATCGTAGAAGTCGGTATGATGAATGTGTGGCTCGATGCTTTTACGCTCGTATTCGTGCTGGGATTCATGTTCTATTTAGATCCGGTACTCACTCTTGTCGCGATTGCCATATTTCCGCTGTACGCGATTGCGGTCAAAGTGCTGTACAAACGTCTAAAAATACTGACGAAAGACCGCTCTGCGGCCCTCGCTGGCATACAGGCGTATCTTCACGAGCGGATCCAAGGAATCTCGGTCATTCGCAGCTTTGCATTGGAAAGACATGATCAAGCTAAGCTGGAAGGCATTAACGGGAATTATTTAAATAAAGCGCTAGCCCACAGCCGCTGGAATGCTTGGACCTTCGCGATCATTAATACGTTGACGGATATCGCACCGCTGCTTGTGATCGGCTATGGGGGCTATCAGGTCATTCAGCAGAATCTGACGTTGGGAACGTTTATCGCCTTTTTTGGTTATCTGGATCGTCTCTATTCTCCTTTGAAGCGATTAATCAACTCCTCTACCGTTCTGACTCAAGCCTCGGCTTCCTGGGAACGGGTGCTGGAATTGCTGGAGGAGCCTTATGATATGGTCGATAAACCCGGGGCTCTGACTTTGTCAGGGGGAAGCCATGGCATCGCCCTCCGCAATGTCTGGTTTAAATACCACGCTCAAGATCCATGGGTGCTTAGAAATATTACGATTCAGATTAATCCGGGCCAGACGGTAGCCTTCGTCGGGATGAGCGGCGGGGGAAAGTCCTCTCTCGTTGGACTGATTCCGAGATTTTACGATATTCAGAAGGGAAGCCTCGCTGTGGGCGGCCGGGATGTGAAGGACTGGACGATGGAGAGCCTGCGCGGCTCCATCGGAATGGTGCTTCAGGATAATTTCCTGTTTAGCGGCACCGTTCGTGATAATATTCTGCTCGGTAATCCTGGCAGCAGCGAGGAGGCGGTGTATGAAGCGGCCAAGTCAGCGAATGCGCATGATTTCATTATGGAGCTGCCGAATGGCTACGATACGGAAGTAGGGGAGCGGGGGGTCAAGCTGTCTGGCGGACAAAAGCAGCGAATCGCCATCGCCCGCGTGTTCCTGAAAGATCCGCCAATTTTGATCCTTGATGAAGCCACTTCGGCGCTCGATCTGGAATCGGAGCATCTCATCCAGCAGTCGCTCCAGCAGCTTTCCCGAAGCCGGACGACCTTAATCGTCGCTCATCGGTTGTCTACGATTACCCATGCCGATCAAATCATTGTGATGAAGAACGGCGGCATCGCCGAACGGGGAACGCATGATGAGCTAATGGACAAGGCGGGGGTATACGCCCAGCTATACAATATTCAGAACTTGAATCCATAACGCAAGCGGACTTATTTATACTATTGAAAAAAGCGCCCATGAAGCTGGTTTAAGGCTTCATGGGCGCTTCTAGTTGCCGGTGGAAATTCAAAGGAGGCTCAGACCTTGCCGATAAAGAGCGACAAAATGCCTGCTGCAATCAGTGGGCCGACCGGGACGCCCCGGAAGAAAGCTACACCGAGTACTGTGCCGATAAGCAGGCCGGCAACGATGGTCGGCTGGTTCCCCATTAGCGTGGCTCCCCGTCCGCCAAGCCAGGCGACGAGCATGCCTACGGCAATAGCCATTAGGGATTTCCAATGGAAGAAGGAAGACCACAGTACGGAAAGGGGAATTTTCCCGCTTGCGACCGGGGTCATTACGCCAATGGTCAAAATGATGATACCCAAGGTCAAACCGTATTTCTCCAGCCACGGAAACGCCATTTGCAGCTGCAGGACGCGGATGAGCAGCAGAAATATCATTGCTATCGTAATCGGTAAATTGCTGCTGAAAATACCTAACGCTGCCAGGAAGAGCAAGATGAGAGCGGTGATATCGACTTGGCTCATCCTAAGCTTCTCCCGTTCTGGAGGCGGTAATGTGCTCAGCTATTAGCACGCCATGCTTGCGTCCGGTTTCAATGAATACTTCATTGGCATTGCTCCCGGACGCAATGACGCCAGCGACATAAAGGCCGGGGACGTTGCTCTCCATCGTTTCCGGATTAAAGATCGGCTTCTCCGCTTCGCCTGACATTTCAACCCCGGCTTGAAACAGCAGCTTTCGATCGGGGTGGAAGCCGGTCAGGGCAAGCACGAAATCATTTAATAATTTTTCTCGGCCCAGCCCGGATTCGATAATGACATGATCCTGAGCGATGTCAATGACCCGGGAGGAAAGCCGAAGATCGATTTTGCCTCGATTGACCATGCTTTCAAAAATAGGTCTGACCCAGGGTTTGATCTGCTCTGATATGCTGTCCCGGCGGTATACGATCGTGACCTCCGCATCGACGCGAATCAATTCCAGAGCGGCATCGACAGCGGAATTGCTGCCCCCTATGATCGTCACCTTCGTACCAGCATACGGGTGTGCTTCCCGGAAATAATGGGTAACCTTATTCATTTCTTCTCCGGGAATCCCGAGCATGTTCGGGTGATCGAAATAACCTGTGGAGATGATGACGTTGCGGGCCTGATATTTCCATGTCTCGCCGCTTTGCGTCACCGAATGCACGATGAAGCTGCCATCCTCCTGACGATGGATTTCCGTCGCTTCCTCATAGGAGGCGATGTGCAAATTGTAGCGGCGGCTGACTCCGCGATAATACGCCAGCGCCTCGTGACGGAAAGGCTTTTCATTCGGCGTGGTAAAGGGAATATCGCCGATTTCCAGCAATTCGGGCGTACTGAAAAATTGCATATGTGTCGGATACGAATAAATCGAATGAACAAGACAGTGCTTCTCCAGGACGAGAACATGAAGTCCCCGTCTTTGGCATTCAATAGCCGCGGAGAGTCCGCAAGGGCCGGCACCGATAATAATAACGTCCTGCATGGGTAGTCCTCCTAGTTCGTGAAGTTCAAGTTAAATAAGTCGAAACAAATACCATCCTACAGGAAATGAGCTCTAATTTCTATATTCGGATGAAGGACGATAACCAAAAGTTAATTATGCAGCCATCGCCCGATGACCTAGCTTATAAGTAAGAAATCATTTGGTTTTTAGCGGAAGCCAGGCGAGAACATCTTGAATACGCGCATCCCAATACGTCCAGTCATGAGTCCCGGGCCCTTCCTCATAAGTAAGATCAAATCCGGCCCCGATACAAGCATCCCGGAAGCGAACGTTGTCCTCGTACAGAAAATCCTCAGTACCACAGCATTGGTATAAGAGCGGCGCTGTTCCTGGATCAACGGTTTCAAGCAGTTTAAAAAGATCGTCCTGAGTGCCTTGCGGGCCTTGAGATCCAAAGATTTGCCGATATAATGACTGGTTGTCGATCGAACGCCTCGCCTCGTCGATGCGATTGACCGATACGTCCAAGGCGCCCGATAGACTTGCAGCTGCACTAAATACGCCGGGCTTTCTTAAAGCAAGCTTGAACGCCCCGTAGCCCCCCATGGACAGACCAGCCACAAAGGTATCCTCGCGGTGCTCAGATAAAGGAAAGAAAGAACGGCATATGTAAGGAAGCTCTTCGCTTATAAACGTCCAGTAGCGTTTGCCTGCGTCCATGTCCGTATAAAAGCTAACACCGACCTGGGGCATAACGACGGCGAGGCCAAGCTCAGATACGTATCGCTCTAATGATGTGCGGCGCAGCCAAATGGAATCATCATCAGACAGCCCATGCAGTAAATACAAAGTAGGAATAGGGCCGGAAATCTCGCTCCCCCGCATACCGATTTGTGACTTGGCCCGCTGCGGTAAAATGACTGTCATAGAAGTTGAGAGACCTAGCACTTCAGAGAAAAATCGGCATTGAATTAAAGCCATCGTTTTAGCTCCTTCTAAGAATGTTATAAAAGAAATTATATCATCACCTAGCAGATGACAGACAATCGAAATATGGGTAAAGTGGTACAATAGAATTATCGTGTTTGTAATACCGGGGAAATCAAGACAGAATAGAGGTGGCTTATGGACATCCCCTGGAGAAGAAATTTGTATGTACTGTGGATCGGCGTATTTTTTTGCAGCATGGCTTATTCAATGGTCATTCCGTTCATGTCCTTGTTTATTGCTCATGATTTAGGAATTACAGATCATTTGACGATCTGGTCTGGCTTTACGTTTGGCATCACATTTCTGGCTAGTGCGTTAATCGCCCCTTTCTGGGGATCGCTTTCGGATAAATACGGGCGAAAGCCGATGCTGCTTCGATCCGGCTTTGCCCTTTGCCTAGTCTATGTGCTGAATGCCTTCGTCAGAAATCCCTTCGAGCTGGTCATTGTTCGTATTCTTACCGGATTGTTGTCCGGTTATGTTCCTTCAGCCATTGCACTGATTGCGACGAACACGCCGGAGAAAAAAGTCGGGTTCTCCCTCGGCATCATGTCCACCGCAGGGGCGGCAGGCGGGATTATCGGCCCCTTGGTGGGCGGATCCCTAAGCAAATTTGTTGGCTATCGGGAGTCTTTTCTGGCGGCTGGTGCCATTGTGCTTATTCCGACTTTGATCGCTTGGCTGTTCGTTCGGGAATATAACTTTGATCGAAATAGAGCCCGTTCCCGGGTGGTAGATGATTTGCGAGCTGCTTCGGAAAACCGACCGTTAATGCGGCATCTTACGATTGTGCTGATCGTCACGGCCTCTGTAATGGTGCTTGAGCCGCTGCTGTCACTGTATGTGCTGGAGCTTGGCGCCACCGCAGCGGATGCATCGTTCAGCTCAGGAATCATTTTTTCGGCAGTCGGGATTTCTACCGTGCTTGCTGCTCCAATATGGGCAAAAATCGGCGAGCGCATCGGCTACCGCAATACGCTGATGATCGGTTTGGTGGGCGGAGGACTGGGCAATATGCTGCAAGTGTTCTTTCATGATATTTTTGGCTTCGGCCTGCTTCGATTCATTTACGGATTATTTTTCGCAGCCGTCTTTCCAGCGCTTAATGCGCTTATCGTTCAAACAACGGAACCTGAATTCCGCGGCAGGGCATTTAGCCTGAATCAATCGGCGGGGCAGCTCGGGAATATGATGGGCCCGATTGCGGGCGGAACATTGGCGGGGTGGGTCGCGATTCCCGTCGTGTTCGTGCTTAACGGATTGCTGCTCGCAGCAACGGCGGTCACGCTAAAATTGAAGCCAAGGTCAAGGATCACCAGCCCTTCAAACAAAAGTTCTTCAGCGGGATAATCTGAATTGAGTTTAATCTGTTCCAATTGGGTTAATTAACCATTAAGAGGGAAGGGAAATTATTCCTCGTCTGGCTGTGAGGCCCGAATGAAGGGGAGGAGGATATGGCGATCGACCGGTTTATATTAAAAAAGCTGCAAAGCTGTACTTACCAGCCGATGAAGCAAAATCTGCTCCGATTGTTCTTGATTCGCATCGAGAAGGCTTGGCATGAAGAAGAGGCCCAGAAGCCGGCATGGTAACAGCCGGTGCTTCGGGCCTCTGTTCTTCTAATTCTAAGAATCATGGAGAGCTTAATTAAGTAAGCAAGCATTAGAAGCCAATGGCAAGAATATTAATAGAGAGAAAGCGCCAAGGAGTCATATTCACTCTTACTGTGCAATATAGCTTCCGAGCCTTCGATTTCGATACTGATTAATGAGTTAAGGCATTTCTTCAAAGCTTGTTTACCGTTATTGAACTTGTTCTCCAGCGCGCTAGTCAGCAGCTTAAGCGTCCGTTGGATCGGCTGCTTGCTATCGACATTGAAATAAACAGGTACCAGATTGTTCTGGAAGTTAATGAGTATTCTCATGCGAATCACCTCTTACAGTGGTTTCATAGTACATATTGTAAAGCAGAAAACTTAAAAATAGATTAAGAAAACATTATAATTCAATTAATCTTTGATGATAAGTACAGGAAAATGAATGATGTTTTCTTGGTTTTTTCTATTTTAATTACGAAAAAGAGAGTGATAAAGTTTCAAAACAGCAAAGAAGTTAAGATCATCTACCTATTTTTATGGGTATATTGTAATAGATTACCAAATAATTCCGAGCAAAAGTGATGCAAATAGTGGTATGATAATGTTGAGATTATGACAAAACTGTAAGGAGTGTTTCAAATTTTGGAAAAAAGGGTTAATGATATTGGTTGAAATTTAGCAATGAATAACCCTGCAAACACTTCTAGGTTAGTAATATGGATTTTAATCGAGTTAGATAGAAAATATAGGATTAACGAGTCATACCTGATAAGTTGAGGAGGTGGGCAGATGTTAATTGCGGATGCTTCCCAGAGTGGAGTGGTTACACTGGAGTCCAAGGAACTCATCTATTTAACCGATCTGCTCAGAGCGAATCGTCTGATCGGCAAGGAAGATCCATTTCGCGGTTTTCTATTGAAAGAGCCGGATGAAGATCGGGAAGATGTTCGAGAATCATTAATCCAAAAAGGCTATTTAACACCTCGGGGAAACGAGGACGTGCTGACCGTGCCGATGCCTGTCATGTCGCCGCTTGTAGCAGCATCCTTAGCAGAAAAGGCCTGCTGGGTGAAATATCGCACGGGAACCGAGACGTATGAACAATTTCTACATATAGCGGATGAGTGTGTTGTTAAGGTAGAGCGATCAAAGGACAATCCAGCGCTGCATCAGTTGGATGAAATCAGCGAGGTGCATCATATCTGCGGGAGCTTGGCAGGGAAAATGATGTGGAATGCGCATTGTCCGGGGGAACTGCCTGCACTGATGCTATCTAGACGACAGTTTGAGGAAATCGTCCGGCAATTGGATTATCTGGATATAGAGGAAGTCATGGTAGAACTGCTGAAGTTAACGGATGATCAGGAGGGTGTGATTTCTTTGGCCAAATGCTTAAAGACTCAAGTGGCCCAGGGAGATATTCGCTTTTTCGCCTGGAATGGGGATCAGTGGGAGTCTCAGCATGCCCAGTTTATGAACAATCATTCGATCAATTGGTTATTCCGCTCCAGCACGAAGGTGGACGAGGATTGGCTCATTGCTACCCCGACACAGAAGGATCAATTTCAAGACATGCTGCTGCATTGGTTTCGGGAGCCCTGCGACTATGTGGGGGGCAGTCAGTAGGATCATTTAGTGAGGAGAGAACTGGATTGAGCCGAATTGATTTTGAACTCACGGAGCTGAAGGAACGGGTCGCCCGTCTGGAGGAGCAGGTCAGGCTTGCTCAAGAAACGCCTAAAGGCGGCAGCTATGTCCGCTGGTTTCTTATCGGCTTTATGGCTGTGGCCGGGCTGATGATCCTTGGAGTTGTTGCTTTAGGAATAATTCAATTTCTTATTTGGTAAAATTTAAGTCGTTTCTATATAATTTGCTTGTCCGGTGATTAAATCACACCCCATTTTGGGTAATCTTGAAACAGACGGCAGAGCGGAGGGTGAACTCGGCATGCCTTGTCAATCAAACCCAAAATTCCAGTAGGAGTGTGACCTTCATGACGGAGAAGCAGGGTAATCAACTTCGGTTTCAAGGAAAAACCGCAATTGTTACGGGAGCGGGCTCCGGGATTGGAAAAGCAGCCGCCATTAAATTGGCGAGAGAAGGTGCCAAAGTTGCGCTGTTTGATCTAATAGACGATCGTACGCGCAGCACCGAGCATCAAATTAATAACATTTATCGGGGCGTGTCACGCTCATTTGACGTCGATGTGTCTGATCCCGAACGTATGGAGCAAGCGGTCAAGGAAGCGGCGGAGCATTTCGGGCGCATCGATATCGTGTTCGCCAACGCAGGCATTAATGGTACGTTGGCCCCGGTGGAGGAAATGCCGTTCGAGGATTGGCAGCGTACGCTGGGAATTAACCTGAACGGGACTTTCCTCACGGTAAAGCATGCCGTGCCTTATTTAAAAAAGCAGGGCGGCGGCAGTATTATTATAACGAGCTCGATCAACGGGAATGACCGTTTTTCCGGATTCGGGATGTCGGCTTACAGCACGACAAAGGCCGGACAGGTCGCGTTTGCCAAAATGCTTGCCCTGGAGCTTGCGAAGTTTAAAATTCGCGTCAATGTCATTTGTCCAGGCGCCATCGCGACGAACATCGATTCCACCTCCGAGGTGAGTGAGGAATTGGAGGAAATCATCATTCCCGTCGAATACCCGGAAGGCGCGCAGCCGCTGGCAGATGGCCCGGGGCAGCCGGAGAACGTAGCTGATTTGGTTGCGTTTCTCGCTTCGGATGACTCCGTGCATATTACGGGAGCCCGCATTGTCATTGATGGAGCGGAATCCCTGCTGTAGCAGATGCGTCGTGCTAAGAGGCTGGGAAGTAGTCTTTATTTATAGCATCAACCATGGAGGAAGGAAGCCCTGTCCCGTATTGCGCCACGCTGCGAGACGGGGTTTTGTGCTGCTGTAGGACAAATGATGACCGTATGGTAAAATGCTAACAGCACTTTGTATAAGATTATAGAATTTACAAGTTTTCAGCGGAGCTGAACCATTCTATAATCGCAAGAAAAAGGAGAAGAGGATGACAAGGCTTCCAATTGATGAGGTTATTCCAGAGCTGAAAGCGTGTTTGCAGTCGTCAAGCACAGCGATTCTGCTGGCGGAGCCGGGGGCGGGCAAGACGACGCGCACGCCGCTTGAGCTGCTTCAGGAGCCCTGGTTGAAGGGGCAGGGCATCGTTATGCTGGAGCCGAGGCGGCTTGCTGCGCGTTCAGCGGCGGTATTTATGGCCCAGCAGCTCGGCGAGCCTGTTGGGGAAACGGTAGGCTACCGGATTAGAACGGAAAGCAAAGTATCCAGCCGTACGAGAATTACGGTCGTGACGGAAGGGATACTGACGCGGATGCTTCAGCATGATCCGGCCCTGATGGGGATTGGGCTCATTATTTTTGACGAATTCCACGAACGGAATCTGCATGGCGATATTGGACTGGCGTTAGCGCTGCAAAGCCGTGAGCTGCTTCGCGACGAGCTGCGGTTGTTGATTATGTCGGCAACGTTACAGGCGGAGCCGCTCGTCGAGCTGTTAGGCGGCGCGGCAGTCATCCGCAGCCAAGGGCGGGCGTACCCGGTAGAGACCAGGTACGCGGAAGGGCCTGCAAGCCAAGCTCCCCTGGAGCAAGCGGTGACGCGCGCGGTACGCAGCGCGCTCGAGCGACATGATGGGAGCTTGCTTGTATTTTTGCCCGGCGCAAAGGAGATCCGCCGGGTGGAGCGGGCGCTGGCTCCGGTGGTGACCAGCGATGTGCTCCTTGCGCCGCTATACGGCGCTCTGCCTGCGCAGCAGCAGCAGCGGGCCATATCGGCGGCGCCGCCGGGCAAGCGCAAGGTGGTGCTTGCCACGTCGATCGCCGAGTCGAGCCTGACGATCGAAGGCGTGACGGTGGTGATCGACAGCGGCCTGCGGCGCACGGCGCTGTTCTCTCCGCGCACCGGCATGAGCCGGCTCGTTACGGTGCGCGCGGCCCGCGACTCCGCGGATCAACGGCGGGGACGAGCCGGGCGTACGGCGCCCGGCGTGTGCTACCGCCTGTGGAGCGAAGCGGAGGATCGGCTGCTGCAAGAGCGCACGGCGCCGGAGATGCTGGAGGCGGATTTGACGCCGCTCGCGCTTGAGCTGGCGGCCTGGGGAGCGAGCTCGCCCGAGGAGCTTGCTTGGCTTGATTCGCCGCCAGCGGCGCCCTATCGGCAAGCCGTCCGGCTGCTGCAGCAGCTTGGGGCGCTATGCAGCGCAGCTCGCATTACCGCGCATGGCCGGAGGATGGCCGAGCTCGGGCTGCATCCTCGCCTGGCACATATGCTGCTCAAGGCCGCGGATTTAGGGCTGGGCCGTTCGGCCTGCCGTTTGGCTGCGTTGCTGGAGGAGCGGGATTTATTTAGGGGCTCGGCAGGGGCTGGTGAGGATTGTGATATTCGCAGTCGTTTGTCACTGCTGATGGATAAGGGAAGCTCCTCTGAGCTAAGTAGGCCGACTAACCAAGTAGATGAACGAGATATTCAGCGGATACTTACGATGAGCGCTCAGTATGAGCGGAGACTGGGAATCAAGGAGTCGGCAGGCTCTGCGGCTTTGGGCGAAGAGAAGTGGTATGAGGCTTGCGGAATTCTGATATCTTTTGCTTATCCGGATCGCATCGCGGGCCGCCGGGCTGATGGACGATATTTGCTGCGCAGCGGCCGTGGTGCGGTATTCGCCAGGAAGCAGCTTCTGGGAGAAGCGCCTTACCTCGCCGTTGCAGAAGTCGATGACGAGGGGACGGAAGGCCGGATTTTATTGGCCGCGCCTTTGGAGCTAACGGATGTAGTACAGCATTACGGCGAACATATAAAGGAAGAGAAGCAGGCGGAATGGGACGAGGAAGCGGGAACGGTTCGCGTTCGCCTTCGGGAGACGCTTGGGGCTATTGTGATTAGAGAGCAACCGGTGCCCCCTGCGCCAGAGGATTTTATAAAGGCATTGCTGCATGCGGTGTCGTCGCAGGGCGTCCGCATTCTTCCATGGAGCGATAAAGCCCGCCAGCTTCAGGCTCGAGTCGGCTTTTTGCGCCAGCAAAGCGACCGCTGGCCGGATATGTCGGATTCCGCTTTGGCGGAGCGCGTCGAGGAATGGCTGGCGCCTTATATAGTTCATTTTCGCAAGCGCTCGGATTTGCAGTCCCTGTCCCTTTTAGCGATTCTTGAAAATGCTTTGGGATGGGAGCTGCGTCAGGAATTGAATGCCGAAGCGCCGACGCATTTGATTGTACCCAGCGGGTCGAAAATCCAGATTCACTATGGTCAGGGCGAGCCGTATGCTGCAGTTCGCCTGCAGGAGGTGTTCGGCATGATGGATACTCCCCGTATCGCCTATGGAGCGGTCGCGGTTATTATGCATTTGCTGTCTCCAGCGGGGCGTCCCGTACAGGTTACCGCAGATTTGCGAAGCTTTTGGGATCATGGGTATTTTGAGGTGAAGAAAGATTTGAAGGGTCGTTATCCCAAGCATTACTGGCCGGATGATCCGCACCAGGCTACAGCGACGAGAAGGGTGCGGCCGAAATGAATCATGGGTGTAAATGAAATTATGGAGCAATTCGGTGGAATGGATTCTCTGTACTTAAATAATGATTCCATAAAGGAGATTGGGCCATGAAGGTTAGAGTTTTAGTCGTTGACGACCACCCGCACGCTCGCGAGGCCATCGGTGAAATTCTATCGGATGACGATAGCTTCGAAATTATCGGTTATGCCGAAAATGGGGACGAAGCCCTGCTGCAGACGGAATTATGGATGCCTGATCTTATACTGATGGATATTCATATGCCGGGAAAGGACGGCCTGGAGACGACGAGAGAAATCAAGCTGAAATATCCTTACGTAAAAATTGTGCTTATTACGGTTTCCGATGATGCGGCTCATTTATTCGAAGCGCTGAAGCAGGGAGCGCAAGGGTACTTGCTCAAAAATTTAGAGCCCGGTACTTGGCTGCAATATTTGCGGTCGGTCGCCAGTGATGAAGCCCCGTTGTCCAGCGAATTGGCTTACCGGATTTTGCAAGAGTTCCCGCTGTCCAAGAGGAATAACAGTGGTGATCATCCTCTTACCAGCCGAGAACGTGAAATTCTGGATTGGGTTGCAAAAGGGATGACCAATCGGGAAATCGCCAAGGAATTGCAAATTTCCGACCAGACGGTGAAAAATCATCTGAAAAACATTTTACAAAAATTGCATTTGGAAAATCGCGTGCAATTAACTAGATACGCTATGGAGCAAGGCTGGATCAATCATTAGGCCCTGATTATAATATTTCAACATATGAAAAATTCACAACAGAAAGACAAAAAATATTTCCCTTGCATCTGCCTGCCAGTCTACCATTCTATTTACGTCCCTAGCAACAAATCATTTCGTAAAAAAGGCATGTAGATCAGTTGTTGTGAAAAATTCATAACTGATCTATACTTTTTAGGAAAGGGCGTGAGGTGAGGGAATGGCTTTTATGATTGCGCAGCGCGCGTATATTAAGCTGTATTTAATTTCGATGGTAGAGCAGCGCAGAGGCTATGGCTATCAGATGCTTGAAGAGCTGAAGGAGGAATTTAAGCCATTCGGCTACATTCCTCCGCAGAGTGAAATTTATAGGGCACTTCATGAGCTGGTGCAAGAGGGAGTGCTCTACCGCACGAAGCAGTTGAAAGGAACTGACCCGAACGTTGATTTCCAGGAAATTGTGCTTTATCATTTCACCGATGAGGGACACGAGAAGGCAGAGCTGTATAAGAAGCAGGTGAAGGTCGATTTAGATCGCTGCATCGGAATGCTGAATAAGGCTGTCGCCGACAATTACTGATTTGGCAGCATGTCATTGCCTATAATTCTAATACTAATCCGATTTGTATTGTATTATTTGTTAACATGAAGTAACATAAATTTTATATTCATAACCGAATATTATGGGAACAGGTGCTTTAGTCGAATTCGATTGAAGCTTAATAGGGAAGTCCGGTGCAATGCCGGCGCGGTCCCGCCACTGTAACAGAGGAGCTGGAAGCGATAGTGCCACTGATGAAAATTCATTGGGAAGGCAGCTGTCCAGTTATGATTCTGAAGCCAGGAGACCTGCCTGTTCTGCCAGCACTGCTGTACCTACGGGAGATAGGGAGGTGTTAAAGATTCGAGCCATCGCACATCATGACGAAGGTCCTCTTTAGCCATTCCAGCTATAGGGGACTTTTTTGTTGCTTAATGAACATACAATTGGGAGGTTTAACACAATGAGTCAAACGGTTAAGAGCGGAAATTTAGGCTATCCGAGAATCGGCGGCCAGCGGGAATGGAAGAAAGCGATCGAGGCATACTGGGCCGGCAAGCTAGAGGAGGGGGAGCTGCATGCGCAGCTGGCGCAGATTCGGCTCCATAATTTGCAGCAGCAGCGGGATCAAGGGCTTGAGGTTATTCCCGTGGGAGACTTTACGTACTATGATCATGTTTTGGATACGGCCGTGATGTTTGGCCTTGTGCCCGAGCGGTTTACGTATCATGGCGGTGAGGTTCCGCTTGATACGTACTATGCCATAGCTCGAGGCAATAAGGAAGCAACAGCCAGCGAAATGACGAAGTGGTTCAACACGAACTATCATTATATCGTTCCTGAGCTGGGGAGCAGAAAGCCGCAGCTTACGATTAACCGGCCGCTTGCCGCTTACAAGGAGGCAAAGGAAAAGCTGGATATCGAAGGAAGACCGGTACTGATCGGTTTATATTCTTTCCTTAAATTATCGAAGGGCTTCAATGAGGCTACGGAATGGGATCACTGGGTAAATCAGCTTCTGCCTTTATATGTTCAGGTTCTTCAAGAGCTTGCTGCAGAAGGCGCAGCTTGGGTTCAAATGGACGAGCCATCCTTAGTCGCTTCAGTTACCAACGAAGACCTGGCGCGCGTTCAAGCTATCTATGATGCGATTCATCGCGAAGCTCCGGGAATGTCGATACTGCTGCAAACGTATTTTGAAGCAGTGGATCGTTACGAGGATGTCGTTTCATTGCCT
This sequence comes from Paenibacillus lentus, assembly GCF_042714055.1. Classification (GTDB taxonomy): domain Bacteria; phylum Bacillota; class Bacilli; order Paenibacillales; family Paenibacillaceae; genus Fontibacillus; species Fontibacillus lentus_A. Next base: position 142,487 of record NZ_JBHGVC010000010.1, read on the forward strand.
GTAGCAGGCATCGGTCTGGATTTCATTCATGGCGGTGACGGCAATCTGGCAGCCCTTCGCAAATTCGGATTCCCACAGGGTAAGACGCTGGGAGCCGGAATCGTCGACGGTCGTAATATTTGGAGAACGGATTTGTATCGCCAGGTAGAGTTCTTAAAAGAGATTATGACTTTAGCCCCTGGAGTGGATGTTATCGTCCAGCCGTCCTGCAGTCTGCTCCATGTCCCTGTGTCGGCTGAGCAGGAGCAAGCATTGAATCCTGTACTTCGTCATGCCTTGTCCTTTGCAGCGGAGAAGCTGGAAGAGATCGTCGCGTTAAGCACTGCGGTTAACAAGGGCAGTGATAGCGTCAAGGGTGCATTTGAAAGCAACCGCATCGCCCTGGACAATTTGGCTAAGGATCCGGCTCGGAACCGGGCAAACGTGTCAGCTGCGGTTAAGAAAATTGCCGCAGAGCCGGCAGCGAGAGGCAGTGAGTTCGCGATACGCCGCAAGAAGCAGAAGGAGAAATGGCATCTGCCGTTCCTGCCGACGACGACGATCGGCAGCTTTCCGCAGACAGCTGAGGTGCGTTCGGCTCGTCAGAAATGGCGCAAAGGGGAATGGAGCCAAGAGCAATATGACTCCTTTATTAAAGAGCATATTCAGCAGTGGATTTCTTTGCAGGAGGAAATCGGCATCGATGTGCTGGTTCATGGTGAATTTGAGCGAACCGATATGGTAGAATTCTTTGGCGAAAAATTGCCGGGCTTTGCCTTTACAAAGGGCGGCTGGGTTCAATCCTACGGCACGCGCTGCGTGAAGCCTCCCGTCATCTATGGGGATGTTGATTTCCATCAGCCGATGACGGTGAAAGAGACGGAATATGCGCAGTCACTTACGGACAAGCCCGTAAAGGGAATGCTGACCGGCCCGATCACGATTCTGAACTGGTCCTTCGTGCGCAGTGATTTGCCGCGCGAGCAGGTGGCTTATCAAATCGCACTGGCCCTGCGTAAAGAGGTTGAGGCTTTAGAGCAGGCAGGCATTGAAATGATTCAGGTAGACGAACCGGCGCTACGTGAAGGGCTTCCATTAAAGCGTGAGGATTGGGCTGAGTATCTGGACTGGTCCGTCAAAGCGTTTCGCATAACGACCTCGACCGTTCGCGACACGACGCAAATTCATACTCACATGTGCTACTGCGAGTTCCATGATATTATCGATTCCATTCGGGCCCTTGATGCGGATGTCATTTCGATCGAAACCTCACGCAGCCATGGCGAGCTCGTACACAGCTTCGAGGAGCATACGTACGATCTCGGTATCGGCTTAGGCGTTTACGATATTCACAGCCCACGGGTTCCGTCGGTTGAGGAGATGACCTTGATGGTCGATCGCGCGCTCCAGGTGCTGGATCCTGAACTGTTCTGGATCAATCCGGACTGCGGCCTCAAGACACGAGGGATCGACGAGACGGTGCAATCCTTGAAAAATATGGTGCTTGCCGCTCAGCAATACCGCGCTAAAGCGCCTCTGATCAGTACTAAGTAGTTCGCTGATTTCTATTGCATAGAAGTAAATAATAAGGCTGCCCTGAATAGGTTAATAAATAACCTGTAGGGCAGTCTTATTTTGTTGCATAAATATAGCAAATACACTTATACTCTCTCTATATGCAGGAGGAGATCATGAATGTTACTGGAATTGGAAATGATGTTGAAGCTGTTTATCGCACTGCTGTTCGGCTTGTTCATTGGCATTGACCGTCAATTGAAGCAGAAGCCGCTTGGCATAAAGACGAGTATGGTCATTTGTATTGCTAGCTGCCTGGTGACCATCGTGTCCATACAATCATTTGCCAAATTTGCCGGCCCCGATCATCCGAATATGGATCCGATGCGTTTGGCAGCGCAAATCGTCAGCGGGATCGGTTTTCTCGGCGCCGGGGTGATTTTGCGCAGAAGCAATGAAGGGATATCCGGGCTTACATCGGCAGCGATGATATGGGCGGCCTCAGGCATCGGGATTGCCATTGGCGCGGGCTTTTATGTGGAGGCGGCGCTTGCGGTAGTTCTGCTCATTTTAGCGGTTAATTTTATACCCTATATGATTAAATGGCTTGGACCTTATAAATTGAACCAACGCGATGTATCCGTCAAAATCGTGATGGAGGATCGAGGCAACGTTACTGACTTGATCCGCATTATTGAGCGGAAGGATGAGAAGGGGCCTGAGGCCAAGTGGAACCGTCATCGTATTCGCCGTTTGAAGATTAAAGACTTGGAGGAAGGGTGTCAACGGATTGATATGGTGATTTCAGCCTCCGAACGTGAATATACGACGGAAATATATCATTTTATACGAAAAATCGATCATGTCATCAGTGTTGAAGTGGAAAATTTGTAGCTCAGTAACCTTCTATCATTAACCTTCCAATAGATCCATCCGTCCTTTAGATGTCAGAAATGATAATACTGAAAGCCGGCGAGAGCTTCCTGGTTCTTCAAGACCAACGGCTGCTGAACGAGGTCTGGCTTCTCAGAAAGTGCTTCGAAAAAGACGTTCTTCGTAACCTTTTATTTATAACTACGTGAATAGACCATGTTATGATAGAACTAACTTAGTTTTTTGAATAACCACCTAAAGGATGGATTATTGGATGAGCAAACAAATTTTAATTGTAGACGACGATGATAAGATCGCAAGGCTAATCGAAATATATTTATTAAATGAAGGCTATACCGTATTCAAGGCAGACCATGGCCTGCGGGCGCTTGAAATCGTGGAGCAGGATCAAATCGATCTGGTCATCTTGGATATCATGATGCCTGGCATGGACGGAATCACGGTCTGCATGAAAATCAGGGAGACGCGCACAACGCCGATATTAATGCTTAGCGCCAAAGATGGGGATATGGATAAAATAACCGGTCTGATGACCGGGGCTGACGACTATATGGTGAAGCCGTTTAATCCGCTGGAGCTGATCGCGCGCGTCAAATCGCTGCTGCGCCGTTCCTCGTATAGTATGCAGCCTTCCCAGCCTTCGCAGGATCATATGATTAATTTGGCTTCGCTGCAAATCGATAAGGAGACGCATACGGCAACGGTAGACGGCCGTCCGGTCAAGCTGACGCCGATTGAATTCAATATTTTGTTCCTGCTGGCCAGCCACCCGGGACGGGTGTTCGGTTCGGAGGAGATATTCGAGCTGATTTGGAAGGACAAGTATTTCGAGAGCAATAATTCGGTTACAGTTCATATCAGCCGATTGCGAGACAAGCTTGAGAAAGAAATGGACGGCGAAAAGCTGATTCGCACTGTATGGGGGGTTGGCTACAAAATTGAAAGCTAGCCTCAGATTTCTCACCTGGCTGTTATGGACGGTTATTACGTCGATTGCTGCGCTTCTTATTTTAGTGCTGCTTGCGAAGCTATTTTACGCCTTATTCCCTTGGGTAACCCTTGGATATGTGCTGAGCTGGGTGAACCGGAACATCGGTTATCCTGATGCTTATTATATTGCGGGCGTACCTATACTTCTATTATTTTCACTCTATTTCTACCGGCGCAGCATCCGCCGCCATGAAAAGAAATATTTAGCCCTGCTCATTGAAGAAGTACATCGGATTGAGGAGGGGTCTACGCGCAAAATACCAATTGAGAATGTAGGGCAGTTAGGACAGCTTGCAACGGATATTAACCGCATGGTAGACCGTTTAAGAACGTCGATCGAGGAAGAGAGACGAGCTGAGCAGACGAAGAACGAGCTTATTACGAACGTTTCCCATGATTTGCGTACCCCGCTTACATCTATTACCGGCTATCTGGGCTTAATAGAGCAGGATCGGTACAAGGATGAGGTAGAGCTGCGTTATTATGTGGGGATGGCTTACGAAGAATCATTGCGCCTGAAGCAGCTTCTCCAGGATTTGTTTGAATTTACTCGGCTGCAAAATAAGGAAATGAAGCTTTACAAAAGCCGAATCAACCTAGTGGAAATGCTGCATCAAATCACGGCGCATTTCGGCTGGCAGCTTCAGGAGAACAATATGGAATGCCGTCTCTGCTTCGGAGAGCAGCAGCTCTTTGTTATTGCCGATGGGGACAAGCTGAGAAGGGTATATGAGAATTTGATTGCGAATGCAATCCGTTATGGCAGCGAGGGCAGATATATCGACATCCGTGGTCGTGTGGAAGAGGATCAAGTGATTACTGAAGTTATTAATTATGGCGAGCCGATTCCAGAAGCGGATCTTCCTCACCTGTTCGACCGATTTTATCGAGTGGAGAAGTCGCGCGCTACGAATACGGGGGGCTCTGGAATTGGCCTAGCTATTGCCAAGCACATCGTTGATCTTCATCATGGCGAAATTTTTGCGGACAGCGATGAGGATCGGACTGCGTTTACAGTCAAGTTATCAAGAAAATTGAAGCCTTAAGCATGATGTTGAAGGAGCATATAACGATGAAGGTAATCTTGGTAGATGATGAAAGACTAGCCCTGGATTATTTGGAACGGCAGTTGATGAAGCTGGATCATATTGAAATGCTAGGCAAGTACACCAATCCTATTGTAGGCAAAGAGGAAATTTTAAAGCAGGATGTCGATGTGATTTTCCTTGATATCAGCTTGCCGGAGATTAACGGAATCGAGCTTGCGGAACAAATTCTGGAGAGGAAACCGGACATCCATATTGTATTCGTTACAGCTTACAATGAGCATGCAGTCAAAGCATTCGAGCTGAACGCTTTGGATTATATCGTCAAACCGATTATTGCCGAACGATTAATCAAAACAATTGAGCGCGTCCGAAAACGAATGGAATCTTCCTCCAAACAAGATACTTCCCTGAAGGAGGAGCATATCCGTTTGAATGTCCTGAAGCAGGTCACGATTGAAACCTCGCCCGGGCAATATTCAATCATGCAATGGCGCACTTCGAAGGCTCAAGAGTTATTTTTTTATCTCCTTCAGCATCGCGGGCAATTGGTGCGAAAATCAGCACTGATCGAGCTGCTCTGGCCAGAATATGAGATGGATAAAGTATATTCCCAGTTATACACCGCAGTCTACCATATCCGCAAAACGTTGGAGCCCTTCGGAGACCGGTTTCAAATTGCCAATGCGACGGAAGGTTATATTTTAAATATTCAAAATGTCATTTTGGATGTAGAAGAATGGGAGTCGAGGCTGATGTCTTTGCTTCCCCTGACTTCGGGACGTATCGATCCATGCTCGGAAGTGTTAAAACAGTATACCGGGCATTATTTGCAGGAATTCGATTATTGGTGGGTCGAGAGTGAACGCCAGCGGCTTAAGGAACTGTGGCTCGAGGCCTCATATGCTATTGCAAAATGGTACGAAAATGAAGGTCTGTTCGATCAGGCCATAAATAGCTACAACGCTATTTGCAAGCAGCATCCATTGGAAGAAGAGGCTTATTTGGCTCTGATGAAAATCTATGATTCCTTGAACAATCACCATCTGGTGCACCGCCAATATGAAATGCTTACGGAGGTTTGCCTGGAAGAGTTGAATGAAGCGCCAAGCTATCATATTATCGAATGGTTTAAGCAGTGGAAAGAGAATACGGTTCATTTATAAGCTGATTAAAGTCGCCGGGGGGCGGCTTTTTTATTATGCTATAGGCTCTATCGATTTTGTTTAGAAATTGTATAGGACATTTATATATGATTGAAATAAGAATCTTTGACATACTTAAAAAGAATTTGGAGGAAAAGCTGCACTATGAAATTAATCCGTAATTTTAGACATCGTTCTACCTTTGTTTGCAAAGGCTTGGATCTCCTTGCTATGAAAGAAGTCGAGATTATTAGAGAGAAGCACGCTAATTACAGGAGAGGCTATTACATCAATCACGAAGGAAAAATGCTCGGAATTGTAGCCACGCCGAAGGGACCTTTGTTTTTTTGCGATGAGGATACTTATTTGCTTAAGGATAATTTTAAATTTCAATTGCTGCACCATGGCAAAGAGAATACTTTTTTATTTACCTGGGAAGGGGTAATCAAGCAGCATATCGTATACCCTCGAAAGCTATACAGAAAGGGCGATGAGTGGGTTGACGATATGGTTCAGGATTTCTTTACCTGGCTCGTTGCAGCCGTAAAGCGGAAGAAATTTTATACCTTCTATACATTAAATGAAGAAGAACTGCAGGAGAATGATATTATTTTACTGAAGATCGCCCAGTAGATAAAGCATTTTTTAAAGCTAAACCTATTTGTTGAGAATTTGTCTAGTCGGATTTTGTAGTATGAAGCTTGCCGCTACATCAACGACGAAGGGAGGATGCTAAAGTATATCCTTTGCATGAAGACAAGTTCTAAATAGGAGACAGTTAAAGTATGAGAAAAAAAGTATTTGTTATGTTAGTGACGGTAATGCTTCTGCTTCACAGCATCATTGGTGCCGGCCTTTCGCCGGTAAGCGCGGATAATCAGGGAGCGGCAGCGAGTACAAACAGTAAGAGTATTTTGACGAATGTAACTCTCAGGGATGCGGCAGGAAGCGTAATTGACGCCGTATATAACCCTAATTCCGATCGCGTGGTCATGGGATCGCCGGTAACCCTGGAATATGAATGGGAACTGGAAAATGGCCATGATTACGTAGAGGGAAGTACGTTTGAGTTCAAAATTCCAGAGGCATTTGAGCTGTATAACAGCGTCAATGGAATTCTGGAAGTACAAGGTCTTGAGATCGGTAAGTTTACAGCCTCCAAGGACGGCCAAGTGGTTGTTACTTTTGGCGAGGATGTAAGCGGGTATTCTAATGTTAGCGGAACGATCATATTCAACACTAACTTTAGCAAGACCACAATAACAGGCAGTACCGAGGTGCAAATTCCGTTTCCGATCCGGGGAGGACAGCAGGTAGCAATTGTTCACTTCAAGCCGGATGGGGGCTCGCTGCTTGATAAGAGAGGCGCTGCTGTAGAGGACAAGCAGATCAACTGGACGATTGACGTGAACACATTGCTGGAACGCATTGATCAGGCTGCGATAACGGATGAGACGCCTTCAGGTCTTACATTGGATGCTTCGTCGATCAAGGTACATAAGCTGAATGTTAACGTTGACGGCAGCACTCAGCTTGGAGACCTAGTTACGTCAGGCTATACGCTTGATACACAATCCTTTGAAGGGTTCAGGATTGATTTTGACGGGGCGATCGATTCGGCATACCGGATAACGTATACGACGGATGTCGGAAATGGGGACGAAACAAGCTTCACTAACAAGGTGAGCTTGACGGGTAGTAAAACTTCTACCGCGTCTGATACCGTACCGATTCAACGTCCGGAGGTATTAACTAAGGAAGTTGAAAAGTATGACGAGCAGACACGGACGATCTCCTGGGTTATCGAGTACAACTTTAGAGGTAAGGATATTCCAGAGGGAGTTCTGCAAGACCGCTTTAATGACACTCAACACTTGGTAGCAGGATCACTTGAAGTCCGAGATCGGGAAACAGGTACGCTTCTGAGTGAAGGAGCGGGCAATGATTATACGGTTACTCCTGTTCAAGCGGCGGACGGAAAAACCGGTTTCGATCTGAAGTTCAATTATCCGATTAACTCCGGCTACATCATTAAATATGATACCAAGGCCAACGGTAGAGTCCTTAAGGATGAAACGGTGGTCAATACGGTCACTGATGCTGTATACGGTTCGAAAACGGCTTCCTCGACACATAATAATCTGGTGATTCAGAAATCTCGCAATAAGACAGATTATAATACCAAGGAAGTTTTCTGGAGTATCGTGATCAACCAAGACAACTACACGATGAAGGATGTTGTTATATCCGATGAATTCGTGAACAGCGGTCAGCAATTCAAGGAAGGCTCTTTAGTCGTGAAGGATGATCAGCACGATAAGGTCTTGTCCGCGCCTGTAGATTATGAATTTACGCCATCTTCATCGGATTTGAAGCAAGGGTTCAAGATTGACTTCAAACAGCCGATCAGCGGGAAGCATACGGTAACATATGTAACCTACTTCAACCCGGAATGGAAGGATAATGGGGACGTATCGAGATTTCTTAACCGAGCGACGATAACGGGCAAAGAGACAGATGATACGGATGTAAACGTATCAGCAGAAGCTACGCTTTGGCCCGACGATTTGACCCAAACCAATGGCTCAAAAGTGGGGAAATATGATCCGAGAACGAAAGAAATCACTTGGACGATCCGTGCAAACTATAACAAAAAGTCCTTGAGCAATGCGAATGTCGTTGACGTATTGAAGCAGGGACAGGAGTATGTCGATGGTTCGCTGAAAGTCTATAAAATGACTCTAACCGGGGACTGGAATGGAACCGATCAGGGCGATCCGGTTGATCCATCGAAATACACTTTGACGCCTCCGACTGAAGCCAACGGAAATGAGCTTCAATTAATGTTCAATACTGTAGATGATAGCACTCCATATTGGATCGAATTCAAGACGCTCCTGCCGGAAAATGTCATTATCGATAAAGGCGCGGTCGAGAATGAAGCAGTGTTCAATGAGGGGAATACCAAACTGGCAACATGGGAAGGCAGTGCTATTATCCCGCAAGGCGGCGAGTTCGTCTCTAAAGGCGGGGAGCAGGACGATGATAAGATTAACTGGACCATTTATATTAACCGGGGACAATCTTATGGCGAGAATGCCAAAATTTTCGATGAACCGACCTCGAACCTGGTGCTGGTCGAAGATTCCTTCCGCTTGTATAAAGCGAAGGTAGACGGAAAGGGAGTTAGTCAAGATGTATCGGGTCTGACGCCATTGCAGGAAGGTACCGATTACACGCTAGACATTGCCCCGGACGATTCGGGCAATTTTGAACTATCATTTAATGCTCCGATATCCGAAGCGTATATTTTGAAATACGAAACGCTGATTGATGCCGCTAATGGCGAGTCAGTCGGCAATACGGTTCGCTTTGAGGGAGACGGCATAAAAACAGATAAAATGGATTCCAATAAAGAGATAATCGTCAGAACCTCTGGTGGATCGGGCACGGGCTCGGGAATCAGAGGCAATCTGGAAGTCACCAAGGTCGATAAAGACGATCCGTCTCAAGTACTGGAAGGCGCTGTTTTCGTATTGCAGGATGCCAAAGGCAAGAGACCGGCGATAACGAAAACGACGGACGTCGATGGAAAAGCGTTGTTTACCGATCTGCTGTATGGTGACTATATTCTAGAAGAAACCCAGGCACCGGAAGGCTTCGTTGTGCTTGATGCGATTACTAATGTAACGCTTGATGCAAGCATCAGGGAAGATGGCCATGTAAAGAGAATCGTGATTGCCAACGAAAAAGAGGCTGAACCACCGGTAACACCACCGGTAACACCGCCGGTAACACCGCCGGTAACGCCACCGGTAACACCACCGGTAACGCCACCGGTAACACCACCGGTGACACCACCGGTAACACCGCCAGTAACGCCGCCGGTGACACCGCCAGTGACACCGCCGGTAGAGCCAGACCCAGAGAAACCGGTGACTCCACAAGAGCCAACGGAGAACGAAGATGGTGACGGACTCGGCACGAATCCTCCTACCGATGGCAGCAATACTCCTCATTCCGGGGGAGATGGCCAGGATCATGATGGGCATGCGAATGCCAATGACGGCGAGGACGTGACAGGAGCTGCCAAAGGGGCTCAGGACAATCCGAATAAATCGGATGTAGGCGTAACTAAGCTTCCGAAGACGGGAGAAGGCTCTAACCTGCCTTATTATGCTACAGGTCTGGCTATGATCGTTTTTGGTATCTACTTAAGACGTAAAACAATGAAACAAGCTTAAAGAATGAATCCTTTCCCGGTATTTACCGGGAAAGGATTTTTTTTTGCTAGGGAAAGTTGAGAAATTGTATAGAATGTAATTGTATACTTGGCAAAACAAACTTTTGAATCACATATTTAGAATAGGAGCTAAGGTTCATGCGTAAATTTGCGTACGTATTTATCGTTGTAGGACTGTGCATCATTTTGTATCCCAAAATGACGGTGTTGTATAGCGAGCATAAACAGGAAAGGCTTTTGCAAGAGATTGAGAGTGTAGAAGCTAATCAAGGGGAGACGGCGAACGGGAATGAGGAGAGCCTTTTGTCGAGCTATGCTCAAGTGTCTCGTTGGCTGGAGGAAATGGATACAGAGTCTGAGCAAGAAGGTACAAGCGCGGAAATCGAGGCTATTGAGGATGAAGAGGGCTTAGGCACCATCATCATCGACTCTATTGATTTAAAGCTGCCGATCTTGGAAGGAGCGTCAAAGCAGAATTTAAAGCATGCTGCCGCACATATGACAGAAACCGCCCCACTGGGCCAAATCGGCAACGCGGCCATTGCGGCACACCGTTCCCGGACGGCAGGAAGACTGTTCAATCGGCTGGACGAGGTTGAAGTAGGGGATGAAATTGTCGTGCGCTCCAAGGGAGAACAATTCGTGTATTCCGTATATCAAATTTCAGTAGTCAAGCCCACCGACGTATCTGTTCTGGAGGGCAATGACAGTGATAAAGTACTGACTTTAATTACTTGCGAGCCATTGGTTAACCCTACCCATCGATTAATCGTTCATGCAAAGCAGGAAATGAATGAAAGTTAACAAACCATCGGGAAATGAGTATGGTTTCAAATCACAAGGGTAAAGGAATTGTTTGCCATGTCCATTTCATCGATGCAAATGACAACTAGGAGAGTTTTGCTTTATCTTAGCTTATTTTTGCTTCTGCTGGTCAGCTTGCGGTTGATATGGTACTCATTTCGCGCGGTGCCGGAGCATCCTAAGGCAGAGCAAGGGATATTGGATCTCAGGCAGTGGGAATTCAGCGATCACGAAATTATTACTTTGGACGGAGAGTGGCAGTTTTATCCGGGACATTTCGTATCTCCTGCGGCTCGGCAAGGACAAGAACAAGAATTGGGGCGAGTAAAGGATACGGAAGCCGACACCGACAACTTTAGCGTTTTGATGCAGGTCCCAGGGAAATGGAGCCCTTCCATAAATCAGGAATACGAATATGGAACTTATCGCCTGCAGGTTTCGATTCGAGATACGGATACGGTATATTCCATTCGCCTCCCTAATGTTCAAACCGCTTCCAGGTTGTATATTAACGGCCAATGGTATGGGGAAATGGGACAGCCTTCTGACGCGAAAGAGCGGAACAAAGCTAGAAATGTCCCCTATTTCGTCAACTTCCAAACCGAGAAACCCGAGATTGAGATCATTCTCCATGTCTCCAACTTTCATATTTACAATATGGGCGGGATCGTACAGTCTGTCCAGTTTGGAACCGCTTCGGCGATGATGAGCGAAAGACTATTGTCTGAAATGATGCAGATTATTGTATGTGTTGTACTATTATTACACGGGGTATATGCCGGCCTCTTATTTGCTTTAGGTCATCGGAGGAAAGAGCTGTTTTATTTTGCGGTTACTATTTTCTTTGCCATTCTCTCCGTTTTGTCTGATGATGATAAATTACTTCTTGTATGGCTGCCTATCAATCTGGAATGGACGGTCAAGCTTAAGACAATGATCTATATTTGCTTGCCGATATCTTTAATGTTGTGCATAAAATCCCTCCTTGGTCGAAATGAGCTAAAAAAGACAGTTCGTGCGCTTATCGCATTTAGTGCGGCATGTATTGTGTTAACGATCGGCTTGCCGGAACACTCTCTGGGCATAGTTAATCATCTTCTGCTAGTTATCGCATTAGTCGTCATTGTCCTCATCCCGGGCTTTGCTCTCCGTTCGATAAAAGAAGGAGAAAAGTCTGCCTTTTTTATTCTGTTGGGTGCTGTCGCGATTTCCAATAATATTTTTATCGGCGGGATCATCAAGAATAGATTTTGGATGGATATGCCCTACTATCCTTTTGATCTTATTATCGCGTTTCTGGGCTTCGCGGCTTTCTGGTTCATACGATTCTCCCAAACTACGATTCATGCCAAAAACCTTGCTGAACGCCTGCAAAAGGCCGATAAGCTCAAAGACAATTTTCTTGCAAATACGTCGCATGAATTAAGGAACCCGCTGCACGTCATGATCAATATGGCCCAGGCGGTGCTCGATGACGGGAAGAATCGGCTGGAAGACAAGCATCGCAGCGATTTGGAGCTCATGATTCAGGTTGGTCAACGGATGTCGCATCAGCTGAACGATTTGCTGGACGTTACTCTGCTGAGAGAGGGACAGGCTAGACTTAACTTGCAAAGCGTAAGCCTGCAGGCTACGGCCTCGGGTGTATTCGATATGCTCCGTTTTTTAAGTGATTCCAAAAGACTGGAATTGGTTTTGGATGTGCCGGATAGGTTTCCGCGAATACTGGCCGACGAGAACCGCTTGATCCAAATCCTGTTCAATTTGCTGCATAACGCGATTAAGTATACGAATGAGGGATTCATCGTCTTCTCCGCTGAAGTAAAAGATCAGCAGGCTTATATTTTTGTTCGCGATACCGGCATCGGTATGGATGAGGAAACACAGCACCGGGTATTCCTCCCTTACGAGCAGGCCGATTCCGTTGCTGCTGCTTTTGAGGGCGGATTAGGCCTCGGATTAAGCATTTGCAAACAATTGGTCGAGCTGCATGGAGGCACCCTGGAATTACGTTCAGAGCTTGGCCACGGCTCCGTATTCAGCTTTGCTTTACCGCTCGCTGATGCTGCCGGAGAAGAGATCGCTGCAGGAACTGAGGTGGAGCAGCAAGATGCTGCGAGATCATACGCTATCTCCAAGAAGCTCTACGAACCGTCGGCTGATGAAAAGGTTGCTTTAGATCAAGATTCAGGGATGCTGCCATTGGATAGCAAGCCCAAAATTATTGCTGTGGATGATGACCCGGTGAACTTAAGAATATTGCAGCATGTACTGTCCGAGGAACAATATTATATTTCGGCTGTGACAAGCGCAGAGGAAGCGTTAATATTGCTTGATTCGGGGGAATGGGACTTAGTCATTTCCGATGTGATGATGCCGAATATATCCGGCTATGAGCTGACACGCGAAATTCGCCGTAAATATTCAATCTCCGAGCTGCCGATTCTGCTCTTGACTGCTAGAAGCCGCCCTCAAGATATTGAAATAGGGTTTAAGGCCGGGGCCAATGATTATTTGAGCAAGCCGATGGATGGGCTGGAGCTGAAGACAAGAGTTCGTGCCCTGATCGCGCTGAAGCAATCGATCATGGAGCGCCTTCGAATGGAGGCCGCATGGCTGCAGGCGCAAATACAGCCTCACTTTTTGTTTAATACGCTGAATTCAGTGGCCTCGCTCAGTGTGACCGATACATCAAGGATGGTCGTGCTGCTTGAGCGATTTGGCAGCTATTTGCAAAAAAGCTTCGATGTATGCAATTTGCAGCGAGTGGTTCCTATCGAGCATGAGCTGGAGCTCCTGCGCTCTTATCTCTATATAGAGAAGGAGAGATTCGGCGATAGGCTGCAGGTGGCCTGGGATTTGCAGGATTACAGCACGGTGCGCATTCCGCCATTATCCGTTCAGCCGATTGTAGAGAACTCGGTCAGGCATGGGTTATTAACGAGAGTATGCGGAGGCACAGTGACGATTCGCATCCTTGATCACCCAGAACATACGGAAATCGTAGTTGAGGATGACGGCGTCGGCATCGAGGAGGAGAAGCTGCGGAATTTGCTTCATGCCGGATCCCATCCACGCCGGGGAATCGGATTAATCAATACGGATCGCCGCTTGAAGCAGCTTTACGGACAGGGATTGCGAATTCATAGCGTTCGCGGCGAAGGAACGACTGTTGCTTTCACGATACCTAAGCAAAAATTATAACCAAGCTGTTCCTCTTGCAAAGTGTTATAAAAAGTTCTTTCTAGTGAAATAGGATGTGATATGAAGATGTCAGAAAATGCAGGGATTATTTATCTCATCATCATTGGGGTTTTAAGTGCCGTGCTGGTTGGACTCACCATTCTTCTTAGATCGCTGCTGCGTGAGAGAGCCACGCTAATGAAGCTAGCCTATACCGATGCCGTAACAGAACTAATGAATAGAAACGGCTTTGAACATTTCTGGGATCGCCATAAAGGCAAAGACAATCTTGCCGTATTATCTCTCGACCTCGATCACTTCAAAGAGATTAACGATACTTACGGTCATCAGGCGGGAGATCAGCTTCTTCATGATGTCAGCATCGGCCTGCGCCAAATTACGAACAAAAACCAGTTAGCCTTCCGGATTGGTGGAGACGAGTTTGTATTCATTATGAAAAATTGCGATCCGAACAAGGTAGAAATCCTGGCTGCTCTTATTTTGGATAAAATCAGCAGGCCATTTGAAATTCAAGGCCGAAAAATTACGGTGACAGGAAGCATCGGAATCAGCATTAGCGAAGGCCGTCGTGTCGACCGGCAAAGAATGATGGCTGAAGCGGACTTGGCGATGTATCACGCCAAAAAGCTGGGCAGAAATCGTTATTCACTTTACAGAGAGGAACGGCATAAATATTTGAAAGCGGTGGAGTATTCGTTAAAAAAGAAAAATAAGAAGAAAATCATATTTTAAAATCAAGCTGTTGACGCGCTGCCCGGCTAGGGGTGACGCGTTTTTTTGTACCTAAACGGTTGTTAGAACCCCCGATTTTGCAGAAAATAAGCGACGCTGACCCCGAAGTTTAAGAAAATTGCAGTAAAATCTTAAGGTATTCTTAATAATTTCTTAGGCAGAAAGAAAACTCTGAGTACGATAATGGAACTATCGAATGAACTAACAAATGCAAGCAGAGAAAGGGGCGAAGAGATTATTGCGAAAAAAGTGGCTCGCACTATTGGCAATACTCGTAATATTGCTGTTTCTCAGCAATAATCTGCAGCAGCTTGATAACCTGAGCCCGCGTGCTGCTTCGTTTATAAATAAGATTGAAACAAAGTGGCGTGGCGTGAAAACACCTGAGCTAAGCGGCGTGGAAGGTAAAGCCGTACTCGTCATGGATCAGGCAACCGGAAAAGTTATTTATGGCGATAATGATAAACAAAAAATGTATCCGGCCAGTACAACCAAAATTTTAACCGCATTGATCGTACTGGAAAAAGGGGAGCCGGGTGAAATGGTGACGATCGGGCAGGAAGCGAGACTTCGTACGGCGGATGAGAGTACGGCAGGCTTGGCTGAAGGGGACAGGTTATCCGTTAAGGACTTGGTCGCCGCGATGATGCTTCCCTCAGGAAATGATGCTGCCCGAACCGCAGCGGTATATATCGCTGAGAAGGAAACGGGCCAGAAGCTGGACCCGGAGGAAGCGATCGCTTATTTTGCCGGGCTGATGAATCAGCGTGCCAAGGAGCTTGGCGCAAAAAAAAGCCATTTTGTAAATCCGCATGGGCTTCATGATCCGGATCATTATACGACGACGCGAGATATGGCGGCCATCGCGAAAGCCGCGATGAGCAATGAAATATTTAAGGATATTGTCAGCGAGGCCATTTACTATAGCCAGAATGCAGAGGAGCCGGCAGAGTTCCATAATCGCAACAGGCTGATTCAAAGCGATAATGAATGGTATTTTCAAGGAGCCAATGGCATAAAGACGGGCTACACCGAAAAGGCAGGTTACTGCCTGGTTGGATCAGCCGTTCGCAACGATAGGGAATTGATCACAGTCGTTCTTCATTCGACAGAGCTGGGAGTATGGTCGGATTCTATCAAATTGCTGAATTACGGATTTCAAAGTTAAAGAGAGATGAAAAGGGGAGACTAACAATGACTGTTCTATCGATAGATAAAGCCTACCGAGATTATAAAAATGATGTATATCGCTATTTATTCTATTTGTGCCGCAATCATCATACTGCCGAGGATTTAACGCAAGAGACGTTCTGCCGGGCTTGGGGGCATCTTGAACAATTGCCGGAGAAAAAAGTAAAGCCTTGGCTGTTTCGCGTATCTCACAATGCTTACATAGATAAGCTTCGCAAGGAGAGCCGTTCCTCTCCTTACGAAAACGAATTTTTCTATCGTTTTGCTGCCGAGGAAACGCCTGAGACATGCATGCTTCGCGAAGAGAATCGACTGGAGCTGTACAATCATTTGTCGCTGCTGTCTCAAAGCCAGCAGCAGGCCGTGCTGCTATATGACATTCATGGCTTCTCTTACCAGGAAGCGGCGAGCCTGATGGAAATTTCACTATCCAAATTTAAAATTACCTTATATCGCGCAAGACAACGACTACGCAGCCAATCCAATGCAACCGCATAACGTATAAAGACCGGGGACATACCCCGGTCTTTCTTTTGCGCAATAGTTGTAAGCGCTTTTAAGGACGATATAAAGACGTTGTCTTATAATACGGCCGCTTCTAGAATGAAAATTAACAGAGGTATTGATTTCCATCTGATCATATTACTAGAAGAGGTGAGAATGTTGAGAACGACAAGCGAACTGGAGAGCAAGTTAAGCGAGCCTTCTGAACGTTTAATAGAGGATTTGGCAAAGCTGGATGGAGATATTCTCATCCTCGGCGTTGGCGGGAAAATGGGGCCAAGTCTTGCCAAGCTGGTGAAAAGAGGGATTGAGGCGGCGGGAATCGGAAAGAAAGTAACCGGGGTGTCGAGGTTCTCCTCGGGGGATTTGCGCAGTGAACTGGAGGCAGCGGGGATCCATACGATTGCCGCTGATTTGCTGGATGAAGCAGCACTCTCTAACCTTCCGGAAACGCGCAATGTTATATATATGGCCGGAAATAAATTCGGCACTACCGGTCGTGAGTATTTCACTTGGGCCATGAATGCCTATTTGCCGGGACGCGTGGCCGAGAAATACCAACAATCGCGCATCGTCGCTTTTTCCTCGGGCAATATTTATCCGCTTACGGAAATAGCGTCAGGCGGTGCCTCGGAGGAGACACCTCCTGCTCCCATAGGCGAGTATGCGCAATCCTGTCTTGGCCGCGAGCGGGTGTTTGAATACTTTTCACGAAAAAATGGCACACCGCTCGTCAATTTCCGCTTAAATTATGCGATCGATCTCCGCTATGGGATTTTATTGGAAATAGCCAAATCTGTCAAAGAAGGTAATCCGATTGATTTAAGCATGGGGCAGGTCAATGTCATTTGGCAAGGAGATGCCAATGAAATGGCGATTCGCTCGCTGCTGCTCTGCGATTCTCCGCCAGTCACGCTCAATATTACGGGGCCGGAGACGGTGTCCATTCGCTGGTTGTCCGAGCGCTTTGGCGAAATGTTCGGGGTTGCCCCTAAGTTTGACGGCATTGAGCAGCCAACGGCATTGTTGAACAATGCTTCACACTCTCATCGTTTGTTCGGATATCCGCGCGTTACGCTGCGGCAAATGATGGAATGGACGGTCAGCTGGGTAGAAGCAGGGGGAGACACGCTAAACAAACCGACGCATTTTCAGGAACGGGCGGGTGCGTTCTAATGACAGCACCTCAATTACAACCGGACATTGAAGCGTTAGTGCAGCGGGGTACCGTAATTCCGGCCCATCCACTGGCTCTTGACTCGTCAAGGCGGCTGGATGAACGCAGGCAGCGGGCATTATCAAGATACTATATGGATTCGGGGGCTGGCGGAATTGCTGTAGGCGTGCATACCACCCAATTTGAAATTCGCGATCCCGAAATCGGTCTGTATGAGCCGGTATTGCGCTTGGCCGCAGAAGAAGTGGATGCCGCCGGGCTGGAACGAACCTTCATCAAAATCGCAGGAATATGCGGGCCGACGGATCAGGCACTGCGGGAAGCGGAGCTGGCTGTGAAGCTTGGCTATGATTTGGGACTGGTAAGCATGGGAGGGCTGGATTCCTGGAGCGAGTCCGCGCTATTGCAGCGAATGGAAGCCATCACGGAGGTCATTCCTGTTTTCGGATTTTATTTGCAGCCGGCTGTAGGCGGGAAGCGATTGAGCTATGAATTTTGGCGGGAGCTGGCTGAAATTCCAGGAGTAAAAGCGATCAAAATGGCGCCGTTCAACCGTTATCAGACTTTGGATGTCGCTAGAGCTGTCTGTGAGTCCAGCCGCCGCGAGGACATTGCTTTGTATACGGGCAATGACGATAACATTGTCGCTGATTTGCTGACGACCTATCGATTTACAGTTAACGGCACGAAGGTGGAGAAGCGCATTGTCGGCGGCCTGCTGGGGCATTGGGCAGTCTGGACGCGCAAAGCTGTTGAATTAATGTCCCAAGTCATCGATTTGCGGGAAAGCGGCGAGAGCATACCGGAGGAGCTGTTGACGCGCGGTATAGAAATCAGCGATGCGAACGCCGCTTTCTTTGATCCCGGGCATGATTTTCATGGCTGTATTCCTGGTATACATGAGGTGCTGCGCCGTCAAGGCTTGCTGGAAGGGCGCTGGTGCTTGAATCCGGCGGAGGAGCTGTCTCCGGGGCAAATGGAGGAGATCGACCGCGTATATCGCGCATATCCTCATTTAAATGATGATGAATTCGTTCGCAGCGGTTTGGCGAAATGGCTGGGAACGCCATGAAATACCGCTCGGTTTTCGATATTATTGGACCGGTCATGATCGGTCCGTCCAGCTCCCATACAGCGGGAGCCGCAAGAATCGGCCGAATGGCCAGACAGCTGTTCGGACGCATTCCGCGTGAGGCGCGCATCGAATTCTGCGGCTCGTTTGCCCAGACGTATCAGGGTCATGGTACAGATGTCGCTCTAGTTGGCGGGATCATGAACTTCGATACCCATGATCCGCGAATCAAGGATGCTCTAAAGATTGCAGAAGATATAGGTCTAGACGTAAAAATTACGACAATAGACTTGCAAGGAGAGCATCCCAATACGGCCTGGATCAGCCTGATCGACGATGCAGGAACGTTGAAGGTGAAGGGAATTTCCGTCGGAGGCGGTAAAATTGCCATGCTGGAGGCTGGTGGTTTCGCTATGAATCTGTCAGGCGATTCCTGGACCACCCTTGTATTTCACAAGGATCACTTTGGCATGATCGCCTCCGTTGCCAGAGTGCTGGCGGATCACCGGATTAATATTGCGCGAATGGAGATGTCCCGTAAAGCAAAAGGGCAGGAGGCTCTCCTGATCATAGAGACGGATCAGGTGATTCTTGATTCTATCGGGACACAAATCGCAGGCATTGCCAATGTCGCTCATGTTCGGATCCTGCCGCCCCTATGAGAGCCGGCAGACAAGAGGGAGGTACATCTGGATGAAATTCAGCACGATAGAGGAACTGGTTCAGCTGGCAGAAGAGCAGGGCAAAGCGATTTCCGACATTATGATCGATGAGGAAGGCCTAGCTACGGAAATGTCCCGGGAGCATATTATTAAGAAGATGCACCAGCATTTGGACACGATGGAGCAGGCCGTGCAGCGCGGCCTGACGGAAGAGGTTAAATCCCGCAGCGGTTTGACTGGGGGAGACGCACGCAAGCTGGAGAGCTATTTGCAGCGAGGCGCCACGGTATCGGGAGCGCGGCTGCTGCAGGCCGTAAGCCGGGCGATCGCGACAAACGAGGTGAATGCCGCGATGGGGACGATCGTCGCCACGCCGACGGCGGGAGCGAGCGGAGTCATTCCCGGCTGTCTATTTGGCTTGGCGGAAGAGCTCGGGGCGAGTCGGGAGGCGATGGTGCGTTTTTTATTCACCTCCGGCGCGATTGGCTACGTGATCGCTAACCGCTCTTTCATTTCCGGTGCCGCCGGAGGCTGTCAGGCCGAAGTGGGTTCCGCGTCGGCGATGGCAGCAGGTGCGATTGTTGAAATGGGCGGAGGCTCGCCAAGGCAGTCAGCCCATGCGATCGCGATTGCGCTGAAGAACACGCTGGGCCTGGTGTGCGATCCCGTCGCTGGGCTCGTCGAGGTGCCCTGCGTCATGCGAAATGCCATGGGAGCCGCCAATGCGATGGTTGCGGCCGATTTGGCACTTGCGGGAATCGAAAGCGTCATTCCGGCGGATGAAGTGATCGGTGCGATGTACCGGATTGGCCAGGCGATGCCGGGCACGCTCAAAGAGACGGCGTTGGGCGGGCTTGCAGCTACGCCTACCGGCGAGAGGTATCGCCGGCGGTTGTTTGGATCTGGATCAAACGGAGAACGATTAGGGGATAAGGAGGAATTGCAGAATGAGTGAAAGCTTACAGCCGATCCGGCGTTTTTACTGGGGGGAAGAGGATCGGCGATTTATCGTAGACGCCTGCCGCAAGCACTGGCCGGAAGAAGTGAAGCAAGTCGTGCACCGGGCTGATCTGGCGTGCAAAAATACGTTCATTTTTACCCATCGCTGGGATATGGAGCGCTGTGAGGAGGAGGTTGCTTTTCCTCAGGGCATCAACTGGTATTACCGACATAAGGAAGATTTGGAATGGCTGGTTATGCTGAACCGTTCCCGATATATGGGCGAGCTTGGGCAGGCTTACTGGCTGACGGGCAAGGAGAAATATACCGAAGGATATATCCGGTTGCTGAAGGACTGGATGCGGCAAAATCCTTTGACGGAAGAAGAAGTGGTGGCTTCAGCTGACCGTAACTACAACGTTAAGGATACGTGGCGTAAGCTGGACAGCGGCATTCGGATTACGCATTGGCTCAAGGGGTACTATTGCGTTCGAGGCTGTTCCTTATGGGGAGCAGCCGAAGAAGAGCTGTTTAAGGAAGCGGTCAGGCGGCATGGCATGTATTTGAATTTGGCTTATGTTCCGCACGATCGCCAGAGCAATTGGGGCTTCCTGGAGACCAACGGATTGTTTCAGCTAGCCTTGATGTTCCCCGAGCTGGAGGAAGCGGCGGCTTGGCAGCAAACTGCATTACAGCGCCTTGCGAATATGTGCAAGCTCCAGGTATTTCAGGACGGTCTGCAGAACGAGCAATGTACGATGTATCATCACGAGGTGCTGCATTGCCTCTTTGAATCGCTTTGGCTCGGCAAGCTGAACGGCGTTGAAATGCCGGAAGTGCTGCATGATACCTTGAATCGCATGTTTACGGCTTCACTGTCCTTCGTACAGCCGGATGGGCATCAGCCGATGCTCGGGGACAGCGATAGCACGGATATCCGGGATGTGCTGTCCCGAGGCGCCGTATTGTTCGGACGCGGCGATTTAAAACGGATGGCTTATGACAGGCTGGATTATGAAGGAATTTGGTTCTTTGGCGAGCGGGGATATGATCGCTTCAAACAATTAGTAGTTCAGGAGCCGGAATTTACTTCGATCCTGCTGAAGGACAGCGGGTATGCCTTCATGCGCAGCGATTGGAGCCCACAAGCGCAATATCTTGTCTTTGACGGCGGTCATATGGACGTCATCCGTGCCCACGGGCACGATGATCTGCTGCATGTCAGTCTTTTTGCGCATGGTCGAGAATTTCTTACCGATCCGGGTCGATTTACGTATATGGAGACGGAAGATAGACAATATTTCATGGAATCCTTGCAGCATAATACGTTGTCCGTGGATGGGCAGACGATCTCCACTTACGTCAGCTCCTGGAGATGGGCGGATGTAGCGAGGCCGCTGGATCGTTATTGGAACAGCGGATCGGATTTCGACTATGTTCAGGCAGGACATGACGGCTACTGGCGATTGGATCAGCCGGTTCATGTATTGCGTCAGGTTTTATTCGTGAAGCCCGATTATTGGATCATGGTCGATACTTGCCGCTCCAATGGGGAGCATGAATATACTATTCCTTTTCATTTTGCCGAGGGAATTCAGCTGACGGCTCGGGAGAATGGAATTCTTCATGCGGCCGATGGACAGGAGGGCCCTTCGCTATCAATCATTCCGTTGATCCCGGTTCGCGCGGAGCAAGGTTCAAGCTGGGTATCGCGCAATTATAACGAGAAGACGCCTGCGGTTAAAGCATCTTTTATTCAGAAAGGAAAAGGCTTTACTAAATTCGTAACCTTGCTATATCCAAACGCAGATGTAGAGGCAAAGCTCCCGGTCATTCAGGAGCTGGAGGTACTGGATAGCTATGGCCAGCAGGTGCCCTCTCATTTAGCTACGGCATTCTTGGTTCAAAGGGAGCAGGGGAGGGAAGAATTCGTATTTTCCCATCAAGGACCGCGGAGTTACAGGTTCGGAGCACATCATCTCAGCGGGGAAGTTCTTCTCGTGCGGACGGACGGTTTATCGGGGCATGAAGTCAAATCTTATATCATAAAAGTATAATAAAGGACTTATTAAGGACATTGACCATTATTACAGCGGTGCAGTAATTTTAAAGTAAGTTCACAAAGTAGCCACAATTTTTAGAAAGCGCTTTAATTGAGTGAACAAACTAATCATTAGGGGGTTATAGCTTGAAAATCCAGCATAAAAAATGGGGTGCGCTGCTGCTAGCGGTGACATTGCTTTCTGCGCTGATGATTTCCGGCTGCTCTTTCAACAAGAAGAGCGGGGGAGATGTCGAGTTGAAGCTCGGATTTTATTCTTCGGCTCAATCGGATGAAAAAATGCAGGAGCTCATCACCAAATTCCAAGAGAAGCACCCAAATATCATAATTAAAACGGAGTCCTCTCCGTATAATCAGTTTTTTCAGAAGCTGGATACCCAAATCGCGGCTGAAAGCGCACCGGATTTATGGCTTTCGGATGGCGTGCTCGTTCCGAAATACGCAGAGCGCGGAGTCCTGAAGGATCTGACAGAATGGATTGAGCGCGATCTGAACTCGGAAGAGTATTATGGACTGGAATTCAATAAGGATGCCAGCGGAAAATACTGGGGCGTCCCGCAGGGGATTCAAATTGCCGTGCTGTACTACAACAAGGATATGTTCGATGAAGCTCAGGTCGATTATCCGACCGAAGAGTGGACTTGGGATGATCTGAAAGCGGCAGCCGAAAAATTGACAAAAGACTCCAACGGAAATTATGCGGTGGATTCGGCATTCGATAAAAATAAAATCAGCCAGTACGGCCTCACGTTCTTCAGTATTACGGAAGGATGGATGACGGTGCTGAAATCGTACGGGGGCGGGGTGTTGAATGAAACTCTGGATCAATCGATCGTAGATTCGCCCGAGAACAAAGCGGCTTTAGATTGGATCGTAGACGGCATGCAGCGTGAGCTGCTTCCGACCCCATCCGATTTGAAAAGCTTCCAGAGCAATATGGCTCCGTTCCCAAGCAAGGCGGCTGCCATGAGGATCGGAATTTATGCCCGGACGATCGATGCGAACGCCGCCGGCCTGAACTACGATGTGACTTTGCTGCCGAAGGGTCCGGACGGCAAACGCTTTTCTCCGGTCATCGCCAACTCGTGGGTAATTAATAAGAAGGCTGAGGGAGCTGTAGCCGACGCTGCCTGGGAATGGGTAAAGTTCTGGGCGACGGAGGATGAGGTTCAGAAGGAATGGGCTTCACTTGGCGAAGCGGTGCCTGTCAAGAAATCCGTAGCTAATTCGGAGCAGTTCCTGAGCGGATCTCCGGCGAATAAGCAGGCCTTCCTCGACAGCTTTGAGTTTGCAGGAACGTTGGATGTCAATGCGGTATGGAGCGAATGGGTCGGCAAGTTCAACGATAATATCAACCGGGCGTTTGAAGGTGAAATTCCGGTCGATCAGGCGATGACCCAGGCCGATCAGGAGGTACAGAAGGTTCTGGATGAGTTCTATAAGAAATAATCGTAAGGCCGATGCGGGTTGAATAGCTTTAAGGATGACGGGCTGGCACTGAGGTGTGCCAGCCCTCCAGAATAGCTACAGAAAGCGTGATGATCATGATGGAAAAAACGGAAACCGTAAGGATGGGAGACAAACCTTTAACCCCGCGAAGTCGAAGGAGACGTCTCGATAGCGATAGCAAGTGGGGGCTGCTGATGGTCACCCCTTATATCGTTCATTTTATTGTGTTTGTGCTTGGATCCCTGCTCGCCTCCTTGTATTTCAGTTTTTCTCATTATGACATTCTGAATGCTCCACAGTGGGCGGGCTTGGCGAATTATAAGAAGCTGTTTCAAGAACCGGTTTTCTGGAAGGCAATGTGGAACACGATATACTTTACGATTCTGTTCGTGCCGCTGCAAACGATATTGGCACTAATTTTGGCGACGGCATTGAATCAAAAGCTGCGGGGGCTGAAGTTTTTTCGATTGGCGCATTTTGTGCCGGTCATTTCATCCTGGACCGTGATTTTGTATGTTTCGGATGCGATCTTTAATCCTCGCTTCGGCTTGGCAAACTCTTTTCTAATCAAAATTGGACTTGACCCGCAAAAATGGCTTCAGGATGAACGCCTCGTCATTCCATTGCTGGTGATGATCGCCGTGTGGAAAGGGATCGGTTATATTATGGTCATTTTCCTTGCCGGCCTCCAGAACGTGCCTTCGGATGTGTATGAGGCTGCCGAGATCGATGGCGCAGGGGCGTTTCGCAAGTTCATGCATATTACGGTGCCATTGATTTCGGGAACGACGTTCCTCGTTCTCATCCTGAGCACGATTTCCACCTTCCAGGCCTTCGAGCAAATCTACGTGATGACAGGGGGAGCGCTGGATGCTTCGTCGGCGGGCGGGCCGAACAAATCAAGCTTGGTGCTGATGATTTATTTGTATCAGGAAGGCTTCTCTTTCCTGCGCATGGGTTATGCTTCCGCGATTGCCTGGGTGCTGTTCGTCATCCTGTTCATTCTTACCGCCCTGCAGGTTACGCTTCAGAAAAAGTGGGTGCATTATGAATGAATAACAGCGCAGCATGTCGAAAGGAGGCTCCGGTATGAAGCTGAATCGAGTTCGAAAAGGCGTAGGCTACACGGTCATTATTTTAAGCTCGCTTGTGATGGTCATGCCGTTTCTGACCACGTTGTTTAACTCGCTTAAAACGTACGCCCAATATACAGCCGTCCCGCCTAAATGGTTTCCAAACCCCATCCAATGGAGCAACTACTCCGAGGTATGGAAGCTGGGTCCGTTCGGGCAATACACGATGAATAGCGTCATCGTAACGGTACTGTCCGTGGGCGGAGCGCTGATCTCCTGCTCCATGGTCGCTTATGCGTTTGCCAGGCTGCGTTTTCCCTTAAAAAATACACTGTTCATGATTGTTCTCGGCACGATGATGATTCCGCCTGTCGTACTGATTATTCCGCAATTCGTGATCTTTAAATCGCTGCATATGCTCGATACATTGACGCCTTTGTGGATTATTGAGTGGCTGGCTCAGCCGTTTGGCATATTTCTGATGCGGCAGGCGTTCCTGATGATTCCGAAGGATTATGAAGAGTCCGCCAAACTGGACGGGTGCAATCCGTTTCAGATTTATTGGAAAATATTCCTGCCGATGTGCAAGCCAACCTTCGCTACCTTGGCCGTCTTTACATTCATGACGAAATGGAATGAAATATTGTCGCCGGCGATCTTCCTGACCTCTAAGGAAAATTTTACATTGCCGATCGGCATTCTTTCCATGGCGGGCCAGTGGTCAGGCAATGAGCAGTATATGGTTGCCGCCGCGCTTATGAGCTTGATCCCGATACTGCTTGTGTTTTTGTTTGCGGAGAAATACTTTGTGCAAGGCACAAACTCATCCGGCATAAAATGACCGGAAGAGTTTGAGCCAGAAGCACATTGATCCAAAATCAAGTAACCTGACGAATTTGCGCCCATGGGAAATTCTTCCGGCATAAAATGACCGGAAGAGTTTGAGCCAGAAGCACATTGATCCAAAATCAAGTAACCTGACGAATTTGCGCCCATGGGAAACTCATCCGGCATAAAATGACCGGAAGAGTTTGAGCCAGAAGCACATTGATCCAGAATCAAGTAACCTGACGAATTTACGCCCACGGGAAATTCTTCCGGCATTAAGAACGATACTAAATCTAGCGGAAGAAGCGAAGCGTTCGCCGCTGAAAGAAAGGAGGGGATAGCGTGCCATATCGGGTCGCCCTCATCGGAGCAGGTATTATTTCGCGGAATCACCTGAACGCCATTAGGCAAATACCAGAGCTACGAGCCGTTGCCGTAGCTGATATCGATCAGGAGAAGGGCAGGACGGTCAGTGAAGAATACGGCATTGCTTACTATGATCATTACCGGGAAATGATCTTGACGGAGCAGCCTGAGATAGCCATTATTGCGCTGCCGCATTTTTTACATGAAGAATGTGCAGTATGGTGTGCAGCCCAAGGCTGTCATCTGCTGCTGGAGAAGCCGATGGCGCTTAACGTTAGGCAGTGCGACGCCATCCTGGAAGCGGTAAGAGAAGCGGGAGTCAAGCTGATGGTTGGACATACGCAGCATTACTGGCCGGCCAATATGCAGGCCAAATCTCTTATCGAGAGCGGAGAGCTCGGCAAGCTGGTCGCGATCCATGATACGCGCCATTTGTATTATTTTAATGACAGCCGTCCGGACTGGTTCCTGGATAAGGCCAAGGCTGGCGGCGGTATTTTGATGAATCTGGGTGCCCACTCTATCGACAAAATCCAATGGTTGACGAACAGCCGAGTTACGAAGGTGAAAGCAGCTTTATCTTACGAGGGAGAGAGGGGGGACGTGGAGGGAAGCGGCTGTCTCTTTCTAGAAACGTCGAACGAAGTGCCTGCCGTCGTTGTGCAGTCCGGCTACGCAGGCGTACCCAAGGATGAAACCGAGCTGATTTTCGATAAGGGAATGATCAAGCTCGTTTCCGCAAAAGGAGTTTGGGTTAACCGGGATGGCCAGTATGTAAAGCTTGAGCTGCAAAATAGCTCCGATCCCTTCGTTTTGCAATTCGAGGATTTATTGCAGGCTATCGGGCAGGATGCCGAGCCTGACAGCTCGGGAGAATACGCGAGATCGGTGATCGCCGCTTTAGAAGCGGTGTACCGCTCGGACGAGGCAGGGGTGGAGCAATCCGTTGATACTGAATAATACGAAGGATTCCTCGATACAGTTCAGTATTTGCACGACAGGCCTAAAGTCGTTAACCCTGGAAGAGATCATTGCTGAAGCCAGGCGTTTGGGACTGCAAGGCGTGGAAATTTGGAGCGGACATATCGAGGATTATTTAAACCGGGACGGCACGCTTAGTGAGCTGCGGGCTCTGCTGGATTCTAACCAGTTGCTAGTACCATCCCTAAGCGAGTACAGCTATTTTACGAAAAGCAGAGAAGCATACCAAGTTGATCTTGCATGCGTACAGCGGTCGGCGAAATGGGCCAAAGCGCTCCGATGTCCCCGGATTCGTACATTTGCAGGGCATGTTCCATCTCGTGAGGCCACAAGCGAACAGTGGGCAATGGCGACAGCGGGACTACACGAGGCGCTTCAAAGCTGCAGCCGCCAGGGTGTTGTTCTTGCTGTAGAAATTCATAATAATACGCTGGCTGATACGGCAGATAGCTTGGATCGTTTATTACAAGCCTCCCGTATACGAAGCTTTGACGGTGGGGGAATGAACTTAATACAGAGCTTAACGCATTTTCAGTCTGACAGGAACGAGGCGAAGCCGGAGAAGGAACGTCTTAACAGCGATGCAAGCGATCAAGACATTAACGTTAATACAGAGATTGAATTCATATATGACGGCTTTAACCTGTACGTAGATCATCTCGATCCCATTTCCATTCTGAAACGCTTTTATCCTTGGATCAGCCATGTGCATTTTAAGGATTATCATTGGGATCATGAAAATTGGGGCAAAAGCAAAGCCGTTCCCGTGCTGCAAGGAGATGCAGATCACAAGGCTATTTTCGATACACTGCTGGCTTTGGGGTATAAGGGTTTTATATCGTTCGAGTATTTTGGCGATCAGGTTGTGGAACTAGTCGATCAGTCACTGTCAGAGTTAACCGATTACATGGAAAAGCGGGTGAATAGCCCGGATTAAGGCGTTTGATCCTGACCATGGAGGTGACGAACATGACGATGAACATGAAGGTTGCAGTCATCGGGCCGCATGACCTGGTCGATGCGGTGCTCCACATTGGATCTTTGTTTTCGGAGCTGTCCATGCTTCCCGCGCCCTATCGCCATGAACGGGAGACGCTAGAGGTAATAGCCAGAGTGAGAGATCAGGCGGATATTTTGCTCTTTACCGGCCCGATTCCTTACCAGATCGCTCTGGCGGCATCGCCTGACATCCCGATGGTTCATGTTTATTATTCGGGAACGGCGCTCTATAAAGTGCTGTTTGATTTTTATCGGCAGCGGATTTTATCCTTTGACGAGGGACTGCCCATTAGCGTGGACGTTTTGCAGCGAAATGAGGTGGAGGAGCCGCTTCATGAAATCGGCCTGCCGGTTGAGGATATATTCATCAAACCCTATGAATCCGGCATGAGTAACGAAGAGCTCGTTGCCTTTCATTATGATTTATGGCAAGCGGGAAAAGTGTCGGTTACGGTTACCTGCGTTACTTCGGTTTATCACCGATTGATCGCTCTCGGCGTGCCCGTATTCCGGGTCGTCCCGACGCAATCAGCGATAAGGGATTGCTTGAATTGCGCCCTGCTTGAAGGCAAAAGTCTTCGCTACAGCAGCACGCAAATCGCAGTTGGCATCATGAATATCGATAACTTTGAACAGTTTGCCAAAGAAGCCGTTTCGGAATATGACATTCAACGCAAAAAAATCATTCTCCAGCAAATCCTGATCGATTTCGGGGAAGAGACGCAATCCCTGATTAAATGGAGCAATTCGGATGAAGTATCGTTCATTACGACACGCGGAATTATCGAACAGGTCACGCGGAAGTTTCAGGATGCGCCGCTGCTGCTGGAAGTGATGGAGCGGCTGCAGTGGAATGCCAGCATCGGCATCGGCATGGGACGCACGGCTAACGAGGCGGAAGGGAAAGCAAGGGAGGCCCTGCTCAAGGCGAAGGCCGGCGGCGGTGGCAACTGCTTTCTGATTATGCAGGACGGGATGGTCTATGGCCCGATGGGTTCGGAGATGACGCTGGAATATTCGGCCCGAAGCGAGAATCCCGAGCTTATCTCCCTGGCGAAGAAAGTAGGCCTGAGCGTCGGTACGATCAATAAGCTCATTTCCCTGTGCCGGAGGCTTGGCACTTCGACGATTACCGCTGCTCAGCTGGCCGAAGGTTTTGGCATTACGCTTCGCAGCGCCCGGCGGATTATGGCTGCCTTGGAGAAATACGAGATCGCCAGCATCGTCGGCGAGGAACAGCCGGCCGGCCGGGGCAGACCAAGGCAAATCTATTCTCTGAACCTAGAAGGAGTCTATTATGAATAATATGAGTCTGCTGCAAGTCGCCGTATCTCTTGAGCAGGAAATTGTAGCCCACCGCCGACATTTACACCAATATCCTGAACTCGGGTTCCAGGAATTCATAACGTCCGAGTATGTCGCGGAATATCTTGAGCAGCTTGGGCTTCAGGTGCAGCGCGGCGTCGCGGGCACCGGGGTCGTTGCGCTGCTCGAGACGGGTCAGCCCGGCCCGTGCATTGCGGTACGGGCGGATATGGACGCCCTGCCGCTCCGCGAGCAGACAGGGCTGCCGTATGCATCGCGGCATGAAGGCGCGATGCACGCCTGCGGCCATGATGGTCACATGGCCATGGCGCTGGGCGCCGCCCGGATGCTGACCGGACTCCGGCGCGAGCTGGCCGGGACGGTCAAGTTCATCTTCCAGCCGGCGGAGGAAATGCTGGGCGGGGCCCGGCACATGATTGACGCCGGTGTGCTTGAATCGCCGCGCGTGGATGGCATCATCGGCCTGCATTTGTGGCCGGATTTGCCGACGGGGCAGTTCGGCGTGAAGGCAGGCACGATCATGGCGAGCATGGATCACGTCGACATTATGGTGCATGGCCGGGCCGGGCACGGAGCTGCGCCGCATCAGGGCGTGGATGCGATCATCGCTGCTGCTCAGGTGCTATCCGCCCTGCAGGTGCTGATCAGCCGCGAGAGCGATCCGGCCGATGCCGTCGTGCTGAGCATGGGCTCGATTCACGGGGGCAGCATCCCGAACATTATCGCGGATCAAGTGGAGATTCGCGGCACGGTACGGGCGGTGAATGCTGCGACCCGTGAAAGGATGCGAACGAGGGTGACCGAGCTGGCTCAAGCGGTCGCGGCAGGGATGAATGCCCGGGCCGATGTTCGGTATGAATTCGGCTATCCTCCAACCGTAAATGATGCAAAGTGGGTACGGTATGCCGAAGAAGCTCTGCGCGGCCTATACGGCGAGGAGGCCATCCATCCGCTGGCACATTCGCAAATGACGAGCGAAGACATGGCGTATTATATGGAGCATGTTCCCGGCGCGTTTTTGCTGATCGGCACAGGCGGAGAAGGAAAGGGAAAATTTCCTCTGCATCATCCCGAGCTTGCAATCGATGAGAAAGCGCTTCATTATGGTGCCGCTTATCTGGCGCAATTCGTCCGGAATTATTTACGAGAATAAAAAAATTCCGCGAGGGGAGGACAGGATGCAGACCTCGTGGAATACACTCTTCAAGAACTAACCTACAGGGGGACGAAGATGCTAAAGAGCCTTATTTTACCTTCCCACCCTCTCCTTCGAGAAAAGGATGCTGCCCGGATTCAGCGCGATTATGAGCGATTTCGCAGCGGAATGCCCGGAGCATTGGAGAGCTACTTGTTTGAAACGTATAGACTGGATGTATCCTCCTATTATGGCCCGAGGCGAATTAAGAATCCATTCGGCAAAGCGGCGGGACAATTGTCTTTAAATATGAACCAAGTCCAGACGGATATCGATGCTGGCCTTGGTTTTGTCGTCCTAAAAACGGTAATCGCCGAGAATGCGCAAGGTGTTCGCGCGATGCAGGATTGGGCTGTGAAGGAGACGCGGATGGTCGTCAGCCGGATTACGGGGAAAGAATCCGGGGAAGCAGGCTGGAACGTCACCTGGCAAGGGAGAGGCTGGCACGGCTCACTTGCTTCATATGCCGAGTTTCTGAAAGCAGCCTTGGAGGCGGCTCGCCACAGCAAAACCGTCATCGTCCCTTCTTGCAAGTACCATTTGCCCGGCTCCGATGAGGGCGAATACCAAATGGGAGAGTATGAATATACGACGCGCCTGCTCGAGCGAATTTGGCGATCCGCCGGACAAGCCGGGCCCTTGCAAATGGAGAAGGATTTCAGTCCAACGCTTGCCGGCTCGGATAAAGCAAAGCAGCAGGAAACGGTATTGAAGTGGCTGCGGGATGTGCCGGAACGTATCAAGCGATCGCTGCCTGAGGGTTCGATTGTCTTAGGCATTAAATTAATGAATACGATCTTTGAGGACGCCTTTCAGCTGCAGGCTTTCCGGGCTTTGCTCGAGGAAGGCTCGCAGCGGCCGGATTACGTCGTATACGCGAACCGATTATATGATCAGGAGCGAAGGTTTGCCGGAAAGGAAGGCGCAGCCTATGGAGGGCCAGATCTTAGCGCCCGCAATTTGCGCATACTCACGCAGTTAAGGAGGATGGAGCTTCAGGGACAATTCGAAGCGGGTATTCCGATTCTTTCGGGCACAGGTAATATTCATTCTGGAAAAATGGCCTTGGAATATGCTTTAAGGGGAGTATCCAGCGTACAGATGCATACAATGTTTCAAAAGCCCGCTAGTGCCTACGGAATGCGAAGCGGCTCGAAGACAGAGCGCGCCCTGCATGAGCTGTATTTCCATCCTCATACCGGATTGGTACCGTGGTTGCTGCATTTGCGGGAAGCCGGCGAGGTCGAAGATTATGACGGCGTCATCTCGTTTCAAGCCGTAACGGAGTGGTATAGAAATAAGGGGAGGGATTATTTTCTCCTCAAATCATGAAACGAATGAATACATATTGTCTTCTATGAAAGGAGGACACACAATGATGATACGCGAGGCGGAGCGAATCAAGCTTAGGCTGCAGGGCGGATTGATTCCTGCGGTTCCTGTTCCGCGTTATGCGACCGGCCAAATCCATGAGCAGGCTCAAGCCGCGTACGCTGCTTATTTATCCGCGCAGCGCATCGCTGGTGTAGCGGTTTGGGTGCATACCGGACGGGGGCTTCATTTGCAGCGGGAAGAGCGCGAACATATCTTACAGTCCTGGAAGGCAGCTCTCCAGCCTAA
Organism: Paenibacillus lentus; assembly: GCF_042714055.1. Lineage (GTDB taxonomy): Bacteria > Bacillota > Bacilli > Paenibacillales > Paenibacillaceae > Fontibacillus > Fontibacillus lentus_A. The sequence goes on from NZ_JBHGVC010000010.1 coordinate 174,483, forward strand.
CCAAATCATCGTCGCCGGAGTGGGCGCACGGCCGGACGAATCCTTAACAGGACGGAAGAGGATTGATAGCTGGCGCAAGACAAGCGTGAAAATGGCACAGGATGCGATTGCTGGCGGTGCGGACGCTCTGCTCGTATTTCCCCCGGTGATTCTCCGCGAGCTCCCGGCTCATGAACAGGATGAGGCTGTCGCTGAGTACCACAGAGGTTTGGCAGAGCTCGGTGCTCCGCTTGTGCTTTTTTATTTATATGAGGAGGCTGGCGGATGGTCGTACTCCCTGGATCTGCTGCGGGAGCTATTATCATTGCCGAATGTGATCGGCATCAAGGTAGCAACCTTGGATAGCGTCATGACGATGCAGAATATCGCCCGGCTTCTTGCTGATGAATATCCTGGCCAATTGCACATTACGGGGGAAGACCGAATGTTCGGCTATGCCTTGATGCGGGGGGCAAGCAGTGCTTTAGTCGGCCTCGGAGCGGCTTTTCCGAATATTCAAGCCGATATGATCGCAGCTTACCGCGATAAGAATTATGCCCGATTTATCGATTTATCGGCACGCATCGACGGTTATGCGGAAGCGACCTTTATTGAGCCGATGGATAAATATATATTAAGGATGCTTCATTGTCTCGTAATAGCAAATGTGATTCCGAGGGAAGCGGCTTATGATATTGCCGGATATCAAATGCTGGAGCAAGAAACGGCGGCGATTCGCCGGGCGGTCATGGAGCACCGCTTGTATTAAAGGCTCAGCAGTCTTTTAATATAGAAAATTTTCCTTCATAATTGAGTTGTTGCCATTAATTCATTTCAAGGAGGATATCGATATGCCTAATTATTTGCAGGATACAGTCGCACTCAACAATGGAGTCAAAATGCCCTGGCTTGGGCTTGGGGTCTATCTGGCAAAAGAAGGCGACGAGGTGGAGCGTGCAGTACAAGCCGCTATTCGCCACGGATATCGCAGTATTGATACCGCCGCTGCTTACCGTAATGAAGAGGGGGTTGGCCGGGCGGTTGCGCAAGCGCTGAAGGATAACGGATTATCCCGCGAGGATGTATTTATTACGACAAAGGTTTGGAACGCGGATCAAGGATACGAATCAACATTGGCGGCGTTCGAGGAGAGCCTGAGCAGATTGAATATGGACTATGTGGATCTGTACCTCATTCACTGGCCAGTGAAAGGAAAGTATAAGGATACGTGGAGAGCGCTGGAAAAAATCTATCGGGAGGGCAAGGCCCGAGCGATCGGCGTAAGTAATTTTCAAATCCATCATTTAGAGGACTTGCTCCAGAATAGCGAGGTCGTACCTGCCGTCAATCAGGTGGAGCTTCATCCGGAGTTAACGCAGAAGGAATTGCTGCAGTATTGCAATGACAAAGAGATTCGCCTGGAGGCTTGGTCGCCGCTCGGACAGGGCAATTTGCTGAACCATGAAGTCCTGAAGGGCATTGCGGACAAGCACGGAAAATCGGCAGCTCAAGTCATTTTACGGTGGGATTTGCAAAACGGCGTCATCACGATTCCTAAATCCGTTCATGAAGAGCGCATCGTGCAAAACGGGAACGTATTCGATTTCGAGCTCGATGCCGAGGATATGCGCACGATTGACAATTTGAACCGAAATCGCCGTTTTGGCTCCGATCCGGATAATTTTAATTTTTAATAGGAATGCAAAAAGGCTCTCCATTTGCCATCTATCTTGGCTGGAGGGCCTTTTTCTAATTTTCAAAACAAGACTTCGATTTCCTTCTCCTTCAACATGTCCAGCCACGCCGATTCAGGCTCTTGATCAGTGATAAGTACATCCACCTCGTCGAATTCCATGAGTTTAACAAAAGCGGTCTTGTCGAACTTGGAATGATCCGCAAGCAGCAACACCTTCTCCGCCTGACCAAGCATTGCCTTCTTCAGCTCGCATTCCGGCTCATTGGAATCCATGATGCCTTTGTCCAGGGAAAGCGCTTTGCAGCTAAGAATTACTTTATCCACATTGTATTTCTTCACGATTTCCTCGGCGTTAGTACCAACGAGGGACAGCGATCGCGGGCGCAAGGATCCGCCGGTAGAGATGATATTGATTCCTGTATTTAGAAACTCCTGCAAAATATGAATCGAGCTCGTGATGATGGTTAGGTTTTTACGCTGATGAAGCAATTTCATAAGCTCTACAGAGGTGGAACTAGGGTCGATCATTAACGTATCGCCATCGTTGATCAGGTGTAATGCTTTTGAAGCGATTTGTTGTTTGATTTCCGAATTTGTGGCATTTCGAGTCGTAAAGGGCAAATCCTCATTGGTATGGCTATTTATGATCGCGCCGCCGTAGGTTCGGGTAACAATGCTTTCCTTTTCCAGCTTTTCAAGATCGCGGCGAATCGTTTCTTCCGTGACATTGAATTTCTCGCTGAGCTCCGAGACGAGGACGCGTTTATCCGTTTGCACCATATCGATAATGATTTGGCGACGTTCAGCTGCAAGCATAGGAACTCCTTTCTCCGTGCTTCATTATGCTACTCATTATATGTTGAAAGTACAGAAAAGTATAGTTTTGTTACAAAGGTGTTAATGAAAGTAGATAAAAACAGAAGAATCCACATTTATTTATGTTTGTTTATGTTGACTTCCAAAGAAAACGCAGGTACGATAAAGGTAGAAGAAACGGAAATTCACATGTTTATGAATGTAAGAGGAGTCGTTCTGATGATGAATTATATCGCTGTCGATATCGGGGCATCCAGCGGCCGACTGGTACAGGCGCAGTTGAATAAGGGGCGGCTGGAGCTCAGGGAAATCCATCGCTTTGGCAATTCATTCAGCATGCGGCACGGACATGAATACTGGGATATCGATCATCTCTTTGCCGAGATAATCAAAGGCTTGCAAACAGCGAAGCAGCAGGGGATTGAGTCATGCTATTTGGGTGTGGATACTTGGGCCGTGGATTATGTTCTGCTCGATCAAGAGGGGAATAGGCTGGAGGAGGTATTTGCCTATCGCGACGGGCGAACCGATGGGGTGCCTGATCAATTCCATGCCTGGATGAGCCGAGAGCAGGTCTATGCCAAAACAGGGATTCAAGAGTTGCCTTTTAATACGCTTTATCAATTATTTGTTCATGATCGCTCTCAATTGCATCAAGCTGACAAGATTATGCTGGTTCCGGACTACTTATACTACCGGCTTAGCGGCTGTAAATTGAATGAAGTGACCAATGCCTCAACGATGCAAATGTTAAATTTGAGCACGCGGGAGTTTGATGAGGAGCTGCTGGAGCTGCTGGAGCTGCGAAGAGACCAGTTCTCCGAGCTGACGGAGCCGGGTCGGGCTCTAGGCTCGATCAGGCCGGAGCTGATCGAGCAATACGATTTGCCTCACTGTGAACTGATCGTCGTTCCGACGCATGATACGGCATCAGCCGTCGTCGGTGTTCCAGCGCAGCAAGAGCAATCCTGGGCCTTTATCAGCAGCGGAACTTGGTCGCTGTTAGGCGTAGAGCTTGCACAGCCGCTAAATAATCCGGCCGCGATGGAAGCGAATTATACGAATGAATGGGGTGCCTACGGCACTTATCGATTCCTGAAAAATATTATGGGCCTTTGGATGATTCAGGAGGTAAGAAGAGAAAGCGGAGACGCGTACAGCTTCCCGGAATTGGCAGGGCTTGCAGAGGCCGAGACTCCATTTCGCAGCCTAATCCCGTGCAATGCTTCCCGCTTTCTGAACCCGGGGAGCATGATTGCGGAGATTCAGCTCTGCTGCAAGGAGACTGGACAGCATATTCCGCAAACGATGGGGGAGATCGCCCGCTGCATCTTTGATAGCTTGGCCCTAACCTATTTCGATGCTCTTCGAGAGCTTGAAAAGCTGCAGAATAAAACCATTGATGTGCTTCATATTGTCGGCGGGGGCTCTAACAACGAGCTGCTGTGCCAGCTCACTGCGGATGTGCTCGCCAAGACCGTTCAGGCCGGGCCGTCCGAATCAACGGCGCTTGGCAATATCGCTGTACAAATGATCACTTCCGGGGAAGTGGGCAAGCTGAGCGAGGCCCGGGAGTTGATCGCCCGTTCATTTCCGCCTAGAGTGTTCAAGCCAAGACCCATTCGTGGTTTGAACCAAGTGCTTCAGCGGTGGGATCAGCTAACTAATCATCTTTAAACAATTACAATATTACCGGCAAAGGAGCATAAAACATGGATCAAGCAGTTCAGAACAGTTATGTTGAAGCGAAGAAGCTGTATGCCAAGTACGGTATCAATACGGATGAAGTCCTGGAAAAGCTAGGCCGGATTAAAGTTTCGCTTCATTGCTGGCAGGGTGACGATGTAAAAGGATTTCTATTTAAGGATAAACAGCTTAGCGGCGGTATTGCGGTAACCGGAAGCTACCCTGGCCGTGCGGAGACTCCGGAGCAATTGCGGCAGGATATCGAGCAGGCGTTGTCGATGATTCCCGGCAAGCATAAAGTCAATTTACACGCCATTTATGCGGATACGGAGGAGCCGGTTGATCTTGATCAGCTGGAACCCCGCCATTTCAGCAAATGGGTGGATTGGGCGAAGCAGCAGGGGCTTGGTCTCGATTTCAACCCTACCATGTTCTCGCACCCTAAGGCGGAAGAAGGATTTACGCTTAGTCATTCTAATGAAGAAATCCGGCAATTCTGGATTAACCATTGCCGGGCCTCCCGCAAAATCGGCGAATATTTCGGCAAGGAGCTGGGTCAGCCGTGCGTAACCAACTACTGGCTTCCTGATGGTTATAAGGACACGCCGGTCGATCGCTTGTCTCCGCGAGTCCGGCTGAAGGAATCGCTGGATGAAATCTTCCGTGATGAGATCAGCGAGGCTCACAATATTGACGCGGTGGAAAGCAAGCTGTTCGGAATCGGCTCCGAAAGCTACGTGGTCGGGTCGCATGAGTTTTATTTAGGCTACGCGGTTAGCCGGGGGAAGGCGGTATGCCTGGATGCGGGGCACTTTCATCCAACAGAAGTGATTTCTAATAAAATTTCGTCGGTGCTGATGTTTACGGAGCGTTTACTGCTGCACGTCAGCCGGCCGGTTCGCTGGGATAGCGACCATGTCGTGACGATGGATGATGAATTGCTCGAAATTGCCCGCGAACTGGTTCGCGGAGATATGCTGGAGCGTACGCATATCGGTCTGGACTTCTTCGATGGGAGCATTAATCATATTGCCGCTTGGGTCATTGGAACCCGCAATACGATTAAGGCGCTGCTGCGTGCAATGCTGGAGCCTGTGGATTTACTCAGGAAAGCGGAGGATCAGCGGGATTTCACCTCCCGTCTCGCGCTTGTCGAGGAGTTTAAATCGTATCCGTTCGGAGCGGTTTGGGATTATTATTGCGCGGTACATGGCGTTCCGGTTCGTGAAGCGTGGCTGGATGAAGTCAAGAAATATGAACGGAATGTCTTACTTCAGCGGTAGTTTTTCTTGCGATTATAGAACGGTTCAGCTCCGCTGACAACTTATACATTCTATAATCTTAAAAAAGCATCATAAGGATGAGGAGAAGGGGAGAAAGCACGATGACTACTTTTAAACAACAGCACCAGTTATCCTGTACGCGAAAGCTCGATATTCCTTTTGTGAAGGAAATGGCGCAAATTACGCAGCATATGTGGAGATTCGGCTGGGATGAACGCAATGGCGGGAATGTAAGCTATATTCTTGACGAAGCCGAAGTGGCTCAATATCTCGATATTAACGACGTGATCCGCACGATCAAGCCGGCCTTTCCCGTGCATGAATTGGCTGGTCAGTATTTTATCGTCACCGGTTCAGGCAAGTATTTCAAGAATGTCGTTGCCGATCCGGAAGCGAATCTCGGGGTGCTTCGCGTCTCGAAAGATGGAGAGCAGCTGGAGCTGCTGTGGGGATTGAAGGATGGTGCGGTGCCGACAAGCGAGCTGCCTTCCCACTTTATGAGCCATATTGAACGTTTGAAGGTCGATCCGAGCCATCGGGTGGTCATTCATAATCATGCGACGAATGTCATTGCCATGACCTTTATTCATGACTTGGACGAGAATCAATTTACGAAGACGCTGTGGGAAATGTGTACGGAATGCATCGTTGTTTTTCCGGACGGCATCGCCGTCATCCCTTGGATGGTACCGGGTTCCAGCGAGATCGGAAGGGCAACGGCCGACAAAATGAAGGATCACCGCGCGGTCGTGTGGCCGCATCACGGCATCTTCGGCACGGGCAGCTCCATCGACGAGGCGTTTGGGCTTATCGAAACGATTGAAAAGGCAGCCCAAATCTATATGCTCATCGTTAATCAACCGATCCGGCAGCGAATTACGGAGCACGAGCTAATGGATTTGGCTAAAGCGTTTGGCGTTACGCCTCGGGAAGGCATTTTAAATGCTTAATAAGGGAATGCCATCATCTGATTAATAAAGACAACACCCGTAGCTGAGGACACGCTCGCTACGGGTGTTGCTAAATCGGATAGCCATTTCTTAAGGTCTTGATTCCTGGTTGCTTTTCAGCAAATCGCGAATTTCGGTAAGCAGCAGCTCTTCTTTGCTAGGCTCTGCGGGCTTATCCGGTTCGGCCTCTTCTTTGCGTTTAAACTTGTTTAGCAATTTAATGAAGAGGAAGATGGAGAAGGCAATGATTAGAAAATCGATTACAGTTTGAATGAATGAGCCAACTTTAATCGAGGTATCGCCGACTGGGATGACAATATTCGAGAAGTCGTGTCCTCCTAATAAGATACCAATCAAAGGCATGATCAGATCCTCTACGACGGAGCTGACGATTTTACCGAAGGCACCGCCAATAATGACGGCGACCGCCAGATCCATTACGTTTCCTTTAAAAGCAAAGGTTTTGAACTCTTTCCACATAAATATCCCCCCTGACTGTAGGTCAAACTTCTTTAAGATTAATAGAGCATATCTATTTTGGCAACAAGAAAAGCTAAAGGCAAACGCTAGTGAAACTATAGGTTGACGAAAAAACAAGGCGTCTATGAAGTCTCTGGGGCAACTCGCTCTTATATGAACCATGAGGATTGTGATGGTCAATATCCAGGATGATGGTATAATGCATATTTAGTGGCTGCTTACGTTACTTAAAATTAGTTCAACTAGAAGAAGGAGTTTTGCAAAAATGTGGCTGTTATTCGCTTCACTCGCAGCGATCAGTTTTGGTCTGCGCGGAATTTTGTACCACTGGTCTTCAAAGCAGGGCATGGATCGCAATTTGATGCTGTTCGGGGTGTTTTTTACCGGTGCGATCGCTAGTTTGATAGGCAGCTTTATGTTTGGGCAGAACTGGACAGCCAGCGCGCTAACAGGTCTATTTATGGGAGCATTCTCTTTTATTGCGAATGCTTGCATGTTTCAAGGGTTCGCCGTGGGCAAACCGTCGCTCATTGCGATTTTAACCGGGCTGCCGCCCGTCGTAGTCGTTACTCTTGCCTATGTGCTATGGGGTGAAACGCTATCCCTGGGGCAGTTGGCCGCTTTCATCTTTATTATTGCGGGCATATTGACGGTAAGATATTCCAACGACCTCCGAATCGGTAATCTTCAGGGGGCGCAATGGGGATTGCTGGCGATGGTATTTTTCGGCTTAAACGATATGGCTGGGAAAATGTCTACGCGCTTGGAAGCAGAGCTGTTCCCGACTCTATTTTACATGTTCACTATCGGTTCCCTCTGTTTTGCGACTTGGTGGTTAATTGATAAAAATAACAAGCGCAAAGCGAGGCTTAAAGGTACATATGCTCCGCCTGCGGAACAGGGTAAATGGAATGAAAAACGTACTTTTTTCAGCGGCATGGCAATTGGGTTGACGAATTTTTTCGGGATGATCCTCATCATAACGGCCTTCAAATTTGGAATTACGGGCCTAGTATCCGCCGTAGTAGCTATGAATGTCTTACTGATTCTTCTATATACCCGCGTATTCGTAAAAGAGAAGTTTAGAAGGCTTGAAGTGATCGGCATGTTCATATGCATCATTGGAATGATTGCTCTGCGAATCTTTTAATTTATTATATTGAAACAGATTTTAAAGCCTCGGTGATTAATGATCACCGAGGTTATTTTGTCTTCAAGTAAGAAGCCAAGAGTTCTAGTGGAATCGTTTATTTAAGATACGTTGTAATTTTTACCGAATTTCCAGAAGTGGGGATGTTTTTGATATCACTTATTTTTAAAATAATGCTAACAATCGATAACATTTTTATGTAAATTATAGTATTTAATAGAATCCTATGCTATATTATGGCTAGGGACGTTGTAATTAATTGGAAATACGCTAACAACAACCCTAATTTGACGAAGGAAGGTGGTTGCTAAAGAACCTATCATCCGTTGTTTCAGGAAATTTGTCGTATTAGAAAGGAGGGTAACGATGCTATGAGAAAAAGGTTGAAACAAAGCGTGATATTTTCATTCGTCCTCATGTTAGCGCTTACGGGAAGTTCGGCTCTTGCGTTCGGGTCAAGCGTTCAGGCGGCAGCCTCGGATTATAATTACGCCGAGGCCTTACAGAAATCGATTTATTTCTACGAAACCCAGCGCTCCGGCGAACTGCCGGATAACAATCGCGTGGAATGGCGCGGTGATTCCGGTCTTCAAGACGGTGCCGACGTTGGCCACGATTTGACGGGAGGCTGGTATGACGCCGGCGATCATGTCAAATTTGGTTTTCCGATGGCTTACACAGCGACTATGCTCGCATGGTCTGTATACGAATATCGTGAAGGCTATGAACAATCAGGGCAATTGGAGTACATTCTGGATAACATTCGTTGGGCGACGGATTATTTTATGAAAACCCATACGGCACCCAATGAATTATGGGGACAAGTAGGGAATGGCACGGCGGATCACAATTGGTGGGGCCCAGCCGAGGTCATGCCGATGCAGCGGCCTGCTTATAAAATTGACGAAAGTCACCCAGGCTCGGATCTCGCCGGAGAGACAGCCGCAGCGCTTGCAGCCGCTTCTATCATTTTTAGGGATACGGATCCGGTCTACGCGGAAGAGCTGTTGATGCATGCAAAGCAGCTCTATCAATTCGCGGATCAATATCGCGGAGTTTATTCCGACAGCATTACCGATGCTGTCCAGTATTACAAATCCTGGAGCGGTTACGCCGACGAATTAAGCTGGGGAGGCGTTTGGCTCTATCTTGCTACGGAGGACGAGAGTTATCTTAACAAAGCGATTGCTGCCAGCAACCAATGGGGAACGCTGCAGTCAGGAGGCTGGGATTATAAATGGACCCATAACTGGGATAACAAGCAATACGGCGCTCAGCTCCTTCTGGCCCGGATTACCGGGGATTCGCGATTCGTTCAATCGACCGAGCGGAATATAGAGTTCTGGACTACTGGCGTCCCGGGGACGGGAGAACGGGTCACATACACGCCAGGAGGACTTGCGCATTTGGATCAATGGGGAGCTCTTCGATACGCTGCAAATCAGGCGTTCCTTGCGTTCGTTTACTCGGATTGGGTGAGTGACCCCGTCAAGAAGTCCCGTGCACGTTCCTTCGCGGAGAATCAAATATTGTACATGTTAGGAGATAATCCGCGCAGCAGCAGCTATGTGGTCGGGTTCGGCAGCAATGCGCCAGAGCATCCTCATCACCGAACTTCCCACGGCTCTTGGGCGGATAATCAGCAGGTTCCTGCAAATCACAGGCATATTCTGTATGGCGCTCTCGTTGGCGGGCCATCCAAGACCGACGCCTACACGGATTCGATCGGAGACTATGTATCGAATGAAGTGGCGACGGATTATAATGCCGCCTTTACGGGGGCTCTCGCCAAGATGGTGCTGCTTCATGGGCAGGGGCAGCAGCCGCTTGCCAATTTTCCGGCACCGGAAGTTCGCGACGACGAAATGTTCGTAGAAGCATCCGTGAATGTGAGCGGCAGCAATTTTGTAGAGATCAGGGCGCTGCTTAATAATCGTTCCGGTTGGCCTGCCCGGGTAAGCGACAAGCTGTCCTTCAATTATTATGTGGATATTAGCGAAGCGGTCGCAGCCGGTTATGGCCCCGAGGATATTACGGTGTCCGCAGGCGGATATAACCAGGGAGCAACGGTGTCTCCGCTCAAGCCTTACGATGAAGCTAATCATGTTTATTATACAACCATTGATTTTACCGGAACTCCGATTTATCCAGGCGGACAGTCAGCACACCGGAAAGAAGTTCAGTTCAGGATTGCTGCACCGCTAAATACGAGCTTCTGGGATAACAGCAATGACTTTTCCTATCAGGGCATTGCTTTGGGTGCAGCCTCTCCCGTGAAGATGAACAATATTCCCGTTTATGACGCAGGAATCCATGTATTTGGCCAACTGCCTGCCGGAGGCGGCGAGCCATCACTGCCAGCCGCGCCAAAGGGAATCAAGGCAATCGCTGGGGATCGCCGGGTTGAGCTGTCCTGGAATGCCGCTGGCGGAGCTAGTGAATATGTGGTTAAGCGATCAACAACAGATGGAGGGCCGTATACGGTAGTTGCTGAAACAACTGGAACGACGTATACCGATCTTGGCGTGGTCAACGGGACGACTTATTATTATGTCGTCGTTGCCAGAAACGCTGTCGGAGACAGTCCTAACTCTCAGCAAGCAAGCGCAAAGCCTGCAGAAGAGACAATACCGGCCGAAGATGGTTTGAAGCTGCAGTACCGCACGAATGATACGAATCCGGGAGATAATCAGTTCCGTCCGCATTTTCGCATTGTTAATACAGGGACGGCGAGCGTAGACCTTAGCGACGTGAAGATCCGTTATTATTATACGATCGATGGGGATAAGCCTCAGGAATTCCATTGCGATTATGCCGTCGTAGGCAGCGGCAATGTAAGCGGCAGGTTCGTGAAATTAGATGCTGCGGCAATCGGGGCGGATTATTATCTGGAAATCTCATTCGGGACAGGGGCAGGAAGCCTGGCTCCTGGAGCAGACAGCGGCGAAATTCAGGTCAGAGTCAATAAAACGGACTGGTCCAATTATAACGAATCGGATGACTATTCTTACAGCGGAACACAAATCAATTTTGCGGACTGGGACAAAGCGACTTTGCATTTAGGAAATAACCTTGTATGGGGTAGTGAACCTTAAAATTTGGTATAGAGAGGATGAAAATAATGAAATGGTCTGCTTTTAAGAAACCGGTGTCGATCTTAATGAGTGCAGCATTGTCACTTTCTATCGTATCAGGCATATTTACTGTCCATTCAAGCAAGGCCCTCGCAGCACCGTCGGCCGAGGAAACTCGGTTCCTGCAACTGTATCAACAGCTTAAAAATCCGACAAACGGCTACTTCTCGCCTGAAGGAATTCCTTACCATTCCATTGAAACGTTGATGAGCGAAGCACCGGACTACGGCCATATGACGACTTCGGAAGCCTACAGCTACTGGCTGTGGCTGGAGGTGCTGTACGGCCATTACACCGGAGACTGGAGCAAGCTGGAAGACGCTTGGGATAATATGGAGAAGTACATCATTCCCGTAAATGAAGGCGACGGCCAGGAAGAGCAGCCGACGATGAACTACTACGATCCGAATAGCCCGGCAACTTATGCGGCCGAGTATACCCAGCCGGATCAATATCCGAGCCAATTAAGCGGGCAGTATGCGGCTGGAAGAGACCCGCTGGACGCCGAGCTGAAAGCAACGTATGGCAATAACCAGACGTATTTGATGCATTGGCTCTTGGATGTCGACAATTGGTACGGGTTTGGCAATTTGCTTAATCCTAGCCACACGGCAACCTATGTGAACACGTTCCAGCGGGGCGAGCAGGAATCGGTATGGGAAGCCGTGCCGCATCCGTCGCAAGACAATAAAACGTTTGGTAAAGCCGGAGAGGGCTTCATGACTCTGTTCACCAAAGAAAGCAATGCCCCAGCCGAGCAATGGCGTTATACGAATGCGACCGATGCGGATGCACGGGCCATTCAAGCCATGTACTGGGCTAAAGAGCTGGGATATAACAATTCCGTATATATGGAAAAGGCCAAAAAAATGGGGGATTACCTGCGTTACGGCATGTACGATAAATACTTTCAAAAGATTGGAAGCGCTTCAAGCGGGACGCCGACTGCCGGCACAGGCAAAGATGCCAGCCACTATCTGATGGCTTGGTATACCTCTTGGGGCGGCGGCCTGGGGCAGTCCGGCAACTGGGCTTGGCGGATTGGAGCGAGCCACGCTCATCAAGGGTATCAGAACGTCGTAGCGGCATACGCCCTTTCTGATTCCAATGGCGGCCTTGTTCCGAATTCCCCAACAGCAGGCCAGGATTGGACGACTTCGCTGAAGCGTCAATTGGAGTTCTACACTTGGCTTCAATCGGCTGAAGGGGCGATTGCCGGCGGAGCGACGAACAGCTGGGATGGCGCGTATAAGGCCTATCCAGCGGGCAAGAGTACCTTCTACGATATGGCGTATGATGATGCACCGGTCTACCATGACCCGCCATCCAACAACTGGTTCGGCATGCAGGCTTGGCCGGTAGAGCGGATCGCCGAGCTTTATTACATTCTCGCTTCTAACGGGGATACCAGCTCGGAGAACTTCCAGATGGCGAAGCAGGTCGTACAGAACTGGGTCGACTGGTCGATGGATTATGCCTTTGCCGACAGTCGTCCTGTAACAGATTCTGAGGGATATTATTTGGATAATCAAGGAAATCGGGTGCTTGGCGGCAACAATCCGACGATTGCGACGGTTCCAGCGCCTGGCGAATTCTGGATTCCGAGCAACCTGGAATGGTCTGGCCAGCCGACAACCTGGAACGGCTACAGCAACTATGACGGCAATCCTAATTTGCGCGTTGTTACCAAGAATCCGGGGCAGGATGCTGGCGTGCTTGGCAGCTATATCAAAGCGCTGACCTTCTTTGCGGCAGGAACCAAAGCGGAGAATGGCAGCTACACGGCGCTCGGCAGCCAAGCTGAGCAATTGGCTAAAGCATTGCTCGACGCTGCATGGGGCTATAATGACGGTATCGGCATTACTACTGTAGAGCCCCGCGAGGATTACTATCGTTACTTCGCCAAGGAAATTTATTTCCCTAACGGCTGGACAGGCTTGTTCGGTCAGGGCAATACCATTCCTGGATCGTCCACCGTGCCTTCCGACCCGGCCAAAGGCGGCAACGGCGTCTACGCCAGCTATGCCGATGTGCGTCCAGAAATAAAGAATGACCCGCAGTGGCAATATTTGGAGAACAAGTATAACAGTTCTTGGGATCCGCAAACGAAAAAATGGACAAACGGAGCTCCTGAGTTCACCTACCATCGTTTCTGGTCCCAAGTCGATATGGCAACGGCTTATGCTGAATACGACCGCCTGATCAACAGCGATCAAGGCGGGCCGGTTGAGCCGGTAGCGCCAAAAGCTCCATCGAAACCGAATGCGGTCGCTGGCGATGCTGTAGTTAATCTGTCCTGGAACAATGTGAGCGGGGCGGACAGCTATACGGTGAAACGGGCAACGACAAGCGGCGGTCCATATACCACATTAGGTACGACTGCTCAAGCTTCCTACATCGATTCAAACGTAGTCAATGATACGACTTATTACTACGTAGTAAGTGCGTCTAATAGCGTGGGGGAGAGCCCTGACTCTCCAGAGGCAAGTGCGCAGCCCACGGCCATTCCAACGCCGGTGGAAGGCGATTTGACGCTGGAATATCGTACGAACGACACGAATCCGGGAGACAATCAGTTCCGGCCGCATTTCCGCATTGTGAACAATGGGGATACGGCAGTATCGCTAAGCGATGTGAAAATTCGCTATTACTATACCGTGGATGGCGATAAGCCGCAGGAGTTCCATTGCGATTACGCCGTCGTAGGCAGCGGCAATGTAAGCGGAACCTTTGTCAAGCTGGACTCGGCCAAGACGGGAGCCGATTATTATTTGGAAATTTCCTTCGGTTCCGGTGCAGGCAGCTTGGCGCCAGGAGCCAGCAGCGGGGAGATTCAAATTCGCGTGAACAAGACGGATTGGTCTAATTTCAACGAAGCGGACGATTATTCATATGATGCGACCAAGACCAACTTTGCCAGCTGGGAGAAGGCGCCTCTGTATTTAAGCGGAAATTTGGTATGGGGGATTGAGCCTTAAAGCCCTGAAGTCCTAAAGCAATAGTCGAGCGCCCAATTTGCCGTATCGTGGCAGATTGGGCGCTTTTCAAATCGCATAATATTATGCTTGGGCAGTCACTTCATACTCTGATTGTGATAAAATTCAAATGAAGAAACAGGAGGCTGATGCATGGTTATGACATTTATTCGCAAGCTGTTTGTTTTTGCATGGCTCCAAGCGTTATCCTGCATATTTCCGCTTATCATTTTCGGAGCCCTCGCCCTGACGAAAGTGGCCGAGCTGCCGATCCTGCCGAGATATGATTGGATATTGCTGATTTGCTTGCTGGCTCAGGCAGGGATGATCATCAGCAAGCTGGAGACGCTCGATGAGCTAAAGGTGATTTGCATGTTTCATGTGATTGGACTGGGCCTCGAGATATTTAAAGTCCACATGGGCTCGTGGTCTTATCCAGAGGCGGCCTGGAGCAAAGTGTTCGGCGTCCCGCTGTACAGCGGATTCATGTATGCCAGCGTAGCCAGCTATATATGCCAAGCATGGAGACGACTGCAGCTGCAGATCACGGGCTGGCCCAAATCGGTTTATGCGGTTGCTATCAGTACGGCAATCTATCTCAACTTTTTCACGCATCATATTATCGGCGATTTTCGCTGGGTGCTCATGCTTCTCTTAATTGTCGTATTTCTACGCTGCACGGTTTATTTCACGTTAGAGGAGCGCACCTTCCGAATGCCGCTGCTGCTGTCTTTTCTGCTCATTGGCTTCTTTATTTGGATTGCCGAGAATGTCACGACTTTCCTTGGGGCCTGGAAATACCCGAATCAGGAAGAGGTTTGGCGTCTCGTTCATATCGGAAAAATCAGCTCGTGGTTTTTGCTCGTTGTAATCAGCATTATTATTGTCGCCCAGCTGAAGCATGTTAAATTGGGGAATACAGCTGACCCGCAAGGTTTGCCAAGGAAAAAATGGGAGAGTCGGACATGAACAAATCAAAGGGAATTTTCTATTACATGGTATGGATGATCGGTCTCTGCTTGCTCGTTTACTATCGCAGCCGTTTCTTCGCCATGATGGAGCATCAGTGGGCGATTCATTTCGAGACGGTCAATTTGCTATTAGCCAATATGATATACGGCTTCGTATTCGGATTGTACTTAAGTCTGCTTAACGGATGGCCAGCCCGGAGGAAAATGAACAAACCGCTGTTTTTCGCCGTGTTTCTTCCGTGCTTTTTGATTCTGATTTATCCGATTGCCTCTTCATATATAAAGATTATTGCGCTTTCCGAATACTATCACTTAATACAAGAGCGGGAGCTTTTCTTTTTTGGTCTGATGAGCGGATACACTCTGATGAAGAGTTTTTTTACGACCCGCTAATGAAAAAAGGAGGCTGGACAAGTCATGTCATTCGCTGATCTAGTCATTTTAATTACCGGGGCCGCACAGGGAATCGGCCGAGGAATCGCAGAGGCTTATGCTGAGCGGGGGGCCGTGGTTCTTCTTGCCGACCTGCAGTCCCAAGCTGGCAAGCAGGCCGCAGAAGAGATCCGGCAGGCCGGAGGGAAGGCGGAGTTCATCCCCTGCGATGTCCGCAGCGAGCGGGAAATATCCGAAATGGTGGAGCGGATCGAACGTACATATGGAAGAATCGATATCGTTATAAACAATGCAGGGGTATCCCGGTTTAAATCGCCATTCGAGCTGTCGGTGGAGGAATGGGATGACGTGCTGAACACCAATGTGCGCAGCTGCTTTCTGATCACCCGGGAAGCGGCGAAATCGATGAAAAAGCACGGCGGCGGCTCCGTCGTGAATATTTCCTCGACGAGAGCTATCATGTCCGAGCCGAATTCCGAAGCGTATGCGGCATCGAAAGGAGCTATCGTGTCGCTTAGCCACGCGATGGCCGTATCGCTAGGTCCAGAGGGAATACGGGTGAATTGTGTGAGCCCGGGATGGATTGAGACTGGCGACTATGATGAGCTTCGCGAGCTCGATCATGCCCAGCATCCGTCAGGAAGGGTGGGCAGGCCAGAGGATATCGCCCGGGCCTGCTTGTATTTAACGCATCCGGACAACAGCTTCGTCACCGGAACGCATCTCGTTGTGGATGGCGGAATGACGCGGAAAATGATCTATGAAGAATAAGTGAGAGTTCCTCCTGTAACGACTACGGCTGCGCTTATAGAAAAATGTCTAGAAGCATCCCGCCGGCTGCACCTGCGATAACCACGCACCAGGGAGGGAGCTTCCAGAACTGGAGCATGGCGAACAAGCACAGCACCAGCACAAAATCATAAGCATTGAATACCGCGCCTGTCCAAATAGGATCGTATAATGCGGCCAGCAATATCCCCACTACAGCAGCATGGATGCCCTTAAGCGCTCTCTGAACGGCTAGATTGCTGCGCAGCCGATCCCAAAGAGGAAGTACGCCAGCTACGAGCAGGAATGCCGGCAGGAAAATAGCTATTGTCGCTACGATCAAGCCGGGCATCCCGCCATAAATCGCACCTAAATATGAAGCAAACGTAAATAGCGGCCCGGGAACAGCTTGGGCAGCGCCGTATCCGGCGATAAAATCGGACATACTGATCCAGCCGCGCGGGACGACTTCCTCTTGGAGCAGCGGGAGCACGACATGTCCTCCGCCGAAAACCAAAGAGCCAGCCCGGTAGAAGCTGTCAATCAGGGAGAGCCATCCGCCGTTTGACCATTGCCCGAGCAAGGGGAGGAGCAGGAGCAGAGCGAAATAGAGCCCTAGATAAACTATAGCCTGCCTGTGCCTAGGATTATTCTGGCTATATGCCAACGGATCAGCCTGATCCGTGTCTTCGGCCGTCTCTTGGCGATACATGAAAAGCCCCAGCAGCGCGGCTGCCACGATAACAATAGCTTGGCTGACCGTGCTCGGCCACAGCAGAGTCACGGAGGCAGCTCCTATGGCCATCGCCGCTTTGCTCCGGGTGGAGGCGAGCTTTGTTCCCATGCTCCATACAGCCTGGGCGACAATGGCGACGGCAGTCAGTTTCAAGCCGTGCAGCCAGGAAGCCTCGCCGATATTCATCCACTGCATCATCATAGCGAAGAGCCCCAATAAGAGCGCAGAAGGCAGCGTAAATCCGATCCAGGCTGCCAGTGCACCTAAGACTCCTCCGCAGCGCAGGCCGATGCCGATCCCGACCTGGCTGCTGGCCGGCCCAGGCAGGAACTGGCATAAAGCGACGAGGTCGGCGTACGCTTTAGCCCCGATCCATTTGCGGCGGGTGACATACTCCTGGTGGAAATAGCCAAGGTGCGCGGCAGGCCCGCCGAAGGAGGTCAGTCCCAGCTTCAAAGAAGCTGCAAAAATATCATAAACAGAGATATCCAATGGAGTATTGGCGGTTGCTTCTCGCGCCATAGTTTTTTTAATCATGTTATTGTTGATTCCTTCCGCATGTCTTTTTTTCCGAAATCATTGTTCATGCTCCTGCTCCTGTAGCTTACATTACCATCAATGTATTAACAGAACGTAAACTATAAGGATTCCCCCGCCCAGCCGGGTCTGTTTATTTGCCGGATAAAAAGAGATATACTTGAATCATGTTTATTTAAAGGGGGAAGTCATCGAAATGCAGGAAATTGCCGGCTACAAGTCCATCGCGCTCGATATTGCCCAGCGCATCGTCAGCGGGGAGTTAGCTGTTGAGAGCAAAATATCGGGGCGCTCATTGTTGGCGGCTCAATATCATGTATCCCCGGAAACGATTCGCAAAGCGATTGGATTATTAAAGGACGAGGGGATTGTCTCTGTCTCGCAGGGCAAGGGAATCGTCGTCATTTCGGATCAAAAAGCCCAAGATTATCTGGCTAACAGCAATTATTTGAAATCGGCCTACTCCTTGAAGCGGGATCTTGAGCTTCTGATGGCGGAGAAAAAAGAAGTGGATCGCCGATTTGAAGTGCTGCTGAATAAAATTACGAAGGCCTCTGACCGGCTGCAGAATCTGACTCCTTATAACCCGATGGAGATTCAAATCAATGAGGAATCCCATGCGGTAGGAAAGACGATCGGCAATCTGCAATTTTGGCAAAATACAGGGGCTACGGTAATCGCGCTGCGCCGAGGCACGAGAGTTTCCATCTCTCCAGGGCCTCATGTAATTTTAAGAGAAAATGATAGTCTTGTATTTGTCGGTGATCCGAAAATTTATGAAAAAACCGACCGATTTGTGAATCAAACTATACAATAATACATACTGTAAAAGAGGTTGTCATTCCGGCAGTTTTGCCGGGACAGCCTCTTTTTTTCTGTGCGAACACCATTTTTTAACATACAACTTATTAAATTATATAAGGTTGTCAGTTGTCGCTAGTTTTGTTATAGTAATACCTATTGGCGCTTCGGGTCAGTAAGAAAATATCGTTTTTGCTGATCGAAATGATGCAGAGGGGATCAGAGATAATTGAACTTCAAAGCGCAAAGGAGGCTAGAAATGCTGAAATTTGAACAGGTAAGCAAGACATATACGAACGGCTATCAAGCGGTAAAAAATATCAGCTTCGAGGTTGGAGCGGGTGAAATTCTTGTGCTGATCGGCCCCAGCGGCTGCGGTAAGACGACCTCCATGAAGATGATCAATCGTCTAGTTCCACACACGTCAGGGAAAATTTATGTGCAAGGAAAGGATATTACGCAAGAAAACCCCGTAACTCTTCGCAAAAACATCGGTTATGTCATTCAGCAAATCGGATTATTCCCTCACTATACGATCGAAGACAACGTCGGTTTAATTCCCGAATTAAAAGGGTGGAGCGCAAAGAAGAAGAAGGACAGGGTCAATGAGATGCTCCGCATGGTTGGACTCGACCCTGCGATCTTTGCCAAGCGCTACCCCAAGCAGCTGTCAGGCGGCCAGCAGCAGCGGGTTGGCGTGGCAAGGGCATTGGCGGCAGATCCGGATATTATTTTGATGGATGAGCCGTTCGGGGCCCTCGATCCGATTACCCGGGAACAGCTGCAGGATGAGCTGCTGAGACTTCAGCAGGAAGTAAAGAAGACGATCGTATTCGTAACGCACGATATGGAAGAAGCACTGAAGCTAGGCGACAAGATCGCCATTTTGAGGGACGGTGAGCTAGTGCAGATCGATACGCCAGATCAAATCCTGAGTCATCCAGCCAATGAGTTCGTGGAAGGCTTCGTAGGGAAAAATCGGCTGTATCAAAATCCCGAGTATATCCCGATTACAGAGGTTATGCGGAATAATCCGTCGACTACTCTACCCGGCCGTAGTCCGAGCAGAGCCATTACCTTCATGCGGCAAAGAAAGACTGACACTCTGCTTGTAGGCGATGAGTCGGGCAAGCTGTTAGGCATCGTGTCAGCCTATGATGTATCCGCCCAAATGGATAACATCGCGACAATTCAGGAGATTATGCACGCTCCTGAAGTCGTGCTCCAGGATACAGCAACGGCAAGGGACGCTCTTGCTCTCATCAACGAAGCGCCATTTGGCATTATTCCGGTAGTGACGGAGGCTGGGAAAATTACGGGCATCGTCACGAGAAGCAGCCTGTTAACGGCATTTGCTGCTCAATGGGTAGGAGTTGAGGGGGAAGCATGAGAGATAAATCGTTATGGGAACAATTGATCCACCAGTTCGATATGCGAAAGGGCGAGCTGGTACAGTCGTTATGGGTACACATCGAACTTGTGTTTTTATCCATGTTGTTAGCTATTATTGTTGGAGTTTCTTTAGGAATCATGATTACGCGAGTCAAGTCTCTAAAAGGCATCACCCTAGGCACGGCGGGAATCCTACAGACGATCCCAAGCTTGGCGATGCTCGGATTTATGATCCCGCTGTTTGGCATCGGGATGAAGACTGCGGTGGCAGCCTTATTCCTCTATTCGCTCTTGCCTATCATTCGCAATACGTACGCAGGTATTACTGATGTAGATAAGTCGATTGTGGAGGCGGCGCGCGGAATGGGCATGAAGCAATGGCAAATTCTGTTCCGGGTTCAGCTACCGCTGGCCTTGAATGTCATTATGGCGGGTATTCGCACTGCTGCGGTCATCAATGTGGGGACAGCTACGCTTGCCTCCTTTATCGGAGCAGGAGGACTGGGAGAATATATTTTTCTCGGCATCCAGCGCAACATTGAGGCACTGACCTTGATGGGAGCGATCCCGGCGGCCATTCTCGCATTAGTGATGGATTATTTGCTCGGCTTATTGGAGAAAGCGACGACGCCAAAAGGATTAAAGGTATAGGTCGGGTTCTTGATTTCGAAAGTATTCTAAATGGAGGTTCAAGGATCAAATGAAAATGATGATAATGACTAAAAGCAAAAAGACGATGGCAGGCCTGCTGGTGCTTATATTAGGTACAATGCTGCTGCTAAGCGCATGTGGAGGCGGAGCGAACAAGGAGAGCAGTGCTGACGGTGCGGGAGAAATTACTGTTGGTTCAAAGAATTTTACAGAGAATATGCTGCTCGCATTGATGATGGCGGAGTTGATTGAAGCCAAAACTGACATTAAAGTAAAACGGCAAGTGAACCTGGGTGGCTCTAACGTGGCCTGGAGCGCACTAAAGAACGATGAAATTCAGCTTTATCCCGAATATACGGGAACTATCGTTGCCAACTATTATCAAGAAGAGACCGGAAATTCCGCAGAATCCCTTGCCAAGACGAGAGAGCTGCTGACCGAGGATGAGCTGGTTTTCATGGAGCCGTTCGGCATTAACAATACGTATACTTTGGCGGTGACCCGAGAGACGGCAGAGCAGCACAATCTCAAAACATTCAGCGATTTAGCTAAAGTGTCGGAAGATATGATTCTTGGCGTCGAGTTTGAATTTCTCGATCGGGACGACGGCTTCCCGGGAATCCAGAAGCTGTACGGCATGAATTTCAAGCAGCAAAAAGGGATGGATCACGGCATTATGTACCAGTCGATCGCGAACGGAGAGACAGACGTAACGAACGCCTATGCTACGGATGCGCAAATCAAAGTGCATGATTTAGTCATCTTGCAGGATGATAAAGAATTTTTCCCGCCGTATGATGCAGGCCCGATTATCCGTCAAGCTACCTTGGAGAAGTACCCGGAATTAGAAGAAGTGTTAAATCAGATGAGCGGCTTGATCAGTGATGAAGAAATGCAGAAGCTGAATGCCGACGTTGATGTGGAAGGATTGAAGGAAGAAGAGGTCGCCCGTCAATTTCTCATTGAAAAAGGATTGATAGAAGGCTAGTATAGTATTAAATATGCAAGCGGACGCGGATGGGAGTAATCATGAGACCGATTTGAACTGAACTATAAGCTTTTTATTAACTTATGAATTAATTATTTCAATTGAATACGGGGGCTTAACAGTTCATGTTCAAGAAGTCTTTTTATTACTTATGGGGCTCTCAGACGCTATCGAATACGGTAGATGTTTTCTACTTGGTCGCTTTGATGACATTTGTGCTGAGCCGCACCAATTCAATAGTATTTGCGACTATGGTTCCATTCATTCGAGTGACAGCTCAATTGCTGAGTGGCTTTCTTGCACCGCTAATGGTTGTAAAATATAGACTGCCCTTTCTGCTGACGATATCGCAGAGCGGGCAGTTTCTCTTGTTTAGTTTGTTGGCATTGTATTTGTCTCCTTGGAATGAGGGACAAAGCTTCCTGTTCATCTATGGAATTATAGCTTGCATTTCTTTTCTGGACGGATGGACGACTCCAGCACGAAATGCACTTGTCCCGCGACTTGTATCTGACGATGTGCTGATGAAGGCCAACGGAATGGTGGCGACGACCGATCAGGTCGTTCAATTTGCGGGCTGGGCTTTAAGCGGCTTGATGGTTGCGAAGCTTGGAGCATATCCAGTCTTGATTATAGTAGCTTGCGGCTATGGGCTGGCGATGCTCGCTACATTCCGGATCGAGGATCCGTTAGAGCCGCAGCGCCGCAGCTTATGGGACTGGCGTACCACTGCCGGACAAGGTTCGGCGTCTAATGGGCGGGGGGCCTTAAGCGATGAGACCAAGCTGCCTTCCCGCTGGGACACGCTTAAAGAAGGCTGGGTGCTTGTGTGGAAATCGCCAAGGCTGCGGGCCTTAACGGTGATGGACGTGACGGATATGCTTGGCGGTTCCGTATGGGCCGGGGCATTTATGCTCGTATTCGTCAAAGAGATTTTGCTGAAGGATGAGCAGTGGTGGGGGTATATCAATGCGAGCTATTTTGCCGGAGCTGTCCTTGGCGGGCTGCTTGTCGTGGCATTTGTGGAACGCTTGGAGAAAAGAATTTTTGCAGCAATGCTGTCAGGAATGCTCGGCTATGCGATCGCAACGACCATGTTTGCGATAAATTCCTATGCTCCGCTCGCGCTGCTGCTCGTCTTGTTCACAGGCCCTCTTACGGAACTGACCGCGGTATCCCGCCGGACGCTCATTCAACGAAGCGCGAAGAAGGAGCAGCTGCCTCAAATATTTTCCGCGCAGGCCACGCTGCTGAACACGGTGTTTGGCATATCGCTGCTTGTGATGAGCGGTGTTGCCGAATGGCTCGGCATCGTCAATATGTACCTGTTTGCTGCTGGAATTACGGTTATAGCGATGTGTATGGGAATATTAAATCGGGGAGCTTTTCGCGAGGATAGCTGGCGCGAGGAGATCAATAAATAATTTGATGGACAGGGCCTTTATGGCTTCTGTTTAAGGGGTAGAGGCTGTCGATACTTTTTCGACAGCCTCGTTTTTTTGGGGTATAACAACTTATCCAGCTATTGCTTCACATTCAGGGCAGCGTTTTCACCTGCAATACGACCAGAATTCCAAGCAAATCCAGTGGCCAGACCTTCAAAGGTAGGATAGCTTGTAATATTGCCATAGAATCCAGCAGCATTATTGCCTACAACGTACAAGCCGGGAATTGGTTTAAGATTTTCATCAGTTGCTTGCAATTTTTCGTTAACGCGTACGCCGCCTAATGTACCCAGGTTGCTGATTTGCATTTTGACCGCATAGAACGGACCTTCATTTACTTCATAAACCAAGCTTTGTTCGCTTTTGCCAAATGGATCCTTCTTGGTTTTTACGGCTTCATTGTATTCTTCTACATTGGAAATGAGACGGGCAGGCTCCATGTCCAAGTTTTTAGCCAATTCTTCTAGAGTATCCGCTTTCGTGATAATTCCTTGCTTCACGCCTTCTTCTGCCAGTGCAACGAAGTCACCTGGTTCCATGTTGGGGCCGCCAACCGCCGTATCCATCGTTAATGATTTGCCGTCTGTATAGCTTTTCAGTGTATTGGTATCTACGAGGATATAGTAGACGCCGCCTACAGAATAACCTGCATTAGATGTTTCAGCTGTATCCCAAACAAGCTCTTCATTTGCGTAACGGTTACCCGATTGGTCGATCCACATTAACGGAGAACGAGTAATTCGGTTGAAAGGACTACTGGATAAGTTAATTTCACCAGGTGTTTTTGCAGCAACCATACCGCTGCCATGCAGCAAGGAGGAAGCTGTATCCCATTTAGCCGCACCAGCATCCCATGCCATTTGGACACCGGATCCATTCTCGCCCCATCCTCCTAAATAAGGTGTATTGTAGTACTCTTTCATCATTTCGGAGTTGCCTGCAAAACCCCCAGTAGCCAAAATAACGGATTTCGCATGAACCGTTAGTGTGCTGCCATCTTTTTTCGTTGCAATAATACCGTTCACTACACCTTTGTCATCCTGAAGTAATTTGGTGGCAGTCGTTTCATAGCGCAAATCAAGACCAGCATTTTTCAGGTTTTTATGCACAACGTCGGTTACTGCAATTTCAGTTGGTTCGTAGCTAAACAGATCGAACCAGTGGTATATCTTCCATTTCATATCATTATCCATATGGGAGATTTGAGGTGTTTCTCGATTCACGTGGAATGTAACGCCCCATTTTTCCATCCATTTAATGGTGTCTCCGGATTTATAAATAATAGCTTTAGTTAAAGGTGCATAGTTGATAAAGTGGGCATATTCATTAAGTTGTTGCAGCAAATCATCTTTTTTTAATTTAGAATATTCAGGGCCTGCTTCCATTTGAAGATGAGACTCCACTGCAAATGGTCCGCCAGCGAAGAATTTGCTAATTCCACCTACATTATTGGTCTTTTCGACCATAAGTACTTTAGCGCCGCCATCGATTGCAGCAGCGGCAGCGGCTGTGCCGGAAGCGCCAGCACCCACAATTGCGACGTCCACAGACACTTCTTCATTTTCTCCTTTTGCTACTTCTTCTGCTTTAATTTTGGTAACATCCACACCAGCCTGTTTTAAAGCGTCCTCTGTTGCAGCAAGGATGGCAGTGGAGGTTAAAGTTGCGCCTGAGATAACGTCACAATCCAAACGCTGACTATTTTTAATGTTTTCCACCATTTTTGGGGCAGCTTCTCCACCGATTTTTGGTGTTTCTCCATCCGCCTTTGCGATGAGTTCAGTGATTTTTCCGGTTTCGTCCACAGTGACTTCCACTTTAACATCGTCGTGGTAGCCTTTGGCAGCAGCAGTATACGTCCCAGCAGTTATGCCTTGATTGCTAACGGTCGGGAGCTCCTGGTTACCGTTATTGGCTGCATCGTTGCTGCAGCCAAATAGAGATAAAATCATTGAAACTGCTAGTAGAAAAGAGAGTGTTGCTTTAATGCCATGCCGTTTCATCTTACTCCTCCTAATATTATTCGTTATTCGAACTGTTCGTATTCCGAACAATTCATCACAAGGTTATCACACAAATCTTTATTATAATGTGAAAATATTCACACTGTAACGAATGAAAAGACAGCCATTGAACTTTGAACTGTGACCCTTTTAGTGGGCAGTTTAAAGAAAGCCTCCGCGGCTCAGGCAGCTAAA
>NZ_JBHGVC010000011.1:0-166313 GCF_042714055.1 Paenibacillus lentus
GAATGAAGCATTTCGTAAGTTGGCGGATATGGTGCCAGATTCAAATGAATAAAGAAGGTGCGAGATAAATGAGCATACATGAATCACCCGGAGGAAAATCGAATTGTTCGTTTGCCTTCGGGTCTATCTTTACCCTTACAAACACATAAATAAACTCAAGTAGTCTACTTGAGTTTATTCAAATCGGTAAATGTGGCCCTTACTACTTTCTCACTAGCGACACACAGCTCTCCACATGAATTGAATGCGTAATATTACGCTAGAGTATCGGGAGATCGAATGATCTCTAACCTGGTTACTCATCTCTCGCAAAATCATAATGGCGAATGACTTTAGTCAGATAAGGTTCTCCTTTACTCATTAAATCCTGTTCTCCCCGGCTCCATTGACCTCGGTCACTATCCACTCTTAGCAGAGCCTCCATGGCTTGGACATTGCCAGACGTCACGTTAGTAACCATCCTTTCCCAATCCTTGTAAAGCTCTTCAACTAGCTCTGACTCTATAGGCACTTCGCTCGCCTGATAAGCTGCTGAATATAAAATCAGTCTTCGAAATTCATTGTAAAATTCAAAAACAGCCTCCTCTGTCTGGAACACTTCCTGAAAAACCACATAATCCTCTTCCGGAAAATCATATTCGCTCCAATGGTCAATAGCGTCCATTTCCAATACATTCATCAGGCCGGCTAACAGTTCCCAAGGTATTTCATATCCTGCCGCCCGCAGCTTTCGGGAAACTTCAATACCCTGCAGCTTCGCCTTAATCCCTTCCAACTGTCTGCGTAGCATTATACTTTGGGCATACAATTCTTTTTCCACAACGTTGTCTGAATCCGAATCACTCAGTTTATTTTTAATTTGCTCTAACGAAAGCCCCAAGCTTTTGTAGTAATTAATTCGGGTTAGTTTCCTCAGATGGATCTCAGTGAAGAACCGGTGCCCTTTGGCATTTTTAATAGCCGTTAAGATCCCTATATTATCGTAATATTGCAAAGTTCTTCTGGAAACTCCACTTATTACAGCCAGCTCTTTTACTGAATAAGTTTTCGTAATAGAACTCTACCTCCCTCTCTACGGCTCCAGTCCTGTCAAAAACATCTGAATACACTCCACCAGTTCCTTGGGATACTCCCCATTAATAGCATGAGAGGCCTGTTCAAACAGGACGGCTTCACTTTGCGGATGCGTCAAGTTTGCCTCGGCAGCGGCAATAGCTTTGTCAGGATTATGCATCGTTGATTTTCCTCCAAGAATAGCCAGCGTGGGAACAGTCAAAGATACCAGTTCCTCCTTACTTATCTTTTGCGGCATAGGCACCTTGCTTTTAAAAGTTCGCATCCCGGTTTCTATGAGCCTCGCTATAGGTTCATCATCGATATCGGCACCTCCGGAAATATAGCTTAACATTTGGTCCCTAGTGGATTTGGGAATGAACGGCACGGTAGCCGGAATCGAGGCTAAAACCATTTTTAAAGGAATCGTATCAAACACGTACACAGGTTCAACTAAAATAAGTGATTTCACCTGCGTAACCTCTTCCTGAACAAGTAAATTCGCAGCACTCCATCCTCCAAAGGACAACCCTAACAGGTGGATCTCTGCTTCATCTAATGAGGTTATTACTTCTTTTAACCATGTCGCCTGGTCCTGTATTGTCTGGATCCTGGCCTTTTCGACACTCAGCCCAGGCTCTCCAATCAAATCAATTGTGTATACAGGTCTCTCTTGCATCAGGTCTTGTAAATTAGCTTCCCACATTGGCGTAGAAGCGGACTTCCCGGGCAATAAAAGCAATGGGGCGCGTTCTGTCTCGGATGCCTGGAACTTATAAAGCTTGACTTGACCAAATGATGTGGTGATCAAAGCTTCTTCCGCAGGCTCGGGCAGGTAAGACATCGCTTCATTATAAGCTTCAATAAACTCCCGCTCTCCTTCCTTATCTTTAAAAGATGAGAGCGAGCCATCATCATAAAACAAGCTGAAGTAGCCCACTACACCAGCAATCAATATAAAAATTAAAAAATACCATCCTTTCGTTATCTTCCTTCTTTGCTTCTTCTCCGTTACCATCCTGATCCCTCCCTATTCGTTCTAAATCAGGATATACTATTACGTAACGTAATACGCAAATCCCCAAGAGGGGCGAAAACTCAATCGATGATATTAGAAAAAAATAGCTCCATGCACAAGGCATAGGAGCTACTTCCGTTTTATTCACTATATCACTTTCTCGGAGGAATGAATTGAGGCTTCAGGTTGCTCTTCATTACCTTTCCTGGTTTTACAACTTCACCTTAACGAATTTCCTGTTCCGCCCATTCCCTCAGTGATATTTGCTTGCCTTCATAGTTTTTCGCTGACGTCCTTAACCTAACCATATCAATAAAGAGAGCTATTAAAGCTCTCTATAGGCTGGCTGCATGAACTCCGGAGTGGATTGATCCACCGGGGGTTCATAATATGGCGACTGAACTGACGCTTGGGTTTGATCGTGCAATGGCATTGTCGGCTGTGCTTTTTGATAGGGCTCATCTACAAACATGATTCTGCGCTGAATTTGCATGAGACCATTCACGACGCGAAGCGCGATCCAAAAAAGTACAACTCCCACGCCTACATAAAGCAAATATTGCTGATTATAGGTCCAATCGATATGGAAATAACTGAACAAACTATGTTCCAAAATATCCAGCTGAATTTCATTCATCAAAATGATATGCACGACTGGAAGGGCAATAAATCCAAGTCCTAGTGAAATCACAGTTACCATAATAACAAAGAATACAATGCCTGTTACAAATCTCATGATTACGAGCAGCAGATTTCGAATAAATAGTCCACCGTCAAAACCTCTCACCATTCGCATAAACCAGTTCTGCCCAGCATTAGACTGTTGATTATAGTTATACGAAGCAGGAGCAGTCGGTAAACCTAAAATTTGTCTAATCATGCTTTGTTCAAATTTCACAATCCCATCCAACAGCTTAGCTACTCCAAAAAACAAGGGTATCCCGATAAAGATCGGAGTTAAAGCGATTGAAAGAGCGAGCCCCGTTATCGCTACTGTAAAATAAATGATCCCTAGTGGGAGAGATAGCAATAAATAGAGGATTGTTGCATAGGTTTTTGGGTTAAAAAGCACCCAATTCACTTTACCTGTCGGCGTTTTGGCATTCACTTCGGTTGCCTTCATATCAAACACTTCCTTTGGATTCATAAGTTCACGTTCTAAATTATGAATCCTATTATAACCGCCTTATTCGCCTGTCATAACCGTCTTAGGGAGTGTCTGAACCTAGTCTTTAGGCTAGGATCTGTATCCGCTCATTAGAAGTTTCGTTATGTTAATTATGGAGCCAAGGGGGATCGAACCTCTGACCTCATCGCTGCCAGCGATGCGCTCTCCCACAAAGGTTAGTTTCACTGTCCATTAAGGTTGGATTTCGATAAGCAAAACGCGAAGGTCCCTTTAGAGGTACCTTCGCGTGAGTATTATGCTCTATGGATTGACTTCCAACATTCTAAGCAGCATCACCGCTGCTTCCGCCCGCGTTGCCGTGTCGTCCGGAACGAAACGGTTCCCGCCGCGGCCATTAACGATGCTAAGCTCACGAATCGCTTCGATCGAGCCCTTCGCCCATTGCGGAATGGCTTCGTCATCTGAAAATCCGGTTGACACATTAGTGTCAAGCTGCAGCTTGAGTGCTCTGGCGATCATTGCTGCCATTTCAGCACGGGTGATGCTCGCATTTGGACGATATGTACCGTCGCTATAGCCTGTAACAATCCCTGCGGCTGCGGATTGTGCTACCGCTGTTTGTGCCCATGTGCCGATTTCTTGTACATCGCTAAAACGGAGCTCAGCACCCTCACCTTTTGGATTTATGGCATTCATTAGCATAAGCGTAAATTCCGAGCGAGTGACCCTGCTATCCGGCTTAAATGTGCCATCAGGATAGCCGCTGACGATGCCTTGTTCTACCGCTTGTCTAATCTGAGCTTCTGCCCAATGTCTACTAATATCGGTAAACGTTATTTCTTCCTTTGGCATCTCTGGCACTGATTCCTCATCAATTACCAATACGGCAAATATCGCAAAGTACTCCACATCTACGCTAATCGTATCGCCGTCCACTTGACCACCGATATTAACCCATTTTTTGTTCTTTTCATCGTAGTAGGAAATAACAGGGTATTGCCCTTTCTCTACTTTAGAAGGGTCATACTTGAACGTCAAGGTAACAGGCTTGTTAAAGCTGCCCGAAATATTGCTAAGTAGTTCAAAGACCGGACTTGCAAGAACTTCCCCATCGTTTTCCAAGTGGGCTGTATCGAGCAGTTCCTCTATCGTTATTATGAGATCTTGATCTGCTGCACCAACAGGGACAGATACAGTAATGATATCTCGCAGCTTCGTTACACCAGCACTACCCACTGGAATCCTGATCTTGCCATTGCTCGTTGAAACTAGTGTCCGCGGTGTCGTACCACTGCTAGAACCACTACCCGGAGGACTACCTGGGGTGCCGCCGTCACCGGGGGTACCACCATCGCCTGAGTTATCGCCATCTGAAGGAGGTACGGGATTTACCTCCGAATTCATGGTAACTGTAATCCCGTAAGTTCGAGTAATTCCGTTGGCGTAAACCTCTATCGGAATCGAGGTGACTCCTTCCTCCAAATAAACCGCTTGTGTCACCGAACCATAGCCTGACGCTACATTGTTGATTGTTATCAAGCTTGTCGCTTCGTCAGCTATTGCCTGAATATACACAGTGCTCGTCCCGGCATCGGTGATCTCATACGTATATTGTAAGTCGTCGTTTTCCAATATCGGGCTCATTGTAGCAGGTGTCAGGCCAATCAACACCCCACTGAGCTTAGGCTCAGCTAGCCTGATCTCAATTCTCTCGGTATGTTTAATTCCTAAATAAGGATCAGATGAGTCTCTTATTTTAAATTGCAAATAATTAATAATTGTATACTCGATGCCCCCTATATCATCGAAAAGCTGAAAGAAATTAATCTCATCTGGAAACGGGTAATGAGAGATAAAAGTATTAAATTGACTTCCTTCTTGCCTCATCTCAGTAAGAAAATCATCCAAATCCATAAAAGAGTTAACCCATTCATTTACCAATTGGAAAAGCAAAAAGTGAGGGAGAAGTGAAAAAATACAATCCTGATTTGCTGAACAATTGATAGGAGAATTAAAATTGAATTCAGTTAATTTCGGGAATTGTCCACTAAGATACTTTTGCCCATTAGCAAACAAGCTGTCAAAAGAATGAGCTATTATATTTAGAAATTCATCATTAAATGTCAGGAAGTGAAGATTGGCATTCCCTTCGTCCATCGCTTGCACAAAGAGAGTATATTCCTCTGTCCCCCATGTATCGTGAGAAATTTTATATAAGATATAATCTTTAACAAATCCCTCTACATCGCCATTAGCACTGCTTTCTTCAGCATAGGAAGGATCTAACAACCTGCCCTTATCTCCTTGTAAGGTGACTAAGACGTAGGTATCGCTAACTTCATCAAGAGGTGCTTTTAAGGAAAAAGAAAACTTTTGCAGAGCATTCGATTTGATAACGGAGGGGCTTGGTTGCACTTGAATCACTTCATCGTTGTCTTCTAAAAATATTGCTGAAACAAGAAAAGGTGTAACATTCCCAAGGTCTCCAATGTTCTCAATACTCTTATTTTCACTATCTACAATGAGATACATGAATGCTATGCTAGATTTTTCCGCCCATTCATCATCTACGGCTACAATTGAGAACTCTTGGTAATCAGAGCTGTTCTCGTTACTAAAGGTTAAGGTTAGACTGTCTGAATCACTTTCAGCAAATTTTAGCTGGTCTGGTGTCAGCTTGAGAGAATACTGATCGGTGGTGTAAATCTTTAAATCAAGGGTATGTTCTACCTGACTAGGCAGACATGCTAACTTAGGCTTTATTCTAAACTCAAGTTGATGCTGACCATCCTCACTAACCCGTAAATCATTGATATAAGTTAGATACCACTCGAGTAAGTTCAAGTTTTTCAAGCTATCCATAAACTCAACGTAAGACAAATATTGTTGTCCAATCTTAATTTGCAGATCATATTGATCATGCCAATCCAGAACTGGCAATACTTCTATAGAGAAGGGAACATCGGGTGGATCCCCCATACTACTTCTTCCGCTTGGTTGATAACTAATCATAATCACCTGATTACATTCGATAGTATATGCACCAAGTTCTATATGAATCGTCAAATACTCTTCCCACATGTCGATAGAGCTAATCTTATCTATCGTTATCCCATTACCAAGATCAACTTGAAATTCGTGATTATCACAATCTGCTTCGTAAGAGTTTGCTTGCCCACACCAAATATCAAAATCATGTCCCTCTGCCCATTCTATACCAATCTCTAAACGACTTCCCGAGACAGAATAGGTGCTCCTTTCAATATTGGAAAAATCAAATGAGCTTTGGGAGTTTAGTAAAGCAAACGGACTACTCTCATAGACATTTTCAGTAACAGTCACATTTGCATTCCTTGAACTACTTCTCAAATCATTTCCTCTACTCCCTTTTGCCTCCGTTAAAGGCACTGCCATACTTATCAAGATGGGGGTTAGCACAAGCGTCAAGGCTAATATACGTGCCAGCAAAGAGCTCCATTTCCCAGCTGCCCTATTCATCTTACAACTCCTTTCAAAAGTTTCGTTTGAAATCATGACCGCTGACCCATTCATTTAATGAAATCGTGCATACGAATCCTTCTTTTTGGACATATGTACATCATGCTAATTGGACTGCCGCTTCCTAGCTGGTCTTGCCATTGAATCGTTCACGGGAATAGTTTACTATAAGAGACGTAACAATTTGGTAACAGTTCAGTATTTTCACGTACTTGCTCAGTTGCCTGACCATGTGTTCGCCCATTTGTCGGTCTTGACGATGAGGTGCCTTTGCAACTTCATCGAAAAGTATACAAGTCGTTCAATCCGTATAGTCAGTCACTTTGGATAAGCCTAGATATAAAAAGAGAGGAAAGGCTTGCTGGGTCTGGGTCTTCCCCTTCACCACTCTTCCTTTCCCCTACTTATCATGGCAAAAAAGCCAAATTCAAAATAAACCTTCGATATGTCCTGTATCATCCAGTTTTATGCGATATGCCGCTGGTTCCGCAGGCAGCCCTGGCATGGTCACAACCTGGCCTGTCAGTACAACAACGAATCCTGCGCCGGCAGACCAGTGGACATCCTGCACTTCGATGGTAAAGTGCTCCGGCGCTCCAAGCATAGTAGGACGATCTGTAAATGAGTACGGTGTCTTAGCCATGCAGACAGGAATGTCTTTCACGCCAAGCCGCTCCAATTCCTCCAGTGCTCGCTTCGCAGCCGGACGGTATTTGACGCCGTCTCCGCGATAGACACGCTTAACGATCGTTTCGATTTTCTCAGTAAGCGACATATCATCAGGATAGAGCAACTGGAACGTATCCGCCGCCGATTCGTCAGCCAGTGCGGCCACTTCCTGTGCCAATTCACGGCAGCCTTCACCACCGCGCTCCCACGCGTCTGAGGTGATCGCCTTCACGCCAAGCTCTGAACAGAGAGTCGCAACCTGCGCCAGCTCGGCCTCTGTATCGGCCGCAAAGCGGTTTATAGCAACGATTACTGGCAGGCCGAAGGCACGCATATTCTCAATATGGCGCTGTAAGTTGACGAATCCGGATCGGATCGCCTCGGCATTCTCAGATAAGAGTTCCTGCTTCGGTACGCCGCCGTTGTATTTTAACGCACGCACGGTCGCGACAATGACTACAGCATCCGGCTGCAGGTTTCCCAGTCGGCACTTAATGTCAATGAATTTCTCCGCGCCCAGATCGGCCCCGAATCCCGCTTCTGTCACAACATAATCGGCCAGCTTGAGAGCATAACGGGTCGCCCGTATACTGCTGCATCCGTGAGCGATGTTGGCGAACGGCCCGCCGTGAACGAACACCGGGTCGCCTTCGAGCGTCTGCACCAGATTCGGATGGATCGCATCCTTCAGCAGGGTGCACATCGCGTCCACCGTCCGTAGCTCACCCGCCGTCACCGGTCGCTTATCCATGTCATACGCTACAACAATCCGGCTAAGCCGCGCTCGCAAATCGGGCATATTCTCCGCTAAACACAATACTGCCATCACTTCCGATGCGCTCGTAATAAGGAAGCCGTCTTCGCGAGCTGTGCCGTTGTTGTCACCGATTCCGATTACGATCTGACGCAGCGGCCGATCATTCATATCGAGCGCACGTTTCCACACAATGCGCGCCGGGTCAAGACGCAAAGCGTTGCCTTGGTGAATATGGTTATCAATGAGTGCCGTCAACAGATTGTGCGCTGATGTTATCGCATGGATGTCGCCCGTAAAGTGCAGATTAATATCCTCAGCCGGCACGATCTGGGCTCTGCCGCTTCCTGTAGCGCCACCCTTCATGCCCATGCACGGTCCGAGCGACGGCTCGCGCAGCGCGGCAACCGCCTTCCGTCCAATCCGATTTAATCCTTGCGTGAGCCCGATCGTTGTCAACGTCTTGCCTTCTCCTGCCGGCGTCGGATTCATGGCGGTAACGAGGATAAGCTTACCGTCAGGACGCTGCGAGACGGATTCCCATACATCCTCGGTTAGCTTCGCTTTCCATTTTCCGTAAAGCTCAAGCTGATCCGGCTCCAGGCTCAGTTGAGCTGCTACTTCTGTGATTGGTTTCATAATATGATGCCTCCATACCTATTCCACTTAATTGACTATTTTATTATTAGTTGAATCCATCTCCCTATAGAATATTATAGAAAACTCACCCCAAAAAGTTAACAATCTTGAGACGAATTTAGTACAGCCTCATTTGCCAACTAAATCTTCATTGGTGCTTATTTGGGTCTATCTTGTTGGATTTACCCCAAGCCTTTCTAGTGCACTCACAAAAATTTGTGAGTCCGGTTTCTTAATTCCTTTTTTCTTCAGAGATAAGAAGTTAGTGGTACTAAAAAAGGATATAGACGAAAAAATGCGCCTATATCCTTATGACTCTTACTATAAAGTCAAAATTGTCCGGATCTGATCCACTCTCCACGTGTCGTACAATACCTTAATCGCATTTTGCAACGTAAGCATTAAGGAGTTATGCCCCTGCTTCGATTAAAATGTCGGCAATTTCTTGGAATCCTTTTTGACGCGCATGCATTAAGGGAGTGACCCCATTTCCATCACCAATATTCACATCGGCTCCATGGTTAACTAACAGTTGTACGATTTTTTGATGCTTCTCTCCGCCGCTACCTAGAATGACCGCTTCCAACAATGCCGTCCAGTGCAATTTATTAATGTGGTTGACATCGATGTCTGAATGACTAAGCAGTTCTTGGACAACCTCAACATGTCCGCGTTCCGAAGCAGGAATCAGCGCGGTTCCTCCATACCGGTTCGTAAGTTGGGGATTGGCACCGGCATCAATCGCGAGTTTGACGATTTCAAGAAACCCTTCCGCTCCGGCATATAAGAGAACATTATTTAAGCTTTCGTCGCGAAGGTTAATGTCCGCACCCTCTTGAATAAGAGCCTTTACTGTTTCAGCCTTATTGTTATAAGTTGCTGCCATGACGGCCGTTCTTCCACGTCCATCCGTTGCATTGATGTCTGCTCCGTCTTGAAGCAGCTTCAGAACGTCTTCAACCTCTCCTTTTTCTGCCGAGGCAATCAATTGTTGATTCATCACTTCCACCTTCTTTTCGTCAGAATTTGATTCATTGGATAGAGGCTGCGAGGAACCGGATTTGATTTGACACCCGGCCAGCAGGAGAACCACGACAATCAGCAAGATACGAGACAACGTGCGGCCTCCTTTATCGTTCTTTATAAATATGCTACCATGAAGGAATCTAAATGAGAAATATATTAAAAGGTTCTAGGAAACCCGACTCTATCTATTTTATAGCCATATGCATTGCTGCGACGCCGCCACTATAGCTTTTTACATCTACTTTGGAAAATCCCGTTTCTAAACAAACTTGTTGCACGATATTCGACCCTTCCATATAACGCAGGACTGAGAAAGCTCTCCATTTGCTGCTTCAATTTACTCCAGGACATGTAATCCTCCTATAATCTACTAGAATTCGAATAATTCTTGATACAAAAACAGAGGATAGTCTTGATGGATCTGAGTTTTCCCCGTTCCCCATTCATTCCTTTCCCAATTTTATCACATCTTATTTCAATTTTTAGCACGAATCTATTGCGAATGTCATACGTGTAAGCACGCATTCGTATTTCATTCCATTTATTATTTCGGCATTCTACTACAATAAGCTCCCTGACCAAGTTGCCATTCACTTTGATCATGCTGGCAATCCTGATAACTATGAACCGAAGTTTCTAGCCGCATTTGGCATTCCTGCTCTGATGCTTGTCGTATATATATATTCATGGTTTCGAAATAAAACCGATCCGAAAAAGAGTTCTTTAGAAGCACTGCGATCACTATTTGGGTGGTTCATTCCTATCCTTTCTAACCTAGTACAGATATTTATGATCAATTATGCCATGGGCATCAATTTGAATCCAAGTCTCTTAGGCTCATTGATTCTTGGAATATTGTTCATAACAATCGGCAACTATCTTCCGAAATGTCGTCAGAACTATACCATTGGGATTAAGCTGCCTTGGACGCTGCATGACCCAGATAACTGGAATAAGACACATACGCTCGCCGGCTGGTTATGGATCGCCGGTGGCTTTATCTTCATTGTAAACTCATTTAGAGCTATTCCTTGGTTGAGCATCAGCGTAATAGCTCTAATGATTGCCATCCCGTTTTTATATTCCTACAACTTATACAAACGCAACCCTATTCGATAATGAAATAAGCAGCAGGGACGTACATAGTGCGTCCCCATTTCGTCCCATCATGATGCTTAGCATTTCCGCTATTGCGACACGCGCTGGTGAATAAAACAACGCAACCGATATTAGGTCGCGTTGTTTTGATAAATAAGAGTTATGCATTTATGGACGAACTCGATCCGAACTGGACTCGTTTGGCTCTTACTAATGCGAAGAGCAATATCATAGCGAGAAAGGCAAAGATCGCACACCATAGATAGACGTTACGATACCCGAACGTATCTGATAGTACACCGAATAGCAGGAAGCCGAGCATGGAGCCAATTTTCCCAGTATTGGAATAGAGAGTCATTGCAGTACCCGGCATATTCGGTATGAAGTCCTGGAAGTAGGTAATGGCAATACCACTTGTAATAGCAATGTATGCCGCGCTAAGTATTTGGATAGGGAAAATATGCCAGATATCAGTGGCGAAGAAGGTGGCGGTGAAATATGCAAAAGCAAGCAATGAGCCTAGACGAATCAGGTTGTCGCTCTTGACCCGCATCGCCAAAATTCCAAACCCAAGCATAAAAGGAACTTCGAAAACAGGCGGAATACTGAAAATGATACCAACATGCTTCTCTTCCCCGTTCAATACTTTCGTTACGAATTGGGCCATGTTCAAGGAGCTGATCGTAGTCGCTGTTGAAATCAGTGTAAAGGCGATTAAGTTAACAAAAATAAAAGGTTGAAAGATGACTTGCCGTAGAGGAATCGTTGCTTCTGTTGGTTTGGGTTTTGGCTTTGCCATTTCTTTCTTAGATGCCTTTTTGAGAGAAAGCAAAGTAATACCTACAACGATGATATAACAGGATGCCGCTACCAGGAACATCCCTTTGAAACCGAAATATAGCAGCACATACGCCGCAATGGCAGGGCCTACGGTCCAAGATAGGGCGAATAGGACGCGCAGTATGTTCATATACAGTGGAATCTCTTTGGCTGGTACCTTAGATTTCACTAATACCTCTCGTCCGTAAGCAAAAATTTGTGAAAATGTGGAGGTAGATATACCCAAAAAAATAGAAGAAATCGCAAGAAGCACATAATAGTTACGGGAATAGGCATAACCGATATATCCGATCGCTCCAGCGATAGCACAAAGAATAAGAATCAGCTTACGGTCAGATACTCGGTCAGACAACTTGCCGATATAGGTGCTGAAGCCGACACCACAGAGCGTGGAGATCATCATAAATATACCAAACTCCATATTAGTCATACCAACTTCATCAATCCCAAAGATAGAGCTGAAAGGCAATACAAATGAGTTCGCGATGCCAAGAAACACATTTAACAGCAAAATAATCGGAAAACCATCAATGGCCATTACGGATTGTGCTCGATTTCTAACTGCAACAAAAAAGTTATTCATGCCATTCCCACCCTTTTCATCTATGTATCTCGTATATTTGAATTAATAAACTTTACAATATTAAACAGATAATCACAAAGAATATTTTTCCAAAAGTGGGTGGTTATCGATTGTTCGCGGAATATTTGCAGAATCTTTCCTCTTCGCTATCAGTGAATCGACCCGCGGTGACTTGGATTAATATCGAATTCATGGACATTAGGATATATGACGCCTGTTCAGTATCGCCGCTGTTACGAAAGCAAAAAAGAGTCAAGAAATAATATCCTTGACCCTTTTCCGTCAATCTTTACACATTAATGCCCAAGATTTTCAACTGTTCATTGATCTTAGCCTCAAGATCAGCGATTTCTTGCTTGTCCTGCTCTAATAGCTTAATCACTTCATCAAGGTCAATGACTTGTTCTTCTTCAAACGTATCCACGTAGCGAGGAATATTTAAGTTAAACTCATTTCCTTTGATTTCTTCAGGACGACCATCGTGAACGCTCCTTTTGATGCTGCGCTTTCCACGATCTGCACCTTATCCGCTGTCGGGCTGGCAAAGTATACGTTTGCCCGATCCGTTATGATCTCGATAACGGCCTGATTGTTCTCCATGTTCTTGACCGTTTGACCGCTCCATTCGACAACGACATCAGACTTCGTGTTGACCCGAATCGTCACAATCGAATGCTGTCCTTCGGTCGCAAGCATGTTTTCCAGCTTTGACTGATCAAAAGTGACGATGGTGACGGTTTGTCCATTCCGCTCGGTTGCCGTTGCTCCTGCATTCACCGCCTTGCCATTGATAAGTACATCCACGCTCGTATTACCGGGCTGCGATGGGGCTACCGCTGGTGTGGGCGTGGGTGCAGGCGCTGGGCCGGATTGTATAATGGTTCCACTATCCCCCACTGCCACAAATGTGCCATTGCCGTAGGTCACACCATGAAGATAGCTACCCATGGGCAAAGGACTCCTAATATTCACTCGTCCAAATAACCGGCAGCGACATGAGCAGGGAGGAATCCTGCCAGAAGAACAAGTACCGCCGATAAAAAAAATATCGTCTCAGCAACCTTTTTTCACCGTACCTTTCTAGTAATGAAGTCACGCTCAGCATGTATTAATTGGACTGTTGCTTCCTATTCTGGTCTTGCAATTGAATAGTTCACGGAAATAACTTACTATAAACGATGTAACAGTTTCGTAACAGTTCATTTAGTGGAGGGCAGGATCTATGCCTTTTTTGACAATAAACCATCTTAAAACATATTACGAGATTCATCCTGCGAGAAATAAAGACGCCGAAACGATCGTCATGATCCATGGATTTGCTATGGACAGTTCTCTATGGCAACCCATGCTTACTCATTTGCAACATCGCTACCAGATTGTAATCTATGATTTGCGGGGACATGGGCAAAGTGAAATAGAAGACTCCGAGCTTGGCTGGGAGCTGATGGCAGAGGATCTTTGTGAGCTGATCCATCATCTTGAAATTGAAAAGTTTCATCTCGTAGCTCATGGGCTTGGAGCACATCTTGCTGTTCATTTTGCAAGAAAGCATCCATCTTATGTGAAATCTCTCATCCTGCTTTCCTTACCCTTTATACATATCAACAACTATCCTTATCAGCTTCTAATACAAGCTTTTCCACATATTAAGCAAGCAGTCAAAACTGGCAACACCGATGATCTAGCTCCTTTTCGAGATTTACTTCGTCTATACACCTCTTTAGAGGAAGAGTATCATGGATTGGTTCAGTATTTTCACGTACTTGCTCAGCTGCCTGACCATGTGTTCGCCCAATTGTCGGTCATGACGATGCATTCTCCTTTATTAAATGATCTGACCCAAATCTCTATCCCTACACTTACCATTGCAGGGGATCAAGATGCCATTACTTCCTATGAACTAGCCAATATGCTATCGTTTTCCCTGGAGCATTATACGCAACTGGTGATGCCAAATGCATCGTTTCTGTTCTTTTTAGAGCAACCTGAAATGACAGCAAAATGGATCGATTACTATATCCAATTTAAGCTAGACCCGAGGAAAGAAAATCAAAATGATGTTCACTCTAAATTTGAAATGGCCTATCGCAACTTTTTTGTACAACACAATAAATATGAAGCCGCACCCATACTAGAGGTTAACCTGATCAATCAGTTCGAGGTAAGTATTGATGGCTATTCGATAAGAGAAGGGCTCCATCAACGCCATGCAAAGCGTTTACTAGTCTATTTAATCTTTCATCCCATCACGACAAGAGAGCAAATATGCGATGCTTTGTTTCCCGGTGTCCCGATCACTAGAGCGTTAAATAACCTAAAGGTATATCTGAACCACCTCAACAACACTATACGAGTTCCATTCATTCCAATTCTCTGTTTGAGATTTCATCAGGGAAATGTGCAGCTTCAATATAAAGTAAAATGTGATTTTATAGACTTCCTCCTTGCGCTCCGCTTGGCCTACAATGAGAAAAACGAGGAAATCCGCTTCCTGTTGAGCGAATCTCTCCTTAGATCTGTTCATGCGCTGCTACCAGGAATGTATGACGATTGGATCATTCAATTACGAGAGTTGGCCGAGCAACAATTGATCGAACTCAATTACTGGATGGCAAAAAGATGTATGGAACGTAACGAAAATCTGCAAGCCGTTCATTATTGGACAAATGTTTTGAAGTATCAAGCAACTAACGGGGAAGCTTACGAGGAAATCATCAACCTATACTGTGCTATGAACTTACCAGATGAACAGAAACGCTGGGAAGAAAGAAAACAGGCAGTACTTGAGGAGCATTGAACAGATTGGAATTCAGAAGAACAAAATCGCTAACGCGATCTTTCAGTATGCGACTCTAGCCAAGGATAGTGCTTAATCCTTGGCTTCTTCTTTTTTCATTTTTAAAGTACCGTTACACTCTGGGCTATTTTCTTGCGAGCGACACACAGCACTCCACATGGCTCGTATGCAGGCAACAATCCCCAGAAGATTGACGAACAATTAACTCGAAGGGCAACACCATCTTAAAAGGTATTGGATAACAACCGTCAATGAAATCAATGACGGTCTTAGCTGCGACTAAGCCCATCTCATATTTCGGGATATGGATGGTTGAAAGCGGAGGTGAGGTATACTTGGATACCTCAATGTTATCCAATCCAATGAAGGCGATATCATCGGGTATGCGCAATCCCTGTTCAGAAACCGCACGCATAGCAGCAACAGCCATCATATCGCTAGCGCAGAACATGGCAGTTGGCAGGTCATTCCGATAATGAGTGAGCAGCTCACTCATCTTGTCATAGCTGAGATCTACATCCCACTCCGCATTTATGATCCATTCCGAATTTATTGGTAAATCCGCTTCTAATAATGCTGTCTTGTAACCTTGAAAGCGCATATCTTTATCCGCGCTGTCAACCAAATCAATTCCACCGATATAACCAATTTTCCGATAGCCTTGATCAATCAAGTGGCTAACAGCCGCTTGAGCAGCGATCACCCGATCGTAAACGATTACTGGGAGCGTCGGATCTGTTAGATCAATGCCCACACAGAAGGGAACCCTTTCTTTCAAAGTTTCAACTAGCGAAGGATTAACATTCTCGATTATGATTAATCCTTCGGGCGCGCCATCCTTGAACAACCGATTCTGCTGCCAATCTTCGATGACTTCGTCCTGTGTTTTTATAAACGCCAAAGAAGCTCCCATTTCCTTCAACTTGTCCTTGATCCCGGCTAACATAGGCGAAAAAAATGGATCATTGTGCTTGTTATTCGGAAAAGATAAAATGCAGCCAATCTGCTTATCTGAATGTAAGGACGCCACCATTTTTTGTTTAATTAACCGCCGTTGTGTATCGCTCGTTTTATAGTTAAGCTGCTTG
Organism: Paenibacillus lentus; assembly: GCF_042714055.1. GTDB lineage: Bacteria > Bacillota > Bacilli > Paenibacillales > Paenibacillaceae > Fontibacillus > Fontibacillus lentus_A. The sequence goes on from NZ_JBHGVC010000011.1 coordinate 16,193, forward strand.
ACAGCCTCCCAAACTTTCGCTTTCGTCTCGGCACTGATATGTTTGCTAGTATCTTCATTAATTACCCGAGATACTGTCGATATTGACACCCCAACAATTTGGGCAATATCCTTCAAAGTTGGCATTGAATTCCCTCCGTTACCCAAGCATTTTCCTAGAAACGTGTAGTTTTATTCCTATTTTTCCTCATATATTGCCATACTAGCCCTATTATTACAAAGTGTCAACAAAATATGCCAAGCGAATAAAGAGTAACACCCAGCTATAATAGTGTAAAGAAACCACAAAATAGAAATCCATAATATTTTTATTGCACACCCAAACGTTTGGGCGTATTGACAGCGGTTTCATCATACATTAACATTGGATTCAATTAATTTTAAAGTAAATATTGTTTGTTTGGGTGAATTTGGGGTAATATTTTGGGCAACGATTTTTTGGAGGTGAGCTATGAACTTAAATTCTAGTGTTCAAAAAAGTTAATTTTTTCTTTGCTTCCATGAGTGAATATTAATAATACGGGGGGAACTGGCTATGAAAAAAATAATGAGTATGCTTCTAATTATACTTTTGCTTGCTGGATGTGCTTCATCTAATGGGAATAAAAGCGGCAGCAAAAGCGATGCCAAAAAAATTACCATTCGAACGGCCAGTATGTATGGTGGAACGGATCCTGGCTCACAAAATTATCAAAACATAATGAATAAATTTATGGCTGACTATCCAAACGTAACGATTGAAGATGAATCTGCTCCAATTGACGAGCAATGGAGAGCTTCCGTCATTAATGACTTTAACTCAGGCAATGAACCCGATGTTATTTATTTCGTGCATCATGCGGATGGTCAAGCCCTGGTGGATACGGGACAAGTTGTTTCAGTAGAGACGATCCGTGAAGTGTATCCTGATTATGCTGCAAATATTGGCGATAGCGCCATGAATGTTCTGCGCAAGAAGGATGGCCAGGTTTATTGTGTGCCGATGACCGGCTACTGGATGGGTAACTTTGTAAACACGGAACTCTTTGAAGAGTACGGATTAGATCTGCCTACAGATTGGGACAAGTTAGTTACCGCAATTCAAACGTTCAAAGAAAATGGGGTTACTCCTTTTGCGTTAGCGTTAGGTCATATCCCTCATTTCTTTATTGAACATATGTTCTTGTCTGCAGGAGGGGTAGAAGCCTTGCAGGAGCGCCCGAATTCAGCAGAAGAAGTTCCAGAAAGCTGGGTTAAAGCGATGGAGATTTTGAAGGAACTGTATGATATGGGCGCATTCCCTGCCGATACGAACTCGACTACCGAAGAAGCAGTCAAATTACTATTTGATGAAGGAAAAGCAGCTATGCTCGTTAGTGGAACTTGGCATCCGGGATCTATCCCAGTCGAAGATACTACCGGTCAATTAGTAACGCAGGATCAAGTCATGGTTATGCCTTTTCCAATGCATCCGGATGGTAAAGGAACTCCAGGAATCGTTGGCGGCTGGAACGGAGGATTCTATATCTCCAAAGCAGCTTGGGAAGACCCGGATAAACGAGATTACGTCGTAAAATTGGTGCAGGCTCACACATCTTCTGAGGCGATTTCTAATTATACAGGTAAAGATACAGGTGGTGTCTCGCCTGACAGCAGTGTACCTGTACCAGAAGTGTCGGATCGCCCGCTGGTAGATCGAGGATTTAAGTTCTGGGCTCAATATAGCGCGAATCATGCAGATCCGGCATGTGACCATATGATGTCAGATCCTAAGAACATCCTATACCAGGGCTTGACCAAAATTGTTACAGGGGATATCACCCCAGAAGAACTGCTTAAGCAAGTAGCCGAGAAGAAGCCATTTGATTATTAGGAGTAAAGAGCCGAAGCCGAATGGTGAGCTGTGCTCTTCTCAATTCCGAGAATGCTCAGAGAAAGATGGTGTCTAAACCTTGGGAACGATGATTTATCGTAAGAAATATTTAGCTATATTTTTTGTCGCGCCTGCATTTCTATTCTTACTGGTATTTGTATGCTATCCGTTCCTAATGAACATTTATAACAGTTTTTTTGAAATTAATGTATTAGGCGCACCAACCGGCAAGTGGAACCATTTTGAGAATTACAGGATGCTGTTTAAGGATCCCGACATGATAACATCCATTAAAAATACGTTTTTGCTCATGGCACTCGTTATCATTTTCCAGGGAGGTATTGCGCTCCTGCTCGCTTTGCTCGTGGATTATATCCGCAAAGGTGCCCAGTTGTATCGCGTTATTTTCTTTTTTCCAATGGTAATCTCTGCTGCCGCCCTAGGATTAATATTTAATTTGCTCTATCTGTATCCTGACGGTCCTCTGAATGTGATTATGACTTCATTAGGTTTCGATCCAGTCATATGGAAAGGTGAAGGAAATGCATTTGCAGCCATCGCTATTCCGACGATCTGGAGTAATGTTGGTTTCTACTTCGTCATTTATGTCATGGGGATCAATAATATCCCTACCGATGTCATGGAAGCCGCCCAGATTGACGGTGCAGTCGGTTTCAAAAAAACACGGTATCTAACTATTCCGCTTCTATATAATGTGTTGACTACTACCCTCATCTTGATGATTACAGGTGCGTTAAGAGTGTTTGATATGGCTTGGATATTGCTCCCGAACGGTCAGCCTGGAGGTTCAACTTATCTGACAGGTACCTACATGTATCAAATGACGTTCATAAACCGAAATGTCGATTATGGCGCGACTATTGCAGTATTTATCGTTATACTGGGAATTTTATTATCCCAGTTGACCAACAAAGTATTTAAGCCGAAAGACTACTAAATTCTTCTCTTTAAAATGGCTTTCTACGGGTTGAAAGGAAAGGGGTTAGATTGTGGGTATTCATGAATTAACAATACAAAAAACACGGAAGCCCAAATTTTCTGTTTTACAACTGTTAACGCATGGCATCCTGGTCTTGTGGGCGATCACAAACGTGTTTCCGTTCGCATGGGTCGTCATGAATTCGTTCCGGACACGTCAATATATTCTAACCGAATCATTTCGTTTCCCAACAAGCCCTACATTGGAGAACTATTTCAATGCGTTTATCAAGATCGATATTTGGCGTGCCTATGCGAACAGTTTTATCGTTTCTACATCTGTAGCTGCATTGACGGTCTTCCTGGCTGGACTTGCAGCGTTCGGATTGACACGTTATATCTTTAGAGGCCATTCAATCTTAATATCTATCGTCTACGGCTGTTTAATGATCAGCGTGTATTCTACGATTATTCCCGTCTTTTCTTTATTGCTCAAATTAAATCTGATTAACACTTTAGTCGGTTTGATCTTGCCAGTAACTGCAGGCAGTCTGGCATTCGCAATGGTTGTGTTAATCGCTTATATGTGGGGGATACCAAGGGATTTAGAGGAAGCTGCTTTCATCGATGGCTGTAATGTATTCCAGATTTGCTTCAAAATCATATTTCCATTAAGCAGATCTGCATTTGCTACGGTTGCGATTTTCTCTTTTCTATGGTCATACAATGATTTATTTACCCAATTGTTTATATTGCGTCAGAAGCAAACGTGGACGATAAATCGATTGCTGAATGAGATCAGCTCTATGTACGGCACAGATTATGGGTTGATGGCTGCATCGATTACACTCGTAGTAATTCCCGTATTAATCGTTTATATTTTTCTGCAAAAACATATTATTAAAGGTTTAACTGCAGGGGCTATTAAAGGTTAACTGCTTATTTTCAGGAGGAGAGGTATGAGAAAAATAACTGTAACACCAATGACAAGTCATGAAACCATTCGTTTTGCAGCGGAAGAATTAGTACGGTACTTGAATGCCATGGGGAATGCGGCAACATTATCATCAAGAGGCGACGGCATTCTTATCGGAGAATATGATACTCTGGGTCTAGACTCAAGTATTAATCATCCGCTGGATGACGAGGTTTATATCGATATTCAGGAATCCAAGGGAAAGATCAGCGGCCCCCATCCACGCAGCGTATTGTTCTCGGTTTATCGCTATTTAACCGAATGCGGCTGCCGCTTCCTTCATCCCACATCGAACGGGGAGAAGATTCCGATTGCTGCTGCCCCGATGGATTGCTCAATTAAAGAACGACCAAGTTATAGGTATCGATCGATCAGCTTAGAAGGAGCAAGCAGTATTGGTAATTTGCTCGATCTCATTGATTGGCTTCCCAAGGTTGGTTTGAATAGCTATCATACGCAGTTGAAGGATGGCTTTACTTTTTTTGAACGCTGGTACTCACATAAGATGAATCCATATAAAGAAGCGGAACCGATCGATCTGCCGACTGCTACACAATATATGCAAGAGTTGACGGTCGAGATCAAGAAACGGGACTTAATCTATCAGGCGATGGGGCATGGATGGACATGCGAGCCGTTCGCGATTAATGGACTTGGCTGGGACAGTGTAGAACTCAATCTTCCGGATGAAACGATGCAATATCTGGCCATGGTTCAAGGGAAAAGACAGGTATGGCGGAACATTCCTGTCAATACGAACGCTTGCTACTCCAACCCAGAAGCGCGGTCGCAAATTGTACAATTCGTTGCGGATTATTCGGCCGAAAACCCTGAGATTGATTTACTGCACTTCTGGCTGGGGGACGATCTGAACAATTACTGCGAATGCGATAACTGCGCGAAATACCAGCCTTCCGATTGGTATGTAATGATGTTGAATGAATTAGACGAAATTTTGACCAAGCGCAACAATCCGGTTAAAATCGTGTTTCTCATGTTTTACGAGTTATTGTGGCCGCCGGTTCACGAAAGAATCGGCAATCCCGAACGTTTCATTCTGCTCTTTGCTCCGGTTTCGCTAGATTATACAAAGCCGTTTAAAGTAACTAAAGAGTTGCCTCCGCTATCCGAGTTCCGTCTCAATAACATCATCGAGGCACATGGAGTTGAACAGAATGTTGCTTACTATCAGGCATGGAAAAATATTTTCTCCGGAGATTCCTTCGTCTATACGTATCACTTCATGACAACCGGATGGGAGAAAGATCTTGCTGGCTATCATTTGGCCAAAGTTTTGCATCAGGATATTCGTGAGTTCGGAAAGCTCGGGCTGACAGGTGTTAACTCTTGCCAGTCCCAGAGGGTGTTTTTCCCTACAGGGCTGGGAATGACCGTCTATGCTCGAACATTATGGAACGACAGGCTTGAATTCGAGGAAATTTCAAATCGCTATTTTGAAGAAGCGTATCCAGGGTACGGTGTGGCTGTGGAAGCATTTATTGCTAGCTTATCAAGTAAATTCGATCCGGTCTATGTCCAGATGGAAGTTCCTAGAGTTGATGAGGCGGCAGCACAGCGTTTTGAGGAAATTCCTGCTTATATTGACACCTTTATTCCTGTAATTACAAAGAATTTGAATCACCATGACCCGGCCGTTCGGACAAATTGGCGTCACCTGTATATCTATAGTCTCTTAATGAAGAAATGCGCCGTCATGTTCCAGAGTATAGCTCTTGGACAGCAGGAACGTGTTAAACAGGAGCTTTGGCCAGATTTCATCCAAACGTTCTTTGAATATGAAGATGTCTTATACCATGTGTTTGACATTGAATGGTTTGCCAAAAGGTTTAAATCGATGCAAGTCGATGGTAATAAACATTTCGTGAATTATGAGTAATCTTAGAGTTATCAAGTTTAGGCCACAAAGGACATGATGTCCTTTGTGGCCTTTTAGTGCTATCTTTTGAATGTATACCTATGGGTCGGAGTATTATGGAATGATAATCACTTATTATTTATTAATAGATAACTCATCCGCAATTTGTGTAACAATAGAGTTGTCATAGTCACTTCCAAACTCCCAAAACATGGTGCCACCTAAGCCTAGATCTTTGACGTAATTTAATTTCTCTGTTAATCCTTTTGGTTCAATATAGCTCATAACAAATTGCTTTTTGTTATCAAATACAGTTGCTATATACATTACTTTTGCGTCTTCATCCCATTCTTTAGTAAATCCATTTTTATTCTCTAATAAATCTTTTACACGTTTTAATACAGGATCCTGTGAATCATAAAAACCAGCTTTTTGTAATCTTTCTTTAATAATAGGATAATGCTCATCCGATCTAACAATCTGTGGCGTTGGTGCTGCAAATGCTAATCCTAAATTAATTTTCTCTGGGGGGCATCCATTTTTAAGATAATTCTTTACAGCCTTATCTACCCAATAACCTTCATTCGCATTTTTTGCTGGCCATTTCTTGGATGGGTAAAGAGCTGATCCAAAATAATTCGAATCATACTGGAAGTCATAAGTCATAATATTGATAAAGTCCAGAATAGGTATAATTTTATCAAACTCTGTCCATGTACCATCTTCTCCATCAGCTTCTGTTCCTGTAAACAATGTATTTGCTGATCCGGCAATCGTCAGAAGCTTATCATTACCAATAGCCTTTCTTACTTCCTGTAATAATAACGTAAAGTTATGCTTATCTTCTTTTCTTGCCTTAATGGAACCCCATCCCCCATTTACAGGGTACTCCCAGTCCAAGTCGATTCCATCTAAATCATACATGGCGATCACATCTTTAGTTGATTTAGCAAAGGTCTTTCTTGCTTCTTCCGTTGCTGCTGCATCTGAAAAACCTCTAGCATCATAACCACCTATAGACAAAAGCACCTTTAAATCTGGATTTTTTGCCTTTAATTCATCCAATCTGGATAAATCTGATGCAACTTTTGGTGGTAAGTAAATGGTGTGTAGTTGTTCTGGTCTAAAATACTGTGGTGTTGCTACATCCGGATTAAGTTCGGGTCCAAACAATTCGCCTGTCTCCGTATTTTTAACATCTTTGTATTCCTCATTATAAATAAGTCCGAAAGAATAATTTAAGTGGGTAATTTGGGTTACGTCAATCTTTGAAATATCACTTCCTCTCTGAAATACATAACCAACATTCCTATACTCTTTAGGCTTAGTGACTTCTTTCGCTTGTACCCCATTTACGCTTACTACAGGCAATGAAGCCGCTAACATAGATATGAACAGGGTTTGTAGCAATCTTTTCTTCATACCTTCCTCCCGGGATCGTTATTTATACAAACTTACCGTATATGATCCAATTGTATGCTGTACGTTAAAATTCATTTCATTATTTTTGAAAGGTGGCATCCATACTCCTACATTCAATTTCAGGAAGCCATTACATACTGTTCCTATTTGTTAGGAATATGAACAAAAGCCCAGACCGTTTGAGGTTGGGCTTCAACTTGCAGGTAAATGTGGCTCCGATATACTATTTCCTAATAAGCGACGCACAGCACTCCACATGACTCGTATACCTATTATTGATAAATTGTTAGGGGGCAATTAAGCCCCCGCCGACATCGGTCTTTTGAAGTTATAGACGATTTCAATTTTTCCACCTTCGAATACTCTAGCTTCTGCAAATAATTTTTGAAGTATATTACGCAAAATATCTTCATCCGAGATATCCAACCGAGTAAAGCGCTGAACTTCCAATTGAAACGCATGGATAGCCTCTTTGTCTTCCCGCTCTTGAGACAGCTTCTGTTCCAGTTCAGCAGCTTCCTTTTCCAGCCTTGTTGTTTATCGCGCAGACCCTCATTGTACATTTTGAATGTCTCATCATCCATAGCATGTTGCATCAACTTATCAACAAGTTCCATTCGGGTCTTCTTAATTGGATTTAGCTCTTTATTGACTTCAACGATATCAGAGTTTACTTGTTCGAACTCCGTATCCAGCATTCTCATTGCTTGTTGAATCAAAGAATTTGAATTAACCGAACTGCCTGCAATTTTACGTAGATCATTCATTACAGCAGCCTTCAACTCAGTATGCTTAACAAAGTATCGAGTGCATTCTTTGCCTCCAGCACGATGCTTCGAACCACAAACATAACCACCTGTAGCCTTAATATAATTCATACCACTTCCACAATCAGCACAGAATGCGATCCTTGCAAACAGTGATTTTTTTCCTTTACCACGATAACGGCGGTTGCATTTTTCTTGTTTCTTTTCCTGAACACTAGGCACTCCACATGCCTTATATCCCTATACTGTCATTGGATTGAATTCATTAACTCGTAGAAATATTTAGGTTCATGAGTTTTATTAAGACGATACCAAGCGTCTAATGTTTTTGGAGAAAATACATCTAGCGCTTTTAAAACATGAACAGAAAATTCTAATGGAGCTACTCCGGATGCGGTGATCAATTTCCCATCGGTAACAGCAGATTCCACTTTGTAATATTCTTCGCCCGTGTAAGAATGGCAAATCATTTTAAGGTAGGCCAAATCATTGCTTGTGTGCCAACGTGAATCTAACAATCCTGCTTGAGCAAGTCCTAAGGTAGCACCGCAAATTGCTCCAACTACTATCCCTTCCTTTAAACACATCTCGGCAATTTTTAATATGGGCACGTGAATAGCTTCTGTCCATGTATTTCCACCAGGTAAAATCAGTGCATCTACGCTTTTAATGCTGCACTCATCCACTTTAATGTCAGGCATTATTTTCAATCCGCCCATTGTAGTTACTGGAGTCTTTTCTATCCCAACGGTGACTATTTTTGCTGGAGCCAGCCCCTGTCTGAAGTGTCTTCCAGAGTTCAGTTCGGCGGCTAAATAACCTATTTCCCAATCGGACATGGTATCAAACACATAAAGATATACTGTATTATTCATTTCTAAGTGCTCCTCATAAAGTTTATTAGGTAACAGCAACCATTCATCTTTAATGAGTGGTTATCATCATAATAAAACAACTTCACTGACAACTGCTGTCAGTGAAGTTGTTAAACTTGATAATATTCCATTAACTCTGAAGCAACCGCCACAAGTTTATTCTTTAGATTCTGTGGCTCTATAACTTGAATGGATTTCCCATAGGGAAGAATTATATACGGAACATGTGTATACAGTGATTCTTCCTCAAGTAAAAAAATTGCTTGCGTTGATGTCCGCTCCTGCAAATGATGCTCCAAAAACCAATGTATGCATAAATCATCCAACGCCTCTGCCCTGCCACCAATAATTAAAGAAATTAATCCGGATTTACCTACTACATCTGGTAACAGATTTTTCATAAAAAAAGTACGCGCTGAAAAATCATTGGGACGCCTAAATGAGAATGGCGTGCGTGTGATGTTCAGAATTCGTTCTACCCGAAAGCTGCGGATCTCATTCCGCAGGTTGCAAAATGCAATTGTGTACCACTTATTGTTCCAATTAACCACGCCATAGGGGTCTATTACCCTATTTGAGGGCTGCTCTTCATGACTGTTACGATAAGAAATTTCTACAGACCATTCATTTGCTACAGCGTGCTCCAATTCCTGCAATACCGGCTGAACAGCGGGGTATCCCCTGCGGTTTATTACTTCAAATCCGGCTAAATGATGGCTTAGTATACTTTCCTGTTCCTGATTCGAATACATTTTCAACTTGGATGTTGCATTCTCTAATGCCTCACTCAAAGGATATCCGGCTTCTTTTGCAAATAGGGCAGCATGAAGCAGCGTCTTTTTTTCATCAATACTAAATAGCAGAGGAGATTTGATAAAATTGTGCAGCAAGCTATACCCGCCATTGTGCCCTGTGTCGGATATGATAGGGACGCCACTGGTACATAGTGCATCAATATACCGATAAACTGTTCTTATATTTATCTCTAACTTTTCCGATATTTGCTTTGCAGTCAATTTCTCTCCCGAATTCAACATCCATAGAATTGTTAGCATATTATCATTTTTTGGCATAACATAACCCTCACCTTTGATTATCACTATACTTAACTTCTAATCCAGCACTTTAAGTGATTTGTTTGCTAATCTACTGTATTCCTTTATTCTGATCCTAGTAGTGTTGATACACTCCTGAATTCCTTGTTATTAGTAATCAACTCCGTTAGTGTTACCGGAGTGAAGGACAAGGTGCTTTTTCCTCTAAGTTTGCTCCATCCTTTCTCAGCTGTTATTTTAAATGTCTTATATTAAGTCCATTATACATTTCATATAACAAGGAGCGTAGCCTATTTAGGCTCGCTCCCCCATTCCATCAATATTAGGCATTCCACATGTGATGAGTGATCAGTATGAACAAGATATACGATTCCTCCTCCCCTTCAGGCCCAAGTCTACCTTGAGCCAAAGCGGAGACCTCGTCACCTTAGTCTACAACAGCACGAAGTTCATCGTAGATCGTGTCAGCAAGCAACAAGACATGAAAACAGCATAAAAATAAAAATGCAATACGATGACATTGGAGTCGTCTGTAATTTTCAAACCAATGCATTATGAAATTGATTCACTTAACGAAAAACTATAATAACATATCTTCGGCAGGGTCAACTCTATACCAATGCTCTGAATTTCGCTTACACTCTAATGCAGGAACCCTTTTTGTAGTTTCACGCTTTCTTCTACCATCACTGTACTGTACCTCTCTCCATTCCACTGGTTTACTATAATATTTCATCTTTCCCCCACATTGAGGACATTTATCAATATGTATTTTCTCTAATATCAATCTTTTACCATAACCACTGATTGCAAAATTAAAAAGCAGAGGGTACCTAGTTTGACTTTTGGCAATTCTCCTAAGACTAAGAAAAACCACAAGTAAGATAATTAGTATTACAAATATTATTAAATAAATCTGGATTTCAAAACCTACTGATGCCTTCAGAGTTCCATTAAAAACATTGAGACCACTTTTTACTATTTTACTACCAATAGGAAGCAACCCTCCAATTGCAATGGCAAAGCTAATCCACGATAAAACAGCCATAGTAAATGGGCTTCGCCATGTTGGTTCAGGCGAATATTTTGCCTCTTGATGTGTCTCTTGATGATAAATGTTTGGTATGTTGTTAATTATATCTCCTGCAGCAATTTGTGTTGGTCCATTAAAATTTGTCTTTTCATTAAAGTTATTTCGATTAATATTTTTTTGGATTTTCCCCATATTTCCCTCACTTAGTTTTATTTATTTCTTTGAACTGTACTGCTTTGCTTACATTTTTTACCTGCTAAGTTTAGTCAATTATTTATTTAGAATGATGAAACACCCATGATGCTAGAATTACTTCTATAGACCCGGTACAAAGTCCTGCAAAATTCTACAAATTAATCTTTCAATTTCAACCGACGACAGGTTCGAATTCGACCAGCCGATCTTGTGGGAATTTGATCTCCTGATCGTAGTGCTCGGTGTGCACGATTTTTCTTACCATAGTCGGTTTCAACTGTTTTTGGTTTTCTTTATTATGATCATGGTGGCATAGTCAAATTGGGTGTCAGGCCTCCAGTACGCCCTTGAACACGTCCTTCATCGTGATCTAGATTTGCCCCATGGTCTAAAAAATTGCAGGTTCCACATCCTATTTAGCCCCAGTTTTCACTTGATCTTATATAATCTTTCATTTTGAATTTTTGATTTATTTTCTCAAGTACAGACTTCTGTTACTGAACCTATTTTGATCAAAATTGGTAGCCATTTTATTTATATTAGAATCTGCAATGTGAATTAAAGTTTTTCTACAATCAGGGGTATACGGGCTAGTTCACCTTGTTGCTCAGTAATCTCTATAGCAATTGCAACGCTCCATACTTTTCATTTCAAAAATTAAAACATTGATATCTCACTATGCAAACCTAATATCATCCAGAAAAATAGCAAAATCAGAACTAAAAACAGGTACTTGATTGAAGTAGCAGTGTTTTTAAAATATCATATTGCAAAACAAAAGCCCTCTCACAAAGGATTGGGCTTTTAATATAGGTCAATGTGGCTCAGAGATATTACTTCTTAATAAGCAACACACAGCACTCCACATGACTCGTATGCGGAAACATATCCACCGGCTGTACCTCCACTGTCCGATACCCACCGTCCTCCAGAATCCGCAAGTCCCTGGCAAGCGTGGACGGGTTACAACTTACATACACCACCCGCTCCGGCTTCATCTCTAAAATCGTTTCTAGCAAGCGGGGATCGCAGCCTTTGCGCGGAGGGTCGACGACGATCACATCGGCTTTGATGCCTTGCTCCTTCCAGCGTGGAATAACATCCTCCGAAGCTCCCACCTCAAAAGTCACATGCTTCATCCCGTTCAACTCGGCATTGCTGCGGGCATCATCGATCGCTTCCTTGACGATTTCTACCCCATATACGCGTTCAGAGTGCTGCGCCAGGAACAAGGAAATCGTCCCGATGCCGCAATAGGCGTCGATGACGGTCTCTCTTCCGGTCAGCCCCGCATATTCCACCGTCTTGCTGTACAACACTTCAGTTTGCACCGGGTTCACTTGGTAAAAAGAGCGCGCCGAGATCGCAAACTGCACGTCACCGATATAGTCATAAATGACGTCGCGTCCCCAGAGGACGCGGGTTTCGTCGCCAAAGATGACGTTGGTCTGCTTCGTGTTAATGTTCTGGCAAATGCTGACCACCTGCGGGAGCTGTTCCCGGATCAGGCTGATCCAGGCCTCGACATGCGGAATGTCTTTCCCGTTGGTAACGAGGACGAGCATCATTTCTCCGGTGCGAAAAGCCTTCTTCACGACGACATGACGCAAGAGGCCTCGCCCCGTCTCTTCGTTGTAGGCGGGGATGCCGAGCTCGCGCCCGATGGCCTTCACGCGGACGACGACATCGTCGTTATGCTCATGCTGGATCAGGCAGGTCTCCATGTCGACGATGCGGTGGCTGCCGCGGGCGTAGAAGCCGCCGACTAGGGCGCCGTCGGTAACGCCGACGGGCACCTGAGCCTTGTTACGGTAGCGCCAAGGCTCAGTCATGCCCAGCGTCGGCAGAACAACGACGCCCTCGCCGCCACGCGCTGCTCCCAGCGTCCCGCCGTCCCCGCTCGCCACGTCGCTGCCCAGCACCTTGCCAGCCTCACCCTCCGCTGCCACGCGCAGCTTCCCGATGCGCTCCAGCGCATCGACCACGTGCTGGCGCTTCCAGGCCAGCTGGCCCGCGTAGCTCAAGTGCTGCAGTTGGCAGCCGCCGCACTTGTCGTAGATGCTGCACGGCGCAGCCACGCGATCCCTGCTCGCTTCACGAAGCTCAAGCAGCTTGGCATAGCCATACTGCTTCTTCGTCTTCAGCACCTTCACCAGCGCCTTCTCGCCCGGAAGCGCTCCAGGCACAAACAGCGTGTAGCCGTCTGCCCGGCCCACGCCCTCGCCGTCATGATTCATGCCGATGATGTCAATGACGACTTCATCGTTTTTACTGACGGGCAACCCGGCAATCTCTCGAGCCTGTTGTTTTCCAATGCCGCCAGATTTACCCGCATTACCAAGTCTGCTCCCTTTACTAGAGCTGCCGCTTTCCTCACGCCCCGCTTGCCCACTTGCGCTTCCAGCCGATCCCTTCCTGCCTATTGTCCCTTTACTTCGATGCTTCTTCATTGCTGGTACTTCACTTCTTTCTTATAAGGTTGTTCCTCTGAATTAAGCAAACCTGCTGACCGTTCTCGCCTGATTTCATCGACGATGCAGCTTCTCCCAAATGCTGCATAACAGCGATCGGTCGACCACAGCCTTCAGCCACCTTCATGAAGCCGGGGCTGTTCCCTGGCATCCTATCCTGCATGCTTCGGAAACAGCCCCTCTATATCCGTCAAACTATCGACTTATCACCAAATTAGCTCACACCGCTGTCTTCGCCAACCGAAGGACACAAAGGCCATAGCAAAGCATCCATAGCATCGTTTCCTTCAGCTTTTTAGCATTTTTCCACATTTACTCGCGTTCGCATTCACCTTAATGGCTTTTCAACCTCATACACCACAGCTCCTGCCAACAGATTCGCCAAAATCACTAATCCTTTACAGTGGAAATGGCATTTCATCATTTGCAGCAGCCGACAGTCAGGTATTTACGCTTGCTGCATCGTGCACACTGACCCTCTCCTGTACGCACAGGTGCAGATCCAGGCCGGTACCTCTACGTCCATACCTATTCACACAAGCTAACCTACACACCTAAGCAAAAATCCGCAAATGCGACGGCAAAATCTCGAACACGCCGGGAAGCTCTCCGCCTAACTCACCGTCCAGGTTCAGTTGAACCAGACCTGGTGAGGTCACCTCCATCCGCTTCGTCTTGAAGTAGACGACGCGCGGATCACTGAAATGATCACCGCGCAGCGCCATGGTTAGCAGGCGGATGAATTCGGCCAGGTTGCATTTGCGTACCGCGATTACATCCAGCAGGCCGTCATCAATTCGGGCATCCGGCGCCAGTTTCTCGAAACCGCCGACGGAATTGCTATTCGCGATAAGAAACAGCATGAACTCGCCTTCCAGCACGCCATGCCCATCAGCGCGAATAAGCAGCTCGGTCGGTGACAGACTGGCCACCTTCTCGATGCCTTTCATATAGTAGGCAAGCTGCCCGATCATCGTCTTAAGCTTGCTGGGCACTTCATACGTCAATTCTGTGAGCGAGCCGCCACCCGCTATATTGATAAAGTAGCGACCATTCACCTTGCCGATATCAATCGGCCGCGTCTTGTTCTCGATCACCAAGTCGCAATAATCCTCCCAGCGTTTGGGAATCCCCATCGCGCGGGCAAAGTCGTTCGTCGTTCCCATCGGAAAAATGCCAAGCGGCGGCAAATTCTCAAGTCCTGCCATGCCGTTTACAACTTCATTCAGCGTACCGTCACCGCCAGCCGCAATAATTACATCGTAACCGCGCCGTACCGCTTCCGCCGCTTCACGCGTTGCATCGCCCTCACCGGTCGTCGCATGGCAAGACGTCTCAATACCGGCAAGATCCAAGCGATCCAGCACATCAGGAAGCAAGCGCCGCATCTCCTCCCGTCCGGAGGATGGATTATAAATCAACCTAGCTCTTTTCATGATATGAACGCCACCCGTTTATCATAATTTCAATGACCTCATTATATGCAAAATTTGATCCAACATCCAGTGAGGCAATAACGAATGAGGAAGCAGTGCTTCTCCAGAGTAGCGATATTTCAATCCCTCCAGCCTGGAGGGGATTTCTTTCTTTGTGAAATAACCTGCGCTTAAAAATAATGGGGCGATCAACACCTCATATCCCCGTTCTTGCCAATAGTTCACTTTCCTATGCACGCTATCGGGATTTAACAGCGCGAAATCTGTTCCGGCTACGCCGCCAATCTCCTTGACCCGTCCAGCCAGCGAGGAGATCCCACGCTCCCAGCGCTGACGGAAGCCCTCATGCCTGCTGCCGTGACCGATCAGCAGCAGTGCTTCCCGTTCTGGTTCCCGGGATAACGGCTTGACTTTATCCCAGATCATTTGGGCAACTAGGGGGTGGTCGTCGACAGGCTCGCCAAATAACACGCGTGCAGAGAGGCGAAAATGTTCCAAGTCTGTCTCCTTCTCCGGCGTGTCCTTTACCCCTAGCGCATAAGCGATCTCGTCCACATGTGTGCTTCCTGAGGACATGAACAGAGGAATGACGATGATATCGGTAACACCTGACAGCTCTAACCGATCAATTCCATCCTGAATGAGGCGGCCTTCCACGATTTCAAGGAAAGAGGCTTCCACTGGAAGCCCCTCCGGTAATTCTGCTTTGACTGCTGCTACCGCATCATCTACAAGCTTAACCCAGTGGCCGTCTGGAGAACCGTGGCTGATGACCAGCACTCCAGGCCGAACCGAGCCATCCAGCATAAACGTTTGATCAGCTAATGCAAAATTCAAGACGGCACCTCGCTTCTGTCCGAATAATGAGGTCTGGGTCTGGTTTCGGTACTGGCTCATGTCCTTGCTCAGAACCTGATCCTGCTCCCGAGTCCCGATCCGCCCATGCAGCATATCCAAGCTTGGCTTCATACTTAGCGTCCCAGACGATCCAGCGTCATCTTGTATCCGTCATTTCCGTAATTCAGGCAGCGCTTGACGCGAGAAATCGTTGCCGTACTGGCACCGGTCTCCGCTTCGATTTGATTGTACGTATTGCCTTTACCCAGCATGCGCGCTACTTCCAAACGCTGAGACAATGATTGTATTTCGTTAATGGTACATAAATCATCGAAAAAGACGTAGCATTCCTCGATATCCTTCAAAGTAAGAATAGCTTCAAATAATTGGTCGATCGTTTTATCATTCAACTTCTTAAGTTGCACTGATTAATCATCCCCTACCGTTACTATAAACACACCTTCATTGTACCTGAGCAATAGCCTCCTTTTCAAGCGTTAACGGTTTCACGCATCACAGAAATAACGCCCAAAATACGCAAAAGCCTATAATACCCGGGACATTCGTCTATACACCTGATCCACGCGGCACATACAGTATAGTAATACAAACGCCTATCTCCATCCAAATCTTTAAAAAGGACAGTGATACTATGCCACATTACTACTCCCCAAATCGAAGAAGCATAACGCCCTCTTCCTCCTCTTATACGAATTATTATCCTGGGGTCAATCCGTATGATACGCCGCTTCCACATAAAGCGGAAGCTTCCGCGCTTGTTCCTTATTCACCGCAGCCCGTAGCGAGCGAGAGCAGCTCTCTCCCGGCGGCTGCCGCAGGCGGAGCCGCCAAGCAGGCGGGAGGCTTCTCCCTTCCGAATCTTGGCGAGCTCAAAGGAATCGTCGACAAGCTTGGAGGAATCGAAGGTATTTTAGCCACAATGGGTAAAGTGCAAAAGGTCATGCAAACCTTCCAGCAGTTTGCTCCGATGGCCAAATTGGTCACGGCACTCCTCCCCGGAGGCAAAGGTTCGAAGCTCCAGGGGGCAGGAGGCAGGCTGGACGAATACAAACCACCCCGACGGCGCCGGGGCAAGGGAGGCAGCGGTAATAGCAGCCGCAAGGGAAAAGCGCGCCGAAAAACGCCAACCCGGGGGAGCAGCAAATCGAGTAAACGCCGTCGCTAGTTAAGCGGCGGCGTTTGCCGAATGCCAACAATGCCAATATTGCCTTACTTAAACCAGCCGCGTTTCATAAATGCAAGAATCATCCATATCCCTAAAGCTGCCATAATTCCGAGAACAAAAAAATACCCATACTTCCATTCCAACTCGGGCATATTTACAAAATTCATCCCGTAAATTCCCGCAATCAAAGTAAGCGGCATAAACACGGTCGTAATGACCGTCAGCGTCTTCATAATCCCGTTCATTCGATTGGAATTCAGCGAAATATAAGAATCTCGTAAATCCGCCGTCATTTCCCGGTTGCTGTCGATCATCTCCGACAGCTTCAGCAGATGATCATAAATGTCCGAGAAATGCACCCGCGGCTCCTTCTCCCCCTGAATATGCTGGGAGTTTAAGACGCGATACATCAAATCGCGCATAGGTACAATCGTACGCCGCAGCTTCAGCAAGCGGCTCCGCAGCATAAATACTTGATTCATCAGCAGCTCGACGGACTCCCGGCTCCCTTTCTTCTCCAATTCGTCCAAATCATCCTCGATCGAATACACGCAAGGAAAATAATTATCCACTAAACTGTCAATTATCATATATGCAGCAGCATAGGGGCCTTGCGACCAGATTTTGCGATCATGCGTACGGCTCTGCATCTTGTCCCAAGCTTGATCTACTTCGACTAACGATTTCTTATGGTATGAGACGAGATAGTTGCTGCCGATAAACAAATCCACCTCGACCGTGCTTAAAGTATCCGGGTTCATCGCATGCAGCACAAGAAATTGATATTCCTCATAATAATCCAGCTTCGGCCGCTGCAGCACGTGAAGACAATCCTCAATGGCAAGAGGATGGAATCCGAAAAAAGAGGAGAGCAGCCCTGATTCCTCCGTCGTCGGCTCACTAAAATCGATCCAGCACCATACATACCGTCCAAGATGAATATCCTCCAGCGATAGATCGGTCTTGACCTTGTGATCCTGCGTGATACCCAAAATACGCAGCATTTCCATCCTCCTTACCCATTTCATGGATTTCAGCATACCGCTCATGCCTATTCAAAAAAGCCAACCCTTGGTATTAACCCTAAGTGATTGGCTTTCTTCATAATTTTCAAAACAAAATAACGTAAATTAATCCGGCAAGGATGGCCACAATCGGAATCGTAATGACCCAAGCGACCACAATCCGTCCGGCGACCCCCCACTTCACAGCCGAGAAGCGCTTCGCAGAGCCTACACCCAGTATTGCGGATGTAATAGCATGCGTCGTACTCACCGGCAAGTGGAACAGTGTTGCCCCAAAAATAACGGAAGCCGCCGAAATGTCAGCCGCAAAACCGTTAATCGGCTCGATCTTGAATATTTTCGTCCCCATCGTCTTGATGATCTTCCAGCCGCCGATCGATGTTCCCAGTGCCATCGCAGTTGCTGCGGCGATCTTAACCCATAGTGGCACGTCCATATTATCCTGATACTTGGCCGTTACAAGAGCAAAGGTGATGATCCCCATCGCCTTCTGGGCGTCGTTCGTACCGTGAGTGAAGGCTTGAATCGCTGCCGTTACGATTTGCATGGAACGGAACCCTTTGTTAACCGTATGAGGACTACGCTTAGCAAAAATCCATTTCAGAACAATCATCACGACATAACCGATAGCAAAGGCAATCAATGGAGAAAAAATAAGTCCTTGAATGATTGTCGTAAACCCGCTCCAGTTCAGGTTCTCGGAGCCGGCGCCAACAAACACCGCACCAGCCAGAGCACCGATCAAGGCATGCGAGGATGAGGAAGGGATACCGAACCACCAGGTAACCAAATTCCATATAATCGCCGCAAGCAATGTGGCAATCAGGATCTGCAGACCGTTATCCAGCTTCGCTGGGTCGGCTACACTACCGCCAATCGTCTTCGCTACGCCAGTAAACATCATGGCTCCGACAAAGTTCATCACGGCGGCGAGCATAATTGCTGTCCGCGGCTTTAACGCACGCGTTGATACTGAGGTCGCTATCGCATTGGCGGTATCATGGAAACCATTGATGAAGTCAAAGGCGAGCGCTAGAAAGATGACAATCAGTATGATGATTAAACTCGTATCCATAGTCTCATTTATTGCACAGATCGTTGTATATTTATATCATCCGCGCAATTCCAACCTCCCGAAATATTGAATGATGAAGCGAAGTTATGATTATGAATTGCGCATGATAATGGATTCCAGCATATTGGCAACGTGCTCGCACGCATCTGTCGTCGTTTCGAGACGTTCATAAATTTCCTTCTTCTTAATTAGAACGATTGGATCGGTTACTTTCGCGAACAGCTCTTTAATGCAAATACGCAGCAGCTCGTCCCCTTGATTCTCCAAATCGTTCAGGCGAATGGTGTGCTCCCGAATCGCAAGCAGCTTCTTCTGGGACAGCAAATGAACCGCTTTTTGAATTTCATAAGCAGAAGTACGTAAAATTTCAGCGAACTGAACAATATGCTCGTCCGGCTCACTCAAATGATACATAAAGAAACGTGAGGTCGTCGCCTCCAGACCATCCATTACGTCATCGAGCGTTGTCGTCAGGTTCATGATGTCATCACGTTCAATCGGTGTAATAAACGTCTTGTTCAGCTCGACAATAATGGTGTGCGTGAAACCGTCACATTTCGACTCAAATTCCTTCATTTGCTTAGCGAATTGCTCTACATCCTTAAATTCCGATACCTGCTGGGCGAAATAATCCGCCGAATGCACGATCGTATCCGCCATATTCTCTAATGTTTGGAAAAAGATATCCTTCTTTTTCGCTCGCATCTCTTATCCCCTTTTCTCTAAGTGTGTTTCTGATACACTCGGATGACATAACCCTGAATATCTTAACACAATTAGCGACAACATGAACACTTTTGTTACAAACATTTCACGTGTTCTCTCTATAATTACCCTTTGCTCGCCATTCTTATCCCTTATATTGCATATAGATGAAATACTTCCCTATTATTCGACCTATTCAACTGTAAAACGACTGTCAAAGCCAGGTTCATTTGGCACAACGTTAACATATGTAATCCCAGGGTAAAACGGTATCTCTACATTGTCCTTGACAAAGCGAATGATGTCACCGGACTTGCGTATCCATTGGCCGCGAATCATTTGGCCTCTTTGAAAAACAACTGCTTCTCCGCCCATTTCCAGATTTACGCTCAAACGGCCGATTTCATCCAGAACCTTATGATCCGCCCCCATAATTACAACATTTGCGGCCGTTAATTGGCTGCCTGTGTCGAGATCATTATGCGGTGCATCGTTAATGGAACGCTTATACAATTTCGCTTCAGAATCATATTCATACGTTACCCGATAATTGTTCAATTGAAATTTGACCTCTACCTGTTGAACAGGAGTTCCTTCGCCCGGATCTTCCTCATCCCGGAACGGATATGTGGGAACGTCCTCATCCTCGGTTGCAAATTTTCGCTTGGCCGCCCCTTCCAGCAGCTTCTCTATGTTGGTGTACAAATTATGCGGCGCCTTCCGAGATTTATCCCGCCAAAAATACGCTCCGGCATTCGTAATCTCGTCCAAATCCTCCTTGCGCTGCTGCTGCAGAATAGCAAATGCGTCGTTGCTTGCTCCCGCATGGACAAGCACGCCGTGATGGCTCTCCCCAAGATCTATCATATAAGGGCGAATACTGCGGACAGGCCCGATTCGGGTCGTCTCATCCCCGCTTTGATAAATTGCGATAAGCCGTGTTACTCCGCCTTCCGCGAGTACCTCATATACCATATCCGCTTGACCCAGCCCGGATTGCGGTCTCGCTGCCGGAGCATTATTAATCATGACCGCAAGCGGTCTCCGGGTAACGGGTTCTTCCGTGGGCAAGCCGGTAAGCGGTGCCTTGTAAGCGAGCGGCGGCTCTTCCACAATCGGTTCCTCCGCAATTTGCACGGGCACATCCTGAATCTCGTTATCGTTTCCAGGCATAGCGGCTTTCCCTTGGCCGCATGCAGGGATAATAAATAAACTAGACAGCAATAAGAACAGCAGCATGCATTTAGATCGGTTTGATCCATTTAAACATTTCAAATTACTTTCCTCCGAGACCATGTTTTTCCTCATATTATAGCTGTTTGTCCTATCGGCGAAAAGACATGATTCAGGGATACATAAGAAAAACGTCTATAAAAGGGGGCATCTCCGCTGAAAACTTTTTAATTCAATCCTATTCAAAAAGCGCAGCTGCCTATAAACGCGGCACTGCGCTATAAATTCCCACGATATGATGCTCCTATATCATCCAATGCTGCCAATCACTCTGGACAGCCTCCAGGGCGCCCAGCCATTCCCTCGTCTTCAGCAGCAATTGATCACGGTGCTCGCTTGACGAATAGGTGTGATCGCCTTGAAAAATAATTTCCTTGTCACAGCGGCCTTCCGGACGCATCCAGAACACCTTCTGAAACAGAAACGCATAATCCACCGGAATCGCGTCATCCGATGTTCCATGAATGACAAGCACATCCCCGGTGAACTTGATCGCCTCCTGGAACGGCTGATAGTTGCCGAGCGAATCGAAGAATTCTGGGCTGAAGCCGTAGCCAAGATAATCGGCTATGCCCTTGTCCTTCGCCTCATCATAGACGTGCCGTCCGGTAATCTTAACGATGTCGTTAAAGGGATAGCCGACAGCAGACCACAGGATGAGCTTCTTTACGCGGCGGTCACGAACGGCCGTGAGAAGAGCAACCGCCCCACCCAGACTGTGCCCGATAAGGATTACCTGCGTTGGATCGATATCCCCGCAGCTCAGTCCGTAATCGAGGACGGCACGCGTCTGAGCGATCATGGAATCGATGCCTTCCTGCCCGTATTCTCCACTGCTCTCTCCACAGCCGACATAATCAAACCGAACAACAAGGTTTCCTTCGCTGGCCAATTCCCGGGCTGCCTTGACGAACAATCGATCCACCCCGATCCGGCTGCCTACAAACCCGTGGCAAATGACGATCAGCGGAACACGATCTTTACAGCGTCCCTGTCTCTTCGCTGTCTCCACCGGATAATGAATACTGGCGGTTATTTTCTCTTCTCCATGCTGAATAACGATTTGTCGTTCCATCCGCGTCGGCCTCCCTATTCCTGTAATGTAATATATATTAATCCGATAAGTTTAATATGAATTATACTTATCTTAACATTAGAGGAGTGGGAGTGTCAATCGCTTCCTTAATTAATCGTAATACTGGCGAAAATAACGCTGCGTTAACTCCTGGCCTTCCTTAGAACCAGCCTCCTGATTGTTCCCAATAAGCCATGGAGAATCATGGATCAGCAGTTCTTGATCCGCGAATTCGACCTCGGCTTCAATCGCAGTAACCTCTTCAAGACTTCCCCTCGAGTGGCTGTTAAGCAAATACTTCCGAGTTAGCTCTGAATTGAACTGTCCCATGGCTGTGCACCTCGCTCGCTTGAATTGGGAGAATAAAGCTTGTTTCTCCCTGGATATTATTGTTGGAGGGAGGCCGTATTTTTATTCTGATCCACTCTCGTGATTCTCCAGACTCACTCTTTCGCACTTCCGAGGACCCTTGCGAGCGACATCAAAAATGAAGTATACTACTGGAGAAAATCGGCAATTCGCACACATAATTGGGAGATTGATTATTAGCCAATCCGCCTGGAAGGAGAGATTCATGTACATTCATGAGATGATCAGAGAAACGAATCAATTAAGAGGGCAGATGTCCCCGGCTAATGAGGCTTATTTCGGAGAAATGGTGATGTACTTTCGTTCTGGCTCCAGTTCGTTGACCGAAGCCAAGGGTGAAGAGGTTCTGCTTGATCTGGCCCGTCGTATTATTAAAAACCAGGAGAAGAATATTTCGGCTTCCGAAATTTTTGGTGACGATCCAAGAGCTTACTGCGAGCAGCTTGCAGATGATGTATTGATGAGAAAACCTCGCAGCCTGAAGGATAAAATCAAATACTATACGATGATTCCCTGGGTCGCATTGACTTGGGTATTCTTTATTTACATGCTCACAGGATTTTTCAGCAAATGGTTTGGCGGCGAGCTTGAATACACCCAAATCAGCACGGCTTCCCTGCTTCTCATCGCTATTCTCTCGATTGTTCTTATCGAAGGGGTGACCCGATTTCTCGGCCCGGGAACTAAACGGAGATCGGAGCAGGAGCAAGAACATTCGCAGCACCATTCTGCCAAGCTCAACCCGAAGACACTCGGAGTTTATATCGGAATTACCGTAGCCATAGCCGTGGTCGGCCTTGTGCTGACTTGGCTTCTGCCCGCTTTCACCGTATCACCATGGGACAGCCTTATCATTTTTATTATTGGCATCATTGGCCAAAAGCTTATTTTCGGCCGAAAAAGCAAGACTTGATACTTCTAGCGTAATAACAGTATACAAAAAGGCTAAGCAGTCTATCCTGCTTGGCCTTTTAAAGTTGTAAAGCCATATGAAATGACAAAAGATTACCATTTAGATACATTTGCCATTTCCGCATCATGTATACTACACAGTGAGTTTTAATAGAAGGAGTTGCTTATTTTGTTAAAAAAATATATTAAAATATGCATATTACCCATAGCTTTAACATTGGCGCTTGCAGCCTGCAGCAGCCCCGACGGGAATATCAACAAGCACAGCGCATCTTCCTCGTCTGCAGCGCAGGATCCGAACCTTATACATTTAGTCAAAGTTGAGGATATCATCATTTCTGCGCCCAAAAACACCAATTCGGATGTTTTCGGGAGTCTTACCGTTCAAGCCGGCAAGCTCAGCAAAACGTTTCCTTGGATGAATGTGACTAACCCGACGTATTATCCCATCGTTCACATCGCTGATATTGATGATGACGATAAGAATGAAGTGATTATTATTTTAACAAATGGCTATGGAACAGGGACAAACGAACAAGAGATCCATGTATTAAACAAAGAAGATCTATCGGAGCTTACACTAGAAGATCCCCTGCAGGCGATCAAGGAGCAGGTAACCTCTCAAATCATACATGACCAGGATCAAGTTAATGTCGTGGTGAAGACTACCGCAGGGAAGGTGGAGAGAACCTACAACGAATCGGATGCGGTTCTCTGGAATGAGGAAGTATCGTTCGGATCGATCATCAGATACAGCGTCACTGACAACATCATTACTGTCACCATCCCAGGGAGCGTCTCCCCTGCTGCGTTTGCCGTAGATGCCAATCTGGAGTATGGCACTGACCTTAAAGTAAAAGCAATCAGCTTAGAGCCCATTCTATAAGCTTGAAGGATCAGGAGATACGAGTGGCTCGGCTTACCTAACTAAAGAACCTCGCGCAGCGGGCAGCAGCGCGAGGTTCTTTCTATATTTCGACTTTCTTGCTCATCAAATAGTTGATCACCAGCAGCATCAAGACTATCACCGCACCCTCAAAGAGCAGCGGTCCTATGGACAACAACGGCACGGTAGACATGACCTCGGCATTAACGGCCTCATTGGAATAATCTATGCTGCCTATCCGAAACAGCATCGTATCATATCCTCCGAACAGCAAATGCTCCACCCAGCTCAATACATTTTGAATCACGATGAACGCCAGAATTCCGACCCAGGTACCTGCTTTGCCCCGTAGACTAACACTGGCTCCGATCGTCATCGATAGAAGAATGCTCATCATCAGGAAGGTGAGCGACCAGCCTATTATAAATATAATTTTGAACCCGTCCAGCATGTCAGCAACCGCCAACTCATGTGGCCACCATGAACCCGGATAGACAAACTGACTATAAATCCAATAGTGAATAAAGACTATAGCCCCTAACACTGCGGAAAACAACCAAAAAAGGACTATGCTGGATACTGCAGTCCACAGCGGACGAATCGGCAGCAATCTGCGGCTGTACGCTTTCATGTTATTCTCGTACGTCTTGGAGGCAAGAATGATCAGGATAATTCCGGTCATCGCATACAACATGAAGGACAGCACAAATATGACCGATTGCTCCCAATTCCTAGTATTCCCTACGACCCCGATCACGATTTGGAGAAAAACCAGTACAGCAAGAAGTCCCAGCGATAGATTAGCATTACGCTTCCAATCGTACTTAAGCAGCCTCAACATTACGCATACACCTCTTTAAACATGTCATCCACACTTTTACCGTACTTCATTCGGAGCTCCTCTACCTCTTCCTGCATCACGATTTCACCATCGCGGATAAAAATGACTTCATCAAAAATTCGTTCGATATCCCGGACGAGATGGGTAGAGATGAGCAGACTGCTATCCTCGTTATAGAACTCTACAATCGCATCCAGAATTTTATCGCGGGCAACCGGGTCAACTCCGCCAATCGGCTCATCCAGCAAATACAGATTCGCGTTTCTGGATAACGTTAGAGTCAGATGCAGCCGCTCGTTCATTCCTTTAGATAGGGAGGTAATCCGTTCCTTTTCATTTAAATTCATAAAATCGAGCATCTTGCGCGCCTTCTCCTCATCAAAATCCGGATAGAAATCCCGATAGAAATGAACCGCATCACGAACCTTCATCCACGATTCCGTTAACGGCTGATCCGGCATGAACGATACGTCCGCTTTCGTCTTCAGGCCCACAGAATTGCCCATAACCGCAGCCGTTCCGCGACTGGGCGGTATAAGTCCTGCAGCAATTTTCATAATCGTGCTCTTGCCGCTGCCGTTGGTTCCCAAAAGACCGACGATTTTACCGGCCCCGATGGAAAAAGAAACATCGCGCAAAGCTTTCTTGGAACCATAGGATTTGGATACACTTTCAAAGTCCAGTATATTTTCCACTATATTCGTTCCCCTTCTCCTAGCAATGATTCGACTAACGCTAATTAGTCGTTCGATTCGTCCAATTCGTTTGAGTCGTTATGAACCGCTTCAGCGACAATCGCGGCAATATCCTCGCTCGTAAATCCGAGTTCCTGCATGCCATGAATGAACCGTTCCAGCAAATCTCCCGCCATTTCCTTTTTGATCATCATAATTTTCGATTCCTCACTTGTCACGTATCTTCCTAACCCTCTTCTGGTCTCTACAATCGCTTCCCGCTCCAGTTCCTGGAACGTCCGCTGCACGGTGTTTGGATTAATTTGCAGCTCGGCAGCAAGCTCTCGAACAGATGGGATTTTGTCCCCAGCCTTCAGCTTACCGGTCACAATCTCTCTCTTGATATAATTCATAATCTGTAAATAAATCGGCAAATTATTATCAAATTCAATACTCACAATGCGTCGTACCCCTTTCCGCCCTATGCCCTCATGGGGTCATGCCCCTTAGGCGACATCCCGTTTCTTAAACGTAACAAAGCTAGCCCCGAGAAACAAGAACAGATAAACAGCTAATACGATGAGCGAAAAAGTCAGGGTCATCCCTTGGAACGGCGGGCTCCCATTCGCATATACCGACAAATCCGTGTTCGTAAACAGCAAATACTTCACAATTGGATATTTGGACAGCAGGGCAACGATCAGCCCTTCCAGCATAAGCAGCGTCATTCCGATGCCAATCGTCGCTCCGCTGGAGCGGGTTAGTGTCCCGATCATAAACGTGACGGTCACATAGACCGTCAAATATACCCCATGATACAGCGTAGCGGCGAGCAAATGGCTTAGCTCCGCAATACCCGAAAAGCCGAACATCACTGCTCCCGTAGCCAATCCTATTAATAAAGAATACAGCGTAAGCAAGAACGAATATAACAAGACGATCGCATACTTGGAAGCCAGAATTTTGCTGCGGCTGACCGAGCGAATTAACAGCAGCTTGATCGTTCCACCGCTAAATTCCTTAGAGACGATACCCGCCGTACAGATGATGCTAAGGATGACCAGGAATTGCCCAAGCCCGTTTTGCGCCACAACCACCTCCGCAAACTGAGGAGCCGTCAGGACATTTTGCAGTCCGCCCATGAACTGAGTCAGATATGCAAATAACAAGATGAACGCCGTAATGATCGCATAGGGTACAAAAAAGCTGCGCTTCTTGAACATTTTCAACCATTCATTCAAAACCAGGTTACCAAAACTACGCAATGCAATTCCCTCCCGTCCATTTGAGAAATTCATCTTCCAACGATTCTCGGCTTTCCTCCATGCGATACAAGCCGATCCGCTCTTCACCCAGCGCCTGTACTATACGAGGAATATGGCGATCGCGCACGACAACCGTGATTTCCCTCTGCTCCGGAGCAAAGCCGGCAATGGTAACCTCCTCCATTCGCTGAAGCCTTTCTTTGGCCCGCCCGGCATCATCGATCCGCAGCTTTAACTTCACGTACTCCATTTCATTTTGCGGCATATCCAAGTCTCGCACCGTTACGAGCTCGCCTTGCTGGATCACGACGACCCGGCTGCACATCAGCTCCATCTCCGACAGCAAATGGCTGGATACAAGAATCGCGATCCCTTCCTCACGGGCAATCTGCTTCAAATAATCCCGCATCTCCCGAATGCCTGCCGGATCAAGTCCGTTGGTCGGTTCATCCAATATGAGAATGGAAGGGCGATGCAGCAGTGCCTGCGCTATACCCAGCCGCTGACGCATGCCGAGGGAATACGCCTTTACCTTCTTATGCAGCGCCTGCTCGAGTCCTACCAGCTTTACAACCTCAAGAATTCGCTCCTCCGTAACCCCCTCTGCCATGCGTTGATACTGCTTCAAATTATCATAACCGCTCATATATCCATAAAACTCCGGGTTCTCAATAATGCCGCCGATGTGGGCGACTGCTTCCGTAAAATTCCGGCGCACGCTCTTTCCCTTGACGAGAATGTCGCCTTCGCTCATAGAAATGAGCCCGACAATCATACGAATAGTTGTCGTCTTGCCAGCTCCATTGGGGCCCAGCAGCCCGACGATCTCCCCTTTTTGTATATCAAACGATAGTCGGTTAACGAGGAATTTGCTCCCAATCTTCTTGCTCACCTGATTCACCGAAAGCACGGTAGGATATGTCTCTATTTCGTGTACGTTCATCATCCCACTCCTTTGTACTAGTGTCATAGTTGAATAGTACACTAGTATCGAATTACTGTAAAGCCCTTTTTTTATTTTTCACAAAAAAACGCCGGAGAGCTTTCTCTCCAGCGCCAGGCTAAGAACAGGCTTACTTCATTTTCACTTGATCGCGATATTGCTTGGGGGTCATGCTTTCAAATTTTTTGAACATGCGGATAAAATAGCTCGTCGTTTGCAGGCCGATTTGCTCCGAAATCGCATCCAGGCTCAGGTTGGAGCCCTTTAGCAGCTCCTTCGCCTTCTTCATGCGAAGCTGGGTGACGTAGTCGATAAAGGTCAGTCCCGCCTCCTCCTTGAAAAGCACGCTGAAATAGCTCGGATTGAGATGAACCTGCTGGGCCACTTCCTTGATCGTCAGCACGTCGGATATATGCTCTTCGATATATTGAACCGCTTTGATCACATATTCGTTGCTCGTATGCAGACTAAGCGAGTCTCTTTCATCGCCGCTTGATCCTTCGATCTCCTGCAGTGCGCCATGCTCAAGCTGGCCGGCATGCTGCTTCATGAGCCGCTCTCTACGCTCTTTCGCCAGCCGTGCTATGCTCAGGCCTTTCTCGGCGGTCTGAATGAGCTCGGATTGCTGCACCGGCTTCAGGAGATAATCGACGGCTCCGAGCCGCAAACCCTGCTGTGCGTATTCGAATTCCGCGAACCCGGTGAGCAGAATGGCGGCAACCTCATTTTTTTCCTCCCGCAGCGTTTCCAGCAGCTTGATGCCTGTCATCAGGGGCATGCGGATATCCGTAATCAGCAGGTCGTATTCCCGCTCATGCAGCATATTCAGTGCCTGCAGCCCGTTTTCCGCCACAACGATTTCCACCTTGTCGCCTCCCCATTGCTGCAGCGTATAAGATACGCCCATTCTTGTGTTATATTCGTCATCGACGACTAATATCGCCGGTATGCTCATCCAAATCCACCTCCTCCTGAACGGCCGGAATCCGGACCTCAACGACAGTCCCTTTATTTGGACGGCTGTCGATTTGAATGCCATAATCAGCGCCGTAGTGGAACTGAATCAGCTTGCTGACGTTGAACATGCCAATCCCTTTCCCGCTGGACATAAATTCTACATTCATATCGTTTTGCAGCCGTTCCCTGACTTCCGCCAGCCTGCCCGCACTCATGCCGACGCCGTTGTCGGCGATTATAAACGAGGCGACTCCGTCCTGCTCCCGAATCGTCAGCTCAATGATTCCTCCGCTTTCCAGCGGTTCAATGCCGTGGACGATCGCATTCTCAATCAGCGGCTGAATCGTCAGCTTTGGAATTTTTAGCTTGTGCACCGCCGGATGGTCATGGATCTTCACCTGCAGCCGCTCATGCCAGCGTATTTTCATAATATAGACATAACGCTTTACCTGCTCCAGTTCCTCCGCCACCGTCACGAAGCCATCTTCCCCGTTCGATTGAATACTGTAGCGGAACAAATCGGCAAGCCGAATAACCATTTGTGCGAGCTCATCCTCTCCCTTGCGGATGTGCGCCCAATACAACGAATCAAGCGTATTAAATAAGAAGTGCGGATGGATTTGGGAATGCAGCGCTTTAATTTCGCTCTTGCTTTTGATCAGCTCTTTTTCATAGACCGATTTGATCAAATAATTGATCTCCCGTACCATCTGGTTATATTTCACGTTCAAGAGATTAACCTCGCGGTTAAAATATAAATCGGGATTTTCCTGGGGATTCCCGCCCTTCCCTTTTTGCATGACTCTGGTCAGCCTTTTGATCGGAGACGTAATCAACAAGGACAGGTAATACGATAGAACCGCAAATACGATGATGCTAAGAATGCTAGCCCAGATCAGCACATCCTGCAGAAAATGAATGTTCTCCGTCAAAGCCGTCTTCTGAATCATAATCTCCAGCTGCCAATCAGTCGCCTTGATCTGGCGCTGTACAGTGACATACTCCTCCTTGTTGATCTCGTCTTCGTCAGATGAATGGAGCGATGCCGGAGCGCTAATCGTTCGTGTCAGCGAAATCTCGTTGCCGTCCGCATCAAGCAGCCGCATGATGCTGCCTTTCGCTTTGGCGACATCCTTGCTGATAAACTCGATGAGAGACGGCTTAATGCGAATGACCAAATATCCGCCGTTCCGATAATCCAGCTTCTCCAGCTTGATCCGGCGAATCGCCAGCAAATCCTCGGGATTCTGTGGATCATGGCCAATCCAGTTGATCGCCCCGACCTGATTTACATCGTTCGCTTCCTGAATATAACGTTCTCCAACCCGCCCGGAAATATTTTGCTCGACAATCGGGTAAAGGCTGTTCTCCTCAGAGAACAGCTCAATTTCCCGGATCGTCTCCGAATATGCCGTTTTATCGATCAGAATTTTTCGCAGCTGCATTTTCTCATCGTAAGTCGTTGCTTCCCCCTGCAATTCATCGGCAAGCTGCTCCTGAATCCGTTCATCCATCGCCAACTGCAAAGTAAGGACATTAATCTCGCTGAGCAGGGATTCCAATCGCCCGCTGACCTGCTCCGCAATTTCGTCGATATAGAGAGCCGCGTTCTCCTTCTGCACCTTGGACAACAAATAATAGAGGCTGCTGACCGTTAAAGACAACACGATAATCATCATGACAATGAAGCCCACAAAAATTTGCCCTCTCGTCTTGTCCAAGCCTAATTTGCTCAGCAGCCTCATCTTTATTGCCTCCTGACTGTTCTAAGGGGTATGGCGCATCGGGCGGCGTGCCCGATTACAGCTTCGGATAAATCATAACCTTGATGCTCGTTTCCTTCTCGGTACGAGCTACTTCGATCGCTTCCTGAATATCCTTGAGCGCATATTTATGCGTGATGACCTGCTCAATGTCGATGTCGGATCTACTCAACGCCTGGATCGCCGATGGATACGTGTTGGCGTAACGGAACAATCCGAATACGTCGATTTCGCCATCGATGATCGTATTGATATCGACCGGAATTTCCGAAGCCGCCGGCATGCCGACCAATACAACGCGTCCGCCACGGTTCACGGCGCCAAACGCATCGGCAATGGCGCGGCCGTTACCGGAGGATTCCACGACAATGGTAACACCCTTCCCGCCTGTCAGCTCGGCTAGCCGCTCTTTCAGTTTCTCCTTCGACGGATCAATAACGGCGGTAGCTCCCATTTTCATAGCAAGCTCCTGACGAAACGGAACCACGTCGGTCGCATAAATTTCCGTGACACCGTAAATTTTAGCCGCTTGGATCGCGAGCAATCCAATCGGGCCGAGTCCTGTTACGAGCATCCGGTCAGCCGGGCTTGCTTTACCGCGGATCATGGCATGCATGCCCACCGATAGCGGCTCTAGCAATGCTCCCTGCTCAAAGCTCATCTCATCCGGGAGCTGGAACAGGAAATCGCTGCGCACGGCCACATATTCCGCCCAGGCTCCATCGACCGGGGGAGTCGCCATAAATACAACGTCCGGGCAAAGATTATACCGGCCCGATTTGCAGTAATCGCAGCGTCCGCAAGCGACTCCCGGCTCCACGGCGACCCGGTCGCCTACCGACACATTGCTTACCTTCGCTCCCACCTGCACCACTTCTCCGGCCAGCTCGTGACCGAGAATGATCGGTTTCTCCACGACATAACGGCCGATCCGGCCATGCTCATAATAATGAACATCGGAGCCGCATACGCCAATGCAGTACACCTTTACCAGCGCCTCATCCTCTTTGATGCTAGGAATGGGTACCTGCTTGATTTCAATATCCATCGGTTTATTCAGTACGGCTGCATCCATTACGTTCGACATAGTCAGCTCTCCCTTTAACTTGAATTTCTGCCTATCCGGCTCAAGGTTTTTCTATTCTAACAACAAATCCTATCCCGATTTATTCATCCAGCTCGCGGTACGTAAAATAATCGAAATCGGCAGGGCATTGACGGCCGCTTAAATCCTGAGCGCATATGCCGATAAAAGCTCCGGTAAAGCCCTGATCAAGAGCGATGCCGTCCTTGACCAGCTCCGCATTCTCATCCGAGAGCTTGGTCGCGTCCATTTCCCCGCCGATCGGCAGCCATGTTTCTCCGTCCCGGGAATAGTAAAACTGCAGCGCCTCTCTGCGGATGACCGCCTTCATATAGCAGCGCTCCCAGCCTTCGATAGAAACCGGCTCCTCCAGAGGTTCATCATAAACGCTGCGGTCGCTCGACATGATGCCTAAGCATTTGCCCAGCTCTTCATCTCGGCTAATCCATAAATAGTAGTAATTCTTCGTATTATAGTAATAGATCAGGCCCGCCATCTGCTGGTAGGTCTCGGGCGCAAATTCAACGACCGTCTCGGCTTCAACGAGAAAAGATTGCTGCCGCCGCGCCACCAGACTTTGCCGGTGATGCGAGTACAGCGACTCCCGGCCTTTCAGCCGCAGATAGCCGGGACGCTCCTTGAGCGACGCCCAAGGCTCGGCGAGCGGCTCACGCAGCGTGCTGAAATGCCGGCTGATCTCCCCGCCGTCAAAATGCTCCGTTTCCGGCTCCGGCGCAAACGGATGCTCCGGCAAGCTCGGCCCCTTCACCTGCACCTGCGGCTCATGGTCGCCCGTCGTAAGGCGCAGCCAGCCGTCCTCCGTCCATTCCACCTTCTGAATGGCCGTCTCCCGGCCAAGCGTGCAGCACATCGACGGCCGCAGCGGACGGCCGCATAGATGCGCGACATACAGCTCTCCCTGCTGCGTCTCCACCAGGCTGCCGTGGCCTGCCCGCTGCAGCGCCGCTTCCGGGCGATCCGCCGAGGTCAGCAGGGGCCCGGCCGGATCGGCCTCGTAGGAGCCGAGCAGCGAGGTCGAGCGCGCCATCGTGATTGCATGCCCGTAACGGGTTCCGCCTTCCGCGGTCATCAGATGATAATAGCCGTTGGCTTTATAAATATGAGGCCCTTCCGTCAAACCTAGCGGTGTACCTCGGAAGATATTGTGGATCGGCCCAACGAGCCGCTGCTCCTCTTCCGAATACTGCTGAATGACGATGCCGCCGAAGTGATTTTTCCCTTTGCGATGATCCCAGACCATGTTCAGCACCCATTTCGTGCCGTCCTCTTCATGGTACATCGAGGGATCGAAGCCGCTGCTGTTCAGATAAATCGGCTCCGACCACGGGCCGCGGATATCCTGGGCAGTAACCAAATAATTATGCGTATCCTTGAACGGACCCATATGGCTTTTAACATCGGTATATATTAAATAATAAGTCCCTTCGTGATAGCTCAAGCAAGGCGCCCACACTCCGCCGGAGTCGGGATTCCCCATCATATCGAGCTGGCTTGTCCGGCTCAACGGATGGCCGATGAGCTGCCAGTTTTTCAAATCTCGGGAATGGTGTATCTGGACACCCGGGAACCATTCGAACGTTGAAGTCGCAATATAATAATCATCGCCGACCCGAATGATCGATGGATCGGGATTAAAGCCCCTCAATATCGGATTAATAATCTCGGACACCGCATATTCCTCCACTTCCACTTCTAGTTGTCTAATTCTTGTTTTTACTTGATCTTCGCCAACTCTTCCTTCACGTCATTGCTGCTCTGACCGACGATCGCACCCATTACATCAAGGAATTGGTCTGCCCGTCTGGCATCGAGCGTCTGATCATAGTACCCGAAGAAGCCTTCCAAATTGTCGCTGATCGACTTATCGTACTCATAAGCCAGCGGATGCATTTTAGAATCATCAAGTCCCGGATTTTTCATCGGGCTGATGTTAGCGCCTTCGTAAATTTCCTTTCTTTGCTCGGGGCTGGACAGGAAACGAATTGCGGTAAAGGCCGCGTCCTGATCCGCCTTAGACGAAACCGCCATGCCTACGCCGAAGCCGCCTTGATACACATTGACGCCTCCTTCCCCTCCGCTTACGGCAGGGAACGGAACAAAGCCTACCTTCTCGGCAAATTCATCGTTCAAAAAGGCTTCCATCGCCCATTCTCCCTGCAAATACATGGCCGCACGTTCGTTAACGAACAGCGATTCTGCGGCGGCATAATCGAGGCCGAGGAATCCGTTTACAAAACCTTTTCGATCAATAGCCAGCTCTCTCAGCATCTCTCCAGCCTGCACAAAGCTGTCCTGCGTGAAATCGGCTTCCCCGTTTTTCGCCTTCTCGAACGGTTCCGTTCCGCCGATCCGCTGAGCCAAATAGGAGAACCAGTGCAGCATCGGCCAGCGCTCTTTGCCGGCGATCGTAATCGGCGTAATCTGCTTCGCGTTCAGCTGATCTACCACACTTAAAAGTTCATCATAGGTTGTGGGCGGAGTCAAGCCGTTCTCAGCAAAGATTTCTTTATTATACCAGAGAGATACGCCGCTGAATAAGACGGGAATCGCATACATTTTATCCTCATAAGTGAACGTGTCCAGCCCGCCCGGAAGCACATTATCTCTAAATTCCGTATCCTGGTTCAATTTATCCGTAATATCGCCCAGCATATTTGTCGAGACCAGGGTATCGAACGTTTCCCCGCTCCAATACGTAATGATGTCCGGCAGCTGATTGCCCGCAATCGCTACCTTCATCTTCGTTTTCAAGGCTTCGTCCTCAAAAAATTCGGCGGTAAGCCGGATATCCGGATGCGTATCATTGAATTCCTTGATCGATCTCTCAATCGTTTCCCGGCTTCTCGTCTCCATGCTCCACATCGTCAATTCCTTGACGTCTGCCTGCTTTTTGCTCTCTCCTTGATTAGAGCATGCCGTTACGGTAAGCAATACGGCAATCATTACCAGTACTAATGCCTTCTTCATTGGTGTTCCCCCTCGTTTTGTCAGTTTTATTATAAACCCCAGCCTGTTCCTGCTCCTAGCCCTTTACAGAGCCAGCCACAACCCCTTTGTGAACGTACTTTTGCAGGAACATATACAGCATAATGATCGGGGCTGTAGTTATGACCAATGCCGCGCTAATTAGTGAATAGTCTGCGCTAAAGTTGCCTTTGAACATCATCAGTCCAATCGGCAGCGTTTTCAAAGATTCCTTGGAAATCATCACTAACGGAAACACGAAATCATTCATGATGTTGAAAAAAGAAACAATGGTTACCGTAGCCAGTACCGGCTTAGCTATCGGAAAATATACCCGGAAGAAGCTCTGGTAAATGCTGCAGCCGTCCACGGTCGCCGCCTCTTCGATCTCCTTCGGTACCTCCCTGAAGAATCCATAGGACAGAAACACCGCCACAGGCAGGTTAAAAGCGATGTATGGAAAAAATAGCGCCCAAAACGTATCGTATGTGCCAATCTTATTCGAAATCATAAATAAAGGGATCAGCGTACTGTGAACCGGAATCAGCATTCCTAGAAAGAACATCCCCAGCAGCAAGCCGGAGCCTTTAAACGGACGGGCCGCAAAATAAAATCCGATCAGTGTCGCTGCGATCAGCAGACCGGCAACAGAGAACATCGTAATATACATGCTGTTGAACAAATATCCGCCGATTCCTTCGTTCCAGGCTTTGGCGAAATTGTCGAACCGCCACTCCGTCGGCAATCCCCATGGATTGGCGAAGTATTCCTTGTTGCTTTTAAAGGAAGATATGACCATCCAAACGAACGGATATCCCGTAAACACCAGATGAGTCAGCAGGATGACGTACAGCAGGGATTTCACGGCAATCTTTTTGCCAAAGAATTTTCTTTCGCTGTTCATTCCGGTGGTCTTCGGCTGATGAGGATGTGCTGCCGCATGAGCTTTAAGCAAGATGATCCTCTCCTTTCCTTAGATTAATAAATTCAAAAGTTTCCATCAGGTCCGAATCATTCCAGCGTTTGTTTATTGAAATTTGGCGTTGCCTTTGTTCAGCAATTTGAAAATGATAAACGCCAGAAACAATCCGAAGAGCAGCAGGAATGTCGAAATAGCACTGCCATAGCCGTAATCCATGAGCTTGAATGCGTTTTTCATCATATAGCTGGCGATCACTTCGCTGGAATTGTTGGGACCGCCGCCAGTCATAATGTAGATCAAGTCAAAATATTTGAGCGAGTTAATGACGCAGTTCAGCACTGTAAAAGTAATTGTTCCCCAGATCAGAGGAATCTGGATGTTGAACACTATTCTCCATTCGCTGGCGCCCTCTACCCTGGCGGCCTCCAGCACTTCGTCAGATATATTTTGCAGCGCCGCGAAGTATACCACGACATAGAAGCCGATAAACTGCCAGGCAACTACTGCGATGACCGAGGCCAGCGCCGTCCCGGTTTCTCCGAGCCAGGCGTGCGTCCAGCTCTCCAGCCCAAGCTTTATTAGCAAATTGTTCAACAGGCCGAAGTTCGGATCATAAATTTGCCCCCACAAAATGCCCAATACCGCAGTCGAGAGCATCACCGGTGTAAAATAGATCGTTTTCATAAAATTGGAGCCTCTTAGCTTGTAACCCAGCAGAATGGCCAGAAACAGCCCGACCGGCAGCTGAATCAGCAATGCCCCCAACGTAAGGTACAGCGAATTTTTCAACGAAATCCATAGAACCGGATCCTGAAACAGCCGCGTATAATTGTCGGCCCCGGTAAAAATTTTCGCCGAAATCGCATCCCATTGAAACAAGCTGTAATACATGCTCATGCCAATAGGAACAATGATGATGGCGGCAAAAATCAACAGCGCTGGCCCCATGAAAAAAGCTCTGCTTGTCAGCCGCTTCATACCCGTCTCTCTCATTTCAGCTCTCCCCTTTCTCTTGATGACTCTCTTCGCCTATGGTGGATATACATTAACATTAATGACCGTCCCTAACCCTCGGCCCTCTGTATCCGCTTTCAACAATAATTGTACCAACTGTGATTTGTCTTGTTATGAAACGATGATTGGCTAAAATAGTACAACGATTGGATACTTAGTGAATTTATGCACAAGGGAAAAACACCCCTATCCATCTGATGACAACGAAAAAAGCAGCCTAATCGGTTAATCACCGATATAGACTGCTTATGAGAATGCCACCCTTTAATCAACAATGGCTGCTTTATTCGGATCCCTCAAAAACTGGAACATCGTTTTGATTTGCTCCTCGGTGTTTCTTTGGAGAGATAACTGCGGAAGATGATTCTCCTCGAAAAAAGCTACGCCGCTCGTTTCAATCCCAGCTGCGGCCTCACCGCCAACAATTTCGCATTGGATGAAAAATTTATAGACATGATACGGCTCTGGAGGATGATGATGAAACTTTTTATCCAATACAGCGAGCAAACGAACCGGCCTCACTTCGTAACCGGCTTCCTCCTTGATTTCCTTCACTGCCACCTCGGAAGGAGACAGCCCGATATCTCCCCAGCCCCCAGGCAATGCCCAATCGCCGTCATGCTTCTCTTGTACCAGCAGCACCTTGTTATCCTTGAAAACAACGCCGCGAATATCTACCTTGGGTGTCGCATATCCACGCTCATTGGCAAACGATAGCTCAATAATCTCCCGATCCACCGAGGTATAGCTATTCAATATGTCAATGCTGATTTCCCGGAGAGCCTCATAGCGTTCCTCATCATACACATCCTTAGTGTATGCAAGTCCTGTCTGAGCGATAGCCTGAATTTGCTTCGCCCACTCCAGCCATTTTGGAGCTGTGTTCATTTGCATCGACCTCCCCTTGCTAAGTCCAACCCGATCAATCAAATCAATAAATTA
The DNA here is from genome assembly GCF_042714055.1 of Paenibacillus lentus. Taxonomy (GTDB): domain Bacteria; phylum Bacillota; class Bacilli; order Paenibacillales; family Paenibacillaceae; genus Fontibacillus; species Fontibacillus lentus_A. The sequence goes on from NZ_JBHGVC010000011.1 coordinate 53,782, forward strand.
AACAGATTCAAGTCACGGTTCAACTCCGTGTAGGCAATGCCTTTAGCTTCCATCCGTTCGACTAACGCCTCATAATCGGCGCGATCGCTGAGCTCGATTCCTACCAATGCCGGCCCGTTCTCCTTGTTATGCTTTTTCGTATACTCAAACCGGGTAATATCATCGTTCGGCCCAAGTACGTCCTGTAAGAACTCACGCAGCGCACCAGCACGCTGAGGAAAGTTTACAAGGAAATAATGCTTCAAACCTTCATAAATGAGCGAGCGCTCCTTCATTTCCTGCATCCGATCGATATCGTTGTTGCCGCCGCTAATAACGCAAACGACCGTTTTGCCGCGGATTTCATCCCGGTACATATCAAGAGCGGACACTGGCAGCGCTCCGGCAGGTTCCACTACGATTGCACTATCATTATATAAGTCAAGAATCGTCGTGCAGGCTTTTCCTTCGGGCACCTTCACGATATCGTCCAGCAAATCGGCGCAAATGCGATAGTTCAGATCACCGACGCGCTTCACGGCCGCACCGTCTACGAACTTATCGATCTTCTCCATCGTTACGACGTGCTGCTGCTCGAACGCTTGGCTCATCGAAGCGGCTCCCAGCGGCTCAACCCCGATCAATTTCGTCTCTGGACTCATCGCCTTGATATACGTGCCGACGCCCGAGGCCAATCCGCCGCCCCCGATCGTCAAAAACATGTAGTCTGCGGCCGTGTCCAAATTCTCCATGATTTCCATGCCGATCGTTCCGTTGCCCGCAACGATTTTCGCATCATCAAAAGGATGAATGAACGTCATTCCCAGATCCCGGCATGCCTTCATCGCTTCCTCATAAGCATCGTCGTAAGTATCTCCCGTCAAAATAACCTCCACGTGCGAGCCGCCGAAGCGTTTTACCTGCTTCACCTTCTGATTCGGCGTTGTGCTCGGCATGTAGATCGCACCCGGAATCCCCAGCGCATTGCAGGAGAAGGCTACACCTTGGGCATGGTTGCCCGCACTGGAACAAACGATGCCTTTCTCCAGCTCCTCTGGACTTAAGCTGCGAATTTTATTATATGCGCCGCGGATTTTGAAAGAACGGACGACCTGCAGATCCTCCCGCTTCAAAAATACACGGCATCCGTACTTCGCCGACAATGTCGCATCCAGCTGCAGCGGCGTACGCACTACGACTTCCTTCAGCACATGATGAGCCCGGACGATTTCTTCCATGCCTACCGTGCGTTGTTCTGTTTCTTGTTCAGTCTGATTCATCTCTTCTCCTCAATTCTCTTAAACAGATTAATGATTCATCTATTAAAAAACACATTTCGTACCTTAGTCGTTCACATATAATTCTAGCCCGTCTCAGCCAGGTAACTTAACTTATTCATCCGACCCAGCTACAGCACGAAGGCTTGCCTAAACCATGCTGCGGCAGCATCAATTTCCGTTCCGGTCAGGCTGTGACCCGCATTTTCCCAATGCACCGTCAGTTTGGCTCCCGCTCCTTCCAGCAGACTGCTCAGCTCCTCCGTCTCGGCCGGAGGACACATTCGGTCGTTACGTCCTGCGCCAATAAAAACATGAACATCCTTCAAATCAGGCAGCACCACGCTGCGCAGCGGAACCATCGGGTGATGCAGCACAGCCCCGCGAAGGGAATCATTGTAATGAAACAACAGGCTTGCTGCCATATTGGCTCCATTCGAATATCCTACAGCGACATAATTGCGTCGATCAAGATCATATTTCACAGCTGACTCATCGAGAAAATCATATAGTTCGCGAGTCCGCAGCGCCAAATCCTCTTCATCGAACACCCCTTCTGCCAAACGGCGAAAAAAACGGGGCATCCCATTTTCAAGCACATTCCCGCGAATGCCGAGAACAGAAGAATCGGGCGATAGAGACTTAGCAAGCGGCAGCAGGTCGCTCTCCGTTCCTCCCGTTCCATGCAAGAGCACTAACACCGGCGCTGATTCATCCTTGCCTTCCTGAAATAAATGCCTCATTCCTCCGCCTCCTCTTCATCCAATTCGAAAGACCGAACCTGAAAACTGCTCAAATGGGGAAGTATCGCACTGCGATGCGGCTCATACCGGGCCGGCAGCATGAGCTCCTGACCCAGGCGCTCCAGCGGCTCGTCGATCGTAAAGCCCGGCGGATCGGTAGCAATCTCGAACAAAATTCCGCCAGGCTCCCGGAAATACATCGCTTTGAAATACTCGCGATCCACAATCGGCGTTGGATGAAGACCGCACTGCTCAATCATTCTCCGCCACTCCAAGTGCTCCTCCTCATCCTTCGCCCGCCAGGCGATATGGTGAACCGTCCCTGCCCCTCCGCCGCTTCGCGGGATATCCTCTGCATTCAAATCGATCCAGTTTCCAAGGTCGCCCGTGGCCTGATATCGAATGAGACCTTCTTCTTCAGCCACCCGCTTCATATCAAGAATCAGCTCCAGCACCCCAGCGGTACTGGCGCTATCGCTGCTGAACAGCAATGCGCCGCCGAATCCCTTAATGGCGTACTGCAGCGGCACTCCGCCAAATGACCATGTACTGGCAGGCCCCTCAGCCCGCTCCACCAGGTCGATCAGCAAACCGGAATTATCCGTAAATCGTATATAATCCTCGCCAAAGCGTGTGATGTCCATATAGGGGATGCCGAACTTTTTCAGACGCTTGCGCCAGAACAGCAGACTCCCGGGCGGAACGGCATAAACCGTTACTCCGACCTGCCCTCCTCCAATCATCCCGTTCTCCACACCATCCTGTGGAAAAAAGGTCATAATCGTTCCTGGACTGCCCGACTCATCTCCAAAATACAAATGATATACTTCCGGTGCATCGAAATTCACCGTCTTTTTGACCAATCTAAGACCGAGGACGCCTGCGTAGAAATCCACGTTCCCCTGAACGTCTCCCACAAACGCCGTAATATGATGTATTCCTGCCGTGGTTGGCATGGCTCGTCCTCCCGAAAAAAAACTTCTTCTCGTTATTATACGTAACCTGCGTAAACAATTCATCTTCTATCGCAAAATATGGGCTAAAAAACAAACAGCGCCAGATAATATCTGACGCTGACGCTAATGCTGCTTGCTCTGTTCTGTCGTGCATGCTTCTATGCGATTACTCCACTTGGCCGCTCCTGCGCTTCCCCGCATGCCCCGTGTTATCAAAGTCATCGGAGATGTCCCGTTCGGCTGGATCTTTAGCAAGCTCTGTAAGCTTCCATTCCGTCGATCCCATAATGAGATCCGCAGGAAACTCCTGACCTCGGTACAAATACTCCGAACGGCCCCACTCATCCGTGTAAAGTCCTTCCACTTCCACCTTCTCACGCGAAATTGGAAGCATATCCTTGTCTTCCCGGCTCATGATCGATTCGACGCCTCCATTCAGCAATAATCGGAATGCTCTTTTCGTTAACATGCGCCGGAAAGGGCGAGGTTATCCAGATTTATTTCTAATCACTCACGCCGTTATCTTAAGGCTTTTGCCGCGATATCGGAGCGCTGATGCTTCCCTTCGAAGGTGATACGCTCTGCGGCGGCATAGGCTTTATTCCGTGCTTCGGCAATATCCTGTCCAAGCCCGACGACTCCAAGCACGCGTCCGCCGTTCGTAACCCATTCGCCTGCTTCATTTTTCGCTGTACCTGCATGAAAAACAAGCGCATCCCCGGCCTCATCCAGCCCGGAAATCGGCAGTCCCTTCGGATAGGAAGCAGGGTATCCGCCGGAAGCAAGCACGACGCATACCGCCGCTTCATTGCTCCATTCAATCTCCACTTTATCCAGCGTGCCGTTAACCGCAGCCAGGAAAATTTCCAGCAGATCGCTCTTCAGGCGCGGCAGCACGACCTGGGTCTCCGGGTCGCCGAACCTTGCGTTGAATTCAATCGTCTTCGGCTTGCCGTCCGGCGAAATCATCAGCCCGGCAAACAGCACGCCGCGGAATGGACGTCCCTCCGCCACCATCGCTTTGGCCGTCGGCTTAATAATCGTCTCCACCGCTTCCTCAATAATGGAATCCGCGATATGAGGCAGCGGCGAATACGTCCCCATGCCACCCGTGTTTGGCCCTTTGTCGTTATCATAGACCTGCTTGTGATCCTGGGCTGCCGACATCGGACGAACGACCTCGCCGTCCACAAAAGCAAGGATCGACATCTCCTGCCCTTCCAGAAACTCCTCGATAACCACCTGGCTGCCTGCCTCGCCGAACACCTTGCCAACCATAATATCCTTCAAGGCTGCTTCGGCTTCCTCACGCGTAAATGCAACCGTTACCCCTTTGCCAGCAGCAAGCCCGTCTGCCTTAATGACAATCGGCAGCTTCTGCTGATCGAGGTACGTCTTAGCCTCTCCGTAGTTGTCGAACTTCTCATAGGCAGCCGTCGGAATGTCATATTTCTTCAGCAAATCCTTCATGAACGTCTTGCTGCCTTCAATATGAGCCGCATTCTTGCGCGGCCCAAATACCGGAATATTCTTCGCTTCAAAGGCATCTACGATGCCGTCTGCTAGCGGATCATCCGGTCCGACAACCACCAAGCCCACCTGCTTCTCCTGGGCAAAAACCGTCAGCTTATCGAATTCGTTTACCGCAATCGGAACAATCTCTGCCACTTGACCAATCCCGGCATTGCCCGGTGCGCAATATATTGTGCCTGCCTTCGGGCTCTTGGCCAGCGCCCAGCAAATCGCATGCTCCCGGCCGCCGCCGCCAATCACTAAAATGTCCATACCGCTCCCCCTTATATCCAAACAGCAAACGGCAGGCCGCCTCCGCGGTCCACCGTCCCTGTCCACCCTGAAAGATTTATTTAACCTGCTTCGTGATCAAAAGATGACTTTTTGAACTACCTCTTACAATAAAGATTTTAAAAATCAGGTTTTCAGCACCGAGAAGCTTGGATGAAGCCAGGGGTTGAGGAGCGGAGCTCCACGTTTTCAAAGAAAACGACTACGGAAGCATACGCTTGGTAAAACCTACGTCAGCACCTCAAATGTTTCCGAAGGAAACATACTTCGAAAGCATTAGCTTAGCCCCGGCTGAATTCAAGATTCGACGCCGAATCTACCCCTTTGAAATTACTTCGTGATCAAAAGTTGATTTTTAAAACTACCTCTCTAGTGCTTGAAGTGGCGTATGCCGGTGAACACCATGGCAACCCCATACTTATTCGCCATTTGGATCGATTCCTCGTCCTTGACGGAGCCGCCAGGCTGGATAATAGCCGTTACGCCAGCTTTAGCAGCCGCCTCTACCGTATCGCCCATTGGAAAAAACGCATCCGAAGACAGCACGCTGCCATTCACTTTGTCGCCGGCCTGCTCGATAGCGATCTTCGCCGAGCCGACACGGTTCATTTGTCCAGCACCTACGCCGATCGTCATATCATCCTTCGCCAGCACGATCGCGTTAGACTTCACATGCTTAACTACTTTCCAAGCGAACAGAAGCTGCTTCAATTCTTCTTCGGATGGAGCACGATCCGTGACCACCTTCAGATCCGATTCCTGCAAAGAGTGAACATCGCTGTCCTGAACGATCATGCCGCCGTCAATCGAAGTAACGACAAGCTGGCTCTTGCGATTTACACCCAGCTCCAGTCCGTTCACCTTCAACAATCGGATATTTTTCTTCTGCGTCAGAACGGCAATGGCTTCATCCGTAAATCCGGGAGCAAGGATAATTTCCAGGAAAATTTCCTTGAGCAGCAGGGCAGTTGCTTCGTCAATGATTCGGTTAGCCGCTACAATGCCGCCAAAAATCGATACCGGGTCTGCCTCATGCGCCTTGCGGAATGCCTCGTAAATGCTGGCTCCGATTCCCACGCCGCAAGGATTCATATGCTTAACGACCACGACCGCCGGCTCTTCGAATTCCTTCACGATTTGCAGAGCAGCGTTTGCGTCATTAATGTTGTTATAGGAAAGCTCTTTGCCGTGCAGCTGCTCCGCTGAGGTCAGCGTATCTGCCGCTGCCAGCGGTTTGCGGTAAAACGCCGCCTTCTGGTGCGGATTCTCGCCATAACGAAGATCCTGAATCTTCTCATACGTGACCGTAAAGCGTTCAGGAAGCGGATCACCGTTCACATTCGACAAATAATCGGAAATCAGGGCATCGTAAGCCGCCGTATGGCGGAAAACTTTGGCCGCAAGCTGTTTGCGCGTATCCAGGGTCGTATCCCCTTCGGCTGCAATTTCATCCAGTACCTTGCTGTAATCATTGGAATCCACGACTACACTGACAAAGGCATGGTTTTTTGCAGCAGAACGAAGCATGGTCGGCCCGCCGATGTCGATATTTTCAATCGCATCCTCATAAGTTACATCCGGCTTGGCAATCGTTTCTTGGAACGGATATAAATTGACGACCACCAGATCGATATAATCCAGACCAAGCTCCTTCATTTGCGCTTGATGCTCGGCGCTGTCCCGTACTGCCAGCAGACCGCTGTGCACGGCAGGATGCAGCGTCTTAACCCGGCCATCGAGTACTTCTGGGAAGCCCGTTACATCGGAAATCCCAATCACAGGTATACCTTCCTTCGACAAAAGGCTTTTCGTGCCCCCCGTTGAAATAATTTCTACTCCTAATTGCGACAGCCCGCGGCAAAAATCCACGATACCCGTTTTATCCGAAACGCTAACCAGCGCTCTTTTGATACTCACGATTGGCTTCCTCCTCTATTTATGGCAAGAATAACGCCACGGCTTTGTGCCGGACTGGCTAATAGCTGACGTTCCCTATATTTCATTCGCTAGACGAATGACCCGATATTTCTCGGGAAATATCGAAAATGCCACATTAACCGCTGCAAGCAAAACGTCAATCGACATACACTATAAGAACAAAGACGCGATTTACGCAGTTTTCGCAAAACGATAACACTGTTTCGTGACTCCATCATCATTTGAATCTATCCTAAGCTTGTTCGCACCTTTATACGATATGCAGCACTATGAGATCGTGATGCTCCGCCCCTCAATCCGGACTTTGCCATCGGCAAACCAGTTTACCACCTGCGGATATAGATCGCGCTCAGCGGAATGGATCTTCTCCTCCAAAGTCTCGATCGTATCCTCTGGATCAATTTCCACGGCCTTCTGGGCAATCACCGGGCCTGTATCCATGCCCCCGTCAACCAGATGCACCGTAACCCCGGTAAGCTTGACGCCATACTCCCAAGCTTGTCCAATGGCATCCTTTCCCGGAAAAGACGGAAGCAAGGACGGATGAATATTAATCATGCGCCCTTGATACGCCTCTACGAGCACCGGGGTGAGAAGCAGCATATACCCTGCAAGCACAATCAGGTCAACGCCTCTGCGCGCCAACTCCTCAGCGATCTCCGCTTCATAGTCCTCTCGGCGGGAATAGGATTTCCGCTCGAACACAAAGCAATCCACCCCGGCGCGACGCGCCCTTTCGACAACGGGAGCTTCCGGCTTGTTGCAGACAAGCAGTACGATCTCCGCCCCAAGTGTCCCCTCACGGGAAGAGTCTATAAGCGTTTGAAAATTGCTGCCCTGACCGGAAGCAAACACCGCGATCCGAAAAGGTCTCGCGCTTCCAAGAGATTGTTCCGTCATTATACTTCCGCTCCCGTAAACTTCACTTCCCTGTTGCCTTCGGTTACGCGTCCGATTACATAAGGCGTCTCTCCTGCAGCCCGTAAAGCCTCAAGCGTCTTATCCGTATCCTCTTGATTCACCACGATAACAAGTCCGATTCCCATATTGAAGGTCGTAAACATATCACGGCTGCTCACATCGCCTTTCTTCTGAAGCAAGTCAAAGATCGGCAAAATCGGCCATGCGCCGTAATCGATCTCCGCACTAACGTTGTCAGGCAGCACGCGCGGAATATTCTCAATGAATCCGCCGCCCGTAATATGCGCCATCCCCTTGACCTGCACCTGCTCAAGCAAAGCCAGAACCGGCTTCACATACAGCTTCGTCGGCGTCAGAAGCACATCGCCCAGCAGAGCGCCGTCAAGCTCAGGCAAAGAATCGTGCAGGCCATAGCCGCACTGCTCAAGCAAGAGCTTGCGTACAAGAGAAAAGCCGTTGCTGTGCACGCCGCTGGAGGCCAGACCGATAATCGCATCGCCTGCGTCTATCGTGCTTCCGTTGATAATCTTGCTTTTATCGACTACGCCTACCGTAAACCCGGCGATATCATACTCGCCCTCGGCATACATCCCCGGCATTTCTGCGGTTTCTCCGCCGATCAGCGCGCAGCCGGACTGACTGCAGCCATCGGCAATTCCGGATACGATCGCTTCGATCTTAGCCGGAATGACTTTGTCGCATGCGAGATAATCCAGGAAAAAGAGCGGCTCCGCGCCTTGAACGACAACGTCGTTGACGCACATCGCTACCGCATCGATCCCGATCGTATCATGCTTATCCATCGCAAAGGCGATTTTCAGCTTCGTGCCGACCCCATCCGTTCCTGACACAAGGACAGGCTCCTCATACTTATCTTTGTTCAAGCCGAACAAAGCGCCAAAGCCACCCAAATCCGTTAACACTTCAGGACGGAACGTCCGCTTGACGTGGCTCTTCATCCGCTCTACCGCTTCATTGCCCGCTGCGATATCTACACCGGCATTTTTATAGGCTTCAGACACGAAAGGACACTCTCCTTCAAATTATTTTAGATGTTGTTCAAAAAGTCATTCTTTGATCACGAAGTAACACAAGAAGTTCATTCGACATCGAATCTTGAATTCAGCCGAGACTAAGCTAATGCTTTCGAAGTATGTTTCCTTCGGAAACATTTGAGGTGCTGACGTAGGTTTTACCAAGCGTATGCTTCCGTAGTCGTTTTCTTTGAAAACGTGGAGCTCCGCTCCTCATTCTCTAGCTTCATTCAACCTTCTCGGTGCTGAAAGACCTACTTTTTGAACTTCGATTAAATCGTTAATCACATTAACTTAACAGCTGCAGCCAAACTTCTCCTCGCCCGCAAAATCCGTGCGCGTCGGATAGTCATTATCAAAGCAGGCCATGCAGAGGCCGCCTTTATAGTCCTTGGCGTTATCCCCCTTCACCGCGCTGATCAAGCCTTCGGCGCTTAAAAATTCCAAGGAGTCCGCATTGATTTCCTTACGGATTTCTTCGATGGACTTCGAGGAAGCGATCAGCTCCGCCCGGCTGGGTGTATCGATGCCGTAGAAGCATGGATTTTTAAACGGCGGCGAAGTAATCCGCACATGCACCTCCGTCGCCCCGGCCTCGCGAAGCAGATTGACGATGCGGCGCGATGTCGTTCCGCGGACGATCGAATCGTCGATCATGACGACGCGCTTGCCTTCGACGACCCGGCGGACAGCACTCAGCTTCATCTTCACACCCTGCTCGCGCAGCTCCTGGCTCGGTTGAATGAAGGTTCGCCCCGTATATTTATTTTTGATCAGGCCCAGCTCGTAAGGGATTCCCGTCTGCTCGGCATAACCGATCGCGGCGGAAATACTGGAATCGGGCACGCCGGTGACGACGTCCGCATCGACGAACGATTCCTGCGCCATGACCTGTCCCATCCGCTTGCGGGCAGCATGCATATTCGAGCCGTTCATATCGCTGTCTGGACGAGAGAAATAGATATACTCCATAGCGCATAACGCCTTGCGCTGAGGTTCAGCATATCGATCCTCATGCAAGCCCTCCGCATCCAGCACCAGCATTTCACCCGGCAAAATATCGCGGACGGTCTCCGCGCCAATCACCTCGAACGCACACGTCTCGGAAGAGAACAGATAGGCGTCACCTAGACGGCCCATCGTCAACGGACGAAGCCCGTGCGGATCGCTGGCGACGATCATTCTGTCATTCGTCAGCAGCAGGAACGCAAAGCCCCCGACCAATTGGCCAAGCGCATCCCTGGCTGCTGCGACGAAATCCTTCGAGGAGCGGGCGATCAAATGAGCAATGACCTCTGTATCGCTCGTCGTCTGAAAGATGGAGCCGCTCTGCTCTAGCTGATGACGGATTTGCGGGGCATTGACAATATTGCCGTTCGTAGCTACCGCGAGATCCCCGTCCCGATATTTAAAAATCAGCGGCTGGGCATTCATCAGACTGCTGTCGCCGTTTGTGGAATAGCGAACGTGCCCGATGGAACGATCGCCATGCAGAGAGGCCAGTCTGTCCCGATCGAACACTTCCTTCACAAGCCCCATGCCGCGGTGATAATTGAACTCGTCACCGTTCGTTACGCACAATCCTGCGCTTTCCTCCCCCCGGTGCTGCAGCGCGTGCAGCCCGTAGTAGGACAAAGAGGCGGCTTCGGGGTGACCGAACACCCCGAATACACCGCATTCCTCTTTTAACGTATCGAATATATCACTCTTGCCTGTTCCTTGATTATAGTAGTCTCCTGTCCAAAGCCCTTGCGGAATTATTGCATCAGACATGGAATTACATCCTCCCAGTCCTGCTTCAGCTCGCTTACCGGTCTGTTCAGCACGGAGCGGGCACCCACAGAAATCTCTAGCTTGTCGCCCGTTACCTGACCGATCTTCTGAACCGGAACGCCGTAGGAGGCGATCAATTGCTCCAGCTCCGCCGCCTTGTCCGGGGTGGCCGATAACAGGATGCGGGATTGCGATTCACTGAATAGAGCAAGGTCAGGACGAAGCTCTGTCGCAAAGTCCACTTTAGCGCCTAGGCTGCCGCTGATGCAGGACTCTGCCAAGGCTACGGCCAAGCCGCCCTCCGACAAATCATGCGCGGATTGCACAAGGTCCTTTTGAATCGCGGCCAGCACGCTGTCCAGCAATTTTTTCTCGACGTTCAGGTCAAGCGCCGGCGGACGGCCTTCCGTTACTCCATGAACAACGGCCTGGAACTCGCTGCCGCCAAGCTCTGCAAAGGTTTCGCCAAGCAGGAATACAACGTCTCCCTCTGCTTTGAAGCCTTGCGTCGTAATGTGGTCGGTGTCGTGTACAAGACCGACCATGCCGACAACCGGCGTCGGATAGATCGCGCCCTTGGCGTTCTCGTTATACAAGCTGACGTTACCGCCGATAACCGGAGCATCCAGCACGCGGCAGGCTTCTGCCATACCATCGACCGCTTTTTCCATTTGCCAGAAAATATCCGGCTTCTCCGGGCTTCCGAAGTTCAGGTTATCCGTAATCGCCAGCGGCTCCGCGCCGGAGCAGACAACGTTGCGTGCTGCTTCGCTCACCGCGATGCGTCCGCCAACCTCTGGATCCAGATATACGAAACGTCCGTTGCAGTCCGTGGTCATCGCTAGTCCTTTGCGCGTTCCGCGAATCGTAACGACGGCCGCATCCGAGCCCGGTTGAACCGCCGTGCTGGTACGAACCATGTAATCATATTGGTTATATACCCACGCTTTGCTCGCTACGGAAGGAGAGGACAACACTTTATTCAGCGCCCCGTTCAAATCCGTAACTTCTTCATAGCGCAGTGTATCTACATTCGCATTTTCCTCATAGTAAGCTGGTACAGCCGATGGCTTGTTATAAATCGGGCACTCGTCGACAAGCGCCGTCACCGGCATATCGCCAACGACTTGTCCTTGGTGGATCAGTCTCAGACGTCCGTCGTCCGTCACTTTACCCACCTTGGCGCAAATTACGCCCCAGCGTTCGAAAATCTCCAACGCCTGCGCTTCATCCTTCGGCTCGACGACGAACAGCATCCGCTCTTGAGACTCGGAGAGCATCATTTCATACGGCGTCATGCCTTCTTCGCGCTGTGGAACCTCATCCAAATACAGCTCCAGGCCGTTTCCGGCTTTACTTGCCATCTCTGCGCTGGAGCAGGTCAAGCCTGCTGCGCCCATATCCTGAATACCCAGGACGATACCGGAATTAATTAGCTCCAGGCATGCTTCCATAACGAGCTTCTCCATAAATGGATCGCCTACTTGTACGGCTGTCCGCTTTGATTCGGACTCTTCCGTCAGCTCTTCGGAAGCAAACGTTGCCCCGTGAATACCATCACGGCCTGTAGGAGGGCCAACATAGAATACGGGATTGCCTACGCCCTTCGCAACGCCGCGCTGGATTTTATCATGATCGATCAGACCCACGCACATGGCGTTAACCAGCGGATTGCCGTCGTACGCGTCATCGAAAACGACTTCGCCGCCAACCGTCGGAATGCCGATACAGTTGCCATAGCCGGCAATACCGGATACGACATGCTCGAACAAGTATTTCACGCGGTCGCTCTCCAGCTTGCCGAAGCGCAGGGAGTTCAGCAGGGCAACCGGTCTAGCGCCCATGGAGAAAATATCGCGGATAATCCCGCCCACGCCCGTCGCCGCCCCTTGATACGGCTCAACCGCAGAGGGATGATTATGGCTTTCTATTTTGAACACAACCGCTTGGTTGTCGCCGATATCTACGATTCCGGCACCTTCGCCCGGTCCCATCAGGACGCGCGGGCCTTCGGTCGGGAAACGACGAAGCAGCGGTTTGGAATTTTTGTATGCACAGTGCTCAGACCACATGACGCTGAATACGCCGATTTCCGTGTAGTTCGGTTTGCGCCCCAGAAATCCGCAAATCAGCTCATACTCACTGTCCGAAACGCCCATTTGTTTATAAATTTGCTGTTCTGCGATTTGCTCTGCATTCGGTTCCTTAGCGGACACTTGCTGACTCATGCCGATCCCTCCAAGCCTTTAATATCGATGTAAACATACGTTTGCCGTCCTCTGATCCAAGTAGGCTGTCCACCGCACGCTCAGGATGCGGCATCATGCCGACGACGTTGCCGCGTTCATTGGAAATTCCCGCAATATCGTCTACGGAACCATTTGGATTATTCACATAACGGAAAATAATTTGCTTGTTCGCCTTCAACTGCGCGAGCGTCTCTTCATCACAATAATAGTTCCCCTCGCCGTGAGCGATTGGAATATTGATTTCTTCGCCTGGCAGGTACTGCGTCGTGAACGGATTGTCATTGTTCTCTACCCGAAGCATCGTTTCGTGGCAGCGGAATTTTAGTGAAGTGTTGCGGCGAAGCGTGCCAGGCAGCAGTCCAGCTTCAGTCAGAATTTGAAATCCGTTGCAAATCCCCAGGATATATTTGCCTTGCTCGGCGGCTTTGGCTACCTCGGCCATTACCGGAGCGAATCTTGCAATCGCCCCGCAGCGCAAATAGTCGCCATAAGAGAATCCGCCGGGAACAAGAATACAATCATAAGCGGAAAGATCCGTGGCCGTGTGCCACACATAATCGACTGGCTCGCCTAATGTGTCTTCAACGGCTTTATAGCAGTCGATATCACAGTTGGAACCGGGAAATACGAGTACTGCGAATTTCATGGATTAGCCCTCCAATTCAAAGCGGTAATCTTCGACGACCGTGTTGGCCAACAGCTTCTCACACATCTCTTTTACGCGGGCTTCCGCCTCGTTGCGATCATTGGTATCCAGCTGCAGCTCCAAATACTTACCGATACGGACACTTTCAACCTCTGCAAATCCCATAGAATGCAGGGCACCTTGTACGGCAACTCCTTGCGGATCAAGTACGCTTTGCTTAATGGTGACATAAACGGACGCTTTAATCATTCCTCGTATTCCTCCTAATGAATGTTATAAATGAATAATGTACTGAATTATTGCTGATGGCTATTTGCTGATTTACTACTGTTAATGTTGCTGTATATAGTGAAGCCTTAGTGCCTATCCGCATGATCATAAGGATTACGATTCCTACCGCGGTGGTCACTACTGCCTTACTCCTGTGATAAAACGATTCAATATAACCGCTTGCCCGTCAGACGATAGAATATTTCCCGATATCGCCGAGCCGTCTCTTCAACAACGAACGGGGGCAGAGGGGCTGGCTGACTGTTCTTGTCCCAATCGGAGCCGGAAAGATAGGTGCGAACCGGCTCTTTGTCCATGCTGTCGATTTCAATGTCGAGGGCATAATTTTCCTTGGCCCAAAAACGCGCGGCATCCGGAGTGAAGATCTCGTCGATCAATATCAGTTCTCCGTCGACGGAGCCGAATTCCAGCTTGCAGTCCGCGAGAATAATGTCTCGTTGATCGCAATACTGACGAGCAAACTCGTACAGCTCCAGGCTGCGTGTGCGCAGTTGATCGGCAAGCTCCGCGCCGACCATTTCCGTCATTTGATCATAGGATATATCCTCATCATGGCCGACGTCATTTTTCGCCGAAGGCGTAAAGATCGGTTCAGGCAGCTTATCATTCTTCCGAAGACCTGCCGGCAGCTTCGTGCCATTGATCTCTCCGGTTTCCTCATACTGCCTCCAGCCGCCTCCCGTGACATAACCGCGAACGACACATTCGATCGGAATGCGTTCCGCTCTGCGGGTAACCATGATCCGATCCTTTAGCAGCTCTTTGCTCTCGGCTTTGATTGCAAAGCCGAGGCGCTCCACATCGGCATGGATGACATGATTGTCGATCAGATCGCCGGTCAGTGAGAACCAGTGAGCGCTTAGGCGGTTGAGCACATTGCCCTTATCGGGCACAGCCGGCTCCAGCACGTAATCGAAAGCGGAAATGCGATCCGTCACCACGATCAGGTAGTGCTCTCCCAAATCGTACAGCTCCCGGACTTTACCTTTATATAACAGCGGTGCGTTTACCAGCTCCACTGCTGTGGAAATCGCCTTTGTTACCATTAACCCTGCCCCCTGCATTTCGTAGTGTTAATCAGACAATCCGAGCTTGCGGAAAATCGTATCTACATGCTTCAAATGCCAGGACGGGTTGAACGCATCCTCAATCTCCTCCGGACTTAGAACAGCCGTAATTTCCGGCGTCTCCTCGACCAAATCTCTGAACTGGCGCTGCGTCTCCCAAGCCTGCATCGCCCGGGGCTGAACCGTATCATAAGCTTGCTCGCGGCTGAAGCCTTTGTCGATCAGCTTCGTCATGACGCGACCGGAGAAGGGAACCCCGAACGTACGGCTCATGTTGCGCTTCATGTTCTCCGGGAACACCGTCAGATTCTTCACGATGCTGCCGAAGCGGTTCAGCATGTAATTCAGCAGCATCGTCGCATCCGGCAGGATAACGCGCTCTACCGAAGAATGCGAGATATCGCGTTCATGCCACAGCGTCACGTTCTCGTAAGCGGACACCATATGCCCGCGGATGACGCGGGACAAGCCGGAGATATTCTCGCTGCCGATCGGGTTGCGCTTATGCGGCATGGCGGAGGAGCCTTTTTGACCCTTGGCGAAGGCTTCCTCCACCTCGCGGAACTCGCTCTTCTGCAGAGCGCGAATTTCGGTAGCGAACTTATCGAGCGAGGTTGCGATCAGCGCCAGCGTCGCCATATATTCGGCATGGCGGTCACGCTGCAGCGTCTGGGTCGAGATCGGAGCCGGCTTCGTGCCCAGCTTCTTGCAGACGAACTCCTCGACGAACGGATCGATATTGGCATAGGTGCCGACGGCACCGGATATTTTACCAAACTGCACCCCGTCAGCCGCCCGGCGGAACCGCTCCAGATTGCGTTTCATTTCCTCATGCCATAAAGCCATCTTGAGACCAAAGGTCGTCGGCTCCGCATGAACGCCGTGGGTACGGCCCATCATAGGTGTATCCTTGTAGGCCATAGCTTTGTCGCGCAGGATTTGAATGAAGCTCGTCATGTCTTTTTCCAGAATTTCATTCGCCTGCTTCAGCAGATAACCTAAAGCTGTATCGACGACGTCCGTGGAGGTTAGGCCGTAATGCACCCATTTGCGTTCCGCTCCCAAACTTTCTGAGACAGCACGGGTAAACGCAATGACATCGTGGCGGGTCTCCTGCTCGATTTCGTAAATGCGATCCATATCAAAGGATGCATTCTGGCGAAGCAGGGCAACATCCTCTTTCGGAATAACGCCAAGCTCAGCCCAGGCCTCGCAGGCGCAAATTTCTACTTCCAGCCATGCTTTGAACTTGTTCTCTTCCGTCCAGATCGCTCTCATCTCAGGTCTGCTGTAACGTTCAATCATATGAGCTGGTTCCTCCAAATTGTAGTTTGCTGTATAAAATCAATGCCTTCCTGCACATCGCTGCACAGGATGTTGACATGTCCCATTTTTCGTTTGGCGGCCGATCCGGCCTTACCGTATAAATGCACCTTCGGTACAACGCTAGCTGATGCTGCGCCTTCTGGCCCTAACGAGCCCCAGTTCCCCGAGGACACAGCCTCCGTTACGGCCTCGATATGCTCACCAAGCACGTTTACCATAACGACCGGCGTCAGCAGCCTGGCCTCGCCGAGCGGTAAATTGCAAATAGCCCGGACGTGCTGCTCGAATTGCGATGTTGTGCAGGCTTCCATCGTATAATGCCCTGAATTATGCGGGCGCGGTGCCAGCTCGTTCACATAAATCCGTCCGTCCTCAGTCAGGAACATTTCCACGGCGAGGAGGCCAACGGCTCCCATCGACTCCGCAATCCGCGAAGCGAGCCGTTCCGCTTCACGCTGCACTTCCTGGTCGATTCTCGCGGGAACGATTGAAGCGTGCAAAATGTTATCCACATGAATGTTCTCGGCAACCGGGAACGTTCGGATTTCACCGCGCGGGCTGCGGGCCGCAATGACGGACAATTCCTTCACGAAAGGGATAAATTGCTCCAAAACAAGCTCGGTACCCGCTTGGCTTAACTCGGCATAGGCTGGGCCGATCTCCGCTTCCGATCGAATCACCCATTGCCCTTTGCCGTCGTAGCCGCCTGTCGCGGTCTTCAGCACGCTTGGAATGCCAAGCCGTGCCACCGCTTCGCGCAACTGCTGCTCACTGCCGATTTCCGCATAAGGAGCTACCGCAGCTCCCGCCGCTTCAACGGCCCGCTTCTCGCGAAGACGATGCTGCGTCGTATAGAGAAGCTGGCTTCCTTGCGGAACATAGGACAGTTCTTCGAGCAGCGCTGCAACCTTAGCGTCCACGTTCTCAAATTCATACGTGATGACGTCCGACCGCTCAGCCAGCCCTCTCGCCGCCTCCTGATCGTCATATCCGGCGACGATTTGCTCTGCCACTTGACCGCATGGAGATGACGGCGTCGGATCGAGCGTGACAAAACGGTAACCGAGGTTGGTTCCCGCCAGCGTCATCATCCGCCCCAGCTGCCCGCCCCCAAGGACGCCAATCGTCGAGCCAGGCGGGATAACCGAACCGCCCCATTCGCTGTGCCGCTGTTCAGCGCTTGGGCTCCCAGCAACTCCGCTTTTAGCCCGGTGCACTGCATTAGAGGATTCGTTCATTATTTGATCTCCCCCAGGTCGGCCGAACTGTCCAGCACTTCGTCACGGATGCGATCACGGCGCCCTTGTACGCGAGACGCCACCTCCGGATCAAAGGCCCCGATCATTTGCGCTGCCAGCAAACCGGCGTTAATTGCGCCAGCCTTGCCGATAGCAACCGTAGCCACCGGGATTCCGCCCGGCATTTGCACGATAGACAGCAGGGAGTCAAGACCGTTCAAGGCCGCCGATTTCACCGGAACGCCGATCACGGGAAGAACCGTTTTCGATGCGACCATTCCTGGCAAATGAGCCGCTCCTCCGGCACCTGCGATAATGACCTTCAAACCGCGTTCAGCCGCTTGCTCCGCGAACTCAAACATCAAATCCGGCGTACGATGCGCAGATACAACCTGCTTCTCATAAGGAATTTGAAGCTCCTCCAAAACGGCGCAAGCATGGGACATCGTATCCCAATCCGATGTGCTGCCCATGATCACTGCAACCTGTGCCTGTGCTGACATGCCTCAACCCACTCCTTCAATAAAAGTATTTGGCTATTCTTTTTGTTTATTCCTCCTGCTCCAGCCTAGCCTAGACATTAAAAAAGTCCGGAGCATTCTGGAAAATAACAAGTATTTTCAGATTCCCGAACCAAAGAGAGAATACACTGCGGCTATTTAGCAGCAGCTTGTCTATGATGACAGAATCGTTGCATTTCGTTCCGCGATCAAGCAGAGAAAGGTCGCATCCTGAACAAATGCCTTCTCCATAGACGTATTCGCTCGTAGTCCGAAAATTTACGGTTTTCAGGTAGAGACTTCCGGGCCATATCCCCGGATTTATACGAGACAATTCATGATGGCGGTCGCCCGCCGTCCTCTATCAGTTTAACAATCCCGCCTAGCTCATGTCAACTCAAACACGAACATTATTAATTCCAATAATCAGAATGTTCGTTTTTTGGTGCCTAGCAAATAAAAAAGAGAATGTCCTGTAGGACACTCTCTCGAATCTTCACTTATTTAACGACCAGCACAGGCACCTGGGCGTGCTGAACGACGTTATGGCTGACGCTGCCAAGCACGAACTCGCGAATTCCGCCGAGACCGCGGCTGCCGATGACGATAAGATCGTTATTGTTCTTTTTCACATAGTCCAGAATCACTTCTGCCGGCGCTCCCTGATACAGCTCTGCCTTACCCTTCACACCTGCGGCCTGCAATCGGTTCTTCGCTTCCTCTACCGTCTTCTCCGCCAGGTCATAGAAATCCTGATTCACGAAAGCCGGTACGGGGGCGTATCCCTCCGCGACGTAGAAACGGGGAAAATCAAAGACATGCACTACTTCAAGGGTAGCTTCCGGCGATAATTTCACCAGTTCAATCGCTTTCTCAAGCGCTTTGGTACCCGCCTTGGAACCATCGTACGCTGCAACAATTTTGGAAAATAACATAAGTCAGCACCTCTCCTTGTCTAGTTTATGAATACAAGCGAAGCGAGATCGTGCAATTACTCTACCTATTAAATAAACCATTAGATCAAAAAATAACCCAATAACACCGCATTCAGCAAAAGAAGCAGCGGGATACCTACCCTGAAGCTGGCATGCTTCGTTTTGTGCCGCTTCACGTTCATGGCCATCAGCACACCGAGCGAACCCCCGATGGCTGCCAAGAGAAACAATGTCCGTTCAGGAATCCGATCACGCCTCTGCCGGGCCCGGCGTTTATCGTCGGCCATGACCAAATATGAAATTACATTAATAATCAGAAACCAGAGCAGCAGCCCGGTTCTCATGCTTACCGCCCCCATCTTCATCCGTCTTCGGCAACTTCGTTTCCCTTGATTCTATTATAACGCTAACTGCCCAAATACAAAAGGCTCCCTCACGGGGAGCCTGGGCCAGCATCACATCTTCGGAACTTCATTTAAATTGGGCGGTCTCTTTGCCTGCTTCTTCAGCTTAGGCTCTATCGCTTCTTCCATAATGCTGGATTTATTCTGCTGATCCTTGATCTTGGTTGATTTGTGATGGGGCATACTCATCACCTCCCAAGCATAGGGTTCCGAGCATGCCTCCGTTTTATGCGAAGACAATAGAAGCTTCGGAAGCTTCTATTTATTTTTGTTCTCCATAGCGGCCTTCAGCAATTCCCCCAAATTAGAGCCGATGGTTTCCTGTTTCTTCGTATATTGACTGACCAGCTTTTGCTGCTCGCGCTTGCTCATATGTTTGGAGTCTTTATTATTCATCATTTCCGTAATTCCGCACGGCAGACATTGAACATACCGCCCCGCCTTGCCTTCCTTCATTTCCATTTTCTTATGGCACTGCGGACAACGGCGGTTGGACAGGCGCTTCTCGCCGGAACGGCGGTAGCCGCAATCCTCGCTTGGGCAGACAAGCATCAGCCCTCGCCCTGTCTTCTTCTCCAGCAGTCTCGTTCCGCAATCCGGACAATGGCTGTTGGATACGTTATGCGGCTTATAGGTCGCATCGCTATTCTTCACGCCAGCCACGAGTCCTTGCGCCATGCCCCTTATTCCTTCCAGGAACGGGCCTGGCTTGCCTTGACCGCGAGCGATCCGCTCCAGCTCGGCCTCCCATTTCGCGGTCAGATCCGGCGAGCGCAAATCGCTCGGAGCCAGCTCGATCAGCTGCTTGCCCTTTCCTGTCGGATGGAGCACGTTCCCCTGCCGCTCAATCGTATCGGAGCTGACCAGCTTCTCAATAATATCAGCCCGAGTAGCTGGCGTACCCAACCCGTGCTTCTCCATCTGCGTCAGCAGGGCCGCTTCGCTGTACCTCTTCGGCGGCAGCGTACGACCGCTCTGAATGCGGCAGCGGTTCACGGTCACGCTATCGCCCTCATGCAGCTCTGGCAATGAAGCGCTGCCCGTTTCGGAGGCATCCTCGTCCTCTTCGTCTTCCTCCATGGCCTGTCCGTCGTACACGGCACGCCAGCCGCTGTCCTTCATCGTCGTGCCTTTGGCATGAAGGGTTTCCCCAGCCACATCTAAAGTGACGGCGACATTATCAAAGCGAGCGGCCGGATAGAACAGGCTGATGAACCTTCTTACGATCAGATCGTATAGTTTGCGTTCCTCCGTGCTAAGCGCATTCAGCAGCACCGTCTGCTCGGTCGGAATAATCGCATGATGGTCAGTGACCTTGCTGTCATCGATGATCCGCTTGCTCAAAGAGAGCGGCTTGCGCAGCAGCGGCCTTGCCAGCGGTGCGTACGGGCCGATGGCGACGCTGCTCAGTCTCTCCTTCAGCGTATCCTTCATATCGGACGTCAAATAACGCGAGTCTGTCCGCGGATAAGTCACGAGCTTATGCTGCTCGTACAGCCTTTGCAATACATTTGATGTCTGCTTGGCGGAAAACCCGAGCAGGCGGTTCGCATCACGCTGCAGCTCCGTGAGATCATAGGCCAAAGGATGCGGCACGTTCTTCTCGCTCTTCTTCAGCTTCACAATTTTACCGGAGCGGCCATCCAGCTTTCCTTGAAGCTGCTTCACCTTCTCCGGGTCGAAAATCCGGGAATCATTATTCGCGCCTCGCCAAACCGCTTCGAAAGTTCCCAGATCAACGCGCAGCGTGCTGTATTCCTCCGAGCGGAATGAGACGATTTCGTTCTCCCGCTGCATAATCATACCCAGCGTCGGCGTCTGCACTCGCCCGGCGGATAGCGGTGATCCGAACTTGCACGTAAGCGCCCGCGTCACATTCAGACCGATCATCCAGTCCGCTTCCGCCCGGCATCTTGCCGATTGGTACAGTCTATCGTACTGGTTTCCCGGCTTTAATGAAGCAAAGCCCTCCTTGATCGCTTTATCCGTCTGCGAGGAGATCCACAGCCGCTGAAAGGGCTTGTTCCATTTCGCCATATCCATAATCCATCTGGCGAGCAGCTCGCCCTCACGGGCAGCATCCGTTGCAATAATAAGGGAGTTGATATCCTGTCTTCTCATCAGCTGCTGCACGGCCTTGAACTGATGGCTGCTCTCCCGCAGCACTTTCAGCTTCATTTTTCCGGGTAGAATAGGCAGATCCTCCAACGCCCAGGAACGAAACTTCGCATCATAGTCCTCCGGCTCAGCGAGTCCAACCAAATGGCCCAGCGCCCAGGTCACGACATATTTAGGTCCTTCCATATAACACTTATGCTTATCGCGGCAGCCCATCACTCGGGCTATTTCCCGCGCTACAGAAGGCTTCTCCGCTAGTACTAATGTTTTCATGGGTTCACAGATGCACTCCTTTCAGAGTTCATTATAACATCCGAGGGAACGGGTAACTAATCTATATCCATATTCGCAAGCTGAATTCAGTATGAAGTTCTTGAAATAATTATACAATACTGTTAAAATCCAAGTATTAGAACCAGGTACTAATATCAGACGATGATATCTGATAAAATATCTGAGGATCACACCATGAGCTGATACAAAAAGTTAGCTATCTGTTTTATCGAATAAAGCATATTTTTCCCGTTATATCCAAACAAACTGAAGGAGTGATTGAGTTGACGATTGCATCCAAATCCCGGATTACCGCCATCGGCACCTATGTTCCAGAGAAAATTTTGACGAATGGGGATCTGGAAAAGCTGGTCGAGACGAATGACGAATGGATCGTCCAGCGAACAGGAATTCAAGAGCGGCACATCACGTCAGACCATGAATTCACCTCCCACTTATGCATCCGGGCCATCGAGAAGCTGCGCGATACCTACAACGTTTCACTCGAGGATGTTGATCTTATTCTCGTGGCGACGACGACTCCTGATTACTCCTTTCCCAGCGTATCCTGCGTCATTCAGGGGCATTTCGGGATGGCCAGCACCGGAGCGTTAGATCTGAATGCGACATGCGCAGGCTTCTCCTATGCCCTTCATTTGGCCAATGGAATGATCACTTCAGGGCTGCATAGGAAGGTGCTCGTGGTCGCTGGCGAAACGATGACCAAGGTTACGGATTACAGCGACCGCAGCACATGCATTTTATTTGGCGATGGGGCCGGGGCAGTTCTTGTCGAGCGGGATGATACGGAATCCGGCTGTCTTGAAGCCGTTGTCATGGGTACACAGGGAGCCGGAGGTTTGCATGTGTATCGTTCCGGGCTCTCCTCGGTTATGAATGGCATACCACTGGAAGGCAACGGAAAAATCGTGCAAAATGGACGCGAGGTGTTCAAGTGGGCGGTACGTACCGTAACTGCCGGTATCGAGCAGCTGCTGGAGCAAGCTAACGTAAGTCGGGAGCAAATCGATTGGTTCATTCCGCACAGCGCCAATTTGCGGATGATCGAATCCATCTGCGAAAAAGCGAATATCCCCTTAAGCAAAACGCTGCAAAGCGTGCAGCTTATGGGCAATACCTCCTCGGCCTCCATTCCGCTCGCTCTGCAGGCGGGACTTGATGCCGATCAGCTGAAGACTGGAGACAGACTACTGATTTACGGCTTCGGAAGCGGCCTAACTCATGCAGGGCTCATTGTGCGATGGGGCGTACCCGCTATATAATTAGCGAGATGAACAACTAGAGAAGGGGCGCAGCGATGGCACAGCTATTTTTTAAATACGGAGCGATGAACAGCGGCAAATCCATTGAAATTCTGAAGGTAGCCCATAATTACGAGGAACAGAACAAGCCGGTGATGCTCTTCACATCCGCCTTGGATACTCGGGACGAAGCAGGCTATATTTCCTCGCGCATCGGCCTGCGAAGACAAGCGATTCCAATCAAGGAGGATACTGACATATTCGGCATCGTCAGCCGGCATGAGCCTCGTCCATATTGCGTACTGGTGGACGAGTGCCAATTTTTGAATAGGGACAACATCGAGCAGCTTGTCCGCATTGTAGACGAGCTTGATGTTCCGGTGATGGGCTTCGGCCTCAAGAACGATTTCCAGAATCGACTGTTCGAGGGCAGCGAGCTTATGCTCATTTATGCGGATAAAATAGAGGAGATGAAGACGATTTGCTGGTTCTGCGAGCGCAAAGCAACGATGAACCTGCGTGTAGAGGACGGGAAACCCGTCTATACCGGAGAGCAAATCCAAATCGGCGGCAATGAATCCTACTACCCTGTATGCCGTAAATGTCATCGCAATCCGCCATTATAATTACCTTAAAACGAGAAGCGCGTGCATCTGCATGCGCTTCTCGTGTTCAAAGGACACAGTTGTCTATCCCCTGTTTCTCACTCTTCTGTCGAGCCCCGTCTTCTTCTCCGTCTTAGCCTTCTTCTGCGGCCTAAAAGTGTCTCGTGAAACAACAAATTCTGGTACTTAAATCTGCTGAACGGAAATTTGAACGTTAATGCAATTCCTCGATCCTCGATTTTTACCGATTTCAGCGCTGGAGTACGAACCGCACTTCGTACAAGCAGATTCACTAGCCGCGTATTTTTACGGCGAATCGCAATGGCCAGCTTACATGCAAAGGGCCTGTCGCTTGCAAGTCTACGGTAAAACGGCAGCACGGCCCGGGCTATCGCCTGATGAACGTCAGGCTCGAATACGAATTGCACCGTTCCTGGCGGAATCGTCGTTCCATTCGTATACACAAGTTTCGGAAAGCTGAAATCTATAAAGTAGCCGATCCCGTTTGTACCAAGTCCCTGCCTGGCTGCTCGCGGAGCTACCGAGGCAAGCAGCTTTTCAAGCTTATCTAAATTCGCCGTGACCACAGCCCTGCTCCACAGGGTGGCAAACCTCTCGTCCGTCGCGACAGCTCTATAGAACGGCAGCATGCCAGCTGCTACACTTTGCAGCACATTCGCATTCACCTTAAATTTTCCGCCCCTGCGGCTTCCGGAGCTTCCACGCCATATTGCCCTACCCATCTCCATTCCTCCCTAGAACGATTCAAGTTGCCCGTTCATCGTTGCATTAAATAAAGTTTCTATAATATATGGAATAGTCGCTTGTCACGGTTGGGCTTTTGTCTCTACAATAGAGAAGTCAGATGAAGATTATAGGCAGTTTTATTCTGCTTGAAGGAGATGGTAATCAGTATGCCGACTATTCGACGTCTCATTACGGAGCAGGATCTGCAAACGGCGATGGAGCAAGGACTCCGCATTCGCGTCTTCCGCGATAGTCATCTTATTGAAACCGGGTCGATCATTATCCGCCTCACCGAAGATACCGTTATCACGCAATCCAGCGTGAGCGATCTTACCTACCATAACCGCAACAACTGTCAGTTCTTTGAGTTAAAAAAGTAAATAGATGAAGGGAGAGCAAGTCGATGACAAATCCACTCGTTTCAAAAAAATGGCTTCTGGCACGCATGTACCAGCCCAATATAGCCATCGTCGATTGCCGTTTTCAACTCGGTTCGCCAGAGGCAGGCAGGATGGCTTACACCGAATCTCATATTCCCGGTGCAGTCTATCTCGATTTGGAGAGCGATCTCTCCGCTCCCGTTGGCGAGCATGGCGGCAGGCATCCGCTGCCTGATCCCGAAGCCTTGGCAAAGCGCCTTGGCCAGGCTGGCATCAGCAATGACAGCGTCGTAGTAGCATATGACGACCAGGGAGGCATGAACGCCTCCCGGCTTTGGCTGCTGCTGCGTTGGCTCGGCCACGACCAGGTGAGTGTCATGGATGAGGGATTTGCAGCATGGCAGAAGGACGGCTATCCCGTAACCGCAGATCAACCAGTCATCGTTCCTTCATCATTCCAGCCTGCTGTGCAGCCGAATTTGATTGCAGATGTGAACGATGTTCGCAGCGCTATTGGCAATCCCGAGGTGTTATTGGTGGACTCTCGTGAGGCGCCTCGTTATTTGGGAGACACCGAACCTATTGATGCCAAAGCAGGACATATTCCCAGCGCGATCAACGCTTTCTGGAAGAACAACCTGGATGCCGAGGGGAAATGGATAACCGAAGAGCAGCGCCGAACGGGGCTATCTGAAGCCATAGAAGCATTGGAGTCGAATCGCGAGGTTATCGTGTATTGCGGTTCCGGCGTCAGCGCCTGCCCGAACATCGTAGCGCTCCATTCGCTCGGTTATTCTAATGTTCGGCTATATGCTGGAAGCTGGAGCGATTGGATCTCATATAGCGAGAATCCAATTGCTACTGGGGAGGAATAAGAACCACGAGGCTGTGTCGGACGCGGATTTGGGGGCTGTGACAGGTTAGGAGCAAGTGACCTGTTGCGGCCCTCTTTGGCGTTCTCGTTCAACGGCCTGCAAACAAGAACCCGAAGAAAGCAGTTGCGGGTACCCCGGAGCCAGCCACAGCGGGGGAGTCGGAACAGGTTGTCGTTGAATGGCATTATAAGACGCATAATGTACTTCCTGATTGGGGACTTTCAATTTATAATAATTGAATTATTGATATCGCCCAGGGTAGCGATAACGAAAAGTGATTGCTATTACGCTAATTGTTTATTTCATGAGGAGGTAAATGGATGAGTAGATGCAATATACTAGAAATAGAGTTTGAGTATAGTGGACAAAAACAAACCATTGCTCCAGTCCTTCTTCAAAATGAGTACGATATCATCCTTATCGACTGCGGCTATCCAAATTTTATATCTCATCTAGAAGAAGCGGCTAGTAAGTACGACATCGCACTGGATTCGTTAACAAAACTAATTGTGACGCACCATGATATGGATCATATCGGTTCACTCGCTGCACTGAAGCGAGCGTACCCACATATCGATATCATCGCACACGAGCTGGAAGCACCGTACATTGAAGGGAAGAAAAAGTCGCTGCGACTTGAACAGGCAGAATCAACGCTTAACGGATTGCCAGAAGAGGCCAAACCTCATGCGGAACAGTTTATTCGCTTTTTACAATCGGTCGAGCCGGTTCCTGTTGATCGAACAGTCTCCAATAATGAGCGACTACCTTGGTGTAGCGGCATCGATATTGTCCATACGCCCGGACATATGCCGGGGCATATATCGTTGTATCTGCCCGCGAATAAAACGTTGATCGCTGGGGACGTCGTTGTCATCGAACGAGGGAAGTTGAATATTGCTAATCCCCAATTTACATTGGATATGGGTGAGGCGGTCCTCTCCGTTCAGCGATTACTTGACTATGACATTGATCAGATCATTTGCTACCATGGAGGTTTATTCCATGGCGATGTAAAGCAAGCGCTTCGACAACTCATTCATGAATATACGTTTTAAGCATACCCCTCGAGACATTAATGGAGCATTTGAGATTTGGGTGGATTTGAATGGAATTGAAGAAACGACAGGGTGTTGGGCTTGATGGAACAAAAATAGAGATGCAAACCAGCCACTGTAGTAAGATACAGCTGCATTTTCCGTTATATCCTCACGGGCAGGCCGCCTACGGAACATCATCTCACTAGGAGCTCAAGCGGCCGGCTTTTAAGCCGGCCGCTTGATTTAATCCATATCGTAAATCGTTCCTACCTTAAGCCCGTACAGCTCATTGTAGATCTTCTCCGCATAAGCGTCCGTCATGCCCGCGATGTAATCGATGATCATATGCTCCCAGGTCCATATCGGCTTCGCTTTCCGCTGATCGTGGTCAAAGCGGCGCAGCCAGTCACCCGGAATAATCGATTTGGATGTCTCCGGATCGACGAAAGCGTCCCACAGCCGCTTGATCACCCAAGCGCTGCGCTTCTGCAGCCGTTGCACCCGCAAGTCACGGATCATCGTCACCCAGGCGAAGCTTTTCAGCACGCTTACCGTACGCAGCATATCCTCGTCCTCTTGGTCTTCCTTGACGAACGTCACCTTTTGCCAGCTGCCGTCAGGGATGACGCCGAGGCTGGAGACGAATAAACTAACCCAATACGCCTTGACCTCGCGGCGCGTTCGAGAATAATCGTGATTACAAATCGGCATTTTCTCGCTCCAGATCCGCAAGAACGAGTCCAGCACCTCCTCAACCTTGACTTGGATCTTGTCCGGCGTCCAACCTTCCCAGAAGAAATCCTCCAGTGTCATGATTTTCTCGACGATCAGATGCTGAATATGCGAATCTTTGAGAAAATGCTCGTGCACCTCGATTTTGCCCGCTTTGATGCCGTCCTCAAGATCATGTGCCGAATAAGCGATATCGTCGCACAAGTCCATCAATTGGGCTTCGAATGTTTTTTTACCTTCCGGAATGCCCCAACGGTCGCGGATGTAGGAAATATATTCCCACTCATGCAGATAAAGGCCTTTTTTGTTCACAGTGCCGGGATAAGGGTATTTGTTCGTCCCGAGCAACACCGCGTCGGACAAATTGAGGCCGTCGATGTTTTCCCGTTTCTCTAGGAACATCATCAGCCGGAAATTGTGGGCGTTGCCTTCGAAATGCTCGTATTTTCGCCGGATAGCTTCCCGGATCCGTTGTTCTTCATCGGGGGGCGGATTTGTGTTCTTCAAAGCCTGCCTGATCTTCTCTTCCACCAGCTTATCCAATATATCGTCCAGCACCTCTTCGCCCTTATGGCCAAACGGAGGGTGCCCGAAATCGTGGCAAATCGCCGCGCACTCGACGACCTCCGGATCGATGATCAATCCGGGATGGCCAGCACTTTCCGCGGCAACATCCGGGTAGGAGCGTAGCAGGCTGCGCGCCGCTTCCCGGGCTATTTGCGCCACCTCCAGCGAATGCGTCAGCCGCGTCCGATAATAATCTCCGGTTCCCGCCCCGAATACCTGCGACTTGCCCTGCAGCCGCCGGAAGGTCGGTGAATGGATCAGCCGTGAATAATCGCGTTCAAAGGTCGCGCGGCTCTTTTCCTGCCCGATATTATCTGGATACTGCCGATGCTCCCTCATTTCCTGGATATTCATTTGTCTCGCACCCCTTCGTTTCTTTCATCTATTTATGTTATTGTAGCCACCTCGGTGCGAAACTTAAAGCGATAATTTAAAAACAGCTGCGGATCAACGAAAAAAACCTTACCTGCAAAATAAGGGGCGCTCCCTTGCAGACCACTCGATCTGCAGGAAACTCCCCTTTTGCATTCCCACTTATACTTCACATCTATACTCCGGTATGTGCATGGCTTGCTGTTTCCTCGCGGGGACGAGACTCCGCGCGGAACACCCAAAATCGGCTTCCGATAAAATTAAGTACTACGCCAAGAAGAGTAGCCACACCCTTGCTTATCCATAACGAGATGCCAAGCCGCTCATGTAGGAGCAGCATGCAGACAGAGGTGACTCCCAGCGTCAGCAGATTTAGCAGAACGAAGCGCAGCAGCCCCTTCATAAGCGCCCCCTGCTGTTTAAACGTCCACTTCCTGTTCATCAGGAAGCTGTTAAGCACCCCGCACCCATAGGCGATAGCCTGAGCCGCAAGCCAGGGCAGCTGCCACCAGGTTAATAGCGTAAACACAGCGATATCTACTCCAGTATTCACAATCCCTACTAGGCCAAAGATGATAAAGGAACGAAGCGACTCAGGTATCAAACTAGACTTCATTGGAACCTCGCTTTCTAGATATCGTATTCCATCTTCTGACGCGCCTTAGCGATGAAATCAAGGGGCTCCGTGATTTCTTCAGCGTTATACTGAATCGCCCCGACTGTAAGCTTCATATCAAGTTTATACTTGCTGGAGAACTCGACAGTGTTAAACGACTCTGCTTTTTCCTTCAAACGCTGTATGACCACCTTGGCACCGTCCTCATCGGTGAACAGCATTAATCCCCAGGTAGGGTGATCCGCATTCAACATATATAGAGAGTCATTCATACGGATGCTTGTCTCGCTCATCCGCGAAATGTCATAAACCATGTCCGTAATCTGGGCCTCACTGACCATCCGGCTCAGTTCATCCCAATGCTTGACCGTCATAACAAGCAGCGTTAACGGGATCTGATAGCGGTTGGACAGCGCCATGAAAATAGTTGCATCACTTTGAAAGGAGCGGGTGTTTTTCAAATTCGTGCGTTCATCCAGTGTAGCTAATGAAGCATTCTTGGCTTGAAGCTGCTCCTTCTCCTGCTGAAGGCGCCGGTTGGCAAAGGTTAGCAGCGCAACGATCACCGTTAAAACAGGTGTCATTACTAGCCAATAATAATGATAGCTTTGAAGCGGCTCCCCGACAATAACGGTTTGATAAATGGTATAGGTGCCGTAGCCGAAGATAAATACAATATTAAGGATAAGTCCTACGGTAATACTGGTAAAGTAGGTCATGACCGCAATCAGGAACGATACATTCAGCAGGATCATATTCATCAAATAATGATTAGGATCTCCTGCCGTGAACACAATATGGATGAAGCAAACCACAAACAGCAGCAAGAAAGCCGCATCCGACAACAAACTGCTCTGATAGCGTTTCATCATTCTCCCCTCGCTTTCTTTCTGTATTTACGAATCAGGAGAATAAGCGATACGGCCACCAGAATGAAGGTCAGCCCCAGCATCACAACGAAGCCCATGACATCCCCTCGTTCGGTAATCTGAGCCATTAGGCCATTATCCACCTGCTCAGCTTGTTTCTTAAAGCGGAAGGGCTTGATATTGCCATCTACATCCGTAACTACACCATCTCCATAAATCTTCCATTTTCCACTGTCTGTAGCCAGCAGATCAGATGCCATATAGTTATATTTGGAGCTTGCTCCTGTCACCGCTAGCCAGCCATAGCCCCGCGCGTAAGGAGATTCCATCAGCTGCAGCGTTCCTATCCGCTTGCCGTAGTCTTCCTCAATGCTCATTTTCTCGTTGGATTGTATCCCTTCTCCATCCGGGCCGTATTGGAAGAACAGCTTGTCGTTATTCTTTTGCAGCCAAGCATTGTCTTTGTAGGAGCCGATAGAAATGAGATTGTGCTGCTGCAGCTCTGATTCCGCCGGAAGCTTCCCGTTTTTATAGAAAGTTACCTCGCCCGTGTTGGCTTCTGCATACTTGCCAAGCAAATGAAACAGATTTCCGATCGTAAGATAGCTATAAGAATCCATCTTCTCGGGCAGCAGTACAGCGATCTTGTTGAAGCTTGCATCTCTTAGAAATGGGTTCGGATAATTATTGAACAATAATTCTATGCCATCCTTGGTATTCAGTTGAAGCAGAGAATCCTTGGTAATGTAAGCCCACGGCATCTGATCCTGAAGATCGATACAGCCTGTACTGATCAGCTCCAGGTCAAAAGCTACAGTAACCGAGAAATTGCCTGAAACCTCAAGGTTTTTCGGAATCGTCAGCGTAAGCTGATCCTGATTGGACGATTCCTTCGCAAGCTTCTTACTGCCAATCGGCGTATCGTTGATCAAGATGGTGACGAGCGAGCGGTCAAAATCGAGATTGTCCGAATATCGGAAATCAAGGCTGATTTTACTTGACTCGGCGATAAAGCGGTTTGCCGGCAGCGACACGAAATAGCTCTTCTCTTGATGCATCATTCCGGTCAGCTTATCCCCGGTTTCCGTCAGCGTTACTTCCCGGTTCACATGGATTACCGGCGTATCCACGTCTGTGCCCGCGTCCACCCATTTCTCCGATCCATCCAGTTGGTTCATTAATGTCTGATTGCCAATCAGGCGGCCTGCTTTTGTAAGCATGAGAGGATCCTCTGATGTTACAATCAGTGCGGTCTGCCCGCCTGCATTCACCACACGGATCAGGGCTTTGTCGTTGACGCTTGCCGCCCCTAGCGCCTGCTTCCATTTGTCAGGCAGATTGTTATATAAGGAAACGATAACAACGGTCTCGCGCCCCTCAAACGTAGAATCATCGAGAGGCAGCATCGGAATTGAATTTTCTCCCGAGTGGTTGCTCTTGGCGAAGCCGGAAAGGGCATATACAGCAGCTTCAAGCTCTACAGGTTCGCTATCGCTTGGAACGCCAAGCGCGCTAAGCTTTTCTTTTAACGAGTCCAGACCGACGAACTGCTGATTAAAGTTACGGATGCTTCCTCCAATATCATTCTTCGTATAAGTGATCGAAGCATAAGAGGACTTGTACAGCTCAAGCCAATTGTCACGCTTCTCGGCAGCTAAACATATGCCTTCAGGCAGATTGGTTAAAATATATCCTTCGATCGAGAGCGTATTGCCGCCTGGAACCAGCAGATCCTTTGGAACCGATACTGTTAAGGTCTGCCTCTTCTGTTCGTCCACAACAGGTCGGAATGAATAAAATTTGGTGCCGTTCATCTTGAGAGTTACACTGGAATCTTCACTTCTTGCCAATTGGGTCGCCTGATAATCCAAGTTAAGCGTCAATGTGCTAACGTTCCAGTACTCCTCCAGCTGGATATACATAGTACGTGCTGCGGTAACTCCTGATAAAGAGACATTGGACGAAGTTATAGGCGCTTCGTAGGTAAGCCGGCTGCCGCTTGAAACAGGCTCGGCATATACCTGGCCACAGGAAATTATGAATAGCAAAAAGCATAGAATACCGGAGATCATTGATCTTGTGTTCACGTTTCTCCCCCTTGTCTTAATAACGTTCGGTTTTGTACCACTTTACTTCTCTTTTGAAAATCAAATCCTTGAAATAGTTGTATAAACCATAGGCGGCTACAACCATCCATAACTGGCAGTAAGAAATGTACATCAGCATAATGATCCACAGATTGGATAGTCTCATTTCTCCCTTTTCTGTAATGATCGTTATGAAGGTGCCGGTCACAAATAAAATGATGGCCAGCAGCCATAAGAACGAGCTGAGCCCGGCAATGGTCGTATGGACAAGCCCGAGTGCATATAAAATGAGCAGCGTGTCAGACATGATGAGCGACGTCAGCAATAAGAAATAGATCGATAAAAAATAAAGAAGATCAAAGTGAATCCGTTTTGCTGACCGATCGAACAGCAGCGGCAAATTTTTAACAATGACATAAATATTGCCTTTAACCCATCTTGTCCGCTGCTTGAACCATACTTTTATGGTCTGCGGCTCCTGCTCCCAGGTTACCGACTTCGGCTGGAACTTGATACGATAGCCCATCATATAAATACGGAAGCTGATTTCCGTGTCCTCCGCGACCGCCTTGACGTCCCAGCCCCCGATCCGCTCAATAATTTCCCGGCGCATAATGAAATTGGTGCCCGGGATGGTACACAGCTTGAAGAGCCTCCACCTTCCGGCCTGAGCCATCCACTGGAAGGACAACGTCTCAATATTGATGAAGCGCGTCAAGAGGCTCGCATTGCGGTTGCGTGTGCGGAATTTGCCAATCACCGCTCCCAGCGTCGGGTCATGAGTAATTTCCCCGACAAGATAGCGCAGAGCCGTCTTCTCCGGGGTATTGTCAGCATCGTAAATAGCGATATATTCTCCCCTGCTCTGCTTAAATCCAATGTTCAGGGCATTGGATTTTCCTTTGCCCCCGGTAATGTTATCCGTGTTAATCACGATCAAATTGCGTTCCTTATGCTTGGCCTGAAGCTTCCCCAGCAGTTCGCTGCTATTATCGCTTGAATTGTCGTTAATGACGATAATCTCATAGCGATCATGCGGATAATCCAGCGCAAGCAGCGCCTCCACCGTCTGCGTAATGACTTTGCCTTCATTATGAGCGGGAACCATCACCGAGACGAAGGGGATCTCATCAGGCAGCGGCGGCACCTCGCGTTTCTCATTTTCAATGTAATACAGATAGCCGGCAATAATCAGCACCACATTGACGAGAAGCAGTGACCATATACTGACGACGGCGATCAGCATCAAGATGTCTACAGCAGTCATGACTGCCTCCTTACTTGTAAAATTTCCGTTTATACATGCGAGATCCAATAATCAGGAAGCCGGAAAATACAAACAAAGTAATGAAAATAACGATAACAAAAAATTTATTCTGAACCGTAAACCAGGCCTCAAAGCTTTTCTCTTCATGCTGCTTGTATACATAGTCGGAGCTGGTTTCTACATGGCTGGCCTGAGTGCCTAAACTGACTCCATTCAGCACAAGCGAGCCGTAATCCGATGCTAGTTCGTTGCTTTCGGTCTTTACGCTGTGGGCCCCTTTTTTATAATCATCAAAGGTAATCCAGCTATTTTTCAGCCCCTGAGCCAAGCTCTCAAGCTCCGATTCATTTTGCACAAAATCATATGTAAATGCAGTATCCATCGGAAGCGGATTGAACAAACGTCCGTCAGCAAGGTAACGCTGTATAAAGGCCGGATTTACGCTGTAAACCGAGGAAGAAAAAGCTTCGGATCGATTCCGTTTCGCTTTGTAGATCTGACGTGTATCTGGAAAAAGAATCACCGAGTCAAAAAAAGTCATTCCTTCCGTCGCAAAATGATCATCATAAGTCCAAAACATTTCCGCTCCCATTCCAAGCGGTACAACGCCCTCTTCGGCCAATACATCGATAAAATGCTCCATCTGACGGTATAAGTCACGGCCGTCATCCCGGATCGTAGCGACGAACGGCGCTTCTACCAAAACAGTGCCATTGCGGGATTGAATATACTTCAAGGTGTTGATATACCGCTTCATGGCAGGGTAATCCGTATTGCTGAATACCGGATGCACGCTTACGATAAACGGGATACCTGCTTCATACAGCTCATCCGCCATTCGTTCCAGTAGCCGCAAGTCTGAAAAAGGATAGATTTCCTTGAAAACAAGATAATAATGGCTTTCTTGTCCCTGCTGGCGCAGCCAATCCTTAAGTACATACGACAAGGCAATTTCGCTAAGCGTGTCTTTTTCCATGAAAGGTACATAAGCAAGCGGCCCCTGTCGTATCCCGTAAGGATAGCTTGCGTCCTGGAGCTTTAAAGCTCCGTACCGCTGAACCCCAGGCTCTACCGAATCAAACACGGCCCGGAGACGGATGGATTTTTCAACGAACGGTCCGATCGAAAAATCCGCCACCTTCTCCACGGCTTGAACCTGAAGCCCTAACGACTGAACCAGTTTGTCCCTCGGCATCCCTCCGATGTAGAGAATATCTCCTTGATAGGACTGCAAATCCGTTAAATATTCACTATTTTCCTCCACAAGATCGGAGCGGTTGTGCACCTCGATAAGCTTGGAATAGTTACTTAGCGCCCCTGGGGTATAGGAATCAATCGACTCGGTCGTAACCTGAACCCGAAATGCGGCAAGAAGCCGTTTTAAAGCCTCGACGTTGCCTTCTTCCTTCGTGCCTATCCCCAGGCTGTCATATACAATAAGAACCGAAGCAAAAGATGAAGGGTTAGCCGCTTGAACCGATGCCGGAAAGATTAGGCCCGAAATGAGCAGCACCAGCAGCCCGATATGCAAACGATGGTTTCGCCTCAATGAAATCGTCCCTCTTTTCTTTTGATTTTGCTTCCGCATCATAACGGTTCATCATAAGCCGCCGGCTTGTTCTGCCACAGATTCCGGCATATCGCATCGGCTATTGCCGCAAATGTCACCAAATCAAAAGCCGCCGTAAATAAAAATTCATGCTTCGACAAATCCGCGTCCCCTGCGCCGATGATCGAGACGAGGATTCCTGACAGCCCCATAAACATCATCATGAGAATCAAAGGCAGCCGAACCATGCTTCGTACATGCTTCGCCTTGATCGCAGCAACAAAATGCGGTGCATATAATCCGATAATGACCAGCATCCAAATCACAATGAAACCAAAGGTTTTGGGGGCAAGCTCTTTTTTCAGCTCGCTATATCCGGAAAAAAACGTCGTTTGCGCGCCAAAGGGCTTTCCGACTGACTTCTCATAGTTGCCCATCGCCGGCGGACGGATCGTAAATGCACTTTTCGCAGCCAGATTCATCATTTTTCCTGTTTGATCAGGATGGGCCAAATAATAGCTAAGAATCGATACAAACCCATAGTGATTATAGAAACTATCCTCCAGAATCTGGGAGTTAACATCCACGGTCGTATATGGCTCGTAATGAATGGTTCCATTTAGAACGGCGTACTGTCTGTTAATTCCAAAGGATTCCAGGGTCGTCTCAGGGTCTTCAGACTGCATCAGCACGCCGCGGGTCATGGCATGGTATTTGTTTACATTGACGAACTCCTTCGGAATTAGCACATAGGTGGCAATGCCTGCAACCATCAGTACCGCAAGCGATGAAGCCATCATCGCCCGGAAGCTTCGCTGCTTGCGTACAAAGATCAAGACGATTCCCATCACGGCAATAATGACGCCAACAGGGGCATTTTGCTGCTTGCTCGTTGTAAGCAGGAGCCCGCTTATGAAAAGAACAGCCATCATCGCATAATCGGAGTACCGATTACGGAATAAAAGCAGGCCTGAAGCAAATAAGTAGGTAAGCATAATCCAGACTATACTCTCGCCAAAAAACGAGTTAAAGAAAGCCGTATATGCGGTATCTGCAAATAAAAACACAGCCAAAACGGCTACGATGTATCCGTATTTGGGTTTCATTTTCCAGGTTAATGCCTCAACGAACAAATAGACGGCTCCCGTATACAATAACGTCAACAACACCGCTTGGACCCGAATATCAAACACCTGCTGATTAAACCATTGATTGATCCAAATCGATAAACGTATAAGAAGGGATTGGGAGGAGGAATACATAGATGCATTTTCGTTGAAGTACTGGAAGATTCCGAATTCCTTGTTAAAATAGCCGAAATATAAACTGTCATAGTCAGGGTTATTAAAATACAGTCCATTGCTGTACAAAATCCGGAAGTAGTCGCCGTTGTCAGCCATCCCAATGTACGGGGGTACAAACAGCACGAAGACTGTAATTATCAGCACCAATGACGTTGCCAACAGAGACGGGGAAACATATCGGCTAAGGACAGTCAGCCTGTAACCGAGCTTTTTTAACCAAGGAGCCTTTGCCAATTTATTGCACCTGCCTTCACGTCCGCAAACACCCGGCTCTGGTGGGTATACGCGAGCAACGCCATCAAATTATCAAAAGAGTAAGCTTGTTGCGCCGCCGGTTCCCCAAATCCGCCATATAGCGCGTTTGTCTTATCCTGTACCTGGTACTTCCCCATTATCATTTGGAAACAATCTCCGACGGGGGATAATACTGATAGGTCTGGTTCGCATGCAGCTCTTCACGGGGATAATGGACTGTTTCTCTCACAATATACTGAGGTCTGTTTTTGCTCTCATCATAGATTCGGGCAATATATTGGCCCATAACGCCTAGCGACAGCATCTGTACACCACTAAATAATGTTATGACCGTAATAATGGACGTCCAGCCTCTCTCTACTTCAGGAAGACCGAGTAACTTAGCGCACAAAGAGTATACGAGTACAAAGAAGGCCAATACTACCGTCAACATCCCCATTCGAGTAATCAGCTTAAGCGGTTTGGATGAGAACGAGAAAATTCCGTCAGAAGCAAAGGCAAGCATCTTGCGCAGCGGATATTTCGTAGTACCCGCAGCCCGCTCATGCCGTTCATATTCCACATAGCTCTGATTAAATCCGATCCAGCTTATGATTCCTCGAATAAATTTGTTCCGCTCGGTCATTCGATTGAATACATGTATAACCTTCCGGTCAATTAGGCGAAAATCACCTGTGTCCCGAGGGATCTCGGTATCTGACATGCGTTGAAGAAAGCGGTAGAACAAAGAAGCCGTAGCAAGCTTAAAAAGCGTTTCACCTTTGCGTTTTTTTCGTTTGCCGTACACGACGTCATATCCTTCTTCCCACTTCTCGAGCATCTGATGAATCACTTCGGGAGGATCCTGCAAGTCCGCATCGATAATGACAACGCAATCCCCCTTCGCCAGATTGATCCCTGCCGTTACCGCTGCCTGATGGCCAAAATTTCTTGCAAAATTTACGATCCGCACATGCTCATCCAGTCTGGCCAGCTCGTCAAGGATGCTCATCGTACGATCCTTGCTCCCATCGTTTACAAAGACAAGCTCATATTCATACCTTGTGTCGATCATGATGTCCGTTAATGCATCGTAGCACTGCCGGATGACCTCCTCTTCATTGTAAGCAGGGACTACTACCGATATGCACTTATCATCCATCTCTCCCACTCCTTAAAATTTATAAACTATGAAGTTCCATGATCACGAAATCCTCTACTAAATGAAAAGTTTATAAAATATAACAAAAGAAGCAATCATTCTCTTTTTCATTTATTTTCTAACATTTTCAAAATTTTTCACAATTTCTTTCAGTTTTCAATTGTGTCCACAAAAATATGTAACTATGGAAAAATAATAGGAGGTTAGTGTGTGAGGAAGCTTTATGATCACTTCTACGAATATTATAGGAGTTCAAACTTAACAATTTCTGAACAAATTTTGGTAACGAACATATACCTGCATTTGTACAAAAAGCCCAATATCAGCCTTTCTCATCCAAAAATGTTGAACGGGCTGAATTTAGAATAGACTTATTTTTCCAATTTGCGCAATACATTAACATTGAGATAGTTCATCCTTTTTCCCTATAGGCAGTCTGATTAAAGCTTCATGTCCCCAACCGATATATTTCCGGGTCACAGGAATAAAACTCATGAAGTACCTCAGGATAAGGCTTGGATGTAATCGTCTCAATTATGAGACCCAGGAGAAACAGCTTGCAAACAAGAAGTGGGAAAAGCACGGAGACAGCCACAGTGAGGCGGTCGGGTCAGGTTGTTGTTGAACGTCCGTCGGTTTCGCTTGTGTCACTCCACAAAAAGGTGCAGCTTCCCCTTTCGTGCGGAGCAAGAGTCGGTCGAAGACGATGATGTTAACATTTACCTGAGTCCATTAGGGAACGTTCCCTATTTATTAGTTTACAAATGATAGGATATTAGAGTATATTATATTCAATTTAGGGAACGTTCCCTAAAAATCAAGAGAGGAAGTGTTCACAATGAGGACGAGTCTGAATCTGAAGAAGGTGAGCATAGCTCTACTGGTAGTCGGCTGCATTGTCGTCATTATCATCGCTTGGCTAAACAGCAACCGCTACTTGCCGTTTCAGGGAGCAGAAACAACTTCGTCGGGTTCCCTTAAGGCGGTAGAGAAACGCCTAGCAAAGCTGAAGCAAGCCGGGGAAAAACCAACGCTGGAGCAGCTTGCCGATGCCTTCCAACCACTGGGATTAATCGACGCGCATAACCACAATGCTTCCAGCTCGCGTTATTTATCTATGCTGGATGTCTGGGAGGAATATCATATCGACAAAGTCGTTCTCTTCGGCGACATTTCCGAGCCGAGCGCGATCGGGACAGATGCAGCCGCCTGGAAGGCCTATCAGAGCTCACCCGATCAGTTTCTCCCGTTCTTCTCAGGCTTCGACCTACATGACGAAGGCAGTTTGGACGTCATCCGCGACAATCTGGAGAAAGGTTACTTCGGCCTTGGCGAGATTGCCGGAGCCTCGACCTATTCACCAATCGTATCCCTCGCTTACTGGAAGGCCTCGGATCCTATGGATGGGTTCCTGCCGGAGATCTACGACCTCATTGCGACTTATAAAGCGCCGATACTGCTTCACATCGATCCGCCGAACGGCTTGCCAATTCTCAAGCTGGAACAGGCGCTGGAGGCTCATCCGAACACAACCTTTATCTTCGCTCATATGAATGCTTACAATTCGCCGGAAGAAATCGATCGATTGCTCGGGATTTATCCAAACCTGTATGCCGACTTTTTCGCCGGGTTCTCCGTCTATAATCCCGATGGAGGGGGTCATCCCGAGATCTTTATACCCATTATGAAGAAGTACCCGGATCGCTTCATTCTTAGTTCCGACTCCGGCTATGGCATCGAGAGCGAGGAACAAGCGATCGACGCGATGTATCGGATCCTGTACCTGCTGGACGACCCGGCGCTGGCAAAGAAGATTGCGCACGACAATATGATGGCTATCATCCAGGCGCAGCCGGCAACGATGACGCAGCTGTCTGCCATTCAGGAGCTGGCTTCTAAAAACGGAAAAGCTTATAATTATGACAATCTGTCAAAGTTGGAAGCCGGCAAAATACTGGCTGATGCCGAGAAAGGGTGATGGTGCGCTGGAGGCTACCATTCAAGACATCGCGAAGAGGGTAGGATTATCGACAAGTACTGTGTCCCGGGCACTGAACGGAAGCTATGGCGTCCACCCTCGAACGATCGCCAAGGTTCAGCAGGCGGCTGCAGAGCTCGGCTATGTGCCGAATCTCGGCGCGAAGCAGCTGGTCACCCGCAAAAGCAATCTTATAGGGGTGTTCATGCCCGAGCTCGACAATGAATTCGTACGTGAGTACGATGAGCTGTTCGCGCCGCTGCGTAAGGCGCTCCGGCTGATCGGCAAGGACATGCTCATCTTCTCCGTACCGGTTTACGATTATAAGCCAAACAGCTTGTCCCAATGGGTAGGCATGCGCAACCTCGAGGGCTGCATCTTCATGCAGCCGTTCGGAAAGGAGCACCCGCTCATGAAGGAAGCGCTGCGGCTGAAGGTGCCTGCTGTCTCATTGGGGGAGAGCGTAGGCGCGAAGTGCTCTCTGGTTATGTCGGACGACTACGAGGGAGGGCGGCTCATCGGACAGCATTTGACCCAACGAGGACACCGGAAGATCGGCTATGTGAACGGTCCGGCTAATCTGCCGTTCTCACAGGAACGGTACAAGGGCTTCAGCGACGCGCTTCGAGAGGCGGGCATTGAACATGAACCGACACTCATGGAGGCCGGTGACTTTAGCGGCTCGAGCGGTGTTCATGCCGCTCGCCTGCTGCTGGATCGTGCCCCGGAGCTGACGGCCATCAGCTGCGCCAACGACCTGATGGCGATGGGAGTGCTCCAAGAGCTTCATCGCAGCGGTATTGCGGTGCCTGGCAGCATCTCGGTTACCGGCTACGACGGTGCATACTTTACCGCGTATACGAGCCCGTCGCTCACCACCATCCGCCATCGTTCGGATCGAATCGGTCTGCTGGCGGCAGAGCTGCTCATCGAGCTGCTTCATGGCGGGACGGCGCGCACGGTTCGAGTGGCACCGGAGCTTGTCGATCGTGAATCCGTCGCCGACATACGTGAAATTGGATGAGGTCAGTTGAAGCCACTGGATCGTGTACGCGAACAATCCGATTGCAACGTTGGAAGAGGGAATGCGTAAGACCGCGCCGGACGCGGGATGGAGGGCTGCGACAGATTGCCGGTGGGCAGGCTGATGCGGCTCTCTTTGAGCATTCCGTTCAACAGCTTGCAAACAAGATTCGAATGTGCAATCATACAATTTACAATTGTTGTGCTGAGAGAAAATCTGTAACTGTATGTATGATTTTTCATACCAGATTCATTGATATTGCCTTTGCGCGGTCAAATCTATATGATTATTCATACACAATCATACGAAATCAAGGGTCAAATCAAAATCTAAAAGCAAGTCGAGCAGCACATAGTCACGACCAAAAATAGACAAGGAATGTGAATGAGGATATGGTTAGAGCAGTCGATGTTCCCTCCTAAAATATAAAATTTTAGGAGGGTAAAAAATGATTTTCAATCCGATTGATATTGATAGTTGGAACAGAAAGCCTTATTTTGAACATTATTTAAACCATGTAAGATGCACCTACAGCATGACCGCCAATATCGACATCACCCTTTTGCAGGAAGAACTTAAAAGCATGGGGATGAAGTTATATCCGGCCCTGCTCTATATGATTACAACGGTGGTTAATCGCCACTGCGAATTCCGAACTTGCTTTGATTCGGAGGGACGGTTGGGCGTTTGGGATCGTATGTCTCCCAGCTTCACCATATTTCATGAGGAGGATAAAACCTTCTCAAGTATTTGGACACCGTTCAGCGAGGAGTTTAGAACGTTTTACGATCACTACCTGCAGCAGACAAAGACATACAAGAATGTAACGCAGTTATTCCCTGACACGAACGAACCGCCGAATACGTTCCCAATTTCCAGCATCCCTTGGGTCAGCTTTACAGGTTTTAACCTGAATATCTACAACGAGGGAACGTATTTGCTACCCATATTTACCATAGGGAAATTTTATAAGCAGGATGCAAATGTATTGCTGCCTTTATCGGCACAACTCCACCATGCAGTTTGTGACGGCTATCATGCCGGCGTGTTATTTAATGAGCTTCAAGGATTGGCGGATGGTTGTAAGAGCTGGCTGGTAGGTAAATGACTCGCCTTGGTTCAAAATGTAAGAGCCCGCGTCTGACGCGGGTTCTTTTTATTGGGACTATGGTTGTCTTGGAGATGCAGAAAATAAGTTAAAAACAAAGCATCTTGTAAGAAGCGGGAAAAGCGGTTAATATATTTTTAATGACTGAAAAATGAATTTATAGTCAGTGAAATGAGGGGGATGTATGCCTAAAATTGTTACTGAACATGAAAAGGAAATGGTTAGAGAAGCGATGTATACAAAAGGGATTGAACTGATTCGCAAAAAAGGCGTAAAGCGGGTCACTGTGGAGGATATCACCATTGCGGCAAATATCGGTAAAGGTTCCTTTTACTCGTACTACAATTCCAAAGAGGAACTCCTCTATACGATTATCAAAAAGAGCGAGAAAAGAATGTTTGAGAGAGTGGAGTCCGTTTTGTCCGAAAAAATAAAATTGAAAGAAAGGCTTGTAAAGGCATTGAAGGAAATCTATCTGGCAGCGGACAGCATTGTACTTTACGTTTCTCCATCGGATATAGAGTATATGCTTCGCAAGCTTCCAGATGAGGCGGTAGACTGGGAATCAGTAAAATCAAACGACTATTTCAGCAGGACACTTGCGCTTTGCGGCATTGACGAATCGAGATGCGAGATGGATGTGCTTGCCTATTTAATGAATGCGCTCCATTATATTGGTTCGACAGATATGCCTTTTGGTGACCAGGGAAGAGAGAAGGCCCTGGATATACTCGTCCATTCCATTGCCGACTACATGGCGGGGGGAGCCAAGTAATGAGCGTTTTATTGATAGTTTTAGGCGGATTGCTTATATTAATCGTTGGCTTGGTTCTGTTTGTCCAGTACAAGAAAAAGAAGAAGGCAAATCAAATTCGGATTGCTCCCATGAGCAAGGGTATTGATTGTAGAGAGTTCGTAACTATAGGCGGCATTTCGCAATATTTGCATCATCGGGGTGAGGATATTGACAATCCTGTGATGCTGTTTTTACACGGCGGCCCGGGAGAGCCTATACTGCCGTTTGCCCAAGAGTTTCAAATCCCGTGGGAGAAGCGTGTCACGGTCGTACATTGGGATCAAAGAAACAGCGGCAAAACCTATTTCAGTAATGATCCGAAACAAGTTACGCCAACAACCACAGTTGAACGCATCGTTCAGGATACTTATGAAATTGTGGAATATTTGAAAAATAAGTATAACAAAGAGAAGATTATCATTTTAGGCCATTCATGGGGCTCGGTGCTAGGCAGCTTGTTCAGTAAAAAATATCCGGAGCTTGTGCAGGCTTATATCGGTGTTGGCCAGGTTGTCAATATGATTGACAATGAACACGTCGGCTATGAAAAAGTACTGAAATCGGCGAAAGAAGCGGGAAACGACAACGATTATCAGGCTCTTCTTCGTTTGAAGCCCTATCCTCCGCTCGCATTCGATGACGAAATGATCAGGAAACTTACGAAGGTTCGAAAATTTCAAAGAAAATATAAGTTGTCGGCCGGTCCAACAACAGAGCTTATCATCAATGCTTTATGTTCACCATTTTATACTCTCAAGGAAATGAGCTATTTTTTCATCTCCGGAGCATTTGGCGACGG
Organism: Paenibacillus lentus; assembly: GCF_042714055.1. Classification (GTDB taxonomy): domain Bacteria; phylum Bacillota; class Bacilli; order Paenibacillales; family Paenibacillaceae; genus Fontibacillus; species Fontibacillus lentus_A. The sequence goes on from NZ_JBHGVC010000011.1 coordinate 96,626, forward strand.
ACAGCGTCATATTTGGAAATATTTAATGGAATCGTTCAATCTGTCGTCTATGGGTGCTACATTTGAAATACCTGTCTTTTATATACATGGCGAGCAGGACTGGCAAACCCCCTATCCGCTAGCACAGGAATTCTTTTCAACAATAAAAGCGCCGCTCAAGCTGTTTTATTCCATTCCGTATGCGGGTCATATTGCCATGCTTGACCGGAAGGAGAAATTCAACGAGGCGTTATTTGATATTTTGGAGCGAATGAATGTTATGGCGACGGCCAAGTGAGTCTCTGCACGGGTTTCGTTAATACAGGCAGATACGCTTATTGTCGCGGTTAATGTCCATACAATTCTACGAAATGCCGAAGTGTGTTGAACGAATGGAGGAACAATAATGTTGGATGAAATAACTCCCTACAAGGAAAGTGATCACGATTTATTAGTGGATATTTGGTATCGGGCTGTATGTCTTACTCATACATTTTTGGCGGATTCCGATATCCAATTTTATCGTGAAATAGTTCGAAACGGAGCATTAAGAGAAGTTGAGATCTGGGTAAGAAGAAACGAAAATAAAGAACCGATAGGGTTTATTGGACTAGTTGGTACCAAGATCGAAATGCTCTTTGTTGATCCAGAATACCACGGTATGGGGATAGGCAGCCGTTTAATAAAACACGCCCAAAAATTAAAAGGAAGCACACTCCAAGTGGATGTCAATGAGCAAAACGATGGAGCAAGCGCATTCTACAAACGGCTTGGCTTTGTACAGATTGGGCGTTCGGAATTGGACAGTTCGGGTCAGCCATTTCCCCTGCTTCATCTTGAATACAGATCATTATAGACAGTTAAACAATATGTGCCATTAGACTGCATCAGACGCGGGTTTAGAGGCTGTAGCGGGTTAGAAGCAAGTGACCTGTTGCAGCCCTTTTTGCGCTTTTTGTTCAATATTGCCGTATCACTCTTAGGAGCATACTGTTATAACCCTATTGTAAAACCTGGTACAATGAGAGTTATCATATAGCAAAACGGAGGGGAAAATTTGAATAACGCTTTGGATATCGCAACGGAAGCATTAACACATTATCCTATTCAGGCTGATTCAGTTGATCTTGTGGGACAAAGTGCAAACTTGGTTTTTAGAGTTATCGACGTAAAGCACAACAGTTACAGTCTCCGATTCCATGAATCGAAAAGCGAGAATTTGGAGAGTTTTTGGACTAATCCTGAAGTGATCAGCTCTGAAATGATATGGCTTCAAGCTTTATCAAAAGAGACTGATTTAGTCATACCTTCCCCTTTCAAGAATAGCAAGGGTGATTTTGTAACAGATGTGGGAAGTGTTAAGTGTACATTGATTCAATGGGTGGAAGGGGAACAAAAACCGTTCGTTTCTACTGTGGACGAGGCTAGTCTGGTTGGCCAAATGATTGCGAAGTTACATCAACAGGCTTCCTCATGGACTCCTCCAGAACATTTTTCAAGACCTGCCTTTGATGGGTCACGTATATTGCAATCCTTCGAAAAGATTAAAGAATTATCCCAATCCGGACAAATCAATCAAGAAGACGCAGAGTTGCTTATAGTAGCAGGACAACGTGCAATTCACATGATGAATACTATAGAAAAGACACCAAACCATTGGGGAATAATCCACGCTGACTTAATACCAAGCAATTTCTTATTTTATAACCAAGAGTGTCGGCCTATCGATTTTGGAGCATGCGGCTTTGGCTATTATTTGTTTGATCTCGGTTGGACGTTCTCTTATATACATCCGTCTTTCAGAATTAAACTACTTGAAGCGTACGCCGGTATTTTCAAGCTGCCGGAAAACCATGTCGAACTTTTGGAAGGCTTTTTTGTTGCCGCACAGCTTGAAACTATGAACTTCTGGCTCGGCCTGCCAGATGCTTTTGAATGGCTGCCGAGCCATATAGAGAAGTTAGCCAGCAGAGAGTTTAAACATTATGTAAACCAAGAGGCATTTCTCTTCACGGGTATTCCGTACTGGGAGTAACTGCATACAACCGCTAACATCTGCAAAACAACAGCATCGCAGCCCCATCCACCATTTAGGGAGCCTCCTTGCTTCGCTTGACCATTTGTCTAATGCGGTAAGTTTTAGCTCCTTCTTTCTCCGTCTGTTCAGGCTACCTCTAATGGACTACCACGCGCCGTTTGAGTTTTTGAAGTGTCTAGGGGTCACGCCTGTGAACTTCTTAAACACCTTGGTAAAATAGCTCTGATCATAAAAATTAAGCATGGTGTAAATTTCGGATAAAGAGTGGTTGGTGTAGATCATCAGTTTCTTGGCTTCCTCAATTTTTTCGCGCTGGATAAATTCACTTATGGAGATACCGGTTTCTTTCTTGAATAGATCCGACAAATAGCAGGGATTCATGCCAGTGGCTTCAGCAAGCTGGGAAAGGCTGATCTCCTCGTACAAATGCTTGAAAATATAGTCCTGGCATAATGTCACCGACTTCGAATACTTTTGACTCTTGACGTTTTGCACACGCTCGGCGAAATCATATAGAGCGTCCCCCCTTCTATAGCGGCCCTGGCACTTGGTAGTCGACGTTCTCGCATCCTGATCTTTAATTCGAATAATTCGCTGCAGCAGCCATTAAAAAACACCTCCAGAGCTGTTCTTATATCTAAGAAGATATAGAACAAACTCTTGGAGGTGCTCCAAACAAGGCTTGCATTATAAGAACTTCGCCTACATCAAGACCAATGAATAACTTCTTGCTTATTGCCGTTCGAATTCCGTAATCATCTCTTGGACCACATCATCCGGCGAGCGGTCAACAAGCCAGGTTTGACCGAACATTTGAATGACTTTAATGACCGGGAAATCGCCCCAGAAGCCGATAAACACATCATCCAATACCACTTGCTCAGTAACATGCTTGTTCATTTCCGCGAGGCAGTTCTCGAAGATTGCTCTAGCCTTCGGTTCGCTAATCCAATCGCTGACCAAACTGAACTTGTGGAAGGAGACAGGCTCCTGACCGAAGTCGCAATAGACGCGTTCACGCAGACGAATGTCCCGGGAAGAGCTGCCGACAGCGATTTGGAAGTATCCGGTCTCGGCAACCCATTTGTTGTATTTCGTGTTGTAGTATGCAAAATCGCGTTCCTCCAGCACAAAAGTAACCTGCTGCTTCTCGCCAGGTGCGAGTGCTATTTTCGCAAATGCTTTAAGCTCCTTCTCCGGACGAATCCATTTGCATTCCTCATCATGAACATAAAGCTGTACAACCTCTTTGCCGAACAGCGTTCCCGTGTTTTCCACGGTCAAGGTCACATTCATTTTTCTGTCTTGATAAACAGTTTTGAGGTCGGAATAAGCAAATGTCGTATACGACAATCCATGTCCAAACGCGAATTGAGGCGCCAGCTCTTTGCGGTCATAGTAACGGTAACCGATAAAGAGCCCCTCGCGATAATAAAGCTTGCCGTTCTCCCCGCGTATCCGCATATGCGCTGGGTTGTCCGACAATTTGACAGGGAAGGTTTCCGATAATTTGCCGGAAGGGTTCACACGCCCAAGCAGAATATCGGCAATCGCCCGTCCGCTGCCTTGTCCTGTAAGCCAGGAATGAAGGACACCTGGTACATATTGAACCCAAGGATGCATGGCAAGCGCCGATCCGCTGCTGGTCACGACAATGCAATGCGGTTGAACCTCTGTCACCGCCTTGATCAGCTTCTGTTGATGCAGAGGCAGCTCGATGGTCTCTAAATCATGCATTTCCGATTCAACGTACTCCGGTTGACCGACGAACAGCACAACCACATCGGCAGAGGCCGCAAGCGTAACGCTCTCCTGAATCATTTGTTCATCGATGCGATCATCCTGGGGATAACCTTCAGCATAGACCATGTCCACCTTATCGCCTACAATGCTCTTCATTTCATCCCACGGAATATCTACGCGGGTCGGCGTTACCCTCGCACTGCCCGCTCCCTGAATTCGCGGCTGTTTAGCGAATTTCCCGATCACGGCCATTTTAGAAATCTTCTCGGAATCAAGTGGCAGAATGCCATTATCGTTCTTCAACAAGACGATACTCTCAGTCGCAGCCCTACGTGCCAGCTCATGATAGTCGATGCCCGAAGCTGCAGCTTCCACCTGCGGCTCCGCCGTCTTGCGAACGAGCTCGAGAATGCGGGCAGCGGATTTATTAACGACAGCTTCATCCAATTTCCCCTCTTGAACAGCCTGAACAATCGCTTTGGTGTTGTAGTAAGCAGGGCCGGGCATCTCAAGGTCAAGCCCCGCAGCCAAGCCGCGAATCCGGTCATTGACGGCTGTCCAGTCTGAGATCACTACGCCATCGTATCCCCATTCTTCACGCAAAATATCGTTTAACAAATGCTCGTTCTCACTGGTATAGGAGCCGTTCAACAGGTTATAGGAACACATGATGGTCCATGGATCGGCTTTTTTCACGATACGCTCAAAGGCACTCAGGTAAATCTCACGCAATGTCCGTTCATCGACCTCGGAGCTTGTTACGATCTTCTCGAATTCCTGATTATTACAAGCAAAATGCTTGACGGAAGCGCCGACGCCTTGACTTTGCATACCGTTCACAAATGCGGCTCCCAGCTCGCCCGACAGGCACGGATCCTCGGAGTAATATTCAAAGTTCCGTCCGCCAAGCGGAGTACGCTTCATGTTGATTCCTGGCCCCAAGAGGAGTTCAACCCCCATCTCTCGTCCTTCAATTCCAAGCGCAACGCCGAGTTCATGCAGCAGATCCGTATTCCAGGACGAGCCAATCGCCGAGCCCGTAGGGTAGCAGGTTGCGGGAATATTCTCCCCTGTTACCCCCATTTCTTCGTCGCTGTTCGTCTTACGGATCCCGTTCGTTCCATCATACATATGAATGGCTGGAATCCCGTGTTGTTCGAAGCCCTTGGTCATCCACATATTAAGTCCGGCGCATATTGCCGCCTTTTCTTCTAAAGTCATAGCTGCGAGCAATTCATTTGTTGATTTCATCGTTTTTCTCTCTCCTATCCTTTAACTATTCAGCAGCAAGCTGTTCCTTCTTAAGCTCTTGCTTGTCGTATACTTTGAAGAACGGGAACCAGACGAAGAACATCTGAAGCAATACAACCGCCAGAAGCACGACGCCCTTGAACCCCGTTAAGATGTACGTTGAGATGCCGATCGGCGTGTACCAAAGCTGGAATACTTTACTTGGGATATCTACAAGCCCGAGATCAAGTACGATGTAGACAATAATCGGCGTAATGATGCCGTTGATCCACATCGGGATCATTAGAATCGGGTTAAAAGCGACCGGAGCCCCGTAAATGACCGGTTCATTAATATTGAACAGGGATGGTACAATCGTTGCTTTCCCGATCGATTTCAGTTTTTTCGATTTAGCGAACAGGAACCAGACGATTAGCGGCAGAGTCGCCCCTAGTCCGCCGACGCCGACCCAGCCGGAGAAGAAGGTCTCGAACGTATTGATATTGACAGGATCCAACCCTTGAGCAACGAGTGAAGCATTCTGTTCAATCGCCGGAATCCAGATCGAGTAGAAGATCGGAGTCATCACCCACGGGCTGACACCAAAGGAATAGAGCAGAACTCCGATGAAGTTGAACAAGACGAAGCCCGCAAGGGTCTGGCTAATCGTTTGCAACGGGTTGAAGATGGTAACGATTAGAGCGAACATATCAAAATGCAATTGATAGGTCAGAACCCAGCCGATGACCAGAATCAGAGCAATCGGGACAAGGAAGTCAAACCAGTCTTTAATAAATTCAGGCAATGTCGTATCTTTCTTAAAAAATGAGAATCGATTGAAGGCATTGATAATAACAGCTACGAATACACCTACCAAAAGAGCGGTAACCATTCCGGATGGGCCGAATCGTTCAAGGACGAATTGTACCGTTCCGTCGTCATGGAAGGTTGGTTTGAGCAGCATCAGGAACAAAGATAAGCCGGTTGCGCCCGCAATGAGCTTGATCTTGTCGTGTCCCTTCTTCTGCATGACGATATATGGCGTTAGAAAAGCAATAAAAATCCCAAGTAATCCGAAGCTGAATGTCGTGATAGGTGACAGATCGGGCATACCTGGGATGAAATCATTCAGAATGGACACTAATGTAATTAGTGATCCAATGAAGATCATCGGCAGTGTAACCATGATTGCTTCCTGAATGGAATCCACCCAGACATTCTTCGTAAATGCTTCTAATCGTGGGGCGAAATTCTCTTCCATCCACTTCATTAGACGTTGCATTATGATTCCTCCTATATCGTTAGGCTTTGTATTGATTAATTACATGCTCATTATAATCAAACTTTGATAGCGCTTTCTCGTCCTTCCTTGTCCTGTGTAGGTTTGTTTTTTGTCGTTTTCGTTACCTCCAAACTAACATGCTACATGCATCGCCCAGCTATACAGCAAAAAACACCTCTTCATTCGAAGAGGCGTTCCTAAACTCATTGTATGTCAATATTGGATCTGCAGGGTCAACAGCAGTATGCCATGCGGGGGTACGATATAGGTGTGCTCAAAGTGCTCTGCTGCGGGTATCCATTCGATTTGCATTTCTGGAACACTCCTATGCTGCAAAAATTGCAGCTCTTCCTCCGTCGGACTAACCGGTGCGCCTAGGCGCAGCCACTCGTCGAAGACAGATCCGTGTTCACGATCCAGCCGGTAGCTTGTCAATTTATAGCGGTGATCCAGTTCGTCCAGCTTGAGATGGTATGAGCGATTGCCTTTTTCCTCAAAAATGGTATACCGGCTTGTCTCCGTCAATCCCGACCAGTCGCCGCTGGCGAAGAGTTGATCCACATGGGTGTAATTATACATCAATATTTGCAGGCTTTCGTTTCGGCCGCTCGTTACGACATACCCATCGCCTTGGGATAAAATACGATCCCCCAGCTTGGCCAGCAACTCGAAGGCGTAATAACTGGGTTTCTTCAACCCGTTACGGTTCATGAGACCGAAACCACCATAAAAAATCGAGGAAGGTACTTGGCTCTCCTCAAATACGTCCGTAAATGACCAGAAGGCAATAGATTCTAATGTACCTATTGTCTGCAGCGCATGATGAACGACAAAAGCCCCCATGAACATCGTATCGTGAATCAAATTGCGGTCATAGAGAGAGAAGTTCCACTCCGTCATATGAAGCTCCAGTTCCGGCAAAACCATCCCCGCAAGCTTCGACTTCAGACGCTTCACGCTGTCCAAATAGTAAGCAGGCGGCATGAGCGTCGTGAGCTTAGCTTGCTCCTCTTTCTGATTCGGATATTCAGAATAGACATGGAATGAGAAGAAGTCGATCGGTGCTTGCCTGCTGCTGCAGAAATCAATGAATTCCTCAGCCCAGTTGTCGTTCCAGAGGGAGCCGTAGCCCATAGCAGGCCCGCCTACGCGGAGCCTAGGAGAAATCGACTTGATGGCTGCTGCCGTCTCGGCATAGAACTTAAAATATTCCTGCTTGGTGCCCGCCCAGCATACACCGGATAGATCAGGCTCATTCCATACTTCAAAGTACCACGTTGATACCTCCTCCATGCCGTAGCGGTTCAAGCAGTGGCGCACGAATTCCCGGACAAGCGCATTCCACTTATTCTGGTCTTTCGGCGGAGCAATATGCCCTCTCCACCAGAAGATCGTCTCCTTCGAGCGGGCAAGTGCCGAAGGCATGAAGCTTAGGGCGACGAACGGCCGACTGCCTGCCTGAAGCAGGAAATCGTACAGCTTGTCGACATAAGCCCAGTTGTAGACGGGCTCCCCATCCTCCGACTCCGAATACACCATCATCTCATCATTAAAAATGCCGTGGAAGCGGATATGCGTGAACCCGAGTCTGCGCTGAAGCTCAAGGAATTGCACCTGCCAATCGGCACGCAATCCTTCAACCGCTCTTCCAGCCGTGGTAAGCCAATTCCAATGCTTCGCATAAGGAGTACCTGCGGCCTTTTTATGGATAAGGATTTCCACTTGATCGTAAATGACGCTTGATGCTGAGGATATGGCAGTCGATTCTTGAGACGGCTCCAAATACCGGTAAAGCGACTCCATTGCTTGAATCGTATCCACCTCATAATAATCGGCACTTGGCGATTCCTCGTAAGTAAGCGGTTTGCGGGTAGGATCCACAGACTTTGCCTCTATAAAGGCCTCGCGAAAAGCGCCGGGAGTAGAGTCGTATTTTTCTTTAAAATATTTATTAAACAGCTTGACGTTCGCAAAGCCGCAATCGAGAGCGATCTGGGTTACGCTGTGATTAGTGTTCATCAATGCATTGACCGCTTTCTCCAATCGGACAGAAGTCAAATACTTCTGAAATGGGATACCGATTTTATCGCTGAAAAAACGGGAGAAATAATGCAGGCTTAAATGCTCCTGATCGGCAATCGATTGCAGCGTAATCTTCTGGCTGTAATTGCGGTCGATAAATTCCAAAACACGATTCAGGCGCTGATAATCATAATCTTTGACATTGCTCCGCTTCTCTTCCGTCATATGCATGGAGAAATAGCGCATGAGATGTCCCGCCAGCATGTACAGAAGACCCATTGAATAATTCCGGCTGCCCTGTGTCTTCTTGCTCGCTTCCCAGGCCATCTGTGCCAAATAGCGGCGAATGCTATCATATATGTCCCGGTTCTCTGGCATCTGATACAAAGAATTGCAGGCCACAGCCCTATGCTCATCCAGCAGCTCCGGGCTAAATTGGAGCGTAAGCAGGACATTGTCCGGATTCGAGCGCTCGATCTGATGAACAGACATGCTGTTCACGACGATAATATCGTCCTGGCTCAGTTCATAATTCCGCTGATCCAGATGAATCGTAATCGCGCCCTGCAGAACATAGATAATCTCAACTTCCTTATGCCAATGAAAAGGTACATACGCGACGCTGTTCACGAACAGCCTGATCGGCAGATCCTCTTGATAGTCAATAAATTCGTAGAGATAACTCATCGGCAAGGCCTCCTTTTTACGCAATATATAGTTCCTTCGACTTCTGCAAAATAATGAAGAAGAATCATCTTTATTCTTGAGGTTCAAAGCTATTTTATTCGTAAAAGGACAGCTTCTTGGAACTATTGAAGCATATTTCAACTCTCAGTGGAATAAAAAAGAGAACCCCCGAAGAATTCAGGGGCCATCTCTTCTATATAAGTTGAACTACAGATTTTACGGTAAAAACAGCCGTTTGTACGACTTTCCAACTTGTACGACTTTTCGTACAAAACTGCCGCAACCGAGCGCCTCGAGATTTCTTTGTACGATTTCTCATACAAGTTCTTGCTGAGGACGATTTCGGGAGCGCATTTGTACGATTTTTCGTACAAAACTGCCGCGACCGAACGCCTCGAGAACGCAGTTGTACGATATTTCGTACAAACTACTGCAGCCGACAAGGTCGGATGCCGCTTGTTTTTACCTCCGTATAACCATCCGTTGAATAACATGGAGAACGATGGCAGTGGCCATAAGGCGGATATGAGAAATAAGGTTAGAAGAAGCCATACTGCAAATGAATACCTTTAACGTTCACCCAAATTCATTACAATGCCAGCTACCTCGCCTCGTATCCCACAAGCCGCCTGCTTACAAGGACCATGACGATAGCCAGACCAAGAAAATACAACGGCATCGTTACTAACGAGCCATTGTGAAGAAGGCTCATGCCGCTGGTGATCAGGCTAACGACAACGTAATAGCCCAATCCGAAGATCGCTCCTGCCGTACCGAGAACATCCCCATAATGGATCAGCGCCAGACTGAGGCAGTTCGGAATAGCCATCCCGATGCCGAGCAGAAGAATAAATATACAGGCTACCATAAGCGCTAGATCGGTCATCGTGGCGTTGATCCCGCTGACAGCAAAGCATGTGAGACTAGCAGCTCCCACCGTTGAAATGATTGAGCCGAACATGATAATTTTCTCTGCCTGGAGCCGGGTAAGCAGTTTTTTCGACAGCATCGCACCCAAAATGGATGACAACGCAACAAAAATACCGAAGAAACCAAACCTGCCGGGACTCATCTGAAAATAGCCAATAAATATAAACGGGGCTTCAGCATAGTAACTAAATAATATACCGTTGGTTGCTCCGATGAGAAAACCGAACCCCCATACCCTGCGATCAGTGATCAGACGCTTGGCTACAGAGAAGGTGTTGATTCTCGTTGTCGCCGTCACTCTGGTCTCAGGCAGAGAGATCCAGGTATACGTTAGAATAGCTGCACTCATCAAAACCAGCGTGAAGAACACCGCTCTAAAGCCAAGCGATTGATCCACCCATCCGCCAATGAGCGGCCCTATGGCAGGAGTAAACGCAAGCGCTGCTGAAATCTGGGCAAACACCGCATGGCGCTTCGCACCATCAATGCTCTCGCGCAAAATCGTCTGTGTAACTACAGAGCCGGTGCTGGCACCAAAAGCCTGAATGAATCGGCATAACAATAAACATTCGGCTGAGCCGGACAGATAACAACCCAAGCTGCCGATCCCATATACCAGGATACCCCAAAGCATGGCTGGTCGCCGTCCAATGGAGTCCGAAAGCCTTCCCCAGCAAAAAACACCGAAGGCAAAACCTAAAAAGTAAATACTGAGCGTAAGCTGAATTGCATTATTGCTTGCTCCTAATTGATGGGCAATGTCCGGCAATGAAGGTGTATATATCGTTTCGCTAATCTGCGGAAAACCTACAAGAATAATTAACAACAATAATGATGGATTTGAGATTTTTCTTTGCACAGCTAATTTCCCCCTTATCATTCAAAAATCTCAAAGAGCTGGCAAAGAAATTACGGGATTGGGGGTTTGCATTTGATCAATCTAGAGAATGAAAGCATGAATGTTCACCTTTTTTCTTAATTTCACCTTTTTTCTTAATAAGGGGGTATATCTAACGAGTATTATAACAGAATATCAAAAAATACTGCGAGTATCTAGGAGCGATTATTACAAACGGAAAGCAGCCGAGCCTTCACAAAGGGAGAAGCACAGACAGAAGCATATCATTATTCCTTCCCTAAATTAAACATTTTTTGATATATTTTCATCGACACAACATCACTGTGCCTGCCCGGACGTGATCGCATTGGAGGAAGGCGGATTACGAACGTTAAGCTGTATGCCGGAAGCTGGAACGATTGGATCAGTTATGAGGAGAATTCCATTGCTACTGGAAAAGAGTAAAAACAAAGAACCCGCGTCGGACGCGGGTTCTTTGCAGGTTGGGGCTATGGTGATGTATTAAGCCAACCTAGAGCTTGATCAGATCGATTGGGTCGTAGCTCATGGCGTTGATTCTATGGCGTAATCATCCTAACTCGCTTTGATCCAGTTTATTGCTCAAGCCATCGTTGCTTTAGGATATCCGTATAATTAAGGATATGTTGTGCATATCGATAAGGCTCTAAATCTGGATTAAGCCCGGATCGCTGCAGGATGCTCTGTATACTGCTCCCTATATCCTCAAGAGTTGCAAGAATCATCTCTCTTTGCTCCTTGCTAGCATCGGCCTCTTCAGGATCTACAACTCTTGCAGGAAATAAGAGAGCATTCCATGATGTTATGCAAGGTAGCTTGGCTTCAATCACTTCGAATAAAGCTTGAACTGCGGCTCTTTCACTCTCAGGATAACAGGAGTAATAGTCGCTAAGAATTTCCTCCATTTGATCACTCCACAACGCTTTACAAAATACATAGCTGTTAAATCCATGTACCCATTTCCACGGATAAGGATCAGCACCTCGATACGGAACGACTAAGTTCACCATACCGAGCAGGTTCTGCTTCTCGTAATATGCTATGTCCTTCAGAATGCGCTGTGGTAGAAAAGGGAACAAGTTCGTCAGCATGAAATGATCGCTATAGTATTCAAAGATAGTTAGCTTACGCTCCGTGCTTTTAAGCCTATGTGCCCAATCCTCTAACGCTTCTTTCGCCCTTCGATCACTTTCATGCGGACTGTTATCGTATCCGTACCGATAATCCCGACCCCAAAAAGCATAAAGTGTGTCGACTTCAGTAGATGGCTTTACTTCACTTCGCTCTAGCATATTCCAAGCTAGGCCTGCGTTATAGGCAATATGTTCTACTTCTACATCTAGTCCAGATTGACATAAGCTAGCCTTCAATTTTTCCGTAAATTGTACGTAATATTCGAGGAAGCCTTCTGTTTGCCGATCCGCGATGTCTTCCGGCCACAGCGATATTCGAGTTAAATTGGGCACGGTATGACAGTATGCTGTAATATCCTGTAGAAACAGGGTTTGCCATGTACTATCTTTGAAGTTCAGCTGTGACTTGGCTGTATACGGATGATCTGCTTCGGCATTCAGATCCTCGTATTCTTTTTTATTCAAAAAAAACTTCATACTATGACCGCCGAGCGTGACCTGGATTCCGCGTTTGATCAATTCGGGAGCAATTTCTTCACCCACTTGGTTCCATAATGAAAAAGTAAAGAACATTTCATTGATTTTATTGTGACCAAACCAATCGATCATTTCTTTTAAGTAGTGTGGCTCATTGATTGTTTCGAATACAAACCCTCTGCGTTCCATTCTTGGAGCATACCATCGAATTTTCTCTCGAGCAGGTTTTGAATCTACCGGATAGTGCTGCTTCATGTTAGAAGTGCTAGATGTCGAACTAGGATATACGGTGTGAAGGCCCCAAGCCTCCTGCGCGTATTGATATACAGCGTATAATGCTGCTCGCTCTGATTTGCCTGAAAGAACAATCTTGTTCTCCGTCTCATAGATGACGAATTCATCACTAAAGCCAGAGTCTCTCCATTCATCCACGCCTAGCAGTTCTGGTTGCCCATTCTTCAGCTCTTCCCATGTCCCGACCCACACCTCATCAGTAGGCATAGTTGCAGCCCTACCGGAGAGCTTCAACAATCTGTTCCATTCTTCGCAAGCAAAAGCAAGTACAGGATGATTACTTTGTATGATTAGCTTACTCATCATGAACAACCCTCTCCACCAATCCTAGTTCAGCATTCCCTTCTATTAACCGTTCCTGCAATTCAAGAATAGGAACCTCCGCCGCAGCACAGTTATACAGTGCAGCCATCGCAGCTGCGGTGCCTGCGGCCTGACCAATCGCCATACAGCTAGGAGTCAAACGGGTCGTAGCCTGAGCCTCATGTGTCGTGGAGATACATCTACCAGCTAATAATAAATTTGAGTTATTTAGCGGAACAATGCTGCGATACGGAATATCGTATGCGCCGCCTTCCCGAATAAAATTAGCAGTGACACCTTTACCCTCTGGATTATGAATGTCAATTGGATAACCACTTCGAGCAATAACGTCATCAAATCTTTTACCATCTAATACATCGGTGCCATTCAACATATATTTTCCGATAATTCGTCTTGACTCTCTAACCCCGATCTGAGTTCCAACCGCTGTAACACTAGCATTTTGAAATCCCGGAATGGATTTTTGAAAGAACGCCTCTAACAGCAGTACTTGTTTGCGTCCCTCGATCTCTGCCTCGGTCAAATCCTCAACATTCGTTGGATCCAAGCCGGACACCCGGGATACGTTTACAAGCACCTCATCCTCACCCGGTCCGCTAAAAAACAAGATACCATCACGTTGGATATGAAGAGCTGCATCCCTCCACTTTGAATAGAACCCCATAACTCCTGTAAGAGGCAAGATATTCAACTCCGAAATCAATGATTTTTCGTAGAATTCTGTAGGATTCTCTTGCATATATTGCTTGACCTGATTCAGATCAACGCCCTTCATACGAAACTTCATTGTCATCGGCTGTACTTTTTGTTCGAGATTTCCCTGCTCCCAGGGAGCGCCTGCCATGTAAGCAATATCTCCCTCTCCTGTTGCATCAACAAACACCTTTGCTCGGAGCGTCGATATTCCACTTTTATTGTAAAGAGAAATACCACGTATACGATCTCCCTCGGTTTGGACATCAATAGCCGCTGTATGCAGTAATATATCTACTCCCGCTTCCTGAAGCATGTCGCAAGACAAAACCTTGTATACCTCAGGATTGTAGGGCGTCAATGTATGAACAAATCCAACAGTATCCCTTAAGTGACCAGGGGATGCGCCAAGAGCTATCAACCGATCTACAATTTCTTGAGCGATCCCTTTAATAACTTGCTCACCCGTTGCCGTATGAAAGGTCATCCATGGGTATACCATCGCAGCGGTAGACATACCGCCAAGGAAGCCATAACGCTCTACGAGAATCGTCTTCGCTCCATTTCTCGCCGCGCTAATGGCAGCCGTAATTCCCGCCGGACCTCCTCCAAGAACTGCTACATCGTATTCTTTTTGCAATATAGACAATAGATTTCATTCCCTTCATGATTAAAAACTTTAAAACCTATCTAAATTGTAAAAGACAGGGTTTTGCTTCGGAAAGAGAGCCCCAAGCACAGGGTCATGAAGTGCTTCTGGGTTAGAGTTATCACAGCCTTGAAACAGTAAGATCGTAAGTTCCTCTTGGGTTAATGTTATTTTTGAGTATTCAATCCCTTGCCGTGGATCAGCCTCGATCGATATCTGTCCGTCCAAATAATGAATATATGCTTCTTGTCCTGCGCAGTCCAATCGGATCTGCAGGGATTTCCCGGCATATGCTTTGTTATTTTGCAGCCTCTTTTGTAAAAGGGCAGCCAGCTTGGCCAGTAAAGGCTGGAGCCTGATTATCTTCCACATCATATAGCGTTTCGTCTTCTTCTCTGCTCCCCATGAGGTTAATTTTTCGGTTAAATGATGATCTTCGGGAAGGTATGCTAGTATTCGGTTGACCTCAGGACGCTGTTCAACCAAAGCGTGAAACAAGGGAATAACTGCACTTTCCTCGCCCTTGAGATAACCTAATTCCTCCAGATAGGCAGCCCCGTCCTCTGTCTGCTCAGAAATATGCCCATAAGCTACGGTAACCCCATTACGTATAGCCAAAAAACAGGTAGACGCTTTCCATTTAGGCCATTGGAGCCGATCATTCCAGTGGGCCGCCGGCCTAATCACCGTGCAGGTTCTGGTCTCGTTAAATTGCTTATATATATTAGAAATATCATCCATATGGGTCGGATCAAACGGACGGATATCATAATTTGAGCTACTGTTCACCGTGATGTTTGCCTTATTTAATTCATATAAAGTTTGAGGAAAGGTACTCCAACCCGATTTTTCGTAAAAAGGGGTAATGATAGCAAAAAGCAATGAAAGGTCATATTCCTGCTGCTCCATCCATTCAGTTAAGCGATGCAGCATTTGTTTGCAATATCCCTTCCCTTGATACTCGGGAACTGTGGCTACACTCCCTATTCCTCCGACTTTCACTTCTGCGTCCTCAACACGGATGTCGAAAGGAAAAACTTGTATAGTAGAAGCGATAGCCTCTTGCTGCAGCGTAATCCAGGTAGTAGAGCTATCATAAGCTGAATCATGATCTAGACGCATTTGAAAAAAATCTCTTCCAACGGAGAAAGCGTTTCCGAGAATGTCATAGACGGATTCCAACTCAGCACGATTTGCAATGCTGCGAATCTCAAGTTGATCGTTTATCACTGAAAATACAAGCCTCCATCCTAGTATTTGATGACTGTAGCGATCGTTTCCGTTGGCGTCCTATAATTCATATAGGCTTCTTCAGCGTCATCTATTGAATAGAGATTAGTTATGAGGTTCTTAATCGAGATTCGCCCGTCTGCTAACAAACGAATGTATTCCTCAACATTTCTACCTTCCGTCCAACGAACATGACCGATCGGATAATCTTTATTCTCTCTTTCATACTGAGGATCATACCGACCTGGACCACCAGCGCGCGAGATGAGCACTTGAGCTTCTTTTCCGAACATTAGCTCTCTAGAGAACTCAGCTGTTAGATCACCGACAATAACGATTTTCCCACGATCGCGAATCCATTTGAGCGAGCTATTAATCAATTGTTCTCCCGATCCGCTTGCACAATGCAAGACAGCATCTACCCCGTAACGTCCCGCCGCATCGGCTAATCCTTCTTCCATCTCCGCTTGACTGTGATACATATGAGAGAATCCACGCTCTTGAAGCATAGCTACCCGATCCTCTCTCAGATCCAAGCCTATGGTTCTATAAGCCACAGTTTGAGCAATCTGTGTGATAATGTTACCTAGAATACCAAGCCCGACGATGACAACGGACTCTCCAAATTGCAACTGAGCTACACGAAGTGCATGAATTGCAATCGCACCAAGACCAGCAAAGGCCGCCTCTTGTGGATCGACATGGTCAGGCACAACAGTTACCAAATTAGCTGGAACAGCCAACCATTCCGCATGATGCACATAGGGGGCGCCATAGCAGGCTACGCGTTGACCCACTTGAATATGCTGAATACCTTCGCCTACTTGTTCGACAATTCCCACTGCATTGTAGCCTAACGTGACGAGTCGATCAGATGCCTGTCTAACCAATATCATCTCCGTGCCAGGACTAATAGCCGAATATTCAGTCCGTATAAGCACATGACCGTGCAATAACATCGGTTTCTCCCTCACTGTTATGATAATTTTTCCGTTTTGAGTAGTAATCGTCTTCATCTCGTATTTCACTCCAGACCTATCATTTCATATTTTGTTTTCGATATTCACTCGGAGAAATGCCAAAATACTTTTTGAATGTCGTCGTAAAGGTCGAAGAATTTAAATAACCCGTCTTCTCTCCAATTTCACCAATGGATAATAAGCTGTCCTTCAGCAACTCCCTGGCGTGTGATAATCTCACTTTATTAAGATATTCGACATAGTTGATGCCAAACGTCTTCTTAAAGTAACTCGAGAAATATTTTGGCGAGGTTTCCACAACCTCCGCAATATGATCTAAATATAAGTTCTCCATATAGTGCAGCTCGATGTACCGAGAAATAAAGCTAGGATTCAGTTTATTAGTTTGTTCAGACTTACTATGTTCGGAAATGTGCTTCGCTACATCTATAAGCGCTTTCTCGACATCCAAATAATGATGTGCGTAATCTATCTTTCGTAAAAACTGTTGTTCAAAATTATACATTTCATTGTCAGCGTTAGCAGTATCCTCTGCATGTCTCAGCATATACATGAACATCGTCTTAGCAATATGAGCCATTTGATGATGATGCACATTTCGAGCTGCGTTCTCCCTGAACGTCTCAGAAATAATCTCTTTGCCTTCTTGCAGCTTTCCATTTGAAACGTAATTAGATAGCTTCTCGATTTTATCGAAAGGGAAATACAGACTCCATTTGTACTGAATCTTCTCAACATCCAGTACATTAGACTTTTCGTTAACTATTCTATATAGCATGCCATTTACCACGTTACGATACGCTAACTTATAATTCTCAAATTCTGTAGCGTATAGCTTGCTTACACTAACATAGATTGAATAGCCTACCAACTCTCCTTGTTCCAGGTTAGTAAACAATAGTTTCAAACGCTTTAACAACACTGCACGTTCATCTGGTTTAATGCCCACAAGCGAGACGAATTTCAGGTTGTTATCGTAGAATACCTGAACATCACTTTGTTCTTTCAACAAAGCTGCATTGATAACGGCTATGATCTTCTCTATTGATAATGTTGCTTGCTGTTCCGTACTCTTCACATTTAAATGAATCATGAGCAACACAAAGTACTCGCTGCGTAAAATATCTCTGCAATATTTTTGCATCTCTAGATCATGCTCCGAAGTGGAGTAAGCATGTTCATCCACTGCTTGAAAAAACACATCTCTTCGCACTGCCAATTCCATATACTCCATTTGTTTCTTGGTAGAGTCGATTTCCATTTGCATTTTTACAATACCGCTTAATATTTTTCGGAAATCATTCCCTCTACTGTTGCCGCCGCCTAACTGACGAATAATTTTCTTGACAGGCTTATTTAAATAGACACTTAGAAGTACAGATATCAAGACCGCACAGATGATAGCCGATAACATAATCATTTTGTTTGCTTTTGTTACTGAATCAATATTGTGGAATTGATATGGCGCTTTATCGATATACACAAATCCGTTAAAATCGGATTTATATATGTTATATTGATAATCTTTTTTTGTTAAAGTGGCTTCATGAAATGAATTGAAATATACATCATCAAACACGCCAGATAAATCGGAATTAGCATCTGTACTAAGAATGACTCTGCGCTCTTGATCAAGTACGATAAGTGAAGCACCTGGAATCATCAATTCCTGGTTCACATACTTCAATAAAGCGGCCTCATCTATTAAAATAATTATATTTTTATTCGAAATACGAACCTTATTACCACCAACTGCGACCATAAGCTTTTTTCTATGCTGAGACGTATCCGTTGCGACTTTAAAATATTGTCCTGCCAATACTTTGAATGAATTTTTCCCCTTTGCATAAGTCCGCCAATAGCTCTCATTGTACAAATCATGCTTGTATTTGTTCTGGAACAAATGGCTAAGACTACTTGAGCCGGTTGAGGTGATGGCTAGATCCATGTCATCATAGAAAACAATCACTTCTTCAATGAAGTCAACTGAAGAGACAAGCGTAGCAATACTCTCTTGCATCGTGTAAACCTTTAGCATGTCAATACGTCCGTCTTCTTCCGACTCTAGACTGTTATAAGGAAGTCCATGAATAGAGTGAATAATGTTGTTAATCGATCGAAAGCTATTGTCGAACGATTGAATCATTGTCTTTATTGCTAGAGTGTTGTTTTGTGCGACTTTATCATAAATATCAGAAATTGAATTTTTGTATACGAAATAATTGGATACGAACATTATGCCGACGACTAAGAGCAACGAACAAAAGATTTGAATGATGCCCAAATTTGTGATGTAACGCTTCAAGTAGTAGCCATCCCTTCCGTCATGTTTCTTTGTCCAATTAAGTATACACCAATAAATCTCAACCCTTCTCGGAACCTAGCATTACACCTTGTGCAAAGTATTTTTGAACAAATGGATAGATCATTAACACAGGGATCATCGACAGCACAATTGTGGCATTCTTCTTCGACTGAGGCGCTAAGGCTGCCGCATCGACAAGTCCTGTACCACTACCATCATTAAAAATAAGCATATCTCTTAATACGACCTGAAGCGGGTACAAACTTTGTTCATTCAAATAAATCAATGGGAGGAAGAAGCTGTTCCAGTGTCCCATGAAATAAAAGAGCCCAATCGATGCAAGCGCCGGTTTAGAGAGCGGAATCAAGATATTAAACAATATCCGATACTCGGAAGCACCATCAATAAGTGCCGCTTCACGGACTTGCGCAGACATATTCTCATAGAAGCTTTTCAGAATAATTAATTCCATTGTCCAAATCGCATTAGGGATAACCAATGCCCATACCGAATCTGTCAATCCAAGCGTATTAACGATGATGTAGTTTGGAATGATACCTGGATTCAAGAACATCGTTAGCACGATACCAAACATCCAATATTTACGCCAAATGAAGTCGGGGCGGGACAGTGGATAAGCTGCTATAGAAGTAACTAACAAGTTAATGAAGGTTCCGAGCCCCGTATAAAATATTGTGTTTAAATAGGCTCTCGGTATCCGCGTGTCTTTTAGAACCTCCATATAAGCATCTAAGTTAATACCTTTGGGAAATAAGGTGACATGGCCCTGAACAACGGAAGCTGTGTCGCTTAGAGAAATTGCAAGAATATAGAGAATGGGGTAGACCGTAGCAATTCCAATGCAGCATAGGATCAGCCCATTGATTAATCCAAATAGGGAAAATTTTGATTCTCCTACCATAGCCCTTTACCTCCAGCCTTTCTGCTTATGAAGTTTGCCGACAGTAGCATGATCATTGCGACCAATGCTTCAAACATGCCAACAGCTGCAGCATAGCTGTAATTCGCCTCAACTAAGCCTTTTCTGTATACATAAGTGGAAAATACGTCAGCCACTTCGTACGTAGTCGGAGTGTAGAGAAGCAATACCTTCTCATATCCAATTCGAATCATATTGCCCGTTTTCATAATGAAAAGAATAAGAATCGTTGGCATTAGGCTTGGTATCGTAATATGCCACATGCTTCTCAGCCTGCTGCTTCCATCGACCCTTGCCGCTTCATATAGCGTCGGACTAATACCGGCGATCGCAGCTAGGTAAATAATTGCTTCGTAACCCATAAGGGCCCAAATATCGGATGCAACATAAATGGTACGGAACCATTCCGGCATAATCAAAAAGTATATCTTTTCAAATCCAAGCGCTGCAATCAGCTTGTTAATCAAGCCGCTGCTTGGTGATAGAAAGTCTATAACCATACTACTTATAATTACAACAGACAAGAATGATGGTAGATAAGTAAATGTCTGAATTGATTTTTTTAACCATTTCACTCTGAGTTCATTTAGCGAAATTGCTAATAGAATCGGAATTGGAAAACCGAATATCAAAGCGAAAAAACCGAGTGCTAGTGTATTTTTGAATAACAGCAAAAAATCATTACTCGAGAAAAACCTTACGAAGTGCTTAAGACCGACCCATTTACTGCCCATAATTCCTTCGAATACACTGTAATCTTTGAATGCAATAATCAAGCCGTACAATGGTCCATATCGGAAAATAATATAAAATATAAGACAAGGCAGAAATAGGAGCAATAACTGTCTATCTCGTTTCATATGCTTCAGCGTCCGCATGAACGATGCGGTAATCCGTGATAATAAGGATGGCTTATTCAGTGTAAGTCCCTTATCCGTGCTAGGGTTTGGCACGTCTCTTCTCCTCCCGGGTGACGATAAATGGCACTCGGAACATAAATTTCCTCCGTGCCATTCATCGTCCTAATCTTTCTATATATTATTTATTTGCTTCAAAACGTTTTTGAGCTTGGTTGAATACTTCTGCGTATTTACTTGCTCCATTCTTCTCAGCTGTTACTAGCCAATCAGCCCATTCCTTATCTCCATAGTTCTTATTAAGGATATATTTTGAATTGAATTCATTCATCGATTTTTCAATCGATGTTTGCAATTCTGCAATAAGGGCAATCTCATCTTCTGTAAGATTCAATACAGGATCTAGAGGTTCAAATTTATTTGCTGATACCATTTTGTCTTGAGCCTCTTGCTCTTTCTCTGTGTAGTTGTAGTATACAGAGCGTCTATCTGGGTTAAGATACATGCCTTCAATCCACATGCCATAATGCTCTTCTAGTACTTTAATTTCTATGTTAGGCAAGTCGGCTAGCTCCGGGTATACTGGCTTCCCGTTCTCATCAAAGTTAAAGTTCACACCTTCTACACCAAGCGTGATAAGCTCGGAACCCGATGGGCTCGTCAGATAATCTAACAATTTCAATGCAGCTTCTTTATTCTCGTTATTAGCAACGGTGATTCCAAAGTCTGCATTGATTAAAGGCAATGTACGGATATTTCCCGTAGGCCCAATTGGGTTAGCATAACGCAGATCATACTCAGGGTATTGCGAGCTTACTTGGTTGTAGAATAGATCAAGACGTCCAATCCAGTCCCACGTTACGAACGACTTATCTGTAGTCATCTTAGCAGTCCAGGAATCCGTGGTATCTGTCAAGAATTCTTGATCAAGCAAGCCTTCGTTATACAGCTTTTTCAAGAAGTCAAGCATCTCTTTATGCTCTGGCTGAACTCCTGCAAATTTCCAAGTTTTATCGGATTCGGAATAGATAGCAGGGTAGCTCGCTCCTCCAATACCCCAGCCATAGGAAAGATCTTTAAAGATCGTCTCTTTTGTTTTGGATGCCATTGGATATGAATCTGGATAAATTTCTTTTAATTTTTTCAGTGCTTGATAGAACTCTTCCGTGTTTGTCCACTCAGGAATGTTGTGCTTATCGAAAATATCTTTTCTGTACATCATGCCATGGTTAACATCACGATTCATGTTGTAAACCGGCCATGTATAAATGTTGTTATTCTCGTCACCATAGGAATTAGCAACCCAAGGATTTTCATCGACATATAGTCTTTTGAAATTTGGAAGCATATCAACATAATCGTTGATTGCGACTACTGCTTTTTGTTGACCGATTCTCTTCAGCTCATCTCGTTTAAGCCCGTGAAAAATATCTGGAAGCTTACCTGATGCAACAATTAAACGAAGCTTATCCTGGAAAGTAGCCGGGGAGTAATGTTGGAAATCTACTGTAATTCCTGTACGTTTCTCGATTTCCTTAGCAACTAGCTTGTCGTTAAGCGGAGTTTCACTTACAACCATCCAAGTCAACTTTGTTGGTTTATCTACCAGTGGAAGCTTCAACCCGCCAGTATCACCATATTCATTAGTGATATCTTCAACCACCGTATTGGATGGGGCATTTGTTCCTCCACCATTTGAGTTTGTTTCTTTTCCCCCTGCATTTTTTGAACCGCATCCTGCCAAAAGTGTACCGACTAGCACTAGGATGAGTGTCATACTAAGAAGCCTTTTTGACATTGTTATACCTCCCCTTTGAAATAGAAAAAGCAAAGCATTTGTTGTGACCGAAGTGTTCCTTCGGGTAATTCACATTGTAGATCGGTTCAAATATTCCGTAAATAAAGCGTTTTCATTTGCTGTGTCTTTTCGACATCCATCATGGTGGAAAGTTAGAAAAAACCTTATATATCAACGTTTTTTTGATGTGGAATTTGCTAAACAGGTGGAAAATGCTATATAAAAAATTTTGTTTTTTTCTATTCTCGACATATCGCCACTTTTAGGATCCCAAACGACCGGTTTTAAATCAGCTGTATATGGTAGGTTCTTACAGCAATACTGACTGCCCTAACCTTTTACTTTCCTCGGCTGCCTCTATAAAGCGAATGATCTCTAAAGTCTCTTTCCAATCTAATGGAGATTTATGACTATCGAATAGAATCATAATTTGCTCAAGTAAGCTAGCGTAAAAAGGCTTTGCGCTAGAATCAACCTCGATCAACGAGGTTTGGCCTGCTCGGCTAATCGTTGCGACGAATGGACTTTCTGGCAAACGGTTGAGCTTAACTGTTCCCGTACGCCCACCTTTCCAATGAGCAGCTATTAAATCATGCTCTTCTGTAGACGTAACGCTAACTTCCAGGCAACCTGTACCCATAATTGCATAAAGAAGCTCTATCGAATGAATTCCATACCAATAATAGTAGGATTGGGTCGGCTCCACAGCCAAAGGGCCGCCAACAACGGCCCGAATCACGGTCGCCGGGTTCTCGCGTACCAAATCATCTGTTATTTGCTGTGCATATCTTAAAGCCGAGCAGCTCATAATCGGAAGCTGATATTGCTGCGCGATCCGAAATATCTCTTTAGCATTCATCGTGTCTAAAGCTAAAGGTTTGTCAATAAAGACCGGCTTGCCGTATGGAGCTATTCGCCTAAATTGGTCAAGATGTACCCGGCCATCCGCAGATGTAAGCAAAATTGCATCACAGCTCGCAGCAACCTCTTCAGGAGAACTCAATCTACGAACCCCGAATTCAAGCTCCAGCTTTGCCATAAAACCTTCTACTCGATCCGCACTAAGCGGAAAATCTTCAGAACCGCCTAAAAAAGCTGCAACAACCTTCCCTCCCGATACATGATTCGCATCGGATGAGTCGTTGAGCAGCCTAGTAAATGCAACAGAGTGGGAGGAATCCGTACCAATAAGACCTATTTTCAAATAATCCACTTGCCTATCAACTCTCCTCTTTTTCATAAAGCTCTTTCATAATTTTTCTGCCCGTAGGAGTTTGAGCAAGTCCGCCCATCGCCGTCTCCCGATGCTTCTCAGGCATTGCACTGCCAACCTCAAGCATAACGTCGATTACTTCATCCGATGGAATAACACTCTTGACACCGGCAAGAGCCATATCTGCAGCCGCCATTGCCGTAACGGCACCAAAACCATTACGAACGATGCAGGGAACTTCCACCAATCCCCCGACCGGATCGCATATAAGGCCAAGCGAGTTTTTCAACGCTAATCCTACCGAATGAACAGCCTGCTCCGGTGTACCACCGCGAAGTTCCACCAATGCTCCAGCTGCCATGCCAATCGCAGAGCCTATCTCTGCTTGACACCCGCCTTCGGCACCTGACACGAATGAGTTATTCGCGATAACATAGCCGATTGCTCCCGCACTAAAGAGGCCATGCACCATATGCTCATCGCTCCAGCCAAATCTCTCCTGCGAGCTAACGAACACACCTGGTATAATGCCGCAGGAGCCTGCCGTCGGAGTAGCGATAATTCGCCCCATTGATGCATTGATCTCAGAGACCGCTAAAGCATACGCCATCGCGCTGCAAGCCTCCGTCCCTAAAGAAACGACCCCGTTGTGCATATAAGTTCGAACTCGCTTGGCGTCTCCGCCCGTTAATCCACTACGGGGTTTCAATTCGCTGTCTATTCCTTTGTAAACCGCTTCTTTCATAATGTCATAATACGCGGCCATTTGCTCCAACACTAGCTCAGTGCTCTTCCCCGTCTCTACCGCCTGCTCCGTAATCATCAGCTTCCCTATCGTAACGGATTCTTTAACGCATAATTGTATCAATTGCTCTAAATTAGAGAACCTCATAATATATCCCCTTTGGAAGTGAGATTAATAACGCGAACCATGTAAACATCAGGTATTTCAGCGATCTGGTCGATAAACTCGGTACGCAATACCTCATCACTTTCAATAACGGTTATAGCATCCCCACTTCTGGACTTTCGATCAACCTCCATGTAGCCAATATTGGCATCAGCATGCTTGAAGATATCTGTCATTTCAGCTAAGATCCCCCGGCGATCCGCATGAAAGATTAATAGGGTTGGGTAGATTGTCGTAAACTTAACATCGAAATCATCAATACCTACGATTTCAATATTGCCGCCACCGATGGAACACCCTGTCACAATTACCTTCTGCTCCCCTCTGCGAAGAATAAACCTTGCCGTATTGGGGTGCATACCCGCCTTCTGAGCTGTTCGAAGCTGCACTTCCATCCCAGCATCCTTTGCCTTTTCAAAAGCATCTCTGATACGCATATCATCAGTATCGTAATTTAGCAGACCTGCGATAATAGCAAGATCCGTACCGTGGCCGCGATAGGTTGTAGCGAAAGATCCATAGAAAAGGATTTCGGCATGCTCCGGCAATCCTCCGAGCACATGTCTGGCCGTTCTTCCCAACCGAACTGCTCCGGCGGTATGAGAGCTGGAGGGCCCCACCATGCTCGGACCGATAATAGAAAATACATCCTTAAACCGCATGTTTGAGTCCTCCTGTTTTATTAGTTGTCAAGCCACTCTGCAAGATGTGCGGACACAAACTCATCATCGTGTAGTTGTGGATAATCCCGATATACACGATCAATCTCCTCCATTTGTCCCGGAGACAACGTTTCATTTGGATTCAAACACCATGTGCCTTGCAGCAAGCCTTGGCGACGCAGTACTTCATGTATACCTGGTATACAGCCTTTAAAATGATGTGCGGGGTCAAAAAATGCAGCATTCGCATCTGTTACTTGTACGTTTCTCATTAACCATTCTTTTGACAGCTCTCCATGCTTTCGGGCAATCTTAATTTCCTCCAACAAATCTACGGCCTTTTTCGTCCAAACCGCCCAATGACCTAGTAATCCTCCGACAACGGTCTTCTCGATCGTTTCACCAGCGACTTCAAAGCGATAAGTGGTCAATAAATCATTGATTATATTATCATCATTGCCCGTATATATTGCGATTTCATCTCGTCTGCTGGAATAACACACAGCACGTACAACATCAATCGTCTGGTAGCGATTGAAAGGAGCAACTTTGACAGCGATTACATTGGGGATTTCTGCAAATTTGCACCAAAAGTCAAAACTGAAGATCTGACCACCTACCGATGGCTGTAAGTAAAAACCGATAACGGGCATAATAGCCGCTACCTGCTTTGTTCTCTCCAGGATGTCTTCCTCACTCCAGTCCGTAAGCCCTCCCATACTCAAAAGTGCTGCATCATAACCTAGTGATTGTGCAAATCGTGTTTCATTAATTGCTTGTTCTGTAGGCCCACAAATCCCTGCCACCTTAATAAAGGGACGTTGTATATTCGCCTTCGCGATTTCTTCCGCGGCCATTCGCAGAACAGTCTCAAATAAATTGTAGGGTTCATCGCGAATTTCAAATTGTGTCGAATGGACACCGATGGCGATTCCACCTGCTCCTGAAGCAGCATAGTATCGAGTTAACGCACGTTGATGTCGTTCATCCAGCTGTCGATTCTCATCCAAAGCTAGAGGATGTGCTGGTATAACAAGCCCTTCATGTAGCGCTTTCAACAATTCGGCGGAAAGTGTGGCAGCAGTCATTTAATATTTCCCCTTTCTTTCTTGGAAATGGGTCGGTTTATTCCATGTTGCTCCGTCAGCTTGAATCCATTCAACCAGCCAATCAATCATTTGAAGTAATGACACAGATGGGTATCCAAAGCGCTGATGTGACTTCGATGCGTTATTCAACAGCGCAATCTCTGATTCTGTACCTTCAAACAGGGCCTCTTTACCCATACGCTTCGCAAATTCTTCAGCAGCCCAACGAATAGACATCGTTTCTGGCCCGGTAATATTCATAACAGTTGGTGGATTCGAACACTCTGTTAAGCAACGCAACGCCATCTCATTGGCATCTCCCTGCCAAATCACATTGGCGTGCCCCATAGTCAAGTCAATCACTCGTTGTTCATTCACAGCCTTTGCGATTTCCAATAGCACACCATAACGCATATCAATCGCATAATTCAAACGATAGAACAGCATTGGCGTTCCGTTTTTATGGGAATGATATTCAAAAATACGCTCGCGACCTAAAGTTGATTGTGCGTATTCTCCTAACGGCTCAGGCGATACCGACTCATTTGCCCCACCACTCCCAATAGGCATGAAGGGATAAATATTACCCGATGAAAATACAACAATTCGGGAATCCTTAAATTTCTCCGCTACTCTGCCTGGCAAATAAGTATTCATCCCCCATGTAAAATGCTCTCTGCCCGTTGTTCCAAATTTATTACCAGCCATATAAATGATATTGTCTGCATGAGGCAATTGATTAAGCTCATCATCATTCAATAAGTTACAGGAAATCGTCTCAACCCCTGCCGCCTCTAGCTCGCGTCTTGCTGCTTCGTCTGAAAAACGTGATACACCGATAACACGCTTGTTTAATCCGCCCTCACGGATCGCATTTTTAGCCAGCCTAGCCAAGCTTGGCCCCATCTTTCCGCCTACTCCAAGAATCATGATATCTCCGTCTACTGAAGAAAAATCCCTTACTAAGTCCTCAGAGGGCTCAGCTAATTTCGCTTCCAGTTCCTCAAGTGTTTTCATGCGATTTTCCCCTTTCTAGTATGAATCTAACCCCATCATACCTATAAAAGTGATATAAAGACAAATCTTTAAATCGTCTTTAAATCGATAAATAAATTAATTTATCGTTTTATCTTTCAAAAAAGAAAATCGGTAAATTTGCCGTGGCCTTCCTTTCGGAACCTTCTCCACACCCGAAATATCAACGAGTCCATTATCGATCCAGAGTAACAGCAACCGATGAGCACTACGTACCGTAATATCAAGCAAAGCAGCAAGCTCATGAACCATATATTCATATTTGCCGTACTTCGCTGTGTAAGATAGCAATTTGCTTAAATAAGCGCTTGTCATACCAGCTTCTTCTGCTCTTTTGATAAGTTCCGCATGCGTTGGCGACAATACGTTTTGGATGGGATCTGCCATTTCGAGAGGGCCGATCAGCGTCTGATCCTCACGAATAATAAAGCAGATATTTCCCCCAGCTTCAATCGATTTGCGAAGGGCGATCCTGGCATTTGTCCCCGCTTCATTAGCCGAGGTTCCAAACCCTACTCCCAAGCTTAATGTAATCCCTAATGAATGGTTGGCGTCTTTGGCTAATGGAATCGTTTTGTAGCCACCCGTTTCCCTCTCAAAAATCCCCCTAGTGGTAAAGAATAAATATTCATCTCCACCTAGCGGTGTCAAGTAGCCATCAAGCGATTCAACATAGTCCAAGACCATACGATGAATATCCAGCTTTAGCTTTTGAACCTCATGCTCATTATTCCGTTTCATCACCAACTTGCCGAAATCATCGACCTTAATCATCCCAACGACAATTTGCGATTCTTTATTGCGGCGAGATTCCGTTGATAGAAGCGCACGCTCCAACGTCACGCTCATGTCCTGATCCGAAGGAATTAGCCATTCGTTCGCAGCCTGAAGATCAGACAACTTCCGTGCTACGGATTCCACCCCTGTAATAGCGAATGAGCATGCACCTGTGCTCAACAGGTTATGATGAAATGCAAACAGCTTGTCCGGTGAGGCATG
Source organism: Paenibacillus lentus (assembly GCF_042714055.1). Classification (GTDB taxonomy): domain Bacteria; phylum Bacillota; class Bacilli; order Paenibacillales; family Paenibacillaceae; genus Fontibacillus; species Fontibacillus lentus_A. The sequence goes on from NZ_JBHGVC010000011.1 coordinate 125,001, forward strand.
AGCAGGACCGCTATAAACAACCACCTTCGTCTGCTCGATCCCAAGGTCTTTGAGCGCACCCATAACCATGGATTTCGTAAGCGAATCTACAGATATGCCGCCGCTGAGGTGACCTGTCTGTAATGCACGAAATAATGTTTTGTACAGCCCTGCTCCCGTTAGTGGTACATAATGCACCGGAACCGTTACATTGATGTTTTCTTTAACTTTACGATGCGAGTGCGCACCGAATAATAGAAGCGCCTCTACTTCCAGCATCAACGTTTCAACGGCAGACGGGACTTGCTCCTCATCATTAACTATCCGTACAATCGGAGTAAATGTAGGAAATGCCTTTATAACCTTCAGTAGCTTATCTACGACATACTGCATGCCAACGATTCCAATCTTAATTTGCATATGCACGGGTCATTCCTTTCAATATTTCGCAAGCCTCTTTGTGACGACTTTTGCTTTAAACAAGATCTTGTTCCCGATAGTTAGTTCATGCTTGAAAACTCCAATTAAATTGGCCATATTATCCTTTTTCCTCATACTAGTACATACTTCATCTCGTGTAACACGCAGAACTATCTTATCATTTTTTGCAAGTAAATTCGTAACTTTAACGCTCACTCCCGAAATAATCTATCCTGAGATAGGTATTATCCTTATAACATTATCATTCGTATAATCATTCGTATATTCCGCGATAATCATTTGATTGAATTCGGAAGCACTCTGATTCGTTCCACCGATGAGACGATTATTACATAATCCAATGTAAGTGACTTAACCTACCATTCCAGACGAGCTTGTCAGTGCTTTGAGATTAATAAAAAACGAAATATCCAACTTTATCCTTTGCTATCTATATAAAATGTTATACGATTAAAAAATAATTTGCTAAAATTTGAATCAATAGGAGATGATGCAATGACGATTAAAGATGAGTTGCGAGGGAAAAACATCATTATTCCTGACAATCCGGTATCGAATTTTTTGTTTAATAACACGAGATCGGCCCTTTTGTGGTTAGTTATTCGACTGTATTTGGGTTATGCCTGGTTAACCGCGGGATGGCACAAGGTAACTAGCGATCAGTGGGTTGGGAGCAATGCAGGTGCAGGCCTGACGGGGTTTGTAAAAGGGGCGCTTGGCAAAGCCGCAGAAGGAAAGGACGTAACAGGCTGGTATGCTTCATTTCTGGAAAATATGGTTCTGCCCAATGCCACGCTGTTCTCCTATTTCGTTGCTTTCGGTGAACTGCTCGTGGGCCTCGGCCTGATCCTTGGCTTACTGACGGGGATCGCAGCCTTTTTCGGCGCCTTCATGAATGCAAGCTTCCTGTTCGCCGGAACCTTGAGCACGAATCCGCTGCTGTTTATACTCGCAACCTGGATTGTGCTGGCCTGGAAGGTGGCCGGCTGGTATGGATTGGACAGATGGGCGCTTCCGCTTCTAGGAACGCCATGGAGTAATCGCAAACGGAATAAGGGCGACCAATCGACTGCCACTTAAATCAGGAAGGGTCGAAGGCAAATCTGCCTTTATAGGGAATCTACAATCAAGTTTGCAGGCCGCAACAGGTTGCCGATCGGTGACCTATTGCGGCTATTTTTATACGACGAACTCTTGCTCATTCCTCCAGAACTTTTCTATTTCCGAGTATTAACTAGCCGCCGCCACAAGCTTGATGATTTAGCAAAAATTAATCCGCCATCTCCAGCGTGACAGGACAATGGTCGCTGCCCATTACATGGCAATCGATCTGCGCGTCTACCAGCTTCTCGCTTAGCCGAGCGGAAGTCAGGAAATAATCGATCCTCCAGCCGATGTTCCGCTCCCTTACTTTCGGCATATACGACCACCAGCTGTAGACATTATCCCGGTCAGGATAAAAATAACGGAACGTATCTACGAACCCGGCCTCGAGCAGCTGCGTCATTTTTTCCCGTTCCTCCAGCGTAAAGCCGGAATTGCCGACGTTCGATTTGGCATTTTTGATATCAATTTCCTGATGCGCGACATTCATATCCCCGGTTACGATAACGGGTTTATGGCGATCCAGCTCTACCAGGTAACGACGAAACCGCTCCTCCCACTCCAGCCTGTAAGCCAGCCTGGATAAGTCTCGCTTCGCATTCGGCGTATACACATTTACCAGATAGAACGCCTCGAACTCCAGCGTAAGAATCCGCCCTTCCGGCTCCGATTCCTCTTCTATGCCATATCGCACGGAAAGCGGCTTGATTCTCGTAAACACAGCGGTTCCGGAATAGCCCTTCTTCTCCGCATAATTCCAATACTGCTCATACTCCTCACCCAGATCGAGGTCAATTTGTCCCGCCTGAAGCTTGGTTTCTTGAACGCAAAATATATCCGCATCCGCCGCTCGGAAATAATCATAAAATCCTTTATTGACACACGCTCTAAGTCCGTTGACATTCCATGACACCAGTTTCATATCTCTGTCTCCCTTGCCTATCACCATGGATAATAATCTAGTATAAATGATCTTTAGTCCTCTTTGCTGCAACCATAATTCCTCTTTATTTTGAAGCTTTAACTCCGATTTTACAATCTTTATTCAAAATTTACGTTGGCCGACCCGATAAATAGGAAGAGAACTGCTTTTTTCGAAATGAACGGTAGTAAGGGGGTCTCAATTCATGTCAGAAAAAATAGATGTATCACATCAGCCGTCCTCAACATCAACCGCCGCCTTTACATCCAAATCGGATTTTGAGCGTATCTTGCAAAACAATAAATCTCTTACGGCCATATTTCAGGACTGCATTGCCAACATTAAGGAGCATTTATCAGGCACTTACTTGTTTCTGCTAACCGATGCCGAAGGCGTACTGCTGGCTATGGACTATTGCCAAAACCTGCAGGAGATCGTACGCCAATCCGAAATTCGCGTTGGGATGTATTTTACGGAGGAGAGCTGTGGCGTAAATGCAATATCCGAGGCGATGGCCCGCCGCAGTCCAATTTATTTGCCGCCTGAAGAGCACGAAAGTCCCTTCTTCAAAAACTGGCACTGCTTCTCCACGCCGCTGACCCTTGGTTCGCGAACGATAGGCTACCTCGACGTCTCCACCATTAACGCAAATATGAAAAGCGAGCTGATCGCCATCGCCAAGCTGCTTCCGGGCAACATGCTGAGTCATCTGCAAAATTTCCCCGAGCCGCCGTTGGTGGAGGAACGGCCTATTCAACTGACGGAGCGCCAGCTGCATGTGCTGAGGTTGATCTCCCAAGGCCAGACGGTCAAGTCCATTGCCCTTAAATTAAATATTAAAGAATGCACCGTGAACCATCATAAAAAAATCATCTTCGAGAAGTTCGGTGTTCAATCCAGCACAGAAGCAGTATCGGTTGCCAGTCGGCTGTCCTACTTATAGACGTTAATCTTATCTATCCCTATACATTCTTATAGGTGAAGTATGCAATTACGTATGCTAAGATTTTCTTAGATACCTGAAGCAAAACAATACCCTAAATCTCGAAAAATCATAGTCCTGACCCATTATAGGGAAATGGTGTGAAATGGACGGCACAATGATCGGCTCAATCGGGTTCGCTGATCATTGTGCTGCCATAACGCATCTTGGGACGCATACCCAAAAGAGGAGGCAGCGATGGACGCTGCCTCCTCTTTTGTATACTCCCGGGGGACTATGTTAGCTCTCCCTCCTGCCTCGGGCGCCGTACCTTACTTCTATTCCTGCTTCTGTTCTTGCTCCAAATCCGTTTCATCAACAACGTTATTCCTCCGATCAATAAGACGAAACCCAAACTAATCCATAAGCCCGGGCGGCTCGTGTGATGGAACACGGTTCCGCTTACCGCCAAAGCAATGATCGCAGTGCTTATCCAACGCTTCGTCCGGCCCCAGCCGTTTAACTGCAGCAGCCTGCCTGACGTGAAGAGAATGAACATCCAATTGTACATCAGCATCAAACCGGCTGCAGTCGTCACATACTCATACATTTTCTCCGGCATGAAGAGAGCTAACAGAATGGAGCCGGTCAGAGCAAGGGCCGTAACTCCAATCGCGAAGTAAGGAGTTTCTCTCTTCCCGCGGCTCACCTTAGCGAACAGCGGAGGGGCATCTTTATTTTTGGCTAACGTTACAAGTATAGTAATGACAGCAAACAGTGAGGCAATCATCGTTGAGAACCCGGCAATAATGAAAGCCCCATTAAAAAGATGCGGCACAAAGCTCAAACCATAGCCTTTCAGCGAAGCGACAAACGGACTTTCTTTAGAACCCATGGTGTTCCAGGGAACCAGGCTCAGCGCCAGCACCAGGGAGGCCATATAAAGAATCGCCAAGGTTCCGATCATCCAGCGTCCCGCCTTGGGAGCCTCCTTGGGATCTTTTAGACGTATCGCCAGAAGTCCCATCACCTCGATGCCGCCAAAGGCGTAGAACGCATAAATGAGACTGGACCATCCGCCTAATGCCCCTGTCGGGAACACAGGCATCGGCCAATTGGGGGCGTGCTTGCCCCCGCCGAGCCAGCCCAGAATAGCAGCGCCGGCAATCGCCAGAAAGGCGATGATCGCAGCCAGCTTCATGACCGCAAACAAATGCTCTGCCCTTTCGAACCCTTTTGTCCCCAAAATGATGATGACCAGGCCGAGTACTGCATAAACCAAAGCGAACATCCACATCGGCAGTCCTGGGAACCATAGGCGGGTAAATAGGGAAAGAGCTGCCATTTGACTTCCCATAATTAAGATCTCCGAAGAAAAATACACCCAACCGCTGCTGAAGCCAGCCCAGCGCCCAAAGCCTTTTCGCGCATAAACGCAAAATGAACCTTCCTGAGGGTCTTGCGAGCTCATGCGGGCGAGTACGTCAAATACGACAAATGTTCCGATCGCAGCCAGTACAAACGCTGGAATAATCGCCGGCCCGCCGATCTGTATGCCGACGCCTGTCCCAAGAAAATAGCCCGTGCCGATAGTGCAGGCTACCCCCATTAACGACAACTGCCACCATTGCAGCGGTTTATCCTTTGCTCCTTTGCTTGTCTGGTTCAACGCATAGACTCCCTTATCGATGTATTTGCACCAATCATGGGTTATTGTGCTGACAAGGGGACGTAAATATTCCGAATATTCCGGGGATTATCATTGCTAATTATGCTGTGCCAATACGATTTCATCCAGCAGCTTCCCATCCACGTCATAAGCCTGATAGGTCAGTGTGTTTCCGTTAATCGTAACCCCAGCAAACATTTGCTTCCCATTTTGAAAATGTACGGCATGATAGAACCGCTCCCTCTTCTTCTCATTAAATTTCTGTCCAGCCGTATTTATAGTGACATACACTGTCCCTTCACCGGGCGCGACGACTTCCCCGCCACGAACCGGATAAGAACGCGAATATTCGTGATTATGTCCCTGCAGCACCAGATCGACGCCGAACTCATCGAACACCTCGGCCCATTCCTGCACTTTGCTATAGCTATTGCCGCCGTACACCGGACGATGGATCGCTGCGATTTTCCATGGCTTGTCCGTGCTTTGCAAATCCTGGCGAAGCCACTCGGTCTGACCGCCAATGTTGGATTCCGTATTTAAAATGATGAAATGCGCATCTCCATAATCAAACGAGTAAGAGGTGCCGGGAAGAGATCTTTTCGCCCCGTTATCCGGTAAATTGAAATGGCTGGTATATCGCTCAGCCTTTCCGTCTATTTCGTCATGATTGCCTGTAACCGGCATAAGCGGAATGCTAGGCAGCCACTTTGACGCCTTGCCGAAGAAATGATCCCACGCTGACTCATCCTCTGGATTTTCCGTCAAATCCCCGTTATGAATGATAAACCGGGCTCCCGAAAAAGCCTCAAAGGCCTTGTCCAGCGTTTTGCCCCACAGCTCGAAATCCGCTTCCGTCTCCCCTTGCGAGTCTGCAACATTTATAAATGTGAACGCATCCTCAGTCTCCCGCTCCGTCGTAAACACGGCCGGCTCGCTCCAGCCCTTTGTTTGCCCGTTTCCCACCCGGTAAATGTACGTAGTACCCGGTTCCAGGCCAGTGACCTCAACTTGATGAGCGGTATTCTTCTGCCCTGCGCCGATATCGACAATGGTGGATTCCGCCCGATAAGTCAACACATCGCTTTCCTCCAGCATTCGAGCATCGATACCCTGAGTTATCTGCAGCTTCCCTTCCGAGGAATCCGCCTCTCCGGTATACCATGTAAACGCCCTGGTAGTACGAGCATCTCCTTTGATCGTAGCAACCAATGATTTGGGTTTGCCGGGCAGATCAGCAGCTCTATCTCCGCCTTGCAGCCATTCCAGCCCGATCACCCCGACAAGTATGGCGGCACACAGACTAGCAAGCCATCCAATACCCTGAACCCCTTTCATCAAGCGCCTCCTCCTTCGGATCATGTTGTCTACGATTTTTCACCTTCCAGAGTCCATTGTCAACGAAATGGCGCGAACTTTCAGCCCACTTTCAGGTTGCATGCTCCTCCAGCACGACCTGAGAGGGCAAAAAGCGGCTCCGTCATGCGGAACCGCTTAATCAAACCATCTATTATTTTTGTTCGATTTTATCAAAATAATGCTCTTGCACAAATTGTGCAGCGATATCGAGCTGTTTCTGAGAATCCGTTCCTTTCTTCGAGAACGACTCTTGTACTACATTGGACATCGTCGCATAGTAGTCCTGTGTGCCGAACTGTGCTTCCGGCTTGCCTTCCAGCAGGCTGAAGAGCTCCGGATCATATTTGTATACGTTATCGTATTTTTCATATATCGCCTTCACTTTTGCCGCGTACTCGGAATCGTCACTGAAATATTCCAGCGGTGTCGGAACAAAGTATTTTCCTTCGGCTTTGCGAGCCTGAATCGTATCCTCAACAGACTTCAATGCCTCATCCGTAAAATAATCAAACGTGATGTAACGGAAAGCCATTTCCTGTTCATCCTTCGTTGCGTTTGGATTAATAACGAGATAATTTCCGCCTAGAATCCCATAATGCTTTCCGCCCTTTTCTGCGGCAGGCATCGGATAAGCCACGACGTCCTCCGGCTTCATGCCGCCTTCATTCAATGCCGCTTGGAGCACGTCAAACGCCCCGGCAATGACCATCGCCGTACGGCCCTGCTGGAAGGAACTGATTGCATCGCCCCAGCCCAGCGCCCAGTCCTGCGGAATGGCATTCGCTTCCCATCTCAGCTTCTTGTAGAAATCCAGCGCCTTCACGCCGGCTTCGGAGTTGAACACCGCCTTAACCTTGCCATCCTCCACCGTTTCGATATCTCCGCCGGCTTCAAACAGGAAGTTCGTCCAGTTCCAGCCCGCCTCATTCCCTTTGCCCATCGGGGCAATCCCGGAAATGCCCTTCTTCGGATCGGCAGCCCCCTTGGCTACGTTGTACATATCATCCCAAGTCCAGTCCAGGGCAGGAAGTGTAATTCCTTTCTCTGCCGCCAGCTTCTTGTTCACGATGGTTGACGTAATATAACCGTTCTGTGTAACGCCATATATTTTGCCATCTACGTTGAACTGGTTCTGCAAAACGTCGTTCATCTGATCCTTATACTCCCAGTTGTTCCACAGCTCCGTAATGTCGGCGACCCAGCCGCGTTCTACAAGGAAATTCGCTTCCGTGGCCCAGGTGTTATAAAATGTCGGAGCCTCGTTGGAGGCCATTTTCACGCCGATTTCATTCACATCATAGGCCCAATCGTCCTTAATGATTGTCACGTTCGGATATTTCGCCTGGAAACGGGCAATTTTATCGTCCTCCTGCTGTCTAAGCGTTGTTTCGTCCGGTAGTGGATAATGAACTTTAATCGTTATTTTCCTTGCGGTAATATCGTCGGTTGTCCCTTCAGGTTGCGCGGAATTGTTGCTGCTGCCCCCATTGCTTGCCGTGCCTCCATTATCTTTGACCTCCGCATTGTTTCCGCCGCCGCAGGCCGCAAGCAGCGATCCGGATAGCAGAAGGCACATCAGTACTGCTGTGAACTTGCGCATCGATACTCCCCTTTTCCATAATGTTGTTGGTTACATCTTTATCATAGAAGACGAATAGTCTGCATACGATGTGCATTCATATGGCGATCATGTGCAAGGCTACGGAATTGTCAACGCTATCCTTTTACCGCCGACAAGCTGACGCTGCGCATAATGAATTTTTGGAAGACTAGAAATACGAATATCGGTGGAATCATAACCATAAATAAAATATTGAATTTAATGCTGCTGTCCAGCGACCTGGCGTTGATCACGTATTTGTATATCGCCGTGGCCAAGGTGTATTTATCCTCCGTATGCATGACGAGCGAGGGCCAGAACCAGTCGTTCCAGGCTGTAGAGAAAATGAAGATCGCCAGCGTAGCGAAAATCGGAACCGAGAGCGGCAGCGCAATCCGCACGAAACTGGTCAACTCCGAGGCGCCGTCAATTCGTGCCGCTTCAAAAATTTCCGGGTGGATGCCGTCAAAGAAGTTTTTAATAAGCAGAAAATAGTACGCGCTCGCTCCCGCTGGAAGCCAGAACGCCCAATATGAATTCAACAACCCCAATTCCTTCAGATTCACGAAATTCGGAATCATATAGCTGGCCGCCGGGATGAACAGCGTCATCAGAATGAAGAAGTACACCGCCCGGCTGTAAGGAACGCGGATACGCGAAATGCTGAAAGCCGCCAGCCCAAGCACCAGCACGGTCATGAACAGATTACCGACAAAAATCAACAGCGTATTTTTTAAAAATATTGGAAGCTTGATATAGTTCCAGCCCTTCGTGAAGTTCTCCCAGTGCCATTCCGTCGGAAAAAAGCGGGGCGGAAACGTATTGATCTCCTGATTCGTTTTTAGTCCGTTAAACATCGTCATGACGATTGGATACAGCATGGTAAAGGCCATTGCCGCAATGCATAGCACCATAAAAGCGTACACCGCTTTATTGAGCGGCTTCCGCAAATCGGCTGCCGATAGAATCCCTCTCTCTTCCATTTCAATAATCCTCCTTGTTCAGCTTGTATTGAATGATTCCAAGAGTACTCAGCACCAGAAACATCAGAACCCCCAGTGCGGTACCTGCCCCGTAATCAAGCTGAGTGAAGGCATATTTCACCGTAAGAAGGGCGTAGGTGAGCGTAGCCTTGTTCGGACCGCCGTCCAGCATTGCAAGCTGCGACTGATAAGCCTGGGAGGTGCCGATAAGCTGCAAAATCAGCATCAATACAATCAAATTTCGCATCGATGGGAGAGTAATGTATTTAATCCGGCTCCAGACGCCGGCTCCATCGATTTCCGCCGCCTCATACCAATCCTTCGGAATACTCAGCACCCCGGCCAAGTAGATCAGCATCGCTGACCCGAATTGCTGCCAGGTCTCCATGACGACCAGCGAGACCATCGACCACCTGCCGTCCGAAATGAACGAGATCGGCTCGGCTCCGAACAAACCCAGCAGCGCGTTGATCGGCCCGACCGGATCATACATCCATCTCCACATCCCGTACAGCACGACGCCGGGAACGACAAACGGCAGATAAGCAGCAATCCGGGCGAACCCTTGAAAGAACTTTAGCTCGGATATGGCAATCGAAGCCGCAATCGGCACCCAGAAGCCAATGATCAACGTTAATAGCATGAAATACAGCGTATTTCTGACGGCCAGAAGCACATCTGGATTATTGAAAATTTTGATATAGTTATCGAAGCCGACAAACGTGTTCCCTTTCACAAAATCAATATTGTAGAAGCTGTACACGATTCCCTTCGTGATCGGCACCCACAAGAACACGATAAAAATAACAATCGCCGGAACAAGAAATAAATACCCCCACATATATTTCTTCCAGATGGACGCTTTCTTCGATTCCTTATAGACTTGCTTCTCTGGTTCGTTGTGCATTTGCTTCTTTCCTGATTCCTTGCCCGTTCGCTTCTCCGGCTCCTTGGTTATGGAGGTGCCGGGAGATATCAGCGTTTCATTCATGAGACTCCCTCATTCCCCTGTAATGTCTGAACTTGAAACCTTTCTTATATCTTAAAAAAACGAGGGAGCCCCGAACATGTGTAAAACTATGCGAACTATAGCCGTTCTTACTTCTTCAGCTCACTAGGACTGACGCCGAAATATTTTTTGAAAATTTTACTGAAATGCTCCGGGGATTCGTAGCCGACTCGCTCGGCGATTTCGTAGCGGCGAAGGTCGGTATTCAAGATGAGAGATTTGCTCTCCTCCATACGCAGCTTGATGACGTATTCCCACAAGTTATGGCCGGTGTTCTTTTTGAACAAATAGCTAAGATAATTAGGACTGACATGGTTCTTCTTGGCCACATCATGGATGGTCAGCCCTTTCTGATTGTAATTCTCCTCAATGTACAGCCTTGCGCTCTCAACGATTCGATTGCTCTGTGTCGTAAGCTCTTCAGAAGAGGGATCCTGGCTGTAGTTATGCCAATTGAAGTCGCCGTAATAGAACACATGGTAATCCCCATCCTCTCTGCCCCACAGCATCGCTTTATTGGCCTGTTGACCCAGCAAGGTCAGGAACTCCGTCCCCTTCAAAATTTGGCTGATTCCGATCAAGGAAACCAATCCCAAATATTTATGAACATAATGGTGCAGGCTTCGCCCGAACATCTCGAGCTGATTGATTTTGTTGATATCCAGTTCGGCATACTCCTCCTCATTCCATTGCAGTACTATACTGATTTCCCGCTCTTCAGAATAACAGGACAGCGCCTTCCATTCCTTGTAAAGCAGCTCCTTGGCTATATTCAGCGCAGCATACTGGAGCAATCGGCGATCTTTAGCGCTATAAGCACTCTCGCCTTCGCTCGGTAAATCCAGCTTCATTTTAATCACGGCAAAATAAGGCCCGCGAAGCCCCAGCTGGCAATGCAGCAGCGTTTCTTCTTCCGTTGCCATCCCGGCTGCTGCAAGGGCAGAGCCAGCCAGCAAGCGCTTTAGCCCTTCGCTTTTCTCCGGGCCGAGCTCCTCCATTTGAAAATGCTCCGCCTCCGGTGCCAAAAAGTCATCGATTGGTGGAACCGGCTTATCCATTTTGAGCAGGGCGTTACGCACTGAATCGAGAAATTGCTCGCTGTTCAGCGGTTTGATCAAATAATCCTTAGCCCCTAGCCTGAGTGCCATTTGCGCATATTGAAAGGTTTCATGAGCTGAAATTATAATCGTTTGTACCCACGGCTTGATCATTTTTGCCTGCTGCATAAGCTCAATACCGCTCATTTCTCCCATTTGAATGTCCGTGACAAGCAAATCAATATCTTCTATACGAATGTAGTCAAGCGCTTCTTGCCCGCTATAAGCGGTATGAATGGCGCCTAAGCCAAGCCCGGATCCATGGAGCAACCCCGCCAAGCCCTTGCAAATCAACGGTTCATCGTCAACGACCAAAATATTGTACATGTTTACTCCCCCTGGCCTTGAAAAGATTTGGGTAAATGAAGCATCACCTTGGTTCCGCCTTCCGAACGTCCGCTATAGCTCAACCCGTAAGCTGCTCCAAAATGCAGCTTGATTCGCTGATTAATATTGCGAATACCGTAACCAAACGCTGGATGCGGGTTCTCCTCGTTAAGCAGCCGATTAATCATTTCATAATCCACTGTCTTATAGCCGTTGTCCTCTATACAAATGTACATATTCTTTTCATCCCCCGAAGCGCTAATCCATATTTCGCCGTCTTCCCCCATATGCTTAACCCCATGAATAATCGCATTCTCAATGATTGGCTGCAGTGTGATTTTAGGAATGACGGCGGGAAGCAATTCCTCCGGGATATCGATGAAAATACGAAACTGATATTCGTACCTGTGCTGCTGCAGCTTGATATAGGCCGAAGCATGCTCCAGCTCCTCCTCAAGTGTAATTAATTCTCTGCCCCGGCTAAGACTGATTTTCATCAGCTTGGACAATTCCTTGATCATTTCGGCAGAAGCGGTATTGCCTTCCATCGCGCTTTTCCAATAGATGCTTTCCAGTGTGTTATACAGCAAATGAGGATTGATCTGCTGATACAAAATTTGCAACTGGCTCTCCTTCTGCTTCAGATCCATGGTGTACTTATAATGCACAAGCGCATTTAAGCGGCGAGCCATATCATGTATCGTGTAAATCAGCACGCTAATCTCGTCATTTCTCCCCCGCCTCGGTGTCTCCGGTACGACATTCCCCGGCTCATATCTTCTCACGAAATACACCAGCCGCTGCAGCGGCGTCATCAGCGAACGCCAGAAATATAGCAAAATAAACAGACCCACCGCAAAATAAACGATAGAAATAAGCTGAATCACCTGCTTGATCTCGTTTTGCTGCTGGAGCAGTGCCTGTAAAGGCACCTTATATACAAGCTTCTGTTGGAGAACGTAATTATAATTAATGACATAAATAAACTTGTCGGTAATTACATCCATTACTCCGATCATCGAATCACCGGAATTTGCTTCCGCAGGCAAGCTAAGCACAGCCTCGTGTTCAGGCGTACTGGCTGCAAGAACCCGATTCTCCCCATCCGTAAAAAAAAGCTCCCCCTCCGGAAGCGATACAGTTCCCAGTGATTCGCCAATTCGGGCATCCAAATTCGTCACAACCAATACGCCAATCGTGCCATTTTTGTAAATGCTGTTAATTGCCCGGATGTAGGCCAGCGTTTTTTGGCTGCTCTGTCCTTTCGTCGGCGGAGACAGATGCTCCACCAGTCTCAAATAACCCCGGCCCTTTTTCTCAATTGCCTCGTTGAACCATTCCGGCTTCTCCTCATCGGCAAAGAAATACACGCCGGATTTCCGAGGCCCTGGATAAAAAGGCGCGAAGCTGTATGTATTTAGAGGATCGTAAACGTACAGCGAATAATACAACGGCTCGCGTTCATCGCTAGCTTGGGAATAAGTCGCTAGAAATTTCTCAAGATTTTCGTAGTTTTTTACCCGTTCCAAGACCGTCTCCTCGGTTGAAACCGGATTTAACTGCTGCAGCAGCGAATTTTGGAACACGGTAGAGCTCACCTTGTTGATCGCTTCGATGTCACGGCTAATCAGCTTGAAATTTTGCTTGTTCAACTCGATATAGGCATTCGTCACATGGCGTTTCAAAATCTGCCCAGCCCTGTAGTTACCATAGGCATTTAAAACAAATAACGGAATGATCATGACTAAAAAAAGTAAAATAAGCTGCTGCTTCACATTCATCTTGTTCAACGGATTTTTTATTTTCAAATTCACTTGCCATGCACCCCCGGCACTTTAACTATATCAATTATGAAAACGGGCAAGTATGCGCGTTTCTACGCACATGATAAGCATTTCTCCGATTCGTTTCGTATTACGACATATCGGATGCCAACTCGAGCCGGTAACATCATGCTTTCACTGCTCCCTGTGCGGACGATGCGGGATCGGCGCATGCTTGAATGGCTGTCGACCATCCGCCTTCTCATTTCAATATTGAATCTGCTTAGGCAGGCTTCTTGTCTGTAATTCATGAAATTAGCCTTAGACTAGTGAAATTCCTGCAATGGCAAAAAAACCGACCCTGCTAGAGCAGGATCGGCTTGATAGTCTGCCTACACCATCCAACCGCTTATCATGGCCAAAACCTTAAATCAGTTCATCTAGTCCGGCGATCACGCGATCTGCCCCATGCAAAACATCAGGGCTGCCGATCCCCACAACCTTGCAGCCAGCCGCCTTTCCCGCCTGCACGCCAGCCGCGGCATCCTCAAACACGACGCACTCGGGCGGTTCCAGTCCAAGCGCAGCGCTAGCCGCAAGAAATACCTCGGGATCCGGCTTGGCTTTAGACACTTTCGTGCCGTCGATCACTGCGTCGAACAGCTTGGTGATGCCGAGCCGCGACAAAATAAAAGCCGCATTTTTACTAGCCGAACCTAGCGCAATTTTAATATCTGCTTCTCTTAATGTCTGTAAATATTCCTTGGCACCCGGCAAAATCTCGGAGGGATCCAGCTTGGAAATATAGTTCAGATACTCTCTGTTTTTTGCTTCTGTCATCTCCATGCGCTCCGTCTCCCCGGCCTCTATCCCTCCGATCTCAAGCAGAATGCGCAGAGACTCCGCTCGGCTAACCCCTTTAAGCCGCTCGTTATCGACTTCTGTAAATTCGAATCCAAGCCGCTCGGCCAGCGATCGCCAGGCTAAGTAGTGGTATTTGGCTGTATCTACAATCACGCCGTCCAGATCGAATATTGCGCCTTTCACCGTTTCCAGCATAGTGCTCTCTCCTTGCATGATCCAATTTTATGCTTTCAGTATCTTAAGTTATCTTATAAAAACGTCTATCATCGTAATTTTTAACTAATATAAGTTGAACGGTAAAAGCAGCCGTGTGAAATGTTCTTTCGAAATTATACGACTTTTCGTACAAAACTGCCGCGATCGACTGCTTCGAGAGCTCTTTGTACGATTTTTCGTACAAAGTTGTTGCGGTGGACGCGTTCGGGAGCGCCTTTGTACGACTTTTCGTACAAAACTGCCGCGTTCGGCTGCTTCGAGAGCTCTTTGTACGATTTTTCGTACAAAGTTCTTGCGGCGGACGCGTTCGGGAGCGCCTTTGTATGACTTTTCGTACAAACCGCCGCGGATCGGCCGCCTCGGGAGCGCCTTTGTACGACTTTTCGTACAAAGTTCTTCCTGCAGCCGAGAAGGTCGGAATCCGCCTGTTTTCTTTCTACACCGCACGCAGCTCCCAGCGCACGGTGTTTCGCTGCATGACGGCGGTCGGTCGACCACATGCGCCTCCGTATAACCATCAATTGAATAGCGTGGACAACGATGGCAATGGCCATAAGGCAAATACGAGCATAAGGTTAGTTCAACTTATATAGAAAAACTGCGCTTAGCGGATATTTTGACTAATCTTTTCTCCCGGCCGAACAAAAACGATATGATCGCCCAACTGAAACTCCAGGCTGCCGGCGTTCTCCGCAAGCGCCTCGACAGTAATCTCTTCTTGACCGACGCGAACTCGATAAGATTGATTCAGCAAATGGAGCGGAATCTCAACGCTGCGCCATTTTTCCGGCAAAGAAGGCTTGATGCGAACTGTCTTGCCGTCAAATCGCAATCCCGCAAAACCAAGCACCGCCGCCATCCAAGCCCCTCCGTTCGCCGCTGGATGGGTGCCGCCGATATACAAATCGCCGACATACTGCTTAGATTCCCCTGTCAAATCTATCGTTGCCGTACGCATGAAATAGGGATAACCCCAATCAGGAATGCCGATATCCGCCGCAACCAGGGCATAAATGCAGGAGCTTAAGCTCGAACCATGCTCTGTCCGCGGCTCGTAGTATTCCCAATTAGCGCGCTTCGTGTCCCGGTCGTATTGTTCTCCAAACAAGTGCAGCAGAAGTACTACATCAGCCTGCTTCAAAATTTGCGTCGTCGTTGCTAGACCATTCCCCCCGCCAAGATATTCATGGGGGTTCAGCATTCTTGATTTCAGCTCTGGAAGGGATACATCCTCCAGCTTATAATATCTGTCGAACTGCTCAATAAGCCTGCTGCTCGGATCCGGCTGCTGGACATACAGAAGATCATGCATTTCCTGAATTTGCTCAGGAGTGACGACGCTGCGGGATATCAAGGCATCATATCGCTTGGGGCGCTTCCCCTTTAAGTAATCAAGTGCTTCCAGCGTAATAGACAGGCATTTCTTGACCATCTCATTAGTAAAGGCGTTATTGTTCACCCGTTCATGGTATTCATCCGGGCCGGTTACATCGAGAATTTCGTAACGCAGCTTCCCCGGGTTAAAGTAGGCGTAGGAATAAAAAAATCTCGCGCATTCCCACACTACTTCCACTCCTCCGTCCAGCAGAATGCTATCATCCCCGGTAAACCTATAATACTGCCAAATGCCGTAAGCGACATCCGCGCTAATATGAATCTGTTTGTCGCGGAAGTAGGTTCGCATTGGACGACCGGTGAAGACGTCGTTGACGTTGAACAGAGTACACGCATCGTTGCCGGTCTCCTGGCTCTCCCAGGCATAAAACGCGCCTTCATAGCCATATTCGGCCGCTTTTCTCTTCGCACCGTCCAACGTATGTACCCGGTACATCAGTAGATTGCGCGCAACCTCGGGCTGTGTATACAGGAAGAACGGAAGCATGAACATCTCCGTATCCCAGAACACCGCCCCTTTGTAGACCTGACCGGATAAGCCGCGTGCCGGGATCGACAGCTTCTCAGAATGCCCCGGTGAAATGATATGCAGCTGATACAGACTGTAACGGAGTGCAAGCTGGGCCTCCTCATCGCCCTCAATGACTACGTCTGAGCGACTCCATTTCTGCTCCCAGCTCTCGGCATGCTCCCGCAGTAATGCATCGTAACCGCACTCGGCCGCCTCCCGGCTGCACTTCAGAGCGGCTTGACTTACCGCCCCTCCATCTAATCCTGTAGATACCGACACGTATTTATAAAACGTATACGTCTCTCCCGCTAAACAGTGCAGCCTAATTTCCCGATAAGCAAAACCTGCCCCAACCTCTGTCGTGCTTTCGCTCCCCACGTTGACCTTTCCTTCGACCTCTCCTCTGACACCTGCTCGGGCTCTAGCCTCAGCCTCCGAACCAACTGCTGCTTTGTCACCCGGTCTTTTCTCTACTGGAGCCGGCATCTTCCCCTGTGCCAGGGCATCCGCTGCCGCCTCGCCGGGCACGCAAACCAGACCTTCCGCTACGGCTACCGGCACGTGCAGCTCTTGCGTTCTCCCGGCAAGTAGCAGGCTGCCTTCCGCTTCTGAACCTGTCAGCCCTTCCAAATGAGGGCCGTTAATATCCCATACATCTCCGTCAATGCCTGTACGGATCAGCAATTCCTGATCCTCACTGCACTGCACAGAGATTTTGCTCACAATGAGATGCAGCCGTTCTGCGCTGCAAAACCGCTCTGCGCTCAACGTAATCCGTCCACTGGCCGATCCGGGAGTGCGGAACACCGTCCGGCGGCGATGCACCGCATGCCGAATATCCAGCTCCTGGACATGCTCCAGTGGCCCCGAAGACAGCACACTGAGCAACTCTCCATCACAGAAAACCTGAGTGAACAGCCCATTTGGAGCATTCACCGGCTCCCGCCAATTATCTCCAACCTGGTCATAAAGGCCGGCAAGTGTCGTGGCCGTCAGCTCAAACCTGCCGTACTCCTCCAACGTTCCACGATAGCCCATATAGCCGTTGCCTATCATGAATTTGTTCCCGTTTGTCGTCACTCGCTGCTTGTCATAACCCTTTTCCCGTATGATCCAGTTCATCGGCTACCCCACCTTTGCCTGCTCGAGGCCGATCTTAACGCCTGAGGCATCCACGCGATAGCTGCGTTCATAAATATCAATGTCTACAGCAGGGCCGTTGACGACACGCAGAACCACCTGCTCCTTGTCGACTTCCGCCACCAAGCGGGTTCCCCGAAATGAAATCGGGAAGCTGTACCGTTCCCAGCGATCTGGAATGCTCGGATGGAACACCAGCTTATCCCCATCCGAGCGCATGCCGCCAAAGCCGTATACGATGTTCATCCAGGCTGCGGCAATCGAGGTCGTGTGCAGTCCCTCCCGCGTGTTACGGTTGTAGTTGTCTAGGTCAAGACGCGTAGCGAACTCGAAGAATTTGTAAGCCTCCTCCGGTCGGCCGATTTCGGCAGCGATTATCGAGTGAATGGACGGCGACAGCGAGGATTCGTGAATGCATCTCGGCTCATAGTAATCGTAATTGGCTCGCTTTTCCTGGAGGGAAAATTCACTGCTGTACAGGAACATGAACATTAGCACATCCGGCTGCTTGATCATGTCATAACGATACAGCCGATCATAAGACCAATGCGAATAAAGCGGGAATTCCGTCACCGGAATGGAGTGGATATCCAAATGCGGCATATCGAAGAATCCGTCATGCTCCTCGTAAATTCCCGTCTTTTTATCCTGAGGGATTTTCATGCGGTCGGCCTTAACCCTCCAATTCGCCTGCTCTTCCTCCGTCAATGCCAGACGCCTCGCCAGCTCGGCAAATGCGCCGGAATCTCGCATTCCGTCGATCACCTCCAGCGTGTACTCAAACAGCTTTTTGGCCATCCAGTTGATATAGCAATTGTTGTTGACCATCAGCTGGAACTCGTCGGGCCCCATTACGCCAAAGTAGCCAAATTCCCCCGTCTGTTGCCCAAATTGCCCACGGGTTGCGTAGAATCGGCTAATTTGAATCAGCATTTCCAAACCTTTTTCATATAAAAAAGAAATATCTCCCGTAATGTTCACATAATGCCGAATGCCATAGGCCACCGCCGTACCTACATGCAGCTGCAAATTCGAATGCTGCCATAAATCGCAGCTTTCCGTTCCATCAATCGTAGCGATTGGATAAAATGCGCCCTCACAATCCAGTTCTTTCGCTCTTTCTAAGGCATAAGGCAGCGACTTGTATCGGAACTCCAGCAGGCTGCGGGCCGCCTTCGGATTATTGAATATATAAAAAGGCAGGCAATACGACTCCGTATCCCAAAAAGCAAGCCCGCGATAAGCTTCGCCAGTCAAGCCTTTTGCCCCAATGTTAAAGCCCGGATTGTCACCATGGTACGTCTGGTACATTTGAAAAATACAAAAACGAATTCCCTGCTGATTCTCTGGATCTCCGTCAATAACAATGTCGGACGCCTCCCACACCTGCGCCCAATACTCCCGCTGCTGCGCAGCCGCTGTATCATAGTCGATGTCCGCATACCGCAGCGCCAACTCCAGCCCGTCGTGCCACACCTCCTCATGTGCGCGGTTTACATCTTTTTCCGCCATATTCACCGTCAGCTTGTCCATGGTCGTCCGTTTGCCCTGTTCCAGCCGCAATAGCAGCTCACGACCGATAAAGCTGTCGTTTCTATTCCCGCCATTACCATTCCCTTCAGCTTCCGTCACTAGCACGTTCTCAATTACATTAGAGGCCTCCAGCTGGAAACCGGAAAACAAACTGTTTTTGGTCTGCGCAGTCATACCGAGTATGCCGGTAATCCCATTCTCCTCCCGCCGTTGCAGTGCTTCCCAATATCTGCGCCCCTGATCCTCATGCAGCACGGAAAAATCCAGCCCCGCCAAAACCCGGACGGTACCGGAGAAGTTAAGCGGCTCGAAGCTGATTCGCTGACAGCCTAAATGCGATATACGCATACTTACAAAACGCTCGAACGTCAGCTTAAGGCGATTTCCGTTAGCCAGATGCCAGACCAGCTCCCGTTTATATACGCCGCTCTTAAAATCCAGCTCGCGCCGATAATCCGAGAACGTGCTTGTCGCCATATCAAGGATTTCGCCGTCCACGGCAATCCGTGTATACAACCAATCAACCGCATTGACCATAAAGCGCAGCGATTTGATAATTCCTTTGTAATGCGCGTCTACCTTGCTTTCCTCAAACAGCCCGTTAAAGTAACTCCCCAGCAGCGTATCACCGCCATATCCTTCTTCCGGATAACCCCTGACTCCCATATATTCGTTGCCCAATGAAAAAATCGACTCCGACACCCGGTTGCGCACCGGGTCAAAGCCCTCCTCCATCACTTTCCACGGATCTACCGCCAAATATTTGTCCGCGATCTTTGGCATGCTTTCGTTCCACTCCTTTGTGCTGATACTGTGCGTCCTGACGCCTGACGCTAGCCCTTTCCAGCTTTATCTCCAGATTAGCCAAAGAAGCGCGGATGCCAAATGTCCAACTCTAAGGAGCTTATGTGCGTTTTTACGATATTACCCGATCAACTCGAGATAGGCCTGCCAGCCGAAATAAAGGCCGAAGGCGATCAGCGACCACCCCGAGAGAACAGAAATTCCCGTTAAGAGGCGCGGCGTCAAGAATCGGCGAAATCCGCTGGACATGACGGCCATGGACAAATCCCAAATCATGAGCCCTAGTATAACGGCGGAGGTATACAGCACCAACTCCTTCATTCCGTAGGTTTGAGCCGCCTTTGCCAAGATCGAGCCGTAAATGCCTAGCCAGAACATAATCGACAGCGGATTCGAGATAGATAAAATGAATCCTGTGCCAAATGATTTATACAAGGATTCCTGCCTAGCATTCCGGTACTCTGCCACTTCCTTCGCTCCCTTAAGCCCGTCCCATCCGCTGTAAATGAGCACAAAACAGCCAAACAACCATAAGAAGGATTTAACAAAAGGAATCTGCAAGAAATGAACCGTGCCAAAATATACGAGAGCAATAAAAATAAAATCAGCTAGCAGAGAGCCGAGTCCAAGTATCCAAGAATTCCAGAACCCGCCTCGAATTCCCCGATCCATCTGTGCGGCATTGATTGGACCGATCGGCGCAGCCAGCGACAGTCCCAGTAGGATATAACTCAAAAACAAGCTCATGCCCTCATCCTCCCATCCCATCGCTAAATCACCTGCAAACTTGTACCATTTTATTCAAGGTGGGAGGATTGTACGACAAATCAGTTAATTTTTATTTAGATAATAATCGGCAAAGGGACAACGAGAGGGCGATGGAGCCGAATCATCTCCGAGAAAGTATTGCTTCCATTCAAAGTTATCCTCGTTCCCGTAAGTGTTCAGGTCGGAATGAATACCGACGGCATCATACCGAAGTATGCGTTCCCTGATTTTGCTCTTCATATGGACAGCAGCTTCCCCGGAAGAATTAAACTCCACAAGCACCCAGCGAGGCGTAATCGCAAGCATAAAATAAGGAAAATACCGGCTCTGCCGCAAACGATGGGCAGGGGTAGCGCAATACATGAAATACTGCTCTTTGCCAAAACAGTACTCCCAGACCGGATCATGAGGATCGGCGGGGAGATGCTCGGGCCAGTCTTTTTTATCCAAGGCTCGGACTTTAAGCAGCAGCCTCCAGAATACCTCCCTGTATTTTTCGACGGTATAGCTGTCGGCCAACTTCTTAGGCGTCTCGCAGAATAGAACCAAGGAGGTGTACTTGCCGAAATTCCTGGCTTCTTCTCCAAAAATTTCTAACAGCCGGGCCAGCTCTGACGCAGCCTGATCACTGCGCGGCTCGCTTATAAACGCGTATCTGAAATGCCCCCGTTTAAATCCAATGGTGGCAGGTATACATGGAAATAAATACGTGGAATCGGACAGCTTCATAACAAACTGCCGGTAAGCATCATATTTCCAGCCATCTTGTTTTAACGACAATCCTTCTAGTCGGTCTTGATCGTACAGCATTTTCCCCAATCCTCCTTCTAGTACACATTATTGAAGGAGGCATAGATGTGTGAGTGTCCCTGATTTATGTCTTTTCGGATTGACAAGCACGTCAATCGGGCATATAATTCAATAAAACCTAGCGGATAAGTATGATTTACAAAAAGGAGAGATTTTTCAATGGCTGCTGTACAAACCTTCAAAGCAACTGCACATCTTCAAAACGGAGTTCAAGTCAAGACGACCTCTCGTCAGTTCGAACTGATCATCGACGAACCACAGAGCTTGGGCGGGACGGATACCGGCATGAATCCGGTTGAGGCGCTGCTGACCTCGCTCGGCGCATGTCAAGCTATCGTTGCCCGAGTGTACGCCCCGAAATTCGAGGTCAAGCTGGATGATTTCCGCGTGGAAGTAGAAGGCGACATCGATTTGGATGGCTTCTTCAATAGATCCACGGTTCGCCCGGGATACTCTGATATCCGGTACACGTTCTATGTCAAAACCAGCTCGCCCCAGGATAAAGTAGAGGAATTCGTGCAATTTCTGGAGAGCAAATGCCCGGTAGGCGACACGATCGCCAACCCGGTCAATTTGAAGCTTGATCGGATCGTAATTGAGAACTAAAGAACGATCGGACTCGGACTCATAAATATATCAATCTCTATAAATCAAAAGGGACACAGCTTGTCATTACGTGGACTAGCTGTGTCCCTTTTTTTATTTTTCGGCTTCATCGATAACTTGATGGCAAATCAAACCTTTCTTGCGAACCGGCGGAGCTAGGCATATCGCGATTTCCTGGGTATCCATTGCATAACCGTGGTGGATTTGATATTCTAGGGTTGGACAAAGCAAAAATACCCTCTTCTACCAAAAGAGGGTTGCACGCTCGAATAAGTCCTACCTTACTCGACGTAGCCCGTTTGCCCGCACCATGAATACAAGGAGGTGAATCCAAGATGGCACAAGACGTAATGTGTGAAGTTAATTCCTGTCTTCACTGGGCTGATAACAATAAATGCAGTGCGACCTCCATTTACATCATCAGCAACAGCCCGGATCATACACGTAAATCCGAAGAAACCGACTGCAAAACATTCGAATCTAAATCATAAGCATCTTGAAGGAGCCGATCATGGTTCCTTCTTCTTTTATTATTCTACCAATAATGATAATTATTATCAAGTGTTTATTCCCAGGAGAGTGAGAGCAATGTTTATGGAATGGTTGGCCCTATTGAATGCTAACGTGCATATGACTAGCCTGTTATGGCTATTCCCCATCATCTTCATGTTTCATGACTTCGAGGAAATTATTACAATCGAGCAATGGATTAAGGTGCATGGGACGCGTGTTCAAAGCTCTCTGCCTCCGTTCGCCCGCAAGCTGTATCAGCCTTCATTTCAAATGAATACCCTGCAATTCGCCAAGGATGTGCTGGGCGTCTTTATCGTTATAGTAACGGTCACGAGCCTTGCCGTATTTTTCTCCTTCTACATACCTTTCATAGCTGCCCTGCACTTATTCTTTCTGCATGTATTTACGCATACTTTTCAATCGATCTACTTCAGAATATACGCCCCAGGCGTCGTGACTTCACTTCTCCTTGTACTTCCATACTCGCTCTATGCTTACTATCGAATGCTCACCGATCACATCGTAGAACCGCGCGACCTGCTATGGGGGCTAATTCTCTTGTTTATCGTTTTGCCTCCTGCGCTTCTTCTGCTGCTGCAGGGCAGAAAACGATATGTTAGTACGCAATCCAAGCTATAATATCTATATCAAAAATATTTTCTAAATTAGAAAAGGGGAGCTCAGGTACGCTAATTACCTTAGAACTCCCCTATTTATCATTGCTTCTCTTTAATCTCCATGTTCATCTGGATAACAGTTATGAAGCCTTAATCGCTCTGCTCCGCTTTGACAAGCTCCCCGCCGAATTTCTCTCCTTTGGCTCCATATGCCGCATTG
Organism: Paenibacillus lentus; assembly: GCF_042714055.1. GTDB lineage: Bacteria > Bacillota > Bacilli > Paenibacillales > Paenibacillaceae > Fontibacillus > Fontibacillus lentus_A. Next base: position 148,173 of record NZ_JBHGVC010000011.1, read on the forward strand.
GAATCTGCCGCAGCATGGGAGGCATTTTTCTCCATCCGTGGCCAAAGCAGCCTGACCGTTTTGATGCATCACTGCTTTTACCGTAACAGGCGAACACCATGGTGGCGATCATAGACCAAACGAGCATCATATTCACACCGTCATTTTTTTTGGAAAATAACGTCAATTACTCTAGCCTCCTATGTAGAACCACTCCTCCCTCTTTACCTGTTCCTTTGCTTGCAATTGTATCCACTTCTGATTCAATTGCATCTTCGTTTAACTTTCCTTTCACTAATCATTTAAGCGCCCTATGTATAATATCCAAATTATTTATTGACCCACTTCAATATATTGAAACACATTTTAACTTTCAGTTTACATTCAGTTTACGTTAAGTGAGAAATCAGAAAAGGTTGCTAACATGTACCTTGTAACTCACGAAGCAAATATTGACTGGCTATAAAAATAACATGACAACACAGGAATTGAGGTGTACAAGCATCCAATGGGTACAAAGCTTAAATATCGGCATGAGCTCAAATTTCTAATCAACCGGCAGCAATATTTCATTATCCGGCAAAGATTAATCAACTTAATGGATCGTGACCAGCATGTGGGGTCAAACGGCGAGTATCATATCCGCAGTCTTTATTTTGACGACATCGATAATTCGGCGCTGCACGAGAAGCTTGGAGGAATCCGCCAGCGCTGCAAATACCGCATTCGCATCTACAATGTGCAGGAGCACGTCATTCATTTTGAGAAAAAAATCAAGCTGAACGACTACATCGCCAAGGTAAAGGAGCCGATCACCCTGGACATGTACCGCTCCATTCTTGCCGGTGACTTCCAGGCTCTTTACGTACCGGAGAAGCCGCTTCTGATGGAGCTGTACCAGCAAATGAACCATCGCCTGCTTAGACCTAAAGTCATCGTGGATTATGTACGGGAGCCATTGATTTATCCGAACGGCAATGTTCGCATTACCTTTGACAAGAATTTAAGAACTGGGCTGCATGCGGTGGATATTTTCGATAAAAACCTGAGGCCGGTAGCCGCGATCGACGATAATTTCATCATTCTGGAGGTGAAGTATGACGAATTCATTCCTGAAGCCATCCGTGCCGCCTTGCAGCTTGAAGGGCTTAACCGGCAATCTGCTTCGAAATACGTCATCTGCCGCAAATTTCTAAAAGAAAATTCATGGGAGGATTATTAATTATTATGGAAACGACCACAAACACTTCATCCACAACGTTTAGCGATATTATCAAAAATTCGGTGCTTAGTAATTTTACATCCGATATCAGCCTGTCCAAAATTCTCATTACGCTAGGTGCCGCCTTCATTATCGGCTTGTTTATTTTCATCCTTTATAAAAGGGTATTCAGCGGCGTACTGTACTCCAAAAGCTTCAACGTCTCCTTAATCGGCATGACTTTAGTAACGGCGATGGTCATCATTGCGATCAATTCCAACCTGATCCTGTCGCTCGGGATGGTCGGTGCCCTGTCCATTGTCCGTTTTAGAACACCCATCAAAGATCCAACCGATTTGATCTTCCTATTCTGGGCTGCAGCCGCAGGCATCGTTACCGGAGCCGGCTTCTATACTTTAGCCGCAATCGGCTCTGTCATTATCGGTTTGGTGCTGTTCCTGTTCATCAAAAACTCCACATTGGAGACGCCCTATTTGCTCGTGATCAACTGCAGCGGAGATGAGAGTGAGCAGGCCATTCACCAGGCGATGACCGGACTTGTAAAGCGTTATAATGTGAAGCAAAAAACAGTATCTCCCGGCAATATCGAGATGACCTTAGAGGTTCGTCTCCGCGATAGCGAAGGCGTATTTGTAAACCGTATCTCCGAGCTGGACGGAGTCAGAAATGCGGTGCTGATCAGCTATAACGGGGACTATGTATCATGAGAGCACGCTTGAAGGCTGTACTGCGAACTCTGTGCCTCACAGTAATGTCCGTAGGGCTTGCAGCGTGTTCCATCTCGAATGCTCCAGCATCCACCTCTTCTTCCGGCAGCACCAATAGCAGCAACACTGTCCACAGCAGTTTTAACAGCACTTCCGGTACGGCCGCAGAGCAATGGCTGGATGAGACTGTGTTCCCGAAGGACAAGGTCATCGACGTCAAAATTACACTAGATGAAGCTGACTTCCAGGATATGCTGGACAATGCCAGCGCCGAAGAGTACAAGCCGGCATCCGTGAACTATAACGGACAACAAATTGACAACATCGGCATCCGTACGAAAGGCAATTTATCTTTGCGCAGTGTAGTGCAAATGAGCGATTCGGATCGTTACAGCTTCAAGCTGTCTTTTAATGAATATCTAAACCAAACTTTAGGCGGACTAGAAAAAATCAACCTGAACAACAATTACAGCGATGCCTCTTATATGCGGGAATATCTCGCTTACGAGCTGGCGGAAACGATGGGGCTGCCGACGCCGAAATATTCATTCGTCAACGTCTATATCAATGACGAGCTATGGGGCTTCTACCTGGCCGTGGAGCAAATCGGCACCTCGTACCTGGAGCGTCATTTCGATAATGCCTATGGGGCTCTGTACAAGGGCGTCATGACAGGCAGCGGCAGCGATTTGCTCTGGCTGGGTGATGACCCGGATTCATATACCGGCTTGGAGCTGAAGTCCAATTCGCACAATGGCAATGTGTTAATCGATATGCTGGATGAGTTGAATCATGGCACCGATTTCGAAAGTGTGCTTTTTGTGGAGGAAGCCTTAAAGTATATTGCCTTGAACGTCGTTACCAACAATACGGACAGCTACATTGGCGGCAATAAACAAAACTATTATTTATATGAGGAAGACGGCGTGTTCTCCATCCTGCCGTGGGATTACAATATGGCCTTCGGCGGATTGGGCGGTGGCATGGGCATGGGGAAAGGAGTCCCTGGGCGCAACCAGTCGGCGGAGAATGCAACAGGCGATGCCAATATTGGGGCGAGGGATAATACAGAGGACAATGCGGCCAATCCTGGAGAGAATAATGCTCGTAATGACATAGGGGATAACTTGGAGCTGAATGCTGTTTCTCCGTCGCAGTCCCAGAACGATGCAGTTGCGCAAGCGCCAGCAAACAACGGGGATCAAGCGGCGAATACGGCGCCGGCATCCGGCACGGCTCTGTTAATCGACGAGCCTACCCAGGGGGCTTTAGCAGAACGCCCACTTGTCGCAAAGCTCCTAGCCGTGGATGCTTATAAGGAGAAGTATCACGACATCATTAAAGAGGCCATCGAAGGCTATCTGTCGGAGGAGAGCTTCTCCGCCCGCGTTGATCAATTGAATCAAATGATTTCTGCGTATGTAGAGCAGGATCCCACCGCTTTTTATTCGTATGAGGAATATCAGCAAGGCGTAACGCAATTGGTAGCAACCAATACGAAGCAGGTCGACAACATTGCCCAGCAGCTGGCAGGAACGATCCCATCCTCGGGAGACGGCTCAGGCAGTGGCGGTGGTATAGGCAGAGGCATGGGCGGCAGATTCGGGGCAGGGGCAGCTCCTGGCATCCCAAGCAGTGTCAACGCTCCGCCGGCCGCGGGCGGGCAAGAAGCACCGAATCCAACTCAGCAAGGCACTCCATCTGTGCTGACGGAGCAAGATGCGCCAAACCGGCAAGGCGCTAACCCTGCGCCATCGGAGCAAGATGCGCCGAATCAGCAAGATGCCAGCCCTATGCCGTCGGAGCAATGGGGAGCACCTGCCTCAAACAATCAGCAACTCGTTCCTGAGGGCCAAGTACCGCCGGAAGGCATCCAAGATGTAAGGCGGGTTCCCGATGGGATGGGCTTCGGTGGGCCAGGCGATTTCAGGGCTGGCGGCCAGCAAAGCAGCCAGCAGCAAGGGAACGCTACCGAAGCCATTACAGTCGGCATTTCATTGCTTGTTCTAATCGCCGCCAGCGCATTCGTTATGTATTTCCGGCGAAAACGACTATAGAATAACTCCAAGCGAGCTTCACCAAACAATACAATGCCCTGACATCGATGAGATGCCGGGGCATTTTTGTAATCAGGCAATTCATTTATGAAACAATTCATGCTGCCAACTGATACAACTTAGACGAATCAAACTATATAAGTCGAACTATAGATTTTACGGTAAAAACAGCCGTATGAAATGTTCTTTCGAAGCACCTTTGTACGGTTTTTCGTTCAAAACGGCCATGACCGACCAACTTGTGACCTCTTTGTACGATTTTTTTCGTACAAAGTTCTTGCTAGGGACGCTTTCGGAGCGCTTTTGTACGATTTTTCATTCAAAACGGCCACGATCGAGCAACTCGTTACCTATTTGTATGATTTTTCGTACTAAGTTCTTGCTGCGGACGCTTTTGGAACGCCTTTGTACCATCTTTCATTCAAAACGGCCGCAACCGAACAACTCGTTACCTATTTGTACGATTTTTCGTACAAAGTTCTTGCTACGGAAGCTTTCGGAGCGCCTTTGTACGATTTTTCGTTCAAATTTATGGCTGCAGTCCACAAGGTGGGATTCCGCTTGTTTTTGCCTCCGTATAACCTCCCTATAACCTCCGTATAATTATCAGCTTAATAGCGTGGAGAATGATGGCAATGCAAAGTCGATATGGGAATAAGATTAGTTCAACTCATATAGTTTTCCGATACTCTAATACTCTTGTAATCTAATACTTCTCTGACTGCTAATGCTGACCGCTAATGCTGACTGCTAATACAGATCTCATACTGCCCTTACTGCTCCTACTGCTCCTACTGCTCAGGCAGCTTCGGCCCCGGCATCCATCGCATCTTCAAGCGGCAGCTCCTCGTCTACCGCCTCTGGATTTTCCACTCCAGGCAAGAGTGGTAACACATTCGGCTCTGGAGCTGCCTGAATATCGATGTCTAGTACAGATCCCGGCGATACCGGAGGCCCCGATACAATTTGCCCGCTCCCGTTATAAGACCAAGTTCCAATACCAAAGAAATAATTTTTCATATTATTGCTGTCCCAATTTCCTTTGCCATCCGTGAAGCACGCCTCCAGTCGAGAAGCCGTTCCAATATCCACCGTATATTTGCTGTAGCCCGGCACTTCCGAAGCTTCCATTACCGCCCCTGGGACTGCCGTCCACGTCCCCCCTTCAGGACGATAATGAAGGTAAGGCACACTAAAGCCATGCTTGTAATAAATAGTCACTTTATTTGCTGCGTCGGGATCAGGAGCGCCTTCCTGAATTTTCCCATTCCCTAAATAAGTCCAGATTCCCGTGTGGAAAAAATAATTTTTTCCGTTGTTGCTGTCCCAATTTCCTTTGCCATCCGTGAAGCACGCCTCCAGTCGAGAGGCCGTCCCAATATCCACGGTATATTTACTGTAGCCCGGCACTTCCGATTCTTCCATCACAATCCCTGGAACTGCCGTCCACGTCCCGCCTTCAGGACGATAATGAAGGTAAGGGTCACTGAAGCCATGCTTGTAGTATACAGTTACCCTATTCCCGCCCGTTCCCGGCGCTTCGGTAGTTACTTCAAGGGGATCGCTGGCGGGCGAGACATTGCCCGCCGCATCGCGGGCTTTCACCGTATACGTATAGCTTGTTTGCGGAGCTAAGCCTTTGTCTGTATACGTTGTCGCTGCCGAGCTCCCTACTTTTTCGGTGCCGCGGTATACATCATAACTGGCAACGCCCACATTATCGACAGCCGCCTCCCAGGCAAGCGTCACGGTAGTATCCGTAACGGCAGTCGAACGAAGCTGTTCCGGCGCTGTTGGCGCCTCGGTGTCCTCTGGCCCGTCTGGATTGGATTCATGCCACTGCCGTCCGTCATACCAGCCGTCCGATGTGCGCACAAATCCCGGTTGGTTTTGGCCTGGATTTTGTTTGCCGGAGCCGTCTTTAAAAATAACCGTCGCCCCATCTGTGCCTTCGATTTTATAGGAATACCACTCTCCTGCAGCCTTCGTCATCGTCGGTGACGTTGTCCACGTCGGCTCCGTTACCTTAGGCAGCGTATCATAATAGTACAGTTGCGGTGTTCCCCAGTCTGCCGGCTTCTTAAAGTAAATCGTCAAGCCTGCATCGGGATCTTTTTTCGTATATTCATATTGCTGCATGGAAGAGCCTTCCTCATTCACAGCATATAATCGTAACGTCGCGGAATCATCAAACTCCATTTCATCGCCGATCGTAATTTCCGAACCGTCCGTGTACGGTATGCCTTCTGACGGATCGCTGCCATCCAGCGTATACTTTCCGGATTCCGCTTTTTTGACATGAAGCTTAATGGTTAGGGTATCCGTCTTAAAGTTTCCTCCCGCAGGAGATGCAGATACGGCAGGCAAGTTTGATTCAGCCGTCTGCTCAATCAGGATTAAACCGTTAGCATGGGCTGTAAACGTGGCGAATCCGCCAGTTACCATAGCTTCCTCACCCGTATACGCATCCCGTAGCGTACTGCCGTCGGCAAAAACCGAGGATACATTTACTTGCGTCGATCCTGACGCGCCCATAACGACAACGACTTTATCGTCGATGCCATGTTTAGAGTAGATTCGTTTGAACGTATAAGGAGCATCTCCGATTTTGGCGTGGCTCCCGGCGCCGACCGAAAGGTGGCGATTACGGAATTGCCCCACCTTCTGCCAATGAGACAACACATCTTGGTTCAGGCTGTTCCAATTCATGGAGGAACGAGTTCCCTGATGCGGGTCTGAACCTGTTTCGCCAAATGCCCTTGCCGCCTCATCTCCATAGAATGTTTGCACGCCGCCCGGCAGCAGGAGCAGGGCGCTGCCCGCTTGAATCAATCGGCTGCGGTCGTATAAGCGGGTATCATGCGAGGAAATATAGCTCAATACGTTAAAATTCGGATCGCTGTTGATTCGGGATGCATAATCTGCATATGTGCCTTCCAACGCATTCATGTTGCTGTCCTGGAAGCTGAAATTAATAATCGAATCAAAGCCGTAATTGAAATATTCACTTTTGCCGACGCCGTGTCCCCATACCTCCCCGGTCATCCAGAAATCGTCATTCCAATCGGCCCCCGGCTTGCCCGGATTGTTCTGCCTCCATTTCTGCAGCGCCGCACTGCTCTCATCTTTAAGCTGCTTCCAGCGGCTCAGCTCTACATGCTTGGCCGTATCTGCCCGGAAACCATCGATGCCGAATTCTTCAACCCAAGCAGCAAGCCATTTCACTACATAGTCTGCCGGAGCCACTCCGAGATCCTTGCGTAAATTCGAGGCCGCCGGCACGATCCAGGCATCATGTCCTGTTGTTTCTTTAGCCCATTTCGTCCGCAAAATAGGGGCCAGGCCGATATTGCTTGTCACGTTGGTTCTGAAATCAGGCAGGTTGCCTACGCACTGAGTCAAATCATTCCCGCCGCAGTTTTCATAGCCCGCAATTCCGGCACGAACCCAGTTCCCCCACCAGCTCGACCAGGCCGACGAGTTATTATAATCGATCATGTCATGATAGCTATGCCAGTTTTGGCCGCTTCCAGGCGTCCAGCTTGCTCCGATTCCATTTCTTGCTCCGAAGCCGTATTCCTCCATATCCTTTAGCGTCGAATACCCTGGATGATTCAAAATAACGTCTAATACGACACGAATACCTTGGGAATGCGCCAAATCTACGAACTCTCGCATATCATTGACCGTTCCCATATTGCGATCCATCATCGTGTAATCAAGGGCATAATATCCATGGTAGCCGTAATGCGCAAAATCCCCGCCGTCACCGCCTCCGACCCAACCATGCATTTGCTCATACGGAGCGGAAATCCAGATGACATTCGTGCCCAAGTCGGTAAAATAACCCTCCTGAAGCTTCTGCGTCAAGCCCTTCAAATCGCCGCCATGAAACGTGCCGATATTTTTCCCGGCTGCATCTCTTTGCGGACGTCCGTAAGAATTGTTATTGCTGGGATCACCGTCCTTGAAACGATCCGTCAAAACAAAGTAAACGTTTGCATTATCCCAGCTGAAAGTCACCGCCTGCTGATCAGCAGAGCTTGCCTGATCTGCAGCAGTATTCATATCGGCTGCCGCTTCCCATGGATGAATAAAGACCGAAGTACCGACAAAAAGGATACTTAACCATAAAGCTATAAATTGTTTAGCTTGCTTTAACACCACTTCTCCTCCTTTTAATCACGTCTTGCTTTCCATTACGAGCTCTTTCCTGATCAGTGCAAAGGTTTGCGCAAAAGGCAGCACTTCATGATCCGTTCAACAAGCTTGTTGCAATTTTTTAATGCAAACGTTTGAATTTTACGACAAAGAAACCTCCTCTCCTTCAACAATCAACTCCACAACAAAAGCAAGCTCTTTGTAAGTGCTTTCATAATGGTGAATGCTAGTTCTGTTTATTTTTGGTAGTTGTTGTGTTGGATTTTACCAGATCAGTCGATAATTGCACAACCCTTTTTTATAAAAATTTATTATTTTAAAAATATTGAATATATCCTGAGGTTAGTTACGTTCTGAAACGAGCTCGAAATGTTTAAAATTAATGGAGGTGGTTAATAGTAGACAGACAAGCTAATCCAAAGATTGAGGTGATAAGAATGGGTTTCTTATGGTCATTGATTATCGGTGGTGTGATCGGATGGCTGGCAGGACTAATTATGGGCCGGGATATTCCTGGCGGAGTAATCGGCAACATTATTGCTGGTTTTATCGGAGCTTGGCTCGGCAGCCTTATTCTTGGAAACTGGGGACCTGTCATCGGTGATTTCTATTTCGTCCCTGCACTAATCGGGGCAATCATCCTAGTTTTCATTGTCAGTCTGATCATGGGTTCGATGCAGCGTAATCGCTAATAGACAAATGTAGATGAATTAGTGCAAGGACGGCCGGAACCCCGGCCGTCCTTGTCTAAATAACCCTTCGCCCTATCCGGCCTCCTCCCGATATTCAGAGGGAGTTTTCCCCGTTAGTTTCTTAAATACTTGACTGAAATATCTAGGATCCTGATATCCGACAAGCGGAGCTACCTGATATACCTTTACATTCGTATTCTGCAAAATAAATTTCGCTTTCTCGATACGGCACTGGGTCAAATATTCCAGAAAGGTGTATCCTGTCTCTTGCTTGAATAGCAAGCAGAAATGGCTTATGCTCAGCTCGGCTAAATCACAGACCTCTTCAATGCTGAGATCCTTATGATAATTATGGGTAATGTAGGAGGTAGCCTTGGCAATAACAGCTTGAACATCTCCACGCGAATAGTTCTCCTTGCTCTGCAGCATCCACTGGCCGAAGCAATCCTTCAATACCGCGATCATTTCACTTAAGGTAGGCAAGGAGTTTATTTCCTGCAGCAAGCCTTCTAAAGACCACTCCAGCATCAAATTCATGCCTTCAAATTGCCGATATAAAACGATGGTCAGCTCAACGATGATTCGCTCTGCCTGTTCCTTCGTTAAGGCTTGATTCTCCAAATCGCCCTTCATCTCGTCAAATAAATCCAGCATCTGCTGGCGGTCTAATTTACGCACGCATTCCAGCAGCGATTCCTCGAGCTGCTTCGGATACTTCGCTTCTGAAGCAATCGCTGTCGCTGCGCTCTCCGAGAAGACATATACCCCTTCCTGGCCAGAGTAGAAACGCTGATACAAGGCTTGGGCCGCATTTTGGTAAGCTTCGTTTAATTGATCGATCCCAATCATGTTTTGACTGAAGCCCGTGGAGCAGGATAGCTTCGTATTTGCTTTTATTCGCCCGATCAAATCATTGCCCAGACTTATTTTTCTATCGCTTAGCTTATCGGGGAACAAGACCACCCATTCACCGCTGTGAAAAGGAAACGCCGTAAGTCCTCCCTGATTCAGCGACCACTCGCTGACGATATTGCGTATCGCAAACAGCCATAGACGCTTCTCATCTATGCTCCACTGCTCATTCAGCTTCACATAGTGATCCAACTGCACAACGGCCATGAAATACCCTTGCTCCAGCTCGCTATTCTCCAGCCAGCGCATATGCTGCAGCGGACTTTGATTCCCCTCGATGAACTCGGCAAACAGTCTCTCCCTGGCAAGCAAAGACAAAACTTGAACCGAATGAAGCAGTTTGTCATTCTCCTGCTGCTTGCTGAGATGCTTCTTGGCCCGCATGATCATCCCGATCAGCTCGTCATGGTCGATCGGCTTCAGCAAATAATCAAAGGCTCCCTCTCGCAGCGCCTCTCTTGCATACTCAAATTCACCATAACCGCTAATAAATATAAATAATCTCTGCGAATTCTCGGCCAATACTTCCTTCATCAAAGAGATCCCGTCTTTACCCGGCATGCGAATGTCGCTAATAATCATATGCGGCTCCGTATCGCGGACTAGCTGAAGAGCCTGTTCCCCATTCCTGGCTTCCCCGGCTATTTCCAAATGAAGGTCGTCCCAAGGAATAGCCGCCTTCAAGCTTCGCAGAATAATAGGCTCATCATCGACCAGAATAACCCTGTACTTCTCTTCCGTCGACCCCATACATGGCACCTCCCGAATTCTTAAAGGGTACAGAACTTCTTCGCTGATTCCAATAAAGCTTGGAGCTAAGCTGCAATTCCTCCAAGGCTTCCTCTGCATTTAGTTGGCCGCCAATCATTTCCTTTACGCCCTTCAAGAAGGATCTTTTGACCTCTGGCGACAAGATGTTGTCGTACGGGACGAAGCTCTGCGTGCTCTGCTCCATTAATGTAATCACCTGGGCAAAGACAGGTCCGGTTCTTTCCGGATCAAAGCTGAGCTTGATCGACGGCAATCGCAAGCCTTCATAAACGATGCGGCTCTGCACTTCCTTGGTATAGAAGCATTCCAGCAAATCCAGCGCGGCTTCCTTCTTGGCCTCATCTAAATTGGAGGAGAGCCCGATGCCGATCGTATAGCCGCCTGCAATCGATTTCGTCTCTCCAAGCCGGAATGACGGAAAAGGAATGACGCCTACTTCGTCCTGAAAGCTGGACGCTGAATTACGGCCCGAGTCGCTTCGATGAAACAGATTGATATCCCAGTTCCCATTCAAATACATGGCGGCTTTGCCTTCGGTAAACTGAGCGATCGCTTCTTCTGTAGAGGAGCTGTTAGCCGCAGAAGCAAAAGCTCCTGCCTCCACCCATTCGTTCAAGTGCTCGTAGGCCTTCAAATATTTTTCATTCCGAAAATCATAGCCATCCTCGCCTTGCGACAAGGCCTGAATCAATGCAGGTCCAGCATAGCGATCCATCAGATAATGAGCAAATATCGCTGCCGGCCAGCGATCTTCATTGCCCAATGCAAACGGAGTGTAGCCGTTGTCCCTCAGCACCTGGATGACACGATCCAATTCAGCTAACGTACCCGGTTCCTTCAGACCAAGCTCATTAAAAATCGTCTTATTATAATACAAAGGCTCCGCATTACCTTCAATCGGCAGCCCGTATATGCGATCATCAAAAGTCCATAATTGCAAATCACGATATTGATCCTTAAGTCCCCGTTCCTTCACAAACTGGCTTAAATCCATCAATCGGTTCGCACGCGCATAAGGCTCAATCTCGGCCCCTCCAAACAATACGAACATATCGGGAGGCGTTCCCGTGACCATCTCGCTCTTCAGCTTCTGTTCCCGATGCGTGGTCTGATCCATTCCCTCAAAACTCACCTTCACGTTCGGATGAGCTTTCTGGTAGTCCGATACTACGTCTTCAAAAATATTCAGCATCGGCTTATCATGCTCCTTCGTCCAGAAATGGCGGAATGTGAGCGTGATCTTATCGCTTTGATTCTCCTCAATAGGATCTCGGTTGCCGGCTGTAATCAGCAGAACAGATACGGCAATAACCGTTGAATACAGCAGTATCCAGCCCCAGTTCAATAACCACTTCATTCACTGTCCCTCCCTATCTACCATATTTATTTTATGAAACAATCTTAGGTATCCGAATTCGAATCGTAGACCCGAATCCGAGGGAAGAACAAATCATAATGCCGTATTGTCCGCCAAACCGGATACGCAGCCGTTCATGCACGTTTTTAAGGCCTACCCCATTTTCCCGGTACTTTTTCATCGTGCCCCAATCTTTATTCCACATATTGAGCAGTGTCACCGGATCAAAACCGGGGCCGTTATCCATTACATAAATAAAAATATCATTCCCATGCTCCTGCGCCCAAATCGTGATCATCCCGCTGTCCTCCATCGGCTCAATCGCATGGTATAACGCGTTTTCCACAATGGGCTGAACAATCAGCTTCTGCGTCTTGAAATATTTTAATGAATCCGATATTTGCATGTCATACGAAAACTTATCCTCAAAGCGGAATTTCTGAATATCCATGTAGTGCCGAACATGCTCCATCTCCATTTGCAGTGGAATAAGCTCCTGATTCTCGCTAATGCTGATACGCAGCAGCTTGCCTAGGGATACGACCATCTTACTAATGCTTTTGTTCCCCTGCAGCACGGCCATGGAGTTGATCGATTCCAAGGAGTTATAAATGAAATGCGGATTGATCTGCGCAACAAGCGCCTGCAGCTCCGCCTCTTTTTTCCGATTCTGTTCCGTTTCGACCTGTGCAATAAGCTCGTCGATTTGCGTGCTCATTCGATTGAAGCCATCGACCAGCAGATCCCGCTCATCATCCGCCGGCAGCGGGGAGGTGATCGGCACAAATATTCCCTGCTGCACTCTCTTCATCCCGTTAACGACGCTAATAATGCTGCTGACCAGCCTGCGTATGAAGAATCGATCGAACAGGAAGGCCGACACTAGAGATACCAGGACGAGAATGACGGCGATATTGCGGATAGACAATGATTCCGAAGCGATCAATTTAAACGGTGTAATCGCTGCCAAAACCCAATCTTTATTATGAGACGGCAGGTAAGTAATCAGTGATTTTTCTCCAAGATATTTATCTACGTAATACCCTTTGCTGTTGGAATACCCATCAGAGAGGAATGGAAACGAAGTCTGCTCCCCGATATGCTCGCCAGACTTATCAAATACGATATTCCCCTGCGTATTCACCAGCAGTATATCCCCTTGCTTCAGTGTAGCGGCTTCCCAGAACACCTGATCCAGAATGTCTGGCTTGATATATATCACGAGGGCCCCAATATCCTCTAATGAATAATAGTCTTTGACCAAGCGTGCCTGAATGAGTACCGGGTTCCCCGTAGCAACCGAACCGTTCTCTCCGGGTCCGATCCACACCGGTCTTCCTTCGGCTAATTTCATTTTCCCGTACCAGCTCTGCTGATCCAATTCATGGAATGCCGTGGATTCATTGGAGCTGTAGAGCAATTGATCCTTAGAGTACAGTCCGAACGATGTAATCATCGGATGATTGATCAAATTGCTTATCTCTTGCTTGCTCTCGTAGCTTACTCCCGCTCCGGGCAGCTTCAGCGTCTGTTGAATGACAGGCTGAGTGATCGCCGAGTTTGAAATGGTTGTTATTTCATTCAGCGCAAATTTCAGCTTCCGGTCGCTTTCCAGCAATGAGATCCAATAAAAGTGGCTCGACTTCTTCTCCATCGCATTCGAGAAGCTGTAGTACGAAATGCCGCCCATCAGAATAACAGGAATGAACACGAGAAGTATAATTGCCAGCAAAATTTTTCGACGGAGCTTCATAAATGCTTGCTGCCTCCCCCACCATCTTCTAACTGTAATATTCTTCATCGTGTTCTATATTCCTTGCTAACATCACATATTAGACCCCAGATCAAACTGTAGCTTAACCCTATCAGCTTTTAATGGCTCCGGAAGTAAGACCGGCGATGACCCAGCGGCTGAACAGCAGGAACACAATGAGAAGCGGCAAGGTGGCCGTGAAGGTAGCTGACATGATCATACCGAAATCGAGACCATCCCGGTTTGTAAACAACTGCTGGAGCGCAAGCTGAATCGTATAATTCTCTTTATTCTTCAGTACGACGAGCGGCCAGAAAAAGTCATTCCATACGTTCATGAAATTAAGGATGGCAAGCGTGGCCATCGCCGGCGTAACGACAGGGATCGCGATATTCCAGAAAATCCGAAAATGTCCGCCTCCATCGATGCGACCCGCTTCGATCAATTCAGAGTGAACGGCGGAGGAAATATACTGCCGCATCCAGAAGATCCCGAAGGCGTTGACCATGGCCGGAACGATCAGCGCCTTATAGCTGTCGATCCACTGCAGCTTCGCCATGATGACATATTGCGGAAGAACCCCTAACTGGGCCGGAACCAGCATTGTAGCGATAACAAAGACGAACAGGACTTTTTTCAATGGAAACTCATATTTTGCAAAAGCATAGCCCGCGAGCGTACACAGGAATACAACGGAAACCGTAACCGCTGAAGCTACGACGACAGAATTGATCAATGCTCTAAAAAATTCCGTCCGCTCCAAAACGCGCCCAAAGTTATCAAAGAACTCCGTTCCGGGTACAAGCAGCGGCGGAATATGGAATGCAGCAGACTTGTCGTTGGTCGCTATTACGAACATCCAGTAGAACGGGAATATCGAAGCAAGTGCGCCTACCACCATAAAGATATAAAATAATATTTTGGTAACAACTCCGGCATCGTCCGGTTTTTTTCTCTTTATTTTCACGGCTGTTGAGCTCATGCTTTTTTCCCTCCTGTATCTCCACCCATTCGGCTGGATATCATCATATTAAGGACGGAGAAAATAATGGTAAAGATGAACAGCATGACTGCCGTAGCCGCCGCTGTGCCGAAGAAGCCATTACGGAATGCCTCACTGTACAAGTAAGTTACCATCGTAACCCCTTCCTGACGAGTAGAGCCCGATCCCGACTGCCCTAGGAAGACATAAGGCTCGGTAAATAATTGAAGCGCACCGATCGTGGAGATCAAGGTGACGAAAATAATAAACGGCCGCAGCAATGGCAGCGTAATATACAGCATTTGCTGTCCTCGACTTGCTCCGTCAATTTTCGCAGCCTCATAAATATCTGTAGGAATGCTCTGCAGCCCGGATAGGAAAATGATCGCGTTATAACCCATCCAGCGCCACATGACCATCGTGGAAATGGCAATTTTCACACCCCACCATCCGGAGTTAAAGGCCACGTTCTCCAATCCCATGGTGTTTAACAACCAGTTGACCATCCCGTTGTTGCCAAACATCGTACTGAAAACGAGCGTCACGGCTACAATGGATGTAATATTCGGCATGAAGAACAGAATTCGGAATGTATTTTTATACTTATTCAACGCCGAATTAAGCATAATTGCGACAAATAACGCTAAAATCAACTGCGGAACGGTTCCCATTAACGCCATGATCAGCGTATTGCTGAAAGAAATCCAAAACGTCGGATCGCTGGTGATCAACTGATAATTCTTAAATCCGACAAACTTCATCGGCCCAAGGGCATCCCACTTAAAGAACGACAAATAAATCGTGAAAAAGATCGGGTATAACCCAAAAATGCTAAAAAGAATAAAGAAAGGGGAAATGAACGTATAAGCCGTCAGGCGGCTTCGCCTTGTCTCCGTCCAGAATGGCTTTTTACCGGGATTCTGAAGCGGTTTGGCAGTAGCTAAGTCAGCCATTTATGCACCTCCAGGGTTGTTTTGATAAATCCAAATTCGCAAGAAGATACCATCTTCTTGCGAATTCGGGTGACAAGCTATGAAAAGAAGAACTATGTTTCCTAGCTGCGTTCTGCCAATGTCTTAGCTTGTTTAATTGCGTTTTCCCACTCTTTAGCCGGATCAGCCTTTTTCTCAAGCACGTTCTTGAGCGCATCCTTGAACATCGTATCCACTTGGTCATGCAGCGGACCGTAATATACCGGTTTTACGCGTTCCGCCGATTTGGCATAGGCTTCGGAAATGACTTGACCGCTAAAGAAATCATCTTTATCTTCCGTGAATGCCGGTTCGCTATATACTGCCGGAATTGAAGGGAATAAGCCGCTGGCTTTGAAGGATTTCAATTGGTTCTCCTTGTTTACCAGCCAAGAAATAAACTCGTAGGTTTCCTTCGGATGCTTGCCTTCTTTAGGCAGTGTCAAGAACGAGCCGCCCCAGTTGCCCGCGCCTTCAGGAAGCTGGGCGATAGCCCATTTACCCGCGGAATCCTGGGCATTTCTGATTGTACCTGCCATCCAAGCTGGGCCTAACATTACGCCGAAATCGCCATCATTGATCGCTTTGTTCCATTCAGGAGACCAGAGAAGCGTGTTGCCGATCCAGCCTTCTTGAATACCTTTAACCGTGAAGTCGTAGGCTTTCTTCACTTGCGGATTCGTATCTCCAATAAAGGATCCGTCAGCCTTGCTGAAATAAATTTCATCTGCCGCTTGGTCGCGCACGCCGTTATAGACCAAATCAGTCAAGTCGGCAAATGGCTTGCCTGTCTTCTCTTTAAATTGCTTCGCTACTGTCCCGAATTTATCCCATGTATCGATTGCTGCACTGAATCCATCTGGATCTGTTGGCAATCCGGCCTGCTCGACCAAATCCGTACGGTAGTAAACTACAGTAGGACCGATGTCGGTTGGAAGCCCCAATTGGAAGGAGCCGTCCAGCGAAGTGGCTTGCTTCCATTTCCAATCCAAGTAATCACCTTCAATGTCTTTGGCGCCCAGATCATATAAATTGTGGAACTTGTCTTGAGCACTGATGAAGCGCTCCATAAATGCAATTTCCAGCATGAAAATATCCGGTGCCCCAGAGTTGGCCGACAATGCCGTAGTCAGGTTATTATGGTGAGCGGTTTGGTCAGACGTATTTTGAAATTTTACGGTAACATTCGGATGTTCTTTTGTGTATTCCTTGGCAAGATCTTCGTAGTTTGTCGTTCCAAGGGACCAGAACGTAAGTTCAATCTTTTCGCCCGTATCCGTCTTCTCTTCGCCTGCACCATTGTTCGTAGCGGCAGGTGTGTTACCGCCATTATTTGTTGTAGTTTTGTTGCCTCCGCCGCCACATGCCGCTAATGAAGCGACCAGCAGGACAGCAACCAAAACGACAGCCATGCGTTTCATTCTATTCATTTCAAGACCCCTTTCAGAAATGTAAATGTTTACATCGTTAGTCTATCGAATCTTGCGCGTAATTTTGAGGAGGCAATATTGCGATTTAGGGTTGATATTTTTCTGATTCCATTTGAATTTTATGGAAAAACATAAAAAGCGAGTAAGGTTGGGCTATCCCCCCTTATTCGCCTAAACGTCTGCCACTTGCATCCTATTTTCTACAAAAATTCATTAGAGTGGATCAAACCAAGCCGTCTAGCCTCCACAATCGCTTCAGATCTGGAGCGAACCCCCAATTTCTCAAAAATCCGCGTCAAGTTATATTCTACCGCTAGCTTGCGCTCGATTGGGAAGCTTGTAGATAAAATAAGTTCGCCTGAAAGAATACTCTTTAATCAGACTGAACCATCCGCTCGAAGATTAAATCAAAATGATTCGCTGTCCCGAAGCCCTGCGTGCTGGGTGCAAAGATTTGAAATAGCCTCCATCCCTGCCGCGCATGCTCATGAATGATCTCCTGGTAATTTTCCACCGGTTTATTCTCAATAATTCCCTTCAGCTCAACTCTTACAAATTTGTATTCATACATTGCTATTCCTCCTCCTGAATAATTAGACTGGATAATACTGCATCATAGTAGCCGTCGAGACCTAGTAAGCTGTGAACCTTTTTACAACTAGCGTCAAGGTTCATGTTGAATCTTGCAGACATTGCATGTTTTGCTCAGTCATGCGTCCTCCTACAAGCAAGACGGTAGCCACGCTCCCCGAACAATTTCGTGGAACGCTTGATGTTCGCCGTAACAAACAACGCTCGCCTCCATCACGAAACTCCAGATTGGAATCAAATGCCTTTTCCCACCAATTACCTTCTACATATTCGTTCACAAGTTCGATAATTCCTTCTTCTGGGTTAAAGTAATACAGTTCATATTGTTTACTTAACCGGTTTTTGGACAAAAATATAAATCTGTAGTGTCCAGCTGCTGGGCTGTTCCGAGATCCATCAACTTTTTGTAAATTCTGCTTAGTTTTTACAAATTGGATTTAACGGTAATCGAAATGATCTCCAACATTGGGTATTAAACTAGCTTACGCATCCGCTATTCGTTGGAAATGCAAAGAAGCACTACTGATATTTAACATATCAGTAGTGCTTCTTCAGC
>NZ_JBHGVC010000012.1:0-146125 GCF_042714055.1 Paenibacillus lentus
TTAAGGTATTTAAAATCATTGCTGAGCGTTAAATTCTGTATTTAAATGAATTTCTAGTATTTAAAAAGAGACCGCACAGATAGAGAGCTGAATAGGCATGAAATAGATACATAAATTCCATTTATTTCACTCGAAATCACTGAACTAACAAAAATAAGTACCTGAAATCCATCTAGTATGTTGTTGAGGAAGTCCAACTTATCTGTTGGCAGCGACTCCCAATCCGCCTGAAATCCACCTAGTATGATGTTGAGGGCATCATTCAGACACATTGACACATTGTGAGACTAAAAATCGACCTCGTCCTGGTGCCATGGCTAATTTGATGTTGGTATGGCTTAGGATGTGTTGGTGGCTAAGGATGCCTTCAAAGGAAAAATTAATTTTTAAAAAAGACCCTTATGCCAAAATGGATCTAGTATTACGAAGAACTTGCCTCATGAAGCTGGAGTCAGCCGGAATGTGATCGATCACTTTAATTTTACGCTTTTTCACGTCTAGACTTTTTAATTGATCCGTAAGCACGACACCCGAGATTTGCAATCCCTCTGGCAATGGAACTTCAAAAGCATAATTTTTGGCTTGACTTGTAATCGGGCAGACAAACGCGAAGCCGGTAATTTCATTAAATTCTACCTCAGATAATACGATGGCAGGACGCCGGCCTTCTTGTTCTCGTCCAGCTTGTGGATCAAAATCCAGCCAAACGAGATCTCCGCGCTTGACTATATTCAAATCAACTCGTCTCCTTCGATGCCAAAATCAACTTCCTCGTGGCGTGGTGATTCGGGTTTGATTGTAGAGAGAAGAGCTTGTAAATGAGCACGTAAATCTTCGTTGGTCTCTTCGGGTTTGGATAAAGGACGGAGTAAAATGTCATTGTCTGCGGTCAGCATAATCTGCATTTCGGCTCCTTCTTCGAGATTAAGCTGCTTAATAAGTTGGTTAGGAATTCGTATAGCGTTACTATTTCCCCATTTACTAAGCGATACAGTTGTCATTGGCATCCGTTCCTTTCGTTCATGATACTTCAATAATACCTAATCCTTTCAGTAGTGTATATACATATAATATACATATAATATACATATGCAAGGGATTTGATACGGAAGAAATCCACAGCGAATTATCGTAAAATATAACATGATAGAGTGCAGAGGGTTAAGAAGGGGCGGATACATGCATGCAAATTGATCTGACAGGTAAAATAGCGCTAATTACTGGCGCGACGGGACAGCTCGGCCGAGTCATGACCCGCACGCTTGCCGAGTGCGGCGCAAGGGTCGCGATTCATTACATGAATAATGAAGCTAAAGCGAAGGAATTACAACAAGAAGTCATTTCGGCTGGCGGATCGGCAATGATTGTACAAGGGGATATTACGAAAGAAAACTCCATCCTCAAGATGAAGGAGCAGGTTTGTGCGGAATTGGGAGACCCTGATATTGTCGTTGCGAATGCGGTTGTCCAGTATGCCTGGGCATCCGTTCTGGAGCAGTCGCCGGAGGATTATGTGAGTCAGTTCGAGTCCTGTGTCATGCAGAGCGTTTTTTTGGCAAAAGCATTCATTCCTGCCATGGTCGCCAAGCGAACGGGACGATTCATCGGGATTAACACGGAATGTGCGATGCAGAACTTCCCAGGGCAGTCCGCTTATACGGCAGGCAAAAGAGGCATGGACGGCGTATACCGCGTATTGGCTAAAGAAGTAGGAGAGCACCAAATTACGGTCAATCAGGTGGCCCCCGGCTGGACGATCAGCGAGAAGGATCGCAGTGAAAACAACCTAAATGATGCGGCTTACGTGGAGCAGGTACCGTTGAAGCGCAGAGGCGAAGATCAGGATATTGCCAATGCCGTCGCTTTTCTGGCTTCGGACTTGGCTGGCTTCATTACCGGAGCATATATCCCGGTCAGCGGCGGAAATGTAATGCCTTCCATCTAAGAAAAGAGAGGCGAGTAACATGCAAAGGTTACATCAGCTAAACGAAATCAAACAAGCAATACAGGAGCATGCCTTGGTGCTGCTGTTGATCAAAACAAGCCAATGCGGCGTATGCGAATCGATCCAAGCGAAGGCAGCCAGCTTGCTGGAATCCCATGCAGCGGTACGGGGGATCTATGTATTTATGGAGGATGCCCCGGACACGGCAGCGGAGTATTTGGCGTTGGCCGCGCCGACATTGCTGCTCTTTTTTCAGGGCAAGGAAGTGTATCGGGAGTCCCGCTTTGTCCGTTTTGAGGAATTGGAGCAGGTGCTGTATAGGTACGAGGAGGCTTCGGAGGAGATTTGAATTCGGTTTGTCTATGCGGTATGGTGTACCATGGCTTGGCATGGCTTATCAAAAGATGACCTGACATGCATACCATGGCGGTGGTCGATCTCGAATTAACTGAACCTTGACGGGCGTGGGCCCTTCAAGGTTTTTTTAACATATTAGCAAATATAAAATTTCTGGCCTATCAGGCTCATATAGTTTATGCATCCAATGAATACGGGGGCGCATTCAGGATGTCCGGATGGGATACGCCGAAATAAGCGAGTAAATCTCAAAAAGCGGTCTGTTGAATGTGACGGGGGATGAAATATACGCCGGATCGGTTAACGGTGCTTTTACTCAGCTAAGTGTACAGGAGCTAGAACGCAGATTAAAGGGGCTTGAGAAGCAGGCAACTCTAAAATGATGAGTTGGAAGCGAGTGATCGTTGAAAGTTCCTGAATTATCAGCGATGCCTCCTGGTAATTGGGAATTTTGATACTTTAAGAAAAATGTAGAATGTTGTATGATTATGTAGAAAAAAAGTACATAAAAAATGTGAGAAAGGAAGTTGACTTTTGAAATTTAAATCTAAAAAGACGGCAATGATCGGAACGGCGCTTATTTTATTATTGACCTTTTCTGCTGGGGTATCTGCGGCTTCGACTTTGGAGCGCATTCAGGCAAACCTGAATCATGGCATTTCTTTTTTGCTTAACGGTCAAGCATGGACGGCAAAGGATGCTAATGGAGCGAAGGCTGTGCCAATCAGTTATAAAGGAACTACCTATGTGCCGCTTCGCGCCGTAGCCGAAGCGACTGGAGCGGATGTTCGCTACGATGCGGCCAAACAGCAAATTTCAATTACGGCAGGAACGGTTGCCGAAACGCCGAGCAAGGGAGAACGAACTCCTTTTAACGTAAATAATGTATCTCATTTTAAGTGGAGTTATTATACGAGCGGCATTACTCGAAATAAAGAGGACCTGCAGTTTGGGGAGACCCAATATGAGGCTGCATTCATGGTTACCGGCGTGAACAGTGCGGGCCAAGGCGTTGCTTTTAAAGTGAAGGAAGGCACGAAAAAAGTTGGCGTGCTGGTTGGATTTAAAGCGCCTAAAACCGATAAAGTTTACTCCGGAACGTATACGATTGCCGATAAGGACGGACAGGCTTTTGCTACGGGGAAAATCGAGAGCGGAACTGTAGTCGAGAACGTCATGGTGCTTCCTAACAATACCACGGAGCTGTATGTCAAATTTGAAGGGCCGGCAGGGGATGATTCCACGGGTTATGTGATCTGGGATGAAAGCTGGCTGGAGAATTAATTTATAGGTTTCACTATATGTTTGCTTGCCATTAAGCCGAAAGACGGTCACCTGTGCGTGGCCGTCTTTCGTTTTTTTATTCCTAAAAGCCCGATATATTATTTAAAATTAGTGACACAGTGACATTAATCACGTATAATCATGAGGAGATCAAGAGTATAACAGGTGTTTGATATTAGTAGTACAATTTGCAGGCTGCTAAAAGGGGGAGAGCCTGATGATTTCACTTCATGAAGTAAGCAAGAGCTATGAACAGCAGCGAAACGAGAGGCTGGCTGCGGTTGAAGCGGTGACTCTCAGAATTGAGGAAGGCTCCATTCACGGAATCATCGGGCCTAGCGGTGCAGGGAAGTCCACACTTCTGCGGCTGATGAATATGCTGGAATCTCCAGATACAGGAAGAGTCGTAGTGGAAGGCAAAGATTTAACGGCGATGAACGAGCCGAAGCTGCGGGAGGCGCGAAGATCGATCGGCATGATTTTTCAGCAATTTAATTTGCTCCAGAATCGTACGGTGGGCGGCAATGTCTCGGTTCCGCTAGAGTTAGCCGGGGTGCCGAAGAAGAAGCGGGCTGAACGGGTTCGCGAATGCTTGCAATTTGTCGGCTTATTGGACAAGGCAGAGGAGTATCCTGCGACGCTCAGCGGGGGACAGAAACAGCGAGTGGCCATAGCCCGCGCCCTGGCGAACAGCCCAAAGGTGCTGCTCTGCGATGAGCCGACCTCATCCCTGGATCCCAAGACGACGAACGATATTCTTACGGTCCTGCAGCATGTAAATAAGACCCTGGGGGTCACGATTGTTATGGTTACCCATGAAATGAATGTTGTGGCACGGATTTGCAATCATGTCTCCGTCATGGAGGATGGGCGGTTAACGGACAGCTTTGCATTGGCTGCAAGAGTTGCTGCTGCCAAGAGCCCTCCTCCGAAAACGTACAGGGAACAATTGCTGGGTACGGAGGAGCTTTGCGATGTTTGATGTTTCTATGATCCTGGACAGCATGGTGCAATATGAAGCCGAGATCAGAAAGGCGATCGGCGAGACCTTCCTCATGGTGGGCATATCCGTGGCAGCTGCCATCCTCTGCGGTCTTCCGGCAGGAACGCTGCTCTTTCTATGCCGCAAAGGTCAATTGTATGAAAATCGCTCGTTATCCTGGGTGCTGAATGGACTCGTGAATATCATTCGCTCTTTCCCGTTTTTACTGCTGGTCGTCTTTATGATTCCGCTCACACGCATGATCGTCGGGACGGCGATCGGGACGCTGGCGGCTTCCATTCCTTTATCAATCGTTGCCATCGCGCTGTATTCCAGGCAGGTGGAGCAAGCCTTATTGGATGTGCCCCGCGGGGTGATGGAAGCGGCTCGCTCGATGGGAGCGTCCAAGCTGGAGATGATTGTGAAGTTTTTGTACGTGGAGGCACGCTCAGGCTTGGTGCTGGGTTTAACGACCTCAACTATTAGCTTTATATCTTACTCGACCGTCATGGGCATTGTCGGAGGCGGCGGGATTGGCGACTTTGCCATTCGTTACGGCTATCAGCGCTTTGAGACGGAACTGATGACCGGGGTCATCATCCTGATGATTGTGTTGGTACAGGGCATACAGTTTGCAGGCACAACGATCTCAAGGATACTGGATAAACGATCATAGCGAGAATTTAGATTTTATTTACTACTTAAAGATATATTTGGAGGGAAACATACGATGAAAAAATGGATACTTATGCTCTCATTACTTATGGTTTTCGTAACAGGCTGCGGCAATCAGGCAGCGAACAGCCCTGCTGACAATTCGTCTTCGCAAAATCAACCGGAGGCTCAAACGGAGTCCCAGGAGCAGGAAGCAGTTACTTTAAAAGTAGCTACCTTGATTCCACCGATGACTGAAATTTTAGAGCTCGTCCAGCCGCTGCTGAAGGAGGAAGGGGTTAATCTGGAACTCGTTGTATTATCAGACAACATCCAGCCGAATGATGCACTCGCGAACAAGGAAGTAGACGTTAACTTCTTTCAGCATGTGCCTTATATGGAGCAATACAACGAGAATAAAAATGCCAGCCTGGTAGCCGTTCAGCCAATCTACCATGCCGTATATGGAGCCTACTCGAAGCGCTACAAATCGATGGAGGAGCTGCCGGAAGGTGCGGTAATTGCCATCGCTAACGACCCGTCTAATATTGGCCGCTCGCTGGATATGCTGGATAAGGCTGGAATCATCAAGCTGAAGGAGGGCGTGGGCATTAACGCGACGCAGGCAGATATTATCGAAAACGAGAAGAACTATAAGTTCGAGGAAGTAGACCTGCTCATGCTGGCGCGGATGCTGGACGATGCAGACCTGGTGCTTATGACGCCAGCTTATGCAAGCCCGCTCGGTTTAACGCCGAAGAAGGATGCGCTGCTGACCGAGACGGCGGAATCCGACTTTGCGATTACGCTAGTAGCGCGTGAGGATAACCGGGACTCCGAAGCCGTTCAGAAGCTGGCCAAGGCGATGTCCGGCCCTGAGGTGAAGCAGTTCCTGCAAGAAAATTATGATGAAATCGCAATACCGGCTTTTGAATAAAAATAGTTGCAAAAAGAATCCGGGTCTTCTCCATACAGGAGGAGTCCCGGATTCTTTGCTAAACTCCGCTACTCGATTTGACGCAGGCGCAAATCCTTGGTGAACCACTGACGGTAGCTGAGCGTGCTCAGCAGGATGCTGGTGATGGCGGCGGAGCTGGTGAAGGCAAACACGATAAGGATTTGATACCGCACCGCTTCGACGGGGTTGGCTCCGGCAATGATCATGCCGGTCATCATGCCGGGAAGCTGAACGAGCCCTACGGTCTTCATTCCGTCAATGGTCGGGATCATACTTGATTTCACGGAACGCTTCATCACCTCCTGAACCGATCTTCGAGCGGTCGATCCGAGAGACAGCAGCGTCTCGATTTCTCCGCGCGAGGCATGAATATCGCGCTTGAATTGGTTCAGGAACAAGCCGGCCACGACCATGGCATTGCCGATCGTCATCCCGCTAATCGGAATAATATACTGGGGGGTAGGGTCGATGATGTTCAGCCCGAGCAGCAGGCCCATCATTAATATTTCCGTCGTCGAAATGGCCACGGCGACCCTCCACCAGATGCCCTTCAGACCTTTCCCCCGTTTAGCTGCATTTCTTGAAGCAACGATAATCATGAACAGGATAATGGCTATAATGAACACGGGATGATTGCTGTTAAACACAAACTGAAGGACATATCCGACCAGCAGCAGCTGCGCAGCGGCACGGATTGTGCCGATCGCGATATCTTTTTCCAGATCAAGCTTCTGCCATACGGAGACCAGCATCGTGACCATGACAAATATTATCGTGAAGCTGAGTGCTAGGAGAGACATAATTCCCCCCTGACCAGCGGCTGATCCAGGAACTGACGGGCGAGTTCTGTTTCGGGCTGCTTAAAAAATTGTCCCGCTGCCGTCTTCTCGAGCAACGTGTTGTTCCCCATAAACCACACATAATCGCTGATCCGGGCGGCCTGCTCTAACTGATGCGTCACCCATATCATGCTAGTGCCTTCCTGGCGATGCCAATCCTGGAGCATCTCTTCAACCCGCTTTGCGTTGCTTAGATCCAGTGAAGCCGTAATTTCGTCCAGCAAAAGTATTTTTGGACGCAATAGCAAGGAACGGATCAGGGCGATGCGCTGCTTCTCTCCGCCGGATAAATCGGCTGCATTCTTATGTAAATCCATAGTGTCCAATCCTAGCTGGGTCAACAGCTTGCTCACAAGCTGAGCGTCATAAGGAATATGGTGAAGATGATGGACGGTCTGCAAATTATCCTGAACGCTGCCGGGCAGCATGACTGCTTGTTGGGCCACATAACAGACGTTCTTGCGCCACGCGATAGGGTCGGTTTGCGTCGAAGATACGCCTTCCAAGCGGATATCTCCCTCATCGGCAACGTCCAGCAGGGATAAAATTCGCAGCAAGGTGCTTTTCCCTTGTCCGGAAATACCGAGCAGCGCGACTCGGTCGTGATGATCTAACGCTGCGCTTACATGGCTAAAGAGAAGAGCCTCGGAAGAATTGGCGTGACTCTTCTTCAATTGTTCGAATTCAAGCAGCTTAGGCAAGATGGAAGGGCACCTCTTTTTTGTAGGTTTTTATACAGTTTATTTTAGCAAACCCTTCGGGTTATTAGAACCGGCGATTATTTGGTTATCCACACAATTCTGGGCTTATGGGCATAGAAAGTAAGGAAGGAATAAAAAAATGGATTACGCATGTTGTGAAAAAATGCTATAATGGATGAAAGTGAAATGAAATTACATGAAACAACTCAATCAAATGTGACTTCCTTCACAGGAACAAACATCAATTTGTAGTATTCTAAATTCAAAGCAATAACACTTTTTCATAAAATACAAAAAATTTGAATATGGATCTTCGGGGTAAGGTGAAATTCCTGACCGGCGGTGATAGTCCGTTCCTTGAACGGTCTTCAGCCCGCGACTCGCTGCCTGAACTAGGCTGCGACTGATCTGGTGCAATTCCAGGGCCGACGGTAAAGTCCGGATGGGAGAAGATCAATAATAAGCATGCCATGGATTTATTGTGTCCAGGCAAGCTTATTTGATCAGCCCCCGTCTGCTCGTCGACGGGGGCTTTCTGCGTGCAAGACTCCGTATTCAAGGTAAGGAGACGCATCATGGAAAATGTATCTGTAGGAGTCAAGATCAAACCTTCGCGGCCGCTGCAAGCCACTCGCTCCAAAAGTGGATTCTGGCTGGTCGTTCTGGGCGCTGCCCTATGGGGCGCCGATCCGTTATTTCGCATCATTCTGCTTAAGTCGCTCACATCCGCACAAATCGTGCTGCTGGAGCATATCATTATCGCGCTAATCGCTATTCCCGTCATGTGGAAGAATCGCCAGGAGCTGCGCGGCTTGGGCTGGAAGCAGGCCGGAGCCCTTCTATTCATATCCTGGGGCGGATCGGCCATCGCTACTATTCTGTTCACGATGGGACTCGTCAACGGCAATCCGAATGCCGTACTTTTGCTGCAGAAGCTCCAGCCGCTGTTTGCCATCGTGCTGGCGAGAATGCTGCTCAAGGAACGGCTGCCGCGTCACTTCTCTTGGCTCGTTATTATAGCCGTGGCAGGTACTTATCTGCTAACCTTTGGCTTTACGCTGCCGCTCGGGCATTGGAGCGAAATTGTGCAAGTCGGCAGCTTGCTGTCGCTGGGCGCTGCTGCCCTGTGGGGCGGTTCTACCGTAATGGGCCGCCTGATGGTAGGTCAAATGAAATACGAAACGGTAACCTCGCTGCGTTTCTTGCTGGCGCTGCCGCTGCTATTCGCGATTACCTGGAACGAAGGCGCGGCTTGGAACATACCTACCGAATCCGGCGCATTCGCGGCCGTATCCTTGAATTTGCTCGGTCAAGCGCTGCTGCCAGGCTTGCTTAGCCTGCTCGTTTACTATAAAGGTCTGACAACGACCAAGGCATCCGTAGCCACACTTGCCGAGCTGAGCTTCCCGATGGTCGGTGTGCTCATTAACTGGATTGCCCTCCAGGAGATGGTTACGCTGGCGCAGGCTTTTGGGTTCATCCTGATTTGGACGACATTGTTCATTATTTCCCGACAATCTCAGGAATCGCCTGATGTGGCGATTAAGTCCTCATAATTATTGAGTGAATCGATCATCATAAGTGTCTAATATGGCAATAAAGATTACAGGGCCAGCGGTTTCATCTTCCTTAAGAGAAGAAGCCTGCTGGCTTTTTTGTCTCTATGTAAGGGAATTTACATAAAGCGTAAAATTTGAAGCGATAGCGTTAACACTTGTTCTATATGATGGGGGCGATAATAATTCGGGGAGGTACTTTATTTTGAGAAATAAAAGCAGCAGGGCTCTATTTTTACTGCTGGCGGTTCAGCTTGCTGCCGGCTCACTATGGACTGGAACTACGGCTTTCGCCAAGGCAAATAGCGTACCTCTTGATATAACGGAGCAGATTCTGCCCCAAACTTATGTTACCGGAGCCGTTGGAGAAGGGACTCCAGTTGACGAAATGCTTGCTCCACAATTACCAGCGGATAAATTACTAAGGAATGAATTAAGTACAGATGAATTAGGAACTGTTGATTTGCAGGAAGATGGATTACAGACAGATGAAATTCAAGATACTTACGATCATGCGGATGAGACATTTGCGGTAACACAAAGCGTTTACGCCGCCGCGTTTGCTTCTACCTTTGTGGACAAGCTCTATATCCGCAAAATAGGTTCATACCGGGTCGGTGCGGCGAATAAAGACGGCGGCGTGGCCGAGATCGTCAAATATAATAAACGGAACGGAAAGTTCTACCTGGTGAACGGATCCTCTAATCCGCCGAGCATTGACATTGTGAAGCTTGATGCAAACGAAGTATTAATGAAGGAGAAGACAATTCAAGTCAAGGAGCTGGCTGAGACGGAGGGCTTTGTATACGGCGATCTAACGAGTGTCGATGTTCATGCGGAAACAAGACGAGTGGCCGTATCGGTTCAGGAAGCGGATGCTGCAAAGTCAGGCAAGATTCTCATCTTGGATGAGGACGGAAGTTTATTAACGTCCTACCAAGCTGGCGTGCAGCCGGACATGGTGCTATTTACGCCGGACGGACGCTACATTTTGACCGCAGATGAAGGAGAGCCCCGTGTATCGGGCATAGATCCGGAAGGCAGCGTTACGATTGTGGATACGCTGACCGAAGATGTGGTGCATGTCAAATTTAATGATCCTTCGGTCATTGATGATTTAGTGCATATTCGCGGAGCTTCTGGTGCAGACGGCAGCATAACGGGCCGTGGATCAAAGACGGACACTGTATTCGATCTGGAGCCCGAGTATATCGCCTTGTCAGCAGATGGGGCGACAGCATATGTGTCGCTTCAGGAGAATAACGCGATCGCTGAGGTGGATATCGGCTCCAAAACGGCAACGTCCGTAAGAGGACTTGGCGCTAAGGACTTCAATGATCCGCCCAATGCTCTGGATTTGCTGAAGGATGGCACGATTAAG
Source organism: Paenibacillus lentus (assembly GCF_042714055.1). Classification (GTDB taxonomy): domain Bacteria; phylum Bacillota; class Bacilli; order Paenibacillales; family Paenibacillaceae; genus Fontibacillus; species Fontibacillus lentus_A. Next base: position 10,658 of record NZ_JBHGVC010000012.1, read on the forward strand.
CTGGAGAATGTTCCTTTTTACGGCTTGTACCTGCCGGATGGGATAGCCGCTTATGACTTCGGTGGGCAAACCTATCTATTTACGGCCAATGAAGGAGATGTGACCGAGTGGCCGGGCAGGGAAAACGGAACGACGCTGGGGAAGCTGCGAACCCGGCTGAGCCCTGACTCGCCAGCGGCACAGTTTCTTGCTGATAAAGGAACGGCTTACGATAAAGTGGAAGTCGCCGGAGACCTGGGAAGTGACGATGTTTACTTGTACGGAGGGCGTTCTTTTGCCGTCTGGAATGCTTCAGATATGAAGCTTGTCTATGATAGCGGCAGTGATTTCGAGCAAATCACCGCTCAGCGGCTGCCGGATTACTTTAATACGAGCAACAGCAAAACAGAGCCGGATGACCGCAGCAGCAAAAAAGGGCCTGAGCCCGAATACGTCACACTCGGCCAGGTCGGCGACAAGGTGTTCGCTTTCGTCGGGCTGGAGCGGATCGGCGGCGTCATGACCTATGACGTAACGAATCCGGCTGCGCCCGAATTCGTTAATTATACAAATACGCGCGATTTTGGCGCCGGCCTGGAGACCGATACCGGACCGGAAGGATTAGAGTTTATTTCAGCACCGGATAGTCCGACAGGTCGCCCGCTATTGCTCGTGGCTAATGAAGTCGGCGGGACGGTTGCCGTGCTTGAGCTGGAGGTTAGCAAAGTTACCTTAAATAAAACCGAGCTGCAGCTCAGCTTAGGCGGGGACGGGGAAAAGCTGGTTGCAACGGTAGATGCGGTCGGCGTAGGCCAGCCTGGTGTCAGGTGGAGCTCCTCAGATCCAAGTGTGGCTTCCGTAAATGCTGTCGGCCTGGTCACACCCGTTTCTGCCGGAATTGCCCAAATTACAGCAGTGAGCGAGGACGGCTACGGGATGGCCTTGGCAAAGATTACGGTCAGCGAGGCTTCCACTGCAGATTGGAAGCTGACCGTCATGCATACGAACGATACGCATGCTCACTTGGCCGATATCGCAAGACGCGGAACGCTCGTCAGGGAAATACGCGAGGAGACGGCGGGCAATAGCTTGCTGGTGGATGCGGGAGATGTATTTTCAGGGGATCTTTATTTTACGAAATGGCTGGGACTGGCGGATCTAGCGTTTATGAATAGGCTGAATTATGATGCGATGACATTTGGCAATCATGAATTTGATCGAGGGACGGCGGTGCTTGCTGATTTTGTAGGTCAGGCGCAATTTCCGCTCGTGAGCTCGAATATTGATTTTAGCAAGGATAGAAGCATGAGCCCATGGATCAGAGCACCGAAGACGATTGATGCTGGAGCTCTCAAGACGACCGGGGACGCTGGTGTGTATCCATATGTCGTGTTAGATGTGAACGGCAAGCGTGTTGGGATCATGGGCCTGACGACGGAAGATACGAAGGAAACATCGAGTCCGGGCAAGGACGTTGTTTTTCGTCAAGCCACGGAAGCTGCTGCAGAGACGGTAAAGGCTATGGAGCAGGAAGGAATCAACATTATTATCGTATTGTCTCATCTGGGCTATAGCCGGGATAAGCAGTTGGCTAGCGTGGTAGAAGGAATCGACCTTATCGTTGGCGGACATACGCATACCAAGCTGGAAAGGCCTGAAATTGTTGTGAACTCCAGCGGCAGTGAGCCGACCGTGATTGTCCAGGCCAACGAGTGGGGGAAATATTTGGGCCGGGTGGATCTTTATTTCGACCGTAACGGGGTTGTGTTAACGGGATCAGGCCAAACGTCCGGACAGCTGATTGCGGTAGACAGCGAAGTGGAGGAAAACAGCGTACTGTTAGCCATGCTGAAACCATTCAATGCAGCGCTGGATGTGCTCAAAAAACAAGTGATCGGAATTGCCGACGCTGCTCTTGACGGCGAACGTAACCATGTCCGCTCCAGAGAGACGAATCTCGGCAATCTTATCGCTGACGGTATGCTGGCGAAGGGGAAATCATTAAAAAATGCCGACGTGGCTCTGACGAACGGCGGCGGGATTCGTGCCTCTATCGATGAAGGCGAAATTACGATGGGCGAGCTGCGCACGGTAATGCCGTTCGGGAATACCCTTGTTATGCTGGACGTGACGGGGAAGCAGCTTAAGGACGGCCTGGAGAACGGAATCAGCGGAGCCAAGCTCGCCGACCTGCCGGGCAAATTCCCGCAGGTTGCCGGGATGAAATTCAAGTGGGATCCGCATGGTTCTGTGGGCAATAAAGTATATGATGTTCAGATCAAGAGCGGGGATCGATACATTGCGTTAAATGAATCTGCTACGTATCGTTTGGCGACAAACAGCTTTGTGGCGAACGGGGGAGACGGATATGTTTCTTTTGCCGAGGCCATTGCGAGTGGAGCGTATTATGAGGATCTTGGATACCCGGATTATGAGATTTTCATGGACTATGTAGAGCAGCTTGGCGGTAAAGTCTCTCCTAAGGTAGAAGGCCGGATTGTGGAGCAGGCCAAACCCGGGGGGAATCCAGGAGATGGCAACGGCAGCGTTGGCGGGGGGACTGGTAATGGGGGCAGCAGTAGCAGCCCTGATGATGGAGGAAGCCACAGTGACAGTCCTGACTTAAAGCAGGAAAATGGGGTTGGCGCTAATGATGCCAGCGCGAGCCATGGCACAGGAGCCTACATGCTGGCGGGGGAAAAATTGCAAATGACGGAAGCAACCGCTGCAGACGGAACGGAGATGATTCGAATTACAGCTCGATTGTCCGATGTGGAGGCGGCTTTGGCAGCCGCTGAGAAGGGGCAGCGCGAGGTGATTATTCAGACGGGGACACCGATTGCGGCAGGATCGGGTTCATCTCTGCGGCCAATCATAGTTTCGCTTCCGGCAAAGGTACTGGCCTCAGCCTCAGGAAGAGATAAAAACCTAATCTTGGTCATACGCACCGCTTCGGCTAGTTACCATCTCCCTCTGCATGTACTCGGGTTGCAGCCATTGGCGAGCGGAAGCCATCCGCCGGATCTGGATGCGGCATGGGTCAATGTGACCTTAGCGCCGATCTCAGGCAAGAGATTAGAGCAAATTAACGATGAAGCTGTCGCTCTGGGCGCAAGGCTCGTCCCTCAAACAGCGATTGATTTTAAGGTCACTTTATCAGTGAATGATTCGGAGCGTGAAATCGGCTATTTTGGATTGACCTATATCAGTCGAATGATTCGTATCCCTGCAAGGGACGCTGATAAACCATTAACGGCAGTCCAATACGTTGAGGCTGCCCAGGAGCTGCAATTCGTGCCTGCTGTAAAAAAAGTCACCGAAGAAGGAGCCGCGCTGGAAATCAAACGGCCGGGCAACAGCATTTATGCTGTGCTGGAATACAGCAAAACATTTACGGATATTCAAGGACACTGGGCGGAGCAGCAGATCGAAGCATTGGCCTCGCGAATGATCGCTAAGGGCATTGATGAGTCAAGCTTTGCCCCTGGACAAGTCATGAGCAAAGCGGAATTTACAGCTTTGCTGATTAGGAGCTTGGGATTGCTTCCAGCCATGACTCCTGGCAATGACCCATTTGCGGATGTCGGGCCGAATACGCCATTTGCGGCGGAAATCGCCGCTGCAGCGCAATATGGTATCGTTAGCGGCGATGAATCCGGCCGCTTTGCACCGGAGAAAGAGCTGACCCGCGCTGAAATGGCCGTGATGGCAGCACATGCGATTCGGCTTGTCAAAGGGAACGAGAAGCATACGGCAGTGGATTCGGCAGCGCAGGCTAATTCAGCGAATGCCGCCGGAGGGGTTCATTCCTTGTTGAAATTTAAAGATCGGGATACCCTGCCTGCTTGGGCGGCGACGAACGTCGAATTGCTGGCCGATTACGGAATTATCCAAGGAAATAACCTCGGTGAATTCGACTATGGAGGCAAGGTCACGCGCGCCCAGGCTGCGGTAATATTGCTAAAAATGCTGCAGCTGCTGAGGTTTATAGATTAAACCGCTGCGGCTGGTGCCGAATATCAGAAAAATGACTCCTAAACAAACAGCCGTTCTCCAGAGAGAACGGCTGTTACTAATTGCAGCGGTTTGGGCATCAATTATTTGCTGCAGTATGGTCATCCGATGTAATGATTACAATTTCGGCATTCGTGATGCCTGGTAATGAGCGGGTCATAATAGGGGAATGGTAAGCGACAATTTTCATGCCTGCTTTTAATTCGGTTTCCCCGCCAATTAATGGAATCACTGTGGTATCTTCGAGCACATTCAAGATCACGTCGTTGCCTGTAGATTGATCGGAATTCACATCAACGTACACTTGGCCTTTCGCTGTACGATTCGTTTCGACGATGGTGCCCTCGACTTTAATAGCTTCCTCGGTCTTAACAACGATTTTATCTGCATGCGTCTGAGCAGGGTAGATCATCGTCATTACTTCTCCGTAATAAGCATCAACACTTGTATCGGCTTTTAAGGCATCCAATTTTAACGTGTTGCCGTCTTGATCCAAGACTTGGGTATTCTCATCCACGGTTAGAATGACATAATTTACTCCGCCCTGCTCCATCGCTTTTCCGATTACCGTAATCTTGTCCTCGGCTGCATTCGTAATAATTCCACTTGTGCCCGGAGCCTCTTCTTGATCTGTTTCTCCGGATGCCGTGACCAAGACATAATTTGTAGTCGATTGAGGCGGAAGACTCGCCGTAACAGCAGGGCCGTAGAACGCTCTGATGCTCATGCCGGATTGGAGCTCGCTTGCATTGATGGCTTTGCCGTCTTGGCCTAATATTTGGGCATTGTCGGCAAAGTGCAGGACAATCGTATCCTCATACCCGGAGTAGATGTTTGTACCATTTACAACAATACCGTTTTCCTTTACCTCGGAAATGGTACCATTGATTCCGGTAAAGCTCTGATCCTGAACAACCAACGTCAAAGCTGTTCCGCGCGCAGGAAGGCTTTTCGTAATATTAGGGCTATAGAATGCTTTAACAACCATATTTTTATCGATGATCGTTTTTAAGGGAACCGTTTTTCCCCGGGCATCTATGATCTTGGTATCTTTGGTGATAGCTAAAATAATTTCGCTTTGATCTGTCGGAGCAAGCCCGCGACCGGTAACGGTAATGAACTTGCCTGTTTTATCATTCACGAAATCTGTGATCTGGCCCATTGTGCCAGGTATGGTCTTCACTTGATTGACAATCAACCCTTGTCCGTTATGGATCGTTGGAAGCGGAATATCCTGTGCGCTTACTGCTAGCGGCACTGCCGCCACCGCAAGAATAGCCGTAGTTACTAACGCTTTATGCATTTTTCTCATTTTGTCATACCTCCACTTTTTCCATGATGTATTTGTACTGTGCGGTTGTCTACAATTTCATAGACGAAGCATATCTTGGAATGTTGCAATTTTTTTATTAGACCTTTTCCTAACGGAACTTTGTCTACAGGCTGTGAGGGTGTTGGGGGGGCGTCCTTTTTCGTCAGTTGACAAGAATTAGGTAAATGGATACCTTATTATAGAATTGAATATTAAGAATGAAAATGCTTTTGTCATAGGGGGATATCTAACTTGAATAAATGGATGGCGGTTTTATTGGCGGGTCTCATGGCGGCGATTGTCGTTTCAGGCTGCAAAGCCAATTCAACTCCGCATTCAAACCTGCCGGAGGCCGCAGAGCTTATCGAGCGAATTAGCGAGGCCGGAAAGGAATTAAAGAGCTTCTCGATTGAAGAGGATGTATATCAGATTATTGTAGACAGGGTTTCGAATACTGCTTCCACGGAGCAAATCGTCGATACGTTGACGATAAGCGATATTATTAAGGAGCCGTTTCAGATGCATGTGAGCTCTGATACGAAGCTGCCCACCGAGGATATGTCCATGGAAATGGAACAGTACGTAACGAAAGATGCCATATACATGAAGTTAGGCAGTGAATGGATGAAGATGAATGAAGAGTTGAGAGTAAAAGTGATGCCAAGCATGGAGGAAGAAGGCTATCCCTGGCGACAGCTTGAGCCCTATCAATCCGTTCAGGACGTACTGGAAGTCAGCGAAGAAGGGGAACATTATGTAATTAGAGCGAAGCTGAATGAGAGTCAACTGATAAAGTTCACCGAAAGCTATAGAAACCAGACCAATTTTCGAGGCGAGCCGCTGACGGATAATTATTCCGATCTAAAGATCAGAAAGGCCAACATAGTGTACACCGTCCACAAAGACACTTATTACCCCGTTGAAATCAGTCTATCCACGGATATGGATGTGACGCTGGCGTCAGGCAGCACGTTTTCTATAGAAAGCGAATCGAGAAGCAAATATTCCAATTATAATGGAATCAAGGAAATCAGTATACCGAAGGAAGCGCTGGCCGCCAAATAAATACAGGACGCAAAACTCGGAACGCCCCCCGGCAAGGGGGGGCGTTCATTTGCGATTGGGAAGCAGAGGAGGCTTCATCAATGATGCGAAATTTCGCGGGCTGCTTCATAAACGGGCTGGCTGGCTGCGGAAAGGCCCGGCTCGGTTGGGAAAACCCATTTACGCACAACGAAATATATGATCTCAACCAGCACAATTGCTCCCGCAATATCCAGGACAACATGCTGCTTTACGAATACCGTGGAAGCCGTAATCGTCCAGGATGCGATGATAATCGTCCATTTGGCCAAGGCCGACCATTTGCATTCAGACAATCCTTTGAGCATCAAATAACTGGTAAGGACATGAATGCTCGGAAAACAGTTATAAGGGCCATCCGTCTGGTAAATGAAATTGACCAGCCAGTAGGTTAGCCCCGTCTCTGTAATCACCGGACGACCTACGGTCGTCTGGTAGAAAAAGAAGGTGATATAGCTGGCGACGAGTCCCAGGCATAGCGTAAGCAGCGTGCGGTAGTACGTTGTTTTATTTTTTATAAAATAAGCAACGAGCATGGTCAGAATAAAAGGATACCATAGGATATACGGGATAATAAAAGCAGGTATAAAGGGGATGTAGTCATCCCAGGAGATCATCAGGCTTCTGACGGTTGTATTCCCGTGATTCAATACGCCATAAAAAATGTTTAGCACAGGAATGGCTAAAATCCATAACAATGGCTTGTAATCTGCATGCGTCCTCTTCAAACAGTTCTACCCCTTACTTCTTCAAATTCTGTATATATGCTACTCCATAGGTATAGCAGATGTGCAGAAAAATCACCACCTATTTAATGTAAGAACTTTCTTACAGAGTTTTAATATTATAACTTTGATATTGATCTGAACTATGAGTTTAGTTGAATCTAAGTTTGAAGGTGATATATTGTTGTTTACAAAAAACAGGTGTCCGGTTATACTTGAAGAAAATAACTAATATTATTTTCGAATATGGAGATTATATCCACACAAATTCATATTCAGGCATATGAGAATATTTTTTTAAGCTTTTTAGGAGATTATATCCGCTTTATATTAAATAATAAAATAATTTTTTCTTTTTAATGGAGGCTTTCACGATGTTGCATTCAATGATTCAAACGCTTAAAGGCGGACTTATTGTTTCCTGTCAGGCTCTTGAGGATGCTGAATGATTTCGTAGATAGATATTTACGGGAAACTATAGCCCCGGACATTGGTGTTCGCAATGTATCGTTGCCTTGGGAGCGAATGTTTGAAGTGGCCTTTGCTCTTGAAACGGGGAATGGCTAAGGACGGATATACCCCAGTTCGTGATGAACTGTCGCGCCAACTGCTTCCTGTTTTTGAGGAGAGAGCACGGGAAATCGATGTAGCTGCGGCTTCCTTAAAATCATTTGGGGAGTAGTTGGGGCTGTGGCAGGCTTTTTTGTATAAAAATTAATTTTCCCGTAATGCAGCTTGTTGGGACATACAGATTGCCTTTTACAGGAATTTATGTATAACTTAATATAGGTGAGTCTACAGTACCGCTATTGTAGGGCTGCCTGAAAGGGGAATTGATTTGTCCATCGAGCAGGGAATGGGAAAGACATTGTTATCCATAAGAAGTCATTTTAATGGATTGACCAAAACAGAACAGAAAGTAGCAAACTTTATATTAAAGAATGCTCAAGATATTATTTATCATTCGGTAACCGAGCTTGCGGAGAGAGCTGACGTCGGTGAGACGACGGTGATCCGCTTTTGCCGAAAGCTGAAATTCCATGGTTTCCAGGATTTTAAATTAGCTCTGGCGCAAGATTTGGTCAAGCCATCCGATCGACTGTATAACGAGGTGTCTGAAGAGGATGATGCCGAAACTTTAAATCGCAAGGTAATCTCCATGCATATTGAGACGCTGGAACAAACTTCGGAGCTGATTAGTTCGGATCAGCTGGAGAAGACCATTGATTTATTGACTGGAGCTAATCATATTCACTTTTTTGGTGTAGGCTCCTCAGGATTAACGGCATTGCAGGCCGCGCACAGCTTCTCCAGGATCGGCAAGCAAAGCTTCGCAAAGACGGATACGCACTTTCAGGCCATGACAGCTTCGTTAATGCGTCCGGGAGATGTAGCTGTCGGGATATCCATCTCGGGAAGCACTAAGGATACATTAGAGAACTTGAGCCTGGCCAAGAAGGCGGGCGCCAAAATAGTGGTTATTACAAGCAATGCCCGCTCTCCAATCACCAAACTCGCGGATATCGAACTGTTGATGGTTGCCAGAGAAAATCCATTTCAAGGCAGCTCTATGGCCGCAAAGATATCCCAGCTTGCTATTATTGATATCCTGAATGTTGGGGTTTCTTTGAAAATAAAAGATGAAGCTCTGAAGTACCGCAAGATAACGGCAAAAGCAATCTCGGAGAAACTGTACTAACGAGAACACCAATAATCTCAATTATTGTTCATTTCATACAACGTAATCCTATCTGCCAAGAAGCTGTGCAAATTTGGACGCCATGATTTGAGACGGATAGACTGCCCGAATGAGTTGAAACGAAAAGCTCTCCATCGCTTGGAGAGCTTTTTCTGATCCTATGACTTGATTTTTCTTATTTAAAAGCAATTGAAAAAGCACTATATACTATTAAAACAGCCATAATGATATTGAAGGGTTGTCTGCTGCCTGACACTAAGGTCGTATTGAGAAATGAAATACAGGTATTGTCTGAAGACAATGGAAGGTATCGAGTATATCCCTATTTTCCTTATCAAGAGGATCGACGCTTTGAAGTATATACTGTTGAAATTGAGCAAGGAGGGATACTGCGATCTGAGGGTCATAGAGAGGGGACGGAGGAGTATATTACTGTTTTTGATGGGGAGCTCCTGATCGTTGTAAATGAATGCGAATATAAATTAAAGCGTGGAGACTCCATCAGGGTTAGGGCGGACAGGCCCCAACCTACTCTAACCCAGGGGAAGTACTAGCCCGGCTAAGCATGACGATATACTATGCAACCCTAGTTCATGAACTCCCCAGCAAGCCAGGCATTTCCTTCAGGCACAAAAAAGACCCGGTGCAGGTCACGTCATTTTGACTTACACCGGGTCTTCACGTGTCTCAGGCGATATTTTCACACGTTCTCATAAACCTGTTTCAAAAATGCAACGCTCTCCGCCAAATGCGGCTCGGTTGTACTCTCCATGATGCCTTGAATATGAGGGCGCTCATATTTCATGTAGCGTAAAATGGGTTCGAATTTGAGCCAGCCCTGGCCAACGGGCACCATCTGGATTTTTCCGTCCTGCACAATGAAATCCTTCAAATGAATGACAGCTATTCGATTCCCCAATAGCTCAAACGCTTCATCGACGACTTCATCCTGCCGCAAATAATTGTCCGGCGACATTAAATTCGCGCAGTCGAGAATGATTTGCAGGTTATTCGAAGGAATCGCGTCGAGCAGGCGCCGAGCTAAAGGCGCTGTATGGAGGGGATGATTCAAACCCGCCTCAATCCCCACCGTAACGCCAAAGCGCTCAGCTTCGGCGACCATCTTGCTTACAGCAGCAATAACTCTTTGGAAAGCTTCTTCTGTAAAGTTATCGGTCGTGTACCCTTGGCCAACGCTGCCCGTCTCCGTGCCTACGAGGCTGGCGCCGAAATCTCTGGCCAAGCGGAGATGGGTCTTGAAGTCAGCCAGCGCTTGGGCCTCCGTCTGCGGGTCGGGCGCTACGATGTTGACGTAGCAGCCAAGCACAGCAATTTGAATGCCTGCGCGCCGGAAGGCGTTGCCGTAGTATGTCGCCGTGCCCGGACTCAATGCGGACAGGCTCGAAGCGCTTTGCGGGAAAGACTTTTTAATTGCAAATTGAATATGGGAAAACTCGTATTGCTGCAGCTTCCGGGTAAGATCCGCCAATGGAATTTGTCCGAAATCATGGGCGCGAACCCCGAGATGAAGTGGAACAGTCATGTGATCTCTCCTTTTAAATGCTGCTTCAAAGCAGATAGTTCAGCGGATTGCTGGATGGCTTCCGCCACGAGTCTGGCAATTTGCCTTGCTCCTTCGTCCGAGAAATGCGTGTCGTCGACGATGCCTGCCGGATAATTCGGATGTGCATGCTCCGGCAAGTGCATAAATAGCCGTTTCGATCGGTCAGACCCAAGTGCTTCGTAAAGCTGCTGCGAAGCCGCATAAATATCTAGCAGCGGCGTCTCTGTTTCATCCGCAACCTCCCTCATTGCAGCAGGATACTGCCCTAATGCAAGAGGATCTAGCGAGCCGTCTTCAAAAAAACGGCGGCGGCTTACCGAGGTCAGCAGTACAGGAAACCCGCCGCGCTCGCGAGCAGATTCTATGAATCGCAATAAATTCTGGTGGTATTCTAGCTTGGGATCGGCATAGCGGTTCGGGTCTTCCACTTTTCCGTCATTGTGCCCAAACTGGATGAACAGGTAATCGCCCGCTCCAAAATCCTGTTCAATCGCAGCAAGCCGTCCTTCCGCGAGGAACGACTTCGTGCTGCGGCCATTCATCGCACGGTTGTCCACACGCATGGATGGCTGGAAATAGTCCTGCAAATATTCGCCCCAGCCTGTCATCGGCTTCTCGGCAGCTCCTTTTAGAGCCGCAGTGGAGTCGCCGGCGATAAACAAGGTATAGCTCATAATTATCCCTTCTTTATATAGTGATGTTGGCCTAGCCATTTCTCGGCGAGGGTGAGCCATTGCCGGGCATGAGCATGGTCATTCGCGAGCCCGAGCCCGTGGCGTCCCTCCTCGAACACATGCAGCTCAAAAGGGATTTTGTTTCGGGAGAGCGCGGCTGCAAATAGCAGGCTATTCTCTACGGGCACAACGGTATCATCAGCTGTCGTCCAGATGAAAGTGGGAGGCGTCTCGGCGGTAACGCGCTGATCGGATGACCAGGAATCTAACGTTTCCCGCGCAGGGTTTGCCCCCAGAAATTGTCGACGGCTGCCTTCATGGGTGTGTGGTTCATGCAGTGAGACAACAGGGTAGCTGAGCAGCAGAAGATTCGGCTTCTCCGCTCCCGTAGTTGCGGCGATAGAAGCGAGATGACCTCCCGCTGAGAAGCCGATCATCCCGACCTGCTCGGGGATGACCATCCAATCCTTGGGTGCCTCCCGGATCCAGCGAAGGGCGTCCTCTACGTCCTTGATCAGGTCAGCGAACTCGAAATCGCCAATCTGATAATGCAGCACGCCCGCGTGAATGCCCAGGCTGTTCAGCCAGCGGGCGATCGGCTCGCCTTCATGTTGAGCGAGATGGGTGTAACCGCCGCCGGGCAGCACGAGGACGAAGGGACGAGCCTCGCCGTTGTGGCTCATTTCATCCGCCTGAACAGGATAGAGAAAGAGGAGGGAGGTTTCCGCTGGAAACTTCCCTTCCTCTTTCGTCGGCTGCTCATTGTTCGTATTAACTAATAGCATGAGTGCCGTCTCCTTTACTCGGCAGAGCCGAAGCCGAAATAATTCGCCGCGTTGTTATAGGAAATGTCCTCGACCAGTTTCCCGAGCAGCACAGCATCATTCGGCGCTTCTCCGCGCTCCACCCATTCGCCGATCAGCTCGCATAAGACGCGGCGGAAATATTCGTGGCGCGTGTAGGAGAGGAAGCTCCGCGAATCCGTCAGCATCCCGACGAAATTGGCCAGCACGCTGTTGTCGGCAAACATGGTGAGCTGATGGCGCATACCGCTGCGGGTATCGTTATACCACCAGCCCGATCCAAGCTGCAGCTTGCCTGGGGTATCCTTTTGATAGCAGCCCATTAAGGCCAGGATGGCCGGGTAGTCGTTCGGATTCAAGGAATACAGAATCGTCTTCGGCAAACCCTGAGTGCTTTCCGCACGATCCAGCAATTGCGAGAGCGATACGGTCAGCGACAGGTCATTGATTCCGTCATAGCCGGTATCAGGCCCCAGCTTGTTGAACATTGGCGTGTTGTTGTTTCTATAAGCGTGAATGTGGAGCTGCATGGTCCAGTTCATCTCATGGTACATGCCGATCAACGCGGACAGAAGCTCTGTGCGGTACATCGTAATCTCTTCCTGGGAAAGATCGTCCCCGGCCATTTTTTTGGCAAAAATCCGCTCTACCTCAGTCTCATCTCCCGCTTGGTAACGAAGCACATCAAGAGCATGATCCGACAGGCGGCAGCCCTGCTCATGGAAGAACTGCACGCGATTCTTAAGCGCAGCTACCAGCTCGGCATAGGAGGTCACGGAGCTGCCAACGACCTGCTCCAAACGTCCAATCCAGTCTTTGAAGCCCGGAGCGTCAATGTTAAGCGCCTTATCGGGCCGGAAGGTCGGGAATACGTGGAAGTCTTGCTCTTCTTTACGCAGAGCCTGATGATACTCCAGGGAGTCTACAGGATCATCGGTCGTGCAAATGATTTTAACCTTGGACTTCTTGATGAGGCTGCGCCGCCGGAAATCCGGGGAAGCGAGCTTCTCGTTCGCTTTCTCCCAAATACGCGGTGCGGACTCTTCATTCAACAGCTCATCAATGCCGAAGAAACGGCGGAGCTCCAAATGAGTCCAGCTGAACAGCGGGTTGCCGATCGTTTTAGGCACTGTTCTTGCCCAGGCCAGAAATTTATCGTAATCGGACGCATCTCCGGTAATGTGGGATTCGGGCACGCCGTTAGCACGCATCAAGCGCCATTTGTAGTGATCCCCGTAGAGCCAGGCTTCGGTAATATTCTTAAAATTCTTATTCTCGTAAATTTCTTTCGGGTCAAGATGGCAATGATAGTCGATAATAGGCATATTGTCGGCGTAGTCATGGAACAAGGACTCGGCCATATCTGTCGTTAACAGGAAGTTGTCGTTTAGAAACATGCTGCTCAGCTCCTTTATAATTATTCGATATCCTACAGAGTAACCCCGGTCTTAAAGATCGCCAGCTCGCGTACTTCGTTCTGCTCATTGCGGGTTTGCTGGCCACTGGCTACGGAAATAATGTAATCAATAAATTCTTCAAGAACCTGCTCCATCGGCGTATCGAGTAGAGGGCCGGCGTTGAAATCCATCCAATGCTTTTTATTGTTATAAATATCATTGTTTGTAGCTATTTTTACTGTCGGTACGAAGCTGCCGAATGGCGTTCCCCGTCCTGTCGTAAACAGTACAAGCTGGCAATCGGATGCAGCTAACGCAGAGGAAGCTACAAGATCGTTCCCAGGTGCCTGCAGAAGGCTAAGCCCCTTCTTGCGAAGCTTCTCGCCGTATTGCAATACATCGACGACGGGTGAGGTCCCGGCTTTTTGGGTACAGCCTAGCGATTTGTCCTCCAAGGTGCTGATGCCGCCGGCTTTGTTGCCCGGAGAAGGATTCTCATAGACGGATTCCCCGTGGGACAGGAAGTACTGTTTGAAATCGTTGATCAAGTGTACGATGTCCTCGAATACTTCTCGGCTTTCCGCACGAGCCATAAGCATTTTCTCTGCGCCAAACATTTCAGGAACTTCCGTTAGCACGGAGGTTCCGCCTTGAGAGATCAAGAAGTCGGAGAAGGCTCCAAGAAGCGGGTTCGCTGTAATACCCGAGAAGCCGTCAGAGCCGCCGCATTTCAGGCCAACATTAAGCTCAGCAATCGGAATAGGTTCACGACGGTCATTTTCCGCTGCAATGTAGAGTTCTTCCAGCAAGGCCAATCCTGCTTCGACTTCGTTTCCAACTTCCTGTGCTACGAGAAATTTCACGCGATCTTCGTCGTAGTCCCCCAGCATGCTGCGGAATTCAGCGACGATATTGTTCTCGCAGCCCAAACCGAAGACAAGCACGCCACCTGCGTTTGGATGATTGACGGCGTCCATCAGAATACTGCGCGTCATGCGGTGATCGTCCCCGAGCTGTGAACAGCCGTAGGGATGCTTCAGCACGGTAATATTGTCAAAGGTACCGAGATCAGGGTGGATCGCCTTGAATTCCTTAATCATCAGCTCAGCAACCCCATTGACGCATCCTACAGTTGGAACGATGAACAGATCGTTGCGGATGCCGACTTTGCCATTTTTGCGACGGTAGCCCTGAAAGGTCAAATCGCGTTTAGGATACGTGACTGGATGCAGATCCGGCGTGTATTCGTATTGCTCTTCGCCCTCCAGATTCGTCGCCAAATTATGCGTATGCACCCATCCGCCTCTTTGAATGGCGGAAATGGCGTGTCCGATCGGATAGCCGTATTTGGTAACTACATCGTTAGGCTCGAAGTTCGTTAAAGCAATTTTGTGGCCTTGCGGAATATCCTCAAGCGCCTTCAGGATCTGATTATCGAAATTAAGCTCTTCCCCTGCGCTAACGGGCCTTAAGGCCACAGCTACAGTATCGCGGGGATTCATTTTCATTAGTCTTTGCATAGGGATCATCTCTCCTAAATCAATTGTTGTAGAGCAGCGCGGCTGCCCGATGCTTCCAGTTGCTGCAAATATCCTTCAAGGGCTTGAACCAGATTCGGCACCTGGGTCAAATCTTGGCCCCATAAGCTCTCATCCTTCAGGATTGTAGCAATAAAGGAGTTAGGCTGGCTCCAGGCCTCATCAAAGACGGCAATCACTTCAGCGCCATCCTGGCGCTCGATTTTGTCCCCGCGGTAGCTGAGCAGCAGAGCGGCAAAGGCAAGTGTTGCAAGCTTAGGAAGCTCTCCTTTTTCCTGCTGGTAACGAAGCAAAACAGGCAATAATCTGGTTTTGAATTTAGAAATGCTGTTCAAAGAAATCGAAGTCAGCTCATGACGAATGAATGGATTTTTAAAACGCTCCTGAACAGCTTCCGCATAGGATTGCAGTTCTTCCTTTGGCAGATCAAGCATGGGGATTAACTCATCCTCGATCAATTTCTTTACGAATACGGAATAAGCAGCATCGTTCATGACGTCTTCTACCGTTTCCAGGCCGGCTAACAGGGCTAGAGGCACCATCGCGGTATGCGGGCCATTCAAGAGGTGAACCTTGCGCTCCCGATAAGGAGTCATATCTTCCGTTACAACGACGTTTAATCCGGCTTTGGCGAGCGGCAGACGCTCGGACAAGGAGGCCGGCCCTTCAATGACCCAGAACAGGAAAGGCTCCGCCGTCACCATCAAATTATCCTGGTAGCCGAGTTCTTCCGCCAGCGCCTGAGCCTTGTCGCGAGGATAGCCGGGAACGATCCGGTCAACCAAGCTGCAGCAGAAAGTGTTCTCTTGCTCGAGCCATTGCAGGAATTCTTCTCCTAGCTGCCAATCGCTAGCGTATTGCAGGACGATTTCCTTGAGCTTCTCGCCGTTTCGGTCGATCAATTCGCACGGAATGATCGTGAAGCCTTTTTTGCCTAATTGAAAACGTTTATGAAGCAGCGCCGTTAATTTCCCGGGGAAGCTCTTCGGCGGAGCATCGGCGAGACGGTCTTCGGGACGGTAGGCGATTCCTGCCTCCGTGGTGTTGGATGTGATAAATTCAAGCTCATCGTTTTCCGCTAATGCCAAATAGCCTTCATAATCGGAGTAAGGATTGATGACGCGGCTGACGCTGGTAATAATCTCATGATCATTGACCGTTTGCTGCTGCATAATGCCGTTTAACAGCACGGTATACAGGTAATCCTGCTTGGCCAGCATGTCGCCCAAGCCTTGCTCGATCGGCTGTACGAGAACAGCGCTCCCCTGAAACAGTCCTTTTTTATTCATTTGCTGGAGCTGCCAATCCACGAAGGCACGCATGAAGTTGCCTTCGCCGAATTGAATCATTTTTTCAGGGTAAACGGGTAGCTTTGGATAGGTTGTTCTGGAAAGTTGTGCTTGTGTCATAAGTGATCGCTATCTCCTTTTTGTTGCTAACGTATAATGCACACGTTAACATTTTTATTTAAAAAAAAGAGAATTCTCTTTTTTTTAAGATATTGAAAAATATGGGCTGCTTAAATTTTAGCCACCGTTTGGCGAACCATTAAAGCCGTCTTGACGAATAATTGCTCCGGCTTGCTATCCGGCTGCTGCATCAGCTCAATCAGCTTCTGAGTGCCCAGCTTGCTTATATCCGCAATAGGCCTGCGAACCGTCGTCAGAGCAGGGTTAGTGTAGCGGGCAAAAACAATATCATCGAATCCAATCAGGGACAGCTGGGTCGGGATGGTTATCCCTTCGGCAAAGCAAGCATTCATCGCTCCGATCGCCATATCGTCATTGCCGCAAAATACAAGGGTGGGCGGATCAGGCAAAGCCAGCAATTGGGACATCGCCTTATAACCGCTCTCGATGCTGTAGTCCCCGGTAACGAAATAATCTGATGTCAGAGGCAGGCCATGCTCAAGCATGCTGTCCAGAAATCCCTGTTTACGTTCGGTGGAGGACTTGAAGCCCGTCTTGCCTTCAATCATGGCAAGCTTACGGTGACCTTGGGAAATCGCATGATCGATAGCTTCCTTTACCCCTTCGCGGTCATTCGCGATGACATTCATAATTCCTGGATCCTCAAGCTGTCGATTCAGAACGATCAAGGGAATACCCATCTTCTTCACGTGGTAGATAAAAGCATTGTCGGCGTCGCTTTGGCTCATCACCAGAATGCCGTCAAAGCGCTGGGGAATGATATTGTCCAAATTGTGGATGCTATCGATTCCGTTCACAGACAGGTTGTAGTTCTCATCCAGCACATGATTGATTCCCTTGATGACCTCCACAAGAAAACTGGCTGAGGTTCCTTGGTCAATGCTGGAGAAGAACAAGCCGATCGTATAGGACTTCTTCATCACCAGGCTCTTGGCATTGTAATTGGGTACATAATTTAGTTCCGCAGCGATTTTCTCGATGCGATCCCGAGTCTCCTTCTTAATCAGCGGATTACCGTTAAGCGCGCGAGAGACGGTGGTATGGGATACGCCAGCGACTCGTGCAATATCTTTTATCGTTATCATAGAACCTCACTATTTTGAATCGAATAATTGTTAACGATTTCATTTTATATTCTTGAGCCTGATAATTCAAGTGATTTATGTCATGCACACGTGAAAAATTTATTGAATATTACATCGTTTCGTCGATTCCAGAGCTTGTTGTCTTAGATGCAGCGTGGCACTCGCGATATTGTCCCGGCGTCATGCCTTCCTGCTTGCGAAACGACCTGATAAAGTTTTGGGAATTGTTATATCTTAGCTTCGCGGCGATATCCTTAATCGGCATATCCGTCTCTTCCAGCCATTTCTTAGCCATTTTGAAACGATACATCGTCAAGTATTCGCTGAAATTATATTGGGTTTCCTTGCGGAAGATGCTGCTGATGTAGTTCGCATTGTAATGAAGCCTTGAAGCGCATTCCTCCAGCGTAAGATCCGTATCATAATGATGCTGCACCAAATCGATGATCTTCTCCGAAATGTTATGGTATTGCGCATTTTGCCTGCTGTTGAATACTTTGATCATCGGATGAATGACAACGCTCCAGAACCAGTCCTCGATTTCCGCAACCGTATGCAAGTCAAGCATCTCTTCGAACAAGGAACCGTTCGCATGGTAAATCTGGTTCAGGCTTATTCCCGACTCCTGCATCATAATCAGTAAATTATTCAGCAAACGGGTCAGCGGTATTTGATATTCCTGCGGCGTAAGCTCCAGCGAAAAAATCGACTTGAACAGTTGGCGAACGAGCTCCTTTGCTTTATCGGTTTCCGCCAATTTAATGGCGTCCATTAAGTCGTTTTCCTTATGCGTCGGGTAGTTTAAATTCAAATAATGCTTGCCGGAGTTAATATTTTCGTACTGAATAATTACGCCTTTTCCCAGCTTGATCCGATGTTTTAATGCTTCCAGGCTCTCCCGGTAGGCTGTCGATATTTTGTGCACGGAGTGGAAGGGCAGACTTAGGCCGATGCTGACCTGCAGCTTCAAGTAGCTGTTGATCTCCTGCTGAAGCCTTTCCGTTAGCGAATACAGCGTTTTGTGAAAAGACACGTCATCCGCATCAATGCTTCCAATTAGAGTCACCACCGACTGGTCGATCATGACCGGGGCAAGCCGCTGATCAGGAGAGACCAGCTCTTCAATCATATTATGCGCAGCAAATAATAACAGGTTCAGATCCTTTTTCTCGTAATCCGAATCGTCGCAAAAATCGATAGATAAGGTAAATACAGCCATCGTTTTCCACGCTTCAACCTGGGCAAGGTAACCGAACTGCTCCAGCTCTTCGATCAATTCTCTTTTTTTGAGCTGCCCGTTGAAGGCTTTGGTCAGGAAGAAGGTGCGAACCTGCTGAATATGCTGGCGGACTTCTTTTTCAAGCTGGGATTTGGATTGGAAGAGATGGTGGACATGCTCCCCAATCATCTGAAATTCATTGGCATGCTTCGTTTTGATGTCCGCTTTCCGTTGTCCCATTTGATTAAGCAGTCTTTCGATAGGGGTATACATGCGGCGTGAACCGATCCAGGCGATTAAAATGGACAGAAGCAGCATAAATAAACAGACATAAATCGTGTATGTGCCTATTTTATCCGACTCTTTCGTCATGCCTTCTATGGAGGTTACCGACAGATAGACCCAACCATTGAATTGGGACTTTAAATACGTTACCGAATAATCTTTTTTATCGATCAGCGTTACGAATTGCCCAGAAAGCTTTGGAGAATCAGCAATCGCGGAGATTTCGTTGAATCCGCTTTCACTTACAGGTTTGCCAATCATTGAATTATCCGGATGAAGAAGGATACGGTTGTTCTCATCCAGGATCATAATACTGTCAAAAGGCTCTATTTCCGAGTTGATAAAATCTTTCAGGCTGCAGGCAGGTATATTGGCTAGCGCAAGTCCATACTTATGCAGCTTGGAAACCGGAAGTCTTTTGATCAGACTGATGCTGTAATCGCAATTCGTCACGTTCAAGCTCTCTTCGCTGTAGAACCAGGAAGAGGGAGTCAGAATCCACGACGTATTATCCGGTGTATTGATCAGGTTTGTAAGCTGCTGGTAATTTTTATATTGATCCAGGCGATACAATCCGGAATTTTTGATCATCCAGTTCTTTCGCTGATTGATGAGAACGACGTCTTCCAGCTTCGTATCAAAGGACTGCATGTTGCGTATTTCATTCCTTAAGTCATTGTACAACATGAAATCGCTCTCATTTAACGGGTTATCGAGTGCTTTTTTTAATACACTGGAGTTGACAACTTGGTTTAAAGTTTGATTGACTGTTGTTAATTTATGCTCTACATTGGAGTTGATTTGCAGAATAAGTTCCATTTTACTTTTGTTCACATTTTTTTGGATCTCGTTTGAGGACGTTAAATATGAGAATGAACCGATGAACAAGACCGGAAGCGTACTGATCACAAAGGCGAAAATAGTCAGCTTACTCAAAAAACTTAATGGTCTCACAGAAATCAGCACCTCTGCTTGTGTATAAGTAGTCAGTTAACCTGTATTTTGATGAATAATAACAATAATCATCTCATAACGCAATAATCATTTCCTCTAATTATGGCTACGAAGTATAAAATGATCAAGTAATAGGTTGTATTGTATATCTGTGTATGTTGAAAGTAAGAGATAAATTTCACATAACTATTAGGGGGAACCGAAATGCCTAGAGTGGCTACGAGAAGAACAAGGTTACATTATACGTATATGCTAGTACCGCTTTTATTTGCGATACTAATCGGGTGCAGCAACGTTCAGTCTGTTCAAAGTGATTCCCGCGATATTCGTCCTTATGTGTCCATATTGGCGCCTTTGCATTTTCCTCAACAGCCCTCGAAAGAGGTGATCGCCGAGCTCGAGAAATTGACAGGGGTAGAGCTTGATATACGTTGGGTTCCTGAAGGCGTTTACACGGATAAAATGAATACGGCGCTTACAACCAACTCTTTGGCGAAGGTTACCTTCGTGAAGTTTACGGACTACAGCCTGATTAAGAATGCCATTAAATCGGGAGAATTTTGGGAGATAGAGCCTTATCTCAAGGAATTTCCCAACTTAAGTCAACTGAGTCCGTCCATTCTCCGCCAAACGGCCGTAGAGGGAAAAATATACGGATTATACACGGAGCGCCCTTCCTCTAGGCAAGGGGTTATTATCCGCAAGGATTGGCTGGAGAATCTTCATTTAGAGGAGCCCCATTCCTTAGAAGAACTGTATGAAGTATTGCAACAATTTACGCATAATGACCCTGATCAGAACGACAAGCACGACACGATTGGCCTTGTAGACCGCAATGATCTGGTTTACGGCGTGTTCAAGACGTTGAGCTCTTATTTCGGAACACCGAACAACTGGGAGCTGGTGGACAACCAATTTATTCCCGAGTTTGAGACGGAAGAATATATGAACACGATGAATTTCATGAAGCAGTTGTATGACGAGAAATTAATTAATCAGGACTTTGCTCTCACCAGCAAAGAACTGCAGCGCGACAGCTTTATTCGCGGTCTAGCTGGCGTATACATCGGAAGCATGACGGATGTCCAGCGGCTATCCATTGAAGCGCAGGCATTGAATCCCCAGGCCAAGCTGACGCTAATCAATCGGATTAAAGGCCCCAAAGGCTATAGGGTCTGGTCGATACCTAACTATAATGGACTGTATCTCTTCTCGAAGAAAGCCATTGCAACGGAAGAGGAGCTAAAGCAGGTGCTTGCTTTTTTTGATCGAACGATGGATAAAGACGTGGCCAACTTAATGATGTATGGAACCGAGGGGCGGCATTATGAAGTTGCGGACGGGAAAGTTATTTTACCCGAAGAAACCTCAAGGCTGCGAGTCGATGAAGTAAACCCTCTGTATTCCCTTATGATCGCAGACATGAGTAACCGGAACATTATGGAGGTCGTTCAGAAGGAAGAGCTGACTGCGATCGCGGAACGCTTAAGCGAAGATAACGAATCCTTTCTGGTGACTGATCCGACCGTTCATTTAAGCTCCGAAACGTATGATGAGAAGAATGTGGAGCTGTCACAGATTATCGCAGATGCGACGTATAACTATATTTTGGGCAAAATAACGGCTGAGGACTTCAAGCAAGAGACGCTGAAATGGCGGCAAAATGGCGGCAACCTGATTATTCAGGAGTACGGTGAAGCATTAGAAAGAGAACGTTTACGCAATAATCATTAAAATGATCATAGGGAACCACTGCGCTAAAGGCGCAGTGGTTTTTTTCGTCATTTCGTCATTGTGACGGTGATAATCATTTATTCAGATTCCTTGGTATATCAGCGTTTATGAGTAAATGATTGTATTCGTAACTCTACTCAGGCTGTACTGTGGAACATGTAAACACAATAAGTCAAATGGAGGTCAAAATGGTTATGAAGAAAAAATCCTTCTCCATCATGTTGGCGATATTGCTAACGCTAAGTGTAGTTCTGACAGCCTGCTCAGGCGGCAACGAAAAAGCAGCACCGAATGCAGCACCGAATGCAGGGGGCGATACCGCGAAAGGCGCTGAATCAGAAGCGCCGATGGAAATTAAAATCATGCTTCCACTGAACACTTCAGAAACACCGCCAGACACCATTAAAAAAGAATTAGAAAAATTAACGAACACGAAATTAACGTATCAATTTTTCCCGGCAGACACGTATGAAGAGAAGTTGAATTCTTCTTTTGCAACGAGTTCATTGCCGCAAGTGACTTATTTGAAAAATCAGACGACATTCATCCAAATGAAGGATGCGATTAAAGACGGTCAATTCTGGGAGATCGGGCCTTACCTCAGCGAGTTTCCGAACCTGAGCAAGCTGAAGCCGGAAATTCTGAATAATACCAAAGTAGAAGGCAAGCTGTACTCGCTGTACATCGGCAGACCACTGGCTCGCCAAGGGATTATTTATCGTAAGGACTGGGCGGACAAATTGAACCTTGCTGCTCCAGCGAACGTCGATGAATTGTTTGAAATGGCGAAAGCCTTCACGGAACAAGATCCAGATGGCAACAATGTAAAGGATACGATCGGGGTCGTTGACCGTAACGAATTAACCTATGGCGCATTTAAAACCGTTTCCTCCTGGTTCGGGACACCGAACGGCTGGGGAGAGAAGGACGGCCAATTGCAGCCAGAATTTACGTTCCCGCAATATATCGATACGATGGATTTCTTCAAAAAGCTTCGCGATGGCGGTTATATGAACCAGGACTTCGCAGCAACCAGTAAGACGGATGCCGTTAAAATGTTCACTAGCGGCAAAGCGGGCCTGTATATCGGCGGTTCCATGCAGGATATCGATTCCTTGAACAAAGACCTCATTAAAAACGTTCCGGAAGCAGTTCTGGATACGCACAGTATGGTTGCTGGACCGGACGGGAATTTTGCGCAATGGATGATTCCTGGATATAACAACGTTGTTCTATTCCCTAAAGGTGCCGTCAAAGACGAGGCAGAGCTGAAAAAAATCCTCGCTTTCTTCGACAAGATGATGACTCCAGAGGTTTCCAACCTCATGTTCTGGGGAATCGAAGGAGTGCACTATACAGTTGAAGACGGCAAAGCTAAGCCAACTGACGATAAAGAGTTAATCGAAAGAGAAGTAAAAGGCTACAAGGATAGCGTAATCGGCGAGTCCGAGACAAACGGCATGTACCAGCCTTATAACGTGCTGCCAGGCAGAATCCATGCTGAGGAGCTGCTTCTTGAGAACGTTAAGGTAGGGGTTCCGGATCCAACGGCACCACTTGATTCGGCTACGTACACGGAGAAGGGCGTTGAGCTTCAACAAATCATCACTGACGCAACATACAAGTATATGTATGGACAAATCGATAAAGCCGGCTTTGAGAAGGAAGTAGAGAACTGGAAGAAGCGGGGCGGGGATAAAATCATCGAAGAATATAACGCTGCATACAAGAAATAAGAACCTAGCTTGAAGCAAAGTTATAAAGGAAGTAGAAAAGGTTGTTGATGGACTCAACAGCCTCTTCTATTCCCAAGAGCCGAGTAACCTTGCTCCATTATGAAACAGAAAGGAAGAAGATCATGCAGGAAGTCACCGCGCAGCCGAGTCCAGTTCAACCGGCACTAAAGGCTTCGAAAAACAAAGATGAAATGAGAAGGCGTATATGGAGAAATAAATGGCTCTATGTCATGATTGCGCCAGGATTGCTGTATTTCATAATATTTAAGTATTTGCCGATGTACGGGTTGATTATTTCGTTTCAGGATTATAAGCCCTACAATGGCATTCTCGGAAGCAACTGGGTAGGCATGAAGCATTTTACGAGGCTATTCACTGAACCGGATTTCCTTAATATTTTAATGAATACCTTGATTCTATTCGGATTGAATATCTTTATTTACTTCCCGATACCGATCATACTCGCACTGATGTTAAATGAGCTTAGAGGCAACTTCTTTAAAAGAATTTTTCAGTCACTACTCTATGTACCCCACTTTATGTCATGGGTTATCGTCGTCTCCATTTCATTCGTTATGGTCACGATGGATGGTGGGATTATCAATGATTTGCTAGTCTATTTCGGATTTGAAAAAATCAATTTTCTACTAAACCCAAGCTGGTTTAGACCGATGTATATCATTCAGGTCATCTGGAGAGAAGCGGGTTGGGGAACGATTATTTACCTGGCCTCCATTGCTGCAATTGATCCAGGGCTTTATGAAGCAGCACGCATGGACGGTGCCGGAAGGCTCAGACAAATTTGGCATATTACGATCCCGGCTATAAGAGGCGTTATTATTACCCTATTTATTTTGAAAATTGGTTCCGTTCTCGATCTGGGATTCGAACATGTCTACTTGCTGCTGAATTCCATGAACAGAGAGGTTGCGGAGATTATTGATACGTATGTTTACACCGCAGGTTTAAGGCAAGGCCAATTTAGCTACAGTACCGCAATCGGCTTCTTTAAATCCATCATCGGGCTCATTATGGTCATGGCAGTGAACAAAATTGCCAAGAAGCTGGGAGAAGAAGGCGTTTATTGATATGCTACGGGAGGAATTGAAATGGTAGAAGATAGATCTATCACCGGCAGACTTTTTGCTGCTGTGAACTTTACATTGCTAGCGATCATCGCTTTGATTACTGTGCTTCCCTTTATTCACGTTGTAGCAGGATCATTCACTACCAGCGCGGAATTAGCAGCTAATAAGTTTGTGCTGATTCCTAAGGTGTGGAGCCTGGAAGCATATAAATTCATTTTCTCAACGAACACGATCTTCAAAGCTATGGGCGTGTCCATCGGAGTCACAGCAGTCGGGACGCTGGTCAGCATGTTTATGACGGCTTTGATGGCCTATGGGCTGTCACGCCGAGATTTGGATGGCCGCAAGGTCGTAAACTTCATGGTCGTATTCACGATGCTGTTCCATGGCGGAATGATCCCCACGTTCCTGGTTGTTAAAGAGCTGGGGCTGATCGATACTTACGCTGCGTTGATTATTCCGTCAGCAATTAGTGCCTTTAACATGATTATTCTCAAGAACTTCTTTCAGAATATCCCGGAGGGACTGGAGGAATCGGCCAAAATTGATGGCTGTAACGACTTCGGTATTTTGTTTAAAATCGTGCTGCCGTTATCGATGCCGGCAATTGCGACCATTTCCTTGTTCTATGCGGTAACTTATTGGAATACCTACATGACGGCGATCCTGTATCTGGATGACAGTGCGAAATGGCCGATTCAGGTATTGCTCAGACAAATCGTGGTTCTTGCCAGCGGCATGGATCATAGCTCTACGCTGGATGCTGCGGTTCCGCCGCCGGATCAGACGATCAAAATGGCGGTTATCGTCGTAGCTACTCTGCCGATTCTGATGGTGTATCCGTTCCTGCAGAAGCACTTTGCCAAAGGAGCTATGCTCGGTTCGATGAAAGGATAATTCATATTGCGGCTCATCTTGGAGCAAGAGGACTACGGTTAACATGGAGGGAGCTTAGAAATGGCTGTAAATGTATCTGCTGCGCCGCTCGATTGGGCAAGAAAAGCGTGCGATTCCTTAATGGACACTTATAAGGCGGGGGAGCTTCCCCCGGCCCACCGTTGGCACTATCACCAGGGAGTATTTCTTTGCGGGATGGAGCTGCTGTGGGAGACGACCCAGGAAGACCGTTACGTCGATTATATTCAACAATATGTAGATGACCTCGTGGATGCATACGGAAATTTGTATTTCCAACGGGATGAATTGGACGCCATGCAGGCGGGGCTGCTGCTGTTCAATCTTCATGAAAGAACGGGCCAGGAGAAATATCGAATTGCGGCTGAGAAGCTAAGAAACCTGCTCCTGATCATAAACCAAACTTCGGAAGGCGGCTTTTGGCACAAGGATAAATATCCTTACCAAATGTGGCTGGATGGACTTTACATGGCCGGCGTATTCTCCTTGAAGTATGCCAACGCTTATGGGGAGACCGGCTTGCGTGACACGGTACTTCACCAAGAGAAGCTAATGCGCAAACATATGAAGGATGAGGCTACGGGCTTATTGTATCATGCCTGGGACGAGAGCCGCCGCATGCCTTGGGCCGATCCGGAGACGGGCTGTTCGCCGGAGTTTTGGAGTCGTTCGCTAGGATGGTATGGTCTGGCCCTGGCGCAATTCATAGATCTGCTGCCTGCTGATCATCCGGGGCGTGAAGAGCTGTCGTCCGTCCTTGGTGATTTCGTAGATGCCCTGGTTAGATTCCAGGATCAAGAGAGCGGCTTATGGTATCAGGTCGTCGATAAAGGACATATGCCGGATAACTGGCTTGAAACCTCGGGCTCATGCTTATTCGTATATACGATCGCCAAGGCTGTAAAGCTGGGAATCTCCGGTGAGAAGGCCTTGGCTGCCGCTAAAAAGGGCTATACGGGTCTAATTCAAGTGCTGCAGCAGGACGAACAGGGAAGATTGGTTCTACCAGATATCTGTATTGGCACATCGGCCGGGGATTACGATAATTACGTGACTCGCCCGAAAGTAAATAACGATTTGCACGGGGTTGGTGCCCTGGTCATGGCATGTGTTGAGATGCAGTCCTTAATCAACGGCTAATGGCTTTACATCTTCATTGGAACGGGACTTGATTCTCTGGGACTGCAGGGCATCAAGTCCTTATATTTCATTTAGAAGCTCGGTAACCCAGAAGCAAACAGAGAGACGAGCAACGGAGGCTAGTATGATACAAACTGCTTGGTCGATAATTACAGCAGAATCCATTATGGAGCGCATGCCGAGGCTCTATGAGGACAAAGGCTATGATGGTAAATGGTCTTATGACTACGGTGTAGTGCTAAAAGGATTTGAACTGTTATGGAGACAGACGGGCGAGCGCAAGTATTTTCAGTTCATTAAAGAGAATATGGATTACTTCATCCAGGAAGACGGCAGCATTCGCGGCTATCACCTGGGGGAATACAATATCGACCATATTAACAATGGAAAACTGCTGTTTGCGCTTTATAGCGAGACGAAGCAGGAGAAGTACAAGCAAGCGGCAGCTTTATTGAGAAAGCAATTGCAGACTCATCCGCGAACCTCGGAAGGCGCTTTTTGGCATAAGCAGATTTACCCCTATCAGATCTGGCTGGACGGCCTTTATATGGGGGCGCCATTTTATTTGGAGTATTTGCTGACGTTCGAAGAAGGGCATGGCGTAGATGATGTGACGAAGCAATTCATTCTGAGCGAGAAGCATACGAAGGATGCCAGGACAGGCTTGCTCTATCATGCTTGGGATGAGAAGGGCATTCAGCCATGGTGTGATCCGCGGACAGGATTGTCTCCTAACTTCTGGGGACGATCTCTTGGCTGGTATGCGATGGCTCTAGTGGATGTGCTGGAAATCCTGCCGGCAGAGCATGCCGATTACGGACACCTGGCTCGCATTTTAATGGAGCTCTTAAGCGCGATTAAGGAGCAGCAGGATGCGGCAACAGGAGTCTGGTACCAGATCATCGATCAGGGAGACCGTAAAGGCAATTACTTGGAAGCTTCAGCCTCAAGCATGTTCGTCTATGCGATAGCCAAGGGAATCCGCTTAGGTCTGCTGGATAATCATTGGATTACAACGGTGGATCACGCCTACGCAGGGGTTATTGCAGAGTTTGTGCTCCAGACGAAAGAAGGCTGGGTGAATTTGAATAAAAACTGTCAGGTCGCCGGATTAGGCGGAGCGGATCAGCGTGACGGCACTTATGCTTACTATATAAGCGAGCCGATTATTACGAATGACCAAAAGGGAGTTGGCGCGTTTCTGAAAGCCTGCGCCGAATACGAGGAATTAAGACGATAGCACAAGAATGGGAGCGAGAGCAGATGCAAGTATACAATATTGTAGACTTTGGAGCGGTAAAGAATAGTCAGGTTCCCGTGACGGAGGCCATTGCCAAAGCAATCGGCGCGGCAAGCGAGGCTGGGGGCGGTACCGTATATGTACCGGCGGGAACGTTTCTAACCGGTGCTATAATACTGAGAAGCAACATTGAATTACGTTTGAATCCTGGAGCCGTCCTATCATTTAGTACGAACCCGGAGGACTATCCAGCCGTGGAATCGAGATGGGAAGGCGTAAAGCGGCAGGTTCATACTCCTTGTATTTTTGGCAGCGATTTGCATAATGTGTCGATCACCGGAAGCGGAACGATCGAAGGGAACGGGCAGCCGTGGTGGGATAAGCATCGGAACAGGCCGGAGGAGCTGGAATATCCCCGTCCAACGATGATTGGCTTCTATAAATGCCGGCGGGTGACGATAAAGGATGTGAACATCAGGAATTCCCCAAGCTGGACTATAAATCCGATTTGCAGCTATGATGTAACGGTCGACAATGTTTCGATCTTTAATCCGGCGGATTCGCCGAATACGGACGGCATTAATCCTGAGTCATGCACGAACGTGCGCATCAGCAATTGCAATATAGACGTCGGCGACGATTGTATTGCGATTAAGGCCGGAACCGAAGATACGGCGGATCGAGTGCCTTGCGAGAACATTACGATCACGAACTGCACGATGGTTCATGGCCATGGCGCTGTTGTGCTCGGAAGCGAAATGAGCGGCGATATCCGCAATGTAACGATTAGCAATTGCGTATTTAAGCAAACGGATCGGGGGATTCGCCTGAAATCGAGACGCGGGCGCGGTGGCATCGTCGAAGACATTCGCATTAGCAACATTGTGATGGAGGATGTAATCTGTCCAATTAAACTGAACCTCTATTATTTCTGCGGCCCTCGCGGCAAGGATAAGTATGTGTGGGATAAAAATCCGTACCCGATTACAGAGGAAACCCCATGCTTCCGCCGCATTCATTTCGCGAATATTACAGCTCGCAATGTTCATGCCGCAGCCGGATTTTTGTATGGACTTGCTGAGCAATATATTTCAGAAATTACGTTCAGCGACATCGATATTTCCATGGCGAAGGATGCGATTCCCGGCTATCCGGCGATGATGGCAGGCATCGACAAAATGCAGCGCCGCGGCTTTTATCTAGGGAATGTTCGGGATATTCGCTTTAACCGGGTCACGATCGAGAACCATGAAGGCACTGCCTTCTATGTTGAGAACGGCGAGAATGTGGAAATCACGCAATGTGAATCAAGAAATACCGCAAAGCCTGAAAAGCTGGTTGAACAAGTTACTGTCGCACCTTCGAACGATAATATCAATGAATGAGGTGGAGCGTAATGACACGTGAGCGATTAAAAGGATTGTTAGGAGACCTGCCTGTCAATAAGCCGATTACGGCTACGATATTGACCCAGGAGGAGCACGATGGTTATTGGTTGGAATCTTTGGTGCTCGACTTAAACGGAATCGAACAAGTACCCGCTTATGTGGCTAAACCTTTACACGGAGAAGGGCCGTTTCCGCTCGTCGTTGTGAATCACTCTCATGGCGGAGATTATGAGAGGGGACGCAAGGAATTTATCAAGAGCAGCCATTATCTGCAGGAGCCCTCCTTTGCCAAGGTTCTTACGGGAATGGGCTATGCGGCCTGCTGCATTGATATGTGGGGCTTCAACGAGCGCGGCGGCAAGAAGGAGAGCGAACTAGTCAAGGAAATGCTCTGGCGGGGCAGAGTGATGTGGGGCATGATGATCTACGATAATATGCGCATGGTAGATTACATGTGCCAGCGTGAGGATATCGACGGCTCCCGCATCGCGACGATGGGGATGTCAATGGGGGCTATGATGTCATGGTGGATGGCGGCCCTTGATGAACGGATCAAGGTCACGATCGATATTTGCGGGCAAGTCGATGCGGAGACGCTGATTGCCAAGCGGGGGCTGGATCATCATGGATTCTATTCTTATGTCCCCGGCTTGTTGAAGCACTTTCAAACTCTGGACATTCAAAAGCTCATCGTGCCTCGGGCTCGTATGAGCATGGTTGGGCGTAATGACCGAATGACCCCGATCGAAGGCGTAGAAAATTTGGCCGACGGACTTTATGAAGCATACCAATCTGCAGGCAAAGCCGATCATTGGCAGCCCGTAATTTCCAGCGCCGGGCATATGGAAACTCTGGATATGCGGGTAGCCTGGCAGCAATTTTTGACGGAGCATCTGTAGCGGAATGAGCAAAATCACGGAGCCTATTATTGTTGGCAATGAGTCCTTCTGTCATTTTCGCAGTATTCAAGCGGCGATCGATTCGCTGGAGCAGCAAGCTTCAAATGAAGTTCAAACGCTGTTTATATTATCAGGTGTTTATGAAGAGAATGTGCTTATCTACCGTTCACATTTACGAATGATCGGCCTGGGCTGCGTGGAAATTACGGGGAAGCGCTATGCGAAAGAGCGAGACGAGCACGGGGAGCCGATAGAGACGTTTGCGACACCGACCTTATTCCTGGGCGGCAGCGATTTGGTTTTGGAAAATATCGTGGTAGCGAATACGGCGGGGCAGGGACAAGACATCGGTCAGGCTCTAGCGGTATATGCGCACTGCGATTTGACCGTATTCAGGAACTGCTCCTTCAAGGCCCACCAGGATACGTTATTTACAGGCCCTTTGCCGCCGGCCCCGAGAGAACGGGCGGAGTTTGGCGGAATTCCGCTCAAAGAGCACCATGCCCATTACCGCCAATTGTATGAAAATTGCTATATTGAGGGAACGGTGGATTTTATTTTCGGCGGAGCGACCGCTTATTTCGACAGCTGCGAGCTTCGGAGCCTGCGTCATTACGAGAATCAACCGGGATATATCACGGCGGCATCTACACCGGAAGGACAGGAGCACGGCTATGTGTTCCATCGTTGCTTCCTGACAGCGGCTCCCGGAGTTTCAGATGTTTACCTGGGAAGGCCCTGGCGTGAATATGCCAAGACCGCATATGTGAGCTGCACGCTGGGGGATCATATTCACCCGCAGGGCTGGGCTAACTGGAATGATCCCTCCAATGAAGCGAGTGTTTGCTATCAGGAATATAGCCTTACTTACGCCGAAGCCTTACGCTCACAGCGGGTTCGCTGGGCAGGCTGCATTGGGGCAGAGCCGGAGGCACTCCGGAAGGAGCAGGTCTTTGCCGGCACGGATTTTTGGAAGCGATAAGAGGAGTCATACCCTTATTCTGAATGATGCTGTTATGACAGCATGATTCTTAAGGATCAGGGTGTGGCCCTTTTTTTGTTTCTAGGCTTTTTCTGTACGTTTTCGGCGTTAACTCCGTCAGTGCTTTAAATACACGATGGAAATGAGCCGGCGTATCGAAGCCGCATCGTTCCGCAACGACGTTGATCTTGTCCTCCGACTGCAGCAGCATTTCCTTGGCCCGGATAATTCGCTTGGCATTGATATAATCCGTAACGTTCATGGCTGTCAACTGTTTAAATACCCGCGAGAAATGAGGCGGAGAAACGCTGGCTTTGTCAGCGAGCTGCGACAGTCCGATACGATGCTCAGGATGCTCGTCGATCATTCGCAGAGCATCCCTGATCCAGTGGGGGCCAATCATAGAGTTATCACTGACTTCTCGCCAATCCAGCATGGAGAGCCGGTTGATATGCAGCAATAAATGGCAGACAAGCAAGCGTACAGCTTCGCGATAGCCTAGATGCCGCTGAGTCAATTCCCCGTTGATTTGTTCAAGGGCCGTTTCCGTCACCTGCCTGAGCTCGTCGGATAACTCGATTTTGAATATTTTTCTCTTTCGGGCGAGCTCATAGCATAGAAGATGGGAATAGGAAACATCAAGGGAGCTGGCTGTGAAGAGGGCTGGCGCGAAATAAACGGCGGTTGATACGATGGGCTCGTCGCGATCAGGCAAAGCATGATGTATCGTGTTGCCGGGGATGACAAACAAGTCGCCAGGCTTCTTCTCGTATAGTGTATTATTGATAAAAAAGCTGCCTCTCCCTTGATGAATATATACAAGCTCATAGCGGTCGTGCAGATGATCAGGCAGCTCATCCAGCTGTCTTTTTACGGTTTTATAAACGATCTCGAACGGGAACAAAGGGTCGCCAAAGAAGGGCTTGCGAAGCGGATGAATACGTGCTCACTCCTTTCCGTTATATGTATTCATCATATCAAAATAAGTTATAAAAATGCAGGATTGAAGTGTTACATTATCATATTTTATATATAAAATGAGACTATGATAAGATTTTATATCATTTAAAAGGTGTGATGATCGGATGCGGATTGATGCTCATCAGCATTACTGGCGGATAGAACGGGGAGATTACGGCTGGATTACGCCGGATATTCCCGTGTTATATCGGGATTTTCTGCCCGTGGATTTGGATCCTTTATTGAAGGAGCATAGACTTGACGGAAGCATTCTTGTGCAGGCGGCACCAACCGTAGAGGAAACGGAATACATTTTGTCCATTGCCGAGCAGACTCCGTCTGTTCTTGGGGTAGTAGGCTGGCTAGACCTGGGTCAGGACGATCACAGGCAGCACTTTGAACGGTTTCGACGTCATCCGAAGTTCGTCGGCTTCCGGATGATGATTCAAGACATGCCGGACAGCTCGCGGATATTGGATCGAGATTTTGTACGAGCGCTTCAAGGCTATGCCGCCGAGGATGTGCCGGTCGATTTGCTGGTCGTGTCGGAGCAATTGGAGCATGTCTTAGAACTGATTCGTCAGGTTCCCGAACTGCGCGGGGTTATTGATCATATTGCCAAACCACCCGTCAAGACCGGAGAAATCGAGCCATGGCTCACTTATATGGAAGAAATATCGCGGTTTCCCGGCATGTACTGCAAATTATCAGGAATGGTTACCGAAGGAGATCATCAGTGCTGGAAGCCGGAGGATTTCATGCCTTACATTCAACGGATTGCCCGATTATTTGGCTCGAAGAGAGTGATGTTTGGAAGCGATTGGCCCGTCTGCTTGCTGGCAGCCGATTATGGCGAAGTCATGCAGCTGCTGTTACGCTCCCTGCCGGAAACGTGGGGCGAATTGGAGCGTTCGCGTGTATTCGGCGGGAATGCCAAAGATTTTTATAAACTGTGACGAGGTGATCTTGCTATGAAATATCGTAAATTAGGCAACACGGGATTGGATGTATCTGTGCTTAGCTTCGGAGCTTCGTCGCTAGGATCCGTGTTCCGTCAAACGGATGACAAGGAAAGCATTCGCACGGTGCATGCGGCTATAGACACAGGCATCAATCTGATTGATGTCTCGCCGTATTATGGTCTAACGAAGGCAGAGACGGTACTGGGCAAGGCTTTGCAGAGTATTCCGCGGGATAAATACCTTTTATCCACGAAGGCGGGACGTTATGGAGAGGATACGTTCGATTTTAGCGCGAAGCGGATATACAGCAGCGTACAGGAAAGCTTAAATCGGCTTCAGACGGATTATCTCGATATTTTGTTTCTGCATGACATTGAGTTTGCTGCACCTGACATCATCATTGAGGAAGCTGTACCAGCCCTTCACCGCTTAAAAGAACAGGGAATTATTCGCTTCGGAGGCATCAGCGGACTGCCGCTCCAGCTGTTTGAGCGGATATTGCCGCAAATCGATATCGATATGATTCTTTCCTACTGCCATTATTCCTTGAACGATACCTCGCTCTTGGATTTATTGCCATTGCTACAGGAAAGGGAGCTTGGTTTAGTGAATGCATCCCCGCTGTCCATGGGATTGTTCAGCGGACAAGCCACGCCAGACTGGCATCCAGCCAGTGCAAGGTTAAAGGAAGTCTGCCGACAAGCCATCGACTATTGCGCCTCCCAGGGGGAGGACATAGCGAAGCTGGCCGTACAATTTTCTACACAAAATGAGCTTATTCCCACAACCTTGGTCAGCACGGCCAGTGTCAATAACATTGTTAACAATGCAGGTTGGACGGATGAGCCTCTGGATCGGGAGCTGCTGCGAAAGGTGCTTGAAATACTGGCTCCGATTCATAACGAGTCGTGGAGAAGCGGATTAGATGAATACAACGAAACAAGGCCAGTACGGCGACTTAATAAGGCCTAGCCAAAGGGGGCAGAAAGCGTGAAAGGGATCGTTTGCGAAGAGGCCGGAAAATTTATATATCGGGAAGACCTGCCCGAGCCGGCTCTGAAAGAGGGAGAGGCGATCATACGTATCCAGAGAGTCGGGATATGCGGCACCGATTTGCATGCTTATCAAGGCAACCAGCCTTATTTCACCTATCCGCGAGTACTGGGCCACGAGTTGGCAGGAAGAATCGAGGCTATTGGCGAAAATAGTTATAAGCTGCACACAGGCGATCAGGTTAGCATTATCCCCTATATCCATTGCGGGGAATGTATTGCTTGCCGCAATGGAAAAACCAACTGCTGCGTTTCAATGAAGGTCTTTGGCGTGCATGTTGACGGTGGTATGCGCGAGCGGATAGCAGTCCCGATCAGTCATTTGATCAATACAGAGGGACTTACGCTGGATCAGTCCGCCATGCTGGAGCCCTTGGCCATCGGCGCTCATGCCGTTCGCCGTTCCGGCTTACAGCCTGAAGAAACAGCGCTCGTCATCGGGGCGGGGCCGATCGGGCTTGGCATCATGGCGTTGGCCAAGGCATTGGGAGCCAAAGTCATCGCGATGGATGTTAATGAAGAACGCCTTAAGTACTGCCGTTCATGGGCTAAGGTAGATGATACTGTCAACGCTCTCGAGCAACCAAAGGAGCAAATTTCCTTAATAACGAAGGGAGAGTTCCCGACGGTCGTCTTTGACGCTACAGGCAACGTCAAGTCGATGATGGGGGCATTTAACCTGGCCTCCCATGGCGGAAGGATTGTATTCGTTGGCCTGGTGAAGGATGAAATTACGTTTGACGATCCGGAGTTTCACAGCCGCGAGCTGACTTTAATGGGCAGTCGCAATGCGACGAAAGCGGATTTTGATCATGTGCTGAGTGTGATACGAAACGGACATATGGATATTAGCCGATATATTACGCATGGCTCCGCCTTTGGAAATATGATCAATGAGTTTAACGCATGGCTGAAGCCCGAATCGAAGGTGATTAAGGCTGTGGTAAGACTGGAAGACTAATTTGCTTCAAATTTGAGGAGGTACATAAAATATGTTCTTGAAACAAGATGACGTCATTCTATTTCAGGGAGACAGCATAACGGATGCAGGGCGAGACTATAGCGATTATAGCTCGCTCGGCCATGGCTATCCCTTGTTGATCGCTGGACGTTTAGGACATCGCTATCCGGAAAAGAATTTGACGGTTCTGAATCGAGGCATTAGCGGAAATCGGGCAGTGGATTTGCAGGAGCGCTGGAATGAGGATTGCTTAGCTCTCAAGCCTACGGTCGTATCTATTTATATCGGTATCAATGATACTTGGCGCCGTTATGACAATGGTTCAGTAACGACCAGTCAACAATTCGAGTCTTCCTATCGCGATTTGCTGGAGCGAACCACGAAGTCGCTTGATGCTAGGTTAGTTCTGGTAGAGCCGTTCGTGCTTCCGCATCCCGAAGACCGGAAAGGCTGGAGAGAGGACTTAGACCCGAAAATTCAGGTGGTGCGCCAATTGGCACGTGAATTCGGCGCGCTGCTCGTCTCGTTGGATGGACTGTTTGCAGCAGCCTGCAGCAAGGCGGAGCCTTCATACTGGGCCGGGGATGGAGTTCATCCGTCACCCGCTGGCCACGAGCTGATTGCCGATGCCTGGTTACGGACATGCGGACTCTAATTTAGAAGGTTTGAAAAAAGCGTGGATCACTGTAACGTGACCCACGCTTTTTCATTATATCGTTCGTAGGAACATTTTACGTATTGCCCCACATCTATTTCCAATAGTTCAACTGATTAATCGCAGCAAGCAGTTGATGTTCAGCGAACGGGACAAGAAGGTATACAAAATCGCCCAAAGGGGATGGCTTTAACTCATTATCAATAGGACAGCATATTTTTACGATAGGAGGACGGGGTACAGCCGGTTAATTTCTTAAACTGCTGCACGAAGTAATCCGTGTCATTGTAGCCGACGGAAAGGGCGATATCGGCGATTTTGCAGCAGGAGGCTTCAAGTCGCCGCTTGGCTGCTTCAATTCGCACCTGGTGTACGTAATCATTGAAGTACAGCCCCGTTGATTTCCTGAACAGCTGGCCGAGGTAAAAAGGGTGAAGATACATTTTTCCCGCAATATCTTTCATTGTAAGCTGCTCTTGGTAATGCTCTTTAACGTACTGCTTTACGAATAAGACAGGATCCTCGGGAGGCATGGATTCTTCAGGCAGCTCCAGCCTAGTTTCTTTGGATAATCTCTTTTTGACCCGTTGAAGGGCTACGATCAGTTGCTCTTCTTCAATGGGCTTAAGGATATAATCAACGGCTCCGCAGACGAGGGCTGTCTTTACATAGTCAAAATCGTCGTACCCGGAAATCACGATGAAGCAGGTATCGAGCTTGGGAGTCACCTCCTGCATCAGCTCAAGTCCGGTCGCGCCGGGTAGACGAATGTCGGTGATGACTAAGCTCGGTTTTTCTTGCAGGATCATTTGCAGCGCCTGCCGCCCATTCTCAGCGTCTCCGCATAGGCGGAACCCGTGCTGCTCCCAGGAGATGATTTTTTTAAGACCTTCCCGCATTCTAGGCTCGTCTTCCACAATCAAAGTTTTTAGCATGCATGTATTCCTCCTTCTATGTCGTCGTCGCTTGACTGCAGTGAAACCGGTATCTTAATTTCTACAGTTGTCCCCATGCTGTGATCTGAAGTAATAGAAAGCTTAAAATCATCGGCGAAATGCCATTTTAACCGAGCATGGACGTTTTTAAGACCGACATGCTTGCCGTCAGCATAGCTTTCCATGCTTCTTGAGCTCTCCAAGCTGCCCAATAGCTGCACGAGCCTGTTTGGCTCAATCCCGATGCCATTATCTTGCACTTGTATATGAGCTTCGGTGCCGGATTGGACAGCAAGTACAGTGATCGTTCCCTGACACTCCAAATGCTCAATCCCATGTATGCATGCGTTCTCTACTAACGGAAGAATGCTCATTTTCGGAATGGGTATATCAAGCACACGCTCGTCAACCTCCAGGTTGTGCAGCAGGCGCTGCCCGTACCGAAATTGCTGTATTTCAAGATAATCCATTACGAATTCAAGCTCCTCCTGCAGCGGAATCATATCCTGCTCCCAGCTCAGCGATCTGCGGAAGCCGCGGCCGAGCAGCTTGATCATATGGGCGGTCTCTTCTTCACCTTTCGTTACACAGCTCATCCGTACGGCATCCAGCGTGTTATATAAATAATGCGGATTAATTTGGCTTTGCAGGGCATTGAATTGCGCTTGTCTTCTGTTCAGCTCCGCGATATATACGTCATGGATCAATCCGTCAATTCGGGTAGTCATTTTATTGAACTCTTCGGTAAGCTGGCCGATTTCATCGTTGGCACGTTCCGTTTTAAGCAGGTCGAACCGTTGGTTTTGTACCCAGCGGATTCCTTTGAACAAAAGTCCGAGTCGTTTGCTGAGCGAGCGGGTGAAGCCAAGAATAAGCAGGCTTGGAAAAATAAAATTAGCCAATGTCAAATAAACAATAAATTTGCGGGAATCCAGCAGACTCCGTTCAATGACGCTGTTTGGATATACGCCAGCTATTTGCCACCCTTGAAGATAATCCACGCCATCGAATACGCTGAAGATGACAGTCATATCCTGCTGCACGGTATCGCTAAGCCGCTGCGGCAGGTTCTCTTCTGAGGAATAAACAATGTCGCCCTGCGGATTAAGTAAATATAATTTCCCGGGAAAAGTCTGGTCAAACAGAGTGTTTTGCAAATACTCCGGTAATATGTCGATTTTCAGTATTTTGCGATAGGTGGAATACAGCTTGTAAAAATCTAGCTCACGAATGACGCTGATATAAGATGGATCAGGCTGCGAATGCGTATAAATCATCCATTTTCGGCTTCGGCTTGGCGCAACGGTTGCGCGGTACCAATCCTGCTGCTCTGTCTCCCGATCGATGAAATTCAGCATCCCGGAATGAATCAGGGTTGTATTGTCCGTATAGAGGTAGGCGTTATAAAACTGCTTATTCATGGGGACGAAGCGGTTAATCGAAGGGTTCAGCACCTCGCTATAGGCTGTGAGTACTTCGGCTTCACTGCCATAGGTATGATCCAGAGCGCCAACTAACGAGCCGTCCGTATAGATCACGGTGGAGAAGCTGATAATGCTGTCTATCGTTTTGCGAAAATTGTCTTTATTTCCTTCAAGGGAGAGCTTTAAATCTTTGATTTTCTCCGTTCTTACATAGTTAGCGGTCATCGTATAAAAAATCGTATTCGTTAGCGCGATCGGTATAAAAACCGCAACGAAATAAAGGATCATCAGCTTGTTCTTCAGTCTGAGATCGTTCCACCAGGACAAGAGGAGCTTGCTTTTCATCCACGATACCCCTTTGTAAATGGATTGAGACAGATAACGAATGTTGAACTTGTTATGTTATTTGTTTTGTTTAATTCTAACAGTTATTAAGCGTTTTCAATAGCGATAAATACAAATTTTAACTGTGTCATGATGATTCGTTAGTAGAATCGTTCTCGAGCAACCTTGCCATTTGGCGAGGTTTTTTCATGCCAAACTGTTTAGATTTACCGGGTATGATGTTTTGGTTCGTCGGGTTCATGGTGCGTCTGTTGTTTGATACATTTGTTGTACATTAACGAAAGGGTGGTATGAATATTGAATAAAAAAAGAGCGCTTACATTAATTGTGTCAACGATGCTCATTTTATCTATGGCTTTGGCGGGATGCTCCGGCAGCGGCGGTAATGCCGATGGTCATGCAAATGGCACCAACGGCAATGCTAAGCAGGATGCTGTGAAAGACGGCGTCAAAACCTTCCACTATTTCGTGTTTGATCCTGGCGACAACGTTCCAGAGCATACGAAGATCGGAGATATCTTTGAGGAGAAAACCAGCGTCAAAATCAAATATGAACGCCTTGTCGGCGAGAAGGAGCAGAAGGTTGGCGTTATGATCGCTGGCGGCGATTATCCGGATTTGATCAATACGGATCAAACGGTAAAATTCATTGATGCGAATGCGCTGCTGCCGCTGGAGGATTTGATCGAGGAGCATGCCCCAAATATTAAACGGATTTACGGGCCGTACTGGGAACGGCTGAAAGCAAACGATGGACATATTTATGCACTGCCGCAGGTCGCGCCAACAGGAACACCAAGTAAGGGAATCAGTGCGGCATTCTGGATTCAGAAGGAAGTATTAAAGGATGCGGGCTTCCCGAAGATTACTACCTTTGACCAGTACGTTGACGTCCTCAAGGCGTATTACAAGAAATATCCACAAATCGACGGAGCGGACACTATTCCATTCGAGATTCTTACATATGATAACCGCAACTTCACATTGACAACGCCGATGCAATTTCTTGCTGGAGGACCTAACGACTCCCGGGCATTAGTCGATCCCATCAACAATAAGCTCTCCTTCTACCAAACGGATGAGAATATTACGAAACGCTACTACGCAAAGCTGAACGAAATGTACCACGAGGGTATGATCGACAAGGAAGCTTTCGTTGCGAACTATGAGCAGTATTTGGCGAAGCTGTCCAGTGGACGTGTGCTCGGTATGTTCGATCAGAAATGGCAGTTCCAGGCTGCCATGGATTCCTTGAAGCAGCAGGGGAAAACCAATCGGATAATGGTGCCGCTGCAGCTTACTTTTGACGAGAGCTTTAAGCCCGATTATCTGGATGTGCCTTCGCTGAACTATAACCAGGGCTTCTCGATTACAGTGAATTGCAAAGATCCCGTAGGCGCGATTAAATATGCGGATTACATGGCGAGTGATGAAGGACAAATTTTGCGGAATTGGGGAGTAGCCGGCGAGGACTTCACGATTTCCGATGAGGGACGGTTCTATCGTACTGAAGAGCAGCGTGAGTTCTTCTCCGATCCGAAGAACGGCTTGAAGACATTCGGCAACATCCTGTGGTTCTGGCCGGGTTCATCGGGTACGATGCCTGACGGCAATAACTATGAGCAGTACCGGCAGCCGGAGGAAATCGCAGCAGGCTACGATGAGCTGGATAAAGAAATTTTGAATGCTTATAGCGTAACGACATATGAGGAATTATTTGACGGCCCGAATATGGCCCGGAAGTATTTCCCGCTGTGGAGCATCGAGCTCTCGGAAGAGGGCAAAGTCTTTAACCAGAAGCTGGACGACATTAACAAGAAATATCCTCCGCAAATGGTCGTTGCCAAGTCTAAGGCAGAGTTCGAGAAATATTGGAATGAATACGTAGCAACCGTAAATAAATTGGACGTTCAAGGCTGGCTGGATGAGCTGACAGAAAAAGTAATTGATCGCCAGACTAACTGGTAATGTACATTCCCATAGAAATAAAGGGCGCCGGGCTTATGTGCTGAGCCGGTGCCCTTTATAGATATAAGGAAGAGACAGCTCCCGTAGTCATCCAATGAATTTCAACTTGTATCCTAAGGAGGGACAGCGATCATGTCCGCATCATCCGGTTATTCCAATCGTGCTAAATTTACTGGTCATATTAATCATACTAACCCTGCCAATCAAATTGATCAGGGTCTTCATCTCGATCATAGCCAACATAGCCATCATGCAAATAGCACCAATCCCGTTCCGCGCAAGCCAGCACCTAACCATTCATCCTGGTGGAAAAAGCTGAAAAGCCAAAAAATGCTTATGCTGATGTCGGTTCCTTTTCTCATCTATGTCATTATTTTCGCCTATGTTCCTCTCTACGGATGGATGATGGCTTTTCAAAATTACAAGCCTGGCTCCTCGATGCTGAATAACAGCTGGGTGGGCTGGAAAAATTTCGCCGAGTTGTTCCAGGACGACTCTTTTCTCCGTGTCATTCGCAACACGCTGGCTATGAGTGTCATTAACCTTGTCTTCGGCTTCGTTAGTTCGATTACCCTGGCTCTTATGCTGAATGAGGTACGGAAAATGCTGTTCAAGCGCGTCGTGCAAACGATCAGCTATTTGCCTCATTTTATTTCATGGGTCGTCGCAGCCAACCTCATTATGAACATGCTGTCCATTGACGGTATTGTCAATCAAGTGCTGGTAAAGCTGCATATCATCAAAGAACCGATCATGTGGCTGTCCGAGCAGTATTATTTCTGGTGGATTATCGGAGCCTCGAACGTGTGGAAGGAAATCGGCTGGAGCGCCATTATTTATCTTGCCGCCATGGCCATGATCGACCCGTCCCTGTATGAAGCTGCAAGCATTGACGGGGCAGGCCGTTTTCGAAAAATATTCAGCATCACCTTGCCCGGTATTCGCTCGATCATCATTATCTTGCTCATTATGAATATTGGGCATATATTGGACGCTGGATTTGAGCAGCAGTACCTGTTGCAGACACCGATGGTCGTTGACTATTCGGAGACGATCGATATTTTTGTACTCAAATACGGCATCAATTTATCGCGTTTCTCCTTCGCCACGGCTGCAGGGATATTCAAAACAGTAATCAGCGTTATTTTGCTCCTTGCCGCCAACCGGATGGCGAAGCGTATGGGCCAAGAGCGACTATTCTAGGAGGGAACCCAATGACAACAAGGACGTCGGGAAGGATAAAGCAACGATCCAGAGGTGACTTTACCTTTGATTTTATAAACACAGGCTTGCTTATTTTGCTGGTCGTGGTGACCTTATATCCGATTATTAATACGCTTGCCGTATCGTTCAATGAGGCGTCAGATACGGTACGGGACAGCGCATTTTTGTGGCCGCGCAAGTTCACATTGCTTAATTACAGCACCATTTTCGAGGACGGCATGATTTATAATGCCTTTCTTATATCGGTGGCGCGAACGGTGCTGGGAACGACGACCAGCGTTTTCTGCACAGCGATGCTCGCTTATACGATTAGCCGTCAAGAATACGTGCTTCGCAAGCCGATTTCGGTCATCTTCGTTTTTACAATGTATTTTAGTGGCGGTTTGATTCCTACCTACATGCTCATCAAGGGACTGCATCTGTACGGAACTTTCTGGGTGTATATCATCCCCGGCCTCGTTGGCGCGTTTAACCTCATTGTCATGCGTTCATTCATGGAAGGCTTGCCGGAAAGCCTCGTCGAATCCGCACAGATGGATGGGGCAAATCATTTTACGATATTTTTGCGTATTATCCTGCCGTTGAGCTTGCCCGTAATTGCTACGGTTGCACTATTCGTTGCCGTAGGGCAGTGGAACAGCTGGTTTGACACCTTTCTGTACAATTCCTCTAAGCCGAACCTAAGCACCTTGCAATATGAGCTGATGAAGAAACTTCAGTCTGCAAATATGAGCGTTGGAGGCAGCGCGGAGTCCGCCTTTGCGAACAGCAAGAACATTCAGGCGAACATCGTGACGCCGGTATCGATCCGCGCTGCAATCACGGTCGTGGCTACCGTGCCTATTATCGTCGTCTATCCCTTCCTGCAAAAGTACTTCGTCACCGGCCTGACCCTTGGCGGGGTCAAGGAATAGCTTATCCCGTCATCCAGCCGAGGTGACTTGATAGAATGGCTGCTAACAAGATACATTAGAAGCTGACAGGATCAAGGCAGAAGAGTCAGGAGGCTAATGTGATGGAGCGGGGCAGCTTATTTCGAACCGGATTATTAGACGGAGATTATCAGCCGGATATTACAGCCTATTATTTCAAGCAGTGGAGTGAAATGCATATGGAATTTCATCGGCACGATTCCACGGAAATTATGTATATCATATCCGGAGTATGCCGGGTTGAAGTCTGCGGCGGGAATGTCAAGGGCAGCGTCTCTACAGTCGACGGAGTCAGCTTGAAAAAAGGGGAGTTTATCCTCATTGATGCGAATGTTCCCCACAGGCTGATCGTGGAGAAGGAGAGTCCTTGCCGGATGCTGAACATAGAGTTCCGGTTTGCTCCCTGCAAGGGAAGTTTCCCTTCGTTGCGGCGATACCTTGAAGATGGCGGGGATGATGTGGCTATTATGACATCCACTGCGTTTGACTATATCGTCATGCGAGATCCGGAGGACATATATTATACGTTGAAGAGCTTGGTACTAGAGCTAGACAGGATCGGTCACGAAGCCTCGGCTGCCAGAACTGGCACGAGGCAGGAAGGCACCAGCCAAGTGCTTCAAGCCGCACCAGGAGTAGGAGTGACACGGCGTGGTCAGGGACATCTAGGGCACAGTCAAGGCCAGGCAATGGTTCGTCTCCTGTTTGCACAGCTGCTTATTTCGCTCGGCCGTCTTCGTTTGGAGCAAAGCAGCAGCGGACAGCAGGAATACGATCACTATGTGAAGCAATGTATTGGATATCTTCACGAGAACTATGACCGTGACATCCTTGTACAGGATGTTGCAGGCATTGTTAATTTGCACCCCGGTTATTTACAGCGCATTTTCAAGAACCATACAGGAGAGACGATGATGCAGTATTTGACCCGGCTGCGGATGGACAAAGCGTCGATGCTGCTGCTGCATACCGATATTCCAGTTGCGGATATTGCTGATTATGTTGGAGTAGGCAGCCGTCAGTATTTTCATGCTCTCTTTAAGAAGCATACGGGATATACTCCGGTACAATACAGAAATTCACTTCACGCACAGAAGGATGATGTTGTAGAAAAAAGTGAGGATTTCTGACAATGCGAGACGCAGGAAGTCAGAATATTGATAACGCTTCCTATCGGCCCCCTGATAGAATGAAGCTATAGGTTATCACTCGGGAGGTTATTCTATGAAATTTTAAGAATTCTTAAGGAATTCAAGGGAACCTCCGACATACAACGCTTAGGGGGATGGAATAAAATGTCA
Source organism: Paenibacillus lentus (assembly GCF_042714055.1). Classification (GTDB taxonomy): domain Bacteria; phylum Bacillota; class Bacilli; order Paenibacillales; family Paenibacillaceae; genus Fontibacillus; species Fontibacillus lentus_A. Next base: position 54,260 of record NZ_JBHGVC010000012.1, read on the forward strand.
TTCAAAGTTGCATTTATTGGAGCTGGCAGTATCGGATTTACCCGGGGATTGCTTCGGGATCTGTTGTCCGTGAAGGAATTTAGCGAAATTGAGGTTGCTTTTACAGACATCAATGAGCATAACCTGGATATGGTCACTGAGCTGTGTCAGCGTGATATTCAGGAGAACGGCTTGTCTATCCGAATTCATCCAACGACTGACCGTCGTGAGGCGCTTAAAGACGCAAAATATGTTATTTGTACGATCCGGGTCGGTGGACTTGAAGCCTTTGCGACGGATGTAGATATTCCGCTGCAATACGGAGTAGATCAATGCGTCGGCGATACGCTCTGTGCTGGAGGAATTATGTACGGTCAGCGTGGCATTGCAGAAATGCTGAGCATTTGCAAGGATATTCGCGAGGTTGCAGCGCCGGATGCTCTGTTGTTGAACTATGCGAACCCGATGGCGATGTTGACGTGGGCTTGCAACAAATACGGCGGTGTACGGACGATTGGGCTATGCCACGGGGTACAGGGCGGCCACTCGCAAATCGCTGAAGCGTTCGGGCTGAAGAAGGAAGAAGTAGATATCATTTGCGCGGGAATTAACCATCAGACATGGTATATTAGCATCCGTCACAATGGGGAGGATCTGACAGGCAAGCTGTTGGAGGCCTTTGAGCAGCATCCTGATTTCTCAAGAACTGAGAAGGTGAGGATCGATATGCTTCGCCGTTTCGGATATTACAGCACGGAATCGAACGGACACTTAAGCGAGTATGTTCCTTGGTACCGCAAGCGTCCGGATGAGATTATGGACTGGATCGATCTTGGCAGCTGGATTAACGGGGAGACGGGCGGCTATTTACGCGTGTGTACGGAAGGGCGCAATTGGTTTGAGACGGACTTCCCGAACTGGATGAAGGAGCCGGCGCTGGAATACAAGCAGGAGGAACGAAGCGAGGAGCATGGCTCTTACATTATCGAAGGCTTGGAAACGGGGCGAGTATACCGTGGACACTTCAATGTGATCAACAATGGCATTATATCTAATCTGCCGAATGATGCGATCATCGAAGCGCCGGGATATGTTGACGGTAACGGTATCTCGATGCCGCATGTCGGCGATTTACCGCTCGGTCCGGCGGCTGTGTGTAATGTCAGCATCTCTGTGCAGCGACTGGCTGTTGAAGCAGCGGTGCATGGCGACGACAAGCTGCTGCGTCAGGCGTTTATGATGGATCCGCTCGTCGGCGCGGTATGTAATCCGCCGGAAATTTGGCAGATGGTTGATGATATGCTCATCGCTCAAGAAGCATGGCTGCCGCAGTATGAAGGGGCAATTTCCGAGGCGAAAGAGCGTCAGGCTTCCGCACAACGCATCCCGACGCGTGAAGGCTATGCCGGAGCTGCCCGTCAGCACGTCAAGACGGTGGATGAGATGAAGGAAGATCGCGAATCCGCGAACAAAAACGCCCGTGAAGCAGACAAAGGAAAGGATCGCGCATCTGTGGAAAGTAAGTAACGGATCGAGGCGTCTAGTAGAGAGCAGAGATAATATACATGCTAATTATAAAACAGGGACAGCGCACATGCTGTCCCTGTTTTCTTGTCTAATTGTTTTGAGCTTGATTTAAGTTTAGTTCTAAATTCTGTTTTGATATTTATTTGTCCTTTGTTTAGGCCTCTATTTAAGGCTTAGATTTAATATGGATTAATTCTCTTATACTCGTTTGGTGTCACGCCGACAACGCGTTTGAACAGCTTATTGAAATAGGCAGGATCAGCGTAGCCTACCTCACAGCCGATTTCATGGATTTTCATGTCTGCACAGGTTTTGAGCAAGTGCTTTGCTTTTTTAATTCTTACTTCAATCAAGTAATCGGTAATCGTCAGACCCGTCTCGCTCTTGAACAGCTTGCTGAGATAGCTGGGGGTCAAGTATACCATGCTGGCCAGGCTGCTAAGCTCTGTTTGCTGATCGTAATGCTCATGAATCCAGCGCTTTACCGTTTCAACTGAAGGGTCTGCCTTTCTGAGGCGGCTGGTACGGAGCTCCTCGAGTCCTTGGAGAAATTCAGAGCAGAACAAGCTCTTCATCTCTTCGAAAGCCAGGCAGGCCAGCATGCGCTCCTCCAGCTGTTCTGCAGCCGTACAATGATGCTTCGATTTCCATTCCGGCAGCTCCGCTATAGCCGTGTCACGGATAAGCTGGCATAATGCGATGATCGATTGCCGAGATGCCTTGACCTGCCTTGCCTCGCTGAACAGCTTCTCCAGCGCGGTCCTTACTCGGTTAATATCCAATATTTGCAAATGCTCGCTGAGCATTTCTCGTGCGCTTATGAACCGATCCGTAACATGAGGCTCTGGCCGAGGCAAATCATCGTAGTACTGGCTGCTCCAAGTGGAATAATCGTACAATCCATAATCGCATGCACGCACTGCCTCATTAAAGGCTTCGCTTAAATAGGTTGCTTGATGATATCCCCGGCTGGAGCCGACATGAACGATCCCGACGGAAGCGAGGTCAGGGCGCAGCCGGTCTGGAAGCTGCTTGATGAGCTCCGCATGGGGTTCACGGGAGTAGTAGCTAATAAGCGCCAGCATGCCTTCTCCGGTGTCTACGATATCGATCGGACAAGTCCATTCCAAATGCGCTAGACTAAGCTGGGCGTGAAGCGCCTCGATATCGCGACTGCGCAGGACATGTACCGCAAAATAGGGAAGCTGCAAATTCAGCTCGGGCAGCTTGCTGCAAAGGGAGGAGGAGCTTTTCAAGTAAGAAAGCAGAATTCCGGAGCGGTAGCGCTGCTCTTTTCCCAGGCTTGATTCTCTTTCTTCGTTCAGCATATGAAGCAGCTTGAACAGCTGCTTCTTGTTGATCGGCTTAAGCAAGTAATCTATTGCGGAATAGCGAATCGCCTGACGGGCATATTCAAAATCGGTGAATCCGCTCATGATAATGCAGCGGATATCCGGCTGAATGGATTTTGACTGCTTGATCAGCTCTAATCCATCGACAAGGGGCATGCGAATATCTGTAATGATGACATCAATATCCTGTTCCGACGATGCAATAAAATTCAACGCCTCTTGACCATTAGAGAAAATGCCGGCCACGAAAAACCCGTCGCTTTCTTTGCTGATTATTTTGGCTAGTCCTTCACGGATCGAGGCCTCATCGTCGACAATTACGATTCGAAGCATGGGATACCCTCCTTAATAGCGTATGCTTTCATTCCCCTTCAAGGAGACCCGCAATTTTCAAGGTTACCATTGTTCCTTCTCCAAGCTTGCTGTTCACAGACAGGTTCGAGCTGTCTCCATAGTGAAGGCGAATTCTTTCGTTGACATTGCGCAGCCCGATGCCGAATTTGTCTGTCTTGCCATCGGTAAGGCTGCGGTTCAGTTGGGCCAATCTTTCCTCATCCATGCCGATGCCGTCATCGCTAATTACAAATATGGCGTCCATGCCATTATTCCAAGCGGCAATCGAGATGGTTCCCGGCTTCTCCTGCTTCTCCAGTCCATGAAATACCGCGTTCTCTACAATCGGTTGAAAGATCAGCTTGATGATCGACAGGTGATAGAAGGTATCCGGGACGTCGATACGGAAGTCCAATTTGTCCGGAAAACGAATTTGCAGCAGCTGCAAGTAGTTCCGGACATGGTTTAGCTCCTGCTCGATCGTTACCGTTTCATCGCTTCGTGTGATGCTGTATCTTAGGAGCAGCCCAAGCAGGTAGGTAAGCTCGGCCACGCGATCGTCGTCATTTAGCTCGGCCAGCATGCGGATCGATTCCAGCGTGTTATATATGAAGTGCGGATTGATCTGGTTTTGGAGCGCCAGCATATCCGCTTTTTGTTTGCTTTTCTCGGTTTCGTATACTTCCTGCAGCAGACCTTGAATCCGGTCAATCATGCGATTGAAATGACTGCCGAGCCTGCCGATTTCATCGTTATATTTCACCTGAACCTGGACGTCCAGATTGCCGCGCTGCACCTGCTTCATTAATCGTACCGTTCGGGTGAGCGGCTTGGTCAGAGCATAAGAAATGAAAATAGCTACCGCTAAAGCGAAGAAAATAATGATCAACGTCGTAATCATAAGGGCGTTGCGGCTTTGCTTCATCGGAGCGAGCAATTCGGTAAGCGGGATGTAGGTTATTGTTTTCCACCCGGTGCTTGGAGACGCGCTGAACACCGAGATATACGGCTTGCCTTCGATTTCCAGTTCAAAATGGCCCCGCTGACCGGTGGCTTGCTCCAGCAGAGGACTGCCGCTTAAATCTTGACCCAGCATCGAAGGATCGTTATTATAAACGACTTTTCCATGCTCATCGACAATCAAGGTGTTGCCGTGGGTAACTGTGTTTAGCGGCTGGATGATCTCCTCGAACAGGCGAATATCCACATCGATAACGATGATCCCAATGTTCTTCAGCGTGCTGACCGATTGAATGGCCCGCATCATCGTGAACACCTGCCTTTGCTCCGAGCCGTTGATGCGAATCGGGTACGTGCCTAGCAGGACAGGGGAGACGCCGGCCTCTCGTGTCCGGATCTCCCACTCTGCAAGCCTTTCTTCGGGATACATTTCGTTGATGCCGGGTTTTGTATTATAAAAAATCGTTCCAAACCGATCGGTCATATAAACCGCGGCAATTTCCTCCTTCATGTTCGCCAGGTACATCAGAAACATATAGATGCTCGTGTTTTTATCCCAATCCGTTTCGCGCTGATCCAGGTGCTTCTCCACGTCTTTGTTGTATAACGGAAGTATGGTATACCGTTTCAGATCCGCGATGTATCGATCCACCTTATCCATCGCGTTGTCGGTCATTTGGCCAGCCGAGCTGGTCATATTGTTCAGGATGGAATTGGAGTTCGCCCGGTAAGAGGAGTAGCTGACATACGTGATGGGCAGGGATATCAGAAACACGAAGATGATGACCAGCTTTTTTTGCATAGACAGGTTAGCGAAGAACACCCAGGCTTTTCGGAATAAGTAGGAAATGAATGAAATCATGGGGATATCGTCCTTCCTTCCTGTACAGAATGCCGATTATTTTACCGCACCGCTGGTTACGCCTTCAAAAATGTATTTCTGCAGCACAAAGTACAGAATGACGGTTGGCAGCAAAATCAATAATATAGCCGCACTAATCAGGTTCCAGTCTGCGATGTTGACGCCTTGGAAGCGCATGAGCACCGTTGTGACCACCCCAAGGCTTTGCTTCGGCATATAAAGGTAAGGGGTGTACATGTCGTTATAGATGCTGATGGATTTCAGAATGACGAGCGTGGCCGTGGCTGGGGTCAGCAGCGGGAAAATAATCGAACGATAAATCCGGAACAAGGTTGCCCCTTCCGCCATGGCATTCTCGTCGAGGTCGACAGGAATGTTGCGGATAAACTGCAGGTACAGAATGATTTGAATGACGTCGGCTCCGATGTACAGAATAATCGGTGCCCCCAGCGTATTATATAGTCCCAATTGCTTGATAATTCCGAACGTAGCAACCTGGGTAGTGATGCTTGGAATAACCGTGGCGAACAGGTAGGCTCCGAATACCGCTTTTTTCAGCTTGAAAGTAAATCTGCCCAGCACGTATGCGACCATGGTTCCAAAAATGATGTTGAATAGGAGAGTAACGCAAATAATGATCAGCGTATTGCCGAAGCCGTTCAGCAGTCCGCCCCGTTCGAAAACGATCTTGAAGTTGTCGAAATTAAAAAAACTGTCAGGCAGCGCCATCGTACTGGCTGTATTGAACTCGTCACTTGATTTAAAGGAGTTCACGATGATCACATAAGGAGGGAACAAGACGACAAATACTCCGATCAGCAGAGAAAGGTATTTAATGATGTCAAGGCCGCTGAATTTTTTTGTGTTCACTTGCTGCTCCCTCCTCTGCTAAGAACGAATTGCTGAAGACCCACCACGAGAATGACAAAGAACAACAGAATGATGCTCATGGCTGAGGCCAGGCCGTAATGATTATAGGCAAAGGCAGTTTCTACGACGCGCTGCACATAGGTTTGCGAGGCTCCGGCTGGTCCCCCCTTGGTAAGTACGAAGGGCAGATCGAATACTTCTAGAGCTCCGGTAACGGTAAGGAACAGATTGAGCTGGATGACCGGCTTCATATTAGGCAGCGTAATCCGCCAAAAGGTCTGCCAGGCATTGGCACCGTCAATCTTTGCCGCTTCATAGATATCGCGCGGGATGGCCTGCAGGGAGGCGATGTAAATAACCATGTTGTAGCCCATGAACCGCCAAAGCCCGGTGGAAGCCAGCGAATAGTTGACCAGGCCGGGCGTGCCGAGCCAGCTGGTCTCGCCTAGCTTAGTTAACCCGAGGCTCTGCAGCAGTAGATTGAGCGAGCCCTGGGTCGTATCGAACACGTAGCCGAACATGAAGGCTACCGCGACGCCGTTCATAATATATGGAAGAAACAGCAGCAGCCGAAATACGTTCCTTCCACGCAGCCGGCCATTCAAGAGGACGGCGAAATAAATCGCCACGATATTTTGGATGATACCCATAACAAAATAGGCGAAGTTATGAGTGAACACGCCGAATATATCTGGATTGGAGAACACTTCTTTATAGTTATCCAGACCTACCCAAGGCTTTTCCGGGCTATAGCCGTCCCAATCGGTGAAGCTGAACCAGACCAGCTTGAGGGCCGGATAGTAGGTGAAGAGCAGCAGGAGTGCAACCGGTATAAGTAAAAAGGAGAAGATAATGATACTTTTCTGCGTTTTATATGACAAGGTTCCAAACATTTTCGAATCCCTTCTTTCTATCCGCCGAATTGACAGCAAAATGGATTATCGTCAAATCGATAACCCATTTTGCGTGATGTTCAAGGTTCTGCTAATTGATTAAAAGATTAATATCCGAGATCCTGTTTTGCTTTGGTCCACGCTTTATTCCATTTATCAAGCACGGTTTGCGGATCCTTCGCCAGCACGAATTCCTGGGCGATCGCCGGCAGATCGATTTGTGCCTTGTTGGAAATTTCAATAACCTTCGGATCGTCCGGTGCGCCTTCCTGGAGCTCCACTCCGGTAGCCTGGAATTCGGCGAGCTGAGCCAGCTTGGATTCACGACCTTCGAGCGGAGAGATGAATCCGGCGAAATCCTCATAGCCGGAGTCCTCCAGCATCCAGGTCAGGAATGCTTTGGTGGCTTCTAGATTTTTGCTGTCTTTGCTCACGGCATAGAAGAAGTCTGGATTGAAGGCTGCCCTGATTTCGCCGGAGTTGTCAAAAGGAAGCGGGAAGAAGCCGATGTTTTCCGATTCCGCGCCTACGCCGATAACCTGGTTAATGACCCAGTTGCCAAGGAAATACATGCCCATCTTGCCGTTCGCAACATCTTTCTTGGATTGCTCCCAGTTGGTAGAGTTAATGTCCTTCTCCAGATAGCCCTTCTCGGCGAGCGTTCTAAGCAGGGACATTGCCTTACCGTATCCGTTGTCCATCGAGAAAGGAGCGTCCATATTCAATCTGGCATTAGGAAAGTCTTTATTGTTCTCGATTACCCTTGGCATATCGTAAACCCAGTTCCCTAGCGGCCATTTGTCTTTAAAGTTGGAGGAGAGCGGAATAACGCCGTTTTGCTTCAGCTTCTCGCAGGCCTCGAGGAATTCATCCCAGGTTTTTGGAATCTCTGTAATTCCGGCATCGGCAAACGCCTTTTTGTTATACACGATCCCAGATGTCGAATTACCTGTCGTTATTCCGTACAGCTTGCCGTCATAAGACTTGAAATCTTTAAAGGTGACCTCCGCGCTTAAGCCCAGATCATCGAGCGGCGCAAAATATTTAGGCAAGTCAGAGTTTGGAATGTCCGGGATGAACATCAGATCCGGCAGCTCGCCGCTGGCCATGCGGACTTTGATTTGCTGATTGTAATCCGTCTGGCTTGCTTCGAATTCGATTTGAATGTCAGGATACTTCTCATTGAAGCGCTTGACGTACTCGTCATATTCTTTGCCGATCATGTCTGTCCGGTTGGTTAGGAAGGTCACCTTTCCGCTAAGCTTTGCGGATACGTCTTTGTCGGCTGAATTTGGCTCTGTCGTATTTGTCGAGCTATTGTTCGTTACGCCATTTCCGCCATCTCCGGTGTTGTTCTTGCCTCCGCTACAGCCTGTTAGTGCGGCGGTTAGTGCAAAAGCCATCATGAATGCGATCAATAAGCCTTTCTTTTTCATCCTGTTATCGCCCCTTATACCTAATTTGATAGCGCTTACAGTTGAATTGTATCGCTTTGTTATTTCGCTTTAAATGCACTGAGTTGCTATTTATTGTCTTTAATTGGCTTGTTATAGGCGGGAAGGAAAAGCATAGCTACAAATGGGGTTATTTTGTTTTGTTAATAAGATAACAAAATGATAACAAATATCTTCGATAATGTAATATAATAAATCATAATTCAAGTGAAGGAAAGAGGAACTTGAATAAGCGATGTGAAATAATGAAGTCAGGAAAATCACGTTATTTGATGGAGGACTTATGAACATTCAACAGCTGGTATTGGATCATTGGAGTTTTAAAGCTAGTGATGAGATGGAGTGGCTTTCCGCTGCAGTTCCGGGGACGGTACATACGGATTTGCTCCGGCATGGCTTGATCCCAGCTCCGTTTTACGGCACGAACGAGCATGATTTACAGTGGATCGATAAGAAGGATTGGGAATACAAATCGAGCATTGTGCTGCCGGACGGGTGGCAGGAAATGACTCGGATTGAGCTCGTATTTGACGGTCTGGATACATACGCGGACGTATATGTAAACGGGCAGCATGTACTATTTGCCGACAATATGTTCAGAGGCTGGCGGGTGGATGTCAGGAAGCTGCTGATCGCGGGGAATAATGATATCCTTATTCGATTCCGTTCGCCGATTATGGAGGATTTGCCCAAGCTTGCACAGCTTGGATATGATCTGCCGGCTTCGAATGACCAATCCGAGTTAGGGGGCTTGGAGGAGAAGAAGGTCAGTATTTTTGCTCGTAAAGCGCCTTATCATTATGGCTGGGATTGGGGGCCGCGCTTTGTGACCAGTGGCATTTGGCGGGAGGTTCGCCTTGAGGGCTGGTCAGTTCCTAAGATTAGCGATCTATTTATTCGGCAGGAGGAGGTAAGCTCGGATAAGGCTAAACTCACAGGCATAATCGAGGTGGAGGCCGCAGCTGCCTGGAGTGGGAGGATACGCATCGGGACGGAGGACATGAGCTGGGAACAAGAGGTGGAGCTTGAGCCGGGGCTGCAAACGATAACGCTGGATATGCAGGTTGCTGAGCCAAGGCTATGGTGGTGCCGTGGGCTCGGTGAACCGTCCATGTATTCATTCCATGCAGCCTTGCTGCAAGACGAGGAGATTGTATCTGAGCGAAGCGTGCGAACGGGACTGCGCCAAATTGAGCTTGTTCGCGAGAAGGATGAGGCGGGGGCATCTTTTTACTTCAGGCTGAATGGAGTTCGGGTATTCATTAAAGGCGCTAACCACATTCCTAATGACAGCTTCGCGACAGAGGTTACACGTGAGCGTTATCGCCATGAAATCGCCTCGGCGGCAGAGAGCAATATGAATATGCTGCGCGTCTGGGGCGGGGGAATCTATGAAGAGGATGCTTTTTATGAGCTTTGCGATGAATACGGGCTGCTAGTGTGGCAGGATTTTATGTTTGCCTGCAGCATGTACCCGGGGGATGAAGCGTTCCTTGGCAACGTAGCCGCCGAGGCTGAGTATAATGTAAAGCGTCTGCGGAATCATCCTTCTATCGCTTTATGGTGCGGAAATAATGAGATCGATTCGGCTTGGGCTCATTATACCTGGAATACAGGCTGGGGCTGGAAGGAGAAATACGACAGCTCCGAGATTAGGGATAAAATTTGGGCCGACTATAAGGCGGTGTTCCACCGTATTCTGCCGGAAGTTGTAAATGAATGGGCTCCGGGCACTGATTATTGGCCGTCCTCGCCGCTGCGCAGTCTCACAGGGGATGAGAATCAGCATGCTACCCAAATAACGGGGGAAGGGGATGTTCATTATTGGGGCATATGGCATGCGGTGGAGCCGTTTGACAATTACAATATGAAGATAGGCCGTTTTATGAGCGAATATGGCTTTCAATCCTTCCCTGAACTGAATACCGTGCTGAAATATGCGTCGGAAGAGGAACTGGAGCTGGAGTCCGAGGTCATGCTAGCCCACCAAAAGAACGGCAGAGGCAACCAATTGATCAAGGAGTATATGGGGCAATATTTGCCGGAACCCCGGGATTTCAAATCATTCTTGTATATGAGCCAAATTCTGCAGGCTCAGGCGATCGAAACGGCCATCGAAGCCCATCGGAGGCATAAGCCTTATTGCATGGGAACGCTGTATTGGCAGATGAATGACTGCTGGCCTGTCGCTTCCTGGGCGGGCATGGACTACTATGGTCGCTGGAAGGCATTGCAATACACGGTACGCAGAAGCTTCCGGGATGTGATCCTGTCGATGGACGGAACAGAGAAAGGAGAAGTAGCGGTGTATCTAGTTTCTGATCGCCAGCAGTCGATAGAGGGAGTTTTGAAGCTGAGACTATACGATTTCAGCGGCCAGCTGCTTCATACGATGAAGCAGGAGGTCACCGTCGGTGCGGATGCTGCGGACAAGGTGCTTTCTGCCCGAACAGACGAATTGCTGGGAAGTCATGATCCCAAGCGTGTAGTTTTGCTGGCTCAACTGGAGCAAGACGGCGCGGTGCTGGATAGCAAGCATTATTATTTTGAGAGCCTGCGTGAAATAGAGTGGCCGGAAGCGGCCATTACCGTTGAGGAGGTTCCAGGAAGCGGCGGCACGTCCTTTATGCTTAAGAGTGATGCACTCGCAAGACAAGTTTGGCTGTCGGCTGAAGAGGAGGGGATCTTCTCCGATAACTTCTTCGATCTGATCCCAGGGGAGCCGCATGTGGTAAGCTTCCACCGCCGCAGCAACGGAAATGAAGCGTTTAGTCAGGGCAAGCCGGGATTGTTGACAGTAAGATCAATGAAGGATTTTATAATCTAGAAACGCAGGCTATGAATTTCTAGCGCCAAGCCAATAGCATTAAAGCCCTCAAGAGTCCGAAGCAGTGCTTCAGGCCGCTTGGGGGCTTTTTGCAATGACTGAGAAAATGGAGTTCTATTCAAACAGTCCTAAGGCTTCATATACTTTCAGTGAGACGACGCCGTTAGGAATGAAACCGTGTTTACGTTGATATTGTTTTAGGGCAGCCGTCGTATCGGCGCGGAATTTACCGTTGCAGACTCCGTTGAAATATCCAGCGCTTTTCAGCCGGGTCTGGATGAGTTGAACGTCTCCGCCGACATCTCCTTCAGCTAAGGCCCTGGGATCATGCTTGGCATTGCCCAGAACATGTCCGTAAATCGTCACTTTGGTGCCTACCGGAATCATATCGTACAGTTCGAGCACGTCTCGATTACGCATTCGTACGCAGCCATGACTTAAATGCTGACCTATCGAATAAGGCTTATTCGTACCATGAATGCCGTAGGTTCCCCAAGGCACGTTCAATCCCAGCCAACGAGGGCCAAAGGAAGGGCCCCAATCGGTACCCTTGTAAATGACTTTGTATTCTCCGACGGGCGTAGGCGTGGCCGGGTTTCCGACTGCGACGGGATAGGTTTTAAACATTTGTCCTTGTGCGCGAACGATAAGCTGATGATCCTGTGGATAAATTTCAATCGTATAAAGACCCTCGTCCGCAACGATTGGCAGGGAGGGATCTTCATAAGCGGCAGCGTATAAAGGTGTTCCCCAACCGCAACTTCCCATCCAAATAAGACCAAAGGCTAAGACAACGGATCTAAGCGGTATACCGATTTTGGCTATGTTTTTTAGATTCATAATTTCACCATAGGTTGTATTTTAATTATAGAATTCATAAGTTTTCAGCGGAGCTGAAGGATTCTATAATCGCAAGAATAACTACCGTTAAATGCGGTCTGTCTTCTCAGAAAGTACATCGAAAGACGTTCTTCCTTTGTGTAGTTTGTACCGAAGCCGGATTTTCATACCGTCTCGAGAAACAGATCAAAAAAAGGAGAGCTTTCGCTCTCCCCTAAAATCACTGCTTATTCAACTAATCCAGCCTGGCGAAGGAATTGACGAAGCGCTGCAGCCGCTGTTTCTCGTGTTGTTGGTGCATTAGGAAGGAAGCTTTGGCCATGGTCTTCGGGATCGCCGCTGATGATGCCTGCAGCAGATAGCTTCTTGACGCTTTCTAAAGCGTAGCCGGCGATGCTGCTTTCATCTTTGTAAGCTTTTATAGACGGATTGGCTGTCTTAAGCTCTGTGCCTGTAAGCCTCAGGGCTCGAGCTAAAATGGTGCTGAGCTCCTGGCGGGTGACGTTGGCATTCGGCGAAAATTTGTCATTGCCTGTGCCCTGGATCAGCCCTGCCTCAAAGGCCGCTGCAACATCACTCGCATACCAAGCCGTAGAGGACACATCCGAAAATGTCACGGATCCGCTTGCTTTAAGGCCCAGCGATCTTACAAGCAGGGAGGTGAACTCGGCGCGCGTCAAATTGTTTTTCGGCGAAAACGTCTCCGCTGAGGTTCCCTGAATGATAAATTTGTTCGCTAAAGCCGTAATGTCGGATGCAGCCCATGAACTGGCGATATCCTTGAATTGTACGGAACGGCCGGCCGCAGCATATACGGAAAAGCCGGGACGGCTAACCGTCACTAGCGTGGAGCCATCCGCCTGCGCTTTGACTACGGAAGCTACGGGGCTGATCTTACCGTTGCCCTCGTAGAGGACGCCTGCCTGATTAGCCCCGATTTTTCCTGGGATTGTAAAGGAACGCTTGATGAATGTGCTGCTTGGTACCTCAATCGATTTCTTTGCTGAGCCAACAATCCAATTTGCCTCGAATGCAATTGGAGAACCGATGACCTTGCCTCCGGAAACATTAGAATTGAATTTCGATCTGCTGGACTCTGCTTGCGAAATATGAATTTCGAGCTCAGCGCCAGACGGAGCCCCGTTCAGCAAGGATGCTGGAACCGCAACGGCCGAGCCCTCAAAGCTAACGACGATCGTACTCTTTGCGTTCAATTTCTCCAACAATTGCTTGATTTGATTCGAGCTAAGCCTTACCTCGCTGCGATGATCGTCATTATCGGGAACTGGAATGATCAGAGCTGCTGCCTCATCGCCGATGGAAGAGAGCGCGGTTTTTAAATCACCGTCATGAATAGTCAAGATCGTAGAACTCCCAGCTTCATCAGCAATCGGTGCGACAACCACTTGCTTCTGCCCTTGTTCAATCACTGCACTAGCTGCTTGGCTAACGTCAGCCGTCTGATTCGGTGCGGGTTTGGCCGGGGCGGTTGGTGTTTGTGCAGGATCTCCGCCACCAATTCCCCCGCCGCCAGCGCCACCACCACCGCCGCTTCCTCCGCCAGTACCGCCTCCGGAGCCCCCGCCCTCGTTGTTCACGCTAAGGTCTACCCGAAAAGGGGAAGCGGCCTGGTACACAATCTCTCTTTCGCCGTCCTTGGCTATATTACCATCTGAGGTGATTTGAGCAGCGTATACGACAACTTTATAATTTCCATCACCGAGCTGCGCTGTAGTCGACGTACCGTTAGAGTTAATACGGGTATATGTTCCGCCTATGCCTGGAACAGTATACACGCCAGGTGCTAAACGCTGGTTCAGATCATCGGTCGTATCACTCGCGAAATAGCCCAGCGTTTCACCCTCCAAGCTTACTACTTGAATGACATAATAGTTCGTGTCTGTTGCGGTTAATTTAAAAGTTAGATCCATAGTTTTCTGGCTGCTGCGCTTTGGATAGATGATCGAATTCGTCAGCTTTATTTCCTGAATGCCAAGCCCCTTTTCCGGAAGCTTGCTGCCTACATATATCGTAAAAGGCAAATGAAGTGCAGGTTGACCGAGGCTGGTCAGGTTAACTTGTCCTTGATAAAAACCTTCTTTCGCCTGATTCTCAACATTTAAATCTAGCTTAAGAGTAACAGACGATTTAGCTGCTGCTGAGATGATGACTTTATCAAGCGATACTTCTACCCCCGAATGAGCCTGATGCCACTCTACGGAAGCTTCATAGGTTACATTCTTCCCGGAAGTGTTCTTCAGCTGCAGAGTTTTAGCCGATATACCTCCCGGAGCGATAACGCCAAAGCTTGCAGAGGAGTTGTAGTTAATGACATTTTTCGGCGAATAATTGTGGTCGAGAATCGTAATCGGCTCAAGAGCTTGCAGTAATGCCGGGGTATTGATCGCATTTCCTGCATTGACGCGTCCGGCTCCCTGCTGATACACATCATAGAGATCATTATTCTCATCCCTAATCACATCTGCCGTATTGGCTAGGGCAGCCCGAATGTCAAACGGCGTCCAATCCGGGTGCTGCTCTTTGAGAAGAAGCGCTAGACCCGATACATAAGGGGCAGACATACTGGTGCCGTTGGAGCGCATATAAGCCTCATCATAAGAAACGTTTGTATTTTTTTTGCCATAGGCCGGATAAGTGGACAAAATATTTACGCCCGGAGCCATGACATCCGGCTTAATGCTCAGGTTTGCATCTCCGTTTGGCCCCCAAGCGGAGAAGCTGGCCAAGGTATCCCCGGGAGTAATTATGGCTTCATAATTCGGCCCGAAAGTAAACTGTAGCGATAGCTCCGGGTTCTCGATAATGGCTTTAGCTAAAGCGCGCCCCTCTTTTCCCTTCATGTCAAAAGCAGGTATAAATAAAGGGTTGTCGCCGAGAAAAGTGTCGATATGGCCGTCTCTGCCCGGGATGGACAAGCTTAAGTCTACAGCATTCCCCTTTTCTATTCCATTAAAAATAACGACTGCTTTTGCGCCGAACAATCCGGCATAAGCTACTTTCTCAATAAGGGATTGCTTGCCGCGAGAGACGAGGACGACTTTACCGGCCACATTCTTGTTGGCGTAATCTGAAACCTCTCCAAGGCCTGCATAAACCACATCAATGGGGTCAGTTCCGAGAATAAGCCCCAAATTCTCTTTTCCGCTCTCCCAGCCAAAGGCAAGAAGGTCGGTCGTTTCATAGGTGCTTAACGTCGCAGAGGTTGGAACCTGGATATAGGTTGCGTCTGTTGCTGACCTGGTTTTATCCACGAAACTATAGGATAACTCGTTCTTATACAGCCTGCTTTCGCTCGTAACCGCTCCAACGGCAATGGCCAGCTGCGATGTTGCCGGTGATCCCATCGTGTAGTAGCCAGGCCCGGCATTGCCGTTTGCCGAGACAACGATTACGCCGGACAGGACGGCGTTATTGATCGCGATGGCATCCGGGGAGTTAACGTTCTTCTCCTCGTCCGAGCCCAGAGACAGATTGATAACGTCCATGCCATCCTTGACAGCACGCTCAATGCCGTCAATAAGCTGGGCGGAAGTGCCGGTTGCTGTTAGAGGCTTTTCCAAGTCGCGCCCAAGCACCTTGTAGGCGTAAAGCTCTGCCTCGTAGGCAACGCCTTTCTGAGCGATGCTGCCCGACGAATTGGCGGCTCTTCCGACGAGGATTCCCGCAACGTGGGTTCCGTGCGATGTTCCGCCGTATCCTTTCCCATAAGGGTCTTCGGCAGGTGTAAGCGGGATCTCCTCATAGGGATCATCGTCGTTGTAAAATGAATCATATCCGCCTTTAAAAGCATCCTTCAAATCAGGGTGAGTATAATCTACCCCTGTATCAACGACGCCGACTTTGAGGCCTTTGCCTGTCAATCCTCTAGCCCAGGCAACATCGGCTCCGATTTGCTTTAGCGGCGTGTCGTCATAGTTGATCGCCTCGTCTAAGGAGGTAGAGGCAATCGGAGAAGGATACCAAATACTGTTTTCTTGGATGGACTTGACTCCCGGAATTTGGGCAAGGGAAGGGATCTCGTTGGCAGGAATCGTTACTTCGAAGCCGTTCAATACCGTATTATATTGATAATTCACTTGCAGATTCAGCCCTTGGTCTTTTGCTTCATCAAGAAAATCCTGCTGCTCAAGGCGAACTGCAGACTCTGTCGCTGTCGAAGCGAGTGATCTTATGCCTATTTTGGCAGCGTATTTGCCGATCGCGGCCGGCTGGCCATCGAGCTGTACAATGACCCGAACCTTGCTTGCTGAGCTGGTATCAATTTGTGGCGAAATGAATGTCTCTGCTTGTTCGGATTGGATAAATAATGGATCCATTCCCTGCAGCGGTGGCGACACAGAAACCGTTGCGCTGCTGCCAACGGGAAAAGCTCCGATTAGTAGTCCGAATGCTAGAGTAACAACAAACCATTTACGAATCCAAAAACTTTTCTTCAAATAACTCCCTCCACTTAGTTCAATAGATTTGGATTGAATTTCAATTTGTGTTTGATAAGACATGATGGACTAGTGTAAAAACAGTACCAATTCCCCTCGCACGAAACTGCTTAAATTTTCCTAGATTAATAGGGAAAAAATACTAAAGAAGATTTTACCATCAATAATAGAGAATTACCATCTACACTTATAGGTTTACAGAGCAGTATTTTGTATTTTTTTGTCACATTATCGGATATAATGAAATAACTATATAAAAGGGAGGTTTTTCCTATAAGTTGATAGGATTGTCATGACTAATGTAATAATGATAATGAATGAGAGGGACGTGTAGCTTTTGGAAAGGAATGAAACGTACAGAAACATGCAAGAACCGCCACTAGGTGTATCGGGCCTAGGAGGATGGTTGGTTTTAGTACAGATTGGTCTGTTTATTTCGCTTATCACAAGAGTAGTGACGATGTTTCAAGCCATGTCTATCATGGGAGGGTCGGAAACCGGAAATCTTCTAACCTCACCTAGTTCGCCGTATTATCATCCGCTTTGGAAAACTTCCTTTATTATTGAAGGAGTATCCTCGGCGGCCATGCTTCTATTTACAATTATTATTCTAGTGAGCTTCTATCAGAAAAAAAGAGTGTTGCCGCGTCTAATGATCATTTTCTATGTTGTCAATTTCCTATTGCTTTTGATAACTGTCTTAATACTGAATCAAATTCCTCTCGCCAAGGAAGTGCAAGGCGTAAACAGCATTTCTACGTTGATTGGCGGTATTTTGGGCTGTGCGATATGGATCCCGTATTTCATCAGATCAGAACGCGTCAAAAATACATTTAGAAACTAATCGAATTAAGTACATAATTCTATCGAGAAAGCTTAAGAGAGGGTGAGAATTTATGATCAATTACAATGGTAAAATATTCGCCTCCGTGCAGACGACGGAGAACGGCGAAGTTAACGGCAATACGATCTTCAAATACTATCAGGAAGGCAGCGTCGTCTGGGCCGACTATTCGGGAGGAGGGAT
This sequence comes from Paenibacillus lentus, assembly GCF_042714055.1. Taxonomy (GTDB): domain Bacteria; phylum Bacillota; class Bacilli; order Paenibacillales; family Paenibacillaceae; genus Fontibacillus; species Fontibacillus lentus_A. Next base: position 71,641 of record NZ_JBHGVC010000012.1, read on the forward strand.
CCTGAAGGGGCATCTGATCGCCACCGTCAACCAGCACGGAGAACTGGATATGCGATATCATCATGTGAATGAGAAGGGGGAAATCATGTCAGGCAAATGCTATTCCCGTCCAGTCCTTTTGCCTGAAGGCAAGCTTCAACTGCATGAGGAATGGCAGTGGACCTGCCGCGATTACTCGAGTGGCCACTCCATCATTGAAGAGCAATAAGCCCGGCTGATCTCTGCAAAGAGATTCGCCGGGCTGCTGGCGTTTACTCGGATAATTTTCCTTCCTGGATATAGACGATTCGGTCGCAGAGATCCTGCATCCGCTGATCATGCGTCACCATCACGGCGGCTTTGTCGCGGAGCTTCACTTCGTCCGCCAGCTTCTGCACGACATCCCGGCCGCGATCCGAATCAAGACTGGCCGTCGGCATGATAATAGAATTCAATTAGCGAATTGGAAGATATACGTGAAACGTAGTTCCCTTATCCAGCTCACTGGTCACTTCGACGCGGCCTTGATGCAGCTCAACGATTTTCTGCGTAATGGCCAGCCCAAGCCCGCTGCTGCCTTCCTTGCGATCCCTCGCTGGGTCTACCCGGTAGAAGCGGTTGAACACGTATGGGAGATCCGCTGCCGCTATGCCAATGCCGGTATCTGCGATGTCCACGCGGCATTCGCTTTCCGTCTGGCGCAAGGAAATCGCGATGGCTCCTCCGGGTTCCGTGTATTTAATGCTGTTCGTAATGAGGTTAATCCATACCTGATGCAGCAGCTTGTCATCGCCGGCGATGAAAGCGGGAGGGAGGTCGAGCTCGACCGCCAGCTCCTTCTCGCGCCAGCTCCATTCCAGCATGAACAGCACCTGCCGGATTTGGGCAGACACATCGAACATCAGCTTGTCCAGAATGGTCTCTTCCTTATCAAGCGAGGCGAGCATGAGGAGCTGCTTGCCGAGCTGGGACATACGTCGGCTCTCGTTCTCGATGATTGCCAAATAGCGCTTCTTCTGCTCCTCCGTCAAGTCGGCGGATTGCAGCGTATGCGAGAAGCCTTGAATTGAGGCAAGCGGCGATTGGATTTCATGCGACACGTTCGATACGAATTCCTGGCGCATTTGATCGAGCTGCTCCAGGCTTCTGGCCATTTGCATAAAGGTTCCGGCCAGCGTGCCGATCTCATCCCGTCGCTTGACCTCCAGCTTGATGTTGTATTTTCCCTGGGCGAGGATTTTGGTCGCCTCGGTCAATTTCACGATCGGGTTCACGATATAACGAGTGCTGATGACGACGAACAGGATGCTTAACAGAACCGAGAGAATAACCAGCACCGCGAAAAAAATTCGCAGCTCGCCGAACAGCACGCCCACGTTCGGTCTCAAGAACAAGGCATAATCCTGCCCGCCAGCGTGCAGCGGGACTCCGACTGTGTTGATCAGCACATTGTCAAAGAAGCCGGTCACGAACGGCCCCGTGGTAAATTTGGAGACGCCGTGGTACTCCTCGCCCCGGATAACGCTTTGGACGACGGCATCGTCGAGCTCCGTCTCCCGGAAAGGGCCGCCGTAGAATTTCCCTTGCTCCAACGTCTCCACTAAAAACATTTGGAAGCCGAGCTCCCCGATATGGTTGAAATACGACTCCGGATGAAGCTCTGGGTTTTCCTCGTAAAAAGTGCTGATGCCCTTGGCCATGGCCGTAATCTTCTGATCGTTAAAGGGCTTCAAAAGGTGCTGGTAATATAGATTAGAGCCGATAAAGGCGATGAGAAAGCTTAGGATCATGACAAAGATCGTGGTAATGACGATGCGCAAATACAGCGTCTTCATTGGGACGCAACCTCCAGCTTGTAGCCTACGCCTCGTACTGTAGTGATGCGGAAATCCTGATTCCGCTCCCCGAAACGATCGCGCAGGCGTTTAATATGCACGTCCACTGTTCGGTCATCCCCGTCGAAGTCGGAGCCCCACACGAGCTGAATAAGCTCTTCCCGCGTGAAAATCCGGTTCGGATAACTGGCGAGCTGAGACAGCAAATCAAACTCCTTCATGGGCAGCATGAATAGCTTGCCGCTGCTGTGCACCTCGTAGCTTCGCCGGTCAATGACGGTATCGTTCAGCCGGATCGTCTCGGAGTTCACCATTTGATAGCGGCGCAGCAGGGCTTTAATGCGGAATAGAAGCTCCTTGGGTTCAAAGGGCTTCGTCAAGTAATCGTCCGTTCCCACGGCGAAGCCTCTCTCCTTGTCCACCAGCTGATCTTTGGCCGTGAGCAGAATAACGGGGAAGTCATAATATTGCCGTATCTCCTCGCACAGCTGGTAGCCATCCTTGTCCGGCATCATCACGTCCACGACGGCAAGGTGGATTTGCTGGGCGGCAAGGCGCTCGGAGGCCTCCTTTCCGTCAGCCGCTTCAACTACGGCATAGCCTTCCGATTCAAGATAATAGCGCACAAGCTCGCGAATATGCGGGTCATCATCGGCAATAAGAATATGGATCACGTATTATGCATCTCCTTAATTGAACTATAGAGCGGTTAACTTCATCTCCAACTGATGCCAATATACCGCAACTCCCGGCTTTTTCACAATTAGAAGGCGGCAATTATGAAGTTTTTGCAAACGTATGTGTGCATCGTTATGGTAAAATAATGCTATTCCTGTATTTGAAAAAAAAGGAGGTTCTTTATTAATGATGATAACCAAAGCCGAGAGAGCCGATTTGCCTCATATTCTAAAGCTCCAATATCAAGCCTACGAGAGTGAAGCTCAAATTTATAACGATCACCAAATCCCCCCGTTGACACAAACCTTGGAGCAGCTCGTTGAAGAATCGCACTCGCAGATCATTCTAAAGGCGGAGCAAAGCGATGGGCGAATTATCGGTTCGGCAAGGGCCCATGAGGGGAATGGAACTTGTTTTATTGGAAAAGTCATTGTCCATCCAGATTATCAGAATCAAGGGATCGGCACTGCGCTCATTCGAGAACTGGAGCAGCGCTTTGCTCACTGCGAAAGAATAGAGCTGTTTACGGGACATCAGAGCGAAAGAAACCTGTACCTTTATAAGAAGCTCGGTTATAGCATTTACCGTACGGAGCCGGTGCATGACCGATTAAATCTCGTATACCTGGAGAAACTTATGCACAAAGATGAGAAAGCGGAGCTTCTTGCCTCGTTTCAAGACTGGATTCACTTCATGAGAAAGCGACGAGAGCAGAGCGATAGCGTTTGGGACGTGCCCCTCTCCCCGGGAAAATGGTCTTTGCGTGCCGTTGTCAGCCATATTATGCTATGGGATAAATATTTCTACGACCATGCGATCGATAAGGTACGGAATCAAGAGCCGCTTACCTTGAAACATACCGATTACGACGAATTCAACAAAAACGCGCAATCATATAGCGAGCAAGTAAGCGTAGAGGAGCTGATCCGCCAGTCCATCTTCTATCGGGAACAGATCATAGCTGCCATCCAATCCCTCTCGGATGAGCTATATGAAAAGGAATATGTGGACGGGGATGGACACCCTTTTTTCGTAGCACAATATTTAAAGGATTTCATCTGGCACGATCAGCATCATATGGCTCAAGTAGAGAAGAAGAATGGGGAATAATATGCATACGTTCCGGACTTTCCGCCACGTGTGCTTGAGATGGGGAAAACGGCTGTTGAAAGCGAACCTGATAGCGATTTTGATTTTATTCGGACTCCTCAGTTTTCTGCAAATTGCATTCGCCACTGTCATGTGGCTTTACTCGATCAGCTAGACATACGAACAGACAGGAGGCAGTTTCATGAAGCAGTGGTTACGTTCAGGGTTGATTATTTTATTCGTGCTTGCATTAACGACGGCCTGTGCGCCAAAGCAGGCTCCGGGTGCGAACCAGGGTTCAACGGCGCCGAATGCCCCGCAACCGGATACTTCGGCGTCTGATGCCGGATCAGGATCGGGCTTGGCGGAGGGCGAAAATAACGGCGGCCAGGAGAAGAATTCCGTCCGAAGCAAGCTGGAGCAATTAAGCACGGCCGAAAAAATCGGCCAATTGGTATTGGTCGGGGTAGAAGGCACGGCACCTGATGATACGGCTCGGGAATTTGTGGAGGAGTATCATGTTGGCGGCTTTATTTTTTACAAAAATAATATGGAAAATGCCAAGCAGGCAGCTGCCTTCTTCAATCAGTTGAAAAAAATGAATGCGGGGAACAAGGTACCTCTATTCCTGAGCGTAGATGAAGAGGGAGGCCGCGTTACGCGAATGCCCAAAGAATTCAAAGCACTGCCGGCTGCGCAAATTATCGGTGCTTCGGGAAGCACAGAGCTGGCGTCCGGTCTGGGAAGCGTGATTGGCAAAGAGCTGGCCGGCTTCGGCTTGAATATGGATTTTGCTCCGGTACTGGACGTAAATAGCAATCCCGATAATCCGGTCATCGGCAGCCGTTCCTTCGGAAATAATACTGAAATCGTCAGCGAAATGGGCCTTGCCATGCTGCAAGCGATTGAGCAGGAAGGCGTTATCCCGGTAGTGAAGCATTTTCCTGGACATGGCGATACTTCGGTCGACTCCCATTTGGGTCTGCCCGTCGTGAAGCATGGTTTGGAAAGGCTCCGGGAGCTGGAGCTCCTGCCCTTTGCCAAAGCTATTGATAATGGCGCGGACGTAGTGATGATTGCCCACTTGCTCATGCCGGAACTGGATAGCGAGCACCCTGCCTCGTTCTCCAAAGCGGTAATAACCGATTTGCTGCGCGAAGAGCTGGGCTTTCAAGGCGTAGTTATTTCCGATGATATGACCATGGGGGCTGTTGTCAAGCACTATGACATCGGGGAGGCTGCGGTCAAATACATTCAGGCCGGAGGCAATGTCGTACTGGTCGGACATGAGAAGGACAGACAGCTCGCGGTCATCAATGCACTGACCACAGCGGTGAAGAATGGCGAAATTCCGCTAGACATGCTGGATGAGCGCGTATATTCCATTTTGAAGCTGAAAGAAAAGTACGGCCTGCGTGATGAACCGGCAGCTGGCCCGGATATCAAAGCGATCAATCAAGAGATTACGGATATTTTGAACAGGCACGAGATCAAGCCAGTAAAGTAAGCAACAATTCCAGCCCCTTTTTTTTCCAAACATATGTTTGTAAACAATTGTAACTTTCCGCCTTCGTATAACGTTTAAAACCTGATGGAACATAACAGCATATTGAAAGCGTTGGATATGGAGGAGGCATCGCAAGTGCAGGGATGGAGACAGCTCGGTTACCCGGGCAAATGGATGTTGTATATGATTCTTTTTATCGCTACATTGATCGGAATGAAATACGTTCTACATACACAGCTGCCGGACGGGGGAAGACCCCCTTACTTATTTATGCTTTGGAATACCTTTTTGGCATGGATTCCTCTAGGCTTGGCCGTTGTTCTGGACATGGTCAGCCTGCTTAAGGGAAAACTGCCAAAGGTTCTGCTCTTTCTCGGGGTCGGCTTGCTGTGGTTGTTTTTCTATCCCAATGCAGCTTATTTAATTACGGATATGCTTCATCCTTTTCATCGTTACCCGATTACAGGTTCTGGAGCGCGATTCTGGGAAAATAATTTATTCTGGGATCACCTGTTTACGATGTTCTTTGCCGCATTGCTTGGCCTTGCCATCGCAACAGCTTCTTTAGCTTCGGTTCATGCACTCGTCCGCAAACACCTGGGTACGGTTATAGGCTGGATATTCGTGGTTTGCGTTTTGCTGCTTAGCAGCTTCGGCGTGTATTTGGGACGGTTCATCCGTTGGAATAGCTGGGATGTGCTCCGGGATCCATTGCGTATTATCGGCGAAACGATCATCTATCTGATGGATTTAGAATATTTGCGTCATGCATTTGGATTCTGTAAATGGATATTTTTGATAACATTGTTCTGTTACGTGTTTGTTTATTATTTTGGCGCGATGCAGTGGAATAAACAGGAGAATAAATGAATGTGCTCTAGCCGCTTCTTTTTGGGTAATGTTAGGTAGATTCAAAAGCCTGGCCTTACTGGGAGGGAGCAAACGTGCAACCATGGTTGATTTGGTTAAATGTCATCGGCATGCTTGCCTTGGTCATCATGCTGTATATTTTGAATAAACGGGTAACAAGCCGCTTTATTTTGCTTGCTCCGATCGTCGTATACGTGATCATATCCCTGGAGGATTTGTTCGGCTGGATCGACATTGCTTCGCTATTGGAATCAGAGGGGGCACTGCGTGCGCTAATCGTGTTGTTCGTCCTCGGTTCGGTCATCCTGTATATTCTCTATATTTTTCGGAAAATCGCCGACACGGCCAATAACGAGATAGGCTTGAAGGCAGTAGTGATCCGCATCAGTACCGCAACCCTGTCCTGCATCTTATTTTTCACGATTGTGTACACATCCATTTACAAGCTGTTCAAGGGCGGAAGCTTTATGGGGGAAAATATCGGCAGCGATACATTGTCTCAGTTGATCACGTTCCTGTATTTTAGCGCGGCAACCTTCACGACGGTGGGTTATGGAGATATTAGGCCGGTTGATAATACGTCCAGGCTGGTTGTCGTATTGGAGCTGTTCTTCAGCTTTGTTACCGTAGCTTACGCCTTGTCCATGCTGGGCGTATTTCGTCAAATTTTCAAGGATATGCCGGGGGCGAATGGGAATCGGAAGGCGCGAGAAGAGGCGATTAAAGATGAATAGGGAGGGGGCCATGCGGCATGGCTATTCATGTCAAAATGGAGATCAGCCAAACATTTCCGGTGCTGGAGAGTCCGCGTCTTATATTACGCCAGATTACCCTAGAGGATTGCAAGGACTTGCAGCATTACATGACGGATCCGCTGGTTAAGAGCCATACTTCCTTCGAGCCGCAGACCATGCTGTTTCCAGCCCGGCTTTTTCGTTATTTTACCGAATGCTACGAGACGCTTCGCGACCTGCATTTCGCAATAGAATTGAAGCAAACCAGCCAGGTTATCGGCGTCTGCTCCTTGCAGTATTGGGATCGGGTCAAGGGCAAAGCGCGGTTAGGCTATTTATTGTCACCGCCATGCTGGCGGCAGGGATATGCGACGGAAGCAGCCCGGGCTTTGATTCAATTCGGCTTCGAATCCTTGGAGCTTGGCCGAATTGAGGCCCGCTGTTCCCGAGATAATCCCGCATCAGAGCGCGTCCTGCAGAAGTGCGGAATGGCCTATGTCAAAGCGGTGCCAACAGGTTTTAGGATGCGAGATGATGATACGCTTAAACTATATGCGATCAGGCGTGGTGAAATTGCGGATTAGTTGTTAAATGTATATCGTTTGTTACATAAATGAAATATTACTGTGATCGTTCTCTAACAGTAAGGGGGTACACTTAATACATGACCCCCTTTTGAATATATTTGTCTTTGGAACCCAGCGCCGTATCGTGTGGGTTCTCTTTTTTTGTTTTTTTGCTCCTATAGCGATACGGTTTGCTTTGTCTTGTTTTTGTAATACACCCATTCTCTGAACCCGATTTCCTTAAGACGTGCCGCAACCTCTTCCCACTCGTCCGCAACACGCCATGGCACGTGAGCATCCGAGCCGAAAGTGACTTCGACCCCGAAATGCAGCGCTCTTTCCAAAATGGAATCCGAAGGATACCAGCCGCCGGACAGCTTAGTTTTGCCGGAGGTATTGATTTCTATAGCGACTCCTTGCTCGGCAATGACTTTAAGCGTCTCATCGATGGCTTCTGCGGCAGGGATGTCCGAAAAAGCGGGGTAGTTTCCTTTCATGGCATCGATATGCCCCAGAATTTGAAACATGCCGCTGCGGGCCGATTCTTGGATCAAAGCGTAGTAGGCTTTTTTATCGGCGATGTGCTGCTCTTTACTTAGCTTTTTCCAGCGATTTTTATTAAAAATGCTTACGTTACCGACGCTATGAACGGAGCCGATGACATAATCAAACGGATATTGGGCCAGTGTTTGGCGATAAATTTCGGCATGCTCCGGAAAATAGTCAGACTCGATGCCTAGCAGAACATCGATTTTCCCTTCATATTCCCGCTTAAGCTGCAGTACTTCCTCTACGTAATTTTTAAGCTCTCGCTTGGCCATCGCGATGCGAGGAAAGGGCTGCTCCTCCGGGCTGCCGAAGTAAGGAGTGTGATCGCTGATGCCAATGACGGATAATCCTGCCTTGATTCCAGCTTCAATATAGTCACGGATGTTGCCGTCGGCATGGCCGCAGCGGAAATGGTGAGTGTGCAGATCAAATTTCATGGTGATACTCCTTTTATTTAGAATAGATTATTCGGAACTAATGAAATTAGTTTCCGGCATTCCTTTTAAATCACCCAGGAATTGCTGCATGGCCGAATTAATGTATCGGCTTGATTTGTAAATGACGCCGACTGGATGGGTCGTTTCAAGCTCAGGGATCGGGACGATCTTCAATGTGCCTTGACGCAGCTCACGCATGACGGATTGCTTGGATATGATCGCGGCTCCTAAATTGATTTCCACCATTCGCTTGACCTCTTCGCTGCTGGACAGCTCCACGACGATTTCAGGCTCAATGCCGTGCTTGCGGAAAACTTCATCCACGAAGCGTCTGCCCACGGTATCGGGGGACAGCATAATCATCGGCACCTCCCGAAGCGAATCCAAAGTTGGCGATTGCGCCCCTGCAAGCGGATGACGCGGAGACACGACAAGCTCGAATGTATCGTAGTACAGCACGGATGCAAGAACCTGTGGATTGTTTTCGATCAAATAGCCGATGCCGATATCAACGAGTCCTTGCTCAACATTTTGATAAATTTGCGAGGAGGGCATAGATTGAATCGTCGTCTTGATCAGAGGAAATTGGTCTTGGAAATAGGATAAAATCCGCGGCAAAATTTGTATGGCGATCGAAGTGGTCGTACCCAGAACGATATGTCCTTGCGGTATATGCTCCATATCGGATAGCTTTTGCTTTAATTCCTCAACAATATCAAGAATAGCCTCGGCACGATCCAAAAATACCTGTCCGCGATCCGTCAATGTCACCGGCTGATTACGATTAACAAGCACCGTGTTGAACTCGTCCTCCAGGCTCTTGATTTGCGCGGAAACTGCGGGCTGAGTCAGGTTGAGCATTTCCCCCGCCTTACGAAAGCTTTTGGTTTTGGAAATCATGAGCAGTGTTTCCAATTGGCTTATGTTCATCCGAACTCTCCTTTCGCAGCTGTTGTTCAGCTTATTTTGCTGCCACGACGGCGAACATGTTCATTTCATTAATTATAGGGGATTAGTCCTTCATAACGCAATGTAAGCCATCACTTCCAAGGAGGAAACTACGCTATGGGGGAAGGATGCAGCAAATTGTATTATCCGATTTTTAATGACTTATCACTAGGAATAAAGTATAATGTTGTACAAGTGAAAACACGGGACTTTTGTAGCGAATTAATTACTTCCAAGTGTAAAGGGGCGCATAAAATAGTGAAAGCGGAAGTGATAAATCCTTTTCTGGAATCTGCACGGTCGGTCATTGAGCAGGTTATTCAAATTTCACCTTCTACCGGAAGTCTTGGTGTCAAGGACATTAAGCCGGAGCACGATCATATATGGATACAAATTGGCATGACGGGCCACTACAGCGGCATGGTTGTGTTTGGTCTGCAAGAGACGGTGGCATTGCGTATCGTGTCCGCCATGATGGGCGGATTTGTACTTACCGAAATGGACGAGATGGGTCAAAGCGCTATTTCGGAGCTAGGAAATATGATAAGCGGTAATGCCAGTACGATTTTATCAAACCAGGGCTACGCCGTCGATATTACTCCTCCCCAGGTTATCAAAACCGACACAGCCATGAACGGCACACTCCCTCGCAAAGCACTCTGCATCCCTCTAATGATGGATGGTATCGGAGAACTGGATATTCAAGTCATGATCTCTTAGAATAGAATGATGGAACTGGGAACTAGCTCTAGAATGTTTGTTACAGGGGCTAGTTTTTTATTTCTGTGTGGATTACCCTTTGAAGGGATGAGGAAAAGATCATGTCGCTAACGAATCAGGTTGTAGTAGTAACAGGAGCTTCTAGCGGAATTGGAGCCTTGACGGCCCAGATGTTGTCGGAGCGAGGCGCTAACGTTATTCTTGCGGCTCGATCCATGGAGAAACTGGTGAAGATCGGTGCTGGGCTTAAAGGCTCTTACAAGCTGCTATCGATGGATGTCGGGGACGACCAATCCGTTGCCGATGGTTTCAGGGAAGTCTACTCGCAATATGGTCGGGTGGATTGTTTGTTGAACAATGCCGGGTATGGCAAGTTTACATATTGCGATGATATGCCACTAGAGGAATTCTCTGCGATGATGAACGTGAATTATATGGGAGTCGTAAGATGCACTAAGGCTGTCCTTCCTTATATGAAGCAAGCCCATAACGGGCGAATCGTCAATGTCGCTTCGATCGCCGGCAAGCTGGGAACGTCAAAATCCACCTCTTATACGGCTACCAAGCATGCGGTGCTGGGCTTTAGCAGTGCGCTGCGCCAGGAGGTTCGGGAATACGGTATTAAGGTAACAACGATTAATCCGGGCCCGATCGATACGCCATTTTTTAACGTGGCCGATCCCAGCGGACATTATGTGAATAATGTGAAATGGTTTATGATGAAGCCTGAACGGGTCGCGAGAGCTATAGTATCTGCTGTGGAAAAAGGACCAGTGGAAGTGAATTTGCCTTGGGTCGCCGGGGCAGGCGCTAAGTTCTATCAGCTGTTTCCCCGACTTGCGGACATGCTGAGCTACCGGATGTTAAATAAGAAATAGCAGCAAAACCGGCTGAATTCAGTCGGTTTTTTTGGCGAATTTGGTGGGATTTGCTGTTATCGCATATAATGTAAGATATGACTTTTACGATGAGGATGAAATATATGAATACGACAAGTTTTGCCGGATTAGGGATAGAAGAACCGTTGTTATCCAGATTAACGGAATTCGGGATTTCCGAGCCTTCGCCCGTACAGGCTGAGACCATTCCCGCAGCGCTGAGCGGCCGCGACGTGCTGGCCCAGTCACAGACCGGGACGGGAAAGACGCTGGCTTATCTATTGCCGGTATTGCAAAAAATTAAAGCGGACGAGAAAGCGCTGCAAGGTCTGATTTTGGCGCCGACCCAGGAGCTGGCCATGCAAATTTACCGTGAAGCGGAAAAATACGGTGAGGTACTGGGCGTAGGCGTACAAGCTCTGATCGGCGGGGCAGCGATTAAACGGCAGCTCGAGCGGCTGAAGCAGCATCCGCAGCTTGTTGTTGGGACGCCGGGGCGAATTCGGGAAATACTGGCCTTGCGTAAGCTGAAGCTCCATACGGTGGGCACGGTTGTAGTGGATGAAGTGGATCAAATGTTCCAGCTCGGAGGAACCGCTGATGTAGAGCATATTTTGCGGGGGACACTTCGGGAACGCCAGCTGATGTTCTTGTCGGCTACGATTAATGAGGAGATCAGAAAACTGGCCGGTCAGGAGATGACGGATCCGGTAGAGATCGGGATTGAGCCGGAGCAGCGCACCGCCAAAAGCCTGGAGCATATTTATTTTATCACGGACGAGCGTGACAAAATCGATATGCTGAGAAGAATTATCCGGTACTATGATCCGGCAAGAACGATGGTGTTCATCAATCATACGGACAATATTGCCGAGGTCGAGGCGAAGATGAATTATGTGGGCCTCAGTGCTGGAGCTTTATATGGCGATGCGGACAAAACAGTAAGAAGCGCGACTTTACGACATTTCCGCGAAGGGAAAATCCGCGTGCTCGTCGCCAGTGATATTGCAGCTCGCGGGCTGGATATCGAGGGGCTTGAGCTTGTAGTTAATCTCGATCCCCCACTGGATACCGAGCATTATGTACACCGTGTCGGCCGGACGGGACGGATGGGGCGCAAAGGTTTGGCCGTTTCTATTATTACGGCTAAAGAGGAATTTATTATCCGTAAATTTTCGAGAGAGCTGAGGATCAAAATTTCGGCTCGGGAAATGTATGCCGGTAAAGTAATGGAGACGGATTCTCCTTCTGGCGGACGGGGCAATGCTGCCAAAGGAGCAGCAGGTGCTTCCAAAGGGGGAACTACAAGGCAAGGCTCCGCAAGAAAAGGAGCTGAGAAAAGGGCAGATATTTCTACCGTATCCTCTGGAGCGAAGGGTTCGGCAAAGCGACTTGGCCCAGGAGCGGCTAAAGGAAATAGTCGAGCATCCGTCAATGGCGCAAGGAAGAATGAGCGCGATCAGGATCGTAAGAATAAAGGAGCCCCTCGCTGGCTGAAAGATAAGCAGAATAAGGGTTAAGAAAATGATACAACGAATACGCAACGATTAACGATGATATATGGAGAATTGACGTTAGGGGGGAACGATTGTGAGTGAGACGCCCGTATTGCAAGTGGAAGAACTGAGCGGGGGATACAGCCTCGGTCGTCCTGTGCTTCACGATATTCAATTTGAGGTGCAGCCCGGAGAAATGGTCGGTCTTATTGGGCTGAACGGCGCGGGCAAGAGTACGACGATGAAGCATATTTTGGGGCTGATGACACCTCATCGGGGCGGCGTTGTTATTCAAGGCAAGACGCGGGACGAGGAGCCGGAGATATACCAGTCATCCTTGGCTTTTGTCCCGGAATCTCCGCTATTATATGAAGAACTGACCGTGAGAGAGCATTTGGAATTCGCCGCAAGGGCGTACAATGTGGATCAGAAGGATTATGCCGAGCGTTCGGAACGGCTGCTGAAGCTCTTTCATATGGAAGAGAAGGCGGACAGCCTGTCGATGCATCTATCCAAAGGCATGAAGCAGAAGGTTATGATTATGTGCGCTTTTGTAGCCCGGCCTCCATTGTACATCATTGATGAGCCTTTTCTGGGTCTTGATCCGCTAGGCATCCGTTCCTTGCTGGACTTCATGCTGGAAATGAAAGAGAGCGGCTCTTCGATTCTGCTGAGCTCGCATATTTTATCGACCATTGAAAATTATTGCGACCGATTTATCGTATTGCATAAGGGCCGGGTCATCGCCCAGGGAACCTTGCATGAAATTGCGGAACAGGCCCAAATGCCGGGGGCATCACTTGAAAATATCTTCTATGCCTTGGTCAAGGACGGGGAGTAATGATGGAATTGAGGACGCTGCGTAGCCAGCGAAAATCATCGTTCTGGGGACAAATTATTCCTTATTTGCCTTATGTATTTCAGAGTGGAGTCGCCGTGGTGCTTCTAATTCTGATTATCGTTTTCTCGGCATGGTACACGACATTTCTTCAGGCGCTGCCGCCTGATCTGCCCGTTCGCTGGATCATGCTCCTCCTGCTGGGGCCATTGACGGTATATTCGAGTTTTCGAACCTATATTCAGCCGGCGGACGTTGTTTTCCTGCTTCCGCAGGAATCGAAGATGAAGCAGTATTTAACTCCTGTCTACTTTAGCGGCGTGATTTACAAATTGCTGGGACTATATCTAATTGCCCTTACAGCATGGCCGATGTATGTTCGAAGCGGTGCAGCAGCGATCCCGTTGTGGGCCATGTTCATTGTACTACTGCTACTGAAAATATTGAGTGCATATGGAGCGTGGCAAGAACTTAGAATAACGACTTCCCGGGCCCGGGCAGGCTATCGCTTGCTCCGTTGGTGCTTTATTCTGCTCATGCTTGCGGCTTGGATATGGCAGCCGGCGTGGTGGAAGAGCCTGCTGTTTATGCTGCTGCTGAGTGTGAACTACGTTCTCGCTTTGCGATTTCCGATGAAGCATACTTTAGCTTGGGAGAATTTGATTGCGAATGAGAAGGCAGGGGCAGCACGGTCGATGATGATTCTCGGCTGGTTCGTGGAGGTTCCGGCGGAAGGGCAGAAGGTCATTCGCCGCCGCTGGCTGTCCATGGCCGGCAGCCGCATCCCTTGGAAGCAGAGTACTTCGTATCGTTATTTACTGATGAAAACATTCGTAAGGAGCGAGCTGTTAGGTATTATATCCCGCTTAGCGCTTCTTGGCATGCTGATCATATACTGGACGGGTCATACCTGGATGGGGGCTGCTGTGTATGTCTTCTTCATATTTATGATCGGCACCCAGCTTACTGCCCTGCGCTATGTCCACCGAGATTCTCCAGCGGCCTCCTATTACCCGATCATGCAGGGAATACGGATCAAAGAGGTGCTGCGGCTTATTTCGCGGTTGCTGCTAATTTTAGCGATCCTGCTTTGGCTGCCTTTGCTTGCGGCCTCGGCAATGACTCCGGGTTCCAATCTGATGGTTAGTTTAGGGGGATTGGCGGCAGGCGTGCTGCTTGTGGTCTATCTTCGTTCCAATTGGACCAAGAAGTGGGGCATGCTTGAGGAAGACGAATAGAGTAGACCTTTATAACAACCAAACGCCCTGCAGCTGCAGGGCGTTTGGTTATTTGTTGCTTAGTCAATGGATTCCATTAGACGAAGGCACGGCTCACAATGACTAACAGAATAAAAAGTACAAGGATTACGCCTGTGCTGGTGAACAGTCCTGCGCCATATCCGCCGTACCCGCCGCCACAGCCGCCTCTTTCCTCGATACCGCTCATATACATACCCCTTTCCAACTAACAATGTGTAAGTCACTACATCGTATTGTATGACTAGGGGCTTTATTATGCTTGGGCGATTGTGCCCACTTTACCGGATGTTATTTGGACTGTAAATCCAGTACCGCCTTGTAAATGATATCGAACAGCTCTTCCAGGTTATCCTCGGCAATACAAGAAAATGCAATGCGGAGATCGTGATCGCCAAGGGCAATCGTTCCGACGCCGTATTCATGGAGCAAGTGCTGGCGAACCGCCTCGGCTTGAACCTGTTTTAGCTTAAGACACATGAAGTAGCCCGAGTTAAATGGATAGTATTCCCACACATCGCCGTATTTTCCGCTGTCGAGCAGGGATTTTACCTTATTGGCCCGGCCCTTCATGACATGGAATTTCTCTTCTTTTTGCGCTTCGAAATCCGGCGATTTCAGCGCTTGAAGAATAAATGTTTGAGATGGGTGCGCGCCGCTCGAGATGGTAGCACGAATGATGCCCAGTGTTTTTTGCTCCAAAGCGGTGAGCGCTTCCTTGCTTTCAGCCGCAAAGGTAATGAAGCCGACTCGGAAGCCCCAGACGTACTCTTCCTTCGTGGCGCCGTCCACCTTCACGGGCAAAATGCGCGGATGAAGTCCAGCAAGCTTTCCAAAGAGGGATTCGGACAAGGAGTTCTCGAAGAACAGGCCGAAGTATGCATCATCAGTAACGACTACGACGTTGATGCCTGCTTCCGCAGCCTCCTGAATGGCAGCGACGATTTGCTCTCCTTCCTTGGCACCCGGGGTATAACCTGTCGGATTATTCGGAAAATTCAGAATAACAATGGCTTTGCCTTTGTCCTTCTGAGCAAGGAGCGTCTCGCGGAGACCTTCGCTGTTGAACTTCATATCTTCAGTAAATAGCGGATAATTAACGATATAACCGTGACGACGGATGCCGAAGGTCAGCTCGTAGTTCTCCCAATTTTTGTCCGGATAGATGACGGCGTCCCCTTCATCTACGAATAAATCAGCTACAATGCTCAGCCCGTGGGTAAGCGCATTGGTCACGACAGGGTTGCCGAAGCTTTTGCCGTTTAGGGAAGGATTCTCGCGGATCATCTTCTCACGCCAGACCGATCTCAGCTCGGGCTTGCCGGCAGGCGGGGCGTAAGGATACAAATCCTGCGGCTTATAGGCGGACAAGGTGTCTTGAATGACAGCAAGATGCATGGGGCCGCCGTTTTCCGTGGCAATACCGATCGTGGCATTGAACTTCTTGGCATGGCTTGCAGCTTCAGCCGACTGGCTAAGAATTCCTTCCTTTGGGAAATAAATCTCCTTGCCCAGCGTGGACAGCATTTCGTATAAATGGGCGTTACCTGCTTTAAGATTTTCGTTCAACTGCTCCGCAAGTGGGTTCATTGCGTAATCATCCTTCCGATCAGTTTGATATAATGGATAGCTTCCGTTTTAACTGCCTAACATTATATCACTTTGATATTATGGAGTCGATGACTTCGTGCTTTACCTCCCGGCGTGGAAAGGGCAATATTTATGCATATGCTCCACGGTTTCCTGGTCAAAATTCCTGTTTCTTTCCTGGAGTCCCTGAACAACCTGATCGAAATTATTGTTATTTAAATTTTGTCCGAATTTGAATTTGGCCCGGATCTCCTCGGGAACGATGCGAAGTAGAGCAACGGCCTTTAATTGTCCAGCATATTGCTGTTCTCCGGGATCAATAGGTTCATAACCTCCTTCCGGCTGCAGCTTTTCCATGAATAGGGTAAAGGCTTCGGCCTTCTCCTGTAAATCATTTACGATTTCAACATGGCCCCGAACCATCACGCTTTTAAAGTAAGCGGAAGCCGGACAGGCCAGCTGCGGGTGAGTGAAGTAGGATGGAATGATCGCGTACTCTTTAGCCACTGTGAAGCTGACATTCGGGTTGGATTTTAAATGCTTCATTTTCTCTCCGGCTCGACTGCCGTGAAAATAAAAATAGCCATTCCCATATACATAGTTCAAGGGGGTGACCCGGCATAGGCCATCGCTTCCTACGGTTCCCAGAAAACCGAAGGTCATCTCCTGCAGGAAGTCAACCACTTCCTGTTCATTTTCGTTCATCGAGAACTCTTTTCTCCTCATATTGCAAATTCCCTCCATCTTCTATGTTTAGCTTGAAACTAGTTTATGGGTTCGATTGACAATAAAAAAGAACCAATTTACATTAAATTTATTGATCCACTTTAGCGAAGAGAGGGTTGTTCATCATGGATTTCATCCTTCCGATGGAAAGACAAAGTAAAATACATCGTTATAAATATTTAGCGCTCTATCATGCGCTGCGCGAGGCGATTCACGACGGTACGCTTACGGAGGGAACCCGGCTTCCTTCTACGCGAGAATTAGCCGAGCTATACGGTTTATCGCGCGGAAGCGTCTCTCAGGCTTACGATATGCTTCAGGGAGACGGCTATATTCAATCGGTTATGGGAAGCGGAACCTATGTATCCAATACGGTTCCCAGACTCATAGAGCAGCCCCGCCAAGGTGCAGCGATCGAGCTGTCTGCCTGGGGGCGCTTTGTCACCGAGCTGCCGCAGACGGAACAGGTTCAGCCATCCCCGGAAGATCTAATTTCATTTTGCGATTCGGGGCCTTCCCTCGGCTTATTTCCGCTCGCTGAATGGAAGAGCGCGATCGCCGCGGCCGTCAGAGAGGAGCTTGATTCCTCCTCTCTGGTGCTTGGGGACGCGGCTGGCGATATCGAGCTGCGCGAGGCAATCTCGGCCCATCTGCGGCGCAGCCGCGGCATTGCGGCAGATGCGGAGCAAATCTGCCTGTTCAATGGCTCGATGCAGGCGCTTGTGCTCCTGACCCAGCTGCTGCTGGGGCCAGGCCAGCCGGCGGTGCTGGAGAACCCGTGCTACACGGGGATCTCCAGAGCCGTTGCCGCCTGCGGAGGCATTGCCGTCGCCGCCCCGGTCGACGGCAACGGCATCGTGCCGCGCGACTGGGACGCGCGGCTGCTGTTCGTGACGCCGGGTCGGCAGTACCCGACCGGCGCAGTGCTGTCCCCGGCGCGGCGCCGGGAACTGCTCGCGTGGGCGGCGCGACGGAACGCAGTCATCATCGAAGATGATTATGACAGCGAGTTCCGCTTTGCCGGCCGCCCGCTGGAGCCGCTGAAGGCACTCGACCGCGAGGAACGCGTCGTTTATGTCGGCTCCTTCTCCAAGACGATGTTCGCAGGGCTTCGCATTGGCTACGCTGTGCTGCCGCAAAGCCTCGTCGAACCCGCGGCTCGGGCCAAGGCGCTATACGAGCCCGTGTCGCCAGCGAGGCTGGAGCAGCGCGCGCTGGCCCGCTTTATGCGGCGCGGTGAGTATGCCCGTCATCTGCGGAGAATGCGCAGGTACTATGGGGACAAGCATGATTGGTTCCGCGCCTCAATGCAGGAGCAGGCTGGGGAGCTGTTTGAGCTTCAGCCATCCGATGCGGGCCTGCATGTTTACGCGCGCTGGCGCGGTTCTGCGGAGGATTATGCGATTTTCCGCGAGGCGGCGCTCGCGAGAGGGGTACAATTTAGGGATGCTTCAGTCTATCATTTATCAACCGGGGCGCCGGCGGCTTGCTTTTGCTTCGCCCATCTGGAGCATGCACAAATTATGGAGGGAATCCGGCGAATGGCGGATGTGTGGAAAGTTGTTTTAAGCGGACGCAAGTAGGCGATATAATATAAATAGGAATGATCAGTAGGGATACTTTGATTCAAGGGGGAAAAGGACATGCTCCACGTTTCACCGTCCTCGTTCATATTGAAGCCTGCTTTTGCGAAAATCGTGTGCGAGCCAGGCTGGAAGTGGCATAAGCGGGATAAGCCGTTGGACAATTACGATTTATTCTATGTATGGAGCGGGGAAGGCACGGTTACCTTGAATGATAAGCCTATACCTGTCGCTAAAGGAAGCTGTTTCCTGTTCCGCCGCGGCGACCATACAAGCGCCACCCATAACCCGCAGCGTCCGCTCGTGCTGACCTATATTCACTTTGACCTGGATGAACCCGTTAACGAGGTGCCGGGCTCTTATCGCATGCTGGAGGATACGCTTGACTTTGAGTACATGCTGTCCCGCTATGTGCGTCTTTTTTTAATCAAGGCATACGCCTTCGAGGAAGAGGCCCGGCTGATCCTGAAGCAGCTGCTTATTCACTTGCTCCGCGAGGAGCGCTATGTTCCGGTGGAAAAAAAGGTCAGCAATCAGCTTGCGGAAATTATTTTGGAGGTAGCTAATTACGTCGTGCAGCACCCCGGCCTGCCGCACAAGGTGGACAGCTTAGCGGCACGGGCGGGACTTTCACCGCGTTATTTTTCCATTAAATTCAAAGAGTTGATCGGCATGCCGGTGCAGGCTTACATCATTAAATCAAGAATCAATCGAGCCCAGCATTTGCTTCTGCATGCGGGGATGAACGTGACCGAGGTAGCTGACGCGCTAGGATATAAGGATATATTTTTCTTTAGCCGCCAGTTTAAGCAGCATACCGGAAAGAGTCCTTCGGAGATCAGATAGGCTAAATTTTTTTAAAAAGGGGTGTTTCAAACGCCTTCGATAAGGGTAAGTGTTTTTATATTTGCGTCTTAGAGGAGGTGACATGTAATGGGACAAAGACGGCGGATTCGCAGCCGTCAGTGCGTAGCGGCTGGCAGCAACATATTTCGAAATCGTATACGTCGCAACAGACCATCCGATAACGATGGAGATTATTGGTTTTAACTACTGGTGCTAAAAGCTGAATTTAGCTAAATATAGTATTTCAATAGAAGCAGCGGCTCAATGAGTCGGCTGCTTTTTTAAATATAAACTTTGAATTTCAGCGGAGTTCTGGACAACGGCATAATCATAGTGAAAATGTGCAGATCGTAGAAATAGTATTATATTTTGTTGGCGCGCTGAATCCTCGGCCTAATTCTTTCCTACTACAATAGATGCAGAGAGACGATCATTGGGGTGTTATTCAAAAAGATCGTTTCATTTCCATGCAACTACAATATGGGGAGGAAAGCAGGATATGAGAACAATGCAGAGGGTTCAAAGGCCGTTCATCATTTTTTTGATTGCTTTATTGGCGTTTTCAGGTGTTCAGTTCAGCCATGGCACGAGGTCAATTGCAGCAGCGGGAGCAGGGGCGAGTACGAATGCGAGTTCGAGTGCGGCATCCATGGACATCCCGTTAGAGAACCCGGGATTTGAAAGCGGCGACCTGACGGGCTGGACGGTGACTGGGGCGACTTATGCAGCTTTGGTAAAGAACAGCGCCAATGATGCTCATAGCGGAAGCCATGCTTTTAATTATTGGTTTGATGATCGCGGCTATGAGCTTCAATTGTCGCAGACGATTAACGGTCTTGAGGACGGCCGTTATGAACTGAGAGCGTGGGCTTCCGGAGAATTGGATGCTGCGGACTTGAAGTTGTTTGCCAAGACGAATGACGGCAGCGGTAATCCTTTCGTTCAAAGCGTGGCGATAGTCAATGCGGGATGGAACAACTGGCGGGAGTACATCGTCCAGGACATCGAGGTAGTCGGAGGGGAAATGACGATAGGATTCGATGTGGCTGCTCCGGCTAATTATTGGGGATATTTTGACGATGTCGAGCTGGTAAAAATTACGGGGGACGAGGAACCGTTTCATCCAAACGAATTCATCAAAGGCGTAGATATCTCTACGCTGCAGGCATTGGAGGATGCTGGAGTCAAGTATTACGAAGGCGGAGTGGAGAAGGATCTGCTGGAGATTTTAAAGAATCACGGCGTAAACTACGTTCGTTTGCGGGTTTGGAATGACCCTGTGCAAGCGGACGGCTATAATGACAAGATCCACACGATCGCGATGGCGCAGCGGGTTAAGGCTGCGGGCATGAAGCTGCTCGTAGACTTCCATTATTCCGATTTCTGGGCCGATCCGGGGCAGCAGGTAAAGCCGGCTTCCTGGCAAGGGCTTAGCTTTCCGGAATTGAAGCAGGCGGTTTACGACTATACTTCGGAAGTATTGTCGGAGCTTAAGGCCGTGAACGCATATCCGGATATGGTGCAGGTCGGAAATGAGATTAATAGCGGGATGCTGCTTCCGGACGGATCGACCAGCAATTTCAATAATTTGGCCGAGCTGCTGAAGCAAGGGATTCAGGCGGTTCGCGACACGACGCCGGCCAGCCATCAAGCCCAAATTATGATTCATCTCGCTGAGGGGGGAAGCAACGGCAAGTTCCGCAGCTTCTTTGATCAGATCAAAGCACGCGGCGTGGATTACGATATCATAGGCCTGTCTTATTATCCGTATTGGCATGGGACTTTCCAGGATTTGAAGAGCAATTTGAATGATTTGGCATCAAGATATGGCAAGCAGGTTGTTGTCGTAGAGACCGCTTATGCGTACACCTACGAAAATGGGGATGATCATGGAAATATCGTGAACGAGAGCGAGACGGACATCGCCGGGTTTCCGGCTTCGGTGGACAATCAGAAGCTAGTAATTGAAACGGTATTCAACACCGTGGCCAGCGTCAGAAATCATCAGGGGCTCGGCGTTTTTTATTGGGAGCCGGCCTGGCTTCCCGGGGTAGGCTGGAAATCGGGAGAGGGCAATGCGTGGGAGAATCAAGCGATGTTTGATTATAATGGCAATGCCTTAGAATCGCTGAATGTGTTTCGATTTATGCCGGGAAGCATAAGTGAAGTGCTTCCGATTCTGGTCTATCCTGCCGACAAAATGACGGTCGCCAAAGGGATCGTCCCTGTGCTGCCGGCAACGGTGAAGGTGCTGTACAACGAAGGGTCGATTTTATCGACGTCCGTAACTTGGGATTCTATAACAAAAGAGCAGCTGCAAACGCCGGGAACATTTACGGTCTATGGCAAGATATCAGGCATGGAGCAAAAGGCCAAGCTAGAAATTACAGTACTGGAACAGGAGAACATGGTCACAAACGCTGGCTTCGAGAGCGGTGACCTGAGCGATTGGACACTGACTGGTACGAGTGCGGCGGGCAAGATTGATAACAATGCCGGCAATGCCCATTCTGGAAGCCATGCCTTTAATTATTGGTACGGTGAGCCATACGCCTTTCAATTGACGCAAAGCATCACTAACCTGCCAAATGGAACCTATGCGCTTAAAGCCTGGGCTTCTGGAGGAGGCGGGGATACGGGGCTGAAGCTGTTTGCCGAGGATGGCGCAGGGGTCATCCATAGCAAGGATATGGTTAATAACGGATGGAATAATTGGGTGCAGTATGTCGTGGAAGACATTGAAGTAAAGGATGGAAGGTTAACGATTGGATTTGAGGTTGAAGCACCGGCTGGAACTTGGGGATATTTCGACGACGTCGAGCTTGTTATGACAGCAGCAGAGCCTATAACGCCACCCACGCCGATGCCACCTACAACTCCTACAGCACCTGCAGCCGGTGGGGGAACAACCTCTATTTCAAGTCCAGGAGCAAGCAATACTGAACCGATAAAAACCGATGCTGATCCAGAGCAAGCAACAATTTCGCCTGAGCAAATCCAGATCAGTGAAACAGGGATTGGACGGGTGACAGTAGCGTCGAAGGTGAGCAAGATTATTTTGACGGAAGAATCTATTGCCTTTCTGGGCAAGCGTCAGTTAGAAGTGACAAACGGCAGATTGTCGCTGGTGATTCCGGCGGATGTTCTGCAGCAGATTATCAGGAGCGGGGGAGTTTCCTCCGGCTATGCGGTTGAGCTGCAGCTTACCGCGGTGGATCAAGAAAACGTGGAGGCTGCTCTGAAGCTGGGAGCCATTCGAGATGAATTTACTTCAATCAGAGTTTTGGGGCAGGCCTATAATTTGAAGCTCGTCGTGGTGAGAAGCGATGGTATGAATAAGGAACTAACGAGCTTCTCATCTCCGATTACAGTACGGATTAAGCAGGATGCAGTAAACCATATCAAGCACACGGGCATCTTCTATATTTCTGATGAAGGCAAACCGGAGTACGTAGGAGGCAAATGGACTAACGGAGAAATCAGCGCAACAGTCAACCACTTCAGCCAATATGCGGTTCTGGAATTCACGAAACGGTTTGCGGATGTCCCAGAAACATACTGGGCTTATGATGCGATCTCTGGACTGGCATCAAGGCAGATTGTTGTAGGAACGCCAAACGGTTCCTATGAGCCGGGCACTGCCGTCAGCCGTGCGGAGCTTGTAGCGATGCTGGCACGCGCGTTGAAGCTTGAGCCAGGGGAGATGGATTCGTTCGCCGATGTATCCCCGGACGCATGGTATTTCAGTTCATTGTCGGGAGCTTATAAAGCCGGACTCGTGCAGGGACGAAATGAGGGGACATTTGCTCCGAGCACGCCGGTTACTAGGCAGGAGATGGCGATAATGCTAATGAAGGCTTACGCATTTCAAGGAGGAGCAGCAGCCGTGCAGGAAGCTTCGCACACCTTCGCAGATGCAGTTCAAATATCGGATTGGGCCGCGGCTTCTGTAAACTCGGCCTATTCTCTCGGGTTGATCGATGGAAGAGGAGCCGATGAGTTTGCCCCAACAGCTTATTTAACCCGGGCCGAAGCAGCGCAAATTGTATATCAATTATTGTCTAAGTAACATAATATAGCTTTACTTAAGAAGCTGGCATCGATTCGGATGCCGGCTTCTTGGCTTCTTTATTCCGCCAAAGCTTAAAGCGATTAGGAAAGGAGCTTCCTTTCCTAGGCTCAGGTCGAGGATAACTCCAGTCTCTAGCCCGTGGAGCTGCGAAAATAATCAGATACAATAAAGGAGTACACAAATGAAACGTTGCTTGGTACTTACATAACAATTGTAACTGTAATATACTGCATTGCATTCGGAAGAAGATACGGAAGAAGATAGGGGAGGCAAGGGTCATGAATAGGAGCGGGAGTATGAATAGAAGCAGAAGCAGAAACAGAACTAGAGGCAAGGGCAGATTGAATTCCATAACATTGACTGCCGCGGCGGTATCGCTGATCATGCTGGCGGGCTGTACAAGCATGAAGGAGAAATCCGATGAAGCGATTGGCCAAGCGGTAGGCTCGCTGGAGCAGTCGGTAATCAATGTGGCCGAAGAATGGGGGCAAAGAAGCAAGGAAGCAGGATTGTCCCGGGATATTTCGACGAGCCGGCAAGTGGGCAAGGCTACGACGCTTAGTCTCGATCATTCGGTAGGAAATATTAAAATCAGTGCCTACGACGGGGAAGAAATACGTATCAACACTACCGTTTGGTTCGGTAAGTCGACCAAGCTGGAGAGCAGGCAGCGCATTTTGGATCAAGCAGAGGTGTCGGTGACCGAGAAGGGTGATCAATTGGCGATCGCAACGCATCCAAAGGGGGAGCCAAATACAAGCCTATGGGCTTGGGCCGAGAAGAAATACGGGATTTCTGATTTCATGATCGATTATGTTATTGAAGTGCCGGCTACGATCGACAGCTACGATATTCATAATGATGTCGGTGTCGTTGAGCTTGTCGACCTGAAAGGAAGCTATAGCCTGAGCAGCGAAGTTGGATCGATTCGAATGGATAACGCGGTCATTACAGGGAAATCGTCGATAAAAACGTCCACGGGCAGCGTTGAAATGCATATTGCGGAAATGAACGAGGAAAGTCAGCTCAACGTCAAGACAGAGGTTGGCAATATCAATGTAGCACTGGACGATTCTGTACAGTGCACCCTCGTAACCAAAACCGAGGTAGGGGGAATTAGCGGCGCCCCGGAAGGAACCAGTGAAATTAATGGAGGCGGGGGAGAGATCACGCTCCAATCCGAAATCGGTACGATCGTGGTGAACTAATGCGTACATTAGAAGATGGATTCAATCCAGTTAGCCTGATTTTTAAGTGAATTCGAATACTAGATGTATTTTATGCTGTTAGTTAAGCTTCTTTTATAAAATATGCCTGTGCTAAATAGAAGTTATGCAGTTAGTTTGCTCTATTCGGATCAAATCGTCGTAATAGTCCGAAACTAAATGTAGGTATGGACTTCTGTCAAGAAAGTGGACACCTATTAAGTGAAAGTTTATGCCGTCTTACAGTTAGTTGTCCCTGACATGGCAAATGTCAACAAACTAAGTGTATGAAATACATTTAGATACACTTTGAAACGCATTCAACACAGTTTGTATAAATTAATGCCTTAAGAGAAGCAGGCCGTCCCCAGTATTAGGGAACGGCCTGCTTTCACCTCTATCGCTATCCAAGATGAGGCCCATTGCCACGTTTGGTCTTATTCGCGGAGTAGAATCTCCCCAAAGGCTCGCCCATTTTAACCTTGCAGCCCTCAGCGAGCTCAGGAAGCGGCTCGAATGTGCCGTTTTCGATGAGCAGGACGACCGTCGAGCCGAATTCGAAATAAGCCAAATCATCACCGCGGTTCCATTGATTTGCCTTGGCATCTGTATATTTAATGCTGCTAACATTCATGGCGCCCACTTTAACGACGGCAACTTCGCCGAGATCATGGGAAATATAAGTGATAAGCCGCTCGTTTCGGCTGAGTACGGTTCGCATATGCCTCATTCCAAAGTCATTGACCGGATAGACCTTTCCCTTAATATGCTCGCTTTCCAGCTTGCGTCCCGTTACGGGGGCATGAATGCGGTGATAGTCCGTCGGACTAAGATAAAGCACGAAGAAGTAGCCCTGGTTATATGTTTCAATGCGCGGGGAGTGATTGAGCAGTTCCTCCAGCGAGTAATCCTGGCCTTTGACGTTAAGAATGGTTCCCGATTGAATTTCCCCCATGGCCGTAATTAACGCATCGACGGGACTGATCAATCCTTCCGGCAGGGCGTGAATCGGACGCATATCCGGCTTCAGCTTGCGCGTAAAGAATTCGTTCAGCGTCCTGTATTCTTTAATGTCCTTCTCCGCCTCATGCAGCGGAATGCCATAGGATTTAGCGAAGGCAGGTATAAGGAGTCGGCTTGCTTCCGAATGAGAAAACCGTCCCATCAGCCGGGAGATCCATTTCCGGGAGGTAAGCTCAGTCATCCATTTCATCCATTTTGCGGTCAAATTTGTTCCCCCTAAATTACTGTGCTGAACAAGTATGCTGCCGTTTTCCATTTCCGATTATATTGACATATAATATAAACTAAATCAACAACGAAGCTGTAATAATTAAATTATGCTTGCTAGTATAGCAGCTCTTGTTGTATGGTTAAGTCAATCGCATAGTGATACGGGAGCTTGAGATGAATCAGGCTGAGATTACAGCATAAACCGCTGTTGACCGTTAATCTGATCTGGATAATGCCAGCGTAGATAATCCGTCGTTCAAGGTTTTCATGTGCCTATGAACTCTTACAGCCGCCTGAGCATATCCAGTCGGTTTTTTTATTTTTTAGCCATACTAATCTAAGAAGCAAGAAGAAGGGGATGACCGTAATGCAAGAGGCAGTACAAAAAAGAGGTGGACGAGGATTGAAGCTGAGCGATCTGCTCGTAACGATCCTGGTGTCGCTCGTTCTGGGAGTAATTTATTATTTCTGGAGCGCTGTTTATAATTTATTTTCGTTTTTCCCGCAGGCGGATGAGCTCGTCTATGGTATGTGGTTTATGGCTTCTACGCTTGTATATTTGTTGATTCGCAAGCCTGGCGTGGCGTTAATCGCCGAAATCGCCGCAGCGCATGTATCGATATTGTTCGGCAGCGAGTGGGGAATACAGCTCGTCATGTATAGCGTGCTTCAAGGCCTCGGGGCTGAGCTGGTCTTCGCAGCGTTCCGGTACAAAAACTACTCGGCATCCGTGGCGGCTTTGGCCGGAATAGCTGCGGCGATCGGATCATTGATTCCGGACATTTACTACGGCTACATCCAGGATTATCCGACCTGGCTGCTTTTAGCCAAATACGGGATGCGCGCGGTCAGCTCGGCTCTCATTTGCGGATACTTGGCGTTTGCCATAGTTAAAGCGGTAGAGGCAACGGGGGTAACTAATCTTCTTCGTCCTGTGGAAGATAAAGATTATGCGGCGCTGGACGATTAGGCAATGATACCTATACTGACACATGAGGCCGCAGCAAGCGACCAACAGAACCAGGCAGCGGCCATAGCAGCGGGCGTAACCGAGCTGCGGCTTAAATTTCCGGGGGAAGACCGTTTTGTCTTTAAAGATTTTACTATTCATGTACGGCAGGGCGAGAAGGTGTTGCTGCTTGGCCCCAGCGGAAGTGGGAAATCAACGCTGCTGCAAGTGCTTTCGGGCATTATCCCTTCACTTGTCGAGGTGCCGATGCGCTGTCAGGAACAAATTCAGCCTGCATCCTGGGGATTCGTATTTCAGGATCCGGACACCCAATTTTGCATGCCCTATGTGGATGAGGAATTGGCATTCGTTCTTGAAAATTTAGCGGTTCCCCAAAGTGAAATGCACGGAAGGATGGAGGAGGTGCTCCGCGCGGTCGGACTTCGTCTGCCGGAGCTGCATGTACAGATCGACTCCTTGTCCCAAGGCATGAAGCAGCGGCTGGCGCTGGCCTCCGTCCTGCTCTCTGATCCACAGGTGCTGTTTCTTGACGAGCCTTCCGCGCTGCTCGATCCGGAAGGACGGGAACAGATTTGGGATACGGTGAAGAAGATATCGCCAGATCGGACGCTCATTATTGTAGAGCACCGGATCGAGGAAATTGCCGGCTTTGTCGACCGGGTCATTCTGTTTGGCCCGGAAGGACAATTGCTTGGCCAAGGAACGCCGGAAGAGGTGTTCGGCACCTATCAATCCGAGCTTAAGGAATTCGGAATTTGGTATCCCGGCGTATGGGAGCATTATTTTACTTCTCCGGAAGGGGAAGCGCTCCTAGAACCTGTTCTAGCGGAACGGCCCTTGCCTGAGCCAGCGGAGAAGCTGCTGGAGTTGGCTCAATTCCGGGGGCTGAGATACGGCAAACCGGTTATTGAGGTGGAGGAGGCCAGTATTGCTCCGGGGGATTTCATTGCGGTGACCGGGCCGAATGGCGCAGGCAAGAGCTCCCTGCTGCTAAGCCTGATGGGCTTGCTCAGCTCGGAGGGAACCTATTTGCTGAAGGGACGGCCCTTGGATGGCGAGCAATTCGGTCAGACAGGGAAATCTCCAGGACGAAGGCGGTGGAGAAAACGTCAAAATCAGGTAAAACAGGCGGCCTCTTATATCAGCTTTGTATTTCAGAATCCTGAATTCCAATTCGTAGCTGAACAGGTTGCGGAGGAAATCGCCTTTTCCTTGCGGCAGGAAGGGATGGATGAGGAGGATATATCGAAGCAAGTAAGCGAGGCTTTACTTACCTTCGGTCTGGAGGGCTTGGGTCACCGCCACCCCTACCAGCTTTCCCTGGGACAAAAGCGGAGATTAAGCGTGGCGGGCGCTGCAGTGTTGAACAAGCCCATACTGCTTCTGGACGAACCGACCTTCGGACAGGATGCCGTAAATACTTTTGCTATTTTACAAGTATGCGAGGAACTGCGCCGTCAGGGGACGGCGGTCATCATGGTTACGCATGAGGAGAAGATTGCGGAGATTATTGCCACTAAGCGCTGGGAGGTAAGGGAAGGAAGAATCGTTTCCCAACAGCTGACAGAGCGTGGAGATGAGATGAAGCAGTTGAGGAACAGAAACGTACTGGCCTCGCAGGAAGAGGGAGACCGATGAGACAATTTCTTACGCCGACTAGATTAACCTGGTTGCATCGGGCTAATCCTGCCGCCAAGCTGGGCATGATTTTGCTGCTGTTTCTGCTGACCTTGTTTACGCATAGCTTGGATTTTATCGTTTATCAGGCAATCGCCGTCTTCCTTGTCCTATTCTTGATGAGTGGACATCCTCCGTGGAAAATCATGCTGCTGATTCTCCCGTTGTTGCTTGTTTTCGTATCTTCGTCCATTACGATGATTTTGTTCGGCAAAGGGGATACGCTCTGGTGGAAGTGGGGGATCATTCGCATTTCCGAAGAGAGCTTTTATCGGGGGATTCACATCGGCTTTAAGTCGGTCACATTTGCGGCAGAGGGGCTGCTGTACGTGCTGACGACCTCCTCGGTGGCCCTGTTCTATGCCCTCATGCAGAAGGTGCGGCTGGCTCCAAAATATGCTTATAGCTTTATGGCCTCCGTACGGCTGCTGCCAATGGTTTGGGAAGAGTTCCAAATTCGGCGCAATGCGCTTGAAATTAGGGGCGTTCGGCATGCCCGGGGCATGCGCGGCTGGATTGAACAAGCGAAGCTGTATGCGGTGCCCCTGCTGTCCCAAAGCATTCGCCGCGCTCATCGCGTAGCGGTCGCGATGGAATCTAAGGCATTCCATAATAGCCGCCGGAGAACATATTATTATAAATCCGTATTTACGCTATATGATTTAGGAGTGCTTTTATTGCTGGCCTTGGCTTTGGCGGCAGCTTACAGCTTGTCGCAGCTGTATCCGTTGTTTGGCATTGCAGATGTACGATATTAGCAAGAAAGAAAAGATAGAAGTCCAGATTCGCCTCAGGCGGGTTTGGACTTCTATTTTTTGCGCCGCCCCACGGCTAGTCGAATACAAGAACAACGATCACCTCGTTTTACTCAAGCTTTCAATCATCTCAGACTGATTGTGGTCATATAAATATCTAGCAAAGTCCATCGGTCGTTGATACGTTTCCTTCCATATATCCGTCAACCCGGCTTTTCGAAATCCGTAACGTTGATCTCTGCCATTGCATTCAATGAAGTAGGGCTGCCCATCCAGCGTCAACCCGATGTCTATTCCGAGATCGGCGAGCAGAGGCAGGCGTGATGATAAATATCGGGCTATGGAGAGGGAAAGCATTTCTACGTGGTAAAGGGCAGTCGGCACGAGCCTTGCAGGTATGCATTGGGTTAGCAGCTGAACGGGATAAGGACAGCCGCCTTTGCTAATGTTGGAGAGAAAGCTGCTTTGCGGAGCAATTTTAATGAACATTCCGGTGATCCCCCATGTGCCCAATGCACCGCGCTGAACGGTAACCCGCAGATCCAGGGGCCGTGATTCATATTCAGCAAGCGGAATGCGCTCCTGCACAAGATAAGGGGTTTGAATAAATTGGCGGTGAAGCCAAGCGGGCAAGCTATCCCGGCCGATTCTATCGGTGATCCAGCCTCTCCTTGCCTTGGCAGGATGCGTTAACTTCCAACCCAGGTGATCCCGCTGCAATCTCATGATTCCGTGCCCCACCGATCCGCGTACAGGCTTTAAAATTAAGTCCTCATATTTCAACATCATGTTGTGCAGTGATTCGGGGGTAGCCTCGGCCGTATCCGGAAGGTAATCGCGTAATTGAGGATCATCCTGCAAGAGGCGATGGATAATGTTTTTCCCATAGCGGTTGTTGGCATTAAAAATGTAAATGCCTTGGGTTGCGAGGCTGCGAAGCTTACGGTGGACGGATGAGTCTCTATATAGAGCGCGATTGTGAATGACCTTCGGCGTAGGAATTGTCATTCTAACGTAATCATAGCCGCTTTTCACGTAGGCAATACTACGATTTCTTTCGGTATCCATATCTCCTATTCTTAGAAAGCAAGGAATGAATCCGTTAGCCCGTGCCGCTTCTTCATAGTTGGATATCGATTCCTGGCCGGTTTTGCGTTGGGGAATTCCCCGGTACAT
Source organism: Paenibacillus lentus (assembly GCF_042714055.1). GTDB lineage: Bacteria > Bacillota > Bacilli > Paenibacillales > Paenibacillaceae > Fontibacillus > Fontibacillus lentus_A. The sequence continues at coordinate 101,854 of NZ_JBHGVC010000012.1, forward strand.
GCTGGAGTTAAGCAGAATACCGACACGGTCTTGCCCCATGGATTTTCCTCCTTTGTATGTCCGTCTCTTGGTTCAATTTATGTGGAAGCACCTGAAAGGCGTGGACGACTGCTCTGCTTCAACAGCCTGTTTTGGTCATGGTAGCCAGTCACGGGGCATACTTTTCATTGAAAATTAACCTCGGCGGAAGACAGTGCATATTTTAGAATACGGGTTTATTTTGGTGAGAGGAGGCGGGGCACATGAGCAGACAAAAAGTGGCGGTCATTACTCCGGGAACCTTCGTGATTCCTTCGGGACATAGCAGCTCCGTCGAGCGCGTCATTGAGAAGGTGGCTCCTCTGGCTGCGGATGAATTGGAAATTCGGATATTCGGTCTATCGGACGGTCAGGTTCCCGCTCTGGGGCAGCTTGCCTCTATCCCATGCTTTCGCATGCCTGGAGGCAAGCAATACTTAATCTCGCTATTGCGTCATTTAAAGAAGTGGCATCCTGACATGATAGATGTTCATAATCGCCCTCTGCTTGCTTTTCAATTGAAGAGCAGGCTCCCGATGGCCAAGGTGTTCCTGACCCTCCACTCCACCACATTCTTTGCAGTCTCCTACCAGCCAGCGACGCGGATGCGTTATATATTGGATGGCGTGGATCGGATTATAGTTAATAGCCAGTATTTGAAAAAAGAGCTCCAGCGGCGCTTTCCATCGATCCGGACTCCAATTTCGGTTAATCCATTAGGGGTAAGTCTGGAGGATTTCACTCCCCGTTGGACCTCTCCGGGGGAATATTTGCGGCAGGCTAGACTTGCCAACTTAGGGTGGAGCCGCCGGAAAATTGTCATGTTCATCGGGCGCTTGCTTCCTTCCAAGGGAGTTCATCATTTGCTGAACGCCCTTCCGGTTATATTGAAACAGGAGAAGGAAGCGATGCTGGTCATCGTCGGCAGTGCGTATTACGGGGTAAACCGGGAAAGCCAATACGTCCGGCGCTTGAAAAGGATGGCTGAGCCCTTTAAAGATAGGGTGGCATTTCTTCCTTATGTCCCTTATCCGAACATAGCTGATTGGTATAACCTGGCGGATCTTGTAGTCGTTCCTTCCGGGGAAGAAGAGGCCTTCGGCCTGGTAAACGTAGAGGCGATGGCATCGGCGGTACCCGTTGTAGCCAGCCAGGTCGGAGGCATACCCGAAGTGGTCATCGACGGAGAGTCCGGATTGCTGCTGCCCCAGGCCTCGTTGCCCAAGGATCTGGCCAAGGGAATTGTAGCCATACTCGGAAGCGAAGCGCAGCGCAAAAAGATGGGGCAGGCGGGACGGGAATTGGCCCGCCGCAGGTTTCGTTGGCAGCATACGGCGGCACGCTGGGTTCATTTGATGAAAGGCCAGGATGCAAAAATATAGCAAACGAATAGATAAAGAGACTATTTTCGCGGGTGGATCGCTCATTCGCGAGAATAGTCTTTTTCTTTAGAGCTGAGCTTGATTTATAAAAGGAAAGGGTCTGTACGTTTGCCGTTGCAACGCCCCTGGACCAACATACACTGTATGAGGTAGTACAAAAAGCCCTATTGGTTCTACTTTGCTGCAGTTGGAACTGGGAGGTGACATTATGCTCAGAAAGCGCAGGCTGGTTGGCCGCGCTGCACGGCAGAATAGAAATTACAAACGGCCGGACTGGCGCGTGAACAATCATCCCAACCCAGTAGTGTCTATTATTATTCCAGCGATGAACGAAAAAGCTACACTAACGGGCGTTCTCTATGAAGCTAGCAGGGTTCATCCCCAAAGCGAAACCATCGTCGTGGCTAACGGATCAACGGATGGGACGCCAGCCATAGCGAAAAAGCGGGGAGCCCGCCTCATCACGGCTGCCGAGCCGCTTGGACACGACGTAGGACGGCGAATCGGCGCAGAAGCTGCAAGAGGGCAAATATTGTTGTTTATTGACGCCGATATGGTCATTCCAGCCGTAGAGCTTCGCCCCTTTGTCAAGGCGGTAAAAGAGGGAGTGGATGTGGCTCTCAATGATTATTTGGGGCCTACGGGAGGACGGGAGGTTCATCCGGTCGTTCTGGCCAAACATTCCCTGAATGCGTTGCTGGGCCGTTCCGATTTGAAAGGGGCATCCCTGACGGCTGTTCCACATGCCATGAGCCGCGTTGTAATCGAAGCCCTCGGTTATAGGACGCTTGAAGTTCCGCCATTAGCATTAACAATAGCTGTGCTTCGGGGGTTTAAAGTGCAGGCAGTTCATTCTGTACAGGTAGGAAGGATAAATCCGACTAAATACAGGGGCAAGAGGGAAGACCCGCTGACCAGCCTGATCGCAGGAGATCATTTGGAAGCCGTACATCGGCTCATTCTTGAACGAGGGTCGCGCGGGGGATACGGTGATCTCGGGCGCCAACGAGACAAGGTGAGGTGAGGGGCATGCCAAGGAAAAAGCCGGGGAAGCCGATGAGACAACAACGATCTGCGGTCACAGCTCACGCCCGCAGCCGCTATAAGCACTCTCTGCGATTGCGGAAATCAGGAAAGACTGAAATGCAAGGCAAAGCTAAATTGGGAGAGCTTGAGCATCGAGCCAGTGAGGCAGGTTATCTAGCTGCCTTTCGGCATGCGGAATGCTCCCTTTCGTATGAGCATTTGCAATCCTCTTACTGGGAGTGGTTCAGGGAGGCCCTAGATACAAAGCTGTCTTGGCGCAGTATCCTATCCATTTCCATGGCTTACCGCCATGGCTACAACATGATTGCCAAGCAGCCGATGCTGGGAATTCCACTGCCGATCCGGGGAACGGTAACCGCGGTCGTCTCTGCCAGCAATGAGGAGAAGACGGTTGCTGCCGTCATTTCGGAATTATGCCGGCTGCCCATTCGGGAAATTATTGTCATATTAAATGGTTGCAAAGATAGCAGCTTTCAATCCATAGAAAGGAATGAACGTGTAACTGTAATTAGTTATCCCAAGCGGCTGGGACATGATGTTTCCCGTGGAATCGGCGCTTCATTGGCTACCGGAGATGTCGTGTTGTTCACGGATGGCGATATCGTGCTTGCTGCAGAGGATTTAGTTTCTTTTCTGCTGGAGATTGACAAAGGGACAGATGTTGCTCTGAATGATATCTCCCCTTACCTGCCCCCATTTTCAAAGCAGGACGCGGTCACTCGCAGCAAGATGTTTCTGAACCATATGCTTGGACGGCCCGACTTGAAGGCAAACTCCCTGACGGCAGTTCCTCATGCCATATCCCGCCGGGCTATTTCAGTCCTGGGAGCCCAATCCTTTATCGTGCCTCCCAAAGCACAGGCTCTGGCCATCGTGCAGGGACTTGCGATCCGGGCGCCGCAGTCGGTGGATGTCGTCAGGAAAAATAGGATACGCAGCGGAAACGTCGGTGCTGGCAATGAAGTAGCTCAGCTCATCATTGGAGATCATATCGAAGCGCTGGAAGCGGTGATGGGCTTGCAAGGGAGCAGGCTGAAAATGACGAGGCTGCCACGCAGTGAACTGGCGCGGAGGAGGAATCGCCGATGAACGAAACGAAGCTGACGAGCATCATTATTCCAACGCATAACGGTCTGCATTTATTAACTTCTTGCATCGAGTCGATTCACCGGCATACCGAAGTACCGTATGAAATTATTGTCGTCGACAACGGATCTACGGACGGAACGCAGGAATACTGCATTCAAGCGGATCTCACGCTTGTGGCACTGCCAAGAAACGAAGGGTTCCCGGCTGCCTGCAACCGGGGGTTGGCCATTGCCTCCGGCGAGCAGCTGCTGCTCCTGAACAATGATGTCCTCGTCACACCGCGCTGGCTGTCAAACATGCTTCGTGCCCTGTACAGTGCGGATGAGGTTGGCATTGTCGGACCGCTGACGAATTATGCGAGCGGACGCCAGCAAAAGGACATTGAATGGGGAACGCTGGAAGAATTTATGCAAATCGCTGAACGGCATAATCAAGCCGATTCCGAAAAGTGGCAGGAGGTTCAACGCCTTGTCGGCCTATGCTTCTTATTTAAACGAAGGCTGTGGGAGATCATAGGGCCGCTCGACGAGCGATATTCGCCTGGGCATTACGAGGACGATGATTATTGCTACCGGGCACGTCAGCATGCATTTCGGCTGCTGATTAGCGGAGATACGCTCGTATATCACGCGGGGAGCGCCAGCTTTGCGGCAGAAAATCCTGGCGGCTGGAATTCACTTATAGAGCGTAATCGCAGGCAATTTATCGATAAGTGGGGGATTGATCCGTGGATATATATGTGAACAGGAAAAATCAGCTTTAGGGGAGGGGAGCATATGAAAGGTGTAATTTTGGCGGGAGGGACAGGAACTCGTCTTCATCCGTTGACTCGAATCGTTAATAAGCATCTTCTCCCGGTCGGGAGCTATCCGATGATTAGCTATGGTATTGAACGGTTTCGGCAAGCAGGAATAACAGACGTCCTCCTCGTAATCGGCAAGCAGTCCGCGGGATTGTATACGAATTATTTAGGAAGCGGGGAGAACTTTGGTGTAAGCCTGACCTATCGCGTACAAGAGACCGCGGGGGGCATTGCCGAAGCGTTAAATTTGGCTAAAAGCTTTATCGTGCCGGGTGAAAAATTCGTTGTGCTGCTGGGCGACAATTTGTTTCTGGACGATCTAACGCCTTATGTGCAGAGTTTTGCGAAGCAGACTCACGGAAGCGCTAGGGTGCTGCTGAAGCCGGTGGATGATCCGAGAAGGTATGGGGTTCCGGTATTCGATAAGAATCGCCCTGACCTGATTTCTTTTATAGAAGAGAAGCCGGAAAAGCCGCAATCCAGCTATTCGGTGACAGGAATATATATGTATGATGATACGGTTTTCGAACGCATTAACACGATAAACCGCTCTGCCCGCGGTGAGCTGGAAATTACCGATGTGAACAATTTATATGCCAAGGACGGGAAGCTGGAGTACGATATCCTCCAATTATGGTGGGGGGATGCCGGAACGTTCGAATCCTTATTGGAAGCCGGGGTAAAGATGAGAGGGGTGCTTCCTTAAGGTTGAATCAAGATCATGACGAGTGAAAGGAGGGAGCTTGCATGGAAGGCAAACGCCACAAACGTCCAACACGCCGCAAACGTGATTTGACCAGGACTAGAAAACGCTTTGGTAAGACAGGCAGGCGAACGCCGCTCCGTGAACGTGTAAGCTCAACAAGGGGACGGCTTCGCAAAAATACTCCGGCGTCTCTTCCCGAATATAACTTGAGCCGGAACGTGAGAGACGATATAGAAAAAGAGGCGGAGACTTGCCCGGGGAATATGGCCTCCTCTGAACGGGACGACAATATCGCCTATGAGGAGGGCTATAACAAAGGCTACTATGAAGGCGGAGAAGCCAAGCTGACGCGGCAGCTCCCTCCCCATACCGTGCTGCCGGATATGACCCTCGATGATGTGATTGCTCTTGGGGTTCGGCAAGCAGCTTCTTCGCTTATTCCTATCCTGCCCCCGGCCGCTGTATATACGGAAATCATTCAAGCCCTGGATCAGCGGTTGCCATTATCGGTCATTCGCCTTGGCGACGGCGAACTGCTCACTTTGGCGCATGATATGGTCATTTCCGCGGAGCAGGCCAGGCATATGGGGCCGTTTTTGCCTTACGCTGGGGTAATTCTTCCTGATGGGGCGGCCCGCAAGGCATTAGCCGATTCCCTTCGCCAGGCGAGCATTGTGGGAATTCCCGAATCACGGCATCCCTCCTTCCAAGGGCTGCTATTCCCGGTGCTGAAGCAGTTGGGCATCCCCTACTACAATTTGAGAATGACCTCCTCCACGGTGAATTATGCGTTACACGAGCAAGGTCTACTCTATCAAATGCTTCGAGGCCGCAAGCTGCTTCTTATAGGGAATAAAGCCGCCGGATTATCGAATGTGCTCAGCGGGCACGGCTTGGAGGTTGTCGGAATCGTTACTCCGGTTAACGGGGTGCATGACGTGCGTCGTATTATGGGACAAATTTCGGACATGGATTTTGATCTCGCCCTTGTAGCGGCAGGCGTTGCCGCTGTTATGATTTGTACAGCCATTGCCAGAGAGCTCGGCAAAGTATCGTTTGATACGGGGCATTTGGCGAATCTTCTGGAGAGCGGGGAATCTCTTTTACTGCCTGGCTTGGGGGTGAATGGATGAGTAGAGATGGACATAGAGCGTTGCGCCAAGCAGTGCAAAGGGAACGGGCAGAAGCGGTAAGGCGTTCAAAGATAAAATCCGCAGAGAGGTATGAGAAAGGATATCAAGCCGGATATGAACAGGGAGTAATGGAGGGACGGCGGACTTTTGCTCTTCCTTTTGAAGGTACGAGTATCATTATTCCTACTTACAATCAAAAGAATTTAGTGCTGCAATGCATTGCTAGCATTGAAGCTCACACGGAGCTCCCCTATGAGATTATCGTTGTGGACGACGGTTCAACGGATGGAACCAGCAAGGCGCTGCAAAAGCGAAGAGGAGCGATTCGCGTCGGAATCCACCAGCAAAATTTAGGTTTTGCCAGCGCAGTTAATACCGGATTAATGATGGCAAAAGGCCGCACAATCGTGCTGTTAAATAATGATGTCCTCGTAACTGAACGCTGGCTGAGCCAAATGCTAATTGCCCTGAACAGCAGTTCAGCGGCAGTGGTCGGCCCGGTTACGAACTATATTAGCGGAGAGCAGCAAATAAATACTTCCTATAGCAGCCTGCCGGAGATGGAGGCGTTCGCAGCGAAGTACAATGCGAGCGATAGTTTGAAATGGCGGTATACCGACCGCCTTGTTGGTTTTTGTCTTTTATTTCATCGGCATGTGTTTGAAGAGGTCGGCTACTTCGATGAAGGTTATGAGATCGGCAATTTCGAAGATGACGACTGGATCCTTCGGCTGCAGCTGCAGGGCAAGCGCCTGATGATTGCCGGCGATACATTCGTGCATCATATCGGAAGCGTAACGATGAAGAGCCTGGGTGAAGAAGGCTTTGCTGCTGTTAACGATAAAAACGAGCACTTTTTTCGTGAAAAGTGGGGCAATTTCTCAGAGCTCTCTCAGCGGATGAAGGAAAAAGACGGGGGATTGCGCAATAGACGGTCTGTTGATTTTTTTCCTACGCATATTTGGGTGGAGGGAGGCTCCGGCAAGCGTTTTTGGCTGGAGCACGGCGTGAAGTATCCGTTATCCGGGTCGTTAATTACAGGAGCAGTGCCTAATAAGACGGTCAGGCTGTCGGTTATCGATTTGTTGCAAATACCGACGGGAATACAGCCCTCGAATATCGGGTTTAATTATTCCGGAGGAGCCCGCCTGCGGGAGGGAATGGTCGTGCATACCGGAAATGGCAGACGTTATCAGCTTGACCGGGGGCAATTGCGTGAAATTGCCTCCGTTTACGCATGCAGGCTTTGGGGGCTGCCAATGGAGCCGGAGCTAATTACGTTAGAGGAATTGAAGCAGTATGAGGAAGGCACGCCGATTGTGCCGCCTCCCAGACTTAGATCGGTAGAATTATAATCCTGGTTATCAGTAACGACGAACCTGGCCTCCGCATATGCTGGAGCAGGTGAACCCGGGAGCGGTTATCAGTTATACTGTCGTGCCCGGCATAATCGAGTGAAGTAGGAGGAATCCGGGTGGAACAAAAAATTACGGATATGATCATTCATATCTCCCACTCCCATGGGCAAATCGCGCGAATTATCGATGCTGAGCGGCAGGTTGCGGTTCGTATAGCGCAAATTATTCATGCTATTCCTGATGCTGAACCGGCCTTTGACGGAACGGACGGGTTGATCGAAAATACGGGACGCATTAATAAAAGCGTTGTCTCCTATTTGAATTCAATTGCTGATTTTGAGGAGGCCATGGCTGAAAACTTAGGACTCGTGATCAAGGAATTAAAAGATCAGGATGAAGAATAGGTTGATACGAGTGAGGATGATACGATGAGCAGAGAACAGTCTTTTTTGAATGTGTTGGAGGCGGCAGCGAAGGTTCAGTGGAATGTTTCTATGATTCTGGAAGCGAAGGCGGTAGAAGCTGAAAAGGTTCGCAACTGGGTACTGAATCATGTGCACGGCGGGAGCTTCGAGAGCCATGAAAAAATGCTGTCTGAACCGCTTGATATCCATGAGCAGCTGGTTGAAGTGATAGACGGTCTAACTAAGCTGCAGAACGGATTCTGCAGCAATCTGAAAGCCGTGCTCATATCGGAGGAAGAGGAATCGGGCTCTGGCGATGGTGATGGGTTTGACGGCTTGTTCAGCGGCTCCTTTGATTTGGAGGATTCGGAGAAATGATGACGGGAATCGGCTCCGCCGAGGCATCTAAGCTGCGGTTGATAGATTCGATCGCCAAGAGTCAAACGGCGATGGCACGGATTCTGGACAGCTTGGCGGATGTGTCAGACCATTCGGCTGAGACGGCTCGTCATTTGGCACAAAATATTCAAGTATTAACCAAGTATCAGCAGGCCATAGCTCAAACCGTATGCGGTATTACGCTGCATCAAGTACATTATGGAACTCCTTCAATGCCCTGGATTATGGACTCCTGCTATCCAGCAAATATTGCAGCCCGAGGAGAACGGGAGGATAATGAATGTTAACGACCAAACCTTGGCGGAAACGTCGATCAAAGCTAGTTAAAAAAAGAAGAGCAGGCTCTGGCAGCAAACGTAAATTGTCACTTCGACGAAGACGCAGGCTTCTAGGCAGAAAAACAGGCCATCGAACCAGGTATGGACGATTACGGAGAAGAAAAAAACGCCTTCCAGCACCGGTACAACAGGCTGAGAATGTCCTTCCAGTGGCGCCCGAGCCTGTACATGAGGTTCCTCCACAAAGAGTTCCTGTAGATGATCCGGCTTTATATCAGCAAGCTTATGATGAAGCTTACCAGGAGGGATTTAATTCGGGATTCTCGAAGGGCTTCGAAGATGGTCACAAATTAGCCTATAAAAATAGAGTTTGAGTGCAATCAGCGGGCTTCAGCCCCGGGTTAACCGGTGCGGAAGCCCGCTTTTGGTTTGCCGCTTTTGCAGTAGGCCAGGCGGTTGTCCTTTCATGGCATTCGCCAATTTATGAAGCTTCCGGGTAGTCGTCCATGATGCACATGCCCTCCGCGCATATATTTATACAGACCTATGAAATTCCACTATAGATAGGATGAATGCCTTGAAGAATACGAACAAGTCGGATGCGAGCGAAACTTTTCAGGCTGGGTTCCTTGAAGGCTACCGGTTCGGAGGATGCCAGGCCGTCCTTGAGCGGATTCCAAAACAAAGATCCCCCAGTAAAAGCAATTACCGCGTTCTTTATATCCCCCAAGGCTTTGAGGCGATCGATCGCGGGGTGGTGGAAGCGTTGAGCGAACTGACAGCAGAATGTATCGTGGCAGACCCAGAGTCAGCTTTAACCATGGCCGTAGCCACTCGACCTGATCTGGTACTCGTGATGAACGGGCTGCACGTATTTCCGCCCGATCATGAGAAGCAGATTCTGGCTATTCGCGAGCGGGGGATTCATACCGCCATCTGGTTTGTAGATGATCCTTATTTCACAGACGATACGGTACGTATTGCTCAGTGCTTTGACGAGGTGTTCACGCATGAACTGGAGTGCGTAGCGCTTTATCGGCGAATGGGCTGCCCGAATGTTCATTACCTCCCTCTTGCCGCAAATCCGCAAATATTTCGTCCGGTACGGACCCTGCCTGAATATCACTACGATATCTGCTTTATCGGCAATGCATTCTGGAACCGGGCAGAGATCTTTGATCAAATGGCTACGTATCTGCAGGACAAAAAGGTGCTTATTGCAGGTGGACACTGGGATCGCCTGACGAAATATGACCAGCTGTCACGCTTCGTCCGCAGCGGCTGGATTCCGGTAGAAGAGACGGTGTCTTATTATAACGGTTCTAAAATCGTCATTAATCTCCATCGTCCTACGACGGCAGGATCGGATAACCGAAATAGCATGGATATTCAAGGGGGTTCAATCAATCCGAGAACCTACGAAATCGGAGGCTGTGGAACACTGCAAATAACGGATGTCCGTGGCGATTTAACTGCGCATTATGAACCAGGGTATGACATCGAGACATTTACTGATGCGGCAGAGCTACAGACGAAGATCGATTATTACCTGGAGCATGATCAAGAGCGTCTTCAGTTGGCCTGGCGTTCTCTATGGACGACTCGCTTGAAGCATACGTTTCATGAACGTATTGGACGCTTGCTTGCCGAAGTGAAAATCCTTTAAGTGCTCTTATTAATTATTCAGAAGGAGTGACAGTATGTTCGTTCATTCAGAATCCGAGTCGGTGCCTCATACTTTGGAGGGAGAAGTTTATGATTCAAGGTGGAAAGGAAGGGAGGCCGGGTTAAAGGACGGCTTTGACGAGGGGTATTTACGCGGGCGGGCGAAAGCAATTATGGAGGCTCCTCATACCTCATTTCCAATCCGGCCGTTGAATGTACTTTATGTATCCTCGGGCAAGGGATTTCCTTATTCTCCTATTGATGAAGCGATCATAGCCACGCTTCACACACTGGCAACTGGGGTAAGCGTAGCGGAGCCTGGGCAGCCGGTTTCTGAGCTTGCAGTGAATGTTTCAGCCGATTTAGTACTTGTACTCGATGGAATGGAACTGCCCGTCGAAGAAGTAGATGCGATACGGGCAAAAGGAATAAGAACCGCGATTTGGCTGACGGATGATCCCTACTATACCGATATGACCGTCAGAACTGCACCGCATTATGACTATGTTTTTACCCTGGAACGCAATTGCCTGGATTTCTATCGTTCTGCAGGCTGCGCAAATGTGCATTATTTGCCTTTTGCAGCCTATGTTCAGCATTATCGTCCAACGCTTACCCGTTCTCCTGTTCGGCGGGAAATCAGCTTTATCGGCTCCGCCTACTGGAATCGCGTTCAATTCCTGCAGCCGATTATCGGCGGGCTTATTGATAAAGGCCTGATGATAAATGGAATTTGGTGGGATCGGCTGCCTGAATACGCCTCCTACCCGGATCGAATTGAAATTGGAAAATGGATGGGGCCCGGCGAGACGGCAGAAGTTTATAGCGGCTCAAAAATCGTACTGAATTTGCATCGTTCCCCTCATGATGCGTCTGTGAATAACAATACGATCGGCCTTACGGCAGCTTCTCCGAACCCCCGCACCTTCGAAATATCCGCATGTGCGACATTGCAGATTGCCGATGTACGGGATGATCTGAGTAATTTCTATACTCCTGGACAGGAGATTGTAACCTTCAGCAGTCCAAATGAACTGCTTGAAAAAGTGAATTACTATTTGACCCATGAGACGGAACGTCGTGAAATTGCCCTTCGAGCCTTAGAGAGAACCTACCGGGAGCATACGTATTCCCATCGTCTCCACGAAATGCTAAGCCGGATCTTCGGTTAGTCTGTCATTCGATTACCGAAAGAGGAGGTGAGGATCTCCATTTGACCCTGAAGAGGAGAGAGCGTTATGTCAGACATGAAGAAGCTGTTATTATTCTCGCACGTTTGCAACAAGAGAAATATAACAGGAGCAGAGAAGCTGCTGCTCTTTCTGGCCAAGAAGCTATCGGGCTACTACCAATGCGCCATAGTTGTTCCTAAGGAGGGCGAGTTATCCCAACTGGCTGCCCAATGCGGCATAAGGACAATTATCCAAAATATTCCACTGCTTTACGGGATGTGTTTACCGGATGAAGGGCTTGCTCATCAAGCCGAGGCATTTCTAAAGGACGCTTCGTTCAAAGAAACCACGCGATTATTATCTGAAGAACAGCCGGATTATGTGCTGGTCAATACGAGTGTCCATGCTGTTCCGGCAATGGCAGCGAAATCTATGGCTATACCCGTGATTTGGCATATTACTGAAGTCATCGCCAATAACGAGTATTTGATGACCTCTGCTGAGATCATTGACCGGTACAGCGATTGGGTCATTTGCATTTCGGAATCGGTAGCAGCTCCCTTACGCGAGTGCTCGGGCAGGAAACTAAGCCTCCTGTACCCTTCCTGGTCTTGGAATGATTTTAATCCGCATTTATGGCCGCAGATGCGGGAGCAGCAAAGACACGAGTGGAAAGTAGACTCTGCGGAGAAGCTGATTGGCTATATATCGTCCTATCTAACCGCCGAGAAGGGGGCAGACCATTTTATTAATGCGGCCCTAGAGCTAGCAGGAAAGTACAGGGATACCAAGTTTGTGGTGATAGGCACCGAAATCAATAAGCTGTTTTATCGAGGGCTTAGACAAAAGGTCAATGATTCTCCTTATGCCGAGCGTTTTATATTTATCGATCATGTATCTGATATCGAAGCTGCTTTCAACGCAATGGATGTCGTTATAGTTCCAAGTGTACGGGATGAAGGCTTCGGCCTTACGGCCATGGAGGCAATGATCCTCAGTAAGCCCGTCATTGCTTACGCATCTGGAGGCTTGAATGAAATATTAAGATATACGGGCAATGATCCGTTTCTAGTTGCCCTCGGGAATTATCAGGAGCTTTGTGCCAAAGCATCCTTGCTCCTTGAGGAGCCTGGACTGATGGAATCTGTAGGCGGCAGCAACCGAATCCAGATTGAAGCCTGCTTCGGTCCAAATGCGTACGATGCTAATCTCCAGGCTGTAGTGAACTGCATCAACGGCCTAACAAGCAGTAACATTTCGAATTCGGATCCGCCAACGGCTCAGCCTAAATCCAAGCCGAGGCCAAAGGCTCGCCGGCTTGGCAAAAAGGCCAGATTATATCGTCTTGGCCGAGGGAAGCGGAGTCTGCGGCGCCGGCTGAAGGGAAGCAAGACTCGAACGAAGCGAAGAGGCAGAACCCAACGTCGCCCAAAACGGGCTAGCCGAACGAGAAAGAAGCAAAGAAAAGGGCTGAGAACTTCAACAGGGAGATGAGATAGTGAGAATTATGACGATACTCGGCACACGTCCGGAAATCATTCGACTCAGCTTGATTATTCCCCTGCTGGATCGTTATGCCGACAAGCATGTGCTGGTGCATACAGGGCAAAATTTCAATTCAAGCCTCAGCGATATTTTTTTTCAAGAGCTTGGTCTCAGACAACCGGATTATATTCTTCAGAACCGAAATACTTCCCTGGGGCAGCAGTTGGCCGCGATGTTCTCTCAAATGGAGACGATTCTAAAATCGGAGCAGCCGGATCGGGTTCTGTTGTTAGGAGACACCAATAGTGCGCTGTGCGCCATATTGGCAGAGCGGATGGGAGTTCCGGTCATCCATATGGAAGCCGGAAACCGTTGTTATGATCTGGAGGTGCCCGAGGAGAAGAATCGTAAGCTGATTGATGCGATTTCTACTATAAATATGCCATACACCCCTCAAAGCAAGCAGCACCTCATAGCTGAGGGAGTGCCGAGTCGGCGTATTATTCTGACAGGCAATCCGATTTATGAGGTGATGAATCATTACGAGCCGTTCATTGCGGGCAGTGATATTCTCGATCGGCTTAAGCTGAAGCCTGGGCAGTATTTTTTGGTAACAACACACCGTGCAGAGAATGTGGATCATCCCGGACATTTGCATGAAATTATGGAGGGCTTGAACAAAGTGGCCGAAGCTTACGGCCAGCGCTTGATTTGCAGCATTCATCCCCGTACGAAGTCCCGTATTGCCACCGATTTGAAAATTAAAATGAATCCGCTGGTCGAATTTCATGAGCCCTTCGGATTTTTCGATTTCGTCAAATTGGAGCGGCACGCCCGCTGCGCCTTGACAGATAGCGGTACCGTGCAGGAAGAATGCTGTATTATGCAGGTGCCTACAGTTACCATTCGGCGCACGACAGAACGTCCTGAGACCGTGGATTGCGGCAGTAATGTCGTATCCGGACTCGATTCGAAGAGAATCGCAGACGCAGTGGAAGTGATGATCGGGCTGGAGCGATCATGGACTTGTCCCGAAGGCTATTTAGAAGAGCGAGTCTCGCAGAAGGTTGTTAAATTCGTGCTTGGAGGGAAGGCGAATGTTCAATAATCAAGTCATTCTCGTTACCGGGGGAACAGGTTCATGGGGCTATGAACTGGTTAAGCAGCTTCTGGTTCAGCAGCCGAAGGAAATCATCGTATTTTCACGCAATGAATCTACGCAGGTAGCTATGAGCCGGGCGTTCGAGGATGAACGACTTACTTTTCGGATTGGCGATATTCGAGATAAAGAGGCGTTGATGGATGCATGTAAGAATGTCGATATTGTGTATCATTTGGCGGCATTGAAGCACGTTCCCGTTTGTGAGGATCAACCTTATGAAGCATTAAAGACAAACGTAGTCGGAACGCAGAATGTCATCGAAGCGGCAATCGAAAATAAAGTGAGTAAAGTGATTTACATCTCTACCGATAAGGCTGCGAATCCTTCCAATTTCTACGGCATGACCAAGGCGATCGGAGAAAAGCTGATCGTATACGCCAACTTGCTTCAAAGCGATACGAAATTCGTATGCGTTCGTGGAGGAAATGTGCTCGGCACGAATGGGAGTGTCATTCATTTATTTAAAAATCAAATTTTAAATAAAAATCATGTGCGCATTACAGATATGAAAATGACGCGCTTCTTCTTTACTTTGCCCGATGCGATAAGCCTGCTCTTCAAGGCTTCCATCGAGAGTATCGGCGGGGAAATCTTCGTCATGTCCATGCCGACCTGCCGCATCGCGGATTTGGCGGAAGTGCTGATTGAAGCGTCCGGCAAAGAAAACGTGGAAATTATCGAGTCGGGTATTCGCCCTGGCGAGAAAATTCATGAAATCCTGATGAGTGAATACGAGAGCCTGACTACGGTAGTCTACGATCGCGAGTATCTGGTTATTCTCCCTACCATGGATTTTCCGGAGTTAAAGGAGCGATATAGACATTATCCTCTTGTGCCCTTCGATAGCTTTAGTTCGGAACACAATCTAATGGGTAAAGATGAGATCCGGAATCTGTTGATTCGCGGAGGGTTTATATTATGAAAATTTTAATCTTTGGCGGCAACGGCATGGCAGGACATGTATTGGTTCGCTATTTCCAGCGGCAGGGGAAGCATCATGTGTTCTATACGACCCGGGATATGAGCGACCCCGGGTCGCTCATTCTTGACGCCGATGACATTGCCGCGGTAGATCGAGCTGTCCAGCTCGTCAGGCCGGACGTCATCATTAATGCGGTAGGCGTCCTAAATCATTTCGCTGATCAGGATAAAATAGCCGCTTATCATATTAACGGATTCCTCCCCCACCGCCTGCGCAGGGCGGCAGATGCCTTATCGGCCCGCTTAATTCATATCAGCACAGACTGTGTGTTCCTCGGTAGTAAAGGGGGATATAAAGAAGACGATGCAACAGACGGCAAATCTACCTATGCGATTACGAAAGCGCTCGGAGAGGTGCGGGGTCAAGGACATCTCACGATTCGGACATCGATTATCGGCCCGGAAATACGTGATGGCGGAATCGGATTGCTGCAATGGTTTTTAAGCCAAAAGGGGAAGGTGAACGGCTACCGGCGCGTTCCCTGGAACGGTGTGACAACCATTCAGTTGGCTAAGGCCATCGACTCCGTGCTTGATTCCTCTTTATCGGGACTCGTGCACCTGGCACATCCCGAAATCGTCTCAAAGCATGATATGCTGAAGATTTTTCA
The DNA here is from genome assembly GCF_042714055.1 of Paenibacillus lentus. Lineage (GTDB taxonomy): Bacteria > Bacillota > Bacilli > Paenibacillales > Paenibacillaceae > Fontibacillus > Fontibacillus lentus_A. The sequence goes on from NZ_JBHGVC010000012.1 coordinate 117,546, forward strand.
GGAGATCTGGAATAAACAGGATGTGACCATCGTGGCGGATGATGGACCGTCCATTGATCGAACCTTGATATCCACCCGGAAGGATGTTCATTTTACGCTGCCCGCTTTTCGCGACATGATTGAGGAAATGGCAGAGTGGATGAAGAGCCATGGATAGCCGAGTCGTTCTGGTCACAGGCGCCGGGGGCTTTACGGGGCAGCATGCTTGCCGGAGATTGGCCGAGAAAGGCTATCAGGTTGCTGCGATTGTGCGTACCCGTGCTGTCCTGGCATCCTTGAAGCCGCTAGACGGCGTGGATTACTATGTATGCGATTTGAACCAACCGGTCCGGGTAAACGAAATCGTTCAAATCACATCCCCCCAATACGTTCTGCACCTCGCAGGCAAAAATTCGGTTCCAGAATCCTGGGCTAACCCCCTTTTGTATATGGAAAGCAATATTATGGCGACGATTCATTTGTTAAATGCCCTTCGGCAGTACGAGGATACTGCAATATTAATAGCCGGCTCACGGCTTAAATTTGACTTAAGAATACCTGTAGAACCCACTCATCCTTATGGTCTGAGTAAATCGATCCAGGAGGCTGTCGCGCTGGCATGGGGAAAGCTGTTTCATCAAAACGTTATATTGGCAGAACCGGGCAATTTAATCGGGCCTGGGCCCTCTACCGGTATTTGCTCCTTGCTGGCGGGATATATCGCGGCCATGGAACGAGGAGAGTCCAGGCCGCCATTCCGTCTGTCATCCGCAAGTGCGAAAAGGGACTTCCTTGATGTCAGAGATGCCGTCGATGCTTATGAATTGCTCCTGCGTCACGGAAAAGCGGGCGAGGTGTATCCGGTGTGCTCCGGGTTCGAAAGAAGGCTGGGCGAAGTATGCGATTCCTTCGTAAACATGGCAAGAGTACAATGCCCGCTTGAGGTGGAGGAACGAGACGAATATGCCGGCATGCCGGCGGCAGCCATTATACAGCCTGATGCCTTAAGGGAGATGGGCTGGAGCCCCACGATTCCTTGGGAAGCTTCGGTAAGCGATATTTTACGTTTTTTTCGAAGGGAGGGCGTGGATCGTATATGAGTGCAAGGGTAAGTATTGTTATCCCTTTTTATAATTGTCCATATATTGAGCAGGCCGTTTCGAGCGCCTTAAATCAAACCTACCCTAATATAGAAATTATCGTGGTGGATGACGGTTCAACCTCCTGTGCCGAGCTGATGGCTCCCCATCGGCATCGTATTTATTACTTGGGCAAGCAGAACGGAGGCACCGCTACGGCCTTGAATCACGGAATCCGTCATTCTTCCGGGGATTATATCGCCTGGCTAAGCTCGGACGACATGTTCTACCCCGACAAGATAAGAGTACAGCTCGAATATATGATCAAGCATAAAGCATTAATTTCTCATACGAATTTTAATTATATCGACGAAAATGGAACGGTGACTCAGCACAGTGCAGGGGCGTCGTCCATGACCCGGCGAGAGCTGCTGCAGACTTTTCTGCGTGGAAATCCGGTCAATGGCTGCACGGTAATGATTAAACGAAGCTTGCTGCAGCGCCTAGGTTTATTTGATGAGAAGCTCCCCTATACTCATGATTATGATTTGTGGTATAGGATTCTAATTGCTGGTATCCCGCTCCACTATTTGAATCAGCCCCTGACGGCTTATCGTCGCCATCCGGGTATGGGATCGATTCGGCATCAAGGCGTGATTGGACAAGAAATAATCTCGGTGCAGCGTCGGTATATAAGGGAGTTGTATCGGCTGATACAACGTGGTCGATAGGTCTGACCATATATGCTGCGTTGCTGTAAATTTTCAAACGATTCATTTTCTCTGATACTTCCATCTTTTAAAATGAGCTTCTATCCCATGAAATCTGTCTATGCACGCTGTCGAACACTAGCATAAGGTAATGTAGCTTGTAATTTTAGGAGGTGACCATCGTGGGAATTTTCTTGGACGCCAGATCATCCGTAAACTCTAATAGACCAGGTTTTCCTGGCACTCCGCTGTCTTTTAGCCCAGAACTATTCGGGATTATTGGACTGCAGACGCAGAACGTACCTAACCCGATAGTGACTCTGTTTGGGAATATTGGGATTTTGGGAGATATCGGGGATACATTCACGGTTGAGATTGTCCGCGGGGCAACTTACGTGCCAGCTAATGTCATTTATACGCTTGAAGGCGTAGTAAGTGAGTCTACGGCTACGCATGTTACTAGTTTTGTAGCTGCAGACATGAGAGCGCCGGCTGCCCCGCAAACGGTATATTCCTCGTTTATTTCTGGAGTGTCTACGTCGGTTCGCAATGGCCCGGAATCATTTATAGGTATAGCATCAGGACCTTGACGAAGTGTCTGCACGAAAGCTTGTCAGGAGCATTCCGGCAAGCTTTCAAGCTTTTTTATGGAAGAGGAATTATGAAAGGCCGCCTTGGAAAGGATGGGAGCGATGAAGCGGCTCAAACTCTTGTTCATCACGAAGGACTTTAGTCAATATTTAGAAAGAAACTTTCACTATTTGCAATTGGAGCTAGCCAAACATGCAGATTTGGCACTGTGCCATGAAGGCGGAGACCTGAAGGAAATTCTTCAACGCCTACCGTTTACTCCGGATTTTATCTTGTTGAATGATATGTTTCATTCCACACATTGTCCTCCTGTCGAAGGAGTTTTTGATCTGCAAATCCCCTGGGGCATGATTATGCATGATCTTCATGGGCATGTGGAATTGCGAAAGGAATTTCTTTCAAGAAGACCAGAAAACATTTTCACGATTTATCGAAGCGCCTTTCGTAAAAGATATCCCGAATACGAGGGGAACTTGTACTGGCTACCTCATTTTGCTGAACCTTCCGTTTTCCGGAATTATCAACAACCTAAAGACATTGATCTTTTACTCATGGGGGCTATCAATCGTAGGATATACCCCTTACGCTACCTAATGAAAAATACGTATATAAGAAGGCCAGGCTTTGTCTTTCATAAGCACCCGGGCTACGTTAATTTCGACTCAGACAAACAAGTGCTTGTTGCGCAAAGATTTGCGATGGAGGCAAACCGGGCGAAAATCTTTCTTACCTGCGATTCTATATATAAATATTCGCTGCGCAAGTATTTTGAGGTGCCGGCCAGCTACACACTCTTATTGGCATCACCGAATGAAGATTTGAGAGATTTGGGCTTTAGGTCGGGAACGCACTATGTTGCCATCTCCGAACATGATTATGAAGAGAAAGTCGAGTTTTATTTAAGGCCGGAGAATGAACACTTACGCGAACAAATCACAAGGCAGGGATATGAATTTATCCATGAGAAGCATACGACCGCGGTACGCGCTCAGAGGTTACTGAAAATAATACAAAGTATTGTGAAAACTGGATGAGAAATGGGATATAGAATAAGCATATATCCAAGCTGATAAGATCATCCTCTCATATACTACTCTAGCAGTATAGGAGAAGGAGGGCTGAAATTGAATAAGATCATTGCGATTATTGGGCTTGGTTATGTAGGGTTACCATTGGCGGCCGCTTTTCTGAACAAGAAGTATAACGTGATAGGAATCGATTTGGACGAAGAAAAGATGAGGAGCCTGCGAAGAGGGAGAAGTTATATATTTGATGTTCCCGATGAGATAATCAAGTCGGCTGTAGAGCAAGGAAGACTTACTTTGTCCTCAGATTTTAGTGCCCTCAAGCCCGCTGAATCAATCATCATTTGCGTGCCCACGCCTCTAACCAAAGAGCATGTTCCGGATCTTTCCTACCTTGTTGATGCGGCCGAACGCTTAAGGGATCATTTGAGAGACGGTCAATTGGTTACCTTGGAGAGCTCGACCTATCCAGGAACCACAAAGGAAGTACTGCTGCCGCTGCTGGAGAAAAGCGGCCTGAAGACGGGCAAAGACATCTTTATCGGTTTCTCGCCCGAAAGAGTGGATCCGGGGAACGAGGAGTTTCCCTTGACCAGTATCCCTAAAGTAGTAAGCGGCGTGACGGAGGAATGCGCGCATCGGACGGAGCAGCTCTACAAGACAGTCTTTAGCAAGGTGATTAAGGTATCCTCCACAGACACGGCTGAAATGACCAAGCTGCTGGAGAATACATTCAGATTTGTTAACATCTCTTTCATTAATGAATTCGCCGTGTTATGCGACAAGCTCAATATTAATGTGTGGGAGGTCGTCGAAGCAGCTTCTTCCAAGCCATTTGGATACACGGCATTTTATCCTGGGCCCGGGATTGGGGGGCACTGCATACCTGTAGATCCTCATTATTTGCAATGGAAGACTCAGCAAATGGGGCTAACAAGCTCATTTATAGAGCTGTCATCCCGCATTAACCGCAGCATGCCCGCTTATGTCCTCTCCAGAATGAAAGAAGCGCTCGGTCAAAAAAGCTTGAAGGGCCTCAGAATATTTGTGTTAGGCGTTACCTTCAAGAAGAACGTTGCCGACATTCGGGGCTCTAGTTCCATTGAGTTGATTCGTTTGCTTTCCAAAGAAGGAGCAGATGTGCTATATTACGATCCCCATATTGCAGAGCTCGATATTCATGGAATGGCGATGCAGGCGTCAAAGGCTAGTAATTCCGAATTTCGGCGGGCGGACTGTGTCGTGATTGCAACGGATCATCGTGAACTGCCTCTGGATCGGGTTCTAGAGCATTCGCGGCTTGTTTTTGATACCAGGAACGCAACGGCTGGCATGGCCGGAAAGGCCAAGGTGATTGTCCTCGGAGGCGGACGGATGGAGAGGGGATAACAATAGGCAGCAAATTTTTTTGTTTATTAGACAAGGAGGGATATGTTTGACTAGGCGGTTGGTTATCGATATTAGATTTAACAACATGGGGATGTGCAAAGACCGGTTAACCCGGCCGTGGGTAGAGCATCGGATCAAGCTGTTTCGGGATTTGACTTTAAACAGCTTGAAGCATCAGACCAATCAGAATTTCCTGACCTTGCTTAAATATGATCCGAGATCGCATGACGTGATCTATAAAGTGCTCAGCGATCTTCGAATTCAGCTGCCGGATAATATCCGATTCGTTCCCGTGGAAGAGATAGATCAGGCGGTAGCGGAATATATTCAGGGAGCGGAGGAATTGTATATCGCCAGAACTGATTCGGACGATTTGCTTCATAAAGAGTATTTTCAAAAATTGCATGATTATCGGCATCAGCCCGAAGCCTGGGCCCTGCTCAATCAGAACGGATATTATTGGGATCGGGATCGTAACGTAATGGCTCCAAAGTTCTATGCCTCTCCCCAATTCTACGTTTTGATTTATAAGGTGAAGGCCTACCTAAAAGGTGAGCGATATACAATTAGAGATCACGGTCATGTCATCAAATTCCCTCATGAGAAGTTAGCCGGGCGCAACTGGGTTAACGTCGTACATTCTACCAATACTTCTCCCAAGGTAGTTCCGGAAGAGAATCGGATGCAGCCTAAGGAGATAGAAGCCGTATTGCGGAATTATATGGCCAAACCAATCAAATAGGCAGATTCAGCTCCGGCGGGTCGGAAAGAAAGGAAGGTGCTGTAATGTTTAAGGATAAGATCATTCTTGTAACCGGGGGCACCGGATCATGGGGAAAGACATTGACCCGGACACTACTCCGGGAGAATCCGAGAGAAATTCGTATCTTCTCCCGTAACGAATATGCCCAAGTCCTCATGCAGCGGGAATTTGGAAATGACCCCCGGCTTAAATTTGTCATCGGCGACGTTCGGGATTATGATGCCGTCGAATCAGGATGCAAGGGAGTACACTACGTTTTTCATTTGGCTGCTTTGAAGCATGTTCCCGTGTGTGAGCATCAGCCAGCGGAGGCTTTAAAAACGAATGTTCTGGGCACGGAGAATATTATACGGGCCAGTATTGCCCAGAAGGTGGTTAAGGTTATCGATGTTTCTACCGACAAGGCAGTAGATCCGATCAATACGTATGGCATGACGAAAGCTATCGGAGAGAAGCTGATGATACATGCCAATTATTTAAGCGAGCATACCCGGTTTACATGCATACGTGGTGGGAATGTCCTGGGGACAAACGGAAGCGTTGTGCCGTTATTTATTCAACAGCTGAAGTCCGGGCATGAATTGACGTTAACCCATACTAAAATGACCCGATTTTTTCTTACACTGGAAGAAGCGATAGAATTACTGCTTAAGGCAGCCAGAACGGCGATTGGCGGCGAGATGTTTGTCATGAAAATGAAAGCATGCCGGATTACCGATATTGCGGACGCATTAGCCGAGCATTATTTGGGGCATACCGTCCCTCTGAGGGAAATAGGAATGAGACCCGGTGAGAAGCTGCATGAAGTGCTTGTTTCCCGCTATGAGTCACCCTATACGTACAAATACAACGAGCAATACTTCGTAATACTTCCATCCAACCCTCCTGCAAGTTTGTTTAAGCAATATAGCCATCTTCAGAGCGTATCCTTTGACGAATATCATTCGAATGACAGCCTAATTTCTAATCAGGATATTATTGACCTTCTTCGGGAAGGAGGCTTCCTTACCTGACTTCTATAAGCTTATGCATGATCGTGAGAAACGAGGAGGAGCATCTTCAGGAATGCCTGGATTCAGTATGTGATATCGTGGATGAAATTATTATCGTGGATACCGGATCCACGGATCAAACAAAGGAGATTGCCAGCCGTTATACTTCAAAAATCTACGACTTCCCGTGGACGGATGATTTCGCGGCCGCCAGAAATTACTCATTTGAGCAGGCTACAAAGGAATTTATTATGTGGCTCGATGCCGACGATTACTTGTCTTCCGTGGATCGCAACAAATTAATAAAACTAAAGGATCTTTTAACGCCAGAGAAGACAGTCGTAATGATGGATTATTACTTGTCATTTGATGCAGCTGGGAAACCACTCATATTATCTCGAAGGCATCGCCTTGTCCGAAGGGATAAAGGGTATAAATGGAAGGGAATCGTGCACGAATATATTGATGTATTCGGTGCAAGCATATATTATTCTGATGCAGCTGTGTCCCATCGGAGAGAGGGGGCGCATACGGAGCGAAATCTCCGTATTATAGAAAAATGGATTGCTTCTGATGGCAGGCTGGAAGGAAGGCTGTTGCTCCACTATGGCAGTGAATTGGCTGATTTGAAGCGTTACGAGGAGGCAACTCTTCATTTAGAACGGTTTTTGGAGCAGCCGGGGAGCTTCATTGATGATTGTATCCTTGCTTGCATCAAACTGGCGGATTGTTATGAGAAGCTGGGGCTGAAGGATAAGAAGCTCGAAGCCCTTTTGCGTTCATTTCGGTATGATTTGCCGCAGAGCGAAATCTGCTGTGCAATTGGGGGTTGTTTTGAGGAGCGCGGCCAATGGGCGACAGCGACTTACTGGTATCTGCAGGCACTTCAAACGGCAGAAAAATCCTTATTGCTTATGGAGAACCGCAGCTTCCGCACCTGGCTTCCGCATGGGCGATTATGTATTTGTTATGCTCAACAAGGAGATTTGGAGAACGCGTATCGACATAACGAAAAAGCCTTGGGATATCTTCCGCAGGATCAAGTCTTACTGGAGAATCGCCGTAAGCTTCAGCAAGTGCTTGGAAAGATTCCCTAAGGAGATGATTCATTAAAATAGGTTGCCCCTAGGTTATCCATACGGATGATCTAAGAGCAACCTTTTTGTGCTGTCTCTATAACCTTTAAATGTTTTTTTTGATGCTCAAGAGCATATTGTGAAAATTTGCGGCATATTGCCCAGGTGACATCAGACCCGAAATATATTGCCGGCCATTAGCGCGAATATCTTCGCGCAGCTTCTGGTCATCCATCAGCTCAAGGGCTTGCTTAACCGCACCGGATACATCCCCCATATCAAAAAACTTGCCTGTTTTATTATGACGGATAAAAAAACGTACCCCATCGGAATCAGTACTGAGTACAGGGCAACGGCAAGCAATTGCCTCAGCAACGGCATATCCGAAGCCTTCAAGGTATGAAGTGGACAGCAGAAATCCTCCTGAATCTCCAACAAGGGATAAATATTTCGGCATGTCGGAATGCGGGGCATTAGGATAAATACGAACGTGGTCGAATAGACCACGCGAATGAACGAGCTGCCAGAAGGAATTAAGAACTTCCTCCGAACTAAGTCTGTCGTCGAGAAAAATCCAGAACATGAGCTGGGGGCGGATTAGGATAAGGGAATGAGCAATGTGAAGAAACAATCTCCAATTTTTATTTTCTTCCAGCCGTCCGATCCAGGCGATGACCGGCTTTTCGGGAATCGTTAGTGGGCGATAAGAGAACGTATGGGTGTCCAGCACATTAGGGAAGATGTATCGCGGAAGAGCAGGACAAATCGTTGAAACTAACTCAACTAGGTGGGGGGTGGGAGGCATTAACACGCCCTGGCAGTATTCAAGCAAAATGGGGGATGCTTCTCTAAAGGCTTGTTCGGCCTGAACCCTTGTGCCTAATCCCTGCGCTTCAAATAAGATGGGGCCGCGGTAGCCTTGCTTGCGAAGCCTCAGCGGCATAAGGTGATCGGAAGTTGTTATAACGGCGTCGAATTGATTTGATTTAAGCAAGGCGCATAGCTCATCATCCGTGGGGGAAATATAAACCGGAATGTTAGATACGTTCTGGAGTCCAGAGCCAGGCTCAAGATAGAGGAGATGGCCTTCGATTCCAATCCCTTTAAGCGCTTCGCAACGGAGGCGATTCAATGTCTCCACGCCGCCGCTGGGGACATAAAATGTAAACAATATTTTCATGATGGACATCACCTCAGAAATTGTATATCCTATTGTACGCATAGCTTGCGGATATGTTTACCTGTATGCAAAAACTCCCCGGGGAGCATCCTAACAGATGTTCATCATACATTACTTTATGACGGGAGATGACTACATGCGAATTGCCAAAGTTGTTAGCTTATCGCTGTCAGCAACGTTGATTGCCGGTATGGTCGGAGTAACGGGTTGTGCGACTGGAACCGATAACAACAATATGCGGTCTCAGGGCGTACGGAACAACAACCAGGGAAATTATGATGTAAATTCGCTGCGCGAGGGAAATCGGAATTTTACGCGCAGTCTCGGCAATGGTCAAAGCGAGCGCATTAATTCATTGAAGTACAGTCCGGCTTTAAGCAACAAAGTATCCCAGCTCCGTGAGGTTCAATCCGCGCATGTCGTCGTTACGGATCGCGATGCATATGTAGCCGTGACGCTTCACGGCAATCAGAATGGACGATCGATTGGTCAAGGGCGCGGGATGACCACGAACTATGGAGCAACGGGCCTTGGTACAACAAACACCTTAGGTAATAATAATGGCGCAGCAAACTTTGGAAGAACTCCCACAACACTTAATCAAGGCACGACAGGATATGGCATGCGCAGCAATGGTGATGACGGGATCGGCCGGGGAATTATGGGCAGATCGGGTGTGGCCGGCAGTTTATTTGATACGGGTACCCGGGGCAATAGAGGGGCAAACGGCATGAATGGCGGAGCCGATGGCATGTTTGGCATGAATACCACTCGCCAAAGAAATACAACCTCTATGGATGGAACAGGCAATGGTTCTGTTGTAGGGCTCGGTACAGGAACTGGGGCTGCTTTGGTGGATAATGTTCCTCAGAACGTTAAGGATCAAATTTCAAAAGCCGTAAAGAAGACTGCGCCTCATATTCGCAATGTGCACGTATCCGGTCATCAGGAGTTTGTGACTCACGTTAGCAATTACGCGACACAATCTCGCGGCGGAGCCACTTTACAGGGGTATGTAGGTGACTTTGAACAGCTAGTTAATCGGATTTTTCCGGGACGTGCTGGTACGATGACTGGTCCGAACGGATATAGAAATACAGGAGGCGGCGTCGGAACAACCGGCGCAGGTACAGGGATGTCAGGTACTACAGGCACAGGAACAGGCAGTGGCGCAGGATTCTCAGGCGGGGTAACTCAATAAGAGACGGTTTAGTCCTGTTTGGAAAAAAAGCAGCAGCTACAAGGATGATTTAAAATCCTTAGCTGCTGCTTTTTGAATCATGGTTTATGCTCCGAATTTACGTCCTTTGATCCAAGTGTCCTGCAAATTCAAATTCTGGTCTACCAGCAGCAAATCTGCCTGTTTACCGGTCTCAACGGAACCGGTCAAATGATCGATTCGAATGAGCTTTGCCGGATTGAGGCTAGCCGCCTCAGAGGCTCTCTCGACCGAGAGACCGATTTCCTGTACAAGATGGCGGAAGCCGCGTATCATCGTTAATGTGCTTCCAGCAAGGGTGTTATCACTATCCTTAAGAGTACAGACGTTATCCTTCACGATGACTGGCAGATCGCCAAGTTTATATTCCCCGTCCCCAAGCCCTGCAGCTGACATGGCATCCGTTATTAAGATAAGATTGTTGTCAGTTTTTACTTGAGCCAGCAGCTTAATCGCCGCGTGATGAACATGAATGCCATCTGCTATAATTTCAGCACTGATTGCCGGGGTGCTAAGCACGGCTCCAGCGGTTCCAGGCTTACGGTGATGAAGAGGCGTCATCGCATTGAAGGTATGAACGGCATGGTGAAGGCCGACTTCGGCGGCGGCCATAATCTCTTCATAGGAAGCATCGGTATGCCCTGCGGCAGCAACGATTCCTTCCTTGCGAAGGTAGCGGATCAGCTCTAGTGCGCCTTCTCTCTCCGGGGCAAAGGTAACCTGTTTGATCAGACCCGGATATTTATTGTTCCATGCCTCCACCCAGGATCGGTTAGGAGGCACGATATGAGAAGGATTTTGGGCACCGGGCCATTTCGGGCTAATAAAAGGGCCTTCTAAATGTACGCCTGCCAGTTGGGCGTACGGCATATCATTTGACATATATTCGTTAACTTCTCTCAAGACTTCATCAAGCACGTCATGCGGCATCGTCATCGTTGTAGCCAGCATGGATGTAGTCCCTTGACTGCAGTGCAGTTTCGTGATCGCATCGAAGGCTTCCTTGCTTGGAATAGAGAAATCTTCGAGCATGCCGCCATGCACATGAACATCAATGAAGCCAGGCAGGACATAGCCTCCGCCTGCATCAACCGTTAAGGCTGAAGCTGGAGAATCTGAAGGCATTCCCGATGTTGAGCCAACGTATGCAATAAGGCCTTCTTCTACGACTACTGATCCATCATGAATGATGCCCTTAGGCGTAACGACCTCGGCATGAGTAATTTGAAAACTCCGGTTAGAAGCAGTCATGATTATAAAAGCTCCCCGGCGGCCTGATCCACGATAACAACAACATTTGGATGAAGCTGCAATAATGAAGCAGGGCATTGAGTCGTAACGGGCCCTTTGAGCGCCTTGGCAACAATTTCAGCCTTGTCGGCTCCTTTGGCCATCAGCAAAATTTGCTTCGCTTTTAGAATGGAGCCGATGCCCATAGTAATGGCGTGTGTCGGTACTTCGTCGATGGAGTTAAAGTAACGTGCATTAGCTTTGCGGGTTACTTCATCCAGCTCGACCACATGGGTTGCTGCGGTCAATTGCTCAGCAGGTTCATTGAAGCCAATATGCCCGTTATGGCCGAGGCCTAGGAGCTGCAGGTCGACTTGCCCTGCCTTCTCAAGCAGCAGATTATATTCTTCCGCGGCTTTATGCCCATCGCCGGATACGCCTGACGGCACATACGTATTATTTAGATCTATGTCTACATGATTGAACAGCTTCTCGTTCATGAATCTGCGGTAGCTTTCCGAATGATCCTCCGGCAGGCCGATATACTCGTCAAGGTTATAGCTGCGGGCTTCCTTGAAGCTCACCAGGCCTTGCTTGTTTAGCTCAATCAGCTGTTGATACACTCCGACAGGAGTACCCCCGGTAGCTAGTCCAAGCGTAGCACGCGGGTTCGTTTGCAGCAGACTTGCGATAATTCCTGCTCCGGTCTCATTGAATTGCTGTTCATTGTTTACTTTAATAATATTTAACATATTTATTCGCCTCCAGTAGTTTTACGATAGATTTGGACATTCTGATACGAATTCTTTAGTTTAGGTGTATAATCTGTAAATTCCAGACTTACCATTCCTGTAAATAAAATATCGATCACATGAAGCTGGGCAATTCTTGAGGCCATGTCGCCTCGCCGCATACCTTCCTCCAGAGAGGAAGAGAATAAAGATATGTCCGCTAAGGATGCAAGGCTGTTGCTGCCGTATTGGGTTAAGGATAAAGTAACGGCCCCGCTGTCTTTCGCACATCGCAGCGCATCGATGGATTCCGGTGTTTCCCCGGAGTATGAAATGGCCAGCGCCGCATCACCTTCGCTTAAGCTGGACGCAGAAGTGATTTGCATGTGCGAATCCGCAAAGGCGGTGCAATTCTTGCCGATCCGAATCAGCTTCTGATAGAAATCCTGCGCGATGACGGAGGAAGTAGCTACGCCATAGAGGTCGATCCGCTTTGCGCGGCATAGCGTTTCCACAGCCCTTTGGAGCTGGGAGATATCCAGCAGACGAGTTGTATCCGTTATCGATGCCAAATGATTAGCTTCCATAGCCTGTACAATTCTGTTCAGATCGTTGCCTGCGATAATATCCTGGTAATGACTTTCTGAAGGTTTATGAGCCAGCTCAAAGGCGAGCTTCATTTTGAAGTCGGGAAATCCTTTGAAATGAAACGTCTTGCAAAATCTTGTCACCGTAGAAGGACTGATTCCGCACTCCTCAGCGAGATCAGTAATGCCCATATGGATAACGGATGTAGGTGCATTTAAAATATGTTCTGCCAGGCGTCTTTCTTGTGGCGGCAAGGCGTTTAGTTGGGTTGATAACGCGTGCAGAATAGGAGTATGGATACAGGTTCACCTTCTTTCCTGTAACGATGCAAAATAGAGAAGAAAATAATTATTTTTGAAAACGTAAAAATTATGAAAACTATTTTAATACATCATAAAATATTCCACTTTATAATGCAAGGTGTATTATTACACCCATGTGACACTTTTGAAACAAAGCTCCTTGTTTTTCGGGCGATCACATAATACACTAATATATGTTTAGAACTAGACAGCTTAATCGTATAACTGTCCGATGAGGAGGAATAGTGTGGATCCGAATCTCGATCAATACATAGACCGGCTCCAGTCGAGTTTCTCGAAGGTTGTTAGAAGGCTGCAGAACGAAATCATGCAGCATCGCGAGCTGCCGCTTACCGGCCCGCAGTTTCATATGCTGTCGCTCATTGCCAAGGAGCAAAGCTGCAACGTAACTTATTTGGCAGAGGCGCTTGTCGTTAAGCCGAGCGCGATAACGGTCATGATCGATCGCCTCGTTCAGAACGGTTATGTAGAGCGCAAACATGATGAACAGGATCGGCGCGCAGTCCTCTTATCCATTACGCAGCAAGGCAGGCATGCATACGAGGAAGCACGGAGGAAATCAAGGGAAGTACTGGCCTATTATTTTGGTCATTTGGATGAGAACGAGAAGGAAGTATTGGAGCGCGTAATTGCTAAATTTGATGAGGTCTCCCGCCTGAAAGAGAGAGGAACGGGCGAAGCGTAGAAATAATAAGAATCACTTAACGAAAGGGTACCTGCGGGTGCCTTTTTTTCATTTGTCACGTCATCGGGCATCGGGGTAGAATAAGGTTAATATTGTAATTATGACTATACAATTTTTGAAATCTGCAATTCATTAAATAGGCATTGCGTTTTAGATTTAGCCAAGAGCGGAGGATGTTTATGGATCAATATATACTTGCTCTAGATCAGGGAACGACGAGTACGCGGGCGATTCTGTTCAATAAGCAAGGGAAGATCGTACACTCAGCGCAGCGTGAATTTCCGCAGTATTTTCCTAAACCCGGATGGGTAGAGCACAATCCCAATGAGATTTGGGGTTCAATTCTAGCGGTAATCGCTTCTTGTTTGTCGGAGTCGGGGGTTAAGCCGGGCCAGGTAGCGGGAATCGGTATTACGAATCAAAGAGAAACGACGATCATTTGGGAAAAAGAGACCGGAAATCATATCTACAATGCTGTTGTGTGGCAATCCCGACAGACGGCGGACATATGCGAAGAGCTCAAGGCCGCTGGGCATGATTCTTTATTTCAGCAAAAGACAGGATTATTAATCGATCCCTATTTCTCAGGGACGAAAGTGAAATGGATCTTGGAGCATGTTGAAGGAGCGAGGGAACGAGCGGAGAACGGAGAGCTGCTCTTCGGCACGATCGATTCATGGCTCATTTGGAAACTGACCGGAGGCCAGGTACACGTCACTGATTACTCCAACGCATCGCGAACCCTAATGTACAACATTCATAAGCTCTGCTGGGATGATGAGCTGCTGGAACTGCTCGATGTGCCGAAAGCGATGCTCCCCAAAGTCCGCTCATCCTCCGAAGTTTATGGACATACGGCACCGTATCATTTCTTTGGACATGAGGTGCCGATAGCCGGGGCGGCGGGCGACCAGCAGGCGGCACTTTTTGGACAGAACTGCTTTGAGCAGGGAATGGTGAAGACTACTTACGGCACAGGCTGCTTTATGCTGATGAATACGGGAGAGAAGCCGGTCTCGTCGGAGCATGGACTGATTACTTCGGTTGCATGGGGCTTGGGCGGCAGGGTTGAATATGCTCTAGAAGGGAGTATCTTTGTGTCGGGATCAGCCATACAATGGCTAAGAGACGGCCTCAGGATGTTCCGTGAGGCGAAGGATAGCGAGAGGTATGCCGAACGCGTCGATTCCACGGAAGGGGTATATGTCGTGCCGGCCTTTGTCGGCCTGGGCAGCCCGTATTGGGATAGCGAGGTTCGGGGCGCTGTATTCGGCTTAACGCGGGGCACGAGCAAAGAGCACTTTATTAGAGCTACACTGGAAGCTTTGGCTTATCAGACAAAGGATATTCTTGTGGCGATGGAGAAGGACTGCGGCTATAAGGTGAATACGATGCGCGTGGACGGCGGAGCGGTATCGAATACATTCCTAATGGCATTTCAAAGCGATATTCTCGATGTGCCCGTAGAACGTCCGACCGTACAAGAAACAACCGCGCTAGGTGCAGCCTATCTGGCAGGGCTTGCTGTAGGATATTGGCAGGATCTTGATGAAATTCGCCGCATTTGGAGCGTGGAACGCAGATTTGAGCCGATGATGCCGGAGCATGAGCGGGAGTTACTATACAGTGGCTGGAAAAAGGCCATATACGCCGCTATGGCGTTTAAATAAGGATTGGGCTGCACACAGCCCATTTTTTCTTTGTATCGCACGCTTACCCGCTTTTTTTCATAATATGTGTTGACTGTATCCCTTAACCTTGTTATACCACAAAACCCGAGCAAGGAGGGGTGACGCATTTTGAAAAGCAGCGATCGTAACAGCAAATTTCTGTTGACTCATCGTGAGCGAGAAGTTTTCGAACTCCTCGTGCAGGATAAAACGACGCGCGACATTGCGGGGCAACTATTTATCAGCGAGAAGACCGTACGAAATCATATTTCTAATGTCATGCAGAAATTGAACGTAAAAGGTCGTGCGCAGGCGGTTGTCGAGCTAATCAAGCTTGGGGAACTAAAAATCTGACGGTTTTGCAAAGCACGTCAAGAACCGTAAACCTTCTATATTCCTCTATCCGTTATGCGGAGAGGGACTAGAAGGTTTTTTGTTGTTTGAGGCCGATAGGGGAATTCTAGTTTAGGGTTGATAATTCCTCATTTTCCATATATTATATATTGGTGAATTGAATAAACGGGAGCTTGGGCCAACCAGGCTGAGAGGATAGCTAATGCGCTGTCGACCGTAATACCTGATCTGGGTAATGCCAGCGGAGGAAATGTTCGAGCCTTTGTGTATACAGAGACCGCTTCTTTCGTTGCGGTCTTTTTTTGTTGCATTTGGCAGCATCAGCTCCGCTTGAACCCATTCATTCTAAGGAGGAATAGAAATGGCAAGCGAAACCAACAACAACACGGTCAACCCTGAGTTCTTAGCTTTTCCGGGCAGTCGCAAGGTGTATCTACAAGGTTCACGGCCGGATATACAGGTGCCCATGAGAGAGATTGCACTTGCGCCGACCGTTCGCGGAGAATCGGTAGAAGAGAATGAACCTGTTCGGGTATATGATTGCAGCGGTCCTTACACAGACGCTAACCACCATGCGGATATTAGGACAGGGCTTCCAGCAAATCGCAAGAATTGGATTCTGGAGCGGGGGGATGTGGAGGATTATGAAGGCAGGAGCATAAGACCTGAGGATGATGGATACAAAACAGAAAAGCAGCTTGATCGGACGGAGATTTTCCCCGGCCTGAGCCGTAAGCCTCTAAGAGCCAAAGCCGGCCGCAATGTGACGCAGATGCATTACGCAAGAAAGGGAGTCATCACGCCCGAAATGGAGTACATTTCGATCCGGGAGAACGTGACTCCGGAATTCGTACGCAGGGAAGTAGCTGAAGGCAGAGCGATTATTCCATCCAATATTAATCATCCCGAAAGCGAGCCGATGATTATCGGCCGTAATTTCCTAGTCAAAATCAATGCAAACATCGGCAACTCGGCCGTCGCCTCTTCCATTGAGGAGGAAGTGGAGAAGATGAGATGGGCGACCCGTTGGGGCGCCGACACGATTATGGATCTTTCCACGGGGAAAAACATTCACACGACGCGGGAGTGGATCATCCGCAATTCACCGGTGCCTGTAGGCACAGTTCCACTCTACCAGGCGTTGGAGAAGGTAGGCGGAAAGGCAGAGGCATTGAGCTGGGAAGTCTACCGCGATACATTGATCGAGCAAGCGGAGCAGGGCGTCGACTATTTTACGATCCATGCCGGAGTGCTTCTGCGGTATATTCCGTTAACGGCTAAGCGTGTCACAGGCATTGTGTCTCGCGGCGGTTCCATCATGGCAGCCTGGTGCCTTGCTCATCATCAAGAAAACTTTCTTTATACCCATTTTGAAGAAATCTGTGAAATCATGAAAAGCTATGACATCGCCTTTTCGCTTGGCGACGGCCTGCGCCCGGGTTCGATTGCGGATGCTAACGACGAAGCTCAGTTCGCTGAGCTCGAGACGCTCGGCGAACTGACCAAAATCGCTTGGAAGCATGACGTTCAGGTGATGATCGAAGGGCCGGGCCACGTACCGATGCACTTAATTAAAGAAAATGTTGACAAACAAATGGAGATATGCCAGGAGGCTCCTTTCTATACTCTGGGCCCGCTAACTACGGACATTGCCCCAGGCTACGATCATATTACTTCAGCGATTGGAGCGGCTATGATCGGTTGGTTCGGGACGGCTATGCTATGCTACGTGACGCCTAAGGAACACCTCGGCCTCCCTAATAAAGACGATGTTCGTGAGGGAGTCATTGCTTATAAAATAGCCGCGCATGCAGCTGATCTAGCGAAGGGACATCCTGGAGCCGAAGAAAGAGATAACGCGTTATCCAAGGCCCGGTTCGAATTCCGTTGGCGAGACCAGTTCAACCTCTCGCTCGATCCAGAGAGGGCTCTGGAGTATCATGATGAAACGCTGCCCGCGGAAGGAGCCAAGACCGCTCACTTCTGTTCCATGTGCGGCCCTAAATTCTGCAGCATGCGAATCACTCAGGACATTCGTGATTATGCCAAGCAGCATGGACTTGAAGAAGAGGAGGCTATCGCCAAAGGCCTTAAGGAAAAATCACGGCAGTTCAAAGAAGCGGGAAATGTCATTTATCGATAGAAATATTTCGAAACAATATGACGAGTGACATACAGAAATAGAACGATTGAACAAATTTTTTTACCTTCCTTCCTTACTGTAGAAACTAACTACTATAATCCATTTACTATAAGTTGAACTTTCTAGTTCATCTTATATAGCAATAAAACCATCCAGCCCCCTCCGTACGGAGGGGGCTAGAAAGGTTAATTGTCACCTGTACTAGAGCGATTTCAAGTAATCCACGATCGTTAATAGCCCTTTATCGAAATTCTCCAGATTGAAGTGCTCGTTGGGAGCATGGAGGTTCTCGTCCGGAAGCCCGAAGCCCATCATGACGGCCGGAGCATTTAACACGCGTGACAAGGTCTCTACAATCGGGATGGAGCCGCCGTCATTCGTGAACAGAGCGCGGGTGCCATACACGCGTTCGTAGGCGTCTGCGGCCTTTTGAAGCATCAGATCCGATGGATCGATGGTAAAGGCACGGGCTTTTTCCACTTGAACGACATTCAATTTGGCGCCGGGCTGTATATGCTGCTTTAAATGTGCCTCAATTTTGTCCAAAATATCCTGCGGATCCTGATTGCCGACTAAACGGCACGTTATTTTGGCGTGCGCTTCCTTCGGAATGACGGTTTTGGAGCCTTCGCCTTGGAAACCGCCGTATACCCCGTTCAATTCCAGTGTCGGACGAGCTCCGGTTCGTTCCACGAAATTATAGCCATCCTCACCGTAAAGAGTGTCCAGGCCGAGATCGGATTTTAATTTCTCCTCATTGAACTGCTGCTTGGCGAATTCCTCGCGAAGCGCGGGAGTCAGTTCCGGCACGCCTTCATAAAATCCCTCTACCGCTACTCTTCCCTTGTCATCATGAAGTGATGCCAGGAGGGCAACCATAGCATGCAGCGCATTAGGCACGCCGCCTCCGAAGGTTCCCGAGTGAAGATCCGTATTAGCGGTCTGCACCGTGACTTCTAGAGAGCACAGTCCGCGCAGACCGGTACAGATAGCAGGCTTGCCTGGCTCGAGCAAAGCTGTGTCGGAGATGAGCACGACATCGGCGGCCAGCTTTTCCTTATGTTCGTCCAAGTATGGCGGAAGGTTAGGGCTGGCGATCTCTTCTTCCCCTTCAATGCAAAATTTGATATTGACCGGAAGCTGTTTTTCTTCTTTTAAAATGGCCTCTACGGCTTTGATATGAAGGTACAGCTGCCCTTTGTCATCCGTAGCTCCCCGAGCATACAGCTTGCCGTCCCGGATCGTCGGCTCGAACGGAGGCGTTTCCCACAAGTGCAGCGGATCCACCGGCTGAACGTCATAATGACCGTATACGAGTACCGTTGGTTTCCCTGGAGCATGAAGATGATCCGCGTAAATAATCGGATGACCTTTTGTCGGAATGATTTCTACATGTTCGAGTCCGGCGCTGGATAACGAGTCCGCGATCCAATCAGCCGCTTTGGCGATATCCGGTTTATGTTCAGATAGTGCGGAAATGCTTGGTATTGTCAGCAATTGCTTTAACTCATCTAAGTGCTGTTCCCTGTGTTTTTGAAAATAGACCTCATAGCTCATCTTGTCATATCCTCCCGAACTTTATTGTAACTCCTTTATTTTACTACGTTTTGGCTGCTAACACGAATTGCAAAGAGAAGTTGCCATTATTCTAACCGCCACTTTCACAGGTCATGTGAATTAAGCAGATTTTAATAAAAGTCTGCTTAAATTTATATTTATTTAATGTTTGATTTCGTTAATTCTGTTACTCTCTTAAAAGAGAGTTCAATTTATAGAGCTCCGGTTGTTAGGTGAGATGAAGGGAGTTATAGGGTAAATGGATGATAAAGATAAGAAGGAACTGGAATCATTAGAGAAGGAGAACGAAGCCGGATCAGGGCAAGAGAGCTCTTCCGAAGAGGCTGGTATAGCTGAAAAGACAGAAGCTGCGGAAGCAGAAGCTAGAGCCGAGGCTGAAACTGGGTTCGAAGCTGGATCGCCCGAAGAAACGAATGCAGAGGCTGAGCCTGAACTTGAAACTGAACCGGAAGCGATCCAAGCGATTGAGGCGATTGATCGCACGGGCTCTGCTGAACCGAATTATGCCGCTGTCGGACAGTCCTTTGCAGATACTGGATCCACGCCTCCACCAGCATCCGGCTCATCAAAAATATGGCCTATCATTTCTTTAGTTCTGGCTGCTGCACTTGTTATCGTATTGGTGCTGCCGCTAATTGGAAATAAGAAGGATGTCGTGGCTACGGTTAACGGAACTACAATTACCCAAAGTGAGCTGTATAATGAACTTGTGAAGGCAAGCGGCGGTGAACAGGCCAAGCAAGCGCTGGATGCAATGATTACAAAGACGCTGATCGCTCAGGAAGCTAAGAAGAAGAGTGTCGTCGTGACTGAGGAAGATATCAATGCAGAGATTGATAATTATACGAAATCCTTCGGCAGTCTCGAAGTATTGGAGCAAATGCTTCAACAGTATGGGATGACCATGGAGGATTTAAAGCAGGAAGCTGAGCTGAATGTGATGATCTCTAAGCTGCTTGAGGACAAAACGAACGTGACGGACGAAGAAGTGAAGGAAACTTTCGAAATGTATAAAGAATCCTTCAATACACCGGAACAGGTTCGAGCTTCGGTAATCCTGGTAGAGACGGAAGCCGAGGCCAACGATGTCATTCAGCAGCTTAAAGAAGGCAAAGACTTTACGGAGCTCGCCAAGAGCACTTCGCTGGACACGTTCACGAAGGATTTGGGCGGAGATACCGGATTCTTTGGGCGGGGACAGGTAGAGCCAGCTGTCGAAGAAGCAGCCTTCAAGCTGCAGAAGGATGAAATCAGCGGCGCGGTGAAGACGGATGACGGATACAAGGTCATTAAATTAACCGACCGCAAGGAAGCTAAGGAAGGCACGCTTGAAGAGAATAAAGAAGAGATTCGCAAGGGCCTGGTTGCGCAGCAAATCTCGGAAATATTCGAAGGATGGTTTAATGACGTAAAAAGCAATGCTAAGATTACTAATAAATTGACAGATACCGCAGATCCAGCTAATAACGCTGCAAGCAGCAATAATACGGCCAGCTAAGAATCTATGGGTATAAATAAGATTTAATTCCCGGATAGCCAGCGTCTCCTTAAAGAGACACTGGCTATCGCTGTATTTTTGTAATCGGCCCCTTGGCAATTCATAGTGAAATGGCAATATCGTTTGCAAGTTGCCGGGTTTATGTATAACTTATTAATAGAGCAGTTTTTTTGCATAGATAGGGGAGGAGCAGTTCTGATGACGGAATGGTATGAACGCAGCTTTGGCGAAGATTATTTACTGGTCTATAAACATCGCGACGTACAGGGAGCGAAACGAGAAGTACATACAATGATTTCCTGGTTAGAGTTGCCTGCTGGCGCAAAAGTGCTGGATCTTTGCTGTGGCATGGGGCGGCACTCTATGGCTCTAGTAGAAGCTGGCTATGAGGTTACTGGCATAGATTTGTCGGACGTGCTGCTGCGTGAAGCGCAAAATCATGATCCGGAAGGGCGCGTAGCCTGGTTAAAGGGGGATATGCGCAATTTGCCGCTGGAGGGCGGTTTTGACGCCGTCGTCAATTTGTTTTCTTCCTTTGGTTATTTTGAGGAGGATACGGAGCATATCAAGGTGTTGAAGGAAATTCGCAGAGTGCTGAAGCCGGGTGGACAATTCATCATTGATTTCCTCAATCCGTCGTATACGGTAAAGCATTTGGTACCACGCTCCGAGCGAGTTGATGAAGGACAACGCATTACAGAGGAACGCAGCATTCAGGATGGATATGTGAAGAAGCATATTGAGATCCAAAGTATGGATTCAAGCTCCTCGGAGGAGCCAAGGCGTTATTTAGAAAGGATTAAGTTATATAACCGTGAAGATTTTACGGAAATGCTGACGCAGAGCGGCCTGCAGCTGGAACATGTCTACGGGGGATATGGCGATATACCTTATGACCCGGAGGCTTCTTCCCGCATGATCATGGTCGGAAGATCTTTATGAAGCCCGTTCGTTTTCAGTCCTGGGCGGAAGCAGGCGTGATTCAAGTTCCGATTTCTATGGCTCCTCCGCTTAAGAAAGTGAACAGCTATATGCTTCGCGGTTCCGAGGGAATCACCGTCATAGATCCCGGACCGCGAACGGAAGAGACCGAGAAGGAATGGAAAGAGGTCTGGAGGGAGCTCAGAATTCAGCCTGCAGATATTACCTCTATCGTCATTACGCATCATCACCCCGATCATTTCGGGTTAGCCGGGTATTTGCAGTCGCTGACCCAGGCTAGGGTCTACATGTCGGAAAGGGCCTATGAAGAGGCTGAACGGATGTGGGGGTCGGGCAGTGTAGTAAATGAGGCGCTTCCTGCTTTGTTTCAGCGGCATGGCATGCCCGCAGATTGGTTGAACCAGCTGCCGCAGCATATGAGAGGGTTTATTTCCCAAGTGAAGCCTTTTCCGGAAATCACTCCTGTAACGGAAGATTCATCAATCCTGATGGGAGGAAGGCGCTGGGAGCCGATCATAAGCGGTGGACATGCTCCTGGCCATATGTCTTTTTATGAGCGGAGCAAGAAAATAATGATCTGCGGAGATGCCGTTCTGCCGCAAATCTCTCCTAATATTAGCCTGGTTCCAGATAGTGAGTCCGATCCGCTTCAATCCTTTATCGAGGGATTGCGGCGACTCGGCAGGTATGATGTGAATACGGCTTTTCCCGGACACCGCAGCCCCTTTGACTATTTCAATGAACGGGTACGCTTGCTGACACAGCATCATGAGCAGCGCCTGCAGCGAATGGAGCAGCTGCTGCAGGAAGAGCCCTTGACGGGCTTCCAGATTTGCAGCACAGTTTTCGGGACAAAGCTTGGCATCCATCAAATGCGGTTTGCTATGTCGGAGACGCTCGCCCATTTGCTTGAGCTTGTCCGCCAAGGGCGTGCAGCTATGGAGGAGAAGGATACTGGCGGGGAAATCCGCTTCAGAGCATTGCAGCAATCGTATAAAATATTGTAGCTGTCAAAAGGCTGACACACCAAGAACAAGCTGCGGACATCCGCGGCTTGTTCTTGGTTTTGCTTGCTATGAAACAGTTATCTGTCGGTATCCATCGTCTCTTCGCCCTGTTCCTTTTCACGCTCAGCCTGCTTGCGATGGGCGATCCGGCTGCTGGCCGACGCGGCAATAGCTCCAACGATATCGTCAAGAAACGTGTTGCACGGACCTAAGCTTTTATCATTTAAGCGTTCCAATACCCCTGGCTTGAGCTTGTCCACATAGCCATAGTTCGTAAAGCCGATGCTTCCGTAGACGTTAACAATCGAGAAGGCCAAAATCTCATCTACGCCGTACAAGCCTTCATCATTGACGATCATATCCTGCAGCTCCGGAATCAAGAGCCCCTTCTCTGCTAAAATGTCCAGTTGAATTCCTGTTAGCACAGCGTTCTGTACTTCTCTTTTGCTGAGGACTTGCTCCACATTGTGAATGCACTCCTCCATGGTCAGGTTCGGGTAATACTTTTGCTGCAGCAGCATGACTAGCTCGGCAATCTCGCTGAGCTTCACCCCGCGTTTTTGCAGCCACTCCATGGTTGTATCAGCAACCTTTTTACTGTTCAGGCTGTAAGGCAACTTCGCTTTTGGTTGTTCCATCCCCATTCACCTCTATCCCTCTTATATGATGTCCATCTGTTTGAATTTCTGACTTGGCTAAGATGCAGTGTGTCCACTTCAGGGAAAAATTAGTTATTTTTCAAGAAGGGGCTCGTATATATAGTAATACAAACCTTAGAAAAATGTTAGGGAGGAACCCAGGTCATGAAATGGAACCGCTTATTACGCAACACGTCCGCAGCGGGAATACTCGCATTCTCGCTATTGCTGACAGCCTGTAATCCCTTTGCTGCAAAATCCTCGGGCCAAATTGACCCTCCGCCTGCAGATGTTGAATTCCAGATGCTGGAGAGCCTTGAGGCGCAAGATCAGACAAGCTTGGGAACGAATGGCACGATGTCCACGGTGTATCTGGAGAACGAGAGCGGCCTGCTTGCTCCGGTTGCTCTGCAGCTGCCAGAGGAAGACAGCAGCACGCATTTGACACGTGCTCTGGAAAGCCTAGTAAAGGACGGGCCTTATGCCAAGCTCGTTCCAGAAGGTTTTATGGGGGTGCTGCCAGAAGGGACAGAGGTCAAGGCGATTACGCTTCAAAAGGAACAGCAGGCGGCCATCGTAGAATTTACGGAGCCATTCAGAAATTATGAAGCCCGCGATGAACGCAAAGTGATGGAGGCACTCACCTGGACATTAACCGAAAATCCGGACATTCAGCAGGTTCAGCTTTGGGTCGATGGCGAGAAGCTGAATGAAATGCCGGTGGATGGAACACCGTTAGACCGACCATTGACACGAGCTATCGGTATAAATTTGGAAATAAATGGAGGGACGAGTCTTTCTTTAAGCAGTCCGGTCACTGTGTATTTCTCTGCGGCGACGCCGGAAGGCGTGCAATATTTTGTGCCGGTCACCCGCTTTGTTGCCAGCACCTCAGACCGTGTTCAGTCGGCGCTGCATGAGCTGATTAAAGGTCCATCTCGCGGAGAAGGCCTAGAGCGAGTCGTAACCGACAATACTACCGTCGATGGTATTGAAATATCTCAGGACGGAATAGTCACCGTATCGATTAGCGATGATATGTTTGATCCCGGCGAGAGAGTGCCTGCCCAAATGCTGCAGTCGCTTGTGCTTACCGTGACGGAGAATACTCCGCAAGATCAGGTACGGATCTGGTTGAATGGTGAAAAGGATGTTATCGGGCTTGATGACCAGAAATATAGCGAACCGGTGTCCAGGCCTGAAAACATCAATCAAATCCCGTTGTAAATTAAAAAACACTTCGCATTGGGCTTGCCGCGGCAAGCCCAGTTCTATTGTATTGGACACTGCAGCTTACTTTAAATTGGCACTTTGTTGGACCTTAGCTAAAGAGATATCGACGGGGAGGAATGGAATGGTGATTTTATGCTTACACTTTGGTAGAATAGGGAAAGCGCAAGGACAGCATGTAACGTAGGAGGCGGGTTACGATGAGAATAAACGGGCGTGAAGCCAACGAGCGGCGGCCATTGAACTTAACAGTAAACATTAACAAATATGCAGAAGGATCCGTATATATCGAGGTTGGGGACACGAAGGTAATATGTACGGCTACGGTTGAAGAGAAGGTACCGATGTTCATGAAAGGCCAGGGCAAAGGCTGGGTTACCGCAGAATATTCCATGCTTCCCCGGGCGACACATTCCCGTAACCAGCGCGAATCGGCTCGCGGCAAACAAAGTGGACGTACGATGGAAATCCAGCGTCTAATCGGCAGGGCCCTGCGTTCTGTCGTTGATTTGCAAGCACTCGGCGAGCGTTCTATCACGATTGACTGCGATGTGCTGCAAGCGGACGGAGGAACCCGTACGACGTCGATTACGGGCGCATTCGTTGCTCTGGCGTTAGCGGTGAATAAGATTGTTCAAAAGCATTCCCTGCCAGTTTTTCCTATTACGGATTACCTGGCTTCGGTTAGTGTTGGCATAGTCGGTCAGGAGACGCTGCTCGATCTTAACTACGAGGAAGACTCCAAGGCCAAGGTAGACATGAATGTAGTGATGACAGGACAAGGACAGTTTGTAGAGGTTCAGGGAACCGGCGAAGAGAATCCGTTCTCCAGAGAAGAATTGAATAAGATGCTGGAGCTCGCAGAGAAAGGCATCTTTGAAATGATTGATATTCAGCGCGAGGCGCTTGGGCCGATTGCCCTTAAAATTGGGAGCAAAAAGCCAGAGGCGGGTGTATGATGAACAAGCAGGAATCCGTTATTATCGTGGCTACGCGGAATCAGGGAAAGGTCAAGGAGTTTGCTCATGGACTCGCTTTTCTGGGTAAGCCCGTAAAGAGTATGTATGATTATCCCGAGGTTCCTGAGGTGGTAGAGGATGGCGAGACGTTTGCGGAGAATGCCCGTAAGAAAGCCAAGGAAGTGGGCGATTTCTTGGGACAAACGGTACTGGCCGATGATTCAGGACTATGTGTTGACAAGCTGGATGGTGCCCCGGGGGTCTATTCCGCCCGATATGCGGGAGAAGGAGCTTCGGATGAGGATAATAACGAGAAGCTGCTAGGCGAACTCGAGCGGATGCGGCTTGGGGAAGATACAGAGCAGCCGCTGCTTAGTACGGCCCGCTTTGTATGTCACCTTGCACTATATAATCCAGAGACGGGAGAATTTATAGAGGGTTCCGGCACGGTGGAAGGCTGGATTACATCAGATCCAGCCGGCGGAGGCGGCTTCGGTTATGATCCGCTTTTTTACCTGCCGGAATACGAGAAGACGCTTGCCGAGCTAACGGTATCGGAGAAGCAAGCAATAAGTCATCGCGGAGCGGCATTGCGGCAGCTGGTCGAGAAATTAAACGACATGAACAAATAGGAAGCCTTTAGTAGCAATGCACAGGCTCCCTATATGGATTTGATCGAAATGAACCCCTTTAAGTGACCGCGTGGGAAACTCACATCTTCTGTGGGTCGACTGGACGCTGACTTAAAGGGGATTTTAGCATGGTATGATTGTAATGATGATGCTACTGAATTTGGCTGGCTTCGTTGCTATTTTTGTGACGGCTGTAATAAAAAAACCAGCAGTCGTTCAGCAGCCGAATTTGGCGCCGATCTTTTTTATGAAATGCACGCATCATCTGGTTGCTGAGCCAATTAGGCAATACGATCTCCTCCCCGATATTTCCCTATGTCGTTAGCATATGGGGAGAAGCCGTCAAGAGTGCAGGTCCATTAGCTTTATTGGCCTTCTTCTTCGTACCATTGCTCCAACTGGGCTTGCAGGGCACGGATTTCCGTGAGCAAAGAGATCAGAGGATAATTCTCCTCGCGAATTGCGGAGAAGGCTTCCTCCAACTCGTTGATATAGTCTAACCCGCCTGTGATTTGCAACGATTCAAGCAGCAGATCCAACCGGTCACATTCGGCAATCGCTCGGGGCAAAGAAGGAACCTCGGCTGCGGTTAGTTTTTCGATTTCTTTGTTCAAGCGCAAATTAAGAGCGCTGAGCTGATAGGCATAGTCAGAGGGCATTTCCACAAAACGTAAATCACTGTCCTGCTGCAGAATGACATATCTCATTGAGGCCATTTTTTAACATTCTCCTTTTTATTATTGCTACTTGACAGTGTAGCTTAACAGGAAGTTAGAATTCAAGTACAAACCGGCTTGATCCAGGCCGGGATGCTAACTGCAACACGTGGAGGAGGTTATTATTTTGAATGATGAACAACTGCAGGCTTGGGTCGAAGAAATCTCGCTCCGCAGCTTCGGTCTGCCCTTTCGGCATGAAGCTAGGTTCAATCGTCGATTAAGTTCGACAGGCGGTCGATACTTTATGAAATCCCATCATATTGAGATTAACCCCGCCCAGTTGGCTGCCTTCGGAGAGGAGGAAGTGGAGAAAATTATTAAGCATGAATTGTGTCATTACCATTTGCATATTATGGGCAAGGGCTACAGGCATCGCGATCCCGATTTCAAAGCCTTATTAAGTCAGGTCGGGGGAAGCAGATATTGTCAAACGCTGCCTGGAGGACAAGGCAGAAAGCCATTGCCGTATCGTTACATGTTGAAGTGTATAAGCTGTGGAACGGAATATCTGCGCAAGCGCCGTGTCGATCCTAGGCGGTATCGCTGTGGGAAGTGTTCGGGGAAGCTTCAATTGTTTAGTTATAAGGAGTAGAACCTGTAAATAATTTTGGCGTGAAATGTGATATACTGACAGCAAATCAAATGAGGAAGTGATCATGCATGGCTAAATCTAAAGCTAAACGAATGCGGGATAAAATAGCGCGTGAAGGCAGGCGCAACCCGGAGCTGAGCCGCAGCCCGTTTGCGACAACAGATTTGAGAACAAGAAGAACCAAAACAAAGCAAGAACTTATGAGTCAGAATAAACATAAACAGAAGAACCTGATCTCTTTCTACGGAGATGATGGTTCTTTTTTTGTTGGCAAGAAGTCCTCATGTTTGTCATATATATAGAATGGGAACGTAAGGAGTTCATGGGGAGAGGAGCATCCGGCTTCGAAGGAGCATTATGCGGATGGAGGCGAGGCATAATGAGCGCAGAGCTGCTTATCCAACTGCTGGTACTCATCGTCATGCTCATCGAACTGGCGCGGCACCGAAGGGATTCCTGAGTTCCGTGGGGGTCTGGCTGTAAGGCCAGACCCTTCTCGTTTTCCAGCTCGTCATCTTGACTTTGATTAAAAATCATGATAAATTATACCGTATCTATAGTGATTTAGCGTTCCCTGATAGCTCAGTCGGTAGAGCACTCGACTGTTAATCGAGTTGTCACAGGTTCGAGTCCTGTTCGGGGAGCCATTTCTTTGGAGAGATACCCAAGTGGCTATAAGGGGACCCTCTGCTAAGGGGTTAGACTGCGTAAGCGGTGCGAGGGTTCGAATCCCTCTCTCTCCGCCACTATAGATTGAGAACCCTCGGTGGTTCGTCGGAGCATAGACTACGTTAGCAGTACTTCGCAGTCTCGAATGAAATGAGAGTATCCCTCTCTCTCCGCCACTATAGATGAATCTGTAGGTTCGTCGAGTAAACACCCAAAGTCCTGATGGACTTTTTTTTGTTTCTTATGCGAAAAAAGGGTTGTCAACGTTTGTGAATTTTGATATACTCACTTTTGTTGTCACTCTAAATAAGGGTGCTTGCAGCATTGGATATGGCCCGTTGGTCAAGGGGTTAAGACACCTCCCTTTCACGGAGGTAACAGGGGTTCGA
>NZ_JBHGVC010000013.1:0-131002 GCF_042714055.1 Paenibacillus lentus
CCTTTCATTGCTTCTTCATGCGAAAAAGCAAATTATCCGGTATTAGCTAACGTTTCCGCTAGTTATCCCAGGCTGAGGGGCAGGTTGCCTACGTATTACTCACCCGTCCGCCGCTAAGTTATTTCAGAAGCAAGCTTCCAAAATAACTCCGCTCGACTTGCATGTATTAGGCACGCCGCCAGCGTTCGTCCTGAGCCAGGATCAAACTCTCCAATAAAGTGTTTGACTTGCTCATTTTGAATCTGACGAGATCAGATTTGCATCTGACTCTATTTTTTAGATTTCACTCTCGTGAAACCCGCTCACTCGTTGTTCAGTTTTCAAAGATCAACTTCATTTTTGTGTGTTACCGTTGTTTCAGCGGCAACTCTTATAATATAACACGTTACTTCCTGAATAGTCAAGAACTTTTTTTATTAAATTATACTTTCTATTCAGATGCACCGCTTTGAAACGGTATTAATTAATATATCAGAGATTTATCCTAAAAACAATTGAAAAATTGTGGATATTTGTCGAGTTATGCTTCCTTCAGCTTAGCCCTAACAATTAGTCGATGAGTGGGGTTCACTATTGGCTCGCATGTGATCAGTGTAAGCATTGCTTCATCGCCTGCACCTCTTTTTAAAACAGAAACATCCGTAGGCTTGACTATCGAAATTTTGTCAGTCTCATACACATAAGTTTGATTTCCAACTTCGACGACGATCTCATCACCGACCTCTATTTCATTGAGTCGATTAAAAAGCCTTCCTTTCGTCTTAGCCCGATGTGCAGCAATCGCAGCATTGCCTTGCTCTCCTAGAGCATCCGTTTCTTTCAAATGGGCTGCAGCATATTTCATATTGGCCTTCGTAGCTCCATCTAAAACAGGTAAATTAAGCTTTATTTTTGCAATCTTAATGACAGCTGTAGCTTTTGAATGTTTTGCTTCGGTGTCAAGAGATGCTTTCTTCTGCTGCGGAACCTCTTCATTAGAAAGGTCATTATTCGCTTCGATCTCAGTTATCGGCTCTTCCAATACTTGAGATGCAATTTGATACTCGAGTAAAAGGTTTTGGTCGATTGCTGCATTACTAACTTCAAAATCGACATTATTCTCGATAGCTTGAAGAAGCTCTTCAGTCTGAACATTTTCATAATACTCATTAGCCTTGGGGTATAGCATGATAAGTAACCCAAGCACAATTAAGGTATAGGCAAGTATTCTTCTCATCATCATAGTTAATCTCCTTCATTAAAAGGTTCTTCAATTACTTAAAATAAAGAAGTAAAGAGGGGAACCTCCTTACTTCTTTAAATTTTAGTTAGCTGGATTTTTTGCTTTTTCTTCTAAAGACAAACCCAACAATTGCAGTGGCTAGACCAGCAATATAGTACGGCAAGGAACTGGATTCTCCGGTTTTAGGCAGTGTATCTAAAGATACTTGATCTATTTTTTCGGTAACGTCAGGCTTAGCTGTAGGCGGCTGATCCTCAGGCTCCGTATCCGGTAATAATTCCTCCGTAATTGGCGTTATGGTTGGAGTTGGTGTCGGAATCATAGTTGGAGTCGGGCTAGGACTTGGTGATGGTGATGGTGATGGCGTTGGGGTCGGTGTTGGTGTTGGCGTTGGTGTTGGAGTCCAAACATATCCACCCGAGCCTGATGACGGAGTAGATGTAGGTCTCGGCGTTGGTGTTGATGTTGGCTCTGGTGTTGGTGTTGATGTTGGTGTTGGTGTTGGTTCTGGCGTTGGTGTTGGTGTTGGCGTTGGCTCTGGTGTTGGTTCTGGCGTTGGTGTTGGTGTCGGCGTTGGTGTTGGTGTTGGTGTTGGTGTTGGTGTTGGTGTTGGTTCTGGCGTTGGTGTTGGCGTTGGTGTTGGTGTTGGCGTTGGTGTTGGTTCTGGCGTTGGTGTTGGTGTTGGTGTTGGTGTTGGTGTTGGTGTTGGTGTTGGTGTTGGTGTTGGTGTTGGTGTCGGTGTCGGTGTTGGTGTTGGTGTTGGTGTTGGTGTTGGTGTTGGTGTTGGTGTTGGTGTTGGTGTTGGTGTTGGTGTTGGTGTTGGTTCTGGCGTTGGTGTTGGTGTTGGTGTTGGTGTTGGTGTTGGTGTTGGTGTTGGCGTTGGTGTTGGTTCTGGCGTTGGTGTTGGCGTTGGTGTTGGTGTTGGTGTTGGTGTTGGTGTTGGTGTTGGTGTTGGTGTTGGTGTTGGTGTTGGCGTTGGTGTTGGTGTTGGTGTTGGTGTTGGTGTTGGTGTTGGTGTTGGTGTTGGTGTTGGTGTTGGTGTTGGTGTTGGCGTTGGTGTTGGTTCTGGCGTTGGTGTTGGTGTCGGTGTTGGTGTTGGTGTCGGTGTTGGTGTCGGTGTTGGTGTTGGTGTCGGTGTTGGCTTTGGTGTCTTCGTCGGAGTTGGTGTCGGTGTTGGCTTTGGTGTCTTCGTCGGTGTCGGTGTCGGTGTTGGCTTTGGTGTCTTCGTCGGAGTTGGTGTCGGTGTTGGCTTCGGCGTCTTCGTCGGGGTCGGCGTTGGCGTTGGCTTCGGCGTCTTCGTCGGGGTCGGCGTTGGCGTTGGCTTCGGCGTCTTCGTCGGGGTCGGCGTTGGCGTTGGCGTTGGCTTCGGCGTCTTCGTTGGCTTAGGTGTCGGCGTTGGGGTCGGGCACCATCCGGATATTTCGACCTCCGGTTCAATTGAATTCTCATGTAGTCCGTCTGTCGTTGCAAAAGCCGTATTCGCCGCGCCCATCGTCAATCCTGCAGCAAGCGTAGCGGCAATAACTGTTTTGGTCTTGCTCCTCATTAGCCCCACTCCAATACGATAATAAATTCACACTTCCTCAATCCAATTTTATTGGGTTTCCTTTGCACTTATGCCTGTCAAATGAAAAAATATCTTCTATAATAAATAATCATCCAATAATTGAACCCTGCTTCTACCCCCTCATGTCCTCATGTGCATAAGCTTTTTTAACAAATACCCATTTACGGCTTCCAAGAAAATTCACCATTACGGTGACGGTCGTTACTATGAGCTTTGATGCCAGCGAATGCAATCCGGCTATGGAAATCAATACAAAGAGCATTGCTAAAGATAACGCAAGAACTGCTGCATTCAAAGCTGCAAACCGAATAAATTGACTGATATTAAAATTGCTCCTTTGCTCCTGAGCGCTTACCTGTTCGGAAAACGTGATTTTCTTGTTCATGATGTAACTGTTCATCGTTCCGGCAGCATAAGAGACGGCCTGTGCTCCAAAACTTCCCATCCCCCAAAATAGCAGCAAAGTAAACAACGCAAAATCTACGGCTGTATTTATCAATCCCACGGCATTGAATTTCAAAAATTGCACAATAACCTGTCTTCTCCTCTTATCCGGCATACTCCTCCACCTGTTCCCTTACACCCTCCGATCCGTAGGAAGGCTGGACAACCGGATTTCCACTCTGGGGCTGAAAACCGATAGTATCCCGAACGATATAGAGCGGTCTATCCTTGGACTCATCATAGATTCGGCCAATGTATTCCCCCATTACACCGAGCAGCATAAGGACAATCCCGTTGAAGAACAGGTTGATCGCCACGATTGAGGCCCATCCGGGAACGGTGCCCAGCTCGAACCATTTTTGAAACAATACGACGAACAGGTAAATGAAGCTGGAAAACGACAACACGACCCCAATATAGGAAGCAATCTTTAGAGGCTTATGCGAAAAAGAGGTGATTCCGTCCGCGGCAAATGAAAGCATTTTTCGCAAAGGGTACTTCGTGACGCCCGCAAAGCGTTTATCACGCACATACTCGACGCTCGTTTGCCGAAAGCCCGCCCAGCCAACCAATCCGCGGACAAAACGATTTTTTTCCTTTAAACTTTTCATGACATTGCATACCTTCCGATCAATCAAGCGAAAGTCTCCGGTATCCAGCGGAATATCCACTTGCGTCATACTGCCCAGCAGGCGATAAAAGAGCAAGGCCGTTGTTTTTTTAAACATGCTTTCGCCTTTACGCTTAATACGCTTGCCGTAGACAACCTCATAACCCTCCCTCCATTTGCTCAGCATTTCCAGAATGAGCTCGGGAGGATCCTGCAAGTCCGCATCGATAATGACGACGCAGCTGCCTGATGCAAAGTCCATCCCCGCGCTGATCGCTACCTGGTGACCAAAGTTCCGAGAAAATTGGATCAGCTTGACATTGGGGTCTTTTTGGCAAATCCCTTCAACGATCTGGACGGTTCCATCCCTGCTCCCATCGTTAACGAAAATAATCTCATAACCTTCCTCCACGCAATCCATGACCTGCTTCAAACGATGGTACGTATGCTCGATCACTTCCTCCTCGTTGAACATCGGCACAACAACGCTGCAGCAAACTTCCATAACAGCCCCTCCTTCTCCTTAAGCTCATAAATCAAATGCACAAAACGGCATATCAAAATATCCATGACGGAAACCATCTTAGAACATGCTCAACGTACCCCGAATTCACCTCCATCCCTGAAAGCACGGGGTAGAACATTACGAACAGCAGCACAGCAATGCTCAGAAGCGCATACCTTACATACCTGAACCGAGGCCATTTTTGCTCAGCAATACTGGTCACATATACAATCGCCACAATCACAAACGGCACCATAGCAAAATAGTGATATAGGAATGTCTCGCGCGTAACAAGCATCCAAGGAACGTATTGAGAGAGAAACGCGATCCAAATGACGTATCTTCCATATTCCCTGCGCTTCAATGTCAGCCAGAATGCTGCAGCCATTGCAATGATTCCGGCCCACCAAATCAGAGGATTCCCCATCGTGACGATGCTGGATACCATCCCCGCGGCTAAGCCTCCTGCTTCACCCTGCGCACTGTAGAACCATACCGGCCTCTTCATCAGGGGCCATTCCCACCAAGGCGAGGCAAACGGATGACTTCCCACAAGTCTGCTGTGGTAATCGAACATATCCTTTTGCGCCTGAATTAGATTGCCTAGTTGAAAACCACCCTCAGTGGCAGCAAGAGCAGGAATGTAGCTTACGCTGTAAACCAAAGCAGGTATCAGGATAAAAAAGATACAGCAAGCTCCCAATGTAATGATCGTTTTTCTCCAAAACCCCTGCTCGATGCGGCGATATAGCTCGTGATGCTCTGGCAGTTCATCCTCACTGGCTGCTTTCAGCCTGCGCTTGGCTGCTGCATATTCCCTGTAACGGGCATGCAAGGATAGAAACAGCATAACTGCAAGACCGGCACCGCCGTATAAAACGATCCATTTTGTAGAAATGCCGATGCCGAAGAATAACCCTGCCCAGAACAGGGGAACCAACGTTTTACCCAGCGATTGCTTGTGGAAGCTCATGTTGACATAACGATTCATGCCATAAAACATCAATAGGATGAAAAATACGGCGTATACATCAATCGTCGCAATACGAGTCTGTGCAAAGTGCATAAACTCAGCCGCAAGGAGCACCATAGACATGACTGCAAATTTCCGCTGTCCGAATAATTGAAGGGCAAACCGGTAAATCAGCGGCAGCATTGCTGCTCCAAACAAAGTCCCCACGATGCGCCAGCCCAAAGGACTTAAGCCGAACAGCTCTATTCCCATTCCGATTAGCAGCTTGCCAAGCGGCGGATGCGTTGTTTCGTATGGAGGCAAATGATGCCAATATTCATATGCCGTTCTGGCATGATATATTTCATCGAAATAAGTTCCATTCAAAAAACTGGGCTGGTATACCGCCGTTGACGCTTCATCAAATAACAAAGCACTTATGTCGCTGCCCGCTGCGCCATCCGTCCCATAGATTCCTTCAATATGGATGGGGGAATGATCATGACCGGCTTCAAAAAATACCATCTCGTGCAAAGATATGCCCGGTTCATCCACCGTAACTCGAGCGTATCTTGCCTCTGTGCCGACAGACTCGCTCTTCCAGGCTAGAACAGCTCCAATATCCTCCGGGATGTTTATGGTTTTCTCCCATCGTGCAGGAGTGTTACCGAATTCCAATGTAAACTCGCCCGTAGAAGCACCGCCGAAATAATTTACACGTTCGATGGTTTTGGCTTCCCCGAAATCCACATAGAAGCTGGTTGCCTTCGTCGGCTTCCATGCGGTAATCGGTGCCTTGGCCGACCCTAATTGATATAGAGCAAGTGCCGTGTACAGCGCTGTAATGAGCCCGATCCAGAGCCAATCCTTTCTTTGGAAGCGAATTTTGTATAGGGCTAGCCCTTTTCCTTTCCCTTTAGAGGCAAGCTCCTGCAATAGCAATTCATCGCAGGCTTCACGCCCTGCCTCGGCTTGATGCTTGATCGGCAGACGTTTTTTTTGCACATAAATTCGATAACCGAGTGCCAGCATATATACCAACAAGCCCATATTGGCGAGCGAGCACAGCAGGACAATCCCATCGTAGCCGGGACTTGTGCCAAGGTTCAGGTACCCCAGAACATAAGCGACATTCACATATTGCGTCAGACTAAAACCGAGGTATAAATAGAGCAAACGGCGATCCCGGGTATGAATGAAGCTGAACAGACATAGCAGCAGGGCCGGGAACATGTAGCGTTCATGCATTTTAGTGCCTAATACGAACACGATGACGATGAGCGCCAAAGCAATGAAGAAAGATTTTGACAAGTCACGACCCCGTCTGCGAAGGGAAATATAGACGGCATAAGCTACCGCTGCCAGGATAAACAGCAGCCCCCAAATCCGGAAGGGAAGCAGCAGCCATCGCTCATCGAGAGGAGCCCAGTTATAGCCGAAAAGTGCATACAGATTAAATGCATTGACCGAAGCATATGGATAAGAGGCTAAAGTCGTCTTATATAAATCAATCAGAGCCGGCAGTCCCCCATTATTCCAGAAAAACGGAAGGGCCAGCAATGCAAATGTAACAGCCCCCAACAACACACTAACGGTAATTCGTCTCCATGATCGGTAGTATAGAAGAGCAAGAAGCCAAACGGGGGTAAAAATAAAAGTCTGCGGTTTAATGATGGCTGCAATCGCCAGCCATACCGCCGATTTTTCCAAGCGCCGCTCGCTTAAAGCCGTTAATGAGCTGATAAGGAACAGGACGTAGAACGCATCTGCTTGTCCCCAGCCTGCGGAATTGATGAGCACAGCAGGATTGAATAAATACATGACCGATAAAGCCCACCCAAGCCTTCCGCCAAATTTGCTCCGACCGGCACGATAAATAAGATATCCAGCAATGATGTCCGCAACAATCGAGGGCAGCTTGAATAGCAGCATCGTTCCGGCAGCGGCGTAATCCAGTCCAAGCCATTCCCGAATTATGCCTAAAAGGTACAGGATGTAGATATATCCCGGCGGATAGTCCGCAAAGATTCCTTCGCTGTAAAATCCCCCCAAGCCCTGTTCAACCGCATGACGGGCCCAGCTCATAAAGGTATTCATGTCCGTCTCAAATCCGCGCACCGTAAGACCCATCCAAATCCGAAGAAGCAAGCCGACGATTAAGGCGATCCCCATCCATCCTTGATAAGAACCTCTCCGTTGATCTAAGGGATGGCTCTGCGAAATCATCCTTTGATACAGCCAGGCAAACAGGACACAAAACAGCGCGGACCATAGCATAATCGGTAATACTGAAACATGCGTTGCCGTTACACTATTTGGATTTTCTGCCCCCTCCCCTGCGGCGCCATTGAGGGCTTGTTCGTCTCCAGCATTTGCGTCATTCAGATTATCCGCGTCAAGCGGGAGCGCAGCCGCTCCATTCGGCAGTTGATCTATCTTCTCGACGCTAACATCATCGAACAGGGCCTTGCCCGTATTCAATCTCCCGTAACCGCCGATGGCTGCAGCTACTTTGAACTCTCTCTGGTCCGCCCCTGTCACCCCATAGAACTCCACTTTCTTCCATTCAGGGGACACCTCATTGATATGCGGAAAGACCCCGCCTACGCCCAGCGGAAAAATATTCGCACCAATTTCGCCGTCTCCGATACTGAGCACTTTTATCCAGGCAGAAATCAAATAGTTGGAGCGTGGCTCTACTGAAATACTCTGAACCCATTTAGCATGATCCGGCTGCGAGTTCTCAATAAAAGCTGCCTGGCTCCCACTGCGAGCATCCCCCTCAATCACCCCAAATTGACTTGTCTCCTCTTCCCCGGACCAGCGATCCGCCTCCCAAAATTCCGGGCTGGCCGCATCACCCAGCTCAAATCCGGGATTTTGCACAAGGTTGTCTTCCAATGCGTGAACCATTCCTGGCCGAAGCTGCAAAAATAACGCTAATAAACCAATTGCGAGCAGCATCGCTTTTCGCCTAACAATACTTGGCATGTCCTATTCCACCCCATACGCGATTGATTGAGCCAATCGGTGACTGATCGTTGTTCTCTTTTCCTAGCAAAGAAATCATATGTTTGTACAAATATACGTGCAGAATCAAAGATTATGCATGATTCTATGAAATCGGGCTTCTATTACTAAGAAAAAGATATGATTTGAATCAATGGCTCAACGAACATTTTTCATGAGAAAAAGCCTGCACTTTGCAGGCTTAGCTTTCCGGGAAAGACCATGCGGATGAGTCTCTTGAACAACAAAAAAAGGCCAGCCGCATACGCGGCCAGCCTTCCTTAAATGCTATTTTGATTGAATCTATATGCGAGTTTACTCAGCGCCCAAGAAAATATAGCGGCAAAGCACAAGAACGGCGAGCACCCACATTAACCAGTGAACTTTAACCTTCTTGTCCGTAAAGATGTTGCTGCAAGCGCCAAGAACAACGTACGAGATAATACCCGCCGAGATACCGTTAGCGATACCGCCAGTAAACGGCATAAGCACAATCGTCAAGAACGCAGGGAAAGCATGCAGGAAATCATCCCAATCGATATTGCGGACTTGTCCCATCATCAGCACGCCAACAATGATCAGTGCTGGCGCCGTTGCTGCGGAAGGTACCACGCCTGCAAGAGGAGCGATGAACAATGCAAGCAAGAACAGAATGCCTGTCGTTACGGCTGTAAGTCCGGTACGACCGCCTTCGGCTACGCCAGCCGTACTTTCAACGAAAGAAGTGATCGTGCTCGTACCGAGAACCGCACCGGCACTAACACCAGCCGCGTCAACCAGCATCGCTTTACCGATCTTCTTCTCGCCTTCTTCTTTATTCTTCATCAATCCGGCACGTGTTGCTGTTCCCACCAGTGTTCCAAACGTGTCGAACAGTTCAACGAAGGTGAACACTAATACGATTTCAAACAATCCCAGCTTGAGCGCGCCCATAATATCGAGCTTGCCGACAGCCAGCTCATTTACGTTCGGGAACCAGCTTGCACCAGACAATCCGCTGACATCGGTCACGCCCATCGGAATACCGATCAACGTCGTTGCCACGATGCCGATTAGCAATGCGCCTTTGACGCGAAGCGCCATAAGAATGGCGATCAGAATAAGACCGATTAACGTTAATTGCACACCCGAGTTGTGCACGAAATCACCAAGTCCAAGGTTAAAAAAGCTTCCTGGCACCTGTTGCGTAAAGTCTTCAACAGGCCCGTTCAAATTAATGCCGATAAGGTCGCTCATTTTGAATCCGATAATGGCTACGAAAAGACCGATACCGACTGTAATGGCAGACTTAATGCTTTCCGGTACTGCCACAAGGAGCATTTGACGAATTTTCGTCACCGTAAGGATCAGGAAGATAATACCTGAGATGAAAACAGCACCTAGAGCCGCTTGCCATGTAATTGCTCCGTTCGAGCTGAGAACAACAGTCATGAAGTACGCATTCAGACCCATACCCGGGGCAAGCGCAATTGGAATGTTAACGAACAATCCCATAATGATCGTAACCAGACCCGCGCCGACCGCAGTGGCAAAAAACACACCGTCTGAAGGGATACCCGCACCGCCCGGGCCCAAGAACAGATTGTTCACGAACAGGATGTAAGCCATCGTCATGAATGTCGTAATACCTGCAATAATTTCCGTTCTTACATTTGTGCCGTGTTCCTTAAGCTTAAAGAACCGATCCATGGTTAATGATTCCTCCTTAGTATGAGTCGGGAACGACAAAAAGCCCGGAGCGACTATACCATCCCCGGGTCCCGTGCTGAGCAGAAGATATCGGAGCCATACTTTCAACTGGAATTCGGTTAACAGTTAAGTTAGCTATCTGCATCCGTCAACCTTCATTGAACGTCAACAATCCGCAGCCATTCCAATCGCAAGCATGTTCCAATGCTCTTCTTTTCGTAGCCAGATCATTACGGTGACCTCGTAGAGACTTCCGGGCCAATCCCCGGAATTATACGAAAAGCATCTATCTTAAATTGTCGAATATTCCCGTACAAGTCTTGATTCAAAGACTTATTACATGACTTATTCTAGGCTTGAAGACTCAGATTGTCAACAGAAAAAGCGAATGTTTTTTAAACCAACCTCTAAAATTGTTCGTGATTTGTTGAAAATACCTTCGACACAATTATGCATAATTCGACAAAATCAACGTCATATAGAAGGTCAGGGCCTGTTCTTATGTAAAGATACAATGCTGCCGATATTACAAATATATCGTTAAATCAATTGTGGAGGTTAAGAGATGTACGCGATCAACAAAAAAATAACGGCACTGCTTACACTTCTCATGTTGGCTGGATGTTTTGCAAGTATTGCCGCAGCAGCAGATTCAAAGAAGGTATCCCTGGACGTCACAAGCAACTATACGAGTCTAATTCCCGGCCAAAGTGTCATGGTGAGTGTCAGAATCTCCAATGCCGAGCTTGCCGATGACAAGGGACTCCGGGCGGCCAAAATCACTTTAAGCTATGACGAAAGTATTTTTACGACGGATGGCAACATACGTTTTGACGAAACCCTTGGAAAGGATATATGGAGAGGTGACACCTTTTTCATTCCTTCTGAACATTTCAGCAATAATGATTATAATATCGAGACTCCATATCCCATGGATATCGATCCTGCGGATGGCAGGCAAGAAGTGATCGTATCCGTATCAGCCAAAAATGGTAGACCTATTCGTTCCACCTCTGACGAAGCCTTTGTATCATTTTTTCTTACAGTAAAGGAAGGCGTCTCAAGTCAAAATACCTCCATAAAAATTCAATCTGCCCTATTGGAGGATCATACAGGAAACATAATTCAGAACTTTGCCGCAACATCTGCGGATATCCTCGTCGGTATTCCGAAAAGCATTGATATCGTCAGGGGGACTCTTCCGCCCACTGCAGATCCATTTAAGGTTAGCGTAGATAGCGGCATGGAATTGAATGCCTTGGCCAATTTCGATAATGGCGACACGGCCTATGTCACCGAATTGGCGACGTGGCAATCTACGGACACACAAATTTTGACGGTTCGGCACGGAAGCGTTCAGACCTTTGCATTGGGAACTGCTTCGGTTACAGCTACGCTTGGTTCCGTGACCGGAAGGCATGACATTTCGGTTCTTTCCAAAACGGATCCAGAATTGAACGTCCAGACACAAGGCTATGTCACCGTAACATACATCCCCCCTTCTCAAAGGGAAAGCTTGTACAAAGAGATTCCTGTGGCCGTTAATGGCAAGGTCGCAAAATCGGGACGTATGATCGATGGGAGCGTCTATGTGCCATTGCGATCTACCAGTGATTTACTAGGGGTTGAAGTCGGCTATGACAGCTCCAAGAAAGCACCGACGATTAATGGAACTACTATCAAGGAGTTCAAAATACTTTCAGGCTCATCCTACATCAAAGCCAGGGAGATTCCCGCCATACTTGGCGCGAAAACCATATGGGACAACACAAATAAGAGCCTGTCGATAGAGTACGGTTCCTGAATCTGGTCTGGCACATTTTTTATGTTGAAGGAGCGTATTCCAAATGCAGCCATAAAAAATACTCTCTTCTATTTGCTAACAACGCAGATAAAAGAGAGTATTTTTTCACTCTAATGCTTTTTTGTTCTATTCCCACTCAATCGTAGCAGGCGGCTTAGAAGTGATATCGTAAACGATGCGGTTTACGTTATCGACTTCATTTACGATCCGCACCGAAATCTTCTCCAGCACATCCCTCTTACCACTTAATTCAATAATTTGTAGAATTTTATCACATAAAAGTTTATTGTATGTAATCACGATTACAACCCCTTAATGAGTGATGTTATCCCTGACATGATATCCAAAACTTACGCACTAAGTTATTTTCTATTACCATTTTACGTTCTGAGATATGTTTATTTTTCTGACCTTGATCATTCAATATTTGAAGCATTCTCATATTTCTTATTTCTAATTGGTTTATCATTTTCTCGCTAGGTATCATATTTGACTTACTACCATTACACGACTGATTGGCAAATACAAAGTTTCACAAATCATCTGAATACAAATACGACCAAGGAATTACATGATCAATTGCAGGAGTTTCATTCTCGATCTTCAAACCACATAGAAAACATTCTTTATGTGGATTTGATACGTCGATATAAGTTCCTTAACAATAGTCATTATTACTGGCGGTTTAACTGGATTACTACTTTGTTGTAAATCAAAAAAGACTGTCTGCTCCCAATAATAACGAATTACCTTACAAGTAATTGATTCTTATGTATTATCAAATGAACAATCACAAATAATATACAGCCATTTTTCAATGAAATTCAATTTACTTCACCCCATTTCCATTGAATATCATTTCTGATTCTAAACTGTCCTGCTATTTTCCATGAAGAACATTCTACTATATTCATTACGAATGATATCAATAGAAAACAATATAATTCATGGTTAACCGCTACTTATTCATAAAGACTTAATGCCAAGGCTTACATTTGTTTTATTTATGCATATTTAAAGTTGGTTTATAAAAACATGTATTAAAAAAGATCAAGGTTTTGATAAATACCCTGATCTACTTTTTGACTTTGAATATAGTTAATCGTATTATAATCATTTCATACTTGATACTGTTCTTTCGTTAAGTAAAACATCTAAGCTCCAAGAGTAGAGAAACTTAGTTACAAATACAATGTACCTCCCCTATATTATAGGGATTCTTTCCCAGACCACATATTTTTAAAGAAATTTTGAATGTCTTCTTTGAGTTTCGGCTCCTTGATTTGAATTAATGTAGTCGCTTTATCACCAAAAGAATTAATAGAAGAGCCTAGCAGATAATAATGTCTATCATCAATAATTATAAATCTATCATGAATCTTTTTTTTATGAACAATAACATCAATTTTTCCACGTTCTTTTTTAAAGAGTTTATAGACGTCTTCAAAATCTCCTTGTAAAACATCCGAGACTACTCTAATGTGAACATTTCTATCAACAATTTCAAGTAAGTTTAACAAACTGGAATCAACATAAGGATCGATAATTGATATGTTCTTCTT
This sequence comes from Paenibacillus lentus, assembly GCF_042714055.1. Classification (GTDB taxonomy): domain Bacteria; phylum Bacillota; class Bacilli; order Paenibacillales; family Paenibacillaceae; genus Fontibacillus; species Fontibacillus lentus_A. The sequence continues at coordinate 13,365 of NZ_JBHGVC010000013.1, forward strand.
ACTTAAAAGCAAAATTTCTCTTAATTTTTTGTTGGCTGTATATGAAGTATTACCTTCGAAAAATATAGAGTTATCTTCGTAGCTTTCAACTAGACAATGTTGATTCCATAAATCTTCAAACCATTCCTCTTCTACACTTTTCCATATAGGATTTTTTATTTCATTAGTAAATTCAACTTTATCATATGAAATAGGAACATTCTCAATCACAGCTTCACGATAATATATAGAAACACTATCTTTTATAACCTCTACCCCTATATCCTCTAGATATTTCTCATTAATATGCTTTACAAATTCCTCTACCCAGTTAGTAATACTGCCAAATCCATAATTGTGTTTAAATAATAAAATTGGATTCTCCCCATCATAGAAGAACTTAAAACTAACATAACAGTTCATGCACTCAAACTCGTCTTCAATTAGCATACTATGTTTTTTAAAAATATCTTTTCTGGATCCTGATTCAAATGCATATCGCGCTTTGCATAAATTAGATAGAATATAGTGTTTGGAACGTGAATAACCAGGCTTTGTCAATTCATATGTTGCCCGTGTAATATGGTCAAAGATTTGAAATATTTGTCTTTGAGATAAGGAGGATAAGATTATGTCATGACCAGAAAATCTTGAATTGACTAACTCAACAAGTCTTGTTAACTCTTTATCAGATACTTTTTTATAATTGTCTATAATTTTTTTATAAATTGTATCCAGTTCTCTTTGCATTTCCTCACCATTCTTTATTTCAAATTGTAATGACCCATTACCTTATTTTATAATGCAAAATACTTGAATGTCCATCCAGTTTGTTTAGATATCTTCCAGCAGAAGCAGAATCTAACTGATGCATTTATTAGTTATTTTCTTCCAAACCTCTCCTATACTCTTTCATAATCTTATAGAATGTAATTCCCCTGCTGTATCTCTTTTTCAATCCATTTTAAATAATTTAACCTCCAGTATTGATTTCTGTTCTTTCGACAGTGAATCCAAGTTTACCTGCGGTCGTCCAAGATGCTTACCTTGTTTTTTTGCTACCGCTATCCCTTCTGACTGTCGCTGTCTAATATTCTCTCGCTCCCGATCGGCAACAAAAGAAAGCACTTGTAATACCAAATCACTCACAAATGTCCCTAACATGTCCTTATGCTTTGTTGTATCTAGTAAAGGCATATCAACAACCTTTATATCTTCTTTAACCTCTTGAGTGATATTCCCATTCCCTCTTAATTTCTTTGCTGTTACGTCCAAATCGGTCGATAGATTTTATGTACAGCAAACCTCCTTGACGTAAGCATTGCTTCAACACCTGATAGTGTGGTCTGTCGAAGTCCTTACCATTTTTCTTATCGATGAATATGACACGCTCATTAATTCCAGGTTGCATCGTCATTTCATTTAGCTGTCTGTCTGAATTCAGCTGAAACACGTATGTAAGTTAATGTTTTAGCTGTCATTTGAGTATAATACAAACTCTATGTAATAATACAGGATACATTCAAGCTCTCATGGCAGAAGAAAAGCATCATCGAAGGATGATGCCTTTGGTCGATAAAACTTCTCTTTTTATTTAGTCCCTCTTTATGCGTAATCATTTATTTTACAACTGCAGCCTTTCTTGATTTCCTCGTTGTCTTCTTTGGTGCTGATGGCCCGCCTGAATTTTCATATATTTCTAAACGATCTTTTCCATCCTTTTTAGGAGAATCTTCCGATGTTTTCTTAGATACCATGTGTATTTCAAGCATCTTTAAAAATTCGAAGCCGAGTTTTGACATCTGCATTTTTTCATATCTTGCACCTGTCACTTTGACTTTCTCTAAGAGTTTGAATGTCATCAATCGGGGTGCAATCGAATAATAAACAAAACTCTCCTCTTCACTAATGCCAACTTGATTAGTAATCCCCGTTGCAAAACTATCCTTTAAAACATAAAACAATTCAAGAATGCTTTTACTTGGTCTACTACTTGCTGTTGGTTTTAATTTTTTTGGCAATTCTATTTTTATCTGCGATAATGTTTTTCGTAACTCTTCAAAAGTAAATCCATCGAATGTTTTGATTGCTTGTTTTTGTTCTAACTGCTTATTAAGGGCAGTAATCTCTTTTCTTAAGGCTGCATTATCAGAAGCAAGTTTATAATGCTCTTTAATGATATCCAAAACCTCTGGAACCTCACTCCCCCGTATCCATCCTGTCAAGTCATCACGTGAAATGTACTCACCCATCTTTTGAAAAACCGCAAGCTCAATATCTCGCTCATCATCAAAAATTTTACATATCTTACCCAGAACTTCTTTTCGAAACTCTTGATATAATTGAGGATTGGCTTTCTCCATCATTTGAGTTCCTTCGTTTCTAATCTTACCCTCTAACGCATCTTCAGAAATTACTACTGCAAATCTAGGCTTGCTTATATCTCCTGCGTATTGATACTCCCAATGGGTGTAACTTATGCCCGTTGAGTTGTCTATCGAGCCATATCTACCACCGAGTATAAGTAGATAAACGTCTGATTCATCAATCCACTTTTTAATGATTTCTTTTTGAGTTTCATCTCCTGCCGAAAATAACTCCATTCCAGCAGGAATGTGACCCGATGTTAAGATTGCTTGAACGGCAGCTTGTCTTTCTTTTTTTAAATCTTCGTAAGTAGAAGAAACAAAAACTTGTAATTTCTTTCTCACAGCTGCACCCCCCAAAGTATTTTTCACTAGTTATATTCTATCATATGAACCAACAATAACCATCAACCTTCTTCTAAATTCTCCCTCAATCGCAGTCTTGATGTGCTACATACTTTCTCGTTATGGTAAATATCCCATAAGTACCTCCCCTCTATAACAAAAGCCACCCATCCATAAGAGTGGCTATTCCTTGTATAAGCGTTTAACCGCATTCTGCTTTTCTTTATCACTATGCTTACTGCTACGCAGAAACATAATCTGCTGAACTATGAGTGCTTAGACTCTAAATCACCTGTAGATCTTCTAATTCGCTCACAAGTCCTGTAATAATGGTATGAACTGTCTAGTGAGCAATATGTACGTTCTTCTTCATCAGTGTTAGTACAGCACTTTACAAACACCTTTCAAACTCAATTACTTAACCAAATAATAAAAATAACTCCTAAGTGTATATTTAGTTGATAGATGTTCTTCCAAAACTCCATTCTTACCGTTTTCACCAATTAGCATTTGACCTTGTATATAATCAAACCGTTGATATTCTAAAATATAATTTGGAACCCCACATGGTAAATAAGTATTAATCTTAATTGCATATCCATCTTTTAATAGATCGTGTTGAATCACCAATGTTCCATTTTCACTATTTTCATAATCATATTCATAGATTTTAATCCATCTTAGTGGCTCTGAAGAATATAAGTAAATAGTTTCGGAATTATTAGCTCCTAAATCATACTCATTAACCACTTTTAGACCTTCTATCTCTCCTTGATATGATAGGTCAATATTGACTGGCAAGGTGAACTGAACCTTCTTTATCATGTATAATCTTCCAAAAATATAAGCAATAAATAAAATTAATGTTGATATCGACGAAATAAAACTAATTGTGGAAATCAGATTCAACCCTTTTAATTCTATTACTAGTAGATTAATAATATTTTCTGGTCCAATCACTCCCAACGTGTAACCAATGAGAAAGATCAATAAACAAATAATACATTTTGAAAACAGCCTCATTCACACACCGCCCCCTGAATTAATGGTCGATCAATTCTACTATCACCTTACTGGATCTTAACCTTTATATTGAAATGGTTAAGGTCGCTTACTGAATCATCTAAACCAATCATAAAGAGATATTTTTTGAAACTCTGCTCTACACACTTAATAATCAACTGAAGTAAATTTTCTCAGCATCACCATGAGAGCTTGCATTCTCTAATTCTTTCATATACGTCACTCTATCACTTCTTTTACAATTGCTGGTGAATACCCATGTTGCATCAGAATCAAGTTCATCAGTAGTCGAGCTGTACGTCCATTGCCATCTCTAAAAGGATGAATGTATACAAATTTAAAGTGGAACAATGCTGCCAGCTCTATTGGATGCAGCTTCTCCTTAACATCATCATACCATGCAAGCATCTTCTCCATCTCAGAAGTAACTTGAATGTAACTTAGAGGAACATGTTTGCTACCTGAGATGACCACGTTATTGAGTCTGTATCTCCCAGCGAACTCCTTGTCGATGCCCTTCATAACCAGATAGTGAATATTCTTAATCGTATCTTCGCCTATCTCAGCTGAACTGAACGAGCTTTATCCAATCATTCTTACCTTCATCATCAAAAAAATCTTTAATAAACTCTAAGGTGAAATGATTTACTGCCGCATCTCAATTCTATTGAAGTGTTCTTGCGGTTTATCTTTTATCAAACGGATAATTTTAAGGTAGAGGTCTGATTCGCCCGTAAGTTCTTCTCAAAATGCTTGTCCTGCAAGTTCATGAAAAGCTGCTGCTTCAATGTTTCTTTGTTGCTTCTTTCCGTAACTGTAACCGACCCTTGAGTAGAAGAGCGAATCTATGTATCCTTATTCACTGTTTGCTTTATTTTCAAAAGTTTTAATGAACTATGGATGTGTACTATCTCAAGAAAGTCGCCTTGTTCTAGACCTCTCAAATACTTTGAAGTTATCTTAGTATCGAAATGCCCCAATAATCGGCTTAGACTGTATATATCAATTCCATTCCGTAACTGTTTTTGTGCAAAATAATGACGACAATCGTAAGGTGAGCATCTAACCTCCTTTCTTACCCCCGCATTGGTACAATACTCCTTCAAAATCTTGTTGATCCGTGAACAGGATAATCGGGGGCAGCATAGCCTTCACATCCCCAGCTTCAGTTAAACTTAACTCTTTTGTGGTTATAACCTTCCCACTTGTACAAACGGTACATACAAACGTCAATGTAATCCTTCTTTCTTGCCAAAATTTCTTGACTCAACCTAAAAATTTAGTATAAAAAAACTCCCTTCTATTCGCAAATAACGCAAATAAAAGAGAGTAATTTTAGACACTCAATTGTTAAAGGTCTAGCTGAGACACCTCTGATGTAAAAGCCACACCCTTATGTGCAAGGGTTTTCGGGCATATTACAATATCAATAATCTCAACCTATTCCCACTCAATCGTAGCAGGCGGCTTAGAAGTGATATCGTAAACGATGCGGTTTACGTTATCGACTTCATTTACGATACGCACCGAAATCTTTTCCAGCACATCCCAAGGAATGCGCGCCCAGTCAGCGGTCATGCCGTCGATGGAAGTGACCGCGCGGATGCCTACAGTGTAGGAGTAAGTCCGGGCATCACCCATCACTCCGACGCTCTTCATGTTAGGGAGCGCAGTGAAGTACTGCCAAATTTCACGGTCAAGCCCTGCTTTGGCAATCTCTTCGCGCAGAATGTAGTCGGAATCGCGAACGATCTTGAGCTTGTCCTCCGTGACTTCGCCCAATACGCGGATCGCCAGTCCTGGACCAGGGAATGGTTGTCTCCAGACGATTTCTGCAGGCAGGCCGCATTCCTCGCCGACTTTACGAACCTCATCCTTGAACAGCGCCTTCAGCGGCTCTACCAATTCGAATTTCATATCTTCCGGCAGTCCGCCAACGTTGTGGTGAGATTTGATAGTTTGAGCAGTCGCCGTTCCGCTCTCCACGATATCGGTATACAGCGTACCTTGCGCTAAAAATGCGAAATCGTCAAACTGTTTGGACTCTTCCTCAAACACATAAATAAACTCATTACCGATGATTTTCCGTTTTTGCTCCGGATCATCGACGCCTGCCAGCTTGGACAGGAAGCGTTCGCGCGCATCGATTTTGACGACCTTCATATCGAACTTGCCAACAAACGTCTCCATTACGCTCTCGGCTTCGCCTTTACGCAGCAGCCCGTGATCAATGAACATGCAGGTCAGTTGATCGCCTACCGCCTTGTGGATAAGCATCGCTACCACGGAGGAATCAACGCCGCCGCTCAGCGCGCACAGCACTTTCTTGTCGCCGACCTGTGTCCGGATATCCTGAATCGCATCCTCGATGAACGTCTCCATACTCCAGTTGCCTTCGCATCCGCAAATTTCGTACAGGAAATTACGGAGCATTTCATTCCCATGCACGGAGTGGCGTACCTCTGGATGGAACTGAACGCCATACAATTGACGCTCCTTATTCGCGAAGCCAGCGATCGGAGCATGTTCCGTCGACGCATCAATGACAAAGCCTTTCGGCAGCTCCACCACATGATCGCCATGACTCATCCATACCGTTTGCTTCGATTCCAAGCCTTTAGTCAGCGCAGAATTCTCCGCAAAGTTCACGTCCGCCTTCCCGTATTCGCGTTTAGCCGCACGTTCTACCTTACCGCCAAGCTGATGGGCCATCAATTGCATTCCATAGCAAATCCCAAAAATCGGCACACCGATATCATACACGGCAGGGTCAATGTGAGGCGCATTCTCCGCATACACACTGGAAGGGCCGCCGGAGAATACAATGCCTTTAGGGGCCAATTCCCGCAGCCGCTCTGCCGAAGTATTATATGGCAATAATTCGCTATACACTCCTAGATCGCGAATTCTTCTTGCTATCAGCTGATTGTACTGCCCTCCGAAATCAAGAACCACAATCAATTCATTTGGCTTATTCATTACCGAGCCTCCCTCAATTCATGAAACTAATTATACGAAACGACAAAAGAAGTCGTCAAGAAAGTTCGGAAGACATCTTATCCACGGCGCAAAGCCAAATTTCGGCATAACTCCAGAAAATTTCGGCTATTTGTCCGATCCGGCCTTAATCCTCCATAATATAATGTTTCCCAATCCCGGACAAACTCCTCCAATTTGTTGAAATTCTCTATTGGTTTTGCAGCAAGCGACTCCACATATTCGCGAGCTGTCATCGCCTCCGGCTTGTACCCATAAGTCCGATACAGCTGCTGCCAGACTCTGTCTGCAGCATGCAGCAGCACCCTCTGATCCGGAAAAGCGGCTTTAGGCGAGACAATGAGCTGCCATAACAATATTAAATTGTACCACACAACGATATTTCTGCTGATCCACATGGCGAACCAAATCACAGGCCAAACCGCAAGCAGAGCCGCAGTCCATAGGATCGGCGCTTGAGCTGCCGATTCTCTCAAGATAGATAACCCATGATCAGCAATAACCTTTATCGCTTTAGGCAATCCTTCCGTAGTCTGCATTAAGTTCCAAAACCATGGCGGCAGAAGCTGCCGGTAGCCTGCTGGGGAAGCAAACATGACGGACTCATATCCAGGCGTCGGATCGAACGGAACCCAGCCTTTTCCCGGAAAATAAACCTCCACCCACGCATGCGCGTCCGCATACGATATCGTGTACGAATCAGGCGCTTCTTTGCTGCGCTCTCCTGGAGTAAATCCTTTGACCCAGCGAGCTGGGATCTCGTTGCTGCGCAGCAAAACGACCATTGCCGTAGAGAAATGATCGCAGTAGCCGTGACGGTCAACAAACAGAAATCGATCCACAAAATCCTCATCCGCCGGAGGAACAGCCGAATTCAAGCTATAAGAATAATTCTGCTTCAAATGCCTGGCAATCTCCATCGCCGCATCATAGCGATTATTCGTCTCTTGAACCAGAGATTTGCCCAGCTCGCGGACACGTACAGGCAAGCTCTCCGGGAGCTGAAGGTATTGCTCCTTTATGGATTCCGGGTCATCGCTTTGCAGTTGTCGCAAATGCCCGCCGGCGGTCGGCAGCTGGCTGACAGTCAGTTCATAGCCCCGAATCCTTTTTAAGGGGAATGTCTGATCAGTATTTCCTGCGTTATCCAGATAAATCGCGCCGGTAGCAGGGTTTAAGCTGGCATTGAATGAGACGCTGCGGTTATCCTGGGCAAATACGCGATCGACTTGAATGGGAATGCCTCCGCTAAGGAGCGGCAGCTTGCCGGAGACCGGTTTTTGAAACTCAATCGTTTGTCTGAGCTTAGGGCGACTGGCGATGTCATCCTCCTGCGGCAGCATGCTTGACCAGTTCCCGCTCTCCGTTCCTTTCTCCACGGTTATGGGCTGCAGCCAGCCGCGGCCCGTATACACGCTCTTGCTCTCTCCGCGCCAATAGACGGGCACAGGCGATTTCGCTGTAAAATAAGTATTCCAGCGAAGCTCCAGCGGTGCTCCCAGCTCACTATCATCGTGCCCGTAGCCGGATACACTGGAAGTCGTCACGCTCGCTTTGCCCAAGCTCTCCCTCTCATACCAGCTTTGCAGACTTTTCATCAAAGCCTGCAAGGGCTGCTGCTGATTCGGCTGGGCCGGGAGCAAGAAGCATAGTACGCCAGCGGCAAGAACCAGCCCCGCAACCGTAAGGGGAGCAGAGATTTTGTAGGCTTGGCCGCTTTGATTTTTCCTGGCCGGACTCGAGGGTTCTTGGTTGACGTAACCATTTTCCCTCGTCTGCATTGCAAACGTGTAACACTGTATCCAAAGGCCAATTCCCGCTGCACGCACCAGATTGTAGAATACGGGCACATCAAATATCATCTCGATCGTCAGCAAATAAATCACCGTAACTGACAGGAAGAGCAGAATCGTTTGCCGGCCTACCGCCAGCATCTGGACAGAAACGACCAACAAGCTCCACCCGATCAGCAAGAGAAGCATTCTTGACTCCGAGCTCGCCTCGCTTAGTCTACCCGATTGAAATATCGAAGCTATATCCTGAGCCACGATTTCCCCATATCCATTCATCCAGGACATTCCTTCGTTCATTGCAAACAAATAGAACAAAGCGCCTCCGATTAATATCAGGGACAGCGCAGCTTGCAGCCATGACGCCAGCCGCAGGGAACCCGCCAGCAAAAGGGCGCCTGTTAGGCATAAGAAGACATCAATAACTCTCTTCTCGTCTTCTACCACAATAGAATAAAGCGGATATAGGCTCTCCCCAAAGAGGGCAAACAGAAGCAGCGATACTAGACTTCTGTGCAGCCACAACCGTGCAGCTTCCCGTTTGGTAAATCGAACGGGCGTATTAAGGGGCGAATGATCCAGGTTAGGCGATGCCATGCTCTCCACCCCCCGTCTCCAGCTTCATCCCGGTGGACGTATAGTTCAATAGCGGTACTATATGAATGCCATGCTTTCTAAGCTGGGCAGACAGTTGGCCTGGGCCATCCCCTGAAAAGCTGCCAAAGCTGGATTTGTCACTGAACGAGCTAGATCGTTCATGGGCAATACCATCCTTCATGGGCATGCTTAGTTCACCGGCGCACCACAAATCCAGCACGGCTCCAGCGTCGGCCATTTGCAGCAGTCTTGCCACGAGGGAAGACGTCAAATATCCGGTTATTACTGTAATTCGCTGCCCGTGAGCCGGATTATTCCCCAGCTCCGCAGCGCGAAGTGAAGGATCGAAATGGTCAGCCCCAAGCTGAGCATGTGCCAAAACCTCTAGCCCCTTATAAAGCCCTTCTTTGCCGCTAAGCTGAAGATGGCGGTTCCCTGGCCATAAGCATAGCTGAAACCCTTCTGCTCCTCTGCTCTCCCGGTGCAGCCATGCCGCTGCAGCCGAGATGGCAATTTCAAATATCTCCTGCCGAGCCTGCTCATCTTGGCTATACTGCCCTTCAGCGGAATAAGACTTTCTGTCCGTATCAAGAAGCAAGCAGGAGGGGGGCTCGGAAATTTCCTCCGGTACGCGGGAAATAAGCTCGCCACGGCGAGCGGAGCTTTTCCAATGAATGAATTTAAGCGGATCCCCGGCTTCATACCCTCTTAAGCGGCTGTCCCAAAACGAGGCAAGGCCTGTTGATTCCGCCGACAGTTCACCACTGCCATCCTCATCCCGCCCCTTTAAACCATCAGACGAAAACATACGCAGGGGAAGCGGTTGGACGAGAAGCTTATCGCTTCCCTGATGATAAAGGCTGCGTTTAAACCAACCAAAGACATCGCCCCAGGCAATTCTGGTAGTCCCTTCCGTGTATACGCCACGCGGGACTCCATCCAAACGATAGGTACCACTATAGTTGCGTCTGAATCCGCTGAACAGCAGCTTGCCGCTTTCCTGCTCGTCACCCGCCAAACAATCCTCCACCTGCACCCAGAGAGGAGGGATTCCTCCTATTAATCGCACATGAACCGTAACCTCCACGTCCTCCCCGTCAAGAGGGGATAGAGGCGACCAAGTGCGTTGTATTTCGACTTTTCTCGGCCCGGATAGCTGGGTAAAGCCCCCCACTAGTGCAATGGAGCACGCCAACAGGAAAAGAAATAACGAAGAGGTTCCTCCTTTCACAGCGTAAACGGCACCGAGCAGAGCAATGACTGGCGCAGCTGCAATCCACGGCCGCAGGCTTTTGCCCATCATGATGATACTCCCCGGTGCGGATGAGATACCGGCACCTTGCCCTGGGACAATAGATCTTCAACAAGATCCTCTCCGCGCAATCCCGATAATTTCGCCTCAGGCTTCAGCATGATCCGGTGGGACAGAACCGCTGCCGCTACTGCCTTAACATCATCAGGAATCACGTAGGAACGGCCCTTATAATAGGCCATGGCCTGTGCGGCCCCCATCCAGGCCAATGTTCCGCGAGGACTGATTCCGAGCGCAAGCTGGGAATGACGGCGGGATGCATGGGCTATCGCGACTAAATACTGCTTGATCCGTTCATCGACGAGCACTTTCCTAACCTGTCGCTGCATTTGCACCATTTCTTCGAGCAGGAGCACGGGGCGAATCTCCTCTAAAGACAGCCTCTCCTGCATGCGGTCAAGCATTGCAACCTCCTGCTCAGGCTGCGGATAACCGAGGGCAATACGCATTAAAAACCGATCAAGCTGCGCCTCCGGCAATCTGTGGGTTCCCTCATAATCCAACGGATTCTGAGTAGCCAGCAGTAAAAAAGGCTTTGGCAGCGGGTGGGTCACCCCATCCACCGTCACTTTGCGCTCCTCCATCGCCTCCAGCAAGGCGGATTGAGTTCGTGGAGCCGCACGATTAATCTCGTCCGCAAGCACGACATGAGCCATGATCGCCCCTGGACGGAATTCGAACTGGCCTGTCTGGGGATGGTATACCGACACACCGGTCACGTCAGAGGGCATCAAATCCGAGGTGAACTGAATTCGGCCAAATGTGCCGCCGAGACAGGCCGCGAGCGTACGCACCAGCAGCGTCTTGCCAACACCGGGTACATCCTCGAGCAGGATGTGTCCCCCGTACAGCATACTGACGATGGCCAGCTCGATTTCCTTTCTTTTTCCTATAATTACGCTATTTACTCGATTTACTAGTTTGCCGAGCAGATCTGCTGAATAATCATCGATCATGACCTGGCTACCTCCATTTCCGGTCGCTATTCTACCAACCATTGTGGCCAGAACCTACCGAAAATAGACATAGGTGAGAGATACTATCGCAATTGGATTGCGGCACGGCTTGCCTTCAAGACAGGAATCGGTCATGATGCCCGCACTCTTCGCTCCTCCGAACTGGAGGTGACGGAGAGAATGTCATGTCCGGCTACCTCAAGCAGCGTACGCAGCGGCAGCCAGATTAATCCGTTTTTCCTGTCGATGGCAACGGAATATTCTGCTATACCCCCTCCCTCAGCTTCAACGATCATCGTTTCTTTTGCCGAATTAACGGTTATGCTTGTATCCCTCCAGGAAATCACCGCGGTCTGTTCTCTATCATTCCAGCGCACCTCAGCTCCCAGCCGCTCCATGACCGTCCGAAGCGGAACCCGATATTGTCCGTTCTTCAGCTCATATTCCCCTGCTGCAAGCCTTGTCTCTACTCCTCCGGCTTCGACATAAAGCGGTGCGCCAGGGCCAAACAGCGCGGCATTAGGGACGACATGGGCCTCCACCCATACGCTTGAGGGCAGCGGACGCTTGTTGTTTTTCATCTTGGGGGCAATGGCAAATTGAACGGGAGTGTCCCCAGGAGTAATTGCGCGGAATTCATACCCGAGCGATTTATAGAATTCTATAATTTTTGGCAGAGCTTTAACGGTCTCCTCATGACCGCCACCATCATGCATCAGTACGTTCATGGAGCTGCCCTGCTTGGCAGAAGTGACGTTCTTTATAATTTCCGAGGCGGGTACCCCTTTTCGCTTGGAGTCGCCGCTATCGAGATTCCAGTCGAATACTTTATAGCCGCCTTGCTCCAGCAGCTTGAAATAGTTTGCATCGAAATGGCCGTACGTCCCGCCAGGAGCTCTGACAAGCGGAGTGCGCGTCCCCGTAATATTTCTAAGCACTTCCTCCGTCTCCTTGATCTGGAACCAGAACTTCCCAAAGCTGCTGTACAGTTCATCGTATTTATGGTTGTATGTATGATTTCCGATCGCATGTCCGGCCTCGTCGATTCGGTTGACGATCTCCGGGAACCGCTTCGCCTGCTCTCCAAGCAGAAAGAAGGTAGCCGGTACGTCAGCATTTTTCAATATGTCCAAAACGTCGTCAGTCCATTTGCTCGGACCGTCATCGAAGGTAAGGTATACTACTTTGTTTGGTTCCTTGGTGTTTGAGCCGGATGTGGATTTAGGGGACGGAGCTGGCGTGACCTTTCTGTCAGCCGCTGCGACTGAAGTATTTATTGTTTCAGAGGGTTCTGAGGAAGTGGATGATACAGCAGTTCGTGCCATGAAGGCAGCCGCCGTATTCACAGAAGACTGGGCGGCAGCCTCCGGCATCACATTCCGGGTTTTGAAATGAGGATTCACGCTTACGATTAGAATAATAACCATAACTACGGTAACCATGCGAAACAATAGAAGTCCAGCCAGCCATTTTTTATTCATATTGAATCTACCTCCGCCGATTATATCAATTCATTGGGTTTCTGGTAGATTATATGAACGAATAATGAAAAAAAGACTACATGGCGCTATCCTTATTTCGAGCTTGTATGCTCCTGCAAAGCTTCCAGTACTTTTTCGACATGTCCGGCTACTCTGACGCCTCTCCATTCCTGCAGCAGCCGGCCTTCTTCATCGATCAGAAAGGTGGAGCGAACGATTCCTTCATACTCGCGGCCATACAATTTCTTCAATTGCCATACGCCGAACATACGGCAAACGCGATGATCTTCATCGGCAAGCAGCGGAAAAGACAGCCCGTGCTTGGCTATGAATTTATCATGCGCCTTGACGGAGTCCCCGCTAATGCCGAGCACAACGGCCCCATGCTTCATCAACACTTCGCTCTGATCCCGAAAATCGCAGGCCTGCTTCGTGCAAGCCGGTGTCATATCTCTCGGATAAAAATATATAATGACCTTGCGGCCTCGGAATTGGCTTAATGAGATCTCCTCTCCCCCGCTGGCGGGAAGCTGGAAATCTGGAACAAGCTGACCTACCTGCACTTGAACATCCACCATGTTATTAAAACTCCTCTCTGCATTCACAAATACGAAAATTGATTGTACCTACAAAAGAAATTATAATGTATGGGTATGTGAAACATCCAATACAACGGTTCTCATCGTTATCCATCGAAAGGAACGAACAATATGACGAAACGCACAAAACGGACGATCATCTGGTCCATCACCGGAGTTCTGGTCGCCATTGCCGCCGTCGCGGCTTATTATTTTATCGCCATTTACAACCAAGTTGATAAATTCCAGAAGAAAGGCGAGGATTCGCCCTTCTACAATGTGCAGCCGGTTGAGACCAAGAAGGAAGCCCAGCCCCCGAAATGGGAAGGCACCGAGCGGGTCAATATTTTGCTGATGGGCGTGGACGCCCGCGGACTCAAGAAGGGAGAAATCCCTCGATCCGACACAATGATGGTAGCCTCCGTCGATCCCGTAGAGAAGAAGGCCTATCTGTTCTCTATTATGCGTGATACTTATATAAAAATACCAGGCCACGGCTCGGATCGCATCAATGCGGCCATTACCTTCGGCCCCAACAAGGCGATGGAGACGGTCTCTGAGCTGCTTGGCATCCCGATTCAATATTACGTCTATACCGACTTCCAGGGCTTTATCGAGCTTGTTGACGCCATCGGGGGCGTTGACTTCTACGTCGAGAAGGATATGCGTTACACCAGTAAGGCAGACAAACATGAATACGATATTAATTTGAAAAAAGGGCAGCAGCATCTGGATGGCAATTCAGCTCTTCAGTATGTTCGTTTCCGTCACGACGCCCTGTCCGACTATACGCGAACCGAGCGCCAGCGCAATTTCCTTAAAGCCGTTGCCGAGAAAATGATATCGACGACATCAATCATGAAGCTCCCGTCGATTCTGGAGAAAGTGAATCCTTACATCGATACGAATTTGACGATCAACGACATGTGGAAGCTTGCTACCGTCGCCTATGATAGCAAAATGGCAGGAAGCGAGCAAATTCCTCCGATGAAGCTGGTCGTGGAGAAGAATGTGGGCGGCTCCGATGTGATAGGTATTCGAAGCGATGAGGAGTTAAAGCAATTTGTACAGGATGTGTTTAGCGCGCCGGTGGAGCAGGACGATGGAACCGATAGTGACAGCGATCCGGCAGGTGCCGAAGATGCAAGCAAGGAGACGAGTGCTGGGACTAGCGCCGAACCCGGAACCAGCAGAAGCACAGGCTCCAGTTCCGGGTCTCCCCCTGCTTCGGATGCACTCCAGAATTAACCTGAAGCGCTAAACATTATCGAAAGGAAGTTGGTCCTCATGAACCGGATTCAATCAGAATATTTATACGAAGAAGCTCTCAAGCATATCGTCGGCGGCGTCAACAGCCCCTCCCGCTCTTTCAAAGCGGTTGGGGGCGGGGCGCCCGTTTTTATGAACAAAGCGGCAGGCTCCCATTTCTGGGACGTAGACGGCAACCGCTATGTCGATTATCTAGGGGCTTACGGCCCGATCATTACCGGCCATGCGCACCCGCATGTAATCCGCGCCATTCAGGAAGCGGCCGCGAACGGCACCTTATACGGGACTCCCACCGAGCTGGAAATCACGCTGGCAAAAATGCTGAAGAACGCGATTCCCTCCATGGACAAGGTCCGTTTTGTCAATTCCGGGACGGAAGCGGTCATGACGACCATTCGCGTAGCCCGCGCCTATACGAAGCGCAATAAAATCATTAAATTTGCCGGCTGCTACCACGGCCATTCCGACCTCGTGCTGGTTGCCGCGGGTTCAGGGCCCTCCACGCTGGGCATTCCGGACAGTGCCGGTATCCCGACCAGCATCGCCCATGAGGTGATTACTGTGCCGTTTAATGACGCTGAAGCGCTGCAGGCTGCCCTGGACAAATGGGGCGACGATGTAGCCGCGGTAATGGTCGAGCCGATTGTCGGCAACTTCGGTATGGTCATGCCGAAGGAAGGCTTCCTCGAAGACTTGTGCAGACTCGCCCGGCAGTACGGGGCGCTTGTCATCTACGACGAGGTGATCACCGCCTTCCGCTTCCATTACGGCTCAGCCCAGACGTTTAGCGGTCTGGCCAACCATGATGCAATTCAGCCGGATTTGACCGCGTTAGGCAAAATCATCGGCGGCGGGTTGCCAATCGGCGCTTACGGCGGCAGCAAGGAAGTCATGGAGCAGGTCGCGCCGCTCGGCCCGGCATATCAGGCCGGAACAATGGCCGGCAACCCGGCCTCCATTTCCGCCGGAATCGCCTGTCTGGAAGTATTGCAGGAGGAGGGTGTCTATCCGGAAATGGAACGCCTCGCCGTCAAGCTGACGAACGGGCTGGCGAATTCCGCGCAGCGCTATGGTATTCCACTGACGATCAACCGTATTGCCGGAGCTTTCTCCACGCATTTCTGCGACCGTCCGGTAACCAACTATGATGAAGCGCAGAATACCGACAGCAACATGTTCGCGGCCTTCTTCCGGGCCATGCTGAATCGAGGCGTAAACCTGGCTCCTTCCAAGTATGAGGCCTGGTTCCTCACCACAGCCCATACGGAAGAAGATATTGATTTCACGCTCGATGCGGCAGACGCCTCCTTCCGTGAAATCAGCGGCCGCTAGAATAGAGAATCCTAAAGTAAAATATATAACGTGCACAAAGGGCGGCCCGCATGATCTTGCGGGCCGCCCTCTCTTCTATTTAGGATCGCTGCAGCTATAAGTTATAAATTTATAAATACGGTCTTGCTCTTCTCTGCATACTGAACATCTAAGCCTAACCCTTGGGCAAGGAGCGCTAAAGGAACATAGGTTTTGGATTCCTGCCCGATTTTATTCAGAAAAGCCGGGCTATTCGTAGCAACTGACACCCCGTTAGCGATGATCTCGCTAGAGCCGATCGGGATGATAACCGTCCGGCCATTGTACGTTACTTCAGCCGTGCTGCTGCGGCTATCCCATGCAGCTGAAGCGCCGATCGCCTCCGTAATGTCCTTCAGCGCCAGAAAGGTCTGATTGTCCCGAAGCACCGGGGCATATGGGGTCTGCAGCTTCTCGCCTTTGACCACGACATGAACCGGCACGCCTTCCTTCAAAGCAGCAGGCTCCCGGTAGCTTCCCCATACCTCCTCGGCAACAACCTTGGCGATCGCTTCGTATCCCGCTTGATTCGGGTGAATATCCCCTGACGGAAAAATATGCGTCAACGCAATTTCCCGCCCCTTGAACGCCTTCGCAACATGCGCAGCCTTTATGAGCTTGCCTTGTCCTGCATACTCGCCGGCAAGCCCTTCAACCGCCGCCGTGAACGTATCTGCCGCACTCTGCAAGTAGTTATAGGCTGAACCGACGATCATCTTGGGCACCGGCTGGTATTGATCCATCAGGATGATTTGGGCATGAGGATTGATCTCCGTCAAATCATCGATGACCTCCTGCACGTTGAGCGTATAAGCATTCAATAGCTCTCGCCCTTTAGCCTCGATCTCGGTCGCGCTGTAGGTCTCTATATCCGTGAGCAGACTGTACAAGTCGTTTCCGCCGATCGTAATGGTAATCAGGTCAGCCTGCTCTATAGCTGCTCTAGCATCGGCAATCCCTGCCGCGAAGGCGGAGATGCGCGGATCCGGCACGCCTCGCTGAATCATTTCGGGCTTGATAACTCCGCCGCTTTGAATAGCCGAGACGTAATTTTTAAGTCCGCTGCTCGTCAGCCCTAGAATCCCGTAATTGTAAACCTTTGTCCGACCGTGATACAAGCCTTGCTCCCGCAGCCGTTCAACATAGCCGTAGGGAACGCTTTGCTCGTTCATGCCCGGCTCATAGCCCGCACTGATCGAATCGCCTAGAGCCACAATATGGTAGGCTTGCTGCTCCATTCGAATCGTCATAGCCTGCTGAAGGGCTTTGTCTTCGTTTATAGACCGAGAGGCGGCAGTCAGGCAGTTTACCGGAAAAGACAACAGCACTGCAAACATAATCAGGCTAGCTGCCGCACATCGAATACTCCATCTTTTTGCAAACAATATACTATTTCACTCCTCATTATGCGCAACCTGGTAAGGCTCGGACGGTTTAGCTTCTAAAGTCGTTCTAACGGAAATAAGGCCCCTGATTACTCAGGGCCTTTGTCGCCACGCGCAGGTTTCTTTAAATACTCATCATACCGACCATCAATTTCTTTCGCCATGCTGCGATATTTCAGCGTTTCCTCCACGATCGGATCCAGCTCCGTCTGAATACGGATTTCATACTTATGCGGAAGCCTTTTTCGCGTTTCTTCCAGCCGTTCCTCCTCACTGGTCTCCTCGACTTCGCTCAGCAATTCGCTAAGCTCCTTCTCCAACTTCTCGCGATCTTCGCTCATCCTGATACACTCCTTCATCATCAAAATGCGTTAAGGAATTACAGAATAGAAAATCATGTCACTGAATGCCGGTAGCATCCGCTGCTTTTAAGGATTGAAGCAGCTCGTCGTGAATTTTTCCGTTTGTCGCCACTAGATGACGCACGCCGAGATGATAAGGATTCCCTGCCGTGTCCGTTACGATTCCTCCCGATTCTTTCACAAGCAGAGCACCTGCCGCTACATCCCAAGCATTCAGCCCTATTTCATAATACCCGCTCAAACGGCCTGCTGCCACATAAGCAAGATGCAGGGCGGCCGAGCCCCCCGCTCTGATGCTCCGTGTCTGCAGCGCCAGGGCATTAATGCCTTTCATATTTGCCGGCAGCGCGAACTGGCGATCGGGGTTGAAGCCCACAGCCAACACGCTGCTGGATAAATCCGCATCCTCCGATACCTGGGTTGGATTACCGTGAACATATGCCCCTTTCCCCTTCTCAGCTACAAATAACTCATCCCGGATCGGATCATAAATAACGCCTACAATGACCTCGCCGCGATAGGCTAATGCAATCGATACGCAAAAGAACGGAAAGCCATGAACGAAATTCGTTGTGCCATCCACCGGATCGACAATCCATAAATACTCCGAAGTGCTCGCCTTGGCTAAAGCTGCCTCTGAAGCAGCCGCACCCGGCGGTACTCCTTCTTCCCCAAGAATATCGTGATCCGGAAAATGAGTAAGTATCAGCTTGCGGATCATGAGCTCCGCACCTTTATCGACATCCGTCACCAAATCCTGTGGCGATAGCTTTGTATCTAATTGTTTGAACATGCCAAGTCTGCTCTTAATCCACTCACCCGCTTTGGATGCGGAGTTGATTGCTACAGCTGTCGGACTTTTACTGCCCACCACGTTGTCGTTTGGTTCCACTAGATTTCACTCTACTTTCTATCTTAATCTTGTAATTCTTTGCCTTTTAAAACTATACGCCCTGAGCAGTGCAAAGTTGCATCCTTTTACCCCGGTTCGGGCTATATTCGGGCGGCTTGACCGAATTTGCCCTCCCTTATGGAAAAAGCCCGTGACCAGCGCAGGTTCGGAACCTGCTCCGGAAACGAACTTTCTTCAACATTAAGTGACATTATGCGCCGACGATATTGTAACCGCCGTCTACGAATATAACCTCTCCTGTAATACCGCGGGAGAGATGACTAATCAGGAACATCGCAGTGTCGCCCACTTCTGCCGTTTCAGTCGTTTTACGCAATGGAGCCTTCTCTTCAACCTGCTTCAGAATCGAGTTGAAATCACTGATGCCTTTGGCTGCAAGCGTGCGGATCGGCCCAGCCGAAATCGCATTGACGCGGATGTTCTTCGGCCCGAGATCATTCGCCAAATAGCGGACAGAGGCTTCCAGGGCTGCCTTGGCAACGCCCATGACGTTATAGTTGCGCATGACGCGCTCGGATCCCATATAAGTCATCGTCATGATGCTGCCGCCTTCTGTCATTAATGGCGCCAGGCGTTTCGATACGGCTACGAGCGAGTATGCGCTAATGTCGTGCGCCAGCGCGAAGCCTTCGCGGGACGTATCCGCAAATTCTCCTGCCAAATCCTCCGCCTTCGCAAATGCGATGCTGTGCACTACGCCATGCAGCACACCGAACTCGCTCTTCAAGCTATCAGCCAGCCTGTCGATATCTTCATCGACCGTTACGTTGCAAGGAAGAATCAGCGAGTTAGGAATCGTTTCTGCCAGCTTGCGTACCCGGCCTTCCACCCGTTCACTCTCGTATGTAAACGCCAAACGCGCGCCCTGCTCCGCCAAGCTTTGAGCGATGGCCCATGCGATACTGCGATCATTAGCCACCCCCATAACGATAATATTTTTTCCTGCGAGTAGATCTCCCATATTAGAACATACCTCCAACTAAACGCTAAATTTTGGTGTAGCTTTTACTTCATTTGGTTAAATCATCTGACTTTGGTTTATTTTTGTTCAACTTACCTTATTTCGGTGTTATTTTCAAGCTCTAAGGGATGATTCGAACGCTTGCCTCATTAAGAATTTCGACGCCGTCTCCTTCATATTTGCGAAAATCCTCCATCAGCGCAAATAGCGCGCCGTCCTTCAGCTTCGCTTCCAGCATTACATCCACCCGCTCGGTTAAGGGGGCGATGGAGCGAAGGAAGTCAAGCAGCGGCCGGGCGATGACGTGATCGGCATGTCCCCTGGGGTCGCTCGCGCTTTTTGGACTGGAGGCGTGAATTTTCGGCGGGAGCGGATCGGCACTGAAGGAGTCGGCCTGAGCAAACGGCGACTGCCATGTACGCCATATACGCGGCCACAAATCCGCAGGCTGCTCCCCTTCATTGTTCACCCATTGATGATGAATATCGAGCACCATCGGAATGCCCAGCGCCTCGCATAGCTCCAGCGTCTCGGGGGCATTAAACGTTTTATCGTCGTTCTCGAACGTAAGCCTCCGCTTGATGCTGTCGGGAAGAGCGGAAACATTCTCCCGAAAACGCTCGGCTGCGGACGGCTTGTCTCCATAGGCACCGCCAACGTGAATATTGTTCTTCGCCCGTCCGTCCAGCCCCATGGCATCGAGCATCGCCACATGATGGCGAAGGTCGCGAATCGAGTTATGCAGCACTTCCGGTCGCGGCGTGCTTAACACCGTAAAATGATCCGGATGAAATGAAACGCGCATATCGTGTTTTTTCACAAAATCCCCAACAGCCTGAAATTGCTCCTTAAGCGCTTCATAGGGGTTCCAATCGGTTAGAGCATCATGTGTCGCTAAAGGCAGCAGCTTGGAGGAGAAGCGATATACTTTAATATCGTATGCCTCGTTATGCCGCAAAAGCCGCAGCGTGTTATGCAAATTGTCTGCCGCAATAGATTCCAGACGGCGCACCGCCGCCTCACGGTCGTTCAGACTGCTGAACGTCTTGTAAGTCATCGTCTTAGATGGAGAGGCATTCCCAACGACCGTCGACATAGCTACGTAACCGAAGCGAACGATCAAGCGGTCTCCACGTCCCCGAAGAACATTTCATGCGCAAGCGCCGTCTGTACGGCCGCTTCCTGCTCTGTCAATTGACGAACAAGCTGAAGCTCCACCGACGTGACCTCTTTCCCGTTAAAATTAATTTCAGATACGCAGGCCGTGATTTTGACGATGGCTACAGCCTTGTTTTCCGGCGAATAAGCAATCACCTTCTGCCCCGTTGGATATACGCGCAGCCCTTCCTTCAGCATTTTGCCGCGCCCATATTCCAGCAGCTCGTAAAGCTCCTGCTCATTCTTGAATTTACATACGGAGTTGAATTCGGTTTGAAAGCCCATAATCGATCTTCCTTTCCATCATAATTCCAGCCACATGTTCGGATATATGAAAATGAATATTAGAATTATTGCCATTTTTATTGTATGCCATTTTCGAAATTGAGGTTTTGTCTGGCCTCATACCGCTCCAAAGCCAGCTTGATCAACCGATCCAGCAGCGATTCGTAAGAGACCCCCGTCTCCCGCCAAAGCAGCGGATACATGCTGTACGGTGTAAATCCGGGCATGGTGTTTACTTCGTTGATCCATATCGTCTGATCCGATTTTTTTACAAAAAAGTCCGCCCGGCACAGCCCGTTGCCAGAAATGGCTTTAAATGCTCTGACGGCCAGATCCCGAATTTCCTCCGCAAGCTCCGTATCCAGTTCTGCCGGAATTAGCATTTGCGATTTGCCATCCAAATATTTGGCCTGGTAGTCATAATATTCGCTCGAAGATACGATTTCCCCGGGAACCGATGACATCGGCTCATCATTTCCGAGCACACCAACCTCGATCTCGCGGGCGTCCACGAATTCTTCGACGATCACTTTTATATCGTAGTGCAAAGCCGTGCTTATGGAAGCCAACAATTCTTCACGTGATCTGGCTTTGGATATACCGACGCTGGAGCCCAAATTGGCCGGTTTTACGAAGCAAGGATACCCCAGCTTCTCTTCGATCCCCTGAACGATCGCATGGCTGCCCCGACTCCACTCTGAAGCTGTGAAGTAGCAATATTCACACTGTTCCAGCCCTGCTTCAGCGAACAGCTTCTTCATGACAACTTTGTCCATCCCCGCCGCTGAAGCCAACACGCCCGCACCTACGTACGGCAGGTCTGCCATTTCGAACAAGCCCTGAATCGTGCCATCCTCGCCATACGTGCCATGAAGCAAAGGAAATACTACGTCAATAGTGCTGGCACCTGTCGATAGCTTCTCGAACAGCATATTCATAGCAGCGGACGTATCCTTCGCCCCGTCCTCCAGCTTCAGTTGTTCCAAAGCCCCGAACGGGCCGGAGAGCTTGCTTCCAACCCGCCATTCCCCGCGCTTCGTAATATAAAAAGGCAGTATCTCGTATTTTTCGTAGTTAAATGCCTGTGAGACCGCCAGGGCCGTTTGCAGCGATACTTCGTGTTCTCCCGATTTACCGCCGTAAATAAGTCCAACGGTGAGTTTGTCTTGTCCCATGAGTAACCTCTTTCTTTTGATCGTCATAAATATTCGTCGTATCTTGATGTTCTATGTCATGAAAAACGTCTATCGACGTACTTTCCAAGAGCCAGACCGCATTTAACGGTAGTTTTTCTTGCGATTATAGATTTGTTCAGCTCTGCTGAAAACTTAATAATTCTATCATCTCAAAAATAATCCGCAATCCGAAAAAAACGGTACACGGTGTTCTCGCTCCAGGCATATGAATCCCGATAATCCCAGTAACGATGCTTGCTCGGGGTCGTATGGGCATTCACCAGCGGCATGCCGCCGGCATCGAACGCGGTCACAATCGTGCTGTGCTGATAGCTGCCGTCTCCGTCCCAATCATAAATGATGACATCTCCCAATTGGAGCTGTTCCGGTCTCTCCACGGCTTCCGCCTGGAGTCCTGATCCGCTGTAGGTCAATAGGCGCTCCAGCGCATTGGAGACAGACCAACTATAGCTCCATGCCTCCCGGCCCTTGATATATCCTTTATACCACCAGCCTGATTCTCTTTTTCCAGTATAGTTTATTGGAGCCCCTCCTGCAAAGAGACTCTGGGATATATAATTGGTGCAATCCACTTCAAATGCGGCAAATTCCGGGTTAAAGCCATCCCACCAGCGATCGGCGTACAAAACGGCATCCTCTCGGCGATAGGGAGTGCTGCGCGAGCTTCGGGAACCAAGCACTTGTTTGTTGAGATAGGGACCCGGCAGCTTTCCGGGAGCATTTCCCTCCTCACGTTCAGCCTCGTATGGCAGTCTGAACGGAGCATGACGCTCGTCTACGGGCTGCTCGATCCGCGTAATAATCCATCCGCTCCCCTCCCGTTCAAGCGTCAGACGCTGCCTGTCAATAATCTCCTCTTGATGGCGGGTGCCCCCTTTTTCATAATACGTCTTGCGAGCTAATTGCAGTTCGACTTCAATCTCGCCGGCGCGATTCTCGATCTCCCGCAGCAGTTTAGCCCGAGTCTCACATCGAAGCGGGGTGGCTCTGCGTTCCTTGTACCATTCCTGGAGCCTCCGTTTGCGTTCGCCGCGGTGCAGCAAATATTCCAAATCAGCCACAACAGCATCGGCTCCCTCAGGTCTGGGACGATAATCTACCTCGTCCTGGTTGTGCTGATTCACATATAAGGATAGTGTTCTTCTCCATTCATCGCTCACTTTGGAATCGCCTCCTCATCATTCCCATTTATATGAAAGAACAGGAACGAGTATGTGCCGGAAAAAAGCGCCGGGCAAGCGCCCTCATACCATAAGAACAAGCGATCTGCCAACAAAAAGTTCTTTACTCGCAACAAGGAGGACGGTATACTTAATGTAGTGATAATTTTGAAATACCGTTTCATCTAGTGAAACAAGGAGGTACATTCATGTCAACAAAGGATTTTTTCTCTGTCTCCCGCAGCCTTGAAGTCGGCGGGAAGAACTACCGTTACTATGATTTGCAATTGTTGGAAGAGCAAGGGCTAGGCCCGATTTCCAAGCTGCCGTTCTCCATTAAAGTGCTGCTTGAAGCAGCCGTTCGACAGTTTGACGGCAGAGCCATTACGGAGGAGCATGTGAAGCAAATCGCCGGCTGGAGCGAAGGCCGGGACGAGAATAAAGAGATTCCGTTTATTCCTGCCCGTATCGTTCTTCAGGATTTCACAGGCGTCCCTGTCGTTGTTGACCTTGCCGCGATGCGCGATACCGTTAAGAAAGCCGGCGGAGATCCGAAACAAATCAATCCGCTCGTGCCGGTGGATCTCGTTATTGACCACTCTGTTATGGTCGATGCCTTCGGTACGCCGGAAGCGCTGGAATACAACATGAAGGTCGAGTTCGAGCGCAACGAGGAGCGCTACCGCTTCCTGCGCTGGGCACAGACGGCCTTCAATAACTTCCGCGCCGTTCCGCCCGCTACAGGAATCGTTCACCAGGTCAACCTGGAGTATCTGGCTTCTGTAGCCGCTACCAAGACCATCGACGGTGAAACCGTCGTATTCCCGGATTCCCTCGTCGGAACCGACTCCCATACGACGATGATCAACGGCCTTGGCGTGGTTGGTTGGGGTGTCGGCGGGATCGAGGCCGAAGCAGGCATGCTTGGTCAACCGCTCTATTTCGTTGCACCTGAAGTTATTGGCTTTAAGCTGGTTGGCAGCTTGACGGAAGGCGCTACGGCGACCGACCTCGCCCTTACTGTAACGCAAATGCTGCGTAAAAAAGGCGTCGTCGGCAAATTCGTCGAGTTCTACGGCCCGGGTCTTGCCAACATCAGCCTTGCTGACCGCGCAACAGTGGCTAACATGGCACCTGAATACGGCGCCACGGTCGGCTACTTCCCGGTAGACGACGAGACGCTGGCTTATCTGCGCAGCACAGGCCGTTCCGAGGAGCAAATCGCTCTCGTTGAAGCTTATTACAAAGCACAAGGCATGTTCCGTACAAGCAGCACCGTAGATCCTGAGTTTACCGATCTGATCGAGCTGGATCTGGCTTCTGTCGTACCAAGCCTTGCAGGCCCGAAACGTCCGCAGGATCGGATTGAATTGACGGATATGAAGGAGAACTTCAACGGCATTATCCGTACTCCGATCGATAAAGGCGGATACGGACTTAGCGATGAGAAAGTAAACCAAAAGGTAGCCGTAAAGCATCCGGATGGCAGCACAAGCGAGCTCGGAACGGGCGCTGTCGTTATTGCTGCAATTACGAGCTGTACGAATACTTCCAACCCAAGCGTTATGATCGGCGCCGGATTGCTGGCGAAAAAAGCGGTCGAACGCGGTCTTAAGAAGCCAGGCTATGTAAAGAGCAGCTTGACTCCAGGATCCCTTGTCGTTACCGAATACCTGGAAAAAGCCGGACTCATCGATTCCTTTGAAGCGCTTGGTTTCCACGTTGCCGGCTACGGCTGCGCAACTTGTATCGGTAACTCCGGTCCGCTTCCGGATGAGGTTAGCGCGGCAATCGCCGACAACGACCTTACGGTAGCTGCGGTACTATCCGGCAACCGGAACTTTGAAGGCCGCGTGCACGCTCAGGTCAAGGCCAACTACCTGGCTTCTCCACCGCTTGTTGTCGCTTACGCGCTGGCTGGTACGGTAAATATCGATCTGCAAAACGATCCGATCGGATACGACCAGAACGATCAGCCGGTTTATTTGAAGGATATCTGGCCAACTTCGGCGGAAATCAAAGAAGCGATCGGTCTTTCCGTGAAACCGGAAATGTTCCGCAGCAAATATGAGAACGTATTTACTCAAAACGAGCGCTGGAATGCGATTCCGGTTCCGGAAGGCGAATTGTATGAGTGGGATGAGAAATCCACTTACATTCAGAACCCGCCATTCTTTGAGAGAATCGGTGACGGACTGCAGGACATCGCTGACATCCGCAGTGCCCGCGTGCTGGCTCTGCTTGGAGACTCGGTAACCACTGACCATATCTCTCCAGCGGGTAACATTTCACCTACGAGCCCGGCAGGCACTTACTTGAACGATCACGGCGTAGCCCGCAAGGACTTCAACTCCTACGGCTCCCGCCGCGGCAACCACGAAGTCATGATGCGCGGCACGTTCGCCAACATTCGGATTCGCAACCAGGTTGCTCCTGGAACAGAAGGCGGCGTAACGAAGTACTTGCCTACAGATGAGCTTATGTCCATTTATGATGCTTCGATGAATTATCAAGCCAATGGTCAAAATCTCGTCGTCATCGCCGGTAAAGAATACGGTACGGGAAGCTCCCGCGACTGGGCTGCCAAAGGAACCTATCTGCTTGGCGTAAAAGCCGTCATCGCAGAAAGCTTTGAGCGGATTCACCGCAGCAACCTGGTTGGCATGGGCGTTCTCCCGCTTCAATTCCAAGAAGGTCATGGCTGGAAGACGCTAGGGATCGACGGTACAGAGACGTTCGATATTATCGGACTTAGCAATGACGTGAAGCCTGGACAACAGTTGACTGTTGTGGCGACCCGCCAAGACGGCACACAGTTTGAGTTTATGGTCACTGCACGTCTCGACAGCATGGTCGATGTGGATTACTACCACAACGGTGGTATTCTCCAAACTGTCTTGCGGCAAATGATCCAAGCAGGCAATTAATATTAATTATTCTCTTCACAAGGAATGCCCTACTCGTTATCGAGTGGGGCATTTCTTTTTTTTTGGAATTCTTTCTGCCGCTTTCTGACTAAAATCGGCAATTAAAATATTGATAATATGTGTTTTAACTGTTATAGTAGATGTATAACACATATCATATGGAGGTGCCATTTTGATTATAGAACTTGATATGCAGTCGGAGGTGCCCATTTACACCCAACTGGTCAATCAAATTATCGAAGGCATTGCGAGCGGTCGCCTGAAGCTCGGCGAGCCCCTCCCGTCCGTTCGCAGCCTAGCTTCGGATATCGGTGTTAACCTTCATACGGTGAACAAGGCCTACACCCTGCTAAAGCAGGATGGATATATTCAGGTGCACCGCCAACGCGGCGTTGTAGTCGATCCCGACGGCATGCCTCCGGTCACTGAAGAGTTCATCACAAAGCAGCATAGCCAGTTGAAGCCGATTGTGGCAGAAGCGATATGCCGGGGGATGAGCAAGCAGCAGTTGATTGAAACGGTTGAACAGCTTCATAAGGAAATTACAGAGAACGATAAGGGAAAGGAGAATGCATAATGCCATTGTTATTTACACTTACGCTCGTACTCATGTTTATTCCCATCGTAGCCTCCCTCGCTTTCATGCCTTATTTAACGAGAGAGACCATGAGCTTCGGCATTTCGGTCAGCGAGGAAACCTTTCGCAGCGAGCCGCTTCGCCAAATGCGCAAACGGTACGCGACGATCAGCCTGATCATTTACATTCCTGTGCTTTTTGTCGGGCTGTACGTGTCCATGTTAAGTAATGCGATGCTGCAGGGCGCCCTGCTCGGAGCCCTCATGGGCTTGATCGTGCTGACTTCAGTCACGCTTAATCTGCTCTTTCACTTCAAGATGAAAAAAATGAAGGCAACCCTACCCGCGACGGCTAAAGGAAAAACAATCCTTGCTGTCGATACCTCCTTCCGCCGGCAAAAGCTTATTCTATCGAACAAATGGTACATTATCCACATTAGTTTGACACTCATTAGTACTGCGGCGGCACTCATATACTACGATAGAATTCCTGAGCAGATTACCTTGAAATTTGATATGCAGGGCAACGTGATCAACAGTGCAGCAAAGTCGTACGCAACCGTATTATTTCCCAATATAATGCAATTGCTTATAATTGCCATATTTATTTTTGTGAACTACAGCATCCAGCGGAGCAAGCAGCAAATCAGCGCTGGAAACCCGGAGCGTTCCATCCAGCAAAATGCGATTTTCCGCCGCCGCTGGTCGATGTTCACCTTCTTGTCGGGTCTGGCTATGGTAAGCCTGTTCTCGTTTATTCAGCTAAACATGATATACCCGATCGAAAGCAGCACCATAATGCTCGTCAGCTTGCTGATTCCGATATTCGTCGTACTCTTCGCTGTCGTTCTCTCCTTTACGACCGGCCAAGGAGGCAGCCGCGTGCAGCGACCCGAGACTGGATCGCAAGTACAGCCGGCAAACGACGACGCTTATTGGAAGCTGGGCAGTATTTACTATAATCCGAACGACCCTTCATTTTCCGTGGAAAAGAGATTCGGCATCGGCTGGACGATCAATTTCGCCCATCCTGCAGTCTGGTTTATTCTGTTAGCTATTGTCATCATCATTGCCCTTGCTATTTTCCTCGGCGGGTAAATCTACAACCTGCAAAAAAGGAGAGGCCCTTCTTCAAGGCCTCTCCTTTTGACATACCCTTAACAATGCTAGGCATGGATCATCATGCCCATATCCCGCGCCGCTTCAACCAGCACGGGGCCGAATTCAATCAATGTGTCCGGCGACAGCCGGCTGACCGGCCCGGAGACGGACAAAGCAGCGGCCACCTTCCCGTTTCGGTCAAAAATCGGCGCCGATACCGCAGCTGCACCAGGCTCCCGCTCCTCATAGCTCGTTGCAAATCCCAGCTTCCGGATATCTTGGAGCTGCGCGACGTATTGTGCTTTATCTACCGATGTCGGCCAGTCAGGACTATCCAGCACGGCTTGCAATACCGATTTATCGGCATAGGCTACCAGCACCTTGCTAGAGGCGCCCACATACAGCGGCAGCCGCGCACCGACTGCTGCGACCCTGCGGATAGCCTGGTTGCTTTGAACCGCTTGAATTCTCAAGCGGTCTGTGCCGTCCCGCAAATACAGGCTGACCGTCTCTCCAAGCCGATCGCGAAGCTGCTCCATTTGCGGAAGCAGCAATACAGCGGGATCATCGCTTTGCGATAAATGCGCGGATAACTCCCATATTTTTAGGCCGAGTCGATATTTCTCCGTTGCCGAATCACGGATTACGAAGCCCTTCTCCTCAAGCGTCGTCATCAGCCGATGTACTGTGCTTTTATGCAGTCCGATACTGCTGGCTATCTCCGTTAATCCCAGCTCATTTCCCTTCGTAAAACACATTAATATATCAAGCGCTCTTTCGACCGCGCGCACGGTTAATTTACGGTCTTCCATCCGACCTCACCTCTCCATAAGTTTCACTACGTGAAACGTGGTTACATAAATTATATGTAATCCTTTATGAATCGTCAATGCACTGTATGTGCTTTATCACACTATCATTGACTTTACTAAACCTATTGCCTTACGATATTTCTATAAGATTCGCCCCGATTCGACATAAACTATTATTCCAGCCTAGTCTCTGATCTTGGGGTATTACCGAGCATATATTGTATTAATACGATGAGGAGGGGAAGAACATGAGTCCAACAACCCGGAGTGATCTTCCCTTGAATTCAGGACTGAAAGACACTCCATCACCATCGATCGATGTGTTGACTGCACGGCATGTCAGCCTCAAGCATATTTTAGTCGCCCTGCTGTTGTCCGCTCTATTTTTCCTGCTATTTTGTTTCATTGTTCTTCATGGCTATATTGCCTGGGTATTATCCAATCCGAACGTGGCTCCTTTATATTCTAATCCAAAGCTTTCCAAGAACCTCGCGTATGACGATGTCCTCTTTCCGGCAGCGGACGGCAGCCGCATGATGCAAGGATGGTACATTCCCGCCGAGGATTCCCGCAAGACTATAGTGTTCAGCCATGGATACGGCGCAAACCGGGAGGAGCCCTGGGTGCCTATGTACGATCTGGCTCACTATGCCAACCGGCTTAACTATAATGTCCTGATGTTCGACTACGGATTTGCATCGCAGAAGAGCAAAGAGGTAGCTACAGGCGGGAATAAAGAAGCCGAGCAGCTGCAGGGAGCGATCAATCTAGCTAAGCAGCGGGGCGCGGAGAAAATCGTCGTATGGGGATTCTCTATGGGAGCAGGAACGGCTCTGCAAGCCGCATTGACGAGCGAGGATATCGACGGCATGATCTTGGACAGCACCTTCCTGTTGGAGCCGGATACGATGTACCATAATATTCGCCAGCATATCGACCTGCCTCGGCGGCCCTCTCTGGAAATCATAGGCCTGCTGCTGCCTGTATTGAACGGTACGAGCATGCGCCAAATTCCGTATGCAGAGGTCAAATCAAAGGACTACCCGTTCCCGACTTTGTTTATTCATGGGACGGAAGACGAGAAGGCTCCTTATCCGATTGCCGAAAAACTGGCCGAGAATCAAACAAACGATGCTTCCGAAGTATGGATCGTGGAAGGCTCCCATCATGAGATGATATTCCGGGAGCATCCGAAAGAATATTTGCGCAAGGTGTCCAAATTCCTAAGCCGGATCGAAACCGGCAAATAATATGATTTGACAGGCCCGTATTAAGGATAGCATAAGCCAAGCCTTCATTCGCATAAGCTGTTAATGGCGATTAAACGTGAAGGAGGCTAACCCGATGCTATTAGTTTACGGGCCATATTTGCCTGTCCGCATCCTGGAAGAAATCCGCTTCTGGAAGCAGCAGGAGAGCGAGCATACCGATGTAATCAAAGCGATCGTTCCCGGACTTGAACCCTATTACGTCCAGTTACTGGATGATTGGAAAAAAGTATTTGATGAGACGACAAAAGTCGCCAATCAATTGCTGCAATATGCAATGTCCTCTCAGGAAGCTGCTTGCGAACCGCAATTGATCCAGCAGACTGAGCGTTTATTGGATACGGCGTTCCGTCAGTCTCAGGAATTCATAAGACAGCTCTATTACATCCTAGATTGCAGCGAAGCCGTGAAAACTGTTCCGCTGGCGAAAACCGTGCTGCTCCACATTATTCGCGAGTCCGAGTATTTCCTAGGCGTGCTGGAAACGCTGAACTCCCCCGGAGCCATTAAACGAAATACCGAGGAGCTTCCTGAGGTTGCTGACTTGCAGCAAATTGCTGCTTCTCCTTATCAGCCGTTTAGCATGGATCCGCAAGTCTCTTCAGAACCGGTAACTGCAACGGAAGCCAATTGGGAATCGGCTTCCCTCGAAGATGCTGCCCCCCTACACCTTAGTGACGATTCCCGGAAATCAGACGATCCCGTACCGATCGGCGGACACACGCTGCCTCCTCTGCCCTATCCCTACAACGCTTTGGAGCCGCATATCGATGAGAAAACAGTACGAATTCACCACGACATCCACCATAAGAGCTACGTCGATAACTTGAATAAAGCCGAGAAGAAGCTTCAGGAAGCACGTAAATCCGGCAACTTTGACCTCGTGAAGCATTGGGAGCGCGAGTTGGCCTTTAATGGCGCGGGCCATTATCTCCACACCATTTATTGGGATACGATGAATCCTAAAGGCGGAGGCAAACCCCAAGGCGAACTAGCCGAACAAATCCGCAAAGACTTCGGCAGCTACGATGCTTTCAAGAATCAATTTACCAATGCCGCCGATAAAGTGGAGGGCGGAGGCTGGGCGATACTCGTCTGGAGCCCGCGTGCTCACCGTTTGGAGATTTTGACGGCAGAAAAGCATCAAAATTTATCGCAATGGGACGTTGTTCCCCTGCTCGCGCTGGATGTTTGGGAGCATTCCTATTATCTCAAGCACCAGAGCGAACGTGCCAAATACATCGCAGACTGGTGGCATCTCGTCTACTGGCCGGAGGTAGCCGAAAGATTCGAAAAGGCGAGGAAGCTGAAATGGCAGCCGTTTTAAATTAATATCCACAAACAAAAAGGGCTGCCTCTCGGAACCTCTCCGAAAAGCAGCCTTCCTCATTCCTTTATATCTTACCATTTGAAAACTACAATTTTTAAAGCAATCCCGACTTCTTCACGCTTGCCAGGAAATCATGGAATTCCGGAATATTAAGCTGCTGCGCCGCATCGGAGAGTGCTGTTGCCGGATCGGGATGCACCTCAACCATGACACCGTCTGCGCCTGCAGCTAGAGCCGCTCTGGCACAAGGGGCCAGGATGTCTTTGCGCCCTGTAGAATGCGTCACATCCACCAGCACCGGAAGATGCGTTTCTTGTTTCAGAATCGGCACTGCCGAGATGTCCAAGGTGTTTCTCGTAGCCTTCTCGTACGTCCGTATGCCGCGTTCAATCAGCATCACCTGCGTATTGCCGCGAGAAACGATGTATTCCGCAGCGTGCACGAACTCATCGATCGTAGCCGCGAGACCACGCTTCAACAGCACCGGCGTCTTAACGTTGCCGGCCGCTTTTAACAACTCAAAGTTTTGCATGTTCCGTGCGCCGATCTGAATGACGTCAATGTATTCGCACGCAAGCTCAATATGCGCTGGGTCCACGATTTCACTAATCGTCTTCAGCCCGAACTCGGATGCCACTTCCTTCAGAATTTTCAGGCCATCAATACCCAAGCCCTGAAAATCATAAGGCGATGTTCTCGGTTTAAACGCACCGCCGCGCATTACCGTCATGCCCGCTTCCTTCAGGGCAGCTGCAACCTGGCGTACTTGTTCATAGCTTTCAACCGAGCATGGCCCTGCAATCATCACCGGTGTGCCGCCACCGATCACCGTGCTGCCCACTTGAACCAGCGTATCTTCCTGCTTCTTCTTCCGGCTGACCAGCAAATGCTTCTTATGATCGACCTGCTGCAGCTTCAACGATGCCTGGAAAATCTGTTTGAATAAGTGACGCACTGTTTCATTATCGAAAGGACCCTGGTTATGCTCCACCAGAGCATCCAGCATTTTTTTCTCGCGTACCGGATCAAAATCAGGAACTCCCTGCTTTTGCTTCTCCTGACCGATCTCCTGGGCGATTCGTGCCCGCTCCGACAACAGCTCCAACAGCTGAAGATTAACGGAATCGAGCTCCGATCTTAATTGTTCCAAACGTCCTTGACTCATCTGAAATCTCTCCCTCACATTTTTTTTCTGGTTTATAAAAACAAAAAGACCCCCGCCCGGAAAGGGACGAGGAGTCGTGGTACCACCCTTATTAGATATGCCGAAAAAAGCAAGCATATCTCACTTGAACCTCTTAACGCAAGGGTTACGGGTAAACCTACCATCTGCACGAAGCATGCAGATTATCAGCCTACCAGCTCCGGAATGAACTTCAGCGGAAAACCTTCGCCCGGGCGCTCTCAGTCGGTGGCAGCCCTTTCCTGTCAGGAACGTTCTTTCGCTTACTCTTTCCATCATCGCTTTTTTGAACATATCGTGTTGGTTAATTTAGAAGCATTGTATTACACCCCGGATCAAAATTGCAAGGCTTTTATTTAAAGCTTAGGTGCATTGATGCAGTGAAGATTTAAATCATTGTGCTTCATGAACAGGAGCAACATTCCCTCTCTCGCCTCGATTCAGCGGATTTCCCCAATAGGTGAACAGACGCCAAACATATTCGAGGGGTCCGATCGGAAGCCAATTTAACCAGACCCGGCTAAATACCGCTTGCAGCGCAAAAATGATGACAGCAATCAACATTTGCCAGGCCGGCCCGATCATTCCATACCATCCCAGACCGTAGCTGTAAAAGATCAATCCGCAAAGAACCGATTGAAGCAGATAGTTCGTGAAGGCCATTTTTCCAGGGTAGGAAAACCAATGGAGTACCTTCTTCCAGATCATTTTGGTATAAAAGTGCAAACATTCCGATAAAGGCCAGAGCTAAGAGCGGCGCCCCTACGAACAAAGTTGCCCCCTCGCCCCAGAACGGAAGCCCTTTCGCCAGCGTTAGAATGAGCTGAAGCACAAGACCGGCGCTTCCGCCAAGGATGACCAGCCGAAGGATTCTCTTCCGGTTCTCCTGAACCTTTTGCAATATTCGGCGTTTGCAGAAGTAGGCCCCCATCAAGAACATGCCTAATATTTGCGGGTAAAAGAGCAGCATATTAAAGATGGAGCTAATATAATCATTCACCCGCTGAATGGTAATCTGGGCAACGGTTCCCTCGCCGTAAATGGCGGTATCCCGCTCTTGATAATATACCCCTATCTGACGGGCATCCGCTTGGCTTATCGGCTGAAAGGCCTGGCTTGCAGAGTCGTTCAACAGACTAGCCCCCGTCACCAGGACGGGAACGATCAACAGCAGGATCAGAGACCAAATCAGCATCGTTCTCGGCTTGCAGCGCTGAAATAGCATGAGGAGAAAGCCGAGAAGCGCATAATGGGTCAGAATGTCTCCATACCAGATAAAGATTCCATGGATTAAACCGAACAAGAATAAAGCCGTTAATCTTCGGATATAAATGCGGTTGAAACTTATTCCTTTGGCCTGACTACTCTCCTGCAGCAATACCATGCCAAAACCAAACAAGAAAGAAAATATGAGTACAAATTTGCCGTCAATGACAATCCCGCGCAGTAGCATTGCCAGCTCATTATACCAGCCAGACCATAAATCAACCCCATATGAAATCGTCCGAAGCGACGTTGTGAAGAAGGTGATGTTGACCAAAATTATTCCTAATAGTGCAAATCCTCTTAAGCTGTCTATCAGTTCTATTCTTGATTGTGATTTCATTGCCATCCTCGTGCCTCCTTATCATTATGCCTTCAGGTTAAGGTACAATTATAAAGAAAGGATAAACAGTTCTAAAATGGATACTCTTTACCCTTTCTTTATAATTTTCAGGTAAACTATCAAAATGAATATGACTAGGTTTTCTGGAGGATGTAATGGATATGGCAAACGAAACGATCCTATTGGTGGATGATGAAGAAGAAATCATTGCTTTTATACAAGATGCGCTGGAGCTTGAAGGCTATCGCGTACTTACTGCCGGTAACGGGCGGGATGCCTTAATCCAGAGCCAACAGCAGCCCTCGCTGATCATACTTGATGTGATGATGCCTGAGATGAACGGCATTGAAGTATGCGAGCAGCTTAGGGAAACGACACAATGTCCCATTGTGTTTCTGAGTGCCTGTCAGAGTGAAGTGGACCGTATTAGGGGGCTGGCCGCGGGCGGGGATGATTATCTGCTCAAACCCTTCAGCCTCGCTGAATTAAAAGCCAGAATCCATGCCCATCTGCGGAGAGAGCAGAGAATCCATATGCAAAAAGAACAAAGCGTCCTTCGATTTCCATCCCTGACGATCGATTGCAAAGGACATACCGTGAACTGCAATGGACACAACATTGCCCTCACGAATAAAGAGTATCGGATCGTAGAATTGTTAGCCATGCATCAGGGGCAGGTTTTTTCTAGAGAACAAATCTATGAGAAGTTATGGGGATTTGACGCAGAGGGTGACGATTCCACGATCACGGAACATATCAAGAAAATTCGGGCCAAGCTGGCTGCCCACGCACAAGACCGTACTTATATTCAAACCGTCTGGGGCATCGGCTACAAGTGGGATTCCAAATGACCAAACAACGCTCCATAAAAAATACGTTCGCCCGACACTTCGTCTCTATTCTAGCCTGTAGCTTGCTGGCTACACTTATAACCTGGGGATTTCTCGTGCTGCTGCTCGGCTACTTTTTCAACCATGACAATTTGTTCCCGGCGAATCATTACGAGGCGCAAATCCCCGTCATTTTAGAGTACGCGGAAACCCGAGGCGATTCTATCATGAGCACGCAGGGACAAGCCGAGCTGGAAAAAGTGATCCCCTCACAGGGCATAAACTACCTAGTTGTGTCGCCTGCGGGTGAAATCTTATATGGGGATCTTCAAATTACAGAATCACTTACCCGGCAGAAGCTTCTGGCACGCTTGAACCAGACGCACAGCAGCCTCAACCAGTTCGTTAAATATATACCGGTTATGTCCCGGAACGGAGAATTCATAGGTGCACTTCTGCTGGGATATCACCTAAAAGTGACGGCAGCCAATCCAGCGCTTAACCCCATGGTAACCTTCGGATTCCTGACCTTTTTCCTAACGCCATTTCTATATATCATCTTGTTCACCTTCATATTCGGAAGGAAGTTCAGCCGGATGATCAACGCTCCATTACAGCGGCTTCTGCAAGGGGCTGAAATGATTAAAGCGAAAAATTTACGCTTTTCCATTACCGGGGCATCATCCATAACGGAAGTAAACCGTCTGACGAATGCTTTTGAAGACATGCGACAGGAGCTGGAACATTCCATTGAGCGGGAATGGAGAATGGAGAAAGAAAGAAGCACCATGTTTGCAGCGCTCGCCCACGATCTGCGTACGCCGCTTACGATTATTCAAGGGCATGTCGAGGGTATGGAACAGATGGATGGAGAAGCTTATACAGACAAAAGGGTACAATATCTGCAAGTCATCCGGCGCAACACCATCCGCGCTTCGAAACTCCTGCAGGATATGAACACCATTGCGGAGCTTGAGAAGATGTCATTTCGGCTCCAGCCGCTTCCCGTGGATATTGAAGAATTTGCGGATAATAAAACCGTGGAATATGCTGCCTTATGCAAGGATAAGAATATAACTTTCCATACTGAGCTTAACGATAACCGAACGGTCAAAAATCCTATCATCTTCGATCCGTATCGCATCATCCAGGTTCTCGATAACCTCGTGTCGAACAGCATCCGGTATACACCTGAAGCCGGACGGATTCAATGGCGCATCGAAATTACCGGGCAGCAGGTGATGATGTCTATCACGGATAATGGAGCAGGGTTTGCACAGCCGCAGGATCTGCAACAGGCATTCAAGCAGTTTTATCAGGGTAGTCATTCATCCTCCAGGCAAAAAGGACACTCGGGGCTTGGGTTATATATCGCCAAGCTACTGATTCAGCATCATGGAGGACAGATTTGCGCCGAGAACAATCCAGCTTGCGGGGCGACGGTAAGCTTTACCATCCCGCTTCAGGACACATAAGCTATCCAAACTAAATGATCTTACTAGCAACCTATTAGATTCTTGGACAAGCGTTAATGGGTTGATTACAAACTTAAGAGTAAAAACAAAACACGCCATGAAGGCGTGTTTTGTTTTTAAGGTTTGAGAAATATATAAATATTAGGTATACCAAATCCATTTATATCAATAATCTACAAAACCATATTCGGATAAAAATGGATGAAAAAGTATTGAATTTGATAATGCTTGGGCCAATTTAAACCAAAGTTGAATATATGTTTCCTAAAAGTTTTGTTTCACCGTTTAATTTCTAAAAGGTCTATCATTTTCAGAGAGAGTAACTACGATATTTGATTCTTGTATTAAATCATTATCTTGAATTTTTTCTTTTAGAACTGCTACAATGTACTGACATTCTATAGAGTTCACGATATTGATAATCGCCTTTAGAGCTACCTGATCAATAGTTTCTATTACATCATGAACTATAAAATTGGGAACTTTTTTCCCCAAGTCCTTAGCTAATTGTTGATAGGCTAAATCAAATGCAGCAATAATGGATTTCCTCGTACCTGTACTTAATCCCCTTTTTACGTGATCGATACCAAAAGGAAATCCTTTTTCTGTATTATAGAGCATAAAAGGTTCTCCATTAGTCTTTTCGCTATATTGGGAAAAATATTTATTAAAGATAGACAACGAATCTTCCTTAACGGCAGCTCCATCTTCAATCTTTTCTAATTCTTCATCAAGCTCCGCCACCCGACTCTCTAAATGATAATAAATTGATCTAATATTCTTATTACTCCCCAGTTCTTCGTTATATTCTGCAAGTTTATTTTGCAACGAAGTGTACTCATCAATTTTATTTTCTTCTATTAACATAATTACATTTTTATGCTTTTCAAATAATCGATTCTTATTTTCTTCAAGACTAACAATTTTTTCTTCTATCTTTTCTAACTGGGAATTAAAATATCTTATTTTATTATTCATAAGTTCATCATTAAACTTTACTAAGTCTTCAAATTCCTTATGTAATTCACCCATTGCTTCTAAAGTTTCATTATATAAATTTCTTAGAACCTCTTTATCAATGGTATTTTTTATTTCCTGCTTAGCATCCGTAAGAATATCTGTGATTCTCTTTCTTTTAAATAAAAGTTCATCTATCCGATCATTATAATCAGCGTACTTAATTTTTATTTCAGATATCTTTTCTTCATTTTCTTTGAATTTCCTTGAATTCACTAATATGTTCATTTGATTATTTAAATCATCAATAGTTGACTCCAGTAGAATTACCTTTTGATTGACACTATCTATAGATTTAAAATTGTTTATAGACATAAAGTTTTTTATTTCTTTATTTTTTTCTGCAATTTCTCTTCTCAATTCCAAAATATGGTTACTCACTACCTGATCTTGCATCTCAAAAAGATACGAATAAATATTCTCATAGGTTGCATCATTAGTTCTTTCTAAAAATTTAAGGAACTTATTATTGTCTGCCCGTTGATCTATTCTAACAAACATATTGATTAACTGTCTAAAAGTAGGATAATTAGCGAAATTAGAAAAGAAAATCTCATTAAGTTGTTTCCAGTATTCATTTTGATTCACTTCTATACCATTGATATATCTTTTACCTCTAGGATAAAGATCCACAGAAAGAATATGTTGTTCATTTGAATCTTCCTCGTTGAAAGACTCAACAACCATAAGATCAACATTAACTTTGTTGTCAATAATATAGTTTTTTAACCTCTCATTTGTTTGCTTTGTTTCATCATCATAATATATAAACTTCCTGTCTTTTGCTCCCAAACATATATCTATCAACTTTAAAATAGTCGTTTTCCCAACACTATTTCCCTTTTCCTGATCTTTCCCAGCATCAACAATAAAATTCATCCCCATAGTAAAAGGGATTTGTCTGATGATTTCTTGTGCATGTATTGTTTCTTTAATTGTCAAGCGCTTTAGGAACACTTTAGAAATCCCTCCTTACTAATTGAAATTTTATCGATAAGAAAAAGAAAATCCAATGAAAGTAAATAGATAGTATAATCAAGTGAGTCATTGTATCGCTTCTTTAAAGTTTCGTATAAGCCCTCAACGTTATGCTTGTCTAGGGAAACAATTTCTAATATACATGCAGAGGTGTAGTATATGGTATCTTTAGGATTTGAGTCTCTGTCAATTATCATCTTATTCAACATCCTTAGGCAATGGCTTTAAAAGTTTGCATTTAGTAAATGCATAGAACATTATTAGATAAATGGCTTCATCTACTTCTTCATCTAATAAGTCAGATTCACTGATTAACGCATTATAACAAACTTCTTCTTTGAGACGATCGAACACTTGTTTAATTACATAATCGCCGTCAAGCTCTTCTTTTTCTCTTACTTTTTCAACTTCTAAATAAACCGTCCGAATTTTTTTGACCATTAATGTCTTTTTTAAATAGCCGTGTAAAACCTTAGAAACTTCATCATAACCGTCTGAATAATTATCAAAAATTTCTATGTAAAGGTCAACTTTATTGTACTCAAACTTTTCCATCCAATCAGAATTTTTTTGGATAGAATATTCATCGTCATAATCAATATCAAGCTCTGCAATTATTTTACAAACTTCAAAGATAGCACTTCGCTTTAATATTTTTGGAGTCCGGCTACCTAAATTAATGGTTGTAAGATTATTCTTATCACCGACAATTGAAGTTCCGTTATTCCCACTACTAGCACTATTACTTAACGCCATTTTTTCCTCCACTAATTTTATTGTTATTTCCTATTATACTAGTTCCATTGTCACCCGATTTCGCCTTTTTACTAGTTAACACCTCTTTTTTCGATGAATCTAATGTAATATTTAATTCCTGTTTCAGATATTGTTCAATTTTTTTATTTTTATCAGATACTTTTTTTGAAAAAATTATTCCAGCTATAGATAGTATTGAAGCGATAATTCCTAATACGATATTTACAGTTTCCATTAGCCACCTCTAACATCATAATTTACCTATTATTCTATCACAATAGAGGTACTTATTTCCTAGAGAACAATACAAATAAAACGAAGATTGATTTTATGGATGGATAAGAGGACGACAGTACGAAAGAAGAAGACTGAACTGTGACCCGAGAGATGGACACTTTGAAAAAAGTGCCCTCTCTCGGGTTCTTTGCGTTTATAATCAAAATTATCTATAGAAAACGGGGGCAATGAGCCATGCGGTATACCGAAACGCAAATCAAACAGTTAGAAGCAAATCCTAATGTACAACGCGTTTCAGAGACGAACATATCGTTCACCCGTCTTTTAAGATTGCTGCAGTTAAAGCTTATCATGCCGGAAAAACACCAATGGAGATCTTCCTTGAGGCGGGATTTGACGTAAATATGTTCAGTTCACATAAGCCAAAAGAGAGTGAAACGTTGGCGGGCTACCTATGCCACTCACGGTGAAGCAGGTCTTCTCGAAGAGAGACGAGGTAAAGGTAGCTCCGGAAGACCCTCCAGTAAAGAGTTCTCCATAGAGGAGAAATTAAGAAGAGCTGAAGCTAAGATTAAACTCCTAGTGGTTGAGAACGAATTCCTGAAAAAGTTGAAGGTACTAGAGAGGCAGGCGAAGCAGGACAAACGTTAAGTACATCATCGCGCTTTGAATTGATTAACCGTACCATTCGACAACACGGTATAAAGCGTTTAACTCGACACCTGTGCAAACTTGCTGTAGTAAGTGTCAGCGGCTATTACAGATGGCTCTCGGCCGAAGACATTCGTCAATGTAAGGAAGCAGTAGACGAAAACGATTTGGCGCTCATAAAAGTACATTTTGATCGGCTAAATGAAAAGGACGGTGCTCTTGTTATCATGATGAATCTCGAACGTTTGGACAACGTGGTGATGAACCATAAAAAGATTCGCCGCCTTAAGCGCAAATACAATCTCGTCGCCAAGGTGCGTCAGGCTAAACCTTATCGGAAAATGGCGCAGGCCACCCAGGAACATAAAACATCCACGAATCTGCTTCAGCGCCAGTTTGACCAAGGGGAACCGGAAAAAGTGCTGTTAACGGACATTACGTACCTCAAGTATAACAAGCTTATTCCTAAAATTTCCTGTTAAAGAGAATGGTTATATCTTCGGCTTTGGCGGCTTTAAACAATCCGAACAATTAGCCGAGTTATTAACGGAATTAGGCATTAAAAAAACGACTTTCACGGTCTAAGAGATACGCATGCATCATTTTTATTTGCTCAAGATATAGACATCGCTTATGTTTCCAAACGATTAGGACATATAAATATTCAAACCACACAGAATTATTATCTGGAATTAATGCCAGAAAAAAAGCACCAGCAAGATGCCGATGCCTTAAAGCTGATAAGTGCTTTATTAGGTTCAAGTTGATTTGAACCAACTTGAACCAAAAAACCTTTGTAAAATTTGGTGCAATAAGGAATTGATTAACGTTTTGAGCGTAGAGAGAACATTCCTTCAGTCACTATTCTTTAATCAGCGACAGGAACTCTGCTCTGGAAGCCGCATCGGAACGGAACGTTCCCCGTACAGCCGAGGTTACCGTCTTGCTTCCCGGCTTCTTGATGCCTCGGGCGCACATGCATAGATGCTCGCCTTCCACGACCACCATCACGCCCTGCGGCTTAAGCACCTCGTCCATAATGTCGGCGATTTGCGACGTAATGCGCTCCTGTACCTGCAATCGGCGGGTGACCGCTTCCACCAACCGGGCCAGTTTGCTAAGTCCGGCGATTCTGCCGCTCGGAATATAACCGATGTGCACTTTGCCGAAGAAAGGGGCCGTGTGGTGCTCGCATTGACTGTAGTACACGATATCCTTCACAATAACAAGCTCTTCATGGTTCTCTTCGAACGTAACTCCGAGCACGTCGCGGGGATCTACTTCGTAGCCGCCGTATATTTCTTCATACATCCGGGCTACCCGAGCCGGTGTATCAATAAGGCCTTCCCGTTCGACATCTTCACCAATCAGCTTCAATATTTCGCGAACATGGTGTTCAATCTTCTCCCGGTTGGCTCCAACCTGGGTATTTACATAATCTTTGACGCCTGCCACTCGCGCCTCCTCCTTCCTGTTCTCCCTGTTCAGGGAGCAGAGTGTGTTGTTTTGCTAAATATGAAGCCTATTATTTCTTCTTACGCCGGCCTTGCGGCTGGGACACACCCTGCTTCTTCATCATCTGCTGGGCGCGCTGCATTTGCTGCCCGTTCAAATTGTAGCCCATTTGCTTGGCCATCTTCTGAAGCATTTGCGGATCATTTTGCATCTTCATCAATTGTTTGCGCAAGTAAAATACGCCAATGAAGAAACCGCCGACCAAGCCGACGATCAGTGTAATAATAGGAATTACATAGTTCATAATTCAGCCACCCCTGTATAGTAATCAAATGTTTCATTCTTGTTGTGGTGTGCTATAAGCACCTCAAGCTATAATATCACTTCCGCAACATTCCTAGCAAATTAAATTGTTAAAAATTTAAGCCAATACCGCTTCGATAAAAGTCGTCGTTTCCACGGCAAGATCAACTTCCTTAACATCCAGCTCATCTCCTGATCCGCGAATGATGCGAATCACCGGACGCCCAGGCAGGCCTCGGTGCTGCCGAACAACGACGCCTGTCTCCTTTGTCGAAAGGCGAACGGCTGTGCCGTTCGGATATACCGAAATGATTCGGGTAAACTCGATCAGCACTTGATGATCGAGCTCATGCTCGGATGATGCCATCAGTTGTTCGCATGCTTCATGCGGAAGCAGCGGACGTCCGGTATTGCCGCCGCCACCGCCAACCAGATTATCATATTTGTTTGCAACGGCTACTATTTTAGGGAATAGATGAATGCTTTCGCTGTCCAACCCGCGTGGCAGCCCGCTGCCGTTCAAGCGTTCATGATGCTGGAGAGCAGTATGAGCGATCAGCAGATTAAATTCCCGTTTATTCTTCAGCACCTCGAACCCTCTCCAGGTGTGATGATGATCCGGCTCGTCCTCCGATGCCCCTTCCGGCAATGGATTCGCCTTGCCGATATCATGCAGCAAAGCGCCGATAGCCAAATCCTTGAGCTGGGAATAATTAAGCCCCATATTCAGTCCGATCATCGAGGAGAGCAGACATACATTGACCGCGTGAAGATAATCGTCATTGTCGGTCGTACGGATATCCGTCAGCTGAAGCAGCACGCCCCGGTGGCTCAACACATCCTCCAGCATTGCCTCTATGCTTACGCTTACTTTTTTTGTACTCCAATCTTTGCCGGATCTTACTGCTTCCAGCGTCTGGCTCATGTCTTTAAAGATCATGTCTTTCGTAGAATCACTAAGCACCTCTTCAATCTCAATGTCCTCGAAGTCAGGATCTTTGATGTAGAGCATAGTTACACCGATGCGCTTCAACGTATTAATCATGTAGACCGTAAGCTGGACTCCAGCCGACAGTAGCACCGTTCCATTAGAAGAATACACCGTTTTGCCAAGGTACTGCCCCGGTTCGATATCCTCAACACTCATGAATCTCATGAATTAATCCCCCTTGGCGATCATGTCGCCTTATATCAATATCCTACCCTGATTGTATCCCTCCAACGAAAGCAAGCTCTCTTTGATGGACAAGCCTCCTCCATATCCGACAAGCGCTCCGCCGGAGCCTATCACGCGATGGCAAGGGACGATAATCGGCAGCGGATTTTTGTTGTTGGCACCGCCAACAGCCCGAACCGCCTTAGGTTGACCGATATTCTCGGCGATCGACTTATAGGAAACTGCTGCGCCATAGGGAATATCAAGCAAGGCGGCCCATACTCTTCGCTGAAACTCCGTTCCCTGCAAATCCAAAGCCAGATCAAAGCTGTGACGCTCCCCGGCAAAATAAGCTCTAAGCTGCGAAACGGCAGGAGCTAACGGCTTCTCAGCACGAACATACCGGGCTCCAGGATAATAACGCTTAGCCCATTTTTCTAGAAAAGCAGCCCGATCCGCAAATGGGCCGAATTCAATATGGCACAGCCCCCGGTCGCTTGCGCAAAGCGTGAGGACACCAATTGGCGAATCCATCTCCGTGTAATACAGGCAACCCGGTTCTGCAGAGATTGATGCAGCTTCCTTTGCGCCAGGTTTTGCCTTCGCCTCTGTCTTGGAATTTGTATCTGCCTTAACACCAGCATTCGTTTTCATCTCAATCGCCGCCTTAGCCTCCAGTTTCACTTCTTCCCCCTGCAGCTTGCCCCTTGCGGTATGCAACCGTTCAAGCACCTCTTCGTCCTTCTCGGCAGAGATAGCCTCTGTTACAGCCTGAAGCGCCTCCTCCCCGCCGATACGGCTCAAACCCCAAGCGGCCGTCCCTCTTAAGACCGGTCTGGAATCATTTCGCATGATATCTATTAATTTCGGCACAGCGGCCTTATCTTTGAAGTTCCCCAACGCAATAACTGCATTTCTTTGGATAGGCTTCTTGCCTCTCCAGGCAGCCGCACTCGAACCGAAACGCTCCTTGAATTCCCGGTTGCTCAGTT
The DNA here is from genome assembly GCF_042714055.1 of Paenibacillus lentus. GTDB lineage: Bacteria > Bacillota > Bacilli > Paenibacillales > Paenibacillaceae > Fontibacillus > Fontibacillus lentus_A. The sequence continues at coordinate 57,481 of NZ_JBHGVC010000013.1, forward strand.
CAAGAAGCGGAAGAAGAAGCGGTTTTACCGTCTCTGGATCAGGCTGTAATTCGGGACGATGACTCCATGACTTGCCTTTGTTCTTCGGACACACAATTTGGCAAGTATCGCAGCCGTACAGACGGTTGCCGATCTTTCTCATGAGCTCGTCCTCCAGGAAGCCCTTGGTTTGAGTGAGAAAAGAAACGCACCGCTGCGCGTTCAGCTCCCCGGGGCCGACCAAAGCACCTGTCGGACAGGAATCGATACATTTCGTGCATTCGCCGCAATCTTCCGTGACCGGCGTATCCGGTTCAAACGGAATATTCGTTATCAGCTCTCCAAGGTAAATCCACGATCCCCACTTCGGCGAAATCACCATGCAGTTTTTCGCCTTAAAGCCGATTCCGGCCCGTTCTGCCACAGCACGGTCTACTAATGCGCCCGTGTCTACCATGCTTTCAATCCGTGCTCCCTCTACTCGCTGCACGATGAATTCCTCTAACCGGGCCATCGCTTCCCGTAGCACGGCATGATAATCTTGGCCCCAAGCCGATCTGGCCAGAATCCCCCGGCGCAAGCCTGGCTCCGATTTTGGCGGGTTATTCAGCTTTGAGGGGTAGGCTACCGCAATAGAAATTAAAGAAGCCGGTCTTTCCAATGACAATTCAGGATATATCCGTTTATCGATATCCGGTTCTTCAAACCCGGATTCATAGCCTTTAGACCGACGATCCAGGAGCACATTCTTTAACGACAGGAACGGATCGGCAGAAGCGAATCCGATATCATCGATCCCCATGGAATATGCGGCATCCTTAATTTCCTGCTTCAGCCCAGCCCAATCCTTCGCTTTGCCCTGGCCGCCTTCAGCCCTTGGCCTCACTTCCGTCATCTCCGATCCCTCCTTAAATGTAATATGCTTGCTGCTCAGCAGGTTGTCCAGACCTTTACCGAGACAAGCGTTTGATCGCTTCCCTGGCCAAAAAGTCACAGTGATTATTCAACTCATTATCGCTGTGCCCCTTGACCTTAATATATTCCACCTGATGAATCTGCATCAGGCGCCATAATTCCTGCCACAGCTCCTGATTCTCGACCGGCTGATTTTTGCTGTTCTTCCAGCCATTTTTCAACCAGTTGCGAATCCAGCCCTGCTTAAAGCAGTTAACGACATAAGCGGAGTCGCTATATACTTTTACGCGGCACGGTTCCTTGAGCTGCTCTAAAGCAGAAATGACCGCCTGGATTTCCATGCGGTTATTCGTCGTTAGCGGCTCGCCGCCCGATAATTCCTTACGGTGGCCATTATACAATAGAACGGCCCCCCATCCTCCAGGACCGGGATTTCCGGAGCAGGCTCCATCGGTATAAATCGTAATTTCCTTCACGAAATATCCTCCATGCTGCTTATTTTACAACCCTCTTATTTTGGTGATGGGCCAGAACACGAACTCTGCACGTCCCACGATATCCTTCTTATGCACGCTTCCAAAGCTGCGGCTATCCTTACTGCGGCCATAGTGGCGGTTGTCGCCCATAACGAAGTATTCGTCATCCCCAAGCTGGATCTCGGCAAAATCCCGATCTTCGATTTGGACATCGGTATAAGGCTCGTTCTGGGCTTCCCCGTTTACATATAATACATGATTCTGAACCTCTATCGTGTCTCCAGGTACAGCGACGACCCGTTTAACGAGGTAATGCTTCTTATCAGGGCCTGTGCTGGGATCTTTAAGCACTACGACTTCTCCGCTCTGGGGCGATGCGAAATAATATACGATTTTATCCACGAAAAGCCGCTCCCGCTCTTCAAGCGTCGGCTGCATCGATTCACCCTTCACCATCGACAAATTAAACACAAACATATTCAGCAGCAGCATAATCAAAAACGCAATCGCGGCCGTCTTTCCTAAATCCCACAGCTCGCGAACCCATCTTTTCTGGAAAAAGCTCTGCTCAGCCTCTTCGGCAGTACGTTTCTCAGCTTCCATGTTATCCTTCTCTACCTCATTTCGCTTGCGAACATACTCCTGATTCTGTTGTTCTGATGGAATGACAGGCTTCATGTTGCACCTCTTTTATAGCGTAATCCGATTGAATCCATGCATTTAGGCGAGCACGCCCTGGCAATGGACATAATAATAGAAAAGCATATCTATCGCCCAAATGCAACGGACGGAAGATATGCTTCTTCATCACCTGAGATCATTATCCAATTTATCCGTCATACGGCATTGGATTTATTTATAGAACCTTACAGCGAACGGACTGCTGCGATACCCAATTTCTGGAACGCCTCCAGGAACTTGCTTGCTCCGTATCCCATCGCTTCATAGAGCGGCATGAGGGCCTTGTTATGCTCATCGCCAGCTACAACGATTCGGCGGATGTTGCGCTGCTGGAACCGTTGTTCCATAGCGTTAACCAGATTTTTGCCATACCCTTGACGACGATATTCGGGATGAACTGCAGTTCGATAAATGCAACCGAGATTTTGATCGATCGTTCCGATCAATACCCCTACAACTTCTTCATCGGCTTCTGCAATCATAATCAACTCCGAATCCCAGGACAATTGTCTGGCAAAAGCCCGCTTAGTGTCTTCGTAGCATTGTTCTGATAAGGCAACCTGCAAAAGCTCCATCACTTGATTGGCATCACTCAACTGGAAGGAACGAATACGCATGCTATGATCTCCCTTTTCCTTTGCTTGATAGATTCATGTAAAACACACGGTCCATTTTTACATCCAACGAATAATTAAATCTAGACAAAAAACGAGGAAAAACTCCTTACTTGTCCATTAAACCATAATAAACATGGAAATACACCATTTTTCTTCTGAAAGCGCTTTATATTAAGCGTTTACATTATTTATTGATAAAATTTATTCTAGTACTGGAAATGTAAGTGCATAATATAATGGAGTCTACCAAAATTAGGAATTGTTAATGTGAGGTTAAATGCGCGTCAATTGTTGCCATTTTTATGAAGAGAGTTTAAAACGAGAATTAAAAGCGAAGTTATCAACGTAATTCATGGTAAAAAGGCCTGTCACATATTATAACATACTCTGCCGGCCACTGTGGGGGATTCCTCCGGCCTTTTTCCTTCGATTGAAAATGACTGCTTCGGGTAATCTTAAAATAAATGACCTTGAAAGGAGGGACTACCTTGACCGACGACACGTCAAAGCAATTGACTAATGACCCAGAGGAGCTTTTGACGGCCAAGCAGGAGGTTGACAAGCAAAAAGCGCAGTTCAGCAGCTTCGTTCGCAGCGTGAGCGGAGATGCTCCAGCGGAGAAGGGACAAGTCGTTGAGCCGCAGCACCGGGAAACCGATCAACAGAATAACATGAAGGACGTAGAGAACCGGATGCTCGAATAAATGGAGTCGACAGAATTCAACAAAATTCAGTGAAACACGAAATAAGCAGACCAAGAACAATTCCTGGTCTGCTTTTATGGCTATCCTGCATGCTTCTCCCCAAAGTATTGATGAAGAATTTTCAAAAAAACGTTAGGGAACGCCAAATCGTTCATATCCTCGGCCGTAATCCAGCGATATTCCTCAGCCCGCTCCCCCTCATCATATGCGGCCTGTTCCTCGGCAACCGCTGTCTCCGCAAAGCCTGCCAATGCACTCAGAGCTGCGGCTTCCTGGAAACGAAACACACGCAAATACCAATGAATGTGGCTGAAAATATGCTCGGCCATCATGAACGGCCCCTCCGGCCGGACGTACGTCCCCTCGGCGGCCAGCGCTCCCGCCAGACGGCTCATCGCCGTACCGTCCGGCAGCCCGGCGCCCTCGCCGAGCTGGGCCGCCGCCGGAACATGGGGCAGCTCCCACATCCGTGCGAGCAGCCCCGTGTCCGGCCGCCGGCGTACGAGCACGCGTCCCTCCCTCTCTCCTTCGCCCTCCACGAGGGCGACGATCCGATATTCGGGACGCGGCGGCTTCGCCTTGCTCTTCACCGGCAGGCGAAGCTCGGCGCCCTCCAGGCGCGCCGCGCAATGCGCCATGACCGGGCAAGTCAGGCATTGCGGAGCCTTAGGGGAGCACACCAGTGCCCCCAGCTCCATTAACGCCTGATTGAAATCCGCTGCCCGGCCTGCCGGAATCAGCGACCCCGCGAGCCCTTCCATCAGCGCGCGCGTCCCCGTCTTCATTATATCTTCCTCGATGAAGAAATACCGGGACAGGACGCGCATCACATTGCCATCTACAGCCGGCTCCGGCTGGTTAAAAGCAATGCTTAGAATCGCCCCTGTCGTATAGGGGCCTACGCCCTTCAGCGCTGAGACCGAAGCCTTGTCGTTTGGCACCTGCCCTCCGTGCCGCTCCATCACCTGGCGGGCAGCAGCCTGCAAATTCCGGGCCCGGGAATAGTAGCCGAGCCCCTCCCAGCATTTCAGCACGTCCTCCTCCGGCGCTTCTGCCAGACGTGATATCGTCGGAAAACGCTCAATAAACCGGTGGAAATATGGAATCACCGTATCCACGCGGGTCTGCTGCAGCATGATTTCCGATATCCAAATATAATAAGGATCACGATGCCTGCGCCACGGTAAATCCCTCTTTGACCGCTCATACCAGGACAACAGCTCCGTACTGAAATACTCCCTGCTTTCCTTGCTCCATTTCTCTTCCATGATCACTGCTGCTCCCCTTTATTACACTTTCTCCACGACGACGAACGCCGAAGCAAGATGACGCTCATGCGTAATGCTAAGATGCACGGCATAGCCTGCCGGCCCACCCGCCAAACCTAAACGCTGCCATGCTTCCGGCTTCAAAATAACATGAGGCTTGCCGGAATCATCCGGCAGGATCGACATATCCGCAAAGCTGAGCTTCTTCCCGATCCCGCAGCCGAAGGCTTTGCTGAGCGCCTCTTTTGCCGCGAATCTTCCGGCCAGAAATTCAGCGGGACGTGCCGTACTGCCAGGCAGCTCACGCTCGGCTGGCGTCAGCACACGCTTCATCAGCCTGTCGCCGACAGCTCCATCCAGCATTTTTCGAATCCGCTCTATTTCAACTACATCATGACCTATGCCATATATCAACGACACCACTTCCTTCGAGAGGACTGTTTCACTTTCCTGCCAAGCCAGCTAACATAGCACATTCACATTGTATCAGGGTATGTGCGGTGAAGCGAGCTTCAGCAAGGGGCCAAAATCCTCCTCTGCCATCAACTCAAATTCAAGCTGTTTTGGACTCACAATGAATCTGATTCATTATGGTATAATAACACAAAATAAAGATTAACCTTCTCAAACCTGTCACGAAAGGATGCGTTTGAAAATGCCGATGGACTTCAATATTCCGCTGGAAGGCGGTCATATGCTGCGCTGTTCCCGATTCCCGGCCCAAGGGGAAGCAGCCAGCCTTATCGTTATCGCCCACGGGTACAAAGGCTTTAAAGACTGGGGCATGTTTCCTTACGTCGCTGAACAGCTTAGCAAGCATCATGAGGTGGTTACGTTCAACTTTTCCCACAATGGCGTCGGCGATGACCCCCTCGAATTCACAGAGCTCGAACGATTCGCGGTAAATACATATGAACGGGAGCTTAATGATATTGACTCGCTGATTGCTCATCTACGCCAGGAGGAGAAGCTGCGTTCCCTCCCGCTGTTTTTGCTCGGACACAGCCGGGGCGCTGGCGTCAGCCTCGTGTACGCTTTGGATCATTCGGATGCCGTAACCGGGGTTCTCTCCTGGAACGGAGTTACGAATCTAGATGTATTCAGCGATTCTCAAAAGCGGGAAATGCGCGAGAACGGACGGAGCTACGTCATGAACGGGCGGACTGGACAGCAAATGCCGCTGGACGTTGCCATCCTGGAGGATATGGATCGTCAGCACGAACGTTATAATATACTCGGCCGCATCTCCTCGGCCACCTTCAAGATCGCCCTCATTCAAGGCTTGGACGACGGAGCGCATCTGCGGCATGGCTCTAGTCAATTAGTATCCATCCGGCCGGACATTCCCTGGATTCATATTCCGGGAGGCAATCATACATTTAATGCCGTCCACCCCTTCCAAGGAACGACTGCGCCATTGGAGGAAGCACTCAAAGCAAGCTTGCTGTTTATTACTCAGACCTTATCCGCAACCAAATAAACAACAAAGAAGCCGGGCAATATCCACTCCAGCGGATAGCCCAGCTTCTCTACATACACAAATTCAATAATTATACAATGCTATTTAACCCGTTATATCCATACTACTCTACTCGTAACGCAATGCCTCAATCGGATGCAGCTTGGACGCCTTGTTGGCCGGGTACAATCCGAAGAAAATACCCACAGCCGCCGAAAATCCGAATGCTAGCAGAATAGCCCATAGAGATACAACGAACGGCCAGCCAGAAATCGCGGAGAATGCATAAGCTGCCCCTAATCCCAATAATGCTCCAGCGGTTCCTCCGATAAAGCAAAGCACAACCGCTTCAATCATAAATTGCAGCATGATCGTCCCCGGCGTGGCTCCAATCGCTTTGCGAATACCAATTTCACGGGTACGCTCCGTAACCGATACGAGCATGATGTTCATAACCCCGATCCCGCCGACCAGCAAGGAAATACCGGCAATGGAACCTATGATCGTCTGTAGAATAGAGAAGGTGCTCGATACCATCTGCTCCGCTTCCTTCCCGGTCTGAGACGAATAAGCGCTTTGATCCACGTTGTTCAAATCAGCCATCCACTTTTTCACCATCTTGACGGTCTCATCTATGTTTTCTGGGGACGAGGCAACGGCCTCCAACGCCTGGAACCGCTCGTTCTCTCCATTCTTCCCTGCAGGCATGGCAGTTATCGGAGCGAAGCCCGTGTATTGCTGTCCTTCAAACCCGCTCAGAATGGATTCCTGCGGCTTATAGACACCGATGATGCGGAACGTGCCTTCGGAAAGCACCAGCTTGCGTCCAACGGCTGCCCTTTCAGAGCCGTATACCTTGTCGGCAAATTTCTTATCCACCACGATCACCTTTTGCCTTCCCCGCTCCTCCTGGGAGGTGAAAAAGCGCCCGGCAACGACATCGATCTTCTGCATTTTATACGAATCGGAGGTCGTGGCCGTAACAGAAAAACGCAGCGTCTCTTTCTTATATTTCATCGTCATGGAAAATGGCAGGGATGAAGAAGCATACCGCACGCCATTCAGCTTTCGTATCTCCATTAAGTCGCGCATACGGAAATCGGTTTTTCCGTCGCCTTTACTCTCCATCGGGTTCTCGTAAATGACGAAATAGCCGTCTTCATAAACAGACACGATAGACAAAATCGAGCTCTGGCCGGCCTGGCCGATCGATACGACGGTAACCACCGCAGCTACACCGAACACGATGCCGATCATCGTGAGGAATGAACGGAGCTTGTTCAGCCGCAGATTGTCCAGCGCGACCCATATACTCTCCCATATGCTCATGTCCTCACACTTCCTTTACGCGTATCTTTGAGCATCTGACCGTCGCCAAAGAGCAGGATTCTGTCCGCATGCTCCGCAATATCAGGCTCGTGGGTAACCAGCACGATGGTCGTTCCTTCTTGATGAATCTCTTTAAAAAGCTGCATAATTTCATGGGATGATTTCGTATCCAGGTTCCCGGTAGGCTCATCCGCCAGCAGAATCGGGGCATTCATCGTCAAAGCCCTGGCGATCGCTACGCGCTGCCGCTGTCCGCCGGACAGCTCCGTAGGACGGTGCTTTACGCGTCCTTCCAGTCCAACCTTCTTAAGCAGCTCAAGCGCCCGCTCATTCCGCTGCTCGCGGCCAATTCCCGCATACATCATGGGGAGAGTCACATTTTGCAGTACGGTCTGTCTGCCGAGCAGGTTAAAGCTCTGAAAGACGAAGCCGATTTTACGATTGCGCACCCGCGCCAGATCCTCTTCATTCAGCGTATGAACCTCTTCGCCATCCAGCACATATTCCCCCGAAGAGGGCACATCAAGGCATCCTATAATATTCATCAGCGTAGATTTACCGGATCCCGAAGAGCCCATAATCGCAACGAACTCCCCCTGCTCCACCTTCAAATTAAGCGGCTGCAAAGCCTGTACCTCCAGCTCCCCGTTCTTGTAGATTTTCGAAATGTTCGTTAGGGTAATCATTGCAGCTTCACCTTGTCTCCGTCACTGAGCAGCTTTGCCCCTTCCGTTACGACTCTTTCCCCCTTTGCGGCGCCGGACACGATCTCGATATACTCTTCGTTCTCTTTGCCCGTTTCCACTTCGGTTTTTACCGCGATTCCATCCTCAATTTTAAATACATGGGCTTTATCACCTTCATATTGAACTGCGTCCAACGGAAGGAGCAGCCGCTCCTTGTCCGGTATTTCCAGCTCAATCGTGACATTATATCCGGGACGAAGCTCCGGAGTTATGCGACTTAACTCCACCGTCATTTCGACGGAAGCATCTTTAGAGGTTTGATCCGCCAGGATGGCGATCGGCGACATGTACGTAACCTCGCCTTCATAACTCTCGGCAATGGACTCGCCGGTAATTACCGCCTGCATGCCCACAAACACTTTACCCGAATCCAGTTCGTTAAGGTTGGATTTCACCTTATAAGAAGACAAATCCACAACGGTAGCGATGGGACTGCCTTCCGCAATCATCTGACCTGGATCTACGGAAACCTGAGTCAACACGCCTTCTTCCTGGGCATGTACAACGCGGTTGTTCAATCTTTTTTCCAGCGAAGCAATCGTCAGCTTACTGCTTTGAATCCGGAGATCAAAGGACGTTAAATCGAGATCCTCGATTTCCGCCGAAGGATCCTCGGTCATCTGCTGCTTGAACATATCGAAATGCTGCTTTTTGGCAGTCTGTCGTTCGGATTCAATCATCTCGAGGTTTAAACGTTCTTTGGCAATTTGCTCGTTGACGTCATCGATCTGCAGAGTCATCAAAACCTGTCCTTTTTGGATCGTATCTCCCTGCTTCACTTCAACCGTCTCAATGACCCCGTTGGTAGGCGAGTAAATATCCGTGCTTTTTCCCGCTTCCAATTTACCGCTAGTATAGATTTGTTCTGTGATTAGCCCCTCAAAAACCTCGGTCGTCTTCACGGCTACGGCCCGGTTCATATTCGCCATATTGGCGAGAATCAAAGCAATGATCACTAAGCCCAGTATGGCTCCCCAAAACCACTTTTTCTTAAACAAATTAATCACCCTATCCTATGTAATCAGACTGTTGGAGCGGTAAAAACTGTAATAAATGAGTAAATTAGCCAAACTATCACAATCCAAATCGCGATCTTCTTTCGGGAGCGTTTCATCATCGTTGCCGTTCCAACTATATACAGATACAAGCCCCATATCGTAAATGGATTAATTAACGAGAGAACGCGATACATTGTTCCGGTCTTATCCGCTACTAGCGCTCCGAGGCTGAGGTTAACATCGCTTAAGGATTGAGCGTCCATCATGACCAACAGCACGGCTGTCAATAATGCTCCGACCACGGTCGGCAGATTCGCAAAAGCGGCCACATTAACGAACTGGAGGTATTTGCCTTCACCGCGCACGACCAAGTTTAGTAATACCAGTAAAAGTGCAACAAGGAAAATCATGATAAGCGGGCCGATAATAGCGATGACATAGCTAATGGTAACGGTAAAGCCCGCCATTTGTTCAGCTTGGGCAGCATCGATATTCCCGGTTGCCATCATCGACTGTTTCGACACTTCTTTCAAGTAAGGCATTTGCAGGGAAATGGAAACAAGACCAAGGATAAGCGCTGTAATCGTAGGTAAAATCCAGGCCATCTTTTTGTCCCTTATTCTCTCGAAGGTCTCCCCTGGCGAAGTAAATATTGTTAGTAAATTTTTCAACCCTACTCCTCCTTTTCTTTAAAACAAAAATTTTCTGTTAAAATATACCATAATATTATCGAACACTCTAGCTATATATACGACTTAGTGTAAAAGAAAGATTCAATAAATTTTCATATGCGCTAACCTGACGCAAAATATGGCAAAAGCCCTATATTCCTTTATAAGGAAGCAGGGCTTCTGCCGCTTGCCGCATTATCGGCCTACCGCCGACAAGCAGGGCAACACCGCGAACCGCCGCCTAGATGCGCGGAATCGGACTGCGTTTATGTTCTGTTTTCTTAAAATGGGACTCCAGACGCTTCTGGCTGGCCGGATCAACGGTCTTCCCCTCCAAATAATCGCTATTATCTTCATAGCTGACGCCCATTTCCTGCTCATCGTTCTGTCCCGCCCATAAGCCGGCGGTTGGTGCTTTCTTAATAATGCCCTCCGGTACCCCAATAGACGCTGCAATTTGACGAATTTGGCGCTTATTCAATGAACTGAGCGGCATGACATCCACAGCTCCATCGCCCCATTTAGTATAAAATCCAGCAATAGATTCCGAGGCATGGTCGGTTCCAACGACAAGGAGATTAAGTTCGAAGGCCAAAGCATATTGCATGACCATTCTCGTACGAGCCTTCACATTCCCCTTGCCAGGTATGCTCAAATGCCTGAACTGGCCAATGCTTTTCATTCCGTGCTCCACTTCCAGGGCAATCTCATCTACCGTATCCTCGATATTCGTCTCCACCGTGTGAGTCAGTCCGAACGCCTTAGCTGTCTCATAGCTATGGTCAATATCCTCTTGCTCCCCGTAGGGCTGAAATACACCTAATGTCATATATTCCATGCCCGTTTCCTGGGTCAGTTCATCCGTCGCCCGTTTGCATAGTCCTGCGGCTACAGCACTGTCCAAGCCCCCGCTGATAGCAATTAAGAGCCCCGTGGCTCGTGCGCTCTTCACGTAATCCTTTAAAAATTGGACGCGCGTCGCAATCTCCTCATCCACATTAATACTCGGCTTTACCCCCAGCCGTTCAATGATCTCCTGCTGCAAGCTCATGGCCTCATCCCTCTTTTCTTCATGATATTAATGATGACATCTTCTGGCGCAGTTAGATGGATTTCATGCATCTATTTTTAGCTCGGCAGGGTGGTTTCGTGAAGTAATAGCATTTCATGTATCTAAATCACCCTTTTTCCGCTTTATAAACCTTCATCTTCATTCTAACTACATTAATTCCAACTATTTGGACATGCAGCAATAAAGTCGATCATTTAAATACAACAAATACAGTTAGTATAAAACGTACATTCATTTCCGAGCCATAAATTCCAAAAAAAAACCGCTAATCGGCAATTGCCAATATTAGCGGGGTGCTTCGTTTACCTTATCGGCAGAAACGGTCGAATGCACTGGTTAAGTCAGCCGCAATGTCCTCCGCCGAACGATCTTCAATTTGATGGCGCTCGATAAAGTGAACAAGCTCACCGTCCTTCAACAAAGCGATCGAAGGGGATGAAGGCGGGTACGGCGCAAAATATTCGCGGGCCTTAGCCGTCGCTTCCTTATCCTGTCCAGCAAACACCGTGTACAGATGATCCGGTGTCAAATCGTGCTCCAGCGCTCTGGCAACACCTGGACGGCATTGTCCCGCGGCACAACCGCACACCGAATTCACGACAACGAGTGCCGTTCCTTTCGCCGTCGGCAGCTTAGCTTCAACATCCTCCGGCGTTCTCAACTCCTGAACTCCCAATGAAGTCAGTTCATCTCTCATGGGCTGAACCATATCGCGCATATATTGGTCAAATGACATAGACATGTGCTTTCACTCCTTAAACAACTAATTGACACAGATTGTGACTTTTCTCTCATCTGTGTTCGGCTATATTTAATTATACATTCATAAGGGAGGAAAGCAACTTTTAGTCGAGCAATTCATCAGCTGTTTGCTTGCGAAAAGCTTGGATCGACCGGAAAAACGGAAATAAACGTCGTGCCGATCCCTTCCTTGGATCTTACAGTGATTTTACCACCATGGCGTTCCATAATGCTAAGGCATAACGGGAGCCCCAGACCCGTGCCCTTTACCTTCGTCGTGTAAAAAGGAGCGAAAAGCTTCTGCTGCTGAGCGGCGGAAATGCCGGCCCCCGTATCGATAACGTACAGCTTGACACCGTCCCCGTCCAGACTGGTTATTAGCGTAAGAAGCCCCTTCTCTCCCATCGCCTCCATGCCGTTTCTCGCCAAATTAAGAATCAACTGCTTAATTTCCTTCGCGTTAAGATATAGCAAAGGAACACGCTCGTCCAACTTGACCTCAATGCTCTGACCACGCAAATTGGCATCTGCCCAAAGTAAAGGCTTAAGCTCCTCGATAATATGATGCAAGCTGCAGAGCTCCTTCGTCACGAGCCGATTTTGCGCCAGAGCCAGAAAATCATTGATAATGCTGTTGGCGCGATCAAGCTCCTCCATCACAATCCGGTAATAATGATCGAGGTCGTTCGCGCTCTTCTCGCGCATCAGCTGCAGGAAGCCTCTGACCACCGCCATCGGATTGCGGATTTCATGCGTTATTCCTGCAGCCATCTGGCCGACAAGACTAAGCCGTTCTACATGGTTCAGTTCCATTCGCAGGGTCTCCAGCTCGGTAATGTCCTGCACGATAATGACGGCTCCGATCACTTCATTCGTATAGCCCTTAATGATCGGGGATGTGCTTGTAAAAAATACTTTATCCTCTCTTTGCAGCAGCTCGGTCGTCTTGGCGCCCCCCTCCAATGTCTTCCCGACGCGCATAGCGATCATTCCCAAATCAAATCCGCCGCACTCTCCGCCCAGCTTCCGGCCAATCAGCTCCTCCCTGGTCGCAGAAGGTTTGTCATTTCGGTATAATTGAAGAAATGTGTCGTTCACCGACAAAAGGCAGCCCTGTCGATCGATTAAAATGATATTCAACGGAGCGGCATCCATAATTTGCTGCAATTTATCCGCTTCCCCAAAATATTTGTTCGAAAGCTCCGCTACCTGACCATGCAGCTGCCCTTTCTCGATGGAGCTTGCCATATAATGGCTGAATAGGCTGCTCACGATAGCTGCAGCAGCCAAATGAATGATGACAGCCAAGATGAGAGAAAGCACTTGGGCCTGCTGAATGCTTCCAGACAACAACGGGGAGGCCAAAATCAACATTTGCCCGGCCGCAAACCAGAGAAACAGGTTTACCGCTTTGTCTTGACGCTGCATCTCCTTGAATCGCCCGGCAGACATCAGGATGAACGGAACCAATAGGAATCCAGTTTCGATCAGCCATCCAGTAAGGGTGTAATTTACGGCATACAGGGGAAATAAGGCAGCACGAAAGATGCCTATAGCTATCCCCTCCCGCAATCTGCCGTATAGCAATAATGCAAATAAGGGCATGCTCCCGAATTCCAGCGGAATCATATCCGGGTACGTTCGGGAGAACAAGGCGCAAAGCAGTATGCTAGCGGCACAAATCACCGCCAGTCCCAAAGAATAGGTTGATTTCGCGGCAGAATTGCCCGACATCCGCTTAAAGCCGCTGCATTTCTCGTATAATAACGGAAATAGAAATGCTGGCAAACTAGCAACTAAAATCTGCGTTACAATCTCTTTTACAGCATCCAAGTTCTCCCTCCTCAGGCGGAAGAATACAATACTCATTTCGATTAAAGCACAGCCGACAAAGTTTTACAATATTTCATGTTTAAAGAAATAAATTTCTGCGTATCTGTCTGAAAAATAGGATGAAAAGTGCAAATGAAAGGAACATAATTATGAAGAAATACGATGTGATCGTAATAGGAGGAGGCCCCTCGGGGTTAATGGCCTCCATAGCCGCGGCAGAGCAAGGTGCAGCCGTAGCGCTTCTAGACAAGGGGGACAAGCTGGGGCGCAAGCTCGGAATTTCCGGCGGCGGACGCTGTAATGTTACGAACGCGAAGGAAATCGACGAGTTAATTACGTATATTCCCGGAGGAGGGCGATTTCTTCACAGCGCCTTCTCTCTTTTCAGCAATCGCGACATTATCGCTTTTTTTGAAGGACTCGGCATTGCCCTCAAGGAAGAGGATAACGGAAGAATGTTTCCCGTGTCCGACAAGGCCAAAACCGTGGTCAATGCTCTAATCGGCAAGGCCAAATCGCTTGGCGTTAACCTTCTCGTGAATCATCCGGTTCAGGAAATAATGTATGGCCAGGAGGGAGTTGAGGGCGTGAAGCTGACTTCCGGTGATCTATACAAAGCCTCTGCGGTCATTGTAGCCACCGGCGGCAAATCAGTGCCGCATACCGGCTCTACCGGCGACGGCTACCCATGGGCTGAAGCAGCAGGCCATACGATTACGGAGCTGTATCCGACGGAGACGCCGATTGTTTCCAAGGAGCCCTTCATTACGAACCGAGAGCTCCAGGGTCTCTCTCTGCGAAATGTGAAGCTTTCCCTTCTAGATCCGAAGGGAAAGACCGTCGTAGCCCACCAAGGAGATATGATTTTCACTCATTTTGGCTTATCCGGGCCGATTGCACTTCGGTGCAGCGGATTTATCCGGGGCGTCAAGAAGAAGCACAATGTATCCCAGGTCGCCATGTCCATCGACCTGTTCCCTGACAAGAAGGGAAACGCATTAGAACATGATTTGCGCCAGCTTGCTGCGTCCGAGCCGAAAAAAGCGCTTAAAAATGTTTTTAAAGGCACCGTTCCCGAGCGGCTGCTTCCCCTGCTGTTCGAACGAGCTAGCCTTCCGGGGGAGACAACCTATGAACACTTGCCGAAGGAGGCTTGGCTGGCCTGGATTCAATTGCTCAAAAACTTTACGCTTCAGGCCAGTGGGACGCGTCCTTTTGAGGAAGCTTTTGTTACGGGGGGCGGCGTGCATTTGAAGGAGATCAACCCGAAAACGATGGGCTCCAAAATCATGCCCGGGCTGTACTTTTGCGGAGAGATACTGGATGTGCATGGGTATACCGGAGGCTACAACATTACGGCAGCCTTCGCAACCGGCTACACTGCAGGCCACCATGCAGGACAAGGGAAGTGAGCCAGGCTCGCTCCCGTTTCTAGCGTTGAAGCACTTTCCCGAGATATGGCATGAATAACACAAAGGCTGCAGGAACTGCCAACGCTATACCCCAAACTGCATCAAACAGGGAAACGCCCAGTCCGGCGCTAATTAATACGACCCCGGGCAGCAATAACAGCCGATTTGAAGGTGCTGCCGAGCGGAGCTTCAGCTCAGGACTCATCGGCAGCATGGCTATGAGATCCCTTTCCATGAAGTACATCCGATATCCGTTTAACCAGTAATGCAGCAAAAACATCAGTAAAATGAATACTATAATATTCGCCGGGAAGGGCGGAGCTGCCACAGCGGTTATTCCAACCCCTATAAATTGTATATACACGACAAGCTCTCTTCCGCGATAGAATGATTTCAGGGTCGCTTCGGCAACTCTATTCTCGGGCCTGCGGGATTTGAGCACCGGGTTTGAACGGCGGAAGATCCACGGACGCGTCCTTGCCTTTCGGGGACTGCTTACAGCTCCCGAAAGAATCATCCCCGTAAGCCTTGTCTTCTGAGATTCCTCCAAACGAATCTCTGCCTCAAATCGTCCAGCTGTATGCGTTCTGATTCGACCCAGCCAGACTGCAGTTATTAGTAAGATCAATATGATTAGGAGAGAAGCAACCGAGCTCTCATGCAGCATTAGCGACCAAGTAACGAACAGGCCTCCGAGGGCCAGCTGAGTCAGCGATTGGAATAGCGCCGTTCTCCAACGTGTGGTGAATATGCCTATCAAATTCTCGGAAAGCATCGCAACCGCCTTGATTCCTGTGATCATCGCGTATAGGAGCCATATTTCGGCTCCATCCATGGCATATCCCCGGAGGAGAACCGGAAGGAGAACGATGACAACGAGTCCCAATATCAGCGCTTGGGTTACTATGCTTGCCACGATGCCTCGCAATACGAGCCCCTTGTTCCATTGCCCGTTCTGCCGTAGAAACAGAACGTCAGCGTTCTCCTGATAGGTCATTAAACCGCCCCCGATATAGATAAGGAAATATAACAATATCGGGATGACCGCATAGGGAAGCTGCTGCAGCCAATCGGGCAGTTCATTCTCCCACAAGACATAGTAGCTTCGCCCAAATATCAGCATGGCCGGAACACCAATATAGAGCAGCACTACTGAATCCACTACCGAACGAATGACGCCGTATTGTTTGCTGAAGTGATCCTTCCAGCGTCTCTTGAAATAGCCGTTGATTTGACTCCCAAGTCCACTTTTTCCTGACATGTCACTCTCCTCTCCCCTTGCATTATTCAGCTAAAACATCAAAGCAATCAAACAATGAAGCCTCTGACATTCCTGCTGCAGCGCGAATTTCTCCCAATGTTCCCCGTGCAGCGATGCTTCCCTGCGAGATTAGAACAAAGTCATCGCAGATCCGCTCCGCCGTATCAAGCACATGCGTCGACATGAGAATTCCGGCTCCACGCTGCCGTTCCTCCTCCAGCAGGCCCAGGAAATCCTTGATTGCACGTGGGTCAAGGCCAATAAATGGCTCGTCTACAATATAAATATCAGGACGGTTCAGGAAGCCGATCATCAGCATCATTTTCTGCCGCATGCCTTTGGAGAATCCCCCTGGCAAATGATGCCGTACCTCAGTCATCCTAAACCTTTGCAGCAAACGCTCACCTTCCAGCTTTAGCTCCTGCTGCCCCATTCCGTAAACTGCAGCTGCCAAATCCAGATGCTCCCACAAGGTCAGATTTTCGTAAAATACCGGGTGTTCAGGAATATAAGCATATTGCTCGCAGCCCTCCTTGAAGCGAACAGATGCTTCCGCATAGGGGACGATGCCTAAAATGGCCTTCAGTACCGTGCTTTTCCCTGCCCCGTTCGCTCCTATTAATCCCGTAAGCTTGCCTGGACGGATCGCCAGGGAAACGTCCTTGACCTTAGGATCTCCGACCTCGTATCCCGCTTCGCTTATATCCACTTCAAGCAAGGTTTCCATACAGCCCCAGCCCTTTCCGTTATCTCTTAGTCTAGAAGTATATACGTAATAAACGGCTAGCCTGTTCCGTATAATAGCACTTTGATAATGGGACACGACTCTGAAGGCAGGACATATTACGTCCCGAATTTTGGATATTAGATGAACTTTTCGGATTTTATTCAAGTTTTAAATATGAAAACCGTAAATTGTGATAAATTATATTTTTAAAAAATCTGCGATCTCCTAACATGATAAGTGTGGGGCAATCGCAATGTGATTCTACTTACTATGGCAGCATGTAAAATATAGATTAAGGCGGGATGATGATGTTGAAGACCGAGGAACGCGGAACCGATTTATCACTGCACTTGTACCGGGTATTTTCCAAGTCTTTTAAAAGTGTCAATGAGCATGCCGTAACGGGAAGCAAAATTCAGGGCTTCAATCCGACAGCCTTTGCCGTTATGGAGGTGCTCTACTACAAAGGGCCCCAGCCCATTCAGCAAATCGGAGCCAAGCTGCTGCTGCAGAGCGGCAACGTCACTTATGTGATCGACAAGCTGGAGGCGGCAGGCTTCCTGCAGCGGCAGCCTTGTCCAAGGGATCGGCGGGTCATATTTGCCGAACTGACGCCTAAGGGCAAAGAGCTGATGAACAAGCTGTACCCGGAATTTTCGGAGCGGATTGACTATGCTCTGAGCGGACTAGATAACGATGAGAAGCAATTGATGATTACACTGCTTAAAAAAATGGGACGGGAAGCCGAAAAACTGGCACCGCTCGCACGCAAATAGCTTATGTAGCGTTCATAATTATACGCAAAAAGGCTGCATCCTTCCGGTTAGAAGGAGCAGCCTTTTTTATGCTATGGTGTTGTTCCTTAAGATGGATTGGTAATTCGGTGAAGCGCCTGCGCGCACTCATGAATATGCCGCACATAATCCTCGGTCAGATTCTGGATCTGCTCGGACTGCTCATTTACCGTCAAGCCTTCCCGCTCAACGTCCACCAGCTCTACCTTGACTTCCCGCCGATCCTGATATGAGCATTGAAAGTCAAACGAGTAATCCTGGCGCCCCTCCGCATCGATATGTATCCGCAAGCCGTAGGGGTCAGCAAGATCAGCCTGAACTATGGTCGTATCGCCAGGATTGAGATATTCAGGCAAGTGCTCCTGCCAAGCGTTAGCCAGAGTGGCTTGATCCACGTTCCAATCCTCATTCATCGTAACACCTCCCCTTTCCTGTTAAGGTACGGAGATGATGCCGCTTTTATACATCCGCATTTTCTTCTTCGGCTTCAGGCGCACGGTTCCGCAGGCCGAATACCGAGAGCACGCCGATGATCGCAATTACAGCCATCACGATAAACAGCGTATGCAGGCTATTCTGCAAAACATGCTTCAGCTCGCTCCATAGTTCAGGGGACAGCTTATGCACTTTTTCCGGGGATAGCAAATTGTTGATGTCTTCCTGAGATACCTGAAACCCGGAAGGCGTGCCGGCCGCCGTCTGAGCAACGATCCGCAAATTAATCAGCGTGCCGAATACGGCAACCCCGATCGTCTGTCCGATCGATTTCGTAAAGGTATTCAAGGCATTCGAGGCTCCCCGCAGGCTATAGCCGACCGAGGATTGCGCAATAATTGTAAATACCGTAAAAGAGAAGCCAAAGCCGATCCCGTACATCGCGTTGAAGAACAGCAGCAGATACAGCGGCGTATTCTCGGTAACAAAGGCGATACCCAGCGCCCCGATTGCGATGATGACCATTCCGATCAAGGACGTGTAGCGGGAGCCCTTGCTAATAATCCAGCGCGCCCCGTATACGGAGCCAAACAGCCAGCCGATCGACATCGGCGCCAGAATGAGTCCGGACATCGTGGCGTTCTCCCCCCGCACTCCTTGTATCCAAAGCGGCAAATAGGAGGTAAGACCGATCAGCAGCCCACTGGCCAATAGACTTGCTATGTTAGAGTAGGCAATGTCCCGTACCTTGAACAGCTTTAAAGGTACAAGCGGTTCATCCGCCCGGTTCTCTATGAAAAGGAACAGGATGAGCGATAGCACGGCGACCGCAAAAATTGCTATCAACCACGGAGACGTCCAGGCGAACTGCTGCCCGCCCGTAGCGAGCCCGAAAAGCAGCGCCGTCACGCCGATGGTAAAGGTTATCGCGCCGGCAATATCAATTTTTACCTTGCGCTTCTCAATGTTTTCATGCAGATACTTCATTATAAATAACAACGACAACAGGCCGAATGGCACGTTAAAGCCGAAAATCCACCGCCAATTGAAGGCGTCGACGACATAACCGCCGAGCAGCGGTCCCACAAGAGAGGAAACTCCCCATACGGAGCTGATCAAGGCCTGAACCTTCGCTCTTTCCTCGATCGAATAAATATCGCCGATGATCGTAAACGTAACCGGAATCAGCGCACCGGCTCCGATCCCCTGCAGCGCACGGAACACAATCAGCTGTTCCATACTCTGCGAGAGCCCGGATAGCAATGATCCCGCCAAAAATAACAAAGACCCGATAATAAATACGGGCTTCCTGCCATAAAGATCGCTCATTTTTCCAAAGATTGGAGTTGAGACAGCCATCGTTAGAAGATAGGCAGTAAATACCCAGCTCAGCAGAGCTACCCCGCCCAAGTCCCCGACGATTCGCGGGCCTGCGGGGCCAATGACCGTGCCTTCGATGGCCGCAAGAAAAGTAGACAGCATTAAGCCGGCCAAAATATAATTTCGCTTCAATGGCGTGTACAAACGAATGACTTCCTTTCTATAACCAGCTTGTTTGCGGTACGATCAACAGCTTGCTCTGAGTATGGATCGTCACTAAATCCGTCTTTTTAAACGACCCCTCAAATGAAAGTCCGTAAGCTAATAGTATAAAGGAAGCTCATATAAAAAGGAAGAAGCAGACTACAACTGCAGCCTGCCCCGATTCATCGTCCAAATCGATAATTGTTCCCCCGCAAAGCATTCTGGCTCATGGGTAATGAGAATCACGGACGCTCCCTCCCCCACTGCACGGCGGCATAAGGCAGCAAGAGCTCTTATTCCACCATAATCCGCCCCCGCAGTAGGCTCGTCCAGAATATAGAGCTTCCTCGGCAGCATCATGGCAGCGGCCGCGCTAAGCAACCGCTTCTCTCCACCGCTAAGCAGATAAGGAGAAACTTGGCCTCGTCCAGCAAGTCCGATGCTACGCAGCAGCTCTTCGGCGCGCTCGCTAATTTCCTTAGGCAGCGCTTGGCCCGCCTTCAGGCCCATCTGGAAACGCGGGCCATAGAGAAGCTCCTCCATCACGGTGGCGGCCACGAACTGATGCTCAGGCTGTTGGAAGACATAACCTATATCCTCTGCGAGGTCATACAATGTCAGCTTTGCGGCATCTTTTCCTTGCCACCATATCGTGCCGCATGGCGGGGTCAACAAGCCCATGAGCAGACGGGACAGCGTAGTCTTGCCTGAACCGTTGTCCCCGCAAAGCAAGCGCCATTCCCCGGCACCCAAAGTCAGATTCACATCATGCAGCACGGCCGGGCCGGATTTGCCATAGGCAAAGGATAAGTCTTGAATTTGAAGCAGCGGGGAATGCGTCCATCTGCCCAACTGGCTGCTAGCTCCCGCCTGGTTCAAGGGTGAGGTTGCTCCGCCAGATGCCTGGCTCCCATTTTGCTGCGTCTGTCCTTTAGAGCGCATCTCCACAAAAGGGGGCGCCAGCGACGGCATACCGGGGTCTGTTGGAGACAGCGGCTGCATGCCGAGCTTAGTCTGGGACAGCGACGGCAAGTCAGGGGCTGCTGGTACCTGCGGCTGTTCACCAAGATCAAACGGGGCGCTTAAATCTGCCCGGTTCATATTCATCGCCGGCAGCACGCCCAGCTCGGCCAAGCGTACGCGCTCCTGGCTCACCAGCTCGGACGCCGGCCCGTCCATCATCACCTTGCCGCCGCCCATCACGATGAGCCGCGGCGCTGCCTGAGCCAGCTCATCAAGCCGGCCGGACACCGTGACAATGGTCCGGCCTTCGCCATGCAGCTGGCGCAGCAGGGCAAGAAATCGCCGCCGCGAGTTCGCGTCCAGACTCGCCACGGGCTCGTCAAACACGAGCACCGGCGGCGCCAGCGCCAGCACTGCCGCGATGGCCGTCCGCTGCCGCTGCCCGCCTGACAGCGCATGGACGCTGTCAGACCGCCGCTCAGCTAGCTCCACCGCGGCAAGCGCGTCCGTTACCCGCTGCTCAATCGCGGGCACGTCAAAGCACAAATTCTCGGGGCCGAAGGCTACCTCGTCCTCTACCCGGCCCTGTACAAGCTGTGCATCAGGATCCTGAAATACAATGCCGATACGCTGCACCACCTCAGCGATGCCAGCTTCAGCCGGATCAATCCCGCCTACGAGCAGCACCCCGTCGCGAATACCACCCCCGGCACGGGGCAAATACCCGCTAAGAAGCTGCGCTATCGTCGATTTCCCGCTCCCGCTATGCCCGGTTATAGCAATCCACTCTCCAGGGTGAACAGTTAGGGATACATCCACGATGACGGGTGCTTCATCCACGTCATACCGAAAGGTTACATTCCGCAGCTTTAATGCCGGTTGATTCATCATTACTGACAGGGCCATATCAGCCCTTAGTACTGACGGCAAAGCGACGGAGCAGGCCGCTTCGGGCCAAGGCGTCGCCCAGCAGCTTCGTCAAAAGTCCGCACAACACCATCCCGCTAATCGTCCGTACGACAAGAGCAATAAGCAGAATATTCATTCCCCATTTCATGTAACCGAACATTTGAGCTGCCACAAAGAACCAAATAGGTACCATAGCGCCTCCTGCCAGTAATAGCACCGACCAGCTCCAATTGCGATACTTGAAAATAGCAAATACTAATTCTGCGATAACCATATAACATGCGGCTGCGGCAAAGCTCGAAGGAATTCCATAGGCGGTTCCCATAAAGGATTGGACAATCGCCCCGATGCTGTAAGTAATGACCGCGGTTCCCGGTTTGCGAATGATATAGTAAGCGAGAAGCCCGTAAATCATATATAGTCCAGTGATCGTTGAGGTTAAGATTGGCCCTCCTATGCTGTTCAACGCTTGGTTGACGGGAGATATATAGACCGTCATTACCGCATTTGCCGCGGCAAGCATCGCCATCAGCACGATATCCATCGTGGTAAAAGCGGCAAAAGCTGTTCTTGCTGCATTCTCTTTCTTCACACTAAATCTTCCTCTCGTCCATATTGTTAACCACATACATGAATTTAGGTTAACAATTAGAATTCGTCAAGACTTTTTTTATAGAAGCAGCTATAAAAGCAGCAATATTGCGAGAGCTGATACGCTAGTAACAGAGACGACATACCCGCTAGTCCGTATTCTTACTTCACGGAGATAAGTACGGTTCTCATAAGCTCCGAAGCCTTTGGCATCCATCGCCCCGGCCGTTTGCTGGACACGGCGAATCGCGCCGGCAAAGATCGCGAACAATTGGCTCCGCCACATGGTTATACGTTCTTTGATGCCGCGAGGAGCCCGTCCACCGCGAATTTGGCGGGCAGCGCGGGAAACTTTAGCCTCTGACTCCAGCAAGGGGAGGAAGGTCAGTGCCATGGACACTCCGAACAGGAAGCGATAAGGCAATTTCAGGCGCTGAGCCATAATGACGATGAAGTCCTTTGGATCCGTAGATTCAATATAGATCAGCGAGGAAAGGAACAAAACTACCATCCGCAAAGTAACCGCCGCCCCGTAAAGCAGCCCGCCTTCCGTAACCGAAATCGGCCCAACGGCAAAATACGCCTGCCCTTCGGCGGCTGAGATTGAGGTCAAAATCAATAATGGCAATCCGAAGCCCGCGATGAATAAGGTGCGTCTGCCGAGCCGCCCTGCGCTCATTCCCGCTCCGCCTAAAGCCGCAGCCAAGACGAACAATAGCATCACGGCTTGAGGCAGCGGATGCTCCGTGCTCATCGTTAGAATAGCCAGGCAGAACAGAGCGATCAGCTTGCTGAGCGGGTCCAGACGCTGCAGTGGGAATCGTTTTTCTAAGCTTTTCTGCATCACCAGGCTTTCCCCCCCGAGTAATATTCTTGTCTCAATAGCGAGAACATTAGCAAATCGACATACCCGTCCTCGGTTTTCTGATACTGCCGAAGCAAACCTTCCTCGGTGAATTCAAAAGCCTTTAGCAGCTTTTGGGAAGCTGCATTACGAGGATGCACAAGAGCCTCGATCCGATTCAAGCCCATCGTTTGATATCCGTAGGACAGCACCATGCGCATCGCTTCGGACATGTATCCGTATCCCCAATATTCCCGGCCTAAATCATACCCGATTTCACCGCGGTAAGCCCCCGACAGCTCCCAGACGTTGAAGCCGCAGCTCCCTATCAATTGCCCCTCTTCCTTTAGCTCGATCCCCCAACGCAGGACATCTTCGCTTTCCGATAGTCCGTTTAGAAGCTGAATCATATCCAGCATATCCTCTACCGAGGCAAAAGGCGGGATATTCATATATTTAACGACCTCCAGGTCGCTCCAAAATTGAAACATCCGCTGCGCGTCCGAACGCTCCATTTTTCTTAGACGCAGTCTCTCGCTTTCAATAATCGGTATGTAACCTCCGCATCTGTACATTTGCACTACTCCTTTCGTGACCCGTATATAGCTAATCACAAACAGGGAGGACGAGTCAAAGATAAAATGCATGATTATCGTTTTAAATAATTTAGAGCTTCTTCGATTTTCTTGCCATCATTTCGGTGATACTATAGTTACAAAGAGACAAAACTGGAAGGAATATAGGAGGATCCCTACCCATGGTTTACAGCATTTTAGTTATTATTGTACTGGTGGTTGTGCTGGCTGTCAGTCTCTTGACGCGTTTTGCTTTTCGCCAGATTACCCAGATGAAATTACAGACTTATGAGAATATATTTGACTACCTGGAGAAGACCGGGATCTATTCCCGGGATCGCTTTGAAATGCTGGATAAGAAGGAAGTGAAAGTAACCTCCCAAGACGGACTTTCTCTAAGCGGGTACGTTCTGGATACCCATCCTGATTCTAAGCAATGGGTTATTATCGTGCATGGCTACACCGTATCATTGCATGTATCTGCACAGTATGTGGACTTGTTTCAAGAGGAAGGATTCAACGTTCTGCTCGTTGATCAGCGCCGGCACGGCAACAGCGAGGGCGTATATACGACCTATGGCTATCATGAAAAATACGACTTACAAACATGGGTAGCCTGGCTGCTGGACAATTACGGCAGTGATCTCACGATAGGTCTGCACGGCCAATCCTTTGGCGGGGGAACGGTTCTGGAATATCTCGCCATCGCCCATCCGAATGTCAAGTTCGTCATCGCGGATTGCCCTTACTCCGATTTGACGGAGCTGATGCGACATCAACTCCGCGTCCTAAACAAAATCCCCGCCTTCCCGCTCCTCTCCCTGGTTGACAGGCGGTTGGAACGGAAGGCGGGGTTCAGGCTAGAGCAGGTAAGTCCGCTTAAAGCCGTGGAGCAAAGTACGTTACCCGTTATGTTTGTGCATGGCACGGAAGACAATTATGTACCTACTCACATGAGTAAAGATCTGTATGAGCATAAGCCGGAACCCAAAAAATTGCTGCTCATAAATGGAGCAGAACATGCCGACGCCTACAGCGTCGACCCAAAACGGTATTCAGAGGAAGTGCATTCCTTTATCCGGGAAGCTCTGGCTACTCCAACTGCAAAATCATGTTTGCCAAGCATTTGATTCTGAGCTTGTACAATATATTTATCGAGACGCTGACTTAATTCCAGCACCGTCTCACTACTAAAGTTACTGTTCTCCGCAGCATTCATCAGCTCGGATCGCAGGCTTTCGATGGTGTTCATCAGCTCCCCACTAACCTTGGGACGATTGGTGCACCGGCCCATGCTCTCTAGTGCCTTGTAAGCCATAAGTTCACCTTCTCTCTACTGTTCTACACCATCATAACCCATGATGACAAAAAACATATTTTGAAAAATAGAAAAATATTAACATTATTTGTCGATCTTTAGGAGATGAAATAATAAAGCCAGGGGATAAGTTGACTCCCCTGGCTTCCTAATGATCTTCCGTTAATAATCCTCCGGCTTGCGAGTGATCTCCATTCCTTCTACATGCCGCTTCCTCATCTGCTTGCTCTTCTTTCGATTCTCCTTTGTCTCAAATACGATATCCAAATCATAATCTTCTGGATAAAGCTCCTCTTTCTTGATGTAGGACTTCAAACGCTTTCTGTTCACTTTGCATATCTGCTTCTGAATCATAACGCCAACCTGGCCACGGCTATCCTCGGCCGCGAAGACGATGCCTAACTTTCCGTAAGAAGTTACCCACACCGCATCCCCCACTGCAAAATCCGGATCCGCTTTTATAGACTCTTTCCCCGGTTTCCTAGCAGCTTCTTTGCCAAATCCTTGATGGTTCGCCTCTTCATCGGGAACGGCTTTGGAAACCCCAGTCAGCACGTCCTCGGTTTCAGATGGTTTAAATATCGGCTCGGATTGTTCCGGCAGCATGTGCGCTGCCAAACTTGATCCGCTGTCAGCTTGCCGGTCTATCACTTCCCTGGAGCGCTCTATGATGCCTGGGAATATCCCGAGCTTGCTCGCGATTTCGATGGCATAGCTCTTGCCAGCCTGACCGATCGTCAAGCGATATAGAGGCATTAACGTCTCCGGATCAAATTCCATTCGGGCGTTCTGGAAGCCCTCAGTCTGCGAGGCGAATGTTTTGAGCTCATTAAAATGGGTTGTGACCAAAACCGTGGCTCCTCGGCGGTTCAGCTCTTCAAGAATTGCCATTGATAAGGCGATCCCTTCCCCCGGATCGGTTCCTGCCGCCAGTTCATCGATCAGAAGCAGCGTTCTGGGGCCCGCCTCGGAAATCATGTGAACCAAGCTCTGGATTTGGGCGGAAAAGGTGCTTAACGATTGCTCCAGATTTTGACCGTCGCCTATCACAGCCATAATCCGGTTATAAATAGCGAAACTGCTGCTAGGATGTACAGGGACAAGCAGACCCGATTGCACCATTAAGGCGAGCAAGCCAAATGTTTTCAGGACGACGGTTTTGCCGCCTGTGTTTGGACCTGTAATGATAAGCGTCTTGTAGGTGGAGCCGATGACCAGATCCAGCGGCACCATCGTTTTTAGTAAATGCGGATGACGCGCTCCAGAAATTTTACTGATGCCGTCCTCACTGATCCGAACCGCCACTCCTCCGATGGCTATCGCATATTTGGCTTTGGCGAATATAAAATCATACGTGCCCGTGATCTCAATATTTTGCGACAGCTCATACGCTTCCTTTTCCACCAGTTCCGTCAAATACCCTAATATTTTTGCTTCCTCACGCGCTTCATCCCCGGCCAACGCTTCCAGCTCGGCTTGCAGCGAGGCGACTTCGTCCGGCTCCACGAATACCGTCTGCCCGCTGGTGGAATGATCCAGAGCTCTTCCTTTGACCAGCTTGTAGTAATCCTTCTTCACAGGAATCACATATCTTCCGCCCCGCATGCTCACCAAATTTTCTTGCAGGATGGATGCATGCCTGGACATGACCGCCTGCAATTTTTTCTGGATTTTCTCCTTCAGCATAGCCATTTTCCGACGAATTTTATCCAGGTCGCGGCTAGCTCCATCCAGAATGGCGCCATGGCGAATGCAGCGCAGTATTTCCTGCTGCAAATTCGGCAATTCGTACAACGAGGCTGCGTAAATTCCGATTCGGGGCGCAAGCTCTCCCTTGGACGCCATATATTTCTTGAGCTGGCCGCAGCTTTGCAGAAACGTCTGAATGGCGGTAAAGTCCTTCTCCGTGAACAGATATCCCGTACTCATCAGGGCCATAACCCCTTCAATGCCTTCCAACGAAGGCAATGGAATGCTCGATCCCGCCGCAAGCAGTGTCTTGGCATCCGCCGTCTCGTCCATCGCCTGCTCGATCTGTGTTCTCCGTTCCATCGGGGCCAGCTTCTGAACCCGCAATCGTCCTTCATAGGATACCGCATAGCTTGCCAGTTCCTCTTTAATACTGTCGTATTCCAACATGCCGAGTGTAAATAGTTCCATGATCTTAAGCCTCCATTTCTTCCAGTTCAAAATTTGTACAACAAAAAAAGGGCGTAAGAATGCACATAGCGCATCCTTAGCCCTTGTATCCTCTTCTGTCCGTATGATCGAAAAATCAAAAAAACCGTGCTGAACAACAGCACGGATTGATCTCCGAAATACAAACAGCAATAAAGGCGCTGTATGATGTCCCGCGTGTTCTTAACTAAATTCGCAGACTGCAATTCGGGTACGCAAAGCTAGGCGCACGTTGTAATGACAACGGCACTTCTTCTGTACGAGTTGACAGTCCATATGGAATTAATTAGTTAAGAACGGCCACCAACATCAAAATCTCTCCTTTTACGAGGTTATGTTTAATTTAACAGCATTTACGGCCCATAGTCAATGATTAGCTACCTTTAGAGATATTTTCATCTGCCTGTAATATGAGGTATTATATTAAAGTATTTATATACTTATGTTAACGGAGCGTTAGCTTCCGGCCGCTTGCGCTTCCAGCTATATTTTGAAAGGAAGGGAACAAGGTGTCCTTACTACATCGGATCCGCCAATCCAATACGAAGCCGTTTGTCTTTTTCTCTATCATTATGGTCTTGAAAATCTATATCGCCTGGCTCGCTATTTTCGATGGGGCTCAGCCCTGGGGGCCGCTGCTAAAGGAAATTCCGTTTATCTGGGTCACGTTCTGCCTGATCGAATGGTTCTCCTCCAAACGCAAAATCGGCATTTACCTTGCTGTGAATCTCATTATTACAGCCGTTCTGTTCGCTGCCATTATGTATTATAAATATTACGGTGTTATGGTTACTTATCATGCGCTGCAGCAGGTGAATCAGGTCACCGCGGTCAAGAACAGCGTCTTTTCCTTGCTTGATCCTTATTATCTGTTTATTTTCCTGGACATCATTGTGCTCGGCTTCTGGCTTATTCGCAAGAAACGGGCGCACAAGCTCAAAAGCTTCTTCAACCTAAGTCAAATTCGGGGAAGCGTAGCCGCTGTCATCTTCGCGATTTCTTTCGCTCTTTGCATTTTTAATATTTGGCCGAACCGAGCCAGCATGAATGAAATCAAGCAAGCCGAGCAAATGGGGATTCTTAATTATGAGACGTTCGTAATTTTCAAAAGCAAGGAATCCGAGCTGACGGACAAAAAAGAAATCACGCAGGCCAAAATCAATGATATCAAGGGGATTGCTCCTGTCGCTGAGCCTGTCCATTTTGGAGCAGACCAGGGCAAAAACGTCATCATCATCCAGATGGAATCCTTTCAAAATTTTCTGATTGATTTCAAAGTCGACGGGCAGGAAGTAACTCCGACAATGAACAAGATTGCCCGTGATAACATTTATTTCAAGCATTTTTATCAAATGGTCGGGCAGGGCAACACTTCCGATGCCGAATTCGTCGTGAACACTTCTTTCTATATTCCTTACAACGAGGCGGCGACGCAAAACTACGCCTCCAAGCAGCTTCCGAGCCTGCCTAAGCTGCTGCAGGCCCAGGGCTACGATACGGCAACCTTCCATACGAATGTCGTTGACTTCTGGAACCGCCGTTCCTTATATGATGCCTTAGGATTCGACCGTTTTTATGACAAAACATACTTCGGCAGCGAGGATACCGTCTTCTTCGGCCCTTCTGACGAGGTGCTGTACACGAAAACGATCGACGAAATTCAAAAGATGCATGATGCGGATCGTCCATTTTACGCCCACGTGCTCTCCATGACCGCGCACCATCCTTTTACTTTGCCGGATGACAAGCGTTTGTTCCCATTGCCTGAGCGCTATCAGGACAATATGGTCGGCGACTATATCCAGGCGCAAAATTATGCGGATCACGCGCTGGGCGAGTTCATCGAGGAGCTGAAGCAAAGAGGAATTTGGGACGACAGCATTATCATGATTTACGGCGACCATCTTGGCCTGCCAATGTATTCCCTGGATAAACACGGCCTAGAGCTGATGAAGGAGATCTATGGCAAGGAATACAGCTATATCGATATGATTAATATCCCGCTGATTGTTTCGGCGCCAAATGTGTCCGAGCCTGCGGTATTGGATACGATTGGCGGCCAGATCGACATTTTGCCTACACTCGCGAATCTGTTAGGAATATCGCTTGACCAGCACATCCATTTCGGTCAGGACTTATTCAATCAAACGTATAACCTGCTTCCGCAGCGATACTATTTGCCTTCCGGCTCATTCTTGAATGATAAAGCATTGTTCTTGCCCGGAGTTGAGTATCAGGACGGAATTCATTTTCCATTTAATGAATCTAACGCGACGCAGAATCTATCTACGAAAAAAGAGTATGACCGTGCGCTGCAGCTTCTCCATCTCTCTGACAGCTACGTGCGTCAGCTTCCGGATATCCCCCTGGAATAATAGCATCTCGGGCGGGTAATACCTCGCCCATATCCTCACTTACATGAAAGAAGCGGTGCAACAATCCCACCGCTTCTTTCGTCATTTATGGAGGAGGTGTTTGGTATGAGGTATAAGCTGCTTATCCTGGTTACTGCAATTTTCTTCTTAGCTGGATGCACATTCTCCGCTGAGTCCCATGAGAAGATTGAACAGTCCCAAGAGGATCTTCCCTTTACAGTCACGATCACTCTTCCCCAACAAATCCTAGTAAATGAACCGTTTACCATTACAGCCCAGCTTATAAACAATGTGGATGAAGCTTTTGCTATGGAGAGCAGAAAAGATATTTTTTATTATTTGATCCAGGATCACGAGAGTAGGCTCATTAATACAATTGTGCTGCCAGAAATGGCCGTTCATCGCACTTTTTCAGGGAGCACCGCAATTACGGAGCAATATACATACAAAATAAATGAGCCAGGAATTTATGAGGTGGCGGCGGTGGCTGAATTTACAGTGGAAGCTGACGGCAGCAAAAAAGAACATAAAATCAAAACGGAGAAACGCCGTTTAGAGGTTATCCAAAGCAGCCAAAAATAAAACTTGCAAAAAAACAGCCCCCCATCCCGTGTAACGGAACAGGCGAGGCGATTAGACTGGCATCAACTAGGCTTCCACACACGAAGAGGAATTCCGAATGGCTCCTCCCGTATTCAGGCCGCCATGAAGCTCGGCCTCTTTTCTCCGTAAAAATTTCCGATCTCGCCAGCGAATGTAGCAGAAAATGCTGCGAATATATTCATCCGCTATCATACAGCCATAAATGGCGGCTATCCCCCAGCCTAGCGAAATCCCCAAAACATAGGAGCAGCCAGTGGCTACGATCCACATTACCGTCAGTGAAACATACATGGTATATCTCGTATCCCCTACAGCATTCAGCGCGTTTCCCAATGTCATATTCAGCACCTTGGCCGGCTGCAGCGCGAGATTAAGCCACAGCAGCGATCCGCAAATGAGCAATATTCCCTCATCCTGTGTAAACAAGCCTAAGATTTGTTTGCCGAACAGAACCAGCAGCCACGTATTAATGATAACCAAAGGCAGTCCCGCTGCCAGTGATCGGTATACCGCCTTGTAGGCTTCCTTCGTCCGCCCTGCGCCAAACAAATGGGCAATTTGAATTTGTACGGCGAGCGCCAGCGAGAACCCCAGCAGGAAGCAGAAGGTTTCCAGCGTGCTCATATACGTCCTGGCCGCCAGCTCCATCGAACCGAGCGTAGCGATGAAGGAGTAAATGACGAGCTGCGAGAATACCCAGCTGCCCGAGTTGACCCCCAGCGGCCAGCCGATGACCAGAATTTCCTTGAACAGCTTGCGGTCAAATAGAGAAATGTCGCGGATGCCAATCCTGCGTTCAAAGGCACCGAGGAACATAAGGAGCAGCATGATCGTCGCCAGCAGACGGCTGGTCACCGTTGAAATCGCCACCCCGGTCAAGCCGAGCTGCGGAAATCCAAGCTCTCCAAAAATAAAACCGTAGTTCATCACAATATGGATGATATTCATCGCCACCGCGATATACATCGGCCCTTTCGTATTGCCGGTGTTGCGGATCGCCGTGCTGAGCGCAGACATGAGCGCGGTCAATATCATCCCTCCGCCGACGATCGAAATATACGACACGGCCAGCGGCATCAGTTCCTCGGGCAGCTGAAGCATTCTGGCGATCTGCCCAGGAACGGCAATTAGCAGCAGGCTGAGGCCAAGACCAATCAACGCGGTCACTTTCACCGAAATGACGGCGACCGTCCGCGCATCTTCCTCACGCCGAGAGCCCAGCTTCTGGGCGATGACGATCCCCGCACCGCTCGCTACCGTGGCAAACAGCGTCGTCAGTGCATTGAAGAGCTGATTGGAGAAGCCCACGACTGCTACGGCATCGTCCGAGATGCGGCTCACCATGAGCGTGTCGACCGCCCCCAGCAGAAATTGCAGAAACATTTCGATGAAAATGGGCCAGGTTAATATCCAAAGCCCGAATTTATCTTTTTCTCCACTCCGAATATTTTTCATTATTACAACCTCCAGTATGACGGAGAAGATATCACCCATCCGCATGATAACTTGTAAAAGCCGTTATAAAAGTCCCATCTTCCATCTGCGCTTGAATTGCTCTTTAAATTGGTGCAGCCTTCCAATTTGCATAGTTTCTGTAGAAGCAATCCAAGGTGCAGATGCCAAAAGCTCATACTTTTTAACTAACTTTTAGCATGAGTCACATTATAGATGTTATATTGGATTGGATGTATCACTCAACCAACTGAATCTTTAAATATTCAAACCTGAATGCATATGTATGAAGGAGGTAGTTCGCATGTCTGTCATTCAATTTACAGTTCCTCCCCTGCCCCATTATATTGCCAGCGGCTTATCTCTGCTGAGTGCTGGTCAAAAGCATCCCAGCCGGCAAAATATCGATGTATTCGACCTGCTCGTCGTAAATAAGGGATGCCTGTATATGGGCGAGGAAGGGCGAAGCTATGAGGTCAGCGAGGGACATGCACTCATTTTGCGGCCGGACAGCTACCATTATGCCGAAGCCGACTGCAAGGAAGATACGCTCTACCACTGGCTTCACTTTCAAACGGCCTCAAGCTGGTCGATCGCGACGGAGAGATGCGACGAGCATTTTTGCATGGGCGACGAGCATCCGGGATATATGCCGGCCTCTGCCTTTTCGACATGGACGTTCAGCGTGCCCGTTCCCCAGTTTACGAAGGTGGGGCAGCCGCAAAAGCTGAATGACACCCTTATGGAATTGACCGATCTTAACCGCAGCCTGCATATATCGGGGGCTAAACTGCGCCAGCAGACGTTGTTCCAGGAAGTGGTCTCACTCTTGTCCGCTTCCCTGGGCATGAATGGGCCTTCCCCGCAATCGATCTGCGCGGAGCGTGCGGCATCTTACTTAAGAGAGTATTACAAGGAACAATTTTCAGCAAAAAGACTCGGCGAAAGCATCAACTTCCATCCGGTCTATATCGCCCGCTGCATGCAAAAGGTATTCGGTTGCTCGCCTGCCGCTTATTTGCAGCGTTATCGGATTGAGCAATCCAAGCTGCTGCTCTTGCAAAGCAATTATACGATAGAGCGGATTGCCGAGGAGGTCGGCTTCAATCATCCCGCCTACTTTACCGCCAGCTTTACTAAAATTGAAGGACTGTCTCCAAGGAAGTATCGCCAGCGCTTTGCATGGATAAATCATTAATTGTCGCTTGCGACAAATGTCGACACTATTCTTTTGCTATAGCCGCTTAACTCTACTATAATTTAATTAGGTCTATTGTTATCGTTATCATGACCAAAACCTTTAACTGGGGGAAATGCGTTGACACAAGTTAAAATATTCGCGGACAGTATTTCTGACGTACCGGACTCTTGGATTGAACAGCATGATATCGGTATCGTTCCGCTGTATGTCGTGTTCGGTGAGACCGCTTATAAGGACAAGCTCGAAATCTCCACAACCGACATTTACCGCAGGGTGGACGAGTATGATGAGCTGCCTCGGACGGCAGCGCCATCTCCGGCTGATTTTACCGCAGCCTTCGCACCCTGCATTGAACAAGGACAAGACATTGTGTTCATCAGCATGTCGTCCAAGCTCTCTTCCACCTATCAGAACGCACTCATTGCCGCGGAAGAGTTCCCAGCAGGCCGTGTCCGAGTCGTCGACTCCATGCATGTGTCCGGCTGTATCGCCCTTCTTGTCCTCAAAGCGGCCTTGGCGGCCGAAGCTGGCGCCAGCTCGCAAAAGGTCGTTGAACTCGTAGAGGAATGGCGAGAGCGCGTCGAAATGGAAGTGCTTGTAGACAGTCTTGATTATTTGCATCGCGGCGGCCGCGTATCCAGTGTCAAGCATATGATTGGCAGCCTGCTCAAAATTCGCCCCGTGCTGAAAATCAAAGACGGCCTCGTCATTTCCGCCGATAAGTATAGAGGTAAAACGGAGAAGGCTGTCGAGCGGATGCTGCAGCATTTTATCGACAACTTCCAGAAGATTGATCGTGATTTGGTCATCGTGGCTCAGACGCTGGCTGAGAAAGCGGCGGATTATATTAGAACGACGCTGCTGGATCAGACGGATGCCAAGGAAGTAGCCATTATTGAAGGCGGCTGCGCGATCTCCTGCCACTGCGGCCCGCGTACCGTAGCCATCATGTATATGCGCAAGGCTGCCCAGGCTTAATATTTATTGGAAGCTTGGTAAGGAGTCTTGAAGGTATTTGGAATAGACCGCTCTTTTCTCGGGTTTGGCTTAATAACTCCGGCAAAAGCGGTCTTTTTGCTAAAATAGAACTTGATAAGTGCTGAGTCGACATTGCATATGGAAACTTTTCGAGCAAATACTACGTAATATCTCATAATAAGGAACTCGTATTTCATGCATGACATCGGAGGTGAAGAGAGAATGAAGCAAAGGCTGGTTTGCATCGTCTCCATCTTTTTTGCAGCTATGCTTATAAGTGGACTAATGGGTGCCCCGCGCGCGAACGCGGGATATTTCGACGATTTTCTCAAAGGCGTCAAGGTGTTGTCTGAACTTCCCAATGATGTGAATGAGATTAAAGAGAACTATCAGGTCACCTTGGACAAGCTGGAGGAAGCGCAGGGAACGCTGGAAGCCTACCGCCAGCAAAACGAGGAGCTTATGGCAAGCAATAAGGAGCTGGCCGCCACCGTATCGGCTTTAACCGAAGCACAGGAAATCCGTGAAGCCAATGCCCGCAAAACGCGGATTATGATTATCACCGGCGCCGCGCTGCTCGCTGGTTATTTCATCCTCCTTCGCGTCATCCGTTTCGTGCTGCGCAAATAAGCTTTCTCCTGGACTTATACGGATTAGGATAGGGGGAGTATCATTGAATATCGAGTATAATAACGAATCCGCCCTGCTGGGCGGACAGGCCGTTACATTTAATCTGGATGCCGGGGAGATCACCCATGTGCTGCATCCCGGGCAGATCATCGCCTTCCGCGGAGCCGGCGGCCATCGAAGCGACAAGCTGATGAATATTAAAGGAATATATCGGAAGCGCAAGTTCATCCGCGCCGATATTCAGGGTCCCTGCCAATTTGTAGCCTCCCTCCCCCCGTCTATTACAATGAAGCCGATTATGCTTACGGACGGTAGCGATTTATTATATGATTTCAAGCATTTGTTCTTTTATACCGAAGGCGTGCAAATGGAGACCCGAATTCTCAGCATGAAAAATATGATGATTACGCGCGATGCGATCAAGATGAAGTTCTCAGGAGAGGGCTGTATCGGAATCTTGACCCAAGGCCAGGTGCTTGAGCTGCCGCTTGATCCCGAGGAGCCGATCTATGTAGAGGCAGGAAGCGTCATCGCCTACCCCGAGAACGCTAAGCTGGAGTTGTCCGTCTACGGCAATCATCTCGCCAGCCAGCATATGCGCTATCAATGGAAGATGACCGGGCACGGACATGTGCTCATCCAGGCCGGCTCCGGCAATCGGGAGCTGGAGCGTGATTTGCAGAACGATGACGGAATTGTGAAGCGCTTCTTGCGCGAGGCTATTCCGTTCGGCGGCGTGTTTATTAAGTAGAATGAAGCGCAAAATAAAAACAGACTAGGAATTCAAGTCTGTTTTTTCGTATTTATGCTTTTACTTTAATTACTTTGTGATCTTGCCTCTCCAAGCGCTGATTCCGCCCGTAAGATGAGCCAATCTGCTGTAGCCGTTCTTGCTAAGGATACGCGCCGCATTCTTGCTGCGCATTCCGCTTTGACAGTAGAGCAGCAGGTCTTGATCCTGCGGAATCTCGCTAAGCCGGCCCTGTAGCTGGGAAAGCGGAATATTCTTCGCGCCAGGAATATGCCCTCTGCTATACTCCCCCGTTTCCCGGACATCGATCACTACCCGGTCTTTGGAACTCTGCATCTCATTTCTGAACTGCTCCTCACGAAGAGATTTCAAGCCCGGTGTTGGCCGCAAACGAGTAAATACAAACCAACCGATCAATATTATGAATAATATATTAATAAGTGTACTTGTCTCCATGATGGTTAACCACACTTTCATTGCTTATTAAGCACAGTACTCTCCACGAATGGCGTAAATTTGCCGGAAGCCACGGCTTTTTAATAAGCGAGCCGCCCTCTTGCTCTTGATTTTGCTGTCGGAGAGAATGAGAACGGGCTCGCTCGGGGACAGTTCATTTCTCCATACAAAAGGAAGACGGCCGATCGAAATGTTAATGGCCCCCTGCACGTGGCACTCCCGGTAGAATATCTCGTCCCGGACATCAAGCATCTTCGTTTCCTGCGGCAAGCCCGAGGCACCATTCAGAATACTCGCATCGACATAAGCCAGCCCTTTTACAGGAAGTAAATTACGGATGGTCAAGTATCCTATGCCCGCTAATAATAGAACAATGAGCCAGATCATTCGTTTTCCTCCCAAACACGGTTTAAGACTTTAAAGTTAGCTTTACAACCTATTCATCACACGGAGCTTTGCGTTAGACCAGTTCGTCCTCCCAGGCCAACAGTCCGCCTGTCATATTCACGACATTGAAGCCTTTTTCCTGCAGCAGCTCACAGGCTAGGCCGCTGCGGTTGCCGCTGCGGCAAATAACGACCAGCTCTTCATCGGCATTCAATTCGTTGAGTCTTTCCAATACTTGTCCAAGCGGAATATGCTTTGCGCCGCGTACATGGCCCGCTGCCCATTCGTCCGGTTCACGCACATCCAGCATCATAATCTTCTCGCCTTTTTTCAGGCGTTCAGACAGCTCTGGTGGTGTAATTTCTTTGTTTACTCGTCCAGCCATTGTTATCTCTCTCCCTTAGATGATTTACTATGTCATGGTACTGTGCAATCTAACGGCTTTTGACCAGCAGCTCAATTGCTTCCTGTACCATTTTATGGGTATCTCCACCCGTCGATTGCTCCTCCATGATGCATTGCTGCAGATTCTCGGCGACAATCTGGGCAATTGCCCGGTCAGATGCATTGCGGACAGCCGACAATTGGCTGACCACTTCCTTGCAGGATTTTCCTTCATCCATTAAACGGAGAACGCCCCGAACTTGCCCTTCTATTCTTTTTAAGCGTCTTTTTAAATCATCGTTATAATTGTATTCCAATTGAAATCACTCCATTTCATTTCACTTAACCTATACTCCTAAGGGTATATTATTAGAAAACATCGATTGACGCAATCTTCAATCGCCGCTTGCAGAAGACATGTGACCCCATGAACAGTTATGAAATGAAATGATTACTTCACACTCCACCTATAAAATCGACATCCAAACCTTAATTGCGGTCAGTGCGATCAGAATAATGAGTCCATAACGCAAATATTTAACGTTCATTTTCGCACTAAGCCATGAACCCAGCGGTGCACCGAGCAGACTGCCGATGACCGTGAACAACGTAGCCTCCCACGGGATCTCCGCCGTCGTTAATTTGCCAGCCACTCCGCCGATGGCGGAAATGAACACGATCGCCAACGAAGAGGCAATCGTAATTCGGGTCGGAATCTTCATGACCGTTAACATCACTGGAATAAGAATAAACGCGCCGCCAGCACCGACAATCCCGGAGACAATACCGACAAGAAAAGAGATTATAACGGCAAATGCTCGATTAAAAATGATTTCCTGCCCCGCCGGCTCCCCTTCTTTGCCTCTACTTGGGATTAGCATGAGAATAACTGCAATAATAGCCAGCACCCCGTAGATGATATTAATGATTTCACCATCAAGGTACCCGGAGACAAGGCCGCCGGCAAGGCTGCCGAACAAAATTCCGGCTCCCATGTATATAACAAGCGTCTTATGGATCACAGCAGGCTGTTTTTTATTCCGAAGATACGCTAGTACGCCCGCGAGTGAAGCAAAAAACACCTGGAACATGCTAATCGAAGATACTTCCTGCCCGGTGAAATGAGCAACGCCAAGCGCGGATGGGACGAAGAGCAACAACGGAAAAGATACGATTGCACCACCTATTCCAAGAAGGCCCGAAAAGAAGGAACCGATTAATCCAAGCAGCATCATGACGATAAATAAAAGAATATCCATAGCTCCCTCCTTTCCAACCGTTTACGAAGCTGTCATCCCAATATTTTTGTCTGTACGAATTGAAAATAAAAGGCTATACTAATACCAAGTAAACACATAAGAAAAGGGGCGAAGTGATGCTTAACATGTTTCGCAGCCTGTGTGCTGATCGCTGCCCGCAATGCAAAGAGCTGCTGCAGGCTCGGCGAGATCATCTGCACGTTTTGAAGTCCTGCCCCCAGGGACACTATAAAGAAGAGACTTATGCCAGTCTCGGCGTGCGCATTGTCTATGATTTGAAATAAGCGAACAGCGAATGAAGCCGTGTTCGCTTATTTCATTGTTTAATTTTTCTTGACTAAAAAGGTATAGACGTCGTCCTTCTCCGAGTGCTTAAGCAGTTCATGGTTCGTTTGCTTGACCCAGGCCTGAAAATCATTCAGAGAGCCTTTATCCGTAGAAACGACCTCCATAATTTCACCCGGCTGCAATTCATCTAATGCTTTTTTTGCTTTGACGATCGGCATCGGACACATCAATCCTGTGGTATCGACTTTCTTATTGCTTTCCACTTGTTCATTTCCTCCTAAATACATTCATTTATTGTTTATTTATCGCTTATTTATCATGCACGGCACAGCGGTTCGGTCCAATTTCCATCTCGCGCTGCTGTTCTTCATCCGGATTTATTTTGCCCATGTTCGTCTGGCGGATTTCCTGATAGGAGTTCGGATACTGCGGCAAATGATCGCTCACCATCCGTCTAAAGTCCGTTTCCACGGTAATTTGCAGACCAGGATTATTCTTGTAAAGATCCCCAAGCCGTGCAGAAACGGCTCCGCCCGATCCTAATTCAGTTACATTGCCAAAGTGGGCCGGAAGCACAGTCAAATCATCCGACAATTCCTTGTAGCGGTTGTACAAGGTCGTATACAGGTCTCCAACCCAATCCTCTGCCTTACCAGCCAGATCTGGACGACCGATGGATTCGATGAACAGAATATCGCCGGTCAACAAATATCGTTTATCAATAATAAAAGATGTACTGCCAATCGTATGGCCTGGCGAGTATACCGGCTGAATTTCAATCTTAGTATTTCCCACGGTAATGATATTTCCTTCTTCCAGCTTCGCATAATCAAAGGTTACTTCTCCCGCATCCTTTGGCGGAAGCCAATATGTTCCCCCCGATTGCTCTGCCAGCTTGCGCCCGCCTGATATATGATCGGCGTGAAGGTGCGTATCGAGCGCGTGCTTGATTGCTGCTCCTTGTTCTGCAGCAAAATTCTTGAACACATCCGTCATTCTTACCGCATCAATGACCGCGGCTTCTCCGTCGGAAATAACCATATAGGACAGGCAGCCTTTGCCGATACGTACGAATTGGTACAGCGAGCCGCCATCCTGCAATTGGCCGATAAGAACAGGCTCCAAATGCTCGCTCCAAGCCTTCATGCCGCCTTCCAAATAATACACACGGCTCCTTCCTGCTTCGCCAAGCTGCTCAGCCACGAACTTGGAGGAGCCTTCCTTGGCACATACAACGAGAACGTCCCTGTCTTCTGGCAATTGCTCCAACGCAGCATCCACGCCTTCCAATAAATCAAAATAAGGGATGTTGAGCAGTTCAACACTCTCTCCTTCAATTTGCCAATCCGCTGCATCGCTGCCATTGCGCACATCGAGAATGAATAAAGGTACCTTGTTCAGAACCCGCCGGGTCAACTCGCCGGCCGTCATCGATTGTAATCGTGAAGTTGTCGTAGACATTCGAGTTACCCCTTTCGATAAGTACATATTTTTATAAAAAGTTCATGCGTTCGTTTTTAGAATGACAAGGATACGTTCGCGTCCTTCGCGAAATCAAGGAAGGTCACGGCTCCCCCTACTTCAATGCCATCTACAAAATCCTCTCTTTTCAGGTTCATGACATCCATCGTCATTTGGCACGCGATTAGTTTCACGCCCAGCTCCTGAGCCATGCTTACCAACTCCGGAATTGAAGGAACGTTCGCGTTCTTGAAGCCTTCGGCGAAATGTTCTTTCCCGACCGGGAGCGGCAATTGCTGGTGTCCTTGCTTGTGGATCAGGTTCAGTCCTTCAAACGTGAAAAAGATAGCTACTTCAGCCTCGGTGGCTGCCGATGCGGTTGCGATATTGAATACTTTGTATGCGTCGAATAAACCACCGTTACTTGCGATAATTGCTACTTTTGTTGACATTGTAATCCCTCCAAAATATTGTTTTTTATTGATCTACAGGCCCGCTCCAACCGGACATGCCGGGTGTCACATTCTTCACCTGCTTGAATCCTTTGTCGGCAAGCAGCTGACAAGCGAGATCGCTGCGGCTGCCGGTGCGGCAAATTACGTATATTTCCTTATGCGCATTCAATTCGCTAACCCGCTGCTCCAGCTCGCCAAGAGGAATGGACTTCGCTCCGGGAATACGGCCAAAGGCATACTCTGCAGGCTCGCGAACATCAAGGATCGTAATAGCCTCATTCGCTGCAATTCTGGCTTGTAAATCTTCATTGGAAGCTGTATAGGGGTACTTCTGTACTTCCTTTGTTTCATCCGGTCTCGATTTGCGAAGATAATGCTTCAGCACACCATCCATATCAATCGTTCCCAAATATTGATGGCCCGTATTTTTGGCCCAGCCTTGAATGTCAGCCAGTGAACCCCGATCTGTAGCTTGAACCTCAATCACTTGACCGGGGAGCAGCTTATCTATTGCCTTTTTTGTTCTTACTATGGGCAAAGGACACGAAAGTCCTTTGCAGTCGATGGTTTGATCGACTCGTAGCTCTTGGGGTGCGGACATTTCGATTCCTCCGTTTTCGTAATGATTCATATCTTTCTAACCCAACACAGCAATTAAATATTTATATTATACATATACCCCTATGGGTATAAATCATAAAGCAGAAGTTTATTGTTGTCAACAGTTGAGATACATTTTCTTTTTGCTGGAGATTATTGTTATGACGTATTATTAAAAAAACCTCTTCTCGTGAAGAGGCTTTGCAGCCCACAAGAAGAGGTTGATTAGTCCATACTACATACTCGGTAATTATCTCATAATCTGTTACCGAAACCTTGCCGGTGCAAATGCCGAATAATAGCCGGGCAATTCATGGCCTTCGATAACATCCGCTACGATTCTAGCGGTCACCGGGCTAAGCAAAATCCCATTACGATAATGCCCTGCCGCAAAGACGATTCGGTTTGATCCTTCAACCGTACCGAGCAAAGGACGACCATCCTGAGTTGAGGGTCGTAAACCTGCCCATTGATGAAAGGGATTTTCCCCTTCCAAAAAGGGAAAGAGCCGTTTATTCCACTTGCGCAGCCGCTCAATGCCCTTTACCGTTACCGAAGTGTCAAATCCGGCAATATCCTCAGAAGCGCCGCAGACGATGGTACTATTTTCCTTGGCTACTACATAGCCTTGGTTATTGAACACCATACCCCTGACCGTATGCAAGCTGTTGTGATAGGCGCATATCTGCCCGCGGATCGGATAGATCGGTATAGCGAGATCCAGCGTGCCCGACAGTTCCCGGGCCCAGGCACCGGAGCATATTACTAAACGCTCTGCCGTAAACTTTCGTCCATCCTTGGACTTAACGACAATCTCGCCCTTGAGCTCCTGCGGCTGACCTTGGTGCCAATCAACGATATCCACGCTCTCCAAATGTTCAAAGATGCGTACGCCTGCGTTCCGGCATGCCTGCTCTAATGCTTGGACATAATGAGGTGCATAAATATGACTTTCCTCCGGCGTATACAATGCCGCTCTTACCTCGTCCGATATGCCCGGCTCAATCTGCCTAAGCGTGGTTCCTTCCACGATACAGCCGGTAGAACCGAATTCCCGCTGCCATAGCAGCCTGCCTTCCAGGGCAAGAATATCTGCCTCATGATAAACCGCATATAGACTGCCGGAGTTGCTATATTCAAAGGATTGCCCCGAAGCCTGCTTCACTTCTGCTTGCCATGCTGGATAAAGCCTCAGGCTGTCCAGACACAACTGGAAGAACGGATCCGGCTCCTCCAAATTTTCCGAGTAAGGAGCGAGCATCCCTGCAGCCGCCCCCGAGGCTTGGCCCCCGCAGCGGCCGATTTCCAGCAAGGTTACACGATGCCCGCGCTTTTGCAATTCAAAAGCGCAGGATAACCCGATAATGCCGCCCCCCATAATGACTACATTTTGCTTCATGCTATCGCTCCCGTATTTCTGCGTGATCTGCTTATTTCAAAATAAACTCTTCCAGGCCGCTGCTGGCGGAAGCGTATTTCTTGCGGGAAATTCGCCCGGATAAATAAGCAAGACGCCCCGCTTCAATCGCATGCTTCATCGCCGCAGCCATCATCACTGGATCCTTCGCCTTGGCTACCGGAGTATTCATAAGAACTCCGTCTACGCCTAGCTCCATCGCTTTAGCTACATCACTGGCCGTTCCAAGGCCGGCATCGACAATAACGGGCACTCCCGCCTCCTCTACAATGAGGCCCAGATTGTAAGGATTTAATATGCCGAGCCCCGTGCCGATCGGAGCAGCCCCCGGCATAATCGCTGCTGCTCCCGCCTCTTCAAGATGCCGGCAAATGACCGGATCGTCGGAAATGTAAGGAAGTACAGTAAACCCTTCTTTGACAAGTACTTCTGTGGCTTTCAATGTCTCGATCGGATCAGGCAGAAGCGTCCTGGCATTCACGCTAATCTCAACCTTAATCCAGTCGCTAAGGCCCGAAGCTCTTGCGAGGCGAGCGATGCGAATGGCCTCTTCTGCCGTTTTCGCGCCGGATGTGTTCGGTAAATATTGATAGGACTCATCCTGTAAATGCTGCAGAATGGAGTCATCCTCTACCGCATCTAAGTTGATTCGCCGAATCGCAAACGTAAGCACTTCTGCTCCGGACGCTTTGATGGCTTCCTGCTGAACGAAAGGATTGGGAAACAGCCC
Source organism: Paenibacillus lentus (assembly GCF_042714055.1). Taxonomy (GTDB): domain Bacteria; phylum Bacillota; class Bacilli; order Paenibacillales; family Paenibacillaceae; genus Fontibacillus; species Fontibacillus lentus_A. The sequence continues at coordinate 99,928 of NZ_JBHGVC010000013.1, forward strand.
CGTGCCTATAAAAAAGCGCGAAGACAGCGTAAGATTGCCGATACGCAGATAATCCTTTTGCATTCGTTTAACCTCCTCCCACAAAATGTACCAATTCAATGACCATACCCGAGGCGGTGCGTGTCCGGGTCCATTGCTCCGGTGTTAAAATCACTCCATCGGCTTCAACGATAACCGGCTTGCCCGTCAATCCAAAATGGGCGATCACATCCTGGATGGTGGCTGCCTTCAATGTATGACTTATGCCATTCACCTTCAGATCAACGCTCTCAATAGGTTTCATGAACAGATCCCCCTTGCTCCAGTTTGCGGATAAAAGCTTCGCATGTCCCTCTAACGTCCTTACTTCCTACGATTTCAGTCACCGCACATATCCGCTTCGCTCCCGCAGCAATGACCTCATCTACATTGTGCAGCTTAATGCCGCCGATCGCCACGAAGGGGATTTTTATCTTACGGGCCACCTCGCGAACATAAGATAACGTTACGGGTTCTACGACATCCGCCTTCGTGGCTGTCCGGTATACCGGGCCGACACCGATATAGTCCGCTCCCTGCTGCTCCGCCAACAGAGCCTCTTCAATCGCATGCGTGGAAATGCCGATAATTTTGTCGCCCACCAGCTTTCTGGCTGCGGGAAGCGTCGCGTCTCCCTGGCCCAAATGAATTCCGTCGGCGTTCACCTCAAGCGCAATATCAATATAATCGTTAACAATAAAAGGGACATTATATCGATAGGTCAGTTCGCGAAGCTTCTTCGCCTTCTCCAGCACGGCCTCCCGGTTGCTATGCTTGTCCCGAAGCTGCACGATATCGGCGCCGCCAAGAATCGCTTCCTCCATCACATCGGCAAGCTCTCTGCCGGGATGGCTTCTTTCATCCGTAATGGCATACAAACGAAAATCTCTCATCCAACTCTACCTCCCGCTTGATATAAGCCGGCCGTTTCATACAAAAAAGCCATTCGAGAATAAACGAATGGCTTTAATTCGATATGTTCTCTACGCCAGCATTACCTGGATCAGATTAACGGTCAGGAACATCAGGTTCCAATCTCAGCCGGACTTCATCCAGCACCCGCACTCCATATTCAGCTATTCCCACTATAACTTACCATAGTTATCTTCGCAAGATTATATGAGTTGTATATTATTCCCCAGTTTCAGCAAACTTGCGGATGCGCTCACCAATTTGGTCACGGACGCGTTGAAATACAGCCCACTTCTCCTCCGCCGTTCCCTGAGCCTTTGCAGGATCATCAAACCCCCAGTGCTCGCGGCGAACATGCGAAGGAGTCATCGGACAACGATCTGCCGCATCTCCGCACAAGGTTACCACCAAGTCCGACTTATTTAACAATTCAGGGTCGATAATATCTGAGGTCTGATTCGAAATATCAATACCAATCTCATTCATAGCTTTGACAGCATTGGGATTTAGACCGTGAGCTTCAATACCTGCACTGAAGACATTCCATTCATCTCCAAGGTGTTTTTTCGCCCATCCTTCAGCCATTTGACTACGACAGGAATTGCCTGTGCATAAGAAATAAAGTGTCTTTTTTGCCATGCTTCATTCTCTCCTTATTCGCAAATACTAAAGTATGGTCAACCAAACAAATAACCCCAGGAGGGTTATAAATAACGTTGGGATTGTCAATATAATCCCCGTCTTGAAGTACGTACCCCAACTGATCTTCACGCCTTTTGTTGAAAGAACATGCAGCCATAGCAGGGTGGCTAGCGAACCAATAGGCGTTATTTTAGGGCCTAAATCGGAACCAATGACGTTCGCATAAATTAACGCCTCTCTAATAGCCGCTGATGTATTTGTAGCATCGATGGCTAATGCATCGATCATAACTGTCGGCATGTTGTTCATAATAGATGAAATCATCGCCGCTATAAATCCCATTCCCATGGTTGCCGCAAACATCCCTTGGTCAGCAATACCCTGAATAACATTTGCAAGAAGATCAGTGAGACCCGCATTACGCAGGCCATATACTACGACATACATGCCTATTGAGAAAAATACGATCGCCCATGGAGCACCTTTCAGTACTTCCTTTGTTCGTACGACAGGACTTTTTCTTGCCAGCAGTAGGAATATTATCGCTATAACTCCAGCCACAATTGATACCGGAATCCCGATAAATTCACACACAAAGTAACCGATAAGCAGAGCCCCTAGCACAATCCAGGAAACACGAAACATTTGAGGGTCTTGGATCGCCGTGGACGGTTGTTTAAGCTGTGTGCCATCAAATTTCCTCGGTATACTTTTGCGAAAAAACAAGTACAGCACAAGAATGCTAGACAATAAAGAAAATATATTGGGAACAATCATACGGCTAGCATATTCGATAAAGGTAATCCCAAAGAAATCTGCTGATACAATATTCACCAGGTTGCTAACAACAAGCGGAAGCGAAGTCGTATCGGCAATAAAGCCACTCGCGATGATGAAAGGGAATACCTTCTTCTCATCGAATTGAATTGCCCGAACCATCGCAAGTACAATCGGCGTCAGGATCAGTGCAGCGCCATCATTCGCAAAGAATGCAGCAACTACAGCACCAAGAACAGATACATAGACAAACATACGTATACCGTTTCCTTGTGCCGCACTAGCCATATGTAGTGCAGCCCATTCAAAGAACCCGATTTTGTCCAAAATCAATGAAATGATGATAATCGCCACAAAGGCCAACGTAGCATTCCATACGATCCGGGTAACATCCCACACATCCTGAAAGTCAACGACTCCAACAAGAAGCGCTAATACCGCACCTCCGCAAGCCGACCATCCTATGGATAGTTTTTTAGGCTGCCAAATGACAAGAATTAATGTAACAATAAAAATTAAGCTAGCTAGGACAACGGAAAACAATGTTTAACCCCCCAATTAAGCAACAATCCAATATATCGTTATATAATTATATCCTTATATTTCGATCAAAGATGCTGACTAGCATCCTCCATCCCACGCTAAATATTCTTATTCACAAACACAATTGATCTCTTTATTTAATGCTGACAGTATCGATTGAGAGCTTGGCATCTCATCCAACACCGTTTTGATATACGGCTTATCTTCCACATTCAAAGAATAATAGACCCATTGTCCACGTCGATCTTCATTAACAATCCCTTGGGATTTTAGTTTTCTTAAATGCTGGCTGATTGCAGGCTGGGACATATCAAAAATATCGACAAACTCGCAAACGCACCATTCTCTATCTTTAAGGAGTGTCAACATGGTAAGCCTTGTTTTATCACCAAGCAATTTAAGCTTCTCGGCAATATCAATCAATTCCTCCAATTAGATTCATCCCTTTCTTTCGTAAATAAGAACGAAGAACGATACGCCATATAACCATATGCTTATATACTAATTTAAAGTGCGCTTCATTTCAAGAGCCTTCCCCCAAATTTCTTATCAGAATCCACTACTGCATGCGTCTTATACCCGCAGCTGAGCAAAAAGAGACCCTACAGTTCAACTGAAGGCCTCTTCACTGCTCCAACGCATAGATTTTTATATCAGCTTAAAAAGCATTCGGGGATTTCCCAAACAACAAATCAAGAATCTTCTCATCTGCCTTGCGATTCTTCCCGCGGTATGGATAGCAATGAATATGAATCGCAGGATTAAAATTGATCTCAATAATGCTATAGTTCTGTTCCGATGCTTCACATTCCATATCATCAATCATCATATCGACACCGCAAAACGTTGCTCCAGCCGCCTTAGCTGATCGGATAGCAATCTGCTTGTAGGAATCCGGTATTTCATCGGTGAAATCAATGCTATCCCCACCCGTACTAATATTTGAATTCTCGCGTAAAAAGACGACTTCACCTGCATTAGGGATATCATTTGGTTTTTTAGCTTGATTCTTCAAAAACATTCTTTCAGCTTCGCCTAATTGAATCTTTTCAAGGGGCGTTCGGTAACCCTTACCTCTTAAAGGATCTTTATTCTTCTCATGGATAAGCTGCTCAATGGTGTGTACGCCGTCTCCAACCACATTGGCGGGAACACGATGTAGAATACCTACGACTTCATCCCCCATGACAAGGAAACGGTACTCCTTGCCGGTCATGAATTCTTCAAGCAGCACAGTGCGATCATGCTCAAAGGCTATTTCAAAAGCATGTTTATAATCCTCCATGGAGTAGTCACTTGTAAAAATCGTAATACCCAGCCCAAAATTCGTCGACTTTGGCTTAATAACAATTTGCTTGCCGCGATTTGCTGCATAATCGGCCAGAGCGTCTTGAAGACTTCGATAGGCTTGCCCGCCAGGAACTCGAATTCCGTGCTTTTTTAGTACTTCCTTTGTTACGATTTTGTTCTCCATGATTAAAACAGTGCTATAGGAATCCAGGGATGTTTTCGTTGCTTGTTTGACATACTCCCTTTGACCACCCTTACTCAAAACCACAAAGTTTTCTTCACGGTCAATAAGTTCGAACGTAATTCCGCGTTTCACAGCAGCTTTTAATAATAGTTGTGTGGACAATTCCAAGTCCTCATAACCTGGAAACTTATAATTGGCTTCTAGGCTGCTATCGGCAAATTTTTTCGCTTGATTTAGATGATATGTCAAATAGGAAGAGCTTTGAATTTCAGATTTAACCATCGATGCATAGCTAAGTTCGGGATGTAAAACACAATTTTTCCCCTCGCGAAGAACATTTATTAACTCCTCATCTTCTGGGTTTAGAATTTGCAGCATTTTCTCCATCTCATCCATAAATAAAACAGCTGCCTCCTGCATCGTTATCCTATTTCCGTCATTTCCGTCTACCAGCATCTTTCCATAAATCCCTTGTTCCATAAGCGTATCTACATGAGAGTTTGCAATTTGTTGCTCGGCTTTATTAAAAGGTTCATCCTGTATTAATAACATATAAATTATAAATAAATGTATGAATTGCATGGTTTGCTGACTAATTCCAATTTTATAAAGCGGATTTAAATCAATCATCCGTAACTCCAAATAGGCAGCGCCATTTTGCGTAAGTTCCTGAAGCATATGATCTCCATTGGCAGGCTTCACGCGAATTGGACTGTAAAATTCCTTTACACTCAACAATTCCTTAGATTGGACTAAGCTCTGTAAGTCACGGACGTACTCCTCCATCGAGTTGAATGACACATAATATGGTTTATCATTACGATAGCCGCACACACTATTTCGCAGTGAATTCATGTTTGGAAAGTAATAGCTTTCTTCATCTAGATGACTGCTTAAGCTGACGCATTTATCGACATAAGTTTTATTAAAAACAGGGCTGGCTCCTGTTAAATAGATGAGCAGCCAACGGTATTTCAATATATTTCGGGCTGCTTTCAAATACAATGAGTCCTTGAAATCCTTGTAGTCTTCTTTACTATTCAAAGCTTCATAAAGCTTTCTGAGGAACTCCTCATCAAATGAAAAATTATAATGAACCCCACTTAACAATTGCCTTTTTCGACCATACTTATGAGCCAACTCAACTCGATACTCATCTTCATCCGAATCATTCATGATAGCTATGGGGATTTCGTCCTCAATCGGTAATGCAGGTGGATTGCTGCTTGGCCACAAATACTCATCGGTTAATTCCTCGGTTACGATATCATGAAGTGCCTCCATGAACCGATAAGTCTCCTTGATGGAGTGAAACACAGGAGTAATCATTTCAATTTGGCTTTCCGAGAAATCGGTTTTGATATAAGGATTGTCGATTTTGCTGCCGAACACTTTAGGATGAGGAGTGAGCGCAAGCTTTCCCTCCTTGTCGACTCGGACATTCTCTTTCTCGAGCCCAAATTTGCCTTGCAGAATCTCCTCACGCAGATTGTTATCCACAATAAGCTGTAATAAATTTTGATTTATTAAAACCATACTAAGTACCTTCCTTCGATGATTATTTAGGCTTTATAAGTTAAGGTTCTATCCATTTTACGGAGATATCCAATAAACCAGCATACGAGAACAATTCCTTTAAGCACACTGCTGATCGCAATGGAAAGCCATACGCCATTCAATCCAAAAGGTACCGATAGTACAATCGCCATCGGTATGCGAAGAGCTGTCAAAACAATGCTAAATATTGGTGGAATATGTGTCTTTCCTAATCCATTAAATGCGCCGACCGTCATCAATTCGATACACATAAATAGCTGCGAGAAGCCAATGATTCTCATATAACTAGCGCCTAACTCAAGGCTGGCCTCATCGGACAGGAATACCGAAAATAACTGTTTCGGGAATAAAACAAATATAATGGATATCAAAATACCGAAGATCATTGTTATTAGTAAGGCCTGATAATATCCCTGCTTAATCCGACCCAGATTCCTTGCCCCGTAATTCTGACCAAAAAAAGCTGCAATAGCTCCTTGAAGCCCACCTATGGTCATATAGGAAATCGATTCAATCTGAATGCCGACCTTTTGCACTGCAATTGCGTCCGATCCCCATTGCACGATAATCTTGGCAATCAGAATAGAGATGATGGTGAAAGTAACCCGCTGGACGGTAATAGGGATGCCCATCATAATAACTTCTTTCATCTGAGTTGTTTGAAAAGAGACTCCTTTGGGGAATAGATGCAAGCTTCTTGTATAAACCAGAAATAAAGAAGTGACTATGAGATTTGCTGTTACTGTTGCAATGGCTGCCCCAGCCACACCGAGCCCTCTGATAGATCCAAATCCGAATATTAGTAAGGGATCCAGAATGATATTAACAAGGAAACCGATAGTGAAAATCTGAAATGGTTTTCTGCTATTGCCCATGGAGTTTAAGATTGTGCTGAATAATGTATTTATAAACGAAAAAATGAGGCCGATCATAGAAATGACTAAAAACTGCTTAGCCATTAGCTCGACTTCCGCATTTGCAAGTACAAAGAAATCTATGAGCTTATCTTTCGTGATGAAAATAAATAACATATATAATATGCCAAGTAGTGCGGACATCACAAATCCATTCTTTATATACGTCATAGCTTTCTCTGTATTGCCTTCGCCCATGCTGTGTGCAACTTTGACCCCCGTACCTATGGATACTAGCGTGGACAAAGCGACAGCCAAGTTCACAAAAAAACTAGCTGTCCCTATCGCTGCTACTGAATCACTTCCCAGCCTTCCTACCCATATCATGTCCACAAGACCATAAGTCGTAGAGATGAAATTTGTAGCAATGATCGGTAATGTTAATTTCATGAGCGTAGGTGTAATTGGGCCTTCAGTTAAATTATATGTCCCCTTCATATATTGCATCTCCTTGTTTACTTCCAGGCAGGAATTAAAACTTGCAAATTGCAACTATATGACATTGATCACTGCATTATGGTGAGCAGCACGCTTTTGATTTTGCCATGGAGTCATTTAGTAATTGAATGGAACGAACCACCGTTTGGCGTTCAAACTCATTCATATGGGAGAATACCTCAGTTAAAAATGAATTCATTTGTTGATCGATCGTTTCGGCAATGAACTTGCCCTCAGCCGTGAGGGATAGGATATAGATGCGCCGATCATTAGGATCTGGCGTCTTTTGGACAAGCTTCATTTTAACTAAGTTCTGGATCTGACGACTAAATGTAGTGATGTCAGTTCCAAGTGTATCAGCTATTTGCTGCATGTTGGGTTTATGCTGTTTATCTATCTCATATAGAATATGGCTTTGAATAAGCGAGATATCCAGCCCGCCCGCAGTGCAGCATACTTTATTGAGCAAGCCGAACCTTCGAGTCATAACCTGAAACATATCACGCAAATTTTCCAATCGATTCACCTCCCATTCTTTCCCTAATAGTTATACTTTATTTATTTGCGTTTTACAAGTATATAATACCTTCTATCGCTGAAATGGAGATATCTGTATTTTATCTAAATGAAATAAGCCCTTTCAACTTCATTCTCCGAAGCGAAAGGGCTGTTGTACAGATTAAGTTACTATTATTTGCGAACGACTGAATAGCCTTTATCCTTGAGCAGCTGAACAACTCCATCCTTACCCAGGAAATGTCCTGCGCCAACCACGATGAAATACTCGGCTTTCTTCTCGCTTTTCAGGTAACCATCGATTTGATCGGCCATCACGATATTTCGATCAATCAGCATCGCTTTGTTAAACTCCGGATCGTCAGCCATGCTGTTGGTGAACTCCAGCAATTTTTGGTCATCCCCTGTTTTCCACGTGTCGGCCAGCTCATCCACGTAATCATCAAGAACATCGAAATTGTCTAATGCAGCATTTAGATTCTTTTCCTGCAGTTCCTTGGAGAAACCATTGAACATGCCCAACTGGGACTCGTAGGATTCCAGCTCCAGAATCGGCAGTTTGCGTTCCATCGCTTTTTGGATGAAATACAGATCGATTCCGGCAGCAGCTTCATATCCTGCATTCATCGATTTAAGCGTGCTGATGGTGGTCTCTACAACCCAAGGCTTAAAGGCATCAAGAGCATTCGGCTCCATTCCGTTTTGCTTCAGAATTTCTTCAACCTTCGCATATGTTTCCTTGGAAACGTGATCCTTCAGAGTCGTACCGTCCTGATACATTCCCATATTCATGATCAGCTTCTGCTGTTCTTCATCTGCTGCTTTGCTGATATCAATCTCAACCCCCAGATAATCGGCTTCGGCAAAAGCTTCCTCGAACTCCGAACGCAGTGGATAGAAGCTGTCGTCTGCAATATGAATCGACCCTACCAGATACACCGTATTTCCGTTATTCTCGACTTCCCACATGAAACCACGGGCACCTTCCCCCGTTGCTTTAGAGACCAAAAGCACTGTACGGGATTGCTGAACCCAATGCACTTCGTAGCCTGCGGCTTCCCCAACGACTCTTATTGGAGCATACGTCACGCCGTCAATCAACTTGGTCTTGCTCTCGAGCGTAATCTCCTTGCCGTCAATCACCACATAAATACTGCCATTCTGCACATCTTTCAGTTGAACATTCATCGCCTGAAGCGTCGTTCTTAATGGAACCATCGTTGTTCCCTGATCCACAATAGGTGCATTCATTGCAAATTCAACGTTTTGGTTATTGATCTTCACAGCCGGCTGCTGTGGAGCAGCCATAGCCGGGACTGCTGTTGCGAGCAGACCTGCAGAAATTAAGAGCGATAAGAGCGATCGTTTCCAATTTTTCATGTTCTATGTTCTCCTTTGTATATGGTTATGAAGTATTAACTATAGTTTAGTCTAAATCTTGTATGCCTTCATTGCTTTGCGCAGCTCCTTCAACGTCGGACGCTTGCCATACAGCAGGACGCCGGTACGATAGATTTTCGCGGCCAGCCAGCTGAAGAAGAAAATAGCTGCGAGAAGAATGACTAGGGATAAGCCGACCTCCAGGAATGAAGCGTCACCCACTCCAAAACGAAGCAGGATCGTCACCGGAGAGACAAACGGAATATAGGAGCACACTTTGAGCAGCAGAGAGTTCGGCGACGACAAGCTGAACATGGCAACATAGAACGCCGCCAGGGAAAGCATCGTAATCGGCATGACCGCTTGGCCCAGATCCTCCGTACGGCTGACGATGGAGCCTATTGCCGCATATAAAGTAGCGTACAGGAAGTAACCTAAAATGTAGAAGATTAGACCGACAATCAGAATTTCCAGGTTAATTTGCGATAAATTCAAATCGAATTCCCCCAAGGATGCCTGATTATACGGCAATGCAAGGTTAACGGCAACCACGGCGATAAAAATCACGATTTGCAGCAGACCGATCAGGAACATGCCCAGGATTTTGCCGAACATTTGAATCAGCGGCGAGACGCTCGTAACTAGAATTTCCATGATCCGCGAGCTTTTCTCGGAAGTTACCTCTGCGGCGATCATGTTGCCCGTCATCATATTCGTCATGAAGAACAGAACGATAAGCCCGTATACAATTACATAATTGATGGCAGCAGTCTCCGCAATTTCCTCAGAACTAGCGGCGTTATCAGCTTCGGCAGCCTTTCCCGCCTTCTGTTCTTCAATGACGACAGGCGTGCTAATCGCTGCAATTTGCTCATCCGTTAAAGAGCTTCCTTGCGTCACATATTGCATTTTTACATTTTCAAGGGCAGGCTGAAGCGCCGATTGAAGCGACCAAGCCATGCTCTCTTTCTTGGAGGTGTAGATGACCTTCGGAAATTGTAAGCCTTCCGCCTCGCCGAACTCCAGATAACCTTTAATCCTTCCGTTCTCAAAATCGTTTACGAGTGCCTGTTCATTGACTTGCTCGTATTTTACGAAGGTGATTTTGGCGTCCGGCTGCTTGTCGATATATGCTTCTAATGACTCCGCAATCTCAGCCTGGCTGCCATAAACGAGACCGATTTGCGATCCCGTGCTATCGTTTCCGGAGAACAGCTGAATCAGGTACGGCACATGAATACCGATAGATATCAATACAGCAAATATAATCGTAGTGACTAAGAATGATTTCGTTCTGACTTTATTGGAAAACGTGAAATTAATGATCGGCAGCATCTTATTCATGGGACTCACCTACCTCTTTAATGAAGATTTGATTCAATGTCGGTTCCTTGATTTCAAAATGCTCTACCATGCTTTCGCTCATCGCTCTACGTAAAATGTCCTGAGCAGCCGCTACATCGGAAATTCGGATGGAATATCCGCGCTCGCGGCGTTCGGCACGCTCTACTCCAGGGATAGCCTCCAGGCCGGAGACCGCCCCGGTCGTATGAAGCAGAACCTCTTCCCGCGGATACCGCTTCTTAATCTCCTGGATATTGCCTTGCAGTACCGTATTGGAACGCTGAAGAATCGTGATATTATTGCAAAGCTCCTCTACATGCTCCATACGGTGGGTAGAGAACAGGATGCTCGTTCCTTCATTCCGCAGCTCCTTTACCGTCGCTTTGAGCAGCTCGACGTTGACAGGATCAAGGCCGCTGAAGGCCTCATCCAGGATCAGTATTTTAGGTTTGTGCACGACAGCCGCAATAAAACCCATTTTTTGCTGATTCCCTTTGGACAGCTCTTCAATTTTTTTATTGTAATAATCCGGCACCTCAAAGCGTTCAAGCCAGTAGCGCAGACTCTTATCCGCCTCCTGAGCGGACATTCCCTTTAGCCGAGCCAAATATATAATTTGGTCGCTGACCTTCACTTTGGGATATAAGCCGCGCTCTTCAGGCAAATAGCCCATCTTATGCTGCAATTCGGTGTTGTACTCTTGTCCGTGATATAGAATTTGTCCATCGTCGGGATAGATCAAACCAAGAACCATCCGCATCGTCGTAGTTTTGCCGGCTCCATTGCCCCCCAGCAGACCGTATATTTCTCCCTCCTCTACTTGGAGAGAAATTCTATTCACGGCCGTTTTATCCCCAAACTGCTTCGTTACCTGTTCCAGTACTAGTGGTTTTGCCATCTTTCCAGCCTCCTTTTTCTTTTTCCTTTTCCATTCTCCTAACCTAATACATCAACACGATCCTCGTTAATATTCGGGGCGATTCCCTTTAATCCATAATTCAAGAACCTCTTCCAATTCAAGAGCCCGGCTTCGCAGTACTTGCAGCTCTGCAGACTGCTGCAAATCGGCAATGAAAGCTTCGTCCCGCACGATCAATTTATGAATCGCTGGTTCATCTTCTTCATACTGAATAATGCCAGGGCTTGCTTTTAGCTCAGCAATATCGCCGCGTACCCAAACCTCATAGCAGCTCCCATAGAGCAAGTCTTTCTCCACCATTCCCAGCACTTCGCCCTGATGCACCAGTACGATGTAATCGGCAAGCCGTTTTACTTCCTCCACAATATGAGTTGCCATGATGATCGTTACATCCTCCCCGATCATGCATTCCTGGAGCTCCTCGATCATGTCCTTCCAGGCAAAAGGATCGAGCCCGGACGAAAGTTCATCGAGAATAAGCAGCTTCGGGCTCGCAGCAAGTGCGGCAGCAACCTCGAATTTGCGGCGCTCGCCTTTGGACATACGATTTAATCGTTCTTTCCTCGGCACATCAAAGCGCGTCATTAATCGGTCAAACCGCTTTTGATCCCAAGCCGGATACCAGTGAGCCCGAAAGCTAGCAGCCTGCTCCGCCGTTTGATAGTTTTCCTCATTGACCGGATTCTCCGACACATAGGCTATTTTACTTTTGATCTCTATCGGTAAACCGCCAGATCCCTTTTCCCCGAACCACTTGATTTCCCCTTCATCCGGTATCAGGCTCTGCGTCAGCAAATGAAGGATTGTACTTTTGCCTGAGCCGTTAGAGCCGACTAGCGCAACGATGTACCCCTGCGGGATTTGGAGATTGATCGGCCCGATGGTTCTTCGCCGACGTTTCTTTACGACATGATTCATCTCCAGCGCCAATGCTTCCGTCATATCTACGTTTCCTCCCCAGCCTCTGAGCGGTATTTGTCTCTTATGATTTGCAGAAAAAGAGCCCTCAGTTCTTCCTCGCTATATTGAACGGATAAGCCCGCATCGACTGCAGCTTCTAAGGCTTCTTGCACGACCATCTTGCGGTATTCACTCCTCTCGCTGTGTCCGACCCGGGCTACGAAGGTGCCTGTCCCTTGTTTCGTAAGCAGTAGCCCCTCATTCTCTAAATCCTGATACACCCTGCGGACTGTAATTACGCTGCACTTTAAGCTGCTTGCAAATTCCCGGATAGAAGGAAGCAGTGTCCCCTCTTCAATTTGCCCACTGACAATTAAAGAGCGCAGCTGCGTCTCAATTTGAAAATATAAAGGCTCAGCACTATTCTCGTTGATTTGAATGGGAATCCACACCTTTCCATCTCACCTCCGGGTAATCCATATCCAAACCATTTCAATGATCATATCAAGTCTCTCTTTCCCAGCTTGCTTAAAGTTATTTTGCAGAATAAAGCGAGGCACGTACCACCCACGATCAACGCCCCCCACATCAGTGGTGATAACAGTGAATACCGTACAGACTGCTCTAAGGTGAATAAGAGCAAATTCCCGCCAAACCAACGAACCACGAATGCCAGAAACCCGGTGGAGAACAATAAAACAAAGCTAATCCAAAGATATTTCCGGCCTTTATTTAAAAACTCCAAGTAAATATATGCTCCATTAATTAATAGTCCATACCCAGTCCAAGTAAGTGCAAAAGCACCAAGCTGTCCAGCATTATGCAGCGCTCCACCTGCATTTCTCGAAAAAAGATAAAAAACCGGATAGAATATGATGGCATTAAATATCATTGCGATGATCAGTTGGATAACCCGCCCCTTCATAATCGCTATGTTAGGAATCGGGAATGTCCGATAGTAATGAAGCATGCGTGTGTACGAATCTTCCTTAATATAATTAAATGATCTTCTGGAAAAGTAGAAACCCATAGTAGGAATTAACGTCAGGAACATAAAATCCGCCATAGAATTTAGAATTGACGTTCCCTCGCCATGCGGATTAACCATCGCGCTGATCATCAATGCGATATAAAGCATAAATAGGACGTTCCAAATGAAGTACCATCGATCCAGCATGAAATCCTTTTTGAAAATAAACCATCCGTCTTTCCAGGTGTTGTTCAATCCGCTCAACCTTTCTGCGCTGTAGTAAATCATTCATCGTTATGTGTGCTTACTGTATATATCATTATACACAGTATGCACGGAAGCTTTCAATACGTCAATCCCTTTTTAGGCAAAAAAAAAGACCTCTATCAGAGCGGCTTCGCTCATGGATAGAGATCCTTGCAACTACTTTATGTGCCAAGCAGGATATCCCATACCGGCTTCGTATGTCCACCTGGATAGAGTACGTACAACAGCACATACACAGCTACGCCCGTAATTGCCGTGAAGAACCAAATAATTGACGTGACTCTTCCCCATTTACGATGCTTTGCATATTTTTCTTTAAAGCCCAAAATCAAGGTTGTAATTCCAAAGACAGCTGCGACCGTCGCCAAAATAATATGGAAAATAAGGAATGTCTGGTAATACGGCTTAAGATCTGCCGGCCCGCCCCAAGCGGTATTCCCGATAAATGCCGTGCGTGACGTATAAATAATGAAGAAGATAATTGCCGCGATCGCAGCGGCGATCATTGTTTTCTTGTGGGCTTCTCTTTTGCCCTTAATAATCAGTCCCCAGCCGATGGCCACCAATATTGCACTGATGACGATAAATGATGTGCTTAACGTGGGGAATAGGGTGAATACGTCCATTTCCATCCTCCTGGTTCGTTAACGTTATCTTATAGAGGTTGTTCAATCATTAAGCTGCCTTACGCCTGATTTAGTTCACGCGGAGGCACATCTGCGGTGAGCTCGTCCTCTTCATCCTCTTTATTCTCTTGCCGATACCACTGAAAAAATACATAGGCCAGCATCGATGCGAAAATGATCTCCTGTATAAATTTCATCAGTATGCCGCCTACCTGCTGATCAACTTGTGTCTCTAGGAATCCAAAAAACTCCGGACCGCCAAACTGACTCAGCAAAGCAGAGGGATCTCCTCCAGGAACGCAGTACCCCATGGCTTTGGCCCATACGTTCGGGTCGCTGTATGTTGCATAAAGCGGCTCGCTGGCAAAAATGATCAAGCCGCAGGCTGGCGTCAGCAGCACCATATTCAAATATATGAAACCAAGCTTCTTTAAGCCTTGAGGGGTTGCACGCTCCGGAACAGGACTGACGAACGTCCACCACATGAATACCGCTGTAATGAATAAAATCACATAATACAGGCGGTGAACCCCAAAATTAAGCATAACATAATCATGAACCACAGGGAGATGATAGATTGAGAACAATCCGTTAAATAAGACAGCAGAGACGACGGGATGAACCATAAATTTCAGCTTCTTGACCGGAGTTTTTTCCAAAGCATTCACGATCGAACGCCAAATCCATGGCGGTATTCCTAACATGATTAGCGGGGGAGCAACGATATAAGACAAGGCCATACTCAGCATATGAAAGCTGAACATCGTATGCCCCAGCAAATTAACAGGTCCACCCTGGGCCAAATGCAACAAGAACATGCCCGCAACGAACATCACTTTTCGGCCAGCCGATGTCGGTTCGCTATGAGAAAATCTCTCGCTAAGCGGGCCGACAAGCAGGAAATAGCCAGCTGTTATTAACAGCATGAATGACATTAATACGGGACTCCAAACATCATTAAAGCTAAAATATTGTAATCCCAACAATTTG
This sequence comes from Paenibacillus lentus, assembly GCF_042714055.1. GTDB lineage: Bacteria > Bacillota > Bacilli > Paenibacillales > Paenibacillaceae > Fontibacillus > Fontibacillus lentus_A. The sequence continues at coordinate 115,115 of NZ_JBHGVC010000013.1, forward strand.
AAAACTCCCTCCGCCGCTTTGGAAATCTGTCCAAATTGTGAACTGACCCCATAATATACAAAAGAGGGGGCTTATAGGCAAGCCCGCCTCTTTTATTTTACCACCACATCCAGTAAAGTGCCGCAATGATACATAGCCCGGCGACGAAAAATCCTCCAGCCATGAAGATAATCGGGATCATATGACCCTTATCCTTCAAATGCATCCAGTAGCCAAGCTGGACGAGCACTTGGAGAACCGCCATCGCGAGCAGCAGAATTACCGTGAAGGCCGTGTTTACGCCTCCGGCGGCTACAGTAGCAAAAGCGATCGCTGTCAATACGATAGAGAATATAAAAGCGACGACATGCTTCTGCGGCCCCTCGTGACGGTGCCGATGCTTCACCACCGCACCGTCATTGTTACGCTGATCCACCATCGTTTAGCCTACCACCTTTCCGAGCAGGTAAACTACTGTAAAAACAAACACCCAAACGACGTCAACAAAGTGCCAGTACATGGCGGAAACGTACACCTTTGGTGCCGTAACCACCGTCAGTCCTTTTTTCGCTACTTGGAAGATCAAAAGCGATATCCAGCAAATACCGAAAATAACGTGCGCTCCGTGGAAACCGACAAGCGTATAAAACGAGGAACTAAAAGCACTTGTCGTCATGCCATATCCATAATGAGTAACATACTCATAAAACTCATAGATTTCCAGGCACAAGAAGCCTAGACCAAGCACTACTGTCACCGTCAACCATGTTAAAAGCGACTTTTTATTCGCCCGATGCATAGCCTGAATAGCAAACACGCTCGTCAAGCTGCTCACCAGAAGGATCAATGTAGCTACAGCCGTGATCGGCAGGCTGAACAGCTCGGAGGCTGACGGGCCGTCAGCCACTTGGTTCCGAAGCGTCAAGAATGTTGCGAATAAAGTACCAAACAGAACTGCTTCCCCTGCAAGGAAGAGCCAGAAGCCCATAATTTTATTGCGGCCTTCCAGTGTTGCCTTCTCCGGTTCATGGGGTAACTTATCTGTAGCCTGCTCTGCATGAAGAGTGGTCATGCTTCTACCCCCTTCCCATCGAGTTCTTCGGGTTCAATATGCCAGCCCGGATCGTCGGTCAAAGAATGGACAATCATGGAGCCGAAGGTAATACCTAAACCGATAATGACGACAATATAGTTATTAAACATAAAGTTAAGGAAGCTGTTTCCAAAATCATCGGTAGTAAACATAAAGCCGAGTCCGGCAATAAACAAACCGACAGACATGACAAACGGAATGATCGTTGGCGAAGGCATATGAATCGGCCCTACCGGCTCTGCTGGAGTCATTTCCTTATGGCCAGCCATTTTCTCCTTCCAGTATGCGTCAAGACCGCGCACAAGCGGAAGCTGCTTAAAGTTATATTCTGGCGGAGGAGATGGAATAGCCCATTCCAATGTCCGGCCGTCTCCCCAAGGATCGTTTTCTACGCCAGCAGGTTTTCTTGCTGTAATGAAAATATTAATCAGGAGTACGATGACCCCTACACCCATCAAGAATGCGCCAATCGTACTCAGCACGTTCATCATATCAAAGCCTTGGTTCGGCAGATATGTATATACGCGGCGCTGCATTCCGATCAAGCCAAGGAAATGCTGCAAGAAGAAGGTCAAATGGAACCCGATAATAAACGTCCAGAATTCGATTTTTCCAAGCGTTTCGTTCAATACCCGACCAAACATTTTCGGCCACCAGTAGTGCAGACCGGAGAACAATCCCAGGACAAGTCCACCAACGATAACATAGTGGAAATGCGCTACGACGAAATAAGTATCGTGGAACTGATAATCCGCTGGAGCAGAGCCCAGCATGACTCCGGTTACCCCACCCATAACGAAGGTTGGAATAAAGCCGACGGCGAATAGATTCGATGTGGTGAACGTAATTTGCCCGCCCCACATCGTGAATAACCAGTTGAAAATCTTAATCCCGGTCGGAACCGCGATCAGCATCGTCGCAATGGAAAACAATGCGTTAGCTACTGGCCCCATTCCTGTCGTAAACATATGGTGCGCCCAAACCATGAAGCCCAGGAAGGCAATCAGGATGGTTGCGAATACCATGGAGCTATATCCGAACAAGCGCTTCCGCGAGAATGTGCTCACGACTTCGGAAATAATTCCGAATGCAGGCAGGATCAGAATATAAACCTCAGGGTGCCCGAAGATCCAGAAAATATGTTGCCACAGAACCGGGTTCCCCCCGCCTGCTACGTTAAAGAAGTTAGCTCCCAAAATCCGGTCGAAGCTGAGTAGCACCAAGCCAACCGTAACTGCCGGGAAAGCAAACAGAATCATGGCCGACGTGACGAAGGTCGTCCAGGTAAACATCGGCATTCGCATGAAGGACATGCCCGGCGCGCGCATCGTAATAATCGTAGCCAGGAAGTTAATCCCCCCGATTAGCGTACCGAGACCGGCGATTTGCAGACCGATCGTATAGAAGTCAACCCCGTGCGTCGTACTGTAAGTCGTCGAGGATAGCGGCGCATAGGCCGTCCATCCCCCGTCAGGAGCGCCTCCCATAAACCAGCTCAGGTTAAGCAGCAATCCCCCGAACAGGAACGTCCAGAAGCCGAGCGAGTTCAGGAAGGGGAACGCTACGTCGCGAGCCCCGATTTGAAGCGGAATAACCGCATTCATTATCGCGAAGATTATCGGCATTACCCCGAGGAATATCATTGTAGTTCCGTGCATCGTGATCAACTCATTGAATTGCTGAGCGGTCACGAACGTGTTCATTGGCTTCCATAGCTGGACACGAATCAAGATTGCTTCGATTCCGCCTATGCCAAAGAAGAAGCCGCCTGCAACCAAATACAGTATGGCTATTTTCTTGTGGTCAACCGTTGTCAACCAATCCATCAAACCCTTGTGCCGCTTGACACTGTGAGCGTGAGCCAAGGTTTGTACCCCCTTTAAATTCCTGTGCATCAATGCATCTGATCAGCTGGGTGCTAGTACTCCAGCTTGATGTTAGCCAAATACTCAGCGATTCCTTCAATTTCTGCGTCCGTAAGTCCAAGGTCTTCCTTCGGAGAAGGCATGTGGTTCCCCGGTTTAATAGCTTGTGGATCCTGCAGCCATTCGATTAAATTCTCCTTGACCGGCTTGCCTTTGAACGGTTTATTCGAGCCTTCTTCGTTAATCAGAATGCCGGCGACTGTCTCGCGGTTTCCGATCCCCGTTAAGTTCGGCCCCATCGGTCCGCCTTGATCGCCTACCGCATGGCAGCTTAGACATTGCGTCTTGAACACTTCAGCGAGAGCAGGATCCTGGATCGGCTCAACCGGCTGCTTAATCGCAGTTACCCAGGTATCGAATGCTTCCTGGCTTACCGCCTTCACCTTAAATTCCATCAAGGCATGGGACGGCCCGCACAGCTCCGCGCATTTCCCAAGGTAAACGCCTTCGTTCTCGGCCTCGAGCCATGCCGTGTTGATCGTTCCCTCGGTATTCGTATCCGTCTTACCTCCGAGTGAAGGCACCCAGAAGGAGTGAATAACGTCCGCTGTTTTCAATTGAAAAGCAATTTTCTTATTCGTAGGAATAATCAAGTCCTGAGCCGTCGTAATTTCATAATCCGGATAATTGAACTCCCACCAGAACAGATGCGACGTCACCTTAACCCGAATGGCGTCCTTATCCTCCCAATAGTTCTCGCCATAAGCAAATATCTTTTGCACCGTTGCTACGGCAAGGATGAGAACCAGAATGAGCGGAATCCCTGTCCAAATAATCTCCAGCAAGTGGTTACCTTCAACCTGCTTAGGCATCTCCTTATCCCCTGGCTTGCGACGGAATTTAATCAATACATAGGCCGCAATGCCGAATACAATTACGAGTACCGAGAACATGATCGTAATTGAAAGCTTCATCAAATCAAACTGTCCTTGTGCTACCGGGCCTTGTGGTCTGAGCGCAGACAAGTCTTCGCGACCGCAAGCGGACAGCAAGAGCGTCAGCCCAGCAAACAAAGGAACAAGCCTCTTCCCAGCCTTCCACCGTTTCATCATTGATCTACCCCACTTTTACATATTCTTCCGATGATTACAGGCCTACTCCCTCGCCTGGGAAAAACCTACCTGCCTTAGCACGGAAACTGCAATCCTGTCAATTAAAACAATCACTTATTAAATATAAGAGCGAACCCCTCTTTTGTCAATGAGATCAGGGGAGTTCACAAATTGTTCAAATGTCTGAAAAAGCCCGTCACAAAAGGGTTTGCGAGCGTTTCCATCCTTCTAATTACCCAGGAACCTCGTTTCTCGATCACTAGACTGCGAGAAGGTTCCCCCCGCTTTGCCTATCAGCGAATGATTTGAACCATTTTCGACATTTCAGCGAATTTCTTGTCACAATTGCACAAAAAAGAGGATCCTTTCGTCCTCTTCACAAGGAAGTAAGGACGAGAGGACCCTCTTTTGTAATCGCAAGCGTATGCTCATAGTGCGCGCCCAGGCTTCCATCGGCCGTGCGGATGGTCCAGCCGTCATCCTCCCATAGGACGGCGCCCGTATCGCCGGAAGTAAAGATCGGCTCGATCGTAATGACCATCCCCTCCCGCAAAAGCGCTCCGGTGCGTGCCCGACCGAAGTTCGGGACATCCGGCGGCTCATGCATGGAGCGGCCAATGCCGTGACCGATCAGCGGCTTCACGATGCCGATCCCCGCTTTTCTCGCTACGCTCTGAACCGCAGAGCCAATGTCTCCGATACGATTGCCCGGAACGGCCTGAGCGATTCCCGTTTCCAGCGCTTTGCGAGTGACGGCCATCAGCCTGTCGGCTTCTTCGCTAACTTCTCCGATACGGTAAGACCAAGCCGAATCGGCAAGCCAGCCGTTTTTATTCACGACGATATCAATCGTAATAATATCTCCGTTCTGAAGCTGGCGATGATTCGGGAAGCCATGGCATACGACATCATTCACCGAGGCGCAGGTTGCAAAAGGATAGCCCCGGTATCCCTTTTGCTCTGGCGAAGCCCTTCTCCCGGCCAAGTAATTCTCCACCCATTGATCGATTTCCAAGGTGGTCATCCCCGGGCCGATTCGACTTGCTAGTTCCTGATGACACTCGGCAAGAATCTTTCCAGCTTCACGGATTTTTGCAATTTCATCCTGCGTTTTTAAGATGATTTTCATTTCCGTCTCCTCTCATGGACGTTAATACCACGTTAATAACCGTTGATATAATATATGTAGGAACAAGCAGAAAAAAACCGTCCTGCAGCCTAAGCGCCGCAAGACGGGTATCAAGTGCTCCTGATTGGTTTAACCGTTACAAATCATTCATGCTGATGGGAAGCGTCTAAGATACGGACGAGTTGACCGAATTCAGCTTGCCCATTTCATGTTCAACCAAGTCCGTCAATTCTTCTTCGTATCCACCCATGATGCGATATTTCCGGACGTATTCCTTTACGAATTTTTTCGGATCTTTCGGTTTAAATATCCGGGTCATTTCCCGCAGACTTTCCTTTACTTCATTGTGACCTTTCGTTGCCATACATATTCCCTCCCAGAACGCTTGTAATTAATGCTCCGATTTCGAGAACGCCGAAAAGTAATGTTGTTTCATGAAGTTGTAGGCTGTATTGCGCCTTCTCGGCAGGCACCTGACACTATTACATACCCATAGAAATTCCCGCTTAATCAAGCGTGCTAGCATAGTGTTGTCCATGTACTTGGGACAGTCGCAAACTTGATGGAATAACCTCCTATCTCTTATATTGTAACATATTCAGCTCATCCTTACAGCTTTCTTCCAGACGCACACTTTTTTTGTAAAAATAAAAAACGTCAATTGACGTACTTTCTAAGCTAACAGACCGGGATTCGTCTCAAGAATTATTGCTCTGTACGATTTCTGGTTACAATAAATATATAAGATTGAGAAAGGGAGTTATGACATGCAGCCAGTCAGCAGCATTCACGATTGTCCTGCCGCTTCACCTACCGCATCTCCGCCCCGTTCTTCCCTTGCTTGCAACAAGGAGACGCAGGAGCTGCTCCAGGCAGCGGATGAAGAAATCGTTCAGCGTTTCCCTAAAATGCACAGCTTTGTCGTTGTCCGCAATGGAACTGTACTTATTGAGCGGTATTATAACGGTTTTGATATTTCTGATCTTCATGACTTACGATCAGCCACCAAGTCGATCCTCTCTGTTCTGCTGGGAATCGCAAGTGGCCGGGGGCAGCTGCCACCGCTGGATGAGCCCGTCGCGGACACTGTAAGGAAATATGCCATTGGCCCCCTTGATTCGCTCTGGGAGCAATTAACCCTGCGTCATTTATTGACGATGACCTCTGGTTTTTATTGGAAGACTGGTGCTAAAATGGGAGAAGCCTTTATTCACCGTTTCCACCAAAGCCGCAGTTGGACGAAATACATTCTTCAGCTTCCTCTCGAGGAGCATAAATTTGGCACATTCCAATACTGCAGCGTAGATAGTCATCTGCTCTCCATATTATTGACAGAATGGACAGGGCTAAGCGCGGCAGACTATGCAAGACGATATTTGTTTGACCCTCTCGGCATTGAAGAGGCCGTGTGGAGTGCAAGTCCAGAGGGGCATTCGATGGGTCATATCGGGCTTCATTTAACCGCGCGGGATATGACGAAGATCGGTATGCTCTGTCTTCAAGGCGGCGTCTGGGAAGGAGAGAGGATTCTTTCTGCCGATTGGCTGCTCGAATCCATGACCCCAATATCGGCCGAAAATCCAGGGTATGGCCGCTACGGTTATCATTGGTGGACGGCCAAGGCCAACGGAATACCCTTTGCGTATGCGCATGGTCATGGAGGTCAGCAGATCAATGTCATCCCCGCCCTGGATTCTGTTGTTGTATTTACGGCGGCCAGCGCCTTGAATCGTTGGAAAAACCCCAGACCGTTGCTGGAAAAGTTTATTATGCCTGCATTGAAGCATAGCTAACCGCAATAGCTAGACACTTTTTTTGAGTTCTCTAATCTGGAATTTATCGGAGGGATTAGCCATGTCTTCAAACTCGCCCAAAGTGTTAATTATGTATGCCAGCTACGGCGATGGGCATTATCAGGCTTCCAAAGCTCTTGAAGCAAGCTTTCATCATTCAGGGATAACGGATGTGGTGCTGCTGGACTTAATGGCCGAGGCGCATCCTTTTCTAAATGAGATGACCAAGTTCGTCTACTTGCAAAGCTTCAAAACCATGCCGATCCTGTATGGGTGGGTCTACAATGCAACAAAGGACATGCAGCCGGATACATCGATATTAAGCGTGCTTAATTCGCTAGGCATGAGAAAGCTGGAGCAGGCCATTTCCAGCATAGAGCCTGATCTTATTATTCATACATTTCCTCAATTAGCTATGCCAAAGCTGCTAAAAAGGACAGGATTAACATTGCCGCTCGTCAATATCATCACCGACTTTGACCTGCATAGCCGTTGGGTTCATCCGGATGTTGACCGCTATTATGTGGCTACAGAGGATTTGAAAGAGGAGGTCGTGAAACGCGGCATTCCGGCGAACCGGGTACTGGCAAGCGGCATTCCGCTTAAGCCGGACTTCGGCCAGAGCAGCCGTGCGGAACCGGAACAACTAAGCCAGCTTGATCCCTCCAAGCGCACTGTTCTGCTCATGGCTGGAGCATTCGGGGTCATGCAGGGCATTCGGGACATCTGCGAGACGCTGTTGTTGAACGAAAGCTATCAGGTCATCGCCGTCTGCGGAAGGAACAAGGAGCTACATCGCAAGCTTAAACAGGAACTGAGCCATTATCAGCATTTTCATCTATTCGGATATACAAGCGAAATTGCCCAGCTTATGCAGCTGAGCAATTGCATCGTTACAAAGCCTGGAGGAATTACGCTATCCGAATCACTCGTCAGCAGGCTTCCTATATTCTTGTATCGCCCCGTACCAGGCCAAGAGCTCAATAACGCCCTTTATTTGGAACGTAAAGGGATTGCCAGCATCGCTAATGACCCAGGAACACTTGTCAGCCAAATCGACTCGCTTCTGATGGATGAGGAGCGACTCTCCCGCATCTATAAAGAGATTGATGATTTACGCAAACCTGCCGCAGCCGAAATCATCGTCAAAGACATTATAGAGCAGTGGTTCACGCCTGCTTCCGTACTAGACGGCAACCATTCGTTCGTGCTGTAGCCCGTTTGCCTGGCGTTAATGATCCCGTAAAAAAATGAATTTCTGACCGGCCAATCCCGCAGCGAACAACAGCAGACTCACCCATGGCGCCACTTCAAACACCGGCAGCTTATCGTGCAAATAGATTGCCGATAAAATCATCGCAAGCATGTAGCCCGCATATATAGCAGCTATTTTCAGATTGAATGCGTAGCCCTTGCCGTCTTTTTTGACGCTTTCTCGCTTCAGAATCCTCAGCACCAGCTCAATGACGGCAATTGAGGCAAATACGAGCATCAGCACGGAGAACAAGCTTATCCGATTAAACAATCCCGCACTGGCACCGAATACGATAGAAATGAAGCCAAACAGAGCATGCATCGCAAACATCCAGGTCAAGGCAATCCACGGCACCATCACGTAATACGATAGTTTCTCGCCGATGCCCTGCTTCGGCAAATTCTCTACAAGCTCTTGAAAATACTGCTCCGGATCTTCTCCGAATACTTCCCGAGCCGTCTTGCCATGCTGCTGAGCCTCCAGCAAATGCTGGGCCGTTTCCAGCAGCAGCTCCTCCGCCTTGCCTTGAGCAATCCGGCTGGAGCGCAAATAACTGACCATATTGCCAAAGTACTCCTCATTCTCCGTTGTCAGCTGCGCTCTCAGCCGATTATTCTCTTCTACCATCTGTTTGATTTTCATCGCCCATTTCTCCCTTCGATAATACATGATCCACGCTTTGCCGCAGTCCATCCCATGACCTCCGAAATTGCAGCAGAGCTTCCGCCCCTTTATCCGTGAGTCTGTAGTATTTGCGCGGCGGCCCCCCCGATATCCCGTCTTGCCGGAGTTCTCCGCGGATCAGTTCCTCCTTCTGCATCCGTAGAAGCAGCGGATAAATACTTCCCTCACTGACAAACGCCAAGCCGGATTGCTCCAGCAGCGCCGATAGCTCATAGCCGTAAATCTCTTTATTCTCCATCAAGGCTAAAATACAGCCCTCTAAAATGCCTTTCAACATCTGGCTATAGGTTGTCATCCTGCATTTCTCCATTCCAGCTACTGTTGTTAATCAGACCGTACTCATCAACTATCTTGCAATACAAGTTAGTTAGGTAAACTTCACCTTAGAAACAACTACCTTGTATTGTAACATAGTATACTTTAAAGCGATTTTAGAAGTCAATATGTGTTCTGTACCCCAAAGGCTCGTCATACACTGACTATTGAGACAGGGAACAAGCCCATTCCCTTCATCTCTTGACGGAAAGAAGGTAGGTATTCATGTCCCCTTTCAAGTCCTCTACGGGTCTTTATGAGAATGTAGCTGCATTTCTATGCTATCTGTTCGCTTTTGTTGGCGGTGTCATATTTCTTGCGGTAGAGAAAAGAAGCCGCTTCGTCCTTTTTCACGCGCTTCAATCCGTGATGCTGTTCGCCGGGCTCATGATCGCCCATGCGGCTGCCGGCTTCCTCCCTTTGATCGGGATTGTAGTAGGACTGCTGCTGAACGCGCTTGGCGTCGCCTTATGGCTTTTGCTTATGCTGACGTCGCTGCAAGGCAAGTGGCTTAAGCTCCCATGGATCGGCGAGCTTGCCGAACGACAGTTGAACCGAATGTAGATTCCTTATCGATAAAAGAACGGTGACCAAGCCTGCTCTAGGCCTGGTCACCGTTCTGTCTTTTCTCCAATAAGACTGGAGTTCATATTATTTAGATGCTGCTTTCACTTTGTGGCCTTTTAGTCCGTTGAACAATAAATTCATCACGATCGCGGTGAAGCTGCCGGCAACAATGCCATTGTCGACGAGAATACGGAGCCACTCCGGCACACGCTGAAAAATATCCGGCACAACCGTAACGCCAAGCCCCATGCCTACAGAGCAGGCGATAATCAGCAGGTTCTCATGACGGTTGAGATCTACCTGATCCCCCAGCATGCGAATGCCCGAGGACAGCACCAGCCCAAAGAGCGCAATCATTGCGCCGCCAAGGACGGAAGGCGGAACAAGCTGGGTCAACGCGGCGATTTTCGGAACAAAGCCGATCAGGACGAGCAGGCCGCCGGCTACCACGATCACATCGCGGGTTTTCACCCGGCTCATTTGAATTAGCCCTACGTTCTGGGAATAAGTCGTGTAAGGAAACGAGTTGAACAATCCACCCAGGGCAATGGCCAATCCCTCGGCCCGGTAACCGCGAGCCAAATCCTTGGACGTAATATCCTTTTCCACAATTTTACCGAGCGCCATAAATACGCCCGTCGATTCCGCGACGCTTACAATTGCGACCAAGATCATTGTCAAAATGGCCGATGCGTGAAAAGTCGGCGGCCCGAAATAAAACAGCTGAGGCGTATGGAACCAGCTCGCTTCCTGGAGCGGCTTCAAATTCACACCGCCAGCTAGCCCGGCGACAAGCGTTCCAGCTATAAGGCCGATCAAAACGGAAATGGAGCGAAGAAACCCTTTGGCAAACCGGTTCATCAGAATAATGAATAGTAGAACCCCGAAGCCCAGCGAAAGGTTCAGGAGACTTCCAAATTCAGGATTCGTCTCTGGATTTCCGCCTCCCAAATCAGTCAAGGCAACAGGAATCAAGGTCACCCCGATAATCGTCACCACAGAGCCTGTTACGACAGGCGGGAACAAGGCGATCAGTTTGCCGAACAGTCCGGAAAATAAGAAGACGAACAGCCCCGAAGCGATAATCGCTCCATAAATCGCTGATACGCCCATCCCATCGGTCAAGCCGATCGCGATCATCGGCGATACCGCCTGAAACGCGCAGCCGAGCATAACCGGCAATCCGATACCGAAGAAGCGGTTGCCCCACACCTGGAGCAGCGTTGCTACGCCGCAGGCCAGAAGGTCAATGGCAATCAAATAAGTGAGCTGCTCATGACTCAGCCCTAACGCATTACCGACAATCAGCGGCACGATAATCGCTCCAGCGTACATCGCCAGCACATGCTGAATTCCTAGTGATAACGTTTTGATTGGATGTCTATTTTTTTGAAAGATGGCTTCCCGCTCCATATAATTCTAGTTCCTCCCCAAGTTGTACCTGATTTGATCTCTGGTCTATGATTATTGTTCTGCCGTTGCTTCATCCATAAAAGAAACTGTACCGTTCTCCAAAGCAGCGATGCGCACTAAAGATTCGACGCGATACCCCGCCTCTTTCAGCAGCCTCGCTCCCGGCTGGAATGATTTCTCAATAACGATGCCGATGCCGGCTACGCTGGCACCGACCTGCTCTACGATTCGGGCAAGTCCGAAGGCGGCCTCGCCGTTAGCCAGGAAATCATCGATAATGAGCACGCGATCCTCCGAGCTCAAAAATTTCTTGGACACCGTAATCTCGTTGCTCTCTTTTTTTGTGAAAGAATATACTTTCTCAACCAGAATATTGTCCCTGAGCGTAAGCGATTTGTGTTTACGGGCGAAAATCATCGGCACCCCCAGCTCAAGCGCGGTCATAATCGCCGGGGCGATGCCTGAGGATTCGATCGTCAGCACCTTCGTAATTCGTTCATTCGCAAATCTCCGCGTAAATTCAGCGCCAACTTCTTTCATCAGCACCGGATCCATTTGGTGATTTAGAAAAGAATCCACCTTCAGCACTTGATCGCTCAGCACGATACCTTCCGTTATCACCTTATCTTTAAGCAGCTTCATCTCGCTCTTCCCCCTTCATTTTTCTTAGCGTGTCGCCTTCTTCATTCCGCACTGGAATAAAAAAAAGCCCAGTTCCCAAGGCTGAGAAATGGACTTCATGGCAGAATTCGCCCCATCAGGGCATTGGCATACCAAACTTCGGTCAAGATGAACAGGAAATAACCGTCGCTAGTACGACAATTCGAATTCTCCCCGTAGTCCGATCATTTCCGGTGATCAGGTAGAGACGTGCAGGCCGATTCCTGCACATATACGAGAAGCTTATAAAGAATATTGTCGAAATCTGTTGATTCAATGATTAGAAGTATAACCCAAACGATCCATAGAAATAAAGAGGTATTTCGTGGATTAGGTAAATAATTTGCGAATAAATAGATAAGCGGCGCATCAGGCTGCCTTAGATCGGTCTGGAATCCTTAGGAAGCAGATTCGAAATGATCGATTTCAATTCTCCATCTTCCTGATAGCTCTTTTCTCCGGTATCGAGTCGCCGAATGCGGATTTTTTGATATTCCGAGCTCGGCACAATCGGCGTGAACACCAAATTATCCTGATCCGTAAGTCTGAGCTTGTACCCCATGTCTTCAAACATCAATAAAAAATCCTTCTCCGTCGGGGCCTTGCCCTCATCCAAAAAAATAAGTCCGCGAAGCTCCTTTGTCTCCTGCTTATATTCCACTTCAAAATGAACGATGCATTCCACGATGTCCACACTCCTAAAAGTAGTCATAGTATGTAGAGGCGCAATTACAGCTTTCCCTACATTCGCTAGGCGCATTCTGTTAAAACAGATGAGGCACGGGGGGCGGAACTTATCTTCCGTATACCACCGTGCCGGCAAATTTCGTGGCGCCTACTATTTACTACGGTTCAAATGTCCGTAGGTCAGGTACAAATTATAACAACTCGGTGAACTTTCTGTCATGGCCGCTGCAGCTTACTCGTCAAATTTGCTCGGAGCCGCAGTGTGGACACCATTTCGTTCCTTTCACTAGCAGCGCCGAACAAATTTGACAGGTTGATTCGCCTTGCAGAGACTCCTTTGCCGCAGCGACATGATCCGTTATCTTCACATTCTCTTTCCAGGTTCTGATGCGACGATCCAGTTCCTCCTGGCGCTCACGTTCCCGGTCAAGCTCACGCAACCGCCGTGCTTCCTCTTCCGGATCCATCCGCTCGACAGGCTCTTCTATGGTCGGCTCCTCCTGACCCAAAGAGGCAAAGAGCGCACTCTCTTCCAGCAATGCCAGCGGGTCGCTCACCGGCTTCTGTCCGGCATCCTTCTCTTCCTCTTCATCATGTATCTGTGCAGGCTTATTCGCCTTCTCCAGCTTATGCCCGCAATATTGGCAGAATAACGCTTCTTCCGTAACCGCTTTGCTGCAGGAAGCACAGAGGCGTTCATTTTTGAGCTCGGCAATTTTGCCCCGGATCTCATCCCGTTCTTCGGCCAACAAGTCGCAGGTTTTGGCTAAATCGACCATTTCTTTTTCAGCCAGCGACATATCTTTAATTCGATATCCCTCGTAGAATACCTCGCCCATTCTTTGAAAATACAAGTCCATTTCACGCTCAATATTATTAATCTGCGTGTTCAATCGCCCGATCTCGACCGCGTTTTGCGCCTTATCGGTTACTTTGCCCGCACCATCTTTAATCCGCTGCAAAAATTTCATGACATGCTCCTCCCGTCTTCATAAACTTCCTGATGTGACTGAAATTATATTGTCCCGCCAGCCGGGAATACTTCCTGTATCTTTTCAGTAATTAAACCCACTTGCAGTCTACGAAATCGTAATTATCATAACAGATTTAACCGCCTAGTGAAAATCCCCGATCATTCCTTTGATTCACCTGTGAAGCCGCTGTGTATAAAGACATTAATCGTATGTAAATCTGGTTGGAGGGGATTTTCAGATGAAAATAGGAAAGAAGCCCTATTACGTGTCCGTCGCTCACCGCATGATCCAGGAAGCGCCAAATCAAGATTCCACTGAGTTCAGAGTACTTTTGGATGATGAGGATCTCGTAAAATTGCGCGACAAAATCGCCGAGCTGTCAGAGGAAGATCTTTACACGTTCAGACGCGCTCCCGTACCGTATAAATCCGCGGATCATGATGAGGCGACGGAGCATTTTAACGATCGGATGATCGAGTTATACACATTACTATACCAATATGGCGACGAGCAAACACGGAGGTCGATCATAAGCTTAGGCGTGCTCGGAAAATTGCAAAACCACGACTATAACGATCCCGGTTATAACGGCAAGAGCCCTCTGAACAAATGATTCATTTTTTTGATTTTGCCAAGTCATTCAAGGTACAATAAGGAGGTAGCATGGAACAATTTTTAAACTTAGGAGTAGATTAATCTGGATAGAGTAAATGCAAGCGATAAAGGCTCCCTGTTAAATCAGTTGGATTTGCGGGAATTGTATCAATGGGAAATCGGAGATGATCAACTGCGTAAGCTGGAGGAATGGAAGAAGCTCCCTACGCTGTACCAGCTTGCACTGGACGAGTTGAAGAATAAGATTAAGCTGATTCAAACCGAGTGGAAAATTCATATCGGATACAGCCCGATTGAGCATATCAAAACCCGAATCAAGGAACCCAAAAGCATACTCGATAAGCTGGAACGCAAAGGTCTGGATATGACCGTTGACAATATGGTAAATAAAATTCATGATATCGCCGGCATGCGCATCGTCTTTTCGTTCGTGAAGGACATTTACAAGCTGCTGGATCATCTGCGCCATAGAGAAGATATTACCATCATTGAAATAAAGGATTATATCGCAAAGCCGAAGCCCAACGGGTATCAAAGCCTGCATGTGATCGTAGCAGTTCCGTTGACGCTGTTCGAAGGACAGCGCTGGATGAAGGTGGAGATTCAAATGCGGACGCTGGCGATGGATTTCTGGGCCAGCATGGAGCATATTCTGTTCTATAAGTACGACAAGCAGGTTCCGCCTCATGTCGTCCGTGAGCTGACGGAAGCGGCGAAGGCCGCCGATGCGCTCGATAAGAAGATGCACGGACTGCGCAAGGAAATTATGGGCGCTGCCGAAGCGGCACTTCCCGAACCCGGGGCGTCCATGCCGTAACCGGGTGATGCAAGCAAAACAGGACAGCCGTCCAGAGTGTAAACCATCTCTGCGGCTGTCCTGTTTTGCTTTGCCGGGCATCGTTGTGCGGTTCCCGGCGTCCGATCTGGCGCTAACGGCAGCGGCGATCGCGCGGTATGGCGACGTACAGCGAGCGGTGCAAAACGCGACGGCGCTTGGAGCTGTACGGTTCACGGCCAACCCTAGCGAAGGCGCCGCCGGAGCCCTTTAGCGCGGCTTGCGCTGCAGTTGGCGGGCCAGCTCCTCCGCTCGCTGCATGGCGCCCTCGACCACGAGGCCGAGGCCCTTAGCCGCTCCCGGCACGCCCGGGAGAAGCTTGGCCAAAGCCTCGGCGTTGGGTGCTCCGGCGGCTGCGGTAGCGGGCGTGGCCGATGAGGCTGTGCCCGCTCGCCCCTTGGTGCGGGCCGATCCTGACGCGCCGGATGGCGTGGCTATGCTTGACGGCACGCCTCTGCCGGATGAAGCACGCGTGCCGGAAGCTGCTGCTCCTGCCGCCGACCGTTTGGCGGAGGATGCTTGGGCGGCAGACACCATTGGCGCGTCCGACGCCGCTCCTCCAGCGGCACGCGCTGGTGTGGCCGTCGAGGGGAGCGAAGGTTCCACGTTGTCCAGGTGAATCTGGACGTCGTGGAACTGCGGCCCAGGGGCGTGCAGGCTGCCCTGCTCCGCCATCTCCGCGAGCCACTCGGCGATGCTCGGCCCCCCCGTGCGCGGCCGGGCCTCCGCCTTTAGAGGCCCCAGCGCCGCGCGCAGGGCCTCCGCGGCATCGGGCAGCGGCTTCGCCTCGGCCCATGCCGCAAACACCGCCGCGAGCAGCGTCTCGCGCGTCCAGCCGAGCAGCGACAGCCGCTGCTCGGGAGAAGCCGCGCGCCATGCTGCCGCGCCGAGGCTTGCGGCCTCTTATACACA
>NZ_JBHGVC010000014.1:0-128490 GCF_042714055.1 Paenibacillus lentus
GCTAGTGGACGTTCAATGATCCAAATGCAGCTTTTAAATGGACTAAATCCATTTATTATCGCTTCATGTTTGTTGGATAATAATAAAAAAATCCAATCCAGTATGGTTTAATGCTTTTACCTGTTTAAACCTTCGCTAGAGGCTGCGAGAAATACAGCGGCTTCTCATCCTCGGTCTGCTGATAGAGAACGACGAGGAGACTGGATTCCGAGCTTGCTGCTGACAGTTCTTTGCCCTGCAGCACGTCCTCCAGCAGGAAGGGCAGCTCCTCGACAACGGCGAACTTTTGCAGCTCACGTTCATTCAGCTTCAGTTCGGCAATATGCGTCGGCAGCTCCTCCGGCAGCTCGGCCAGCCTATTTAGGTGGCTTCCCCGCTGATCCTTGCCGAGACGGTCATCCCACCAAATTTTACGAGGCTTATATTTATGGCCCAGAAAGTAGTCCAGCTTCATCAAGCCAAGCACGATGTCCGGCGTCTTCAATGTGCGCTGGCCAAGGAATTCGTCCAGGCGGAGGAACAAATCCTCAAGCTGGTGACCGATGCGCTGCCAGCCCTGCTCCTCCCAATAATCTCCGAATTCCTGAAAGAAATCGAACGGAGAGTCAAACTCTACTTTCATCAAATAATTTAGCGTATAATCCATCCTGTGCGCATTCCAGTATTTCTCCAGCACATCCTCCAGCCGCTTCAGGCGGACGATGTCCGCAAAGGACAGCACGTCATTGCTCAGCATTTCGTAAGGAGCGTGCTCCATATACGTGTAGTTGTATTTCGCCGCATCGTTCCGCAGTCCGGTGCCGCGCAGCATTTTCAGGAATCCGAGCTGCAGCTCCTCCGGGCCAAGGGCGAACACGTCGTTAAATGTCTTGCGGAAGGTCGCATAATCCTCTAGCGGCAATCCGGCGATCAAATCCAAGTGCTGGTCGATTTTTCCGCTATTTTTTATCTTGGTCACGGTGCGCGTCAGCTTCGTAAAGTTCTGCCGGCGCTTCACCAGCTCATTCGTCGGATCATTCGTCGATTGCACCCCGATTTCGAAGCGGAAGATGCCCGGCGGCGCATTTTCGGCGAGGTAATCAAGCACCTCCGGCCGCATAATGTCCGCGGTAATCTCGAACTGGAACACACAGCCGCGATGGTTCTCGATCAGAAACTCAAACATTTCCATCGCATAGCTGCGGTTGATGTTAAAGGTTCGATCAAGGAATTTAATGATTTTGGCGCCGTTATCGATCAGATACAGCAGATCCGACTTCACGCGCTCGATATCGTAATAGCGCACGCCGACCTCAATGCTGGACAGGCAGAACTGGCAGCTGAACGGACAGCCGCGGCTCGTCTCGAAATAGACGATGCGTTTGCTGAGATCCGGGATATCCTCGGGAAATCGATGCGGCGAAGGCAGCGTGTTTAGATCCGATTTGGGACGTCCCGGGTTAATGATCACTTCGTCGCCTTTGCGGTAGGCGGTTCCGAATACATAGTGGAACTTCCGATCCCCGGACAGCTCCTGCAGCAGATGGTGGAAGGTCTCTTCCCCATCCCCCATCACGATGAAATCCACGCTCTTGACGCGCTCCATCCAGTACTGCGTATCATAGGACACTTCCGGCCCGCCGAGGACGATGGTCGTCTCCGGCAGCACTTTTTTCAGGATATCGACGACGCGGATCGTCTCTTCAATGTTCCAAATGTAGCAGGAGAACCCGATCACATCGGGCCTGCGCTGAAATAAATCCGATACGATATTCATCGTCGGGTCTTTGATCGTATATTCGGCGAGCTCGATATCGAAATCGTTCCCGCTGTAAGCCTTCAGCAGGCGGATAGCGAGTGAGGTGTGGATGTATTTCGCATTCAATGTAGTTAAAATAACCTTCATGATTTCACAGTCCTATTCCATATTTTGAAAAAAATCGAGAAACGCCTGTCCGTATTTCCGGTACTTCACTTCCCCGACCCCTTTAATGTTCAGCATATCCGCTTCACTGGCCGGGCAAACGATACTCATCTCGCGAAGGGTCGCATCGTTAAATATAATGTACGACGGCACGCGCTCCTTCTCCGCCAAATCCCGGCGGATCAGGCGAAGCTGCTCAAATACCGTCTCGTTGACAGCAGACGGCCCTTCGTCGTACGCTCCTCTGCGGCGACGGCTGCTTCCGGCCGTCTGAGCCGCGGCAGGCTCCGGCTCGCGCATCATCACCTGATGCTGCCCCTTCAGCACATCGACCGCCAAAGGCTGCAGCCGCACGACCGGGTACTGTCCCTCGGACAGGGCAAGATAGCCTTCGGCTATAAAGACATTGATGAGCTCGGAAATTTCTTTCTCAGTGCGCCTTGGCATCATGCCGTAGGTCGGCAGGCTGTCAAAGCCGTATTGCAGCACCTTTTTATTGCGAGAGCCCTTAAGCACCGAGGCAACCAGCGTGACACCGAAGCGTTCCCTCATCCGGTGGATGCAGGAGAAAACGATTTGGGCATCGCGGGTCATGTCGACCAGCTCGCGCTCATCCGTACAGGAGCTGCAAATGCCGCAGGGCTTCCGATCATGGTTCTCCCCAAAGTAATCGAGCATGCCCCAGCGCAGGCAGCTGGTCGAGTAGCAGTATTCGATCATCTGCTGCAGCTTGCGGTACTCATTGCGCTTGCGCCCTTCATCCTGCGGGTTCTGCTCGATCAGGAATTTCTGCGTCATGATGTCCTGCGGACTGAACAGCAGAATGCAATCGCTCGGCTCGCCATCCCGCCCGGCGCGGCCGGCCTCCTGCACATAAGCTTCCATATTCTTCGGCATATTAAAGTGAATCACGTAACGGACGTTGGACTTATCGATCCCCATGCCAAAGGCATTCGTCGCGACCATCACGCGGATATCGTCATAGAGAAACGCTTCCTGGCTCGCATCCCGCTCATTGTCGGACAGCCCGGCGTGGTATCGTCCAGCCGGAATGCCGCTCTGCCGCAAACGCTCGTAAAGGTCGTCCACCTCTTTGCGGGTCGCCGCGTAGACGATGCCCGGCTGATGACCGTGCGACTTCGCATAGTTCAGCACGAATTCACGCTTGTTCTCGCCGCGCAGCACGGACATGGCCAAATTGTCGCGGCCCAGTCCGGTGACGAATACTTCCGGCTCGCGCAGCTGGAGCAGCCGGGTCATATCGTCCATGACCTCCGGCGTCGCCGTCGCCGTAAAGGCGGCCACGATCGGCCGCTCAGGCAGCCCGTTTACGAACGGCGCTACGGCAAGGTAGCTTGTCCGGAAGTCATGGCCCCATTGCGATACGCAGTGGGCCTCATCGACAGCGACGCAGGAGATCGTCAGGCTGCCCATCTCCTCGCGGAACCAGTCGAGCTCCAGCCGCTCCGGGGCGACGTACAGCAGCTTGAGGTCGCCCCTTCTCGCTGCTCGGATACGTTCATTCACTTCCTTGCCGGACAGCGTGCTATTAATATAAGCCGCGGATACGCCGGCTGTAGTGAGCGCGTCCACCTGATCCTTCATTAACGAAATGAGCGGCGAGACGACCAGCGTCAAGCCGGGCAGCATGAGCGCCGGGATTTGGTAGCAGATCGACTTCCCGCCGCCTGTCGGCATGATGCCGAGCGTGTCAGCGCCGGACAAGACGCTCTCGACGATTTTTCGCTGGCCTTCCCGGAAATCCGGGTAGCCGTAATATTTTTGCAAATAAGATTTGGCTTGTTCCATTAAAGTGGATTGCATATTCATTCGAAATAAGCTCCTTACTCATAACCATCGTTCTTGCATACGTTCCTTATTCAGTTTACCGGGAGTGGGCGCGTTGGGCAAACCATTTTGATTTTTTTGTGGATGCTTTGGAAAAGCTGGTAGCTTGAAGTCCATTGAAAAGTCTAGTTGCATGAGGGTGTTTGTTATAAGCGCTGCCTCATTCTCGGGACGTCAAGCTTGTAGTCTTCCTTTCCGCCCTCTGCATGGTGGTTGTCCGTTCAGCATGGTATATTGGATTTGTACAATTCATAACAGGATGGAGCTAACTTAACTATGAAGGAATCGCCAGGATCCCATAATAAACATAAAAATAATCATAAACATAATAATCAACCCCATAAATCTAAATCCAACCAGTCGAGCGGGAAATCAGCTATATCCGGGGACTTCCGTGGAGCGCGGCAACAGGAGTCACGCAGCAGTAAGCAATATCAACCGCATAGCGCGAAGAACGAAGCACAACGAAAGCAGCAAGAGCTTCGCACTGCCAAGCCGAACAAATCCCACCAGGCAAGGCCGGACAGACTTCGCAGCGCTAAAGGGCAGCAGCCTCGCATCTCTGGACGCGAGCATGCCGAGGAGCTGCGAACCGGCGATCAGATCGTTGTCACGATCAAGCGGCTTGGCATCAATGGCGAGGGGGTTGGCTATTTCCGGCGCAAGGCCGTTTTTATTACGGGAGGTCTGCCGGGTGAAGTCATTCAAGCCAAGGTGACCCGGGTCGAGAACAAGTTCATCGGCGCAGAAATGACAAAAATCGAGAAGCGCTCGCCACAGCGTGTAGACGCTCCCTGCCCGGTGTTCGGCATTTGCGGCGGCTGCCAGATTCAGCATATATCGTATCCGGGACAGCTTACGGACAAGGAGGAGATCGTCCGCGAAGCGTTCTCGCGTTATGCCGGCTTGCAAGAAATTCGCATGAAGCCGATTCTCGGCATGGAGCATCCTTGGGGATATCGCAACAAAGCCCAGCTTCAGCTGGGCATGCAGGAGGAAGGCGTCATCGCTGGACTGTATGCCGCGGATTCACATAAGCTGATCGACATTACGGGCTGTCCGATCCAGCACCCAAAGGTGAATGAGGCGGTCGACAAGACACGCAATGTATTGCAGCGGCTGAATATTCCCGTCTATCAGGAGAAAGGCAATCAAGGGCTCGTACGCACGATCGTCGTCCGCTGGGGCTTCCAATCCGGGCAGCTGCAAGTGACGCTAGTGGCCGCAAACGAGCGCATTCCGCGGCTGGATCAGCTCATTAAAGAGCTTAGATTGGCCATGCCAGAGCTCACTAGTATTGCGCTGAATGTCAATCCGAAGAACACTTCACTCGTGTTCGGCAACAAAACGACGATTCTGTGGGGCAAGGACAGCATTGAGGAGGCACTGGGCGATCTGGAGTTCACCCTCTCCCCTCGCGCCTTCTTCCAGCTTAACCCCCTGCAGACGGTCAAGCTGTATGAATCGGTACGCACGGCGGCTGCCCTCACGGGCAAGGAAATCGTCGTAGACGCCTACTGCGGCACAGGCACAATCGGGCTGTGGCTCGCTCCTTACGCCAGCGAGGTTCGCGGCATCGAGTCGATTCCCGAAGCGGTGGAGGACGCTAAGGCAAACGCGGCCCGCAACGGACGCGATAACGCCTCCTTCTACGAGGGACATGCCGAGGAGCTGCTCCCACGCTGGGTGAAGTCCGGCTTCAAGCCCGACGTCATCATCGCCGACCCGCCGCGTACCGGGCTTGATCCGCGCTTCATCGACGCGGTGCTGCGAACGAAGCCGAAGCGCTTCGTATACGTATCGTGCAATCCTTCGACCTTGGCGAAGGACTGCAAGGAGCTGCTCGACGGCGGCTACTCGCTGGAGTGGGTGCAGCCAGTGGATATGTTCCCGCAGACGAGTCATGTGGAGACAGTATGTTTAATGCAAAGCAAAGCGTAGGAAACAAATCAGGATGGAAAGACTATGAAATAAGGGTTTAGGAGCATGATATTATTATTTTGAAGTTTCGCCAATTTCAAGGAGGTTTCATTATGATAAATGAAAAAAGGGAGTTATCACCAGAACAACGTGAAGAACTACTCAGATCATTGAAAACCCGTTTTGAGAAAAACATGAACCGCCATAAAGGATTTGAATGGGCTGAAGTACAAGAAAAGCTGGAAGCTAGTACTGTAAAACTGTGGTCGCTCCATGAAATGGAAAGAACCGGCGGAGAACCAGATGTTGTTGGTCATGATAATAAGACAGGCGAATACATTTTTTATGATTGTTCAGCGGAAAGTCCTAAAGGCCGCAGAAGTGTTTGTTACGACCATGAAGCGCTGGAGTCAAGGAAACAACATAAACCGGAAAATAGCGCTATTAATATGGCGGCTGCCATGGGCATTGAGCTTTTAACGGAAGAACAATATAGAGAGCTGCAGAAACTTGGAAATTTCGATACGAAAACATCAAGCTGGGTGAAAACACCTTCAGAGATTAGAAAACTCGGTGGTGCCATCTTTGCTGATTTTCGCTACGGCAATGTCTTCGTGTATCATAACGGTGCGGAATCTTACTATGGCGCCAGGGGGTTCCGTGGCTCGCTCAGAGTCTAAATTTTGCAGAGACAGTGAAGTGTGATGACTAATATTACCAGATGAATCAAAATATTATTAAGGCTCAAGCAATCATATGCTTGAGCTTGTTTAGGTTTCATGAATTCTATAGAAAGCAACCCCCGTAAATGCATTAAACTCCGGTCTGCTGTATGGAGTGAACTATGCTGTAAACAATTTGGAGTCAGAAATTTTTCTAAACAATGATCCGTATTTAATTTCTCTGAACGGTGGTTATTGTTTTTGATATCTGTCATCGCATCTTGACTTGTATTTTATATTGTTATATTTGTATAATATACTAAACGAAAGTAGGTAAATAATTTGGATGCTATTCACATTAGAATAGGACAAAACTTGCAACGCTTGAGAAAGCAAAGGCAGTTAAGTTTAGGCAAAGTGGCAGATTTAACTGGAGTTAGCAAGGGGATGCTGCATCAAATCGAACGAGGGGACACACAGCCGACAGTAACCACCGTTTGGAAAATTGCTACGGGACTTAATATTTCTTTTTCATCACTAATAAAAGACGATGATTCTACAATATCCATTGTTAATCGAAAGAAAGAACCTGATATAACAGAGGATAATGGTAATTGTCTCGTTTATGTATTATTTCCGTTCAACCCACAAACCCAAATTGAAATTTTCACGATTGTATTAAAACCTAAAGCAAGCTATGTTTCTACTCCACACAATGAGGGGGTTTTAGAGTACATTACTGTTGTTTCAGGAGAGTTTAAGATTATGGTTAAGGATGACGCATATACTTTACATGCAGGAGACGCGATACGGTTTGCAGGTAATGTTCTGCATCAATATATTAATGACACGAATGAGGATGTGGTCATACAAGTCGTCATGCATTATCCAGATTCGTAAGGGAAAGAAAGAACAGAAATTTAGGTGATCGAATAATAGGAGGTAAACATGTTGATGAGTCAACTTAAAGAAAGCGCACAACAGGTTCAAAACAAGCTAATAGAGTTAGGTTATCCTAATAAAGTAATAGAATTACCAGATAGCACAAGAACTGCTCAGGAAGCTGCCGACGCGATAGGCTGTAAGGTTGCACATATAGCTAAGTCAATTATCTTTCGACTAAAAAATTCCGACAAACCGTTATTGGTTGTAGCAAGTGGAGTAAATCGAATTAATGAGAAACAGATTGGTAACCAACTCGGTGAGAAATTAGGAAAAGCTGACGCTGATTTTGTCCGTGAACACACAGGATTTGTTATTGGGGGCGTCCCACCTTTAGGGCATATAGAGTCAATCCTAACTCTTATTGACGAAGACTTGTTTCAATATGATGAGATATGGGCTGCGGCCGGACATCCAAGGGCAGTGTTTGAATTAACACCCGAACAATTAATGCAAATGACCAAAGGCAAAGTAATCTGTGTAAAATAAATACGAAGTTAACGATACAATCCCTTATTTATAGCTAAAACAACAAAAAAATGGAGCAAAAATGATTCTGCTCCATCTTTTTGTAGATTGATTTATTACTTCACTTGATCCAAGTTCTTGTTCCTTGCCATCCGTCATTCTTGTCTATATTAAATGCGATTACCATATGGTTGTATTTCCCTTTGATAAAAGTCATATAATTGATTAATAGAAGAACTTGAGAGGATATGACTGGATCGTTCAATTTTCTTACGTTCCCAATCGAACCAACGCATTTCCTTTAATTTTTCGATTTCTTTGTCTGTGAAGCGTTTCTTTATCTCTTTAGCAGGGTTGCCGCCTACTATCGTATATGGTGGGACATCTTTTACAACAACCGATCCTGCCGCAACAATGGCACCTTCACCTATTTTCACACCGGGCATAATCATTGCATTCATGCCAATCCAGGAATCACTTTCGATGATTGTATCCCCTTTTGGTTCGTAAGAGGCTTCAATCTGCTCCACAAACGGATACACGGTAATCCATTCAGGATGATGATTGTGATTTCCACCCATTAAAATAATTACACCACTTGCAATGCATACGTAATTTCCTATAATCAATTTATCTAAATGCCAACCATAGTCTTCGGTGGGGTTAAATAACTTTCTTGATTTTTCATCTCCCCAAAGGTATCTAACGCACCCATCTTCAAAATCATGATTATCGTAATAACCAGAGTAGTAGGAGTATTCCCCTACTTCAATCATTGGGTTAGTGACAATATCCTTTAGATACTTGATTTCCGACCAGTGGTTAAACCGATGTTGTTTCATTTTTACCCCTCGCTTCTAAGTAATATAAATATTTTTTTACTTAGAAGCTTAATGCAGTAGCAACATTCTTAAACCGTTTCAAACGACGAACCATCGTTCTCATCCTTTTCCTATTTGATGGGGACATTGTAACAAACGAATCTTTTGTTGGTCAAATCATACCTCACTGCCCTAACTTATTGGAGGATCGAAACACTAATTACTCTTGACTATAAGAGCCCCTTTTTCCTTATCCATATTTACGGCAGTGTTGCTTATCATTTCAAGGTCGGATTGCGAGATTCCCCCACACTCATGGCCACTGTATTTCAGCAAGTTGCTTCCTCCGTTCTTTTGGAGGGACCAGTCTTTCAATTTCCTGACAGTGTAAGTGTCTGTGCCCACTTGCCAATCTATAGGCGCTGAGTAATTTTGGGATTTTGATACCTTGTATCCCAGCAGAGTCAGGATATCTTCAAAATCTTTAATATGATACTGCTCTGTAGCTGCACAATAATTTACGCTATCTGCAAAAAAATAGATACCTTCTTCCTCGTAATTCTCTCCAACATCATACTCTTTGCCGTTAATTATCACATTATCGAGTTTTTTTAAATTTCCATCTATGTACTTCAGCGATTCCAGATAATCCTCCATAGTGATCCAAGTAAACGAGTCTGTCTCCTTGTTATATGTCCCATGGTATCCGCTATCATAGTTTTCCCCCTGCACTTCAACGGGAAGGAGATCATAATTATCCACATACTTAGCATAATCTATTAATGCCTGTTCTATTTTTGCTATCAGCTCTTTCATCTGGTCATCGTCGTCGTCGATTAAAGTATTGAACTTAAAGCTATAGGAAGCCCCCCATTCATGAATAAGTTGCTTCGGATGAATCGTTTTCAGTTGAAGCCCTTTTTTGGGGTGAACAAAATTTGTATAATAGTCGTCGCCTTTAAGTGGATACTCATTCATGACTAAAACAGATGTTTTCGTTTCATTCGTACTGTCTTCTTCTTGTAATCCGATTTCGTCGGGATGGAAGTATTTAAGAAGCACATCCGTTATAATTTGCTCTTTGCCTAAGCTCATGGCATATTCCATTACAGCATACCCGAAATTGGATTGATCCCCGCCTTGCGTATACCCGTAATTGCGAAATTCAAAATCTCTTTCGTTCCCCCGGTCGTCCGTAAAGCCTACAACCCACCGCAGACCCGTTCCGCTTACAGGCAGAGGGTTCGCTCTCCACTTGATTTCCTGCTTATCGATAACTTCGAATTCCCCTAAGGAATATTGGAGATAGGAATCGAATTTCTTAAGAAAATCTGTTCTGTAATGTTCCGAGCAGCCTGCCGTGATTGAAGCCAGCAGGATAGATAACAACAAAATGCATATGGATCGTTTCATGCAGCACCTCTCGCATACAGTTTAAGTCATGGACACCATTTCAATAGTTGGTATTTCTTGACTTAATACTAACCGAAGGGTAGTTTTTTTAAAAGTGCTAATCTTTTTGTAGTGCTATGGGGGGATTTATCCACATGTAGCAACCCTTTACTGTAAAAGCAGCCGTGTGAAATGTTCTTTTGAAATTATACGATTCTTCGCGCAGCAACTATAGTGCCAGACCGCCTTGCGCACGCCTTTGTACGATTCTTCGTTCAAAATTCTTGCTGCGGGCGCTTTCGAGAGCGTCTTTGTACGATTCTTCGTTCAAAACTGCCTCAACTGACCGCCTCATAAGCTCTTTTGTACGATTTTTCGTTCAAAATTGTTGCTGCAGCCGACAAGGTCGGATTCCGCTTGTTTTTACCTCCGTATAACCATCAGTTGAATAGCGGAAAAACGATAATTTGTCCTCCGGATAGGCATATGATTGCTCACACATTCTGTTATTCCTGAGCATCATTAAGATAAT
This sequence comes from Paenibacillus lentus, assembly GCF_042714055.1. Classification (GTDB taxonomy): domain Bacteria; phylum Bacillota; class Bacilli; order Paenibacillales; family Paenibacillaceae; genus Fontibacillus; species Fontibacillus lentus_A. The sequence goes on from NZ_JBHGVC010000014.1 coordinate 10,489, forward strand.
ATTGTAAGGACTGATATGGGGGCATCTTAACAGCGTTTCTTAATAACTGAATTACTCCCCTAACGTTAGCGAGGTACTCACTAGGAGATAAAACCTCAATTAACTCTTTAGAAATATCATCGAAGGAAGGTTTATTAGTATCTTGCTCATGATTAAGGAGCAATACATACTTCTTTAGGATAGCTTTAATTTCATTAAATTGCTCCCCATTTAAGCCATTTGCAATTATCCAATCCCAGAGACGATATTGTTCCGGTTCAAGTGTAATTTGGCGTAACAAGTTCACATATAATTCCAATCGCTGTACCTTTTCTTCTAGGGATTCAGACAAATTGTTTCACCCACTTATTTTATAGAAATATAAAAACTAGAACATTCGCAATCGTATTTGCCGTCGAACTATTGATTGAACCGCCTGCTACACTCATAATAGCCTGAACGATTGCATTTTGTACTGCTTCTTCTAATTGATCACCAAGTGATGCGATAAATTTCAATTCATTAGCAATCTCGCTAGCCGCCTAATCGAACGCATCCTTCAACTTGTCACCTTGCAAATAGCTTTTGACGTCATCAATACATTTTCGATCGGAAAGTTTGTCTGCCAACGCTTCACTAGTTGTTAAATTCAGGAATATTTGATATAAAGAGATTAGGATTATTGGGTATGTGCGACTGGCGTAAATGTGGAGAACCACCAGGAAGCACATATGATCATATCAGCCGTACGCCTGGGCAAAAGTATTTGGTAAAATGACCAGATGCTTTTTTTATTTCATGAAAAGGTCAGGTGTTCTTGATGAAAATGGCTTTTATTCTGTTTGACAACATGACTGCGCTCGATTTTGTTGGCTTCTATGAAGCCGTTACCTGGTTGGGTATTCTAAACGTCAAAGAAAATGTGCGATGGGATTTTTGTTCAACGAAAGAAGAAGTCAAGGATGACCGACGATTAACTGTAAAAGTAAATCATGTTTCCCCTGATCTGTCAGGCTATGATTTAATATTTATTCCTGGAGGGTTATCCACAAGGCAGCTAAGGCATGATCCCGAATTCATTTCATGGATTCAGACGGCCAGAGATGTGGAATACAAAGTGTCCGTTTGTACAGGAGCTTTGATTTTGGGTGCGGCCGGATTTCTACATGGCAAAAAAGCAACCACGAATCCATCGGCTTACGAACTATTGGCTCCTTACTGTTCGGAAGTCGTCAAGGAACGTTGCGTAAAGGACGGGAACACATTTACTGGCGGCGGAGTGTCGGCTTCCATCGACTTAGGGCTGTATGTAATTGAATCGCTTACCAATAAAGATGTGGTTCGGCAGGTTCAAGAAAAGATGGATTATCCTTATTACCGATCAGCTAAATAAATTAAGATTATACGGTTTATATACGATTGAATAATTGAATGTTAAAGGGGAACTAAGAGGTGCATATTCGGCCGCTAGCATAAAGAACAAGTAATGCCGAAGCCATTATAAGAGAACATCTCTTCAGTTCCCCGAGTTCATTATTAAGAATTTATTTTTCCATGACAGCAAAATAATTTTCTTCATGGTCTGCAAAGTTGAACACTCGTCCGGAAGGCATATTTACGATGTCTCCGACTTTGATATTTTTATGGGATAAGTCGCTATGCAATTCATCCAGATTTTCCGTAAAAAACATTAAAGACGGTGTGCCAAGATTTAAGCCAGGCGACATTTTAGCAACGAACTCCTTATTGTGCAGAATGATGCTCGTTTCCGCCCCAGTTGGAGCTACTTCAATCCATCTCATGCCTTGGCCGTTGTCTTCTTCGGAAATTATGCTAAAACCAATTTTTTCTGTCCAAAAGTTTACGGCCTCATCCTGGTTATTGACGTATAACATAATTTGACCTACTTTGCTAATCATGGATTGTTCGCTCCTTTTACATATCTATTTTGAGTTTGATGACAAATTCTATATCCCTCAGGAACTTTCCTTTAGATTTTCAAAAATATTTTCAGAAAGGGAGGAAATCCTTATTTTTAAGACGATAAGCTATTTGGAGTTTGGTAGCCCTGTTCAGCGTCAAGCCTTCAAGGCTATCAATAAATTGAATATTGTTCACAATATGGCACAATACACACCAGTCCTATGCGGAACGATTCCCATTTCAATTGATGTTCGTAATTCAGACTTGGATATAATCATGGAAGTTTATGATTTTGAAAATTTTAAAGAAGATGTCACGCTTCTATACGGCAATTTGCCAGGATTTCTTCTTCATGAGTCAGTGATTAAAGGAACTCCGACAATTACGGCCAATTTTCGCTATGGCGGATTTGAGTTCGAATTGTTCGCCCAGCCGAGGCCCATAGAGCATCAAAATGCATATCTTCACATGTTGGTTGAACATCATCTTTTAATGACAAATCCGCACCTGAGAACGGAAATCATTCGCTTGAAGGAACGGGGGATAAAAACAGAACCAGCCTTTGCTCAAGTTCTTGGATGGAATGGCGATCCCTATGATGAGCTTCTTATTTATGGGCGGACATTAGGCATCATAAACTAACAAACTGCCCTCTTGCATTATTAGCTTTTTTGTATTACATTGATTGAGGGGTCAATGATTGACCCCTCAATCATTGAGTTCTAGATTAGATAACCTGCCTCACGCATGCAGGCTCGTTGGTTACGGAACTTAGGAGGTCATCACATGAATTCCCCCGCTTCAGATCAAGAACGCATTTTGTTCCTGCTTAAAGAGCTCTGCAATCAGTTTGGCCCCAAGTTTGAACGCAACACCAATATGAGCTTGTCCCGATTCGAGCTCTTGCATCAATTGTATCAGGAGGACGAGGTTAATCAGTCCTCTCTGCAAAAATCGGTCAATATCGACAATGCAGCCGTCACCCGTCATTTGAAGCAGCTCGAATCCCAAGGGATGGTAACTAGACGCAGAAATCCGTCCGATCATCGGGAGACCTTCGTCAGCCTGACGAAAGAAGGACGCGAACAAATCCTTAGCTGCAGTACGGAAAAGCGCTGCTTTGTGAATCAAATGCTGCAGGATTTCAGTCCAGAAGAGCTGGATACGCTGACCGATATGCTGATGCGGATTCAGCAAAATATAAGTAGATACTAGATCCTTAGGAGAGGAAGAAACTAAAATGAATACAAATACAATCCATGCTAAAGATTTCAAAGAAATCATGCTGGGGCGCCGTTCCGTCAAAAACTATGATCCAACCGTCAAAATAAGCCGCGAGGAAATGACGGAGATTCTGGCAGAAGCAACTACCGCCCCATCCTCAATCAATATGCAGCCATGGCGCTTCGTGGTTATCGACACGCCGGAAGGCAAAGCCAAACTGGCCGAGCTGGCTGGAGCCAATACGAACCAGGTCACCACATCTGCGGCTGTGATCGCCGTTTTTGGCGATATGAAGTCCATTGAAAAGGCCGATGAGATTTACGGAAAATCGGTAGAGCTTGGTTATATGCCCGAAGATGTCAAAGAGAAGCTGCTCTCTTCCATCAAACCGCTTTATGAAAAATTGCCGGATCAAACGATGCGGGACATCGTGCTTATTGATGCCGGTCTCGTCTCGATGCAGCTTATGCTCGTCGCGCGTGCTCACGGCTATGACACGAACCCGATCGGCGGATATGACAAGCAGCAGATTGCCGAAGCCTTTGGCCTCGATAAGGATCGTCACGTTCCTGTCATGATCATATCGATCGGCAAGGCCGCTACCGAAGGCCGCCCATCCTATCGTTTGCCCGTCGATGCCGTGACTACCTGGAAATAATATTCCAGCATATTAAAAACCGCCCTATAGGCGGTTTTTTTAGTGGTCTAGCGAGGTCATTTTCTGGGCAATGAGGCTAGTCATCGCGTGCTTATGGGGAATGCCGGACGAATTGCAGTCAAATACAATTTCCGAACTCTCTTGAATAAACCAGTCTTGGTAGTGCGCAAGCAGCTCGCCGGAGTGCCACTTGTATGCGTTAGGTTCTTTTTCAGGAGGAGGTGCAATAAACGGCTTATTTACAAACACATTTAAAAAATGTATACCGTTTGGATTTGTAAACTGCTTATAATTATCAAATATTTCTTGGCGAAATTCCGGTTTTATGTAGTGCAGGACACCACTAGAAAAGATAACGTCAAACTGCTGATCCAAACGATAATCTAAAATATCGGCCTTAAACACATTAACATGGACACCGATCTGATCAGCCAATCTTTTGGTTTTCTCGATGCCTGCGTCTGAAACGTCGAAGGCTGTAACCTCATACCCGTTTCTTGCAAAGAACACGGCATCTTTGCCCTCACCGCAGCCAATATCCAGCAACTTTATGGGTTTCGTAGGCGGCATCCTTTGCAGCACCTGGTAGCATGCTTGGTTAGGTTCAGTGCCCCAGTAATAATCCTGCGTCAGGTAGGCTTCCTCATAAATGGTAATCGGCCTATCCTGCGAGGCGTACCCGAGCAGCTTGTCGATGCTTACCTCCAAGGTTCTTGATAACTGAGGCAGCAGCGCAATATCGGGCATGGTCTGAGCATTTTCCCATTTAGATACGGCTTGAAATGAAACCCCTAGTATTTGCGCAAGTTCCTCTTGTGTAAGTCCTTTTTCTTTGCGGTATATGTTTATATTTCTTGCTAATTTTTCTTTCATTATTTCTCACGCCCCTTTCGTAATCCCATTTTATTGGAGCTGCTAGGAGGGGACAATAACTTCATATTTGATTTTCTATAATATTCAACCACGAGTTGAACGAAATCATCATTTTGTGTTATAAGATGATGTACTATTGCCGGCCTAACACTCCGTCACTCTTTGTCAGCGATGCTCGACCGGATGTATTCGGCGCGTTCTTCGATGCTGCAACGCGGAAGCTCGACTAATTCGTATCCAAGCTCGGTGTAAACGGCTGCCATCGTGTCAAAGGTTCGGCAAGCTGTCTTCAGATCCTGTTTTCGCTCGGCATCCTGACGATAAATGTCCGGCCAGGGCGGGGCGATAAAGACGCGTTTATTGTAGCGAAATAATTCGCCAGCGCGCTGGATATGAACCGGAACATCCAACCCCTCCAGTCGAAGATACCCGATGACGTCAGGCACACCTCGATCAAACAGCACGGGGGCGGTATTTCCTTGCTTCAATTCTTGTCGGTATGAACGCGCTTCCCAAGATAGCATAAGCTCTGCGAAGAGTATTCTGTCTTTCCAAGGCAGAGCGGCACCGCCAATCATCGTCTGCTCCTGAATGATGCTTCGTCCCGCTTCGACCGACCGCTTGAAGCCTTGCCCTTCGAGATAATCGAGGAGCGTACTCTTCCCAGAGCCAGGGCCACCTGTGATGACAAAAAAATGATGTCCTTCTAACTGCATAAAATCCTCCTTAGATAGAGCTTGGATAGGCGAGTTCGGCCCGTCCGTGATTTCGTTAAACGTAGAATGAATAGAATAGGTGCGGTCAACTTTCAAGGATGGCGAAGCAATAAGCATCGGATGTGGTGACAAATGAGGATTGCAGCGGCGTATGTTGTAGGCATATGCAATCTGTAAGAGGTGAACTACGGAGTAATTAAATTCTATGGAGCATTATATCATACAGTCGAAAAACATGGTGGTGTAGAAATGGGCTTTTCGCCTTGTCACCAAAGTCTTAGAAAATCCCGAATCAAGCTCCTTGCTGACATCCATAATGATAAAGTACAAAACATCTTGTTTCAAAGTGCTGAATTTAACGCAATCAATAATGCCCTTCATAACGGAAGCGCGTTGGAGGATTTATGACGGACCCTTTAGTAGTATTCGCGCCTGAGAAAATCTCTGGAACTTCATCATCGTGATCAATAAAAGCGATAAACCCGTCTTGAAAGGAAGGCTCAAAATGAATATTGCCATACTAGGCGTTTTTCATTTATTCATTGACAATGCCCTCCAGTTTCCTTAGAATCTAATTTAACATATATCTAATTAGATGATTGTTAAATCTAGTACGGAGGTGTCCTGGTTTGCAACTAGACAAGGTCGTGACCTACCATAAGGCACTCGCCGATCCTACTAGGATTCGAATGCTGATTTTACTTGCGGACGGCGAACGGAATGGTCAGGAGCTAGCAAAGAGGCTTGGCGTAACCCCGGCTACCATTACTCACCACGCTGCAAAGCTGCGAGAAGCGAGCCTGATTAACGAACGCAGAGACAAGAATACAATTTTTTTCTCACTAAACCATTATTTTCTGAAAAATAACGCCGACGCCACGCTCAATTTGATTAACCGGGCATCCGAAGGAGGAACAGGCATGTTGAATGAGCAGCAGCAACACATGAAGGAATCTGTCATTAGGAACTTTTTTACTACTGAAGGCCGGTTGAAGAGCATTCCTGCCCAGCTTAAGAAGAAGCTGATTGTACTCGAGCATTTGGTCTCCCGGCTGGAAACCGGCCGCAAGTACAGCGAGCCGGAAATGAATGCGTTCATCAAGAACTATCACGAGGATTTTGCCACGATTCGCAGGGAATTTATTATGCACCAGTTCATGTTCAGGGAGAATGATATTTATGAGCTTAACCCGCAGGAAATGTGGGCGAAGTGGGAGATACTTTCGTGAAGGTCAAAGCAAACATAGGAAAAGCGGGAGCATATTGAACATGCACCCGCTTTACTATTGTTTCTCACAAACGTACAGAAACTTTATGGCTTGAGCCGATTGAATTTACTTACTCCTCGCTCCACTTAAGGAAGCACATTCCCCGCAGCGCGGTAAATTTCGTACCATTCTTCACGGGTTAGCGTAATATCGGCTGCCTTGCTGCAATCCTGGATTCTTTCCAGATTCATCGTCCCGGTCACCGGCTGCATCTTCGCCGGATGACGGAGAAGCCACGCAATCGCGATCGTCGTGTTGGAAACCTCGTATTTCGCGGAGATTTCATCGATTTTCCGGTTCAGCTCCGGGAACTTCTCGCTGCCAAGGAATACACCCTCGAAGAAACCGTATTGGAAAGGCGACCATGGTTGAATCGTGATATCATGCAATCGGCAATAATCCAAAATGCTGCCATCACGGTTCACTGCAGCAGCGTTCTCCATATTGACGTTAATTCCATTTGAAATCATGGTTGCGTTCGTGATGCTCAACTGCAGCTGGTTGGCAACTAGCGGCTGTTTTACATACTTTTTAAGAAGCTCGATCTGCATCGGATTTTGGTTGGATACTCCGAAGTGTCGTACTTTGCCTGAGCTCTCAAGCTGGTCGAAAGCCTCTGCCACCTCTTCCGGCTCCACCAAAGCATCGGGACGGTGCAATAGCAGCACATCGAGATAATCCGTTTTCAATCTTTTCAGGATACCGTCTACCGAATTTAATATATGCTCTTTAGAGAAATCGAACATCCCCTGGCGAATGCCGCATTTGGACTGCAGGATGATTTTCTCGCGGACGTCGTCATTCATCTGGATCGCATCGGCGAAAATCTCCTCGCATTGGCCCCCGCCGTAAATATCTGCGTGGTCAAAGAAATTTGCACCGGCTTCGAGCGCCGTCCGAACAAACTTCTCCGCCTCAGCTTGTCCCAGCGAATTAATGCGCATACAGCCAACGGCAATCACCGGCACCTCTAGGTTGCTGGTTCCAAGTTTCATTGTTCTCATCGTTTATATCCTCCTCGTCTTGACCTTTTGAATCATCATCATGTATTGTACAATAGAATTTTAAAGCTTAAAGTTAACTTCAAGTCAAGAGTTTGCTGCTCCTGTTTGAAATATATGAAGGGAAGATGCCAATGAGCTACTCCATTAAACAAGTATCTGAACGCACCAAACTGGCCAGTCACACACTGCGCTATTATGAAAAAGAAGGCCTGCTGCCGTTCGTCAAACGAAGCGAGGGCGGAATTCGCCGCTTCTCCGATGATGATTTGGAGTGGCTGGGATTAATCTGCTGCCTGAAGGAAACCGGTATGCCTATAAAGCAAATCAAGGAATTCGTTGACTTAAGCCTACTAGGCGGCGATACGCTAAAGCAGCGCTGCGAGATGTTAATCAAGCACAAAAAAAGCGTAGAAGATGAAATCAAAACGATGGAAAAGCACCTGCAAAAAGTGACGATGAAAATCAACCACTTCACCGCGCAGTATGAGGAGCACACTCGCCCTTGACTATTGCAATTGAGCAAGGTCTTTGGAATAATCAATAGTATAGCTTATCCAAATGATGCAAATGGAGGCGAATGAAAATGGACTTATCCCCAATCCTCAATGAGTTTTTTCAAGCCGTTCAATCCGGCGATGCAGCCCGGCTGAAAGAACTCTTGGAAGCTCACCCCCATCTGGCGAATGCGGAAAATAACGATGGACTTGCTCCCTTAGGGTATGCAGCTCATTTCGGCCAAAAAGAAGCGGTACAGATCCTGTTGGATCACCAAGCCGATGTAAATGCGGTGTCTCATTCAAAAGTTTCCTATATTCCCTCCAATACGGCTCTGCATGCCGCCATCGCAGGGGAACGGAGCTTGGAGGTCATCCGCCTGCTGCTTGCCCATCGCGCCAAGACCGACATTCTAGACAGCAATGGTCATACTTGTCTGCATACCGCTGCTTTTCACGAGGATAATGTAGAAATCATCTCCTTGTTGATTGAAAACGGCGCAGATGTAAACGCTCAGGCTGAAGATGGCGAAACTCCTTTATCTCTTGCTATTAAGCAAGGAAATCATAAGGTAGCAGAGCTGCTTCGGGAACACGGTGCCCTGTTATGATAGACAACAGGGCTGATCTCAATCCCCTTTAGGAAATTTCGTAAATCCGCCCCTTTTTCCCTCACGAATCCGAAGGTCTTGTGACATTTTTAATTGCAATAATTGAATGATAACAGATTTTTCTCCCTCCACTACACAAACCTCTCCCTTTATGGGATTTAATCTACCATTTACAATGATAGTTAAATTAAACCAATAGAATCCAACTTACCTTTTCACCGAAAAATGAAAACGCTTTATAATTACCCGCCGATCGCTCTTATTCTTTCATGATCCTCATCTTGATTATCAGCTGCCGCTCGCATCCCATAGACATAAGCATTGGGTTTTGCCTTGCTGATCATTCCATGAAGGAGGTGATAGACTCATAGATTTGCCGTTTTATATGGTACATGCACCAAAAAAAACTATGAGAAAGAGGTGGATTTTAGTAATGACACTGCGTAAACAATCATTTTCAAAGGGTAGTATCGTCCTGTTGGCATTTGTCGTGATTCTATCATTGTTTTCCTCCTTAGCCTACGGAGGGCAAAAAGCGGAAGCGGCTTCGGATTACAAAATCATCGGGTATTATACATCTTGGGGGGCCTATGAACGGAACTACAATGTTACAGACATAGACGGCAGCAAGGTGACGCATATCAACTATGCATTTGCGGATATTTGCTGGAACGGAAGACACGGAAACCCAGATCCTACCGGACCAAATCCAGTTACATGGACTTGTCAGGACGAGGTCGGATCGATCAACGTTCCGAACGGAACAATTGTGCTAGGCGATCCCTGGATCGACGCTCAGAAATCATTTCCCGGCGACACATGGGACAAACCCTTAAAAGGGAATCTCGGACAGCTTATTAAGCTGAAGCAACAAAACCCGGGCCTGAAGACGCTTATTTCCGTCGGCGGCTGGACCTGGTCGAACCGCTTCTCCGATGTAGCGGCGAACGCTCAGACCCGCGAGAATTTCGCTAATTCGGCGGTCGATTTCCTGCGCAAATATCAATTTGACGGCGTTGACCTGGACTGGGAATACCCGGTTAGCGGCGGCTTGGCAGGCAATAGCGTGAGAGCTGAGGATAAGCAGAACTATACGCTGCTGCTGCAAAAAGTCCGCGAGAAGCTCAATGCGGCCGGAGCTGCAGACGGCAAAACCTATCTTCTGACCATCGCTTCGGGTGCCGGACCATCATTTGCGCAAAATACCGAGCTCGCGAACATTGCTACGATTGTCGACTGGATCAACATTATGACCTACGACTTCAATGGAGGATGGCAGACCATTAGCGCGCATAACGCTCCTCTCTACCACGATCCTGCCGCAGCCGCCGCAGGAGTTCCCAATGCGTCGACATTTTATGTAGCCGCCGGAGTGCAAGGCCACTTGGATGCAGGCGTTCCGGCTAGCAAAATTGTACTAGGCATGCCGTTCTATGGAAAGGGCTGGGCCAATTGCGGCAATAGTGGAAACGGTCAATATCAAAACTGCTCAGGAGTATCCAATGGGACATGGGAATCCGGCGTTTTCGATTTCAGCGACCTGGAATCGAAATATATTAACAAGAACGGATATACCCGGTATTGGAACGACGCGGCCAAAGTGCCGTACTTGTACAACGCCTCGAACCGCACATATATTTCTTATGACGATGTTGAATCCTTTGGCCACAAAACAAGCTTCATCAAGAGCAAAGGACTTGGCGGGGCCATGTTCTGGGAGTTCAGCAGCGACCGGAACAAGACACTCTTGAATAAGCTGGCGAGTGACTTGTCTACTGGCTCGGGTAATACGGACACAACGCCGCCAACGGCGCCGACAAACCTTCAAGTGACTGGGAAAACATCGTCAAGCATAAGCCTTTCATGGACCGCCTCTACCGATAACGTAGGCGTTACTGGCTATACGGTCAGCTATGGCTCCAACGAGGTGAACGTCTCGGGAACAAGCACTACGATCAGCGGGCTTACACCGAATACGGCTTATACCTTGACGGTGAAAGCACGGGATGCGGCGGGCAACGTATCCGCCCCTAGCAGTCCGCTCTCCGTCACGACGAATCCGGACTCAGGCGACACAACGCCGCCGACAGCGCCGACAAATCTTCAAGTAACTGGAAAAACGTCATCAAGCATAAGCCTTTCATGGGCGGCCTCTACCGATAACGTAGGTGTTACTGGCTATACGGTCAGTTATGGCTCGAACGAAGTCAACGCCTCGGGAACAAGCGCTACGATCAGCGGGCTTGCACCGAATACGGCTTATACCTTCATCGTGAAAGCACAGGATGCGGCGGGCAATGTATCGGAAGGCGCATCGGTTACGGAAACCACCGATGCAGACAGCGGAAACGCCGCTCCTTGGGCACCCAACGTCAGCTACAAGGTGAACGATCAGGTTACCTACGGAGGCAAAACGTACTATTGCATCCAGCCCCATACATCCCTGCCAGGGTGGGAACCAGCCAACGTCCCTGCATTATGGGGATTGCTGTAGAATAGAAGAAAAGCAGACCAAAGCAGCAGCCAAAGAGGTGATCTCTTGGCTGCTGTTTTTTTATCTATCAAACTATCATTCCAATATTAAATAAGAAAGCATTTCCCCTGATTGCCTTCATTGCTTTCAGCCGCACGCACGGCCTCGCTTATCTTTGACAGTTCAAAGCGCAACCGCGGCGGCGGCAACAACAGCTTCTTCGCTTGTGTCAAGGAGATCAGCTCACGAAAAGTATCCTGCCAGCCCTGAACGCTGACCGTCTCATTCCAATGCCGAAGATGGAACATGGTCGCCCTTGCATTCGTTTTGCGCTTTATTTCAGCCCAATCCAAAGGAACCCCCGACAATAGCCCCAATGTCACGAAAATGCCAGTTGCGCGTACGCAGCAAGCCAGCTCCGTACCGGGCTCTCCCCCGACCATATCGACGGCTGCGTTCGCACCAAGGCCGCCGGTCAGCTCCATTAGGGCTGGCAGCAGAGCAGTATCCCTCGTATTGATCACAGAGGCTGCCCCGAGCTGAAGCAGCTCTTTCGCGTGCCGATCATTCCTCGTCACGGCGATGAGCCGAATGCCGAAATGCTTGCATAGCTGCGCAAATATCCGGCCAAGCGAAGAACCGCTCGCATTGACAATGAGAACATCGTCCGGCTGCAAGTGCAGTATTTCGCGGCAAATAAGCCAGGCGGTTACCGGATTTATATATAGCTGTGCCGCGGTATCATCCGCGACGGAATCCGGGAGCGGCACAGCCCATGACGCCGGCGACTTTACATATTGCTGCCATGTGCCCTCGCCACGCAAGGGGAGCACGCGCTTGCCGATCAGCTCTTGGTCGACGTCCTCGCCCACAGCTTCAACGATGCCCACGCCTTCATACCCCGGAATGCCGGGGAGCGGTATGCGATGCGAATAAGCCCCCCGGATCGGTATCAGATCGGATGGATTAATAGGCCGGGCTATCATTCTCACAAGCACCTCTCCCTGCTGCGGGCCGGAAATGCTCCTTTGCTCAATCTTTAGGACGTCGCCAGGACTTCCAAATTCACGAAAAGTAATATATTGGTTTTCCACGCTAACGCCCCTCTCCCGCTATGTCCTACTGCGGTTATTCACTTCTACTCATCCGAAATATACTATCATTCATCAAATGTAAATTTATTATGAAATGAGCTGCCAGTACATAAACAGCGATAACACGATCCAGGCCGAGGCGGTAAACAGAATGTAGTGAATACGCCCGGAAATTTTCCAATATCTTCTCCACAAAGCTAATAAAGCGAAAATAAGCAAGGCTGCCCCGACTTCGACCATGAGCCATGGAAGTACATCCAGCACAGGATTCCACGAAGGTAAAATGCCAAGCGCGGCATTTGGCAGACCGTATACCGGGTCGATTTGGCCGTTCAGGGCGACTCCGACCAGGCTGGCTACAGTCAGCACGCCGAAACCAATCGCTGCTCCTACTCCGGCATTGGCCCATCTAGGCTGCTGAATACGGGAACGTCTCATCAGGCGAAATATCGCTCGAAGCATCCAAAATATAAGGGAAATGATAATAAATAGTAGAGCGGCAATCAAGGTCAGGAATGTAAAGGAGCTCGTGGCATACCAAGGAGCTTTTGAGTAAGTCATCGGGCCGTCGGACATCAGCATCGTATTCCCCATGGGGTCGGTGCCAAACACGATCGTCTTGAAGTCGCCATAATAATCCTGTGTCCGGTGCTCCCTGAGATTGCGGTAGATGCCGGGTTCTATTTCCACAAAGCGATTGGCTTCTCCTGCATGGTTCACAATCAAATAGCCCTCTTTATCCATCTGCACATGAATGAGCCCCATCGTCAAGCTCAGAAATCGTTCCGAGGTCGTAAAGCTGCGGCGGTTCTGCTGGTATTCCCCGACATATTGGCGGGAGCGCTCCATAGTACCTTCGGGAGGCGTGAGATTTGGATCATGCGCTGCGGCTGTCGGATAGTATTGATCCATAAAGGCTTGAAAAAGCCCGGTATGCGCAAGGTAACTGCCCCCGCTGAGGGAGACAAATAATCCCACCTTGTGCTCGGGAATTAAATACAGCCCCGTATCAAACAGCATGGTGCTTCCGCCATGAAAAAGCGTTCTCTCCCCGTTGAAGCTGCCCTCTATAAAACCAAACGCTGTACCACTCAGCAGCGGATGTTGGGTAAACTGCTGATTCTGCATGGAGCGAATCGTTTCATCGGCAAGAATCCGCCCTGCCTGACCACGTCCCCCTTGCAGATAGGCCAGCATGAATCGGGACATATCGGAGGCCGAGCTGCTCATGCCGCCAGCGGGCTCCGGCACATATTCAAATCGCCCCTCCTTGTATTCTTCTTGAACGAAGCGATAGGCTCGAGCCATATCGGGCTGCAATTGTACCGGGAGCGGTTGGCGGAAGCTGCTATGTTTCATCCCCAGCGGGGTAAAAATATGCTGTTCGATATAGTCCGCGAAGGGCTGACCCGATACTCTCTCAACAATGTACCCAGCCAGAGCTGTACCGTAATTGGAATAGGCCGCCACCTCTCCCGGCGGGAATACACGCTTCGGCATATAGACCTGCAAATAATCGGCAAGGGGAAGCATTTGCTGCTCTTCCAGCCTGAAAATAGTGTCCGGGTAATCCTCGAATCCGGCGGTATGCGTCATCAGATGAGTTAATGTGATAGGCGCAAGCGGCTCTTGGGAGGAGGCGTGATGGAGCTGGCCGGGAATTTGAAAATCCAAGTATGTACGGATATCCGCTTCCAGATCCAGCTGCCCCTGTTCCACAAGCTGCATGACGGCGATCCATGTGAATAGCTTCGAGGTTGAGCCTATCCGAAAAAGCGTACGCTCCGAATCAACGGGGGTTTGCTGCTGCAAATCCGCATATCCGTAACCTTTGCTGACGCCAACCCTTCCATCGGCCACGACAGCTACAGCGGCGTTCGGGATGTTGAATCGTTCCATTTGTATTTTCATTTCTTGATCGATAAAAGCTTCTATATCCGTATCTGTAAAATTTGCCTTACTCTCCTGATTGCCGGCCTGAACAGCCTTGCCGGGAAACAGCACCATGCCAAGCAATAAACTGAATAAAGGAACAAACGTCCACAGCCTCCGCATATCGAACCTCCCCTAAAAATCAAAATCCTTGTCGCAAGCGAGCGCCCGCAATCACATCAGCAGCAGCACTGTCCAGCATCGCAATGGCCTGCTCTTCGCTGAAGGAATCGGGAAGCAATCCGTTTGCGATCATGACTGACAGTCCTAATTGGAATATTTTCATTTTTAATAAAATAAGTTTTAATTCTTCGTCTGTGAAGCCGGCTAGATCAGAATCCCCCCTCATCTGCTCGACGAGGAGCGAAGCCATATCTTGATCTGAATCCTTCATGTGATCGTTTCTCTTCATCACCAGATCCCTGAACAGTACACTATATTCTTTAGCAAACCGCAAGCTGGCTACGCCAATGTCATGAAAGGGATTGCCCGTGTCCTGTTCCCGCAGTATTTCCCTGCTAAGCTCGGAAATTTTACCGATGACGGCCTGAATCAGCTCTTCCACGCTTGCAAAATTGACATAGATCGGAGCAATGGAGCTGCCCAGCCGATTAGCTACTTTTCTAATGGTGATCTGATCCAGCCCTTCCACCTTGGCAATTTCAAAGGCGGCCTGAATAATCTCTTCTTTGGAAAATTTCGTTTGAGGCGGCATGGCCTGCTCACTCTCCTTTCGACACCATGTAGAACACATGATACATATCACTTGATATATTAAATGCAATGATGCTAAACGTCAATATTTTCCTTTAAAAAAACAATCATCCTCTCAGCCTAGAGTATAATACTGGAAACTGATACAATTTGATGAATAACAGCTAACAGTTGTCGACATACCACTGGGTTTATGCTATCGTAAAATAACAAGGCATTTCGCTCCGCCGGAGCGAGATGCCTTCATGTATATACGCATCTATTAACATTTAATGTAACCAAGGCGGTGATGTCATGGTGCTCTTTATATCCCCCGAGCAGGGGGCGAAATCAATGTTCATTGACGGATAAAGATTTTGGGAGCACAAAATATTATTGTTGAAATATAAGGAGTGTTGTAGTGATGAGAGCATGTTTTGCAGCGGAACAAAGATCACCAATGAATAGGTCCGGTCTAAAGCGTCTACGCAATCAGGGACGTCTGCCGGGAGTAGTTATGGGATTGAACAAAGAAAGTGACATGATTCATATTTCATCGCAGGAATTTCAACGTTGGGTCAGAGGCGGAGGATCAGGGTTATTGGAAGTTCAAGTCGGAGGCACTGATAAAATCCCTGTTTTGCTCGAAGGATTGCAGCGGGATGCTGTGACGCGCGAATATATTCATGTTGACTTCCTCCGCGTAAGGACGGATGAACTCGTTCGAACGAGAGTAACGCTGGATTACGTCGGTACCCCTAAGGGTACAAAGCTAGGCGGAATCGTACAAACGCAGAGCACGTTCATCGAGGTCGAAGCATTGCCTCACCAATTGCCGTCATCAATCAGCGTCGATATTAGCGAGCTGGAAATTGGCGATTCACTTCTAGTTGGAAATATTGAGCTTCCTCCTGAAGTAACGTTGCTGTCTTCGGATAAAGAGCTTCTGGTTTCTGTCGTTACACCAAGAATCCAAGCGGAAGATCTTGAAGCACAGGACGAGTCGGCAGAGGAATAACCATAAATGCAAATCATAGCGGCAGGCCCGGCATCATGCTGGGCCTGCCGCTTTTTCTAATAGCTTAGAAGGATATTATGCGTAATCCTCTTTCAGAATGCCGTAGATCTCCAAGTCGATCACGCCCTTGCCAGACCATAAATGAGCTTGCCTCAGCACGCCTTCCTTTTTGAAGCCATTTTTGAGCAGCACCTTCTTGGAAGCATCATTGGAGGGCATCACGTCCGCCTGGACACGATTTACGAGAGCGTTTTCAAAAAGAAACTTTACTAGCGCCTGAACCGCTTGCGTGGCAATCCCTTGCCCCCAGTACGACTCTGACAGAAAATAGCCGATGGTCACCATGTTCACCTTCGGATTGAAATCAAAGGCTTCCAAAATACCAAGCAATTTGGTGTCGTCCTGTCTTTTGAAAATGCCCCATTTTATCCGGGAGCGCTTCGTGAAATCCCGCTCAAAATGCCCGATCATCGATTTGACTGTCTCTATGTTATGCTTGGGAATAATTCCGCAATATTCAAATACGTTGTCGTTGCTATAAATGGAATATACCTCGTCAAGATGACTGAGCTCAATCTTCTTCATGATCAGGTCACTGGATTCCAGTACCGGGAATGAGTCGAAAATACGGTGAAGATTCATTGCATCGCCCCTTTTACGAAATGAATGTCTCCAGCCAATTATAATCTTTTGGGCGGCCGATCGGCAAAAAGTTTAATAGAGCGGGAAGATTTTTTTTCAATCGTTAGGGATAAGGAAGAATGGGTATAAAGATAATTAGGGCATATCACATTGAAATGGAGGACACTATGACACTGACACCCGAGCAGCGAATAGAATTGCATGAATTCAACAATTTGACGAAGTCTTTAAGCTTCAATATGTACGACATTTGCTACACCAAAACAAAAGAAGAGCGTCAAGCCTATATTGAATATATTGACGAGCAGTACAATTCCGATAGACTGACCCAGATTCTGATGGCCGTATCCGATATCATCGGAGCCCATGTTCTCAATGTGGCGAAGCAGGACTATGTCCCGCAGGGAGCGAGTGTGACCGTGCTCGTATCCGAGGGGCCAGTCGTGGAGGTTCCGACGGAATCTTTTGAGGAGTCGCCGGGGCCGCTGCCGGACAACGTGGTTTTGCAGCTGGATAAGAGCCATATTACCGTTCATACGTATCCCGAATATCATCCAAATGAAGGAATCAGTACGTTTCGGGCGGATATCGATGTGTCCACCTGCGGGGAAATTTCACCGCTTAAGGCACTCAATTATTTAATCCATTCCTTCGATACGGACATTATGACGATCGATTATCGGGTTCGCGGATTCACGCGGGATATTAATGGGCAAAAGCTGTTCATTGACCATGAGATCAGCTCCATTCAGAACTATATCCCCGATGAGGTCATTGATGCCTACCAAATGATTGACGTGAACGTGTATCAGGAGCATATTTTCCATACAAAATGCAAGCTGAAAAAATTTGACCTGAACAATTATCTGTTCGGCTATACAAAGGATAAATTGAGCTTGGAGGAGCAGACAGAAATCACTGATCGGCTCAAAACCGAAATGGATGAGATTTTCTATGGCAGAAATATCTCATCCTAGTTATGGCTAGTCAATTACTGTTATTGCTGATCAATACGCTGGCGTTCCCAATCCTACTCATTAAGCGCTGTCTGTAGTGCCGCCAAATTTTGGCGCATGATGGCGATATAGTCCAAATTATTGTTCAAGTCTTCCTCCGTCACCCCTTCGAGAGTGTGAAGCACAGCAGCCTTGGCGCCGATTTCTTTCGAGATCGTTTCAGCTACTTTGGAGGATACCAGGGTCTCAAAGAAAATAGTCTTCACATTATTTTCACGTGCAAATTTGACGATCTCCGCCATTTTTGCCGCTGACGGCTCCAGATCCGGCGACAGCCCTGCAATCGGCACCTGTCTAAGTCCGTATTCTCTCGCCAAGTACCCGAATGCCGCATGCTGCGTAATAAAATCCTTGCGCTTAGCCGTAGTCAAAGTGTCTCTGAATTCCTGATCCAATGCCTCCAGCTTGGCGACATATGCATCCGCATGCTGTTTAAACTGTTCTATATGCTCTGGGGCGGCCTGGGAAAGGCCAGCTTCAATATTGCGGACTTCCTTAATCGCCAAAGCCGGAGAGAGCCATACATGCGGATCCAACCCGCCATGGCTGTGATTATGGCCATCGCTGTCCTCTGCATGCGCATGATCGTGTTCATGGCCATCGTTGTCCTCTGCATGCTCATGATTGTGTCCTTGACCATGGGCGTGATCCTGCGTATGATCGTGTTCGTGGCCATCGTTGTCCTCTGCATGCTCATGTTCGTGTCCATGACCATCGGCGTGATCATGCGTATGATCGTGAGCCTCACCTTCAGCATGCCCATGCTCTCCGTCATCATGGTGATCATGTGCTTCCGTTTCCTCAATGATATCGAGTCCACGACTGGCTTCGATTGTGATGAGCTTGTCACTGCTGACAGCAGATAGAACCTGCTCAACCCAGCCCTCCATGCCAGCGCCATTATAGATGAATACATCGGCCTTCTCCAATTTTGCAATATCCCGCGGCGCAGGCTCCCAATCATGCGGCTCAACGCCACTCGGGACGAGCATTTCCACATCAGCCAAATCTCCGGCAACCTGTCTCGTAAATTCATACATGGGATAGAAGCTTACCTGAATGTTCAGTTTGTTCTCCGTACCGGAGGTACGAACGCCCGATGATACAGCTTCCGATTTTTCAGCACCGTTAGAACCGGAATTCCCCTTTGCCCCGCAAGCCGATATCACCATCATAATGGCAAGCAGCAATGAGGCGGCAGCGATTCCTTTAATCCCTATCCTTTTCCCTGTATTCCTTGCTCCGCTTCCTGATTTATTCACAGACTCCACTCTCCTTCAATATTTTCAATTCGGATTTTTCTTAAAACTAGTCCTTATCGACAGCGACCCATCTCTCTTGGCCCGCGACTATTGTTCCTTGTTTAGATTTGGCCCGCCTTCTCCTTAACTTTTGCGCAAGCATGGCGGATAATAGCAAAAGCAGCAGCATAAGCGAAATCGTTCCGCCCGGCGGAATACTAACGTAATAAGAAATAGTCAAGCCGCTGAAAATCCCCACCCATCCGACCAAGACCGAAACCAGCAAAGCCATCGCGAACCCGCTGGCTACTCGGAGCGCGAGAGAGGCTGGCAGAACCATAAGCGCCGATACGAGCAGAACGCCGACGATCGGCATCGCCGCCGCTACCGTCATCCCCGTTAACACGGCAAATGAAAAGGATAGCCATTTTACTTGCAAACCGCCGATTTGCGCCGTTTCTTCATCAAAGGTCATATTATAGAGCGGTCTTCGCAACACGAAAAAATAGGCCACGCCCGCTAATGTTACTCCGCCGATCCACCACAATCCCGTATTATTTACCGCAACGATCGACCCGAACAAATAGGAGCTGAAGCTTTTGCTTAAATTGCTCTGCAGACTCATAAGAACAATGGCAAGGGCAAGTCCAGAAGTCATAACAATCGCTACAGGCACTTCGCTGTATGTTCGATAAGCCCGTCTTAGTCCATCCACAAGTACTCCGCCTAACACAGCGGCAGCGATACCCGTAATCACTGGATGTAGCCCAAGAATGGAACCGAGTGCTACTCCCGCCAAAGAAACATGCGACAGCGTATCTGCCATCAGCGCCTGACGCCTGAGCATCAAATAGACGCCTAGAACGGGAGCGATTATTCCAAGGAAAGCTCCGGCCCAAAACGCACGCTGCATGAATTCGTACTCAAACATTGCCATCCCTCGCTCTCCTGCTGTTCCAGCGAAATAATGCGATCCAAATATTGGCCTGACTCCTCTAGTCCATGCGTAACCATAATCACTGTCATCCCGTGTTCGGATACATAGTGGCGCATAAGCTGGTAGAAGCCCATTCTTCCCTGTTGATCCATTCCCGCTGTAGGCTCATCCAAAATAAGCACGTTAGGCTGTCCCGCCAAAGCTCTAGCGATGCATATTCGCTGCTTTTGCCCACCCGAAAGCTCCCCGACTTTACTCTGCCGGTACTCCCACATGCCCACCTGCTTTAAGCTCTGCTCGACGATATCGTGCTGCTCCGCCGTAAATCGCTTGAACAGCCCTAGCCGAGAATAGCAGCCCGACCTGACCAATTCCAGCACCCGGCTGGGAAAGCCGCTATTGAAAGAAGCCACGTTCTGCGGTACGTAGCCGATATTCAAGCTCTGACTCTCTAACGCTTCGGCATAGATTCGCACTGTCCCACTCCACGGCTTAAGCAAGCCGAGCAGCAGTTTCAGCATCGTTGTCTTAGCAGCTCCATTAGGCCCGGTAATTCCGACAAACTCTCCTTTGTAAATATCCAGAGAAATGCCGCTCAGCACAGGGGTATCCCCGTAGCCGAACACGACATTCCGCATGGAAGACAAAATCATTCTATCCCCTTCTTTATCCGTAATAATTACGATTAACAAAAACGACACTACGACCTGCAATTTTCCTATCTGGCTTCGCAATAAAACGTATTTTTCGATCTCTACCTAGTCCATGCTGGCGGCCAGGTATTCCTCATCACTGATCCACGGAAGCGGGTTATGAAAGACAGCCCAATCCAAGTTCATCTCTTCTTCCGTCAAAAGACAACGATCCAGCCATTTCTCTACTTTCGGACGGTTCATATCAATGCCAATAAAGACAATTTCGTTGAGTCGATCCCCCCACACTTGATCCCATCGCCGTAAAATCTCCGGCTCGCTGCGGAAGACCTCCTGCTGCTCCTCCTCGGAAAAGGAAGCCAGCCACCGCCCGGCAGGCCCAAACTGAATCGATGATCCAGCCTGACTTAAGCTCGCCGCCAAATCCGCCTTTGCCGCGATCCAGACTAATCCTTTTGCCCGTACGACCTCCTCAGGCCAATCGCCCATAAACCCAGCCAGCCGCTCAGGATGGAACGGCCTAGCTCTACGATATACGAAGGAGCTGATACCATATTCTTCGGTTTCAGGGGTATGGCCTTCTTGCTGCAGCTCCTTAATCCAGCCGGCGGATGTGCTCACCCGTTCGAAATCAAACAAACCCGTATTCAATATTTCTTTAGG
Source organism: Paenibacillus lentus (assembly GCF_042714055.1). Lineage (GTDB taxonomy): Bacteria > Bacillota > Bacilli > Paenibacillales > Paenibacillaceae > Fontibacillus > Fontibacillus lentus_A. The sequence goes on from NZ_JBHGVC010000014.1 coordinate 31,601, forward strand.
ATCAATGCTGCCATTCTGCGTTCTAATGATTTTGGCGGTCGGCTGCAGCTTCCGCAATACGCCCTCCAGCTCATCCAGTTCCTCGTTTAAGACTAAGTCGCATTTATTCAGCAGCAGCACATTACAGGTCTCGATTTGGTCGATTAACAGATCTACGACATCTCGCGTATCCCCTTCCCCGCTGGCCTCGCCCCGCTCCAGCAGCGTCTCTCCACAAGAGAAATCATGCCAGAAACGATATGCATCCACGACGGTCACCAGGCAATCAAGCCTGGCCAGGCTGCGAAGATCTATTCCTGTCTCCGTATCCTCATAGGTGAATGTCTGAGCAATCGGAATCGGCTCACTTATGCCGGTAGATTCGATAAGTATGTAATCAAATCTCCCCTCTTTCGCCAGCTTCCGCACCTCCTGCAACAAATCATCGCGCAAAGTACAGCAAATGCATCCATTAGACATCTCCACCAGCTTCTCTTCCGTGCGCGATAAATTAGCTCCTGCGCCCACTAGCCCTGCATCGATGTTAATTTCGCTCATATCGTTGACAATAACGGCAACCTTCAGCCCCTGGCGATTGTTCAGCACGTGGTTTAACACCGTAGTTTTCCCGGAACCCAAGTACCCACAGAGTACAGTAACCGGTATTTGTTGATCCGTCATTCCTTATCTCCCTTCGTTAATCAATATGATCCAGCGCATTTAATCGTAATTATTACGATTAACAAACCCTAATATAATACCCTGGTTGCCATTTGTCAATCGAGTACGCCCATTAAATATCATGAAATTATGTTCTGAACCCCGATTTTCATTAATAGTAATTATTATGATTAAGCTAAACCTATGAAATATTAAGGAGATTGCTATGAACCAAATGAACCCATCGCGGTGGCTTCCATTTCTGCTTCCCGCCGCCTTAGTAGCGGCCTGCCTCATCGTTATCGTTCCCCCTCTGCTGGCCTCGGTTTCGATGGACTTTAATTACATACATTTGTTCAAGACAAGCTTTATCGGCATTTTGCTGGAGGCACTCCCTTTCGTGCTCATCGGGGCACTGCTCTCCTCACTTGTGCATCATTATATTTCTGAAGATACGTTAAGCAAATGGATTCCGAAAAACCCTGCCGTCGGCATTCTATTCGCTTGTACCCTAGGATTCATATTTCCGGTATGTGAATGCGGAATGATTCCCCTTATTCGCAAGCTCATCCAAAAGGGGATGCCCGTATACATCGCAGCCGTGTTCATCCTTGCCGGCCCTATTGTGAATCCTGTCGTGTACGGCGCTACCTATATGGCCTTCCGCCTCCATCCTGAAATGGTATATGCAAGAATGGGATTAGCTTTCCTTGTCGCAGCAGTTATCGGCTGGATGATCTATGCCACCTGGAATAGCAGCCCTCTGAAAACTAAATCCCTTTCCGATCCATCTATTCAGCACCATCACAACCATCGTACTCACCGCCAAGATCACCAGCACACTCATATGCATGATCATACGCACCACGCACATCCTCACAAGCACGAGACTGGGCATTCGGAGCAAAGGGGGAAAATGACGTCCATATTCATCCATGCGGCTGATGAAGTATTCGATATGGGAAAATATTTAATCATGGGCTGTCTCATTACAGCCGCCATTCAAACCTTCATTCCAAGAGAAAGCCTTGTCGCCGTCGGCGGCGGGCCGGTCAGCTCCTATATATTCATGATGGGATTTGCCTTCTTACTATCGCTATGCTCGACCTCTGACGCTTTCGTAGCCTCTGCATTTACGCATACGTTCTCTGGAGGCTCCTTGCTGGCTTTTCTCGTATTCGGGCCCATGCTTGATCTCAAAAACATCCTGATGCTCCTGTCCGTCTTCCGGGTCAAATTCGTGCTCTATTTCGCCTTTCTTATCTGCACAGTCGTATTTATCGGCTCGGTAGTCGTGGGCAAGCTTTATTTAAGTTAGTGTCCATTCCTTAAACGAAGGAGGTTTACAGAAATGAAGGAGACCCCAAGAGCACAGCGGCGGCAGCAGCTAGCAAAAAGCTTTATTCTGCTCGCCTTTGCCTTGTTTATCGCCCATTTGTCCAAAAGCGGCACACTGCATTATTACATCGCTCCAAAAATGGAGCCTTGGATACGCTATAGCGCCATTCCATTAGCCATCATGTCCTTGTGCCTCGCCTGCCAGGCACTACTTAACAGGGACAGCACAGCTTGCGGCTGTGAACACCATTCGCCTAGTTCGAAATTGAAAAATACCGCCGTCTACGCACTCTTCCTTTTTCCGCTCCTGCTTGGCATATTTTTACCAGATCACGCCATGGGAAGCATGGCTGCTGACAAAAAGGGCATGCTGCTCACCTCTCCCCTCTTGAACTCGGAGCATCTTAATGACATATTCATATCTCCGGACAAGTACAATACGGAATTCGCTGAGCTGGCCAAGAAATTATATCCCGCCGAGGTCATTGAAGTTAAACCGGAAATTTTTTCTGAAACGATAGGCGCTATCGAGCTATTTAAAGAGAAATTCAAAGGAAAAACCATAAAGCTAAGCGGCTTCGCATATGACGATCCTGGCTCAGACAACAGGGGGGTATTTATTGTTGGAAGATTTCTTGTACAATGCTGCACGGCGGATGCCTACCCTTTTGGCGTCGTCGTCCATTCCGCTCAGCCTTCCCTCCGGTTCGAACGGGATGCCTGGATTGAAGTGCAAGGAACACTGCAAACAATCATCCGTGACGGCAGGGAAATTATCGCGGTCTCGGCGGAGGAAATACGCGAGATTCCTCGTCCTGACACTCCCTACGTATATCCGAATGATCATCCGCTCGAAGCTTGGGATTCAGACATAAATTAACGAGCTTCACTGTCTCAGCGTACGTAAGCATCGACCTCCTCCTCGTCCAGCTCTGTCGTTCCGTCGTTTATGATTTCTACGAAAATTCGGTTGGGCACACATACAATCGTCTCGTTAGGTCTGGAAACAACCCCCATGGCCATCGATATTTTCTTAGGGCAATCCGCGTAAACCATTTGAATTCCATCATTATATTTTCTAAGAATGTTATGTCCCAATGCCGTTTTAATCTCAATTTCCTCTTCTTCTCCGCTCAGAGGAACGGTTCGGTAAAGCTCGCCGTCGACCGTAATAACTGCACTTAATTCGTTTGGATTATACGTCCGGTTCTGCTCAAGAACATGGCGAGCCCCCAGCCAAATGAAACCAGCCGCCAACAGCAGTACGATCAATCCAATATCGCCTCGTTTCAGCTTAAGCATGCCTGTCTTCTCCCTCATCCTTTTAGTATAATTTGGAGTTCAAACTCTGTTTTCGATCACTATTCGGTAATCTGTAATAATTACGATTTATTCATAAACAAATATTAAAAATTTCCCCTCCGTTTTGTCAATCTCTTTTGATACAGCTATCTAGTAACGTACTACCCCCACCATCCAACTAAAAAAAGCTGCTGCACCATTACGCAATACGTAATGATACAGCAGCTTTTCATGATGCTGACAAAACTGCGAATGCCGAGCTCTCCCGACAGCTTGTTCCTTTAATCTCAACTATAACGTTTATTACACCCGCGCTTCGTACGGTTGTAGTTGCCTTACCCGAGCACGACACGGTCGTCGGACAGCTTGTGACCGCTGATTCTCTCGAATTCGCCAATCAACTGCTCCATCGTTAGCGTTTTTTTCTTGGCTTCATTCACATCGAGAATGATACGCCCCTTATCCATCATGATGAGACGATTGCCAAGACGTATAGCCTGCTCCATGTTATGCGTCACCATCAGCGTCGTCAGCTTCAGCTCGTTCACGATGCTCTGTGTAAGCTTCGTCACCAGCTCGGCCCGCGCCGGATCAAGGGCAGCGGTGTGCTCATCCAGCAGCAAAATTTGCGGCTGGGTAAAAGTAGCCATGAGCAAGCTGAGCGCCTGGCGTTCTCCGCCGGATAACGTACCGACCTTGGCCCGCAGCCTATTCTCCAGCCCGATGCCAAGACGGCTTAGCTGGTCACGGAACATGACGCGGCGGGAGGAATTGATGCCAAGGCCCAACCCCCGCTTCTTGCCCCGGGAATACGCCATCGCCAAATTCTCTTCAATCGTCATATTCGGCGCTGTACCCGCCATCGGATCCTGAAAGACCCGGCCGATCCAGCGGCTTCTCTGATGCTCGATCAAATGGCTGACTTCATTGCCGGCAATCCAGACTTCTCCTACATCGGGCTTGATCACGCCGGAGATCATATTCATCAAGGTGGACTTCCCTGCCCCATTGCTCCCGACCACAGTTACGAAGTCGCCGGGCTTCAAATGCAAGCTGACGTTGACAAGCGCAATTTTCTCATCCGGCGACCCGGGATGAAACAGCTTGGATACATTCGATAGCTGCAGCATTAGCGCCCACCTCCAAAGCCTGCATTTTCACCAGTCGTCTCCACGATTTCTCTGGAACGTCTTCGGCCGAGCGTGCGCTGTTTCGATGCGCGGCGCATGGATGGAAGCACCAAAGCAACGATGACGATCACTGCGGTAATCAGCTTCAAATCCGTTTGCTCGAACCAATCGATCCGCAGCGCCAGGGCTACGACCATACGGTAAACGATCGAACCGATCACTGCAGCCAGCGTGGCAAAGAAAACAGTTCTCGCGCCGAGAATCGCTTCTCCGATAATGACGGAGGCGAGCCCGATGACGATCATGCCAATCCCTGATGATATGTCCGCAAATTGCGACTGCTGGGCAATTAACGCTCCCGACAGCGCGACGAGTCCATTGGACAAACTCAGGCCTAAAATAATCGTGGAATCCGTATGCGCGCCGAAGCTGCGAATCATTCGTTTGTTATCGCCGGTGGCGCGCAGCGCCAAGCCAATATCCGTCTTGAAGAACAGATCCAGCAGCAGCTTGATCGCAAGAACGACAAACGGCATTAGCCACAGCGGAGAAATGGAACTGAAGATCGTTTTCTCGCCAAGCAGAGCTACGTTCGGCTTTCCCAGTATCCGCATATTTATCGAGTGCAGCGCAATCATCATCAATATCCCTGACAATAATCCATTAATGCGGCCTTTCGTATGGAGCAGCCCGGTCACTATACCGGCTAATATGCCGCCGCAGCAAGCTAATAAGGTAGCCGTTAATGGATCGGCACCTTTCGTAATCATAACCGCAGCGATAGCACCGCCCGTTGTAAAGCTTCCATCGACCGTTAGATCCGGAAAATCCAAAATCCGAAAGGTAATATATACTCCGAGTGCCATAAGCGCATAGAGCAGGCCGGATTCGAGAGCTCCGATTAACGAGTTCACCATGATGAGTACCTCCTAAATAATTGAAACCAGCCTATTCAAGCAAGTTGTTCTCCTTGTCTTTGACCAAATCCTTCATCGCATCGGTGACTTCGATCCCTTGTTCCTGAGCCGCCTTTAAATTCAGGATCAGGTCGAGCTTGTCAGGAACGGTTACCGGCATGTCGCCGACCTGCTTGCCTTCCTTCAACACAGCTACAGCCATTTCCCCAACCTGGTACCCATGATCATAATATTTAAAACCTACTGTAGCGAAAGCGCCCTTCTCCACCGTATCACGGTCACTCGAGAAGAATGGAATATCATGCTCATTCGCAACCTGAATGACTGTGCTGACCGCCTCGACAACCGTATTATCAAGCGTAGTATACAGAGCGTCAGCGCGGCCAACCAGCGATTCTGCCGCCTGCTTCACCTCAGACGTGTTCGTTGCCGATGCCCTGATTAGCTTGATCCCATGCTTCTCCAGCGCCTTCTCGGCGTGTCCGGCCATGATAACAGCATTCGGCTCGCCTTGGTTCATGACGACGCCAACCGTCTTCACGTCCTTGAAATGCTCGGCGATGAAATCCATCAACTGGACAATCGCCTCCGGATTCGTATCGGATGCCCCGGACACGTTGCCGCCCGGCTTCTCCAAATTATCGACCAGCTTAGCATCAATCGGATCAGTAACCCCGCCGAACAGGATCGGTGAGTTCTTTACCTGGCTCACGAGAGCTTGCGTAGAAGGTGTGGCAATCCCCAGAACGAGATCGTATTTATCTCCGGCAATTTTTTGCGCAATCGTCATGTAATTCGTCGGATCTCCCTGCGCGTTGTTATAGTCGAGCTTCAGGTTCTCCCCTTCTACGATGCCCGCATCCTTAAGCGCAGCTAGAAATCCTTCGCGAATTGCATCCAGAGACGGATGCTCGACGACTTGCGAGATCGCAACTTTATAGCTCTCCTTGCTCGTATCTGCTGGCGCCTCTGCTCCCGGTGCACTGTTATTTGCTGGACTGCCTGAGTTATTGCCTCCAGCGTTATTGCTGCCGCAGCCGATCACTGTAACTAGCATAGCCACAATGGCCAAGAGTACCCCTAATTTCTTTTTCACTTCGATAACCCCTCTCTCAAACAATAATAGATCCCCCATAAAGATTTAGGCCACGAAAGCATGATCTTGCTAACGCTTTCCCAGGTGAAAGTGTTAAAGCGAAAAATCATGACTGGCTTCTCTTTTTGAAGTAAAAGTATTATTCCTATCTTAAATGGAGGTTTATTGTACGTCAATTATTAAATCACGGTCAATTTTTCGTTTGCCGAAATCTGCGATATGTGAAAAAAAGGACTGCTCGCTTATTGGGTAGAATAAGCTGCAGTCCTTTCTTCAAGAATCCATGCATGAAGCACAGATTGTTATACCTAAGCAATTAATCGCGAGTTACTGTAATCCATCCGTCGCCGTCCACTTGCACCTTCGCTCCTAGAGCTTCAGCGATAAAGCGCAGCGGCACATACGTCTTGCCGTCTTCATGAATAAATGCCGGCTCGGATAACGTTACTGCCTTCCCGCCTACTTTCGCTTGCTTGGAACCGACGGTCAGCACGATTTCCTCTTGCGTAATATCGTCAATGATCGTAATCGTCTTCGTTTCCTTATTCCATTTGATCTCTGCGTCCAGCTCAGCGGACATATAACGGAGCGGTACAAAGCTGGAACCGTTCTTCTTAATCACTTCATAATAGTCGCCCGGATAGCCGACCAATACATACTTGGAAGTGATATGCATCTCTTCCTTCAAGAGCTTGTAAATGATAGAACCCGGCTCAAAATTGCGCAGCATTTGTCCCGGAGTAATCTCCCCGTCCGTGACGACCAGCTTGCCTGCACTTACATTAACTTGATCCATAGTTACGTTTCCGCCAACATTCCACATTTCGGCTTCACTGCGAATCGTGAATGCTTTGATAGGAACGCCTTCACCTTGAGGAATCGCTACCGTAAGCTCCATGTTCTGCTTGCGCATGTTCAGGCTGCTGTCGAAATACACATCCGTTTTGAGCACCGTATCTTTGCCAAGCACGGTATTCAGCTCCGGCATTTCTTCAAACAAAGCGGCAGCCTGCTGATCGTATTCCTTCAGTACCTCGGTCAATGTTTCTTGAACAACGCCGTACATTGCGGCAACGGTCAATTCCTTGGAAGAGGCCTGGCCTTCTCCAAATGCATCCGTTCCGAATTGAGCGCTCAAAACTGGATAGAAGAAGTCATAGAATGCCCCGATAAGCTCCTTCAAGCCCTCTTCGTCTTTCGAAACATTCGTCAAAAGAGGCTTAACCAGCTTCACCAGCTCATCGCCGCGAATTTCGGCATGAAGCTGAGTCAGGCTGAGCGATTCATCATTCACTTTCTCCTGCACTTTTTTCACGGAAATCGTGGATGGATTCGGCATATGCTTCAGCAGGAAGCCGGTAGCTTTTACGCCGAACTCTTGAGCCTGCTCATTGTATTGCTCCAGCTCAAGATACTCTGAAGATGCATCCTCGAGGGATATGTACAGCGGCTGCTTAGCCCCTTCTACCTGAATCGTCATCCCTTTAGCGTCCATGGAAATATGATACGGCAGCTTCTCGCCGGAAAAGCCGATCGAGCCTTTGAGCGACATCGTCGCAGTATCTTGAAACTTGGCATGATCAACAGTTAAAGACAGCGAATTAATAAGCTCTATGATTTCCTTGTCTTCTTTAGAAACCTTATCCGCAGGCACGACTTCAATCGAAATCGATTGTTTGGATTCGCTGGCCTGCACCTCCATACTTTTCAGCAAAGCCTTATTGACATCAAGTCCTCCTACTGCTTCGCACCCTGTAAGGATAACCAGTAGCAGGACTAGTGGCAGCGATAGCCATTTACTCATTTTCTTCAAACACATTACCTCCCCGAATTAATATATTCTATTATCCTGTATCCCTTTCTCCTTGTAAATAAGAGAAAACAACTAGTTGACATGTCTTGGAACAACAGTTTCAGCTTCATTTATGCTATAATGGCATCGAAACATTGACACAATTGAAGAAGATCCATGCTATTTCTGCATGGGAGAGGTTCGCGAACTCCCTCTATAAAAAACTAACAGCGCTTTTGCGCTCTTTTTGCCGTGCTCTTCTACGGGCTGCGGTATGTTTTTTCATAGTGTTCCAGTTCAAGAACTCTCTTTCTTCTATGTAAATGGTGTCCTACGCACCCTTTAACTAAATTCAGAAGAAGAGAGGTTTTTTTTATGCTTCATAACGAGAAGGCCGTTGTCGTATTCAGCGGCGGCCAAGACAGTACTACCTGCCTGTTTTGGGCTTTGAAGCAATTTCGTGAAGTCGAGGTCGTGACCTTCAATTACGGGCAGCGCCATCGGCAGGAGATTGAGTGCGCCCGCGGCATTGCCGCAGAGCTTGGCGTCAAATTCCATCTGCTGGATATGGGCCTATTGTCCCAATTAAGCCCGAATGCGCTGACCCGCCATGACATGGACATCGTCCATCAGGACGGAGAGCTGCCCAACACCTTTGTAGAAGGTCGCAACCATCTGTTCCTCAGTTTTGCCGCAGTCCTTGCCAAAGGAGTTGGGGCAAGGCATCTCATTACCGGCGTATGCGAAACGGACTTCAGCGGCTACCCCGATTGCCGGGACGCCTTCGTTAAATCGCTGAATGTGACGCTAAATCTGGCGATGGATTATAGCTTTGTCATCCATACCCCGCTTATGTGGCTCGATAAAGCCGCCACCTGGCAGCTTGCCGATGAGCTTGGCGCCTTCGACTACGTTCGGGAACGGACGCTTACCTGTTATAACGGCGTGATCGGCGACGGCTGTGGAGAGTGTCCTTCCTGCAAGCTAAGACTTGCCGGAATGGAGGCCTATCTTGAGGCACAAGCAAAGGAGGAAAAATCATGAGCTTCGTTCCTGGCCAATTTCGCATCGTGGAAAAACTGCAGAAGCTGGGAGAGGACATTCCTCGCTCGCGATTAAGATACCATGAGAGACGTGTGCTGGTGAGCAAGGAATTCACTTTTGATGCCGCACACCATTTACATGCCTATGAGGGCAAGTGCAAAAACTTGCATGGACATACCTATAAAGTCATTTTCGGGATTAGCGGCATACCGGATGAGCTGGGCATTACGATGGATTTCGGTACGATCAAAACGATTTGGAAGCAGGAAATCGAAGGAGTTCTTGATCATCAATATTTAAACGAATCGCTGCCACTGATGAATACGACGGCGGAAAATATGGTCGTATGGCTGTACGAGCAAATGGAGCAGGCGCTCCAGTCCGATGCATACCATTCCCCGGCACTCAAGGCTCGGACGGAATTCGTCCGCCTGTACGAGACGCCGACCAGCTATGCCGAAGCCAGACGGGAGTGGATGAGCGTTGAGTAACCATCAGCTGATTCCCGTGCTGGAAATATTCGGGCCGACCATCCAAGGGGAAGGGATGGTCATCGGCCAGAAGACGATGTTTGTCCGTACCGCAGGCTGCGACTACCGCTGCTCCTGGTGCGACTCCGCCTTTACATGGGATGGCAGCGCCAAGGATGACATCCGGCGAATGACGGCCGAGGATATTTATGCCGAGCTCTATTCCCTGGGGGGAGATCGTTTCTCCCATGTCACGCTGTCCGGCGGCAATCCCGCCCTCCTCGGCGGACTCGGTGCGTTAGTAGCGCTGCTGCATGAGAAAGGGATCGTCGTGGCGGTAGAGACACAGGGCTCTCGCTGGCAGGATTGGCTTGCTGAGGTCGACCAGGTAACCCTGTCCCCGAAACCGCCAAGCTCAGGCATGACGACCGACTGGGATGCGCTCGACGAGGTGGCATCGAAGCTGTCGGCAAGACCTGATCCTTTGGATCAAAGCCTTAAAGTCGTCGTCTTTGATGAACAGGATTTAGCCTATGCCAAGAAAGTCCACGCCCGCTACCCGCATATTCCATTCTATTTGCAGGTCGGTAACCCGGATGTAAAGAGAATGGATATCCAGCAGCATACCGCTGATCTTCTGGAGAGATACGAGCAGTTGATCGATCAGGTCGTCTCCGCGCCGGAGCTGAACGATGTGCGCGTGCTGCCCCAGCTCCATGCCCTCGTTTGGGGAAATAAACGCGGCGTGTAGCGATCATTCTTCTGACCAGAAACAACCTATTAGGAGGATATAAACATGACTGGAAGACAAAACGATGAGCTTCAGGATTTAACTCTGCTGGGAAATCAAAAAGTGCCATATTCCTTTGCCTATGATCCCGGCATTCTCGAAAGCTTTGACAATAAGCACCCGTACCGCGATTACTTCGTCAAGTTCAACTGCCCGGAATTCACGAGTCTGTGTCCGATTACGGGACAGCCTGATTTCGCAACGATTTATATCAGCTATATACCCGATATTAAAATGGTGGAGAGCAAATCACTCAAGCTGTACCTGTTCAGCTTCCGCAACCATGGCGATTTCCATGAGGACTGCGTCAACATCATTATGAATGATCTGATTAAGCTGATGGATCCCAGATACATCGAGGTCTGGGGCAAATTTACCCCGCGGGGCGGCATTTCGATCGATCCGTACTGCAACTACGGCCGGCCAGGCACAAAATATGAGACGATGGCCGAGCAGCGCCTGATGCAGCATGACCTGTATCCGGAGAAGATTGATAATCGTTAACGGATTAGCGAGATTCTATCGGCTGCAATCTGTTACAATTAATAAATAATTGAAATGATTGCAACCTATTCCGGAGGGGAGAGAACTGCCTTGAAGCCGAAAGTATTCATTGCCCGCAATGTTCCTAGGGAAGTAGAAGATTATATCGCAGAGCATTGCACCTATGACAAATGGGATCGCCCCGAGCTGATACCGAGAGACGCCCTGCTGGCCAGTCTGTCCGATGCGGAGGGACTGCTCACCTTTGGCGGAAAAATCGATGACGAGCTTCTGGATCATGCGCCGAAATTAAAAGTAGTCAGTACGATGAGCGTGGGCTATAACCACTTTGATCTTGCGGCTATGAAAGCCCGCGGGGTCATGGGAACCAATACGCCGGACGTATTAAACGAAACGGTAGCTGATTTGATTTTCGCGCTGATCCTTGCTGCTGCCCGCCGGGTTACCGAGCTTGATCGCTATGTAAAGGAAGGTCATTGGAAGCGCGGAAACAACCAGAATCTATTCGGTCTCGATGTCCATCATAAGAAGCTCGGGATTATCGGGATGGGCGGCATTGGGGAAGCCGTCGCTCGCCGGGCCAAATGGGGCTTCCAGATGGATATTTTGTATCATAATCGCAGCCGGAAGCCGGAAGCCGAGTCGGAGCTCGGCGCCACATATTGCGCGATGGATCAACTGCTTCAGGAAGCCGATTTTATCGTCCTGATGACACCATTAACTCCCGAAACGCAGCGCTTAATCGGTCAACGGGAATTCGAGCTTATGAAGCCGTCTGCTATTTTTATTAATGCATCCCGAGGACAAACCGTGGATGAGCAGGCCCTCATTACGGCCCTGGAGCAAAAAACGATATACGGTGCAGGACTGGACGTCTTCGAGCGGGAGCCGGTATCCCCGGACAACCCTTTATTGAAGCTGCCTAACGTCATTACCCTGCCTCATATCGGCTCGGCCACAAGCAAGACGCGATTTGACATGGCGATGCTCGCGGCTGAAAATCTGGTCGTTGCCCTTAGCGGCCGAATTCCGCCTCAGCTTGTGAAGGAACTGCGCTCTTCATTTTAAACATGCTAACCGATCGTTTTCATCCAAATCAAAAGGGATGGATCCGGGTTTAACCCCGAATCCATCCCTTTTTTTGCTCATGCCAGCTATTCATCATCCTCGAAGCCGGTATGATATTTGCCCTCGCTCGAGGAATGGTGCTTGGTAGCTTCTTTATTCCTTTCCTCCTGCACCTCGAACTTTAAATCCTCTACGGGAATCGGATCAACATGCATCTCGCTCTCATGCAGGTCAAACAAGCTGGGCTTGTCCGTCGGATACTGCTCGGGATGACTCCTGTCTTTTACCTGATCAGCTCCCGGGCTGGCGTCACGTTTTGAATTGGCCATATGATCATCACCTCGCACACGTTGTTATCTCTTTATACCTCAAAAGAGTACTAAATAAACGTGCCTACGAGGTATGCTGCGGTTGCTTCCCGCGATTTTTCTGCGGAGAGATGCGATCGCCCGGCATGAATAATACGACCAGGACGGCTAGTCCAGCAGGAATCAGAGCCCACATAAACGTATGGGCAATGGAGGAGGATAGAGCCGCTGTTATTTTCTCCAAAATCGGTGGCGGAATTTGCATTCTCTTCTCCGGAGACAGTATTTCCTTCATATCGCCAAACGCTTGCGCGGACTCTCCAGCACCCGTTCCGCCAAATACGCTTTTCATTTCATTCGCAACCAGGTTTCTCTGCACGATCCCAAAAATCGTGATGCCCAAAGTCATCCCGAGCGACCGCAGGAACGAGTTGGTGGATGTCGCCGCCCCTCGCTGACGCATATCGAAATGATGAACAGCCGCCATGCTCAACACGGAAAAGGAGTGTCCGACACCAAACCCGGTCAAAATGCTGTACATCGTCAGCAGCATCCGGCTGGTATCATTGGATAGCGTGCTTAAAGCAAAGATTCCGCTCACAAAACAAAAGACGGAAATCATCATAATCGTTCGGTATGACAGCCTCGTGGATAAGAATCCGCCGAGCATACTGCCCACAACCGAGCCGATCATCATCGGCATGAGTATTAGCCCCGAGTTCGTCGCTGAACCCCCAAATACGCCTTGTACATAAATAGGGATGAACACGGTGGCTACAATAAACACGCTGCCGTAGAGCAAAGCTAATACACTGCTTGTCGCGTAGAGCCTGTTCCTGAACATGCCAAATGAGATGATCGGTTCCTCCGCTCGCGTCTCTATGAACAGGAAGGCTATAAACAGTACAGCAAAACTAGCAAATAAACCTAATATTACGGTAGATCCCCACGGGTACGTTTCCCCGCCCAATTCCAGCGCAAACATCAGGCATACGACCGAACCGACGAGCGTAAATGCGCCGCCCCAATCGATGCGCTGCTTGGAACGCGACAGAGACTCGCGATAGAAACCGATAATTAACCCGAGGCAAACCAAGCCGATCGGCACATTGATCAGGAATACCCAATGCCAGCCCAGCGTATCGGTGATATAAGCACCGAGTAAGGGGCCGAATATGCTGGAGGTTCCGAATACTGCCCCTAGGAGTCCCGTCATTTTACCGCGCTTCTCCAGAGGAAAGATATCATAAATTATCGTAAAAGCAATCGGCATCAGCGCTCCGCCGCCGATACCTTGAACAGCTCTAAAAATACTCAGCTGCATAATGCTTCCGGCCATGCCGCACAGCACCGATCCAATTAAGAACGTAATGATGCCAAAGATGAAAAAACGCTTGCGTCCATACATATCGGACAGCTTGCCAAAAATCGGGGTACCGGCCATTACGGCAACCATATACGCCGAGGTTACCCAAACGAACTGCTCCATATCGCCAAGCTGCGACACAATGGTGCCCATTGCCGTTGTAACGATCGTATTATCCATGGCAGACATCAGGATGGCCAGCATCAAGCCGATTAAAATGAAAGATGTGTTGTCCTTCTGTTTTGTAATCAAATAGGTATGCCCCTTTTTAACTTATTCAAATTAGAAATATTTGCCCTGTTGTTTATTTTATTAGAAAAAGGCAGAAAGTAAAGCAAGTCCCTTTCATTCCTGTCGCAGCCTCGCATCCTACAAAAATTTGTAATACGACAAAGTACGAGCATCACTTACAAATATTGTAATAATATGATACAATTAATCCGTGATCACAGCCTCATCCGTTTCAAGCTTGACATAGATATACCATAATGAGGATGTCCCGAAAGAGGACGTCTTTTTTCTTGAAAATCCTAACCGCAATGATAGTACCCGCGAACTATCTACGTTTCACCTTTTACCCTATAATAGATAAATAAGTTTCAAAGAGAGGGAGGTTCACCATATGAACTCCAAATGGACCATACTGGAACAAAAAATGCGGGAGGTGGGTATACAAACATTAATTATTACCGATCCCAAGCACGTTTATTATTTGACAGGCTATCTGAGCAACCCGCATGAACGATTTCTGGGCGTCGTATTCTCTATGGGCAAACAGCCTTTCCTGCTCGTTCCCGAGCTGGATGAAGAGAATGCCCGAGCTGCGGCCGACATCACCGAAATTGTAACGCACAGAGATACGGATAACCCTTATGAAATATTGAAGAATAATCTTAAATCCTCGGTCGGAACCATCGGCTTCGAGAAGGAGCATATGTCGGTTGCCCGCTTCGAGACGCTGCAGGAATCCTTGTCCTTCGCCAGGTATTTAGATGTCGGGCCATGGCTTCGCCAGCTTCGGAATCGCAAATCCAAAGAAGAAATCAAGAAAATCCGGCATGCAGCCGCGCTCATCGAGCAAGTATTAAAGGACACCCTGCCTCATGTTAAAGCAGGCGTTAGGGAAAACGAACTTGTTGCCGAAATCGAATTTCTCATTCGCAAAGTAGGCGCCGACGGCCCGGCCTTCGACACTATGGTGCTGTCCGGCAAGAAAACTGCTCTCCCTCACGGAGTTCCGGGCAATCAAACGATATCGAACGGCGACCTGCTGATGTTTGATATCGGACTCTATGCGAATGGGTATGCTTCGGACATTACACGTACCTTTGCTGTCGGTCATTTGGCCGAACCGCTCCAGCAAATCTATCATACTGTCCGCGCCGCCAATGAAGCCGCGATCCGGGCCATTAAGCCAGGCGTCACCTACGCTTCGATTGACAAGGCGGCCCGAGACGTCATTACGGCTGCCGGATACGGCCCCTACTTCATTCACCGGCTCGGTCACGGTCTGGGCATCGATGTCCATGAATTCCCCTCCGTTCACGGCGAGAACGAGCTGCTCCTGGAAGAGGGCAACGTATTTACGGTCGAGCCGGGAATATACGTTCCTGGACTGGGCGGCGTCCGTATCGAGGATGACGTGGCGGTGACGGCGACAGGAGTAGATGTGCTGACAACTCTTCCAAAAGAGCTTACTTATTTATAAGTCCGTTTGCTGCAAATAACCTCCGGTGTACTGACCGGAGGTTATTTGCATGGGACGGCTAGCCGCTACCTGGCCTGCGCCGACCCATCCTCTTCCTGATGAAAATTTCGGGCGATGTACAGGAACGGGGTGCCTGCTGCGGTCAAAATAAATTTGACGATATAAGTAGTCAGCAAAATTTCCGTCCAGATCCGCAGGCTGTATTGACCCGCAAAAGCAATCGTGCAGAAGATAAGCGTGTCCACAAACGAACTGACCATCGTGCTGAAATTGTTGCGGATCCACAGCTGTCCCCGGCTCGGGTAAAACTTCCGGATCCAGGCAAACAGCCGGACATCCAGAAATTGGCTGACAAAATATGCTGTCAGACTGCCCAGTGCAAGCCGCGGCATCCAGCCAAATATGCTCTCTAAGGACGTTTGGGCCAAATCTCCGGGCTGGGGGGTAAAGACCAAAGCCATCTGCATAATGATGGTTGTCATAATCAAAGTAAAGAAACCAAACCACACCGCTTTTTTAGCTTCCCCTCGTCCATACTTCTCGTTGAGCAAATCACTGGTTAAATAAAGACTGACATACATCGTATTGCCCAGAGTCATCACAATCCCGAACATTTCAATCGTCTTTACCACTTGAATGTTGGCAATGACCGTAGCCACGCCAATCCACGCATAGAGCCCTTTTTTTCCAAACCAGCGATAGCATATCAAGAAGAACATAAAGTTCACCAGTACGAACAGAATGCCCCATCCCAGGTTGAACATACAACTTCCTCCCTACATTTCGATCATATATTAAAAATTGTAAAAATCGTGAAAACTTTATGAAATAAGGAAAAATTGCGAAAACCCTATTTCCAAATGGGAAAACTTACTATAATATAAGTCTATTGAACCACTGGTTAATAACTCGCTTAGGTTAATGGAAGGAGGCTAATGGTCTTAACGATTGACCTATAATGGAATACATGAATTAGGAGGATATTATGTCATGCCCGGAATCAAGCATTCAATCGGCCGCAAATTCATGACAACCTTTGCCGTCGTCATTGTCCTAGCTTCACTACTGTTCAGCATAAGCTTTTATGTCGTATCCATGGGGATTATCAATAAAAACGTCCTGCCCCAGTTTGACAAGGTTCTACATACGAGTACGCAGGATATTTACCGTGGCCTCGATACTACGATGTCCCTTCAACTGCTCAAAGGGGGAGAAAACGCCCGATTTGGCGTTGAATCCTACTTAACGAAAAGCGTCGAGGATTTTCAATTACATACCGTTTACCTCATTCATCTTCAGGCTGATCAAGCTATCGTCCTTGCGGCCAATTCCGAATCCGCCCTACAACCGTCCGATCCGATTGCCGTTCAGGATGCAATGAAACAGGCTATCGGTGGAAAGCTGACGATTAGTGATTTATATTCAGACCAATTTGGCTACCACAAGACCGCGTATATCCAAGTGCCGGGCAGCGAGGTTGTGCTGGCCGTCGGAATGGATGCTACCTTTATCAAGGAGAAGCAGACGGAGATATTATGGATCTGCTTCGGTATTACGGCCGCGATCATCCTGCTTGGAATCACAGCTGCTTACTTGGTCAGCAAACGAATTACGAAGCCGCTCAAAAGTCTGGCCCAGGTCACGGAGAAAATGGCGCGCGGCGATTTCCGCCAAACGATCGAGGTTCGAGGCCATGATGAACTGGCCCTGCTTGCGGCCAGCTTCAGGACGATGACAGAGCAGCTAAAAGGAATGGTCTCCCATGTCCTTCATACTTCCCAGACCGTCGTTGACACCTCAGACAATTTGCTTATTTCCGCACAAACCTTCGAACAGTTGATTTACAGCTCGAATGAAGCTACTCGGCAAGTGGAATCAGGGAGCGCTACGATGGCTTCAACGGCAGCTGAAAATGCACGAGCCATGGAGGAAATCTCTGAAGGCATACATGAAATCGCCTCTTCCTCGGCTGAAATCACCGAAAAAATCGGTGAAGCCTCGCACAAAGCGATTTCAGGGAATCGGCTTGCCCATGCAGCCGTCGACGGAATGCTCCTGGTCGAGGAGGCGGCCGTGGAATCCATGAAC
Source organism: Paenibacillus lentus (assembly GCF_042714055.1). Lineage (GTDB taxonomy): Bacteria > Bacillota > Bacilli > Paenibacillales > Paenibacillaceae > Fontibacillus > Fontibacillus lentus_A. Next base: position 49,161 of record NZ_JBHGVC010000014.1, read on the forward strand.
CATATTTCGCTGATGAACGAGCGTTCCGCCGCGATCGCTCAAATCGTCGGAACGATTACGGAGATCAGCAAACAGATAAACATCCTGGCGCTTAATGCCGCCATTGAATCAGCTCGGGCAGGCGAACATGGAAAAGGCTTCGCGGTCGTAGCCGAGGAAGTACGCAAGCTCGCCGAGCAGTCCCGCATCGCTACGGACGAAATCGGCGACTATCTCCTCGCCATTCAGGAGGAATCCGGCAACTCCGTACGCGCCATGCAGCGGGTCAGCGAAGAGATTCAATCCGGGACGGCTCGCGTCAAAAGCGCGGAAGAGGCCTTTTCCCAGCTTTCGGAATGGATTCAAAGCATCAGCTTGACCGTCCATTCCATATCCTCTTCAACCCAGCAGGTTTCTGCCAGTGCCGAAGAAGTGACCGCTTCCGTAGAGGAGGCTGCCAATATTACGGCCCAATCCCTCGTGACGATTGAGGAGATTGCCCATAATTCCGTAAGGCAGGCGGATGAAATCAAAGACCATGCCCATTCCGTGCGCAATCTGCACGAAGGCGCACTCTCCTTACGAGAATCCGTTAGTCAATTTATCATCTGATAAACTCGTATAAATTATTTACAGGCAATAGCAATGCCGTACTATCCAAAGATAGCACGGCATTGCTATTTTTCATCTATCGAAAAATAATCACGGCACCCAGCAGCACCACGGCCTCTAAACCCTCATTCAAAGCACCATACACATCTCCGGTTAAACCGCCCAGTCTCTTGCTGATTCGGTTAGCCGCCAAAGCCCCGATGACCCAAACTACGCACGGTATCAGTATAAAATACAGCAGACAGAGCGTCCATGACATGGACGACGGTTCCCACAAGGCAACGAGCGCTAACCCTAGGGCCGACAATAATAGGGCGGCTGCCGTGGAGAATACGATTCCGCTCAGCTTCTTCCCGTGGAAGCGTTCCGCGAGCCCTTCGCCCTCCCGAGCGGTCGGCCAAGCTTTTAATGCATAGGTCATAAACCATCGGCTCCACACCGGGGCCGTCAACAGCGCGGCCCCCATCTTCACGAAGCCGTATCCGATCAAGGAATGAAGGAGAGACATTTTAAACAGGAGGAGCAGGATGCAGGCGATGACTCCCATCGCTCCGACGCGGCTGTCCTTCATAATCTCCAGCATCTTCTCCCTGCTGCGATAGCTGAGCAGCGCATCCGCCGAGTCCATCCAGCCGTCCAGATGCAAGCCTCCGGTTAACCAGATCCAGACGGCAAGAATAATAACCGCGGCAGGCATGGCCGGAAGCGACCAAGCAGAGAATGCGGCAGCTATACTGAGCGCAGCGCCGATAGCGAAGCCGACCAGCGGATAATGCTTCACACTTCGCCGCAAAAGCTCCGGCGTAAAATTCACCTCGAGCGGAACGGGGAAACGCGACAAAAATTGAAACGCTGCCACGATCGGCCGATCCTTGCTCCTGTTCGTACTATGGCTGCTTTTCATAGCTTATACTCCCTGCTCTTGAGCTCGACCGGAATTCCCGCTGTAACGAGAAATACCTGATCCGCCATGGCGGCTAAACGCCGGTTCATTATACCGGCCAGATCCCGATACTGCCGGCCTAGCGGATAGGCGGGAACAATCCCACTGCCTACCTCGTTGGTCACAATCACAAGTGTTCCTTGATAGCTTGAGACTGCCTCCAGCAGTCGCTCTATTTCCAGCATCGTTTTGGCCTCTGCATCCGCTTGGTCGCCTGCATCGAGCAATACATTGGACAGCCATAGCGTGAGGCAATCGACCAGTACAGCCGGCGCTTGTCCGGTCGAGTCCTGTCCCCCAGTAGACTCATTGCCTTGCAGCTCCAGGAGCAAGTCACATAACCGAAGCGGCTCTTCGATCGTCTTCCACGAGTAGCCTGCCGTCTCTCGATCCTGGCGATGCAGAGCAATTCGCTGCTCCATTTCGGTATCGAAGGCCTGAGCCGTGGCGATATAATATGCCCTGTCGGCATGCTTCATGCACCACCGCTCGGCAAAGCTGCTCTTTCCACTCCGAGCCCCGCCCGTCACCATGACGATCACTTCGCATCCACTCCTGCAGATGGCTCACCCGAGGAGATGCCCGCACTTTCAAAAGTAGCCATTTCATTCATAATTCGGCAGGCTCCATCAATCAGATGCAAAGCAAGCGCGCCCCCAGTGCCTTCTCCCAGTCTCATCTCGAGCTCAAGCATCGGAGATAATTCAAGCTCCCGCAGCACCTGGATATGTCCCGGCTCCTGCGAGTGATGGGAAGCAACCATATAATTTACCGCTTCCGGGCATAAACGTTTGGCGACCAATGCGGCCACACTGGAAATAAATCCGTCAATTACGACGGGACATCGATGTGCTGCCGCGCCCAGTATAATCCCGGTTAAGCCAGCGATTTCAAGCCCGCCCACCTTGCTCAGTACATCCATTGGATCACCGGCATTCGGTTGATTCACCGTTATCGCCCGTTCAACGACGGAAGCTTTGTGAAGCAGCTTCTGCTCATCAATGCCCGTCCCCCGGCCAACGCATTCCCTTGGCGCTATGCCTGTCAGTACGCTCATTACCGCAGCGCTTGCCGTCGTATTGCCAATTCCCATTTCACCTGTTACAAACAGCGTTGTGCCTTTATTTACGGCTTCCTTTACAATCTCGATTCCACTCCATACGGCAGCCTCGGCCTCTGTACGGCTCATCGCTGGCCCAACAGCCATATTCGCTGTTCCCATTCTTACCTTCCGATTTACCAAATCGGGATGACTTAGCTCAGCATTCACGCCGATATCGACGCACAGCACATCAGCTGCGGCCTGGCGGGCAAACACATTAATCGCTGCCCCGCCCGCCAAGAAATTCAATACCATCTGCGGAGTCACCTCCGCCGGGAACGCGCTAATGCCTTCCTCGCAGACCCCGTGATCTGCGGCCATTACGATGATAGCGCGCTGGGCAAAGCTCGGCTTCACTTGCCCGGTAATCCCGGCAAGCTGAATCGCCAGCGCCTCCAGCTTGCCAAGGCTGCCTGGAGGCTTGGTCAATTGATCGAGATGATCCGCGGCTGCCGCAGCGGCCTCCGTATGCAGCGGTGAAATTGATCCGATAATATCCGAAATGGAATAACTCATCCTATTAGCCCCTTTCTCTAGCTCGTTCTCCTTATTGCAATATTCTAAAACCCTCCGCGTTCAGCTTCCAAGCATAAGCAAATGGCATCATATGCCTCCGATTACTAGCATCCGAGCCCTTATCATGCCTTCAAGCCTCATGTCCCCTGCTCGTTTCGCAGCAGCAGCTGGGGGACACCCCGATCCGGATGGATCACGGAATAAGAATCCACTTCAAATAGCGACTTCACTATTTCCGGGGTAATAATTTCGCTTGGCTCTCCCTGAGCAACGACTTTACCATCCTGTAAAGCAAGCAGCTTATCACAATAGAGCGCAGCCAAATTCAAATCATGCATCACTGCAATGACTGTCAAATGCTCTGCCCGCTGCCAGCTGGATACCAACTCCATAAACTGCATTTGATAGCGAATATCAAGGTATGTCGTCGGCTCATCCAGCAGCACGATTTCCGGCTGCTGCGCCATGACTTTGCCCAAGGCAACCCGCTGTCTCTGGCCTCCGCTCAACACTTGCAGCGGCTTGTGCTCCAGCCCTTGCAGATCCAGGCGGTGAACAATCTCATTGAGCAAGCCTTCCGCACCGTCTCCCGCTTCTTTTCCCCGCCAATTTTGAAAAGGGAATCGCCCCATCTCTAGCACTTGGCGCACCGGGAAAGCCATCGGCGGCAAACCGTCCTGCTGGAGGACGGCCAGCTTCTTTGACAATTCCTTACGCTGATAGGAAGCCAGCGGCTTGCCAGCCAGCGCAATTTCCCCAGCTTCCGGGCTCTCAACTCCGGACAAGACATTCAGCAGCGTTGTTTTTCCACTGCCGTTCGGCCCAATAATACCCCAAAAATCTCCCCGCTCCACTTGCCAGTCAATTCCCTGCAATACCGTTTGCCGGCCATAGGACTTGCCCACTCCTTGAACATGAATCATTGCAGCTCCTCCATTCTCCGCTTCTTATTGCGGTACAGCAAATAAGCAAAGAAGGGAGCGCCGACAAACGCCGTAACAACGCCAAGCGGTATTTCTGTAGGGGCGAGCACCGTTCGCGCCGCAAGATCGCTTAACATCATAAAGATCCCCCCGCCAAGCGCTGAGAGCGGAATAATCAATCGGTAATCCGGGCCCGTCATCAGCCGGATCATATGCGGAATAACCAAGCCCACAAAGCCGATCACCCCGGACACGGATACGGCCGCTGCCGTCATCAGCGTAGCCACAAGCAGCACCAGCACTTTCGTCCGATCGACATTCAACCCGGAGTGGGCCGCCTGACGCTCTCCGAGAGCAAGCAGGTTCAAGCTGCGTGCTTTGCTCCACAGAAACAGCATACCGATGACCAAATACGGGAAAAGGATGATCGTATACGACCATCCGCGCAAGCTGAGACTCCCCATTGTCCAGTACAAAATTTCATTGACTGTCTTTTTTGACATTGCCGTCAAAAACGAAACAATCGCCCCCAGAAAAGACTGCATCACTACGCCCGACAAAATGAGGCTTTCAATCGGAATTTTCCCGTTCTCCCTAGCCAGCCACATCACGACAAGCAGGGTACATGCCCCTGTTACAAACGCCACGAACGGCAGCGTAAATACTCCGGCTAATGAGAACTGCCAGCCGAAAAAAATAAGCGTAGCAGCGCCGACCGCCGATCCCGAAGATACGCCCAATGTAAAAGGATCTGCCAACGGATTGCGCAGTACGCCTTGAAAGGCGGCACCCGCCACCGCGAGCGAGGCGCCGACAAGCATGCCGAGCAAAACGCGGGGCAGCCGAACCTGCATGACGATCTGCATGGCCGAAACATCCCAGTCCGGCGTAATCATGCTGCCGATTCCCGGCAGCCGATGAAGCAAAATGCCGATAATCTGGCCGGTCGGCAGATAGACGGAACCGACGCCGATACAGATCAGCAAGGTTGCAGCCAGAAGTATCAAGCCCGCCGCTCCGTATCCCGCCAATTTATGCCTCATTGCTGAATCAGTTCCGGATAAATGGCTCGGGCCATTTCAAGCAATCCCTGGGTAACGCGCGGGCCGGGACGGCTTAGCAAATTATCGTCAAGGCCAATAACGCGGTCTGCCTTAACGGCTGTAATTTGATCCCAGCCGCCGCGAGCCTTGATCATATCGCCAATCGTCTGATTGTCCTCATACAGCACGTTTCCGGCAAATAAAATGACATCCGGGTTGGCCTTGATAATGTTCTCTTCGTTGATTTCATTCCAGCCTTCAAGATCCGAGGCTACGTTCTCGCCGCCGGCCAATGTAATCAATTCATCCATAAACTCGCCTTTGCCGACGGTCCAGCCTGGCGAGAACTCGATATACACTTTTTTGCGCTGATCCGGCCCCAAGGATTTAACGGCATCCAAGACGAGATCGCGTTCTTTTTCCATTTGAGCCACCACTTCTGCGGCTTCCTTTTGACGGTCGGTAATTTCGCCTACCGCTCTGATATGCGCCATCGTTTCGTCCAATGTATTCGGATTGGATTGATAGACCTTGATTCCGAGATCGGTTAAGCTTTTTACGGTCGCCGGGTCGATCAGACTGCCTACCACCAGCACCAAATCCGGCTTGGCGGCAATGACGGACTCAACGTTAACCTGAAATCCGCCCATTCTCGGCTTGTCCTTTACGGCTTCGGGGTAATCATCGGTATCGGATACGCCTACGACTTGCTCATCGAGTCCAAGCGCGAATAATCCTTCTGTCTCCGAAGGAGCCAGCGATACGATTTTTTGCGGTGCGGCTTCAAAAGTAAACTCCGCTCCCGTCGAATCCTTCACTGTCAAAGGATAAGTCGTTCTTTGCGCATCGGACGGCGAAGCCGTCTGTTCTTCTCCCTGTCCCGCTTGAGTGTTCTGCTCCTGCTGGGCAGGTGCACTTGTATTATTATTGCCTGCCGCGTCCTTGCCGCAGCCGGCCATCACAACGAGCATGATCGCTAAAATCAAAATCCCCCAGAAATGCCTAATCTTGTTCATTCATCTCTCTCTCCTTATGAGGTCGTATAGTATATTCATGGATTACCGGCAGTTGAATGGAAATACTTCACCAGAACAAGAAAAAAACCCATCCATTCAGGATCGGGCTACGTCTACAAGACTATACGCAGAGCTCAAGCATCCGCTTGTCCAGGGCATAGTTCTATCAGCAGAACGTCTTCCTTTCCTCGAAGGAACGTCTCTTATTCCCGTGGGCAGGTCTCCTGACTCCAGGTTGTCGATGCAGCTCGCCTTCCCATCCTCGAAGCCTCGCCCCAAACCATGCATGGTATAGCGGCATTGCAACGATTGACAGTGACATCTATGAGCTTCATCCCTGTTTACAGTGGCGGGACCGTGCCGGAATTGCACCGGCTTCCCTTTTAACCCGAGGCAGCAGCATATTCGGTAAACTGCCGATTCGGGACCTACGGTTTTTTTCCATTCATTCATTTATCATTCATACATCTGCGTCTGTATTGGATTATAGGGGAAAACCTCGCGACTGACAATCATTTATCCCCATTGTTCCGACTCGCACAACCAAATATGTCGAACAAAAGAACTTTTGCAGACCGTCCCATAATCACGAATGAGAAGGCCGGATCGGCTCATTTCTTCCTCAAGCTGCTCTGTGGAGACGATGACGGCCCTCTTGCTGAACCGCCCTATGCTGCTCAGCATTTGCCGGCGCTCCTCCGGAGAGAGCACGGAGCATAAATTATAGGGCATATCCACGATAGCCGCATCATAAAGTGTATCCACCTCATTCAAATCGCCGAGACTGACCCGGTTATCGTCATATCCGAAATGCCGTAAATTCACTCTTGCTCCCCTGATGGCCAGGGGATTAATATCCCTGCCTATGATATCGATCCCCATCGATAATGCCTCAATGATCACATTCCCCATTCCGCAGCAGGGATCGATCACCCGAGCGGCATGCGGTTCAGGCACCGCTATATTGACCAATGCCCTAGCGACGATCGTGCTTAATCCCGTGGAATAATTGCGCGGCTTGCTCTTATGGCATAGCCATACGGACTCTGCCTTATGGCAAATGCCAAGCGACCAATGCCCATCGAACGAAATCAGGCCATAGGTCACCTCCGGTGTGCGCATTTCCGCCTTTCCGCGAATCTGCCTTCCGACCTGCCGCTCGATGTCGCGCTGCTCATCATAGCTACGCGTATCGCCTTGCTTCATATAGACGACCTTAAAGGTTCTGTCATTCAAACGAAGACCAGCGGCTTGCGAGACTATGCTTTCCAAGCTTTCTCCTCTAAATAATATGTCCAATCGATATGAAATATACGGACTGCGGCTCGGATCAATCCGTCTTTCCGTTTCCAGATACCCAACGCTTCCCGGCCGCTGCCCAAACAAAGCCTCAAGCTCCATTTCACATAGCCGCCGCTCATTATCATGACAAGCATAGGTATAAATATATCGACCGGTGCCTTCCTCACACATTCTGATCCACGCCTCCCCTTCATCTTCAGCGGTCTTGGCACCCGCCATGAGACGCTATTTGCCGCACCGGGAGCTCGCGCGGCGCAAACACAGCCGACCACGCTTTACCGTACTGTAAACAAGGCAGCCCCTACGTATGGTGCAATTATTTGTTCTTCACCCCGCGCAGCCCCAGTGCACAGTATTGCGCTGCACGACGGCGATCGGTCACCGCATCACGCTGTACCGTCAAAGCAATATCTTGTCCCAGATTTAAAGCTTGATATCAGCACATTATGCTAAAGCTATAACGTCATTCATTTTGACCTTCCCGCTCCTTCAGCACCTCGGCAAGCAGCCGGTAACACTCCAGCCTTGCCGTGTAGTCCGGGATGGGACATACGATCAGAAACTCATCATTTCCGTATTCACGCTGCATTTCCTTAAGCTGCTCATATACGCTTCGCGGTGTCCCGGTTATGCTTTGGAATAAACTGCGTCCTGTTTGCTTTGCAGTCTCATCCAGCGTCTCCGCCCAGTGCGCTGCTTCCGTCTCCGCTGCTGCACAAACAACGCTTACGGCGAGAATTGTCCTTGGATCATTCTGCAAAGGCGAGGGGGTAAAGCCTGCCCGATAAGACTCAAGCACATCCACCCCGTCCCGTTCACTCATAAATCGTCCGAACACATAGCCCGTTCCAAATTTTGCCGCATACTGAGCGCTTTTAACGTTCGTCCCAAGCATCCATACCACCGGTTCGATTTGCGGCTCCGGACGGGCAGTCACACCATGCCCCTCATACTTATAATTGTTCTGGAGCAGCTCCATCAGCGAGGCCATTGTCTTCGGAAGCTCGGCGACCCGCCCTAAAAAATTGCCGCTCAAAGCCATAACCGCATGAGGATCTCCCCCGGGGGCGCGTCCTAAGCCCAAATCCACCCTGCCGGGGTATAAAGCAGCCAGCAACCGGAACCACTCCGCTACTTTGAGCGGACTGTAATGCGGCAGCAGCACAGCCCCGGAGCCGAGGCGGATCCGCTCTGTTTTGGCCCCGACATGAGCAAGCAGCACCTCCGGCGAGGAACAAGCCAGCCCAGGCATATCATGATGCTCAGCCGTCCAATAACGCTCATACCCCCATCGTTCCGCATGCTGCGCCAAAGCTGCCGCCTGTCTCAGCGCCTCTTCATCCGTACTTCCCGGCAAACAGGGCACCAAATCCAGCACACTAAGCGTAAGCGGCGTGAACGTTTCAGCTGTTATGACTGACAAGCCCACCACTTCCTTTTATTGATGTTAAACGATCTAAGCTTTATTCCTAGTCTATCTCCCCAGCTTGAGCTTCAATATATTTCCAGCGTCGATATGCGTATCCCAAAATCCCTTCTCGGGACGCAGCAAAGAGGAAATCAGCGAGATGACACCTCCATGGGTGATGACCAAAATTCGCTGCTTATCTCCAGCATTTGCATGAGCATGACGCTCAGCGATACTTTTCCATGCCTCACAAATTTCGCTTACCCGCTGCTGAAAATGCTCCCATGCTTCGCCCTTAGGAGGCGCAAACGATTGCGGGTCATCGATCCATGCACGGTAATGCGGATCCGCCTTCAGCATCTCGTAGGTTTGACCTTCCCACTGCCCGAAATTCATCTCCCGCAGACGCGAATCATAAATCGCATCGGTGACAAGATCCGGTCTAACCCTTGCCAGCGTCTGACGGCAGCGCAGGAGGTCACTGCAATATATAGACGAAAAAGCTATTCCTCTCAGCTCCTGCCGAAGATCGCCCAATCCTGCAGCTTCCTCGTCTAATAGAGCGATATCCGAATGCCCTTGATAACGCCGTTCATAATTCCAGCGAGTTCGTCCATGACGGACAAGCCATAGCTCCGCCGCATGATCCTCTTGCTTCTCCAATCGTGATCCCCCGCCTTCTGATCCGCACTCATATAACGTCCGGAATTCAATATGTCGCCAACTGCTGCTAAATCATATGGTCATTAAACAAAGCGCTCTAAGGATTTAATCGTATTTCAGCATCAGTCAAGCGATAGCGATTAGCCTCCATTGAATCCGCCGCTCCAAACCAGCCCTATCACCGTTCCAAGCAATACAAAGACATCTGATACCAAAAAGAGCATTCGGCTCGTCCTCGGAATATCCTCTGCCTGCAGTTCCCGGGTCTTATCCCCCATGTAGGCGCGAAAAGAAACGACGCCATGATACGAATTCTCGCCACCCAGGCGAATCCCCAGCGCTCCGGCCACGGCCGATTCCGGGTACCCGCTGTTCGGGCTCGGATGGGACGAAGCATCGCGCAGCACCATGGCCGCCGCACCTTTGGCATTGAAGCGAAGAAGCCAGGCTGCGGCGATTAGCAGCAGCGCCGTCAAGCGCGCGGGAATATAGTTGGCGATATCGTCAAGCCGGGCCGAGGCCCAGCCGAGATGAATGTATTTGTCGTTCTTGTAGCCGACCATCGAATCGAGGGTATTGACGGCCCGGTAAGCCATCGCCAGCGGCGCGCCGCCCAGCAGCGCGAAGAAGAGCGGCGAAATGACGGCGTCGACGATGTTCTCGGCGACCGTCTCCACCGCGCCGCGCACCACGTCCGGCTCCTGGAGATGTGCGGTGTCGCGCCCCACGATCATGCCGAGCGCGCCCCGAGCGGCAGGCATATCCCCGCGGCGCAAATGGCCGCACACCTCCATACCGGCATCGCGCAGCCCCTTGGCCGCGATGGTCGTGGCGATCAGCGCGGCCTCGGCCAGCGCAGCGAGCCACGGGCTGACCTGGGCCAACAGCCGCAGCGCGGCCCAGGTCAAGGCAAAGCTGCCGCCCGCGACGAGCAGCGGCAGCAGCAGCCCAGCGGCCCGGTAGGCGCGGGGCTTCACCAGGCGGCGAATGGCCGCCTCGATCGCGGCGATCGCCTTCCCCATCCCGACGACGGGATGGGGAAGCCAGCGCGGATCGCCAAGCAGCCGGTCGAGCGCGTACGCGACCGGCAGCACCCACCACGCGGCCGTCATTTCGGCGCTCCGGCCGCGGCCAAAGATTCGCGAACTGCGTCGTACACCAGGCGGCCAATAACGCCGCCCAGGTCGGTCGCGGTTCCCGCGTAGGCGTGCAGCAGCGGCCATTCGGCGCGCTGGCTGACGCCCAGCATGACCGCATCCGTCGTCGTGCCGGTTGCGGTCAGGCCGTTCTCGGCGTCGCGCACGCCGAGGTCGCTCAGCGCGGCTGCCTTCGCCTCCGTCGCGGTGATGACGGCGTTCACCATAGCCGCGGGGGTCATTCTGCCGTCGACGACGAGCATAATGTTAATCGTGCCCGGCGTCCATGAGGCCGGGAACGTCGTCCGCTTTACTCCGGCCCGGGCCGCATTGGACACGCCCGCCGTCGCGCAGCACAGCACGCCGAAATCGCTGCCCTGCTCCTCGGCGACGGCCGCGTGCTGCAGCTGCACCGCCGTCAACAGCCCCGCCGTTCCTTGCTCAGGGTATCCCCATTCGCCAAGCAATTTGCGGATGTCCTGCACCGGGTCATCGCAGCGATAGAACCGATCCACGTAAATATTTACGAATCGCTCCAGCGAATGCATTCCGCCGCCGTATACCGCGCTGCCCAAACTTTCCATCGGGCCCGGCGCTTCCAGCAAAATATGCCGCTCCTTCCGATACAGCTTCAAGCCAGGCCATATTTTCGCGTGGTAGGCCGCCTGTCCGATTGGATCGGTTTGACCGAATCGATGATGGGGATCCGATTGTTCCTTCAGATCAAATTGATCCCCTCGATCGAACTGATCGTTAAAATCAGTTCTGCCGGTTTGATTGTTTTGAACATGTAAAAAAGGGGTCGTCATCCCTGTCCGCCTCCAATCACCCGCTCCATTTCCCGGATCAGGATGGCATTCGCTGCCCGATCCTTTACCGCGACGCGGATATGGCTCCCTTCAAGTCCCGGGTACATCGCACAGCTTCGCACAAGCACGCCGCGCCGTCCAAGCGCCTCCTGCATGCTTCCGGCCATCCACGGCTCCGGGAGCTTCAGCAGCAGGTAGTTCGCTTCCCCCGGTGTCACCTCGCAGCCCAAGCGTGCAAGCTCCGCCCGGAGATACTCCCGCTCTGCGGCAATCATAGCGATTGTCGCCGCTTCGTATTCCTCCCCGGCCTGTAGGCTGATCTCCCCTGCCCGCAGCGCCAAAATGTTGACGCTCCACGTCACCTGTTTGCTTCTCATCGCAGCAGCCATGTGAGGATGTGCGATGCCATAGCCGAGCCGCAGACCGGGGATTGCATAGAACTTCGTCATCGACCGAACGAGGATGACATGCGGATACCGCTCCAGCTCGGGCAGCAGCGATTGGCGACGTTCCGCAGGAATGAAGTCGATGAAAGCTTCATCCAATACAAGATAAGTCTTATGCTGCTCCGCAGCCTCCGCGAACTGCCGCAATAGTTCCACGTCATACTGCACCCCGTTCGGGTTGTTCGGCTGTCCAAGAAACACAAGGTCGCTTGAAGCAATCAGCTGCACAATTTGCTCGGGCTCGGCGCGGTAGTCCCGCTCTGCGGTGCCGTAAACCGCGTGAACCTCTGCTCCAAACTGCCGGGACAGCGTTTCATATTCCGAGAAGCAGGGCTGCACGACACCAACCTTATTGGGTTCCAGCGCCAATAAGATGAGGGCCATGATTTCCGCCGCGCCATTGCCGATGCAAACGGCCTCCTGCTGTATCCCGTGCCGCTCGGCCAGCAAGGAGAGCAGCGCCCGATGGCCCGGATCGGGGTAACGAATGATTTCAGGGAGCGCAGCCCGCAGCGCCTCCAGCATGCCCGGCGGTGGCCCGAGCGGGTTAATATTTGCGCTAAAGTCGGTGAATTGCCCCGGCTCAAGGCCGTATCGTTGTGATGCCGACTCTACATCTCCTCCATGTCCGTACACTTCCAACATATCGCCATTCCTCTTTTCCCATAAACCATTAGTATGTCTTGGCTGTCTTTCGCCCGTAAGTTCAATGCCCTCATTATGAGGTGAATTCCTATCTTCCGTCAATGTCGGCTGAACGCATGATTGCCCATTAAATGTAAAATGCTTGCTGCCGCGTTTTTTCCTTTGGTTTCGGTCTTAATTGGTTTACAATAATTACGGTAGGATATTTCAAATTTACTTTTAAAAATATAGATCTGTAATGGAGGAAGAGTCATGCTGTTTATTGATAACCAGGGAATTACCGATGCCTCGGTCAATCTGGCCATTGAGGAGTACGCGCTGAAGCATCTTCCGCTCGAAGATGACAGCTATTTGCTGTTCTACATTAATGCGCCGTCGATCATTATCGGCAAGCATCAGAATACGATTGAGGAAATCAATCTCGATTACGTCAAGGAGAACAACATTCAGGTCGTACGCCGTCTGTCCGGTGGCGGAGCGGTCTACCACGATCTCGGCAACTTGAATTTCAGCTTTATTACAAAAGATGACGGACAATCCTTCCATAACTTCCGCAAGTTTACGCAGCCGGTCGTTGAGGCGCTGCAATCTCTCGGGGTGAATGCGGAGATGACGGGACGCAACGATTTACAGGTCGGTGAACAGAAAATATCCGGCAACGCCCAGTTCTCCACGCGCGGCCGCATGTTCAGCCATGGCACGCTCATGTTCAACCTGAATCTCAGCGATGTCGCGGCTTCTCTGCATGCCAATCCGGAGAAATTCAAATCCAAGAGCACCAAATCCGTACGCAGCCGGGTAGCTAATATTATTGACTTTTTAGAGCAAAAAATGACGATTGAAGAGTTCCGCGCCGAGCTGCTGCGGCATATTTTTGGCATGGATGCGGACAAGGTTCCGCAATATCATTTGACCGAGGACGATTGGAGCAAAATTCACGAAATCTCCAAGGAACGCTACAAGAACTGGGACTGGAATTTCGGTCTGTCCCCGGAATCCAATGTGAAGCATACGAAAAAGTTCCCGATCGGCATCATCGATCTGCGTATGGACATTAAAGACGGGCATATTCAGGACATTAAAATTTACGGTGATTTCTTCGGGGTAGGCGATGTTGCCGATATTGAGGACAAGCTGCGCGGGGTGCGTCACGAGGAACAAGCTGTACGCATGGTGCTGGCAGATATTGATGTAAAGCATTATTTCGGCAACCTGGAATTCGATGATTTCGTGGGCCTGGTCTTCCTGAAAGAGTAGCCGTTCGTGAAAAAAATAAATATGCCGCGTTCACGCATCGCCGACCTGAGCCTGCTTGCCGTCGCTATGATGTGGGGCTGCACCTTCCTGATCGTGCAAAATGCAGTGCAGGCGCTCCCGCCGCTCGCCTTTAATGCGATTCGCTTCATTGGAGCCTCCCTGCTGCTGGCGCTGATTACGACGCTGTTCTACCGCAAGGATTGGCGCCGGTTCAATCTGCGCTTGCTCGGCCATGGCGTGCTGCTGGGACTGTTCCTGTGCGCGGGCTATGGCTTCCAAACGGTCGGCTTGCTCTATACGACGACTTCGAATGCCGGATTCATCACCGGCTTGTCCGTCGTACTCGTGCCGTTTCTATCTGTTGTCCTGTTCCGGCATAAGCTGTCCGTATTCACCTGGCTCAGCGCCCTGCTGGCCGCTGCCGGGCTATACCTGTTAATGTTCACGAACGGCAGTTTTTTGTTGAATCGCGGCGACGTCCTGATTCTGCTTTGCGCCTTCGCCTTTGCGCTGCATATCGGCTTTACCGGTCTCTATGCTCCCCGTTACCCGGCTCTGCTGCTAGCTACGGTTCAGCTTGGGGTGACCGGATTGTTCAGTCTGGCCGCCTCCCTAATGACCGAGCATACCGGAACTTTCGCCCAAACGACGGAGCTGCTTCTGCGTCCCGAGGTGCTGCTGGCGCTTCTCGTTTCCATCGGCCCAACCAGCGCCTTTGCCTTTTGGATTCAGACCGTCTGTCAAAATTACACGAGCCCAGCGCGGGTTGCCGTAATATACGCGATGGAGCCAGTATTCGCAGCGATTACGGGCGTGCTGTTCGCCAGCGAGCGGTTGGGCTGGTCTGCGCTGCTGGGCTGCGGCTTTATTTTTACCGGAATGCTTCTTGCCGAGTTAAAGGCAGGCCAAAGCTCGGATCATGGAAACATGAATGATGGCGGACATTCGAACCCTTCATATCAAGCAGCAAGGGAAGACGGTATCCCCTCTCTGCCTACGGAGGGCGCTACTTAAGTTCGTGATTACTGCTTTCAACCATAACAAGAAGAGGAGACACCTACACGATGTACAAACTTATTGCAATTGATATTGATGATACCTTGATTAATGATGACAAAGAGGTTACTCCGGCAACGCAGCAAGCGTTGGAAGAAGCTATTGCCGCGGGGGTAGTTGTTACGCTGGCCACCGGGCGAGCCTACTCCTCCGCCCAGGCGATTGCACGCCAAACCGGTCTTAACGTACCGATCATTACATACCAGGGCGCCTACGTGAAGAATCTGCTCGATGAAAAAGTGCTGTACGAGCGCTATCTCCCTCTGGACGCGGCCAGCAAGCTTTTCGATTATTGCGTGGAGCACGATTTGCATCTGCAAACGTATATCGATGATAAGCTCTATTCCCGAGAAGAGAACCAAAAGCTGATCGACTACACTTCTCTCAACAACACGGAATACTTTATCGAGCCGGATTTTGCCAAGCTGGTAGCCCAGCCTACGCCCAAAATGCTCATTATCGACGAGCCGGATTATTTGGACGAAATCGCCCCGGTGCTTCGCAAGCTGCTCGGGCCGACGGTGCATGTTACTAAGTCCAAGCCAAACTTCCTTGAATTCATGCATGCCGAAGGAACAAAGGGGCATGCGCTGAAGTTTATCGCCCGTCATTTCGGCTGCGGTCTGGAGCAGACGATTGCGATTGGGGATTCTTGGAATGATCATGAAATGCTCGAAGCCGCCGGACTTGGCGTCGCTATGGGCAACGCGATCCCGGCGCTGAAGCAAATCGCCGATTATGTGACTCGGAGCAACAATGGGGATGGCGTCAAGCATGTGATCGACAAGTTTATTTTTAACCGGGAAGCTTAAATGGAATAAAAGAAGGGGCAGCTTATGGGCTGCCCCTTGCTTATTAACCTTTAATCGAGCCTGCCACCATGCCCTTCATAATTTGGTCCTGCAGAATCAGGTACACAACAATCGTAGGGATGACGGCGATAGCCATGGCCCCCATCGTCAGACTATAATCCGTACCAAAGCCATCCGAGAATAAGGATAGACTCAAGGGCAAGGTCTTTAGCGCCTGTGAGTTAATGAATACAAGGGCAAAAGAAAAGTCATTCCAAAACCGCAGAAAAGCTAAAATTGAAATAGTAGCGATGATTGGAGTACAAAGCGGGAAAATCACCCGGCCAAAGATTCCCCACCAGCCGCTGCCGTCGATCATGGCCGCTTCCTCAATTTCCTTCGGAATGGAGGTCATATAGCCCATAGCTAAAAAGACAGCTAGTGGAAGCTCAAATGCCGTATAAGGTAAAATAAGCGCTCCGTAAGTATTTAACAGGTTTATCTGCTTCATCATAAGAAATAAAGGGACAAGCGTACTATGAATCGGAATAAGCAGACCCGCCAGGAACAGCGCTACGGCTGTCTTCTTAAAACGGAATTCAAATCGTGAAAGCACGTAGCCTGCAAGAAGACCAAGAATAAGAGTAAGGATGACGGCGGCTAACGTCACAAACGTAGAATTCAGCATCGCCCTTCCCATATTTCCAAGCTCCCACGCCCGGATAATGTTCTCTTTCATCCACACATTCGGCAGGGAGTAGGGGTTCTTAAAAAAATCTTCATTGGTCTTAAAAGCACTGATAAACAGCCAATACAAGGGATACAGCGTAAGGACGGCATATCCGAGCAATATCGATTTTCCGAATACGGCTAATCCCTTTCCCATAAGCTTTCTGCCAGAGGAATCCACGGCAATTTTCGTGGCCCTGGTCGTTCTGAGCTCCACTCTCCTTCCCCCTTCTCGTTATCCCGCTTTCCTTCGAGTCAGGATATAATTGATCCCGATCAATAAGGCGCTTATGATCATGATGATGGTCGACACGGCAGAGCCGTATCCATAACGATAAACACGGAACGTATTGTTATACATATAGGTCGCTAGCAGTTCTGTCGATTGCGCCGGTCCTCCTTGCGTCATCACCATCACATGATCGAACGCCTTCAGGCTTCCCGAGATGCAGAGTACCATGGTGACGATCACGGTACTCCAGATCATAGGCAGCGTTACGTAGAACAGCCTCTTTCTCCCGTATGCTCCATCGATATGAGCCGCGTCGTAAATTTCCGGCGATATATTCTGCAGCGCTGCAATAAAGATAAGCATATAGGGTCCGATATTGCTCCAGTTAATCGGAATGGTAATAGCGAAGATGTTCACATGTGGCACGGAAAGCCAAGCCCGGGTCCAAGACTCCAGCCCGACAGCCTCTAGGATGGTGTTGACCAATCCGAACTGCGGATGGTAGATATATCCCCAAATGAGCCCCACTACAACCGTCGAAAGCACCATGGGCATAAATACCGCCGAACGGATAAACCGGAAGAAGAACGAATTCTTGACCAGAACCAAAGCTAGAAGAAGTGCAATAGGAATCTGCCCTATGATCGCCGATATAACCAGAATCAAGTTATTTTTAAGCGCTCTCCAAAAAATAGGATCCTGTAGAATTTCACGATAGTTGCCTGCACCGATAAATTTGGATGCTCCGATTCCCTTCCACTCGAATAGTCCATAGTAAGCGGACCAAAAAATAGGGACGATCACAAAGACCACGAACAGAAGCAGCGCAGGAAGCAGGGCTAGTGCAATAAATCCTTTACTCCGCAGAGCGGTAGGCATGAGAAGTCTACCTCCTTATGTCGACTCGGGATAGCCCTACTATGGGGTGACTGACCTGGCCTGTGCTTCTTGGAGCTTCTTCGCGACACTTTCTGGAGAACCTCCTGCCATAATCTCCTGGAGTCCGTTGTTGATCACTTCCGCCGCTTCAGCAGATAAATAGGCATCATAGACGGGTGTAATATTGGTCTTCTTCACCAAGTTGAATGCTTTATAGTAAAGCGAGCTTACCTTGGATTCATCAATTTCCGTATCGTACATCACCATAGAATTACTCTCTGCAATCGCCTTCTGTGCTTCCGGGCCGCTAACGGCATAAATGAGCTCGAGGGCTGCTTCTTTAGCTGCGCCTTCCGTTCGTTTGCTTAATGCGAGACCGCCGCCGGCACCGCCGGAAATCGTATTCGCCTCTCCTTTGCCTCCCGGAATAGCTGGAAGTACGGTAACATCAACGACCTTCATCTGCTCCTCGCTCGCCGAGGCTGCCAAATTGGTGAGACTCCAGGCGCCGCTAATCATCATAGCCGCATTACCTTGAATGAAATATTGCTCTGCCTGCGTATTGTCTATGCTGTTGGCTCCCTCTTGGAAAGCCTTATGATCAACTAGCTGTTTAAAGTAACCCAAAGCCTCGATAAATTCAGGGTCCGTAAAACTCGCGCCATTTTGGGCAGCAGCATTCTTAAACCATTCAGTTCCGGTTACACGGTCGGCGAGCGAACCAAGTATGGTCGACTGCGCCACCCAGGGTGCTTTATTCCCCAAAGCGATCGGCGTTATTTTATTTTCGTTAAAAACGTTAATAGCGGTCATCATTTCATCCCATGTCGTTGGAACCTTCACGTTATATTTCTCAAACAGAGCTGTGTTGTAATAAAGGATGGAGGTTGCCGACATTCCGATAGGAGCTGAGTAAATCTCGTCCGGCTCAAATGTATAGGGATCAAAGGCGCCTGACAGGAACTTATCCTTCCACTCGGGATTCTGGTCAACAACTTCTGTAATCGGTTGCAATAATCCGGCCTTGTATAATTCAGCAGAATGACTTCCCGCATAGACGAAAAATAAATCCGGAAGCTCATTCCCTGCTGCAACCGTGCTTAAGCGTTGGCGGTAGCCATCCGGCGGAATTGCTTGCGCATCGAGCTCCACCTCAGGATGCTCCTGAGCAAACTTCTCGATCAATCCTCTTACCGTTTTGGCCCGCAAGTCATCTCCGGCAAAATTATGCCAAACCGACAGCTTTATTTTCTCGCTCTTCTTGCTGGCGTCGCCAGCCTTGTTACTGCCGCTATCCCCACAGGCTGCGAGAAGCATCGTCATCAGCAGCAGCAAAAGACTCATCTTTTTTAATGATTTCACCGTTAATCCCCCTTTGTTATACGGAACGAACCTATGAACAACCTGATCCATCCTGTAAAATAAATTCCTTGAGCGCGAGTTCAACAGTCACCTTTCAGCACCTGGGCATATGCTTGCGATGCTGCGTTTTCTCAGGCGGGTATAGCTGCAGAGATGCCTTGTGAGCAAAAAGATGACGGCTCGAACCTGCTCTTTTTTAAGTATAAAGAGAAGGGGAACAGGCCCATAGGGGACATATTTCAGTTAATAGAGGGACTTTATTCAGCTTTTGCTTCGATATTCCGAAGGGGTTTGATCCGTAAATTTTTTGAATAAACGATTAAAATGCTTGATATCCTCATATCCAATCTGGTTGGCCACTTCACTGATTTTAGCGGGCGTCTCCCTTAACAGAGCCATTGCTTTACGCAGCTTGGCCTGCGTCACGAATTCAATATAGTTCTGCCCGGTCTCCCGTTTGAATACCTCGCTAAAATAGTTTGGGTTCATATGCACATGCTTGGCTACTTGGCTCAGTGAGAGGCTTTGATCCAAGTGATCATGAATGTAGGCCAGGGCTCGCTGAACTGGACTTACCCCCGAAACCATCAAGCTGTACTGCTTCATCATCGATTCAAAATGAACCATAAGCGTCTGTTCGGGCCTGCTCGCTAGTGCTGCCTTATCTATTTCCTCCCCATGGGGCAGTTGGCTGGAATACCCGATGGAAGATGCGGCGCGTTCCAGCCAACGATAACCCGCGATAAGCAAGGAATGCAGGTAAGCCTGAACAGAGCCCGGCGTTGCCTGACTATCCTGCTTGATCCGCTCTAAAACCCTCTCGATCTCCGCCCGCAAGCCCTCCTTGCTGCCTGCCCGCAGCAAAGAGGAAAGTGCAATTTCCTCTTCCTGTGTGCAGACCATTCGCAGCCCTTTACGTTCACCAAGCTCGTCATAGCGTATGAACTGCTCATGGCTTAACAGCCAGGCGTAGGAATGCGCTTCTAAAGCTGTGTCGACAGCTTCACGTATCTGGCGCACATCCTCTATACTCCGGCCGCAAGCGGCAAATGTCCGGCAATGCAGCGCTTGCTCCGCTTTTTGAATCGCCCGCATTACCGGATTCCAGCCTTGATGATCCGCTTCGATTTTTACCAATAAAAGTAAAGATTCATTCCATGGCAGCCACTCGCAAGGCAGCAGTCCTGTTAACATTTCACTCAGCCTGCCATGCAGAACCTCAGAATTGCTGACTCCCGCGAGATCTCCAGCTTGCGCTGAGATCACCCAGATCTGCAGCAGATGCTTACCTTTTATCGTTCGCAGACGCGGATATCTGTTCCATAGCTCCGCTGCCATTTGCTCATCCGGACTGGAAGCTGAGGTCACGAGTTCTCTTAGAAAGCTTCGGTTCACAACAGCTTCCCTCGCTCTTCCCAGTTCATCCGCCTGTCTTCGCTGTTCAAGGCGCCCTTTTGCCCGAAGGGCAGCTTGAATGATTTCATCGGGACGGCTTGTTTTGAGCAGATAATCACTGACTCCTTCCCGCAGAGCCTGCTGGGCATATACAAATTCATCAAATCCGGAGATAACGATCATTTCAGTGTTGGGGTATGCCTGCTTGACTTCATGAGCCATCTCCAGTCCGCTTTTCCCAGTCATCCGAATGTCTGTAAAGATAATCTCCGGGCGTTCGTCAGGTATGCGCAATAGAGCCTCCTCAGCCGAGGCGGCCGGCTCCAGCACCGTAAATCCGCTAGCTTCCCAATTGATTACGCTGCTTAATCCAGTGCGAATGATCACTTCATCGTCAACAATCAGTACTTTCATTCTCATCATCTCCTTACCCTCGTTAGTTGCTTGCGCTCTCCATGCAAGGGATCGTAAACATGACCCGAGTTCCCTCACCCTCTGTACTATCTACACGAAGCCCTGCTTCCTTGCCGTAATGAAGCACCAGCCGGTTATGAACGTTGCGCAGCCCATACCCGCCGTTAGCGGACTGCTCTTTCTTGTGATCTGGATGCCCCGACAACTGAGCGCGAAGCCACTTCAATCGCTCAGGCGCGATCCCGATGCCATCGTCTAAAACGGTAAAATGAATGCCTTGCCCATCGCACTCCGCTGAGATTGTAATACAGCCCTGTCCTTCTCGCTTCAATATACCGTGTAGCATAGCATTTTCGACTAATGGCTGAAGCAGCAGCTTTAATGTGAACTGCTCCTGGATAGCCGTATCTACGTTGACCTGAAATGCGAATTTATCGGGATACCGGATGGATTGAATGCTTACATAATTTTTAACATGGATGATTTCTTGCTCGATGGAGCAATATTCTTGACCATTATTCAGGCTAAACCTTAAAAAGTCGCTCAATGAGCCTACCATTTCCGCAATTTTGGCATCATGGTTCATCAGAGCCAGCCAATGAATCGAGGATAGGGTATTGTACAGAAAGTGCGGATTCATCTGGATTTGCAGGGCGTGCATATCCGCTTCTTTTTTGAGCGACTCATTCCATTTGACTTCATCCGTTAGTTTGACAATGCGGGAGCTCAGCTTGTTATAGCTGACAATAAGCTGGCCGACTTCATCTATGGACTTCACAGGAATGGCAGGCATAGGCTCCTCAGGACTATTATGCTTGAGAAAGTTAGTCAGCTGGGACAACGGATTCGTTATTTTCTGGATAAGAAAAACTACTAAAATGATAACAAACAGGATGGCAACCGAGACGGCTACGGCCGTTAAAGTCAGAAAGTAGCGGTTTTGCGAACGGTATTCCTCAGAAGGAATGATCCCGACCAGCTTCCAATTTCCACTGGACATGGTTTTATAGAGAATGGTTTTTTTCTCAGCCCCTTCCCCATAGTCTATAAACCCGCTCACTCCATCGAATGGCCCTATGTTGGGATAATAATCCGAGAGTAGAAGATTGGTCTCCCATTCAGGGGGGCCAGCAAGAATCCGATTCTGCTCATCGAGAAGCAGCACAAACCCGCTTTTCTCTAAAACCGCCTGCCTGATTTGCTCGGCAATAACAGCTTGATCGAGATTAATTTGCTCCTTGCCAATCAGTTTGTATTTATCTGTACTACGTATCGGCCTGGCGAGCGTAATCACCTTGCGCGCTCCATCAAAGGACCATTGCTGGTGTACACCCGACCACCATTTAGGCTGCTCATCATAGTAATTAGGGTAGGCTTCGGTAATGTCCGTAAAATCAGATCCAGTTATTGATTTATGAGAAATAGGCGGTTTGGCGCCTAAGGGTTCAATAATGATGTTCGCAATATAATCTTTGGAGAAGGCCAGATTCGTCAAGAAATTAATGATCGACGTTTGCTGGACAAAGTCGCCCTCAGGCGACTTCAAATAATTCTGCACCCCATTGTGACCGATTAAAAATAAGGACATATTCTCGACATCTTTGACCATCGTAGCCAAATAAGCCTCCAGTTGACGCAGCGTATTCATCCCTGATATCTTGGCCTTCTCCTCGGTGAGACCTGCTGCTATATTATAAGAGAACAATCCAAGAAACAGCAGGGGAACTAGTGTAGCCACGATAATGAGTATCGATAATTTATGCTTAAGAGATTTTCCCAACCACCTTTTCATACCCTACACCCCGATCTTAAATTAAACATAACGGAATAAGCTTCCCGAAGTAAACGCTTCCAATTTAAAATTGATTTTTAATCAAGTTATGTATTCCACTTCGGCCTAATGGTAACATATTCGCCGAATAGGGTATATCCCCACAGAACTAATCCCTTCTTAATAACATCGACCGCAATTCTCCAAAAAATTAGACTTTCACCATAGTGTGAATCCCGTGCTGGCACCGTAAAAAAACCGTCCTGCTACTTCAGCAGAACGGTCATTCCTATGTCGGCTAACCCGACGTTGTCAGGCAGTCCATAATCACAGCGCAAATCGATATCGTGGGACATGTGGGTAAATAGCGAACGCTTCGGCCGAAGCTCCTGAAGGAGCTCTAGCGCTTCCTTCACATCATATACGGAGCGGGTCGAGAATTCCGCCTTCTCCTCGTAGAAGCTCGTTCCCAAAATGAGCAAATCCAATCCGTGAAGTGGCGCTTTTTGTTCCTCGGGAAGCGCAATGGCATCCGAGCAATAGGCCCATGCATAACCCTGCTTAGTCAGACGATAGGCGTAGGAAAAGCCATTTTTGCCATGGAATACTTTCCAGCCCTCGATATGCCATCCAGCCAATTGCAAGCCCTGATCCACAGCATGCATATCAAGCTGACCCGGCAGCCAGGGATATTGGCGCAAAATCATGTCGATCACTTCCTGCGGCGCATACAGCTGTCCCCGCCGATTTAACCAGCGGCAGGAGTCCGCCCATTCCGGCAAACCGCCGATATGATCAAAATGCGCATGCGTCACCAGAATATGCTCTACAAAGCGGAGGCCATTCCGCTCCATGGCTTCACGCCAATCCGGGCCGCAATCGATAAGGAATGTCCCGTCTACACTCTCAAGCATCACAGACGAGCGATATCGCCGATTGATGCCCTGTTGCCTCGCCTCCTGGCATACCCCGCATTCGCAATATACTCTGGGCACGCCCATTGCGTCTCCGGTTCCCCAGAACGTCAGTTGATCTGCCTTTCTAACCATCCTTTAGTTCACCCCGTAGTCAGCAAGCTGTAAAATATATAGTCTCCCATTGGCAGCACTGCCCGTGCCACACGATCTATTCGATCATACCACAGTCCTTCTGCGGCTTACTTGGCGAATCCTATTTTTATTACTGGTTATTTTTTCAAATAATGTTGACTGCATCACCCTCTGCTTCTCCAATCAACAACAACCGCCCTTATAACACGGACGGTTGTTCATATTATTAATATTCACAGTAGAATAAAATGATTATAGCATGTGCACAGGATTTAAATCATCACGGTTAACGGATCGCCCTTCAGTGGATTTTCCACAATCCAGCTTTTCTCGTCATTGAACAAATATGCCCGATGCACAAGCACTCTAACCTCTTGTCCTGCGTGAAGAGTTTCCTTCTCCAGCGAGCGGAACGTCGTTAGCTTGTGCCCGCCGACCTCCACTTCTACGAGCCATTCGCTTCCCCGGAAGTGCAGATGCTTCACAACTCCCGGCGCCGTAGCGGATTTCAGGATAAATTCCTGCTCCGTTCCTACCTCAATGTATTCCGGACGGATGAAGGCGCGGATCCCCGAAGCCTCCGCTTCCTTCTCAAAGCCTTTCAGGTCGGAGGCCCTCTCCACCAGCGTAGATTGGCCGATAAATGAGGCTACGAATGGCGTATGCGGCTCTTTATAAATGTCCCAAGGCGTTCCCTTTTGCTCCAAGCGGCCCTGATTAATAATCATAATTTCATCCGCGACTTCGATCGCCTCGTCCTGGTCATGCGTGACGAAAATAGAAGTAATCCCGACGCGCTCAATCAGCTCGCGAAGCCAGGAACGAAGCTCCTGCCGAATCTTGGCATCAATGGCCGCAAACGGTTCATCCAGCAGTAGAAGCTGCGGCTCCGGCGCCAATGCGCGGGCAAAAGCGACACGCTGACGCTGTCCTCCCGACAGCTGATGCGGATAGCGCTGCTCAAAGCCTTTCAACCCCGTCAACTCAACGAGCTCCATGACCCGTTCCTTGATTTTGGCCTTCGATACCTTCTTCACCTGTAGGCCAAAGGCTATATTATCAAAAACCGTCATATGCTTGAACAAGGCGTAGCTTTGAAAGACGAAGCCAATCCCGCGTTCTTGTGGAGCAAGCCCATTAACCCGCTGTCCATGGAACAGAATTTCTCCCGAATCGGGCTGTTCCAGACCTGCCAATATGCGCAAAATAGAAGTCTTCCCCCCGCCGCTCGGCCCAAGCAAACCGATGAGCTGTCCTTTCTCGATTCCAAAGCTAACCTCTTTTACCGCATGAAAATTACCAAAATGTTTGTCTAAATACCTTACTTCTACATGCATTTTAGGCCACACCCTTTCGTTAATGCCTTGCCCGCTTGCTTCTTATATTATTCTTATGAAATTACTCGGTATTATATAGATAAAAATACTTTACCAAACCCTGCCTTTACCGTCAATCCATTAAGTTTGTTTCTTTTATTTACAGTCAAGCATGATGTGCTCCTGCGGCGGATGAAGTGTATCCCTGGAACCATCCAAAATACCGCCATAGCGAATGAGGGCAACAAAAATAGCAGGAGTCGAGTCACTCGATCACCTGCTATTTTACAGCCATCGCATTTACATTTTGGAAGTCTGTTACGTTATTAAAGTAATGTAATAAAGGAGTACAGCTATAACAATGTAAATGAGTAAAGTGAGAACCGAAAACAAAAACGTCCTATGACGTCAAACGGTAATTGCTCTGACTCAACATCTTCACATGAGCAATGGCAGCAGGCATAATTTCTTCGAATGTCAACCGATCCTGAATGTAGAATGAAATAAACCCATGTATGCCCAAAAACATGCTAAGCGGAAACGCCGGGTTATTTTCCATAGGATGTCTATCTTCCTTTAGAAATTTTCTGATGATCGATTCGAAAATATCAAAGCATTTCGCCTGCTCACTGCGACAATAGGCCAGTATTTCTTCGTCCCGAAGCATGAACATAATTTCATATTGATGCGGATGCTCAAGGCCAAATTTGATGAACTCCAGCATCAACTGCTCAATATGCGTCAGCCCGTCCATCGGTGGAGATTTCGTGACTTGGTTGCACAGCTGGATCAGATGATTGAAATCCTGCACCACGATGGCATAAAACAGCTCCGCCTTCTCCTTAAAATGATAATAAAGAGAGCCGTGACTATATCCCAGATGCTGTCCAATGCTTCTCATCGATATTCCTCGATAGCCCTTGGTGATAAACAAGTGTCTGGCCGCATCCATTATTCTTTCCCTCGACAACTCCTGCTCTACTGCTCTTCTTGCCATAGGCATTATTCCCCTTCAATAAAGTAAACCTTGTTACCTTCCTTCAACACGACTTGTCCTTGGGTTAAATCGACCAACCAATCCTTAAAGGCGTCACCTTCGCTATCCAGCGGCAGACATAACAATGTAACTGTATCCGCAAAAGCAGTCTCTCCCGTGCGGATTTCCCGATTCCTGAGCTCATTCTCTACCTTGCCCAGCCAAGTATAATCGAGCTCGGCATAGACTTCACGATGGAGTACGCGAGTAATCACTTCTCCAGCCTCGGTTGCTGCAACCGCACCGTCCGTGTAAGCCCGGATCAAGCCGCCTGCCCCCAGCATAATTCCGCCGAAATATCGCGTTACGACGATGGCTACATTTTTGAGGCCCTGCTGCTTTATCACTTCCAGAATCGGCTTGCCAGCCGTCCCGCTTGGTTCGCCGTCATCCAATTGCTTCTGGATTTCGTCCCGTTCCCCAATCATATAGGCGGAACAGTTGTGGGTTGCGTTCCAGTGCTTCTTCTTAATCTCTTCAATAAATGCAATAGCTTCAGACTCGTTTTCGACCGGCTTAATATGACCGATAAAACGCGATTTCTTGATGACAATTTCTTTTTCTCCGGCTCCACGAACCGTCTTGTAACGTTCCAGCATAGTTGATCATCCTTATAGAATGTGCCAAGAAGCAGCTCAACCGGGAATTATCCGGTGAACTGCTTCCCTGGCGCTGATATCTTCTGGCTTAAACGATGTAGTCTCTTGTCCTTATTCGGACAATCTGGCTTCCAGTTCTGCTTTTTCTTTCTCAAAGCCCGGCTTGCCGAGCAGTGCGAACATATTCTTCTTGTAGGCTTCAACACCCGGCTGGTCAAACGGATTTACTCCGAGCAAATAGCCGCTGATGCCACAAGCTTTTTCAAAGAAGTATACGAGATAGCCGAAGGAGTACGGCGTCAAATCCGGAACGTTAACGATCAGGTTCGGCACTTGTCCATCCGTATGGGCAAGCAGCGTGCCTTGGAAGGCCTTCTTGTTCACGAAATCCAGCGTCTTGCCGGCTAGGAAGTTCAAGCCGTCCAGGTCAGCAGGATCGGATTCGATCGTAATATGGCTAGGCACCTCCGTCACTTGAATGACCGTTTCAAAGATGTTCCGGTTCCCCTCCTGAATGAACTGTCCCATCGAGTGAAGGTCTGTACTGAAATCGACCGATGCCGGGTAAATCCCTTTATAGTCTTTCCCTTCGCTCTCGCCGAACAGCTGCTTCCACCATTCGGATACATAGTGCAGGGACGGCTCGTAGTTCACGAGGATTTCAGTCACTTTGCCTTTGCGGTAAAGGGCATTGCGGACGGCTGCATATTGATAGCTGGCGTTCTCGGCCAGATTAGGATTGCTGAATTCCTTGGCTGCCTCGGCAGCGCCCTGCATCATTTCCTCAATGTTAATGCCCGCTGCAGCAATCGGCAGAAGACCGACAGCTGTAAGCACGGAATAACGTCCGCCTACATCATCCGGAATAATAAAGGTCTCATAGCCTTCTTCTGTAGAAAGCTTCTTAAGAGCGCCCTTCTCGCGATCCGTTGTAGCGTAAATGCGCTTGCGCGCTTCTTCCTTGCCATACTTCTTCTCCAATGCAGCGCGGAAAATACGGAAAGCAATCGCCGGCTCCGTCGTTGTTCCTGATTTGGAAATGACGTTAACCGAGAAGTCCTTGCCTTCAATGAGGTCAAGCAAATGATTTACATAGGTCGAGCTTATATTGTTACCGGCAAAATAAATTTCCGGAGTTTTGCGCTTGTCTTTCGGAAGCAAATTGTAAAAAGAGTGTGACAACGATTCAATCGCTGCGCGGGCACCAAGATAGGAACCCCCGATTCCGATCACGATCAATACATCGGAATCGCTTTGGATTTCGGCAGCGGCCTTCTGGATGCGGCTGAATTCTTCTTTATCATATTCTGTTGGCAGATTGATCCAACCGAGATAATCCGAGCCTGCCCCAGTGCCGTTATGTAACTGTTCATGAGCTAGACGCACCGGCTCCGTCAAATAATCGATTTCGTGCTGCCCTACGAATTCCAGAGCTTTGCTGTAATCAAAAGTGACTTTTTTAGACATGGTAAATCATTCCTCCGTCTATACAATATTGTTTCTATCTCACTGCCCTATCCACAATTAACTTACACCTAGGATACTGTAAATTCCCAGTGAAGACAAGGCACAATATGCAGTATTCCAATAGTCGTGATAAAATAATTAAATGCTGTTCAATTCCTTATAGAAGGTGATTGTTGTGAAAAAAATCGGATTTATCGGTCTCGGAACAATGGGTGCTCCCATGGCCGCGAATTTGCTTAAACAAGGCTATCAGGTTACCGTGTTCAATCGTACGGCAGAGAAGGCACAGCCGCTTGTTCAGCAGGGGGCGGCGCTGGCAGCCACACCAAAGGAAGCGGCGCTGGCGGCCGACACCGTCATTACAATGGTCAGCGACGATGCCTCGATTGCTGCTGTTTATGAAGGCGATAACGGCGTTCTGCAGGGCGTTCGTCCCGGCAGCACAGTGATTGACTGCAGCACGATTTCTCCGGCGCTTGTCCAAAAATTAGCAAGCGACATTGCCCAGCTCAGCGGACAGTTCCTCGATGCGCCCGTTACCGGCAGCTCCCCGGCCGCTCATGCCGGTACGCTCGTATTCATGGTCGGCGGATCGGCCGAGGCGCTGGCCGAGCAGCGGGACATTTTTGAAACGATGGGCCAGAAAATACTCCACATGGGGCCCAGCGGCAGCGGGGCCGTCGCCAAGCTGGCTCACAACACAATCGTCGGCATCAACAATCTGGCTCTGGCCGAAGGCTTTGCCATCGCCGCCAAATCCGGGCTGCCAGCTGACCTTTTCCTTGAGCTGGTTCAGAATGGCTCCGCAGGCAGCAAGCAAGCCGAGCTGAAGGGACGCAAAATCATCGAGCATGATTTCACCAATCAATTCTCCCTCTCGCTCATGCTGAAGGATTTGAAGCTGGCCTCCTCGATGACCGACGGCGCCAGCATTCCGGCCCCGATGCTGAACATGGCCAAAAGCCTGTTCCAGGCAGGTCAAACCGAGGGCTACGGCGACGAGGATCTCTCCTCCGTCGTTAAACTCTACGAAGCCTGGATCGGCCAAACCATCGGCGGCAAAAAGCTGTAGCGGTTGGAAGGGACATCGTCATACCTTAGCTGCAATTAGGTGCGAAAAAAAGCAGGCGTCAACGGTTCGTTGTATTCGTAACTTGCCAAGGAGGCAAAAAGGCAGGCCCTTGCAATATGCGCGGTGCCTGCCTTTTTCATGCTATCCCAAACCTATTTCAACTGCTCTTTAACATGCTTCACAACGTTCTCCACCGTGAACCCGTACTCGGCGATAACTTTATCGCCAGGAGCGGATGCGCCGAACGTGTCAATGCCGATAATGGAGCCCTTCTCGCCAACGTAACGCTCCCATCCGAACGGATGCGCCATTTCAATAGCTACGCGTGCTTTAACGTCTGGAAGAATGACAGAATCTTTGTAGGCTTGATCCTGTTTGTCGAACAGATCCCAGCTGGACAAGCTGACAACGCGAACATGAATGCCTTCTTCGGCAAGCGCTGCTTGCGCTCTAACTGCCAACTGCACCTCAGAACCGGATGCAATCAGCTGAGCTACCGCTTTGCCGTCCTTCGCATCGGAAACAACGTACCCGCCGCGCTTCACGCCTTCACGAGCCTTCTCGGCAGTACCTTCGAGCACAGGCAGGTTTTGGCGAGTCAGCACCAGTGCTACCGGATTCCCTTTATTTTCAACAGCGTAAGCCCAAGCGGCAGAAGTCTCGTTGCCGTCAGCTGGACGAATCACCGTCAAGTTAGGAATAATGCGCAAAGAAGCAAGCTGTTCAATCGGCTCATGCGTAGGTCCATCTTCACCGACAGCGATACTGTCATGCGTCAGAACATAAGTAACCGGAAGTCCCATCAACGCCGACAGACGCACAGCCGGACGCAAGTAGTCTGTAAAGACGAAAAACGTACCGCCGAAGATTTTCAGACCGCTGTGAAGCGCAATACCGTTCATGGCAGCCGCCATAGCAAACTCACGAACCCCGAAATAGAGGTTGCGGCCATCGCGGGACTCAGGTGTGTAAACCGTCAAGCCTTTCAGGTGAGTCATGGTCGAGCTCTCCAAGTCAGCAGATCCGCCAAGAAGCTGCGGAACGCCGCCAGTCAAGCCATTCAACGCATTACCGGAAGCAACGCGTGTAGATAGCGGCTTGTCTTCTGCGCTGTACTTAGGAAGATCCGCGTCCCAGCCCTCTGGAAGATCTCCAGCAATAGCAAGCTCGAATTGAGCTGCCAGCTCAGGGAATTCTGCTTTATATTTCGCAAACTGCTCATCCCAGGCTTTATTTGCGGCAATACCGCTTTCTTTCACTTTTGCAAAGTGCTCGCGCACTTCTTCAGGTACATAGAAGTCCTCTTCATATACCCATTTATAATATTCTTTCGTCAGCTTCGCTTCATCGGCACCAAGTGGAGAACCGTGAGTTCCGCCAGATCCGCCTTTACCCTGTTTGTTCGGGCTGCCGTAACCGATAACAGTCTTCACTTCGATCAAAGTAGGACGCTCGGTGTCTGCTTTGGCTTCAGCAATAGCTTTTTCGATTGCATCCAAATCATTTCCGTCTTCTACAAGAAGCGTTTGCCAGCCATAAGCATCAAAACGCTGTCTAACATTCTCGGAGAAGCTAAGGTTCAATTGACCATCAAGCGTAATGTCATTGGAATCATACAGGAAGATCAGCTTGCCCAGCTTCAGATGGCCTGCGAGCGAAGCCGCTTCACTAGCTACGCCTTCCATCAGGTCTCCGTCACCACAGATTCCGTAAGTATAGTGGTCGACAATTTTGTAATCGCCTTTGTTGTAGGTAGCCGCCAGTTGAGTTTCGGCCATAGCCATACCCACTGCCATTGCAATACCTTGACCCAGCGGCCCAGTAGTTGCGTCTACCCCTGCAGTGTGTCCGAATTCAGGGTGACCCGGTGTCTTACTGCCCCATTGACGGAATTGCTTGAGATCGTCAAGCGAAAGATCATAACCGCTCAGGTGCAGCAGGCTGTACAGCAGCATGGAACCGTGTCCGGCGGACAATACGAAACGATCGCGGTTGATCCAGGATGGTTGATCTGGGTTGTGCGTCATTGTTTTGGCAAACAGCTGATACCCCATCGGCGCTGCTCCCATCGGCATTCCCGGATGACCCGACTTAGCTTTCTCGATCGCATCTATAGCAAGAGTACGGATCGTTGTGATCGACAGATTTTCGATGACCTTGTTGTCTGAAAGTGGCATTCTAGCTTCCTCCTTAGTTATGAAGAAATACATTCTAGTTACAAAACAATCACTTTGAAAAAATCATTTCGACTTTATATATTGTAACACGTTGTTAAGCACCTTTCCATATCCCTTTTTGTCATACCCTGCCCTGGATGATGACTTTTTTATGCATCTATTCTTTAGGCGGGGAAAATCGGGGATGCAAGAGCCATCGCCAGCCAGCGCTTATGCCGCGGCTAGCGCTGGCCACGCCGCTTGGCCTCCAGCAGGCGGCCAAGCGTGGCCGTGCCCGGCGACTCGCTCGCGCCGGGCCCCGCGCCTCCGGCTTCCTCCTGCGGAGGTGAAGCCGGGGGCGCCGCCTTGGCCCGCGGCGGCTCAGGCCGCGCGGGCTCGCTGCCCGTCCCGCCTAGAGGCGGACGGGCCGAATTCGGCGCAGGCGTTCCGGGGGCAGTCTCGCCCCCGGCATCTGCGCCGTAGAAGCTGGCCGTGCGCGCTTTGCGTGCGGCCAGCCGGGCCAGCCGGGCGTCCGCTTCCGCAGGAGCGGCGCCGGCTGCAGCTGCCGCGCGCGGATCGCGGCGGCGCCAAGGCATGGCAGCGGCAGCCAGCCGCTCCGCCATGCGGCCCCAGGGCAGCGCCAGACGCCTGACGGCGATGTCGGCGAGCCATAGCAGCAGCGCGGCGATGAGCAGCGCGCGCTCCCAGCTGCGCAGCGATTTATGCGGCTGCACCGGGAAATCGAACACCTCGCTCGGCTCCTCCCAGGTCAGCTCGCGTCCGCCCGTTAATGCGGCGAGCTTGCCGAGCTTCTCTCCGGTCTCCTCCGTCACGATCCGATACTCCGGTGAATAGGGTATCACGAAGCCCGTGCCAGTTCCCCCGCCACCGACGATTTCGTCATCGCGCTTGCCCTGCAAATGGATAAGGAAAGAACCCGGATCACGCACTGTCGTCACGCCGGTATATACGCCAGGAGATGTCTGTATTAACGGTACAGTAACATCGTTTAAATCCTCACCCGTAACAATCGCCTCAAGCTCCTCCGGCGGAGCTGTCCCTTCCGCGGCGGCAACTTCAAAGTAAACCTCATTGCCCTTTACCGTCGTGTTCACCTCAAAAGGGGAAGCCGAAAATTGCGGAAAAGTCCACTTCACCATATCCGCGAACGCGTTCGGAAACCCCGGCCAGTTTACCCAATCCCGTGACCATTTCCCCGTCAAGTCGCTCGTCCAGGCTACAGTTCGTCCAGAGCCGTACTGCCATCGGGCCAGGAGGGGATCAGGCTCGGGACTCGCCAGCACCGTCTGCGCGGTCGACTTGGCCGACGTCGCCACATAACCGTATATGGTCGGCAAGCCGCCCGACAACGATTCCCGCCAATCCCCCGGTTGAACAAGCGCGGGTACGAACGGTTTGTCCACAATGTACGTTCGGGCAATCATAGCCGCTTCCCGGCTGAATATTGTCGGCAATGTCGTCGCATCTTTTACAAAATAATAACGCCCCTTGGCGCCCTGTGCGAGCGATTCCAGCAGCTGCGTGTCCGCGCCGTCGCCCACCGCGACGGTAGACATCGTCATATGATTATCCTTCATCGTATTCAGCAGCTCATCGTAGCCTGAATTCACCGCCGACTGCCCGTCCGTCAGCAAGATGATATGTTTACGCTGAGCCTCAATTTCCAGTAATTTATTTGTCGCATCGGCCACAGCCGGATAAATATTTGTTCCGCCCGCGCTCGGAATACTGCTGATCTTGGCAATGACATCGTCCTTCTGATCGCCCAGCCTTGTCGGTTCGACCACCCACCACGGCTTGTCGTCGAAGGCGACCACTCCAACCGTATCCTTGGAACGCAGCATCTCCACCGTCCGCATAGCCGATTCCTTGGCCAGCCTGATATTGTCTCCCTCCATGCTGCCCGAACGGTCAATGACGAGAATGAGTCCAAGGGATGGTATTTCACGCTTGCCCTGCAGCTCCATCGATACAGGCAGCAGCTTCTCGATCGGCGTTTTAAAATAACCGCCCATGCCAAAGCTCTCTGCTCCGCCGACCATCATAAAGCCGATGCCATAGGAACGTACTGCCTGCTCGATCAACTCCATCTGCTTGCCTCCGACCTGCTCGCCGGAAACATTATTAAAGATCATGCTGTCATAACCAGCGTACTTCGCCATCTCCGTGGGGAGCATGCCAGGTTCAATGACCGAATATTGGATCAGTCCGGATTTCAGCGCATTTTCCAGATTGGAAGACGTTCCTGGCTGCCCCTCCACGATCAATACCTTAGGACTGCCAGTAACGCGGGTAAAAGCATAGTTCGCGTTATTCGCCGCTTGCTCATCCCCGTCCATAAATATTTCCGCTCTATAGCGATGGAGCCCGGGTTCTCTAGCCAGGCCTTGCAAAGCGAAGCGATTCTCTCCCCGATCGAGCGTAACCGTCTTGCGGCCGATTTCCTGATTATCCTCATATAAACGAAGCTCGCCGGTGCCCGAAAAAGTACTGCGAATCGATACCTCGAACGTAAAGGACTCCGCTCTATACAGCTTTTCCGGAATTTGCAGCGACTCGACGGCGACATCCTTCTGCTCTTTTGCCGGTGCCTGCAGTACATCCACGCTGATGCCTCTCTCCTTCAGCATTTTTGCTGCGGAGAGCGCATCGCCTACATTTTCCTCCCCGTCCGAAATTACAACGATCCGCTGATTTCCTTGACCGCCAAATAAGCTGCCTGCAAGCTGAAGTCCCTTTTCCAAGTGAGTAAAGCTCGCATTCACTTCGGCCCGGGCGCCACTCGTTGACAGCGGAAAGGGATCCAGATTCTTCTCAATGACAGCATCAAGCCCCGCCGAGACAATGGCTGCGCTATCCTGATCCCCTTTGCCGCTGGATGCCTGAGCTGCCCAGGCCAAGGCAGCTTCAGCGTCCTCCATACTCGCGGAACGGTCGAGGAGAAACACGACTTCCTTATTCTTAACCAGTGTGAAGGTCTGAAAACCGGCAAGCGCCAATATGAGCAAAGTAATGATCGTTACCCGCAGGCCTACGGCCCATTTCTTTCTGCCGCCAATTAAGCGAAAGTCCGAGCGATAGGCATAGAATGCACCAGCAGCAACCAGAATCAGCAGCAGTAAAACCCACGGATGATTAAATTGAACGCCCACGCTGGTACACCCCCCATTCTGCGATAATCACGATCAAAGCCAACAGCACCGCCAAATACGTAAGGGAGTGCTTGGATTTTGATTCCGGGGCGGAATGGCTTGAAGCTTTACTGGAGTCGCCTTGGCCAGGCTGGATGCCCTCCGAACCCTGTCCATCGGCTCCTCCCAAGGACGCACCTTCTGCTGACGCGCCGCCCTTAAATACAAGCGGCTTCGCCTGCCCGATCACGGATTCGGACGGATGGGCGGTCACCTCCAGATTGTAGCCGGGCAGCGTACTCCCGTCCGCTCCTTTCATCTCAAATCGCCATAAACCAGGAATCAGCGGCACTGTCTGCGCTGCTGCTGGATTTTGATCCTTGGTCATCGCGGGAATCGAAGCGGCTCCCGTCTCCAGTGCAAAACCATCCGCCGCAATCCAGGAAGCCTCGGCTGCCTCTACGGTTACAGGAATCTCCAGTGCCGATCCCGCAACCATGCGGCCCAGCCCTGTCGTCCGGCCCGCCTGCAGCCATTGAACCGCATTATTGACCATAACCGGAAACTCCGGTCGCAGCGGCAAATCGCCATCGCTTAATGAAAATAGAAATACCAGCCGATTGACCCCACCCTCTGTTCCCGCATAAGCCGCCGTTGTAGAGCCGATTTCGATGAGCGGTTTCCCCCATGCTGGAATTTCCTGCGACAGAAGAGTTCCCGTTGGCGGATCATTCAGCGATATATAGCGGGTAACCGGGTGGTTGGATATCATTGTGTTGCCGTTCGAGGGCTGAAGGCTTTCACCCTCCCCGCCGAATGTCCATGATGGCGTCTCTCTTACGAGCCTGGCCCACTCCCCGGTTTCCATGTATGCCGGGGGCGAGCCGTCCATAATGAGCATATCCGGTTTTTCTTTGGGTATGGCCGGAGCCTTTGCAGCCTGCTCGCCCGCTGCGTTTGAGTCGGCACTTGGTAAAGGCTCCATGCGGGTTACGCGCGCCCCCGACAGCTGGAGCGCTTTCTCTAGAAACAGGTTGCCCTGAGAAATAAGCAGCACGTTAGGAGCACCGCCCTTTTCGCGGAAAGCAAAAGCCTCATTATCCGGCGCGTAGTCATCGCTCGGTCCGAGCTTTAACTTATAAATATCCGCTGCAGGAAGCTCGTCGAAGTTAACAGTTACGGCCTGGCCGCCAGCCACATCTACAGCCTCCGAAGCCAGCAGCTTGCCATCTCCGAATAATTCCAAAGCAGCCTCGAAAGGACTTTCACCGTAATTTCGAATGACCGCCACTCCTGTGCCATTATCCCCGTCGCTCTTTACACCGAACTGTTCCACGGCAGCATTATTGGCCGCTTCCCCCCGCAGAGACACCACCTCTACCGGAGCGGTAAACGAAATATCGTCGGCAAGCTCACTCCACTGCTCATCCGTAAAAATAACCACCCTCGCTTCAGGATCATCCCTCGTCAATGCCGCAGCAAGGGACATCGTTTCCCGGTAAGCAGCTTTGCCATACTCTACCGCCAGCTTGTCTACCTGCTCCCGGATCACCTTCTGATCCTGTTCCCGAGTAAGCAGCACTTGCGGCTCCGCTCCTAGCTTCAAGAGAGTAACCTCGCCGTCCGCTCCCATCGATTCGATGTATTTGCTGACTTGCAGCTTAAGCTCGTCCATCGCGGTATGGGATGAAAGAGTCTCCTTCCCGGGTTCGTCGTTCCAAGCTGCGCTCATGCTTGCCGACGTATCGACGACGATGACGGTATGCCCTGCCAGACCTCCTTGAATCCACAGGAATGGCATCATCAGCGCAAATGTAAGCAGGGCAGCTGCCAGCAGCTGCAGCCACAGCAGCAGCCGATTTTGCAGCTTCTGCCAAGGACGATTGGCCTCGATATTGCGAAGTACGCGATTCCACAGCAAATGGCTGGGCACCAGCGTATCTACATACTTCCGCTTAAACAGATACATCAGCAAGATCACCGGAATCGTTAAAGCGAACCACAATCCGGCCCAAGAGGAAATCCCCATCATTTCACCCCCTTCTTGTTGCTATAACACGATCGCCTATATACCGCATGCAGCTCCTTCGATAAACAGGCCGCAAGTATAGATGCTATCTTAACCAAGAACTCCGGCTCCGCGGAGCGTCTCAAAGATTCCCGTTTCCAGCGGGAGATCTGTGGTTGTCTGAACATAATAAATCGCCCGTTCACTGCAAAAGCGTGCAATTTCCGCTTGATAAGCCTGCAGGCTGCGCCTGTACGCATCCAGCACTTTCCCGGTTAAGGCGATTTCTTTGCCCGTGCCGAGCTCACTGTCCACGAGCCGCAGATCCCCGCTCAAGGCTGGTGATATTTCCTCCGGCGACAATATATGCACGAGCACAATTTCCTGGCCGGCAGCAAGCAAATAGGACAATGTTTCCGTCAGATCATCCATTCCTCCATCCAGCCAAAAATCAGAAAATATCCACGCCATCCCCGGCTGCTTCGGAAGGGCTTGGGGCCGTCGCAGCGCCTGCGCCAGGTTGCCCAGACCGCTCGGCTCCGCCGACTGCAGAAATGAAAACAATCTGGCTGCCGAAGCCTTTCCCCTCACAGGCGGCAGCTGCCCCTCCAGCTCAGAGCTGAATAAAGTCGCCTGCACACGGTCATATGACGCCAGTGCCATGTACCCTACGGAAGCCGCAAGCTGCTTCGCATAATTCAGTTTATTCCAGGCCGGCAGCCGTTCCTCTGTTCTGCCTGATGCCTCATTGCCCTCGAAATCCATCGAAGCGGAGACATCCACATACAGGCTCACCTGGAGCTCCTGTTCATCCCAATATTGACGCACGAAGGGTCTTCCCGTCCGAGAATATACGCCCCAATCGAAGCGGCGAATATCGTCGCCCGGCGCGTACTCCCGATAATCGGCAAATTCCAGCGATGAACCGAAGCGGCCCGAGCGCCTCTTCCCCTGCATCGTTCCGCGAACCCGCCGTTTGGATGCAATCGACAGCCTTTCCAGACGGGGAAGAAGCGACGGCGGAAGGAGAGGTTCGGTCATCTTCTCGTCCCCTCCAGCGCCGCCAGAATATCCTCAATCAGCAAATCTGTGGAGATGCCTAGCGCTTGGCCCTCAAAATTCAGGAACAATCGATGGCGCAGCGCAGGAACAGCTACCGCCGCAATATCCCCGGTGGATACATGCATCCTTCCCTTGGAAATCGCTCTTACCTTAGCCACAGATACGATCGATTGGATGCCGCGCGGTCCCGATCCAAACCGCAAATATTTGCGGACGGAGTCCGGAGCGAGGGCTTCCTCGGGATGAGTCATCATAAGCAGCCGAACTCCGTAGTCCAAAACATCATCCGCAAGCAGAACCTCCTTGGCGGCCTGCCTGATTTCCAATAACTCAGCCGCTGAGGCCAGCTTATCTGCCGTCGGCAGGCTGCCGGAGGTCGTCCGGCGGACGATTTCCTTCAGCTCATCGGGGGACGGATAACTAACATGAATTTTTAGCAAAAATCGGTCAAGCTGCGCCTCCGGCAAAGGATACGTCCCTTCATTCTCCAACGGATTTTGCGTCGCAAGGACAAAAAAGGGCTGCGGCAGTTTGTGTGTCTCCCCGCCAACGGTTACCGTCTGTTCCTGCATCGCCTCGAGCATAGCGCTCTGTGTTTTCGGCGTAGCGCGGTTAATTTCGTCCGCCAGCACAATGCTGCTGAATACTGGCCCCGGCTGAAAAACGGTTTCCGTACTGCCCTGGGGCCCGAAGCGAATGACATTCGTTCCGGTTATATCGCTCGGCATCAGATCGGGTGTGAACTGAATTCGCGAGAAAGACAGATCAAGCGTGTCGGCAATCGTCCGGACGAGCATCGTCTTGCCGAGCCCCGGGATGCCCTCCAGCAGGGCATGCCCTCCGGCAAATACGCACCAGAGCAGCTGCTCGACGATCTCCTCCTGGCCCACGATGACTTTTCCGATCTGTTCCCGTACGTTTGATATCGTATTTTTCCAAGATTCTACCTGGGCATTTGCTTCCAACATCATATGTCCCCCTTCTCCTTCATCCTCAATATCCCGGATCGATTTCCGTAAAATAGCTCTCTACTAAGCTTTGCATGCTCTGCGGCAGCTCGCTTCGCTCCAAAGAGCGTTTGGCTTCGGCGGCATAATCGCTATACACTTCATCATAAGGTCGGCTAACTCCGTCAAAAACAGGCGATTTCCCGCCCTTCTGCACATCCCCGCCGCCACCGTGAATTTCGCCGCCATCCCGCTCTACATTTCCACTGCCCTGCAGATCGCGGGGCGTCGTAACGAGCTCCCGTCCGCCGCTTCCGAGCCCTGCGCCCTGGCCGGTGCCATTCCCTTGGCCGCTACCAAATCCTTGGCCGCCGTTTCCTATGCCACTTCCGTTCCCGCTGCCTGATGCGGAGCCTTGACCTTCGCCGCTCCCTTGGCCGGAGCCTTGACCCTGACCTTGGCTGCCTCCATCTTCACCGGAATCTCCGGTTCCCGGCTCCCCGCTGCTAAGTGGATAGCCAGAGGCTAGATTGTCAGCGACACCGCCCATACTCCAAGTATCGGATACCGCCAGCCCGGAGGCGGCCATTTGTTCCGCCAGCTCCATCCCTTGCTTGGCTAGTGCGGCGGCCAATGCAGCTGCAGCCTCGGCCTGATCCAGATCGGAATTCAAGCCGGCCATGCCCTCTTGTATCGCTTGATTCAGAAGCTCCAAAGCTTGCTCAATTTCTTCAGCATTTCCCTTTTCAAGCGCCTCGGCAGCTTTCTTTAACGCTTCGGCCAGACGCTGGGCCTTCTCGTCGTTTAATGGAGCGGCCTCTGCCACTTTTCGCAAATCCTCAGCAAGCTGCTTGCGCTCTTCCTTGGACATTGAGGAGGCTTTCTGGCGCATTTCCTCCATTTTCTCGCTCAATGTCTGTGGATTTTGCTGCTTCAGCGCCTCAGCCAAGCCCTGGGAAAGCGGATTGATCTTCCACTGATCCAGCCATTTCTCTATTTCCTGCTGCTTTAGCTCTATTTTGTCGGACATTTCCTTCAAGCTTTTCATCGTATTCTCCACGCTATCCAGCGCTTCTTCCGGTTCTTTGCTTAACTCCAGCGCACGTCTCAGTTCAGCCATCTCCCGGCTCAAGGCATCATGCGCTATCGGCTCCAGCTTACGCGTCTCCAGCTCCTTGACTCTTTCCTCCGTCTCCTCCTTTTGGGCGTTTACCCACTCCCTTTGCTCCTTGCGCTTGGCAAGCTCCTGCTGCATCGGATTCGGAAGCATAGCCAATAGGACTAAGGCTGCCAACAAGCAGGCGCCGGTTACCCAAAATTTACGACGAATCGTAAAGGGGAGCCGTCGCTTGATCTCTCGCAGGTAGGCTGAGCCGTATGTAGCAGCCTGAGCACGCTGCCATTTCGCCGCGACCGCATCCGATTCGCTGAACGACAGCGCTGTCGCCATGTCGTCCCGCCGCTCTTCTCTGGACGCCTGACGATCCATCGTACGAGCCGCGTCCAGCAAAGAGACACGTCTGGCGAAAAATCCCCATAACAAACCAGACAACACACACAAAACGATTAAGCCCGCTCCCTGCCACAGCAAGCCCTCGATCGGCCACAGGCGACCGACAGCCAGCCATAATAAAGCGGCTCCCAATCCAATGACTAGTCCATAGCGGGCTCCTTTCCACGCTTTGAGCCACTGCATACGACGGCGCACTATGTTGAGCTGCTCATATATTTCCTTCACGCTGCCGGCCTCCCCCCATAAATCCAGCTACGAACCTATTTTTATCAAAAATTATTTTTCCGTCTGCTCGCTTTCCTGCGCTTCCCAGCCTGCCTGGAGACGCTTCTTCCCCCGGCCTCGTTTGACCGGTCGGATATAACGGATGGCAAGCCACAGCACCAATACAATGACTACACTATAAACCAGCAAAAATTGCTGCCAAAGCTGAATCGGCGCACCCTTCTGCTGACCGCTCCAGCGCGTTAGAAAAACGGTATCCGAAAACGAAGGCTCAAAAATGCTGATCAATGCCCCCGCAGGATTCAGCCCGAGAATGAAGCCGATCCAGGAGTGATCCGGAACTGTAGTCGTCCCCGAAACATAATAATTAGCTTGAACAACTCCCATGGCAAACAAATAAACAATGCCGGTAACGAGAAAAATAACAAGCCCTACGCCATAGGTCATAATCACCGCCACCATCGTTCGCTTGAACAACGTGGAGAACAAAACACCTAGCGAGCCGAGCAGCAGCATGATGAATAAATAAAACAAAAATACGGATATAAGCTGCTTCGGAGCTACCCCCCCATAAAGAAAAGCTATGCTGTACACAGGCAGCGTCGCCAAAATGACTAGCGTCATAAAGCTTAACGAAGATACCAGCTTGCTCAATATAATCGTCGACGAGCTTTGCTGGGTTGTCAGCAGCATGTTCAAGGTCTGCTTCTCCCTTTCTCCGCTGATGACCCCTGCCGTCAGCGCGGGCGTCATGAATGCGATAAGAACAAGCTGGGCAATACTGAGCGCGTAGAACATCACCCGGCTTGTGCTCGGATCAATCCGCCCCGAAGAACCGGCACCGCTGCTCATCATGACATAAATAATTCCCATCGCCAAAAGTCCCATGACCAGTACATAAATAAATACCGTTATAGCAGAACGGGAAGAGCGCATACGCAGCCTAAACTCTTTATCCATCACAGGATTGATTAATTTCCTACGCCAATTCATCCGCCGCGCCTCCCTTCGTAATCTCCAGGAATACATCCTCGAGATTGGTCTGTGCTTCATGGAAGGATACAACCCCGTATCCTGCACCAATAACTTTATTCAACAACTGAGCTTGCTCTGCATCTCCGCCGCCAAAATGAACATGAACGCCCGTGGAATCGCTCAATACTTGAGTGACATGGAGCTCATCGCGCAGCATGGCGGCAAGTTCATCCCCGCGCTCCATCACGCGAATATGGAGTACTCGCTTGACGCGCAAGCGATTTTGGATATCAGCTACTTTGCCTTGAGCAACCATCTCCCCGTGCTCAATAACACCGATCTCATCCACCATTTCAGCCAGCTCGGGCAAAATATGCGAGGAGATGATGATCGTCTTGCCCATAAGCTTCAGCTCTTTCAAAATTTCTCTCATTTCGATCCGGGCTCGGGGATCAAGGCCTGACGCAGGCTCATCCAGAATGAGCACGTCCGGATCGTGCACCAGGCAGCGGGCCAGGCACAGCCGCTGCTTCATGCCGCGTGACAAGCTGTCCACGTACGCATCCTGCTTGTCTGTTAAATTGACCAAGTCAAGCAGCTGCGGAATAAGCTTCTCCCGCTCAGGACGCGGAATGCCATAGCTGGCTCCGTAGAAATGCAGGTACTCCGTCGTCCTAAATTGATCATA
Source organism: Paenibacillus lentus (assembly GCF_042714055.1). GTDB lineage: Bacteria > Bacillota > Bacilli > Paenibacillales > Paenibacillaceae > Fontibacillus > Fontibacillus lentus_A. The sequence goes on from NZ_JBHGVC010000014.1 coordinate 90,855, forward strand.
GACACCAAAGAAATCCGGCATATACCCTATTCTCTTCCGCACCTCATGCGGCTGCTCGGTCACCTCAAAGCCGCCTACCGTTGCCGTCCCTGAGGATGGCAGCAGCAATGTTGCCAGAATGGACATCGTTGTTGACTTCCCGGCTCCATTCGGCCCGACAAAGCCGAATACTGTCCCTTTTGAAATGGAAATATTGACCGACTTCAGAGCCTCAAAGCTCCCGTAGGTTTTAGTCAGATTACGTATTTCTATCATCGGCTGCTACTCCCCTTTACAGCAATTTCCGGCAGGTCGAATCCGTTCCAATCCTGCGTAGTGATGACAACCCGCAGCGTCGTCCCGCCGATCAAGTATTGATCAATTGGCTGAGGCAGTTCGGCCGTACCCTGATTCCATTGAACAGGCTCAAGCTCTTCCTTGACCGCATTCCATACGGATAAGGTGATCCCATTCCCGCGATTGCTCTGACGCATCGTCAGCTCGGAATACTCAACATGGCTAGGCAAAATGTATTCAAGCTCCATTTCACCTGCAGACATATGCACACTTCGGGAGGACTCATATCCCCACTCTGAAGATGTTGTCTTACTGATCGAAGGGGTGATATACCCGTAAGGCGCACTCCATTGTCCATTTTCTTGGAGCTCCGGTTTAATCCGCTGAACCCACATATTCAGCGGATCATCCGTCACATTTTTACCGTTCACCTCATAATCGAGCAGCTTATCCTTGCTCCAGCCGATAAACGCATAGTTGTGTGTCATATTGTTCTGGCTGAAATAACTGTTGACTAATCCTCTGGCTCGTTCCTGCTTCATATCCTCCTGGCGATTTCCAATCGTCGGAAATATATGATAGCCGTAATCATTGTAGCTTATAGGAATCGGAGATGAGGTGATCGTCGCCGATTGGTTTTTGGCAATATCGCCAAGCAAGTATAATTTATCATTCAGTAGGATCGCTGTATCTGTTAAGTCTACGGAGGTTTTATTCGTAACCGTCCCTTGGGGAACGCCTTGATCATCAAAGGCAATATTCATTTCCACCTGACCGAACTGCCGACTTTCAACCTGCGCGGTCGTTAATTTGGCGAGAGAACGATGTGTCATTCCTTTTAAACTTACAGCTGTCGCGCTATCGTCGTTCCGAATCATCTGACGATCTGAAGCAACCGACTGTCCGCCCGAAATAAGCCCGTCTTCACGCTGCACCGTAACATGCGTCCCGGCAGGAAAGCTTAATTTGTAATTGCCGCTGCGCGGGATAAATAGTGCTGTAGATGTGCTGCGGTTTGCATGGCCCGTGCCATCCAGTTCAACAATACTGAGCGTATTCGTACGCATTGTGCTTTTTCCGGTCGTTCCGGCCATATATATTCCACCGCTGGCAAGCACCGCAATAACCGGGATCAACAGCCAAGCCCATTCCCGCTTGTCGAGCTTTTTCAGCACGAAATAGAGCCCCGGGGCAACGATAACCGCATATCCCAGCAGCAGCCATAATAATAGAGAATAAGGCGGCAGCGTAAGGCTTGGGAAATAATCCAGCAAATAATTGATTCGTTGGGCGAAGTCCCCTCTTTGGACTATGCCTTTCGAGGCCAGGGACATGTGCTGCTGAAGCACCGTATTCCATACATCGGCATGACCTGACCAGGATTGCAAAGGCTCCATAGAAATATCATAGGCGGCATAAATAACCGTACCCTTGCTTACGTCCCAGGAGGCAAACAACGGCTGTTCTCCTTGATAGATCATTCGTGCACCGTCTTTGAGCTTACCGGCCGAAATCGGAAAAGCTCCATCCAAGGACAGGGATTTGCCTGTCGCTTTCTCCAGTTCCTTCAACGACGTAACGTCGTCATGGCCGGAATAGTCTACAGGCGACAATTCCTCCAGCCCCTGGATCGTTTTGGCGTAGCCTGCGCCTCCGGCAAGAACAAGAGTTCCGCCCTCTTTTACCCAGGCTTTAATCGCGTCCGCCCGTGCGTTGCCCAAATTGCCAGTCGTGTAATTATTGATGACGAGCATATCCAGCCCTTCCAGCAGAATGCTGTCTTCCGGTAATTGCTCCGACCTAAGCGGGATAACCTGCAAATTCTTGCCCTTGCCGTTCAGCACGTTCAGAAAGTTCATACTGTCCGGGTCGGAAGCCAGGACGCCGATCAAGGTTCCATTGTTTCCGCTAGTATTCAAGTATGCGTCGGAGGCTGCAAATGGGATATATTTCCCCGACTCCACCGAATCTTTATAGAATCGGATCGAGTTGTTGTTTTTGTTATAGGAATGTCCCAGGATGCCGAAGGTGATTTCCTTTGGAGTGCCCGCTGGCAAGTCCACTCTTTGGACATAGGAAGCCTGACTGGAGTTATATGGATATTCCGCCTGGACAACGAGATCACCCGATAGATCCGTGTCACTGGTCAGTGTAATTTTAAGCGGTGTCCATTCTCCCATTTTGTAATTTCCATCGTAGCCGATTTCCTTCTTTATGCTGATCGACGGCTCCGCCGCGCTGGCAGCTTGAGGCTGAACGACCCCTGGCAGAAGCGCTAATATGGCGATTACCAGCCACTGCATCGCAAAGGATAACCTCTTATTGTTATGTAAGAACAAATGATTCTCTCCTCTCATCATCAAAATGACCCTATACATTAGGACGTTTCAAGCGCATAAAATGTTTACATTTCAGCATCTGATTTTTCTGCATATAAAGGCAAAACCTTACAAAATAACCTCGAAAAACGTAAAGCTAAAGCCGTCCAGTATGACATGTACGCCAACTGTGACGGCTTTCTAGTTGTTCGAGGTAGATTAATAAATTTACTCTATAATTAGCTGAATACGACGGTTTTGTTCTGATGCACGAGAATGCGATCCTCGATATGCCATTTCACGGCCCGGGCCAATACGACTCTCTCGATCGTTCGGCCGATCCGTTTCAGCTCCCCGACGTCATCACGGTGGCTGACGCGCTGAACGTCCTGCTCAATAATCGGACCGCCATCCAGCTCTTCGGTCACGTAATGGGCGGTTGCACCAATGATTTTTACGCCGCGATCATAAGCCTGGGCATAAGGCTTGCCCCCTACGAAGGCCGGCAGGAAAGAGTGATGAATATTAATGATGCGGTTCCGGTAAGGCTCAATCAGAGCCGGTGACAAGATTTGCATGTATCTGGCCAGCACGATCAAATCTACCTTTCCATTAACCAGTTCCAGCTGCTTCTGCTCGGCCTCTCTTTTCGTATCCGGCGTAACCGGAATATGATAGAAAGGAATACCGAACGACTCGACGTATTCTTTATTGTCGGGATGATTGCTGATGACCATGGAAATCTCTGCATCAAGATCGCCTGCTTGCCATTGCCAGAGCAGTTCTACAAGGCAGTGGTCTTCCTTCGATACGAAAATAGCCAGCTTTTTCTTCCGATTCAGCGGGTAAATATTCCACTTCATGTCGAATTTATCGGCAATGACCGCGAAATCCTGCTTTAATTGCGCCAGGTTGTCATGCAATTGCTCCAGATCAAATTCGATCCGCATGAAAAACATGCCGCCCTCGGGATTCATCGTATACTGATCCGATTGCACAATGTTCGCACCATGCTGATGCAGGAAATCAGACACCGCTGCGACGATACCAGGCCCGTCCGGGCAGGAAATCAACATTCGCGCTCGGTGATTCTCGTAAGGTTTGATAGGTCTTGCGCCTGTTTTAACATGTATATCCATCTTTTCTCTCAAGTCCTCCTACTAACTATTATAACTATCATTCGTATCTATACTGTAACGGACAAATTCTTTGCCGCCAGCCAGCCAATCAATCTAAAGTTGATTTGCTCCTCGCTGTAATCCGGGAACAGGTTGGCTTCCAATACTAAATCGTATAGGCGCTCTAGCGGCTCCCGCGGATCTGCCTTTCTTGCTTTGGCATCTTCCTTAAGCAGTGTCCAGGTGTCCAGCACGAACGACCGCTGTTCAATATCCCGTTTCGCGAAAAAGCTGCTGAGCAGCTCCATTTCCGACAGGAAGGATTCTCCGAATCTCTCGGTAATGCTGCCGCGAAGCAAAGCGATTTCTACTTCATACATCGGACGCTGGGTTTTGGCTTCTTTGCCAATCCAAGGCGTCTCCAGAATAAATGGACGCCCCTGCAGCAATTCATGATGCACCACGCGGTTCAGTGCTTCGAATCCGATCCATCCAGTACCGATCGGCGTATGACGGTCTTTCCGCGCACCGATCGGATTTTTGCTGTCATTGACGTGCACGACCGCGATCCGATCCAAGCCGACCAGTTGATCAAACTGGTGAAGGACGCCATCCAGATCATTTACAATATCGTAGCCGGCATCGTGAATGTGGCAGGTATCCATGCAGATCGTCAGTCGTTCGTTATGCTGTACTTTGTCGATGATGGCGGCGATTTCCTCGAAGCTGCGGCCCATTTCCGTACCCTTGCCAGCCATCGTCTCCAGCGCAATATTGACTTCCGTTTCATTCGTTCCGTTCAGAACCTCGTTCAAGCCCTCGGCGATTCGGTTGATGCCATATTCGGCATCCTTATCCGTAAACGCGCCGGGATGAAGTACGATATTTCTCACACCCAGCGCATGGGTACGGCGAATTTCCTCCTGCAGAAAATCTACCGCCAGCTGGTACGTGTTCGACTTATAAGATCCCAAATTGATAATATAAGGCGCATGGACGACTATTTCGTCAATGCCGGCAACGGCCATCGCGGCCTTGCCGTCTTCAATATTCATCGATTCAATCGGTTTGCGGCGCGTATTTTGCGGTGCGCCGGTATATATCATAAACGAGCTGGAGCCGTAAGATGCGGCCTCCTCCGTTGCGGTTAATAGCCCCTTGTCCGAGAACGAGACATGCGAACCTATTTTTAACATTTCCTTTATCCCCCTTATGGACAACGATCTTTGAACAAACCTATTTTATCTTGAATATCGATATAAATCCAGAAATAAGGTATAATTCTTAAAGATTGAAGGGTTTTAGGACTAATTACTTGAGGTGAATGAATCGATGCTGCACTTGAACATAACGTGGTTTGCACTGGCTTCGTCTCAGCCGAATCGCTGGTTTATGAACTCGATAGCATTTTGGGGATTTGTCATGCTTGGCGTCATGTGCATCGGCGGTTTTTTCATGTTTCGCAAATTTTTGAAGGTACTCCCCAAGGCCGACGGCATGTCCAAGCTTGATTGGCAGAATCACTGGGTAGAGAAGAGCCGGCATTTATGGACGGATGAAGCAAAAGCCTTTCTGGATGAGCTTGTACAGCCTGTACCGTCTCCGTTTCGGGATATCGCCAAGCATTCGATTGCGGCAGAAATCGGCAAAATCGCAATAGAAGAGGAAGCGAACGAAGTCACTCAGGATCACTGCATCAAAGGCTATATTGTGGCTACGCCAAAACGGGACTACAAGTTCCTGATGAATTTTTTAGAAAAGAGCAATATCGACTACCATCCGTACCAGCATCTGATCAACAAATAGCACAATTCCTGCATCCGGTCGCGACGTCCTGAACAACGCCAGCCGGATGTTTTTCTTATTTGCTCGCTAATTTTAACGTAGGAGGGAAAAGCTTTGAAAATCATAATATCCGGGGGAACGGGTTTTATTGGAAGGGCATTATCATCCTACTGGCGGCAGCAGGGACATGAAATTACGATCATCACGCGCGGCAAGCCAAAGCAGGACAGTTCAAGCCATCCAAATAATGAAGCTCATCGGCAGGCAACTCCGCTTGCCTATCTGACATGGGAGCAGCTTCAAAATCCTTCATCCCGTGAAATGGAGGTAGATGCGGTCGTCAATTTGGCAGGTGCTACGCTGAATCAGCGTTGGACAGGCAAAGCCAAAAACCGCATTCTGGCATCAAGGCTGCAAGCAACAGATTTGACCGCCAAATGGGTGCAATCGCTGAACAGCAAGCCTCAAGTTGTCATTCAAGGCTCTGCCGTCGGGATCTACGGGACATCCCTCACGGAGACCTTTGATGAGGCCTCGCAGCCGAAGGCCAACGACTTTCTCGCAAGCGTAACAAGACAGTGGGAGGCCGCAGCGAATGAAGGATTCCAAGGAATTCGGCTCGTAAAGCTGCGGACAGGCGTAGTGCTGGGGAACACTGGGGGAGCCTACCCACTTATGCGGCTGCCTATTCTATTAGGAGCAGGCGGCAAAATAGGAGCCGGCAATCAGTGGGTGCCCTGGATACATATCAACGATATCGTTGCCTTGATCGACTTTTGTATCATGCATCCGGAGGTCGAAGGCATCATTAACGCAGTAAGCCCAAATCCCGTGACTAACGATGATTTTGGCAGAATCGTGAGCCGGGTACATCGCAGGCCCTATTGGTTTCCGCTGCCTGCTTTTATGTTAAGAGCGATGCTGGGTGAAATGTCTGCTCTGCTGCTCGCGGGTCAAAGGGTTATGCCGCAAGCCGCTTTACAATACGGCTTTTGTTTTCGGCTGCCTGAACTGGAATCGGCAGTAGCCGACTTAAAGAAAAGGCATTAAATATTCCTTCCTAGTTGAAAAGTGATCTCAGCAATGCTGAACGAGTCCCCGGGCTCAAGCGGGTAATCCTTGTAAGGCGCGAGCAGCTCACCGTTTAATTTGGTGCCGTTTCGGGAACCTAGATCCTTGATGCAGCAGCCGTTCTCCCGAATCATGAGCTCGACATGAGCACGCGACACCCCGGCCTCCTTCTCTACATATTGAGCCAGATCCTCTGAGCGGCCGATAATAAAGCTGCCCTTTGGAAGTGGGATGCGTTCCGCTCCCATGCCGGAGTGAGGCTTTCTTTCTAAATAATGGACTACATTTCCTGTCTTCAATTGGTCAGCCCCCGATAAATCCTTTAACAAAACAGTAGCGGGAGCAGGCTCTGCTGAAGCCCTGTTTGACATGAACGGTGACAATGGAATTTGAACAGGATCTGAAATGGGCGATTCTACCGCAATGGGAGCCATATTTCCTCCTGCTTGTTTCGCTGATGTGGATGACAATCCTAATGCTTCCGATCCTTCATTCCATCTCCATTTTTCCTCATAGCGGTGAAGCTTACCATGGTATGTCGATCCAATTTTTCCCTCCCTATCTATATCGCCCTTCCCATCAAAATGAACTTTCCGTTCCTCATGATCCTGATTCTCGTCCTCGCTTCGTTTCAAACTGCTATCGCTTCTAAAAAATCTGCCTAAGTCAATTCTACCGCTATTTATGAACAGAACGATTAATATTAAAGCTGCCGATATTCCGATACTGATATATAATCCAACGTTGGTCGGCCTATCCCAATACGCAAATTTCCAGACTAACGCGCCTAACAAAGCAGCGCCAAGCCACAAATAAGTAGGCTTAATTTCCGTCCGGCTTATCTCTGGCTCCCCTGGGCAAGCATCGTCTTCTTCCTCCCTGAAGGAGCGATCACCAAGGCTTGCTGGATCGAACGTAAAATTCATTCTGCTTGGATTTTGAGGATAATCCGCTAACGGGAGATTAAGATGATTTAAAGAATTTTCTGTCAGCTGAGGGGCAACGGTCGCTTCGTCCAGCAGCAAGGATGTCAGTAATTTTTTTAACCCGGCGACCGAGAATAGCTCTCCTCCGCATAAGCCGATGATTTTCTGTATGCCACTCCCTTCCATATCCGTCACCCTCGTCATGAGACGATTGACGAGAGTCAGCAAAGATTGGGATATAGACTGCTCTGACGATATATCGAGTAAGGGAAGATAAGTTAAGTAAACCGTGCCGCTGGATAACGGCTCCTCCACGAAAATATGTTCCTCATCCAGCAGGTAATTTCCGGCAGTGAGCATGTATTCCTTACTACTATCGAGCACTTTAACGATCTGCAGCAAGAGGCTGTAAAACTCCGTCATCGTCATCCAATCGCTTTTTAGGCACTGCGACAGCATTCTTTTCCCGGTAATTTCATAATGCAGCGTAACCTCAAAGTCTATTTCCCGAATATCCAGCCGCAGTAAATTAGGAATCGTCACCGAAGCCAGCATATTTCTTTGAATTCGGTTCAAGTGATCGCTATGTAATCCTTCTTCAGTATTAATAATCATATATGTTCCACCGTTCCTGATAAAATCGGTCACAAAGCCCGACATCAACGTTCACCCCCTTGCTTCTAAAAATAATAGACAGCCGTGATGGCACCGGGCAGCACAGCCAGCATAAATGGGAAGGTCAGCGGCTTATCCTTCGCTGTAAGAGATTGAACGGGACTAATGCTGCGGAGCATGATGACCCCCAGAAGGCTGCGCAAGATACCGCCAAGCCGCATGATCGTTTCCCTTCTGAAAATAAGAATGAGGATGCCGATGCATCCGGCAGCTAAAATCGAATACAGCAGCATAGATAATGTGAGAGGTACTCCTACCCAAGCCCCAATTCCAGCAAACAATTTCACGTCTCCGCCACCCACAGCTCGCACCGCGTATAATATCGCCATAATTCCAAAACCAACGGCGGCGCCCTTCACTGAAAAAACAAGGCCTGTACCGCCATTTGCCATCGTATGATATACAGCGCCGAGTACCGTGCCAGTTATTGTGATCGTGTTGGGAATTTTCATCGTGCGAATATCGGTAATAAAGGCTGCGGCGAGCAAAATAAAACAGCCCCAAATTTCTAAAAGCATGGCCAGCTCTCCTTACTTCTTTTTATTTGGACTCTCGACAACAAACTCTGCCGTAGTACGAAGTCCATCCCCCGTCTCGACTACAAAAGTCCAGGTACCCGGCGTCGTATTCCCCCCGACAAGCCATTGCCATTCCACAACGCCTTGCTCATCGGAGGAAGCCTCGCCCAGAAATTTAGCTTGGCTTACTCCGCTTTTATAGTAGACCGTCAGCTTGGCAACCGTACCCGGCTCGACTTGGGCAGTTATCCGCGCTTTATGGCCAGCAAGCGCAGGCTCTGGCTTGGTTAAAATTACCGGGGCCCTTCCCTCCGCCTGCTCCTCGCTACCGCTCTCCTTCAGCTCCCCGGTATCCCCGATCCAAAGGCGCTCCTGCGCCCTGGCCTGAAGCACCAATTTCCGATTGGTGAATGGCACCTTGACCGGTAATTCATAGCTTAACTCGATGCCAAAATACGGATTTTTACCTGTCTTTAATTCGGGCACAGTAATTCGACTGACATGCACTCGTTCTACACTTAACAGGGTGTCCAGCAAAAACGGCTTCAAAAGCGGCTTCACCACGGGATCAAGGACAGCCTCCAGCACACTATTTTTTAAATCGTTTAACGGTTCATCCCCCTTGGCTGCGGCATCGGTCATCCACCCGGATAAGGGCTCGGGAAGTGAACCAGCGTACTGTCCAGCCCATTCCGATAGAGACAGCTTAGGCATACTCCAATCAAAGACGTCCTTTTGCCCGCCATCCTCATTCCCGTTCCCGGCATTTTGCTCCGAGTACTTATCGACAGCCAAAGCAACGGGGTATATGTGCGCAGATACTTGCTTCACCGCGTTTGAAGCAACGATATGCATTTGAACTGAGTAGACGGTCATCTGAACCATATATATAAAAAAGAACATCACCATAATGAAAATGGGCAGTACGAGTGAAGCTTCCAGCACCATGCTTCCTTGAGTGCCTCTGGCTGAAGTTTCAATATGAGTAATGCGCTTGCTTGACAGCATAATATCGGCTTCCTTCCACCCGTCCCTTTAAAGCGCCGGAACTCCCGATAGCTTTGGATACGCCCGGCAAGAACCATAATGGTAAAGCTATCGTTACTTCTCCTTTAATATAGGTAGCTCGTTCATCCGGGTTAATTCCTGTTTTCAAACGAATTACCGATAGCATCCGCGATAGCCGCTGTTCGCTTCCTCCATGGAGCAATAGAAATAGCCGCAAGTGATCCCTGTACGTTAAATCGATTTTCAAAAAACTGCTCAGCGGTATGCTGCCCTTCTGACATAGCAGTACCATATCTTTTATGGCTTCGACGACTCCGTATAATAAAGCGGAGGCCAGGATCAATAACGGATTGACCTTGTTAGCGTTCTTGATCAATCCCTCCATCGTACGGATCGCTAGACGCATCGTGAATATTTCGCCATAAGCTGCACCCACATTTCCTGCCGGATTATGAAATCCATACAAGATGTATTCCACTTCCTGACGTTCAGGGGCAAATTGCTCCACGATAGCGTCCAGTTTATCCGCGCTTCCTTCCATAAGCTCCTTAAGGGCGCTAACATCGAAGAAGTCGAAGTAACTGACGATATACTCGGTCTGATAGCCATTGTCCGTCATGCTCGACAGCATTTCGGACAAGGACGCATACAAGGCATCCATGCCCCCCATCGCCTCCTCGCCCGTTTCATAAGGATCATTGCTGCGCCCCCTCGGGCTTCCTCCTGTTTCGTTAGATAAATTCTGATTCAGGCTGCGATTGCCGTCAAAATAAGTCTTCAGCACATCGAATTGCTTCTGATGCTCGCCCATTTTGTTCTTCAAATCCTCGATTTTCCGAAGCAAATTGGATACTTCCTTCAGCTCCGCAGCAGCTTGCTTCTCTGTCTGCTTACGCTCAGCATCGCTGGAACGATGAGCCTGCAAAGCTGCTTCGAATTGCTGCAGTACGTTGCCGCTTCCGGAATCAGCATATGTCCGCAAATAATGATCGACTTCACGACTGGCGTGAATAGTCTCCGACTTAAAAGTACTTGCACTTCCGTAAGAAGTCCCGCCAATAGCAGAAGGGCTTGACAGCAGCGAGCCTACTGCCTGGTAAACCTTATTGAAACTCGACGCTTGGGCCTCGATTCCCGCTTCCAAATCCGCCAGAAGGGAGTCCTGCAGCAGCAAGGATTGACTCTTATTTCGGATGTCGGCGATTTCAGCCTCTCCGTTGATATCTGTCTCTCCCCCTGTGCTTGGCGCCTCGGTTACTGAGTTATACCCCTGTTGAACCGGCCGTTTCTCGGATTCCCTGATCACTTGACGCATCTGCTCGTTAATTTCTCGTACCTCTTCAAGCAAAGCCCTAGCTGCCGGAAGCTGCTGAGCGTGCTGCCTTTCTGAAGCTTGATTGGCTTGTGAAAGGGCGGTAAAAGCAATATCCGTATCGTATCGGAAATCCGCCAGCAGCTCGGTATAAATTCTCTCGGACGCTTCCCTCTGCTGATCCTCCTCCAATTTTGCCAAGTAGTCATTATATTGGGAGGCCGCATCTGAAATGAGATAAATACGCCCGCCAAGCGAGTTGTCCGGAATATATGCATTGCCTCCGCGGGCTAACCGGTCTGAAAATGCTTTGACCGAGAAGGCTGCCTGTTTCTGGGCAGCAAGCAATTGATCCAATTTACTCTCCCGCCTGTCATACAGTCTCTGAAGCTTGCCCAGCAAATCCACCGTGTTCGAGGCTTCCTTCATGACCTGCGACATCGGTTTAAATTTGTTGATGACCTCGATTGCAAAATCAATCGGGGCCTTATATTTCATCTCCTCCCGAATTTGCTGCGTTAATACGGAATAATTCCCCAGCGGCCGCAACAGCTCTACAGTGGAGGAATCCAGCCTTGCCCCCATGATCGGCAAATCATCGCTCCGTATTGCAAGATCAAAATGATCCTGGAGCACCTTCGACATAATATAATTCTCATCCGTTTCGCCAAATGCGAATAAGCCATACTCCTCTAATAATTGCTTGTCATACGCGGATAAAACCGAACGAGATGCCGCATGGGCAAGCGCCTCTGTCTTCGCGTGGAGCGCTGACATTCTGGCAAAATCAATAAAAATAGCTACAAAAGCGAAGACAGCCGCAAAAATAACGATCAAAAATACCGTTACTGCCCCCTGTTCTGAACGGCGCTTGTCAACCATATGAACCTCCTTATGAAAGATATGGCCTTATTTTGCATATAACTTCAACGCGTTCCCTGCCTCGGCCTGATTGACATGCTCTTTTCCAGAGCCTCTGAACCTCGCCCCGTAATATCGGACAAGTTTCACCGTTCGAATCCATTCCGCCGGCTCCACAACATAGGCAGCGGAATGCCCCGATTGCATGACGTCTCCAATTACGGCTTCTAGCGGGGAAAGGGAATCATATCGATTTAAAGACACGGAAACCTTGCGAAACAGCAGCCGATTATCGTATTGCATTTGTCCTTCCATTTCGGCTGGAATCTCGCTCCCTGTATTTCCGAGTTTCTTTAAAGTCAGGCTTTCACCGGATCTCCCCTCCTTTGGCAGCTCCAATACAACCGAGGAATTTCCTCCGAGCCAGCCGAAGAGAAGCTGCAGCATGCCATCGTCATTTAAGCGCCAATAAATGGAGTCCTGCTTTCCTTCCTCATAAGCCCCTGTTCGGGGATCCCGATAGCTGTTGTCCCATGTATAGGCGCTGCGTTCAGCGGCCACGGCAGACATGTGGCCAAGTACGGCATTTTGATACAAATACATGCAAAAAAACATAAGCAGCAATATCGTAAAAAATATGACCGGAAAAACTAGCGAGGCTTCTATTGTAAAGTTCCCATCCTTATTCCGGAGCAGCTTCACTACTCTCCGCCTTCCATGAAAGAATCGGTTTTTTTGCCGGCTTTGGAAAGCAGGTTCTCAACGATCGCCTTCAGCTCCTTACGAAATACAACTGCAATAATAACGATGACCGCGATAATCAGGATCATTTCAAGCATCCCAAGTCCGTCCTCGTTCCGCCAAAGCTCTCCCATTCTCGCACGCATTACCTTCAACATAATTAAATTCCTCCTTAATTAATAAAAGCTATAAATCCATGATCATGAAGGCGGGAGTCCCCACCAAAATTACAATAATTAAAAATAACAGCACCATCGGAAACACCAGCTTGGATGAAGCCTGCTCTCCCAATGTCTTACCGACTGCCTTTCGCTTCTCCCACAACGTATGGGACAAATCGCGAAGCGCCAATACAAAATCGTTCCCGCCGCGGCGGAAATTAAGCAGAACAGCCGTCGTAAATGCAGACACCTCCTGAATTCCACAGCGTTTGCTGAAGCCTTCCAATGCCTGGGGAAAGGAATATCCCCCTTCACACTCTCTTTGCATTTGAAACAGCTCGCGATACAGAGGATGCGTCTCTTGCCCCCGCTTTCGTTCCAGGCATTGCTTGATTGCCTGCTGGACGGTTGAACCGGCGCCGACCAGCAGTACAATTTTATTCAGCAGCTCCGGCAGCTCAAGTATGATCTGCTGCTCTCGACGCTTTACCTTGCTGTGCAGATCTTTAATCAGAGCGATCGGCAGCAGCACGGCGAGAACAGTACTTATGAAGAATCCGCTGGCTTCCCCCTCCATGACTAAAGAGATGAGGCAACCTCCTATAAGCAGCAAGTAACTGTAGGAGAGCATCTCCGCTAGAAACAGCATGGTGTATTCCCCGCCGTGCTGCTGGCCATTAATCCGCCTTATCGAGCGCTGGATTTTGAAGAAAAAAAGCGGGAGCCTTTGCGACACTCTCACCTTTTCCAGCAAATAAAGCATGGGAGGGGCAATTCGCTGCAGCCGGATGACTTCCATCCGCAGCTTGGCGAGGCCGGAATATTGATGTACTGATTTCTGATACAGTAAAATCCACGTGATAAGTAAAACGATCAGCAGGGTTCCCCACAGCAGGTTCATTTTCATCCCTCCTAAACCCGGATATCCATAATCTTCATCATGATCCAAGAGCATATGACGAATAGAATGAGGGCAACGGCTGAAATGATCAGTCCGACTCCATGATGAAGCGGCTGCATATATTCCGGAGATGTCAGATCCATAAATAATAAAAACAGGACGGGCGAGGCCAGCATGGCCTTTGCCTCAAAGCGCTTTTGGGCAATCATGACACTGATCTCCTGGCTGATTTCCAGCTTCTCGCTAATAATGGAAGAGGTTCTTCTCACCACCTCTACTAAATCACCGCCGGAGCGCTTGCAAGTCATAAATACATCCGCGAAATTACTGATGTCTTCCATGCCGGCCCGTCTGCTGAAATCCTGCAGCGCGTCCTCGATCGGCTCCCCGTACTCAAGACGGGTGCATATAATTCCAAGCTCAATGATGAGATCATTCGTCCCATCCGGGTATAGTAGCCGCAAATCTTGTATCGCTTCACGAAATCCGTTCTCCACCGAGCGTCCTGCTGCGAGGGAGGAGGATAATGAATACAAGGCCTGCTTGAAGTTCAGACTCAGTGCCTCCCTTCTTCTGCGCAATAAATACCTGCTCCACGGCTTTGGAACAAATACGGTGCAGCAGGCCAGAATAAGCGCCAGTATCCAGGAGTGAAAAAATATATACCCGACAACTAAAAGCAGCGCGCCCCCTACGACCAAACAAAGTACGGTTTGCCTTCCTGAAAGCACATAATCCCGATAATCCGGCAGCTGCCCTGCTTCATTCTCCGGGGAATTGATCCTGCTACTCCGCCTAAGCAATGCTTTCTTCATGCGTTCTCACCCTTCGATACTGCTCTTTTCGACTCCTATTGATCCGGCGTAATTCCCGCCATGCGAAGCTTATCGAGATGAGTCAAGCTTCCTCTCCTAGCCAACTGCCCTCGTATTTTCCCCTCACATTCTTCCTCTTCTTGAAAAATATATAGCGGATTCAGCACCACCTCCCCCTCGCTTAAACCGCATACTTCCGAGATTTCTACAACCCTGCGCGAGCGATCCCGCAGCCTTGAAAGATGAACAATGATATCAATCGCAGAGCCGATTTGCTGCCGCACCACTTGAATTGGCAATTCGGCGCCGCTCAGCACCATCGTCTCCAGCCGGCTGATCATGTCCTTGGTGCTGTTGGCATGGCCGGTTGATAGAGATCCATCATGTCCAGTGTTCATTGCCTGCAGCATATCCAGGGCTTCGCTCCCTCGCACCTCGCCGACCACGATCCGGTTAGGCCTCATCCGCAGTGAAGCGCGGATTAAATCCCGGACGGAAATTTCGCCTTTCCCTTCCGTGTTGGCATTTCGCGTCTCTAACGAGACTAAGTTCGGTACCGTGACAATTTGCAGCTCTGCCGAATCCTCAATCGTAATCACCCGTTCATCCGGCGGAATATATTGCGAAAGCGCATTGAGAAACGTTGTCTTCCCCGATCCCGTTCCCCCGCTAATAAAAATGTTGTATTTCCCCCTTACTAAGCATTGCAAAAAAACAGCCGCATCCTCGGTCAATGAGCCCCATTCCACAAGCCTTTCCATCGTTACAGGCTGCTCGGGGAACTTTCTAATCGTCATCGTGGGGCCTTTCAGCGCTATGGGCGGAAGCACGATGTTCACCCGTGACCCATTCGGCAGCCGCGCATCGACGATCGGTGAAGAGTCATTTACGACCCGGTTCACGCTGGAGACGATATTTTGAATGATGTCTTCCAGCTTGTCTCTCGATTCAAAGCGCACCCCAATGCGGCGGATTTGGCCATGCTGCTCAATAAAAATCTCCTCATGGCTGTTGATCATAATTTCAGATACCGATCGATCATCCACGAGCGGCTGAAGCACGTCCAAGCCCCGAAAAGAATCATGCAGCCTGCGAACCCACTTTCTCTTCTCGGATGCCGTTAATTCATAAAGCTCCTTCGCCTCGAGCACGCGGCGTTCAATATAGTCCATCAACTGCGCATCCGATAGCGTCGAAGTCATATCCAGCCCGGATCGGATGCTTGAACGCAGCTCCGCAAAAAAGTCCTCGGTCACCCTGCAGCTCCCCCACCCTCATTCGCATATCGGCCGCTGCGTATGCTGCGGCATAGCTTCAACATATCCTTCTGGAAAATCGGAGAATGCAGCAGAGTCCCTTGTCCCGTTCCCTGGCTCCATGAAGGAATATAGGGCAGGACAATCTCAGGGGTCATGCCTGATCTCGGCATGGCATGATTCAATTCCCCCATACAGCGGTTGACAGCAAACAACGTCTTCCCCATCACTCGGCGAAACAGGGCCGGATCTGTCCGCTCCAAATGAGCCATCCACAGTCCGCTTTTGCGCATCACGTTCCATTCATCGGCTAAAAGCCAAATCAGCTTGTCAGAGCGCTCTAGAATCGTTTCTGTTCTCGCGTTAGGATACGAATCGACATCGACGATAATAACATCATAGAGACTGCTGTCCGTGATGAAATCAATCAGCTCTGCCGCATCCTCGCGCTCCATCTCGAGCATTTCATTTACATTATCTAGCGGCCCAAATGTATCCCCCTCCAGTAAAGGGTGTCTGTGCGCATAAGCCGAAAGCGGTTGCTTCATGGGATCGCCACGCTCCCTCGTTGCCTTTAGATCATATAAAAGCCTCGCAAGACCTTGCGCCGGATTCTGCCCTTCCGACAAAGACCGGCCATCGTATAGAATACCGCTGCTGATCGTCTCTAGATTAAGATAAAAAGCCTTGCATCCCTCCCCGGCAAGCTGCTTCATCAAATGGATCGCCACCGTCGTTTTGCCGCATCCGCCAACTACGGAATATACGCCTACGATCAGCGCCTTGCCCTCCGCCGAGCCTCTGACCCCAGCTCCTCCCCGAGCATATTCCAGCACAGCGGACAGAAGCAGAGGCAGCGGTTGAAATTTGGAGAGGCTCTTCCCTTGGACATTCCCCTCCCCGCCTTCATCAAGGCGAATCCAGGGCACCTGCAGAGCTCCTCCGCCGCCCAGCCAAGCCTCCAGAAACGTATTCTCCGCCAGAACGAGATCCACAAATAGCCGACTCGACCCCATGTGCCGTACAAAAGCATCCTCACGGCTGAATGCCGTTACGGAGAAACGGCGATCAAACTCGCTATGGCGAACATAATACAGAAAAGGCTCAATATACTGCTCATCCTTAACGGCCAGAATAAGCCGAACTGGAACCACTCTTACCATCAACCCCCTTGGAACGCAAAAAAGCACCGCCCAATAACCGCTTTACGGTTGTTGGACGGTGCTTCCGCCGTTCATTCCTGAAATTTACAGTTAGAATACCATAATTAGCAAACTCTCGCAAGGCCTTTTTTACATGGCTATCCGTCCTGCAAAAAACGCTCCTTGTTATCCTTCGTAGGAACAAGACATGTCTCATCCTTGCCGAACCATCGATAACGATTGGCTGCCACTACGCGATACACGGCATCCCTTATGAATCGCGGCACAATGATAAACCCGTAAGCCAGCGGCCAAGGAAAACGCAGCCCCTTCGCGATGCGAAGCGCAGCAGATGACCGCGTATAGTAAGCGCCATTCTGATAAAGTACAATCGTATCGATCCGCTCGGAGGTAATATCCTGCCGGGGGCTGCCCTGCAATATTCTCTTCCCGGCTTCCGACTGGAGGGAGGCGAATCGAAAGCGGCGCCCTGGGTCGCGCTTTATAATAAATTTGACCGCGCCCTGGCATAAATGGCATACGCCATCAAACAAAACTACATTTTGCTCCTGCCCCGTCTTTCGTGTCATCATCGCTCACCTCACTTTAGAACGATTATAACATTTCAAATCTAATGAAGCTTCTTAATTCTCAGGGCAATTCCCGGCTTGGCCGGCAGCTCGATCGTGCTTATCCCGCTAAGCACACCCTCGACCGGAGTTATTGTCATCTCCCAAGTATCGATGATTTCCGCCTGGTAGCTGTTTTTCTCATCCAGCTCAGCTACAAAATAGGCCGGACGATGAATTCCGAAGTAGCCCAAATAGTACTTTCCCTCTATCCCGATCGTTTCCATTTGCCGCATCGTAAACAACGGTTCGCTTCCCTCGGGCAGTTGTTCTATAAAAAGTCGCAGGAAGGATATTCTCTTCGGGCTGCTCCCTTGAAGCTCTCCTCCCTTGGCCCACCATATTTCGCCGTCGGGGTGGAGATAAGTCTCGCCATGGCCGGCATACCCCCCGCGGACTGCCGCCTCCCAGAAGCGGTGGGTCATTTCCTCTCCCGTTATATTTCCCCAGCGAAAAGGCACATTGCCCTCATACAGGCATTCATCAATGACGATGGGCTTGCTGTAAGCTCTTTGCCACTCACGAACCAGAGTAACATCCCAATGCTGTATACTGCAATGCGTAACCCAATCGCGGCTGTGATCATAAAAAACTACACTGGCCGGCTCATACATCCTCGTACCGTTATGAATCGAGCGGAGATGTCCGTACGGATCCTCGGCTTGGACAATTTGAAACAGAGCATCCCACTGACCCATGGTTTTCTCATTCATAAAATCATATTCATTGGCTAGAGACCACCATACGTTGCGGAAAGAAGCAAGCCTGGCTATGATATAACGCAAATATCGCTGATCTGCTTCCGCCGGCATCCGGTCAAAGCCCCATCTTCCTTCATCATAAGGATGAAAAAGGATAAGATCCGCTTCGATTCCCAGCTTAAGCAGCTCATCAATATGGCCTTCCAATCTTCTAAAGAAGGAGGGGTTGAATCTCTTAAGATCAAATCCTTCCTCCGGACTGCCTTTATACGGGAATTCTACCGGATCGGTGGCATTGAAGCTGTAATTCTTCGGAAATACAGTCATGCGCAGCTTGTTAAACGGTGACCTGCCAAGAGAATCCATCGTACGCCGTCTAACCTCTTCAGGCTGATGAATCCAAGCATAACACGTCGTCCCAAATGGATGATAAGCCGTTCCATCCGCATAACAGAAATGTCTTTCGTCTTTTACCTTAACGTAGCCGTGATTGTTTGCGGCAGGAGCTGTACATTCAAATGTACCCGATACATCATGAAGCTCCGGCATCCTGCTATTTGTTACGTAGGACCAGATCCCTGTATCATTAGGCATGAACCGCAGCCGGTATATCCCGTCTCCATCGTAAAATCCCTTCACCTTCATGGATTGGGAGCCCTTCTTGAAGGTTGCGCTCCATATATCGTCACTATAAGGATCACTTTGTTCTGGAGCCGAAATAGCAAGCTCAAATCTGTCCCACTGCTCTACAATAGCTGAAGACGTATCCAACTGACCTGAATGCAGCAAGCGATAACCTCCTTGATCTACTAATCTGTTGTTTTATCCCTTGATCCCGGTTGTAGCGATTCCTTCCACAAAATACTTCTGCATCGAGAAGAAGAGAATCAAGCTAGGAACTAAAGACAATACGGACATGGCAAACATCGGCCCCCAGGACGATTCGCCGGTCGAATCCATGAACAGCCGCAACCCAAGCTGCACCGTGTAAAGAGCAGAATCATTAAGATACAGCAGCTGGCTGAAAAAATCATCCCATGTCCACATAAAGGAGAACAATGCAGTAGTGACTAACGCGGGAAAGGCGAGCGGCATAATCATACGGTAATAAATCTGCACAGGCCCGCAGCCGTCAATCCGTGCCGATTCATCCAATTCCCTCGGCAAACCCCGGATGAACTGAACCAGCAGGAAAATAAAAAATGCCTCTGTAGCGAGAAACTTAGGCGTAATCAGCGGAAGGAAGCTGTCCACCCAGTCGATATTTTTAAACATAATATACTGCGGTATTGTCTTGACGTGCTGCGGCAGCATAATCGTGATCATCATCATGGCAAACCAAAGCTTCTTAAGACTGAAATCCAGCCGTCCAAAAGCGAAGGCTGCCATCGAACAGGAGATCAGATTACCAATAATGACAAAGATGCATATGAGAATAGAGTTCCAAAAATATATGCCGAAGCCGCGTCCGGCAATCCCTTTCCATCCATCGGCATAATTGCCGAAGGTGAACTCTTTAGGCCAAAGGCTCAGGTCGCTAAAAATATATTGACTTGGCTTCAGCGAGCTCATGAACATCCAAATGACGGGGTACATCATCAGTACTCCCAGCAATATTACAAAGCAATGCTTCAGAAGCACCGAATAATTTTTTGTCGTCCGTTCCATGGTTTTATTCCCCTCCATCCCCATATGTCACCCAATGCTTCGAGGAAGCGAATATAACGGCTGTAAATATGCCAATAATCACAAGAAGTACCCAAGCCATCGCGGAAGCATAGCCCATTTCAAAGAAAGAGAAGCCTTTAAGATATAAATAAAGGGTGTAGAACATCGTCGAGTCTAAAGGTCCGCCTTTCCCGCCGCTAACGATAAACGCAGGGGTAAATGCCTGAAACGAGCTGATAATTTGCATAATCAAGTTAAATAGAATGATTGGGGACAGCATAGGGATCGTAATACTCATAAACTGCTTGAATTTGCCTGCACCATCGATCTGGGAAGCCTCATAGTAGTCCTGAGGGATCTGCTTCAGCCCTGCCAGAAAAATAATCATCGAGGAACCGAACTGCCAGACCGACAAAGCAACCAGCGACGATAAGGCATACTTAGGATTGGACACCCAATCCGGCGCCTGAATGCCAAAGTAATCCAGGAGAAAGCTATTCACAACGCCGCCACCGCCGAACATTTTGCGCCAAAGCACGGAAATGGCTACGCTTCCTCCCAGCAATGTCGGAATATAATATATTGTTCTGTATAAGCCAAGACCTCGCATGCCCTTGTTCATAAGTATTGCTACCAGCAAAGCAAAGGCAAGCTTTAGAGGAACCGAGCTAAAGACATAGGTGAAGGTTACCTGTAATGATTTTATATATCGCGGATCGTGATTGAACATCGTGTCGTAGTTGGCAAGACCGACCCATTTAGATGGTGTAAGCAAGTCAAAATCGGTGAAAGACAAATATAACGAAGATATCATCGGTATAAGTGTCAGAACAAAGAAACCGATAAACCAGGGCAGTAAAAAAAAGTATGCCGTTGCATTACGCTTCCACCACTTTACTAACGGGCGGCTGCTGGCCCGGTCATCTTGACCGGGCGCTGTTGGTGTAACTGCAGCCTGACTCAATGGCGCTCATCCTTTCTGTGCATTACACTCTAATTCGCTTTATTCACTGCCGCTTCCGCCGCAGATACGACATCCGTCGCTGCCTCCGCCGGCGATTTAGTACCAAATCCTACAGCCATAGCCGCATTATTCAGCTGTCCGTCGAATTCGCTAATGTTCGGAAGCTCGCGATCCATCGTACTGGCCGTACCTGTTGAGAGATTAAAGTATTCGTAAATCTTCTTATCAATATCGGAACCTTCACCGATCAGCATTTCTCTTACCTTCTCTGAGCCCGGAATGCCGCGGTCATTGCCCAGGATTTTAGTAGCTTCCAGATCGTTAACCATAAAATCAATGAACATAGCCGCTTCCTTTGGATGCTTGGATTGCTTACTGACCGTCATGAACTGACTCGGCTGAATCCACAAGCCAGAGCGCTTCTCGTCTTTGGCTGCCGGCAGCAGGCTAACGCCCAATTCATCCTGCATGGCATTTTGGAAGCCGGACATTTGGTTCGACCATACAAGCGACATCAATACTTTGCCCTGTACAAGCAAGGATACATCCGGGCTTGTTTCTGACATGGAGGCCGTTGCTTCGGAGGTAGGAACAATCCCTGCTTCCCGGAAGCCCTTCCACATATTGAACCAATTTTCAATATCCTCCTTGGCAAAAGCTACTGCACCATCGCGATAAAAGGTTTTGTCCTGCTGGCGAAGGAAGTAGTTCAGATAATGTGGGAAAAATGATTGATCCGCGAAGGCATAAACGCCTTTGTCCAGCTTTGTCACCGCATCTTTGCCAAATGCCTCTAGCTCTTCCCACGTCATGTTATCCTTCGGCGGCTGAAGTCCCGCCTTCTCCAGTAATGCCTTGTTATAAATGAGCCCCAGCACATTGGAACCCAGGCTGATTCCGTATTGTTTGCCATCCATAGCTCCTGCTTCGATCACATTCTGGTCAAAATTCTCTACATTGATCTCCTGTCCCATATAAGGGGTCAAATCCATTAAGGCATCCTTAGAAACGTAGTCTGGATAGTTATTGCCGAGCTGCATCAAATCCGGTGGATTCCCGCCGGCAATTTGCGTAGCCAGCTTGTCGAAATATCCATCATTGCCCATGTATTCCGGGCTGACTTTAATATGCGGATATTTCTCCTGGAACTTTTCAATGACCTTTAATGTCGCATCATGTCTAGCCTGAGAGCCCCACCACATAATCCGGAGGTTCACCTTCTCCTCCCCGGCGCCTTTAGATGTACTTGCAGCATTCTTACCGTTTTCGCCACCGCTTCCCGAGCAGGCTGTAACGATGAGCAGCATCAGTACCAGTAAAGCTGTCAGCAGTTTCTTCTGAAATTTCATGTTAGTTCCCCCATTCTGTTTTTTAAATGCTAGAAATCCTTCTATTTTATATTTAAAAAAAGAGAGTAACCGTTTTCATAACTTGTAGTTCATTCAAGCTCAATCGCTTA
This sequence comes from Paenibacillus lentus, assembly GCF_042714055.1. GTDB lineage: Bacteria > Bacillota > Bacilli > Paenibacillales > Paenibacillaceae > Fontibacillus > Fontibacillus lentus_A. The sequence continues at coordinate 113,160 of NZ_JBHGVC010000014.1, forward strand.
AATGCAAAGCAAGTGGAGGCTTGCCGGCAAGCTCGTCAACCATATTCAGCACTAGCATATTCCAATTCAGGAATCCGCCGTTCATGACGGGTTGCCCGCTGGCCGGATCATAATATTCATGGAGCGTTCCGCTTCTCTCCAGGTCGCTGCCGAAAAGCAATACCGTTTTTCGAGCAATCTCCTTCGCCTCTGCCTTGAATCCGTAGTTCATTAATCCGCGGAACGCTACGTAGTTGACGATTCCCCAGATCGGCCCAAGCCAGTTTGACGGATTATTGGTCGCCGAAATATTATACATTTTCTCATCCATAGCAAGCGAAGGAACTCCATAGGGACTGTTGAAAGTATTTTTGTCCGCGAGATGCAATCCAGATAAATAAGCGCTTTGCTCCAGCGTCGCTGTTCCCGACCATAAGGGAATAAATCCACTCCAAGCGCGAACTTTAATCGGCAGCGTCTTCCAGAAGACACCTAGTCCCGTATGGAACCAATCGAACTGACGTGTTTTAATGTCGACATCCACTGAGTAGAAAAACTTGTCCCTTGGATCCCAGCATTCTTCCTGAATCGCCAACTCCAGCGTCCTGGCTTTCTCCAAATAATGTTCCCTTCTGCCCATAAATCCCCATTTGCTGCAAAGTAAAGCCATAGCTTTCAGTTCGCTGACCATAAATGCATTTAAATAAATATTAGCCGTTGAATATTTCGGTCTTCCGAAGGTCGCTGGATCATTGTCCATCCCAATCATGATGTCGTCCGCCCAAACATATAGTTTGCAGTTCTCATTATAGTAATCGCGGTCATAGCAGCCGAAATACTTTTCTAACCCTTCAACGTATTGGCGTGCCCACTCGTAATCGCCGCAATGTCCCGAAATAAGGGCAATGTGCTGACTCAGAAACGGCTTGTGCATATTGAGCTTGAAACCTTCCTTGCGCTTGCATATAAGATAAGGCTCCTCTGTCTTGCCCTTCTCAATCATCATGGGAATATAGCCATCCTCCTGCTGATGATCAAAGAAGTTATGGATACTCCCCTTCGCGTACGGTGTCACTGCTCCCACTGGAAGCAGGCTGCCCTCCAAATTCAGCAAGGCGTAGGCCGACCAGAAGGAATCCCAATCCCATAGATTCGCGCTATACACGGATCCTGGGTCTATAAAAGGATATTTCAAATAATGCGACGGTTCCTTCAAGCAGCCTCCAGCCTGCTCAGCTATGAAACTACGAAGCAAGGTCACATGCTGATCATAGCTATTCGTGTTCATCCGCAACCTCCTGCAATTTACCTTGAGATCGTGCTTCCTCGGTTATTAATTCGCTTTCAAAGTAATAATGCCCCGATCCGGCCGTATAGACCGACCGCCCTTCCTTACTTCCGACATATTTAGCTGGGCCGACAGTATGCGTCACGCTGCCGGGAATGCAAAGCTCGGCAGTGGTGTTCACTGGCAGGCTCACCTTCATGCTAAATCTGTTGTTCTCCCTGACCCAATCCACGGTTATGATGCCGTAAGGACATTCGTAACTGCCGTTAATATGGGTCAAACCGCCTCCCGGATATGGCTTTATCCGTATTTTCTTAAAGCCAGGTTCGAAGGAATCAGGCTCAATACCGGCAGCATATCTGTACAGCCACTCTCCTACGGATCCAAGTGAATAATGGTTGAATGAATTCATCGAGGGAGACTGAAAGCCTTTCTCCTCCGTCCAGCCATCCCAGCGCTCCCAAATGGTCGTAGCCCCGTGCTTCACCGAATACAGCCAGGACGGGAACTCCTCCTGCTGCAGCAATTGATACGCAAGATCATTCAAGCCGTTCTGCGATAATACCGGAAGCAGGTACCCTACGCCGAGAAAGCCGGTGCTTAAACGGCAGCCATTATTAACGATAAGCTGTTCAAGCCGGTTTATCGCTTGCGGCTTAATCGCCGGAGCAAGAAGATCAAAATGGATAGCTAACACATATACAGTTTGTGTATCCCCTTTGATCCTGCCGTCAGAAGAAACATAGGCCCCCATAAAGGCATCGCATATTCTCTTGAATAGGGCTAGATAAGCTTGTTCATCCTCATCTTTCCCAAGCACTCGCGCTATTCTTGCCAGCAGGGAGACACTGTAGCCGAAATATGCTGTGGCGAGCACATCCTTCGGGGTATCCGCGCCGATGGATAACCAATCGGCATGATCCGCATAATCAGCCCGCAGCAATCCCTCGCTGTTTTTCTCCAAATATTCAACCCAACGCTGCATGGAAGCATAGCAGTCGCTCAATATATCCAAATCACCATACATCAGATAAACCGTCCACGGAATGATGACACCTGCATCTCCCCAACCTGCATTATCAGGCGCAAACCATTTTGCATTGCTGATGCCTTTATAAATCCGCCATCCGGCATCCGGGGCAACATCAGGGAACGCCCCTTCCGGCGACTGTGCATCTATGATATCTACCATGTACTTCCGGAAAAAACCCGCTACATTCATGTTGTATGAGGCCGTGCGAATGAAAATTTGCGCATCTCCAGTCCAGCCCAGCCGTTCATCGCGCTGCGGACAATCCATCGGAACGGACAAAAAGTTGCTGCGCTGTCCCCACTTGATATTGGAGATGAGCTGATTAACCAATTCATCGGAAGTGTGAAGCTCTCCGCTAGGCGGCGTGTCCGAATGTATGACCTTTCCCGTTAACGCCAGCACAGTCACTTCTTCGGAAGAAGTCTCTACTTCAGCGTATCTGAAGCCATGAAACGTAAAATGGGGTTGAAAGGTTTGCTTCGACTCCCCATCCAGCACATAGTGACAGGTTTGTACGGCTTTCCGCAAATTCAAGGTATACAATAAGCCGGATTCATCCAGCATTTCCGCATGATTGACCGAAACTTTGCTGCCTGCCGGGCCGATCGCCGTCAATGAAGTCCAACCGGTCATATTTTGACCAAAGTCGAATATGATGGTTCCTCGTTCTGTCATGTAGCTCCGAACAGGCTCCAAGGTTTGCGTTATTCGAACAGGCGGGCCATTTTGCGGTTGAAGCGTCCCGGGATATTCCTGAAATAAATCCGGTACCGTCCAGTTGGAATCGTCGAACCCGGAGCGATCCCATCCGCGTTGCTCAAGCCGGGAATCAAAGCTCTCTCCCTTAATCATATCGGAATAGCGAATAGGCCCTTCATTCATTCGCCAGCTTTCATCGGTACAAAAGCTTGCGCTCGTTCCGTCCTGGTATTCTACCCGGAGCTGCATCAGGCAGCATGGATTGCTGCCATAAATCCGAGTTCCCATCATGCCTACATTGCCAGCATACCACCCTGTCCCCAGTATAATCGCCCAGGCATTTCTCCCTTCATGCAGCATCTGCGTAACATCGTAAGTCTGATAAAGAGTTCGCTGTGCATAATCTGTCCAACCCGGAGCCAGTATATGGTCGCCTACCCGTTCGCCATTCAGCCGTGCTTCGTACATTCCTAATGCTGTTGCATATAACCTCGCCCTAAGAACAGGCTTGTCTATATTCAGCTCTCGGCGCAAATAGCTTGCGGGGACTAGCTCCTCCTCCTGCTGATCGGCCCGTCCGATCCATTTTCCGTTCCAATCCGCATCAGCCAATGCTGTATCGAATTTTCCAATGGGACTCCATACGCCGTCCTGCTGATTTGAGCACCAGATTTGAACTTTGTAAAAATAGGCTGTCCCTGAGGTTAACGTCCTGCCGCGATATGGAACATAAACAGATTGATCACTTTCTATTTTACCGCTATCCCACATATTCCCCTGATCTTCCGCCAAAATCGGCTCGCTATCAGCGACAATAATCCGGTAAGCGACTTGCAGTAAATTCCACTCGGGATCCAGAGAATTCTGTGCCAGCTGCCAACTAAATCTGGGGCAATCTGTTCCGATCGCCAGAGGATTCTCCTCATCCTCAACAAGCAGCCGCACGATTTTTATTGTCATATTTTTGCTATCTCCCCTTTAACTTAAGCCATTAAATCATTACTCTGCAGAATAATTGTTAAAGATTTATCCACAGTATAGGTGAAGTAAAATATAAATTTATAGGGCGATCTGGCATAATAAAAGGGGGGATAATGTAGACTTGATCTTTCCGTGAATCTATGTTTAATATTAGAAAAGCAATGCAAAAATCACCGTAGTCTATTCTTTCTTGTATCTTAGAAGCATAAGCCAACTCATTCTCTGCATGAAAAATGGAGGCGCTTACAAATGGTGTTTACATTGCGCGGCACCCGGTTCTTTGAAGATGATTTTCCAATCTATCTCAATCGTGAAGTCGAGGCGTTTCATCTACGGGAACATGTACATGATTTTGTAGAATTATGTTTGGTTGAGGAAGGACAAGGACATCATTATATTGACAAAAAATCATACCCTGTGCAAAAAGGAGACGTCTTTCTGCTGCCGGTAGGCACGGTTCATGTATTCCGTCCGGTCTCGGCAAAAAGCTCCCATCCACTGGTAGTATGTAATTGCATTTTCAAGTTGGAAGCGCTTCAGGAATTGTTGGACTCCTTTCAGCCCGGCTCGCCGCTTTATGACATGTTGACCAGAACCTCTGCCGGAGAAGGCGGCTGCTGGTACCAGTTCCGGGACAAGCATAATCGACTGCACCAGTTGTTTAATGAGGCCTATATCGAGTACTACAACAGAGGCAGCAATTACAGGGTGCTTATCCGTTCACTAGTCCTGCAAATTTTCATCACACTCGATCGCCTCGCCAGGGAGACTGCTACAAGCTCGTATATAGAACCCTCTACCTTGAAGGCTGACAGGATGCAAGAAGCGCTGCAAATCCTGCAGGATCGCTATCAGGAGCATTTGACGCTAGAGATGATGGCGGAAAAATCATTCATGAGCGTCAGACAGTTCCAGAATATGTTCAAACAAGCCACGGGCAAAACCTTTAACCGTTACGTTCAGCACGTGCGTATTCTCAAAAGCTGCGAGCTGCTCGTTCATACCGACTGGTCTGTTGCTCAAATCGCCGAAGAGGTTGGGTACTCCGACATGAAATTTTTCCATGCATTGTTCCGTAAAATTACGGGGGAATCTCCTCTGAGATACCGCCAAATATATAAAAAACAGGAAAAGTGCGAATCGGCATACGATGCCAACAAATTTGTTATGTAGATAAGAAAAACGTCTATAAATTCTGTAATCTAAAAAAAGCAAGCGGGTCAGCCAAGGAAGCTCCTTGATCGACCCGCTTGCTTTTCAATCCTATGAACGGTCTCATAGAGCCCGCTATCGAGCCCGTCTTCAACGTTGATTGACTGCTATCTTACTGAGCCAGCGCTTTCTCGATCCACTGACCATCATCAATCTGCTGTCTGATTTCTCCGCTGAATTTGTCCATGCATTTGCAAATAAAATCTTTGCGGCAAACCGGACAAGGAGTCCTCTGCAACCGGCTGATGTTCGTAAGCCGCCACTCCGGATCTCGGTGGAAAAATACTCGGCACGCCGTACCATCAACCATCGTAACGATAAATTCGTACAGTCCATCCTTTTCGTTGCTGCTGGCCTTGGTCACGTTGTGAACACTCGGTCTGTAAGACATGGTCATCACCCGTATTATCAAATTTAAATCCTAATTTAGTACTTAGACATATTAAATAATTTTTTGCAGTGTGTCAACTTGGAATGATATTACAATTAAATCCATTTCCTCAGCGAAAAAAAGACTTCTCTTGAACAGTATTGCCCAGGAGAAGTCTTTTAAAATCATTAAGCTTCCATCAAGCTTAGTTTCACTTCAATATTTCCTCTGGTCGCCTTCGAATACGGACAAAAATCATGCGCTTTTCGCAGCAAGTCCTGAGCGGCATCGCGTTCTACTCCCGGAATTTGCGCATCGATGGCCACAGCTAATTGAAATCCATCATCCGCCGGATCCTTGCCAATGCTTACATGGTGCTTAACGACCACCTGCTTCAGCTTTATGCCTTCTTGTTCCGCCACATGCTCCAGGGCACTGGCAAAGCAAGCCCCGTAGCCGGCCGCAAACAGCTGCTCGGGATTGGTGCCGGAGCCGCCCTGTCCTCCCATCGCTTCAGGCATGCTGAGCTCGAGCTTCAACGCTCCATCGGATGTCTCTACCTTGCCGGTTCTGCCTCCCTGAATCGTTGCGGTTGCCGTGTACATTGCTTTCATGTATCGTTCCCTCCTTGTTCAAAATTCGGGTCACTGTCCATTTAAAGCAAAGAGTCTGCTTTGAAACACCGAAGCGCTGGGTGCGGCGATTGCGTTATAAATGTTTAGCCCTTCATGACTACCAGCCCATCGCCACATACATGACATATGGCGATGGGCTGAGCCCTTATGATTTAATTTCTTTAAAGGAAGCATCATACAGGCGGAACATGGTTTTATATCCCGATTCATCGATTTTAATGCCTACGTCAAGACGTCCGGTAATTTGCAGCGGCTCCGATTTATATCTCAACTTCACATCATCGGGCACGAACACGATCATGATTTTATTCCAATACGTCTCATCTCCGTTATCGAACGGGCACTCGGCACCCGGCTCGGGAATGAGCAGAAACCAGCTTTTCTCGAAGGATAGTACTTCGCCCATAAATCCCTTAATCGTCACTGTCGATCCGCTAAGATCCCAAAAGCGCTCGGAAGGCGTCGTCTGATCATCCCCGTCAAAAAATTCCGACCATCCGATCCTCTCAGGCCCAGATTTCGTACTTCCCTCTGCCGTTTGTGTCTTATTCTCCTTCTTGGGTACGGCGGGTTTCCCGGTCTCGGTATTGAGTTCGGCTTTGCTTGCAGTCTGTTCGGCAGCCTTCTTCGCCTTACCCTCTAAGGCTTGGTTGTTGAAGGTTTCCACCGGACTGCCCGTTGCTTTATTTTCAGATGGTTCCGACTTATCGTCGGCTGCTTTCTTAGCATCTGGCTCTATTATATCGCCACCCGATTTGTTCGCAGAAGATTTTTGGACTCCCCCATCCGCCTTGTCGGCTGCTTTAGCTTCTGTCGCAGATGGCTTCTGCATTCCCGCTTGCTCTTTGCCATCCTTGGAAATGTGTGGAGCTGGAGCGACATTGTCCGGACTCGCAGCTTGCCCGCCCGGCTCATCGTTACCTTCCTCCAGTTCTTCCGCTGCTGACGACTCCATAACCGCTTCCTGAGTCAGCGCAGCCTCCGCTTGATCAGGCCGTTTGGAGTCCGGCTTCAACTGATCCGCTGAGTTTGCCGCTACAGGCGCAGCATAACGATGGGTTCCTGCAGCCGCTGCAAATGATCCCGGCGGCTCGGTGGCAAGCTCTTTCTGTCCGCATGCTTGCAGTAAGCCTATAGTGAGTAGAAGCGGGAGAACCCGTATTATTTTTTTCAATCCGAACAACCTCCTTACGCTTTGAATAATGACAATGAATCCATTCGATACAAGCGGAGAGCCGGGCCCAGGGAGGCCATTGCTCCGACCAGCATCGTAGCCGCTGCAATCATGAGATGCTCGCTGCTCCACTGAAAGGGCGTAATTTGGATTCCGGCATAATTGAACAATGCATCCTTCAAAATATAACTCACCACATGTCCGGTAAAAATCCCTAATATAAGCCCCGCTGCTGTTACAAAGAGCCCTTCGCCGACCAATGTCATTAGAACATAGCTTTTCGATTTTCCAAGCAGACGCAGCAGTCCTACGTCTTTCGTTCTTTCATTGACGGCTGCGATCAGCGACAGCAATATCGATATTGCTGCCAAAATTACGCAAAGCAGCGTCACGACCTCGATGATTTCCGACCCTTGATCCACAAGATTCACCACATCCGCAACAGCTTTGCTCGTATAAACAGCTTGAACTTGCGACACGCTCTCTAATTTTGTCTTCAACCCCTGCGCTCCCAGCAAAGTTGCCGGCTTAACCAGAATGGCAGTAATCTCTCTGGCTTCCGGCGTTTGGCCGTGAACGGCCCAAGCATAATCGAGGGTAGTGAAGACCGCTCGATCATCCGGTGTATTCAAGGCGGGCAAAATTCCCTTTATGGTGTAAGTGAAGCTTTCATGTTCATCCTCTTCGTGGTCAGAGACTTCGGTATGCTCCCCGCCGGCAGCGCCCGCATGATGCCCGCCTTCGATCAGTCCGTGCGCCCCCGTAAAGGTGTCTCCTACCTGCAGTCCAAGCATCCGGGCTACATAAGCCCCAATGACCACTTCGCCAGTATTGTTATACAAGGTGCCGTCCTGCAGCTTCTGATCCCCATAACGGGTCACAAAATATGCCGGATCAATTCCCACAATCGGATAACCGTTGTAATTATCGCCCGTCGTTATAGCGAAGGCTTTCTCGACTCCGCTGTCCTCAAGGACTAACTCCAGCGTATGCTCGGGAATGTTTCCGACTGGAGCGCCTACATGATAAAAAGTGTTCAGCACGAGCTGGGTCTGGCTTCCCTGTGCGCCCACCACGACATCAAAGGGGCCGTACCCCTTCCTGGCTCCTTGTTCGACACTGGCTCTGGATAATGAGAGAAGCAGGACAAAAGCCACCGTAGCCGTAACCGAGAGAACGGTGAGGAGGGATAAGAACTTCCGATGGAGTATATTTCGAATGATCAGGTGAAAAAAGCTCATATCGCCCTCTCCTTCCCGGCGCCAGCCAAGCGCTTTACTCCGTCAATGGCATTAATTTCGCTAATATGGACGCGTTTTGGAAATCGATCCGCCATATTCAAATCATGCGTTACGACGATTAACGTGTGCTGCTCTCCGCGGCAGAGCTCGAGCAATAGGCCGGTTACTTCATCCGCAGTTTCCCAATCCAGACTGCCTGTAGGCTCATCCGCCAGCACAAGAGGGGGTTCGTTGATCAGCGCCCGAATTATGGCAACCCGCTGCTGCTGCCCTCTGGACAGCTGCGAGGGTAAGTGGCGGCTGCGGTCACCCAGCCGCGCCCGCTCGAACCAACTGTCGACCCGATCCCGTCGTTCGGCGGATCCCATTTTGCCGGGCATCACAATTTCAACATTTTGTCTCGCCGTCAACGAGGGGATTAGATGGAAGTCCTGCAGGATATAGCCGATGCGGCTAGCCCGAAAGCCGTCCCTTGCTGATTCAGTCATGCGATGAAGCTGCTGCCCATCGATTTGCACCTCCCCTTGATCTGCCCGGAGAATGCCGCTGATCACATGCAGCAAAGTGCTTTTTCCTGACCCGCTTGGGCCGATGATCGCTAATTTTTCTCCCCGGCTGACCTTCCACTGCGGTATGTCCAAAATCGGAATATGGCTCCCTCCGACATGGAATCCTTTCTTCACCCCATGAATATGCAGCATGTCACTTGCCTCCCGTCTTAAAATACAGGAAAACAGGAGAATGATATCCCCTGTTTCCCGACTTTATATCATGGGCATCCCCATTAACGCGTTAATTGCTACTTCAACACAATCCGCTCAGACAAGGCGTCCCATTTCAACGTTAGCCCCGATATTTGGTTGAACGCCGTTAATGGGAGATATAGCACATCATTATCAACGTCTACGGAAATAGAGGATGCATTCCCGTTCAGCTTAGCCGTCTCTCCGTTCAGATCAACAGCGATCGTTCCGCCCTTGCCGCTAATTGTAGCTGTTCCGCTTGCTGCCTGATACTTTCCGCCGATCGCTTCGGCCAAGGCTTTAGCCGGATAGAGCACCTCATTATTGCGATTAATTTTGAACTTAGGGTACAGATGCTTCGCTTGCAGATCGGCCGTCGCTTTTTGCAGATCAACACCGAGCACCTCAGCGCTTGCGGTAGCGATCCGCGTATTGTCGATTTGACCTTTCACTTTATCGGCGATCGGCCCGTAAGCCCACACGCCCACGTCCACAGCGGAATGCCCATGACCCGACCAGCCCACAAGCAGACGTTTGGAAATTACGGCATTATACCCGCCTTCACGTTTGTAGGAGGAGCCGTCCCCATCAAGAATATACTGCGCTTCCTCATTCGTCAGATCCGTAATCCAAGTATTGTTCGCGACGATTTTTTTCACATCCGCAATCGTCTTGGCTTCATTCAAAGCCGTCACCAGGCTCTCGGACGAATTTTTCTGTTTGTTCCATAAGTCCACGTTCAACTCATAAATGTTGTCGCGTGACAAGGAGAGACCGCCTGTCTCATGATCCGCTGTAACTACGACCGACGTATTTCCGTCCTTCTTGGCAAATTCGATGGCAACTTTGAAGGCCTCATCAAAATCAAGCGCTTCTTGTACCATCGTCGGGAAATCATTCGCGTGCCCAGCATGGTCAATGCGTCCGCCTTCAATCATGATGGCAAACCCTTTGTCGTTTGCGGACAAAATCTCCAGGGCCTTCGAGGTCATTTCGGCCAAGCTCGGCGTATCGGTTGAGCGATCCGGCACATAAGCAACGTGAGAGCTTCCGAACAACCCCAGTACTTTAGAATCCTTGGCGGACAGCTTGTTCAGGCTCTGCCCCGTTTTCACAATTTGATAGCCCTTGGCTTCGAATTCCGGCAGCAGATTTTTATCGCTCCGCTTGCCTTTCTCCTCTTTCGTCACGAAGAAGGATTCACCGCCGCCAAGCAGCACATCAATCCCGCTATCCAGGTATTGGGATGCTATCGCATTCTCATTGTCACGGCTCCGGACATGTGAAGCGTACACCGCCGGAGTAGCGTGGGTAATGCGGGCGGTTGTCACCAGACCTGTCGATTTGCCGCTGAGCTCAGCCGCTTCAAGCACCGAGGCAAACGGCTTGGATACGTCCTCGTTGGAGACGCTTATTGCCGCGTTGTAAGTTTTATGGCCCGTTGCAAAAGCTGTTCCTGCGGAAGCTGAATCCGTAACGATCCCGGAGACGATTTGGCCGCCGTCTTCGCCGCGATCTGCATAAGTCGTCGCTTGTCCAACATAATACGGATCTAAATTCAGGCTGTTCACATTATTTTCATATTGCTGAAAATAACGTGCCGCCGATACTTGGGCCGGCCCCATGCCGTCTCCGATCAGGACGATCAAATTTTTTGATTGCCCGTTCGCATTTCCGGCTCCCGAAGCATTCTCCTTCGCTGCAGCCAACGTTCCGGCAGAAACAACGGAAAGCGCCAGCCCTCCGATTGCCAGGCCCTTCAATAGTTTATTCACTAGATCCCCTCCCAAAATGTTCAGAACTAATACGAGTGTAATTCCTGATCTTTAAGGGAATGTCAATTCATTGTTGTCCCAGTGTTAAACTTGTAAATCAATTCACTTAGAAAAACGTCTATCAACGTACTTTTTATGGAGACAGTTTCACTGACCCAATATGCGAGCATAGGCTCCCGGACAGTATCCCGGTATCATCAATCGTTGGGTAAAAATAAAAAAGCCATCTCACCAGTAGATCTAATCTACTCATGAGATGGCTTTCCATCGTTTGTATATGCGGTCGAGAGGACTCGAACCTCCACGGGTATACACCCACTACCCCCTCAAGATAGCGTGTCTGCCATTCCACCACGACCGCGCATTTGTTTGAAACGAACATTTTTTATTATATCGCTGCAAGCATCAAAAGTAAAGTGTTATTATTTTCCTCCCCTTTTCTTCATCTGCCTGCGATATTCAGTAAACTCCAAATATTCCTTAATAAAGGCTTTTTCTTGATTGGTCAATTGGCCGCTCAAACGAATCCAATCCATTTCATCGACAGCATATTCCTCCCTGCGTTCGAAAATCTTTTCCTGCTGCCGCTCTCGTCCGGTCATCAGCCAATCCAAGCTTACGTCGAAGTAAGAGGCAATATCGATGAGTTTATTCGTGCCGGGTGAGGATTTGCCTCGCTTCCAGTCGCCCAAATTGCCGGTACTTATTCCCAGCGTCTGACAAAAATCCTTCTTGGTCATCGCTTTGCTCTTGATGAGCCATTCAATTCTTTCGTAAATGGACAAGTCTCCTACCTTCCTTCACAACAAATAGTTACGCATTTAAGTCATTATTGTTGTAAAATTACGTGATTGCGAGTATAATTTCATTATACTACTTCTATGTACTGGTTGTTCCTGCCAGATTCATTATATCATAGACCTCACCTGCTCCTCACTTCCTTGAATTACTATGATGAAATACGATGCAATATTTTTTTATTTATATAGTAGACAGGAGTGTTCGTGATGACCCATGATCCAACCTTATGGATTTCCGCTGCTCAATCCTTAAACCAAGGCCTTGCTATTACTGATGCACAGGGCACTATATGTCATGTCAATCCAACTTGGTCGTCAAAGGCTGTACAACTAGGCTTGTCTCCTATTTGGGATCGTCCTGGAATGAATCTTATCGATTTTCTCAATGATCCAGACAACCGCAAGATATGCCCAAACGCTCCCATGTTCCTCACTCAATTGAATAACATCCTCCACGGTGATTGTTCTTCTTACAGCAAGGAATTCCATTTCCATTTATCTCTATCGCAAGAGACCCTATGGTTTAAATTGGAGGTCATCCCGCTGATCGACCAGCATAGTTTGCAAATCAGTGGTGTAGTTCTTAGCTGTATGGATATGACACGCTATAAACGCTTCGAACTCCAGCTAGTGGAAATTATTTCACAAATTCGAACGCTGCGCGGGCTGCTGCCGATCTGTGCCGTATGCAAGCGGATCAAGGATGAAGATAATCATTGGGATAATATTGAGAGCTATTTGGTTAGGAACACCCATGCCGAATTTACCCATGATATTTGTCCGGACTGCATCCGTGCATTGTACCCAAAGTATTCTTCCTTCCTTGACCAAGCAGACGATGAAGAATAATGACCATGCTCATGACGTTTAAGATTTAATCTGCCTGCTTCTTTTTCTGCCCAGCATTTGTCCTGCCGTTGCTCCGACAATCCCACCAACTATGAGACCGATTCCGCCTAAATTCAATAATCCTGCCAGCGTAGCCAATGCTGCCCCCGTGCAAGCTGCTAACAGATGCGAAAAAGTACGCTCACCGCCAAACAATAAAGCCAAGAACAGCGCAGGAAGCGCAAAACTAAGCACAGAGGCCGCTTCAGGAGGGACAATTCCACCGAGTCCCGCACCGACTAGCGTTCCAGCAATCCAGGATCCGTATGCAGACAGCGCAAATGTTAAATAATATGAAGGTGTAAGACTTTCGCCTGCGGCCGCACGGTTAGAGGTCACAACGAAGCTCTCATCCGTTAATCCGATCGCTGCCAGCCATTTTAATGGTTCACGCCAATCCGCTAAGTAAGGCCCCATTGTGGCACCATACAAGACATGCCGCATATTTACCAGAAGGATCGTAACAATAATTGTCGCCGGAGCAGCAACTGTTTCAATCATGCTGATGAGCATAAACTGTGCTCCCCCGGAGTAAATCCATACAGAGCTGAATACAGACATGTACCAGGGCACCCCACTAGCTGCCGCCAAAACACCAAAAGTAATGGATAGGGGAAAATAAGCCAATACTATAGGCAAGGCATCCCTTAATGCTAAAGCAATCCTATCTCGTCGATTCATGTTTGTATCTCCTGTCACATGAAGTAATATATTATGGCGTAAAATGCGATGCCAGACACGACAGTTAACAGTAATCGCCGCGACCACCAGGCCACTGCCATCGTCGGGAACGCTGCTAAGAGCATCGTATTATCCTGGATTGGAACCCATTGTCCTTCGTTCAATAACAGTAAAGGGCCAAGCAAAGCCCCAAGAACCGCCGGCGATACATAAGCCAGCCACTCCTTGGTTCTCTCCGACCATTGCACGCGGCTTCCAAGCACAAGCGAACCTGCACGAAATAAATAAGTTCCTGCTCCTATAAGGAGAATAATTAAAAGTTGAGATTCCATTAACTCATCCCTGTTCTAAAGTTGTCTTTATGATTCGATTGGCACGTTACTAATTATCGGTATTCCGCCCGGTTAACTGATAATTAATAATATCATATTATTCCTATGTTGACCTGAAATCAATTTCATATTTTATACTCTTAGCAAGCAACCTCAGAACAAGCTATAGGGAGGCTATATAAATGAAGTTAATTGCTATCGATTTAGACGGAACATTGCTTACGGCAGAGAGTAAACCGAGTGTAGAGGGCCTGCAGGCCATACGTAATATTTTGTCCGCCACTGATCACAAAGTAACGATTTGCACGGGTAGAGCCCGTTTTGACGTTAATGGGATTATCGGTGACGAAATATCTATTCCGATTATTTCATCGAATGGCGCCGCTGTACATGATGAACGTGGACAGCTTTTAATGGAGACTCCGATACCCCATTCCGTCGCTGTAGAAACCATAGATTATTTAATGGAGCAGGACGTGTATTTCGAAATTTTTTGCCCCGAGGAAATCTATACGCCTTTTGGGGGACAAAGTAAGCTCCAAGCCGAGATGGATATTCTAGTTAGCGCTAATCCGGATATGGATATCAACACGCTGCGAAAAAGCATCCTAGCCCAGTTCCAGCAATTCGGTATCCAACATATTGATGATCCCCGTGAAGTTTTGCGCGCCGGAACTCCTATCTATAAATTGCTTATTTTTACGTATGACGATGCAAAGCTTAGTCTTATCGACAAGCATTTCAGCCAGCAGGAATCCGTTCATACTACGGCTGCTGCTAATCATACGCTAGAAGTCATTTCCACTGAAACGGACAAAGGCAGCGCGCTTCAATTTCTTGCTTCATACTACAACATCGAGATGGCGGATACGATTGTCATTGGGGATAACTACAATGATATTTCCATGTTCCAAGTCGCTGGAACCAGTGTAGCCATGGGCAATTCTGTCGAAGAGATTAAACGTTTGAGTACTCTTACGACACGCAGCAATAACGAGCACGGAGTAGCCTATGCCTTAAACACGCTTCTCGATCTGTAGATTGAAAGCTATTTATCTTCGCCTCTATACAAAGAACACCTTCGCATGGGCGAGGGTGTTCTGATTTTCCAATGGTTAATCCTCATTATCTTTGATGGTATGATAGGCTGACTATTTTATGTAATCCTAAATATAATTAGATGTATAAATTCAAAAGAACCCTGCTCCCGCAAGGTTCTTCTCTGTGTTATGAATGCGGTCGAGAGGACTCGAACCTCCACGGGTATACACCCACTACCCCCTCAAGATAGCGTGTCTGCCATTCCACCACGACCGCATATGAAGTTGTTAAGCTTCTCACACCCTACTGAAGCTTTTTAAGTAAGTGGTGACCCGTAGGGGATACTCTCTCTTCGTTCGAGACTGCGATGCATTCCTATCGAAGCCTATGCTCCGACGAACCCCCAAGGGATTCTCACCCTACTGAAGCTTATA
This sequence comes from Paenibacillus lentus, assembly GCF_042714055.1. Lineage (GTDB taxonomy): Bacteria > Bacillota > Bacilli > Paenibacillales > Paenibacillaceae > Fontibacillus > Fontibacillus lentus_A. The sequence goes on from NZ_JBHGVC010000014.1 coordinate 128,466, forward strand.
ACAAAAGTGGTGACCCGTAGGGGAT
>NZ_JBHGVC010000015.1:0-111828 GCF_042714055.1 Paenibacillus lentus
CTTCTTATTACATCATTATCGGGACGTAGCTCAGCTTGGTAGAGCACCTGGTTTGGGACCAGGGGGTCGCATGTTCAAATCGTGTCGTCCCGACCATAATGATGCGGGTGTAGTTCAATGGTAGAACTCCAGCCTTCCAAGCTGGTAGCGTGGGTTCGATTCCCATCACCCGCTCCATACATAAAAAATACTGCCGTAAGGCAGTTTTTTTGTTGCTTAAGGAGAAATCTTTAAAAGTTAATTAAATCGCATGTCAACATATAGGGGGATAAGAAACCTTAGAAAGATATGTTCTCGGCTTAATGAGGATGCGATACCGCATATATGGCAAGGAACCCCGCTACCGATAAAGAAGCGGGGTTCCTTTTTTATATACATATTGATTTTAAATGAGCTTGATTACTTGGGTGATATCCCATTCAGAATAAGCTGTATTGTGTCCCGGATTTCCTTCTCCTCGTCCCAAGGCTGGTCGGGAAAGATGAGAAATCGAGTGATGAACATTCCGGCCATGGCGGATGCGCTAAAGCGCAGCAGGGAAGGGGTGGGCATTTGAATGATCTGTCCCTTGCCTTTGAAATGCTCGACAATCTCAGCAAACCGGTGAAATACTTTGGTGCCGATGTGTTTTTTGAATTCCTCTTGGAGTACAGGCTGAAAAGGGATTTCTTGTAGTAAAATTTTAATAATTTTAAGGTGCTTGCGGGCGAAATTCAAACGATTGACTGCAAGTGCATACAGAAATTCTTCGATCGTTGGGTACTCCGACTCCAGCACCTCTTTAAAATCCTTCCATATAAAGGGAGCGATGAGCCTGGTCATCATTGGGGATACGATGGACAAGAGCAGATCCTTTTTTGTTTTATAGTGACGGAAGATCGTGCCTTCCGCTACTCCTGCCTTCTGGGCGATTTCGCTGGTCGAAGAAGCCGCATATCCCTTCTCGGCAAAAATCTCCACAGCTGCCTGAATAATTTTAATTTGTTTGTCCGTCAGTTTGTCTTCATCTATTTTGACGATTTCCTGAATCCACTGTTCTACCGAATCTTGTTGGGGCATCAAAATACATCCTCCTGAGAAAAGCACTAAAATTACGTATGATATTGCCGTGTAACTTAAATATTATCATAACCCTCGGTATAATGTTATATTTTGCGATGCTTACGCAGTGCAGCGATATTCAGGAGAATAAATAATAAAGAAAAGCCGATCAGTACAAACACATTACCAGCGATATCATCCCAGCCTTTGCCGCGAATCATCACATCGCTTAAAGCATGCGTTCCATAAGTCAGCGGCATAACGACCCCAAGCTTCTGCAGCCACACCGGAAGGGTATCCAAGGGAAACAAGCCGGATAAAAAGAGCTGTGGAACGATAATTAAAGGAATAAACTGAATCATTTGCAGTTCATTGTTGGCGTAAGCTGATAGCAGCGTGCCTAGAGTTAATGCAGTCATTGACAGAAGCAGCGTCAACAGAAGCACGTAGGCAAAGGAACCGGTCATTAATATGCCGAGCACCTTGATGCAGAACCAGGAGATCAATAACGCCTGTATAATCGTAAATATGCCGAAGCCTCCAATATACCCTAGGACGAGTTCAGAACGGCGCAGAGGGGTCGATAACAAGCGCTCCAGCGTACCCGTAGTACGTTCGCGAAGAAAGGAAACACCCGAGATCAGGAAAACGAAAAAGAAGATGAAGAATCCGATCAATACCGGCCCAAATTGATCAATGGCCGTCATGCCCTCTGAACCGTGCAAATACGTAATATTCATTTTGCTCGTATCCGACTTGGATTGGAGCCCTTCTCCTGATTTTTGCAGCAGCATAATGACCGCCTTATTTATGGAGGGTTTGCTGCCTTCCAGCTTCACCTGAAGGACAGCGTTTTCCAATGAAATAATGGCATCGATGCTCCGGGCTTCGAGAGCCTGCTCCGCTATTTCCCTGTTCTCATAATGAATAACGTTGGCCTGGTGCTCCTTCATCTGATCGACTAGTGCATTTGGAGCGCTCATCACACCAATATTCGGTTCATAATCTGTACCGTTAAAGACTAGGTTCATTAAAGAAAGCACAATGATAGGAGCCAAGAAAAGGAGGGCAAGTGTTCTTTTGTCACGCCGAAACTGTCGTAAAATTCGCAGTATAATGGCCCAAACTCTCATGACTGAACACCTCCATAATGAATAAAGGCCTCTTCTATAGAAGCTTTCCCCGATTGCTCTATGAGCGCGGAAGGAGTATCTACCGCGATCAAACGGCCATCACGAATCATACCGAGACGGTCGCATTTTTCCGCTTCATCCATAACATGCGTTGTCATAATAATCGTTGTACCCTTAACATTTAAAGCCTTGAGCTCTGTCCAGATGGCTTGCCGCAGCAAAGGGTCGATCCCTACGGTGGGCTCATCCAGGACGAGAAGAGGAGGCTCATGCAGGAGGGCTATGGCGAGCGAAAGTCTTCGCTTCATTCCTCCGGAATATTGATTCACTTTTTTATGCAGATGATCCTGTAAAGAAACAATCTCCATTACTGTAGAAATGCGCTGTTTTCGCCGGTATCCTTTTAATCCATAAAGAGCCGCATAGAAATCCAGGTTCTCCAGGGCGCTAAGCTCGGTATATAGAGCATCTGATTGGGCCATATACCCGATTTTCGATAGGATAGGCAGATTAGGCATAAGTGTATTGAATACCTCGATACTTCCAGACGTAGCTTTATCGATGCCCGTAAGCAATTTCACGAGCGTTGTCTTTCCCGAGCCGGAAGGGCCTAGCAAGCCAAAGGTTTCCGCAGGGAATACTTCAAGAGAAATATGCTCTAGCACGGTTTTCTTGTTAAACTGTTTTGAGGCATCACTTATTCGGATCACAGGGCTATTTGGGGCCATGGTTCGTTCTCCTTCGCTTGAATAATGAGTGAGTACTCACTCTGTAGTATAATCCGTAAATGAAGCAAAGTAAATAATAAGGGTGAAAAGGTTTATAGGATCAATGGACTGAATCCTGCTGAAATGTGTCAAATTCACCGAAATCTGCTATTGCATTTTATTGCTTTACCGTGATAAGGTAAGTATTGGATTCTATGAATTTGTAATCTAAGTAATTACGGTTATGATGTATAAATATAAATTATTGAAGGCGTTAATCCAATACAAATCGGCGTATTATGCGTTTTGTTGTATAAAAAGTCGGAGCGGTACAGCCGCTGCCTGAATTTTTCTGAAACTACTTTACAATAAAGTGAAGATTTTCAGAACAGTTTATTGTATGATAGTAGGAAGGCTTTAGAAAGACGGAATAGGGATGAAATGGGGGAGAAACATGACTGAATTAACAGTGACCGCAGGGAAAAGTAATTCAAATAACCTGCTTCGGCGCGACATCCGTTTTTTGGGCAATATTCTAGGAGAGGTCCTGGTCCATCAGGGCGGTAATGAACTCTTGGATATTGTCGAGAAGATTCGTGAAGCCAGTAAATCGCTGCGGGCTGTATTTTTACCGGAATTGCATGATGAGTTTAAAGATATGATTAATTCTCTTGAACCCGACATTCGTCACCAAGTAATCCGTGCATTCGCTATTTATTTTCAATTGGTCAATATTGCGGAGCAGAATCATCGAATTCGCCGGAGAAGAGACTTGGAACGGTCAGCGGGCGAGTCGGTTCAATCAGGTTCGATCGAAGCCTCTGTAAAGAATCTGAAGGAACATGGATTCAATTATGCGGAAGCTCAGGAAATTCTGGAAGGAATGTCTTTGGAACTAGTAATGACGGCGCACCCGACGGAAGCGATGCGCCGCGCTATCCTTGATATTCATAAGCGGATTGCTGACGATGTCATGCAGTTGGATAATCCAACACTAACATTCCGTGAGCGGGAGCAGCTCCGTGAGAAGCTGTTGAACGAAGTAATCACGCTGTGGCAAACCGATGAGCTGCGCGATCGCAAACCGACAGTTATCGATGAAGTGCGTAACGGCATGTATTATTTCCATGAAACGTTATTCCAGGTGCTGCCGGAAGTATATCTGGAATTAGAGCGATGCTTGAGCAAATATTATCCGGAGCATTTGTGGCATGTACCGACTTATCTGCGTTTTGGCTCTTGGATCGGTGGAGACCGGGACGGCAACCCGTCCGTAACGGCAGATGTAACATGGCAGACGCTGAAAATGCAGCGCAAGCTTGTTGTACGGGAATACCAGCGTTACCTGGCGGAACTGTTTAAGCACCTTAGCTTTAGCACAACGATCGTGGATGTAACGGATGAACTGGAAGCTTCCATCCAAAGAGACCGTCTGCAGGTCACCATGCATAAAACGCCGCAATGGCTCAACGAGAAGGAGCCCTACCGGGTTAAGCTTACTTATATGACGGAGAAGCTGCACAACTTGCTGGATGATTCCAAGAAAGGTTCACCGGAACGCTATGCGGACGTTAAGGAACTGATTAAGGATTTAAAAATCATCGACCGCAGCTTGCGTCATCATTATGCGGATTACGTCGCGGATACTCATATTCAGAAGATGATCCGTCAAGTAGAGCTGTTTGGATTCCATACAGCAACGCTGGATATTCGTCAGCATAGTCAGGAGCACGAAAATGCGATGACGGAAATTCTGGCAAACATGAACATTGTCAGCAACTATGCCGAATTGCAGGAAGAAGAGAAGATTAAGCTGCTTGAACGACTGCTCAACGATCCTCGTCCTCTAACTTCCCCTTATCAGGAATATAGCGAGAGCACCACAGAGTGTCTGAATGTATACCGTACGGTATTTCGTGCCCAGCAGGAATTCGGGAACCAGTGCATTACGAGCTACTTGATTAGTATGACGGAAGCTGCGAGCGATATTCTAGAGGTTATGGTCTTCTCTAAAGAAGTCGGCTTGTTCCGTAAAGAAGCGGATGGCACGGTCATCTGTACGCTTCAATCGGTGCCGTTGTTCGAGACGATTGATGACCTTCATGCTGCGCCTGGAATTATGGGAACCCTGTTCAGCATGCCGATCTATCGTCAGTCGGTTGCAGCGATGAACGACCTGCAGGAAATTATGCTTGGTTATTCCGATAGCAATAAAGACGGCGGAGTAGTGACGGCAAACTGGGAGCTTCGGGTGGCTCTGAAGCAAATTACCGCTGCAGCTGATGAGCACGGCGTGAAGCTGAAGTTCTTCCATGGACGCGGCGGAGCGCTCGGACGCGGTGGAATGCCGCTGAACCGCAGTATTTTGGTTCAACCTGCGGAGACGATCGGCGGAGGCATCAAGATTACGGAGCAGGGTGAGGTTATCTCTTCCCGTTATTCCTTGAAAGGCATCGCTTATCGCAGCTTGGAGCAGGCTACCTCGGCGTTGATTACCGCGGCGATTAATGCCAAGCTTCATCGTGATAACGACGAGAATGAACAAAAGTGGGAAGAGATTAGTGCGGGTATTTCTGAGACTTCATTGAAAAAGTATCAGGACTTGGTATTCCGTGAGCCGGATTTCCTGAAATACTTCAAGGAATCTACACCTCTTCTGGAAGTCGGCGAACTGAATATCGGATCCAGACCATCGAAGCGCAAAAATAGCGATCGTTTTGAGGATCTACGTGCTATTCCATGGGTGTTCGCCTGGACGCAGAGCCGGTATCTGTTCCCGGCCTGGTATGCGGCTGGAACAGGATTGTACCAGTTCTATCAGGACAAGGAAGATAATCTGAAAGTACTTCAAGAAATGTATGAGAATTTCTCCTTTTTCCGTTCGGTTATCGATACGCTTCAATTCGCGGTGGTCAAAGCGGATTTGGTCATCGCCAAAGAATATGCTGCTATGTGCAGCGATGATGAAGTTAGAGATCGTATTTTCAAGCAGATTGAAGAGGAATTCTATTTAACGAAGGATATGATTCTGAAGATTACGGGACAAACGGATATTCTGGATCATAATCCGGGACTCCAGGAATCCATTCGTCAGCGTAATCCTTATATCGATCCGTTAAGTTATTTGCAGGTACAGCTTCTGAGCGAGCTTCGTGCGATTCGCGAGAAGGATCAGGACGATCCGATTCTGCTGCGTGAAGTGCTGCTTACCATTAACGGAATTGCCGCTGGCCTTAGAAATACGGGCTGATGACAATCCTATAAAATACGAACAAACAAGCCGGAAACCTCAATATGGGGAGCCGGCTTGTTTTCAAATTTGCAGAATTTTCAAAGTAATTGCGTTTTGAAGGCTCGACTTGACAGCATATCTTGCTTTTTAGAGAAACATGAATTAACATTTGGAATGAAGTGCCGACGGCGAGGGTGCCGTGTGTGATCACGGGATGCCGATGGCCGGACAGGCAGGGTGAAAAATTGAAGCCCGTCCATGGATCTGGGGGAAATTCAATGGTAGATCATTTTGATGTGAGATTAGTGAAGCTAGCCCGCCAAGGGGATCAGGAATCTTTTGCCGACCTTGTGGATTTATATAAGGATAAAATATTTCATCTGGCCTACCGTATGCTGTCGAACCGCCATGAGGCGGAGGACATTGTGCAGGAGACTTTTTTGCGCGTCTACAAAAATTGGGAGCGCTACGATGAGAAGCAAAAGTTTTCCACGTGGCTGTACCGGATTGCCACAAATTTATGCATAGACAGGCTTCGTAAGCGCAAGCCTAACTATTACCTTGACGCAGAAATGAACGATCAGGAGGGCTTGGACGGGTATACACTGATTCCGGGGGATGAACGGACGCCCGAAAGTGAATACCTGCTATCTGAGACGCAGCAGACGATTCATTACGCGATTGAAGGCTTGCCGGCGAAATACAAATCAGTCATCATTTTAAGATATTTGCAGGAGCTGTCGCTGAGTGAAATTAGCGATGTACTTGATATGCCAGTAACTACGGTCAAAACGCGGCTCCACCGCGGACGTGAGTTTTTACGCAAGAAATTGCAGTATAAAGTTCTATAGCAGTTAGCGTTATAAGGAAATATTTAGTTTTTTGAAACATAATGCTGCACACAACGTATTGTATGGTAGGACGACTAGTTACACCGTGGTTTTTTGGTTTTGCATAGATTTTACTGAAAGGACTGGCTGATATGGATTGCAAACAAGCCACCTCATTAATGCATGAGTATTTAGATGACGAGTTGTTTGGGGAAGAGGCCTTGTCACTCAAAAGTCATCTTCAGGAATGTCCATCCTGCCAGATTCGTTTTAAGGAACTTGAGCAGACGGAAATGATGTTGTTTGCGACAATTAGGCACTCTTCATTCTCTGCTTCCGACGAGCTGGTAGATCGGATTATGAAGACGATTCCCAGTCAACACAAACAGCGGGCTTGGCTTTATTGGGTCAAGAGACACCCTGCATTAACGGCGGCCGCGATGTTCCTGTTAGTAATGCTGTTCAGTACGATTTCCCTATGGAATAGCGATGACCAGCTTGTAGTGAAGGGGAAGGATCTGGATCAAGTCGTGATCAATGGAAGAACTGTAACGGTACCAAGCGGCTCCAAAGTAACCGGCAACCTGACTGTAGAGAATGGCACGGCGGAAATTTACGGTGAGGTAGAGGGAAATCTTACAGTCATTGATGGATCGTATTATCAGGCTTCAACCGCGAAAATTTTGGGAGAGGTCAAGAGTATCGATCAAGCGCTGGATTGGATCTGGTACAGGATCACGAATACTTTTACGGAAGTCGCCTACAGGTAACAAATATTTAGGCAAAGCATTGGCGCCTCCCATATCGGGATCAAGGCGCTTTTATTTTTTTGCGTTGAAAGGGAATTTTTACATGTGTAGACGAAAGATGCTATTTCTCACGGGTACTTGCATCTGGATTGTGAACGTTATAACCTAGAGTTTAAGGGGAATATATAGAGACAAGCTGTTTCACAGATTTGATGCGAGTTACATAATATTTCTTTGTTGGCCAATGAAGCTGACGGAGAGATAACCGGGGGTTGCACCATGAACTATTTTGCAAATTTAACATGGCAGGATACCATTAAAGATATTATCGACATACTTATCGTTACTTATATTATTTATCACCTTATACTGCTGGTTCGGGGTACTCGGGCTGTTCAACTGCTTAAGGGGATTCTATTTCTTGTCGTCATTTGGGCAGTTAGTACCTGGTTTGACTTATATACATTGAAATGGCTTATGAACCAGATGTTTACGTTTGGTGTGCTTGCCATCTTCATCATTTTCCAGCCTGAGCTCAGACGGGCGTTAGAGCAGCTGGGCCGCGGCAAATTATTCGGAAGGAACATGGCCGATGAGGAGGAGTTTGGTAAAGAAGTAAGTGAAGTTATTAAGGCCATTAATTATTTATCACGTAGAAAAATCGGTGCGCTCATCGTGTTTGAACGGGATACCGGTTTGAATGAGTATACGGAGTCGGGCATTCCGATTCAATCCGTCATTTCATCCCAACTGCTTATTAATATATTTATTCCAAACACTCCGCTTCATGACGGAGCCGTGATTATACAGGGCCAACGGATTGCGGCAGCCGCTTGTTATTTGCCGTTATCGGAGAACCCGTTTATCAGTAAGGAACTGGGGACGCGCCACCGGGCAGCAATCGGAATCAGCGAGGTCGCAGATGCGATTTCCATCATTGTTTCGGAGGAGACAGGACAAATATCTCTGGCGGTGGACGGCCAGGTCGTTCGCGATATCAATGAGGAATCGCTAATATCGAAGCTGTATGAAGAATTGGGTCCTAATTCGAGCCCGGTCGAGAAGCGCACGCCTTTCTGGAAGAAGAAGGAGGGCGGGAGAAATGGATAAATGGCTGAGCCATAACAATGTTGCTAAGGTGATCGCTCTTATTGTCAGTATTATTCTATGGGCAATGGTGCATTTGGACAGTGGAACGCCTGTGGCTCCGACACCTGTAGTCAATACGAAAGTGATTCCCAACGTTAAAATTCAAGTTGTCGGCTTTGATAGCGACAAGTATGTGTTATCCGGCCTCGAAACCGATAAGGTCAGGCTGGAGGTACGGGGGAAACGTACGGATATTACAACCAATTTTTCCGAATATAAGGTCAAGCTTGATTTGAGCAATGTAGAGCCGGGCACGTCTTCCCAGCCGCTCACCCATGAGCTGCCGCCAGGAGTTCAGCTAGTCTCTATGAGTCCGTCGATTGTTAAAGTGACTGTTGAAGCGAAGCAAACAAAAGACATTGCCGTGAATATCATTACGAAGGGGCAGCCTGCCCAGGGCATGCAGTTAGGTACTCCGCTTGTGGCAGGTTCGGGAGTAGTTCAGGTGACTCTGCCTGAAAGTGAATTAGCGGAACTGGAACGGGTGCAGGGCATTGTAGATATTAGCGGCATAACTGAGCCTATAAAGGGAAAAAGCGTAAAGCTGGTCGCATATGATAAACATGGGCAGGAAATGAAAAATGCTTCGATTGTACCATCCTCTGTGGATGTCGACGTCCCGATCATGAAGCTATACAAAAGTGTCCCTCTGGAGATTCGGGAGATCGGACAGCTGCCGGATGGACTGGTTGTATCCAGCGTGGAGAGCGATGTGAAGGGCGTTGCCATATATGGGTCTAAAGAAGTATTAGAAGGCATCACTTCGTACTGGGTTTCGGTTGATTTAAGTCAATTCAAAGGAACTAATCAAACTAGGTATACGGTGGACTTGACTCCGCCCGAAGGTTCTGAGAAAATCGAGCCTAGCTCCGTAACGGTTACCGTCAAGGTGGAACCGCCGGGCCAAAGGCAGGTAGAGAACATCCCGATTACTCTTAAACAGGATAATCAGCTGCTGACAGCGACCATTCTGGAACCGGCAGACAAGAAGATGTCACTTACGGTTCTAGGTGCCAAAGAAGTGATCGATAAGCTGAAGCCGGAAGATATCGAGGTTACTGCCGATTTATCTGGTCTCGGGCCTGGGATGCATATGGTTCCCGTCGTCATCTCGCTGCCGCTTCATGTTAAGCTGGCTGAGAGTGATGGCTCCAGACAGATCAGCGTAGAGCTGGTAGAGAAGGCGGAGCCGGCCCAGGGGGAACCGGAAGCACAGCCGGATTCAAACCCTGCCAATGATCCCGACGCTGTGGCACCGCCCTCCGAGAATTCGGGAGGAAACAGCAACGGAACGAATGCAGGCGGGGAGCAGAAGCAGTAAGTCTGCCGTAAAAAAGCGATAGCGGCATCAATCTCACATAACGTATAAGGAGTGAAATCATGGGAAAGTATTTTGGAACGGATGGAGTACGTGGAGTTGCAAATAAGGAACTGACTGCAGAAATGGCATACACAATTGGTCGCTGCGGAGGGTATGTTCTGGCAGGCCAAGCTCCGAAACCCAAAGTAGTGATCGGGATGGATACCCGGATTTCCGGCGTCATGCTGGAATCGGCGCTTGTAGCCGGCCTGTTGTCCATTGGAGCAGACGTTGTTCGCCTGGGAGTCGTCTCGACCCCGGCAGTCGCCTTTTTGACCCAGAAGCTGGGGGCCGATGCGGGCGTCATGATTTCCGCTTCACATAATCCGGTTGAGGACAATGGCATTAAATTTTTCGGTAGTGATGGATTCAAGCTGTCAGACGAAACGGAACTGCAAATCGAGGAGTTGATGGACAAGGAAGTTGATGAGCTCCCGCGTCCGATCGGCGAAGATCTTGGCAGCGTAACGATAGATACAGAGTCTAAGCTGATGTATTTGGAATTTTTGAAATCTACAATATCCTCATCCTCCTTCAAAGGCATCAAGGTTGTGCTTGATTGTGCGAATGGAGCTGCTTATGAGCTTGCCCCGCGCTTATTTAAGGAACTGGGCGCAGAGGTGCACACGATTGGCGCAGAGCCTAACGGGCTGAACATCAATGATCACTGCGGCTCGACCCATCCAGAGCTGTTGAAAAAAGAAGTTGTACGTCTGGGCGCCGATCTCGGCCTTGCCTTTGACGGTGATGCTGACCGACTTATTGCCATCGATGGGAACGGTGAAGAGGTGGACGGCGATTATATTCTGTGCATTTGCGGCGATGCCATGAACCGTGCCGGCAAATTGAAGGATAGCACGGTCGTTACGACCGTGATGAGCAACTTCGGCTTCTATAAAGCAGCCAAGAAGCTTGGGCTGAATACGGCGCAAACCGCTGTCGGCGACCGATATGTCATGGCAGAGATGCGGCGCGGCGGGTATAACCTGGGCGGGGAGCAATCCGGGCATGTGATTTTCCTCGATTATATTACGACGGGAGATGGCATCCTGACAGCGATTCAACTGGTCGACACTCTGATGACTTCCGGTAAATCGCTTAGTGAGCTTAGACAGGTTATGAAGCAATACCCTCAAGTGCTGGTGAACGTCCGGGTACAGGACAAGAGCAAGTACGAGGGTAATGAAGCGATTGTTAAAGCTGTCGCTGCGGTCGAGAGCCAGCTTGCAGACAATGGGCGGGTGCTCGTTCGTCCTTCAGGAACGGAATCCCTCATTCGCGTAATGGCGGAAGGGCCGGACAAAGGAGAACTGGAGCAGCTTGTGTCGCAAATCGTGTCGGTTGTTGAGGCGGAACTAGTATAATAAGATCGATTGTAAGAAGGTTTAAGCCGATTTAATCAGTCATAATTAGGGACTAATTACGTAATTTATAAGATGACCGCTGGGACAGGAGGCACCTGTTTCAGCGGTTTTTATTTTGGGTAAGGTTATGTGGCGAACGGCATGGGAAAGGGCTAAAAGGGCACGGAAGGTGCCAGGAGCAGCTAGAAGCATAGCGGAAGGGGGCAACAGGATCAGGACATGATGATTATTGCCAAATGGTTCGCAGTTGCATATAATTAAGCATATTCCAAAAAAGAAAGCGAGGATCGTGAGGTTACCTAGCAGTATAAGCGCCAGAGCTTCATTCGCGCGAAGACATGATTTATGTGCCGGTGATTAGCCATGCACCATTTATAGCTGGTAAGCGGCTTGAGTATCGTGGGCTAGTGATTGCATCAGTTGGTAGCAACTTAGCAATGGGCCCTACATAAGATCATGCTCGGCAATCGAAGCTGACGAGGTGGAGGTGTTCGAATTGTTCGGCGGGGGCCTCCCGGTAATTCATCCATACCGTAATCGAGTAAGCGAAAAGGAGCGGGCAACTGTTCTCACAAGCTTCTCGTAAGGATGCTGGAGAGTAACGATAATGTTCATGAATGTGCGAGAGAAAGAGCGGGAGAACCGCAGTGTGCGGAGAAGTGGACATTCATGAAAATGCCTGGATTTTCAGACTTTTCTTTTTGTTTTCATATATTTGATTTATGACAATTAAATATGTTTCTCTGTATACTGCGGTGCCAATCTTCCGTTTCTTTTCATTTCGAGCACATCAATTCTGAGATGATGAAACGGAGGATATATAAATATGTGTGGGATTGTTGGATATATTGGGAAGAGAGACACGCAAACCGTATTGATTGAAGGGCTTAAAAAGCTGGAGTACCGCGGGTACGATTCGGCAGGTATTGCCGTATTTACGCCAGAGGGCTTGCAAATTGCCAAGTCGATTGGCCGTTTGGCCAATTTGGAATCGAAACTGGAGGATACGCCGCTTTTGGGTACAGCCGGAATCGGACATACCCGCTGGGCTACCCATGGCAAGCCGTCGGATGTGAACTCGCATCCGCATACCGATCACAGCCAGAAGTTCTCCGTTGTGCACAACGGGATCGTGGAGAACTATTTGGAGCTGAAGGAAGAGTTGATCAGCCAAGGGTACGTGTTCGTGTCCGAGACGGATACGGAGGTCATCTCCCATTTGGTCGCTCGCGAATACGATGGAGACATCGTCAAGGCGGTTCAGAAGGCAATCAGTTATATGCGGGGCGCTTTTGCGCTTGGCGTGCTGACTGAATATGAACCGAACAAGCTTGTCGCCGTACGTCAAGCGAGTCCACTCATTATCGGGCTCGGTGAAGGAGAGAACTTCATCGGCTCAGACATTCCTGCCATTTTGAATTATACGCGTAAAATCTACATTTTGAATGATGGTGAAATGGCTGTTCTGACAGAGGACGCTGTCGAATTGATGACCATCGAGGGGAATTTTATTTCTCGGGAAATGATTTCTGTCGACTGGGATGCGGTAACCGCGGAAAAGGGCGGTTTCGATCATTTCATGCTGAAGGAAATCCACGAGCAGCCTAAGGCTTATCGCGACACGATGAGAGGGAGGATCGACGAAAACGGGCATAAGATCGTATTTCCCGACTTAAAGCTGACAGAAGAGAAAATTCACAGCCTGAACAGCATTCACATCGTAGCCTGCGGAACAGCGTATCATGCTGGTTTAGTTGGCGGCACGGCGATTGAGCAGCTCGTGCGGATTCCGGTGGCGTATGACGTTGCTTCGGAATACCGCTACCGCTCGCCGCTAATTACACCTGAAACGCTTGTTATCGTAGTGAGCCAATCTGGTGAAACGGCGGATACGCTGGCTGCGCTCCGTGAAGCTCATGCCAACGGTGCTCATGTGTTGGCTATCACGAACGTAGTGGGCAGCTCGATCGCTCGCGATGCGGACGATGTCATTGCGACGCTGGCTGGACCGGAAATCGCGGTAGCTTCAACCAAGGCCTACACGTCGCAATTGATCGCGTTCTACCTGCTAGGTCTGTACCTGGCACAGGTACGGGGCACACAGAACGTGGAGGAAGTCAGTCGCATCATTGCTGCCCTGCAGGCGCTGCCAGAGCAGGTGGAGAGCATGCTGGAGCAGGCGGATGCCGTGAAAAGCTATGCCGAGCATATTGCCCAGCATGAGCATCTGTTCTTCATTGGCCGTGGCCTAGATTACGCCGTAGCCCAGGAAGGATCGCTGAAGCTGAAGGAAATCTCCTACATTCACTCGGAAGCCTATGCTGCAGGCGAACTGAAGCATGGCACGCTGGCGTTGATTGAAGAAGGCATTCCAGTGATTGCCCTGGCAACGCAGGAGGCCGTGCTTGAGAAGACCGTCAGCAACATCAAGGAAGTGAAAGCGCGCGGCGCGGATGTCATGGCCATCACGCATGAGGAGCATGTGGCGGGATTGCTAAAGTCCGTCGATCAAGCACTGGCTATTCCGAAGACGCTGCCGCTGCTTACTCCAGCGCTGTCTGTTGTGCCTCTACAGCTCCTTGCTTACTACGCTGCCCTGGTTCGCGGCAATGATGTCGACAAGCCGCGCAACCTGGCGAAGAGCGTGACGGTGGAGTAGGGGATAGAGAAACTGCAGTCCCGTGATAAAAAAGTCGTGAACCAGTAAAAAATGTCGTGAACCGAAATACAAGATGAATGATTTTCAGTATCTGGAAGGGAGCCCGAGGGATTGATTCGTGGCTCCCTTTTAAAATGCTAAAAAACATTTTACATCCTTCATGTGGTGAAAATGTTGAATGACATTGGCATAAAATAAAATGTATCCGTAAAGAAAACAATTTAAACCAAATTCAGTTTGCAAAAAGCATAGGAATTTCTCAAGGGAACCTGAGTGAAAATGAGCTGGGAAATAGTAATCCATCTGCAGAAACATTAATATCTATTCGCACACAATATAATGTGAACTTAAGTTGGCTATTAACCGGTGTCGCTGCAGAAGACGGGACGACATATGAAGATGAATTCGAGAAAAGGCTGATTATATACCTGTTTATGAACGAATCTTACTAATTAAATCCTCCTTCACTTAAAAATCTATAAAATCACTTTCATTTCTCCTTGGATTTGACGATAAAAACCATCACACAAGACTATGTATTGTGGAAAGACGAAGTGGTACGCAAAAAAACGCCAGCGTTACCGTTGGCGCAGATCAAGTCCTAAATTATGTGTAGTGCGGCCGGGCAAGGTCGTTAATTCTAGTGGGTGGGAGTCCCATCAGGATAAAGCCTAACCAGCAGTCCTGTAGCTAGTTCTTGGAGGTTATTCGGCAACGAATAGCTTTAAGCGTAGAACGGCAAAATAATGGGCCGAAAGCGTAAGCTGAAGTGATTGAGCCTCGAAAAAATAGTCGAGAAAGGCCGATGTAGTTACACATACTATTCCCAAACCTGGAATCAACAAGATGAGGCCATTGGGGGCATACCAGCCTACGAAGACAAGATTGTTCAATTGGCGGTAGGCAAAATCTTATCTTCCATATTCGAAACGGATTTCCTAGAATTTTCTTTTGGATTTCGCCCTGGACTTGGATGTCATGATGCACTGCGAACACTAAATACAATCATCATGACGAAGAAAACGAACTGGGTTGTAGATGCGGATATATCAGGATTTTTTGATCATGTCGATCATAGCTGGATGATGAAATGCTTGGAGGTTCGAATCAAGGATCGTAAACTCTTGCGTCTGATTCAGCGTATGCTCAAAGCTGGAATTATGGAAGAAGAAAGTATCCGTCAAACAGAGCAGGGCACGCCACAGGGAGGAACCATCTCCCCCGTACTCGCTAATGTCTACCTACATTACGTATTGGACTTATGGTTCGAGAAACGACTGAAGAAGCAATACAAAGGCCAGACCCATATGGTTCGTTATACGGATGATTTTGTATGTTGTTTCCAATCCGAAGGCGAAGCTAGAAACTTCCTATTGCAGCTCGAGAACGGCTCAAGAAGTTTAACCTGGAGATACAGCTGAAAAGACCAAGATTATCGAATTTGGCCAATTTCTGCTCGAAACAAGAGAAACAGAGGGAAGGTAGGCCGGAAACATTTGATTCCTGGGATTTACCCACTACTGTGGGAAAAGTCGAAATGGAAAATTCAGAGTGAAACGACAAACGAGCGGAAAGAAATTTCAAGCCGCTCTGAATCGAATGAAGCTATGGATAAAGTTAAACCGAACAATGCCGGTTAGATCATTGTTAGACCAAAAATGTATGAAGTTGCGCTCAACGGATACCCACCGCGACATCGAAACGCACAAGTATTCTGCTGTTTATCTCGGATGGTTTAAAGGGCATTACCTGCATATTATGAGGATGTGCCATTCCACATGTGATGATTCGATATGAATGGGGTCTAAAACCGTATCCACGCATCGGATCGGCATTCGCCGATCCATGGTCCTCGAGAAGCAATTGGTAGGAAGTTGAATCAGCAGACATCCGAACCACCTAACCACTCGCGACTGGCGGCAATGTTGCCTCAAGGGCCTCGAGTTCGCGAATACCTGAACGTTAGCCGCTCTTGCAGATTCAGGAGGATAATGCCTAACGTTTTTTAACTTTCACTCAAATCCATACCCGATAAAATGTTCAGAAAGTTCAGAACTTCAGAAACGCTCGTAGAAGGGCATTTTCTTCCATAAAATAAGCTTCTTTCATGAATGCTGATTAGTACTACAAAAGGTAGCTTAAGTGACATACCAACTTTCTCTCTACTATAATCTGCAGGCTATTTACTTGCTACGTATAGACTCTCCAAATCTCCAGAAGACTTGCCAGCATATACAATACGTCCATTTCGTAAAATAGCAGCTTGATGCGAAAGTTTTTCCGCTAACCCCATGATATGGGTGGATAACAGAATGAGAGCCCCCCGCGAGGAGTATTGCTGCAATGTATCACGCACGATAATGACTTGATCCGGGTCAAGTCCATTGGTCGGCTCATCCAGAAGAAGGATATCCGGTTCGTGCAATAGTTGAGATGCCAATGCGACCCGCCTGGCCGTTCCTTGGGACAAAGCTCCAATCGAATAGTTGCTGTAGGATTCCAGCGAAAAATGCTTGAGCCAGTGTCGTATAGACTCCTCCAGTTGGTCAGGGGAGACATAGCGCAGTTGGCCGATGAGTCGCATCATTTCGATCACGGTCAGAAACGGGTACTGAAACGGAAACTCCATCATAAAGCAATACGTTTTTTATATTGTTGATCCTGCCAATGCACCACTTGCTGGTTGAGCAAAATGCTACCTTGCTGGGTCGGCTTCATCCCTGCGAGCAAATGCAATAGCGTCGTTTTGCCTGCTCCGTTGGGGCCGAGCAAGACCGTAATCTCTCCTCCCTGCAGGATCCAGTCGATGTTGTGCAGGATGCGCTTGCCTCCGTACCCATAGCTGACTTGCTTCAATTGCAGGGACAGCGCTAAGTTTTTTTCCATCTTATTAATCTCTCCTCATATTGAAAATTTGATAGGAAGATTACAAGGTACGCGGCGGTAAAGTCGATAAAATCCAAGTTGTATAGCTATGGAGACGAATAAAAATAAAACTAGATGCGCTTGATGCAAGTATATTAGCAAAAACATGCAAAGTGTAATTAACAGCTGAGCGGGCAGTGAAATGCGCCCTTGAGTTGTGAAGTGATATCCAACCAGCAAACTGAATGAAACAAATGTGGAAGTAAGCAGCAGGCACTGCGCTAATAACTCAAGAAACGACCAAACCGTCCAAGTCCAGTCTATGCGAAATCCCCAGATTAAGGTATGAACGATGAACATACTTATGCCTACTGTCTCATAAAAAAGCCATTTTGCCCATAACCCTCTATGCCAGGCACCCAAGGTAACGGTGTATAGTGCTATTCCTCTGCCTTCGGCTACGAAGCTTCTGGTAACCCAAACGTCGCTGACCAGCCAGACCATCAAGGCTGCTCCTATCGGGACAACTATCGGGGTATCAACTGCTGAATAATAGGTAAGGAGCTGTAATAAACAAACGGCAATAAGAAAAGGAAACATATCTTTGAAGCGGGTTAGAAAATAAACCTCTTTACGAAACAACGGATAGCGGGAGAGGATATGCCATTTGGCGCCGGATTCACCCGGTGGGGCTGCACTTATCATTTGCGGCCAGGAGAAGCGTGACGCTTGAAAAGCGGCGATGTATTGCAGCAAGGTAACGACTATTGCAACAATCGGCCGAACAGCAGGCATAATGGGCATCATCATCAATGAAATATTTAGCACCAGTACTGTCAATAACAGCAAGGCTAACGATAGCGATTCGGCTTTTCGCTCTCTCGCCATTCCCGAAAGCGCCACAAAGCAATAGACACCGAATTCTGCATAAGAGAGCCCGAGCGACAGCATTAGTAATGCTTGTCCGATACTATATGACGGTGACCAAAGCAATTGACCCAACAGCATCCAAACAAGCACTAGAACAAAGGGGGACTTTTTCCAGATCATATATGACGTTAAAAAACGAGCCCCTCGTCCAAGCGACCATAAGAAGCGCATTTCAGCCATCATCAGGTTCCCGGCAAACAGACCAATTCCAACGGTCATCCCTATTAGCCCCCAGCAACCCGTTATAAATGTGGATGAGAAGCCCTTTTCGGCTAACATCGTAGTGAATTGATATGTCCCCCGGGTCAGCAAAAGAAGGAGAGACAACGTTAAAACAATATCGCGCCATGAAATATGCTTGATCCGAGTGAGATAAACGGATGCGTAAAGCTTAAAACTTGAATCCATTCTAATCTTTCTCCTGTCAAGAAATCGATGATAATGAATGCTTTTCTTCCTTTTTTCGGTATAAAAAAATCTCCGGGGGCAAGTGAAAGAACAAAACCTTTTTCCATCACGACAAAATGATTATTGTCCCAAAACAAAATAAGAGGAGGCATATTCCATGTGTGTTTAATAGAAGCTGCAATTTCACCGGTAGGTCGCATACTTATACCTAACGTCTTTGATATCTCGCTATCTTTAAGTCCTTTACCTGGATAATAATTATCCAACTAATTACCTTTTTTGTCAAAAATGTTTCCGGGCTTTATCGCACTGTAGATATTGTTCATCCTGCTGGTGACAATGCCAAAAAAACTAGTGGATCCGCAAAATTCTACCAGTCTTTTCTATTCTTCATCTTCTTTATCATATACATGGAGTAAAAGTATACTTACGATATACTGATGATCTTGAATCCATTGATTATAAACTCCACCATTCTCTTCTACAATTCTTTTCACATTTTTAATTCCTATTCCCTCGAATTGTCTATTCTTTCGAGTTTTAAGCTCCACAGGATCAAATACATTTGAAATTTCTATAAGCAGGTTATTATCAAATTGTTTGATAAGAAGTGAAATCTCTTTTTCTTTGGAATTAGATAAACGTAAGACTGCGTTTAAGGAATTATCTATTAAATTTCCTAGCACAACTGCAAAAATATCAGTATCCAAATTAATCTTTTCAGGAAGGAAAGATTTAACGTTTAAAGTTATTCCATGGCTTTCAGCAATAGATTTTTTTTCATTCAGAAGATAATTTAGCACATAGTTATTTGTAAAAAAGTAATCAATGTGTTCGATTTTTTGAATCGAATTTTGAAGATATTTTTCAGCTCCAGCAGTATCTCCCTGACTTAACATCCCCATCAGAACTACATATTGGTTTTTTAAGTCATGCTTCATTGAATATAGTTTAGATTGGGAATCCTTTAGTTGCTTAAAAAATTTCAATTCTGATTCAAATACTATTTTTTGCGTTGTAGTTTTTTCAAGCTTTTCATAATAGTTTCTGAGGGTTTTATAAAGATATAGAATGCATATGTTCAAATAAATAATAAAAGAAACAATCAATATAAAAATAAAATTAGGATGATTAATAAAGGTAATTTCAGATACAACAGAAGCAACTAACACAAATACTGATATCATGATGGGAATGGAAAATAGTGCCATTAGGAGAAAGACGTTTATGGGTCTCTTTTTTGGTTTGCGCGAAAATTTAACCATCATATGAAGTCTCTTAGCTTCATCAAAATTTGTTTTTTGGCACTATCTATAAATTTACGACTCATTGGTATTTCAACAGTTTGCTTATCATTTAATTTAGCAATAATTGAATTACTGCTTATTTGTTTTATATATCTAACATTAACAATAAACGAGGTGTGGACCTGCACAAAATTATCAGTAACTTTGGATAAAAGGGCTTTTGTTTGAAGGATCGTTTCATATATATCAGAAGGAGTGTGAATAAGTACACTCCTTTTATTTTTTTCAAAGTAAATAATTTCACTAAAAGAAAGACTGTAAAAAACTTTGTTGAATGTAAACATAAATTTTGAATCATCTAGGTCTAAATATTTAATAGCGCGATTCAAGGCAGGATATAGTTTGTCTTTTGTAACTGGTTTTAAAATGTAATCAAAAGTGTTAACCTTAAAAACCTTTTCCATATATTCTTTGAAACTAGTAAGAAAGATAATTGGACAAGTATAATTTTTCTTTCTAATGGTTTCGGCAATCTCTATTCCCGATAAATTAGGGAACTCAATATCTAAAATAAACAAATCATATGTATTTTCTTTAAGTAATTCAATTAAACGAAATGGATTGTAGAATATATCAATTTCAAATAACGAGGAGTCATATTCTAACATTAAATCTTCGATAGCTTTTGCAATAACAGGAACATCATCACAAATAGCAACTTTTATGACCATCGTTTCACTCCCTTGATAATGGTAAATAGTAGCTATGATGCACGATTCTTACTACTTTGTCCTAGACGGAAACCTGATTAGATTCTGAAAATCCTTGTTTTTATAGTTTACCACCATTCAAGAAGAGGTTGTAAATTAAGTTTAAATACTTAGCCACTTCTACCATTCTACAGCCATTTTCCATAACACGGTTAATTAAGACATGATCATTATTAGTATAAAAGCTCCTGTTCTCTATATAGAAATAATGTCGATAATTACATATAACCTGCAGTTTGTTACACAAAGGAGAAAACGTTTAAAAATAGATTATTATTAAAACAAATATTCTTCGGAGGAGATATTTATATTGGCGAATACTACAAACCATATTGTTATATCACAATTATGTAAGCGACATGGAGAAAAAGATATTTTAAAAGACGTGTCATTTGAAGCAAAACAAGGGAGAATCACAGCTTTTCTTGGACCAAATGGCGCAGGAAAAAGCTCAACACTTCGTATTTTGTTAGGACTTGATCGTTCATCTGGAACGGCAACTTTTGGCGGACGTAACTATGTCACATTTGATACTCCATTGAAAGTGGTAGGAGCAGCATTTGACGGTATAGGAGGTGCTCCTTCTAGAAGCGTAAAAACCCATCTGAAAATCATAGCACAAAGCAACTGCATCTCTTTCCGTCG
Source organism: Paenibacillus lentus (assembly GCF_042714055.1). Classification (GTDB taxonomy): domain Bacteria; phylum Bacillota; class Bacilli; order Paenibacillales; family Paenibacillaceae; genus Fontibacillus; species Fontibacillus lentus_A. Next base: position 21,090 of record NZ_JBHGVC010000015.1, read on the forward strand.
TGTGTCCGAAGTATTGGAAATCGTCGGTTTATCAGAAAAAAGCAAAGCGAGGCTGGGTACTTTATCATTGGGTGAAGGACAACGTCTTGGACTTGCAGCGGCTCTTTTGGGAGACCCGCAATATCTTGTTCTTGATGAACCAACTAATGGACTTGATCCGACAGGAATTCGTTGGTTTAGAAAATTTATTCGTCAGCAATCAGACATGGGAAAGACTGTTTTGTTGTCATCCCATCTTCTTTCTGAAGTGGAAGCTGTGGCGGACGATGTAGTTATTATTAATCATGGAAAAATAATAGCAACTGGTGAACTTCAGCATGTCATGAAAAATCTAGAATCCTTGGAGGATTTGTTCTTTTCTCTTACAGAAGGGGGGGCATAATATGAACAATTTTTCTAGAACCATAAGAATTGAACAGATAAAGATTGGTTCAAGTAGAGTGTGGTGGATCATTTGTGCTTTAGTTGTCGTTATTCAACCATTACTGGCACTTATCGCAGCAAAAAGCTATCTTCAGATTGGTTTAGACGCAACACCAGAAACTCATCCGGATTTAGCGCAAGCTTTGCCCCCCTTGGATTATTTTGGATTTGATATGGTTACATTTGGGTTATTAGCGATGGTTGTCTTTGGAGGAATTATAGGGGCAAGTGAATATAAACATCATCAATTACGTACAACTTTACTATGTCAAAGTAATCGTATTAAGGTTTTTTGTGCGAAAGTACTCGCACTTTTCATATGCAGTGCATCCATATCGTTTTTGTCAATTTATGCTACAATTTCTATCACGCATTTTGGTTTTGGGGAACTAGGATTACATCCATTTTATTTAAGTACAATAGCTTGGCAGTTTATTGGCTTTTCAATGCTGGATTGGATTTTACTAACATTACTTTCTTTTGGGATCGGGATGCTCTTTAGAAATACTATAGTACCTTTAGTTTTTCTGATTCCTCAAATTTACAATCTTGGGAGTTATTTGGCACAAAGATGGGAATGGGGGGAGTATCTCCCTGTTGCAGCAGGTAATCTTCTCTTTGCAACACCAACAGACCCTATTGAACATGATCCGTTAAAAGGCGGTATCGTACTGCTGATATGGATGATGTTAATTTTAATCACATCTTATTACGCTTTTATTCGTAGTGATGTAGGAGGGAAATGTTGATGTACGCTGCGTTGCGTAGTGAGAAAACTAAATTTTTTTCGTTTGGTTGGTGTATTTTAGGTGTATTCGGAGCTATCATCGTTCCCTTACTCTACTTATTAACATCCGATACACCAAAGATCGGGAGAGAGCAGGAGATCCTTTCTCTTTGCTTGCAAGCCCTCTATTTAGGTCAACCAGGAATTATTGTTGCCAGTGCAGGTTATTTTGGACAAGAATATTCGCATTCTGCTCTTAGAACAACACTTCTCACACAACCATCAAGATTAAAATTATTATGTGCGAAATTCGTTAACAATGCCATAATTGTAGTATTTGCAGGAATAGTTTCAAGTGTACTTAGTTTAATCGTTCTTTTTTTTCAACATGATATGGAATGGACAGGTTCTTTCATGATACGGTTACTTGGAAGTATTTCTCTTGGCATACTTAGTTGGATTCAATTAGCTTGGATTACCTCTGCCTTATCTATTATGACAAAATCGCTTATAGCACCTATCGCTATCATGCTCCCGCTTGTTTTGGGGCTTGGCCATATGTTGTTTGCAATTTCTCAGTCGGCAAAATTTTTACCTACTCTTGCTACAATGAATCTTTTTTCAATACCTGCGGTAAATATCTTTTTGGACAAATGGTCGGGACTAGCGGTTCAATTTTCTTGGGTAGTATTATTATTAACTATTTCTGCTTGGTTGTTTTCACATCGTAATGTTCGTTAATGTAGTAATAGAATGTGTAACGCCAAAGTTGGTGTACAACGGAATCAAGCCAATCAGAATAAATATTTTATTGGGTATCGTAAACATTCCATTACCTGTTCAATTCCTTTCTAAAGCAAGCAGATTGTCAAGTCGGCTGAAATTTTTCTGCTCAAGTTGATCCAGAAAGAGATGGCACAGCTGAAGAGCTTTTGGATTTCCTGATTGAATGGCAGCATTAAATCGCTCCTGAAGTTTCTGTATTTTGACTTCCTCCTGCAATTTGGCCAACGTTTCACGGTGCATCGTTTTCTCTTCCTCATCATCAACCGTCTTAATTTTGTGAGTAAGATACGCAATTTGCAGACGTAATTTGGCCATCCCATTCAGTTCTAATAGGTAGTGATGATTATCAACAAGCAGCTCTGCAGGTACTCCAAAATATTCAGCTACTTGCTGGAGCCTTTCATGAGGCACAGGACGCCGCTGTTTTACCCAATCTGAGAACTGTTGTGGGGTGATCCCAATTTCTTTGCATATGCTAGTGTAAGATACCTGATGAAGCAGAGCCAGGTAAGGAAGCGTGGTAATGCTTTTCATTTAACAACACCTCTTTGACGTAAAATATGCCACATACATATAGTGATTATACCATCGACATATTTTATGTCAAATAATAAAGTGTTTATGGGAATAAACCGAATGCGTGAGTTTGTATTTACAAATTCCTTCTCCTATTCAAGTTGAAAATATAATTATTTTTAGTAAAATTCAAGCGGATAGCCTGGTGCTTTCCCAAACGAATGTTCGTGGTTAATAAAAGAATAAGGCGATAGTTAAAAACACACGTTCGATTACTTTAATTTAATCGATAATGTGTGTTTTTTATTGCAATTTATTTTGAAATGATACATGTGTGGTCAATGCTAATCTTAAAGACTTTGTTTTTTTCATATCGGGACTAAGGATGCGGAGGTGTAATTAGGAATTTGGATGTATATTACTAAAAATAGTAAAATCTGATTGAATTAGTAAATGATATATGGAATAATTTAGGTAATTATAGGGGAAAGGAGGGAAATCAAATGAGAGCCCAAATTTTAAAAAAGGATACTAAGCTTTTTATTAGTATGTCATTGGTAGTTGTCCTAAGCTCTATGCTGCTGTTTACTTTTAAATTTGCTGCGGTGAATTTAGGATTATCAGCAAGCACAGCTACTCTGCTTTACACGGCATTGAATGCAATAGCCTGGGGAGCCACGGCAGCTGGAATCGTTGCAAGCTTTGGACTTGGTGCAATTGCAGCACAAGCAATCTGGTCATACGTGAAGAAACATACTTTAAAACAATTCTTACAGTATTAAGAGAAGGGGTGTTTTAAAAGTGAAAATGGTCTTAAAAAAGGATTCCAAAGCGATCTTCTTTGTCTCATTAAGTATTCTATTATCCACATTGCTTCTCATGAACTTTCATAATGCTGCTGTTACGATTGGGATCAGTGAAGGACTAGCAACGAATATTTACTTTGCCCTGCAGTGGGTAAGCTGGGGAGCAACCGCTGCAGCGATCGTAGCGAGTTTCGGGCTTGGAGCTATTGTTGCTCAAACCATTTGGGCAGCAGTCAAAAAACAAGCGTTAAAGGAATTCGTTAAATGGTAAGCGTTTAATAACTCAACCATGAGCTTGGGCATGAACTGATTTCATGCCCAAGTCTCCTTCTCTACAAATTGAGGTGTAATTAATGAAACGAAATATTTATTGGCTTATCCTGACAAATGCATTCAGAGTATATCAACATCGGATCAACGAAAAAACTGAACGCATATTCCCGGAGTTTAAGAAGGGCAGCGCTTATTTCCTTTATATTTCCCTTATCACTCAAATATTGTTGATTTTGGTTCTTTTAAGTGTAAATTTTCGAGGGAATCCATTTGTTGAAAATACCATTACGGATTATGGGTATGAAATCATTTTATTAAAATTTATGCTTGAAGTCATCATATTAAAACATATATCTAAGTTTGCATTCCCTAAAAAAATCCAAATGATATACGGTATTTTGCCATCGATGTTTTATATAATATGCAGCAATTTTAAACACTTCTATACTTGGATCCTTATTCAACTGTTTTATATGAAGCTCTTTGGCACCATTCTGTTCTCGAGTTTCTTTATATTAAGCATTGGCATCCTCTTTGCCTTCCTATACGCAAAACTGGTGTTTTTCAAATATTCGGAGGGGATCATTAAAGGGGTATTTCTTAGCGTTATAACTCTGTTCATTTTTTCTCTATCCAACAAGCTATTAAAGAATATTGACGTTCATCTACATATTACAGACAGCCAGATGCTATTTCTTGCTGTACTGGCTTCTATTGCTGTATTAATTCTTGCTTGTACTCCATATTTATTCGGAAAGGTTAACACCACGAATTACATCCTAAAAAAAACTCATCTCAGAAGGTATTTGAAATGTATTTGTTTTTCGATCATCATGCTTGCTGGCATTATGCTCTTAAGCCAAACGTTTGAGATTGTGGGGAGGATTGAGCACTCTTTAGTTTTAATGTCATTTTTGTTAGTTTCTTTGCTTGTTAAAACTAATTTCGTAAATTACATGACCGTCGAAACCTATGGGTATTTCCTTTTTTACATGAAGTCAGTTGATTGTACTTTGCAAAAAAACATTATTAGGGATGTCCAATTCAATAATTATATATTACTTTTACCGATATTGGTCATTCACTCATCCTATTTGCTACTTCAGCAAAATTTTATATTCCTAGGTATTCTATTATTTTTGTACCTACTGGATATTAAGACAGATGAATTGGTGATTTATATAACGAGAAAAGTAGTGAAGAAAAATGAACTGCCTAATCTATTTATCCACTCCAAAAAAGGTCTTTCGAGCGTATTGCTAATCGCGTTTGTTCCGGCTGCACTAATCACTTTTGTTGTGAAGAGTAAACGATCGGTTTCAGAATTAATGGGAACCAATATGCTTCTTATCTTAATTTTGTTAATTGCTTGCGTATCCTTGGTCGCTTATATCTGGAAGCGAAGCTTCTTTAAAGACTTATTTAAGTGAGGTATCAGCCATGTTTGAAATAACGGATCTGAACTACTCTATTGAGGAAAAGGACATCTTAGAACATTTATCATTTTCGATACCGGAAGGAGGGGTTACAGCAATTGTTGGCCCCAACGGGGTTGGTAAAACTACCACTGTACAGTTATTAGCAAGCATATTGCAAAGTAAGAACGAATCAGTAGTAAAACTATTAAAAGAGCAAAAAGTAGTTTACCTTGATCTTGAATATTTAGTATTCGATGAGTTAACCGCTAAAGAGTTTTTAGAGTTAATAGCCAATTACAACAAAAAAACAAACCGGGAACTGCAGGCGCTGCTTGACGATTTTGAACCTTTGAATATTGCCAGTTTCCTTGGCACCAAGCTAAAGGGGCTATCGTTAGGACAAAAGCAAAAATTGATTATTCTAACTGGGTTTCTCACAAATGCAGATGTTCTTATTTTCGATGAACCCTTTAACGGGTTGGATTACAAGTCAGAAAAATATTTTAAAACTTTGCTCCGGGACAATAAATATCAATTTACGATTATTATTACGACCCATAACTTCAACAAACTTGAACTATACACTAATAAATGCATCGTAATGAAAGATAAAAAGACCTTGATCGAAATTGAAAATAACGGTGTGGATTCATACAAGCATAACCTTAATAGGTATCTGGAGATAGAATAGGGGGATTAAAATGGTATCTACCTATAATATAAAAATGGCTGAAATTTATAAAATTTCATTGTTTTTGCTGATATCCGTCGTTATGGGAGTGTTTTTTGGTTCGATTTTAGATATTGACTTGACGATCAACCGGGAACATATCAGTATGACGGGGATTTTTTGGAACAACTTAAGCATTGGGGTAATACTGGTTCTTTTAACAAGCTTGGTTTCCTATCCGATTATTTTGTTTAATGGATTTTTCTTAGGCCTAAACATTTTTTTCGCCATCCAGTTATTCGGTTCATATAAAACATTTTTGACTCTTATTTTCCACACTCCTTTAGAGATTATCGGCTGGATTCTGTGCATTATAGCCTCAAAACGAATGTTTATCTTCTATAGATCTCTTTTGAAAAAACAACTTAATATCAACGTATTGCTTTACATCCTTAAATTCGTCACAGGCCTTATTTTGATCTATTTAATAGCCGCGATTATTGAATACAATGTCTTTCAATTACTAGGAGGTTCAGAGTGGTTAAGTTAAAAGGGCAGGAAAAAATCTTATTACTCCTATTCACACTGTGGTATCTATTATCAGTTCAATTCGTGAGCCAAGAGTTAATCAAGTTAGAGGGAGACTTTCTAAGTGAGAATAATATTTTTAAAACAGAAGAAATAATGATGGTGTTTTTGAACTTTGTTATTATGTTCTTTTCCGTATTATTCCTTTTGTTTCAAGGGTTTGTGTATCGTTTTATTTTATTGCTGTTTAAAAGCGAAAAATATCCGTCGGTATTTACCAGTTTTTATTATCTGACTATCGGATATATACCTTTCTCTGTAGCAGTTATTGCTATTCATTTTATTCCTACTCTAGATCTCTATGCGATTGCGACCAATCTATATTTTAAAGTGGCGTCTATGATTGTGGTCAATTTTATTTACATTTTCATTGTTGTAAAAAAAGGGTTCGTAAAATACAAAGAATCGATTATTCTCTTTATTTTCCTAACGCTAATTAATTTCTTGGTTCTACTTGTTAACCTAAATTAAATAAAATATAGGTGAATCCAATGAATAATGAATTTAAACTGTATTTTTATCGACATAAACCGCTTTTCATTTTTGCATGCTTTATTATTTTAGGCTGTTGGCTGCAGTATGTTATTCTTTCAGGGGGTAACATTGATGCAGTAAAAGAAGCGTTGTCGGTGAATTCTGCGGGATTGATCTATCAAAACTTTGCCATTGATACGATCGCTTTTTTATCTATGGTTTACTTTATATATTGTGCAGCTTCCTCCATCATAAGCGATAAAAAAAATGGCGTCTTCATATATTCCTTTGTCAAAAATATCCCCCCTGCAAAGATAATAGCTAATAAGCTGGGAGCAGCTTATGGTTTTGTGGTCATCAGTAATTTGTTTTTAATCCTGTTCGCAAGTATCGTTGCGCTCTTTATTTATGGCGGGGAAGCTGAAATGATTTTAAACGCTTTTCTTTTATTAATCACAAAATCATATACGGCCATTTTCTATGTTACCTTAGCGATTCTTTTTGCGTTAGTAGTAAATAATTATGTATTTGTTCTCTCCGTTTTATTTATTATTGAAATGGCGAAAATCGGCATATATAGTTTGCTGAATAAATTCTCTTTTGCTAAGTTTATCATTCTAAATCATATCGATATATCCTACTTTTTTAACTTACCTTCTACAGGAGTAGACCGAGGTTTTTCATTACCGTTCACACTGTTTATCTATATTGTTTATATAGTGATTATCCAGATATTAGCGTTGTATACTTTCAGCAAAAAAAGAGGAAGGTTAATTTGATGATAGAAATTAGAAGTTTGAATAAGAGGATCAAAAACAATATCATCTTTGAAAACTTAAATTTCGATTTAGCCCCAGGAAAGATATATGGAATCATCGGAAAAAACGGTACCGGAAAGACGACACTTTTAAAATTGTTGAGTGGGTTAGAAGAAGATGATCAAAAACAGACTATGAAATTATTCCCAGATCAGTACTCCCCAATTGGGGTACACCTTGAAAACCCTAAATTATATCCTTATTTGTCAGGGAAACAAAACATCAGCTTCTTCACATCTGATCTGGCAGAATTTTATTACGAACCTGATATTTTAATAAACAAATTTCAATTGGAGACGTTTGTTGACAAGAAAGTAAAGACCTACTCGCTAGGTACCAAGCAAAAAATATCCTTGATCATGGCAATTTTAATGTCGAGAAAGTTATTATTGTTGGACGAGCCTACAAATGGACTTGACGAAGAAAGTGTTCAAACGTTCAAATCTATTTTGTTACGCTTGTCACAAGAGCACGGACTAACAATTGTAATTACCACTCATGATGTGCATGAGTTGGAAGTATTATTTGATGAAATAATGACTATAAAAAAGGGTTCGTTAGAGACGGTTAATTTGTAAAAGTAAAATTTTGTTTTGCGGGAAAAATCCAATCAGCATGATGCTGGTCGGATTTTTTTTGGAGATTATAGAATTTATAAGTAGTCTACTTAAAATTTACATCGCTAGATGTTTTTCTTATATTATTAGTGCATCGATATAAAAGTGTGCATAATATTCGTCAATATATTTCCTATAGAGGGTGATAAGATGTACGACCGACTAACCGCCTATTGTTTATCCAAGAAAGGTGCCGTCCAGGATTATCCGTTTGGGCCGGATCCGCTGGTTATGAAGGTAGGAGGCAAAATGTTTGCGCTGCTTACCGAGGCTGGTAACGACAGGGAGGTGCGCATTTCTCTCAAATGCGATCCCGTCATCGCAGCGAATCTGAGGGAGCAGCATGAGTGCGTTCTGCCCGGCTACCATTTGAACAAGACGCATTGGAACACGGTTATCGCGAACGGAAGCCTTCCCATGGAAGATTTAGAAACGATGATCGACCATTCCTATGACTTGGTGCTCGGCACGCTTACGAAGGCGGCACGTGAGTCAGTTCTCCTTAGAATTGACGGCAAGTAATCAATTTAAAAATTTATTTGCTTAAGGCGGCTTTTTTCGATTATAATACTGAATAATTGTTCAGTATTCTGAAAGTGGTGAAGCAGGGATGAATAAAAAGAAACAGCAAAGCGAGCAGACAAGAAAGAAAATTGCCGATGCATCCAGGGCTTTGTTTATACAAAAGGGCTACAAGGCTACATCGATTGAAGATATTGTGAAGGCAACCGGCTGCAGCGCAGGCAACATTTATTATCATTTCAAGAATAAAGAGGGGTTATTTTTATATTTGATTGAAGAATGGAACGAGGAATGGGAAGAGACATGGCTCGCTGAGGAGCCGCTCTATCCGACGACGATCGATAAATTATATGGCATGGCTGAGCATTTGGCGCTCGATCAATTGAATCATCCGCTGACCAGGGCCGCTGATGAGTTTTACAACAATTCGGAGAAAGCTTCTGACGTGGAAGAGCGGATTAATGAAATCGTCAAAGGTTATCTCATTTTCAACCAGCAGCTGCTGCAGAAAGGGATCGATAATGACGAGTTTAAAATCACAAATGTGGACGGGCTTGCCATGATCTTGGACTGTCTTCTGTTGGGTTTAAGTCAACACTCGCGAAATATGCAGCGGGAGGAAACGCTGGTGGCTTACCGATTGGCTATGGATGTTTTTTTACATGGGATCGCCAAGCCAACCAAATAGTTTTTTTATATTATCATTTCGAATGAATATTCAGTATGTTCCATAACAACGTTTGGGGGAAACAAGCATGGGTTTAATGTTGAAAAATCGAGGAGCTGTACTGATCCTCATGTTTAATATATTTCTCGTTTTTATGGGGATTGGACTAATCATACCGATCATGCCCAAGTTCATGAATAGTTTAGGCATTGGCGGGAGCACGATCGGTCTGTTAGTGGCAACCTTTTCGCTGACGCAATTTCTTTTTTCGCCGCTAGCCGGCCGGTTGGCTGACTCTTATGGAAGAAAGCGGATGATTGTCATCGGCATGATCGTATTCGCTTTCTCCGAAGTGCTATTCGGATTAGCGAGCGCCCCTGTGCTATTGTTTGTCTCAAGGATGCTCGGCGGCGTTAGCGCCGCTATGATCATGCCGGCCGTAATGGCTTACGTCGCGGACATTACGACGCAAGAGGAACGTGCTGCCGGGATGGGTTATATTAATGCGGCCATTACAACAGGTTTTATCATCGGGCCTGGTATCGGAGGATATATCGCCGAGTTCGGTATCCGTGTTCCCTTTTTTGCTGCAGGAGCTGCGGGGCTTATAGCGGGCTGTATCTCTTTGTTTATTCTGCGAGAGTCTCTGTCTGTCAAAGAAAAAACATCCGACTCACCAACTTCGACGGACAAAGGAAGCAGTCTTCTATCTCAATTGATGAACTCCTATCGAGAGCCCTTCTTTTTAAGCTTGATCATCGTATTTGTGATGTCTTTCGGACTGGCCAACTTTGAAACGGTCTTTGGACTGTTTGTCGATCATAAATTTGGGTTTGAGCCTGGAGATATTGCCTTTATCATTACATTCGGCTCGATAGCTGGCGCTGTGGTTCAAGCTACAGCCTTTAGCTGGATTTTAAATCGCTTTGGCGAGAAAAATGTCATCTCGGTATGCCTTTTATTTGCAGGCATTTTCATTCTTATGACGCTCTTTGTGCATAAATTCTGGATGATTTTTGCCGTTACCTTTATCGTCTTCCTTGCTATCGATATTCTGCGTCCAGCGATCGGTACCCAGATGTCGAGGCTTGCCATGGATCGGCAAGGCTACGTTGCTGGCCTCAACTCGGCTTATACTAGTCTCGGCAATATCGCCGGGCCGATCCTGGCTGGATTTTTGTTCGATATCAATATTAATTATCCATATACTCTTGCATGTATAGTTCTGCTTATCTGTTTTGGCTTATCATTAAGGGCGAAAAAACGATTGACAGTGCAGTCTTCTGAACAGGGTTCAAGCGTGACCTAATATCGTTAAAGAACATGCAAACAATAACCGCATGCTGGACCCTTTCTCTACTTAAGTAGGAAGGGGTTCTTCATTGTTATACTAAACCAGGCTTTGCGCAGTTATTGGCTTGACTATGCTTTACTTTTCCTGTCCTCCTGTTAAATGTTTTTTTCCCAAGTCCACTTTTTGAGACAACATTCACGTAATTACGTATGTATATATAACAATGGATTTAAACTATAGGTGGTGATTTGATGCAGTCTCCATTGAACCTTCCGCAACGACGATTATCAAGGGATGCAGTTAAGGTATGGATCATAAGTGATTTGATTACGAATATCATTGGATTTATGATTTTGGCGATTTTATTTTATCTCGATCATCGTTATTCATGGAAAGAATGGATCGGTTGGATTCTGATTATGATTACAATATTTTTGGTGTTAAGCACAATATGGTCGCTTATAAATCCGTTTTTTCTGTACAAAAATTGGCGCTATGATGTAAGTGAAGAGTTCTTGCAGATGAAATCAGGCGTATTAGTTGAGAAGCATCAGCTCGTCCCAATGACAAAAATACAATCGGTCGCGACCAAACAGGGGCCCTTGCTAAGAAAATATGGGTTATGCTCGCTTTCGATCGAAACAATGGGATCATCTCACGCCATCCCTGCTCTACCTAAAAAGATTGCTGTCGAATTAAGAAATCAAATAGCTCATTATGCAAAAATTAAGGAAGTGGAGTCATGATGAAGGCAAAACGTTACCATCCACTTTCTATCCTTCTTCATTTGTGGAAATTAGCCAAAAACTCGGTTTTCTTTGTTATTTATTTGTTCGTGATCAAAGCTGGCTCGGAATCATCCTTCATTGTATATAGCAGGTACATTTTTTTCCTGGCTCTCGGAGTTTCAGTTTGCTCCATAATATTCAAATGGCTTACCCATAAATATGAGCTTGATGATCGTTCCTTCCATCTTTACAAAGGAATTTTCAACAAATCGGAGCGAACCATTCCATTTTCGAAAATTCAGAATGTCAATCGTCATACTTCCTTATTTCATCGTTTTTTTAAAGTGACTTCGGTCAGCTTTGAGACGGGAATGATGGGAGAGGACGCTGCTGTCAAGTTTGAAGTCATTTCTCAAGCCGAAGCAGAGCGGATAGAAGCAAATGTGGCAGGAGCTAACATCTCGGAGGAATTAACTGCTGTGCAACCTATTCATGGGGAGATTGAGCCCTCTTTTTCATTAGATTCAGAAAGTGCGGCTCAAGAGCGAACCATTCACTTTACTCCGACAAAAAATGATATTTTAAAGGCTTCCTTTACATCTCTAAGCTTTTTAGTGCTTATTCCTGTAATTATATCGTTTTATTATAAAATTAATGAAATTATTAATGTAGAGGAGAAAGCGGGAGGAATTCTTCAGAATATTCTTAGCTCAAGATGGCTAATCGCCGTAATTATCATTGTCTTTATTGTTGCTTCTACCATTTTTGGAATTGTGAGGACTTTTCTTAAATATGGTAAATATGAGATTTCATCAGACCTTGAACGTATTTATATTACAAAAGGTGTACTTGATGAAACGGCCTTCTCCATTTCTAAGGAAAGAGTGCAGGCAATTGAAATAGAGCAGTCTATGATAAAAAGATGGCTCGGACTTGCCGAAGTGAAGCTGATCAGTGCAGGCAGCTTGGAATCCAACAAAAATATGCATGAAATCAATTCCCTGTATCCTTTTCTGCCTAAGAAGCGTGCCTATGAAATGGTATCCGAGATTTTACCATCTTATCAAGTCACGGAAGGGATGGCTCGTCTTCCCCAAAAGGCGTTATGGCTACGTTTGCTGCGCCCAAGTTGGCTGTGGATGATAGTTACAGCGGGATTGTTCTATTTCAAACCGGCTATTCTAAAAATGAAGGAAGCTTGGTGGATTCTCTCAGCTGTTTTGCTCGTTATTGTTCTTGTTACAAGATTGTTGAATTTTTTGAATACCCGATATACCTTGAATGATCGCTTTATACAATTTAAAACAGGAAGTCTAACTACGACTCTTTTCATATCCAAGAGGGATAAAATCATTGAAGTGGAAGTAAATCAGAGTAAGCTTCAACAGCTGTTTGGTCTCGCTTCAATCGGAACCATTAACCGGGCCAAGCCCGTACATCACGCAGGTGTAAAAGACTTGCCCATGCGACGGGCTGAATCTTTTTATAAGTGGTATATCGGACGAAGAAGTGAAGTGATTGTGGAATAATTATCGCTGAGCGATATGGTTCCAGCCAGTTAACGAAGAAAAATTTTGACGATGAGCCTATTGAGACTGTGACTGTTCATTATGTACGAAAAGTATCGGTGAAAATGTTACAGGAAAAATCCTGAGCGTGGGCTTATCTCGGGCTGATTTTTTATTTTGAGCCGCTTCATTTATAATATTTAAATAAAAGTAAAGACTAAGTATACGCTAATAACACCATGTTAAACTCAACGGAGGTATACGATGACACATAACAAAGTCAGTTTTCAGCGAGGGCTTAAGGCCACACTTCTTTTTGTAATTGGCACTAGCATGTTGTTAAGCGGCTGTGCGGGCAACGCGCAAACAGGGGCACAGGGGAATGCACCGGGGGCTGCAACAGAATCTCCAGCGTCTAATGGTTCGAACGCAGCAAATAACACAGCTAATCAGCAGCAGAATGGAGCTGCAGCCGTGACGGAAACCGAGGGGCTTCCTTCCGGCGTGAAAGTCAAAAAAGTGGTCAAAGATATTACGCTTAAAAATAATTATCATAAGAAGGTAGAGCTGCTCACTGACGGGGGCAAGCGAGTTACGATTACGGATGCTAACGGCGGGATCGTGGTGCTGAATCTGGAATACGAAGGAAGGATTCTGGAGGTCAACGGCAAGAAGGTAACCGTCCAAGTGGATCAGGGAGAACAGCAAACTATAACCATTCCGGACAATATCACGATTGAGGATGACGACAACCTTGGCTTGAATAAAGGGGTTGAAATCGAATGGAATGTCGATGCGGATGGAAATATTCAAAGCGTTGAGCTGGATGATTAATCAGCGAAATAACTGCCAATTTGTAGATCGGATAGCAAAAGCAGAGAGGCAAGCCAACTTGGGCAACTCCCAGCCGTGAATTACAGCTGCGGGAAGGCGGTCGCTGAACCACGGCTATGAGATAGGCGCCTAGGCAGGCAAAAAAGCCGAGCATACTCAGGGATTCAACTCTGAATAAGCTCGGCTTTTTTGGCATCGGCAATTCAGGACTACAGCTATATTTTGTAAACGAAAGGAGCCTCCATGCCATGCATCATGTAGGGAATAGCTAATTTTATATATTCCTCGGCGGATACCTTGCTATTGTTCTGCCAATCGATGGAGGCTCCGTAAATGCCCCAACTCAGAATGACAGCGGTAACTCTAAGTGATTCATCGCTTTCTTTGGCATGATGCTGCAGCAGCATTTTATAGAACAGGTTTTCCAGCTCTTTCTTGATAATCGCTTCAATGGTCGTAGTAAAGGCTTCAAAGCTTCTGCGGCATTGTGATTGCAGCGACTTTTGAAATTGGGTGAGGGACAAGAAAATATTGATCGCTGTAGCCTCATTGAGCTGATCATGTCCGGAAATTTCACTGATGACGTTGGTCATTAAGTCTTCGGTTAAGACTTTTTCCAACAGATCATATTTATCCGTAAAGTGGTAATAGAACGTCGCCCGATTAACGGTCGCTTCTGACGTAATATCCTTGATCGTGATATCCTTAAACTCTTTGTGCGTTGACAGCTGAACAAATGAATCCATGATAAGCTTGCGTGTGCGAATAACCCGCGGATCTATTTTAGCTCCGGTCAATGGGATCCCTCATTTCATCATTTTTTTCTACATTTCATTAAATTTGTCGTATAAACGATAAAAGCCAAAAACTATTGGTTGAGCGATAGTGGCATTTGCTTCTACAATTATTCTATACAACAGGTGTCGTATAAGCAATAGATGTTAAATGTCACCTGTAACATTTATCTGGTATGATAGAGTGAGTGATATCTATCACAACTAGATTAGATATAAAAAAAAGTGGAGGAATCATACATGAATGTACTAGTCGTTAGAGCAAATAACCGCCCCGCTTCAGAGGCTGTGTCCAGTAGAATGTTTGAAACGTTTATGGAGGCGGTGAAAGGCGCAGAAAATCTGAACATCACCACATATGACGTGTATGAAGAAGATACGCCTTATTTCGGCCAGGATATTTTCAACGCTTTTGGCAAAATGGAAAGCGGCGGCGAATTAACCGATTTAGAACGTCGTATTGTTGCAGCCAAGCAAAAAGCCATGGATATGTTCAGCGCTGCAGATGTTGTCGTATTCGCATTTCCGCTGTGGAACCTGACGGTTCCTGCAAAATTGCATACCTTCGTAGATTATGTCTACCAGGCGGGTTATGCGTTTAAATTTAGAGAAGATGGTCAGATGATTTCGTTGATGACACATAAGAAAGCTATCTTCTTGAGCGCGCGAGGCGGCATTTATTCGACGCCGGAAACAGCACCATTGGAAATGGGAGTTAATTATATGCGCAACGTGTTTGGCGGCGTTTTCGGAATGGAAATTCTCGATGAAGTCATCATCGAAGGACATAATGCGATGCCGGATAAAGCTAATGAGATTATCGAAGACGGATTACGCCGTGTTACTGAAGCAGCTTCCAAATTAGCACATCAATATGTTTAATAGAGAAGCGTAGAAATCTAAAGTTTCGCAAAAGAAGGAGCTGTCTCCCAAGGCCTGAACTAGCCGACCGGAGATTGCTCCTTTTTTAATTGGATAAAGACTCATTTACCCCCCCAAACAAAATGAATACAGACAATAGCAAGAAATATACTCTGGTTATAGTTGTTTTTACAATTATAAATAACATAAACAAAGGTAAAACAAATACATGAGTGTTGACTTCGCAGAAATAGCAATGTAGGATGAAAGTGTGTATTTGTATGTGAATATATTCACTTGTTGGAGTTTTTGAAGTTGATTAATGAATCGGGAGGCTGATCGAAAGTGAGTACTCGTGTGTATTATGTTCCATCCATCAACATGATGGGGAAAGGCTGTCTTCAGGATATGGGGCCGTATATTCAAGAGCTCAATCTGAAGAAGGCGCTTGTTGTCACCGACAAATTCCTTATGAAGAGCGGCATTGCCGGCAAGGTGCTGCGTGTTCTGGATACTATCAAGCTTGATTATGTCGTTTACGATGAAGTAAAGCCGAATCCGACCTGCAAAAATGTGCATGACGGCGTAGAGGTTTTACAGTCCAGCGGCTGCGATTTTCTCATATCCATCGGGGGAGGCTCGCCGCAGGATACAGCTAAAGGCATAGGGATTATCGCCACGAATGGCGGTCATATCGCTGAATACGAGGGTGTGCATAAGTCGAAGCATAAGTCGCTGCCTATTGTAGCTGTGAACACTACCGCGGGGACGTCTGCCGAAGTAACGATAAATTATGTAATTACGGACGAAGAACGCAAAGTTAAGATGGTCATGGTTGATAAAAATAGTATCGCAACGATCTCTGTTAACGATCCCGAGCTAATGGTTGATAAACCCGCTGATCTGACCGCGGCAACCGGAATGGATGCTCTTACGCACGCCATTGAAGCATTGGTCACCCCAGGCGCTTATCCTGTAACGGATGCTACCGCGTTGGCCGCTGTCGAGCTGATTTATAACAACCTGGCTCGGACGGTGAAGAACGGCCAGGATATTGAAGCCCGTGAGCAGATGGTTTATGCTATATTTCTTGCAGGATTGGCGTTTAATAACGCTGGGCTTGGTTATGTTCATGCGATGGCGCATCAGTTGGGCGGTGTTTACGACCTGCCTCACGGTGTATGCAACGCGATGCTGCTGCCGATTGTTGAAGAAGAGAATGCCAAGCATGTCCCTGAGAAATTCAGACCGATCGCCATGGCGATGGGATTTGAAGTTATCGGCAGAAGCGACAAGGAGTGCGCAGACTACGTTGTGAGTGCGATTAGGAAGCTTTCTACGGAAGTGGGCATCCCAGCCAAATTGTCTGAGCTTGGGGTAACCGAAGTGGATCTGGATCTGCTTGCGGAGAATTCCATGAAGGACGCTTGCGCACCCGGCAATCCGTTTATTCCGACCAAAGAAGAAGTAATCTCAATGTTTAAGAAAATACTTTAGTTAAATACTTTCCATATGAATTATTCAGCCCATTAAATTATAAATATACTATAATAGCCGGACATTCGCGGGACAACCGTGGAGTTCGGCTTTCTGTTCGGGAGAATTTGCTATCCACAGCATGAATTAGATATTACGATGGGTATCCCGTTGTCTACTAATTATGTAAAATATCGATAATAGTAATTCCGAATCGACCTAAAAACGGGGTGGCCTACTTGATGGGGAAAATTCGCGGAGTATTCAGGGAAGCCGGTATCTACCATAAGATGCTGGTGTTGATCACGGTGCTGATGATCGTCAGCTTCTCGTTGTATTGGATTGCATTAAAATACGTGACCAGTCTATACGATCGGCAGATGTACGAGCGAACGTCCCAGGTGCTGAACAGCTCAGCGCTTGGAATCGAGAGTCAGCTAAGGGAGCAGGAGGAGCTGTCGTTCCGGGTATTTTCCGATGAGCAGCTTCAGCAAAGCCTTGCCTACCTGAAGGTGGGCAGCGCTACGTCTTACGAGAAAGCCATCCAGCGTAAAAAAATAATGGATCGCCTCACTTCGATCGCAGGCTCGGAGAAGTTCGTATATTCGATCATGGTCATCGACCGGGAGCGGCATACCCTCATCGGAGGCAACCGCGGCTGGATGGCGCAGGAGCTGCAATCCGAGCTGGCATCGATTGCCGAATCGGCGGACGGGTCGAACGTGTGGTACGTCGGCAGCGACCGATCCCTGTACGCCGTACGGCAAATCAAGTCGTACAGCGGTACGACTTTTCCAAGAGATAACCTGGGCACGCTCATTATTCGCTTCCGCAAAGAAAGGATCATCGAGGATTTCGTACAGAGCGGCCGGGACGACAGCCATCTCATCATTACTGACGGGAGCAAAATCATCTATCCGGAGAACCCTCTCCTTTCGGAAGAGGATATCACTGCCGAGCTAGTACGCTCCGAGACTTACGGCTTAACGACAGTTGGAGAGAATCGGTATTTTTTTACGCGGGTCAGGTCATCCGATTTAGGCTGGACTTATTTGAATATGACCCCGTACGACAGCATGTTCCGCACGATTTCATTCGTCAAAGAACTGGTAACGATTATCTTCATATTGATTCTGCTGATCGGCATTGCGCTGGGAGTCAAATTGTCGCGAAGCATTACCCGGCCAATCGAGCAGCTGATTAAGAAGATGCGCAAGATCGAGAAAGGCGATCTCGACAACCTGGAGGAGCAATCCCTAGGAGAGGTGCCCAAAACTTCACAGACCGAGGTCGAGCATTTGCAGCGAACGTTTAAAATGATGATCCAGCGTATTCGAGAACTGATTAACCAGAATTATGCCAAGCAGCTGGTCATTCGCGAAAGCGAATTGAAAGCGCTTCAAGCGCAGATCAACCCGCATTTTTTATACAATACACTGGATTCGATCAATTGGCTGGCCAAAGTGAACCGCCAAACGCAGATTTCCCAAATGGTAGAGTCGCTCGGATTTCTGCTGCGCAGCTCGTTGGATGATGGAACAAGCTTAATCACGCTAAAATCAGAGCTGGATATCGTGCGCAGCTATGTGACGATCCAGCGCATCCGTTTTGAGGAGCGGCTGGACTTCCAGTTAGAGGTTCCCGACGAATACCTGGATGCCCTTATCCCTAAGATGACGCTCCAGCCGCTGCTTGAAAACGCCATTCACTATGCTTTGGAGCCAAAGATCGACCCTTGTCACATTCGCATCATGGTAGAAGAGTCTACGGAGCGAAGCGGAGGGCTTGATATTCGGGTCGAGGATGACGGGCCGGGGATGACGCCCGAATTTTTGACGGAGCTGAGAGGTGGAAGGGTACAGACGCGGGGCAAAGGCATCGGGCTGTCCAACATTGAAGAACGAATCAAGCTGACCTTTGGCTCGGAGTGGGGAATCCGGATCGAAAGCGAACCGGATGTTCGGACGGCGATTCATGTACGCATACCATATAGACAAGGAGAGGAAGAGGATGTATAAGGTGCTGCTTGTGGATGATGAGCGGATGATTTTGGAGGGCATTCAGCAGATCGTGGACTGGAGCAGTGCGGGTACCGAGCTCATCGGAACGGCACGCAACGGAATCGATGCCTATGAGCTGATCGTCAAGGAGCAGCCGGATTTCGTCGTGAGCGATATATCCATGCCCGGGCTGAACGGACTGGAGCTGGTAGAGAAAACCCTGCACTCGTTCCCGGATATCCGGTTCATCATGCTGACGGGATATAAGGATTTTGAATATGCCCGCAGCGCGATGCAATACGGCGTGAAGCACTACTTGCTGAAGCCCTGCAACGAGGTGCAAATTTATGAAGCTTTAGCGGAGCTAGTCGCTGAGCGCGAGGAGCGGCGGGAGAGAGAGCGGTTCGTAGCCAGAATGAAGGACGGGCTGAATAAGGTGATGCCCCATGTGAAGGAGCAGTTTCTGCGCGAGCTCGTTTCCAATAAAACGTATGGACGCAGCGATCTGGATTATTACCGCGAATTGTTTGGTCTGAAATCGGTGGAGCATCCGGTACGCTTGATTCTTTTTCAGCTTGAGCATTCCCATGAATACGAGCATTTATTTGCCCTGAAAAATATCGCCGAGGATTTGCTGGAGGGCGTCCTGCTCGGAGCCACGCTTAATGGAAGACTGCTTATGGTCGTTCACGACACGCAGGAACCAGCCCTCCTCTTGCGGAGCATTGAGGAAGTAAAGCAAACCTTCCTCGGCTTTTACAGCGTCGAGCTCACCGTGGCGCTTAGCGAGGCCGGCCCTATGGAATCAGCGCGCAAATTGTATCGCGATGCGCTTCAATGCATGAACCATCGCTTTTACGTCGGCGAAGGAAGCCTCATTACGAAGGGTGACCTGCCGGCAGAAGATCGGGGGAGCGGGGACGTCGAGCTGGATGAGGAGCGAATGGCTCTTCTGATCAAATCAGGGCTGAGCGAAGAGGTCGAGCGCGAGCTGGAGCGGCTGTTCAGCCAGCTGGCGCAGCTATGCCTGGAAATCGGCGTTACGCGTTCCTACGTGCTTGAGCTGTATGCTATGCTGATTCGTTTGTGCTCGCCGGAGGATCGCCATCGGTTTACGGCGCAAATGGCCGAAATCGTCAAGCTGGACACCCTGTCCAGTCTAAAGACGTTTGTCAAGGAGGCCGCCATGCACGTAACCTCCGGCTATTACAAGAACAGCATGAGCCGCCGCTCTTCCATCGTCGAACGAATGATAACGATTATTGAGCAGCATTACATGGACGCCGAGCTGACTCTGAATGGGGTGGCGAACGAAATGCTGTACATGAATCCCGATTATCTCGGCAAAGTGTTCAAGCAGGTAACGGGGGACAATTTCTCCCATTATTTAAGCCGGCTGCGTATCGAGAAGGCGGCTGAGCAAATCCGCCGCAGCGGTGACGTGAAGGTGTTCGAGCTTGCTGATTCGTTCGGCTTCGGAGGAAATTCCAAATACTTCAGCCAAGCGTTCAAGAAATGGATGGGCATGACACCGACGGAATATCGCAAGTCGGTGGAGGAGAGCAAAGTCCATTGAAGCACCTCTGATTTTTATACCTTTAAGTCGGTTGAGTGAGTTTCCTTACCCCCCTTTAGGGGCGACAATACTTGTAAGCGTTATCAATCTAGCGTTCGACGAAAGGGGAGAATGTTTGTGAGGAAGAAAACCGCTTTATGGATGTTGGTCGCCTTATTGTTCATTTTGCCGGCCTGCGGCGGCGGAGGCAGCGCCGGAGGGACGAGCAACGGGGATGGCAATAGCAAGCCAGCGCAAGAGAGTACAAATAAAAAAGACAAGACGACGCTAAGAATTGCCTGGTGGGGAGGCGACAAACGCCACGAATATACCCAGCAAATCGTTGACAAGTATCAGGAGCTAAACCCGCATGTGAAAATAGATGTCGAGTATGCGGCATTTGATGACTATTGGAAGAAGCTTGCCCCGCAAGCAGCGGCGAATCAGCTGCCGGATATCGTACAGATGGACATTTCCTATATCGTGCAATATGCCAAGAATAATCAGCTTGAGGATTTGACGCCTTATATGGGCAATCAAATCAAAGTGGATGATGTCAATGAAAATGTCATTTCCACCGGAAAAATCAACGATGTGCAGTACGGCGTGCCGACCGGCGTCAACGTGCTTGGCTTCCAGTACGATCCTGAGCTGCTGAAGAAGTCGGGCGTCGACAGCATCCCGGAAAATTGGACATGGGATCAGTACGAAGAGATTGCGTTAAAAGCCCGGGACGCAGGTTATGTCATCGACGGCTCCATGGCGCCGGATATTTTCTTCCATTACTTCCTGCGCACCCATGGATATTCGTTGTACAACCAAGAAGGAACGGCGCTTGGATATGAGGATGATGCTTTATTCACGGAATTCTTTGGACGATTGGCTAAGCTGATTCAAGAAGGGGCCGTACCTTCCCAAGAAAAGCTAACGCAAACCAAGAACATTCTGGAGGAATCGGAGGTCGTCAAAGGAACAGGTATTGGCGTCTGGCAGTGGTCTAACCAGTATGTCGGACTTCAGGCTGTGGTCAACCGGCCGATGGAGCTGGCGCCGATGACAGGGCCGAACATGGAGAAAGGCCTGTATATGCAGCCGAGCATGTTCTGGTCGATCACTTCGCATTCCAAGAACAAGGAAGAGGCAGCCAAGTTTATCGACTTCTGGATTAACGATGTGGAAGCGAACAAATTGATCAAGGGCGAGCGCGGAGTTCCGATTTCGGCTTCGATCAAAGAAGCCATCGTCTCGGAATTGTCGGAGCCGGAGAAGCAGGTATTCGACTTCGTGGCAGCCATGGAAGAGAAGAGCTCGCCGATGAGCCCGGCGCCGCCGGTAGGCTCGCCGCAGGTGATCGCCTCCCTTGCTGATCTAGTGGAGCAGATCAACTACGGCCAAATCACTCCGGAGAAAGCGGCCGCAACGTTCCGGCAGGAAGCGAACGGCATCCTGGCTAACAACAAGTAGGCTGTCCTTAACCACTTGAGAATAGCGGTAAATACGTTTGGATCGAATGCCGGTTTACCGCTGTTGCTCAGGTGGATTTATGTTCACGAAACTGCCAGGAGGTGCAGGTGCCTTGCGGAAACAGTCATTGAAAGCCAATTTAACCGGGTATGCCTTTATCAGTCCTTTTGTCATCGGTTTTTTGGCCTTTACACTTATTCCAATTTTGATCTCATTGTATTTATCGTTTACGAACTACAATTTATTCAACGATCCGCAGTGGATCGGGACATTCAATTTCAAAAAAATGTTTACCCAGGATCAAAAATATTGGAACTCGGTCAGAGTTACTTTTATATATGTATTTGCCGGCGTGCCGCTGCGGCTGATGTTCGCCTTGTTTGTCGCTATGCTGCTGAACACGAAGTCGCGCATGGTCGGCGTTTATCGCACGATTTATTATTTGCCATCGATCATCGGCGGAAGCGTGGCCGTATCGATCATGTGGCGCAACATCTTTAACGAGCAGGGGATCGTAAACAGCCTGCTTATATTTCTAGGCATCCCGCCTGTCGCTTGGTACGGCGATCCCAATGCGGCGCTTGGAACGCTGATTGCGCTGTCGGTATGGCAATTCGGATCTTCCATGCTGATTTTCCTCGCCGGGCTGAAGAACATTTCCCCGGAGATGTACGAAGCATCAAGCATCGATGGAGCAACCGCTCCACGCAAATTTATGAAAATCACGCTGCCGCTGCTGAGCCCGATCATATTATTCAACTTGATCATGCAGACGATCAGCGCATTTATGACCTTCGTGCCGGCTTACATTATTTCCAAAGGGGAAGGAACTCCGATGGACGGAACCCTGCTGTATTCCCTGTATCTGTTCCGGCAAGCCTTCATGTTCAACAACATGGGATACGCGGCCGCGATGGCTTGGGTCATGCTTATCATGATCGGCATCATGACGGCGATTCTATTCAAGACATCGAAATTCTGGGTGTTCTATGAGTCGAAAGGAGGCCGTTAATCATGGTTTCAAGCAAGTGGAAATGGCCGGTATATCATGTATTCGTCGGCGCTCTTGCCATTCTCATGCTGTACCCGATCATCTGGTTGTTTATGAGCTCCTTCAAGGAGAGCCGGACGATATTCGCTACGGCTTCGCAGTTGATTCCGGAAGCCTGGGACTTTGGGAACTATGCCGCAGGCTGGGCCGGCGTTGGCGGGCAGCCCTTCGCCCAGTTTATCGTCAACTCGCTCATTATCGTCGTGCTCGCTACCATTGGCGTGGTGATTTCCTCGGCGCTGGTCGCTTTCGGATTTGGCCGGCTTGATTTTAAAGGACGCAACCTCTGGTTTGCCCTGATGATGGTTACGTTGATGCTGCCGCATGATGTAGTGCTGGTGCCGCAGTACATTATATTTTCCAAGCTCGGGTGGCTGAATAGCATGAAGCCGATTGTCATTCCGAATTACTTCGGGGCTCCGTTCTTCATCTTTCTGATGATTCAATTTATTCGTTCGATTCCGATGGAGCTGGATGAGGCGGCAACGATCGACGGCTGCGACAAGTTTCGACTGTTCTATCGCATCATTCTGCCGCTCATTAAACCGGCGCTCGCCACGGCGGCGATCTTCTCCTTCTATTGGCGTTGGGAGGATCTGATCGGCCCGGTTCTGTATCTGAATTCGCCGCAGAAATATACCGTGTCGATGGGACTCAAAATGTTCCTGGACAGCGAGTCCGGCTCGAACTGGGGGGCGATGTTCGCGATGTCCATCGTCAGCTTGATTCCGGTCGTGGTTGTGTTTTTTATGTTCCAGAAACAAATTGTAGAAGGAATAAGCAGCAGCGGGTTGAAAGGATAAGAGACGGCGCAAACCATTTGCACAGCAGAGAATCGCGGAGGGGGGAATCCTATGGAGAAAGAAAAAGTCACGCCGGCGGTCGGTCAGTCCGGTACGGAGAGGACGTCGTGGAAATTCGACTTTGGTCCGGGGCAGGCGGCAGATGGATACACGGGGGTTACGGCGGAATGCGCGTATGATTCTGCGTCCGGGTATGGATTTGAGGACGTGAGCCAGGTGTATGCCCGGGATAGATCCAAGGCAGCCGCTGCAGCTCCCGGTGATGTAAAGGCCGCGCTGTATCATAGGTTCTGCATTCCGATGGGAGCTACGTTTGCGGCATGCATGCCGGACGGCATATATATGGTAAACATCGTGGCCGGAGACGCCTTTGCGGAAGCGCATACAATGCTGAAGGTGGCCGGAAGCAAGCGGGTGCTGCCGCCGATCCGCTCGGCGCCCGGGCAGTTCATTGAGGAGAAGTTCGCCGTTCCGGTGCGGGGCGGCCGCTTCCGTCTGAACGTGTCAGGGCAGGCTCCTCGTCTGAACATGCTGGAGCTTCAGCCCGCGCCGAGCACCCTGACCTTATTTCTTGCGGGCGACTCCACCGTGACGGATCAGCCGGAGGACGGCTATCCCTATGCAGGATGGGGACAGCTGCTGCCCGCCCTGTTCAAGCATGATGTCTGCGTGGATAATCATGCCCAGTCCGGGCGCAGCTCGCGGAGCTTTATCGAGGAGGGGCGCCTGGAGGCGATATTGCAGCAGACCAAGCCGGGAGATTTCCTGATGATCCAGTTCGGCCATAACGATGAGAAGCCCGATCCCCGGGGGACGGATCCATTTACGACATATAAGCAGCATCTGCTGCGCTATATTGGAGGCGCTCGGGAGAAGCGCGCCCATCCGGTGCTGTTGACCCCGGTACATCGCCGATACTTTAATCCGGACGGGACGCTTTCCGATACGCATGGAGACTACATCAAGGCGGTGCAGGAATTGGCGGAGGAAACGGAGACGCCGCTGATCGATTTGGCGGCCAGGAGCAAGCAATTGTTCGAGGCGGCAGGGCCGGAGGGCAGCAAGGATCTATTCATGTGGGTGTATCCGGGTGAATATATGAATTTCCCTGCGGGTACAAGGGATAACACCCATTTTCAAGAGCTGGGGGGAGAAGCGGTTGCCCGGCTAGTAGCTGACGGAATTCGTGATTTGCAACTACAGCCCTTGGTAATGTATCTAAGGTGACGCTTAGGAGGTACAAATGACCACAGAGCCATTATGGAGAGGAGAGCTAGATATGCCAGCATTGGTTTATGACGAGGAGAAGGTAAAGCAGGTGATCGACCGGGTCGTCGAACGCACATTTAATATGGATTTCAACTGGGATTGGCCGGGCGGCGTAGCTTACTACGGGGTATGCGAAGCGTATGAAGCGACAGGAAATGAGCAGTATTTGACCAAGCTGAAGGCTTGGGTCGATGAGCATATGGAGGACGGCCTGCCAAAGCTGTCCGTGAACGGGGTGTCGATCGGCCATTGCCTGCTGACGCTGTATCAGGTCTACCAGGACGAGAAGTATTTGAACACGGCTGTCGAAATGGCGGAGTTTTTGAAAAATAAAGCGGAACGGTTCGCGGACGGTATTTTTCAGCATACTGTTAATTCGGTGAATGACGTATTTCCCCAGCAGGCTTGGGTGGATACGATGTTTATGGCCGGGTATTTCCTGCTGCGCATCGGCCATCTGCTCGGGAACAAGGAATATTTCGAAGATGGACTAAAACAGTATCACGGCCATGAAGAGTTTTTGCAGGATCCCGATACGAACCTCTATTATCACGGCTGGGATCATTTGAATCAGAACCATATGTCCGGCATTTACTGGGCGCGCGGCAATAGCTGGGCGGCTCTGACAATGTCCAAAGCGCTGCAGTATGTGGAGGTTCAGCATCCTTCTTACATGATTATCGACGGCTCTTTGCGGGATCAGTTGAGCGCGCTTGTCCGCCTGCAATCGCCAGAAGGGCTCTGGCATACGGTATTGAATGATGAGACTTCATATCTGGAGATGTCCGGGTCGGCGGGAATCGCTACGGCGCTGCTGATGCGGGGCAGGCTTTATAATAAATACACACAAAAATCGATCGACGGCATCCTGTCCCGAATCAAGGAAGATGGTACGGTGACAGAAGTTTCGGCCGGCACGGCGGTTATGAATGATGCAGAGGGCTACAAAGGCGTGCCGTATAAGCGAATCCAAGGCTGGGGACAGGGCCTTGCCCTGGCGTTCCTGGCACAGCTGCTGCGCTCCAAGGATGACCCGTATAGTTGATCGTTTATACCTTCTGTGCAAAGTGCAGGGTTGCTGGCTATGAATAGCCATGCCTGACTTGCTTGGATAGGATGCTTGTTAGATCAAGTCCTGCTGGGATGAACAACTGTCTGTTAGCGATCACATGAAAGGAGGACTCGCATATATGGGAGTTCAAGCAAAAGGACATCGCTTCTGGGTCATTCCCGACGGCTATATTCCGCCGGACAGCCGGGGAGAGCTGGTCAGCCACGAAAGTATTTGCGTGCTCAATTGCGGAGAGACGCCGGCGAAGCTGAGCATCACCGTCTATTATGAAGATCGTGATCCTTTGGAGGGCTTCGAGGAAATCGTGGAAGGACGGCGAACGAAGCATATTCGTACGTCTTCTTTAGAGAGCGGCGGACAGCGGATTCCTGCCGGAGTGCCTTATGCGCTGACCGTGGAAAGCGACGTTCCCGTTATCATTCAATACAGCCGGCTCGACACGACGCAGCCGGAGCTGGCGCTCATGAGCGTTATGGCGCATCCGCTAGGGGAATAGCTACGTTACCATTTTAGCAGAATAGACCTTCCGGGTGCTCCTGTGCTCGCTTTTGAATCCATATAATTAGCTGCATTGTTGTATTTAAATGAGGAATCTATCGATAGACGAACAATTAGATGGATTCCTTGCAGTTAAAAAGTAACATCAAGGGTGATTTAGGGGAAAAGAGATGTTTTAGATACACAAAATCCAACTAATTCTCGAAATTGCCCCCAAGTACTAAAAATAGATACACGAAATCCAGCTAAAATTGAACCGAACCTAACAAAATCCAGATAAAGGCATCCAAAGCAAACCAACTCCCGCTAAATTCAACCAAATTCCAGCAAACCAGACGAAATTTCCCAAAATCCAACCTACAACTAATAGGTTTAGCGAATCGAATCGATTTTAATTGACGCCGCAAGGCGTTTTTTTTTGTAATCCCGCTTCTTGCTAGAAAGTATAAACATAGAACTAAATTATAATAATACTTAATTTCCCAATATAGTTAAAAGGTTATTTTTTAAATATATTATGGTAAAATAATTTTAAAATACGAAAGGGGAGATATTTTGAAAAGTGTCTTTAATTGCCAAGCTGCGTTATCGGACGGTCATTGGGTCTATTTGAAAGATATCAATCAGAAGATGATACAGCAATGGAACTGCTCTTTTTCGTTAAGCGGTCATCATGCCTACATGGATCAACTGAAGTGTGTTCCACTAGATGAACTAAATCAAAGATTAGAGATTCATAAGGAAATGATGTCCGTTGTTGAAGAAGAGTTTGAAGCGCTTAGCCGTTTTTTGATCAGACCGTTTATTTTTTTATTAACGGATGCGGAAGGCGTGACGCTTAGTTTGAACGGTCCTGAGAATGTGATAGCTATGCTGAATGATCAAAGTGTCAGAGCAGGCAGCTTATTTGATATGAAGCATGCGGGGATCAATGCGGTATCCGTGGCGATGGAGACTAATAGTATGGCGGTCATACGGGGGGAAGAGCATCATTTGAAGCTATTCGCGGGTTGGTCTTGTATATGTGCTCCCATCCATATTAATGGCGAGATTAAAGGATATTTGGATATGTCTTTATCCATCAACGAGGACATTACGTATATAGTTCCACTGCTGCAGCAATTTATCGACCGGGTTAAGGGGAGGTGGCCGGATCCCGAGCTAAGGAGGCAAGCGATATACCATGCTTTCGATAAATGCGGGCTGACGAAGCGCGAGAAGGAGATCGGCTACCTATGGATGCATAATCATTCGGTGGATAAGATTGCCAAGATGCTGTACATTGCTCCCGGGACGGTAAAGAATACGTTGAAAAATGTCTATAAAAAATCCAATGTGAGCGATAAAGGAGAGTTCATCATCAAATTTCACCCGTAGTACAACAGATATCATCTCTAAATATCCCTTAAGGGACATTTACATGGCATAGGCACTAAATGGTATAATTTAGGTGAATACGCCAATCATCTACACCACTAAATTGCGGATGGGACGATTGCGAATGATATTTTTCAACAAATACCACTGCATGAAGCAATTTGACATTAAAGATTGCGGGGCGGCTTGTCTAGCTACCATTTCCAAGCAGTATGGATTGAAGATTCCGATATCCAAGATACGGGAAGTAGCCGGAACGGACAAGCGAGGAACGAATGTCTACGGAGTCATTAAAGCCGCAGAGAGCCTAGGGTTTACAGCCAAAGGGGTAAAGGCATCGGAGGAATCCCTTTTTGAACCGTTTCCCTTGCCGGCAATCGCTCATGTCATTATTGATCAAACCCTGCTGCATTACGTAGTTATACATAAAATCACAAAGAAGGAACTCATCATTGCCGATCCGGCAAAGGGAATCGTGAAGTATACGCCTGAGGATTTTTTAAAGATTTGGACGGGCGTTCTTATTCTTATGGTTCCAGCGCCTGCCTTTCAAAAGGGGGATGAAACGAAAGGATTATTTCCCCGATTTTTTAGTCTATTAATCCCTCAACGCAAGCTTATCTTCAGTTTATTCATGGCCTCTATTCTCTATACGATACTAGGGATTCTCGGAGCATTTTACTTTAAATTTTTACTGGATGAAATTTTACCCCACGGCTTGGATAAAACCCTGCACATGATATCCATCGGCGTCATTACATTAACTCTATTCAAAATTTTGTTAAGCGCTTTCCGCAATCATTTACTGCTCTATTTGAGCCAAAAGCTGGATATATCCTTAATTCTCGGTTATTACCAGCACGTGTTGAAGCTGCCGATGAATTTCTTCGGCACCCGCAAGACAGGGGAGATTATTTCCAGGCTGATGGATGCCTCTAAAGTAAGGGATGCAATATCAGGGGCAACCTTGACGATCATGATCGATGTCATCATGGTGCTGATGGGCGGATTTATATTGTACTCCCAGAGTCCATTTCTGTTCGGGGTAACAAGCACGATGGTTCCCTTGTATATCTTGCTTGTATGGGCGTTCCATAAGCCGTTCGAACGGATGAACCGCAAACTAATGGAGGATAATGCCCAACTGAATTCCTATTTGGTGGAATCGATTAATGGCATCGAGACGGTCAAGGCTTACAATGCAGAACAAAAGGCGAATTTCGAGACAGAGAAGAAGTTTGTTGTTTTGCTGCGGAGCGTATTCCGCTTCGGTTTTTTCAATAATGTACAAGCTTCGTTAAAGGGCATGGTTCAGGCAATCGGGGGAATCGTCATTTTATGGGCCGGAGCGTATCAGGTGATTCGCGGGAATCTGTCCATGGGTCAGTTGATTACCTTCAACGCGTTGCTCGCCTATTTTCTGGAGCCCATCCAAAATTTGATCAACCTGCAGCCGATGGTTCAGACAGCGGTTGTTGCTGCAGATCGCCTCGGGGAAATATTGGATCTCGAACCGGAGAAGGAAGAGGATGAGGAACGGAAAATCAATCCGGCCTCCTTAAAAGGGCAAATCAAGCTGCAGAACCTGGATTTTCGATACGGAACAAGGCAGCTTGTTCTAAAAAACGTGAATCTGACCATCTCGCCCGGGGAGAAAATTGCGTTCGTCGGTGAGAGTGGTTCAGGCAAAACGACGCTGATTCAACTGCTCATGCGGTTCTATGTCCCGGAGAAGGGCGATATTCTAATCAACGACAACAATCTTAAGGACATTAACATGGATACGCTTCGCGAGAAAATTGCTTATATTACACAGGACACATTTTTCTTTAGCGGTACGATACGGGAGAACCTGTGCCTTGGCATAGATGACGAGACGGATTTAGAGCAGATTGTAGAAGCAGCAAAGATCGCCAAGGCGCATGATTTTATAAACGAGATGCCGTTAAGGTATAACACGACTTTGGAGGAGGATGCATCCAACTTATCCGGCGGGCAGAAGCAGCGTCTCGCTATTGCGAGAGCAATCTTAAAGCAGCCTGATATTCTCATTATGGATGAAGCGACGAGTAATTTGGATTCGACGACAGAGAAGGCCATTTCGGAAACCATACATAATTTGCAGGATGTGACTACGATCATTATCGCCCACCGATTAAGTACGATTATGCGATGCAACCGTATTTTTGTCATGGATCATGGTGAAATCATTGAAGTCGGAACACACGCGGAGCTCATGGGCCGGCGGGGAAGATACTACGAGCTGTGGAAGGATCAGATTCCTGAAGGGATGCAGGAGCAAGACGTCCTGGAGCCGATTAGCAATTAAGGCAGTTATGTTGGATTGATGGACAGTTATCCTATCGTGAGCACAACCCAGGGAAGTAGGTAGGACAATATGAGAGCAGTCATTCGAGATATGGGGGAAATCACCGATAGCCGAGAAATAATGGAAGCGAAGACGAATCCTTTTATTTCGATATTTATCGGTTTTCTAGCGGCCATTTTAGCTATCGGTCTGATCTGGGCCTCGGTGAGCAAGATTGATATCGTTGTCAAAGCAAGCGGCGTCGTACGTCCAAACGAGAAAGTGAGCCGAATTCAAAACAAGGCGACAGGCACGGTGGAAAGCGTTCATTATGCGGCAGGACAGAAGGTGAAGGCTGGAGATACTTTATATACGCTTCATAAGGATCAGATTGAAGCGGACAAGCTGGCTGTGGAGCAGGATTTGAAAGAAGCTAAAGGGCAATTGGAGGAGCTTGTTCAGTTTAGGCAGCAAATACTTGTCGGCAAAACGCTGGAAGATCAAGGTGCCGCTGAACGGCCGATTCAAATGAGGAATTTGCTGGAGGGCCATTCTACAAAGCAAAAATTACACGTTGAATTGATTCGGCTGACCGGCCAGATCGAGCTAGCCGAAGAGAAGCAAAGTCATCTGCAGCTGCTGAAGCAATCCATTGCTGTAGGCTCAAATTTACTGCCTCAGGATACGGAATACTATTATAAGTTCCAAGACTATCAAATAAAAAAGGAACGATATGCATTGCAGGAGGAAACGGCTACCGAGGTATACAAAATGACGGTTCGGGAAGACGGGGATGGCAGCTCGGCCCGGCAGAAACTGGAGGAAGTGCAGCTGCAGGCTAGCGATTATGTCAATGGGTTCGAATTGGAGCTGACTACGGCGATGAATGAGACCCATCAGTTGTTAACCAAATTGAAGCAGGATATGGATGTGCTTCATTTACAGCTCGTCGAATCCATCGAAGCTCAGGAGGAGCGCGTAAGGAGCCTGGAGGAACGCTCGCAGAATCTTGACTTTGCTCTGAGAGACTATGTAATTACCGCTCCGATCGATGGCACCGTAAACGTGACTACCGATATCAATGCAGGAGACTTACTGCAGACGGGGACGGAATTGCTTACGATCCTCCCGGAGAACGATTCCGAATTTATGGTGAAGCTGGCCCTTTCCAACCGGGACGTAGCGAATATTAAAGTGGGCGATACGATCAAATATAATTTCATTGCCCTGCCGTCCAAGGATTATGGAACTCTGCAAGGTACGGTGCGATCCATTAGCGGGGATACGGTGATCCATCAGCAGGATGGTTACAGCTACTATGCCGTCGAGGCCGATATCCAGAGCAGACCGCTCAAGAGCAAAAAAGGAGAGGAGGCCTACATCAAGACAGGGATGACGGCCGAAGCACAAATCATTACGAGCAGCGAGACGGTTCTTCAATATATTTTGAAAAAGTTAGATCTGAGGGAGTAATTCCTGTAACGGGAAAGGAGGTGAAAATAATGAAAATCAAACTCGATGCATTGCAAAGAGATTCTATCAGCTCTCATTTTAATGTCGAAATTAATGCCGTTGAAATTTCTCCAGAAGAAATGCAGCATATCGATGGCGGTAGTTTGAGCTTGGATCGCTCGAGCATTATCACATTGGCTGTAGGCGAGGATAGCGGTCCGATTATGACGACGATGGCGCTTGGCGAGGAAGGCGGCGGTGGGCCGATCTTCACTACGCTGGCCATTGGCGAAGAAGGCGGCGCAACTACGCTGGCTATTGGCGAAGAGTGTTTCTAATGCTTAGCAACAAAGGGGTAATTGTCATTATGACATTACCCTTTTGTATTTATATTCGGTCATATGTTTATGCATAGTAGCCATTGAAAAGGAGGTTAATTATGCCAGTCTTTGTAATTAATCCGATGAACGATGTTCATTGCCGCCATATGGTAATGAAGCTGAAAGAGCTGGGAATCGAATATAAGGAGCTTGGCTCACCGGAATTGAATGATTATGCGGCCATAAATGGGGAATTGATCTATAACGGGGAGCCATTGCAGAAGATTCGCTCCGCTTATTTCAGAAGCATCATGACACACAATCCGAAACAGCTTGCTAGAGGGGATGCGGCCGAACGGTACAATAATCAAGTCCAGTTTACCGCGCAAGTGGAGAGCGTAAAGGCATGGCTGCATGCGCTCCATGAGGAAGGGGCCCGAATCATTAATGCACCGAGCAACTCCTCCAAATACTATCAGTTAAACACCCTTCATCAAATCGGTATCCCTATGCCAAGGACGTGCATTACATCGAACCCCGATATCGCCCGCAGTTTTATATCGGAAGTTAAGCGTGCGGTTTGCAAGCCGCTTCCCGGAGGCAGTTACTGCAGAAAGGTGACTCCGGAGCTGATCGAGCAGCTTGAGGCTATCACCCATGAGCCTACGATTTTTCAGGAGGAAATTCCGGGTGATGACATTCGCGTCAATATGCTGGCGGGAAAAGTGATTTCTGCGCACAAAATTATTAAATCCAATCCGGACATTTTGGACTATCGAACCGACCCGGAATATCATTCTGGGGAAGTGCAGTATGAAAGCGTTGATCTGCCTGAGCAAGTAGTCCGGTTCTGTGCCAGAGCCATGGAGCAGCTAGGTCTCCGCTTCAGCGGCATCGACCTTAGAAGAACGCCTGACGGCGAATTCGTAATGATTGAGTGCAATAGCATGCCGGCCTTTCTTGATATTGAGCTGAAGACAGGGGCGCCGATTACCGCTCATTTGATTCAAGATTTACAGAAGGCCCCGCTCATTGAACGTCCCTCATCTTACTCGGGAACCGGTGCCTATTCAAGAAAGAAAGGCACAGAAAACATCGCCTCCTTGTTCAATTATTATGACGTCATGAGCAATTGGAGCAAGCAGGCACGCAAGCTGAAGGATCGCATAATCGTCGATTTGAATGAGGAGCAAAAGGTGCAAATGCTGGAGCAGACCGGCTCTCCTAAAGCGCAGATGGAGCTGGAAATCCAAGAGGGGAAGGTCAAAGTACTGCGAGTCTGGTAAAGTTCCGATCCGCTAGATGGATTCGATTTTATGAATCTACGGCAAAATAGCCCTCAAGGGATATTTACTTTATTTGGGATATTATAAATAATATAGATAATAAGGAAACCAATCAGAAAGAGGTAAATACCATGACAGGTATTATTATCTTCTCATTTATTATAGGTTTTGCTGCCGTCTTTATTTATAGCTTGGTTGTCAAAAGAAGAAATAAGGGCGAGAAGTAATCGGGGTGTACTTTAGTTAACATTTACATATATGGAACAGCTCTAAAACTAAAGTAAATATAATTAAAGGAGGAGAAATTATGGATTCTGTTATGCAATTGAATGGCTTCAGTGAACTGTCCCTCAATGAAATGATGTCGATCGATGGTGGTGCGGATTTCAGTTGGAAAGACTTGGGTAAATCAGTTGTCGGTGGTGCTGCAAGTGGTGCGATCGGCGGCGGTGCAGCTGGTGCTATGGCTGGCGGAGTTGGAGCTGGACCAGGAGCACTCGTAGGCGGAGCCGCAGGAGCTGTTGGCGGAGCTGCAGCTTATCTCCTTACTTACTGGTGGTAATATGTAATTGACAGTTCATAAGGCAGCCTTTTGGACAAGCCTTAGTTCATTGTCAGAGAAGAATTCAGTCGGGCATTCCAGCTCGGCTGAAATTCTTCTTTCTTGAGTTATAAGGCAGGTTAATGGAGTGATGACATGATCGCAGCAAAGATAATTCTATCCATCCTCATTTATTTATTCAATGCAGCGATTGCCGTGCTTATCGGCAATAGTACGATAAATAATTATAAGAGAACGGCCTCTAGGGAGCAGGCATTGTATTTTTTCGAGAAAATAAGAGTATTTCATTACATATATTACATGGTTTCTATGGTGGCGGTTATGATGCTGCTGACCAGTTTTTTGCCTAAGACGAGATTGAATTATGCTCTCATAGCGACGCTGCCCTTTGTGTATTTGATATTCAGTACGATCCTGAGTCAGGTTATATACCATCGGGTGAACAGAATCGTTCGTGATGTCGGGAATTCCATGCGGGAAGAGCTGGCTGCTTCAATCAAAACCAGCGTACTTATGTATTTGCCGGCGCTGGTTATTTTACCACTCAGATTTCAGTGGATCACGATGGATTTGAGCGGCTTCATGCCCAGCCTTTTCATATTAATAGGAATTGCTGCTTATAACCTGGCGTATCCGTATCTGCTCCAATTTTCCTTATCGGCCAAGCCTTTGAAAGAGAAAGCGAAGAAAGCGGAAATCGAGAGGTTTCTGAACTGGCACAACATGAAGCGGGTGCAGGTATTTGAATGGCCGACAACAAACAGCAAAGTGGCGAATGCGATCGTTTGCGGGCTAATCCATAAGCGGGTATTCATAGGCAGCTATTTACTGGAGAATCTTTCGGCAGATGAAATGAATGCCATCCTGGCTCATGAGATCGGCCATATCAGAAGGTTCCATCTATGGATTAAAGCCGTGTTGTTCGTAGCGGCGATTCCTTTGTTTTTAGGTTTGACGTCGATGATGGATCGGTTGGAAGGTAGTGGTTTTCATATACCGATACCTGCCGGAGTAGTTTTTATTTTGGCTCTATTGCTCGGCTACCTATGGTTCATAGGCTCATATGTATCCAGGAAGCTTGAGAGAGACGCGGACGAATATGTGCTTAGGATGGGAGTTCCGGCAGCTGTATTCATTAGGGCTTTAACTAAATTGGCAGAATTGAATCATTCCATGTTATCCATTCACAAATTCATGGAGAAGCTTCAGACACATCCTTCATTTGAGCATCGGATTCAGTGGATTCAGAATGCTGCGAAGCACAATTATGGAACGAAAGACCGGACGATTCCCAAATAAGAAAAACGTCTAGCGACGTAATAAACTCTATTATCTAAAATACCTTGGAGGTGTCTAAAATGGAACAGACCATTCAAATTGAAACAGGCAAGAGTATCAGGTTCGATCATGTAGCTTCGTTTCGCAAAAAAATAAAGCAATCCGAAGTGGACAGGGAGCTGGGCCAATTCGTAGCCATTTTACAAGGCAGTGGAGCAAGGAGAAGCGGGCCTATGATATCCGCTACTTTTGGGGTGGAGAACGGCCAGGAGGAGCAAGTTTTGGATATTGAGTTTATGTTTCCGATCGATCGCCAAATCGATTTGCCTGAACCATACAAATTCAAGCCCGTATTTCAACTGGTAGACGCCATACACACTAGATATGCAGGAAATCTCCAAGGCCTGGATCGGGTATTTTTGGAGCTCGTGAACTACATCAATCAGAACCAAATGATCCAGGTCTCTGCCGGTTATAAGGTTTCCGCCCAGCCCCCGGCCGGGGAGGAAGCATGCTTCGATGTGTATATTGCTGTGAATCAGTCTATTTTGTAGCTGATAGAGTTACGCAGTGCGTTAGTTCATTTAGAAAGAATACTGCCCCTTAGTCCGTTTGAATACGGTCTGGGGGCAGTTTTTGTTTTTAGCGAAGTAATGCCGAAAGCCGACAGAGATGGTATGCTATGTATAGTGTAATACTGAGTGGCTAACTTTTATAGCTTCACAGGCAGAATGAGTGGAAGGGACGTAGAATGATGAACTATAAAATGATCGTGCTAGATTTGGATGATACGCTGCTTCGGGATGACCATACGATTTCGCCGCGCACGAAGAAGGCATTGATGGACGCGCAGGAGGCGGGGATCAAAGTAGTACTGGCCTCAGGGCGCCCGACCTTTGCGATGACGCATATAGCTAAGGAGCTGGAGCTTGAAAAATACGGAAGCTTCATTCTATCTTTTAATGGGGCTAAAATTACAAATTGTGCAACCGAAGAGATTTTGTTCAGCAGTACTTTGACGCCGGAAACGGTGCATGAGCTGTACGAAATCAGCAAGCAAGAGGGCGTCTGGATTCATACTTACGTCGGCGATGATATCGTCACGCCAGCCTGCAATAAGTATACCGATATCGAAGGTGAAATTACGGGGATGCCGATTGTCGAGGCCGCGAATTTTGTTGAAGCCATTCAGGAGCCTGTCGTGAAGGTATTAATGGTAGACGATCCTGAGAAGTTGATTGCTTTAGAGGGCAAATTACAGCCACAGCTCGAAGGAGAACTTAACGTCGTTCGTTCCAAGCCATATTTCCTAGAGTTTACGGAGTCGGGCGTAGATAAAGGGACAAGCCTGCATCATCTCATTCAGAAGCTAGGCATTAAGCAGGAAGAGGTCATTGCGATAGGCGACAGCTACAATGACCAAGCTATGATTGAATTTGCCGGGCTTGGGGTAGCTATGGGGAATGCGCCGGACGATATTAAGGCCATTGCAGACCATGTGACCGATACGAACATGGAAGACGGCGTAGCAAAAGTCGTTGAAACGTATATGCTTAATCAAGCTGCGCCAACCGTATAAATTGGAGGACGGAATGATAAGAGCGCTGACACCACGTCAGCGCTCTTTGTCGATATGCCTTAGTATAACTTACTTCTATTTCTCCAGGGCGGCGCAGCAGCTTTCACGTACGATTAATTCCGTCGGAATGATGACCTTCTTGGCGATCGTCCGCTTCTTTTGAATGCGTTCAAGCAGCAGATCCAACGCCGTCTCCCCCATAAACTCGCTGTATAGCTTGACCGTGGTCAGGGAAGGGGTCATGAATTGGGCAACCGTAATGTCATTAAAGCCGATGATACTGATATCCTCGGGTACCCGGAGACCCTGCTCCTGAATGGCGCGGAAGGCTCCAATGGCCATAGAATCGTTGGCCGCGATGACTGCGGTCAGCTCCGTACCCGAAGAGAGGAGCTCCTTCATCATATGGTATCCGTCTTCCGCAGAGAATTTGCCGATCTTAACAAGCTTGGGATTGTAGAGATTCGATCTGCGCATCCACAGCTCATAGGCATCCTCCCGTCTGTCCAGGACAGACTCTCCGTTCAGCTCGTCCCGTCCGCCGAGATAGGCGATCTTCGTATGGTTCAGCCCGCGCAAGTACTCCAGAATTTGCTCCACCGCTTCATATAAATCGACCATCACGATATCAAAGCGTTTGTCCCAAAGGATGGGATCTATAAATACAATATTAGGCGTAGTTTCGCTGATCCGTGTAATCTCCTCCTGGCTGATGGGGCCTACGACGATCATGCCAGCGATCGCTTTGGACGAGAACATTTGCTGGTCTTCGAAGCCTTCAATGACCTGCACCTGATAATCCCGGGCCGCTTCCTCGATGGCGAGCCGCATCGCCAAATAGTAGGGATCGTTCAACTCCTCGCTTTTGGAGAAGGTCATGAAAATGCCGATGCGCATTTTTTTCTGCGACGGCTTGGCGGAAGAGGGGGGATCGGCCTGCTCCGGCTTACGTACTTTTTTATATTCTAATTCCTCGGTTATTTTCAGGATGCGTCTTCTTGTTTTGTCCGTGATCTTTAGCGTTTGATCGAAGTTCAATACCCTGGAGACCGTGGAAATCGAGACGTTTGCCCGCTCAGCGATATCCTTCAGTGTGGCCATTTCTTCTGTATCACTCCAATATGAGAGATGTTTCATCTATTGTACTTTTAATTTTAGTAAAAATAAAGTAAAAATGCGAATGCAAAAGCCGGCTATCATGAGATAGCCGGCTCATTGTCATTTTTCCGTAGTCAGGAGCGTTTCTTTCGCTTTCTGAATGTCGGAAATTTCTTTATTCGAATAGACGGATAGCTTCAGCTTCATGCGGAACGGCTCGAATTTGCAGCGGTACTTCTCGAGCTGGTTCTGGCCGCAGGAGTTGGTGCCCAGCGCGTTTTGCTTGTAGTCGAGATTCAGCACGATATAATCCCGCGGCTTCAGGTCGATCGTATGCTTCGCTAAATCGAGATCCTCTACCTCGTAATACGTCGCGCTGAAGTCCATGGACGGATAAGCCACAGCCATGAGGCCGACGCCGTAGCGGTCGGTCAGGCGTACCCAGCGGCTGTCCGTATGGTTGCCGTTCTCCTGAGGATACACGTAGTTCGTGAACATGCCCTCGACGGTCTGCTCGTAAACGCCGAACAGGGCTGCCTGTTTGGAGTCGGCATACGATTCGCCAGGGCCTCGTCCGTACCATTTGCCATACTCGCAATTTTTGTTGATATTCAGCTTTACGCCGATCCGCGGCAGCATGTCCGGTGCATTGTGTGTGTATCCGCTCGGTTCGCCGCTGACTTCAAACAGGATGTCCCCGTTAGGATAGATGCGGTAATCATAGGCGGAACGGTAATACCAGGAGGAGTTCGTCGTTCCATTCATCGTCTGGACGCGGAAATGAACGTGATCGGCATGCTGCTCATAGGTAAGGTCCTCCACGACTTCGTGCATCAGGTGCATGAAATACTTCTTCTTATAATCCTGCACGATCTCCATATCGTTATCGATCGCGGCCCGCCAAAATTGCAGCTGTGGCCCTTGCTCCACCACCGTGACGCCATGACGCGTCCATGACTTCATTTGCCCGGTCACCGTATCGAAGATCACCTCGAACTCCGTGCCTTGCACGACAAGCTCGGAGTGCTTCTCGATCATTTCCAGCTCGCCCTCGGGAATAATGTAGTGCGGCTCCGATTCCAAAGGCAGCTTGAATTGCGCGGTAGCGAGCTCATGCCCTTGTGGTGCCCAAATGGTATCTCGGTTTAAGGTATACGAAATATTCAGATAATAATCCGTACCCGGTTCGGGCTCGAAATCCAGCGTATAGCCAAGCTCGATATCCCTGCTGGATCTGGCTTCGACGGCCGAAATGTCGGCGCGTCCCGTCCGGATGACATCGTCGTCCTTGCAGATGGAGTAGGTTAAATCCAAATGGGCCAGGGAGGCGAAATCATATTTGTTCTCGCAGCGGACGATTCCTTGGCGAAGGTCTGCCTCGTAAGTTAGCACAGGCTCGATGACCTTCTTGTATTCGAGCAGTCCCGGCGAAGGCGTGCGATCCGGCATAATCAGGCCGTCGATGCAGAAGTTGCCGTTCGTCGGATCATCGCCGAAATCGCCGCCGTAGCGGTAATATACTCGGCCGTCCTCGGTGACCGTCTTGATTCCGTGATCGAACCATTCCCATACGAAGCCGCCTTGCAGCTTATCATGGGCGTAGAACAGCTCCTGGTAATCGCTGAGGTTGCCGGGCCCGTTGCCCATCGCATGGGCATATTCGCAGAGAATATGCGGCTTTTGCGAGGTCTCGATAATTTGCGCCATCGTTTTCTTCGTCGGATGCTCCAGCCACGAATACATGGTGGAATATACGTCCGTGACTTCGGCCTCGAAGTCCCCTTCATAATGTACCAGCCGGGTAGGGTCTAATTCTCTGGAACGGCTCGCCATAGCTCTGAAATTGTGGCCGAAGCCGGATTCATTGCCGAGAGACCACATAATAATGGACGGGTGGTTCTTGTCCCGGTGGATCATTCGCTCCAGGCGCTCGACGTACGACAGCTCCCAAGCCGGGTCGTCGGATATCCAGTCGTAGTTGCCGGTCAGCTCAAAGCCATGGCATTCCAGATCGGTCTCATCGATGACGTACATGCCGTATTCGTCACAGAGGTCATACAAATATGTCGAGTTCGGATAATGAGCCGTACGGATTGCGTTAATGTTGTGCTGCTTCATCAGGCGGATGTCCTGAATGATTTCCTCCCGGGAAACGACGCGCCCGGTAACCGGATTATAATCGTGGCGGTTGACGCCTTTAAACTTGATGGCCACGCCGTTGACCGTAAACGTATCGCCTTTCAGATCGATTTTCCGAAAGCCGACCTTTTGCGGAATGACTTCGATCACGTCGTCCCCGTCTTTGAGCGTCAGCAGCAAAGTATAGAGTGCGGGGGTTTCCGCTGTCCAGAGTCGCGGACTTTCGACAGCCTCCGTAATTTGCACGGCTTGCTCTGCGGATACACTGCCGCTCAATACCTCCTTGCGCGCTTCATCCAGCAGCTCATAGGACAGCGCAAGTCCAGGGCGGGCGTGGCGAATTTTTGCCGTAATTTGCAGCTCGGCCGCCGTGTAATCCGCATTCAAATCCGTCACGACCGTAAAGTCGTCGATGCCGGTTAAAGGCTGCGTATACAGATCCACATCACGGAAAATCCCACTCAGCCACCACATA
Source organism: Paenibacillus lentus (assembly GCF_042714055.1). Taxonomy (GTDB): domain Bacteria; phylum Bacillota; class Bacilli; order Paenibacillales; family Paenibacillaceae; genus Fontibacillus; species Fontibacillus lentus_A. Next base: position 61,476 of record NZ_JBHGVC010000015.1, read on the forward strand.
TCCTGATCCTCTAAATACGTGCCGTCCGACCATTGGTATACGCGTACGGTGAGCTCGTTGCTGCCGGCCTGTACAACATCGGTAACATCGAATTCCGCAAGCAGGCGGGCGCCTTTGCTAAACCCGACCTCCTGGCCGTTGACCCAGACATGGTAAGCCGAATCCACGCCATGGAAGCGCAGAATCACCTGCTGATTCTCCAGCCAATCCTGGCCTATAGTAAAATTGCGCTTGTACAGGCCTGTGGGATTGTTCGTCGGCACATACGGCGGGTTGATCGGGAAGTTGTACCAAAGATCCGAATAATGCATTTTGCCGTAGCCTTCCAGCTGCCAGTTGCTCGGAACCGTGATATTATCCCACCCCATGCAATCATAGGACGGCTGCTCAAAGCCTGCCGGCGAATATTCCGGAGCCTCAAGGAACAGGAACTTCCAGGCTCCATTCAAGCTCTTGAAATGATGAGTATAGGAAGGCTCGTTATACAAAGCCTTTTGTTTCGTCGGATAGGAACGGAAAAACGCGCGCGGCTCCATTCTATTCTGATGGGCTATCGCAATATTTTCCCAAATTTTCATTTTACGCATGATAGTTTCCTCCTCTTAGTCCTTCTTAAGCGTGTTTTTCTCGTAACGATTCCAGCAAATCCAGGCAAAGCCCATGAATACGACTACTCCAAGCACGTTATAGAGCAATGTAAATACGGGATTGGCCTCCCCGTCAGGTAAAGGTTTACCTGCAAAATAATTCATAAGCAGAGCAGGCTCCGGAATGGAAGCGATGACAAAAGCGACGATAAATAAAGCCAGCAGCATGACACCGATCGCCAGTCCCGTATTGCGGCTGCCCAGCTTGAAGGAACGCGGCATGTCATCCTTTTTGTAGCGGAGTGCAATGTAAGCAATGATGAAGAACAGAACGGGCAGTAGGGAAGTCGCCGCAGTCATGTTGATCAGAATGCGCAGGAACGTATCGATCGAACCGATCCCCATGCCCGGGATGAGCAGCAGAATCGTTACGATGACCGCTTGCAGCAGCAGTGCGTTTACCGGGTTGCCGTTCTCATCGGTTTTGCTGACCTTTTCCCCGAAAATTTGCTTCGGAATTTCCGAGAACAACACTTTAACCGGAGCCGCCGTCCATAAAACGATCGAACCCAGAGTCGCTAGCAGCATAACAAGCCCTACGATATATGGAGCATATTCAGCAAATCCGTACACTTGTCCAAGAATGATGAAAGCGTCGAATAGGCCTGTCGAGTAATTGTTCTGCAGCATTTCCGACGGGACGATCAGACCTACGGCAATACAGCCAAGGGAGTAAATGACGCCGATAAACAAGGAGGCCCAGATCATTGTGCGAACGAATACTCTGTTTCCGCCCTCCACGTTTTTGATATAGACTCCGATGCTTTCGGCACCGCCGACAGCCATCAAAATCCAAGCGAAGGTGGAGAAGTAGATCCAGTCGAATTTTGGTGTTAGGTTCTGCATCGTGAATTCCTGGGCGACGGGCTGTTTGAAAATGAGAACGGCACCGAAGGCCAGCAGGATGAAGATAAGGCCGATGAACAAGCGAGCCATCCCGGAAATGTTCGTTACTTTCGAAATCCAGCCGACCCCTTTGGTCGAGATGAACGTGGAGCCCCAGAAGATTGCAATGGAGATCAACGAAATATAGAGAGTGGCGTTGTTCCCCTCAAAGACGTTATGTCCGGTAAAAGCATAAGAGGCATAAATCAGCGCCTGTGGAATAACGGATACGAAGTAGAACAGGTTAACGAAAAAATAGGAAAACGCCCCGAGAAACGCCCATTTCGGGCCAAGGGAACTCTCGATCCAGCTGTGAATGCCAGATTCGCGATCATCGTTCGCCGAGGAAAACTCGCCGATCATCAAGGCAAAAGGCAAGAAGTAAAACATGGTGGCAAAAAGAAATGACGGAATCGAGGCCAAGCCAATACTGATACTGTTGTTGATGATGGTATTGAAGGCAAACACTGCGGTAAAGGTCATGAGAAGCAGTGCAAAGGGCTTCAATTTGGTGCGGGTGCTCATCAGAAATCCTCCTTTGGTTGGAATCGCTTACACCTGAATTTTACCACTGTTTTTACTAAAGTCAATATGTTTTACTTGATGATTTTACTGAATAAACTGTGGGAATATAGTTAATCCAACATTATTTTTAGTAAAATTAAATTTATTTTACCTTGTTGGTAAAGCTCATAAAATCTCGAAAACTGTCGCTTAATGAGCTTGCAATTCATTGATCTAGTATTGACCGTTCAAGAGCATTGTTAGTGCTGGGCCAGTTTTGATAAATCATTGACTTCGCGAAAATGAATTTGTATGATTCACATCAATAATGACAGCAGGGGGAGGGCTCATGAGCAGGAAATTTATGATGGGGCGGTTCAAGCAAGTTACGTTTAAGAATCGGATTATCGCCATATTTTTGATCAGCAGCTTGATTCCGTTCATATGTCTTGGTTTTATATCCTTCTACACGATCAATTCGATTCTCGGCAACAAGGTGGAAGCGGCGCTGCAGAACAACCTCAACCAGGAGCTGATTGTTCTTGAGAATACGCTGAATAATATCAACCACGTCTCGCAGCAGCTGGCTTTTGGAGGAGGAACGAATAAGCTCCTCGAAGAACTGCTTCATGAGAAAGAGTCCTACAATCAGATACAGCTCCGCAACGATATCAAAGCAGAATTGAATGTCATTTCTTTTTCCAACCCCAATGTGGGCTTGATAACGGGAACTGTAAATCGATTTTAATTGGCTCGTTGCGGACTAGGTATATCCCCCTCTATTGACAATGAGAATCATTATCAATAGAATGAAGTTGACGATTATTGAGAATGGTTATCAATTAATCGTTATTAATGACTCGAGTGGAGGAATTGAAGATGAGCAAAACTTCATTGGTATATATATCGGCGCTTTTGATGATTAGTATGGCAGTGTGCCGGAGAGAGGCGGAGCAGCAAGAGGGGATCCATAGGCAGGAACCCGGAGCGAGAGGTACGGATAGAGCAGGCAAGGAAGGTTACATATGCCGAGAGGGCCATTAAGCCATGAATTGGTGCGGGAGTTTATTGTTGCTGCGCATGGTGACTATGAAGAGGTTAAAAGGCTGCTGACAAAGGAGCCTGCACTCATTCATGCGGTAATCGACTGGGGAAGCGGTGACTGGGAGAGTGCTCTGGGGGCAGCGGCTCATACCGGGAATTATAACATTGCAAGATTACTGTTGGAGCACGGAGCACGAATGGATATTTTCGCCGCGGCTATGCTTGGAGAACTTAACGTGGTGAAGGCGATCGTCGAAAATCATCCACAGGAAGTCTATGCAAAAGGGCCGCACGGAATATCACTAATTCGTCATGCGGAGGTCGGCGGTAATACTTCCATTTTCGTATATGAGTATTTAAGTGCACTGTTATCGAGGGAGGTGGTCGGAAAATGATGGTGATGATGAAATCCGTCAATAATCTCAATATGCAATCACTGCAAGATGAACATAAAAATAAACAATTAATTCCAAATAATGAGAAATATTAAATATAAACAACTCTCTTGATTAGGGCCCTAAGGTTGACAATCCCGGCTGTACACCTTATCATTAACACACGCTTAGTTTCTCGGTAAGAGCCGAGAAAGCGGGGGAACCAGTTTAATTGTGGGGCGAATCACTCATTCATATGAGATGTAGGGTACCATCTTACCCGAGTCCGTCAGCTAACCTCGTCAGCAGTGGATGGGTCTGTTATAAGATCATTTATTACGTCTCTTTAGACCCTTTTTAGGGTCTATTTTTGTCTTCTGACCCTTGCTGGCGAAGCTGTGCTTAGACCCCCGACCCGGGTCTTTTTTTGTTGATTACTAGGAAGGAGGATGTACAATGACAAAGGCGAGGTATATTACGAATCTTGACAGACTTACGATGATCCCCGAAGAGGAGCGGGAACGTTTGAAACCGATTACGGAGAAATTCGTATTTCGGGTTAACGATTACTATTTGAAGCTGATCGACTGGAATGATCCGAATGATCCGATTCGCAAGCTGGTTATTCCGAATGAAGGGGAACTGGAGGAGTATGGACGCTGGGATGCTTCCGACGAGGATACCAACTATGTTGTTCCCGGGTGCCAGCACAAATACACGACCACTGCGCTTCTAATCGTATCGGAGGTGTGTGGTGCATATTGCCGCTATTGCTTCCGCAAACGCTTGTTCCGTAACGATGTGAAGGAGGCCATGTCCGATGTGCAGCCGGGCATTGATTACATTGCCAAACAACCTGAAATTAACAACGTTCTGCTGACTGGCGGGGACAGCCTGATTCTTGCCACGGAGAAGCTGCGGGGAATCCTTGAGAAGCTACGTGAAATTGAGCACGTTAAAATCATTCGGCTGGGCTCGAAAATCCCCGTATTCAACCCAATGCGGATATACGAGGATGAGGAACTGCTGGACGTGATCCGTACTTACTCCACGCCGGAGCAGCGCATTTACGTTATGGCTCATATTAACCATCCGCGCGAGATTACTCCTGAAGCCAGACGGGGCTTCCAGGCTCTGCATGAAGCTGGGGCGATTGTGGTGAACCAAACGCCAGTGTTAAAAGGCATTAACGATGACCCTGTTGTGCTTGGCGAGCTGCTCGATAAACTCTCTTGGGCGGGGGTAACGCCGTATTACTTTTTCGTGAACAGGCCGGTCGCTGGGAACCGGGATTTTGTTCTTACTCTGGAGGAGGTTTATCGGATCGTCGAAGAAGCAAAGGCGAGAACATCCGGCCTTGGAAAACGAGTCAGACTGTCAATGAGCCATACATCGGGCAAAATCGAAATTTTGGCGATCGAAAATGGCAAGGCCTATTTGAAATACCATCAGTCCCGCGACGGGAATTACGGCAAAATGATGATTCTTGATTGCCCTAAGGATGCGGCCTGGTTCGATGACCTTCCCGGCAACGAGGCGCATTGGGAGCAGCCGGAGAAGAAGACAGATGAAGTCGTCTCCGTGAACGAAATGCCGGATCTTCCTCAGAAGCGAAAACGTACACCAGCCGTTCTATAGCATATAGCATATCTTACTAACGTTGGGCACCTAACATTTAACATCCAATAAGCAGAAAAGACGATCCCCTGGAGGGCAGCTTGGAGAAATCTCCGGCTTGCCGCCTTCAGGGGATTTTGCTTTGTTCTATGGATTATATTTTTCAGATGGTGCCGGATGGATTATTATAAATCTAATACAACATCATCTTCATGGAGAAGGAGTAATTATGGGGCGACTGACATTCGATCCTGTCGGCTACAAAGTAATATGGGGCATGGAGAGCATAGAGCTGCTGGCCAAGGAATTTGCGCTGCTGCAATTTCTGTATCATCATCGGGATCGGGCATTTACGCGCGATCAGCTCCTGGATCAGGTGTGGCCCATGGAGTTTCCGGTGGAGCGAACGGTGGATGATCATATTTATCGTCTTAGGAAGAAGCTGTCTTCATGGGCTCATATTCAGATCAATACGGTGCGGGGATACGGTTACAGCTTAACCGTCAGGGAGTCAATATCCGTAATGAATCCATCGGTAGGGGATCGCGAGGTCAACTCCTCGGTGAGGGACATATTCAAGAAATATCATCTGTACGGGCAAGGTAAATCGATGCTGGCCTTGGCCACGCAGCAGGACATTCTTGGCTTCGAAATGGATCCATTTTACAATATTTATTTGAAGTTTATTCAGGGGGATATCGCCTGGTTTCTCGAAACCGAGGAGGTTCCGCTGCAAAATCGGTTGTTTTGGCTGCTCATTTTATACCGCGGGACAAACCCGGAGCCGGAGCAGGTGTTGGACTATCTCAGCCAGACTATTGCTCGTCGTCTTCTTTCGCCGGAGGAGCATCGCGAAGTGAGCATTCTTAACATTCTTGAAGTCTATGCAGATGCCGGTCTGGCGATGGAGGCCATGAAGCGGTTCGGGAAGACGAGGGAGACGGTTCGAAGTGAGGGTCTTACAGGCTTCGTCATGCCAGTAGCGATTATGGAAATGTACGTCTGCGTGCTGGCAGGACAGCTGGAGGAAGCGGCTAAGGTATCTGAACGCCTGACCGAATTGCTTAAAGAAACGCCATATTTGCGAGAGATCGGCCGTTATCAAATCGTTCAAGGATTGTTGTGCTTAGCTCATGGTCGGGAGAGCGAAGCAGAGCGGCTTTTTGATGAAGGGCTGGATGTACTGAATATGTCGCTGAACGTCCCGCTGCGGATCATTTCCATGTGCCAAATTATGAGATATATCGAACGAAATTATCCCTCTCCTGAAATGGAGCGTAAATATGCCTCGATATATAAAACCCTGGATCAAGAGTATGGGTTATCCAAGCATAGAAAGGATATGGAAGCCGTTATTAATGAAGCGCTCTCGATGTCATAGCTTGTGGTTCACTTCAGCAACTGTCTGATATTCCTCTGACAATCGTCAGATAGGATATGGATATCTAGTGATGTGAAAGGAACTATAACCTATGACGCGAAATGAACGCTCCTCCTTGTTATCGATACGTGGTTTCAAAAATATGTTTACTGCTTATGCACTCGCATCCTTTGGCGATTGGTTCGACGCGCTGGCTATTCAGGTGCTTGTCGCTTATCGCTGGGGCGTAAACCCGCTGATGCTTGCCCTCATTCCCGTGATGATGGCGCTTCCAGCGGTGGTTTTTGGCTCCTTCGCCGGTACGATTGCGGATCGAGTGCGCAAAGCGCGGCTGATGCTGGTATGCGACCTGATCACCGCAGGTCTGACGCTGTGCATTCTGGCTGCGCCCAATATGGCGTGGCTTCTGCCGCTGCTGGCACTAAGAGCCGCTTGTGGCGTATTTCACGTACCTGCCCAGCAAGCGTTGACCCGTCAAATTGTGCCTGCGAATTTGCTGTTCCAAGCGACCTCCTTCAACGGATTGGTCAATCAGTCCTCCAAGGTAGCAGGCCCGCTGCTTGGCGCTATGACCCTGACTGCGTTATCGCCCCAGGCATGCATTATTCTCAACACGGCGGCACGGCTGCTCTCTGCGGCATTGCTGTTCCCGCTGCGCCAGCTTCCGGTCTCCAACCAGGCTGAGGAATCCATAGAATCCATGGGTTCCGGGCATAGCGCTAAAGACTCATTCCTGCGGAATTGGCGAGAAGGCTGGCTGTACCTTTTTCAAGCCAAAAAAGTGCTCTATACGATGGCCTTCGGCTTTGTCGGCTTGACCGCCCTGCTAATGATCGATTACCAGTTCCCGACGCTGCTCCGTTCGATTGATCCAACCAATGAATCGCTCATCGGCTGGTTAGTGTCCGCCATTGGAGCCGGCGCAGTAGCGGTGCTTATCGTGTTGAATCGACTGAATCGGATCGGCTACGGCTGGGGGCTGGGCGGAGGCTATGTTCTCATTGGGGCGGGTATCGCTCTTCTAGGGCTGTGTCCGCCGGGAGCCGGAGTGGCACTGCTTCTCGGACTGGGCATTATGATTGGCATCGGAAACGGCATGTACATGGTCACGCAAAATTTCATACTGCAAAAAGAAACCTCCGAGCATATGATTGGCCGTGTGTTTGGCATTCAGAATACGATCATCAGCTTAGTGATGCTGGCCGCCCCCCTGATTGGAGGAGTTCTTATCACGGCGATCGAGGCAGGCAGGGCTTTTATGTTTATCGGCGTGATTACCGCGCTAATTGGATTGGCAGGCATTATGTTTCGATCAGCCATATGGGGCGCTCCGGCGCCAATACAAGATGTTGCTGCGGTTGCTGGCGAGAGTGCTGGCAAGGCACTATAATGGTGTGAAGACCTATAACGAACCGCTAGGGAACGTTCAATAATGATAAAAGTGGGATGTACACATGGAAAATGACAAGCGGCGCCTGAGTATCGAGGCGGCAAGACTGTACTATATTTCGGACTATAGCCAGCAGGAGATTGCGGACCGGCTCGGCGTGTCGCGGCCTACGGTATCCCGCTTGCTTCAGCATGCGAAGGAGCAGGGATACGTACGCATCAACATCGTCGACCCTCTGGAGGATTTGCATACGCTAGCTGAACGGGTCAAAGCCAAATACGAAATAGACACGGTGCTGGTCTGCCATTCTCCCCAGAACGAAATTGAGGAAATTCAGGAGCATATCAGCAGAAAGGCTGCCGATTATCTATATGAAACTGTAAAGGATGCGGACATTATCGGCGTAACCTGGGGGACGACCATGCATAAAGTGGCACTCCATTTGCGGCATAAGCAGGTGCGGGGCGTAGAGGTGGTGCAGCTTAAAGGAGGCGTCAGCCACTCGCGTACAAATACCTATGCCGCAGAGACGGTACACTTATTTGCGGAGGCGTACGGTACCATCGCCCGCTATTTGCCGCTGCCCGTCATCTTTGACAGCATCCATCTCAAGCAAATGGTCGAAGAGGATCGGCATATCCAGCGCATTATCCAGCTGGGGAAGCAGGCGAATATCGCCGTTTACACAGTGGGAACTGTTCAGGAGGATGCTCTTCTGTTCAAGCTGGGGTACTTCAGCGACGTGGAGCAGAGGCTGCTTCAGCGGCAGGGCGCAGGTGATATTTGCTCACGCTTTTTTGACGCGGCGGGGAATATTGTCAGCAAGGACATTAACCATCGTACCGTAGGCATTGATCTGCCCGATTTGCGCCGGAAGGAGAAGTCGATTCTTGTTGCAGGCGGGCAGCGCAAGCTCGCTGCCATTCGGGCCGCATTGATCGGCAAATATCCGAATATCCTGGTGACCGATCAGTTTACGGCACAAGCTTTGCTAGAGTAGGATGCCCTCGATATGGCGCTCAGCCGAATATTTGTTGATGGAACATACAACAAGAGGATGGATGGATAAGCGGTTCTGTGTCTGCATAATTTTTGGATATCGGCTCAAAATGAAGGCGATGTCACACGTTGGGTTGAACATAATTTCAATGATTAATATACATATGTTCAACCAGGTGTTAAGATGATGTTAAGGCAGTTTGGGGTGCATCATTTTAACCATCAATACAAACGATAGAGGAGGAGCACATAAATATGAGTATAGCCGGAATGATCGACCATACGCTGCTGCGGTCGGACGCAACAAAAGAAGAGATCAAGAAGCTTACGGAGGAGGCGAAGGAGTACCGCTTTGCCTCGGTGTGCGTCAATCCGGCATGGGTAGCCTACGCCGCGGAGCAGCTGGCGGGCAGTGAAGTTAAGGTCTGCACCGTTATCGGCTTTCCGCTTGGCGCTGCAACTTCTAAAGTGAAGGCTTACGAGACGAGCGATGCGATTGGCAGAGGAGCCGCCGAGGTCGATATGGTTATCAATATCGGAGCCCTGAAATCCGGGGATGATGATCTTGTTCTTCGCGATATCCAGGCCGTTGTCGATGCGGCGGCGAGCAAAGCCTTGGTTAAAGTAATTATAGAGACTGCCCTGTTGACGGACGATGAGAAAGTAAGAGCCTGCAAGCTGGCGGTTCAAGCTGGCGCCAATTTTGTAAAAACGTCCACTGGCTTTCAGGGGGGCGGAGCAACGGCCGAGGATGTGGCCCTAATGCGCCGAACCGTAGGCCCGAACGTAGGCGTAAAGGCTTCGGGAGGAGTTCGCAGCCTGGACGACGTAACCAAAATGGTCGAGGCCGGAGCAACACGCATCGGCGCAAGCTCCGGGGTGCAAATTGTGCAGGGCGAGCAGGGCACGAGCTCTTATTAAACAGGCATTGCACTGCAGCAAGCAATGTTCGGCATAGGTAGGCATGTTTTATCTATAGATTACTTTTTACTTCCGTCACGACGGGCCCGACGAGGGCTGCTTTAATATAACATCATAGCGAGAAAGGAAGCAGTGAGCATGGCAAAATTCAATAGAATACACTTGATCGTACTGGATTCCGTCGGAATCGGCGAAGCGCCGGATGCTGTAGAATTCGATGACGCGGGGGCGGATACGCTGGGGCATATCGCAGAGGCATGCGGCGGGCTTAATATGCCGAACATGGCCAAGCTCGGCTTGTCCAACATAGAGCCGATCCAGGGTGTACCCCAGGCGGATAAACCGCTTGCGTATTATACGAAAATGCAAGAAGCTTCGCGAGGCAAAGATACGATGACTGGACATTGGGAAATTATGGGTTTGTATATCGATACTCCGTTTCGCGTATTTCCGGACGGCTTCCCGGATGAACTCATTCATCGCATCGAAGAGAAGACGGGGCGCAAGGTCATCGGCAATAAACCGGCCAGCGGCACCGAGATTATCGACGAGCTGGGCGAAGAGCATATGAAGACCGGCGCGCTGATCGTATACACCTCTGCCGATTCCGTGCTGCAAATCGCCGCCCATGAAGAGGTGGTGCCGCTGAAGGAACTGTATGAAATTTGCGAGTTCTGCCGCGAAATCACATTGGATGATCCTTATATGCTGGGCCGGATCATCGCCCGTCCGTTTGTCGGCGAGCCTGGGAACTTCACGCGGACATCGAACCGGCATGATTATGCCTTGAAGCCGTTTGGCCGGACGACGATGAATGAGCTGAAGGATAGCGGCTTCGACGTCATCGCCCTCGGCAAAATCTCTGATATTTACGATGGGGAAGGGGTAACCAAGGCGGTGCGCACTGTATCCAATGCCGACGGCATGGACAAATTGGTCGAGACGCTGAAGACGCCGTTCAACGGGCTTTCCTTCCTGAACCTGGTCGATTTCGATGCGGTCTTCGGTCATCGGCGCAACCCGAAGGGCTATGGACAGGCGCTTGAAGAATACGATGCCCGCTTGCCGGAGGTGTTTGAGCTGCTGCACGACGACGATCTGTTAATCATTACAGCCGATCACGGCAACGACCCGACGTATAAGGGGACGGATCATACGCGCGAATACGTGCCGCTGCTGGTGTATTCAAAATCTTTTGCCGGGGAAGGAAAAGAGCTGCCGCTTCGTAAAACCTTCGCGGATATCGGGGCTACCGTAGCGGATAACTTCGGCGTGAAAATGCCGGAGCATGGGGTAAGCTTTTTGGCGGATTTGAAATAAAATTCAAACGTTGAGGAGGAAGCCAGATGAGCGTACACATTGGAGCAAAGCAGGGAGACGTTGCAGACACGATTCTGCTGCCGGGCGACCCGCTGCGGGCGAAGTATATTGCAGAAACCTATTTAAGCGACGTAACTTGCTATAACGAGGTGCGGGGGATGCTGGGCTTTACAGGCACGTATCAAGGCAAGCGCGTGTCCGTGCAAGGCACCGGAATGGGTATTCCGTCGATTGGGATTTATGTTCATGAGCTGATCAGCGAATATGGCGTCAAAAATTTGATGCGCGTCGGCACATGCGGGGCGATGCAGGAGCATGTCCGCGTACGGGAGGTTATCCTTGCCCAGGCTTCGTGTACGGACTCCAGCATCAACCGTCACAACTTTGGCGGCTATGATTACTCGCCGATCGCCAGCTTCCAGCTGCTTAAGACGGCTTATGAGCGCGGGCTGGCCAAAGGGCTGAACATGCATGTCGGCAATGTATTTACCTCCGATGTATTCTACCGCGAAGACAAATCGGTCGTCCAGAAGCTGATGGATCATGGGGTGCTCGGTGTGGAGATGGAGACGACTGCCCTCTATACTCTTGCTGCCAAGTTCGGGGTGAACGCATTGACGATACTTACCGTAAGCGATCATCTCATCACTGGAGAAGAAACCACGGCCGAAGAGCGCCAAACGACCTTCCATGACATGATGGAGGTTGCGCTGGAGACAGCTATTTCATTGTAACCTTCGATAAGTGGAGCGACAGTATCATAACAATATTTCGTATTCGCGGCTTAGTATTCATAGTGAGGAGAATCAGCGATGAGAATGGTGGACTTGATTGAGAAAAAACGCGACGGGCAAGAGCTTACTACCGAGGAAATTAATTTCATCATTGAAGGCTACACGCGGGATGAGATTCCCGACTATCAGGTGAGCGCTTTGGCTATGGCGGTATTTTTCAAGGATATGAGCGAGCGGGAGCGGGCCGATCTAACGATGGCGATGGTTAACTCCGGGGATACGATCGACCTGTCGGCGATTGAAGGAGTGAAGGTCGACAAGCACTCCACCGGAGGTGTCGGCGACACGACGACGCTTGTATTGGCTCCGCTCGTCGCTGCGCTGGACATTCCCGTAGCCAAGATGTCGGGGCGGGGGCTTGGGCATACGGGCGGCACGATCGATAAGCTGGAGGCCATCGCCGGCTTCCATGTCGAGATCGGCAAGGAGGAGTTCGTGAAGCTCGTCAACGAGCATAAAATCGCGGTCGTCGGCCAGAGCGGCAATCTGACGCCGGCTGACAAGAAGCTTTACGCACTGCGCGATGTGACCGCTACGGTCGATTCAATCCCGCTTATCGCCAGCTCCATCATGAGCAAGAAAATTGCCGCCGGCTCGGATGCGATCGTTCTGGATGTGAAGACGGGAGCCGGGGCATTTATGAAGACTGTGGAGGATGCTAGGGAGCTGGCTCATGCCATGGTTAGCATTGGCAACAATGTTGGCCGCAGGACGATGGCAGTCATCTCCGACATGAGCCAGCCGCTTGGCGCGGCCATCGGCAACGCCCTGGAGGTTCGAGAGGCGATTGACACCCTCCGCGGGAACGGGCCGCAGGACTTGGAGGAGCTGTGCCTGGCCCTTGGCCGCCAGATGGTGTTCCTGGCAGGCAAAGCCTCTTCCCTGGAGGAAGCGGAAGAGAAGCTGAGAGAGGTCATCCGCAGCGGAAAAGCGCTGGCGAAATTCAAGGAATTCATCGCGAATCAGGGCGGCGACGCCTCCATTGTCGATGATCCGGACAAGCTGCCTACGGCTGCTTATCGGATTGAAGTGCCGGCGAAGAGCGATGGCGTCGTTGCCTCCATTGTGGCCGATGAAATCGGCACTGCGGCGATGCTGCTCGGCGCGGGACGAGCTACGAAGGATTCGGAAATCGATCTTGCGGTCGGCCTGATGCTAAACAAGAAAATTGGCAACAAGGTGGCGGCAGGGGAATCCCTGGTGACGATTCACGCCAACCGGGAAAATGTCGATGAAGTCATCGAGAAAATTTATGCGAATATCACGATTTCCGAGCAGGCGACAGCTCCTACGCTCATTCACGGTTTTGTAACCGAGTAGGCTGCAGGCCAGCTCGGCCAATCATCGAAATCTGCCTTCCCAGAACGGGGGCAGATTTTTTGTTTTTCGGCATAATTCCGAAAAAATCAAACCTCTTTCCTAAATATCACACCTCCACAAAGGAAGGGTTCCCACTCATAATTAGGATAGAAACGACAAGGGGGGAATAAAGTGGCAAAGATGTCCAAAGTATTAAGTCTCGCGCTGGCAGCAACGCTGGTCTTTAGCCTGACAGCCTGCGGAGGCGGCGCGAAAGAAACTCAAGGAAATACTGGCAGCACAGAAAACGGTGGTACAGAAGTAAAGGCTACGAATAAGAAAGTCACGATTACGTTCCAGAACATTTTCCCGGATCCGACCGATCCTAAGCATCAGATTATGAATAAGCTCGTTGATCAATACGAAGCGGAAAACCCTAACATCAAGATAGAGCTCGATTCTCTCAATACGGATCAACAGAAATTGAAGCTGAAGACGCAAGCGGCTTCCAAAGAGGTTCCCGACATTACCGTGGTCAACCCGGCGGCGCAAATGAAACCGTTTGTGGAAGCTAACCTGTTCGCTCCACTGAACGATATGCTAGAAGTGAATGGCTTGAAGGATACATTCCAGGAGGGCTTGCTCGACTGGTACAGCTTTGACGGCAGCATTTATGCGCTGCCTGATGGGAATAACATCGGGGTGGTCTACTACAATAAGGAGCTGTTTGAACAAGCGGACGTTGAGGTTCCTGGGACATTCGAAGAAATGCTGGAGGCTGTGAAAGCGCTTAAATCAAAAGGAATTACCCCGCTTGCCATCGGCGAGAAGGATACGTGGACGGGATCCTTCCTGTTTATGAACATGCTGCTGCGCACGAACGGGCCGGGTTTCCTAAACGATGTCCTGGAGAATAAGAAGACCTTCGAGGATCCAGCATTTATCGAAGCTGTCGACGCATTCCAGAGTTTGGTGGCGGCTGGCGCCTTTCAGGAGGGAGCGACCTCCTTTGATTATAATGCCGGGGAGAATTTGTTCAAGACAGGCAAGTCGGCGATGTACTATATGGGATCATGGGCCACTGGCGGTATTGAAACCTCTTCCGTGGATGGAAAAGTAGGCGTGTTCAAGTTCCCGACGATCAACGGCAAAGGCGACCCGAACGAATTTATGCTGGCACCGGGCAGCGCGTTTGCAATCTCGGCCGACAGCAAGCATTTGCAAGAAACAAAGGATTTCCTGAACTACTTCATGCTGAACTTCCCGAAGGAAACGTTTGAAGCGAAAGGCGCTGTCGGGATCGGCCAGATTGTAGAAGGAGACTTCAAGGCGGCAGGCTACTCCGATATGGCGATGGAAGTGCTTGGTCTGTTCAAGGAGGTCAAAGGCGGCGATCTGGCGTTCGACAACACGATGAATCCGGGAACGGCGCAAGCTCACTTAAGCAGCATTCAAAACCTGTTCGTGCAGAAAAAAGATTCCGCCGAGGTGGCCAAAGAGCATCAAACGGCGTATGAGGCTAACAATAATTAACTACATGAAATCGTCGAAGCAGTTCATATCTTGACCAACTAAATATTTCAGCGTTGGGCGTTGCACGAAGGGGACACTTGCTGTTCCCTTCGTCATCTACCCTGCTGCCAAATCATGCTTGCCAAAAAAAGGAGGGGATGCAGCGTGAATGTTCTTAAGGTCTCCCGCCTTACGATTGCTCTGTTTGTACTGCCTTGCTTGCTCATTTATTGCGGAATGGTGTTCATCCCGATCCTCGTCTCGCTATATAGCGGATTGCTGGATTGGAATGGAATCGGCGAGGCTACGTTTGTCGGGCTGGCAAATTTCAAAAATCTCTTTTTTAACGACCCGGTATTTTGGCCGTCCGTACGTAGGACGTTGATGTTTGCCGTGTTCTCCATGGTCGAAATCCCGATAGCCTTGCTCGTAGCCATCCTGCTGCGCAGATATATTAAACGGCCGAATTTTCTAGTATCCAGCTATTTTCTGCCGGTCATTTTGTCCGTAGTTATCGTGGGACAGTTGTGGAAAACCATCTACAATCCTGCCTCCATGGGCGGTATGCTGAATCAGGTTTTGATCGCTGCCGGCTTGGAATCTTGGACGAAGCCCTGGCTAACTGATCCGGCTGTCGCCATGTACGCCCTTTATTTTGTCGCCTTATGGCAGTACCTGGGCTATCACACCTTGATTCAGTTTACCGGTATTTCCAACATTCCCAACGAGCTTTATGAGGCGGCCCGGATCGATGGCGCTGAGGGATTCAAGGCCGATCGGCACATCACATTTCCGCTGATTATCCCGATTTTTAAAATATCCATCGTGCTCGCATTCATCGGATCGCTTCAGGCATTCGATATGGTGATGGTCATGACGGCCGGAGGGCCGGCTCATGCGACTGATGTGATTTCTACCCACATGTACAACATGTCGTTCTTGTCGATGAAATATGGGTATGGCAGCTCTATTGCTGCGTTTCTTGTCGTCGTCTGCCTAACCGCGACGCTGATCATCAACCTCATTTTCAATTCATTAGAGAAACGGTTCTCGTAAAGGAGGAAAATCGAGATGAATACACCAGGCGCTATGGCCGTTCGGAATGAAACCGCCGTACCGAGGCGCAAACGATTTTCTGTTACGAAAGGAATCGTTATCGTATTCTTGTCGCTGCTCGTTGTGACGCAAGTGTACCCGCTGCTTTGGCTGCTGCTGTATTCCTTCAAGACGAATGAGGAAATACTGTCCGGGAGCTTCTTCGCTCTACCGGAGTCACCGCAATGGATTAATTTCATTTCTGCCCTGGCTGGAGGAAGATATTTACGCTATTTATGGAACAGCTTTTTTGTCACCTCGATTACGATGATCAGTGTTATTGTCTTAAGCTCGCTCGCCGCATTTGCCATCAGCCGCTTTCGCTGGAAGTATGGTCAGGCGGTCATGCTTGTCTTTCTGGTCGGGATGATGATTCCGATGCAGGCGACGTTACTGCCATTAATGCTGATATTCAAAAATATGCAAATCCTGAATACGCATTTATCGATCATTCTTCCATATATCGCGTTCTCCACGCCGATTTCCGTATTTATTCTTAATGGCTTCATGAAGACGATCCCGTATGAGATCGAGGAGTCGGCGATTATGGATGGGGCTAGCGTATTTCGCGTATACCGCAATATTTTATTGCCTATTTCTGTTCCGCCAATCATGACTGTATGTATCCTGACGTTTATCAACATCTGGAATGAATATATTTTGGCAGCCACATTCATTTCTTCGGAATCGCTGAAGACGCTGCCGTTTGGCGTAAACAGCTTTGTCAGCCAGTATTCGGTGAACTACGGGGCGATCGGGGCGTTTCTTGTGCTCGGTGCGCTGCCGGTCATCGTGATCTATTTTATGCTGGCGGATAAAATTACCCAGGGGATGGTAGCTGGTGCTGTGAAGGGCTAATTTTGAAGAACGGTTACTGTGATAAACTGGAATAAATTATGAAGCGAATGAAGGGAGACTACATCATTGGCTCGAGGATTCCGCTCTATCCATAGCCGTCTTTTTCTGCTTTTCTTAACCTGTATGACCGGGATACTCATTTTGGTCAGCTTCCTGTATTATTCGCGTGCGTTAGAGATTATTCATTCAAAGATCAGCGACATTGCCGAGAAAAACATTTCCCAGACCGCCGGTTTATTCGATCTTATGCTTGAGGGCTATAACAGTGTCACCAAATCACTGAACAGCAACTACGAATTGACGCGCCTGCTTCAAGAGACGACCAGCAATCCGGCCATATCCGTCATTAATGAGCGCTCCATCACGAACATTATTGGGGCAGCCTTCTATTCCCGTAAAGAGATTGTGGGCATCCATATCATTACGAACGGCGGCAAAGTATACAGCTACGAGAAACAGTTCGCCGGGGTCATCGATATCAACTACGTTCAGACCGAATGGTACAGTAAATTAAAGGCATCCACGGGCAATATGGTTTGGCTGGGGCTGTATTCCGGTTCCCCTATAAATACGATGCAGCAGGATACGGTGTTCGTCTTTGGGCGGCAGCTTTATGATTTGACGGACTACAAATCCATCGGCGTTATTGTAATCGAGACCGACCCCACCCCGATTACCGAAGCATTGTCGAATGTCAGCATAAGCCCTGGCACGCGGGTGTTTATTACGGGGATGGACGATCAGCTCATTGCGAGCAAAGGCCAGCAGGGGGCGAGATGGCCGGTGTTTTCCCAGCTGCCCAAGCCTTCCCCGGATAAGGCGATTATTGTGGACGATACCTCCAATCAGTTAATTGTAGCCGCCAACACCTCGCTTGCTGATTGGACGATATATGGTATTACGCCAAAAAGCGACTTTAGCGCAGAAATAAACCAGACTCGGCTTTACGTGGTCATTGTGGTGCTCACCCTGATCATCGTCTCAACGATGCTGGCTTCTATCGTTTCCAAGACGATTGCCTCTCCGTTGAAGCTATTGATCCGGGAGATGAAAAAAATGGAGCTAGGCAATTTCAGCGGCTCTGTGAATGTAAACTCGTTCGAGGAAATCAACAGTCTGGTCTCCTCCTTCAACCGGATGGTTCATCGCATGGACGAGCTGATTGAGCGGATCAAACTTTCCTCCGTCAGCGAGAAGAATGCCCAGCTACAGGCGCTTCAGTCCCAAGTGAACCCGCACTTTTTATACAATACGCTAGACATGATTTACTGGATGCTTGACGAGAAGGGCAATGAGAGACTGAGCTGCGTCATTCTGTCCTTGTCGCAAATGTTTCGTTACAGCAGCGATTGGGAGGAAGCTTCTCAGACCACGTTCCGGCAGGAGCTTGAGCAGATTCGCCACTACTTAACGATTATCGAAAGCCGCCTCAATGATCGCGTGCAGACGGAAATCGACGTGGAGGAGCGCTGGCTTGATGTTGTTTTGCCGAAAATGACCATCCAGCCAATCATCGAGAATGCGGTGAAATACGGTTTGGAACCGCTGGGCAGTCCGTGCAAGCTGCTGGTTTATGCGGTACGGCAGAATCATCAGCTGCATATCAAAGTCGCTGATTATGGGATGGGCATGGATGAAGAGACGCTGAACCAGATTCAGGCAACACTGCAGCAACTGCCGAGTCTTGTGCTTGAACCGGTGAGCCGGCCGCGGCGGGGAATCGGGCTGCACAATGTGCATGCCAGAGTCAGCATGATGTTCGGCGAAAGCTATGGAGTACGCGTTGAGAGCCGGCTCGGAGAAGGGACGACAGTCACCATCGTTGTTCCGCTGCCGATACCGTTACAAGGAGGGCGTGGGGATGAAAATTCTAATTGTGGATGACGAATCGGTCATCCGGGAAGGGATCATGCGCACGATTCAGAGAGCTTATCCACAGTATGATATTTATCTGGCTGCTAATCCGGAAGAGGCTATACAACTGTTGCGCAGCTGTCCGATCGAGGTCGTATTAACTGATATTTTGATGCCGGGCATGACCGGCCTGGAACTGATGCAGCTGTCTAAACGCGGTTATCCCCATGTGAAGTGGGTTATTATTTCGGCCTATTCCGAATTCAACTACGCTAAAGAAGCGATTAAGCTCGGAGCGATTGATTATCTGCTCAAGCCGATCGGCAAGGAACTGCTGCTGGACATGATCGATAAGCTGAAGGAGCTCATGGATCAAGAAGCGGAGAAGGCTCGGGAATCGAAGATGCTGCGGTCAAATCTGAATTTTTTGCGAGAGGCCGTATTTCAGCGCTGGGCATCCGGTCTGGACATTGGAGGGATGGATATGACTTCCGTGATCGCTAATCATCCACGATTTCAATTGATTATGGTCAAGATGGAAAGTGACAGGGCCGTTCATTTGGAGCATTTTATCATCGATAACGTTCTAACAGAATTAACGACGCAGTATGGACGGGGATTTGTTGCCACTTATGATGCCAAAAGCCTGCTCGGCCTAATTACGGTCGATGATGAGAAGTCGATGGAACGCATGCTGGAAGAGCTTCGTACTTATTTGAAGCAATATATCAGAGTACCTTTTCAAATTATGCACAGCGATGTACTGCATGATTTCAATGCGGTGCCTGTGGAAGTGCAGAGAATGCACCAGGATTCGGTAAACCATGAATTCGAGTATTACGCGACCGGCGGGAATGAAATTATCGAGGTAGCGATTCAATACATTCGGGCTTACTACAACACTGATTTGTCGTTAGAGAAAGTAGCCTCGATCGTCTATTTGAACCCTGTCTATTTCAGTCAGGTATTTAAACAGAAGACGGGTTACGGCTTCAAAGAATACGTCATCCATTTGCGCATGGAGCAGGCGAAGCAGTTGCTGCTGAACCCGCAGCTTAAGCTGGCGGACATCTCCGAGCGGATCGGATATCAGGATGTAAAGCATTTTACCCAGGTCTTCCGCAGAAAATATAACGCCACACCGACCGAGTATCGGCAAGGGCACCGTGTCGACGAACGTAAAGCGTGTCCATGAATTTCATGGTTACGGGTCTCGGTCCGGTGCAATGGAGAATCGCTCGCTCTGCCTCCATTCTTAGAGTCGAAGCGCGAGCAGATTGAGGCTCCTTTGAAGCCGTTGGATTCCGTGCAATAATAGCGAGGCAGTAATCAAAATAGCTCGCATCCGATTCTAGGAACGATCCTTTGGGCAGGGAACTTCTGCCGAAGAAGGATCGTTTTTTATGTCTAGGATTTGATTATGATATAAGACAAAGGATGTCATATATCGTGAGGTAAGCTAAAGAGGAAATGTATAAGCTTATCAAACATCAAATCTGGAGGTATCGAATGACAATGACGAACAAAATGACGATGGAAACCGAGAGATTATCGACCTTAACTGCCCTGGTAAAGCGCAATTCCTTGGAAGGCAAGGTTGCCGTCGTAGCTGGCTCGACCCGAGGGGCAGGCCGGGCGATTGCGGTCACGCTCGGGGCAGCCGGGGCCACTGTATATTGCACAGGGCGAAGCGTTCGTGGCAATCCTTCGGATCTGCAGCGTTCCGAGACGATTGAGGATACCGCCGAGCTTGTAACAGCTTGCGGCGGGAAAGGAATCCCTGTTCGGACAGATCATACATCAGAAGCAGAGGTAAAGGCTTTATTCGAGCAGGTGAGTAGGGAGCAGCACGGTCGATTGGACATTCTCGTGAATAATCTGTGGGGCGGTGAGCATTTAACCGAATGGGGCACCCCCTTCTGGGAATCCTCACTTTCGAAGGGGCTGCTTATGCAGGAGCGGGCAGTCAAAGGACATTTGATTACTAGCTATTACGGAGCGCCGCTTATGGTTGCAAGGGAATCAGGATTGATTATTGAAGTGACGGACGGGGTGAGCTACAACTATCGCGGCAATTTGTATTACAGCCTGGCCAAAATATCCCCGATTCACTTAGCCGATGCCATGAACGAAGAGCTGCGTCCGTATCAGGTAACCGCTTTAGCGGTCACGCCGGGGTTTCTGCGATCGGAGCAAATGCTGGAGCACTTCGGCGTGGAGGAGAGCAATTGGCGGGACGCAATCGTTAAAGAACCTCATTACGCCGAATCGGAAACGCCATATTTGCTGGGGCAAGGAATCGCCGCGCTCGCTGCCGATCCCCAGATCGCGACCAAAGCGGGCCAGGTATGGTCAAGCTGGAGCTTGTCCGATGAGTATGGCTATCGCGATATCGACGGCCGCAGGCCACATTGGGGGAATTATGCTAAAAGTCAGGGGCTGCCGATAAATTAACCTTCGTACGCCTGTGTCTGAAATTATCTTCCCAAATCCTCATTAGTCTCATCGGTGACTAGACCCCATAGCTTAATGAGGAAGATGAAGACCGTTCCCTTCTCTAGGAGAGGACGGTCTTCTTGAATAATGTTCCCTGTAGGCTAAGAGAAGCGCCGCTGCAACCGATCTTCAATTTGCGACAATATGACCTGTTCGAAACGGTAAGCTCCAAACGGTTTGTACCAGCGATCCAGCAGGATTTGAGCTTGAGATAAATGCTTGGAGGCATCCTCCTTTTTCCCCTGTACAGACAGCATGGCGGCCCAAGCTTTGTGGTAGCTGTAGGGTTCGTTGTTGGGCAAATTCATTACAATTGCCTCAGCCTCCTGACGGGATTGATCGCCATGTGGAGAGTGCAAGAAAAGATGTCCGGCATATAAGCTGTCAATCATGATGCGGTTTAATGGGATGACAGCAGGAGAAGGGGAGGTTACGCTGACTGGCTGGATATACTTCAATGCTTCTTCCGGCTGTTCTTTATCGGCAAAATGACAATAGAGAAACATTCGCAGCTCGCTTTCCTCAATGAACTGCTCCGGCGTCCGTTCCGGCAAGCTATTCAGCAACCGGACGGTTGCGGCAATAACTTCGGAATTCCACTCGGCTGGACGGAGCTCGGACAGATAATCCTTCTGCAGAATAACTCCGGCCATCAATAAATCGGCCCTTGCCGACTTTTTGCGCAGGAGTAAAAAAAGCTTTCCGTCGGAGTGGCCGACTCCATTGGATAATGGGAGAAGCGTTGCTGCCACAAGAGAAAAGCTGATCCACATTAAACATTCTGTCCATAGATGTGACGAGGGGAGCAGGCTTAGAATCAGCAGGCCGGCTAACAGATTGGCGGCGGGCCCGCCAAGAGCCATCCAGCTCCACTTGCGCGCCATTTCATCCAGATTTCCAGAGCAGGCCGAAAAGCGCATCGTTCCGCCAAATCGCTCCCAACGGTTGTTGGGGCGGAAGCGGATAGAACCTCCGCTAAAGGTCATTCGGAATGGGCCCACGATCATCTCTTCGGGCTTCAGCCCTGCCCAGGCCCCTACCAGCAGGTGTCCCGACTCATGCACGAGGATGGCCAACAGGAACGTCGAGAAAATAAGGGCTACAAAAGGTAAGCAGCCTTCCAGTGGGTGGAAGCAATAGGGCTGTAAGAACGCAAAGCAGGGTTACTGCAAGAAGAATCGGCAGCGGCCTCAGCAGCCTTTTCATATTCATGGAAATACCAGCCTTCTTATTTATTTGCGATAGCCAGGGATATCACTACCTTAATAAGCTCTCTCCTGGCTTCTCTCTACGCTTCGCTCAAATGCAACGATCCACTCCCCCTGGACGAGGGCATATCCGGTATCTCCTTCGACTACCAGGCCGAACAGGTTCTTAACGTCAAGAAATTCCCTGCGTTCCCCATTGTCGAATTGCAGAGTAATGTAATAATGGGTTCGCGACGTGGAGGAATGCATATGATCACTCGCATGATGGCTGGAATGATGCTCTACGTACATCCTTTTGGATACGATAGTGGCAAATACGGATTCTTGGGGAGAGCGTTTGTTCCTGGCATATTTTACTCCGTTCGAGATAAATGCAGCGATGATAATTCCTAATACAATAATGAAGATGATGGGAAAAAGAGTGAACATTAAATTAAAAAAGCCTCCTCCTCCCATAGGTGAGAAACCAAAATCAGACATATGGCCAGCCTCCTTCACAATATAAACGCAATTGGAATGCAATTGGTTTCGTACAATGTTTTACTATTCCGAAATCATGAAACTTAGACTTATGAACGTTAGACCCGATAACAGCTTGCTAGCCGCATTGTGTGGTATTGAAAATTATGTTAATATGATATTACTTTTGAAAAAGAACGGAGGGTTCCCTGTGATTTACATTAGATCCCGTTTTACCACTTTGCGCGGCTAATTGAATAGTGCTCAAAGGCTCTGCCCTGTGCAGGGCAAACGGGAGAGGTGTCTATCATAAAGGGGATCTTTATAATAGAATATGCCGACTTTGTTGACGTCGCTTACGGATAGCGCTATTTGCCGTAGGCTCGATGTCGCTTATGGTTCTTGTTTGCAATGACACAGGGGGACGCCTGTGTCTTTATTTTTCCTTTAACTTTTGATCACGAAGCAAATCAAGATGGAATTCGGCATCGAATGTCGGAGGAGGTTATGTTTATATGAAACAATTGCAACAGAAGGCGATACTGGTTGGAGTCAACTTGAATCATCAGGAGGATTTCGATTACTCCATGGAAGAGCTGGCTAATTTGACGGAGGCCTGCCATATTGAGGTCGTCGGTACGTTAACGCAAAATTTGCCGAAGGTAAATAAATCCCATTACATTGGGACAGGCAAAATTGGCGAAGTCTGCGGGCTGATCGAAGGGCAGGAGGCGAATCTCGTTATTTTCAACGACGAGCTGTCCCCGTCGCAAATTCGCAATCTGGAGGCGGATCTGGAGTGCAAGGTCATCGATCGTACGGTGCTCATCCTCGATATTTTTGCGCAGCGGGCCAAGACGAGGGAGGCTCAGCTCCAGGTCGAAGTCGCTCATATGAAATACATGCTGCCTCGCCTTGTCGGGATGAGGGAATCCCTTGGCCGTCAGAGCGGCGGCGTAGGCACGAAGAACCGGGGTGCGGGGGAGACGCGCCTGGAGCTGGATCGTCGGCGGATTGAAGAGAAGATTACGGTGCTGAGCAAAGAGCTGGAAGTGCTCGTAGCCCATCGCCAGACTCAGCGCAAACAGCGCAAGAAGAAGGATCTGCCCGTCGTATCTCTGGTAGGATACACTAACGCCGGCAAATCGACGATCATGAACGCCCTGATGGAACGGTATAATCCGGCGCCGGAGAAGCTTGTTTTTGAGAAGGATATGCTGTTCGCTACGCTGGAGACCTCGGTGCGGAACATTCCGCTGCCGGATAACAAAGCTTTTCTGCTTACCGATACGGTAGGCTTCGTCAGCAAGCTTCCGCATCATCTGGTTAAGGCGTTCCGCTCCACCCTAGAGGAGGTGGCGGAGGCTGACTTGCTTATTCATGTCGTCGATTACAGCAACCCGGAGTATGAACGGCTTATCCAAATTACCAATGAAACCTTGAAGGAAATCGGCATTACGGATATCCCGACGTTATATGCATATAACAAGAGCGATCTAACCGATCATCCTGTACCCGATGTTCAGGGGGAGCAGCTATATATCGCCGCCAAGCCGCGAATCGGGATCGAGGAATTGGTGCAGCGGATCAGAGAAGCGATTTTTAAGGATTACATCCATTGCGAGATGCTTATTCCGTATGATCAAGGCGCGCTCGTATCCCATTTCAATGAGAATGCGAATATTAAGGCTACCAGCTACGAGGCTGAAGGAACTAAGCTGACAATGGAGTGTAAGCTAAGCGATTACAACAAATTCAAGCAGTATGTTATTGAGGCAGACAGCTAAAAACGTTAAAGCCCGGGTAGAGCTCTTTATCAAGTGCTCTGCCCGGGCTTTCTGTCATTATATGAGAAAAAATAGGCGCTACATAGCTACATATCCCGCTGCGGTGTATTCAGCGGTAAATTCACCTGAAAGGTCGTACCTTCTCCAGGCGGACTGGAGACCTGAATATCACCGCCGTGCGCTTCCACGATCGATTGAGTGATGGAGAGGCCGAGCCCCGCTCCGCCATGGCTTCGCGTACGCGAGGCATCGCTGCGATAAAAGCGCTCGAACACATGCGGGAGGTGCTCTGGCGGGATGCCGCAGCCGTTATCGCGAATGGACAGCTTGGCCTCGCCCCGCGAAGCGGTTAGCGTCACGGTAATCAGCCCCCGCTCGGGATCGGTATGCTGCACGGCATTGCTGAACAGGTTCAGGATAACCTGTTTGATGGCGTTGTCGTCAAACATCCCCCGGATTCCATCGGTCAGGATGAAGCGAACAGTCCTCTGCTTCGCAAGCATTCGTAAATGAGGCTCCATTTCCGAGATAAGTGAATTTAGCCGCGTTTCCCGCAGCTCTAGCACAGGCTGGCGATCCAATTTAGCAAGCAGCAGTAAATCCTCGACCAGCTTCTTCATGCGCGTGGACTCGCCAAGCATGCTTTTCAGGGAGGTCTGCAATTGCTCCGGATTTGCCGCCGCCCCGCGCAGAAGCACTTCCAAAAATCCGTGGATGGAAGTCAGAGGTGTACGCAGCTCATGCGAGGCATCGGCGATAAAGCGGCGCATTTGCTCCTTTGCTTCCCGTTCTCCTTCAAAGGAGATTTCAAGCCGCTCAAGCATTCCGTTGAACGATTGGGCGAGCGCATCGATTTCCGACTGTCCCTGTCTGGAAGGGAAGCGGATGCCCAGATTGCCTGCATTAATATCCTCCACGGTACGCACCATGCGGTTCAACGGATGCAGCGTTTGGCGCAGCAAAGGCAGATAAAGCATCAGGCCGCATGCCAGGGCGAGCGCAGACAAGGTAGCGAAGGTAAGGAGCTGGCGCAGGACGATGCTCTGCAGCGGCGCGGTGTCTTTGCCGATCTGAATGAGCCCGTATTGGGCGCCAGGCCCTCCGGCAGGGCGAAATACGATGAGCTGCTCCCTGCCGGTCTCGTCCTCAACCACCTCATAGTTGCCGTGCATCCTCTGCTCAAATTCCGCTTGGAGGGCGGCGTATTTGTCCGAAGATAGTTGAGGGGACACCATTCCTGTTGCCTTCGTCCAGTCGGTGAACACGCCGCTCTCCGAAATATAGGCAATCGACATATCCGGCAGGAATACAAACGGCCCGCGATCCGGGTTGCTCGGATTGTCCGGATGATCTAAGGAACCGTTAGAACTGGGGGCAGGATCCGGGGAGGGGGCGTCTCCGCTTAAACCCGGCACGCGAATATTCCAGCGTTCAGGGACAAAACCGGGGATACCGAAAAGGTCCTTTGGGAGCCCGCGCATTTGGGAGCTCATCGTCTCTGCCTGATTCCGGTACAGGAAATCCTTCATAATTACGTATTGAAGCGCACCGATCAGGAGAAGCAGTACGGCCAGTACGAGTAGAGAACGCGACAATAACTGGATTCGGAGAGAGCGGGGGGCTGCGCCCCTCCGAATAAGGCTTCGTATCCGCTTTAGCCTGCTCATATATCGACCCGGTACCCCGCTCCGCGCAGTGTTCGAATGAGGCGATGCTCCTTATCGTGCAATTTATCGCGCAGCGACCGGATGTACACCTCAACAATGTTCTCTTCACCGCCAAAGTCATAGCCCCATACTTTATCCAGAATAGTCGTTTTACTCAGCACGATGCCATGATTGATCACCAGATATTTAAGAAGCTCATACTCTGTGGGAGAGAGCTCCAGTACTTGCTCGTGATAACTAATTTCCTTCTTCTTGTCGTTTAGACGAAAAGGCCCCAAGGCCACTTCCCCCAGAAGTGCCGGGAATTGATTGCGCAGGCGAGCGCCGATCCGGGCCAGCAGCTCCTCGAAGCTGAACGGCTTTACGACATAATCGTCTGCGCCTATCGTCAGTCCCTTGACCCGGTCTTCCACTTCATCCTTTGCGGTCAGCATAATGATGGAGGTATGCATGCCGTTTTTTTTCAACAGTCGGCAGACCTCCCACCCATCCATGCCCGGCATCATGACATCAAGGACGATGATATGCGGCTGAAATTCCGCGGCTAGATTGATGGCGCTAAGTCCGTCATGTGCGCTCCGCACCTCGTACCCTTCGTTGAGGAGCCCAAGCTCGAGGAACTGAACGATATGGGGCTCGTCGTCGATGAGTAAAATTTTGATTCCTTTTAAATGACTCATAGGTCGAAGCCTCCTCTGGTAACGACTGACGATTAGTTCTTTCTATTATAGGAGGGATTACTGAATGTACGCTGAAAATAATCTGAGCTGCGCCTTAATTCGATCATGCTTGATTTGCAGAAATAATGACATTCGATGTAAAATATTTGAATCTAGGACTCTATCATCTTGATTGTCCAAGGCCTTGTAGGATATACTTTTCTAAGTTAATGAGTAAAAGGAGAGTATTGAGATGGACAAAGTATTGATTTTCGGTCACAAAAATCCGGATACGGATACGATTTGCTCCGCCATCGCCTATGCGGATCTGAAATCCAAGCTGGGATGGAATGTAGAGCCGGTCGCCCTCGGGAGCGTGAATGGGGAGACAGGGTTCGCTTTGGATCGTTTCGGTTTCAAGGCTCCTCGTATCGTTGAGAGCGTAGCGGGCGAAGTGAAGGACGTCATTCTCGTTGACCACAATGAACGCCAGCAAAGCGTTTCG
Organism: Paenibacillus lentus; assembly: GCF_042714055.1. Lineage (GTDB taxonomy): Bacteria > Bacillota > Bacilli > Paenibacillales > Paenibacillaceae > Fontibacillus > Fontibacillus lentus_A. The sequence continues at coordinate 88,751 of NZ_JBHGVC010000015.1, forward strand.
GATATCGATCAGGTTCGGGTCGTCGAGGTGATTGACCACCACCGTATCGCTAACTTCGAAACAAGCGGGCCGCTTTATTACCGTGCGGAGCCTGTTGGCTGTACAGCAACGATTTTGAACAAAATGTATAAAGAAAATGGGATCGCCGTTCCGGCGAATATTGCAGGCTTGATGTTGTCGGCTATTATTTCCGATTCCTTGCTGTTCAAATCCCCGACTTGCACCGAGCAGGACGTTGCGGCTGCTCGCGAGCTGGCCGACATCGCTGGCGTGAATGCGGATGAATATGGCTTGGACATGCTTAAAGCAGGCGCCGATCTAAGCGACAAGTCGATTGAAGACCTTATCTCCCTCGATGCGAAGGAATTTGAAATGGGCAGCTCCAAGGTGGAAATCGCCCAGGTCAATGCCGTTGATGTGAATGATGTATTGTCTCGTCAGGCGGATTTGGAGACTGCGCTGGCAGGCATCGTGGAGAAGAAGGGACTCGATCTGTTCCTGTTTGTTGTGACGGATATTCTGAACAATGATTCCGTGGGTCTTGCAGTTGGCAAGGAAGCTGCCGCAGTCGAGGAAGCTTACGGCGTGAAGCTCGTTGACAGCAAAGCTGTGCTGAAAGGCGTAGTATCCCGGAAATCGCAAATCGTACCGGTATTGACGGACATTTTCAATAAGCGTTAATTGAATTAGCCGATTCCACGCTGGGTGCTGAATAGCCAGCGCAAAGAGTCCGGAGGCAGACAAGCTGCTTCCGGACTCTTTTTAATCATGCATAGATTCTGAATCACTAGGAACATAAAGTACACTATCCGCCCCAGATCAAATTTTCGTTGAGTCACCCTTCAGAGAGCGGTTTAAATTAATAGAATGTGGGTGTATAGAGCTGGTTTAATTAAGAACAAGCTTCAGCATCTGTACTCATTGCGATTGGAGCAGGCTTATGCTTAAAGATCGGTATAAGAATCAGAGCGCCCATCAGCATGACGATTCCCGATACGGTATAGATTTCAACGAGTGGAAACGTCTTCTTGAGCGGGCCGGCCAGAGACATCATGATGACCATCATCCCCGTAAACATCGGGCTGAGCACACCGTTAACCCGGCCGACGTAGGACTGCTCGGTATTCTGAAGAATCATTGTATTTATGCCGATCTGAATGCATGGGAAGGTGAGGCCGTTGATGAACTGCAGGATTAGGGTCAGAGGAATGCTGGTCGATAAGCCCATGCCGACAATACATACGGCACTGACCGTTATTCCGAAGGCAAGCAGCAGCTGCGGGGCGAATTTCTTCGTCAGCATCATAATGACGATGCCCCCTATAAACATAGCAACACCGTTGACCATCATCAGGAATTGCAGGAATTCTTTGGGCTGACCCAATCTTTCGGTAACGATAAATAATCCGAGGGTCTGAATCGTTCCGACCGCAAATCCTGCAATGGCAAAGGTTGCGCCCAGCACTTTAAGTACTTTGCTGCGCCATACGTAACGAAATCCATCGGCCAGCTCCTGGCGGATATTTGTCGTACGCACCTGCTTGTGCTCCGGCTTCTCGTCAGGCGGCAGCCGGAACATGACGAGGGCAGAGAGCAGGAAGGCCACGCCCATAACGGCGATTGAATTATATATTCCGAATTGATGGTAAGCAAAGATGCCCAGCACGGGACCGGCGACCATGAAGATCGCAACCAGCGATTGGAACAAAGCCATGCCTTGCTGCAATTGATCCGGATGAACGTGCTGCTTGAACAGCTTCATCACGGATGGCTGAGAAAACTGCGATAATATGGCGGATACAAAGGTAGCCAGATAGACGGCCTCCCAGGAGCCGTACATCAGCGTCAGCAGGACGCCGAATACGGAAAGCGCGGACAGAAAGTCACACCAAATAATCGTACGCTTCGGCAGCCATCTGTCGGCAAATGCCCCGCCGATAAAGGAAAACACGAAAATCGGAGCAAACTCGACGACGTATATTAATGATATTGCCAGCGGATCTTGATTCGTTTGATCTGTTACAAACATTAGAATGGCAAAATTTCTGACCCAAATTCCAATTTGCAGAAGGACATTTGAGATGAGAATGGTCTGGTATAACCGATTGCGAAAAAGACTTCCGGGTTTTGAAGCTTGCCCCGTTGTTGACAAAATAATCACCTCAAACTATATGGTTTCTCTTTCCAGGGCAAAAAAAGCCCCTTAGCAACAATAATGCATTTTAGCCTTCTTGAAAAGAGAAAATTCTACTATAATTATTTCCTGTAGCAGCTGATCTGTATTCATATTCAATCGTGAATTCAATTGATGAATGATATGACATCCTATTGGACGGAGGCAGAAATATGAACATCAGAGGAGATGGACAGCAGTCTATTCGCGAGAATCAGAAAGAGATTTCAAACAGGGATGAATGCGGCTACGGTGCAGGGGAAATCCAGTCTAATTTCAGGTCGGATCAGTTTTACAGACAGATCGTTGAATACGTGGGAGATATTGTTTTTTGCTGCAGCGAAGAAGGGATTTGCGAGTTTATATCACCATCCGTCGGATCTGCCCTCGGATATGCTCCAGAGGAAGTGTTAGGCCGGCATTACAATGAGCTGTGTCATCCTGAGGATCAGAATCTCCCGACCATGCGGGGGATTATTCGTAGTGGGGGGAAAATAGAGCTGCGCCTTAAGCATAAGGATGGGAAGTACGTCTGGTTTGAGTTTAAGATTAACCAAATCCGCGAAGGACTGGAGCAGCCGATCATTCTTGCAGTAGGGCGTGACATTTCGAAATGGAAGTATGAGCGGGCGATTCTGTCGGAAACGATGCGTACCGCGTTAATCGGCAGTTGGGAATGGGACGTGGCTAACGATCAGATCGTCCTGTTTGATTACGTATACGAGATGTTCAATATCGAGAAGGATTCCGCAGTGACTTCCTCCAAGCTTGTCGCTTTGATGCAGGGTACGGAGCGGGGACGTTTTATAGATGCGGTTCAGCAGGCACTGAAGAGCGGAAAGCTCGATTTTGAATTTCAATATAGATATGACGACGGCAGCTTAGGCTATTACTGTTTAAAAGGAATCGTATCCTATGATGACCAGAAAAAGGCCGTCAAGATGAACGGAACCGTACAGGATATTACGGAACGTAAAAACATTGAACGCAAAATACAGGAAACCGTTGAGCGTTATACCTCGCTGAAGAAGTACAATCATGACGCCGTATTCTCCCTTGACCTGGAGGGGAAAATTATAAACGCCAACGTCATGGCCGTGAAGATGACCGGCTATGCGATTGAAGAATTGGCTGGCAGGAGCTTCTCGCATTTTATCGGTGAGAAATATGTAAAGCGCATCCTGAAAGACGCGATTAACGATCCAAGCATTGAGAAGCTGATTGATAAGCTTCAGAATAAGCAAGGCGAGACGGTAGAGGTGCTAACGACAATAGCGCCGATTATTATCAACAACGAGAACGTGGGCTTTTATATTATTGCCAAAGATATTACCGAGCAAAAAAGGCTGCTCATCGCCAAGGAAGCGGCGGAAAGCACGAACAAGGCCAAGAGCGAATTCCTGGCCATGATGAGCCATGAAATACGTACGCCGATGAATGGGGTCATCGGAATGACGGACTTATTGCTGGAGACCACGGAGCTGGATAGTACCCAGAGGGAATACCTGGATATTATTCGCAAAAGCGGCGATACCCTGCTGAGCATTATTAATGACATTCTCGATTTTGCTAAAATCGAATCCGGCAAGACCGTACTGCATAAGGAATTATTCGATATCCGCAAGTGCATTGCCGAGACGTTGGACGTTCTTACGCCAAGGGCCAACGAGAAAAGATTAAAGATGGAGTACAACGTCCATCCTGACATTCCGGAAGCATTGATCGGCGATCCCGATCGCTTGAAGCAGGTATTTCTCAATTTGGTCGGGAATGCAGTTAAATTTACTTTTAACGGCGGGGTATCTATATCGGTTGATCCCCTTGAGAAGCAAGCGGAATACGTCAGATTGAAAATCGTAGTCAAGGATACCGGCATTGGCATACCTCAAGATAAAATTTCTCATCTATTCGAGCCGTTCTCCCAGCTCGATCATTTCATGACTCGAAATTACGAGGGCACAGGCTTGGGACTGGCCATTACCAAGCGGCTGATCGGGCTGATGGATGGGGACATCTGGGTCGAGCCAACGGAAGGGCAGGGCGCTACCTTTGCTTTCCATATTGCTTTAAAGGAGCCAAAGAAGGAGCCTGCTTCCGGTAAAGGAGAGGGAGCCTGTACAGACAGAACACATGCTCCATCGCTAAAAGTGCTCGTGGCTGAGGATAATGAAATTAACCAGATCGTGTTGAAAAAAATGCTGGAGCGGCTTGGACACCAAATCACGATCGTCTCGAACGGCATTGAAGTCATTCAAAAAGTCGCTTATGAACCGTTTGATCTTATTTTCATGGATGTTCACATGCCTGAACTGAACGGATTCGATGCAACCCGGGTTATTAAGGAGACCGTACCTGCAAATAAATGGCCGGTCATCGTCGCGGTTACCGCTAACGCATTGAAGGGCGACAGGGAGAACTGCCTGAACGCCGGAATGGACGATTATATCAGTAAGCCGATAAAGAGCATGGCCATCGCAGAAATTATAGCTAAGTATTTTGGATGACGTGAACACAGCCAAAGGATACAGCATTATGCAGCGCCCTGTATGAATCACATACAGGGTGCTTTTTCTGTGGTAAGGAAGATAAGGACAGCAAACTACTCTAAAAGGCAGCAATAAAAAGGATACACAATATGTTACCGCTTACATGGGGGAATATTCACTTGTGATACATCGTTGAAATTTTATATAATCGAGTTCGTGAGCGTTGCACCGGACCATCTAGATAAACAGGGAGGATTACATCAATTGTTTAAAACAGTAAATATGAGAACAGCATGGTTCTCGAATACTCGGAGCGACCTGCTGTCTGGCCTGACGGTAGCCTTTGCTTTAATTCCTGAAGCGATCGCTTTCTCACTGCTGGCCGGGGTCAGCCCGATGGTGGGTCTGTATGCTTCTTTCTTCATCGCTGTTGTGATTGCTTTTGCGGGAGGCCGGCCAGGGATGATCTCTGCGGCTACGGGGGCGATGGCGCTGTTGATGGGAGGACTTGTTCGCGATTACGGAATTGAGTACCTGTTCGCAGCTACGATACTCGCAGGCATCATTCAAATTATTCTCGGTGTGCTGAGACTCGGCAAACTAATCAGCTTTCTGCCGCATTCCGTTATGGTCGGATTTGTGAATGCATTGGCGATTCTGATCTTCATGGCTCAACTTACGTATTTCACGGGCGAGGGTTGGATGATGTACGCTCTGGTTGCTTTGACTCTCGTTATCATTTATGTATTTCCACGGATTACGAAGGCATTTCCTTCGGCTTTGGCCGCCATTATTATTGTATCAGTCATTACTGTGGTTCTCGGCTTGGATGTCAAAACGGTTGGGGATATGGGAACGATTACGAGTGCGCTGCCGACATTCCATCTTCCAGAGGTGGCTCTGTCCTGGGAAATGCTCAAGGTTATTTTTCCGGTTTCTTTATCACTAGCTGTTGTTGGGCTGCTTGAGTCACTGATGACGGCGACGTTAATTGATGAAATTACGGATACGCCCAGCGATAAGAATCGGGAGATGAAAGGACAGGGGCTAGCGAACATCGTCACAGGTTTTTTCGGGGGAATGGCAGGCTGTGCCATGATTGGCCAGTCGATGATCAACGTAAAATCCGGAGGAAGAACCCGCTTATCTACTTTGGTATCGGGCGTTGGTTTATTATTTCTCATCATTGTCCTTGGCGATGTCGTTAAGGCAATTCCTATGGCGGCTTTAGTCGGCGTTATGTTCATGGTATGCATAGGCACTTTCGATTGGAGCTATCTAAGATCCATGCGTCGAAAAATTCCGTTTTCGGATGGCTTCGTGATGGTTATTACCGTTGCGGCCGTTGTAGCCACGAATAACCTTTCGATCGGCGTCGGCATTGGCGTTCTGCTCAGCACCCTTATTTTTGCCTGGAGGATGGCCAAGATCCGCATTACTGCGGAAGAGCAGGAGGCTATCAAAAAATATACGGTGAAAGGTCAAATGTTCTTCGGTACCGTCACCGGCTTCTTGAATGAGTTTGACCCGACGAACGATCCCGATCAAATTATGATCGATTTCACGAAATCCCACGTATGGGATCATTCGGCCGTTCAGGCGATCTCCAAGGTGATTGCCAAGTATCGGGAGCAGGACAAAGAAGTACAGCTTGTAGGGCTCAATCAGGAAAGCTCGGAGCTTGTTCATCGGGTCGGAGTGGCCATAACGGGCGAACAGGCTTAACGGCTAAGCCGTCACATAGATTTATTAAAAAAGGCAGGCCAGCATAACATGAATGCGGCCTGCCTTTAATATGGTGTTATAAGATTGAATCGCTGGATCTGATCATGCAATCCTTCCCGGGTAAGAATTTCTACCTGCTTCGTCCCGATCAAGTCGAAATGGGGGTACTCATCCCGGCGGTGAATATATTTCGGGTTCAGGCCGTTAGCTCTGCACCAGGCTGACAACCGTTCAAGATCATTGCAGCCTACTTTAGTGACGGTCGTGATTCCCGGAAATCGCGGGTCGAGCCAGTAATGCGTCAAATAAGCAATGTCTCCTTGCGCAACCCGCTGCTTCCATGCGTTCAATTCCTTGCGCGTAATTCCGAAAGCCATGCCGATCCATCCTTTGTACTTTATTATTTATGAATACCTCTCCACAGAAAGGCCACGATTTTAGCGGCGGCTTCTTCATTCGATTCGAACAAAGTCTCATTGTTCGAATAGCGGCGTTCGCCCACTTTCAGCATGGATACGTACAGATGCGCAGCGAGAAAAGGCTCGTCGCAATGAATCTCTCCATCTTCGACAGCATCGGCGAAGCCTTGCTCCAGTGCCTCGTATAGAGCATTCTCATGACGATTTAGACGTTCATGCTGCTCCTCGCTTAAATGATGCTTCAGCTTCTCCACCATCCCGTCCATATGCACCTGGGGGACTCGCAAATAATTTTGGGAAATGAGCACAAGCCGCTCCCGGAAGGAGCCCGGTTGTGCCAATATCGATTCAATGCGCTGCTTCACATTGACGAGGACAGCGACCATGCATGCTACGAACAGCTCGTTTTTGGTCGGAAAATAATAATATACCGAAGCTTTAGTCACGCCGGAATGCTGCGCCACCATATTCATCGAAACGGATTCATAGCCATTTTCCATAAACAGCTTAGAGGCGGTAACTAAGATGTGCTGGGAAGTAGGCATCCCTTCCTGCTGTACGGGAGGTCTTCCCAAGGGCTTCTTGTTCGGGACTTTCATAAAGGTCACCTCAATAACTTATACTGACGAAAAACATATACTGACGAATCATTATACCATAAGAGGCTGCTCAAAAAATCATCTTTCAATGACTGCCTAAAAAATGAAAAGAGGTGATTGATAATTAACCTTCCGGTATATATAATTACTAATATGATTTATATCACTTGATCACAAAATTAAAAAAATGGAGATGAGAGAGTCGATGGATAAAATGCTGGAGCGACTTGGGCGCTGGTTTGCGGGAAGCAAGACGAAATGGATTACCGTAGCCGCCTGGATTATCATCGTAGGAGCCCTGACGGCGATATGGCCGGGCGTTAATGAGAAGGAGGACAATAATGCCGCTAATTTGGAGGCGTCGATGCCATCGGTACAGGCTCAGCAGTTAGCCGAGAAAGAATTTCCGAGCGATTCCGGCATTCCGGCATTACTCGTATGGCAGAGAAATAGCGGATTAACCGAAGAGGACTTCAGCGGATTCCAGCAGCTCACAGCATTTCTGACGGAAAACCCGCTCGAAGGGCAGGAGGCCGTGCCGCCTTTTCACCAAATGCCGCTGCCTGTACTGCAAAAGCAGACCTCCGAGGATGGGACGGCGTTTGTGCTGCCTCTGTTTTTTAGCAAAGAAGCGGAGACGGACACCTTGGAAGCGGGGATGGAAAAGATCAAGGAACAATCCCTGGAAATATTCGGAGTGAACCCGTTCTCCGTAAGTATAGACGATAGCGAAGGGCTGTCAGCCCGGGTGTCCGGTCCGGCAGGAATTTCTATCGATGCGGTCGGATTGTTCTCCAGCGCAGACGTATCCTTGCTGATTGCGACTGTACTGCTTGTGCTCGTGCTGCTCCTGCTCATTTACAGATCGCCGATTCTGGCCATTATCCCTTTGATCGGGGTAGGCTTTGCTTATGGAGCGGCTAGTCCGATTCTGGGCAAAATGGCCGACCTCGGCTGGATTACCGTCGATTCGCAAGGCATTTCTATCATGACAGTGCTTTTGTTCGGTGCCGGGACTGATTACTGCTTATTCCTCATTTCCCGTTTCCGGCAAATTCTAGGGGAGGAACGGGATAAGACGAAGGCGTTGATTCGCGCATTCAAAGACTCGGCTGGAGCAATTGCGATGAGCGGCTTTACGGTCGTCATAGCACTATTGGTGCTCTTGTTCGCCAAATATGGCGCGGTTCATCGGTTTGCGGTGCCGTTCAGCTTATCAATTCTCATCATGGGTGCGGCCAGCTTAACGCTCGTGCCTGCACTGCTTGCTATTCTAGGCCGCGGCTCCTTCTATCCGTTCGTGCCCCGCACTCCGGAAATGCTGGCGGAAAGAGCGCAGAAGAAAGGTAAGCCGGCTCCGATTCCTCCGCAAGCTGCAGCCAATCAGAAACAAGGAGGCTGGATCGGCCGAATCGTAACGCGCCGTCCCTGGGTCGTCATCGCAGTTACGGTAATTTTTCTTGGGGCTTGTGCAGTTAATTCTGCACGGATCGAGTACACCGTGGATTTATTATCCACGTTTCCAGAGAGCAGTCCATCGCGGGAAGGCTTTGCCGTGATCGGCGACAAGTTTACCCCGGGCGAGCTGGCTCCCGTCAAGCTTATGGTGAATACGGAGGGAAAGGAGGTACCTCTCGAGCAAACCTTTACTGGCCTTTCTTATGTAAGCCACGTGTCTGAAGCAGTGGAGGGAGGCAGCAATCCGGACATTCAGGCCATCGATATTGAGTTCAATTTGAACCCCTACTCCAATGAAGCGATGGCGCTGATCCCCGAGCTGCGGGGTACGGCGGAGAAGATGCTCCAGGCTGCTGGTATTTCAGCACCGGATGAGCATGTATGGATTTCCGGACAGACGGCGACCCAGTACGACACAGAGCGGACCAACGAGCGGGACACGGCTGTGATTATTCCGATTGTAATCGGGCTTATTGCTCTGCTCCTGTTATTATATTTGCGCTCCGCGGTAGCGATGGTGTACCTGGTTCTGACCGTCGTTTTATCTTATTTCTCCGCGCTTGGCCTGGGCTGGCTCGTCATTCATGACATTATGGGCACTACGGCGATTCAGGGTCTCATTCCGCTTTATGCTTTTGCATTCCTAGTCGCGCTGGGCGAGGATTACAATATATTCCTCATCTCCAGCATCTGGAGAAAGAGCAGGAAGATGCCCTTGAAGCAGGCGATTCGTGACGGAGTTACCGAGACGGGCAGCGTAATCACGTCCGCAGGGTTAATCTTGGCCGGCACATTCGCCGTGCTGGCGACTCTGCCTATTCAGGCGCTCGTTCAGTTTGGAATTATTTCAGCAATCGGGATATTGCTCGATACGTTTATCGTCCGTCCATTTCTTGTGCCGTCGATTACCATGGTGCTTGGCCGTGTGGCCTTTTGGCCAGGAAAAGGTTCAAAGAAGGCGCAGGCTGATCACGGAAAAGAATTTTCTGCATCCTAAATTTAAAATTTCTCTTGAGAAACTAACACCATTAGTTTAAAATGAAACTAATGGTGTTAGTTTTGTTTAGAGGAGCGCATGGTTATGAGAATAATTCGACATGAATTTTTACTGCAATTAACGTTTATGCCTAGGCTATTCCCGGTAAATTGCTATTTAGTCGAGGAAGAGAAGAGTCTTACTTTAGTTGATGCTGCTCTTCCGTATAGCGCAGCCGGGATTGCGAAGGCAATAGAGGAAATCGGCAAGCCGTTGACCCGAATCGTATTGACCCATGCCCATGACGATCATGTAGGGGCATTAGATAGAATGAAGGAGAAGTTCCCGGAAGCAGAGGTCTATATTTCGGAACGCGATGCGAAGCTGCTTGCTGGCGATCGTACTCTCTTAGCCGATGAGCCGCAGACCAAGATCCGGGGAGGCGTACCCAAAGACATTAAGACACGGCCCGATATCCTCGTCCGCGAGGGTGACCGCATCGGTTCCCTGCTTGTCATCGCCACACCCGGGCATACGCCCGGCTCGATTTCGCTGCTGGATACAAGAACACGAGCGCTGCTCGTCGGCGATTCCTTCCACACGCGTGGGGGGCTAACCGTGACAGGGCATCTTCGATTAATGTTTCCTTTTCCGGCCATGGCTACCTGGAATAAGGAGATCGCGCTTGAAAGCGCGAGCAAGCTGGCCGATCATCAACCGAGCCTGCTTGCTACAGGGCACGGGGAGATGCTGGCTGAACCAGCTGCGGAGATGCGAAAGGCCCTAATCGCTGCCAAGGGGTCGCTTGGCAAGTGATTACGCGTAAACCACATGATTTTTTGCATGCCAGGAAGTAACTAGCGGCTCAATATACCTATTAGGAGTGATTATCATGGCGCCCAGGCCGGGACTTGATACAAATACAGTGTTGATGGCGGCGGTGGAAATCGCCGATCAGCAGGGAGTGCAGGCAGTAACGTTGGCTTCGGTTGCCGCTGCCCTCGGTGTTCGTTCTCCATCGCTATACAATCATATTCGAGGGCTGGAGGAGCTGAGGGCGCTGCTTGCCGTATATGCCCTGGAGCAGCTCTACGGCAAAGTCAGCGAAGAAACGGAAGGACTGTCGGGCAGGGAGGGTATCCGCCGATTTGCTCACGCCTATATCAGCTTTGCCCGTGAGCATCCAGGGCTGTATGAAAGTGCCCAGCTCGTTCCGCAGGGAATGAACGAGCGGGAGATCCGGGAGGCTGGCGAACGGGTTGTCGATTTAGTGCTGCAGCTTCTCCAGCCATATAAACTGCTGCAGGAGGATGCCCTCCATGCAGTTCGCGGACTGCGAAGCTTTATTCATGGCTTTGCCTCGCTAGAGCAGTTAGGAGGCTTCGGTCTGCCGCTGTCCCTGGAGAAGAGCCTGGATTTTAATCTGGGAATATTTCTGGCCGGACTGAAGCAATAATTTGGTTAAAATGCGGCCCATTCGGTTAATAGTACACAAGAGAACAAAATAAACCCCGCAGGAGCCTCCATGCGGGGTGAATTTGCCCACGACCAGGTGGGCGACATATACTTATTATGTGATAGCCATGAGAGTTTCATGACAATGAGATTTTAAAGGTATTGAAGAAGACGAAAGAGGAGCCGAGGCTCCTCTTCTGACTCAATACACGTATAACGTGTGAGTTTATCCACGACGAGGTGGATGACATAATAAAACTCTACGAACAAATCTCTTGATACCTATAGTAACCTTTTCGCAGTTTCGTGTCAATCCCCCTTATAAATATTACTCCACATTCCTGTACCTTCCGAATCCCTCACGCTTGGCCGTTTCCGTTAATTCTTATTCCATTTGTCTAAAATCCAAGCGTCCATTTCAGCCGATTCTCCAGGCGGTTCATATCCTCCTCGTCCAAATTTCCAAGATGCTCCTTCAAGCGAATTTTGCTGACAGACGTAGCTTCTTCCGTTTTTGCGGCGGAATCAAAGGCCAGGAAATCATATTTGCTCTTGAACAGAAAGTAGTGGCTCTGAAAACGCGGGATCGGCTTGCCTTCCTTCGTCAAAATCGCTTGCCCGGTTTTGGGATTGGTGCGCGTTTTAAGATTTTTGGTCAATGGAACAACGATCACGTTGCCGGAGGTGGAGTTCACCGTATTGTTCGATACGATGATGACGGGCCGTTCCTCATTTTGCTCGCAGCCGATATTTTCTCCAAAATTACAAAAGTGGATTGCGCCCCGGGTCATTCTCCGTTTCATTTGTACTTTCTCATGCTCAATCCAGTATTGGGCCATTTCGATTTTGACGGGCTTCCAGGCATTGATTTGTTCTTCCTTCAATTTTTGCATCGCTTTGACCCGGCCATTGACCGGTCTGGCTGGTCTGGTATTCGGATGATGGTTGTTTTCCTGTTCATTTCTCATGTTCTCTCTCCTCCAAGCCTTGTGAATAAGCATATTGTAGAATTACACGTGTTTGCACTCACCTTAAACAAATTTGGTAAATTTTTTTAAGATGAAGGAGTTGAAGTTTTCAGCTATGCTGAACCAGCCTATCATCACAAGAAAAACTACCGCTAAATGCGGTCTGTCGACCTAGAGAGTACATCACTAGACGTTTTTCTTTGGTTGGTACATAAATTCGTTTCCCAATCCGGCTAAATGGTGAGCAAATCGGAAGAATATCAACTCCCGGTCAGGGTTTAGGATTATTGACAAAACATTTTGACCGTACGATACTTTAGGCAGGCAAGAACCAGAACTTAAGAGGAAGTCAGAAATTGAGGTGAACCGAGGATGGCGAAGAGAAGACATTCAAAGCCTTCAGCCGCTTCCGCCGGCGACAAGCCCGCGACACTTAAAGATCTGCTTGGAGCTGAGACGATCCATAAGCTTAAAGAACAGGCAGAGAGCTTGAAGCGGGAGGAAGAAGAGGCAAAGGCTGCGGCTAGAAAGCAGGCCGAAGAGGCTCGGCGGGCGGAGCAGAAAAGATTGGAGAACGATTTTGAGCATTTGCTGAATAACAGCAATATGGATTGGCATAAATACAAATAAGCTCGGATTGGCGCAAATCTGGTAATGAAGGTGGATGAGTTGTTTATTTATGAGTAAATTCAATAAAGGCTATTTGATTACGATGGACGATATTGTGAGAGAAGGCAGTGACATTCTCCGGACGGTAACTGAGCCTGTCAGCATTCCACCGACGGAGGAAGATAAGGATGAAATGGCAGCGATGCTGCAATTTTTGAAAAACAGCCAGGATCCCGAGCTGTCCAAGAAATACAAGCTTCGGGCGGGAGTCGGACTGTCGGCGAACCAGATCGGCCTGAATAAGCGGATGTTCGCCGCCTATTTCAGCGATGATCAGGGGCAGTCCCGGGAGTACGCCCTGTATAACCCCAAAATTATCAGTCATTCCGAAGCAATGATTTATTTGCCGGAGAGCGAGGGCTGCCTGTCCGTGGATCGTTCGATACAGGGATTCGTGCCGCGCTACGAGAAGGTGCAGGTCAAGGCTTATGACGGGGAAGGCAACGAGCTGAGGCTGCGGTTCAAGGGCTATGAGGCGATTGTCATGCAGCATGAAATGGATCATTTGAACGGAATCATGTTCTACGATCATATCAATAAGGAGCATCCCTACAAGCTGCCGACCGGTGTAACCATATCCAGCTTGTATTAGACAAATCTTACGTTTGCTTTTTAAGCGGGAAGACTACAGACTCCTTCTGCTTATTAAGGCCAACTCGAATATATCGGGTTGGCCTCTTCGCCGTGCTTTATTTTAACAGAACGATCAGGATCGGCAAGGTCATAAAGGAGGCCAGCGTCGTCCACAGAATGCATTTGGATACCGTTTGCGGCGAGGCTCCGAATTTCTCGGCCAGTGCGGAAGCGTTAACCGCCGCGGGCATACAGGCTAGAATGAGCAGCACGGAGAACAGCACGCCTTCGATTTGCAGCAGCCACAGCGCGAACAGCGCCACCAAAGGCGACAGCAGCATCCGAATGGCGATGCCGGAGCGAAAGGCCTTTTTGGAGCCGGATTTCATCGGAACGCCCGCCACACTGACCATTTGCGCGCCAAGGATGGCGAGGACGACGGGGGAATAGGCGGCCGCCGCCATTGTAATGCCCTGAGCGATGCCGGCAGGCAAGGAAGCCCCTGTAACCCTAAGCAAAATGGCAGCGGCGGCGGCATATATGGACGGTAAGGTAAATACGGATTTCACGGCTTCCTTCATGGAAAAATTGGATCGTGCCGCCAAGTAGACCCCGACCGTATTGACGATGATCATCTGACCGATGACATAGACGGAGGCTTTGTCCAGACCGAGCTGGCCAAAGGCGAGCAGAACGAGCGGCAGGCCATAGTTTACGCTATTCGTAAAGGTGGACACCAGGGTGAGGCCCGCCTGCTCGTCTGACGGAAGCTTGATTAGCCGGCCGATGATGACGGCTACGAGCCAAAGTAAAACGAGATTCAATAGCGAGAATCCGAGCGTTTGATAAATATCCTGATATGAAATATCCGCCTTGGCGAGCGTCTCAAGGATCAGGGCAGGGCTTAGAAAATACAAGTACAGCGTAACTAGCGGTCTCGTATCGAGCCCTTGAAATCGTTTGAGCAATGCGCCGGAAATGACGGGGATCGAGATGGGTACGATGACTTGAAGCAATGTGGACAGGACAGAATACAGCATGAATAATCTCCCTTCAGCCGACTTTCACAGATATATAGACTCTAGCAAAAAATCCGACTTTGGTCTAAGACAAAATAATAAATGTGAGGAACGCGAACTTTTTGTTCATTTATCCCGTTACAGTAACAGATGCCGACCGCGCGGGGCTATCCAATTACATTACCATTATGAAATGAGGAAATTCATTCATGATCGAAATTAATCATTTATATAAAATGTACCGGAAAGGCCACCTGGCGCTGAATGACGTCAATTTATCGCTCAGTGAAGGCATGGTCGGCCTGCTCGGACCGAACGGCGCAGGCAAAACCTCGCTGATGCGCATTTTGGCGACATTGATCCGCCCCAGCTCGGGGGATGCGCTGATTAACGGAGTTTCTCTAAAGAAGGCAGAGGACATCCGGGCGATGATCGGATATTTGCCGCAGCAGTTTCAGGTGTATCCCCAACTGACAGGCGCCGAATTTTTGGATTATGTCGCCGTCATGAAAGGCATGAACGACTCCCGAAAACGCAAGGCGGAAATTTCCCGGCTGCTGGAGGAGGTCAATCTCGCGGAAAAGGCAAATAAGCGTATCCGCACTTATTCCGGCGGCATGAGAAGACGCCTGGGGATTGCGCAGGCCCTGCTCGGGTCGCCCCAGGTGCTCATCGTGGATGAGCCAACCGCTGGATTAGACCCGGAGGAGCGTGTGCGTTTCCGCAATCTGCTCACGCGGTTCAGCATGGGGCGTATCGTGCTCTTATCCACGCATATCGTCGCGGACATCGAGAGCAACTGCCGGCAAATCGCTGTGCTGAACCAAGGCGGAGTCCGCTTCTCTGGCGATTTGGCACATTTGCAGGCTGCGGGACAAGGCAAGGTGTGGGAAGGCCTGGTGGAGGACGGCCAATTCGCGGAGATGGATCCGATGTCTATTGTGTCCACGCGACGAACCGAGGAAGGGCTGCTGTGCCGAATTATTGCTCACGCCCCGCCAATAGGAATGGAGGCGGCAGCTGTCCGGCCCACATTGGAGGATGGTTATCTGGCGCTGCTCAGGTCGGAGCAGGAGGAAGGAGCGACCCGTCCATGGTAAAATGGCAGCGCCAATTCGCGCTCGAATGGAATCATATTTTTCGCAATGTATGGTTTATGGGGCTGCCCGTGCTATACGGGATATTCTATGCTTGGTTTCTATCGGCCAGTCCGCCGCTGAAGAACCTGTTTGCCGAGACATACAACTTTCATTCTCTCGTTCATACACTTACGCTTGGCATCGCCATGCTGCTGGGCATACTAGCCATTCGTCGGGATATTCGCCGTCCCTCCTATGAATGGAGTGCCGGCCTGCCGGTATCCTACAGCATGCGGATCACGGCGAAATACGCGGCAGGAATGACGTATTTAACTCTTTTTTCACTACTGGCAGCCGGCTTGTTTATCCTCTTCTCTGCTAAAAGAGGGATCGAATCCGGCATTACCGTTTCTCACAGTGTTTATTTTGGCCTATCCTATGAAATCTCGTATATGGTTACACTGGCGTTGGCCATGCTTCTCGCGGTGTGCCTGCCTAATCGCGTCGTTTATTTGATCGGCTTTTGTGCCTGGATGTTCGGGACATTCTTTATGCAGCTGTTTATTGTGGAAAGAAATGATTGGTACATGCTGAGTATCTTTCATCTAAGCCAGTTATTCGTTCAAGGAACCCGGGGGGGTGAGCTGTGGGGTTACCAACTCATTGCCGATGAGCTGCTGCTGTCCGGTCTTTTTGTGCTGGCCTTCGCTGCGCTGCTGCTAGTAGCGGCCAATACGATTCTAAATCGTTTGCGGCCAACCAAGCATGGATTACGGCTGGGGGTTACTGCCGGACTGAGCGTGCTGATAGCTTGTGCTGCATTCGTGCCTTACGGCTTATTGTGGCAGGAAAGATACAGCAGCTATTATGACAAAATAAACGATGACACGCTACTGGAATTCACCGAATTAAGGAATGAGCAGAAGGAGAAGAGTTTTGAGGTTGCGAATTATGATCTCATGCTGGAGAAAACGAAAAATGATGTCCTTACTGTCACGGCTCGGCTTGAAATTCCTGCGGCGTCATTAAAGGCGTCACTAAAGGAGAAGGAAGAAATCACGTTTACGCTCAATCGAGCCTTTACCGTTTCGAGAGTCGAGGCCGATGGCCGGATCTTACCCTATAAGCAGCAAGGAGATAGCTTGTCGGTTACATGGGGGGAGCCCATGGAGCAGCCTGCGGATCGTATATTTGTGGAGGTCCGGTATTCGGGAGCTGTCCGGGAATATGGCGGGAGAGGCCAATTTTACGCTTTTGCTCATCAGGGTCTTGTTATGCTGCCGAGCTATTTTGCCTGGTATCCGCTTCCCGGCAAGCAGTCCGTATATGCCAAGGACGATTGGTCGGAAAGACTGCAATTGAGTGCGATATTTTATGAAATGTCCTATCCGAACGCTGCGTATCGGCTGACGGCCAAGGGCTTTGATACGAAGCTGTATACGAGCTTGCCCGAGGTTGAGCCATCGGCGAATGACAATTTGCAGCGTACGGACGGGAGGCCGCAGGTCTTTCAGGGGACTGGAAAGGACGGCATCAGCTTGTTCGGAGGGACGCTCGTAGAAGTCAGTCATCCCTCGCTGCCAAGCCGCGTCATTACGACCCCGAACAGCAAAGGGTATGCGGAGCAATTATTGGAGGAATGGAATGGATATTACGATTATTTTGTCTCCTGGGTAGCTGATTTCAAGCCGAGAATCAACCAGGTTAACTATTTCGTGACCGAGCATTCGCTGCCCGTCACGACCGAGAACGGAACATATATATATATTTCCAGCGGCGGCGTGGACTACGGGCTTGCCAGTTTTTTTATGAATGAAATGCTGCTTGGAACACGGAGAGGCTCCTATCAAATCGAGAAAACCAGGGATGACATCCGGATGCCTCTGCGCAGTTTGATGTGGTACGTATATTATAATGAGGTTGATGGTTTTAGCCACAAGGATATGGAGAACGGCATGGCCGACTTTCGCATGCTTGGAGCCCTGTTCCATCATGATCCTGATCAAGACCCCGAGAATTTAGGCGGCCGTATGGCTAAGCAGGTAGGGCAGGCGCTGGATAAAGGGAAAACCAAGGAAGTAAAGGAAGTTCTCAATTACTTCTATAGTCAGGGGCTTGATGTGCCGATCGAGGATTCGTCAGCTCCGGCTAAAGGCCGCCCGATTCCTTACGAAGCTTGGGAACGGGAGTGGGAGAGGGTGATCGGTCATGAAAGCTGAGCTTAGGGCGCTGGGCAGTCAAGTGCGGCTTGATCTGAAAATAGGAAAACAACCGCTATTTCTCGTGACGCTGTTCATTTACCTCTCCTATTGGGCAGCGATCATAATGGGCAATGCGGATTATCCGCAAACGGTGTATTATTTTTCGGAGATGGGGATGTTTCCGGTTGTCATTCTGCTCGCCGTCCTTCTTTTTGAGCGGGAAATCGGCGGGGGCGGCATGGAAGTCATCGCTACCTATCCCGTATCCCTAAAGTTTATGGTCATTAGGAAATGGACGCTATCTCTTGCGCTCTCTGCTGTGGCAGGGGTCGGCTGGATGTTTATATACCGGGCTAAGTTCGGTGAAATTATGACAAGGGTGTATCCCTGGAACGGCGAAGAGGCTGCAGCTGCGCAGGTGGGGTTTTTAACGCTTCTGCTGCAGACCCTGCCGGCGTATATGCTTCTTGCTTCTGTTGCTGTGCTCGGGATTGTATGGTTTCAGAAGCTTTACGGTGGGCTTGTCCTTGCTTTTGCGTTATGGATGCTCGATACAATTAGCTTTGGAAAAATCTTGGGAAAATGTACGTTGTATGCGGCGTATTTGCCGGAAGGCGTATCATTTGTCGCTAATCGCATCATACTTATGGCCATTTCATGTGTTTGCCTGCTGATGGCGGTTTGGGTCATAGACAGGCGAGAACGCTGGATTGGCAGGGAAGAGGAATAGAGCTGGAGTTTTGTTTTGCTATAAAAGAGAGAGGGGGGGGAGCAATGATTTCCGATCAGCAATTAACAGAGCGCATGGCATTAGGGGAACAGGAGGCGTTCGAGCTTCTGGTAACCAGATACCATGGCCCCTTGCTTAATTACGTTACCCAGCAGCTCAAGGATCGCGGCAAGGCTGAGGATATTGTGCAGGAGACATTCATTCGGCTTATCCGGCATTTGCGGCAGCATGGAGGAATGGAGCAGCTTCGGGCCTGGCTTTACAAGGTGGCTCTGAACTTGTGCCGGGATTATTGGCGCAGCGCTTCCTTTCGTTCGGAGCATACGGCGGCCGAAGAAATGCCGGATGGTGCCGATCCTGCACCGGGAGCCGAGGAAATGCTGGAAAGGCAGGAAACGGCCAAGCAGCTTGCCGCGACTTTAGAATACTTGCCGGATATTCAACAGGAAGTGGTAAGAATGCGATTCTTCCATGACCTGAAGCTGCAGGAAATTGCGGAGCTGATGGATATCCCCCTCAGCTCCGTTAAATCGCATTTATACGGAGCTTTAAGGAAATTAAAACGCGTGCTGGCTAAAAGCACAGATTTAGATTTACCTTCCCCGCAAACGGGAAGCCGTAACCCATCCCGAAAGGACAAGGAGGTGCCGCTTCATGAATCCGTCTATCGATAAAGAGCTAGAGCTGCTGGAGCAGCAATTGCAGGAACCGCTGCGACGTGCGATGCAGCCGCCGCCATCTCCGGCGGAGACCGCGGAGCTGATTCGAAATCTTCAGCCCGAATTTGACGCGCTGAAAGCGGATCATGCATCCCAATCGCTTCAATTCAATGAGCAGGTGGAATCTCCGGCATTGCGGAAGCTGCTGCGCAGTCAATTCCGCTTGAATCGAAAATCCTTGATATTGTCCAGTTCAGCGGTCTTTCTGATGCTGATACTTCTCGTGGATCCGCGCCAGCCGATTCTATCCATCGGCGCGCTGCCGAGCTCGCTGTTTCCCGTTATTACGCCGCTGATGCTGATCGCGTCCATGCTGTTCAGCTACCGAACCTGGGATCCGGGAATGCGTTCGATTGAGAGCATTACGCCGTATCCTCCGGCGCTCGTCATGTACAGCCGAATGCTTATGGTGATAGCCCTGATTGTCTGCTATGCATTTATCAGCTCGATCATTGTGAGTGTTCGCATATTTAAGGCCGGCGAATTCGTGCTTCCACTGGGGCCGTTTCTGCTGCAGTGGCTGGGGATTACGCTGCTGACGAGTGGAGCGGCGATGTATGTTCTTTTTCGCAAAGGGATTTATTACGCACTGGGAAGTGCCTTAGCCGTCTATGGGCTGTGGTTCATTTACATTGATAACTCCACTTCCTATACATTGCGTGTCGAGTACCGTGCGGTTATCGATGGAGTGCTGCTGGCTGCAGGAATAGTGCTGCTGCTTCGCTCCTATTATCGCAGCCGCAGGTTGAAATTTGAGATGAATGCGGGTGCAGGCCATGATATCCATTGATCAATTGCAGCAGCCTGTAGGTGCGTTTAAGCTAGCAATTAACCAATTGCGGATATATCCGGGACTTACGATGCTCGTCGGCCCTAACGGGGCCGGGAAGACCACTTTGCTGAAGCTGCTCGCTACCGTGGAGAAACCGCGCAAGGGCAAAATTACGTACCAGCAGCGAGAAGCGGCGGATGATTTGCCTTTGGTGCGCAGCCAAATTGGTTTTGTTCCCTCTGATTTGGAGCTATACGAAGAAATGACGACATATAAGCTGCTTGTTTATCTCGCCGAGCTGAAAGGTGTTTTTCAAACCGAGCCGGTTGACCGCTTGATTCGCGATTTTCGGCTGGAATCGTACCGGAATACCCGGATCAAGCGGTTATCGATCGGCGTGCGCAGAAGAATCGCTATCGTTCAATCCCTGCTGGCCCAGCCGAAATTCCTTTTTCTCGACGAACCGCTAAATGCGCTGGACTCGGGAGAACGCAAACTAGCGATTACGTATTTGACCCGCTATGCGCTGGGACGTATCGTCGTGGCTGCCGTTCATGAATTGAATGAATGGGAAGCTGCTGCGAATCGCGTGTTATGGCTGGAGAAGGGCGGAATTCGCTTTGAGGGCGGAGCTGCGGAGTGGAAGTGGGAGCTTCCCTCGAAAGTGTGGGAAGGGATGATCACGAGGGAACAGCTGCACCGTTTTCCGGAGAAGGGAGTTATTTTTATGAGAGAGACGGAAGGAGGACTCTTTGTACGGTTGGTGGCTGATCGCGTTCCTTTTCCCGGACTGGCAGAGGTTCACCCGTCGATGGAGGATGCCTACTTCATTCGGAAATTCGCTGCGAATTCCTGGAGCGTATAAGCCTATCCACATGTGGACAACAATAAACGACAGCAACTGGGAACGATGATTAGCTGAAAATTGTGAATAAGTGCATGATTCCATACGATTTTCCGGAAATTATGAACAGTATGCACATTTCTGTGCACATATGAACAAATGGGCCGCGGCTTTAGCTGACGGCTTATTTGTTGTCCACAGCATTAGGAGGCAAAAGGGAATTTAAATAATTCAGAGGAATTTTATCGGATTTGGTATTTTCAAACGGATCATTATATGAGAGAATATGAAAAACATGACACCCGTTTAGGGATATGCAAATTTAAAGGAGGATTTAACTATGTCTGAAGAGCGTCAACTCGGTCTTGAAACACTTGCGGTTCATGCCGGTCAGGAAATTGATCCTACTACTTATTCTCGTGCAGTACCGCTGTATCAAACAACATCCTATGGTTTCCGTGATACGGAGCATGCGGCCAATCTATTCGGGCTGAAGGAATTCGGCAACATTTATTCCCGAATTATGAACCCGACGAACGATGTGTTTGAGAAAAGAATTGCAGCGCTCGAGGGCGGCGTTGGCGCACTTGCAACGAGTTCCGGCCAGGCAGCAATTACATTTTCCATCCTGAATATTGCTGGCGCCGGGGATGAAATTGTATCCTCTTCAACCTTGTACGGCGGAACCTATAACCTGTTCTCCACTACGCTTGCTAAGCTGGGAATCAAGGTCACGTTTGTGGATTCGTCCAACCCGGAGAATTTCCGCGCGGCGATCACGGATAAGACCAAAGCCTTATTTGCAGAGACGATCGGCAATCCGAAGGGCGATATCCTTGATATTGAAGCGGTGGCGGCCATTGCACATGAGCACGGCGTTCCGCTGATCGTAGACAACACGTTTCCAAGCCCGTACTTGCTGCAACCTATTAAGCACGGAGCGGATATCGTCGTTCACTCTGCCACGAAATTCATCGGCGGACACGGAACATCCATTGGCGGTGTCATCGTGGACGGTGGCAAATTCGACTGGGCGGCCAGCGGAAAATTCCCTGGACTGACTGAGCCGGATCCAAGCTACAACGGTGTAGTCTATACGGAAGCGCTTGGGCCGCTAGCTTATATTATTAAGGCTCGCGTTCAGTTGCAGCGTGACCTTGGCGCGTCCTTGTCTCCATTTAACGCCTGGCTGCTGCTGCAAGGGTTAGAGACTCTTCACCTGCGCGTGGAACGTCATAGCGAGAATGCGCTTAAAGTCGCGAAGCATTTGGAAGCCCATCCGAATGTGGAGTGGGTAAGCTACGCCGGACTTCCTAGCCACGAATCCTATGAGCTTGCACAGAAGTATCTGCCGAAAGGCCAAGGGGCTATCCTGACTTTCGAAATCAAGGGCGGGGTAGAAGCAGGCCGTAAGCTGATCAACAGTGTCAAGCTGTTCTCGCATTTGGCCAACGTCGGCGACTCGAAATCATTGATCATACATCCGGCAAGCACGACGCATTTGCAGCTATCCCCAGAGGAGCAGCAGTCGGCGGGCGTTACACCTGGACTCATCCGCTTATCGATCGGTACGGAGTCGATTGAAGATATCATTTATGATCTGGATCAAGCCATTGCCGCAAGCCAGGCCTAATCATTTGTCCATATCCCATTAAAAGTTATATGAGCGAAAGCTGCTGCCGTAGGTTTGATATCCAACCACGGAGGCAGCTTTTTTAATTGATTATTGAACCTTCTAAATTCCGGCGATTGCTGGTGGTGGTGGCTGTGATGTCTGAGAGATCTAAGACGGCTGATGTAGCTGATGTAGCTCATGAGCTGATAGGCTGAGATAACTAATAGCTGATTTAGTTGATGTTTGCTCATGAGTTGATAAGCTGATATAGCTGAGATTGCTGATGTAGCTAATGTAGCTCATGAGCTGATAGGCTGAGATAACTAATATAGCTGATTTAGTTGATGTAGCTCATGAGCTGATAGGCTGGGATAACTAATAGCTGATTTAGTTGATGTTTGCTCATGAGTTGATAAGCTGATATAGCAGTAGCGGTTGTGGAAGCGGTGGTGAACACGGAGAATACGTACACTAACTGTATTTGTTGTAGTTAAAATGAAGCTGTTATCCGCAGAGGCTATAACTAACTGGATTTCTTACAGTTAAATTGAACGATTACAGGCTATGAAGGTAGAAAGTGATTTTTTAGATGCATGAA
>NZ_JBHGVC010000016.1:0-110307 GCF_042714055.1 Paenibacillus lentus
CCCTCCAGCGCCGATGGTACTTGAACCGCAGGGTTCTGGGAGAGTAGGACGTCGCCAAGCAAACTGAAGAAGCACTACTGATATTTAATATATCGGTGGTGCTTTTTTTTATTTCGAATGATTTAACATAGAGTAACACTGAAATTAACTATGGAGAAGAGCCGTTTACTGTTTTTTTACCCAGTCCATCATATAATGGCAAAAGTGCGCTGTTGTGAGGAGTCATAGGGGCTCTTCTTTGTTAGTGAACATCAAGTTAGCAGATTAACAAACGATTTCACAGTTATGGGGGCCTACGGAACAGCTGCCTAGATGATAGTATATGAACTAATCTGTGCACTAAATGTTGTGTAAACGCATTAATTGTGGCGCTTAGGAGCTGCCAATGTCTTGCACAACGCTAAATTAAGCTTGGTTTGGAGGAACTGGACAGACATGAAGGAAATTCTGTTGAATGATCTGAAATGGGAAGTCAAAGGCTACTGGCCCTGGGTGCCACTCAAGGGCACAAGTATGGAACTGGGACAGGAATTGATGGGCGTTACGGAATGGATGTCGGCTACTGTACCTGGAGGCGTCCATTATGACCTTTATAAACATGGGTGGATTTCCCATCCATATTTTGATCTGAATAGTCTGCACTGTGAATGGGTGGAGAATCGATGGTGGGTATACCGAACGACGATAACCCGGCCTGATCAAAGCGGTACTCGCATCGAACTGGTTTTTAAGGGCTTGGATTATGAGGCAGCAGTGTACGCCGATCATATACTTTTGGGCGAGCACAAAGGGATGTATACGCCTGCCGTATTTGATGTAACGGATTTGCTGGCTCAGAGAGAAACAGTGGAAATTTCCGTGCTGCTGAAGCAAGCGCCTGATGAAATGGGCCAAATCGGCAAAACATCCGCTACCTTTACACAAAAAAGCCGGTTTAATTATAAATGGGATTTTTCTACCCGGCTGGTTAACGTCGGGATCTGGGATGATGTCATGCTGCGCGTCCACCAGGATTTCTCTTTTGGAGAAATATCGGTTACGGCGGATGTAAAGGTGGATGAACAGAAGCCTGAAGAGATCATCGGTTTAATTCACGTTCAGGCTGAAATTAACACGCATGTAAATCGTAATGAAGAGCAGATGCTAACAGCACAAATGATCTGCAGTAACCCGGACGGAAGCGTTCAGTTAATAAAGTTGATTCCTGTCCATAACACTGTGTATAACGGAGAAGCTCTGCAGGCAGAATTATGCATACCACAGCCGCGGCTATGGTATCCGAATGGATATGGCGAACATCCCCTGTATAACCTTGAATTGAAGCTGCTTACAGAGGACGGAACGGAGCTGGATTCCCGTCAATATAGGACGGGTATCCGTAGTCTAGAGTATAGACATAATGAGGGAAGTCCTTCGGACGCCTTGCCTTATACCATAGTTATTAATGGGGAGCGTATTTACATGAAAGGAGTAAATATGACACCGCTGGATCATCTTTATGGCAATGTGACTGTTGAGCAATATGAAATGATGATTCGTTTAATGAAGGCTGCCCATATTAATCTCGTTCGGATTTGGGGTGGCGGTATTATTGAGAAAAAGGCTTTTTACGATCTGTGCGACGAGAATGGCATTATGGTTTGGCAGGAATTTATCCAATCCAGCTCCGGCGTAGACAACATACCATCCAAGCTGCCGGAGTTCCTTGAATTGCTGGGCAAGACTGCCCGTACTGCACTTTGTGATAAGCGCAATCATGTCTCGTTAACCATTTGGAGCGGCGGCAACGAATTGATGAGTGAACCTAATAAGCCCTCGGACTATAGCGATTCCAATTTGGCGATGCTAAAGGAACTCGTTGAACAGTATGATCCGGCACGCCTGTTCCTGCCCACCTCTGCCTCGGGACCGGTAGAGTATATCACAGAGGAGAAGGGCTTGGGACATGATGTTCATGGACATTGGAAATATATGGGGAATCCAACTCATTATGAGCTCTACGGCAGCAATGACAATATGCTGCATAGTGAGTTTGGCGTTGACGGCCTCAGTTCTATCAAAAGCCTTGCAAAATTTCTTAATGAAGACAATCTGAGACCTGTTTCGATGGAGGACAGTGCCGTTTGGCGGCATCACGGGGAATGGTGGGATACGCTCAGCCGCGATGAGGAGCTGTTCGGCAGCATGAAGGAGGTTAGGCAGTTTTCCGCCTGCAGCCAGTGGATTCAGGCGGAAGGGATCCGTTTCGTCCTGGAAGCCAACCTTCGCCGCAAGTTCCAGAACAGCGGCAGCATCATATGGCAGCTCAATGAGCCATGGCCAAATGTATCATGCACGAATCTCGTCGATTATTATGGGGAGACGAAAATGGCCTACCATTGGGTCAAGCAAGCGTTTCGTCCACTTCATGTTTCGCTGGATTACCGCAGTTTGCAGGCTTGTCCTGGAACAAGATTTCAAGGAAACGTTTATGTGCATAGCCGGGGTGCTGAGCATAACGAAATCAATGCCGAGATACTAAATGCGCAAGGACAGGTCTTGCATCGTCAGGTTTTTGAGGTGGAAGGAAACGATGACAGAGCAGTTAACGTCGGAATGCTGGAGTTTACAGTACCTGAGCTTGAAGATGCTCTGCTGTTCATTAGGTTCTCCTTCCTCGATGCTGAAGGAAGACATCAGGAGAATCTTTACGTGTTTTCTACTTCCAAGGAGCAGCCTTATGCTCCCGCACTTGCAATTGAAGGCGGCAGTCTGAACGTACAGCTTGAGGAGCCATGGCAGGCGATCGGCAATTTGCAAGGAGCTTGGAAGTCATGTTACAAGATTACCAATACGGGAAGTGAAGCTGTGCTTCACATTCATCCGGAAGAGATCACGGACAAGTATTGGATGGAAGCCGACGAGCAGTTCTTCACCTTATTTCCGGGCGAATCAAGGATGGTATCTGTATCCTGTTTCCCCAAACGAGCCGGTGGATTTCTAGCGCAAGAGAATTATCAAATAAATGACGGACAGCCGCAAATCAGGTTTCTTTCCTTCCTGACTGACTAAAATGGAGAGAAAGTATAGGAGTGTTGCATGATGAGCAAGTTGCTATGCTTTGTGCCGGGTCACTTTGTTCCTTTGAGCATCTTCGTCAGGGAGGCGGCATCCGCATCGATTGCCTTGCCCGTAAACAGAGGGATTGCCGAGTATTTAAGGAAGCATCAGGCGGAACTGCAGATTGCTTGCTTTATAAACGGAAATGTGACTTATCGGGATGCGGTATGGTCTTCTGTACTTGAGGATACAGTTGAGGTAAAGGTTCAAATGGGGATCCAAGGAGCGGAAGGAGACACAGAATCCACAGAAGCCACAGAAGCCACAGAAGCCACAGAAGCCACAGAAGCCACAGAAGACATAGAAGACATAGAGGGTGTATTCACGCTTGTTAGTCCGCTGCTCATCAATGATTTCCCTATAGTGACGCATTGGGACAATGATCTTGAGACAGGGATGGGAGGCTTTCGATATGGAGGCACCGATGGCATCGGGAGGATACGGATGAATGAATCCGGCGAAGATGTCGTCACAGAGCATGAAGAATTGTTTAACCCAGATAAGAGCAGCCCTTATGTATACAATACTAAGAAGTTTGATCTGTTCGGCAGCAGGCCGGAGAAGGAGCGCTTGAAGGCTCCGGCATATGAGAGCTATATCGGTGACCGGTACAGCCTGCACGCTGTCGACGATTTGGTCGCTGTGTCGTTAAGTGACCGGATACTCCGCTCCTTCGGTTATCCCGTTGTCTTTCATAATGACTCAACGGAGGGCAGGGATTTTGTGAGCGATGCTCCTGTCATCCAAGTGGTCAATAGCAGTCTGCTGCAGACCGATACGGGCTGCTATAGTCTCGCTTCTTACATCCTGCCGCCTTATTGGAATGCGGATCTGGATGGGTATCCTCTATTGTTCAACGGTTATTACGATGCCAATGAGAATATGTTCAGTACCGTCGGGCCTTCCTTTATCGAAATCATATGCAATACGCTGGCCAGAACCGGCAAAGGGCTGGTCGGGGTTATTTGGAACGGAGGAGGCTCGATTGGAAGCCGTTCATTACAGGAGTCAGCATATGGAGGAATAGCCGCAGCAATAGATAAAGCCCGGATAAAATATGGCGTGGACGCCGAAAAGGTAGTCACGGTAGGAGGGTCGCGCGGAGGTTTGACTGCACTGCGGGCCGCTGCCAATCCTCAGCGCTTTCCTTACCGGGTGCGCTATGCCTTATGCTATGCGCCGCCGCTCATTTTGAATGATCCTGCCCAGGAATACGCCGACGGATCCTGTCCTTTGGTTTGGCATGTCGCGGTGACGGATACCGGTTATCATGATGCTTGGCACAAAGATTGGAGAGAACCGGGGACTGGCAGGACGGGGATCGAAGCCTTGATGCATATTTTGGCCGGGGAGAGCGCCCCGGATGTTATCGCTGAAAAGATCAGCACGGAGTCGGAATTTTTCCTTACCGCACTTCAAGAGAGCGGTGCGAATGTCCTGCTGAATCATGGCACGCATGACGCTTTTACACTTAGCCGCTTCAGCTTCTCCTTTGCTGCTTTGGCCCGGAGCTACGGTATTCCGCTGCGTCACGAGATTGGGTACCGCTTCGGCCATAACAATTGCACCAATCTCTATCAGCAAGCGGGGCAATGTCTGGAGGCGCTGCTGGAGGAACGGGAGCTCGTCTTCTCCGGTACGGTGCATTATCGCAGACGCGGGCCGGCGGAAGCGGATTGGGAGAAGGCGGAGCGTTTTGCCCCCTTGCTTCAGCCGGTGTTCCTGGAAGCGCCAAAATTTCTAATCAAGGAAGGCTCGGTCTTCTGGACGCTGTATGGTGAACCGGGAATGGAATTCCGTCTGGAATTGACTAGCCTTCAGGACAATGTCTGGGAGCGGGAACAGAAGGCACTATGCCAAGAGACATATTTGCTTGCAGCAGGTGTCTTGCCAAGCCGTGAGCATCCTCTGAGCATCTGTTCCTGGCTTGATGGCTGGAGCCGGCTTCCTGCCGGATTAAGCCGAGGTTATTATTTGTACGAGCTGCATTATAGATTGGCAGGAGAGCAGGACTGGATAAAGATATCCCCGAGCAGAGTTCCGCAGCCTGGGGTGGAGCCATTAGCTGTAGTGCGTATTTTGGATGAGCAGCCCGACCCGGCAGGGGAAGAATGGAGGGCACAGAGTGCTGCCCGCTGTATTAGTTGGGGGCTCAGCGAGGCGTAGAGAATAGTTAGAGCTATATAAGTTGAACAGGGGCGATGTCCGCCATGATTGATGAGCGGGCACTCGCTTCTTTTTCATTATTCGGAGCAAAGCAAGTAGCTTTACAAACGCTTTCGCAGGGTTACCGGATTTCAGCATCTAACCGGAAACGCTATCATTTTAGGTGATACAAATAGATGCTGTTTTGCCGAAGTAATCAGTTGCTTTGGAGGAAGGATGGATAGGAATGACAAGGAAGAACAACTTCGTAAGACAAATGCTCAGGGACTGGTCGTCCTGGGTCTTGATTCTGCCAACGCTTTTTGCATTTTTCTTTTTCTCCTGGCAGCCGCTCGTCAAAGGGATTTTTCTCTCTTTTTTCAAGACAGAGGGCTATGAGGCCGTAAGCTTTATCGGGTTGCAGAACTATAGAGATGTTATACAAAATTCGGCGTTTCAGCAGACTCTGCTTAACTCGTTCATGTATGTACTCTGGTCGCTCATTATCGGATTTGTCGTTCCGATTATCGTGGCTGTACTGATCAATGAATTGCGGCATGGGAAATCCTTCTTCCGGTTCGCTGTCTTTTTTCCCTGTATGGTTCCTGGTATAGCGGCCTCTATGCTGTGGATGTTCCTGTTTGAACCGGGAAAAGGAGGCGTCCTGAACATGCTGCTAAGTGCTGTAGGCTTGCCTATACAGCAGTGGCTGCAGAACCCCAATATGACGATTATGCTCATTATTTTTACGATTACATGGCGCAACTTCGGCGGTACCGTTCTGTTGTATCTAGCCAGCCTGCAGAGTATTAACAGCGATCTCTACGAGGCGGCTTCGCTGGACGGTGCGAACGTGTGGCGGAGATTCCGTAGTATTACCCTTCCGCAAATATCCGGCATGATCGGGCTGATGTTAATCCTCCAGGTTAGCGGCGTGTTCCAAATCTTCAATGAACCTCTGGTCATGACCGAGGGAGGCCCTAACAATGCTTCCATGACATTAATGCTGCAAAGCTATTATTATGCATTCCGCAGCTTCCAGGCGGGCCATTCGATGGCGCTGGGCGTTATTACTTTTCTTATCTTGATGGTATTGACGGTTGTCTACTTCAAGATGGATAAGAAATTAAACAGGGAGTAGAGTCTATATGAAAACAAAAGAGAATCTCGGCATTATCGGCAATATAGAGTATAAATCCCCTGGGATTCGCGTGTTGTACTGGAGCATATTCGTATTGATGGTTGCGATCGCCGCCATCTGTATTTTGCCTCCGGTATGGATCATGGTATCGAGTCTCAAGGACATCAAGGAGTTCTACTCCATCCCTCCTACGCTGATTCCAAGGACGTTCAACATCGGCAAGCTATGGGATACGTGGCAGGAATTCAACTTTTTGAACTATTATTTGAACACGGGATATCTTGCGCTCGGTTCGATTATCTTCTGCCTTACCTTCAACGGTTTGGCCGGATATTTCTTCTCCAAGCTGAAGCCGAGAGGGAGCACTTTGCTGTTCGTCCTGATCGTATGGACGGTGATGATTCCGAATACGGTAGGTATGGTTCCGCTGTTTAGCAACATTATCGATTTTCCGATACTGCATCTCAATTTAACGAATACATTTTGGCCGATGTGGTTTATGGCTGCGGTTAACCCGGTCGTAATCCTTATTTTCAAGAACTTCTTCGATGCGATTCCGCAGTCGCTGCTGGAGGCGGCAAAAATTGACGGGGCTACGACCATCGGCATCTTTATTCGTGTCATTCTTCCGCTCAGCACACCGGTTATGGGCACGATCACGATCTTGACGATGAACAGTGTCTGGCAGGATTTCTTCTGGCCGTTTATGGTGCTGAAGGAGCAATCGACCTGGTCCGTCATTGTCGCAATTTATAATTTGAAGGCATCCTTGCCGCAGGACATACAATTTATCGCTTTGACCTTTGCTATTTTGCCGCCTATCATTTTATTTATCTTCTTCCAGAAGTACATTATGACGGGCCAATCGATGGGGGGCAGCATCAAGGGTTAACATGACCCGATTTCAAACCATTTCACAGCATTGCCCCGTAGGGCGTGAAGCGGCTTCATGATAAGATGTTCTCAGCTTGAAAGAAAGCGCTTTATAAAGATTTTTGCAATTTACATTAAGACAGGGGGATTTACATTGAAAAAAGGATATGCCAAAAAGCTGATTGGAACGCTAGCTCTCACCTTGGTTCTTACCACGGCTCTTGCCGGCTGCGGCGGCTCTAACGCCAAAGAGGCCAATAACGGAAATGCGGGCAGCGATAAGGGGAACGCATCGGAAACCAAGCAAGTCACGATCAAGGTAAGTAACTGGCCAAAGCCAAACGAGGAAGCCAAGATCAAGCAGTATGAGCAAATCATGGCGCAGATGAGTACCAATTATCCGGAGATTACGGTGGAGAAGGATGAATGGGGCTATGATGTCAGCTCCTTCCTCCCGAAAGCGGCCAGCGGACAGCTGCCAACTCTGTATGAAACCTACTTTACAGAGACAAGCAAAATCATTAATGCGAATTACGCAGCCGATATTACGGACATGATGAAGGAATACGGCTATGACAAGGCGATTAACCCTGATTTGCTGAAGCTGGTCACCAAGGATGGCAAGTATTACGGCATTCCTAAAGACGGCTACAACATTGCTATGATGTACAACATCAACCTGTTCAAAGAAGCAGGGTTGGTGGATGAGAACGGAGTGCCTAAATTCCCGAAAACGTATGAGGAGCTGGCAACGACCGCCCAGACCATCAAGGAGAAGACAGGGAAGGCGGGAATGTTCCTTCCAACCAAGAGCGGACAAGGCGGCTGGATGTTCATGAACATCGCATGGGCCTACGGTGCGGAATTTGAGAAGCAGGTTGACGGCAAATGGCAGGCCGTATTCAATTCGCCGGAAGCGGTAGCGGCACTGCAATATGTGAAGGATTTGAAGTGGAAGTATGATGTGCTGCCGGATAACAATCTGGTAGACGTTACTAACGACATGTTCCGCATGTTTGGCACAGATCAGGTAGCTATGAGCTTCGGCAATATCGACTGGCTGCCGATGATTCAGCAGCAGACGAAGATGTCTAAGGACAATGTTGCCATGTCTGCTCTTCCGATCGGACCGATCGGGGAACCGGTCACATTGCTGGGCGGCGGTCTGTACATGTTCTCACCGAATGCAACGCCTGAGCAAATCGATGCCGGATTTAAATGGCTGAAGACCTATGGCTTTACCCCTGAGTCGAGCGAAGAGGCGCTTAGCGGCTGGGACATCGAGAAGAAGACCCTGGCTGACCAGGATCTGATCGTAGGACCGCATGGCCTCCGTATTTGGACCGATGAGAAACGGATTGCGGAAGAGGATAAAATCCTAGGTAAATACAGCAATGTGAACCTGGACTTGTTCCGTGATTATATGGACAACGGCAGTAAAGGAATGCGGGCAGAAGAGCCGGTGAATGCCCAGGAACTGTATCAGAAGCTGGATATTGCCCTGCAGACCGTACTGACCGATAAAAATGCCGATCCGCAGAAAATTCTTGATAAGGCTGTTGAGGAATTCCAACGCGACTATCTCGACAAGGTGCAATAATAATGAAGTAAACCGTATACCGCTGCGCCTCAAGGCTTTCTTGAGGCGCGCTTTGCATATAACTACATTTAACTTAAGGAGTGCTGGCATTCATGGCAATCAAGGAATGGGATGATTGGAGCGGTGGGTGGATTTGGCCACCCGCGAACCAGGGCTTGGCTGCTAAAGAGCAGCGGCATGAGCTGGTGTATTTCCGTAAAGTCTTTCATCTGCCGGAACAGGGAGTATACCAATTGAAGCTGGCGTTGACGGCTGACAGCCGCTACAGGCTTTATATAAATGGACAGCGCCTTTGGGCAGGTCCTTGTAAAGGGCATGCCCATGTACAGTATTATGAGCAGTTATGTCTTGAAGAGCATTTACGGCCGGGAGTGAACGTGCTAGCTGTTGCGGTTGTACATTATGCAGGAACCGCTCCCTTTGAGATGGGCGAGGACGGGCCATTATCGATCTGGCGCTCTCAGCAGGGCGGTTTGCTGCTGGAGGCGGAGGTGACGGATGAAGCCGGCCGGGTGGTGGAGCGGCTGCACAGCGATCCTTCATGGAAATGCCAGCGCCACCAAGGCTACCGGCTGCAGCCGTTTCCTATTATGCGCTGGATGGGCGGATTGGAGCGGGTTGTTAACGACATCGCTTATCGGGAGTGGACGCAGCCGGAATATGATGATAGTGCGTGGACAGCCGCCGAAACGGTTTCGCCTATTAGGGATGAATATGGCCAGTTAACGCCATGGCAGCTAGAACGGCGGCCTATTCCGCTTTTGTATGAGGAAGAGCGATTATTTCAACATGTAATCCGTTCCGGCAAGGGAGAAGATAATGCTATGCCCACAGGTGACTGGCCTGAAGCGCTTGAACTCTTCTTGGATCGTCCTGCAGCTCCGGTAGAGGGAATCCATGTCCATGCAGGAGAGCGGATATGGCTGGAACTGGATGCAGGCGAGCTGACGACAGGATATTTGCAGCTTATGCTGCAGGGTGGCGCCGGCAGCCGGATTACCTTGCTGTATGCGGAATGCTATGAGGAAGACACGGGGGAGGACGAAATCCGCCGTAAGGGAGTCCGCGATCATTTCAAAGGCCGCGTGCTGCGCGGGGGATATGATACGTTCTTCCCGGCAGGTTATGGAACGGCCGCACATCAGGAAATCTACGAACCGTTCTGGTTCCGCACCTTCCGCTATGTGAGGCTGGAGGTGCAGGCCGGGGCGGAGCCGTTGACGGTTGCAGGGATAAGCTATAGGGAGACAGGATACCCTATGCAGCTGCAAGCAAGCTTCCACTGCTCGGACGAAAGATATAACCGGCTATGGGAACTGAGCGTACGTACTTTGCAGCGCTGTATGCATGAAACTTATGAGGATACGCCTTATTATGAGCAGCTGCAGTATACGATGGATACCCGGCTGATGATGAAATTTACGTATTTGCTGTCAGGAGACGACCGGCTTGCCAGGAGGAGCATGGATGATTACAGGGCATCGCAGCTTCCGGACGGGATGCTGCAAAGCAGGTATCCATCTGTTCTTCCGCAGGTCATCCCCTCCTTCTCGCTGTATTGGATCGGCATGATTTATGATCATTATCAATATTTTGGCGATATAGATTTAGTAAGACGATATCGGCCGGCAATGCTGTCCGTGTTGGACTGGTTCGGGCAGCGTTTGACGCCGCAAGGCCTTGTAGGAAGGACGCCGCGGCAATATTGGCATTATTTCGACTGGGTAGAGGAATGGGATTTGGGGGCACCCTCATGTACGGAGAGCTCTCCGGCAACGCTGCTCAGTTTGATGTATGCTGCTGCGCTAGGAACCGCAGCCGAGCTGTTCGCAGCGGGGGGCTGGACACAGATTGCTGAGGAGATGCTTGAACGGAAGGCTGCTGTTAACGAGGCAGTAAGATCCTATTGCCGCTCGGAAAATGACCTTCTGTTCCGCGATAGCCCGGAGGCGGGAGAAGAGTCGCAATTCAGCCAGCATACGCAGGTATGGGCTATTCTTGCAGGCACGGTAGATGAGGCGGAGGCTGGGAAGCTGCTGGAGGCCGTTCTAAATGACCGCTCATTAGCCAGACTTTCTCTGCCGATGAGTTATTATCTGTTCCGCGCGTTGGAGCGAAGCGGACAATATGACAGCTCCTTCATACTGTGGGAGCGCTGGATGAAGCAGCTCGAGCTAGGTCTGACTACCTTGCCTGAGATCGATTCCGTCGCAACAAGGAGTGATTGCCATGCATGGAGCGCACTGCCGCTGTCTGAATTTAGCACAGGGATATTGGGGGTAAAGTCAGGAAGAAACGGGATTACCGTGGAGCCTCATTGCGGATCTTTACATCAGGCCAGCGGAGCCGTCATGACGGGATCCGGGCTCGTCTCCGTAAGCTGGAAGCTTCATTCCAGTCAGGAAAAGGAATCTAATACATTCTGGCTTAGAGCAGACTGGAGCCCTGGAGTGGCAATTACGTTCATACTTCCGAATGGAGAAATTCATCTTAATGATCGCGGAGCCTTTGAGAGAACGATCGCCATTGCTCGCACGGGCTGATATGATAATGATAACGCACAGCATGATCGCGGAGGGGAAGAGATAATCGATGTTTAGATCGTTCGGCCGCAACATCCGTATAGTTCTGATCCTGTTTATTACCGTCTATATTATCGTGTCCAGCCTGATCTTGTTCCGAACGATGGAGAAGCGAAGCCTGGGGATGCTGCGCCAGTTCTCGGTTCAATATACGGGGCAGCAGCATAAAAATGCGCTGCTATTTATGAATTGGCTGGAGGAGACCTCCAAGCTGATCTCCAACAATCAAGTCGTTCAGACCGCTCTCGGGAAAGAGGCTTATGATCCGGTGGTTTCTCCGATTTTGGAGGGGATACGCTCCTCCAGCGGTGATATACTCGGGATCTATGTCTGGGGAGAGGCCGGCGGCACATACTCATCGATAAACGTCTCCGGGCTGCTTTCATTTCAGGAGATGAAGCAGGAACGGGGGATGGAGCAGTTTTTGCAGAATAAACAGAGAACTGCACGCTGGATCGTGGAGAACAGGAGCAAGCTAATGAGCTCAGCCACGGATCTCCGCGACAGGCTGCTGCTGGAAGTAAAGATTCAAAATTCCGATGGCGCTGTACTCGGCTTGCTCTGTCTGGAAGTAGATCTAAACAAGCTGTACGATTTCTATCTCTCCGGCGACAACACGATCTACGGAGGCAATGAGGTATATCTGCTGACGGAAACGGGCGAGCTGCTGAGCCCGATCGATCCAGGGAAGGAGCGTATGCAGGAGATTAGAGCAGCGCTTATGTCACCGGTAACTCCGGCTGAGGAAGAGGTTCAGGAACTGGCAATCGACAGCATTCAGGAAAATAATGCCCAGGTACACAAGGCAGGAGAAGGCTTGATCCTGCTGTACAATTTGCCGGATTCCGCTGACAGAATCGCAACCTATATATCCGCAGCGAGCATGAACGCCGAGCTGCGCACGCTTAAATATATATTAGTAGGACTGAATATCGCTATTTTTGCTGCTTTCTGTGTGCTTATCTTCATGCTGAGCGGGAGTATAACCGTGCCTATGAAGCAGTTGCTGCAGAAGATCAACTCTACGATGAAAAACTAAAGGGTTCTCCCCTAGCAGACAAGTCTGCTTATGGGAAAACCCTCCCCAAGCTGATCAAAACCGTGGTTCCCTGACCGGGGGTGCTGGAAATACGCAAACCGTATTGGGAACCATATTCCAATTTGATCCGCTCATCAACATTGCGCAATCCATAACCGCTCTGGAACAGGACATCCTGCGCAGACTTAACGAGCGCATTGCCTGTCTCAAATCCTACCCCATCGTCCGTAACCGTGAAGCGGACTTCATCATTAAGCAGCTCACCCCTGATCCAGATCCGTCCCTTTCCACGCTTCTCGCTGATGCCATGCTTGATGGCATTCTCGGCAATCGGCTGGAGAATCAGCTTCAGAATCCGAACCTTTAAGAGCGCTTCATCGATTTCGTATTCGATCTCGAATTTATCCGGGAAGCGCATTTGTTCAATGGTGACAAAGCTCTGCACGAGGCGGATTTCTTCTTCTACGGTTACGAATTTTGCCCCTTTATGCAGGCTGATCCGGAAGAATGTAGCCAGGGAAGAAATAAGCCGCTCAATATCAGGCTGCTTCTTCAGCCGGGCGATCCAGGAGATCGCATCCAAGGTATTGTATAAGAAATGCGGGTTGATTTGCGATTGCAGCGCGGTCAGCTCTGCCTTGCGCTGCTTCTCTTTTTCTTCGTCCTTCTCCAGCATCAATTGGTTGATCCGCTCGACCATCTGGTAGTAGCTGTTCTCTAGCTGGCTGATTTCATCAGCCTGCTGCTTCTGCTCGGCCACCACGGCCAAATCCTTTTTGCCGAATAGACTCAGCTTCTTCTTCAATTTCAGCAGCGGTTTAGTAATCCTGGCTGCGAGATAGAAAGAGAGAATCAGCATGACGACAAAGGTTATGCTGGCGAAAGCAAGCGCGTTACGATTGCTCTTCGTAATTCCCGAGAACAGCTTCTGGCTCGAAATTACGCTTATGAATTCCCAGTCGACCCCAAGCGTCTTCAGTCTGGCATTTAGGGGATACGTAGCAATGACATAGGAACTCCCGTTGTCCGAATAGGTTCGATAGCCTTCCTTCTTCTCGCTCCGCAGAGGCTCGTCCTCAGCGAGAAAGTTGCCCAGCAGCCGCTTGTCGGGATGGGAAATGATCCGATGATTTGAGGTCAGGAAGGAATAACCGATTCCCGAAAAGCTGGAGGAGTAGAGAGCGGCCAGAGATTCCTCCCGGACATAGATAATAACTACTCCGATATTTTGCCCCGTGTTGAAGTTGCGGAACTGCTGTCCGAAAGGGATATAGGCTTTTCCGCTGCCGTCGCGTTTAATCTCGCCAACGACCGGTACAGGGCTCTCCTTAATCCTTTTTATAAACAGTGGATCAGGCACTTCCAGCATCTGTTCCTTCGACTTATGCGAATAGAGCATACCGTCATGGGTGCTGATGATGACATTTCCCGCGAGCTCGTTCTGCGAGAGCATATGATCGATGATAGTTCCGATCCGGGCTTCTTTATCCGGTTCCGGCAGGGCATTGTCATTAATGACTTCATAGATTTCACTGTTCACAAGAAAGCGGAGAAACAGCATTTGAATATCGTCGACCATCAGTTCCACACTAAGGCCAACCTCGCGTTGGGTTTGCACGACGTGGCGGTACAGATCCTTCTTCAAATAGGAGTAGGAATATACATTGAAAATGATCAGCATGAGAATAAGATGAAGCGACAGTCCGGTCAGCAGGACAAAGACGATGCGGCCTTTGATTTTCAATCTGCGCATCAAGGCGTAAATTCGCTCTGTAATTGTAGGTTTATCCATAGGTTTTGGCATATTCACTTGGCGGCATCCCCGTCATTCTCTTAAATATTTGGCTGAAATATTTAGAATCGGTAAAGCCGACCTGGTTCCCTACTTCATAAACTCTGTACATCGGGTTGCGCAGAATCCGCTTGGCCTCCTCGATCCGGTATTCCGTCAGGCATTCATAGAACGTTTTGTTCAATTCCTTGCGGAATAGATGCATCAGATGGGTGGGACTGACAAATACCGCATTTGCCACCATTTCTACGGTAATATTCTCTGAATAATGTTCTCTAATATAAGCCAGAGCTTCTCTGACTTCACGCCGGCATCGGGCGCCGGCATCTTCATCGCCGTAGAGTACGCGCTCGATACCGGAGGATGCCCGCTGCGCTGCAGCCATGGATTGTCTGTATGCCCCTTCCAAATCAGTCCATTGGCAGGCCGGCTGGCCGATACCGACACTAACGCTTTGGCCGATATGCTGTATGCACCATTCGTACAATTGCTGTCCTAATTTCCGGACGGATGCTACTGTATCCTCCATCTCTTTGGCCCGAATAACAATTACCCAGTGAAGATTGTGGTCGTAGAACAGGCTTAACAGCTCGAAGGAATACTCCTGCAAGAAACTCATAGCGGCGGCCTCCAAGGCTGATATTTCAATAGAAGCTTCTGATCGCTGGTTGTCAGGGGAGATGGCTATGGTCAAAGGGATGATCGCATCGTCTGGCTCCAGTTTAAGCTCCAGGAGAACCGCTTTCTCGGCAATGATGCTCTCTCCTATCAGCTGTCCGTGCAATAAATCTTGCCAGAATTGTTTGGAGATGGAGTCAATCTCTTTGCTAAGCTGCGTGTATCGGCGGGTATGAAGCTTTTTCTCCATAATTTCATTGCCGACGCTTTGTACAGTTGCTGCAAGTTCTTCTATATTAATAGGCTTCAACAGATAGGTGGAAGCGCCATAACGAAGCGCTGCCTGCGCATATTGAAATTCATCATAGCCGCTAAGCACAACGATGCCGACGAGAGGATCCTTCTCTCTGATTTTCTCGATGAATTCCAGCCCATTCATATAAGGCATACGGACATCCGTGATGATCACGTCAGGATGGTGCAGAAGCGCAAGCTCCAGTCCTTCTTCACCATTGCTGGCTTCGCCGACAATTTCCACATTGTAATCCGCCCAGTCAATCGTTTGAATAATACCCATGCGTACCAGATATTCATCATCTACTACAAGCGCTTTCAACATGTCTCTCACCTCTGGTTTGTTCGTCGGTATTACAGCTATTATAAACTCTTATCGCAAGGATTAGGAGTGGAAACTCCAGAGGCTGCAGGATCACAAACCAAATCACAGGATATCCCCCCGATCGCGGACATGAGCAAGCTTTTCGGGAGTCCCGCAGTTCCCTTCAAACTCCATATGATAGGCTAGGTCGTGTGTCTGGCAATCGGCCAGCTTCACAAACCGTTTCATAGGATTCCATCCTAACCTCCAAGAATAGCCTTGTGATAGACTGTAACCGTGTCAAAGGCGTAAGCGCTTTTACACTTTTATTTTCATACTGATTATCAGGATTCAGGAGGGGTTTCGATTGATACAGGATACATTCATACCGTTCGGGTTTCAATATTACCGTTCGCCAACGCCATTTAAGGATCAGTGGGAGAACGATTTGCGCAGCATTGCAGAGCAGGGCTTCAATTGTGTGAAGTATTGGGTACAATGGCGATCCAGCGGTGCGAAGGAGGGAGTCTACCAGTTTGATGATATTCAGGAACTAATGGATATCGCGCATCGTAACGGATTAAAGATGGTATTAAACGTTATTTTCGATGTGGCTCCGGCCTGGTTCTTCAGAAAATACCCTGATTCCAAGATGATTGCTGCCGACGGCTCTATCGTTGAGCCGAGAGCGATTAACTGCCGCCAGATCGGCGGGGCTCCGGGACCGTGTTATCATCACGACATCGCTGCAAAGGAAAAGGGAAAATTTCTGTCGGAGGCGGTAAAGGCCTTCAAGGATCATCCGGCTCTATGGGTTTGGGACTTATGGAACGAGCCGGAGTTGACCACTTCCATCAAACGTAAGCTGTCCTTTGATAACCAGGTTTGTTATTGCGACAATTCACTGCTTGCATTTCAAGCGTGGCTGAAGAATAAATACGGGACACTAACGGCCTTCAACGAGGCCTGGCAGCGGAATTACCGAGCCTGGGAAGAGGTCGAGGCGCCGCGTGGACAGGCAGTGTTTAATGATCTGGTGGACTGGCGCCTATTCATGTCCGATACGCTGACAGAGGAATTGCGGAACCGCGTGGATATCGTAAAGGAACTGGATCCGGTGCATCCGGTCATGGTGCATACCGTGCCGGCTCCTATTTTCAATATGATTACGGCGGGCTCGGATGATTTCAAGCTGGCGGAGCCCTGCGATCTGATGGGCAATAGTCTCGGCTCCTCGGCCTGGTCCGCGGATTTGCTCATTTCTGCGGCCAAAGGCAAGCCAGTTATCAATTCGGAAATTCATGCCCTTCCAGGGAATACGGCAATGAAGCCGGGCAAACCGGACTTGCAGGAGATGAAGCGGCATATTCTGATTCCGTTAGCCCGCGGCATCGCGGGATATTTGTTCTGGCAGTACCGGCCGGAAATATTGGGACAGGAGGCTCCGGCCTGGGGAAGTGTATATCTGGACGGCAGTCCGACTCCTTGGTACGAAGATATGGGCGAGCTGAACAGGCTTATACAGGCCAATAAGGAAGAATTGCTGCTCGCGCAGCGGCGCAGTGACGGGATGGCCATCCTCTATAGCCCGCAGAATCAGATTGCTAACTTTGCGGCCCATGATCATCTGGATACTTATAATCATTCGGTGCAAGGCGTTCACAAGCTGCTGCACGAGCTTAATTATAATGTCGAATTTCTGCATGAGTCGGATATTACGAAGGAGACGCTGGCGAAGTACCGCTGCCTATGGATGCCATATCCGCTGTATTTAAATCAAAGTATGTGTGACGCTCTCCGCCAATGGGTGGATCAGGGCGGCATCCTTATCTCCGAATGCTCCTTCGGGGCGCTGCAGGCAGAGAACGGCTGTCACAGCTACACCGTGCCCGGCTACGGCTATGATAAGGTATTCGGTGTGCGGGAATCGTGGATTCATTCCGTGGAGAATCTTGATCATAGCTACCACCAGGTCGCATTCGCATCAAGTGCAGCCATTCCGCTTCGGAATATGATGGCCGACGGGCAGGAGGAAGGGCTGGCAGCAGGTACCAGAACAGCGCATGGCTCTTACTATATTTCCGATCTCGAGCTGGAGAGCCATGTGAAGGTGCTGGCAGAATATAGCGACAGCAGCCTGCCCGCGGTAACCAGAGCGGCTTACGGCAGCGGCCATGCGGTATATATAGGCACTTTGCTGGCCGCTTCCTATTGGCAGGATAGCCATACGGGAACGCTGCAGCTGGTTCGTGATTTGCTGCAGAGCGAGCTGAGGCTTCTTCCTCAGGTCAATGTCAGCGTCAATGTCAGCGGCGGGGTTCGGGCCGATTTGGCCAAATGGGAAGATAAAGAGGGGGCAGGCGCGTTTCTTTATGTTCATAACGAAGGGCAGAAGGCGGCTTCGGCCGTGATTATGCTGCCTGATGTCTATACTTTTGTAGAGCCATGGTTTGAGGACGGCAGCGCTACATTGCGGAGAGACTCAAGCGATTTGTACAAGACTTGCCTTGATGCTTATATCGAGCCCGGGGATGTGCAAGTGTTCCGTTTGTCTTAAAGAGGTTGTTTAAAAAGTCCCCCTTTGATAAGAAAACCTCTAACGAGGCCATTCAAGGATGAGCGACCGCGATTCAAAGGTAGGTTTTCTTGCGATATAGAATTTCATCAGCGCAGCAAGATAACTTATAAATTCTATATCTAACACGAAGTAGCACAGGTAGCTTAATCGACATCGAATCTTGAATTCAGCCGGGCCTAAGCAAATGCTTACGAAGTATGTTTCCTCCGGAAACATCTCAGGTGCTCACGTACCCAAAACAAGCATATGCTTTCGAAGTCGTTTTCTGCGAAAACGTGTAGCTCCGCTCCTCAGCCCCTAGCTTCATCCAACTGAAGCGTTTGGAAAAAACGCACATCGGGAGCATAAGCTTCGGTACTGAAAGTCTGACTTTTTAAACACGCACTTAAATCATTTGTCTTATTAAGACATTTGAACAACCTCTAAAAGGAGCGATTGCTTTGGCTTTATTGAACTATGTGAATACATTGCAGGGGACGGACTCCGATTTCCGTTATTCCGGCGGCAATACTTTGCCGCTCGTCTCGATGCCCTTTGGCATGGCGGCATGGAGCCCGCAGACGAATGAGGAAGGCGGCGGATGGTTCTTCCATCC
This sequence comes from Paenibacillus lentus, assembly GCF_042714055.1. Classification (GTDB taxonomy): domain Bacteria; phylum Bacillota; class Bacilli; order Paenibacillales; family Paenibacillaceae; genus Fontibacillus; species Fontibacillus lentus_A. Next base: position 18,661 of record NZ_JBHGVC010000016.1, read on the forward strand.
CCGCCATCGGCATTTTGAAGGATTAAGGCTGACGCATCAACCGAGCCCGTGGATTGGGGACTACGGTCACTTGACCATTTTGCCGCAGACCGGTCCTCTGGCATTGCGCCCTCAAGCACGTTCTTCCTCCTTCAAGCCGGAAGATATGACAGTCTCGCCTCACTATTTCAGCGTATTCCTGCAGCGTTACCGTACTACGCTGGAACTGACGCCAACGGAGCGCTGTGCGGCAGTGAGAATGGCGTTTGAGGATGGCCGGCAGGCAAGGCTGATCATTTCTCCCTTGAAGGGGGAGTCCTATATTTCGATACAGCCTGAAAGCCGAAAAATAACCGGCTTTACCAGGGGGAACACGGGCGGTGTGCCTGACAATTTTGCTATGTATTTTGTGTTTCAGTTTGATACGGACTTCGATATGGAGGAATCAGGGATATTTGATCGGGATTTCGCCCTTACCGGACGCTGTGAGGACATCGGTGAGCGGCTGGGGGCCTGCGTTGGGCTTCGCGTTCCGGCTTCAGGCTTGGTCGAAGTCAGATGCGGAACCTCCTTTATTAGCGAGGAGCAAGCACTGCTTAATCTGGAGCAGGAGATAGCAGGAAGCAGCTTTGACGATGTCCAGCGCCAGGCAGCAATAAGCTGGGAGAACCGGTTAGGACGGATTGAGGTTGAGGGTGGAAGCGAAGAGGAGATGCGCACCTTCTACAGCTGTATGTACCGTATTTGCCTGTTTCCAAGAATCTGGCATGAGTATAATGCAGAGGGAGAACGGGTGCATTTCAGTCCGTTTAATGGAGAGATCTGTAAGGGCCCGATGTATTCGGATATGGGGCTATGGGATATATACCGTACGAGCCTGCCGTTATATAGCGTGCTGTTTCCTTCCCTGCTCGGAGAAATGATGGAGGCTTGGGGAAATGCCTACCGGGAAAGCGGATGGCTTCCGAAGTGGCTGTCTCCGGGAGAACGAAGCGCCATGCCGGGCACGCTGATCGATGCTGCAATCGCTGACGCCGTAGTGAAGGGAATTGGAGGCTTCGACGTTAATTTGCTGTATGAAGGGCTGCTGAAGCATGCGGATCAGTCCGCTGACAACGAGAAGCTGGGCAGACGAGGGCTGGAAATGTACAAGCGGTATGGTTACTTGCCGCATGATCATTTCTCGGAAAGTGTGAGTAATACACTGGATTATATTTACGGGGATTTCTGTATTGCCCAGATCGCCAGAGCGCTTGGCAAGCAGGATGATTATGAGCGCTTTATGGCCCGCGCACAGAACTATAAGCTGTTGTTCGATCAGTCCAGCGGATTTATGAGGGGACGTCATGCGGATGGGACGTGGCAGGAAAATTTCGATCCGCTGGAATGGGGGGATCCGTTCTGTGAAGGCGGTGCCTGGCAGGGAAGCTGGGCAGTTCCTCATGATTTCGAAGGATTAGCGGAATTAATGGGAGGAGAAGCAGCTTTTGCCGAGCGGCTTGATCAATTGATGTCTAGCGAGCCAGTGTTCAAGGTGGGCTCCTATGGCATGGAGATCCACGAAATGTCGGAAATGGCGGCGGCCGGCTTTGGACAATTCGCCATCAGCAATCAGCCTAGCTTTCATATCCCTTATATTTATGCGAGATTAGGAGACTTAAGCAAAACTCAGCTATGGGTTCGCAGAGCGATGGCCGAGCTGTTCAACAGCAGTCCAGGCGGCTTTCCGGGGGATGAGGATAACGGCAGCATGGGAGCCTGGTACATTTGGAGCGCGGTAGGCCTTTATCCGCTCAGTCCGGGCATTCCGGAGTATATTATCGGCAGCCCGCTGTTTGGCAAGGCCACCATCCATCTGGAGGATGGGCGCCAAATGGTCGTTGAAGCGGAGAATAATAGCCCTTCGCATATGTTCAGTGAGTCGATTCGCTGGAACGGGTCACTGTGGCGGCATCACTCTTTGCCGCATGAGGAGCTGGTAGGCGGGGGAGTTCTGAATTTCAGAATGTCAGGCGAACCTTCCTGATCATAAATGAATTGATGCAGCGGCCCGGACATGCTCCGGGCTGTTTTGATGTAAATGGGAATGATTGATGGTCTGCCCGCTCCAAATCATGAAATGACAAACCATTTCACAGCATTGCCGCCTGTTATTTTTAGCTGAGGATGTCTAATATCGAGTCATGGAAGCGCTTAATCCTCGTTGGGAAGGAGGCTATTAGATTTTGCCAGAGTATGCGGATTCCTTTTTCGTATGATTCAAACTGAAAATTATCCATATTTAGGGGGGATTTAAGTGTCAAAAAAGTATGCGAGCAGAACGATTCTTGCATTTCTAATAGGGCTGCTCATGATTCCATCCGTCTCAGCATCGGCTGCCACAGATCAAATCAACGATGAATTTGCAAATTCGGATTTGCTGTATTCTTCAACGGCCGGATGGACATTCGATGGCAGCAACCCGGCTTATTTTTCCGGTGATAGCACGAGAATGGTCAGGACATCGACCGCGACTGAGAGCATCGTCTATCATTTGAGCGATATTCAGTCGTATGCTGTCCGGGTTCACTATTTCATAGGAGCAACTGCGGAAATTAAATTTTACGGTTCAGGGGATGCCGCCGAATGGACGGAGATATCCTCTGTTCATGATCAGGCTACAGCTGTAAGCAATGGCTGGTACAAGACGACTTACTCACCGGCGGCAGCTATTCCGGCAGGGATCCATTATCTCAAGATCGAGGTCAGCGGAGATACCAGCGAATGGGCGCTGCAGCTCGGGGCTGCTGCCATCACTAAACAGCCTGATGCGAATGAACCTGACAGCATGACCGATAGCGCTGATGATTGGAGCAGATCTTATTCTCATTCATCCAACATGGTCATCGATATGAGCAATCCCGAGTATTTTAACGGGGATCAATCCAGGTTTACTAGAAGCTCAACTGCAGCCGGAGAAGTTGTTTATTTCATGGAGAGCTTGTCTCAGTTTAAGGCTAAAGTTTACTTATTCGGCGAGGCCGATGTTGACAAGGTGAAATTCTATTCTTCAGCAGACGGGACATCCTGGGGGCTTGCAGGGACGAGCAGGTCGAATCCTCAGCCGACGCTGTATGGATGGAACCTGATGGAGTACAGATCGGCTTCTTCACTGCCCTCCGGTACAAAATATCTCAAGGTCGAGTTTACTGATTCAACGGACGGATGGGCTACCCAGCTTGGGGAAATTACTTTGAGCACGGATTCTGAAGTCGTTAATCCTGATTCCGAAATTCAATCGTTGGCGATAAACAGCGCTGCATTGGGCAAAGAGATGAGATTGAACGTATATCTTCCTCCTGGCTACAGCGCGAACCAGTCGTACCCAACCTTGTACTTGTTTCACGGATTTCAGGGGAATGAGAACGGCTGGATTAACGGATTGCAGGTGCGGGAGACGGCTGATGCATTGCTAAGCCAGGGCCTCATTTCCCCGATGATTATTATTTCACCGCAAATGGACAACAGCTTCGGTATTAATTCGGCCGCGGAATATTCGTTGGAAAACCCGAGTGATCCAGTCAATTCTCTGTATAACGGCAGGTATGAGGACTATATTTTTCAGGATTTGATCCCTTATATTGATTCTCATTACTCAACAATAGCGACGAAGGAGAGCCGGTATGTCGGCGGGCTGTCGATGGGAGGTTTTATTGCCCTGCATTCTGCGTTTACGCATCCGGATATGATCAGCAAAGTAGGCGGGACCAGCGCGGCAGTCGTGATCAACGACGGCTCCCTTACCCAGCAGCAATATTCATGGCTGTATCCTGATGAAGCGACACGTCTTGCCCGTGATCCGCTGGCCCTCGCTCAGAGTCAGGATCTGGCGGGGATGAAGGTGTATCTGGATTGCGGCAGCTCGGATTCCTACCACTTCTATCGCGGCAATGAGCAGTTGGCCCAGATTTTAGACCAGCGCGGCATTTCGAATGAATACCATCTCTATCCTGGCGGTCATACGTATGAATATTGGCTGAGCAATGTTCGCGCTCTGCTGTTGTTCTTTGGCGGTAGTTCGACGTGAGAGAGGCAATGATTGGCAATAAAAAAAGATTATTTACCCTAATTGCTGTCTTTGCCGGTATTGCAGCAAGTCTCTTGCTGACCAGGGCGGTGATCGTAAAAGGTTCGTCCTCCCAGACCGTTCTCTTATCGGTGAATAGCCGGGAAATCAGCGCTGAGGAGTTTAGCTGGCATTTGAATCTGAACCGGGCGCTTGTAGCTGATTATTTCAGACAGACCTACGGGGCAGAGTATTCCGATGAGTTCTGGACCACCCCGTATTCTGGCGAAACTCCGCTGCAGAAGCTGGTAGACGAGACCAAGACGCAGTTAATAAGACAGCAGATTGAACAGCAGTTGGCCCAGCGGGCCGGGCTTGCCGTAAGCAGCAGCTTCGAGGAGTTCCTGCAAGGAATGGACGATGAGAATGCCAGACGCAGCAAAGCGGCAGCAAGCAATGAAGTCGTGTACGGTCCTGTTCATTTGGAAGCTCAGGCTTACTACAGCTATTACATGAGCAATTTGGAGAACGCGACCATAGAGGCGATGATCCGTAACCAGATGATTGCACTTACAGAGGAACAGTTGGTGCAGGAGTATGAGAGAAATAAAGCGGCGAAATACACTTTTCGCGGGGCAATTCATCTGGAATGGGCGACTCTATCCTATGGATCAGGAACGGAGTATAAGGATAAGCAGAGCGCAGTAGAAAGGATGAAGCTCCTGCAGGACGCAGTTTCCAAAGGAGCGGTTTTCCGTCAAAAGGCGGAAGAGCTGGGATTAAATATTGGCGAGGCACAGGTGACGAATGCTTCACGCCGGACAGCCATGCTGGAAAATCCGTTCATTTTACAGACGGCAGAACAGCTGAGCCAAGGGCAAATAAGCGGCATTATCGAAGAGAACGGAGCCGTGCATCTGCTTCATTGTACAGGGGTAGGGGAAGACATTGTTCAGCCGTTTGAGCAGGTGAAGGATCAAATCGCTCTCCAGCTGGCGCAGAAGGAGTTCCAGTCGACCATCGAACGGGGAACTGACGAAGCTGCAATCGAGTGGAATAATTCATTAGCCATGCGTCTGGCATACAAGGTTAGGTAAGCTGCGTTTCATATCTTTCAAAGGGGAATAGGATAACGATGTTAAAAAAAATGAAGATAGCGATGCTTGCGGTAATCATACTCTGCACGATAGGATTTCCGCCTATGAATGTATCCGCGCATCCGGAGGTAACGGTTACTGAAGATTTCTCCGTTTTGCCTGAAGAAGGATACCGTTCTGAGAATTGGATTGTTGACAGCAGCAACCCTCAATTTTTTGACAGTGATGATACGAGGTTGGTAAGGACGTCAACCAATACGGAATATGTTGTGCTTCATATGGATGATATACAATCATTTGAGCTTCAAGCCTACTATTTCTCAGGGTCGACGGGGGTGGTCAAGTTCTATGGATCGCCTGACGCAGTGTCATGGAGTGATATTCCCAATCAATCTGACAACCCGGCGGCAACAGACTCAGGATGGTACGGAATTGTATACACGCCTTCAGAGGCGCTGCCAGCGGATACGAATTATTTGAAAATTGAGCTTAGCGGAGATATCGAAGCCTGGATGATGCAGCTTGGCAGCATATTGCTATCTAACATATCGAAGGCGGAGCAAACGCTCCATGACGAGCTTGCAGACTTCTCGCAAATGGATTCATATAGCGGGAATTGGACAATAGCCGATAGTGACCAGGAATTTTTCGGCGGCGATAGCACCAGACTGGTAAGAACGTCCGTAAATGAGGAATATATCATATACCATTTGCACAATATACGGAATTTTTCCGCCCGCTTGCATTCTTTTTCGGGATCTACCGGGACTATGAAATTTTACGGGTCTTCGGATGCATCGAATTGGACGGAGCTGGCGGCAGGTCATGATCATCCGGAGTCTACCGGTGATCTTGCCTGGGCGGGGGCAAATTATTCGCCTGCTGAAGCGCTGCCGGCAGATATTCATTATTTGAAAGTAGAGTTGAGCGGAGATAGTGAGAACTGGCTGATGCAGCTTGGTTCAGTTATGCTCTCGAACGTTCCGCCCAGTGGCGGAGGCACCGGAGGATTAGGAGATTATTATATCGATTCAGTAGGCGGAAGCGATAGTAATGACGGCCGGACAGAAGCCACTGCCTGGAGAACTTTCGCCAACGTGAACAATACAACCTTTGCTGCCGGGGACCGGATCTTATTGAAAAAGGGCGGAATTTGGAACGAGCAATTGTTCCCAAAAGGGAGCGGAACAAGTGAAGCGCCTATCACCATCTCTTCCTACGGGAGCGGAAACAGGCCGATTATTAACGGCGGAGGGATGGCCGGCGCCGCCGTATACCTGCGCAACTCATCATATTGGGTAATTAAGGATCTGGAAGTAACCAATTCCGCGCCGGAACGGGGAAATACTTATCGAGAAGGGATTATGGTTGAGAATGCAAATGGCGGCACATTAAGCGGCATTCAAATTTTAGATAACTATGTACATGATGTATCCAGCAGCTTCAGATATCCTACAGTTTCGGGTGCTGAAGGAGGGCCTCATGCTTTTGGCGGCATTTCCGTCTATGTCGGGGGAACGATGCCAACCGATAAGTTCGATGGCGTCCTCATTCAGGGCAATATGGTCGAGCGGATCGGCCGCACTGGGATCGTAGTATGGGATCAGCGCTTTAACGGTACCGACTATGCCTCTACGAATGTGATCATCCGTGAGAATTATGTGAAACAGGCGGATAGCGATGGCATCTTAACCTTCGGTGTTGATGGGGGCCTGATCGAGCATAATGTCGCGGAGGGCGGCGGCAACTATTCGGAGCCGGGTGAGTTTAACGGTTCCGCGGCGATTTGGCCAACGCGGGGCAAGAATAATGTTGTCCAGTTCAATGAATCGTTTAATACCAATAAACCGGAAGGGGACGGCCAGGGATTCAATCTGGATATCGATTCGACGGACAGTATCGTGCAGTATAACTACAGCCATGACAACAAAGGCGGATTCATGCTGTTTGTTGACGCCAGCTTGACGCCCGATGTTCTGGTCGGCTCCTCGAATAGCGTAGTCAGGTACAACATTAGTCAGAATGATTTGACTCATACCTTTAATTTCGCAGGCGGAGTTACGCCGGGTACACAAATTTATAACAATACGATATATATCGGCACCGGACAGAATACAAAAATTATCGACCATGAATGGGATGAAGCCGGGAATATAAATGCTCCGTACTCATTTAAGAACAATCTTGTGTATAACCTGGGTCAGGGCAGCTACAATCTGCCGGGAGTGAATGGTGTATTTGAACACAATTTGCTGTACGGCAATCACCCTGCCAATGAACCGGAGGATCCTTATAAAATTACGGCAAATCCGCTGCTGGTCGCCCAAGGAACCGGAGCTATTGGAATCAACTCGGTGGACGGCTACAAGCTAAGAGAAGGCTCGCCTGCACTTGGCGCCGGCGTTGTCATTGATAATAATGGAGGCCAGGACTATTGGGGCAATCCGGTATCCGCTGCGGAAGCGCCAAATATCGGTGCCTATAATGGTCCCGGTCTCGATCCGGCGACATTGCCGGAACCGCCGATCGATGATTTGAAATTATATTACCAGGGCTTAAATGTTGTACCTTATATGGCTGATGGGAGCGGTCTGGACAAATCGCTTCAGCTTAAGTTCACGAACAGCTCTGATACGGACGAGTTGATGATTACGAATATCACCTGGTCTGTCGGTGAAGGGAGCAGCGTACTAAGCGGCACAGACACGAATGTACCTTCGGTTGCTCCCAGGTCACAATCGTCCTACTCCATCCCTTTGAAGGGATTGGAGGAAGGCGTCAAATATCCATTGGAGCTGAAGATTGACATTGCCGGATATGAGCCGGTTCATATGGAACGCGATATTGATTTTAACCGCATTTTGCATCAAACCGATGAACAGCAGCCGGTCATGATTAATCTGGCTGATGGCTACAACCTGATTACCGGCTATAACGGAGAACATGATCTGAGCGGTCAGGTACAGCTGCGTTGGGATTCAGTTAATTTCTACCTTACAGCAGCTATCCAGGACGATGTTTTCAGCTATAATTCCTCGGACATGAATATTTGGCAGAATGACAGCATTCAGTTCAGCCTTGCTCCAGGAGTTCCCGGAGACAGCCAGTCCTGGTTTGAATACGGCATTTCGCAGACTCCAGAGGGTTCCCAGATTTACCGCTGGATTTCCATGCAGGGTGGAGCGACCGGCTTGGTCTCAAAAGGGACGCTGAACGTAACAAGAGACGAAACTAGTAAAATTACATTGTATGAGCTTGCTCTGCCCTGGAGCGAAGTATATCCGATTCGAGCTGCAGTCAACCAGACATTAAGCTTCTCGATGCTTGTGAATGACAATGACGGGGCTGGCCGTAAAGGCTATATTGAGTGGGGATCCGGGATTGGCGGTGCGAAGGACTCGTCCCTCTTCCGTACTTTTCAGCTGATGAGCCCAGATCATGGGACGGGGCTTGACAGCAACGCCGATTTAACTGCCCTCAGTATTGATGGCGTGATGCTGCCGGATTTCGATCCTAAAACATTGACCTATAAATTTACTGTGCCTTATACCAAGACAAAGGTATCTGTAACAGGAATAACGTCTGATCCTAGGGCAGCTATGAAAGTGTCAGGCGGCAGTAATCTGGATGTCGGCAGCAATCCAATAACAGTAACCGTTACATCCAGTGACGGTACGGTGACCAAGACCTACACTGTGAATGTGGTGCGGGAAGTAAGTGGTGGCGGTACTGGCGGCAATGGAGGTGGTACCGGAGGTAATAATTCAGTCGGGAATAATGGTGGTACAAACAGTGGAAATAATAGTGGAAAAAACAGTGGTAGCAACAGTGGCGGTAACAGCAGCACCGCAAATGGTCCGAACCGAATCGAGCCCGGCAGCATCCAGATTCAAGCGCCATCCAGCGCAGACGATGCAGACGGTATGGTGCATGTGAATGTTCCTAGCGAGGAGATGAAGGCAGCGCTCGAACATTCGCAGGATGGCTCATTAATGATTCAAGTTCTGGATACAAAAGGGGAGGCGCGAAATACTGCCGTTCATATTCCTGCAGACCAACTGATGAATAAGGTTACATCCCTTGGGGTGAGGGCAAATGGCGTAACGGTATCTTTTCCGGTCGACTCTCTGGCGGGCAAGCTTCGTGCGGACTCGAAGCAGCTTGATCTATCCATCGTCAGAGTAGAATCCTCCCAATTGCCAGGAAGTATAGCTGATAAACTGCAGGGTCATCCCGTATATTTGATCAAACTCGCGGTTGATGGAGAGGAAATAGACTACATTAATGACAATGGCGCATCTATAATGAAGGTGGCGATAGAATATGAGCCAAAGCCTGGCGAGGCCCCACATCAAATTGTTATCTACTCTAGCGGGGATAACGGCCGGCTGGAAGTCATCCAACATGCAAAATATGATTCCCGAACGGGAGTGATTACATTCCAGACTAAAGGCTTCGGCCAATATGCTGTAGCCTATTCTGGAATTCGCTTCTCTGATCTGAATCCAGGCTCTGCTGCAATGATCGAGGCATTGGCATCCCGCGAAATTGTAAGAGGGGTCGGCGGCGATAAGTTTGAGCCTAATCGGCACATTAGAAGAGGTGAGTTTGCGCAATTGCTTGCTTCGGTAATGGAATTGCCGGTACTGGCCAAGGAGGAGGTTTCTGCGAGAACCTTTAAGGATGTTAATCCGGAGCACTGGTATTTTCAAATCGTCTCATCGTTGCAGCGTTTAGGGGTAATCCAGGGGAGAAGCGACGACACATTTGGTGCGCTGGATCCAGTTACCCGGGAAGAGATGGCGGCCATTGTCTATCGCGCATTGGATCACATTGCATACAGACCGGGGCAGGGCAATAGTGAGTTCACCTTCAAGGATGAAGGACAAATCGCAGATTATTCTTTCGAGGCTGTAAAAGGGCTGCAGCAAGCCGGGATTATTCATGGGTATGCCGACGGCTCCTTTAAACCTAAAGGATTAACGACGCGTATGGAAGCGGCCACGATGATCTACAATTTAACGGGACTGCAGTTTTAAATACTTTTAAAAAGTAATATAGTTAATTTTTAATGGGATAAAGAGTGCATTTCTGCATAAATTTGCGGGATGTGCTCTTTTTTCACTTCCGAATGCTGCCGAACCGGGGAAGGGAGGAAGTGAGCGTGCAAAGGGATGCAACTGTAATAGTTTGCCTCTTTATAAAAGATACGTGTACTAAATATAAATCATACAGTTAGTTTTTCTAAATATGCCTGAATCCTTGTAATAGCTGCAAACTAAATGTAGGTTCTCCAGTTAGCTCCCCTCCATACGATAAAAAACCGTCAACTAACTGCAAATACATCTAGATCATCCTTACGATAGAACCGCTCCCCTCCATCCAATCAGCGAAGACTTCATTAGCTGCGTGAGAGGGAGAGCAAACTCTACTAATCTGCCTGCGTGAGAAGAGGAGTAAGCTTTTCTAATCTGCGTTATTCACAAAAGCCCTACGGCTTTACTCACAACTAGCTTGTCATTTACCAATACCTGGTTCACCTAAGGCTTCCTGAGTGATCCCGTATATGTTAATGATAAATATCCCGCACATGTTTAGAAATAACGTTTTGCCCCTGCATATGCGGCACCATAATAGTCATCCCCGAAGATGTATTCCAGCTGGACTCCGTCCCTCGGATCCGTATCGGCGTTAATCATTAAATCGTTTCCTATATATATCGCAACGTGAGTGATTGTTTTTGAGCCATGCTCTTTAAAAAATACGAGATCCCCTTTTCTTAATTGATCTTTTGGTACATAGGTTCCATATTGGTATTGCCAATTGGACGTACGGGGCAACTTGATACCGGCTTTGCCATACACGTATTGAGTGAATGACGAACAATCCAATGCAGCCCACGGTTTTTCCGCGCCCCAAACATAAGGAACATCAAACTGATCTCTTGCTACGGCGATAATGTAATCTGCTTTTTCCTCCCAACTCGCCTTCGGGGATATCGAGGGTGGGGCGGTGGGGATATTGATCACTAGACCGGGAAAAATGTGTTGTGGATTTTCTACTTTGGGATTGGCTTCAAGCAAATAGGAAAGCGGAATCCCATTTTTCTGGGCAATGTTCCAAAACGTATCGCCAGCTTGTATCCTATAAGTGGTTCGGGACACCTCGCTCGCTGGGATTAATCCGGGCGCCGATTTATGACCGTGAGGAAGGCTGATCAATAAACCTCTCCAAATATTTTTCGGATTAACTAGGGAATTGATCTTTTGCAACTCGGACACATCTACATGAAATTCCTTGGCGATCGACGAAAACGTCTCGTTACCCTTAGCCGTGTATTGATCGTATGGAACCGCAAAGCAGGTTTGTGGGAGGACTGTACTTGCAAATACAGCTGTGGCGATAATTAGCTTTTTCAAATGAACTCCTCCGTTTATTTTTTTATAGAATTTCCTGATCTATGTTGCTTATCCAGAGAATTCTCTACGAATTAAGTAAAAGAGGGCTTATGACGAAAATGGCCACAAATTGCCGCTTTAACGATCGGGGCGAGTTATACGATCCGGGAAAGAAGGGAAGTGCCGTCGACATTATTTTGATGGGAGCCAGTACAGCTTTAGTCGTCAGTGTTCCTCTTGGAATGCACCTTTTCAGAACGCTTTCTTGAATAACTTCGCCTCCTCAGGTTAAACTGAAAGTATAAGGCACCTCTTGGCAAAGCTTAAAAATGTGTTATAATAAAGTCAAAGTCAAAGAAAGTCAAAGTCAACAAACGGTAGCCATAAACGAATTATACGGATAACTTTGCCGGATGAGGCGGCATTTCGTGTCGGCTTCACGTTTGAGCATGGGAGGGATGGTGGATTGCGTAATATCTCTGATATTATCGAACGATATCTAAAGGGTATTTTGCATGAAAGTCCTGAAGGAACCGTTGAAATTCAACGCAATGATCTGGCTGACCAGTTTTCCTGTGTTCCATCGCAAATTAATTACGTAATCAGTACAAGGTTTACTTTGGAGAAAGGATACCTGGTGGAAAGTAAGCGAGGTGGCGGTGGTTACATCAGAATCCGGCGGATCGAGCTGCCTGGCCCGATTAGCCTGCACACACATCTACATCAGACGATTGGCGATGAGATGGGTCAAACGGCTGCAGAAGGGCTAATATATCAATTGGAGGAAGCCCGTTTCTTGAACAGCCGGGAGGCAGCACTCATGCGAGCAGCCGTTTCCAGAGAAGTATTAATGATTAAACTGCCTGAACGCGATCGAGTCCGGGCAAGGTTAATGAAGGCCATGTTGATATCACTATTAGGTTAATGAGTCTATCCGTAAGGGAGGGGACGTTCTATGCATTGTCAGGAATGCGGCAAACGACCTGCAACACTGCATTTTACCAAGATTGTGAACGGTGAGAAAACTGAATTTCACATTTGTGAAGCCTGTGCCAGAGAGAAGGGAGAGCTTATCCCAGGAACATCGGGTGGATTTTCCATCCATAACCTGTTATCCGGGCTGCTTGATTTCACTCCCGGCAACCATGCTCAAGGCAGCAAAGCTCCTGAGAACCTTCGTTGCGAAGAGTGCGGGCTGACCTATTCCCAATTTAGTAAAATTGGGCGCTTTGGATGCAGCTCCTGTTATAAATATTTCAATGACCGTCTTGATCCGCTATTCAAAAGAGTGCACGGCAACACGGTACATGTGGGCAAAGTTCCTAAAAGAGTGGGCAGCCACATTCAAGTCAAACGTAAGCTCGATGATCTTCGCAAGGAGCTGCAGTATCGGATTCATCAGGAAGAGTTCGAGGAAGCGGCAGCCCTTCGGGATCAAATCCGCGAGCTTGAGAAGAACATTTCCGCAGAGTAGGAGGAGTGGGCAATGGCAAATCTTCGGTTTACAGAACAACCGCTTAGCGAATGGATGAGAAGCGGAGGCAAGGAGTCCGAAATCGTCATTAGCAGCCGTGTCCGAATTGCGCGAAATTTGCTGAACAGACCGTTTCCTATGCTGGCCACCAACCAGCAGTCTGAGGATGTGCTGAATCAGCTGGAAAGCGTATTGGAAGACGAGCGGATGCAGCAATTCGGGCAATTGTCGCCGATCCTTCTCGCGGATTTGGATGAACTGGATAAAAAAGTGCTTGTAGAGAAGCACCTCATTAGTCCGAATTTGGCTAACGAGTCCAGAAGCGGCGCCGTATTTATAAGTGAAGACGAAAGCTTAAGCATCATGGTGAATGAAGAGGATCACCTGAGAATCCAGTGTCTTTTTCCTGGGCTCCAGATCGATGAAGCTTGGGAGAAAGCGACCTCGGTGGATGATATTTTTGAAGCGCATGTCGATTATGCCTTTGATGATAATCGCGGCTTTCTTACCAGCTGCCCGACGAATGTGGGAACAGGGCTAAGGGCTTCCGTTATGATGCATTTGCCGGCGCTTGTCCTGACCCAGCAAATTAATCGGATCCTTTCCGCCGTATCCCAGGTTGGTTTGACGGTTCGCGGCATTTATGGCGAAGGCAGCGAAGCAACGGGGAACTTGTTTCAAATCTCAAATCAGATTACACTGGGACAAAGCGAATCTGAAATTATTGAAAATTTGTACAGCGTCGTCATGCAAATTATTGAGCATGAGAAGTCGGCCAGAGAGAGGTTGCTGTCAGAATCCCGCCTGCGGATGAACGATCGCGTCATGCGTTCCTATGGCATATTGTTATATGCAGCGATCATGGATTCCAAAGAAGCGGCGCAGCGGCTGTCCGATGTCAGACTCGGTGTGGATCTGGGGTTGATCGATACGTTGTCTGTACAGGTACTGAATGAATTGAATGTCATGACCCAGCCTGGTTTTTTACAGAAAAAATTTCAGGTCAGCATGTCTCCGGGCGAACGCGATATGTATCGCGCTAAGCTGATCCGGGAGAAATTGGGTAAATAAGAAACAACATTCATGGAGGTGTAGGAGTATGATGTTTGGAAGATTTACGGAGCGTGCCCAGAAGGTATTGGCACTTGCCCAAGAAGAAGCCGTACGGCTTGGGCATAACAATATTGGAACAGAGCATATTTTGCTTGGATTGATTCGTGAGGGTGAAGGAATCGCAGCTAAAGCTTTAATCGGTCTCGGACTCGGTCTGGAGAAAATTCAGGATGAAGTAGAGACTTTAATCGGACGCGGCCAAGAGCAGCCAGCGAATATTGCATATACACCGAGAGCCAAGAAGGTCATTGAACTATCCATGGATGAGGCGCGTAAGCTAGGCCATACCTATGTAGGTACAGAGCACATTCTGCTCGGCCTGATTCGCGAGGGTGAGGGCGTCGCTGCACGTGTGCTGAACAATTTGGGCATCAGCCTGAACAAAGCCCGCCAGCAAGTGCTGCAGCTGCTTGGTAGCAGCGAGGCGGTATCCAGCCATCATGGTACTCCGGCCAATGTAAATACGCCAACGCTAGACAGCTTGGCTCGCGATTTGACGGAGTCGGCCAAAGAGAGCAACCTTGACCCGGTTATCGGCAGAAGCAAAGAAATCGAACGAGTCATTCAGGTACTCAGCCGCCGGACGAAGAACAATCCGGTGCTGATCGGTGAGCCTGGTGTCGGTAAGACTGCAATAGCCGAGGGCTTGGCCCAGAAAATCATTAATAACGAAATCCCTGAGACCCTGCGCGATAAAAGAGTAATGACGCTCGATATGGGCTCTGTCGTAGCAGGCACCAAATATCGCGGTGAATTTGAAGACCGTTTGAAGAAAATTATGGACGAAATCCGCCAAGCCGGGAATATCATCCTGTTTATTGACGAGCTGCACACTTTGATCGGCGCAGGCGGAGCGGAAGGCGCCATTGATGCCTCCAACATCCTGAAGCCGGCGCTTGCCCGCGGTGAGCTGCAATGCATCGGGGCGACGACATTGGATGAGTATCGTAAGTACATCGAGAAGGATGCTGCGCTTGAGCGCCGGTTCCAGCCGATTACGGTCGATCAGCCGTCCGTAGATGAAGCGATTCAAATTTTGCACGGACTTCGCGATCGTTATGAGGCCCATCACCGTGTGAAAATTACCGACGAGGCGATTGAACAGGCGGTTAAGCTGTCTGATCGGTATATTCAGGATCGGTTCCTGCCGGATAAAGCCATCGACTTGATCGATGAGGCCGGTTCGAAGGTAAGGCTCAATTCTTACACGGTACCGCCTAACTTGAAGCAGCTGGAGAACCGTCTTGAAGATATTCGCAAAGAGAAGGACGCAGCCGTGCAAAGCCAGGAATTCGAGAAAGCTGCGGCGCTGCGCGATACGGAACAGAAAATCCGCGAAGAGCTGGATGTAACGAAGAACCAATGGAAAGAGAAGCAAGGCCGCACGGATTCCGAGGTAACGCCGGAGGATATCGCACAGGTTGTAGCCAGCTGGACCGGCATTCCGGTAAGCAAGCTGAAGGAAGAAGAGACGGAAAGATTGCTCAATATGGAGCAAATTCTGCATGAACGCGTCATTGGGCAGGACGAAGCGGTGAAGGCGGTCAGCCGAGCGATTCGCCGGGCACGTGCCGGATTGAAGGATCCGAAGCGTCCGATGGGCTCCTTTATCTTCCTAGGCCCTACAGGGGTCGGTAAAACGGAGCTGGCGCGCGCGCTCGCCGAAGCGATGTTCGGTGATGAGAATGCCGTTATTCGGATCGACATGTCGGAGTATATGGAGAAGCACTCCACCGCTCGTCTCGTAGGTGCGCCTCCAGGATATGTAGGTTACGAAGAAGGGGGACAACTCACGGAGAAAGTCCGCCGCAAACCTTACTCCGTCGTTCTTTTGGATGAAATAGAGAAGGCCCACCCAGAAGTGTTCAATATCCTGCTGCAGGTGCTTGAGGATGGTCGATTGACAGATTCCAAGGGGCGCGTAGTGGACTTCCGCAATACATTAATCATCCTTACCTCGAACGTCGGGGCCGAGGCGATTAAACGCAATACGCGGCTTGGATTCACTGCCGTAGAAGACTCCGGCGCGGATTATGACAACATGAAGGGCAAAGTGATGGAAGAGCTCAAGAAGAGCTTCCGTCCGGAATTCCTCAACCGGATCGACGAAATCATCGTCTTCCATTCACTGGAGCAAACGCATATCGGCGAAATCGTTACCCTGATGGCCGAAGAGCTGCGTAAACGGCTGCATGAATTCGATGTGGACTTCGTCTTGACGGATCAGGCGAAGGAGTTCCTCGCCAAAGAGGGCTTCGATCCGGCTTATGGGGCGCGTCCGCTTCGCCGGGCCATTCAGAAGCATATCGAGGATCGCTTATCCGAAGAGCTCTTGACTGGGAACGTCAAGAAAGGCGACTCGCTAACGATTGATGTCGAGAATGGCGGCTTGTCCGTGAAGAAGTCGGGGGCTTTTTCTAAAAGCGCCAAATAATATATTGAATAGGCATGTCAATCGTCAATCATGCTTATGAATATGCTAGACAGCTTGGGAAACTGATGTTTCTCAAGCTGTCTTTTCGTTATTATTCCCATATTTACGCAAACCGCCCGAAAAACCTTTACGTTAAATCTGAAACAATGGTAAACTTTGAGTGTTACCCTTAGTGGTTTGGGCTGCAAGGTTTGTTAAATTTTGCAGATATTTTAAGGAGAGAGAAATGGTTAAAGTAAAAACGAAGTTTTTTTGCACGGAGTGCGGATATGAATCGCCGAAATGGTACGGGAAATGTCCAGGGTGCGGTTCATGGAACTCTATGGTCGAAGAAACGGAGAAAGTCGTAAAGACGCAGGGCATGTCCTCTGGTCTATTTCATACGAAAGAAAAGCCGCTCCCCATCATAAATATAGAGAGCGGCAAGGAACCTCGCATCGTCACCGGAATCGGAGAGCTTAACCGTGTTCTCGGGGGCGGAGTTGTCCCTGGCTCACTCGTCCTGGTCGGCGGCGACCCGGGGATTGGTAAATCGACGCTGCTGCTTCAAACGTCGCACGAGATGGCTAAAGCCGGGCTGAAAGTCCTGTATATATCCGGAGAGGAATCGATCCGTCAGACGAAGCTAAGAGCGGAAAGGCTTGGCGCCTTGTCGCAGGAGCTGTATGTGCTCTGTGAGAGCGATATGGAGTCCATCGAAGCGGCGATCGATGAGTTGAAGCCGAATTTCCTCGTCATCGACTCGATTCAAACCGTATACCTGCCGGAAGTAACCAGTGCGCCGGGGAGCGTATCTCAGGTTCGCGAATGTACGGCACGCTTCATGCGCATTGCTAAAGGGCAGGGCATTGCCACTGTACTGGTCGGGCATGTGACGAAGGAAGGAGCCATTGCCGGGCCTCGCCTGTTAGAGCATATGGTGGATTGCGTGCTGTACTTTGAAGGAGAGAGACATCATTCTTATCGCCTGCTGCGGGCGGTGAAGAACCGTTTTGGCTCCACGAACGAAATCGGCATATTCGAAATGAATGAATCCGGCCTGACGGAAGTCACCAATCCTTCGGAGCTGTTTCTCTCCGAACGGCCGCTTGGCGTTGCAGGCTCTACCGTAGTAGCGAGCATGGAAGGTACTCGTCCGATGCTGGTGGAGCTGCAGGCTCTGATTGCCTCGACGCATTTCCCATCGCCGCGAAGGATGGCTACAGGGGTTGACCATCACCGGATGGGACTGATTATCGCGGTGTTGGAGAAGCGGATGGGGATGTTCCTGCAAAACCAGGACGCGTACGTTAACCTGGCTGGCGGTGTGAAGCTCGATGAGCCAGCTGTCGATTTAGCGATCGCCGTAAGCATTGCCTCCAGTTTTCGCGATGTCCCAACCAAGCCGGATGATGTCATTTTCGGTGAGGTAGGGCTCACCGGGGAAGTTCGAGCCGTCTCCCGGGCGGAGCAAAGGGTAAGGGAAGCCGCAAAGCTGGGCTTCAAACGCGTTATTCTGCCCGAGAAAAGCATGAAGGGCTGGCAGAGTCCCGCGGGAATCCAATTGATTGGTGTAAATACTGTTGCAGATGCGCTAGCTGTTGCGTTAGATTAGGGGGCATTAATTCGATGAAAGAAAATACCCATGCGGAGAAAATGAATGATTTGCTCAGGCTCGTTGCGCCCGGCACCGCTTTTCGCGACGGACTAGAGAATGTGCTCCGGGCAAAAACAGGTGGCTTGATCGTAGTGGGGTACAGCCCGGAAGTCATGGAAGTCGTTGAAGGGGGCTTCTCCATTAACTGCGATTTCTCACCGAACTATTTATATGAGCTGGCGAAGATGGACGGGGCCATCATTATGAGCGAGGACTTGAAGCGAATTTTGTATGCGAACACGCAGCTTATTCCCGATTCCTCGATTTCCTCGTCGGAAACCGGGATCCGTCACCGGACGGCGGAACGCGTAGCGAAGCAGACGGGCAAGCTCGTCGTATCGATCTCCCAGCGCCGTAATATCATTACATTATATCAAGGCGCCCTCCGCTATTCCCTCAAGGAAATCGGAGTTATCCTGACGAAAGCGAACCAGGCGATCCAGACGCTGGAAAAATACAGGGCCGTTCTGAATCAGGCCCTAACCAATTTGACGGCTTCCGAGTTTGAAGAGCTGGTAACGGTGCCTGAGGTCGTTAATGTCATCCAGCGCGTCGAAATGGTCATTCGGATCAAGATGGAGATCAAGCGATTCATTAACGAGCTTGGCTCAGAGGGCCGCTTGATTAGTATGCAAATGGAAGAACTGGTTAGCAATATGGAGGAAGAGGCGTGGCTTTTATACAAAGACTATGCCAAGGAAGATAACGATGAAGCCATTCGCGAAATTATCCTTGGATTGAAGCGGTCCAGTGACGATGAGCTTCTCGAAATGAGCCACATCACAAGGCTGCTCGGCTATCCAGCCTCTGCAGCAATGTCCGAAGATTTAGTGTCTCCGCGCGGCTACCGTGTGTTGAACAAAATTCCGCGCTTGCCTAACGTCATTATCCATAATCTGGTTGAGCGTTTCCGGCAGCTTCCAGGGGTGCTGATGGCGACGATCGACGAGCTGGACGAAGTAGACGGCATCGGGGAAGTCAGAGCCAGAACGATTAAAGAAGGCCTGAAACGCCTGCAGGAGCAAGCTTTTATCGATAGACAAATCTAAAGGAAGCCCTAACCGGGCTGGGGAGTTAAAGTAATTTGGTTCATGATCCGATAACAGGATTATCGGAAATTTATACGAGGTGAAGAGATGATCACAAAATCACTTCCAAATGTATTTACCCTGGGGAATTTATTTCTCGGGATGCTGGCCATTATATTTGCATTTGACGGGAAATACAGCATGTCCGCGATCATGGTCATTGTCGCGATGCTGCTCGATGGCTTGGATGGACGTGTTGCAAGGGCGCTTAATGCCCAAAGTGAATTTGGCAAGGAGCTCGACTCATTGTCGGATATCATTTCATTTGGCGTAGCCCCTGCACTTTTGATGTATTCGATTGCTTTTAGCGGCATACATCCCGGCATCGCTTGGGCGGTAACGGCTATCTTCCCGATGTGCGGAGCACTCAGATTGGCCCGTTTTAATGTACGGAAGGGAATACCCGGATATTTCATCGGCTTGCCGATCCCCGCTGCGGGCGGAGTCATTGCGACCTTATCCTTGTTCCATAAAAATATCACGGCACCCTACTTCATCTGCGGTATTCTTCTCGTTTCGTACTTGATGATCAGCTCTGTAAAGTATCCGAATTTTAAGAAGATCGGTCTTCCTAAGAAGGGAATTATTTTGGCGCCGTTCGTTATCCTATTTGCGGTCATTGTCGCGGTTCTTTTTCCGGAGGAATTATCCAAACTTATCTTTATCCCGTTAGTCCTCTATGCCGCATATGGACTTAAGCAGAACATCGACAGACTGCTCCGCCGGAGCAAGCAAACAGATGAGGATGAAGCAGAAGAGGCTTACCACAACCGTTGATGCAAATCATAAAGTTTCAAAAAGAAAAATTAAAAAGCATGAATGCCCATAATACGGCGTTCATGCTTTTTTAGATATGAGATCACGCACATAGCTTCCCGGGTGCACCAAAAGTAGAAGCACTCTGCAAGCATGTTTCCAGCCAGCCCGGGTGCTCCAAATGTTAGACGTACCCAAGGGGGAAAACGTCCCTACGCACAACCTAAGCGCAGCCCGCAAGGGAACAGCATGCAGGAATTTCACGCCTCCAAGGTTATTCCTATTTGGGGAATCCAGAGGGCACAGCCCTTGGGGCCCTCCCTAGGCAGGGAGGGCTAGGGAGAGTGCGAAATCCCCGTTTATGACAGATTAAACAATCCCAAAGTAGAGCACTTCTGTGATTCGCGTTTGACGACTTCATCCATGTCGATCTCAAGCAAATTACAGAGCGCTGACATATAGAAGAGATTACGACCTAATTCATTGGTGATCGCGTCCCGGCAGTTCTCGCACAGCTCTCCATGAACATGCTTGCGGAGTGTTTCCTTTGCTTGCAGCAAATCTGTACCGGGTTCGAATTGTTGTTTCGTGGCGTGAAGCTCAATGCAACCGCATTCAGTCACAGACTTGGTGACAGAGCGGACGACGGACGCGTTGGTTTGTCCCATCTTGGACAGGACGTCGAGTAAACTGCGGTGACGGAGTAACAAATCGGAAACTTGTTCTTGAAAAGATTGAAGGCTTTGAGCGCTCATTTTTCCATCCACCTCAAATTATTATGAATTGAGTTCATTATATGCCACATTTTCCCCTGATATCAAGCCGGAATTCGCATAATGGTGGGGATTGCAGCATTTTTCATTCGTGAGGTGGTTGTGAATTTGCTATTGATTATGGTCAAGCAGCCCCAAAAAGAAAGTGCAATCATTGGATAATTTGAGCAGAAAAATAAGCTTTGAAGAAATTGCTGTATTTTTATCGTGAAAAAAAAGTTCCCCATCCGAAGATTACGCCTCCATAAATTGGATCATACTGGATAAAGAACAGACTTTATTTGGAGGTGAAGAGGGACATGGTAAAAAGATGGTTAATGGTCGTGTCCGCATTGAGCGGAGCGTGGCTCGGGTATACGATGGACGGGCTGATCGGCTTATTTCCAGAGCCGCTGCGTACTTGGTTTAGCGGGATGAATCCTCTGATGTCGCATTTGCTGTTGGCGGCTGTGGGGGCTATTTTGTGCGTATTCATGTTCTCCCTTGTTGCGGATATCGTATCTGCAAAAATTAGACGGTGGATCGAAGTGATTACAGAAATACCGATGAGTGAAATGACGGCCGGTGCGGCCGGATTAACTGCAGGACTACTACTTTCTTTAATGGTCTACCCTGTCTTGTCCCTGCTGGGTTCTATGGAGAGCTTTGCACAGTTCGCGATATCGGCATTGTTAGGCTATATGGGGCTGAGAGTTGGTCTCGCAAAGAAGGAAGAGCTGTCCTCATTCTGGAAATCGGGAAAATGGGGCAACGGCGGACAGGGGGAAGAACGGAAGCTCGAGGAGCATAAAATTCTTGACACGAGCGTCATTATCGATGGACGGATCGCCGACATTTGCAAGACAGGTTTTATCGAAGGAACGATCGTCATTCCCGAATTCGTGCTGGAGGAGCTGCAGCATATCGCCGATTCGTCGGATTTGCTCAAACGCAATCGGGGGCGGCGCGGACTGGATATTTTGAATAAAATCCAAAAAGAGCTCGATGTCAAAGTCATGATCTACGAAGGTGATTTCGAGGAGATATCCGAGGTGGACAGCAAGCTGGTTAAGCTGGCTAAGGTACTGCAGGGCAAGGTAGTCACGAATGACTTTAACTTGAACAAGGTATGTGAGCTGCAAGGCGTGTCCGTGCTCAATATTAATGATTTAGCAAACGCCGTTAAGCCGGTCGTGCTGCCAGGGGAAGAAATTATGGTTCAGGTGATCAAGGACGGCAAGGAGCATGGTCAGGGAGTCGCCTATTTGGATGATGGCACCATGATCGTCGTCGAAGGAGGCCGGGATTATATCGGCACAATTACCGAGGTGCTTGTAACGAGTGTGCTCCAGACTTCAGCTGGCCGGATGATCTTCGCCAAACCGAAACTGTTGGAAAAAGCCCAGTAAAAGCGTTATGATGGGAGTAGCTGCGTCAAGCTTCTAATCCTTTATGATGGTCAGTATTTTATCTTTCATCTAGGTTTAGGAGAACACGCAATTCTAACGGATGAGGCAGGGAAACATGGTGGTACAAACGAACAGTGTCGGTGCTGTCATTGTGGCGGCTGGCCGCGGTACGCGCATGGGTACGAAGGAAAGCAAGCAGTATCTCATGCTGCAGGACAAGCCGATCGTCATTCACACGCTAGAGGTGTTTGACCGCCATCCTTTGATTACCGAGATCGTACTGGTCACCGGTGAGCAGGATGTGGAGCGAGCCAAAGCGTGGATCGATGAATACGGCATCACAACTCAAATCAAAATCATTCCGGGCGGCGCCGAGCGTCAGCACTCCGTATACCAAGGGCTGCTTCAAATGAGCTCAGCTTGGGTACTGGTGCATGACGGCGTCCGCCCTTTTGTCACGCAAGAGCAGGTGACTGCCTGTTATGAAGCGGCTGTGGCGCATGGAGCATCCGTGCTGGCTGTTCCGGTGAAGGATACCGTCAAACAGGTGGACGAGCAGGGCTGGGTGACCGCTACGCCGGATCGCCGCAGTCTGTGGGCCATTCAGACACCGCAAGCTTTTCGCCGTTCGGATCTTTTGGAGGCTCATGTTCAGGCAGAGAGGGACGGGTTTGTAGGTACGGACGACTCGATGCTCGTGGAGCGGCTGGGAGTTTCGGTTCGCGTCGTAGAGGGGGCATACGGCAACCTTAAAATTACGACGCCGGATGATTTGGACTACGCCGAGTTTATCCGTGCACAGAAGGAAGCTAGGGGGAGAAAATAACGCATGATTAGAATTGGACAAGGGTTTGACGTGCACCAGCTCGTCGAAGACAGACCGTGCATTATCGGGGGGGTTACAATTCCTTTTGAGAAGGGACTTCTTGGACATTCCGATGCGGACGTGCTGCTGCATGCGGTAACTGACGCGGTGCTGGGCGCACTGGGGCTCGGAGATATCGGCAGACATTTTCCCGATACGGATCCGGCCTTCAAGGACGCGGATAGCTTGAAGCTTCTT
Organism: Paenibacillus lentus; assembly: GCF_042714055.1. GTDB lineage: Bacteria > Bacillota > Bacilli > Paenibacillales > Paenibacillaceae > Fontibacillus > Fontibacillus lentus_A. Next base: position 41,905 of record NZ_JBHGVC010000016.1, read on the forward strand.
CAGCAGGTATGGGCTATGGCTGTAGAGCGCGACTACCGTCTCGGCAATCTGGATGCGACTATTATCGCCCAGCGCCCCAAGATGGCGCCTTACATTCCGCAAATGGTCGAGGTTATTGCCGGGGCACTGCAAGCGGAGCCGGAGCTGGTGAACGTTAAGGCAAGCACGACAGAGCAGCTTGGATTCAATGGGCGGGGAGAAGGAATTACCGCCTTGTGTGTTGTGTGCCTGAGTAAAGATATGCTATCATCTTAAAATCATTTTTGAAGATTGGATTTGCTTATTCATTCCAGGAGGGGATTAATTATGACGGAGGTTCGTGTGCGCTATGCTCCAAGTCCTACAGGGCATTTACATATCGGCAATGCGAGAACCGCGCTGTTCAATTATTTATTTGCGAGACATCACAGTGGCAAGCTGATTATTCGGATCGAGGATACCGATGTGAAGCGGAATGTCGCCGGCGGGGAAGAGAATCAGCTGACTTATTTGAAGTGGCTCGGCATCGATTGGGACGAGAGCATCGACGTTGGCGGAGACTACGGCCCGTATCGCCAGACCGAGCGGCTGGGGCTATACCGCAAATATTGGGAGGAGCTCCTTGACAAGGGGCTGGCCTACCGCTGTTATTGCACGGAAGAGGAGCTTGAGCAGGAACGCGAGGAGCAGATTGCCCGCGGGGAGACACCTCGTTATTCCGGGAAGCATCGGGACTTGACGCCGGAGCAGTGTGCGGCCTTTGAAGCTGAGGGGCGTCAGGCAAGCATCCGTTTCCGCGTGCCGGAGGGCCGCACGTATACGTTCGATGATCTGGTCAAAGGGCAGATTACGTTCCAATCCGAGACGAGCGGCGATTTTGTCATCGTGAAAAAAGACGGCATCCCTACCTACAACTTTGCGGTGGTGCTTGATGACCACTTGATGAAGATTAGTCACGTGCTCCGCGGGGAGGATCACGTATCCAATACCCCTCGCCAATTAATGATTTATGAGGCGTTTGGCTGGGAGCCGCCGGTGTTCGGCCATATGACATTGATCGTCGGCGAGAATCACAAGAAGCTGAGCAAGCGCGACGAATCGGTCATTCAATTCATCGAGCAGTATGATAATCTGGGCTACTTGCCTGAAGCGATGTTCAACTTTATTACGCTGCTTGGTTGGTCGCCTGAGGGGGAGGAAGAGATCTTCTCCAAAGAGGAATTAATTTCGATCTTTGATACGAAGCGGCTGTCTCGCAGCCCGGCCGTATTTGATAAGAACAAACTGGCCCACCTGAACAATCATTACATCAAGAACGCCGATCCTGACTACATTGCCCGGCTGGCAATTCCGCATCTGCAGAAGGCTTCGCGCCTGCCTGCTGAGCTGTCGCCGGAGCAGGAGGCCTGGGCTAAGGCTCTCGTTGCCCTGTACCAGGAGCAAATGACCGCAGCCTCGGATATTGTGGAGCTGTCGGATCTTTTCTTCCGTACGCATTTGGAGTTGGACGCTGACGCGGCTGCTGTCCTGTCCGGGGAGCAAGTGCCGGAAGTGCTCAGCGCTTTTCTCGCAAAGGTAGAGGCACTGGCTGATTATACAGCGGAGAATATTGCTGCACTGATCAAAGAGGTGCAGAAAGAGACCGGACATAAGGGCAAAAATCTGTTTATGCCAATCCGTGTCGCCCTAACGGGTCAGACGCATGGCCGCGATTTGAATCAGACGATTTATTTGCTCGGCCAGGATCGCACGATCGACCGGCTCAAGGCGCAAATCCGCGGCGCTTAGGCTGGGCTTGCAAAACAAGCCTGATTTGGGAGTTTAAATCAAATGTTGTCAGTTTTGGCGTCTTTCGGGTAATATAAAGACAGATGAGTGAATTCAAGATTCGATGTCGAATTACTGCTAGGACTACATCGTGATCCAAAGGTGTCTTTTTGAATACCCCTATAGCTTGAAATGCATAGATCGGGAGAAGTACGTAGACAATTGTATTGTCCAGAGAGGATAACCGAGGAGCCGACGGCGGCACCGGGGTGGAAGTTATCTCAATACATGCGCGGAAATGCACCCGGGAGCAGTGAAGTTGAGCGCGACATGTGCAGGTAGACTTTACCGCATCGTCCCCGTTAAGGACGCCATGAGGGATGGATAGAGCGTTATGCCTGTGATTGGCAAAGGTGTCTTATTTCCGTCCGAAGCAGAGTGGAACCGCGCTTAAGGCGTCTCTGCAGCTAAGGCTGCAGGGACGCCTTTATTTTATTTAAATATTGGGGGCTCGTATCCGTATATCGCAAGAAAAGAGAGCAGTACGAAAGACCGGGAGAGAAAAGAGGGAAGCATGATGTTCAAAAGGATGAAATCAGATATTCAAGCCGTTTTTGATAACGACCCGGCTGCGAGAAGCTGGTTCGAGGTAATCTTCACCTATTCCGGGCTGCATGCCATATGGAGCCACCGGATGGCGCATGCTTTCTATCGTCGGCGGTGGTTCACGATCGCAAGAGTCATATCCCAAACCAGCCGCTTTTTTACAGGAATCGAAATTCATCCAGGGGCGCGGATCGGCAACCGGCTGTTCATTGACCACGGTATGGGCGTAGTCATTGGGGAAACTTGCGAAATCGGGGATGATGTGGTTATCTATCAAGGAGTTACCCTGGGCGGAAGCGGCAAGGAGAAGGGCAAGCGCCATCCGACCATAGGGAATAATGTCGTCATTGGTTCTGGAGCCAAAATTCTCGGTTCATTTAAAATCGGAGATCAATCGAATATCGGGGCCAATTCCGTTGTACTGAAGGAAGTGCCGCCGGAAAGCACGGTGGTCGGAATCCCCGGCAAAGTGGTACGGCTTCGCGGGAAGCCGCTTGACCGGCTTAGCCATCAGCTTCCGGATCCGGTGATCGATTCGATGAAGGCGCTGCAGGCTGAGATCGAGCGGCTGCAGTCTGAAATTGCCGAGCTGAGGCAGCAGCGTCAGGAGCAGGTGACAGAGAGCAAATCATAACATCAACAATAGTGGCGAAAGGAATGTGAGTATGGGACTGCAAATATATAACACATTAACCCGGATGAAGGAGACCTTTGTGAGCCAGAAGCCGGGAAAGGCCAACATCTACGTGTGCGGTCCAACCGTATATGGTTATATCCATATTGGGAACGCGCGCCCGATGATCTTCTTTGACATCGTAAGAAGCTACTTGGAGAATCAGCAATATGAGGTCAACTATGTAGTCAACTTTACGGATGTCGATGATAAGCTGATTCGCAAAGCCGAAGAAATGAACACGACGGTGCCTGAAGTAGCCGAAATGTTTATCAAAGCGTATTACGAGGATTTGGATGGGCTGAATATACCTCGAGCAACGGCCAATCCGCGCGTGACGGACAGCATGGAGATCATTATTGATTTTATCAAGGATTTGGAGCAAAAGGGCTTCGCATACGCCAGCGGAGGAGACGTCTTCTTCCGGACGAAAAAGTTCCAGGATTACGGCAAGCTGTCCGGCCAGAATATTTCGGAGCTGCAATTCGGCATTCGGATTGACGTCGATGAGCGCAAGGAGAGCCCGGAGGATTTCGTGCTTTGGAAGGCGGCCAAGCCGGGGGAAATTCACTGGGCAAGTCCTTGGGGCGAAGGCAGACCAGGCTGGCATATCGAATGCTCGGCGATGTCCCGTCAGCTGCTCGGCGATACACTGGATATTCACGGCGGGGGGCAGGATCTGCAATTCCCGCATCACGAATGCGAGATCGCCCAATCCGAGGCGGCAACGGGCAAGCCGCTTGCAAGGTATTGGATGCATAATGGTTATATTAATATAGACGGCGAAAAAATGTCGAAGTCGCTCGGCAACGGCGTCCTTGTGAAGGATCTTCGTGCCGAATACAAATGTGAGGCCATTCGTTATTTCATGCTATCTACGCATTATCGGAATCCGCTTAACTTCTCGGAGAAAATTATGGAGCAGGCGGAGCGGAGCGTGGAGCGCATTGCGAACACCGTGAGCAATTTGCGCCATCGTTTGCAGACGGCATCTGCTGGCTCGGAAGAAGTGACCCCGGCATGGGAGGCGAAGCTGCGTGAAATTTGGACGGCGTTCCATGCGAAGATGCAGGATGACTTCAATACGCCGGACGCAATCACCGCGGTATTTGAATGGGTGAATGAAGTGAATTCCTTGCTTCAACGACCGATTGTCAGCCGGGCTGATCTTGAGGCCGCGCAGGCGCTGTTCTCCGAAATGAACGGTGTGCTGCGCATAGCCAAAGAGGAAGAAGCGGATTTGCTGGACGGTGACGTAGAAGCATTGATCGCAGAGCGCAATGAAGCACGCAAAGCCAAGAATTGGGCTCGAGCCGACGAAATTCGCGATCTTCTTGACGCCAAAGGCATCATTCTCGAGGACACCCCGCAGGGCATGAGATGGCGGCGGAAATGAGCGGGCATGAAGAGCTGAAGGATAAGGTGTGCGATAAAGTGCGCGATACGGGAGGCGATGAGGTGCTAGCCAAGGGGGAGGCTCCTAGAGAGACTCTGGGCGCGGATGTCGCCAAGCCCGAATCAGCCCAAGAGGCAGCAGGCGGGCTGCCGACGGTGCCTGGCGAAGTCTCGGCACCCCTCTGGTTTCCCGAGCTGCCATCCAAGCCGGCTAGACTGCTGCCGCCGCTGGCGCTGGCTTATATTGGCGACGCTGTATTCGAGGTCGCCGTTCGCCAGCATGTGATAGCCCGGCCGAACCTTCGCCCGCATCATCTTCATATCCAGGCGACGAAATTTGTCTCTGCCAAGGCGCAGGCGCGTATGCTTGCGCTTATAGAGCCGCAGCTCACGGAACAGGAGCAGGACGTGGTAAGGCAAGGAAGGAACGCCAAATCCGGAACGGTTCCCAAGAATGCGAATGTGCTCGATTACCGTCATGCGACGGCCTTTGAGAGCTTGATCGGCTACCTTTACTATACAGGGGCGCACGATCGTCTCCGGGGACTTATTTTGCAAGGCTTTGAACTGCTGGAGCAGGAATAAAGCAAACCTATGAAATTATATTACAACAAGGGAATAGAGGCGTTTTTGCCCGAAATCCCCGGGAGGATGTCATATGGACGATCAAGAATGGATCGGCGGGAAGCATTCGCTGCTGGAAGCGATGCGTGCCGGACGGACGATCAATAAAATATGGGTTGCGGAAGGCGCCCAAAAGCATTTGACCCAGCCGATTATCGCTGAGGCCAAAAAACACGGGGTTATCGTGCAATTTGTCGATAAACGCAAGCTGGATCAGATGGCTCCCGGCCTCCAGCATCAAGGGGTCGTGGCTCAGGTTGCTCCCTATGCTTATGTGGAGATCGAGGATCTCCTGCAGAAGGCGGAGGAGCGGGGAGAGCCTCCATTCCTGCTTATTTTGGATGAAATCGAGGATCCTCATAATTTAGGCTCCATTTTGCGTACTGCGGAATGCACCGGCGTTCACGGGGTTATTATCCCTAAACGCCGATCCGCATCCATAACAGCTACGGTATCGAAGACGTCGGCAGGTGCCGTCGAATACGTACCGGTAGCCAGGGTAACCAATTTGGCCCAGACGATGGAACTGCTGAAGGAATCCGGGGTATGGATTGTCGGTACGGACGTGGATGCCCAGCAGGAGATGTATGCCGCCGGTCAGGTGCTTACCGGGGCTGTCGCCATCGTGATCGGCAATGAGAATAAAGGAATGGGGCGGCTTGTTCGCGAGAAATGCGATGTCTTGCTGAAACTGCCTATGGCGGGTCGGCTTAATTCCTTGAACGCTTCGGTCGCGGCGGGCGTTATGATGTACGAAGTGCTGCGCAAACGCCGCGCCGAAGGTTAAGCAGCGGCATGCGCGAAATGCGCGACGTTCTTCTGGTCGACGGCTACAACATGATTGGCGGATGGCCTGAGCTTGCCGCACTGTCCAAGGTAGGAATGCAAGAGGCCCGCGACCGGCTATTGGAAAGGCTGGCCAATCATCAGGCCTTCTCCGGACGAAAAGTAATCGTGGTATTCGATGCCTATCGGGTGCCCGGTCTGGGGAAGTCCTTCAACCAGAATCAGGTTGAGGTTCATTTTACAAAAGAGAAAGAAACGGCGGATGAATGCATCGAGCGCCTGGTGCGCGAGTTAACGCACCGGCGCAGGCAAATCTATGTCGCGACGAGCGATACCGTAGAGCAGCATGTTATATTTGGACAAGGAGCACTCCGTGTTTCAGCGCGAGAATTGCTGAACCAGGTCGAGGAGAATGAGAGAGAGATTCAATCGAAAATTGCCGAACGCAGCTCCAAATCGAGTCGAAATAGTATTGATGCGAAGCTTAGCCCAGAGGTACGGATGATGTTTGAGCGTTGGCGCAGGGAATGAACGGACATTATTCGTTATCCTTCCAAATGCCCTTGACAAAGTTCGACTTTACATCTTTTGGTACTTTTATAGTTGACGCTGATATGCGCCATCATATATACTGATCGTATTACTTGATTGAGTGACGGGGCACCGTGCGTTGCAGCCGGAGGGATTTGTGGTGAGTGTCAATCTCGAGACGTGGGTTAGGTTTGACTATGAGATCCAAAGTGACGAAGACATTGTCGAAGCGGTCCGCGAAGGCGACAGTGAAGCGCTGGAGTACTTGATTAACAAGTACCGAAGCTTCGTGCGTGCAAAGGCCAGATCCTATTTTCTGATTGGCGCTGACCGGGAGGATATTATCCAGGAAGGGATGATTGGCCTATATAAGGCCATCCGGGACTTTCGGGGGGATAAGCTTGCATCGTTCAAGGCATTCGCCGAGTTGTGCATAACGCGGCAGATCATTACAGCGATCAAGACGGCAACGCGGCAGAAGCACATTCCGCTGAATTCGTATGTTTCTTTGGACAAGCCGATCTATGATGAGGAATCGGATCGGACGTTGTTGGATGTGATTTGTGGTTCCCAGGTATGTGATCCGGAAGAATTGATCATTAACCAGGAAGAATTCGTGGGTTTGGAAGATAAAATGTCGGAAATTCTTAGCGATTTGGAACGCAAAGTGTTGATGCTGTATTTGGATGGACGCTCTTATCAGGAAATTGCAGTGGATTTAGATCGTCATGTTAAGTCGATCGATAACGCCCTGCAGCGAGTAAAACGCAAATTGGAAAGATACTTGGAAGTTCGTGACGGAGCGATGTAGCGGTTATGTCGGAATATACAGGTGCCATAATTTAGAATAGCTAGTGCAAAGACGACTATGACTATAGTCGTTCTTTTTACGTTTACGGGCCTTTCTCAGTAAGCGGCTTAAAAGAATAAAGGCCTTGACTTGAAATTTATGACAGCCATAAAGGCGTCAACCTACTACTAATTGTTGAGACAATTCATATGATAAGTGCGGATAAGGGTTTATCTTGGAAAATGATGTGCTATACTGTTAATAATCAAATAAAGAGAAGCTCGAAGTCTCGTTGACATGGATATGGCCTTATGATAAAGTGTTTTAGGTAGGCCTAAATTTGCGTTTTTTGGATGTTTAGGTTCAATTAAGAGACTTCTCAATTTGATGAAGGTCTTCGGGAGGTGCACATCATGCGGGTAATTATTACGTTAGCTTGTACGAATTGCAAACAAAGAAACTATACAACGACAAAGAACAAGCGTAACCACCCCGACCGCATGGAGATGAAGAAATTTTGCAAGTTTTGTAACGAGCAAGTTCCTCATCGCGAAACCAGATAGTCTTTGGAGGTGTAGTCGCGTATGAAACGCAGTTTCAAATCGTTGTTCTCTTTTTTCTCTGAAAGCTGGGCTGAGCTTAAAAAGGTTCGCTGGCCTAATCGTAAAGAGCTGACCAATTATACGATGATTGTCCTCGGTACAATTGTAGTAGTCGCGATTTATTTTTGGGTACTTGATATCGGCATCTCCGCTGTGATCGAAGCGATAATTTAAGAAGGGTCCTTAGGTGGCTTGATATGGAGAAAAGATGGTATGTAGTACATACCTATTCCGGGTATGAGAACAAGGTCAAAGCCAATTTGGAGAAACGCGTTGAGTCGATGGGCATGGAAGACAAGATATTCCGCGTGCTTGTTCCTATGGAAGAAGAAGTGGTGAACAAAGACGGTAAGAAGAAGACCGTTATGCGTAAAGTTTACCCCGGATATGTCTTGGTTGAAATGATCCAGACCGATGATTCTTGGTATGTTGTCCGCAACACGCCGGGGGTTACGGGATTCGTTGGCTCGACAGGTTCCGGTTCCAAACCAACTGCGCTGCTTCCTGAAGAAGTGGATCAGATATTGCGGCATATGGGTATGGAAGAACCGAAGCCGGTCATCGATTTCGAGGTCAAAGAATCCGTACGTATCAAAGTTGGCCCGTTTGCTAATTTTGTCGGATCCATTGAAGAGATTCTGGTCGACAAGAGCAAGCTGAAGGTTCACGTCAACATGTTTGGACGAGAAACCCCGCTTGAACTGGATTACACTCAAGTGGAGAAAATATAGGTTTCTTAGGTTTCATGTGGGAGGGGAGAAATTCCCGTCTACCACTATCAGGGCAAGGAGGTGTTTTACATGGCAAAAAAAGTTATCAAAATGGTAAAACTGCAAATTCCTGCGGGGAAAGCGAATCCTGCACCTCCGGTAGGTCCGGCGCTGGGTCAAGCAGGTGTCAACATCATGGCATTCTGTAAAGAGTTTAACGCACGTACTGCCGATCAAGCAGGTTTGATTATTCCGGTTGAAATCTCGGTGTTTGAAGACCGTTCCTTTACTTTCATCACTAAGACTCCACCAGCTGCCGTTCTGCTTCGCGTTGCTGCGAAGATTGAGAAAGGTTCCGGTGAGCCGAATAAGAAAAAAGTAGCTACCGTGAAACGCGACGCAGTTCGTCAAATCGCGGAGCAAAAAATGCAAGACCTGAACGCAGCTTCTGTTGAGGCGGCTATGCGTATGGTCGAAGGTACTGCTCGCAGTATGGGTATCGCCATCCAAGACTAATTCTTGGGGCGTGCAAGCAACGGAGTTGCATGTGCAACAGAAGTTGCCTCTAAATTACATGTTGGCCTTAGGAAAACGATGTGATTTAGAGATCAGTGGGAGGAATTTCCGCTAACACCACAAAGGAGGAAGATTTTCATGGCTAAACACGGTAAGAAATACCTTGAAGCTGCTAAGCTGATTGACAGCGAAGCGACATATGAGCCTTCAGAAGCCGTTGAACTGGTGAAAAAGGCAGCAAGCGCTAAATTCGACGAAACTGTCGAAGTAGCCGTTCGTTTGGGTGTAGACCCTCGTAAACAAGACCAAGCCGTACGCGGTATCGTTGTCCTGCCTCACGGCACGGGTAAAACGCAACGCGTATTGGTATTCGCCAAAGGCGAGAAAGTGAAGGAAGCGGAAGCTGCTGGAGCGGACTACGTTGGCGATCAAGACATGATCAACAAAATTCAACAAGGCTGGTTCGACTTCGATGTTTGCGTAGCGACACCAGACATGATGAGTGAAGTTGGTAAATTGGGACGCTTGCTCGGTGGTAAAGGCCTTATGCCTAACCCTAAAGCCGGCACAGTTACGTTTGACGTAGCTAAAGCGGTTCAAGAAATCAAAGCGGGTAAAATCGAATACCGTTTGGATAAAGCGGGTCAAATTCATGCGCCAATCGGCAAAGTGTCTTTCAGCGCCGAGCAATTGAACGAGAACCTTCAGGCTCTCATTGACGCATTGAACCGGGCTAAACCGGCTGCTGCAAAGGGTGTTTACTTGAAGAACATCGCGGTTTCTTCTACGATGGGACCAAGTGCTCGCGTAAATGCAGCTGCATTCAGATAATACCGCTCACGTTTCGTGAGAAAGGGTTTGACATACGTTCGTTCCCTTGGTATACTGAACGAGTTGTTTTGGTTATTAATTAAATTTGAATATGCTTACCGTAGACAGTAGGTGCCCCGCAAGGCTTAATTTCCTACCGAGGTGTTGTGATAGAACGTCAACATGCTGCAGGATGACTGCAGATGATGATTCATCAGGCCTTCGTGATTCTACGGAGGCTTTTTTAATGAACGAATGACGGTCGAGGTGATCCTTGCCGGACAGGTTCTTTAAAAGTCTTTCTAGAGCGAGGTTGAGTTTCGCTTCGGAGGGGGACGTAAGTCGGAGAGATCTGGCTCGTACCCAGCATATCTATCAGGAGGTGTACAGTTTGGCAAACGCAAAAGTGATTCAAGCAAAGCAGGAAGCCGTTGACGTGGTAACAGCGAAGCTTCGCGAGAGCGCAACAACTGTTGTTGCTGACTATCGTGGACTTAACGTTACTCAAGTTACGGAACTGCGTAAACAGCTTCGTGAAGCTGGCGTAGAATTCCAAGTACTGAAAAATACGCTCGTTCGCCGTGCAACAGCGGCTGCGGAACTTAGTGAACTGGACGAAGTATTGACTGGTCCTACAGCAATCGCGTTCAGTGCTGATGATGCAGTAGCTCCGGCTAAAATCATCAGCGAGTTCGCAAAGAAGAACGATGCACTTAAAGTAAAAGGCGGCGTGGTCGAAGGCCGTGTAGTTGGCGTCGATCAAATCAAAGCGCTCGCGGATCTTCCTTCCCGCGAAGGTCTTCTTTCGATGCTCCTCAGCGTGCTTCAAGCTCCAGTTCGCAACTTTGCACTGGCAGTCAAAGCCGTTGCAGAAAAAGAAGAAGGCAGCGCAAGCGCATAAGCTTGGCTCTCGAGCAGTGAGTTAACGAATTTAAACCATAATGAATATAAAATGGAGGTTCCAACATGAGTAAAGAAACAATTTTAGAAGAAATCAAAGGTATGTCCGTTCTTGAACTTAACGAACTGGTTAAAGCAATCGAAGAAGAATTCGGCGTAACTGCAGCAGCTCCAGTTGTTGTTGCTGGCGGTGGCGGCGGCGGCGCTGAAGCTGCTGAGCAATCCGAATTTGATGTAGTTCTGACTAGCGCAGGCGCATCCAAAATCAACGTTATCAAAGTTGTTCGCGAAATCACAGGTCTTGGCCTGAAAGAAGCGAAAGAACTCGTTGACAACGCTCCAAAACCACTGAAAGAAAAAGTGGGCAAAGAAGAAGCAGAAGCAGTAAAAGCAAAATTGGAAGAAGCAGGCGCAGCTGTAGAATTGAAATAGTTCGCCGTTCTCCTGTGACAACCCCCTTGAACCAAGTTCAAGGGGGTTGTTTGTAAGTGCCTCGATATTTTCATAGGGCTCGTTGTTCGAGGATTGTAGTGGTTAGCTCGTTCGATGATTCATAGAGTGGACGCAGATGAAGCTTTTCTTAGTCAGTCTTTTAGGTGGGGGGAAGCTGAACGTAAGCGGGAATGCTGCTATGTATTACGGGCGGGCTGTTGAGCAAGACTGAAGATAATGAGCGTTTAAGCGGATTTAGAAATGAAACATTAGTATTTACAGCTGTTATGCTTAGTTTTTGATTGTTCGATATCTAGCTAAAAGCATTGATGTGGAGGTAGCCAAAATGGCAGATCACTATTATACCAATCAACCTTCTACGGCTCATGACCGGAAAATCTGGGATACTCAATTGCGTGAACAGAAATTTCGCTTCGTTAGTGATGCCGGGGTCTTCGCAAAAGGTGGCGTAGATTATGGAAGCAGGGTGCTGATTGAAGTGATGGATATTCCAGCAGAAGCGCAGGTGCTTGATGTCGGATGCGGCTACGGCCCCATTGGGCTTACGGCTGCTAGGCTTGCGAGCCGCGGTCACGTGACGATGATCGACGTCAACCGCCGGGCGGTAGAACTGGCGCAGGAGAATGCTAGCAACAACAAGGTAGCCAATGTTACGATCCTGGAAAGCGATCTGTTCTCTGCCTTAGGTGATCGGCAATTCGATGTCGTTCTAACTAACCCGCCCATTCGAGCAGGCAAAGAAACCGTTCATGCCATTTTTGAGGGGGCATATGATCGGCTGCAGGATGGCGGAGCTTTGTGGATCGTGATTCAGAAGAAGCAGGGAGCGCCGTCGGCCAAACAGAAGCTGGAGTCGTTGTTTCGAGAGGTCGAGGAAGTGACGAAGGATAAGGGATACAGGGTGTATCGAGCAATTAAATGAAGACTTGGCAGTGCGTAAAGAAAAAAAGGTTGACTCGTAATATTGGTTGTGATATTATTATAAAATGTCAGTATTAGGATGCCCTATGTGACTTTAGTTTGCTGAAATGTCAAGGTTTTTTTCGACACAATGAATAAAATCACGTTCTTTAACGTATAATGTGTACATTTTAGGCAAATCTACTGAATACGGGGGATGTTTAAGGCAGAAACGACACGGATAATGGTGCTCTTTTTTCGAAAGCATTCGATAAGGGCTTTTCTTTATTTGTGCAGCACGCTGTAATCCGTCTTGAACCTATTATATAGGTGCAAACACGGGTTCGCAATGTATTTTTTTAAAGTGAGTAGACATGAGGGGTGAGTAAAAGTTGGCAGGACATCTTGTTCAATATGGTCGACGCACTCGGCGAAGTTATGCACGAATTAACGAGGTACTCGAAGTTCCGAACCTGATCGAAATCCAACAGAAATCCTACGATTGGTTCTTGGAGGAAGGTCTTCGGGAGATGTTCCAGGACATTTCGCCAATTCAGGATTTTACTGGAAATCTAGTGTTGGAATTTATCGATTATAGCCTTGGTGAACCGAAGTATACGGTTGACGATGCGAAGGAACGTGATGTGACGTATGCGGCTCCGCTTCGGGTTAAAGTCCGGCTAATTAACAAAGAAACCGGCGAAGTCAAAGAGCAGGAAGTATTTATGGGAGATTTCCCGCTGATGACGGAAACCGGCACCTTTATCATTAACGGTGCGGAACGGGTTATTGTCAGCCAGTTGGTTCGCTCTCCTAGCGTCTATTTCAGTACGAAAATCGATAAGAACGGGAAGAAAACGTATACCGCTACAGTAATTCCAAACCGCGGTGCATGGCTGGAGCTTGAGATGGATGCGAAGGACATTATCTATGTCCGGATCGACCGTACTCGTAAAATTCCAGTAACCGTATTGCTTCGCGCGCTTGGCTTCGGTACAGATGCTGAGATTTTGGATTTGCTGGGTAATGACGAATATATCCGCAACACGCTGGACAAAGACAACACGGACTCTACGGAAAAAGCGTTGATTGAGATTTATGAACGTCTCCGTCCGGGTGAACCGCCGACGCTTGATAATGCGAAGAGCTTGCTGGTGGCTCGTTTCTTTGATCCGAAACGCTATGACCTGGCCAATGTCGGCCGTTACAAAATTAATAAAAAGCTTCACATCAAAAACCGCCTTTTCAATCAGCGTCTTGCTGAGAGCTTGATTGATACGAATACAGGCGAAATTATTGCTGAAGCAGGTCAAATGGTTGACCGTCGTCTGTTGGACGAGATCCTTCCTTATCTGGAAGAAAGCGTAGGCTTCAAAAACTATCATGTAGCTAACGGCGTTCTCGATGCGAACGATGTGCCGCTTCAAACGATTGATATTTTCTCTCCGATTGAGGATGGCAAAGTCGTAAAGGTTATCGCGAACCGCAATATCGACAAATCGGTCAAGCACATTACGCCGGCCGACATTATTTCGTCGATCAGCTATTTCCTGAACCTGCTGCACGGCATCGGCAGCACGGATGATATCGACCATCTTGGCAACCGCCGTCTGCGTTCTGTCGGCGAGCTTCTGCAGAACCAATTCCGTATCGGCTTGTCCCGGATGGAACGCGTCGTTCGCGAGAGAATGTCGATTCAGGATGCGAATGTCATCACACCGCAGGCGCTTATTAATATCCGCCCGGTAATCGCATCGATTAAAGAGTTTTTCGGAAGCTCCCAGCTGTCCCAGTTTATGGACCAGACGAATCCGCTCGCAGAGCTGACGCACAAACGCCGTCTGTCTGCTCTTGGACCGGGTGGTTTGACGCGTGAGCGCGCGGGCTTTGAAGTGCGTGACGTTCACCACAGTCACTACGGCCGGATGTGTCCGATCGAGACGCCGGAAGGACCGAATATCGGTCTCATCAACTCCCTATCTACGTTTGCCCGTATTAACGAGTACGGATTCATCGAGGCTCCGTATCGTTGGGTTGATCCGAAGACCGGGAAAGTTACCGATCAAATCGCTTATTTGACAGCAGATGAGGAAGATAACTACATCATTGCGCAAGCGAACGCGATTCTTAATGAAGACAATACGTTCCAGGACGAGAACGTCATTGTCCGTTATAACAAGCAGTCGGATAACATTCTGACGATGCCGAGCGACCGTGTAGACTACATGGACGTATCGCCGAAACAGGTTGTATCCGTAGCTACCGCATTGATTCCGTTCCTGGAGAACGATGACTCCAACCGTGCGCTTATGGGCTCGAACATGCAGCGGCAAGCTGTCCCGCTTTTGATTCCTAAAGCTCCTCTAGTAGGAACGGGCATGGAGCACAAGGCTGCCAAAGATTCCGGTGTATGTATTGTGTCCAAATACGACGGAATTATCGAGCGTTCCGCAGCGAATGAAATTTGGCTGCGCCGCGTCGAGGAAGTGGACGGGAAGGAAGTCCGCGGCGACCTTGTTAAATATAAATTACACAAATTTATGCGTTCGAACCAAGGAACTTGTATTAACCAGCGTCCAATCGTTAAGCGCGGGGATGTCATCAAGAAGGGCGATATCCTGGCTGACGGGCCGTCCACAGAAATGGGCGAATTGGCGCTCGGCCGCAACGTCGTCGTTGCCTTCATGACTTGGGAAGGCTATAACTACGAGGATGCGATCTTGCTTAGCGAGAAACTGGTGAAGGAAGATGTGTACACTTCCATCCACATTGAAGAATATGAGTCCGAAGCGCGTGATACGAAGCTTGGGCCAGAAGAAATTACACGCGACATACCGAACGTAGGGGAAGAAGCGCTTCGCAATCTGGATGAGCGCGGAATTATCCGCGTAGGTGCAGAGATTAGCGCTGGCGACATTCTTGTCGGTAAAGTAACGCCGAAGGGTGTTACGGAGCTGACGGCGGAAGAACGCTTGCTGCATGCGATCTTCGGTGAGAAGGCGCGTGAAGTCCGCGACACCTCCTTGCGTGTTCCTCACGGAACGGACGGGATCGTTGTTGACGTGAAGGTGTTTACCCGCGAGAATGGCGATGAATTGCCACCGGGCGTGAATCAGCTCGTCCGCGTTTACATTGCACAGAAACGTAAAATCTCCGAAGGCGATAAAATGGCCGGACGTCACGGTAACAAAGGTGTCGTAGCCCGTATTCTGCCAGAGGAAGATATGCCGTTCATGCCGGATGGCACACCGGTTCAAGTCGTACTGAATCCGCTTGGGGTTCCTTCACGGATGAACATCGGTCAGGTGCTGGAGATCCACCTTGGTATGGCAGCACTTCATCTTGGAATTCACGTCGCCACGCCGGTATTTGACGGCGCGAATGAATATGACGTGTTCGATACGATGGAAGAAGCCGGTATGCAGCGCAACGGTAAAACGGTTCTCTATGATGGCCGGACTGGTGAAAGATTTGAACGTGAAGTAACCGTTGGTGTCATGCATATGATCAAGCTGGCGCACATGGTTGACGATAAAATTCATGCTCGCTCCACGGGTCCTTACTCCCTGGTTACACAGCAGCCTCTCGGCGGTAAAGCCCAGTTCGGCGGACAGCGGTTCGGGGAGATGGAAGTGTGGGCGCTTGAGGCCTATGGCGCAGCTTACACGCTTCAAGAAATCCTTACCGTTAAGTCCGATGACGTTGTCGGTCGGGTGAAAACCTATGAATCGATCGTCAAAGGCGAGAACGTGCCGGAACCTGGCGTGCCTGAATCGTTCAAGGTCTTGATCAAAGAACTTCAAAGCTTGGGTATGGATGTTAAAATCCTGACCGAAAACGAAGAAGAGATCGAGATGAAAGAAATCGACGATGAAGATGACGCGGCTGGAGATAAACTGAGCCTGAACCTGGAAGGCGCGGAAGTCGGCGTAGAATAACACCTGGCGAAAATGACGCCGTGTGATAATGATAACCGCAGCGGAAGCTGCCTGCCTGGATTATCGGCCTACCTTTGGGAGGCCGATATTTCCCTAGACAGATAGATCGAATAGACGGACGTATTCAGTGTATTTTGATCTGTGTAGAATGCTAAAATCAGGACTTGGTTAAGGAGGGATGCTCCTTGTTGGACGTCAACAACTTCGAGTTTATGAAAATTGGGCTTGCTTCCCCAGATAAAATTCGTTCTTGGTCCCGCGGAGAAGTGAAGAAACCGGAAACGATCAACTACCGTACGTTGAAACCGGAAAAGGAAGGGCTGTTCTGTGAGAAAATTTTCGGCCCGACCAAAGACTGGGAATGTCATTGCGGTAAGTATAAGCGTGTCCGTTATAAAGGCGTTGTCTGCGATCGCTGCGGCGTCGAAGTGACAAGAGCCAAAGTTCGTCGTGAGCGTATGGGTCACATTGAGCTGGCTGCCCCGGTATCCCACATCTGGTATTTCAAAGGGATTCCAAGCCGTATGGGTCTGGCGCTCGATATGTCGCCTCGTTCATTGGAAGAGATTATTTACTTTGCATCTTATGTCGTTACCGATCCAGGTGAAACTCCGCTGGAGAAAAAGCAGCTCCTGTCCGAGAAGGAATACCGCAGCTATCGCGAGAAATATGGCTACGGCTTCCAAGCCGGCATGGGTGCTGAAGCGGTTAAGAAACTGCTCCAGGATCTCGACATCGACAAAGAGCTTGAGTTTTTGAAAGAAGAGCTGCGCACGGCTCAAGGCCAACGCCGTAATCGTGCGATCAAACGTCTGGAAGTGATCGAAGCTTTCCGCAACTCTGGCAATGAGCCGGAGTGGATGATTCTCGACGTGCTTCCGGTTATTCCGCCAGAGCTTCGTCCGATGGTACAGCTGGATGGCGGTCGTTTTGCGACATCTGACCTGAACGACTTATATCGTCGTGTAATTAACCGCAACAACCGTTTGAAACGTCTGCTTGATCTCGGTGCACCGGATATTATTGTGCAAAACGAGAAACGTATGCTGCAGGAAGCGGTTGACGCCTTGATTGACAACGGTCGTCGCGGACGTCCGGTAACAGGTCCTGGTAACCGTCCTCTGAAATCCCTCAGCCATATGCTGAAAGGGAAGCAAGGACGCTTCCGTCAGAACCTGCTCGGCAAACGGGTTGACTATTCCGGTCGTTCCGTTATCGTCGTAGGTCCTTACTTGAAGATGTATCAATGCGGTCTGCCGAAGGAAATGGCGCTAGAGCTGTTTAAACCGTTCGTGATGAAGGAACTGGTCAATAAAGGCCTGGCTCACAACATCAAGAGCGCGAAACGCAAAGTTGAACGCGTCAGCCCTGAGGTATGGGACGTACTTGAAGAGGTCATTAGAGAGCATCCGGTTCTGCTTAACCGTGCGCCTACGCTTCACCGTTTGGGGATTCAGGCGTTTGAGCCGATTCTTGTCGAAGGTCGCGCAATCCGTCTGCATCCGCTCGTATGTACCGCTTATAATGCGGACTTTGACGGTGACCAAATGGCTGTGCACGTACCGCTCAGCGCAGAAGCTCAAGCTGAAGCGCGGATTCTGATGCTTGCCTCTGGCAACATTCTGAACCCGAAAGACGGTAAGCCGGTTGTTACCCCTTCACAGGATATGGTTCTCGGCTCCTTCTATTTGACGATGGACAATAAAGAAGCGAAGGGAACGGGAATGATTCTCGGTTCGACTCATGAAGCAATCTCCGCATACCAGCGGGGCACGGTTTCCCTGCATGCGCGTGTAGCTATTCCGGCTAAAGCGCTTGGCAAAACAGGATTTACCGAAGCTCAGCAAAATGCGCTGCTCGTGACGACCATTGGCCGGATTATTTTCAACGAAATTTTCCCAGCCAGCTTCCCGTACATTAATGAGCCTTCGCGCAGCAATCTGTTCCAAGGAACGCCGGATCATTACTTTATTTATGACAAAGGCGCCAACGTGGCTGAACGCATTATGGCCATACCGCAAACCGGGGGAATCGGTAAAGAGTACCTTGGAGAAATCATCGGCCGCTGCTTTGAAATTTACCATACGACGGAAACGTCGGTTATTCTCGATAATATCAAGCAAACCGGCTTCACCTATTCTACTCGTGCGGGCGTAAGTATTGCTGTCTCGGACGTTGTCGTTCCGGACGCCAAGCAAGAAATCCTGCGTGAATCGGATGAGAAGGTTCGCGTTGTTACGAATCAGTACCGCCGCGGTCTGATTACGAACGAAGAGCGTTACGACCGTGTTATCGATATCTGGTCTAAATCGAAGGATCAAATTACCGATGTGCTCATGAAATCGATGGATCGCTTCAACTCCATTATGCTCATGGTCGACTCTAAAGCACGGGGTAACAAATCCCAGATTACACAGCTTGGCGGAATGCGGGGTCTGATGGCTAACCCATCCGGCCGGATCATCGAGCTTCCGATCAAGTCGAACTTCCGTGAAGGTCTGACGG
Source organism: Paenibacillus lentus (assembly GCF_042714055.1). Lineage (GTDB taxonomy): Bacteria > Bacillota > Bacilli > Paenibacillales > Paenibacillaceae > Fontibacillus > Fontibacillus lentus_A. The sequence continues at coordinate 60,390 of NZ_JBHGVC010000016.1, forward strand.
TTCTCGAGTACTTCCTGTCGACACACGGTGCCCGTAAAGGTCTGGCGGATACCGCGCTGCGAACCGCTGACTCCGGTTATTTGACCCGTCGTCTCGTCGACGTTGCACAGGACGTTATCGTTCGCGAGGAGGATTGCGGTACGGATAAAGGCTTTACCGTCGGCGTTATCCAAGATGGTAAAGAGGTTATTGAGGATCTGTACGACCGTATTGAAGGACGTTATTCCTTTGAGACGATCAAGCATCCTAAGACAGGTGAGATTATCGTTCACCGCAATGAGCTGATCGATTCCGATAAAGCGCATGAAGTGGTGGATGCTGGCGTTACTAAGCTGCAAATCCGCTCTGTACTGAGCTGTCGTGCACGCCATGGCGTTTGTAAGAAATGTTATGGCCGCAACCTGGCAACAGGCAAGCATGTGGAAATCGGTGAGGCAGTTGGTATCATCGCCGCGCAATCTATCGGTGAGCCGGGAACACAGCTCACGATGCGTACGTTCCATACCGGGGGCGTTGCCGGAGACGATATTACTCAAGGTTTGCCGCGTATTCAGGAGCTGTTCGAGGCCCGTAACCCGAAAGGTCAGGCAACGATCAGTGAAATCGACGGCGTAATCAAGGAAATCCGCGAAGCCAAAGACCGTCGCGAAATCGAGGTACAAGGCGAAGCCGAAACGAAAGTATATTCCGTGACCTACGGTTCCCGCCTGCGCGTCAGCGAAGGCCAGGAAATCGAAGCGGGCGACGAGCTGACAGACGGTTCGATTGACCCGAAAGAGATCCTGCGCATCAAAGGGATCCGTGGCGTACAGAATTATATTCTTCAAGAAGTTCAACGCGTTTATCGTAACCAGGGCGTTGAGATCAATGACAAGCACATCGAGGTTATGATCAAGCAAATGCTTCGTAAGATCCGTATCGTAGATGCAGGGGATACCCCTCTTCTGCCAGGAGCCTTCGTCGATCTCTATGAGTATGAGATGGCGAACAAGGAAGCGATCCTGTCCGGGCAAGAACCGGCAGTTGCTAAACCTGTCCTCCTAGGGATTACAAAAGCATCGCTCGAAACGGATTCCTTCCTGTCGGCCGCTTCCTTCCAGGAGACGACGCGGGTACTTACCGATGCCGCTATTAAGGGCAAAGTAGATAAACTGCTTGGCCTGAAAGAGAACGTGATTATCGGTAAGCTGATCCCAGCTGGAACAGGTATGAACCGTTATCGGAGCGTACAGTTTGAAGAACCGGAGAATGCTGAAGCTACCGAGGAAAGCCTCGAGCAGCCGGTATCGGTTGAATAAATCTTGTTAGAGCACTGGCGCAGCCTAGATGGTATTTTACCTGAAGGGATCTGCGCCGGTGTTTTTTACCCAAGGATTTCTAAAGCTCCTCGATTTCACCTCCGTCCGATTTTGAAGAGATCCTGCTGCACCTGGATTGTCTTTGAAGATGGAGGGCATATGATGGGTCGGCCATGAGGAGAGATCGAACAGGCTCCTGATGCGTTTATCCAGTCGAATAAGCAATAGATAGAGGGGATTTCCGAATAAGTTATATTATAGAGAGCAAAATGTCTTCCAAACTCACTTCTCTATAGGCTGTCATTTAAGAGAAATACAAGCATGAGCGGGACGGATATACCGATGCGAAAACGGATTTTATTAAGAAGTATTCGGTGTTAGCTAAGCAAGAATTCGCTTGCGGTATGGGAAATAAGCCTAGTTAAATATATGTTTTGGGAGCTGTTATGTATAATTCAACAAATTGCTTGACATCGCCTATAGCAAAATGATAATATATCAAAGTGCGTGAGTACGGTGAATCCCTGTAAATTGGAGGACTACAAGATGTCTAACGATAGAGGGCTACAGGACGCTCATGTCAAAATCGGTACGAAGCAAACGATGCGAATGGTTGAGCTCGGTCGTGCCGAAGAAGTTTATGTGGCTGAAGATGCAGATCCGCGCCTTACATCGAAGATTATCGCTCTATGTAATCAACATGGAGTCAAATTGACTTATGTGGATACCATGGACGATCTCGGCAAAGCTTGCGGGATTGAAGTGGGAGCAGCGATGGCTGCGATTGTAAAGAGATAGCTTAAGTAATCGTTTTTGCTGATTTAGGGCAATCCTCTCGGCAAAAACTTTTCCTTTGTTCTTTTATGAACCGCCTGGGTCTGTGGGCTTAAAACAAAGGTTTATAAAGAAACATCCATTACTGAGGAAGGGGGTGGCAACAACATGCCAACAATTAACCAATTGGTACGTAAAGGTCGTCAAGACAAAGTTTACAAATCCAAATCACCAGCATTGCACAGAGGGTTTAACGCACTCAAACGCGAAGCTACTGAATTGAATTCTCCTCAAAAACGTGGGGTGTGCACTCGGGTAGGAACTATGACTCCTAAGAAACCGAACTCCGCACTTCGTAAATACGCGCGTGTTCGCTTAACGAACCGTGTTGAGGTGACTGCTTATATCCCAGGGATCGGACATAACCTGCAAGAGCACAGTGTCGTGCTGATTCGCGGTGGCCGGGTCAAAGACCTTCCGGGGGTACGTTATCATATCGTTCGCGGAGCGCTGGATACGGCTGGAGTGAACAACCGTATGCAAGCTCGTTCCAAATACGGCGCGAAACGTCCAAAAGCTAAAAAGTAATTAGCTAGCTATTAAAGCTTTACATGTTTGAACTAACACTGAAAGGGGGATAACTATGCCACGCAAAGGTCCAGTTGCCAAAAGAGACGTATTGCCGGATCCGGTGTATAACAGCAAGCTTGTTACTCGCTTGATCAACCGCATTATGCTCGACGGTAAACGCGGCGTTGCTCAAAGCATCCTATATAACGCATTTAACATCATTCAAGAGCGTACGGGGAATGACCCGATGGAAGTATTTGAAGCAGCGATCAAGAACATCATGCCGGTATTGGAAGTTAAAGCTCGTCGTGTGGGCGGATCCAACTACCAAGTGCCTATCGAAGTAAAACCAGAGAGACGTACAGCTCTGGGACTACGTTGGCTCGTAAACTACTCCCGCAACCGCGGAGAGAAAACGATGGAAGAGCGTTTGGCTGCCGAGATTATCGACGCATCCAACAACACGGGTGCTTCCGTTAAGAAACGCGAAGACACACACAAAATGGCTGAAGCGAACAAAGCGTTCGCACACTACCGCTGGTAGGATTCGGTTCAATCAATCTTATAAATTTATAATTCGAAGGGAGAAAATTTCATGACAAGAGAGTTCTCCTTGAAGAATACACGTAATATCGGGATCATGGCGCATATTGACGCCGGTAAGACAACGACAACGGAACGGATTTTGTTCTACACAGGCCGTACGCATAAAATCGGTGAAACCCATGAGGGTTCCGCTACGATGGACTGGATGGAGCAAGAGCAGGAGCGCGGAATTACCATTACTTCTGCCGCTACAACCGCTTCTTGGAAAGGTCACCGCGTTAATATCATTGATACCCCGGGACACGTCGACTTCACCGTTGAAGTCGAACGTTCTCTTCGTGTATTGGACGGGGCAGTAGGCGTTTTCAGTGCGAAGGAAGGTGTTGAGCCTCAGTCTGAAACCGTTTGGAGACAGGCAGATCGCTACGGCGTTCCACGGATCGCTTACGTCAACAAAATGGACATCATCGGTGCTGATTACCTCAACGTTGTAAAAGATATGCGCGAGCGTCTGCAAGCGAACGCAGTTGCAATCCAACTGCCGATCGGTGCAGAAGACAACTTCGTCGGTATCATCGACATTGTTGCTGAAAAAGCGTACATCTATAAAGACAACATGGGCCAAAACATCGAAGAGACCGAAATTCCTGAGGACTACAAAGCTCAAGTAGAGGAGCTTCGCGCTGAGCTGGTTGAGAAGGTTGCAGAACTGGATGAAGAGTTGACAATGAAATACCTCGAAGGTGAGGAAATCAGTGTCGATGAAATTAAAGCAGCACTTCGTAAAGGTGTTGTTGAAGTTAAAATCTTCCCGGTCATTTGCGGATCTTCTTATCGTAACAAAGGTGTTCAGCTGATGCTGGATGCTGTTATCGATTACTTGCCAGCTCCGATCGATGTACCGAGCATTGTAGGACATCTTGAAGACGGTACTGAGGTTGAGCGTCATTCTTCTGATGAAGAGCCGTTTGCGGCATTGGCGTTCAAAATTATGACTGACCCTTACGTTGGTAAGCTGACGTTCTTCCGCGTATATTCCGGTGTTCTTCAATCCGGTTCTTACGTGCTGAATGCAACGAAAGGCAAACGTGAGCGGATCGGCCGTATTCTGCAAATGCATGCGAACAGCCGCCAAGAGATCACTGAAGTTTACTCCGGTGACATCGCGTCTGCTGTTGGTTTGAAAGATACGGGTACAGGTGATACACTGTGTGATGAGAAGAATCCAGTTATTCTGGAGTCCATGAACTTCCCTGATCCGGTTATCGAAATCGCAGTCGAACCTAAGACTAAAGCTGACCAAGATAAACTTGGTGTAGCTCTTGGGAAATTGACTGAGGAAGACCCAACGCTTCGCGCTCATACAGACGAAGAAACGGGTCAAACGATTCTTGCTGGTATGGGTGAGCTTCACCTGGATATCATCATCGAGCGTATGCGTCGTGAATTCAAGGTTGAAACCAACGTGGGTAAACCACAGGTTGCATACCGTGAGACATTCAAGGTTCCTGCGCGCGTTGAAGGTAAGTTCGTACGTCAATCCGGTGGTCGTGGACAATACGGTCACGTTTGGGTTGAATTCGAACCGCTGGAAGCAGGTTCAGGCAACCAATTCGACAGCAAAATCGTCGGTGGTGCTGTACCGAGAGAGTATATCGCTCCGGCACAACAAGGTATTGAAGAAGCTATGAAAAATGGTGTTCTTGCAGGCTTCCCGCTTGTAGACGTTAAAGCCACAATCGTAGACGGTTCATACCATGATGTTGACTCCAGTGAGATGGCGTTTAAAATCGCCGGCTCTATGGCTTTGAAAGCAGCTAAGGACAAATGTCAAGCTGTTCTCCTTGAGCCAATCATGAAAGTTGAAGTTACCGTTCCGGAAGAGTACATGGGTGACGTTATGGGGATGCTGAACTCCCGTCGCGGACGTATCGAAGGTATGGATTCGCGCGGTAGCGCGCAAATCATTCGTGCCAAAGTACCTCTTTCCGAAATGTTCGGATATTCAACAACGCTTCGTTCCGGTACGCAAGGACGCGGTGTGTTCTCCATGGAGCTTTCCCACTACGAAGAAGTTCCTAAGAACATTTCCGAAGAAATCGTATCGAAACACAAAGGCGAAGAATAATTTTTGTATCTGCTGATCGGAGGGATTTCCTTCATGGAAGCCCCTCCGATCAGTCCAACATAACAATCCATATTTAAGGAGGAACTGTTTAAAATGGCAAAGGCTAAATTTGAACGTACAAAACCGCACGTTAATATCGGTACAATCGGTCACGTTGACCATGGTAAAACTACGCTGACTGCAGCAATCACTACCGTTTTGACTAAAACTTACGGTGGAGGTAGCGCGATCGCATACGACCAAATCGACAAAGCTCCAGAAGAGCGCGAGCGCGGTATCACTATCTCTACTTCCCACGTTGAGTATGAGTCGGCTAACCGCCACTACGCTCACGTTGACTGCCCAGGTCACGCCGACTATGTTAAAAACATGATCACTGGCGCGGCTCAAATGGACGGCGCTATCCTGGTTGTATCCGCAGCTGACGGCCCAATGCCGCAAACTCGCGAGCACATCCTGTTGTCCCGTAACGTAGGCGTTCCTTACATCGTTGTATTCTTGAACAAATGCGACATGGTTGAGGACGAAGAGCTTCTTGAACTGGTTGAAATGGAAGTTCGCGACCTGCTTAACGAATACGAGTTCCCTGGCGATGACACTCCAGTTATCCGTGGTTCCGCTCGTGAAGCTTTGCAAAACCCAGATGGCGACTATGCTAAGAAAATCATCGAAATGTTCGAAATCATCGACGAGTACATTCCACTTCCAGAGCGTCCGGTTGACAAGCCATTCTTGATGCCAGTTGAGGACGTATTCTCCATCACTGGTCGTGGTACGGTTGCTACAGGCCGCGTTGAGCGTGGTACTGTTAAAGTCGGCGACGAGGTTGAAATCGTTGGTATTTCCGAAGAAACTAAAAAATCCGTTGTTACGGGCGTTGAAATGTTCCGTAAATTGCTTGATTCCGCTGAAGCGGGCGACAACATCGGTGCATTGCTCCGTGGTGTAGACCGTTCCCAAATCGAGCGCGGTCAAGTTCTTGCAAAGCCAGCTTCCGTTAATCCGCATACTGAGTTCACTGCTCAAGTATACGTATTGACTAAAGAAGAGGGCGGACGTCACAAACCTTTCTTCACAGGTTACCGTCCACAATTCTATTTCCGTACAACTGACGTAACAGGTATCATCAACCTGCCAGAAGGTACTGAAATGGTTATGCCTGGCGACAACATCGAAGTTACTGTATCCCTGATCGCTCCAATCGCGATTGAAGAAGGAACTCGCTTCTCCATTCGTGAAGGCGGACGTACAGTTGGATCCGGTGCGGTTGTTTCCATCCAAAAATAATAAGGTTTCTTAACCTTATATCAAGAGCTGCCCTGAAGGTCTTAGGATCTTCAGGGCAGTTTTTTGTCATTGGGCTGATCGGCAGCACCTATCACTGTCGGTAACCAGTAGCATCTCAATTAAGCTGAAAACAGGCCAATCAAGCAAGCTTGATACGGCCTGTTTCTGTTGTTTAAGAAAGAGAAATGTCATCCACATATAATATGGCTGTTCCCGTTGTGCCTAGTATTGGTTCAATTTTTAAACCCACCGATTTAACTTGGTCAGGATGGGCTACTTGGGACAGATCGATGCTTAACGTTGTGAAGTCAGCTGAAGAGGAGTCCACGAGGGTAACGCCGCTGTCATGCCAAGTCCAGCTATTGCTGGTCTTCACATACAAATATACATGGGCAGAGCCGGCGGAAAGCTTAACTTTTGCATTCAAGGACTGCAGCCTGCTCAAGTCGAGATCTTCGTACTTGGCCAATTCAAAAGAGGCGCCTTCGAGCTTGAAGCTCGTTTGCAGTGATTTGACTCCTTCAGCATAGACATCGGCGGTCACCGTGGGTGTGGTGGCATTTGCATAGTTCTGGCTAGCTTCGATAATCCATCCCTCGGTATCCTTTTCAAATCCATACAATGTGCCTGACGGGATTCCTTCGCCATTCCCCGGATCCTCGCCCGATCCATCTCCAATCGGTATATCTCCAGCATCTCCTGGAATAACATGAATGCTATCGATATAGAGCGAGCTGTTGAATGGATTGTCTTTCGTATAAGAATCGTTATCCAGCGCATTTACATAGATCGAGAAGGCCTGCACTTTTTTCGCGTTGACCGTATCCAGCTTTTTGCCCTGATTACCTGAATCCCAAGGAGCAATCGTGAAATCCTTAAACGGAATCTCTACCCACCCCGGCGTCGTATCCGCTAACGAAGGATAGTACTCAAAAGAGATGTCGTTTGCCTTAACCTGAACAACCAATTTCTTGCCGCTGCCATCCGGTTCTAACCAGAATTTCAGTTTGCCCGTCTGCGACCAATCCCGGCTGCCCAGATTTTTCGTAATACCCGTGTAGCCCTGGCCTGCAAGGGTGTAATCGAGTTTTAATCCGAATTCACCGCTATTCTTATGATCAGCATCCAGCGAAAACGAATTGGAATCTCCATTCGGGCTATAGCCCGCCCGCAGTAAGTCATTGCTTCCTTTATAGCTCTCAAAATCGTCGACTAGAGCAGGATCGTTGCTCTCTCCCTTATAGGCATTGAGCAAGCGGATATTGTCCACATAGATTGGGCCGTTATAATCCAGTCCACTGCCAATGAGAGCAAGCTGTAAACCTTCCGCCTTGGCGATTTCAGCGGGATCGGTCAAGTCGATCTTAGCGTTATAAGTGATATACTCTGTACCATTGATCGTCGTTCTGCCCAGCGCATTCCAGTTCGTTACGGTGTCCGTTTCAAATTTAGTGCTGCTTGGCGGAAGCTCTACCGCAGCACGGAGACTTGCTTGAGCAGGGTTCTGAGCTCCGGCGGATGCCGGAATCCAGACGTCGAAGGAAACGCGATTCACATGCTGAAGGGCCACTTGCTCGGCAATGACTGGAAAGCCTATTTTAAGCTCCTGCCAGCTATCGGTATGCACTAGGCCGTTTACATTGATTCTCAATTTACCGTCGCTATCAAGCAGACTATGCTCATACTGGGTATCGATCGTTTCGGGCCAGTTCCCATTGCTTTCCACGCCGATAATATCGTGGTCGAACGTGAACTGCTTCAACACCTTCTCTTGGATACCGATGTAAACGGTAATGGTCTCGGACATGATGGAATGATCCTTGCCATAGGTTTTGACTGTTAATGTCGTACCTTTGCCGTTCAGCTCCGCGGCGGGCTGCCACTCGGCTGCATAGAAGCCTTTATCGTTTAAGGTCATCTCATGCTCGACAGTAGAGTCGCCAACAAGATACGCCACCTTTTCTACATGATCATTTAAGACTTTGGCCCGAATCGTCGTCGCCTCAGTTCTTACTGTCTCCTGACTCGTAGGGGACACAATGTGCATGAATGGTTTTTCTTTTGCCGTGCTTAGCTTCTTGTCGTATACCCCGCTTAAATCCCGACTAAAATACGTATACGGATCTTCGTAATATCGCTCGAAATCAGGGAGAAGCTCATGATCGCCATACTGAGCTGAGTTGCGATAAGGAACAAAAATAGAATCATAATTGAAATTAGCCCAAGTCAGCATATAAGCCATACGTCTTGCATCCGGATCGGATTGCAGTGCGGCAATTAACTTGGTGAAGAACTGTAAATCCGCTGTTCCGGTCGGTTTGACGTTGGAATATCCAAATTCCGTAAAAGCAGCCACTTTGCCGCGGGCGTCGGCGATCTTGGAGATGAGCTTGGCATCATCAATCACCGTTTCGAACCAGCCCTGGTTCGTTCCATCGTAATAGGTGTCGAAGCCGAGAATATCGACGTAATCATCGCCCGGATATGTCTTTAAGAAGGCAGCCTCCGTGTTATTGAACGGACTCCCTGGAGAGAAAGCATAGAGGAAGTTGCGTACGCCTTTTTCATCCCGTAGATATTCTACGGTATAACGATAGATTTCAATATACTGCTCCTTAGTCGTATAGGGAGCTCCCCACCAGAACCAGCCGCCATTTTGCTCATGGAACGGGCGGAAAATGACGGGAATCAGATTGCCGTTATCGTCCTTGAGATGATGTGCAAAATCAGCGATTTGATCCAGGAAGGCATTATAGTCCGCGTGTTTGTCACCCCCAGGCAGAATATGTGACACTACATTACCGCTCGTATCATAGAAATCGCCGTCGGTTACAAAGTTAGGCATATGAGCGCTTAAAGCCAGTACGCCGCCTATTTCATAGGCTTCTTTCATAGAGACCACCAGCTTGTCGCGATTTTGCACCGGCGTGTTAGAGAGGGAGCCCGGCTTCTCGTATCCTTCGAGGCTCAGCGTATCCCAGCCGAACATCGCAGGGTAATCGCCAACTGCGCTGTAGGTTTCGGATTTTGGTTCGCCTGGTGCGGTCGTGGACAGCACCTCATCCGTTGGATGCTGATGGCCGAAGAGGATATGCTTCCCGCGGATATCCTGCAGGTAAGCGAACAGGGAACGGGTTTCGGCTGTAGCCTTCGCATCAACTAAATCAATGATAGGGAAATGCTCGCCTTCTCCGGGATGGGTGCCAGGATAAGACCCGGAATTGCTGCCCCCGCTTGAACTGCCGGATACGCTGGTTGCTGCGCCTGGTTTATGAGTAGGGGAAGCTACGGAGCCCCCAATGATTTTAGCTGTACCGACCGCAAGCGGCTGGCCGTTGAGCGTAACGCCATTTACTTGAACATCAACCTGCTCGATATCGCCCTCTCCCGTAATAGAAGTATTAGCCCCGTCCGAGTGGATGGTCAGCTTTTTAATTTTAGAGCCCTTCGGAATAATGATTGCCGACGCACGATTAACGATAAGATGGTCTATCGTTACGTTCTTGCTCAGCTCTATAGTTCCTGGACTGTTGACGGTGAGATTAGCAATCGTTGTCGTTCCTGCTGCAAGCAGCCGTACATGTCCATCTATCCGCTCTATTTGCACGTCCGCCAGTTCAGAGCTGGTTGCCGTGATTGTATTATCGCCCCTTCCCCAAATGAAAGTCGTTCCTTTTACCTGAACCTCATGAAGGTGAACATCACCATTGTGGGTGCCTAGGGTGAGATAAAGATTACGAGATAGAACTGAACGCTCTAACGTAACACCTGGTTTGCTGATTATGGCATGTGAGGCAATTTGGCCGCCAGTATATTCACCCTCTGCGTTATAGTAGGCAGCAATCAACTTATCGATTAACGTTACGAGTTCAGCCCGGGTAACCCCCTGTTGCGGACGAAATGTTCCGTCAGCATATCCAGAGATGATATGATCTGCAGCAAGGGTCTGAATTGCATCTTTCGCATAGGAGCTGATTGAGGAGTCGTCGGCAAACTTTGAAGCGGAAGGAGGAGCATCTCTCGTATTCAGCATGAAAGCTCTTGCTAGAAGCGCTGCTGCATCCTGCCGGCTGATGCTTGCCTGAGGTTGGCCTAAATTAGTAGGGAAGCCTTTATAGTAACCTGCAGCTTTGGCGCTGGCCATTTGAGCTGTGAACCAAGCATTAGCGGGCACATCGGAGAAGTTGTCATCCCCGCTTGCCGAGTAACCGAAAAGCTTATTTACAACAGTGACGAGCTCGGCGCGTGTTATTTTCTCATTCGGTCTGAAAGAGCCATCCTTATACCCGTTCACGATACCATGGGATTTCCAGCGATCAATCTGGGTGGAAGCCCAATGATCGGAGGTATCCTTGGAAGCAGCCCCAAATACAGGTGGAATCATTGAGAAAATCAAAATGAGTGCTAAAGAGAAGGAAAAATAACACGGACTCTTTTTCATGTTCACCCTCCTAAATTTAAATCAGATATCAGATTAGGAATCAAGCCTTCATATATCTATGAAAGCAGCTGCGTACGATCACCTCCTCGGAAATTTGAAAAGAAATGGTCATCAATAATGTAAGCGCTTAGCAAAAAATTATATCAGGAGTCTCCAGGCTGTTATATGTACTGTATTTGTTTTTATATTCCTCAATTGTTGTTTTACGGCCCCGAAGAAACGAGTTTCTTCCATATATATGTGCCATTAAAATTCCGAGAAAAATGTATAATATTTTGCTTGCATTACATCTACCTTTTCTATATAATAGTGAATGTTGTTCTGTGACTGTGCGATGATGTGAGAGGTTACTGACACACCCGGCCCCTTTGCCATGGGAGGGGTGTTGGAAAATTTTCACGGAGTATGTCCGATAATAAATTGGGCGATAGAAGGAGGGACTAAAATGGCAAAGCAAAAAATTCGTATTCGTTTGAAAGCTTATGATCACAGAATTCTTGATCAATCCGCAGAGAAAATCGTTGAAACGGCAAAACGTTCTGGTGCTGGTGTATCCGGACCGATTCCGCTTCCAACCGAGAAACAAATCATTACTGTTCTCCGTGCGGTACACAAGTACAAGGATTCCCGGGAGCAATTCGAAATGCGGACGCACAAACGTCTGATCGACATTGTGAACCCGACTCCACAAACTGTGGATGCCTTGATGCGCTTGGACCTGCCGTCCGGTGTAGATATCGAAATCAAATTGTAATATCAATCGTAAGTCGATTAGGAAAGGAAAAGAGGTGTCAACATGAAAGGTATCTTAGGGAAAAAACTCGGAATGACTCAAGTGTTTACCCCGGAGGGAATTGTTATTCCTGTAACGGTAATCGAGGCTGAGTCCAACATCGTTTTGCAGAAGAAAGATGCAGACAACGATGGTTATGAAGCAATCCAAATCGGTTATGCCGATAAGAAAGAAAGCAGAGCTACCAAACCTGAAGTAGGTCATGCTAAAAAGGCGAATACAGCACCTAAGCGCTACGTTCGTGAAATTCGCGGTGTTGATTTGGCAGGATATGAAGTTGGCCAAGAGGTCAAAGTTGATATTTTTGCTGAAGGCGAATTTGTTGACGTAACAGGTATTTCTAAAGGTAAAGGATTCCAAGGTAATATCAAACGCTGGGGTCAAAGTCGCGGGCCTATGTCTCACGGTTCCCGTTACCATCGTGGGCCGGGTTCCATGGGTTCCATCCAAGCCAACCGTGTTCCTAAAGGCAAAAAACTGCCAGGACATATGGGTAGTGAAACAGTGACGATTCAAAATCTTGAAGTCGTTCGCGTGGATGCTGAGCGCAACGTATTGCTGATTAAAGGATCCATTCCAGGTCCTAAAAATAGCGTAGTGAAAATCAAACAAGCGGTTAAAAAATAATCGCCTTTAAAGAAAGGAGGAACAAGAAATGCCTAAAGTAGCACTTTATAATGTCAGTGGTAGCCAAGTGGGCGAAGTCGAATTGAATGACGCGGTATTCGGTATTGAGCCGAACGTTCACGTTCTTCATGACGCAGTTGTTATGCAGCGCGCTTCCCTGCGTTTGGGTACTCATAAAGTAAAAGGACGCTCCGAAGTACGCGGAGGCGGCCGTAAACCATGGAAACAAAAAGGCACAGGTCGTGCTCGTCAAGGTTCGATCCGCTCCCCGCAATGGGTTGGCGGTGGAATCGTGTTTGGTCCGACTCCACGCAGCTATGCGTACAAATTGCCTAAGAAAGTTCGTCGTTTGGCGATCAAATCGGCTCTTTCTTCGAAAGTGATCGATCAAGACATTATCGTACTGGATGCGCTCAGCCTGAACGCTCCTAAGACGAAAGAGTTTGCAGCGATTCTGAACAACCTGAAAGTAGATCGCAAAGCATTGATCGTAGCTCCTAGCTATGATGATAATGTGGCGTTGTCCGCACGCAACATCCCAGGTGTTAAATTCGTTGCAGCTGACGGCATTAATGTTCTTGACGTGCTGACGCACGACAAACTGATCATTACGAAAGAAGCAGTTCAGAAGGTAGAGGAGGTGCTCGCGTAATGAAGGATCCTCGTGATATAATTAAACGTCCAGTGATTACGGAACGTACGGCTGATTACATGGGAGAGAACAAATATGTTTTCGAAGTAGACATTCGTGCGAACAAGACCGAAATCAAACAAGCTGTAGAAGCGATCTTTAATGTAAAAGTGAGCAATGTGAATACGTTGCGTGTTCCTGGTAAGCCGAAACGTTACGGACGCCACTTCGGGTATACTCCTGAATGGAAAAAAGCATTCGTTACGCTGACAGCTGACAGCAAACCGCTTGAATTTTTTGAATCGGTATAATAGAACGTTAGAGCAAGGAGGGAAAAACAGTGCCAATTAAAAAGTATAAACCGACATCTCCGGCTAGACGGAATATGTCTGTATCCACTTTTGAAGAAATTACTACGGATCGTCCGGAGAAATCGTTGCTTGCTCCACTGAGCAAAACGGCTGGACGCAACAACCACGGTAAAATTACGGTTCGCCACCACGGTGGAGGACATAAACGTAACTATCGTATCATCGACTTCAAACGCAATAAAGATGGAATTCCAGGTCGCGTTGCTACAATCGAGTATGACCCGAATCGGACTTCCAACATCGCTCTGATCCACTATGTTGACGGCGAGAAACGCTACATTTTGGCTCCGAAAGGACTGAAAGTAGGCGACATGATCGAGTCAGGACCTGGGTCTGACATCAAAATCGGTAATGCTCTTCCTTTGGAGAACATTCCAGTAGGTACAGTTATCCACAACATTGAACTTCAACCAGGCAAAGGCGGACAACTCGTTCGTGCTGCGGGTACAGAAGGTCAATTGCTCGGTAAAGAAGAGAAATACGTATCCGTTCGCTTGTCTTCAGGCGAAGTTCGTAAAATCCTTAAAGTTTGCCGTGCAACTATTGGATCTGTAGGTAACCAAGACCATGAATTGATCAAGATCGGTAAAGCCGGTCGCGGTCGTTGGCTCGGCAAGCGTCCTTCCGTACGCGGTGTCGTCATGAACCCTAACGATCACCCACACGGTGGTGGTGAAGGTCGCGCGCCAATCGGACGTAAGTCTCCGCTTTCTCCATGGGGCAAACCGACGCTTGGTTACAAAACGCGTAAAAAAGGCAAAGCTTCTGATAAATATATCGTTCGCGGCCGCACGAAGTAATCCGCTGCTAGCGGATCACTTCCTGGTCACGATAATAGAGGATATCAACAGCTGGCATAAGCCGGCTTATGCCCGAAAGAGATGAAGTCATTTTCAAAGTGGCGAAGGGAGGAAAAATACATGAGTCGCAGTCTGAAAAAGGGGCCATTCGTAGATGGTTACCTGCTAAAGAAAGTGGAAGAAGCGAGCGCATCGAACAAAAAGGTAGTTATCAAAACTTGGTCCCGTCGCTCCACGATTTTCCCGCAATTCATTGGGCAAACGTTCGGTGTATATGATGGCCGCAAGCATGTTCCGGTATATGTTACTGAGGATATGGTCGGACATAAACTCGGCGAGTTTGCTCCAACCCGTACCTATAAAGGTCATACGGACGACGATAAGAAAACGAGACGTTAAGGGATAAGTTCTTCGTTTGAGAGGAGGTAACACACTATGGAAGCTAAAGCACATGCAAGGTCCATCCGTATTGCTCCGCGGAAAGCAAAATTGGTTATCGATTTGATCCGTGGCAAGCAAGTTGGCGATGCTATCGCGATTCTCCGCCACACGCCAAAGGCGGCTTCCCCGATCGTGGAGAAGCTTTTGAATTCGGCAATTGCGAACGCTGAGCATAACTATTCTCTGGATGTAAATAAATTGGTTGTTACGGAAGCGTACGTAAACCAAGGTCCTACAATGAAACGTTTCCGCCCGCGGGCAATGGGACGTGCAAGTCGGATCAACAAACGCACCAGTCACATTACTTTGGTGGTATCCGAAAAATAAGGAGGGAAAACGCGTGGGCCAAAAAGTAAATCCGGTCGGACTACGAGTAGGGATTATCCGTGATTGGGAATCCAAATGGTACGCAGGCAAAGATTTCGGTGATCTTTTGCTTGAAGACGTGAAAATTCGTGAGCACCTGAAAAATAAACTGAAAGACTCCGCGGTATCTCGGATCGAAATCGAGAGAGCGGCTAATCGTGTGAATGTAACGATCCATACTGCCAAGCCGGGCATGGTTATCGGTAAAGGCGGTTCGGAAGTTGAAAACCTGCGTAATCAAATTACGAAAATCGCAGGCGGCAAAAAAGTTCACATCAATATCTCTGAAATCAAAAACCCTGATCTTGACGCGATTCTAGTCGCTGAAAGCATCGCACAACAATTGGAGCGTCGTGTTTCTTTCCGTCGTGCGCTGAAACAAGCGATTCAAAGAACAATGCGTTCCGGTGCAAAAGGGATCAAAACAGCAGTCAGCGGTCGTCTTGGCGGTGCTGAGATTGCTCGTTCAGAAGGCTACAGTGAAGGAACTGTTCCACTTCATACGCTTCGTGCTGACATCGACTACGGTACGGCTGAAGCTCATACGACCTATGGACGTCTTGGCGTAAAAGTATGGATCTATCGTGGAGAGGTTCTTCCTACGGCTAAGAAACAACAAGCTGCCCAGGAAGGAGGCAATTAATCATGTTGGTACCTAAACGTGTAAAACACCGCAAGCAACAGCGCGGTAGTTTGAGAGGTCAAGCTAAAGGCGGAACTGAACTGAACTTCGGTGAATACGGCCTGCAAGCTCTTGAGCCTACATGGATTACGAACCGCCAAATCGAGGCTGCGCGTATTGCGATGACTCGTTACATCAAACGGGGCGGTAAAGTATGGATCAAAATTTTCCCTGACAAGCCAATCACTCAAAAGCCTCTTGAAGTGCGGATGGGTAGCGGTAAAGGTAACGTTGAAAAATGGGTTGCAGTTGTGAAACCAGGCAAAATCATGTTTGAGCTTGCTGGTGTACCCGAGGAAATCGCTCGTGAAGCTATGCGGCTTGCCGCTCACAAACTGCCAATCAAAACAAAGTTTGTGAAACGTGAAGAATTGGGTGGTGAAGCAAATGAAAGCTAATGAACTTCGCAACTTAACCACTGCTGAAATCGAACAAAAAATCGCGGGTTTTAAGGAAGAGCTTTTCAACCTCCGTTTTCAATTGGCCACCGGCCAGCTCGATAACCCGACTCGGATCCGTGACGTGCGGAAAGATATAGCTCGTGCTAAAACCATTTTACATGAAAGAGAACTTGGTATTACTAGCTAATACTGCGCTCCACGTAAGCGAAGCGCCTAAGTCCAGGAAGGAGGCTAACCATGAGCGAACGCAATGCCCGTAAAGTTCAAGTTGGTAAAGTTGTCAGTGACAAAATGGATAAAACCATCGTTGTAGCTGTTGAGACTTACAAGAAGCATGATTTGTACCATAAACGCATTAAATATACGAAAAAATTTAAAGCGCATGATGAGAACAATACTGCAAAAATTGGTGATACGGTTAGAATCGTCGAAACTCGTCCGCTGTCCAAAGACAAGCGTTGGAGACTCGCAGAAATCATCGAAGCAGCGATTATTATCTAACAGCATGGCAGCTTAAACTGAAAGGAGGAAATAACCATGATTCAAGCATTCTCACGATTGCATGTAGCCGACAACTCCGGTGCGAAGGAATTGATGTGTATCCGCGTTCTAGGTGGTACTGGTCGTCGTTCAGCGCATATTGGAGATCTGATCGTTTGTTCCGTAAAACAAGCAACACCAGGCGGCGTTGTCAAAAAAGGTGACATCGTTAGAGCGGTAATCGTTCGTACAAAACGTTCCGTTCGTCGTAAAGACGGTTCTTACATCTCGTTTGACGAAAATGCAGCGGTTGTTGTTAAAGACGACAAAAGCCCACGCGGCACACGTATTTTCGGACCTGTTGCTCGTGAACTTCGCGATAAAGATTTCATGAAAATCATTTCCTTGGCTCCGGAAGTTATCTAGTACGTATGTGAAACAGGAAGTTCGACGAAACAGGAGGTGTAAAGAATGCCTAGACTGAAAAAGATTCTGGAATCCCATAACAATAAACTGCACGTCAAAAAAGACGACACGGTCATCGTGATTACCGGTAAAGACAAAGGCAAGAAAGGCCGCGTCATCGCTGCGTATCCTCGCGAAAACCGAGTGCTTGTGGAAGGCGTGAACATGGTTAAGAAGCACCAAAAACCTAATCAGCTGAACCCGCAAGGCGGAATTATTGAGAAGGAAGCTCCGATTCACGTTTCGAACGTTATGCACGTTGATCCTAAGAGCGGAAGCGTAACCCGTATCGGTTACAAAGTATTGGACAACGGCAAGAAAGTTCGTATCGCTAAAAAATCGGGTGAAGTGATCGACTAATCCAGTAACGCAAAGAAAGGAGGTCCATGATTCATGGCAGCAAGATTGAAAGAACGCTTTTTGAATGAAGTAACGCCTGCTTTGATTCAAAAATTCAACTATACGACGGTAATGCAAGTGCCTAAAGTCGAGAAGGTTGTAATCAACATGGGTGTTGGTGAAGCTGTAGCTAACTCGAAAATACTTGATTCCGCGGTTAACGATATGCAACTGATCTCCGGACAAAAACCGGTTATCACTCGTGCGAAGAAATCCATCGCTGGATTTAAACTTCGTGAGAACATGCCAATCGGAGTGAAGGTAACCCTTCGCGGCGAGCGCATGTACCATTTCCTCGACAAACTGTTCAACGTAACGCTTCCGCGTGTACGTGACTTCCACGGTGTGTCCAACAAAGCGTTTGACGGACGTGGTAACTACACGCTTGGCCTTAAAGAACAATTGATTTTCCCTGAGATCGAATACGATCAAGTGGATAAAGTTCGCGGTATGGACATCGTTATTGTAACGACGGCTAAAACGGATGAAGAGTCTCGTGAATTGCTCACTGGACTGGGAATGCCTTTTGTAAAGTAAGATAGATCGTAATGAATTCTCCGAAACTATTTAGGAGGTGTCAGGCTAAGTGGCAAAAACTTCGATGAAAGTTAAACAACAACGCGCACCAAAATTTAAAGTACGGGCGTATACCCGTTGTGAGCGTTGCGGTCGTCCACATTCGGTACTGCAAAAGTTTAAAATATGCAGAATTTGTTTCCGTGAATTAGCTTATAAAGGCCAGATTCCTGGCGTGAAAAAAGCAAGCTGGTAAACAATCAACAACGGGAAGGAGGTTTACACGTATGACTATGTCAGATCCAATTGCAGATATGCTTACTCGTATTCGTAACGCGAACACGGTTCGTCACGAAACGGTGGAACTGCCTGCCTCAACGATCAAGAAACAAATCGCCGAGATTTTGAAGCGTGAAGGCTTTATCCGCGATGCAGAATATATCGATGACAACAAACAAGGGATGATCCGTCTTTTCCTGAAATACGGTTCTAACAATGAGCGCGTCATTACTGGCTTGAAGAGAATCAGTAAACCAGGTCTTCGCGTATACACGAAGAGCAACGAAGTTCCTCGTGTGCTAGGCGGATTGGGAATCGCGATTATTTCCACTTCCAAAGGAGTTATGACCGACAAAGAAGCACGTCAGTCTAAAGCCGGCGGCGAAGTTGTCTGCTACGTTTGGTAATTAACGTCACAAAACAAGGAGGTGCAGCAAATGTCTCGAATTGGTCGTAAACCAATTACAGTACCAAGTGGTGTGGATATCACACTCGATAATAGCGTAATTACGGTAAAAGGACCGAAAGGTACTTTGACTCGTGAGCTTCATAAGGACATGAAAGTAACCGTTGAGAACAATGAAATTACGGTTGAGCGTCCTTCTGATCATAAAACACATCGTTCCCTGCACGGTACGACACGCAGTGTAGTGAGCAACATGGTGAGCGGAGTAACTGAAGGTTTCACCAGAAATCTTGAGCTGGTTGGGGTCGGATACCGCGCAAGCAAATCCGGAGAGAAGCTCGTACTCAACGTAGGGTACTCCCATCCGGTAGAGATTACTCCAGAACCAGGCATTACGTTTGAAGTTCCTTCTAACACGAAAATCATCGTTAGCGGAATTAACAAAGAGCGCGTTGGAGAATACGCTGCTAAAATTCGTTCCGTACGCGAGCCTGAGCCGTATAAAGGCAAAGGGATTAAGTATGAAGGTGAACGTATTATTCGTAAAGAGGGTAAAGCCGGTAAGAAGAAATAACTTTCTTCTTAGCGGACCAATCCTTCTGGCGAGTTGAACGATATGTGTGTGTTTAGGTAAACCGAAGGGAGTGAAATGGAAGTCATGATTACTAAAGCTGATAAGAACAAAGCTCGTCTGAAAAGACATTTGCGCGTACGGAGAAAAATCGAGGGAACGGCTGTTCGTCCGAGATTGAACGTATTCCGTTCTTCCAAACATATTTATGCACAGCTTATCGATGATGTGGCTGGGGTAACTCTCGCATCGGCATCGACGCTTGACAAAGAATTGAGCGAAGGCATCAGCAACGGCGGCAACGTGGAGTCTGCTCGTAAAGTTGGCGAACTGATCGCTAAACGCGCTCAAGATAAAGGCTTCAAGAACGTCGTGTTTGACCGCGGAGGATATTTGTATCATGGACGTGTTCAGGCGCTGGCTGATGCAGCTCGCGAAGCAGGCCTTGAATTCTAAAATAATGACTAAAAGGAGGTTAACGACTTGCGTGTAGATCCGAATACTTTAGAACTGACTGAAAGAGTTGTAAATATTAATCGCGTAGCTAAAGTAGTAAAAGGCGGACGCCGTTTTAGTTTCAGTGCGCTAGTAGTTGTCGGGGACGGCAAAGGCTGGGTTGGCGCTGGGATCGGTAAGGCAGGCGAAGTTCCTGATGCGATTCGCAAAGGAATTGAAGATGCCAAGAAAAACCTTGTATTCGTTCCACTCGTAGGAACGACAGTCCCTCACCAAGTGATCGGGCATTTCGGCGCTGGCCGCGTGCTTCTGAAACCGGCATCCGAAGGTACCGGGGTTATCGCAGGCGGACCAGTTCGTGCAGTGCTTGAACTTGCTGGCGTAGGCGACATTCTAACAAAATCTTTAGGTTCTTCGAATTCTATCAACATGGTTAACGCGACTTTGGAGGGCTTATCCCGTCTGAAACGCGCTGAAGATGTTGCGAAATTACGCGGTAAATCCGTCGAAGAACTTCTCGGTTAAGGAGGGAATCTCATGGCAAAGCTGCAAATTACCCTCGTACGTAGTTTGATCGGCACATCGGAGAAACAACGCACGACCGTTCAAACGTTGGGACTTCGTAAAATCAACCAATCCGTGGTTCAACAAGACAATCCTGCCATTCGTGGTATGATTAATCATGTAAGCCATCTGGTATCCGTTGAAGAAATCCAAGGATAACTCCCTGACAAGTATTAGCGGATTTCGCTATTGAATTATAATGGTGAACCCTCGGGTTACTGTTATTCGCAAGTGAAACAATAAATAAGGAGGTGCAACGAACGATGAAGTTACATGAGCTTTCCCCTGCTCCAGGTTCCCGCAAAGAACGCAAACGCGTTGGACGCGGTACAGGAAGTGGTATGGGTAAAACATCAACTCGTGGTCACAAAGGTCAAAATGCTCGTTCCGGCGGCGGTGTCCGTCCGGGCTTCGAAGGCGGTCAAAACCCGTTGTATCGTCGCTTGCCTAAACGCGGATTTACGAATCCAACGCGGAAAGAGTATGCGATTGTGAACACCCAGGAATTGAACAACTTTGCGGCGGATACAGAGGTTACTCCTGAGCTGTTGTTTGAACAAGGAATCGTGAAGAACGCAAAAAGCGGTATCAAGATTCTTGGCAACGGTGAAATTACTGTCAAACTGACGGTTAAAGCGAATAAGTTCTCTCAATCCGCGGTAGAGAAAATCGAGGCTGCCGGCGGTAAAACCGAGGTGATCTAATGTTTAAAACGATGAAGAACATATGGCACGTTAAAGATCTGCGTACCCGTATTTTGTTCACTCTCTTCGTATTTATTATTTATCGGATCGGTACGTTTGTTCCGGTTCCGGGTGTTAATAAGGAAGTGTTTGAACAAACGAACGCGGCGGGGAGCGATTTGCTCGGGCTATTGAACACCTTCTCGGGCGGCGCGCTGCAGAATTTCTCGATTTTTGCAATCGGGATTTTCCCTTATATCACAGCCTCCATTATCATGCAGCTTCTAGCTATGGACGTTGTTCCTAAGCTGGCAGAATGGGCGAAACAAGGCGAGCATGGCAAAAGAAAAACGGCTCAAGTCACTCGTTATGCAACGGTTGTCTTGGCCATCATTCAAGCCTTTGCGACTTCGATCGGTTTCAACCGTTTGTATGGTACTGAGATGGTGCCCAACGCCACGTTTGGGGATTATATGTTAATCGCGATTGTATTGACTGCGGGTACGTCATTCCTGATGTGGCTTGGTGAGCAAATCACGGAAAAAGGGATCGGCAACGGTATTTCGCTGATTATTTTTGCGGGTATCGTCGCTTCGATGCCTACTCATATCCAAACGATCGCGATGTCTGATTTCATTGTTCCAGGCCAACTGTTCATGAACATCGTCAAAGCGATTGCGATTGTGATCGTGTTCGTGCTGATTGTGATCGGTGTTATTTACATCCAACAAGCGATACGCAAAATTCCGGTGCAATACGCTAAGCGGGTTGTCGGAAATAAAATGTATGGCGGGCAGAACACGCATATTCCGCTCAAAATCAACGCAGCGGGCGTTATTCCAGTTATCTTCGCTTCATCCCTGTTGCAGTTTCCAGTAGTCATTGCAAGCTTCTGGTCAACACATGCTTGGGCACAATGGATCAGCAGCAATATGAACATTGACCGTCCGCTGGGTATCGTGTTGTATGTCGTCATGATTATTGGATTCACGTTCTTCTATACTTTCGTACAGATGAACCCGCAGCAAATGGCAGATAACATGAAGAAGAATGGCGGCTACATTCCGGGGATTCGTCCGGGGAAAACGACGGCCACTTATCTGACTCGGGTTCTGTCCCGATTGACGATGACGGGTGCTCTCTTCCTCGCCTTTATCTCCGTATTACCGGTTATTCTCGGCGCATTGGCTGGATTGCCGCGCAGTGTTCAAATCGGTGGTACGTCCATTCTGATCGTTATCGGTGTTGCGCTTGATACGATGAAGACGATTGAAGGGCAATTGATTAAACGTCACTATAAAGGCTTCATTAATAAATAGGGGATAGGTTCCAGGATTGAGCTTGGTTAACGAACTCTCCTGGCGCCTATTGTTCTGTTTTCTTAGCGAAGTGAACCAGTCTCGAAGGGAGTGCTTGACATGAACATTTTATTCATGGGACCTCCTGGAGCGGGAAAAGGAACACAAGCAGAGGCGATCGTTAACGAATTTGGCATTCCCCATATTTCAACAGGCGATGCATTTCGTCTGGCGATCAAGCAGGGAACACCTGTTGGGCTAAAAGCCAAGGAGTATATCGATCAAGGCCTGCTGGTACCTGATGACGTAACGGTTGGTATCGTTCGCGAGCGACTTCAGCAGTCCGATTGCGAAAAAGGTTTCTTATTGGACGGATTTCCAAGAACCCTTTCGCAAGCGGAAGCGCTGGAGGAGCTGCTTAGCGAATTGAACCGGAAGCTTACGCACGTCATCAACCTGAAAGTGGATCGTAACAAATTGCTGGCTCGTCTTACGGGACGACGGATTTGCAAATCTTGCGGCTCTACTTATCATGTGATCTTTAATCCTCCTAAACAGGAAGGTGTTTGCGATAAGTGCGGCGGAGAATTGTACCAACGTTCTGACGATAATGAAGAGAGCGTAGGCACACGGCTGGACGAATATATCAATAAGACGGCGCCACTTCTTCAGTTCTATGAAGAGAAGGGGCTGCTGCGCGAAATTGATGGAGAACAGGAAATCGATACGGTAACGAAAGAAATCGTATCTTTACTGCGAGGTTAAGTAATGATCATTTGTAAATCCGAAACGGAACTAGGCTTTATGAGAGAAGCAGGGCGGATCGTCGCGGAGACGCACAGGCTCATGGCACAATCGATTGAGCCCGGGATTACGACGGGGGAACTCGATCAGATTGCTGATAAGTACATTCGCAGTCAAGGCGCGGTGCCGTCTTTCAAAGATTACAACGGCTTTCCTTACAGCATTTGCGCTTCGGTTAACGAAGAATTGGTACATGGATTTCCCGGCAAACGCAAACTGAATGAAGGCGACATTATCAGTCTTGATATCGGTGCGGAGTATCGTGGCTATCATGGAGACTCGGCATGGACTTATCCGGTTGGCGAGATTTCCGATGAGGCGAAGAAGCTTCTCGAAGTCACTGAAGGATCTCTCTTTGCTGGACTTGAGCTCGTCAAACCAGATGTTCGCTTATTCACGATATCGCATGCTATACAGCGTTACATTGAAGATGCAGGATTCTCGGTCGTTCGGGAATATGTCGGTCACGGCATTGGAGCGAAACTTCACGAGGAGCCACAAATTCCGAATTACGGTATTCCAGATCGTGGGCCGCGCCTGAAGCCAGGTATGGTTCTAGCTATCGAACCGA
Source organism: Paenibacillus lentus (assembly GCF_042714055.1). Lineage (GTDB taxonomy): Bacteria > Bacillota > Bacilli > Paenibacillales > Paenibacillaceae > Fontibacillus > Fontibacillus lentus_A. Next base: position 84,038 of record NZ_JBHGVC010000016.1, read on the forward strand.
TGGTCAACGTGGGTAAGCGGTATGTAAGAACGCTGGAAGATAATTGGACAGTCGTTACAGTTGACGGCTCGCTCTGCGCTCACTTTGAGCATACCGTAGCAGTTACGGCTGACGGTATGGAAATTCTCACTAAGCTGGACGTGTAGGCGATGAAGGTGGATCACCGCTCAGAAGCCAAGGTCGGCCAAATGGTGAGAGTATTGAAGGGCAAGGATGCCGGGACGGTTGCTGTTGTTGTAGCGATTGTGGACACCAAGTTCGTACTTATCGCCGATGGGAACAAACGAAAGTTTGATCAGCCCAAACGGAAGAATGTACAGCATCTCGAACTTTCGCCAATCATTAGCAGCGAGGTTGTTCACAGTTTGCAGGAAAGCGGACGGGTAACTAACGCAAAGCTGCGTCACGCAGTGCATGCATTTGTTAAATCCGCCAATTTAAATGCTGAAGAGAAAGGAGACTGACTGTGGCTAAGGAAGATGTCATTGAAGTCGAAGGTGTAGTTATAGAACCACTGCCGAATGCTACTTTCAAAGTTGAGCTTGAGAACGGTCATCAAATTCTCGCTCATGTTTCCGGTAAGCTGCGGATGCATTTCATCCGTATTCTGACGGGAGATAAAGTGGTTGTTCAACTATCACCGTACGATCTAACAAAAGGTCGTATTACTTACCGTAAATAGATACCATACCAATTATAACAATTGTGTGGTATGATATTCAGGTTGAGTAAGTTTATCATCGCAAAGAGTTTTTGCGATGATCTGTGGAACGAAGTTTTCTCAAACCAGTTTTACATTCGTAAAACTAAGCTAATCCTTACGAAGAGAGTTTTGCTTCGCAAAACTTTAGGGAGGTAATCAACATGAAGGTAAGACCTTCTGTGAAGCCTATTTGCGAGAAATGCAAAGTCATTCGTCGCAAAGGCAATGTTATGGTAATCTGTGAAAATCCTAAGCACAAACAAAAACAAGGTTAATAGAAGGGGGTGTAGCGTAAAATGGCTCGTATAGCTGGTGTGGATTTACCACGTGACAAACGCGTTGAGATCGCCTTGACTTACATTTTCGGAATCGGTAAAACGACTTCCCAGAAAATCCTGAGCACAACAGGCATCAATCCGGACACTCGTGTTCGTGATTTGACGGAAGATGAGGTTAGCAAACTACGCGAAACGATCGACAAAGAGGTTAAGGTAGAAGGTGACCTGCGTCGTGAAATTTCCTTAAATATTAAACGTTTGATCGAAATTGGCTGCTACCGTGGTGTACGTCATCGTCGTGGCCTGCCTGTTCGCGGACAACGTACGAAAACGAATGCCCGTACTCGTAAGGGTCCTCGTCGTACAGTAGCGAACAAGAAGAAATAAGAAGGGAGGATAACAGACAATGGCTAAACCAAAAAAAGTCGTACGTACTAAACGTCGTGACCGTAAAAATATTGAGACCGGTGTGGCACATATTCGCTCCACCTTCAACAATACGATTGTAACGATTACGGATCCGCATGGTAATGCGATCTCTTGGGCCAGCTCCGGCGGCCAAGGGTTCAAAGGTTCCCGTAAATCTACTCCATTTGCTGCTCAAATGGCTGCAGAAACAGCTGCTAAAGCGGCAATGGAACACGGCATGAAATCTGTCGAGGTTATGGTTAAAGGTCCTGGAGCCGGCCGTGAAGCCGCTATCCGTTCCCTGCAAGCGGCAGGCCTCGAAGTCAACATGATCAAAGACGTGACTCCAATCCCGCATAACGGTTGCCGTCCTCCAAAACGCCGTCGTGTTTAATGAAGTTGCATAAAGTGTGGTATAACAACATTGCAACTTGGTAACAATGGTTGTTTAGGCATACTACATGATACACTTCAGGAGACATGGCTGTTTTTAGGAACGACGTTTTGAAGGAGGGGTAATTTCGTGATAGAAATCGAAAAGCCGAAAATTGAGACCGTAGAAGTTAACGATGATGGCACCTATGGGAAATTTGTAGTAGAACCACTTGAGCGTGGGTATGGCACCACTCTGGGTAACTCGCTGCGTCGGATTTTGCTCTCTTCTCTACCGGGTGCAGCGGTAACCTCGGTCCAGATCGATGGCGTTCTGCATGAATTTTCGACCGTTCCGGGTGTAATGGAAGACGTTACGGAGATCATTCTGAATCTGAAAGCTCTCTCTCTCAAAATCCATTCGGACGAGGAGAAAATCCTTGAGATCGATGCGGAAGGCGAAGGAGTTATTACGGCAGGTGATATCCGTGCGGATAGCGATGTAGAAATTCTGAATCCCGATTTGCATATAGCTACGCTAGAGCCGGGATCCAGACTTCACATGCGCATATTTGCAGGCCGGGGCCGCGGTTACGTTCAGGCAGATCGGAATAAACGAGATGATCAACCAATTGGTGTCATTCCTGTTGATTCGATCTATACCCCGATTGCACGTGTCAACTACGTTGTAGAGAATACGCGGGTTGGCCAAGTGACCAACTACGACAAGCTGACGCTTGAAGTGTGGACAGACGGCAGTATCAAACCAGAAGAAGCGGTAAGCCTCGGAGCCAAAATTTTAACTGAGCACCTCTATTTGTTCGTGGGTCTCACGGACGAAGCGAAGGACGCGGAAATCATGGTTGAGAAGGAAGAAGATAAGAAAGAGAAAGTGCTTGAGATGACCATCGAAGAGCTGGATCTTTCTGTTCGTTCTTACAACTGCCTCAAACGTGCCGGTATCAATACGGTGCAAGAGCTGACGACGAAAACCGAAGAAGATATGATGAAGGTTCGTAACCTCGGACGCAAATCTTTGGAGGAAGTTCAAGAGAAGCTGGATGAGCTTGGGCTCGGACTTCGTACGGAAGAATAGATTGCTTGAATCGTTTTAGCGAAGGAGGGAAAACACATGGCATACCAAAAGTTGGGACGTAACTCTAGTGCGCGTAAAGCTTTGTTTCGTGACCTGGTAACTGACCTGTTCTTGTACGAGCGTATCCAAACGACAGAAGCGAAAGCGAAAGAAGTTCGTTCTATTGCTGAGAAGCTCATTACAAAAGCAAAGCGCGGAGATTTGCATGCCCGTCGTCAAGTAGCAGCGTTCGTTCGCCGCGAATCGATCGATGGAGAGCAAGATGCAATCCAAAAGCTGTTCACTGAAATTGCAACTCGTTACTCCGAGCGTCCAGGCGGATACACTCGTATCCTAAAACTGGGACCTCGCCGTGGCGACTCTGCCCCTATGGTTTATCTTGAGCTGGTAGACCGGGCTTAGTTCTTCGTGAATGGTCTCTATTTTCCCGCAAGGGATTTAGCTTATTCATAAAGAGAGCGACTGCGTGAAGGAGCCAAACTCCGTTTCTGCGGCTTTCAGCCCCGAACGAGCCAGGCTGGCTTGAGCGGGGCTTTGCTCTTATAAGAGGACAGTTTCGCGCCGAAAACGGCGCGCCCTGCTCTCTATAATATGTGATGCAAAACTCTCTGTATGCAAGCCTAAATTTGGCTAATTCGCGCGGAGAGTTTTTGATTTTTTGCAAAATGGACAGGGAGTAAGGGCTCAGGAAGGTGGCAGAGTTGTGCGTAATTTACTCATGACAGTCTGTTATGACGGAAGTAATTATTATGGCTTTCAGACGCAACCGGGCGGAAACACAATCCAAGACTGTTTGGAGACGGCTATACGGAATTTAACAGGCGAGGTAGTCAAAATCCATGGATCAGGCCGCACTGATGCGGGGGTTCACGCCCGCGAGCAGCCGTTTCATTTTATGACTTCATCGCAAATCCCGGTAGAACGTTGGTGTCTTGCATTAAACGCGCGCTTGCCTGCAGATATTCGCGTAACGGGGGCGGAAGAGGTCGATCTTGATTTTCATGCGAGACGCTCGGCCAAACGGAAAACTTACCGTTATACGATTAATGCGAACCGTGTTCCTGATGTATTCCAAAGAAGCTACCAGCTCCACCATCCGGGGAAGCTCGATATTCCGGCGATGCAGCAAGGCTTGAGCTATCTCCTAGGCACGCATGATTATACGTCGTTTGCTTCCCGGCATTCAACTAAGGCAAGCCATATTCGAACGATCGATGAAGCTAGAATCGAGGTAGATACCTCCTTCGCAAGGTTGGGCTCCCGGGATCAGGGTGTGATCCATCTCTATATTAGCGGCAACGGCTTCCTGCAGCATATGGTCAGAATTATTGTAGGCACGCTGCTGGAAGTAGGCCAGGGTAAGCGTCCTCCAGAGCAGATGAAGCAGATCCTTGAAGCACAGAATCGCAAGGCAGCAGGGCCAACAGCGGAGAGCAAAGGGCTTATGCTGTGGAGCGTAGAGTATGAATAAGGGTGGGACATCGCACCAGATTTTCAATGAAACCATCTTGTCTATGAAACGTATCATACTCAACCAATTTTCTAGGAGGGGTACATTTTTATGAAATGTCCTGTATGTAATGACGTTCGTATGAGGGAAGTAGAGAAGGATGGCGTCATGATCGATGTTTGCCCAGATTGCAAAGGGGTATGGCTGGATCGTGGTGAGCTGGAGAAGCTGCTTGGCGAAATTCGTGAGCTACGGCCGGCATTTGATGAATGGTATGAGAGTCGAGAAGGCGGACAAGCCTATAATCGTGGGGAGCAGCAATATCGCCAGCCTGGGCCTGGATCGGGACAAGGCTATAATCCTGGGTATGGCTCCCATCCGCCGCAGCAAGGCTACGACCCTCGTTATGGAGATAAATATAATAAAAACCACTATAAATATAAAAAGAAGAAGTCTGTTTTGGACGTTTTTGGAGACTTATTCGATTAATGTGCATATATTAGACCTACTCTTTAAAAAAGACTTGCGTAATAAATTTGCATCCTGTAAAATATAAGTTGTGTTTTCTTATGGCTATCCCACAGCCCCCAATAAGAAAACGATACATCCATGAAAATTAAAATGCTTATAAGCATACGAACGAAGATAAATTTACCAGTGTCGTTCTGCGCCCAAAGAGCATGAACCAACGCTGGTATCTATGAACCATTTCGGACGAGAATGAAGGAGGATCTTTACATGCGTACCACCTATATGGCTAAGCCAAGCGAAGTAGAACGCAAATGGCATATTATCGATGCCGAAGGCAAAACGCTGGGCCGTTTGGCGAGCGAAGCTGCTGCACTCATTCGCGGCAAACACAAACCAGGATTTACCCCTCATGTTGACGGCGGTGATTTCGTTATCGTCATCAATGCTGAGAAAATTTTTCTTAGCGGCAACAAAATGGAAAGCAAGAAATACTATCGTCACTCCCAGCATACAGGTGGTCTTAAAGTGACGGTTGCTCAAGACCTCTTGAAGACAAGACCTGAGCGCATGATCGAATCTGCGGTTCACGGCATGCTTCCTAAAACTCGCCAAGGCGAGAAAATGAAGCTGAGATTGAAAGCATATGCGGGTACTGAGCACCCACATGCAGCACAAAAACCTGAAGTTTACGAACTTCGCGGATAATTAAAAGGGAGGACAGTTTCATGGCACAAGTACAATACTATGGGACAGGTCGTCGTAAACATTCGGTAGCTCGTGTTCGCCTTGTACCGGGTGAAGGACGCATTGTCATCAATAAACGTGATATCAATGACTACTTCGGTTTGGAAACACTCAAACTGATCGTTAAACAACCACTTAATTTGACTGAAACAACTTCAAGCTACGACGTGATCGTTATTGCTCACGGTGGAGGTATTTCTGGTCAAGCCGGAGCAATCCGCCACGGTATTTCCCGCGCTCTGCTCAAAGCAGATCCGGAATTCCGTCCTGCGCTGAAGAAAGCAGGCTTCTTGACTCGTGACCCACGCATGAAAGAACGTAAGAAATACGGTCTTAAAGCGGCTCGTCGTGCGCCACAATTCTCCAAACGTTAATATCCTTGTGTATCAAGGGATTCAAGCCTCTGGCCTTCAATGGTCGGGGGCTTTTTAATTTGCCTGTCTGGGTTGCGTGACCATATTGGAAATCAGGAATTATAGCTCCATGAACTTCTCAAAGCGGTCAGCAGTCTCTCCTTTGCAGCCGTGGTAACATGTGTGTAGATATTCATTATCATCTAGATATCGGAGTGTCTCAGGCGTTCCTGGACCTCTTTGATTGTAGCTCCAGATTCTTTGAGCAGAGAAGCGTGAGTATGCCGTATTCCATGTATAATGATCGGATGCAAGTTATACGTTTTGATGATTTCGGATAGTTTGTCATTGGGATAAGCAAGCCGAATGGGAGTACCGTCATATTCACGGGTAAAATCATGTCCGATTCACTTGCTTTTCCACTACCTTCAGCTAGAAGGCTCTTCTTCTCGCTTGTGGGACGCTTTTTGATAAGTCCTAGTAAGGTAATCATCCAAACTAAGAACGCGCCTATAAGCGGCTGTTTTGGACGTCAGAGACACATAGTTCATCTTTAAAGCTTCTAAAAACCTCTTAATTTCAGATTTTCCCAATGCATATCAATAGTGTGTTACTAAATCAAATCGCGCATTTATGAAAAGTCAACGGCTCGATCCTTATGATGAAATGGGCGTAGTGGAACTAATTCAAAAAGTATTAGATACGTCTAAAGTTGAATATATGGATTCTTACAGCTTTATTACAATCCGCCAGAATTAAAAGACAAAGGACAAATCGAATACTTTCACGTCAATTTCCTCTGATTGGTTTAGAGTTAAATAATTCGCGTATGACCTATATTAGCCTGTAATTGGGATTTTTAGTCATTTCCTGTTTTCAGTACGCCCCCTGTTAGAACACAGGGCTTTGTGTGGCAGCAAGCTACCACGGCATATAAAAAAACAAAAGGACGGATGGGCATGCGTTGCAGCCACCGACCTTTTGTTTTTTTTTGGCCTGCATTATGAGGATCTTTAGCTTACGCGAGACTTTATTATCGAAACACGTAAAGATGTCTATAGAAATTAGAAGCAATGAATTATCAATTATTATTCTCTCGATTAACAAAGGTAACCAACACTACTGCGTGTTATTAATTTGAAACTGTGGAAACATCACGGATCAGCATGTTCTCGTGAGCATTTAATGCATTCACGACATTAAGCAGTATTTGTGTTGAGGAGAAACCATTATTCAGCCCATCTATAATGGTTGATCCAAGCAAATTCTCCAGTTGTATAGTATTGATCAATTTCTTTTCATTTAATAACTGAAGCCTTTTGCCTAAGGAAAAATTATCACTTGAATATGATAGAAAAGGATATTTTCTGAAAATGTCCCTTTCCTTATAAAGGTGTGTCCTTGGTACACAAACTCCAAGACTTGCTAGTTCTTCCTGGATATTATATTGATACAACCATTGGAAGAACAAAACAGCAGATTCAGTGTTTTGTGAATGTTTGGATATACCAAAAACTCCCCCACCCAAGGCTGGTTTGCTACCAGGAACTGAGCTGTATCCATAAGGAACATGGCTTATTTGATTTAGATGATTTGTGTATCCAATAATGATGGAAGTTTCATTGTGGTTAAATGATGATATTTCTGTATCCCACCATTCTTCATTAGTTAGTTTTGCATAATTGCGCAGCTTACGGTAAGTATCCAGTGTGGATACAAATTTGTCCGAATCTAATGAGATTTGATTTTCTTCGTACTTGAATGAGCCGCCTTCAGCAAAGAAATAGGGAAGGAATTCAGAGGCTATCAATACACCAGAATTGCCAATCATCTCAAGAGGATACTCGGTAGTTTTTTCCGGAATATCTAGTTCCGTGTAAAACTCACAAAATTCCAGTAATTCTTCATATGTTTTCGGTGGTGTCAAATTACGATTGTATTTTGAAGAATAAGATTTTTGAATAATTGGATTTTCGAAAATATCTTTCCGATATAGCATCATTTGAATAGATGGATCTACAGGAAGACCATAAATGCAATCATTAACATACATATAATGTCTCCAGTCATCCATTACTTGGGATATATCAAATATCACCTGAATGTCTGTGATGTTCTTGAATAGACGTGGACCGTACCATGGGAAATAACTCACGTCTAATCGAATTAAATCGTAGTTGTGGACTTTTTCAGAGTGTAGGACTCTATTCAGCTTTTCAAAAGGAAGAGAATCTATTTTACAATGTACTCCGGTTACCGTTGAAAAGTTTGTGATCAGTTTTTGCAACGCATTTGAAAATGGGTTTTCTAACATAAGAATATTCAGATCAGAAGGGGAGTCCGTAGTTTCTAGTTTTTGATAAGTAGTTGAATAAATTTTTATACTAGAAATTAGGTTGTTACTTGAAAAGTCTTCCGATGTAACCATGTTTATAATTTTCAAAGCTAACTCGTTGCTTGAGTAATAGTAAGTATGAATGTTTTCTTTCCCAAAATTAAACCGTTTTTGATTTGAAATAAAGGTGATAATCGGTAATTCCAATTTCAATAGTTGATAAATGTTCAGGACTCGTTCTAACACTTCTGAAGAAAAAATCATTAGATGTGTCGGCGCATCGTCCAGAATTAGTCTATATAGATCCTCACTATTTGTTTTTACGGTTTGTATAACAAATTGTGGAGCTCTATGTTTTATCATGCTTGACAATCCAAAAATGGATTCTTCACCAATGATAGTAAATGAGTTTTCTTTATTGTTTTCGAGATAAGCCTCCATATTTAAACTAATGTGATTAGTCTGCTTCTCATAGGTTGAATGGCCAAGTGTAATCAATCTTTCTGGTGGGATGGCATCAAGTAATGTTTTATTTGTAATGGAGGATAAATAAATTATTGCCTTATATTTATTACTTCTGACGAGATTAACTACTGAAGTAGTATCTGAACTGTTATCAACTTCAATAACCTTTAACTCCATGTCATGAATCTTCAACATGTGTAATAGATCAGTAATTAATGGACTGGTTGTTTCTTCTAAGTCTGACACTAACAAAAGAATAGTAGAAGAGTCTTTTTTTCTAATAGAGAGGGCACTTTCATCTGGGAAGTAACCCATTTTTTTTGCTGTTTCTTCTACCTTTCTAATCGTATCAATTTTGGCATTACCTTTATTGTTTAAGACATTGGAAACCGTGCCAATGCTAACACCAGCTGCTTTAGCTATATCAGATATAGTTACTTTTTTCATTATCCTCACTCACTCCAATTTTTTATTGGCGTTTACATTTTTTTATTGACGCTTAACATTTGTATGGTATATTAATTTTAGCATTTAAATTAAAACGTTTCAATATTAAAATGGAAATTAAATGAAACGTTATACAGGGAGGAAACATTTATGAAGTTAGGTATGAAGATTGCAGCACTTGGTTTGATATCATTAATGGTTTTAGCTGGATGTGGAAGCTCTGGAGATAGGAAAAGCGGAAATGATAGTGGTGGAAAGAAAGATGAGAAAATTATAGTCTACTCAAACTCTGTCAGTAACGGCCGTGGTGATTTCTTAAAAGAAAAAGCTGAGGAAAAAGGCTTCAAACTTGAAATCGTCGATCTAGGGGGGAACGAACTCCTGAACCGGATTATTGCTGAAAAAGACTCTCCAATTGCCGATGTCGTGTTTGGAATGAACCAAATGATGTTCAGTAAGGTTGAAAAGGAAGGGATATTTGAAACCTATAAGCCTAAATGGTTGGATAAAGTTGATTCTTCACTAGTTGATAAAGATAATAAATATTCCCCATTACAAGAACAACGAGTATTCATGATCTACGATGCTAACAAAATTAAACCTGAAAATGCTGTAAGGGATTGGCAAGATCTAGCTAGCAAATCTGATCTAAAGGATAAATACATTGTTCCTAAAGGTTTAGGTGGCGCCACTGCTAATGCTGTTGTTTATAACATTTTAATGAATTATCAGGACGAAAAAGGCGACAATGGAATCTCTAAGGAAGGATGGGACGAAGTTAAGAAATTTTTCAAAAATGGTATCGCTCCATCAGAAGGACAATCTGAAGTTGCAGAATTAGCAAATGGAAAAGTAGATTACTCTTTTACTTGGTTGAGTAACATACCAATTGTTGAAGAAAGTTTAGGTATTAAACTTGGTGTGGTAAATCCTTCATATGGTGTGCCACAAACAGTTGAACAAGTTGGAATCATCAAGAAAGATAAGATGAACGCAAAAGTCAAAGAATTTGTTGATTTTCTTGGTAGTGCAGAAGTGCAATCAGAATGGGCGGAAAAATTTGGTTCAGCTCCAGTAAATAAAGATGCTCAAGGATCAGTGAACTCTCGGATTGCTGAAATTCTGAATGAAACGACTCCTCAAGACAATGATTACGACTTCATCAACAAACATATTGATGAATGGGTTGAGTACATTGAATTGAATGTTTTAGGAAACTAACAACGAATAGAGGGAAATACAATGATTACATTCAAAAATGTTGAGATTAGGTACGGCGACTTTGTCGCTGTACCTGAATTGAATTTTGAAGTAAATGAAGGAGAGTTCTTTACTTTTCTGGGACCATCAGGGTGTGGGAAGACTACCACACTTCGGGCTTTAGCAGGGTTTCTAGAACCAAGCAAAGGTAGGATTGAAGTCGATGGCGTTAATATTACCAATACTCCAATAGATAAGCGTCAAGTAGGTATGGTTTTTCAGAGTTACGCATTGTTTCCAACCATGACGGCATACGACAATATTGCTTTTGGCTTGAAAATCGAAAAGAAGTCCAAAGATTATATTGAAAAGCGTGTCCTAGAATTAGCTAAGATGGTTGATTTGAGCCCTGAACAATTGGAGAAAAATGTATCAAACATGTCTGGGGGGCAACAACAGCGTGTCGCCATCGCACGTGCTCTAGCCAAAAAACCAAAAATTCTAGTAATGGATGAACCTTTATCCAATCTCGATGCTAAACTAAGAAAGTCTCTCAGGAAAGATATTCGAGAATTTCAAAAGTCCTTTGGCATTACAACTGTTTATGTAACTCACGATCAAGAGGAAGCACTGATGCTATCTGATCGGATTGCAGTTTTTAATAATGGCCAAATTGAACAGATTGGGAATCCAGAACAAATCTATAATGAATCAGCAACTGAGTTTGTATGTAACTTTATCGGTGAAGCAAATCCATTGACCAGTGAAGATTTGCGTAAGCTGGGTATCGACCCAACGAATTTCCAGGCGGACAATCGCTTTTATCTTCGCCCTGAAAAAGTTACTTTTTCTCGGACTAAGGGTGAAAATACGCATTTAGTCGCAGAAATTATTAGCAAAGAATTTTATGGTATGTATGGGTATTATCAACTTGATGTTGATGGAGTCAAGCTAATTTCTTTCCAAAGGGAGTCAAAGGCTGAGCAACATCAGATTGGAGAAACGGTTTATGTAGACATAAATAAAGAAAATGTATTGAGCTATTTGGCAGAAAATGATTAGGAGGCTTATAAAATGGAGTCTAAATTAAAGAAGAGTCCCATGAGGCTTCCAAAAAAATTCAACATTGGATTGATTGGTTACCTAGTTATTCTAGGGTGGTTTATTATTGCTTTTATGATTATTCCAAACTTGGACATATTGAAAACAGTTTTCTTCTCTGATGGCGGATTTTCAAGTGAAACCATAAGTAAGATTTTTAATTCAGAGCGCGCAATGAGAGGGATCAAGAATTCTTTCTTGCTGGCGTTTACCTTGACAATTACAACTTCAATTATAGGTATTTTAGAAGTGCTATTTTTGGACTACTTTAAAATCAAGGGAAAATGGTTTTTGACATTATGCTATATGATTCCATTGATCTTTGGTGGAATCATGCTGGCCAACGGGTACCTTTTCACCTATGGATCTCGTGGCTTTGTCACTAAATTTTTGGTAGAACTATTTCCCAATCTGCCTGTCAATTGGTTTAGTGGATATGGGGCAGTACTTTTCTTGATGACCTTTGCTTGCACAACGAATTACATGATATTTTTCCGTAATTCGTTCAAGAGTATCGATTATCAGACGATTGAAGCTGCCAAAGGATTAGGAGCATCCAACTTCACAGTATTAATAAAAGTGGTTTTACCAGCACTAAAACCTATCTTATTAACATGTATCATTTTGTTGTTTCAAACGGGATTAATAGCGATGTCTGCACCACTAATGGTTGGTGGCCAAGAGTTTGAGACGATCGGTCCACTCATTCTGACATTTACCGAAAGACCAACCTCCCGAGCATTGGCGGCTGTTCTTTCCTTATTCTTGGGACTGTTCCAGTTGGTGTTACTTTTTGTGATTCAACGAAACGAAAAAAAAGGGAACTATCTTTCCGTTTCTAAGGTGAAAACACGGATTCAACCGATGAAGATCAATAGTAAGATTTGGAATGTCTTTGCTCATGTCATGGCATATGCATTTGCTGTAATCAACCTGCTTCCGTTGGTAGTAGTTGTTCTTTTCTCTTTCACCAATTTCCAAACGATCTCGACGAGAAACTTGACTTTGAGTAGTTTTAGTTTGCAAAACTACGCCACAATATTGACTGATAGTTCTGCGTATCGTCCTTTCGTAACGAGTGTAGTTTACTCCGCAATCGCTGCAATCATCGCAGTAGTACTAATGACGATCGCTGCTCGTATTGTCTTTAAGCATCGGAATAAATTTACAGAACTACTTGAGCTTCTACTTCACATTCCTTGGGTATTGCCAGGGTTAATGTTTGCGCTAGGGTTAGTTTTATCATACTCCAAACCAAAATGGATTATGTTTAATCAACCACTCACAGGTACATTAGTTATCATGCTGGTTGCGTATATCGTAGTGATGTTACCTAATACATTTAGATTTTTGAAAGCTTCCTATTTTTCTGTTGACCAGAACTTAGAAGATGCTGCGAAGAATTTGGGAGCAAAACCTATTTACTCGTTTGTGAAGATTGTTTTGCCAATCATTTTACCGACGGTTCTTGCAATGCTCGTTATCAATTTCAATGGGAAACTGGGCGATTATGATCTATCAGTCTTCTTGTATAATCCTGCGGCAAAACCGGTCGGAGTTGTCATTCGGAGTAATTCCAATCCTGAAGCAGGCATCGAGGGAATTGCAATTAACTTTGTATACTCCGTATTACTTATGATCATCAATGCATTAGTATTCTTCTTCGTGTATGCGGATGGGAAAGAGAAAATCGCAAGTCTATTTAAAAGAAAGAAGGAAATTAAACAATGAGTCAATTAAAGTCGAAATTTTTGGAACTACTCAAGAGTAAAGATTTCTTGATTTTGCTGCACCGTGGTGCGCATGGAGGAAATATTGTAGAAAATACAGCAAACGCAGTGAATATTGCATTGCGAGAAGGTGCAGATATAGTAGAAATTGATATTTCAATGTCTACAGACGGGGATTTCTTTGTGTTCCATGACGGTGGTGAGAAACGATTATTGGACGACAGTCGTAATATCAATACTCTGAGTACAACGGAAATTGAGGAGAAATATTACTATAACGAACTCGGTCACGTTCTGCACAAGAAAGTTGAACGATTTTCTAAACTTCTCGAAAACATCCAACAGGATGTATTTCTAAATATTGACAGATCCTGGGACTATTGGGAAACATTTATTCCTTATCTGGATCAGTTTGTAGACTGCCATCCGTATTTTATGTTGAAATCTCCAGTGAAGAAAGAATTCTTAGATATTCTCGACAAACATCCTATTAAGTATATGTACTTCCCAATAATTTATAATACAGACGAATTGGATTTGTTGGAAACCTATGAAAACATTAATTTCGTAGGATTTGAAGTCATTGAGAAAGATGAATCTTTTGAATTCATTAATTCGCAAAGATTTGATAAATACAAGCAATCTGACTATATGTTTTTAGCTAATGCCATCAATCTTGACGATGATACATTGTTGTTTGGATCGTTGACTGATGAGGTAGCAATAACAAGAGATCCTGATGAAGCATGGGGAGCAATGCTTAAGATGGGTATCAATGCAATACAGACTGATTGGGTCGATTTATTGTTGAGATACAGAGATGCTCGTGATAAAAAGTGATGCTTTATAGTGTCACTTTTTTAATTAATAGGAAATAGGCTCGAGCTTATAATCGACCTTCACTCGCTTGTTGGAATGCTCGATGGAGGTGCGGCGTTTTCGGAAACAGCCTAGGATCATCGCTCGTTTTCGTGTACCTCCACTTGCGGCGATGGAGCTTTCGGTAATGCCCTGATGTTTCGCTACATTCAGCTATACCGCGGGCACGACAATCGCAAGTGGATTTGCTCCGGGGATAGGCTGCGGTGACGACCGGTGTACCATCACCCACGGCGCTGAGGCAAGTCAAATCCCCGAGCAATCCGAGTTCTGCCGACACGGAAAGATTTGTGACTGAAAGAGGTCAACAGTCGATCCGAAGGCAAAGCCGATCAGAATGGCATAGATCGGCGTATGTCTAATCTCGTTGATCCATTCGGTTATTCCCATCGTCGGGTTGGTCATGTTGATGAGAACAATGCCGGATCCGTACGAAGTTGCTGGAGAACAAAAGCTTGATAGTCTGAATGAGGAATGAAAATAGGCTTCATGAGGATAACACTCCAATCGTAAGAGTTAGGGTCATAACCCTTCACGCGATTTTTGAGAATTTTAGAAAATATAAAGTGTTATTATAGGAAATCTGCCAAAATTCACAAATGTTTTTTCCAATAAGATTTGTGGCTGAAATAAACAATCCCTACGAACGAAGGAGGAAGACGAGTTTGATGGAACAAGGAAACACTTGTCCCATCTGCCTCGGCTATTAAATTTGAGAGAGGAGATATTATGACAACTCTGTCATTCGTTGAAATATTATCTAGATTATTACTATCGATTGTTATCGGAGGAGTCATTGGATATGAACGTGAGCAAAAAAATCGTCCTGCAGGAATGCGGACACATATGCTAGTTTGTATTGGTGCTGCCATAATCGCATTGATCCAACAATCAATTGCGGAAGAAGCTTTTACCATTGTTAAGGCATATCCGCACTTTAGTAATATCGTTAAGTATGATCAAGCGAGATTAATTGCTCAAGTCGTCAGCGGGATTGGTTTTCTAGGCGCTGGAACCATTATTATTACACGTCAAAGAGTTTTAGGCCTGACAACTGCTGCATCTTTGTGGGCAAGTGCTGCAGTAGGTATAGGTGTTGGTATGGGGTATTATAAGGTTGCAGTCCTAGGTTTTGCGGCAATAATGTTTTCACTTTCTATTGTTAAGAAGATAATCAAAGTACCGAAAATCAATAATCTTGAAATTCAGTACGTTCATAGAAAGGAAACAAAGGAATATATCAATAATTATTTTGAAAAACATAATATTGAAATCGAAGATGTGACCTTTGAAGTACAAATCCGTGACGGAGATAAATACTATAAGAATACTTTTACCATCGATTTGCCAAGACTTTTATCTTATGCAGATGTAATTGAGGAACTTTCAATGTATTCAAATATCAGAGAGATTCGGTTGGTTTCAGTAACCGACTGAAGATAAGTATAAAACAGTCAATTATGATGTTTTTGCTACCAGCCGTTCGATAATTATGATAGTTTTTTGGCTGAAGTTTGTTCTTTCTGAAGAATGTTTTCTTTTGTATGATATTATTTTCTACTAGGTGATAAGTTATAATCTAACCATAATATTTTATTTTTATTATTCTTATTTAATGTTCCACTGAATAATTCGGCAGCGGATTTTTATATTTATTAATGGTATTAGCGGATATGGCTGGCGATATGGGGAAGGAAAAAGAAAGAATATCCTTATACGGGATGGAATTCCGATAATATTTTTTCGAGTAGATGAGTTAAGGAAGTTTCTTGATGGTAAGAATTTATATGCCATGATAAAAGAAAAAGTTAGAAATTTTTACGATGAGATTGATGATGACTCACCAGATATTCCTGATCCCCACAATATGAATATTCAAAAAGAATGCATGAGATAGCTTCCCATTTTGAAAAAATGCACTATTATTACCTTTGCTGAAGCTAATGAAGTTAGAAAAAAAAGATTGACTGAAATGTATGGAGAAATAGTTTGGAAAATTAACAGGACAATCTGTTTTCCACTGAAGTAATTGACCTGTTAATCTGTAGCTAAACAATCTATGACTTGGTTGATCCTTATGAAGTTATTTATATCAACGCATCCTAACCAATCTGGTCTGAAATAATTACTTCCTTTATATATCGCGTATATCGCGAAAATCGGAACTTGTCCGAATATGAAATTTACGGACGTAAGAAATACGGTCTCAAAGCCGCTCGTCGCGCACCACAATTCTCGAAGGTTAATATCAATAAAATCAAGCCCGTGGCCCTTATTGGTCAAGCCCCAAATTTGTAGACATTGAAAAAATCCCTCAGGCAGAAAGCTGGCGTCGGTACTCTATCGGCGTCAGCTTGTTTAATTTTTTTGAATCCTTTCATGGTTATAAACGCTTTGATTCGCTCTTTCGTCTCGTAGTCCTTGTCGTTAGCTTGCCGGTTTAGATAGAAATAATATCCACTTCTAGATACATCTAAGAGGCTACAGAGCTCCGTTACGGGATACTGTTCTGCGGCTAATTGAATGATGTGGTACTTGCCTTATGCACCTCCTGCTTCCATGTTTTCAAACACTTTTTTAAGGCTTCGTTCTCCTGTTTGAGTTGCTTCACATGCCGATCCTGATCGAGGTACTGCTCCCGACGTCCTCGTTGATCCAAGAGTCCAAACTCGCCAAGCTCCCTATACTTACGTATCCACTTCTTGACTCTATCCTTATCCTGAATCCACAAGTGTTCAGTTATTTGCCTGTATGTCCAATTTTCCTAAATGTGTAAGCGGATCTCCTCCTTCTTGTCTTCCTCCGTATATGATTTAAACTTCTGTCCTTTAATCGCCATAAAAAATGCACGCCCTAGAACTCATCGGATTAACCAGGGGTTTTTCCAATGTCTATTCTAAGGGGGGCACCTCACCCCTTATTAACCAGGGGCTTTTTTCTTTGGTTCATATTGACTTATTGTTAAAAAGTTCTATACTTTAAATTATAATTCAAATCTGTTTAGTAGGAATATTTCCTTGTTTTTGTAAGTTACCGTGAGGGGGACAAAATCATGAATTTATTGGAAAAGGAACAGTTAATTCAGACTAAGGCGGAAGAATTCGAGAATGCATCAGCTGAAGAGGTTATAGCTTGGGCAATTCAGACATTTCCGAATATCACGTTTGCGTGCAGCTTTGGTGCGGAGGATGTAGTTCTAGTCGATATGGTGCAAAAAATCAGCCCATCAACGGATATTTTTTACTTGGATACGGACTTCCATTTTAAGGAGACCTATGAAACGCGCGATAAAATGGCTTCCAAGTATAATCTTGAATTTGTTCGGGTATCTCCGTTAATTACGCCGGAGGAGCAGGCTGCTGAGCATGGGGAGGAGCTATGGAAAAGCGACCCGAACGCATGCTGCAACATCCGGAAAGTGGAGCCGCTAACTCGGGTATTGTCCGGATACGATGCCTGGATTACGGGAATTCGCCGCGACCAAGCTCCTACGCGAGCCAATGCGAAGAAGATGGAGTACGATACTAAATTCGGCCTAGTTAAATTTAATCCGATAGCAAGCTGGACTTCTGAGGATGTTTGGAACTACATCCGGGCTAACGATGTGTTGTACAATCCGCTGCATGACCAGAATTTCCCAAGTATAGGTTGTGAGTATTGCACAAGACCAGTTATGCCGGGAGAAGACCCGCGGGCAGGGCGCTGGGCAGGATCTGACAAAACGGAATGCGGACTTCATAAATAATATGAATACAGTTTAGACACGGGGAGAGATGGAAATGACAGCAATTTTACCGCACGGTGGCAAGCTGGTGAACCGGGTTGTCACAGGTGAGGAGAGGAAGAAGCTGCTGGCGTCTGCTAAGGAGCTGCCAACGATTTTAATTAATGGATGGACGATTTCCGATTTGGATCTGATCGGTGTGGGCGCATTCTCTCCACTAGAGGGATTCCTGAATAAAGAAGATTACGAATCTGTTGTCCATCGGATGAGACTGGCGGACGGTACAGTGTGGAGCATTCCGATTACATTATCGGTAACCGAAGAACAGGCTCAGCAACTAGAAGTCTCTAAACGCGTAGCCTTGGTAGGTGAACAGGATGGCATCGTATATGGCCTGCTGGATGTGCAGAGTGTCTACAAGATCGATCAAATCGAAGAAGCCAGAAATGTATTTAAGACGGAAGATACGGAGCATCCGGGTGTAGCCAAACTGTTCGAGCGATCGCCTTATTATGTAGGTGGGCCGGTACAGGTGCTGAATCGACCGCAACCGGAGCGTTTCGGCGAGTTTTACTTCGATCCGGCGGAAACGCGGCGCTTATTTGCCGAGAAGGGATGGCGAACCGTGGTTGGTTTCCAGACGCGCAACCCGGTGCATCGTGCGCATGAATATATCCAGAAGAGCGCGATGGAAATCGTTGATGCGTTGTTCCTGAACCCGTTAGTGGGAGAGACGAAGTCGGATGACGTTCCAGCCGATGTACGAATGAAGAGCTATCTCACATTGCTGAAGAATTACTATCCTGCTGACCGTACTTTCCTCGGAGTGTTCCCGGCAGCTATGCGTTATGCGGGGCCTCGTGAAGCGATATTCCATGCGATGGTTCGTAAAAACTACGGCTGCACGCATTTTATCGTTGGCCGCGACCATGCGGGTGTTGGTGATTATTACGGAACTTATGAAGCCCAGGAAATATTTTTGAATTTCACGGCGGAGGAGTTGGGGATTTCGCCATTATTCTTCGAGCATAGCTTCTTTTGCACGACATGCGGCAATATGGCTTCCAGTAAAACATGCCCGCATCCGAAGGAAGCCCATTTAACTCTGTCCGGCACAAAGGTAAGAGCTTTACTGCGTGACGGCGTATGTCCGCCGCCGGAATTTACTAGACCGGAAGTAGCTAAAGTATTGATCGAAGGCATGAGCCACCAGGTTGTAATTTAATAATATACAGGTATATTTGTCCACCTCGTCCCATATAGATGATTAGAATCATTATGGGTGCGGAGGTGGCTTTTTATGGGCTCACGAGATAAAGTGACGCTTTGGATACCCTTAAGTCATATCAAAAAGCTATTGCTCGGCCTTGGTTTGCTGGGCGTCCTGTGGGGGATTGCGGTCTATGAAGTCCCGGCGAAGAATGCCTTGAATTATTGGAATTTGCCCTTAGCCGGGGTGACCATCGCTTTGGATGCCGGCCATGGCGGGCCGGATGGGGGAGCGGTGAGTCGGCAGGGCCTGATCGAGAAGGATATCAATTTGGCCGTGGCTCTCTATTTACGAGATTATTTGCAGCAGGCCGGTGCTATTGTAGTTATGACTAGAGAAGATGACCGGGATTTGGCCGACGAAGGGACAAAGGGTTATAGCAAACGAAAAACGGAGGATTTGAAGCGTCGTGTCCGTTTTATAGAGGAGAAGCAGGCAAAGCTGCTGATCAGTATTCATATGAACAGCGTGCCGTCCAGCAGATGGAGCGGGGCACAAACCTTCTTTACCTCGGCGAATGAGAAAAGCTATGATTTAGCTTATCTCATTCAGGAGGAGCTCATACGGAATTTAGAGAATAGCGATCGCGTCGCGAAGCGAAACGACAAGACCGTCTACTTGCTGGAGGCCTTGAAAATTCCTTCTGCACTCGTTGAGGTTGGCTTTCTGTCGCATCCCGGGGAAGCGGCAATGCTCGGGAATGAACAATATCAGCGTAAGGTGGCTGCATCCATTTATCAGGGGATTTTAAGATATAGCTCTGGAGAGACGGGAAAAAGGGCAAATGAGAGCGGAGAGTGATATAATATACATATATTGAATCAAGCAACACGATATGATACGAAGTCGAGGTGCTGTCATTGTTATCCAAGGAGCATATTCAAGCGGCCTTGCGCCCTATTGCCGAGCCCACGCTAAAACGAAGCTTGGTTGAGCTGCAATGGATTCGCGATATGATGGTCAAAGAAGATCGTGTCTCTCTGACGGTAGTTTGCCTGAAGAAGGATGAAGAAACACAGAAGCGGTTAGAGCAGGAGATTCGGGATCGTCTAGCCGATGCTGGAGTCAACCATGTTCATATGAGATTCCGGGAGGCATCCGAGCGGGAACGCGGGGAGGCCATTGGCGAACAGGGAACGGGAGAGGGTAAAGATGCCGGAGAACCCTCTAATGAAGAAGTACTGCGAAAGGGGCATGCCGCAGGCCTGGAAAAATTGCCGATTCTTGATCCAAAGGCCGGCGTGAAGTTCATTGCTATAGCAAGCGGCAAGGGCGGCGTAGGGAAATCTACCGTTACCGTGAATTTGGCGGCAGCGCTTGCGAGGCTTGGACAACGTGTCGGGTTAATTGATGCGGATATATATGGCTTCAGCGTTCCCGATATGATGGGGATCGAGGAAGTGCCTAACATCGACGAGGGTGCCATCGTCCCTGTTGAACGTTTTGGCGTCAAGGTTATGTCTATGGGCTTCTTTATTCGCGAGAATAATCCGGTCATTTGGCGCGGCCCTATGCTGGGAAAAATGCTCCGGCAATTTTTCGTTGATGTGGATTGGGGTGAGCTCGATTACGTGCTGCTTGATCTGCCGCCGGGAACCGGAGACGTAGCGCTTGATGTTCACCAAATGATTCCGCATAGCAGCGAAATTATTGTAACTACGCCGCATGCTACTGCAGCTTTTGTAGCTGCTCGCGCAGGAGCGATGGCACTGAAGACGAATCACGAGATCTTGGGCGTGGTCGAGAATATGGCCTACTATGAATGCTCAAGCTGCGGACAAAAGGATTATATTTTTGGACGAGGCGGCGGGGCGCGTCTCGCAGAAACGCTGCACACCGGATTGCTGGCACAGATTCCATTGGGCGCACCGGACAACCATCCCGCAGAGCCTGACTTCTCGCCTTGCGTATACAAGCAAGACAGCCCAATCGGCCAAATATATGATGAGATGGCTCAGCAGGTAATTGATAAATATACGAAAGACTGACCGGTGCCGGTCAGTCTTTTTTTAGGTATCTATACTGAACATTCTGACCCAAGCTGAGGGGAAAATTAGCTGCTGCTTAGGATCCTCCGCCACTGCCGCCATCTCCGCCTTGCTCTCCTCCGGAGCCGCCGCCTTGACTGCCGCCGTCGCCACCTTGTTCGGATTTTGGTTCCTTCTCGAGCTTAGGCTGCAGTTGCTCCTGTACTACTGTTTTTAGCAGTTCCATCACTTGCATTTTAAATAAAGGGCTTTGCATCGCCTCTTGCATGACTGTCATCGATTGCTTGCGGAAGTCGGAGGTTTGGGTGAGATCAAGGAACATCTTCATGACCTCGGGTGATTTCATGATTTCGCTAATCGATTTTTGGTACGTAGGGTCTTTGATTAGCTGCATGTGCAGCTCTTTGTTCTGCGAATTGATCGCCTTGGCGAAATCACCGGCGAATTTAGGATCGGTCATAATTTTTTCAAACTCTTTTTTGTATTCCGGAGACGTGATGGTTTCCTTTACTGCCATGCGAACCTGTTCGGAGGTCTGAGTAGGCAGGATCATTTTGATCCCCATGCTGCCGCCGGAACCGCCGCCAGAGCCGCCAGAGCCGCCAGAATCTGATCCGCCCGCTCCGCTAGATCCAGAGCTGCTTCCTCCGCCCCCGCCAGATTCCGAGCCTGACCCTCCCGATTGTCCGCCACCGCTGCTATCGGATGGCGGTGAGCTCAGTGCTTCGTAAATGGCTTTTTTTCCTTCATCGGTCTTAAGTATATCAATAATCATGGACTTGGTTTCTTTATATCCCCCGCCTTGGGAAGAAGAGGAGCTTTGCTCAGAACCGCAAGCCGTCAGCGGAAGTGTACAGGTACATATAAGGCATATCATCCATCGGTAATTCAACCACTTCATGGTTCCTTCCTCCTTCATCATCATCACTGTTTGTAGTATGCGGACGTGAAATAGGAATTATCCCCTTGAAAAGCATGGTGTTTTACCGGAATCGTTGGTAAAATAATTCGTTAGTGGGGGTGTGAGGTCTTGAATTTGAAAAGTTGGCTGTATTTGTTCTGGACCACGTTGCTGGTTGGAGCAGTTGGATCACTGGCCGTGGGTTTGATCCTGCAATGGACGGATACCGTTCAGTTGAACGGTGCAGTTGATCTTTTGGTGAATGTCGGCATTTTGCTTGGAGTAGGCATAATGGTCAGCGTATATTCCCAAATGGGCTTTTTTGCTTATTTGATGATGAACTATATGGGAACGGGCGTATTCTCCAGAAGAACCTGGCAGTATGTGCAGCTCGTGCTCACCGCGCTTGCGCTGCTTGAGCTGATGTTCTTCCGTACATTCGTCGGAGAGGGGCAAGGCGGCGGCTCAGATATTATTCTTAGCGTCGTTATACTTATTGTGGCTTTTGCTGTAGCCTTTTATAAGGCCAAGCTGACCAATGGAACGGCCTGGATACCAACTTTATTCTTCATGATTGCCGTTACGATTGTAGAAATGATCGGCGTGCTCAAAATTGGGGTCAATGCGGCAACGGCTTGGATTGTTGCTCCGTTGATGGCCTGCAATGCCTACCAGATACTTATTCTCCATAAGGTATTAAAGCCTGCTGAACCTGCTGCATCTGCACAAAGCTCGCAATAAAGAAGACTCGAAAGAGGCTGTCCCAGAAGGTCATAACTGACCTGAGGGGCAGCCCTTTTTTCTCATTAGAGAGCAAAAGAAACCATCTTGGTAAAATAGAGGATTTACCATCCAACCATTTACAAAGGTAAATGAGCGATCCGAATCTCAGGTGAAAATAAAGTTAGTGAGCGAGCTGAAGGTAACGACCAAATACAACAAAACCCGCAGCAGATTTAAAGGCAGGATTGATGGGAAATTGCCCGAAGTTACGCATTTGCAACCGCAAATGGCGCAAACGCAACTTCAAGCATATAGCATCGGCTCCATTGTTTTTCTATAATCCAGGTAACAAATAGCAAAGGAGTGTAAGCCTATGTCATTTAGCGAAAAATTGTTGCGGCTAAGAAAAGAAAAGGGTTATTCCCAGGAAGCGCTGGCCGAAAAGCTGTGCACAACCAGACAGGCAGTTAGCAAGTGGGAAAACGGACAAGGGTTTCCCGAAACCGAAAAGCTGCTTATGATCGGCAATTTGTTCGAGGTATCCATCGATTATTTGCTGAAGGAGACCGAGGAGAAGAGCGGCCGTGAAGAGCGTGGGTATTATGTCAGCCAAGAGATGGCGGAAGGGTATTTGAGTTATCAGCAGAAGTTATCCAATCGCATTGCGACAGGCGTATGCCTGCTAATTCTGGCTTGCTTGCCGTATTTGATGTTTCGTCAGGAGCCAGTTGTTTATTCCTTCCTTATCATTTTGTTGGCGGCAGCGGGCATCGTTGTCCTCGTGTCCGCCATACTGAGGGATGAGGAGCGGTACCATGTGCTGCAGAAAGAAGCTCTTATACTGGATCAGAGTTATGTGAAGCAATTGGCGGAACGTTTGAATCGATTGAAGAGGAAGTACGCAGCCGTGATCATCGTCGGGGCTGGCATGGTGGCGACAGGCGGAATGGCTTTTTTTCTGGAGAAAAAGGGGATCGCCGAGGGCGCATTGATCCCTTATTATCCAGTCTGCGTCGTTTTGATCGCCATAGGCGCATATGTAATCATTCGCGCATCTACGCTGTGGTCTTCCTATGATCTGCTGATTTACAATGAGAAGCATGTTAATCGCAGGAATGCGGGCTTCTGGAAAAAAATCAGGAAAAAGCTGGCCGACTAAACAGCCTGGCACTTAAACGGGGGAGTCCGGCGTTTTCTGCTTCACGGTTTGCGGAAGGTAAGTTTCAAGGTCGGATGGCTTTTGCCCATAATTTGCTCAGGAAGGCGACAATCGATCAAAAACACTATTTATTCTTTATCGGGCTGTTTTCTAAAGTAGTTGAAACTTACTTTTGGGACAGCCTGGTTTTTTAATTTAGGTGGAAGAAAGAAAAAGACTCCCGTCAAACGGAAGTCCAGTCGGAGCCCCATTCCTACTCATCGCTCACATGCCTGCAGCCGAATTGATTTGCTCCTGGATCCAGGCCTGATCCCTTACCTGGGCACCTTTGACGCCAGCTTCCTGAAGGAGGTCGGAGACGGTCACGAATTCGTATCCCTTTTTACGCAGCTCGTCGATAATAATAGGAAGAGCTTCGTGGGTTTGTTTAACGGAATCGCTGGCATGCAGCAGGACGATATCTCCCGGATGCGCTTTGCTGACGACGCGATTTACGATCGTTTCGACTCCCTTGTTCATCCAATCCTGAGAATCGGTATCCCATTGGATTACTTTGTAGCCGAGCTGGCTTGCGATGCTTAACACGCGTTTGTCAAAATCCCCGTTCGGCAGCCGGAGCAGGGTGGGTGCTTTTCCGGTTAAATCGGTTAAAATAGAATGAGCTGTTGTGATCTGTCGCTTAATTTCTTCCTCATCAAGATCGCTGTAGTTGACGTGCTTGTGACCGTGGCTGCCAATTTCAAAGCCCTGCTGCTGGATGGCTTTAACGATTTCCGGATGGCTTTTGCTCCACGGGGAGGAGAGGAAGAAGGTTGCTTTTTGAACATTTTTGTCTTTGAGCACTTGAAGTATCGGTTCTGTTCTCTTATCCCCCCAACTAATATCAAAAGTCAGGGCAATGACCTTTTTGTCCGTGGATACACTGTAAATGGCCGAAGTATTGCTCTCTTCTGAGAATACCGTAATATTCCCTTTTTCCACATAGATCACACCGGCCGCAAACAGGGCTGCGGCGAATACAAACAAAAAGCGTTTGATCTTTTTCCCGTTGAGGACGTAGAAGAAATTATTCATAAGTTAAGCTCCTCTCGTATCAAAATAAATTTGTCCGCTGTTATAGCGTATGCTCGTACCTTTAGGGAATATTACCGTTCTTGTCCGCAAGAGAGGAATCATCAATGACTTTATATAGGAGGAACTTATGTCATTTCGTCGATTTATTCAGGATTTGGTGCTTTATCGGAAGATGATGCTTATTTCACTTGGACTCTTTGTTGCAGGAATTATTATGGGGAATGTACTTACGAGTTTTCTGAGCGCACTGTTAGAACCGCAAATTGAGGCGTTGCAGGAAGTAAGCGGGAATTTATCGCAGTCTGCTTCACCGGAGCTGAGCTTCTTTATATTTATCTTTTTGAATAATGCCGTAAAAAGCTTGCTTGTTATTGGGCTAGGCGCGCTCTTTGGTTTTATGCCGATTGTATTCTTAGTCATGAACGGGATGGTTTTGGGTTACTTGGTCCAGGCAGCGTCGTCACAAGGGGCTGACATGTTCGATTTGATTGTGAAAGGTTTATTGCCGCACGGCATAATAGAAATACCGGCTATTTTGATTGCCGCGGCTTATGGATTGCAGTTCGGTTATTTGGTGATGAAAAGCTTGGGGAAGCTTGGAGCGAGAGAACGTCATGAGCGCAGTGTGAAGTGGGGAGAATATTTTCGATCGGCGGGAAGGGCAGCCATTTGGATCACGGTGGCCTTATTTGTAGCGGCTATTATCGAGAGTACGATTACGTTTCATTTGGTTCAAACATAAAAATTATAATAGCATTCATATTTTTCATAAAAGTTGTGCATACCATTAAAGCGGTCCAAAAGACCGAGTTTCTTAATTTGCTAAAAAGGTTAATCATCGTTAACCAACAGAGATGGATTTCAATTTTTTGAATATTTAGGGAAAGGCTTGAAATTCATCTTGGTCAAAAAAGGGGCTAGGAGCATAGTGCCATCATTCCCTGCACCAATCGTAATTTAGACGAAAGAGGAGCTGTGAGCCATGTTGGGTATGTTATTTAATGAAAAAGAATGCAAAGAACTGGATTATGTCCTACGCAAGGAACTGGATGAAATGCTTTTGGATATGAGCGATAATCGCTTGGATCAGGATATTAGACATGCTATTGCAAATCGATACAAGACCGTATTTCGAATGTATGCCCGGTTTGCCCCCTCGAAAGAACTCTCCAAATATGCACGAAGAGCCCGTTTCCCTCAAGCAAGGCAATAAGTTTACAATGGGTGTTGACTTAAGGGCGAAGGATGTGATAAATTATCATTCGTGCCGCTTTTGGGGCCGGAAGCAGGAAAGACAAGAGTTTATAAATGGAATAAAAAAACTTTTAAAAAACTCTTGCAAAAACCTAGCTGACTATGGTATATTATAAAAGTCGCCGCTGAAATTAAGCGACGCACG
>NZ_JBHGVC010000017.1:0-101291 GCF_042714055.1 Paenibacillus lentus
GTTTCCGCCGCCAGATTGTTTCAGCAGCGACCTTTATAATATATCATGATTGCCCTTCTTAAGTCAACACTTTTTTTAAAATAAAAATTGCTGACTGACCTTGATGTACTGGCCTATCGAAGAAGCGATTTATAATGTAACACAGAACGCAAATTAACGTCAACCATGAAATCCAATCAAAGCATTGTTAATTTTAGCCCAAGCAGTAAACCAACGCCAGGCAAGCCGAGAATAAGCACGGTACTTATCGTAACCGGATTCATCGGGATATAAGTCTCCGTCAATAAACCCGAGAAGTTAACAACATAAATCCCAAGTGCGGCCAATACGATATGAAGGCCTAAACGAGTAAGCCATGCGAAACCCAGCCTCCGCGAAAAAATGATGTAGCCTAATAACAGCAATGATCCGATAAGTACGAGAGATAATATTATTTTTATCATCTATTCCCCTCCTCATTAGCACACTCGAATTATTTCCTAAGGTATGAATCGGAATACGAACCAAATTGAAATGGCTCCCATGTGACATTCGCCTGCTTGGCCGCCTTTAAATGAACCTGATAGCGTCTTTCTGCAGCTTCAAGGGTATATATTGCGATATCCACCTCATCAGCGCCTACCGCCTCCTGAAGCGCGCAGTAAGCTTGCTCCCACTGACGCTGCGCCTTTTTTACTTCACTATACAAATGCTCCTTATACTCTAGATCCTGATCTATCTGCTTCATCTTTTTCATTCTCAATAACCATTGCTTCCACTTCACGATAATATCCGCCCCCTTAACCCGGTATATTTCATGTGTATCGGAAAAGGGACAAACTTAGAACTTTCGTGTTTTCTAATTTTGATCGCGTTGATCCTTTCGTGTAAAAAATGCAAAAAGAAGCCCCGGTCTTAACCGGAGCTTCCAAATCGACTTGAATTTCTTTTACCTTAATTCACGCCTGCCCTCAAGCGCCTTGGATAAGGTTACCTCGTCCGCATACTCCAAATCGCCGCCAACCGGCAATCCATGGGCAATCCGAGTAACACGAATATCGAATGGCTTCACAAGACGAGAAATATACATCGCCGTCGCTTCCCCCTCAATGTTGGGGTTGGTCGCCAAGATCAGCTCTTTAACCCGTTCATCACTTAGACGGTTCAAAAGCTCCTTGAGCCTTATGTCATCGGGACCAAGTCCTTCCATGGGTGAAATAGCGCCCTGCAGTACATGATAGTAACCATCAAACTCTTTTGTTCGTTCCATAGCCACCAAATCCTTGGAGTCCTGGACAACGCAAATGACCGAGGAATCTCGAGTCTTGTCCTGACAAATCCGGCAGGGATCGGTGTCCGTAATGTTACAGCATACCGAGCAATAGTGAAGGTTTCGCTTGACGCTTACTAATGCTTTGGCAAAATCGATAACATCGTCTTCCTTCATATTCAGTACGTGAAAAGCCAGCCTCGCGGCCGTCTTCGGTCCGATTCCCGGCAAATGAGTAAAGGCGTCGATCAGCTTGGCGATCGGTTCGGGATAATACAATGAGCGTGTTCTCCTTCGGTCGTTTAATTAGAACAGGCCTGGAATTTTCATTCCGCCCGTGAATTTACCCATGTCGTTATTAGCCAGCTCGTCCGCTTTGCCAAGCGCGTCGTTCACAGCTGTCAACACGAGATCCTGCAGCATCTCTACATCATCAGGATCCACAGCCTCCGGCTTAATATTGATAGACAACACTTTCTTATGTCCGTTAACCTCGACGGTAACTACGCCGCCGCCCGCGCTTCCCTCGACCGTCTTGCCGCCGAGCTCCTCCTGAGCTTTCAGCATTTGCTCCTGCATTTTCTTAACTTGCTTCATCATTTGGTTCATATTATTCATATTACTTACATCTCCTTTGCCTTGGTCATTTATATTATAGTAATTTATACAAAAAGTTAGCCGGGCTTACTCCTTCACGATAACAAGATCGTCTCCAAACATTTGCAGCGCCTCGTCCACCCACGGCTCCTTACTGCCGCTGCCTCCATCTTCTGAGACCTGTTCTAGCTGAAAGGGCTCCTCCTTGGACGGGTCAGCTGCCGCGCCATCAATACTGTCGCTCCAGTCCTTGAGCATCATCGTAACCAGCCGATATGGCGAGCCTAATACCCGCTCCATAACCATTTCAATGAGCTGCTTATTGGCCGGCTTCTCTGTGGTTTCCCGATGAATGTCATTCTTGAATGCGACCAGAACGGCATCCTCCAGCACGGAAACAGGCTCGCCGTTGACGAACCAGGCATGAATGGTGATCTTCTCATCCTTAACGCCTTGAAGCACCTGATTCCACTTCCCCTGCACCGCCAAGAATTCCGGGCTGCTTCGCTGCGCAACGTATCGGTCAAGTCCAGCAGGGAGCTTGGCCTTTGAGGCTACGCGCGGCGCAGCTGTCCTTGCCCCCGGGCGGTTCCCTTTATTGCCAGGATCTTGTCCTCCGCCCGTCAAGCCTCCTTGCAGCGCGCGTTCCAGCTTCTTCTCCAATTCGGACAATTGACGGCGCAGCTGCTCAACCTCCGATTGACCGGCAGAGGAGCTTGGAGCGACAGAGGATACCGACTGCGATTGGACTGCGTCTTCACCCTGCGGAATGCTGCACAGCTTCAAAAGCGCCACCTCAAACAGCGTCTGCGGCTGCAGTGCATATTTCATCTCTGTCTGATAATGGTTCAGCGTATCAATAATCCGAAACAGCTGCGAACGCGTGAACACTTCCGCCATCTCCCTGAATTCCTGGGGATCCAGCACGCGCTCCGTCATCTTATCCGCATTCGGCACCATTTTAATCATTAATAAATCGCGAAAATAATACAGCAGGTTCTCCATGCATTTATCAGCACTCTTGCCCTCCTGCATAAGGCCTTCGATCAACTGCAGCATGCCCCCGACATCGCCTTCGATCAGCGTTCTAGCGATTTCCGCAAACTGCTTCGAAGGAATCCCGCCGGTCATATCCAGCGCCTGCTTGTAGGATACATGTCCATCCGAGAAGGATGCGATCTGATCCAATATGCTTAGCGCATCCCGCATGCCTCCGTCCGACAGCCGCGCTATATATTGAATAGCTTCATCCTCGGCGGTAATGCCCTCTTGCTCGCAAATAAGCTTAAGCCGCTCGCTCTGTTCCTCCAAGGATACGCGGCGGAAATCAAAGCGTTGGCAGCGGGATATGACCGTGGCTGGAAGCCGATGCGGCTCTGTTGTCGCAAGGATAAACATCACGTGCGGCGGCGGCTCTTCCAGCGTCTTGAGCAATGCATTAAACGCTTCCGTCGTCAGCATATGAACTTCATCGATAATGTAAACCTTCTGCCGCACTTCGGTAGGGGCATATTTCACTTTTTCGCGCAAATCACGAATTTCTTCGACTCCCCTGTTGGAAGCGGCGTCAATCTCAAGCACGTCCATAACAGCTCCTGCCGTAATCCGGCGGCATGAGTCGCATTCGTTGCACGGCTCCGGTGCCGGGCCCTTCTCGCAGTTGACGGCTTTGGCCAGAATTTTGGCCGCGCTCGTCTTCCCCGTTCCCCGAGGACCGCTAAACAAATAAGCGTGCGAAAGCCGCTGCTCCCGAATCGCATTCTGCAACGTGCGAATAATGTGCTGTTGTCCTACCATGTCTTGAAACGACTGCGGCCGCCAAGCACGGTACAGCGCAATATGCTCCATATGCGGCACCTTCTTTCTTCATGAAGCGATAATCGTCACTTTCCCATTATACTATACTCGAAGGATGAGAAAAACTTCTAACTGATAAGTCGCTTTCAGTAATAAATATCACTTCATGCCATTAGCATGATTACACCATGATACAGATCCATAAGAAAAACGTCTATCGACGTATAATCTAAGTAGACAGACCGCATTTAGCGGTAGTTTTTCTTGCGATTATAGAATAATTCAGCTCCGCTGATAACTTATAAATTGTATAATCTAAAGAAAAACGTCTATCGATGTATAATCTAAGTAGACAGACCGCATTTAAGCGGTAGTTTTTCTTGCGATTATAGAATCCTTCTGCTCCGCTGAAACTTATAAATTCTATAATCTAAAAGAATAAATATACCCATAAAAAAACATCTCTGTCCGAGAGACAAAGATGTTGCTTTATAAATACTATGTAGCCGTGCACCTGTTATTGATCATTGCGATCCAAGCGGCACCTTTAAGGCGCAACTCGAGACAGGCTTCCCCCCGGCACAAAAGTATGACTGCTTATGGCTGCTTCCTTCCGGACCTGACCAGGTTCACAGGTACTCATTGCGGAGGACCCGTCTGTCAACGTCTGCCGTAAAGACCGGACCTCACATCGGCAAGACCTCTAACAGGAATTCAACCTCGCTATAGCGGATTGCGAGTTACAGGGCACCGCTACCTCCCCATCTAGCACGGTGAAAATAAGTATATCTCATACATGTCCAAAATGCAACCGGCGGAAAAAGTTGTCTTATTACAATACCGTAAACATGCCTTCTCTCTTAAAGTTTGATATATTTATAGAATAATATGGAACTTCATAGAGAGGATGTACCTTGATGACAAAAATAGGAAAATTGGCGCTCGCTGCCGCGATATGGATCGGAACCCTTGCCGGGGTTATGTCGCAGCCGCAGCAGATTCACGCTAACACTACTCCGATCCGCATCATGCTTGACGGATACCCTCTTCAATTTCCAGCGGAGCCTATCATCCAAGAAGGGACGACCCTTGTGCCATTTCGGGCGATATCCGAAGCGTTGGGCATTCAGGTGACATGGGATGCTAAATCAAAGAGCATCTCCGCCATCAAAGGAACCGGTGCAAATACGGTTCGCGTTCAATTGACCTTGAACAGCAAGAAATCCAGTGTAAATGGAGCGGCTGTCGATCTCGCTGCAGCTCCGCAGGCGGTAGGCGGGCATACCTTGATTCCGCTCAGCTTTTTTAGCCAACAATTCGGGGCACAAGTCAATTGGGATCAGAAAACGCGCACCGTCTCGATTTCTTCGCCGCAGCAGCGGATGTACACCATGGGTTTCTATGCGATCTCATCCTTTTCCGACGTTTCGGTCATTCCCAGCCTAGATTCCGTAGCCTTTGGCTGGAGCCGAATTGATGAGAACGGCAAATTCACACTGAACGGCAAAGATTTTAAATGGCCTCTCCCTGCAGGAAACACAACTCCGGAGAGTCTGGTTAGCGAAGCGGCGCAATCCCGTACGCTCCCTTATTTGATGGTCTATTCAGGAGACGTCAATGGCGAATTAACAAAAATTATCGAAAATGCCGATGCCCGGAAGCAAGCGATTTCGGAAATAATCTCTACTGCAAAAAGCAATCAATTCCAAGGTATTCTGCTTGATTTCGAAGGCTTGGGCCTCACCACGGATAAAGCAAAAACCCGCTCCTCCTTTACGGCTTTCGTCAAAGAGGTGTCCTTACAGGCCAAATCTGAGAATTTAAAGCTGGCCCTAGCACTGCACCCGCTCAACTCTTCTTATCAAGGCTACGATTACAAGGCGCTCGGCCAAATTGCGGATGAAATCATCATCATGGCCTATGACTACCGCAGCGGTGGCGGAACCGGACAACCGGAACCAGCCGATAAAGTGGATGAAGCGATCCGCCTCGCTCTTAAGGAGACCAAGAAGGACAAGCTCGTGCTGGGACTCAACCTGAACAGCGAAAATGCTAAATCCGTAAACACGCTTATCGGCTTAGCCAAACGCTACGATCTTAAAGGCATTGCTATATGGAGACTCGGCCTAATCAGCAGCGATGAATGGACGCAAATGCAAAAAAGCATTGAATTCAAAAAATAAAACAACAAATCCCCTGCCAATAAGCAGGGGATTTCGCATGTATTTCGAGATGCTGCATCGCAGCATGTCTCCATCAAATGTAAATTAGATGCCGTATTTCTTCTTAAATCTGTCAACACGTCCACCAGCATCCACGAATTTCTGTTTACCTGTGAAGAATGGATGGCAATTGGAGCAAATCTCGACGCGCAGGTCTTGTTTGACAGAACCTGTTTCAAAGGTATTTCCGCAAGCGCAAGTTACCGTTGTCACGTGATATTTAGGTTGAATTGCTTCGTTCATGACTTTCACCTTCTTTCCGCCCTGGGCCTCAAGCGTGCACAGAGTTATAATGACACATAACGTGATTATATCACGCGATGTTTTGTCGCGCAATTGGAATATATAAGGGCTACCCTCGCACCTTAACTCGGGCCAATTCAGCCGGAGGAACATGCGTATAGGAACCGATCACTACATCCGGCAGCTCTTGCTGGAATATCTCAATCGCCTGCTTCATGCCGAAGATATCGCCTTGCGCCGGAGGAATAAGCTCCAAATAGCTTTCGGGATCGATGTTAAGATTGCGAAGCTGAATCAGGCGGAGCTTCGTGCGGCGGGCGAATTCGATCATCGCCTCAATTTCCTCCTCCCGATCCGTAACGCCAGGGAAGATCAAATAGTTGATCGACGTGTATACTCCTTGATCGGAGGCGTAACGGAGCGACTTCTCCACATTGGCCAAAGTATATCCGCGCGGTTTGTAGTAAGCATTATAATGATCATCGAGTGCGCTAATCGTGCTTACGCGCATTAAATCCAGCCCGGCATCGACAATACCGCGAATGTGATCGCTAAGGCCTGCATTCGTATTAATATTGATATATCCCATATCGGTCTGTCGCCGAACCTCGCGAATCGCTTCGATAATCAGCTTCGCTTGCGTCGAAGGCTCTCCTTCGCAGCCTTGTCCAAAGCTAATAATGGACTCCGGCGTCTTCAAATGCTCTAGCATAATCTCAACAAGCTCATCCACCCGGGGACGAAAGTTCATTCGCGTCTGCGGAGCAACAAACCCGCTGTCATCCGGCTGCTCCGAAATGCAGCCGAAGCAGCCCGCATTGCAGGAGTAAGATACCGGAACCGCGCCTTCCCAACGATTCAAGAACGTATTTGAGGCAGTCAAGCATTCGTATCCCAAGGCACAGTTGGATAAATGCTCGTACAAACGGTTCTCGGGATATTTCGTTTTTAACGCCTTGACTTGGCTCTTTAGCTCAAGCGGATCACAGTTCAGTGGATTCCATTTCTCAGGATCATCAGATAACCGCGCCGTTACATAAAATTGGCCTTCCTTCCATACGACCGCGGAATATCCGAACAGTGGGAGCTTATAATCCTTATCCGTCTTTACATACCCCGGAAGGCAGAGTCGAGTGAAGCCCTGCGGAAGTAAAGCCCCTACAGCCTGCACATCTCCAGGAACGGGCATCATCTCTCCGGTATCGGGATCCATTCCGATCGGCCTGGTTGAGGGCAGGCCTACAAGAGTCGCCCCCTCCGGTAACGGAATCAGTTCATCTTCTAGAATTTCAACGATCATATCCGCGCTGCGGGCAAGGCCATACAGCGAGGGGTGATCATATACTTGTCCTTGTTTGTCTGCATACACTAAATACATGTCTTTCTCCTCTTTGCCTTACGATATGGCCATACTTAAGCCACTTCATGACGCCAGGCGTATTGTTATGACCCCGAGCCTGACCCGGAACCCGATGGAGCAGTTGGACGCGGCGAACGGCGCACACCACTTCCGCTGCTGGACGTTGATGTATTGCCAGCGGTATCGAAAGAAGCGAGGAACTCGGCATTAGTCTTGCTGTCACGCAGCTTTTTCAAGAAACCTTCCACAAAATCATAGGAATCGTTCATATTTTTGCGGATGGACCAGATCGTATCCAATTCTTCTTTCGTCAAGAGCACTTCTTCCCGTCTCGTCCCGGAGCGGCGAATATCAATGGCCGGGAAAATTCGGCGTTCTGCCAATTTTCTATCCAAGTGAAGCTCCATATTGCCGGTTCCTTTAAACTCTTCATAAATGATATCGTCCATTCTAGAACCCGTATCTACCAGGGCTGTGGCCAGAATGGTCAGACTGCCGCCCTCCTCCACATTACGCGCCGAACCAAAGAACCGTTTCGGACGATGGAACGCTGCGGGATCAATCCCTCCGCTCAGCGTACGGCCTGAAGGCGGAACGACAAGATTATACGCTCTGGCCAGACGAGTAATACTATCTAGCAGGATGACGACATCCTTCTTATGCTCTACCAAACGAAGCGCACGCTGAAGCACAAGCTCAGCTACCTTAATATGATTCTCCGGCAGCTCATCGAACGTGGAAGCAATCACTTCCCCCTTTACCGAACGCTGCATATCCGTAACTTCTTCCGGGCGTTCATCGATAAGTAACACAAATAGCTCAATCTCGGGATGATTAGTAGAAATACTGTTGGCAATTTCTTTTAGCAACAGCGTCTTGCCTGCCTTGGGCGGTGCCACGATCAAACCGCGTTGTCCAAGTCCAACAGGGGCTAGAACATCCATAATACGAGTGGATAAATGGTTAGGGGTTGTTTCAAGCACGAGCTTGCTTTGCGGATAAAGAGGTGTTAATGCCGGGAAATGCAGACGTTCAGCGGCGATGGCCGGATTCTCTCCATTAACGGCATTCACTTGCAATAGTCCGAAGTATCGTTCATTTTCTTTCGGCGTTCTACATTTGCCGGATACCAGGTCACCTGTTCTCAAATCGAACTTGCGTATTTGGGAAGCAGAGATATAAATATCTTCGGTGCTTGGCAGGTAGTTGATCGGGCGAAGAAAACCATAACCTTCCGGCAAGATTTCCAGTACGCCTTCCATAAACATAAGACCGCTCTGTTCTGCCTGGGCTCTTAGAATAGCAAAGATCAGTTCCTTCTTCTTTAGCTGTCCGTAATAAGGAATCTGATACTGCTTCGCCAGCTTATACAGCTCCGTCAGTTTCATTTCTTCCAAATCGGCAATTTGTAAATCCATATAGTATACCACCTATTCAATTTTTTCATTTTGCATATTTTGAATAATCATTTCAAGAATTATCTATCACACTATGAAACCAGTATAAATCTATAAGCAGGAAAAATGATAGACGCATTTTACTAATATTACCCGGTTACAGCAAAATTATGCGGCCGGCAGAGAAGTTCTACTCTGCCTGACGCCACACATCCGCTCCGAGTGCACGTAAGTTAGTCACCAGATTATCGTAACCTCGATCGATTAATTCGACGCCGGATACTTCCGTAATCCCTTCCTTGACGGTAAGTCCGGCAATGACAAGCGACGCTCCGGCTCGAAGATCGGTTGCCTTTACCTTAGCTGCATTGAGCTCTCCGCCTTCAATAATCGCCGAACGGCCTTCCACGCGAATCTTGGCTCCCATCCGTACGAGCTCAGGTACATGCTTGAACCGGTTGCTGTACACAAAGTCACTTAACACGCTGACTCCTTCTGCTTGCGTGAGCAAGCTTGTCATCGGAGACTGCATGTCCGTTGGAAAACCAGGATAGATTAGCGCCTTTACGTCGACATGCTCATACTGAGGTCCGCCAAGAACGCGAATCGACTCGTCCATCTCTTCCACCGTAACGCCCATTTCGATCAATTTTGCCGTGAGTGCCTCAAGGTGCTTCGGAATGACTCCGTCGATAATCATATCGCCGCGGGTAGCCGCTGCAGCGATCATATAAGTACCCGCCTGAATCCGGTCAGGGATAATCGAATGGCGGCAGCCGCTCATTTCCTTAACCCCTTCAATCCGGATCGTCTCCGTTCCAGCGCCCTTAATGCTGGCTCCCATCGAATTCAACAGTGTGGCAACATCTATAATTTCAGGCTCTTTCGCCGCATTCTCAATAATTGTGGAGCCTTTGGCTCTCGCAGCCGCCAGCATAATATTAATCGTAGCCCCGACGCTGCAAACGTCAAGGTATATCTTGGCGCCTCGGAGCTCTTTGGCTTTAAGATGGATAGAACCGTGCTCATTCGTTACCGTGGCCCCAAGCGCCTCAAATCCCTTAATATGCTGATCAATCGGACGGGGTTCGAAGTTACAGCCGCCCGGCAATCCAATCGTAGCCTCGCCGAACCTCCCCAGCATGGCGCCCATCATATAATAAGAAGCACGCAGTTTCTTCACAGGGCCATTAGGCATCGGAATAGACCGGATCTGGCTCGGATCAATTTTGATCTGGCCGTTAGTCCAGGTTACCTTTGCCCCCAGCTCCTCTAATATTTCCGTATATACCGCCACATCGCTAAGATGCGGCAAATTATCCAGAGCTACTTCCGATTCCGCTAAAATGGCGGCAGGAAGAAGCGCTATCGCGCTGTTCTTGGCTCCGCTGATTTGAACGGTTCCCCGTAATGGGCGTCCGCCATGAATCATTAACTTTTCCATAAGAAGAAGATCCCCCTGAAGCCGAAAATAGTTCCACCAGTCATCTAAACATAAACATATTCGCTCATTAGGCAAGCGATTCTTATCCATAATACCACTTATGCGGTAAAATAGGAAAGACACCGCAATTTGGCGGTGTCTTTCTATAAATATTGTATTGCAAACTGTACCTAGAATAAAAAGATTATGCTTGGTTGTTGGAACCGAACTCGCGCATTTTACCGATAACCGTCTGTTTGATCGCTTCACGGCCAGGCTTAAGGAATGTACGAGGATCGTAAGCTTCAGTCTTCTCGGCAAGAACTTCGCGAACCACTTTTGTGAAGGAGATTTGGTTCTCCGTATTTACGTTGATCTTGGAAGTACCGAGCGAAATGGCTTTCTTAATGTCATGCGTAGGGATACCTGTACCGCCATGAAGAACTAACGGAAGGCTGATCGCATTACAGATTTCTTCCATTTCCTTGAAGCCAAGGTTTGGTTCGCCTTTGTAAGGTCCGTGTACGGAGCCAAGTGCTGGCGCCAGCGTATCGATGCCCGTTTCGTTTACGATGCGGATACAGTCGTCCAGCTTCGCGTACATGACTTCACCGATCACGTCGTCTTCTTGTCCGCCGACCATACCTACTTCTGCTTCAACGGATACGCCTTTAGCATGCGCATATTCAACGACGGCCTTCGTCGTTTCGATATTTTTGTCGATTGGGCTGTGGGAATCGTCGATCATGACGGAAGTAAATCCGGCATCAATCGCTTCTTTACATTTCTCAATGCTTGAACCATGATCAAGATGAATCGCTACAGGAACGGTAATTTTCAGGTCTTCCATAAGACCTTGCACCATTTTAACAACGGTATTGAATCCGCCCATATAACGCGCTGCCCCTTCAGACACACCAAGAATTACCGGTGATTTCTCTTCTTCAGCAGCTTCAAGAATCGCGTGTGTCCACTCCAAGTTATTGATGTTGTACTGACCCACTGCATATTTTCCTTTTAGAGCTTTGTTCAACATATCTGTCATACTTACTAATGGCATGGCTCCAATCCTCCTAGGACGTTTGTTTGTATTCATTTGCCGACATTCACACGTAATTATTATAACACAACCCGACAAAAATACTATTCAAGCTTTTCCCGTTGCTTATGAATTTATGCTATAAAAACAGCACCTATTGATGCTCAGTAAAAAGATATAGACACGCCTTCATTAAAAGTACGTTATCAAGAATTATCAGCAATCTCCCTGAAGACTTTACCCAATATAATGAAAAAAGAAACCTCCTTTCAGCGGTTTAGCGGAACGAATTCCACATACCTTAAAGGAGGTTGTCTTCATGACATATTAAATTCAATCACAGGAGTCTCTATTAGAACCGCCTACGATCCTCCACGTACTCCTCGATTAAAGGACAGCTCCGCCCTTCAGCTCCATATTTACCGCCATTCTCATTTCGTCAATGTCGAAAGGCTTCGTAAAATGTCTCAACGCACCGAGCTCCGTCGCTTCTTTGATCATATCCAGTTCGCCATAAGCCGTCATCATGATAACCTTAATGGCTGGATTGACTTCCTTGATATGCTTCAATATCTCGAGTCCATCCATACCGGGGATCTTCATGTCGAGAAGCACCAGATCCGGCGAATCACTGCGGACGATTTCCAAAGCCATTTTGCCATTGGCAGCCTGGAACGTCTTATAACCTTCGCTGCTGAACACTTCCATCAATAAA
Organism: Paenibacillus lentus; assembly: GCF_042714055.1. Classification (GTDB taxonomy): domain Bacteria; phylum Bacillota; class Bacilli; order Paenibacillales; family Paenibacillaceae; genus Fontibacillus; species Fontibacillus lentus_A. The sequence continues at coordinate 12,043 of NZ_JBHGVC010000017.1, forward strand.
ATGCGGATTCCGTTCTGATCATCGACAATTAACACTTTCTTCTCTTCCACTGAGACACCCTCCTACAAGTCTTACCCTTGTAATTCTCATAGGTATAATTCGCCTCGATTTAGGAAATCCCTTCTAATTTGGTAAAAAGATACTTAAAAACATTCGTAATTTCCTACAGAAAGAGAATTGTCCACATTTTTATAGAAGAAAAGCGTATGAAAATCGACCGAAATCTACATAAACAACATTAAGAATTATGCGCAATCGAAGCTCTAACAAACTCGCGGAACAACGGCTGCGGCCGGTTCGGACGCGATGAAAACTCAGGATGGAATTGAACAGCCAGGAACCACGGGTGATCTGGAAGCTCTACGATCTCAACAAGGCGGCCATCCGGAGACGTCCCTGAAATGCGAAGACCGGCAGCCTCAAGCTGTTCACGATAGTTATTGTTGAACTCATAACGATGGCGATGTCTTTCTTCCACCTCATCTGCCTTGTAGCACTGCGCAGCCAATGTACCCGGCTCAAGCTTGCATGGGTACAAGCCAAGACGCATCGTCCCGCCCAGATCCTCGATATCCTTCTGCTCCGGCAGAAGATCGATGACCGGATGAGGCGTCGCCGGATTGATCTCCGAGCTATTCGCACCTTCCAGGCCAGCCAGCGCTCGAGCGGCTTCAATAACGGCTACCTGCATGCCTAGGCAAATGCCAAAGAATGGAATTTTCTGTTCGCGAGCATAGCGAATCGTCGTTATTTTACCTTCGATTCCCCGATCGCCAAAACCACCAGGCACAAGAATGCCGCCAACACCCTTCAATTGTTCGGCTACGTTGTCAGCGGTAATATCCTCCGCATGCACCCAACGGATCTTCACTTCGGCATTATTGTCAAAGCCGGCATGGGACAACGATTCAACGACACTCAAATACGCATCGTGCAGCGCTACGTATTTACCAACGATCGCAATCTCAACCGTCTTCTCCAGCTTGTTGATCCGCTCCACGAGCTTCTTCCATTCACTCATATCAGGGGCTGAAGTATTCAGCTTCAAGTGATTCACGACAATTTCATCCAGGCCTTCGTCTTGCAAATTGAGCGGAATCTCATATAACGTATCCGCATCGCGGCACTCTACGACCGCATTCGCATCGATGTCGCAGAAGAGAGCGATCTTCGCCTTCATGTCATCGGACAGCTCATGCTCCGTCCGGCATACGATCACGTTAGGCTGAATGCCGATGCTGCGGAGCTCTTTTACACTGTGCTGGGTCGGCTTTGTCTTCACTTCGCCGGCAGCCTTAATATATGGAATGAGCGTGACGTGGATATACATCACATTGTCGCGACCAACGTCGCTCTTGATCTGGCGGATCGCTTCCAGGAATGGCAAGCTCTCGATGTCGCCCACCGTTCCGCCGATCTCTGTAATGACCACATCCGAGCCCGCCTCGCGGCCAGCCACGAACACACGCTCTTTAATTTCATTCGTAATGTGCGGGATAACTTGAACCGTTCCGCCAAGGTATTCCCCTCGGCGCTCTTTGCCGATCACGGAGGAATAGACTTTACCCGTCGTAATGTTGCTGTTCTTGGACAGGTTGATGTCAATAAAGCGCTCATAGTGACCGAGGTCGAGGTCTGTCTCGGCCCCGTCGTCCGTGACGAACACTTCCCCATGCTGGTAAGGACTCATCGTACCCGGATCCACGTTGATGTAAGGATCGAATTTCTGGATCGTTACCTTTAAACCTCTATTCTTAAGCAGCCTGCCGAGTGAAGCGGCCGTAATCCCTTTGCCAAGGGAGGATACAACCCCGCCTGTTACGAAAATATATTTTGCCACAGTCTAAAAACCTCCTACATAATAGTCCAGAAATTCAGGCGACTCAGATCATAGCGTAACCCATTAGCCCACGAAAAATAGCTAAAAAAGGCATAAAAAAACAAAAAAGTGACACCCGAATAGGTCGGGGCACTTTTTAATTTAGAACATATTTATAGGTTTGAATCATAAGCCCATGCAATAGTTTACCCGTTAGCTTCTCCCCTGTCAAGTAAAGAAGAGAGCATTTCAAGAGGTTACAATTGTGGCAATATTGTGCAAAGCACAAGGTGATCAGACGCCTTATTTATCGTCGTAGTCGTCCTCGAATTCCTCTTCTTCCTCCTCAGAGCTCTCGTCATCTTCATCGAGCTCTTCTTCATCCAGCAGAGAGTCGTCTTCAACCTCGTCGACTTCATCGTCATCGTCATCCGAGAACAATTCGTCTTGGTCTTCTTCATCGATAGCGTCAAAATCCTCGTCCTCGTCGGCGAAGCTTTCTTCCTCGTCGGTGAAATCTTCATCCTCCAGGTCGTCGTCATCATCGTTAATGATGCGTGGACGCTTCGCATTCGCCACAGGATCCTCAGATTTCTCAATCGGATACCAGCGCTTCAAGCCCCACAGGTTGGTGCCGACGCAGGCAAAACGACCGTCGATATTGATCTCCGTATACAATTGAGCGATCGCTTCATTGATTTCAGCCTCCGACATATTTCGGATCTTAGCTACCTCGCTCATCAGGTCGCGGTAATAATACGGTGTATTCGCCGCTTTTAAAATCAAAAAGGCCAAGTCAACCATCGGAATTTCATGGACCTTCTCCGGGTCGATTTTCAAATTAAGTGGGGTACTCACCAGCGGACACTTCCTCTCGCGCAAAGTCAAAATACGGGATGCCGAAACCAATATGTAAATTGATTCCTTAACTAACATATCCATATCACACATAAGTAAAACCTATTTGGTATTGGTATGTCAAGTTTAATAGTGTGGTCAAAACGTGTCCAAATCAAGTAACGTTTATAAACCGCAAAATATGCGCCCAAAATAAAAAAGACGGGAACGAATCGTTCACCGTCTCCTGACTGTATCCTATCCGAAAAAAGCAGAGTCCTTTTTCGGATTGGTCATGAAGGCCTCAAGAACCTTCTCTTCATCCTATGTCTGTAATTTTCCTTTGACACGCGACTTTAGAACCCAACCTCGGATTTCCAAATATTTTTCTAAAATCAGAGACAATCCCTAAGGGCCTGTTTGCCCATTTCCTCGAAACAGGGTCACTTCCCCACTCCCGGTCAATGGCGCCATCATAATATACTCCAACACGCTAACTCAGGAGGATATCATCTATGGACTACGCCAAGTTACTGCGCTTCTTAAATGATTCCATCGACACCTCCGGAAAAGGCGGGCGGCATATCGTCCGATTCTTGCAGCCTGGCCATTATAGCGAGTGCCTCCGTCAATTGTTCAAGTATCGACGCAAATATCCCGCACTCCGGCTAATTCGTTCCTCGTCGCTGCTTCAAGCCCTACTCTGTCCATTACGGCACACCGATTCCACAATTTATGCGGAACTCGGATTATATGTCGAAAGTGATTCCACCATCAGCGTACATTCGCCAACTTCTCCCACGAAGGAACGCGCCACCGATATCCCTTGGGGTATCAAGCGTATCGGAGCCCCCGAGGTATGGTCCGTCTCCACGGGACACCGCATCCGTATAGGCGTCATTGATACAGGTGCCGATTATAGCCACCCCGATTTACGCTATTCCCTGGCCCGCGGTGTCCATCTGCTGAATCGACACATCCTGCCCCATGACGACAACGGGCACGGCACCCATATCGCAGGAACGATCGCTGCGGCAGGTGGAGCTCAAGGAATGATAGGCGTCGCCCCTCGTTCATTAATATACCCTGTCAAGGCATTCGATCATAATGGATCAGCATTTGTTTCCGACATTATTCTCGGAATCGACTGGTGCGTCAGAAGCCGCATGCATATTATTAACATGAGCTTCGGCATGAAATCCACAAGTGCGTCACTTAGAAATGTCGTCAATAAAGCAAATGAGGCCGGCGTCGTCATTGTCGCTTCCTCAGGAAACGACAAAAAGCAGCGCACCGCCGATTATCCGGCAAAATATACCCAAACCATTTCTGTCGGAGCCACCAACCGGGAAGGAAAAATCGCCTCCTTCAGCAACTCCGGGCCATATATCGACATTTATGCCCCCGGGGAGAAAATAACGTCCTCCTGGCTCGGCGGAGGGCACCGCGAGATGAGCGGCACCTCGATGGCGACATCCCATGTGAGCGGGGCTATTGCTCTGCTGCTTGCCGCACGTCCGAATCTTACGCCGGGGGAGATCAAGCGCCGGCTGCGCCGCACAGCCCGGCCGCTGGCCCTAACGCAAGCCCGCGCCAGGTCAAGACCCGGCGAGGTCAGCGCGGTGCGCCTGCTCCGCGGCAGAGTCGGGCGGCGCGGGCAGGGCTAGCGCGAGCGGGGCTGGCGCGAGCGGGGCGGCAGCGGGCGCAGCCGGGCCGCTGCGCACAAAAAGCCGCCCTCTTCGACAATGCGAAGAGGGCGGCTCCGAGGCCCGGCTGCGGAGGCGATCCGCCGCCTGCCGGGCCAACTGCCAGCCAATGGCTATGCTACATCCGTTCCGGCGCGGATACGCCGATTAGCTTCAGCACATTGGCCAGCACCGTGCGCACGGCGCCAAGCAGCGCCAGCCGTGCAGCGGTTTGCTCCGCGTCCTCCGTGATGACGCGCTCCGCTTTGTAGTAGCTGTGGAACAACGCCGCCAGCTCATACAAATAACGAACAAGGCGATGCGGCGCAAAGTTCTCGGCCGCCACGCCAATTTCCTCCGGCAGCTCTCCCAGCTTGCGCAGCAAATTGAACTCATGCTCTGCCGTCAATTTGCCGAGCTGCACGTCTTGTATCGCAGGAATTACTACCCCCTGCTCCTCAGCCTGACGGAATATACTGCAAATCCGCGCATGCGCGTATTGGACGTAATACACCGGGTTCTCATTAGATGTAGAAATCGCAAGATCCATGTCGAAATCCAAATGGGAGTCCATGCTCCGCATTGTAAAGAAATAGCGGATAGCGTCGACGCCGACTTCATCCATCAAATCGACCATCGTGACGGCCTTGCCCGTCCGTTTGGACATTTTCACCTTCTCGCCGTCCTGGAACAGACTGACCATTTGAGCGATCAGCACCGTCAGCTTATCCGGGTCATTGCCCAGGGCCTCCATCGCTGCCTTCACGCGCGGGATATAACCGTGGTGGTCAGCGCCCCAAATGTTAATCATACGATCAAATCCCCGGTCGTATTTATTCCGGTGGTACGCAATATCCGGTGTCAAATACGTATAGGTGCCATCGTTCTTCACGAGTACCCGATCCTTGTCGTCCCCGTATTCTGTCGATTTAAGCCAGGTTGCTCCGTCCAGCTCGTAAGTCCGTCCCTTGGAACGCAGCTCCTCCAGCGATTTTTCCACCTGACCGTCCGTATATAAGGAGGTTTCGCTAAACCATACATCAAAGCCTACCCGGAAGCGGCTTAAGTCGCGCTTAATTTTATCCAGTTCTTTCTCCAAACCGAATTTCCGGAGGAATTCCTCTCTTTCGACAGGCGTACGGGACAGCAAAGCATCTCCCTGCTCGGCAACCAGCTCTTTCGCGAAGCCCTTAATATCCTCGCCATGGTATCCGTCTTCCGGCATCTCCACGTCTTGGCCAAGCTCCTGCAAATATCTGGCCTCAATCGATTTCACGAGATTCACAACCTGATTGCCAGCATCATTGATATAGTACTCCCGGGTAACCTCGTACCCGGCATAGTCGAGCACATTGCACAAGGCGTCGCCGACCGCCGCGCCGCGCGCATGGCCTAAATGCAAACTGCCCGTCGGATTGGCGCTGACGAACTCAACCTGCACCTTTTTGCCTTCCCCGAGCTTCACCCGGCCATAATTTTCGCCCTGCGCATAAATCTGCTCTAATACTGGATACAGATAGCTTTTACTGAGAAAAAAGTTAATGAAGCCCGGCCCGGCAATCTCTGCCCGTTCGACCCCGGCTTGCTCATAATCGATATGCTTAACGATTTCTTCCGCAATTTGCCGTGGATTTCTCTTAGCGATCCGCGTTAACTGCATAGCGGCATTCGTCGCCAGATCTCCATGCGCTTTATCCTTCGGCACTTCCAATACAATAGCGGGCACCTCATCGCGAGCCGCCAGACCTGCGGCCACAACCGCATTAAGAATTGCTTCCTTCACGGACTGATTGATTTGTTCTAACGGATTGACTGTCATATTACACTTCCTCCTGTATATGTAAACTGATAACAAAGTGTCCGGTCATTTCTTCATGAACCAGCAGGTCGTATTCCCAGGTCACAATGCCATAGGAACCATCCAGGTCTGACTCCAGCCTGCTTGTATCGGTAGATAAGTTAAACCTGGTGTAAGGGGATCTGTAGAACCCCGGCAAACGCCTTCCTTGCTGGAACGTCTGCTCTGACTCCACTTCCCCGTGACGCATGATTTTGAGCTCATCCTTCGATATTTTGACCAACGCCCGCGTCGTACCTCCGGTCGGGCCTGGTTCAGGCTCGTCATACCTAACATATACCATGCTTCCTTTGGTCAAAGACTCGCCCTTGATTCTCTGCTCTGATGCCTCATCGCCCTGCCGGCTATTGATGACGATGATGGCTGGCTTCCAGTTCGGCACCCTATCCTCTCCATCCATTCGGCCTGATCCTTTACAATTTCTTATTGTACTACTATATCCAGTTCATCGGTTCAATTCAATATTTTAGCCTTAGCAGACGGTCATCATTTTCTCCGGGAGTCCCCCGTCCATCCGTATTATTCGTAATTACGTATAGTTGTCCGTCAAAAAAACGCACATCCCGAATTCGGCCCTCACCCTCCAGCAGTACATCCTCCTCCTTGCCTTCAGGCGTGAAACGAACGAGCTTCTCGCCGGCTAATCCAGTCACAATCATGTAGCCAGCGTCATCGATGGCCATCCCTGAAGGAGCCAGCGTATTGTCCCCGGTGTGATATAAAGGGGGCTTCATCCCCTCCTTCGTATCATCTCCAATGATGCTCGGCCATCCGTAATTTCCCCCCGGAACGATGAGATTGAGCTCATCATGTCCTCCCGGCTCGCCTGAAGGGCCATGCTCGACACTGAACATGCGGCCTGACTGATCCCAGCCCAGACCTTGGGGATTGCGATGCCCATAAGAATAAACATAGGAATCAGGAAAAGGATTATCCTCCGGCACGGCGCCAGTTGGAGTGAGCCGCAGTATTTTGCCCGCGAGGCTGTTCAAATCCTGAGCCAGCTCTCCTTGTCCGGCATCCCCTGTCGTTGCATACAGCATGCCGTCAGGCCCGAATGCGAGCCGTCCACCATCATGTACGATATTTCCGGGAATGCCTTCAAGCAGAGCCTCTATCTCATGCCATTCCCCATCCCGCTCCTCCAATTTAACAATCCGATTCAGCATAGCATCGGCTTCCTGATAGCTGTGGTAGGCATAGGCCTGCCTGGAGTCCTTAAAGTCCGGGGACAAAATAAAGCCCAGAAAACCGCTTTCCGATAACTGATCCACAGGTCGGCTCAAGTTCACAATCTGCCTCGTTGTCTCGCCGCTGTTTATTTTTACAATATATCCGTCTCGTTCGCTAACATATATACTCTCTGCTGAGAAATCTATAGCCCAAGGGCTGTCCAAGCGAGAAGCCATTATTTCGTAATGCCTCTCTTCTTCAAAGCCGGACTTTAAGCCTTCCTCCTGCCCGATCATTGACTTGTTTGTTCCGCAGGACGATAACAGCACGGACAACAGCAAGCCGAATAGCATTACCCTTTGCATGAAAACTCCCTCCTCGCTGACCTTTTGGAAGTACCATGTCTTATATTTTAAACGAAAACACCACTCTTGCGAGCGGTGTCTCCTCTAAATATTTCTTAGTCATGATTAGAGCGATTAGAGCGGCTGACTTAATACCATGTATTTGACCTTCGAGTCGTCGAAATAAAGATGGAACCGAAAGTAATCCCCCGACTTATAGCTCCATTTGCTGGGCAGCTTTCTCGCGTCGGCATCGAGCTTCTTGGTAACCTCCGCCATGGTTAGCCCCACTTTAACCGCACCAGGCGTCTCATGAGAACTGTCGCTGAAGACAATTTTGTTGTTTAGCTGCAAAATCCCGTCCTGAAACTTGCGAGCTTTTCTGATTTCGCCTATAGCATGATCGTAATAAGGGAGCTCCCAGTCGGCTTCCTCCGTCTGAAGACGCTCTTCCCAATCCATGTATATAAGGCCATCTACCGCAAGCTGCTCCTGTTCAATTCCCCCAGGCTCGCCTGCCTCGGCAAGCTGCTCCATTTCTAACCTGGCCTTCTCCTCTAGAGCATCAAACAAGCCCAGTTCGGAGTCGGGGTTCATCAGGCCGTGCATCAGCAGCAATACCTGATCATCAGCATAGTAAGCCTTCCCGTCCGCCTCATAAGCGTTATTCTCCAAATTGTAAGGAACTTCGATGACCCGCTGATTCGCCAAGTTGAATTGTAAAATAACCTGCTCGGATGAAGAAGCTGCCTCCGTTACTGCCGCCTGCATATCCGTGAATCGTAAAGACTGTAGAACTACATACTGACGTTCAGACGGTATCTCTATTTTGGTTCCACTGTGAATAGCAGAGATGGAGTTCACCTCTTCCTCCTTAAACGGAAGATGATCCAGCAAGTAAGGGGAATCTGCTTCTCCCTGTTGATCCTGTTCCAAGGGTACTTCCGGCTGCGCTGCAGGGTTTTCCTCCAACACCGGTTCCGTATTCCTGTTATCGTTCACCGCCGCCGCACCTGTGTTTTTCAAGGCTTTATCTTGGGATTGCAGCTTTACGATACCGATAATGACGATCACGGTCAGTACGATCAAGACGCTCGCTAATAAATATCCCTTTCGATTGCTTGGTTTGTTCATCTTACCTCCTTAAGCTGCCATGCATCAATATGTTGTTCACTTACAAAGCGACATGCTTAGAACAGCATGCTTTAGTAAATGACTTAGAGTTCAGGGTTGTGCTAATGGATGTGCCGCTAGCCCATGTGCTATGTAAGTAATTCCAATTCCATGTGATTAGACGCATGAAACGCATAAAGGTTGCCAAATTTTCTCACAGCCTCAGCAAATTAGTTCCAAGGGAATACTTCATTGAATTTATCGGCTGGATGAACCCGCCTTCTGAATCCCAAGAGCCCGCAAAAGTCTAACTCAGCAAAAATACCCTGCAGCGCGGGTAACGCAGCAGGGTATTGCTCTCAATTTAACCAATAGATTCGCCCACCCAGACGATCTAGACGATCCATCCGTTATTTTACGAAGCCAAGGAGCATTTCACGAATCAGCTTTGCAGCCACGATTTGGGTCTGCTCCGTCGGATCATAGATGGGAGCGACTTCTACAAGGTCGCAGCCCACAACATTCACGTCGGATCTGGCAATCAAATGAACCGCCTGAAGCAGCTCCTTCGATGTAATTCCCCCCGCCTCGGCTGTACCTGTGCCCGGAGCGCAGGACGGATCGAGTACATCGATGTCAATCGTAACATACACCGGACGCGAGCCCATTTTGGGCAGCTCCATCTTCAGGGGTGCCGCAACATCGAACGGGTGAAAGTTGATATTTTGCCGCCCGTAAAGGAACTCTTCCTTCGAGCCGGAACGAATCCCGAATTGATAGATGTTCTTGCCGCCCATCAATTCAGCGGCTTTACGAATCGGCGTCGAATGGGACAACGGCTCGCCTTCATATTGATCGCGAAGATCGGCATGGGCATCGATATGAATCACAGCCAAATCCGGATATTTCTCATACATCGCTTGAATGACCGGCCAGCTGACGAGATGCTCCCCACCCAGACCGATAGGGAACTTGTCGTCCTTCAACAGACCGCGAACATAGTCGCCAATCACGTCAAGACTGCGAGCCGCGTTGCCGAAAGGCAGCAGCAAGTCTCCCGCATCAAAATAGGCAGCGTCCAAGATGCTTTTATCTAAATAAGGGCTGTACTCCTCCAATCCGACGGAAGCCTGGCGAATGCGCGCAGGGCCAAAACGCGAGCCGGGACGATAGCTGACGGTGTAATCCATCGGCATGCCGTAAATGACCGCTTTGGCGTCTTCGTAAGATTCGGAGCTGCAAATAAATACATTACCCGAATAAGCCTGATCCAGTTTCATTGTTTACCGTCCCCCTTACTTCACGAGATCTTCTACAAATTTAGGCAGCACGAATGCAGCTTTGTGCAAACGCGGTGAATAATATTTCGTGTCGATCTCCGGAATTTGGGTTTCGTCCACTTGCAGCGGATCATAAGTTTTGCTGCCCATCGTAAAGGTCCAAAGACCGCTAGGATACGTTGGAATGTTAGCTCCATACACTCGTACGATCGGGAAAATCTCCTTAACGTCTTTGTTCACCTGTTGAATCAAATCGGCTTTGAACCATGGGTTGTCGGTCTGAGCTACAAAAATGCCGTCTTCCTTCAATGCCTCGTAGATTCCTTGGTAGAAGCCGCGCTCAAACAATGGAGCAGCCGGGCCTACCGGCTCTGTGGAATCGACCATGATCACATCATATTTATTTTTGCTTTGAATAATGTGCATATATCCGTCATTCACTTGAACCTCTACCCGCGGGTTATCCAGTTCGCCAGCGATTTCCGGTAAATATTTTTTGGAATATTCAATGACCTTGCCATCAATGTCGACAAGTACAGCCTTCTCCACATCCGGATGCTTCATAATTTCACGAATAACGCCTCCGTCGCCGCCTCCAACCACAAGCACATGCTTCGGATTAGGGTGCGTAAACAAAGCCGGATGAGCTACCATTTCGTGGTATACAAATTCATCCTTCACCGTCGTCATGACCATATCGTCAAGCACCAGCATTCGTCCAAATTCTTCGGTATCAATGATCGCTAAATCTTGAAAATCCGTCTGTTCTCTCACCAATGTCTCCCGAATTTTTGCCGTAATGCCAAAGACGGGCGTCTGTTTCTCCGTAAACCACAATTCCATCGTATACCCTTCTTTCCCGTTAGAATAGTGTTTAGCCGTCATATTAACCCATACCGGAGGCCGGGGGCTGTCCAGATTCACTTCTTGCAAAGTTTCTCTTCCTATTGTACCAAACAAATTTGATAATAACACAGGTAGCGCGGTATTTGCGAGTGTTGAAACAAGTGAAAAAACAAATCCTAAACACATGCATTTTACCGCGATATTCGCGTGTTGTTCATTGCCTGCGTGGTCAAAATGTGGTCAAAGTGGGCAGCAGGACATTGAGTGTTGGCAACGATGTTTAATGCTTCTTCGAAGGCTAATTTATATGCATAGTCAATTGCCTCTCTTGTTTGTAAAAGATAAAGGTTCTCTAAGTGGAATGTATCTTCTGTATTAATCGTTGCGTTTTGTATAATGCTTATAAATCTTTCGTAGCGATCAGATGTAATTGATAAGTAGTCATCACAAGCAACAGACGTCTTTTCATCTATAAGTAAATTGATGCACTCTTTTAACATGGTCATCCTCCTAATTCTTATGTTGTTTACTGCCCTTTTGCGACATGGTACAATTTACCGCATAGACATCACGATACTACCGAAAGGAGAATAAAGTTGGCATTAGCCCGCGGGAGGTGCCGACTTCGATACTTATTAGCTCGTAAAGACATGACACAGGCTGAATTAGCTCGGAGGACTGGCTATCAAAGGCAGCAAGTATCTAACTGGGTCAATGATCGTGAACCGATCCCTTGGGATGCTGGCTTGAACATAGCGTATGTACTAGAGTGTCAAATGGAAGAACTTTACGAGGTAATAGTTGTCTGAGGCCGGATGGCCCTCCCCGGAAAATTGTATAGTGAATACTATACAAACATCATTTCAATTCACCCCTCCCCCTCGTTTTCAAAAACTCACAAACTTTAATGTTTTTTAAATCTATACTGTGAGTAGCAATTACATTGTACCATCTTTTACATGTCGAATGCCGTCGAATTATGTTTATTAAAACAATTTAATGAAGCTGATTAATTATCGCCCCTATCATTAAAAAATTTCATTCCTTAATCTCACAATTTACCTTGATTATAACCGAACGTTAGTTCTCGTTCAATAGTAAAGTTGCCAATTTGGTATTTTAAATTACCTTATGGGTAACAATAATAGCGACATAAGGTGTTGTGAGATTGTGATAAATTATAGAAAAATTTTCCTAGGTCTGATAGACTAATCATTAACAAATTGGAATTGGAGGGCGTCATGAAAAAGGTACTTTCCATCTTATTTTTAGTAGTATTATTGGCGGGTTGTGGTAATGCTGAAAAAGTAACCTCGCTTGAGGCTCAATTGACAGAATTATCAAATGAAAATACTGAATTAAAAAAACAACTTGAAGACTCTAATAACCAATTAGAAGAAATAAAATTTGGCCCATCTACTCTTTTGAGTGAGGCGAAACTTTCATTTGAACAGGGTGATATCGAGAAATTAAAATCCGTATCAGATACGATCACAGAGAAACACCCAGCTTCTACGGAAACAATAGAAGTCTCAGCACTCGTACAGCAATTAGAAAATAAAATTGCCGAGGAAAAGAAACGAGTTGAGCAAGAGGAAAAACAAAAAGCTGAGGAAGAGAAAAAGAGACAAGAAGCTGCTGTAGCAAATATGAGAAAACGTGTTGATGAAGTAACCAGCGTAACTGTTTACGAAGATAAGACGAGTCCAAAATATATTAACTCTAATGCTTTTATGGCTATGATTACACAAAAAGAGAACGAATCCCCTGTTCTGCTCGCTCGATTTATGTACACTGGTGACAACTGGTTGTTTATTGAAAAGTACACTATTAAGGCAGATGACCAAACATTTGAAATTTCTCCTAGCTACAACGAAATAAATAGGGATAATCAGGTCGGTGGAGTATGGGAGTACTATACAACTATAGTTGGCAAGGATATGCATGAAATAATTACTGCTGTTATTAACTCTAAGAAAACAATAATACGATCCGAAGGCAAGGAAAGACACCAGGACAGAACTGTTACAGACGAGGAGAAAAAAGCCCTTCAAAACGTGCTGGACGCATTTAAGGCAATGGGTGGAAACGACATTCAATTTACTTTATAACTACATAACCTACTTAATACATTGACCGCTGACGGAGTTTTGTTGTCAGGCGGTCTTTTTTTGTTTAGTGCAGATCCTACCGAACACAACAAAAAAGAGACCGCATACAGCGGCCTAATCATCCCATCCCAATGCGGTTATATCCTCCATGTAAAACCATTCCCCGTCAACTCTAAACCTCGCTGTAAGGCTATCTATACGCTCCACTACGCCAATGACATAAGCATCTTCATATTCATGATACATTCGCAGCTTGACAGCCTGCCGCGTCTTATGAGCTGTAATCATAAAGCGTACCACTTGCTTCTTTTCTTGATCATCGAGTTCAACACGCTTCCGCTTGTGTTGCGGCAATATCATCCGGCTGGACTCCCAAATCATGTTTGAACCTGGAGTTAATTTGTTCATATGATCAACCTTTCATTAATATTGAGTCCAATAGTCCGTCGAACCCGTGTTAATACGAGTTTTCGGCACTTCGACCTGTTCGCGTTCCCAGCCTTCCAAAATGACGATAGTATCTAGGTTAGGTCGGTCAGTCCAAAGTATATACTGTTGCTCGACTAGGCCAACTAACCCTTGTTCTATCACGCCTACCGTCTTCCCGGTCACACGTTCAAGTTCCGTAACCGTCGGCATTCGGTGGCGCCGGGAAGTAAAGTTATATAGGATACGAAGCAACTTGCGTTCGAAATCAGACAACATACAATCACCCCGACAATGTATTTGTATGTATTATAATGCGAATGTACGTTCGTAATCAAGACACAAAAAAACCACCTGGCACGTTATGCCTCGGTGGTCTTTTTATTAACATGCTCTATTACATCATTAGGCTGCACTCCAAAATGGGTACATATCTTATCTAATGTCTCCATCGAAATATATTCACCTTTTCCCATTTTAGCAAGCTGATTTGTTCCGATGCCTAACTCTTCCCTAAATTCTGTTTTAGTAATCCCCTTATTCACAAGCAACAACCAAAGAGGTTTATATGAAAATCCCATAGCAATATCTCCTTTGTGATACTTTATATATCGATAATACAAAAAAATATCCCAAAAAGCAAATAAAACTATTGCGCCAATATATCACTTATGATATATTATATGTAGGAAGTGAAATGAATACTTCCAGAAAGGAGAGGGCAATGAAAGATTGGGTAACGCTCCTCACGGCAATCATCCAGCTCATCACAGCATCACTCATACTTAAGCGTGAGGACAACAAAAAAGGAACCAAAAAACGCCGCGACCACCGCAAACGTAAATAGGTTCCATTGGAGGGGTTACCGCCCCTCCTCCCAATCTTAACATAAAGCAGTACAAAATAAAATCGGGAGGTTAGGACATGAAATATCATTTTAAAGGGATCGTTCGCGGCGGATTTAGCGAAAATCAAGCGGTTGGGCTGCACGAGCCGGCAGTTATGGAATTTGAAGGAGACAACCTGCACGAAATTCTGTGGGGATTGGCGATTGATGGATGGATATGCATCCTCAAAGTAAACGGCCGCCGCATCAAAAACGTGATGATGTACCTGAAACGTAATGGTCTCGATCCGCATGATTACATGCGTTTTGCGGCAGATGGATCATATCAAGCATAGGGCTTCGGCCCCTCTAAGGAGGAAATAACAATGAAAAATAAAGTAACCACGTATAAAGGTTTTAAGATCGTGGAGGGTGTGGATTATAACGTGCAATTACCAGTGTTTACGGTGTATACTGCCTATCAATGGAAGCTGCCCAAACCTGTGCGTGAGTACGAATGGGAGGCGTGCAGCATGAAAGAAGCAACTGATTTCATTGACTGCTACGGATCCGGGAACCCAGTAACATACAATAACTTTCTGGACTACTCCGAAGAAACGGGGTTCAGACTCATCAGCGGGGAGGGAGAGAATAAATGAAATATTTTGTTATGGAATCCAAAAACGATGTTATCATCTCTTCTGTAGAGATGGTAGAAAACAATGAGAAAATCGGCTTTACAATTGTTGGCTCCAGAAAAACAATGAGAGGCGCGGAAAGACTCGCCGAAAAACGCTGCGAGTTATAAAAGGAGGAATAAACCGTGGAAACAGTAACTTGGATTGTCGTTATTGCAGCGTTGGCCTTGTCGATTGTGGCGTTGATACGT
Source organism: Paenibacillus lentus (assembly GCF_042714055.1). Taxonomy (GTDB): domain Bacteria; phylum Bacillota; class Bacilli; order Paenibacillales; family Paenibacillaceae; genus Fontibacillus; species Fontibacillus lentus_A. The sequence goes on from NZ_JBHGVC010000017.1 coordinate 27,250, forward strand.
ACAATGAAAAATAAATAAGTCCACCGATCATTTAGGAGGAAATATCATGATATATGATGCTGATCCAATTAGAAAATATGATGACGGATCCCTGTATCTTCACGCTGCGTATTTATTGTCTATTACATCTAAAGAGTTTGTGACAGCAGTTCTAGATCATGTACGATTTTGCCGACTGGAAGAATGTCAGTTTAATATCTATTATGATGGTCGTACCACACTGCACTATATAGAACGGTTGCTAGGATTAGAAGATCCAGCAACAGCGATTGGAATTATTGCTTTTAACCCAAAAACAAATAATGTTAAAAGTACTATTATCTCAATGGATGATCTTAAGCGATTTAAATATATGGGATTATCTTTATAAACGTAAGAAAAGCCCGCTGACCATATAGGTTAGTGGGCTTGTTATTATTTATTCTTTGGTTGCTGATATTTCCATTCTGGATTCATATTCTTCTTTAGCTATAAGTTCATCTTCGAAAGCTATGTTGAAATTATCCTCAAACGATTTAATGTCTTTTGACAACTTCATAACACCCAGTATTTTCGATATATGGTTATCTAGCTGCGGCACTCCGATATCGGTAGTTAAATACTGATGATGTTTATTTCTTCTGAAGGACTTAGAATCATTTTTCAATTTCGGATTTCTTCGCTTTATTTCATCCATTACATGCTGAGGGAACAGGTCATAAATATATTTGTTAGTAAATTTACCTATTACACTCGGTCTGTGTTGCGTCTCTGGGTTGTATGTCCAACCGTACAATCTAAATATCTCTTTATAATACACACTTGGAAATCTTCGTTGCCATTTCATTAAGTCTGCCGAAATATACGCCTCTAACAACCTTTGAAGTTCTCTAGTATCTCTATCTTCTTGATATCCAGTAGCTTCATCAATTAAGGCTGTTATCCCTACTTTAGCTAATGATCTGATCAATGTAACTGCTCTAGCATATAGGTGTTCCTGAGAAACTAGTAATGTATTGTTTTCTTTAGCTTCAATATACAAATCACAAACTATAGGTATTAATTCAGCGTCATAACCTTTTGCTATTCTACCGTTAGTATGAAAATACTGGATTGTTTTAGACTTTTCCAAGAGTTCATCATCAATATAGTCTTGAAGATTTTTAGCGCCAACTATCGAAGGAACCCCTTCTACTCTTGTGGATCCTTTTCTTGGTCTATCGAAGGCATCAAATAAACCTGTCTGCGAAATAACCCTCTTCCCATTTTCCAATACTGCGCACGGTATCTTTTTGTCTGCAATATGTAAGTAACCCCTATGCGTCGCTTTGAATATTTGATCAGTCATTTGTTCACTCCTATTCGGTCACGTGACCATTATTTTTCATATGACCATTCTATCATTAAATATTTTCATAGTCAACATTAATAGGTCCCGTGCCAGAACCCTTGATATATAAGGGTTTTTAATGTATTTTCTTTGTAATATCATTAAACTCAGTCCGGTGTCATATAAACAAAAAAAGCCCCACCAGCAGGACGCTGACAGGGCTTTACCGATGCTTTCGGATTTGATTCGATTATAGCACAGATTATTTGGTAAGTGTAGCAGTCTTGGTTATGTTGTCCCAGTTTGCCTTTGCCCCTAACGCTTCTCCTACTGCTCGTAGAGGGACATATACACGGCCTTCAAGTATAAACCCGTCTTCTATCTTCTCGTCGTTTACATATACCTTTGCCTTGTCCGCGTTGTGAGCCCCCTTTCTTAGTCGTTCGAGTTCTTGCTTAATGGCAGGGATAAAGCCCTTGTTCGCTGCTGCCACCGTGTTCCCGTCTCCCCAAAAGTTCGTACCGGGGCAAGTTTTGGACGATCGTCCCGGTGTGTAGTCAGGCAACCTCGATCCCTGCGCCGTGTACCATGCGTGGTAAACGATATGAGCCGTGTTGATAGGAATGTTAAGCTTATCTGCTAGACAGGCGTATACGTGGGCTACGGCTTGTCTTTGGGCGGCTGTCATAGTATCGCCCCCACGGTCAAAGTTGCCGATAATCTCCACGCATAGCGCCCCTGTGTTGGCCCCGGCGATCCCCGCAGGAGTTTTGTTCAAATCTCTGTCGAGGGAAATAGCAATCCGACCGTCTTCCATTATGGTAATATTCTGGCCTGTGGCGCTCCACTTTTGGGTATTGATGTGGTAATTGCGCATTCCCTCCAAACAAGCGAAAACATCCTGCTGCGCAATCCCGTTTTTCATTTTCCGGGTTGTGTAATTGGGAGAAGCGGTGTGATGTACCTGGAGTTTGGTGATTGCTCGGGTTATTTTTTGCTTTTGCAGCCAGCCGCGAAATTCATGAGTTTCGAGCAGCAGGAAGTTACCCTTAGTAATCATTTCTTGTCACACCTTTTACTGTCTGCTTCACAAATTGATTGCCATATACCGCAAAAGCGCCTGTAAGAATGCCCTGAATCAGCGATTCCGGCCCCCAGCCGAGCAGCCATATCGTTAGCAGAACAGCAACTACGGTAACTATATAGATAATGCTCCAGTCAGGTACCTTGGGTGTCTTTTTAAGCACGAAGCCAATAACCCAACATCCAGCAAGTACCCCGAAAAGTGCAGGGTTAATGAGTTCGAAAATAGTAGTCCATTCCATTTAAAATCATCCTCTCAATATATTATTCTTCTAAGCGATCAATCCGCTTGTGTGCTTGTTTGGCCGATTCTTCCACTCTTGTCACTCGTTCAGAGATTCCATCCACGCGCTGGTTTTGGATTCTCATGTCCACCTTGATGTCATCCACACCCCGCTTAATGTACTCCACGTCTTGACGTAGCGCTCCTTCACCGCTTCCGTCCGTCCGTTCCTCTCTCCTGATCTGGCGTGATCGCCCCGTCCAGCCGAGTATGGCGCCGCTTATTGCTGCTATTAGCCCGACGATTGCTGCAATATCCATTCCTTCTCCCCCAATACAAATAGCCCCCGGGGATCCCGAGGGCATAAAAAATACGCCTTGCGGCGCTAATTCACTATGCTACATATTCGGTGTCAGTAATCTGCTGGTACTGCTGCGGCGTAATCATCTTAGCAACCACAAATGTTTTTAGGTTACCGGGTGTATATGCTGGATGGCCATTGTCATAAAATCGCTTGATCGATGCAAACCACATTACTCAGCGCCTCCTTTCAGCGCTGCTACCTCTAACAACAGATTACCCACGGTATCCTCCAGCGTGGCAATCGTAGCTTTGTCTGCAGCATTTTCTAATAAGAGATTGCCCAAATCGGATTCTAGTGACAGCACTTGCTCTGATAGTGATGGTTGATATATCGGTTCCTCCGGTTCGGGATCACTAGGATCGGGATAACTAAATTCCAACTGCAGCGTTCCCGGGTTTACACGGAAGCCGTTACACTGCGAAAAATCCTGCGCATACTCCCCGTATTCCAACTGGATCATGCCGACAGTTTCCGGAACGCGTTCAGCAAGTGTTTTGTAGTTAGCAAAGTCCTCTTCTTGTGTTGTTTCGTAGACATGACCAGTCCTCTCGCCTATGTCTAGTATTACGTTCCCGGTTATCTTTTCAAAATATATACGTTTTCCAATCTGCATCACCTAAACCTCCCTTATTCCCATGCCCACCATGTATATTCTGTATTTCTGCTTAATCCAGTAAAAACAAGTTTTGGTGTTGTTATTTCTGCCTCGCTCATCCTCCGCAAGTATGATCCGCCAGGGCTGCCAACTGATCCTCCACTGACTAATGAGTACTTCTGTATACCGTTCGCCCAGCCTGTGACATTATGCTTAAAATATATACGATAACCACCAGTAATTGTCGTAACACTGCCAAAGGGGTCATCGGACTCCCTTACAATATAGATAGTCGGCACGAAATCAATTCCCGTTACCACGTCTACTGGGTAAGACACTAGATTGTTTTGTCCATTGGTGTACGAGGAAAAGTTTTCATCGGTTGTTGTCGCTGGTGTCGTGAATGTTCCTGTTGCGAACCTTTTCCCGGTCACAATCTGCCCGATCTTCTGCGCAAGCACTGCGAACGTATCACTCCCTAAAGCTGCTATACCTTTGCCAGTGATGGCGGAAGCGATACGGGTTTTCCCGTCACTGACATTTGTAAAAAGCTCATTGATTGCCTTTACCACGTTGCTCTTATCCGTTGTTTGCAAGGTTGAAAGATTACCCACCACATTATCAACCGTGCTTTTAAGTGCGATGTCGTCAGCCGCTAGCGGGGCGGTAACCTTGGCACGTCCGGCACTGTCCTTTATAACAAGGCGACTGGTAGCCGTTGAATCTAGCTCTTGCAAGGTGATTCCCTTTGCCATATGTCTTCAACACCCTTCGTTACATACTTGTCCTTGGCTTACTCGTAAGCCTTCCAATTAAATTCGTAACTAATGGTTCCGTACCCTATATTGCCTGAAAATCCATCGGGATGAATAGTTATTGGATTTCTGTAATCCCCCGTAGGAAAGTTAAAGGTGCGACCATAGTATTCTACTGTACACCCGTGTAATGTCATGTCATCTGGATCGTAAAGTTTAAACCAGTAATACGGTTCAAATGAAGAAGTATAAGTTGCATGTACAATGACTACTCTGGGTGTAAAATTTAAACCTCTAATTTCAAAATTTCCTCTTGTGCCGGGAACAGTCATCCCGCTACCGCTTGCCCACCTTTTACCTGTAACAATCTGTCCAATCTTATTAGCCAATGCTGCATTTGAATCATTCGCACTAGCAGGTACATTCTTGGATGTTATCGCGTTCGCAATGGCTTGTTTTTCGGCTGTGGTCATGCGCTCCAACAGGCCAACTACTCCAAAAATAGATACATCCTTGGGGTAGTTTCCCGCCGCTACAGCAAACGTTCCAGTTACATCCCCCACATCCGTATTAGCTGTTTTTCCTGATCTTATTTCCGAGGCAAGAGCTGTTCCACCACCCCCTTCACCCTGCAAGATAAAAGCCGAGCCACTGTACACGAGGGTGTAAACAGAGTTAGCCTTCAAGTTGCCAGCCGCTACCGCATTACCATTCCCTTTTAGAATGTTCTTGGCGCCAAGTCCGTTGACGTTTAGGGTTGCTGCGCCAGTATTCGCTGCATTAATACGAACAGTAACCCGAAGACCCTCTACAAGAGCGGTCGGAGCCGGAGTTGGTTTGACCGAGTACGCATTCCCGCTGTTGGTCGTAACACCATATCCACCAGTCAGCACCCTGTTATCCACGTAATCTGTCGTAGCAAATCCCTCGTCTTGTACGGACTTCATAAAATCTTGCCATTGCTGCTGATACTCTGCTGTCTTAGTGTTGAGCCACGCCTGAAACTGATTAAATATAGATGTTGTATCCGCCTGATCTATCAGGGCTGTAACTATCCCGCACACCTGATTATTCAATCGCTCGTCCGTGATGTTTTCAGGCTTAACAACTGTTGTGTTGGCTATAACTCTAATCTGCGCCAGACTCAAATCATAAATATTCCCCGATCTTACAAGTGCCGGAGGTTGCGGACTTGCGCTAGGAAGTCCCTGCACCACAAGCGCGCGAATAGCCCTTACAGGTGCTGATGTGTCCAGCCGAAGAATCACCCGGTCAATCCTATCCTGAGTCGTGGCTGGCTCTATGGGCATCGTTAGGGGCTCGTCATACACGCTATACATATACCCGTTAATCCAACCGTACCCAAGTTCTACGTTAACATTGGCATCCTGACCTGAGGCCGTAACCTTTAGTCGAGTGCCGCCTAAAAAGACACCATTGCCCACAAATCGCGCAAAGTATTCAGCAAACTCCCTGGCCGGGTATTCGCGCATGTCATCTGCCGTGCTATCAAAAAATCCAGATTTCTGCGGCAATATCATCCACTCCTTTTTACATTGTCCTCTAACTTATTCATTGCTGTTTTGATAGTGGGGATTTCATCACCTAGGACAATCTCCAGACTGCTCGCCGGTTCGTATATTTCCTTGACTTCGATTATCCGGCTGTCCATTGTTAGTCCCCACTTCTTGTTTTGCAAAGTTACCCGGTCGCCCAAATCCCAATCCTTTTGGTAGACAAAGCTGCCGGTATTCAGCACTTGGCCATTGTAAGTCGTTATTTGCTTATGTTCAGCAAGCTTCTGCTCTCCCATTTCGACCAGTTCCAGCACATCCTCCGCCGAACTGCAGTCCAGAAACACTTCCCTGCGATTCAGTCCGGCGCCGCTACCGACCAATTGGATCAGACGGTCTTCTTCCTCGCCCTTGCCGCCAGCGTAGCCAACATTTTTATATTGCAGATATGAGTCCATATACTGCTGAGATTTGATGTTATCAAACTCATGACTAAAAATAACCGGAGGAAGAACGGACTGCCCTGCCGTGAGGTTGCGCCCTTCTAGGACATCAAACACCCATTTTTTCATGGCGAAGTCAAGCCGTACTAACCAGCCGATATCGCACCATTCGGCAATCTCTTGCACCACAACATCCAGGGGCTCAAATCGTGTCTGCCAAGGTGTTTGCTTCCCCCGGCCTAGATCCTGAGCAATAGAAAAGACCGGGATGTTCCGGTCTGGATAAATACTATTCGTTAGGTGGTTAGCAATGTAATGCTTCATGACGGTTTCGGCAGAGCCGCGAATACGATCGTATGAATCGGTGACGGTTATTCTGCGATTCAGCACACCTCCAATAGTAGTCCCTTTGACTACCAGCGTTTCTATCCCCTGTTCGTCCTGGACAATATCCCGCTGTATGATGATACCGCATTTCTCGGGGTCATTCCCTACGACAATAACCCGGTCATTCTGCAGCGCCTCTAGGTTCTGTTTCCCAAGCGCTATATGCATTTCCCATTCTCCGGATCGGTAAAAACGTCGGGTAAACTGTAAACTCTCGTAGTCGTCAATTTCCCCAAGCAAATTAAATTCCGGATCCAGCACACGAACCGATGGAGCTGCCATTCTCATCCCCCCAAATACTTGTTATACCAGTAGATAGTAACCGTGGCAGCTTGTTGTTCCGACTCATATTCTGAACCATATTTGAGCATGTTCCGTCCGGGTTGTAACTGGAAGAAGGTGCTGCCGAGATCTATCCAATGAAAAACGTTCGTCCGGGTTCCGTCATCATTGAGCACCTCGACGCGCTTGTTACCAAAGGCAGTATTGATGATCAACGTGTCTTCTGCTGTTAACGTGTAATTGACTTTGATGTATTCCCCGGTCGTCTCGCTCTCCACAATAGGATTTGTTGCTGGCCCCTTGTAGTGGATTTCCACCGGCGTTTCTACATCACCAGAGTTTATAAATGTCCCACGATAGGCGGAAAACGCAAATTGAGTCGGAAGGCGTAACGAAAAGATCATTCCCCCTGACTCGAATCTTAGCCCCTTTACTGTCTGGTTTTCGTCGCGCCAGTATGGATCATTCGCTATAAAGTTGACGACAAATAGATTTGCGTGGACGTGCCTGTCACCGAACACGGGCCCTTCCTCCGGAATTGCCGATATCGCATAACTCTGAGCGTCATTAGTATAGACTAGCCTGCCGGGGCCTAACTTTGGATTAAGTATCCGGGTCAACTCTCGGCGACGCTCGTAAAGTTCTTGCTGACTTTTAGCATTGATAAATCCCTGCAACGGGATTTGCCGATCAGCAAGCTGTATATCAACAAATGAGGATCCGTCTTGATATGGTGACTTCGTACTCTTAATCTCTCCCGATACATTGGCCGTGCCATCGATTTTTTGAAGAACAAATGGCCCGGAGTTGCCGAATAACACAGATTCGCCCCGAGCATTCACAAACGTGACTCTTTGCAATTCGACACCTCCTAGAAGCCTAATAATCTTTGAGCTGTTTTTGTAGCTGCAGCCGAAACCGCAGACGGCGATGTAACAGGAGAGTTAAAATTATTGGTCACTGATACATTTGGCCTTATTACCTCGGTAACAGTGCCATGAATAACCGGTATTGATGAATTAGAACTTGATCCGGTATTTGAACCACCGCCACCACTAGAGGAACCAGATGATCCGCCGCCACCGACAGCGGGTGGCGATGCCATCAGAGCAAGTGCCGCTGATCTTGCAGCGTCGATTTGTGCAATCACTCCGGCGATCATGGAGGATATCTCGTCCACCTTTGGTTTAAACCCCGCTACCAACTTTTCACCCAGAGTCTGCCCTGCAGCCTGATAGCCTTCGCCGAATTCATCCAGGAGCACCAGTATTTCCTCTTGCTGGTTTTGGATGATCATCTTTTCGGCCTCCGCCTGTAAGGACTTGGCTTCTAACAGCTTGTTATAATGATCTTGAGCATCTAACAATTGCTGAGCGAGAGAAGCCTTTTGCGCGGCGTATATTGCGTTAATGTTAGCCTGCTGCGCTTCGTACTCTTGCTGCATGATCTCCTTCTTAGCGGCGAGTTGATCTTTGATGGCCTGTGTTTCTTCGGCAAGCTTGTCTTTGATTGCTTGTTGTTCTTCCTTAAGAGATTCCTTCTTGTCCTCTAGTTCCTGCTGCCGGTGCCGTTCGTTCATTTCGGCAATAACCTTGTTCAGCTCGTCTTGGAGCTGCTTACGGTTAAAGTCATCAGGCTCATATTCAATTTTAGCCTTCAAACGGTCAATCTTCTTTTGATCTTCCGCATCTAGTTCCTCGCGGCTTCGCTGCTTTTCGGCCTGATTAAGGGCATTGAGTTCCTTCTGGATCGCTTCAATCTGAGCATTGTAAACAGTATTGATACGCTCGATCTCGGCGTCCGCCGCCTTCTGTGCAGCTTCTACTCGTGCGTTATAAACGGTTTTGATCGCGTCGAGTTGCGACCTCTTCCATTCCTCATTGGCCTGCTGCTCGGCCTTTATGCGTTCCTCTTCGGCTTTCTTCTCGGCCTGATACTTAACCTTAAGAGCATCTTGGACGGCTTTAGCAAAGTTATTGATGCTGTCAACGTGTGCCTTTTGCTCCTCTGCTGCCAACTTGAGAGTTTCTAAATGATAATCCTTCTGGAGTTTAAGCCGCTCGTTTGTAGCTTTGCGGATTTCCTCGGTAATCTCCCGTTCAATTGTCCTCTTTTCCGCAGATGAATAGCGGTTGTCTGCCAGCACCTTCTCCAAGTAGTTTTTGTTCTGCCAGATTTGATCATTCAGCAGTTTGTCCTCTGCCTTAAAGCGGTCTTGCATGTCATCCTTGAGTTGATTGATATAGTCTTTGTGGAGCAGGATTTGTTCCTGAGTCAGTCCTTCCTCCAATTTCAGACGTTCCTCGGCAGACAATCCTTCTCTGGCAATCATGTCCTCATACTCAGCCTGCAACTGCTGTTTCGCATACTCAAAATTGGTTGTGCGAAGCTCTTTTTCTTTTTCGGCTATCTGCTTCTTAACATCGTAAATTTTTTCTTCGATGGCCATTCGCTCGTCGGCTGTCTTGACGTGAGCTTTTTGGATGGTTTGTAAAGTTTCTAACTCAGATTCGAGGGTCAACTGGTCGAGCCGCTTTTTATGTTCAAGTTGCTTGTAAGCTTCATCCAATGCTTCGTTGGAGTAGGATTTTGATTTAGTAGTTCCGCTGCCCTTGGTTACTTTACTCTTACTAGCTCCCGTTCCGCTTGGTAACTTTGGTATAGTTACAGTCGGAACTTTAATGTCGGACAAATTACCTTCTGCCATTGCCTGAAAGGCTGCTGCCTCGCCTCTCATCCTCGCTAACTCTTCGTTCATTTCAGCAAGTCTATTAGTTGATTCAATTGTGGCTTGAGTGATTCTGTCTTGAGCAACAGCGATGTCAATTGATGCTTCCAATTGGGCAACGGCGGCAGCTTTCGTTTCGATTGCCAACTGTTTCGTTTGCAGTGCGTCTGTCGCCTTTGCTTGTATACTCATCCACTCTACTTCAACTTCTTTGCGCTTGGCATCTGTCAGCCCTTCTGCAGCTCCTATATTTATTTCAGTAGCGGTTGCAAATTGAGGGAATATCCGAATTAATTCTTTGTACGCAGCATTCCATTCATCGGATCCTTTTTTCGCCGTTTTATATGCCCTAACAACTTCTTCGATGCTAGCAACCTCTTGACGCCTCACCGCGACTTGTTTAGCCATGTCATTTAATTCTGAAACTGTTTCCTTTTGTGCATCCTTTATTGCCTTGGTCAAATCACGATGTCTATCGGCGAGATTATTGAGGGATGCTGCAGCCATCTTTCCGTTATCATCTAAATATTGAAGCTCTACCCCAAAATATCGAGCATCTTCCTGTAGCTTTTTAAAAGTCACGCCTAATTCGTCAGCCGCCAGGATGAAAGCTCTGTTAAACCGCCCTGTTCGTCCCTCGTTGGATTCAGCTGCAACTTCAATAAATTTTTGGTAAGTCTCGGTTAGTTCTTCAAGTTTATCGATTTCCTCTTGAGTCTGATTAATCTGTTCACGGGAAATGCCATTTTGGATAATTTCCTGGTACCTTAATTTAGCTTCTGCCAGTTCCTCTGTTGCCCTCTTAGCATCTTCCATTGTTGATTTAATTTTAACAAAAATATCAATAAGCCCTGCTGCAGCCACAGCCGCTAACCCAATTGGAGTGCCGGCAAGAAACTTTATTTCGGTGCCTAACACCTTAACAACAGGTATGAGGGCAGATATATTGGTTGTCAGTTGTCCGGCAATAATTAACAATGGCCCCGCAGCTGCAGCCATCCCCAAAATTGTAATGATTGTACGCTGCATCTCGGGGTCAAGGTTCGCAAACCACTTTGCCCCCTCTTCGATACTCTTAAATAAAGGCTCCAGGGCATCTAGAGCAGACATTAACGCCGGAACAAGGGCGTCACCAAGCGTTATTGCAGCATCAACAAGCCTATTACCCAGTATTTGTAGTTGGGATGCTGTTGTTTCATACCGCTGGCTGGCTTCATTCGTCAGTGCCGTATTCTCTTCCCATGCTCTGGTGCCAAGTTCCATGGATTCCCGGAATAAATCCCCGGCATTGGATGCGCGAAGCAATGCGTCACGAACGCGAATTTCGGACAATTGAAGATCATCAAGTACGGCAAAAGTGTTCTCTCCCGCTGCTGACATTTTTCCCAATCCCTCGACAAAGGAGATCAAGGCACCGGCTGCGTCTTGCTGGAAAGCTGTTTTAAACTGGTCGGCAGACATGCCTGCCACAGCTGCGAATGTGTTTAGATTACTACCACCCGTCATAACAGCCTGGGACATTTCGATCATTACGCGGCTAAACGCCGAACCCCCGGCCTCCGCTTCAATACCTACAGAGGACAACGAACCAGCAAAGGCGAGTATTTGAGCTTCGGTCAATCCGATTTGCTTACCAGCCCCCGCAAGCCGGAGCCCCATCTGTACAATCTCACCTTCTGTAGTTGCTAAGTTGTTACCCAAATCAACGATTGTCGCTCCAAGTCTGTCAAAATTCTCTTGCGGCATCTGTGTGATGTTTGCCAGCCTAGCAAGTGACGTCGCCGCCTGATCGGCGCTCATGTTAGTTGCCACGCCCAAGTCAGACATGGTACGTGTAAAGCCCATAATGGCTTCGTTTTTAATCCCGAGTTGCCCTGCCGCTTCTGCGACACCAGCTATCGCCGTTGCAGATTGAGGTATTTCCTTGGACATTTCTCGGATACTATCGGAAATCCGTTGAAATTCTTCTTCTGTTGCGTCGATGGTCTTTCTTACGCCGGCGAAGGCAGTTTCATAGTCGATACTTGCTTTTGTTGCTGCTGCTCCTGCTCCTACGATTGGTGCCGTGACGGTCATGGTTAACGCCTGTCCAGCAGCACTCATTTGTTTGCCTACCGCATCCATTTTCTTAGCAGCTTCATCAAGCGTCTTGGATGCTTTTTCCCAAGCGGTTGTTTGCTTGTTGAGTGCATCCGTTGTGGACTTTAGCTCACTGTCTAACTTATTGTATTGAGCAACCGCCTTGTTCAATTTAATCTCAAGATTCTGTGTCTCGCGCGCATCTGTTCCCTTTGCTACTGCTGCGGCCTCGTGTTGCTGTTTTAGCTTTGCAACCCGCTGCCCCTGAATCTCTAACTGCTTGCTGAGCGAGTCGGCCTTTGTCTTCAAGCCTTCCTGCGACTTGCCATATTCTCCGAGCTTGCTGGAAGCTGCCGCAAATTCCGATTGTACAACCTTCATTTGCCTACCCAGCGCGGCCATAGACTGCTCAATGCCAGTGTCGTCAAGGGTTATCTTCGTTACTAGATTAGATACTTCAATATCATCTGCCATAGTTTCCCCACCTCCCGATTAGATGTATTGGTCAACCCAAGCCTTGGCCGCTGATTGTTCTGGCGACTCCTTTTCTTCCCAGCCATTCACCTTCTTGTGGATCGCCCACAACGCGAACAGTTTCCGAGGCGTACAAGACCAAAAAACCGCCTCGCTCATACCGAGCAAAACGGTTCCCCTATAGTAAAGCCAGTCCCATTCCCAACCCGAGTCATCAGCTTGTTGGGTCTGTTGATTTGTTGTCTGAACAGCACTTGAATCCGGCAAGGACAACGAAACTGCTTTGATTATTTTTTCGATTACTTCATATCTATTAGTCACATTAATCAATTGATCTACATAGGCGACGCTCAATGTGTCGTCCTCATGCCTTAATCCGAAATATAGCACCCTGGCCGTATCGTCAAACGCATCAAGACGCACGCTTTTAATCGCCTTCGTAAACGAGCCGTAAATTTGTTCCAATTCATATATCGCGTCCAGGTCATAAACAAGATGGCGGCGCTTGTCTAGATTAATCGTGACTTTATTAACCTTCATTCTCTTCACTCCCCGAAATAGTAAAAAGAGAGAAGGTTTATGCCCTCTCTCTCGAAAAAATGTAATTATGGTGTGGGAATAGTGTCTGGAACATCTTCTGGGACAGCATCGAACCAAGAAGCAATTAAGTCTGCGGTTTCAGGATTTTTACTATCAGCCCTGAACCTCCAGTTACCGTCATAAATTCGTTTAAGGAATTTCCCTGTAATCGTGGGAGTTTGAAAAGAAATCTCGCCTTGTTTGGTGGTGGCCTCTTCTGTTGGTAACTGGAATTTTCCTTTCAGCAGCCAAACATAGCGAACACTACCATCACTCATTGTCCTCTTATAACCAAGAGCTACTTCGGGAGCCTGGTCATCTGCATTGTCGATCAACATTCCTTTGCTATTTAGTCGTGATCCTAGCAATATTGCATAGTCCTCATAGCTAATGTCCGGGATTCCAATTTCTACATTAATTTCACCTAAAGAGTTAGCTGTTAAAATCGGGCCATCATTAGCATTGAGGGTTGCTGAGTTTATGGTCGGAGATACGTTTGCAGAGATCGCAAGCGCAAGTAACTTAGGATTGCTGTATTCCACTCCCTCTTTATCATCTTTCGTGCAAATTGCATAATAAATATCCTGTAAACCAACAGGCACTCTAGCTTTGTTTTCAGGCAAATTAATCAGCCTCCAATATGAGTTTTTGAATAACGTAAAACTTTGTGATAAATACCTTTTTCGTTCTCGTTGAAATCACGTGCTGCCCGCCGGAAAAAGCCAAGCTCGCACATCGTTTCATCTACCGCTTGGGCGATTGGATAAGTATTTCCGTTTGACCAAACATCTACCTGGAAATGGATCGAGCTGCTAATGGCCTTGTCATTTGCGAACTTGTTATCAAAATTGCTGAGTTCGAAATAAGTCACGTAGGGCTTTTCAACATTTGGGGATTGTTCTGGATATACTTTCACATCCCCCAAATCATCCCGCCCCAACAAAGAAGCAAGCGCCGCATTGGATTGCAGCGCTTGGGTTATGGTTGGTTTTAGATCAATCAACATTGTTACCGCATCCCTTCCCGCTGAACACTGGCAAGGAGTTGAGCCACACGAGCTTTGTTCTCGTGAAAGCTCGGGTAGATGAACGGCTGCGCCGGCGAATGCTCAGTGCCAAACTCTTCAAAATGCGCCCTCCATGCAGTTTTCTTGCCTGGGCCAATGGATACAACCCGAAGGCCATCAACTCGGCGCACCGGACTGACCCGGATATCATCGCGCATGTGCACGTGATCGATCTTACTGACGGCCACTTTCTCCCGCTGACCCTCCGCAAATATCTCGCCGCCTTCGCGCATTCCTTGGTTCTCCAAGCGGGCAATGCCCGAGGCGAGTTTGCGTCGAATGTCCGCAAGCATCTGCTCGTCGCCCTGCAACTCGATCCCGCTAGCCATTTGATACCTCTGAGACCATCAGGTGCGTCTCTGTGCGATCGTCGAAGACGTCATCAAGTACAGTCTTGATTTCGTATGTTCGATTATCCCTCTTATCAACCAGTCGCATATCCGGGCTTATTCCTTGTCGATAACGTATTTTATAGCGGACAGTTATTTCCGACTGGGCAGCATCCGCTGCAAAAAATTCTCGGCCACGTAATGGCTCGCGATTGGCCCATATATCAAACGGGAAAACATCCTCCCAATCTTTCGGATTGGGGATGGGGTAACCAGCATCATCTCTGGATCTCCCCTTTTTTTGTATGGCGATCTTACGATTAAGATCATTCGCCTGCAGTCGCTTCGCCATCGCTATCACCCGGTTTTACTTCATTTTCCTTTTTCTTGCTCGATGCTTTCTTATCACCCTTCTTCACGTCAACTACAGAAATAAACCCCTGCTTGAGCAGTTGCTCTGCCCGCTCTTCGCTTGGCGGCACATGCGACTCCCCCGGCCGGCAGTGTCGATGTTTATCGAACCGGTCAAGGAAATCCTTCTCGACCACGTATTTTGCCACCGTGCTCACCTCATTTCTCAGTATTTAAGTTGCAAAATGATGCTCGTCAACGAGCGTTCCACCCTCTCGGCTTCCTTATCATCATTCGCCCTCTCGCGATGTACCCGCAAGCAAACCGCAAGATCATACAGCTTCGAGTCTTCACCAGGTTCCGGCTTCTTGACACCTGCATTTGCAAGGTACTCCTCTGCAGCACCAACTAAAAGAGCGAGGACATCATCATCCTCGCTCCCATCAATTCGCAGATAAGATTTTATTAATTTCATGTCTTCCATTGCTCGGGCTCCCTTCCTACGGGGTAGGCACCCAGTCCAGAATAGCTACATAAAGCTTGCCGCTGGTGGTCAGTACTTCGAAGTTGTATTGTCCAGCAGGGTTATCTGAGCTGAACCACAGTGTCTCGTCGTCGTTAGGAATTAGGTTAACGCCGTCTTTTTTAATGTAAACTACTGCTCCAGCGGCGAGGGATATTCGATCTCCTGCACCATCCAACAGCTCGAACTCGGTATGATTAACACCTTCATGCTCGCCCTCTTGTCCTGTTGGATTCCATGTCGCTGGCGAAGGAGTTACTGCTTTTTTGCAATGCGGAACGCGGAATCTAGGCTACGTTGCTGGTCATACCATGCGGTTAGTACGAAAAGATAGTCACCGCTATTAACGTCCTTATCAGAGTCATAGACAATATCATCGTAGTTAATTCCGAAGTAGTTAAAATCGCCCACAATTGGGTGAACAGCAGCATCCGTAAACTCAACAGGCTTGCCTAACACTTTTTCGGGTGGAGCTTCATAAAGCGTTGCATTTCCATTAGCCAACACTTCGATGATGTCCATGTAATCTGTGAATGTCATATAGATTTTAGCGTTATCGCGATAATCTTCATGCAGATCAGCAATTGCAGCTTTGATGGCCTTGTACAACGTTTCTCCCTGAACCTCTTTTACTTTACCATTGTAAAATGTCATGTGTTCAAGACCGGCTTTAGGCGTTGTTGCAAGGGCGTCTTTCTTCTCCTTTGCAGCCAAACCAGAGCGCAAAGCATTCTCTACGTAACTCACTAATTCCAAATCAGATCCATGAATAACAGTATCAGAAATTTTGGCTTTAACCTTGAACTTGTAGCGTCCGTATTGGACGGTATCACCCTTCAACTCCATTTCCTTGGCTGTCTCTTCATCAGTAATAAAATCATCATCATCAAGCACATAAGAGATACGTGGAATTTCTAAACCCTTGATATTAGTTACCTTTGCAGCGTTGCGCAATTGGTTCTTTGCAAATGGTTCATGTACCAAGTCCTTAGTCATGGTAGTTGGAAGAAATTTGTCTCCACCAGTTGGATTGCCTGCTGGAATTGCGATCAGCGCTTTTGCCTCATCAGATACCGGGCGACCCGTTACAGCAGCGCGAAAAAATTCTGCTTTGGCAGCAATTAATTTTTGCTCTGGATCAGCGATTCCGCTAATGTTCATCGCTTTATTAGCTTTCAAATCAGCCTGCATCTTAGCTTTTTGTTCAGCTTCCATAGTATCGTGCTGCTCTTTGAGGATATCAAAGCGTTGTTTCAAATCATCTTTCGTTCTTTGCAATGCTGTAAGATCATCAGTTGATGCCGATGGATCAACAGCCTTTGCAGCCAACTCGCTCTCAGTCTTTTGCAGTTGTTGACCGACAGTTACTAGGTTTTGTTTCAATTCATACAGTGTTTTCATTTATACATTCCCCCTAAAATAGTTTCAATATATGCCGCGCCCGCCTTTGCCTCAGCGGCGATTCTGTTACGCAGTTTCTTTTCTTCATCTGTCATACCTTGTGCCTGTTGACTGATACCCCTGATAAGCGATTGAGGTACGTTTGAATATTGAGCGAATAAGCTTGCGCTGATAGATGCTGCCGCTTCGTTCGCCGGAAGTACCTCGTCACAAAGCCCATAAGAAAAAGCTTCATCAGCCGAAAGCCATGTTTCAGCGTCAAGAAGCTCTTCTAGTTTTTTCTCTGTTAGTTTATTCCCAGCTCGATCAAGGTACGTTTGACATGCAGATTTGCTAATCTTTTCAATATCATCTGCTGCCTTGCGTAATTCCTGAGCATTGCCAGAAGCCCATGTCCACGCATGGTGAACCATCATCATTGAATTCTTGTGCATATAAACTTTATCAGCACACATTGGAATAACAGACGCTATCGATGCAGCCAGCGCCTCGATATAAGCGTTAATCTTTGCTTTGTGCATTTTTAGCATATTGAAAATTGCAATCCCCTCAAATACACTTCCGCCCGGCGAGTTTATATGCAGATTGATTGTGTCGATATCTCCGAGTTCATCTAAATCTTTTTTGAACGTGATAGATGATACTTCACCGTATTCTTCCCATGCATACTTAGTAATCTCGCCATAAATAAAAATATCCGCTGATTTGTTTGCGGACATCTTCATTTCCCAAAACTTTTTATTCTGTTTTGTCACCCGTCTTCACCCCCTTCCGCTGAGTTGGATCCATATCTATTGGATAAAGATCGCCACTAACCCAAAGCTGCGCAGCCGCTCCACCCTTTGGCGGTAAATCCTCAAGCCTTCTTACCTCATCGGGCTCCATTCCACCGCCTCGAAGCATGACCTGATAAAACTGCGTTCTGGCCGCTGTATCCCCGCGCAATAATCCCCCAAGATTGAACTTGAAGTAATAGCCGCGCCGGCGCTCATCCGGCGTTAATAGCTTGCGGTTAAATTCCTGTTCATACTGGCGCACTATTGGAGTTAGAGCCATTTGGACAAACTGAATCATCATCTGCTCGTTGGAAGAATAGCCTTGCCCCTCCGTGTCGTTCAAGAACGATACTGGCACATTAAAAACGTTAGCAACCCGCGAACGTGTGATGCGCTCAGATGCTAACGTATCGGAAGCAAAATATTTTCGTTCAATTTCATCGATTTCCACACCGGGTTCTCGAAACAAGATCCCGCCGTTCTCCTGGTAGAACCTTTTGAGATCATCAATTATTTTTTGTCTTTTATCGTTATCGACATTAGTGCCGTACTTCAAGATAAAGCTGTCCTTCTTTTGCATTTCAGAAAGCGAAAACTCTTGTACAGCTTTATCATACTTCAAGGTGTTACCAAGCACCGACAAAGGGTTGATTCCCTTCCATCTTGACGAACCTGTTATATGCTTCACGTGGATCATGTTCATGTTGTGTATATAGTAGGTATTATCAGCAGCATGCACTTCATACCACAATTCGGAATCGTCAGCGTTTATAAACGGCGTAACATAAGTAGCATCAATAGGCGTTATTGATTCAACTTGCATTCTGATGTCCCGTCCTATCACTGCATAGCCGTTCCCCGTTTCATTCCTTGATACTTCCAGCTTATTGATTAGATCAAATCCCGACATGTTAGGGTTTGGGCTATTTATCAACACATCAGCCGTCTGACTCATTTCTGTGTCAAAGTCTTTATACAGTTTTAATGGAAGTGAAGACAGTGTATTGGCAAGACGCGAAATTACACTGAATATTGTCTCGTTTGTGGCTAGTTTTGAATTGTCAATTCCCCAAAACTTCCTACCAAACCAAGAGGAAAAATCAAATGTTACGCCCTTCCAAGCTGCTGCAGCTGCTCTCATTGAAGCCTTTATTCTATTCGTCCATTTCAATTCACCACCTCCCTTCATTGATTGAATAGATCGTTAACAGAAATGAACTCGACATTACCGTCACCCTGGACAACAACGAATTTTTTCATGACTTCCGTATGAGCATTCAAAAAGGCCGCGAAACCGTCAATTTTACGGTAGCGACCTTGTTTTGTCGGTAGTTTATTCCTGTTTCGATCCTCGACCATCTTCACATTGTTGATGTACCAGCGGAATAATCTGTTATTGTTGAAAATAACATTCCCGTCAAGGAACCTCTCTTTAACATCATCTACTGCCGGGCCAAGCGTTAAATGTCCCTGCCGCACAATCTCGGTTTCGAAACCATAGGCATTCAATTTATCTACAAGGCCAGTAGCTTTGGCTGGGTCAAAAGTAATTAACTCGATAATGAAATGCTTGGACTGCTCAACAAACCAATCATAAACTAACTCTTTTCGAATATATTCCTCGTTAACAATGGTTAATAGGCCCTCTTCTTGTAGTTCCATGTAAGGTATTTTTTCGTTATCAAGTAACGTCTTTTTATATGGAACCCACGAGTGAGAAAGCACCACCACCTCGCCCGTTTCAACGATCGGAAATTCTAAGCAAGCGCTCGTGAAGTCCTCAGAATCCGATAAGTCAAAGCCACCGACACACGGTATATGTGCAATATCATCGAAGTTAATTTCCTTGTCATTTTTCTTAAGCGTTTCATAGTTAAGGAATGACTCTTCGGAATTATTGACGAATATATTGAACCGTTTCGTAATAAAGTCACTGCGCTCCGATGGGATCCGCTTTGCCTTTTCCCACTCCTCGATCATGTCCTGGAGCTTAATAGACACACCCATGTTCGGGTTTGCCTTAACCCACATTTCAGGCTTCTCAAATTCATCTTCTGAATCTAATTCAGCCATGTAATAAAAAGTTCTCTCGTCGGTTATTTCGCCTTCCAGGACATCTGTAGCCTGAGCATAATATTCAATTAACGGGCCATCCAACTGATAACCGGCTGTCGTAATATAAATGAGCAGCGGCTGATCACGTGCAGCCCTACTGTTTTTGACAACGTTGATCAACTTGAATGTTTTGTACTCGTGAATCTCGTCGAACACGCCTATATGAGTGTTTAGACCGTCTAACTTCTCAGAATCCGAGGCTTGCGGCTCTATTTTAGAGAATGTCTTGTCAAAATGAATCGCATCTCGAAGCGGCCTAAACCTCTTCCTGAGTTTCGGGGATGCCTTTATCATCGCCTTGGCCTCATCAAATAATAGCCGCGCCTGTTTCATGGAGTTGGCCAATAGCGGTATATCCGCCCCGCTCTCTCCGTCCTTGCTCACGCCATAAATGGAAACACCGGATATCAAGGTTGTTTTACCGTTCTTTCGACCAACAAAAATAAGGCCCTCCTTAAAGCGCCTTAACCTCGTGCCCTTGTGAACCCATCCGAACAAGCTACCTAAAACAAAATGCTGCCATGGCTGCAGAATGAGTTGTTTGTAATTCCCCTTCGAGGGCTTGCAATACTTTTCGATGAATTGGATTGGCCTATGTCCTAATTCCTCATCAAAAACGAAGGGAAATTTTTCTGTTCCAGCTCGATCTAAATCGTTCAAATGACGTTTACACGCCAATATCACCTTGTTTGAAGCGATTATATTTCCTTTTACAACTTGCTCAGCGTACCAGGTAGCCAACAGATTACCTGACGGCTTGGATAGTACATGAATAATCCCGGTTGTTTTAGAAGCTGTCAAAGTCGTCTTCATCCTCACTCACAACCTTTTTCCGCTGAGCAGGCGTTAGACCAAGGGACTTCAATAAGTTATTTAGTGTTTGAACCGTCTTCGTCAATTCAATTGAAAGGGGGTTTTTAACAAGATTCGTAGCCCCCGCTTTATTGGTGTATTCATACATTAGGTTTGATTTCTTTATTTCTGTTTGAAGCCTTCGGTAAAATTGGTGTGTCTCAATGTACAACTTAATAATTTCCTCGTCTGACTCTTCGTACGAATCACCTAGATACTCTCGTAATCTTTTAGCTGTCGGAACTGCCATTTTCGGGTTACCCCCCTTTCATGAAAAATTATCCGCAGTGTAAACGAAGCGCCCTCGCCGGTCCCGCCGGGTTCAAAGTCGAATTTCGAAGGGAGGGGGGGCTTCACCACGCTAAAGCGTAACAGAAAATAGTGGAAATCGATGGTCTCGACACATGCACGGTCAAAACACTTCCTCATTCGCTTTTGAAACAATCACCTTCACCCTACTAGGCTTTCTCTCTACCTTCTTTCCCCTTCTTCCCTTCTCTGGATGCTCTTTGTTATGACATGTAGGACATATGCTCTCTAGGTTATCTTCGTCCAGCGCAAGCTCTGGATAGTCCTCCAACGGCTTTATATGGTGTACTGTATTGGCGGTTGTTATAACCCCTCTCTTAAGGCAAGGTTGGCATAAGTAGTTATCTCGCTTAAGGATTACTACCCTGCATTTGCGCCATGCTGTAGACTTATAGAAAGGGTTAACCTTTTTCATTTCAAAGCGATGATAGGAATCACGGCACCAATGACAGCGCCTATCCACGCCCAAGGACTTCTAACGTAATGCCTAATAATCTCCTTCACTGGCGTTCACCTCTTTCTTACGAGCGTAATCAAGTCCACCTTCATATTCCTTGCCGTCAACAATGATCTTGACCGGCTCCGATCTGCTCATGTAGGGACGATCTCATACCGTTCTCTTAGCCAATCCCTGCGCTCGTCGATTATTCTGATATCGTTCATGTTCTCAATCCACCTTCTCTATTTCCAGACAACAAAAAAACCCCTCAGTGTTGAGTGGTTACCTGATTCATTCTATTCAAACGCCAATCATGTACTCCTAACCTTCTACATTCACTTTGATGCTCTTACACGCTTCTGCAATTAAGTTACCTGTTATGGATGTGTGTTCTCCAAACTTCTTCAATAACTCATCAAACTCTGGTGTAGTCTCAGCAGTAATATTAACTGTGAGATTGCCGACATTTATATCCTTGTCAGAAGAGGATCCTGGCATCAAATCCCGTTCAATGCTGTTGATCACGTTGGCAGCTCGTTCTTTAATAAAAGCATCGTGAATCGAATTTCCTTCGCTCTCTGCTATTCTAATCAATCGATCAAGAAGTTGTAATTTTAATTCAACTTGTTCCGACTTTGATAAGATTTCAAAAGACATAACTCAATCCTCCTTATCAGTTTACCTTTCCAATTCAAATCATGATTTTTCCTTAACCACATCCACACCCATTTTCAAGAGCTGGCGAATGGATCGACTCTCATATATCGGATTAAGCCAATACCCCCCAACCAACACGATCTGCATTTTCATTGTCATCGGGTTTAGTCCGTCCAGCATATACTCATTCCTGCTTACAAATTTTACTCGCGCCTCTCTAGGATACTTAGCCTTTACAAGTTTCCATAGAGAACGAGCCTCTGTACTATTTCTACCTATGACCAGTATGAGATCGTACCGTTTGGCAACCTCTGCTTTATTCATGTGCTGCCCCTCCCTCAATCTGCACCCGCAGCGCATCCATCTTTTCCTTGATCATCGCCCGCAGTTCTGCTTCTTTCCTGGCCGCGTCCTCATGGTTATCATTGGGATCGCTAAAGCGCCGCTGCACCCTACGTATACGCCCCTGTAACTTGCGTATCTCGGCATCCCTATAAAAGTTCACGTACTCGTGCTGACAATGCGGGCAATTGAAACATTGTTTATCTATGCCATCCTTGAGTTTTACCGTCTTAAACGATTCCACTACGAATGCTTTCTGGCAGCTGGCGTCACAATGCGTTTTCATCAAGTGAATAACCTCCTGAGATTAATCTCTTGTACACTTTGCTGTTCCTTATCTACATACTCCAATAAAATATTGTGGTTTCCTAGATCGCTGTCGCCTTTCGTTCTCCATTGATAGCCGACCCTCACCTTACCCGTTATATCTTCGCCTTTGTACCTGACGACAGGGACGGACTCCATGTCTTTTACCTCAATGATCAGTAAGGGTTCTTGACCTATGACACGCCCACCCTTATCGACGATCTCTACAACCGGGAGACCAGCCTCTTTAAGCCGTTCCCAGATGTCCAGGAAGAACGACCTGAACCACCTATGATACCTGTGCCCATGATCCTCATCGTGGTGTTTTTCAATATCTCCAATCTTTATTGGGCCGTCTGAATAGGTCAGTGCTAATTTAATGCAATAGGCTGTAGTCCTCCCAGTCGCTCTTCCGAACGCCGTATACTCCCCGGTGTATAGGTACCTCTTTTGCCAGTCATGCAGTGTAAACCCTAGAGCTTTTTCGATGATGGGTATCGTAGCGCACCAATTAACCAACATTATCTCCCCTTTTCCTCTTGAAATGCCAACTTAAAAAACAATAAAAATGCCGCCTCCGAAGGTTCGGAAACGGCTATCAAGTAGGAGAATTACCAAGTATACAATTATTGCACAATATCATTTTATCACCTTTTTAACGGCTTGAACTCCCCTGCTCACTGGACATCTTACTGGACAACTTACTGGACTTTTCTTAAAATCCAGCTAATTTGGCGTATTCTTCGACCGCTTTTATGCGCCAGCGGAAGTAAGTCTTCTCCACAACGCCTAATGCTTCGCATATGTCGGTTACCTCTTTTTTTTCGATATATCGCAGTCTGATTAACTTTTCAAAGTGCGGATGCCTTCTCTTTAAAACTAGCAGCACGCTATCAATTCTCGCTGACTTGGATATCAAATCCTGATATTCCGCAAGCTGATCCAGCACCTTTTCAATGTCGCCCCGCCGCCCCGTGCGAGCCTTGACTACTTTCTCTATTTTCTGGATTACTTCTTCCAAGTGCCTTTTGTCTTCGTCATCGACCGTTACACACTCTTCAACTGCCCGCTTTTGAGCCTTGGTTCCCGCCGGATGCCTGATCAGGTACGCAGTTGCGGTTTTCTCTAGTTTCTGCTCGTGGCCATTAAGGTACATGTATGTTGGTAACCTGCGCAACTGCCTGTGAAGGTCTTGGAGTTGATCATCCTCGTTCAAGCGGCTTACTGTAATCCCGCCACCCACTGGGTATGTCTGCAGCACACGTATTCTATCCATGTCGTCCCTGTACTCAGTAAGTTCCTTAATTACCTTTTGCTCTGCTGATACCGTTGCTACGGTTGACATTATTTCCCGCCTCCTCTTGAAGCACTCTCTTTATTGCATCAACTGGAACCTTGTATCTTTTGTTGTAGCGTGCTGCAAATCTATCATCGGACAAGTCATGATATATCCTTCTCATGTCCAAAATGCTTTTCCGGATCTCTTCCGGCGTGCTCATTCTCGCCATACAGCTCTATTCTCCTTTTCCTCTCTCTTAGCCAAATCTCGTAATAAATCTACATTTGCTGCTAACGACACGCTCAAAGCGGTTGCGATAAGGAGTGAAATATGTCCGGTGTTGGTGCGCCGAATCTCCAAACCTCATAGAATCGCCAACTAAAAGCAATAATCAGGTAGAAAGCAATAGACAGCATGGAGAATTTTAATCTGGTCATTTCGCTTCTCCTTCCTCAACCAATTCCAGTTGTAAGCTGCTAATTGATAGGTGCGACGAAATTTTATAATTATCTTGTATCCTCCGGCTCAACTTCTTTTCAGCATCTTTTTCTGACTCTGCCTCAACCTTTAGCCTTGGCTTTTGGACAGTTGTCCTTATTCCGTCATAAACATGGATAATTGCATCAAAGGTGAATGTCTTTGTCTCCTTCTCTGGGTAAAGGGATGTTAAGGCCTCCCATTGATTTTTAATTGATTCAATTTGGCTTTCTGCCTTATCTGCACGTTCTTTCTCTGCTACAGATTTATAGATGTACTCTTCCACTCGCAGGCTCAACCCCATGGCTTGATTGATGTAATATTCCAAAACGTCTACAACAGGAGTGCCTAATAGTGTTTTTTCATATTTTGGATTGTAGTCTTCGGAAGATTTGTATCCCTGGATGATCTCCATATCCTTTTGCCAGTCCCTGCCCTGTTTAGTCATGGGATATAACCTCCAAATCAACTGCATCTGCATTGCCGCAATGTGGACAATGGCCTTTGTCAATATCAACAAAAACTTCTGAATCATACTGCACAACACACTCAAAATCACATTCTCTACAATTGAATTTGATCGTTGTTGTATCTCCCGGCTTTATGGCTGGTGGGATGGGGTCGGGGTCGAATTCTCCGTTATCTATCGCAAAGCATAAGTTTGAATAGGCATCGCTCGATTCCTCGGACTCCATAAACGCTTCTGCCGCATCATTTTGCAAAATCCATAGTTTTAACTTTTCCGCATCTATTAGCCTTCTGTTATCCATCAATCTCTAACCTCCCAATAGCTCTGGATTGGTGTAAATGTCGCCTAGCTTTTTAGTGCCTTCTGCCCAGCAATATTTACGGTCAAATTCGATAAAATAAGAGAACCATAAGTATCCGTCTGGTAGACTGTCAGCAACAAACATATACCCGCTGCCGCAATACTGTACTTCGCAAATATGTTTCTGTCCTTCGTACTCTACTTCCGCAATGTCACCTTCATAAAATTCTGCTTGGTCATCGATGTCGTCATGTACTCCTGTATATTGCATCAGGACAAAATCCGACAAACGTAATTTGTGATATCCCCTACCCTCGTGCGGCATGTATACACCGACTATTTTCGTGTCGAAGTTTATACTCTCTAATTCATTCGGTTGGATCATTTTTTTAAGCGGCTTATAGAATGCTCTGAATTTATACTCACTCATGTATATACCTCCCCTAAAGTAAGGATTCGTCAACGATTAAGACTGAATTATCTGCTGATTTAAACACCTGCATTACTTCCCTAACTCTCATATCTTGGTGCGGCTCACATTTTATAAACTTTAGTAGCGCCTCGTCTTCGCTAATCTTTGTTGGGTGTGCTTTTTCGATGCGCATATGATCGAGATTGTCGTAACCGCCGACATGCTCTATATAAAGTTTCATAGCGTTAAACATAAGGTTATATTTCGATGTAACTTTGATTAAGGCATAGTACTCTGCATTGTTAAATTCGTAGTAACCAGTAAACTTTTCCATTGGTATACCTCCTTGAATAGCTTTGCTCGACAAAATCTAACAAAATAAACCTCTATAAAATTCCGAGTTCGTATATTAAGATAGGTGAGGATATCTATTAAGAGGTGATATAATGCGATCCGAAACCAGTATGTTAGTTAAACAACACATGCAATACATATTAAGCGACCCGGCTAATGCCGCTGAAATGCGTACGTTTGATACTCTTTATGCTCATATGTTTTATTACTTTACGACCGTCTTGGGATTACTACCTGATACTGCACAAGGTATTGTGGACGATTTCGAAGCCGATTTGATGGCTCAACCTGATTAAGGCTTTACGGCCCCCGGCTACGCCTAAGCATATTCGGTCGAGTCGAGGGCCTGCGGCCTAATCTTCTACTTTCCCTTTTTCTTCGAGCCTACGGGCTTCGGTTGCAAGCTGTAACGCTTTTGTTCTAAGTCTGCCAGCCCTGTTATGATCACCTTTTGCGGCAGCTTGCTTTGATCGTGTCTCCCAAAGGCCTGCCCTATTAAGCAATTTTGACACTTCCCTGCTTGCCATACTCTTTATCTCTCCCTTTGGTTTATTGGTGGCCTTTGTCTTTCCAATCCTTACAATTTCCACTTCCACCTCCATGGTATGGAGGGTAATTAGGCATAATAAGCTTGTCGTGGGCGGCACATCCAAGCGCAGTTTCGCTTACCTGTACGAGATTTCCGCGATTCTGGCATATTCTGGACTTGCTCGTTTTCATAGCTTTCTCCAATAACCCACCTGGCTTAATTACCATTCACACCATCCCCAAGCGCTAATAGAGCAGCTCTGCTTATCGCTTTTGTAGCTGTGCTTGCCCGCGCATAATGACTGCCTGCGTAAAAACTTGACACCCACATCATCGTTGCGTCCTTTTCTAAGTGGAAATGAAGTGTTTTTCTTTGAACCCGCTCAGCAATACTCATCGCGTCTAGCATGTCAAATGCGGGATTCCAATTTGATTTAACGGCGCCCCAACCCATCACACGAACCGCTGTAGCCTCTGCCAACTCTTGTGGTGTCATAGCTAAAATTTTGTCTTTGGTTAACACGTGAGCCCTCCCCTTCCTGAAATATGTGTCTACACTTCTATAGCCGTATAGGGGCTAAATAACCTCAAACTCCATAATCCGATTTCCGTTTTGCCACACAGTAACACGCGCTCCAACATGTGTATCCCTAACAAACGCCACAATCTCGTTAAAATCCAGAACTATCGTCTTGCATCCGTTTCTATATTCAGCTTCATAGATCATTCCTCATCCTCCTCACACGGTATCATTGCACCGCATTCCGCGCATTCGTATATCCCTTGGTTCCAGTGTGTAATCTCCCCGCCGCAAGCTGGACAAATGCCTTCTTCGAGTAAGTCTTTCATTGCTTATCACCTTCCAGCACGGTTAAATTGACCACGCCACCCTCTATATCTATGTCTACTAACTCGCAATTGACGTGTCCCAGGCTTTCCAGCAGCACCACAGATGGGATCTCAATCTTTTTAGTTGCCATCTTTGTCACCTTCCCCTAACTCTTTTCTGGCTTTATTAGCAATCATCATGGCGTAGTTGGCTAAGTTCGCCGCACTGTCAATGAGCCTGTCTACCTCGCGAGAGGTAAGGTCATCACGTTCATTCCAGCACATAACATTTGCGACAGCGGATGAAAGATCATGTAATCTACTCTCGATTTTTTTTAGAAAGAAGCTGTATCGATCATGATCCCATCCGCGCTTATAGTCGTTCTCCTTTAGCTTTGCTTCCATCCGATCTGCAAACCAGCGGACTTCAGGACGTTGTTCTTCTAGTGCTTTACGTAGTGCCAAATTATCCTCCTGAAGCTCGTACATTCTTTCGTTGTTTCCATTCGAAACAAACAGAATCTTTGCTTCAGCCTGCGCTCTCCATTCGGTAAGTTGTTGCTCTAGAAAGTTAATGTCTCGTAAATCTTCCGTTGAGCGTAATGCCCAATCCGGATGATCCCCCGATTTAATCAGGTCATATTCAGCAGCTTTTTGATATAGTTCATCAGGGAGCTTTGTGATAGTTTGTTTCAGCAATTCTCGCAGCCCTTGTATAGCCGCTGAATTGGCAGAAAGTTTCTGATTAGCCTGTTCCAGCGTCAGCAGCAGATCGTCTGCAATCGTATCTGCATCCACCGCTAATGGTATCGCCCCGGGCGTTGATGCTTGAAACAGCACCCGATCCCCTGTATTAAATACAACCTCTGATCCGTCATGTAGCGTTACTCTGATTTCACGTTCTTCTTTCATCCCTTTCCCGCCTCCAGCAAACAATTCCCGCAATCCGGGCAGCCCTACATGTGCATAGCTTCCTTTTTCAGACATCTTTTATTCCTCCCCTCTAACCCAGTCATCTGCATTCTCTGTTCTGCAAAACTCTTCCGCTTCTTTTAAACTCGAAAAATCCGCTATAAATGGCTGTTGGTAATCAGAATGAAAAACCCTGTACCCATTACCTCTTTCGCAAATGTCGAATCCATTAATCGTTGAAATAAGTTCAAATTCATTTTTATCCATGCTTACCTCTCCCCTCTAAAGACGTCTTTCCTGTTCAAACACCTTTATGCCATCCTGGTACAATTCCGTCATATGGTATCCGATTAAATCCTTTGGAATTGGTAATTCTCG
The DNA here is from genome assembly GCF_042714055.1 of Paenibacillus lentus. Taxonomy (GTDB): domain Bacteria; phylum Bacillota; class Bacilli; order Paenibacillales; family Paenibacillaceae; genus Fontibacillus; species Fontibacillus lentus_A. The sequence goes on from NZ_JBHGVC010000017.1 coordinate 55,468, forward strand.
TTGTTTGCAATTGCTGCAGCATGCGAACTTGATAACGAAATCAGTGCGTTTCCATGCAGGATTAGGTAATTTGGGTCGAGTGAGATACCAGTAAACGCATTTGTAGTTCACCCAGCTAATTTGATCGACGATATTGCCGCAATAATCACATTTGAAAGGTAATGATCCTTCGAATAAATCAATCTGACCATCAACAGGACGATCTTGCCTGTACCAGCGGAACCTTTGGTTATCTATAACTTCATAAACATTCCCATACATACCCCTGATAAATTCCCAGCGCTGCCCTGCTTCTACCATTTCGGCTGATCTCCGCTTTGCTCTTGGATCTGCTCGCATATTGAGCTTTATTCCGACATTCATGCACTCATAGGGCATTATTCATTCATCCTTTCAGGAGGTATTAGCCTCCTTGTGCTATATATTCAAAACCGGCTGAACAACCGCCGTTCTTAGCTCAGCGATTTCTACATACTGTTCTCCTAGTTCAATGATTGTACATTCCCGATTATTTTCGTGGGCAACCTTCAACGTTGTGCCTGATCCGCCGAACGGATCCAGCACCCGCCCCCCCTTCTTCGGGTTGGCTGGATCCGTCCAATTTTCATCTTGTTTATTCGCTGGACTTGATGCGTAGCTATCTCCGAAATTAACCCATAGCGTCCCATCCTTGCGAAGCAGTCTCCACACTTCCCGAAATACCAGCACCATATGAGCGACGAACATTTCCGGCGTAGGTTCCAGTCCTAGGCAGCCTTCCCAGGCTGGAACGGTTATTGGCGGAAGTCCGGCCATGGGCGAATATGTTACCTCCGGCCATTCGCTCGGTGGTATGCCGTAATCCCGTAGCCCCCAATATGGCGGTGATGTAACGCATGTATCAAATGATTCGGCGGCGAGCTCCGGCATGATCTTCATGCAGTCTCCTTTGATGATCAAATCAAATCCCTCCCCTCGGAGTAATTTCAAAACTATCGCAACAAAAGAACTGAATATGGCGATTGTTACGTTGCAGCTGGATAAACAGCTTCTCTCAATACACAATATGGAGGAATGCTATATGAAAAAAACACTGAAAAAATTAAAGGATAATCGCAAAACTATCTTTTCTGTTCTCAAAGATGTCATTTCGATAATCATCCAAATCTGTTATCTTCTTAAAGGCTAAACTCCAATTGCCCCGCTGCTCGTTTGTATCGTTCAAATGTTAGTGATCTGCCGGATCCCACGCACAACTCCGGCAGATTGGCTCGAACCAACGCCTCCGCGAACGGTGGAGGTACAGCATTGCCGCAACGGGCTACCTGGGCGCTCTTAGAATACTTCTTACCATCAGCATCCACGTCTATGATGTAGTTCGACGGAAACCCTTGAGCTGCGAACAATTCATGTGGCTCTAGCATCCGCATACCAATATCGACTATTTGATAATCCACCCCATGGATCGTGACCAAGCCAAATCGGTCTTTTGTGGTGATTGTGTGCAACGGGTCATTGAGCTCCTGGCCGTTGTCGGCGCTGCCGTAATATTTCAGCAGGAAGGCCCTGACCTCTCCGATATGTAGCCCGCCGGCTGTTGTTGTATGGACTGGTTCGGTTGCTGCATGCCCGATATTTGTCCCTCGCATTTTAATTAAATGACTAGTAACAAGAGCTGATTTCCCGCCTCCCCCTGCCGTGACGGTGCCTATAGGATCGTCCAGCGGGCTCCCTACGGACTCCCCGAAATGTCGGGCGATGTGAGCTGTAACCAGTGCATTATGGTCTACTGTCGTGATTGTCGATAACGGATCTTCCAAATCTGTCCCCGGCCCCGTATAGTTCCCGCCGTAATGCTTAGCAAGAAAAGCAGTAGCCAGAGCGAATTTATTGCCTTGAGCCGTGATCGTGCCGAGCGGCTTTTCCAAATCAAGCACCCTCGGTGCCTGGCCTTCCCGCTCTGTGTAACCCATCTGAATCATTGTTGGGCTAACTAGCATATGGTGACCGCCAGTTGTTACCGTTCGTAAAGGTTCTGTAGGAGTACTGCCAGGGTGGCCCGTTGTGTTCACACCAAGGATCGGTGTAACAATTCCCCAACCATTCTTTGCCGTAACCGTTTGAAGCGGCTCATCGATGGGCTGCCCCCGGAATTGTTCCCCATGGTGATTTACCTTGACGACAAATGGGGCAATGAATGGATTCGGGTTATCCAGTATGAAACGCTGTAGCCCCCGGGCAATCCGGCGTTGAGTATTCTCAGCCAACGGTTTCTTTCGTTCGAAAATCGATGGGCATGGAATAGACCAGTCGATGATCTCCGCTGCCGTGCGCCATGGTTTCCGTTTGCCGGAGATTACTTCCGGACTGTCCGGTGCGCCGTGCGTTGGCTCCGGCCAGACAATCGGCCTCCCGTCTCGTCTAAGAATAATAAAAAGCCTTTTACGTATTGTCGGAGCCCCGTAATCGCATGCCCGCAGCTCACGCCACTCCGCCTTATATCCTTGGCGGCGCATCGCGTTTATGAATGTGTTGAAGGTTCTCCCAGCCTGCTCCTTGATCGGATACCCGTCCTTATCCAGCGGCCCCCATGAAACAAACTCCTCAACGTTTTCGATAATTATTACTCTCGGTTGTACCGTTGCTGCCCAGCGAACCGCTACCCACGCCAGTCCCCGAATATTCTTCTCGCGAGGCTTGCCGCCACGTGCTATACTGTGATGCGTACAATCCGGCGAGAACCAAGCGAGCCCTACCGGGCGTCCGCCGGTGACTTCCCGGGGATCGACTCCCCATACATCCTCGCGATAATGTTTGGTCTCCGGATGATTAACGCGGTGCATAGAGATAGCCGCTGGATCATGATTGATTGCAATATCTACGCTCCGGCCAGTTGCGAGTTCAATCCCTGTGCTGGCTCCGCCTCCACCAGCGAAGTTATCAACGATAATTTCTCTCATTTACACTCTCCCCCTAGTTGAATAGGAACACTCGTTCCGTCTCGTGGGTATGACAACCCGCCGCCGCACCCTTTTCCCTCGGCGTGATTACTTCGGATATACCTTCTTAATCTTGTGGTTCGCATTCACGTGCTTCTTCCTTATTCGACGTTGAATCTCTTCTGCTGCAGCTTGCTTATGGACAGCATTAGCTCCTGGATCATTAAAAGCTATCTCGTAAAGCTGAGCGAGGTTAGCAGCGTGCCAATTCATAGCTGCCCCACCTGCTCATATCGCTCTTTGATGACTTGCAAAGATGTCCAAACCCCTTGGCGCTTTACACCAAATCCTCTCGCGATATCGGCCACCGTATGCCCGGCGATTAGGTATTTAACAATATCCTTCTGCCGATCCGTCAGACCGTCAATAAACTCATTGACGAATAACCTTGAATGGTCGTCCTCATCTAGCAGGACATCCTTATAGGATGCTGATTGATGTTCTGTATCTTCTGACCCCATACTCTTGTCCAGTGATAGCACCCTGGGCGGCTCTATCTGCCTAGACAAATGCACCGGAATGCGAATCATGCGATATTTGGTATCAATGTAGCGGAGGATGTATCCCCGAATGCACGTCACCGCATAAGTGGAAAATCTCTTAGCAGCCGTTTTCGTCGGGTCAAACCTGCTGTAAGCATGGAGCAATCCCATCATTCCCTCGCTCACGATATCCTCGTAGTCATGACCCTGAATATTCTTGAATTTAGCTGCTATAGAGTACACAAGCCCGGCGTTCTCGGTAACAAACTGTTCCATATCTCCAAGGTAAGGATTATTTTCGATCCGCTCCGGCTTCTTCGCTGCTCCCATAGTTTTTATCCCTCGCTTTCGTTCTTCGTCCGTTCTGAAAAGCTAATCTTCCTTGGTTATTTCCAACTTGTTAATACTGCCGTAATACACATTCCCCTGAACTACTTGATCATACATATCCCATTCCCAATCAAGGATTTCCAACTGATCGCCGCTGTCTTTCACCTCTATGTTTAGGTCACCAGAAAACAATTTTTCCCTGGCTTCTTCTTCGCTCTCTGCTTCCAAGTTGATCATTAATTTCATTACTACCGGAACTTCGATAAAATATATTCCCATTGCTCATCTTCCCTTCGCTTTACTCATGTCCCGTACTCCATCGCCCCGCCGATAACTCAAAACTTTCTTCTCCAACTCGGTTGCCTTATCTATGTCTATATCTTCGATAAATCTTGTGTAGAGCGGAATATAACGATATGCGCTTGTTTCTGCTGCTTTGTATATATAAGCAGCGGGACTTTCTTTCGGTCGAACCGGGCAGCCTAGTTGCTTACATCGCCCTGGCGGTAAGAGGATATCGGCTATAGGTTCAGCCCCATACCACCGACCGGATGCCACCCATTCACCATTAACTTCAATCTCCTGCGGTATAAAGCATGACTTCCCGGTGTCCATCATTTGATTTTTGGTTAGCCACTGCATACGGTAATCCCCCTTAAGGGAGGGCAGCCGGAGCCGCCCGCCATCATTAGGCAATAATGGTCACAAAGTCGTTATCAATCTCCTCTGATAAGTTTTCCACCAAATATTCCTTAATGCTCGCCATGGCCTGGAGTTTCCATGCCCCGCCGTCTGCTTCAAAGAGTCCCGCCCGTGGGCCTTCCTGCATTCGGAAAACAAACGAACAAGCAGGCTGCGGAATGTCTATAAACGTCCGGAATGGTTTTAGTTCAGCGGGGTTTGGTAGAACCACGTCCGCTACCGTGGTAATGCCCGTTTTAGCCGTAACCGTTTGAGACACGCCGTCATCACCAGTGGTTTTTACGTTATCCTCTTTCAGGTTGCCAACGATTTTGAGAATCGAGTCCCGATCGACCGTCGGAACAAAGCAGGATTGGAGTAGGATATTAAAGTTTTCAACGTCCAGGAAGCGCTCAAACGGTATTGTAGGTAGTAACGCTTCCGCCCTGATTAGGCAATCCCGCCGATAATCTCGATTAAATCCGCTAACGACTTTGACGTCCGTAGGACTTTCAACATGCAGCAGCACTGGGCCCCAATTGTCATAGTTATTTACTAGATAATCCACTAGACCGGAAAGACTCCGTACAGTTAGGGTGGAAGCGGTAGGCTCGGGAATGAGCGCTAACTCTTTTCCGCTAAATATCTGCCCCCCAACTTGTTTCACCTCTGCATTGCCAAGAGCCAATGAGTTAATATATTGCAAAGCTTCCTTGATAATAGACATGTATAATTCCTCCTAAAAGTTTAATTGATAGATTATTTAAAGTTCACAACGTTACCGCCGTCTTTCGGCTTTCCGTCCTCGTCAACCTTCCGGCCATACTCATCGGCCAATTCCCCCATCCTTATCGATCATAAATTGATTCCGCTCACCGGACAGCAGCTCCGCATACTGCGCTTTCCCTTCCCCGTCCACACCGAATGCAATTTGAGTCGATACCCCATTAACCGCAGCGAGCGTTGATTTCACATCAACCTCAACCTCGGATGCTTCCCGGCGTCTATCCGGGCTGATCGTTACAGTAAGTACGATCTTGCGCTTGGCTTTCCACGGTGTATTGGGATCGATGATGTTTTCGGCAACCTTTCGCATTTCTCGCTCAAACAGTTCAAGAGCGGCGCCATTGGCCAATTCATCCAAGCTAATTCCAATTTCCATACTAATCACTCCTAGAAATTCATATTTGTTAGCGAACAACGGGTTATATCATGGGTGGTGCTCTTCTCTGGCTCACGATTATCCACCCTGCTTTCTTGCCTGCATTGCAACAGCAAGCTTCATGTACTCCGACATTTCCTCTTCTGTCGGCAGGTCGCCCCCTGTGACACTCTCGACAATGGGGATTGCTGGTTTTACTACATGCCCGCCGCGATAGCTCTTTTGTTGCACGGGCGGTTTCGAGCGCATTTCCAAAACGAGCTTGGGAAACTTGTCCCGGAACTTCTCAGCACTCAGGACATTCCTTTTCCAGAAATGATGATTAACAGCCCAGTCCATTACGGATTTGATAAGTGCAGTATCTGAATGCTTGTCCAACTCCACCAGCTTTCTAAAATCATCCGCCCACACTTGGAGGTTTGTCCGGTTAGTAAGGTGGGAAAGTCCTTCGGCAGCAGCCATGGCGTCAATTTTCTCCTTGAAGTAAACAGCCATTTTGTAGTAGGTGCTGTCCGGCGGATATTCAGTCCGCTTCTGTTTCCTCTTCCCCTTGCCGGATCCCGATGCCTTTTGCTCATCCATCCGGCGACAAAGCGCCGGACACCAGAAGTATTTTCCATCGGAGAGGAACAGCCCAAACTCGATGCAGGCGGTTATGAAGGTTTCAGCAGTGCTATAGTCGGTGTGCATCTGCGAGGCATATGCATTAACGGCGTATCTCGCTTGCATATCCAGCCGATACCCTTCTGATTCCCGCATCATTTCAATCAAAATCCAATACCACCCATACCCCTCGGCACCGTACACGCCGCGCATTGCTGATATTTTCGGATCGTTACGGGCAGTCGAATCATGAGGAAAATAACAAACCTCTTTCACGTAACCACCCCCGCTTGCTTCCAATACTTCCGACCGGGGCCGGTAGTGTAATAGATGTATAATTCCGCTTGCCTTCGTATTTTCCAATCCCGCCCCTCTTCCGTTTCGTCTACCCACTGGTGACAAGAGCCTGTAAGGTTCTTGGGGCCGCATAAAAGATCAATATTCCAAGGCACCCGCCCGCTGCCATATTGGCTGGCATTGGTTAGGTGAGCATTCTCAAACCATCCTTCGGGCTGGCTGCAGCTGCAACGCCCGCAAACCGGATAACCCGTATGTTCCTCCGCCCGGCGCCGGACTTCCTTACGTACTACTGGCGTGATCTTCGTATGCTGCCCTTGGGTAGGTTTCCCGCGTTTGTGCTTCGGCTTGCTCACTGGATTCCATCCTATATTCATGTTCCCGCCGCCCTTCGTAGTTTCAAATAAACCGACCATCCCGTAATTTCGTTATAGACAGGCTTACACTCGGTCAAATCCCAATCGGGGTATTTCTTTCGCCAAAAATCTTGATTATCGATTTCATTCTTCACGATCCGTTCGACTTGCCTGCGCGAATATTTATGATCGTTTGTTCTGCAGGTTGGCTTTTCGAGATTTTGTGAAGAACTCCACCGCTTCTTACCGTTCGGGTTCTTCATCAGATACCGGGCCAAGGCTTCCAGGCCGTAATCATTCGGCTTCAATCGGTCGGCATTGGCAAACCCGATCCGCTCGCCTTCCTTCTGCCCCTTTCTCCGGGGCCTCCGCCACAAGTCTTCTATGGTGTCGCGATCCAATCCAGCATTCATGACAATATGATGATGGACTCTTGTCGGCTTCTCCCCGCCCTTCCCGCTGCTGAATTCTGTCACAAGTATGTATTTGAGCGGTGGGAGCCCTTCCCGTTTCCTTCGGTGCGATATTCGCCGGATAAAATTGGCAGCTTCCCTTTCTGCTTCCTCGACCGTCTCCGGCACCTTGGCATAGGTCACGGTGACGTGCAGGTCATCTTCTCCGAAATTCGTATTAACCAGCTGAATGAAATACCTCTTGGCATTCTTGTCATTCAGATTCCGCTGCTTCGGAGCGGACATTTTTTCCTTCTTAGCCCTCCCCCTCTTTCTTGGGGATAATTGACTCTGCGGGTATATGTCCACTTCCAAGTACTTCTTCCCGCAATAAATTTTCTTTTCTCGTATGAAACTCCGCACGGCGATTCCCCCAGGTTGCTTAGTGCCGTAAAGAGTATTTCAATCCTGCTGTCTAACCGTGCTGGGACTGCCGTTCCCAACATTCTATTAATCTCAAATATCTTTGCTTCGCAGGAAAGATAATACCCATTACAAGCCCAGAAACGCCCGGCAAAGCGTTGTTTTTTTGCTTGTTCCTCGCCGCGAAATTTGATACAATTGAATTAATTGGAATTGTATTTTTCGCGTCGAGTTCGCCCTGTGGTCGCTTCCCTCAAAGCAACCATCGGGGCGAATTTCTTTTTTTCTGTCGTGTCGTTTTGGCGCTCCAGGCGTTTCATATCCCGCCGCCTCCGGCCGCCAAGATGTTCAATTCCATCCGAATTGCTAGACGGATTTCATATAGATGTTCAGTTAGAGCCTTAAATTCGTTTTTCCATAACCGAGAGCGTTCCAAGGCCGCGGCCTCATCTTCCCGCAACTCCATTACCGCCAATTCCGCAGCATTTACCTTGTCGCCCCGTTCCGCGTCCCGCTTCGCCTCGGCATATGTATTTATCCGCAGAACTTTGGCTCTCTCATATTCCCCATCCATGTGCGCTGATACGCGCCCCATCAGTTCATGACATTGTGTCAGCAGCTTTAGACGCATACGGAGAGAACCAGGGCTATCATCCGTATAATCCTCTACCTGCTTCCGATAGACTTTGATATCTCGGATGTATTGTCCAATCACGCTTGGATCCATGATTCCTCCTTGCTTGCGATTGACTCAGAGAGGCACTTGTAATTGCAGTAAATGTCCTCTCCATACCGCACAACCTTTTGCCCCTTCTCAATGGGCTCATTGCATGTCCAGCATCCACATTTGGCATCGCTTTTAACGATTGCCCGCAGTGGCTCAGAATAGGCTCCTGTATTGCTGATCGGCTGAAAGTCCGGAGTTCGTCGCCCTTGAATCGATTCCAATTCCGCTAAAAGCTCGTAGTATCTCTGTCTTGTCAATTGAACTAAATCTGATCTCGTTCCATATAGAGACACCATTTGTTTAGATAGATTTCGGAGTTCCAAACGTATCTGTTCTATGCGTTTGATCTTCTCTAAGACCAACTTTTCCCCGGCCGTTAGCGGGGGTAGCTTTTCGAAATGTACGGCATAAAGATCGTTCAGATTACAATGAACAATTACGATTGCATCAAACAATGTCGGTTCATCCGGCGCCCAAATCAATTCCGTGTCATCCTCGACAGAAACAAAAGGGACAACAGGATTCACCATTGTTGACGCTCCTGTAAAATGGCTGGCGTTACCGCAGGCGGATAGGCTGCATTGAGTAGGTCGCGAAGTTTAAGTATGTCTGCCTGTCCTTTAATTTTTACTGCGGCTGGCTCCGAATCCATCCGATACATAAGGAATACGTGCTCTTCATTATCCACCCAGCACACATCTTCGGTGCTCAACTCAACTGATTGCGTTGGAACTTCTTCGATCATTCCGCCCCTTCCCTTCTCCTTAATTCCTGGGTAAGTTCTTCAATTGCATCGTCGAATAAATCCGTGTTGTACTTGCTTTGCATGGATAGCAGTAGATTCAAGCGTTGCCTCGCGGCGAGGCGCTGCTCTAAACGCTCCGGGGTCATATTCTTTACCTCCTAATCTCGACAATTGAGTAAATGCCAGCATAGATCGACCAGCCGTACTGTTCGTAATTGTGGGTGATCTGCCTCAATGTGACGCGGACAAATCTATCTGCATTGCGGCATTCGATTTTTATTACATTTTCCTTGGTTAGTTCGGTTATGGATCCATCTTCACTTTGGATAGAGACTTTGCCATCTTCGACGACCAGGTTCCCGGTTATAATGCGGCTCATTAGTTTGTGCCCCCTAAGTGATAGTCCCTTTCTTCGCGGATTGTGTAGTCAAGATCGCTGTAATTCACTTCCTTATCGCGAAGAATCTTTTTTAACCGGAGTTTCAAGGTTTTAAGTTTCTCCAGCGTGGCGGCGCCCTTGTGTAAATAAACCTCATCAGTTGTAATTCTGGTTTTGTAATCCTGTTTACTGGCTCGTATTCTGATTTTAAATAGAGTCACATGCCCAGAAAAATCCGTGAATACCGCGTAATCAGTGTGTAGATTTATCAAAAATGCAAGGGCTTGTACCTCGCCTGTAGCTATTGCAATATCACTATTAATTTTCACGCCATTACCCCCTCGGTATTTGCTGCTGAAGCTCGTCCAACACTGCAAGCAGTTCATCATTCCCGGCGTAGAAACGTTTGGAACGGTCGATAAAGTCTTGAATCAATGCCTCGCTTTCCTTGCGATCAATCAAGCGTTGGAACGCAACTCTTAACACTTCTTCCTCTTGGTTCATTGGCTTGTACCTCCCCTCGATATCTGATCAATCGCCGTTAACTCTTAGGTCAATGTCAGGCATGATGGTTTGTGGCTTAAACGTGACGCGGTAATGATAGGCACTAACACTTACTGGTTCCAGTTGCTCCGCAAAATAAGTAACATTGTCCGACAAGCCTAGGAAATGTTTCTTGAATTCGTCATCCCCCGTCTTGCACGTTACGGTTACCTGTTTAGACCGATCATCCCCATTTCCCAATGAGCAACGCCCCTCGATGGTCAGCAAGTAGGTGTCGGTGATCCCGTTGTAAAACACAATCCGTCTATCGATCTCAAAATTGTCAGCGGCCTTGGATAAGTTGTTCGAGGCGATATCAGCATCTGTACAAGCACTTAGGGTTATTGCCAAACCTATTAAAATTGATAAAAGTGAAATTTTCCTCACGTTATACGCTCCCTCTAACCAGCTCGCCGGATCGGAACCCAAGCAGCAACGTAATTAAGCACTACTTGTAAATCTTGGCGGCGAATATCCTTGTAACTCGGGACTTGCCAGCGGTCTTTAATCTCCCGGTGTAGCTGCCTGAATAGCACGCCGCGTTCCGCTTTGTTTGGTTCGATGCTGCATACCTTTTTAGCGATTGCTTGCTGCAGACGCCGTTGCTGTCCGCTGTCGAGCGTGATTTGGTTCTCTACCTTGTGTTCTAGGTCGTCCACACGCTCAACGATCATTTCTTGACTAGCTAATAAGTTATGTGTCGCTTGCATGAGAGCCTTGACCTGATCGACTGGACGATTGTTCAGTTGCTCCCGCATCTGCCCAAATGCTTTGATGTACATTTCCTTGAAGCGAGCAGCTTCCTTGCCTGTGTAGCCCATTGCCAAAAACGAGAATCCATCCTGAGTAAGGATGTATTTCTGTTGATTCCGATTACGCTTGTCCCTGTATTCAATGAGTCCAAAATTGGACTGATGAAATTCTTGGCTGCAATCCAAGTAGTGTATGTCCCGCATTACATGTTTGTGTTCCTTGCCGAATACTTCTGCCACTGTCAAACTGTCTGTTACCGTCTTTCCGTCTTGGATAAAAACTAATTGATCCACATAATCATTCCTTTCTAATAGGATTTGTGCGCTCCCTGTCGAATAATTGAAGTGTCATGATTACCATTCTTAAAAGAGAGGAGTTCTAAAATGTTTGATGATGTCATGAAAACCAAAAGTGATTTTTATGACAAATGCCCATGTGCAACAAAAATACTTGAGTTTGTTGATAGTATCGATGACAGTGATGTGCGTTGGTTTTTTCATATTGGTTACTGTCATTTTGACGAAAATAGATATGCAATCATTTTCAAGTCATATGACATGCCAGAATATGAAGATTATGTGCTATCGGTTGAAGCTACATATAACGACGATGATTACATTCTCCGAATCGTTAAAAAGGTAGATAATCTTTTAACCAGTAACGAATAGATGTTTTTTTCTCAACCTCACATTTGACTAACAATTTTCGGTTCTTACTGTCTGCTACCTCAATGCGGAAACAGTCTGAACCTTTTTCAGTTACAAATACCGTGACTTCCTTACCGATCATTTTTTTTATTAACCAGACCCTTAATCGGTTCATTTTATTACTCCTTTCCCGTAATAGCTTTTACTGCATCCTCGATCGTAGCGTAAGAATGTCCCTCACCCAGCGGTGGAACGATAATGTAGTCGTGGCAATCGTCTTGCCCGGCACCATCTAACACTTTGATTTCGAAGCCTCTAGTGCGTAGCACGGTTTTCCATTGCTTTGTCATTTCATTACTCCTCCCTAGTAGGACTTGTAGGTTCTCCTGTCGAATATTTTTATATTGAAAGGAGGTGTGAAGATGTTAATAAAAACATCAAACTACCATGATTTTTTAGAACTTGTAGTATCAGTAAAAAATACAACCGACGATCAAGGGATAATTCTTTATTCTAGAAATGAAGTCGATCCGCCAATTTCGTTTTCAAACAACGATACTGGAAAACAATTACTAATAAGTCTCTTGTTTTGCTCCGCAACGATGGATGTTTATTTCGTAAAACGATTCACCATAAAAGAATTCTCAAGTATAAAACTAAACCCCGATACATCAGTTTCTGCTATTGATGTTCATGGTGACATTTAAGAAGTATCTTTAATTCCTGCACTTTGAGTAGTTGATCCGTAATTTCAGCTACTCTATTTGTAGGTATGCTTCCGATGTTTCCTGACTCTATGTTTTTCTTAACTACCTTCTCTAATGCGTCTAAGCATTGATTCAAGATGTTTTCTGCCCGTTGAATGTTAGATTCCACTTCCGTCATTTCATTTTTTTTGAGTGATTTTTTCATTTTCATTACTCCTTTCTATTTAGTGGCAGTTAAGCGGAGTGTATTCTTCCTCGCCTCACCGTCTCATCCCACCACTTTAAGAATTCGTCTCTTTGTGAGTAGAGCGATTTACCGATTTTGAATGATGGAATGCCACCACTTTTCGGATGTTTATTCATTAGGTCGTAGACAGTCCGCAATTTTATGTTTGTAAACTCATGGATGTTATTTGCAGTTAAATTGTTCGGAAGCTCTTCTCTAGAAATCATAGAGTTCATCCCCTTTCTTAAACTAAGATGCAGACATTTTATTTCTAATCCGAAAAAATTCGGATTTCTTACCGAAAAAAATTTGTTCTTTCGGTATTCCATAAACTTCATACACCCTCAGCATGAACGTCCTCGATACTCGTGTTGAATCTTGTTCGTACTTCCACAATGTGTCCCTATGGATATTGAACTTTTTTGCCGCTTCAACCAATGTATACCCACAGTTAATTCTAGCTGCTTCAAGAGTTAACATTAACTCCGTCAACATTGTATCGTCCGACATTTTCTCTCCTCCTTATGTTTGGCTTTTGTTGACAACTTAATGATATCCGATTTTTTTCGGATCGTCAACCGAATTATTTCGGATTTTTTCCTTTATTTTTCGGTTTAAATCGGATATAATGAGCATTAGATGAAATGATAATTTAAGGAGTGGGCGTTTTGGAGCGTGGAAAACATACTGAGTTTGAAATGAAGTTAAGAGAAAGTATTGCCTTAAACTTGAAATCTTTACTCATCGAGAAGAAAATGACTCAAAAAAAGCTAAGTGAAATAACAGGTATACCCACTAGTACAATTTCTGATTATTTAAATAAAAAATCTCTTGCACTTCCCGGAAACGTTCAAAAATTATCTTTGGCATTAGGTGTTCCTAAGAAAAGAATTGACCCAAGCTTTGGAGAAAATATTGAACTGCCAATTCCTTCACCGATCACTAAGGTGCCCTTAGTTGGGATGATATGTGCTGGAAACGGTCTTTTAGCAGATCAAAATATAGAAGAATATGTTTTATATCCCTTCCCGGGAAAAAAGCAACCTGACTTCGCATTGAGAGTCAAAGGTGACAGTATGATAAACGCCGGTATAGAAGATGGCGATGTAGTGTACTTTCGCAAAGCACCTTGGGCGGAAAATAACGGACAAATCGTCGCTGTTATTGTTAACGACCAAGAGGAAGGGATGCTAAAAAGAATTAAATGGACTGAGGGATCGCCAGCAATTAGCCTGGTTCCAGAAAATGATAAATATGAAATCAAGGAAGTATACCCAAATGAAATAACTATATGTGGATTATACATGGGTCACTTTAAAACAATAGATGAGTAAAGAGGTGAAACACAATGCCTTACGTTAGAAAGCGCGGCTGCAAGTGTGAGAATAAGAAAAAATGTAAATGTGGAGCAACTTGGTCGTTCACTGCCAATTGTGGAACCGATCCTGTCACCGGAGAACGAATCCAAATACCGGGTAGTGGATATAAAACTAGACAAGAAGCTTGGGATGCCTGTGTAGAAATTGAATTGCAATATAAAAAAGGTACATATGTCAAAGGGAAGAAAGTTAGTTTTAGAGAATTTTCAGAGGATTGGCTAAAGCATTATCAATCAATCGGAGGAGTATCTGATGGCACTGTCGATATTCGTCGCAACGCAATTAATCGGATGTTAAAGCATTTCGATAAAGTTCAAGTCCATCAAATAACTACTAAAATGTATCAAGACATGTTGATTAAAATGAAAGAGCCTGGAGGAAAAAACGATGAAGAAGGTTATGCACAAGAGACGCTGATAAGCACGCATAATACTGGACAAATGATGTTTGAATGGGGAATTATTCACGGTTACACTAGACATGATCCTACTAAGCAATCAAAATTGCCGCGAGAAGACACTCAATACGAAGTTGGCGAGGAAGAGGAAGAGTTACCGAAGTTCCTTGAAAAAGAGGAACTGGCTAAATTTCTTAAAGTAGTTGAAGAATACGGTACTTTTAAAGACTATGTTGCATTTTACACTTTGGCCTATACTGGAATTAGGATCGGGGAGTTATCGGTGTTATGCGAAGAGGATCTCTTTAAAGATAAATTACAACTGAGAATTAATAAGACGGTCTATAACGGGAAGTGCAATGCCAAGAAGTTTAAACTTAAAAAGCCTAAAACAAAAAAATCTAGACGAATAATTGATATTGATGAAACTGTAGTGATGTTATTGGAAAAGCAAATAGTCAAGCAAAAGGAAATTAAAATGTCTATGCGAAACATTTACTACGATAAACATAATTTCATTTTTGCTAATTCCGAAAGAAATCCAGGATACCCAGAACACAGAAATCGATTTGTAAGGCGAATGAGAAAGTACTTAAGCAAAGCAAAGTTAAGCGAAGAATTAACCCCGCACTCACTCAGACACACACATACCTCCTTGCTGGCCGAAGCTGGTGTAAGCTTAGAGGCGATCATGGATAGACTTGGTCATAAAGACGACAATACCACCAGATTAATATATCTGCACGTTACTAAAAAAGTGCGAAAAGAAGCCTCTCAAAAATTCGCTGAGCTTATGAGGGGCGTTAATTTAAAGTCATGAGTGGGCAAAATGTGGGCAAAGCAATAAATATTCAGTAAAAAACCCTTGTGTATCAAGGGTTTTTGTCCTTTAAACAAAACAAATTTGATTATATTAAAACAAGGTGAAAATGCAACTATTTAGGTAAATCTGCAAAAATGACTTCCCCCCATGCTGTAGGCCATGAATATCTCCTCCAAACTTTCCCATACTTAACAATAGCCGTATCGTTGCGGACAGTAATGAAGATTGGAGGTGATACTTGCTATGCAAAGACTTGTCCGAAGCAGCAGACGGGGGTCACGCCGCGGTAAATTTTTTATAATGAAATGGCTGCTCATCTGCGGATTAACTGGATTGATAGCTATCGGCACACTTCTATTCTACCTATATCAAACTGATCTGCCGCTCGCTTACTCTGACCGAAACTCACAGCTTCTCAGCCGCGAGGGGGAGGCGATTGCCGTCTTCTCCAGCACGGATCGTAGCCGTTCGAATGTAACGCTGAATCATATCTCCCCTTACCTGATCCAGGCGACGCTGGCTGTGGAGGATCGGCAATTCTATGAGCATTTCGGCTTTGATCTGAAAGGAATGGCCCGAGCTGTTCTCGTGAATCTAAAAGAAATGAATAAAGTGCAAGGTGCTAGTACATTAACGCAGCAGCTCGCACGTAACCTATATTTGTCGCATGAACGCACCTGGTCGCGAAAGCTTAAGGAAGCAATGTATACCGCGCAGCTGGAAATGAAGCTCGATAAAGATAATATTTTGAAAATGTATTTGAACGAAATTTACTACGGGCACGGCGCCTACGGAATTGAGGCAGCAGCTCAGATGTATTTCGGCAAAGCCGCTGAGCAGTTAAGCTTGGCCGAAAGCGCCATGTTGGCCGGCGTACCCAAGGGGCCTACTTATTATTCCCCCTTCAATCAAATGAAGAATGCGAAGGATCGTCAACGCCTCGTGCTGAACGCCATGGTGGAAACGGGCAGTATCACTGAGCAGCAGGCGAAAGAAGCCTACGAGGAAATACTCCATTTCAAATCCCAAAAGCTGCGGACGACCGGAGATAAAGCTCCTTACTTTCGCGACTACGTCCGTAATATCGTCATCCGGGAGCTTGGCTTCGATGAAAGCCTGCTTGAGCATGGCGGGCTTAAAATATACACGACCTTGGATCTGGAAGCACAGCAGGCGGCCGAGGCGGCTGTAACCAGCGAGATTAAGAATTCACCGGAGCTGGAAGCCGCTCTGATCTCCATTGACCCGCGAAACGGCCATGTTAAGGCTCTTGTCGGCGGCGTGAATTATGTGCAAAGCCAATATAATCATGTCTTCGCGACTACCCGTCAGCCCGGGTCTACCTTTAAGCCGATTATGTACTTGTCGGCCTTGTCCTCTCGCAAAATGACGAGTGCCAGCAAGTTCTCCAGCCAGCCGACTTTGTTTCACTATGATAATAACCGGAAGACGTACAGTCCCAAAAACTTCGGGGATAAATATTTAGGCGATATCGATATGCGTCAGGCCATTGCCGCCTCGGACAACATCTACGCCGTGAATACGATCCTGACGGTCGGAGCCGATCAGGTGATTGAGCTCGGTCGGCGGATGGGCATCACGAGCCCCATGAATGCGGTACCTTCCTTGGCGCTTGGCACATCACCCGTTAGTCCGTTTGAAATGGCTACCGCGTTCGGGGTGATCAGTAATCAAGGAAAACAGGTTAAGCCCGTTGCCGTCTTAAAAATCACGGATGACGAGGATCGCGTGTTATATGAAGCTCCTTCTCCAGCAGCTGAGCAGATCGTGGAACCCGCCGCAGCCTATGTAATGACCCATTTGCTAGAGAGCGTATTCGAAGCGGGGGGAACAGGAAATCGCGTATCAGCGGAGATCAAGCGTCCGGTCGCAGGCAAGACGGGTACGACAAGCACCGATGCCTGGCTGGTGGGCTTCACCCCCGAGCTGTCCACGGCCGTCTGGATCGGCTATGACAAAGGGAAGACCCTGGGTACAGCTGAATCACGAAAGGCTGCGCCCATCTTCGCCAAATATACGGAGAAGGCGTTGGAAAAGGTACCGCCGAAAATTTTCCCCATTCCCGATGGGGTCGTGAGTGTATATCTCGATCCTGCAACAGGGAAGCTAGCGACCGAGGACTGTCCGGACAAAAAGCTGGAGGTATTTATCGAGGGCACCGAGCCGACAGAAGCGTGTGATGAACACGGGAAAAAGGAGCCTGAGCCGATTCCTGTCGAAGATAAACCAGAAAGCCGTTCCTGGTGGAGTGACCTGAAACGCTGGTGGATGGACTAGGAGTAGGGCATGCTGTAACATGAGAGATATCCTCATTCGACACTCAAAACGTATAAATGACGTATAGATAAGGAGATCTCTAACCATGAGCTTGTCATTTTCTCAATATCAAGAGGGATCGCCGCTTCCCCCTGCATTCTACGAGGTGCCGGCTCTGGAAGCGGCCCCACGATTGCTCGGACATACGCTTGTACGCCGTACCGAAGACGGACATATTCGCTGCCGGATTGTGGAGACCGAGAGCTACGGCGGTATAGAGGACAAAGGAAGCCACGCCTATGGCGGACGAAGAACGGCAAGAACGGAAGTGATGTTCGGTGAAGGAGGCGCAGCCTACATTTATCTCATTTATGGCATGTACCATTGCCTGAATGTCGTCACCGGCGCTATGAATGATCCGCAGGCGGTGCTCATTCGTGCCGTAGAGCCTTTAACCCCGGACGATGAAGCTTTGATGCGTAAATACCGAAATGCTGCAGCAAAGAAGCCCGTCGATTTATCCGGCGGCCCCGGCAAGCTATGCCGCGGGCTCCGCATCGACAAATCGCTGAACGGCCAGTCCCTCATGGAGCTGGATGGTCCGTTATGGATAGAAGCGGGGCGGCCGCTGAAGAATGAGACGATCATGCAGTCGCCACGGATCAATATTGCTTATGCTGAGGAGTATGCTGCAAAGCCTTGGCGATTTTTTCTGCGGAATCACCCGTATGTTCCTCTTCTCGATAAAAATATGACGGTATTTAAAGAATTTGGAGAATAGCTGGCAAATAGCCCCCTTAAAATGCGCCAAATAGGCGCCTTTTTTGCGTTCTGCGGCTAATTGCTATACACATTCAAGCGAACATTTGAATAATATAACCAGCAAGAGTATACTATACTCAAACAATCAAACAAACGATTGAATGTTTTTTCTCAATTTTTAGGAGGTTCTTTACATATGACAAATTCCATACCTGTAGTCCAAGCTGAAGTATGCGGGCATTCCCATGTGCACAGTGATATGGCAGCAGAGCTGCGGAGAAGCCTCATCGAGGAGGACATCGTCGGCATGGCGCAGATGTTCAAAGCACTTTCCGATCCGAATCGTATGAAGATCGCCTACTTATTGCAGCAGAAGGAGGAGCTATGCGTTTGCGATGTCGCCTTGATTCTTGACAGCTCAGTCGCTACAGCATCTCATCATCTACGCTTATTGAAGCAAATGGACATAACCAAGTCGCGTAAGGAAGGTAAGAACGTATTCTACTCACTGAAGGATCACCATATCCACACGTTAATCACAATGACGCTGGAACACCAGAAGGAGAAGAATTGCCATGAGTAAATTCCCTGCTGCTTCAGACAAAGATCAGGCCGTTTCCCAAGTTGAATATCGTATTCAGGGTCTCTCTTGCGCTAACTGCGCCCGAGAAATGCAGGAGGAAATCCAGAAGCTCGAGCACGGTCAAACAGCATCTATTCTATATAATAGCGGCCGGCTCCTCATTTCCCCTAAAGTGGATCTAACCCGGGTCAAGGGAATACTTAAACGCGATGGAGCTACCCTGATTCCACCACAGGGACGGAGAGACGGCCGTATCTCCGGAGGAGATATTCACGGACATCAGCATGAGCAAAGCCATGTACATGGTCATGAGCACGGCGATGGACATAGCCATCTAGACAGCCGCGGTGAGGAACACAGCCACGGCCATGGCCATTCCCATGAGCATGGTGACAATCGCCTAGGGAAATGGCTGCTTGGCATAGCTGCGGCTTTATATATAGCGACTTTCATTTTTGATTCCATCATGCCGGGCAGCGTCCTCATTATCATGTATCTGTCTTCCATTGCTCTCAGCGGTTATTCGACTTTTGTTCGTGGACTCCGTAACCTGACTCGCCTGAAATTCAATATGGACACGCTGATGACAGTAGCCATGGTTGGCGCCGTATTGATCGGTGAATGGAAGGAAGCTACGCTGGTCGCCATTTTATTCGGTTTGAATGAATTGCTTGAGGGGTACGGAATGAACCGGGCCCGCAAATCGATGGAGGCGCTGCTAAGCGCCGCTCCGAAGCAAGCCGTTCTCCTTACAGGAGACGGTGAGTTAACTGTACCGATTGCCAGCCTAAACATCGGCGATATGGTTCTGGTACGCGCAGGTGAGAAAATACCGTCTGACGGAACGATTATCGAAGGGCATAGCGCCGTAAATGAGGCGGCAATCACTGGTGAATCCATCCCGGTGCCGAAAGAGCCGGGACATGGCGTCTTCGGCGGCAGCGTCAATACGGATGGCCTATTAAAAATACGAATCGATAAGGCCTACGAGGACTCTTCCCTCGCCCGAATCATGCATCTTGTGCAGGAGGCCCAGGATACGAAGACGCCAACGGAATTGTTCATCGATAAATTTGCCAAATACTATACACCTGCAATTATGATCATAGCTGCCCTTGTCGTTCTCATTCCCCCTCTACTGCTCGGACAGCCATGGATGAAATGGGTCTACGAAGGACTCGCTATTCTCATCGTCGGGTGCCCGTGCGCTCTCGTGCTCTCCTCGCCTATTGCACTGGTCAGCGGAATGACGAGATGCGCTAGAAACGGAGTGCTTGTTAAAGGCGGAGTACACTTGGAGCAGCTTGGCAAAATCAATGCTGTCGCCTTCGATAAAACGGGAACTCTAACGTTAGGCCAGCCTTCTGTCATGAAGGAATTCGTATACGATGCGGATCGCTTCCATAGCATTTCTGCAGCCATGGAAGCAGGTTCCCTGCATCCGCTCGCCAAAGCCATCGTCCGGCAAGCGGAGGCTCAAGGAATTTCAAGCACAGCTCTGCCTGAGCCTACTGAGCTTGTAACGCTCCCCGGTATCGGCTTGTCAGCGGAGATTGAGGGTGTTCGCTACTGGGCTGGAAGTGAGGAAATATTGGGGAAAATCTCGCTGGAGGAACACTTGCGCCAACAAGTCCTGAATGATCTTCATCATCTCAAAGCAGCGGGATTCACTGTTGTTCTAGTTGCCGATCACAGCAGCGTGCTTGGCTTGTACGGGCTGGCTGACGAGCTCCGACCGGAAAGCCCGGACGTTATTGCCGAGCTGCATCGAAACGGCATAGCCCACACGGTCATGCTCACGGGCGACCACGCCGAATCCGCCAAAGCCATTGCTTCTCAGGTAGGCGTAACCGATTGGGCCGCCGGACTGCTTCCAGAGCAAAAGGTGGAGCGGGTTCGTGAGCTGTCCGGAAGCTGGAATGTGGCCATGGTCGGAGACGGCATTAATGACGCTCCCGCGCTTGCCGCCTCAAGCCTGGGGATCGCCATGGGCAAAGGCACGGATACGGCGGTAGAAACCGCTGATATTGTGCTCATGCAGGATCACCTTGGCAAGCTGCCCGGCGCCATTAAAATCGCTAGACAGGTAAGCCGCGTCATCGTCTGGAATATCGGAATTTCGCTGACCTTGAAGCTGATCGCCCTGCTATTGACGATTCCAGGTTGGCTCACTCTCTGGATCGCCGTCATGTCCGATATGGGGGCTACGATCGTTGTAACGCTGCTGGGGCTTACCGTTCTGCTTGGCAGAGACACGCCGGCCTATCGTTCAACAAGCTGAATGTCAGCAGGGAACCCTTTCTTTTTAAAAGAAAACAAAAGCACACGTCTGGTTGAGGGTATCTCCTTAACCATCGTGTGCTTTTTTTCAGTTGCCATTGTATGGACTAGCTTTTCAATTCCGTTTCTATTCAGAATCCAAGGCCGCCTTCAGCTCATCTGAGGACTTCTCCCACCATTCTTCATTGGTTTCCACCAGGAGCTTTTTAAGAGCCGCCTTCTGTTCTGCACCTAGTCCATCCAAGATGATCTTGCGCTTAAGGGCATAATCCATCTTGTTGACATGGTCGGCAAGGATTTTCCATCCCCGGCGAGCTTCCGTATCAATCCACATTTCGCACGCAGTCATTCCGCCATAGAATTGTCCTGCTTCCGGTGTACGGTCTACGGCTACCCATACGATCCATACCTGACGGCCATTAGGAACATCCTCCCGATTCGTCGAGAACTTGATGCCCTTCTCTACTTTACTCTTAGCATGCATGGCGCCGATATCGATATATGCTTCGCCACCGTCAATGATTACGGGTGACATGCTGTTCAAATCAATGGAGCCCGCGCCGAACCCTTTATGCTTGCTCTTGTCGTCATTACTAATAATATTTAAGGCAAATATCTTCTTCCCTGTCTTTTGCGACGTATCTTTATTATCCATAATTCCCTCCACCTGGCTTGGGGTGATTGCTGTTCATGGCTGAAAGCTGAAGCCCAAGGCAGTTTTTGCGTGATATATTTCCATTAGAGACGGCTTGTTCCTCCGACGTATACATTAATTTTATTTTAGCTAATAATCTCCCAAATGCAAACATATACATGCTGTAGATGCTTGTCAACAGGAGGTATCCATTGAATGACCCGTCGAACTTTTATCGTGAGTATTTCTATTCTTATCATGTGTCTTTTAGGCGGCTCCATAATGTACATGCTTCTTTCAGACCATCCAATCGCTCCCTCACTCGCATCCCATCAGCAGGGCAACCCCGCCGTAATGAAGGCTCCCTCTCCCCAGCAAGCGGAGAGCATACAGCAGCCGACGGCAGAAATACTTAGCAACCGGGTTACAGAATACCATATTGACGTCAAGCTGAATGAGCAAGAGAGAACGCTGACCGGCACCCAAACGCTATCCTGGACCCATCCCGGGAAAAAAACGCTGAATGAGCTGTATTTTCATCTATATCCCAATGCGTTCGCCTCCTCAGAAACCACCTTTATGAAAGAATCCGGCGGACGCTTGCGCAGCGACATTATGCCAAAAGACGGGTGGGGCTCCATGGAATTGACCGATATCCGAACGATGGACGGCATTTCTCTCCTCCACCGCGTTCAATATGTCCAGCCTGATGATGGAAATGCGAATGACAGGACGCTTGCGAAAGTGCGGCTGCCGAGGTCGGTTCAAGGTGGCGAGAGCATTACGCTCAAAATTGATTTCACCGTAAAGCTGCCGAAAATATTCGCCAGAATGGGTACGGCCGGCGACTTTGTAATGGCTGGCCAATGGTTCCCCAAGCTGTGCGTATATGAACCCGTCTTTAGAAGAGGAAGAAGTACAGAGGGATGGAACTTGCACCAGTACCACGGAAACTCGGAATTCTATTCCGACTTCGGCATATACAGCGTAAATATTGATGTTCCCAGTGAATATACCGTAGCGGCTACAGGGTTCCCGACCAAGCCGGCGGTACAACGGGGCGAACGTAAAATCGTTCAATATTACGCTGACGATGTGCATGATTTCGCCTGGGCTGCTTCGCCAAATTTTGTCTACGCGGAAGAGCCCTTTTCATCGGCAGAGGTTCCCGGGGTTCGGATCAAGCTTTATCTAGATCCTGCCCACCAAGATTTGAAGGATCGATATTTCTACGCAGCCAAGGTTGCTTTATCCAACTTCAGCAGGTGGTACGGAAGCTACCCGTACTCCACTTTATCCATCGTCGTGCCTCCGGCCGACGGCAACGGGGCAGGAGGCATGGAGTATCCAACGCTAATTACGGCATTTGGAGCCGCCAGTGAATCCCCTGGCTATGATGAGCTGGAGCGTACCGTGATCCATGAAATCGGGCATCAGTTTTTCTATGGAATGGTAGCCAGCAATGAATTCGAAGAAGCCTGGCTTGACGAAGCCTTTACCTCCTATGCCGAGGATCGTTTAATGGAGCAGGAGTTTGGAATCACGACCAGTCTGCCTATCCAAGCCGCATTAATTCACAATCCCAAGCCACTGACACAGCCCTCTTGGGAATTCGGCTCAGCGGATATTTATGCGAAGAATGTCTATCACCGCGGCAAGCTCGTACTGCTGGATATCGAACGTCAAATCGGCACTAAAACCATGAACCGCACCCTCTCTCTCTATGCTCGCAAGTATCGATTCAAGCATCCTACCACGGCAGACTTTCAACGGGTATTGGAGCAAACGACGGGGCGCACTTGGAAATCGTACTTCGATCAGTATATATACGACGGAAAAATGGCGGACTATGCCATAGAGAACATTACCATCCTCAAAGTTCAGCAGGACAATGAAATGCTCTACGAATCGATGGTAGATATCAAGCGGAAGGGCGGAACTCATCCGAAGGTACCAATTCTCTTCACTTTCCAAGACGGGCACACGGTTCGCAAGGTATGGAACGGGGAAGAGGAGCAGCTGCAGTTAAAGCTTCGCTATAAAGAACCCCTCGCTTGGGCCATGCTCGATCCGGATTACACGTTAGTGCTGGAAAACAAGCATATCAATAATTACTTTAAAGCTAGCATCGATGAAAAGGTCAGCACCCGCTCTAACGTCAGTGTAACGAAGCTACTGGAAATGCTGATCGGTTCGTTCCTGTGGTAAGTTTTGTTCGGAGCTTATTCAGGGCGGTATCGCTCACAAAACCAGGCTTATGCTTTCGGAGTAAGTTTTGTTCGGAGCCTATTCAGAGCGGTGTCGCTCACAAAACCAGGCTTATGCTTTCGGAGTAAGTTTTGTTCGGAGCCTATTCAGGGCGGTGTCGCTCACAAAACCAGGCTTATGCTTTCGGAGTAAGTTTTGTTCGGAGCCTATTCAGGGCGGTGTCGCTCACAAAACTTTTAGGAGGGAATATCATGCCCTATATTCGCAATGGGTGGAGCAGCGTCAAAAGACAGTTCCCCTCCGTCATCATTTTGTTCCTGTATCAATTGCTTTGGGGTGTCTTTCTATATCGACTGGTCAATACGGCTGTAGTTCAAATGCTGCATCGATTTCCAAATCCCCCGCCCCATGATTTAAGCCGGATTCTGTTTATGATCGAAGGACAGACGAGATTCTGGCAAATTCCCGAAGTTCATCTTTACATATGGATCCTGGTCGGGATGATCCTTCTGCGGCTGCTATTAACTCCTCTGATTCATGCCGGCATACTGTACGGACTACTTCCTGCAGAGGAACGTTCAGCCGGCCTCCCGCTGTTCCGAGGCATACAGAAGTTCTGGAAGCCCGTTGCTCTATTCTATTTCCTGGAGCTTATCTTGATTCTTATTCCTACGCTGTGGTTGCTGCCCAAAGCATATGCCTCTTTGTCCCCCCTTCTTCAAGGAGGCAGCTACATTTCAGCTTTCCTGATCGCCATGGGTTATATTGTTGGCTGGCTCGGCTATAGCTGGTTCGTACGCCAAACTGTGCTTTTCGTGCAATTTGGCTACTTATTTAAAAGCAATGCCTGGCCGTCCCTGCTGGTTTGCTGGAAGCATCTCTTACCCGGTCTCGGCATCTCCGTCATTCTCGCCGTCTCTTGTTCTATAATTTTTATTCTATTCGGCACGATATCCTGGATGATGACCGGTCTGCTGGCACTTATTCTACAGCAAGCATATCCATTCTTCCGCAGCGTTTTCAAAATATGGAAAATAAACTCGCAATATTGTCTATGGCAACAAAAAAGTTAAAATTTCTTCATCTTGTCGGCTCCCTAGAGCCACAAGGCCTCCGTGCTTGCACGGGGGCCTTATTCTATAGCTTGCTATATAATTCTCGCAATTTAACCATTGCCAAATGGTGCCTGCCTTGTTACAATAACAACAGTACTTTTAAAGTAACAGATTTGTAATCAATTCTGTCATAATTAACAGCAATGTATAACATAATTGTCGAATATGTCAAACACGGTGTTAAAATTATAGCCGAATTCCCTTCACCGGGGAAACGGGGGAACCACTTTGGGTGAATTGATCTCGCTTCAGAGGGATCATAGGGAACCTTCAAACCGAATCCTTAAGCTAACCTCGTAGGCATTGGAAGGAGCATAACTTCTTTGAAGAAAAAGTTAGCCGTAGCAGCGTTAAGTTTTTCCATTCTATTCTCTCTAGGAGCTGGCAGCGCTTTCGCTGACTCCAAGCTGGAGACGGCCGTTGAATCGGCTCTAGGAACGAAATATGTATCCGGCGGTACAACCACCGATGGATTTGATTGTTCTGGATTTACCAGTTACGTATTCAAGAGTCTCGATATCAAGCTTCCTCGTACATCGGGATCCCAATATAATATGGGTACAGCCGTCGAGAAGGGTGAGTTGAAGGCCGGAGATCTCGTATTCTTCAACACTTCTGGCAAAGGAGTATCCCACGTTGGTGTTATGGTCGACGGTGAGAGCTTTGCTCACGCTTCTACTAAGAAGGGCGTAATCATTAGCAAATTAAGCGAAGATTATTATGTCAAGCGCTATGTCGGTGCCAAACGCGTTATGAGTACTGACAAATATGAAGCTGTTGCAGAAGATAGCCAAGATCATGATGATGTAGAATAATATACGTCCAAAAGACCTGTAGAGATTCCTCCAGAATCCACCTGCAGGTTTTTTTATTTCAAAAGGGATTGGATAGCTTTACCAGCGAATAAGCCGCTGGGCTAAACTTGCAAAAGTTGGCCTCTTTTGTTAGAATAACCAAAGTAATAAGTAACAAAGTTGTCATTATTGATGTAAAGTCGTTTCGTTTCGGGTGCATATCACTAGATCGCCGAATTCCCGGCACCCGGGAGACGGGGGAACCATTTATGGGTGAATTGATCTCGCTTCAGAAGAGATGATAGGGAACCTTCAACCGAATCCTTAAGCTAACCTCGCAGGCATTGGAAGGAGTTATACAACTTGAGAAAGACTTTGACAGCAGCGGCGACGAGCTTGGCTATCCTTTTCACGATGGGAACAGCAAGCGCATACGCGGACTCGGACACTACGTTGAACAAGACCGTTAACGCGGTTTACGGCACACCTTACAAACTCGGCGGAACTACCGCAAGCGGCTTTGATTGCTCGGGATTTACAAGTTACGTCTTTAAGAAAATGGGTGTTAAGCTGGCGCGCGTCTCGTCGGCCCAGTACAAGCAGGGTACGCCTGTTGCGAAAGATCAGTTGCAAGAAGGAGATCTCGTATTTTTTAATACGACCGGTAAAGGAGTATCTCATGTCGGCATTTATATCGGCGATGGAAAATTCGCCCATGCCTCTTCTTCAAAAGGGATTCGCACCGACAAATTAAGTAACAGCTACTACAAGAAACGCTATGTTGGAGCGAAACGGATTTTGAGCAAATACGGCTATTCTACCCATGCTGCACAATCCTAATCATTCTTTCCACTTCATGTCTACTGCTTTTGCTTAAGCTGCCGCGACGATTCCTGCCAGAATTGTGGCGGCTTTTTCTTGCGCTTCGTTCCTTCTACCTTATTAACGAAACAGAAAGGAAAAAGGTTGCATCCCTATATGCCCTTGGCCCTATTTTTTTATCTCCTTGCGATAAACCGTTTTCACCATAAGAGGGATAAACATTTCGCTAAAAACACCTTCCTCCTAAAAACATCACCATTAGAGCCTTTACAATAAAATAAAATCCCGTTACAGTGGTGGTAAAAAGATCGCGCCGGAAAAGTTCCATGGCACGGCATTCCTATTTGTACAAGGAGGCGCAAGATGGATAAACGAGAAATTCAGTTTCAGATCGTTCCTATGGAAGAGCACCATGGGGAAGCAATTAGTACTTGGCGCTATGACTCTCCCTATGATATCTATAGCTGGCTACCTTGGGAACAAATGAAGGCTCTTGATGTTGAATTCGGCAATCCGGCATTGCGGGCCGAGCAATATGTATCCGTTCTGGACGGGGAAGGCAATCTGGCGGGATTCGCCCAGTATTTTCCCATGGAGAATGTGACAAGACTTGGAATCGGCATGAGACCGGATTTATGCGGTCATGGGCTGGGTAAGTCGTTTGTATTGACGATTGTAAAAGAGGGGCAACGACGTGCACCATCCAACGTGATTGATCTTGAAGTGCTTACCTGGAATACGCGAGCTATTCGGGCTTATCAGAAATCAGGCTTCGTCATTACCGACCTGTACGAGAAAATGACCCCCGGTGCTATATCCAAACCGTATTACTGCATGGTATACCGCGGTGAACGATTATAGCTTGGGCTGCAAAGGGTCTGAGAGCGCCTGTGAGGCGATCTCAGACATTTACTTGCCATAGGATTAGACTTTTACTAAGGAACGCTGCACAACCCCATTGCGGCGCGCTGTGACGATGCTCATATATATTGTGCAATTTGAGCATTTATACGCGGAATTCGTTGCTTTTTTTGTCACAAATGCTATGATCAAATAGCATGTTCCGTTATAATAATAAGGTAGCTTACATAGGAGGGACGATTGGAATGCAAAAGTGGGTTATGAGCGGGCTATTCTTTGTCGCGTGTGCATTAGCTCTAGTGCTTATGTTTACTTTACCCGGTAAAGATCAGGTCGCACAGGAAAATAAGACGCAAATGCCTGAAGTCACATTAAACGCAGAGCAAGCCGAAGCCGTCATCAAAGCCAACTGCATTAGCTGTCACGGGGATCAATTGGAAGGCTTGGCTGGGCCTAATCTGCAAAACATCGGCGCCACCATGTCGACTGAACAGCTTTACAAGGTAATCGCGAAGGGTAAGGGCTCCATGATGCCTGGCTTCAAAGATAAGCTCCAGGACGAGGAAATTGCAAACGTCGCACTCTGGCTTGCCGAGAAAAAATAATTAAGCATAAGAAAACGCTTATCGACGTACTTTCTTTAAGAGCCAGACCGCGATCAGCCGTAGTTTTGCGATTATAGAATTGTTCGTATAGCCGAGAACTTATAAATTCTATAATCCTAATAAAGACACGCCCACCAGGAAATTAAAGTTCCTGGTGGGCGTGTCCCGTATTCGGCCAATGTATCCCGGTTCCTAAACCTTTTGGGATGGGCTCATCTTATCGAATGCCTCATTATACTGCTCAGCTTCCTTAATATCTATGGCCGTGATTCCACCTGCTTCCCATGATGTCAACCGAAGCGTAACCGTCTTGTAATCGATCGTAATAAAAGGATGATGGTTAAAAGCCTCCGAGATTGCCGCCACCTCATCTACAAAGGCTATGCCCTTCATAAATTCGGAAAACGTATATTTGCGAACAATCCAACGTCCCTCTTCCAGCTCCCATCCTTCTAATTTTTCTAAATGCGCCTCAACTTCTTGTGGTGTAAACGGCATATTATTTCCTCCCTGTTCTTTTTCAAGAACTCCAAAGACTATGTAGTACGTCCCTTGTACCATTAAATGCACGCAGCTTTATTTGGTAAGTTGTAATTATACTTTTTGATTATTGTTATTCTTCGCGAACCCTATTCATGCATACCGCCAAGAGATATTATTAGATATATCTAATCTCATATTTTACCACGCCCAAAGGCACATGCAAAATCTTTTGAATTAATTCTCTTATATCAGCTTTACCGAGGTCAGTTCCTCTTCCCCAATTAACACATTGATCCGATGCGCTTCCGAATCATATATCACCACCGCGCTTCCCACAGTGATCACCGGCTCAGAACCGAGTCCAAAAAATAAATCCTCGGCTAAAGCCTCAAGGACTTCATGCCGTTCTTCACCTGACAGTCCCTCCCATTCGGCAGGCTCCATCTCAAAGAAAACATAACAATCCGGTATACGGCCAACAGCCTCCGTAAAATCCGCCAAAATAAATTCATATTCCCTTCCGTGCTTTACTCCCACGGGCGATTCGCTCCCTTCACGATCTCCTAAAATAGGCCATTGTCTTATTATAAACGAAAATACCACTTAAAAAAAAAAGGATTTCTGTCGATAAAAAATATAACCGTTTATTTATTGAATGGTTCCGGTCTTTTCGCAAGGATGCTTAAGGACAAAAGCATGGTTTCAATTTATCTCAAGGACGAGGTGTATAATGGAAATTTCATCACTCATCGGTATTATTCTCGGTTTAGTCGCCGTTGTTCTGGGGATGTTCCTTAAAGGAGCTCCGATCGTCAACTTGGTTAACAACCCGGCGGCGTACGTCATTATTTTGGTGGGAACCGCAGCGAGCCTCTTTATAGGCTTCCCTTCTTCCGAATTAAAGAAGATTCCAAAGCTATTCAAGAAATTGTTCGTTAAGCAAAAAATGATTAGCAAGGCAGAGCTCATCTCGCTCTTTATGGAATGGGCTACGGTCACCCGACGTGAGGGGCTTCTGGCGCTCGAATCCAAGGTCGAGGAGATTAATGACGATTTTCTGCGCAACGGTATGCGCATGATCATTGATGGCAATGACCAGGAGTTTGTCAGCGATGTCCTTGCTGAAGATATTGCGGCTACCGAAGAACGGCATCGGGCAGGTGCGCTCATTTTCTCTCAAGCCGGGATGTATGCTCCGACCCTCGGGGTACTTGGAGCCGTTATCGGGCTGATCGCTGCCCTCGCAGATATGTCCGATATGGATTCATTAGCTCATGCTATTGCAGCCGCCTTCGTCGCGACTCTACTCGGTATATTCACGGGTTATGTTCTATGGCATCCTATTGCTAATAAGCTGAAACGACTTTCCAAACAGGAAATTGAAATCCGCCTTATGATGGTGGAAGGGCTATTGTCCATCCAGTCTGGTGTCTCAACGATTGCCATCCAACAAAAGCTGGCTGTATTTCTGACTCCATCGGAGCGCGCCGGTCTATTAGACAAGGTAGGTGAATCCGGTGAGCAAAAAGACTAGGCATGAGCCCCACGAGGAGCATGCTGACGAATCCTGGCTGATTCCCTATGCGGATCTTATGACGCTTCTGCTAGCTCTATTTATCGTTCTGTATGGCATGAGCGCTACCGATGCCAAGAAATTCGAAGAAATGAGCGAAGCCTTCAGCAGCGTCCTTACCGGCGGCATTGGCGTGCTCGATCAGAACGCCTTCAACAGCAATAGCAAGAACTTCAATAGCGATAACCTGATACCTAAAGATTCATCAGAAGGCTTAATGAGAAAAAACGAGCTTATGCGCAAAGAGCAGGAAAATCTTGAAGGCCTCAAGAAACGTCTGGACAATTACATCAAAGATAATGGATTGACGACGCAGCTCGACACGCAGCTTAATCATTCTCGCCTTATGATTACGATTAGCGATAACGCCTTATTCGCCTCAGGCGACGCGGAAGTGAAGCCGGAGGCACGCAAGCTCGCTAAGGCCATTTCTACGATGCTGGAGCAATTTCCGGACTATGAGGTCGTCGTCTCTGGACATACGGATAATATCCCGATCTCTACCAGCCAGTTCCCTTCGAACTGGGATTTAAGCTCCGGACGCGCTTTGAATTTCATGAAAATCCTGCTGCTTAACGATACGCTGGATCCGAAGAAGTTCAGCTCGACCGGTCAGGGCGAGTATCACCCCGTTGCTTCCAACAAGACTAGCGAAGGGCGTGCCAAGAACCGCCGCGTTGAAGTATCAATTATCCGTAAATACCAAGAAGAATCGAAAACCGGCATTCCGGCGATTAACAATACTTCACCATAATTACTTGCGCTTTATGAAACAATCAGGCCCGCTTAGAGGCCTGATTGTTTTTTTATTAAGCTGGCGCTTATTCTTATTGGAGATCATAGTTCAATGCTGCTCCGAGCTCCTGCTTCTCCTGTGGCGTCAAATCCCGCCAATCCCCCGTCGGTTGGTTGCCTAAATGAATATTCATAATTCGAATACGCTGCAGCTTTCGTACCTCGTAACCAAGTGCGCTGCACATCCGGCGGATTTGGCGATTCTTTCCTTCGGTCAGTATGATCCGGAACACCCGATCCGTCATTCGTGTCACCTGGCAAGGCCTGGTCATCGTGCCTAGAATTCGTACTCCTTCACTCATAGCTTTAAGAAAAGAGGGCGTAATGACCTTGTCCACCGTAACGATGTATTCCTTCTCATGCCGTCCCTCGGATCGCAAGATTTTATTGACGATATCCCCATCGCTAGTAAGCAGTATTAAGCCTTCCGAATCTTTATCGAGACGGCCGATAGGAAAGATGCGTTCCTCATGCCCGACGAAATCGACGATATTGCCCCGGATATGCTGCTCCGTTGTGCTCGTGATCCCCACCGGTTTGTTGAGGGCAATATATACGTGCTTGGATGTCTTCAAGGTAAGCGGCTTCCCGTTAATCCGCACGTCGTCCCCCTTCTCGGCTTGACTGCCGAGGACGGCTGGTTCCCCGTTAATCGTAACTTGACCGGACTCCACTAGCTTGTCCGCCTCTCGCCTAGAGCAATACCCTGTTTCACTAATAAATTTGTTGATTCTCACCTTTGATGTCACCCCGTCTATGCTATCTCTTTGCTTGTATTTCACACCATTCACCCTGAAAAATTATACATCATCCGGCTGCGAAGCTTCCTCCTCCAGCAATCGCGGGAGGGTAATCGTGACAGCCGTCCCCTTGCCGACCTCGCTCTCGATTTGGAGGCAGCCCTTATGGGCCTCAATGATCCTCTGGCTGATCATTAGGCCAAGGCCCGTCCCTTTCTCCTTATTCGTATAGAAGGGCTCTCCGAGCTTCTGCATCCGTTCCTTGGAGATGCCCTCGCCCTCATCTATGACGCGAATGACGGCATGATGCGGCTCATCCGAGTACAGCATGAGCTTAATCTGTCCTCCGGAGGGCATGGCTTCCATGGCATTTTTCAGGATATTAATAAACACCTGCTTTAATTGGTTCTCTTCACAGTGTACCAGAATAGTCTCCGGTGAGAAATGAACACTAAATTCGATGTTATGTAAGTGAGCCTCACTGTCCAATAAGGAGACAACATCTCCTAGGGTGAAGCGAACGTCCTTGGTTTGAAAATTCACAGCCTGCGGCTTCGCTAAGATTAAAAACTCACTCACAATCAGATTAATTCGATCCAGCTCGGAGAGCATGATATCCGTATGGAGCGGGTTAACGGTTTTAGAGTGCTGCTGCATTTGCAGGAAGCCACGCAGTGTTGTAAGCGGGTTGCGGATTTCATGGGCGACCCCAGCGGCCAATTGGCCAACCGTGGTCAGCTTCTCCGACCTACGCAGCAATTCTTCCATCCGGTTATGCTCCGTCATATCTCTAGAGATGCAAATATAAGCCGATATTCTTCCGAACTTGTCAAAGATCGGCGATTCACTAATGCTTACCTCGACCAAGCTTCCATCCTTGCGCTTGCGGACGGTTTCGGACAAAACAATGGATCTGCCCTGCTCCAGCTCTTGCATCCACTCTTTCCTATCCTGCTCTAAAAACGGCGGAATATAATCTAATTGCTGACCTACAATCTCCTCGCCCTTCCAACCATATAAGCATTCAAAAGCAGGATTCACCCGCAAAATTCTTCCTTCAAGGTCAATCAAATGAATAGCGTCCGCCGTCTGACAAATAATAGAATCCAAATATTCGTTCATTGAACGATTCTCTTCATTCTTCTGTTCCAGCTCGGCGGTGTAATGACCAAGGCTGTCAGCCATCTTATTAATTTGCTGGCCCAATACTCCAAGCTCGTCTCGGCGATTCACTCGCATTCTGGCCTCGAATTTACCTGAAGAAAGCTGGTTAACCTTGATTAGAATGTCCTGGATAGGCCGAATAATTTCGCCGGCAATAATATAACTTGCAAATATGACGATTTGAAGCAGAACCAAGGAAATGGTCACCTGGCTGAACATCTGCTTGGAAATGACCGAGGAGATAGGCTCATAGCTGGAAACGATCCGGATGACGTAGGGGCCTTTATTCACAGGCGATATAGGAATAAAGCTTTCCAGCACTCTTTTCCCGTTTATCGTCGTGTCATGTAGGACACTCTCCCCTTTCTGGACAACCTCTATGACTGCTGCTTTATCCGTAGTATCGTTTACATAGTTATAAGTACCGAATAAGAGACTGCTGCTTCCCTGGAAGGTCTCAGGATCTATGCCCGTAATCTCAAGCAGCTGTGGATTTGAGCGTAAAGTCTCCTGGGTAATCCGTTCGGGACTGGTCATCTTGAGCATTCCTTCCGCCATCACTCGACTGATATGCCCATGATTCTGCCTCTTGATGTACTCATTAACAGAGCGACTCTGTTCGACAGCCAGAGCGATCTGCCGAGCTGTAACCATCATATTGGACTCGCTTAGATTCCTTAAGTTATCCCGGGTTGAAAAGTAACTTAAGGCAATATTCAACGAAAGAAGAATCAATGCGAAAAACGACATAATTAGAGATAACTTTGTTTTAATAGACAAGCTTCCCCCCACCCTTTTGAAAACACTTCTTGGTGATTTTTGGAATTAATCTGTTTCTATCATCATAACTGTAACGACATGTTTTGCAAAGACGTTGATATTCCCACTCTCTTTTCCTACAATAAGTAAAAATACCTATAAGCCTGTTTAAAAATAGCCGCACTCAAAAAGTTATGCACAAGTTATGAACATATCAACAGATGCAAAGTCCTTGCTGTGTATAATACTGGGGATAAAACAACGGTTATGCACAGACTTACCCACAACATGTTAACAACGAATATTTGTTCGTTGGACAGAGTTCTTTTTCTCATCATTTTGAAGGAGTTGACTGTATTTCATGGACGCATCTTATCCCGCCATCCCTCCCACTTCTACTCATTCCGATGAATACTGGATGCAAGAGGCGATCAAAGAGGCCCGCGAAGCCGAAGCGATCGGCGAGGTACCAATTGGCGCTATTATTGTGCTTGGCGACGAAATTGTGGGGAGAGGCCATAATCTTCGCGAAAGTATCCGGGATGGTACGGCACACGCCGAAATGATCGCTATTCGGGAAGCAAGCCAAACTTTAGACGCTTGGCGTCTGCTGCATTGCCGGCTTTATGTAACGCTGGAGCCCTGCCCTATGTGTTCGGGTGCTATCGTCCAATGCCGAATTCCTCACGTCATATACGGGGCGGCCGATCCTAAGGCAGGATGCGCAGGAACGCTTATGAACTTGCTCCAGGAGCCCCGCTTTAACCATCGTACAGAGGTGACTGCCGGTGTATTGCGTGAGGAGTGCGCTTCCCTGCTGACAGAATTTTTTCGGCGCCTGCGTAAAAAATAACATCTTCAAGCTCCCAAATGAAAGAGGCGTTCCAAGGTTTATATGAACCTTTGGAGACGCCCCTTTGCTTTGCCTGAACCAATTGTATTATTTCTTAATAACCAAACGAATTCATTTCTTGTTCAAATTCCTCTATGGTGATTGTATCCTGCGGAATGCCGATCTTGAACTTCGGCGCTTGGTTTATGCTCGTATATTTACTCTTCAATTGCATTGCCAGTTTGATCTTTTCTTCCGTATCTGGATCACTGAATTCCATATCCATGTTCATCTCTTGATAAGAAGGATAATTGTCCTGATCAATGGCCGTATTCACAGTAAACTCATTGATCTTCAAATACTTCTGCATGTCATCCAGATCCTTTTGGAACTCCTCTTGATTGATTTCTGCGAGCTCCTTCTTCGCATCCTCAATATCCTCAGGCGTTAATTGCAGCATTTGGCGGTATTCATCTTTCGCTACAATATCAAGCGCCTTCGGCAGAGCCTCCTTCATCAAAATGCTGATGGCTTCCTTAGCCGTATCATTCGTGATATAGAACTGAACAACTTGCTTGGCCTTAAAGCCTTCCGGCAATTCGATTTCTTTTGGCTCAAGATCCTTGATGAATTTCTCCGAGTCATACTCCGAGAGAACGACATTAGCAATTTCAGCTACCAACTTTTGTGTTTTATCGGTATCCAGCATATCCGGATTAAAATCTTCACCGCTGCTTTCCGCCAATTCCTTCAAATCAAAAACGAGGAATTTTCCGATTGCTTTCTCCGGCAGAGGCAGGAACGGAATGCTAGGAATTTTAATGTATACCTTATCCTTCGTCATAACGAACTGCAGCGTGATCGTCGTTGAAAAATCACCTGTCAGCTTCACTTCGAGTGAAGCTTCCGTCTGCATAGGATCTTTCTGATACACTTGAGTTAATGTCAACTCAGCGTCCTTCAGCATTGAATAGACTGCCCCCATTTCAGGAGACGATGACGAATCAAACGTGAGATCCGTTAGTTTAATCTGACTCTCTGATACATATGAATCCATTTTCAGTGCAGTCACCGCTGCACTTTTCAGCGCTTCCTTCGGCTCCTTTTTGGCGCCGCAGCCGGATAGAATTAAAGTTACCGACATAAGTAAAATAAGTGCTGACATAAAAAACTTTCTTGACATACTAGCTCCTCTCCATCTCCATAGATGAACATACGTAATATTTATGAACCACTTAATATATTAAACATAATGTGAAAAAATGAAACACTTTTTATTAAAAAGTTAATGAATCGCTTTTTTCTTAAAGCGTCCACCCTTCACATCATGGATATTTCCGACTGCCAAAAAAGCATTTTCATCAAAATGGTTTACGATATCTTTGAGCTTGGCTTCCTCCAATCGAGTAATTACGCAGAATATCACCTTTTTCGGGTCGCCTGAAAAGCCGCCTTCCCCGGATAAATACGTGACCCCGCGCCCTAAACGATTCAAAATCGCTTCGCCGATCTCATCAATCTGATCGCTGATGATCCATACCGATTTCGATTCATTTAATCCATCGACCACGATATCTATGGTCTTAAAAGCAATATAATACGCCAAGAGCGAGAATAATGCCCTCTCCCAGGTGAATACAAAGCCTGCGCTAAGGAGAATGAAGAAGTTCATGAACATGATAACCTCTCCAACCGAAAACGGCGTCTTGCGCGAAACCAAGATCGCTACGATCTCCGTTCCGTCGAGAGATCCCCCGAATCGAATAACCAGGCCAGTGCCTAGTCCTAACAAAATGCCCCCAAAAACAAATGCCAGCAAGGTATCCTTCACGAAGGGGTCTACCGGATGCAATATCGCTGTGCCGATCGACATGACGGCGATACCTAACAAAGTAGAGATAGCGAATGTCTTGCCGATTTGCTTATATCCTACAATCAGAAAAGGAAGATTAAGTACAAACAAGAATACCCCTAGCGGCCATCCCGACAAATAAAAAGACATGATGGAAATACCCGTAATTCCGCCATCCGTAATTTTATTGGGTACTAGAAACAATTCCAAGGCTACCGATACAATTAAAGCACCTATTACAATAAAAAAGGCTCTGAACAAAATGCTGCCTATTGAACGCTGCTTATGTTTACGAATAGACTGAGGTGTAATCGATACCGGAGGAATAGAGTTCACATGGTCAAAGTCCAATACGCATCACTATCCTTTCGTATTAAAGTTAGAGGCAAGGCACTCTCTTATTATGACATTTTTTGAACTTCATGTCCTGTATAATTGCAAATTATAAATAAAAACCTCAGCCAACGGCTGAGGACTAGAAGTAAAATTATTCAGGATATAGCTTAACTGCCTTGTGGATTATTATGACTTACATGATTCTGGTTTTTAACTTTCTTGGAACCGGATAGCGGCTCCGGCCCGCCGCCTCGATGCTCTCTGCGCTGATTGGAATCGGGCTGGGTTCCCGGCGTCGTATAGGACTTTGGTTTGCTCATGTGGTGCATCCCCCTTTACTCGTCGAGCTTATTTTAATTGACTTCCTATAAGTTGTGAATAATCCGCTTCATTTATACCTGGTTAACCTTGGCTAGAGCCGCTATTCTCGCGTAGTAAAGCGCCTGATGGCCTCTGTGGTCGACCGACCGCTGTCATGCAGCGAAACACCGCGCGCTGGGAGCTGCACGCGGTGCGAAAACTTTATCGTGCTAAACTCTTTGAGCCATGGAATTGTAGGGATAACCGATTTAGTTGGATTTTGCATATTATTTTAGTGCCTTTGGATCAATTGGGGGCAACAAATGGATTTTATGTATTTATAAACACTTGATTAATAATATCCGGCTTTAGACCTCGTTTTAAGGACACGAAATCCAGTTAATTGTACACTTTGTGCCAGATTGAATATTTTAAATACCAAAAGTCCATTTATCTCTTCTGGGTCGGAGGGTGGGATTCATCGAAAGTTTATACATTTTGGTATACTAAAAAACCGCTCCCCGTCTGGAAAGCGGCTTGATTTATATGTTGTTTGTTGGCGGAGGGTGGGATACTCTCCCTTCGGTCGAGACTGCGATGTAACGCTAACGAAGCCTATGCTCCGACGAACCGTTGTGGGTTCTCTTATATGTATGGCGGAGAGGGTGGGATTCGAACCCACGTGGGCTTGCACCCTAACGGTTTTCAAGACCGCCCCGTTATGACCGCTTCGGTACCTCTCCAAAAGGTGAACCTGATTAGCGTAACAAATCAGATTCTACCATAGAGTTTATTCGTGCGCAAGTTATTTTTTGCTGGAAATATAATCAATATTGCCCATGTACGGACGAAGAACTTCCGGTACTTCTACACGGCCGTCTTCTAACTGGTAATTTTCAAGAATAGCGGCAACCGTTCGGCCTACAGCAAGTCCGGAGCCATTCAATGTATGCACAAATTCCGGTTTGGCTTTAGCCTCTGGACGGAAGCGAATATTCGCCCGTCGAGCCTGAAAATCCTCTACATTAGAGCAGGATGAAATCTCACGATAAGCACCTGTTTCAGGCAGCCACACTTCGAGATCATATGTCTTGGCAGCCGTGAAGCCAAGGTCTCCCGTACACAGAGCCAATACGCGATAAGGAAGCTTGAGCAGCTGCAGTACACGTTCTGCATTCGCTGTCATTTTCTCCAGCTCATCATAGGATTGATCCGGATGAACAATTTTAATCATTTCCACCTTGTTGAATTGGTGCTGGCGAATCAATCCGCGTGTATCGCGGCCTGCCGCTCCTGCCTCGGAACGGAAGCAAGAACTGTAGGCAACATAGTTGCGCGGCAGATCCTCTGCACTCAGAATTTCGTCCCGATGAAAGTTCGTTACAGGTACTTCTGCCGTTGGAATTAAGTAGTAACCATCCTCCGTCAGCTTAAATAGATCCTCTTCGAACTTCGGCAGCTGGCCGGTTCCATACAAGCTGTCCTGATTTACGATGTATGGCGGCAGCATTTCTTCATAGCCATGTTCATCGCTGTGCAAATCCATCATAAAGTTGATTAACGCACGCTCAAGACGCGCCCCCAACCCTTTGTAAAAGGTAAATCTCGAGCCTGTCACCTTGGCCGCTGCCTCAAAGTCCAAAATTCCGAGATCCGTGGCGATATCCCAATGAGCTTTTGGCGTAAAATCGAACTGACGAGGCTCACTCCAGCGACGAACCTCCACATTCTCCTCCTCCGAAGCACCCACCGGTACATCTTGATGAGGAATGTTAGGAATTGCGAGCATCAGCTCGTCGATCTGTGCCTCCAAAGCCCGGACTTCGTCGTCCAGTTCCTTAATACGGTCACCGACCTCGCGCATTTCGATGATCAGCTCGTCTGCATCTTCCTTATTCTTCTTGCGTTTGGCGACCTCGGCCGATACCATGTTACGACGGTTCTTCAGCGACTCGCTCTCTTGAAGCAATTCGCGGCGCTTACCGTCCAGCGGGGCGAAGCCCGATATAAGCTCCAACGACTTTCCTCTGTCTTGGAGCGCTTTCTCAACACGCTCGAAATCATTACGCATTATTTTAACATCTAACATGGGTTGTCCCTCCTAGAATCATCCCTCGGCCTCTTGCTCCACAGATCTGCTCGGCAAAGCAAGACAGGCCGCCATGGGATCACCAGAGAACTCGGGCGTCCTCCGTTTAAAACAAACAAACCTTAACCCTTGGGAAAGAGTCAAGGTGTCTGGTCGGCCCTTACTTTGCAGCCGCTTTGTTTGCCTGAATCATTTCTGTAAAATATTTATGCAGCGAGACATCGTCCGTCAACTCAGGATGGAATGACGACACGAGCAAATGCCCTTGGCGTGCTGTCACGATCTCATCGTTATATGTGGACAATACCTCTACACCTTCGCCGACCTCCGTGATGAGAGGCGCACGAATGAATACCGCGCGGAGCGGCTCCTGAAGGCCCTTCACATCCAAATCGGTCTCAAAGCTCTCCCGCTGGCGTCCAAACGCGTTACGCGACACGCTGATGTCCATAACGCCCAAGTGGGGCTCTTCACCGCCATCAATCTTCTGCGCCATGACAATCAAACCAGCGCAAGTACCAAAAAGAGGCTTGCCCTCGCCGGAGAATTGCTGAATTGCTTCAATAAAGCCATATTTTCTCATGAGCTTGCCAATGGTTGTGCTCTCCCCGCCGGGAATGATCAATCCATCGATATCCAGAAGCTGTTCGGGCTGCTTTACCGCAACGCCCTCAGCCCCTGTGCTCTCAATGCTTCTTATATGCTCCGAAACAGCGCCTTGCAGCGCCAGTACTCCCACCTTCATGGAGAAACCTTCTTTCTATCTGACTCAAAAAGAACTCCGGCTGCCAATTACCAGCCGCGATCCGACATGCGTTCAGCCGGAGACAATTTGGAAATTTCGATGCCTTTCATCGGTGTTCCCAAGTTCTTGGACACTTCGGCAATCAGCTTGTAGTCGGTGTAGTGCGTTGTAGCTTCAACGATCGCACGAGCAAATTTCTCAGGGTTATCCGATTTGAAAATACCCGAGCCTACGAATACTCCATCAGAGCCAAGGTGCATCATTAGCGCCGCATCAGCCGGAGTAGCTACGCCACCCGCTGCAAAGTTCACTACAGGCAGCTTGCCGTTCTCATGGACTTCAAGGAGCAGATCATAGGCTACGCCCAGGTTCTTGGCCTCCGCATACAGCTCATCCTTGGACATGCTTTGTACAGAACGGATTTGACTGTTGATCAGACGCATATGCCGTACAGCTTCAACAATGTTGCCTGTTCCCGGCTCTCCCTTTGTACGAATCATCGATGCGCCTTCACTGATACGACGAAGCGCCTCGCCAAGATCCTTCGCTCCGCAGACAAATGGAACGGTGAAATCACGTTTATCAATGTGGAACACCTCATCTGCAGGCGTCAAAACTTCACTCTCATCCAAATAGTCTACCCCGAGAGATTCCAAAACTTTCGCTTCCACATAATGTCCGATACGCGCTTTGGCCATAACCGGAATAGATACTACCTTCATAACCTCTTCAACGATCGTAGGATCAGCCATGCGAGCTACGCCGCCAGCCGCACGAATATCAGAAGGGACACGCTCCAAAGCCATAACAGCCGTGGCTCCAGCCGCTTCGGCAATCTTCGCTTGCTCCGCATTCATGACGTCCATAATGACGCCGCCTTTTTGCATTTCGGCCATACCTCTTTTTACACGTGATGTTCCTGTTTCCATGTCCACGCCTCCCGAATTAATCTAAATATATCCCCATGTTATGAGGCCTTGGCACATGACCTTATCCCCATAAACATTACTTCTGTTCTCGAATCTACATGCGATAATCTAACTTGATATTTTACAATATTTACGCTAAATATACAACCCATTTACTCGGGATTTATACGTAGTGAATTAGAAAAGATTTTTGATGCCGTTAAACAGATCCTTGAAAAAGTCCCCAATTGCACGCAGGAAGAGCTTAAACCAATTCGCCTTCTCCGCGTCTTGGGCTGTAATCAGCTTCACGGTCTTCTCTACGGGCTCGTCTGAGCCGGGAGCCTTGTAGGAGTAAGTAACTGTACCAACCTCTGTTCCCTGCTTCAGAGGCGCCACCAGAGCGGTCTCCCCGTTCAGCGCAACTGTTGCTTTCAGGCTGCTCATATCTGCACCTTTAGGTACAACGAAGCTGACTCCTTGCTCCGTAACGACAGGCACATCTACATTCTTTGCCTTCTTGACGGTGACCGTCTCTGTACCTTCTACCGTTGTCTTAGGTGCAACGACCTGCTTGGTCTCGAAGTTATTAAACCCGTAGTCCAGCACTTTCCGCGTCTCAACAAACCGAACGTCCTCGGCTTTCATGGTCTTGGTCGCTTCTGTTCCCATCACGACACTGATCAGCCGCATTCCATTACGTTCTGCCGTACCGGTGAAGCAGCTGCCCGCTCTAGATGTATGTCCGGTCTTCAAGCCGTCCAAGCCTTCATAGGCAAATTGCTTGAAGTTGGTGACATTTTTATTTGCTTCGAGCATATAGTTCCAGTTCACCATCGGCTTCTTGTCGCGAGGTCGGAATTTATATTCCTGAATCGTCGTAAACTCAGTAAAGTCAGGATGATCCGTCACGATATATTTGGCGAGAATCGCCGCATCCATCGCGGACATCACGGTTTCCTTATCATTTTCCGGCTGGAATTCCTTCGGCATATCTTTAATATCCAGACCCGTAGAATTCGCAAAATAAGTGTTCGTCATCCCCATGCGCTGAGCCTCATCGTTCATCATCTTGACGAAGGCCAGTTCAGAACCGGCGACATGCTCCGCCAGCGCTACAGTTGCATCGTTCGCCGATCCAACCGCCATGGCAATGTACAATTCCCGGATCGTGTGCTGATCGCCTTGGGCCAGGAAGATTCTTGAACCAATCGTCTTGGAGGCATTCTCGCGAACGGTCACCACATCATCCCAGCTGAACTTTCCTTGCTTCACTAAGTCCGCAACAATGTATTCCGTCATCATCTTGGTCATACTTGCGGGAGGAAGCGGGGTGTCCCCATTCACATTTAAAAGTACTTGGCCGGATACCGGCTCCAATAATATAGCGGATTTCACCTTAAGCTCGAGAGATTCCACGGATGGAATACTAGAATTGCTTTGCTCAGATGCAGGCTTGGTAGACGTAACCTCGGTTTGCTGTCCTTCAGCAAGCGCGGCCGCAGGTACCATAGACAGACATAGCATATTCAGTAATAGAACAGAGGCGACGCTTTTACGAAGGATTTGCCGTTT
Source organism: Paenibacillus lentus (assembly GCF_042714055.1). Taxonomy (GTDB): domain Bacteria; phylum Bacillota; class Bacilli; order Paenibacillales; family Paenibacillaceae; genus Fontibacillus; species Fontibacillus lentus_A. The sequence goes on from NZ_JBHGVC010000017.1 coordinate 97,590, forward strand.
CGATGTTCTAGGTTTCTTTTCTTTCGTTTTCAATGATCTAAAGCTCCCCTCATATACTCGTTCGATTGCTTAATCTATTCTATCACAGCGGAATACGCAAAAAAAGACAGACTGGGCAGAAATCGCCCAGCCTGTTATGGAAATTAGTGGTGTGGTCCATTTATTAGAAAGAATAGTTCGGTGCTTCCTTCGTAATTTGCACATCATGCGGATGGCTCTCACGAAGTCCTGCTCCCGTAATACGAACGAATTGTGTATCGTTGCGAAGCTCGTCCAACGAACCCGTCCCGCAGTAGCCCATACCTGAACGCAAGCCGCCCAGCAGCTGGTGGATCGTATCGGACAACGGCCCTTTGTAGGCAACACGTCCTTCGATTCCTTCCGGTACCAGCTTCTTATCGTCGTCCTGGAAGTAGCGATCCTTACTGCCTTGCTTCATTGCGCCCAGAGAGCCCATCCCTCTGTACACTTTAAAACGACGCCCTTGATAGATCTCCGACTCGCCAGGGCTTTCTTCGGTACCTGCAAGAAGGCTTCCCAGCATAACCGCATGCGCACCGGCTGCAATAGCTTTTGTAATTTCTCCGGAGTACTTGATGCCTCCGTCAGCAATAATCGGAATGCCATATTCCCTAGCAACGGATGCGCAATCGTATACCGCCGTAATTTGCGGAACACCGATACCGGCGATAACCCGGGTAGTGCAGATGGAGCCAGGTCCGATACCCACTTTGACCACGGATGCGCCTGCCTTGATTAAATCACGAGTCGCCTCACCTGTCGCTACGTTACCAGCGATGATCGTCAAATCAGGATATCTCTTACGGAGCTCAGCGACGGTATCAAGAATGTTAATGTGGTGTCCGTGAGCAGAGTCTACCGTAATCACGTCAACGCCTGCCTTAACTAAAGCTTCCGCCCGTTCAAATGAGTCCGAGGAAACACCAATTGCTGCTCCGACAAGCAGTCTGCCCTGCTCATCTTTTGCTGCGTTCGGGAATTGGATCGCCTTCTCGATATCTTTAATCGTAATAAGACCTTTGAGCGTATTCGAATCATCGACCAATGGCAGCTTCTCAATTTTATGCTGCTGCAAAATGCCTTCCGCTTCTTGAAGCGTCGTTCCCACAGGAGCCGTTACCAGGTTCTCGTGCGTCATGACATCACTGATCTTAATGCTGTAATCATGAACAAAACGAAGATCACGGTTCGTTAAAATACCGACCAATTTCTGCTCGGAATTTACAATAGGAACACCAGAAATTCGATACTTGCCCATCAATTCCTCCGCGTCCGAAACCAAATGTTCCGGCGTAAGGGAGAATGGATTCGTGATAACTCCGCTTTCTGAGCGTTTAACCCGATCCACTTCCTCGGCTTGCTGCTCAACAGGCATATTCTTATGGATAATGCCAATGCCGCCTTCCCGGGCAATTGCGATCGCCATAGCCGCTTCTGTTACCGTGTCCATCCCGGCACTGATCAAGGGCATATTCAGCTTAACCTTATCGCTTAATCTCGTAGACAAATTAACCTCTTTCGGGAGCACCTCCGATTTACGAGGGACGAGCAGAACGTCATCAAATGTTAGGCCTTCCTTATTAAATTTACTTTCCCACACCTTAGTTTTTCCTCCTTATAGTCTATTCCACGTCGACCGACTTCCCTTATATATCAAGGCCGGAAAGTCACTTACGAAAATATATTATTGCCATCTTAGCAAAGGCCATATAGCCTGTCAAGAATAAGCTCTAGGAAATACCGCCAGACTTTCACAGGCATACGAGTGTCTACAACAGGAGTACAAAATGCTCAGCTCTCCGCTTGCCGCTGGTCTATTGTTGCCCTTTTTCCGTAAAAATCATTCCAGTCTCACATAATAAAGAAAAAGCATTGTCTATAGACAATGCTTTGACCTTAATTTTTTAGGAATTTACTTTGAAAATCACCTGGTCAATAACGCCGTATTCGACCGCCTCCTCAGCAGACATAAAGTAATCACGATCCATATCCTTAGCTATACGATCTAACGGCTGACCGGTATGCTCGGCTGCAATGGCATTCAATCTTTCCCGGGTACGGAGAATGTGCCTTGCACTGATCTCAATATCACTGGCCTGCCCCTGGACGCCGCCATGCGGCTGATGAATCATAACCTCGCTATTAGGTAATGCAAATCGTTTGCCCTTGGTTCCCGCTAACAGCAAAATAGCTGCAAAGGAGGCGGCCATCCCGGAACAAATCGTTTGAATATCAGGTTTGACGTACTGCATCGTATCATATATAGCGAATCCTGCTGAAGTGGATCCGCCGGGGCTATTAATGTAGAAGTGAATATCCTTCTCGGGATCTTCTGCAGCAAGCAAAAGCATTTGTGCACTTATACTGTTAGCCACCTGGTCATCGATCGCTGAACCTAAAAATACAATTCGATCCTTAAGCAGCCTGGAATAAATATCATAGGAACGCTCCCCGCGACTTGTCTGTTCAATAACGTATGGAATAACTGTGCTCATGTCGATACCTCCTAGAAATTGATTTTTATTTGAACCTTAAGCCGCCATTGCCAGCGATTGAATATCGTTCTTAGCTTTGGAGCCGTGATGAGATTGGATGTTAGGCTGCCTCTTTTGCAATACAGGGGGCTGTGTCTGATCCAATGCACTCGATTCATTCATAAGCATCAGCAGCGCGCCCGTATCATGCTCACGAAATGCTTTTAGGTAGGCATACACGGTTTGTTCATTAATAGGAGAAGCATTTTGTAGGTCGTCTTCACTTCCAGCCTTTGTCCTACTGTCTAATCCATATCGTTCCGATCGAAGCTTCATGCGAGCTCGATGAAGCAATGCTTTAACGGCTCCTTCTGTCGTATGAAGCAATTCCGCCGTCTCTGCTGCCGTATATCGAAATACATCTATAAGCAGCAGTGTGATCCGCTGATTGACGGGGAGACGGTTCACCACGATCTCCATAGCCATCCAAAGGGAGGCCGTGTCTGTTTGCTCTTCACTGGGAACTGCATGATCCAACGGATAGGATTCAGTTGTGACTCTTTTTTTGCGATGTCGGTCAATGCATATATGATTAGCTACCCTGAATAGATAAGACTTGTTGATTCCAAAATGCCTGCCCTTATCAATGGAGGTTCTCCATACCTTCAGCCACGTTTCTTGAGCAAGATCATCCGCTTCCCAAGAAGAACCAACCAAGGATCGGCAATATTGCCTCAATGCCGTCTGATGAGTACGAACCCATTCAGGAAATTGATTATGCCCTTCTTCAAATTGAAGCTCTATGTCAGACTCAGGCTCCGCCTCTTGCGAAGAATTCGTTGGTTGAAGTGGCTTTGATTGATGTAAATGCATTGTTCTTTGAAAAGACGTTCTTTCCTTTACTCGCCTTGTCTCTTGTACAAATTTTGCCTCTGGTTTTGACTTCATCTCCTGCGTAGCCCCGTCAGAAAAGATTCTTGCCAACTTACTGTGCATTAAGCGTTGCACCTCCTTGTGCCATACGCAATTTCTTATTTACATATATAAACGACAAAAAGGGCAGAAACGATACGGTCGTTTCTAAAAAATTTAGAAATAACATAATAATAATTCCTCGCAAATGAAAAACATGCTTACATCGCCGATTAAAATAGGAAATGCAAAAAAGCACTACCGATATGCTAAATATCAGTAGCGCTTCTTTAAT
>NZ_JBHGVC010000018.1:0-62654 GCF_042714055.1 Paenibacillus lentus
CCCTCCAGCGCCGATGGTACTTGGACCGCAGGGTCCTGGGAGAGTAGGACGTCGCCAAGCGAAGAACCACTGCCGATGAACCGGTGGTGGTTTTTATTTTTTTATAGAAGGTACTCGCTCGAGAACATCTTTGGATTCTAAATTATGTAATGCTAGAAGCATCTGAACATATTTCAGGTGTTTTTTTTATTTCAATGAGGTTAAGAAAATGATAGATCCCGCCTGGGAAGAAAACAATATTGTAAGGGGATTTGTAAATCAATTGGCTCCAAATTCTACTACAATAAGTAATACGCGATGACCTTTAGGAGGGAAATACAACTATGAAGCAAATTAAACAATGGACTACATCCGTGCTCGCAGCAACTTTATTGCTCGCTAGCTCAAGTGTAACCGGAACAGGAACAGCCGCAGCAGCTAAAGCAAGCTCAAAGAATACAGAGCCGCCGATTGTCGTGCTTAAATCAAACGGAGTCATTACGCAGGAGCAGGGGCTGTTTAAGGACGGGCAGACCTGGGTACCTGTGACATTTTTAAGAGATGTCTTAAAGCTGCCGCTTCAATACGATGCAGTAAATAAAGTCTATACCCTTGGAAAAGGCTATAGAACTGTAAATCTTACCGTATCGGATAATCAGGTTGGAATTGATATTAACGGATATTATTTGAGTCATATGGAAGGGAAGCTGGTTAACGGGCGATTATTTGTCCCTTTTTCACTTGTTAAAGATTATATGGGCTATCAAGGCGATTGGTACTCTCCCACCAAGAGGCTCAACGTGATGAAGACTAAAGAGAATGAGCTTAATATTGAGACTGTGACCATCGAGGAAAAATCCGAGGAAGCTACGATTCGTTTGAATTATCCGCAAATTAGTAAATTGGACAATCCGAATGCTGAAAAGTCCATAAATGAAGCATTGAAGCAGGCCGTGCTGGACTTTGAAGCATCGATCGAAAAGCAGCTGCAGGACAGAGACGAGACGGCGGAGCGTCCATACGAGTATGAGAGCCATTATGTAGTCACTTATAATGCAGAAGGTATCCTTAGCCTAATCATGCAGAAATATGAGTATTTGGGTGGCGCTCATGGGATGACGATCCAAGAGGGATATACTTTTTCTCTAGCTGACGGGAATTCTTTAACCATAGATGATTTATTCGATACGAATAAAGACTACAAGAAGAAGCTGAACGAGCAATTAGCAGCTAAATTGCAAGCTATGCCGGAGTATATGGGAGGTTTTGAAGGGGTTAATCAAGAGACTGGATTTTATATTCAGGCGGGGAAGCTGAAGGTTTTTTTCCAATTGTATGATTACTTTCCTTATGCATTCGGAATACCAGAATTCTCAATTCCTTTCAGCGATATATTACCTAGTGGGGCCAGTCCTTTTGACGGGAAATAAGAAAAGGGATTGTCTGCTATTCATCGAATTTAATAGATATTGAATGGTAAACGGATATTTTCTCTTAAGTAAGCGGGTAGAGAAATGTCCGTTTATTTTCATTAAACTGTTCATTTGAATGTAACCTTTTTGTTACCGACATGATCCTGACAGGCGTTATAATGAGAATGGTAGTTTCTCGACTAGGAAATTAAGCCTATCTTCGTAATTATATTGTGGAAAAATCGTCAATATTATCCAGGTGAAATAGTATGTAGGTCAGGTAAGGAGGAATAATACATGCGGCTAAGAGGGAAGGGATATTCCTTATGCTTCATGGGGTTAGTCTGGATGATCCTGCTCGCGATCACAGGCTGTGCATCTTCCACACCTTCTTGGACGAAATTTGAGGGCTCGGCTGTTGAGAAGAGCTTTCCTGTTCCAAAGGAAGCCAGTATTACGGAAACCGCTCTTAATAATTCAAGAATGGATTATGTCCATTATTCGTTGTCGGGAATTAATGAATCCAGCAGCGTGCCTGAGGAATATCAGCAAGCGATTTATGAATGGGGTTGGACGGAGCAGGAAGATCAGAATTCCGGAACAACGCGTGTATATAAGAAAGATAAAGTTATCGTTCAACTAACGATTCATGACAATTCGTTTACTGTGCTGGTGCCGAAGCAAGAGAAGAAAACCGTAATACAGGGACTGGAGAGCAGTCCGTAACTCCAATAAAGATGAAGCATACGAATATAGCGTTGGCTTATCGGCCTGTTTCCTGCGCGACTGCAGGAAACAGGATTTTTTAATATCGGGGATAAAAGGTTTATATATGTAATACTTTAAGGCATGTAGTAGGAAATGTCCTCTTCGTTAAATTTGATCATGCCTTCTTTGGGTTGATTTTTAAAGCCGAATAAGGGGTAAAGCCGTGGAGCCATGCTCCATGCGTGCCAGAAGAACAAGGAAAACACAAAAGATATCGGAGACCAAGGAATCATGATCGCGACAATGATCAATCCGATCCATGAGGTATGCAGCTGCACACGTCGATATACCGAATAGGCAACATACTGATCCGGCATATAACCGATCCAGGGCAAACGTCGGGTAAAGCGCCAGCGTTTACGGTAGGAGCTATGGATGATGACCAGTACGGATCGGGCTATAACATACTGAATCCAAAATGCAACCGGGATTGCCAGCAGGAAGAAAAATATGCTAGTCCAATTGAACAGAACAATTTCTGCGGCAAGCCAAATCAGAGGAAGAGTCAGAAGACTATGGATCAGGGTTTTGGGGATTACCAATTTCTTGAGAAGTCGGTAATGGTAAAATGTTGCATTCGTGCCGGATTCAGCGGGCATCGATACATTCAACCCTCCTTGGAATAATAAAATAGACAAACCTGATAATTAGGCAGGCTCTTACTAATATATCGGCAGAAAAAAAGAATATTTTACGTTTGTTACGTACAAACACCATTGCAGCAGGCATTGCATATACATAAATAGTAAGTAATGTACTATGAAAGGGTTTAAAATAATAGAACATGTGTCATACTGATAGTAAAATAAACAAGGTGGGATTGCGGATGGATGAACATGCGCATAATACATGTATTATATGCGGCGAGCACAAACTGGAAGGAATTCATATTGTGTCCGAATTTATATGCGATGCCTGTGAGGCGGAAATGGTTCACACCGACGTTCAGGAAGAAAAATATCACTTCTTTATTCATCGGATGAAGCAAATATGGGTGCAGAAGAATGCTTAATATTCATAGTTAGGGACCTGCTGGCTGTATGTGGCGGGTCCTTTTGTGTTGCCCTATGCAGGAGAGTAGCGTTAAAATGAAGTGATAACCTATTATAATCATTTGCAGGTTTCACCCTGCTTGATAAGAGGGGAAGAAAAGTCAATTCGGAAGGATCAGATAAATATGTCTGACAATGTGAAGCATAGGGCTCCTCTGTATGAGGCTTTGCTTCGGTATAAGAAGGCGAATCACGCTTCTTTTCACGTGCCCGGCCATAAAAATGGCCAAGCTTATAGAATGGGCAGCAATGATCGTGCTACAGAGCTGGATCAGATTATGGAGATCGATGTGACGGAGATTAACGGAACAGACGATCTCCATCATCCGGAGGGTGTGATTAAGGAGGCGCAGCAGCAGGCTGCTTCCTTATTCGGAGCGGAGGAGACGTATTTTCTTGTCGGCGGCAGTACGGCCGGCAACCTGGCCCTGATCCTGAGCGTGTGCACCGCTCCAGGGGACGTGCTGCTTGTGCAGCGCAATGTGCATAAATCCGTTATTCACGGATTTATGCTCGCGCACGCACAAGCGGTGTTCCTTGCGCCGCAGCTGCACGGCGCAAGCGGGCTCGCCACCATCCCGTCCGTAGAGACGGTGCGTGAGGCCCTGCGCCGGTATCCCGGCGCGAAGGGGCTGCTCGTCACGCACCCGAACTACTACGGGATGGGCGCATCGCTGGCAGAGCTGGCGGAGCTCTGCCATGCTCACGGCGTGCCGCTGCTCGTCGACGAGGCGCACGGCGCCCACTACGGGCTGCACCCGGCTCTGCCGGTGTCCGCGTTAGCCCAGGGCGCCGATGGCGTCGTGCAGTCGACGCACAAGATGCTCGCCGCCCTCACGATGGGCGCGATGCTGCACGTGCAGGGCAGCCTGCTCGACCGCAGTCTGCTGCGTCAGCGGCTCGCGATGGTGCAGAGCTCCAGCCCCTCGTATCCGATCATGGCTTCGCTTGACCTAAGCCGCAGCCTGCTGGAGCGGCAAGGCCATGCGGCGTTCCGTGACGGCCTCGCGGCGGCAGACTGGCTTCGGCAAGCGATTCATACCGCATTGCCCCGCTTTGGTATACTTAAGACGGGCTCCAGCGGAGAAGATGCTGCATATACTACACAAGATCCGTTCAAACTTGTACTCTATGATGCATTTGGCGGCAGTAACGGTTACGAGCTGCAGGATAAGCTGGAGACGGCAGGCTGTATACCGGAGATGAGTGATGAACGATTCGTAGTCTTGGCGCTGAGCCTGGGAACGACCATGGAGGATGCCGAGCGTCTATACCAGGCATTACAGGAAATTTCAGAGGGTGCGGGAAACGGGTACGAGACCAAGGGGGAGAATGAGGAGGGCCGGGCGGGCGGTGACCTAGCTCGTAAGCAAGAGCAAAAGCACGGGCATCAGCAAGAACAAGAGCAGATGCAGCAGCCTAGACAAAAGGATGAGAAAAAGTCATCCGCTCCTTCTTTAGTTTCCACGTGGAACATTGAAACGGATTTAGAGGATGGAGTATCGAGTCCGGTACCTTTTGATATGCAGCCACGATCTCTGGAAGATATCGAAACGGTATTCGTGGAGGATGCTCAAGGCCGAACCGCAGCAGAAATGATCATTCCTTACCCGCCGGGTATTCCTTTGCTTTATCCGGGAGAGGCTATCTCGGAAAGAACGATGAATCGTTTAAAGGGGTTGCGCCAGTCCGGAGCAAAATGCCAGGGAGCTGCAGATTCTCGGCTAAATACCATCTTAGTTTATAAGCACCTGTATAAAGAGCAAACAGAAGGCGGGAGTACCGATGAAGAGTAAAGGATTGTTTATTACGCTGGAGGGCGGGGAAGGCTCGGGCAAAACGACCATGCTGCAGCTGCTTAGTTCTATGCTCCAGGAGCAGGGAATTCCGAGCATGACGACGAGGGAGCCTGGTGGGATTGTCATCGCGGAAAGAATACGTGAGGTGATCCTGGCGCCAGAGCATACGGCGATGGATGCTCGAACCGAAGCTTTGCTCTATGCGGCGGCCAGACGGCAGCATTTGGCGGAAAAGGTGGAGCCAGCGCTGGAAGAGGGACTCATCGTATTATGTGATCGCTTCATCGACAGCAGTCTCGCCTATCAAGGCCATGCCAGAGGCCTCGGCATTGACGAGGTACTGGCCATTAACAGCTTTGCGACAAACGGGCGCTTTCCTGATTTAACATTCTATATGGATATTGAACCGGAGGCCGGACTGGCAAGAATCGCCTCGGGCCAAGGGCGCGAGGTGAACAGATTGGATATGGAAAGCCTGGAGTTTCATCATAAAGTCAGGGAGGGCTACCGGATCGCGGCAAAAATGTATCCCAGCCGGATCATTACGATCGATGCTTCAAGATCGCTCGAAGAGGTCAAAGAGGAGATGAAGAGTTATCTTTTCACGGCATTAAAGGAATTTGCACTATGATTGTCAAATATAAATGTATTCGGTTTCGTAAGCCGGATACGAACGAATCATACTATAATGTAAATACGAGGAGGGGCTGCAATGAAGCTGATCATTGCGATTATCCAAGATAAAGACAGCAATCGTCTATCCAGTGCGCTCGTAAAGGAAAACTATCGGGCGACGAAGCTAGCAAGTACCGGCGGATTTTTGCGGGCAGGGAATACGACGTTTATGATCGGGGTAGATGACAATCAGGTGGAATCCGTAATGAACGTCATCCGCAGCAGTTGCAAAGTCCGTGAGCAGCTTGTCACGCCAGTGACGCCGATGAGCGGAACGACCGACTCGTATTTGCCGCTGCCGGTCGAGGTGCAGGTTGGGGGAGCGACCGTCTTCGTTCTGCCAGTAGACCGTTTCGAACATTTTTAAGGGCTGCTCATTAAGTCCCCTTTTGATCATGGAAGCATGATCAGGATGTGAATCGACATCGAATCTTGCATTCACCCTTGAAGAGAATTTGCTTTCGCAGGATGTTTTCGTTGGAAACATTTTAGGTGCTCATGTAGCTTGAATTCGCTATATACAGAGGTTTATTTTTGAAATAAAAGAAGATAGGCTGTGAATGAAATGAAGATAGATCCGGGGTTCAGGCCGCTGAACAGTGGGTTAGGGATGAATGATAATACTGCCAAACCAGTTCAATCCAAAACATTCTCCGACGTTATGCAGCAGCAGGGGGAGCGTGCTTCCCAGGAGGAACTGAATCGCCGATTCAAAGAAATTCAGCTTCAAGGTGATCGTTTGGCCCGTTCCATGACTATTCGCGAGTTGAAGGCGTACCGCCTCCTCGTCAAAAGATTCATGGAGGATACGGTGCGGCGCGGCGTAGGCATGAAGGATTCCCGGGGCTGGGATCGTCGTGGACGGGGCAAGCGCTATAAGCTGCTGGATGAAATCGATGCGGCTTTGCTGGAAATGGCCGACGATTTGCTGGAAACGGAGCAGGGGAAGATCGAGCTGCTTCAGAAGATCGGTGAGATCAGAGGCATGCTAATCAATCTCTGTTTTTAAAAGGTTAAGCCACGGTGCTGAAAAGCCGACTTCTTGAACTTGTATTTTAAACTCGTATTATAATCAATAAGGAATGTGAATCGCTAATGTCATTTGAGCAAATTATGGGGCAGGATGCGGCTAAAAAACTGCTGCAAAGCGGGCTTCGCCGTAATCAAATATCGCATGCTTATATATTTAGCGGGCCCCCGGGCAGCGGACAGAAGGAAATGGCCATGGCGTTCGTTCAAGCCCTGTTCTGTACGGAAGAGGGGGACGATGCTTGCGGGGAATGCCTGGAATGCCGCAAGGTACTTCATGGCAATCATCCTGATCTCCATTACATCGCTCCTGAGGGCTCGACCATTAAGATTGATCAAATCCGCGATTTACAGCGGATTTTCTCATATCGTTCGGAGAGTGGAAATCCGAAGGCTTACATTATTGACGAGTCAGAGAAAATGACGGTGCAAGCAGCAAACAGCCTGCTGAAATTTTTGGAAGAGCCGCCTTCACCCGCAGTTGCTATTCTTTTGTCGGATAATGGACGCGCTCTGCTTCCAACCATCCAATCGCGGGCCCAGTGGGTGCCTTTTACCCCGCTCGATCCGGAAAGGATGCTCCAAATTTTATCAAACGAAGGATTTCCACCCACTTTATCGAGGTGTGCCGTTCATTTGGCGGCTGGACTAGGCCCGTGCCGCGAGCTGTTGCAGCAGAATTGGTTTGCAGAAATTAGAAACGTAGTGTTACAATTAGGGAAGGAATCCGCAGGACGTGGCGGGAGTCCATTAATTACAGCGCAGCAATCTATTTTCAAGGCAGGCCTGAGCGATCATTTGGACATGTTGTTTAATCTTTTCCATTTGTGGTTTAAGGACATGCTCCATGCGCTCTATCATAAACATGACCAAATCGTTTTCATAGATGAGCTGGATTTTATCAATAGGCATGCTTCAAGTCGCAGCCAAGAGCATTGGATTCAAGCGATGGCCCTTGCGGCAGAGAGCAGGAAGAAGCTTAGGCAGAACATGAACGGCCAGCTCTGTGTCGAACAGTTTTTGATTGGTGTCGAGGGATAACATTAGAGAAATAAAGACCCTGACAGATTTTCAGCAAACTTTCTCCCATGCTAAACAAGGGATTTATTTGAAAGGTCACATATTCATTAGTGCCAGTGCTAGACGAGGGGGTAAGTTTTTGTACACTGTAGTAGGTGTCCGTTTCAAGAAAGCGGGCAAAATATATTATTTCGATCCTCTGGAGCTTCCCGTCGAGAAGGAACAAAGCGTTATCGTCGAGACAGCGCGTGGAATCGAATATGGCAAGGTTGTCGTCGGGAAGAAGCAGGTTGGAGAATCGGACGTCGTCCTTCCGCTGAAGAAGGTGATCCGGATTGCCGACGATGCTGATGCCCGTGTTGTGGAAGAGAACAAGCTTGCGGCAAAGAACGCTTTTGCCACTTGTTTAAATAAAATCAAAGATCATGACCTCAAAATGAAGCTGGTCGATGTCGAGTTTACATTTGACCGCAACAAAATCATTTTTTATTTCACGGCCGAAGGCCGGGTCGATTTCCGTGAACTCGTTAAGGATTTAGCGAGTATTTTCCGTACACGGATCGAGCTCCGTCAGATTGGAGTGCGGGACGAGGCGAAGATGCTTGGCGGGATTGGCCCTTGCGGACGGGTGCTCTGCTGTTCATCCTGGTTGGGCGATTTTGAGCCTGTATCGATCAAGATGGCTAAGGATCAGAGCTTATCGCTTAACCCGACGAAGATTTCCGGACTTTGCGGAAGGCTGATGTGCTGTCTGAAATTTGAGCATGATAATTATGAAAGCGTGAAGGAAGAGTTACCGTCGGTAGGCAAGATGGTGATTACTTCACTTGGCGAAGGGAAAGTCGTGGGACTGAATGCAGGTTCGCGTTCGGTTCATGTGCAATTATTTGAAGTAGGCAAAGTCAAGGAACTTCCTTTAGATGATGTTGTCGTTAAGTAATGGATTTTCAAGATAGACTTTAGAGATGACTCTGGGGTGGGAACTTGGAGAACAAAGATATTTTTACGCATATGCAGGCGCTGGATGCACAAATGGGAACCGTTCACGGCGAATTGAGCAAGCTGATGCTAGAGGTGAAGAAGCTGGTGGAAGAGAATCAGCAGCTTCGGCTGGAGAACGAGCAATTACGCAAAATTTTAAAGCGGGAGACCACCGAAGGTCGCCTTCCGTCCTCGTCTTCAGATCAAGCCGATGCTTCGTTGCCCGAAGGCAAGGAACCGATAGAAGCGGCCGATATCGTCGGGGAAGGGTATGATAATCTCGCACGTCTGTATCACGAGGGATTCCACATTTGCAACGTGTATTACGGACATTTACGAACGGAAGGCGATTGCCTGTTCTGTTTGTCTTTTCTGAATAAATGAGTAAAGCCGTAGGAGCTTCCTACGGTTTTTTTTCAATATGGGAATTTGCAATGCAATTCCGACAACCTTGACTAAGAAAGGCGAGTATTCGATGAGCCAATGGCCGATGGAAGTACCTTTATATGAACAAGAAAGGCTGGATGATCTCCTGACGCATCATTTGCGAATCATTCAGAGCGACGAGGTGTTCAGCTTCTCGATGGACGCAGTGCTGTTGGCGCGATTTGCAGCCGTACCGAAACGGGGCAGAATCATTGATTTTTGTACTGGCAATGGCGTTATACCGCTGCTGCTGTCCACGCGTACCGAAGCGCAGATTGAGGGGATTGAAATACAGCCTAGACTTGCGGACATGGCTCGGCGCAGTATGCAGCTGAATCATCTGCAGAATCGGATTACCATAAGGGAGGGGGATTTACGGGAGCTTGTGCAGGAGACGGGACACGGTGCATACGATGCCTTGACGGTGAATCCGCCTTACATGCCGCTAACCGGCGGGGATTTGAAGCTGAATCCGCACCAAGCCATTGCAAGGCATGAAATTCACTGCACATTAGAGGAGGTCATCAGTTCCTCGATGAGACTGCTGCGAACCGGCGGCAAAATGTCGATGGTGCACAAGCCTCAGCGGCTCGGCGAAATCATGACGCTGCTGCGCCAGTATCGGTTGGAACCGAAGGTCATTCGATTTGTTCATCCGCGAGCGGGCATGGAAGCGAATATGGTGTTAATTGAAGCGCTGCGGGACGGCAGGCCGGATGTCCGAGTGCTGCCACCGCTTATTGTGTACGAGGAAAACGGGGAATACTGCAAAGAAATCTTCGAAATATACTATGGATCAAAAGAGGGAAGATCATGAGTGTAAAGGTACAAAAAAGTTTTGCGGAGCAGCCCGGTGATCAGGGGGGCAGTGGCACGCTCTATCTCGTCGCTACGCCGATCGGCAATTTAGAGGATATGACTTATCGTGCTGTCCGTATTCTTCGGGAAGCGGATATTATCGCCGCGGAGGATACGAGACAGACGAGAAAGCTGTTGTCCCATTTTGAAATTACGCCGGGCAAGCTGTTGAGTTACCATGACCATAATCGGCTAGCCAGTGGTCCAGAGCTTATACGTTTTATAATAGAAGGAAAAAATTTGGCGCTCGTCAGTGACGCGGGTCTGCCGGCCATTTCGGATCCCGGAAGCGACCTTGTCAAGCTGGCGATCGAGGCGGGAATTTCTGTTGTACCCGTACCAGGAGCAAATGCTGCGCTATCTGCTTTGATCGTATCCGGCCTGTCTACGGAGAAATTTAAATTTATCGGCTTCCTTCCCCGGGAGCAGCGGGAGCGGGATGAGCTTCTGCAGCTGCAGGAGGAGGAGGAGAGCACCTTACTATTGTATGAATCTCCGCATCGGCTGATCAAAACCCTGGAATCGATGCTTAACGCCTGGGGAGACCGGAGGATTGTTTTGGCCCGTGAACTGACCAAGCGATTCGAGGAAATGACCCGGGGGACGATACAAGATTGCCTGAACTGGCTGCAGGAGCATCCGCCGATGGGAGAATATTGTATCGTGGTGGAAGGAGCCGATCCCCAGCAGCTCAAAGAAAAGCGGAATGCCTGGTGGCAATCTATGTCCATTGTTGAGCATGTGACGCATTATGAGGAGGAGGGGTTGCCGCGGAAGGAGGCGATGAAGAAGGCAGCGAATGACCGTGGGGTATCCAAGAGGGATATTTACAAATCCTTGATATAGCAGCAAATTTTACTGTTTTTAGAATAGGTATGAGTGGGCTTGAGCCTGTGGATTGGATAGAAATAATGGGCGCACAAAAAAAAGGGAGCCTTCATTCGGCCGGGTTCAAGCCGAAGAAGGCACCAAGGAGATATGAAAAAGGTTAGAATTAACAGATTCAGTAAGTCTATTATATACTATAATTCTTAATTTGTCACAGGTGTTGGAATTTCCGTGAGGCATTCATGGCAAACAATTTTGCCTTTGAAGTAAGTAACGTTCTCAGCATTGCCGCAGAAGATGCAGGCAGGCTCGTATTTTTTAAGCATAATACGCTCACCATCTACATAAATTTCAAGCGCATCTTTCTCCCCAATCCCGAGCGTGCGGCGCAATTCGATAGGAATAACTACTCGACCTAGTTCATCTACTTTTCTAACAATACCTGTTGATTTCATCATGACTGATGATACCCCTCTCGCGAAATTTTTAAAATAAACTTAAAGCGTCATTATTCGACAAACTTCTATCTTTTATGATATTTATAATACCAACGTTTCCCAAAACAGTCAACCTATTTATGGTAGAGTTCAGTTAATTTACTAAATTAAAGACATAAATGCATGAATGGCATCAAATAATTGCTTTTATACCGGGGTTTTAGGCAATCGACATATTTCCGACACCTATCACGACATTATTAGACATAATTCGACAAAATAAGTCGAATATCTTGGAGAGGCAAAGTCGTTAAATTCTTTTAATTTCAAAAAAATTGAAAACAAGGAGAATTAACCATGCATAATCTTCGCGAAGAAAAGGTATTCAAAGATCCTGTTCATAATTATATTCATGTTCAGGATGAATTGATCTGGTTACTTATTAATACAAAGGAATTTCAGCGGCTACGCCGGATCCGTCAGCTCGGTACCTCGTATTTAACCTTTCATGGGGCAGAGCATAGCCGATTCTCTCATTCTCTAGGAGTATATGAAATCACGCGGCGAATCATTTCTCAGTTTGAACGAAATAATTATCCAGACTGGCCGCAGGACGAACGTCTTGTAGCTCTTTGCGCGGCGTTGTTGCATGATTTGGGACATGGCCCCTTCTCTCATTCTATTGAACAAGCCTTTGCAATGAACCATGAGGATTGGACTTGCCGCATTTTGCTTGGAGATACGGAGGTAGGACAGGTTCTAAAGCGAATGGGCGAGAATTTTCCGGCTAAGGTAGCCTCGGTCATCCGTAAGGATTACCCGAATGAGATTGTCGTTAACCTGGTGACCAGTCCGCTTGATGCAGACCGAATGGATTATTTGCTGAGAGACGCATATTTTACGGGCGTCAATTACGGCACGATCGATATGGATCGGATATTGCGAATGCTCCGGCCTTATCAGGGTAGAATTGTAGTTAAGGAAACGGGCATGCATGCGGTAGAGGATTATTTAATGTCCCGCTATCAAATGTACTGGCAGGTTTATTTCCACCCGGTTACGCGGAGCTCGGAAATTATTCTGCGGCAGATTTTTCGCCGGGTTAAGGAATTGTATGCTGAAGGGTATACGTTCTCGTTCCTGCCGGCTCCATTACCCGGCTTGTTCAACGCGGATTTGACGGTTCAGCAATATTTGCTATTAGATGAAGCTTTAATTCAAACGGCCTTTATGCAGTGGAAAAATGAAGAGGACAGTCTCCTTTCTGATCTTTGTACCCGGTTTATGGATCGCAAATTGTACAAATATGTTGAACTTGAATCGCTCGATTTGGAGAAAATCACGGAAATTCGCGAACAATTCCGAAAAATAGGCTTAAATCCGGATTATGATCTGGAAATTGATTTTCCGACGGACTTGCCTTATGATGTGTCTCGTCCTGATGAAGAGCTTCGGGGAAAGCAAATTTTATTGCTGGACAAGCAGGAGCGATTGGTGGAGATTTCAGAGGTATCCGATATTGTCCGTTCCATCAGCGGCATGCAGCGGGGGAAATTTTATTTGTACTATCCGGACAATAAATTAAGAGCGGTATGGCATCGTTTGCCTGCGGAATTGGCTCGATTTTTTAGCCGGGAATGTTAATTTAGGAGGAATATCGCTATGTTGATAGATACACATACACATTTGGATGCGGAGCAGTTTGACGAGGATCGGGAGGAAACGATTGCTCGCGCCGTCGAGCAAGGGGTTTCGCGCATGATTAATATCGGTTTTAATCGGGATACGATTCCTACCACGATGAAGCTGGCCGAGAGCTATGATTTCATTTATGCCGCTGTCGGTTGGCATCCCCAGGATGCGATAACGATGAAGGAAGGCGATTTGGATTGGATTGCCGAATTGTGTCGCCACGAAAAGGTCGTTGCCATCGGGGAGATTGGTCTTGACTACTATTGGGATACATCGCCAAAAGATGTACAGCATGCTGTATTTCGCCAACAAATCGGGCTGGCCCGGGAGCTGGGAATGCCGATAGTCATTCATAATCGGGATGCCCATGAGGATACCGTTCGCATTTTGCAGGAAGAGAAGGCGCATGAAGTGGGTGGAGTTATGCATTCGTTCTCGGGAAGCTGGGAAACGGCTAAATTATGCCTGAATATGGGGTTTCACTTGTCCTTTGGAGGCCCGATCACGTTTAAAAATGCAAAACAGCCCAAAGAGGTATTAAAACAAACTCCAATCGACCGATTATTGCTTGAAACGGACGCCCCTTATTTGACGCCGCATCCTTATCGCGGGAAAAGAAATGAATCCGCATATGTCCAATTCGTAGCCGAAGCAGCCGCTGAATTAAAAGGGCTGTCCTTCCAAGAAATTGCAGAAAAAACTACCCAAAATGCACTGGAACGATTTGGCATTCGATGAAAATGGGAGGAAAAGCGGTGAAAAGAAGAGATTTCGGGAAAGATTAATACATTTTAATTTAAAACCCCGAGTTTATTACATTTTTTTAACCTTTTTCTAAAGAAAACGTTCTTGATCCGTCCTTTACAACATGCATCGAAACAGGATAGAATCTTTTCAGTGATCGAATTGGCCGAGTTTAGAGCAATGCAAATGGCCACGATCCATGTTCCATGAACCAGTCTCGCTGAGTCTCCATTTTGGAGAACGGGGGAACCGGATACGGTCTTGATGAAACTATTCTTGATTCACAGTCAACAGAAAGTAATCATGCCGTATTTGATTTCTTTGCAGGATCTTTGGGGTGAATTCGAGGTCATTGCGCCATGAGCGAATGAACTAAGAAAGGGCGGCTCTCTTCGTCCGAACCCGACAGCTAACCTCGTAAGCGTGTCAAGAGAGGCAACTTCGTGCATCCTATTACACCCAAGAACTTCAGGAAGCCACGAAAGAGTTGCTTTAACTCTTTCTCCCGGCTTCTTTTGTTTTGAATAATTGTAATAGGGTCATCATACTGTTCTATAACAGGAGGTGACAAATGCCGACCGGACTGGGGCAGGATGCGGGGTGCTGAACTTCTAGCATTTCGTAAAAAACGGATATAGTCACGTCAACATTTAATCATGCATTGACCTAGGGCGGGACTATGAAGGAGGACGGAAAGTGGGCATTTTCCAGAAAGAAGAGACCCATGAATCACGCTCATCCAGTATGTCTTACGCATTAAGATGGAAGCATGAGAATCTACGTCAGATATCGGTCGTCACTTTGTTAACTGTCGCAGCGATTATCGTCATTCTAATTTGGCTGAATGGCAGCAGCAAGAACATTTATTTAGTGGTGGACGGGGAGATCCAAGAGATCGAGACCCGCAAAACTGTAGTCAATCAAGTATTGGATGAACATGCTATCGTGCTGAGCCAGGGTGATACGATATCGCGGCCGCTCGAAAGCTCCCTCAAAGAAGGGGACCGGATCGTTATCGTAAGGGCGGTTCCGGTGCAGGTGAGCGTGGATGGTGCAACGAAGTCGCATCTAACGACTCAATCCAGTGTGCAGGGTATTATCAACGAGCTTGGCATTACGGTGAACCCGGAGGATAAAGTGACTCCGGAGCTGAGCAGCAAAGTTACCTCCGATCTCAAGATCAAAGTGGTACGCGTATCCAAGCATACGGTACAGACGAAAGAGACCGTGCCATTTGCCGTCGTCAAAACCTCGGATCCTAATTTGGAGAAGGGTCAGACGAAAGTGCTGCAGCAAGGCAGCGAGGGAGTAGTTATCCATCACGTTGAAAAAGTGTATGAAGACGGAAATTTCGTATCCAAGCGCTGGCTGAGCAAAGAGGTTGAGACGAAGGCTCAGGATAAAGTGGTTGCTGTCGGTACGAAGCCCAAGCCAGAAGCTGTGCTATCCGCTAATATATCCCGGACCGGGGGTCAAGTGGATATCAGTGGATTGACAACCAAAGGCGGCGTCTCGTTTAAATATAAAAAGGTGCTTAAGAACGTCACATTAACCGCATACTCCGCCGAAGAGGACGGGATCGGCACGAAGACGGCTTCCGGGACGCGTGTCACGGAAGGCAGAACGATTGCCGTAGATAAGAATGTCGTTCCTATGGGCTGGTGGGTATATATCGAAGGCATTGGGTTCCGCAGAGCCGAAGATACGGGTGGCGCCATTAAGGGCAATAAAATGGACGTTTATTTCGATAGTTTGAAATCTGCGAAAAACTTCGGCCGCAAGAAGGGCCGTACGGTTTATGTAATTGGTCCAAACAAACCAGAATTAAACTAACTCCTGTTTTACTTTGAACAGGGAATAAGATACTATAGATAAATGAAAAAGGTATGTAAAGAAGAGGAGAAGTCCTCTTCTTTTTGCGTATGAGGAAGAGGGTTAGCTTCTGATGATCAAAGAGGTTATTGTCGTGGAAGGACGGGACGATACCGTCGCCGTTAAACGCGCCGTAGAAGCGGATACGATTGAAACCGGGGGCTCGGCTGTCAACGAGGCCGTGCTGCGTAAGATTGCCCTGGCTCAGGAGCGGCGCGGGGTCATCATATTGACCGATCCCGACCATGCGGGTGAGCGAATCCGCAAAATTGTCGCAGGCCGGGTACCGGGCTGCAAGCATGCCTTCCTTCGAGAGGCGGATGCCACTCGGCGCGGGGATATCGGCGTGGAGAACGCTTCGCCCGAAGTAATTCGAGAAGCGTTGGGTCGCGTCCATACCGAAACAGTATCTGCCGCGAACGATGATAAATTGATCGATTGGGAAGACTTAATAGAGGCCGGTCTGATCGTTCACCCGCAAGCCGCCGCTAGACGGCGCGTGATCGGTGAATTGCTCGGGATCGGTTATTGCAACGGGAAGCAGCTGTATAAGCGGCTTACCGTATTTCGGATTAGCCGGGAAGAGTTTGCGGCTGCGCTGGCTCAACTGGAGGACAAAGGGGTTTAGAGTGCCATGAGTAGAGAAGATATATCGACGCCGCGCCGAACGAAGGAAATTATTCAACGGCATGGATTCTCATTTAAGAAAAGTCTCGGTCAGAATTTTCTGATCGATCAGAATATACTAGCCAAAATCATTGAGGCTGCCGGGTTGGACAAGACCAAGGGCGCTCTGGAGATTGGGCCGGGCATCGGTGCGCTGACAGAGAAGCTGGCACAGCAGGCCGGCAAAGTAACCGCTGTGGAGATCGACCAGCGGCTGCTTCCTATTCTGGAGGAGGTGCTCGAGCCGTATCCGCATGTGGATGTCGTTCATGGAGATGTCCTCAAGCTCCCTTTGCGCGACCTATTCGAGCAGCATTTTAAAGATGTATCCGGCGTTAGTGTCGTGGCGAATTTGCCGTATTACGTTACCACGCCGATATTGATGAAGCTGCTGGAGGAAGGGCTGCCTCTGGAGCATATCGTCGTAATGATTCAGAAGGAGGTTGCGGAGCGAATGGCCGCATCCCCCGGCGGCAAGGAGTATGGCAGCCTGAGCATAGCCGTTCAGTATTACAGCGAGCCTGAACTGGTCTGTATCGTGCCTCATACGGTATTTATTCCCCAGCCGAATGTGGAATCCGCGGTCATCCGCTTAAGCGTGCGTAAGCAGCCTCCTGTATCGGTAGAGGACGAGGGTTTTTTCTTTGACGTAGTGCATGCGTCGTTTGCCCAAAGAAGGAAGACGATTGCCAATAACCTGAAGAGCCGCTTTTTTCCAAAGGAAGGCCGTGAACGGTTGGAGCAGCTGCTTAATGAAGCGGGCATAGATCCAAGGCGCCGAGCCGAGACGCTTTCCTTGCAGGAATATGCTGTGCTTAGCAATGTGCTTTTTGCAGCAGGCCTGAAGCAATAGATATTTGTTGTTGAAATTTAAAAATCAACTTTTCAGCACCGAGAAGGTCACCAATCCCCGCTTTCGCCCATACCTTAGGGTAGAGGTGATTCATTTGACGAATTTGGGAGACTTGGTCGTCCGGAAATCATACGGCGGAGACGTGACATTCCGGGTAGAGAGCATACAGCATAATGAAGCTATGATCAAGGGAACGGAATTTCGGCTGCTGGCCGATGCGCCTTTGCACGATCTTGTAAAGGTCGATCCGGCTTCTCCAACGGAGAAGGCTAAAAGAGCGCGCATTAAAGCCACGGAGTCGCTTAAACGGCTGCACCGGGATCGTCAGGAGCAAACGGAACGTAATCAGGCTAATCTGAGTCCATTGTGGTACACGCAGAATGAGCCATCCTATTTTGAGGTTCCGGGCAAAGTCCTGCATCTGGACGGGGATGAGCGATATTTGAAAAAGAGTCTTGATCTGTACGAAAAGCTCCGGGTTCCCGCTCATGGCTATTACGTGACGGAATCGCAAATGGCGAACGCACTATATCGCTTGCTTCCCAGCATTCGCCCGGATATTGTCGTCATAACGGGACATGATGGTGTGCTGAAGAATCGCCCGCAAGCGGATCTTTACAATTTGACGAGCTATAAGAACTCCAGCCACTTCGTGGAAGCTGTACAGGCGGCTAGACAGTATGAGCGCCACTTCGATGCGTTAACCGTCATCGCAGGAGCTTGTCAGTCCCATTTTGAGGCTTTGCTGCAGGCTGGAGCTAATTTTGCCAGTTCACCCTCACGCGTCCTCATTCACGCGCTTGATCCGGTCTACATTGCAGCTAAGGTATCCTTTACCTCGATCCGTGATACCATTAATATGACGGAAATATTAAACAATACGATCAGCGGGACGAAGGGCGTAGGTGGAATCGAGACACGGGGCAGCTACCGGATCGGTCTGCCCAAGCTTAGGGACTTAGCTACCTTGAAGGTCGTGCCGTCCATGTAATGCTTATATTCAGTCTTTAGGCACCGCAAGGTGCTTTTTTGTTTTTTTACAAGGATTTATTAGCGGCTGGATAAAGCTGAATCGCGCGTTTTCCCCCTGTATTTTCAACTGATAAATCGCTCATCAAAAATATGTCGAAAAAAAATCGTTGACAATACTTTTTCCCGACTGATATAATTATTTGTTTTGCGTTTGACATGTGACTGTTTTTTGTGTATAATGGACAAAGAAAGAAGGTGGTCACAGGCAATGGCTAAAAATGCGCTGTCGGAAATTAAGCACAGTCTCGACGCTTATGTAGGACAGAAAATTATGCTGCGTGCAAACGGTGGTCGCCGTAAGACCGTCGAACGTACCGGCGTATTGGAGGAGACATATCCATCTGTCTTTATCGTGAAGTTGGATGAAGAGCAACAGACCTTTAAGCGAGTGTCTTACAGTTATGCCGATATACTTACCGAATCCGTTGAAGTTATGATTTGTGACGACAATAGCGACAACGAGATGCGGATTACGTATATTAAATAGTGAGCATCATGATTAGTCAGTAAACGGCTGCCCGCATTCATGCGGAGCCGTTTTTTTCTTTTTCCCGTTACTCCTGCCGTTCCCTTGGAAGGTATTTCGTCGTATGAAGGCTATTCAACAGCGCATACTATCGAATGTTCCTACATCCATCATTCTGTAAGGAGGGACATCCCATGGCACGGAGACGGCGTAGTGTGATGTCGGATGAGCTGAAGGTGGAGCTTGCGAAGGATCTGGGGTTCTACGACACCGTTCAGCAGGAAGGCTGGGGAGGCATTAAGGCGAAGGATGCCGGCAACATGGTGAAGAGGGCGATTGAGCTGGCAGAGCGTGCGGCTGCACGGGAATAATTCACAGGGGGCTTTCCTGATCCAGGAAGGCCCCCTGTTTGTTAACATATTAAGAATAAAGCGTACACACGACATGTATTTGACCGTCTGCAATAGACGAAGGCGGCAGTTAAATTTATAATATGGTAAACGTTATTACTTGCATAACAGTAAGAAATGATTCCATGGACATGCTGAGGGTGGTGTACGCCTTGAAGATTTACGAGAAAGCTCCGGCCAAAATCAATTTGATGCTGGACGTATTGCATAAGCGACCGGATGGTTATCACGAGGTTGAAATGATCATGACCATGGTGGATTTAGCTGATCGATTGGAGATGGAAGCCCTCTCGCGGGATACGATCATTATTTCGAGTCAGGCTGGCTATATTCCGCTGGATGAGAAGAACTTGGCCTTTCAGGCGGCTAAGCTGATTAAAGAACGGTACAACGTCCGTAGCGGCGTATATATTCATTTGGATAAAAATATTCCGGTAGCCGCAGGCTTGGCTGGAGGCAGCAGCGACGCAGCAGCGACGCTGCGTGGCTTAAACCGGTTATGGGATCTACAGATCCCCATGGAAGAGCTTAAGCAGCTCGGTGCTGAATTGGGGTCGGACGTACCTTTCTGCATTACAGGCGGAACGGCGCTTGCGACTGGCCGGGGGGAGCTGCTTACCCCCCTTCCCAATCCACCGCAGTGCTGGGTCGTGCTGGCGAAGCTGCCCATCAACGTATCGACGGCTGAAATTTACGGTCGCTTCCGCAGTGATGAAGTAATGACGCACCCTTCGGCGGATCGCATGCGGCAGGCAATTGAGCGCTTATCATTCCAAGGGGTATGCGAGGAATTAGGCAATGTGCTGGAAGAGGTGACTTTGAAGCTTTATCCCGAGGTGGCGCACCTTAAGGAATCGATGCTGAAGCTTGGAGCGGATGGCGTTTTAATGTCCGGCAGCGGGCCAACCGTATTCGGCCTGGTTTCTAAGGAATCCAAGGTATCCCGAATTTATAATGGGCTGCGGGGTTTTTGCAAAGAGGTATACGCCGTACGCCTGCTTACTTAAACATACTTGAATAAAGACGTACAAACGTGTAATATTTTCATTAAAATATTCGGATTTAGAGGGGTACTTCGTGAAAAAACTAAAAAGAAGCGCTCGATTGGTGGAAATGACGCGATTTCTATTGTCACGTCCCCATCATTTGATACCACTGACGACTTTTGCACAGCGTTACGGAGCAGCCAAATCCTCCATAAGCGAGGACTTGGCTATTATAAAAGAAGTATTCGAAAGCGAAGGCATGGGCGAGCTGCACACCTTGGCTGGGGCTGCCGGAGGGGTAAAGTATATTCCTATGGTAAGCAAGGAGCATGCCCTTGTATTTATTAATCAGCTTTGCGAGAAGCTGTCGCAGCCGGATCGTATTTTGCCTGGCGGATATTTGTATATGTCCGATTTATTAGGTCAGCCTGCACTCATGAATGAGGCCGGTAAATTATTTGCTACTATTTTTGCGAATCGCGAAATCGATTGTATCATGACCGTAGAGACCAAAGGAATACCTCTCGCCTATGCCACTGGAGCTGAGCTGAATTTACCAGTCGTGCTCGTAAGGCGGGACCATCAGGTTACAGAGGGATCTGCTGTTAGCATCAATTATGTATCGGGCTCGCATAAAAGCCTGCATACGATGACATTGTCGCGCCGTGCGCTCAAAGAGAAATCCAGAGTCCTGATTATGGACGATTTCATGAAGGCTGGAGGAACGATCCAGGGGATGGTAGACCTACTTGCCGAATTTGATGCCAAGGTCGCTGGAGTCGGCGTTCTCGTAGAATCGGGAGAGATCGAGTCGGAACAAAGATTGCTCCAGGATTATGTGTCCTTGGCAACGCTCACGGTGGTTGATGCTAAGGGGAAGGAAATCAAAGTTGAGCCTGGCAATTATTTTTCTATAGAATAACCGACTAGTTTTTATGTCGATTTATAAAAAATCAACTGTGTTATAGACGAATCATGTCGAAAATCTCATGATTTCAAAAAAATTCCTGAATTTAGGGTATTTTGTTCCATAAAAAAGGAGGATTTCCGTTGGCTATGTGGAATATTACACCAAGTCCCTGATGGAAAAAGGTGGTGAACACATATGCAAATTACGGATGTAAGGCTCCGCCGAGTCAGCTCGGAAGGCAGAATGAAGGCAATTGCATCCATTACCATCGATAACGAATTTGTTGTTCATGACATTCGCGTCATCGACGGAAATAATGGAATGTTTGTAGCAATGCCAAGCAAGCGCACACCGGACGGGGAGTTCCGGGATATCGCGCATCCAATTTCTTCAGGCACACGCGAGAAGATTCAAGCCGCAGTATTGGCTGAGTACGAACGCGCTGCTGACCAAGAAGAAGTTATTGAAGAAGGGGCTTAAGTACTGGTTTTTGTCTTAACCAATTGGGGTTCGAAGAAAAGGGTGCCATGTATATCATGGCTCTCTTTTCTTTTTGTCTTAAATAAGATATATTCAGTAATGAGTTCTAGAGAAGGAGGCCGGGGCCTTGAAAAGATTAGCGATTATTCTTGCTGCAGGTCAGGGGAAGCGCATGAAGTCCAAGCTTTATAAAGTGCTCCATCCCGTTTGCGGCAAACCGATGGTCGGACACGTTCTGGACACGGTTCAGCAAATTCATTGTGAACGAAGTATTGTGGTTGTAGGCCACGGAGCAGATGCTGTACAGTCATATCTCGGAACGTCGGCTGAATACGTTCTACAGGAGCAGCAGCTCGGTACGGGCCATGCTGTGAAGCAAGCAGAGCCGCTGCTGAGCAGTGAAGAGGGAATTACCATTGTCATATGCGGAGATACGCCCCTCGTGAAGCCAGAGACGCTGGAGGAGCTCATCGCCTTGCATACGAAGAGCGGTGCTGCGGCTACTGTGCTGTCTGCCTGGACGGAACGCCCGCAGGGGTATGGACGAATTATCCGGGGGGAGAATGGTTCTGTTGTGCGGATCGTAGAACAGAAGGATTGTTCTCCGGAAGAAGATGCGGTGCAGGAATTTAATACAGGCACTTATTGTTTTGATAATGCGAAGCTGTTTGCCGCTCTTGGCAAGGTAACGAACAACAATGCCCAGCAGGAATATTATTTGACGGATGTTATCGGTATTCTTGTAGATTCCGGCGAAGTTGTTGAAGGCTATATGACCGAGGATTATGCGGAGTCGATCGGCGTCAATGATCGGTTGGCCCTCTCGGAAGCAGAGCAGTTTATGCGGGAGAGAATTGCCCGGAAGCATATGCTGAATGGCGTTACCATCATCGACCCTCAATCGACGTATATCGGAGCGGATGTTCAAATCGGAGCGGATACCATTCTTTATCCGGGAACATCGCTATCGGGAAATACGTTGATCGGCGAGGACTGCGTCATCGGGCCTGGAACTGAAATAAATAATTGCAAACTCGACAACGGCGCAAAGGTTAAGCATTCGGTACTTATGGATGCTGAAGTAGGTAGTGAGGCTACCGTTGGACCTTTCGCTTATTTGCGTCCAGGTTCAAAGCTTGGATCGCACGTTAAGGTTGGAGATTTTGTGGAGATTAAGAACGCCTCGATTGACGAGGGCTCTAAAGTGTCTCATCTAAGCTATATCGGGGACGCCAAAGTGGGCAAAAATGTAAATATTGGCTGTGGTGCGATAACCGTCAACTATGATGGTTATAATAAATCTATTACGGAAATTGAAGACGATGCATTCGTGGGCAGTAATGTCAATTTGATTGCACCGGTAAAGGTTGGTAAAGGGGCTTATGTCGTTGCAGGCTCAACCATTACTCATTCCGTGCCGGATAACGACCTTGCCATTGCCAGAAATCGACAGGAGAATAAGGCAGGATATGCCGAGAAGCTTCGCGCCCGGGCAAAGGCCAGGCATGACAGAGAAAAATAATCATAGCTCTCGTTCACAAAGTGAACAACCTCTATTAGTAATGTCATAGCAAGATAGTGTAATATAGAAGTATGTGTTCATAAAAGTGTGTGCCGGGGAATCTTGATTTATTGCAGTAAAGGCATGACAACATATCGCAATGGAATGAGACGCAGTAACCATTTTAATGACCAGATCGATATGAACTATCGATACAGCACGGAGGGTTTTTATTTTATGACTTATTGTGATTCTAAACTGAAGATATTCACCTGTAACTCTAATCCCAAATTGGCGCATCAAATTGCCGATTATATCGGCATTCCGATGGGAGACTCGGATACGACAAGCTTCAGCGACGGAGAAATCCAGGTGAAGCTGTCCGAAAGCGTACGCGGCTGTCACGTATATATCGTGCAATCGACCTGCGCACCGGTCAACGATAATTTAATGGAGCTTCTGGTTATGGTGGATGCTTTGAAGCGGGCTTCAGCCAAAAGCATTAACGTGGTTATCCCGTATTACGGATACGCACGCCAGGATCGGAAGGCCCGTTCCCGTGACCCGATCACGGCGAAGCTGGTAGCGAATTTGATTGAGAAGGCCGGTGCGCATCGCGTCATTACAATGGACTTGCATGCGATGCAAATTCAGGGCTTCTTCGATATTCCGGTTGACCATATGCTGGGCGTGCCGATTCTGGCACAGTATTTCCGTTCCAAGCAAATTCCGAATCCGGTCGTCGTATCACCGGACCATGGCGGCGTTGTGCGTGCCCGGAAATTGGCGGATTTCCTGAATGCACCCCTGGCGATTATCGACAAGCGCCGTCCGGAGCCGAATGTCAGTGAAGTGATGAATATCATCGGTAACATCGAGGGCAAGACAGCCATACTCGTCGATGACATCATTGATACTGCCGGTACGATCGTACTTGGCGCCAATGCCTTGAAAGAAGGCGGTGTAGAAGAAGTATACGCTTGCTGTACGCATCCTGTGCTGTCTGGTCCGGCGATGGAACGTTTGGAAAACTCTCCGCTGAAGGAAGTTGTGGTTACTGATACGATTCCAATTACGCATCCGAATCCAACGAGCAAGCTTAAAGTGTTGTCGGTCGCTCCGCTGATGGGAGAAGCGATTATTCGCGTTCATGAGGAGCTCTCCATCAGTAAACTGTTCGAAATCGAATAAGGATTCCTTGTTATTCGGGGGTTACATCTTCCCATACGGAAGATGTAACCCTTATCGGCGTATTTACGTCTATATAGAGACACACGACGAAGCAAAGCGTATCCCGAAGGGAGAGCGTCTCCCAGCAGGGAGTAATGCATACAGCACGAAGAAGATCATGGAGCAAAGCGTATCCCGAAGGGAGAGCGTCTCTCAGCAGGGGGTCACGCATACAGCACGAAGAAGATCACGAAGCAAAGCGTATCCCGAAGGGAGAGCGATTCCTAGTAGGGAGTAACGCATAAATAGCACGAAGCCGCTCAATCACCTCCCTCCGCAGGAGCAGGGACGTAGAGCGGGCCCGTCAGGGCGACAAGCGGCTCAGAGCATAATACAGCCCGGGAGCGCCGAGCCTCCCCCATTCCGCAGCATGTTTCCAGGTTGCCCGGGTGCACCAAAAGTAAGACGTACCCGAAGGGGGAAAAACGTCCCACGCACCGAAAGTAGAGCGCATCCCCGAAGGGGACAGCGCGCAGGAGCGCCTCTGTACCTCCCACGTTCCCCCAATTTGCGGGAGTCCCGAGGGCTGCAGGCCCTGGGGGCCCTCCCTTACGGTAAGGGAGGGTTTGGGAGGGTTGAGATTCACTGAAAGGAGTATACCACCTCATGAAATGGATCGTAGGCCTCGGTAACCCGGGAGCCCAATATGAGAAAACAAGACATAACATCGGATTTATGGCGCTGGACGAGCTGGCTCGAAGGCACGGCATAGATATCCGCCAAAGCAAATGCAAAGCCCTGATCGGGGATGGCCTGATTGGCGGAAAGAAAGTTGCGCTCATTAAACCGATGACTTACATGAACTTGTCCGGTGAAGCGGTTCGGGCATTCATGGATTATTATAAGGTCAGCCTAGAAGACATGATCGTTGTATATGATGATCTGGATACTGAAATAGGCAGAAATCGCCTTCGTTACCAAGGAAGCGCCGGCGGTCATAACGGAATTAAGTCCATCATTCAGCATACCGGAACCCAAACGTTCAATCGGATTCGGATGGGCATCTCCAGACCGGAGCCGGGTTATGCCATCGTCGATTATGTACTGTCCTCTTTTGCAAAGAAAGAGAGGCCATTGTTGGATAATTCGATTCAAGAGGCGTGCGATGCGCTGGAGTTCAGCCTGGATCATACCTTCGAACAAACGATGGCTAAGTTCAACCGCTGATAACGGTTATAAACAAAGTTGTATTCCATTTTGCGACTGGAACAGAACCTCAGTAGATTATTGCAGCGAAATGCAGATTGTGACCGAGGCTAAACGTCGGTTATTCGGGGCATACTGAAGGTATAATGATGTTTCAGGAGGCATATAGATGGCAATAAACTATGTATGCAGACATTGCCGCACTCAAATTGGCCGAATTGAAGCTGCGGATATATCCGAAGCGCAGCTTGGTTTCCATTTCTTGACCCCCGATGAGCGGAGAGATATAATAGCGTATGATTCGAGCGGCGATACTACGGTTCGCGTGACTTGCGATTATTGCGCCGAGGCGCTATTGAATCATCCAGAGCTGACACTGCTCAACAGCCCGCTGCAATGACCAGGCGGAACAAACAGCGCAGGTTATACATCGATGGAGCTAGAATAGAGCCTTGGCACGGTTGCTGAGGCTCCTTTTTGCTTCGAGTCCACAGGCCGTGAAACGGCAGATATAGATTTTTAGTAAGTATTTTAAGAGAGGTGCCTCATTTGCTACAAGCACTTATACAAGCTTTTTCTAAGGACTCTGATTTTGCGACCGCTCTCGCGGGCGTCAACTCGGGGATGAAGGAACAATTGATTTCCGGTTTATCCGGATCGTCTAAACAAATCATGCTGGCCGCGATGTACAAGGAAACAGACCGTCCGCTGTTTGTCGTCACTCATAATATGTTTGCAGCTCAGAAAATTGCGGAAGATTTACAGGAAGCGCTATCGCCTGATGAAGTGCTGCTCTATCCGGCGAACGAGCTTGTCGCTGCCGAATCGGCGGTCTCTAGTCCCGAGACGCTGGCACAGCGGATTGAGGTACTGCTGAAATGCTCCCAAGGATTCAGGGGAGTTGTAGTAGTGCCTTATTCGGGCATCCGCAGATTCATTCCATCGCCAGAAACGATGGCTGCTGCGCATTTGGACATATCCCTAGGCGGCACTCTGCAGCTGGATCAATTTTTGAACAAAATGGTCGAGCTCGGCTACGAGCGTGTTGAACGAGTAGAATCGCGCGGAGAGATGAGCATTCGCGGGGGAATTATCGACTTCTATCCGCTGACTGCTGAAGTGGCCTACCGGATCGAGCTGTTCGATGACGAAATTGATTCGATTCGTACGTTTGACCCAGCGGATCAACGTTCCATCGATCAGGTGAAGCACGTTTCGGTGCCTCCATGCAAGGAACTTATCGCTTCCAAGGAGCGACTGGCCAAGGCGGCCCAGGACGTATCCGAACGGCTGGAGCAGCAGTTGGAGAAAATGACGGATCGTCAGGCAAAGCAAAAATTGAAAGAGGAGATTTCCAGAGAAATTGAACTGCTGCGTGAGCAGGTGTATTTTCCTGAAATCTATAAATATATTTCGTTAATCTACCCTGAGAGCAAAACACTATACGACTTTATGGCAGATGACACGCTGCTGATTCTGGACGAACCGGCTAGGCTGCTGGAGACGGCGAAACAGCTGGAGCGGGATGAAGCGGAATGGCACCTGCATCTGTTCCAGAATGGCAAAAGCCTGCCTGATCTGCCGCTTGCGATGGAGGGGGATCAGGTTCTTTACCGTCGTCCTTTTCAGACATTGTTCCTGTCGTTGTTCCTAAGGCAGGTGCCCCATGTTCAGCCGCAGAACATTATTAACTTCGTCAGCCGTGCGATGCAGGATTTTCATGGCCAAATGAACGTACTCAAAGCGGAAATGGATCGCTGGAAAAAGAGCGGAGCAAATGTGATCATGCTGGCGAACGGCGAGGAGCGCATCGAGCGGATGCGCCGGGTGCTGCTCGACTATGGCATTGATGAGCCTACCTTGCTGCAGGGGAACCTGCAGTCCGGGTTTGAGCTGCCTTCGGTACACCTGGTCGTTATTACAGAAGGGGAAATGTTCTCCAAGAAGCAGCGTAAGGCGCGCAAAGTAACGAAAAGCATGGATAACGCCGAGCGGATCAAAAGCTATACGGAGCTTAAAGTCGGCGATTACGTGGTTCACCAAAATCACGGGATCGGTAAATACCTCGGCATCGGTACACTGGAAGTCGGCGGCATACACAAGGACTATATGCATATTATGTATGCGGCCGGGGATAAACTGTCCGTACCGATCGAGCAAATTGATTTGATCCAGAAATACGTAGGTTCAGAAGATAAAGAACCAAAAGTATACAAGCTCGGCGGAAACGAATGGACGAGAGTCAAGAACAAGGTTCGCTCCTCGGTACAGGATATCGCCGATGATCTCATCAAGCTGTATGCCGATCGCCAGGCTTCGCCCGGCTATGGATTCGAGAAGGATACTCCCGAGCAGCAGGAGTTTGAGGCGATGTTCCCGTATGATGAAACTCGCGATCAGGTTAGAGCCATTGAGGAAATCAAGAAGGATATGGA
Organism: Paenibacillus lentus; assembly: GCF_042714055.1. Lineage (GTDB taxonomy): Bacteria > Bacillota > Bacilli > Paenibacillales > Paenibacillaceae > Fontibacillus > Fontibacillus lentus_A. The sequence goes on from NZ_JBHGVC010000018.1 coordinate 27,688, forward strand.
ACAGCCTCGACCGATGGATCGATTGCTATGCGGCGATGTGGGCTATGGAAAAACGGAGGTGGCCATACGAGCTGCTTTCAAGAGCGCTATCGAAGGCAAACAGGTAGCTGTACTCGTGCCGACGACGATTTTGGCACAGCAGCATTACGAGACGTTCCGTGAACGATTTGCAGGTTATCCGATCAACATTCAGACCTTGAGCCGCTTCCGCAGCCGCAAAGAGCAGAATGAGACGATAAAGGGTATTCGGCAAGGGACGGTCGATATTGTCATCGGTACGCACCGCCTTCTATCCCAAGACGTAGTATTCAAGGATTTAGGCCTGTTAATTGTCGATGAGGAGCAGCGGTTTGGCGTAACACACAAGGAGAAGCTCAAGAAGCTGAAGACCAATGTCGATGTCCTGACCTTAACCGCGACGCCGATTCCAAGGACACTGCATATGTCTATGCTCGGCGTGCGGGATTTATCGGTCATCGAGACGCCGCCAGAGAATCGATTCCCTGTTCAAACCTATGTCGTAGAGCATAGTCAGGCTCTCGTACGGGAATCCATTGAGCGCGAGCTAGCGCGGGGCGGGCAAATTTATTACCTGTATAATCGCGTTCAGGGCATTCAGGAGATGGCTGCGCAAATATCGATGCTTGTTCCGGAGGCTAGAGTGGGAGTAGGGCACGGCCAAATGTCGGAGCAGGAGCTCGAGAAGACCATTCTTGATTTCCTGGATGGCGAATATGACGTGCTGGTCAGCACGAGCATCATTGAGACCGGGGTGGACATCCCGAACGTAAATACATTAATCGTCCATGACGCGGATAAGATGGGGCTTTCCCAGCTTTATCAATTGCGTGGACGGGTCGGCCGCTCAAATCGGATCGCCTATGCTTATTTCACCTACCAGCGAGACAAGTCCTTGACGGAGGTAGCAGAGAAGCGCCTTCAGTCCATCAAGGAGTTTACGGAGCTCGGCTCCGGCTTTAAGATCGCAATGAGGGATCTATCCATTCGGGGGGCCGGAAACTTACTCGGTGCGGAGCAGCATGGATTTATCGCTTCTGTAGGATTTGACCTTTACTCGCAAATGCTGGCCGAGGAAATACAGAAGCGGAAGGTATCGATGCTTGGCGAGGAAGCGCCTGAGAATACGACATGGAATACGACGATTGACCTCGGCATTGATGCATATTTACCGTCCGACTATATTTATGATAGTATTCAGAAGATCGAGATTTACAAAAAAACAGCATCAGCAGCATCCTTTGAGGACGTGGCCGAGTTGGAGGACGAGCTTCTCGACCGCTTCGGCGAGCTGCCGGAGGCTGTAGTTAATTTGCTTTCCGTAGCCCGAGTGAAGCTATATGGGAAGCTTTATAGCATTGAGTCCATGACGCGGCGGGGTGACGAGGTTATCATTAAGTTCCTCGATGGGCGCGAGAAGGATATCATTCCGGCCAAACTTGCGGAAGTTGGCAATCTGTTCGGAAGGCGTGTACAATTTAATCAGGGTTCAGCCATGCTGATCCGAATCAAAACCAAGGAATTGGACGATAAAGCATTGATGGGTTTGTTGGAGCAATTCCTTGAGGCCCTGAAGGTTTCGTTCAAATTGAAAGGGGAACTACAAGATGTCTCGAAGTAAAGCACGTTCCTGGAAGACTCTTTTTATCGCGCTGGTAGCGGTTTTAACGATTTCCATGCTGGCAGCTTGCGGTAAGAAGGATGACGGGAATAAGGAAGCTGCAAATAACGGTAGCTCAGGTAAAGTGGTCGCCACCTATGAAGGCGGAGAAATCACGGAGAAGGAATTCGACCTGGAGCTGCGTATCATGAAGACACTTCAGCCGCAGATGGGACAGCTGCTGGAATTGGACGATTTCCGGGAATTTTTGGTGAAGCAAGCCATAACCTATGAATACTTGTCTGAGAAAGCCGACGATAAGGCGCAGAAGGAAGGCAAGAAAACAGCGGAAGATCAACTGAAGTCGATTAAAACGCAAATGGGCGATGACGCATTTAAGCAAATGCTGGACGCTCAAAAGGTGACCGAGGAAGAATTGAAAAACTACATGGTTCGCATCTTCACGGTAGTGGCCAGCCAGACGGCTGGAATTACGGAGGAAGACATCAAGACGGAATTTGAAGCGACCAAAGATGATTATACGAAAGCATCGGTACGGCATATTCTGATTGGCTTAACGGATGCGGAAGGCAAGGAGCGCAGCAAGGAAGATGCTCTGAAGCTAGCCAACGAAGTTAAGGCCAAGCTCGATAAAGGGGAAGATTTTGCGACCCTGGCTAAGGAATATTCCGAAGATCCGGGCTCCAAAGATAACGGCGGCCTTTATGAGAATAAGCTAGTAATGGAATGGGTACCTCAATTCCAGGAAAAGGCGCGGACGCTGAAGATCGACGAAATCAGTCAGCCCGTAGAGACCGACTACGGTTACCATATTATGCGGGTCGAATCCCGTACGGAGAAGAAGTACGAGGATCTGACCGAAGAGGAAAAAGACATGATCAAGAACTTGGTCGGTTCGAACAAGCTGGACGAGTTCATGGAGACGGAATTGGACAAGATCATCAAGAATATCGACCTGCCTAAGGCGGAGAACAACACGGAAACCGACAACGGAGCTGCAACGCCACCGGCAAGCGAAGGCAACGCAGGCACAGATTCGGATGGAACGAATAAGGGATCTGACAATAGCGGTAATACTGGAGCAAATGACAGTGGGCAAACGGATGGAAATGCAGGCAGTGCGAAGTAAGGCGAATTAGGTTTCTTACTTCACCTTTGAAGGGGCAGCGCGAAATATTTCGCGCTGCTTTCTTTTCCCAATCCGCCAATGAAGTTAATTTCAAGGTCAATTCGAATGAATAAGGTGCTGGAAAGGGATGAATACTATGGTCAGAATCACAGAAGCCGAGATCCCTTTATCATATACACAATCGCCAGCTAACTTGCTTGATGCAAGGGGATGCAAACCGTCTGCCATATCGCGGACTTTTGTAATTAAGTACCAGTACCAAAGGGCAAAGGAAATATTCATCGGACAGTAGTCAAAACTTCTTAAGAAAGCGGGGCAACATGTGATATGAAAGCTACTGGAATTGTACGACGTATTGATGATCTTGGACGGGTGGTCATCCCGAAGGAAATCCGCCGAACATTGCGGATTCGCGAGGGAGATCCGCTGGAAATCTTCGTGGATCGTGACGGTGAAGTGATTCTGAAAAAGTATTCCCCCATTGGCGAATTAGGCGATTTTGCCAAAGAATACGCCGAGTCTCTGTATGAAAGCACAGGCCATATTACGCTCATCTCTGACCGGGATACACTGATCGCGGTGGCTGGGGCTTCCAAGAAGGAGTACTTGGACAAGCAAATCAGTTCGCTGCTGGAAAGCAGCATGGATGGACGCAAAATTATGCTTGAGACGAATACGGGAAGTTATGAAATTAATAAGGATCATCCTGAGAATATATCCTCCTTCGTAATTGCTCCGATCATATCGGGCGGCGACCCTATCGGTACAGTAGTATTGATGAATAAGGATGATGCTGTAAAAATGTCAGAGCTTGAATCAAAAATGGCTGAGACGGCTGCAGGCTTCCTCGGCAAACAAATGGAGCAGTAATTCTAATCCTGCTGCTTCTGTAAAGCTGATGATCTCCCGCTTCTGCGAACGGTGAAGTTCCGTTTGGCAGGCGGGAGTTTGTTTGTAAAGACATGTTCAGCCAGGTGCATCAGGGGGCAGTTAACTTTAACGGGGGGCGAAATCGTCATATAATGGTACCTGATGCACATTTTGAAGTGTAAAGTAGGGTGCCTATGAAAGACGAAAAAATCGAACCCCGCTCAGCTAAACTGCTTAAGGGGGCTGCAGTGCTCGCATTAGCGGCCATAGTGACCAAGCTTCTGGGGACACTGCAGAAAATTCCTCTGCAGAATATCGGGGGAGACGGGGTATTTGGAATTTACAATACCGTTTATCCGTTCTATATGATTATCATTACGCTGGCTACGGCAGGTTTTCCGACAGCGGTCTCCAAGTTTATTGCGGAGCGCCAGGTGCTGGGTACAGAGGCAGGCAAGCGGGCCGTACTACGGATGGCCAGCCTGATTATGGGGCTGCTCGGAGCAGCGGGCTTTGCCCTCCTATATTTCGGAGCTCCGCTGTTGTCACGGGCCATCGGCAGCAGTCAGTTGATTCCGGCTCTGCAGAATGCGGCACCGGCTCTGCTGTTCATTCCGCTAAGCGCTGCATTCCGCGGATATTTTCAAGGATTACAGGAAATGATTCCGACGGCGGTCTCCCAGGTAACGGAGCAAGCGGTGCGCGTAGCGGTAATGATTATTCTGCTTGTCTACTTGACGGGGCTCGGAGCCGCGGATGATGTTATTGCGGGAGGGGCCTTTGCTGGTTCAGCCGCAGGCGGAGCGGCCGGACTCATCGTCATGGTTATTTACTGGATCAACGGCACCCGAGGAAGGGGAAGGGCGGCATCTGACCGAAGGCTGAACGATACGTTAAATTCGGACGAGTCTGAGTCTGTTGGGGTGTCTAATCGTGGGGAGAGCGCACATCGGGAAAAAGGGACGAAGCTGCTCTTATCGATGCTCGCTTATGCGATTCCCGTCTGTCTTGCGGCGCTTGCTGTTCCGCTCATTAGTCTAGTGGATACATTTACGCTTCCGAGACTGCTGCAGAGCAGAGGGGCGGACGAACTGCAAGCGATGGTAGAGGTCGGCATATACAATCGGGGCGTTCCGCTAGTTCAGCTGGTGACGATGCTGGCCTCCTCGCTATCGGTATTGTTTATTCCTGCTTTGACGGAGCTGCGTATGAAGAACGATCGGGAGGGCATCCAGCGGCAGACGATGCTCGCCCTGCGTTGGTTCTGGTTGATCGGCCTCGCGGCATCGGTTGGCCTCGCTTTGCTGGCGAGGCCGATTAATGTCATGCTGTACGAGGACGCCACCGGCAGCGCAACACTGGCGTGGATCGCCTGGACGGCGGCGCCCGGGGCACTCGTCACCGTGAGTGCCGCGCTCCTGCAGGGGCTCGGCCACGTCCGCGCCCCCGCGCTGCATCTGCTCGCCGCCGCAGCGCTCAAGACCGCGCTGAACGCGCTGCTCGTGCCGCCGCTTGGCATCACGGGCGCCGCCATCGCCGGCATCGCCGCCTACGGCACCGCCGCAGCGCTCAACCTCGCGCTGCTCTCGCGGCGCACCGGGCGCGCCCAGCGAGGCGCCCGCACGGCGCTGGCGCTGCTGCGCCCAGTGGCGGCCGTGCTCGCCATGGCGTGCGCCGTGCTGCTCGTGCGCCTGGGCGTGGGCGCGCTGCCGCTGGGCGGCGGGCGCATGGCAGCCCTCGCCGAGAGCTTGCTCGGCGTGGCGGTTGGCACCGCCGTGTTCGCGGCAGCCGTGCTGCGCACCGGGCTGCTGAGCGCGGCTGAGCTGGCGGCACTGCCCCGCGTCTCGCCGCGGCTGGTGGCGGCGCTGCACCGTCTGCGGCTGCTGCGGTAGCGCCGCTGATTCGGCGAGGAGGCGCATGATATTTTTAATGCACGCCTTCCGGTGTTATAGTAGAACAAGATGCTAGAACAGGAGTGTGAAGCCACATGAGCAAAGCGATCATCGTAGTTGGCCTTGGATCGGGGGATCCGGATCAATTGACTCTAGGCATAATGAAACAGTTAAAGACAGCGACAGAGCGATATGTTCGCACGAAGGATCATCCGGTCGTATCCTGGCTTGAAGGCGAGCAAGGTATTGAATTTCAATCTTTTGACTCGGTATATGAGGAGAAGGATAACTTTCCGTCCGTATATGAAGAGATCGCAGCGAAACTGGTAGCAAGGGCACAGCGTGCTGCGGACGACACAACTATACTATATGCGGTTCCGGGACACCCAATGGTCGCCGAAGCAACCGTGCAAATATTGCGGCGTCGCTGTCCAGAAGAAGGAATCGAGCTGCAGGTGCGCGGCGGGGAGAGCTTTTTGGATGAAGCTTTTGTCCGGCTCGGCTTTGACCCTATCGAGGGCTTCCAGCTGTTCGACGCATCTGATGTAGGAGGCATGACGCTGGATCCGCGCATGCATACACTGATTGGCCAAGTGTATGATACCTTTACGGCATCTGACGTGAAGCTTAGCCTCATGGAAATGTACCCCGATGACTACGAAGTGATCGCCTGCCATGCTCTTGGCGTTGAGGGACAGGAGCAAATATTTCGCGTACCGCTTCACGAGCTGGATCACGTGTCCGGGTATGGCAATTTGTCGCTGATTTACATTCCGGCGAGCCAGGATGATCAATTGCGCAACAGAAGCTTTCAGCGCCTGCATGAAATCGTCGCGATTCTGCGGAGCCCGGAAGGCTGCCCTTGGGATCGGGAGCAGACCCATCAGTCTATCCGCAAAAACCTCATTGAAGAAACGTACGAGGTGCTTGAAACGATCGATGATGACGACCCGGATCATATGCGGGAGGAGCTCGGAGATTTACTTCTTCAGGTGATGCTTCATTCGCAAATAGAGGAGGAGACGGGCACCTTTACTGCTTATGACGTGATTCAGGCCTTGAATGAGAAGCTGATCTATCGCCATCCCCACGTCTTTGGTGAGCTGAGTGCCGAAGATGCGGAAGCGGCGCTCGGCAACTGGGAGGCCATGAAGGCCGAGGAGAAGCGAAGCAAGGGCATTCAGCCGGAAGAGCAATCTGCGCTTAGCGGTGTGCCTCGCGATTTGCCCGCCCTGATGAAGGCTTATAAGCTCCAGAAGAAGGCAGCCAAGGCCGGGTTCGATTGGGAGGATATTTCCGGGGTATGGGCCAAAATCGAAGAGGAGCTGGCGGAGCTCAAAGCGTCGGTTCAGCAAGCCGAGTCCGCCGATGAGCAGTCACTGGAACTGGGCGATGTGCTGTTCTCGGTCGTGAATGCCGCTCGTTTTATCGGGGTCGACCCCGAAGAGGCGCTTTCCTTGACGATTCGCAAATTTGTACGGCGCTTCCAGCATGTCGAGCAGAGGCTCAAAGCGGCGGGCAAGACGCCGGCGACGAGCTCCCTTGCTGAAATGGACAAGTACTGGGATGAAGTAAAAGAGCTAGAAAAGCAGTCGTAAAATGGACATTTTGTCTAAATAGCGGTGCTTTTTGGGAAAAAAACAAAAAAAATTATCGCTTTCGGGCAGGATTTTTAAAGTGAAGCAAGAATACTCTTACAAAGGTATGGCGACTTATGGGAGGTATAGACTCCTTTGTACAGCCGTATATCATCATTTCTTTAATTATTGGGAGGCATTATTGATGAACAAAACAGATCTGATCAACAACATTTCCAGCAAAAGCGGCTTGACTAAAAAAGACGTTGAGTCCGTATTGAACGGGTTTCTTGGTGAAATTACTGAAGCTCTCGCTAGCGGAGACAAAGTGCAATTGATCGGCTTTGGCACGTTCGAGACTCGTAAACGTTCCGGACGCACAGGTCGTAACCCGCAAACTGGTAAAACGATCGAAATTCCCGCATCTAACGTTCCAGCTTTCAAAGCGGGCAACAAACTTAAAGAAGCTGTAAAATAATGCGTCTTGATAAGTTCCTGAAAGTGTCGCGGTTGATCAAGCGGCGTACGGTGGCCAAGGATGTTTCCGAGCAGGGCCGGGTTCTCATCAATGGACGTGAGTCCAAGCCAAGCACCTCTGTGAAGGTCGGGGACGAAATTACGATTCAGTTTGGCCAAAAGCTGGTAACTGTACGTGTCGAACGGCTGGCAGAAACCACTCGCAAGGAGGAGGCCTCCACACTGTATACGCTGGTGAAGGAAGAGCCGATTCCAAAGGACAACTTTCTATGAACAATTAGGATTGAAACGAACAAATTACGGCGCCGTCATGGCGCCGTTTTGGTTTTTTAGCAGTTCTATTTAGCAGTTCTAAACCTATACCTCCCTCCATAAGCTATCTGTAAGAAGGAGGGGTACATGCCATGGTGGATCTCAATAAAGGAAAGCATCAGGAAATTCGATTGTTCCAGCGGAAGCTGCTTGAAATTACAGGTGTCCTTAATGTGGAGAGCTTCGATAGCGAGGAGTTCTTGCTTCAAACGGAGCTGGGTCATTTAACGATTCGCGGCCAGAATTTACATATCAAAAATCTGAATTTGGAGCAGGGACTCGTCAGTATCGAGGGCCTTGTCAACTCCTTGTCCTACTTGGATCCCGGCTCTTCACCCGGCGGCAAAGGGCTGCTCGGCAAGCTGTTCCGATGAATTTGGAGATTCAATGGGCGACGCTCCTATGGATGGCAGCCTCCGGGGGGATTTTGGGGATCGCCTTTGACAGCTATCGGGTCGTATCGGGACAACTCCGCTTCCCACGGTGGAGTGTGCATGCTTTAGATTTTGTCTATTGGGTGGCAGCATCGTTGTTCGTGTTCCGCATGTTATACCATAGTAACCAGGGTGAACTGCGTTTCTATGTTTTTTTTGGATTATTTATAGGCGTTTGGATTTATTTTTTGTTCTTAAGTGTTATAACGGCGCGTTTTGTGGTAATGTTAATGAGGATAGTTAAAAAGATTTACCTAGCATCGGTGAGAATATTCAGTATTTTTATTGTAGCGCCGATAATATGGTTATTGAAAGGAATCAAGCTGTTACTTGGCTTTATTTGGGTCATCATGCTGTTTTTGGGGCGGATATCCCTCGTTCCGTTATGGAAGATCATCGCCTGGGCCGCAAGGCCGTTGGTCAGGAAGCTCAGAATCGTAGAAATGGCGATATCCATGCGAGAACGAATAACGGCTTTATGGAAGCGTTGGTTCGGCAAACATTGAGGTCAGGAGGTGCCCTATGCACAAAGCAACTACGTCAGCAAGCTCAAAAACTCAGGCTTCCAATCAAATGGCTGGGGCACGTCGGCGAATTCGGCTGTGGCTGGGTTTCATGATTGTTTTTCTCGGTTGGGCAGGGTATACATACATTTCCCAGTCGGGCGAAATAGGTGTGAAATCTCAGCAGCTGGAGGAACGCAAAGCTTCAATGGCAGCGGCCACGCAGAGCTTGGATCAATTGAAGTACGAAATCAATCGTCTCCAAGACCCCGAATATATAGGACAAATTGCAATGAAGAAGTATGGTCTTTATAAGCCGGGCGAAATTCCGGTTCGTGTTTCCGAGTCACAGGCAGGAAATGACTAATTAAGCAGGACATACGTCTGTTGACCTTGTTTCAGTCATTCGGTATAATCAAATCACCGCAGTCAAGATTTCGAGGCCTGGCTGTATATTTTTAAGGGAGGATCATTTTATTTTATGGCAATTGAAGTGGGCACCAAGTTAGAAGGAAAAGTGACAGGCATCACGCATTTCGGAGCATTTGTGGATCTGTCAGGAGGTGTCACGGGTCTCGTTCACATCTCAGAAATCGCCGACAATTACGTCAAGGATGTTAACGATCACCTGAAGATAGGCGACGCTGTAACTGTTAAGGTTATTAACGTTGACAAGGACGGCAAGATTGGCCTTTCTATTAAACAGGCCGTGGACAAACCGGTAGAGGCAGCTAGACCACCTCGCGCGCCGCGTCCGGATCGTCCTAGCGGAAGAGAGGGAGATCGTCCCGGCGGCGGATTTAACCGTGAACGGGGAGGGCGTTCATTCAAGCCCCCAGCCGGCAAAGCTTCTTTTGAAGATAAAATGTCCCGCTTCCTCAAAGATAGTGAAGAGCGCATTTCTTCGTTGAAGAAGAACACCGAGGGCAAACGCGGAGGCCGCGGAGCCAAGCGTATGTAATTTTGTATATAATGATGCACACCGCAGGCTGAAGGATTAGCCTGCGGTTTTTATATTTTTTTCTAATCAGCCACTCTGAATTTTGCTTAGTACGAGAGTGGTTTTTTTGTCGTCTTCATTTTTTTACCGACAGGTTACTACGCTTTTCCAGCTATCTCAAGGGGAATCGCTAGATCATAAGGACGCTATTTTGCTAGTTTAGTACGAACATAGAAACCCCTCCGGAGCCGCTATGTTAGAACAGGCCTATATTCGCGCCATTTTATAAATCCCTCTCAATTTGTCGGAAATTTCTTTTGATCCGTTCCGGTTTGTGACAAACTTTCCGATGGCATCTCCCTATAATGGGACATACCTTACAAAATTTAGAAGAGGTGGTGCCAGAATGAGGGAAAAATGGAATGTCATCGCTTTCCCGGGATCGCGGAGGGCAACGAAGGAGCAGGTAAGGGAGTCTTGGTGGAGGGGATGGAGCCAAGCGCCTGTACTGAATAAAGCAAGCCAATTCTTTGCAACAAACCGTTGGGCACTGTTAATGATGACGATGAGCTTTTTGCTGGGTAGAGCAACCATTTTGGATGAATTGTCTCCCTTTGCGGCGGCTTTTTTCGCGGTGATGATGTTCCTTCGCCGGGATATCGCTATCCTTGTAGCTTCTTCCATCCTTGCGGGTGCTCTGTTCGGGTCTGGCGAGCACGTTGTAAGCATTGCCGCCGAACTGCTGATCTTTTATTTGATTTACCGGGGGATGGAGTCGTTCGAGCGGGCGGATCTGTCCTACGCCCCTTTAATGGTTTTTACGTCCACCTTTATCGTAGGGCTGTTCGGTGCTGTGATCGGTCCTTCGCTTACATGGTATGCCTTAACCATGACTGTGATGGACGCGGTTTTAAGCTTCGTTTTAACGCTTGTGTTTATGCAAGCGATTCCTATATTCACCTATCGAAAGAAAAACTATCAGCTGCGTAATGAGGAAATATTATGTCTGGTCATCATGCTGGCCTCGGTCATGACCGGCCTGGTCGGATGGGAAATCTACGGATTGTCGGCAGAGCATATTTTATCCAGGTATCTCATCCTGGTATTTGCCTTGGTCGGCGGTGCCTCGTTAGGAGCGTCGGTTGGCGTCGTTACGGGACTGATCCTCAGTTTGGCCAATATGGCAGCGCTGTATCAAATGAGTCTGCTCGCTTTTTCGGGCATGCTGGCAGGCATGATGCGGGAGGGGCGAAAATGGGCTGTCGGCTTTGGCATGCTGCTTGGTTCCTCGATTCTATCGATTTATTTGACCGGCTCAAAGGATATTATCTCCTCGACATGGGAGAGCTGTGCGGCCGTGCTGTTATTCCTTTTAACCCCAGGCAGCGTAATGAGAATGATCGCCAAATATGTGCCAGGCACGCAGGATCATACGAAAACGCAGCATGAATACGCCAAGCGGGTGCGTGATATTACGGCTGAACGGGTGACGCAGTTCTCGCAGGTATTCAAGCAATTGTCCCGCAGCTTTGGACAAGTATCCAGCTCCGGTGACATGGCGAAGCGCAGTGAGGAGATGGATCACTTTATGAATGCAGTCACAGAAGGAGCCTGCTCGACCTGTTACCGCCGGAACAGCTGCTGGGACGGGAAATTCTATCAAACGTATAAATTCATGACCGAAATGATGACTGCGATTGAGGAAAAGCCGGATTTAACGAAACGGGATCTGCCCGCCAATTGGAGCAAAATGTGTACCAAGACAGATCAAGTGCTGGAGCTGATGAAGCGGGAATATGATCTGTACCAACATGATATGCAGTGGAAACGGCAAATATACGATAGCCGGCAGCTCGTGGCCGAGCAATTGTCGGGTGTATCTCAGGTTATGGAGGACTTGGCTAAGGAGATTAAGCGGGAAGGACAGGCGATGTATCGCCAGGAGGAACAGATTCGCGAAGCTTTGGAGAAGCTGGGGCTGTCCATTTACAGTATCGACATTGTGAATTTGGATCAGGGAAATGTGGAGATTGAGATCGTTCATGCCTATACTCGAGGATTTGACGAATGCCGCAAAATTATCGCGCCGCTGTTATCCGATATTCTGGGAGAGCATATCGCGGTAACCGGAGAAAGTGAACGCGGGGGCAAGGAGGGCCTGACGACCGTAACGTTCGGATCGGCTAAAACGTACGAAATTGTCACGGGCGTAGCAGGTACGGCCAAAGGTGGGGATTTGCTATCAGGAGATAGTTTTAGTGCCATGGAGCTTGGCAATGGAACCTTTGCGGTCGCTATCAGCGATGGGATGGGAAATGGAGAAAGGGCGAGGCAGGAGAGCAGCACGGCTCTCAACATCCTGGAGCAGCTGCTGCAATCGGGGATGGATGAGACGATTGCCATAAAGTCGGTAAATTCGATCCTTATGCTGCGTTCTCCAGATGAGGTCTATGCCACGGTCGATATGGCGCTAATCGATGAATATACGGCTAAGACGACGTTTATGAAGATCGGCTCCTCCCCAAGCTTTATCAAAAGGGGCAACGAAGTGATCCCTGTGTCGGCAAGTAATCTGCCGATCGGGATTATTCAAGAGATTGATATCGACCTGGTCACCGTTCAACTGCAACCGGGCGATACCTTGATTATGATGACAGATGGGATCTATGATGCCCCGGGTCATGCCGTCAACAAGGAATTATGGATGAAGCGGCTCATTTTAGAGATTAAGACGGATGAACCGCAGGAAATGGCAGATCATTTGCTGGAATCCGTCATTCGCTACCAGAAAAATGTGATCCAAGACGATATGACCGTCGTGGTAGCCAAGGTAGAGCATTTGCGTCCACAGTGGTCGACTTTGCATATTCCGGGGATTAGCCGGCTTGAGCGCCCCCGTACCGTAAGCTGATAGGGAGGGGCTAGTCTATTTGTTACCGTTGTTTGCAAAAGCTAGAGTGCTTGGGGGAACCAGCGTCTCCTGCGCTATCCCGGATTGCTTCTTTTTACAAGGTGAATGGATCATGTAGTAGCGGTATTTTGATCCGCTTAATTTAGTAGCTACGGAACAGAAAGCGGGAGGTATGGATGTAGGGCAGCCCTGTATCTATACCTTTTTGCGGCTTATCTAAGCTTTTTGACATCAGCAGGAACGCTGTGGGGTGTGCTTATTCTCTTATTATTGGTTATAGAGGAATTCGGTTGAAATGCGCATGCACGTGGTTTGAATTCCGAGATCTCTGGAAATGATAGAGAGAGAGAGAATGGAAGGGGGCATATGCTAATGCGACAAATTATGCTAATCACGGATGGTTGCTCTAATGTAGGTGAAAGTCCGGTTCTGGCGGCGGCCCTGGCTCGGCAAGAGGGAATAACGGTTAACGTTGTAGGTATCGTTGATTATGGAACGATCGGTGAGTTGGGAAGCCAGGAGATTTCGGAGATTGCCAGGGCGGGAGGCGGAATGAGCCAGCTTACCGCAACGGAGCGCCTTGCGCAGACGATGCAAATGCTTACGCGCAAGACGGTGGTTCAGACAGTTCAGCAGGCGGTTAATAGAGAGTTGAGACATATACTGGGAAGTGACGGCATTGAGGATTTGCCGCCCGATAAGCGTTCGCGCGTCGTCGAAGTGATCGATGATTTTAGTGAAAGCAGTCCCCTGCAGGTTGCATTGCTTATTGATGCAAGCGCGAGCATGAAGCCTAAGCTTGCGGCGGTGGAGGAGGCGATCCGTGACATGATGCTTAGTCTGGGAGCAAGGAAGGGGCAAAGCCAATTAGCTGTTTTTCATTTTCCGGGATCTAGAGGCGAGGATGCCGTACTGGATCTGGATTGGACGCTCGACCTTGGAAGCGCCAGATCGATTTTTCAGCGATTGGTCATGAAGGGGGCGACGCCTACCGGTCCAGCGATCAAGAAGGTGATGGAATTCTTCCGTTATGGTACACTGGATGGAAACGGAAAAGTGGCTTGGCCGGAGGAATCCGATGAAGGAGAAGGAATGCTCGGTGACTACGTCGTTTAAGCTGAATCTGCCGCAGGGTACGCTCATCACCGGACGCTGGAAGGGCGGCCGATACCTCATTCAGCGCCTGCTGGGACAGGGAGCTAATGGGGTCGTGTATTTGGTAAAGCAGGTGGATAGCGCTAGACTGTACGCACTTAAGATGGGTTTTGATACGGTGGATATTCAGTCTGAAATTAATGTGCTAAAAGCCTTGCAGCGCCAAGGAAGACGGCATGGTTCTATTAAACGGGATCTCGCTTATCTGGTAGAGGTAGACGATTATTCTCTCCAGGGCAAGGAGATTCCTTTCTACGTGATGAGATACATAAAAGGAGAACCTTTGCGGGCTTTTTTAGGTAGAAGGGGAACCCGCTGGATGGATGCAGCCGGCTTGAACTTGCTTCAGCAGCTGCGTCGTTTGCACGAATCCGGCTGGGTATTCGGTGATTTGAAGCCGGAGAATGTGCTGGTAGGGGCTTACGGAGAAGTAGAGCTGATTGATTATGGCGGCGTCAGCAGTATTGGCCGCAGCGTCAAGCAATTCACCGAATGGTATGACCGGGGCTTCTGGAATGCCGGCGGCCGCACGGCAGAGCCTTCTTATGACTGGTTCAGCTTTGCCGTCGTTTGCATCCATCTGCTTTCGGAGCGATCCCTGAAGCATGCGGCAACACAGCTGCCGCAGATGAGAAGCAAAGATGATTTGCTGGCCATCGTCCATACGGCTCCTTCACTCGAGCCCTACAGGCCATGGCTGAAGAGGGCGATTCAAGGAGAGTTCCGCGATACGTCGGAGGCTTGCTTATTATGGAGAGAACTTATCATGGCTCCCAAGCAGGGAGTAAAGAAGAAGGCTTCAACCCCACGATGGATTATTAGCGCATTCGCGGTGTCTGTTACATTGCTGATTTATGCGCTTTATTTGGCCTTTCGGTTCTGACTATTGCAGTTTTGGGAATAAATCAGTTGTGAGGTGGGAGACATTGGATGATTACAGCATGTATCCCCTGGTAGAACGGGTTCGCCGCATCGGGGAGGAGGGGCGGTTGTGGTCTCCCGGAGATTGTATCGTTGTCGCCGTGTCCGGAGGATCTGACTCCGTCGCTTTGCTTCATATATTGCATGCGATAGCCTCCCGTACGGAACAGGGTTTCTCGCTTGTATGTGCCCATATCAATCACGGATTTCGACCTGAAGAATCCCGGGAGGAAGCCGAATTTGTGGAGGGGCTGGCCAAGCGGCTTGATGTGCCCTTTGAGTTAGGGAACCTCGATGTCCCTGCTTACATGGAGCAATCGGGAAAAGGAACGCAGCTTGCGGCCCGGGAGAAGAGGTACGAATATCTTCATGCGGTGGCCGAGAAATATGGGGCAGCCTCCATTGCCCTTGCCCATCATGCAGATGATCAAGCGGAGACGGTGATGATGCGTATTTTGCGCGGAAGCGGTCCGTCCGGGCTTGCGGGAATGCGCATGAAGCGGCGTGAGGATAACGTGAACCTGATCCGTCCCTTGCTGCGAATTTATAAGGCCGAGATCCTGCAGGCTTGCCAGGATTCAGGGATTCCTTATCGCATGGATAGCAGCAATCTTCAAAATAAGTATGCACGAAATGCAATTCGTTTGGATGTGCTGCCATTTTTGGGGCAATATAATGGACAGTTGGCAGAGTCGTTGAATCGACTGGCCGAGACGCTTGGCGAAGAAGATGATTATATGCAGCAAGCGACCCACCAGGCTTATCAGGAGCTGGTCACTTCGAAAGATGAAGGTTTAGTCTTTCAAATCGGGCCGTTTACCTCCTTACATGCCGCTTTACAACGGAGGTTGATTAAACTAATATTAAATTATCTGCCTTTCGGCATAGAAGAAAGCGATTTTATCAAGATCGAACGTGTCCGTCAAGGGGCGATTCAAAGCTCCCCCACGACATGGAGTCTTGATCTTGGAGGTGGGCTGCAGTGTGTTCGTGAATACGACACCATCAGGTTTATACCTAATGCAGCGGGGGGGAACAAGAGCCTTCGCTATACATACCGCGTGGACAGGGTTCCAGCGGAGGTTACTATTCAAGGTTTAGGTACCAACCTGTTGTTTACGCAGACCGCGGCCGGGCAAGATGCTATGAGTACGATGGCGCACGGTAAGGACAGAGCGGTATTTGATGCGGATAAGCTGGTTTATCCGCTTACAGTGCGTTCCCGTCAGCCGGGAGACATGATGAAAGTGAAGGGGCTAAACGGTACTAAAAAAGTCAAAGATATTTTCATCGACGAGAAAATACCTCCCTCTCTCCGTTCCCGTATTCCTATAGTCACCGATGGTCAGGGTCAGATTCTATGGATTCCCGGCATTCGGAGATCCTCGATAGCCGCGGTTGGACAACATACGTCCTCCGTCGTGCTGATAACTATGGATAGGAACAGTGAGTAATAGCATCGGGTTATCGCCGGGTTATGGCATTCATAGTATAACGTAGGAGGTCTACTTATTTTGCACAACGACATTAAAGAAGTTTTGATTACCCGGGAACAGATTCAGGACAAAGTAGTAGAACTGGGCAAGCGTCTTAGTGAAGAGTATACGGGACGCAATCCGCTCGTCATTTGCATTCTGAAAGGCGCTTTTATTTTTATGGCGGATCTCGTTAAAGAAATTACAGTACCGCTTGAGCTTGATTTCATGGCTGTATCCAGCTACGGCGCATCCACAAAATCGTCTGGCGAAGTCAAGATTATTAAGGATCTGGACAATTCCGTAGAGGGACGCGACATTCTGATCGTCGAGGATATTATCGATAGCGGCCTGACGCTCAGCTATTTGGTGGATGTTTTGGAACGTCGCAAGGTGAAGTCCGTAAAGATCGTTACCCTGTTCGATAAGCCGGCAGGTCGTACGGTTGATTTGGAAGCGGATATGTCCGGGTTTGTGCTTCCTGACGAGTTCGTCGTCGGTTATGGGCTGGATTATGCGGAGCAATATCGTAACCTTCCTTATATCGGAGTGTTAAAGCCAGAAGTGTACAAGAGCTAAAGCCTATAGCTGGCCTTTGGCCGAACATCGCCTGCGACTTTTTTGATAATGAGTAAGGGACTATGGTAAAATAACTTAAGTTGTTTTGAGAGGAGGCAGGGGATGAATCGGTTCATCCGGAATTCTGGTTTTTATTTAATACTTTTCTTAGTCGTGGTGGGCATCGTCCAAATCGTTACCGGCTCTAATGAAACGGCCGACACCCCTAGATATGATCAATTACGTCAGCAATTGAAGGCTGACAACGTCGATGAAATTACAGGGAAATTTGACGGTTACGCTTATTTGGTAACCGGTAAATATAAGCAAGCCGTCGGAGATAGCAAAACGACGAATTTCACGACCTATATTCCTTACGACCCGAATGTCTTGAAGGAAATCACGGATCTAAGCGAACAGAACGGCTTCCATTTGAACTGGAAGAAGATGCAGGAGCAGAGCATCTGGCTCACGTTCTTGACCTCTCTGTTACCGCTTGCGATTATGTTCATTCTGTTCTTCTTCCTATTTAACCAGGCCCAGGGCGGCGGCGGCAAAGTGATGAACTTTGGCAAGAGCAAGGCACGCCTGTATAACGATGAGAAGAAGAAGGTTACATTCGAGGATGTGGCCGGGGCGGATGAAGAGAAGCAGGAGCTTGTCGAGGTTGTCGAGTTCTTGAAGGATCCGCGCAAGTTCTCTGCGGTTGGGGCACGAATTCCGAAGGGCGTATTGCTCGTAGGGCCTCCGGGTACCGGTAAAACGTTGCTCGCTCGTGCTGTAGCAGGTGAAGCTGGCGTACCATTCTTTAGCATTTCCGGATCCGACTTCGTAGAAATGTTCGTCGGGGTGGGTGCTTCCCGGGTGCGTGACTTGTTCGAAAATGCGAAGAAATCGGCTTCTTGTATTATTTTTATCGATGAGATCGATGCCGTCGGTCGTCAGCGGGGCGCTGGACTTGGCGGCGGTCATGACGAGCGGGAGCAGACGCTCAATCAGTTGCTCGTAGAAATGGATGGATTCGGGGCTAATGAAGGCATCATCATCATCGCTGCAACGAACCGTCCTGATATTCTTGATCCGGCGCTGCTGCGTCCGGGACGTTTTGACCGTCAAATCACGGTAGATCGTCCGGATGTGAAAGGCCGTGAGGCAGTACTGAAGGTGCATGCACGCAACAAGCCGCTGACGAATGATGTTCGGCTGGATATTATTGCGAAGCGCACGACAGGCTTTACAGGCGCCGATCTGGCGAACCTGTTGAATGAAGCAGCGCTTTTGGCTGCACGTCGAAATCGCAAGGATATTTCGATGAGAGAAGTGGATGAAGCGATCGATCGCGTTATCGTGGGTACAGAGAAGCGCAGCCGCGTGATCAGCGACCGCGAGAAACGGATCGTAGCATACCATGAAGCAGGCCATACGATTGTCGGCTACTTCCTGGAGCATGCGGATATGGTTCACAAGGTAACGATTATTCCGCGTGGCCGGGCTGGCGGCTATGTCATCATGCTTCCGAAGGAAGATCGGATGCTTGTCACGAAGCAGGAGCTGCTCGACAAGGTAACGGGTCTCCTTGGCGGCCGTGTTGCCGAAGAGCTGTTCATCGGTGAGATCGGTACCGGTGCTTATAGTGACTTCCAGCAAGCAACCAGCATCGTGCGCAGCATGATTGTTGAATACGGGATGAGTGAGAAGCTCGGACCGATGCAGTTTGGCACATCGCAAGGCCAAGTATTCCTGGGCCGCGACATCGGCCATGAACAGAACTATAGTGATCAAATCGCTTATGAAATCGATCAGGAGATGCACCGCTTCATTACGGAAATGTATGAACGTTGTAAGCAGCTTCTGACCGAGCACTCCAAAGAAGTGCATCTTATCGCGCAAACCTTGCTTGAGAAGGAGACGCTGGAGCTGGAGCAAATTAAGCAATTGATCGAGCACGGGAAATTGCTTGAGCCTGAAGAGGGTGGCGAAGGCAGCGGCGGATCAACGGAGTCTGGCGAGCCAGTCGTTGATAATATCGGCGATGTACGCGTTCGTATCCAAGGCAAGCCTGAGGATGGTTCTCCTACTGCGTCAGGCATTCCGACGGGCGACATCCCTAATGACGTGCCTGGCGGATCGGCGAATGACATAACGAGCGATCCAGTCGTAGATACACCGGACGGAACGGTGAATGATTTACCGGACGGTAACCGTCCTGACGGAGACGATCCAGATAAAGGCTCCGGGAACAACGGAAATAACAATCCGACCGTCTAATCGGAATACGTAAGTGAATCAGGGCAGCCCCTATGTAGATATTTTACTAGGGGTTGTCCTTTTTTTGCTGAATGCTTATGGTCAGTTAAGATTAACTAGAAATTGGTTATTAATCTTTAAATTTAATACATTGTGGATTCAGGTCGATTGACAGCGATACACACCTTGTGTAAATTAGTTGTTGAACACCGTAATGTGACAATGAAGTGAAACATCGGTTTTACGCAAATAAGAACGTACCGAATTTCACATCCTTGGCCAGCTTTCATGACGAGCAACGTGAAATTTTATACGTTCTCCAATGTTATAGTGTCAGGGAGTTGTCAGGAACATAGGACGATAACGCAGGAGTGCAATCCCGCTACATAGAGAGAACGGCGGATGAATGATTAAGGGGGAGGATCATCGTGGAAGCTCTGGCATTAGAGCGGAAGGCGGAAATGAACCGCGAACTGCGCGAGAGACTGTTTCAGTTGAAGAAGGAACGCAACGCTATTATTTTGGCGCATTATTATCAGCGTGATGAAATTCAGGAGGTTGCCGATTTTCGGGGCGACTCTTTCTTGCTGGCCCAGAAGGCAGCTTCGACGGATGCGGATACGATCGTATTTTGCGGCGTGCATTTCATGGGGGAGAGTGCCAAAATTCTGGCGCCGAACAAAACGGTATTGATTCCCGACGAGCGTGCGGGCTGCCCTATGGCGGACATGGTCAATGTGGATGGTCTGCGCAAATTGAAGGCCCAGCATCCTAATGCGAAGGTTGTAACTTATATTAACTCTTCCGCCGAGATCAAGGCTGAGACGGATATTTGCTGTACGTCTTCCAATGCGGTTAAGGTTATCAATTCGGTAGACTCCGATGAAATTATATGGGTGCCGGATAAGAACCTGGGACACTATGTACAGCAGCACACCGACAAGAAGATGATTATTTGGGAAGGCTACTGCAATACGCACGATATGCTGACGGTGAAAGACGTAGTGGAGATGCGAGCGAAGCATCCTAATGCGGAGTTCGTGGTTCATCCAGAATGCCGTCCTGAGGTGGTTGCCATGGGGGACTTCGTCGGCAGTACGACAGCCATTTTGGAGTATTGCAGAAATTCAAGCAACAAGGAGTTCATCGTGGGAACAGAAGATGGAACAGGGTATCAACTGCGGAAGGATAGTCCCGATAAAACGTTCCACTTCGCGACGAAGTTCTTGGTCTGTCCGAACATGAAAGTCAACAATTTGAAAAAGCTGGTCAAGTGCTTGGAGACGATGCAGCCGCAGATTTACGTGCCGCCTGCCGTAGCCGACAAAGCCAGAACTTCCTTAGAGCGCATGTTACAAGTCAAGTAGCATGCGCTACTCTCTTGTTCAAGATAGGTGACCTGTGTAATGATACCACAATATTTGGTTGATTTTGATTTAAGTGAGCTGCCTGTCATCGATACGGACATCATCGTCATTGGGTCAGGCATCGCCGGACTGTTTACGGCCATTAAAGCAAGTGAGAGGCATCGCGTTATCGTGATTACGAAGAAATCGCTGCTAGAGAGCAATACCCGTTATGCCCAGGGAGGCATTGCGGCGGTCATTTCGGACGAGGATTCCCCGGAATACCACAGACAAGATACGCTGATGGCCGGGGCTGGGCTATGTTCCTCGGCGGCGGTGGATATTCTAGTCAATGAGGGGCCTGCTGGAGTAAATGAATTGATTACGCTGGGCACAGCCTTTGACCTTGAGAACGGGGAGCTGGCTTTAACGCGGGAAGGGGCTCACAGTCATCGTCGTATTCTTCACGCTAATGGGGATGCGACAGGCTATGAGATTGTTCGTGCGTTGTCCGAGCAGGTTGCTGGCCATTCTAACATCGAGATTTGGAACGAGCATTTTGTAATTGATCTCATTACGGAGGAAAATGAATGCATCGGGGCACTCGTTCAGCGTCCGGATGGACAGCGCGTATTTCTCCGGGGTCTTGCTACCATTTTGTGCTCGGGCGGAGCAGGGCAGTTGTATCGATACACGACCAACCCGGATGTGGCTACCGGGGACGGGATTGCAATGGCTTACCGGGCTGGAGCCGTCATTCGGGATCTGGAATTCATTCAGTTCCATCCGACCTCTCTCTGCTATCCTGGGGCACCGCGCTTTCTTATATCCGAGGCGGTTCGCGGGGAAGGCGCGGTGCTGCGCAACATGAAGGGCGAGCGGTTTATGGAGAAATACCATGAGCTGCTGGAGCTTGCTCCTCGCGATATCGTGGCGCGGGCCATTGTCAGCGAGATGGAGGAGACGAAATCGAGTTTTGTTTATTTGGATATCACGCATGAGGCACCGGAGACGATCAAGCACCGCTTTCCGACGATCCATGATACTTGCATTGGGTACGGCCTGGATATGACGACCGATTGGATTCCCGTGGCTCCGGCTGCGCATTATATGATGGGAGGAGTCCGTACGGGACTTAATGGCGAGACTAGCGTGCAGCGCCTGTTTGCCTGCGGGGAAGTGTCATCGACCGGGGTTCATGGAGCGAATCGGCTGGCGAGCAATTCCTTGTCCGAGGCGATCGTGTTCGGACGGCGCATTATTGAACGCATTCAAGAGCTATCCCCTCTGAATAGAACAGGGGAGGGCATAAAGTGTCAAACCGAGCGCCATGATGCCGTTATGCAGCCGATTGTGGAACGGCGATTGAAGCTGCAGAAGGTTATGGTGCGGCAAGTGGGTTTGCGCCGAAGCGAAGAAGGGCTGGTCAAAGGGCTGGAGGAGCTGCGCCGTCAGCTGCCGATATTCAGGGCGGCATTACATACCCGGGAACAGTGGGAGTATGCTAATATGCTGACATGCGCCCTTTTGTTGACCGAGTCGGCATTAGCCCGGAAGGAGAGCCGAGGCGGTCACTTCCGCGAGGACTATCCGCAGCGTGATGATGCAGGCTGGCGCAAGCATATTTTGCAGCAACGGAAAAAAGGAATGTTGGAGGAAATGAGCGATGATGTTTAACGGATATAACGAAGGTCTGGTGGAATCCATTCGCCACTGGCTTAGGGAAGACGTCGGCTCAGGCGATATTACGGCAGCTGTAACCGTGCCGGCAGGACATCAGTCCAAGGGGATTATCCATGCCAAGGAAGACGGTATCGCAGCAGGTATGCCGGTCGCTGCCCTTGTTTTTGAGGTGGTAGATCCTTCACTTTCGTTCAAGGCATTGGTAAGTGATGGCGATGCCGTCAGCAAAGGGACGGTATTGGCCGAGGTGGAGGGCAGCACGCACAGTATTCTTACGGGAGAGCGGCTTGCCTTGAATTTGCTGCAGCGCTTGTCAGGAATAGCGACGCGGACGAGGCAGTATGTCGATGCGCTGCAAGGGCTTCCCGCGAGGCTCGTCGACACGCGGAAGACCACGCCTGGGCATCGAATGCTAGAGAAGTATGCGGTACGCGTAGGCGGCGGCTCCAACCACCGCTTCGGGTTGTATGATGCGGTCATGATCAAGGATAATCATATTAAAGGTGCCGGCGGGATTGCCTCAGCGGTGCAGCGAGCACGTGCGGCTATTCCGCATACGATGACCATCGAGGTCGAGACGGAAAATTTGGAGCAGGTGGACGAGGCTTTGGCAGCCGGTGCAGACATTATTATGCTGGACAATATGGCGCCGGAGCTGATGAAGGAAGCGGTGCGCCGAATTAAAGCAAGGGCGCCTCATGTTACGGTAGAGGCTTCAGGGAACGTATCCCTACAGACGATTTATGGGATCGCCAAGAGTGGCGTAGATGTCATTTCCGTCGGAAGGCTCACGTATTCTTTTGACAGTCTGGACATTAGTCTGGATCTGAACGAGAAGAAAGAGGGGTAAGCAGCATGTTCGTTGTGGTAGATGTAGGCAACTCAAATATCGTATTAGGAATCTACAGGGGCCGAGAACTGCTTCACCATTTCCGACTTAGTACAAATCGGCAGTCTACGGCCGATGAATACGGGGTAAAGATTTATAATTTATTTCAAATGTCCAAAATCGCTGTAGACGATATTGAGGGGGTCATCATTTCCTCGGTTGTCCCTCCATTGATGCATGTCCTGGAAGAGCTATGCGAGAAGTATATGCGCAAAAAACCTTTGATTGTCGGGCCGGGCATCAAAACGGGACTTAATCTGCGATATGAGAATCCGCGCGAGGTCGGCGCGGATCGCATCGTCAATGCGGTAGCTGCGGTAGAGCAGTATGGTGGCCCGCTCGTTGTCGTCGACTTTGGAACGGCGACGACGTTTGATTGCATCGATGCGGCGGGCAATTATCTCGGTGGAGCCATTGTGCCGGGCATCGGCATTTCCACGGAGGCACTCTACCAGCGTGCTTCCAAGCTGCCGCGGATCGAGCTGGAGAAGCCGAAGAAGGTCATTGGCCGCAATACGGTTCATGCGATGCAATCGGGAATCATTTTTGGCTATGCGGGGCAAGTGGATGGTATCGTGAACCGGATTCGCGGGGAGATGGATGCCGAGCTGAAGGTGATAGCGACCGGAGGACTGGCGGAGTTAATTGCCAGTGAAGCCGAATCGATTCAGGAAGTGAATCAGCTCCTTACTTTGGAAGGGCTGCGCATCATATACGAACGCAATCAGTAATGCAGTAAGGCAATCGGTAGCAAATGAGTTCGCGTGATCAGTAAATCCATTAAAAAGAAATCAATTCATCTGTATAAGGAGGCTTACCATCTATGGGAACGGAGCAAGAGAAGGACCGTTTAATTCGGGGAACGGCCATGAACGGCAAGGTACGTGCGTTTGCCGTGCGCACGACTGCACTTGTGGAAGAGCTGCGTCGCCGTCATGATACATACCCAACCACAACAGCAGCTCTGGGGCGAACCGTTACGGCAGCAACGATGATGGGCGCTATGCTGAAGGGGGATGAGAAGCTCACGGTTCAGGTAAAGGGCGATGGGCCGATCGGGCAGATTATCGCCGATGCGAACGCCAACTGCGAGGTTCGCGGCTATGTCACGAATCCTCATGTACAGCTTCCTAGCAATAGCCAGGGTAAGCTCGACGTGGCTGGAGCGGTCGGTACGACGGGCTTTATCCATGTAACTAAGGATTTGGGCCTCAAAGAGCCTTATCGGGGAAGCGTTCCGCTTATCTCCGGCGAGCTTGGAGAGGACTTTACGTATTATTTTGCCGTATCGGAGCAAACGCCATCAGCCGTGGGGCTAGGTGTGCTTGTGGATGCCGATTCTTCGGTCATTGTGGCCGGCGGCTTCATTATCCAGCTGCTGCCTGGTCTCAGCGACCAGGAGATCAGTGCGATTGAGCAGGCGATCGGTCAGCTTCCGCCTGTAACCTCTCTACTTGATCAAGGGCTTGAGCTGGAGGAGATGCTGCGCTGGATTGTGCCAGACTTTAATCTCCTGGACGAATCGGAAGTCGTATTCTCTTGCAATTGCTCGGTTGAGCGCGTGGAACGTACGCTAATCAGCTTGGGTTATGAGGAGCTTACCGAGATGCTGGAGGAGAATAAAGAGATTGAAGTCGTATGCGATTTCTGCAATGAAGCTTATAAATTCAGCCCGGAGCGGATTGCCGAGCTTCAGGCCCAGACCAAGAAATAACATCGGAAATATCTCAATACTTTGTCGTTCTCCGAAGATGGGCTAAGCGGCAAAGTATTTTTTTTATATCCTTTCTTGACAACTCCTACCGCAGATTGTTAAGATAATGAAAGAACAATACCAACTTAATTACTCGGAAATAAATGAGGGCAGGAGAACCGCAGAAAATCCGACTCCTCTTTCGTTTTTTGCAGCTAGATTAGATTGTCCTGCAACCTTTATTATTATATTTTTTAACTATTCAGGGAGGTTTTCGTATGGCTAGAGTCGTTAACAACGTAACAGATTTGATCGGGGATACGCCGCTTGTTCGCTTGAACCGCATTGTACCCGAGGACAGCGCTGAGATTTATGTAAAGCTGGAATACCAAAACCCGGGCGCCAGCGTTAAAGACCGCATTGCGATCAGTATCGTTGAAGAAGCTGAGAAAGCGGGCAAATTGAAGCCAGGCGGTACAATCATTGAAGCAACTAGCGGAAATACAGGAATTGGGCTGGCGCTTGTTGCTGCCGCTAAAGGATATAAAGCGGTTATCGTTATGCCTGAGACGATGAGTATAGAACGCCGTAACCTGCTGCGTGCTTATGGAGCCGAGCTCGTACTGACTCCGGGAGCCGAAGGCATGAATGGTGCCGTGAAGAAGGCCGAGCAAATTCTGTCCGAGAATCCGGACTATTTCCTGGCAGACCAATTCAGAACGCAGGCCAATGTGAAGATTCACCGCGAAACGACAGGCCCGGAAATCGTTGAAGCGATCGAATCGCTTGACGGCAAGCTCGATGCGTTCGTAGCGGGAATCGGAACGGGTGGGACGATCACCGGTGCTGGCGAAGTGCTGAAGAAGCGTTTCCCTGAGCTTAAGATTTTTGCTGTTGAACCAGCTGCTTCTCCAATTCTCTCGGGCGGTAAGCCTGGGCCGCATAAGATCCAAGGTCTCGGCGCCAACTTTGTCCCTGAAATTCTGAATCGTGAAATTTACGATGAGATTATTCATGTAGAGAATGACGAAGCCTTCGAGCAAGCTCGCCAAGTTGCTAAAGAGGAAGGCATTCTCTCCGGAATTTCTTCCGGTGCGGCCATCTTCGCTGCGCTTAAGGTAGCTAAAGAATTGGGCAAAGGCAAACGCGTTGTGGCTGTCGTTCCAAGTAACGGCGAGCGTTACCTGAGCACGCCGCTGTATAATTTCGAGGCATAAGAGCTGCGGCTTTGATAAATTGAATTAACCCCCAACCGCTTGCGTCAGACGGTATGGGGGTTATTGCATGTTTAGTGCATGTATTTGCACGAGATTGGGGATGTTCAACAGAATAAGGTTCTAGTATACTAGCTAGCAACAAGAACGCATGAAGGGCTGGAGGTAGTGACATAGCATGGTTACCATTACAAGATGGGAACATTGGGAAAGATGGGCAGCGGAAGGGAACTGGACGCTGCTTCCTTACGCCATCAAAATGAAGTCGGGCTCCCGCCTGCCGGGTGATTGGGCACAAGCCTGGAATAAAGCGCATCCGTACTCCTTTGTGCTCGAGAGCGGCAAGGACGGTCGCTATACATTTCTTGGATTGGAGCCGTTGTCGGTCATTCGGGGAAAAGGGAATTCAGCCCGAATCGAGGATATCTCCACAGGCCATATCACACAAGTTGAAGGACGGCCGCTGGACGTGCTCCACGAGTGGCTGAAGCCTTTTACGTCGCCAACGCTTCCTGGACTGCCCAAATTCAGCGGAGGCGGTGTAGGATATCTCAGCTATGATGTTGCCCGCTCTTTGGAACGTCTTCCCGTCCTGGCCGAGGATGACCTCCAGATTGATGATTATATATGGATGCGTATGGAAGAGCTATGGGTGTTCGATCATGAGCATGAAGAGATATACGCTATAGTTCATAGCCCCATCCCCATTGCAACGGGAGATTCTGCTTTGTCACTGGCCGAAGCATTTGAGGAAGCGGGGCGGCGGGCATCGTTGATGCTTGGCCGCTGGAATGAGATGATCGATGAGGCTAAGAAGGGAGCCTTGGCGGAGAAAATAAGAATTCGGCGGTCAGCGCTGGCAGCCAGAGATGCTTCGTCAACCGAATGGGATGATATTTTGGAGCGTTCATCTTCGATCTCTTTTGCTCAGAAGGATTTTGAAGCAGCGGTACGCCGGGTGCAGGAGTATATTGCGGCCGGCGACGTGTTCCAGGTGAATTTGTCGCTGCGCCGGGGCATTCCGCTCAAGGCTGCGCCGGAGGAGATTTATGAATGGCTGAGATTGTTGAATCCTTCTCCTTATATGGGACTGCTCCGGTTTCCTGATTTCCAGCTTGTCTCGGTCTCTCCAGAGCTCCTCGTGAAGCTGGAGCAGGGAAAGATGGCTACACGCCCTATTGCCGGCACTAGACGCCGTGGCGCTACGCTGGAGGAAGACGAGATGATGGCTCGGGAGCTGCTGGGCAGCGAAAAGGAACGGGCAGAGCATATCATGCTCGTCGATTTGCTCCGCAATGATCTGGGGCGCGTGTCCAAGTTCGGCACTGTGAAGGCTAGCGAGCTGATGATGATCGAATACTATTCCCATGTGATGCACCTGGTGTCTCAGGTAGAAGGGGAACTGGACGAAGGGAAGACGCCATTCGATGCCATCGCCGCCGTATTTCCAGGGGGAACCATTACCGGCGCACCGAAGGTCAGGACGATGGAGATTATCGAGGAGCTCGAGCCCGTGACTCGCGGGCCATATACGGGTGCAATGGGGTGGATTGACTACAACGGAAATATGGAATTAAATATTATTATACGTACACTGGCCGTTAAGGACGGCGTAGGACATATTCAGGTCGGAGCGGGTATCGTGATCGACTCCGTGCCTTATCGGGAATACAGGGAATGCCATAATAAAGCCAGAGCTATAACGATGGCGGTTCAGTTGAGTGAGGAATTCGCCACGGAAGGCCAAAGACAGGGGATGAAATTATGATACTGGTTATCGATAATTACGATTCTTTTACGTACAACCTCGTACAGTATTTAGGCGAGCTTGGGGAAGAAATCATTGTGCGCCGAAATGATGAAATTGATTTGCAAGGCATCGAAGAGCTGCGGCCGGATCACATTCTGCTGTCTCCAGGGCCATGTACCCCGAATGAGGCGGGAATTACCCTGGATGTCATTGAGCGGTTTAAAGGAACGATTCCGATTTTCGGCGTTTGCCTGGGTCATCAGGCCATTGGCCAAGCATTTGGAGGCAAGGTAGTGCGAGCCGATCGGCTGATGCACGGCAAAACTTCAGCGATACATCATAAAGGCGAGTCTGTATTTGCCGGGCTTCCTTCGCCGTTTACGGCAACCCGTTACCATTCGCTGATTGTGGAGCGAGCCGGTCTTCCCGATTGCTTTGAAATTACTGCAGAGACCGAAGAAGGTGAAATCATGGGCTTGCGCCACAAAACATATGCCGTGGAAGGGGTTCAATTCCATCCGGAATCGATTATTACCGAGCATGGCCATCAAATTCTTCGCAACTTCCTGAACCGCAAGGCGGGAACGGGGGTATGAATTATATCGGGGTGAACGGAGTTCCTACCCCTTCTGCTGAAGCCGTGATATCCGTAATGGATCACGGCTTCATGTACGGAATGGGTCTGTTCGAGACATTTCGGACGTATCGGGGGCGGCCTTTTCTCCTGGATCGGCATTTGGAGCGTCTTCGGAGCGGATGCCGGGAATTGGGCATACGTTATGATGCACGAGAAGAGCTGCTGCAATATGAAATCGCCCAATTGCTGGAGGCAAATGAACTGCTGGAGGGTTATATCCGGCTGACGGTGTCGGCGGGCGCCGGGCCGCTGGGTTTGCCGCCAGAGGATTATACGGAGCCGACCGTTATAGTCTATGTGAAGCCTTTGCCGCCGACTGTATCCGGGCTCTATACCCATGGTAAGGAATTATGGCGGTTAACAACGCCGCGCAATACGCCTGAGGGTAAAATAAGGCTCAAATCGCTGCACTACATGAATAATATTCTAGCCAAGCGGGAGCTGGCGGGATTGATCGGAGATGCTCATGTAGCGGGTATGCCTGAAGGATTGCTCTTGACGGCCCAAGGATATTTAGCCGAAGGGATCGTTAGTAATTTATTTTTTGTGCGCGGAGGAAGGTTATATACGCCTGTGATCGGGACGGGCATACTACCCGGAATCACTCGGATTTTTGTCATGGAGCTTGCTGAGCGGCAGGGACTCCAATATGCGGAGGGATACTATACCTGGGATGAGCTGATTGAGGCGGAGGAGATTTTTTTGACGAATTCGATTCAGGAGCTGGTGCCGGTGACGACATTAGTTGAACCTGAGGGGACGAGATATTCGGTTGGGGATGGAAGGATTGGCCCCATTACGGAAATGCTTCTAAATAGTTATAGAAGTTATTCTGATATATAGACGGATAGATGGATGGAAGGGAGACAGCGAAATAACATGCAGCCTACGTTGTATCAACGAACCTACACATGTGGGGATAAGGAGCTTAAGCTCGGTGAACGGACTTTAATTATGGGTATTTTAAATGTGACTCCTGATTCTTTCTCCGATGGCGGGCGTTATAATCATACGGATCGAGCGGTTGCCCATGCGCTGGAAATGATCGTGGACGGAGCGGATATCATCGATATTGGCGGAGAATCGACTCGGCCTGGGCATGAGCCTGTATCGTTAAACGAAGAGCTGAAGCGGGTTATACCGATCGTGGAGGCCATACACCGCGAAGCTCCTCATATTCCGATATCTGTAGACACGTATAAAGCCGAAGTAGCGAGGCAGTCACTTGCCGCGGGGGCTCATATCATCAATGATATATGGGGTTGCAAAGCAGATCCGCTCATGGCAGAGGTCGCGGCGGAATATCAATGTCCCGTCATTTTGATGCATAACCGGCATGATCGGGACTACGGGGATTTGATGCAGGACGTGGAAGCGGATTTGCTGGCTAGTGTGGAGATTGCCCGGCGAGCTGGAGTGAAGGACGAGAAAATCATCCTTGATCCGGGAATCGGGTTTGCCAAAGACTATCATGAGAATTTGCGGGTGATGCAGGCGCTGGATCGGCTGGTGGGGCTAGGTTTCCCGCTTCTGCTCGGAACTTCACGAAAAAGATTTATCCGAACCACGCTGGATTTGCCGGTAGATGAGCTGATTATGGGCACTGCTGCGACAGTAGCTCTCGGCATTGCGCAGGGCTGTCAAATGATGCGGGTTCACGACGTGAAGGAAATCAAACGCATGGCTAAAATGTGCGATGCCATCATTTATGCCTAAAGTTGTTAAATCAGGCTAAGGTCATGGGATTTTTACTTTTGGATTTGCTGTTTTGCAGCTACGACAAGTTTATTACTAGATTGTGGAAGGGTTGAATAATTGATGGATAAAATGGTGCTGCGGCGCATGGAATATTACGGATACCATGGTGTGTTTGAGGAAGAACGCAAGCTCGGTCAGCGGTTCTATGTCGACCTGGAACTAGAGCTCGATTTGCGGGAAGCCGGACAGACCGATAATTTGAGCAAGACGGTGAATTATGCCGAAATCCATGAGCTGCTGCGGGGAATTGTCGAAGGAAAAAGTTTCAAATTGATCGAAGCACTTGCAGAACATATTGCATCCTCAGTTTTGGACACTTATACTATGGTAGATGCGTTGACGGTTCATGTAACGAAGCCGCATCCGCCATTTGATATTCATTTTGAAGGTGTGACGGTGGAATTATACCGATCTAGAAAGTGAGACGTGCGATGAACATACATCCGACCTCTGGAACCTCAGAGGCTTATATTGCTTTAGGGGCCAACCTCGGTGACCGAGAGGCGACTTTGTTAGAGGCGCTGAACCGGCTGGATGCCCATTCAGAGATTCAAGTGCTCCGCTGCTCCAGGCTGTATGAGACAGATCCCGTGGGATATCTGGATCAGCCCTGCTTTGTGAATATGGCTGCGGCAGTACAGACGACGCTGAACCCTGAAGCGCTGCTGACTGTCATGCAGCATATTGAGCTTGAGCTTGGGCGGGAGCGCAAAATTCGCTTTGGGCCGCGAACCGTTGATTTGGATCTGTTATGGGTAGAAGGCCAAAAAATAGACACCCCATTACTGACTTTGCCGCATCCGCGGATGATGGAGCGTGCTTTTGTACTTGTTCCCTTGACAGACATCGTTCCAGAAGGGGAGTCCTCCGGTTTATACCGATACACCCAAGAAGCATTAACCAGCATGAATGGAAAGGAAGGCGTACGTTATTGGAAAACTTGCAACTGGCGCAGCGAATCCGGGCTTTTCGAAAACTGAAGGGGTTCACACAGCAGCAGCTTGCGGAACAATCGGGCGTATCACTTGCCGTCCTGGGAGCTATTGAGCGTGGGAACCGACGCGCTGAAGATCAAATTTTAATTAAAATTGTGGATGTTCTGGGCATTTCGATGTCCGAATTGAAGTCCTCAGAATAAATCGTTTTTCAGGGAAAATGCTACAAGTACGAGGAAATTCGACAATAAATGACTAGGAGGGGATCTTATGCTGAAAATTGGCGATATTGAAATGAAAAACCGGGTTGTGCTTGCGCCGATGGCAGGCGTATGTAATCCAGCCTTCCGACTGATTGCTAAAGAATTCGGCACAGGCCTTGTCTGTGCAGAGATGGTCAGCGATAAAGCAATCATTCACGGGAATAAGCGTACGAAGGAAATGCTGTTTGTCGACGAGCGGGAGAAGCCGCTCAGCCTACAGATTTTTGGCGGTGATCGCGAATCTCTGGTGGAGGCGGCAAAGGTCGTCGATCAAGAGACGAATGCCGACATTATTGATATTAATATGGGCTGCCCTGTGCCTAAGGTGACGAAATGCGATGCGGGAGCACGCTGGCTGCTTGATCCAAATAAAATCCATGAGATGGTGTCCGCTGTAGTGAATGCCGTCAGCAAGCCGGTAACGGTTAAAATGCGGATCGGCTGGGATGCCGAGCACATTTACGTCGTCGATAATGCCAAAGCGGTAGAGCAGGCCGGCGGCAAGGCGGTCAGCGTTCACGGCCGTACCCGGGAGCAGCTGTATACGGGAAAAGCGGACTGGAGCTTTATCAAGCAGGTTAAGGAAGCAGTGTCGATTCCTGTTATTGGAAACGGGGATGTCGTCACGCCGGAGGATGCGAAGCGGATGCTGGAGCAGACCGGATGCGATGGCGTTATGATCGGCCGCGGCGCGCTTGGGAATCCATGGATGCTTTATCGTACGGTGGAGTATCTTAAGACAGGGGAATTGCTGCCTGAACCGGGGGAGGAAGAGAAAATTCGCATCGCGATCCTTCATATGGATCGTCTGGCGGCTCTCAAGGGCGAGAACGTGGCTGTGCGGGAAATGCGCAAGCATTTGGCCTGGTATTTAAAAGGCATGAAGGGCGCGGCACGAATTAAAGACGTTATCATGGAAGAGACCAAGCGGGACGAGATGGTAAGAATTCTCGAGAATTTTGTCGCTAATCTGGCAAGTGAGCCCTCAGGCGAAGCGGAATCCGCTTAAATCGTAAAAATGATAATAAATGTATTTTTTTCAACGTAGACATCCTTCATGAAACGTTTACATTTGAAAATTGTACTGTCATTGACATTTTGAAAGGCTTCACCTATAATTTCTCAGTATAAATTCGCCTCAGGAGATAACTTCCACAACATGGGGTGGTCTGAGCTCCATGAGTTTGCATATGATATTCTCAAATGATGCGTGAATTTTCACGGCCGTGGCAAAGCGGCAACTCGGGCCCTCGCCGGTGTATTTAAAACCTATTTAGATCATCCGTTGCGGAAGGTATTTATATTGAAGGAGCCCATGACCGCGCGCATAGTGCGAAAATTATTTCCATGACAGGAGAATCGGTTGAGATGAGCGATAAAGAAGTTATTCTTACACAAGATGGTCTGAAGAGATTGGAAGAAGAGCTTGAAAATTTGAAGTCTGTAAAACGCCGCGAAGTAGCTGAGCGTATTAAGGTCGCCATTGGTTATGGCGATATTAGTGAGAACTCCGAATATGAGGATGCCAAGAATGAGCAGGCCTTTATCGAAGGACGCATTATTACGCTTGAAAAAATGCTGCGCAACGCCCGTATCATCAATAATGATGAAATCGATACGGACACGGTAAGCATCGGTTCAACGGTTACTGTGGAGGACTTGGAGTTCGGCGATACGATGGAATACGCGATTGTCGGGACCGCTG
The DNA here is from genome assembly GCF_042714055.1 of Paenibacillus lentus. GTDB lineage: Bacteria > Bacillota > Bacilli > Paenibacillales > Paenibacillaceae > Fontibacillus > Fontibacillus lentus_A. Next base: position 60,601 of record NZ_JBHGVC010000018.1, read on the forward strand.
AATCCGACCCGCTTCAAAATAAAATTTCGAACGAAAGTCCTGTAGGCAAGGCGATCCTCGGTAAGCAAAAGGGCGCCATCGTTGACGTAACCGTCCCTGCAGGCGTGATTCAATATAAAATCGTAGATATCAAGAAATAGGGCGGTATTTGATTGGAAGAGCTTCCCCAGGGGAGGCTTTTTTCACTATTGTCAGGCGCCTTCCAGTTGTGGGTATATATGCAAGATTAAGCTAAATATAAGTTGGAGAAGGAGTGGAGCGTAATAATGAGCGAGGAACATAACTCTCAGGAACAAGAAATCGAAGTTAGCGAGCTGCTGCAAATTCGCCGCGAAAAATTGGACGAGCTTCGTGAGCTCGGAATCGATCCCTTTGGGAAAAAATATGTGCGTACACATATGGCAGGGGCTATTCTGCAGCAATATGATAGCATGACGAAGGAAGAGCTCGAAGAGAAGAAGATAGAGGTATCGATTGCCGGACGGATTATGGCTAAACGCGGAATGGGTAAAGCCAGCTTTGCGCATCTCCAGGATCTTAGCGGCAAAATTCAAATTTACGTGCGTCAGGACAGCGTGCCGGAAGTGAAATATGCCGCTTTCAGCCTTCTGGATCTCGGCGATATCGTAGGTGTTCGTGGGGAAGTATTTAAGACGAAGACCGGCGAGACGACCATTAAGGTTATCGATCTGGAGATTCTGTCTAAATCACTTTATCCGCTGCCGGATAAATACCATGGCTTAAAGGATGTTGAGCTTCGGTATCGTCAGCGTTATGTCGATTTGATTGTGAACCCGGAAGTTCAACAAACGTTTATTAAACGCTCTCGTATTATCCAATCGATGCGCCGTTATTTGGACTCGCTGGGATATTTGGAAGTAGAAACGCCGACCCTGCACAGCATTGCCGGCGGTGCAGCGGCCCGTCCATTTATTACGCATCACAATGCACTGGATATGGAACTTTATATGCGTATCGCGATCGAGCTTCATCTGAAGCGCCTCATTGTTGGCGGTTTGGAGAAAGTGTATGAGATTGGACGAGTATATCGGAATGAAGGCGTATCTACTCGCCATAACCCAGAATTTACGATGATTGAATTATACGAAGCTTACGCAGATTATAAAGACATTATGGCGCTGACTGAGAATATGATCGCTCATATCGCTGAGGAAGTGCTAGGTACGAAGGTATTGAATTATCAAGGCCATGAAGTAGATCTGACGCCGCAATGGCGCCGGGTATCTATGGTTGATGCGGTGAAGGAAGTCACCGGTGTGGACTTCGGCGTTCAAATGAGCAATGAAGAAGCGCATCGCCTGGCCAAAGAACACAAAGTGCCGGTAGAGCCTCATATGACATTCGGACATATATTGAATGCTTTCTTCGAGGAATTTGTGGAGGAGACGCTCATTCAGCCTACCTTTGTATTTGGGCATCCGGTAGAAATTTCTCCGTTGGCCAAGAAGAATGAAGAAGATCCACGGTTTACGGATCGCTTCGAGTTATTCATCGTGGCCCGCGAGCATGCCAATGCGTTTACCGAGTTGAATGATCCAATTGATCAGCGCCAGCGTTTCGAAGCCCAACTGCTGGAGCGTGAGCATGGCAATGACGAGGCACATGAGATGGACAATGATTTCATCCATGCGTTGGAATACGGCTTGCCGCCAACTGGCGGGCTCGGCATCGGCATCGACCGTCTTGTTATGCTGCTGACGGACTCTGCTTCTATACGCGATGTGTTATTGTTCCCGCATATGCGTACTGAATAATTGAAGGACGAGCCTGGCTTATGGTAGCAGGCTCGTTTTATATATAGAATGGATTCGACAAACGAGCAAAAAGCCAATTATGGTGGGGAAAATTGGAATTAAAAAAGTGGGGCTAAACGCTTGCGCCTATGTATAAAAGATGATATATTATATATCCGGTCGTTAATAACAAGCTTTTATGAAGAGCTTTAAACAGCAATGAAAAATAAAGCTTGCAATTTACCGCCGGGTGTTGTATGATTAGAAAGTTGCCGCTGAAACAAAGGCGACACACGAAAT
>NZ_JBHGVC010000019.1:0-60011 GCF_042714055.1 Paenibacillus lentus
ATTTCGTGTGTCACCGTTGTTTCAGCAGCGACTCTTATAATATATCACGATCACCCGGATTAAGTCAACAAGTTTTTTTCAAAAACTTTTTTTGGCTGATACCGTTGAAGAATTCTTTAAAACTCAATGCCTTAAAGGGGCGAGATTTAATTTAACACAGATCATACATAAGAGTCAATCTATATTTATACTTATTGGTCTGGAAATGCCTTACATCAGAATTTGCCCGCTAAATACTTGATCTCACGGTCTTCTCCAGCGCTTCCTTTCGGCTCGCTTGTTGCTTCATAGGCCAAGGAATGATACACCAGCTTCCTCAATATCATGGGGACTTCCTCCCGCACATGTGCCAGCTCGGGCAATTGCCGGAGCTCCTGAATGCTCCAAGCTTCTTTGCGACTGGATAAAATACGCAGCAATATCGAACAGCAATCCGCCATTTTGGACATAATGGTGAACTCGCAAGCCAGCAGCACAAGTTGGATACGCTGCTCTAGTGTCTCCTTACTATCTGTCAGCTCATCAAACAGTTTATATACGACGGAGTTCAGCGGACGCACCTGCTCCCATACACTATTTTCCGGCAGAATCCCTTGTTCGATCAATTCAATCCTGGCATAATGCTTTAGCGCTTGCAGCACATTATAATAAGCATCGAGGAAATCAAGCTCTTGGGTATAGCGCTTCGCCTCAATATACATCTTTAGAAATTTGGCAAATTCAATAAATTTGCGCTGCCCTCTCATGCTCGCACCAAAATCAATGATTTCCTGACGCAATCGAGCCAATTCCCCTTCGACATCCCAAATAATTTCCCCATGTAAAAAACACTGTACAATTTCCCGGTTCTCACCAGTCATTACCCAGCGTTTCAAATCCTCGTTGCCAATATAGAGCAATTGATATTGTATATCTCCATTTGTACAATGCTCGATTTCGATTCCCGCTTCATTGATCCCTTCGCATACCGTTATGACAACCAGTTCAAAGCCGTAAATGAGCGAGCTGTGAAAATCTCCGCTGTTATGACGATATCCAATAGCGCCTAGTGCTTCACGGCCGACACTATCTTCATCAACTAATGAAAAAATAGTTGGTTCCACGATATCCTCCTACCTTGGCGTTACCCCGCCAATTCGTTATAATATAGTTCTACGCTATATTGAAGTTTCCTGCTTTTTAAAAGCAGCGTTCTAAAAAAATATCATGAATTGAGGTTTGCTCTAATGTTCTTCAAATCAAGCAAAATCAATGAATTCAGATTATGGGGCCTGCTTCTTACCATGCTGGGCATGGGCCTTATGGTTCTTGGAACAGCCGGTATCGTCTTCTGGGGACAGTCCGGTAAAGTGGTTGCCGGAATCGGACTTGTCATTGGGCTCATCGCTATGCTCGGAAGCTTGGCCGTTTACTTCATCGCTGGCATGCTGTCTACCTCTGCCGTGCAATTAGAATGTCCAGAATGCCATAAATTGACCAAAATGCTAGGCAAAACGGATCGCTGCATGTTCTGCAAAACGATGTTAACGTTAGATCCAGATCGGGCAAATATTACGGTTGAACAATTGCAGCAGCAAAAAACAGCAGCACATTCAGCCGAGTCCTAATAAAAAAGAAGGCGGATCCCAAATGGGTGCCCGCCTTCTTTTTTTCATCAACACAGCGATTACTCGGCAATTTTACTAAGTACTTCCCAAGCTTCACTAGAGGCGAAGCTCCGATTCCATGTCGCTATGCCTCCAAGCTGGAGCGACTTCGCCAACTCCACCCGACGCGCCAGGGAATCCTTGTCTTCCAGCCAAATTCGGTGAAGAACGCCGTCCTCACGATACTCGACGTAGTTTTGGCCGGTTTCTTCCGAGAGCTTCGGCTTCAATGCTTTTTCCTTAATGATCTCTTGGGCTTTCTTCATACCGATCGCTTTAGACTTAACCTTTGTACCCCCGTCTTCTTGCGTCTCCGTCCATACCCGCGTATACAGCGGTATTCCCAATATCAGCTTGCCGGGAGGAACATCATCCTCCTCGATAATTCGCTTCATCGACGAACGAACCCATGGCAGGGATGCAACTGAACCCGATACAGGACTTGCAGCCCAATGCTCATCATATGCCATAACAATGATATAATCCGTTACCTTCGCCAAAGACCTCCGATCAAGAAACGCCGACCACATTTCACTGTTCGATTTCGGAGTCACGTCAATGGATACCACGAGCCCCTGCTCCTGCGCAAGCGGCCACAACTCTCTCATGAATTGAGTCAAATTAGCTCCATCCTTGGTATAAACGTTCTCATAATCAATATTAATGCCGTCTAAATCATACAATTTGGCATAATGCAGCATTTGCACGATCGTCGTTATGCGTCGTTCGAAGGTCGATAAGGATTCCGAAGTAATCTTCGGTTCAAAGCTGTTGCTGAATAATCCCCATACCTGCATGCCCCGTCCATGCGCCCAGTTCACATAGCCACGATCGGCTTTGCTCTGAACATTTCCTTTTCCATCCACCAGCGAAAACCAGGTAGGGCTGACTACGTTTACCCCCGGGAGCTCCCCGATCGAAGATGGCTTGGGCGCTACATTGTATACGGCCTCCCAGGTTAGGTTGACAGCTTTGGATTGCCACTTTTGCTTGGCAGGAGGCATGTCCTGGTCTTCCAGAGGCGGTATTGTCACGTTCTCATCCAGGGCTACATTCTTTTTCTTCACATAGCCGGCATAGCCATTATCCAGTTGGGCATAATACCAATCATCGGCCTCGTCCAAAATTCGCAGCTTCTCTCCGGGCTTCATCTCCGCCAAAATCGGGGTATGAATGCTGCTGCCCTGACGCATGGCGACGGTAGCGTCCTTCTTCCGGCTGGAGGTTTGAGCATGGGCCATTCGAATGGTCTCCCCCGCTCGATATAACAGTACCGCGCCAGATTCGCTATCTTCATGCGTCTCGATGCCGTAGAGCTCCTTCAATAAATACGTCGGCAAGTATAGATTGCCATCCTTCTCCACCGGAGCAAACAGCAATTGAACCGGCTTATTGTTGATCTTCCCATTCATCTCGTCCGTCTTCATCAATACAAGCTTGCGCTGCGTGGTAAGAATGACCGACTTGCTCTCTTCTTCATATCTAATATTGGGATCAATCACCGATTGAATTACGGTAAAAGGAAGCTTTAATCCCTCCCCGCCGTCCAAAGCGGGCAAGTCCATCACTTCGCCTGCCACAAAGATCGGCTTATCGATTTTCCCTTTCCAATCCGGATCGGCATGCTCCCGACTTGGCAGAAGCTCAGATGCCGCCCAGTATGCACCGGCTGCAAGCAACACAAGCACCAAAAACCACTTGAATCGCCCTCCGCGCCTCCGCTTCGTATGAGCCGTTCTTCTACTTTTCAATCCGCAGTACCTCCATCTAAAAATGATAATATCGACGCGGCAACTTCATATGGACTCAAAAAAATAAAAACGTGAAGAATTCACGAAGGAATCCGTCACGTTCTTCCAAACCCGCAGGTCAAATGATTATTGTTCCCGGCAATCGCCGCAAACCCCATAAAGCTCCATTCGGTGACCATGCACCTGGAAGCCGGTCATCTCCTCGGCCTTTTGTTCCACATCCTCCAGCGAAGAGTACGTGAAGTCTTTAATTTTGCCACACTTCTCACATATCACATGATAATGATTCGAGACATCTGCGTCAAAACGGCTAGAGTTGTCCCCATAAGTCAGCTCCCGAACCATGCCAGCTTCAATAAACATTTTCAAATTGTTATATACTGTTGCCACGCTCATATTGGGAAAACGGGGCGCTAATGCACGGTAGATTTCGTCTGCCGTCGGATGGCCCATCGATTCCATAAGAAACGTTAAAATGGCATGACGCTGCGGCGTAATGCGGACCCCATTGAATTTCAATTGATCCAGAGCATGCTGTACCCGCGTAGTCATTTTGTCCACCGCCTTTAAGAGGTTGCTCACCAAGTCCTCTTCTGTCTTCTTACAACTTTATTGTACTTTTACAATAATTCGTTTGTCAACGGAGCACGGCCGGGGGATCGAACCGCTACGAGCTTCACGGATAGAATTCATTGTTTATACACAAACAAATTGCTGTTTCCCTCGACCTTTACTACATATTCCCCAGTGCCAACAATGCCATGAATTACCTTGTTATCGACGACGAAAGGCAGATCCGTCGTAATGTCGCCATAGCCGCTCGAGCCTTCAAGCGTATAGTCCCCTTCCTCGGGGATGGACAGGGTCATTTCTCCTACCGCGCTATAGATGTTCCAATCTCCCTCGATTTGCGGCGATTCAATTTCGACCTTCCCATTCAAGGATTCGGCTTTAAGCGACGCAGCGACGCCTTTAATAACAATATTGCCATTCTTCGTCGTCGCATGAATATCTTCATCCACGTTCAGCAAAGCGATGTTGCCGACCAGCGTGGACATGGAGACCTTTCCGGTGATCATGTTCCCCATCATATTCCCGCCTTGAGTTTCTACATTGATATTTCCGAAAATGCGGTACATTTCCGCATCTCCATTCAGTGTTTTTGCCGTCACATCCCCATTGACATCCCACAGCTTCAAATCCCCATTGCCCGTCTGCAGCTTAATTTGCTTCAAGGCGCGAATGCCGCTCATCTTGATTTTACCGTTCAAAGTGCTTAGATCGATATCCAAAAAGCGATTCTCCGGCAGATATATAGTCATGTTCATCCGAGGATGCCTTTTGCCAGAGGCGCCATAGACCTCGTCCTTCACATTCAGGGTCAGCGCCTTCCCTTCCGTTACGCTAAGCTCCGTACCCTCCGCTACAGGCTGAGCCTCTTCAGCCGGCAGTTGATCGACCCATACTGTGCTTTCCACGCGAATCCCTTCAATCTCCGCTCTTCTTACGTCGATATTTCCATTAATGCCGTTAATAATAATCTGCTCGGTGCTCAGATCAATGGGAATCTCCAGTGACTCCTTCACCAAGCTGTAGCCTTCCTCTGCGCTGAAGTCGGTGCCTGCGGTCGTTAAATCAAGGCTGACCCGGTTCCATAAATGCATATAGTGATCCTGCTGCGTAACCGCGAACACAGAAAATGCCACAAAAAGCGAGAGCAGCAGCCCTTTAATATCGACACGAAGCAAACGCAGCGGAAAAGCTGTTCTCCGGCGATTCCATAGGAATACGTAGATTTGCTCGATTCCTGCAACAACCAGCAGCAGCGGCCACCACTTCAGCAAGCGAAGCATAAGGTTGCTGCCCGACACAACATCTGCCAGAAGGATGCCCCCTACCCCCATAAGCAATAGGGAAGCCGTCATCCGGCCCGTTCTAAACATCCGGCGGCGGCACTCCCGCAATATAAATAGTATACCGCTCAAAATGAGCAGCGCCGAAACCACATAGCCTGCACTGGCCTGAATGATCGCCGCAAGCCAAGGGGGCTTCTGACTAAGCAGGAATATCACTCCGCCTCCACCCATAAGGAGAAGTCCAGAAAGGATCCCCCTCCAGATATGCTCATTAGCTCGGGAGACTGTCTCTGCGGGAGTATTCCTTTCGTTCCTTGCTCTTGCATTGACGACATCCGTAGATTGAAGCACATCATAAATGCTATAAAAATACATAGCGGGAATTAGGATCCCCAGTATAAATAAAAAAGGAATATTAATGGTCATTCTGACGGAAGAGAAATAAATCAATGCCGAAGCATCCAATATTAAAAAATAAATGATAGCTATTCCGCGCCAAAACATCCGCAAATAAAGATGGCCAAGACCCGGAAGCAAGGCCGACAGCATGCAAGCCATAAATTTTCGTTTGCGTCGTCTCGGTCTATATCGCTTAATCGCCTTTTTGGGCCCATGCTTCTGATGTTGCTGAGCCGTCTCGCTCGCGATTACTCTATCCGGCGTCATATCCATCCTCCTCTCAGCAAAGCATCCCTTATCGATTAAACCATCTTTGACTAATCATAACCGATTTCGGGACAATTCGTAACTTGGAATGTACTGGCGAGCATGAAAAAAACTCTCCTACCTGGAGGAGAGTTTCATAGGATCAAGCTGATATAACGTTAATTCCACATTCGGCATCGCCATCATCGTACCTGTGGCTACAAAGCCTTGCTGCTCATATAGCGAGACAGCGGGAGCATTTAGTGTGCCCGCCGTAACCTTGAACAATGCCGTATCCGGATAATTTTCGATAACAAATCGCAGCAATGACTTGCCTATGCCTTGACGAAGATGCTGGGGATGTACCATAAGGCGCGTGATCTCAACAGCTTCATCCTTTTTCCCGGAAACGGCAATCGTTCCGAGAATTTCTCCTTCCGGAGATACCTCTCCATAAAAAGCTTCGGAGCTGTTCCTTAGAGTCTCGAAAGTATCTGGAAGCGGGGGCAGATGCTGAACTCCTACGGCGTATGCCTCCAGGCGATACGCCGCATGCTGCAGGCTCCAAATCTGTTCTACAATTTCCGGTTCATGCAGCGACAGCTGAGCAATCATCCCCTTGCCCCCTTCTTCAAATGACACTCGATAATCTTAGCGCTAACGAAGCTGTCCTCTAGCCTTTCAGAACGTCTACCAGCAGCTTGTTAACGAGTCCTGGATTAGCTTTTCCTTTACTGCGCTTCATAACCTGGCCTACCAGGAAGCCAATCGCCTTCTCTTTGCCTGCTTTGTAATCCTCGACAGAAGCCGGATTATCGGCAATAACCTCATTAACAATGGCCAGAATCGCTCCCTCGTCGCTGATTTGGACAAGTCCCTGCTCCTCGACGATTTGCTGAGGCAGCTTGCCGCTCTGCAGCATTTCTTTGAAGACCGTCTTGGCGATCTTGGAGCTGATCGTTCCTTTCTCGATCAGGCCGATCATTTCGCCCAGCCCTTGACCCGTCAGCTTCACATCGGACAGCTCTTGACCGTTACTATTTAAATATCCCAGCAGATCGCCCATGATCCAGTTGGATACCGATTTCGCATCCTTCGTGAATTCCAGGCTGCTTTCGAACAGATCAGCAAGCGCCTTAGAGGAGGTAATGACTTCAGCATCATAGCTTGGAAGTCCAAATTGCTCCGTATAGCGCGCTTTGCGGGCATCGGGCAGCTCAGGAATGGACGCTCTGATCCGATCCTTCCACGCTTGGTCAATATGCAGCGTAACGAGATCAGGATCCGGGAAATAGCGGTAATCATGCGCTTCTTCCTTGCCGCGCATAGAGAACGTCTTGCCTTGGGTCTCATCCCAGCGCCGCGTCTCCTGAACAACCTCTCCTCCGTCATCCAAAATTTCGGCTTGACGGTATTGCTCATATTCCAGTCCGCGCAGTACGCCACGGAAGGAGTTCATATTTTTAAGCTCGGCCCGTGTTCCTAATTCTTTCTGGCCTACGGGACGAAGGCTGATATTCGCATCGCAGCGCATCGAGCCCTCCTCCATTTTCACGTCGGATACATCGCAATATTGCATAATAGCACGCAGCTTCTCCAAATAAGCTCGCGCTTCCTCCGGAGAGGAAATTTCCGGCTCGGATACGATTTCTACCAACGGGGTGCCGACACGGTTGAAATCGACAAGTGATGCGTAGCCCCCATCGATATGGGTCAGCTTGCCCGCATCCTCCTCCAGATGAAGACGGGTAATTCCAATGCGTTTAGTCTTACCGTCGACTTCAATGTCGATATATCCGTTCTGTCCGATCGGCTGATCGAATTGGGAAATTTGATAAGCCTTCGGTGAATCTGGATAGAAATAGTTTTTACGGTCAAATTTGCTGACATCTGCTATTTCGCAATTGAGCGCCATCGCAGCTTTCATCGCATAGTCTACCGCCTGACGGTTTAGAACAGGCAGTACTCCAGGATGTCCCAGACAGACCGGGCATGTATGACTGTTGGGCGGGGCGCCGAACTCCGTAGAGCAGCCGCAGAAGATTTTCGACTTCGTATGCAGCTCGACATGCACTTCCAGCCCAATTACCGTTTCATATTTGGATGTTGACATATTGATCCTCCTGAACACTTTAGTGAAACAACCCTGCTATCCCTTTACAACGATGGACGCCGCTTGTGATGGTCACTATTCGCTTCAAAGGCATGAGCTAGACGCAATATAGTGCTCTCATCAAACGCTTTGCCGATAAATTGCAGCCCGATTGGAAGCCCGTCCGCAAATCCGCAAGGCACGCTAAGCGCCGGCACTCCGGCAAGGCTGACCGGAATCGTCAATATATCGTTCAAATACATCGTCAGCGGATCATCCACCTGTGATCCCAGCGAGAACGCCGTCGTTGGCGTCGTCGGTCCGACGATAACATCGTATTTTTCAAACGTCTGGTCGAAATCGCGCTTGATCAAGGTACGCACTTTCTGGGCTTTTAAATAGTAAGCATCATAATATCCAGAGCTCAGAGCGTAGGTTCCGAGCATAATACGCCGCTTCACTTCCGGTCCGAAGCCTTGGCTGCGGGACTCGTGATAGAGATCAATCAGGCTGCCTGCATGATCAGCACGCACTCCATAACGAACGCCGTCAAAGCGCGACAGGTTGGAGGACGCCTCTGAAGAAGCGAGCAAATAATAAGCGGCAACGGCATACTCCGTATGCGGAAGCGATACTTCCTCCCATACTGCGCCGAGGCTTTCCAATAGACGTAATGCCTCCATAACGGAAGCCTTGATTTGCGGATCAACGCCTTCCAAATACTCCTTCGGCACCGCGATGCGAAGCCCGGCGATGTCTCCGGTCAGCGCGCTTGCATAATTCGGGATGTCCACTTCTGCCGATGTGGAATCCTTCGGATCATAACCGGCGATGGCCTGCAGCACATACGCGGCATCCTCGACATTTTTAGTAATCGGACCGATTTGGTCGAGCGACGAGGCAAAGGCAACCAGACCGTATCTGGATACAAGGCCATAAGTTGGTTTCAAGCCAACGACTCCGCAATACGAAGCAGGCTGACGAATCGATCCGCCCGTGTCTGAGCCTAACGCAAAATAAGCTTCGCCCGCAGCCACAGCAGCAGCCGATCCGCCGCTTGAGCCGCCTGGTACCCGGTTTAAATCCCACGGATTCCGAACCGGATGGAAGCTTGAGTTCTCATTAGAGCCGCCCATCGCAAACTCGTCCATATTCAATTTGCCGACCAGGATCGATTCGGCTTGCTTCAGCTTCGAAATAACCGTACCGTCATAGATCGGATCATAATTGGACAGGAACTGGCTCGCGCAAGTTGTGCGAAGTCCCTCTGTTACCATATTATCCTTTACTCCGGCTGGCAGCCCGAACAGCAGCCCCAGATCTTCTCCACGAACCAGCTTGCCATCCAATCGCGCCGCTTCCGCGCGCGCGCCTTCTTCGTTCAGTGTCAAAAACGCGCCGATCCGTTCGTCTCTTTCCCCGATCTTGGCAAAGGCCTCGCCAACCAAATCGGTAACCGATAACTCCTTGTTGCGGAGCTGGTTATGTATATCCTGTAAACGTAAATCAAAAAGCGTCACAACCGCTTCCTCCTTCCAAAATTGGGCAGCTCGTCCATCAGGACAGCATAGGTGCTGCAAACCTTTATTAAAGCACATTCGTAGCCGCTTTTTCGCGTATCCATCAATAAGGCTATGGGCTATTCCAAAACGGCAGGAACTTTAAATTGTCCATCCTCTTCTTCAGGCGCATTGCGGAATACCTGCTCTTGCGTCAAGCTCTCATGAACGACGTCCTCGCGCATAACATTGCTGAGGCGAAGCACATGCGTCGTCGGCTCTACGCCTTCCGTATCCAATTCATTCAGCTTCTCGGCATATTGTAAAATCGCGTTCAATTGTTCCGTGAACATATCCCGCTCTTCATCCGTTAAATTCAAACGGGCCAGCTTGGCCACATGCTCAACATCTTTAGTCTCGATGCTCATTCCGTGATCCTCCCTCGTACCTTCCCTGACGGGACTTGATTTGTCCATTCTAACATGTCCATATAGATGATTAAAATTATATTGTAGATTATCTCACAATTCAATCCATTAACGCGAAGCATAAATTAACTCGCAGGCCGCGAGCAAAGCGTGGTTAAACTCAAAAAAAGGCCGGCATCGCCGACCCTTTTCCTAAATCCAAGCTCGCAAATTCACCTGTTTGATGAATTCCGCCTGAGACATAACTTCCTTTGTTGGTTCTTCTTGCTCCTCCGCATAAGGATCTTCCCCATTGATGACCTGGTGGAACAGCTTCTCATTGTGCGTAGCCAGTGCGTAGTCAATCAACGCTTCCTGGGTGGTGCGCTCTACTTCTTGCTCAATCAGCCGCTCTTCGGATTCCACATCCTGCGATGGGACAAAATAATTCCGCCCAGTCTTTGGAGACCGAACAACATAATCAAATACATTGTCCGGATTACGGTCATAAGCAATAATATAGCCATATTCCCCAACAGGAAGATTCTGCTCAAAAGCATCGCCGACGATAACAACTTTCTCTCCCAATTGCAGCATCGTCTACCTCCCTGATTATTACTGTCAGTTATTTTACTATCCTACTAAAAATAAGCGAGATTGGTCAAGCATTTCAGGGATTTATTAGACTACTGGAGCAAAATGAGAGAAATTCGCTTAATCGCCCCTTAAATCAGGGATGCCTTGACGGCGCAAGCTCCAAATGGCGACTCCTATACAAGCAAGGCATAGTAATGAGGTCATTATAGTAGGAAAATACACCGAATCTAGCGGCGAACCGGAGATTGCAGCATTTGCTAGCATCAGCAGCCGAGCCGGACTCCAGGCAAACCAAGCGGGGGCAAGAGTGTGGCCTAGAGAAAAACCCGCAATAAGCAAGAGTGAAATCATAGCCGCAGCGCTGCCGCGTAATAATGTACTAAGCAGAACAATCAAGGATATGGCGAACGTAAGCCATAGAACATATAGCCCTCCTGCAATTAATCCTTCCCGCCAGGGCACAGGGCCGAGCAGCAAAGCAGTGTAATACCATGCGGCGGCATAGCTTACAGCGAAGGAAAAGAGCATTAAGGTCATTTGACCAGCCCACTTTGCGGAAATAAAAGAAGCTGAGCTGACGGGCCGGACGAGAACCAATGCCGCCGTTCCTCCATAGCGCTCGCCGGCCACGACCTGCATCCCGGCGATCACAAGAATAAGTACCCCAAGGGTGTTATATTGCCCGAGCACCCCTGCCATCACCTCGGCAGGACCAGGAATCGGAAATCCCGCGATCATCTCCTTGGGGACGCTTCCTGAAGCGGCCAGAATATCCGGCAAAAAATATGAGGTTACGGGCTGCATGACTACAAGCAGCATAAAAACGACCGGAATCCAGAGCAACTGATAACTTCGAGCCATGCCTAGCAGCTCCTTGCGGTATATATACAATGTTTGCCTCATGCTGTAACCACCTTCATAAACATATCCTCCAATGAGGTTGTGCCCGCCTGAAAGCTTAATAAAGGAATGTCCTGCGAGGAGACCTCATCTAAGATGAGCCGTCTGGCCTCTGTCATGTTATTGACGGTTAACAGAGCGGTATTGCCTTGAATCTGCGCATCCTGGATAAACGGGCGGCTCTGCAGCGAATTCAGCCACTCCTTTGCTGCGCCATGCCTTTCCACCTGAATGGTGAGCAGCGGAAGCCGGTATTTGTCGGTAAGCACCTGCAGCTCCCCGTTTTCTACGATTTCCCCGTCACGCATCATCATGATCCGGTCACAGACCTCTTCCGCATCAGGCAGCACATGAGTCGAAAACAAAATCGTCGTCTCCGTGCGGAGCGACTGGAGCAAATTCATTACCTCTCGCCGCCCTATCGGATCAAGCGCCGATACCGGCTCATCGAGCAGCAGCAGCTTTGGCTGATGAACCAACGCCTGCGCCAAACCAAGCCGCTGCTTCATCCCCCCCGAATATCCCGCAATCCGACGCTTCGCCGCTTCGGCCAAACCAACCCGTTCTAACACGAAGATCGTCTGTTTTCGAGCATCTTTACGGCTCATCCCACTTAGACTTGCCGCGTACATTACGAATTCCTGCCCGGTCATCCAGCCGTAAAACGCGGGATGCTGCGGTAAATATCCGATTAGCGAACGGTATTCCCCGCTGGAATGGCGTAGGCCTTGAACGGAAATCTGTCCCGAGGACGGCCCGATCAATCCGGCAATCATCCGCATCGTCGTCGTCTTGCCGGCGCCGTTCGGCCCAAGCAGCGCCGTACAGCTTCCACGTTCCAGCTCAAAGGAAATTCCTTTGACCGGAGTACGCGAACTAAATCTCTTAGTCAATTGATCGACACGAAGAAATGACATTTAGGCTTCTTTCCTTCCAATTATGAAATAAACGATGCTCCCTGCTATATTTCCGAAGATGATAATCAGAGCCCAAATCCATTTGGCTCCCCTCACCGATTCAGCCCGGGCCAGCGAAATGAGGGCCGTCATCATCAGTATGAACTGCAATACGATAACAGGTGCGAGCAATCCCCAGTTAATATCGACATTCATTTTTTATTCCCCTGTCCTTGTTTTTTCTTTGCGATAATCAGCCCATACAACAACAAGCAGATAAACAATAAGTGGGCTAGGGCAGCTGAGAGCCCCCCATAACCCCCAAATCCAGGCTCTTCTCCCTCGTTTGCGAGCGTCAATGAACATCCATGTGCCTTGAGCAAGCACTAACAGCGCAACTAGGATAAGCACCCACCATGGCGGGAGCGGCTCAGAATGAATTTTCAGCGGCATATTCATTCTGTTCTCCCCCTCCGGGATGGGCGCAGCGCTACGGCGACTGCTACCGCTGCGATAACTCCAAGCCCTTGCAGTAGTGCGAAAATTACCGGGATCGTCAGTGCAAACAGGAAACCGCCACTAATCATCAACAGGGCAACCAAGCAGAACAGCAGAACTTCCCATCTTCTCACCCAAGCCATCATTCGCCATCGCTCTTTAACGATCAATTCCCAAGACTCGACCGAGGGCCCGCTCTTCTCAGGAACGACACGATCCAAAGTCTGTAAATCCTTCAACAGCTCATGAATGAGCTCGTCCTCCAATTCCCTGTCTTGTCCTTTATGATTCATGTGGATTCAACTCCTTTCGCAATTCGCGCAATCCATAAGCGACACGGGATTTAACCGTACCTGCAGGGATATTCAGCATACTTCCAATCTCATCATAGCTGTACCCGTAATAATGCTTCAGTAGAATCGCAATCCGGTGATCGGGAGAGAGCTGAAACAGCAGCTCCAGCAAATCGCTCCACTCTTCCTGATTGGCTTCAAAATGCCATTTCAGCCTACTAGTGTTCGCATCCTGCACCAGCCATTGTCGTTCCCTCTTCCGGCGTCGGGTTACGTCGATGAATAACCGAGTTGCAATCGTCATCAACCATGAGGAAAAAGCAGAGGAGCCATCGTATTTTTGTATATTCTCCATACATTTCAGCATCGTATCCTGAGTTAAATCCTCGGCTGTTTTGGGCTCCATGGTCACCTTCACCAAGTATTTGTACACATAAGAATAATGATGTCTTATTAGTGAAGCGAGAGCGGCGGCATCGCCTTGTTTAGCTAGTTTGATCCATTCCCTCTCTTGCGGCATCGCGTCACCCCTTTGTCCATAGCATCTATAATACGACCAGTAAGCCGAATTCGTTCAATGATAAGTTTAAAAAAGTGATTTCAAAAAAAATAGAGCCGAAAGAGGGAACGCAATATCACTCATTTCAGCTCTGCGAGCACACTTATTTATATAATTCTTTGCGTATTTGCCCCAGCTTATGATGCCAGGGCTGATTTATCAAGCCTGAAGACATGACAATCTGGCGCCAACTAGGGGAAATATCAGTTAATGAAGCCTCCGCAATCATTACATGTTCTCGATTTCTTCCTAAATGATGGCCAGAGCCTTCATCCGTAACATAAGATACGCTACGCTTCACATTGCCCTCTCCTTCCTGATCCTGCCGACTCGCCTGCTCTCCTGCAGCTATCCCGGAAATCCGAAAAAAGACAAAAAAAGAACGCAAACCGGGATTATTCCACAGCTTGCGTGCTTCGCAAAGGTTACAAACATTTAATTAATATACATCCTAGCAAAGGAATGTAGTTTTGTCTAGTATTTTTGTACTTTTTGTAGCAAATTCTCACTAAATCGCATCTCCTGGTCAGGAAACGTACGGATTATTGGCTTTTTCGAATCCTATCGTCGTTTTTGGCCCATGACCAGGGTATACGACAACCTCATCCGACAAACGATATAATTTTCCGCGAATGGAATTATACAGATCAGCCTCCCGGCCGCCCGGCAAATCCGTGCGTCCCACGCTCATCCGAAATAATACGTCTCCCGAAAAAAGATCGTTTTCGCACAGGAAGCTGACGCTTCCCGGGGAATGACCCGGAGTGTGGTAAACGGTAAACTCATGGCCGATCAATTTCAGTTTCTGTCCTTCATCAAGCTCGTACTCTGCCGGATTGCTCTGAATAGGCGGCGATACTTCCGCCCAACGAAGGGAACCGTTAAGCGCAGGCGTCGTCAGCCAGTCGCTCTCTATCCGGTGCAAATACACCGGGCACTTCTTCAAACGGCGGATTTCATCGACTCCCCCGATGTGATCGAAGTGGGCGTGGGTCAGCAGGATCGCTTCGATCTCAAGCCCCTCGATTCTGCGAATCAATGGAGCAGGGTTCATTCCCGGATCGATGATGATAGCCTTGCCCTCATCTTCCCCGCGAATCAGATAAGCATTGGTCTGCAGTGGTCCTAATGAAAATGTCTCGATGTTCAGCATGTTAAAATTTCGAGAGCAGCGCGCGCAGTTCGGATACAACCTTGCCGTTTACTCCCGCTCCTTCATCATATTTCCGGGCCATTTGCTTACGGATTACAGCAATTTTCTCTTCGTAGTCCGGAGCTTCGCGATCCGGGTTGTCCTGCTTGAATTGGATCATGATTTTCTGCACGTCCGCCGGGCGCGGGCCCCAGTGACCAAGAACATGGCCTCCCGTATCCGCTACGATCACAATCGGAACGGCACGGCCCCCCATCGTTAAGAAGTGATCCATAACATCCTGATGCTCCTCCACAATGAGGATTTCCGGCTCGATGCCCGCCGTCTCAAGCGCCCGAAAAATAACAGGAACACTACGAATGACATCGCCACACCAATCAGCGGCAAGGATCCAAACTCGCAAATCATCCCGATTCTTCAAGCTCTCGAAAAATTCCCGATCCTCCTCGTTCACCCAGCTAAAGCCATCATAGCCGGACTGGAACGCTTCTTTATTACGCTGCATCCCCTCCATAAATTGCTGCGGCGAGATACCCTTACCCAATTTATGACTTAAATTTATACTCATATTAAGCCTCCCCTTTCCTCTTGTTCGATCCATACCACTTCACGATAAAATACCCAATCAGCAGGGCGAGGGCAACGAGCAGTATCGGCATAATATACGGGCCTGCCTTCTCATCGATAGCTTGCCACTGTTCTCCAAGCACCATGCCTAGGTAGACAAACAGCACCGACCATGGAATGACAGCAAGAGTGGTCAGCCATAGAAATTTGCTCACAGGCATCTTGGCCATGCCTGCCGGGATCGAAATGGCATGTCTGACTACCGGAATGAAGCGTGCGGTAAAAATAACCCCTGATCCGTATTTCAAAAACCAGGCCTCGGATAAGTCGATATGCTTTTTTTGGATCAAAATATACTTGCCGAATCGCTCCAAAATCGGCCGTCCCCCGTATCGCCCGATCCAGTACACGAATAACTGGGCTATCACGCCGCCGATCACGCCGAATACAACCGCTCCAATAAAGCTGATTCGCTCCGTATATACGAGATAGCCCCCGAAGGCAAGCACGATCTCACTCGGTATGACCTCGATCATCAGCCCTAGCATAATACCGAAGTACCCTAGCTGCTGTATCCATTCAAACAATGCTCCGACCACATTTGACAACCACTCCACGACTCGTCCTCTCCTCAAAATCGTCTTACTACCAATCTATTCTAACATAGCCTAAGACATGCCTTCTAGTTAGAGCACGTTTAACGCGGGAAGGCCATCTCTGCAGTGTCCCGCCCGAATCGGTACGCATATGCTGTTACAAAGGAGGCGATCATTCTGAACAAAATGCACGGCAAGCACCAAGCCGCCCTCCCAACGCCGCGCAAAATCCGCCGGGGATGCAGCAAGGAACTTTACCGAACCATCAAACGGCTCGGCGTATATATTCCCGAAGATCAGCTCAAAGAAGGTGAGGCGCTTTACTACAAAAAAGTGATTGCCAATTTGCTCTGGATCGGCGAAAACAGCAGCAACCGCAAGCTGCTTGCGGACTGGTGGGATGACGAAGTGAGCCCAGAGCTCGCCGAGCTGTGGAGCCTTGATCGCGAGGCATTATGCCAAGCGTTCCGAGCTGCTTTCGGCGGCTAACTATGATCGGGAGAGTAGCGAAATACGTACTCTCCCAGCTCACGGCCCCGATCTTTCGCCTCTTCAGTCACAATGAAGCGTCGATCATTGCGCAGGGTCGTTGCATTAGCGAGCCGCTTGGCAAGCTCCTCGTAGCGAGTGTACAGCTTGTACCCGGACAAAGCTGCAGCCATAGCTTCCTTAGGGCGCTGATCCCGCTTCAGTTGGCGAGCGAGAGAGGCAAGATGGCTTAGCACCTCCGTCTGTCTCTTCCTGCTGTAAGGATCGAGCTTAACGGCATGCTCCCAGGCAGAAACGGCCTCCATCGGCCGCGAGCCGGAAAGCGCCCGCCCCAAGGCGCTCCATAGCTCGGGATCGGCCCGGTCGTAGGCTAATCCCTGCCGCAACACCTTCGCTCGTCCATCAGGATTGGACAACCCGGCCAAATGCAGCCGAGCCGAGGATCGGGCGGGATATATGGCTAGCGATTGCTCAAACAATTCCACAGCCTGTTCAGCTCGGCCCAAAGCTGCTGCCGTCAACGCCTGCCGTTCCCGTGCCAGGCTAACGGCCTGCCGTACTCCCGACAGACTCACAAGCAGCAACAGGGTCATAACTATAAGAGTACCGCTGTATCGCAGGTGACGAGCCATTGGCCAAGCTAGCTCTGTGATCTGGGGCTGTGTGAAATGGGGAGGCCGATCAAGCTGTGCGGAATGTACGAACTGTATGCGTGTGAACCGAGCCATCGGCATAGTCTGTATGGGATCAGACTGCGTAGAATGGACGGAAACAGCCGACAGACGCGAGATGCCGGAGCAAGCCATCCAAATCAGTAACAGCCACGTTAGGCCATAGCTCAAACTAAAATCGACAGCGCTATGCAGAAGTATTACGAGATAGGAAGGCCACATTATGCTCCTCATGCGAACCAGTGTAACCCCTGCGGCTGTAAGCCAGAGCAGCACGGCAGCCAGTCCGGCCAGCCCGATATCCAACACGATATTCATATAGCCGCTATGGATTTCCCCTCCCACGTAAGCAGAACTCTGTACCGCCCTGAACATGATCTCCCATGTCCTGCCCCCTTGCCCCAGCCATGGGGAGTTGATAAACAAGCTCCAAGCATCGCGGTACATAAGAATGCGGGCAGAAGCCGTGGCCAACGAGCCGGCCCGTTCAGGCAGGCCATGGCCCAGCCATAACCAAAAATGCCCTGCCGCCAGCAGAATGCTGACGGCGGCAAGCCACCGGGTTCCCCGCCCGGCAATATGTCTTGCGGTGATCATGGCTGTGCCTCCGGTCGCTGCCAGCAGGAACAGCCCAGGAAGCAATGATGGAGCGAGCGATGCTGAGGATAGCTGCCAAGCAGCAACTGATCCACAGAGGAGCAGCGCTCCGCTTTGACCCACGTAACGAGAACGGTCAGCACCCCGAAGCTGGCATAAACCGGCCAGCCCGGCAGCGGCAACAGCTATGCAAGCTCCCCGCGATTCCGTGAGCAGCAGGCACAGAACATAAATAAAGGCGCAGCATGCAGCAGCATACCCTCTCCATCCGCGCTGGCGGGTGAAGTCTGCAGCCGACATCCGGGCCAGGGACATCAACCGCTCCAGAAAAAAGACCCCCATCACTGCTCCAAAGGTATTTGGATATTGCAGCAGTCCGCCTAAGCGTGCACCGTAAGCCGATAATTCTGCCTGCTCCGTTCGAAAAATGGCCGCAGGGTACGGAAAGAGCCCATACACCGCTGCGAGAGCCGTTACACCGAGCAGCAGCCCAAGAAAGCCCCAGCCTGCCGCAAGTGCTTTCCTGCCTCTCACGCTGCAGCCGGCGTAATAGATAAATAACCCAAAGCAGCCATAAAAACTCCAAGCAAGCACGGTCTCGCCGTTAGCCTGCTGGGACAAAGGGCCGGCGGCAAGATGAGCTGCATACAACGAGGCTATGATGAACGGCCCGCTGAGAACGAGGCCTAGCGCTAGCTGAGCCGTTATGATGGGCTGACTTTTGCCGTTCAAGAGGCTCCGACTCCGACTCCGGCCCATCCACCGTCCACTCACCGTTCTCCCAAATACCACTGCAGCTGTCACCGCAATGCCCAATGACATAAGCACCAAAGCCGCCATAGTATCGATAAAATATAATCCGCCGCTCAAGCAAGCGACGCTCCCGGCGATTGTACAAGCGAAAGCCGCAAATATCGCTGACAAAGCCCCTGCATCGCTGTCGCCTGGCCATCTCTCGATCATTTCGCGCATGCCGCTCCTTTTCTTCATCGATTTGAAGCCCTATTCCGCCTCACGCAATAGCTATTTCTACACGAAAGCGCCTAACAGCACCCTTGAACAATACTCAATCTAAATACAAGTGGATTTCATGTATCTATTTATACTGCAACGGGTCGATTTCGCGAATTAGCTTCATTTCGTGTATCTAAAACATAGCTTTTCGCCTGACTAACCCTAAAGTTTAATTCTAAATACATTAAATCCAGTTAATTTTATATCCAGTGACAAACCGCCCATTTTAATACAGAAAATACCGTTATATTTTTTCTTCTGGTACAAATAGGTACGTCGCCGTAGTTTATCCTAAAAAAAAGGCCAACACCTTAAGTGT
The DNA here is from genome assembly GCF_042714055.1 of Paenibacillus lentus. GTDB lineage: Bacteria > Bacillota > Bacilli > Paenibacillales > Paenibacillaceae > Fontibacillus > Fontibacillus lentus_A. Next base: position 19,046 of record NZ_JBHGVC010000019.1, read on the forward strand.
TGACCTCCAAAAACTACTTCAAACCACGAAGCTGAAGCAGTCTGTAGTCGACCGACCGCCGTCATGCAGCAAAACACCGCGCGCTGGGAGCTGCGCCCGGTGCGAAAAGTATGCTGTTAATTGCTGCTTGTGCAGTCTTGTGCTGTATAATACTGTTTCTTGATGTTGCTCTTATCCGTTAAATCGTTATGCCGTAAAATCGTTATGCCGCGACATTTATTGTCACTCTGTTATGTTTTGGTGTTCGGCCTTAACCTGCCGCCTGAAGCTGGGCCTCTTTCCCGGTCGCTTAGTCCTGATCCTTCTGGGGCAGCAAATCCCGGCAGGCTCTCTCCAGGTAAGGGTCTGCACTCAGAAAGTCGCGAAAAGCGGTATACTCCCGCCACAGCCGTTCGGTATCGGCACTGGACGATTTCACAGCCCGAATCAAAATGTTCTTCGGCGTATGCTCCATATCGATGAACTCAAGCAGCTGCGTCTTATAGCCGAGCAAATCCAGCAGCTTCGCCCGGATGGCATCCGTAGCCAGCGCCGAGAAGCGCTCCTTAAGGATCCCGTGCGACAGCAGCGGTTCAAGCACAGGGCTATTCACCTGATTGAACAGCTCATGCTGACAGCACGGTACGGACAGAATGACGGAAGCTTCCCAGCGTACCGCCTTCTCCAGCGCAGCATCTGTCGCAGTATCGCAAGCATGCAAGGTCACGACCATGTCCACTTGACTTAGCTCGTTATAATCAGCGATATCGCCAACGAGGAAGCGCAATTGATTATAATGCAAATTCTGTGCCAATGTCCCGCAGTGCTCGATAACGTCTGCCTTCAGGTCAAGCCCGACGACGTTCAGCTCCCTGCGCTGTTGGACGGACAAATAGTGATACAGCGCAAACGTCAGATACGATTTGCCGCAGCCGAAATCCACGATGGTTAGCGGGCGATCCTCTGGAAGGTAGGGGATGACATCCTGCACCATTTCCAGGAAGCGATTGATCTGCCGAAACTTATCGTATTTTTTGGCGAACACTTTTCCATCCGCATTCATGATGCCGAGCTCCACTAGGAACGGTACCGGAGTTCCTTCTTCCAGAATGTATTGCTTTTGCCGGTTATGCGACAGCGCACCTGGCTTCTTGGATGGAGACTTCTTTAAAATCGATACTTTGTATTTCTTGCTGATCAGGACTTGATAGTCGGCATCAACGGCACAAAACAGACCCTGCCGGAACGTATCTTCGAACAGAGCCATTATCCGCTCCTCGATGAAAGAAGCTTCAATATTCTCATGGGTTACCTTATTGGCATAATGATACGCCAGCTGATAATGAAGGCTCTTCTTCAGTTCCACGGGTTTCACTACCACTTTAGTATAGCTGGTATCGCCCGCTTTGCGGCGCTGACTGAGCGTAGCGGAGATCATGGTACCCTCTTCCGCCAGTTGATGGACAAGATTCCGCAAAGACTCCATAGTTAGACAACTCTCTTTCGCTTTTCAAATAATGGTTCCTGCCTAATGGCTAATTAAGTTATTTTACAAGCGATTGCGCAGTTCAACAAGCCCCTCCTGCACCTCGGCTGCTGACAGTCCGCCTTCCTCCAGCTCACGCGGATCCACGTCTGACAAGCGTTCATAAAAAGCAATTCCTTCGTGCACATCCATCGCATGCTGATCGATCAGGCGGTACAGCGCATTTTCGGCCAGATCATATTTGCCCTTCTCCTCGGTAAAATGAAATACCAGCCGCTCTGCATCCGGATTAAGGGGGTAGCCTTTGAGCTTGGCCAGGAGACTGAAAATTTCCTCATCCAGCCCCCACAAAGCGCGATCCGCGCCATGCTGCCTGGCCACAAGAAATAATTGAAGAGCCTTCTGCTGCCTCACCCGGCCCTCATTCACTTGACCGTTATCCAGGAATAAGTCCCCTTCCTCTCGCAGCAGCCTGGCCAGAGTTTGTAGTTTATCCGCTTCTATGATTCTGCCACTGCGAAATAATTCTGTAATATCCTTGGGCGACAACGTCCCCAGCAGCAAAGAGTTTAGGCGAAACTGGGTTCTGTACAGCTCTTCAAGCTCCTGCAGGGCTTCAGGATGCTTTTTCTGCTGCTTTAAGCCAAAAATAGCTCCCAGCGCCTCCGTTATCTCCTCAATGGCCCGAACGAGGTAATCTTTTCTTAACATGCCAAGCCCCCTCTTCCCATCCTATTGTTGATGAATGCACGTGTATAGAGTCAGATTTTATATGATTTCAACCTTGATTTCCACTTCCTCCGCTTAAATCAACACCTTTGCTTCCAGTCCTCTTTACAATCACGCCCTACTCTGAAGGATTCGCCAATACAGCGGCAATGTATACGTATATTCATACACAAATAAACCGGAGGTCTGCCAGAGACGTCCGGTTATCAGCATAGAAATCTGAGCTCACTGAGAGCCTTATTCCTTCGCTTCATGAATATGACGCAAAAAGTCGTTAATAACGACAGCCAGCTGTTCAGGAGCCTCGTACATGCTCATATGACCAGCCCCTTTAATGACGGCCTTCGTAACATTGCTGCCTTCCGTCGTAAATGTCCGTTCAATCGGGATGAGCTTGTCATTCTCTCCCGCCACCAGCAGTACGGGCAATGTCGTGGATGAAAGAACGTCCCTGCGGTCAATTCGTTCACGCATGGCTAGTGCTGCGCCGGAGGCTCCCTGCGGGGGTGTCTTATAGCCTATTTCTTTTGCACGATCCAGGGCAGCTTCATGCGAGACGGCATTCGCAGGAGCAAATAACCCAGGAATTAGCCCATCAACGAACGGTGTAATTCCCTCGGTGCCAATAACCGATACCGCCTGAAGTCTCTTCTCCCTGGCTTCCTCACTGTCCGGATGGGCCGTTGAATGAATCAGGCCAAACCCGTTAAGATGGTTCGCATAACGCTGGGCTAGAGATAATGTGACATATCCGCCCATCGAATGTCCCAGCAATGTGTATTTATCAACCGACAATTCCTTCAACAGGCCGGCCACATCATCAGCCATTTGCTCGATCGTATAGGCGCCAAGCGGTGCGTCAGATAAACCATGCCCCCGCAGATCGGGTGCGATGACGCGGTAATGCTCGGACAACAGCGGCATCACTTGTTCCCAGTAAGCCGAACTGCCGCAAAAACCGTGTAAAAGCACTAAAACGTCTCCCTTGCCCTGGTCCTCATATGCGATCGTCGTTCCGCTTATCGTTAGCTTTTCCATCATTCATCCTTCTTTCTTGTCTATGTATTGAATATATATAATTAAGCCATTTTTGCTCTTCTGAAACGCCGTTGTCCATGATATCCAGGCATACTCAGGCCTGTCTCCGCCTATTGACGCTGAAATCCTTCTTCTACGGCACGCACGATTTCATCCGCCATTTGCATGACCCGGTACAAAGAAGTCATTCCGAGCGTCCAATAAGGCTTTGGGCCATTCACATTCACCACGCCCGCAATGCTGTAATGGCCGGCCTCCGGCAATCCACCGCCGACGGATTGCGCCGGGATCAGCGGTTTTCCCGATACGATATAAGAGCCCACCGAAGCCGGAACGCCCAAGCAAGCGTCAATCGCTAAAATGACATGATCCTTGGGAATAGCACTCATGCGAAACACCAAATTATCGGCATCGCAGGGATGCTGAAGCGAGCCTACGACCGAAGGGAAGCCGAGCTCCTCCAGACGGGTGCCGACAATAGGGCCTAGCGAATCTCCCGTGGAGCGATCTGTCCCGATGCATAAAAAAGTAACATGGTCTAATGGATGCTTCTGGCGAATGCTATGCATAAACAGCGGTAGCTCCTTGCCAGTCAGCTTCCTTTGGCTAAAGGCAGAATCATTATGAAGCCCCCCACCCTTTAACTTCATCTTCATCCCCCCTGTATTAACGTATTTTGATTGTACCCTAACCGGGCATTCGCCGCAAAACATAGAACAGGATGGGCTGTCATGATACAATACAATGAGGCGAGAACGAGCACATAATAGAGAGGATGAAAGGATCATGGTAGATTTAACTCAAAAAACCCAGGAAAACGTGGAATATATGATCGAAGCGATTAAAACGAAATTAAGAATGGCGACCGGTGCTGCTATGTCGGCTTCGGCATTTCACGTGGATCGTTACGACGACATTCTGGAGGTTTATGATATCGTAATGAGCAAGGAGCGCCTGAGCATCTCAGAGGTGGAGGCACTTGCTAAAGAACTCGGCCAACTTAGAAGCAATTAGCTTCCTCTCTTAGTATTGACAAACTAAAGCCGGCGCTTGCCGGAACAAGAAAAGAGTCCAAATCCCGCTTCGCATCAAAATGGTACGCGGGAATATTGGACTCTCTTTATTTTTTAGCGATCCGCAGGCCGGGAATTCTTCAATTCAGGACAATACACTCACAACCCTATGGCTGTCTAGGGCAGATCAATCAGTATAAATTCGGCCGCTTCTCCGCTACCGGTGCTGCGAACGGTCAATTCCTCGGCATTCCTTATTCTGGCTGCATCGCCTGGCCGCAGCGGGAACTTTTGTTTGCCGCACTGCAAGTCGATGTGACCGGAGAGCATGAATAAATGCGTTCGGCGTTCTCCCCGGGAAGGGATGGAAAGCTCTTCTCCTGTCATCAATTTTGGAATAAACAGCTGAACATCCTGATTTATGGGCAGACAATCGACGTGAGGCCCCGAAGCCACAATAGGCTTCAATAGCCCTTCGCGTTCCTGCCAAGGGAACCACCGGCTATCCCAGGCAGGCTTCAAATTTCTCTCGGCGGGCAGGAACCACATTTGAATAAAACGGACGGGCTCTGTTACCGAAGGATTACTCTCGGAATGGCGGATACCGGCCCCGGCGCTCATCACCTGTACACTCCCTGCCGTCAGATCCTGCGTATTTCCAAGATCATCCTCATGCCGCAGCGTACCGGATACTACGTAAGTGACAATCTCCAAATCATGGTGCGGATGAGGGGCAAGTCCTTGACCAGGCTGAACAACGTTGTCATTTAAAGCAAGCAAACAACCGAAATGAGCATTGCTCGGATCATCATAATCGGAAAAGGAGAAGCTGAATTCACTATGAATTGCACCTTTGTCCGAAGTATGGCGCTCCTCAGCGGTGACCACTTTGATCATCGTTATCCTCCTCGCTCTCTATCAAGATCAATACTCGGATTCATTGTTTTGTAGGGTGGATTTGAGTATTTCTTACCCTTTACACAAAACCGCTAATCAAAGTCCATCTCTAAAAGAGCTTAAAGCTTGGAGCAGTCCGCCTAATTTGCGAGTGTAAACACAGCCTCCGTATGTCCGACGATGTTCCCTTCATCATTCAGGATGCGGGCCGGAAACTGTTCCTGGAGCTTGAATATCAGCTCTTCGTTCCCATATTGAAGCTGCTGCAATATTTCAAGGACGATTCTTCCCCATTCTTCTTCCGAGCCATCCGATACTTTAAAAGCAATACCAAGCCGTTCCCGTTTCAGGCTAAAGCAATATACGCCTTTAAAGCCGCCCTTGGCGATGATGTTGTTGTCTTCCAGCAGCATGGAGTCAATGCGGCCGCTCCCTCCGACAAGCTCCGGGCGTGCATTCATCGCATGCGTGATCTGTCGTACGGCTTCTGCCGTTCGCACGTCCTTGATGAGATCCGGGCAAGCCAGCTTCATATAAGCCGTAGCCAGCGCCGATAAGGGCAATGCGAATACGGGAAAACCGCAGCCATCGATCCCCCGGCCAATGTGCTCCGCCGCAATATTGGCAAGAGAAGCCAAAGTTTCGACAATCTCCTGCTGAGCGGGATGGCTCGGCTCATGATAGCCTTCCAAATCGAAGCCCTTCATTTGGCAATATGCCAGTACCCCTAGATGCTTCCCTGAACAGTTATGATATAATCTGCGCCGCTCTCCCCCTGATCGAAGGAGCGCTTCCCTGGACTTCGCATCCAGCGGCAAACTCGGGGCGCACACCAGCCCCTCCTCCTTTACGCCGATCTTGGAGAGCAGCGACTCCAGTACCTCAATATGAACATCCTCCGAACGATGCGAAGCAGTCATTACGGCTACCTCGGCTTCGGTTAGATGGTAAGCTTCCTGAATACCAGCCCGGATTCCCGGAATGGCTTGAAAAGGTTTGGCAGCAGAGCGGGTAAACACTTGGGCATGAGGATCGCCGGCATGCATCAATATATGGCCTTCTTCATTTACCACGCATATATATCCGCGATGACTGCACTCCAGAATGCCTCCGCGATATTCCTGAATCAATAATGTATCTCTTAAGCTGTCCATCGCTCTTATTCTCCCCTTTCGTGAACCTATGCCATTACAGTATAGTACAATGTCTTTGCCCGTACCAAATCATTGAGCTCCACCGCTTTTTTTTGAGAATGCCAGCGGGCGGATTCTTTGTTTCACTCCTTCTTCTAACGTTTATATAGGAAGTAAGCAGGACAATTTCTGGTCAATCACTACAAATGATATATAAGGAGCGATCGAACATGAATAAAGAAGAAATGGAACATCCGGTTCAAAGCGGTTCTACGTTTACCAAAGGCATCATTATCGGCGCATTGCTAGGAGCGGCTGCCGCTCTTCTATACGCACCAAAACCGGGGCGCGAGCTGCGCAGCGACTTATCCGAAAAGCTGAGCGCAGCTACGGATAAATCGAAGGAGGTCGCTACTGTAGTAGGCGAGAAAGCGACTGATCTCGCTAAAAACGTCAGCGAGAAAACAACGGATTTGGCCAAAACGGTTGGAGCTAGCGCCGGAACCATTTTTAACAGCGCAAAAGAAGCTTCCGCCGACGTAGCCGAAGATGTGAAACGCGCCTCCGATGACGTGATCAACGAAGCCAAGCAATAATGGGGCTGTCCCCTGAAGTAGCCAGCTCTCAGAGCTGGCTACTTGTATTTCATCCCGCTGAAGCCTATTCAATACCATTTTCGAGGAGGGATCGTCATGGCGCGTACTCAACCTATGGATCCGCAAGAGCATCCCTTTGAATTACGCCACGAAGTCAAGCGTTTAAATGGAAGACTGGATTATATTGCGGATTTGCTGGAAAAGGCGGAGTTCAAAGATATTTTGGAAAACTATACCAGCCCAAAAAAAAGAATACTTACCAATTTTATGGCCGGCATGTCGCGCGGGCTTGGCCTGAGCGTGGGAACCTTTGTCGTCCTGGGTCTGCTCGGCTGGATTCTGAGTCTGTTTGTGGACGTCCCGATGGTCGGCGATTACATTAAAGAGCTTCAGGATTACATTAAATCCAAGCCATAACGGCACACTGTGTACTAGGGACAATGCCCTATTACGAGGAGGAGATGATAAGGATGGCTCGAATCAATGCAGAGCAAGAGCAGGAAAACTATGTGAAGAAGCAAATCAGGGAAGCGCGTGAAGGCGAATATCCCGAGCATAAGAGCATCCAGGAGGCCGAGAACGGTTCCATGGTCAATGATATGGAGGATTTAAAGCAGCTTGGCGAAGATATGGACGAAATGTCCACCAATAGCGAAGATGAAGCGCAGGGACTGACACCCGATCCTGAACAATAGCCTCAGCAAGTAGCAAGATAATAACCCGCAAACCAAAGAACCTGCTGCTGCCCTTCCAGCGCCAGGTTCTTGTTTCGTCCAATCCCCTACAAATGCGAATCCTTCTTGTCCACCTGCAGCAAATCTCCCGTCCATCCCTTCATATTCATCCATAGATAAAAAGCCAACGTGCTGAAAATCGTAATTGCGCTAATAATCAGGAAGCCGGTAATTCCTGTCTTGACCCAGGGCAGAAAATCGAAATTCATGCCCCAAATCGCCCCGATCACCGTGGCTGGGGTAAAAATAGCCGTCAAAATCGTCAGCGTCTTCATAATATCATTACCTCGAAAAGCGGAGACGGCCTCATCAATCGAAATTAGCGTGTCGATCTCCTTTTCATAATGCTTGAACAGTACGCTCATTCGTTCCGTGCGGAAGACCAGCCGCCTGAAATAGACGCTATGCTCCAGTTCTTCCCCTGAATAGGCTTCTCGTGCAGCCGTCACGATTTCCTGGAAAGGGATAAATAAATTGGACCAGTATAACAGTTCAAACCGCGAACTCAAAATTTGATCCATTAAATGCTTCTTGTTATGTTTCTTCATCATTTCTTCTACTTTACGCAAATTCTGTTCAAATCGATCCATGCCAATGTGGATATAGTGCAGTATCGTGCGGGTTAAGACGAACATCCCCTCAATCGGCAGCTTGCAGGCATGCATCATCACCATCTTTTCATGCGTATGCATTCTTTCCCGGGTATGAGTATCCAGATTAAGCGTAATGAAGCGGTCTTTGTTTACAAAAAAGTGGATATGAACGCAATCCTTAATTTCCTGCATTTCCTCCTCTACGGAAAAGATGAGCGAACCAAATACGATCGGATTCTTTCCGTCAGGAAACCGTACTGATAAATAATTCGCTTCTACAGAAGGTATAATTTCCAGCCATTCCTCTGTGTCGGGGACATCCTGACGGAGCTCATGAAGCACTGAATCATCCCAACTATTGATTTCAAGATCATGCCAGCTCCATCCTTGCTCGGTCGTAATGCAGCGTCCTAGATTGTCGAGATTCAAGCTTCGTCCCCCTCTCATCGAAAAGACACGCTGTTCCTCTCGGAAGAAAGCGTGCCTTTTGCCATGTAAATTCAAAATGATCCTCAAACGCTTAGTATAAGTTGGAGTTTGACATAATCTGCTTCAGCTTCTCGGTCGCTCGTTTTTGGATCCGGGAAACGCTCATTTGCGACACCCCTAGCTGCTGAGCGATTGCACGCTGAGACTGTCCCTCCTGGAAGGCCAGCAGCAGAACCTGCTGCTCTTGTTCCTTTAACTGGCTAAGCGCTTTCTGCAGATCCATTCGCTTCTCTACGGTATCATAGTCGTTAGCTTCGGAACTGATCAATTCACCAAGCGTCGCCGCACTCTCATCCTGAGATAGCGGAGAATCGAGAGATACATAGTGGTAACATTCCCGTCCAGCGAGTACTTCGACCGTTTCCTCCACCGAAAGATCCAAATATTCGGCGATTTCTTTCACGTCGGGGGAACGTTCCAATTTCACTGTCAATTCATCGATGGCCTGCTGAACAAGAGCTCCCTTCTCTTTGATACGGCGCGGCACCTGGATATACCAGGACTTGTCCCTCAGGAAGTTCTTCATGTGCCCGATCATGCTTTTCATGGCGTAAGGCTCAAATGGGATGCCGAGTTCAATATCGTACTGCTGCAGCAACCGAATCAATGCCATTTGGCCCACCTGATACAAGTCCTCGTATAAATCAGGACGGTTGCGGGCAATTTTACCTGCGGCCATCTTGACCATCGGCTCATATTTCTGGATGAGAACTGTTGCAATCTCATTGTCTTTCGTCTGCTGATATTTCCAGATCAGGCTGGTTGATTCATTCAAAGACTCGGGGGGAGTCAATTTGTCGCTCATACTTTCTCCTCGCTCTTAACGAGCCGGCGAGTCAGAACAACCTTAGTCCCTTGTCCGGCAACGCTCTCTACGCTTACGTCATCCATAAGCGCCTCCATTAAATAAAAGCCGAGTCCGCCAATTTGAGCTTCGCTCAATTCCTTATCATGTAACGATGCCCGATCTGCTGTCTTGCCCCAAGAATCAAAGCTCTCCCCTTCATCCTTCACCGTAATCGATAGTGCATCCTCGAGCACTTCAAAGGTCACTTCCATTATTCCTGGCTTTTGCTTGTACGCATACAACACAGAGTTGTTACAGGCCTCCGACACTGCGACCTTCATATCCTCGATCTCTTCATAGGAAAATCCGATTTTGGAGGCCACGCCATAAAGATTCAACCTGACGATATCCACGTAATCCGCAGTCGCTGGCAAACTAATTACCACTCTCTGAACTTCGTCTTTCATTCTTACTTCGATCCTTTCCTATTGGGAATTCTCTTGTGCGGCAAAAAACTTGGCAATCCCGGTCATGTCAAACAGCTTCTGAATTTGATCCGGCACTTCCTCCACCAGGAACTCGGCCTTCATGCCATGTCTTGCTTTTAAGATAGACAACAGAATTCCGATACCCGTACTATCGATATATTTCAAGTCTTTCATGTTGATAACCAAATGCAGCGCCTCGTCTCCGACGAGCGGTTCCATCACCTGGCGAAAATCCGGAGCTACAGATAAATCCAGTTCTCCTCGTAAGTACACCGTGCAAGTGCCATTCTCCAATTGTGACGTAGCTGAAAACTTATCATTTTTATTTGTATTCATAGACACTCTCTCCTGAAAAATGTTTTCTCTATTCATAACCCAAACGAACTGCTTATGAATCAACTACACTCTCTTGATACGTTTCTCGGAGCTGCTTCATCGGCCCACGGACTGTCCCGCCGCTGTACTTCGCGATCATTTTTTTGACGGAGCTCAGCTTCACCGGCTTGCTGATATAATCATTCATTCCCGCTTTTAGGCATTTGCTCTTCACGCCCTCCATTACATTCGCCGTCATCGCGATAATGACCGGAGACTGCTCCGAATGCTGGTCTTCGCGAATCCGCCTTGTAGCCTCGAGCCCGTCCATGACGGGCATCTGCAAATCCATGAAAATAAAGGAGTAGCCTTCTCCATCTAATGCCATCTGAACAGCCTGGGCCCCATCCTCGGCTACACTGGCTTCATATCCCAGCTTATTCAGCATACTGACCATAAGACGCTGATTGATTGGATGATCATCGACCACGAGCATCCGATCGGCATGCAAGGATTGGCCTTCTGCCGAAAAGCCTGGGCAATAGTGCGGCGCTTCGTCCTCTTCTCCACATTTGCGCACCTGAACAGAAAAGGTAAAGGTAGCCCCCTTTTCCTCCTGCGGCTCAACCCGGATGTTGCCGCCCATCAGCTGCACCAGCGTCTGGCAAATCGCAAGGCCCAGGCCGGTTCCGCCGTATTTTCTCGTCATGGACGAATCCAATTGGGAGAACGGCTTGAACAGCTTGTCTACTTTATCGGGAGCAATGCCGATCCCTGTATCTTTTACCGTGAATTCCAGCATGAGAATATCCTGCTCATCCTTGGACTCGCTGGCGGATACGACTAAATAAATACCGCCCTGATCGGTAAATTTAATCGCGTTGGCAATCAGGTTAATCAGCACTTGACGTAATCGTCCCATGTCCCCGTAGAGAACTTGCGGAATACGGTCATCCATGAAATATACAAGCTCCAGGCCCTTGCGGCTCGCATCCATAGAGAACAGGTTTAATACCTCTTGTATTCCAGCCCGCAGCTCAAATGGACTTTCCTCCAGTTCCATCTTGCCGGATTCCATCTTGGTGAAGTCAAGAATATCGTTAATGATGGTCACTAATGTGTTGGCGCTATTACGGATGATCTCCGCATATTCCTTCTGTTCATCCTGCAGTTCGGTTTCCAACAGCAAATCAATCATGCCTATGACGCCGTTCATCGGAGTGCGGATCTCGTGGCTCATCATGGCCAGAAATTCCGTTTTGGCCTTTGCGGCAATCTCCGCCGCCTCTTTGGCCTTTACCAATTCAAAGTTGATCCGCTCCAATTCCTGGGTCTTCTGCTGCAGCAGCATGCTCTGGGTTTTATGACGTTGATTCGTGATGTACATATCGACGAAACCATCGATTTTCGATTTTAAAATTTGCGGAATAAACGGTTTAACCATATAATCGATTGCACCCGCCGAATAGCCTTCGAACAAATGCTCCGCGTCCTTGCTATTCGCTGAAATGAAAATAATCGGAATGTCCTTCGTCTTATCGCGGGCCTTGATCAGCCTAGCCGTCTCAATACCGTCCATTCCCGGCATCTGTACATCAAGCACAATCACCGCAAAGTTATCCTTGAGCAAATATTTGAGCGCCTCTTGACCCGAAGTGGCCTTCACGAGCTTATACTGCTCACTATCTAGCACCGCTTCCAAGGCCATTAAGTTCTCAGGACGGTCGTCTACCAACAAAATGTGAATCGGTTCTTCAACCCCCATGAATTCCTCCTGCCAATCATACTGTCAAAAGATCACTTGATCTTTCGATATATTTTCTCTTCACGATCCAAAGCTTCGTAGCTGTCCGTGAAGTCCGTAAAATGGATTGATTCCTTAGCTCCAAGCACCAATACGCCAAAATGACTCAAGCTTTCGTGAAATAGGGCATGGACGCGATTTCGCAGCGTTTCATCAAAATAAATCATCACATTTCGACAAAAAATGACATTGAATTCGTTAAAGGAACGATCTGTGGCCAGGTTGTGTTCGGCAAAAATAATGTTCTTGCGCAGAAAAGGCTGGAATATGACCGAGTTGTACTTCGCTGTATAGTACTCGGAGAACGAGCGTGTTCCGCCCGCCTCCAAGTAATTTTTCGTATACTGCTTCATTTTTTGAATACCGACGATGCCCTCTTTGGCCATTTGCAAAGATCTGTCATTCATATCGGTTGCATAGATACGGGCTTTGTCATAGAGACCTTCCTCATGAAGCAATATAGCCATGGAATATACCTCTTCCCCTGTAGAGCAGCCCGCATGCCAGATTCGAATATAAGGATAGGTTCTGAGCAGGGGAACGACCTTCTCCCGGAAAACCCGAAATAGGTTAGGATCGCGAAACATTTCCGTCACGGGAATCGATAAATTGTAGACGAAGCGTTCAAAGCATTCCCGGTCATGAAAAATTTTCTCCTGCAAGCCGGATATCGTCTTCAAATGCTCGGAATGCACATGGTGCCATATTCTTCTGCGCAAGGAGGGAACGGCATAATTTCGGAAATCGTATCCGTAGAGCCTATGGACTCCCTCCAGCAGCAGTTCAATTTCGATATCCTCTCGCTCGCACTGGTTATCTTCGTAAGGAATATCGTCTTCTAAATCTATGAAATCACTGGATGACATGAGTTCAACTCCACTTTCTCTTTTAAATGCAGGTTACTACCTCTATAAGTATTATTACCCCGATATTCGGCTTACGAATACAACCAAACGCGCATTAATGAGAGTAATTGATCCGTTTGGATCGGCTTCTTCACATAATCGGAGGCACCCGCCTCAATGCATTTGGAGCGGTCCTCTTTCATTGCCTTGGCGGTCAAAGCGATAATAGGAAGCTTGGCAAACTCCGGCTTCTCGCGAATGCGGCGCATCGCTTCATAGCCATCCATTTCCGGCATCATCATATCCATCAGAATAAGGTCGAAGTCGCCCTGTTCTTCTAGGATTTCAATCGCTTCTCTGCCGTTCTCGGCATATACGACGTTCATCCGATAGCTTTCCAGCACGCTGGACAGGGCAAATACGTTTCGGACGTCATCGTCTACAAGCAATATTTTCTTGCCTTCGAACAATTCTTCCTTGTTATGCAGCTTCTGCAGTATTTTACGCTTATCCTCCGGCAGATTCGCCTCGACGCGATGCAGGAACAGCGTCGTCTCGTCCAGCAGACGCTCCGGTGATTTAACATCTTTAATAATGATCGACTCGGCATACTTGCGCAGCCTGGTCTCTTCCTTCGCGTCCAAATCCTTGCCTGTATAAATAATGATCGGCAGGTCATTTAAATTCTCGTCATCGCGTATTTGATCCAGCAATTCAAACCCGGTCATATCCGTCAGCATTAAGTCCAGCACCATGCAATCATAATGCTTCATCCGCAGCTCATCGAGCGCTTCAGCCCCTGTGGATACAGCCGTAATCGCTACATCATCATGACCAATCAACTCGATGATCGACTTCTGCTGAATTTCATCGTCTTCGACGATCAGCAAATGCTTCAGGCTTTTCTCCGTATAAGACTCAATATAGGTAAAGGCCCGTTCGAGATGCTCTCTTGAGGATGGCTTGCGCAGATAAGCGATCGCTCCCATCATTAAGCCTTGCTTCACATCATCCACAACGGAAATAACATGCACAGGAATATGCCTTGTCTTGGCATCGCTTTTCAATTCGTTAAGAATCGACCAGCCGTCCATAACGGGCAACTGAATATCTAGAATGATCGCATCCGGCAAATATTTATGAACGAGACGAAGTCCCTCGTCCCCTTGAATAGCAACGAGCCCTTTAAAGCCGTGATTGCGGGACATTTCAAGCAGGATTTTGGCAAATACAATATCGTCTTCGATAATAAGCAGTACTTTATCTTCTGTTGCAATAGCTTCCCGATCATCCTCAATCGGGTTTGGTACCGGAGCATGCTCGTCTGCCGGCGCAGGCAGCGCGTAAGCTCCCTGACGCATTTGCGTCCCGACAGCGTTAGTGGCAGCCGCCTCCCTGGCAGCTCCAAACAGCTTGGAGCCCGCCTCCTTCGGCAAGTAGAGCGTAAAACTGCTGCCCTCCCCTTCCTTGGTCTCCAGACCGATTCCGCCGCCAAGCAGCGCGGATAGCCCTCGGCTGATCGAGAGGCCTAGGCCGGTTCCGCCATACTTGCGGCTCGTTGTTCCGTCCACCTGTTGAAAGGCTTCAAAAATCAGATCCGTCTTGTCCTTAGGCACGCCAATCCCGGTATCTCTGATCGTCAGCGCCAAGTAATCGCGATTACGCTCCAAGTAGCTTGGGAGCTCATCCGGGGAAGCCACCTTGACCAAGAACGCGACTTCTCCCTCACTCGTAAATTTAAAAGCATTAGAGAGCAAATTACGCAATATTTGCTTTACCCGATGTCCGTCGGTCATGATGCGCTCCGGTACCTCCGGACTCACTTCGAGCCGCAGCCCGATCCCTTTGCTCTCTGCGACAGGCCGGAAATTGTGCTCCACGAATCTCTCCAGCTCTTCGATACCGACATACTCCTGATTCACTTCCATCTTGCCCGCATCTACCTTCGATAAATCGAGAATTTCATCGATCATTTTCAGCAAATCCGTGCCTGACATATGAATGGTATGAGCATATTCCACCTGCTTGGGCGTTAAATTCTTGTCCTTATTCTCCGAAAGAAGCTGTGATAAAATAAGCAGGCTGTTCAGAGGAGTCCGCAGCTCGTGAGACATATTCGCCAGAAACTCCGATTTGTATTTGCTCGTCACAGCAAGCTGGGACGCATGGCGCTCTAGCTCGTCTTTCGTTTTCTCGATTTCCTCATTCTTCTCCTTGACTTCCTGCACCTGCTCTTCAAGGGCGCGAGTCTTGGCAATGAGCTCGGTATTGTAATGCTCCAGCTCCTCCTGCTGACGCTGCAGCAGCTCTTCAGAGCGCTTCAAGGCCGCCGTCTGCTTCTCCATGCCTTCATTTGAACGGCGAAGCTCTTCCTGCTGGGTTTGAAGCTCTTCCGATTGAACCTGCAGTTCTTCTGTCAGAGCCTGCGATTCACGCAAGAGTTCTTCGACACGCAGCCTGCGGTTCACGTTATTCAATACAACGCCTAAATTATTCGTCAGCTCCGACAGCAGCTCCTCTTCCAGCGGGGTAAATTGATCCAGGTTGGCCAGCTCGACGACCCCCAGCAATTCGTCCTCGAATAGAATCGGGTAAATAAGCACGTGAGCAGGCTTTGCTTCCCCTAGAGCCGAGCGTACGGACAAGTAATTAGCCGGGGTATCCTTCAACGAAACTCGCTTCTGATCCAGAGCAACCTGGCCGATGAGGCCCTCGCCGATTTTGAACATGGCGGGAGAGTTCAGATTCCCGTCCTTGGCATAGGTGCCTGCCAAATACAGCTCGTCCGGGTTTTCGCTTTCCTTCCGGATATAGATGGCACCGACATTCCCGCCGAGAACCGGAGTGAATTCATTAATGAACATTTGCGAAATTTGCTCCAGCGAATTAATGCCGTGAAGCAGTTCGGTGATCCGCGCCAAGTTCGAGTTGATCCACGTCAAATCCTTCTGCTGCTGCATGAACTTTTTCTCAAGGTCTTGTTTTTCCCGAAGATCCTCTGTCAGCTCTTGGAACACCCGGGCTACATTGCCGATTTCATCCCTGGAATGCACGGAAACAGCTCTTATCTCATCCCACTGTTCCTTTCCGAAATGCTTGATCATGCCGTTTACGATGTTTAATCCTTTAGTTATGCTTGGCAGCACCCAAAGCACAATGGCTAATCCCAGCAGCAGGCCGAACGCCATTGTAGCAATCGTAATCTGGATCGAGCTCTCGTAGGCCTGGTTCGCTTCATTAATTTTATTTTCAATTTGGATATCCAAATAATCCTTCAGCTCATTCAACGTATCCAGCAAGCGATCCTGAATACCCTGTCCCGATGAAATACGGTACTCATTTGCCCGATCGTACTCCCCATTCAGCAGCAGCGTCATCAACCGAGACTGATAGCTTTCGAAGTCCAGGCTTGCTTCATCAATTCTAGAAATAATTTGACGTTCATCCCCGGTTATCAAGCTATCCTGCAGCTGCTGCATATATTGCTTTGCGGATTCCTCCTTTTTCTCCAGCTTGTTGCGCTCTTGAACGATATAGTCCTGATTTCTCACCTGAACCATATTCGTAAGTATGCGGGCCATATCGTTCACATCGCCGCGCATTCCTGTGGATGCCTTGACTTTTAAATAACCGTCCGAATATACATGCTCCAGCTGCGCATTCATATAGTGAAGCCGATCATAACTGGCAAATGTCAGCACCATCGTAATGATCAGAAGTGAACTGAATCCGATAATCAACTTGCTCTTGATTTTCATTCGCTAACCTCCCCTTCTTTGAGTGTAATCCATACGAGACATTTATCGTCCTCCCGTTCCTGCGGATGGCCCTCATCAAAAAATAAGCGCTGCATCATATCCTTGTCCAGCATATGGCTGCCGCTTAAGGTCTGCTCCAAAAATTCGATCTGCTCCTCTTGCGTACCCTCCATGACCTCCATCAAACCGTCGGTATACAGTACGATGTGGCCTTCCCCCTCATACGTAATCGTATGCGTCGTGGTCTCGATCTTATCGAATAACCCCACGGGCGGACATACAGTCTCCAGCCGAGTCACCTCTCCCTCCTTCTGGAAGAACAATGCGGGAGGATGCCCTGCATTCACATAATCAATTTTCTTATGCTTCGTATCGACGACAAGGTAGATGGCCGTAAAATAGTATTGAACCAGTTGATTCTCGATATGGAGCTGATTGAAGCGGCGATTTAACTCCTGGACGACCTTTTCGGGCTCCACGTAAGTGCTGACCGTATCCTTAAGAACAGACGCGATGAACATGCAAAATAAGGACGAGGATATCCCGTGTCCCATCATGTCCAGCAATATAATTCCGTATCTCCCCTCACCGAGCGGATACCATGAATACAAATCTCCGGCCAGCTCAAAGGACGGCTTATACAATGCGTCAATTTCGAATTGCGGGTCGTCGATCGCCGAGCTTAGAACCGCATTTTGCACTAATGCGGCTAGCTTCAATTCCTCCTGAATTCGCTGATCTCTTTCCTTATGCCAATCCTTCTCCTGCTTTAGACGCAGCGCCAGCCGTATTCTGGCCATCAGTTCCACCTTATTGATCGGCTTGGTCACATAGTCTACCGCACCGGCATCAAGAGCTTCCGCCAGCTTCTTGGAATCCCCTACTGCGGTAACCATAATAATCGGGATATCTTTAAGCCCTTCATACTGCTGAATGACGCGGCAGGCTGTGATGCCATCCATTTCCGGCATCATCATATCGAGCAAGATCAAATCAATATCCGACGAGCCGGGCATCAGTTCGGCATTATCCTCTTGAATCCCCAGCTGCTGAAACATCTCTGCCGCCGAAGAGGCGGCTATGGTGTTTCTATAATTTTCCTTCTTCAGAATTTCTCTAATAATAATTATGTTAGTAGGATTATCATCCACGATTAATATTTTCATTGATTTCTCCTCGCAACAGAATGTAAGCCGTAACTTTTAACTACAACTACTACTATAAACTACTTTTAACGACTTTGTTATTTAGGAAAATTAATACTATCTGCTATCTTAAAAACATAGATAAGGAATGGGGGAGTGTGGTTTCCCCATTCCTTATCTATGCTTTAAGCTTATAGTATCAGACACGAAGATGCTGTTCATTTACGCTGTATGTCTCGCAATGACAAGCACTTTGCCTAAGTCCAGTTCCTTCTCGTAAAAAGCGGCTTCCGTCTCTGTAAATCCAAGCGAAACAATTTTAGCACGCAGCTCGTCTCCGCGCGAACGGAACAAGTTGGCAATGGCATCAAAGACGCCTTCTTCCTTAATACCGATTTCATTAGCAGCGGATGTGTCTGCAATTCGTTCTGTACGATCCTGGTCATGGGCAAGAACATAGATATGATCTTTCGCATATCCAGCAGAACGCAGTTCATTTACGGCTTCTACGGCCTGAACTCCATTCTGGACAACCTTGGCATAAGACTTCTTATCCGTCATACTCATCGTCAGCACTCTCCTTTGTCTATAATGAAATCCTATCCTTCTCTTTCGCTATGGCTGTTATTACCCTTCTCGCTGTGGTTTGAAACAGGCCTATTCATACAATTAATATAGGTTTTAAAATGCAATAGTATCGAATAAGTCGACACCTACAACGGCTCTCGTCTCAGGATCGCGGTAAATTTTGATCGCCGCTAGATCACGGATATATACATCCCCGTCTTCAGCCTCGAAATCAGGCTCGCCGAAGGCCTGCCGCAGCTCCTGCTTTTCCAAAGCCAACCATTTTTCGTTCACTTTGATTTTCTCGGGTGACGCATCCACATGCACATAATAGACCAAATCCTCATATAGCCCGACCGTGATATCCTCATAACGATATTCGGTATACCCGGAATAAGCATCCTTACTTATCGATAACGGTTGCCCTTTCTTCCGGACGACGCTTTCCCGATCGTCATGCAAAGTAACATCGCCCATAGAATGAAACTCTCCGATCGGCGAAGCTGCTTGGTCTTCTCCCGGTATGGCTCTTTCAGAGGAGGATAGCTGCGAAAGGGCAAGTTTCACAGAAAGCTGCGGAACGCTGTCCACGGTTGCCGGATTATGGCTTGCAGAAGCAGAAAGGAGCCCAAGCAGCAATAACATAATGTTCAGCATCGTTCTCACCTCTTTCTGGAGACTTGCCGTTTCGATTCTATTCCTAGTTTATGAGCGGTACTTGTGCCACACGCCGGAAGCTATGTCCACCCACTTCATCCAGCCTGGCTCTGACTTGGAATTCGCAGCGCGATCATAGGTCGAGCCATAAGTATGCATGGAGCGGTCAATAGGATGTTCTTCCTGGGCAACAACTTGCTCCGCTCCCGCCTTGCTTCCTGCTTTATGTGAGGTTTTCTTCATTCTTCCGATCAGGGAAGTGGATACCTGCTTGGCGGCAAGCGTCACTTCATTCAGCACGTCTCCGACATTTTTTACGGATTCCAGTACGGGATCGAGTTGCTTCATTTTATGTTCGACATCCTCGGTTATGCTGTTAGCCTGTCTAACGACCTGCTTGACTTCATAGCTAAGCTCGTCAACCGTCTTCTGAATTTCCTGCAGCGTCTGGGTCGTTTTATCCAGAGAATTTTCTGCTGCCTTCAAAGTTTTAACCAGGAAAACGACTAGTACCACAAATGCTACAGCAATAAGTGCAACGCTTATTTGCCAAATCATACAATTCCCTCTCTTTCCTGTCCTGACTTCGTCGATACTCCTTAGTTACCCTTGGTCTTTCGGGGCGAAACAAAGCGCCTTGTTCCGGCATTTTCCGAAATTTTTCCTCCTGTTTCATCCGGAATTCCCCCGGTTAATGACAACTACAAGCGACGGAACACCAAAATTGGAATCACTTCCGCATAGGTCATTTTACACACTCGTGTCCATGTCGCTTTAAGCTTCATACTACACTATTTTACTATGAAGGAAAGGTGATTATCATGTTGAAATGGTCAGTTATTTTTCTGATAGTAGCAATTATTGCAGGAATTTTCGGATTTTTTAATATTGTAGCTGCCGCTGCTTCAATCGCTAAAGTGCTATTTTTCATTTTCCTAGTATTGTTCGTGATTTCCCTTTTCACCGGACGCAGCCGTTCACTTTAAATAGAAAGCCCACCAAGAACGTCATGACATAGATCACAACCAATGAGCTAGGCAAAAGGTTAGAAATAAAAAAACAAGGCGGCCCTTTCGACGAAGGGGCCGCCTTGTTCTAATAAGAAGATAAATACCTCGCTATTTCAAGCCAATCCAGCGTAAATTTGATCGTGATATGCCGATCATGGAATAGTATATTCTCTATCGCAACCGGATCGGGCACATAGGGGGCCGGATCGATCTCCACCTGCTCCAGCCCGAATATAGCTGGAGATAAGGACAGCATCCTGACCTTAACTGCCTCCGGGTTCAAAACTAATCGCCCGGCCGAATATCCCATGCTATACTGAACCGCTGCCCCGATCTCCATAGAACCCCACTCGGCATGAATATGAACTGTAAGCAGATCCCCGGCAAGCTGGAACTGCATCCCGTTAATCGTTACAGGAAGTTCATAGCTCTCCAACGCCTGAGCCAGCTTCTGTTTGGCCAAATCATTAAACTCTTCCTCAGAGAGCTCTATTTCCGGCTTACGGGTTTCAATCATCCTCGTGAGCTTGTCCTTCCAAGCAATTTTCGAATAGCTCATGTCCAGGGGGCGTTCGGGGCGGATGTACCAAACAGCGGCGGCCGCGAGCAAAAATACTATAAGCAAGAGCAAAAACAGGCGCAACCCCCATTTAGACCGTCTTTTTCTCACACCAGACCTCTCCTTTTCAAACCTTTTATTAAAAACTATCATTTAAATTGATTCTTAAGTTGCTTGATTGTTTATTACATAAGTACGAACAAGTATACAATCAAATATATTCAAGGAGGAGTTTCAATTGAAAAAATTTGCAGCTATTACCGCTTCCGTAATCATTTCCGCCGCCCTGGGTACTGCAGCCTCGGCAGCAGAGACAGAGGCCGTCACCCCGAATCTTGATGAGCCTATTATTCAAGTCGGCGAAACCGTGATTGCTCCAAACCCTATCGAATTATTAAATAATACTACGTTCTATAGTAACCCTAATGGCGAAGCTCTGAGCGCACTTGCTCCGCAGTTTGTTCACCCGACCGGTCAGACGATCAACGATTGGGTAGAAATATACACTTGGCTCGGCAAAGCCTGGATTAATGTTCCGAACTATGTTCCTGACTATAGCTAATTTATAACACAGGATATACGATGAATGCACGAAATCGCTCCGCGGACAAAGGGTTTCCCTAAGTTCTGCGGAGCGATTTCAAGTTATATGCTATCGAATTGGATACTATTGAAGCACACTTCCACCGAATAAGAAGCGGCGTTCCCATGACCCGCTCAGCTTATCGATTCGCACGCCGCCGGATTTAACGGAATAGGTCTGCAGCAGCTGACCGTTACCGATGTACATCGCAACATGCGTGATCCGTTCACTGTTCTTGTCAATGCCTTCATAGGCCGAAGCGGAGGAGCCTTTATAGCTCATAAAGAAGACAAGATCGCCTGCCTTCAAATCGCTTATGCGATAGACCGGTCGGCTGTTTTCCTTGATCCAGGCACCCTGCTTCCGAGAATCGGACGGCAGCGTAATGCCTAGTGCCTCTTTATAAATATGTCTTACGAAATCAGAGCAGTCGAAGGTGGCTGTTGTATTCCGGTTAGACCCGAACTCGTAAGGAGTTCCCAAATACTTTTTTCCCGTCCGGATCACTTGATCCACCTGCTCCTTGATGTTCGCTGGCGTAGAAGGGTCTCCTCCCCCTTGAGATCCTTCTTTTCCGCTAATTTGCATATATTTCGTCGATGAGCTGACATACCCGGTCAAGCCTTCATCGGTCTTTACTTTATAAAATGATTTGTTGGCTTCCTCCAAAATGGTCACGCGAGTGCCTTTATTCAGCATTTTAATAATCTTGCCCGAGGTGGATGGCGAGCTGCGCAGATTGACCCCATAGATCACGAGGCCGCTCCTTTCCGTTTCCGAAGGCCCCTGCCCCGGTGTTGTACCTTGAAGCGAGATATATTTAGGCGCGGAGCTGACATAACCGATCTTCCCTCCGGCATCCTTCACTTTATAGAAATAGCCGTTGCTTTGCTCCAAGATTTGAACCGCTGTACCCTTTTTTAAAAAGCCAATGACCTCTCCCGACATCGAGGGCTCGTCCCTTAAATTGACTCCAGCCTCAATAAGGCCTGACTGCACGGTATTTTGCTGGGACGAGGCCGCTGACGCTGCCGTCGGCATAGCCGAATAAATGGATAATGCCATAGCACTGGATAATAATATAGCCACACTCCGTTTCATTGATGAAAAACCTCCTAGATGCGAATTGGAATTATGGGTATTACTTCTAATTCCTCCTTTCTTTTAACTTCTATCCATTATATCCTTTGTCGAACTTTGTCTAAATAAGTCGATTTTCGTGTTATCTGCACTAAAATCCTACTAACTACCCAATTTATAAAAATAATTGTTATAAGTAACAAGTGATTAGTATCACAATGCCATGATGCTGACTTGCATATAATGATCGCGAACACATAAAATTTTAACTGCAGGAGGAATGAACCATGGACAATATTAAGACTACAGTTAACGCGACAGAATACCCGCCGCAACTAAAGCATAAGACCATTTTTGCCGCTTACAACGACTTAAAGGAAGGCGAAGCCATGCTTCTTATCAATGATCACGATCCTGTGCCGCTTCGCTTTCAGTTTGAATCTATGCACCCGGGACATTTCACATGGGATTATGTTGAGCAGGGGCCTGCTATTTTTCAGGTAAGAATCGGCAAAATTTAATACCGGCAGGGGAGGTTGTCACGTGGCCAATATTACAGTCATCGATGAGAAGAAAATTCAAATCTCTCTGGAGCTCGATGATGCGCTAACTATGATTGCCGAGGCTGGGAACAATGTCAATTTATACGCAGATGAGATTGTGACGATTGCTGAGAAAATGCCGGAGTTTCAATATACTTACTTCTGCTTCTACGCCTATGATACGGCTGCCTTGTTTGAGAAAATGCTAGGTATCGATCCAAAGCAATATCTCTCCTTCTCACTCCATGCACCTGACTCCTTCTTTTACACTTTGTACGGTGGCATGAAAATGTTAAGCGGCGTAATCAGTCAAGTCAAAGCATAAATACGCATCATGATATAGAACTAATATTCTATTCATTCAGGAGAGCAGCAGCTCTCCTTTTTCTATGCCAGCATCGTCTCTCTATGACCAGGGTCACTTTCGAGGCTCGTGAATCGCAGTAAAATGGTCAGAATAACAAACTGGGAGGGAATTCTGATGAGGGAAAATGATACTGTCCAGCAAGCTCCATCCATCGGTGCCCAATTGCTGCTGGAATGTCTGGTCGAGGAGAAAGTAGACACGATCTTTGGTTACCCCGGCGGGGCCGTTATCCCTATATATGATGCGTTATACGACTGTCCCGATATCCGGCATATATTAACTCGGCATGAGCAGGCAGCCATCCATGCAGCGGACGGCTATGCCCGAGTGACCGGAAAGCCTGGAGTCGCGCTGGTCACTTCCGGCCCGGGAGCAACCAATGCTATTACGGGGATCGCCAATGCATTTATGGATTCCGTGCCGCTGGTCGTTTTGACGGGACAAGTATCCACCAACCTGATTGGTCGCGACAGTTTTCAGGAAGTGAACATTTACGGGATGACCATGGATGTCACTAAGCATAACTATGTGGTCAGGAATGTGGCAGAGCTGCCGCGCATCGTCAAAGAAGCGTTCCATATTTCCTCTACGGGAAGACCAGGCCCTGTTCTCATCGACCTGCCTAAGGATGTGATGACGGCAGCAACCGCTGGTCTCCTGCCCGCTGCACCCCTGAACATCCGCGGCTATCATTCAACCCCGCCAATAATGGAAGAAAAGGTTATCCGCATTTGGGATTCGATCAAGCAGGCGAAGCGTCCGGTCATTCTTGCTGGAGGAGGCGTCATCTCCTCGGGAGCTACCGAGGAACTGGTCTCTCTGGTCGAACAAACAGGCATCCCCGTCGTAAGCACGTTGATGGGGATTGGCGCCTTCCCGGCAAGGCATCCCTGGTATTTAGGAATGGTTGGCATGCATGGCACGTTTGCTGCCAATCGGGCGGTTCATCAAGCAGATCTCCTGCTCTGCCTCGGAACGCGATTTAATGACCGCGTGTCAGGCAAGGCGCAATCCTTCTCACCAGGCTCATTGAAGATTCACGTCGATATCGATAATGCCGAATTGAATAAAAATATCCCGGCAGAAATATGTATATCCGCGGATATCCGTGATCTGTTAAACCGTCTGCTGCCTTTGGCTGAAAGCGGTAAACCTTCACCTTGGTTAATCGAGGCAACGAAATGGCCTAAGAAGGTTCCCCATTATTCTAAACAAGAAGGACAGTTAAGCCCGGGCGAGGTTATCTCGCTTCTGGATCAATTTACACAAGGGGAGTCTATTGTAGCTACGGATGTCGGGCAGCATCAAATCTGGACTGCACATCATTATAAATTCGCCCGCCCGCGATGTTTCCTGACCTCGGGAGGCCTCGGTACAATGGGCTTCGGCTTCCCGGCCGCTATAGGAGCCGCAATCGCTGACCCCTCCAAACAACCCGTGTTATGTATTACGGGCGATGGAAGCTTTCAGATGAATTTGCAGGAATTGATGACTGCTGTCGACTATGATTTGCCAATCAAAATTGCCATCCTGAATAATGGATATCTCGGTATGGTTCGGCAATGGCAGCAGTTATTTTATCAAAAACGCTACTCTTCCGTCCAAATCTCATCACCGGATTACGTCACTTTTGCTAAATCCTATGGCGTTACCGGTTTGCGGGCAAGCACTTTACAGGAAGCGGAAGCAATCATCCGGCAGAGCCTGAGTATACCTGGTCCGGTACTTATGGAATTCAATGTAAAGGAAGAACAAAACGTTTATCCTATGGTACCGCCGGGCGAAAGCAACGACCAAATGATTACCCAAGATTGATCCTCTCGATCATCCGGATCCGGCAAAGCCAAAAGAACCGTCAGAGTATATCCACTCTAACGGTTCCCCCCTAGGCCCCGGTCTTCGGCTCTACATGGACATGAACATGCATGACGTTCCGAATGCGCCGCATCTGCTCTTCAACACGGTCGCTGATTTCGTGGCTTTCCATTACGGTAAGCAGCGGATCTACTTCAATGACAACGTCAACGAGCACATGATTGCCATGGACGCGCGCTTTCACATCCCGTATACCCTCTACTCCCTGAATTCTAGCGATAGAGCTTCGCAAATCTCCTAGCTCACTCTCATCGAAGCCATCGGTCAATCGATGCGTCGAATCCCTGAAAATATCCCAAGCCGTTTTACAAATTAATAGTCCAACTGCAAAGGCCGCTACGGTATCTAGCCAGGGCAATCCGAATTGAGCTCCGATAATGCCGACGGCTGCACCGATACTCACGAGGGCATCCGATAAATTATCCTTCGCCGCAGCCATCAGCGCCTGATTGTTGATTTGCGTAGCCAATCTTCGGTTATAAGCATAAACGAACCACATGGCTACCGCACAAATCAGCGCGACTGCAGCAGAACGGATATCCGGCTCAGCCTCTACCCCCGTTACTAAAGATCGGATCGAACCGTAAATAACTTGAATCCCAACCATCGCCATAATAAAAGAGGCCAGTAAGGCGGCAATCGTCTCGGCTCGCATATGCCCATAGGCGTGATCGGAATCCGGCGGCTTTTGAGATATGCGCAGACCTATCAATACGGCAAGTGAAGCAACGATGTCGGTTACGTTATTGAAGCCATCTGCCAATAGGGCACTCGATGCAAAGAGGTACCCGCTGATCAATTTAAATGCAGACAGAACCAGGTAAGCGGCAATGCTGATCCAGGCGCCCCGCTCTCCTCTGCGTATATCGTCATAAATGTTCAAATCTGCACCTCCAGCTCCTTCTCTATATGAAAAACAAAACTTGTTGTATCATCGTAGCAAATCAACTTCGTGTGAGTCTAGAGAAACAGTGTTGCCTCAGGCTAAAGCAAGCGTTATTCATTATTCCCGTTGTCCAATAATTTAAAAACGTATAGAATAAGAGCAACCCCTTTTCCTATAGGAGATGATTTCATGACAGATAGCAATGAGCCTCGAAAAATTGATTTAGCAGAAGCCATGCGCCAGAAGCTGCAGCAAAAAAAACAGCAGCAGAATGCCGCGAACAAGCCTGGGTTTACGGGAACTCAGCAGACAAAAGCTATGAAGAGCCAGAACAATAAGAAACCGAATAATCAGCGTCGTCGTACGGGCGGGTCATAGGAAAGCCAAAAAAAGCCTGGCAGGGAGTTTCCCTGCCAGGACTTTTTTGTTTATGCGTCAGGTTAGCGATTAGATTACTTTTCTGCGGGATACATTTGCTTGCGCAAATTTTGAATCTCTTCGCTCTCCAAATATTCATCGTACGTCATGACGCGATCAATAATGCCATTCGGCGTAATTTCAATAATCCGGTTGGCAATCGTCTGGATGAATTGATGGTCATGGGACGTAAACAGAATCGTTCCGTCGAAATCGATCAAGCCGTTATTCAGCGCCGTGATGGACTCCAAGTCCAAGTGGTTCGTCGGCTCGTCGAACAGCAGGACGTTCGCGCCGTTCAGCATCATCTTCGCCAGCATGCAGCGAACCTTCTCGCCCCCGGACAATACGCTCGCCTTCTTGAGCGCCTCCTCCCCGGAGAACAGCATCCGGCCCAGGAAGCCGCGAAGGAAGGTCTCGTCCTGATCATTGGAATATTGCCGCAGCCATTCGACCAAATTGATATCGACGCCATCGAAATAGCTGGAGTTGTCTTTCGGGAAATAGGCTTGCGACGTCGTCACGCCCCAGCTGTACTCTCCTGCGTCCGCTTCCAGCTCGCCCATCACGATCTGGAAGAAGGTCGTCTTCGCCAGTCCGTTCGGCCCGACAAAAGCGATTTTATCGCCTTTATTAACGACGAAGCTGACATTATCCAGCAATTTCTCGCTTTCCACCGTCTTGGTCAATCCATCGACGCTCAGAAGCTGCTTGCCTGCTTCGCGCTCGGACTTAAAGTGCAAGAACGGATATTTCCGATTCGAAGGGCGGATATCGTCGAGCGTGATTTTGTCCAGCTGCTTCTTCCGGGATGTAGCCTGCTTCGATTTGGAGGCATTCGCGGAGAAACGCTGAATAAACGCTTGAAGCTCCTTGATCTTCTCTTCCTTCTTCTTGTTAGCGTCACGCTGAAGCGCCAACGCCAATTGACTGGATTCATACCAGAAGTCATAGTTGCCGACATACAATTGAATTTTACCGAAATCAATGTCCGCGATATGCGTACAAACCTTATTCAGGAAGTGACGGTCATGGGATACGACGATAACTGTTCCTTCATAGTCCATGAGGAAGTTTTCCAGCCACTGAATAGATTCCAGATCCAAGTGGTTCGTCGGCTCATCCAGCAGCAAATTGTTCGGACGACCAAATAGGGCTTGGGCCAACAGAACCCGAACCTTCTCGTTTCCGCTCAGTTCAGCCATCTTCTTGTCATGTAAATCACGTGAGATGCCAAGTCCGATGAGAAGAGCGGCAGCGTCCGGCTCAGCATCCCAGCCGTTCAGCTCCGCGAATTCTCCTTCAAGCTCTCCGGCCCGCATGCCGTCTTCTTCGGAGAAATCCGCCTTGGCGTACAACGCGTCCTTCTCCTTCATAATGGAATACAGACGGGTATGCCCCATGATTACCGTTTCGAGAACGGGGAACTCGTCATACTCGTAATGGTTCTGCTTCAGCACCGCAAGGCGCTCATTCGGGGTCATATGCACTTCGCCCTGGTTCGGCTCGATCTCACCGGATAAGATTTTGAGGAAGGTTGATTTACCTGCCCCGTTCGCACCGATGAGGCCATAGCAGTTACCCGGCGTAAACTTTATATTCACATCTTCAAAAAGTGCTCGTTTTCCATAACGGAGCGTTACACCAGTAGTACTTATCATTTCGGCATTACCATCCTTTATTAATAATACACACTGGTCAACATTATAGCATAAATCATGGCCGGTCGCCCCAATGGAAAGCGAATTACGAGCAAAAAAAAAGACGCAGCGCACGAGCGTCTTTGCATTCGTTGAATGATGATCTTAACCTTGTTTCCTTACCCGCTTCCAGGATAGCGAAGCGTCTCGCCGTGAAGCAAAATTTTAATGGCCTCTTCCGCGATTCCGCGGCGCTTCCGATCCTCTTCCAATCGATCCAGCGCCTCCCGGGCCGTATCATCCGCTAACCGGAATGTACCGTAATGCATCGGGATCATCAGTTTGGCTTTTACATCGAGGAACGCCTGCAGCGCCTCCTCCGGGGTCGTATGCTGGGAGGTCATGAACCACTCCGGCTCATAAGCTCCAATAGGCATTAACGCTATATCGATTTTGTATCGATTGCCTATCTCTTCAAAGCCGCGGAAATAACCGCTATCGCCTGCGAAATAAAGGACTTGAGCCTGCTCTCCTTCATGCACCCGCGCCGGTTCCAGCACATATCCGCCCCAATGCGACGTGTTCATGTCGAACAGCGTACGGCGCGTCCAATGCTGGGTCGGCACAAATGAAATTTTGACATCGCCGATCTCCAGATGCTCCCACCAGCTCAGCTCCTGCACGCGCTTGAATCCTTTACGCCGCAATTTGCGCGCGAGCCCGATCGGCACGATAAGCTGAGTATTTGCCCCATACAGCTTACGGATGGAAGCGATATGCATATGATCGTAATGGGAATGAGAGATGAGAATAACATCAAGCTCGGGAACGTCCCCGATTGGAATTCCCGGCGTTCCGAGTCTACGTTGAAATCCCATCCGTCCGGCCCATACGGGATCCGTAACGATATTCAAGCCTTTATACTGAATCAGAAATGTGGCATGGCCAACCCAGGTGACGGTAAGCTCGCTCTTATTCTCCTGCAAATAATCAAGCTGCGGCGGTGAGTTCGGAATGATGTAAGAATAATCTTTCTTCTTTCTGCGCCGCTCTTCGCGCCATTGCCTGAATTGTTTCAGTGATCTGTCAGTGTTTATATTATCGATGTTCGTGTAGCGCTTTTTAGCCATTCTTGAGGAATCCCTCCTTCTACTCCCCTCCAGTTTGTTCATTGCGTTTCTAATTTTACTATACATACTTAGAACATATACACCCGTAAATCCAAATGATTAATCAAAAATTAATCGGAAGGATCCTTAAACCGATAGGCGTAAACGAATAAAAATAAAACTGCGCCGATAATGACCAGCTGCGGCGCCCACATCATCAAGAAATGCTCCATGGCGCACCTCATCCTTTCTCCGGCGATCCTCCCCGAATATATTTGGCATCAAATAGAAACAAACGCATCAGCAGCACAAGAGAAGGAATTAAAATGAACAGCCCGGCAATAAAGGCAGTGATAAGCGCAACCGCCATCGTCTCATTCGTAAAACTATCGTAAATGCTCACTTGTTTAAACAGGATGTAAGGCAAATGAGAACGTCCATATCCATACCAGGCAAAGCCGAATTGCAGCATAACGAGCATAAAGGACCAGCCTAGATGCCGTCGTCTCCAAACGAAGTAGATCGCCAGCAGAAAACAGACGAATGAGGCGGCGAACATCCATGCAATATGGAGCATATTTTGGAAATGCTCCGGATTATGCCGGTTGAGTTGAAAAAAAGCAAGCACGGAAGCGATGATCGTCGGGGCGCTCCACATTAGCGCATAGCCTCGAAGCACTTCAAAGGCCAATCGGTCTCCTGCCTTTTTCGAGTAATACGTCAGGAACATCGCAGAAATGTACAGCACAGAGACGATGGCCAGCACAATAACGGACCAGGTGTAGGGACTTGCGAAGAACGCTGCCCAATCCAAGGTCACTTGGCCGCCCTCTTCCCGGATAATGCCGCCTTCCGATATTGCTAGTACCGTCGACAATGCGGCGGGAATGAGCAGCCCTGTCGCTCCGTAGATAGCCATGTATGCTTTATTGTCCTCTCTGCTGCTTCCGTAAGTGTTGTAAGCATAATATGCGCCCCGAAGCCCGAGCAGCACGGTAGCCAGACTGCCCGGAACCAGCAGCGCCGTACCGTAGAAATACGCCGATACCGGAAAGAACCCCACAAGGCCTACAACGAAAAAGATCAAAAATACGTTCGTTACTTCCCACACCGGGGAGAGGTAGCGCTGAATAATGTGGTGAATTCTATTCCGGTGTCCTGTTATGACGCTGTAATAGCTAAAAAAACCGGCACCGAAGTCGATGGAAGCTACGATCAAATATCCGAATAAAAACGTCCAAAGCACCGTAATTCCGATGATTTCATAGCTCAACCCAGCCCCCCTCCTTCGATTCCCCGCTCTCTCATTTCTTCGAATACGTCTTTATTGCGGAAAAGTTTGGCCAGCACGTAAATACACGATATGCACAACACGAGATACAGAATGATAAACAGCACGAGCATCGAGCCGACATGCGGTGAGGTCGTGGCCGCATCGGCGACTCTCATATACCCCCGGACGATCCATGGCTGCCGGCCGATTTCAGCGAACATCCAGCCCAGCTCAATCGATACCATCGCGAACGGCCCAAGCGTCAATATGCCGATCAAAAGCCATTTCGGGTATCCTTTATTCCGGCCCGGGAGTCTGCGGCGCAGCAGGAACAGGAAGGGAATAAGAACAAGCAGCATACCGATCGTCACTTTCATGTCGAACATATAATGAATCAGCAGCGGCGGCCAATCATTCTGCGGAAATTCCTCCAGTCCGACCACTTTGGTGCTTGGCGAGCTGCCGGCCAAAATGCTGAGGGCATAAGGAATACGCAGCGCATATTTGATTTCATGGTTCTCACCCAATATGCCTCCGTAAATGAGAGGCGCCTTCTCCATCGTATTGAAATGCCATTCTGCTGCGGCCAGCTTCTCCGGCTGGTATTTAGCGAGAAATTTGCCGGAGAAGTCCCCGATCACCGCTGTCGAGATCGCAAAGACAAAGGTACTGGTCACCGTCAGCTTGAGCGCTTTTTTAAAATAAGGATGATTTCTCCCTCTCAGCATGCTATAAGCAGCAATGCCCGCCAGCAGTCCGGCGCTCATCGTTAATGAAGAAGCTAAAACATGGGATACCTTGGTAGGCGTCGCCGGATTAAACATTGCTTTAAGCGGATCTATATTCGTAAACACCCCATTCTCCAATGTAAATCCTTGCGGAGTATTCATGAACGCATTCACCGTAGTGATAAAGAACGCCGAGGAGAATGCCCCGAGAACGACCGGAATCAGCAGCAGCAGATGCAAGCCTGGCCGCCTGAACCGCTCCCACGTATACAAATATATGCCGAGAAAAATCGCCTCTACAAAGAATGCAAAGGTCTCCATAAACAACGGAAGTGCTATCGCCTGCCCGGCTACCCGCATAAAGCTGGGCCATAGCAGGCTGAGCTGCAGGCCAATCGAGGTTCCGGTAACTACGCCGACCGCCACAGAAATAACGAATCCGCGCGCCCACCTGCGAGCCAGCAGCGAATAATGCGGATCTTTATTTGTAATCCCCCTCCATTCGGCCAAAGCGATAATTAACGGGACGCCTACACCAATTGAGGCAAAATTAATATGTACAAATAAGGTGAGTCCGGTAAGAATCCGGCTCAGCGTTACTGGATCCGTAGAAAACATGAGTATGGTTCAGCTCCCTTTTGGTCATAATCACGCTGCCTGACTGCGCCCCAGATCCAACTGGCGCACCTATGTACCGGAGGGCACTTTTGATCGTGGCATACAGCATAATTATCGCTACGACGAAGCATATGACGATAAGTATTCTTTCCTGCCTCTGAAACATGATATAGTTGCGCCTCCTATGGAAGTCAATTTTTCTACCTGTAGTGTGCCGCTTCGGTTCCTTTTTATTCCTGACCGGATCTTCGCGAGGCCGCTCCTTCCGAGACTTGGGTAAACTCATTCCTTGATGTACAATAAATTCAAAGGAGTGTGAACAAATTATGAAAATCGTATTTATCGAACCGACGCCGAGCCCGAACACGATGAAGCTCCATCTGAGCGTAAGTCTCGAGCCGGGAATCCGTAAAACATATACGCTCGACAACGAGCGCTCCGCCCCGCCTTGGATCGGGAAAATGCTGCATATCCCCGGGGTGAAGAGCGTATTTCATACAGCCGACTTCGTCGCGCTTGACCGGAAGGGCAACGCCGATTGGTCTGCCATTTTAAGCGAGGTTCAAGCCCAGTTCGGCCAGGAGGGCATTGCCTCTGCCTGGGAGCAAGGCGAAGCTGAGGCTGCGCAGGGATATGGCGAAGCACAAGTATTCGTGCAGTTCTTCCGCAGCATCCCGATGCAAATCCGCGTAAAATCCGGCAGCCTGGAGGAGCGGATCGGTCTGGGAGAACGCTTCGTGTCCGCAGTGACCGAGGTGTCCAGCGCGACGCTCATCAAAGAACGCAAGCTGACCGATTATGGCGTGCGTTATGGAGAGCTGGCGGAAATCGCCCGCGAGGTGGAGCAGGAGCTGGAAGCGGCATATCCGCCGGACCGGCTTCAGGCGCTTGTCGCGCAGGCGATCCAGCACGGAAGCAGCGAAAGCGAATTCGTCGAGCAGCGCCGCGAGCTTAGCCTCGATGAGGTTCGCGAGCAGTTGAAGAGCGAGGATTGGCGCGTCCGCTATGCGGGCCTCGAGGCGCTGAAGCCGGATGCCGCAGCGCTGCCGCTGCTCGCTGAAGCGCTGCGCGACAAGCAAATGCAGGTGCGACGCCTCGTCGTCGTCTACCTCGGCGACATCGGTACGCCGGAGGCGATGGAGCTGCTTTACGAGGCGCTCCGCGATAAGTCGGCAGCCGTGCGTCGTACCGCAGGCGATACGCTATCCGATATTGGCGATCCTGCGGCGACAGATGCCATGATCGCTGCGCTGCAGGATTCGAGCAAGCTGGTTCGGTGGCGGGCGGCCCGCTTCCTCTATGAAGTCGGCACGGATGATGCGAAGGAAGCGCTCCGCGCTGCCGCGGATGATCCCGAATTCGAGGTTGGCCTTCAAGCGAGAATGGCGCTTGAGCGGATCGAATCCGGTGAACAGGCGGCAGGCACCATCTGGCAGCAGATGGCCCAGCACAGACAGAGCAGCTCGAAGAATGCTTAGCTTAGCAGCGCGCTGCATCGGCTAGCCACAGAACTAGCTGATCCAGCTGACTTAGTTATCTAGCTGCTAATCCGGTGAATCCAGCTATCTGTCAGCAATGTCAAGATTTATCCATTGCTTTGGCCTAATGGCTGCTATATACTGAATAATCATTTCAATGAAACTAAATACAAACCTCATCAGTCATTCGGATGAGGTAGAGGTCGCGATGGTGATAAGTACATCTGAGAAGGCGAAGAAGCCGCCGATGAATCAGATGGAAAGGCAGCGTCGCCGAAGTATGGCGTCAAGCTTCCAAGGACGAACATACTGGGGCTGTTTCCGAAAGGGACAGAACTGTCACGGCTGCCTGCCTATAAGGACGCCGTGTTGAGCTATCTTTACGAACTATGATGGGATCACGGTATGACAACGAGACCGCGGAACCTTTCCCGCGGTCTTTTACTTTTTCTTTTATTCACCTACACACGGAGAGGATGCAGACAATGGGCAGTAAAAACACAACAGTAACCGACAATTTAAAGCCCGGATTAAAGGCCCGCCATATGACGATGATCGCGCTTGGCGGCTCGATTGGCACCGGGCTATTCCTAGCTAGCGGAGGAGCAATCGCTTCAGCTGGCCCAGGCGGTGCCCTTCTCGCATACGCCGCTGTCGGAATCATGGTCTATTTCCTCATGACCAGCTTGGGCGAGCTCGCTACGTATATGCCGGACTCAGGATCATTCGAAACCTATGCTTCGCGCTTCGTCGATCCTTCCCTCGGCTTCGCCATGGGCTGGAATTTCTGGTACAACTGGGCGATTACGATTGCTGCCGAGCTTTCAGCTGCCACGCTGATCATTAAGTACTGGTTCCCCGAAAGCTCTTCGCTGTTATGGAGCGTTTTGTTTCTCGGCCTGATTCTCGGCCTCAATCTATTGTCCGTCAAAGGATATGGCGAATCAGAGTATTGGTTTGCCACGATAAAAGTTGCAGTAGTCATCATATTTCTCGTTCTCGGCGTCCTGATGATTTTTGGCATTATCGGCGGGGAAGCGGTCGGCTTCAAAAACTTCACGATCGGGGACGCGCCGTTCCATGGCGGATTCTTCGCTTTTCTCGGCGTGTTCATGGCCGCGGGCTTCTCCTTCCAGGGAACGGAAATGGTCGGCGTCGCTGCAGGTGAAAGCGATAACCCCCGGGAGCATGTTCCGCGGGCTATCCGGCAGGTATTTTGGCGGATTTTGATATTTTATATTTTAGCGATCCTGGTCATCAGCTTGCTGATCCCATATACGAATCCCAATTTGCTGAAAGAAGGCATAGAGAGCATCGGCGTTAGCCCGTTCACCCTCGTATTCGAAAAAGCCGGACTAGCCTTTGCGGCTTCCGTAATGAACGCGGTCATCCTCTCCTCCGTGCTGTCGGCCGGCAACTCTGGCATGTACGCGTCCTCCCGCGTGCTCTATTCTTTAGCCAAACGAGGCAAAGCGCCGAAGTTTCTCGCTCGGCTCAGCCGCCGGGGACTGCCGGTAAATGCCCTGCTGCTGACGACTCTGGTCGGGATGACCGCCTTCCTGGCCTCCCTGTTCGGAGATGGGGTTGTTTACACCTGGCTGCTCAATGCTTCAGGCATGTGCGGCTTTATCACCTGGCTGGGCATCGCGATTAGCCATTACCGCTTCCGCCGAGCCTATGTTGCCCAAGGAAGAGATTTGAACGATCTTCCCTACAAGGCCAAATGGTTTCCATTCGGCCCGATCTTTGCCTTCATTCTCTGCTTTATCGTGATCTTGGGGCAAAATCTGTCCGCCTTCACCGGTGGACAGATCGATTGGTACGGCGTTGTTGTATCCTATATCAGCGTTCCCTTGTTCCTAATCATTTGGCTGGGATACAAATGGATCAAACGCACAAAGGTAATTCCTCTGCAGGAATGTGAGCTTCATCCGCCATCACAAAAATTATAGCCTTCCCGAAGCACAAAAAAGAGCTGCCCAGAAGTAGATTTCTCTACTTCGGGCAGCTCTTTCATTTTAATCTGAAAGATTGCTAAATTACTATCTCACTTGTTCTCCCAATGGATCTCGACTCGCAAATCGTTAGTTCCTTCCAGCGGCTCGGCCAGATAAGAAATATTCTTAATCTTAAGCTCGTACAAGCTACCCAAATGATCGACTAATTGCCGCTCCGAGCCTGCGTACCTGATGGTGACGGTACTCTGCTTATTGCTGACGGCTTGTTTGACCTGTCCTTGAATTCCCTGTACATTTGTGACCGCAGAATCAGGGCTGTACAGCGTATATTCCAGCTGCTTCTCCAGTTCCTGCAATCCCGCGGCAGCTTGCCCCCCCGCGGTTATTAAAGAACTGAGCGTATGACGATAGGATTGCTTTGCAGCCGGAGTTGCAATATTCCAGTTGTGCGTCTTTCTCATCTGCTCGTCCGTTCTCATGTAATATCCGTATTTAACGACCCCGGGCATATCTGGAGCAGGATCATCCCACGTAGTATCAAGATGGTACCATTGTCCTTCCAAGTGAACGAGGTTCCAGGCATGGAGCTGGCCGCCCGCACTGCCTTCGACAATTCGATTGTTGATCCCTGCTTGCTGCAGCAGCTTGTACGTTAACAGGGTATAGCCTTGACATACCGCCTCGCCTGTCTTCAGCCCCTCGTATGCGGTGTACTTCTGCAGGCCTTCATCATATTTCATATTCAACACGACATAATCGTGAATCGCCTTAATTTTCTGGTGCTCATTCATGCCAGGCTTTATGATCTCCTCAAGGATCACCTTCACACGGCCATCGACATAAGCCGATTGCTCAGCGGTTTCCCGGTAATGAATTTGAAAAGTAATTTTTGCCGAACCGGAGGTTCCTTTCCAGGAATATGTATAGCGATCAACGACATACTTGGTGTAAGGATCGCTCTCCAACGCCCCGTTTACGGCTTCCTTCAAAATATCCTTCAAGTTGCTCGTTGTGCCCTGATATTTTACAGTTATCGTCGTTTGCCTAGCTCCCATAAATTCAGCTAGTGTAGATTGCAGCTCCTTGGAAGAGGTTACGGTAGCTGTCTCCGCAGCAGCTGTCTCCGATTTTGCGTACACTTCACTATAGCCGACGCCCGGGGGGACGGCACCAAATACAATGGCACTTGTGATCCCTGCCGTAATCCATCGTCTTGCGATTTGCTGCTTCATCATCTCCCAACCCTTCTACATAAAATATAGCGATCAGCGTTGTTCAAGCCCATTGTAACATAACCTGATATGAAAAGGTCTTCTAGTTTTGTCGAATCTCCCTTCCCCCTCCTCTCTGCTGCTCTCCATGATCAGATGTCAAAAAAGACGCTAAACTGCCTTAATTTCCTATCTGATTTCCTTTTAAATGGATAGCAGTTTAGGTATAATATAAAACATGTTAATGGTGTGATAAATATCATTGCGCAGTCAGCCACAATAGAAACGGAGAGACAAGTTATGACTATAGTAAATATATCGGACATTTCCGTTCAACTTTTCATTACTGTGATGTTTTTCATCCTGATCATCGCCCCAGTAGGCAGTTTGGGTTTGCTGCGCCTGTTTCAAGGGCGGAAGAAAAGCGGACTTATCTTGATCGGAAGCGGAATTGTCAGTTATATCGTATTTCAGCTTGTTGTCGGCCTTTTTGTCTGACACTATTTATCCAACATCGTATTCGCATCCATGAAAATTTAAAGAGGAGACGGGGTTAGCCGTTCTCCTCTTTCTTGTTGTTTTATATTCCAGCGCAAGTTGCCTGGCGTAATATATGGATAATTTAAACTTGCTCCGCCAAAGCCTTCTTCAGCTGAATCTTGTTCATACCTAGTATACGGCGCCCGCCGATCACCGTCACTGGAACGGAGCGCAAGCCATATCCCATACCTGCTGGGCAAAATCATCGCTTTTATTATCATGGTGTACCTCGTAAGAAATGCCTTTCTCCGCTAGAAGCTTTTGACTTAATGGCAGTTCTGACGATTTGTGCTTGTATATACGATGATTTGACTCATAGGCTCTCCCTCTTCGAGTTAAATTGCCGCCTATTATTTCGCGGCTGCAGCCGCTGTCTCATGCTCCAGGCTCTCAATAAATTTCTCGCAGTCGATAGCCGCCATGCAGCCGCTGCCTGCAGCAGTAACAGCTTGACGATAACGGGTATCCTGAACGTCACCGCAAGCGAATACTCCCGGTACGTTCGTCTCGGACGTTCCCGGCTTCACCACGATATAGCCGTTCTCATCCGTATCAATTTGACCGCCAAGGAAGCCTGTGTTCGGATGATGGCCGATGGCTACGAATACGCCGCTAGCTTCGATTATTTCTTCTTCACCGGTTGCATTGTTTCGCACTTTAAGACCAGTTACGCCTACCTCGTTCGTAACCACCTCAATCGGCGTACGATTGAGCGCCCATTCTACCTTCTCATTGGCACGCACGCGGTCTTGCATAATTTTCGAACCGCGCAGCTCGTCGCGGCGGTGAACCAGCGTCACTTTGGATGCGAATCGCGTTAAGAAGCCTGCTTCCTCCAGCGCGGAATCCCCGCCGCCAACGACGATAATTTCCTTCCCGCGGAAAAAGAAGCCGTCACAGGTCGCGCAGGTGCTCACACCGCGGCCTACATTGTCCTGCTCTCCCGGAATTCCCAAATATTTAGCGGTTGCTCCTGTCGAAATCACCAGGGTTTCGGACACCAGTTCTCCGATGCCTTCTACTTGAAGCTTGAACGGACGGCTGCTCATATCGACCGAGTTCACCCAGCCCATACGGAATTCAGCACCAAAACGCTCCGCCTGCTTACGCATGTTATCCATCAATTCAGGCCCTAAAATCCCTTCTGGAAAACCAGGGAAATTCTCTACATCCGTCGTTGTCGTCAATTGACCGCCAGGCTGAGGCCCTTCAATAACGAGAGGGCTCAAGTTCGCACGCGCCAAATAAATCGCTGCTGTCAGCCCCGCAGGGCCGGTTCCAATAATAATAGATTTATACATATAGAATATCCTCCTTCAAGGCAAATTCACCGAGCACTAGAAAACATTTAATAAATATTGTTAATTTCTAATCTTTATTATCTTGTAATGAGCAGCCAAGGTCAATATTTGTAATCGTGGTGTTGAGTGAAGTTTGCATGAAGGATTCATGAACGGAACGGTTCTGCTTCAGCGAAGCAGACGGAGCCCGTTCAGGATAACGAGAAGCGTGCTTCCCTCATGCCCTACTACACCTAGAGGCAGTGATATTCCTTGTGCAAAATTGCCGACGATTAACATTAAAATGATGCAGGCCGCAAAAATCAAATTTTGTTTCACGATTTTGCCGGCGCGGCGAGCCAATGCCACGGTTTCCGCGACCATTTCCAAGTTGTCGTTCATCAATACGACATCCGCCACCTCCAGAGCTGCTCCTGTTCCACCGCCCCCCATTGCGATGCCGACGGTAGCGGCGGCAAGGGCTGGAGCATCATTGACCCCGTCCCCGACCATGACGATATGTCCGTGCTTGGTTCGTAAATTCTTAACGTGATTCACCTTATCCTCTGGCAGTAAATCGCCGAATACCTGATCGACGCCAGCCGCTCTCGCTACCGCCTCGGCCGTTCCGCCGCGATCACCCGTCAGCATGACCGTGGTAATCCCCATTTCGCGCAATTTAGAAATCGCGGCAACCGCTTGAGGACGGATGATATCCTGTAGAGCAATGAGCCCTACATAATTGTTGTCCTGTAAAATAAGAGAGACGGTATTTCCTTCGGCCGCTAATATTTTCAGTCGTTCCAGCAGTGCTGCAGGCATGGCAGCGTCATGCTCATCCGCCTTGCCTATCCGCCACAATTGTCCGTCAACCCGAGCCTCGATTCCCCACCCGGTAATGGCTCTCATATCTTCCGCCGCCTTAAGCTGCAAGCCCTCAGCAGCAGCCTTGTTCACGATAGCACGAGCAAGCGGGTGCTCGGATAAGCTCTCCGCCGAGGCGCATGCCGTCAGCACTTCCAGGCGATCATAGCCGTCAGCCACGAACAATTCCGTAACGACCGGCTGTCCTGCCGTTAGCGTTCCGGTCTTGTCGAACGCAACCACCTTCGTATTGCCTAAATTGTCCATATGCGCTCCGCCTTTGAAAAGAACGCCCTTTCTAGCGCTCTTCGACATAGCCGAGAGCATTGCCGGCATGACGGAAGAGACTAAGGCACATGGCGAAGCAACAACAAGAAATACCATCGCTTTATAAAAAGTGAATGACCAGCTCCAGCCCAGCAGGATCGGGGCTAACACAATGAGCGCAGCCGTTGCCGCTACGACAACCTTGGCATAGATGCCCTCCAGCCGCTTGATGAAACGCTGGGATTCCGGCGTCTCATTCTGCGCCTGCTCGACCAAAGCGATAATTTTGGCAAACAGGGTGCCTTCGGCTGGACTCGTTACTTCCACATATAAGGCGCCTTCTCCATTCAAGGTGCCGGCAAATACGCTGTCTCCGATCTCTTTATCCACCGGAATGGACTCACCGGTAATCGTGGCTTGGTTTACGGCAGAGCCGCCGCTGCGAACCAATCCATCGGCGGGAATGACCTCGCCCGGTTTAACCAGCAGCAGATCGCCAATCACCAGCTCCTCCACAGCCACGACCTTCATACCATCCTGGCCCACTTTCATTGCCGTCTCCGGCTTTAAGGAAATAAGCTCTGAAATATCCTTATGGCTGCGTTCGCTAGCAAAGGACTCCAACGCGCCGCTCAAGGCAAATATAAAGATAAGCATCGCGCCTTCATTCCAGTAGCCAATAGAAGCAGCCCCCAAGGCAGCGGCAATCATAAGCAGATTAACGTCCAAATCCCGTTCCTTGATTAATGTCTCCAGGCCTTCCTTGGCCTTGAGAAATCCTCCCATTGCATACGCGGCAATATATAAAAGAACGGATATCGTTTGTGAGAATGATCCTACTCCCCATGCTATTAGCATAAGCAGACCACTGCCCAAGGCAAAGACAATTTCGCGGTGTCTCAGCATGCTTAACAGCGAGTAGCGGCGGCGCTTTCTTGGATCAGGTGAATTGGCGGATTGCTGGACAGTTGTGACTCCTTTGTGTATGGCTTGCATGTAAATCTCCTCCCTTAATCTGATGTCTAATTGAGAATGAATACTATTGTTAATGCCCTTAAAATGGCACATGCTGCCCCGGGATCATCCCGGAGCAGCATGTAATTGAGAACGATAATCATTTTTGCATTAGAACAATAATTTTTCCTTAGCGAAACTTTAGCTTTATTTTAAACCTTATTTTACTTTATGTAAATAGGCGAAATAAACGGCCTTATCATCCCTTCCATAATCTTCACGGTAATATTAAAGAACAAAATGCACATCCCCATCCTCGGGTTAAGCTACTCTTTAAAATGAAAATCACCGCCGGTTTTAGGTAAGGTTGGATTTTGTTTGGGATTAGTTTGGGGGTTAGTTCGAGTTTAAGTTGAGTTGAAGAGTTGGATGGAGTGGAGGTGGGTTCGAGTTAGGGTGGAGTTAGGCCAGAGTTTAGTTGAGTTGAATGGAGTTGTTTGGAGTTGACGTTGGATGGAGTTGGCTTGGAATTGGTTTCGAGCTGGCTTCAAGTTGGCTTGGAGTTGAGTTCGCGTTGGATGGAGTTTGATTTGGCTTTGGTAGGTGAATTTAATTGAAGCTAACTGTATTTCATACATCTATTTAGTGTCAATTAGAGCAATTTTGCAATCTAG
>NZ_JBHGVC010000002.1:0-670396 GCF_042714055.1 Paenibacillus lentus
TTCTTGTCGTTAGATTACAGTTTTAAAGGTGGTAGGGGCTAAGAGCAATGCTTTAGGTGCATGAAATACAGTTATTTCGAGGAAATGCGGCAAAAGAGCTGAAATAAATACAAGAAATGCACTTAGATCCAGCAGTGTGCCGATTTTTGAGCAGGCCAAGCTAAATCGGCATCACGCCAATTTTAAGCAGGTCGGGGTAAAACCCGCAAGCAAAAGAACTGCAAAGAACTGCAAAGAACCGTCCGGTGGCTTCTGAACTACACCTCCAATGCTAGATCGTGTCTAACAATTGGAATGCAGTTCATTGCCGGACGGTTCTTTTATGTCTAGACGTGGCGCTCCAGCCAGTTGACGAGATCACGCATGACCTCGTCCCGGTTCGTCTCGTTCAGCATTTCATGCCGGCCTCCCGGATAGAGCTTGAGCTCGATGTCCCGGATCAGCAGCAGATTGTACAGCGCAGCAAGCTTCTTTACGCCATCGCCCCGCAAGCCTACCGGATCCTCGTCGCCGCAAAAAATATAGATCGGCTTGTCCTTCGGAATTCCTCTCATCCGTTTAGGCCGATGGATTTCTTGCAATAAGGAGAAGAAGCCATGAAAGAAGCCGGCACTGCACAGAAACCCGCAATTGGGGTCATTCACGTAGTTATCCACTTCAGCTTCGTCCCGGGAGAGCCAGTCAAACGGCGTGCGGGGCGGGAGAAAGCGTTTGTTGTAAGCTCCGAATACAAGGGCATTGAGCATTAAGCTTGGATGGCGCTCCCCTTGCAGGAGGCATTGCAGCCGGGCCAGCCTCTCACCCAAGGCAAGCATGCTGCGCGGCCCGTTTGTCCCGGACAGAAGGAAGCCGGAATAAGGCTCCGGCGCGGTATACATTATTTTTTGCGTCAGGAAAGAGCCCATGCTGTGCCCCAGCAAAAATAAGGGCAAATCGGGGTGCTGCTCCCGGATGATCGCACTAAGCGCACTCATATCCCGCACCATGCCGCCGAACCCATCTTTGCCGATACAGCCCAGCTCAGCCTCTTCTCCAGCCGTTCTTCCATGCCCTCTATGGTCGTTAGCGTAAACGATCCAGCCCTTTGCAGTAAGCACGTTTGCGAGACGCTCATAGCGTTTAGCCGTTTCAGCCATGCCATGTGCGATTTGCAGCACGCCTGTAGGCGGGATGAAGGTATCCTGCGGAGACCACTGATAGACGAACACTTCCTTTTGCGCATCATTTGTGAAAGTAAAAGCTTGCTCGAGCAACCGCTACACCCCTTTTTGTATCATTATTCCGCTAAATGCACGGGTTCAAAAAACTCGATCCGCTCTCCGTCGGGCCCATTAAAGAAAAAGAGGCGGCTGCCGTTTGAAATCGAACGGATCTCAGGATCCAAGCCCGATAGGCCTAAGCCGGCAATTCGTTTGTATTCCTCCTCAATATGGCTGACGGTAAAGGCGATATGATGCACGCGCCCTTCGCTTGGCAGCTCCTCGCCGCCCCGGACGTAAATCAATTCGATCTCCACGTTTTCCTGGCCCGGGAAGGCGAGAAAGGCCAGGCGCAGCTCGTCCTCCACTTCGCCGAGAATATACAGCAGCTTCAGACCGATCACCCGCTCATAGAACTCGATGGAATCCTCCAGCGCAGAGACCCGGATGCCGATGTGTTCAATTTTCCGAATCGTCATATTAAACTCCCCTTCATTTTTTGGTAAGGATATATGTCCAATCGCCGCTACCTTTTTTCGATGGCGATCAAATAGGGTGCGGTTGGCTTTTGGATTTGCCGATACACGATCGCTTGCCCGGTAGAGGCAGGAAGTGAAGCAGCCCACTGCTCTACTGCGTTTGCTTCCGCGTCTCCTCCTGCATGTCCCGGGTAAAGAACGATCGTGATAATACCTCTCGGCCGCAGCAGCCTTAGGCTGGATTTCAGTGCCGCCAGCGTGCTGTCCGTCAGTGTAATGACATTAGCGTCAGCTCCCTCGGCAGGAAGATAGCCGAGATTGAACATGATGGCGCCCACTGTGCCGCGCAGCTCTCCTGGCAGCGCCTCTTCCAACTCCGCATGGCTTCGCTCCAGCAGCGTAACCTCGGCCAGCCGGGCTTCCTGCTCCCGATCCAGCCGTTTCCGAGTAAGAGCAAGCGCCTCCGATTGGATATCGAAGGCATACACCTGCCCGCGCCGGCCGGAAATACGAGCGAGGAAGAGGGTGTCCTGGCCGGTGCCCGCCGTAGCGTCGATCGCCCGATCTCCCGGCTGCAGCCGTTCGCCGATCAGCTTATGGGCGAAGCTCAGTACAGACATGAAGCCCATCTCATCCCCTCCAGTATTTTCCTTGCCAGGTGTCGCGTTGTCTCAGCTCATCATCGATCGCGTTCAGCACTTCCCATTTCTTCAAGCTCCACAACGGGCCGATGAGAAGCTCCCTTGGCGCATCGCCGGTGAGACGGTGAACGATCATTTCAGGAGGGAGAAATTCAAGTGTATCGGCGATGAGCTTCACGTACTCGTCCTTCTCCAGGAAACGAAGCAGCCCCGCTTCATATTGCTTGACCATTGGCGTCTTGCGCATCAA
This sequence comes from Paenibacillus lentus, assembly GCF_042714055.1. GTDB lineage: Bacteria > Bacillota > Bacilli > Paenibacillales > Paenibacillaceae > Fontibacillus > Fontibacillus lentus_A. The sequence goes on from NZ_JBHGVC010000002.1 coordinate 2,570, forward strand.
ATGCAGCAGGTGAATTTTGATGCCCTGCACATCCATAGCCGCTACGGCTCGGCCGGTCTCCAGCATCATTTCATGGCTTTCCTGCGGCAGCCCGTAAATGATATGCGTGCATACACGAATATTGCGTGCCCGCAGCTTCTCGACCGCATCCAAATAACATTGCGTATCGTGGGCCCGGTTAATCAGCTGGGAAGTGGATTCGTGAATGCTTTGCAGCCCCATCTCAACCCAAAGATAAGTTCTTTCATTGAGCTCGGCCAAATAGTCGATAACATCGTCAGGCAGGCAGTCCGGACGCGTAGCGATCGACAAGCCGACTACGCCCGGCTGCTCCAGAATGGCTTCGTAGTACTCTCTCAGCACCTCGACCGGAGCATACGTGTTGGTGTAGGCCTGGAAGTAGCCGATGTATTTGGCCTGAGGCCATTTTAAATGCTGTCTGTCACGAATTTTGTTGAATTGTGTCACAAGATCATCGCGTCTGCTGCCCGCAAAATCACCGGAACCTCGGGAGCTGCAGAACGTGCAGCCGCCTTTGGCGATGGAGCCGTCCCGGTTTGGGCAGGTGAAGCCCGCATCCAGCATGACTTTGAATATTTTTCCGCCAAACTGCTCGCGCATCTCGGAATTCCAGGTGTGAAAACGTTTATCTCCCCATAGCTTGGGAGAGGAAATTAGTTCTATATTCATCATAACTCCTTTATATTGTCACAAATTGTCACAAAAATGTGCTGTATGAAACAATTCCCGTTAAGCCGCATTAATTTGGGGTTGCCATTGCTTTATTGTATCAAAATATGTGGAAAAATGGGAACCGGCCCACGCTACTTTCTTGCGATAGATTACAGATTATGTTATTTTGAATGTATTACAAATTAGGTTTGGACCCCAATTCCAAATATATCGAAAAAGGAATCTTCGTAAACCGTCTCCCCGGCGGCCGTGAGATTCCTTTTTCACTGTTCTCCCCTTTACAAGAGAGGCGATCTTCGGCACAATAATTGCAGTATCAGAAAACTTGTGGCATGAGCTACAGTCATGGAATATAGAAAGCGGAGGAATGACATGCGGTTACGCGGCAGAAAAGGAATTCGGGAAAACCTGGAGCAGCAGAAACATCTCGTTATCTTGGATCCACGGGAATACAAGGGACGCTGGTCTGAGGTTTTTGGCAACGACCGCCCGATTCATATCGAGCTGGGAATGGGAAAAGGACAGTTTATAAGCGGGATGAGTGTGAAGCACCCGGATGTTAATTTTATAGGCATGGACATGTATGATGAGCTGATTCGCAGAGCGAGCGAGAAGGTGCGCGGAGTCTGGCAGGAGCGGGGGCAGGAGGAACCGCAAAGCGTAAGGCTGGCGCTGGGAAATATTGAATCGATCGAGGAGTTCTTCTCGCCGGGGGAAATAGAACGGATTTATTTGAATTTCAGCGATCCGTGGCCGAAAAAGAAACATGGCCGCCGCCGGCTGACTCATCCGAGATTTTTGAATAAATATCGCTCCTTGCTCAACGAGAACGGAGAGATTCACTTCAAGACGGATTCAAGGGCGCTGTTCCAGTTCTCCTTGAACGCATTTGCGGCTTGTGGGCTGCAAATGAACAACATCTCGCTGGATTTGCATCATGAAGGCATCAACGAAGAGCATGTCATGACCGAATACGAGACCAAATTCGTCAATCAGGGCGTGAATATTCACCGCTGCGAGGTCATTATTGGAGAAGCGGCTCTGTCTCGCTATCATGAGCATAAGATGGAGCAGTTCTAAAGCCTTGAGTTTGAACATAGAACAGGCCACCGATCAGTCGGTGGCCTGTTTGCTTGGGAAGAGGACTGGCTCCACAAGGCGGGGCGCATCTCATTGATATTCATTTTCTTTCTCTTCAGGAGGGCACTTTATTCTCTTCCAGCAAGTCCATGATCACTTGGGCGCTTTGCATCGGATGGTATTTGGCGATTTGCTCCAGCACCTTCTCCCTAGCAAGGCTAACCTCCTCGTAATGATCGGTCAGCCGGTAGATCCATTCCGTAATATCGTCCAGCGAGTTGATCAAAGTTCCCCATCCCTGCGATTCGAAATAATGGGAATTTTCCTCCTCCTGTCCGGGGAGCGGCTTGTGAAACAACATCGGTATGCCTTTAGCCAAGCCTTCTGTACAGGTCATGCCCCCGGGCTTCGTAATCAGCAGGTCGGACACTTCCATTAATTTATCAATTTCTCGGGTGAAGCCGAGAAGGCGGATGTTGGGATGAATGAATCGGGGATCTTTTTTCATCTTCTCCAGCGATTTCTGATTGCTTCCGAAGCAAAAAATGACCTGGATTTTATCGCTATGCATAGCGAGTAATGAATTGACCGCCTCATCCTTCATAAATCCCCAGCCGCCGCCCATGACTAGGACAGTAGGCATATCTTTGAGAGCGAACTGTCGGCGGATATCTTCCTTGCTATGTCTCTCCCAGAAGTTCGGATGAACGGGAATGCCGGTTATCCGGATTTTACTCTCATCTACCTCTCGTTCAAGCAGCTTCTCTTTGACCTGCTCCGTAGAGACTAGATAACAGTTCACTTCCCGGCTGACCCATGTCCCATGCGCGTCATAATCCGTTATGACGGTACAAAGGGGGACGTTCAGCCCAAGCCGCTTCATTCGCGAAATGACGGCGCTCGGAATCGGATGGGTGCATACGATTACATCGGGATGCAGCTGGCGGATAATCTGGGTAGTTCTGGTATAAAATATTCGATGAAGCGCCGCTGTCGTCAATCGGTTCAAGGATCTTTTATAATTGCTTCGGTACATCATCCGTACGAGACGTGGCTGCGATGACACCGTTTTTTTGTAGGCCGTAATAATCAGTGGAGCCATTCTAGGATTTAGAAAGCTGCCAAGTTCCAGAACCTTCGTTTGAATGTGAGGTGCCAGCTTGCGTAGACTGCTGGAAAGCGCATAGGCTGCTTGGGTATGACCGGCTCCAAATCCCTCAGATAAAAGCAAGACTCTTTGTTTAGACACTTTAGTTTCACCTTTTCTCGGAAGGTTTTTCCTCGACTTAACAATATCCCCTTTAAGGCCATAATGCAACTGTACCAAAGACCGTTAAAGTACCTACAGCGGCGCCTGCCAGGACGTCCGAAGGGTAATGCAAGCCGAGATATATTCTAGATATGCCAACCAACAGCGCAATCGGTCCTAGTATGAACGCGAGCCCCGGTTCGAGCAGCATGAACGGCATCGTCACGGAGAAGATCGCTGTCGTATGGCCTGATGGAAAAGAATGATCCGTCAGTGGATTGCGGAATGTCTTTGTACCCGGAAGGGTTAAATAAGGACGAACCCGCGGATAAGTCTTCTTGGCAAGCGCTACGGGAATATGGCTGGCAGCCAGCGCCACGCAGGACTGAAGACCTACGGTGCTCCAAGGCTTCGGTGTCAGGATCCACACAAGGAGCGAGGAACTGATCGTAAATGTGGCCCCGCCCAAATGAGTCAGGTAATAAAGCCAAAAATTTAGAAAGCTACCGTGCAGGCGGCCGTTAATTCCCACAAAAAGCTTTTGATCCAGCTGTTTTAATATTTGTAATAATCGAGTCATATAATCCCTCCGCGCTATAGTTGACCGCGAGTACGGCCCAAGAAACTGCTATGGGTCCAATCCGTCAAACGCAGCAAGGCATTTTCAGGTTAGACTTATCATATTTTTATTCCGTGATCATTTCAAGGACGGAGGTCTTTTTTTGTTTGAAGTCATTACCCGAATTTTGACTTTACGCCTATCCACCCTATACAATGATTCAAATCATACCAAAAAAGTTTAAAGTAAAATGAGCAATTTAGTAAACTTTTATCCTTTATTTTTCGTTTATGTTAACAAGAGGCTGTGTGTATGGCTGCTCACGCTCATATTTCATCAGGTTCAGATGAAATAAAAAACGCCAAAATTGATGAAAATAAGAAATAACCGCACCCTGTGCAGGTAGCGGTGGCGTCGTATGCGAATATAGCGCGACTTCGCTTGTATTTGCGGAAGGATGGCGCGAGATGAACTTTGACAAATGCTGCAAAGTCATAGAAAATCTTAATGCGCTACAGAAGAATTATTTTTTACAGAATCGATGAATACGCAGGGTCATGGCAATGAGAAACAGAAATCCCACTTAGAGAAAAAAAGAATCGTAAATTTAAAAGGGGTTAAAGGGGGTAATACGAAATCATGATGGACACCATTTTGATATCGTTGCAAATCGTACTGGCCGTAATTGGAGTGTATCAATTTGGTTTGGCGTTGTTCGGAATGTACAAGAAAAAGAAAAAAGTGCATTACCCGCCAACAAAGTCATTTGCGGTGCTTGTAGCCGCGCACAACGAGGAGACCGTAGTCGGAGCCTTGATGGAGAACCTGAAGCAGTTGAATTATCCGAAAGAGCTTTACGATGTGTTTGTTATTTGTGACAACTGTACCGACAGAACGGTAGATATCGTGCGCAATCACGGCATGAATGCTTGCATTCGCACGAATGAGAATTTGCGGGGCAAGGGCTACGCGATTGAATGGATGCTGAAGCAGCTCTGGAAAATGCCGCGCCAATATGATGCGGTCGTCATGTTCGACGCTGATAACCTGGCGCATCCCGATTTCCTGAGCGAAATGAATAATGATTTGTGCTCCGGCGCTCGCGTCATTCAAGGCTATATCGATACGAAAAATCCGGAGGATTCCTGGATCACTGCCGCCTACGGCATTTCCTACTGGTACTGCAACCGCCTATGGCAGCTGTCGCGTCACAATTTGGGCCTGGCAAACTTCCTTGGCGGAACGGGCATGTGCTTTGAGACGGAGCTCCTGAAGGAAATCGGCTGGGGCGCAACGAGCCTGGTAGAGGATCTCGAGTTCACGATGCGCTGCGTCGAGAAAGGGATTCACCCCGTATTCAACTATGACGCGAAGCTGTTCGACGAGAAGCCGCTCACATTCAAAGCGTCGGCACGCCAGCGCTTGCGCTGGATGCAGGGGCACTTTACGGTGGCCCGCCGCTATTTCTTCCCGCTTCTTTGGCAGAGCATCAAGGAGCGGAGCATGGTGAAGCTGGACATGGCGCTTTACGGGGCGAACGTATACATCGTGCTCATTACGTTCTTGCTCACGGCCTTGATTTGGATCGACCAATCCTTCTTTAACGGGCCGAATATCGCGACGCTGTACGGATATTTGCCGCTGTGGATATCGTTTGTCGCGATTGCGGCCAACGTATTCATTTTCCTTGCCGCGATGGTGCTGGAGCAGGTTAAGTCGAAGAAGGTATATGCTTATCTCGTCTTGTTCCCACTGTACCTGATCTCGTGGTGGCCGATTACTTTTTATGCGTTCTTTACGCAAAACAACAAGCAGTGGAGCCACACCGAGCATACGCGCGTCGTCCGCTTGGAGGAAGTTCAGAGCAAGCAAGGTTAATGCTTGACTATTGCTTGATCATGTGGTAAATTATTTGAGCATGGAAAAAAGAAATGGATTGTAAGCAGAGGCGCTGTCTTCTCACCTGTCCGATGATGTCGGCTGGTTTTGATCCGATGACTTATGAATGTTGATATTCATGATGAATTGATGATCAATCTGGGATGCGGGTGTACGCCTGCATCCCTTATTTATTTTTTAAAAACAGGTCATAAAGACCGAAGATTAATAGTGGAGGTGTAGAATTATCAGTAAGGAACATTTGATCAATGATGAGATACGGGCGAAGGAAGTCCGTTTGGTAGGCGCTGAAGGTGAACAAATCGGCATTAAGCCGATCCGCGAGGCACTGCAAATGGCCATCGATCTGAATCTGGATTTGGTGAACGTGGCGCCGACGGCTAAGCCGCCGGTATGCCGAATCATGGATTACGGCAAATTCCGTTACGAGCAGCAGAAGAAAGAGAAGGAAGCCCGTAAGAATCAGAAGACAGTGGACATTAAGGAAGTATGGTTTCGTGCGAATATTGACGAGCATGACTTCCAGACCAAACTGCGCAATGTGATCAAATTTTTAAAAGATGGCGACAAGGTGAAATGCTCGGTGCGTTTCCGTGGCCGTGAAATTGCTCATGCCGACATCGGAAAGAAAATTCTGGATCGCGTGAAAGATGAGGTTGCAGAAATTTCTTCGATTGAGCGGATTCCTAAGCTGGAAGGCCGCAGCATGATCATGATTTTGGCACCGAAAAACTAATTGCGCGCTTACGCGGAGCTTCGCTGATCAGGAGCTGCTGCTAAGCTGTGCCCACAAACTTTGAGGGGGAAGTACAATGCCTAAAATGAAAACCCACAGCAGCCTGAAAGGCCGCTTTAAAATTACAGGATCGGGTAAAGTTAGACGTTACAAAGCGAACCGCAACCACCTGCTGTCCCACAAGTCAAACCGTCGTAAACGCGTTCTGGCGAACAGCCCTGTAGCTTATGCTGGGGATGTTAGACGTTTGAAACAGCAACTTGCAAATCTGAAGTAATTCACTTAAATTTCTGGGAGGTTTATTGATATGGCAAGAGTAAAAGGCGGATTCGTTGTTCGTCGTCGTCATAAAAAAGTATTGAAGCTTGCTAAAGGTTACTTTGGCTCGAAACACCGTATTTTCAAAACAGCTAACGAGCAGGTTATGAAATCCCTGCTGTACGCATATCGTGACCGTCGTACGAAAAAACGCGATTTCCGCAGATTGTGGATCGTGCGTATCAATGCTGCAGCTCGTATGAACGGACTGACTTACAGCAAATTGATGCACGGCTTGAAGCTGGCTGAGGTGAACATCAACCGCAAAATGCTGGCTGATCTCGCTGTTAACGATTTGAACGCATTCAACTCTTTGGCTGCTGTAGCTAAAGAGAAAATCAACGCATAATTATTCTATAGCGCAGGACAGGCGCCCCTTTGGGGCGCCTGTTTTTATTGTGTTTCTTAGAAACAGGATAGCCTAGTTCAAGTGGAACAACTCCGCTGCCGTATGGCAAGCTGTCTTTGACTACAACTCGCCAGTATTTTTGTAAAGGCGGGTGTTGCCGCTTTTTTACATAGGTAAAGGCGATGGTGGAAGCGAAAGAACCTCCTGATGAATACACTGACATGAAGACGAAGCGAATGTTTGAAGGGCGCGATGGCTGATCGTTTTGTCTCGGATCTAGAAGTAAACTCTATTGGAGGAGGAAGATAGACGTGAGCAAATCGGTTACGAGAAAGGAAGCCGAGAAGTGGCTTGGCAAATCGATTACTGCCGTCAAGAAGGATGGAAGTATCGTTACGGGCAAACTGGTCAAAATAAGCGGTAATCGTCTTATCGTTCGCCAACCCGGCAAAAAAGTAAAGACGAAGGCACTCATTCCTCTTGTTTTATTTGATTTGCTTGCCATCGGAACGGCCCCTTACGGCTACGGCTATGGTTACGGGGGATATCCTTACGGTTACGGCTATGGCTACGGAGGATACGGAGGATACGGCTACGGGGGCTATCCATACGGCTATTATCGATAGTCGTCAGCAAGCGGCTTAGAGCCGATGAAGCAGTCTCTTTTCGAGCTCATAGCATCGGGAAAGGGGAATATATCGGACGACTTCATATCCGGACTTTTGGTAAAAAAGGTGGGCCCGGGCATTATCCTGGTCCACCATCACCTTTGCTCGAGTACAGCCTCTAGAGCCTGCCAGATTTTCAGCGTGCGCGATTAAGGTTTTGCCATGACGCTTGCGCTGCTGATGGGAAGCGACGGCCATCATATCGATGTACAGCAGCTCACCATGGATCATGAAATGGATAAAAGCTACCGGATCAGCTTCATAATCGGGCGAGGCGACAAGCGTTACGCCACGTGTAAGCCGCTTGGGAATATCCTGAATCACCTTTTCCAAATCCGGCTGGGACATGCTCGAATGGGGGACAAGCTCTTTCTTGATAAGATGGAAGATCACCGGATCATCCTGTTTAGGTCTTCTATATCGGATCATTCGCCCGCACTCCTCCTTGCCCTGCGTATTTAGGCACTTTAATACATCATATGAAGAAGCAGAGCGGATGGGTTCCAGCAATAATCAATCTTCTCTCGTTAAAGGAATATAATTCCTGGGAGGAGCTTAAAAGTCAAAGAAAGGGCTCGGAAAAATAAGTTTGAAAAAAACCTTTTATCCCTGTAATTCAGCAGTGTGGTGAGGTGTTTTTGAGAATAGCGCCAAAACAAGTGGCAAAAGGGTATTGACTCTATGCGTGAACTAATCATATAATGTGTCTAAACATTTTTAACGTTTATAGTAAATCTGCGATGAAGAGGACGAAGGTTTAAGGGCTCTTTGCTCAGAGAGTGGATGGATTTGCTGAGACCACCCGCCATTACCCCTTAAATGCGAGCTCACCTCGGAGCTGTTTTCCTGAAAAGCGAAGCCGGAGAATGATCATCATGATATTTCTGCTGCGAGCCTATTAGGGAAAATCGTTAGGTCTGCGTTAGAGACCACGGGTAAGGACATAGCTGTCTCTACTCGTCAAGGCTTGGCACTGTGAAGCGTCAGGTGAACATGGGTGGTACCACGGAAGCGATAACCTTTCGTCCCTCGGAACAGGAGACTGTTCTGGCGGGCGGAAGGTTTTTTTGTTGTATTTCTTTAGAAATACTTAAATTTTGGAAGGAGGATGACTGATGAGCGCGCAAATACCAGCAGTGCGGTCTACAGAACAATTACGTGAGAAATGGATGAAACCGGAAGTCATTTCGGGATCAGAAATATTACTTCGGAGTTTGGTGTTGGAAGGTGTCGAATGCGTCTTCGGTTACCCGGGTGGGGCCGTATTGTACATCTACGATGCACTGTATGGATTTAAGGATTTTCATCACTTGCTGACAAGACATGAGCAGGGAGCGATTCATGCGGCGGACGGCTACGCGCGGGCGAGCGGCAAAGTAGGCGTGTGCATCGCAACTTCGGGACCGGGAGCGACGAATACGGTTACCGGTATTGCTACAGCGTTCATGGACTCGGTGCCTCTGGTGGTCATTACCGGGAACGTCGTATCTAGTTTGATTGGTACGGATGCCTTCCAGGAAGCGGATATTACCGGCATTACGATGCCGATTACGAAGCATAGCTATCTGGTTCGTAGCGTAGAGGAATTGCCGCGTGTCATTCATGAAGCATTCCACATCGCGAATACGGGTCGCAAGGGGCCGGTATTGATCGACATTCCGAAGGACGTATCCGCGAACAAGACTTTGTTCGAGCCGGTTCAAAGCATTAACCTTCGCGGCTATAATCCTAAGGTTGTTCCGAACCATCATCAATTGGAAAAGGTAGCAGCGGCGATTCAAGAAGCGGAGCGTCCGGTGATCCTTGCTGGCGGGGGTGTCGTATACTCCGGAGGCCATGAAGAACTGCTTGAGTTCGTTACTCGGACGGAAATTCCCATCACGACTACGCTTCTAGGCTTAGGAGCATTCCCGAGCGGAAATCCTCTGTGGATGGGTATGCCGGGAATGCACGGAACGTATACGGCTAACCAGGCCATCCAGCAATCGGATTTGTTGATCAACATCGGGGCCAGGTTCGATGACCGCGTTACAGGACGGCTTGACGGATTTGCTCCTCATGCTAAAGTAGTACACATCGATATCGATCCTGCGGAAATCGGCAAGAACGTGAAGACGGAAATTCCGGTAGTCGGCGATGTGAAGACAGTACTTGAACTCCTCAATCCGTTAGTGGGCCGGAGTGACAAAGCGGATGCTTGGAGAAGCCAAGTTAGTCAATGGATGGCTGATAAGCCTTACAAGTACAAGGATTCGGATACAGTGCTTAAGCCACAATGGGTTATTGAGCTGCTTAATGATACTACGAAGGGCGAGGCGATCGTAACGACTGACGTAGGCCAGCACCAAATGTGGGCCGCTCAGTATTACAAGTTCAATCAGCCGCGTTCCTGGATCACCTCCGGCGGTTTGGGCACGATGGGCTTCGGATTCCCGTCAGCCATCGGTGCGCAAATGGCCCATCCGGATCGCCTCGTTATTTCGATTAACGGTGACGGCGGTATGCAAATGTGCGCTCAAGAGCTTGCAATCTGCGCCATTAACAACATTCCGGTTAAAGTCGTCGTAATCAACAATCAGGTGCTCGGCATGGTGCGCCAGTGGCAAGAGCTGATTTATGAGAATCGCTATAGTCATATCGACTTGGCCGGAAGTCCGGATTTTGTGAAATTGGCGGAAGCTTACGGCGTGAAGGGTCTGCGGGCTACGAATAAGGAAGAAGCAAAGCAGGCCTGGCAGGAAGCCATGGACACGCCGGGGCCGGTGCTGGTGGAATTCGTGGTTAGCAAAGGGGAAAACGTATATCCGATGGTCACCCAGGGTTCCACTATTGATCAAATGCTGATGGGGGACTGTGAATAATGACGACGACAATGACAAGCCATACGATAGCGGTGTTAGTGAATGACCAGCCTGGCGTTCTGCAGCGTGTGTCCGGCCTGTTCGGCCGACGCGGCTTCAATATCGAGAGCATTACGGTGGGTCAGTCGGAAGAAGAAGGATTGTCCCGGATGGTCATTGTGACCCAAGGCGACGACAAGACGCTTGAACAAATCGAGAAACAATTGTATAAACTCATCGATGTTATTAAAGTCGTTAATCTTAGCTCCAAACCGATGGTAGCCCGGGAATTGGCCCTGATTAAAGTAAAATCGGAGCCATCGGAGCGTCCTGAAATTATGGGCGTCGTCGAGACATTCCGCGCTGCTGTAGTTGATATCGGTACAAACAGCATGATCGTGCAGGTTGTCGGCGATACGCAGAAAATCGACGCTATGATCGAGCTGCTTCATCCCTACGGAATACGGGAGCTGTCTCGCACCGGATTGACCGCGATGATCCGCGGCAACGCCTAAGTAAGCTTTATCTTCATTTCCACTTTGGTGAGCGGGGGTTTGAGGGGATCAGATGACACGGTCCTTTGAAACACCCGCTCACCATGGGGATAGAAACTAATATAAGGGAGTCCGCTAAAGGCGGCCCCGTAAATTTTAGGAGGGCTATAAGAAATGGCAGTTACTTTGTACTATGAAAAAGATGCAGAGCTTAGCGTATTGAAAGGAAAAACAATTGCGATTATCGGCTACGGAAGCCAAGGCCATGCTCATGCTCAAAACCTACGTGACAGCGGACTTAACGTAGTTATCGGTCTTCGCGAAGGTAAATCCTTCGACAAAGCGAAAGAAGACGGCTTCGAGGTATTGCCAGTTGCTGAAGCAACTAGCCGTGCAGATGTTGTACAAATTTTGATGCCTGACGAGACTCAAGCGGCGGTATACCATAGTGAAATTGCTCCTAACCTCAAAAAAGGCGCTGCACTATTGTTCGCTCACGGTTTTAATGTGCATTTTGGACAAATCGTTCCTTCCAAAGACAACGACGTTCTTCTGGTTGCTCCTAAGTCGCCAGGCCACATGGTTCGCCGTACGTATGTTGAAGGCTTCGGCGTTCCTGGGTTGATCGCAATCCACCAGGATGCGACTGGCAAAGCGAAAGAAATCGGTCTTGCTTATGCCAAAGGCATTGGTTGTACTCGTGCAGGGGTTATCGAGACTTCCTTCCGCGAAGAGACAGAAACGGACCTGTTCGGTGAACAAGCTGTTCTGTGCGGCGGCGTAAGCGCCCTGATCAAAGCTGGCTTCGAAACATTGACAGAAGCTGGATATGCTCCAGAAATGGCCTACTTCGAGTGCTTGCATGAATTGAAGCTGATCGTTGACCTGATCTATGAAGGTGGCCTTGCTACGATGCGCGATTCCATCTCCAACACAGCGGAGTATGGTGACTATGTTACAGGTCCTCGCATCGTAACCGAAGAAACGAAGAAAGCGATGAAAGAAGTGCTGGCCGATATCCAACAAGGTAAATTCGCACGCGACTTCATCCTGGAAAACCAATCCAACCGTGCATTCTTAACGGCTACTCGCCGTAACGAAGCCAACCATCCAATCGAAGTTGTTGGTGAAGAGCTTCGCGGTCTGATGCACTGGATCAAGAAATAATACTTTATTTATATGTTTTGAGTAAAGCCGTGGAGATTATTCTCCGCGGCTTTTTTAGATGAATTCTAAATTCATTTGGTTGCACTGCTCGTTCTGCCTGTCAGTGACTGCGAAATCATGCTGTGATTCTAGGAGGAAAGCATGTTTAAATTCAAGATAATTAGTTTATCTTAAGGGGGAACCGCAGTAGTAATTTTACAAAAGGAGACGAGACAAGCATGAAAAACAACGTAAAATCGATAACCTCCCCCAAAAAATTCATTTCGGGACAGCAGCTTCTTTCCAGCTTCAATGAGTATATGAAGTTTTTTGGAGACAGCGCTTATATTATCTGCGACGAGTTTATTCTAGAGCGGGCTCAGCGAGAGGCGGGGAAATCGATCGAGGAAGGCGGCAATAAAGCGGTTTTTGAAAAATTCAATTATGAATGCACGAAGGAAGAAATCAACCGCCATCGCGAGCTGGCCCGCGGAGCCGGTGCTAACATTATCGTCGGCATCGGCGGGGGGAAGACACTCGATACCGCGAAAGCTGCGGCGTATTATGAGAAGCTGCCGGTCGTCATCTTTCCTACCATCGCCTCAACCGATGCACCATGTACTGCGCTGGCGGTAATTTACAAGAAAGATGGCTCCTTTGACGAATATCTGTTTTTGCCAAGCAATCCGGATATCGTGTTGGCCGATACTGGAATTTTGGCAGCTGCTCCGCCGCGGTTTTTTGCGGCCGGCATTGGCGATGCTTTGGCAACGTATTTCGAAGCGCGGGCTTGCTATCAGTCTTACGGTGACAATTTGGCGCTTATGAAGCCATCGACAACCGGACTGGGCTTAGCTCGGCTATGCTACGAAGCCCTGCTCGAAAATGCAGTAAAAGCACAGCGCGCTGTAGAGCAAGGGGTGGCTACAAGGGCCGTGGAGGACACGATCGAGGCAACGATCTACTTGAGCGGTGTCGGAGCCGAGTCGGGCGGACTTGCAGCAGCCCATGCCATACATAATGGCATGACCGCGGTTCCGGCGCTCCATAAGGCACAGCATGGGGAGAAAGTGACCTTTGGGCTGCTTGCCCAGCTTGTGCTAGAGAATGCTCCTATGGAAGAGCTGGAGACGGTGATCGGCATCGTAAAAGAGGTTGGACTTCCTCTGACCTTAAAGGATCTCGGCGTTACGAAATTCGTAGAGGAGGAATGGCGGCAAGTGGCAGAGGCTGCCTGTGCCGAAGGGGATACGATGGGCAATATGCCATTCCCGGTAACCCCCGACGATGTGTACCATGCCATCGTGGCGGCGAATGCTATAGCTGAGTCGTATCGAGAAGATTAATTTTTTTCCGGATTTAGAGGTATTGACAGCAGCTACAGGGGATTAATCGGCATACGCCAGATTAATCCCTGTTTGCATTTTCCAATAAGCTTATATTGCACGTCAATATCTGCTATAGTTAAAACCTATAGCATTAATAGATTCTATATCTTTGTCTAACCTTACCCGTTATGTTACAACAGAAGAAGAGTATTTGTTCGAAAAGTACAATGGATGAGAGGGAGTTGTAAGTCATGACAGAAGTGAAGAAAATTGCGGTAATCGCCGGCGATGGCATTGGTCCGGAAGTAGTCGCTGAAGCGGAGAAGGTATTGAAACGTACGGAGGAAGTGTTCGGTTACCGTTTTGAAACAGAGCATGCCTTATTCGGGGGGATTGCCATCGATGAGAAGGGCACCCCGCTGCCTCAAGAAACCTTGGAGATTTGTCAGCGTGCCGATGCTGTGCTGCTTGGAGCTGTTGGAGGCCCGAAATGGGATAACAATCCCAAGGAGCTGCGTCCGGAGACAGGTCTGCTCGGTATTCGCAAAGCGCTTGGGCTATTCTCGAATCTTCGCCCAGCGGTTGTCTTTGACTGCTTGAAGGATGCTTCTACGCTAAAGCCCGAAGTTCTTGAAGGAACCGATCTGATGGTTGTTCGTGAGCTGACAGGCGGTATTTATTTCGGCGAGAAGTTCCGTCGCGAGACCGAGAATGGACAAGAAGCCGTGGATACTTGCGCATATAATGTTAATGAGGTTGAGCGCATTGTACGCCAAGCGTTTGAAATTGCCCAGAAGCGCCGCAAGAAATTGGCTTCCGTCGATAAAGCCAACGTTTTGGAGACATCACGCTTATGGCGCGAAGTCGTAAATCGGATTGCTCCTGAGTTCCCGGACGTTGAGCTGGAGCATGTGCTTGTAGACAACTGCGCAATGCAGCTGCTGCGCCGCCCTTCAAGCTTTGACGTTATCGTTACGGAAAATATGTTCGGTGACATTCTCAGCGATGAAGCGGCGATGCTGACCGGATCGATCGGCATGCTCTCCTCTGCATCCCTTGGGGAAGGCAGCTTCGGTTTGTATGAGCCGGTGCACGGGTCTGCGCCTGACATTGCCGGACAGAACCTGGCGAACCCGATCGCTACGATTTTGTCCGTTGCTCTGATGTTCCGCTTGACCTTTGGTTATGCTGATGCAGCGGATGCCATCGAGGCAGCGGTAGCCGAGGTACTGGATGCCGGACACCGTACGGGAGATATTGCGGTAGACAAGAGCAAAGCGATCGGAACTCAAGAAATGGGCGATCTGATTGTAGCGGCAATCCGTAAATAAAGTTCATCAATGATTACTATTTTATTCATAGTTTTTCTATTATTGAAACGCAGTTCGCTGCGTTTCTTACATATTTTAGGGGGGTTAATTTATAGCAAACGTTTAGTAGGCAAACCCGCTCTAGACTTCAATATGGAAATTGTGTCAGTTCATCATCGATCCGGAAGGCGAGCTGAAATATCAAGCGGTTAAACATCATGATGTTAGTCGTAGCGTAGAAGAGACGCTTCGTTTTCTTCAAGCATTGCAATCCGGCGGTTTGTGCCCGATGAACGAAAAGTCAGGCGACAACAACCTGAACGTTTAAACGGTACCTAACGATGCCCCCTGTCTGGCGCTTTGCCTTGAGATCGGGGGCTTTTATCTCCCCTTTTTATGGATTCGACCAATTCTTCGGTTAGGTGTCGATAGTGCTCTTCTCATGAAAGAAAATTAGTTCTTTAAGCTTAATATTTGTAAAATGAGTTATAATTACGATTATTCGAAGGAATCTAAAGTAGCAGTCACGAATAAATTAAAGGAAGTCTAATGCAATATAAGGATACCTTAATATATACCGAAGCCTAACTCGGGAAAGGGTGATGGGGAATGAGTTTTTGCTGCGGAGCCAGTATGGTTGGAACTAAGGGGACGTTAAAGCATTATCGCACACAGGTTCATAATGTTCCCCTGCTGCTTTGTCCGGTATGTCATCGGGTCGAAGTACATTATAAAGTCGAGCATGAATATGAAATATTGGCGGAATATGCGCATGGGGACGGTGTATCAGAAATCGACTTCGGTGACTTTATTATGGAGGATGAAGAAACGATTTTTGGCAATTGTGTCAATATAGAAGATGAGAACCCGATTGACATTGTGCAGAGTCAAATTGACATGGCGCTGGATCTCCTTGCAGTAGCGAAAGGAATTCAGGATACGAAATGGGAGGGCGAGCTGAAGAAACGGCTGGCCGTGATGAGTCGCCGGAAAGCCAGGCTGCATTACAATAAATAGGTCGCAGGTATGAAATAGTCCCACGCCGGGGACTATTTCATTTTTTATTTATAAATATTAGTGATGATCTATCTTTTTTCGACAGTATCTCTGATTGACGCAAATTGGAAAAGTTTACTATGATTATAGTGATCAAAATCTCAATCAAGCGGCATGGGTGATGAATGTTAAATTGATGGACAAGCTCCGTGATGATTAGGAGAATAATATGCTTCACGGAAATACGGGAATTAAAAGGTTGAAATGGTAAGGTAATGTCTTGAGTAGGTTGAATGTTGTCGAATTGGCAGGAATACCATTGTGGGAAAAGGGGGAATCAACTTGTTAAGTGAATTCCAGGAAACTTTGCTGCAGTCTGTCAAAGCATTTCAATCGACGCAGCTTGTCAAGAACAAGTATGAGAATGTCCTACAAAATCTCGATAGCGGAATAATGCTGTTCGATAGCGAAGGCGTTTTGACATTTATTAATGTACAAATGGCCAAGCTTATGGAGATGCCCCGCCAGTCGCTCATCGGTTGTAACTTGTTGCAGATGCTTCGTCACCCTCACCTTAGTCGTTTCAAGAAACGAAGAATATTGCGAATATACAGAGAGGCTATTTTCCATCGCAAAAAATATCATGAGCTCATTGATGAATACGGTCGCCATTGGTTAATAACAATTACTTACGGTGATCAAATGGATGGAGATTATTTGCTTAGCGTGAAGGATGTATCTGATTACAAACAGATTGAACAGACTGCCTACCAGAATGACAAGCTCGCGATGCTCGGTAAAATTTCCGCAGCGATTGCCCATGAAATTCGCAATCCGTTAACCGCTATCCGGGGGTTTATCCAGCTTCTACGTCCGCATTTGATCCAGCTTGGCCGTGATGAGTACGCACGGATTATTTTAGCGGAAATCGATCGGGCCAATGATATTATTCATGAATTTCTGAACTCTTCAAAGCCCTCGGCTCCCCAGAAAAGCGTGATCAGCGTTTCTTCTTTACTGAAGGAGGTCGTGCTGCTGACCGAGAGCGAGGCGCTGATGAAAGGGTGCGAGATCCATTTGGATGTGATGGATGGAGAAATGCATGTGTCTATCGACGTAAAGCAAATTAAACAGGTTCTGCTGAACATCATCAAGAATGCCATGGATGCTATTGAGGAAGTAGATGACGGTGAGCATATCGGGGCAATACATCTGGACGCAAAGGCAGTAGGCAATTATGTGCATATTTCCATACAGGATAACGGCAATGGCATGGACAAAGGATTGTTAAGTCGATTATTCGATCCTTTTTTCACGACGAAGGAGAAAGGAACCGGATTGGGTCTGTCTGTTAGTTACCGTATTATCAGAAATCACAGAGGGAATATTTCTGTGGACAGTATGAAAGGGATCGGGACAGTTTTTGTGATAGCGCTTCCAATTGTATCCTACAAAGATTTGAAAGCTTCAGGAGATCAGCGTTAAGAACGCAGCTCTCCTGAATGTAATATTATAATTTATTGTCTAGGGAAGGTGCTGATGAGTTATCGCAGCCTGCTGAACAGGAACGTTGCTGGGAGCAGGAGGCGCAGGCGCCTTTTTTGCCTTTTTTAAAGCCTCTATAAACAGCCCAGCCGGCATAACCGAACACGATGGTAATGATAAGGATATCGATCATGACTAAAACTCCTTTTCAGGTTATTCAAGCTAGATGAAACCAATCCATCTGCCGCCCTGGTAGATGATAAACGATACAAGGTATGCGAGCAGCAGCGAATATCCAATGGAAAACAGCGTCCATTTCCAAGAGTCCGTTTCTTTGCGAAGTACGCCGACGGTGGCCAGGCAAGGTGTATACAGAAGGACGAAGGCCATAAAGCTGTAGGATTGAAGCGGCGTGAAGAATAAGGCGATTTGCTCCTGCAGCCCAGTCGTATCCGATACATGATAAATGATATTCATCGTGGATACGACTACCTCCTTCGCCATGAATCCAGTTACAAGCGAGGCTCCGGATTGCCATGTTCCAAAGCCAATCGGATGCAGCACAGAGGCAAACCAGCCACCTATGACAGCGAGATAGCTATCATCCATGGCTGCGTCGGCTCCGCCAGGGCCAAAGTACGTAAGCAGCCAAATAAGCACAGTACCCCCGAGGATGAAGGTTCCAGCCTTGCGAAGGAACCCCTTCCCTTTTTCCCAAGTACTTCGCAGCAAAGTGGTAGATTGGGGCATACGATACGGTGGAAGCTCAATCATGAAGAAGGAATGCTTGTCCTTGAACATCGTTAAAGAGAATAATTTGGCCAGCACAAGCGCGAGAATAATCCCTAGCATGTACAAGGAGAGCACAATAAGCGCTTGCTGCTTTGCAAAGAATATGCCGGCAAATAATGCATACACGGGCAGTCTGGCCGAACAGGACATGAGCGGGATTAACAGCATGGTTAATGTCCGTTCTTTGGGCTGCTCCATGCTGCGGGAAGCCATTATGGCAGGGACATTGCAGCCGAATCCAAGAATGAAGGGGATCATGGCCTTTCCATTTAATCCCGCCAGCTGCATTAATCTGTCCATCATGACCGTTATTCTAGCCATATAACCGGAATCCTCGATGAATGAAATCATGAGGAACAATATAAAGATTTGCGGGAGGAAGACAAGCACTCCCCCTACCCCGGCGATAATTCCGTCTATAATGAGCGATTGGGTAAATGAAGAGGCGCCGACGGCTATAAGAGCCTGTTCTGCGAGCTGACTGAGCGGGCCGCTAATGAAGGCATCCAGCAGATCGGATAGCGGATTGCCAAGCCAGTCAAAGGTCAATTGGAAGGCGATCAGCATAGCTATAAGGAAGAGCGGAATGCCCCACACCGGATGTACCGCAATCGCATCTATTTTCTCGGTTAGGCTATGGGGTTTCTTGCTGGATGCATCGACGACCTCTCGACATAGTTCTTGAATCCTTGCCGTACGAATAGTGCGGATTCTATCTTTAAGCGAATTCTCGTTGCCTGATTTCCTTAGCTTATCGTTGGCCTCGGATTGGATGGAGAGAAGCTTGCCCATCTGTGAATAGGCAGACAGGGAGGAAACCACCAGAGGATTTCCCTCAAGGATTTGTATGGCCAGCCAACGCTCTGAGACAAAGTTCAGGCAATTTGGGGGAAAAGCGATTAATTCCCGGGAAATTAACGTTATTGCCTCTTCAATGACATCCCCATAATCTAGACGAAACTGAGGTGAAGTATCAGCAGCAGAATTTATCTCTTCTAATAATATGTCAGTGCCCGTTCCCTTCCTGGCAATCAAGGGCACAACAGTAATCCCTAGCCGCTCTGCTAACAGCTCTGGGTTGATGGACAGACCGTTTGCTTCGGCGACATCAATCATATTCAGACCTAAAATGACAGGTCGGCCATACTCGAGTATTTGAAAGGTAAGTTGTAAATTGCGCTCCAATTGTGAGGCATCAACGATGTTAATCAACAGCTCGGGAGATTCGATCATGAGGTAAGATGCTGCCACTCCTTCATCCTTGGATAAAGGCTGGAGCGTATATATGCCGGGAAGGTCGGTGAGATGCCCCATCTTATTGCGCAGTTGGCCGATTTTCTTTTCCACGGTAACGCCAGACCAGTTGCCGATATATTCGTAGGAGCTGGTCAGCTTATTAAATAACGAAGTCTTCCCCGTATTTGGATTCCCGATCAGCGCTGCCTGGATCATGATACGACCACCTCGATGTGTGAGGCTTGCTGTTTACGAATGCCGAGAAGCTGGCCATTGCTTTCTAAAGTAACAGGCCCGCCCCATGGACAATAGCTTTTAACCGTAACGCGGGCTCCTTCCGTAACTCCAAGATCGGCGAGCCGCTGCTTTAGCAAAGTATCCATTTTGCCGAAATTCCGAATACAGCCAGAGGCTCCCGGTTCAAGCTTTAGCAAGCACTTACAGCAAGTGTCGCTAGAGTACATCACACATCGACTCCTTTAAAAATGAAACAAATTTATCTGTGGGAGGTTAATTAATGGTGAGAATCAATCTCAATTAGGTGTAAAATTAATATAGCATGATCGATTTTTCATCACTGTGACAAAGCTCATGACAATAATTACTTTACTTTTTTAATTCTATTAAAGTAAGATGGATAGTAAAACAAATGACGAAGGGAATCGGTAACATGAAAGTGAATCAGAGTAAGATCGTAGATTGTACCATTCGGGACGGCGGCTTAGTCAACAATTGGGACTTCAGCGTGGAGTTTGTACAGAAGCTGTATGCCGGTCTGAACGAAGCTGGTGTTGATTATATGGAAATCGGATATAAAAACTCTCCCAAATTGTTGAAAGGTGCAGACAAGGCTGGGCCTTGGCGCTTCCTGGACGATGATTTTTTGCGGACGGTTATTCCGCAGAAGGGCCATACTAAACTATCGGCTCTCGTAGATATCGGACGTGTTGACGAGAATGATATTTTGCCTCGCAGCGAGAGCCTTCTCGATCTCATCCGCGTAGCCTGCTACGCTAAAGATGTAGATAAAGCGCTGCAGTTGGTGCAAGTATTTCATGACCGCGGTTACGAGACGACGATCAATATCATGGCATTGTCCAACGTGATGGAGCATGAGCTGCTGGAAGCGTTCGAAATGATTAAAAATAGTGTCGTAGACGTAGTTTATATTGTAGATTCCTACGGCAGCCTTGATTACAAAGACATGGGGCATTTGATTAATAAATTCAAGACGCATTTGCCGAATAAGCGTCTAGGTGTGCATACGCACAATAATATGCAGCTAGCGTTCTCCAATACCCTGGTTGCTGCCGAGAATGGAGTAGAATTGCTGGATGCTTCCGTTTACGGAATGGGCCGCGCGGCAGGGAACTGTCCTACAGAGCTGCTGGTCACTCATTTGAAGAATACGAACTACAATCTTCGCCCAGTACTTGAGGTGTTGGAGGAGCTGTTGATCCCGCTTCGCGAGAAGGAAGAGTGGGGCTACCTTATCCCTTATATGATTACGGGAACTTTGGATGAGCATCCGCGTTCCGCCATGGCTTTGCGGGCCTCCGAGGATAAGGACAAAGCGGTTGAGTTCTATGATAAGTTAACAACGCCTGAAGTCAGCTTCGAAAAGAAATAATGAAGCAAGCGCCGTGGTTGAAAAAGCCATGGCGCTTTTTTTGCAGAGAAGCAGGAAAATAAACGAAAAATGTTGAATTATTCTAATTTAACAGTCTATTTGCATAACCATCGGGATAATATCCAGTTTCGTTATACGCATCACGACGGGGCACCGCATTTTACCATTTCCGGGGGTTGACACTATGCGAATCAGGAAAGAAGAGAAATCAGCAATCATTCAAGGGACAATCGGCTTGCTGGCTATGCTGGGTGTAATTTATCTTTCCACGACAGTGGATTATCCTGTCATTTCCGCGCCTGCTCGCCAGGCGATGTACCTGTTGGCCGGGCTGGCTTATGGGGCGGTTGCCTTTGCGGTATTTGCGCAGGGGTGGATGCTGTTCACCGATAAGCTGTCCCGACAACGTTTATATTCTGCCGTATTGTTCTTCGTAGTCGGTACGCTCGATGTGCTCCATATCGCTACATTTAGCGGTGTATCTTTGTTTGGTTTTATGCCGGGATATACGATTTCCGCTTGGTTCATGCTGTTATCGCACCTGATCGGGGCGGCAGGGATGCTGTTCATTTTCAGTGTGCCGGACAAGCAGGTGTCCGTGCGTCATAAAGCAGCGGTGTTTTCTATGTCGGCTGTTCTGTTGCTTGTCGGTATCACGCTCCTGTATAATTATCAGCCTCAGCTCCCGCATCTGCTTGGCAATCAGGCGTTAGGAACGACTAAGCAAGCGATGTGGATTGGAATTCCGTTTTTGTATGCCCTCGGGATTTTCACAATTCTTTACAGATACCGGAAGGAGCGCCCGCCTGCAGCATTAACGGTCGTCAGTGCCCTATTGTTTATGATGATCGGGCATATTTTGATCACGACTGCTGATCCGCTCGGAACCGGTATTGCTCATGTTTCAGGAGAATGGTTCATGAGCTTTTCTTATTACTACGTGCTAAAAGGGGTTTATCGTCTGACGATAGAAGAGCCGTTTCGCGGCCAACAGCTTGCGGAGGCTCAGATGATGTATATGGCTTATCACGATGATTTAACGAACCTGCCTAACCTCCGTCGATTAAAGGAGCAGCTGGCAGTGCATCTTGCGCCTGAAAGCAGGGCCAGGCTTTGCACGGGAGTAGTCGTCATGAACATCAATCGCTTTAAGGCGATCAATGATTCCTTTGGATACCGGGCTGGCGATCAGCTGTTGACTGAGGTCGGGGCCCGTTTAAGCCGACGCTGCTTGCCGGAGGAAGGCGTCTATCGCATGAACGAGGACGAGTTTGCGATAATCATTCCAGAATATTCCGACCCGCGCGCAATTGAGATCAGAGCCTTGCAGCTGCTTCAGTCGATTGACCCTTCGGTGACGATCGAAGGCACGGAATACCACATTTCTTTGAGCATGGGACTGTCCATTTTTCCAAATGACGGCAATAGCGTAGATCAAATCATTCAAAATGCGGATATGGCGGTGCACAACGGGAAGGAGCAAGGTCTCGAATTCATGCGTTATACGCCGGCCATCAAAAATCAGACCCAGTCCAGAATTGAGCTGGAGAACGATATGCGTAAAGGCTTGGACCGGGAAGAGTTCTTCCTTGAGTTCCAGCCCCAGGTCAGCCTGGACAACGGCCATGTAGTCGGAATGGAAGCTTTGGTACGCTGGAATCATCCGCGCAGAGGGCTGCTTTCGCCCGGGGAGTTCATTCCAGTCGCCGAGGATAGCGGGCTTATCGTTCCGCTGGGGGAATGGGTGCTTCGTACCGCATGCTGCTACAACAAGAAATGGCAGGATGATGGCTATGATCCTATATGCGTTTCCGTAAACTTGTCTATGCGGCAATTTCGCCAGCATAACTTGGTCGATAAGATCGATGAAATTCTTCGAGAGGTAGGCCTGGAAGCGAAGTATTTGGAGCTGGAGGTGACGGAAAGCATGACATTCGACATCGATACAGCTTTTGATCAGCTGCAAAGGCTGAAGCGGCTAGGTGTTCATATTAGCATCGACGATTTTGGAACAGGCTATAGCTCGCTTTATTACTTGAAGACGCTGCCGATTGATCGACTAAAAATCGACCGATCCTTCGTCAAAGAGGTCATGCTGGACGGTAGCGGTGCCGCTATTGTCTCTACCATTACGATGATGGCCCATCATTTGAAGCTGAAGGTAACGGCAGAAGGGGTGGAGAACCAGGAGCAGCTTGAATTCCTCAAGCTCCAGAATTGCCACGAGGGACAAGGATATTTATTCAGCAAGCCACTGCCTGCCGGATTGTTCGAGCGTCGCTTCCTTACCCGCATTGCCGGGTAAGAGCGATAGGCTCGGCCAATCTCATGCTCTCCTCCAAACGGGAAACTGTAATAAATTAGCTGTTGCATTGATGTAAAAGAAGTGGTATATTTATTTTTGTCTTCATGAGCAGCCTGCTCGTTTTGAAGCTTCGGGACGTAGCTCAGCTTGGTAGAGCACCTGGTTTGGGACCAGGGGGTCGCATGTTCAAATCGTGTCGTCCCGACCATAATACAGTCGGATCCACAAGAGTAATCGGAATCCGCTGCAGAGCATATCGTCACTTTTGTGATATATTTGCGGGTGTAGTTCAATGGTAGAACTTTAGCCTTCCAAGCTAATAGCGTGGGTTCGATTCCCATCACCCGCTCCATATGTGAATAATAACTGCCTATGGCAGTTTTTTTGTTTTTATAGCCGTCAACCTAATCATTTGTTGGTGCGGTCGTGAGATTTTCGATATCTGTCGACCCATAGAAGAATAATCCGGCAATGATCAAAATGATGACTAGCTCGGCGAATGCCTCTCCATCGAAGCTGCTCATCTCCATTCCTCCTAAAATCTATGAATTATTCGATTTTTTCTTCAAAGCTTCAATCACTTCGTTCAAAGTCATATCCCCGTTGTTATCCAAAAACTTAACCATTTTATCTATATTCGTTCCGTTCATAGCCAGCGTTTTGTATTGGCCAGTCAAGGTAATGACAAGCGATGCTTCCCTGAACAGCTGTACAGAATCAACTCTTAATTTGCCGGTCAATAAAAGCGCTGCAACGGTATACTCCAGGCTTTTGTTTTTTTTGGATTTGGATGAGGAAGTTTTTGATTTTCCGTTTTTTGACGGAGAAGCCATATGAACTCCCTTCTTCCGCTTTAGATATTTGTTTAGGTAAAGAAAATCCCTTTGAAATATACTGTATGCTTCGGAAATGCGATTGGTGTAAGCGGGTAGACGTGGCGATTAGCGGGAAAATACATTTCCCAAGCTCCGTTTAAATGTCGATGCAGTGGTTAATTAACCAGTGTAGCGTATTTAGAGCAGACATTCCTGAGGAGGTAGCTGATATGATGAAGAAAATCGTAGGCGTCTTTGCTTCGGAACAGGATGCAACAAATGCAATAGAGGATTTAAAACGGTACGGCTTTTCGATTGATGATATATCAGTCGTCGGCAGGGACAAAGAACATATGGATTCCATGAAGGAGGAGACCGGGACGAAAGCGCCGGAAGGAGTGGCCTCGGGAGCGGCTACAGGTGGTATCGTAGGCGGTCTTACAGGACTATTGGCAGGTTTGGGCGTATTGGCAATACCGGGGATAGGCCCCATCGTGGCGGCCGGGCCTATTGCGGCTGCATTAGCGGGAGCGGCGGTAGGGGCCGGGGCAGGAGGGCTGGTCGGTGGTTTAATCGGCCTGGGCATTCCCGAGAATGAAGCGAAGGAATACGGCAGCTATGTAGAGCATGGAAGGATCCTTGTGCTCGTAGATGCGGATGAAGCGCACAGAAACGATATTTATCAAATTTTTCAGAATCACCGCGCACTGAATTCGCAAAATTTCGGACTAACCCATGATCATCTAACGAATACAGCTATTCATAGAGAAACTGGAGTGCCACGTACTGGAATGGAGACGAGAGAAACAGCGGGAACGTTTTATCAGGAAATACCGCCAGGAGACAGTGACCTTTCCGAAGGTGAGCGGGATAAAGATAGGGATAAACAAAATTACCGAAGGTCGAGAGATACCGGACAAGATCGCAGATCCTGGTAAAAATATAAAAGAACGGACAGTTACGCTGTCCGTTCTTTTTGCAATTTCAACCCTTATGGAATTCCGCTTAGGTCTCGCCATCGGAGTTCGTGATCACCGCCTTGACACGGCCGACTTGGCCGTCCTGGAGACGAACCTTAATTCCATGCGGATGGTTTGCCGAATTGGTCAGAATATCTTTGACGATGCCGCGGGTCAGCCGCCCGGTGGCTTGATCCTTTTTAAGCACAATATCTACGGTTAGGCCTTGCTTAATATTGCTGCGTATAGTACCGCTCATTGTTTCAGCTCCTTGGTGATGTTCAGTGCTTCTAATTTAGCATAAATCCGAGTCTTGATAAAAGGAAGCTTGCTATAAAGAAGACAGGCACCTTGCCATCGCTGCAAACTTTGCATATAATAACAAATAAGCCATCGCCGTTTGGCTGTTGATTGGATTGACCTTTAAATGTAAATGCAATGATGGAGAAGAGTAAGCAGAAGCCTCCTTACAGGGAAGAGCCGCCGCAGATTGAGAGCGTCTCTAGGGAAACAGACTGCCGAAGTTCACTCCGGAGCAGTTCCTTGAACCGTCTGTTTTTTGAAGACGCGAAGTAGGGGATACCGGCTGCGACCCGTTATGTCGTTCGAGTGAGAGTTAACTGGCAGGCTGGCTGATTGTAATGTTCCATCCTTCGTGATGGCTGCATTTTGCAATTCCTGCTATAGACTCTAACAAGGGTGGTACCACGGTCTTTTCGTCCCTTTTCAGGGAGAAAAGGCTTTTTTTGTTTAGATACCAGAATGTATAAATTCGAAGCAAGAACGACGTTTTTCTTATTCAACCTAAGGAGGATTATCCATGAAAGAACGTTTGGAAGCACTCAAACACGAGGCTGTGGCTCAATTGAATGCGGTGGCCGATGCAGCTCAATTGAACGACCTTCGGGTTAAATATTTGGGCAAGAAGGGCGCATTAACTGAAATTTTACGGGGCATGGGTGCATTAAGCGCTGAGGAACGCCCTGTCATCGGACAGGTAGCGAACGAAGTTCGTACCGCGATCGAAGCATTGGTCGAAGAAAAGCAGCAGCATTTTCAGCGGCTTGAAACAGAACAACGCCTCGCTGCGGAGAAGGTAGACGTCACATTGCCGGGACGTCCATTGAAGCAAGGCAGCGTACATCCATTGAACCAGGTTATTCAGGATATTGAAGACATTTTTATCGGGATGGGCTACCGGATCGCTGAGGGGCCTGAAGTAGAGACCGATTACTATAACTTTGAGGCTCTTAATTTACCTAAGAATCACCCTGCCCGCGACATGCAGGACTCCTTCTACCTGACCGAGGATTTGTTGATGCGTACGCAAACTTCTCCGGTACAGGTACGGACGATGGAAGCGATGAAGGGCGAGGTGCCTGTAAAGGTCATTTGCCCGGGCCGCGTATACCGACGGGATGATGACGATGCTACGCATTCATTCCAGTTCCATCAGATCGAAGGTCTCGTTATCGGCAAAAATATCCGTATGAGCGACCTGAAGGGCACTTTGCTGCAATTTACACGCGAAATGTTCGGGGCGAATACGCAAATCCGGCTGCGGCCAAGCTTTTTCCCATTCACCGAGCCTAGTGTCGAAGTGGACGTTACTTGTATGAAGTGCGGCGGGGATGGCTGCCGGGTATGTAAAAATACCGGATGGCTGGAGATTTTGGGAAGCGGCATGGTTCACCCTCGCGTCCTGGAAATGAGTGGTTACGACCCTGAACAGTACAGCGGTTTTGCCTTTGGCATGGGCGTAGAACGAATTGCGATGCTGAAATACGGTGTAGATGATATCCGCCATTTCTTTAATAATGATTTGCGCTTCTTGGGGCAATTTGCCCGAATTTAAATCCTGTATAAGAAGGAAGGGAACTTGGCATGAAAGTTTCAACCGAATGGTTGTCGGAATATGTATCATTGGATCAAGTAAACGTTGAGGAATTAGCAGAGCAAATTACCCGTTCCGGCATCGAGATCGATGCGATCGAAGAGCGGAATAAAGGAGTAACTAAAGTAGTTGCCGGCTTTGTGAAGAGCAAGGAGAAGCACCCTGATGCGGATAAGCTGAACGTATGCATCGTCGATGCCGGCCAGGAGGAAGAGCTGCAAATCGTTTGCGGCGCAAAAAACGTTGATGCCGGTCAAATAGTACCTGTCGCACTCGTCGGGGCAAAGCTTCCAGGCGGTCTGGACATTAAGAAAGCCAAGCTGCGCGGCATGCTCTCCCAAGGGATGATTTGCTCGGCCAAGGAGCTCGGCCTTAATGACAAGCTGCTTCCGAAGGAGCAGCAGGAAGGCATTCTCGTCCTGCCTGAGGGCACTGAAATCGGCACGCCGATCGCGCAGCTGCTAGGGCTGGACGACAAGGTGCTCGACTTTGATCTTACCCCAAATAGATCCGACTGTCTGAGCATGCTCGGAGCAGCTTATGAGGTCGCGGCTATTTTAGGCAGAGAAATCAAGCTGCCCGAGCCGGGTAAGAAACTCATAGAGGTTGCGGAGCCTGCCAAGGAGCGGATTGCTGTAAAAATCGAAGCGGACGGGCTGTGCAGCCGCTATGCGGTCAGATACATTTCCGGCGTTACGATCGGCACCTCCCCGCAATGGATGCAGAACCGCCTGATGGCGGCTGGAATTCGTCCAATTAACAATATTGTGGACATTACCAACTACGTTATGCTGGAATATGGCCAGCCGCTGCACGCTTTTGATGCGGATACCATCAAGGGCGGCGTTATCGGGGTGCGTGAAGCAAAAGCAGGCGAGAAGCTGCTCACGCTGGACGGTCAGGAAAGAGAGCTGGAGACGGGCGCGCTATTGATCGTAGACGGTGAGAATGAGCCAGTCGGCCTTGCCGGTGTTATGGGGGGACTCCATTCGGAGGTTACTGACAGCACCGTGAACATTGTTCTCGAATCGGCTAAATTCGACGGCGGCTCAGTCCGTAAAACCTCGCGTCACTTAGGCCTGCGTTCCGAGGCTTCTCTACGTTTCGAGAAGGAGGTCGACCCGGCCGCGGTAATACCTGCTTTGAATCGGGCGGCTGAGCTGATGGCTCTTTTTGCGGGAGGCCAAGTGCTCCAAGGTGTTGTTGAGGCTGTTGTTTCCGAGGCGGAAGACAAAGTCATTACTCTTTCTTTGACGAAATTGAACGCCTATTTGGGAACGGATATCTCGACTCTGGAGACAAAAGCAATTTTCGCCCGCCTGCATTTTGAGTGCGGAGACATAGGGGGAAATTCCCTCGAAGTTCGCGTGCCGACTCGCCGCGGCGATATTACGCGGGACGTTGATCTCATAGAAGAGGTTGCCCGGCTGTACGGTTACGACAACATTCCGACGACTTTGATCGAAGGGCCGACAACGGCTGGCGGGTACACGAAGCCGCAAGCGCTTCGCCGTGCTTTGCGAGGATTGCTGGTGCATGGAGGCTGGCAGGAAGTCATGGGATATTCCTTCATCCATGAAGGCTATGGCCCTAAATTCCCTAAGCTGGGAGCAGAAGGACGTGAAGTGAAGCTGGCGATGCCGATGAGCGAGGATCGCAGCGTGCTTCGAATGAGCTTAATTCCCGGATTGATCCATATTGCCGCCTATAATCGCAATCGAAAGCAGGATAATCTTGCCCTGTTCGAAATGGGCAGTGTGTTTCAAACGGATGAGGAGAAATTGACAAAGCAGCCTCGGGAAATTCCTGTGCTGGGCTTGCTGCTTGCAGGGGATCGTGAAGAGAAGCGTTGGAATGCAAGTTCTGAACAAGTTGATTTCTTCGACCTGAAGGGTGCGCTGGAGAGCGTATTCGGTTACCTTGGAATTAGCGAGCTTATCAGCTATGAAGCGGATGCGCCGCAAGGCTTCCATCCCGGCCGCTCGGCTTCCGTATATTTAAACACGCCGTCAGGCAAGCAATGGTTGGGTTCGCTGGGTCAGCTCCATCCGGAGCTGCAGCGTGAACATGATCTTGACGATACTTATGTCGCTGAGCTGCTGCTTGAGCCGGTATACCAGTATGCGGGGGATACTGCTGTATATCGCGAGCTGCCTCGATTCCCTTCCATGCAGCGGGACATTGCTGTCGTTGTAGACGCTGACGTGGAAGCCGGGGCGCTGCTTGCTGCTATTCGGAATACGGCGGGCGATTTGCTGGAAGAGCTGGGTGTATTTGACGTATATACGGGCAGCAAGCTGGGCGAGAACAAGAAGAGCGTAGCCTTGTCTTTAGTATATCGCCACAAGGAACGCACGCTGACCGATGAGGAGATTACTTCCGTGCACGAGCAGGTTGTGTCGATGCTGGAGCAAACTTTTGCGGCCGAATTAAGAAAATAGCAGGAATTGAACAAAGTCACATCGAATCAAGTTAAGTATCGATTCGATGTGACTTTCGTGCAAGGACAGACAGCTTAGATGAAACGTAAGGACCGAAGGAGGCACAACATTTTGACTACCCCTGACCGTATTAGTGTAAATGTTGAAATTTACGGTACATCTTATAAAATCGTGGGCAGCAGCGCTGATTATATGAAGGAGGTTGCTCGCCGCGTTGATAACCATATGCAGGCTATCTCCAAAATGTATTCTCATTTGGATACCCCGCGCTTGGCGGTGCTTGCTGCCGTTCGCATGGCCGAAGAGGCCATGAAGTCGGAGCAGCTTCAAAACGAGCTGCAGAAAATGGAGCAGGAGAAGGCGGGTCTTGCTCAGGAAATATCCGTTATGCAGGCGCTTCAATCCAAGCAGGAGAAGGCGCATCAGCTTCTGCAAGAGGAGCATCATCAACTGAAGAGCGACAAAAAATCAGTAGGTGAGCAGCTGTCCAAGGCCGAGACGGTGCTTAAGAATCAGGAAGCGGATATTCGCAAGCTTAACTCCCGAATTAGTGAGCTGGAACGCCAATTGAACGAGCAGCGCGGAAGCTCTTCCCAGCTGCAGGCCAAGCTGCGGGGAACCGAGCAGGAAGCGAAGCGGGAGAAGGAGGAGCGCGAGAAGCTGGCCGAGCAGCTTAAGAGCTCCTTGCAGCGTGAACAGAACGCCAAGGCCGCTGAGCAGCGCCTGAAAGAGAGCGCAACCAAGCTGGAGCAGCAGACGAAAGGACTGCAGCAGTCGCTGCAAGCGGCTGAAGCCGAGAAGAAACGGCAGCAGGATCTGCTGCAGGATTCCAAGACTCGCGAGGAGAAGCTGCGGGCGGAAGCTGCTGAGGCGGTTCAGAACGAGAAGTCGTGGCAGAAGCTGGCCGAGAAACGCAATGAGGAGATCAGCCGGTTAGAAATCAGCCTGTTAGAGTCCTCAGAGCGTAGGGAGCAGCTGCAGGCCGAGCTGAATTCTGCGAA
This sequence comes from Paenibacillus lentus, assembly GCF_042714055.1. Lineage (GTDB taxonomy): Bacteria > Bacillota > Bacilli > Paenibacillales > Paenibacillaceae > Fontibacillus > Fontibacillus lentus_A. The sequence goes on from NZ_JBHGVC010000002.1 coordinate 32,793, forward strand.
GAAGGAAGCTGCGTCTGCACGGGAGAGCTTTGAGAGCGAACACGCAAATGCGGCCAAGCTTGCGAAGGAAGCGGAATTCCTCAAATCCGAACTGAATCGGATCAATCAGGAGCATGAGAACGCGCTGCAATCCGCAGGCACGACAGCGCAGGAAAATTCTCGCCTCAGAGAGGAAGTACAGCGTCTTGGCGACAAGCTGACCGGGCTGGAGCGGGAAATGCAAGGCTATATTACCTTGGCCGAAGAGCAGGAGAACTCCCGCCTCGCGGCAGAGCGAAGAGAGCAGGAGTGGAGGCAGCAGCTCGCATCGGCAGAGCAGGAGCTCGTCTCCTGGCGTGAGACGGAGGCGGATCTTCAGCGGCAGCTGCAGGAATGGCAGCAGCAGTGTGCGGCAGGCGGGGAGCAGGTTATGGATTTGTCTTCGCAATTCCGTGAGCTTGAAGAAGAGAAGTCGCGGCTCGAACAACAGCTGAGAGAGATGTCGGACAGCTATGAGGTTGTTTCGCATGAATACAGGCTGCTGCAAACAGCCCGTGAGATGGAGCGTGAGGGCATAGAGAAGACGAAGGAAGAGTATGACCGTCTAAAGGATGATTATACGAAGCTTCAAACGGAGTTCAATGAGTGGATCGAGCTGATTGAACAAGCAGGAAATGAATGATGACGAAGTGAAAGAGCCCTCGGATGACCGAAGGCTCTTCGTTATGGCTTATTCCTCGACGATCAGCTTTGACACCATCGTGGAGTGACCGGCACCGCACATAATCGAGCAGGCGATTTCGTATTCTCCGGCTTCTTTAGGAACGACTACTTTGGATTGACTCTTGCCTTTCAGCTCTACCTTCAGCCCTGGAATGATGATCCCGTGATTGCCTTCTACGTTCTTGAACGTAATTTTCACCGGTGAATCCTTCTTCACGCGATACTCTTCCTGGTCGAATTTGAAGTTTGTCGCTTCAATCACGATTTCTGATTCCGGCGTCAGGTTACTTTCTTCGGCACCGCCGCCGGAACTGTTGCCGCAAGCAGCCAGGACAACCAATAACATAGAACTAATCATAAAAGCAATGGCTTTTTTCATAAAAATCCCCCTCAATGTCAAGTTTTTTGTGACAAATTTATATATATCATATCGCAAAAAACTGGACATGACTGCCAAGTTTTTGAAATTTTCATGAACTCTCTGCACTTAAGCGCAACAGCTCCCTGCTTAGGTAGGCAGGGAGCTGTTGCGGTCGGCTATATGGCTCTTGTGGGTTAGCGGTCTGATTTGTTTTTTCCCGCTTCGAAGGGCGAGCCGATCGGAATGAACAGGTCTATAATCCCGATAACGAGAGCCGCCAGCAGCGCTCCAAGAATCGACACGGATACTCCGGCAATGATGAACTGTGCAAGCCAGATCACTAGGGCGCTGGCGAGAAAGCCCACGATACCGCGGCCGAAAGGGGTAACTCTTCTACCGAAGATTCCCTCGATAGCCCATCCGAGAAGCGCAATGACCAGAGCGAGCAGAAGGGCGCTGCCGAATCCGCCTACGCTGAATTGCGGGACGAGCCAACCTACGACAAGCAGTACCAGAGCAGATACGATAAATCGAACGACGTGTCCCAGGAAATTCATGGCACAAGGCCTCCTTTATCAAGTTAACGTTTCGTATACGTGTATATAATGTTCCGTAAATCCAATTCTTATGTGCGCAACTTTGCAAAATGGCGTAAAATGTACGATTTCGCTATAATAGAAGTTGTTCAAAAAGCTCCATTTTGATCACGAGTAAGATTAGAACATAGTCCCGAGGGGAGTTGTGATCGTTTTTGGATGAGAAAATTTTAAAAACGATGGAATATCATAAAATCATAGATATGCTTGTAAAATATGCCCAGACATCGCTAGGGAAAATGGCTGCCGAACGCCTTGGCCCCGTATCTGATCTGGAGGAAGTCAAACGGCTGCTGCAGGGAACGGACGAAGCCTTCAAGGTAGATCGTCTTAAGGGTGCTCCGTCCTTCGGCGGGATCGTTGACATCATGCCTGCGGTGAAACGGGCGCGAATCGGCGGAACATTGAATCCGCATGAGCTGCTCGGCATTGCGACAACGCTCGAAGGCTCGCGCCGCGTCAAGCGGTACATTTCCAATATTCATGAGGAAGAGCCCGTAGAGCTGCTGTTTACGCTAAGCGATATGCTCAGCGAGCAGAAGCCGCTGGAGGATCAAATTAAACGCTGCGTCGATGAGAGCGCAGAGGTGCTCGATTCAGCCAGCCCGGAGCTGGCGCAAATTCGCCGGGAGCTTCGCGGCGGCGAGGTGCGGATTCGGGAGAAGCTGGATGCGATGATTCGTTCGTCCAGCGTCGCCAAGATGCTCCAGGATCAACTGATTACGATCCGGGGAGACCGCTTTGTTATTCCGGTCAAAGCAGAATATCGCGCTCATTTCGGCGGAATCGTTCATGACCAATCCGGCTCGGGAGCCACCCTGTTTATTGAGCCTGAATCCATCGTGGCGATGAACAACAAGCTGCGCGAGACGAGGCTGAAGGAAGAGCGTGAAATTGAAGTGATTCTGCAGAAGCTGACTGCGCTCGTTGGAGAGCAGGCCGAGCTTCTGGGCTATGACAGCGACGTGCTGGCCCAGCTCGACTTTATATTTGCCAAGGCACGCCTGGCACGAGAGATGAAGTCGGCGCTGCCGCGCATGAATGACCGCGGGTTCCTGAAGCTAAAGAAGGGGCGCCATCCGCTCATTCCTGCCGACCAGGTCGTTCCGATTGATGTAGAGCTGGGCAACCAGTACACCTCTATCATCGTTACGGGCCCGAATACCGGGGGAAAAACGGTCACCTTGAAGACGATCGGGCTGCTTAGCCTGATGGCCATGTCGGGGTTGTTCGTTCCAGCGGAGGATGGAAGCCAGCTCTGTGTGTTCGATGCCATTTATGCCGATATCGGCGATGAGCAGAGCATCGAGCAGAGCCTCAGTACATTTTCCAGTCACATGACGAACATCATTTCCATTTTGCGGCGTATGACAGCCAAGAGCTTGGTGCTGCTGGACGAGGTCGGAGCGGGAACGGATCCAGCGGAAGGCTCCGCTCTCGCTATCGCCATCCTGGAGCATATTCATTCGCTGGGCTGCCGTATGGTAGCGAGCACACACTACAGTGAGCTCAAGGCTTATGCATATGAAAGAAAAGGCGTCATCAACGCCAGTATGGAATTCGATGTGAACACCCTAAGTCCTACTTATCGCCTGCTCGTCGGCGTACCTGGACGAAGCAATGCGTTTGCTATAGCCGAGCGACTGGGGCTGTCGGAACAAATCCTGGATTTTGCTCGCGGCGAGGTGAAGGAAGAGGATTTGCGGGTCGAGCATATGATTGCTTCACTCGAAGAAAATCGGCTAGGCGCCGAACAGGAACGAGAGACGGCCGAACGGCTCCGCAAAGAGCTGGAGGAGCTCAGACAACGGCATGAAGCCGAGCTGGATAAACTGACGCGCGAGCGTGATAAGCGGATTGAGAAGGCTGAGGAAGAAGCGATCGCTATCGTCGCTAAAGCTCGCAGCGAGGCCGAGCGTATTATCGACGAACTGCGTAAGCTAGCGCTGGAAGAAGGCGCTTCTGTGAAGGAGCATAAGCTGATTGCCGCTCGGAAGGAGCTGGAGGAGGCGGAGCCGAAGCGGAAGAAAACCGGGCCGACCCGCCAGGCGGCCAAAGCCCCTCGTAAAATACAGGCTGGAGATGAGGTTATGGTCTACAGCTTGAACCAGAAGGGGCATGTCGTTGAGCTTGCCGGCAGCAAGGAAGCGCTCGTTCAGCTGGGAATCATGAAGATGAAGGTCAGCTTGGATGATCTGGAGTTAATCGCGGCTCCGTCTGCGGCCAAGGCAGCGCAGCGAATCGTAACGAATGTCAAGCGGACGCGCGACGATAACGTACGCAGCGAGTTGGATCTTCGGGGCGCGAACTTGGAGGAGGCGCTGATTGAGGTGGATCGCTTCATTGATGAGGCGTACCTCGGTAATCTCGGGCAAATCTATATTATCCACGGCAAAGGGACGGGAATATTGCGAACTGGTATATCGGACTATCTCCGTAAGCATAAACATATTAAAAGCTATCGGCTTGGCAACTATGGAGAAGGCGGCACAGGAGTCACGGTAGCCGAGCTGAAATAAGCGGGAGGAGCGAAGGCGGATTGGCAGGAAATATTGAACCGTTGCTGGAGCAGCCGTTTGGGCTAATGATCGGTTACCTATCTATCGCTGTCATGGAGTTGATCGTATTTCTGTCCTGCTTCGAATTGGTAACCAAATATCGCTGCTGGCAAGAAATCAAGCAAGGAAATGTTGCGGCATCGATTGCCACGGGTGGTAAAATATTCGGAATCAGTAATGTCATTCGTTATGCGGCAGTTCATACCCCGATTTATGAATTTATGATTTGGTCTTTTGTCGGGGCTGTACTGTTGTTCGCCGCTTATATTTTATTTGAATTTCTGACCCCGGTGTTTCGAATCGATGAGGAAATCGCGAAAGGTAATGTCGCTGTGGGGATTATAGCGATGTTTGTGTCCGTATCGGTATCTTTTTTGATCGGAGCCTGCATAGGTTAGGGGGTGCGTCATGAGAAATTTTATTAAAAATTTGACTAGCGTCATTTTTGTGGCCGCCGTATTGTTCCTGATTGGCGGTATCGTGTTTCTGTGGAAGTCATAAAGAGTGAAGAAAGGACGGGCTGTGTATGGAAACAACGATTTGCCCCTGGTGCCAAACCGAAATTGTCTGGGATGAGGAGCTGGGACCGGAGGAAGAATGCCCCTATTGCCATAATGAGCTAAAAGGCTACAGAACCTTGAACATCCAACTCGGAAATGAAGAGGAATTCGAGGAGGAGGCAGAGCACGCCGACGGCGATCAAGATGCAGATTATTGGGAAGAAGGCGATCATGATCATCTTGAAGCGATTCGCCGTGTTGAGAGCTTTGTGGCCGGAGGCGGCGACTTGTTGGCTTATGAATCCGGTGTCGAGAAGGTGCTGGACGGACAAGATGAGGTGCCTGAATGCCCGCATTGCCGGGAGTATATGCTGCATATAGGCCAGCAGGCGATCAGCGACGGCTCGTTTGAGCCTATCGTTCCTAAGGGAATGTCGGCTCCCCTGTTATCCAATACGATGAAGCTGAACGTATATGTTTGTTCTGCTTGCTTCAGCGTAAGCCGGTTTTTGGCCGAGGAAGACCGGAACTCTTTGATTCGGACGGTAAGCGAAAAAGCATGATTTTATCATGCTTTTTTCTTTTTTTGGGCATCCTTACTGGGGAAATAAAGAACCTGGGGAGGAGCAGGAATGAAGAGCTCGCTAGACCGACAATGCATTTTGCTGTTAGCCGTCAATAGCTTGTTTGTGCTTGCCGGGGCGCTGTCAGGCACTTTTTTGAATGTATATTTGTGGAAGGCCAGGCAGGACTTTATGATGATCGGCTGGTTCGCTTTCAGTCAACAGATTGCTATCGGCCTCACGTTCTGGATTGCGGGGAAATGGGTGAAGGAACGCGATAAAATGATTATATTGCGGCTGGGGATCATCATCTCCGGGCTATTCTATATGCTGGTGCTGGCCAGTGGTAGCCAAATGGTGCATTATATTTGGCCGTTAGGGATCGTATCAGGCATTGGGGCAGGCATCTTTTGGCTGACGTTTAACGTAGTTTACTTTGAAGTGACCGATAGAACGAACCGTGATCTCTTTAATGGCTGGGTAGGAATCATGGGTTCCATGATCGGAATTTGTGGCCCCTGGCTGTCCGGATGGCTAATTTCAGCTTTGCCGGGCGAGCGGGGCTACAGGCTTATTTTTTCGATATCCTTAATTATATATGGGGTAGGCGTCTTGTTAAGCTTCCGCTTGAAGAAACGCGAGAGGGGAGGAGTATACCGCTGGTTTGAGCCTGTACGGCGCTTGAGAGCTGGCAGCCCCTGGAGGCAGGCGGTTCCTGCTTCAATAGCTTACGGCCTTAGAGAAGGAGTTTTCTTGTTCTTGATAAATTTACTTGTCTATATAAGCACTTCTTCGGAATGGAAGGTCGGACAATATATGCTGGTTACTTCCTTAGTATCGTTATTTAGCTACTGGGCTGCGGGTAAATGGCTCGCGATTCGCCATCGCAACATAGAAATGTTAATTGGGGCGCTTATGATTTCGCTGGCGGTTCTCCCCTTATTATGGAAGGTAAGCTATGCTACTCTGATTATTTTTGGAGTAGGCACGTCACTGTTCATGCCGTTATACATTATCCCGATGATTTCGTCGGTCTTCGATTTAATGGGTCGAGATGCAGGGGATGCTGAGGATAGGGTGGAATTGATCGCTTTGCGGGAGATCAGCATGATGATCGGAAGGTTAGCGGGCATTATTGTGTTTATCTGGTTCTATTCCCGCTCTCCCCATATGACCACGATCTTATGGCTGATGGCCGGACTCGGGGCAGCTCCGCTCGTTAGCTGGCTTGCGATGCGGAAGCTGCTGGCCACTTAACCCTAAATGCTGTTGCCGATTAAGACTTCAAGGCTTACGGCTTGTACGTTTTGCTGGTGGAGATGGTTTCGCGGTTCTTGTCAGCGAGAACCATTCCATGTCCGGCCGGGCCTTGCCTGTCAGTATGTCGGTAATCATTTCGGCGGCGATCATACTGTAAACAGTGCCGTTCCCTCCATATCCCTCTAAAAAATAGCAATGAGGATAGCTTGGATGAGCACCAATGAACGGAAGGCCATCCCGGCTTTGGCCGAAAATGGCACCCCACGAATAGGCTGCCTTCAGCTGCCGTTTCTCCGGAAACATTTCATGCAGCTTCTTCAGCAGAACATCCCCCTGATGCAGGAAACGGGCTTCATCCAGCTTGCCGCCAGGCAGCGATTCATCCAGCCCGCCCATCATGATGCGGTTATCTGGAGTTGTTCTCATATAAAGATATGGACGGGCCGTTTCCCATATGAGACAGCGTTCGAACCAATCATCAAAATGTTCAACGGGTTCACTGACCATAACATAGCTCGCTGTCAGATGAGAGCCTCTTTCCTTACGAAATTGCCAGGACTCATAGCCCGTTGCGAAAATAATACGCTTAGCGTGAATTGCATGCTCCCCGGCTCGGCACAGGACACCGTCCTGCCGAAATTCGAACCCGGTCGCTTCTGTATTCTCAAAGACGGAAACTCCCTTGGAGGCAGCTGCCTCGATCAGACCATGGACAAAAGCGAAGGGATTTCCTTCTGCATCCCCATAGCTATAAATGGCTCCCGGCTTCTCAAAGGGAAAACGCTCTGCAATAAGCGTCCTCTCCCACCATTCGACAGGAAAACGATATTTACGGAGTGTCTCATACTCCTCATGAAGCAGGTTTAAGTCCTTCTCCGAACTGGCGAAATATAGACTGTTCCTCGAAATGAAATGAGCTTCGCTGCGCAAGCTTTGGCTAAGCCTAAGCAGCTTGCCCACCGCCTCCCGGCACATTTTATAAAAACGGATTGCCGGCTCTTCTCCAAACGTATGAATGAGCGATGTTAATGTCTTATCGTTCGAGTATTGCATTAACCCGGTATTCGCCAAGGTACTTCCGGCAGCTATGGCCCGCTTCTCGATCAGCGCGGCATTTATGCCGGATTCAGCGAGAAGATAGGCGCATAACGCCCCGCTAATTCCTCCTCCGATGATGAGGCAATCACATGATATATTTTGCTGGAGCGCCGGGTATTCTGGTAAATGAAGCAAGGTGTCTGGCCAGGCAAAATTGCCGCTATGCAGCTTCATATTTAGCTATTGCTCCTTTGTCCTGTTTTTATAAATGCTGGCAAACAACAGCTGTGGGCCTTGAACTTCCCGTGTAATTAAAAGAATGCACAAAAACGAATGGCATATGTATCAGGCTTCTGCACTTTATCCCTGTTACATATTCATGGAACTCCTGGATATAATATGCCTGAATGTGAATGCAACCAACTTTCAGGAGGTAACCTAACATGAACGCTTCGCAAATGCAGCCGTTAACAACCAAGGAATTAGAGTATATTTCCGATTCGATTTCCAATGAGGAGATGCTGCTTAAATTAACGGCAGCCGCTTCTGCGGTATCCCAGAATGCTGAAATTCAAAATGCGATCATAAGTCAGATGCGCACCCATGAGCAGCATATTAATCAGCTCATACAATCGGTTTCGCAGCATCAGCCGCTCGCTCCGACGCAAGCCCATTAATTCACATCAAATAGGAGGAATTTTCGTGACCCCAACTTCTCAATTTCAGAATGCAAACCTGCTTCCTGAGGAAGATTTACTGAATGTCGTTCTAGCTGACCTAAAAAGAACCGTCCGGGAATATACGACAGCGACAACAGAATCTGCATGCCCATCCGTCCGCCAAATGTTTACCCAATTGACGGACAGCACGCTGCAGCTGCAAGGCCAGCTGTACCAATTAATGAGCAGCCATAACATGTACACAGCCCCTTCGAAGGCTATTCGCACCGAGGTAGACAAGAAGCTGCAGGAGGCTCAGCAAACCCAGCAGAAGGTTCAGCAGTTCACGCAGCAGCGCACGGCGCAGTTTAATGGCAATGTACAGGCTTCCCAGGCTAATGTGCAGCCCAATGTGAGCAGCCACAATTATAGTTAATTAAACCACTTAGGCATCGTTCAACCAGAACTCTAAGAAGAACCGTTCGTTTCAGGGAAGGTCTCCCGCAACGAACGGTTTTTCTTTGCAGGACTCCTAAATTCATGTAATATAAGTATTAAATTTAGATTCCGATGAGCAAGATAGTAAGCATTCCGTTCATCGGATCAGCGCTGGAGGATGAAGCATGAAACCACTTAGCGAATTGAAGCTGAAAGTGCTGGATCTTCTGAAAGAAGATGCCCGGAGAAGCCCTGCTCTTCTGGCAACCTTGCTTGGAGTAACTGCGGATGAGGTATCCGCGGCGATCGCAGAGCTGGAGGAGGACAACGTCATCGTGAAATACGCCACCGTTGTCAACTCAGGCAAATTGGACGATGAGAAAGTGACCGCCTTGATTGAGGTGCAAATTACGCCGGAGCGAGGGCGAGGATTTGAAGCCATTGCTGAGCGCGTCTATTTGTTCCCGCAGGTCAAATCGGTATATCTCATGTCAGGAGCTTACGACTTGCTTGTAGAAGTCGAGGGGCGCACCTTGAAAGAGGTGGCGAGCTTTGTGTCCGACAAGCTGTCGACACTGGAATCCGTGCTCTCGACGAAGACGCATTTTATACTCAAAAAATACAAACAGGATGGCATTATCTTCGAAGATCCCGAAGAAGATCGTCGTCTCATGATTTCTCCGTAAAGGAAGTAATGTTATGAAAGTACAATCGCAAGAACAATCCGACAAATCGATGTTATCTTATTTAGCTCCCCGGGTAAGAGAAATTCAGCCTTCGGGCATAAGGAAGTTCTTTGATCTTGCCAGCGGCAGCAAAGATATCATTACTTTGGGTGTGGGTGAGCCTGACTTCATTACGCCATGGCATGTCCGGGAAGCCTGCGTATACTCATTGGAGAGAGGTTATACGAGCTATACTTCCAATGCAGGTACGCCCGAGCTGCGTGAGGCCATTGCAGAGTATTTGTACAACGGGTTCGACCTGAACTACAGCCCTAAGGATGAAATTTTGGTAACAGTAGGCGGGAGTGAAGCGATTGATTTGGCGCTTCGCGCACTTATTGAGCCGGGGGATGAAATCCTTGTCCCGGCTCCCTGTTACATTTCCTATTCGCCGATATCCTTTATCGGGGGAGGGATTCCCGTTGAAATCGAGACATATGCAAAGGATAATTTCAAACTGCAGGCAGAGCATCTGCAAGCGAAGATAACGCCTAAGTCCAAAGTGCTCATTTTGAATTATCCAAGCAATCCGACGGGTGGAATTATGACCTATGAAGACTGGCTTCCGATCGCTAAATTAGTTGAAAAGCATGATCTGATCGTCATTTCCGACGAAATCTATGCCGAGCTTACTTACGGCGGGAAGCATGTCAGCTTTGCATCCCTTCCGGGGATGAAGGATCGTACGATCCTAGTCAACGGCTTCTCCAAAGCATTTGCCATGACCGGCTGGCGGATGGGCTATGCTTGCGGCCATCCCGAGCTGATCTATGCCATGCTTAAAATCCATCAGTACACCGTCATGTGTGCTCCTGTTATGGGACAGGTAGCCGCTTTAGAGGCACTCAAGAATGGATTGGAAGAGAAGGATCAGATGGTTGAGTCCTATAATCAACGGAGAAGGCTGATCGTTCAAGGGCTTCGGGACATTGGTTTATCCTGTCATGAGCCGCAAGGGGCTTTTTACGCTTTTCCTGGTATAGAAACTACTGGACTTAGCTCGGATGAATTTGCTCAGCGTTTGCTTATGGAGGCTAAAGTGGCTGCCGTGCCCGGCACTGCTTTTGGTGCTGGCGGCGAAGGATACTTGCGCTGCTCCTACGCGACCTCGGTCAATCAAATTAATGAGGCTCTAGACCGCATGGGGCAATTCGTTCATAAATTGAAACAAGGCTAAGTTCCAACGATCCATATAAATGGGGGTATTTAACAAATCTTTCATTTATTAATTGATCATTGTCCAATAATCATGTTATAATTTGATTTTGGAAGAGGTTTGAGTTTCTTCAGGGAGGGATATCTTTTGTTTTGTGGTGAATACAACATGCCGTACGAGATGATAGGCGGTCATATTGCTGAAGGCAATGAAACGAATCAATGGATGGACGAAGAAGGCCGGACGATATCACCACAAGCATTGACATTGGAGGATGAAATTCAACTGCTCCGAACTAGAATGGAAGAGATTTTTCTAGAGGAGAAGTCTTTTACCTCAGACATTGTCATCGAAATCAGCAGCTTGCTTGATTTAAAGATCAATGAATTTATGAAGAGTCAGAAATCGAAATAACTCAGGCTCGTCTGTCAATAGCATTATCCGCAAAGAGGGGATCCGCTTATGGATCACCTCTTTTGCATTCATAATTATGTACGGGAAGGCTAGCGAAGGGGTGTTTTATGGTATATTGGACATACCTGAATTTCTGATCACTGAAAGAGCGAAGACGGAGGGATGAAGTTGAAATTATATACTAGAGGCGGCGATGCGGGACAAACCTCCATCATCGGCGGCAGAGTTGATAAAGACGATGCGCGAATCGAGGCTTACGGGACAATCGATGAGTTGAACAGCTTCGTTGGTCAGGCTGCAAGCTTGATCGACTCCGGGGTTTTTGCTGAGCTTAAAGAGGAGCTGCTGCAAATTCAGCATGAACTGTTCGATTGCGGCTCTGATCTGGCTTATGCCAAATTGAGCGAGGATCGCTATAAAGTCGGAGCCGGGCTGTCTGAGCGTCTGGAAGCATGGATTGACCGTCACGAAAGCGATAATCCGCCGCTTGAGAAATTCATTTTACCCGGAGGGACTGCTTTGGCTGCCGTGCTCCATGTGTGCAGAACCGTATGCCGCCGGGCCGAGCGCAGAGCGGTTACTTTGGGCAGGCAGCATACGGTTAATCCTGACGTCCTGACATATCTGAACCGGCTGTCGGATTATTTCTTCGCCGCGGCCCGTACGGCAAACGCCCGCATGCAGGTCGAGGATACGGAATACGTGCGCAGTGCAAAGGTATTTGGTCGGAAATCATGACGCTATACTATGACCCGATTGTATATATAGTAACGGATGAAGAGGACGGCTGGCAGCTTAAGAAGGTTCTGCAGCGGCGTCTCGGCGTGTCCAGAAAACTAATGTCACGGCTGAAGCTGACCGAGAAGGGGATAACGCTGAACGGGGAAAGAGTGTATATCAGCGTGCCGGTAAAGAGCGGGGATGTAGCCGCAATTTCTCTGGAGAAGGAGACTTCCGGGGACATATTGCCGCAGCCGATCCCTTTTAACTGTATTTATGAGGACGATGCTCTATTAATCGTGAATAAAGCGCCGGGAATCATCGTTCATCCAACCCACGGACACTATACGGATACTTTGGCGAATGGAGTCGTTCATTATTGGCAGGAAAAAGGGGAGATGTTCCGTTTTCGGCCGGTGCATCGCCTGGATCAGGAGACGAGCGGCGTACTGGCCATTGCCAAAAATGCTTATGTGCATCAGCATATTTCCGAGCAGATGATAGCGGGACAGGTGAAGAAGAAATATGTCGCGTTCGTGCATGGAACGCCGGACCCGCTGGAAGGAAGGATTGACGGGCCAATTGATCGTGATCCCGAGGAGCCGCATCGGCGGATCGTCACTCCGTCCGGCTACCCGGCGTTTACTTTTTATTCGACTGCCCGCATTATGGGGCCCGCTTCCAAGGTTGAGCTTCAGCTGGGAACGGGCCGAACGCATCAGATTCGGGTACATATGACCTCGATCGGCCACCCGCTAATCGGGGACAAGATGTACCGGAGAGCGAGCAATGAGTTTGAGCAGAGCAAGGACTTGCAGCGTGCCGATCTAGGCAGAGAATTGGATGATTGGATCGAACGTCAGGCGCTTCATGCCTCCGAGCTGGCCTTTCGCCATCCGTTAACCGGAGAATACATGACCTTTCATGCTCCGTTTCCGCCGGATATGGAGCGATTGGAGCAGGCCTTGATTGCTTTGACATAAACATTATGAATGGATCAGGAGGTTTTGCAGCTATGAGCAAGCTGATTGTTTATCAATATCCCAAATGCAGCACCTGCCGAAATGCGGTGAAATGGCTAGAGGCGCAAGGACATGAATTGGAGCTCCGTCATATTAAGGATTCGCCGCCGGCGGAGAAGGAGCTGTCCGAATGGGTCGATCGAAGCGGACTTGAACTGAAGAAGTTTTTTAATACGGCGGGAGAAGTGTACAGACAGGAAGGGTTAAAGGACAAGCTGCCAGGCTTGTCGCGTGAGGAGCAGATCGCTTTGCTGTCCTCCAACGGAATGCTGATCAAGCGTCCCCTTGTGAGCGATGGCAAGCAGGTCACGGTTGGCTTTAAAGCGGAGGAATATGAACGGGTATGGGGCAAATAGCAGCCATTCCGATGCAGGGAGAGAGTATTTTGACAGTTAAACCGAATGGTAGAGATAGCATTTTGCTTGTAGATGGCATGGCGCTCATGTTTCGAGCCTATTACGCATCGGCAGCTACGGGCTATATTCGCAGAACAAAGGCCGGACTGCCGACGAATGCGGTATACGGTTTTATGAGGTATTTCTGGGATGCGGTGCAGAAATTCAATCCGAGCCATATTGCCTGCTGCTGGGATCTAGGCAGCAAGACGTTTCGGACGGAGCAGTTTGCAGCTTACAAAGGCAACCGCTCGGAAGCTCCGGATGACCTGATCCCGCAGTTTTCGGTCATACAGGAAGTGATGGATAGCCTGGGAATACCGAACATAAGTGCCGTCGGATATGAGGCTGATGATTGTATCGGCACGCTTGCCACGCGTTTTGCTAAACAAATGGAGGTTTATGTTTTGACGGGCGATCACGATATGCTCCAACTGGTGAATGAGACGACAAGCGTGATTATTATGAGAAAAGGCCATGGCAATTATAGCGTTTATACCCCTCAAAGCTTAATGGAGGAGAAGCAGCTGACCCCTGCCCAAATTGTTGATTTAAAAGGATTGATGGGAGATACGAGCGATAATTATCCCGGTGTTCGAGGGATCGGCGAGAAAACGGCATTGAAGCTGGTGCTGGAATACGGATCCGTCGAAGGCATTCTAAATAATCTGGACAAGCTGTCAAAATCGATTCGCGCCAAGATTGAGGCTGACCTCGACATGCTGCATCTTTCAAGGCAGCTAGCGGAAATCCGCTGTGATGTCGAGCTGGTATGCGATCAGGATGCCTGCCTCTTTGAGCTGAATCATGCACAGGTCGCCGCTAAATTCGAAGAGCTGGAAATGGCGAGTATTTGCAACTGGATGGGGGTAGCAGCGACGAATGAATAATCATAATTGGAGAAAATGGGCTTCCACCTGTATGGCTGTTTTCATTATATTAGGCGTATTTGCGGCCAGCTCGGGAAGTGCGGGAGCAGCCCAGCCGCCAAGCATCAAGCATGAAAATAAGAAAGTAAAAATCGGGAATAAGAGCTTTAACGTGCAAACGGTTCGAATTCCTAAAGGTACGCCGGTCACCGTAGGGCTTGCCAAAGGGCAGGTTGGCAGTACGGAGAAGTTTGCCGCGATCGTCAAAAGCTACGGGGCAGAGGCAGCGATCAACGGCGCTTTCTTTGAAGCCTACGGCGGGCCGCCAGATCCCTACGGCACGCTTATCGCGAATAACGAAGTGATGCATAAAGGCGGAAACGGCACAACGATAGGCTTTAAGAAGGATGGGACGGCAATAATGGATGAGCTCCGCATTTCCATTACCGGAACGGTTCTTTCTCCCGAAGGGAAATCCAAGGGATGGTATGCCACGTTCATGAACCGGGTACCTCTTGCGGGAAGCAGCACCAGCATCATGTTTACGCCAGCCCGTGGAAGCAAGGTCGGGTTCTCGGGCGGCATTGCTGTTACTGTAGATGAGGGTAAGGTTGTCAAAAATGAGGTTAATGCGAATGCTGAAATCCCGAAGAACGGGTATGTGCTCGTCTTCACCGGATCGGAGAAGAGCTCGGCAGAGCGCTTTGTGATCGGCAGCGAAGTGAATCTGACGATCAGCTATAAGAATGCTGAGGGTGAACCGCTGCCTGCTTGGGAGGATGTAGTTACAGCCGTTGGCGCTGGCCCTCGCCTCGTTAAGGACAGCAAGGTCGCCCTGAATGCGGCAGCAGAAGGCTTCAACGATGCAAAAATTCTGACGAGTTCGGCAGCGCGCAGCGGCATCGCCATTATGCAGGATGGATCTATTATGCTGGCCACCGTGTCAGGGGCTACGATGAAGCAGTGGGCGGATATCATGAAATCGCTAGGAGCAAAGCAAGCGATGAATTTAGACGGGGGCGCCTCCTCGGCTCTATACGGGGGAGGAAAAATGCTGACCACGGCGGGACGTGATCTCAGTAACACGCTTGTGTTCGGCTCAGGCCTGAAGAACTGATGCTGTATGCTATGGAATTTGCTTGAACGGTAAGCGATGAACAGGTTTAGGGAAATGCAGGGATGAGACAGACGGGAGAAGCAGACATCGAACTGAGCACATAAGTAGACTTAGATACGGATACAGACGCTGCCTACCGCCAATGCATTGGCGGTAGATTCCGTGAATTCGGGGTCAACTGCTTACGGGCAGGTCTGACGATTATAAAGCTCGACGTATTAGTCTTAGTCGGTAAAATAAGTATCGCCTACAACCTGGTATAGGAAGGATTTCAGTTCTTCGGCTTCTTCCTCTTCAAGATTGTAGACATGCTCCAGATAACCTTCTTCTTCCAGGTCATCCGTACCTAGAATCGCTGTCTTGCCGCTTTGCAAATCCGTTACCAGCTTTTTTCCGTAGAAGCGGTTTGTCGTGGTAACAGCCAGATCGAAGCGCTTAAGGGATTCTCCAATAAAAGTCACGAACCTAGTCGAGGTGCTTTCGGTACTGTCGGAGAGGAAATCCAACTCTTTGTGCTGGTCAGTCATTGATTTTGCCTCCTTGTACATTAATGCGTGTATCTATTACTCCTAGACATTATAGCGGATATTGAAGGCTTATGGGGAAAAACCTCTCAGGGATTGACAGTGATCTGAAAAATGGTATCATTGGAAATAACAGTATATGAATGGAGGAAGCACCTCTTCTGTATTTTTGCAGGAGGGGTGCTTTTTTGCGTGCATTTTTGGGTACAGGATCACGATGTCCGTTCAGTACTGAACTTAAAGGAGGGGAAGAATGGTGCGGATCATATTCTTGAACAGCTTGGAGAAGCGGGAGGCGGGTGCTGTCGTCGGCAGCGCACAGGTCTGGATGGGAGAGGAAGACAGTACGTGGCGTATGGGATGGAATGAAATTACGGCTGAAGGGGAGCAGGAGTACATATGGTATGAGGGTTCATCCTGGTCGGAGATGCTTCATGTCTATCGTCATCACCTGGTCATTAAGCTGGGGGAAGGCTACCAGCCTACGATTGAGGGAATTTGGGAAGAGAAAGAACAGATTCGCGGCAAGGCGATGACTGCACAGAAACTGATCTGCTATAGTGAACAGCACGAGAATGAACCGTTATATGCCGAGTTGTGCAATTGGAGAAGGAAGAAGGCTTCTGCCGAGCGTAAGGCGCCGTATTTGATCGCAAGCAATCGCCTGCTCAGGCTGATTAGCGTGTTTTTGCCGCATACCTTGGAAGAACTGCTTCAGCTTCCCGGAGTAGGACAGAATAAAGCAGCGGAATTCGGAGATGAGCTGCTTGCCATGACACGGAATCATGTACGAACGACCTCGTTTCCATTAGATTGGGTAGATGAAGCGATAGATCCGGAAAAGCTGCGTTCTTGGCTTTACAAGCAGAAGGAAGTGAAGCTTCGGGTCGAAATGGAGAAATACGGGGTGCGCCGCAAGCTGCTTGAAGGGATTGCCGAGGGGTTTAATCTTGAACAAATTCGAGAACGTGTCGCTATGGGACGAAGGGAAATCATTGAAATGCTCGAAGAGCTGGAGAAGGATGGGTACAGCATAGAGCAGCTGGTGAAGAATGAATTGCAAGAAATGCCTGATCAGGAGCAGGCAGCGGTCATGCAGGCGTATGAAGAACTCGGGGATGCATTTTTGAAGCCGGTGCTTCAACGGGTATATGGTCAGGAGGCGGCAGAGGCCGAGGAGCAGGAATTGCTCTATGAGCGTCTTCGTCTCATTCGAATTCGTTTCCGCAGGGAGGGAAGCAGCGTACGAGACGTAGGCTAGCATATCTAAGAGATGCCATCTTTATAAAAATAAAAGGACGAAAGCAATCTCCAACAATCCGGAGCTCTTTCGTCCTTGTTATGTGTCAAATCCAATCCCGTTTACGGAACAGGTAGTACATCCCGGCACCGAGAACGACCATGATCCCAATCACCACGTAATAAGAATATTTCCAGTGCAATTCAGGCATGTTGTCAAAGTTCATTCCGTAAATACCGGTAATCAGGGTCAGCGGAATGAAAATGGTCGTAATAGCAGTAAACACGCGCATAATCTCGTTCGCCCGGTTGGCAATGGAGGACTGGTAGGCTTCCCGCAGGTTGCCCATCAGCTCTCGGAACGTCTCAAAGTTCTCGGAGATTTTTACGGCGTTCTCGTAAATGTCGCTGAAATATTTTTGGAGCTGATCATCGATCAGGCGCAAGTCCTTTTTATTTAAAATATTTATAACTTCCTTTTGCGGCCCCAGCATTTTCTTAAGCCACAAAATTTCGCTTCGCAAACCGATAATCTCACTTAAATGAGAACGCTTCGTATGCATCAGAATGTCCTCTTCAAGCTTCTCGATCTTCACTTCGATTCGATCACTGACGGTAAAGTAATTGTCAACGACCAAGTCGATGAGCAAGTACAGGAAACGGTCAGGCTCGCTTACTTCCTGCTCCCACAAAATCGGTTTAACCGCGCGGAGCTCGTTAATTTTCTGCTTTGTCACCGTAATGATGTAATGGCGGCCGAGAAAAATGTTCAGGGCCCGCAGAAAAATTTCTTCGTCATCGAAGCGAATGCTGTTTACGACAATGAAGTAATGATTGTCATATGTTTCGATCTTTGGACGCTGCTCTTCTTCCGTTAAGCAATCTTCTACAGCCAGATCATGCAGGGAGAACAGCGGTTGTAAAATGGTGAGATCCTCACCGTCCGCATCAATCCAATAAAATCCTTCCTCCGGTGCTGTGGTTGTCTGTTCCACATCATCGACCGTGGTAAATACGCCGTCTTTGACATGACGAATTTTCAAGGGTGTCACTCTCCTTTTTCCCAATCCTATCGGATAAGTATGCTCTGTAGAGCATAGGAAAAAAGGATCAGCAGCCGGTAACGCCTAAACAGGCGTTTTATGAAAACACCGGGAAACGAGAACGAAAGAGCCCCAAACCATCCGTGAGCGCTCTGCTGATCGATTTCCTATGCCGTTGTTGTTGTGGGGCAGTTCTCTGCGGACTCGGGTCGCCTTCCATAATCGTTTTCACCTCTTTGCCTTATTAGGTCTTTAACACTTGTCTAGTATAACCCTGACCTATGACATGATCAAGCTATAATCGTATAGGCGGGGCTATTTTTCAGCTTATGGCGAAAACGTTTGGAAGGTGATTATCCAAGCCGGGTTCTTGACGGAAGCCTATTTATACATTAAAGTGTTCTCAAGGAACCGAAGCGTTCCGTGAATAATTAAATATGGCGAAATCTTATCAAGAGCAGGTGGAGGGACTGGCCCGATGATACCCGGCAACCGGCGATTTAATCGTACGGTGCTAATTCTTGCAGAACCGTTAAACGGCAGCGTTTGCGGTCTCTGAGAGATGAGAGAGGCGCATTCATGATATCAATGAAGACCTTTCTCTAAGTGAGAAAGGTTTTTCTTTTGAATGGAATGCGTCCGCTTTCTACTATAGGATGACTGCGCAAACACCAATTTTTTTCAAAGAAGGAGTTGAAGAATCTATGCCAATTAAAGTTCCTGATCATTTACCGGCAAAAGAAATACTGGAGAACGAAAACATTTTCGTGATGGATGAGTCCCGTGCTTATCGCCAAGACATACGTCCACTGCGGATCGCCATCCTGAATTTGATGCCTACGAAGGAGACGACCGAATCGCAAATTTTGCGTCTGCTCGGAAATACCCCGCTGCAGGTAGATATCGTCCTGCTTCACCCCCGTTCCCATAAGTCCAAGAATACGTCGGCAGAGCATCTTGAAATGTTCTACAAGACCTTTGACGAAATCAAGTCGCTCCGTTTTGACGGACTAATCATTACGGGAGCTCCAGTCGAGCATTTGGAGTTCGAGGAAGTGAACTACTGGGAAGAGTTGAAAGGGATCTTTGAATGGAGCAAGACGCATGTCACTTCAACTATGCACATTTGCTGGGCTTCCCAGGCCGGACTATATTATCATTATGGGGTCAAAAAAATTCCTCTGGCGGAAAAATGCTTTGGCGTGTTCCCGCATACGGTGAACATTCCCAATGTCAAGCTGCTGCGGGGCTTCGATGAAGTGTTCCAGGTGCCTCATTCCCGGCATACAGATGTTGAACGCAGCGACATCGAGAAGGTGCCCGAGCTCGACATTTTGGCCGAATCCGAAGAAGCAGGCATTTATCTCGTCGCTACGAAAGACGGCAAGCAAATATTTGTTGCGGGACATTCAGAATATGATCCTTGTTCCCTAAAATGGGAATATGATCGCGATGCGGCGAAAGGATTGGATGTTGCCATTCCTGTTAATTACTACCCTAATGACGATCCATCTCGCACACCGAAGTCTACTTGGAGATCTCATGCTAACTTATTATTCTCCAACTGGTTGAACTACTATGTGTATCAAGAGACGCCTTATGATATAGATCAGCAGGGCGGACTTATTTATCATATTTAGGTTGTGGAGGGATTGTTAAATGTCAGAGAAGAGGTACCGTATTGAAAGTAGACTCGCGCAGATCGGCTCGGTCGAGGAGCCGGTCACTGGAGCAGTAAACTACCCGATATATCAGGCAACGGCTTTCCGGCATCCACGGCTGGGCCAGAGTACTGGCTTCGATTATTCGCGGACGAAGAGCCCGACGCGGGCGGTGCTGGAGGAAGCAGCGGCTTCGCTGGAGTCCGGCGATGCGGGCTTTGCCTGCAGTTCCGGCATGGCTGCGCTCCAAACAGTGTTCACCTTGTTCGCCAGCGGCGATCACCTGATTGTCTCCTTGGATTTATATGGAGGTACTTATCGTTTGCTGGAGCGGGTATTGTCCAAATACGGAGTTACCGCATCCTATGTTGATACGAATGATTTAAGCGCCCTTGAAGATGCCAGAAAGCCGAAAACGAAGGCGGTATTCATCGAGACGCCTACGAATCCGCTGATGATGATTACGGATATCAAAGCGGTCAGCCAGTGGGCCCGTGATCATGGGCTCCTGACCATCGTCGACAATACGCTGCTGACCCCCTTCTTTCAGCGTCCGATCGAGCTGGGCGCCGATATTGTTGTCCACAGCGCTACAAAGTATCTCGGGGGACATAATGATGTATTGGCCGGCCTTATTGTTACTAAAGGAAAGGAGCTGTCGGAGGAAATGGCCTTCCTCCACAATTCCATCGGAGCGGTTCTCGGACCTACCGACTCTTATCAGCTTATGCGGGGAATGAAGACGCTGGCCCTGCGTATGGAACGGCATCAGAGCAATGCGCTGGCGATCGCCAAGTATTTGCAGAACCACCCCCAGGTTACGGAGGTATTCTATCCAGGGCTGCCGGATCATCCAGGGTATGAGATTCAAAACGCCCAGTCGAGCGGCAATACGGGGATATTTTCTTTTAAAGTATCGGACGCGCGTTATGTTGATCCGGTGCTCCGCCATTTGAAGCTGATCGCTTTCGCTGAAAGTCTCGGTGGAGTGGAATCTTTAATGACTTACCCGGCTGTACAGACCCATGCCGACATACCGATCGAGGTACGCGATGCTGTAGGCGTGGACGATTGCCTGCTGCGCTTCTCCGTTGGAATCGAGCATGTCGATGATCTTATCCAGGATCTTGAACAGGCGTTGGAAGCGGCGCGGGCAGAAGTTGAAGGAGGCAAGCAAGGATGAGTGACAAAGGCAGCTCAAAAGATCTACCAGATGCAGAAAAACAGGACAAGAAGTTTGATACGAAGCTGATTCATTTCGGCGGGGAAGTGGACAGTGCGACAGGCGCATCGAGTGTGCCGATTTACCAGGCGTCCACTTTCCATCACCATGATATATATAATCCGCCTTCCTATGATTACAGCCGATCGGGAAATCCGACGAGACAGGCGCTGGAGGATTATATTACAGTGCTTGAAGGCGGTCAGCGCGGCTTTGCATTTTCCAGCGGAATGGCGGCGATATCGACGACTTTTATGCTGTTTTCGGCAGGCGATCATATGATCGTAACGGAGGATGTGTATGGCGGGACATATCGCTTGCTGACAGGCATTTTGAATCGTTTCGGAATCGAAGCGACCTTCGTGGATATGACGCAAATCGATGAAGTGAAGGCCGCGCTTAAACCGAATACGAAGGCAGTTTACCTCGAGACACCTTCCAATCCGACGCTTAAAATTACCGATATCGCCGCAGTGACGGAGTGGGCTCATGCTCATGATTTGCTCAGCATTCTCGACAATACGTTCATGACGCCTTATTATCAGCGTCCGATCGAGCAGGGTGTCGATATCGTCCTGCATAGTGCAACTAAATTCCTTGGCGGCCACAGCGATGTGTTGGCAGGTCTTGCCGTTACCAGAACGGAATCGCTCGGCCGCAAGCTGAAGTATATGCAGAACGGACTTGGCACCGTGCTTGGGGCTCAGGATTCCTGGCTGCTCATGCGTGGAATGAAGACGCTGGGCGCACGCATGGCTCATAGCGAGAAGAGTGCGGGCAAGCTGGCTGAATGGTTAAGTCGGCGCAGCGATATCCAGGCGGTATTCTACCCAGGTCTTGCTGAGCACCCGGGCCGGGAAATTCATGAGAAGCAGTCTAAGGGATACGGGGCGGTTGTCTCCTTCGACGTCGGCTCCGGCGAACGGGCCAAGCAGGTGCTCAGCAGCGTCAAGCTGCCGCTCGTTGCCGTCAGTCTCGGGGCTGTCGAGAGTATTCTGTCTTATCCGGCAATGATGTCCCATGCCTCGATGCCGCAGGATGTTCGCCATGAGCGCGGCATCACCGACGGCTTGCTTCGCTTCTCTGTAGGCCTGGAGGATATCGATGATCTTATCGCTGATTTGAAGCAAGCCTTAGAGCAAAGCTAGAAGGCCTTGGCTTTTTGGGTATATCAGCCCGTAATACATGACAGCATTCGATCTCGGATCGGGTGCTGTTTTTCCGTCCAGATTATGTTACGATAAAACCGTGCTATTAAATTTCTAAATATTTATATTTATATCAGGGCAAGTGAAATAGAGTTCAAAGATCAATCTTTAGGAGAAGGGGAGGCAGCCCATGACTGCAATCGACGATATATTAGACAAAGCGCTTCGGGGAGAACGGCTTGATCTGAAGGATACGATCGCTTTATTCGAATCCGATGAAGTGGAGAAAATGGGGCGCACAGCCAACATTCTGATGGAGCGGATGCATCCGGAACCGATCACGACTTTCGTTATCGGACGAAACGTGAATTATACGAATGTTTGTGACGTTTATTGCCGGTTTTGCGCATTTTATCGCAGACCGGGCTCGGATGAAGGATACGTGCTGCCGGACGAAGTCATTTTTCAGAAAATCCAAGAGACGATCGATGTAGGCGGAACCGAAATATTGATGCAGGGCGGTACGAATCCGAATTTGCCGTTCAGTTATTATACGGATTTGCTTAAGGCGATTAAGCAAAGATTCCCGGACATCACGATGCACTCCTTCTCTCCAGCGGAAATATTGAAGATGAAGGAAGTGTCGGACGGCTTGTCGCTGGAAGAGGTCGTTCGGCAAATTCATGAGGCCGGTCTGGATTCCTTGCCTGGCGGGGGAGCGGAAATTCTCGATGATCGGACGCGCCGCAAAATCAGCCGCTTGAAGGGCTCGTGGAGAGATTGGATGGATGTCATGCAAACGGCCCATCGCATCGGCATGAATACGACAGCTACGATGGTTATCGGCTTCGGTGAATCGATGGAAGAGCGTGCGCTTCATCTGATGCGCGTCCGGGATGCGCAGGATGAATGCCTGCAGAATGGTTATGATTCCGAGGGCTTCCTAGCGTTCATTCCGTGGACGTTCCAGCCGGATAACACGAATTTGAAGCGGGAGAGACAAACTCCGCGGGAATACTTGAAAACCGTGGCCATCAGCCGAATCGTGCTGGACAACATCAAGAACATTCAATCGTCCTGGGTGACGATGGGGCCTGAAATCGGCAAGCTGTCGCTTCAGTACGGCTGCAATGATTTTGGAAGCACGATGATTGAGGAGAATGTCGTCTCCTCTGCTGGAGCAACCTATAAAGTAAACATTGAATCGATTCTGTCCATTATACGTGAAGCTGGCAAAATTCCGGCGCAGCGGAATACGAAATATGAAATTCTGCGGGTGTTTGATCAAGGAAGCCAAATCGAAAAAGACTTTGTTATGCAGAACTAATACTTCGTGATCAAAAGGTTACCTTTTCAGCACCAAGAAGGTTGCGAGAATCCGTAGAAGGAAAGAGCGGAGTATAGGCAAAACCTACATGAGCACTGGACTTCAAGGATGATTGCAAGATTCGATGCCGAATTACTCCAGGATATACTTCGTGATCAAAAGGTAAACTGCCAAAACAATGGAATAGCTGCTTATGTTTCCATGAGCCGCTCCGTATATCTGCCTCCTCCTCACCATATACTTTGAGAAGGAAGCGGAAAGGGGCGAGTTCATGGATTTTTTTACGATTAGCACGAATGTCGAATCCGCCGTGTCAGCCAACCAGTTTGCCGATTATTTGAAGCGGCTGACCAAGAGTTTACATAAAGGGAGCGTAAAATCCGATTTTGTGTACATGCCAAAACACTCAAGAGCGGAGTGGAGCATTAGTCTTCGGCCTAAGAAGAAGGGTGCTCAGGCTGAGGAGCACAGCAAAAAAATCATGGATGAATTAGCTCGCGTTATCGCGGAGTATGTCGTGGATGTTCGGGAACCGGGAATCGTCCGTAAAATCTTAACAAAGGATTATGAACTCGACGAAAGCGAGAAACAGGCTGTTGAAGCGATTTGCCACAGGTTTCTTGGCATGGAAGAAGGACAGGCTGAGGCTAGAAAAGCTCGAGTCATGCTCGTTTGGACAGCGTTTCGAGAAATGATTGAAGGGCAAAGCTCGCTGGATCTTGATGGCTTTGTGACGTTCAGACTGCAGGATTATGGAATGAAGCTGCGCGAAATGGTCGATTATGCAGTGGAGGAATTTTTGCTGGATAAGCAGTATGAGGATTTTATCGGACTGCTGCAGTACTTTGTTTATTTTCAAGAGCCGTTAACTCCGTTCATCCACGTCATGCACAAGCGGGGCAGTGAATTTGTCATCCTCAACGAAGGGTTAAAGCAAATAGAAGCATCATCCGGTGACGTAGTCATGCGCATGGCGGATCAGGAATTGTTGATGGAGGATGTCATTGTCAGCACCCTGATTTCCTTATCCCCGGAACGGATTCTACTGCATACGCGGGATCCCGAAGCTTTGGCTATTACGACCATCCGGCGCATTTTCGGTGATCGGGTGCAGCTATGCTTGCGTTGTCCGCAGTGCAAAGATTTCCATCAGGGGACAAGACAGCGCGATCAGGTTACGTAGTGTTTGGCCATCGGTTCTTGACGAGGCCTGCGGATAGCATTATAATTACAAATATTCAAGCGAAAAGCGTTGACAAAGACATGAACCAGAAATGTCGAACGGTACAGAGAGAGGGAACATTCGGCTGGAATTCCCTTCGGAGTCGGTTTTGGTTTACCCCTTTGTAGCTGCGTTCTCGAACCCTGAGCATTTAGCGCCCAGAAATTAAGGAATGCCGGTTCATTACCGTTACATAATGCCTAAACAAGGACTTTTCTATAGCTGTAGCCTGCAGCTTTGAATAGTCGAATGAGGGTGGAACCACGGGTATATTACGCTCGTCCCTTTCCGGGACGGGCGTTTTTTGTTTGTCCGCTCCCGGCAATGAACTACGAACTAAGGGAGGAACAAGAAATGGCAGTATCAATTTCTTTACCGGACGGTTCGGTCCGGGAGTATACCGACGGAAGTACTTTGGAGGATGTGGCCGCATCGATTAGCAGCGGTCTGCGGAAAAGCGCGCTGGCAGGAAAAATTAACGGGGCAGCCGTTGATTTGAGAACGCAGCTGGCGAATGGAGCAGCGGTGGAAATCATTACGCCGGATTCTAAGGAAGGCCTTGAAATCATGCGCCATAGCACAGCACATCTCATGGCGCAAGCAGTCAAGCGGCTGTTTGGCAACAAAGAAGTCAAGCTGGGCATTGGTCCGGTCATTGAGGATGGCTTCTATTACGATATGGATTTAGAGCATCCGATCAACCCGGAGGATCTGCAGAAGATCGAGAAGGAAATGGAGCGGATCATCGGCGAGAACCTGCCGATTACCCGTCGGGAAGTGAGCCGCGAGGAAGCGGTGGCCATTTTTACCGAGCTGGGCGATCCGTATAAATTAGAGCTGATTCGTGACTTGCCTGAGGACAGCGTATTGTCTATTTACGATCAAGGCGAATTTTTTGATCTGTGCCGCGGCCCGCATGTGCCGTCCACAGGCAAAATTAAGGTGTTCAAGCTGCTGAGCGTGGCAGGTGCCTATTGGCGCGGGAACAGCGACAATAAAATGCTGCAGCGGATTTATGGCACAGCCTTTTTCAAAAAGGCTGAACTGGATGAGCATCTCCACTTACTCGAGGAAGCGAAGAAACGTGATCATCGCAAGCTTGGTAAAGAGCTCAGCATCTTTACTTTCTCGAACCTTGTAGGTCAGGGCCTGCCAATCTGGCTGCCTAAAGGCGCTACTTTACGCCGTACGCTGGAAAGATATATTGTGGATATTGAAGAGCGTCTAGGGTATCAGCATGTCTACACGCCTGCTCTAGGTAATGTGGAATTATACAAGACCTCCGGCCATTTGGCGCATTATCAGGATGATATGTTCCCTAAAATGGTGATGGACAACGAAGAGCTTGTGCTCCGGCCGATGAACTGTCCGCACCATATGATGGTTTACAAGAGTGAGATGCACAGCTACCGTGATCTGCCGATTCGGATCGCTGAGCTCGGCTTGCAGCACCGTTACGAAATGTCCGGGGCGTTAACGGGTCTACATCGTGTCCGGGCGATGACGCTGAATGATGCCCATATTTTCTGCCGTCTGGATCAGATTAAAGACGAGTTCAAGCGAGTGCTCGCTTTAATCGCGCAAGTATATAAAGATTTCGGGATTAATGATTACCGGTTCCGTTTGTCCTATCGCGATCCGGAGGATACGGATAAGTACTTCCAAAATGATGAAATGTGGAATACGGCCCAACGCATGCTGCGTGAAGTTGTCGAGGAAGAAGGGCTTCCATTCTTCGAAGCCGAAGGCGAAGCGGCATTTTACGGGCCGAAGCTGGACGTGCAAATCAAAACAGCGCTTGGCAAGGAAGAGACGCTCTCAACTGTACAAATCGATTTCCTGCTTCCAGAACGCTTTGAACTAGAATATGTCGGGGATGACGGTGCCAAGCATCGTCCAGTCGTACTTCACCGCGGAATTCTCGGCACGATGGAACGCTTCACAGCCTTCCTGCTGGAGAACTTTGCAGGCAATCTGCCGCTCTGGCTGGCTCCGGTTCAAGCGAAAGTCATTCCGGTATCCGGAGCTTTCGAAGACTATGCACGGGAAGTGGAGGAGAAGCTTCTTGCAGGCAGAATCCGAGCTGAAAGCGACCTTCGCAACGAGAAGCTGGGCTACAAAATCCGTGAAGCTCAGCTGGAGAAAATACCTTATATGTTCGTTGTCGGCGAGAATGAGCAAAGAGAGGGAACCGTCTCTGTGCGTAAACGCGGTGAAGGGGATCTCGGTGCGAAATCGCTGGAAGAAGTCATTGCCCTGCTGCAAAATGACATTCAAAACCATAAAATATAAGAAGATATTAGCTATTGCAAAGGTATAAACTTCGGCGCATGTGGACATCCTCTGGGATAAGGGAGGAGATTGTCACATGCGCCAAACTATTTTTTGGGATCGACTTGGTATTTGTTGTACGCTGGTACTCGTACTTGCAGCGATGCTGAGCAAGGATAGTACGATCTATGCCAATCCGGTTCGGCATCAGCATATTGAACAAATCGCGGCAATGAATACGTTCAAAACGACCGCTATACTTGCTCGGCAGGATGTTATTCCGCAGCCGATATATATTTCAAGCTCATCTGAGAAGTACGGGGCCAATGTCGAAGAAAAGGCTACTAAAGCACAGCTGCAAACGGTGAAAGTAATAGCTACCGGGTATACTGCCGGTTATGAATCTACAGGAAAACGGCCTAATCATCCGGGATACGGCATCACTTATTCCGGTATAAAGGTGCAAAGAGACAAGGATACCATTTCCACAATCGCTGCGGATTTAAAGGTGTTTCCGCTCGGGACGATTCTGTATATCCCCGGTTACGGGTACGGTGTCGTAGCGGATAAAGGCTCGGCTATCAAAGGTAATAAAATCGATTTGTACTTTAAGACCACCAAGCAGGTCTTTAAAGAATGGGGCAAGAAGGAAGTCGAGGTTCAGGTAATCCGCAAAGGCTCGGGCAAGCTGACAGAGGAAATGTTCCGTGAGCTGGGCAAAGCACTCGAGGTCAATAAGGAAATTCCGGATGATATTTGGGATAAGGCAATTTGATTTGTTAACTGCATAATATGGCTTCCCGGGTTGCATAATACGAAATGCATCCAAGCCTTCGCTGCATGTCATGCATGCGATGGCGGTATAAGGGAGGTGAACACAGATGGCAAATCAAAATCAAAATCAAAAGAAGGCAGCTTCTCCAGGCTACAAAACGCCAAACGAAAAATACAATGAAGAATTTGCTGAAGAGAGCATGGCTACGATTGCTCAAAAAGCGAAGGCTTCCCGTAATGCTGCTTCGAACCCAAGCTCTCAAAGTGGAAAATAATAGCAAGGTCGAGCGTCCTGACAAGGACGCTCTTTTTGTTATTATTCAATTATAAATTTCTAGCGGAGCCGAATTATCCACGCTAAATACTGTCTGTCTGCTTAGAAAGCAATCTCGATATACGTTATTCTTAAATGTCGGGAATTATATATTTTTTTCAAAAAAGCCAATAATTGTCGTCGCCTCGGTCTCGGGACGTAGACAACTTTCCACCTCACGTCGCTGTCCCTTCCTCTCAGGATGTTGTACACTAAAGGCAGATTAAAGCTCGTGCTTCATATGATGGAGGGAATGAAAATGAAGAACGGTATGTCAGGCAGAATTATAGGAGGATTCGTGCTCATTTCGATCGGTGTCGTATTTTTGCTGAATCAGCTGGGTTACACCGATATTAGTTTGGGTTATTTGTTTTCCACCTACTGGCCGGTATTTATGATTTTGGCTGGAATATTATATCTCGTCAACCGGGAACGCGGAGAATCCAATTTCATTTGGAGTCTGGTTTTGATCGTATTAGGCTTGTTCTTCCTTGGTAGAAATTTAGGATATCTTGATATGGATGCTTCCGATTTCTTCAAAATGTTTATACCGATTATGCTCATTATTGCCGGTTTGTCCATTTTGTTCAAGCCGCGCGAGAAACGGCGAAATAAGGAAGAACTGCCCCCTACGCCACCGCCTCCGGTCGATAGTCCGTTTGAGGCACCGCTGGATCCCGCTTTCCATCCTGAAATGGAGTCGCCGCTCGATAAGATCTTCGGTACGACAACCAAGACAGGATTCGACCACGAGGAGAAGCCTGGCGGAGAGAAGATGAACTATGACAAGTTCCATAGCAATTCCCAATCGGGGAAGCGTGAGGTGCTCACCAAGGCCGGGTTTATCGGGGATGTCCATCTCGGGCAGGATTATTTCCAACTGCAGCCGATGAATATATCCCATTTCATCGGAGATACAATTATCGATTTAACGAAAGCGCAAATTCCGTATGGAGAGACGAAAATTAATGTTTCGGCATTTATCGGCGACGTGAAGGTGTTCATTCCCGAAGATATGGATATCGGCATTACAGCGACTTCAAGCGCTCTGATCGGTGATTTGAAGGTACTGTCGCAAAAACGCGGAGGGTTTATGAGTAACGTAAATGCACAGTCGCCGCATTACGGCGAGGCAGGCAAACGGATCAAACTGGTCGTCAGTGTGTTTGTCGGCGACGTAAAAGTGAACATGGTGGGCTGATTATGATCGTACAGCGTATATTAAAAAATACAAAGTGGGAGCTGCTGCTCTTCTTCCTGTTAACAGGAAGTCTGACGGCAGTGGCTCTTTATGTCGGCTCGATTTTTGGAGCTGTTCTTGTTATTGATCCTCGGGTATGGATTTACATCATCGCGGGGATTCTTGTGTTTATACTTATCATCGGCTACATTGCCGGACAGCGGATTCAGCGGCGTCTCGACTCGCTACATTTAAATATGCTCCAGGTGGCGAAGGGGAATTTATCCGTTCGAATGCCGGATACGGCAGATCAAACCTTTTCCGGTGTCTATCAGGAATTTAACAATATGACAGAGGCCGTCGAGAAGAAGATGAAGCTGCTGCAGCAGTTCGGCGAGCAGGAAGTAATCGAGAAGGAGCAGGCCGCAGAGAAGGCTGTGCTCGAAGAACGGAGAAGGCTTGCGCGCGATTTGCATGATACGGTAAGCCAGCAGCTGTTCGCCATTCATATGGCTGCATCCTCATTGCCGAAAGTGCTGGAGATGAACGAAGCTCAGGCAGAGGTCGTGCTGGATCAATTGATCCAAATGTCCAACATGGCGCAGAAGCAGATGCGTGCGCTTATCGCTCAGCTTCGTCCGATGGAACTGGTGGGCAAGACGCTGGCCGAGGCATTGGATCAGTGGTTCCCTGATTATTGCCGGCAGAATGGGCTTAAGGGAATGAAGGACATGGATCTGCAGGGCGATTTATCCGAGGCGAAGGAGCATCAGCTGTTCTTGATCGTGCAGGAGGCGATGGCGAATATCGTCAAGCATTCCGGTGCGAAGCTGGTCAGCCTGTCCCTCAGGGAAGGATCGCGGCAAGTGGTGCTGAGCATTAGTGATGACGGGCAGGGCTTCAGCAATGTAACGCAAAAGCAGGGTTCTTACGGATTAACGACTATGAAGGAACGCGCGGAAAAGCTCGGCGGAAACGTTGAAATCATTAGCAAGCCGGGGGCAGGAACGACGATTCGCGTTCATATTCCAAAGTTTGAAGACGAGAAGAGGGGATAACGCAGATGAGCGATAAAATCAGAGTGATGATCGTAGATGATCATGATATGGTCCGCATGGGTCTCAAAACGTATTTAATGCTGGATCCAGGCTTTGAGGTCATAGCGGAGGCTAGTGACGGCGATCAGGTGGTCAAAATACTCGATCAGGGCATCGAAGGCGGACTGCCGGACATCGTTCTGATGGACTTAATGATGCCCGTCATGAACGGGGCAGAAGCAACCAAGGAGGTGCTGAGTCGATATCCTGAATTGAAAATCGTCATATTAACGAGCTTCCTCGAGGACGATCTTGTAGTTCAGGCTATTGAATCAGGCGCGGTCAGCTATGTGCTGAAGACGGTCTCGGCGGCGGAACTGATCTATGCACTGCAAGGAGCTTACCGCGGAATGCCCGTGATGACTGGGGATGTGGCCCAAGCTCTGACGCGCGGACTGCGGCAGCGTACGGTGCAAGGGGATAACTCAGGCATGACCGAACGGGAGAAGGAAGTGCTGCTGCTGATTGCCGAAGGAAAGAACAACAAAGATATTGCGGAGGAACTACATATCAGCATCAAGACTGTCAAAACTCATGTCAGCAATTTGCTGATGAAGTGCGAGCTGGAAGACCGAACGCAGTTGGCGATTTATGCGCACCGCCAAGGCTGGGTAGCTGGTTCCTAGTATGCTTTGTTGCCCTACTGTAGCTTAATATAGGTTGTGTTTGGCTTTTATCTCCTTTTTAATTGTTTTTAAGGTACGTTTAAGGTTTATAGTACAAAATAAGAACAAGTAAACAAGTACCCCTGCACGACTGGGGAAGGAGGTATTCATCATGGACGATCAAAAAAATAAACCGGGCCAAAACTTTGGAGACAACGGGAATGAAAGACCCCAGCAAACTCCGGAGTCCGGCTCGTCCTCTTCATATTATTACTCTTACGGGCCTTTTCAATCCTACGGCAAAAGCAGCGAGGAATCCGGTCAAGGCCATCCCTACGAACGCCGGCAGCCGGAGGAGGTTGAAATCACCAAGCCTCAGCCGGTGAAGCCTATCCCTACATCCTCATTTACCGGATATGCTTCGTCGGACAGTCAGCGCGGCGCATTTGGCGGCGGGAGCACGGGAGCTCCGGCCTCTCCAGCATCAAAGAATGCCAATTGGCAGTACAATGAGCGGCCGAAGCGGTCGTCCTTCAAATCCGTCTTTGCCGGCATGCTGGCAGGAATGCTCATCTTAACCGGAGCAATGGTCTTTGCGGATCGAACGAACCTGTTTACTCCGGACACGGCGGCTAATGTACCAGCGGCAGCTGCGCCAGAGTCTAAACCGGCTGCAGGGGACGGGGGATCCGCAAAGACATCGACAGCGATCTTCCCGATGACGAATCCTGGAGACGTAACGAGCGTCGTTCAGCAGGCTAGTCCAGCAGTGGTGAAGATTGAGACATTGGTCAAGGCCGGCAGACAAAGTCAGCGCAGCCAGAGCAATGACCCGTTTTACCGTTTCTTTTTCGGAGATGATCTTTACGGTAACAACGGCGGAAGCAGCGGAGGCGGCTCGTCCAACTCTAATCAGCTGGTACCCACAGGAATAGGCTCCGGCTTTATCTTCGATAAAACAGGATATATCTTGACGAATGAGCATGTGGTGCATGATGCCGACATCGTTCAGGTTACGCTTCAAGACAGCGAGAAGCCTTATGAGGCCAAAGTACTCGGTACGAGCTATGAGCTTGATCTGGCCGTACTGAAGATCGAAGGCGACGACAATTTCCCTTCCATTCCGCTTGGCGACTCGAATAACACGCAAGTAGGAGAGTGGCTTGTGGCGATTGGCAATCCGCAAGGCTTTGACCATACGGTCACTGCCGGCGTTCTTAGCGCCAAGGAAAGAGGCGGCATTCGTATCGCGGGAGAGAACGGGGAGAAGGATCGGGAATACGAGCATTTGCTGCAAACCGACGCATCGATTAATCCGGGCAACTCCGGTGGGCCGCTGCTCAATCTGAACGGAGAAGTCGTAGGGATTAACGTGGCCGTCAGCTCTGACGCGCAAGGGATTGGATTCGCGATTCCGACTTCCACTGTTACGGAAGTGCTGGATAAGCTGAAAAACAATGAGAAAATTCCTCAGAAGCCGGTACCATTTATCGGGGCAACGCTGATGACGATGACCGATGAAGTAGCGAAACAGATGGAAACGGATGTGAAGGAAGGCTCCGTCGTCTCGGATATTGTCTTCAAATCTCCGGCATATAACGCGGATCTTCGTCCATATGATATCATTACCGGCGCAGATGGCAAAAAATATGTGACCAAAGAAGATTTAATCGCTTATATTCAGAAGCAGAGCGTCGGCACGGTCGTTACTTTCAATGTCGTTCGCGACGGCAAGAGCATCGACCTGAAGGTAACGATTGGGGACAAGAATGAATTTCCTAATATACAACAATAATGCCGGAACTTCCGGTTCAGTGAAATCAGAAGTAAAGAGAGGCGGCACGGCTACTATGAAGCCCTGCCGTTTCTTAATGCAATGATCTAAGCGGAAACAAAGCGGGTTCTGTTGTACAATATAAGTATGAATAAGGGTACAAGCTGCGAACGGGTGTTCATAGCGGCTTAATAAAGGAGAGATGGCCGTGAGATCGGGAATATTGGTGATCGACGATGATGAGAAAATTACATCCATGCTCCGCCGGGGCTTAGCATTCGAAGGGTACGACGTGTACACGGCGAATGACGGGATGGAAGGTCTATCGATGATGCTGACCGCTGATCCGGATTTGATCATCTTGGACGTCATGATGCCGAAGCTCGATGGCTTCGAAGTATGCCGCAGGCTCAGAGAAGGGGGCAGCACGGTTCCCGTTCTTATGCTAACGGCGAAGGATGAGATTGAGAATCGGGTCAAGGGACTGGACACCGGGGCAGACGATTATCTGGTCAAGCCGTTTGCTTTGGAGGAATTGTTGGCCCGGGTACGTGCTCTGCTGCGCCGCAAGGAGTCGGCGAATGGAGAAGCAGGCAGTCACAGGCTCATCTTTGAGGACGTCATCATGGATTTCGACTCCCGCGAGGTGCTGCGCGCTGGTCAGCGGCTGGAATTAACGGCCAAGGAGTTCGAGCTTCTACATCTGTTTATGCAAAATCCGAAACGGCTGCTGACCCGTGATTTGATCATGGACAAAATTTGGGGGTACGATTACAGCGGCGAATCCAACGTGCTCGAAGTATATATTGCTATGCTCAGGCAGAAGACGGAGGAGCATGGAGGGAAGCGTCTCATTCAGACGATACGCGGCGCCGGTTACATTCTGAGAGGTGATTCCTAAGCATGTCGATTCGGTTACGTCTAACAGCATGGTATACGGGGATATTAGCGATTACTCTCATTATGTTTGGCGCATCGATATATGGAATAGTGCGGTATAACATCTTTTTTGAAGTGAAGAAGAGAGTCGAAGAGCATGCGGCTCAAATCGAAAAAGCCCAGAACGTGAGCCTTTCCCAGGGACTGGATCTGCAAATGGAGAGAAGCCAAATCCTGCGTTTGGAGGACGCCCGCATCTTCTGGCAGCTGAACAATTATGTCAAAAATTCCACACGCATTTCCGAAGGCATGCTGAACCGGGAAATGGTATTTCCGGTTCCGGACATCGATCAGATTGGCAAAAAGGGCGTCTTTCAGAACATAACGATCAACGGAAATTCTTATATGCTGTACGAAAGACCGCTCGTCTATGGAAATACGATCGTCGGTCTGCTCCAGCTTGCCGCAGATACCAATGCGGAGAACCGGATTATGGGTCAGCTCAAGACGGTGCTCCTTTTCGGATCATTCATTACGATCGCCGTTGCGAGCACGTTCGGATTGTTCCTGGCTCGGCAATCGATGGCGCCGATCGGCAAAGTCATCGAAGCGGCTAATGGAATTCAGAAGGGAACGGACTTAAGCGTCCGCATCGAATACGATGGCCCAAGCGATGAAATAGGCAGGCTGATCGGTACCGTGAACAACATGCTTGCCCGTACGGAAGGGTTCTATAAGGAGCTGGATGAGGCCTACGCGAATCAACGGCGTTTTGTATCGGATGCCTCTCATGAGCTGAGAACGCCCCTGACGACGATTCGGGGCAATGTCGATTTGTTGAAGAAAATCTGGGTTCGGGAGGACACAGAGCCAGCTGTCATGAATGAGGAGCAGCTACAAAAATTCTCTTTGGAGGCCGTCAGCGATATAGCAGATGAGTCGGAGCGCATGAGCCGATTGATCAATGACATGCTGTCCTTGGCCCGTGCCGATGCGGGGCAGACCATCGATAAGGAGCCGCAGCTGCTGGGGCCGATCGTGGAAGAGGTCGTAAGGCGTGCCAACTTCTTACCGCGTCACGCATTGTGGCTGCAGGGGGATTTGTCGGTTATTCAGGGCGCGTGCATTGTCGGTAATAAGGATTATTTGCAGCAAATGCTGTTCATTTTTATCGAAAATGCCTTTAAGTATACGCCGGAAGGCCAAGTAAGCATCGACGCGATTAAATCAGGCGACCAGGTCGGCATTCGGATCAAGGATACGGGAATCGGTATGGATCGCAGCGAAATTCCCCAAATTTTCGAGCGCTTTTACCGTGCGGATCCATCTCGGGGGGTAACTCAGGGAACGGGTCTCGGCTTGTCCATTGCCAAATGGATTATCGATGAACATCAAGGGTCGGTGGAAGTGATTACCCGGCGCGGAGAAGGGACGACATTTGTGATTTGGCTTCCCGTTGCCTTTAACGAGCAGTCCGAATAGGCTATAATAAAGATTGTTGCCCTTCAGACAGGATCTGGATTGAATACAAGGGAACAAGAAAACGGGGGTGCAAATCATGGAAGTGATCAAAATTTCGCCGCGCGGTTATTGTTACGGCGTTGTAGATGCGATGGTGCTTGCACGGCAAGCCGCCAAAAATCTGGATTTGCCGCGGCCGATTTATATATTGGGGATGATTGTTCATAACAGTCATGTCACCCAATCCTTTGAAGATGAAGGAATCATTACGCTTGACGGGCCTAACCGTCTCGACATATTAAGTCAAGTGGAGAGCGGCACGGTTATTTTTACCGCTCACGGCGTATCTCCGGAAGTGCGCAAAATCGCTCGTGATAAGGGCTTGACCACGGTCGATGCGACTTGTCCGGATGTGACCAAGACGCATGTTCTGATCAAGGAGAAGGTAGCGGAAGGCTATGAGATTATTTACATCGGCAAGAAGGGGCATCCGGAGCCGGAAGGGGCTATCGGGGTCGCGCCAGATCACGTTCACTTGATCGAAAAGGAAGAGGAAATCGATTCTCTCGAGGTCGATGCGGATCGGATCGTAATTACCAATCAGACGACAATGAGCCAGTGGGATATTAAGCATATTATGAAAAAGCTCCTGGAGAAATTCCCCGGCGCTGAGATTCATAATGAAATATGCCTGGCAACTCAGGTACGACAGGAGGCTGTTGCTGAACAAGCCGGACAGGCGGATCTCGTTATCGTCGTAGGCGATCCGCGCAGTAATAACTCCAACCGCCTGGCTCAAGTATCCGAGGAGATTGCCGGAGTAACGGCCTATCGTATTTCTGACGTGACCGAGCTGAAGCGTGAATGGTTGGAGGGAGTCGCCAAGGTAGCCGTTACATCGGGTGCATCAACCCCGACACCGATTACGAAAGAGGTCATCGCTTACCTGGAGCAGTATGATCCAGATAACCCGGATACGTGGGAAATTGTGCGTACCGTCAATATGCAGAAGCTGCTGCCGCCAGTTAAAATCGGCGCAAAGAAGTCTTAATATTTTGAACTATTCATAGAAGCTGTCTCGATAGCGAAGCACCTTGCTGCCGCTAAAGAGACAGCTTTTTTAATGGATGCATCTTTTGCTTGACGCGATAATTAGATTCAGTTATAGTTACTTTAGTGGATAAAAGCTTCAAAGCGAACAAGCGTTTAAGCGACAAATAGTATATTTGGATTTTTTATGGGTTATTCCCCATGACAGATGAAAGGATGGATAGATATTGATCGTAATTACTTCTAATCAAACGCCAGAAGAGCGTATAAACGAAATTATTGCCGTCATAGAGAGGGAAGGCCTGCAAACTCATATATCGCGTGGAAGCGATCGTACGGTGATCGGGTTGATCGGCACGATTGAGCCGAAGCTTGCCGAGCATCTGCGTCAGATGAAAGGTGTAGAGAATGTAGTTAAAATTTCCAAATCCTACAAGCTGGCCAGCCGCGATTTCCACCCGGAAAATACGGTGATTGAGATTGGCGATGTGAAGATTGGCGGCGGAGACCTCGTCGTTATGGGCGGCCCTTGCGCCGTAGAGTCTGCGGACCAGATCGATGAAATCGCTCGTTTGGTAAAGGCTGCCGGCGGCCAGGTGCTGCGCGGTGGAGCGTTTAAGCCCCGCACGGGTCCATACAGCTTCCAGGGCGTCGGTGTAGAAGGCTTGGTCATGATGGCTGAGGCCGGGAAGAAGCATGGCCTGCTTACGATTACGGAAGTCATGACGCCGGAATATGTTGATGTATGTGCGGAGTACGCCGATATTCTGCAGGTTGGCACGCGCAATATGCAAAACTTCGATTTGCTGCGCAAGCTGGGAACCTGCGGCAGACCGGTGCTCTTGAAACGCGGGTTCAGCGCAACATACGATGAGTTCCTGAATGCGGCAGAATACATTCTTGCAGGCGGCAACCCGAATGTCATGCTCTGCGAGCGCGGCATCCGTACTTTCGAAACCTATACGAGAAACACGCTGGATCTCTCCGCCATTCCTGTACTGCAAAGCTTGAGCCACCTGCCGGTAATCTCTGATCCGAGTCATGGTACTGGACGTCGCGAGCTTGTTGAACCGATGACGAAAGCGTCGGTTGCGGCTGGCGCGGACGGATTGATTATTGAGATGCATACCGATCCGGACAATTCGATGACAGGCGACGGCGTGCAGTCGTTGTTCCCTGATCAATTCGCTGCATTGCTTCGCGATTTGGAACAGCTTGCTCCATTGCTTGGCAAACGTTTCGATACGCCGAAAGCAGCTATTCAAGCGTAAGAAAAACGTCTATCGATTTACTCTCTAGATAGATAGACCGCGTTTAGAGGTAATTTTCCATTGCGATTATTGAATGGTTCAGCTTCGCTGAATAATATCATTTTATAATCTAAAGAAAACCATACCTAAGGTGAAGAACACCCCTCAGACCTATGAAATAAAAGGCCTGAGGGGTGTTGTATTCAGTGCGTAGTCTTCAGATTGCAGCTTGAAGCATTATACCTCTATATCGGCGTATTTAAAGTTTTCCAATCTGCTGCCGCAGGATTCGCGGATGACCAGTTCGGGCTCTACGACGATATTGCTCGTCTCCGACTGGCTGTTCATGAGGTCATACAGCATCAACCCTGCCAGTTTGCCGATTTTGTCCTTATTTTGCCGAACCGTAGTGAGTGCCGGGTTCGTATATTTACAGGCCTCGATATCGTCGCAGCCGATGATCGCCACATCCTGCGGCACGCGGAGCTTATGCTCCTTCAGTGCCCGCATGGCTCCGATCGCAATCAAGTCGGAGGCGGCAAAGATCGCCCGCGGCAAGGAGCCTGCTTCAATCATCCGGTTCATTGCTTCATATCCGCTCGTCTCAAAGAAGTTATCTCCATTCACGAACCAATCCTCATTTAAAGGCAGGCCAAAGCTGTCTATCGCATCCTTGTAGCCTCCCTCTCGCATATTGGAAATTTCCGATTCCTGTGTGCTTCCGATATACCCGAGCTCCCGATACCCTTGCAAATAAAAATGTTCCACCACTTTGTATGACATCTTATAATTATCGGACATAATAAAACCGGAGTTCTTGCCCTTCAGCTCAATATCCACTCCAATGCAAGGAATGTCGCTCAAATCCAGCTCGCTGATGGAGGGCTCGAGCTGCTGGCCAGTCACAATGATGCAGCCGTCTACTTGGAAGTGCTTACAACGGGCAAGATACTCGCCATCGACGGAATAGAACTTTTCATTAGAGAAAAATAAAAGGTCATATCCGAGCAGACCGACCTGCTTCTTAAAAGAGTTAAGCACCTCGACGAAAAAGGGATGGGTAAAATCGATATTCAGTTTTCCGGCAAAAATGACTCCGATGAGATTGGATTTTTTTGTCGCTAATGTTTTTGCGGAGTTGGACGGAACATATCCGGTTTGTTTCATAATTTCTAGTACTTTATTTTTCGTTTCTTCAGAGATATCGCTATAGTTGTTAATGATTTTGGATACGGTCGACACCGAAACCCCGGCCATTTCCGCAATGGTTTTGATGTTGATGGACAAGATATAACCCCCTTCTTGATAAGGCAATCGGACATATAAATTGTTAATAGTTAGTTTTGAACACAAGAAGCAGCTTTTTCTAGGAATATAGGTGTTTTTGTGAACTGCAGATCACGAATTTTCGGCTGAAAATACGCTCGTAAAAAAGTAATTTAAGCTTTGTTTCGTAAAATACGAAAACACTTTCGTAGAACATCTTACCTCTTTTTTTTTGCTCGGTCAATGCGATAAATGTCAGATGGACATAATAAAAGCCTTGAAGCAAAAGGGGAAATTAGAAATTCGCATGGGATCAGCACCTAGCGGCAAGAAAAACGAATTTATTTAAAATAGGACTTTACAAACAAAATAAATGATGTAATAATAACTTTTGACGAAACCGCTTTCGGAACTTTCCTCGTCAGAACGCATAAACTACGAAAATACGAAAATGGTATTTTCATAGCTTTAGGCTATTCCAATGAGGAATCCATCGATGGGTTTCGAAATCAATGACTATAAATAGGGGGAAATATCATGGTCAAGAAAATTTCTGCCATCGTACTTGCAGGCGCACTAACGCTTAGTTTGGCGGCTTGCGGCGGCGGTGGTAACAATGCAGCTTCTGGAAGCGACAACGAAGGCGCTAAGACTTCTTCCGGTAAAAAGCAAGTGATCAAGATTTTACATTGGAAGCAAGAGAACATCAACAAGGCGATGGAAGAAATCAATGCAAAGTTCGAAGAGAAATATCCGGAATATAAAATCGAGTATACGACGACAGGTCCGGATGATGAATATAAGCAAGCGCAAAGAGCGAGACTGACAGCAAACGACGTCGACATTCTTGCCGACTTGTCCGGCATGAGATTGTCTCCGCAGGAATGGACGCCAGGTGCAAAGGTTCCTGACTGGGAGCAATGGATCAACTCCGGTCTAATTGCAGATTTGTCCGATCAAGCTTTCGTAAGCAAATGGAACGCTAACGACATTGAAAAAGCCGGTACATATAACGGTAAAGTTTATGCGATTCCTACTGGCAAAGTAGCGATGTCGGGATTGTTCTATAATAAAGAAATTTTTGAAGAGCACAGCCTAGAGGTACCGAAAACGTGGAGCGAGTTCATTGAGCTCAACGAAACTTTGAAGTCCAAAGGCATTACGCCAATCGGCGTAGCTGGTAAAGACGTATGGCCGCTTAAACTGCCTGTGTTCGCGCTTCAAGCGAAAATTCTAGGCGGCGGAGATCAGCAAAAATGGATCGAAGGCGTATGGAAAGGCGAGACGGCTTTCAACGATGCCGAGGCCGTTGAAGTTCTTGAAAAAATGAAAACTCTTCAAGATAACTACATGATCGAAGGCTTTATGGGCATCGATTATGCTTCTGCTCCATCCATTTTTGCAACGGGCAAAGTAGCTATGCTGGCTGACGGTTCCTGGGATGCCCCAACGATCGCCACAGCGAATCCAGACCTAAAATTCGGTTACTTCCCAGTGCCTGCTACCGAAGATGCAGCGAAAAACGCATCCTTCGTAGGTAAATATGATGTTACTTGGTATGCTGCAGAGAAAGGCCCGAACAAAGAGGGCGCTCTGAAATGGCTGGAATTCTTCTCCGAGCCTGAGAACTACACGACATTCGTTAAAGCTGCCGGATTCATCCCTACAATGGACGGAGTTTCTACGGATAGCGAGTTCATCGACAACGAATTGACGCCTTATCTTGGCGATTTCGAGCTTGCATATGAAATCATGATGATCAACCGCGAAAACGTAGGCGAGCATCTTGCTGCTGAAGGCGTTCATACGGAATACCTTGCTCCGGGCGGAGAGTTCAAAACAGCGAAAGAATTAGCTGACGTACAACAGAAAGAGTGGGAAGCTGCGGCCCCTAAATAAAGATAAAGTTTGAAGTTATAACCATACTGTACTGTCTCGGGGTCTGATTGCTCAGGCCCCGATCATTTATTGATTCGGATCCGCGAGGTGAGAGAGATGTATCCATTTGGAAAAGGCATGGCTCGCTACGTACCGCTTTTGCTTCTATTAATACCATTTGCATTGTACGTAGTTTTTTATTTTGGACCTTCTGTAATGACTGTCATTTATTCCTTTACGGATGTGAAAAATATCCCCGGCAGTACGATGAAGTTCGTCGGGCTCGAAAATTATCATGATTTATTTTACTCCGGAAACTCTGGAGAACGTTGGCGCTCCATTACGAATACACTTATTTTTATGTTTATTGTAACGATTGTTCAGAACGGGGTTGCCCTGTTCGTAGCGGTTCTGCTGAATCAGCGGCTGCGCGGCGATTATTTCTATCGTGCCGTATTTTTCCTCCCGGTGGTTCTCGGGGTAGCTGTAGTCGCCCTGATCTGGGGGATGATGTTCGACCCGATGAGCGGTCCGGTCAACATGCTGTATGACTGGCTGTTCGGCTATAAGGACATGTTCTTTGCCAGCTTTACACATGCTTTTGGCTACATTATATTCGTGCAAATTTGGATGTACATGGGTTATTCCATGCTCATCTTTCTCGCTGGCCTGCAATCCGTTCCCAAGGATTTGTATGAAGCCGGCTATATTGACGGAACTAGCAAATGGCAGTCCTTCCGCCATATTACGTTTCCGCTGATCGCTCCATCCTTTACCGTTAATATGCTGTTATCGATCATCGGCGCCATGTCGACCTTCGATATTATTCTAGCAACGACGGATGGTCGATTTAACACGAGAACGATGGCCTATGACGTTTATAAGGAAACCTTCCGCGGCAGCCTCGATATGGGACTTCCATCGGCGTTGTCGGTGGTTCAGTTCCTGATCATCCTAGTGTTTGTTGTCGTAGCTGTGCGGCAAACGCGTAAGAGAGAGGTGGAATATTAATTATGAAAAATTCCAAATCATTTTCTATTCTATCTTACGCCGTCATCGCATTATTGCTCGTGTTGTATTTAGTACCGCTTATTTTGGTGCTTAACGTTTCACTGAAGTCGTACCCCGAATATTTGATCAACCCGATTGGGTTCGTTAAAGAAATTCAATGGAGCAACTATATTACCGCCTGGACGGAAGGTAACTTTGCGAACTATTTCATTAATAGTCTCATTTATACCGGCGTTGCTACAGTATTGACCATTATAGTATCGATCATGGGTGCGTTCCCGGTTGCCCGCAATTACGTGAAGTGGAGCGGATTTATCTATATGTTCTTCCTGCTGTCGCAGTTTCTTCCTAACCCGATGGTTGCCCAGTACAAGCTGATGCTTGGCTTCAAGGAATCGCTTGGTATCTTCGGGTACGATACGAAGCTGGGATATATCATTCTGAAAACGACGGGAACTGGCGTAGTATTCATGATGTTCGTCGGCTATATCAAGTCGATCAGCCGCGAGCTGGATGAAGCTGCGGGAATCGACGGATCAGGTTATATCCGTTATCTGTTCCAAATGGTAACTCCGCTCATGAAGCCGGTCATCGCGACGGGTGTTATTTTGACGGCGATCGGCATCTGGAATGACTTTGTAGGTCCGATCATGTATTTGCCGAGCCAGGCGAATTACCCGATTACGTTCGGATTGAAGGAGTTTAAAGGGCAATACGGCAACAACTGGCCGCTGTTGGCCTGCGGAATCACCATCGTCGCAACTCCGCTGATCATACTGTACACGTTTATCCAGAAATATCTTGTGGACGGAGCTCTCGCAGGTGCCGTCAAGTCGTAATCCATCGAATCCCGCGCCTGCTGTATACGGAGCGGGATTTCTTATGAATATAGAATTTATCAGTTCAGCGGAATTGAACAACGCTTGTAATCGCAAGAAAAGCTGCCGCTAAATGCGGTCTGTCTACCGAGAGTACGTCGATAGATGTTTTTCTTACGAATATCTGTTATTAGGAGAGGGAGAAGAGACAAATGACAAAGTCCGGTTGGAAGTTTCAAGGAGAACAGGGCGTATTTAAACTAAAGCATCCGGAGAAAAACAGCTATTTATATTTTCCCTTAGTCAATGAAGCAGGAATGATGTCGGCCGTTACCCCGAATCTTCACGGCGGCATTACTTCAGGTCATAATACATTTTTGATGGAGCCGGTATCCGTGGAGGGTTTGCATAACTCCAAAGCTTCGCGTAATTTCTGGCTTCATATTCAAGGCTATGGAGCCTGGTCTGTCAGCGGCAATTCAGCGAAGCAGAACGCGGCTTTATTCGCGGATAGCGATGAGGAAACTGAAATGGAAGCCGGTTTTTTATGGCATAAGCTTACCCGTCACCATAAGGAGCTTGGTGTAAAAGCGGAAACGACCAGCTTTGTGCCTGTAAAAGACGATAAGGTGGAGCTCATGAAGGTTAAAGTGACGAATATCGGAACCGCCTCGCTAGCCTTCACTCCAACGTCGGCCATCCCGCTGTATGGCCGTTCAGCAGACGACCTTCGGGATCATCGTCATGTGACCTCTCTGCTGCACCGAATTTACGCTGCTGAATACGGCATAGAAGTTCAGCCTGCGCTGTCCTTTGATGAGCGAGGACACCGTGTGAACAAGGTGACTTACAGCGTTCTCGGAGCCGAGGGCAGCGGAAAGGCTCCGGTCGGCATGTTCCCGATCCATGAAGAGTTCGTTGGGGAGGGCGGAGCGCTCGATTGGCCGGAGGCTGTCGTGTGCAACCACGATTCGTCAGCCGTGGCCGGCAGCGTCTTCGAAGGTTACGAGGCAGTCGGGGCGCTTCGTTTTACCGATGTACAATTATTGCCCGGGCAATCCGTAAGCTATGTCATCGCAATGGTTATTACTGAGGATCGAATCGAGCAGGCGAAATACTCGGCTCAATATTTATCCGAAGCACAGTTTGATGCTTTGCTGCAAGAGAATGAAGCGTACTGGCGGGATAAGCTGGATACGATTAAATTTAAGTCTGGCGATTCGGAGCAGGATTTGTGGATGAAATGGGTCACGCTGCAGCCGATATTGCGCCGTCTGTATGGCAACTCGTTCCTGCCTTATCATGACTATGGCCGGGGCGGCAGAGGCTGGCGTGATTTGTGGCAGGATTGCTTGGCGCTGATGGTGATGGAGCCAAACGAAGTGAGACATTTGCTGGTGAACAATTACGCGGGTGTTCGTATTGATGGCAGTAATGCTACGATTATCGGTTCGA
Source organism: Paenibacillus lentus (assembly GCF_042714055.1). Classification (GTDB taxonomy): domain Bacteria; phylum Bacillota; class Bacilli; order Paenibacillales; family Paenibacillaceae; genus Fontibacillus; species Fontibacillus lentus_A. The sequence goes on from NZ_JBHGVC010000002.1 coordinate 76,354, forward strand.
AGCCGGGCGAATTCATTGCCGATCGGAATAATATTCCGAGGGTATGGATGGATCACGGCGCTTGGCCGCTTCTGACAACATTGCTTTATGTGCATCAAAGCGGCGATTGGGACATTTTGCTGCAGCCGCAAACGTATTTCCGGGACATCTTCGTCAAACGCTGCCGCGAACGGGATTTAACCTGGAATTCGGATCACGGAAATAAGCTGACGACGAAGGAAGGGGATGTCTATGAAGGCACCATTCTGGAGCATATTTTGCTGCAAAATATCGTCCCATTCTTCCATGTCGGCGAGCATAACAATATTAAGCTGGAGGGCGCGGACTGGAACGATGGGCTTGACCTTGCTCCGAATCGCGGCGAGAGCGTAGCGTTTACGGCATTTTACGCCAGCAATTTGCTGGAATTGTCTGATTTGTTAGCCTACCTGAAGCAAAATGCAGGAATCGAAACGATTGAACTTGCAGAGGAAATGGCTATTTTGCTGGATTCTCTTTCAAAGCCGGTTGACTACGAGAGCATCGATGCGAAGCTTGCGCTGTTGGATCGCTATTATGAAGCTGTAACGCCTGCTGTAAGCGGGAAGAAGCTGAAGCTGGACATCGCGAAGGTAGCCAATGATTTGAAAAGCAAGGCGGAATGGGCCATTGACCATCTGCGCAGTAATGAATGGATCTCCAGCACAGAAGGTTATGAATGGTTTAACGGTTATTACAATGACGATGCGGAGCGGGTTGAGGGAGATTTTCCGCATGGCGTGCGCATGACGCTGACAGGACAAGTATTCAGCATTATGGGGGGCGTCGCTACAGAAGAGCAGGTTGGTAAAATCTCGAAGGCTGTAGACCGTTACCTAAAGGACGAGAAAATCGGCTACCGCTTGAATTCGGACTTCGGGGGCATCCAGCAAAATCTGGGCCGCGCTTTTGGCTTTGCATTCGGCCACAAGGAGAACGGGGCGATGTTTAGCCACATGACCGTCATGTACGCAAATGCGCTCTATAAACGGGGATTTGTCAAGGAAGGGTACGAGGTTCTGGACTCCATCTATCGCCTCTCTACTGATTTTGAGCTGAGCCGGATGTATCCGGGTGTACCTGAGTACATCAATGAAAAGGGACGGGGCATGTATACGTTCCTGACGGGCTCGGCGAGCTGGCTGCTGCTTACGGAGCTGACGGAGGTTTATGGGGTGAAGGGAAGCTATGGCCACCTTCATTTGGAGCCTAAGCTCGTTAAAGAGCAGTTTGACGCGCAGGGCGAGGCTTCCGTAGAGACGCTGTTCGCGGATCGGATGCTGCATATTGTATACCGCAATGCCGGGCTTCTCGATTACGGACAATACCGGATCGGCTCGGTTTCGTTAAACGGTCAGCCTGTACAATTCGAGATTGCAGGCTCTGGCGGACTTATACACCGTTCGGTGCTGGATTCGCTTCCGTATGAGGGGACGCAGCGCATTGAAATTATACTGGAACAAAAGTGAGATGAAGCCTAAGGGACGGTTCCTGGCCCTTTGACCATGCTGCAAGGAAAACCCTGTTGCTCGTAAGCTATGAGCCGGGGTTTTCTTCCTTAACGGAGCAAGTCAGGACAGAAAAAGAGCGATATATCATTGGATATTAGAGGGGAAAAACATGGGATTTCAATTAAGCAATGAGCACTTGATTATAGATGTAGCGGCTATAGGCGATTATAAGGGCACGCGTTTTGACTGGAGCGGCATGATTACGGGGATAACGATGCGCGATGGGAACCATTCCTTCTGCGTCCCAGAGAGCCTTGCTGAGGGAGAGGGAACGGGCGGAATGGGGTTGTGCAACGAGTTCTCATTAAGAGAAGCCATTGGATATGAGGATACGCCTGTCGGGGGACTTTTTCCCAAGCTTGGAGTTGGACTTCTCACCCGGACGGATGACGAGCCTTACCTATTTTATCGAAACTATCCTCTTAAGCCTTATCGCGTGGAAGCAGAGCAGGAGAATGCGCACAATATAAAATTTACGGTATACCCGGAGAACTGCGAGGGATACGCTGCACAGCTCGAAAAAACTGTCTCTATTGAAGGAAACCGCCTGCAAATAGCATACCAATTAACCAATAGGGGATCACGCGTCATTCGGACGGAGGAATACAATCATAATTTCTTCGGGATTGACGGCCACCAGGTCGGGCCTGATTATGCTTTAAGATTTCCTTTTGCGATTAAGCCCTGGAGTGACGAGCTTGAAACGATGGACGGGGTTGTGATTGCAGGAGAAGAGGTTACGTGGGCGGGCAAGCCGGATAAACCTTTTTATTTTCACATAGACGGCTTTGAATCCAGCCCATCCGATTGGTTATGGGAATTACGTCATCATCCTAGCGGGGTCGGCGTTCGGGAAATCAGCTCTTTTCCAGTTTCCTCTGCTGCGGTATGGGGAGCGGGACATGTCGTATCGCCGGAAATGTTCATCTACATTGATCTGGCGCCCGGGGAGAGCAAGAAGTGGTCAAGGGTATATGAATTTTACCATCAGTCGTGATAAAATCTTTGTTAAGATGAAGCGTTAATGTGTCAATTCTGCAAACTATGAAATCTAATGAAATATCAGCTTGCTGGAAAAAAGAATAGTTGCTATGATAAACCTTATCAAAACTTCGAAAGCCTATGTAACAAGTGAAAAGAGAGGACGGGAGAGAAATGAGTAAGAGAGCTTATAACTTTAACGCAGGACCTGCAGCACTTCCGTTGGAAGTACTGGAACGGGCTCAGGCGGAATTCGTCGATTTCCGCGGTACAGGAATGTCGATTATGGAAATGTCGCACCGTGGAGCCGTTTATGAGGAGACTCATAATGAAGCGGCTAGCCGTTTGTTGAATTTACTGGGAAATCCGGAAGGATACAAGGTATTGTTCCTGCAAGGCGGCGCTTCGACGCAGTTTTCCATGATTCCGATGAACTTTCTGACCGAGGGCAAAACGGCCGGTTACGTTATGACAGGCAGCTGGGCAAGCAAGGCGGTTAAAGAAGCAAAGCTGATTGGCGATGTATTCGAGGCCGCATCTTCCAAAGAGAGCAAGTTCATGAGCCTGCCTGATCTGAGCAATTTGAATTTGCCAGACAATACAGCGTATCTGCATCTGACTTCCAATGAGACCATCGAAGGAACAGAGTTTAAAAGCTTCCCGGATACGGGCAGCGTTCCGCTGATTGCGGATATGTCGAGCGACATTCTGTCCCGTCCATTTGATCTGAACCAATTCGGCATGGTTTATGCCGGTGCTCAGAAGAATCTGGGGCCTTCCGGTGTAACCGTCGTGATCGCTCGTGAGGAGCTGCTTCAAGATTCGCCGAAGCATCTGCCTACGATGCTGCGTTATGACACGCATGCAGGCAACAATTCGCTTTATAATACGCCGCCATCTTTCTCGATCTATATGGTGAATCAAGTGTTGAAATGGATTGAGGAGCAAGGATCGCTTGCAGGCATCGAGAAGAAGAACCAGGAGAAAGCGGCTCTTCTTTATAACATGATTGATAACAGCGGTGGATTTTACCGCGGTTGTGCTGAGCAAGGCAGCCGTTCATTGATGAACGTTACCTTCCGCTTAGGCTCGGAAGAGCTGGAGAAGCAGTTCGTGAAGGAATCCGAAAAAGAAGGCTTCGTGGGCTTGAAAGGACACCGCAGCGTCGGTGGCCTGCGCGCTTCGATCTACAATGCCGTTCCTTACGATAGCATCAAGGCATTGGTTGATTTCATGGCAGAGTTCCAGAAGTCGAATGGATAAGAAGTCGATCCTATCTAGCCGACTTCCTCGTTGAACATAGAATAACCTCTCGCCAAGCTGATGGCGGGAGGTTTTTGTTTTGGGGATAACGGGTTTGCTGATATAATAAACAAGTAAACCACATAGCGGGAAATTCAAATCTGAAACTAGTGAGGATCTGTAGTTATGACTTTGCATATTGTACTTGTTGAACCGGAAATACCGGCGAACACCGGAAACATCGCGCGAACCTGCGCTGCCACGGGCATTCATTTACATCTGGTGCGTCCGCTCGGCTTCCGCACGGATGATGCCACTTTGAAACGAGCCGGGCTCGATTACTGGTATGCCGTGCATATTGAATATCATGATTCTTTTCAAGAGGTCGAGGAGAAATATAGCGGCAGCCGCTTCTTTTTTGCTACGACCAAGGCGAAGAAGCGGTATACGGATTTCGAATTCCAGGATGGGGATTTCTTCGTCTTCGGCAAAGAAACCAAGGGGCTTCCAGACGATATTTTGCAAGGACACCCGGATCATTTGATTCGGATGCCGATGACGGATAAGGTACGTTCCTTGAATTTATCCAATTCAGCGGCAATTATCTTATTTGAAGCGCTGCGGCAGCTGGATTTTCCGGGAATGCAATAAAGAGAATAGAACAACATGAGCTGAAGAGGAGAGATCCAAGTATGCTAAGAACGGAACGCGATAAAATGCTGGCAGGCGAAATGTACGATGCCTCGGATCGGCAGCTGGTGGCGGATAGACTAGAGGCCAGAAGATTAACCCGCTTGTTTAATGAGACGCATGAGGATGAGCTGCCCAGAAGAAAGGAATTGCTGGGAGAACTGCTGGGCTCCATGGGGGAAAATACTTATATTGAGCCAACTTTTCGCTGCGATTATGGCTATAACATTCATGTGGGGCAACAATTTTATGCGAACTTCGATTGCGTCATATTGGATATATGTGAAGTAAGGTTTGGAGATTATTGCTTCCTGGCGCCAGGCGTTCATATTTACACGGCGACTCACCCGCTTGATCCTGTGGAGCGCAATTCCGGATTAGAATATGGCAAGCCAGTAACCATTGGTAACAATGTGTGGATTGGAGGCCGGGCGGTCATCGTTCCAGGCGTAACAATTGGAGACAATGTAGTCATAGCAGCCGGGGCCATTGTGACTAAAGATGTTCCGAATGGTGCTGTTGTAGGAGGAAATCCTGCAAAAATAATAAAATATGTCGAATAAAAGCAGGAATTCTGGGAACAAGAGCGAAATATAAAGAGAGGGAAGTAGCATTTCGTTCAAGTCTGTACATACCATTTTTAGGAGAGGTGTAAGTAAATATGAAACCTGCTGGTGTGGTTCGTAAAGTGGATCAGCTGGGAAGAATTGTCTTGCCCAAATCGCTGCGTAAGAGATATCAAATGAACGAGGGAGATCCTGTCGAAATTTTAGTGCAGGGGGATCACATCATTTTGGAGCGCTACCGTCCGAAATGCGTTTTCTGCGGCTCGATGGAGGGCGTAAGCGACTTCAAGGAACGTTGCATTTGCAACCAATGCCTTGTAGAAATGAACCGCCTGACTTAAGTCACATAAGCTGCTATGAAAATAAGCGTCTGCGCCAGCGGATGCTTATTTTTCGCTGTTTCACTATAATAAATAAGCTTCCCGAAGGGGAAGCCTATTTATTAGGTATCTTGTTCACGAGGACGAATGCCGCCCATCCCGATTTCGCATGACTGCGATAAATTCTTACAATCCTTTTGTTTTATCGTTATTATACGACGAGGTTAAAATACCGCAAAGATAAAGCGCAAACACCAAAGTCACGATCCAAAATGTTAATGAAAAAGAAAACAAAGGTGAACACCTCCACATTCAACTGCCTCTTATTATACCCGCCTCTGTTAAAAAAATAAATGCTTATATGATATATTTCACAGACACTATGTTATTCCTTCGTTTATAGCACATTTTTTATTTGAAAAAAAGAAAATGGGTCGGTACGGGACGAAGCTGGCCGTCAGAAGGGTTATTGATTACTTTACCGTTCAATACGAGCGAAGAAGAACCCCCGCCATCCAAATTATATGCGTTCACGACACCCATTTTATAAAGTTTGTCCTGCAGCTCTTCCAGCGTTGCGCCGGAATTTCCTTTCTCATCGTATCCGTCAATGACGAGTATAATCAACTGGTCGTCCTTATAGTTTCCGATTACGGTGCGCGGTGCCCGGAGAGGGGTCGTTTGCCATTTTGCCGGAATTGTCGTTTTTTGTCCGTCTTTGAGCAGAATTGGCACAAAGGATGCTCCAAAGGAGGGCTCGAGCTTGTCCAGCTGCTCCTTATCATGGAACTTGCCCCCGATCAGCTTGCCGTTTTTGTTCATTCCAACGAAAAATAGATCTTTATAGGATGGCTCGAATCCATTCAGGTATTTGCCATTCATTACGGTTGTGCTTAACGGATAACGTTTGCCCTTGGAATCGGCAAAGCCGCCGGCATTTATTCCCGCAACGGCTCCATATCGGGAGACGGCCTGCTTTGTCGTCTCCGAGCCGCCGAGCTTGTCACCCCCAAGCGTCATCTTCATGGCCTCCGGGGATTTCAGCTTCACCTTCATGGCATACCCTTTGTAATTGCCAGGGTTCACTTTGTACAGTTCAATGATAATCCGGTCGCTCTTTACGGTTTCTTTGGGAGCACCGAGTTTAGCTGTAATCCGTTTATTGTAGATGATTTCGGGCTTGGATGCTGTATTCGCAGCCGTTTTAACGATGGTGGTCATCGTATTTGTTGTTTTGTGATATAGCTCAGCCGTCTGACGAATGGAGGAGACGGTATATTTTGCTGTCTCCTCAGCTTGCTCCAAGCCGGTAGAGATAGCTTCGAAAGTCTGATCGATGGCATGTGGGCTTGAGGCAATCCGATCCGGCTCGCTTGTCCAGCTGATCTTGGGCCCGCTGAAGGCCAATGCGATAAGAAGACCGAACAGAGGAGCAGTAGCAAGCAGGAAGAACCGATTTATTCCTTTAATATCGTTCATTATTTCAATAATTCCATTTGCTTCTGCAGCTTGGACAGCTGGTTCTTCACATCATTGAGCTGAGAATACAATTTATTGCTGTTATCGGTCTTATCGCTTGCATTATCCTTGGTAAAGGTCAATAGCTCGTTGAACGTTTCCACTTTGCTTTGCAACTGTTCTACTTGCTCGGTTAAAGCCGTCAACTGAGTCGTATAATCGGCTTTCATGATTTCTGTCTGGGCCAGCAAGCGGGAATCCAACTGCTCCAGCATGGATTGCTTCAAGTAGCTGCTATAAAAATACGCGGTGGCAGCACCTGCGCCAATGAGCAAAATCCAAGTAAGCAAAACGATTTTTACGGAAGGCCTTCGCGTTCTCCTGTTGCGAAGTGGTTCGGAAGTGGTCACAGGCTCCGTAGAATAAGACACATTCATCACCTCAACTTGTTAGTTCAAGATTACATTCTATCACGTGCACTTTTTAATGGCAAAAAACGATAGATTAGTGTATTTGCTGCCTGTTGAATAGGAAATTTGTCCTCCTGTACAATAGCTGAAACGAATAATGGCTGGAGGCGGATACATTGGAACGCTGGCTGGATTTAGCGCAAAGCAAGCAGCAGTTACCTTTAGGACAGCAATTCGGCAAGCTGAGCGATGGAGCTGATATGATTTCATTGGCCCTCTGCGGAGGGGACGGCGGGGAGGGGATTGAGGGCCTGAAAGCTGTGCTGCGTCATGCGCGAACTAAACTGGAGATTCAGAAGGCTGAGGAAGAGTATGAGGCGCAGGGCTATCGGCCTTTGCGGAATTGGCTGTCTGCAGCTTATGCAGATGAAGAGGGACGTGCAACCGATCCGATGCAATTGCTTTTAGCAAGCGGCAGTGCCGAGGCGATAGATGTAATACTTCGTTGGAGGCTGAGCGGGGGAAGGGGAACGGTACTGCTGGAGACGCCCGCTTCGCCAGAGGTGCTGGAATCCATCCGCCAGCAGGGCGGCCATGCGGTTCAGGTGCCGTGCGACGAGGAAGGGATGCTTATGGATTCGTTGGAACGCTATATTGCAAGGGATCGTCCTTCATTGCTGTACGTTACGCTTCATTTTTCCAATCCTTCGGGCCGAGTGTGGAGCGAGGAGAGAAAAAGGGAGCTGCTGCGGTTAGGAGCACGGCATTCTTTGTTCATCGTAGAAGACGAATCTGCCGGAGCTATTCCATTTAGCTGTTGCCGCAAAGGAGAGAGCTTGGAGAGGGGGACAGGTTCGCTGAAAAGACAGGCAAAGCCTCAAGGAGAAAAACTGGGGGTTGAAGGGCGTGAAAAACAGGTAGAGTGTGAAAAGTTAAAAGAGCCCGGGAAGGCTGTGATCACCGTAAACCCTATGAGTCCTGTAAATCGCACGAGGAAGCATCATACATTGTACCGTCTTCAGCAGGAGGAACCTTTGCTTTACGCCGGGATGGAGGTTATTGGCATCGGTTCTTTTCAAGCTACGGCCTTTCCGTCACTGCCTGTCGCCTGGGTTCGGGGGAGCGAGGGAGTGATTGAAGCTTTGACTCATTTTCGTTCGGCTAGAGGAGGAAGGCGCGGGAAAGCCCCTGCTCAGGAGAAGGCGGCTTATGAGCAGCGCCTTTATGCTCTGCTTAGCGCGCCGGCGTTCTCTTGGCCGGTGCATGCCGCGCGGCTGGAGGCGGAGTATGCCGCTCGCCGCGCAGCTTTGCTGCAGCAGCTTCGGGAGCAGGCAGTATGGCAGGGCGCCAGCTTTGAAGAGCCGCAGGGCGGGCTCTTCCTCTGGCTGCGCCTGCCGCCGGGCCTGTGCTCCGAAGCGCTGCTCCGCGCGGCGCTGCCCAAGGGCGCCGCGTTCATGCCCGGCGCGCGCTGCTACGCCGCCGGCGCAGGTGAACAGCCGGATGGGGATGCCATCCGGCTCACTTTTGCGGCGCATCGCGCAGCGCGGCTGCGCCAGGGTATGGCGCGGATCGCGGAGGCGATCGCGGAGTTCACGGCGCGCGGCATGGGCTAGCGTGCGTGCTGGCGGTGCGGGCTGGGTGAGGCCCGTACCGCGGCATGAGCGATGCTGCCGGGCAAGCCGCGCGAAGCGCTTCGGTGCCGCGCAGCCATGCTGGCCAGCCGCAGCCAGCGTCTAAGCCTAGCAAGTGTCTCGCCGCGGCTGAGCGCTCCATTCTTAAGGTCTCGCCCCAAGCGTGGTGCTCCATCCATCATTGCTGTATCCGCATCAGCCTCAGGTTTTCGCCACAAACGTGTCGTCAGAGCCGTCATGCTGCACTCGTACCAGCCTTAGCGTCTCGCTCAAGCGTGGTGCTCCATCCATCATTGCTGTATCCGCATCAGCCTCAGGTTTTCACCACAAACGTGTCGTCAGAGCCGTCATGCTGCACCTGCACCAGCCTCAGCATCTCGCCCCAAGCGTGCTGCACCATCCATCATCGCTGCAGCCCTGCCGCCTCACTCCCCCGGCGGCTCCGCCGTTGCAGCTGCCGCATTTCGCCAGCTCTCGATAACGCCGGCATACTGCAGCAGCGCTTTTGCACCCGCTGGTGTCAAAGCGTAGCGCCCGCGCGCTACCCGCTCAAACCAGCCGTAGTAATTGCGCTGCAAAATGTCGGCAGCCGTGCCGACGCCGCAAATATCGCGCACCTCGCGCGGCGCCATAACGCCGCCAGCCTGAAGCGTGCTGGCAACGCGCAGGGCCCGCTCGCGGTAAGCTGTAACCAGCTTCGTCCCGTGGCTGCCGCCAACATTATAGTCCCCGCTTCGCTCATGGAACTCGTGCAGCAGCCGCGCTGCACGCTTCTTGACGACTTTAGGGGCGGGGACGATTATTTTATCCCCTGGCGAGCACAGCACCTCGACAAACGGGCTTTTTGTCTTGTAGCGAGTGACTGTGATCAGACCCAGTCCCAGCTTGCGGCACAGAAGCGAAATCTCGCTCCATCTCTGGTTGTGCGCTCCTTTTTTAGCGCGATTGCGTTCCACGGCCAAGTACACCTCGCTGCTGAGCTTCTGTCTCTCCAGACCTTGAAGCAGCAGGGAAAGATTGAATGTCTTCTTCATTTCCACGATCAGCGGATCTTCCTGATCCGGATGGATGCCGACGAGGTCGCAGTGGCGAACCTCGCCTCTTATGACATATCCCCGTGCCTCAAAAAACGCTTTGAGCGGAGCATACAGCTCGGTCTCATGCTGAACGGCCATGATCCGATCTTCCTTTCTGCAAATGGTGCTGTTAATCCAATTCATCCAACATTTAATAGAACATTCTTTGAAAATTATATCATAACCCGGCATTTCTGCCGGAAGGAAATTAAGCTCGCACATCGCTAATTCATATTTTTCCGATGGGAATATTTTTTAGCGCTGAAATTGGTCAACTTCTTCCTTCAACTCGCATAGGTATGTAATACACTTTTCTAAAAATATAGAATGATACATCTCCCATCTGATCTCGTTCTTTTACGCAAGAAAAACAGTTAAACGCGGTCTGTCTACAGTGTAAACGCGTCGATAGACATTTCACTTAACATGGAGGCTCCATTCAGTTCAGCAAGGATCACCGATCGGGGATGCGCTTTGCCCCAAGCGGAAGTACAGGAGGTACCGAACATGGATATTTTCAAGCGTATTGCAGCTTACCGTGCGGAAAGCGATTCTTTAGCGTGGAGTGGCACATTTAAAGATTATATTGAGCTTTTGTCCAAAGATTCTTCACCCGCCATGACCGCCCATGCCCGAGTGTATGAAATGATTGAATCCTACGGGGTTGAGGAAGTGAACGGGCGGAAGCGGTATAAATTTTTCGAGCAGGAAATATTTGGTCTGGATCAGGCGATTGAAAAGCTGGTGGAGGAGTATTTTCATTCAGCGGCGCGGCGGCTTGACGTTCGCAAGCGGATTTTGCTGCTGATGGGCCCGGTCAGCGGGGGGAAATCCACGTTGGTTACCCTTTTGAAAAGAGGGCTGGAAAAGTTCTCGCGAACGGACAAAGGGGCAGTCTATGCGATCTCCGGCTGTCCTATGCATGAAGACCCTTTGCATCTTGTGCCGAATGAGCTGCGTCCCGAGGTCGAGCAGGCGTTGAACGTTCGCATTGAGGGAAATTTATGCCCGGTATGCCAGATGAGACTGAAGACGGATTATGACGGAGATATCGAACGGGTCGCCGTGGAGAGAGTGCTGTTATCCGAAGATAACCGGGTCGGCATCGGCACCTTCAGCCCATCCGATCCGAAATCCCAGGATATTGCTGATTTGACGGGCAGTATTGATTTCTCCACGATTACGGAATATGGCTCCGAATCCGATCCTCGGGCTTATCGGTTTGACGGGGAGCTGAACAAAGCCAATCGCGGCTTGATGGAGTTTCAGGAGATGCTGAAATGCGACGAGAAGTTTCTGTGGAATTTGCTATCGCTCACCCAGGAGGGGAATTTCAAGGCCGGGCGGTTTGCGTTAATCTCCGCTGATGAAATGATCATAGCGCATACGAACGAATCGGAATATAAGGCGTTTATCGCCAATAAAAAAAATGAAGCACTGCAATCCCGGATGATCGTTATGCCGATCCCCTATAATCTCAAAGTGTCGCAGGAGGAGAAGATTTACGCGAAGCTCATCGGCCAGAGCGATATGAGGCATGTGCATATTGCTCCTCATGCGCTCCGTTCGGCGGCCATTTTTTCCGTACTTACCCGGCTTAAGGAAACGAAGAAGCAAGGGGTCGATCTGGTTAAGAAAATGCGCCTCTATGACGGGGAGGAAGTTGAGGGCTATAAGGATGCCGATCTGAAGGAGCTGCAAAATGAATATTTGGAGGAGGGCATGTCCGGCGTAGATCCCCGGTATGTCATCAACCGGATTTCCAGCGCGTTGATCAAGCAGGATTTGCACTGCATGGGCGCGCTTGATATTCTTCGCGCGATTAAGGACGGTCTGGATCAGCATGCCTCGATTACGAAGGAGGAGCGCGAGCGCTACCTCAATTTCATCAGCATTGCCCGCAAGGAATACGATGAGCTTGCCAAGAAGGAAGTCCAGAAGGCGTTCGTGTACTCTTTCGAGGAATCGGCTAGAACGCTGTTCGAGAACTATCTCGACAACATCGAGGCGTTCTGCAACTGGAGCAAAATTCGCGATCCGCTGACCGATGAAGAGCTTGATCCCGATGAACGGCTGATGCGTTCGATCGAGGAGCAGATCGGTGTTTCCGAAAATGCGAAAAAAGCGTTTCGCGAGGAAATTTTGATCCGGATTTCGGCGTACTCGCGAAAAGGGCGGAAGTTCGAGTACAACCACCACGACCGGCTGCGCGAGGCCATTGAGAAAAAGCTGTTCGCCGACCTGAAGGATATCGTCAAAATTACGACATCGACCAAAACGCCGGACGAAAATCAGCTCAAGCGAATTAACGAGGTCAGCAAGCGGTTGATCGATGAGCATGGCTATTGCCCGGTTTGCGCAAATGAATTGCTGCGATACGTAGGCAGCTTGCTGAATCGCTAATTATTTCATTCTGGCAAGCAGCCGATGAGCTGAGGCTGGAGCCAACCCGCACTAGTGGCTGATTAAACGTAATGATTGTTAAACGTAACGAAACTCAATCAAGGATCCAAATAACCGTAACTCGGCTGTCCCGTGTTGCGGTTATTTGTCATTTAGAAGAGCGGGAACGCTGCACGGAATGTATTATTTGGAACCGGGGTAAATTAAGGATGAACAAAGAATATTTGAAAAAGGAGATGGCATGATGCCAAATGTGAAGCTTGCGATCATCTACTATAGTTCGACTGGAACGAATTATAAGCTGGCCTCTTGGGCGGAGGAAGGAGCCAAAGAAGCGGGAGCTGAGGTCAAAGTGCTTAAAGTCCAGGAGCTAGCCCCGCAGAGTGCGATCGACAGCAATCCGGCTTGGAAGGCGCATGTGGAAGCGACTAAGGAGGTTCCTGTAGCTACGTTAAATGATTTGGAATGGGCGGATGCCTTCATTTTCAGCGTGCCTACCCGATTCGGCAACGTGCCTTCGCAAATGAAGCAGTTTTTGGATACGACGGGTGGCTTGTGGGCACAAGGGAAGCTCGCGGATAAAGTGGTTAGCGGAATGTGCAGTGCAGGCAATTTGCATGGCGGTCAAGAGGCGACGATTCTGTCGCTGTATACAACGATGTATCACTGGGGAGCCATCATCGCCGCGCCCGGGTATAACAATCCGGTTACATTCGCTTCCGGCGGCAATCCTTACGGTATGAGCGTAACCGTGAACCAGGACGGCAGCATGCAGGAGAATGTCCGAGAAGGCGTTATATATCAAGCAAAGCGTACGGTTACCGTAGCTGGATGGGTGAAAAACGGGCAGCAAGGCTAGTTAACAGTTGAAATACCTCTACTAAAATTGGGTTTTACACTCAGTTTTAGCAGAGGTGCTTTGCGCTGGAAATTTATTTATGAAATTATTTAATCTTACTATTTCATTGTTAGGTAGAAGAGGGTTATACTAGTAAAAAAGTCACTGTTAAAAATAATATAATTAAAAATTCATCCAGAAGGAGAGTATGTGTTAAATATGATGGATCTTTCTCCAGCAAGAGCAAAGCAGATCGCGTTTATCGGCATAACGCAAAGTGATCTCGACTTACTTAAGGACTATAGAACTATTTTTGAAAAAGTAGTCGAAGAAATCGTTACACGATTCTATGAGCATTTACAGCGCGAGCCCGAATTGCTAGACCTGATAAACCGCCACAGCACGATAGAGCGATTGAAGCAGACGCAGCGTCAATATTGGCTGTCACTTGCTGAAGGAATTTTGACAGAACCGTTTATCGAACAACGAATCCGTATAGGACAGATTCATTCACATATCGGTTTGTCTACTGAATATTACTTGGGGAGTTATATGGTCTATCTCGATTTGGCAATCGAGCTGTTGAAGCCGCTTGCAGGGGATCGTTGGCCGGTCGTGACGCACGCCCTGTCCAAAATGTTTAATTTGGATTCTCAGCTCGTATTGGAGGCCTATGAGAAGCAGGAAAAAAGCAAGCTGACAGCCATCGCCTCCGAGAAGGACAGCTTGCTTCAAGCGGTGACAGAGGTTACGCAGGAGCTAACGGGCATGATCGCCGAGCTTAGCGAAAATTCGCGAATCATTGCATCAGCAGCCCAGGCGACGGCAGCTTCGCAAGAGACCGCGCATGATCTAGTACAGCAGCTTCATCAGGAAATCGGACAAATTGATGAAATGAGCACCTCGATTCAGGAAATATCAGATCGGACGCATCTGCTGGGACTTAACGCGGCCATTGAAGCTGCTCACGCCGGAGAGAACGGCCGGGGCTTTGAGGTCGTGGCGGGGGAAGTACGTAAGCTGGCTCAAAGCTCCAAGCAAACCTTGATGCAAATTCAAGACTTGGTCGAAGGGATCAAGAGCAAGCTGGGCCACATCCAGCAAGAATCCGTGGAGATGGCGACAAGCGCCAGGCAGCAAGCGGCGAATTCGGGCGAGCTCTCTATTTTCGTGCAGATGATCGAGAAGGTAGCTGAGGATTTGAGCCAGCTTCAGAAGGAAAACCAGCCATAGGCATAAAGCAACCCGTCTCCTGAAAGACGGGTTGTTAGCGTTAAATCAGTTTGCGATAATGCTTCTGGCCATCATAACTGAATATGGCCTTCTTATCCTCGACGACGCTTTCCAAATGCACCGTGCGTCCCCAGAGACGCTGTACGTAAGGGAGCGTTCTTTCCAGGTATTTCAAATCCAGCTCAATGCCCTCGTATTGATGCTTCAGCACGAGCTCGCCGGCTCGGTTGAAGTTGCCGTCTTGAACGACGATGTAGGGGGCTCCCCCATTGATCCGCGATTCTACCAGTTGATCCCGAACATTTTCCCAGGTCTTGTCGGTAATCTTCCATTCGGGTCCTTGCTTTTCAAAAATATAGAGATCCAGGTCGTGCACGATCTGCTTGGTTAAATAGCTGCGGAGGAATGAAGTATCGGAGTCCAGCTCGCGAACTTCAAATATCTTCTCGCGCCCTTTCCCTTGCTGGCGGCCGAAGCGCCGCTGCTCCTCCTCCGTCGGATGATCCCAGCGCCATTCGATATCCTCGAATATTTTCAGGCCTAAATAATAGGGATTCAAGCTGTGGCGCGACGGCTGAACGACTGAGGCATTGAGCTTGGCGTACTCCACGGTTTCCTCGCTGGTCAGATTCATTTCGCGCAAAATGCGTTGATGCCAATAGGAGGCCCAGCCTTCATTCATAATCTTCGTTTCCATTTGCGGCCAGAAATACAGCATTTCTTCTCTGAGCATGCTCATAATATCCCGCTGCCAATCCTCTAGCGATTCGGAGTATTCCTGGATGAACCACATGACGTCCTTCTCCGGCTCGGGAGGGAAATTAGCTCCGCTGCTTCCCGGATCTTCAGCATCACTGCCGTCACCGAGGCTCCAGAGATCATCGTAGGGGCCTTTGCGTTCAGGCTGCTTCCTTGACTCCTTTGCCCTTCGTATCATCTCCTCGGTCTGTTGGCGTTTATCGTACCGGAAAGGCCGGACGAGCTGCGGATCGACATGCTCCTGAATGGCGAGCACGGCGTCGATGAATGATTCCACTGTCTCGGCGCCGTATGACAGCTCATATTTGCTTATGCGCTCGGCGGTGGCGGACATGCTTTCCACCATATCCCGATTCGTGGCCGAGAAGCGTACATTATTTTTGAAGAAGTCGCAATGAGCCAGCACATGAGCCACGATCAATTTGTTCTGGATCAGGGAGTTGCCCTCCAGCAGGAAGGCGTAGCAAGGGTTGGA
Source organism: Paenibacillus lentus (assembly GCF_042714055.1). Lineage (GTDB taxonomy): Bacteria > Bacillota > Bacilli > Paenibacillales > Paenibacillaceae > Fontibacillus > Fontibacillus lentus_A. The sequence continues at coordinate 91,965 of NZ_JBHGVC010000002.1, forward strand.
ATTGATGACGAGCTCGTATATTTTGCTCAGGCCGAAGTCGTATTGCATTTTCATTTTATTGAAAATTTTGCCAAAGCTCCAGTGGCTGAACCGCGTCGGCATGCCGTAAGCGCCGAAGGTGTAAATGATGTCCGCTGGACAAATTTCATAGCGCATCGGGTAGTAATCGAGCCCGAACCCATCGGCAATCTCCATAATTTCAGCAATGGCATATTCCAATTGCTTCATATCGTCGCTCAACTGGCCGTGCCTCCTTCCCGTCGATGAAAGAATCGCTTCAACGCGCTGTAAACCTCGCCCTTCTCCTTAATAACATAGTGCATAAACTTCTCTTGCTTAATGTGGCGATAGGCCGACATCAAGGTGCTTCCCCGGTTATATTGATTGACTTCGCCATATCCAAACATGTTGCAGCGCTCCAGCAATTCGCCAATGAGCTTGATGCAGCGGTCATTGTCCGAGGTCAAATTGTCCCCGTCGGAGAAGTGAAAGGGGTAGATGTTATAGCTTGTGGAGGGATAGCGGGATTCGATAATTTCCAGGGCCTTATGATATACGGATGAACATATCGTACCGCCGCTTTCGCCCCTGGTGAAAAATTCTTCTTCGCTAACCTCCTTTGCCTCGGTGTGATGGGCCAAAAATACGATTTCGACCTTCTCGTACTGCTGTCTTAGAAACCGGGTCATCCAAAAGAAAAAGCTGCGGGCACAGTATTTCTCGAATGTGCCCATCGATCCCGAAGTATCCATCATGGCTATGATGACGGCGCTTGATCGGGGCACGACGACATCCTCCCACGTTTTATAACGTAGATCGTCCGGAGAAATGCCGTGAATTCCGGGCGAGCCTGAGGTGGCATTGCGGCGAAGATTCTCAAGGATGGTGCGCTTTTTATCGATATTGGACATGAGCCCTTTTTTGCGGATATCGTTAAATCGGACGGCGACAGTTTCCAGATCTTCCTTGTCCTTCTCCTCCATGAATGGCAGCTCCAGCTCGTCGAACAGCAGCTCCTCCAAATCCTCGATATTGATTTCGGCCTCGACGACGTCCTGGCCGGCTTTATCGCCTGCTTTGCTTCCTTTTCCGCCCTCCTTCGGGCTGTCCTGGGCGAGTATATCTCCAACATTGCTGTCTCCGTTGCCCTGTCCTACATGCTTATGCTTCTGATAATTATGAATAAATCGGTATTCCTCCAAGTTGCGGAGAGGGATTTTGACGATCCCTTTACCGTCGGACATGATTATGCTCTCCTCGGTGATCAGATCCGGGAGATTTTGCCTGATCACTTCCCGCACTTTCTCCTGATGACGCTGCTGATCCTGATAGCCTTTACGATGAAGAGACCAGTCTTCCTTAGACACGATGAATGAGTGCGGGCCAGGTGCAGATGACATGATGGACACCTCCCAATAAAATGGTTGGAAACAGTGAGAGTGGATGTAACTAAAGTATATTCAGGAGAGGGAACGATATGTGAGGGAGAAAGTTTACTTCGGATGAATCGACAGTCGGAAAAGCCGCGTTGACGGGATAGGTGCCCGGTCCCTAGTCATATTCAAGGATAATCGGTTAAAATTGTAACATCGACAACAAGCCAGAAAAGGAGCCCTCACTGTGATCAACGATAAAAATGGACTACTTCGGCAATTACTCTTAGATGGAGGAACGTATAAGTCATTGTATGTTCATCACCCGGATGCCATTTGTGTCATTGATGTGGAAGGGAATTATGTGGATGCCAATCCGGCAACCGAAAAAATTACAGGCTACCCGCCTGATCAATTCGTACAGCTCCCGTTGGAAAGGCTGTTCTGCGAGCAAGGGAGGAAGAAGAAAGACGAATGCTTTAAACGGGCACTGGAGGGAGAGTCCGGAAATTTCGAAGCTTCCTTCAAGCATAGGAACGGTTGTATTCGCGATGCTTATATCACTTATGTACCGATCGTTCATGAGAATGAAGTAATAGGGGTATATTCGATTTCTAAAGACATTACAGAGGTCAGGGCCGCCGAGGAGAGCTTGAAGCAGTCTCAGCAGCTCTATGAGCTAGTCTCGACTTATGCAGAGGATGTTATTGCATCTGCCGATATGGAGGGCAATTGCCTGTCGATCTCTCCTACGGTTCGAAATTTGCTTGGCTATGAACCGCATGAGCTTATTGGCAGAAACCTTCAGCAGTTAATCGTTCATCGGGAAAATAAAGTAGAAAAAGTGGATTGGAATTATGATCGTTCCGTGTTAATTGATTTGCTTCAGCATAAAGACGGGAGACAAGTTTGGGTCGAAACAAGAATCCGAAAAATATATGATGAGCTAGGCGTGCCAAAGAAAGCGCTCGCAATAGCCAGGGATGTAACGGCGCGGCAAGAGGCGGAAATCAAGCTTCGCCGGAGTGAAGAGATGCTGGCACAAGCCCAAAGACTTGCGGTAATGGGGTCTTGGGATTTTGACATGCCTACCGGGCAATTCTCGACCTCCAATGAGTTTGACAGGATCTTCAGGCAGAAACTTCATACCTTGCCCGAGATGGCCGAAGAATTGCGCAAGAGAATTCACCCTGTGGATATTCCGATTTTTGACGAAGCTATGGACGGTATTTTAAAGGGCATCCCCTTCGAAATCGTTTATCGACTTGTGCTTGAATCGGATGAGCTTCAAGTGATCCGCTCCCAAGCGACAATAGAACACAATGCAAACGGAGTTCCCCTAAGAATTATCGGGGTTGTACAGGATATAACGGATCGCCAGAAAATAGAGGCTGCGCTAAGGGAAAGCGAGCGTCAGTTCAGACTGATTTCCGAATATTCCATGGATTTGATTTCTCGGCATACGGCGGACGAGGAGGCCGTTTATTTATTCGCTTCCCAATCCTCGGTAAGCCTTCTTGGTTATGAGCCCGAGGAAATGGTGGGACGCAGCGTTTATGAATTCTTCCATCCGGAGGATGTGCCGATGGTCAAGGATTTTTTGGAGTCGCAAATGAAATCCCGAAAAGTATATACGGTAACCTATCGTATACGCTGTAAGGACGAGCAGTATATATGGTTTGAAAGCACAGGGAGATATCGGTACGACCAATTAACCGGAGAAATCGACGAGATGATTGTCATTTCACGGGATGTGACGGAACGCAAAGAAAGCGAGCAGCGTTTGCAGGAAAGCCAGCAGCGCTATAAATCGTTGTTTGAGTACAGTCCTGCCAGCGTCTACTCCATGGATTTACTCGGCCGGTATTTGACGCTTAATTCCAATTTCGAATGGCTGACGGGATATAACCGTGAAGAGCTTACGACAATGTGCTTTCATGACCTCATTGATCCCGCCGATTTGGTCAAGACCGTACACCATTTTGAGCTGGCGAAGGAAGGAAAACCTCAAACCTATGAAACGGTAGTCCTCCATAAGGATGGAACCAAGATTGAAATCGCCGTAACCAATGTGCCGATCATGGTGGACAAGCGCGTTGTCGGCGTATACGGCTTGGCTAATGATATTACGGAAAGAAAGCGATATGTGGAGCAGATCGAGAAGCTCAGCTATGTGCATTCGCTTATTTTGGGATCGGTATCCGAAGGAATCTATGGACTGGACGAGAATGGCAGAACGGTCTTTATCAACAAAGCTGCCGCAAATATGCTTGGATATGAACAGGAGGATTTTATCGGGCAGCCCAATCATTCATTGATCCATCATACGACCAGCGAGGGTACGGATTATCCGACAGAGCTATGTCCGATTATTCAGACGATGCAGGACGGCATTTCCCGGGGGGTGAACGAAGATGTTTTTTGGCGAAGGGATGGCTCCAGCTTCCTCGTCCAATATACAGTAAATCCCATGATTGAGAGAGGACAAATTGTGGGAGCCGTCGTCGTATTCCACGATATTACGGGAGAACGGGAAATATTGCGCGCCAAAGAGTCGGCAGAACGAACGGCGCTGGCCAAATCGGAGTTTCTTGCCACAATGAGCCATGAGATTCGGACTCCGATGAACGGTGTCATCGGTATGACCGATTTGCTGCTGGAAACCGACCTAAACGAGGAACAGCGGTATTATGCCGACATCATTTCCAGCAGCAGTCATGCGCTATTGGCGATTTTGGACGATGTACTGGATTTCAGCAAGATCGAGGCCGGAAAAATGGCGTTCGAGTATGAGCTTTTTGACCTGAATGCCTGCGTTCAGAGCGTTATAGAGCTATTCTTGCCCAGTGCGGATAAGAAGAATATCGTGCTTACCTATCATATTGCTTCAGATGTACCGGAGCTTATCGTAAGCGATCCCGTGCGATTGCGGCAAATTCTCGTTAATTTAATCGGTAATGCCTTGAAATTTACGGAGCAGGGCGAAATTAGCGTGATCATTGTCAAAAAAGAGGTGCAGACGCCGCATTCCGTACTGCTGGAAATCAGCGTAAACGACACAGGCATCGGCATCCCGGAGGATCAGCAATACAAACTGTTTCAATCCTTCTCCCAGGTTCATCCCGTCATTAATCGCAAATACGGGGGAACGGGCCTGGGTCTGGCCATTTGCAAGAAGATGGTTGAGCTGATGGGCGGAACGATTACGGTCGAGAGCAAGGAAGGGCAGGGCTCCACGTTTCGTTTTACGCTGATTAGCGGGGAGCGGGAAGAGGAACGGGACTGTGATGGACGAGCACTGGGACGACAGCTTGAACGGCTGGGTTGTCCGGAGGAGCTCGCGAATTCTTTGCCCAATTCCGCTTTTTCCGGCGTGGGAAATGAAATCGCTGCAGCCGCGGCCCCAGCGGCAGAAACATCCGAACCAGGCGCAACTGCCGAAGGAGCCTCCGCGAAGCAGAATGGCATCTCCAGGCAGCAAGAACGCTTCTCGCTGCTTGTGGCCGAGGATCACCCGGTGAACTGTCAAATTTTCGTCCAGATGCTAAAGAAGCTAGGGTACGCGTCCGATGTAGCCCATAATGGCGTCGAAGCGGTTGAGGCTGTGTCCTCCCAAGCCTATGATCTTATATTTATGGACATCGAGATGCCAGTGATGGACGGAATCAAGGCCGCGCGCCTAATTAGACAGTGGGCGCCGGTGGATCAAATGCCGATTATTATCGGTATGAGCAGCCAGGAAGTCATTGAGCAGCAGCGGGAGCGCTGTTTGGCTAGCGGAATGGCAGGACTGTTAAGAAAGCCGCTTCGTATTCAGGAGGTTGCCGAATTGCTCGAGGAATGGAGGCTTAAGCTCGGTAAGTCGAAAGGATGAATAAGGTAAAGATAAACAAGCCGACGGATCATGGAGCGATCGTCGGCTTGTTTACGCGGTGCTGTTTAAATCGATTTTGTATATAAAATTCCGATAGTTTTGGCTCCGCAATGGCTGGAAATAACGCATCCTGCATCGGATACGGCGACTTCTCTTGCTTTTGTTTTCGACTGCAAAATTTGCTGCAGATGAACGGCGTCCTCATCAGCCAATGAATGGGTAATGAATATTAAGTCATTGTCCATGTCATCGATTTTAGCCAGGGCATTGTTGAGCAGCTGCTCCAGCACTTTCTCGCGGCTTCCGCGGATTTTGGATACGGGAGTCATCTTTCCGTCGATGACCTTGATGACCGGCCGAATTTTGAGCAGGCTTCCTACCAGGTTTTGCATTCCGGAGCATCTGCCGCCCTTATATAAGTAATCCAGCGAATCAATGACGAATTCCGTTTCGACCTGCGGCCTTGTCTTCTCCAGTAAGGCTACGATTTCAGCTACGCTGTGCCCCTCAGATGCAGCTCTGACCGCTTTCATCACGAGCAATCCGATTCCGGTGGATAAGTTGAGCGAGTCAAAAACAGTAACCTGGCCCTCTTCAAATTCCTCGGCCGCAATGAGGGCATTCTGGTAAGTCGAAGATAGCTCGGACGACAGACTTATGTATAAAATTTGCTGTCCTTCAGCAATCGCAGGAGCAAAGGCCTGGATAAAATCGGCGGGAGAAGGTGCTGCTGTCTTCGGCAAGCGCCCGCTCTTCGCTACTTTGCTATACAACTGCGGGGTCGTGAGGTCGATCCCGTCCTTGTACGTTTCGTCCTCGAACGTAACATACAACGGAACGATGCCGATGCCGTACTCCTTGATCCATGCTGCAGGCAGATCGCAGGTGCTGTCCGCAAATATTCTAATGGTTCGCAAAGTGATCCCTCCAAATGAAATTCGGATTATCCGATTCGGTCTTCGGAGCCCTTGTTCATATACATAATCGCAACGGTATGAGGCCCGCAGTGGCTGGATATGACGCAGCCTGCTTCAGCGATCGCCACTTCGCGCGCCGGTGTCTGCTCTCTGAGAATGGCTGCGAGCCGGCGTGCCTCTTCCTCGGCTAGAGTATGGGCTACGATAATTAAATCATCGTCCATTTCATCTTTCTTGGCAAGGGCATTGTCGAGCATTTGCTGAACGGCTTTCTCCTTCTTGCCGCGGACTTTGTAGGCAGGAATAATGCTTCCGTCAACGACTTTCAGTACGGGACGTATTTGGAGCAGGCTGCCGATGAAGTTCTGCATGCCCGAGCATCTGCCGCCTTTGTATAAATACTCCAGTGTATCGATGACAAACTCCGTATTTACTAATTGTCTGGAGTGTTCAAGCAAAGAGACGATCTCATGGGCGCTTTGTCCTTGCCGGGAGGCTTTGACCGCCTTCATCACGAGCAGGCCGATCCCGCTGCATAAATTAAGCGAGTCCACGATATGTACTCGTCCTTCTGGGAATTCGCCTGCCGCAATAAGCGCGTTCTGGTAGGTGGATGACAGGCTGGACGAAATACTAATATATACGATATCGTGTCCTTGCTCGATATGCGGAGCAAAAGCGTCTATAAAATCTTTGGGAGACGGGGCCGTCGTTTTAGGCAAGCTCCCTGCATCCGCGACTTTTCCGTAAATGCCGATCGGCGTAATATCGATGCCATCGCGGTAGGTCTGATCATTAAAGACGACATACAGGGGAATGATTCCGATGCCGTATTCCGTGATCCAAGACGCTGGCAGATCGGATGTGCTATCCGCAAAAATTTTAACTTGTGCCATAAGTATCTCCTTAAATTCAGATAGTCCAGCTTTATTTTATCAAAAAGCGAGAGCGTTTAACATCTTTTCGGCTCGTTCGTTGGAAATTGCTGATGTAAGCGGGCGCTCGGGAAGCCGCTAACAAAAAATTTGCCCCCGCGATAACTTGTTTAGGCTAACGAGGGGGCAAGTTGTGCTGTTGGACTTATAGCTGTTGTAATGTACCGATAATATAGAGAAAGATGATTAATACCACGGACAACGAAGATAATATCGTGCCAATGATAGCAAATATTTTTTTGCGGTTTTTGATTACGAGTCCGATGATCCCCAGAATGAGAGCGATCAAATTTATGATAGCTGCGCCGAACATGGCAAGAATGCCGAGAATCGCCGCAGGATCGTCCATAAGGGCTTCCTCGATGTAGGACGGGTTTTGGACAGCCTGGCCAATGGCGGCAATGATAAGAAAGAAGGCCATAAAGTAGCCTAGCAATGCAATGATGCTCATAACAAATGAGGTGATGCCAAGCCCAGAGTGCTTTTGGGGGGCCAAGGGCTGGGCAGGCGCCGCATAATCATAGTTAGGGCTTGGTGGTTGCGCCCCAGGTTCATAATTCATTAATAATCAAGCTCCTTTGCAGAAATTTAGTCATGTTAACGTATAATCTTCCATAGATTCGGTAAAAAATCAAGAAAAAAATTCACTTTTGGGCCGGTTCTGGTAAAGGTGAAGCGAGCTGGGTTATGATAGGTAAGTAGGTTTGTGGTTTGAAAAATAGGAGGGATATCTATGCAGCGAAGAATAGCTGGAATAGGAGCGATCATTATGCTTCTGGCCGTTGCCCTTGGCGCCTTTGGAGCTCACGTGCTGGAACCGGTCATTCAAGATTCAATTGAAACGTATAAGACCGGGGTTCAATATCATATGATCCATGGTATAGCCATGATTCTTGTCGCCCTGGCAGCCGGCACGTGGGGCGATAGCAACAAGCTGCGCTGGGCTGCGCGGTTGTTTCTGATCGGGATTGTGCTATTCTCGGGCAGCCTCTATTTGCTGTCTGTGGCGGGCTGGAGATGGCTTGGACCGATTACTCCGCTTGGAGGAGTTTCTTTCATTGCAGGGTGGCTCATGCTTGCTCTATCAGCGTGGGGACAGACGGGAAAAAGTAAATGAGAGTAAATACAAAATGCTGCGCTATCCCGAAGGGATGGCGCAGCATTCGTCTATATCCTGCGTGATATTGAGTTGAGTTAGAGCTTTAGGTTTCAATGAAATCGATGACTTCGCTAAGCATAAAAGTATAAACTTGCTTCTCGTCAACATGATAGACGTTGATGGCGTAGGTTTCTGATTGGAAATTCAATATGCGGCAAGGGATATTTATTCGCTCACCATTACGATAGATTAATATCCGAACCAGGCGATTCTCTGAAATATATTTCTGAATCCAATCTTGGAAGTTTCCGCTCATCGCCAGGGCGGCGAAGCTGTCTTCAGCGTTGGGAGCGATCTTTAATTCGTCTGGTGCCTTTCTTTTATCAGCGACTTGGTCATTATTTTTTCCAGTAGCTTCCTGTTTGGTCGATGAGTTCGTTGTAAGTCGTTTGTAGGATCTGGAGATGAATGATTGTTTCCTTGCCGCCAGCAGGGATTCAATAATTTCCCCGAGCTCAATCCCAGAATTGATGCGATAATCGATAATTTGTTCCCCGCTGTTAAGCAGTTCCAGCAGCGATTGAAGCGCGGTGGCATTGGACTTGCTTTTTACCAAGATTTCCACATTGAATAAATATCCTAGTTGTTCATGATCATTATTATTATGATTGTCCATAATTCCCCATAATTCCCCCAGAAACACATGTTAAGTATCGTTGCTCGTAGATGTCAGGCTAATATTAAAATTACCCATTAATCATAGCATCGCTTGGTGGACAATCATAGTCCTAAAGGTTCAAATTGAAACATTTTTAAAGATTCAGAAAGTATAAAATTCGAAGCAAGAGCTTCTTAAAATCGCAAGGAAAAGGGCTTGTAATCGCGGCCCGGCACCTTAGAGTACTTCGACAGAGATTTTCTAATAGTATTAAAAGAGGGGAAGTACTTCTGAATATTAAGTTGAACTATCCACTATTCTTATTCTTATATCTCCCTTAAGGCCATTACCATCGTCCTCCACGCATTCAACTGATGGTTATACGGAGCCAAAAACAAGCGGAATCCGACCTTGTCGGCTGCAGCAACAATTTTGAACGAAAAGTCGTACAAAGGCGCTTCTGAAAGCGTCGCCGCAAGAACTTTGTACGAAAGATAGTACAAAAGAGGTCTCGAGGCGATCATTCACGGTAGTGTTGTACGAAAGATCGTACAAAAGGCGTGCATGGTGGTCTGGCACTATAGTTTTGTACGACAAATCGTACAATTAGAACGTTTAATACGGCTGCTTTTACCGTAAAATCTATAGTTCAACCTATATATGAAAAAATTACAAAGTGTTTACCTCATCCCATCTCTGGACTTTAAGAGATTAATCTATGTCCTTGAACAGGGCTGCCAAATTGTCTCGGAATGGAGGCTTGACGATCCCTTTCTCCGTAATGATGGCTGTTACCAAATGATGCGGAGTGACGTCGAAAGCAGGATTGAACACTTTAATGCCGGAAGGGGCTGTGCGTTTGCCGAACCCTTCGGTTACTTCATGCTCGGGCCGCTCCTCAATTGGAATAAGCTGTCCGTTCTCCGTATCTAGATCAATGGTGGACAATGGCGAGGCCACGTAGAAAGGGATGTTGTGCGCCTTTGCCAAAACGGCAAGGCTGTACGTTCCGATTTTGTTTGCGACATCCCCGTTAGCGGCAATGCGGTCTGTTCCCACGATGACGGCATCGATCCAGCCCTTGGACATAACGAGGCCAGCCATGTTGTCGCAGAGCAGGGTTACATCGATGCCTGCTTGCTGCAGCTCGAATGCGGTCAGCCTTGCTCCTTGAAGAACTGGCCTTGTCTCATCGGCGTATATTTTAAGGGCAATCCCCTGTTCCTGCGCCAGATAAAACGGGGCCAGAGCCGTTCCGTATTTGGCGGTGGCCAGTCCTCCAGCGTTGCAGTGAGTAAGGACTCCCATCCCGGAAGTAAAAAGAGGAAGCGCATGCTCTCCGATTTTCCGGCATACTTCTTCATCCTCACGATGTATCGCTATCGCCTCCGCCAGTAATGCCTCATTGCGCAAAGAGCGGCCTACCTGCTCTGCCGCGAGCTTCACAGCACGCTCTTTCATCCGGTCAAGCGCCCAGAAGAGGTTGACCGCTGTCGGTCGCGAGGTTGCTAAATGCTCGGCGGTAGCCAATACATGCTCCAGCCACTGGGTGTCGTCTCCCTGAAAGGAGTTCGCTCCCAGCACAACCCCATAGGCGGCAGCGATGCCGATCGCCGGGGCTCCCCGCACCTTCATGGCATGTATGCCATCCCATACCTCCTTAGGGGTCGCTAATTCAAGAAAGACGATCTCCTCGGGAAGCAGCCGCTGATCAAGCATTAGGAGCTTGCCTTCGCTCCAGCGAAGGCTGAGAAGAGGCTCGGGGCGTTGCCGACTTGTCTGGAGTGGCTCGGTCTTCACGCTGTAGTGTTCATTCGTCATACGTTAGCACCCTCCTTAGCTGCAGCTGCTGCAGCCCATTCGATCACTTCGGCGATGGAAGACGCTGATCTGCCTTGCTTCACAAGCTGCTTGCCAATGTCTAGAGCCGTGACCTTGGCTTGATGGCGGTGCAATTCATTTTTGATCGTATCAATGTCTGCGACATGGGAGAGGCCAACGATTCGGCGGATCACTTTACAACCAGCAAAACCGATAGTGTCCTGGAGTACTTTTTCCATGTAGAGATCCTGATAGCCAGGCGTCTTGGACATGATGTCTACGCCATGTGCATCCCAGAGCTTGCGGAAATTATGCTCGAAATGATTCCATACGCCGCCAATTGTTGCAAGAAGCCATGTACGGCGCTCCTGCAAAATAGCGTCGTTGTCGCTCCAACCGGGCTGAGCGGCAAAGTTCAACAGTAAATTTGCGATAACCGCTCCGATATCAAAGCCGATCGGCCCGTAATAGGCGAACTCGGGATCAATGACTTTGGTCGAATCAGAGGTAACGAAAATGCTGCCGGTATGGAGATCGCCATGCAGCAGCGCTTCTCCACGCGTAAGGAACTTCTCTCTAAGCAGGGCCACTTCGAGGTGGAGTTCGTTGTCCTGCCACAGCTTCTCGGCCTCCGGTCGAATATCTTCCGTGAAGTTGTTATTATCGGCATCCCTGTATGGATCTTCAAATATTAAATCCTCGGTTATTTTGCATAAATCAGGATTAATGAAACGTGCGGATTGCAGCTTCTTGTCCTGCTGATTCATGCCGAGATCGGAGGTATAGAACAGCGTGGTGGCGATGAAGCGACCGATATGTTCTGCAAAATGGTCATAAGTATGCCCGTCGATCAGGCCTTGACGCATAATCGTATAGCCGGACAAGTCTTCCATTACCGTGATTGCCAGCTCGTTGTCGCCCCCATAAATCGCAGGGACAAGCTCCGGGCAGAGCCGGTGTTGGATTTCCAGCGCTTCCCTTTCGATGCGGGCACGATCTAGACTCAGCGGCCACGACTCGCCCACGACCTTGGCATAAGGCAAAGCTTGTTTAATGATCAGGCTCTTGTTCTGCTGCGGATCCGCGACTCTGAACACCAGGTTCAAATTGCCGTCCCCGATTTCTTCGCAGGTAAGTACGGCATCGGCTGCGAAAAAATCAGGAATTGACTTGGCATAAGCAATGGCATCCTCCAGCGAAAAAGGATGATATGAGGACATAATGAGGCACCTCCAAAAATAGGGTTTGTTTTAAGTTGCATCTATATTTAAATATAGTAAGAAAACTTCATTAAAAATTAGATTAAAGTTAGTATATCGGAAAAGTGTGTTATTAGCATTACTTTTTTCAAAATGACTCCATATCGAAGCGGCCTAATACAGGTTATGCTGTTGATAACCGCTGCGAAGTGACTGAAGTGACTATTGTTGTTTCGTAAAAACCCGGCTCGGGTAACATAGTAATAGGGATGCTCGGAGCCCGGTAAATAACTTGTATTCATTTCAGGCATGATTTGCGTGCTCTGGGGTGAACATATATCAATAACGGAGAAATGAGGGATTGATTATGGCTAAAGCTGATTCGAAGTCTGCCAACAAAACAAGCAAGGCAAGTTTGGAGCAGGTACTAAACGAGCAAGTCGCTAACCTTAACGTGCTGTATGTTAAGATACACAATTACCATTGGTATGTGAAAGGGGAAAACTTCTTTACGCTGCATGCCAAATTCGAAGAGCTTTATGATGAGGTAACCGAGAAAATGGATGCCGTAGCGGAGCGTTTGCTCACGATTAAAGGCAATCCGGCTGCTACGATGAAAGAGTACCTGGAGATCGCTACGATCCAGGAAGCTAATGGGAAGGAAGATCAGCGCGCCATGGTTCAGACGCTGGTTGAGGACTTTGCTACTTTGTCTGAATCATTCCAGGAAGGCATTGAGCTTGCCGATAAAGAAGGCGATGAAGCGACAGCGGATTTGCTGACCGGCTTCAAGGGCGATTTAGAGAAGCATATGTGGATGCTTCGCACATATTTGGGATAAGCGTACATTTGAATGCATAACAGGGCTGGATCGTTTAACGATCCAGCCCTGTTTTATTGTGAACGCCAGCATGACTGGGGGCCTTCCGAATACGCGAAGCTGTTTCTTAACCGCGGTATTTTTTTGACTGCGTATAACATCCATAATGATCTCAAATTTGGGAAAAACAGGTTGACATATAGTGAAGACAATGTAGGATTGAACTACGATTGTTTTATAGTATGAAGAGAGGTGCCAGCTGATATGACGCAGGATGTAAATGTATATAAGGTATTTACTGATGATTCTAGCCGGGGAAATCCAGCAGCTGTAGTCGAGTATCGAGGATGGCCTGATGCAAAGCTGCTCGAAATAGCAAGGAATTCCGGTGCGCCTGTAACGGTGTTCGTTCAATTTAGCAGTGATCAAGAAAAGGACGCTGTCTTACGGTTTTTTTCCAGCGAGCAGGAAATGACGTTCTGCGGGCACGGGACACTCGCTGCAGGGGCTTTTATGCTGCAGCAATACGAACGGGATCGTTTGCAGGTCGTTTGCGGATCCGGTACGCCCATCGTAATCGCCAAATCCCCGCTGGGTCATTATTATTTTAAGACTGAACGGGCGCGCCGCCTGGCTATGATCCCGGACAGGATCGAAGTTGCACACATGCTCGGAAGGGATCCCGGGGACATTTTGGATAATGCCCCTTTTTGTGCGGCAAGCATCGGTTCGCCCAAATTGCTTGTGCCGCTTCGTCATTTAAACGCTCTGGACGAGATTAAACCTAAGTTTGAGAAGATTAAGGAATGGAGCGGAAAGTACCGTATTAACGGGGTATACGCCTATGCCTTTCACGAACCCGAGCAGAAGGCTCCAGATCATGGAGCTGTCTATATCCATGCGCGCGGCTTTAATCCGTTGTTCGGCATCCCGGAGGATGCTGCCACCGGTGTAGCGGCAGGGGCGCTTGGCGACCTTTTATTTCAGGGGGGAGGGCCGTCGGCATATGTCATCTCACAGGGCAAGCATGTCGGCGCCGAAAGCGAAATCCGCGTAGAGGTCAAGGCAGAAAGCGTGGAAATCGGCGGCTTCGTGTGCATCTGATATAAATCGACATTTGGACATGATTATACAAGCAGTGCTTTTGAAAGGGAGATTACATTTCTCTCTCAAAAGCACTGCTTTTCTATTAAATTCCTTCTGTTTATCTAAAAACACAAAATTAATTTTTAAATAATACAAAATATAACAACATTTTACATTTATGTGTGATATATTTAATACAAGTAATGGATAATTTGATTGAAATTGGTTTTTTTATATTGCTCAACTCAATCCAAGATTGGAGGAAACTGATGAATACGATTCTTCCAACACCAAACGAAGTAACAGAAATGTTTGGCCAAGCAGGACAAGCCTCGGCCACCAGGCCTAGAATCATCGTTTCGCCGCAAATCCGAAGCATCGTGAAGATGAAGCAGGATGCCGCAGCGACGAAGAAGCTGTTGGATCTGATTGGTTTAACGATCGAGCGGTTGTTTGGCGGGGATATGATACGCGCAGCCCGCTGGCTGGGCTATTCGGACACGGTGCTGCGCTGGATTCAGGTTAATCCTCGTCTGGACAGCCGACAAGTTCTGATCCGCAGCGACCTTTATGACGACGGCGGCGTGCCGAAAATGCTGGAATTAAATTTGGGAAGCAGTGTTGGGGGACTTCTGGAAGCCTCCTTTCACTCGGTCGTTCTCAAGCTGTCCTCGGTTAGCGACGCCGTCCGCGAGCATGAAGCCGAATGGATGGACACGCTGAAGGAATGGGCCTGGCTTATGGCCCGGTCATTTCTTTCGCATCGCTCAAACCCGCTGCTGGCTTTTGTCGAAAGCGAATTTTCCATGCCCGCCATGCAGGCGACGCTAAACAATATCGCTGGCCGGTTTCATGAAATAACCGGGATTCGAGTAACGGTATGCACACCGAAGGAGCTTGAGCGCCGAAAGGATGGCCTCTATGCAAGTGGCGAAAAGGTAGATGTCATTTACCGGCTGTTCGACCTGGAAGATCTGCAGCGAACCCCCTCCGAGTTTGAACATATACTTGATGCTCTTGAGAATCGTCTGGTAGAAATGCCCATGGGTATCTCCTGCCGGATCGCCGGAAGCAAGGCGTTGTTTGCCCTGTTGTCCGATCCTGCATATCAGGCTGGTCTATCTGCAAAGGACATCGAATGGATCAGATTACATATCCCCGAAACTCGGCTGCTGACGATCGGGAATAAAGGCTATGCTTTGCGTAAAAGGGAGCGATTGCTCATCAAGCCGGCGGACGGATACGGAGGCGCAGGCATCGTCTGCGGCTGGAAGACGTCTGAAGCCGAGTGGGGAGCCCATATCGATTCCTATTTGTCCTCTGCACCCCAGGGAGCTTGGGCCGTTGTTCAGGAAAGGGTCACTCCCTCCTACGGATCCGTTGTTATAGCGAACGAGGAAGGCAGGGTTCATGAAGAGCAAGCAAGTTTTCTATGGGGATGCTACTTGTTTGGAAACCGGTATATCGGCCATATTTTACGGACGAAAAATACCGGTGACGACGCCGTGATTAATTATTCGAACGGGGCGGCGATAGGTCCGGTCTTTTACAACGAAGACAGGGAGAGGACGGGATGCCCGTGAAGTCGATACTCATTTTATGCCGTGAAGAAACACCGGATGTCATTGAACTGGCAGCCGCATTAAACGGAAGAGGACTTCCTGCGATTTGCGCTAGACCTTATGAGATCACAGTAGATCTGGATAAGCCAGGCATCCGCTTTATTTTTAATCATCGGATACTGGACTTGGCCTGCGTATTGGGCTGGGTATCGCTGTCTCAGCGCGAATATGGGCTTTGGCTGCTGAAAGCCTTTGAAATATGCGGGATTCCGGTCATCAATGGTTCCGATGTTCTCGGCAGCGGCCAAAACAAGTTCCTGAACTCGATATTGCTTACTAAGCATCAGATTCCCCATATCCCGACCCGGTTCATCGGCTCTTATGAGCAATTGGAGGAAACAGCGGAATTATTGGGATTTCCTCTCGTACTGAAACCTGTAATCGGCGCCAAAGGCGAGCAGGTAGTACGAGTTGATGATATAAACAGTCTGAGAAACCTTGCCCCTTATTACTTTCGGGATCATAAGGCGCTATATGTTCAGGCCTGCCTGGACAAGCCCGGAAGGGACATTCGGGTCAGGGTTGTGGATTACAAAGCGGATTTCGCCTTTTTTAGGTATGCGGAGAATGGAGGCTTTTTGACGAATCTGTCCAGCGGGGGAACCTGGGAGGCCTGTCCTCTTACTCCGAGGATGATTGCGTTGGCTGAGCAGTGCTCTCGCGTGTTTCAAGCGCCGATTGCTGGCGTCGATTTACTGGAAGTGGACGATGACGATTATGCGGTCATTGAAGTGAACACCACGCCCGCGATTACTTGGCCGCACATGGAGACTGTCAGGCATGTGGCCGACTTCATCGAACAGAGGGTGTACCTATCATTTTCGGGCGAAAGTCCAAGATGATAGTTCATCATAAATTTTAAAATTTCGTGATGAGGAGTGATTGATGTGGTACTTAATTCAGATCAGTTCGTGGAGAAGCTCAAATCGATCGTGGAGGAGAACAAGAAAATTACCCATCCGCTTTACCAAGTTATTATGAAAGGCGAAGCAACGCCGGAGCTTTTAAAAAATTTTGTTTTGCACCGCTATCATATTAAGAGCTTTTGGACACGCAATATTTCGGCAATTCATTCGAAAACTCCGGATGTTGAAGTACGAAAGGAGCTGGCCGAGAACATTTATGAGGAAGAGACCGGCAAGCTTACCGGAACGATGCGGCACCTCGAGCTGTTTTTCAAAATCGGCGAGCAATTCGGCCTGAAGTGGGAGGATATCGAGAACTGCGACATTTTGCCTGAATCCCAGGATGTTATCGATTGGAACAACAAGGTTTGCGGGCCGGATCATCATTTGGTAGAGGCCGTAGCGGCATTGATCGTATATATGGAAGGGCAGCCGCCGGTCACCTGGGACGGACGCACAATGAATGAAGCGATGAAGCATTTTTATAGCCTGAACAAGGAAGGCGTGCAGTATTTTACGATCCACAGCTCCCATGATATGGAGGTAGAGGAGGATCATGCGGAAGCCGGTTACGATATTCTCCGCAAATATGCGATAACCGAGGAGCTGCAAGAGAAAGCAATCGCGGCCCTATATAAGTCGGTTGAAGTACGTATGAAACACTTTAGTGCAATCCTTCGCGTGACAGGAATTCAAGCGGAAGCAGAGCCCGTTCTTGGATAGACCGTTTCAAATCGTTAATAGGAAGTCCTTGTGCTAAGGGTTTCCTATTAACTGATTTATGTAAGAATCCCTCATAGATGAAGGAGGACTTTATGGCCCAGCTGATAGATGTAACCTTGCGTGACGGCGGATACGTTAACGGTTTTAATTTTTCGTTAGAGGCTGCAAAACACATTGTAAGCGGGCTGCAAAAGGCGGGTGCGGACTGGATCGAGATCGGCTACAGGAACGGCCCGGCCAAGGGAACGGCTGGACTGGGCATGACGGCAGCTACGCATGACGATTATATATCAGCATTAAAGGAGTTTGCACCGCTGGCCCACCTGGTCGTCATGCTTCATCCCCACAATATTCAGGCCGAAGATCTTCAGTCCCTAAAACGGCTGGGAGTTTCTCTCGTGCGCGTATGCATCAGGCAAGACCGTTTAGAAGAGGGACTGGAAACGATTCGGGAATGCAAGAGGACAGGGCTGTTTACCTCGGCGAATTTTGTGCGGATCACTTATTTTACGAGCCGGGAGATCAAAAAAATGACGCTGAAGGCGGAGGCCGCCGGTGCCGACATCGTCTACTTTGCCGATTCCAACGGACATCTGGTTCCCGATCAGGTAAAGTCCATCGCCACTGTATTGAAGTCCACGCTAACGATTCCGGTTGGTTTCCATGCGCATAATAACTTGTCCTTGGGCCTGGCTAACACGGTGGCGGCGCTGGAATGCGGGGTGGACTGGATTGACAGCTCTTTGCGCGGCATGGGACGAAGTGGAGGGAATTTGGCTACGGAGGTGTATGCCGCCTATATCGAGCGCTGCTTCGGGACGGCCAGCTTCAAGCTGGTTGAAATGATGGATGCGGCGGAATTTGTTCAGGATGAAATCCTTATGTCCGAGCAGTATATGACGCCGATGACCAGGGATATCTTGTTTGGTCTGATGAATTTCTCAACGGATTTGAAGCAGCCGATTATGGATGCATCCCTCGAATATAACGTGTATTGGAAGCAGCTTGCATATGGGCTCGGTATTTATCCGCCCAATAAAATCACAGGCGAGGATATTGCTTTTACTGCTTCCCGAATTAGAAAAAACAACCGGGAGCTGCAGCATATGTGAGGTGATTTCAGGTGAGTAGCCCCTTGAAGCATGTTGCCGTCAGCGGCTCTCCATTTCAGCGGGGAACGCAATATGGGGAGACGCTGCGGCATGATATCAGGGATTTTCTGAATGATAACATCGCCCGAATCAACAGTGTCAGACGCGAGCCGTTAACCCTGAAGGAAGCGTTAAGCATGGCCGACAGCTATATTCCGTATATTGAAGCCTGCACGCCCCAACTTGCCGAGGAAATCAAAGGTCTGGCCCAAGGGGCCGGGATCAGCTATCGGGAGGGCATGCTGCTTCAGCTTCGGCGTGAGATTATCGCTGCGGGCCTTGAATGCACCGCGTTTGCCTGCTTTAGCCAAGAAGGCCATGCCGTTATCGCGCAAAATGTTGATTTAGCGGGCCAGTTGACGGATTTAGGGATGATTCTGGAAATTCATACGCCGGGGAACGAGCCTGATCTGTTGATGTATACGCATGTAGGTTTGATCGGATATTTGGGGATCAATAGCTGCGGACTGGGCATCGGCTTGAATATGGTGCTCAGTCCAGGGTGGCGGGCTGGCGTCCCTCCCTATTTGTTAATACGCCACCTGCTGCATCAGCCAACGCTAGAGAGATGCGAGCAAGAAATCAGTCTGATTCGCCGCGCATCCTCCAGAAATTTGCTGATGACGGACGGCAGGCGTCTGATCAATGTGGAAATGACCGTGGATAATGAGCGTTTGATCGAAGATAGCCTATTGGTGCATACAAATCATTATTTGCATGAGGATTTCATACGCTTCGATTTAGTGAACCCGAACACCTCAACGTATCCACGTCTTGAACGGACGAAGAACAAGCTTGGTCTATACGGCAACAGGCCGGCGATGTGGCAGATGGAGGAACTGCTCGCTTATCACGAGAGCGGGATGGGAAGCCTCTGCGTTCATCAGGATGGGAACCCGCGCAAAGTCGCGACGGTCGCTTCCGTGATTATGGAGCCGTCCGAGGGCAGGATGAGGGTCTGCAAAGGCTACCCTTGTGTGGAGCCATTTTATGACTATCGGATCGAAAGGAGTCGGATGGCATGAAGGAATGTTTTATTCAACTAAATGACAGGGTCGTTCCCTATGACGAAGCGACTATCCATATAGGGTCGGCGGCGATGAAATATGGAGCATCCGTATTTGAAGGAATCCGCGGCTATTGGGATGCAGATCGGCATCGAATGCATTTGTTTTCCATGTCCGAGCATGCGGATCGACTTCTTGATTCCATGAAAATTATGGGGATGGAGCATGCTTGGAGCAAGGAAAGGGTGATGAGGAACATCCGCAACATCATTTTGGTCAATCGCTTGCAGGAGGACTGTTATGTCCGCGTGGCCGCTTCCGTTGAAGCGGACGGCCCGCTCGAATCCAGGGGGCCCGTATTGCTCAGCGTGGCCGCTTTTCCCATGCAGCGCAAGCCGCATTCAGACCGGGGCATTCATATATCGGTCTCTTCCTGGCAGCGCATATCCGACCATATGATGCCGCCAAGGATCAAATGCATCGCCAACTACCAGAACGGACGCTTAGCGATGCTTCAGGCCAAATCGGACGGCTATGACAATACCCTTCTGCTGAATCAGAACGGTAAAATCGCGGAAGCTCCGACAGCGGCTTTTTTTATCGTAAAAAACGGCATGCTGATTACCCCTTGCGTCACGTCCGGCATATTGGAAAGCATCACTCGCAGGCATATCCTGAACTGGGCCAAGGAAATCGGCCTAACTGCCACCGAGCGGGAGCTTGACCGTACGGAGTGCTATTTAGCGGATGAAGCTTTTCTCTGCGGGACGGGGGCGGAAATCCTCCCGGTCGTCAGCGTTGACCGCCATGAGCTTGGCAGCGGAAGCATCGGTCCGGTCACGGCGAAACTGATGAGGAAATATTTCAATACGGCATATGTACGAGAAGAAGGCTTTGAACCCAGCATCGCGGATGTTGTGATTTATCCGAAGGAGGAGATCGAAAATGCAGCGCTTCCTATATGAAAAGGATTATAGCCGAATGGTGGTCAGCTCAGGGAATCGTCTGGACGAGGAGATCAGGGAACTGGAAGGCAGGCTGGAGAACGACGGTTATGTGTATCGAAACAAGCCGTTTCAGCTTTACCCGAGAGTCGTCATATTATCCTCCTCCGACCGCGAATGGATTCGAATCGAAGCTGAGAAGCTGCTCGCCATACTGGAGAAGGTTATCCGTCTTTATGAAGAAGATACGGCCACCAGGGAGTATTTTATGCTGGACGAAGCCGCTTCCCGCCTGGTGCGGATCGATCCCGGATACGAACGTAAAATCCGCATCTCCCGGTTCGACACCTATCTTGTACCGGGCGAGGAGGGTTTTAAAGTTTTAGAAAACAATACGGATTGCCCAGCCGGCGTCATTTTTACAGGACGCGTCAATTCGGTGCTCAGGCAAATTCCGTCACTCTCCAGATACTTGAATAATATTCCTCCCTTATATGAAGAAGGAATCCACAAGCCTGATGCTTTTATCAATGAATTGACTTCTGCTTTTGCCGAGTTTTCCTCAGGATCCCGGCTTCGCAGCATGGCGATCCTCCAGCTCGAAAACCGGGTTAGCCTGGAGGTGAAAGAAATGGTCAAGCTTCTTCGCCAATCGGGAGTAGAAGCGGTTGTCACCGATCCAAGACAGCTATCATACCGGGAAGGAAAGCTTTATGCGGAAAATCAGCGGATAGAGCTGATCTGGAATAAAATAAACACAGCCGATTTTATCCCTCTTCTCGACGATTTCGATGCTTTATCCGACTTCATCTGGGCATGCGAGGATCTAGTCGTCTGTCATGTTAATTCATTCCAGGCCCGTTTTATTACAGAGAGCAAGCTTTGCTTGGCTTATCTTTCAGATCCGGCCTTCCGCAAGCATTTCACGGAAGAAGAATGCAGAATACTTGACAAGCATATTCCTTGGGCACGCAAGCTTTCGGCTATGTCCAGTGAAGATAATGACGAGCAAGCGTTTCGCAAGCTGTTCAAGCTGCATCGGGAAAAGCTGGTGCTGAAGACCGCTTACGACATCAGAGGAGATGGAGTTGTCATTGGCTTATCCACGCCACAGGAGAAATGGGAACAGTTGATCGATCAATACTGGGACAAGCCTTACATTGTACAGGAGCTCATTGCCGCACCGGAAATTCCGGTTCCAGCCGGCCGGGGGCGCTCCCTGATCCACAAGAAGTTCAGCGCGGATCTGTTTATGTTTGGCGGGGAATTTCAAGGCTTCGGCTCAAAATTAAGCGACGAGCTGAAGGTCAATGTGTTTCAGGGCGGCAGCAAGCAGGCGATCTTCTCGATTGATGAGAGCACGGTTAAGCCGCCAGGGGGGAAGTGTACGGGTTGCGATTCCTGCGGCGACTGCATAAATGCCAACGAACGCTGCTCTTGATAATTACAGGCTCATGCATGCGAAAAAATATTATATAGGAGGGATGTTTCATGAGCATATCCCACTACTCGGGGCCAGATGCCTTCAAAGGAATATCTACGGCAAGCATTTCCGATGCCCTGGACACTTTCGGCATCAATGGAGGGCTGGAGGGACTGAAGCCATTGGGGCCCGGCATGGCTCTTGCGGGTCCGGCTTATACGCTGCAGTATGAGCCGGTTCCGGAAGGAGAGGCGGCTCAGGCGGGCGAGTTTATTGACGAGGTGCCGGAGGGGTGCGTCGTCGTCATTGCGAACGGCGGCCGGCAGTACTGTACCGTATGGGGAGATTTGCTGACGCATACTGCAAAGATCAAAGGGCTGGGAGGAACTGTGATCGACGGCTGCGGTCGGGACGCGACCGCGATCCTGCAAACGGGTTATCCGTTATTTTCCCTCGGAAGCTACATGAAATCGGGCAAAAATCGGGTCAAGCTTGCAGCCAGGCAAGAGCCGGTGACGATTCGCGGTACCGTCGTCTGTCCTGGAGATATTGTAGCAGCAGATGACTCCGGCGTCATCGTCATTCCTAAGGATATGGCGAAGCAAGTATTTCGCAGGGCCAAGGAAATTGAAGCGATGGAGGAGCTGATTTTGCTAGATATACAAAACGGCATGCCGATGAAAGAGGCAAGGATCAAGCATCGCTATAATCAATACGCACTGCGCGTCAATGTATAATCTAGGGTCGGAGGTGAGGGTCGGCATGGGGCAAATCGTATTTCTTAACCGGAGCAAATCGTTTCCTTTTAAAAGCTGGGTTCCTGAAATCACCGAAAAGCTGACGTTGTTTACGCAGCACGATATTCCCGAAGAGGACGGCTATGATTTTGTTTTCAAAAAAGAGTCCTTGGATCAGGATGCTCTCATGGAATGGCAGCTGATGGAGCTAAGCGAACGGCACCCTGTGAAGGCGGTTGTGTGCCACTCGGAGTACGACCTCCTCCGTGCCGCTAAATTGCGCGAGTACTTCCGCTTGCCCGGACAAAATACGGAAAGTGCACTCGCCTACCGCAACAAGGTCATCATGAAGGATTGGGCCAGGAAGGCCGACATTGAAGTCGCTCACTACCGGGAGATCACGACTCCTGCCGACATTGCTGCATTCATTCGGCAATACGGCTACCCGGTGGTCATTAAGCCGATCGATGGGGGCGGCTCCCGCCATACCTCCGTGCTGCGGGACAGCGAGGAATGCCGTTCATTTCTGGAAAAAGGCATGCCCCCAGGTATGATGATCGAATCGTTCGTCGAGGGCGAAATGTACCATGTCGACGGATTAATGCACCGGGGGGAAATGCTGTTCTCCAGTGTTTCCCGTTATGTTAACGGATGCCTTTCCTTTTATTCCGGAACGAGTCTTGGAAGCGTCATATTGAACTCAGACCCCTCTCTCGTTAAAAGGCTGCAGCGCGAAGCGGAGCGTACGCTTCATGCGCTGCCTGCTGCCCCGGTAGTCGCTTTTCATGCGGAGTATTTCCTTACGAAGGACAATCGCATCCTGCTGTGCGAGATCGCAAGCCGTACAGGCGGTGCTCGCGTAGTCGATGCCAATGAAGCGGCTTTCGGGTTCCACTTGAACCGGGAGTGGATCCGGCTGCAATGCGGCTTGGACGCCGAATCGGAAAACGTCCGCGAAAATGCCGGGCGTACGGCAGGCTGGCTGATCGTTCCGCCGGGGCAGGGGATTCTTCGCTCGATTCCGGCAAATACGCCGTTTGAATGGGTGGTCAGCTATGTACCTGCTTTGCGGGAGGGGGAGCAAATGACCGGGGCCGCTTCAAGCGTAGATCATATGGCGAGCTTCGTCGTGGAAGGGGCTGACGAGCGGGAGGTTGAAGCGCGTATTATGGAACTCGATCGATGGTTTAGAGATCAAATTCGGATTGAAGCATAATGGTGAGCGGATATGAGCCAGAATAAGACATTGTTCTCTCCGTCGTTTGTTATTTATTTAGTGGTGAATACGATGTTTTTCATGGGGATAGGAATTCAAGGCATCGCTATCCCCTGGCTGCTTCTTGAACAATCGGGAGGCGCCCTCTCGGTCGGAATCATGCTCTGTATCCGAGCCCTGCCCGGTATTTTTCTCGTAGGGATGGCCGGAGACTGGGCGGATCGTTATGATCGGCGAAGGATTTGCTTTTATATGAATCTGCTTCAGGCCCTGCCGATGCTGATTATATCCTATTGGATCGGGCAAAATGCTGCGGGATATGTGTTCGTGTATGCCATAACGCTGTTTTTGTCGGTCGGAAACACGTTTTTTGTGCCTGCGGCCCGGTCGTACATGCAGGAGCTGATCGAAACCTCCCGTTTAATGAAAGCAAACTCCCTACATGAGATCACATCCCAGGCAGGGAACATCATCGGTACCGGGCTAGGCGGCATCCTGGTCGCTCTTGTGAATGCCGCCAATACGCTGGCGATCGGGGCAGGCGCTTTTTTGCTGTCGGCGATTCTGGTCATCTGCATGAAGCGGCGGCAGCCCGCTGCCCGGCATGGTTCACATGAGCGCCAAAGCCGGAAGCAGTTTTCGCTGACGGTCAGGTATATCCGGGAGCGTAAAGTGCTGCTGGCAGCCATTTTGTTTATTCTGATCCCTTCGCTCGTGGTACAAGTCAATAACATTCTTGTCGGGGCATATGTTAAAGATGTCCTCTATCTTGGCGCAGACAGCTTCAGTCTGGTCAGCATCATGTATTCGGCAGGAGCGATGCTGTCCGGGGTGCTGCTGGTATCCGCTAAAAAGCTCGGCACGGGACGCAAAACGATTTTTGCCGCCTTGCTGCTGCTATCCGCCGCACAAGGCTGGTTCGGAAGTACATATCATATATCGGCTTCGGCTTCAGCCATATTTTTAGTGGGCTTTTTTGTGGTGATGTCGCGCAGCTGGATTAATACCAAGATCATGGAGGAAACGGAGGATGTGTTCGGAGGGCGGATTCAAAGCGTAGTCAACATGATGAACTCCCTCATGATTTTATTGGCCGGCCTCTTCATTGGCGCATCCGCCAGTATATTCAGCTACCAGGCGATTTACCTTACGGTTGCGGGGATCGGTGCGGCGGCCGCGCTGCTGTCCTGGCATGGCTTCAAGGATGCCAAACAAGCCAAGGCACAAAGTCATTCAGCAGCAGGGGAAGATCCGAAAGGTGCCGATCTTTTTTGATTCAAAATATAACGAAACAATGGATGAAACGAACCTCTTGCTTTAGGGGCGCTTGCCAGTTTTAAGGCGCTCTTGGTAAGAGGTTTTTTATGTCTTCATTTTGGCAATGATGTGGTGGAAAAGGAGAAGCTATGTTAGAATCGAATCGGCTTCGAAATGTTTCGTCGGGTCAGGAAGCGGAGGATTGGTACCGGAGGTTAGACCTTCTATCAAGCAAGGGTACGTTGATTAAGCTTCGGAAGTAGGTTAGAATAAAATGAGAATCAATGAGAATCACTTAGAATAATTCTAAAGTGAGAATTATTGTGCTATAATGCAGGGAACAAAGGGAGGCGTCCCTTTAATAATATACGTTATTATTTTAACGACTAATGGAGGGAGCAGTAAATATGGCTACACATTTCGTTATTGAAGGACTTAAAGCGACAATCGAGGAGAAGGAGATTCTCAAGGGAATCGACATTGAAATAAAGGGTGGAGAAGTTCACGCCATTATGGGACCGAACGGAACGGGCAAAAGTACGCTCGCTTCCGCGCTGATGGGCCATCCTAAGTATGAAGTTACCGACGGCAAGGTGCTTCTCGATGGTGAAGACCTGCTGGAAATGGAAGTAGATGAGCGAGCACGTGCAGGAATGTTTCTTGCCATGCAATATCCAAGTGAAATTGCTGGTGTGACGAATTCCGACTTCCTTCGCAGCGCGATCAACGCCCGCCGCGGAGAAGGCAATGAAGTGTCCCTCATTAAATTTATCCGCCAAATGGAGAGCAAAATGAAGGAGCTCGAAATGAACCCTGAATTTGCGCATCGTTATTTGAATGAAGGCTTCTCCGGCGGCGAGAAGAAGCGGAATGAAATTTTGCAAATGATGCTGCTTGATCCGAAAATCGTCATTCTTGACGAGGTTGACTCCGGGCTTGATATCGACGCTTTGCGCATCGTAGCTGAGGGTGTAAACACTATGCGCAGCGAGGATCGCGGTTTCTTGATCATTACTCACTACCAACGGCTTCTTAACTACGTCAAACCTGACTTCGTCCATGTCATGATGCAAGGCCGCATCGTCAAATCTGGCGGTCCTGAGCTGGCTGAGCGTTTGGAGAAGGATGGATACGATTGGATTAAGGAAGAGCTTGGCATAGTAGACGAGACAGTGGGAGAGCAAGTTTAACGGAAGGAGGAAGGAGGAGCTAAGATGACTACACAAACCGTTCTACCGGTAGAACCGGATGTACTGAAGACCGCTTCCGTGAGCAACGGAGAACCGGCTTGGTTGACAGAAAGTCGCGTGAATGCACTGAAGCTTGCGGCAGAGCTTGAATTGCCCAAGCTGGAGAAGACGAGAATTGACCGCTGGAATTTGGGTAACTACGGAACACTCCGTCAAGGGCAGGCTAATCCTACGGAGGAGATTCCTGAAAGTGTGGCCGGCCTGGTTGATTTGAACGAGCAGAGCAATTTGGTCGTTCAGCGGAACTCTGCGGCCGTGTTTACGAAATTATCCGCGGATCTGGCTGCAAAAGGCGTTGTTTTTACCGATCTGGAGACAGCGGCCCGGGAACATGGCGATCTTGTGCAGAAATATTTGCATACGGCTGTAAAGAGCAGCGAGAACCTGCTTACTGCGCTTCATTCCGCTATGTGGAGTGGAGGGATCTTCCTCTATGTTCCTAAGAATGTTGAGATCGAGATTCCGCTGCAAACCATTTTCCTGGTGGATGACAGCCAGGCCGTATTTGCTCCGCACGTGCTGATCGTTGCTGAAGCAAACAGCCGCGTAACTTATGTGGATAACTATATTTCCGGCGACCTTGCCGAGCCTATCGTGCATAACGGGGTAGCTGAAGTTTTCGTTCAAGCTGGAGCAAGGGTTCAGTTTGCGACTGTTCACAATTTAAACGAGAAGACGACCGATTTAACATACCGTCGCTCCGTGGTCGAGAACGATGGACGCATCGAATGGATCATTGGTGAAATGAACGCAGGCGATACCATGAGCGATACGTCATCCGTGCTGAAAGGCAACGGGTCAACATCCGATGCCAAGGTGATTGCGATCGGCTCCGGATCCCAGAAGATGAACTATACGACGAAGGCCGTTCACTTCGGTAAGAGCTCAGATAGCCAGATGATCACCCGCGCGGTCATGCGCGAGCAGGCCACGGCGATTATCAACGGAGTGACCAAGATCGAGCATGGCGCTACGAAAGCGAACGGAGAGCAAACGGAGAAGGTGCTTATGCTAAGTCCGAAAGCACGCGGAGACGCGAACCCTATCCTTCTTATCGATGAGGACGATGTGACGGCAGGTCACGCGGCTTCCGTAGGCCAAGTGAACCCGGAACAAATCTACTATTTGATGTCCCGCGGCATTAGCAAAGAGGAGGCGGAACGTCTCATCATTTATGGCTTTCTTGCTCCTGTCGTAGCAGATATTCCGCTGGAGCAGCTGCAGCAGCAATTGCAGGCTTTAGTTGAAAGGAAGCTAGGACAATGAACCCGGCGCTGATTAAGGAGCAGTTCCCTATTCTGAATCAGGAGATCAACGGACATCCGCTCGTCTATCTTGATAGTGCCGCAAGCTCGCAGAAGCCCCGTAAGGTACTGGATGCGCTGAAGCATTATTATGAATGGGATAATGCCAACGTGCATCGCGGCGTCCACACGCTCGGCAGCCGTGCTACGGATGATTATGAATCGGCTCGGGAGCGGGTTGCCCGCTTTATTGGAGCGGAGCGTACGGAAGAAATTATCTTTACCCGGGGGACGACGACGGCGCTTAACCTCGTCGCTTTCTCCTACGGTGCTTCTGTACTTAGCGAAGGCGATGAAATCGTCATAACGCCGATGGAGCACCACAGCAATCTCATACCCTGGCAGCAGCTAGCCTTGAAGACCGGCGCTGACTTGAAATATATACCGCTTCAGCCGGATGGCAGCGTTGCGCTGGCAGACGTGGAGAGCACCGTAACCCCTAAGACGAAGATCGTAGCCATGGCTTATGTCTCAAACGTGCTTGGCGTGGTCAATCCTGTGAAGCAGGTTGCCGAGATTGCCCACCGTCACGGAGCCGTTATGGTCGTTGACGGAGCCCAGAGCACGCCGCACATGAAGGTGGATGTTCAGGATCTCGACTGCGATTTCTATACTTTCTCCGGTCATAAGATGTGCGCTCCGACCGGTATTGGGGTACTATATGGTAAGAAGCGTCTGCTTGAGGCTATGGAACCCATCGAATTCGGCGGAGAAATGATCGATGATGTAGGGCTGTATGAATCGACTTGGAAGGAGCTTCCCTACAAATTCGAGGGCGGCACGCCGATTATTGCCGGAGCGGTTGGATTGGCAGCGGCTATCGATTTCCTGGAGGAGATCGGCATGGATGAAATCCATCGCCATGAAACGAAGCTTGCAGCCTATTCGATTGAACGCTTATCGGAAATCGACGGCATAACGATCTATGGACCCCGAGAAAGGGAAGTCGGATTGATTACGTTCAATCTGGATGATGTTCACCCGCATGATGTTGCTACTGTGCTTGATGCAGCGGGGATTGCGATTCGGGCAGGACATCATTGCTGCCAACCGCTCATGCGCTGGCTTGAAGCAAGTGCAACGGCGAGAGCTAGCTTCTACTTGTACAATACGGAAGAAGACATCGACCGTTTGGCCGACGCTTTAATCCAAGCAAAGGAGTATTTCAAGTAATGCAACTTGACGACTTATATCGGCGCGTTATTATGGATCATTATAAAAATCCCCGCAATCGGGGGAAGTTTGATGATGACGTCTTGACTGTGGATTTGAATAATCCGACCTGCGGGGATCGCATATCTCTTCAGCTTATCGTCGAAGATGGAATCGTTAAGGACGCGCGGTTCACTGGGGAAGGCTGCTCGATCAGCATGTCTTCGGCATCGATGATGACGGAGGCCGTTAAAGGCTTAAACTTCGACGATGCCCTCCAGTTGGCCGATCGGTTCTCTTCGCTGATGAAAGGCGAGGACGTCCAATTTGACGAACTGGAAGATATCGAGGCTCTATCCGGGGTTAATAAATTTCCCGCCCGCATCAAATGCGCAACACTGGCCTGGAACGCATTGAAGAAAGGGATTCAAGAGTCATAATTTAAAAGGAGGTAATCCACCATGGCTAAGAAGGCTCCCGATATCGGGGAATACAAATACGGTTTCCGCGACGAGCATAAATCTATTTTCCAGTCTGGTAAAGGCCTGACTCGCGAAATCGTAGAGGAAATTTCGAAAATTAAGAATGAACCACAGTGGATGCTTGACTTTCGCCTGAAATCGCTTGAGCAGTTCGAGAAAATGCCGATGCCGCGTTGGGGCGGCAACCTGGATGAGCTTGACTTCGACGATATCCAGTACTACGTAAGACCGTCGGAGAAGCAGGGAAAGACCTGGGAAGAGGTTCCGGCAGAAATCAAAGAAACGTTTGATAAGCTTGGCATTCCGGAAGCGGAACAGAAGTTCCTGGCCGGCGTATCCGCCCAGTACGAGTCTGAGGTCGTTTACCACAGCATGCAGAAGGAATTGGAAGAGCAAGGCGTTATTTTTAGCGATACGGATACGGCGCTGCGCGAGCATCCGGAGATTTTCCGCGAATACTTCGGCACGATCGTTCCCCCGGCAGACAACAAGTTTGCCGCATTGAACAGTGCGGTGTGGTCTGGAGGAAGCTTTATTTACGTACCGAAGGGCGTAAAATGCGAAATTCCTCTGCAAGCCTATTTCCGAATTAACTCGGAGAACATGGGTCAGTTCGAAAGAACACTGATCATTGCGGATGAGGACAGCTTCGTACACTATGTAGAGGGCTGTACTGCCCCGGTATACAGCACGAATTCCCTGCACAGTGCGGTTGTTGAAATCATTTGTAAGAAGAACGCGCGCGTTCGTTACACAACGATTCAGAACTGGGCTCCGAACATCTACAACCTCGTTACGAAGCGGGCTGTAGCGGAAGAGAATGCGAATATGGAGTGGGTTGACGGCAACATCGGCTCCAAGCTGACGATGAAATATCCTGCTGTCGTACTGAAAGGCCGCGGCGCGAAAGGCAGCGTGCTGTCCATCGCTGTAGCCGGCAAGAACCAGCATCAGGACTCTGGAGCGAAGATGATCCATTTGGCTCCGGACACAACGTCAACAATTATATCTAAATCGATCAGTAAGCACGGCGGTAAAGTAACCTACCGCGGTCTGGCTTCCTTTGGCCGCCAGGCCGAAGGCGCTAAATCCAATGTTAAATGCGATACGCTCATTTTGGATAACGAATCCACTTCCGATACGATTCCTTATAACGAGATCATGAACGATAACATCGTTCTGGAGCATGAGGCAACGGTTTCGAAGGTGTCCGAGGATCAATTATTCTATCTGATGAGCCGCGGTTTGACCGAGGATGAAGCGACGCAAATGATCGTTATGGGCTTCATCGAGCCGTTCACGAAAGAACTGCCGATGGAATATGCGGTAGAGATGAATCGTCTCATCAAGTTCGAAATGGAAGGCAGTATTGGTTAAAACTTTAAACACCCCTGTCACAGCAACTTTTGTGACAGGGGTGTTATTTTATATAAAACACATTTTCGCCATTCATCAGGTCGTGCAAAATTGACTTTGAAGCCGGAAAAGAGCGCCATAATGATAAATGTTGATGTTATTTTAGGATGCACACTATTTTAGTTGACATTCATTTTATTGAGCTATATATTTTATGTATATAAAATATTGAGGTGTGTAAAATGAAAGAGGTTTTAGAACGATTAGTAGAAGAAATAAATCGTTATTCTTATGATATGAATGCACAATTAATGAGAGTACAAGAGGCTTTGTTTGAAGATGATTTATCACCTAAACAGACGGTGATTTTGGACTTTGTTCATACGCATCAGCCTTGTATAATTTCTGAAATTGTTACACATGTAGGCAGCTCACCAAGTGCAGTAAGCCAAATTGTAACAAGGTTAGAGAGAGACAATTATTTGAAACGCAATATTAATCCTCATAATCGACGCGAGATTGTAGTGTCTCTTGCTGAGAAAGGTGAGGTCTACTATGAACGAGAATCACAAATTAATCAACTCATCATCGAAAAAATTTATAGCAAGATGTCTTTAGAAGATTTAATGCAGCTACACACATTAATTAAAAAATTACATACCATTGTTGAAGAGGAGCTTGAACATGGTCAATTGGAATCAAATTAAACAAGAGTTAGATGGCGCAGTGAATGGTACAGTTTTATTGGCCCAGAATGATGAAGTTTTATTACAAGGTGCATATGGTGAAGCTTCCATTGATCCGCATCGTCCTATGCAATTGTCGACACGCTTTAATTTAGCTTCAGTTTCAAAGCCTTTGACAGCATTAGGCATTTTATTATTAGTACAAGAAGAACGTCTCTCTTTAGCTGATCATGTTAACCAGTGGCTTCCAGAGTTACCTTATGAACATGTAAGCGTGCATCATTTACTCACCCATACAGCAGGGCTCCCTGATTATATGGAATACTTTGCTTCTTGTTCAGTAGATACTGTAGTTACAAATGAAGAAATTTTAGAAGTGCTAGTCAAATATCGGCCTAAACCATTATTTGAACCAGGCGAGCGTATGGAATACAGCAATACAGGATATGTATTATTAGCGCTACTCATTGAACGTATTACAAAGCAATCATTTGCTGATTATATGGATGAAGCGATGTTTAAACCGCTTCAAATGACACATACTACAGTGACTTCTCCTACATTTACAACGCAATATGCAGAAGAAATTGCACAGGGGTATGTTTACGACGTGTATGAGGGCGAATACAAGTTGCCTGCTCAATTCGCTGAGACAAAAAGCACAGTATGCTTAAATTATATAACGGGAGATGGTGGTATTTATTCTACAGTAGGTGATTTGTATCGCCTAGGAAAGGCAGTTTTAGACGGTCAATGGATAGAAACTTCACTTTTAGAAAAAGCATTCACACCTTCCTCTCAAACAAAGGATACACCTATGCCATATGGATTAGGCTTTATTCTATCGGAAGACCCTGAGCTTGGTAAATGCGTTTGGCATAATGGCGGATGGCCTGGGTATGCAACAACATTTAAACTTTATCCAAAAACAAAAACAATTTTTATATTCCTTCGCAATAAAGAACAAAATTTAGAATATGAATTAGCGCTGGGTACGGCTATTGAAAATTCATTAACAAAAGGAGAATGGCAACCACCTACTAAACCAAGGCAATTAAAGGCAGTTGTATTGCCAGAAGAAACTATAGAGCAGTATGTAGGCGAATATGAATTAATTGAACATCCTGAATATCAAATACAAATCGCTTTACAAGATCAGCATTTGTATATTTATTTACCAAAGTCAATGCCTTTAGAGTTGCATGCGAAACGAGAGGATGAATTTTTCTTGAGAGGGCTTGATGTATTTATAACAATAAAGGGGAAAAAGTTAACGATACATGATGACCAAACAAAAAGTATTGCAATCAAGAAAGAATGTTAGAAACTCTTGTTATATGACAAAAGAAATTCATTCAATTAAACATTCACGAATAGATACGGAAGATTAGGACATAATTTTTTCTCAGTGATTAAGTTAAAAAGAAAAATTATTGCTAAAAAGTAAATTTGCTTTACAAATATCCGAATGTTTATTATCGGACTAACACTCTCTAGGCACCTGCTGAATAGGCTAACTCATATCGCCTAGGAGGGATCCGTTTGTTTAAAAACAACCCGATGCATAAAACTAGACCACAGCACTTGGCTTGGCATGAGACTATGGAAATGCATGAATTAACGGCTTATCAAAGTAATCAATTAATTCATTTTAAGATGGTTGTAGACGATGTTTCCAATCCGCAGCTCAAAGCGCTTTATAAGGAAGCAATAAAGAGTGTGGAACACAATTTGAAGGAGCTGCTGCAATATTTTCCCCAGGCTCCGCAAGGAACGAGAAACAGTAGCCTAGGCATTGATTTGACGCCTTTCTACGCGGGACAGCTTCTCGGCTTTGCCAAAACAGCGGTGCGTACTTATGCGATTGCGATTACGGAAACCGCCACCCCGAAACTGAGGGAAACATTGCAACGACAACTGAATGCGGCGATTCAGCTGCATGCTAAAGTATTCTATTTTATGCTGGAGAACGGATATTACCCATCCTACGATTTGCCTAAGCTTCTTGCTAACGATGTGGCTAACGCCAATAAGGCGCTATCCTTATAATTGTAATTCTTTATAGTAGCCTTAATTTTTCTTGTTAAATACGTGCCCTGAGCGGTTATAATTTTGCCGCTTAAGGCACGTTTTGTTTAATTTCCTCTTTACGGGCTTCTAACTACGCCGATGCCATGTGGGCTTCATATAGTGTTTATCATGAATATTAAGGTGGTGTATTTATTGGCAAGAGTAGATTCATACAGGCTTCAGCCGAGTGAACCGATTACGATAAACGGACATGAAGAAGAAAAGATTAATCTTTCGCTGGAGGCAACTCCCGCGGCTGCGGTCAGTGTTGTGCAGGGTACTGTCCAACTGGCTAATGGAACGCCGATAGCCGGAGCCACCGTGCAACTGTTCGATGCGAACGGCAATCCGTTTGATCATACTAACAGCAACCCTCAGGGCTTTTTTACTTTCCCGGATGTTCCGGTAGGCTCCTATTTTATTACGGCATCTGAGCCGGGCTATACAACTCCGGCACGCATTCCGCTATCCGTAGTACAGGGGAGACCAACCTCAGTAACGATTACGATGCAAGCCGACCCGACGGCCACGCTGGGAGCCATTTTATAATCGTGCGCAATAGCGCCAGCAGTCAATTGTTAACTAATGCCACTATACAGTTATATCGTGTAGCCGGAGGTTCCGAGACACTGATCGGCAGTGTGCGGACGAATTCGGCGGGACAATACCTGTTCGCGGATTTAACCAGCGACACTTACTTGGTTCGAGCCTCTATTCCAGGATATTTATCGAATCAAAGCGCGGAGGTTGCCATTGCCGGACGGCAATTTGCTCCGCTGGATATCGTTCTCTCTCCAGATCCAGACGCAAACACGGGAACGGTTAGTGGAATTATTATAGATCGAACGACAGGGACGGCGATTTCCAACGCAACAGTTGCTTTGTATCAAATCACTAGCGGTATAGAAAACGTGGTAAGTATTACGCATACGAATCCCGGCGGTCTGTATTTATTCGGGGACGTGCCGCCAGGAACATACCGCATTAAGGCTACTGTGCAAACGGAGGTATAGCGTTATGCCGATCCAGGAGAAATACTTATTAAAGGACAGCTCTTTATTCACGATGGCTCCTGGCAAGGATGCTGCTGTAAGCCTAGCACTGAGCAAGGCTGATTTAGTAACGTCGCATCCTGTATATATTACTTTTTGGGTTGCCGTAAAGAAGGGAAAGAAGATATATAAGCAGCGTGTCCGCATAACATGGATAGGAAATGCTGGTGAACCGCAGTTCAGCCAAATTTCGAGCCGACAGCGGCAGTTCATTAAAGAATCCAAGGGGCGCAGGCATCGGCGAGGATGCAGCGTGCCTGTAGGTGTAAAATTGTTCGTTTCTGTAAGGAGAGGTGCTCAGCAGCAGCGCCAGCGGTATTCGATTAAAAACCTGTAGGCTGGGACATGACCTTACATGAAAAAACCTTCCGCACCTATAGGCAGAAGGGTCTAGAGAAAATTAGGCATTATTAAATGTAAACCTCAGTAATCGACATTTGGCGCTCTTTGGATAGATCCACGAATCTGGAATCTGTTTGAACCAGGGGACGAAAGAAATCCGTTTGGTTTGTCATTACAATGGAACCAACCTCGCCGGAATTCAGTAGCACCTTCTTCCCGATAAAGTTCGGCAGCAGGTGATTGATCAGGGCTTGGGTAGGCTCCGGACTCAGCTTGCCGAAGCTAAGGGAGTTCAGTTCCCTCAGAACAGTAAGCAGCTCCTGCTTGGACTGATATACACGATTGGAGGTCATGGCCGTATATACGTCCGCTACTGCGGCTATTTTGGCATATGGATGGATTTCCTCCTTGTACAGTCCCTTTGGATATCCGCTTCCATCTTCCCGTTCATGATGCTGCAGAGCCACTAACGCGGAGATTTCGTCTCCCGTAGAATTGCGTATAATATCGGAACCATAAATTGTATGTCGTTTAACCTCTTCGAATTCTTCAGGCGTCAGCTTGCCGGGTTTGCCGAGGATATCCTGGGAGATCATGCAATTGCCGATATCGATCAAATAACCGGATTTGCCAATTTGGTATGCTTCTTCTTTAGGATAACCTAGCCAAGTTGCGATATAATAAGAGAGCATTCCGACTTGCATGGAATGATTATATGTATAATTATCACCGTCATTCAGCAGTAATAGAAGCGACACAACATCCTTCTGACCGACCAGTTCGTTGACTAGGGGCTCTAGCAGTTCATCCACTTTGGATTCATTAAAAGTTCCGTTGGATAGCGCTTCCAAAAAGATGTCCTCGAATCCGTTGACGGCTTCGTCGAATAGCGGGGCAACTTTATGGACGGGGTCATAAATGTTGCTTGAGGTGCGGTCGATGTCAATGGTTCGAGGTTCAATATCGATGTAGTCAATTCCATGCTGCATTAGCTTGACAATCGCATCGCTGGTCAATTCTGTCCCTTTATGCAAGATTAAAACGCCGAATTGATTGAAAATATCATTACTAAGACGGTCGCCAGGGCTAATTTCGATTACATGTAATTTCAAGAACGATGACACCTCATTAATCTGCAGTATTTCCTTAATGATAGCAGGGAATAATTGGATTGGCAATGATATTTTGGGTCTTTGGATGCTATAAATGTGATATTTGTCCTGGCGCGGCAGGATTCCAAGGTCCCTGTCCATGACCCTTCCATTCCGTACCATCTTCCCAAACTTCCTTCTTCCAAATGGGTACGATCTGCTTTAATCTTTCAATAGCATAACGACTAGCGGCATAGCTAGCGTCTCGGTGAGGCGTGGATACGGCGATGATTACGCTGCTATCGGCAATATCGACCTTCCCTATTCGATGGGTGATGGCGCACTTGGTTCCCGGCCAATTCGCCTCGATTTCCTCGCCGATCTGTTCCATTTTAGATAGAGCCATAGGAATATATGCTTCATACTCTAAATGGATGGTTCTTTGGTCTCCGGTCATTTCCCGCGTCGTTCCGACAAAGACGAGCGTTGCGCCATGATTGGCCGTATTTACTTTTTGGGTTACCTCATCAATCGACAAAGGCTGCGAAGTAATCGCGTACATATGATTTTCAGAATGAAATGTTTCTGGGGATGGATCAGGTTCGCCTCCAGATACTGGGGGAATCAGGGCAATCTCGTCCTCGTCGGTAATGAGGAGATCATCCGCCGCATATTCTTGATTGACGGCTAGAAAAGAAATGCTCACCAGTGAAGCGGCATCCGGATAAAGACGGGCTATTTCTTGTTTTAAATGATCCGCGGAAACGGTGTTCTCGGGATATGTTATTTCAATTTTCGAAGCGCCGATTCGGTCAGCCAGCCCCGCGAATAGAGAAATCGTTAGTATCATTTTTATTTCACCTCGTAATACTGACTTAGCTACTATAATATATCATATTTAGGGAGACAATGATCAAATTTGAGGTATATAATATTCTACATCCAATCATTTTTTAAGAAGGCTGTACGGGCATAGACCGAGGGGGGAGAAATCATGCTGCCGAATACGAACCAGGATATATTAACGATACTGTATACCAACGATTTGCACAGTCATTTCGGTGCCATGGGACGCATCGCCTCTATGGTGAATGAGCTTCGTCAACAGCGAAATGAAGCGGTGCTGCTGCTGGATATCGGCGATCATATGGATCGCGCCGCTCCCGAGACAGAAGGGACAATGGGACAAGCAAATGTCGATGTCCTGAACCTGACGGCGTATGATGCAATAACGATAGGCAACAATGAGGGCCTGACCTTTACGCCTGAGCAGCTCGGTCAAGCTTATGCAGGGCTAGTCTGCGAAGTCGTTTGTGCGAATATGCTGGATGTAGAGACCGGCAAACCGCCAATATGGATGAAAAAACACACCGTTCTTACTAGAGCAGGCTTCAAAATTGGATTGATCGGCGCTACGGCCGCTTATGCTGAGTTTTATAAGCTGTTAGGCCTAGATGCACTCGATCCATTGGAATCTATTGCGAGGTCGGTAAATGAGCTGCGCAGCGAGGTAGATCTGGTCGTGGTCATGTCCCATGTAGGCTTGCCCTTCGATCGCCAGCTCGCAGAGCAGGTTCCCGGAATTGACCTTATCCTCGGCGGCCACACGCATCATTTGCTAGAGGAGCCGTTGTGGATCGGGCAAACAGCCATAGCAGCAGCGGGAAAATTCGGACGCCATTTAGGGCAAATTACGATTGCGAGAGACGAGCTGACCGGAAGAGCGAAGGTTATTGCCGGCGTCTGCTTGCCCGTTGAGAGCGGGCCGGAAGAGCCGCATGTGGTAGAAGCCCTGGATATCCATAGGCTCCGTGCCGTGGAGCGGATGTCGAGAACGGTGGCGGTCATTGAGGAAGAGCTGCCGGTTCGTTATGATACCGAATCTCCGTTTGGCAATTTGCTGGCCCAAGCTGTTAGGAGATTTACGAAGAGCGATTTATCTATCATAAACAGCGGGCAATTGCTCGCCGGACTGCCTGCCGGAGAGATCAGTGAAGGCATGCTTCACCAACGTTGTCCATCGCCCATTAATCCTTGCCGCATGAAATTGCTGGGCAAGCATATATTGTACAGCCTGGAGCAATCTTTGCTTGCGGATATTACGGATAAGGCGATCTTCGGATTTGGCTTCCGCGGGAAGCAGCTTGGGGGGATTTGCGTCGACGGAATGGATATCATTTATGATCCGACTGCCCCGGCTTTTCACAAAATCATCCAGGCAAGCATACAGGGGGTTCCGATTGTTCCGGAGGATGTGTATTCGGTAGGCACTCTAGACATGTTTACGTTCGGTATCGGCTACGAATGCCTGAAGCAGGGCAATGATCAGGAGTTTCTGCTCCCGGAGTTTTTGCGGGACTTGCTGCGGATGGAGCTTCAAACGGCGGGCGCAATTGAGACTTGCTTTTATCATCGGTGGAAATCCCAGACAAAAGAGCTAAATGAAAAGTAGTGATATCGCTTTCTAGGAGGAGGGTGCCATGAATTCGATTGTCGCGATTATTCTGGGGATTGTAGAGGGCCTGACTGAATTTATTCCGGTGTCTTCAACAGGCCATATGATATTGACGGCTAAGCTGTTAGGCTTTGATGATTCGACTCCTGAAATGAAGACTTTCATGATTGTGATTCAGCTTGGTGCAATTCTGGCTATTTCCTGGGTATACAGGGAACGAATTATTCATTTGCTCGGGTTAAGCAAGGAAATTACGCCCGTATTTCGGAACCAGGCTCCTGTCAGGCGGCTCGATCTGCTTCATGTTATCTTGGGCATTGTTCCCGCTCTTGCGGTAGGCTTCTTTTTTCGGGATTTTATTAAAAGCTTGTTCAGTCCTTCCACCGTTCTTTGGGCTTTGCTGGCCGGCGGGATTTTCATGATTGCAGCCGAATGGTTCTCCAAGAACAAAGCACAGGTTACCGCGAAGGACATTGATCAGCTTACTCATAAGCAGGCGCTCATGATCGGATTATACCAATGTATATCCGTATTGTGGCCAGGCTTCTCCCGCTCGGGCTCGACCATTGCGGGGGGGATGTTCAGCGGGGCAAGCTATAAAGCTTCTGCCGATTTTTCCTTTTTGATCGCGATTCCG
Source organism: Paenibacillus lentus (assembly GCF_042714055.1). Classification (GTDB taxonomy): domain Bacteria; phylum Bacillota; class Bacilli; order Paenibacillales; family Paenibacillaceae; genus Fontibacillus; species Fontibacillus lentus_A. Next base: position 130,609 of record NZ_JBHGVC010000002.1, read on the forward strand.
ATCATGTTTGCCGTATCAGGTTACGAAATGCTGGATTCATATCGATACTTTACTATAGATACTATAGGATATTTTGCTATTGGCTTTATCGTATCGTTTATTGTGGCTTATATCGTGGTTATGGCCTTTTTAAAATCAATTCAGAAAATTCAGCTAAGGCATTTTGCTTATTATCGATTCATTCTTGCTGCTTTATTTTGGACTTTCATCATGCGATAGTATCGGGCGAAAGCCAGTCATATCACATTATAAAGCCGCTTTTCGCAATTACATATCATAATCAATCAAAAGAGACGGAAGTGGATTTATTGTGCGATTAATACCTATCAACTCATTACGGCCTGGAATGAAATTGGGAAAGAAAATATACAACGAGGAAGGAATCGTCCTTCTGTCGGAGAATGCCGAGCTTACGGATGTCATTATCCGGCGGCTGCGCAGCCATGGTTTGAATTTCGTGTATATAGCCGATCCCCGAACCGAGGACGTTGTTCCCGTCGATATGATTGAAGAGGAAACGCGCCGCAGGGCACTGAAGGAGATTCGAACGAATTTTCGGAAAATGACCGAGCCAACTGTAAAAGGTCTAGTCTATCCGTACCTGGGCAAGATGTTCTCCGGACTTGTCGAGGATATCATGGATGATCTTAGCTCCAGAGAAGATGCCATGATCATGATGATGAATATGAACAGCATGGATCATTATTTGTATCGGCATTCTCTTAATGTTTGTATTTATACGATATTGCTGGGACAGATTCACGGCTATTCTAAAAATGAGCTGACCCTGCTTGGTCTTGGTGCACTGCTCCATGATATTGGAAAAACGAAGCTTCCATTAGAACTGCTGACTAAAGCTGAAAAGCTGACGGATGCGGAGTACGAGCAAGTGAAGCGCCATGCGGAGATCGGCTTCAAAATACTGAAGGATGAGCCCGGAATTCCCCTCGTCTCCGCGCACTGCGCCTACCAGCATCATGAACGGCTGAATGGCAGCGGTTATCCTCGGGGGATCAAGGGGGAGGAAATCAGCGAATTTGCCCGCTGGATCGCGATTACGGATTCATATGATGCCATGACGACCCACCGGGTGTACCGGTCGGCGATGCTGCCCCATCAGGCGCTTGAGGTGCTCTACACCGGTTGCGGAAATTTGTACGAGAAATCCAAGCTGGAGCTATTCCGTGATCGTGTCGCCATTTACCCGCTGGGGGTGGCCGTCAAGCTTAGCACGGGAGAAAAGGGCATCGTTGCCAAAATTCACGGTATTTTTCCGCAGCGTCCCGTCGTGCGCGTTTTGACCGACCCTCTCGGAGTAGAGTTGAAGGTGCCTTATGATCTCGATTTGTCGGAGCAATTATCCATCGTGATTACAGAAGTGGACGGAACGAATTAAATTGGTTAACATAATGAAGTAGATTCTTCGAGCATAATAGAGTTTTAAGAGAGAAGAAGTGCCGAGGGAGTGCACTCTTTTCTTTTTTAGGTTAATAAAAGAAATAAGGTGGGCCAATAATGAAGATACTTAAGCATAAATCTGTTGTGACAGCGCCGGTAAGTCCGAAGGATGATCCCTGGGATCCCATTGTTTCCCTTCGGGAGTTTGGACGGCATGTACTGACGAGTGTCGAGATGACGGTTACGAATTTATGCAATATGCGCTGCGAGCACTGTGCCGTCGGGGACAGTCTGGTGCTGAAGGAGCCGGAGCAAATATCGCTCGACTTGATGCTGCGCCGTCTGGATGAAGTGGAGCATCTACGGACGATCAGTATTACGGGGGGCGAACCAACCTTCCGCAAGCAGATGGTGGACGAGAAGGTCGTACCTATTTTGAAGTATGCGAAAGAGCGCGGGATACGTTCCCAGATCAATTCCAACCTGACCCTCGATTATGAGCGGTATGAGAAGCTGATTCCTTACCTCGATGTCATGCATATTTCGTTCAATTATACGAATGAACAGGATTTTTATGAAGTGGGCTTTGCGAACAGCGGACATCCTGTCAAGAAGGAAGTCGCCTACAAGCTGTATCACACGATGATGGAGAATACGCGAAAATTGAGCGAGGCGGGAATGTACATTTCAGCAGAATCGATGATTAATTATCGCACCCATGAGAAGCTGCCGCTCATTCATAAGCTGATTACGGAAATGGGCTGCCAGCGGCATGAGGTTCATCCGATGTATGCGTCCAATTTTGCCAAAGGGCTGCCGGTATTATCGCTCGATGAAATGCGTCAGGCGATTCATTCGCTGCTCGATGAGCGTAATAAAGAGATATGGATGCTGTTCGGGACGCTGCCCTTCTATGCCTGCAACAGCAATGAGGCCGATACTGCTTTGCTAAAGCGGCTGCGGCAGGAGCCGATGGTCACGGTACGCAATGATCCCGACGGCAGAAACCGGGTCAACGTGAATATGTTTACGGGCGACGTGTTTGTGACGGATTTTGCAGACATCCCTTCGTTCGGCAACGTGCATGAGGAACGGCTGGATGTTATTTTTGCCAAATGGCTAAACGACCACCCGCTCAATCAGAAAGTAAATTGTTATTGCGAAGCGGCGGGCTGCTGCGGTCCAAACCTGCTCGTTGCAGATATGTACTATAAGGATATCGATTTTAAATCTCGCAAAGCAATCACACTTTAGAAAAGAGGCGCTGCACCTATGCCCGATGGACATACGGAATTTGAGGCTGGCAAGCTGATTTTTAATTTGGTTCTAGTTATTATTTTAGTACTTTTGAATGGATTTTTTGTGGCTGCGGAATTTTCGCTGGTCAAGGTGCGTCAGTCCAGGCTGACTCAGCTGGTCAGCGAAGGCAACAAGCGTGCTACATATGCGCTCAAAGTAAATAAGAAACTGGATGCCTATTTATCAGCCACCCAATTAGGAATTACGTTGGCCTCGCTTGGGCTGGGATGGGTAGGTGAGCCGGCCATTTCCAAGCTGTTGATCGAACCGTTGATGCATAAATTAGGCGTAACGGATGCTGCGCTGATCTCTACGGTTTCCGTGGCGGTCGGATTTGCGATCATTACCTTTTTGCATATCGTCATTGGAGAGCTTGCTCCGAAATCGCTGGCGATTCAGAAATCGGAGGCGGCATCCTTGTGGCTGTCCGCTCCGCTTTTATTTTTCTATAGATTGTTCCTGCCGGTGATCTGGCTGTTGAATTCGGCAGCCAATGGCCTGTTGAGGCTTATCGGCATCGAGCCGGCCGGCGAAGGCGAAGCTGCCCATTCGGAGGAGGAAATTCGCATTCTGATGGATCAGAGCGCGAAAAGCGGGGTCATCGATCAAGACGAGATGAAGCTGATGGATAACCTGTTCGATTTCTCCGATTTACTGGCGAGGGAAGTCATGCTTCCAAGAACCGATATGGACTGCCTATATACCAATCTTTCTTGGGAAGAGAATATGAGGATTGTGGAAGAAACGAAGCATTCCCGGTATCCGGTTGCCGTAGAAGATAAAGATCAGATTATCGGATTTGTGCATCTCGCCGATCTGCTGCTTCCTGACGGAGGCACCTCGCATCAGCTTGCCAGCATGGTACGACCGATCCTGAATGTGCCGGAGTCCATGGAAATTAGCCATGTGCTTCGCCTCATGCAGAAGAAGCATTCCCAGTTAACCGTTGTCGTGGATGAGTACGGGGGCACGGCGGGACTGCTTACTGCGGAAAGGATTTTGGAGGAGATTGTCGGCGATCTTTACGATGAATTCGATGAGGATCGTCCAGAAGTGGAGAAGCTAAGCGACGGTACCTTCTCCGTGGATGGCCGGATGCTGATCGAGGACGTCAACGATTTGATGGGCGTCATCATTGAGCATGATAAAGTGGACTCCATCGGCGGCTGGCTGTTTAAAGAGCTGGATGGAGCGCCTGCCGTAGGGAAAACTATCTGGAACGAGGATATCCTATTTGAGGTAGCCGAAGCTGAGCCGCTGCGCATCACGCGGGTCAACATCAAGAAGGCAAGCGAGCAGGGAAATGCCGGGGATTCTGCGGAACCGGATTCGGATGGAAGTGTGAAAGAATACGAGCCTGGCGTTTAAAGTGAACTCCTTTCAGGGTGAGCGTATCCCCTTGATAGGAGTTTTTTTCTGTTTTTTTGCTGATTTGTTGCGGTTGGAGGTTCATATTCTGGGCGAACGTCATATGTTAATGGTGAGGAATCAGGAGCAGTGTCTCCTTGAAGGCTGGAAACTCAAAAAAAGGAGGAACGATCGTTGAGTCATCCCCAAGAGCAAGTCTGGGCCCCTTATGTCGGGCCATTTGACCCCTGCCCGCCGATATTGTGCAAGACGTATAGTACCCCTCCGCAGCTATTTATGCACTTTCAACCGTTGAATCTCCCCCAGTTCTGCCCGGAAGATGCGCTAAGACACGGAACGTTGTGGCCTGCGCTTTACAGCCCCTATGAGTCTAAATGGGGAAAAGGAAGGTGAGATGATGTCACATAAAGCTGATTTTGATCCCCAATTTTATGAAATGCTGGAGAAGCTGCAGGCTCTAGATTTCGTACTGGTCGAACTAAACCTGTTTCTTGATACGCACCCCGATGATTTAGCTTCCATACAGCAATATAACCAGCTTTCGCAGGAGCGCACTAAGCTTGCCAACCATTTTCAGCAGCTTTACGGTCCTTTGATGAACTTCGGTCATTCCTATTCCAAATTTCCGTGGGAATGGTCGAAGGTACCGTGGCCATGGCAGGTATAACGCCTGCCTTTACGGCTTTGCTGATCATGACAAAGGAGGGAAATACGAGGACATGTGGGTCTATGAGAAGAAGCTCCAATATCCGGTACGCGTAGGGAAATGTGATATTCGAATGGCGAAGCTGCTCATTGAGCAGTACGGGGGAGCTGATGGCGAGCTGGCTGCAGCCCTGAGATACTTGAATCAGAGATATACGATTCCCGATAAGGTTATCGGTTTATTGAACGATATTGGAACCGAAGAACTTGCCCATTTAGAAATGATTGCCACCATGGTATACAAGCTAACGAAGGATGCGACGGTAGAGGAACTGAAGGCTGCCGGGATGGATCCTTACTATGTCAATCACGATAAGGCTCTGTTCTACGAGAATGCGGCAGGCGTGCCGTGGACGGCAACTTATATTCAAGCCAAAGGCGATCCGATTGCCGATCTGTACGAGGACATTGCGGCCGAGGAGAAGGCGCGGGCTACATATCAGTGGCTCATCGACATGACCGATGACGTCGATTTGCAGGACGGTCTCAAATTCCTGCGGGAGCGGGAGATCATTCATTCGCTGCGTTTCCGCGAAGCGGTGGAGATCCTCAAGGATGACCGGGATAAGAAGAAGTTTTTTTAGAGGAATTTGATGGGGAATATTAGGAAAGAACCGCTCAGCTTAAGTGAGTGGTTCTTTTTTCACAGATTATAATGTACTATATGCAGGTTAGTTGGATGTTTTTATTGTGAGAAGATTTTCAGTCTATCGTTGGTTATTTTATAGTTGATGAATCGAAAAGCGAATACTCAAGTTGATTAATTTATAAGCTCAAAAGATTCTTCATTATTTTCCCAACGAATTGTTATTTTAATCGGATTTTCTTTTTTTGGCAAAGCGCATCCTGAGCAATTTACAGGGATTTTCACTTTACCATTGAATAAACTAAAGTTGGTCAATTTCGTTGTTTTGTTTCCATTTTCAATAATTAATTCTTCAATATTGTTATCTTTAAAACTTGATCCTCTATAACTAAAAATATAATTTCCTTGTTGACTACTATTTTTTGTATTTATGATCACATTGTATTTTCCAATCCAACTCTTACTTTCTCCTATATAGTTAATTCCCGAGCCACAACTAACTAAAATTAATAATGAAGTTAAAGTACAAATAAGTTTAAGTATTCTAACCATTATTTCCCTCCGTTGAAAATGATTTTTATTACGTTCAGTTGTTGCTCTAAAAACGGCTCCCTGCTTTCCATTTTATAACTCAGATGCATAATCCATACTCTTTCCATAGCTATACTATTTGCCAACAGGCTGCTCAAGTCAATGGGATTCTCTATTTTCGGTATCATTTCATCCAGATTTTCAACTGTGTCTTATTACCGTATCTGGCAGCACTTCTATCAGGATAGCTTTACTCTAGTGCCGAATGCAAAAACACCTCCAAGGTGATGTCCATATCTTACGACATGGTGGCATTATCTTGAAGATGTTTTAATTAGCCTCACGTTGTAGGATTAATCCCAGTGCTGAATTCATGATAAAATGAGTTTTTTCAACGACTGCCATGTGGGGATCAGCAACTGGATGGGATCCCTTTCATATAAGAACAGCAGATGCTAATAGCTTTTTTAGGGAACCCTGGCATCTTTTTTGGTTTTGTGAACTGTGCCATGCGGATGCTCAGGAGGTGCATAAATTACATATATTTTGAGCGGTTTATTACCGGTATTCGTCAAATTATGCCACTTGCCAGCAGGCACTATAATCGCATAGTCCTCATAAACCTCTTTCACAAAATCTAATTTATCTTTGCTGTTGCCCATTTCGACAACTCCCTGACCTTCCTCAATGCGTATGAATTGATCCGTTGCGGGATGAACCTCCAGACCAATGTCATCTCCAACATTAATACTCATGACAGTCAATTGAAGGTGATTACCGGTCCATAAAGCGGTTCGATAGGTGTTGTTTTGTTCAGTAACCTGTTCAATATTGACTACAAATGGATTTGGTCCGTAATCTTTGATGGGCCTTGCATTCAAAGGATCAAATCGCATAGTTGGCTGTCTAAAGCATGGTTGATGATTTCTAGGTACATGATTAAAGTAATGCATTGGTGTATTTGTACAATAGGAATATGGATTTGGATGCGATGGATATTTTGGATATGAATACATTGGGTGTAAATAAGAGTTAGGTGAAGAATAACGCATTTTGATATGCCCTCCATAGGTTTATTACCCATCATATGCCCATTTTCTGATTTAGGTACTTCGTCTTACAGAAATAGAGGGTGTTATTCATTGCAGACCTGCAGATCGCTCTCCATACAGATTCGCGGCAATTTGTTGATTTGTACTTTTTGACTGTGAAAATAAAGGGGGCCTGCTATACTGATTAGTAGCGGTTACATAACTACCAGGGAAGTGATGACATGAGGGCGATTATCGCTGATGATGAGAAGCTGGCCCGCAGTACATTGCGGAGCATGCTGAACGAACTGGATTCGGGCTTGGAGATTGTGGGAGAAGCGAAGGACGGCGGGGAACTGGCGGAAATGATGGAGGCCAACCGCGTGGATATTGTGTTTGTCGATATCAAAATGCCGGTCATGAGCGGGTTGGAGGTAGTCCAGCGGTTCAGGGAAAGCAGCTCGAATACGCAATTCCTGATTTTATCCGGCTATTCCGAGTTCGAATATGCGAGGGAGGCGCTCCGACTTAACGCGATCGATTACTTATTGAAGCCGGTCGATTTGGATGAATTGGCACTAAGCCTGAAGAAGGCGAAGGAGCGATATATTATTCAAATCCGGGCAGGGAATTCCGAATTCGCGAATATTCTGGCCTCTTTGGTATACATGACTCGATCAATTGAAGATATCCCCGAATATTCCGTTTATAAGGATTGGGTATTTTCCTTGGGATGCTTCACGTTCAGCGGAACATTGACGGAATCGCAAAAAAAGCTCGAAGAATGCCGTATTCAGCAGGAAATTCGCGATTATGCGGATCTTCGATTCCTTTGTGCGGAATATCGGGTGTCGATGCTGATTTTACCGAACGGGTATTTTGTCCAAGTCATAGGGATGGATCCTCGGTTAGCCGAGAAAGGGAAGAAGGTGCTGGAGGATTACTGGAATCATACAGTACAAGGCAGAATCGCGAACAATACCATTTCTTTCAAGGTTTCGTTAAATACCTTTAGCGATATGTCGTTTCGATCGGTAACCAAAAAATTGCTAGATTTGGCGGAAACTAATGGAGACGTAGATTCGGATTTCGGAGACAAAAAGGACGAGGAAGAATCTCTTCATATTGTGGATAAGGTTGTCGCCTTCGTTGAGAATAATTATATGAAGGATATAGGCATCGGGCAAATCGCCTATGATTTGGAGGTCACTCCGAATTATTTAAGCTCATTGTTCCATAGAAGGCAGGGGGTCACCTTCATGAAATTCCTGACCAAAATACGTATGGAACGGGCCAAGGAAATTCTTGAACATAACCCCCATATCAAAATTTACGAGGTGGCGGAGCAGGTCGGTTATTATACCACTCGTCATTTTACTAAATTATTCAAGGAGTACTTTAATTGTTATCCTTCTGAATTACGGGACGGTCAACTCATGGAAAGCGTGTCGGAGCAGTGAATGGTAAGCGTGATCTTTGTTCCGACGTCCTGGATCGAGAACACGTCCATCGTTGCGGCGGGATAGGCCATCTCCAGCCTGTCCCGCACGTTTTGAAATCCTACGCTGGTCTGCTTCCGAAGCTTATCGGCGGCAAAGCCAACGCCGTTATCCTCGACAATGAGCCGGATCTTGCTTCCCTGGCCCTGCTGTTTTTCCGATTCGGCGCGAATCCGGATAAGGCAGCTCTTGGTGCAGGGCTCCACCCCGTGCACAATGGCGTTCTCCATCAGCGGTTGCAGCAGCAGCTTAGGAATCCGGAAGGATTCCAGCTCGGGATCGCACCATATGGATAAATCCAGTCGTTCCTGAAAACGCAGCTTCTGCAATTCCCCGTACCTCGATAAAAATTGAAACTCCTCCTTTAACGTCACCCAATCTCTAAACTCCAATGAATAACGGAGCATGCTGCTCAAGGATACAATGGCTTTCTCCAGTTCTTTGGTCTGCCCCTCCCGATTCAGGCCGACCAGCCCGTTAAGGGTGTTATACAGGAAATGAGGCTGGATTTGGCTCTGAAGAGCGCGATATTCCGCTTCTTTCTTGGCGAGCCCTGTCCGGTATTCCCGGATAATCGTGTCGTTCAGCCGGGTAATCATTTCATCGAGAGCCTGCCCGAGTTGGGCGATTTCGTCCCTTCCTTTCGGTTTGACCCTCTTGTCCATATCACCGTCCCTGACTCTCCCCATGATCGTCATCATTCGGCGAATCGGATTGACGACGGACAGGGAGAGATAAGCGTACAGCAGTGAGGTCAGGGTCAAACCGCCGAATGTGAACAAACAGGCCATAATGTATAGCCAACGGACTTTGGATTGAATTTCTTTATGCGACATCAACAGGACGATCTCCCACCCTGAGGAGGGGATCGTTTTCTTCACCAGTACATACTTGTCTCCGCCACTTTCGACGAATTCGGGATGACGGCCGATTTGGATTTCCATATCGCGGGGAACCGGTTTGCTCGAATACAGCAGCTTCTGATTACTGTCAAAGATGGTGATGACGGAGTTGACCTCGAAATGAATGTCCTGAACAATTTCGCTCAGGATGCCCGTATCGGCGTCTGCCATGATCACCGCGAGTGGTTTTTGCGAGTCCGGATCTTTAATCAGACGGGCAACGGAGAAGACCTCTCCCTCCGAAGGAGAGATCAGATAGTTTCGCTGGTGAGGGCTTATGAAGGTGGCCTCGCCATTCCGAGCCAGCGCTTGCTTGTACCAGTCCTGCTCTGCAAAAGGAAAATCGGGAATGTGCACAGAAGGCCCCTTTTTGTCGGTAACATATACGGAATTGTCAAAAGGCAGCAGGACGGTTCCAAGGATATCACTGCGCGTATTCTGGAACATGATCAGCAGCGTTTCCTGTAGTGTCCGATCTGCCTGCAGCTTATTATAGTCGGTTAAGGTATCGGTCAACGGATTCAACTTCAGCTTCAGTGTCTGCATAATGTTGTCGTGGAGAAATGGAGCGAGTGTCAGCCGCTCCAACTCATCCAGATACGTTTCAATATTGTGCGACATGGCAGTCAGCGTTCCCTCTGTCAATGTCTGCTTTTCCTTGGACAGCATCGATTGATAGTAGAAGGGGATCACCAGTCCAATCAGTAGGACGGGAATGACGGTAGTCAACAGGAACAGGAGAGTTATTTTGAAACGGAGACTGTGATTTCTGGCTTTCATGCGGCGTTTCACTCCTTCGGCTGGCTCCGCTTGCTTTTGCCCGTTATTTTTTTCGAATGGATGATAACTTCGGCAGGTAGCCGTTTTTCTCCTTCCGAGTGTAGAAATGACCGCTTAGAGTGTAGTTTCGAGTCATTTTGTAAGCGCATACCTAATGATAACCTGTAAATGAGCCGGATTACGAAAAGGGGGTATTTAAGCGCAATGAACAAAGCAAAGAGGAGGATTTCGGGATTTCTGGCCTTCGTGCTCGGGCTTTCTTGCCTTGGCATAACCGCCACCGACCACCGGGTTTCCGCAGATTCACAAGCAGCTTCCTATCAGGAAGCATACGTAAGCGACCTGGACTGGTCCTCGATCAAACACGGAAAGGTCAAAACGCAGAAGGATCAAATCGCTGCGGCCAACCCCACGAGCAAAAAGATGAAGATGAACGGGGTGACCTACGAGAAAGGGCTGGGCACCCACGCCGATTCCAAGATCACCTACCAAATCAACGGCGAGTATGAACGTTTCACCTCCGTGATCGGAATCGACGACGAAGCGCTCAATAACAGCAAGCTGCCTACCAATGTCGTTTTTGCCGTGTACGGGGACGGAAACAAACTTTATGAAAGTCCGCATTTTACTGCAAAGCCGTACGTTGCGCCTCTGACAATTGACGTGGACGTATCGGGGGTGAACGAATTGTCGCTGGAGGTTAATGGCCATGCGGCTGGCTCCAACCCGCAGACAACCTCGTATGCGGATTGGGCAGAAGCCCGTCTGAGCTTGGGCGATCCGTCCGAACGGACAACGGCTTCGCTTGCCTCATCCATCCGCACCATCGCGCAGCCGGAGAAGGGGCAGACCATTTTAAGTCTCCCGTTCGTTCCGGAAGGGTTCACCATTGAAATCGCTTCATCGGATCGGGAAGACATTATTCCAAAGGATGCCCAGATTTTTCCGATCGCTTCCGATGTGAAGGTAACCCTGGTCTTGCTTGTGACCAAGCTCGCCAATGGCGAGACTGCCGCTACGGTTCCGCTTGAGGTGCTGGTGCCGGGGGTTCAGGCTACCGAAACAGCCAACAAAACCGCTCTGCAGGCAGAGCTGTCCAATGCACAAGCTTATTATGACAACGCGGTTGAAGGGACGGAGGTCGGACAATATCCCACGGGCGCAAAAGAAGAACTTCGGGGGGCCATCGCCAAGGCCACATCCGTTTACGAGGACGTAAACGCCAGCCAATACGTGGTCAATCAGACGACCGCCGAGCTTCATAAGGCCGTGCTCTCGTTCCTGGCCAAAGCCATTGCCGGTGAAGGAGAAACGCTGGAGTCCGTAAGCTTGATAAGCGATCGTGCAACTCTGAACCTGGATGGCGCCGCTCAGGTGCGATTGAGCGGGAAGTTGAGCAATGGGGCGGATGCGGATTTGAAAAATGCCTTCGTCAAATATTCGGTCAGTAATCCGAATGTGATCGCCTCCGTGGAGCCTACGGAAAACGGGGCAGAGGTGCGGGCAGGAACAAAGCTGAGTTCCCCTGGAACCGCTTCTTTAACGGCCACCGTCACACTGGGCGGTGTCACTCGAACAGCCGAGCTGCCGTTTAAGGTGCAATTCGCGGCCGATCAGCCGTTTCAACATGAATATCATCAAACGCTGACCATGAAAATGTTCATGGCCGAAAATAACGGCACGGTCAAGATGACCTTTGAACAAGCATTAGAAGCCGTGAAGAAGATCGACCATCTTACTCGGGGCATTCCGAAGATCATTTATCTTGTAGGCTGGCAATTTGATGGTCATGACACCGGCTATCCCGCGCTGAATGTCGTCAATCCTAAGCTGAAGCGGGAGCAGGACGTCAAAGCCGAAGACAGCCTGAAGTGGCTGATGGATGAAGCGTTCAAATACAATACCACGATCAGTCTTCACATCAACATGTTGGACGCGAGCGCGGAAAGTCCGTTATGGAACACCTATCTAGAGAAGGATGTGATCGCAAGAGAAGCTGACGGAAGCTTGAGAAAGTACGTATGGGGTTATCCGATCAGCTTCACTCGGGAATGGGAAGAAGGACTAACCACGAAACGGATCGACGAATTGCTCGAGTTGCTTCCGATTCAACGTGCCGGCACCATTCATATCGATGCTTTTCATCAAAATATTCCTAAGCTCGAAGCCGGGTTCATCAGTCCTTATCATAAAATCACTTCTCAACAGGAAGCCGAGACGCAGAAGAAGATTATCCGTTATTTCCGGGATAAAGGAGTGGACGTAACGGCGGAATTTGATAAAAGCTACCGGGTTGACCCATTGATCGGATTGCAGCCGATGGCCTGGCATATCCGTTGGAGCGCTTCGGAACAGTTTAAGATTCCGGCTTCGCTCTATACCGGCGGGGACGGGGGAGACGAACGGCTTGGAACAGGTATGCTCGGAGAAGGAATTATCAAAAGCGATCCGGTGAATCTAACAGGTTTTATCGATGACTTCGCTTTAAAAACTCTCCCGTGGTATTACCTGAACCGGTTGGATCGGATATCCGATTCGGACGGAACGGTCACTTTTTCGGACGGGGTAACGAGCCACAAAGCGGGTGACGGAAGCCTGGTTATCAAGCGAAAGGGAGAAGCGCTGAGAAACGGGGGAGATATATTTTTCCCGGCAGCGTGGAATGAGAACAAATATAAGGAAATCATCACATACAGCAAATCCGGGTATGAAGGAAAACTCTGGACGCTGCCGGACAATTGGATGGGCGTAGAGTCGCTGGATATTTATGAAATCGGCCAAGAAGGTCTCACTCTCCTTACGCAAGCGGTTCCTGTTCAAAACGGTCAAGTGGGTTTGACGCTGTCCGCCGGACAAGCGGTATCCATTTTCCCGTTCGGCACCGACTTAACGCCGGATCCCGATCCGTTCGCGTTAATCGAGCCGACCAACGGCGATACTTCGGTGGATCCCGCCTCCACGGTGCTTCGCTGGGAACACTCGACTGGTGCGGATCGTTACAGAGTTACCGTATCAGAGAATCCTTCGCTGCAGCCGGCCGTATGGAGTACGGTGACGGAAGAGACGATGGCGAAGGTTGCGGGCCTATCCCATGACAAGGCGTATTATTGGAAGGTTACCGCAATGAAAGGGGATGCCGGCAAGGAAGTGGATAATACGGGCGGCCCTTATTCCTTCAAAACCCGTGCGGCGGCACCTGCTCCGGAAACAGGCGGGGGGAACGGCTCCGGCGGAGAAAGCTCTTCCAGCGGAAGCTCCTCTGGATCGACGGTAACAGGCCCGCCAGGAAACGGAACGAAACAGCCGGATCAGGCGAATGTTCAAGTTTTAACCGATAAGGATCTGGCGTCGTTCAAAGATGATGGGGCCGTAGAAATCCAAGTGCGGGAAGGCGCGGAAGCAATCGTTCTGACTCCGTCCGCACTTCAGAAGCTGAACTCCCGCTCTTTGCTTGTTCGCCAAGGAGGTACGACGATCGAATTCTCCGGGGAAACGTTCAGCCAGTGGATCCAATCTGCATTTCCGAAGTCTGCGGATCATGCAAAGGTGATCCTCAAGCTGAGTCCCTTGTCCCCAGTGGAACAACAGCAGTTTATCGCCGCCAATCCGCTGAAATATGTCAATGTCCAACAAGCGGGAGAATTTATAAAGCTGGGTATTGCTATTGAATCTGGAGGGGTTGCAAAAGAATTAAAACAATGGGAAGAGGGCGTTGTGCTTCGTCTTTCGCTCAGTTCGAGGGACGGAAGCCTGGCCGCTGTCTATACGCTTCAGAACGGCAAATTACAGCGTCTTTCCGGAATTCATTCCGCCGAAGGCAAGCTGGAAGCCGAGATTCGGAGCTCGGGCAGTTATGGGCTGCTGAACGGCTTATCCGCCTTCAAGGATGTCCCCCGGAATCATTGGGCGTTTGAGGCGATATCCTCATTTGCCGCCAAGCAATGGATCAACGGGACGAAGGAAGGTCTTTTTGAACCGGGACGGCCGATTACCCGTGCGGAATTCGTCTTCGTGCTGGCGTCCGCGCTTGAGCTGAGCGGCGGTGGTTCGGCGAATTTTACGGATCTCCCCGCAAACGCTTGGTATGAAAAACAAGTCGGGGCGGCCTTTCAGGCGGGCATTATATCCGGGGTCGACAGCTCCAGCTTCGCACCCGATCGGAGGCTCACCCGCCAGGAAATGGCGGTCATGCTGATGCGTGCTTACGCTGTTGTGCACAAAAGGGGAGAGAGCGCTTCTACAGCGACAGCTGCCGCATTCGACGATGCCAGCCGCATCGCGCCTTGGGCGATGGATGACGTGAAATCGGCTGCGGCGTTGGGAATCCTGAAAGGCCGCGGTTCCCAATTGTTTGAACCGGAGGCTCCGACTACCCGTGCGGAAGCGGTGGCGGCGATTCAGCGGCTGGGAAGCCTCCTTGGGCGTGAATGAATCATTGTAGAAATGGACGCGGAAGACTGTAGTTTTGTAGCGTAGGTAAGGAATCTTAACCGTGATAAAGTGGGATTGTAAACGGTTTATTATAACGATCAAGGGAGGAAGCTGCAATGAAACAGCGCAAGAGATCCGTACTGTTATTTACTGTTCTGGCCTGCGTATTGGCACTTAGTGCCTGCGGCTCGAACGGCGGGAACGGAAAAACGGGCAATGGAGCGGAGGGAGACTCTGGGAACACCGGCTCCGGGAAGGAAATCCGGCTAAATGTGTCTACGAATGTGGTAGGGGAGCAGGCGAAAGTGCTGCAGGAAATCACGGAGAGATTCATGGAAGAAAACCCGGATATCAAAGTGGACTTTAGTGCTCCGGGCAAAGAATATGAAAACATGATGAAGGTCAAAATGGCTTCGAGCGATATGCCCGACGTGTTCGCCACCCATGGCTGGGCCAAACAGCGTTATGGCGAGTTTCTGGAGGATTTGTCAGGGGAAGCCTGGGCCGCGGAAATCAGCGAAGCGATTAAGCCTTCCGTAGCCGACGAGTCCGGAAAAGTCTACGTTCTTCCTATGGATCAGGACAAGTCGGGACCAACTTACAATGTGGATATTCTAAATGAATATGGCATTGAAGTGCCAAGTACTTATGAGGAGCTGCTTGCCGCTTGCGAAATCATAAAAACCAAGAGCGGGGGAAAAGTGATCCCGATTCACATCGGGGGAGCGGATGCTTGGCCGCTCGGCCAGTTCCTTGACTTCTTCGCGACGCCGCTGCTGATCAGCGCAGAAACCAATGAAGGGGAAGCGCTGCTGAACGGCACCTTTGATTGGAACAAATTCGACGTCCTGCCGCAAATGCTGAAAGATTTGCAGGATAAAGGCTATTTGAACAAAGATGTCCTGACGTCGAAATACAGCGATTCCGCGAAGGCTTTTGCCGAAGGGAAGGCTGCTTTCACTGTGATTGGTCCGTATTTCATTGAGGAAGCCCAGAAGATCAACCCGGAATTAAAAGGCGGATTAATGCCGATTCCGTCCATTGTGCCCGGAGATACAGCTACCTTCGCCGGTGGGGAAAAAACAACCTGGGGCGTGTGGAACAAGTCCAAAAATATGGAAGCCGCTAAAAAATATGTAGCTTATTTCGCGAAGCCGGAAAATATCACGCTGGTGGCGAAATCCAATCAACTCCCTCCGGGACTTAACGGAGTGGATATCGACGCGGGGCAACTAACGGAATATTACGAGAAATACAAGGATACGCGCGTGCTGCCGTATTTCGATCGGGTTTACTTGCCGAACGGGATGTGGGACGTCATGTGTAAAAATGGCCAGGATTTATTGTCGGGTGGAATTACGGCCCGAGAATACTCGGAAAATATGAAAAAGGAATTTGAACGCTTAAAAGTTGCAAATTAAGGTCTTGATGTAACGAATCCGTGGCTTTCAATGCTAACGGTATCACGGGGTCTGGTCCCAAGCAGACGATTTTGGGGTTCCAGACCCTAGATTTTTCGATTAATAGAAAGGGAAAATATAAACGGGGATGAGAGCAGATGAGGAAACCTATACGCACGTTGGCTTGGATCAACCTTATGTACTTACCGGCGTTAATCATGTTTGGCTTGTTTATTTTCTATCCATTTATTCAGGGAATTCGGGTATCCTTTACAAATTGGAACGGATATTCGCCGGATTTTCAATGGGTGGGCTTGGAAAAATACAAGGCGTTGCTACAGGATAAAAATGTTCTGATTACGATAAAAAACACGTTTATTTATGGCTTCGGCAGTACGATATTGCAAAATTTTTTCGGGCTTCTGTATGCGATTTTTCTTGACCGAAACTTGAAGGGAAAAGGCATCGTACGAACCATCGTTTATTTGCCAGTGATCATTAGCCCGCTGATTATGGGTTATATATGGTACTTCTTCTTTCAATACGATGGGGGGACGATCAACGATGTGCTCGGCTTGTTCGGCAAGGAAGCGGTGGATTGGCTCGCCAGCGGCAAGGTTGCTGTGTGGATTATTACATTTGTAAATACTTACCAATATATGGGCATTGCGATGATTATTTATTTAGCCGGCTTACAGTCGATTCCGAAAGATTTTTATGAAGCCGCGGACATCGACGGGGCCGGGGGATGGATCAAATTCAAGCGGGTGACGCTGCCGCTGCTGATGCCGTCCATTACCATCAATGTGATCGTGAATATTATCGGGGGTTTGAAATTATTCGACGTAATTATCGCCATGACCAACGGCGGCCCCGGATACGCGTCATCTTCTCTCTCGACGATGATGTACAACCTGTATTTCGCTAGACAGGATGCGGGCTACGCGGCAGCATTAGGCAACGTGATGTTCCTGATGATCGCCGTCATCAGCATCACGGCGTTAATCGCGCTTAGACGGAGAGAGGTGCGATTGTAATGAAGAACATATCAAGGGTCATGAAATACGTCTGTCTTGTTCTAATCGGAGCATTTCATTTAATCCCGTTCTATATATTGTTTAATATGGCGTTTAAATCGTCCGAGGAGACGACCTCCAAATGGAGGTTTCCGGTTCGGGCGACATGGGACAACTTTGCGAATGCTTGGGAGCAAGCCCATCTGGCACGGGCGCTGGGAAACAATTTGATCATTACATTTTTTGCGGTGCTGCTGGTCGTCCTGATCGGAGCGCTAGCTTCTTATCCGCTGGCCCGATTTCAGACTAAATGGAACCAGTTCGTATACATGCTGAGCATCTCCTGTCTGATTGTGCCGGCGCTCACGATTCTGGTGCCATTGTATAAATTTATCGTCGATCTAGGCGGGATCAATACATATTGGGCTGTGATCATGACACAGGTCACATTCTCCCTGCCAATGACGATCTTCTTATTCACTGGCTTTATCAACACGGTTCCCAGAGAACTGGATGAAGCGGGACTGATTGACGGGAGCAGCAGAATCGGCATCTTCTTCCGCATCATTATGCCGCTGCTGAAGCCCATTACGTCAACAGTTATCATTTTGATCGGGCTCCAGGTGTGGAACGACTACCAGTTCTCGATCTTTTTCTTGCAGAAGCCGAGCGTGCAGACAATTCCCGTTGCGCTGTCCCAGTTCATCTCCCAATTTCAGAATCAAGTGAATTGGGTTGCGGCGGGCTGCTTCATCGGCATGCTGCCGATGACCGTCGTATATTTGTTTCTGCAAAAGTATTTCATTAAAGGGATGGCCGACGGAGCGATTAAAGGATAGGACGAAACGATGAGAATACGGAAGGAACAGCCCCTTGCTTTAAGCAAGGGGCTGTTCACGCGATCCCGTGAATGCCAAAAATGAAGTTGACGCGCATTTAGTTTGACAACGCCTAATTAGTCGAGAATTTCGAGTATATTCAAACACGAGTTGATGGAGCAGCGATAAATATGATAGTCTAAAATCGATGTAGATGAAGGGAGCGCTGTATATGTGTTGCTCATGTTGTCCAGTCGTAGATATGCAAACATCTCTTTAAATTAAAATTTAGGAGGTTGTTTGTATAGATGTTATTTCAAGAAAAGTTAATTCATTTGATTAAAGAGAAATGTAAAATTGATCATTGTATTTCGGCATGCATGATGTATGGTTCTTTTACGAAAGGTGAAGGAGACCAATACTCGGATGTTGAGTTTTATATATTTCTCAAAGATGATGAGATTCATGATTTTAAATCTTCAGAATGGATTAAAGATATCGAGTCCTACGATTTACTTTTCTTTAACGAATATGGAACTGAAGTTGTTGTGTTCTCCAATTTAATTAGAGGTGAATTTCACTTCCTTCCAGAGTCTGATATCGAAATTATAAAGTCATTCAAAGACACAGGAGTTTTTCCTGACACAGAATCGATGTTTATTTATGATAGAACCGGTAGATTAAAGGCATGTTTGGATGATCTGGGAGGCGACGGCCCAGTGAGAATGACCCATGGTAATGTCAATTTTGCCTTTAATAACTTTGTGAATGCATGGCTTATGGGTGTGAACGTTTTGAAAAGAGGAGAGCATGCCCGTTCATTAGAGTGCCTCTCCAATGTGCAGAAGTACGTATTACAACTGATCAGAGTTCGAGAAAGAAATGTAGAACGCTGGCTGAACGCGACAAAGAATCTGGAAAGAGATCTATCGGAAAAGGCATATGGCGAGTATGCCTCAATAACTTCAAAATTAGATTCAGAAGATTTATTTAGGGCTTATTCAGCTGCGCTGTGGGTAGTCGAAGATTTAATTCGTGTACTTTCTGATGATTTTCAATTCGATATTGATTTGGATTTTACATGCAAATTACAGACGTATTTAAACGAAGTATTCGGAAACTAAACTAACTATCCATGCAATAAAATTTTTAATCGGTTCAATATGAGGGTACCCTTTTTGGGGTACCTTTTCTTTGTTTCCACACAGAAACTACATAAATAACAGGTACACTAGAAGCAAAGGAGTCAAATATCCAACGAACTTGAATTATTTAGGAGGTGAAAACATGGGCTGTTGTGGAAACCATAACCATGAAGGGCATAAAAATAATGCTGGAAATAATCATGGTGGAAATCAATCGCATAAATGGATGATGGTTCTTTGCGTGCTTCCAATGATATTAGTGCCGATATTGCTTTTTACTAATTCTATCTCCTTATCGTCGGGAAACTCTTGGATGCTATTGTTAGTTTTACTGTGTCCATTGTCTCACTTTGTACTTATGCCCTTACTGATGAGAAAGAAACGCGATCATTAAGTTGTTAGGTTTAAGGAAGTATACTCCTGCACTTCCTTATTAATTCGTCTAGTTGTGTTTATTAGATTATAATAGTTATATTAAAAAAGAAGTTTATACCCAAGAAGATAAAAGAAACAATTTGAAAAGACAGGGGATGAGCACAAGTTGAAGAGGAAGATTCTGATCATTACTGGTTTGTTTATCGTTGCAATAGGGGGGTATATTATTTTTCAAAGCGTTGAAAAGAAAGAGCCTAATGAAATTCAGGCGCAGGATATTAAGAAAATGGTTTATGATTACAGTACTGGTAATATAGAAGGCCAAACCGCTTCAATCACATCCAAGCAGCTCATTGTGAATGACTCGATCGTTTATAAGCTGCCTGAAAATGAGTTTTTCCTTTCCATCGCACCATATATTGAAGAAACCCATCCTTGCGCCATTCACAGCTTGACTGGCTGCCAAGGAGAAATGACAGAAAAAGAGTTTAACGTATACATCGACGACATGGATGGCAACGTGATACTGGATCAAGCATTGAAATCCCAATCTAACGGATTTATAGATCTATGGCTGCCTCGTGACAAAACCTATCGTATTACGATTGAGCACGAGGGGAAACTTGCGGAATCGGAGATTTCCACGTACGAAAACGATAACACCTGCATCACAACTATGCAATTACTGGAGAAAAAAGGAGTCTAGTTGAGATCACGAGAAAACGAATACAGGATCTGTAAAAGCGACCCAGTACCGCATCGGTACTGGTTTTTTGCTTCCCTCCATCGTTTTGAAGGGGGGTATTTATCCAAGTGGTCATTCAGCAATCATTAACACCATGGAATGCACAATCTTTCCACATCATTTCCACACAATCCCTTTATAGAATGAAAATATAAAGGAGGTAAGTTAACTTGAGGGTTATTTTATTTGAAATTGGAGGATTCGCTGTAAAATCCTACGGTGTCATTGTTGGATTAGCTGTTTTACTTACTGTAGGAGTAGCATACTTTTTGGCACGAGGGACGGAGTATCAAAAACATATATTCAACCTTGTTTCTTATGTATTAATCGGCGCCATTTTGGGGGCTAGAATATGGCATGTATTCTTCTTTCAATGGGGCTACTATTCCAATCATCTTTTGGAGATTTTTTCGATCTGGAATGGGGGAATAGCCATTCAGGGGGCGTTGGTTGGCGGGTTCTTAGCAATAGCAATATACACATGGAAGAATAAAATTTCATTTTGGGCACTTGCCGATATACTGGCGCCAGCGATCATACTTGGGCAGGCAGTTGGACGAATGGCCTGTTTTTTGAATGGAGACGCTTTTGGAGCACCGACGGATTCAGGCTTCGGCATTGTATATCCGGAAGGGACTATTGCGTTTGAGCGGTATGGTTCCGTTCCGTTGTGGCCGGTGGAAGTCTGGGAAGGGCAGCTCAATCTGATCATCTTTGGTACTCTTATAGCGATGAAGAATATCAAGCTTCCCGTAGGCGTACTATTTTTAAGTTATAATATAATGTATGCGATGGTTCGATTCTCATTAGAATTTCTACGCGGTGATTCGCCTCGTTATGCCTTGGACTGGACTGCAGGACAATGGACGAGTATGAGTATCTTATTGATTTCTTTGATAGCTATGCTATTTTTCTTTAAACGCAAAGGTCAATCAAAATCAATCACATTATAATTATTAAGGTTTTGTACGGGAGGCGGCATGGTGATTAGGCTGCAAGTTTTAGTGGTAGATGATGAATGGAACATGCGGAATTTGCTCCGGATCTATTTGACAAAGGAAGGGTTCGATGTAAAAGAGGCTTCTAATGGCAACGAAGCTTTGTCAATGGTGAGGAAGTATACTTTTGACATTATCCTTTTAGATATCATGCTGCCGGACATGGACGGATGGCAGGTATGTAAAGCAATCCGGGAGAGGGAAAATGTTGCCATTCTCATGTTAACTGCACGCTCTGAAACAAAAGACAAAGTGTATGGTCTGGGGATCGGTGCAGATGACTATTTAACCAAGCCGTTTGAGCCTGAAGAATTACTAGCCCGGGTCTACTCCCTAATACGCCGTTCTGCAATCACTCAATTCTCCGCTCAACAAGAGTCTGTAATGGAGTTTCCAAGCATAAGGATTCTTCCAGAGGGGCGTGAAGTTTATATCAATGATCTGTTGGTGGATTTTACGCAAAAAGAGTTTGATTTAATTATGGTGTTTTCAAAAAGTGGTCAGCGTGTTTTCAGCAGAGAAGAACTCGTGAGTATGATCTGGGGAGATGAATATGGCGGAGAATGTCGGGTCGTCGACACTCATATCAAAAACATTCGGGAAAAGACACAAAGTGCAGGGTTATCTTATAATCTGATCCAAACGGTTTGGGGTGTGGGTTATAAGTTCAATGGAACAGGTAAATCCAATGAGAAATAAAATTGGCTTTAAGTTGGGTTTGATTATTCTTTCCGCTTTTGTCGTTGTGATTGCCTCGCTTGGATTGGCGATCGGGCGCATGTTTTCAAACTTCTATAATGCGGAAATGAGAACAGAGGTGGATGAGCTTACAACTCATTTCACAGTGATGAGCGATTCCCCTGAGATCTTGACTGAACAAACACTTCTTAAGTTTGCTGATTTTTCAAACGTAAGTATCTTATATGTAGATAACCAAGGGAATGTGCTTGCGCATTCCGGTGAACATGATTTATCTGATCAATCATTTATTCGTCCAAGTGACGTGCAAAATCTTTTTTCCGGCAAATCAGTGGGGTTTGAACATACTGATACGAAAGGTGAACGTTATTTTGTAGGGGCTGCACCTATCCTAGAGGGAAATAACGTTATATCAGCAGTATACGTTTTGTCATCAACAAAACATATGGATGAATCCATAGCTGCCGTGCGTAATGTACTGGTTCTATCCGGGATTGGCGCATTTTTGCTGGCGCTTGGAATCACCTGGATTATGGCACAAATTCTATCAAGACCATTGGTGAAAATGCAAGAGGCCACACGTAAAATTGCCGTAGGTGATTTGGAAACGAGATTAAATATTATAAGTAATGATGAAATCGGATCACTAGCTGGAGCTATTAATAATTTGGCGGAAGATCTTCAGCGGTACCGGGATACAAGGCAGGAATTTTTCGCTAATATTTCCCATGAGCTTCGGACGCCGATTACCTTTTTAGAAGGGTATACAAAGGTCATTAAGGATCGTCTGTATGATACGGAGGAGGAGAAGGATAAATATTTAGACATTATCCGTGGCGAAGCACTTCGTTTACAGCATTTGGTGGACGATTTATTTGAATTAGCCAAGATGGAGGAAGGGAAGGTCAGTCTGTCTCTAGAGTGGATTGATCTTGCAGAGATTGCTGATAATGCGGTGCGAAAGATTCGTCTGAAGGCCGGAGATAAAGGATTAGAGCTTAATACACATATCAATAATAGCATTCCCTTGATTCTTGGAGACGGAATGCGTATGGAACAGGTTCTCATTAATTTGTTGGAAAATGCCGTCCGATATACGGATAAGGGGGGCATTCATATCAATTTAAATGAAAATTCCTCGTATATTTATTTGATTGTGGAGGACACTGGAATTGGGATCCCGGAGACTGAGCTGCCTTTTATCTTTGAACGGTTTTACAGAGTGGAGAAATCCCGTTCACGACAGTATGGGGGAACCGGCTTAGGCTTATCTATCGCTAAAAAACTGGTAGAACTTCAAGGAGGAGAAATTCTGGTCTCTAGCAAAATAGGAGACGGAACTCGATTTGAGATCCGGTTTGAGCATGAAGGCCAAGGGGAACGAACATGAAAAAGATGGAGTGGCTAGTCGTAATTTTAATTATGGCCATGGGAATGACCTGCTTGATCATTTCGGCAGCGTCATTTCGTGAGGTGCCCTTTTTTCAAATTGGAAGTTCTTCTATAGGGGAAATTTGTATATCAATGATTGCAGTCAGCGGAATTATTGCTCTTATTTATTTTTTTATTAAAAGTGGTAAGCATTAGGCCACTCTTCTCAAGGGCGTAGCAGTATGATGAATTTTTAGTTAAATTATACTAAGATAGGCCAGCGATTATCGCTTGGCCTATCTTTATTTATCAGCAGAAGTGGTCGTTTTTTTATTTTTTTAGATAAAATTAAGAAAAAATTAAGCATTTGCGTCCATCAATCTTAAGATGTAACGATTAGAATAGGGGTTCACCCGCTAAAGATGCTCAGCAAGAAATCCTGGGGATATGGTATATTTACAACATCGTTGTAGAAACCATAGAGAATAAAGCAGAGGTGCAAATCATGTCCAGAGAGTCGATTTTACTCGTAGACGATGAGAAAGAAATTATTGAATTGATGGAGATCTATCTGAAGAATGAGGGGTATTTCCTTTACAAAGCCTCCAACGGCTTAGAGGCTCTTCAAATCCTGCAAACCCATGATATCGATCTCATTATTCTAGATATTATGATGCCTGAGATGGACGGGATACAGGCCTGTATGAAGATCAGAGAGCAGAGAAATACACCGATCATTATGCTGTCCGCGAAAAGTCAGGATATCGATAAGATCGCTGGGCTCAGCATCGGAGCCGACGATTACGTGACAAAGCCGTTCAATCCGTTGGTATTGATCGCCCGCGTAAAGTCTCAGCTTCGGAGATATAAGCTTTTAAATCGCCAAGAATCGAAAAAAAATGATCACGAGATTGTGATCGATGAGCTGGTGATCAATACCGCGACCCATACCGTAACCGTAGATGATCAGGAGGTTAAGCTGACGCCTCGCGAATTTGCTATATTGGAAATGCTCGCTGTGAATCAGGGCATCGTGCTCAGCATGGACAAGATCTATCAGGAGGTCTGGAATGAACCGTTTATGGATTCCAAAAACACGATCATGGTTCATATTCGGAAGATCCGTGAAAAGATCGAAAAGGATAAGCAAAATCCACGATTTATAAAGACCGTGTGGGGCATCGGGTATAAAATGAAATCGTCAAAGGAGTTGTAACATGACTCGCATCAGACTGTTCAATTCAATCAGATGGAGATTCCTGCTGATTCATATCGTAAGCATCCTGCTTACCGCACTTGTCCTGCTGCTTGGTCGCTTGCTTGCCAGTTACATTTTGCAATTCAATACGATTAATGCTTCACTCATATGGGTGATTCACAATATTGGCTCCAGGCCTACCATGGCCGTATCGGGAATTGGTTTATATTTATTTTTCTATATCATACTAAGCCGCCCGATAGTTCAATACACCAAAGAAATTGCAGACACAATACAGGACATGGCCAACGGCAAATTCCATGAACCCGTCTCGGTGAAATCTCCAACTGAGCTTGGCTTGATCGCATCCCACGCCAATCACATCGCGGAAGAGTTGAACGACTACTTGCGGGAAATCAACCATGGTCTTCATGAAATTGCCAAAGGGCATTTTCAATATGAAATCCCGGTCAAGCCTGACCATGATCTGGGTGAAATTGCGAAGAGCATTAACCAAATGAGCGCACAGCTGCACCATTCCATTCAGGAGGAACGCAACGCGGAGAAAACGAAGAATGACCTGATCACCGGGGTGTCGCACGACCTTAGAACTCCGCTGACTTCGATTTTAGGCTTTCTGGAGCTGATCGAGAAAGACCGTTATTTCGATGAGGTCGAGCTTCGATACTATATCGGCATTGCCTATGAAAAGTCTGTAACGTTAAAAAAGCTCATCGACGATCTGTTCGAATATACGCGTATTAATAACGGTATGCCGCTAGATCTTAAGCGGCTCGACATGAATGACTTTTTCCAGCAGCTTGCCGAGGAATTCGTGCCTAACCTGGAGAGCGCGAGCGTATCCTGCCGTGTCCATGCACCCGATCATCCTGTCATCATTAGAGCTGACGGAGATCATCTCGTTCGGGCTTATGAGAACTTAATCTCCAATGCGATTCGATACGGCAGTGCCGGCAAGCGAGTCGATATTTACATTCAAGAACAAGACAGCCAGGTCGTGATCCAGGTCGTGAATTATGGCGAACCTATTCCTGAACGGGATATACCGTTTATCTTTGATCGATTTTATCGTGCAGACAAGTCTAGGTCGAAGCAGACCGGCGGAGGTACAGGCCTCGGGCTTGCGATTACCAAAAGTATTATCGAGGTTCATGGCGGGAGCATATCCGTGAGCAGCAACAAACGGCAGACCTGCTTTGAAACGATTTTTCCTATAACGAAATAATTCCAATCTACAGCCTTTCACACCCGTGGAAGGTTTTTTTGTTGTCCGATCCTGCCTGAATCATAAGCAGTTATACCGTTTTATTTAAGGATTTGTTAAGCAATCCGACGCCATTTATTAAGAAATCTATTATAAGGTTATAGGAGCTTATCGTCCGAAACGAAAGGAGCATGTCGCATGCTAAACAGATCAACTCGCCATCGTTCGCCTAAGTCGTGGCTCGCGATGACACTCATTGTACTTATTATCGCCTTGGCAGCCTATTTGAGAATAGATTTTCTCGTCTCTGTCAATCACAAGGTATCTCATGATTCGGTTCATTACGATGAGATGGTGAGGCAGCTGCTGGAGAAAGGAATATATGCCTATAAGGATACAGAGCCGAATGCGCAGGTGACGCCGGGATACCCCTTATTCATGGCTGCCATCTACAAGCTGGTCGATTATCAGCACAACGATCCGTTTCCGGTGATCCGTTACACCCAGGTTGCGATGAGTCTCATAACGCTGTGGCTGCTTTATGCTATAGCTAAAAGGCTGGGCGGACGGAATGCCGGCATCGTGGCCCTCTTGATTGGAGCGGTATATCCGCCGTTTGTATGGAGCAATGCAAGCATTCTCACCGAGACACTGGCGACATTGTTTTTCATGGTCTATGTCTACCTGCAGCTCATTGTATTTGAAAAAAAGACGTTAACCTTTGCGATGCTAAGCGGAGCCGCCATGGGACTGCTTGTGCTGACCCGGCCTGAATTTTTGATTCTCCTGTTTCCGATCTATATCTTCTATTATTTTTGGAAAAAGGACAGACGTACGACCTTAAAGCTCTTTTTGTTTACCGTCATCGGGACGGCTGCGGTGCTATCCCCATGGGTGATACGGAATATGATTACGCTAAATGAAATCGTCGTAGCCTCTACCCAAGTGAACCCTTTTCAAGCCGGCACCTATCCAGACAAAAACTATGATGACGGATTGGTAGACCGCCGAGGGAAGACGCAAATGGAAATTGCCAAGGAGCGCTTGAAGGTCGGCTTTACAGAGCATACCTGGGAATTCACCAAATGGTATACGTATGGCAAGCTTAAACAAACGTACTCCAGGATGTACTTCGGCAGCGGCCACGACCCGCTCTATCCGGTGATTCCAATTTTGCCATGGAACTGGCTGAACTGGCTGCATCGCGGACTTATCTTCTTCTCTCTCATTTCGCTCGTCGTATTTGCTAGAAAGTGGAGACAGCCTGCTACGATGCTAGCCATCATTCTCGTAACGATGTCACTTGTAAGACTCGCCTTCGTACCGGAATATCGATATAACTATACGGTCATGCCGTTCATTATCATCATGGACAGCATCGTTGGCGTCGCCCTGATTCGCAAATGGGTGCCGGTTAAACAATATACTGCTCTACCTGCTGAAAGGAGTATGAACGATGCTCAACCATCGCCAGCACCACCTCAACAATAATAAGATTCTTGCCATCGTACCTGCCTACAACGAGGAGGAAGGCATTGAACAAGTGATCGCTTCGCTGCAGAAGCATACACCCTATGCAGACATTTTGGTGATCAATGACGGTTCGACCGATGAAACGGGGCAGTTAGCAGAGAATGCCGGAGCCATGGTGCTCCATCTATGCTGCAACCTGGGCATCGGCGGTGCCGTACAGACCGGTTACCGCTATGCCGCAGAGAACGGTTATGACTATGCCGTCCAGATTGACGGCGATGGTCAGCACAATCCCTCCGATCTCGATAAGCTGCTCAATGGCATGCGAGAGACCGGTGCAGATATGGTAGTCGGATCCCGTTTTATTGAAAAAGAAGGATTCCAATCCACGTTCACAAGAAAGCTGGGGATTGATCTGCTTGTTGGTCTGGTTACGAGATTGACCGGAAAACGAATTACCGATCCTACCTCTGGCTACCGCTTATGCAACCGGAGGGCGATTGCTTTGTTTGCGCAGGAGTACCCTACGGATTATCCGGAGGTCGAGGCTCTTGTACTGCTGGATAATTACCAGCTTTCGTTCAAAGAGATTCCTGTGGTGATGAATGAGCGGCAAGGCGGCGTATCCAGCATCTCACCTCTTCAATCGATTTATTATATGTGCAAGGTGATCCTAGCAATTCTCATTATGAAAACAAGGAAAAAGAAAGCGTGGGAAATGAGTCATGACACCTGATATTTATCTGTTCAGCTTCTTGATCAGCCTCAGCTTCGCCGCGACGATTCTATATCTCATCCGCAATCAAAAGCTGAAGGAGAAGTACGCACTGCTGTGGCTGACACTAAGCGCCATGATGATGATTCTATCCTTATTTCCGTCCATTTTGGATGACTTGGCAGGACTGATTCACATTGAATACGCCCCATCGCTGCTTTATTTGCTTAGTGTCGTCGGGATTTTATTTATCCTGATGCATCTTACGATGGCGGTATCTTCACTTACCCAGCGTAATGTTGAATTGATCCAAACTATCGCTCTGCATGAGCGTAAAATCCATGCGCTGATGAAGCAAAACGAGCTGCAGGAGCAGAAAGGCACGGATCTAGAGACAGCAAGCGAATGATTGAAAATTCTGGTTATATAGAGCAGGAGAACGGGTGGAAAAGGAGTTTTTTACACTGATGAATATTAAAAAAACAATTTTAGCTGCAGTTATTGCCGCCTCGCAAGCGGTATTCGTAATCCCTGCGTATGCGGAGTCCGTGGAAGATATACCGGACAAGCAAATGCAGTATAGCAATAGCGATATCGGAATTTCCAATCAACTGGTCTTATATCTGAATAGCAGCAAAATAGAACAGAACGGCGTAGAATATACCGCACTCCGTGACATGACGGTCAAGCAAGGCGTAACGTATGTAAGCCTTCGCTCGTTAGCGGATCGATTGGGCTATAAGGTCGGATATGATGCAAGTACGAATGAAGCGCTGGTCAGCAGTAGCGATGCTTCGGAGGCAAGGTTCAAAGCGAATCGAAATACGTATGTCATGGACGGCAGCTCTTATCCATTGAATGGCACACCCTATATGGATGAAGGCGTCCTTATGCTCCCGCTGCGATCCCTGGCTGCAGCCTACGACATCACAGTTACGTTAGAGGGGGACAAAGCAGTGCTCCAGCTTCCAGCCGCGACTGTGTCTGAACCGGAACCTGAGCCCGAGCCGAATGAACCCCCGACAGCCTTTTTTATAACGGACAAGTATAAATATCGCATGGGAGAGCCGATTCGATACGAGGATCGGAGCACGGATGATGAGGATGCTATCGTTGACCGCATCTGGGACAATAATAAACCAGCCTTCTTCGAGCCGGGCATCGTCGAGGTATCTTTGCAAGTCACGGACAAGCATGGCTTATCCTCCACTTACAAGCAGCAGATTGAGATTACTACGGAGCTGCTTTATACGAAAGAAGAGTTTGACCGTTTGTATACGCCGGTAGGCAGCAATTTCGATATTTCGGGAAGCTCCGTGCTGTCATTCGATGCCCTCCCCTATACATATCGGACAGAGCCGTATACTTTATTTCGGGCCAGCGGTCCAGAGACGGTAAATAGTGAGGGTATCCTGTATCAGGACACAATCGAAGGAACTACGCTATTTATGATACATCATAAGAACAAGCTCGGAGAAAAAGCGAAGTTCTATGTCGTTGCCGAGAACAAAGGCGAGTCTCCTGCAAGCGTCGATATAAGCGGATTAGGCTTCGCCGGCCCTACCAATCATCCGGAGGTAGCGGGAAGATCCGCGGCAGCAAGATATTTCGAATCGATGATTAACGGCAGAGCAAGCAAAAGCATGACGTTATCGCCGGGAGAAAAAAAGCTGATATTTACGGAACTGAGTGCAGTCACAGTACCTGACGGCGATGTTGTTACCTTGAATGCCGATCTTACGAGCAGCGATCCGATTCAATATACGGTGCTCATCGTCAAGGCAAAGAATGATCCTGTGGAGATGCTCTCTACGCTGCCTTACCTTGATCCGAAGGAATCGATTATTCGGGGAACTTTCAAGGATTCGGCGCGGGTATTCGAATATAACGAACTGGTTGGGACGAAGCCGGAGCGGCTGCCGCTAACCGACAATACCACGGATCCTTTTCAAAAAGGAATAGACGGGATCAAGCTTACCGAGGCTACGAACTCCGGCAATTACGGGGTGCTCTATTATATCGTTCTTAACCGCGTTGCGCCGAATACGCTTATTACCTTCAATCCTCGCGGCGGACTCTACTCTGGTGCAGCGAGAGTGAACAACGAGGTCGTTCACATTAAGCATATTGGCTCTACCCAGGATAGCACTAGTGTCCTTTATCGAACGGGTAGCCAAGAAGAAAGAGTAGAGTTATGGATTACACCGGCAGCAGGCAGTAATTTGCCGTTTACGTTCCTGTTTTTGCCTATGCCTGAGGTGAAGAACTAATAAAGAAGATTTGAACTTGAAGAAGATTGAAGAGGATTGAAGAAAGCAGCTCGAAAATGGAGTTGCTTTTTTTTGCATGCGTAGAAATCAAAAATGTGATGTTTATGGAGAAAATATTAATATGTACTGAAAACGGGAAGCGGTATAATAGAGTGTATTGCAAATTTAACATGTCTCAATATTGAATCTGAGGGCAAGCCGGAGAATATTTTTATGAAGAGAAAGGTGTTTATTGTGATCGCTACTGTTTTTGTTCTACTGTTTCTTGTACTCACCGCTGCAAGCTTCTATTTCTATAATGTTGCGGTCGCACGCGCCGAGAAGGATTTCTTGCGCGGCAATCCCGATTTGGAGGTTAGCGCCAGTCTAGAGGAGAATCCTTATTCGAATAACGAAGCCTGGTGGGAGCAGCAGGCTTTTGAGGAATGGAGCCTGATGTCGGACGATGGGCTTAAGCTGCACGCCTACTACCTGGCGGCTGCCACAAATACGAATAAAACTGTTATTATTGCGCACGGATACAGCAGTAAGGCTGCGGATATGGGCAATTTAGCCCAAATGTACAGCGACAAGCTCGGCTACAATGTGCTTCTGCCGGATGCCCGCGGGCATGGGGACAGCGAAGGAAACTACATCGGGTTCGGCTGGCGGGAGCGCAAGGATTACGTCAGATGGATCGAGCAGGTGATACAGCATTCGGGCGATCAGGCGCAAATCGTGCTGCACGGCGTGTCCATGGGAGGGGCAACCGTCCTGATGACCAGCGGCGAGAAGCTGTCCTCTAATGTAAAGGCGGTTGTAGAGGATTGCGGGTATACTTCAGCCAAGGAGCAATTGGCCTACCAGTTAAAACGAATGTACCACCTCCCGTCTTTCCCGCTCATTCAAACTACGAGCCTAGTGACCAAGCTGCGGGCAGGGTATTATTTCGGCGAGGCCTCGGCGCTTGAGCAGGTGAAGAAATCCGTTACCCCGACGTTGTTCATTCATGGCGACGAAGATTTGTTTGTGCCGACCGAAATGGTATACAAGTTGTTTGAGAACGGTTCGTCAGAGAAAAAGCTCGTTATCGTACCTGGCGCGGGACACGGTCAAGCCCGGTTTGTGAATCCGGAAGCATATGATCGTGAAGTATCCGAATTTCTCGGCGCTTACGTCAAATAATTTTGGATGCCCTGCCAGGATATTTGAATTGTCATAAAAAAAGATACGATCCTTCAAAAATAGGGGAGATTGTATCTTTTTTTTAAAGTTGACTTTTATCAGATGACTCTTTAATATGTTAGCTATCTAACATTTGAGGGTGATCGATTTGGACTTTTATGAACAAGTGAAACAAATTAATGAAGCGGATTATGCCATTAACCGTCTAATTTACAAACATTACAAAAAATATTTAGCTAGCTCTATCACTACTCAACAAGCGGTACTGTTGGATATTGTCTATTATGCTAACAAAATAACAGTAGGTGAGATTGCTGTAGAAATGAACATTAGTTCGAGTGCGGTAAGCCAGCTGATTGCCAAAATGGAGAAAAACCAGTTTATTCACCGTACGATTAATCCTAATAATCGTCGTGAAATTTTTATTACTTTAGATACTAAAGGCTGGGAGTATTTCGAGAAACAAGAGCATGTTGAACGGGCCGTGGCTGATCGTTTATTTTCTAAATTGTCTACTTCAGAGCTTAATGAATTAGAGCGAATCACAAAGAAATTACAGGATATTGCGGTAAAAGAGTTAGCTTGATTTTTTCATGTTAAATATGTTAGTTAACTAATATAATAAGGAGACTTAAGTATGTATAATGCTATATATTCTACGCTTCAAAAAATACAATTCAATGGCGCTGTCTATTTAGAGACGGAAAATAACGACATCATGAATCTAACGCTAGGTTATACAGACCTGAGCAACACTCACTCCATTACAGACAATACATTGTTCGATATTGCTTCTTTAAGTAAAATGTACACAGCCGTGATGATCTTGCAATTAATAGATCAAAAGGCAATACGTTTTGAAGATACATTAAGCAAATGGTTTAAGAGCAGAGCCTTTCAAAGTGTCACGATAGAACAACTCCTAACGCATACAACCGGTATCCCGGAATATATAGGTGACTCTTCGGTTGAAAGTGTTGAGGATATTGAAGGGATTTTAGGGAACAAGGAGCCTTACTTCCCAGCTGGTTGCGGATGGCTTTATACCAATACAAACTATGTACTGTTGGCAAAAATTATCGAGCGAACAAGCGAGCTCTCTTATGAGGATTATTTGCAAAAGATGATTGCAGAGCCTTTGAACCTTGAGCATACAACAACGAAGCCCCAATTCGAGCAAGCTGCTGTCGGCAGGCTATATGATTATATCGATAAGAAATATATCGCTTTAACAGAAGATCCTTTTTTTAAAAATATTGATAAGCAACGTAGCCTTTATGGCGATGGCGGCATCTATTCAACAGCGAAGGATATTGCTCAATTTTTAAAGGGATTTATACAGGGAAAATTAGTATCTCGAAAGCTCGTGAAACGTGCACTAACCCCTACTCCCTTAAATACTGAGTATGGCTATGGATTCATCGTTCAAGACGGCTCAATCGGTCATTCTGGTGGATGGCCTGGCTATTCTTCTCATTGCTTATGTTCTCTGGCAAGCGGGAATATTACTATTCTTTTGACTAATGAAGAGATAAGCCCTGTTTATGAGCAACAAATATTGGCATTCTTAAACGAACCTCAGAATAGTAGGGAACTTGTTGCACAGAAACACCCTAATATTATGTTAATAAACGAATCAGATCATATAGAAGGTACTTATCAACTTTTGGATGAATATCAAACCTGCTTTACTATTAAACGGGGGATAGACTACTTTATTATCTCTTTTGAGGATCAACTGGATACCCATTTGTTTAAAATTGAACCTAATCTCTATTGGATTCGAAATACTATGAGTTATATTCATATTTCAGAAGGGATTTTTATGGATGAAGGCGTAGTAGTACCCTTTAATAAACAATAATCATATCTTAAGTCAGTATGCAAAATATGAATATTATAAGCATTATTTCGCTTCTTGACAGGTAAAATGCATTGTGGTTATTATAGACATATGAAATCCATAATATAAAATTCGAATGAACCAGCTATGCAGACTGAGGCATGTCAACAATTATTGTAGTTCTATTACAAAAATTCACCAGGAAGGGGGGGTTAGGATGCAATTCTCTAAAAGCACCGATTACGCCTTGCATGCTTTAATTCATTTGGCTCATTCTGAGCGTCGCGAAAACATCGGGATTAAGGAGTTAGCTGCGACACTTGACGTATCGGAGAGCTACCTGTCCAAAATCATGTCCAAGCTGAGACAGGATGGAATTGTACGTGCGGTGCCTGGAGTGAACGGCGGTTACGAGCTTGCACGTCCTGCCGAGCAGATTACATTTCTAGAGGTTATTCAGGTCATTGAAGGAAGGCAGCGGTTGTTTGAATGCTCGAATATCGATTCGCCGCAGCATCGTTTGCTGGCTGAAGAGGATGCGGCTGAACCTGCACAGGATGATCAGAACCATAGGGAGTGCCTGGTTAAAAAGGTGATGGACGGAGCTGAGCAGCATCTGCATCAGTACTTACGGGAGCATACGATCCAGTCGGTATTGGACGCTGCTTCCCATGGGGGCAGCTTTGCTATACACAAGAAGTGATCTACTTCTTGTATTTTAATTATGGATATTAGAGATCCATGGAGGTGTATAATTGAATGAAACTTGATGCAGCAATTATTGGTGGAGGCCCAGCAGGCCTGAATGCCGCTCTCGTGCTGGGGCGGGCAAGAAAAAAGGTGGCGGTGATCGATGAAGGGCGTCCCCGCAACGGAGTGACCCGTGAGGCTCACGGATTCCTAACTCGTGATGGAATAAGTCCAAGCGAATTTAGGCGAATCGCGATGGAGCAGATTGGCGCCTATCCGTCCGTCTCTTTTGTGGCGGATACGGCCGTATCGATTACGGGAACAGACGGCCTTTTTCAAATTGCGACTGCGCAAGGACAAAGCTTTCAAAGTAAAAAACTGTTGTTTGCCGTCGGCATGAAGGATCGGCCGCTGGATATTAAAGGGTTGAAGGAGGCCTATGGGAAAAGCGCCTATGTTTGCCCTTATTGCGATGGCTGGGAACTCAGGGACAAACCGCTTGTCATCATTTGCAAGGGAGCCGCTGCCTTGCACTTTGCCCAGCTGATATCCGGCTGGACGAACCGTTTTACGATTTGTACGAACGGCCCGGCTGACCTGACAGATGCCGAACGTGATGAGCTCCGGCAGCATCAAGTGCCTGTGTTCGACTCGCCGATCCATTCTATCGATTCGGACGAAGGGATGGTACGGCAAGTTGTACTTGAAGACGGGACGGTCATTCCGTGCAGGGGGATCTTTTTTAAGCCGGAACTAATTATGGGATCGAATTTGCCTCAGGCTATAGGCTGCCAAGTTACGGAAACGGGAACGGTCATCATCGATGAGTTCGGAAAGACGAACGTTCCGGGCGTTTATAGCGCAGGAGACGCAGCATCGATGCGGCATCAGGCCATTGCCGCTGCGGCGATGGGCGCATTATCCGCCGCAGCTATGAACAATGAGCTGAATACAGAGGCATGGAGGAAAAACGGATGAAGATGGACGCCAAGCAGGAAATCGAGGTGTTATCCTTACTGCAGCCCAGGCCCGGAGAGCGAATTCTGGACGTGGGATGCGGAACTGGGGACTTGATGGCACAGATTGCGGCTGCCGGAGCGTTCCCCACGGGAATCGACTTGTCGGAGGAGATGGTAAGGCAGGCCAGAGAGAAATACCCTGAGCTGAGTATTCAGGCGGAGAACGCATGTCATTACCGGACGGATGTCCGCTTTGACGCTGTATTTTCTCATGCAGCTTTGCACTGGATCAAGGATGCTCCTGCTGTGGCCCGCTCCATCTGGCTGGCCCTTCGGGAGGGCGGCCGGCTCGTGGCCGAATTCGCGGGAAGCGGAAATGTCGGCACGCTAACTACTGCCATGGAGCAGGTGCTGGAGGCGCATGGCTATGCGTGGGCGGGGCGGAATCCATGGTATTTGCCCACCATTGGCGAATACGCCAGCCTTTTAGAGCAGACCGGATTCCGCGTCGCGTTCGCACAGCACTTTGACAAGCCCACCCCGCTTAAGGGAGATGCAGGCCTTCGAAAATGGCTAGACAGCTTTGCTAATTATTTCTTTCCTGACGTTGCCGCCGCGGACAAAGCGTCGATCTACCGTGCTATTGAGGAGAAGGTGAAGCCACAGCTTGAGCAAGGAGGCCAGTGGATGATCGACACAAGCCGATTGCGTATCGTAGCTATCAAAAAACTAAAATAAGTAATATTATTGGGAAAACTTTATACTAATTATCATTGTTATTTATTGTACAGGGTTAGGGAGAGCGCTGAGAATACCGGGGATAGTCTCAAGGGGGATGAACGTGGAACGTTTATGGACAAAGTCGTTTATTTTTATGACAGTAGGTACGCTGTTCCTATTCACGGGATTTTATTTGCTGCTGCCTACGCTGCCGTTGTTCATTAAAGAGCTGGGCGGAAACGAAGGACAGATCGGTTTGATAGCGGGCGCATTTATGCTGTCTGCCGTTATTTTTCGCCCGATTGTCGGCGTGCTACTGGATCGCTTCGGACGGCGTCCTTTTATCGTTTGGGGGCTGATTTTCTTCGCTTTGGCGATGTATGCGTACGATTGGATCGGAGGTATCGCCGTTTTAATATGGATTCGAATCGTGCATGGGGTGAGTTGGGCTTTTTCTACAACCGCTGTGTTTACGGCTGCTACGGATATGATCCCTTCCACCCGTCGCGGAGAAGGAATGGGCTGGTTCAGTACAGCGATGACCCTGGCTATGGCCGTTGGCCCGATCGTCGGCATTTGGGTAACGCAAAATCTGTCGTACAGCGCCTTGTTTCTATGCGCGGTCGGCCTCTCTGTCGCAGCGCTGTTGTTGACGTTTGGCGCCAAAATTCCGTTTCGGCCGCAAACGGGAGCCGCCAAGATCGAGCTTTTTGAAAAATCGGTACTGCCCGTTACGGCATCGGTTTTTTTTCTAACGATCGCTTATGGAGGCATCACGACCTTCGTCCCGCTGCTTGCAAGTACGATCAAAGTTAATTCCGGCACGTTCTTTCTGGTTTATGCCGTAACGTTGTTCCTGATTCGTCCCATTGCGGGGAAGCTTTCGGATCGCCATGGTGAAGCGGTCGTCATTATTCCGGCTCTTGCGATTACAATCTTGGCTTTGATTGTCCTCGGCTTCTCGACCGGACTAGGACTATTCGGCATGCTCGCAGCGGCTGTTCTGTACGGCATCGGTTTTGGTTCCGCCCAGCCGATGCTACAAACGGCAACGATAAATCTGGCTCGCCCCGATCGGAAAGGGGTAGCCAATGCGTCTTTTTTGACCGCTGCCGATCTTGGCATCGGGCTGGGGGCGATCGTGCTCGGCTGGGTCTCCCAGCGTACGAGCTACCAGATGTTGTTCACGGTTAGTGCCATGTCGGTCGGGTTGTCCTTGCTCTTGTTCATTTTTTTTGTGAAACACTTGTTGAAAAATTCAGGGCTGAGCCCAACCAGCCCCCCTGCTCTGCCATCCGAAACGGATTTGACGTAGTTCCAAGGTAGAATCGCCCTTTGAGATCAGTGAACCGGAGGCTTTGGATATCCCAAGCCTTCGGTTTTTTAAATGGTGATGCTCTTCTTATTCGTACAGTTTGATCCAGCAAGGTTACTCCTATTTTAAATGTTGAACTTTACAGAATCTGCAAATATTTTCGGAAAAGCATTGACCAATACGATATATCGCTATATTATAACGATATATCGTATTAAGAGGTGAGAAGATGATGAAATATCACAACTATAGTGCCTGGGCAGCGAATCAGCCCGGACGTAGGAGGTACAACAAGGAAGAGGTTTACCAGGAGATATCCTTAAGGAACCGCCATGGGGGCGGACGAGGAGGCTTTGGGGGACGGGGAGAAGGCAAGCGTTTCTTTGAGCGCGGGAAATTCAAATTTGCTCTGCTTGAGCTGTTGGCTGCTGAACCGATGCATGGGTATCAGTTGATAAAAACGATGGAAGAGAAGACGGGTGGTTTGTATACCCCGAGCCCCGGCTCAGTTTACCCGAATCTGCAGTGGCTTGAGGATATGCAGCTCATAGGCTGCAGCGAGAAGGACGGCAAGAAGCTGTACCATATCACCAATGAGGGGCTGGATTATCTTCGCGAACAAGAACGGGAGGAGACGGAGCGGCCGGAGAACCGCTGGGAGCATCATGGACGACACCGACCGCCTGGCGGCGGACATGGAAAGCATCTTTTGCGCAGCTTGATGAAGGAATGGCCGGACGTGGTTTTTTTGATGGCGAGAGCATCCGAAGCGGCTAAGGAAAATCCTTCTTCCAAGCAAGCCACTCAGTTTCAAGATCTGATGGCTAAACTTCAAGCCAGCTTGTCGGAAAATCTGGCTTCCGTTTCAGGCTTTGACAAGGACGAAGCCGGGACGCAACCCGCAAGCAATGATTCATTAACGGACGACAACCTTGCCGGAGACAGAGAGTAGAGCAAATGAAGCGGTGACGCAGGCCGACCGGATACTCGTCATGCGTCACGGCACGATTCTTGAAGAGGGGACGCATGCGGAATTGCTCGAAATGCAAGGTTATTATGAGGAGTTGCATCGTCATTCGCAAGGCAGCCAAAATTATTTTAAAATAGGATCATAAATAATCATAGGGAGGCAATAGCATGTTAATTCAAACGAGAACGATTGTAGTGCAAAAGGATAAGGTGGATCTCGTCCTTGAACGTTTTACCAAAGAAAGCCCAATGGATGCGATGGAGGGGCTCATTGACAAAACCGTCATGGTCAACCGAAAAAAACAGGAGCACGAAGAGGTCGTCGTCATGATCCGCTGGAGATCCGTTGAAGATTGGAAAAACTGGGAGAAGAGCGATGTTCATATTCAGGGGCATCGTCAGAATAGAGGCAAACCGGCCCCGGAATACATTATAAGCACGACTGTCAATATGTACGAGGTGAAGGCTGTGAAGGAAGGCTTAAAAAAAGAATAGGATTTGTAGGGATCCATCTCGCTGCCTAAAGGGAATTATCCGAATCCAATGAATAGAACAGTCTATCCTAATGCCTTGGTGCCAATTCGGCACCAGGGTTTTTATTATTAATTGATGATAACAATGAAATATTGCATAATTAGATCCACGGATCTGAATTGGACTTAACAACTTCTACACAATATATAAATCAGTTCTTCATAATTGTAGTTTATATTGTTTCATAAGGAGGAGATAATAATGAAAAAAATTTGGGTCGGAATCGCTGCAGTAGCTATGGTCATGGGAATTGGGACAGCAGTACATGCTGCGAACGGCAACAGTGATTCCGGCAGGAACTTCAATTTTTTTGAACAAATGTTGCCTTACGCAAAGCAAATGCATCCTAATTTTTCGGACAAGCAAATCGAAGAAATGTATAATAACTGCCATGGCGGAAATGGCCCGCAGCGGATGATGAACAATACGCAAATGCGGGGCGGTATGATGGGCTTTTAAGTAACGTTTTGATATGTAATAAAATCCATCTGGATTTCGCAAACCCCAAAAAAACTACCTCAAATCCCGGCTTATTTTCTTGAATAAGCCGGCCATTTGCGGTTTTCATAAAGATAAAATAAAGAGGTTGACCTATGGATCGAACCAAAATTTTAATTGTGGATGATGAGCCGAGCCTTCGCCAAGTCATTAAAGCGTATCTGGAGAAAAATGAATACCTCGTCTATGAAGCCGATTCGGGAAAAGGAGCGCTTCAGATGTTTGAAAATCTGAAGCCAGTCCTCATTATTCTGGATTTGATGCTGCCGGACATTTCGGGGGAAGAAGTTTGCCAAACGATTCGCAGAACATCGGAGGTTCCCATTCTGATGCTAACCGCTAAAAGCAGCGAGGATGATTTGGTTCACGGCCTGCTGATCGGTGCCGACGATTATCTGGTCAAGCCGTTTAGTCCTCGGGAGCTGATGGCGAGAGTGATGAGCTTGTTAAGAAGAACGAAGAGCTCTGGAGGTGCCGATCGGGGAAATATGATGTCATTCAATAGAAGTTACCTGACCATCAATCCGGAAGGGCATGAAGTGAAAATCGGGGGAACCGCAGTATCCTTAACGCCGATTGAATTTAAACTGTTGGAAACCTTGGCCAAACACCCCAAACGAGTATTTGGCCGCTCCGAGCTGGTTAATCTTATCCAGGGGGACGATTTTGAAGGTATGGATCGTACCATTGATGTCCATATCAAGAACATTCGCCAAAAAATCGGAGATGATCCCAAAACCCCAACCTTTATTGCCACCGTATATGGCATAGGGTATAAATTTCAGGTGGATTCGGATGAATAGGAGAGGGCTGCGTAGAAAACTTCTTTTTTCCCATATTGGCGTAAGTCTTGGCTCGCTCCTGACAATAATGCTGCTTGTTTACTTCGTGATGTCTTTTTCGTTCGGCAAGTACGTACAACATCAATATGAAGCAGAGGCTAATACCATCCTGGAGGATTTGAAAGGCTCCTATAACGTTAATTCAGGACAGTGGAGAATGAATAACTTGATGTCGATATCCCATCAGGCCATGCTGCGGAATTATGATATTAGAATCTATGATGCAGTGGGGAATATAATTTGGGATACCGAGAACA
Organism: Paenibacillus lentus; assembly: GCF_042714055.1. Taxonomy (GTDB): domain Bacteria; phylum Bacillota; class Bacilli; order Paenibacillales; family Paenibacillaceae; genus Fontibacillus; species Fontibacillus lentus_A. Next base: position 170,378 of record NZ_JBHGVC010000002.1, read on the forward strand.
TGGGGAGGATGATGCATGGCTCGGTTTCTAAGGGAATGCATGAGAAAGTAAGTGATTCTGATTCTGATCATATCGTGGCACGAGATATTATAAAAAACGGTGAAAAAATAGGCAGTCTCGAGATCATTGGGATCGCAGGCAGCTTCGAAATGCAAAATCGCCAGTTCCTGAAGCTGTTCAACACTTTGCTTGGGTGGGCTTTTGTTGCTGTCATCGCTGGCGTGACTATGTTTAGTATTTTAATGTCAAACAGCCTAAGCAGGCCTTTAGTTCGCATTAAGCAGATCGCTGTTCAAATGAAAAAAGGAAACCTATCCTCGCGGGTTCCGATCTCAAGCCGACAAACCGAAATCGAGGAGGTAGGGCTTGCTCTTAATCATCTGGCCGATTCGTTGCAGCAGCAGGACAAATTGCGGAAGCATTTGACCGCTGATATTGCGCATGAATTGCGTACGCCGCTTACGACGATTCAAAGTCATATTGAAGCCTTTCAGGATGGGATATGGGAAGTGAGTTCAGAAAAACTGGAGATCTGCCATGAGCAAGTGATGCGTTTAGTAAAGCTTATTCAAGATCTGGAAAGCCTGTCACGCGTCGAAAATCCGATGGTGAAGCTGCAGCGTGAAAGGCTTTGTTTAAACGAGATCATTAAGAATTCGGTGAACTCCATTAAAGGACAATTTGAGGAAAAGCCAATTGAACTCGTTATTAAAGAGCAGGATCAGTTGTATATCTCCGGTGACGCTGGACGTTTAACCCAAGTTTTTGCCAATCTCCTGGATAACGCGTATAAATATACGAATGAAGGCCGGATTTCCATTGAAATATTGGAAGTCTCGGATCAAGCTTTGGTCACGATTACGGACACAGGATCCGGCATTGAGCCTGGAGAGCTACCGAATATTTTTGAACGTTTTTATCGTGGCGACAAGTCTCGTGATCGCAGAACAGGCGGGGCAGGAATAGGACTAGCGATCGTAAAGGCCATCGTTGAAGCACATGGAGGAAGTATTTCCGTTATGAGTAAGCTCGGTGAGGGTACCTGTTTTACCATCTGTTTTCCTAAAATATGAACCGTCGTGCACTTAAGAAAACAACAATTAATTCTTACCCGACATAGGCAATAAAACGATAAGAACCTAGGCCCTTGCGGCTCCTAGGTTCTTAACAATGATCTGTTTTATTTTCCGATGAATTCCTGTACCCAATAACCGTTGTCATAAGCAACGCCGATGTTCGTAAAGTTTGCGTTCATAATGTTTTGGCGGTGGCCTTCACTGTTCATCCAGGCATTCATGACCTCGGCAGGAGTGCGCTGTCCTTTTGCGATGTTTTCACCCGCATATCTATAGGTGACGCCAAACTGCTTCATCATATCAAATGGAGAGCCGTACGTAGGCGATTGATGGTCAAAATATCCATTTTGGCGCATATCTGCAGCTTTGGCAGCAGCCACTTTCGTTAGATCGGCTTGCGTCGCAAGCGGCTTCAAGCCTGCTTTACTGCGCTCCTTGTTCACCAGATCAACCACCTGTGCGGCAAAAGAAGCTGCATCTGTTTGTCCGGCCGTGCTATTGTTGTCCTTGCTTGGTGTAGTTGGTGCTGTAGTCGTTCCATTGCCAGTTGATGGCTTTTGGCTTGGAGTAGTCGGCTTTTGACTAGGCGCAGTCGGTGTTTCCTTCTGCGGCACTTGCGGTGTCTCAGTCTGCTTCCCTGGCGCAGGCAGGCTTGGAATATACCATTTTACATTGTCAAAAGATCCATTCCAGCTCCATTTTAACCAAATTTGTTGAACTTGCTTCTGCCAATCACTAGCTGGAGTTGAAGCCGCTTCTGCTTTTGCACCGGATGGCAATATAAGTCCTGCGGCGAGTACAGCCGTTGCCATACTGCCTGTTATTATTGATTTTAGTTGCTTGTTTTTCATCATTAAATTCCCTCCAAATCATTCTATGAGTTTTTTGAAAACTTGATAGACTGAACACGGTAATAGTTACAATTTTGTAATTTTGCGCAACCTCATTCTAACATGCATTAAGGAGAAATAGAGAAGGTAAGTTATGGATAAAGGAGGCTTTATTGTCACATCTCTTTATACGAAGGCTCATTAGAAACTATGAAACAAGAAAACGAGAAAATTTGATGTTCGCAAATCATGAAAAACAAAAAAACATCATGAAAACGTTGACAATAACTTTTTGAGTTGATATGATTTGGTCATTACAAGGTTTGAAATTATGTTTATGCAGAGGGAAAAGCCATGAATCAGGGTAGGAAATTGACCATTAAGGAGTTTGCCAAGGAAATTGGCGTTTCTCCAGCAACATTGGATCGGGTGCTGAACAATAGGGGGAACGTGAAGCGTGAAACCTATGAAAAAGTCATGGAGAAAATCAAAGAATTGAACTACATGCCGAACAAGTCGGCAAGCTTTCTAGCTCGGATGAATGATTTTTCCATGGCCATTGTGTTCCCGGAGCATCCGGAATATTTCTGGAGGCAGGTAGAGAAGGGGATTCAGGTTGCTATTGATGAATTCCGTGATTATGGTCTCTCAGTCAGCGTCTTTCGGTCTGAAGGATATGATTTGGAGCCGCAGAAGCAAATGGTTCAGCAGCTTATCGATTCGGGCAAGTATGACGCGATCGCATTGTCGCCGAATGATCCGCTAGAGATGGCCGAGCTCATTGACCGCGGAGTGGACAAGGGGATTACGATTTGCACATTTAACAGCGATTCGCCATTGAGCAAGCGGCTGTACTATGTCGGATGCGATTATCGCATTGCCGGACGCCTGGCCGCCGACGTGCTCTGTAAGTTTCTTGGGGAGAAGACCAGGGTCGGTCTGGTGATGTCGTATACCAATTTCCAAATGCAGCAAAAGATTACCGGGTTCCGGGAGGTCGTTGACGAATACGATCATATCGAATTGGTTGGCCCGCTGAGACTGAGGCAGGAGGATTACGATTCGCCCGAGGTGTTTGCCGATTATTTTCGAGAAGTGGATGGCATCTACGTGTCCAGCGCGCGGCTGGATGTGGTCGCAAAGCATCTAGAGGAGCTGGGTCTTGACAAACGGCCGATTTTGATCGGCCACGATATGACCGAAGAGACGCGGATGTATATGGAAAGAGGGATTATTACGGCCACGATCTGCCAGGATCCCGTAAACCAGGGGTATCTTACCGTGAAGTCCATGTTTGATTACTTGGTTAACGGGCAAAAGATTGGATTGAAGGAGAATATCACCAAATTAGAGCTGGTGACCAAGGAAAATGCGCTTTATTACATTTAAATAGCGTTAAGTGTAGTACAGCGCTTTTTTTACATCAAAATGATGTGCGCACATCAAAATGTTGGTTTGGTTTTGATGTGATCTGATGCAACGGCATTACTGCCTCCGTTTTTAAGGTCAAAAAGCGGCAGTGCATGCAAATATAAATAAATTCTAGCCAGGGGGAATGTTCATGTTTAAGAATGTAAGGGCTCTCATGATGATCTTCGTCGCGTTCGCCATGCTGTTGACGGCATGTGCACCGAGCACGGAGTCGGGAAATTCGGGTTCTTCACCGAGTTCGGGCAAGGATGGTGACAAAGTAGTCATTCAATGGTGGGATTCGATGACCAGTGATGCGACCCAGGGCGCGATACAATCGATTATCGCCGATTACGAGGCGGCCCATCCGAATGTGAAGATCGAACGAACTTATATTTCGTTTGCGGATATCAAGAATAAGCTGCTCCTCGGCTCCGTCGGCAATCAAATGCCGGATATCGTCTGGCTGGACAACCCGGATCATCAGGCTTTTGCCGCCGCCGGAATATTGGCGGATTTAACAGACGAGATCAAGGAGTGGGGACAGGCGGACAAATACTACGAAGGCCCATGGTCTTCAACGATGTATGAAGGCAAGAACTACGGCGTGCCGATTGGCAGCAATAACTTGGCGCTTTATTACAACAAGGACATGCTGGAAGCCAAGGGAATTGCCCCGCCTAGCAATTGGGAGGAACTGAAGGAAGCAGCCAAGCAGCTTACGACGAGCGATGTTTACGGATTAGCCATGACCGCGGTGAAGACGGAAGAGGGGACGTTCCAATTCCTTCCTTTGATGTACCAAGCAGGCGCCGACATCGATAGCTTTGACAGTCCGGGTACGGTTGAAGCGGCAACGCTGCTGCAGGATATGGTGAAGAATGGCTACATGTCCAAGGAGGTCATTAATCAGAAGCAATCCGATACGGTAGTGCAGTTCTCCACGGGTAAGGTAGCGATGATGATCAACGGTACCTGGCAAATTCCGCTGCTGAGAAAAGAAGGAAAAGTCAACTGGGGTGTTGTAGAGCTGCCGGTGAATAAACAGGGCGGCACGATCCTGGGCGGAGAAAACTGGGCGATTACGAAGGCTTCCAAAAATAAGGATGTCGCGTTCGACATTATTAAATTCGCTAACGAGCCGGAACGATTGAAAGCGTTTGATCAGGCGGCCGGACGTCTCCCAAGCCGATCCGATCTGCTTCAGGATCCGTTCTGGCAGGATGACGCGGAACTGAAGGTGTTCGCTGATGCGATGGAAGTGGCCAGGGCAAGAGCCTATGGGCCGGAATATCCAAAAATCTCCGAGGCGATTCAAATTATGCTGCAGGAGGTCATTACCGGAAGCAAGTCGCCGGAGCAAGCCGTTAAGGAGGCCGGGGCGAAGATCGAGCCGCTAGTCAAGAAATAGGCCGAAGTCAAAAGTAGGCAGAAATATATAGGAACCATAGCCATAGTCAAACAGCAAGGGGGATGCCGCGCTGCATCCCCATACACAGCAAATAGGGGGAGAAGTTATGTCCCATAAATCAGCAGTAAACGGGAATGGAGAACAATCTCGCAGAGCCAAATGGTTCTCATCCTGGAATAACTACTTGTTTGTCGTACCGGCTTTAATATTTATGATTGTATTTATCGGTTTTCCGCTGCTTTATAATCTCATGCTGAGCTTCCAGAACGTCAACGTATACAACTTAAGCGGCAAGCATGATTTTATCGGATTATCCAATTATATGAAATCGTTGAAAGACCCGGTGTTTTACACCGCATTGCAAAACTCCGCCGTTTTTACGGTGCTCAGTATCTTTTTCCAATTTACAATCGGGTTCGCGCTGGCTTTGTTTTTCAATCAGAAATTTCCGGGACGCAATCTGTTTCGCTCTCTGATGCTGCTTGCCTGGATGCTGCCGGTGGTCATTAGCGGGACGATATTTCAATGGATGATGTCCGGTGATTTCGGAGTCATCAATTATTTCCTTCAAGCTCTGGGAATTATCGACCAGCCAATCAACTGGCTGAGCGAAGGCAGTACGGCGCTGCTGAGCACGGTCGTAGCCAATATCTGGATCGGTATTCCATTTAATATGATTATTTTATTGTCCGGATTGCAAGGTTTGCCCGAGCATCTGTACGAGGCTGCGAAGCTGGACGGAGCGAACCGCTTGGTACAATTCCGGCATATTACTCTGCCGCTCATGCGTCCGACGATTCTTGTACTGATGATCCTGGGCATCATCAATACGTTTAAAGTATTTGATCTCATCTTTATCATGACCGCAGGCGGACCGGTGACGTCTTCGACAGTGTTGCCGATTTACGCCTATCAGCTGTCCTTTACAACGCTGGAATTCAGTCAGGGTGCCTCGGTATCGATGATTATGTTCCTGATTCTAATCGTTATATCCATCGGATATTTGAGAATGTCGAGCAAGGAGGAGGTCCACTAATGACGAATTCTAGATGGCGAATGGGCGGTTCGACCTTCATCGGCATTCTGATCATGATTGTGTTTCTTTTCCCGGTATATTGGATGGTAAAAACGTCAATCACGCCGGTGACGGAGCTTTATCACAATCCGCCGCATATTTTGCCGGTAGGGGCGACATTCGAATCTTACATTAATAACTTTGTTCGCAACCAGGATATGGTCGGCTACATCGGCAACAGCTTTATTATCGCTATAGGGACGATGGTTCTGTCGCTGCTGCTGGCGATCCCGGCTGCTTATGCGCTGGCACGGCTCCCGATCAAGGGCAAAGGCCTCATGATGATTTCGGTGCTGTCGATTCAGATGCTGCCCGGTATTATGATGGCGATGCCGCTGTACATTATGTTCTCCAAGGTGCAATTGATCGATAATTTTGCCGGATTGATCTTTGCGGATCTCATCCATTCCCTGCCGTTTGCCATTATTACGCTGCGTCCATTCTTTCTGGCACTGCCGGGCGGGCTCGAGGAAGCGGCGATGATCGATGGCTGCAATAAATTTTCTTCGTTTACGAAAATCATTTTGCCGCTGGTCATGCCTGGACTTATGACGGTTGCCGTATTTTGCTTTCTGTTCGGCTGGGGGGACTTCATCTTCGCACTGACCTTGACGACCAGCAATTCGGTTCGGCCGCTGACGCTGGGGCTGTATCGGTTTATCGGCCAATACGGGACGGAGTGGAACAACCTGATGGCGGTTGCGACGATTGCGGCGCTGCCTATCATCGTGATTTTTATCTCCATGCAAAAATACGTGGTCGGCGGGATTACGGCCGGGTCAATGAAGGACTGATCTAACGAAGCGAGGTTTGCGAACAACGAAGAGATTAGGAGGAGCTGGGATGAAACCGCAGATTTATATTGCGAGGGATTTGCCGGACCCCGTGGCCGCCTATTTGGAGGAGCATGGCGAATGCCGGTATTGGCAGGGGCCAGGGGACATATCCGAGGATCGGCTGGCGGAGGAGATCGGTGATGCAGAAGGCTTGCTTGTCACAGGAACCCCAATTGGGCAAGCGGTGCTGAGAGCAGGAACGAATCTCCGGGTCGTCAGCAATCTATCGGCTGGCTACAACAATCTGGATCTTCAGGCGCTGCAGGAGCGAAAGCTGATTGCCACCCATACCCCTTACGTGCTGGATGAGACGGTGGCGGATTTGGCGATGGCTCTCCTGCTGGCAGCGGCGCGCAGAGTGACCGCTCTGGATCGCCTCGTCAAGGAAGGCGGCTGGGTGAAAGGAATGGATGCGGAGCTGTATGGTCTCGACGTTCATCACAAACGGCTTGGCATTATCGGGATGGGACGGATCGGCGAAGCCATTGCCCGCCGCGCAGCGCTAGGATTTGAAATGGATGTCGTGTATTACAATCGGCGCCGCAAGCCCGAAGCGGAGGAACGCTTTGGACTCCGCTACTGCTCTATGGATGAGCTGCTGGACACCTCGGATTTTGTCCTCCTGATGACGCCGCTTACGCCGGAGACGAAGCATCTTATGGGGAAGGCGCAGTTTGCGCGGATGAAGAGCAGCGCCATTTTCGTCAATGTATCTCGCGGAGAGAACGTCGATGAGGAGGCTTTGATCCATGCACTTCAGCAGGGGCAAATCGCCGGGGCCGGATTGGACGTGTATGAGCGCGAGCCGATTTCGGCGGATCATCCGCTGCTGCAAATGGACAACGTGGTCACCCTGCCTCATATCGGTTCGGCTACGGCCGAGACGCGGTTGAATATGGCCTTTGCGGCCGCGAGAAATTTGGTGCATGCCTTAACGGGACAAACCCCGGTGCAGATCGTTCCCAAGCTGCAGCAGCCGTAATAAATATATAGCATATTGGAGGAAACAGAGATGAAATTTACTGATGGGTACTGGCATGTCAGACCAGGCGTTACACTGAATTATCCAGTAGAAGTTCGAGGTGTCAGGACGGCGGAGGACAAGCTTACGGTGCTAGCCTCCTGCAAAAAAATCATCACGCGCGGAGATACGCTGAATACGGCTATTTTAACCGTTAATTATACGTCTCCGATGCCGGATGTCATTGCCGTGGAGCTGGTGCATCATGGGGGCCGTTTGCCGAAAGGTCCAGAGTTTCAAAAACTGCTTGACGGCGATGTAGAGGTGCGGATTGAAAATGGCGCGGAGATCGCCAGCTTAACGAGCGGAAGGCTTAGCGTGGAGGTTCACAAAAACGAAGGCTGGAGCACGCATTTCCTATACGATGGCAAACGGCTGACCGGCAGCGGATATAAAAGCCCGGGCCATATCAAGATGCCTGATCAAACGACCTACATGCGCGAGCAGCTTGATTTAGGCGTAGGAGAGTATATTTATGGTCTTGGAGAACGATTCACTCCTTTTGTAAAAAACGGGCAGGTTGTCGATCTGTGGAATGAGGACGGCGGCACCTGCAGCGAGCAAGCCTACAAAAATGTACCGTTTTATTTGTCCAACTACGGCTATGGCGTTTTTGTCGATCACCCGGAACGCGTATCCTATGAGGTAGCGTCTGAAGTTGTCTCCAAGGTACAGTTCAGCGTGCCCGGCGAAACGTTAAAATATTATATTATCGGCGGAGCTAATTTAAAGGAAGTTCTGGATAATTATACGAAGCTGACGGGAAAACCGGCTTTGCCGCCGGCCTGGTCTTACGGCCTCTGGCTCACGACCTCTTTTACAACGAGCTATGATGAGGATACGGTGACCAGCTTCATCGACGGCATGAGCGAGCGCGATATCCCTCTTCATGTATTCCATTTCGATTGCTTCTGGATGAAGGAATTTCATTGGTGCGACTTCAAGTGGGATGAGGATGTTTTCCCTGACCCGGAGAGCATGCTGAAGCGGCTCAAAAGCAAGGGCTTGAATATATGCGTATGGATTAACTCTTACATTGCCCAGCAGTCTTATTTGTTTGACGAAGGCAAAGCGAACGGCTATCTCGTGAAAACGAAGGACGGCGATGTATGGCAGTGGGATAGATGGCAGGGCGGTATGGGGCTGGTCGATTTTACGAACCCGGCAGCCGTGCGCTGGTATAAGGATAAGCTTAAAACTTTACTGGACATGGGCGTCGACTGCTTCAAGACGGACTTCGGCGAGCGTATTCCGACCGATGTTGTTTATTTTGATGGCTCGGATCCTGTGAAAATGCACAACTATTATACCCACTTGTATAATAAAGCGGTATTCGAAGTGCTGGAGGAAACTAGAGGCAAAAATGAGGCCATGCTGTTCGCCCGCTCGGCTACGGCTGGCGGCCAGCAATATCCCGTGCACTGGGGAGGGGACTGCTCGGCCACATACGTCTCCATGGCAGAAACGCTGCGCGGCGGCTTATCGCTGGGGATGTCCGGGTTCAGCTTCTGGAGCCATGATATCGGCGGCTTTGAGAATACGGCGACGCCGGATTTGTACAAGCGTTGGACCGCATTTGGTCTGCTCTCGACGCATAGCCGGCTTCACGGAAGCCAATCCTACCGTGTGCCTTGGCTGTTTGATGAGGAAGCCTGTGATGTACTAAGGCATTTTACGCATTTGAAGGCGACTCTGATGCCGTATCTGTTTAGTACCTCCGTGGAATCGACAAGAACGGGCGTGCCTGTGATGCGCTCCATGGTTCTGGAATTCACGGGAGATCCGACCTGCGATACCTTGGATCGTCAATATATGCTCGGCGACTCCTTCCTGGTCGCTCCGATCTTTAACAGCGAAGGCACTGCGAATTATTATCTGCCGGAGGGACGCTGGACGAATTATTTGAGCGGAGAGGTGACTGAAGGCGGGCGCTGGGTGCAGGAGCAGCATGATTACTTTAGCTTGCCGCTCATGGTCAGACCGGGCAGCCTCGTAGCGGTAGGAGCCAATAAGCTGGTTCCTGACTATGATTACGCGGACGGCGTAGCTCTGCATTTGTTCGAGCTGGGGGATGGCCAGTCGGCATCGACATCGGTTTATAGCACAAAGGCAGAGTTAGAGCTGGAGGTCAACGTCGAGCGGACGGGACGAACGCTTACTGTGACAGCCAACAGCAAGGAAGGCAAGGCTTGGGAGCTGGTGCTGCGCGGGATAGCGGGAGTGCAATCCATTGTTGATGGCACGCAGTCGGAGGAGCCGATGGGTCTGCGCATTATTCCGAAGGCAGGCACGCAGAAAATGATCATTGACTTAAATGATTGATCCATAAATGCAGCATATTGATTTTTGAGACCTCGCCGAGCGGCGGGGTCTTTTTAAGATTATAGAATTTTTTGTATGACGACATTATTTTTCGGATAATATCGTAATTTATTAGGATATTTCTTTCAAGTGTCGGAAGCTAATATAATGTTAAGCGCAATTATAATTATGAAAGCGCTTTACGATGGTAGACTAGTTTATTTTATTGAAGGAGATGAACGTCATGTCAAAGGTAGTATACCTCCCGTTAGATGAGCGACCGTGTAATTATCTGTTTCCCCAGCAGCTTGCCAGCATCACCGATCTGCAAATGGTTGTCCCCGAGTTGGATATTCTCGGAAACAAGAAAAAGCCGGCCAACACGCTCGCGGTAAGACAATGGCTGCTGGAGGCGGCGAAGTCTGCCGACGTGCTTCTCGTATCGATCGATATGCTGGTGTATGGAGGAATCGTCCCTTCCCGGCTGCATCATCTGAGCTTGGAGGAATGTCTGCACCGGATTTCCGTGCTGGGCGATATTAAGCGTTCCAATCCGCGCATCAGGATCCATGCCTTTAATCTCATTATGAGAGTGCCAAATAACAATAAAGATGAGGAAGAACCGGATTATTATAAATTCCATGGGAGCCAAATTTTTAAATATAGCTATCTGACGGACAAATCAGAGCGTGATAGCCTATCCGATTCGGAGCGGCAGGAGCTTGAGAGCCTGCAGGAATTGATTCCGAAGCAATACTTGAATGATTTCATAGAGCGCCGGGCAGTCAACCAAGGAATAAACCACTATGCTCTAGAGCTGGCGCAGTATGGCATTATCGATCATTTGATTATTCCTCTTGATGATAACTCGCAATACGGCTTTTCGCCGAGAGAGCAGCAAATGATGATTTGTCGGGTCGGGGAGCTGGGAATCATGGATCGGGTCATGATTTACCCAGGGGCGGATGAAATCGGCTGCACGATGTTCTCGCATATTTTTTGCGAATTCAAAAATTATAAGCCCGAAGTATACGTACGTTATTCTTCCACCAAGGGGCCGACCATTAAGCCGAAATATGAAGACCGAAGCCTGAACGAGAGCATTAAGTCGCATCTTACCGCTGCGGGAGCCGTCATGGCGGATCATTCTTTTGAGACGCCGCTTGTTCTGGCGGTGCATTCTCCGGCTGTCGATCAGGCAGGCATGGCGGAGCAGATTCCTTTTAAGGATAGACACCGCTCATATTTCTCCGAAATTCATTACAGGGAAATCGTTGAGGCAATTGAGGCCTATTTACGAAAAGGGAAATGGGTTGCGCTCGGCGATGTAGCTACCTGCAATGGCGGCGACCCGGTATTAATGAATCTGCTGAAGCAGCGGGGATTGCTCGATCAATTGACGGCATATGCTGGCTGGAACACTTCCGGTAACACCCTTGGTACGGTCATCGCTCATTTTATTATTATTTCCTATTACATGGAACGTGCTGAGACCGGGAATGAGAATACGGCCGGGACTGGCAATGACATGGTGAAAGATATTATTCATGCCAGCCGCAAATTTTACTATCATCGTCTCGTTGAGGATTTTATTTATCAATCCTTGGTTCGCCAGGATATGCTGGAGAACGATTTGCCGGGCTTGAAGGCAAGCTATTACATGCTCAGTCATTGTCTGGATGAAGTGCAGGCGATTCTCGACGATAAAATGAACCGGGCGGTAACCCAATATTTAGGCGACATTAAAGAAGGCAGGATCAGACTGGAGAATCTGCATTTTCCCTGGACTCGCATGTTTGAAATCGGGTTCGATTTATCGCTGGACTAGCTGAACAGATGGATTGCAGGGGAGCTGACTATAAATCAAACATTATAACGTTATATTTACTTTTTGGCATAGTCATGTTATTTTAAACATTATAATGTTTGAGTGGAGGGGGTAGAGAATTTGATTGATCGAAAGGAAGCTTCAGGCAGCAGATTCGTCCTTCCCAAGGTAAAAAGGGTGAGCGGCGAGATCATCGACATTGTCATCGAGGATGGCAAAATCGCCGAAATTACCGGCGCCGGGAAAGGAATCGGACAGCCGTTGAAGGATGTTTCAGGTGCCTATGTATCAAGCGGCTGGATCGATATGCACGTCCATGCCTTTGCGGAGTTTGATCCTTACGGGGACGAAATCGATGAGATTGGCGTCAAGCAAGGAGTAACGACCATTGTGGATGCTGGAAGCTGCGGAGCCGATCGGATTGCTGATTTGGTGGCAGGCAGCGAGCAAGCCAAGACGAAGGTGTTGGCCTTTTTAAACATTTCGCGAATTGGGCTGCTAAGAATCGATGAATTGTCCCGGCTGGAATGGATCGACAAGGAACAGGTTAAGCAAGCTCTGCGGTTGTTCAGAAATGTCATTGTCGGTTTGAAAGCGCGGATCAGCAGGAGCGTTGTCGGTGAACGCGGCGTAGAACCGCTTCGCATCGCCCGGGAACTGTCCAGCGAAACGGGGCTGCCGTTAATGGTGCACATCGGCTCGGGGCCCCCGGATATCCGGGAGGTAATTCCTCTTTTGCAGCGAAAAGATATTATTACCCATTATCTCAATGGAAAGAAGAACAATTTGTTTGAGGCGGACGGTCGTCCGCTGCAAATATTAACCGATGCTATAGCGAGAGGCGTCCATCTGGATGTCGGGCATGGGACGGCAAGCTTCTCCTTTCGGGTAGCTGAAGCGGCCAAGCGCCATGGAATCGGACTGCACACGATCAGCACGGACATTTACCGGGGCAATCGGCTGAATGGGCCGGTTTACAGCATGGCTAACGTGCTAACCAAATTTCTCAGCCTAGGGTATACGTTGGAAGAGACGATTGATGCGGTTACCTGCCATGCGGCTGACTGGCTGGATAAACCGGAGCTGGGCCGGATTCAGGCAGGGGATGCCGCTAACTTGACGCTGTTTACTGTGGACGATGAACAGGTAGAGCTCATAGATTCCGAAGGGGAGCGGAGAGTGGCGAATCGTCTAATTAAAGCTAAAGGAGTGGTTGCAGGTGGGGAATACATTGAATGCGAAGTACGGGCTTAAGCGGGTCATTAACGCCAGTGGACGGATGAGCATCCTGGGCGTATCCGCGCCGACCGATACGGTCATGGAGGCAATGAAGCAAGGCGGGCAAAGCTATGTTGAGATCGCGGATCTAGTCGACAAAGCAGGGGATCATGTCGCGCGGATTCTCGGTTCGGAAGCAGCGGTGGTCGTCAACTCGGCATCCAGCGGGATCGCCCTCTCGGTAGCGGCGGTGGTGACTCAGGGGAATAAGCGCCGCAGCGAGCGCTTGCACCAGGAGATCATCCCCAAGAATGAAATCATTATTCTGAAAGGGCATAATGTGCAGTATGGCGCACCCGTGGAGACGATGGTGTATCTAGGGGGCGGCAAGCTGCTGGAGGTTGGCTACGCCAACGAAGGCCGGGCAGAGCATATTGAGGAGGCCATATCCGACAAGACCGCTGCCATTCTGTACGTCAAGTCGCATCATGCCGTGCAAAAAAACATGATATCGTTGGAAGAGGCGTGGGAGGTTGCTCAGCGCAGCAGCGTTCCGTTGATCGTGGACGCGGCAGCCGAAGAGGATCTCCAGAAATACGTGAAATATTCGGATCTGGCGATTTACAGCGGCTCGAAAGCCATTGAAGGCCCTACGTCGGGCATTGTCGCCGGGAAACGAAGCTTCATCGAATGGGTGAAAGTACAGCTGCACGGTATTGGCCGGAGCATGAAGGTGGGCAAGGAAACGACCTTCGGGTTGCTCCAGGCACTGGATGAATATATCGTCAAGGAAGACAAGAGTGAGCAGGAAAAGGCGCTGCTGGATACATTAATGCCATTAAATAATATCGACGGGGTTCGGGTTACGGTTGTTCAGGATGAAGCAGGACGAGCGATTTACCGTGCCCGCATTCAAATCGATCCTGAGAAGACAGGCATTACCGCCCAAGAAGTAGCGTCCGGACTGCAGAACGGCGAGATTGCCATCTACACCAGGGATTATGGTGTGCGGCAGGGTTATTTCGATATCGACCCGCGCCCGCTCCTAGGAGATGACATTGTCGTGATTGAAGCTAAAATACGTGAATTAACAGGGGGACGCTAATATGTCACAGATCGCCAAACGTTTCTATAAAGACCGGGTCGCATTAAATGTGCTGGCCAAAGATGTTGAGAATGCTAAAGAGATCTTCGAAGCTGCGGAAGGATATGTGCTGGTCGGCGTACTATCCAAGGATTATGCGACGGTGGAAGAAGCAGTAACGGCTATGAAGCAATATGGTCAGGAAATCGATGAAGCGGTATCGATTGGACTCGGTGCAGGCGATAACCGCCAGGCGGCTGTCGTAGCGGAAATCGCCAAGCATTATCCCGGCAGCCATATTAATCAGGTATTTCCTGCTGTTGGAGCTACCCGTGCGAATCTCGGGCAGAAGGACAGCTGGATTAACAGCTTGGTATCACCAACGGGTCGGGCAGGCTACGTGAATATCTCGACAGGGCCAATTAGCGCGGCAGGCACAGAGCCGGCCATTGTGCCGATTCAATCGGCGATTTCGCTCGTTCGGGATATGGGCGGAAATGCTCTGAAATATTTTCCGATGGAGGGGCTGAGCCGGGAAGAAGAATTCCGCGCCGTTGCTAAGGCGTGCGCAGAGGAAGGCTTTGCCCTCGAACCGACGGGCGGCATCGATATGGACAATTTCGAGCCTATTTTGCGGATCGCTTTGGACGCAGGAGTTCAGCAGGTCATCCCACACGTCTACTCTTCGATTATTGACAAAGCATCCGGAAAGACAAATACCGGGGATGTTCGCGAGCTGCTGGCAATAATGAAGAAGTTGGCTGATAGGTATGCCTAAACGGATAGCGGCTTTTGGCGAGGTCATGATGCGTCTGCAGGTGCCCGGATATGACCTGCTGTCACAGGGGAACACGTTGCAGTACACCTTTTCCGGCACCGGGGTGAATATCGCTTCGGCATTGGCTCGATTCGGACATACGGGGGGGCTGGTCTCCCGTTTGCCGGACAATTCGCTCGGGGATGCTGCCGCAGCGTATTTACGCAAGCTAGGGATTTCCTCTTCTTTTATTTTAAGAGGGGGAAATTATATCGGCATGTATTTTCTAGAGAACGGATTCGGCGTCAGGCCAAGCCGGGTGACCTATAGTAATCGCTTGGAAAGCAGCTTCAATACAGCGCCTGCTGGTGTGTATAATTATGACGATATTGCCCGGGCAATTGACGCAATTCATTTCTGCGGCATTAGCCTGGCCATGAATGATGGCGTAAGGCAGCATATGAAAGCTTTGGCTCGGGCAGTGAAGCAGCAGGGCGGTCTCGTTATTTTCGATTGCAATTACCGTCCGTCCCTTTGGGGCGAGGGCGGATATGCCAGGGCGAAGCCGCATTACGAGGAGATGCTGCAATTGGCGGACATCGTCATGATGAATGAGAAAGACGCAATCTATACTTTGGGGATGAAGACGGAGAAGGAAGAGCGCGAGGAGCAGCTTAAGGAGCTGATTCCAGCCGTTGCGAAGCATTACCAGATTCGGGCTATAGCGGGAACCCATCGTGCGATCCACAGCGACAATTCGCATTCCTTACGCGGCTTTCTGTTCAAGGATCAGAGCTTTTCTTTTTCAGATATGCTGACGTTTTCTGTCTATGATAGAATAGGAGCCGGGGACGCCTTTACGAGCGGGATTGTTCATGGCGAGCTGGAGGGCTTCCCGCCGGAGAAGACAGTCGCCTTTGCCGCGACGGCAGGCATGCTGGCGCATACGGTATCGGGCGATACCCCAATGGCAACTGAAGAGGAAATTCTGCGGGCCATGACGAAGTCCGTTGGCGATATAGAAAGGTAGTGGAAAGAAGTGAGCTTGTCCAGAAAGGATAAACCGCTATATTTGCAAATTAAAAATATTTTGAAGGATCGGATCCTGCACGGCGTTTACCCTCTAGGGGAGAATATTCCATCTGAGCCGCAATTAGAGCAGGAATTTTCCGTGAGTAAAATTACCGTTCGGGGCGCGATTCAGGAGCTTGTTCAGGAAGGCTATCTTGAAAGAGGCAGTGGAAAAGGCACCAAGGTGATTCGCAACAAGGCCGCCTCCAAGCTGTCGAAATGGAAGCACTTCACGGAAATTTTGGTGGAAGAGGGACATCAAATCCAAAAGAAGTGGCTGCGTGCAGAAGCGATCCGCACTGAAGCTGACACGGAGCTGCACGAGTTGTTCGGTGAACAATGCTTTAAGCTTGAGCGGGTTTATTATCTTGATGACAAGCCTTACATTTACTATACGCATTATTTGAGCATGGTTTTGGGCAAATTGAAGCTTTCCGATTTAAACGCTCGATCGCTTTATGAGCTATTGGAGGAGCACAATATTTCTCTTGACAGGCTGCGAGATGAATTCTCAGTAGCCGCTCCTCCGCCGGAGGCAGAAGAGATTTTGCAGCTCAGCGGCAAAGGAATGCCTCTGCTCAAGAGATCGCGTTATTCCTATGATGAACACGGTAAGATTACAGAATTTAGTGTCGGATATTACAATACAGAACTACAAAATTATATCGTGAATTATGACGTGTAATTGACTTTCCTCCATTTGAAGGGCTGCCCCTGGGTGCGGTTTACCACCGCTAGGGCAGCCTTTTTTATATGCCGTTGAATGCGTTCTCATATAAAGCAACTATTCAAAAAATAATACCCGCATTATTCAGATGTTTTCGAAAGTTTGTGGGATATTTTGTGCCGTAGTCCCGGTCTATAATACCACTATAAACAAATATAAAGGGCTTTCATAAGGAGGCAGACCGATGAAAATTACAAGACATCCGAATAACCCGATTGTGGTTCCGGGAGGATATGAATGGAGGAAAGTCACCGTATTCAATCCCGCGGTAATTATCGACAACGGCAAGTTTTACATGATTGAGCGTACGGCAGGCTCGCTTACGCCTTGCAAGAACTTTTTAGGACTTCTGGAAAGCGAGGATGGAGTACACTTTACGCATGTGAAGGACGAGCCTATTGTTACCCCGGACATGCTCGGTTTTCCATACGGAAGCGTGCAGGATCCCCGGATTGTGAAAATAGACGATACTTTTTATATGAACTATGCACTCCGGCCTTGTGCAATGAGCTACTATCCTACAGGCGCGGGAATCCCGGAACGCTCCATTCCGAAGTATCCCGATGGATGGGGCGAGGAGGAAGGGCATTGGTTGACCCGCTCTTCGATTGTAACCTCCAAAAATCTCGTGGATTGGGAGTTTCTTGCGGATACGACGCCGCTGGACATTAATGACCGTGACAACATTCTCTTCCCGGAGAAAATTAACGGAAAATATGTGCTGCTGCGCCGTCCAGAGGAGTATGTGGGTGAGGCGTATGGCACCGAGAAAGCGGCCATGTGGATCACATATTCGGAGGATTTGATTCACTGGGAGGAGCCGAAGCTGCTCGCCAAGGCGGAGAACATGGCCTGGGAATCGAGAAAAATCGGCGGCTCTACACCTCCGGTAAAAACCGACCGCGGTTGGCTCGTGCTTTATCATGGCGTGGATGATGACGTCGTTTACCGGGTAGGAGCCATGCTGCTGGATTTGGATAATCCAGAGAAAATCATTGCCAGAACGAAGAACTTCATTATGGAGCCTGAAACGTACTATGAAAAATTCGGTTATCAAATTCCGAACGTCATTTTCCCGACAGGCAACGTAGTCAAGGATGGCTTGCTCTATATCTATTACGGCGTTACGGATACGGCGATCGCGCTTGCCACAGTGCCGCTGGACGATTTGGTGAATTATATTTTGAATGAACCAGAGTAATATTTAATTCTGAACTGTATCCGGTGCTTTCGTATAAATCAGATGAATAAATCGGATATAATCGAAGATTTATGGGATATAGTCCGAATGAAAACGCTTTTATACTAAATGTATAACAGATAAAGACAAAAAGCTCATGTCTGTTATATGGCAACTAGTTTTTCATTCATTAGAAAAGAGGGTTGATTATGGGAAAAACAAACAAAGGCAAAAAAGCGGTGCTTCTCGGTCTGGTCGCGATGCTCGTGATGATCACAGCGGCCTGCGGCAAGGACAATGCGGCAGGGAAGAACAACAACGGAGCGGCGGAAGCGGAGATCATTACTTTGAACATGATGCATCCATGGACTTCCCCGAACGTGGACAATGAAGTCTACAAGGCTCGGATCGCTGAGTTTGAGCAGCAGCATCCGAATATCAAGATCAAACAGGACGGTGTCCCGGCAGCGCAGTACAAAACCAAGCTGCGGACGCTGGCGGCAGCCAACAATTTGGCGGATATTAACGTCGTATGGCCTGGGGCGGATCTGGATCCGCTAGTAGCAGGTAATTTATTGGAGCCGATCAATGACTTGATGGATAACTGGACTTCCATCTTGCCGGATAGCGCATTGGCTGGGTTTAATGTCGACGGCAAGCAGTATGCCGTACCGACGAAGCAAACCTTCGTAGATATTATTTACTACAACAAAGAGATGTTTGCGCAGGTAGGTTACGATCAATTCCCGGATACCTACGACAAATTCATCGACGCGGTGAAGAAGCTGAAGGAAGCGGGAATTACTCCGATTTCTCTAGGAAATAAAGAGCAATGGCCGCTCCAGTCTTCTTATATCTCCATCATCGGTGATCGTTATACGGGCAGTGATTTTCTCCCGGCCGTGCTGGAGAAAAAAGCGAAGTTTACTGATCCTGAATTTGTAAAAGCGCTTTCGGTCATTGATGAATTGACCAAGCTGGGAGCCTTCAATACGGATGCCAACAACATGGACTCCGTACAAGGCCAGGATTATTTCATCCAAGGAAAAGCAGCGATGCACATTTCCTCCTCAACGGTTGACGGAAGAGTGCGTATTAATAACGATCAAGGGGACAAGTTCGGCATTGCCTTATTCCCGAGCGTAGAAGGCGGCAAGGGCGATCCGGTTAAAAGTGCTGGCGTAGTTCAATACGGTATAGCCTTCAAGAGCGGATTGGATGAGAAGAAGCAGCAGGCTGCCGAAGAGTTTATGAAGTTCTTCGTGAACGAGGATCTATATAAAGAATTGATTCGCAACGGAATTGTAGTTCCGGCGAAAGTGGACGTTCCGGAAGATGCGAGTAAATATTTGAAAGAAATGCTGGAATTGACCGGCAACGGAACTGCTCCGGTATTTGACAGCGTTATTCCGACACAGGTGGTCGATGTTCTGCAAAACGGATTGCAGGCGCTGACCGTGGGTAGAGGAACGCCTGAGGAGCTGGCCAAAGAAGTTCAGGAAGCTTTTGACACGATGAATTAGAAGCGGATTGATTTGATTTCATAGCATTCTGTCGTTCAAATCCGACGTTGTGAGAAAACCCGAATCCCGGGTTTTCTTCATTCATCGGGATTGAAAGCAAGACGAGAACAAAGGAGGAACCCCTGATGCAAACATTAAGAGGAACGAAGCTGGCGATATTTTTCGGTTTATTCCCGGCATTGTTAATTTACTTGGGTATAGCCATCGTTCCGATCGGGTTGTCCTTATACTATTCCGTGATGAACTGGAACGGTATCGGCTCGATGGCGTTCGTCGGCATCGATAATTACGTAAAAATATTGAGCAATGACACCTTTTGGCTGTCTGTAAAAAATAACGTCATCATTATGGTCACAGGTCTCATCGGTCAGCTTCCGCTTGGTTTGCTGCTGGCGCTTCTGTTGAACCGCGGACTTAAAGGTTCCGGATTTTTCCGGACAATCGGCTTTATGCCTGTCGTCATATCCTCCGTGATGGTATCCCTGATCTGGGGAATGATCTACAACACGGAATACGGCATGCTGAACAACCTGCTGGGGATCATCGGCCTGGAGAGCTGGCAGCAGAATTGGCTTGGCGATGTGAAATGGTCGATGCTCTCGATCAGTATCGCGTATATTTGGCAAAATTGCGGGTTGTATATGGTTATTTTTCTGGCCGCTCTGCAAAATATCCCTGACGAAGTCAATGAAGCGGCTGAACTGGACGGAGCGACCGGATTCAAGCGAACGATGCGGATTACGATTCCAATGGTTCGGAGCACGATTATGGTGTGCGTTGTGTACAGCATCAGTAATTCTTTCAGGGTGTTCGACTTGATTCAGATTTTGACGGGCGGCGGTCCGGCGCATCAGACCGAGGTTATGACGATTTACATGTATAACAGTGCTTTCATGAATATGCGTTACGGATACGGCAGCGCCGTTTCCATTCTAATATTGCTGTTCAGTCTCATCGTTATTACCCTGATTAATCGGTTAGGCAGAGAGAAAGATGCTTAAAGAAAGGAGGCATATGCTATGAAGAAGAAGTCTGGGCTGTTCCAGTTATTCGCATACACATTTTTGAGCCTGTTCGCTATTATGAATATAGTTCCTCTTTTTTGGATGGTGGTGAATTCCTTCAAGAAGGAGCAGGAGTATGCGGCAAATCCGTTCTCACTCCCGACCGATCTTCAATTCTCGAACTACGTCCAGGCATGGAAGGTAGCCAATATGGATGTGTATTTTTTCAACAGTATTTTCGTTACCTTCGTCTCCTTGGTTGTTACGGTGCTTTTGGGGGCATTGGCCGCTTATTTTTTATCCCGGTTTAAATTCAAGCTTCGCGGGCTAACCTACGGATTATTCCTGCTCGGCATGCTCGTTCCGATCCATGCCACATTGATTCCGATCTTTCTGATCATGCAGAAGCTTCATTTAATCGATACTTATTTGTCGCTGATTTTACCATATACAGCTTTTCATTTATCGTTGACCGTCTTTATTCTGGAGGGCTTCATGAGGGGATTCCCTAAAGACCTGGAGGAATCGGGCGTGATGGATGGAGCAGGAATATACCGAATTTTCTGGTCCATCATTTTGCCGATTACGAGGCCAGCCCTTGCTACGGTCATTATTTTGAATTTTATTTACAATTGGAATGAATATTTGTTCGCGCTCGTTTTAATTACTTCAGCGGAGTTTAAGACGCTGCCGCTCGGGCTTTCCAACTTTGTCGGCATTGAAACGGCAAGCCTTACTTTGCAAATGGCTGCCCTGACGATCGCCCTGATTCCGATTATTATTTTCTATTTGCTGCTGCAGAAGCAGTTGGTTAATGGCATGACGGCAGGGGCCGTGAAGGGCTAAGCAAAAATAAGGTCAACCGAAGGCAGCGCAGGGAGGAGAACAGCTTATGGGGACAAGCAAGGGAAGATTCCTCGGCAACTTTGGCTTAAAGCGAAAAGCGCTTGTCATATTCCTGCTCTTCGTCATTCTGCCTACCTTTGGCGTCGGTGTCGTTGTACAGTATAAATTCAATCAGGTTTTAAGAGAGCAGTTCATCAATTCTACGAAACGCAATTTGGATAATGTGACCAATCAGCTTGGCGAGCAGACCAAAATGGTCGAGGATATTGCGAACTATCTTATTCTCAGTCCGGACATGCGGGCGTTCCTGCGCCCTGCCCCGCCTTTGAATAGTGAACAGAGAGCGAATCTCAAGCGAAACATCGAAGATTTTCTTACGTTTCAGCTCATGTCGAGAAGCTATATCCGTTCGATTGAAATATCCGGGTTCAACGGCAGCTTTATCGAAATGGGAGAACCGTTCAGCGGAGATGAGGCGAAATGGGAGCGCCAAGCCGATGCCCGTAAAGGAGGCATCGTCTGGACGGAAGGGTATAACCTCGATAGCGACTGGTACGGTGATGTCAGGATTATATCCATGTTCCGAATTCTCAATTCCTATAGTCAAATTACGAAGCCGTTAGGCAGGCTAACGATACGCATGGATGAGGCAAGCATCGTCCAGCTGCTGGAAAAAGGAATATTCAAGGATGAAGCGGGAACGGTTTTCATTGTCGGGGATCAGGGCCAGCTTGTTCTCGGATCAAAGCACCAAGTGCGAGATCATTTCATTCCAGATGCAGATTTACTGGACAATCTGGTTGCCAGCAAAAGCGGCTTCGTCACATATCCTATTCAGGGCGAGAATTATTTGGCGCTGTACAAAGGAGTCGAGAATACAGGCTGGAAAGTGATCGCTATGATCCCGGAAGCGACCGTGGCAGAGGAATTCCGTACGGTTAAAGTGATCATGGTGGTTATTTTGACCGCCATTCTACTGCTCGGGCTGACAGCGCTCATCGGTTTTCATTATACGATTATTCTGCCGATTCTTCGTTTGAAGAAGGAAACGAACCGAGTGATGCATGGGGATTTCAATGCCCGTGTACCTGTGAATTCCCAGGATGAAATTTCCGAGCTGAACCGAAAGTTTAACGAAATGGTATTCACGATCAAGCAGCTGATTGACCATAAATACAAGCTGGAGCTTCGTGAGAGGGAATCCGAGCTGAAGCTGATGCAGAACCAGATGGATCCTCACTTTTTGTATAACACCCTTGACATGATCCGCTGGACGGCGCGTCTGGAAAATGCGTCTAAATCCAGCCAGTTGATTGAGATGCTTTCGAAGTTTTTTCGCTCCAGTGTGAACAATGGCAGTTATCAGACAACGCTGCGCAAGGAATTGGAATTTGCCCAATCGTATTTATATTTGCAGCAGCGGCGCCTTGGAAACAGGCTGAAATATTCCCTGTATACGGAGGCGGATCTTGAGGATGCGGTCACGCTCAAGGCGACGATTCAGCCGTTGGTAGAGAATTTCATCAAGCATGGCTTTGATCGTCAAAAAGAATTTGGCGAAATCAAGGTGAGATGCTATACGGCTGCGGATGAAATTTGGATCGATGTGATCGACAACGGGAAAGGAATGGCTCCCGCCAGGGAAGACGAGGTTCGCAACTCGCTGCAAAACGGAGGAAAGTCCGGCAGCAGGGAGGGAGCCATGAGTAACATTCACGAAAGACTGTCGATATTTTTCGGACAAGATTACGGTTTGGAGGTCATAAATAATTCGGTCAAAGGAATGTGGGTGCGGCTCAGACTGCCCCGAGAAATGACCGATAAGCTTGGTGGTGAGCGGTATGAGCGATAAGTGGAAGCCAAATGACAGACGGGTAAGAATGCTGATTGTGGATGACGAGCCTGTGATATGCGAGGGACTTCGCTGTACGATCAATTGGGATGAGCTTGGCGTGGAGGTTATAGGGGAGGCGTATGACGGGAAGGAAGCGCTGCGTCTTGTGCAGGAGCATGATGTAGATTTCCTGCTCTCCGACATTCGGATGGAAGGCATGGATGGACTGCAGCTTGCCGAGCAGCTGAAGCAGCGGTTTCCGAGGGTTCGCGTCATTATGATTAGCGGTTATGAGGATTTTGAATACGCCCGTCAGGCGATTCGGCTGGGTGTCAGCGATTATTTGCTCAAGCCGGTAGATATTGAAGAATTGACCGCGGTAGTGAGCAAGGTCGTAGCCGTTATTCATCAACGGGAACAGGAAGGAGCGTCGGAGGAGGCCAAGCTATGGCTGCTCGATATGGCTCGTCACGGATTGGGTTACAGCAAGGAGGCGCCAGCCTCACTGCATGGGATTCAATTCCGTATTTTGGCCACGCAGCTCGAAAACTTCCAGGAACGTTACGGAACTATGCCGCCTGACCAATATAAAGCGATTCAAGATGCTTGGATTCGTACGCTTCACGCTCGTTTGCAACGCGTGGATCTGCGTTTGGTATCCGTTTTTAGACAAGAGAACTTGCTGATTACGTTAGCGTCATCGGATACACGGCTTGAACGCAGGGCATGGGATGAACTACTCGCATCCGTGGTAGAGCCGATGCATAGGGAATCCGGCCTGTATTGCGGCGCTTCATTGCCCTATGACAATCTTGCTGACACGTCGATCTACTGCGCGGAAGCGAATGCTCTTTTAACCTATTACGTGCTGGAAGGCGTTCAACTCCTTCTACCGGAGTATAGGGACAAAATCGGAATGAACCGGATCATGCCGGATTATGATATTGCAGGCATGGTACAGCGAATAGTATCCGCCTTATTTAAGCAGGATCAGGAAGAACTGAAGACGTTGGTGTCCTCGATGTTTCAATATTTTCGGGAAGAGGCCTTTCTGCTGCCGGACATTGTGAAGATTTATGAGGAGCTGTTTGCATTGCTGCGCCAGCGGCTTCGCCAAAGCGGAATGACCGATTTGGACTATGGGCATAATGTTATGCCCAATCTGAATGTTTATAACTCCTATGCAGGGCTTCAAACTTTAGTGCTGGATGAGGTACAGCAATTATTGAAGCTGATCGATAAGCAGGGAATCGATAAATCCTACTGGATTATCGAGAAGGCGAAGAAGTATATGAGCGAGCATTACCAATCGGATTTGAAGGCTTCCGAGGTGGCCTCGTGGCTGAAGATTACACCGAGTTATTTCAGTTATATTTTCAAGCAAAGTACGGGAAAAGGCTTCACGGAATACATGAACGAGGCAAGGATTGACCACGCCAAACAGCTGCTGGCCACGACCCATGACAAGGTGTTCGAAATTTCGGATAAGGTCGGCTATAAGGAGTATAAATATTTCGTATCTGTGTTTAAATCGTATACGGGCATGACGCCAAAAGAATATCGCGGGCTTAGTGCCAGCAAGGAAGCGAATAAGTCAAATTAGAGCATAGGCGGGGTGACTCACGTTATGGAAAAATACAAGATGCCCTCCGTCCCGCTAGAGGAACGGGTGCAGGATTTGCTATCCCGGATGAATCTCAAGGAGAAGGTGGGACAGTTAAATCAGCGGATGTATGGGTGGGAAGCCTACGTCCGTCATGAGGAAGGATTTACGCTTACAGAAGCCTTTAAGCAAGAGGTTGCTTTCGGGGGAGGCATGGGGGCGCTATACGGACTGTTTCGCAGCGACCCCTGGTCGGGCGTCAATTATGAAAACGGCATCACTGCCGCAGAAAGCGCAGAAGCAGCAAACATGGTGCAGCGGTACGTCATGGAAAACACGCGGCTGGGCATTCCCGTTTTGTTATCGGAGGAATGCCCGCACGGACATCAGGCCTTGGACGGGACGCTTCTTCCGGTCAATCTCGCAGTAGGCTCGACCTGGAATCCGGCGCTGATGCAGCAGGCATACGCGAATGTGGCTGCAGAGATTAGAAGCCGCGGAGCGCATATCGGTCTTGTATCCGCACTGGACATTTTGCAGGATCCCCGCTGGGGACGTTCCGAGGAATGCTTCAGCGAGGATCCGCATTTAGCCGCTCGTTTCACGGAAGCCGCCGTCCGCGGGATGCAGGGAGATGGGCCGGA
The DNA here is from genome assembly GCF_042714055.1 of Paenibacillus lentus. GTDB lineage: Bacteria > Bacillota > Bacilli > Paenibacillales > Paenibacillaceae > Fontibacillus > Fontibacillus lentus_A. Next base: position 195,657 of record NZ_JBHGVC010000002.1, read on the forward strand.
CGGGCTGGCAGGCCCGGATAAGGTTGCCGTCGTTCTTAAGCATTTATGCGCACAGGGAGCAGCGCAAGGAGGCCGCAATGCAGGGCCGGCCGCAATCGGCCAGCGTGAGCTGCGCGAGATTCATCTGCCGGCAGCGAGGGCCGGGATGGCTGCTGGAGCGGCGGGCTTCATGGCAGCGTATAACGAAATCGACGGCATTCCTTGTCATGCGAATAAGGGGCTGCTCACGGGCATTCTTCGCGAGGAATGGAAGTTCGAGGGCATCGTGATGGCGGATGGCTGCGCGATTGACCGGCTGCTGACGTTGACAGGCAGCCATGAATCTGCAGCGGCGTTGGCGTTATCATCCGGGGTGGATTTAAGCCTTTGGGATAAATCCTTTTCTACATTGGAAGCGGCCGTTCAGCAGGGACTTGTGTCAGAGGCTCTGATAAATCAGGCGGTAAGCCGCGTACTGATGCTTAAGTTTCGGCTTGGCCTGTTCGACCGTCCTTATACGGAGAAGCTGCGCGCGATTTCCGTCGTTGGCCGGCCGGAGTTCAAGCAGATTAATTTACAGGTCGCGCGTGAATCGGCGGTGCTGTTGAAGAATGAGGGCAATCTGCTGCCCCTCGGCGAAGCTGGAGCATTGCGCCGGATTGCGGTAATCGGCCCTAATGCAGATCGGCTGTATAACCAGCTGGGCGATTACACGAGCGTTCAGCGTAAAGGTACCGGAACAACGGTACTTCAAGGTATCCGCATGTGCGCCCCGGAAGGCGTAGAGGTCGTTCACGCCTGGGGCTGCGGCATTCGCGATACATCGACGGCGGGCCTGGATGAAGCGGTGGAGGCAGCCAAAGGCGCGGATGTCGCCGTACTAGTGCTCGGCGGCAGCAGCGCTCGCCAATTCGGCGGCGATTTCGACAGCAATGGGGCAGCGATCGTCTCGGAAGGCAGTGCGTCCGAAATGGACTGCGGCGAAGGCGTCGATCTTGCGGAGCTTACGCTTGGCGGCATTCAGAGACAGCTGACAGAGGCGATTGCCGCAACCGGCACACCGGTAGTTGCCGTAATTATTCAAGGCCGGCCGCATTCACTGTCTGGTATTGAGGACATCAGCGATGCCGTACTGTGCGCTTGGTATCCTGGCATGGAGGGAGGAAGGGCGATCGGTGAAATTCTGTTCGGGAAGGTGAATCCGAGCGGCAAGCTGCCGGTTTCCCTGCCGCGTTCGGCGGCGCAGCTTCCCGTCTATTACAACCAGAAGGATCCGGGCCGGCCGCGTGTTTATGTGGATATGCCATCAGCGGCACTATATCCCTTCGGATACGGATTAAGCTATACGGCATTTGAGTATGGGGAGGTCGACTTGTCCCGGAGTGAAGTTACTACAGCAGAGCTGGAGGAAGGCAGCCGGATTACAGCCACGGTTCGTGTTAAAAATGTCGGGGATCGAAATGGAGCGGAAACGGTTCAATTGTATATCCGGGCTCGCGAGTCTGGCATTACCCGGCGCTTAGCCGAGCTGAAAGCTTTCCGCAAAATAGAAATCCCTCCGGGCGAGCAGCGGACGGTGAGCTTTAGCTTGGGCCGGGAGGAGCTCGCCATCTGGAACCGGGAGATGAGATTTGCCGTGGAACCTTGCCGGGTGGCTATACTGATTGGCGGCAGCTCACAGGAGAGCAATTCGGCCGAACTGACGATTACAGACGATAAGCATAATGATATTTAAGGCCGAGATTACAACATAATCCACACTATGCCCACAAAAAACCTTGGTGCCAATGATACTTTCATTCAGGCGTCAAGGTTTTTTAATGCAAAATAGCATTGTACTCCAGGAAGAAGGAGGAAGGTATGTTATGAATAAGGTAGAAAAGAGCTTTTAAGTTCGTTGTCATGTATAATTAAAGTCGAACCATTCAACTAGAGCTTGATGAGATAGAATTATCATTACATCGGAAATATTTGGTAAGCTAGTGCTGCAATTAACTATGGATGAAGCCATTCAAATTTGTAAACAATTGTGAATGAGGGAAAAAAGCATGCATTCCGGAGGAGTCCATTCATTCGATGCCATTTGTGGTTACCGAAAAGTCTATAGCAGCTGCTATTAAGGTTGCAGATCAGATCGGACGTGAATTTAAAAAGAGTCAGGAGGGATAAGATGAAGAAAATCATCAATCAACCTGAAACGCTTGTGCGGGAAATGTGCAACGGCATAGTTCTGGCGCATCCTGAATTAGCATTTAACAGCAAATATAAAATTATATCCAAAATAGAGATGAATAAGAATAAGGTAGCATTAATCAGTGGCGGCGGAAGCGGGCATGAGCCCGCACATGCCGGTTTCGTAGGGAAGGGGATGCTGGATGCGGCCGTTTGCGGGGATGTGTTTGCTTCTCCGTCCCAAATTCAGGTTTATCAAGCGATTCGCAACTCTGCAAGCAGCAAAGGAACATTGTTGATCATCAAAAATTACAGCGGAGATGTGATGAATTTTAAAAATGCGGCTCACCTTGCCCGTGAAGATGGCATTGAAGTTGATTTTGTGATTGTCAATGATGATATTGCCGTAGAGGACAGTCTTTATACCGTAGGAAAAAGAGGTGTAGCTGGTACGGTTCTAGTTCATAAAATTGCGGGAGCCGCTGCAGAAGCCGGGTTATCCTTGCGTGAAGTTAAGGAAGTGGCTGAGCATGCTATCGCAAACACCCGAAGTATCGGCTTTGCTCTGACTTCATGCACCGTTCCTGCCAAGGGAACGCCAACGTTTCAGATTGCTGATTATGAAATGGAATATGGTGTTGGCATTCATGGCGAACCTGGTATTCAAAGAGAGAGTGCTGTATCAGCAGATGAATTAGCCCATCGGATGGTGACGTCCCTGTTGGACAGCTTGCAGATGGATGACGCGGAGCAAGAAGTAGCGGTGTTGATCAATGGATTCGGCGGCACACCATTACAAGAATTGTACTTGCTGAACAACTCGGTAACTCGTGAATTAGTGGCCAGGAATAAAAAGGTTTATAAGGGCTTTGTAGGCAATTACATGACCAGTATCGATATGGCCGGAGCATCGGTTACGATCCTGAAGCTTGATTCTACGCTTAAGAAATGGCTGTCTGAACCATGCCATACACCCGCGCTTGTGATTCAGGAGCCTTTTTCAGCAGTGAACTACACAGAAGTTGAGCATATTCAAAAGGTCAACCAGCTTGTATCTTACAAGAACGAGACACATCCATCGAGCGCAATTGTTGAACATAATCAGTTGTCCCTGCACAATATCGTATATTTGGTTGATGAAATGAGTGAAGTTATTATTGAGAATGAAGTGCCATTCTGCGAGCTGGATGCCCATGCTGGAGATGGGGATTTTGGCATGAGCGTTGCCAAGGGGTTCAAGCAATTAAAGGCGGAGTGGAGCGATATCTTAGACCATAGTACAAGCGATATTGGCAGTTTCCTGGATGCCTGCTCATTAGTTATTATGGAGCACTGCGGAGGAGCATCCGGGCCGATTTGGGGATCTGCGTTCCGAGCAGCCAGTAAATATGCTAATAATAAGCAATCGCTGTCCGTTGACGAAGTTGCCGACATGATGCAGTCTGCGGTCAAAGGGATTCAAGATACCGGTGAAAGATCGTTTGGCCGAGGTGCAGTTGTAGGAGACAAGACATTGATTGATGCTCTGGTTCCATATGCTGAATCCTGGAAACAGAGTGCTCGAAGCGGTGACGATATCAAGACGGCAGCTATTAAAGCTGCTGAGGCTGCTGTGGATGGTGCGAAGCAAACCGAGGCTATCGCTGCCCGCATGGGAAGAGCCGGAACCGTAGGTGATCGCAGCATTGGTTATCCAGATGCAGGGGCATATGCACTAGGAGTTATTTTCACAAAACTGTCCAAAGCATTAAAATAAAGGTAAATAGACGATATGATAAGCAGCTCCGGGCAGCCGGGGCTGCTTTTTTGCAATCCAATAACAGTAGAACCTGGGCTGCTTCTTTTGTATGGGCATTTTTTTTGATTCATTAGCTGTAGTCTTGATACATGTAAAAGAGAATGTCATAGAAATGACATAAAATAACGCCAGAATTCGATAAAAGGGACTCCAATGGGCTATGTTAGTGAGAAATGTTATAGCTTATCATTTTTCTTAAAGAGTTCGTCTGGCGCTAAGCGATACAAAAGGGGGCATTAGAAATAAGTTTATGAGAAGCAAAGGAGTTGTAGTATTTCTTGTCCTTATCGGGGGATTACTGCTGAATCTAGCATTAGCAGGTGCTGCTTCTCCTATTTTCGCAGAATCTGCGGCAGAAGAGGATAGAGCATCTTCCTCGCGCCTTCCGTCCCTTCAGCAATTGGTGGATGAGGCGGAGCCGGGAGATACGCTCATACTGACTGAAGAGAAGTATGCAGGCCCTGTCGCTATTCGCAAGAAGCTGACGATCGAAGGCGGCGGAACAGCGATCCTGCTCAATGAGACTGCAGGGTCAGCCATCCGGATTGAGGCATCGGGCGTAGTCCTGCGGGGAGTGAATATTTTACAGAATACGGCAGGCGAAGAATTGGCGGCCGTCGCCGTTCATGCGGATCACACCGTTCTCGAGGAGTTGAGAATCAAAACCGCCGGCTTCGGCATTTTGCTGCGTGACGCAGATTATGCTCTCATTCAGAACAACGAAATCTCATGGCTGCGTGCAGCGAGTAATCAAGACACGAAGCTGAGTCAGAAGGGGAACGGCATCGACCTGTACAATTCGCATCAGAATCGAATCGAGCAAAATACGATCGCCGGCATGCGGGATGGCATTTACTTAGAGAACAGCAATGGGCAGAATGTAGAGAATAATCGGTTGTACGGCTCGCGATACGGCATTCACTGCATGTATGTAGAGGACACGCGAATCCATAGCAATCGCGGCGAGTTCAATGTTACGGGCGCCATGATTATGGGTGTAAGAGACGTACAGGTGTTTAACAATTCATTTATGAAGCAAAGCCAGAATGTGAACTCGCAAGGCATTCTATTATTCGATGTGCAAAATTCGATCATTGAGGGAAATGTCCTCGAAGGCAACAGAGTAGGTCTATATGTTGAATTGTCGAAGGATAATCAATTGACCGGAAATTCGATCCTCAGAAATTTCATCGGCATTCAATTCAAGCAGGCCGAAGGCAACAAAATCGAGGCCAATGATTTCGTGGCCAATGTGATCGAGGCTGAAGCGACCGACAGCAGAAACAATGAAATGATGGGAAACTATTGGGATTCAGCGCAAGGCTTGGATATGAATCATGACGGGATCAGTGAAATTCCGTATGCGATAAATCCTTTCTATCAAGAGCTAGTTGCGAAGACTCCGGCTTTTCAGCTATTTTTTCAGTCGCCGGGCATGACGTTTCTGAGCGATATGTATACGGATCGCCAGGAGCGCTGGGCGACGGACAGTGCACCGCAGATGAAGCTGAATGCGGTCTCGGCCATGCTGCCATTGCTATCCGGCGATACGGAGGCTAAACCGGTCATTTCCGATCAAACGTTTATTTTGATCATTGCATCGATGCTGCTTGCTACAGCAATCATAACTATACTTTATTCGGGGGTATCCAAATCATGAAAAAATGGTCATTAGCATTGATTCTTGTACTTACATTCACATTACTGGCAGGCTGTGGTGGGGATAAATACGCGGCACAGGCCATTAATGAAGATGTAGATGTCTGCGTTGTATGCAATATGCAGGTAAAGGATGACGCCTTTGCCACGCAAATCGTGACGAAGGACGGCAAAAGCCTGAAATTCGACGATCTTGGCTGCATGTACGTTTGGAAGAAGGAGAACGGTACGGATGATATCGGCAAGGACTATGTCCGCGACTATAACGACAAGGGATGGATTGAGGTTAGCAAGGCAACTTATGTCTACGACGCTTCGATCCGCACGCCGATGGCCTATGGCATGGTTAGCTTTAAAGATAAATCATCCGCCGAGGCTTTTGTAGAGGAACAGGGTGTGGGGCAAATCCTTAGTGCAGATGAGTTGGCGAATCACGCTTGGCAGCAAAGTCAAAATATGATGCATGGTGATGGCCATGATCACGGAGAGCATGGGGCTCATGGTGACGATCATCACGAGAACGAACCTAGCGACGAGCATGGACATGAGCATGACGATGCCCATGACGATAGCAGTCAGCAATAGAAGACGAGGATATAAAGATGACGGATACGCTTCAAGTCGCAAAAAGAGAAATCAAAATAGGGCTCCGCAATCCGTGGGCCTATTCTTTTCTCATTCTGTTTTCAGTATTCAGTATAAGCCTGCTGCTCGTAAACTCACAGAACGTCGTCAGCGGGTATTCCGCAATAACCGGCTCAATGCTAAGCCTGATACTATATTTGCTGCCGCTAATGACATTGTTTCTCGGCTCCTTTTCCCTGACGGGGGAGAAGGAGGAGGGAAGCTGGCAGCTGTTAGCGACGTATCCGCTCGGCACGATGTCTTTTATCATTGGTAAATATGTAGGATTGTCTGTTGTTTTATTGACCATTGTCTCCTTTGGCTACGGCTTGATGGGCTTAATTTCAGTCTTGACGGGAACAGCGTTTGAGCTTAGTGCTTACTTGCTATTTCTTGCATTCTCCTGCGGTTTAGTGCTGTTGTTTTTGGCTGTCGCTTTGTTTGTCGGTTCTCTATCCAAAAACCGTTGGCAGGCATTGACGTTCTCCGTGATGATTTGGTTTTTTGCGGTGATCGGCTGGACGACGATACTTATCTCTGTACTTGGTCTGCTGCCTTATTTATGGATTAAACCGGTGCTGATCGCCTTGACATTCCTGAATCCGGCGGAGCTGGTGCGCTTGTTTGTCGTTATTAAGCTCGGCGGGGGCTCTGTGCTCGGGCCGGAGTATTATGAGTGGGTAACCTGGATCCAACAGCCTGGCGGCAGCCTGCTGTTTTTTGTAGTATGCTTGGCATGGGTCGGTATCTCCATTACAGGGGTATATTGGATTTGGGAAAGGGGACGATCTCGTGGCTGATCCATTTGTACAGGTCGTTGGCGTTGATAAAGTGATTAAAAAGCAGAAGCTCGTGGAGAATATCAATTTGAATATCGGGGCGGGCAGCATCGTTGGCCTGTGCGGCGGAAACGGAGCAGGAAAAAGCACGGTTCTGCGCATGATCGCCGGAATCATGCAGCCAACGGCCGGGAAGATTACCGTAGGCGGGCTGCAGTGGAAAAAAGACAGAAAGCCATTCTCGCAGCAAATCGGATATATGCCGGATGATTTTCGTTTTTCGCATGGCCTGACGGCCGCTGAGGCCTTGTCCTTCTGGGCCGCATTGCGCCGGGTTCCTCTGAGCCGAGTAGACGAAGTACTTGAGATCGTAGGCTTGGAGGACAAGCGGAATAAGCAGGTGCACACCTTTTCCAAAGGAATGCGGCAGCGTATATTATTCGCCCAAGCGATGCTGGGCAAACCGCCATTGTTAATTATGGATGAGCCGACGAATGGGCTTGATCCATACTGGATGAATGAATTTGTTCGCTTATTGCAAAATATTCGGCGCGAAGGCCATACGGTGCTTTTTTCCACGCACCAGCTGGATATTGCCGAGGAGGTTGCCGATTACGTGGTTTTTTTGAATAACGGCCGCAATTATGGAGAAGGGACGGTAGAGCATTTTCGCCAGCAGTACGGTGCTTACCCGCTTCACGCGGCGTTTCGGCAAAGCTTGGGGATAGCCTCTACAACAGGTGAATTCAAATGAGTAAACCGGAAAAAAAGGGGCTGCGGATAAGCTCCGTACTAACGCTATTATTAGGTTTGTTTGCTGTAGGGGCCATCGTATGGATTATCTATTCGTCCAATCAAGATGATGACAAGCAGCAGAAGGCAAGACTCGCGATCGGCGAAGCTGCCCCGAACTTTGAAGTGACGAATACGCACGGCGACCAGGTCTCCTTATCCGATTACAAGGGAAAAGTGGTCGTGCTTAATTTTTGGGCCTCCTGGTGTGAGCCCTGCGTGAAGGAGATGCCCCTCATTAATGAGGTGTTTCAATCGAATCAATCGGATGTGGCTACCTTATTTGTCAATGCAGGGGAATCGAAAGGAACCGTGAATGAATTTTTATCCGCGCATCAGTTTGAATTTCCGGTCATGATTGACGTTACGGGCAAAGTGTCCCGATTATACGGAATTGTGGGTCTTCCAGTCACTTACATTATCGATAAAAAAGGCAACCTGCATCAATCCGTCGTCGGCGAAATTACGAGCAGCGAACAGCTTCAAAGCTACATTCAAGCCGCAGCAGATGATTAAAGCCATGCTTTGATTATCTGCTGCGGGCTTTTCAATAATTTCAATTGTGCAAAGCGAGAGAGGTATCTTCCGTGAGTTATAAACAAATCAAATGGATGATTTTGTTCATCCCGACGATCACTGTTGGAATATGGGAATATGTCCGGCATCAGTTTCTGCTTCCTTATATCTCGATGGATTTAGGCAACTGGCTGACGCCGGTTCTGGTATACCTTGTAAGTGTGACACTGCTCAACAGGCTGTTTCAGATGCTGGAGAAAATCCAGCAGGAGCTTCAAGCGGAACGGGCCGCCAAAGTGGCGCTGGAGGCAAGGGAGCATTTGGCCAAAGAATTGCATGACGGCATCGCTCAATCCGTGTTTTTATTATCCGTTAAGGTGGATCGCTTGGAATTTACGTCAGATCAGGCAAAGTATGATCAGGATATTTTCCAAATTCGCAAAACAGTGCATGAGGTGAACCGTTACGCTCGTCAGGCGATAGCAAATTTAAGGTATGCCGCTGCATCGGAGACAATGGTACCCCAGAGGGAAACGTTGGATAAAAAGGTGAAGCAAATTGCCGAGGAGGTTCTCGTTCCGATTGAAGTGGAGTGGAGCATACCCGATGAGCTGTTAAGCCCGAAAGAAAAGGTGGAGCTTCTAGCCAGCATACGGGAAGCGGTCGTCAACATCCAGAAGCACGCTCAGGCCACGAGGGGATGGATCAAGGGCGAACGGCTCGCCAGCCATTCGGGCTGGATCGTGGTAATCAAGGATAATGGCATAGGCTTTAAGGAGGATCCTTATCAATTGAAAGACAGCTACGGCCTCCTCATCCTGCAGGAAAGAGCAAAAGAGATGAACTGGGCTTTTCGGATTTCTACAGAAAATAATTACACGATCGTAGAGCTTCAGCATATGGGATAAAGAGCAGCCTTGTATTTTGTGTTGATGCTTGCTAACTATCAAAATAAAAAAGGGCTTGTAATCGCTTTTTTTTATGCTAGAATAGGAAACATATAAGGATTGTGACCGGTAAAGCGGGCAATGCCTAAGTTAATTGTATTTCATTCACTTGAATGATATTGATTAACTTGGGCATTTTTTATTTCTATATTTAACCTGGAGGCGAGCCACGAATGATCATTGAGAAGATCCTGAACAACAATGTTCTTCTAACCAAGAACGCAAAAGGCAAAGAGATCATTGTGATGGGAAGGGGCATTTCTTTTAACAAAGTGGCGGGGGATGCCGTCGATCAGGAGAAAGTCGACAAAATATTCATGATGAGCACCAATGAGCTGACCGCAAAGCTTACAGAACTGCTCAATGATATCCCGGAATCTCATCTTGAACTGGTAAATGAAATTGTAACCCATGCAAATGAGGTGCTGAAAACGACGCTCAGCGACAATATTTACTTGACCTTGACGGATCATATTCATTTCGCAATTCAGCGGCATGAGAAGGGATTAGGCATCAAGAACGCCATGCTCTTCGAAATCCAGCGTTTTTATAAGAAGGAGTTTCAGATTGGATTGGATGTGCTTCAAATTATTGAGCGAAGCACGGGACATGCTCTTGGGGAGGATGAAGCAGGCTTTATCGCTCTTCACCTTGTAAATGCCCGCATGGACGGCACTGAAATGAAATCTACGATGAAAATGACCGAAATCGTCCAGAATATCCTCAATATCGTGACTTATCACTACAATCTCGTTCTCGATGAAACGTCGCTGAATTACTCGAGGTTCCTAACGCATTTGCAGTATTTCGCCATGCGGGTACTGCGGAAGGAAAGCCATAATAGCGGGGAGGATTTTTTGTATAACCAGGTCAAGAAAACGTATACCAAGGCATTTGAATGTGCGGGCAAGATTAATGATTATTTGCAGAACACTTATGGGCAGTCCTTAAGCAAAGACGAATATGTGTACCTGACGATTCACATTCAGCGAGTGACGGAACGCAACAGCTTTGAAGAATAGAATAAGATAATGATCCATCGTTACAGGGTGTTACTGGTCATGCAGGCAAAACCTGAACTGATGGCAAAATGAACGTGCTTTTGACGTTGGTTTTGCCCTGAGTTCAGGTTTTTCTTTTTACTAGGTGAAGTAGGGTGAAATGCTAGCGCATCTTACTATACCTATTGCTAAAGTTCACATCAACCAAGTAGAGGGGTTTTGACCATGAGTAATCAGGATTTGTCCAAACAAATCATTAATTACGTTGGTGGGGAATCGAACATAATTTCCCTTGTACACTGTGCTACCAGGCTGAGATTCAAGTTAAAGGATCAGTCCAAGGCAAATAAGGCCGCTTTGGAAAAAACGCCGGGTGTTATTACGGTTGTCGAGAGCGCTGGTCAGTTTCAAGTTGTTATTGGTAACAATGTAGACCAAGTATATGCGAAGATCATAAAGGAAACCGCTCTTGAGGATGCCGATAAGAATGGCAAGGACGAAGGGGGGACAAGCGGCAAGATTCTCGGTAAGGCCATTGACCTGATTTCGGGTATCTTCTCGCCGCTTCTTGGAGCATTTGCCGGTGCCGGGTTACTGAAAGGATTACTAGCGCTGTTCGTTAAGCTGGGCTGGTTGGATATTACTACCGGAACCTATATGATTTTGAATGCTGCTGCAGACAGTACGTTCTATTTCCTGCCGATTCTGCTGGGCTTTACTTCGGCACGCAAATTTAAAGCCAATCCGTTCGTGGCCGTCGCTATCGCCGGTGCCCTGGTCTACCCGACGATGATCACCGCGTTTACCGAGGGGGCGCAAATTTCATTTTTAGGAATTCCGGTCACACTGATGAGTTATGCGTCGAGTGTAATTCCGATTATATTGGCCGTCTGGATTCAATCATATGTAGAGAAGCTGCTGCGCTCGGTCATCCATGAATCGGTCAGAAATATACTCGTTCCAATGCTGGCGCTAGTCATTATAGTGCCGCTAACCTTCCTGGTTTTCGGCCCTATCGGCAACACGATTAGCCAAGCCCTGGCTTCCGTTTATACATGGGCTTATAATTTGAGTCCGATCATCGCGGGCGTCATCGTCGGAGCGTTCTGGCAGGTATTCGTTATCTTCGGCGTACATTGGGGACTAGTGCCGATCATGCTGAATAATGTGACAACGTTAGGCTATGATACGATGCTGCCCATGGTGGCTGCAGCCGTGCTTGCACAGGCGGGGGCCGGCCTTGGCGTGTTGTTAAAAACAAGAAACAAGCAAACGAAAGCTCTGGCGGGCTCCTCTACAATTGCCGGCGTGTTCGGTATTACTGAGCCATTGATTTACGGGATTACCTTGAAATTTAAAAAACCATTTATATATGCTTGTATTTCTGGTGCGGTCGGCAGTGCGATTATCGGGGTCGGCGGCGGAGCCGGCTATGAATTCTCTGTACCGAGCCTGCTTACTATCCCTACGTTTATCGGCCCGGGCTTTGGTGCAACGATCCTTGGGATGGCTGTATCTTTTGTCCTCGCAGCCTTGCTCGTAATGACCCTTGGATTTAAAGATGAAGCTGAGGCGAACGTCAACGCTCCGAGCGATCCTGCCTCCGGGAACGCAGCAGCAGCCACGGCCACAGCGGGAAGCCTGGTAGAGAAGGAGATTATCGTTAGCCCGCTAGAGGGCAAGATCATGCCCCTGGAACAACTGCCTGACGAGGCGTTCGCATCTGGAGCCATGGGAAAAGGAATCGTGATCGAACCGTCAGTGGGAAGGCTGACATCGCCTGTCAAAGGAACTGTGACAACTGTATTTCCAACCGGTCATGCAATCGGCATTACGTCCGATGAAGGAACTGAATTGCTTATTCATGTGGGGGTAAATACGGTTAAGCTAAAAGGACAGTTTTTCGACAAACAGGTGAAGGAAGGCGACCTCGTCAAGCAAGGGGATCTGCTGCTTAATTTTGATGTGGAGCAGATTAGGGCCGCCGGCTTCGTCACGGCGACTCCGATCATCGTTACGAACTCGGCTAGTTACCTGGACGTGCTAAAGACGGACAGTGCGGAAGTAAAGCATAACGACTATTTATTGACAGTTGTAATTTAAATTTATCACTTTACGTAGGAGGATTATGATGGCTAAAAATATGAAGGGTTTTCCAGACGATTTTCTATGGGGTGGTGCTACGGCGGCCAATCAGATTGAAGGGGCTTATAATATAGATGGCAAAGGCTTGTCCAGCGCGGATATGGTTGCTTTTGTACCTAAGGAGCAGCGCACTGGCGGCCATGCGATCGAAATTACGTCGGAGCAAATCGAGCGCGTTCTTGCGGGAAAGGTCGATGCGCGTTTTCCGAAGCGGGACGGCATTGATTTCTACCATCGCTACAAGGAAGATATCGCTTTGTTTGCGGAAATGGGCTTCAAAATTTTCCGAATTTCCATCAACTGGGCGCGTATTTTTCCGAACGGCGATGACGCCGAGCCGAATGAAGCGGGGCTGCAGTTCTACGATAATGTCTTTGACGAACTGCATAAATATGGCATACAGCCGTTAGTCACGTTGGCTCATTATGAGACTCCGCTTGGTCTAACGCAGAAATATAATGGCTGGGCAGGCCGTGAAGTGATCGGCTGCTTCACGAAATATGCGGAGACGGTGTTTAGACGCTATAAGGATAAAGTGAAATATTGGCTGACCTTTAATGAAATCAACATGATGCCAGTCAGTCCGTTCACTGGCGGTGGGGTTGTCATCGATCGTGCAGAGAACAAGCTGCAGACGATTTATCAGGCGCTGCATCACCAGTTTGTGGCGAGTGCGCTGGCTACGAAGCTTTGCCGCGAAATTATTCCTGGAGCACAAATCGGCTGTATGCTGGCTCGGATGGAAACTTACCCGTATTCCTGTAGGCCGGAGGATGTACTCAAGGCACAGCAGGAGAACCAGATGAATCTGTTCTACACCGACGTGCATGCCCGTGGAGAATATCCGAAGTATATGGATCGTTTCTTTGAGGAGAATCAAATTGTTCTCCACAAGGAGCCAGGCGATGATGATATTCTGAAACGGTATACCGTGGATTATATATCCTTCAGCTACTACATGAGCCTAACGGTTTCAGACTCCTCGGAAAACGAAAGTGTGAGTGGCAATTTGTTTGGCGGGGTGAAGAATCCTTACCTGGAAGCCTCCGAGTGGGGCTGGCAGATCGACCCGATTGGACTTCGAGTGGCGCTGAATACGATGTTCGACCGTTATCAGAAGCCGCTATTCATCGTGGAGAACGGTCTTGGGGCTTATGATCATGTGGAAGAGGACGGTTCGATTCATGACACATACCGAATCAACTATTTAAGGCAGCATATTGTGCAAATGAAAGAGGCGATTAAGGACGGAGTTGAGCTGATGGGCTATACGAGCTGGGGTCCGATTGATCTCATCAGTATGTCTACGTCCGAAATGTCCAAACGCTATGGCTTCATTTATGTGGATCAAGACGATGATGGGAATGGAACGCTGAAGCGCTCCCGTAAAGATTCCTTCGAGTGGTATAAGAAAGTTATAGCAACGAATGGAGAAGAGCTATAAAGATCTGCCGCCGTAGATTGAAATAGGTCTTAAGCTATGGTAGTCATTGCCTATCTAGTTCTGTTCATCTATAATATCTCAGTAATACAGTGCCCCTTCGCGATTAGCGTAGGGGCTGCTGGCATAAGACTGGGTTCTAGTACACTAGAATCAGTTGTTTTGAGCTTTCTAATAGCCCCTGATGGAAAGGAGGCATGGTCTGCATTTCTACATAGCTTGATCAGAAGGTTGGCCTCTTTGTACCTGGTGATGTACATAAGTAAAGACAGCAAAAAAATTCTAGGAAACGGAGCTGCAGTCAAATAGAAACAATCAGAGTGTTAATAAACAAAATTGCCGGAAATTTTAAGGTTAAGCTGTTTATATCTATTGGCCTCATACTTATCATCCCTTCTTTAGTGATTGGTGCTTTGGCCGCTCAAAGCGCCAAAATTGGCATTCGAGAGCAAATTACACAGAGTGCGACGGTATCTATTCAGCTTGCAGATTCGATTGTAAACGATCTGGTCCAGTCGAAGGTGCACGATGTGCAGATCTTCGCGGAAAAACTGCATGGAAATTTGCTTGATGGAGGAAAGCTTAAAGATACAGCATTGTCTTTCGAGCAGTATACCGCTCTTAATCCCGAAGCCAGCCTCATTTATTACGGAACGAAGGATGGCCAATTTCTGATTGTACCGGAGCCTCAGGTGCCAGATGGCTTTGATCCTCGCACAAGAGCATGGTATGAGGAGGCCATCAAAGAGCCTGGAAAGGCCATAGTCAGCCGACCGTATGTATCTGCTGATGAGATCAAAGACATTACGATATCGGTGTCCATGGCTACCCCCGATGGCTCTGGAGTTGTCGGAATCGATTTGAAACTGGATCATATCAGGGATATTTTCAGAGGGATCAAAGTGGGTAAGGAAGGCTATGCGATTCTTCTGGACGACGATCAAAACTATATCGTTCATCCGATTCATGCCGCAGGGGAGAAAGCGTTGTCTGCCGAACAGAATATGTATGAAAAGGAGTATGGCGAATATACCTTTGTATCTGAAGGCAGACAACAATATATAACCTACATAACCAATGAACTGACCGGATGGAAGCTCGGGGGAGCGATCTATTTAGCTGAGGTCGATCAGGCGGCAAAACCGATTTTGTATAGAACGATTTTGACGGTAGCCGTTTGTTTACTTATTGGATTCGTCTTTATCTATTTCATGATTCAATCGATCATCAGGCCGATTCGCAGCCTGAGAGAGCAGGCTCAAAGCGTAAGCGAAGGGGATTTGACTCAGGAAATTCAGGTCACATCCAGTGACGAGATTGGCGAGTTGGCCGCGGCCTTTCAAGTGATGCAGCAGTATCTTCGTAATTTGATCGGAAAAGTAGGGGATGGCGCAGAGCAGGTTGCCCGCTCATCCGGCGAACTGACCTCCAGCTCGGAACAGACGGCTGAGACGAGCCACCATATTGCGCAAGCGGTACAGGACATTGCTGGCGGAGCCGAGCGACAAACATTGGGACTCGAGCAGAATACGGCAGCTCTGGCTGAGATTGCCCAAGGAGTTGCGCTGATTGCCGAGCGATCAAGCGCGGTAGCCGATTTAGCGAAAATGTCCTCGTCTCAAGCGGAGGAGGGCAGCCGCTCGGTCGAGCAGGCAGGCAATCAGATGGGCTCTATTTATCAATCGGTCGAGCAGTCGAATGGGATGATCCGCTCACTCCATGAGCGTACCCGCGAAATCGGCGAAATAACGAAGCTGATCGGGGATATTGCCGGCCAGACGAATTTACTTGCTTTGAATGCAGCGATAGAAGCTGCCCGGGCAGGAGAACAGGGTCGTGGCTTCGCGGTTGTTGCCAGCGAGGTTCGGAAGCTGGCGGAGCAGTCCGAGCAATCGGCGTTGCAAATCACAGCGCTGATTGAGGGAGTTCAACAGGACGCGGAGCAATCGGTGCAGACGATGACCCGTGTGACTTCAGAGGTGGAGGAAGGGCTTAACATTTCCGTGATTACAATGCAGCGGCTGGAGCAGGCAATGGGAGGGATTCGCGAGACGACACCGCAAATCACCGAGATTGCCGCAACAGCACAGCAAATATCGGCCAGTGTGCAGCAGATCGTAGCGACGGCGAACGAACTTTCGATGATCGCTACAGGGAATGCCTCCGCTTCGCAAGAGGTCGCTGCTTCCTCCGAGGAACAACTTGCGGCAATGGAGCAAATCTCATCCTCCGCCCAAGTCTTATCGGAGATGGCGATGGAGCTGCAGGAGACCATTGGTCATTTTAAATATTAGCTAAGTACGTAAAACCTGGATGCTTCCAAAGCGAGGATTATGCCGCTATGCCGGTGTCGATCCTCGCTTTATTATTTGAAATCAAATCGTTACAATGATATTTGTTGCAGCGCACGCCGAAAATCAGCAGTGTTTTCATCAAATTCACAAAATGTTAACAATTTAAGGGCGCGAATATCCCTAATTTATCATTTTTGCCTCATAATTATGAGATATACTGCCAGTAAGGGAGGGAGTAGCTATAAAAAAGACAAGTATAGCGGTGGCATTGGTTGCACTTATTCTATTAAGTCTATTCTTTATCCCGATCAATGCTAGCCCATCTGGACAAACGCGAATGATTCTGGATCATTCTCTGCATGTTTATGTGTCACCGCCTTGCTTTAATGAAGCCCAGGTGACGAACAACATTGCAGAATCTACACTTAGCAAGGCAAGAGAACTTCAATATGAAGCAGAAGCAAAGTGTACGACAGATTCGTTAATGAGCCAAAAAATGAGTTTAGCGGATGCTTTATTCATTAGGTTGGGAATAGTAAAAGGACCATGGAATTGGTAACTTATTTTAGAGAAAAGGGGTTCAGTCTAATATGAAGAAATGGGCGGCAGCTTTGCTAGTGCTTATGATCGCTATTTTGGCAGGGTGCTCATCCACAAGCAGCCAGGCAGGACTAGCGAATGAGATTCCGGAAATTATCGAGGTGCAAATTCAGAGTGAGCCTCAGGAGTTAAAGCTGGGGGAGCCCGTGTCGATCCAAGCCAAGGTTACTCAGGGCGGAGAAGAAGTGACGGACGCCAAGTCCGTAATTTTCGAAGTATGGTATAGCGGGGACGAGCATCACGAGATGCTGGAAGGCACGCATACGGGAAATGGAGTTTATGGTATCGAAAGAACTTTCGACAAAGATGGAGTATACAATGTCATCGCCCATGTGACGGCTCGAGATATGCATAACATGCCGCGTAAACAATTCATTGTCGGCACGGTGTCGGAAGAGGAGATCGAGCAAGCGAAGGAATCGCTTTATGACAAGAGCTCGCATATGGAATAACCTTGCCGATGCTATCCCGTTGACAAATTCCCTTTGAAGCGGGTATACAGGAAAGCGCCGACCACTGAGAAGAATAAGGCGGTCTCCAGCAGGAAGCCGAAAATACTCTTGGGGCCGTCAATCCATGGCCTGGACAATATGTTGACCAGGATCATCGAACCGATCAATATCATCGCATCAAAAAGGAGGGACGGGAGCAGCTTGAGCACCTGGGTTATGCGAATTTTCATTGCGTACAAATTCCAAAGGGAGGATATTATTTCCATGGCCAGTATTCCAAGTGCAGCCCCGATGTAACCCCAGCCAGGAATTGCGATGACTATATATTGAATAACAACTGAACAGCTTATGCCAGTTAATAGGCCGAAGAAGGTCATTTTTTTGATGTCCTGAGACCATAAAATGCTCGTCGATAATTCCCGAAAACCGACAATGACGGGTAGTAGGGCTAAATATTGAATGGGTTTTGCGGCCTCGGGAGTGTTGAAAATAAATACGGACAGCTCAGGAGCGTAAACGAATAAGTATACAGCCGCCGATAGCCCCCATAGCCAGGCTGCCTTAAGCGATAGAGAGAGCAGCTTATGGAACTGGAAAACGAGCTTGCGCTGCCAATAGCTGGCCAGACGGATCGTTACCGTGTGACTAAGTGCTTGGGTGACGAGCGTTGGAGTATAAGCCATAATCGCGGCCATTCCGGTAATTACCCCGTACATCGCAGTAGCTTGGGAAGTATCATGACCAGCGGCTACCAGTCTGCCGGGGATGAGTATTGCATCAATGAAATCGGAGGCGGGAATCAGCAGCCGAGTCAGTGAAATAATGAAGGATGCTTTGAATAACCAGGCAAAAGGCAGCTTGGATAAGGAAACTGGGGCTATCGGGTTCTTTCGTTGATCCGCAGAAATATATATCGTTAGCAGCGCGAAGGATACGAGTACACCGATAAAAGCGGCAAGCACTCCTCCGCCGACGGCTACATGGATCCCATGGGACAACAGATGTCCGACAATAAGCAGCATGAATAATATTCGGCTGCCCTGCTCCGTTAATTCAGATAAGGCGATAATGTTGAATCGTTCCAGCCCCTGCAAATAACCTCTCAACAAACCTAGGAGAGGCGCGGCAAAAATAGCCGGTGCTAGGCTGCGTAAAGCATATTGCAAGTCGGGATTCCCCATTGCATTGGATATCACGGATGAATTCCAGAAGACGATCATGCTAAAAAAGCCTCCAAGCACAACTAGAAAAAGGGATATCCATTTAAAAAAATGCCAGCCGAGCCATGGCTTTTTTGCTGTAATAATGGCCAAGGCTGTTGGCAAACCTCCAGAAATCATAAGCAACAGACCATAAAAAGAATATGCGATCTGGTACAATCCGATTCCTTCGGCACCTACGAGTCTGGTCAAGACGACGCGACCGACTAAGCCGAGCAGCTTAACGATCGACATCGCCCCGGCCCTAATTGCTGATTGCTTTAATAGGCGGGATACCTTCATATGTCCTCCGGCATAAACGTCAATATCTTCAAGTTCATTGTATGACGTTAAATGACAGTTATGCTGACAAGCTGGTAATCCCGCAGCCTTCATCAGTCCTTAATGTGCACCAGCAAGTATTTGGTATGCTGATCCCATCCCAGGTCGAAGGGAACCCGGTAACGATCTGCGGAGTGGGAATTCACGAGCGGATAGCCGTATTCATCAAACCCTACTACAACCGAGAAATGATCGACATCGTTGCCGCTAATAATATAACCGATCAAATCGCCTGGATGAATCTGTGAGAGGGCTCCAGCCGGATACTTGGCCGACGGAGCAACGATATCCCGGAAATGGCCTCTGGCCAACAACTTTCCGTATCCAGAATAAAGGATGAAGTTATAGAAGGAATCCGTTCGAATCCAGGCTTCGCTTCCCCCCTTCCTGGAGAAATAACGCCAGGCCCCGGTCTTCGGCAATCCTCCGCCTTCCTCCTCATCCCCAACGACTTGGGAAGCGAAATTCGTACAATCTCCTCCCCGGCCGGAATAATCGGCATACTTACGGTTATACCGATGGTTATTACCTGCACCCCAGGCTGTACCTGCATATTTATTAGCGTATTCTACGGCGCGGGCACGGCGATATTTTTTGCCATCCACTAATTTCTGTTCATAGCTGACTGATGGTGCCAGGCCGTTCTCCGTTGCCGCTATTTTATTTGGATTTTCGTCCAGGGGATCCAAATACCATTCTTTATGGACTTTCCATTCATCGCTATGCTTTTTTAATGTGATAAAATGCTCGGTTCCGATACCGAACGACTGAATAGGCACACGTTTATTCAAATAGGTATAATCCACCTTCAGCGATTGTACCAACGATACCTTAGCCGTATCATTGGACATTTTCAGGCGAACAATGCGAATATCGCTATCGGCCTTGACCAGCTTGATGGCTCTCTTAGCTGCCCATTCATTAAGGTAATTCGTTCGATTCTCTTCATGGAGGTAAGCGTGGTTGCTAGTCTTGGAGCCGCTGAGATAAAGGCTCTCTAGTGGCTTCGAGTTGCGGTTGACGAGGACATTGGATCTCAGCTTGTAAAGCTTGTTTAGAAAGACCCGAACTTCATCTTCCTGCTTGTCATCGGAAGCGGCAGTGATTTCCGGTAAATAAGAAAACAAGGCCAGAAAGAGGATAAACAGGATTGCAGCAATTTTATTAGTCATCTTCATAATCATATCCAGCCTGGCAAAAACAATCAGTCATTGCTCATGCTCCTTTTTTCCATTTACTATTAATCATTTGTTCATCAACAAGCTCCTGTATTGAGCAATATTAGCCTTTACTTGTAAGGCTTGAATTATTAGCTCCATTTCTCCACAGATAGGATATGCGCTGGACTTTTTTCTAAGCAGGAAACTTATAGTTAAACGGGGTTTACAAGCCCTTCTCTATAGAATATCATGGGGCTATTACAACGACAGGAAGGAACGCTGACATGGAAATCACTCAATTGACCAAGCCCGAAGCGATGATCTTTGATATGGACGGTACGCTCTTTAAAACAGAGACACTCCTTATCCCGGTGTACCATCGCCTGTTCGACCAGCTGCGGGAAGAGAAATTGTACACTGGGGAGACGCCCCCTGAAGAAAGAATTCTTGGCGGTTTAGGCATGCTGTTGGATGACATTTGGAAAAGAGTACTGCCGGATCATGATGTAACCGTGCACCGACGGGCCGACGAATTGCTGCTGGAATTCGAGCTTATCGGTTTAAAGGAATATGTTACTGAGTTATATCCCCATGTAGCCGAGACGCTTCAACAGCTGAAGGAGCGTGGTGTTCGTCTCTTTGTAGCCAGCAATGGCCTGGAGCATTATGTAAAAGAGGTAGCGAAAAGGCATGGCATTTTCCCGCTTTTTGAAGGGATCTACAGTGCCGGCGAGCATCAGACCTCGACTAAAGTCGACTTAGTAAGGCTTCTGCTCGATAACCATGGCGTTAATCGCGCATGGATGATCGGAGATCGTTCTTCCGATGTGGAAGCGGGCAAAGAGAACGGACAGACCGTTATCGGCTGCGCTTATGCCGGGTACGGCCAAGGGCAGGAGCTGAATGGAGCCGATAAACTGATCTCTTCCTTTGCCGAACTCATTCCGCTCTACGATCAAGCAGCAAAAGGGAAGCAAGCTGACGAATAAAAGCCTTCAGTGAAAAACATATACAAAAAACCAAGCCGCTCCTTCCTGTCAGGAAGAAGCGGCTCTTTGCTTATACATCCATAAGGCATATTCAAGCGGCCTCACGATGGCCGTGTGATAAGCATCCGAATCGCCGGATTGAATAAACACCTCGCGCGCCGGCTTCGGATTCACTTCCAGAACATATACACTTCCGCCCGGGTCGATGGCAAGATCTAGGGCCAGCTCGCAGAGTGCCCCATAGTTGGCCTCCAGTGCTGCGGCAATATCGAGGCTGAGCTTTTCTGCCGTTCGGCGGATTTCAGCGCGCTTATCCTCGCTTTGGGCGAACTGCTTTAATAAAGTACTCATCGATACGGCATGACCCCCGCCATGCAAATTGGAGGTTACGCTTCGTGGGGGACCGACTCTTCCGGCACAGCCGGTGACCTCCCAGCGTCCGGATCCATTCTTCTGAACGAGCATGCGATAATCATGCACCCGTCCGTTAGGGAGCTTAATTTCAATTCCTTGCTGCACCAGGTAGCGTTTCTTAGCTTTCCAGCGCAATAGATGCAGGCCTAGCTTTGCCTTATGGACTTTCTGGGCCGGAATGATTTGCCGATTAAGTCTTCTCCCTTGCAGCAAATAGGTCTCCGGCCCGATTCGATCTACACGGAGAATGCCCCTTCCCCCTGTCCCCTGCATCGGTTTAATGTAAACACTAGGATGACTTCGCATGATTTTATATACGTCGCTCATATTTTGGAAAATAGCGGTTTCCGGCAAATGGGGCTTAAACCTTGGCTTGCGGGATAGAAGCTGATATATCGTCCATTTATCGCGCAGCGGACGATTCAGGAACGTGAGATTGCCGTAGCGGCTGCGGAACTTGACCAGCTGCTCGAAGCGCTTGCTTTTCTGAATTCGGCACCGGTCAAAAATAAGGTGAGGGAAGCTGCGCCATTTTCGCGACCATCTTTTCGTTTTTGGATCATAATTTAGGGAATATATCATTTTCTTCTCATCATAAACATCCATCGGTGTAAACACAAAAATATCTAACCCGATTTTTTGGCCTTCGACAATCATCTTCTGATAAATATGACGCTCCTCAAGCTGCTTTTTCTCATTCATATACAGCGTCAGTATGCCAAGAACAGGTTTCGACAATACGTTCACCTTCTTTGTACGATAATTGGTTCCAAATCATTCGATTTAGTGAACCGGGTTCTTGGGTTGGTTTACTAAATGCTGACTATATTGAAAAATGCGTTCGAGCGATTTTTTACGGATCTGTGGTTCATCGAATTTCATGGGCTTGCTGTTCGCCTCAAAAAACCACATATTTCCTTCTATATCAATGCCAAGATCCATCGACATTTCACCAAGCATATGCCCGGAGGCTTTTTCGATTTGTTTGGCAATAAGTACTGCATTGGACTTTAGGCGATTAAGAATAACCGTGGTCATCTCGCCGCCAAATGAAGGGGTAAGCAGCTTTTCAGGAGATTCAATACTGCCTCCTTGAGGCACATGAGTGGTAATTCTTTTTAGGCCGGCCAGTCGTGCTCCTACTCCAGTAACCATCCACGCGCCTTTTCCCGTTTTTTGCACAAGGACGCGCAGGTCGAAATTGCGATCCCGGTACGTCGTGAGCTGGATTCCTTCCTGCATAATATAAGGGGTGTTATTCATCTCCTTCTTAATTCTTTTCCAAAGTGCGCTTAACTTGGCCGTTCGATAAACGATATGTCTGTATTTTTGACCCTGGATCGTTAGACGGAAGGGCTTCTCATGCTCGGGATCATATTGAAGAAGCATGATCCCTTTACCAGCCTTGCCGCTTTCGGGTTTCAAATAAAGTCTCTCATAGGTTTGGAGCATGGTGGAGAGCTTTTTAGGATCAAGCAGTCTTTTAGTATCGGGGACAAGAGCTCGCGTGGAGCGGTTCCTTTTCAACCACTCAAATAATTTGCGTTTGTTAAAAAAATAAGGATTGTAGATATAGATCGATTTATGCTCGATGCATTCATTGATTTTTTGGCGGACATTTCGTTTTCGTTCGTCCTCCCGATGTGGAATCCGATTATAAATCACATCGGGAAGAGGGAACCAATGCTTCGACCAGGCTTTGTCATCCGTATCGAATTGATAGCCTCGAATTCGCTTGGAGGACAGCTTTAAATCTCTCGTTGTAACGACATAGACGGGGAAATCAAGATCTTTGCCCGTCTTCATAATATCTTTAAAGTTAGCTTTGTTTCCACGGAACAGGCATACAGGATCTCCTACAGTAAGCACGGCGACAACAGGCCTTCTGTCGGTTAAGAGATGGCTCATCAGCCTTCCCTCCTCCGGAATTTACTGAGATAGAGGCAGTGCTCTAATATATGCTCTACGGATGCTTTGCCTTCCGCTTTTAGAGAAGGGTGCGCGAATATAGATCTTCCTGGCTTGGCATTGGCCTCAAACATCCATACCTTCTCATCCTTGTCTATCCCGAGATCGAAGCCGATTTCTCCAATCAGATGCTGATGGTGATACTCTATGGCTTCGGCAAGCGTAATGGCGACGCTCTTGGCATACCGAAGCACTTCATCGGCCCTTGCACCGAATGCGCGGCCGAGCGCCTGCTCCGGAGTCAGCAATGATCCTCCATTTTTGATATGGGTCGTTACGCTGCCTTTTCCGGCCTTTTTGGCGCCAATGCCAACAACGACCCAATTGTTCCTGCCGTTCTTATGCATGTGGAAGCGGAAATCGATCGGGCAGCCGTCGATCTCGATGAGACGAATTCCCTGCTGAGCTACGTAGCCGCGAAGCGAGCGCCCATGCCTGGCCTGAAGGGTGCGCATCAGGCTGCCGAAGGAGCTGAACCGCAGCAGTGCATTTTTACCACCATTACGGTAACGGGCGTAGTAACCGCTCTTCGCAATGTGGGATAGTCTGTAAATGCCATTCCCCAGACTTCCGCTGTTCGGCTTATAGTATATGAGCGAATGCCGATCGAGCAAATCCTTGATTTGCTCAGGCGTAGGATTCATAACCGATTCAGGCACGTAGCGGCTGACTCCGGTGTCTTTTTCCAGCAGCCTGTATATGTCCGACTTGTTGAAGAAGCTCCAGTTGAAGAAAGGTATTTTTTTGCGGATAAAGCGTTCACGCAGCTGGTTGATGGATGATGTTGTCTCCGCTCTCCGGCTCGGCAAACGGTTATAGACAACATCGGGCAGAGGAACTCTTTTGCGCTGGAATCCCCCGGATTCGCTTAGAAAATAGCCGTTGACGGTTTCCTGCTCCCAGTTAATATCCCGCGGCGTAAAAGCAAATATATAGGATTGCTTGCTTCCGAGCTTGAGGAGCTGCTTGATGAATCCTGTTCTGGAGCCGAATGGATTGTTGATCGAGCTTGTAGGTCCGTCAGACAATACCCCGATTAGGGGGCCGATTTGCACCTCACCCTCCTGGAGACTGCGCAGATATACGGCTCCTGATTTCGGAATTTTGATCCCTTTGCGAACGCCCGAAGCAAGATAAAGATGGTTGCCTGGTTTATGAATCGGTTTGACTGTAGCAGGAATGCGGTCTTGGCCAAGCCTGAGATGAACGGACTTTTTTCCTGACAATTTCAGGTTTTTCATTAATGATCCCGACACGTAGACGACCTTTTGGGGCTGCTGCGTGAAATGGACGTTGCAGAAAGTCAAGCTCATGAATTTTTCCTCCTAAAAGTTTTGCGAAGCAAAACAGCTTCGAAAGACTAGGCTAAAGTTTTACGAAGCAACAAGTACCGGGCGTACTGTATCGGGTTCTCTACAGATTTTCGGGCTCCTTGCATATCGCCGATGCGGAAGAAGGATGACCTGCCCGGCTTGGAATTGACCTCCAGAATCCAAATTCGCTCCCCGCGGTCAACACCGAAATCGATCCCGAGCTCAGCCAGCCGGCCGAATTGGGATTCCAGATGCTTCGGAATAGCCTCTGACAGTTTGCGTATGATCTGTACAGCCGTTATGCCATTGCGCTCGCCAAGCTCCTTGGTCAGAAAGGGAAGGGCTTTATGCGCGGTTCCGCCTCCATGCAGGTTGGAGGTTAGGGAGTGCTTGCGGCCAGCCCGTACGGCCATACCCGTCATACTCCATAAGCCATTTTCGTTTTTTTGCATCAGTACTCTGACATCAAAGGGTTCTCCCTTGGAAGTGTTCAACTGCAGATAGGGCTGCAGCAGAAATATTCTTGATCCAATAAACCGGTGTATCCACTCCAGGCCGTCTTGCCGGGAACGAAACTTTCTGCGGAACAGCTGGTTTCTGCTGTCTCTGCCGGTTAACGCCAATCCGCCTCCCAGATCCGCGTTCATTTCTTTAACAAGCAATGTCCGCTTCCCATGCGATCCATTTTGAGGCTTCAGGAAGGCTTCTCCTCCATGCAGGGATAGCCAATTGTCCAGCTGGATCGTGCCCTCATATCGAACCGTGTTGGGGAGATAGGCGGCGAAGAGCCTATGCTTCATAAGGGCTTGATAGACAGACCATTTGCCCGCAAGCCCTCGGGTTAAGTAAACAAAGGGCTGCAGATCATTCAGTATTTCCAGACAGCGCTGCTTGCGTCGCTGCTGATTTTTGTCGTGGGATATGCATCGATCATAAATAATTTCCGGGGCGGGGAACTGCTTGCGTATCCATTTCCCGCTTTCAAACGTATATCCAGTGATGCTTCTGCGTCCCGAAGTGACCCACCCTGGACAGAATACGTATATCGTCATTTTCTGCTGATTGCCAATATGACATAATTGGCGGCAAAACGCCGATTCTGCAAAAGGAAGGGGGCCAGCACACTCGCCTACCAAAATGCCTACTATACCTTGAGGAGACGGGTTCATTTTAGACCTCCTTGTTTAAAAGCCGGACAGAAAACGAGAATATTCTATCACTTGTTTGACGGAAGGACGTATTTTGCTCCCGCCAATCGGCGTATTATCGTTCTTCGAAGGCTTGGAATTTACTTCGAGCAGCCAGATGCGGCCGTGTTGGTCGACCGCAAGATCAATGCCGAGTTCGCCAAAGTGGGCCGGGATTTGTTCGTCAATGCCAAGTGCGATATCAAGCGCGGCTTTTTTTAGCCTGACGCTCAATTTTGATTTCATCTTTGGTGAAAGCGTGCTGCGTGAGATTGCGTCCTTTAACGTGCAGAGCGAGCCGCCCCGTGCCAGATTGGAGACGAAATGCTGACTTCCGGCGATCCGGGCGACAACAGAGGTGACGTTCCATTTTCCGAGCCGATTTTTTTGCACCAATGCCCGAAAATCTACAGGACGCCGATCCACAAGCATCAAATGGAGGCCTTGCTGGATCTGATAACGTGTCGATTTCATTTTGCCGGACAGGGCAGTGAATAGCTTGGTGAGACTGGCGTAATTTTGTTTCTGTGTTCCGCCGACTTGGGCGGTTAACGTTTGATAAGCGCCTCCTTCCAGCCGGGAGATGCGAATGATGCCCTTGCCCAGGCTGCCCTTGATCGGTTTAAGGAAGACGATGGGGTGTCTGCTGCACATCGATTTCAGCATGGCATAGTTACGGAATAAGTGTGATTCCGGCATATATCCTGACAGGGAAGGAGCACGGCCCAGCGCATCGAATACTTCGGTTTTATCCAGAAACTTTTCGTTGAAATAATGGCTTCCATAGAGGGATTTTACTTCTTTCATGAAATGCTGTACGCTAGGTTTATTCTCCAATTTGCGCGATGTCAGGCGGTTGTAGAACACATTTGCTGCAGGAAGATCGGTTTTCCTCCAGCCATCTGCATAAATCCATCCCGTTACCTTCGAGCTGTTGCTCCCGATGTGGGATGGCGTAAAGAAATAAACAAAGATTCCTTGTCGCTGACAAGCATTTGTGAGTTCCCGGCAGAATAAGGTGATTGGACCGAAAGGCCTCCCCGGAGTATCCGGGTAGTCCTTGCTGATTAGCACGCCGATGATCGGTCCAAGCTGAATGGTAGATGAATGTGGACGATAAATGATCCGAAGTGTCGACCTTGCTGGAAGAGCCATACTTTTTGCAAGTCCTTGGCTGATCCGAATCCCGTCTAACCGGGACAAGGGAATGACTTTAACATTGTGCCGGAATGAACCAAAGGATAGCTGCAGCGGATGATTGGTCGGAATTTTCAGCTGCTTGATCAGCAGCTCTCCGAGTACGAGACAATCATCCTCCAGCAAACCCGGATTCATGATTTGTACCTTTATTTTTTTGGAGTGCATGAAGCGGATCTCCTTCCAAGCTTAAGCTCGATGTCTTGGATGCGTCTTCGTAAATACATGTAATGCATCATATGAGGACATAGAATCCTTGGTGATTAACCCATATTTTAAAAAACGATGCTGGGATGCGGGCTAATGGCGGCATCTCGGTGCCAGGCAAGTAGGTAGGCGGCAAGGTGCACAGGATTTGCGAGCTATAAATTGTGACACTTGCCTATATTGCGGCAGAATCATGAGGCGATATTTTTTAAGGAGTACAGGGAGGATTTTAGGTTGGCAGATTGGTTATACATTATCGTCAGTGTTGTTATAGCTGCGTTTGTTGGTGGAGTAACGAACCACTTTGCGATTAAAATGCTGTTTCACCCCAGAAATCCGATAATGATTGGCAAACGGCGCGTTCCGTTTACGCCAGGACTTATTCCAAAGCGGAGAGAAGATATTGCCGAATCCTTGGGCAATGTGGTTTCAGAATATCTCGTTACCACGGAAGGGCTCCAGGAAATGGTGCTCCGGCCCGAGTTCCGCAGTCAGGCCGAGGAGAAGCTGGGAGCACTGCTAAGCCGTTGGGCGAACAGCAGCATGACGATCAAGGAAGCCGCCCTGCTGCTGTGGACGGAAGAGGAATGGGAATCCGTCAAGAGCAAATCGGCATCAGCGCTGGGGGAGATACTCCAATACGGCTTTCGACACGCATGGCAGAAATATGATTGGGAACAGAGACCCCTGAAAAGCATGGTGCCGGGCTGGTCGGAAGAGAACCGACAGATGTGGAGCGAGGCGGCGGCCAACGCCATTCTTGAAGCGGTAGCAGAAGAGCTTCTCTCCTCCCAGGGCCAGCGTTTGCTGGCCAAAATGGCCTCCGGCCTTGTAGACAATACCGGGGGCTTTCTCGGTACGATGGCTGCGATCTTTATGGATGAGGAGAAGCTTGTCCAGAAGCTGACACCAACCCTCGTCCGCGCTTTGCAGGGAGATGAGGCCCGCAGTAAAGTCGCGTCTGCAATTAAAGACCGGCTGGAGACCTATGGTGAGAAGTCTGTAGGGGAGCTGTTCTCTTCCTTGATGGGGAGTGACCCCGAAGCCTGGATCGGAATGAAGCTCCAGGAGCTTCCGTTGAACGCCTGGATAACCAAGGCCGAGAACGTAGGGATCGCTTCTTTGATTGCGCCTTGGCTCAGACAAGCGGAAGCTGCTGTTCCTGCGCTTGCGGATCGCATGCTTCATCTCATCGCCCGCATCATTCCGCCAGCGATGAAGGCGGTTAAACTTCCGCAGCTAGTCCAGGAGCAGGTGCAGAAATTCCCTGTAGAGCGGCTGGAAGAGGTTATACTCAGCGTATCCGGCAAAGAATTTAGGGCGATTACCTGGCTGGGAGTTCTGCTAGGCGGTATGATTGGATTGATACAATCGTTGATGCTGCTGTGGGTAGGTCGTTAATGCAGCAAGGTTTCGATCAGAACGCACAGAAAAACGCGTTACTACATTTGAGGAGGATATGAGGATGAACATTTATGACAAAGCACATGATCTAGCAAAGGCAATGAAAGAAAGCCAAGAGGTAGCTGACATTACTTCCGCTATGAAACTGGTGGACGCTGACCCGGAAAGCAAGCGGATGCTGGACGATTTTCGCCAGCAGCAAAATGAAGTGCAGCAGCGAATGATGAGCGGCGATATGCCGTCTACTGAAGAAATGGAGCAAATGGAGAAGCTGTTCGAGGTGCTAAGCTTGAATTTGAACATTCGCCGCCTGTTTGACGCCGAGCGTCGCCTTAGTGTCATCATTCAGGACGTGAACAAAATCATTACGGACAGCCTGCAGCACCTATACGCGCCGGAACAGTCATAATCAGGCTGCGCCTCGCTAGACTCCTTGGCGTTATTTCCTAAACAGCGATTCTTCTCCACCCTTGCTACATAACAGGGTAGGTATTCGGATTTGAGCTGAGAGATTCATGGCGCAATTTTTGACCAAAGTTTCATATTATAGTCAGCTCCTTCATAGACTAGAAATATAGATTCGATATAGATTCGTGATGAAGGAGCTGCGGATTATGAAAACAATGAAGACACTGCATTTAATCAAGAAAGAAAAAAAGAGAAGCAAATGGAAGCATGCGGTCTATCTCATCCTTGCTTTGGGTATGCTGATATATGCCCTTCCGCTGATTTCGTTTAACCCAGATACAGGCTGGCTCTCGTTATTCGGCATCGTTTGGGCTGCCTTTGCCTTTATGATCGTAGGAGCACATTTGCATTTTCTGCTGGGCGTCAACGAGGAGAAGCAGCGCGCCCTCGAAGCCGTACGCCGGGCCAAGCTGCGCGAATGGCAGGGCAAGCTGCAGGCGAAGGACTGGCCGGTGGAGAGCAAGCAGGGTTGATTGGTAGAATGCAGAACAATAGCCGTTATCTTGCTTGAGAGTCGGAATAAAAAGGCAGGGCTAGATCAGCTAAACAAGTGCGGTTTTCTCCGAGGAGGGACAGGCTGCGCTTGTTTATTTTGTTATGATTATAGAATTTCCAAGTTTTCAGCGGAGCTGAGGTTTATTGACACGAACTCCCCCCTACTCAGTTAAAACGTTACTGGTCAGCCCTAATAAGCGTCACCCAATCATCATTTGACGATTCTGCCGGTTCTACCGGTTCGGTTAATCAACAATTATTTATATTCAAGCCTAAAATGTGTATAATAGATACAGATTAGTACAGATTCGAACGGGGGGTGTAACAGTTGCAAGGGCATGAGGAGAGCATCACAAAGCACGAACAACTGCTACAGTATATTGAAGGCTTGAAAATCGGCACGAAAATTTCAGTTCGCAAACTAGCGCGAAGCATGGGAGTTAGTGAAGGAACAGCTTATCGTGCTGTAAAGGAAGCGGAGAATCTCGGCATCGTCATTACGAAAGAGCGGATCGGTACGGTACGGGTTGAGAAGAAGCCGCGGAATATATCGGATCAATTGACCTTTGGCGATGTCGTCGAAATCGTGGAGGGACACGTGCTGGGCGGCGGGGAAGGCCTGGATAAGACGCTGCATAAATATGTTATCGGTGCGATGAAAATCGATGCCATGGCCCGGTATATCGACGCGGGGAGCCTGCTGATCGTCGGGAACCGGGAGGATGCGCATTCTTTAGCGCTCGAGCAGGGCTCCGGCGTGCTCATCACCGGGGGCTTCGGCACGAGCCGTGAAGTCAAGGCGCTTGCGGATCGGTTGAATTTGCCGATTATTTCGTCCAGGCATGATACTTTTACGGTCGCTTCCATGATTAACAGAGCGCTGTTTGACCGGCTGATCAAGAAGAAAATTATGCTGGTCGAGGACATCGTTGCGGCCAAGCCAAGGCCTAATATGTTGAAGGTGAACAGCAATATTTCCGATTTTGATCAGCTGTCTCTGGAGACGGGAATGCAGCATTTTCCGGTCGTGGATGAGTGGAACCGGGTCATCGGCATCGTCAGCCGCAAAAATGTCGAGGAAATCGGCGGCGGAGATCATCATATCGAAAAATGCATGGTACGCCATCCGATTACGGTTGGCCTTCAAACCTCGCTTGCATCCGCGGCTCAGATTATGGTGTGGGAAGGCATCGATTTTTTACCGGTCATCGATCGTAACCGGAAGCTCGTCTCCTCCGTCACCCGGAAGGAAGTGCTGCAAGCGATGCGCGATGCTAGGAATGAGCCGCAGCTGGGCGAGACGTTTGAGCATTTGATGTGGCATGGCTTTGTCGAGGAGCGGGACGAGGAGGGACGGCTATTCTTCCACGGCATCATTACGCCGCAGATGTCGAGCGATATCGGGACGATTTCCCATGGGGTGCTAACCTCGATCATGACCCAGGCTGCCCTTAGCGCAGCCAAGGATGTCGGCGGCGGAGATTATGTCGTAGATCATTTGACGACTTATTTTGTCCGACCTGTACAGATTGAGAATGCCGTCGTGATTACCCCGGTCGTTCTGGAAACGAGCCGCCGCGCCTGCAAGCTGGAAATTATTATTACGCATCAGGATTTGCTCATATCGAAGGCAGTCATGACGCTGCAGTCGATCGATCACGCTTAATTGCAGATGATAGCGATATACGAATAATGACCTAAAGTTTTAAAACAGCAAAGGACAATTCCTGGAATGCTTCGTTGAGCACAGGATTGTCCTTTTTTATTAACTATTCGCTATACTACGATTTGTTGGATTCGGGGCTATAACGGGCCCAGAGCCCATGATTGCGGATGCCGGCAAAAATATTAAAGGCGCCTAACACCATAAACAGGGCGCCGATCACGACACGAATCGACGAACCGCTAAAGATGAACATCTGGATAAAAGCAAGAATCAGGAGCATGAAGCCCATACTGATGTTCATTTTAGCCGCAGAAAGTCCGCGAGCCTTGCCATCTATGGATCGACGGGATTTAATGCTGAAGAATACGGAGAAAATGCAAGAAATGATCAGTCCGGCGTACAAAACGTATTGAATACTCTCAATCATGGAACGAAAACAGCTCCTTTTCACCATAATCTTAAAATTTTTGCATAAAAGACGCAGCTTAGTTCGAATTCATAGGATATCTGGTTGCAAATGTCATAGATCATCGCTTGATATCATGATATGCCGACTACGTAATATTTATTGTAATCGTATACTACTAAAAAGTCAGCCCCTGACATAAGGCCGCATATCTACCCACACTTGCAGCACACCCTCGCTGACGAGCATCGTTTTGATTTGAATGCTGTACTCTTTGTCGCGGACGGCGTATATTTTTCGATTTAAAAGTGTCCGTGCCATTTTTCCATCCGAATCGATTTCAAAAATGCTTCTGCCTCGTAGCACCTCTAGCTCCTCGTGCAGCTGCTGTACGACCTCCTTCACGGCGAGTGAATCGAGCGGAGGATCTCGATCTTCGACACGGATCTTGATTTCTTTGATCACTGTCGATCTTTTGTTGTATTTTTTCAGCGTCTTGTTATCTTCCTCCGCTTGATACAGTTGGATTTGCAGATCCTTGTTCTGAATCCAGAGCGTATTGTAGCTCGTTTGATAGATGATATTGTACACAACGCTTCCCGCAACCATCCCAAGGATGAAGATCGCCGTTAGCTGCATAAACCGCCTAAACTTTTCAATCGTCGGCCGACGAAGCGGGCTCATCCCCGGTTACCTCCACAAACCCACCGCACAAGCTCCGATCCCATATGCGCACCAAGGAAGGCAAACAATAAATATAGGATTTGCTTGATCGCTGGCGACAGGTTTCCATCAAAAAAGTTGCTCTCTATGACGCGCATCGGATCGATCGTCCCCCCAACGGCGGCGGCAAGCGCCCAAATCTTAATTCGATCCGCCACATCGAGCATCGTCTGGGTTGGCGGCTGCAGGGATACGACGGCTCCAATCCCCCCGATCAATGCCCCTCCCAGCACGATGCCGAAAGCGATAAAAAAGTCCATCACCGCTTTTGTCAGAAACGTGCTCATGCATCTAACTCTCCTCTCTTTTCGGCGAACTTATTTCTGCAAGCCATATGGCCTCGCTTCGCTTGTCCTTCTGTACCATTGTATGGGCGCTTTCCAGCCTTATATGATAAAATATTTTGAGAGGTAGTTTAAAAAAGTCAGCTTTTGATCACGATGCTTCACTAGATGTATCTCGACATCGAATCTAGCACTCACCCTCGAAGTCCGGTGCTCATGTAGGCTTCTCCTACACTCTGCTCCTCTTTCTTAGGGTTCGTGCAACCTTCTCGGTGCTGAAAAGTTGATTTTTTAAACCTGATGTTGAGAGGTAGTTTAAAAAGAAAACATTTGCTAGAGGCGCTCTATCTTCTGTGGGGGCGCCTCAATAAAAGTTTTGTCTTGGAAAGGAAGGAGACGCATGGACGAATTTGTTCACTTGCACGTGCATAGCGAGTACAGTCTGCTGGATGGTGCCGCCAGACTTCAGGATTTGGTTGCCAAAGCGGCAAGCTTCGGAATGAAGGCGTTGGCGTTAACCGATCATGGAGTCATGTACGGGGCGGTTCCTTTTTATAAATATTGCAAGGCAAACGGCATCAAGCCGATTATTGGCTGTGAAATGTACTTTACGGCCGGTTCTCGCAAGGAACGGGGAACTCGCAAAGACCAGCCGATCCATCATTTGATTTTGCTGGCCAAAAACGAAACGGGTTACCGGAACCTCATGAAGCTGTCTTCGATCGGCCATCTGGAGGGCTTTCACTATAAGCCACGGATCGATTGGGAGGTGCTCGAACGGCACAGCGAGGGACTGGTATGTTTAAGCGCTTGTCTGGGGGGCGAGGTACCGCAGCATCTGCTGCATGGCCGGTACAATGAGGCTCGCAAGGCAGCACAGCGTTACCAGGCGGTATTTGGCGAAGATTTTTATATCGAGCTTCAGGATCATGGCATTCCGGAGCAGAAAAAAGTGCTTCCCGAGCTGATCAAGCTGGCTCGCGAGCTTGATGTGCAGCTGGTAGCCACGAATGATGTGCATTATTTGAACCAAGAGGATGCCGAGGTACAGGATGTTCTCATTTGCATCGGTACAGGCAAGACGGTTGAGGACGAGGAACGGCTGCAAATACCAACCGATCAGCTGTATTTAAAAAGCGGCGCAGAAATGGCGGCGCTGTTCCCATATGTTGCCGAGGCCGTCGCTAATACGAAGGCCATTGCGGATAAATGCAATTTAGAGCTTCAGTTTGGACGGCATATCCTGCCGGCCTATCGCCCGATCCCGGAGGGGATGACAGCGGAAGCTTATTTGGCCTCGTTGTGTGAAAAGGGGCTTGAAGAAAGATACGGCCATCTTGACAATTGGCAGCAGGAGCATACGAGAGAGCCGTTAAAGCAGCGGCTTCATTATGAATTAAATGTCATCGGGAATATGGGATTCTCGGATTATTTTCTGATCGTTTGGGATTTTATCGCCTATGCCCACAGGCAGGGCATTGCTACCGGTCCGGGACGCGGTTCCTCTGCCGGAAGCATCGTGGCCTATGTATTAAACATTACGGACGTCGATCCGATGAAATATAATCTTTTGTTTGAGCGGTTTCTAAATCCTGAACGGGTGACAATGCCGGATATCGATATCGATTTCAGCGATGAGCGGCGGGATGAAGTCATTGCTTATGTCGCGGACAAATACGGCGCCGAGCACGTGGCGCAAATTATTACGTTCGGTACCATGGCCGCGCGCGCTGCCGTGCGCGATGTTGGCCGCGTGTTAAACGTTCCGTTCGGCGAAGTGGATAAAGTGGCGAAGCTGATCCCTGGAAACCTCGGCATGACGATCGAGCGGGCGATCAAGGAGAGCCCGGAGCTGAAGGGGCTCTATGAGTCGCAGCAGCGGATTCAAGGCCTGCTCGACATGGCCCGAAAGGTGGAAGGGATGCCCCGCCACGCCTCGACTCATGCGGCCGGCGTCGTTATTTCGCGAGATCCGCTGACGGATACGGTGCCGCTGCAGGCTAGCGGCGAAGGGATGCCGCTTACCCAGTATTCCATGGAGCATCTGGAGTCGATCGGACTGCTCAAGATGGACTTCCTGGGACTGCGGACGCTTTCGATTATCGAGCGTTGCCTGAACTGGATTCGCGAGCAGGAAGGGGAAGTTCCTGATTTCCGCCATATTCCCTATGACGACCCGGCGACGTACGAAATGCTGGGAAGGGGAGAAACGACCGGCGTGTTCCAGTTGGAGTCGGCGGGGATGAGACGGGTGCTCAAGGATTTGAAGCCTTCCGTCTTCGAGGATATCATTTCTGTTAACGCCTTGTATCGTCCAGGCCCGATGGAGTTTATTCCAAAATATATAGCTGGCAAGCACGGTCAGATCACCGTGGAATATCCGCACGCCGATTTAATACCGATCCTTCAGGACACTTACGGCATCATCGTGTATCAGGAGCAAATTATGCAAATCGCAGCGAAAATGGCGGGATTTTCTCTCGGTGAAGCCGATTTGCTTCGCCGTGCCGTCTCGAAGAAAAAACGCGAGGTGCTGGATGAAGAGCGAGGACATTTCGTCGCGGGAAGCTTGGCTAAAGGCTATCCAGAGGAAGATGCGAATGCGGTCTATGATATGATCGTTCGGTTTGCCGATTATGGATTTCCTCGGGCACACGCTGCGGCGTACGGAGTTCTTGCCTTTCAGACGGCTTATTTGAAGGCGCATTATCCTGTCCATTTTATGGCGTCAATGCTGACTGCCGTCATGGGCAGCCATCGCAAGGTGGCTGAATATATTATCGAGTGCCGCCGGATGGGAATTACGGTATTGCCGCCGGATGTGAATGAGAGCAGCGTTTTGTTCACGCCCCGGCTGATCAAGGTGTCCCGAACAAAAGGGAATCAGGACAGCATGGGGGTGGGTGCGGACACTTCCGATGCTTGGAGCCATTCGACTGGCGATGATGAGGCTAGCGGCGATGACGGGAGCGAGCAGGCAAAGAGCTTGGCTGAGCGTGATACGGGGGCTTATGGATCGTATGAAGACGATTCTAGCAATGAATCCTCCGCGGGTGCCGAGGAGGCTGTGCAGGGCGTGATCAGGTTCGGCCTGGCCGCGATCAAGAACGTTGGAACCCAAGCGATGGAGAGTATTTTGCGGGAAAGAAGGGAACGGCCATTCGACAGCCTGCTTGATTTTTGCCGACGGGTTGATTTGCGAACCTGCAACAAGCGTGTGATTGAATCGCTCATTCAAGGGGGAGCGTTTGATTCCCTGCCGGGTCATCGTGCTCAATTGCTCGCTATGCTGGACGAGACGGTCGAAGCGGCGCTGAAGTGGCGCAAGGAGCGGGAGGATTTGCAAATTCAATTATTTGATTTTGTGGAGACGCCAAATTGGAATATCGCTTATCCGGAAATCCCGCCGTTTAGTGCAGGGCAGCAGCTTGATTTGGAGCGGGAGCTGCTAGGCCTGTATTTATCCGGTCATCCCCTGGATGATTACGACGAATTTCTCGTGAGCGAAGGGATCGATCGGCTTATGGATTTAGCGGAGAGTCCCGATGGAAGCAGGACTGTAGTCGCCGGCATGGTCGTATCGGTGAAGACGATCACGACGAAGCAGGGCAAAGCGATGGCCTTCATGGAGCTGGAGGATCAGGTCGAGCGCTGCGAGGTTGTGCTCTTCCCTGAAATATGGCGGCGCAGCGGGGAGTTGGTCGCCAAGGGCGCCCTGCTCGCGCTGCGCGCCACCGTCCAGCAGCAGGACGAAGGCTTCAAGCTGCTGGCGGACGAGCTCGCGCCGCTAAGCGCCGCGAGCCTCGCGCAGCTTCGGCGCAGCCGCGGGGCATCCCCCCGCGGCGCGAGCGGGGCCTCTGCGCAGCCGCAGCCTGCAGCCCAGCGCGGGAACGACGCCGCGATGGCGGCGTCCTCCCGCACGGCTGCAGCGCAGCGCAGCGAGGCCCCGGTGGCTGCGGCCGGCACGGCGGCGCAGCCCCATGCCCCCCGGGCGGCCACGGCTGCGCCGGGCGCCCCCGATGTGAAGACGCCCGCGCAGCGGCAGCGCGTCTTCATCAAGATCTCGGCGGCGGCGGAGAACGCCCGCCTGCTGGAGAAGCTGAAGGCATTGCTTCAGCTTCATCCAGGGCCTGTGGCGACGGTGCTCTATTATGAGAGCACCGGGAAGCTGCTCGCGCTGAGCGAGCGCTACAGCATCAAGCCTTCGCCGGAGCTGTTTCAGGAGATGGAAGACATGCTTGGTGCTGGAACAGTGAAGGTCAAATAAGAAATGAAACGAATTTACACGATCAGGTGGACACAGGCAGATTCATGTCGAATATACGTCGCTGTAACCGTCAGTTATGTATGACATGATAGTATATTTGTAATTTACCGGTGGGTACTACCAAGGCTTAGGCGCTCTTCCGAGGCGTTATAGGCGCATAGAGAACGCTAGGCTGGGTCACCTGACCGTAAGTCCCGAAGGAGCCGTATTCCTGCAGTTTAGGAATAGGGCTCTTTTAGTTAGTTGTGAGAAGTATTAACTATTCCAATTCATAGATTAGTATGCGTTTACATATTCTACTAAAATATTTCGGGGGCAGTTTTTATGAACATTTTGCTGCATTCCTGCATACACTTAGGAACACAATATTTACGTTGTCCCAGTCAATCTTTTCGAACGAAGTCCGTTGAATAGTTAAGTGCTGCTGGTTTTATCGTTGATTGGTTCTTTCGTTTAAAGCTATGGTCGGAATCCTAGTATTGGAGCGGTCTACCCATCTACCCATCGACTGAATCTCCCAATCGCGCTCAGATCCTATTCTATGATCGACAGGCGGGCCATATAGCACCAGGGTGGACACTACTATCGATCCTCTCAATTACGCCCAGGCTGGAACTACCTTCGAATGGTACACCGAATCACGTCCAAGCTGTGCTGCCTTCGATCGGTTCATTCAACGGCCCCGGGCTGCCGCACAGCCGTATCTATTTTAGACGGAGGGACGGCAACAAGCCGACAGCACTCTCTTAGCGGTATAGAAGCAGCTTTGCAAGCGGTTCGAAAGCTTATTTAGAAGGACAGGCGATGTGTATTAGTCTATTCAGTATGCGGGAGGAATGACAGATGTCTTATGAGATTGCCAAGGCTCAGTTGCTCCGTAGAGGGGTTACTTTGGAGGATATTGCCGAGATTGTTTATTCGCTGCAAAAGGCTTATCATGCTGATCTGACTATGGAGCAGTGTGTCGATAGCGTGAAGGCCGTCTTGCAGAAACGGGAAGTTCAATATACTTTATATACAGGGATTGCCCTGGATGAAATGGCGGAGAGGAAGCTCCTGCCAGAGCCTCTGCAGGCGATCATGGAGGCGGATGAGCCGCTTTATGGGGTCGATGAGACGATGGCGCTGGGCATTACCAGCGTATTCGGCATGATCGGGCTGACGAGCTTCGGCTATCTGGACAAGGTAAAGCCCAAAATCATAGGTAAACTGAATGGGAAAGGGGAACGAATTCACGTTTATCTCGATGATTTGGTAGCAGGACTTGCAGCCGCAGCCTCAGCAAGGATCGCCCATAAAAGTGATTCCGCGAACTGTTATTTTACGACGTAATGCCTGTATTTTCCAAATCCCCCGGTGAAATGCATTTTAGCTTTCCGCCCTTTGTTGCGGTATTTTTGAAAATTATGTTATCATTACTCTATTATACGGGCTCAAAACGAAAGGTTAGGGGGCTTTGGTAAGGACATGTGGACTGTAATGTATATTGCGCCTACCGCCAAAATTGCGGATATGATTAAAGCGAGGCTTACGGAAGAAGGCTTTCTCGTCCAAACACGTCCTGTCAATTTATCGAAACAGCAGTTTGAAATTTTAGTTCCTTCGGGCGAGCTCGAAGAAGTTCAAGAAGTGCTGAATTCCATTTTGCATCCTTGAGTACAAGGTGAGGGCAAATCAGTAAAAGCGATGTATCCTTGACTGTAGGTGCGGCCTATTAAATTAACGGCTGAAGAGGTGTAGTTGTGTTTAAAGATTTGTTCCATAAAAAAAGAAAATACGCGACCATTCCTTCAGGAAGTCTAGGGAATGAAGACAGTGTCCAGCCGGAGGAAAGACCCAAGCGCGAGATTCCAGAAGGCCTGATGAATAAATGCGGCAAATGCGGGAGCATTCAGTACAGCAAAGAGCTGGAAAAGAACCTGAAGGTATGCCCTTCATGCGGTTATCACATGCGTCTGAATGCGCTTGACCGGATTCGTATTACACTGGATGAGGGCAGCTTCATCGAATATGATGCTGACTTGGTATCCGTAGATCCGCTGGAATTTCCAGGCTATGCCACGAAGCTTGAGCAACAGACGCTGAAATCGGGCCTTCGCGAGGCTGTGGTTACCGGACAGGGCACGATCGGGGGTTTGCCTGCGGTCGTAGCCGTCATGAGCTTTGACTTCTTTACGGGAAGCATGGGCTCCGTCGTCGGCGAGAAGATAACCCGGGCGATCGAAGCCGCTACGGAGCAGCGGCTTCCGCTTATTATTTTCTCGACCTCGGGCGGTGCCCGCATGCAGGAGAGTATTCTCAGCCTGATGCAGATGGCCAAGACAAGTGCTGCTCTGGCTCGGTTAAATGAACAAGGCGGACTCTACATTTCGGTCATTACGGACCCGACCACAGGGGGCGTATCGGCTAGTTTTGCCATGCTTGGAGATATTATTATCGCTGAGCCGGGAGCGGTATTCGGGTTCGCTGGACGGATCGTCATCGAACAGACGATACGCCAGAAGCTGCCGGATGATTTTCAGACCGCAGAGTTCAATTTGCAGCATGGGCAACTGGATATGGTCGTCCACCGCAAAGAGATCAAAGCGACGCTATGCAAGCTGCTTGATCTGCACGGTGTGAAGGGAGGAGTATAAGTGGCTGGAGAATTGCCTTTTGAAACGTCCCTCGTGAAGCTTCGTGAGAAGATCCTGGAGCTTGAGCAGTTCGGCAATGAGAAGGGAATCGATTTTACCGAAGAAATCGCGAGGCTGGAGGAGCGCTATAAGCAGCTTGAGGATGAGATTTACAGCAATATCTCGCCTTCGCAGAAGATGCATTTGGCGCGCCATCATCAGCGCCCTACGTCGCTTGATTTAATAAATCTTATTTTCACTGATTTCATCGAGCTGCATGGCGATCGGGTATTTGGCGATGATTTGGCCATCGTAGGCGGACTGGCTAAATTAAACGGCATTCCGGTTACGGTTGTAGGCCAGCAGCGCGGTAAGGATACCAAGGATAATATTGCCCGTTTCTTCGGAAGTCCTCATCCGGAGGGGTTTCGCAAGGCGCTGCGCTTAATGCACCAGGCCGAAAAATTCAAACGCCCGATTGTTACTTTTATCGATAC
Organism: Paenibacillus lentus; assembly: GCF_042714055.1. Taxonomy (GTDB): domain Bacteria; phylum Bacillota; class Bacilli; order Paenibacillales; family Paenibacillaceae; genus Fontibacillus; species Fontibacillus lentus_A. The sequence goes on from NZ_JBHGVC010000002.1 coordinate 235,657, forward strand.
CAAAGGAGCCTATCCTGGCATTACGGCCGAGGAAAGGGGACAGTCCGAAGCGATAGCAAGAAATCTTCGCGAAATGGCGATGCTGCGCGTGCCCGTTATTTGCGTAGTCATTGGCGAAGGCGGCAGCGGGGGCGCACTGGCGTTAGGCGTGGGAAATCGAGTAATTATGCTGGAGAACGCCATTTACTCCGTCATCTCACCGAATGGAGCCGCTTCTATTTTATGGAAGGATGCCTCCAAAGCCGATCAGGCGGCGGAAGCGATGAAAATTACCGCCCAAGATCTGCTCTCCATGGAAGTCATCGAGGAGATCGTGCCTGAGCCTCGCGGCGGAGCGCACCGGGACTATGAGTCCACGGCAGAAGCGATCAAGTCTGCATTGGTTCGCCAGCTTGAGGAACTGTCCGATCTGAATCCGGACGAGCTGCTTGAAGATCGATATCATAAGTTCCGTAAAATCGGACGGTTTGCAGAGAACCGCAAATCCGATAAGCTTCTGGAGGAAGTCGTAACAAATGCTGTAGATTCCCCAGACGATCCTGTCGATCATCCAGTAGAGGAAAATGAAAAAGACATAGAAAAAAACACTGTAACAGATGCTGCGACAGTGGGTAAAGAGTAGTATGAAAAAAGTATAAAATGTCTTAGTTCTTGACGATATGACAAACTTCCTATACAAAATGGGAAAACTATAGTAAATTTAGATGTTGGAAAAGACGATATAGAGAGAACAAAACAAAACGGAGGAAACCCAAATGCGCAAAACAAAAATCGTATGTACTATCGGTCCTTCAAGTGAATCGTTAGAGAACACCAAGAAACTGATCATGGCCGGAATGAACGTCGCTCGCCTTAACTTCTCCCATGGAGATTTTGAGGAGCATGGCAATCGAATCAAAGTGATTCGCCAAGCGAGCGAAGAGCTGGGGAAATCAATCGCCATACTGCTGGATACGAAAGGTCCAGAAATCCGCACCGGCAAATTGAAGGAAGAACCGATTGAGCTTGTGCAGGATGAATTCATTACCTTGACGACGGAGGAAATTCTCGGCGACAAGGATCGCATCTCGATCACTTATCAAAATCTTCCACAAGACGTGGAAGTAGGTTCAACCATTTTGATCGATGACGGATTAATTGGCCTTACCGTAGTTGATATCCAAGGTACTGAAATCAAGTGCCGCGTGATCAACGGCGGTCCGATTAAAAGCAAGAAAGGCGTTAACGTTCCTGGAGTCGACATTTCCCTTCCGGGCATCACGGAGAAAGATGCTAACGATATTCTTTTCGGGATTGAACAAGGCATCGATTTCATTGCCGCATCCTTCGTACGTAAAGCTAGCGACGTTCTTGAAATCCGTCAATTGCTTGAGCGTAACAACGCAGCCCATATTCAAATTATCTCCAAAATCGAGAACCAGCAAGGGATTGACAATCTGGATGAAATTCTGGAGGTTTCCGATGGCTTGATGGTTGCTCGTGGAGACCTTGGGGTTGAAATTCCTGCTGAGGACGTACCGCTTGCCCAGAAGAAAATGATCGAGAAATGCAACCGGGTAGGTAAGCCTGTTATTACAGCAACGCAAATGCTGGATTCCATGCAGCGCAACCCAAGACCGACGCGCGCGGAAGCAAGTGACGTAGCGAATGCTATTTTTGACGGCACTGATGCGATTATGTTGTCTGGTGAGACAGCAGCCGGTAGATATCCGGTTGAATCCGTGTTGACGATGTCCCGCATTGCAGAGAAAGCAGAATCTGCATTGGAATATCGTGAGATTTTCATTAAGCAAAGCAATGCGCAGCAAACTACGGTTACGGAAGCAATCAGCCAGGCTGTTGCCAACTCTGCGCTTGAATTGAACGCTAAAGCGATTATTACATCTACGGAAACGGGTTATACGGCGCGCATGGTGTCGAAGTATCGCCCTAAGGCTCCGATTATCGCTGTAACTACGCAGGATAACACGCTGCGTCGTCTAGCCTTGAATTGGGGAGTTACGCCGGTTAAGGGGAATGTAGCTTCTTCTACGGATGAGATGTTCGATAAGGCTATGAAGGGCGGACTCGATAGCGGTGTGGTCAAAGAAGGCGATCTTGTTGTGATTACAGCAGGGGTTCCGCTTGGCCGTTCCGGTTCCACGAACCTGGTTAAAATTGGCCAAGTTCGCAAATAGCTTGCGATAGCTTATATACGATTAAGGATATATGGACAAAGGCAATGGGCATTCCGATATAGCGGATACCATTGCTTTTTGTTTCATAGAGCAGAAGGAGGAGGCTTTACATGTACGTCAGCGAGCAAGTGATCGTCCCTAAGTATTTCGAATTCGACATGATGGGTATTATTTACCATGCTCATTATTTGGGGTGGTTTGAGCTGGGGCGAACGAAGCTTTGTGAGGATCTCGGGTTTAAATACATCGATATGGAACGAGCCGGCTATATTTCTCCGGTTCATGAAATGAACGTGAAATATCATAAAGGAATTACATACGGAGACGAGGTCGTGCTTAAGACCTGCATTTTGGACAACGGCGGCGTGAAGACCGTGTACGGATACGAGCTTTTTAACGGCGAAGGCACGCTATGCGTCGAAGGAAAGTCCTCCCATTACGTTGTACGGCGTGAGGATTTTAAGCCCGTTGCCTTCAAAAAAGTTTTCCCTGACTGGTATGCTGCATTCGATCAAGCGAGTAAACTTTGAAAAAGTGCGCATGAAGCGGTAAAATACTCTTTAAACACTTAATCAAAAAGAGAACCTTTTAGCTGCCTCTAGATGTTTGATTGTAAAGGAGTTATTACATGCGCAAATGGATCCCTGTCATTATTGCTCTGATTTCTGTCGCCGAATTTTGGGCTTACGTCGAAGTGGGTGAACGACTCGGAGTTGGAAAGACGATATTTCTTACCCTGGCTACCTCGATTATCGGGGGACTGATGATGCAGTTTGAAGGACGTAAGGTCATGGTTGATGCGAAGGCGCAAATGAGCGGAGGACAGGTTCCTGGCCGAATGATGCTGGACGGGATCTGCGTGTTCGCAGGCGGCATCATGCTGCTGGCTCCCGGTTTTATTACGGATATCGTTGGTTTTACCATGGTATTCCCGTTAACGAGACCGATCTATCGGCTGCTGCTCATGAAGTGGATCGGAAAGAAAATTAAAGAAGGTAAAATTACATTTTTTCGCCGATAGAACAGTACTTGGTTGCAAGCCGGACTCCTGGGAGTTCGGCTTTGCCTGTTTATGCGGTAAACAGCTAGCGGAGCCGGCCGTTCACGATATAGTTTCGCATATCCCGAATAACCCCGGCGCGAATAATGGCGCCAATAATGACCAGGGAGACAGGGCCTATAATGAGCCCAAGCACGCCGAATAGCTTAAGTCCTGCGAACATGGCGATCAATACGGGGAGCGGCTCAAGTCCTACGCTTGTGGCAAGCACCTTCGGCTCAATGAGCTGTCGGGCGATGAGGATAAGGCCGTACAGAATCGACAATCCGATACCGAGAGAAAGATCCCCGCTGACATAAGCGTAAATCAGCCAGGGAAGCATGATCGTTCCGACGCCGAGATAAGGCAGCAGGTCTACGAACCCAATTAAAATAGCGTAGGTAAAAGCGGACTCGACCCTCAAAATCAGCAATCCAACCAGCACGATGACAGCCGTTATTGAAATCATGATAAATTGAGTCGTCAGGTAGCCGAATAACGCTTTTTGCAGGTCATTCCAGATTTCACGGGCGGTTTGTTGAAAGGGCTCGGGGATGAGGCGGGCGAGAAAAAGCATATTTTGGTTCCAGTTTTTACTCATGAAGAAGGCTGCGAGCAGAATAACAAGCAAAATGATTCCAAGACTGGGCAGGGAGGTTAACAAATTGACGACGCCATTCAACAGGCTGGCAACGGTGCGGGAAATGGCAGTGCTTATATTGACAGCAGTAGAATCGATGTTTTTATGCAGGGTATTGGAGTAGCCGGGATGGCTTGCGATGAAGCGGTTGATTTCATTCATGATGCTTTGAAGCTTCTCGTTTTGGCTCCATTCCATGAAGACGTTTTTCCATTTTTCGATGCTTAGATCCAAGGATTCCGTGACATGAATCAGTTCCTTGACGAGTCGGGTTATGGCTGCCGAGAAGACGATAATCGTGCTTCCGAAATAAACTAACAGAGCAAAGGTTACGGCCAGCCAGCGGGGCAAGCGCAAATGAATTTCACACCATGAAACGAAAGGGTTCATGATATACGCGACGAGCCAGGCAATGAGGAAGGGGTACAGCAAAGGAATGAGCCAGTAGGCGAGCAGCAATAGAGCAATGAGCAGTAAGCATACCCAGGTGCCTCGCAGCACGCGCTTGACGAATACATTGTCCAAGTTGTCGTCCCCTCCTTCCTAAGATATAAGAAAGTATAAGTTTCAAAGACTCCGCTTTCCTTATATCACAAGAAAAACTATCCCTAATCGCAGCTGGCTTCTTCGGAAGTATGCCGATAGATGTTTTTCTTATTTACTCTATTAGCTCGATCGGACGAGTATGACGGAAATCCATAAAAGTTTGTCTAGAGTGACAATTGTCATTGCAATTCGAAATCGTTTACAAAAAAACTTTATAATAGTGATAAAACATTTTGATAAACGGGTTTCTCTCAGATTGTTCCCTTGCTTCTCGAAATCCAGTATGATGATTTAGGGGGCTTTTAGAGCGACTTTATATTTAATCAGGCATCCTCCAGCCATATTTTAAAAATTTTAATCTTTTAAAATGTAAATGTTTTCATCCGCTAGTTTGATCATAATTTTGTTACAAAGGAGAGATATACTATGACAGCTACCAAAGGCCTTGAAGGTATTGTGGCGGCTACATCCTCGATTAGCTCCATTCATGACGGCGTTCTCGCCTATCGCGGGATTAATATCGATGATTTGGCAGAACGTGCAAGCTATGAAGAGACCGCTTATTTACTTTGGTACGGCAAATTGCCTACGAAATCACAATTGTTGACTTTGCAGCAGCAGCTCAACGATAACGCAGCAGTACCGCAAGCGGTATTGGAGCAAATGAAGCTGTACCCGAATGATGCTAATACGATGGCCGTGCTGCGGACCGCCGTGTCGGCTCTTGCTTTGTATGATGAGACAGCAAATGATATTTCCCGGGAGAGCAATCAGTTGAAGGCGATCAAGCTCCAGGCTCAGCTTCCTACGCTGATCGCTGCTTATGCGCGCATCCGGGATGGCAAGGAGCCGATTGCTCCGCTTAAAGATGTATCGCTCTCGTACAATTTCCTCTACATGCTGTCCGGCGAGAAGCCGGATGAGGTTGCTGTTCGTGCCTTGGACCAAGCCCTGGTGCTTCATGCGGATCACGAGCTCAATGCCTCCACCTTCTCGGCGCGTGTCACTATTGCCACCTTGTCCGATATTTATTCTGGAATTACTTCTGCCATCGGTACGTTAAAAGGCCCTCTGCATGGAGGAGCTAATGAAGCCGTTATGAACATGCTGAGCGAAATCGGCACGCTGGATAAAGCGGAGTCCTATATTCAGAAGAAGCTGAACAATCGGGAGAAAATTATGGGCTTCGGCCACCGGGTATATAAGAACGGTGACCCTCGTGCCAAGCATCTGCAGAAGATGTCCCGCGAGCTCAGCGTTTTGAAGGGCGATTCTACTTTGTATGATATTTCCGTAAAGGTAGAAGAGCTTGTAACCGGACAAAAAGGATTGAAGCCTAATGTGGACTTCTATTCCGCCTCCGTTTATACGCTGCTAGGCATCCCTAGCGATCTGTTTACGCCAATCTTTGCGATCAGCCGTCTTTCAGGCTGGACTGCCCATATTTTAGAGCAGCTGGATGACAACCGGATCATTCGTCCACGCGCTGACTATACCGGTCCAACGAACCAAAGATACATCCCAATCGATATGAGATAATAGAAATAGGTAACCGGTCTTCAATCTATGATAGAATGGAGACCGGACAAGTACTACTAATTTAAACGAGGAGGAAACCATCAACATGTTGAAATTAGAAAAATTTGCTCTGCCAACAGAAGGGCAGAAAATTGAAATTCAGGACGGCAAGCTGCAGGTGCCTAACAATCCAGTTATTCCATTCATCGAGGGCGATGGCACAGGCCGCGATATTTGGAAGGCTTCCAAGCGCGTATTGGACGCTGCAGTCGAAAAGGCATACGGCGGCGACAAAAAAATTGCCTGGTACGAAGTGTTCGCCGGCGAGAAGGCCTACAATACATACGGAGAGTGGCTGCCAGCCGATACGCTGACCGCGATCCGCGAGTATATTGTAGCGATCAAAGGGCCGCTTACGACGCCAATCGGCGGTGGTATCCGTTCTTTGAACGTGGCATTGCGCCAAGAGCTTGATTTGTATGTATGTCTGCGTCCTGTACGTTATTTCAACGGTGTACCGTCTCCAGTCAAGCGTCCTGAGCTGGTAGATATGGTCATCTTCCGTGAGAATACAGAGGATATTTATGCGGGTATTGAATATAAAGAAGGTTCCGAAGAAGTGAAAAAGGTGCTTTCGTTCCTGCAAAACGAAATGGGCGTAAGCAAAATCCGTTTCCCGGAAACTTCTGGAATCGGAATCAAGCCAGTTTCAGCAGAAGGCTCGAAGCGTCTCGTTCGCGCTGCGGTTGAATACGCAATTAAGCATGAGCGTAAGAGCGTAACTCTTGTGCACAAAGGCAATATCATGAAGTTCACGGAGGGAGCCTTCAAGAACTGGGGCTATGAAGTGGCGGAAGAGGAATTCGGCGATAAGGTATTCACATGGGCACAATACGATCGGATCAAAGAAGAGTCCGGAACGGATGCTGCCAACAAGGCACAGCAAGAAGCGCAGGATAGCGGCAAGATCATCATCAAGGATGCCATTGCTGACATCGCTCTGCAGCAAGTTTTGACCCGTCCAACGGATTTCGATGTTATCGCGACATTGAACCTGAACGGCGACTACCTGTCCGACGCGCTTGCAGCTCAAGTAGGCGGTATCGGTATTGCACCGGGAGCGAACATCAACTATGTGACCGGCCACGCGATTTTCGAAGCTACGCATGGTACGGCTCCTAAATATGCGGATCTGGACGTGGTTAACCCTGGTTCCGTCATTCTGTCCGGCGTTATGCTGCTTGAGCATCTGGGCTGGCAGGAAGCGGCCGACCTGATTTACAAAGGACTCGAGACATCGATTAACAATAAGACCGTTACCTATGACTTTGCACGTCTGATGGATGGCGCTACAGAAGTGAAATGCTCTGAATTCGCCGATCAAGTAATCAAAAACATGTAATATTAGGAGGTCTTGACTATCGTGGCCATTCGGCGAAAAAAAATCACGGTCGTCGGTGCCGGATTTACCGGCGCAACGACGGCGCTCATGCTGGCACAAAAAGAGCTTGGTGATGTCGTTCTGCTGGATATTCCGCAACTGGAGAACCCGACTAAGGGCAAGGCGCTGGACATGCTGGAAGCTAGTCCTGTCCAGGGCTTTGACAGCAGCATCGTAGGCACATCCTCCTATGAGGATGCCGCTGATTCCGATGTCGTGATCATTACGGCAGGAATTGCCCGCAAACCGGGAATGAGCCGCGATGATCTTGTAAGCACGAATGCGGGGATCGTTCAATCGGTGTGCGAGAACGTGAAGAAGTATTGTCCGAACTCCATCGTCATTATTTTAAGTAATCCGGTTGATGCTATGACATACGCGGCTTATCAGGCGCTTGGCTTCCCTAAAAATCGAGTGATCGGTCAATCCGGAGTTCTCGATACGGCTCGATATTGCACATTTATCGCACAAGAGCTTAACGTATCTGTTGAAGACGTTCGCGGCTTCGTGCTTGGCGGCCACGGCGATGATATGGTGCCGCTTGTACGCTACTCCAGCGTAGGGGGCATTCCGATTGATTCACTGATCTCGAAGGAGCGTATCGAAGCGATCGTTCAGCGCACTCGCGTAGGCGGCGGAGAAATCGTTAACCTGCTCGGTAACGGTAGTGCATACTATGCGCCGGCAGCCTCCCTCGTCCAAATGACCGAAGCGATCCTGAAGGATAAGAAACGCATTCTACCGGTCATCGCTCTTCTTGAAGGCGAGTACGGCTATAACCATCTGTTTATGGGCGTTCCCGTCATTCTGGGCGGCGATGGCATCGAAAAAGTATTCGAGCTGGAATTGACGGCTGAAGAGAAGGCTGCATTGGATAAATCTGCGGACTCGGTACGCAGTGTTATCGCAGTCGTTAAAGGCTAAATTCTATATTGCGGATCAGGGATGAGCAAACCTCTCTTAAGAGAAGGTTTGCTTTTCTATAGTGCCGTAATAGCGATAAACGTTGTTCTTCTTTTTGCCGGCAGCTATAATAGATCTTATATAGTAATCAATTTAATTGACAAATGGAAGGCGGTTTGTAATATGGTTATGTTTCAGGTTATGCTTTTTCTTCACATCATCGGTGCGCTGGCGCTCGGCTTTTACTTAGTTTTGCCGTTTGTATTTGGAGCGGTAGGCAAATTGTCCCTGGCAGCCCAAGAAGGAACGCTCTCAGCGGTTAAATCATTAAATCGTTTTGCTCAAATCGGATTAGTGATTCAGCTATTGACCGGAGGCTACTTGATCGGAAAAGGTGACTATTCCGTGCTATGGATGATCGTGGTAGTTGTCCTCTTCCTGGCTATCGGCGCGCTTGGCGGAATTATGGCCAAACCGTTGAAGCTGGCGATCGGGGGCATCCGTGATAATAAGAATATTTCGACAGAGACTGCAAAGCTCCGTACTTTAAGTTCGCTGCTCTCCGTCAGCGTAATCCTCATCACCTTCTTGATGGTATTTTCAACGATTATTTAATAAACAATGAAACTAAAATAAAATGAAAACCTCTGCTTTTCGAATTTTCGAAGAGCAGAGGTTTTTTTTTATGCAACGGCGAACTTAATAAGTATGGGGAACATCAGGAGTCTTGGTCATTTTGTATATCGTCCAAGTGAGTAAATATCATCTTGATCGTATCCAGCGCTAACTGCTTCTCTTTCGGTGAACGGTGAATCATAATCTGATTGATTTGATTCAGGAAATGGTCGTCATTGATTTCAATGGAATCGTGAAGCAGGTAATCGACGGTAACACCTAGTTGATTAGCTAGTTTAACAAGAGTTTCTAACGATAAGCTCCTTTCGCCCCGCTCAATTTGACCTATGTACGCATCGGAAACTTCAATCTTCTCTGCAAGCTTTTCCTGGGTCAAATGCATTTTATGACGTTCCTGGCGCAGCCTTTTGCCCAATGATCTGTAATCCATAACACCCCTCCTGTAATTAACCATAGTGAGTATGAGAGGCAAAGATAATATACTATTAGTTTTGTTTGTCTTTACTCCAAGTGTTAAATGGGTTAATATGTAATCAATGATTATTTTTTTCTCAATTTCCATTCGTTATTTTTATTATTTCCATTTATAAGGAGAGAAATCATGTCTGCTCAACCTATTCTTGTATCCGTCATTATTTCGGTGCAGAACGAAGGAATTGATTTACAGACAACGCTGGAGTCCATGAAGGTATCCCGGGTCGATTATCATTACGAAGTGATTATTGTTGACGAGGGCTCTGTGGACGGCTGTTGTGATTTTCTGATGCATTATAAATTTGATATGCCGCTTCGCAAATTAAGGGCACAGAGCGGGATGTCCTCCCGACAGCTGGGTGCTTCCCACGCATTAGGCAAGTATTTAATCTTTTGCAGCCCTAGGCTTTATTTTGAAGATGGATGGATGGAGGCCTTGCTGGAGCCGATTCAGCAGGGCGAGGCGGATTGTACTACGCCTGCATTTATGGCTCAAGGCCGTCCGGAAAATCTACCGAGGTGCGAGTATCCGCCGGGTGGCTTGTTCGCATCGATTTATAATTTTCCTGCCGTATCAGAGCAGGGCGAAATTCCGTGGCTTTCCTGGGATTGCTTTGCCATGAGCAGGCAAACCTTGCAGGAGCTGGGGGGAATCGAGAGCAGTTTTCATACGAAAGAAATAGAGACTGCGGAGCTTTCCCTCAGGGCTTGGCTGCTTGGGCGCGTATGCTATTACGTCCCTCATGTATGTCTGACACTGGTCTTCAGACATAATTATCCGCCGGATGAGCGGGCCGATTATTGGGGCAGCGACGTGATCACCTTTACCCGTATGCATTTCGAGGAGGAGGTCATTGCTGAGACTCGCGAGCTTGTGTTGGCTTGTGACGGGGAACAGTTCATCAGCTTTGCTCGTGAAGATCTTGCTGAATTTAGGAAGAAATTCCTGAGAATTCGCAAATATGACCCTGTATGGCTTGCAAATCGTTTTGGCATTATGCTGTAATTCATGCAAATTTGTTTAAGCCTCTGCTTGTTGTGGTAATTTCCAATTGACTAAGCCCTTGACCTGTATGATTTGCAGGAAGGCGGATAAGCCGAGGGACAAGGGTTATTCTAACAAGGTAAGGAAATGAATACACAGGCGAGGAAGGAGAATGCAGCATGTCAGGAAGTGGACAAAGTAAGCAAACCATGCCTCCACAGCATCAGAACCAGCGGCCCGGAATCGAGGAGGAAATGAATCCGCGCCCGAAGTATGAAGGAACCTATAAAGCAGCGGGCAAACTAGAAGGCAAGGTTGCGTTAATAACGGGCGGAGACAGCGGGATTGGCCGTGCTGTGGCCGTTGCCTATGCCAAAGAGGGCGCTGACGTAGCTATCGTATATTTAAACGAAAACGAGGATGCAAAGCAGACGAAGCAAGAGGTCGAGCAGGAGGGGCGGAAGTGTGTGCTCATTTCCGGCGATTTGGGAAACGAATCGTTCGCGAAGCAGGCGGTGCAGGAGACGGTGGATCAACTAGGCGGACTGGATATCCTGATCAACAATGCCGCAGAGCAGCATCCGCAGGAGGAGATTACCGACATTACGGCTGAACAACTGGAGAAGACATTCCGGACGAACATTTTTGCGATGTTCTTTGTGACGCAGGCTGCGATGCCTCATTTGAAGAAGGGCAGTGCGATTATTAACACGGCTTCTGTAACGGCATACCGGGGCAATCCGCAGCTGATCGACTACTCGGCGACGAAAGGGGCGATCGTCAGCTTTACGCGGGCTCTCTCGATGAATATCGTCGGCAAGAAAGGGATTCGCGTAAATGCTGTGGCACCCGGCCCGATCTGGACGCCGCTCATTCCTTCTACCTTCGATAAGGAGCAGGTAGCTCAGTTCGGTGGAAATACACCGATGCAGCGTCCGGGTCAGCCGGAGGAGCTGGCTCCAGCATACGTGTTCCTGGGTTGTGATGATTCGTCGTACATTAGCGGACAAGTGCTGCATATCAACGGTGGAGAGATCGTGAACGGATAGCAGGCCTTGTCACTCCGTATGGGAGTAAGATTGAAATAAGGTGCGTAGAAGCGAAAATCGCTCTCAAGGTAGCCGCTGCAAGAAGCAGCTGTTGATCCTTGGAGCGATTTTTTTGTTATTTCATAGGAGGTGTATTTTGCTCGGACAGCTCATCGAGCGTCATGTCAAAGCTGGGGGCCAAATGCTCAAGGAAATATTCAACCTCCGGAAGCTCCAAGCGGTTCAGCTTCTCTAGTAGCTGATCCCTGGCTACGGCAAACTCACGGTTGCCTGATGTGAGTTCCCAGGCGCATTTCAGATAAGCGTCCAGGCTATCGGCTGCTTTAACATATTTTAGCAGCTCGGCATCCTCTATATTATCGCTTGCATGATTGCCTGGGGATAATAATGGACCATACTTATGCTGCAGCTCTGGAGGTACCATGGACAGAAGGCGTTCTGCTGCGATTTCCTCCATCTCGCGAAAGTTGGACAGCAAGCGTGGATTATGGTGCTTAACGGGCGTCGGGATGTCGCCGGTAAATACTTCTGTTGCATCATGAAATAAAGCCAGCGTTGCCGCACGATCAGAATTCAAACTCCGTCCATACAGGCTGTTGCCTATTTCACAGAGCAGATGAGTCAATAAGGCCACGTGGAAGGAATGCTCGGCTACATTCTCGGTAGCCGTGCTGCGCATTAGGCTCCAGCGCTTGATGGAGCGCAGTCGATACATATAAGCGGAGAAATGAAAATTCATCAGTGAGTTACCTCTCTTCTTGACGAGCAAATTTGAACAGAATATGTCAACCTGTCACTATGTTTATGTTATTATAAGACTAATGAACAGGTTAATCCAACAGTAAGATTCGCGGCAATTTTGTGTCAAGTAGTTACTCGAAGACAAGAGAGGGGATCTTGGATTATGCGGCAGTTTGAACAAAGCGTATATGAGCTCATTGTGGAGACTTCAACGAATTTGCCCGGAGACGTGCGGCGGGCGGTGAAACGGGGAACCCTAGCGGAAAATCAGGCCACGAGAGCAGGACTGGCTCTATCTACTATTAAAACGAATATCAAGATGGCTGAGGAGCAAATATCGCCGATTTGTCAGGATACGGGCATGCCTACCTTTATTGTGCATACCCCCGTCGGTGCGAACCAAATCGAAATGAAAAAAGGGATTCTGGCAGCCATACAGCGGGCGACCAAAGAGGGCAAGCTCCGTCCTAACTCGGTTGATTCGCTGACAGGAGAGAACAGCGGGGATAATTTGGGGCCGGGAACGCCTGTCATCCATTTTGAGCAATGGGAAGAGAATGTCGTGGATATTCGGCTTATTCTGAAAGGCGGCGGCTGCGAGAATAAGAACATTCAATACAGCCTTCCGACCGAACTAGAGGCTTTAGGAAGGGCAGGACGTGACCTGGATGGCATTCGCAAATGTATTCTGCATGCGATCTATCAAGCTCAGGGCCAAGGGTGCAGCGCTGGATTCATCGGAGTAGGCATAGGCGGAGACCGAACAACGGGATACGAGCTGGCGAAGCAGCAGTTGTTCCGGTCAACCGAGGACGTGAACCCGGTGGAGGAACTCCGTCAATTGGAAGAATACATTATGGATAATGCGAACAAGCTGGGCATCGGAACGATGGGCTTCGGCGGAGAAGTGACGCTGCTTGGCTGCAAAATCGGTGCTGCGAATCGTCTTCCTGCAAGCTTCTTCGTATCAGTCGCTTACAATTGCTGGGCATTTAGAAGGCAAGGCATAGCTATTGATCCGGCTAGCGGTGAAATTATGAATTGGCTGTACGAGCGCGGGTCAGAGGTGGCGATAGAGGATAACGAGTCAGCCGTTGCAGCGGCAGCCGAGGCGGCTCCCAAGGCGAACCAGGAGGTAATCCTGCATACTCCGGTTACGGAAGAGCAGATTCGAAGCCTACGGGTCGGAGATGTCGTCGTCATCAAGGGAGAAATGCACACGGGCCGTGATGCCCTTCATAAATATTTGATGGATCACGATGCTCCGGTTGATTTGAACGGCGCGGTTATTTATCACTGCGGGCCGGTTATGTTGAAGGATGAGCAAGGCTGGCATGTCAAGGCTGCCGGGCCAACGACGAGTATTCGCGAGGAGCCTTATCAAGGCGATATTATTAAAAAATTCGGAATTCGCGCGGTAATCGGCAAAGGGGGCATGGGCAAGAAAACGCTCGCGGCGCTGAAGGAGCATGGCGGCGTTTATTTGAATGCCATCGGCGGGGCAGCGCAATATTACGCTGAATGCATTAAGAAGGTAAACGGCGTGGATTTCATGGAATTCGGCATTCCTGAAGCGATGTGGCATTTGGAGGTAGACGGCTTTGCTGCCATTGTGACGATGGATTCGCATGGCGAAAGCCTGCACGAGGATGTTGAGAAATCCTCGCTAGAGAAGCTGGCGGCATTCAAAGAGCCGGTATTTAAATAAGCATGAAGACGTTTCGGACACGGCTAACGCTCATATTGATGAGCTTGATCGGAATATCCATGCTCGCTGCGGGACTATCCATGGTTCAGGTTTTCAAGGATTCGCATATTCGGGCATTGGAAGAGAATCTGGTTCGGGAAATCAGTTTATTGGAATATACCTTCCCATTTCGTCCTCTTGATAACAGCCCGCAAGTCGTGGAATATTATACCCGGGAAGCGAAGGAGCTGGAGCAGCGCATCAATTCCCGCGTTACCTTCATCGATTTGAACGGGCAAGTGGTTGGAGATTCAGAGAAGAATGCAGCTGACATGGACAATCACTTGAATCGGGAGGAAATTTTGTCCGCGTCGCAAGGCGAGTTTGGAAGTATTATCCGACATAGCGAGACACTGGATGAAGACATGCTGTATGTCGCGCATAAGGTATATTCGGACGAGGGCTTCGATGGTTATATTCGCTTATCGATGAGCCTAAACGCCATTGATGAGGGGATGAACAGAGGCTGGGCCTGGATGGCCGGGGGGCTCGTCATTCTATTTCTAGCGGCAGCGCTTCTTAGCTATCGCATAGCAGGAGGTCTGACGAAGCCGCTGGAGCATATTACGAGGGTAGCCAATCGAATCTCCGGACTGGATTACGACGCGCGCGTAAAGCTGCAGCGCAAGGATGAGATCGGCCAGTTGGCCTCTGCCATTAACGGAATGGCGGACAGCCTGCAGCAGCAGCTGAAGTGGATCAGGGACAATGAGGATTTGATGCAAAGCGTCCTGGCGAATATGACCGGAGGAATTGTGATGGTGGATGCCGGAGATCATATTGCCCTCGTGAACCGAGAGGCAGAGCGGATTCTGCATATGAGAGGGGATCAGCTCTTAGGCAAGCCTTATTCGGTTCTGAAGCGGAATTATGAATTCATGAAATTTATGGAAGAAGGCATTCGGCATAAGGAATATTTGCAGGAAGAACGCAATGTGTACGATCCTGAGGAGAGGACGCTCCATTTTGACGGCGTTCCGGTGAGCGAAGATGACGGGGATTACCGGGGGATGCTGTTCTTGCTGCAGGATGTGACCGATATTCGCCGGCTGGAAAGGATGCGCAGTGAATTCGTTGCGAATGTATCCCATGAGCTGAAGACGCCGATCGCAGCCGTGAAAGGCTTTGCCGAGACATTGTTGGCCGGGGGCGTTAAGGATACAGAGACGATGCGCTCCTTCCTGCAAATAATTTATGATGAGGCGGATCGATTAAATCGCTTGATCGGGGACATCCTTGAATTATCCAAAATTGAATCCAAGCGCGTTCCCTTGGAATATGCGCCGATCCATCTGAAGGAGCTGCTCGACAGTGTCGTCGAGGTGCTCCTTCCAGCAGCGAACAAGAAATCCATTGTCTTGTTGCAGGAAATCCCCGAGCATTTATTTATCGAGGGAGATGAGGATCGGCTGCGGCAAATCTTCTTGAACCTCATATCCAATGCGATCAGCTATACGCTCGAAGGCGGAAGAGTGAGAGTGACCGCCGAGGTTCTGAACGAAGGCGGGGAGCATGAGATGATCCGATTTACGGTCAGCGATACCGGAATCGGTATACCGAAGAAGGATCTGCCGCGGATCTTTGAACGTTTTTACAGGGTGGATAAGGCCCGTTCCCGCGGGTCAGGCGGTACAGGGCTGGGGCTATCCATCGTGAAGCATCTAGTGGATCTGCATCGGGGAACGATTCGGGTAGAAAGCAAAGTAGGTGAAGGAACCTCCTTCATCCTTGAGCTTCCATTGATGCATCCTATAGATTGATTAACAATACGGAATAGAAATTGCATGAAATGAAAAATGTGGATTAAAAATTTAGAACAATGTGAAAATTACTGAAAATTTTACACCGCGTTAACAATGCCATGATATGCTGGGCTTGTCATGATTCGTCGACATCCATTATGCTTGACAAGAAAATGGGGGGTACTATGACGCAACGGCTATTAGTTATTGAGGATGAGCCAACGCTCTCGCGACTTCTGTCTTATAACTTAACGAGTGAAGGTTATGAGGTCGTAGTTGAAGAGCATGGACAATCTGGATTGGAAACGGCATTGAAGAACGAATTTAATTTGATATTGCTGGATTTGATGCTGCCCGGCATGAACGGGTTTGAAATCATGTCCAGGCTTCGGAATGAAGGTGTAAAGACGCCCGTTATTATGCTGACGGCCAAGAATGCAGAAGAGGAAGTCGTTCAAGGCTTGAAGTCCGGGGCAGATGATTATATTACTAAGCCCTTCGGCGTCGCTGAACTGTTGGCCCGCGTAGCTGCAGTGCTGAGAAGATCGTCGGGGGTAGAGGAGCCGGATAAGAAGTCGTTGCCGCAAGAGGTTGGCTCACAAATTACGTTGGGCGATCTGGTCATTTACCCGGAGAAGTATGAAGTGACTTTAGGGAACGAGCAGATCACCCTTCGACCGAAGGAATTTGAGGTTCTGCTGTATTTGGCTCGCAAGCCGGGAGTAGTTATGACGCGGGATGATTTGATGAATGCCGTGTGGGGATTCGACTACATCGGCGGACAAAGAACCGTGGATGTGCATGTGAGCTCGCTGCGGAAGAAGCTGGAGCTTGACCCGGGGTCGGTGTATATCGATTCCATTCGCGGAGTCGGGTATAAGCTCGTCGTAAATAAGAAGAGAGCATCGACCATTTCGAATGAGTTGTAGAATATTAAAGGATACAAAGGATGACTTCTGATCAATCAGGGTCATTTTTTTTTGAGAAGCGCCAATTGGCGCTTTTCTTTTTTTTGACCTAGGTCAAAGTGATCGCGGCGGGCCTCAAATATAATTAAATCAAGAAGTTAAATAATTATCCAAATAGCAAATAGGAGGTTATCCAAATGACAACAAAATTGTACCAGCTAGAGACGGTATCCTGCCCGAGCTGCATCGCCAAAATCGAGAAAATGCTCCAGAAGACACAAGGGGTGCACTCCTCGGAGGTATTATTCAACAGCTCGCGCGTGCGCGTATCTTTTGATGAACGGGAAATAGAATCAGAAAGGATTAGGAGTCTAATCGAAAAGCTCGGATATAAAGTGATAGGGGAAAAGTAAGCAGGGCATTAAATTTGTAAAGGGGGAACCCATCATGTATCCGCTCAAGATAAAACAGAACCACCGGGTAATTGTGGCGAGTATCCTTGTAACGGTATCTTTTATATTAAATAAATCATTGGAATATGCCTGGATAACGATTATGGTGATGGCAGCTTCTACGCTCATTGCTGGGGTTCCCATCATCGTGAATGCGGTCAGGGCTTTAAGGTACTGGATCGTCGGCATTGATGCTCTAGTGACTATAGCCGTCATCGGGGCATGGTTCATCGGTGAATATTGGGAAGCGGCAGCCGTAACCTTTTTGTTTATGATAGGCAATTATCTAGAATCGAGAACTATCGAAAAAACAAGATCCTCGATCCAAGCTCTGCTTGAATTGGCTCCCGATACAGCAACCGTTCGCAGGGACGGTCGGGAAGTTGCTGTAAGCCCGGAGGAGGTGATCCAGGGAGATTTGGTCATCGTGAAGCCTGGCGAGAAAATTTCCATAGATGGTACAATTGTAGAAGGCTCGGCTTATATTAATCAGTCTGCCATTACGGGCGAGTCGCTTTCGGTCAGCAAGGCCGCAAGTGATATCGTCTACTCGGGGACGATCGTCGAATCAGGTTATCTCCTGATCCGAGCCGACAAAGTAGGGGAAGACACGACATTTGCAAAAATATTGGAGTTAGTGGAGGAGGCGCAGGACAAAAAGGCCCAGACACAAAAGTTCCTGGAGAAGTTCTCCAGGTACTATACTCCGCTCGTCATCTTGCTTGCTGTCCTATTATATGCTGTGACCCGTGATATCGTCATGTCTTTAACGCTGCTCGTCATCGCCTGTCCTGGTGCATTGGTCATTTCAGCCCCCGTCTCAATCGTGGCTGGTATTGGCAATGGGGCTAGGCAGGGGGTGCTTTTTAAGGGCGGAGAGATGTTAGAGAAATTAAGCTCGGTTAAAGTCGTTGCCTTTGATAAGACGGGAACATTGACCAAAGGCAAGCCTGAGGTTACGCGGATCAAGGCGTATGGAATGACGGGGGAGGAGCTGCTGAAAATAGCGGCTGTTGGAGAAACCTATTCCGAGCATCCGCTGGCCAAGGCGATCGTAAGCCATGCCGAAATACAGCTGGGTACGATCCATGAAATGCCGGCAGAGGTGAACCATATCCCAGGACAAGGCCTATCGTTTATTTTTGAGGATAAATGGTTTCTAATGGGAAATAGAAAGCTGTTTGCGTCCTGGAAAATTCAGCTTGACGCCTACGAATCTTATTTGGCCGAGGAGGAGGAACTGGGACAGACCGCGGTGATTATCGGAGATAAGCACGGTGTGTTAGGGGTTATCTCCATCGCTGATCAGGTTCGAGAGGATGCTAAGGAAGCTGTCCATCATTTAAAATCGTTAGGAATTCACCGGGTAGTCATGCTGACAGGGGATAATCCAAGGGCAGCCAAGGCAATTTCGAGCCAATTGGGCATTGACGAAACCTATAGTGAATTATTGCCGCAGGATAAAGTCAGAGTCCTGAAGGAGCTGCAGGACAAGTATGGAAGCATAGCTATGGTAGGAGACGGAGTAAACGATGCACCGGCCTTGGCCTCTGCGGATTTAGGCATTGCGATGGGAGGGACGGGCAGTGACGTGGCTATGGAAACCGGGGACGTGGTGCTCATGTCGGGGAAGGTCAGCAGGCTGGCCTATGCCCTGGGTTTAAGCCGGGCTACGGTGAGGAATATGAAGCAGAATATTTATTTTGCTATCCTGGTTGCTGTTCTTTTGTTAGGAGGAGTGCTCGTTAAGACCGTCAATTTGTCCTATGGCATGCTCATTCATGAGGTATCCGTGCTGCTGGTCGTTGTAAATGCTATTAGATTAAGAGGTTACGGAAAAGCGAGGAGGGGATAAAATGAACTGTCATTGCCAGCTATCCGATGCCGGCCATTGCGTAGAGAAGGTACCGATCTTCAACAGCTTGTCCGGGGAAGAGCTCGAGGAAATTGCCGCTATAACGACGGCGAAATCTTATGATAAAGGCGAGATGATTTATTTAGCCGGAGATCCAGGGGATAAGCTGTTCGTGATCCACAGCGGGCAGGCGAAAATCGCTCGGCTCAGCCCGACTGGAAGAGAGCAGGTTATTCGAATATTGGAGCCCGGGCAATTTATGGGGGAGCTGTCCTTATTCAACTCCGTGCCCAGGGCGGATTATGCGGAAGCTGTTAAGGCGTCCACCCTGTGCATGATTGAAGGCGACAAGCTGAAGGAACTAATGGCCGCTTATCCGTCCATCGCTTTTAAAATCATGGAGGAACTGAGCCGGCGACTGCATCGGGCCGAGCAATTGATTGAGAACATCAATCTGCATTCCGTGGAGCAGCGGCTGGCTCAGGTTTTATTGCACATGTCAGAGGGAAAACGTGAAGTCTTGCTGAATATGAGCAAGGGCGATTTCGCATCACAGCTGGGCATGAGTCAGGAGACTTTAAGCCGAAAGCTCTCCTCCTTCCAGGAGGAGCAGCTTATTAAGCTGATTGGACATCGGAAGATTATCATACTCGACCCTGAGCGGCTGGCAGAATTCATGGCTGATCCCTCATCAAACTGATCACGTTCCCATCGGAGCTGAACTGAGCTGAGCTTCACCCGCCAACCTCATTGTTTAGCTACAAGCGCTAGAGGAATAACTTGGCTGCATATTCTGAAAAAACGCCTAAAGTTTGTTGTTTTGTAAAACATTTAACATAGGCCCAAAGTGCCGTTGACACCCCCTTAACAAAACTCAACTATGATTCAGTCAGACAGATAATCATGAAGAGTATGTATGGATTAGGGAGTGGTGAGTATGGTTAATCAGGCCGTCGCCGAGCGGGAAGTTGTGGCAGCGGATCGCGGTACTGCTGTAGTCTTTGTGAAGGATGACAAGCAAAATACGCCATCTGTAGTCTTGAGAGATCGCGGTAGTGCGGTGAAGACAGAATTCTACTGTAGAACTGTGCCGATGACGGTTCCTGAAGAATCATGCCTCGGTGTGCTGAGACTATTTCGGGACGACGTGAATATTCCGTGCGTTATTGTGTGCGACCATTCGAATAGGCCGATCGGCCTGTTGATGCGGGATACCTTCTATCGTCAACTTGCCGGGCGTTTTGCCGCCGATTTATTCTACGAGAGGCCGGCCTTGATGTTCGCGGAGAAATCCCCGTTAATCACGGAGATAACGACATCGCCAAGGCAGCTCATCGATGCGGCTCTAAGCCGGGAGGGTGCTGTGTTTTACGATAGCTTGATTCTTACGGAGCAAGGGAAGTTCAAAGGAATCATGACCGTTCAGGATCTGATGCTGATGTCGAGGGAGCTGCAGCGTGAGGCGGATCAAATTCGGGAAGCGATTGTGAGTGAAAGTCATGACCGAGTGCTTGAAATCGATCGCTCGGTCAAAGAAGTGTCGATCATTTCAGAGCGAACCTTACGGCAATCGGAGGAGATGAGCGAATTTGCGACAGCTGGCCGGACTGAGCTTGAGGCGGTGCAAGCCTCGTTTAGCCGCGTGCTATCCATGACGAAGTCGCAGGCGGAGCAAGTGTCGTCTTTGCTTCATCATGCAAGCAACATATCGTCTATAGCGGCTTCAATACGGGAATTGGCTGATCGCAGCAGTTTACTGGCGATGAATGCCTCGATTGAAGCGGCTCATGCCGGGGAGCATGGCCGAGGATTTGCTGTCGTTGCCAGTGAGATTAGGAAGCTGGCGCTGCAAACGAAGCAATTTTCGGATGATATCGGTTCAACCCTTGATATTGTCAGCGGGCTTGTAAGACAAACGGCGGATGCTTCATCCTTGACGACACAGGAGATGCAGCTCAGTCACGATCGGGTGAGCAGTGCAGACCAAACGTTTAAAATGCTCGTTGAATCGGTGCGAAGCGTAGAAACAAGGGGACGGGATATGTTCCAGACAGCAGGAAACGCAGCCCAAAAGACAGAGATTGTACTGCAGGAGCTAGGACAATTGTCCGGTTAGCACTAAGCGGACTCTAAGCTAATGCGTTAATGCGCGGGAAACATATTTTACATTGCGTTTACATTTCAGGGCAATATCTTTTACATAGTGAAGGTAAAATGGTTTTATGTCTAAAGTTTGATACACACTAATAACTGACCCAAAGGTTGTTGTCAGTATGCTGCTGAGATATGAAGGAGAAATGACATGGAACCGATCATCCATATTAATAAATTGAATTTGTACTACGACCAGTTTCAGGCGCTCAAGAATATGTCCCTGGACATTCCAGAGAAAGCTATTACCGCATTCATCGGGCCGTCGGGCTGCGGCAAGTCGACATTGCTGCGGACGCTGAATCGAATGAACGATATGATTCCGGGTACCCGAATTGAGGGCTCCGTACAAATCGGCGGAAAAGATATATACAGCGATGACGTTGAGGTTGAAGCTTTGCGCAAGCAGGTCGGCATGGTGTTTCAGCAGCCGAACCCTTTTCCGAAATCGATCTATGATAATGTCGCATATGGGCCGCGCCTGCATGGCGTAAAGAGTAAAGCCAAGCTGGATCAGATTGTCGAGCAGAGCCTGCGTCAAGCGGTATTATGGGATGAGGTCAAGGATTTTCTGAAACGCTCGGCACTTAGTCTATCCGGCGGTCAGCAGCAGCGGCTCTGCATCGCCCGGGCCATCGCTGTCCAACCAGACATTCTGCTGATGGATGAAGCGACTTCAGCGCTGGATCCGATCTCCACACTGAAGATCGAGGAATTGGTTCAAGAGTTAAAAGATAGGTATACAATCGTTATGGTTACTCATAACATGCATCAAGCGGCTCGTATTTCCGATCGAACCGTTTTTTTCCTGAATGGTGAAATTGTTGAGTCAGACGATACTCGTAAACTGTTCTCGACACCACAGGATTCGCGTACCGAAGATTATATTTCAGGACGTTTTGGTTAACAGAAGGGAGCAGTGAGGTATGATCCAAAGAAGAGAATTCGATCAAAATTTGGAGGAGCTGCGGCAGTTGCTGAGAGAAATGGGAGAGCACGTGGAGCATGCCCTCAGAGAGTCCATTTTATCGCTGCATTCCTTGGATTCAAGCAAAGCCAAAGGGGTTATTGCCCAGGATTTGAAGCTGAACGAAATGGAAGAAGAAGTGATGGACATCGGCTCCAGGCTGATTGTAACCCAGCAGCCTGTAGCGAAGGATCTCCGCCGTATAATCGTAGCTTTTAAAATCTCCAGCGATTTGGAGCGGATGGGAGATCTCGCGGTTGATATCGCTAAGGTAACGTTGCGTTTGGAAGGGCAGAAGCTGCTTAAGCCGCTCATTGATATTCCGAAGATGGCGGAGCTGGTGGAGCTCATGGTGGAGGAATCGCTTCAGTCTTACTTGGACGAAAATACGGATTTGGCCTATAAGATGGCGAAGGATGACGATGAGGTCGATCATCTGTACAGTCAAATGATCAGCGAGCTGTATTCGATCGTTATTACTCATCCTGACTCCGTGCAGCAGGTGATGCTGCTTACACTGGTAGGAAGATACATTGAGCGCATTGCAGACCATGCTACAAATATCGGGGAGAGTACCGTCTACCTTGTAACCGGGCATCGGCCCGACCTCAACCAATAGTTTGATTCTAATCCTAATTATAATGAAAAAAACAGCAAAGCGCCGGAATGCTCCGGCGCTTTGCTGTTTGCGTTTACGCGTGCTAGTAATATCACAGAGCTTATGTTTCCTTTTTATAAACTGGTTTTAAAATACTTTATAGAGTTGACGGTATTGTTTTTATATATCCGGGGAGCATGTGTTAGAATAATAGTCAGGAGTATGTGAAAGAACGAGGTGCTGTATGGATAAATTAATTCTTATTGATGGAAACAGTATTATTTACCGGGCGTTCTTTGCCATGCCGCCTCTGAATAATTCAAGCGGTTTACATACGAACGCGGTGTACGGATTTACGAATATGCTGCTAAGACTCATTCAGGATGAGAAGCCGTCTCATATTATGGTAGCGTTTGACGCCGGGAAGGTGACGTTTCGGCACGAAGGCTATGAGGATTATAAGGGAGGCCGCGAGAAGACGCCGCCCGAATTGTCCGAGCAGTTTCCGCTTACCCGCGAGCTGCTGGAGAGCTTTGGCATATGCTGGTTCGAGCTGTCCGGCTTTGAGGCGGACGATATTATCGGCACGATCAGCAAGCAGGCTGAAGAGGCCGGTAAGGAAGTGCTTGTCGTAACCGGGGATAAGGATATGCTCCAAGTGGTCAGCGATAAGGTCAAGGTGGCATTGACCCGGAAAGGAATCAGTGAAGTCGAGCCTTATGGGCCGCAAGAAATTAAAGATAGATATGGTCTTACCCCAGAGCAAATTATCGATCTAAAGGGTCTAATGGGCGATGCTTCGGATAACATTCCCGGTGTTCCGGGAATCGGAGAGAAGACTGCATTGAAGCTGCTGCACCAATTCGGCTCCGTGGAAGAGGTGCTTGCACGGACGGACGAGCTAAAGGGCAAGATGAAAGAAAATCTCATTCAGCACGCGGAGGATGCGCGGCTGAGCAAGAGGCTCGCTACGATTCACCGGGAGGTTCCGGTTGATCGATCCTTTGACGATATGGTTTTCAGAGGGCTGCAGGAAGAGAAGGCGGCACCGGTGCTGCGTAAGCTGGAATTCAAATCTTTGCTCGAACGCTTATCGTTCGGTGAAGGAGCAGGAGTCTCCGAGGCTGGAGAAGGGGGTTCTCAAGAGCAAGATGAGGTTGATGTGACGATTGTCGATGAGGCGTCTTTGCAGGAGCTTGTGCAGCAGCTGCCTCAGATCGATGTGATGTATGTGGAATCTCATGGAGATAATCCGCATCAGGCTGAGGTGATCGGTCTGATCTTGTCTTCGGAGGAACATCATTTCTTCGTGCCTTTTGAATTTCTGCAAGGTGAAGCATCGAAGCCGATTAAGGAGTGGCTCGGTGACTGGAAAATTCCGAAGCGCGGTTATGATTTGCACCGGGCGGATTTAGCGTTGCACTGGCAAGGAATTTCGTTTGCCGGAGCAGAGCATGACATTCAATTGGCTGCGTATTTGCTTGATCCGACGGATAATAATCAGACGATCAGCGGGTTGGCAGCTAAATATAATTTGCCTTTTATGCCATCGGATGATGAAGTGTATGGGAAGGGAGCCAAGTTCAAGGTTCCTGATCCAGAGACGCTTAGCCGTCATTTGGCTCGTAAGGGGCTGGCGATGCTGCGGCTGATTCCGCTGCAGAAGGAAGAGCTGAAGAAGAATGAAATGAACCGGCTGTTCTATGAACTGGAGATGCCGCTGTCGCGCATTTTGGCGGATATGGAGAAGCAGGGAATTGCTGTTAACCGCGAGGCGCTGGCCGAGCTGGGCAAGGAGTTCGAAGCGCAGATCGATAAACTGGAAACACGGATTTACGAGCTTGCCGGTCTGGAGTTTAATTTGAATTCGCCGAAGCAATTAGGCGAAGTTCTGTTCGATAAGCTGGAGCTCCCGGTGGTAAAGAAAACGAAGACAGGTTATTCCACAGATGCCGAGGTATTGGATAAGCTGGCACCTTACCATGAGATTGTCCAATTTATATTAGAGTATCGGACGCTGGCGAAGCTGCAGTCTACGTACGTAGAAGGTCTGCTTAAGGAGATTCGCCCGGATACGGGGAAGGTTCATACGTACTACCGTCAGACGATTGCAGCGACAGGAAGGCTTAGCAGTCAATATCCGAACCTGCAGAACATTCCGATTCGGCTTGAGGAAGGACGTAAAATTCGTCAAGTATTCGTGCCTTCGGAAGAGGGCTGGTATATTCTGGCCGCCGACTATTCACAGATTGAACTGCGGGTACTCGCGCATATTTCGGACGATAAGGGATTGCAGGAAGCATTCCTGCATGACATGGACATTCATACGAAGACAGCCATGGATGTTTTCGGCGTATCTCAAGACCAGGTAGACGCCAATATGCGTCGCTCCGCCAAGGCCGTAAACTTCGGAATTGTTTATGGAATCAGCGATTATGGTCTATCCCAGAACCTGCATATTACCCGGAAGGAAGCCGCTCAATTCATTGAGCAGTATTTCGAGGCTTTCCAGGGAGTACGCCGCTATATGGATGATATCGTGCAAGAGGCGAAGCGCAACGGTTATGTGACCACGCTGCTTGAACGCAGACGTTATCTACCGGAAATCAACGCCTCCAATTTTAATCTGCGTTCCTTCGCAGAGCGTACGGCGATGAATACGCCGATTCAAGGCACTGCTGCGGATATTATCAAGCTGGCGATGGTGCTGATGGACGAGACGATGCGCAAGAACGGCCTGAAGAGCCGGATGCTGCTTCAGGTGCACGATGAGCTGGTATTCGAGGTTCCCCCGGAGGAGCTGGAGACGATGAGCAAGCTCGTGCCGGAAACGATGGAGAAGGCGTTGACGCTGTCGGTGCCGTTGAGGGCGGAGGTTAGCAGCGGAACCAACTGGTACGAAGCCAAATAATTTAGAGGTAGTTCAAAAAATCACTTTTAATCACGATGCTTGACTGAATGTATTTCGGCGTCGAATCTTGCATTCACCCTCGAAGTCCGGTGCTCATGTAGGCTTCTCCTACACTGCGCTCCTCCTTCTTCGGGTTCACGCAACCTTCTCGGTGCTGAAAAGCGACTTTTTGAACCTTTATTGAAGTGGTAGTTCAAAAAGTCACTTTTAATCACGATGCTTGACTGAAAGTATCTCGGCATCGAATCTTGCGCTCACCCTCGAAGTCCGGTGCTCATGTAGGCTTCTCCAGCCTATGCTTCCGAAGCCGTTTTCTTCGAAAACGTTGAACTCCGCTCCTCCTGAAAGTTTTGCTGAGCAAAACTCGCTACGGAAGCATAGGTAAAGGGTTCACGCAACCTAAAGCGTTTTGGAAAAACGCACATCGTAAGAATAAGCCCCGGTGCTGAAAAGCGACTTTTTGAACCTTTATTGAAGTGGTAGTTCAAAAAGTCACTTTTAATCACGATGCTTGACTGAATGTATCTCGGCGTCGAATCTTGCGTTCACCCTCGAAAGCTTATGCTTCCGAAGTATGTTTCTTTCAGAAACATTGCAGGTGCTCATATAGGCTTCTCCAGCCTATGCTTCCGAAGCCGTTTTCTTCAAAAACGTTGAACTCCGCTCCTCCTGAAAGTTTTGCTGAGCAAAACTCGCTACGGAAGCATAGGCAAAGGGTTCACGCAACCTAAAGCATTTTGAAAAAACGCACATCGGAAGAATAAGCCCCGGTGCTGAAAAGCGACTTTAAAATGGAAATCGAATAGATCCGCTTATTACGAAGCAATAACAGATAAAGTTTGAGGTGAAAGAATATGCCGGAGCTGCCGGAAGTCGAGACCGTTCGGCGAACGTTGTCCGGTCTCATTGTCGGGAAGACGATTGAATCGGTGACGGTATCGCTGCCGCGAATAATTCAGCGTCCCGACAATATCAAGCGGTTCGAAATAGAATTGGCGGGTCATACTATTGTGGAAGTTGGCCGCCGTGGCAAGTTTTTGAGAATTGTTATGGATCAGTTCGTACTAGTGTCCCATTTGCGAATGGAAGGTCGGTACGGGGTATATGATCAGAACGAAGAAGTTGAGAAGCATACGCATGTCATCTTCCGGTTTACCGATGGTACGGAGCTTAGATATAAAGATGTTCGGCAATTCGGCACGATGCACTTGTTCCTCCCTGGGGAGGAATTCAAGGAAAAGCCGTTGATGAAGCTGGGACTGGAGCCGCTGGAAGCTACATTTACAGCAGATGTGCTCCGGGATATATTGTTCAAGCGGTCAACAAAAATCAAAGTCGCGCTGCTAAATCAGGAATATGTGGTGGGTCTTGGAAATATCTATGTTGATGAAGCTTTGTTTCGGGCGGGGATTCATCCGGAGCGTCCAGCGAATACATTGTCAGATCAAGAATGGGTTTCACTTCATGAAGCCATACTCGTTACCTTGACCGATGCGGTAGAGGCCGGGGGCTCCTCGGTTAAATCATATGTTAATGGCCAGGGTGAAATGGGAATGTTCCAGCATTCGCTGCAAATTTACGGACGCAAGGGCGAGCCGTGCATGAATTGTGGACATCCTATCGAGAAAAGCGTAGTCGGTGGTCGCGGCACGCACTATTGCCCCAATTGCCAAATTAACGAATAGGACAAGCATAAACGGTATAGTTCAGATCCATGTGTTTGGAGCAAATCAGGATAACGAGGTGAATGGATGAATATCGGACTGACGGGCGGAATCGCAACGGGGAAGAGCACGGTTTCCCAAATGTTAGTGAAGCGGGGAGCCGTTTTAATTGATGCCGATGTCATCGCCAGAGAGGTTATGGAACCAGGGCATCCGGTGCTGTCGGCGGTACAGAAGCGGTTCGGAGCAGCCGTTATCAATGAAGATGGAACTTTAAATCGTAAAAAGTTAGGTGAAATTGTCTTCTCCGACCCGGAGGAGCGGAAAGCGCTCAATGACATTACCCACCCGGCTATCCGCGCCGAAATGAGAAAACGAATGGCGGATTATGAGGCTGCGCAGCCCGAACGTCTCGTTGTAGTTGATATACCGCTGCTGTATGAATCCGGTCTTGAAACGTTGTTTGAGCAAGTGATGGTCGTGTATGTGCCTCGTGAAATACAGCTCAGCAGGTTAATGCAAAGGGATGATTTAACCTTGGAGCAGGCTGAGGCTAGAATAAGAGCTCAAATGGATATAGAACGAAAGAAGGAGAGGGCGGATATTTTGATTGATAACAGCCTCGGAATGGACAAGACGGAGTCGCAGATCGAAGACTTTTGGCGGAACAAGGGCTTGCTATGAAGTGGCTTCGTAAAAAGAGAGTGCTGCTTTGGTTGTTTCTCGGGTTTACCGTTATTTTATTTTTTAATTCTAAATGGTTGGCTTTATTTTATCCGATTCATTTCAAAGAGGAAATAAAGGTACATGCTCAGAAGCATGATCTGGATCCCCTAATGGTCGCAGCGATTATTCGGGTTGAGAGTAATTACAAGACCGGGGCCGAATCCAAGAAGGGTGCGCTTGGCATTATGCAAATCATGCCGGATACCGCGAAATGGGTTATTGAACAGTCCAAGCTGCCAGATGTATCTTTAGATAAAGTGAAAGAAGAGAGCGACGCGAATATCGCGATCGGAACCTGGTATTTGAAATCGCTCCACGAACAATTCGAAGGCAATGAGATCGCCATGATTGCGGCATATAATGCAGGACCGACTAATGTCCGTAATTGGCTGCGAAGCGGCAGATGGGACGGGCGGCTGGAATCCGTCAAAAATATACCTTTTGGCGAAACTCGGCATTATGTGCAAAGAGTTACACACTACTATGACCAATACTCTGACATTTACGAGCATCTGTAAATTGCCGGGCTCCTCTTATGATAGAAAAGCATTGGACAGGCTGGGGCCTGCACCAATGCTTCCTGAGCTTGGTTGGTCAATTATTGGAATTGACCTGCCAGTTGTTGCTCGGCAATCGTTACCAAACGCTTGGTGATGAAACCACCAATCGAACCGTTTTCGTAAGAAGTCAGGTTACCAGCATATCCGTCTTGTGGGAAAGAGATGCCAAGTTCCTGAGCTACTTCATATTTCATTTGCTCCAGTGCTCCGGAAGCTTGTCTAACCACCAGGTTATTCGAAGAATTATTATTTTGGGCCATGATATGTTCACCTCCTTGTGGTTGGTAAAAGTATTATGTACCGAACTTGTCATCTTCATTACGATTTTTTTAGTTATTTATTGGTATTGCTTGAGCAATTCTAATAGTCCATGAGATAGCTTCATCAAATTTCTTAATATAAAGGGGGTAAGAGCACTTTGAAATGCCCATATTGTGATTATTCCGGGACAAAGGTGCTTGACTCAAGACCTGCCAACGAAAACCGCTCTATCCGCCGCAGGCGGGAGTGCGAGCAATGCAGCCGCCGATTCACAACCTTTGAAATGGTGGAAGAAATGCCGCTCATCGTCATTAAAAAGGACGGAAGCCGCGAGGAATTTAATCGCGAAAAATTGCTCCGCGGTTTGATCCGTGCCTGTGAGAAGCGGCCGGTATCCGTTGACCAACTGGAATCGATTGTCTCGGCCGCGGAAAGATCGCTTCGCCATACCGCAAATGCAGAAGTAGAGAGCGGGGAAATTGGGGAGCTTATTATGGAGCAGTTGTATCCCGTCGATGAAGTAGCTTACGTAAGATTTGCTTCGGTATATCGACAGTTCAAGGATATCAATATGTTCATGAAGGAATTGAAGGGTCTGTTATCGAAAAGCAGCGGGCCGTCAGATTCCTTGTAGCTCAACGTTAAAATTAGGTACGCTGGAGGGTTGCATTCATGAAATGGAACAGCCAGGCGGGAATGGCGCTTGGATTTCTTGCAGGCACGACGTTTGGCAGCGGAGTCGGCTTCCTGCTTCACTGGCAATCGTATAATTTGGTTGCGATCGTGAGCGCCTGCGGCGTACTGGGAGCTGTCGCCGGAATATGGGCGCTCAACAATCCACGATAAAACTTCATCAAGACTAGAATAATAAATACCCGTTTAATTCACGTTAAGTGAAAGAGGCGGGTATTTATTATTTTTTACATAGAGTTTACAAAACTCATACACGGGTTTGATATTTGGTTTCTATAATCAAGTTGTATAAACAAATAAGGGGGAAACCTTAACAATGAAAAAGAGTTTGATGTTAGTTTTGACTTTAGTATTAACATTCACCTTGGCCGCATGCGGTCAAAACAACGCGGCAAAGTCCAATAATCCGGCAGAAGCCCCAGGCACTGCTAATGAAAGCCCGGCAAATGAGACACCAGCATCTGAGCTATCCGGCTCCATCCTGGCTGTTGGTTCTTCTGCACTTCAACCTCTAGTGGATCAAGCTTCTAAAAAGTTCATGGATCAGCATCCAAAGGTTTCTATCCAAGTTCAAGGCGGCGGCAGCGGTACGGGATTGACTCAAGTATCCGGCGGACAAGCTGATATCGGCAACTCCGACGTGTTTGCCGAAGAGAAGCTGGACGCGGCTCAAGCGGCTGAGTTGGTTGACCACCAAGTGGCAGTTGTCGCTATGGCAGCCGTTATTAATCCTGAGATTACGGTTGATAATTTAACTAAGGATCAATTGATTGGCATCTTCACGGGTAAAATTACAAATTGGAACGAAGTCGGCGGACAGGATCAGAAGATTCAAATCGTAAACAGACCGTCAAGCTCGGGAACGCGCGCGACGTTTGAAAAATATGCATTGGGCACAAAAACAGAAGACCTTCAGGGCTCCATTCAAGAGGACTCCTCAGGTACGGTTAAAAAGCTGGTTAAAGAAACACCAGGCGCCATCGGCTACCTAGCCCTTTCTTACCTGGACGATTCCATCAAGGTCGTGAAATATGACGGCGTTGAAGCGAATGAAGAGAATGTAGCCAACGGCAGCTATCCAGTATGGGCATATGAGCATATGTATACCAAAGGCGAGCCAAATGAAGTCGTGAAAGCTTTCCTTGACTATATGGCTTCCGATGATGTGCAAAACAACGACGTCGTTGAGCTTGGATATATTCCAGCCGGAAAAATGCAAGTGAAACGCGATGTGGATGGCAATATTGTAAAATAATAACGACATCATAACGGCAAGACAAGAGGCGGAATCTTCTGCCTCTTTCTGTGCTGTGTAAAGGGAGAGGTCTTATGGCTCAGACCGGCAGAAGACAAAAACCAAAACAACATATTATCGAGGAATGGACCGGTAAAATATTTACATCACTTTGTATCGTCTTCCTGGTAGTGACTATTTTTTCAATGGTATATTTCGTAGCTACCAAAGGATTAAGCTCGTTTTTTAAAGACGGGATCAGCTTTGCAGAGATATTCGGCAGTACGCAGTGGAAGCCGGACGGAGAACCTCCGATCTTTGGTGCCTTGCCTTTTATCATCGGATCATTCAGCACCTCTCTGCTCGCCGCACTCATCTCTGCTCCATTAGGTATTTGCGCGGCTTTGTTCATGATCGAAATTATGCCGAATATCGGTAGAAAATATTTGCAGCCGGTCATCGAGCTTCTGGCCGGAATTCCTTCCGTGGTGTACGGATTTGTCGGCCTGAGCGTCATCGTGCCTTTCTACCGGGACATCTTTCCGGGACAAGGCTTAGGGATCGCTGCGGGTGCTACCGTTCTGTCGATTATGATTCTGCCAACGATTACGTCCATTGCCACGGATGCGCTCGCTGCATTGCCTCCCGGCTTAAAGGAAGGCTCCTATGCGCTTGGGGCAACAAGATGGCAGACGCTATATCGCACAGTGCTGCCTACGACGCTGCCGGCCTTAATGACGGGCGTCGTGCTTGGCATGGCGCGTGCCTTCGGGGAAGCGCTGGCCGTACAGATGGTCATCGGGAATGCCCCGCATATCCCAGGTTCGCTATTTGAATCCACGTCAACTCTGACAAGTGTAATTACGTTAAGCATGGGCAATACCGTAATGGGTTCTGTACAAAACAATGTTCTTTGGACACTGGCGCTTATCTTGATGATGATGACGTTTATCTTCGTCTTCGTTGTACGGTGGCTGGAAAGGAGGGCTAATCGATGAGTGCAAAAACAGCAGATAAAATTGCCACAGCCGTTATTGTAACATTGGCTGGCTTCATCGTGCTCATTCTAGCCGGACTGCTCGGCTTTATCCTTGTGCGAGGTCTGGGGCATATTAGCTTTGACTTCCTGACTTCGCCGCCAGAAACGATAAAAGAGGGCGGGGGTATCGGGCCGCAGCTGTTCAATTCCCTGTTCCTGCTAGTATTAACCTTGCTGATTACGATACCCCTAGGTCTTGGCGCGGGTATTTATATGAGTGAATATGCCAAGCCAGGTAAAGTAACGGATTTTATCCGCCTGATCGTGGAAGTGTTGTCTTCCTTCCCTTCCATTGTCGTTGGCTTGTTCGGCTTGCTCGTTATCGTTAACGTGTTTGGCTTTGGCTTTTCTCTTTTTTCCGGGGCTTTGGCTTTGACCGTGTTTAACTTGCCGCTGATGGTGCGGATTACGGAACAAGGAATGAACAGTGTGCCTGTCGCACAGAAGGAAGCCAGTCTTGCCCTTGGCCTGTCGAAATGGAAGACGATTCGTTCGATTATGCTACCTATTGCTATGCCTATAATTTTGACAGGAACGATTCTTGCAGCAGGCCGCGTATTCGGTGAAGCGGCTGCCCTGTTGTTTACGGCGGGCATGAGCAGCCCGAGACTTGATTTTACGGATTGGAATCCGTTCAGTCCGATGTCGCCTTTGAATCCGTTTCGTCCTGCCGAGACGCTGGCCGTTCATATTTGGAAGATCAATTCGGAAGGCTTAGCTCCGGATGCTCCGGAAATTGCTGCAGGAGCTTCTGCCGTACTTATCCTCACTGTGCTAGCGTTCAATCTTTTGGCACGCTGGCTGGGGCGTGCTATGCACAAGAAATTCACAGCAACGAAATAGGGAGGAGCCTCTATGAGCAATATCGAACTGTCTGTCAAGGATTTGAGCGTGTATTATGGGGAGAAGCAGGCGGTTAAAAATGTATCGCTTGATTTTGAATCCAAGCAGGTAACGGCGCTAATTGGCCCGTCGGGCTGCGGGAAATCGACATTTCTTCGCAGTCTGAACCGGATGAACGATCTCATTAGCGGCGCAAAAATTACCGGGGAGATTTGGATTGGCGATGAAAATATTAACGATGCCAAGACGGATGTAGTCCTGCTCCGCCAAAAGATCGGCATGGTCTGGCAGAGACCTAATCCTTTCCATAAATCCATCTATGAAAATATCGCCTTTGGCCCCCGCTATCATGGGATCAAAGATAAGAAAAAGCTGGATCAAATCGTCGAGGAAGCTTTAACGAAGGCCGCTTTGTGGAACGAGACGAAGGACAGGCTGCATCGCTCCGCCTTATCGCTGTCAGGGGGACAGCAGCAGCGTCTTTGCATCGCCAGATCGATCGCGGTAAGTCCGAGCATTATTCTTATGGATGAACCTGCTTCGGCGCTCGATCCCGTATCCAGCTCCAAAATCGAGGAGCTTATTGCCGACTTGAAGAGAGAATATTGTATTATTATTGTTACACATAACATGCATCAAGCGGCTCGGGTGTCTGAGAAGACGGCATTCTTCCTGATGGGAGAGGTTGTCGAGTTCGATGACACGGATAAAATATTTACAAATCCGAAGGAAAAAAGAACGGATGATTACATTTCCGGACGCTTCGGATAACCTGCATGCAGCATAAAGGCAGGCGTGGATGATTTCATCCTCGCCTGCCTTTTTATTTTTAAGCGTAATGATACCATTTCGCTACCTATATTATGCTTATGGCCAGATTAGATCGTTCTTGCGATTTCAGCGCCTTCCCAGATCGCATTGAGCGCTCGGCGGGCTTGTACTGCATCGCCGATCACATAATAAGGTATGCCGCTGTTCTGCAGGTAATCGACAAGGTTCTGCTTGTCTCTGGCACGTGAGCCGACAGCCATGACGACATGCTCTGCAGGAATGGATAGCCGTTCGCCCTCTTTCTCCACGATTACATGACCCTCTTCGATCGCCATGCATTTGCTCCCTGTCATCAGCTCGACGCCATGACCGTATAGGCTTTCCATGACGCAAATTTTACGAAGCATGCCCAGGTCGTTTGCGACATCCGCCTGCATTTCGACGACGGTCACTTTATTACCGCGCTCGACAAGCAGCTCGGCGACCTCAAGTCCGACGAGTCCGCCCCCGATGACGACAACATCGCCTTCGGGCTGAACGGCTCCCCAAAGAATATCGTGAGAGTGGTGCACATGCTTGGCATGGACGCCTTCAACCGGCGGAATGATTGGAGCAGAACCGATCGCCAGGATGACTTCGTCTGGGGCAAGCTCAGCGATGAATTCGGGAGTTACCTCGGTGCCCAGGCGGATATCTACGCCCTCGCGCTTCGCCGCCTCACCCATATTGACTGCGGCTGCCTTCATTTCCTCTTTTCTAGGTGCCGAGCCTGCGATATAGAGCTGACCTCCCAGTACATTACTCTTCTCGCACAGGATAGGCTCGTGTCCGCGGCGTTTTAAGGTTACAGCCGCCTCCAGCCCTCCCGGGCCGCCGCCTGCGATAAGCACTCTTTTTGGTGTGGCTGCAGGCTGCAGCTCATACTCTTTCTCGCGGCCTGTCGCCGGGTTGAACATGCAGCTGATGAAAGGCACATTCGGATTGACGAAAGCGTCAAAGCAGCCCTGGTCGCATCCGACACAGCGGATGATTTCCTCGATCCGTCCGCTTTGGGCTTTGTTGCAGAACTCAGGATCTGCCAGTTGGGCACGGCCGATGACCACAAAATCGGCGAGGCCTTCTGCGATGATCTTATCGGCTACTGCCGGATCATTGATTCGGCCTACCGCGATGACAGGGATATTCACAACGGATTTGATCTGCGTTGCATTGTCTACGTTAAAGCCGACAGGCAAATCGATCGGAGGAACTTCGTATTTAATCGCTGCGCCTGTAGGAACGCCGCGAGAGACGTTGATCGCGTCGATTCCGGCTTCTTCCGCTAGAATGGAGAAAGCCTTCATATCGTCCAGCGTCAGGCC
The DNA here is from genome assembly GCF_042714055.1 of Paenibacillus lentus. Lineage (GTDB taxonomy): Bacteria > Bacillota > Bacilli > Paenibacillales > Paenibacillaceae > Fontibacillus > Fontibacillus lentus_A. Next base: position 270,289 of record NZ_JBHGVC010000002.1, read on the forward strand.
GCCCGGCAAATCCTCAATCGCTGAAATCCGCATAAGGATCGGGAAATCCCGGCCCACCGCCATACGAATGGCACGGATGCAGTCCAAGGCGAAGCGGGTTCTGTTCTCCCAGGAGCCGCCGTACTGATCCTGTCTGAAATTCATGGCAGGGCTCAGGAATTGCTGCGGCAAATAGCCGTGTCCGGCGTGGAATTCAACGCTGTCGAAGCCGGCTTGCTTGGCGCGGTATGCAGCATCCGCATAAGCCTGCACGATTTCTCCGACCTCGTCCGTGGCCAGCTCTCGTGGAGTGAAGGAGATTCCTGGAAATGCAATAGGAGAGGAGGAAACCTGCTGCGGATTGGCAGCAACCTTTCCGCCGTGCCATAGCTGAAGGCAGCTTTTGCCGCCAGCTTCGCGGATAGCGGTGGCGAGTGCTGTCATCCCGGGAATAAATTGATCTCCGTAAATGGCCGGTGAATCACTCGTTGCTGCCGTCGGGTGAACCGTCGTCACTTCAACGGTATTCATACCGCAGCCGCCTTTGGCTCGGGCCACATGATAATCGATTAGCTGCTGACTAACGAAGCCGCCGGGCTCATTCATTTTTGTACCCATGGCTGGGAAAATAACTCGGTTCTTCAACTCCATGCTTCCAATTTTTCCGCTGCTGAATAAATGTGCGTACATCATCGACGAACATCCTCTCCAAGAAGTTGTATTGTTAAATTATCATAGGTTATTTTAACCTATAGTATAGCAAAGCGCGAACAGAGTATGTGAAATTAATCACTAAACTTGGCGGTATTTTTATCCCGGTTCGCACGAAATTGGCGCATCCTATATGGTTGGAGTACAATAAATACAGGAGAGTTTTTTACGAGTGATTGTCCGGCGATTGTTTGATTTGGAGGAAAATATGGATATTGAAATTTTGATTTTATCCCAACTGATGCAGGGGCCAAAGCATGGCTATGAAATTAAGAAGAGCATAATTTTCGTGATGGGAAATCAGAAAATTATTAATAACAACTCGCTATATCCTAAATTGAAACAATTTGAGGCCCGAGGTATTGTAAGTAAGGAGTTGGAGTATCAAGAAGGAAAGCCCAATCGTTATGTCTACTCGATCACGAAAGCGGGGCATGAACTGTTCTACGAAAGCTTGTCCACGTTTACGATGGAGACGATAATGATCGATGATGAATGGTCGATCCGGCTGGCTTATTATGATTTGCTGTCTACGGAGACGAAGCGGAAAATGCTGGACTATCGGGAGCAATATGTATTGGAAAAAATGAAGCGCTTAGAGCAGCTGTCTACGTACGTGGGAGATAATAAGTATCTGATGTATTCTCCAGAGCTATATTTATATACGCAAGGAGTGCTTGAGAAGGAAATGTCTATTATCCATGAATTGTTGGACAGACTAGAAGCAACAGAGCTATTGTCATGACCGAGAACCGGACAGGCCGCTGCTCTCTGTCCGGTTCTTTTTTTATTGACGGCGTGTTGGTGTTTTGCGCTTTCGCGGCTATAGCAAGCTAATGACAAGCAGCTCATACAGCACTAACGGGAGAATGACATTGTTGTAGTAATAGGAGCCATACAATCCACGGCTATACGGGGCATAGCCGCCTCCCTGCGACCCATAGGGGGTAGGAGTGGGATATCCCGGGTAACCATGATGGCCGTGATGTCCCGAGTAACCGTGGTGCCCGTAATGTCCATAATTCCCGTAATGATCATAGTGCCCGTATGACGGATCTCCGCCAGTCTGCTGGCCGGGAATGACGAGGAATAACAGGCCGCCGTCTGCATGCGACAACAAACCTTCGTAGGTTACTCCGTCAACAGTTTGTACGCGAACAGGTCGATTCGCATATTGCTTACCGATCTTATGAAGCTGATCTTTCATGCCCTTCATCGTTTGGACTGCATTCGGATTGGCCTGATATACCACTTGCTTATAACTTTCATTTGGTGCCATAAGTTTAACCTCCACTAATCATGCATTGTGCTTTGCTGATGACATCCTATGCTATAGCCTAGGAAGAGGTGTCTGAGATTTTTATGAATCGAGCTTCTAGGATGGAGATTGCCTCTTGTAGGATCGTTTTGGTAACATGGATTAGTGGGAATTCATAAGTAGCGAAATTGTAAGTAACCCTTCATTTTCATTCAAGGTATTGGTTCGGAATAAGGAGATTTCTGATGAGTGTGTTAGAGTGGATTGAGCTGATGTTCAAGCAGTATGGATATCTGGTATTGCTGATTGGACTTCCTATAGATTTTATCGCCCTCCCCTTGCCTCCGGGGCAAACGACGCTTACGTTTACAGGTTATTTAGCCTATAAAGGCGTATTCGGCTGGATACCGGCGATGGTAGTCGCTTTTGCTGGAGCGTCTATCGGCGTGTCGGTAACGTATTGGATCGGTTATAAGGTAGGGGCGCCGCTTGTGGAACGCTACGGGAAATGGATTTTTCTCAAACCTTCCCAGATCGAGAAGACGAGACGTACCTATGACAAATATGGAAACAAGATGCTGTTAATCAGTTTTTTTGTACCCGGTGTTCGACAATTTTTCGGTTATTTCGTGGGAATCATCCGGATCCCTTATCGGACATTTGCAATCTATGCTTACACGGGGGCGGCGATTTGGGTGTTCGTGTTCGTTAGCATCGGTTATATATTCGGCGAGCAGTGGCAGCATATATTTGCGCTCGTCGAGAGTTACTTGAAATACATATGTACTGGAGTTGGAGCGCTGCTGATTTTCTGGTTCATCTGGAAATGGCGGAGGCTGCGCTTAAAGGAAACGAAGCCGGAGAAGGAGCTCGGTTAAATGGTATTAGGAACACAGGAGCAAGCGGGCGATGAGATGGCGGTAATTTGATACAGGCAAACTGTAGGCGCGGGGTAATTTTACTCCAGCGCCTTTTTAGTCATTTTGTAAATTTTCGGTTTCTTCCCGTACTTTCAGCAGTGACCAAATGGTGAATAGGTTGCTTAACACGCTAAGCCCGGAGGCGATAAGTGCCAAATCGTCGGCAGTAAGTTCTGCCAATTCAATATCTTGTCGTTGTGACTTTTTATTTTTCGCCAAGCATATCACCTGCTTTAAGTCTTATTCATTCATAGTATGCAGTTCTTTTCCCGCAAGGCATGGGCATTATTCATGTTTTCATGGTATCCGGTTTTCCTTGCTCGGTTTGCTATTTTTTGATTAAAACCTTCTTACTCTGTTATCATATTAGCTAGATATTTTCAAATGTTCGGAGCTTATGGTTATAACTTTTATTTTCGATGGGAAGGGACAGAGGAATGAGCTTTCAGTTGACGACAAGGGTCATCAAATTGCTGTGCGGCGAGGTTGGTTATAAGCGGGGAAATAAATACTATCAGGATGGGCGAGTACATCTGAATGACGCGGATGCAGATCCGAAAGCTTCGGAATATGCGGCGACGGTACGGGGCACGGAGATTTACAGTGTTCAGGTAAAAATCGATGGCGATGGGGATGTGGAGGCCGAATGCTCCTGTCCTGCTTATGAGAATTACGATAATTATTGCAAGCATATTGCTGCAGTTCTAATCCATGTTCATGAATTAAAGCATGATGGGGCTTCGCCTGTTCGGACGCATAGCTTGACCGCAAATTTAGACGAGACCGGTGTGCTGCGAGCCAGAAACACGATGAGCACTAGAAATACTTCGAATTCCGAGAAAACCAGGGGGATCGCCGGATCATTAAGCGGGGCATATGGTGTGCAGAGATTTAAACGCGATTCGTTTGCTGGGCGTGATACAGGAGTTACTAAAGGGATTTTGAAGATTTTTGATGATAAGCAGCAAGGGCGATTCAGCATGACGAAGCACCTTGCGGACACGAAAACGCCCCTGCAGGTTGAAATTATCTGCAAACTGCATCCCTATCGGGCTCAAAAGCATTTATTTGGCGTGGAGCTTAAAGTAGGTACGAAGCGGCTATACATCGTGCAAAAAATTCGTGAATTTCTGGACTGCGTTGAACGCGGTGAACCCTATGAGTTCTCCAAGCATTTTACGTATGTGCCTGAGCTTCACTATTTCCAGCCCGAAGATGATATCGTTATTCGGCAGCTGCTGCATATTTACCGTAACGAACGAATGTACCAGGAGACGAGCTCCAAGCTCACGACCTATTCGGCATACGATAAGCTGATCAGCGATGACCGGATGCTGCTCGTCCCGCCTTTTGCCTGGGAGGCATTGCAGCCCTTGCTGGCAGGCAACTCCGCCGTACAAATCATGCGTGAGCATCAAAGGACTCACTCTTTCGATATTTCCAAAGAGCCGATTCCGCTTCATTTCGAGTTCGATGCGCACGATTCGGAGGGATACCAGCTTCATATCGAGGGACTTGATGAGCTTATCGTCTTGGAGGCGTATGGACTCGTGCTGTCCGGTCAAAAGCTGATCCCGCTGCCTGCCCAGCAGTGCACCCGGTTATCCGAGCTGAAGCATATGCTGTATTTTTCGCGCAACGATGAGATTTATATCTCGGCTGAGCAAATGGAGCCTTTCTTGGAAAAGGTCGTTCCCGGTCTCAAAAAATTAGGCACCGTTCAGATGAGCCAAGCGATCTCGGAGCAAATCGTTCACGCGGCCTTGACGGCCAGGCTGTATTTGGATCGCGTGAGAGATCGGCTCTTGGCCGGGTTGGAGTTCCAGTACGGCGACATCGTCTTTAACCCGTTAGCGCCCCATGATGAACGGCGCGGTGAGAGCCGCATACTCATGCGCGATGGCGATAAAGAAGGGCAAATCATGAGTCTGATGGAGAGCGGCTTATTCGCACAAACGGAGAGCGGCTATTTCCTCGATGATGAGGATGACGAATACGAATTTCTATACCGTGTCCTGCCGGAGCTGGAGAAGCTGCTCGACGTCTATGCAACCTCTGCGGTGAAAGCCAGACTGTATACGGAGCATGCGCCGCCGCAGATTCGAATAGATGTGGATGAGCGGACCGACTGGCTGGAATTCAAGTTTGAGATGCAGGGCATCCCGGAAGCGGAAATCAAAAACGTGCTCAGCTCGCTTGAAGAGAAGCGAAAATATTACCGAATGCCGGACGGGGCATTAATGCCGCTGGAAAGCAGTGAGTTTCAGGAGATTATTTCTTTAATGAATGAAATGGGAGTCCGCAGAGCCGATTTGAATGGCTCGGAAGCCCGTCTCCCCGCTGTTCGCGGACTGCATTTCATGAACTATGCGGGGACGGCGAATAACGTCAAGCTGGGAAAAGCGTTGCGGCGTTTGCTGGACAATATGCGCAACCCGGATCATCTGGATTTTCCTGTGCCGGAGCAGCTTGATACCGTACTGCGGGATTATCAGAAATACGGTTACCAGTGGATGAAGACGCTGGCTCATTATCGGTTCGGCGGCATATTGGCCGATGATATGGGGCTTGGCAAGACGCTGCAAAGCATCGCTTTTATCGTATCGGTGCTTCCGGAAATCAGGCAGCAGGATCTTCCGGCGCTGATCGTCGCCCCAGCTTCCCTGGTGTATAACTGGAGAAATGAGCTGAAAAAATTCGCACCTGACATTAAAGCCGTTATCGTAGATGGCAGCCGTACAGAACGGGGGCGAACGATGAGGAGTTCCTCCGGCATCGATGTCATCATTACATCTTATCCGCTCTTGAGGCGGGATGTTGACTTGTATGAAGGACGTTCCTTCCATACGCTCGTGCTGGATGAAGCGCAGGCCTTCAAAAATCATACGACCCAAACCGCGCAGGCTGTAAAGACCATTTACGCGAAGTACCGGTTCGCATTAACCGGGACTCCGGTGGAGAATTCGCTGGAGGAGCTGTGGTCGATTTTTGAAGCGGTATTTCCGGAGCTATTCCTTGGCAAGAAGGCATTTAATGAATTGTCGCGAGAGATGATTGCCAAGAGAATACGTCCTTTCCTGCTTCGCCGTTTGAAAACCGATGTACTCAAGGAGCTGCCGGAGAAGATCGAGACGCTGCAGGCTTCTGAGCTGCTTCCCGAACAGAAGAAGCTGTATCTCGCTTATTTGGCCAAGCTGCGGCAGGAGACGCTCAAGCATCTGGATCAGGATGATTTCACACGGAATCGCATCAAAATATTGGCAGGACTCACCAGACTTCGGCAGCTGTGCTGCCATCCGGCCCTTTTCGTTGATGGCTATGACGGGAGCTCTGCTAAGTTTGAGCAGCTGCTGGAAATTGTGGAGGAGTGCCGAAGCGCAGGGAAACGCATGCTGATATTCTCGCAGTTCACGGAAATGCTGGGGATCATCGGGCGGGAGCTGGGATACGAAGGCGTTCCTTTCTTCTATCTGGATGGCAAGACGCCGGCAGAGGAACGTGTAGAGCTCTGCAATCGATTCAACAGCGGGGAGAAGGACGTGTTCCTGATTTCCCTCAAGGCAGGCGGAACGGGGCTCAACCTGACCGGAGCCGACACCGTTATATTGTACGACCTGTGGTGGAACCCTGCCGTCGAGGAGCAGGCCGCTGATCGGGCACACCGCATGGGACAGAAGAAGGTGGTTCACGTTATTCGTTTAGTGACTCAGGGAACGGTAGAGGATAAAATGTACGAGCTGCAGCAGAAGAAGAGGAATCTGATCGATGAAGTGATTCAGCCGGGGCAGGAGGCACTATCCTCGTTGACGGAAGAGGAGATCCGCGAAATTTTGATGATATAGGGTTAGCGTTTGAATATTGATTTGAAGTAAACAAACAACCATGTCCCGTGGGGGACATGGTTGTTGTTATAAAGTTAGTATAGATTTCGGAGTGGCGGCGAATTCCAAGCCTTTATTTTTTGGCAACTGCTTCTTGGACATCCGCCTGCTCGCGTTGCTCTTGGGTCATATTGTTCACGGCGCTGAACAGCGCTTTGACCGAAGAGGTCATGATATCCACATCAATGCCGCAGCCCCAATGGACTTTGCCGTTCGCTGCTGTAATACCGACGTAGGATACCGCTTGGGAGCTGGAGCCTACCTCAAGTGCATGCTCCTTGTAAATCAGGTTGCTGTAGCTGATGCCGAGCTTCGATTGCAGGGCGTTGCTGATGGCGTCCAGCCGTCCGTTTCCGACACCGTTAAGCTCCTGGACTTCTTCATTTTCTTTCACCGTAATCGTCGTTTCGTAATCATCGTGGTGCGTGAAGCGATAATTCAGGAACTCCACAGGCGTTTTTATATTGACGTAGACTTCTTTGAAAATATCGTAAATTTCATTCGCCAGCAGTTCTTTGCTCAGGCGATCCGAGACATTTTTCACGCGGTAGCCGAAATCCTCGCGCATTTTTGGCGGTAGATCCAGGCCATAGTGCTGTTCGAGCAGGTAGCCGATGCCGCCCTTGCCGGACTGGCTGTTAATGCGGATCACGTCACCTTCGTATTCGCGTCCGATATCCTTGGGATCGATCGGCAGATAAGGAACCGTCCAATGCTCGCAATTATGCTCCTCGCGCCACTTCATGCCTTTGGCGATCGCGTCCTGGTGGGAGCCGGAGAAGGCGGCGAACACGAGCTTGCCCGCATATGGCTGTCTTTCGTTTACTTTCATTTTGGTCATGCGCTCATAGACCTCGATGATTTCCAGGATGTTCTCGAAATTCAGCTTCGGATCGACGCCATGGGAGTACATGTTCAAGGCCAGAGTCACAATGTCCACGTTCCCTGTCCGCTCTCCGTTGCCGAACAACGTTCCTTCGACTCTTTGGCCGCCGGCGAGCAGGGCAAGCTCCGTATCGGCAATGCCGGTACCCCGATCATTGTGAGGATGCAGGGACAGAATGACGTTATCCCGATATTTCATATGATCGCTCATGTACTCGATTTGGCTGGCATAGACATGCGACATCGACATGGAGACCGTTGCCGGCAGGTTAATGATGACCTTGTTATCTGAGGTTGGCTGCCATACGTCGAGCACGGCATTGCAAATTTCAAGCGCGAAATCAATTTCGGTGCCAGTAAAGCTTTCCGGCGAGTATTGGAATTTGAAGTTGCCCTCGGTTTCCGCGGCGTATTTTTTCAGAAGCTCGGCTCCGGTTACTGCGATATCGATAATTTCTTGCTTGGATTTCCGGAACACTTGCTCCCGCTGAGCCACGGAGGTGGAGTTGTACAGATGGACTACGGCCTGCTTTGCTCCTTTGAGGGATTCAAACGTCTTCTGGATGATATGCTCCCTGGATTGAGTCAGCACCTGGATCGTTACGTCGTCAGGAATGAGATTTTGCTCGATCAGCGTACGCAGAAAAGCGTATTCCGTCTCGGAGGCAGCCGGGAAGCCGACTTCGATTTCTTTGAAGCCCAGCTTGACAAGCACTTGGAAAAACTCCAGCTTTTCCTCCAGGTTCATCGGCACGACCAGAGCCTGGTTCCCATCGCGCAAATCGACGCTGCACCAGGTAGGAGCTTCGGTGATGTACTCCTTCTGTGTCCATTTCAGGCTAGTTTGCGGAGGCATAAAATAACCTCTGGTGTATTTTTCGTAATTTTTCATGTGAATGACCACCTTTCCCTCGAATTGGATCTTCATTAATTTACAATTTATTCGTTTTTGGAATATAAAAAAGCCTTCCATCTCCATAAATCCTTAGAGACGAAAGGCTGTTGTCAGCTTTACGCGGTACCACTCTGATTCATACCGTAACGGTATGCACTCTGCCGGATACGGGCTGCGCACTCGAACGAGACACGGCCTTATATCCTCCTACTATAACGGTTAGGCTCCGGCTCCACCTACTCTAATACAATTTCAGCGAGCTACTTCAAGGCGAGTTCGGATATGGCTTGCGGCTGTTTTGCACCGACCAACAGCTCTCTGAGCGCTTGCTTCAATCCTACTATTCCTCTTCAACGTATTTAAATATTGACGTTAGTGTACTACAACGGTTGGAGGGAATCAAGATATTTTTAGTATGGCTTGGCAAAGTTTTTTTGGATTATAGAATTTATGAGCTCTCAGCTTTACTGAAACAATCCTATAATCGCCAGAAAAACAACGGTTAATCGCGTTCAGCACCTTAGAGAGTACGTCCGGTAGATGCTGTTCCTATGGAACGGTTAATGCCGCGAGTTCAAGGTGGTTCTAAGGGACAGATGAGCGGAGGACTTGAACTACTGCGGTTCTGTAGCTCCCCTTGTAATAAGCGTAAATTTTGGTCGTTCCGGCCTTGAGGCCCACGAGATCACCATTCTCATCGTAGTCGGCGATTTCCGGGTTATCACTTCTAAACGAGGTAAGATGGGTAATGTCGATCCGCTCTGAAGTCTTATAATCATAAATATAAGTCCTTGTATCCAGTTTATCTCCGACAGAGATCGAGTATTCGGTAGAATCCAGATTGAAGCTAACCGGCTCTAAGTCATCCGAATCCTCGGGGAGAACGATGATCGGCAGGATGGCTTGCAAGCCCTGATAGCTTGCAACTAGACGTGTAGTACCCGGCTCGATTCCCGTAACCCGGCCCAGTCCGTCGACCGCCGCAATCGAAGGATCCTCGATCTGAAATTGTGCGGCATAAGAGAGTGTGTTCGTATAACCGTCCGAATAGACCGCCTGAATGACGGTAGGGGCGCTATCGCCCTTAAGCACTTTTTTCTCGGATTCCGTAAAAGCGATCTTTGTCAGCGTCCGCTCACCGGGCGGAGCCGGTTCCTGCGGCTTGGGCAGCTTGCTCAGCTGAGCCTTGTAGATGTCGCCGCGTTTGATCGTGCCTGTTACGATGAACCCGCCGTCCGAGGCTGCGGCCGCATCGCCATGGCTGTACAGCGACGGGCCTTCGTACAGATAATCGCCCAGTTTTTGCCCCTCGTCGTCGACGGTCAGCACGGCATATTGTCTTCTTACGTTCGGGTAGTCCCCTTTCGTATTGGATCCGATCAAGGCATAGCCGTACTCGGCCGGAACCAGCTTGCTGTACGCCCTGACCCCCGAGGCGTATTCCGAGGGATAAGCTTTTTCCCACAGCAGGCTGCCGCTAGCGTCGATTTTGGCCAGCATATTTGCGGCTTTACCGAATGCCGACTTGCGATACCCGATCAGATAACCGCCGTCTTTGGCCGGGATAAGGGTATGGGCGAGGAAGGTTGCCGTCTTATCCTGGTACTGCTTGTTCCACTCCATAGCTCCTTGCGCGTCCAGCTTAATGATAAGCAGGGCATTCTGGACGTCTCCGGTTTCATAGCTCTGTCTCGTCAGGCTGCCTACGGCCAGAAATCCGCCGTCCGGGGTTTGAACGATGTCATATAAATCCTGGTCTTCCCCGAACCAATATTTCTTGAACCACAGCTGCTCGCCGTGGGCATTTGTTCTGAGGACAAAGGCGGTATAGATTCCAGCGCTGGTTCCGCCAGTGCCTGCAATTGCATAACCCCCATCCGTATTTTCAATGACCGAGAGTGTGTTGTTATGATGGTAAGGATCATCGTAAGTATTCTCCCATTGAATATTGCCGTCTTGATCCAGCTTAACCAAATAGATGACGCTGTAAGGCTTGCCGCTATAGTCAGTAATCGATCCGGTGACCAAATAACCTCCGTCCTGCGTTTCTACGGCATTTCTTGCATGGTCATTGGAGGAGTAGTTGATTTTCGTTTCCCATTCCGTACTGCCTTCCGAATCTGTCTTCACGATGTATGCCAGCGAATCAGAATAGCCCGAGGGGCCTGCTTCCTGGATCTCCCCAAGCAACAAGTACCCTCCATCCGACGTGGCGATGACTCCTTTGCCGGATGATCGTTCTCCATAGTCTCTGGACCACTCCAGGGATTGCTCCGAACCGGAAGCTGCATAGCTATGTTGGGATAGAGCAGGGAGTCCGGACAATCCAGATAAAGCAATTATCCATACCGTAAACCATAAGCTTGAGCTGCGTAATAGAGACTTAAACAAACATTCCACTCCTCTCATTTTGGAAAACAAGATTACTTGCGAGTTGGATTTCTGCCCTGCTTGTCTAATTGCTATTATGAACTTGGAATATATGTATATTATGATTTTAAAAGGGGATATAATTAATCCCACGAAGAGCATATATTCCTATGAAAATGTAATTATTTTTCTTTTATGGTAGATAGCTTGGTTTCGTTACTTTAGGAGGAGAGATGAGGGGGACGGGGGGCTTTAGGTATAATTAATGTATGATAGTGAAGCTTTGTTTGTAACGAAATACGACATAAATAATTATAGTCAAAAAGAGCTTGACAGCCAGCAAGCAATTTAATACAATGAAATAGTCGCTTAACGGGGTCTTAGCTCAGCTGGGAGAGCGCTTCGCTGGCAGCGAAGAGGTCAGGGGTTCGATCCCCCTAGACTCCACCATAATAAACAATTCAACCACGTCCATCGGGCGTGGTTTTCTACTATGTTGCTGGAAGCTCCAAAGGGGGCGAACCCTGGGTTCAGTCCGCGCGGATGGAATGGGAGAAAAAGCTTCGAAGGACAAGCATCAAATGTAGGAGCACGGCGTCTGAATCTACCACTAAAAGTCCTCGTTGAGTAAGCTTCGTTAGCCATTCGATAAGGATGAGGACATCCCCTGAAGTATACAGGAATCATCTTCTGGTTGCTTAAGCCACTGTGGCTTTCTTTAAACTATCCACCAATAAGGTCACCTTTCATAACGGCGGTCAGCTTTTTGTACTGCTAATTGCAAGGACTGTTTCTAGATGTCTTCACGAAAAAGAATGTTTTTTTCTTGAATTCTAACTGATCTTCACGTTAAGCGCCCCGACTTCTTTCGAAAGCAATGAAGATACTTCTTCAACTGTTTGTACATGGCCTTTATTAAGGATAATGCCTTCGTTTGACAACACATAACAAAAGGGAAATGTAAAGGTTCCGAAATTACCCATTTGATGCATCTCAATGCGATGAATCGGGATGCGTATCTTGTGCTCATTGCTGATGTCATTTATTTCATTTTCTGTCCCAATCATGATTAAGGCTACTTGATATTCTGTAAATGCTCCGGCGATAGCATTTATGTTTGGATACAATTTCGCGCAACTGCTGCAGCCAGATACACTTAACATAAGGATGGTGCCCGCCGCATGGACAGGATGTAATTGGATTGGTTTGTCTGTTATATCGATTAGATGACTGACAGGGAAAATATTGTTAAGAGCAAGTGAATTTCTTTTCTCTGGGTCTTGGTGGGACGCAGGCTGAGGGCTTCGCTCATTCAGCTTTCGAAACATATATAAGGAGATTATTAACAGGAAGATAATAAAAAGCCACTGCAGAATTGTTGATAATTGCTCGTAATTTACCATTTCGTAACCCTCCATTTATTCTGGTCTCGAAAACAAGACTCTTATATTACCATAAAGACCAATTATCGCTATGCTCTGGAGTATACCGAGCGCAATAGGATACGCAGTAGCCGGGCTATCTGCCTTGTTGCCGAGCGCGAATTCCATTATTCCGACAAATAATGCAAGTGCAATCAAGAAAATGGCGCGGTGAATGGTGTGGTTCCCTAATGTTTCTGGTATTAAGTTACCGAAGCAGTTACATGTGATTTTTCCCGGCAGCTTTTTGGAACGAATGGAAACCCATATAAAGCTGATAGAGAGTAATACAATTAGCAGTGATCCTCCAAGATATAATGCATTAAAAAACATTAAGATTCCTGATAGCATCTCTATGCCAATAATGCCGGATACGGTAATAGCAGCATTGATGATAACGATGTTCAGCTGTTTGATGGTTAGTTTAAATGAATTGAACGATAGAAGCTTGAGAGTAGCTGTTGCAATCATCATTGTTCCAAGAAAAATGCGAATAAAATAGATTATGTCCACCGTTATTCCCTCCGTATGTTCTCTGTCTTATTTAATCCTCACTTATATAACACACTTACCCTGGAAATATCACAAAAGTAAAAAAAAAATATTATGTGATTATTTTACTTATCAGTTGTTTTAGATAATAGAGCTGCAGCAAGAGTTCTCGCGATAAAAAAAGGAGGAATATTAAAAAATGGCAAAAACACGCACTTGTACTTATTATTCTAACTGCAATACAGACAGTACTGATTCAGCTTATAAGTATTGCGATTATGAGCAATACACGTGTTGCGGATGTAAAGATCCAATAAATCAGGGTTCGTTGGTCGTTGCGGGTCGGAACCGTTTTCCGATTGGTATGACCACTCAATGTTGGACCAGTACTACTGATTGCTAATTTTAAATTAACGAGGCATTCGTATTTAAACAATTCGATCATCTAAAAACCAAATGCGAGAACATCAGCCGGAAGCTGGTAAACGATGCGTTTACCAGCTTCTTCCTCTATCCAATGCTTAGGAGAATGATCATGCAAAAATTCCAGCGGCTGCGATTTATCTATGTAAACCTGTATCGCTTAATGAAACTCTGTTGGGGTATTTGTCCGCGAGAAACCGCTATTTTAGTGTTGATTCGTCTATTCCAAGCCTTTGTTCCGGGTATACAACTCGTACTAACTAAACATTTGGTAGACAGCGTAAGTGAAGTTTTCTCTAATCAAAATAATGTCAATCAAGCTTTCTTCTATCTTGGAATGCAGTCCTTGCTACTGCTTGTAGTGCAATCTGTTCAGCTTTTTGAACGTTATAATAACAGTAAGATGCAGTTTAAGATTGGATTCACTGTAGAAGAACAAATTGCAGCTAAAACGGCAAACATTTCGTTAAGGTACTTTGACTCAGGGAGTTTTTATGATACGTTGCAAAGAGCTTCATCGGGGCAAAGCCAACGTATCATTGAGCTTCTCAACGGACCGATACAAATCATTCAAAGCGCGATTACGATGATGACGATAATCGGTGTGTTGCTAAGTTCTAGTTATTTAACGGGAATCATTGTGGTTCTTATGGCGATTCCTCCATTTTTCATCAATAATCATATTGGAAATATGAGGCGCAACTTGTTGTTTGTTTTAATACCGATTTCAAGACGAATAGGCTATTTTCTTGGATTATTGAAAGGAAGAGACACAGCTAAGGAAGTTCGTGTATTTCAATTACAGCCTTTTCTGCTGGGCAAATGGGAAGAACAGTTCAACAAGCAAATGACAATTCAGTTATCTTTTGAGCGAAAAAGTATCTGGGTTCAAAGTTTATATGATATTTCTAACGTCGCTGTTACGATGATTAATTTGGGGTTGCTTATATGGTTAGGTTCAAGAAACGGGTACAGCATTGGTGATTATGTAGCGATCTCACAGGCATATATGACGTTTCAAGGAGTAGCTATGGCCATTTCCTTATCTATTGCAGGAATATTTGAGAATATAAAGCTTCTATCCGATCTTTTTGAATTTCTCAACATTAAGGTTGAGGAAGAAGAAACGGAAACGGATACTCCTGAAACGAATTTCCCTTCATTGAATAGTAATGGAATATTAGTAAAGGATTTATCGTTTGCATACGACAATGACGATCAATTAAGGTTGAAAAATGTTTCGTTCCAGATTAAGCCAGGTCAAAGAGTGGCGATTGTGGGGGACAACGGGGCTGGGAAAAGCACATTAATAAAATGTCTGATTGGCCTTTATCGAAACTATACGGGGCATATTTATTATGAGAATACGGATTTAAAGCATATGAGTGCCAAGCTCGTATTTCAGCATGTTGGCGCTGTATTTCAAGATTACTCGAAATATGATTTTTCGGTCAAAGAAAACATTGGAGTTGGTGACATCGATCATCTGGATGATGAAGAGGGAATTAGAGCTGCTGCTGAAAAAAGCGGTGCGCATGCGTTTATTGAAAAATTAGAGAAGCAATATGATACTGAAGTCGGCAGCACTTTTGGCGGAGCAGTAGGTCTTTCGGGCGGACAGTGGCAGAAAGTCGCAATAAGTCGGTCTTTCTTCTCGAAAGCAGATCTTCTCGTCTTTGATGAGCCGGCAGCCTCTTTGGATCCGTTTGCTGAGATATCTTTGTATCAGTCTTTGGCGAAACTCTCGGTTGGCAAAATAGCAATTATGATTTCACATCGCTTGAGTAGTTGTGTAGATGCCGATCTCATTCTAGTGATGCGTAACGGGGAAATTGTCGAACAAGGTAATCACGATGAGCTAATGGACGAAGGCGGTTATTATTCGAGCATGTTTCTTAGTCAACTAAGCGGTTATCAGAAAAAAGTAGCTGTCACAAAATAAGGTGTCCCATTAGATATAGTATTGTAAGTTGTTTAGACGGGTGGAGGTGAGTTCAATTGGATTTAGACCTCTTGTTAAATGAATATGCAATGGGTTTCATCAACTGCTCAATTAAATAGCAGTCTAACTTCACATACGGAATATCTTAAGGATGCAGAGGGCCATAATTTTGGAGCTTTCTATGACTTAGCACAAATAAAAGATTAGCATCTACGTGAGAGAAGAGAGAGAATGTACGTCGGTTATGGATCACCAAAGCCCGACGTACATTCTAGCTTGTTGCGGCATTACATTCTTGTTTCCCTTTTCAAATTAATATGATCCTTGAGTGCTTTTCGTGCACGGTACAAGCTTTGCCGTACGCTTCCTTCGGAAATTTTAAGCTTTTCGGAAATATGCCGATAGGATAAATTTTCAAAACAAAATAGATAAAGAATTAGCTTTAGTTTTTGTGGCAATTGAGCGATGCAGCCGATCAGTACCGCGAAATATTCTTCTCTTTCAATGGATTGCTCTAATGTCTCATACAACAAGAAATACTGATTTTGAAACATTTCGTTATCAAATGTTGATGGAATCATCCGCTTTTGTTTTCTTAAATGATTAATCGCTCTATTTTTTGCTAGTGTTTTGAGCCAGAAACAAATTTTGTCTTTGTCCAAATTGTGGGGAGGTGAAGTGAATGCCTTTAGAAAAGCTTCTTGAACGATGTCTTGAGTGGAATGGTGATTCTTTACATAGGAAAATACCAATTTGTATACGAGCTCATTAAACGCTAGGAATACCTCTTTTTGGACTGAAATATCAAGCTTTTCAAACGACGGATCGAAAATTAATAGTAACTTATTGACACTCATGTTATTGTAATAATTTCCCTTCGATTAATTATTTTACCAAATTAGTATAACACAAAATGTTGTGCCGTAATGCTTTCTATGAGAAATGCTACAAATTTGCAGGTAGTAAGATGATTCTGGCTTTTCTTGAAACGATCGGCTTAAGCTGGGCCTTTCAAACCCTAGGCCTTCCCTAAGCAATCAACGTTGTATTTCCTGCCCATCGCATTCTTCAGTATCTCATTATCGGCTGGATGCTTGGCTGTGAGCACCTCTTTCATTTTAAATCTCTGAGACAAGATGCCCTCATTCGTCATGCTTTAGGTGATAAAGGAACTAAACATATGGGGGAACGATCTCGACGGATTTAGAGTGGATCTGTACAGGCTATTTTTCGGGGCAGTGAAACCGACAATGGTGGGAGAGCGCTTACTGGCAGCGAAGAGGTCAGGGGTTCGATCCCCCTAGACTCCACAACTAATCTCGAACATCTGCAATGTCCAATGGTTTAGAGTGGAGTGATATCCAGTGGTTTAGAGTAAAGTGGAATGGAGTGGAAAGGAATTTTGTGTGAAAAACCATACAAACGTTTGTATATATGTGTTAATGGGATCAATTTATATGAAAATTCGTATAAATGAGTCCGCTCAGACGGCTGCAGTGTAAATATTGTACGATAAATCATACAAAAGCTGAACATGTGTCGCGACAGGGTTATTTTTATATGAAAAATCGTATATGTATCGGATCAAATGAGGTCAATGTTGTCAATGCTGCTAATCTGTCAATGCTGTACGAATAATATTATAAATTTATGATTTAATATACTTTTATTGAAATTTTACCATGTTGTGTTATAATTTAACTATATATCGTGAGTGGCGAAGCACGCCCCGGTATTCCTTTCAGATGGAGGGAAATCGGGGCTTTACTTATTTTCAAGATGTAAAATTTCCAAGGAACGCTATGAAGAATAGTAATCTGAGTTGGATTGGAAAAGTTTATAATCGGAATAGGGGTGACTTGTTCTGGGTTTTGAGATTGAGCACGAAAAGTGGCTCTAGAGACATTTGGCTAGACGTCAAGGGGAGCGAAAAGATGCGCTGAGAAGAGGACATGGATATGGAAATCGCATGTTTGCAGAAAAAATATGGTGGCCCCTGATGGGACATTTTATTGGTTTGCATCCGGAGTACGAGGTTAGGGACTGGAGGGGACGGTCTTATTTTGTAGACTTCATGTGGATCCTGGGTGGACATCTTTTTGTGTTCGAGATTATGGACTATGGTTCGCACGGCAAGGATCGGACTAAATATCGCATGGATCTGAATCGGGGTCTGTTTCTGCAATCGCAAGGATGTCAGTTTATCTCGATTTCATTGGATGAAATGAAGGAAAATCCATCGTTTGTCTTGGCTATGCTTCGAAGTATATTGGCTTCCTATTTAGCTGCAGCGACAGAGCAAAGTGGAAACATTCTACATAAATTCGAGAAAATCGAACGGCAATTAATGCGTTTGGCTATTCGACATCATCGTGTTGTTCGCCCTGCGAAAGCTGCAAGAGAACTTGAACTTCATAAGCAAACCGTCATCAAGTATTGTCGCAGACTTGTAGACAAAGGGAAATTTCGGGCGGTACCAACAGGGGAAACAGGTCGAATTTATCAATATGAGTATCTGGGATCAACGCAGAGTCCCGATTTGATTTGACCTATTTCTGAAGGGCTTCTCTCAATGGAGCACTGATCTCATCCCTGGGGGATTTTTGTATACGGGAGTAAAACCAGGTGTGCTGCGTATTATTTTATGGTTACATCGGCCGCATGGGGAGTGCAAACTAAGGATGTTCTATTGCGAGTCAAACTTTACGTACTCGTCAAGGAAACCGATTATAGTCGAAACGGGGAGTGTCTTGGTTTAGCAGGTGTATCTTTATCTCCATATATTGACGATCCGCCGCTTCTCATATCGCTCCGAACGGAGAGATTGATTTGCACAATATAGATAAAGAGTTACAACGGGTTTGCATGACCTTGATGCCACAACAGCCCCTTTTTATGATACCATGTTTCTATAGTTGTGAAACCAGAGGCAGGGACATAAGGTCTGCCTCATAAGTTGCGAAGGAGGAGGCTAATTGTGATCAATGATACTGATCTGAAGCATCTGCGACGCTGTATTCAGCTTGCGAAGGATGCTCTGGAGGCTGGCGATGAGCCATTCGGTTCGGTTCTAGTCTCATCCGATGGAGAAGTGCTTGCGGAAGACCATAATCATGTCGCTGGCGGAGACCATACCCAGCACCCGGAGTTTGCGTTGGCTCGCTGGGCAGCAAATAACCTGACGAAGGAAGAGCGAGAGAAGGCGACGGTATATACCTCTGGTGAACATTGCCCGATGTGCGCTGCAGCCCACGGTTGGGTCGGCTTGGGTCGGATTGTTTATGCAAGTTCCTCCAAACAGCTGGCTCAATGGCTGAGTGAATTAGAGGTTCCGACGTCGCGCGTACGCAATCTTCCAATCCAGGACGTCATTCGTGATACTGTAGTAGATGGCCCTGTACCTGAGCTCGCGGAGGAAGTTCGAGAGCTTCACCGTCAGTTTTACACTTTGAAGCATTAATATGAGCGTCCAACATAAGAGGTTGATCCGTAAGGATTAGCCTCTTTTCTTTGGTATAAAGTCGTTTGGTGTATCCGAACCCGATATTGAGGAAGCCGTAGAAAATTTATATACCATTGGTTCTTGATGGCTAAAAGATAATAAATTTGTCATGTTATAATGAACAAGCCACACATAAATATATTTGATAACGTTTGCTAATAGATATGGGAACGGTGACGAACAGATGACAGGTCAGAATCAACCTGGAATAGAAGAACTTGCGCAGCTTGTAGAAAGAGAGCTGTTGGTGCATGTATCTATAAAGAGCAATCATCAGAACGACCCTGTAGTAGTCGGCAATATTCCAGAGCCGTGGCTTCTTTTGGGAAGAGGCAATTATGCGGCTGTGTTCTGCCACCCGGAGAGAAAGGACTGTGCGATGAAAGTATATGCGCCTGGCAGGCCCGGTCTGCAGGAAGAAGCAGAGGTGTATCGCCGACTCGATCGCCACCCGGCTTACTCGGAGTGTTATATGGTTGGTGACGGTTATCTGATATTGAAACGACTGATAGGAAAAACTTTTTACGAATGCATCATAGAAGGAATTCCGATCACGGATCAAGCAATCCGGGAAATTGATGAAGCATTGGATGATGCGCGTTCGCTTGGATTGAGTCCTCATGATATTCACGTCAAAAATGTTATGATGCAAAATGGCCGAGGTGTCATCGTAGATGTGTCTGATTTTTTGAAAGAGGAAGATTACCAAATGTGGAACGATTTTAAAAAGGCATACCTCCGCTTATACCGTCCGTTAACCGCTCGGCGGACAATACGTATACCTGAAGTAGTGCTTGAGGCGATACGAAGAGGATACCGGATCTGGCGAGTAATTCGGGAGTAGTGCCATTCATTGATTAAGTGTTCATATTTCCTTGGTAAAGGGGAAATGAAAAAGGATTATCGCGGAAGCTGTCGAATTCTTTATATTACTATGAAAAAGGCTCCTGTTTTTATTGTTGTTTTATTATTTATATCGATTATAACTACTGGCCGCCTCGTTTGGGTTGAGTTATTCAAGCCGTCCGGGCAATCTTATGCCGTAAACGGACTGCTCAATTTACGGGACGGAAATGAAGGAGCGGGCAGGACGATAACACTTGACGGGGAGTGGGAATTTTATCCGGGTGTTTTCTTGATGTCTGATGGATCTGATCAAGCCCCTTTGGAATTCTCTCCCCAAAGTATAAATGTTCCCTCGGACTGGAGCACGCGCCTGCAGCCGAATGGATCGAGTCCGTATGGATTCGGCAGTTATCGGCTGCGAATTCTGGTCGATTCCAAAGATGAAGTATACAGTATTTATGTTCCCAGTATCCGTAGTTCATCTCAATTATATGTTAACGGGAGACTCATCGCTAATTCCGGTCATCCCGCTCCGAATGCAAAGGATTACAGAGCAGAGAATATCCCTTATACTGCGACATTTACAGCGGACGATCAGGGGATGATCGAGCTTGTTATTCAGGCTGCGAACTTTAACGATTCCCGGGGCGGAGGAATGATCCGTTCGCTCAAATTCGGAACAAATGAGGACATTTACCGTGAAAAGCAGTATTCCATGGCGGCCCAGCAGTTAACTGCTGCGGCAATGATCATTCATGCTGCTTATTTGCTGGTTTTCTTTATTATTGAAAGAAATAAGTTCTGGCTGTATTTTGCTGTGGCGATATTGACCTTCATGTTCATTCTTCTCAATAGCAGCGAAGATAAATTATTGCAGCAGTGGTTATCAATTTCGCATGCCTGGAGCTTCAAGCTTTTGGTATTTGGGCTTATTATTCTCTTTTACTCGATTTTACAGATGGTAAGTACTGAGCTTCCGGAGGCGTGGCGCGCCAAAGTGCTGCGTGCGTACGGAGTTGCAGCTATCATCGGAATTGGAGTGGGTATCTGGCTGCCGACTCAAAATAATGAAGCCATGCAATATGTGATTTTCCTGTGTGCTGTACCCATTATCGCATTGTTCATCGTTTCAGTGCTTCGTATGGCGGTGAGCGGTATCCGAAAAAGCTTGATGCAATTTCTGGCTTTTTTGGCGTTTGCCAATCATATGGTTTGGTGGATGGTTTTTTTATTGACTGGAATCAAGGTCATCTTTTATCCGTTTGATCTTATTTTGGGTATGCTCCTGCTATCTTATATATGGATCAAGCGTTATTTTGTCTTGTATACGGAACAGAAGCAGCTAACCGTGAAGCTGGAAGAAGTCAACAGGAAGAAGGACGAATTTCTGGCAAACACGTCTCATGAGCTTCGTAATCCGCTACACAGTATGATCAATATTTCTCAGGTTGTGCTCGAGCGGGAGAGAAATGCCATAAACGCTATAAGTGTTCGAGAAATGGAAACGGTTGTTAAAGTAGGCCAAAGAATGTCGTTTATGCTTAATGATCTGCTTGATGTTGCCCGCTTGAAGGATAGCAGCCTGCGGCTGAATATCGAAAGCGTCTCTTTGCAGCCGATCATTAGCGGAGTCATGGATCTGATCAGGTTTATGACTGTAGGTAAGCCGATTGTGCTGACGAACCGGGTTCCGGAGCATTTTCCCAAAGTACTTGCCGACGAGAACCGCTTGATTCAAATTCTCTTCAATTTGCTGCATAATGCGGTGAAATTTACGCATCAAGGCGAGGTATACGTAGAGGCTTACACCGAGAAGGGACTGGTATTTGTCATTGTAGCAGACAGCGGGGTCGGCATGGATGAGCCGACGCTGCAGCGGGTGTTTGAACCATATGAGCAAGCGAACTCAATAAATGGGTATGAAGGCGGCTTTGGCTTGGGACTAAGCATATGCAGGCAGCTGGTTGAATTGCACGGGGGAACCATCACCGTTGAGTCGGCTCTTGCTAAAGGAACGAGGTTTACCTTTACATTGAGCTTGGATGGCAGTTCTGAAATGGAGGCAGCACCAGAGATAAGCAGCAAGAATGCCTCAGACTCCTCCCAAGACCTGGCTGCCGCAGCTGCATCGCTTGAGCTTTATGATCGAAAGGCTGGAATATCAGGGTCGCTGCAGCTCCCCGTTAAGGATAAGCCGCGTATACTGGCTGTAGATGACGATGCTTTGAATTTGAATGTTCTGGGTTCCATTCTTTCTCATGAGGATTATTCGACCGTAATGGTTACGAACGGTGTTGAAGCATTGGAATTGATTCATGCTCAAGAATCTCAAGAATGGGATTTAGTCATTGCGGATATTATGATGCCTGGTATGTCGGGGTACGAATTGACTCAGAAGATCAGGGAGCGGTATGCGGTATCCGAGCTGCCCGTTTTGCTGATCACTGCCCGCAGTCGTCCGGAAGATATTGAGAAGGGATTTTGGGCTGGCGCGAATGATTATGTAACCAAACCTGTTGACGCCAGAGAGCTGCGAGCCAGGGTTCGGGCCTTGACACGTTTAACAAGCTCGACCCGCGAACGTATTCGCATGGAGGCGGCTTGGCTGCAAGCGCAAATTGAACCGCATTTCTTTCTCAATACATTAAATTCGATCGCCGCATTGCATACGATCAATTCCGAATCGATGTTAGAACTGATTGAGCATTTTGGGGATTATTTACGTGAAAAGTTTAAGTTCCAAAATGTGGGTGAGCTTGTTCCTCTAAATGATGAGTTAACGCTAGTGCGCTCCTATTTGTTTATCGAGCAGACAAGATTTGAGGATCGGCTTCAGGTCAAGTGGGAGATCGACAGAAATATAGAACTGCTGCGGATACCGCCGTATTCGATACAGCCTCTTGTGGAGAATGCGATCCGGCATGGGCTGATGAAGCGAGCGGAGGGCGGAACAGTACGGATTACGCTGCGGAAGCAAGGGGACATCGCGGAGATTTCAGTATTCGATGATGGTGTGGGCATGGATGAAGAGATTGTATCCAGGCTGCTGGAGGCGAATGCGGCTGGGGGGATCGCCTTACGAAATGTGGATCTTCGTTTGAAACGGTTGTATGGCGTTGGATTGAAAATAGCCAGCACTCCGGGTAAAGGGACGACGGTGTCATTTGTGGTATGTTAAAAGTTCAGTCTATTACACCGTGTGGCGATGAAGCATGAAAAAATTAATAATGAATACTTATAATAGTATAAAAGCGACCCTTTTAAGAATGGGAGGTAGAGACAGCTGAGAAAAGAATCCTTGCAAAATGAGATTGAAACGAGGCTGGAGCAAAAGGCAGCTTCTGACTCAAAGCTTCATAATGTTTATTTGTTGATTCACTCCGATAAACTGGATATGCACTGGTCCATGGCTGCCGGGAGAACGGATGAAGCATTGGCCCATCCCAAGCAGCCTTATCATACGGCCAGCGTAGGCAAGGCCTTTACTTCTGTCATACTGGCCATCCTAGTGGAAAAGGGGCTCGCTAGATTCGATGATCCAATTGCCGATTATTTGCCCGAGGATCTACTTAAAAATCTGCATATATACAAAGGAAAAGAGTATACATATGACATTAAGATCGAGCATTTGCTAAGCAACACATCCGGCTTGCCTGATTATTATGAGGATAAACCCAAGAGGGGTAAAGGATTTATGACGGAGATCCTTGAAGATCCCTCGCGCTTTTGGAAGCCGGAAGAAACGATACATTGGTCCAAACAGCATTTAAAACCGCGATTTCCTCCGGGAAGAGATGTTCATTACACGGATACTGGATACAATCTGCTAGGGCTCATTATAGAAAAAATCACATCAAAGCCTTACCATAAGGTGCTTCATGACTATATCTTCGACCCTCTAAATATGAAGCACTCTTATTTATCCCAGTATTCGGAGCCTGCCTTAAGAAGCGAGCATCCGGTAGCGCATCTTTATATAGATGATTTGAAGATTAACGTAGATGACTATCGCAGCTTCAGCAGCTTCTACTCCGGCGGGCAAACTGTATCTACCCTGGAAGATCAGCTGCTCTTCATGAAAGCATTGGTCAATCACGAGATCATTCAAAAGGAAACCCTGGATACGATGATGCAATGGAACAAGATGTGGATCGGAATGGAGTATGGTTATGGATTAATGAGGATGCGTTTTCTTCCATTTACTCAGAAATACATCGGGTGGGGTCATCTTGGCGCAAGCGGCGCTACCATGCTTTACTTTCCAAATAGGGATCTATATATTATCGGGAGCTTCAATCAGACGGCTTACCGCTCCAAAGCCCAGGATTTTATATTTTTTAACGTACTGCGAAAAATGGAAAAATTGGCTCAGAGTTAGAATCGTTGTCTTATGGATAACCTGTATAAGCACCCCTATGGGTGCTTTTTTTCCAAAGTTGTCGGATAGTGACGGTTCAACCTTGCTTGACATCGTATCACTTGAGTGGTAAAGTGATAGTGAGATTAGCGAAGGAGGGGAACTGAAGCACTATGCGCAACAATACGATTGGCTCGTTAATCTGGTTACGTTTAATGCGTTTTACAAATCAAAGCAACCAGATGTCCAATGAGTTTCTAAAACGATTTGATCTGACAACGGCTCAATTTGATACACTTATGCAAATCCGTATCTATCAGCCTCTCACGCAAATGGAATTAGCCGATAAAGTGACGGTCACCCAAGGTGGAATTTCGCGAATGCTCGCACGTCTCGAGAAGGAAGGATATATTGTGCGCAAGCAGGATTGGAAGACGAAGACGATTAGCCTAACAGCAAAGGCTGAAGCTATATTGGAACAAGCAATGCCTGAGCAGCTTGCCTTTCAAACGTCATTTTTTGACGATGTATTAAGCGAAGAAGAACAAAAGATACTATATACATTAATGACGCGAGTACACAAGCATAGCCAAAAAAAAGAATTACCGCCGGAGTAATTTTTTTTACACTATCACTTGACTAATCAAGTTAAAGGGGGAATTACGATGTACACCATTCCAGGACATCATCATATTTCAATGCTTACAAAAGACGCTCAAATCAATCATCGATTTTATCGGCAGGTATTGGGGCTGCGCAGGGTAAAGAAGACCGTCAATCAGGATAATCCTAGCATGTATCATCTCTTTTACGGAGATTTAACGGGTAGTGCTGGAACAGAGCTGTCGTTTTTTGAAATGCCCAATGCAGGAAAAACCGTTCGCGGTACAAATGCGATCACTCAAATCGGTTTGCTTGTCCCGTCCTATGAAAGTTTGATTTTCTGGAAAAACCGCTTTGAGTTATGGAATGTAGATCATGGCGAAATTACGAAATATGTGGGCAGAGATGCTTTGCACTTTGAAGACCCGGAAGGATTGAGATTGGTTCTATTAAATCATGATGGTGCAGAAATCCCTGACAACTGGTCAGCATGGGAAGGCTCGGATGTCGAGCAAGAGCATCGTATTTTAGGCATGGGGACAGTGGAAATAACGGTGCGTAATCTGGAACGGCTGGCCAAAGTTTTAAGGAACCTATTTGGTTATACAGAAGTTTCTCGTTCTATGGACGAAGCCGTTTATCAATCCGTTGCCGGAGAAGCCCTTGGAGAAATTGTCATTAAGCGGCAGGAGGGAGCCAGCGAGCGGCCCGGAAGAGGAAGCATTCATCATTTGGCAATACGCGTAAAGAACGAGGAAGAATTGCGTTATTGGGACAAGGTCGTTAAAGAGCATGGCTTTCACTCCACAGGAGTTGTAGACCGTTTTTACTTCCAAAGCCTATACTTCCGTGATTTAAACGGAATTTTATTTGAAATCGCGACGGACGGCCCGGGATTCACGGTAGATTCGACGGTTGAGGAGCTTGGTCAAGCCTTGGATCTGCCCCCCTTCTTGGAAGAACGGCGTGAAGAAATTGAAGCGAAATTGGCGCCGATTGATTAATGATAGAGTTCGAATAACCAGAATAGAAAAGGAGAGAGAAGCATGGAACAGTATCGTATTCAAAAAAATAACGGCCTCGAATTCGGCTTGTATTCCATCGGGGATCATTTGCCGAATCCGCACACAGGCTCAATGATTAGCGCTCAGCAGCGTATTCATGAATTAATCGAAGCCAGCAAGCTGGCCGATGAGGCGGGATTTGATGTGTTTGCCGTCGGTGAAAGTCACCAAGCGCATTTTACTACCCAAGCGCATACGGTCATTTTAGGAGCGATCGCACAGGCTACAAAAAACATTAAAATTGCCAGCTCGGCCACGGTGTTGAGTACATCCGACCCTGTACGAGTGTATGAGGACTTTGCCACCCTGGATTTGATTTCAAACGGCCGGGCAGAAATTGTTGCCGGACGTGGTTCGCGCGTAGGAGCATACAGCTTGCTTGGCTTTGATGTACGTGATTATGAAGAATTATTTGAGGAGAAAATGGAGCTGCTTCTGCAGCTGAACAACGAGGACAAAGTAACGTGGACAGGCCAATTCCGTGCACCGCTCGACAATGCCTCCATTTTGCCGCAGCCTCAAAACGGTCGTATGCCGATTTGGCGCGCCGTAGGCGGCCCGCCCGCGAGCGCGATTAAGGCTGGATATGCAGGCGTACCCATGATGCTGACAACGCTTGGCGGTCCTGCAATTAACTTCAAGATGTCGGTGGATGCGTATCGTGATGCAGCAGAGCGGAACGGCTTTGATGCAGCAGCGTTACCGATTGCGACGACAAGTTTATTTTATACTGCGGAAACTACACAGGACGCACTTCGCGAGTACTATCCACATGCGAATTCCGGTATGCAGGCGTTACGCGGCAGCGGCTATCCAAAGCAGCAATTTGCACAAGCTACAGATTACCGTGATGCGTTAATGATTGGCAGCCCGCAGCAAATTATCGAAAAAATGCTCTATCAATATGAATTGTATGGCCAACAGCGTTTTATGGCTCAAATCGATTTTGGCGGCGTGCCCTTCGATAAGATCGCGAAAAATATCGAGCTGATTGCAACGAAGATTATGCCTGCGATTAAGAAGCATACGGCTAAATAATAAGGAGGAGTTGGATATGAAGATCGTAGCCATTTCAGGCTCTAATGTAGGCTCTAAAACACGAACGGCAATAGATGCAACATTAAGCATAGCTCGTGAGAAATATCCGGATGCAGAACTAACATTACTAGACCTGGCCGAATATGAAATGGTGTTTAGTGATGGCCGAAATTATTGGGAATACGATGGGGATACTAAATTTGTAACGGAAACTATCATGGCAGCAGATGCCATTATTATTGGAACACCTGTATTCCAAGCAGCTATTCCGGCAACCTTGAAAAATATTTTTGATTTACTGCCAGTCAACGCTTTCCGGGATAAAGTGGTGAGTATACTTGTTACAGCTGGAACAGCAAAGCATTATTTAATGGCCGAACAGCAATTAAAACCTATTTTATCTTACATGAAGGCGCATATCGTACCGGCATACGTATATATTGAGGAAAAGGATTTTCACCGCAAGGAAATTGTCAACGATGATATTTTGTTTCGCATGCAGCGTTTAGTGGAAGACACCGTGCTGCTAGTTCAAGCGTACTCCAGCATTCGTAAGGCCAAAGATGCAGAATATGATTTTTAAAGTTATAAGGCGATAACAGAGGTAATGAAGAATGAGAAAAAGATAGAATACTTGTTTAGGGGCTTAGGCATAAATATGTCAAACAAATAAAGTTTTGCTGCGTTTTACGAGGAGTGAAGGCAAAATAAGCAGCAGCGTGATCGAGCCGTATACCCCGAGGATATATGCGGTCTTATAATCGACTCCCAGTACGTTATGGGCAAGCAAGGTAATCAGGTGAATGAACAGGTTGGTGAAACAGAAGGCATAGCTGCGCAACATCCAGTTTCTGTGGCGAATTGTGTTTCTTTTCTTGATGTAGTATAGCGCGATGACCACCATGCCAGGCCAAATAATATTCAGTAAATTAAATGGTATGCTAGTCACCTTTCCGCCTGTTGCGTATGGCGCCATATAACCGGATGTAAGGCAGACAATAAAGACGGAGACGAAGTAGACGTAACCATTAATTTTATGGAATTTGCGATAGCGATTGAAGACGTATCTGGAAAAGTTTATGATCCCCGTGACCATCGCCAGGCAAGCAATTACGACGTGAACATACATGACATTGAGCCAAACGGGAATATGGATTGGTCGCTTAAGGTCGGTTTTATGACTTAAAAAGCTCGCGGCCTCCGGGTCGTGAACAAAGTTGAAGTAGACGACGTAAATGATAAAGGCGAAGGTTACTAACGCGAGAAAATATAGTGTTCTCTTTTTTAACATATTAAAATAACCTCACAGCAGATTTTTCTGGTTATGTATGTACAATTTTAATATGATACCGCATCGGGAATAATTTAACAATAGATACAACAAGGGATCGTACAACCCCAAAATAAGAGGGGGCGCATGATCCCGTTTCTAGTTTTCGTCTTAATTATGATAAGGATCGATCGTTTGAATCGTCCCATCCTCGTTGTATTTGATCTCTGTGAATTTTACGCTTCGCTTGTTGTCCGCACCTCCGGATAAGGAACTGTCATGGTAAAACAGATACCATTTTTCCTTGAATTGCACGATGGAATGATGTGTCGTCCAGCCAAGAACCGGCTTAAGGATTTTTCCTTTATAAACGTAAGGGCCCTTAGGGTCTTTGCTTATCGCATATACAATGTTGTGCGTCGAACCCGTAGAGTAGGAAAGGTAGTAATATCCGTTGTATTTGTGAACCCAAGGGCCTTCAAAAAATCTTCTCTCCTCATCGCCGGCAAGCAGCGGGTTGCCCTCCTCGTCTACAATGGAGATCTCTACAGGAGTCTCTTTGAAGGTCAGCATATCCTCGCTTAGCTCGGCAACTCTTGGCCCAAGGGCAGGCTCGTTTGCGGCAGGGCCCTCCGCGTCCGGCTTGAAGGTGCCGGTTTGCCACTTTTCCAGTTGTCCGCCCCATAGACCGCCGAAATAAATATATGCTCTGTCGTCCTCATCAACCAAGACGGCAGGATCGATGCTGTAGCTTCCGGGCATGTATTCCGGCTGCGGTGTGAATGGCCCGGCAGGCGAAGAGCTGGTAGCTACGCCGAGTCTGAAAATATCATCATGATCCCGGGCAGGGAAAAACAAATAGTAAGTATTGTTCTTATAGGCGGCGTCAGGAGCCCATAGCTGCTGCTTAGCCCATGGAATATCACGAAGGTGAAGGACTTCGCCATGGTCGACGCAAGGGGAATTCACATCCTCCATCGATAGAACATGGTAATCCTCCATGTCGTATTGATCACCATTGTCATTGGATTCCATTTCATGATCCAGATCGTGCGAAGGGTAGATGTACAGCTTGCCTTCGAATACGTGGGCGGAAGGATCTGCGGTATAAATATGAGTAACTATAGGCTCGTTCTGTTTTACAGGCTTGGTCATTTGGAATTCCTCCTTGGTTACGTCCTTAATAACTGTCGCTATTGCCCTTATTTTATCAAAATAAAAATGAAATTAGACCCTGAGAATGCTTTGTTTTTCACCAAAAAAATTTACTTTATTCCGAAGTTGTCGGAGAGCATGCATAAAATGCTGACACATGGGATATTGATATTCAGATGATTAAGTGATATAAATGCATTGAATACATTAATGCATTTAATTTAAGGAGTACTACTAAGGAGAGAGTCCGATGTGCCCAATTTTATCCCGTGAAAACTATTTTCTAACGGTGATTAATGAAGCCAACCAACATGAAGTGAAGAGAGGAAGCCTAGAGCAGGAGATGAGAGAAGTTCTGCTGAAGCTTGCTGAATCGGTTCGGTCTAATGAGGCCATTTCTGACAACCTGCTGCACAGAGTCAATCATATTTTTGAACAGTATCAAGCAGTCCGGTTAAAGGTAAGCCTTGTTTCAAAAATAGAAGATCTATTCTTCGATGAAGATAAGGTCGAACGAACCAGCCAACAAATTTTGCTGCATACGGAGTTTGTAGATGAACCGGATCAATTAAAACGGAAATACATGGAGGCGATAATCAGTTTGCTTGAAGCCATAGAGAAAAATACGTTGAATTTGCAAACCTGCATCCATTGCGGGGATTGGTATATTCCTTATCAGCGTGCTAAAGTGGCTAAATTTTGCAGCTCAAATTGCCGAAATCGTCATCATTATATCCACAGGAAAATAGAGACGCAGGCTTCGCTGTGACTACTTGCAGCGATGAAATAATCACAATGAAATAATGAATAAGGAGAAATGACCATGATTACTTTAAAATCCGATAGAGAAATACAACTCATGCATGAATCAGGAAAGCTGTTGGCAGCCTGCCATAAAGAATTAGCGAAAATGATCGAGCCGGGTATTTCCACCTTGGAAATAGATCATTTTGTAGAGAAATACTTGAAAAAACATGGAGCCACTGCTGAACAGAAGGGGTATAAGGGATATGAATTTGCCACTTGCGCATCGATTAACGATGAAATATGCCATGGGTATCCCCGGAAAGCCCCGTTAAAGAATGGCGATATTGTCACGATTGACTTTGTTGTCAATTTAAATGGCAGCCTGGCCGACTCTGCCTGGAGCTATGCGGTTGGACATATTTCGAACGAGGCAAAGGAATTATTGGAAGTGACGGAGAACTGTTTGTATAAGGGGATTGAACAAGCTTGTATTGGCAATCGCATCGGGGATATCGGCCATGCCATTCAGACTTATGCGGAATCCAAAGGATTCTCGGTCGTTAAAGACTTCACCGGTCATGGCATTGGGGCCACCATTCACGAAGATCCGCAAATTCTCCATTATGGTTCCCCGGGAAGAGGAATAAGACTTAAAGAAGGCATGGTGATCACCATCGAGCCTATGATCAATGAAGGCTTGTGGCAGAGCCAAATGGATGCGAACGGTTGGACAGCGAGAACCATCGACGGCAAATTATCGGCACAGTATGAACATACGATAGCTAT
Organism: Paenibacillus lentus; assembly: GCF_042714055.1. GTDB lineage: Bacteria > Bacillota > Bacilli > Paenibacillales > Paenibacillaceae > Fontibacillus > Fontibacillus lentus_A. The sequence goes on from NZ_JBHGVC010000002.1 coordinate 300,834, forward strand.
AACTAAAAACGGCCCGCTTATTTTAACGCAGCAATAACTGCAGCTGAATCGGCGATGATAACAATAGGGAGTGTGCATCGTATTTATGAAACCGCGTGTGACTGTGCTTACGCTAGGCGTAGATGACCTGCAAAGGTCGCTGCAATTTTATCGGGATGGACTGGGCTTTCCGACAGAAGGTATTGTGGGACAGGAGTTTGAGCATGGGGCCGTGGCTTTTTTCGATTTGCAGGCTGGCTTGAAGCTGGCCATTTGGAGCCGCAAAGATATCGCGCACGAAGCCAAGGTGCCGCTGACGGTGTCCAGTTCTACCGAAATGACGATCGGCCACAATGTGGGCAGCAAGGAGGAAGTCGATCAAGTCATAGAACAGGCCAAAGCGGCTGGTGCAACCATCACAGACCCGCCGCATGAAACCTTCTGGGGCGGATACTCGGCTCATTTCCTTGATCCAGACGGTCATTTATGGGAGGTTGTCTGGAATCCAGCGTGGGAAATCGATGAAGAGCTTTAACTTGTAGGCGGGAAACTTTGATTAAAATCAAATTCATGCATCCCCTCCGGCACCGTCTGATCAGACGCCACAGCAATATAATAATCTAGATCCTTCCGTTCATGCAGGTACTGACACCCAGTACGCCAAAAGGCGGTTTGTTCATTAGGGCGCATACTTTCGGAAACATTCCGTTTTAAACTATCATAATAGTTAAGTCATAATAAAAAAATACGGAGAATCACAGTGGCCGAATCCGATGTAGGTGCATCGGATTTTTTTTGAAAATGAGTCGGGGACACTGTTCGTCATATAAACTGTCAAAAGAGGTGATCATCATTTATAGTGAAATACCGAATGCCAGCACATGGACTAACATCGAAGAGATTCATGCAGGCTGGTCGAGCGACAAAAAATACTATATCCGGACGCATGACGATAGGAAGCTGTTGCTTAGATGGGCGGATAGATCGCAATATGATCGAAAAAAACAGGAGTTTGAAGCTGTAAGGCAGCTGGAGCATCTGGATATTCTCATGTCTCGTCCAGTGGATTTCGGGATCTGCAATCAGGGTCAATCCGTGTATTCCTTGTTCACTTGGGTTGAAGGAGAGGATGCAGCCGAAGCAATGGCCAGGTTGAATCCTGCGGATCAATACCGGCTTGGCGTGAAGTCTGGAGAAATATTAAGGGCAATGCATGAAATTCCCGCGCCGAGCCAATTCCCATCATGGGCCGAGCGATATAATGCTAAAATCGATAAATATATCGCGAATTACAGGGCAAGCGGGCTTCATCTAAAGGAAGCAGATAAGGTTCTAAGCTTTATCGAAGGTCATCGATATTTGTTAGATCAGCGGCCGTTGACATTTCAGCATGGCGACTATCATATCGGCAATATGGTGATTACTGACTCCGGCGAGCTTGGCATCATCGATTTCAACAGGGTTGATTATGGCGATCCTTGGGAGGAGTTCAACCGGATTACCTGGTGCGCCTTCCAGAGTGCATCGTTCGCGTCGGGCCGTATTCACGGGTATTTTCATAACGAAGTGCCCGATACATTTTTTAAATTAATGGCATTATATATCGCGAGCAACCAGATTTCATCTATTCACTGGGCCATTCCCTTTGGTGAAGCAGAAGTAGCGCAAATGCTGGAACGAGCGGAGAAGGTGCTGGCATGGTATGACGATTTTGAAGCGGATGTACCGAGCTGGTATTTGCCTAAAGGTGAGATGGAGCGGTAAATCCCGCATAGCCTAAAAAAAGGCTGCCGAGCTTCCTCGACAGCCTGAGAACCATCCATATAAGGTTCCTTGTTGCATAAATCCATTTATGCATTCTACGTATATTTTTTGATTAGCAAGGAGAGCTCATCCCAGCTCGTGCAATTGTTGAAATGAAATGATTCAGGCAGGCGGTAGGCTTCTTCCCATGGCATCAATTGAAGAAATGGTTTTAAATGCTGTTCTACGCATATGACCTGCATGATCGTTCTCATTCTGAACTGCAGCTCATAGCGCAAATCCGCACTTATCGGCTTAAAATAAGTTTCAGCCATATGATCTACCAGTTGTTCCCCTTTAGCTTGTTCCTCGTGCTGATTCCATTCTTCTCTGATTTTCGAAGTAAGCTTGATCCATGGCGTATCCTCCTGCGGATAGACGATTCCCATACAAGCTGCATCCTTGTACGTCCACAATGTCCAAGATACGTCATAGCTCTCGCATAGATCCAGCATGTCTTCAATGATTTCAGTCTGTAATTGAATGGACTCCTCATCCAGAACGAGGCCAAATTCGCCGCACCATACGGGTCTATTATATTTATCGCGGATGCTTACTAGTCTTTCAAATTCGGTTAAAAATATTTTCTTTCGATCTTCCCGCTTCATTTCCGGGGATAGAACAGCAGGCTCATCGACGAAAGGATAAAAATGAAACGTATACGCTACCTGCGGATCCTCTACCGGATCAAGCATCGAAAAGTCTGTTGAGAAGCGGTTGCCTTCAATAAAAATAATATGGTTGGTGTCATACTTGCGAATTTCGGAAACCACTTTATCGTAGAATTCATTAAAAACGACGGCATTCTTAACCATGGATGGCTCGTTCACAATATCATAGCCGGCGACCCAAGGGTTATTGCGATAATATTTGGCAATGTGGCCCCAAAGTGCGATGACGGTGTCCCGCAGAGCGCCGTAATTCCATAGCATCGGAATACCGCTGGCGGTATCGCAATGCCAATCCGGATTTTGGCCTCCAGGGGTCGTATGAAGATCCAGGATGGCATAAATTTCATGCTTTTCACAAAGCGATATAATATGATCCAAGTATTTAAATCCCTCTGTTTTAAAGGAATCGGGGTATTGGTCATCCAAAAAGAACTTATAGCTGAACGGGATTCGCAGCAAGTTAACGCCCAGATCCTTCAAAAATTTAAAATCGTCCTCATCTACAAATTCCATTAGAAATTTATCGAAGAACAAAGAGCTTTTCTCTTCGCCGTAGACTTCTGAAAATATTTTTTTGATCAAGGAATCCGTGCCGGGAAGACCGATCATAAAATGCTCTAAATTCATCCAGGAGCCGAGTCCAAAGCCGCGGAATACAATTTTCTCACCATTTACCACAAAATCCTGCGAATGTACTTGAACAAAGTTTTTTTGCATTTTTCTTTTCCTCCAAGGAGTTCATTTATTAGTTTTTCATGCCTGTCGTAGCAATGCCTTTAGTGAAGTACTGCTCCCCGATCAGGAAGATGATAATCATGGGAATGGTCGCACATACCGTTCCGGCCATTAACAGGCCGTAATCCATCGTGTGCTCGGTTTGGAACAGTTTTAGCCCGATCTGTATGGTTTTTAGGGAATCATCATGGAAGTAGATCAGCGGAGCCAAATAGTCATTCCACATAAAAGTAAATGTAAATATAATGAGCGTGGACAAGGCTGCCCGGGATAAAGGCATGATGATCTTCCAGTAAATTTTCCACTCATTGCAGCCATCAATCCGGGCCGCATCATTCAGCTCATCGGGCAAAGTCATGAAAAACTGCCGCAATAGAAAAATTCCGAAAGCACTGAAAATCTGGATAAGAATATAGCCGGAATGCGTATTGTAGAGCCCTAATTTACTGATAATCGAAAACTGCGGCACCATGATCGAGTGCCAGGGCACCATGATGTTGGTTAGAAACAACATAAATATAACGTTCTTAAAAGGCACCTTTAATTTCGCAAAGGCATAGGCCGCCATGGAACAAATCAAAACCTGTAATGAAGTGATGATTAAAGTGAGTTTCGTTGTATTCAGAAAGTACTGCCCAAAGGGAATCGTCATCCAAACTTGCTCGTAGTTTTTCAAGTATAAGGACTTTGGAATCCAGCTCATCGGATCACGAAATATTTCAACATCCGTTCTTAGAGATGTAGCGATCATCCAAAGGAATGGAAAGAGCGTGACGAGAGAGGAGAGCAGTACAACAAACAACAATATCCAATAGAACAACTTTTGTACTTTCAAGTTATCCAAGATGCTCAAATTGCTCTCCTCCTTAGTAAGTGACCCATTTTTTCTCCAGTCTGAATTGAATCAGGGATATAACCATAATGATGAGAAATAGAACAGTAGACATGGCAGAGGCATAACCCATCCGATAATGGATAAATGCTTCCTGATAGAGCCGGAACACGAGTACATTCGTCGAGCGTCCAGGCCCGCCATCCGTCAATACGGATACGAGGTCAAAGACCTGGAAGGAGCTTACGACCGTTAATATCAATACAAGAAATAGCGTCGGCGATAGACCTGGCAGCGTTACATAGCGAAAACGCTTGAACGCATTTGCTCCGTCCAGTTTAGCTGCCTCATAAAGATATTCCGGTACTCCTTGAATGCCTGCTAACAAAATCATCATGTAATAACCAAAGCTCTTCCAGACCGCGATGAGGACGATAGCAATCAAAGCCCACTTCGAGGACATCAGCCATTCCGGAGGATTGGCAATGCCTATTCCCTTCAACATGGAATTCACAGGCCCTCTCAATGGATTAAGCAGCAATCCCCAAACGATAGCAATCGATACCATGGAAGTAATATGCGGGAAGTAAAATGTCATCCGAAAGTACTTCCGCAAATGAATAATACGGTTTAACGAGACGGCTGATAGTAAAGCCAAAATGATCGTAAGCGGAACAAATAACGCCGCATAAATGAAATTGTTCTTCAGGGAGATTTTGAAATAATCGTCCCGGAACAAGTTCACATAGTTTTCTAGTCCGATGAAGTTTGATTTTAGATTAAAACCACCATAATCGGTAAAGCTCATGACAATCCCATAGATCAGAGGGAAAAGAATGAAGACAGAAAACAGTAAAAATGCCGGTAAGATAAAGAGTACTCCTGGTAAGTAAGCACGGAGTTTACTCGATCGATCGATCATGATTGTTCAAACCCTCCTGTAAAAAAACGGCTGCCACCATTGCAATGCAGCCGTTTTTTACGTCTAATTATTGCTGGAGCAATTGATTGCGTTGTTGTTGGAATGTATTCATGGTTGTCTCAAGATCTTGTTCTTGGAACAGATACAGATCCCGTTGCTCACTGAATATACGATTGACCTCATCGATTTTCGGAACAGGCTGGTTTTCCATCACGGTTTTGGCATCAAAGAAGTAGCTGCTTCCTTGAATATTTGTAGCTTTCAGGTAAGACTCTTTGGTATCTTTGCTTGAGAAGGCAGGCAGTACGTTGGATTCGGCGATCATGGTTCCACCTTCATTTCCAGTAACGTACTTCACGAATTCAAAAGCGGCTTCCTGATTTTTACTAGCCGGATTAATGCCAATAAAAGTGCTGACTCCGCCAACGGTCGTTTGATCCTGTACTCCATCAGGAAGGGGGAGCGGCGCCATATCGAATTCAATATCGGTCTTGCCAGTGTCAATATCCGCCTTCAGCATATTAATGGTCCATTCCCCGTTAATTAACATCGCTACATTTCCAACCTCAAACTGTTTAATCCAGTCAATACTTTCTCCCTTCATTTGCTTATAGCTCATATGAGATTGATCTTCATAGTAGATCCGATTCAGGAACTGAAGGAAGCCTTCAACCGGTTCAAGATTGTCGTCGAGAATAGTGCTGCCGCTTTGCAGCCCGCCAAGAGGAGCGATTAGCCAGTCTGCATAGTAACCTCCCCATTGCTTGTCCACTCCCTCTCCTTTCGTAAGCTGTTTAGCCAATTCCGCATATTCGTTCCATGTCATCTGTTCGGGATATTCAATCCCTTCCTTATCAAAAATAGCCTTATTATAGAAGATGGCATATTGTGAAGTGCGGTAAGGCAAAGCGAAATATTTCCCTTCCGTCAGAACGGTAACGATATCTTGGAAGCTCGGGCCATAGGCGCTAACCTCTACTTTGGAATTCTTGATCTGCTCCGTTAAATCAAGCAGCTGGTTTTTTTGTGCGTACATCCCTAAACTGGCTGTCCCGTTTATGCTGTATACATCCATTTGGGATCCGCCGGACAAATTCGTCATAATTTTGGTATTATACTCGTCGGCGTCGTTGCTGATCGTGTTGAGCTTGACTTCGATGTTTTCATGCTTTGCGTTGAAGTCATCGACGATTTTTCTCATATAATCTTCTTCATCCGTCCAGGTGTAGTACTGAAGCACGGCTTTGTCACTGGATTGCCCTGCGTTGTCGTCCTGCTTGCCGTTGCCTCCACATGCAGTCAGACTCAAGATGAGAACAAGCGCGAGCAGCAGACTAGCATATTTTTTGTGATGTTTCATTTTCGTTGACCCTTCCCTTCATGTTGTGTCATTCATCATTCGCTATTATTGTATCAATCCACTCCGGCGTTCTATAAGGTTGAAGTTTCGCTATCATTCATCGGCTGCAATGGTAAAAGGTTGATAAATTATCAACCTGTACACGAAAAAGGCAGTGATCTATAATGAAGTAATAATATTAAAAGAAGTGAGCAGCGATGTTTCTGATCTTCATGCTTATCCTGATCGTCATCATAGTGGTTTTTGCATTTTTACAGAGAAGCTACACGAAAGCCACCATGTTTATGATGTTCATGGTAACCTCCTACTTATTTGTTGTTCTCACCGTCATTATTTACATGTCTAAAGACGCTTATCATTACAATAGCCTTTATAAATATTTCGGAATTACTCAAACCATTCAGAATCAACTGGTTTTTCTACCTATTTCCCGTTATTCCCTTGTCAGAATTATGAATTTCTTTACGCTGTCGTTTTTATATACCGGACTATGTTCCGCTATTTTCTTCTCGATGAATATCGAAAAGAAGAAAGAAAAATGGTTGCTGCTATTGCTCACGGTTCCGGCAATCATTCAGTTTGTTTTATATGACCCTTCGGTTTACACCGGGTTGTATTATCGGTTTTATTCCCCTGAATTTGTTGCTGCTTATGATTGGTTTCATAGAATCACTCTTGTCATCAATACGGCCTATATCGTAGCTGGCCTGTTCCTGTTTATTTATGCCTTTTTTGATGCGCCAAAGGTTCGTCTGATCCGAAGCAATATTTTAATGATTCTTATTTGCTATGTTTCGATTCAGGTGACTTATTACTACATGCAGTACTGGGCGCCTAACGTTTTGATCATCGTATCCAAAGCCGCTCATTTTACGCGGTTCAAACCGATTAATTTAGCCGGCAAGCCTTCGATGTATACACTTTTGCCTTATATTTCGGCGTTTTGTCTTGTCCTTTGTTTATATGGCATATACAAATATGCCCGTATTCAAAACCGTATTAAGAACAGGGACTCACTCATTTCGCGAAATATAGATTCGGCTGTAGTTACATCAAGGGTGTTCAGTCATTACATTAAAAATGAAATGCTGGCTCTTATTGCACAAAGCGAATTTTTGCAAGACATGTGCAAGGATCAGGCGGAAGTAAGACAAGAAATTCAAGTCATCGAGCATCGCTGCCGAAATTTATATGGCCGTTTGGATGCTATTCATCAGAAAAACTTGAAATCAAAGATGGATTTGAAGCCGGTGTCCTTAAGCAGCCTTGTGGAAAATTTGCTTGAAGAAATGCATCTTCAGCTGAAGGATATTCATGTTGATTTTTCCAAGTCCAAGCAGCAGCCGCTGGTCATGGCAGATTCTTTTTACTTATCCCAAGGCGTGGAGAATATCGTTTCCAATGCCGTTGACGCTCTTGAGAATATTCCAGACAAAATCAGAAGAATCCATATCGAAATTAACATTAAAAATAAATGGGTAGAACTGGTCATTCGTGATAATGGCGCAGGGATTCCGGAAAAATATTTGCATCAAATTTTCCAGCCCTTTTTCTCATCCAAACCCACGTCAAAAAATTGGGGGATGGGCCTGTCCCTATGCCACAACATCATCACAGCGCATGAGGGGAAGGTAGCCGTAGAGAGCACAGAGGGAGAAGGCACTGCATTCAGAATGGTGATTCCTTTACTTGCCATCATAAATAATGAACCGGGAGATTGAGGAAAAATGAAGGAACAGATGATTAAAGTTCTTCTAGTAGAAGATGATCATTTAATCGCCAAGCGCTATCAAATGATTTTAGCCAATGATCCGCAGATTGAATGTGTAGGAAGAGCAGCAAATGGTTATGAAGCCACGATGCTGGCTGCTCTGCATTCCCCGGATGTCATCCTCATGGACATTGAACTGGAAGAGAAAGAAGCGGGACTGCGAGCCACTGCCGAGATATTAACCTATATGCCTGATATCAAAATCGTGATCCTGACCGTCTGTGAAACGGACAACACCATTTTCCATGCCTTTGAACTGGGAGTTACCAATTATTTGTTGAAGCACATGCCTGCGGATGTCATTATAAATTCGGTGAAGGATGCTTATTTCGATAAGCCTACCTTGCATTCCAATATCGCCAATAAAATCACGCGGGAGTTCAAACGGATTAAGACCGCTGAGGATAGCCTTTTGAAAAACTTCCACATCATCACTCAACTGACGCCGACTGAAATTGAAGTACTCGAATTATTAATGAAGGGATATAATCGGCAAGAAATCTGCAGGATGAGACATGTAGAAGTTTCGACGATCAAGTCGCAAATCAACAGTATCCTTAAAAAGTTTGAAAAGGACAGCGTTCAACAAGTTGTTGCGCTGCTTCAAGAGCTTCATTTCCTGGAAATATTAAATCAGCGGAAGGGTAAGCCATCTCGTCTCCCTATGGGATAGCTGGATTTAAAATTTGCTTGATCATGCTGCAGGACATTGATAAAGTACCGGTTTATTAGTAAAGTGAATAGAAGCGCGTTTCGCAGGCTTAACGATAAATAGAGATAAAATGTGCGTGTGACGGATGATAGGAGGAGTTATTGTAGTCATGATTAAAGTATTGTTTGTGTGTCTCGGTAATATTTGCAGATCTCCGATGGCGGAAGCCGTCTTTCGCAGCCAGGTGAAGGAAGCCGGGTTAGCGGATCGAATCGAAGTTGATTCTGCGGGCACGGGGGATTGGCATATCGGCAAACCGCCGCATGAAGGAACTCGTCAAATATTAAAGCAATACGGCATAGATGATGCAGGGATGTTTGCCAGACAGGTTAGCAAAAATGATTTCGATGACTTCCAATACATCATTGCCATGGATGACATGAACGTCAAGGATTTGGCGCAGTGGTTCCCGGAAGACCGCAAGGTGGAAGTGAAGAAGCTGCTTGATTTTGTGCCGAAGCATGCCGGAGGAAATGTCCCCGATCCGTATTATACAGGCAATTTCCAAGAGGTATATGACATGGTAGACGAGGGCTGCAAGCGTCTGCTTAACGATATTAGGGAAGAGCAAGGCTTGAATTGAATCCGTTTTGCAGAATCAACGGTGAAGCAATAAGGAGGCGGCTGCGTTATGCAGCCGTTTTTTTGTTTGGAGTTGACAAAGCGGTTGGCAATGAAGTATCTTAATGCTAATAAATAGTTAACCAAACTTAAATATTAGTGGTGATAAAATGAATGAAGAACTTCTTTCTTTCGTTCGAGAAATCAATGAAATCGAATATGCATGTAATACGATGTTGGCTAAAGAATATGCAGGCTTGTTGGATGAGAGCATTACGAACAGCCAAATCATTATGCTTGGTCACATTCATAAGCATGGCCGCCTTCTCACAGGTGAATTATCAAAGATGATGAACATTACGCCAAGCGCCGTCAGTCAGACATTAAATAAGCTGGAGAAAGGAGGTTATATTAAACGTTCCATTAATCCCGGCAATCGGCGGGAAATTTTTGTTGAACTGGATATCAAAGGCGTAAGTTATATAGATCGCAATGAGGAGATCGAGAAATCGATTATTAACCGTTTCTATTCCAAGCTTGATATGGCTGATCTAAAAGCATTAAGGGACATTATGAGAAAATTCAAGCAAATTATAGAGAAAGAACAGAACAACTTGTAAGTATTTTTCAGAGGAGCAGAGCGTATTTTTTTGGCCAATTGTTAAGTGTGGTTAAATATTTACTTAAGTTAATAATTGTCTTGGATTTTTGGATAAAGGAGCTGTGTTCTCTATGAGTTTACAATTGTACGGATGTTTAGACGAACCTCTTCAGCAAATGGCCTTGCCTTATACAAGCAAACGAAAGCATGCTGTCTTGTCCATTGGCATCGTATCGCAATCGACGATGAGGACATTCGGCTACGGTAATATAACCCCATTTGGTACATCTTCCTACGGGAACATTATTTATGAAATCGGATCTTTGACCAAAGTATTCACTACATCACTGTTGTCGCTCCTAATTAAAAGAAATGTCGTTCGCCTGGAGGATTCGATTGGCTTGTACGAGGACTCCCTGTCGAATGCACACCCAATTACACTTCGACACCTTTCTTCACACACTTCTGGATTGCCGTCTGTGTCCTGCATAAAAGCCCTCCAAAACCGCTTTGATAAGAGAAACTCCCGTGATCCGTATTGCATGTTTGACGTTAAGGAAACTATAGCCTATCTACAGAAGATTTCTTCAAAACGTGTTGGCAAAAAATTTCGATATTCTAACGAAGGAATGGGAATGCTCGGTCGGATCATCGCCAAGGCGATGGGAACAGACATTGAGGAGGCGTTGCTCAAGCATATTTGTCAACCGCTTGCTATGATGGACACGACAATCTCTTTATCCTCGGAGCAGAGGGGACGATTAATTCCCGGATACGCAGGTAAAGATATTCAGCAACCTGAGCTGGTGATGAGGGATTTTGCTGGAGCAGGGGCATTGCGTTCTACCGTATCTGATTTACTTCGATTTTTAGCGTTACACATGAATATGCAACAACCCGCATCTCCAATAGATAAAGCGTTTCGTTACACGTATATGCAGCATCATAGCATAAGCAAGGATATGGGCGTCGGGCTGGGCTGGATTATCGATAATCGCAATGGATGGGTATGGCATAATGGCAGTACGCACGGTTATTCAAGCTTCATGGGTTTTATTCCAAATAAGCAGCTTGGCGTAGTAATTCTCTCTAATTACCGCCAGAAGCTTTGGGACGATACGCTGGAGAGTATGGGAAATGAAATGCTAAAGCTAATGCAAACGAAGTAATCTATTCATCCATTGGGTAATAACTAGTAAGGAACCCTACTTCAATGGATGGAGATGATTGTCATGACAAAGAAAGTTGTGCTGGAAGAAGCAGCATTTCAATTTGTGAGGAAAAATGCAGAGCCTCCTTATCTATTTGAGCTTGGCCCGGAAAAAGGCCGTGAAGCTGTTGATACGGAGCAATCCGGTGAAGTGAAGAAGCTGCCCGTCGATATTTAGACTTAGATATTCAAGACGGGTCGAGAGGACAGGTATCGGTTAGACTGCTCAGGCCACAGAACGTGAGCTGTAAACTGCCCATCATTTTATATATCCATGGAGCTGGCTGGGTGTTCGGCAACGCTCATACCCATGATCGGCTCATTCGCGAACTGGCTGTCGGCACGCAAGCCTGCGTTGTATTTCCAGAGTACAGCAGATCTCCAGAAGCAAAGTACCCGACGGCTATCGAAGAAATTTATACGGTACTGCAATGGGTGGTTGATCATGGCGAAGAGCATGGGCTCGATACCGAACGCTTATACGTTGCAGGGGATAGTGTAGGCGGGAATATGGCGGCAGCCATCACATTCATGGCGAAGGAACGCAAAGGGCCGAAGATCCATAAGCAATTGCTGTTCTATCCTGTAACCGATGCCGCTTTCGATACGGAATCTTATCAAGAGTTCGCAGCCGGATATTTCCTGCGGCGGGATGCGATGCAATGGTTCTGGGATCAATACACGACAGATAAGAATGAAAGAGCACAAATTACAGCCTCTCCGCTTCGCGCAGCGAAGGAGCAGCTCGCCGGATTGCCGCCGGCCCTGATCATTACTGCTGAAGCCGATGTGCTTCGAGATGAGGGTGAGGCTTATGCCAATAAACTCCGTGAGGCAGGAGTAGACGTAACTGCTGTACGCTTCCAGGGAATTATTCATGACTTTGTCATGCTCAATACCCTGGCTGGCACAAATGCGGCCAAAGGAGCCATATTGCTAGCGAATGCCTGGCTGAGAGCGTAAGAAGCGGTAGTTGTAGTTGAGACTAAGAGCAGTAAGCTTCTTCTTTTAAGGAAGACTTGCTGTTCTTTGTGTTTCGGAGATTAAACCGTATATTTATGTAATTCATCGGAAAGGTACAAAGCGTCTTTAAAGCCTTGAAGATAGATATTTCTTTCTAAAATGGTTTGCAGAGAAATCTGTGTATCCTCGTAAAGAAATAGGATATCGTGAAGTTTATCGGGTATTGACTCCCGCATTTGGTGTAAATATCGTTCACGTTCCTTGAACATCTCATAATATTGGGAGTTTGTTCGGGCCAATTCTTTATAAAGTAATTTCAACCGATGCTGAATAAGCGGTTCAATCAAAACTTCTAATGAATGGGATATCATTATTGCCTCCAAATTAATAATATTATGTATTCAGTTGGTTTTGTTAAGAATGTGAGTTGAGATTAAAAGAAGTGTGGGTCGGCTATTGAGTAAAGTATTGTTAAAACTATATTAGTTCTAACAATTATTATAAAGTGACATCACTATGATGTCAAAGTGATTCTATATAAAATTATTTCACAATGATACAATATTGACATCACTTTTAGGGAGTAGAATAATGGCGACTGATAAACGTGTTTTTACTCTGCGACTACAGGAAAGTAATTTTGAGAAGATTAAGTACATTGCGAATATAAATAAAAGATCTATTGCAATGCAAATTGAATACTTAATTGAGCAGCACATTGAAGAATACGAAGAAATTAATGGCTCCATACCGATTGGAGATAAAAACCTATAGTGTTATAACAAAATGACCTCTGATAGATTTTTTATCAGAGGTCATTTCGTTAGTTAAATGAAGTCCTATATCCACAAAGCGTTTATAATTAAGTTGTGTTATTTAGCGACAGGTGAACCGTCAGGTTTTGTTTATATAAAATAATTATGGATTACAGCCTTAATCCCTGCCCCACTCAAACCCAATTTCTTTCAAAAACGCCCGGGCCAGCACCATATGTCCCGGATAGTAGGATGAAGCGATCCCAGGCCAAGGCTGCAGGGTACAGCTCCTTCAGCACCACGTTAAATGTCGCTTGCGAATCAAACACCGCCCCGGCTTCCGCTGCAATTTGCTTCACAAATGCCTCGTACTCATCCATGGTCTTACGTATCTTGTCCTCAGGATTGGGCTCAAATAAAAACGGCGTCAACAAGGGCGACATACCCATTGCCTAGTACGCCGTACACTCCTTCACCGAGCAGTCGTTGGCGATCACAGTCCGTAATCGAGTCTCCAATGAACAGCAGCTTTTGTCTTTTTTCAACAGCATTCTCTTCGAATTGTCCCTTCGGGTAAATGACTGATGAGGAATAAGTCTTTAACTCACTTTTTACTTGGACTTCCTTAATTCCTGCTTATACTTTATGTTATTATGAATATTAGACAGCTTGATTGCATGCTAAGAAAGGTTGGAGAAGATAATGAGTCCGCAGAATAACGTAGTTGCCAAACTAAATTTAAATAAATACGCTTCGAAGCTAATTTTGAATCAACCGGAGGATATCGAGGACTTTAAAGATCTGCAATATGATACGGAAATGACGAAGGAGAAATATGATCTTATTTTTGTATTCATATTTAATATGGATCAATTCAAGGAGTATTTGGATCTCGTCATTCAAAAGCAAGCCATTCATGAAAATGGCTATTTGTTTTTTGCCTATCCGAAGAAAAACAACCGTAAATACAAGGAATATATCGATCGGGACAGCTTCTTTCAACAAAACCAGATCGATGAGGAAGGGTACGTATCCGGCAGTACTTTGAAGTTTTCGCGGATGGTCAGCATGGACGATGTATTTACGGTTATTGGGCTGAAAGCCCAAGCCTCGAAGAAGGGCAAGTCGCCAAGCGCGAAGAGCAGCCAGCGGGTTGACGATTATGTGGATTACGTCCCAAGCATTCGGAATTATTTGAGCAGCAATAAGGAATTGCTGGACAAATACAATAATTTAGCTGTTGGATATCAGAAGGACTGGGCACGTTATGTGTACAGCGCGAAAAGAAGCGAAACGCAGGAGAAGCGTTTGCTGCAGATGTGCGATATTCTAGCCCAGGGATATAAGTCGATTGATTTGTATAGAGCAAGAGGGGAATAGAGATTTCGAGCAGTCCGTCTCGGAATAGAGGACGGACTGCTTTTTGTATTATTACATTCTTAACCCTTATTCCACTCAAACCCGATTTCCTTCAAAAATGCCCGAGCCAGCACCATATGTCCTGCATAGGAAGGATGGACACGATCCCAGGCCAGGGTTGCCGGGTACAGCTCCTCAAGCACCACGTTAAACGCCGCTTGGGTATCGACGAATACCGCTCCGGTTTCAACAGCAACCTTTTTCACGATCGCCCCGTATTGATCCATCGTCTTGCGCATTTTGTCCTCCGGATTGGGCTCCAAATAAAACGGAGTCATCAACACAAGCCCCTTCAAATGCGGCTTTGTTTGGTTCACTAGCTTGCGTAAAGTCTCTTCATATTCCTCGGCATAGACATGCCACTCGGGAATAAACGGCGTATCATATTGCCGCCATACATCGTTAATTCCGATCATGATGGATAACCAGTCCGGCTTCTGATCCAATACATCCTCTTGCCATCTCTCCTGCAGATCGCGTACGGTGTTGCCGCTGTTCCCTTTGTTTACGATACGGATACCCATCTCCGGGTAAACAGCTTGCAGCAAAGCATCAACCAAAGCAACATATCCTTTGCCTAAAGCGAAAAACAACCCTTCTCCATTCGGTTGTTGGCGTTCGCAATCCGTAATCGAATCCCCAATGAACAGCAGCTTTTGTCCTTTTTCCAACAGCATTCTCTTTGTATTCTCCCTTCGGGTATGTGACTGATAGCCAATCATTGATAACGCTACTAAAATCACTTTTCTACCTGAATGCCTTAAATCCTCTTTTGAGGCTAGGAGAATTAGAAGAACTTGTGAAGGAAAGGGGAGCAGACCTTACAAGAAATACAACTGGTCTGCATCCGTTTGGAAGCAGATTAAAGCAGGAGAGTCTCGCTCGGCATGACGAAGGAACAGGTTCAGTTCTCTTGGGGGAGTCCTATTGCGAAAAGCAGTTTAGTTAAGGTATAGGGACTTTTCGGCTTCGATATACTAAGATAAAAACTCGACCGCAAAAATAGATTTGACAATCGGCGAAAAATGGTATATCTTTAATTCAAGATGTTTGAACACGAGATAAATGGAGGTGACTGAAATGCCGGATCAAGAACATACGGCTTCGCTTAAATTGTTCGTTGTCCTTTCTAAAGCATACAAAACGATTATGGATCAAGCGATCAAAGACATGAAGCGGCGCGGCTTATCACCTTCGGAATTCACGATTCTCGAAGTATTGTATAACAAAGGCCGGATTCCTCTCCAGCAGATTGGAGATAAAATTCTGATCACCAGCGGAAGCGTGACCTACAATATCGACAAGCTTGTCCAGAAGGGGCTCATTCGGCGCGTACCTTGCGAACAGGATCGGAGAGTGATCTACGCCGAAATTACGGCGGACGGAAACGAGCTATTCGAGCGGATATTTCCCGATCATTCCGAGTTCGTTCATTCGAGGCTAAGCGGCCTCGACTACGAAGAGAAGCTTCAGGCGATTGAACTGCTGAAACGTCTGGGCAAAGGGGCGGAGAGCTCATAGGAAAGCTGGCGGGTAAGCTCGTAAAGCGATGGTTCGGCTAACAGATCGGGAGGGATTTTCATTGTATCTTGAAATACTCGAAATTCACCGATCTGCGGCTTCTTTTTTTCCTAAATATCTTTAAATAAAGATAATGAACTTAAAAATAAATGTGGAAGGATGTATAAATTATGCTGGATTTAGGTTTATTGTTGATTCGTTTAGTTGTAGGAATATTGTTCATCGGCCATGGAGCACAGAAATTATTCGGGATGTTCGGCGGCTACGGCCCCAAAGGCACCGGAGGCTGGATGGAGTCGATCGGCATTAAGCCGGGGGTTCTTATGGCGGTATTGGCAGGCCTTATGGAATTTGTCGGCGGGCTGCTCTTCACGCTCGGGTTATTGACGCCGCTGGCCGCTGCACTCATTGCCCTAGCCATGGTAGGGGCTATTGTTAAGGTGCATTTCAAGAATGGCTTGTGGGCAACGGCAAACGGCTATGAATACCCGCTTGTTCTACTCATCGTTGTGATCGGTGTTGCATTAACGGGCGCAGGTGTTTATTCGTTGGATGCTCTTTTTTAAAAAGTAGAAAATAAAACTTTGGTTGATGGAGGATTATATCATGGGCGAACTAGTGAATGTGGTAAAGGATAGAAGGTCTGCTATGAAGTTTCATTCCGAGGTAACGATCTCTGATCAGGAGCTGGAGGAGATGTTCAGTCTTGTGAAGTATGCGCCGTCTGCTTTTAATTTGCAGCATGCGCATTACGTGATCGTTAAAGATCCCGGGAAGAAGAATAGAGTGTACGAGGCCGCGAATAAGCAATACAAAATCAAGTCTGCATCCGCAGCTATTCTCGTACTAGGCGACTTGAATGGCTTCGAGAATGTGAGACAAATGAACGAGGGAATGCTGCATTTGGGCATTATAAATAAGCAGGAACTAGATATGACGGTGGAATCGGTGACTCAGTTCTATGAGGATCGGGGAGATGCCTTCAAGCGGGATGAGGCGATTCGCAACGCGAGCCTGTCGGCCATGCTCTTTATGCTGATTGCCAAGGACAAAGGCTGGGATACTTGTCCGATGATCGGCTTTGACCCGGAGCAAATGCGGAAAGAGCTGAACATTCCGGATCGCTATGTACCGGTCATGCTGATTGCCCTGGGGAAAGAGGATGTATCGGGACAGCGGCTGCGCGGTTACCGCAAGCCGGTAGGAGAATTTGTTACTTATAACGGCTTTTAATATTAAAAAAGGAGTGTATGATTATGACATTACAAACAGCAGGCATTCATCATATCACGGCTTTTGCGCGGAGTCCGCAGGAGAACGTCGATTTCTATGCTGGTATTCTCGGTTTAAGATTGGTGAAAAAAACGATTAACTTCGATGCCCCCGAGGTATATCATCTGTACTTTGGAGATGAACACGGCAGTCCGGGAACGATCATTACCTTCTTCCCATCGCCGGGCTCCCGGCGGGGGAAGGTCGGAGGAGGCCAAGTGGGGATTACGACGTATGTCGTACCGCCGGGCTCGCTTGATTTCTGGGAGGATCGGCTGAAAGGGTTTGGGGTCTCCCTGACGAAAGCCTCGCGGTTTAATGAAGAATACCTCCATTTCCGGGATAACGAAGGATTGTGGATTGAGCTTGTAGAGCGGGAAGCAGGAGCGAACAGCACCTGGTCGTTCGGGGGCATTCCTGCAGACAAAGCGATCAAAGGTTTTGGCGGCGCTGTCTTGTTTAGCGTGAATACCAAGCAAACGATGCGCGTGCTGGAGGACGTTCTTGGATTAAGCAAAGTGGCGGAGGACGAATTCTACGCCCGGTTCCAAGCTTCGGGAGAGATCGGCAACATTATCGATGTGCCGCTGAAGGACATGGAATGGGGCAGCGGCGGAGCGGGTACCGTTCACCATATCGCCTGGCGGGCAAAGGATTTCGACGAGCACGAGCAATGGCAGCAAAAGGTCGGGGATAGCGGCTATCAGCCGACACAAATTATCGACCGCCAGTACTTCAATGCCATATACTTCCGGGAAAAAGGCGGCATACTATTTGAAATAGCGACCGATCCTCCAGGCTTTGCCCGGGATGAGGAACCGGAGGAGCTGGGCCAGAAGCTGATGCTTCCGTCATGGTTCGAACCGGTACGTTCGCAGATCGAGGCGAATCTTGAACCGTTTGAAGTTAGGGTGCTAGAGGAGGGAACAAAGTGATGAGACATATTTTTGAAAAAGGGACTGACTCAGGAGCGCCTACGCTTGTGCTCCTTCATGGAACTGGCGGAACAGAGCGGGATTTGCTCCCGCTCGCCAAGCTGGTATCTCCGAATTCATCCGTTCTTTCGGTGAGAGGGAACGTGCTGGAGAACGGGATGCCGCGTTTTTTCAGACGGCTTGCGGAGGGCGTATTCGATGAAGAGGATTTAGTGTTTCGTACGAAGGAGCTGAATGATTTTCTGGATCAGTCCGCAGAGGAATACGGATTTGATCGTAGGAATCTAGTAGCGATCGGTTACTCGAATGGAGCGAACATTGCGGCCAGCCTGCTTTTTCATGTTGAACATGCCTTCAAAGGAGCGATTCTTCATCATCCGATGGTTCCTTTGCGGGGGCTTCAACTTCCGAACTTATCGGGCGTACCGGTATTTATCGGCGCGGGAAGCAATGATCCCATTTGTTCGCCAAGTGAAACCGAAGAGCTTAAGGGGCTGCTGAGTGGAGCGGGGGCCGACGTAACCGTGCATTGGGAAAACTTCGGTCACCAGCTGACAAGCAGTGAAGTGAATGCGGCAGCTGCCTGGTTTCGCGAAAAGATGGGCAGCGCCTGATTTGCAAAAAATAAGACGGGAGGCAAATGCATCGTGATATCTATTGATCCGGCAGCGCAGAGTGAGCGGGATAATTATAAGCTGCTCATCGGCAGCGTCATTCCAAGGCCTATTGCTTTCGTAACGACCTTGTCCGAGAAGGGAGTTCTCAATGCCGCGCCCTTCAGTTACTTTTCAATCGTATCAAGCTCGCCTCCGCTGTTGTCCATCGCTGTGCAGCGCAAGAACGGGGAAGCGAAAGACACAGCTAGAAATGCGATTGCTCGCGGAGAACTGGTGATCCACATCGTCGATGAAAGCATGGCTGCAGCCGTCAATGAGACTGCAGCGAACCTGCCGCCGGAGGAAAGTGAAATTGCTTTGACCCGGTTGTCGCCGATCGCCAGCGAGGTCGTTGCCGTTCCCGGAATCCGCGAAGCGAAGGTTCGGATGGAATGCGTGCTTGATCAATCCGTGACGCTAGGGGGAACGGAGGAAGCACCGACCACGGACTTGCTTATTGCCCGCGTCGTACGTTTTATCATGGACGAAGAGATTTACAAAAACGGTTATATCGATCCTGTGAAGCTGAACCCGGTCAGCCGTTTGGCTGGGAGCTTCTATGCTAGCCTTGGCAAGCGGTTCGAGATAGAACGTCCGCAATAAAAATCATATAGCCTTCATAATAAAAACTTGAGCCGACCGTTTGCCGGCTTGACGTCGTTCCATTATTTAGGCTCCTCGTGGCGATCGGGATATTTAACGACAGGCCACTTTTCTTTCCGCAAGGCATCCAGCAGTTCAGGGCCAACATGAAGATTATCGGCTACAAGGCTCCGAGGTGTGAGGGCCATCCACTGATTTAACGAAACATCAGCGAACCGGTCTCTCTTGAACATTTCCAGAAACCATAACGATTCCGTTCCGGTATTTTGAATATAATGGCCAAAAGCAAAAGGAACATAGCCGACATCGCCCGCCCTGTAGTCGAAGGTGCGGGCGATTCCGTTTCCGGCAAATACGGTCATTCGCCCTTGTCCCGTGAGGTAGTATTGCCACTCGTCGTTATTGGGATGCCAATGGAGCTCTCGCATGGCGCCGGGCTTAATCTCGACCAGGGCAGCGGCAACTGTTTTGGAGATGGGGAAATTCGAGGAGTCCACGATCCTTACGCTTCCCCCGGGCGTTACTAGCGGTTTCTGAGCCAGGAGACGGTGCTTGAAGCTCAGCGGTACGGTGCCGTAAGGGGATGGGTATCGGAGAAAGACATTTTCAGATTGGGCACCAAACCGGCATCTGTAACAGGCGGAACGAGCATATTCGGGTTCTCTAAGTCTCTCAGCACATCGCGCGGTCCTAAATCTGGCCCTCCTGCGCCATCGCTTCGGATCGGCTGAGGTACGATAAAGGGCTTGTTATGCCCCGGATAAGGATCTTTCAAGATAGCTGTCCTCCAATGCATCGAAATGACGAATCCTCTAAATATTTCTATTGGGGAATGCTTGGTTATTATGAGCCCGAATAACCCTTGGGTTTATTAGCATAAATTTTCTATGCTATAATTCGTTTAAGATGAGACTAGGCGGTGTGACGGAATATGATATACATTGCTCTGCTGCGGGGGATCAATGTCGGCGGCAAAAATATAATCAAAATGGCCGAGCTAAGGCGCATATTTGAAGAGGAGCTTGGCCTGGCCCGAGTACAAACCTACATTCAAAGCGGAAACGTCTTGTTTGAATCGGACGAGGAGGAAGCGGTGCTGTGCAAACGGATCGAGCAGGGGATCGAATCAGCCTTTGCAATTTCAGTAAGCGTTATACTAAGGACGGCCTCGGAATTGCGCAGCGTTGCGGCGGGATGCCCTTTTACCGAACTGGAGATCGCCAAGGCCGCTGAATCATCCACTGGAGAGACTCTGTACGTTTCTATTTTACAGAAGGCATTGCCTGCTGAACAAGTAGACAAGCTGCATGCCACCGACTTTGGTGAGGATAAATACATCATTAAGGGCAAGGAAATCTATCTATTATTCAGCAATAGCTCCCGGAATTCAAAGCTGTCCGGAAGACTCGATAAACTAGGCGTTCCCGCGACGGTACGCAATTTCAAAACGCTGAACAAGCTCATTCATTTAGCGAATGAGATGGAACAAAATTCATAAATGCTGCATCGTTTATGGAAGCTCAATAAAGAGGTAGTTGACAACGAAAGGATACGGGCATATAATATCCAATAAATTCAAACTTAAATGTGATGAATAGAAATAGTAGAAGTGAAATGACCTTGCAGAGAGCCGTTGGTTGGTGGGAAACGGCAGCGTCATTCAGTTCGAACTCGTCTATGAACAGCTGCCTGACATGTAGGGCCAGCCGGAATTCCACCGTTACAGGGATAGATGGTGTTAGCCATCGAATGAGCTCATTTCTTGGGAAATGAATTAGAGTGGTACCGCGGGTTAAACCTCGTCTCTATACGTAGAGACGGGGTTTTTTTGTTGGTTAAATTCCGGGTTTAACCAACCCCGCTTCACATATATATTTTTAATATGGTTTAGGAGGTAACGATTCATGAATCGTAAAATAATCGTACTGGATACGACTCTACGTGACGGGGAGCAGGTTCCAGGTGCAAAACTAAACATGCAGCAGAAGATAGAGACCGCACAGCAGCTCAAGCGTCTGAATGTCGATATTATTGAAGCCGGTTTTCCGGCATCATCAGTGGGTGATTTCCAGGCTGTACAGGAAATTGCCAGAAGCGTCGGGGATAGCGTAACGATTACGGCCCTGGCAAGAGCCGTTAAAAACGATATTGATGCCGTTTACGAAAGCATAAAATTGGCGCAAGACCCGCTGATTCACATTGTGCTGGGTACGTCGAACATTCATGTAGAGAAGAAATTCAGCCGTTCGAAGGAAGCGGTGCTTCAAATGGGAGTCGATGCTGTAAAATATGCCAAAACACTGCTTCCCCATGTGCAGTATTCTACCGAGGATGCCTCGAGATCGGATTTCGAGTATTTATGGAAGACGATCGAAGCCGTCGTTAAGGCAGGCGCAACCATGATCAATGTGCCTGATACTGTCGGTTATGCTGTACCCGAGGAATTTGGCGAAATGATCCGCAACATCCATGAACGGCTTAAAAACTTGGATGACAAGGTCATTCTAAGCGTACACTGCCATAATGATCTCGGACTGGCCACGGCCAATACGCTCAGTGCCATTAAGAATGGAGCCGAAAAAATCGAATGCACGATTAATGGGCTCGGAGAGCGAGCAGGAAATGCTTCGCTGGAGGAAGTGGTAATGGCGCTTAAGGTAAGAGAAAGCTTCTATCAGTGCCATACCGATATCAAGACGCAGGAGCTTCTTCGAACCTCCAGATTAGTAAGCCATTTGACGGGACTGGATGTGCAGGTGAATAAGGCCATTACGGGCGAAAATGCTTTTGCACATTCCTCCGGCATTCACCAGGACGGCTTGCTGAAGGATAAGCAGGTCTACGAGGTTATGTCGCCGGAGGAGGTTGGAGCGGACAGCATGGAATTGATTCTGACGGCCCGTTCCGGTAGGCACGCTTTTAAGAGTACGGTAGAGAAGCTGGGCTTTGACACGGGAGATGATGCTGATTTTGAGCAGCTTTTTCAGAAGTTTTTACAATTGGCCGATGCGAAGAAAGAGGTATATGATCACGACGTGTTCTATCTAATCACAAACCATCGGACGATTGATGATCACAGCAAGCATCTTTATGAGCTCGTCTCTTTTCAAGTGATTACGAATGATCTGTATCCTACGGCGATCGTGGAGCTGAAGAAAGGCGCCGAATCATTAAAAGGCAGCGCCGTTGGAGACGGCCCGATCGATGCACTGTACAGCGTCATCCGATCTCTGGCCGGCCTCGACGTTCAGCTTGAGGATTACAAGATCAGCAGCCTGTCTCGCGGCAAGGAAGCTGTCGGCCGGGTGAACATCCGCATTCAATATGAAGGCAAAATTTACTCGGGCCGCGCGATGGATACCGATATCATCAAAGCCAGCGCAATTGCCTTTTTAAATGGCATCAACGGAGTTCTGCTCGAACAGAGGATTCAATAAAACAATACTGCTATAACGAATGCGGGTGAAGGCACAAATCGGCCTCCACCCGCATTCGTTATTCGTTTTCATTCGTTATATCCAGATTAAATTTTACCCGATCACCAAGCCAAATCGCTGCTGAATATTCCAAAGGGATCCTTATCGATATTTATCTTTGAGACTTTGCCATCCATAACATCGCTGCTGAAGCTGAATATGCCCGTTTCAATCAACTGGTATTGGAAAGAATATTAGGATAAAGTAGGATTAGATTGTTAAATGAGGGATTGCAATTAAGGAGTGTAACGTATGGGAGCAAGCAAAATTTTAGTAATTGGCAGCATTAATATGGACTTGGTGCTTCGAGTCCCTTATATACCGCAGGTGGGTGAGACTTTGCTTGGCAGCTCTGTTGAGCGAATACCAGGGGGCAAGGGGGCAAACCAGGCGGTAACGGCTGCAAAATTAGGGGCAAATGTCTCCATGCTCGGCAAGGTCGGAGGGGATGAATTCGGAATACCTCTCATTGATAACTTACGCCAGGCTGGTGTCCATGCGGATCGCATCGACCTTGTGCCAGCGGCTTCCTCCGGATTGGCTGTCATTCAAGTGAATGATGAGGGAGACAACAGCATTGTGGTGCTGGCGGGCGCAAATGATCTTTGCAGCAAAGATTACATTTTGGATCATGAGGAATTGATCAAGGAAGCGGAAATTGTTATTTTGCAGATGGAAATCCCCCATGAGGCGGTATATCAGGCCATTGATTTGGCTAACAAGCACCGTAAAACCGTCCTTCTAAATCCAGCGCCTGCCCCGGACTTTATACCTGATGCTATACTCGGCAAACTGGACTATTTGATTCCGAACGAGACCGAGCTGCAGAAGCTGAGCGGGCAGCCCGTCGATTCCATAGCAGCGGCAGAAGATGCGGCAAAAGTATTGCTCTCCAAAGGTGTAAGCAATCTGATCATTACGCTTGGCAGCAATGGATCTCTATACGTAAGCGCGAATGGGGCCGTTCATGTTCCGGCCCGGGCGGTGAAAGCCGTGGATACAACGGCAGCCGGCGACTCGTTTGTTGCAGCTTTTGCCGTAGGCTTGTCCGAGGGTAAAAGCGTACAGGAGGCCATTGCCTTCGCCACGAAAGTATCTTCTATAGTAGTAACGAAGGCAGGTGCGCAAACATCCATACCGAATCGCAGCGAGGTGGACGCTCTGGCGTAGGAGAGTGGAAGGGGAATTTTCCACAAGCTAACTAGATTAAAATCATTATATATAGTCGCATTCAGGCCACACTCGAATGAGTGGGGCTTTTTGCGATAATTTCTTAAGGGGCCATTCGGCGGATCGCCTCGATAATCTGGTAGGAGGATTCTTTCGGAATCTTTGGAAGAAATAAAAATAAATTGTGCATTGTTCCTATATAAACTGGCTAATTGAATTGATAGTATGAATATATTAGATAATGCAAAGAAAGCTATATATGCAAGTATAATCGGAGGGAGCGTTAGCTTGCAGGATCATGGAAGCGCTATCTTTACATATGCGATCGAGGAGTGATGCGTCATAATTTCCGTAGCTATTATCGGCACTGGTTCTATAGCACGTTCTCACGTTGAGGCTTATATGTCTTTTTCGGAGCGCTGCAAAGTGGTTGCTCTGGTTAACCATAATATAGAAAAAGCAATTCGACTCAAAGAAGAGTTCCAGCTAGATTGCCTCATTATGCAGGACTACACGGAGCTGCTCCATCATCAGAAAATCGATTTGGTTTCGATTTGCACCCCTCCCCAGTTGCATGCCAAGATGGCAAGCGATTTTCTGCGGGCGGGCAAGCATGTGCTCGTAGAGAAACCGATGGCGATGTCCTTGGAGGAATGCGATCAAATGCTGGAGGCTGCTGCAGCATCGGGGAGCGTCCTCTCGGTAGTAGGGCAGAACCGATTTCTTGATCCCAATTGGAAGCTGAAGCATACGCTGGACTCCGGGTTGTTAGGGAAAATTGTTCATGGGCAGGTCGATTCCTATTGGTGGCGCGGCGAAAACTACTATGATCTCTGGTGGAGAGGAACATGGGAAAGCGAGGGAGGCGGCTGTACGCTGAACCATGGCGTTCATCACATGGACATGCTCCAGTGGATGATGGGCATGCCGCAAAGCGTTCAAGCCGTCATCAGCAATACCTCGCATCGCAATTCGGAAGTCGAGGATATTTCCATTGCTATTTTTTCATATCCGAATGGCAGCCTCGCACAAATTACGAGCTCGGTCATTCATCATGGTCAGGACCGGCAGATGATTTTTCAGGGGGAACGCGCCCGGATTTCAGCACCTTGGAAAGTATATGCCTCCTCACAGCTCGAGAATGGTTTCCCGGAACGGAATACGGAACTGGAGAAGGAAATTCAGCAGTATTACGAGAGTATTAAGCCCTTGCAGTTTAACGGTTTCGCTGGCCAAGTCGACGACATCCTGACGGCGATTGAAAACCCATCGCTGCAAGTGCTTATAGACGGACAGGAAGGAAGAAAAGTATTAGAGCTCATTACGGCGATCTATGAATCAGCCATAACGAAGCAGCCCGTAAGCCTTCCGTTAACGAAAAACAGTCCGTTTTATACGCGGGAGGCCTTCTTGGCTAACGCCCCCCGTTTTCATTCAAAGATGAATTTAACAGAGGCAAATACCAAAAGATGAATGATCTGGAGGCAGCGATGGACAATTCTACTAAGAATAAAGAGGAAGTTATGAATCCAGAAGATGCTGTGGAATCGGTATGTGGCATGGAACCCGAAAATCCTGTAAGACCGGTGAGGTTTGGCATTATCGGAGGCGCGGGTTTCCGCGCACAATATTATCTGCGAATTGCCCGGGCTATGCCGGATCGGTTTCAGGTCAGCGGCATGGTGGTAAGGAATGAGGCTAAAGCTAGAGCGATGGAGGCACAGTGGGGTGCGACAACCTATCGTTCTCTTGAACAGCTGCTGAAAAATGAGAGTTCTGATTTTATCGTCGTCTCGGTCAGCGGGTCAGAGGGCATGGATTATATGTTCAAGCTGGCTGAAGCGGGAATGCCGGCATTGGCAGAAACGCCGCCAGCATCGGATCTGGAAGGACTGGAGCTGCTGCATGATCAACTGACCGCTGCAGGCGCTCGTATTCAGGTGGCAGAGCAATATCAATTCCATCCCATCCAAGAAGCGCGGTTAGCTCTCATTCATTCTGGGCGGCTGGGGAGAATTACAGAAACGACCGTTTCTATCTCCCATCTATACCATGGTGTAAGCTTGATTCGTAAAATGCTAGGAATAACCTTCGAGGAAGTCAAGATTAAAGGGATGCGCTTTGAATCCCAATGGGTACAGGGTCCAACGCGACAAGGGCCGCCGACAGAAGATAAAGTGATTCCTTCCCAAAGAGATTTAGCATGGCTCGATTTTGGCGACAGGTTGGGGATTTACGATTTTACACGGGATCAGCACCGTTCCTGGATCCGGTCGAATCACCTCTCGGTTAGGGGGGAACGCGGAGAAATCTTCGATACCCGGGTACTTATCCAGCAGGAAACGACCGTTCCGCTGCAGCTGGAGCTAAAGCGCGTAAACAAAGGAGAGCTTGAGAATCAGGAGGGCTATTTCCTGCAAGGGATTATTTGCGGAGAACAATGGCTGTACGACAACCCGTTTGCTCCGGCACGATTATATGATGATGAAATTGCAATTGCGCGCTGCCTGCAGCGCATGGCCGAATATATTCAAGGCGGGCCAGCATTTTATAGTCTTGCAGAAGCCTCTCAGGATCACTATTTAGGCAAGATGCTCGAGAAGGCGATCCTTACCGGGGAGACCGTTACGGCAACGAGACAGCGCTGGGCAGGGGAGATGTAATATGGCGATTACGATACAGCAAGTAATGGATTTGTTGATGGCTCCGATCGCCCCTTTAGAAAATACCGTAGATCGGCTGGAAGCAGGACATCCGGAAACGACAGTGACTGGAATCGGCGTTACGTTCATGCCGACGCATGATGTGATTCAGCAGGCCATGAACTTGGGAATCAATCTGTTAATCACTCATGAAGGCGTTTTTTACAGTCATCACAGTCATACAGATCTGCTGCAGGATGATCCGGTTTATTTGCAGAAGCGGGGATTGATCGAAGCGTCGGGAATCGCGATTTTCCGGCTTCATGATTATATTCATCAATATAAGCCGGATAAAATTACGGCCGGTCTGGTTCAGGCATTGCATTGGGAGGACTGCATCGAGAAGGTACTTCCGATTTCAACCATACTCGGTTTGCCGGAAATGACTGTAGCCGAGATCGCGAAATATATAAAGCTGAAGCTTGGCATTCCTTATGTGCGCGTTGTCGGGGATATGTCGATGCGCTGCAAACGGGCAGGAATATTGGTCGGCTATCGCGGCGGGGGCGCCAATGCGATCCCTTTAATGACTGCGGAGAATCTCGACTTGGTCATCGCCGGAGAGGGGCCGGAATGGGAAACCCCCGAGTATGTCAGAGACGCCTGTCGGCAGGGGAGACGTAAAGCACTTATCGTGCTAGGTCATGCGGAAAGCGAAGCACCGGGAATGAAGGCTTTGGCGGAGCAGCTGCGGGCATTTCTTCCAAACCTTCCGATTCATTTCTTGGCGGAGCAGCCTCTTTTTCAAATCGTTTGAAAATAAATTAAAGCACCATAAAAAAGACGACTCAACGAGTGAATCTCGCAGCAGTCGTCTTCATGCATTACAGTGTAAACGTATTGACTAGATTTTTTAGTTCTACGGAAGTAGCCGACAAGGACTGAGAGGAGCTCGTGATTTCTTCGCTCGAGGCCAGCTGCTCCTCCGTTGACGCCGCTACCTGCTGGGACATCTCGGCCGTTTGTTTGGCGATTTGGCCCATATTGGCGATGGATGCGGCAACCTCCTCCGTTGAAGCGGAGAGCTGCTCGGTTGCGGCAGCCGTCTCTTGAACTCTCAGGGAGACATCGCCCGCCGATGCCGCAATTTCTTTAAAGGCTTGCTCTGCTTGAGCTACAGAGGCTGCACCTTCGTGAACATCCTCCAGGCTTCGGCTCATGGAAGAGACAGCCTGCACCATATCCTGCTGAATCGTCTCGATCAGTTCGCTAATATTCTGGGAGGATTCATCGCTTTGGCCGGCCAGTTTACGGATTTCTCCCGCTACGACGGCAAATCCTCGCCCGTGCTCCCCGGCTCGGGCAGCCTCGATATTCGCATTAAGAGCCAGCAGATTTGTCTGCGCGGCAATCTGACTGATTAGAGATGAGATCTCGCTTATTTGCTGAGATTCCTGCTCCAGCTTTTGAATGGTTAGACTGGCCGCTTCGACCGTCCCGCTCAGTTTTTTCATCTTGCCGGATACTTCAATGATTGTATCCGCTCCTACACTCGCTTGTAATGCAGCATGTCGGGATAGCTCCGATACCTCTCCGGCTGACTCGGCAATACGCTGGACGCCCTCGGCCATCTCATCGATGACTCTGCTGCACTCCATCGCCGTGGTAGCTTGATCTTCGGAGCCGGAGGCTACTTGTTGAATCATTTCCGCTACCTGACGGGACGCTTCCGAATTTTGCTCGGAGCTGGCGAACAATTGCGTGGATGCACCGGCTATGGCATTGGAAGAGTCCTGCATTTGCTTTACGGACAACTGCAAGTTAGCGATAGTTCCATTGACGGCTTCCATCATGGTGCCGTATTCGTCCTTGCGGTTCACAATCATGGGTTTAACGGTTAAGTCACCGGCCGCAATCCGATTCATTACGGCAGTCGTGGCGGTCAATGGTTTGGTTAAATTTCGGGTAAGCAGCCAGGCCAGCCCGATGACGATCGCCAATATGGCAATCCCGATATAAAAAACGATAGATCTAGTTTGGACAAAAAGCTCCTCAAAACGCTGGTTGCTTTGCTCGATGGCTTCATGGTTGATTTCATCCAATTGCGCAAGCGAGGCTTTGATCTGGTCAAACGCCTGCACGATTCCTTCCGTGATTTTTAATTTCTCTTCCGCACTGGCTTGCTCGCTGTTCAATTCGTCAATACCTGTCCTAAATTGGCTCCAAGCGTCTACAAGCTCTCTATACAAGCTTTTGTCTTCATCGTTTTGAATCACAGTTTCATAGCTTGCGATTCCTTCGTCGATCTGGAGCAACAGAGAATCCGTCATAGCGCTAAGCTGCTTTAACCGTTCTGGATCTTTCGTAGTTAATGTTTGATTATGGCTATTCATAAATTGCTCGATATTCAAATTGATCTTATCAATTATAACAATGCTGGACATCCAACGCTGGGTGAGCTCTTTTGTAAAACTGCTTATATTCCCAATTTGTGATAACCCCGCTAGTGCCATAATGGCAACAAATAAGAATACGATGATAAATGATCCAATAAGCTTTGCTTTGACTGATCTCATACTGTTCCCCCTAAGTAAGTCGAGTCGATATTTTTTATTTATATATCGACACAAATCGAGCAATTCTTAAGAGGATAAATTTGACTCTACATACACTTCGCCAACAATTTTTGAGAGCGTATACTCATTTGCCGGGAGTGATTTTTTCAGAAAGCCGACTACCTCATGCGGCTCCAGATCATACATGATTTCAATCTCTTTCGAGAACAAACGCTGCTCTCTCTGAAGAAGAGCTGCTATTTTCTGAAGAGGGCGTGCTTGCAAAGAAGCGGCCTCCGACACCTGAGTGAGAGCCTTCACATAGTCGGCTAGCGATCTGGCTCCGACGATTTTCACGCCTTTGTTGTCTTGATTGACCATAATAATCGTTGGAAAACCTCGCACACCAAGCGATCGGGAAAGCTCAAAATCCTCTTCTAACAAGCTCTGCGCATCCGGCGCTGCGGCTTGCTCCACGATGGCAGCTCCACTCAAGCTCATTTGATTAACGATATTGGCCAGAACAGCCTCTTCTCCGATATTTTGATTGAAGGCAAATACCGCTTCTCTGGCCCGGCGCAGAAACGTATTCGCCAGCTCCTCGCTCTGCTGCTGAATGACTTTATAGACACGAGAGGGAATATAAGAGGATTGCACGGGATTGTCTAGCCACAATGAACCATCGATCGGCATGCGGGAATGTAATCCCACTTCACGCCAATGACCGGCGACATCTGCCGGGCTGTTGATGCCGTTGCTGACATCGGCAAAGCCGTCCCAGCTCTCCAGCAAACCGCCCATTACCGTATGGAATTGGACATAGTGACCGTACTGCTCCTGAAAACGCCGCAATACCGGTTCAAGCGCCCAGCAGTGGGAGCAAATCGGATCGGTAACATAATAAAGGTGAACCTTTTTTTCGGGCTTATTCAGATCGATGAGCTGAATCCCATCTTCGCCGACTTCTCCGCACACGCCTGTGTTTAAATCACACATCATATTCTCGTTTTTCATCGTTGTTGTCCTCTTTTCCAGGTAGATTCTCATATTGCTGTGCCCAACTTTGAACAGGCATGAGCGCTGCTGTTAAGGAACGGCCTTTATCCGTTAACTCATACGAAATGATGACCGCAGAGCTTGCCGTAACCTTTTTCTCTATTAATCCGTAATTGATGAGCTCGGACAGCTTCAAAGACAAAGCCCTTGAGGTAATGTCGGTCAGATCCCGTTTAAGCTCTGAAAAATGAGCCGAACTATTCGCGCATAGGGAGAGATAATGCAGGATTAATCCATTCCACTTCTTTCCGAGGATGCTGAAGGCGTACTCTAAATACGGGCATACTTCAATGGATATAGGATACCGCCTCCTTAAGTTTATATACTAATTATATTTAATATAAAAAATATAGCAAATATAAATTTTATACAATGACAGTTAACAAAATTTAACTCTGAGCCCGATAAAAAATAAAGGATAATTGATAAATTTACATTTCCAATGGAGAGTAAAATATGGCAGAACCATTCATGACCAACTGGCAGAGGCTTGGCATTGACCCAACGAATGATATTAAGATGATTAAGCGTGCCTATGCTAAGCAGCTCCAAATTTATCATCCAGAGGATGATGCAGAAGGCTATCAGGCACTACGCGAGGCGTATGACCGGGCATTGAAGATAGCCAAGCAGCATGGGCTTAAGAAAGATTTCATTGAACTAAAAGACATAGAGCAGGAAGAACTACAGGAACAAGTAGAGCAAGAGGGGCAAGAAGAACAAGAAGAACAAGCAGAGCATGCCGAAGGCGAGCATCCGGAAGAGGATGCCCGGGCGGTAATTCTTCCACCTAGACTGCCCGTAGAGCTGCACATAGAGTCTTTAGAATCTGAACCAGATGAGCCCGAGGCAGGCTGTCAGACGGTCGATGAGTTCATCGGGCAGGCTATTGCCTTATACGATCATTTTCCTTCCCGGATTTCGAGCAACGCTTGGGTCGAGCTGCTGAATACCAAGGTGACCTGGAACATTTTTAATAAAGAAGAGATCAGTGAACGATTGCTCGAGGTATTGGAAACACGCCGTTTCCTCCCGCAAGAGATCTGGAAGCTGCTTGAGGGCTTTTTTGGCTGGAAATTTGAGATGAAAGAACGCTGGAGTGAGTATGAACACCCTAAAGTTTATCGATTTCTGGAGTATTATACCAAGCAACTGGATGAGCCGGGACTGCAATATGAATCTCTGCTGGCTGCAGGGGATATCGATTTTGATCAGTTTTTAGGATATCGCTATAAGGGCTATCAAGCATTAATGGCCAATGACTTGAAGGAAGCCGGGAAGTACCTGGAACAAGCTTCTAACCTGTTTGGCGCTGATCCCGACTTGCTGCTTCTGTTGGGAGAATACTATGAGCGAACGGGGAAAATAGAGGCAGCGCTGGAAGCTTATGAAGGGCATATCCGAATGGCACCAGGCGAGTTGGACGGTTATTTTGGGCGTGCTCGCATGAGATTTCAGCAAGGGAAGTACGCTCCTGCCGCCGAGGACTATCAATTACTGCTAAGCCGTGCTCCCCGCCGAATGGAAGCAAGGCTGCTGTTGGGTCATTGCTGGCTGAAGCTGCGCCAAAATGACAAAGCCAAAGATTGTTTTAAGAAAGTTATCGATCAAGCAGAGCCCGCCTCAATAGAGGAGATTCAGGCACTTAATGGCCTTGCCATCGTGCATCCTGAGTATGTATGGGAGCTGTACAAAGAGAAGCGGCAAGCAGCCAGACAGCAGAAGGTTAGAAATCGAAGGAATTTCTGGAAGCACACATGCGTCTTAGCGGCTATGATACTGAGCTTTGGATGGTTTATATTTTCCGTATTTAATGGAATAGGGAATCGGGAGCCTATTCATATTACGAACTTGAAGGAGCTGGAAAAGGTCAGGAAAGGCAGTTACGTATCTTTGTCCTTGACCGATGTGCAGGATCTTGATTTGGGTCAATATGAGCTCGATACGGATAAGGCAAAGCCCAAAGTCGTTATTCAGGCAAGATCTGTTGCCGAGAGGCATTTAGAGGACTATGGCTTTCCAAAGAGCTACATTTATACAGGGAGCTTCAGGAAGCAGGATCAGCAGGACATTATATTTTTATCAAAGAAGTGGCTATCAGATGCCGCCGCATCAGAAGGAGATTATTCCGTGACCGTCACCGGGTATATTCATAGACTGGCTTCTACGGATATTGAATCCGCTGCATTTCAAGTTATTCAGCGGCTGCCTGGTGATACCGAGAAACCCCAAAGCTTTTATGCTAAATATATAGAGGAGAGTTCACAGCATAAGCCATCTTTACTGAATCGAACCAATATTTTTACTTTTGGATTAATTTTGTACTTCTTCA
Source organism: Paenibacillus lentus (assembly GCF_042714055.1). GTDB lineage: Bacteria > Bacillota > Bacilli > Paenibacillales > Paenibacillaceae > Fontibacillus > Fontibacillus lentus_A. The sequence goes on from NZ_JBHGVC010000002.1 coordinate 333,346, forward strand.
CTTGGCATTTACGCCTGCGAAAAGCGAAAAAGAGAATATTAGCGAATACCATTAAGGAAAGGACGAGTCTATGGTCGGAGCATTGAAAAGACAATTATACTATAGCGCTATGACAGATGCTTTGTTTATGAATGATCCTCTGAATGATCAAAGCATCAAGAGCTTAACTATGCTCGGCTTTACATCCAAGCATTCCCTGAACAGTTGGATGTATTATCATTACAAAATAAAGGATTCCAACACATGCAACAGGAAGCTGAAGTGGCTGTTATATGAGGGATATCGCTCTGAATATAATCGATTGAAACACTTACTTTCTGCCATGCCCGTTAAGGAGCGTGAACCGTACATTGCCAGCCTGCCCGAATCGGATGATCGCAAACGAAAATTGATTCGTATCAACAAGATCATGCCGTATCTGGGTTCGGGGGGAGTTGCTGCCTACGACTTTGCGCTTTATTTGGCCGTGGCTCAAACCGGAGTCAGACTGGGTTATTTGGCATACAGGGAAGCCAGGGTCTTCTCCAGAGAAATTGCCAAGACAGCTCAGCGCCAGTATGGGAGCTGGAATGAGTATCATCTTGCTTGCATCGCCGGAATGTATTATTTAACTCCGCCGAACCTCGAGGATCATTCGCAAGACAATACATACAGCCAATACATGTACGCTCGCATGCTGGCTCGAAGGACAAGCGCCGACAAATTCGTCAGATGGCGTGCGAGGCTTTAGTAAGCTTGTGCAGCCTCCTTCATGCACAAAAAAGCCTGATTATATCAAGCCATCAAGTCGAATGCGATACAGGTATTCCATTTGCCAAGCTATAAATGCGTTAGGCAGCAGCGGCATAACCGCATTTCGAAGCGATACGGCGGCTGGACGGTTCAACTGTGCTATTCTTCCGATCCGACCGGACATTCGGGTGATAGAAGCAGTCCGTTTGACGCGCTGTTTATTATATCGCTCCAAAGCAGTCTCCACGTTTTGCGTGTGCTTGATATGTCCGGCAAGGATAACCGCATCCTCAATCGCTTGTCCGGCGCCTTGGCCCATATTCGGCGTCGTCGCATGGGCTGCGTCGCCAAGCAGAACGACTCTCCCGAAGGCATACCGGCGAAGCGGGGGCAGGTACATGATGTCATGGTGAAGCAGCGCCTCATTCCCGGAAGCTGCGAGCAGCCGGGGGATCGGCTCGTGATAATGCCGGAAATGCTGCGCCAGATCAGAGGCCGTGTATTCCGCCAGCCTAGGATCGCTTTCCTTCGCGTTGATGCAAGCAAACCAGTAAATATGGTCATTCGCCAAGGGCACGATTCCAAAGCGCCCGTTAACTCCCCAGGTTTCCGTAAACGCATCCGGATCGTATGGTGCTTGGGCAGGATTCACGGGCACGACCGAACGCCAGCAGGTATAGCCCGCATACTGCGGCTCCGTCCCCGGCAGCAGCATGCGGCGAATGGTGGAACGGAGCCCGTCGGCAGCAATCAGCACATCCCCTTCCTCTGAGCTTCCATCCTTGAACCAGGCCTTTACGCCTCCAGGATGCTGCTCGAAGCCAATGCACTCTTTTCTGGTTTGAACAGGATGCCCCCGATCTGCCGAGCGAAGCAGAATTTTCAGCAGCTTGGCGCGATCCATGTTTACATTATCCAGGCCATATTTGCGGCTGATTACCGCGGTATGCGCATTGCTCAGAATTTTTCCCTGCTCCGTCATGATTTGAATACGGCTCATCGTTTTGCCGTAATCGAACAGCTCCCCGCCTGCACCGAGCATTTGCAGCGCGCGTACCGCATTAGCTCCGAGGCCGATACCGGCTCCGCCAAGGTGAACATCTGCCCGTCGATCAAAAAGAACCGTATGCACGCCGACCTTTCGCAGCGCGATCGATGTACATAACCCGCCAATTCCAGCTCCAATAATGATCGCCTTCACTAAACAGCCACCTCTCCAGAGAATACTTGCGACTAACGCTCAGGTGATTAATGGAACAGCTGCTGAATATCGTTCATTTGCTCCATCGCCAGATCATAACCGTGCTGGCATGTATCACGCAGCTTGGCGACATTTTTCTCGAAGCTGTCCAAAGGCATCCGCGGACGAATAATGATCGCTTGTCCCTCTTTTTCTAACTGTTCACAGTAAGCGACCGTTTCATTATATCTTTCATGTCTGGTCAGCAAGATATCCTCTAATAGCGGATACTTGCGCCTTAATAATTTTGCCACCATGGCATTTTGCTTGCTATACGTTTTTATATAGCCTTTCGGCTGGGTGAGGATAATCAAATGCTTATCATTGCCGTCCTCCACCGCTTTGCGGATCGGAATCGGATCGATCAATCCTCCATCATAATATTTGGAACCATTCATCTCAATCGCCGGAAAAAACATCGGAATGGCGCAGGTTGCCCGGAGCATGGTCATCGTTTCGTCGATTTGCAGCCCATCGATATATTCAGGCTGTCCTGTCTCAGCATTGGTAACGCCGACAAGCAGCTTTCCGGTGTAGCTCTGGAATGCCTCCATATCGAAGGGGATGAGCTGTTCCGGGATTTCGCCAAATATAAAATCCAGGCCGAACAGGCTGCGATGACGGAGAAAATTCCGATATCCGATATAACGGGGATCGTTCCGGTACTGCTCTACGATATCCAAATTCCTGCGCTTCTGACGGGAGATATAAGAAAATCCGTTGCTGATTCCCGCGGATACCCCAATGCAGTAAGGAAACATGATTTGTTCGTCCAGCAGTGCATCCATGACACCCGCACTAAAAATAGGACGGAGGGTTCCTCCTTCCAATATCAAGCTTGGCACTTCCACTCACCTCGTTAGGAACATTTAGGATGAAATAACATTAACAAGCACGTATATAGATTAGTTTAATGGCGCAGCTGTTTATTATCAAATGTAACGGAAATTATTTTGTTGGCAGGGATGAAGACGAGCCTTCCGTTGATATCGCGAATTTCAAAATTATCGCTGTGAACAGCTACTAAAGTTCCTGGAATTTTTATGCTGCTTGTTTGGATCGTTAGATGCTCGCCAACGAATTTACTTAATCGTTCCGTCGTTTCGGAATCAGGGAATGTAGCTGCGGCGAGCAAGCTTTCCAAGTGATCGACTCGCTGCTTCAGAAGCTCAAACGAAGCCTGAAGCATGCGGAGCTTTAGTTTAGGCCGCTTAAATAGGTAGTTCAATATGCCCATATTGGTTCCCCCTTGCTGTCATATATGATTCGTAATATATGATATGTTCAATAAATTCATAGAGTTTGGACAAGTGTGCTGCTGCGCAAGAAAGTTATTTTTATGCTCGATCGTGAATGTGCTGCACGCTTTTCGTTAAATATGCGGTATGATATATTTTGATAGTAATCACTTATTTTTAAGGAGAGAGCGTGTCATGATTAAGCATATTGTTTTGTTTAAACTGAAGGATTCTTCCCCGGAGAGCATTGAAAGAACGGCTAGTGTTCTCCGTAATATGGAAGGAAAGATCGAGCAGCTTCGCAGCATTGAGGTTGGAGTGGACGTTGTTAAGTCGCCACGCTCGTATGATATCGCGCTTGTAACTACATTTGATTCCCTGGCGGATTTGGAGGGCTACCAGGTTCATCCTGTTCACCAAAAAGTCATTGAGCATATGACAGAAGCCAGAGAGAGTCAAGTCGCCGTTGATTTTGAATTTTAAATAAGGCAGTACGTTATTCTTGATATGAGCGAAGGAGTCTTGCCTGAATGGATGGTATGGGAGATGTAATGTTTACGGTATATACGGTGTTCTACGCTGTGATCGCATTCATAGTCATGCTGGTCTGGCTGAAGCTGAAGGGGCGCCGCAAGCAAAAGCTGCAAAATGAGGAGATCAAGCAAGTAGCAAAGCCTATGGAAACGACGAAGCCTCAGGAAACCGGGGAAACCGTCGTCACCGGGAAAGCCGATGAGACCTAAGACAACAGGCATCGAGCCGCAAGTCGTATCAAGGCAAGCACGCCAAATAAAGGATGCCTGCAGCACATTGGCACATCGAAGGAGGAGACTTTCGTGTATTACGTCAACCGGGAACAAATTGAACGCAGATTACATATGCTGCCGGAAATTGTACAAGTCTTGAAGTCATCGGATACGCTAATGATCCAAGATTCAGAGCTTCTGGAACGTTATGCTATGGAGAGAGCGCTTCATTTGGCGCTGGAAATCGTTACTGACGTCGGAAGCTATTTAATTGACGGCTTTATTATGAGGGATGCCAGCAGCTACGAGGATATTATTGATATTATGCTGGATGAGAAAGTAGTCGACGAAGAGCTGCATGCCATCCTGATTGAATTGGTTCGGCTGCGCAAGCCGCTGGTGCAGGAGTATTTCAACATCGATCGAAGCACGGCCTCGGAGCTCTTAAAGGGCCTTAAGGAAGCAGAAGCGTTGACTGCCTTTGCTGCGCGTGTCCGTGCTTATTTGGATCAAGAAGGAATTGAGATCTGATCGGGCTTCCATCAAATATCCGAAAAATGTCTTCGGGACGGTTGTGTCGAAACAAGCTTCTGCTGCTTATAATGAAATTAACAATATAGGCATTAGCCCTGATGTACGGGCGGGCCACTTAAGGAGAGATGTATCGTGAGCAAGGGAAACAAAGGTTGGATATGGGGCGCAGCAATAGGTACGATCGTCGGTTCGGTTACCGCATTGTTATTCGCTCCAAAGCCGGGAAAAGAGCTTCGTAAGGATATTGCCGATGGTGCGCGTCAGGTCGGTGAGAAAACAGGCGAAATCGCCACCAAGGTTGGCGAACAGAGCGCTCATTTAGCCGAGAAGGTAAAAGAAACCGCAGGAAGTCTTATCCAGGATATCCAGACTTGGCGTGAGTGCAAAGAGGAAGAAACCGTCAGCGAGGCTAGCGATAAGGAAGCACAGATTTCAGCGATCGTTGTGGAGAGCGAGCCTGAAGAAGCTGTGGCAGCCGAAGAGCAGGCGACTCCTGGCGAGGATGACGAGAATAAGCTTCAGTCATAATCGAATATGCGGCTGAAAAGGACCCGGCAGGGTCTTTTTTCTCAGACTTGACGGGACAGGCTGACGGGTTCGTTCCTTGTCACTTCCTCCTCACATAAGGTAATATTTATTTAGTACACTTTGTGAGGATCGGTCATAAAGTAACGTAGAGCATTTAAACTATAACAAAAGGAAGCGGTATGTTCGTGCAGCAAGCCATCGCAATACTAGACTCGGGAGTGGGCGGTCTTACCGTGGCAAAGGAAGTCATGAGACAGCTCCCCAGAGAGAAAATTATCTATTTCGGAGATACGGCGCGAACGCCTTACGGCCCTCGCTCCCCGGAAGAGGTCACTTTATTTACCGAGCAGATCGTGGATTATTTGATTCAATTCGATCCAAAAATGATTGTCATCGCATGTAATACTGCAACAGCAGCCGCGCTCGAGCATATTAAGAAGAAGGTTAGCATTCCTGTCATCGGGGTAATTCATCCTGGTGCAAGGGCAGCAATCAGCGCGACGAAGACGGGAAGAGTCGGGGTGATCGGTACGATCGGAACCGTCAATAGCGGTGCCTATACCTCAGCCTTGAAGGAGCTCAATCCTGTCATTGACGTAGTGAGTGAAGCATGCCCGGACTTCGTTCCGCTCGTCGAGCAGGGACAGTTTGAGACGCCGGAGGCGAAGCTGGTTGTGGAGCAATCCCTCCAGGGAATGAAACAGCATCCTATCGACTGTTTGATCCTGGGATGTACGCACTATCCGTTCCTGAAGCGCTCGATTCAGGACGTCATGGGGCCTAAGGTGAAGCTGATCAGTTCCGCGGATGAGACCGCACGGGAAATCAGCACGGTGCTATACCAGAAGGGGCAGCTGGCTCGCGGCAATGAAATTCCGATACATCAATTTTTTTGCAGCGGGGATTCCGAAATGTTCAGTAGAATCGCCCGCCAATGGTTGGGAGAGCAGATTGAGCTGACCCCCATCGTATGGCAGGTTTCCGCTCCTTCCTGAGTCGGAACAAAAGAACAACCTTTGCCGGAAGGATTTCTATCCGGCAAAGGTTGTTTTTGTACCAGCTCTCGCCTGAAGCTATCAGCCCTCTTTGAATGAAGCCTTCGCAAGCCCTTGAGCTGAGATTTATTGCATGATCTGCAGCATGTCCTGTTCGACTGCAGCCGTTATAGGGGTAATGCCCACCGGCTCGCCGTCTCCCAGAACGATCCTGGGCTGTGAACTGTGAACGGTAATAGAGCGTCCGCGCAGCATTTTCACATAAGCTAATGAAATATGGCGGCCAAATAATACCGTAGGAAACAGGAATAGCAGCTTCAGCCTGCTGCAGTTATGTACGATGCAAATGTCCAGCAGCCCGTCGGCGGGATTGGCCTCTGGACAAATCTCTAGTCCGCCGCCATAGCTGGGAACGTTGCTGATTGCGGTTAACCAGGCGGAGGAATAATGCTCGGTGATCCCGTCGCATTCGATCGTAAGTGGGCTGGGGCGATAGGTAAGAAGCGTATGAATAATGCCGATCAAATAAGATACTCTGCCGACCCCGAGCTTGTTGCATAGTTTTTTGTACCAGCTGCGGTTTACATTGTCTGCCACTTTCGCGTCGAAGCCAATTGCCAGTGCGGTAATCGCCACCCGGCCTGGAATGGCAATGAGATCCACATCCGCCGCCTGTCCTTCCAGCATCACGCGCAGCGCTTCCAATGGCTTGCCGGGAATGCCCAACCCGCGGGCCGTGTCGTTGCCCGAGCCCGCTGGAATGACGGCAAGGGGTATGCCGGAACCCCGAAGCAGCGGAAGAAGGCCGTGGATCGTTCCATCCCCGCCCACAACGCCTACCGCGCGCCAGCGCGAAGATGCGGCAAGGCGCTGCTTCAGCATGGTATGCGCTTGCTCTCTGCTGCGGGTTACGATATGTTCGTAATTGATTTTACGATCGTGAAGCATGCTGCGTATCATTTTCCAAATGCGGCCTCCGCTGCCGTTGCCTGATGTTTCATTGATCACGAACAAGTACATGGAACTCCCCCAAATCTCTTGATGCAGGTAATTATACCTACTCAAGTGTAAGCAAAATCACTTCAAAAGAACATCATAAAATTTATAAAGGAGGATATTGATGCAGTTACTTGCCATGTTAACGATGCTGATCGACCATGTTGGGCTGCTATTTTTCCCGGGTCAGCCTCTCTGGAGAATCATTGGTCGCATCGCATTTCCTCTATATGCGTACGCTTTGGCGCAAGGGCATCAACACACATCCTCTCACGGTAAATATGTAGTTCGGCTAATTGCCATCGCTGTCTTGTCGCAAATTCCGTATCAGCTGGCTTTCGACACAAATGAACTGAACGTCGTAGCCTCTCTATGCGTAGCCGTGATTCTTATGCGCGTGCTTGACGGACTGTCCCCAGGCTGGGCCTCCTTTACGTTGATTGCCTTTGCTTGCGTCTTATATGAGGTCTTTCCGTTCGAATATGGGGCATATGGATTGCTTCTTATGCTTATATTCAATTATATGAAGACCGGCCCCATGCTCGTAGGGATGCATTTGCTATTAAATTTGGCTGCCCTGTTTACCTATGGCTGGTTGATCCAGTTATTCAGCATTATCCCTACGATGCTGATCGTGTATGGGCCGAATTTGTGGAGGAAGCTGGAGTCATGGCGCGTGCCCCGTTGGATTTGGAGAATGTTCTATCCGGTGCACTTAGCTATACTTGCGGCAGTCGTCTATTTTATAAACAAATAGCAAACCAGATGTCGTCGTATCTCTCAATAAACCTAGCTTTCATAAGGGAGGAGATCCGTGTTGGCGTCAGAGATCAATGGCCAAAAACCTATCGTGCGTGTGTATGATGGGTATCGTTATGAGGACGGGGTAGTCCATATCGGGCAGTTATTAGATCGATATGAGGGTTTGACGCGTGTCGAGATTGGCAAAAGCGTGCTGGGTAGGTCCATCGATGCGCTGGTGATTGGAAAAGGAGCCGACTGCATTCATGTGAATGCCTCTGTCCATGCCAATGAATGGATCACTACGCCGCTGCTGCTCCGCTTTATCGAAGAGCTGGCAGCTTCTCTACAGTCTGAGAATCGCAAAGCTGATAACAGCGGCAGTCTACTCGCAAAGCGGTTGAACGATGTAGCTTTATGGGCGGTACCGATGGTGAATCCAGACGGCATGAATTTATCGCAGGATGGCTTATGGCCGGGCTGTCCTTTTAGGGAGCAGTTGATCAAGTGGAATGCGGGGCAGAAGGACTTCACTCGCTGGAAAGCGAATATCCGCGGAGTTGATCTTAACGATCAATTCCCGGCGGGGTGGGAAGAGGAGCGCGCCCGGCGAGGAATGGCTGGCCCCGCCTCTCAGGATTACGGAGGAGAAATGCCGCTTTGCGAGCCGGAGGCAGCCGCACTTGCCAGCCTGACAAGAAGGCTCGGCTTCAGCAGAGTAGCGTCGCTGCATACCCAGGGCCGGGAGATATATTGGAATTACCGGGACATGGAGCCGGATAGCTCGGAGCAGCTAGCCGGGCGTTTGGCTGAAGCCAGCGGATATGAGGCGATAAAGCTTACGGGCAGTGATGCAGGCTATAAGGACTGGTTCATTAGCGAATTTCGCCGCCCCGGCTTTACGATTGAGGCGGGAGAGGGCGTAAATCCGCTGCCGACAGGGCAGTTCGAGATTATTTACGGCGAGATAGCGCCATTGCTGACTGAGTTTGTCCGGGGGTAACCCCGGGTTGTTTTTTTAAATTTGTCCAAATAGGGTATTGTAATTCATAGGTGGATCCTTCGATAATGGATAGGACGGCCAAGGTTCTTGTAAGATCATTTTAGTTTAGCTTATTGCAGAAGGGGAGGGGAGCAGCCATGAAATGGAGAAGACTGTGGTCGCTTCGGCATTGGTCGCATATATTCCGACGCGTTCCGAGACTGCTGACTTCATCGCGGATTCCCGTCTTGGACAAACTGCTGCTCGTTGTGCCTGCTCTCGCCTATTGGGTGCTGCCGGACGTGCTGCCGTTCATTCCGATTGATGATATGGCCGTGACTATGCTGCTGATGGACTGGTTCGTTACCAGAGCCGAGCGGAAGCATCCGCTTGTCTAGAAAACGCGGGCTGGAGAACGAGGGATGCTTGCGTGAACAGGAGACATTCTTTACAATAGGAATGTTAGGTAGTCATTAGAAGATAGGAGCGATCGTATGAGCGTCAAAATTACCCGCAATGCGGCGAAGGTGATAAAGAAAGAGCTGGATAAGGAAGAGAACAAGGGTCTTACGCTAAAAGTGTTCATCACCCATGCTCATGGTGATCATGCACATTACGGCCTCGATTTGGTCAAGCCTGCCGAGAATGACCAGGTTGTGGCTACGGATAAAGAAATCGATGTCATTATTGATCTGAACGAACCGCTTCTGGAAGGCGTAAAGATCGACTATTTGTATTTCCCGCAGGAAGGCTTCGTAATCACGAACCCATCCAAAGGAAATCACGGCGACCACTAGCACTTGAAAGAAGAAGGGATTAACATGGCTAATGACATTCGCATATGCGAAAAATGCAATCATATACGGATGAAGACATTCGTGCCCAAGCTGCAGAAGCTGGCGCCGGATGCAGAGATCAAGATCGGCTGCAAATCATATTGCGGTCCCTGCGGCAAGCGGGCGTTCGTTTATATTAACGGACGATACATCAGCGCCCCGACAGAGGACGAGGTGCTGGAAAAGGCGGCTCCTTTCGTGAAGAAGCCGAAGTAATTGCAGATGTCGCTTATAAGAAGAGCTGCTTCTCTCTCTGTGAGAGAAGCAGCTCTTTTTCAAAGATAAGTCTTAGGACTGCAAGTCATTGTATGTTTAACGATACTGCCGCAGCAGATTGCGCTCGATGACTTGATCGGATATGGACAAGCGCAGCTTCGCTTCCTCATAGCCTCGCTGACACTGCTCTATGCGGGTCAGTTCGCGCGTGTCCAGACTGTAGCATTGGCCGTGGTCAAACATGCCGTCGGCCGAAGGGATGTAGTACAGGCGTCCGTCCGTAAATGCGCCGGAACGCAGAACGACAAAACGGTCGCTGAACCCGAACAAATTATTCCCCATCATGTAGTTATTTTCTGTAGGGATGCCTAGCAAATGAAGAAGCGATGGGGCCATGTCCAGCTGTCCCGCAGGCTCTTGATATATTCCGGCTTGTCCGTGATCCGGCAGATGAATAAGCAGAGGCACCTGATTCATAATCTGGTGCATATCAAGCTCGGACAGAGACCTGCCCAAGAATTTCTCGTAGGCTTCCTTGTCATTGACGGAATTATCATGGTCGCCATATACATATAAAATCGTGTTGTCCCAAATCCCTTTCTGTTTCATTCCCTCGACCAATTGTCCTAATGCTTCATCAGCATAGTGCACCGATTCTAAATAGTTGCCAAGCATTGTCCCCTTAAATTCGCCGGTATCGAGCTTTCGTTCCGCAGCCGGCAGCTGGTAAGGGTGATGGCTAGTTAAGGTAATCAGAAAGGAGTAGAAGGGCTGCTTGTCATCCTCTGTCATAAAATCAAGAGACTGGCGAAAGAAGGATTTGTCTCCAAGCGACCAGCCGAGCGCTTCATCCATGACATAATGTTTTTTACTGTAAAAATGATCATAGCCCATCGCATCATACATCGCATTTCGGTTCCAGAAGCTTCCTTCATACGCATGATAAGCGGCAGTCTTATAACCGGATGCGCCGAGAATTTGCGGCAGCGTATCATAATCGTGATTCGGAAAGCGGACAAAGACCGAACCTGTAGGCAGTGGATGCAGCGAGCTGTTCGAAGAAAAATCCGCATCCGAGGTTCGCCCTTGTCCTGTCTGATGGTAATAGTTTGCGAAATACATACTGTCCTTCATCAAACGATTAAAATGAGGCGTAATTTCCTCTTCGCCGATTGTCTTTCCGATCATGAAATTCATCAGCGCCTCAACCTGGACAACGACTATATTGCTTCCTTCATAGGCGGCAAAAGTATCATTCGGTATCGAGCGCTTTTCTGCTGCGCTTCGAAACCATTGCTGAATCTCCTTGTGCTCCTCGGCGGTTAGCGGCGGCTTGCTGCTTAAATGCTCCTTGGCATAACGGTATCCATCGTAATAATGAAATCCGAGCAGCCCGGTGATGTTATACAGGGACAAATTCCACCAGTTGCCCACGAATAAATCTCCTGCCCAGGTGTTCTTGTAATGATTGATCGGCCCCATTGTCATGATATAGCCGATCACAAAGGCTAGCATCCCAGTAAGCAAACGGCGAATCGGCCGCTTGGGTTTGCCTGTCCTATTTGCCTGATCGTTGTGAGTTTGCCAAGAGTGTGCTGCTGCGTTTCTTCGGAGTACTATTACAAGGCTAAGAACGGCTAGGCCGATGAGCCAATCGACGATGAGCCAAAGGTCAGATAATAAAATGAGGGAGGAGATGCTCTCGCCAAGTTCTCCGACCTGACCTGCTTGAAGCAGGACGGGAATCGTAATAAAGTCCTGAAAATATCGATAATAGACAAGATCGGCAAAGATGACGCCCGTAAGCAGGACGTTCAGGAGCATAAGAGCCATGGTACGGGCTCGCCCGTGCAGCCATAACGTCCAGAATGAAGCGAGGATAATCGAGCCGATCGCAATGATATTATCCAACTGATTCATATCAATATTGCTTAGTTTTAAGTTGCCGTGAAGATAGCGGAGCTTCCAGAACAGGGCGATAATGAATAGCGCGTATTCGAAATGGCGGAAGCGCAGAGCTGCAGGGTGCAGCCTTTGTTGCAGCTTTTCAAGGCTGAATTTGGAATTATTGCTTGAAGGCGTCGGCACGATTTAAGCTCCTTTCAAAGGGAAACCCCTTCCCGCGACATTAGTGGCGCGGAGGAAGGGGGCCGAGAAATTGCAAGTATTGGCATTCAATGCGGCCGTTAAACAGCTTGCGGCGCTTATCCGCCTTGCGCTGAAAATCATGCTCGAACTGCTTGGTAGGCGTTAACGCGAAGAACGACCAGGTCGGCAGCTCAGCAGCGACTCGGCCAAGCTGGGAGATCAGCCTGCGAACCTCTTTCTCCTCGCCGATCCGTTCGCCATAAGGCGGATTCGTGATCAGGCAGCCGTAGTCGCCTTGCGGTTGTATTTTGACCGCGGGCAGGGCCTGGAAGGTGATTTCTTTCCCGAGCCCGGCGCTTTTGGCGGCGGCGGTGGCCACTTCAATTGCTTTGGGATCGATATCGCTGCCTGCAATGTTTAGCGGAATATCATCCTTTACCGCATCGAAGGCTTCCTCGCGGGCCTGCTGCCAAAGCGGCTCCGGAAGAACCGGCCATGCTTCGGAATTGAAGGTGCGGCGCAGCCCGGGTGCGATATTCCAGCCGATCATCGCGGCTTCAATAGGCAGAGTGCCTGATCCGCAGCAAGGATCGTAGAAAGGGCGCGAGGGATTCTGGTTCCAGCGGCTGAGCAGGATCATCGCCGCGGCCATCGTCTCCTTCAGCGGTGCTTCCGTTGCCAGCTTGCGGTAGCCGCGTTTATGCAATGCAGGTCCGGTAGTATCCAAGGTCAGCAGGGCTTTGTCGTTCAAAAGATTGATTTCGATGACATAGCGCGGGCCGTTCTCCTCAAACCACTCGGTATGATAGGATTCTTTCAGCTTATCGACGATCGCTTTTTTGACAATGCCCTGACAAGCGGGAACGCTGCTTAACTGGGACTTATGCGAACGGCCTTCGACCGGGAACTCGCCATGGGCGGGAATCCAATCCTGCCAAGGCAAAGCCTTCGTTCCTTCGAACAGCTCGTCGAAGGTAACCGCGGAGAATTCGCCCATTTTGATCAGCACGCGGTCTGACGTGCGCAGCCATAAATTGCAGCGGCAAATGTCGATAAGATCTCCTGTAAAGTTGACTCGCCCATTCTCGACCGTAGTATCTTCGTAGCCCAGCTCTTTCAATTCTCGGGCAACGACGGCTTCGAGCCCCATGGGGGAGGTAGCAATTAATTGCAGTGGACCTGGCATGTGAATGTATCAACTCCGTATTATCAGTTGTAGTTATCGTCTAAAAACCATACAATTCAGTATAGGACAATGTGGATGAAGATACAAACGGATTTGGCAAAGAATTCGACTTGAAAGGAGCCTGTTTACGGATGACTACACCTGAACAATATAGCGAAGAGTTATACGCTGAGGATGAGCAGCTAAATAAAGTAAAGCAATCGATTCTGGATAGCGGGATGAGAGATGTATCGATCGTACCGGGGTATGGAAGATTGTTGACTTTGCTCGTCAAGACCTCCGGAGCCAAATCGATTCTGGAAATCGGGGCGCTGGGCGGCTATAGCGGAATATGCATGGCTAGAGGGCTCTCTGGGAAGGAGGGACAGCTGCTGTCGTTGGAGCTGAAAGAGGAAAATGCGGCCTTGGCACGCAGCAACATGGCAGAAGCCGGGTTTGGTGAGATTGTAGACTACCGAATCGGCCCGGCCTTGGACAGCTTGATCGAATTGGAGCAGCAGGGGAAGCGGTTCGGCTTCTTTTTTATCGATGCGGATAAAGAAAATTACCCGGTATACCTGGAATATGCGATTAAGTTGGCTGTACCGGGGGCGATTATTGCGGGAGACAATACGCTGCTTCGCGGCCGTACCCTGAATGCGGAGAAAAACGGCCCCGCCGTGCTCGCCATGCGCAAGTTCAATGAGACGATAGCCCGGGACGAACGTCTGCTCAGCGCTTTTCTGCCGGCTTATGACGGCTTGGCGCTAGCCCTGGTCAAATAACGGATCTTCATCAATTCGTATTTCAATGTATGGTGGCTGCAGCTTGAAAAGAAATAACCTCGCCAGGCGGCGAGGTTATTTCATATCTTGGGAACTGCTTGCTTGTCGGAAACTGCTTGGGCGTGAAGCTTCTCGCGGTATTTTAGCTTTGCTTCAATGAGGACAGCTTGGGCTTCGAATACAGCTTCAATCTAACCCAGACCGTATTGCCTATGAGGAGCACGCCTGAAATGATGAATATCCCCTCGATGCCGATATACCCGGACAAAAATCCGCCAATCAGCGCGCCGAGCATATTCCCTAGAGCCAGCGTACTGCTGTTGAAGCCGAAGGCACGACTCTCCATGCCGTCAGGGGTATAGTGGCGAATAAGCGCGTTGACGCTCGGCAGAAGCCCGCCCATAAATACTCCCATCAGGAAGCGGATGATGATCAGCTGCCATACGTTTTGGACGAAGGCTTGAGGGATCAGCGTGGCGGCCGCCCCGATTAAGCAGTAGGTTAAAATACGGTGTGCCCCGATTTTATCGCTGACCCTGCCGAGTACAGGCGAGGTAATCATGTTCGATATACCGGTAGAGGCACTGACGACACCTGCCCAGAACGGCACGTTGGCTGCTATGCCGTGCAGATGCTCCACGTAAATCGGCAGGAGCGACATTGGGCTCAGCATCGCGAACTGCAGTAGGAAGGTTACCGCGAACAGCGCGGTCAGCTGAGGCGTTTTGTTCAGCTCCTTAAAACCCTGCAAGATAGAAATTTGCGGAACGTGCGCTGCTTCCTCGCGATCAAATTTTTCACGCACGAATAATAAGGCGAGGACAGAGGCGATGAACAGCAGAATCCCCGTAATATAGAAAATGGGTCTAAATCCAACCCATTCGGCAAGTAAACCGCCGATAAGCGGGCCGAGAATCGTCCCTGCCACTATACCGGATTGTACGACACCCATGGCAAAGCCCATGCGCTCCTTTGGCGCGGTTCCCGAGACAAGAGCGACTGCCGCCGGATTGAAGCCGGAAATCGTGCCGTTCAGCATGCGCAGAGCCAGCAGATGCCAAGGCTGGGTGGCGAAGCCCATCAATGTAATGACGATCGCCATCCCGAAGCCGGAGCGAAGCAGCATAATTTTGCGGCCGTATCGATCGGCGAGCTTGCCCCATATCGGTTGAAAAATAAAAGCAGTTGCAAAGTTGGCGGCAAATATCGATCCTGCCCACAAGCCGATCGCTTGCTCGCCATGCACATTTAAATCTCTTGCCAGGTATAGCGACAGAAACGGAGTGATCATGGTCATGCCGGCATTGACGAGGAATTGACCGAACCAAAGCACAAGGACGTTCACTTTCCAAGAATTATTGTCCTTCACTTCACTCACTTCCTTTCTGCATCTTCTCGTTGTTTCGCAGCGATGACCGTTGTAAGAATAAGTAATTTGGAGCTGGCCGACTACTTAAATATTTTACACAAACGAATCAAGTATATCATACTTACTAAAGTATCCCGATAAAGGATGTCATAGTATTGTCATCGGATGATCAGGTGTGATAGTTGTTACTTACTTTTAAAAAGGGCATAATGTAAATTAGGGAAATTTTAAATATTGGGGGCTTGCTTACATGAGTTATAATGATCGGTTTATTCGTGCCTGTCTTGGGCAGGAAGTAGATCGTACTCCTGTCTGGTATATGCGCCAGGCGGGAAGATACGATCCGGAGTATCGCAAGATCAAGGAGAAGTACAGCTTGCTTGAAATTTGCCTTCAGCCCGAGCTTGCCGCTGAAGTAACGCTTATGCCCGTAAGAAAGCTGGGCGTAGATGCCGCTATTTTATATTCCGACATTATGAATCCGGTTGCTTCGATTGGAATTGATTTTGATATTGTTAAGGACGTTGGACCGGTTATCCATAATCCGATTCGCACGAAAGAGGATATTGACCGGCTGAAGCCGATTGACGTAGAAAAGGACTTATCCCACATCCTGAAGACGATTTCAATTTTGGACAAAGAGCTGGACGTTCCGCTCATTACGTTTGCAGGAGCTCCGTTTACGCTGGCCAGCTATTTGATCGAAGGCCGTCCATCCAAGAACTATATCCGCACCAAGAGCTTGATGTATGGAGAGCCGCAGCTGTGGCACAAGCTGATGGAGAAGCTCGGTGATATGGTTATTGCCTATTTGCGTGCCCATATCAAGCATGGGGGCAAGGCGTTTCAATTGTTTGACAGTTGGGTAGGCGCACTGTCGGCCAAAGATTTTCAAATTTATGTGCTGCCGACGATTCATCGCATTTTTGCTGAACTTCAGGATTTGAATGTACCGAAAATCTACTTTCCAGGCGTCAGCTCAGGAGAGCTGCTACCCACCCTGACTGATCTTCAGGTCGACGTGATCGGCGTAGACTGGCGCGTACCTATCCGCGAAGGGCGCCGGCGGACGCAGGGGAAGTATGCTATCCAAGGCAATTTAGATCCTTTAGTATTGACTGGCCCAATGGATGTTATTAAAGAGTATGCCCGGGAAATCATAGATCAAGGAGTCGAGTCGCCAGGATTTATTTTCAATCTGGGGCACGGGCTATTCCCTGAAGCATCGCTGGACAAGCTCCGCGAGCTGACGGAGTACGTTCATGAATATTCCGCCGAAGCTATCGCGCGTCAAAAGCTGCAGACGACATAGACGAGATGTGCTTGAAGCAATTCATAGGCTAATAATTTAATATTGAGCATCTAGAGCTGCGCTAAAAACGAACTAAGGCGGTACCAGAAACGGAGGCATTATCGATAAACGCTTTTTCTGGACATGCCTCAATTGACAAATGACAGAGGTGAAGGATGATCGTGAACAAAATTGGTGTATTGATCATGTCTTACGGAACACCGGAGAGCCTGGATCAAGTAGAATCCTACTATACTCACATTCGCCGTGGGCATCCGCCTACGCAGGAACAATTGCAAGAGCTTAAAGACCGCTACGAGGCCATCGTGGGAGGCGTTTTTCCGCTGCGAGCCAACACGGATAGCCAGGTAGCCGCTCTTCAAGAAACGCTGAATCGGTTAAACCAGGACAAGAACCAGGAATATGTATGCTATCAGGGCTTGAAGCATGCCCGTCCATTCATTGAGGACGGCGTTGCTAAACTGGCCGAGGACGGCATTAAGGAAGTGATCGGCATCGTCCTAGCCCCGCATTACTCCGTCATGAGCGTAGGCGGCTATATTAAGCGTGCCCAGGCGAAGGCTGAGGAATGCGGCGTACAAATGAAGTTCATCAACAGCTATCACCTTCATCCGAAGCTGATTCAAGCCTTTGCTGACCGCGTATCTCGCAAGCTGGATCTGTTCGAAGAAGCGGGAGCGGAGCGCAGCAAAGTCAAAGTGTTATTCAGTGCGCACAGCCTGCCTGAGAAAATACTGGCGATGGGCGACCCTTACCAGGATCAGCTGTTAGAGACGTCTGCCGCTGTCGCTGAGAAGGCCGGGGTCTCTTCCTGGCAATTTACCTGGCAAAGCGCTGGTCGTACGCCAGAGCCTTGGCTGGGGCCGGATATCCTCGATACGCTCCGTACCCTTAGCCAGGAACAGGTTGAGGATGTACTCGTCGCTCCGGTCGGCTTCGTCTCGGACCATCTGGAAGTGCTGTACGATCTGGATATCGAGGCCAAAGCGATCGCCAAGGAGCTCGACATTCGGCTTGAACGGATCGATTCTTTAAACACGGATCCTTTATATATGGAGACATTAAGTGAGGTCATCCTGAACACTTGGGCAAAGGAATGAGTGAAATATGAGTGATGCGTCCCGCAAGGTAGTTATCGTCGGCGGGGGCTTGACCGGACTTAGCGCGGCCTTCTACATCCGTAAATTTTACAAGGATAAAGGATGTAAACCGGAAATTACGATCATTGAAAAGGATAAGGTGCTCGGCGGCAAGATCGAGACTCTTCATCGCGACGGCTTTGTAATCGAGAAGGGGCCGGATTCGTTCCTGGCCCGCAAAACGGCGATGGTCGAACTGGCCCAAGAGCTGGAGCTCGATCACGAGCTGGTGTCCACCAATCCGGAAGCGAAGAAGACGTATATCGTCAACCAGGGGCGGCTGCACCCTATGCCGTCGGGGCTTGTGCTCGGAGTGCCTACCGAGCTTGGGCCTTTTCTTAAATCCGGGCTCGTCAGTTGGGGAGGCAAGCTTCGAGCGCTGATGGATCTCGTTCGCGCGCCTCGCCAAAGTACGGAGGACGAGTCACTTGGCGATTTTATCGAGCGCCGCCTTGGAGCGGAAGTGCTGAGCAACATGACAGAACCGCTGTTAGCGGGTATTTATGCCGGAGATACTTATCGTCTCAGTCTGCAATCGACGTTCCCGCAGTTTGGTGAAATGGAGCGTAAATACGGGAGTCTGATCAAAGGAATGATGACAGGCAAAAAGCCTGTTGAGACGCATACCGGAACGAAAAAGAGCGCCTTCCTGACCTTTCGCCAAGGCTTGCAAAGTCTTGTCCATGCTCTTGTGCATGATTTGGATGATGTGGAGCAGCGGCTCGAAACAAAGGTAAGCTCGATTGAGCGCACCGGCGATGGTGATGATGAAGCCGGCTATGTCGTCGTTCTTGCCTCCGGCGAACGGATTTCGGCCGATGACGTAGTCGTCACAACACCGGCATTTGCTGCGGCTGATTTGCTGCGTCCGCTGGTGAACGTAAGCGAGCTGGATGCGATTAACTACGTTTCCGTGGCCAACGTCGTGCTGGCCTTTGAGCGGGAGGACGTTAGCGGATCGTTTGACGGCTCGGGGTTCTTGGTTCCCCGCAAGGAAGGACGCAACATTACGGCCTGTACGTGGACAGGCGTGAAATGGCTGCATACGAGTCCGGACGATAAGATGCTCCTGCGCTGCTATGTCGGGCGTTATGGCGATGAGGAGAAGGTATCTTATCCGGATGAGGATCTGATAGAGCTTGTTCGAAAGGACTTGCGGGAGCTGATGAATATTACGGCAGAGCCGTTATTCGTGGAAATTACGCGCTTACCGAAATCCATGCCCCAGTACCCTGTCCATCATTTGCGGCAGATTGCCGAGTTTAGGGATAGGCTGGATCAGACGCTGCCGGGCATTTATGCAACAGGTGCAGCGTTTGACGGCGTCGGCCTGCCGGACTGCATCCGCCAAGCCAAGGAACTGGCTGAACAAATGGCAGACAAGCTTGCCAATGAGAATTGATCAATCAGGAACCCTTTCGCTTGAAAATAGGCGAGGGGTTCTATTTATTTCAGGTAACCTGATATAATAAAATCATTGGTGCAATGATTTAGCTTCTCATTTAGTTAGAGGTAATATAATGAGGGTTCAATCATGAGTTTGAACCATGTTTAAAGGAGTTAGCGATGTTCCCACCAAGATCAGAGAAATATCGGACAAAAAAACAGGAGAAGCAGCGTCGGCAAAGCCGATTCTGGCTTACGCTTAATGTATCGCTAATTATAGCGATCATTGCCTTAGGTGCCTATTACTATGTGGGAGAACGCACCTCCCCGGACAATGAGGGAAGCAATGAGCCGGCTCCTGTGGAATATCCCGCAGATCAACCGCCTAGTGATCATAACGATAGCGAAGGTATCTCTAAGGCGGAGGAAGAGAATCTGGAGCCAGCTCCAGAGCACAATGGCGATCCGGCCGCTGGCGGGACAGACGAAGGAACGGATCTGTTCGAACCTCCTGCCGACGAGGGCGAGCTGTCTTTGCCCGAGGAACAGGAGCCTGTCGAAATGGTTCATCTTCATTTTGCCGGAGATACGATTTTCTCGGGAAGCGTGGCATCGAAGCTGGCGAAGGAAGGCTATCATTATCCCTACGAGCATGTGCATGCTCTGTTCAGCAGCGACGATTTAAGCGTACTTAATCTGGAGACTCCGGTTACAGAGCGCGGAACGCCTGCTGAAGATAAGTCATTTGTATTCAAGGCCCCGCCCAAAGCGCTGCCATCGATGCATAAAGCCGGGGTAGACGCTGTAAATTTAGCTAATAATCATACGCTGGATCAGGGTGTTGAAGGTCTGCTCGATACATTGAAGCATTTGAAGGACAGTAAAATTCACTTTTTTGGAGCCGGCAAAAATAAACAGGATGCCTACGCCCCCCTTTACCTGGAACGTAAAGGGATTAAAATTGCTCTCTGCGGATTCAGCCGAGTTATCCCCCAGGCGGATTGGGCTGCCGGCAAGAACAAGCCGGGCCTGGCCGTTGCTTATGATCCTGCGGAAGCTGTCAAAGCGGTGCAGGGGGCAAGGCAGAATGCCGATCTCGTAATTGTCGTTGCCCATTGGGGCAAGGAACGGACGACGAAGCTGGAGAAGCATCAGACATCACTGGCCCACGCCTTCGTTGACGCCGGGGCGGATCTGATCATTGGGGGTCACCCTCATGTGCTTCAAGGCTTGGAGCAGTACAAGGGCAAATGGATCGCCTACAGCACAGGCAACTTTATCTTTACAAAGAAATCAACGGCTCCGGATACGTGGGATACCGCAGTATTTGAGGCGAAATGCACGAAGCAGGGCGACTGCCAGATGAAGCTGCTCCCCTTCCGCACGGAAATTGGCCAGCCCGTTCCTTTAAAGGGGGAAGAGGGTGCTCAGTTGCTGAAGAAAGTGGAGAGCTTATCCAAGGATATCGCCATTGACAGCGGCGGACAGGTGCGCAGTTTGATTGAAGGTTAATGCGCAGCGACTAATGAATGGCTGAAGGAGGCCTCTAGGGATGAACAACTTATGCGTGGCTCACCGGGGCTTCTCAGGCAAGGCGCCGGAGAATACGATGGCCGCCATGCACATGGCGATGCAGAATCCGTATGTGCAGTGGGTCGAAGTAGACGTGCAATTGAGCAAGGACGGCGTTCCGTTGCTGATCCATGATTTTACTTTAAACCGCACGACCAACGGCCGCGGGCCGGTAAGGGAGAAGACCTGGGCGGAATTGAAGCGGCTGGATGCCGGCAGCTGGAAATCGGAACAGTTCAAAGGAGAACGCCTTATCACGTTGGATGAGTTTCTGAAGGCCGTATGCGGGCGGCTTCGGGCCAACATTGAAATCAAGACCCAGGGGAACATGTATCCGGGGATTGAAGAGAAGGTGGTCGCTGCGATTAAACGGCATCAGATGGAGCATGATGTGGTATTGACCTCCTTTGAACCGCGAATATTGGCTAAAATCAGGGAGGTTGCGCGGGGCATTCGTACCGGGCTCATCATTGAAGGCAAGCCGAAGGACTTGCTGCTGCGCCTGCAATTGCTGCGCTGTTCTTTTCTTTCGATCAGTCATCGTTATTTAAGCAAGGAATTGGCTTCCCGGGCCGCAAAGCTGGGTATTTCCGTCATGGCCTGGACGATCGACGACGCGCGAACGATGCGGCGGGTGGCAGCGCTGCATGAGGATATTCTTATTTGCACGAATCGTCCTGATATATGGCAAGACGCTATGATCTAGACTTAACTATCTAGAATATTTAAACCTTTAGGAGGCGCTTCCTGCGATGAAACAATTAATCAGAAACATATATTGCGTCGGACGGAATTACCGGCTGCATATCGAGGAGCTTGGCAACGACGTACCCTCTGAACCAATGATCTTTATGAAGCCTTCCCACGCCGCAGTACCGATGGATGGCAGCACCATTGAGCTGCCGGGGGAGCGGGGGGAAGTCCATTATGAGGCTGAGCTCGTACTGCGCATCGGCCGGGATTATCAGCCTGGGATGGCTGTGGATGATCTTGTCGACGTTATTGCGTTTGGCATCGACTTTACGCTTCGCGACGTCCAGAACAAGCTGAAGGACAAGGGGCATCCGTGGACGGCGGCCAAAGCTTTCCTGAACTCGGCGCCCATGACGCCTTATATCGCTTTTCCCGGAGAGGCGGATACGGCTAGGGAAGATTTTGTGCTTCGCAAGAACGGCGAAGTCGTTCAGCAGGGCAATACCAGCCATATGATTTTTTCCTTGCAGCAAATCGTCGATTATATCGCGAAAAATTATGGATTAGGCGAGGGTGATCTGATTTTTACGGGGACGCCTGAGGGTGTCGGGCCTGTAGCTGACGGGGACAAGCTGGAACTGGTGTATGCTGGTCAGCTTCTTGGCAGCTGCACTGTTCGACTTGGCTCCGATCCAACTCCATAAGCATGAACTGGATTATAGGAGCTATTTGCGCGATTGCCGTATCCGCAGCAGCTTACTGGAAAAGGTCGCTCAGCCTGTCGGGCATGCTGGCCGCTGCGGTGATGGGAACGGTATATTTTGGAGCCGGGAATTTGTTTTGGTTCGGTATATTGCTGTTATTCTTTATTTCATCCAGCGTATTCTCCAAGCTAAAAGCAGATCAAAAGCGGGAGACGGAGAAAAGCTACGCTAAATCGGGAACTAGGGATGCGGGACAAGTAATGGCTAACGGAGGGCTGGGGATGGCTGCCTGCATCGGCAATGCGCTCTGGCCTGATCCTGGATGGGCCTTGTTTTTTGTCGGCGTGATGGCTTCAGTTACCGCTGATACTTGGGCAACGGAGTGGGGCAGTCTCAGCCGGAGGCCGCCAAGGTCGATTATAAACGGCAAGCTCTTGACTCACGGCACGTCCGGAGGGGTATCGCTGCTCGGAAGCTCGGCAGCTTTGGCAGGAGCTATCCTCATTGGAGGAGCTGCTTGGCTGTTATTATTATGGAGCGGTCTAACTTCTGATGTACAGCTGCCGCTGCTCTACTGGATTCTGATCGGCGGCTTGTCCGGCTTTGCCGGAGCGATGCTGGATTCTTATCTTGGGGCTACGCTGCAGAGTATGTATCGCTGTCCTGTTTGCGGCCGCAGTGTTGAGGTGGCCAGACATTGCCAGGAGAACACAGTTCCGCTGCGGGGCTGGGGCTGGCTGAATAATGATATGGTTAATATGATCAGCTCGCTCGCGGCGGGAGGTCTCGCCTTGATGCTGGGAGGATGGCTTCTTTAAGGTTGCTCAGACAACCAATTGCTGATAATGCGTCTAATTAAGAAGGTATAGCGTTGATCGTTTGGGGAGTTACGCAATTTAAGTAAAGTAGGGAACGAAATGAATATTCTAACGGTTGAACAAATATCAAAAAGCTACGGAGACAAGGTGCTGTTTAAAGATGCCTCCTTTGGTATGGAGGAGTACGACAAAATCGGCGTGATTGGTGTAAACGGGACAGGAAAGTCCACCTTTCTGCGCATTGTTGCTGGGCTTGAGGTGCCTGATTCCGGCCGCATCGCCGTAAACAATGATGTGCGGATCGCCTGCCTGCCGCAAAATCCGGATTTTGATCCCGAGACGACGGTGCTGCGCCAGGTGTTCCAGGGCGGCGATTCGACGCTGCAAACCGTATCCGAATATATAGCAGCGGTAGACAAGCTTGAGCTGAATCCCACAAATGAGCAGCTACAGGCCGAGGTAACGAAATGGAGCCAGGAGATGGATCGACTTCAGGCTTGGGGCTTGGAAAGCGAAGCGAAGAGCGTGTTATCCAAGCTTGGAATTACCGATTTTGGCGCGAAGGTCGGGGAGCTGTCGGGCGGACAGCGTAAACGAATCGCCCTGGCTTCGGCGCTCATTATTCCATCCGAGCTGCTTATTCTGGACGAGCCTACCAACCATATCGATAACGATTCGGTAGCGTGGCTGGAGTCTTATTTGCAAAGACGGCGCGGTGCGCTGCTCCTCATTACGCATGATCGTTATTTTCTGGATCGGGTGTGCAACGTGATGCTGGAGCTGGATCATGGCCGCCTGTTCCGCTATGAAGCAAATTACAGCCGCTTCCTGGAACTAAAGAGCGAGCGGGAGGAGCGGGAAGCATCGGCTGAGCAGAAGCGGCAGAACCTGCTGCGAACCGAGCTCGCCTGGATCAGGAGAGGCGCCAGAGCAAGGACGACGAAGCAGAAGGCGAGAATAGAACGGTTCGAGAAGCTGCAGGAGGAGAAAACGGAATACAAGAGCGATCAGCTCGATATTTCCGTGGCTTCGACGAGGCTGGGACGAAAAATTGTTGAAATTTCCGAATTAAGCAAGTCTGCGGGAGATCGCCTTCTGATTGAAGAGCTGACTTATACCGCCGTTCCAGGGGATCGCGTCGGCATTGTCGGCCCGAATGGCAGCGGCAAATCGACGCTGCTCAATATGATCGCCGGCCGCGTAGAGCCGGATCATGGCTATGTAGAGCTGGGACAGACCGTGAAGCTGGGATTCTTTACGCAGGAGCATCAGGAAATGGATGACAAGCAGAGAGTCATCGAGTACATCAAGGAGGAGGCGGAGGTCGTAACGACAGCCGACGGATCGCGGATTACGGCAGCTCAGATGCTGGAGCGGTTCCTATTCTCGCCGACGATGCAGTGGACGCCGATTGCCAAGCTGTCGGGCGGCGAGAAGCGCCGGCTTTATTTGCTCCGCGTCCTGATGGGGGCTCCGAACGTGCTGCTGCTCGATGAGCCGACGAATGATCTTGACATCCAGACGCTGACGGTGCTGGAAGCTTATTTGGATGAATTTCCGGGAGCCGTGTTCGTCGTTTCCCATGATCGTTATTTTCTGGATCGCACCGTGGATAAAATCATGGCCTTTGAGGGAGACGGCGTCGTTGCTCTTCATGTCGGCGACTACAGCGATTACGAAGAGCGGCTTCAGCAGCTTGCCAAAGGCGTGGACGCCGGATCTGGAAAGGGAAGCGGCAGCGGCTCGAAGAGCAGGGAAGTTTCCGCGGCAGCATCGGCTTCCGCCAGCGGAGGCGGGCAAGCTTCCGGTTCGGGAAGCCAGAAGGATCAGGCCCGCATCGAGCGAGTGAAGTTCAGCTATAATGAGCAGCGGGAATATGAAGCGATTGACGGCCTTGTTGAAGCCGCGGAGCAGCGGCTTACCGATATTGCTGCTTCCATGGAGCAAGCAGCCAGTGATGCCGCCAGATTGCAGGAGCTGATGGCGGAGCAGCAGGAAGCGGAGGCCGAGCTTGAGCGGCTGATGGATCGCTGGACGTATTTAAACGAGCTGGCTGAGAAAATTGAACAGCAGCGAAGCTGAGAATGAGCTAAAGTATCAAATATGCGAAATATGCACAAATAAACACCCCGGCAGAAGAAGACTACGTCTTCCTGACCGGGGTGTTGCTTATAAATAGATGAAATGCTAAGAAAAATTAGGCTGTAACATAAGCGGCCAGCAGCCTGGTTGTGTTCAATATCGCTTGTTTGTGCGTCCGCTCCATGGCATGGGAGGCGTGCACACCGGGGCCGAGCAAGGCGGCGCGAATATTGTTGCCGCCGCTTAATGCGGCAGATGCATCGGAGCCATAGTGTGGATAGATGTCCACCGCATAAGGTATATTCAGTTCCTCGGCGAGCTGAATCAGCTTGCCTGTCATTTCGTAGTCATATGGGCCGGTCGAATCCTTGGCGCAAATCGACACGTCGGTTTCCTTGCAGTTAAGGTCGTCGCCCATCGCTCCCATGTCTACGGCGATCATTTCCTGGACGCCGCCTGGAATCCAGGAAGCGCCATGGCCGACCTCTTCATAGTTGGAGATAAGCAGCACCAGGTCATGCTTCGGCTGCCATCCTTCGCGCCGGCTCGATTCCAGCAATCCAAACAGGGCGGCAACACTTGCCTTATCATCAAGATGGCGAGACTTGACGTAACCGTTTGGGGTAATGACCGGACGGGCATCGAAGGATATGAAATCACCGGCCATAATGCCCAGCTTCGCGACGTCTTCCTTATTCTCCACCAGCTCGTCGATGCGGATTTCCATATGCTTCTCTTCCCGCTTGAAATCCCGGGCATCGCTATAGACGTGCACGGACGGGCGGGTCGTTAATATCGTTCCGGTGTAAGTCTTGCCGCTCCGGGTGTGGATCGTGCAATATTCGTTCTCGATGCTATGCATCATAAATCCGCCAACAGAGGTGATGGCCAGCGTACCCTTTGAGGTAACCGAGCGAACCATTGCTCCAAGGGTGTCGACATGCGCGCTGAGAGCGATGCGCCGTGAGGAATCCTTGCCTTTCAGGGTAATGATCGCTCCCCCCTTTTCGTTTTGCGCAAAGGGAAGGCCCAGTGCTTTGGCTTCGGCTTCAACCAGCTTCATGATCCGATGGGTATATCCGCTAGGGCTTGGCGTCTTTAGAAGCTTAGTCAAAAAATCCAGCATATAGGCTTCGTTTGGTTGAATGTTCATACATGCCTCCTAAATAAGTTTTATGCATTCGGGCTTGAGGCTTCTTCCTCGACAGGCTGCTGCTCCGCATCTGATTTTCCGTTCTCTGGGAATTCGTATCCTGTAGCATCTTGAATTTGCACGAGCTTGGCGTTCAGGATTTTGACTTCCTTCTGCAGCCGGTATCCGCGGTAAATCCCGAAGGAGCCTACGATGATGCCGCCGAGCAGGGTTGAGCCCAGAATTAACAGAATAAGCGGGATATGTACTGAATTAAATAGCAGGTTCACTTGAACCGACTCCACGTTGATCACGGCGAACACCGCTGTAATGAGTGCGAAGACGAGAGCAAGAATGAGAGACCATTGAATTTTCATAGAACCATGCACCTACCTTCCTTGATTACAGTGTAAAATCCCTTACCCCAAAAGGGCAAGGGATTTATTAACTCTAGTTGAGTGTTTATTTTGTCAAATTCTCCATTTGCTCGACTAATTGCTCGAATACGCTCATCGCCTCGCGAATCGGCTCCGGCGAAGACATGTCGACGCCAGCCTTCTTTAGGATATTGATGGAATAATCGCTGCCTCCGCTTTGCAGGAAGCCGAGATAGCGATCAACGGCAGGCTGGCCTTCCTCGAGAATTTGTTTGGAGAAGCTCGTTGCTGCCGAAAAGCCGGTAGCGTATTTATACACGTAGAAGCTGGTGTAGAAATGCGGAATCCGTGCCCATTCCATTTCGATGTCCTGATCGACGGTCATTTCTTGGCCGTGATATTTCACGTTGAGATCGTAGTATATTTTGGACAGCTCCTGCGGCGTCAAAGATTCGCCGGCTTCTGCCCGTTCGTGAATCAGCTTCTCAAATTCGGCAAACATCGTTTGACGGAATACCGTCGTCCGGAATTGATCGGCATAGTAGGTGAGCAGGTAGAGCTTCTGCTTTGGATCGGTCGATTTTTTCAATAAATAATCCATGAGCAGCGCTTCATTCGTCGTCGAAGCTACTTCAGCCAGGAAGATCGTATATTGGGCGTCCCGGTATTTCAGGTTCTCGTCGGAGAAATAGGAATGCAGGGCGTGACCCATTTCATGCGCCAGCGTGAACATGCTGTTCAGGTTATTTTTGTGGTTCAGCAGCACGTATGGATGCGTGCCGTAAGCCCCCCAGCTGTATGCTCCCGTGCGTTTTCCTTCATTCTCATATACGTCGATCCAGCGATTGTTCAGGCCTTCACGCAGCACGTGGAGATAGTTCTCGCCGAGCGGCTTGAGCCCCTCTAGCAGCATGGCCTTTGCTTCGTCATAAGTAATGTCCCATTTGTATTCTTCGACAAGCGGCGCAAACAGGTCGTACATATGCAGCTCATCAACGCCGAGCAGCTTCTTCCGCAGCTTCAAATAGCGCTGGAGCAGCGGGAGACTCTCGTGAATCGTATCAATCAGGTTCGTATAGACTTCTTTCGGAATGTTATCGCCGTACAGGGACATTTCCAGCACGGAAGGATACTTGCGAACCCGGGAGTAGAACATGTTCTTGTTAATATTGGCGCTAAGCGTTGCGGCGATCGTATTTTTTTGCTTGCCGTAGGTTTCGTAAATGGCTTTAAAAGCCCGCTGGCGAACTTCCCGATTCGGATTCTCGAGAAATTGGATATAGCTGCCATGGGTTAATTCAACCTCTTTGCCGTGCTCGTCTTTAATTTTAGGAAATTTCATATCGGCATTGTTGATCATTCCGAAAATGTGCTGCGGCGCCTGCGATAAATTGCCGACCTGGGCGAGCAGGGCTTCTTCGGTCTTGCTGAGCACATGCGCTTTCTCGCGCTTGATTTCCTGCAAAGTGAATTTATAATCGGCAAGCTGCGGATCGTTAATGTAGTTATCCAGCTCCTGCTCGGGCAGAGCCAGAATTTCAGGAGTGATGAACGACAGCGCTTCGCTCACCTCGACGCTAAGCTTCTTCGCCTTCTGGACGAGTGCCTGGTATGTAGGGTTGGTTGTGTCCTGATCGTGATTCAGATGGGCATACACGTATAAGCGCTCAATTTGCAAGGAAAGGTCATCTTCCAGAGCGAAAACCGCCTTGACATTAGCGGGCGTGTTCAGTTTGCCTTCGTAATCTGCTGCTTTATTCTTCAGCTTCTTCAGCTCTTCATAAGCCGTGTCCCAATCTTTCTGGCTCGGGAACAAGTCTTCTAATTGCCAGCTGTTCTCTGGCTGCACTTCGGAACGTTTAGGTAATGTAGTCATGGGTATCCTCCTTTGAATTGGATAAGCCGCCGGCCGGGTGTCCGTTCCGGCCATGTCGCCGGGTATAGCCGCCATTAGAATAGAGGAGGACAGCAGTAGGGGGAGCAGGGGAATGCTTTTCATATTCTAGGAACCTCCCTCTGATTGCTTGTAGAGATTGTCCTAGTATGCCCCATTACCTCCGAAATGTACTCGGAAGCTGCTCCAGACTTTGAAAATGGTTTGCTCTATCCCGCTTTCTGCTGCCCCACTGAATGCAAGGCTGACTATGCCAGGAAACTGTAAATGATAAGACCGAACGCAAAGGCAATCATCACACTGGCGAAGATAGCGAGCCAGCGCCTGATTCTGGGCTGTACTTGATTCTTGCTCAGGATCAGCACGATACCGAGAGCGAATGCGGAAATGATAAAGATCAGGTAGTTTGAACTGTCCATGGGTTTGGTAGGGTCTCCTTTTTAAAGGTAATAAAGCGTACTAAACTTGCTTAAACGCATTCATGATGTCGTTCCACTCTTCTTCCCTGCCGACGAACTCCTCTTTAGGGAACCGGCTCTGAGCCCAGTTCATGAGGGCAGGCCGGCTAAGAAACGTATGGGATTCCTCGCCCCATTGATCGGAAATTTCCCGAAGGACGATATACTTGCCTTGAACCTCTACAGTCATCATATTCCATTTGTCTCTTTTGTATATTTCGTGTTTTTTGATCATCTTTGTCGTTCTCCGATCATGCTTATTAGTAGTTGTATTTTTTATGTAAAATGATAACTCACGCCTCGCCCGAAAGCAAATAAAAACACAGGGAGCGCCTTTCGCGAAAAATGCTTGCGCTCTTGGGCAAATGATACGTTGCAATGTCTCAAACCATGGAGTATAATATGGATATTCGTCAATGATGGCGATTATTTTTAGGAGGTTGTTCATTTGAAAGGTACAGTTAAATGGTTTAACGCAGAAAAAGGCTATGGCTTCATTCAAGTTGAAGGCGGCGAAGACGTATTCGTGCATTTCTCCGCGATTCAAGGCGACGGATTCAAAACATTAGAAGAAGGCCAAGCCGTTGAGTTCGAAATCACCGACGGTAACCGTGGTCCTCAAGCCGCTAACGTAATCAAATTATAAGAACCCTTCCGTATTAACGGATCACTTATAAAGTTTGGTTTCAAGAAGGCTTAAATATGAAAGACACAGCTCTCTAATGGGCTGTGTTTTTTTGTTGATGGGATTCTGATCAGGGATTTGTAAATTTACAAAGTCAACATCCTCTTTCAAAACCGCAAATAGTAGAGCTTTCGGCATTTTAAGCAGGATGAAAACAGCAGCCTTAATCGGCTGCTGTTTTCATCCCTTCCATTTTCTCTGCTTTATAGTATATACTATCATCTTGAACTGCAATATAATTATTCGTTTCGACATTTTTAATTTTAAACAATTTTGTTCCTTTTTTGTACTTATTAGAAAACAGATTCGGTAGATCACTGGATTCATTTGTAGAATGTTTTTTTATTGTACCAATTTCACCATCAATTTCAGTAACGGCTTCATTTGTAATTTTATATACTTCATGGTTCCATGTCACAACATCAAATGCCCAACTTTGTAAATTGTGTTGGTTTGAGCTTAAACAGGCCACAAGAAAAAGTGGCATAGCAAGTATTAATACTAACGCTTTTTTCATCCAAAGTCCTCCTAATTGAGCACATTTTTATAATTAAACGCTTCCGATCTTTTAAATGTTGCATTCGGAATGCCGTGAAATGCGGCCCATTTAGGGGCCGCATTTGTGTTTAATGTTCTCAGCGCCCGACGTAAGCGAAGTGTTCCGCGTTCCGGCAGAATTTGACTCGAGTCGACTAGCCGGCTACGGCAGCAACCTCTACGTGAAATTTCCATACGTAGCCGTCGAATAAACATGCGGGGTTGGCTGAAACTAACCAGCTGCAGCTGGTTCCAGCCCGTAACGGCGGGGCCGCCTGAAGGTAGTACTGAGTAGCAGAACAGCTCGCGTGGTAGCTGGTATATCTTCTTCGGTGACATGCAGTTGTCACTGATCTCCTGTTATGATGTTAATGAATCGGGGCGATATCGCTATGAAAAAGATAGATCGAATGCTGGCGATTATCCTTGCGCTGCAGCAGCGGCCGGAGACGGCACAGTCTTTGGCCGATAAGCTCGAGGTATCTCGGCGAACGGTGCTGAGAGATATGCAGGCGCTTTCCGAAATGGGGGTTCCCCTCTATGCAGAGAGCGGGCACGGCGGCGGTTACCGTTTGATGGACGGGTACACCGTGCCGCCGCTTCAATTGGATGCGGAGGAAGCGATGACCGTGCTGCTGGCGCTCGAAGGGATGGCCAAGTATGCGGATGGGCCATTCCAGCGGGCAAGATGGACGGTGACGGACAAAATCAGATCCGTTCTCCCGGAGGGAACGCTGTCCGAAGTAAGCCCGCTGCTGAGCTATGTTGAGCTGGAGGTGCCGGACAGACGCTACAAGACGCCTTTTTTAGCAGCGGTGATGCATTCTGCTGCACAGGAAGAGTGGCTGCGGATTTATTATCGATCCCAAAATCGCTCCCGATATCTTGAAGTAAAGCCGATTCGCATTTATGCCGCCCATGGCTTTTGGTACTGTGAGGCCTACTCGGTGCAGCATCGCGAGAAGCGGACCTTTCGGATTGACCGGATGGATGAGGTTCAACGGATCTGTGAGCCGGCAGAAGCTACGGAAGCTGCGGATTCCGCGGATTCCGCAGAGAAAGCAGATACCGACGATCTGCCTGAAGTGATTCGTGTCCGGGTTAAGCTGACCTATAAAGCGGCGCTCCTGGTCGAGCAGGATTTTCATATGGGCCATCATGTGAAGCAGATCGGAGACGAGACCTGGGAGGTGGATTTCGACTGCCCTAGAACAGAGTGGAACTGGGCCGTCTCCTTGTTCTACAGCCTTGGAATGGATGCAGAGGTGCTGGAGCCCCAGCATTTGAGAGCGGATATTCTGGAGCGGGCCCGCCAAGTGGTGGAGCGCTATCATACATAACTGGTAGAAGGATGGAGGCAGCTACAATGAAATGGTCGCGAGAAAAAATGATAAGGGAAAGAATGCTTCGTCAAGGGCTGATGCAGCCGTTAGAGCATGAAGAAGATGAAGCTGCTTATATCGCCTTGTTCAAACAATTGCAGCCTGTCTCTCCCGTGCACTTTACGCGGCCGGGCGATCCTCCGAGGCTGGTACATCGAACGAAATATGACGACATGGAGATGGCATCCCGGCTAAGGGAGCGGCACCGGCTCGTGAAGGGCAGGTTCCAGGGCGGACGCATCGCTTACGTGCTGGAGGAGGAGCTGAAGCTGTACGCCACGGCTTTTCGCAAAGAGCCTGCCGTGTATAAACAGATTCATGAGGATATCATGTATGCGATCCGGCAGTCGGGAGGACTGTCCAAGGAGCAGTTAAAAGAGGAACTGGGATACCCGGCGAAGGAAATCGGCAAGGCGCTACAGGAGCTGCACACGGCTTTTTTACTTTATGAACAACAGACAGACGGGGATTGGGATACGGGGTGGCTGGAGTTTGCCAATGAATGGTTCCCGCTGCCCGCTGGCGAGGACAACCGCCAGGAAGCGATCGATCAGGTGATCGTTCGTTTCATCCAGTCAATGGTGTTCGCTACGGAGGTGCAGATTAAAAGCTGGAGCGGGTTAACGGGAAAAGCGATCAAGTCTGCGCTAAGCCGTCTAACGTCTAGTGAGCTTCTTGCGTGCATCGAGTTGCCAGGGGCTGGCAAGGGATGGATGCTTGTGCAGGATCTCGATGAGGATTCTAGCGGTCATATAAAAAGAAGTGGCGGCTCTAGCGAGGCTCTCCCTCAAGGAGTGTATATGATGGATAGATCGGATTACCTCGTCAGGGCATACCTTGATGAGCTACAGATCAAATATAAAGGTCTGGAAGTGCTGCAGTATTTACTCATCGACGGCGACTTTCAAGGCGTAGTGACCGGGCACTGGCGGATAGGCCCGTATAATGTGGAGGATGTCCTCCTTGATCTGGAGCCGGCCGAGGCGAAGTCCCGCCAGACGAAATTATCGAGGCCGTAAAGCGGATTTACAGTCCAGATCGGCACGCTATCTTGCGTTACAATGGGCAGCCATTGCCTATTTCGAATCAAAGCGATAGGGAGGAGAAGGGACATGAGTGATCTTCTGAAAGGCCAAGAAACGTTAGACCGGGCAAGAAGCTTTATTTATAACAGTGCCCGCCTGCTGGATCGAATGCGCTTTGCTTACCACTTTGAAAATGGTTCCAGACAGGATGTAATTCGCGGCCTCAGGCCGTATCAAAATGAGGACGGTGGGTTTGGCCAAGCTCTTGAGCCGGATATGCGCTGTCCGGATAGCCAGCCGGTGACAACGGAAATGGCGATCTCGCTGCTGCAGGAGGTCGACGGATGGGGTTCGGAGCTGGTTCCGGCGCTTCTAGCCTATTTGAAAAAGCTGACACTTCCCGGCGGAGGTCTGCCGCGGGCAACGACCGCCGTCAACCGTTATGCGCATGCTCCCTGGTGGGCAACGGAAGCAGACGGAATTCCTGCCTTGAATCCGACCGGAAAGATCGTGGGCATGCTGTTAGGCAGTCCGCTGCGCGAGCGATTATGGGATCTGGATTGGTTCCAAGCTCATCTGGATTTTTTGTGGCAGACTTTAGAGAATAGCCGTCCTGGCGATTTTCACGATGGAGAGCAGTGGGATGTTTTTTTAGCCCATGCACCGGACTCTGCGAGAGCAGCCAAGCTCTATGCTGTGCTTGATGAATGGCTTACCTCTCCGGGGGTTATTGAGCGAAATCCGCATGCCGATGGGTATGTACAGAAGGTGCTCGATTACGCCCCTACTCCAGCAAGCTATGCACATCGCTTTGTTACGAAGGACGAAGTAGAGCTGCATCTGGACGAGCTTCAGCTGCAGCAGCAGCCTGACGG
Source organism: Paenibacillus lentus (assembly GCF_042714055.1). GTDB lineage: Bacteria > Bacillota > Bacilli > Paenibacillales > Paenibacillaceae > Fontibacillus > Fontibacillus lentus_A. The sequence continues at coordinate 366,608 of NZ_JBHGVC010000002.1, forward strand.
CGGGTGGCCGATTTCATGGCCGGCTGTCAGTACAGCCTCAGAGCAGGAGTGGCGGGGATACTTGACGGTAAACCGTCTTTTGACGCTCCGTGCCTATGGACGATTATAAGAAGTGTAAATAGCTGGACTAAAATAACGGACTGAACAGGATGTCGCCCCCTGTTCAGTCCGTTACCAATTACGGAATCTATAAGCTTACAACTATGCTGAAGATTTGATAGACGTATTCTTATCCTACGATTTTAAGTATATCCGCGACTTCCTTACGCGGAGTCGCCTTAGGTGATATTGCAGGGTGACCCAGCGCAATGACCATGTTCACTACCCGGTCGTCCGGGATATCAAGATATTCGCGAAGCTTGTCCTCCGCCAGTAGTACAGGGCCTGTCATGGGACAAGTCGCAAGTCCTTTCGCGTGGGCAGCGAGCATTAAGTTTTGCGTGGCGAGACAACTGCTCTTCAAGCCTTCCTCCGTCCATACTTCAGGCGCTACAAAGGAAATCGGGTCGAAGATCCGCTCCCTGAATTTTGAGGTGTACGGCGTAGCGAGACAGACGATCAGTACTGGCGCTCCTGAGAATGCAGTAGCATAGGGCCCAAAGGATTTGACGAGCAGCTTGGCTTCTCTGGCCAGACCCTCCCCTTCGGCACGCTCAGCAATTTCACGCAGCTTCTCCCAGGTAAAATCCTCAATATGCTTGATCTTCTCTTTATTGACAACCGCAATGAATTCCCAGGTTTGTGAGTTCGTATCGCTAGGTGCATAACGGGCGCAATCGATAATTTCTTCGATATCCGATACCGCAACAGGCTCTTCCGTAAAGTCCCGTATGCTTCGGCGGGTAATAACGATGTCCCGGAATTGATTAAAATCCATAATATCCCACCTTCATCTCTATTAATACTAGGTACTATAATCTGCTCTTAATTATATCGTATCTTATAGCCTTTGAACAGAATTCGCTTTATTCATATTTGGACGCGGACTCATTACTTTGCGGCTGCGGCTTGGCTCTGTATAAATAGCGGCTTGCAAAGCCGATGAAGGCAAGTAAAGACGTGCCCATCGCTACAAAATAGAAATTTTCCCTGCCGAAATGCTCGAACACCATACCTCCAACGGCTCCGCTGAACAGGCCCGACAAGCTGGACCACATGACCGTGAACAGGGCCAGCCCAGTTGCCTGGAATTGGACGGGGATGAGGCGAGAGAGCATACGTATGGCGGTAACATAGAATATACCGAAGGAGATGCCATGCATCATTTGGATAAGCAAAACCCCGGTTGCCGAATCCGATAATCCTACCAGCATGAATCTTAAGGCAAACATGAGGCTTGCGAACAGGAGCAGCGGCAGCTCCTTGAAGTTTCCGCCGTACCTGGTCAGAAGCAGGAAGATCGGTATTTCCGAGAAGGCCGACAGGAGCATGGCCCAGCCGATTAAATCCTCGCCGGCTCCAAGATCATGTAAAGTAATGGACAGAAAAGCATCGTTCATCCTCATGCCTATGGCCAGGCAAAACACGCAGCCCAAAAACCATAGCAGCTCTTTTTGCTTAAGAATCGACAAAATACCGGAAAAACTAACTTTCGCCACGCTGGTCGCTTGGTCTTTAATGAATAATGTAAAGAACAGCGCCGTACCCGCTATGATCATCGATACGCCCATCGTCGAGATAGAAGGTATCGCAGAGAGCACATAACCGATCAGCAGGGCAAAAATAGCAAACCCGATCGAACCGAAGATACGGATTGAAAGAAAGTTCTTGTTATGGCGATTTGCCGTCGAGATTGCGATCGAATCGGTCAACGGAAGCACGGGATAGAAAAAAGAATAATACAGCGTAATGATAAGCATGATAACCGAAAATTGGGTGGACATCGAAAGGAAGAATGACATCAAAATTTGTCCTGCAAGCAGGATAAATAATATTTTTTTTATGGTGCGGTACCGGTCGCTGGCATAGCTCCACAGTAGATTGGATATTAATGAGATCATCGGTCCGACCGCGTAAATATAGCCGATTTGCGTCCTGGAAAATCCGAGATCTGCATAGAAGAGAGGGAAGTAAGAGGCAACCAGCGCACTCGTTCCGTAAATGGTAAAAATAAGAGCCCTAAGCCAGGATACTTCGGAGCGAGCCAAGTTTTGTGATTTCATTGTCGATCTAGACTCCGTTCAAGATATATTATTAGGTACAAGCTTCTTTGTTGACATACAACATGGATAGTATATCATAACCGTATCTAAAATAAGTTTTTTTAGCATATTAAATTAGTTATAATATAGCGTAACAATATACTGTCGATTGGGGGATCAGCATGTATCATTCCTGTTTTGTATATGATGAAAGATTGGATATCCATGTGCCGTCTCTGGATCGACCATTTGAAGCCTACCATATCGAAGAAAGATTGGCGATGATCGAGAGTTGGGAGAGTATTCGAGGGCGGATACCAACAAAGGTCATGGTGTTAGAACGTTTAATCGAGCGGAAACTGTCGGAGATGGGGAATGAGAATGATTTTGAGAAAAGCTGTCAAATCAACGGTGAAATCGCCGAATTAGCGAGTCAAATCCATGACCTTCAAATTTGGTACCGTATCTCGCAGGATGAGCCTACGGCAAAAAGTCACCTGTGATTTAGTTAATTTGTGCAAAGAGAGGGATCATATTATAATATAGACTGGTTTTAAATCTCGCTGTTTAAACAACCAACTACCTAGTGGAGGCAGGCCATTGATTGAACTTAAGCAAAGCCGAAATCAGTTTCCCCGAGAGCCGATCAGGTTGATGAGCCGAGTGTACAAGTTCATTTTGCCCGATGTGCGCAAGGAGCTTAACGGCTGGAAGAGGGAAGCGGGATTAATCCCCGACCCTGAGCTAAGAAGACAAGCGCTTGCCAGTATCGAGACGAAGGAGTTCCACTGTCAAGGGGGCGCTGTTTATGCGGCCGCTAATTTGCCGAAGCGTCATATTCTGATCCCTTTAATCGTAGCATTTCAAACGATCAGTGATTATTTGGATAATCTTTGTGACCGCAGTACATCGATGGATGAGGGCGATTTCCGCCTGCTCCATCAAAGCATGCTGGACGCTATTGATCCGCAGGCCGAATTGGCTGATTATTATGCACTTCGGGAGGAACGCGAGGATGGGGGCTATTTGCACCGCCTCGTATTGACTTGTCATGACCAAATTCGCAAGCTGCCCGGATATTCCGCCGCTCAGCCGTTTATTACCGAGCTGGTGCAGCTGTATACGGATTTGCAGGTGTACAAGCATATCCACCCCAGTCTGCGCGAAGCTGCTCTCCTGGAATGGTGGGAGCTTCATCAGTCACGAACGCCGCAATTGAAATGGAACGAGTTTGCGGCGGCAACGGGCTCGACCCTCGGTGTATTTATGCTGTTTCTGTCGGCGAGCGATGAGCATCTGAATGAGACAAGCGCTCGGGTGATCCAGGATGCTTATTTTCCCTATGTGTGCGGACTACATATTATGCTTGACTATTTGATTGATCAGGCAGAAGATGAAATTGGCGGAGATTTGAATTTCTGCAGCTATTACGATAATAAAGAGACCATGCTTCAACGGATCGTATTTATGGTGGACGAGGCTCGCAGGGATGTTGCCGTTCTGCCGGCTTCGTCATTTCATGTGATGATTATCGAAGGGCTGCTGGCTTTGTATCTGTCCGACCCCAAAGTCAGTGAGCAGCAGGAGATTCGAGGGGTTTCCAAGCAATTAATGAGAAGAAGCTCGCTTATGCGGTTATTCTTCTTTGTAAACAGCCGCTGGATCCGCAAACGTTTGAAATAGCAAGTTATTTGCAAAAATGTAGTTAGTGATTACGGAGCAAATTTTGCTTCACAAAACAAGAGCGAATGCTTACGGGGCAAGTTTTGCTTCACAAAACAAGCGTATGCTAACGAAGTAAGTTTTGCTTCACAAAACTTTTAGGAGGAATCATTATGTCAGCAGTTAAAAAAATCGCAGTTCTCACCAGTGGTGGAGACTCCCAAGGGATGAACGCAGCCGTACGCGCAGTTGTGCGCAGTGGATTGTACTACGGTCTCGAAGTATTTGGGATTCAACGGGGGTATCAGGGACTGCTCAATAATGACATCTTCTCCATGGATCTTAGAAGCGTAGGCGATATTATCCAGCGCGGGGGAACGATTCTTCAATCGGCTCGTTGTGCGGAGTTCAAGACGTCGGAGGGCCAGCAAAAAGGTGCTCAAATTTTACGTGATCGCGGCATCGACGGTCTGGTCGTCATTGGCGGCGACGGCTCTTATCAAGGAGCGGAGAAGCTTAGCAAGTTAGGAATCAAAACGATGGGTCTTCCGGGAACCATTGATAATGACGTTTCTTTTACCGACTATACGATCGGTTTTGATACAGCGGTAGGCATTGTTGTTGACGCAGTTAATAAATTGCGGGATACGATGTCATCCCATGAGCGAGCGTCTGTCGTAGAAGTCATGGGACGCCATTCCGGGGATATTGCTCTGCATGCGGGATTGGCTGCCGGGGCAGAGACGATTCTTGTGCCGGAAGTACCTTTTGATTTGAATGAGGTTGCCGACCGGATGAGAACGAATTTTGATAACGGCAAGAGACATAGCATCGTTATCGTAGCAGAGGGCGTAGGTTCGGGAGAAGAAGTCGTTAAAGCGATTAAAGAGCGTCAACCATCTCTTGAGCCGCGTGCAACGGTTCTTGGCCACATTCAACGCGGGGGTTCGCCTACTCCGTTCGACCGCAACCTTGCGAGCCGCCTAGGGGATTTTGCGGTGCGCAAGCTGATCGAAGGCGAATCGAATAAAGCCTGCGGCATGATTGGCGGAGAAATGATTCTGACCGATATTGAGAAGGTCGTCTCGACGAAGAAAACATTCGATATGAGCTTGTATGAGCTCGCTTCCCGTCTTTCCCAGTAATAGCTGCTGGCGTAGGGTTGTCAATAAACGATATACCGAATACTAAATAGGAATGCAAAAGGGAAATCCAGATGGCAATCATCTAATGGATTTCCCTTTTTGTTAAGATTTCTATTGCTTTTTCCCGGTATTTAGTTGGATTTGGGCTGAAGCGCCTGCTTGGCAAATTGTCGCTGGACGGCGAGTAAACGCCAGGCAAGCAGCACAGCAGCGACTGCAAGTCCCGAAATCAGGCCGACCCAATATCCGTAGGCGCCTTGTTGGGTGTAATTTGCCAACACGTGTCCCAGCGGCAAGCCGATGACCCAGAAGGCCAGCAAGGTAATCCAGAATGCAGGATTGACGTCCTTATAACCGCGCAGTGCACCTTGAATCGGTGTAGCAATGGCATCGGATAACTGGAAGAAAATTGCGAAAATCAAGAAATGCATAATTAATTGCACGACTTCTTGTTCGCCGGAGTAGATTTGCGCCACATTTTGGCGGAAGAGCATAATGATCAATGCGGTGGCAATGGATAGAGCCGCGGCGGTTCCAATCCCGATGAAGGAATATTGCTTGGCATCCTTTAGTCGCGAAGCTCCGGTTTCATAGCCGACCAGAATTGTCAATGCCATGCAAATACTGAGCGGAATCATGTACAAAGTACTGGAAAAGTTCAGCGCTGCCTGGTGCGCGGCGATCGTCAGCGTATCGAAGCGGCTCATCAGCAGCGTAACGGCGGCAAACACTGCGGTTTCGAAAAAAATTGCGAATCCGATGGGTACGCCAAGCTTCATTGACTCCTTCCATTTTGCCAGCGATACTCCGTACCATTTGCGGAACACGCCGAATGAGGCAAACGGTTCGACCTTATGAGCAATGAACACGGAGATCAGAAAAATGCACCAGTAAGCAAAAGCTGTGGCAATCCCGGAGCCGATGCCTCCTAGTCTAGGGAAGCCGAGCTTGCCGAAAATAAGCACATATCCGGCTCCGACATTGAGCGGAAGAGAGATCAGCGTGATGATCATGGATATTTTAGTCTGACCTAATGCATTCCTTATCACGACCAAACCAAAACCCGGGCAATCGCCCGGGCCACGTCGGATGGCATTTATTTGTATGTTACACCAGATGTATATCTATTGGATGCGTTCCAGAGCAGATATTCATCGACATTCAATTCCTTGAGCGCGCGAATTTGCTCCTCGATCTCATGCTTGCCATATTTGGTATAGTGGCCTTTGCCGAGCCAGCTTGCTGTAAAATCCTGAATCCATGGCCGGATCAAAGGTTGATTCTCTCCCAACGGCTCAAGTTTTTTCTTCGTATCGATCGTTGCTCCTTTAATGGTTTGGTAGGGAGCTTTATCCGGATCCTTGGCATTGAACCACCCGGTTGTATAATGGCTCGGGTAGATCATCGGACAGATAATGTCTACATTTTCCGAGATCTTTACAAAATCCTGGCCGATCCCCTCGGCGGCAGGGACAGAAGCAGCATAACCGAAGATGTCGACAGATACCTTGACGCCAAGCGGCTCCAGCTCCTCTTTGGCATATTTGACGAAGGAGGTTACGGCATCTACGCGGCTTCGTTCATCCTTGTGATATTTTAAAGCATCTGCTCGTTTCTCAAACCCTTCCGGAAAACGAACATAATCAAACTGGATTTCTTTAAATCCGAGCTTGGCAGCTTCTTTGGCTATTTCAAGGTTATAATCCCATACTTCCTTGCTGTACGGATTGACGAAGGCCTCTCCTTTGCCATTACTCCAGACGGAGCCATCGCTATGTACGAATGAATATTCCGGATGCTTCTTTGCAAGAATGCTATCCTTAAAAACGACAACGCGAGCAATAGGGTAAATCTCATGCTTATCCAACCGGGCCATCAACGCATCGATATCGCGAATGAATGGCTGTGGCTTGCCTAGCTCCTGAAGCTTCGGGTTATCCGTCTTATAAGTTATGTAGCCCGTATCATCCTTCAGGTCAATGACCATGGAATTTAATTCGGTGCTGTCTAACAAATCAATAAGCTGCTCCATGCGGGCACCGCCTGCGCTATATGCCGTAACGTAAATTCCTTTTACAATAGGAGCTTCCACTTGAGGATTCACCGCGAGCATTGAAGGCGGGAGCGGATCGTTGAGCCGTCCCTCAGCGGCATTGGCCATAAAGGTATGATAGGATGATTGCAGAATGCTGGGCATCTTGCCGTATGAAGCTTCCGTGTGAGCCGGGGTATTTTCCCCGCCGCTACCTGTACTCAAAGCTAGCAGTAAAATAGTCCAAATGATGTTCATCGTATTCTCTCCCCATAAGATACACGTTCTAAGATGATTATATAGGATGTTTGCTGTTCATAATAAACAGATTTGTTATTGTTTGCGAAAATTCGAACCGCGGCCTTACTCTTTTAACACAAGTTTCCCTTGTTGAAACCCGAATCATTGAAAAGCGCCGAAAAAAGGCCGCTTCTTCTGCCAAGACAAAAGAAAGCGGCCTGGGTATTGCTATGCAGCTGAAGCTCGCAGGAGCTCATATTAATGAAGCAAATTAGTATCTTGAAGCTCACAAATACTAAATTGAATAATCTCCATTGCATCATTCGGTTCCAAGAAGCTCATACCGTCCCGGAGGATGATCATGGAGTCAAGCTCCTTCTCATTAAAGAAGGGCAGCATATCGGGGAACCACTTCATGACGATTTGTGCCAGTTTTACCGTTTCCATTTCCACATCAATCACCCTTTCCTCCTAGAATCATTCATATAGGAATCATTCTTAAACGGAAAAGCACAAAGCCTGTGAAATCGGGTAAAGCTGAAATCCTATGAAATTGACGAAGGAACCGCGCATAATTCATTATAACATAACGCGATATAATTTGGCACGGCGGACAGGCGGCTGGGAAAAATTACTTTTTGCGAAACGAGCCCATGACGCCTACGGTTTCCACGATGTTGACAAAGGCTGTCGGATCAGTCTTTTTTATAATGTTTCTGAGCTCTGTCAGCTCATAGCGGGTCGTCACAGTCATCAGCATATCCTTCTCCTTGTGAGAGAAAGCCCCTTGCGTTTTAATAAGAGTTACACCGCGGGGCAGCTTCAAAAGCTTGCTTAGCAATTCTTCGGTCTTGTCCGTGATAATGAACAAAGTGACTTTCATATGGCTGACATGTAGGAGATCGACCACCTTGCCGCTGAGATAAATAGATACCATGGATGCCAAGGCCAGATTCCAGTCGCCTTCGATATACCCCATAGCCAGGATGACGATGGCGTTCATGGACACAAGGACGCTTCCCACTGGGAAATCGCGGTATCTCGTGATGATCGAGCCGACGATATCAAAGCCGCCGGAGGAGCCGCCAGCGCGAAACGATATTCCGCTGCCGATGCCGACCAGCACCCCTCCGACGACTGCGGATAGAAAAGTATCCGCTGCAATCGGAATGTTGCGTACGGGGATGAGGGCGATGAACCACGTCACCGCGCCGACGGAAAGAATGCTGAGCAGGATGAAGCGCCGTCCCAGCAAAAACAGGCCGGCTATCAGAATAGGTATGTTGTACACGAGATACATGACGCTGATACTTAAGGGCGTAAAGTAACCGGTCAGCATGGACAAACCGGAAACCCCGCCGCTAAGCAGGTGATGAGGAACGAGGAACAGATTGAAGCCGGACGCGATCAGTGCCGCCCCGAAGACGATAACCAGGCTGTTCCAGATTGTTTTGAGCATCGTAAAATCACCTCTTGAGGATGTAGAAATATGCCAAACAGCTTGCTGGTGTTCTTTTCATGTTTTGTGCTATAATGTTTGAGATATTCTTGAGTAGGTATCCTTTTCCATGGAAAATGGTTAAGAATGTATTAGCGATCCGTGCAATTTGTCTAAAAATCCGTACGCTATGTAAAATTTATGGGTTGATGGGACAGCCTATAAACGTTCCAATGCTACTTAAGAATACAGTCAAGATGGTGGGATGTCCACTATATAGAAGGAGTATGAATATTTTGAACACATTTGCAGATTTCGGCCTAGAGCCTAAAGTTCTACAAGCAATAACAGAACTCGGATTTGAAGAAGCAACACCGATTCAAACCAAATCAATTCCTTATGCGATGGAAGGTCGCGATCTGATCGGACAAGCGCAGACAGGAACAGGGAAGACGGCAGCGTTCGGTCTCCCGCTGATCAACAAAATTCCAGCCAATGAGGATCGCATCGTTGCGCTCATCATGACCCCGACCCGGGAACTCGCTATTCAGGTAGCTGAAGAAATCGGAAAGCTATCCCGCTTTAAAGGAATCCGCTCCTTGCCGATCTACGGAGGGCAAGACATTGTAAGGCAAATTCGCGCATTGAAGAAGAGACCTCAAATCATTATCGGTACCCCTGGCCGCTTGCTAGACCACATTAATCGTAAGACGATTAAGCTTGACGATGTACAGACTGTTGTACTGGATGAAGCCGATGAAATGTTGGATATGGGCTTCATGGAGGATATTCAGTCGATTCTGAAGCTTGTCCCCGAAGAGCGCCAAACAATGCTATTTTCCGCTACAATGCCAGCAAATATCCAGAAGCTTGCCCAGCAATTTCTTAAAAATCCGGAGCATGTCTCTGTCATTCCAAAGCAAGTTAGCGCACCGCTGATTGACCAGGCTTATATCGAAGTGCATGAACGCCAGAAATTTGACGCGCTTACCCGTTTGTTGGATATGGAGTCTCCAGAGCTTGCCATCGTATTTGGGCGGACAAAACGCCGTGTTGACGAGCTGGCAGAGGCACTGCAAAAACGCGGATATTCCGCCGATGGCCTCCATGGCGATCTGTCCCAGAATCAGCGGGACAACGTGATGCGCAAGTTCCGGGACGGCAGCATCGATGTTCTTGTCGCTACGGACGTAGCAGCGCGTGGACTCGACGTATCGGGCGTAACTCACGTCGTCAATTTCGATCTGCCTCAGGATCCGGAAAGCTATGTACACCGTATCGGCCGTACGGGGCGTGCGGGCAAGGAAGGCGTAGCCTGGTCGTTCGTTACGCCGCGGGAAATCGATCATCTTCACTTCATCGAGCGGATTACCCGCCAGAAGATCGCCCGCAAACCATTGCCGTCCATTGCGGAAGCGATTGAAGGGAAACAACGCATCACGGCAGAGCGTCTGCTTGAGCTTGTTGAAGCAGGCGAGCTGAACGAATATAAAGGAATTGCCATTCAGCTCCTGGAGCAATACGATTCAGTCAATTTGCTTGCAGCCGCGTTTAAGCTCATTACAGGGGACAAGGCAGATAAAGCGAATATCGAATTGACTCCGGAAGAACCGATCCGCGTAAAACGCCGCAATCCGGACATTCGCTCCAGCGGACGCAAGCCGTATGGCTACGGCAATCGCAGCGGTGGCGGCGGTTACCGCAGGGACAACCGCGAGGGCGGAGGCCGTGGAGGCTATGGCAGCAAGGGCGGCTACAATAGAGACGGCGGACGGGATTCCTACCGTTCTTCCTCGGATCGCAAGCCGCGTCCAGCGAGCAGCGGTGGAGATCGCAGACCGCCTAGACGCAACGACAACCCTTCGTTTGACAATTAATTGCATAGATTGCATGACTAAGAAGACGAAGCGCCCCTGAGCGCTCCGTCTTCTTATATTTGGGACTAGTACAGAATGGAACGGCTCACAATAACGAGCAGAATGAACAATACCAAAATTGTACCTGTGGAAGTCCAGAAACCGCCATATCCTGGGCCTACATTGGACATGAGATAACCTCCTTAAAGTGTTGTTTTTGAAGTTACGGTATATACTATGGTGTAATTGCTTAACGAGATTAGACGCTTACCTAGAACATGTCAAAATAGGCGCTGGATAGAGCTCATTTAATCATGTATAGTATTATTTATAGACATAAACCTTACTGGAGGGAGATTTTTTTTTGGAATACAAAGGACTAATGAGCGGTTTCTACAAAATAACCGAGTGGATCATGAGAATATCGGGCAGTAATTTGCTCTGGCTGCTCTGTTCGTCGCCTTTTCTGTTTTTCGTGCTTACGGGATTGTTAAGTCCGGACATCGAGATGTGGATTCAAATCGCCTGGATTTTAGCCATATTGGCACCGTTTACACTGTTCCCGGCGACGGCGGCCTTGTTCTCTGTGACACGCAAATGGGTGATGGGCGACACGGATGTAAGCGTCATTAAGGTGTACTTTAAAGGATACAAAGAGAACTACAAGCAGAGCATGATCGGCGGGATCTTCTATACGTTATTGATTATCGTCATGATTGTCGACTATAACGTATACATGAAGCAATTCGCTAACATGCAAATCATCGGCATCATTATGCTGATTTTCTTGATTTTGCTTTCGGTTTCCTTGTTTAATTTCTTTTCGCTGGTTTCTCATTATCATTTGAAAACTACGCTTTTGATTAAAAATGCGATTCTGCTGACGATTCTTCGGCCGTTCCGCGTATTATCGACGGTGCTTTGCGTCATCGCGCTTGGTTTCATTACGATGCGCTTTACCTGGCTGATCCTGTTCGGCTTCGGAACGCTTACAGCGTTTGTCGCCTTCTACAATTTCAATGTGAGCTACAATAAGCTCCAGGAGAAGGTAGAGAAGATGCGTCAGAAAGAAGCGGGTAAGGAAGACGGTCAAGAGGATTCCGACGGCGAAGATGGAGCCGAAGAGAAGCTGGATAGCCGTGAGGATAGCCTGTTTGGGCTCCCGGACGGCAACGACAGCAATGAGCGCGCCGTGCATGAGGAAGAAGCCGGCAAGGACAAGGAGAATAACAAATCCTAGCCAGTGATATTAAGATTATACAATTTTTATGATCGCATTATATTAGGTTTACATTTAGAACTAGAAGGACTATAATAGGTTTACGTCCTGCGATGTGCGTTTCGGTTCCATGTTGTTTTGAACCAATGACAATGTCCAGGGAGACTTACATTGTAACGCTGCTGAAAGGCCCTATCACCTATGATAAGGGGACTTCAAAGGCGCTGCTGCGGTCACCCACCTGCTAATGCAGGTTCGAGGCAGTGTAACCGGACGGCATAGGCGGGTCTACATAATTCAAGCTGGACAGCACCTTGTGCCCTTTATTGACTAAAGGGGCAGGGTGCTTTTTTGTCGTTGTTTTTTACCAGTTGTATGATGACTTTGCTTTTGTTTGTTACGTAACAATGTTAAACTAGATACTAATGTAGTACATACACCTGATGTCTCGTGACGAGTAGCGAAGGAGGAAGTAGAGTGTCAATTAAAAGAACGCTCATCGGCATATTCCGCAGCCAGGAAGGTACAAGTGACCGCGCGAAAATGCCGGAAATGAAAACAAGGTATTATCAATTGTCCAAGGATAAAATTTGGGAGGAAGTCTCCTCCACGTTAAAGAAAATTCCAGGCTATAAAGTGCTTCACGAGGTTCAGTCCGTCGGTGAAATTACACTGGAGAAAAAAACCGCTTTGGGACGCACGATGGATATCACCGTATCGATCGTGTCTACAGGGCCGCTTCGCAGTGCCGTGGATATTTACTCGGCGACCCGCGGTTCAATGGGTGATTTGGGCAGCAATTACCGCAACATCCTTAATCTCTTTGCCGCGCTGGATAAGAAGCTGGGGGCTTATAAAGTAAGTTCATAAGAAGACAAAAGCGAGCAGGGAGGCATGGCCTCCTACTCGCTTTTGTTATTCAGCATATTCTAAGGGCTTAGGACAAAAGTGCTTTAACCGCAGCTACTGCATTGTCGTAGTTCGGATGCTCGGTCATTTCGTTTAAGTATTCAACATAAGTGATTTTGTTATCTTTGTCGATGACGAAAACGGAGCGTTGATCCAATTTGAATTCCTTAATCAGCACGCCGTAGGCTTGCCCGAAGGAATTGTCCTTGTAATCCGACAACGTAACTACGCGGTCTACGCCAGCAGCACCGCACCAGCGAGCTTGAGCGAATGGAAGATCCGCGCTTACCGTCAGGATTACGACGTCGTCGCCAAGGCTGGCTGCTTCTTCGTTGAAGCGGCGAGTCTGTGCGTCGCATACGCCTGTGTCCAAGGAGGGGACGACACTGATCAGCTTGATTTTGCCTGCGAAGTCCTGAAGGGTTGCTTCTTCGAGCAAATTTTTGCTTAACCGGAAGTCGGGAGCTGTGTCGCCAACCTTCAGCTCAGGACCTACCAGAGTAATTGGATTGCCTTTAAATGTTGCTGCACTTGTACGTTCTTGTGCCAAATGTATCTCCTCCTAAACAATTTTGTGAATAGACCTAATTTTAATTATAATCTTTTTAGAAAGAGATTGTCCAACATTAGGAAGAAAGGTTTGGATCGTATGATATTTATTCGTTACGAGAATTGGAGAACCTACTTGAAATCGTACCCGGTTACCTGCCTTATTCTCGCCGCTAATATTGTGATGTTTATTTTATTTGCCTTAAAAGGAAGAACCGTCGGCGCTATCCTCGATTACGGGGCGATGACTAACGCTCAGCCTTACGCCAGCCAATGGTGGCGCTATATTGCTTCGATATTCTTGCACGGTGATTTCGGTCATTTGTTCTCTAACAGCTTCGGGATTCTCATCTTTACGCCGCCGATGGAGCGGCTGCTTGGCTCATGGCGATATGTCCTGCTTTATATAGGGAGCGGAATTGTCGGCAATCTGTTAACGATGGGGGTCTATCAGCATTCCACTGAGCTGCACGTTTCTGTGGGAGCTTCGGGAGCCATTTACGGTATCTATGGAGCCTTCCTCTATGTGGCGCTGCTTCAGCGGCAGTTGATGGATGAAGCTTCGCGCAAGACGCTGTACAGTCTGCTCATGATCGGGATTGTCTTCTCGTTCCTCGTTCCCCAGATCAATTGGGTTGCCCATCTTGGCGGCCTCATCGGCGGCTTCTTCATCTACGGATTAATTATTCGGCTATTAAAACGACGTTGAACCGCTTGAGAGTAAATGGTAAAGTTATGTTAGATCAAATATGATGGCAAGTCACCCATATGGGTATGACAGGAATCGAAATGGAGCGATCAGATTCGTGGAATTAAGACAACTGCAATACTTTGTGAAGGTGGCGAAAAAGGAGCATGTTACCCAGGCGGCTGAAGAGCTTCATGTGGCCCAATCCGCTGTAAGCAGGCAAATTCACCAATTGGAGCAGGAGCTTGGCGTCGACTTATTCATGCAAAAGGGCAGGAATCTGCATCTGACAGCGGTAGGACAGCTGTTCTGCAGCCGGGTGGAGACGATCCTCAAGGATTTGGATCGCGCCGTAAATGAAGTTCACGAGTTTATTGACCCGGAGCAAGGCGAAATTCGTCTCGGTTTTCCACATAGCCTGGGTGTTCATGTTATTCCGAGTGTAGTTGCCGAATTCCGTAAGCTATATCCCAATGTAAAATTCCGGTTTAAGCAAGGGATGTACCCGACACTCATTCGCGATGTTGTATCGGCCGAAGTGGATCTGGCCTTTATATCTCCTTTCCCGGAGAATCATAATCAGGTTGCTGGCAATGTCGTTTTGACGGAAGATTTGGTAGCTGTATTACCGCCAGGACATCCGCTCGCTAACGAGCAGAGCATTAAACTCAATCAATTGAAGGATGATAAATTTATACTATTCAGCAAAGGCTATTCATTAAGACCCATTGTGTGGCATGCTTGTCTAGAAGCTGGATTTACCCCGAAAGTCGCTTTTGAAGGGGAGGAGACGGACACGATTCGCGGTCTTGTCGCTGCCGGAATGGGCGTAAGCCTGCTTCCGGAGGTAGCGCTATTTCAGAGCTTCTCTCTGCAGCCTGCCAGGGTTCGCATTTCAACGCCCAAAATAACGAGAACGATTGGACTTATTCACCGAACCGATGATAAGCTGCCGCTGGTCGCGCAATCATTCCGCATATTTCTGCTAGAATATTTTGGGCTGCAGCCCGACACACCGCCAAATTAATACTGGCGGTGTTTTTTTATGGCTTTATAATGATTTAGACAAATTAACTCATGTGGAGACGGAGAAGAGACAGGCATACATACAAAAAAACGGAGAATCATCGTCTCATACGATTATTCTCCGTAGCGAATGCGCTTGTTAAAAGCTATGCAATTAATTCTGATTGCGGCTCTCCAGCAAAATTAGAACGAATCTGAACAGTTCAAGCAGGGAAATCAACGCTGCGGCCACATAGGTTAATGCGGCTGCATTAAGAACCTTGCCCACCTGCTGTTCTTCATTCTGCGAAACTAGACCCATGCTGAGCATGCCTCGGCGAGCCCGGTTGGTCGCATCGAATTCGACAGGCAAAGTAACCAGTTGAAACAGCACAGCCAGGGAGAAGAAAGCAACGCCAATTCCGGCCAGATTGAATAAGCCGAATAAGAAGCCGGCAAGAATGAGGAAGGGAGAAATCCGCGAAGTCAGATTGACGATGGGAAACATTTTGTGACGCAGCACGAGCATGGAATAAGATTCCTTGTGCTGAATCGCATGACCTACCTCGTGACAAGCTACGGCAACAGCAGAAATAGAGTTTTCAAAATAGACAGGCTCCGACAGTCGGACAACGCGCTTGGTTGGATCATAGTGGTCTGTCAGGCTTCCGCGTACGGGTTCAATTGGGACATCGTACAGTCCATTGGCATCCAGCATGCGTCGGGCGGCATCATGTCCGGTGAGGCCGTACGTGCTGGGAACTTTGGAATAGCGCTTAAACGTTCCCTTCACTTTGAATTGTGCCCAGAATGAAAGGCCAATCGCTAGGAGAAGCAGCAAAAAAATCGTATTAGAATTCATCGAAAAATATTCCCCCTATGAAATGTAGTATCGTTGTTGGATATGATGAATCTCAGTCATTGCGTCGACTCGTGGTTTAGGTAAAAGGCCCTTGATTAATCAGAAGATATAGTGCATCGATGCAGGCAAGACTCTTTGGCATTAAACTAGAGAACATCTTTTTGGCCTGACCTGGCTTCAAATTGGAAATGAGCGGTTCCAGCTCTTTGACTTCCCGTTCCAATCTTTGCATATGGATTTCAAGGGAGGTCAATTTCTCGGTAACCTGTTCCTCGTGGCTCACTTTATTCCACAATTCCAGCATCGAGCGAATTTCTCCTAATGTATACTTCTCTTGTTTTAATTCATTAATACGTTTCAATCGATTTAAAGTTTCAGGACTGTACAGGCGATAATTTTTCTGTGTTCGCGTCTCCGGTGTAATGAGCTTGAGCTTGGTGTAATAATCAATCGTTCTCTCACTTACGCTGGCGGCTTTGGCTAATTCGCCAATTCTGTATAGTTTCATCATCCCCATAGGCCCACCTCTATCCTAAGGATATTAGTATATATTTGTTTCTAGAAATAATGATACCTGAAACGCAACTATACAGTCAAACGTCATGCTTTCTAATCGCAAGTTACTTTCGCTTGTTACTATTTTGCGCTATACTTGAACGAGTTCAGCTTTGCTTAAAGCGAATAATCCCCGCTGATCACGGATGATGTAATACCCTTGCATCGTAAAATCAGGCCGTGCATTCGCCCCCGGTCTTTTACCCTCACAAGAGCCAATGACATACAGTTTCAGGAGGTCGGCAAACAAGGGCAGCTGCAGGAGATCGGTTTGCGATGGATACGGAGGAGCTGTAGGATGGCTATGAAATAGTCCCAGCAGCCTCGGATGATAGCAGTACTTGACCCATTCCCGCGGCTCCAGCGAAAAATGCTGCTCTGGCTGCGAGGATGTATTGTTAAGCGGTACATAATCGTCAATAACGGCTGAAGCGGCTGTAGCCTCGCCAAGCAGAATGCCGCAGGCCTCTTGTGGATAACGGGTAAGGCTATCTTTTTCAAGCTGCAAATAGACGGAGGGCAGGATAACCCAATTGGAAGTTGGAAAAAGCTTATGATCGTAATCGTTCATTTAAGAAGGTTCACCTCATTCAATCGGTTTGGTACAAAATACGAAAAAAGGGTACAATAACATATATTATTTCTTGCTTTAGGCCAGATAACGACCACATCGAGCAAAGGAAGAAAAAACATGAAAAAAAATGTATCGATACTCGCGCTCCTGCTTATCCTGCTTGGGATTGCGTTATACCAAAATTACGGAACGGGTCTGTTCTCGTTTCTTTCGGGCGGCAACGAGGCTTCGCAGCCTAAAGGAGCAAAAACCTTAGGGACTGCGATCGCTGAAGGAGCACCGAAGCCGGGCTCTATGTCACCATCCTTCGCTCTGGAGGGATTCGATGGAACCACTTATCACGTAGGGGGAGAGCGGGACAAGCCTGTACTGGTTAACTTCTGGGCCTCCTGGTGCGATCCCTGCAAGGCGGAAGCGCCTGACCTTGTCAGGTTCCATGAGAAATACGGAGATCAGCTGGATATATACGGTGTCAATGTCACGGCATATGATACGGTGGAAAAGGCTGAGGCGTTTGTGAAGGAATACGGGATCGAATTCCCGGTGCTGCTTGATAAGAAGGAGGAAGCCTACAAGCTGTTCAACGGCATGGCTTTTCCAACGAATGTGTTGATCGACAAGAATGGTGTAATCCAGGATTTGATTGTGGGCATTCTGCCGCCGAAGGATCTGGAGGCCAAGATCAAGAAGCTGTTGAAGTCCTCTTGAAGCGATAGGAAAAACGCTATCGACGTATTTTCCAAGAAGACAGGCCGCCTTTAGCGGTAATTTTTCTTGCGATTACAGAATGGTGAAGCCCGCAGAAAATTTTATAATCTTTAAAAATGCAAGAAGGCCCGGATGTCCTTGAACTTAAGGAGCTCTCCGGGCTTTCTTGCGTTTTGGCATGGATTAATCCGAGGTTAATGATTGACCAATCCTTGGCCTGCGGACATAACCTCTTCGTGCTCCAGCTTCGTTTGGCCGAGCAGGGCATAGCGAAGGCTGTCGACGAGCGCCTCCCAGCTTGCTTCAATCACGTTGCCGGACACGCCGACCGTGCTCCATGAATTCGAAGCATCCTTCGATTCAATGAGCACTCTGACCTTGGATGCTGTCGCGTCTTTGTCATCCAGCACTCTGACTTTATAGTCTGACAAGTGGATATTCTTCAAGGCAGGGTAATAAGAAATCAGCGCTTTGCGCAGTGCATTATCCAGAGCGTTCACAGGGCCGTTACCTTCTGCGGCCGTATACAGGCTGTTTCCATCAATGTTCAGTTTGATGAACGCCTCGGAAACGACAGGCTTTCCTGCGGATTTCTCAACGAGCATTTTGAAGGATTCGAAGACAAACAGCTCCTTCATCTCGCCGTTGGCTTGACGGAGCAGCAGCTCCAGAGAGGCGTCTGCCCCCTCGAACTGGTAGCCTTGATGTTCCAAATCCTTGATTTTGGAAATGACTTGCCGTGTTTCCTCGTTCTCCGGGTCGAATTTGATGCCCATTTCCTGCGCTTTGGACAAAATGTTGCTCTGTCCGGCAAGCTCCGAAACAAGCACGCGCTGCCGATTGCCGACCGTCTCTGGAGCAATATGCTCATAGGTGCGGGAGTCTCGCAGAATCGCCGAGACATGGATGCCTCCCTTATGGGCAAATGCGGCCGTACCGACGAACGGTTGCCCTACAGGCATATGCACGTTTGCGATTTCGCCGACGTAGCGGGCCGTATTCGTCAGCTGCATGAGCTGCTCCGGCTCGATGACGTCATAGCCCAGCTTCAGCTGCAGATTTGGAATAATGGAGCAGAGATTCGCGTTGCCGCAGCGCTCTCCATATCCATTCATCGTGCCCTGAACTTGTTCGGCCCCTGCTCGTACAGCATTTAATGCGTTGGCGACGGCCAGCTCACAGTCATTGTGGGTGTGGATGCCAAGGCGCGCAGTCGTTACGCGGCTGGCCAGAATCGAAACGATGTCATGCACCTCATGAGGCATCGTGCCGCCGTTCGTATCGCACATGACGAGCCAGTCAGCGCCAGCTTCCTCGGCTTTGCGCATGACGGATAAGGCGTATTCCGGATTATTCTTGTAGCCGTCGAAGAAGTGCTCGGCATCGAACAAAACTTCCATCCCTTGACGCTTCAAATAAGCAATGGAATCGTAAATCATCGCCAGGTTCTCTTCCAATGTCGTTTGGAGTGCGGTGTGCACATGGAAATCCCAGGATTTGCCGACTAATGAAGTGGCTTTGGCACCGGATTCAAGGATGCGTTTTAGGTTAGGATCATGCTCGGCGATGCTGTCTTTGCGCCGGGTGCTTCCGAAAGCGGTGACTTTTGCGGATAATCCGAATTCCTGCACTCTTTTGAAGAACTCGATATCTTTGCTGTTACTGCCAGGAATACCGCCTTCGATATAATGAACACCCAGTTGATCCAGCTTCTTGGCTATCTTCAACTTATCGTCCGCAGACAGGCTAATGCCTTCGCCTTGAGTGCCGTCACGTAATGTTGTGTCGAAGATGGTTACAGCCTTTGACATAGTGAAAATGTCCCCCTTTTGGATATCATCTGAGTGTTAGCTCGGATTAGTATAATTTCTAATTATAGCATCTGAAATTTAAATGGAACACCGTTTTTATGAATTTGTGTGGGGGTTATTGACCCACTGTGGCTATAAAGGTATGCTTTTTTATAGAGGAAGTTAAAAAAATCTCCTTTTGATCACGATATGCATAAAAAATGATTATTTAGTTTAAATAAAATGAGGGAACGCTAGTGAGGAATATCGACGATTATTATCCTGTCAACGGCAGGGTTGTGCTTCACATCGATATGAACGCATTTTATTGCTCTGTTCACGAGGCCGAGGAGCCGGAGAAATACCGGAATAAAGCAACGGCCGTGGCAGGGAGCGTGGAATTGCGCAAAGGCGTTATCGTCACTTGTTCTTATGCTGCAAGGGCAAGGGGAATAAAGACAGGGATGACGGTGAGGGAAGGGCTCAAGAAATATCCGCAGCTTATTCTGATTGCCCCGAACTTCCACTTATACCGCCGCTATTCGCGGGCTTTTATGGACATCGCTTACCGATATACCCCGCTGCTGCAGGCGACCTCGATCGATGAGTGCTACTTGGATATAACCGGCTCGAAGCAGTTCGGGACACCGCTGGAAATTGCGCACGAAATTCAGTCGCGGATCGCTGCGGAGCTAGGACTTCCCTGCTCCATCGGGATCGCTCCGAACAAGCTGCTGGCCAAGATGGCCTCGGATATGAAGAAGCCAAGCGGCATTACCGTGCTTCGTTTGCGCGATGTCCCTCCGCTTCTCTGGGACAAGCCATGCAGCGAGCTGTTCGGCATCGGCCGCAAAACAGGGGAAAAGTTAAAAAAGATGGGGATATACACGCTCGGTCAACTGGCGGCGGCTGATGAGCAGCTGCTGTCCGAACGATTCGGAGTCGTCGGCTTGTGGATGAAGCAGGCAGCGCACGGCATCGATCATTCGCCGGTTCAGGAGGAGCGGGAGAAGAATAAATCCATCGGGCATACGACGACGCTTCCAAGAGACCTTACCGAGCTGGAGGATGTGAAGCGGGTCATGCTGAACCTGGCGGATCAAGTGGCCAGGCGATTGCGCCGTCAGAAGCTGATGGCGCAGACGGTACAAATTACCATCAGGACTCCGGACATGAAGACGATTACCCGCTCGCAGACCCTTGGGAACGTGACGGAGCAGGCGGATGATATTTATAAAGAAGCTTGCGAGCTGTATCTTCGTCATTGGAAACAGGGCAAGCCGGTCAGGCTGCTGGGCATCACGCTGCAAAATTTGGTGCCGCGGGAGAACTCGGCGCTGCAGCTGGATTTATTTGATTACGAGCAGCAGCCCAAGAAGGAGACGCTGACGAAGACGATGGATCTTCTCCGAGATAAATTTGGCGAGGATGCGATACTGACGGCAGGCATGCTTAGCGACGACCCTTCCGCGCTGATTCGAAACCATAAAATCCGCGGAACTTCCCTGCAAACCGATTTTCTCCGGGAAAATCGGGAGGAATGATAATAATTATCAATGGGAAATGATAACAAATCATTTGAAATTGCTTTCTTTTTATATTATATTGGTATGGTGGTAGCAATTCACCGCACTTGTACCGTTTATCAGGAGGCAGATAAAGATGGCGAAATATACTTGGGTAGAGAAAGATACTTGTATCGCTTGCGGCGCTTGCGGCGCTACGGCACCGGATATTTACGATTACGACGATGAAGGCTTGGCCGAAGTTATCTACAATGAGGATGGTAACCGCGGTGTAACGGAAATTCCGGAAGACTTGCACGATGACCTTCAGGATGCATCCGACGGGTGCCCAACGGATTCCATCAAGATTGCAGATACTCCGTTTAATATGGAAGGTTAACAGGAACGATTATCTTCATCCAGGCTTTTAGAGAAGCATCCCGCTGCTGGTGGCATGGGATGCTTTTTGCTGTGCTAATTTCCGCTCTGGATCGACGATCAAAATACTAACTAGGTATTTAGTATTGAATTTTGCTTATGGTCAGAGAATGCTTTGAAACGAGCGTTCCAATGCCGATATATAAGTATGGAAGTTGTTCATACATAGACAAGTTAATCATGTGGAGGTTCACGATGAAAAATTCGGCTTACCTCAAAAAATACGTAGAAAATCACCCGAATAATAAAATGGCCTGGTATTTGCTCGGCAAAGAATATGAACAAAGCGGGCAGGAAGGCAAAGCGCACTATTGCTATATTCAGGCTGGAAGCGTATACGAAGCATTCGAATCCAGTAAAATCCCCGAGGATTTATGGATGGGGTATGAGGCGGATATACTTCATGAATCGCGCAGACAGGAGCAGCGCAGTCGATGGGCTCGAAAGATCGGTCTCGCGCTGCTGCTTCTGTTGTTTTTGAGCTTCCCTTCCGCGCAGGCTCCCGGTCTGCTGGCTACGGCTACGGAAGAGGCTGCCCCCGAGCCATCGGAGATCATCTCTCCCGAGGATAAGCCGGACAAGCGCGGATCGGAAGCGGATGAGCTATCCGCTCAGCCCACGGAGCCGCGTAAGGATGCTCCTCGTTTCACGGCCATTGGTTATACTCCCGGAGGCCGGGGAGTAACAGGGGATATTGGCGGGCTGCTGCAAGGGAACGAGACGGAGGGGCATTATCAGGTCGTGCTGGCGATGGGCAAAAAGGGCAAATGGCTGAACTGGTCTCATCGAATGCCGGTCGTCTATGGAATCCAGTCGCTTGGAAACGGCCAGACAAATGTCCAGTCCTATGACCCGGCAGCATGCTTATGCACGCCGCCCGATTCCGGCAAGCTGAAGGCGGAGGCGGGAGAGTGGATCACGCGGCAGGAATCCCTGGCTGTTCTTTCTTCGGCGATGGTGCAATATAGAGAGAAAACGGGGAAATGGCCCGGCAGTCTGGATGAGCTGACAAAGCCTTTTCCGAATAATTGGCTGGCTGGAACCAATGCTCATATGAAGGAAGCTTTCGAGCCGATGCTGCAGGAGCTCATTAAGCGAGAGCAGTCTGACGGCAAGAGCGAACGCGGCGAGTCTGGAAACGGAAAGTCTGCGCTGGAGCAAAACCTGAAGCCCTTCTTTGCACAACCGCTGGAGGTGATTGTTGATACTAGCAATCATCGTCTAGCGGTAGTGAGCGGATCGGTTATTCTAAGAAGCTACCAGGTGGGGCTTGGAGGCGACAAGACGCCGGAGGGAACGTTCCGCATTAGCGATAAGGTCGTAAATCCGAACGGCAAGTCGAACGGGGAATTCGGCAGCCGGGGAATGCAGCTGTCCGATACGAATTATGCGATCCACGGCACCAATGAGCCGGACAGTATCGGCGCTGACGAATCGCTTGGCTGTGTGCGAATGGGGAAAAAGGACGTCGAGGAGCTGTTCGATCTTCTTCCGGTCGGAACGAAGGTGACGATAGGAAAGGGAGGGCTGCCCGATCAAGACCTTACCCCGACAAAGCGCTTCACGCTTGGGGAAAGGCAGGATCAGAGCAACCCTCACCGGACGTATCGCTGGCTGCATTAGCCATTATTTGAATATAAGAGCTAGCGTGAACAGTATGATGAGTCCAGCAACAATGGAAATGGCCCAGATGAGCCCTTTCTTGTTCACTTCTTCTTTCTTTTGCTGGAGTGTAGGCGGTTTGCGTTTGGCAGCCATGACAATCATTCCCTTCTATATTGTTCAGAGAGCTACATATTTATTGTAATAGCTTTCATTTTAAATTGCTATCACCTTCCGGAGGCGAAATCGTTACGCTTTCCTAAGGTTAAACTTTTCTTTTGAACGAGAAAACGATAAACTGGAAGCAGGGCATTTATTGCATAAGTTATGAACGGAGTGAAATTAGGCGTGTTATATCGCAATATTGGCAAGCATTTGTTCTTCCAGTTAGATGCTGAGAAGGCTCATCATCTCATGATCGGAGGATTACATAAAGCAGCGAAGGTACCGGGGTTTATTCCCATAATGCAAGGAATGTTCGGAGTGAAGGAGGTTCCTGAACTGGCTGTCGATTTGTTCGATATTCATTTTCCTACCCCGGTAGGATTGGCAGCCGGACTGGATAAGAATGCGGAGTCGGTGGAGGCATTCTCTGCCATCGGTTTTGGATTTATGGAGGTGGGGACGGTCACGCCGAAGGCTCAGCCGGGCAATGAACAGCCTAGGCTGTTCCGTCTTAAACCGGAGGAAGCGTTAATTAACCGCATGGGCTTCAATAACCAGGGAACCGATTATATGGCTCGGCAGCTTGCAGCGCTTCGCAGCAGGCGAATTCCGATCGCCGTGAACATCGGTAAGAATAAAGCAACTCCGAATGAGGAGGCGCATCTCGATTATGAGCAGTGTATTTCTGCGCTGTACCCGCATGCGGACTTTTTTGTGGTAAATATCAGCTCGCCGAATACGCCTGACCTGCGGAATCTCCAGCATGGCAGCGAGCTGGCGTCCTTGCTGGAAGCTGTGCAGCAGGAGATGGCGAAACAGGCGGCGCAGCACGGAAAGAAGAAGCATGTGCTCGTAAAGATCGCTCCGGACGTCAGCATGACTGAGCTGGAATTTATGGTGCAGACGATTAGGAATAGCGGCGTATCGGGTATTATAGCAACGAATACGACGATTTCCCGTGAGGGCATCCAACATCCGCATGCGAAGGAAACCGGCGGTCTCAGCGGAAAGCCGCTGAAGGAAAGATCGACAGAGGTTATTTCCCATGTTTATCGGTTGACAGAAGGGAAGCTGCCGATCATCGGTTCCGGCGGTATATTTAACGCTGAGGATGCCTATGAGAAAATTCGTGCTGGCGCAAGTCTGGTAGAAATATATACCGCTCTAATATACGAAGGTCCCGAGGTGAATCGCGAAGTACATCGCGGTTTATTGGACCTGCTGCGTCGCGACGGATTTAGCCATATTTCCGAAGCTGTAGGAGCAGATCATCGCTAACCGGGCCACAGAAGACAGGAGGCACAGTGGATGGATAGTAGAGACTGGGGAGCATTCTTGCTGCCATACGAGCAAACGGTTGAAGAGTTGAAGGTTAAGTTCAAAACAATGCGTTCCGAGCTCAAGAAGCTGGAGGAGTATGCGCCGATCGAATTCGTAACCGGAAGGGTTAAGAAGATATCAAGCATTCTCGATAAGGCTAAACGCCTGAATGTGCCGATGGATCAGCTAGAGCAAGGAATCGAGGATATCGCTGGCATTCGGATTATGTGCCAGTTCGTCGAGGACATTCGCAGGGTAGCCGAGTATATTCGGGCTCGTAAAGATCTTAAAGTTATATATGAGAAGGATTATATTACAAATTACAAGGAAAGCGGTTATCGCAGCTTCCATATGATCGTTGAGTATCCGGTTCAGACTGCGCTGGGACTCAAAAACGTACTGGCTGAAATCCAGATTCGAACCCTTGCTATGAATTTCTGGGCAACCATTGAGCACTCCTTGAATTACAAATATCGGGAAAGCCTGCCTGATGAAATGCGCAAAAGGCTAAAGAAGGCCGCGGAAGCCGCGTTTGTCCTTGATAATGAAATGTCCAGCATACGCGAGGAAATTCTTCTTGCGCAAAAGAGCTTTGAGGATGAATCCAGCATTGTTTCCGATTTGCTGTCGGCGATACATCAGCTCTATTTTTACCATATGGTTACCGAGGCTATCGAAGCCCAGCAGCGGTTCAACGAGCTATGGGAGGCGCGCGATATGGATGAACTGAAGGAGCTGCATTCCGAAGTGACGCGAATGATCAAGGCTGCCAAAAAAGCCGTGGAGTCCGGCAATGACGTATGATCGTCTGTATGTGGCGTTCCTGATTTATTTCAATCGTGACCAGGATTATTTTGAGTGTCATGAAGTGATGGAGGAGCTGTGGCTGGCACTGGATAAGGATCCGCTCTACAAGGGCTTACTGCAGGTAGCGGTCGGCTTGTACCATTTCCGTAATGGCAATGTGACCGGAGGGTGGAAAATGATGGATTCGGCGGTGCGGAGACTAACTCCTTATCCGCCTGATTCGCTGGGCATTAACCTTGGAAAGCTGCTTCGCGAGACGGAAGCATATGCTGTGGCGTTAGCGAGCTACGATCAGTCTCCCTTTCCTTATTATGATTTAAAGATCGAAATTCAGGATGCGAATTTATTGAAGCTTTTCGAGAAGATGTCTCCGGAGATTTCACCCAACGTTCCACAGCGGAGGGGGCCTCAGCGGGGAGCCAAGCATGAGCTGAGGATGCAGGGTAAGACGAAATGAATAGTATAGCCCTTTCATTCTGAAGTATGGTGAAGGGGCTTTTTTGCAACAAAATTGTATCGCAGCGCATAGGGTTGGTGCTTGGATGACTGAACCATTCTATAATCGTTAAGAAAAAACTACCGCTAAATGCGGTTTGTCTGCTTAAGAATACGTCGCTAGACGTTTTTTTAACAATTCGAAGATATCTGTATGTTACAATAGATTTATTCTTGATAAGAATGGATGGTTTAAATATATGGCAGTTCATATACCGATGGCTTTTCTGGAAAGGATGCAGCAGCTGCTTGGCAGTGATTACGACGCCTTTCTATCCTCTTATGACAATCCGCGCTATGTCGGTATTCGGGTAAATACGCTAAAAACGAGCGTACCATCGTTTCTTGGCCAGTCTCCGTTTGAGCTTCAGCCCGTCTCCTGGTGCCCCACCGGATTCTATGTTCAGGAAGGCCTGAAGCCGGGAAAGCATCCGTATTATCATGCGGGGCTTTATTATATACAAGAGCCCAGCGCGATGGCTCCCGTGGAAATGCTGGATGTAGCGCCGGGCGAGAAAGTGCTGGATTTATGCGCCGCTCCCGGAGGCAAGTCTACGCAAATCGCAGCTAGAATGCAGGGGGAGGGCGTGCTGGTTACGAACGATATTCATGCGGAACGAACCAAGGCGCTGGCTAAAAATATCGAGCTGTATGGAGTCCGGAATGCCGTGGTGCTCAATGAGACACCGGAGCGGATTGCCCGTTCCTTTCCAGCTTACTTCGATAAAATACTAATCGATGCGCCATGCTCCGGTGAAGGCATGTTCCGGAAGGACGAGGATATGGCCCGGCAATGGGAGGTTCACTCGACCTCCAAATGCACCATCATGCAGCGGGACATTTTAAAATCGGCTGCGGACATGCTGGCGCCGGGCGGCAGAATTGTGTATTCAACCTGTACATTTGCTCCTGAAGAAAATGAGGCGATGATCGCCCGGTTTCTGGATCAGCATGCGGATTTTGAACTTGTTCCGCTACCCAAGGAACTCGGCTTCGCCCCAGGACGTCCGGAGTGGCTGTACCGGTTGAATACGGAAGGCGGTGATGCAGCCTTCTCCTCGCAGGCCGCAAGCCTGACCGAGCATTGCGGCAGGCTATGGCCGCACTTGATTAAAGGCGAGGGGCATTTCCTGGCGGTGCTTCAGCAGAAGAGCACGGCATCGAACCGGCAGCAGGGAGAGCGTGACGACGCATACCGAATCAAGCAGGAAGCGAAAAGTCACGCGAATGTTCAAGCAAGCATAGGCAAATCGAGCAAAATGGCCAAGAAGCATGCCGGCCATCCGCCGGGCCATGCTTCCAAAGGGCGGGAGAGTGCCGGAAAGGTGCCCGTCGAACGGGAGCTTCTGGACTGCTGGCAGCAATTCGCTAGCGAGCATGTGACTATGGAGCTCCCCGGAAAGCCGTTGTTGTTCGGCGGCCATGTTTACCTGTCCCCGCTGGCGAAGGAACAGCTTGCCGGCCTGAAGACCGTACGGCCCGGATGGTATGTCGGAACGGCGAAGAATGGCCGCTTCGTTCCGGGGCATCCGCTCGCGACGGCTTTATCCGCGGGTGAAGTTGTCAGAGTGCTGAACTTATCGCAGGAGCAAGGCGAAGCCGTGCGATATCTTAAAGGGGAAACACTGAATGTCCCGGCATCGAGAATCGAATGCCGGGGTATCCAGGGTTTCCCTAAAGGATATGTGCTTGTCTGTGTAGACGGGGTTTCGCTGGGCTGGGGGAAATGGCTCGACGGCATGCTCAAGAACGAATATCCCGCAGGGTGGAGGTGGACGTAGACAACGTGAGTAAAGGCAAGAAAACGCAAAGACTGGATAAAATTTTGGGCCATCTTGGCTATGGCTCCAGATCAGATATTAAAAAAATGGTGAAGCAAGGCAGGGTAACCCTTAACGGCCTTGTTCCTAAGGATAGCGGCATTCAAAGCAATCCATATGAGGACGAGATTACAGTAGACGGCGAGAGGATCGACTATCGCGAGTTCATATATTTGATGCTGAACAAGCCTCAAGGCGTCATTTCCGCGACAGAGGATCACCGGGATCGGACGGTGCTGGATTTGATTCCGGCGGAGCTTCGCGTATTCAGCCCATTTCCAGTCGGCCGCTTGGATAAGGATACCGAAGGATTCCTGCTGCTGACCAATGACGGACAGCTGGCGCATGATTTGCTATCACCGCGCAAGCATGTGCCAAAGACCTACGAGGCGCATGTGCTGGGTGATGTTGGAGAACGGGAAATTGCCATGTTCCGCGAAGGAGTTACCTTGGATGACGGTTACGTCACGCTACCTGCCGAGCTAGAAGTGCTTGGGCATACGCGGCAGGAGGAGGGGGTTCAGTCCCACATTCGGCTGACGATATCTGAGGGCAAATTCCATCAGGTGAAGCGCATGTTTATGGCGGCAGGCTCGAAAGTCGTATATTTGAAGCGGATCAGCATGGGGCCGCTGACTCTAGATGGTGCGCTGGCTCTGGGCTCGTTTCGCGAGCTGACGGAGGCCGAAGTGGAGCTGTTGAAGACGTACAAGAAATAGCTGCAGCTAGAATAAATCGTTATAGATAATAAAGGAGACATGGAGATGAAATACAAGCTGATCGCTTTGGACGTAGACGGTACTTTGCTGAATGATGATCACGAATTAACGCCAGGAACGGCGGAGACGATCAAGAAAATTGCGGGACAGGGAACGGAATTCGTCCTCTGCACCGGCCGTGCTCCGGGAAACTCTATACCTTTTATGAAGCAAATGGGATTAGAAGGGTATGTCATTACGCATAATGGTGCAGCGACGGTAAATATTCAAACCTTGGAAATTATGCATGAATTCGAGATTGATCCGCTGGCGTTGGCCCCTTATATGGACTATTGCCGCGAGAATGGCGTTCATTTTGATGTGAATACAACCTTCGCCTTGTATGTTCAGGGAGCAGCCGGCTTAAGCCAGGAGGCGCTTGATCTGTACAAACAGTTCATGATGGTGCCGAAGGAACTGCCGCTCTGGGCCGATCTGAGCGAGCCGATTGTGAAGGTGACGATCTCAGGGCATAAGGATGAGATGGATCAAGTATATGCCGAATGGAGCAAGTGGGATAATTCGGAATTTAACATTTTACGCAGCGGTGACTTCTTTATAGACATTACCCACAAGGATTCTTCCAAAGGTGCTGCTTTGCGGAAATTAGCGGAAAAACGGGGTGTCGATGCGGAAAACGTGATGGCGATCGGCAATTATTATAACGATTTGTCCATGCTGACCTATGCGGGTCTTGGCATCGCCATGGATAACTCGCCGGTTGAGGTGAAAGCCGCAGCTAAAGCCGTCACGGCCTCGAACAATGAAGAAGGCGTGAAGCTGGCGCTGGAGAAATATTGTTTTGAAGAATCCGTGCGCTAAAATCAAGATGGCTAGCCATGCTGCGCTAGGCTTCATGCCGCAGGCAGCTCACAAAAAAGGCGAAGGAACCTCCTGGTTCCTCCGCCTTTTTTTAAAATACCAATAACTTGATCATTGTTAGATCAGTTCTTTTCTCCGCTTCCATTAAGGCCTTAAATGAAGGCGCGGGATACGATAACGAGCAGAATGAAGAGCACGAGAATTACTCCAGTCGAAGTGAAGCCTCCTCCAAAGATTTCGCCCATTGTTATTCCTCCCTTTTTAACGGATATGTCCCCCGCGGCTAACGGGATATCGTATTGTATGTTGTGGGGGAAATTTAGTATGGACTACTATCTCTTACCCTAAAGAAAGTGACAAAGACCCGCCGAAGGCTTATGAGGAGTGCTGTCGAAGTCCTTTGGGCAAATGATTTTTAAGCTGTCCGTTGCTGGCTTTGCCCCAGCCGAGCGGGAAGCCGTCTCCCTTGCAGTCGACCGTGACGAGACACCAGCCGTGATAGCGCTCGGGGATCGTCAGGGTATCCCCATGCAAATAAGCCGCGAGCTCAGGAGAGCCTTCCTTTAACGGCCAGACTTGAGCGGCATCGCTCAGGGTTATGGCCATGGCCAGCGCATGGGCAGGCTGGAACCGTCCTTTTTTGAATTCCCCAAGATGGAGGCCGGCGCGGGGCACCCGCAAGCCGTCGAGGCTGTGGGGGGACAGCTGCAGTCCGGCACTGAACGGAAGCCAATACAAGGACTCTCCGAATAAAATGGGCATTCCCTCGCAAAGGCGCTTGCCGAGCCCCGGCAGCTCGCTTCTCGCCCAGTCGATGCAAGCTTCATAAGCGGCAGCTGCATTCTTATTGGGCAGTTCCTCTCTATGCCGTTTTTTTCCACGCTGCTTGCTTTTTGGATGTATTTTATCCGGTTCGGAGCTTTGGTTTTGCAGGCTATCCGGGGCGATATCCTGATGGAAATCTTGATCCCGCTGCAGCAAGGCGACATAATGCCCTTCGCCTTTATGCAGATGCGGCCAGATTCGTTTCTCCGCGATGAGCTTCATATCGGGATATTGCTCCAGCAGGCGTTCGACGGTATCCTCGTTTTCCTGGCGGTTGAAGGTGCATGTAGAATAGGCGAGCCAGCCTCCCGGCTTCAGCATAGCGATCGCTTCCTCCAGAATGTCCCATTGTCTTTCCGCACACAGCTCCACTGCCTGCGGCGACCATTCGGCTATAGCGCCGGGATCCTTGCGGAACATGCCTTCGCCGGAACAAGGGGCGTCCAGCATGATCCGATCAAAAGCGAGCGGGAAGCGTGCGGACAACTCGTCGGGAGCTGCCTGGCTAACCACGACGTTGTGTGCGCCGAAGCGCTCGATATTCTCCGCTAATATTTTGGCCCGTTGGGGATGGATTTCGTTGCTGACCAGCAGTCCTTTGCCCGCCATTTTCATCGCGATCTGCGTCGATTTGCCCCCTGGAGCGGCGGCCAAATCCAGTACGGTCTCTCCGGGCTGTGGGTCTAGCAGCTCCACGGCAGACATCGCGGAAGGTTCCTGAATATAATATAGTCCTGCGGCATGGTAAGGATGCTTGCCTGGGCGGACTTCCTCAGCGTAATAATAGCCATCTTCGCACCAGGGGATGCCTTCCAATTGAAAGCGCTGCTGGATATCGAGCTCTGCCGCTGATCCGGGCTTTATTTTAAGCGTATTGATCCGCAGTCCGTACGTTCGCGGCGTTTCATAGCTGTCGAGGAATGATTGCCCCTCCGTCT
Source organism: Paenibacillus lentus (assembly GCF_042714055.1). GTDB lineage: Bacteria > Bacillota > Bacilli > Paenibacillales > Paenibacillaceae > Fontibacillus > Fontibacillus lentus_A. Next base: position 397,476 of record NZ_JBHGVC010000002.1, read on the forward strand.
CTCCGAGCATAGCCAGCATTCGGGCACGGAAGGAATTCGGCAATTCGGTCATGGACATAAGCTTCTGAAAACTCCTTTTCGCTGTAAAAATGTACTTCGGAAATTTTACCACAACCGGATTTGATCTAAAAAGGGGAATGGATGTTCCTTCTTTAATGTGTCATAATTGGAGAAGCGGTTCTTTTTTGAAGTGAAATATAAAGAGAATATAAGTGTGTAAAGGAGAACGAGTATGAAACTGCTGCAGGCCTTATTTTTCCCTCCAGAGCAGCCTGGAGGCGTATCATCGATGATTCCCTACCTGCAAGACAAGTTCAATCCTCCTCAATGGGAGATGGAATTGTTCTCCCTGCCGAAACGAATCCGGGGCAAGGGGACGGATAAAATTAATTTCCATACCTTTAACTGGCACAAGTACGAGCAAAGTGCAATCGTGCGAAAATATATACAAACCTATCGCGATTATTTATGGTGGACCAGGCTCCGGCTGCAGCAAACCTACGATTTGATCCATGCGCATCATCCAATCGCTGGGCTCGTCATGAGAGAGGTATACCCTGATACGCCGGTTGTGCAAAGCATCCATTCCAGCTATGAGAGGGAGCTTATTCTAAACGGAAAAATCAAGGAAGGCGGCTTGGAGCATCGCTTCCTATGTTCACTTTACAGGGAGCTGGAGCATCGGGCAGATCGGATGTTTACGGTATCCGAATCTTTTCGTGATTATTTATCCCCGCATGTAGAGCACCCGGGGCGGATCGGAGTAATTCGGAACGGCTTCGATGATACGAGATTCAAGCCTATTCCCCATCATAATGAAGTCGTCCAACTGGTGACCGTTTGCCGGCTCGTGCCTGCTAAGGGACTGGATGTGCTCCTGCGGGCTTGTGCGGCGCTTAAGTCTCGCGGGCTCAGCTATGTGCTACATATTATTGGCGATGGGCCCATCCGCCAGGAGTTGGAGGAACTGGCCATTGAGCTTGGTATATATGATGAGACAATATTCTACGGTTATACGCTTCATCCTGAGGAATTCATGCCGTTCTTCGATATTTTTGTACTGCCTTCCCGGGCGGAGGCGTTCGGTTCGGTGTTCGCCGAGGCCGCATTGTGCAAATTGGCGCTGGTCGGTACGAATATAGGAGGAATAGCCGAACAGATTGAAGATGAAGTGAACGGGCTGCTTGTACAGCCGGAGGATCACTTGGCTCTGGCCGGGGCTTTGGAGAAGGTCATTTTGGATAAGGCTTACCGTTCTCGGCTGGCTGAAGCGGGATTGGATAAAGCAAAGAGCTGCTATTCGTTAGACAGAGTCGTTGATGAGTTGAAAAATACGTATTTGCAATTTAAGCCATAAAGCGAGTGAGAGGTATGATTCCATTTCGATTCATTCATGCGGCAGACTTGCATCTGGATAGTCCATTTGCTGGAATGTCCGGCGTGCCTGATCAGCTGCGTCAGCATTTACAACAGTCTACGTTTGCCGCTTTAAACCATTTGGTCGAGCTGGCGATTGCCGAGCAGGTGGATTTCATCGTTATAAGCGGGGACGTATACGATGCCTCCGATTCTTCGCTGCGTGCGCAGCTGCGGCTGCGGGAAGCATGGGATCTGCTTGGCGAGCACGGCATCCCGGTCTATGTCATTCATGGCAATCACGATCCGCTGAATTCGGGCAGGCTGCGTCTAGCCCATCCCGAGCATGTTATAGTCTTTGGTTCCACGGTGGAGAGCGTAACTGCACGGCGGAGAAGCGATGGTCAGCCGGTGGCTGTCATCAGCGGGATATCCTATCCGACCTCAGCGGTTACGGAGAATACGTCACTGCAATTTCGCAGAGACCCTTCGTCCGAGCTGTACCATATTGGCTTGCTTCACGCCAATGTAGACGGACAAGAGGGACATGACGCTTATTCTCCTTGTTCGCTTAGGGATTTGCAGCAGAGCGGATATGATTATTGGGCTTTGGGTCATATTCATAAGCGCCAGATTTTGCACGAATCCCCCTGGATTGTTTATCCGGGGAATCTGCAAGGACGCAGTATGAAGGAGACCGGGGCGAAAGGCTGCTATGTCGTGGACGTGGATCAGCATGGAGCGGCTGAGCTGTCTTTTCGCGCTTTGGATTATGTCCGCTGGCTGGAAGCCGAGCTTTCCATTACGGGATTGCAGAGCGAGGAGCAATTGCGGGATCAGGCTGAAGAACTGATAGAGGAATTGAGAGAGCAGTCCGCAGGAAGACTCCACATCGTTCGTTTCGTCTTGACTGGCAGGGGATCGCTTCATGCAATGCTGCAGACGGGAACCGAGGGAGAGGAGCTTCTTCAGGAGTTGCGGCGCAGGGAAAGCCGCCGCCTAGAGGGTGCGGATATCAGTCTGGAGCCCTTAGCTGGATGTGTATGGCCTGCCGGGCTGAAGGTAAGAACAGGGGCAGAAATAGATCGTTCGGCATTGCTGCAGGAGGACAGCTTTCTCGGCGAACTGCTGCGCATGGTGGATTCCGCAGAGCAAGAGGAGCTGCTGCTGGAGCAGATCGTGAGCTCCGCCCTTGCCCCTGTCAGCGACCATCGCAGGCTTCGCCAGCTAGTTAAGGAGCTCGGGGCCGAAGAGAAGGCTGCTCTCGTTCGACAAGCTGCAGAAATGGCAGTAAGTCTGTTAACGGAACAAGAGGCGAAGGGAGGCGCTCAGCGATGAGGCTGGACAAGCTGCAAGTGAGCGGGTTTGGACATTTAAGCGGTCTGGAGCTGCATCTGCAGGGTCCTGTCACCGTCTTGTACGGGCCGAATGAGGCGGGAAAGAGCACCTTGCTAGGCTTTGTGCGGGCGATGCTGTTCGGCATTCCTTCGCGAACATACGGCCATTTGCGGTATGAGCCGACGCGGGGAGGAGTGCATGGCGGGCAGCTGAGCATCTATGGCGAGGAAGGCGATCGCTGGATCATCGAGCGCTATGCGCAGTCGTCCGAGGGCAGGGCAGCAGGTTCGCGAGGCGAGCGGCTGCGGATTACAAGAACCGATCCCGAGGGAAGACTGTTCGAAGCAGCTGCGGAAGAGATGCAGCGCGAACTATTGGGAGGCATGTCGGGCGACATGTTCAAGCATTTGTTCGCCATCTCGTTGACCGAGCTGCAGGAGGTAGCTGCGCTTCAGTCGGAGGAGCTTAGCCGTTTTCTGTTCCATGCCGGCATCGGCGGCGGAACCGCTGTGCTGCGCGGGGAGAAGAGGATCGTCCAGGAGATGGACAAGCTCTATCGGCCCCGGGGCCGCACGCAGGAAATAGCCCAGCATCTGCAAGGCTATGAACGGCTGCTGCAGGAGGCCGAAGCAGCGAGAAGGCTGCTGCCGCGGTACAATGAAGTGCTCGGGGAGCTGGAGCAGGTGATGAAAGAGCTTGCCGCGTGCGAATCGGAGCGTGATGACTACGGCAGGGAACTGGCGAAGCTGAATAAAGCCTCGCTTATTCGGCCGGATTGGCTATCCCGGGAGAAATTCCGGGTAGAGCTGCGGTCTCTGCCTAATTATGAGGCTTTTCCCGAGCAGGGCTCTGTGCGCTGGATGGCCTTGCAGGAGGAGAAGGAGCGGCTGCTGCTGGATCAGGCGGATTTAACGCGAAGAATCGAGGCCATGACCACGGAAATAAGCAGGTTAACCCCGAACCTGGCGTTGTTGGCCAAGGCGGAGAGTGTAAGAACTCTCTATGGACAGCTTACCGGGTATGAGGCGCGCCTCAAAGAGATCACGGAGCTGCAGGCCGAGCTGCGGTCACTTCGCCAGCGTCTTGCCCAATGCCTCCGCAGCATCGACGCGGCTTGGACGGAAAAGGAGCTTGCCTCATTCGCCGGGACGGTAGGCGAGCGGGAGGCTGTCCGCCAGTTTAGCGGGCGATTTGCTGCTTATGATAAAGAGATGGAGCTGCTGCATAGCGAGCGCTACAAGCTGGAGCAGGAGGCTGCTGCGGCTGAGGAAGCTTACTCGGCAGCCGTGTCCCGCTTGGAGGAAAGTGATAGCGTCGGTAGGCGTGAGTTTGCACAGCTCGTTCCGAGAACCCCGGATGAAACCCGGCGAATCTGGAGTGAGCTGCGGACGGAGCTGGATCGCTGGCATGAAGCCTCCTCGTCCCGATTGAAGGAAGCGCACGCTAGGGAAGCGGAGGCAGTAACCGAGCAGCGTATTCAGGGACTGTACCGCAAGCTGCTGACGGGCAGTGCAGCTTTAACCGTAATTTTGCCCGGGGCTATCTGGCTGTCCTCAGGTTCTGTATGGGGGACACTTGTGAGCTTTGCTATTTTTGCCGGGCTGGATGCGTATTTATGGTTCGGTATGGGCAAAGCGGCGGGGACGAAGCGCAAATACGGAGCTCGGCGATACCCCGGAGAGGATGATTCTTCCCGAGCTGAGACGAGGCTTCGCGGACTGCTGGACAAGCTTGTCTCCGATCCGTTAACGGCGGCAGGGCGCGGGGAAGCAGCTCCCCCTACACCGCTTCACACGGGGGAATGGGAGCGGGAAGAACGGGAGCTGCGCCTGCTTATGGAACATTGGCAGCTGTGGGAGCAGCGGCATGCCGCCCTTGAGGAGGAGGCGGGGCTGCTTCGGCAGCGGGCGGCTGCGGCCGTGAACCGCTGCGAGCACTCGGGGCGGGAGATGTCCAGGCGTGAAGCGTTGTTCGGAGAGCTTGCCCGGGAATGGGAGCAATGGCTGCGCGAGCGCAAGCTCCCGGCCGACTTATCGCCCGAGGCTGCGCTTGACGTGTTCCGTCTAGTTGAACAGGGGAGGGAATGGTTAAGCCGAGTCGAGCAATTATCTGTAAGGCTGTCTATGTTATCTGCGGAAAATAGGGCTTTTGAACATGAGGCGAATGGGATATCCGGGGATTTGATCGCCGTCGCGGCCACGCGGGAAGCTTTGTCGGCTTCTGATGCTGGAAATGAAATGGCCTCTATTGAGGAAACTATGACAGCGTCTATGCATAGATTCGATTCCTTGTCAGAAATTGAAATTGTAGCGGAGGCAGAGCCGGAGGAATCCGCGTATGAATCCGCATCGGGATCTGTATCCGTAGTGAGAGCGGAAAATGGGTCAGGATACACGGATCGTCAGAAGGCTTCGCTCGGCAGGGTCATAATGGAGGCCATATCGCAGCACTCGGCTGCGGAGAAAGCATATGCCGAACGTGGGCTGCTCTCTTCCAAGCTGGAGACACTCAAGGAAGAGCTGGAGCGGCTCAATGACCGGTTGAGTCAGATAGAAGTGAGGGAGCGGGCGTTACTGACGGAAGGCAACGCGGCAAATGGAGAGGAATTTCTTCGTCGCAGCGCGGAGTTCGCCCGCCGTGCCGAGCTGGAGAGAGAAATCCGTCAACTGGAGACGGTCATGTTCTCTGGCCTTGAGCTTGCGAGGCAAAGGCAGCTTGAAGAGCTGTTGAGCAGCTGCTCCGAGGAGGAATTGCATCAGCGACTGCAGGATGCCCAGAAGGCGGCGGATGCGAAAGAGCGGGTCTGGAGAGAGCTTCAGGAGCGAAGGGGACGCTTGCTGCAGGAGCAGGAGGCCCTTGAACGGCGCGGCAGGCAGGAGGACGTTAATCAGCAGCTGGCCGAGCAAAGGGAGGCGCTCCGTGACAGCCTGGATAAATACGCCGTGATGGCTGTATGCCAGGAGTTGATTACCAGAGTCAGGAAGGTATATGAAGAGGAGCGTCAGCCGGAGGTGTTGAGGCTGGCATCCGCCTATTTGCAGCAGATGACGAATGGGCAGTACGAACGCATCGTTCTAAAGATGGGCAGCCAGGAGCTGCAAGCAGAGCATCGCGACTTCGGGGCGATTGGAAGCGCAGCATTAAGCCGTGGAACGGCAGAACAGCTTTATTTGTCCATGCGTTTGGCGCTTGCGGAGGCGGTCTCGCATCATCGCAATATCCCGATCCTGCTGGATGATTTATTCGTCAATTTTGATGCGGCCCGGCTGAACGGTGTCATTTCTGTGCTTAAGGAGGTATCCCTAAAGCGTCAAATTGTGATGATGACCTGTCACCCCCATGTCGTGGAAGGCATACAAGCCCAAATTCCGCAAGCCCAAGTCGTGAACCTGGCTTAAATCCGCTTTCGCTTGTATGAGGCGAGTACGCAGGCCCAGAGCAAAGAGAAGACGCCAAAAGCAGGATATAGTACGGATAGCAGAGAGCTGAAGCCGAATTGACTTGTTACATAGCAAATCATGAGCACGGTTATGGAAATGATAAAAGGCCGGACATTAAGCCGCTGTTTAAGCTGCAGTGTAATACCATAAACGTCGGCGACGAAGGTGCTGAATATTTCCATGAATATTAAAATGATGTAGATGAACTGTATGATGGTTCCCAGTTGTGAGGCGACGCTGCCCATCGGGATCTCGAATTGGCTCACGCCTGGCATGAAGGCGGATAAAGCAAAATGGGCGGCCATCAGCATGAAGCCGATTCCGGCACCGCCTATGATCCCGCCCCATATAATCGTTCGTCGATTCGTAGTATGGCCTCCAATTGGAACGAGCACGGCTTGGGCCATGGAAAGATTGAAGGCGGTATATAATAGGGGGGAAGCCCAGGTGGCAAACAACCCTTTATCCGTGCTTAGGGTGACAAAGCGCATAGCGCTTGGAGAGCTTGCCGTCGATGCAATAATAGCGATGGAGAGGAAGATCATCATCGGTACGACAACGGTGTTGAGCTGCATGACGCCATCGATTCCTCTGCGAAGCAGTATAAAGGTTCCGATCAAGGTAAACCAGAGTCCGATTTGGTAATTCAGGCCGAGGTGCTCCACGAAAACGGAGCCTGCTCCGGCCAGCATGACGCTGTTTACGCCGATTAGGACAATTAGAGTAAATAAGCTTAACCAACTACCGAAGCCATCTCCGAACAGATGGCGGTTCAAATCTTCATACGAAGCCGCTTTAATGTGGTGAGCCAGCAGCATCATTTTGGTGCCCAGCCATATAAACAGAAGCATTGTCAGCAGGATCGTCAGCACACCCCATTTGCCGTACTGGGTGAAGAACTGTAATATTTCGCGACCGGTGGCAAAGCCCGCGCCAACTACGGTACCGATATAGGTGAAAGCAATTTTAAGTACATTCAAGGCATTTTTCATAGTTTTCCCCCTGGCTGATGTGCTATATATAGTACAAGGTATGTTGCCGGGGAATGGGACATGACTTAATCTTGTCCTGCTGTCTCAAGTATTTCCCTATTGAAGCGAAGAAATGAATATGTTAATTTGTTACAAACGAGATGATCCGGGAGGAAAAGGTATGGAGAAATTAAAACAAAGGATTGCAGAAGAAGGCGTGATCGTCTCGGAGCAGGTCCTCAAGCTTGACGCTCTGCTCAATCATCAAGTCGATCCTCAGCTGACGATGGAGATGGGAAAAGAATTTGCTAAGCGCTTCAAGGAGGATAATATTACACGTGTGGTAACGGTGGAATCGTCCGGGATCGCGGTCGCGTTTGCCACGGCTTATGAGCTTGGAGTACCCCTGGTGTTCGCACGGCGGAAGAAGACGCTGCTTGCAGAGTCCGACATGCTCTGTGAACGGGTTCCCTCGTTTACGAAAGGAATTGTGACGGACATTCTGATCTCGCGTGATTTCATTTCGGAAAATGACCGTATTCTGTTTATCGATGACATCATTGCAAACGGCGACGCTGCACGGGGGCTGATCAAAATAGTTCAGCGCGCAGGAGCCGAGCTGGCAGGAGCGGGCATCGTCGTTGAGAAGACATTCCAGTCCGGGGGGAAAGCGATCCGTGAACAGGGAATCCGTTTGGAATCGCTCGTTCAGATTGCTTCGCTTTCCGATGGCAAAGTAACTTTTGCCGAATAAAAAAAATAGTACCAATTTTGCAACAATCCTTTGCAGGGCTTCTTTTTTTCGATATAATGGGAGCACTAGGGAGAGGAGGCAAATCAATGGGGGATCAAAATCAATCTGTTGTAGACGTGAATTTCTTTATTTCCAAGTTGTCCGATGCAAAGGTTATATTTGAACGTGCCCTGGATTGCAAACATACGGAATTTGACGACCTTTATCCCTATATGCTTGAGCATCCCCAGTTCTTTTGGTACAAACGCTATGTAGCCTGGTCTCAGCTTCTGACGATTGCTGGTCTATGCGAGGAGCTGTCTATACCTTGGAAGGATGAATTCAGCCCTCAGCAGGTGGCTTATCTGGAGCAGCGGGTGATGTCGGCAAAAGTGCTTGACTTCTGGTTTGATGATAGCCGGGAGCATGCACAACGTTAAATCAGGGATAAGTTACTGTTTATGCAGCTTGGCACTAAGGTGCGATATAGTAAGACTCCGCGATAATATGCAGCGGGGTCTTTTTCTGCGTTTTTTAGATATTGAAAATAACAAAATTGGCAGCAAGAACATCCTGATGATTGATGTGTTAAAATATGTGCAAGGAGGTGATTGTCCCCGTGATTTCCGATGAACAATTGAACGCTTATCGATTATCCGGCGAAAAAGTGCGGGTCGTGCGCGATGCCATCCCTGAGAATGACATTCGGGGCGTCGTCGTCGCTTGGGATGATACGCATGTATTAATTCGCAGACCGAATCGCAATGTGGTTAAGCTGGATCGAAGCTATATTATACAGCCTTCCCGTGAACCGCGAATTTCGCCGGAGGGATAGCATATTTTTTTACGGACGGGTTAACGTAGTAAGTGTAAGTTCTGGCTCTTTGAGCTGTCAACGACAACTACACTTTACTTTTGGAAAGGGTGTCCGTCTATGTCTCTTGTGAGCGATAAAATAGCTGCATACAAACAGGAAATACATCGTTTTGGCGAGACCATGCCGGGCGTGACGGAGGCATATCATGCTTTTACAGGCGAGAGCTTCGCTGATGGAGCGCTGGATGCCAAGACAAAGCAGCTTATTGCGATTGGAATTGCGTTATCGATGAACCAGGAGGTCTGCACGTTCTATCATGTTAACGAGGCAAAAGCCAAGGGAGCATCCGAAGAAGAAATCTTGGAGACGGTCGCCGTAGCCTCTGCCGCGCTTGCAGGAAATGCTCTATCGCAAGGAGTAACCCGCGTGCAGCAGGCTTTAGAAGCGAGCCCTGCACTGCAATAACAGCAGAAGATCTCCATGTGGTCGGCTGACCCGGCCGCAGAAATGCAGCACAACACCGTGGTTCGATAATAAAGCTGTCCTAGAGGCCTAGAGAGGCTTCGGGACAGCTTTATTTGTGCTATACGGGGAAGGGATGGGTAAGTACTTTTAAGAAGCGAGATGCCGATTTGAGGCCCTCTGCCAGTAGGCGGGGGACAACACATGCCTAGCCTGGAACAGGACGGCTGCGCCGACAGCTAGAGTGATTAAAAAGCAGCCGCCGGCCAGCATAGGGAGCCACGTCCATTCCCAAAGCGTGTTGCCGAGCAGTGTTTGCCAACCGATAAAAATAACACCTAATGAGAAGGCCGCCCCTGTTAGATGAATGATTCTACGACGTAAGGCTGTGGTGATGGAGGAGTGCTCGGTAAGCCAAGCGATGAGAGGAAGCACTTGAAGACCATGAAAACCAAGGCCGTGCAGCCAAATGATATTGCCTTCAAGTCCAGTAAACCGGCTTTGGTTAGCAGAAATCCAAATGCCCGCCGCAAAGGAAAGCAACGTCATCAGCAGTGCGTATCTAATTGCGAGTACGATTTCAGGGCGGGTTTGCGAAGCTTTTCTGCGAAAGAAGGGAATCGAGAAGAAAATGTAAAAGATGACCAGCAGGAGAGCAACCAGGGCGAAGCCATTAGCTATGAAATGATCGAAGAAGGAGCCATCCTTAACAAAACGTGGATTGACCCCGCGGAAATTTTGGAGCGTTTCAGCTATGTAACAATACAGTGCCAATAGTACGAAAGTCCATCTAAAGAAAGCTCTTTGTCGGGGACTCCTGGCGGAAAGCGGGCTGATGGCTGCGGTAGAAATCAAAAAAATGCCGAGTGCAGCATTAAAGGAAAATGCACTGGCAACATTGCCGTCCGGCAATCTCGCGCCTCCATAGAGTATCACCCAGATCCCGCAGATTGCTGCCAGCAAAAAACCTAGTAAGCCAGTCCATACTAGTGCCCGCTCTCCTTCGAATAGTTTTACAGATGTGTTTTTATCAAAGCCTTTTAAGTGTTGATTCATGGTTCAACCTCCAATGGATAGTTACTACTTTCACTTTAGAGGGAGACGAACGGGTGCGGCATCGGGCCGAGGAATTAATTGCCAATTGGTCTGGAGAATGAGTTCGGGGTCGCTTGTAGAAAAAATAAAAAAGATTGTTGACTCTCTTGGGCAGGCGTGATATTATATATCTTGTCGCTGCGGAACATCATCTGCAAGACAACACCATATGCGGTCGTGGCGGAATTGGCAGACGCGCACGGTTCAGGTCCGTGTGGGCTTACCCCCGTGGAGGTTCGAGTCCTCTCGACCGCATTATATTTAAAATGAAAGAGCTCTTGAATTTCCCCTTGTGGAGATTCAGGAGCTTTTTGCATGATTGGGATTTTTATATAAATAACCAGCGGTAGTCTTGGACATAAAATTAATCCAGTATTGCCGCTGGTTATTAAAATATCGTTTTACATCCGCTTAGAAATGGATCCCACGGGTGGCTTATTCAACAAGCGCCTTAATACAGTTTCTTTACTGCTTCGGGGTCAAAGGGAACCCAGTCGTCAATTCTGCCTTCACGGAGCTTACTGGCCCAAGCAGGGTCAGCTATTAATGACCTACCTACGGCTGCCAGATCGAATTCTTCGCGATCAAGCCTTTCGATTAATTCGTCGACTCGACTAAGACTGGCTCCCTTTCCTTCAGCAAAGAAACTCGTTACATCACGATCCAAACCAACCGAGCCTACGGTGATTGTCGGTTTCCCGGTCAGTTTTTTTGTCCAGCCAGCAAGGTTCAGATTGGAGTTTTCGAATTCAGGCTCCCAGAATCGACGGGTTGAGCAGTGGAATATGTCAACGCCTGCGTCAACTAATGGGGCCAAGAACCTTTCCAGCTCATTTGGCGTCTTCACTAATTTGGCTGTGTAATCTGTTCCCTTCCATTGCGAGAACCGCAGCACGATTGGAAAATCTGGGCCTACAGCAAGACGACAAGCGGAGATGACCTCTGCCCCAAACCGGGTTCGTTCTACAAAGTCCCCTCCGTATCGATCCGTGCGCTGATTCGTTTCCTCCCAGAAAAATTGGTCTATTAAATAACCGTGCGCGCCGTGAAGTTCGATACCGTCAAATCCCAGACGCTTGGCTTCGAATGCTGCCTGAGAGAAGGCCTGGATAATTTCCGCAATATCCGATTCGGAGTAATCGTTGACATGGCCTCGAGCACCCATATGCCATATCTGAGGTATAATCTTTCCGCCTGCGTCATGTACCTCAGTCACTATGTTTGCCCAACCTTTCAAGGCATCCGTGCCAAAAAAGTATGGCACATTACTTTGATTGGATGAGTCTGGATGATTAATCACTGTCCCTTCGGTAATGATAAGTCCAACGCCGTTTTCAGCTCTGCGGCGATAATAATCAGCTACATCCGGACCCGGAACCCCACCGTGAGAAAATTGTCTTGTCATCGGTGCCATCACAATGCGATTCGATAGTGTCGTATCCCCAAAGGAAAATGGTTTAAATAATGATTGAACGGATTGCATCTCATTCATAAATATTACCTCCAACAGTTATATTAATGAAAACTTTATGACTTAATCTTCTGGCTTATTATTGACTGCTTAGTCAATAACTAAACAAAAAAATTGATGTTTTACGAAACGAAAGAATCTAAAAGAGTCACCTCCTTTTATTAGTGGTACGCACCCAAAGATTTATTTTTTACCTGATGGTCAAAAACTTTGCAGAAAAAATTATATTTCTAGTAACGCAAACGCAGTGCGCAAGTTCATTTCGATCTTCTCATTTGAAGCTCCAGATTTCTCCAAAATTTTAGCACCGATAAAAATGTTGTTCAGATATGCAGCTAGTTCTCTACTGGTACGGAGATTCGTAATCACCTGCTGCTCTTGGCCGCTCCGGATGACTTTTTCAAGTATTTGTTCAACCTCGGACAACATTACCTCAATTTCTTTAGCTACCTCCTGATCTTCGGTTCCGAATTCTAAAATGGAGTTCACCATAAGGCATCCTCGTCGATTTATTTCGCTCTCCTCAGAAAGTGAAACACAGGCAATGGCCTCAAGTTTCTTTAGCGGAGGCATATCCTGTGCGGCCAAATCTTCCAAGATGGCTGTGCTTCGCTCTCGATAAAGCGCTAATGCCTTTAAGAACAAGGATCGTTTGTCTTTAAATACCCCATACAAGCTTTGTTTCTTTACCCCCGTTTCACGAGTCAAATCTTCAAAGGATGTCGACTTAAAACCTTTTGCCCAAAATGTCTCCATGGATTGCTGCAATGCACAATTAACATCAAATTCTCTTGGTCTGCTCATGAGTTAAACATATCATTTCTTGACTACTCAGGCAATAAAATCCAATTATTAAGAGGATGCTGATTGGCAAGCGAATTCTCATAACAGGCTCGATTGGCGGTGTCGATTCATAAAAAATTACAAGCGAACAGGGCCTCCTGCTCGCTTGTAATATTCAAAGTAGGCATCATTGTATACTAGCATGAATCCTTCAGGAATAAAGGACACTTGCCTTCTCGGGTTGATTATTATTTTTCCGTAAACTTTGCTGTTCTTGTTGTGTTATTCCAATCCACTTTAACATCAAGTATTTCAGCAAGCTGTCTGACGGGTAAGAATGTCACGCCATTTTTAACCATGGGCACGGCATTTTCCAAATTCACCTTTTCTCCATCAACCAGCATTTCCGATTTTCCGACCTGCATAAGGATACTTTTATCATTTTTATTTAATATAATTTTTTTATCGCTTTGATCCCAGTTCACTTCAAACCCGAATCCGTCCGCAAGTGCTCTTAGTGGAATCATAGATCGCCCATTCTCGATAAACGGATCTGCCCCGGTTCCGGCTACGGTATTGAGATATTTCCCATTCAAGAGAACGACTACACGATTTTTCTTAGCATCTTCACAAGAGGGAATAGCTTGGCTTACTCTCTTATCATCTACCACTATACCCATTTCAGCAGCGCTTCCGTCGCGGCTCTCATAACAATTAAGGATTGGTTCAACATCTGACCAAAAGAAATCATCAGCTGCATACGCTAATCTTCCGGTCATTAGAACAACAAGTAAACTCATGGTTGTAATAAATTCCCATTTTGTTTTTAACAAGATCATCATCTCCAGCTTTAATTCCTATTTGATTTTTGAAGCTTCAGACTATAGCTCTCATTGATGGCATCCAAGTTTTTTTGCGGAAGTTCATCGATATATCCTTGCGGTACAGTAAGTCTCTTTTCAATATGTTTTTTTATCCGATCCACAATCTCTTCAGCGGTTAACTTCTTTGGGGTATAGTTTTCTTTCGATTTCGCGGCAACCCGATTCCCGTCTTTATCAAAAGATTCAATTCTTCCGTCTGGATATTCAACGGTCACATTAAAACCTGCAACTTGTTTATCGGTCGGGATTTTTGGAACAGATCCTGCCGCATAAGCGGCAGCACCGCCTCCGCCAAGCAAAGCGATGGCAGAAGCAAGAGACAGTACCAATACCGGCTTGTTCATTTTCTTCTCATTCATAAGATTAATAAGTCTCCTTTTCATATGTTTTTTAGGATTGCACAGACTGCTTGTGCAAATTACATTCTTTCTCATAACGCCATATTCCAGCATAGATAACAATGTTTCACCGTAACTTTTTCTGCCCTCTATATCCATGTGCTGAACGACCTTTTCATCACAGGAGAGTTCGCAGAACATGGAAATCTGCCTGTTCAGCGTGTAGGCTGCAGGATTAAACCAATGAATTGCATTTGCTGCAAAAACAATCAGCTTTATAAACAAGTCGCCGCGTTTTAAGTGGACGAGTTCATGGGATAGAATCATGGCAAGCTCTTTTTCGCCAAGGGGGATATCCGGCAATACAACAATCGGATTCCACAACCCCATAATCAATGGGGTGGTTACATGAGGGCTTGCAATGACTTGTACAGGGCATTGTCCAGCATGACATGCTCGGCTCCCTCGGAAGATGGAACGCTTGAACGCCCGGTACTTTCGGATATTTACCACAAAAAAAGCAGTGGCTCCAACAGCCCAAATCATAGTTGCGATGAGCATAAATTCCTTTGTGCTGCTAAAGCGCCTTAGCTCGTCAAATCGTTGCATAATCCAGAAGGAGACGTTGGCCGCGGTTTGCTCAATTGTTGAGACTTGGGCATATGGCTCCGCAATCATTCCCGCATCCTGAATGTGTTTTGAACCTGAATAGGCAGAGGGGATAAGAGAGACTAGTCTGTTTATAATCTCTGATCCGCCAAGAAGAAAAAATACAGGAATCAAGCCAGAATAATAATGCCATGTTTGAGAAAAGTATTTTTGTGTGACGGGATTTAGACTGTACTGCAAAATCCAAAGGATCGTACCGGCGAATGAGGCAATGATGAGAAACGAAACAAAGTCCATCATCATTTCTTGCCATCCTTGCGGGCAAACCAATCTTTAAGCTCCGCTATGTCGTCTTGACTGAGCTCTTCGTCATCAACCAGAGCTGCAATGAAGTTCTTTACTTTCCCGTTGTATAAGCGGCTGAGAAAGGAGCGGGTTTCGTATTTTTTATACTCGCTTAACGTTAAAGCGGGAGCGTAATAATTCGTCTTGCCGCTCAAGGATTTAGTCAAATATCCTTTCTCGATGAGTCGATTCAGTATGGTCGATAACGTTGACGTTTTCCAGTCTTTGTTTTTGAAAATGTCCAAAAGCTGATTGACCGTTACGGTTGTTGCTGTTTCCCAAATCACCTCCATAACTTCCAATTCGGTTTCGGACAGTCTTCCTAAGTTTTTCATTGGGCGCGCACCTCAATTCTTTACTGCGACAACTTGTCGTAGATTGAATATACGACGAGTTGTCGCAGGTGTCAATGCCTAAATTTCCATATGCTTCAAATTAACTTCCTGCCTATGAAGATACCAGTCCAATCGATATGCTATACTATCAAGTGATCGATAACCAAACAGATGAATTCCATCGCTCTTTAAGAGGTGCAATAGGATGAAGAAAGAACTGACGTCAATAAAGCAAAAGCGGTTGAACAGTATTTTGGATGAAGCGACCAAGCTATTGATCGAGAAGCCGAATGCTTCCATGCATGAAATTGCCGAATCTGCCGGAATCGGCGTCGCAACGCTGCACCGGTATGTGGAGAGCCGGGAGCAATTGATGATTTACTTGGGGCTTCGCGCGATTGAGGTCGTCAGCGAGACGATGAAAAACATTCGGCTGGATGAGGAGAACTGTGAAAGCTACATCCCGGAGCTGATTGAAGCCTTAATTCCGCTCGGGGATAAAATTTATTTTCTGGCCCATGACGCCACCGTCAATTACAATCGGGAGATCGAGGGAGCGGATCGGAAGCTTCGGGAGCCTGTACTGCGTGCGATCGGTTTGCTGCAGCAGAAAGGGTATTTTCACCGGAATGTAGATAAGAACTGGATTGTCAATGTTCTGTATTCACTTCTGTTCCTGACATGGCAGCAGGTCATAGAAGGGCATATTGCCAGAAAATCCGCAGCCGCATTGGTTGTGGATACGTTTTATCATGGTTTTAAGGCGAAGGACTAATTTTTCCTGAATTCGTGAATGACGCCTGATAAGTGGCTAAGAAGCATAATACGGGAATTCTTAAAAGATGCTCATAAAGCTTGCAGAGCCTGTTCTAAATGGGACAGGCTCTTTTTCCATTTAACAGTTTAGCATCATCGCTTTGGTTTAAGGAGAAAGTTGACTTTCGCCTAAATTTGATATAATTTTATTTCAAAAGATATATTTATATATCACTTTTAGATGTCTATAAAACTTATCTTAGATTTTTAAATCAAATCGTGAAAAGTGGGGGATGCTCATGTTCATTCAAAATGCGATGGGAAAAATCAACATTTCAAAAGAGGCAATCTCCAAAATCATTGGCAAATCGGCAAATGCGACCAGCGGAATCGTATACATGTCAGCCGGAGTTGTCGAGAACTTCGCCAACTGGTTAAATGGTAACCGTCTGCATAATGGGATCGAATTAAAGGAATCGGACAGGGGACTGGATATCATCTTAAGCGTAATCGTCCAATACCGTATGAAAATGCCGGATGTCTGTGCGGTACTGCGATCCAATGTTCGAGAGGCCGTCGAGAGTTTTACCGGATTGAGCATCGGCTCTATCAACATCAAAGTTGTGGGAGTATCAGAATAATGATATCGGCTGAAGGAGCAATTACCATTTTAAAGGCTGATGGCCGATCCGCGGTTGGCGCTAGACTTAATCAAATGGCATTGGAATATATGGCATACACACTTGCCGGATCCGAGAAGAAGCGCATCGTTTCCGGCACGTTTCGCAAGCTGTGGAAATGGAAGGGAAACCGCTTTAGTCATCAATATGCCTTTGAGGCCAGAGTCGGAGGACAAACACTTGGAATGATCACATGTTATCCGATCCCTGTGTTAAAACGCCTGGCATGGCCAACCTTTAAACAACTGCTTGCTTATCGGAAGCTGGGACTTATTGGATATAATCTTCGACATGTTAAATCACTGTATTCAATGATCACTATGAAGGAAGGGGAGGATGATGAATTTCATATTGGAACCATCGCCGCCTTGCCGGAAAGCAGAGGATTGGGAATAGGTTCACGGCTTCTGGCGTTTGCGGAGGAACAAGCCGCTTTGCAAGGTTTTGCCAAATGTTCCTTGACTGTAAAAAAGGAGAACGAACTTGCCTTTAAATTATATAAGCGTATGGGTTACCAAATTACGGGCGAAATTAACAAGCCGGCTTTTTCGTTATATAGAATGGCTAAAATGCTCGTATGACTGCATGTAGAGCAGACATCCAACAGCATACCTAATAAAAATCGAGCAGAGGACAATTTGTCCTCTGCTCGATCTATTCCGTACGGTTCCTCTAGCGGATTATTTTTATTAAAAAAACAGGCCCCCTCTAAGATCGAGGGGGCAGCGTCAGTAGCTTACCAGTTGTTGCCTGAAACTCTTGTAATATGGAAATTCGGGCTTTTGCTCTCGCCATATATAGCCGCAATACCCGGATTATTCACCTTCACGTTAGTAAATCTTGCTTCGCCGATCACTGGCCCTTGCCCTTGTTCCGCGCTTGCAACAAGCTTAATGCCATAACGTGTAGGATTGTTAATGTTGACATTTTCGATTCTAATGTTCTGCATGGCCAGGTTTTCGGGCGATTTCGTTTGGAACATTAACCCAAAGTAAACAGGATGATTAATGTCGACATTTTTAAACACTATATTTTTGAAGGCTCTATCTCCTCCAAAGAACCAAACCGCTCCGAAGTTCTGATAATCATTAATTTTGTCGTCTGCCCCTACGCTGGTCCAGAAGTCCCCGCCGGTGCGGTCTAATGTGACGCCGTCGATGACGGTATCCTTATCGCCAAAGCCCAATGTATTATAGCCGAAGCTTAAGCTGCTTATGGTAAGTCCAGGATAGGTAAGCGTATCCGCACCATACAAATTCTGATATAAATTATCCGAACCGCCGTAAATGGCAAAGGCAGCAGCTCGTCTTACATTGGTTGCGGTAAGATTGGTATATTTATTGCCTACATTATAGGAGCCGCCGGAATCAATGGCGCTGAACAATGCAAAAGCATCGTCTCCTGCCCCTCTGGAGTAATTGTTGTCAATGATGTTATACGATGAGCCATTGGTCATATTGATTCCATCTGCAAAGGTGTTTTTAATGCGGTTATCCTTAAACGTATTGTAGGAGGAATTGACTCCCCAATACAAACAGACGAAATGCTCGACCCACAGGTTTTCGATCGTTACGTTCTGCATGCCGTTGCCATCGATGAATTTCCCAGGTCCATCTACGCGGTATACATAATTTCCCCATGCGGAAAGATCCTTGATCGTGGAACCATTAGCTGTTGAACTAATATTAAATCCAACATCCGTATTGGTTTGGTTTTGCGGCGCTATCAGCTTGGTATGCCAAGGCCCGGCGCCGATAATTTCAGTAGCTCGCCCATATAAATAGATTTTATTATTGATCGTCCATTCTCCAGCAGGAATAAATATTCCTTTCATGCCAGGGTTTTGCCTAAACTCATCTAGCGCTTGCTCAATAGATTTGGAGGATGAAACCTCGACGTATTTGCTAGGGTCGGGGTTTGAAGCGGGCGGAGCGACATGCTCTGTCTCAATCATATCCACATAAATCCAAGGCACGTCTCCGGCATCCTTTTGAATTTTGATTTTCGTTCCCGCCGGATAGACCTGGTCAAGCATCAGCTGGGAATCCTCATAGAGCCAGTATGCGGTTTGGCCAGCGCCAGGCTGATTGTTATAACCTAGCTCCCCCAGCGTACTTGGCGTAGCATATACGTACGAGAATTTGGATGATACATTGAATTTGCCCTTATTCACGCCATCTGCATAAATGCTAATTGTGCCGTTTGTATTTTCTGCGACTGCATTACGAAGCACAAAGGCATTTGCAGGCGCAGGAAGCGTAAATTCTACATATTGGCCGATAGCATCCAAGTGTACAGCAGAGCGTCCAGAAGCTTCACCGGCAAAGTCGCCTAGCTTGAAGTTTGGGGCCAGCCTTGTGCCGTTCGTTGTGTTGGAAGGATCCTCCGCTTCAATAATCGTAAATGGCATATTCGCGCCGCGTCCTGAATACAGGCTTGCCGAGCTTGAATTGTTGGCCTGCTTGATGGCTGCCTCGTTGCTGTCAGCGGCGACGGTTGCTGTTACCGTATAGCTGCCATTGACCGCAGTCCAGGTACCCATCGTAATATTGGCCGATGCGCCTGCAGCTAACTCGCCGTTATAGCTGCCGTTCCAGGTTTGAATGACAGCACCTGCGGCATTTTTTAGTACGAGTGTAATCGGATGGGCTCCGCCGCCGGAAGCAATATTGCCCTGATTCTTAAGGTTGACGCTGAAGGTGACCGTATTGCCGGCACTTGGATTGCTTGGATTCCATGAGGGGGATACAATCAAATCCGAGCTGGACACGGGCGCGATTGTTAGAGGAGATGAACTCGTGTAGCTGTTGTTGCTCTCCTCCTGCTCGATAATGGCGTTGTTTTCATCTACCTTGGAGCTGACGGTATAGGAGCCGGCATTTTTCGCACCGATATCCACAGATACGATTGCTGATGCTCCAGCATTCAGTGCGTTTACCGGAGCGGAGCCGACAAGCTCGGTTCCTAAATAGAAGTTGACCGACGATGCGGGTGAGTCAGCAGTGCCGATATTTTTTACGGTGGCGTTAAGGGTAATGGCGTTTGTCTCGACTGGAGCAGATGGTGTCCATGATAGATCTGTAATGGTCAAGTCCGGGTTTGGAGCGGGCGTGCCATATACTTCAAACTCGGCTACTTGACCGGCAGGCGCTCCAGAGTTCGCCGTAATATTCAAACGCACTTGTTTCACCATTGCTGTAACAGGAATCGTTACAGAGTTGCCTGCAACTGGATCAAACGTATACGATTGTGCCGAAACAAGATTGTTGAAGGAGGCCGAGTGTTGATTGTTGCCCAGCACTTGAATCGTTTGCGTGCGTGTACTCCATTCGCTGGCCGGGTTAAGCTTGACGACGATGGAAGTAATATGATGGTCAGCGCCAAGATCGACAGTCAGTTGGCTAGGATTGCTGTTTCCCTCCCAGTAAGTAGTGACGTTGCTGTCATTGGCATTAGCTGCTACAAATGTGTGGATGGAGGAGGAAGCTGTAATCGGTTTGTTCAAAGCGATATTCGTGCCGTCAGGAGGCGATGGTGTATCGCTCTCGCCGTAAATTTCCAATTCGGAAACCTGACCTGCAGGCCAGCCGGTGTTAGCGGTAAAATGAAGCCGGACATAACGGGTGCTTGTTGCGTCAAAGTTGATTGTCACTGTATTGTTGTTGGTCGAAGGATTAAAAGTATAGCTTGCTGAGTTCACAATATTGGTGAAGCTTGAGCCGTTCGTGCTGCCCTGTACAGTCAAGGTCTGTGTGCGCGTTTCCCAGCTGGCAGGCAGCTTAAGCACGATCTGATCGATGTTAGCGCTTGCACCAAGGTCTACCTGAAGCCATTGCGGGAAAGCGTTGTTTACACTCTCCCAATACGTACTCTGATTGCCATCGATTACATGGCTGGCTGCATACTCATCGGCGTATCCGGCAGCTGTTGCCGTCTTGCCTAGAGCGAGGTTAGGCCTGGCTGCAGCAGAAGATGAGGCAGGGTTCAGCGTCAGCGTAATTTGCGATAGCAGAACAAATACTATGAGGCAGATAACTAGTGGAGTTTGCTTTAACTTTTTTGTCAAAATTAACATCCTCCTAATCAGATCAATTTACAAAAGGCTGTCCTCCTACTTTTGCGAATGAAGCCTTTATAAACACCTCCTCATGATATAAATGGCTATTCTTGCTTTCAGCATAGTGAAGATGCTTCGCTTTCTGAAGAAGCAATCCTACGAATATTATGTGCATTACTATGATCCGCTCTGCTTTAGTACAGTAGAATATATAATATCCATCTTAGGAAAAGGTTTTTCATTACTTTCGATGAAACATTATACTAACTATAAGGTTTGCTGGTACACTATTTTTAGAGAATAGCGGTATGATTTCTAAATTTACATATGAGGAGGGACACTAGTGAAAAAAATAACGATTGGCCAAATGGCAAGATTAAACAATATTTCCGAGCAGACGCTGCGATATTACGACAAGATCAGGCTTTTGGTGCCGGACACGGTGAATCGCGAGAACGGCTACCGGTATTACAGCATCGAACAAAGCGCATATCTGGATATGATTCAGTATATGAAAGCTCTGGGCATGGAGCTGAAGGATATCCAAAAATATTTGGAGGTGCGCGATCCCTCCCTGATCCAAAGCGTGCTCAAGCAAAGAAGATCA
Organism: Paenibacillus lentus; assembly: GCF_042714055.1. GTDB lineage: Bacteria > Bacillota > Bacilli > Paenibacillales > Paenibacillaceae > Fontibacillus > Fontibacillus lentus_A. Next base: position 418,553 of record NZ_JBHGVC010000002.1, read on the forward strand.
CAAATTGACGCGCAGATCCGGGAGCTTAGATATCAGAAGAGGGCGATTGACCGCACTTTGAAAAATCTTCAGCACTACCAGACATCTCCGCCCGACAGCACGATCGTTCTCGAGTACATTGAAGAACGGTACATGTATTGCATTGATACGAAAATGAACTTTTATGATCACGGAGTAGAAGTTTACGAGGAAATGCTCAGAAAGCTGAAGGCTGACCTGACTACCAATAAGCTGCCGCAAATTTATTTCTGCAATGCGGGAACTATTTTAAGAAAGAGGCATTTGGAGCAGCGGAGGATATTTTCGAGCGAGATATTTGTGTTTGTCGATAAAGATTTTGTTTCCGATGAATTTATTACGGTTATTCCGGCAAACACTTACCTGTGTATTTACTGCGATCAATTTGAAAAGGAAAAGGAATACATTAACCGCCTGCTGCTAACCATAGAACAAGAGGGCTATCTAATCGACGGCGACTATATCTGCGAAGTTTTAACGGAACTTCCTTATTTGGAGCGAAATAAGCGGGGGATGTTTTTGAGATTGCAGATCCCTATAAAGTTTTGTTCATAATTTCACAAACTACTGTTTACCTTATAGCTACTATAGACTTTATAATGAAGATGCAATCAGCACTCGGATGAATTTGGGCCGGGTAACTTTGATGAAAGGGGCAGCATGCTATGTTTAAGGAAAAAATTCGTGTTGTTCAGTATGGTTGTGGAAAGATGGCAAAGTACACGCTTCGTTATTTGTATGAAAGCGGAGCGGAAATTGTGGGCGCGATTGACGTTAATCCCGCCGTTGTAGGGATGGATGTCGGGGACTTTGCCGAGCTTGGTGTAAAGCTTGGGGTTACGATCCGAAGCGATGCCGACGCGGTGCTCGATGAATGCGATGCCGATGTCGCTATTGTCACTCTGTTCAGCTTTATGAACGATGTTATGCCGCATTTTGAAAGATGCGTAAGCCGGGGAATCAATGTCATTACGACCTGCGAAGAAGCCATCTATCCATGGACAACCGCATCGGCGGATACCAATAGACTGGACAAGCTGGCAAAAGAGTACAACTGCACCATTGCGGGCTCCGGTATGCAGGATATTTTCTGGGTCAATATGATTGGCTGCGTAGCCGGCGGTGTTCATCGCATCGACAAAATCGAAGGTGCCGTAAGCTACAATGTCGAGGATTATGGCCTTGCTCTTGCTGAAGCTCATGGCGCGGGACTTACGCCGGAAGAGTTCGAGAAGCAGATCGCGCATCCAGAAACGCTGGAACCAGCTTACGTCTGGAATTCAAATGAAGCGCTTTGCTCCAAAATGGGCTGGACGATCAAATCCCAAAGCCAAAAATGCGTTCCTTATTTCTATGATACCGACCTGTATTCCGAAACGCTGGGCAGAACGATCCCCAAAGGTCATTGTATCGGCATGAGCGCTGTGGTGACTACCGAAACATTCCAGGGGCCTGTCATTGAAACCCAATGTATCGGCAAGGTATACGGACCGGATGACGGCGACATGTGCGACTGGAAAATCATCGGGGAGCCTGACACGACCTTCTTTGTGAAAAAACCCGCAACTGTCGAGCATACCTGCGCTACAGTCGTCAACCGTATTCCTAATGTCATCCATGCCCCGGCAGGATATTACACCATTGAAAAAATGGATAATGTCGAGTATTTGTCCTATCCTATGCAAATGTATTTGAAATAAAATAAAGCCCGCAGGCTCGTATATTACTCTTTGGAGCGATTTACGAGCCTTTCTTATATTTTTATCCATGGAGTAATTTTCCCCCGAGACGGTTCCCCTGCACAGTTCTTTAAACGTCTCCGCAATCTGCGTCGAATCCTCGCAGCCGATGGTTTCGCATTCCTATATCTGTTTTCCGAGTATGAGCGCGAAATATTGAATATTTCTTATTAAAAAGTCCTTGCTTTCAAAGGATGTATTCCGGAATTTACTGTCCATATCATGTAAAAACGCGGTCATATTTGAGGTGTCCGCGCCTTCAAACCGGTTGTTAATCTCCGTGTTTTTCAAAACCGTATTCACATGATTGGCTTGAGCGCGGTATTCCCTAGACCATTGCGGGTTTTGCGCCAGCTTTTGATTAAAATCCATCAGAATTTCCGCAAAGCCTGCGCTGCTGCCGCCATTCAATGCATCTTTGAGAATCTCGGTTATTTTATTAGCGGATTCCGGATCATATTTTTTCATCAAGTAATCGATGTCGACATAATCATCAGGTGCGCCTTCAGGTTTGCGATGGATTTCGATATAGCTTGCCTGACCGGTCTTCGGATCGATCGTTCTGGTTTTGGCATACGCAGCGATTTTATCCATGGTGGCCAGGAACTTCTGCGCTTCGTCGCCTGCCAAATAATTGTCCGCAATAAATTTCGCCTGAGACAGCCCGCTCTCGAGCAGTGCCGCTCTTTCGCTTTCATCCGAGACGGAGCCATCGGGAACAAAGTTGCGGCTAATTAAGAAATTTACGGCTTCTTCCAATTCAGGCGGTTTTCCGTTAAGCAATTCGTTTAAGGAAGAATCGATTTCGGCAGTAAAATACGGCCTTATCGAATAATTGTCCTTTATCGCGCCTACAGGCAATTCCCGAGCGCCAATCCCGGCAGCCAGCCGCTTGCCCGCCTCGCTTATTTCCACGCTGTCATGCCCTGGAAGAGCATGGCCTGTTTCCAGTTTCACTTGGTTGTTATCTCGATTTTCAGTGTAGAGTCTTGGAAGTGACAAGTTAACATTGCTTTCAATCTTCATGTTAAACCTCCTTATATAACCCCATTAAAAAATACATCACTATATATAGATATCGGCATAATTTCCCATAATTCAATAGAGAATGATGAAAGAACTGTTTGACCTGTTTTTGGGGCGGAAGCTCCGTTTCATTCCCGTTACATATTTCTTCGCTTAAGAATAATGTCTCTGCGTTATTCCTTCATGCTTATTATTTCCTGAATGCGTGCGGCGTCAGTTTCAACAGATCCAATTTTTAAAAGGGGTGGGGTATAGTCTGAAGGATATAAAAGAAATGCTGGCTAGTCCGAAATGGAATTGGTCGACCGGCTTGAAAGCTCAACTAGCTTATATCATGGAGGAGCAAGCAAGACTAAAAAATATAGAGACGGCCCTGCGCGAATTAATCAGCGGACTTGTCGTGGAAGGAGGGGATGATGAACACGCGATCCAAAAGCTTATTCAATTATCGAATCAAGACAAGAAAAGACTACATTCGTTTAAAGAAAATATGTTTACTGAGAAAGAATTGGAGCTGTGGCAGAAGATTCCGCATATGAGCGGTGACGATCCCGATTCCTTGGAATGGATAGCGCTTCTTGGCCAAATAAAGAAGTATAAGACGGAGGGCGTATCGTCGCCGAAGGTGCAAAGCATCATCAAACGCATGCTTGAAAAACAACAGCACGACTTCTCGGGCGAAGACGAGTTTATTCAAAAATTGTGGGACGCAAGGATGTCACCCTCCCAATCGGAGCAGCTTGGACTTTACCCGATCGACCGAGAAGTTCTCGAATTTATGGATCAGGCCTATGAAAAATATATGTCATTTCAGAAAGAAAGGTTAGTCGCCAAACAAGCGCGGGGAGAGGAAGAAGTATGAGTGTGGAGCTGCTGCTATCGATAGGCGGACTGGCCTTATTGGATACATTGAGCCCAGCCACTATAGGAGTTACCGTATATCTGCTCTTAACGGAAACAAAGAGACTGGCTTCTCGGCTGCTGATTTATTTGCTGACCGTCGCCGGCTTTTATTTTTCAGTAGGAGTCATGCTGATGCTGGGCATGGGGGTGCTGCTGGATGCGGCTGTCTCTCTTTTTCAAAGCAGGGTGGTTAGCTGGATTATGTTTATAATCGGAGTAGTCCTGTTGATAGCCAGTTTTTACATTCCTCCAAAAAAGAAAACAGATCTGCCGCGTCCGAAGTCAAAAAGTAAATTCTCCATGGTTGCGCTGGGAATAACAACAGCATTGGTTGAGGTGGGAACGGCGTTTCCTTATTTTGCCGCCATCGGTCTGATGACGACGTCTAATTTGGCATTCTATCAATGGCTGCCGATTATGGCCGGTTACAATATTATCATGGTGCTGCCTCCATTGATTCTTTTTATGATGCATTTGCTATTTGGACGAATGATGCAAAAGCCGTTGGAACAGCTTCACGTCAAAATCACCAAGCAATCCGGTTCGGTTCTGTCATGGGTGCTGTGTATCGTGGGACTTATTCTCATTTTAAATACTTTGGATTATTTATGAATGGACTTTGGGGATGGAGGTTTCACTATAAAATTTCTTAAAGAGGTTTACGTTCGGGCAGTTATTTGGTAATATAGTCGCAATATTCAAATGCGATGATGAGATGAGTAGGTAATGAAATCTTTTACAGAGAGCTCCGTTCGCTGAAAAGGAGTAAAGTGTTTCTTTATTGAAAAAAGCCTCTGAGCAGCACATCGGAACGATGATCGACAGCGATGGTGTGCCAGGAGCTCCTGTTACAGAGCTAGAGTATATGCGTGTCATGGCACGCTGTACTTGAAGAGGTTAATATGGTGACATATTAACGAAGCTGGGGTGGTACCGCGGGCACACAATCTCGCCCCCAAGACGGATTGAAAGTCTTGGGGGTGGGATTTTTTTAATTGTAAGGGAATACGCTATTATCGTTCGATGTACAGACAAAACATGGATGGAAAGGAAAGAGTTCACATGGGAGAAAAATTGAAGGTAGGCATCGTTGGCGGTACGGGGATGGTAGGTCAGCGGTTCGTCGAGCTGCTGGATCAGCACCCTTGGTTTACGATTACGGTCATTGCAGCCAGCGCGAATTCCGCAGGCAAAACATATGAAGAATCCGTGCAAGGCAGGTGGAAGCTGTCCACGCCAATACCTGACGGAGTAAAAAATATCGTTGTTCAGGATGCATCGAAAGTGGAAGAGGTTACTTCTCAAGTCGATTTTGTTTTTTGCGCGGTGGATATGAAGAAGGATGAAATTCAAGCTTTGGAGGAGGCTTACGCCAAAACGGGAACCCCTGTTGTATCCAATAATTCGGCACATCGCTGGACACCCGATGTTCCGATGGTGATTCCGGAAGTGAACCCGCAGCATCTCGAAGTGATTTCGGCTCAGCGCAAGCGGCTTGGAACGAAAACCGGATTTATTGCCGTCAAACCTAATTGTTCTATTCAGAGTTATGTCCCTGCTCTACATGCTCTGCTGGATTTTGAACCAAACAAAGTTGTCGCGTCGACTTATCAGGCGATTTCGGGAGCTGGCAAAAGCTTTGCCGATTGGCCTGAAATGCTGGACAACGTCATTCCTTATATCGGCGGTGAAGAGGAGAAGAGCGAGCAGGAGCCGCTGCGCATCTGGGGCCGTATTGACGATGGCCAGATTGTTAAAGCAAGCGCGCCTCTGATTACGACGCAATGTATTCGTGTACCCGTGACGGACGGACATTTGGCCACGGTATTTGTATCGTTCAACAAGAAACCCTCCAAAGAGGAAATTATCGCTCGTTGGCAGCAATTCAGAGGAAGAGCGCAGGAACTGAACCTGCCAAGCGCACCGAAGCAGTTCATCACCTATTTTGAAGAAGAAAATAGACCGCAGACCAAACTCGACCGCGAAATCGAGCGGGGGATGGGCGTCTCAACGGGCAGATTGCGTGAAGATTCATTGTATGACTATAAATTCGTGGGTCTGTCGCACAATACCTTGCGCGGAGCGGCGGGAGGGGCCGTCCTGATCGCCGAGCTGCTCAAAGCAGAAGGCTATATTCAGCCGAAATAGGTGCATCGCATCGGTTACATTGGGGGTCTCTGTTAGGTGAATTGGTTGCAATAGTGTGTCCATTGCAGCATTCATCGTTTCATCGGCCTAGGTGAACAGGTGTATCGGTGCATCCGGTGTATCGCTTCATCGGCAGCATCGGTTGCATTGGTGCATCGCCTTTTCGGGTTCCGCTGCTGCTCGAAGGCTCCTTGCTCCTTGGAGATGATGTCGATCAGAGTTTGGCATCCTAAGGTATCGCGCTATTCGAGCTGACATAATTAGACCGTGGGCCGGCTCGTCTGGCCAATTGAGCTTCAGTGAAGCGTTTGGGTTCCCATAATAAATGGATTGTTTGTGTTTAAAATCCGCAATTGATCGCAGAATGTACATTAGTTGGATTTCATGTTGTTAAACTAAGACTTCAAGGCTTACAAGGCTGAAAGCCATGTTTTAGATACATGAAATCCAGCTATTTCTCGTTATTGCCACAATCGAGCTAAAATAGGTACCAGAAATCCATCTAAATCCAACATGGGCTCGGGTATTAAGACCAACCTGGCGGGTACATATAGACCTGCACCAGCAAGTTGAAACAGTGCGCAAGAGGCGGGCTGTTCGTGCTGGAACAAATGAAAGAAATACATAGAACAAAGAGGATGCTGTAACATGCAAAAATTTATCGTTGTCGGTGCGGGGATTTTAGGCGCTTCTACGGCGTATCAATTAGCCAAGCGCGGAGCGGAAGTAATCATTGTCGACCGGAAAGACAAAGGACAGGCAACGGACGCTGCTGCCGGGATCATTTGTCCGTGGCTTTCACAGAGACGCAATCAAGCCTGGTATAAACTGGCCAGAGAAGGGGCGCGTTTTTATCCATCTTTAATCGAGGAACTGGAAAAAGACGGAGAGACCGAAACCGGCTATGCGCGTGTTGGCGCGCTTCGTATCCACAGGGAGAGAGAAAAGCTTGTTGAACTGGAAAAACGTGCAGAACAGCGCAAGCATGATGCCCCGGAGATGGGCGAGATTACGCTGCTTCCCCCAGGCGAGGTGAAGCGTTTATTTCCCCCGCTCGCCGATGACTACGCCGCGCTGCATATCGGCGGGGCCGCCCGCGTCGATGGACGCGCTCTCCGGAATGCACTGCTCCGGGCTGCGATCAGAAAGGGCGCTGCCTTCCTGAATGGAGAGGCGAGGCTCCAATTCCAAGGCGACAAGGTTACAGGGATACGGTTTGGGGATGAGCAAATCGCTTCCGACGCGGTTATCGTTTGCGCTGGCGCGTGGGTCAATCAACTTCTGGAGCCCTTGGGCGTGGAATTCAAAGCGACCTTCCAAAAAGCGCAGATCGTTCATTTAGCCTTGCCGGGTGCGGATACGGGCAGCTGGCCTGTCATCATACCGCCGGGCGACCAGTATATCCTGGCATTTGACGATAACCGAATCGTGATCGGTGCAACCCATGAGAACGATCCGCAAGGCTTTGACACCCGCATAACAGCAGGCGGCATGCAAGAGGTTTTAAATAAGGCATTGGAGTATGCGCCGGGGCTGGCCAGCAGCACCTTTTTGGAGGCGAGAGTCGGTTTCCGTCCGTTCACTCCAGGATTTCTGCCTGTGATCGGCCCTATGCCCGGTTGGCAAGGCATCTTTGTTGCCAATGGCTTGGGGGCATCTGGACTAACGATGGGGCCCTATATCGGATGCCAGCTGGCCAAGCTGGCTCTTGGGCTGGATATCGATATTGCTTTGGAGGATTATAAGGTTGAGGGGGCCATAGGCCGGTCATCCGGCGGACACTTGTGAAAGCTTTTTAGGGCGGGGATATTCCCGGCCTGCCTGCGCGCGGATGGATAGAGAGCACCCGGATCAGGCGAAGAGATCCTGTGTCGAAATCCGCAGGCCCTTGAATAGCTGCGATTCCGCATACTGCTCGCCGGTATTCGAATAATAGGTCATATCCGCGATCTCACCGTCGGTTAAAGTGTAGACGGCCACTTGCTCCTTTATCGGATCGACGATCCAGTATTCCTTCACGCCGCATTTCCTGTATAAATCGAGCTTCCAGATCAAATCTTTACTCCGCGTGGATGGAGACAGCACCTCGACGACCAGATCCGGCGTGCCCCTGTATTTGCCTTGCGCATCGATTTGATCTTTGTCGCAAATGATAACCAGATCCGGCTGTACGACGCAGATATTCGTTTTTTCCTTTTCCAGCGTGATATCGAACGGGGAAGTCAGCGGTGTACAGGGCTTTCCTTTAAACCAACTGTAAAGCGTACCATGTAGTTCATGTACGGTATGTTGGTGCTTGTACGAAGGTGAGGCGAGGTTGTACACGACACCGTCTATAAGCTCGAAACGCTGTTCCGACGCTTCTATCAGTTCGAGGAACTCCTCATAGGTCACCCAATCGCTGGCTTTGTATCCCGCCGCTTCCTCCCTAAGGATGGTGTCATTACCCCCGGCGAAAGCGCTCAATTTGGCTACATCTTTGCCGTTTCTTGTTACGATAATTTCCTCATTGGCCTCTGCAAACTTTAAATACTTCCCGAAATTGTTTTGCATATCAGTTGAAGAAATCCGCATTTCATCCACCTCAAATTAGCTATTTTAAATACATGTTAGCTAACTTTAGGGTTTATTTCAATATTTTTAGCGATGATTTTTGATTTGGATGAATTTTAACCTTGCCAAGGGAGCAGGTGTGGCAGTGGCTGAGATAAGAACTAGGTGCTCGTGAAAGTACCCTGGATATGGTACTTTCCAATTCCAGAAACATCATTCTGCGAATCTCCTTGACGCTTGAGATCGCCAGGATTCAATCATGTCATTTTCCAATTGGTTTTTATTACATATTCATTTCAAGCGAAAAAGTTGGTTTCTGTAAATCAATCACGGCACATAACGACATAAGTACATCCACCGAGAAGCCATTGATTTGCCCTTGAGGATCTATGACACCAAAATTCAACTTGATTTTGCTAAGGTTTACTGCTCCTAACCTGATGGCTTTCACTTTTTTCATCTTATTAAGGGTAGCGAACTATACGGTGGTAACTGCTCTTTTTACCATGGTGAAGGCGAAGAGTGTACTCTTGATTATCTTCATAATGAAGCATTTACTGAATTAGAAATCGAATATCAACTTGGGATTGATGTCCATAACACGGGCTTCTTGGATCAACTACTAAGGATCGAGGGGCGAACACTCCGAAGTGTGAACACGATTTTAGAAGAAGTCTAACATTCTTTTGAATTGAACCTTACAGTATATGTAAATCCCGAAGGTGAAGCTAGGGGTCAAAGGTTACGGCCGGTTATCATTCGGAGATCGATTTCGAAGCAATTGAGAACACACTGGATGTGACCGGTGAGTCTAATTCTATGGTTGCAAGTTTAAAGGGAAGATGAGAGATGACCTGGTTATTTAGAATCACTACTAAAGTTAATTTAAAAAGCAAATAATTGTTAATTTCTTTACCAGAGCTACTCGTAAATATTATAACATTTACATAAATGACAAATATTCTCTATAAGATAAATGAAATAACGTATCAAAAAAAATAAATTTTTATGAAGATTTTAATACCCAAAATGTAGGTAGGAAGGATAAGTTAGCGGGTTTTTAACGTCTGTTTTTAAAATGTTTCTTAAGGAAAGGCATAATGGCTAGTATTTCCTTTTTCCATTTGTAGAACGTGATATTTGATAACCCAAGTTCATTTAAGATTTCTGGAATTCTTTTGTCTGTTTTATAAATCAAGAAAATGAAGTTAAGAAGTTTTTCCGGATGGCGTTTATGGTAAAAAATATGGGGGTTGTTCAGAATGTTTGAATAGGAACGGCCACAATCAAGACAGCGGGATCGTTTTTGTTTTTTTCCATTCTTTTTCGTGTTGCTACTTCTGCAACGCGGACAGAGACTATGAGGGCCTGTCTTTGGATACCTAGAATTTATCTGTTGGTCTATTCCCTCAAGGAACTTCCATACGTTTTTTCGGAGTTCTCGTAAATTTTGTTCAGTATTACAGGAGGTTAAATATTTTTCAGAATCTTCTTTAAAATTCATCATTTTCACCTCTACTATTGATATGGAAAGAAAATATTCAACTATAACTCAATTATAGCCATATTTCTCTTATCATAAAAAGGCGTGTGTGGATAAATTTTGAATATGCTTGTAGAATAGAATCAAATTATTACCTTTTTGGAGGGAGTTCCGTGGAATGGTGAAAATATTTCTTGGAAGTGCGAATACCCCTGACGCACTTGATGATTTGAGAAAGGTTGCTGCGCTTATTGAAGAAGTGGGATATGTCGCTATTCCATGGAACTCGCCAGGGGTATTCCCTCTCGGAAACCATATGAGTGAAAGTTTGGACAAAATCTGTAGATTGGTAGATGCTGCAGTCCTTATATTTAGTGAAGATAACTCGGTTTTATTTGATAACGAGCTTAGCATGCATCCTAGACCGAATATTCTTTATGAATATGGTCTATTTAAGGGGCACTTAGGTGCTAATCGAACGATCATTTGCAGAAGAGGAACGTCATCAATTCCATCGGATTTGAGCGGTGTCATTTATTGTAATTTGGATAAAGAATATAGAGCTGAGCGGGAGTTACTTGCATGGCTAAGACAACTAGAACCAAAAAGTAAATCAAGAGCGGACACCACTTTTCATAGTTAAGGGAGGTTATTAATATCAAAATTCCTGATTTACAGTCATTGCGAGGCATTTCTGAATTGAAATATGTAAATGCTGATAACGTTACACGTTATCGAGCAATCATGAGATATGTTTATCAGCAGTATCAAAAGTTAAATTATTGGCTTAAACCAGAACAAATCTACGAAGGACTAATGAACTGGGGATTACTTAGGGGCTACACTTTAGATCAGTGTCAAATTGATCTTACACAGTTGTCTGAGTGGGGAAATTTAACTGCGCAGCATGATGGAGAACGGGCGGTAACGGTTGAAGAGTATTTACGTAAAAAGTTTCGCTACCTAATTACCCCATATTCCATTGAAATCGAACGAATGTTGGAAAGTCTGGAGTCGATTCGGGGTTATGGAGGTTCTTTGGAGCCTACTCACTTTGACACCATTGCAGATACACTATTTAAAATCAGAGAGAATGCGGGTATATATGAATCTGGCGAAGCACTGGAATACTGGAAATTACTATTTAACTCATTTCAAACTTTACACGAGGCATCTGTGGATTACATTGGGAGTCTTCAAACCGGGATGGCTGAAGATTTAATGGCTACAGATGCATTTTTATTATATAAGGATTCAATAACCCACTATCTACAAGATTTTGTACAGGCATTACAGAGACGCTCTTACAAAATTGAGGGTAACTTGAACGAGATAACAGCAGGTGTCAGAGAATTATTTTTGGATTCAGTAACAGAAGATGAATGGAGAATTCCTAAATTAGATCGAGCAGTTACAAAAGATCAATATTTAAATGAACTTCGTAATAAGTGGAACAGTCTAAGTAGGTGGTTTCTTGGCGATTCTAATTCAATTAGTGATTCTATCTTACTAGAGAGGGCGACAAAAGATGCCATAGTGAAGGTAGTGAAAAGCGCCGTTCGCATACAAGAGAAAAAACGTTCTAGTTTAAGCAGAAAGAAGGAACTTGATTATTTAGGAAAATGGTTTTATCAAACCTCTGATCTTGTGACTGCACATAAATTATCGGCATATGTATTTGGATTATTTCCAACTCGTCATCTACAGGGAGAAGATTCAAGGGAGTCAGACAGCAGAGAGATGTCAATGTGGAAGGAATCATCAATTTCACGGACAATACGTTCGCGAAGCAGAAAAAGAAACGAGCGACAGGAAACAGAGGCTGCTATTGACAATAGTGAGCTCAAACAACGCTTAAAGGAGTCATTTTTAGCCAAGCAAAAGCAAGAGTTGGAATTTTTAATGAAAATGGTTGATCTAGGAGAAGTAACTATTACAGAAATAGAAACTATAGGTGAAGTAACAAGGTTACAATTGCTAGGTTGGATAAGCCGTTGCAATGCTTCTTCTACTTATTCTTTTCAGACTTCAGAAGGAATTAGAATTGAGTTGAAGCATCCTGCTGACAAGGAACGTGCAATATTACACTGTGAAGATGGTACGCTTGAGCTCTTAAATTATAGTTTTAATTTTGAAGTTACTAGCCATAAAGCTTGGAGTAATCAGGTTGATTGGTTTAATGGGCTTTAGATATGACCATGAAATACTTCCGGAAAGGGGATAACCTAAGAGATGAGAATCAAAGTCGGTAAGGCAAGTGTTAGAAGGCAAAGAATGAACCGTTTTGACCGCAGTGAGATCGGAAAGAGGAAACAAATCTGTATGAATGCTCTATTAAACCGACCGTGGATTGATAAGAAAAAGGATGCTGAAATCTATTACTGGATCAAAGACCAATATCTTGAAATAAAAGATTGGTTTATGCACTATGCAGGTTACTCAATCATTTTAAACAGGAATTTCATAAAGTTAGAGAAAGTTCCGACGATTGCTTTACCTTGGATGGGATTTCAGGAGTTTCGAGAGCCATTAGATTATTCCTTATTTACCTATAGTTTGTGGTATTTGGAGAACAAGACAGAGGGCGAACAGTTTTTACTGACCCAATTAGTAATTGAAATCAGACATTATATGATCGAACAAGGAATGGACGTGAATTGGGCAAATTATTACCACCGCCTATCTATGGCCAGGGCATTAAAGAAATTAAAAAATTTGAATATCGTTCAGGCGGTAGATGGTGAAGAATCTAACTGGGCTTCTAATTATGAGCATTATGATGTGCTATATGAATGTACGATGTATTCGCGTTATATTCTTAGAAATTTTCCTACCGAGTTATCCAATTATACAAGTATAGATGAACTAAAGGAAACGATGTTTTATGGAAATGATTCTAAGGAAATTGAGATAAGAAATAGACATGATCTATACCGTCGGTTCCTATTAGAACCTGTGGTACTTAATCATCAGTGGCATGGGAATCTGTCATACTTAGAGAATGAAGCTAATTTCTTGATTAAGAATTTGAAAACAATGTTTGGATGGGAAGGAAACCGCTACAGAGAGGGGATTCTCTTTTTCGAAGCCGATTCTATGTCGGGGTCAGAGATATTTCCAACGCAGCTTGCCTTGTCTGATCTAGCAATGCTCTTATGTGGAGAGGTTCGAATGATGGTAATGAATGATACGTTAGATACAAAGGTTGATTTGAATGGTTTATTACGTTTAACAAAAAATGAAATTGAACGTCTACTTATTCATTTAAAGGAACGGTTCGGAGAATTTTGGACTAATGAACATAAAAAGATGAATTCGTCCTCATTAGCCGAGGATATCTGTGAACACTTAAGTGAATGGGGATTTGGACATTGGGAAGATCATATGTTTTTTGTAATCAATGGAGCTGGAGGTAGATGGGAAGTTGAATACGGAGCCACAGAGCAGGTCGATTAGGAGGATTTGATATGGAACGGTGGCAAATGAATAGGGCCGGAATTCTAAATTTTTGGTATTACGACGACGAAGAATTCCTTTTTGAAGACGGGAGATTAATTTTAAGGGGAACTAATGGCTCAGGTAAATCAGTCACAATGCAAAGTTTTATTCCGCTGGTGTTAGATGGAGATAAGAGACCAGAGCGACTAGATCCATTTGGTTCGCGAGATCGGCGTCTTGAATATTATCTGCTAGGTGATGCTCATCAGGGGCACACCGATAGAACTGGTTATCTTTGGCTTGAATTTTATCATACTGGTAAGAAACTACATAAAACGATCGGTATTGGACTAAGGGCGCGCCGTGGCCTCCCTCAAATAGGTTTTTGGGGATTTTTACTAGAAGATAATCGAAGAATAGGTGAAAATTTTTATCTGTATGATCGAAATTTATGGTTGGAAGAAGGCAAAAAAGTCCCGCTTAACCGTAAAACATTAGAAGAAGTAATAAATTCTGGCGGACAAGTTGTTCAGGAGCAAAGTGCATATCGAGATATGGTGAATAAGGCAGTATTCGGATTCAGGGAAGCAGAGTCTTATAAGGATTTATTAAAGCTCTTGTTAGAGCTGCGAAGTCCCAAATTATCTAAAGACTTAAAGCCTTCGTCGATCTATGAAATCCTAAATAAATCCCTTCCGGCCCTTTTAGAAGAAGACTTAAGCTCATTGTCTGATGTTCTTGAGGATATGGATCAAATTGCGGATCGTTTAGACGAGCTTCAATTACATGTGCAGGAACTTAGTAAAATTGAACAGAGCTATGAGAGGTATAATCAATTCCTATTACAACAAGCCTCAGATGATGTGCTCCGGAAATGGAAAGTTCGAAATAAGAATTATGGTCTGTTAGACCAAGCGGAAAAGAAATTAAAAGAAATAGAAACGACGAAAGATGAAATTGTTAGGAAATTAACTGATTATGAACAGAGGTATGGCACTATTGAGGCGGAGCTAGAAGTTTTAACAAAAGGCGAGGCTATGGGAAAACAAAGAGAGCTTGAGCTTCAAGAAGAACAATTAGGGGAGATTCGAAAGCAGCTCCAGATACTTAAAGAGAGGATCACTTCGAATCAATCTAAACTGAGGAAACTAGAGCAAGACATTTTGAATTCAACTGAGTCATTAGATCAAATTATTCAAAAACAGAACGAATCGATTGATGAATTAGAAAATATGGCGCGAGTGATCGAATTTAGTGAGCATGATATTTATGTTGGGATATGGCATCGTGAGATTCCAGAGGAAAATCAGTGGCATAAAAATTGGATGCAAGACCTGGATACCCATAAGAAGCGATTATTAGCAGCTCGAGATACTGCAAAAAAAGAGGAGGAGGCAGCAAGAGCAGCGAGAGAGATGGAGATACAGCTTGGAGAAGTTCTTCAAGAACGGCACCAAGCTGAAGGAGAAAAAAATAATCAAGAAGAAATGTTAGAAAGACAAAAAGATAACATCAGAGAAGATTTAGTGTCGTGGTATGAAAATTTGAAGTGTTTGCCTGCGAAAGGAGAGCAACTTAGGGAAAGTTTACGAGCTTTAACTTTAATCAACATTAATAACCGTCAATATGCATCAGTAAGACAGCCGGCTATCCAAATTTATGAGCAACAAAAAGAGACATATATTCAGCAAAAGGTTCATTTGAATCAAAAAAGAGCCGCTATTCAAGAAGATAAATTCAAGTTAGAACAGGAAATGAATGAATGGAAGACATCCAAAGAACCGGAGCCTAAAAGAAAAGAAGGTAGAGATTTTTCAAGGAAAGAGAGAAAACCAAAGACAGGAGCTCCCCTGTATTCAGTATGTGATTTTAATGAGACATTAGGCGAAAGTCAGCAAGCACAACTCGAGGAGACTTTAGATCAGGCAGGATTGCTCGATGCATGGATCTTGCCAGGCGGGCAACTAGGTTTACTTGAGATAGAAAATACTGAAGAGGTATGGGTTCAAATTGAACCTTCGAGTTATAAAGAAGGAGAGACACTTGGATCAGTTCTGCGTGCAACACCAACAGCTAAAAGCGGTCTATCTGCTGAGGATATTAATCAGGTCCTTAATTCTATAGGTTGGAAGAATCAGTCAGGTTTCTTGCCAACTTTAGATAAAAAGGCCATAGCATTGATAACAAACTCAGGTTATTTCAGCATAGGACCTTTGGTTGGAAAAAATAACTCGAAATCGCGGTCAGAATTCATCGGCGAGGCTAACCGGTTACGAACAAAAGAATTAACAATGATAAAGCTGGAAGCAGAAATACAACAAAAAGATGAACAACTGAGAGACATTGATCAGCAGCTTCAGGAATTATCTATTCATCAACAAGATATGGGCTTTGAGTTAAATTCATTCCCTTCTGATGGTGAACTGCAGAATCAACTGGAAATAGTATTTAGAATGACAATTCAACTGGAACATTTAATGAAACATGAACAACAAGTGGAAAGCCGTTACAAGTTAAAAGTATCTGATTGGAGAAGGCTGCAGGTTAAATTAATGGAGCAAACGGCGGACTGGTCACGGTTAAAAAATGAGTCGCAAATTAACGAAGCAATAGAGCATTGCTCCACTTATCAAGCTAACATTTCTGATTTACAATCGCATTGGATACAGTACCGAAATACTTTGCAAAGTAAGGAGATATTAGAAGGACAATATGCTGATCTGATTGCAATTATTGAGGAAGATCAGATAGAGGAAGAGTATAAGAAAAATCATGAAGCGAAACTAATGGCACAGGTAGAGATACTAACGGAAATCGTTGCAAATATGGGAATTGATGATATTCATAGACGAATCAAGAAGTATAAAGACGAAAAATCCATGTTGAACAATGAGATTTTGCGATTGCGTGAGTTTAAAGAAGAACAAAGTATTCAACTTGGTAAAGCCGAAGGAAATTTTGAATTTTATCGTGAGAATTTGAACGAAAGCCATGACCTGCTTAATAATGTGATTGAAAAATGGAAAAGTGAAATACGTCTTGCTTTATTACCTTTATCGAAGAATTTCATGGTATCAATTACAAATGAATCTTCTTTAGATGACATAGTTATCTTTTGTGAGCAGATTGTAAAAGAATATGCCCAGTTTTTCTTCAATGTTTCTCTAGAGAGGGTAACCAGTGATTTGATAGAGGAGTATCATAAATCAAAGGTAAATTTGCAAGAGTTCGTAATTGAATTGGATAAAGATGAGTCTGCGTCTAGCCGCATCATTATACTTTCCAAAAGAGATCGCTTGCACCCAATGTCCCCGAGTATGTTATTAAATGAGTTAAAACAACAAATTGAAGAGCAACAAATACTATTAACCGATAAAGACCGGGAACTTTATGAGGAAATCATTATAGGAAGTGTAGGGAAAGCAATTCGTAAACGAATACATCGTGCAAAGGCCTGGGCTGATCAAATGGACACTTTGATGAGGCAAAGAAATACATCAAGTGGCTTAAAATTATCCCTTAAATGGATCCCTTTACAACGTAAAAATGAAGATGAGCTCGATACAGAAAAATTGGTCAGTTTATTGATGCTAGATCAACATCGAATGAGTGATGAGGAAATAGAACAAGTCATTGCTCATTTCCGAAAGAGGATTTTACAAGCAAAACAAGACTCCCAAAGGGAAGATGGGATGTTGCGTAATTATATTTATTCACAATTAGACTACCGCTCATGGTTCGAATTTAAATTGGAACATATTAAAGGCAGCAGAACAAATTATACGGAACTGACTGACCAGAAATTTAATGTCTTGAGCGGAGGCGAGAAAGCAATGGCAATGTATATCCCGCTATTTGCTGCTACTTATTCAAGGTATAGTGAGGCTAATGCGGATGCGCCCCAAATCATTTCTTTGGATGAAGCGTTCGCAGGGGTTGATGATGCTAATATGCGAGATATGTTCCATTTGCTTACTGATATGGGGTTTGATTATATTATGACATCTCAAGTGTTATGGGGGTGTTATGATACCGTGCCAAGACTAGCAATCTATGAAATATACAGGCCAAGAGATGCAGAGTTTGTTACCTTATTCCATTATCGCTGGGATGGGGAGAGTAAGGAATTGCTTGATTAGAGAGGTATGTTATGGAACTCTTAAATCGTAAGACAGTCAGGCAGTACTATTCAGACCCTTTACTTGGAAATTTATTGGGTGCAGTGTTTGGCAAGTACAAAGGATTGAATGGTGTAAGAGGGAATGCACATATTATAGTACATTCGCAATCCGAGGCTGAAAGGTTACAGGATTATTTTGGAGATCGTGTAAAACAACTTATTTCTGTTGGGACGGAGATTGAAGTACCTCTGACAATTATTGCGGAGGAGTTAAAGCGAGGGTATGAGTTAACAATTCCTGATCTCTATGAAGTTTTGTATGGTACGCAGTTGCTCACAAAACGTGAACAGAAAGAATTGAAATTATTTAATTGGACTAATCTCTTTGCTAAAGTTGAACAGGATTTCATCAATGAATTTAATATCACTGACTCCGATCTCGATAAATTTATTCCAATGACATTTAACTGGTTTCAAAGATTGAAGACAGGAGAGGCTAAGGGTTATGGGGTCTTAAGATATGCATTTGACAAAGGTTCGAATGTATATTTGGATTTATATCATTGCCTTAGTGCATTATGGCATTTGCTCATGAGAAAAGACCAGATGTTTAATGAAAGAGGAATTTCTACTGGGAAAATTAGAATACCTACCTTTGCAGCTCATGTTACAGGTGATTCTCATGCCTTTGATAAAAGAAACACAGTAGTAGGAAGATTGCTGTGGTATGCACTATATGATATATATAGTCAAAGGATAAATCATAATGGAAGTGATAATGATATAACTGTCGTGCCAGAGTATTTGTTTGACCGTCAAATTTATAGAGATTTTGATATCCTTGATGATGATATTAGTTCTATTTCCCATGTATTCGCACCCAATCTAATAAGGGGGACTTCTCCCCGAACCTTAAATCTACGAGAAATCGAGGATATGGACGAGTTCCCCAAATACCCGTCATTGTATATTATTGAGAACCCATCTATTATCTCTTTTTTGGTAGATGAACTAATTCATATTCTTAATCTGAACAAATTATCGATAGAGCAGCTTCCAATAAGCTTTCCAGTTCTCTTGTGTACGATAGGACAATCGAGAACTGCTTCGAAGGTATTTATTAAGAGATGCTTAGAGTCAAATCCAAACTGCTCTATTTATTATTCAGGTGATCTTGATGTTCCAGGCATTAAGATGTTGAAAGGAATGGAAAAACAGTTCTTTCCAGCACAATTCTATGCATGGCGAATGGATCCTTTGATATACCTTAAGTATGTTGAACCCAAAAGTAATATTCTATCTGAAGAGGATTTAAAATATCTTAAAGCTTCTGAAGGTGGGCTAGAAAAAGAAATGGTGGATTTTGGGGCTAAGGTTTATCAGGAGTTATTTGGTAAGGAGTTAAAAGAGGATTGGTTTCAGGCGTTACCTGAGTTGATTTAGTAAGCTATTCGATGGTATAGGAGAACACGTCATTGCGTAAAGCGCTTATTTTACCTAGGTATTATTAAGTTGGCGGCGCAATGGATACGACCGCCGTGGCGCAGGAAATCGATTAGGTAAGTCCATCGCAGATTTTTCGCTTGCCGCCGCTGAAAGATTTTTACAAGCTGCGCAAAATCCCATACAAGCTCATTCGAATCTTAGAAAAAAGCGATATATCCAAACAAGCGGGTCTCCAGGCTATGCCATAGGCTCGCTTGTTTTAAGGATCTTCGGCTACTGTGTGCGTTTGGAACCAAAACGTCTGCATTCAACTTTTATAAATCAGGCTGATAAAAAACATCGATTTTTTGCGGAGGGATAGCCTCAAAACGGAAGATGGATATGTATCTTCATCGTTTCCATGGAACACCCATAGCTCTTCGCACTCCACGCTATAACCAACGCAATAATCAGCAGTATCAACAAAACTCCCAGAAAAGATTGTACTCTCACAAGCTCCAGAAGGCACCGACAATAATACCGCCACCAACGATGGACATTATTCCCATACGGTCGTGTTAATGGCATGAGGAGGATATTTATACGCCTTCTTCACTTCTTGTATGGCTTGTGCAGTTTGCAGCAGCATTGGCTGCAATTGCTCATGATATCATGGCCGCGTAAACTACCGTTGCCGATGTGATGCCTGCCTATAGGGCAACGAACGCAATATACATGTTTAAAATATTGTGCGTCAGTATCCAGGTAAGCACTACCATGAGAATCGAACGTATGCCGGGCATAACAAGCACCTGCCTATAGTCATTCTTTGATTTACAGGCTTGTCCAGGGTAATTCAGTACTTTTCACTAAACCCAGCCGATAACAAGATCGTACAATTTATGTTGGTTTACCCGAATAAACGGGGATCACGCGCTGGGAGCCCTACTTAAGCCGAATTTTTTATCTCCTACGAAACACCATATGAGGCAAAGCCAGGAGTATCACGAAGCCCGATCAGGGAACTTGAAATGTATCCGGTAGTAAACAAAACAACTTATTGTCCGAGCTCCCTCATCCCCATCAAGTCTGCTCCGGCAAGATCAAATTCTGAATCAGCATCAATTGTTCCACCATTTCCGCCGGAGTGTAGGGCATCGAATTGATAATCCACCATTCCACCAGACCGGCTACCGCAACGGACAGAAATTGGACGAGGATTTCCCGATTTATGCCCGGGCTGATGCCGCAGCTTTTGATATGCTCCTCGATCCCCATCTCCATCATCGCCATCATTCGTTTTCGGAATGCGGGAACTCCCTTGCTCGTCAGGAGTGTGGAGTAAATGGAGGAATTGCGCTCTAAAAATTCGAATGTGCGAAGCAGCAAAGGTTTGGCGGACACCTTGCTATGATCTCCGTCAGGCATGCAGCTTTCATACAAATACTGCAAATACGTTTCGAAGCACTGATCCAGCAGGTCGTACTTATCCGTAAAGTGCAAATAGACGGTTCCCCGGTTGACATTCGCCCGCTCCGCAATGGCGTTTATCGTAATCTTCTCAAAGCTGTTCTCCTCCATCATCCCGATAAAAGCTTCCATAATGGCCTGCCTCGTTTTTAGAATTCGCCTGTCCATAGCTATCTCTCCCTGTTCCTTTTTAGACAATCCAAGCACATTTGTTGAATACTCAACAAAATCAAAAATATTACCGATTGATCCGCTGTTTCGCCGAATGCTATCGTAATTGTAGTTAACAAGTGTTATTTATGCAACAAGTGTTCATTAAATATAAAAGCAGGAAAGCGAGGATTGCAGCATGAGAGTATTGGTTTATGGCGCAGGTGTCATAGGCAGTTATTTAGCCCATGTACTTGTATGCGGGGGCAATGATGTGACTGTATTGGCCAGAGGAAAACGGGCGGAGTAGCTTGAGAAGGAGGGACTTGTCATCCGCCATTATTTTCAGCGGAAAACGACGGTGGATCCGGTGCGCGTCATCCGGATGCTGGAAGAGAGCGATATCTATGATCTCATCTTTGTCGTCATGAAATATACGGACTTTCCGGCGGTGCTGCCTATTCTGGCCAACAATCGGAGCAGCAATCTCGTTCTGGTAGGCAATAATACGGATGCCCATGATATGCAAAACTACTTAAAGGAGCATAGTAAAACGCACAAAAATATCGCCTTCGGGTTCCAAATTAGCGCCGGAAGCAGAGAAAACGGGCGAATCGTCTGTATCCGCGGCAGCGTGCAGATGGTACTCGGCGGATTGAATGGTCCGCTTCCCTTTAAAGCCGAGCTGAATCAAGTGTTCGCGAAAACGAAGTACAAGCTTGTCTATCACGAAAATATAGACGCTTGGCTGAAGAACCATATTGTGCCTATCATAGCGCTGACCTTTGTAACGATTATCCATGAGCATCGCATGAAAAAAATCGCCGGAGACGACAAGCTGCTGCGGCAAATGATCGCAGCCATGGACGAAGGCTTCCGCCTACTGGAAACCCAGGGTTATCCCCTAACGCCGGCCAAACAAGCTTCATTGATTCGTAAGCACCCCATGCTGCTGCGTCTGCTTTTAAAAATATATCATATTCTGCCGGTCAGCCGGCTGGTCGACGGTTCTGCCTATGAAATCGCCGCTTTAAGCCGCGTGTTTCACGATTGGAAGAAACAATCCAACGTTTCTACTCCCAACTGGGATGTGCTGGAGGAGCGGTTTAACACCAAGCTGTCCGTACCCCAGTAGCTTTTAACTTAGTCAGGCTTCTAAAAATTGCTGTGCAGTAGTTTTGGAAGCCTTCTTCCTAACATGAAACAGAACAATTTCAAGTTCAAAAAGATGGTTGCGGTAAGAAATATCCACGAGCCCATAGTTATCGTCAACGATCTTTTTGATGTTTTTAATTCCTAAGCCTAGTCGGGAGTGTGCGTCAGGTTTCGTCGAATAGAAATCTCCCTGCCGATTTGTGAGAATTTCATGAACATATGGATTTTGAAACCGCATGAACAAGCTGCCATTCAAATAATGCATCTGCAGCTTGATGTAAGGCTCAACATTTACCTTTTCTATACTTGCATGGATCGCATTATCTAGGGCGTTTCCTAAAATGACGCTGATAACTATCGTATCCAGCTCTAACTGTGGCGGGATGTTCAAATCGATGTGGAAGGGAATGTCGTGATTTTTTGCGATTTGGGCTTTGTAATTGATGATGGAGTCGATGATCATGTTTCCGCTATTGCATAGCCCTGCCGTGTTCTCCATTTCCCCAAGTACTTCGTTGATCTCCCTGATTACTTTACTCTCCTCATTCGATTTCAGCTGTGCCTTCAGTCCAAGCAGAATGTTTTTGAAATCATGCTGAAGTCTGGAGGTGGCCTCATGCCGTTCTTGAATCCACTCATATTGCTTCGTATAGTAAGTCATTTGCAGCTCCAGCTGCTGGCTTCGATTTAATGCCGATTGAACACAAAGGATCCGGTCACACAACATCAACATCAAGAAATTGATGATCAACAGGCCCAAGGAGATTGCAGGAATCAGAGCATGATAAGTCCGAAAGAATAGGTGATTTGTGATTTGAACCATTCCAAGGACGCTGACAAGCGGAACACAAAGCAGCAGCAGCCAATACCATCCCGATAAATTGCCCTCGCCAAAGGCATGAACTGTGCGTATCGAGACATATGCCAGCATGAACATGAGCAGTTTGGAAAGAAACAGGCTGATGATATAACCATGAACGGAGAATATCGGTTGGATGACTGCTTGGATGACGACATCGGATAGCATAATCAAAGCTACCAGAAATAAGGCAGCAGAGATCCTCCATTTGAGGCTCCCCCTGTAGAGCGAGGATAACAGGATGATCAATGCTGTGTTTGTGACTAGCAGGACAGAACTCGGCCAAGAACTAATATGCAGAATGGTATGGCATCCAAAATACAAGGCATAGAAAATGGCGAGGTTAAGTTTATTCCTGACACGGCAGACGAAGAAATGGCGGAAAAAATAATGAATGATCCATGCCAACAGTGGGAAGGTGGCTAGATAAAACAGCTCATCCATCCTGATGTGATTATCCAATCAGACTCCCCCTAAACTTCAAATAATTTTGTTTCGCGGAGGCACTTTTTTTATCGCTGATGGGTAGTTCTTGACCCGTTAACAGAACGACCTTATGAGAGCTGATCTCACGAATAAAGTAACAATTAACCATATAGGACTGATGTATACGGATAAAATGGCTGGCGGGCAGTTTCTTTTCTTCGGTATTTAACGTGCTATAGTAATCAATTTGTTCATTTCGAGTGTAGAGATGAATTTTTCTTAAATTACTTTCTATATACATGATGTCGCGAAAAGGAACTAACAGCTCTTTCCCGCTCTGTTGAATCGGAAGAAATTTCTTCATGCCGTGCTGCCGCTTGCGAATGACTTTCTGTACCGCGGAAATGAGCTTATGCGCAAAAACTTCGGGTTCAATGGGCTTCTTAACAAATCCAGACGGTTGAACGTCGAAGAGCTGCACATGATACTGCTCATAACTGGAAATATAGATGAGCTGTACGAAATCATTATCCTCATTTTCCCTTAACAAATGTCCTGCTTGAATGCCATCAATGCCTTTCATTTCGATGTCCATGAAAATAATATCAAAAGGACAGCCGGGTTGAATGGCTCTGGAGAAGCTTGTCCCCGAGTAAAAAATAGAGATGTCCACTCTAGATAAGTTGCTGACAGCATTTATAATTAGCTCCTCGAGCTGTCCGGTTATCCAGGGATCATCGTCACATATGGCTATTTGGATGACATGTTCATTATTTTCGATCAACATTGAAATTACCTCTGCTCAGAATTGTTTCTTGCCTAATATTATTATACATTCGTGGATATTCAAGCTAAAATATCACTTCCCTGTTGGAAGACTGATAAACAAATCAAAAGTGACATGAAATGACTTAATAATTACATTTATGTGTTGCGTCGCAAGCTGCATGCTATCGTTGCCTCAAGAAAATAAGGGAGTGTATTTCTTGTGGATACCATCATTTTTGAGACTAGTGGATTGGCGAAACGGTATGGAGCTACGTATGCACTCCAGGATATCGATATGAAGATCGCCGAGGGAGACATTTATGGTTTTATTGGTGAGAATGGAGCCGGAAAGACAACCTTAATGAGGATTATTGCGGGTTTGGTTCAGCCTTCCAGGGGGGAAATAAAGCTGTTTGGAAGAAGCGATCATCGAGGACTGCATCTGGCCAGACGCCAGATTGGCTATCTTATTGAAGGGCCTGCGCTTTACCCGCATTTAAGTGCAAAAGAAAATCTGATTTTTTATTGCCGTGCGTTTGGCATAGAGGATGAGAGCAGGATCGAAGAAGTCTTGCATACGGTGTCTTTAGCCGGGAGTGGAAAAAAGAAGGTTTCACATTATTCTCTTGGAATGCGGCAGCGTTTAGGAATCGCGGTTAGCCTCCTTAATCACCCTAAATTATTGGTGTTGGATGAGCCGTTGAATGGGCTGGATCCTGCTGGGATTGTCGAGATGCGAGAGATTTTAGAGTGTCTGGTGAACGATAAAGGGGTGACGATTTTAATATCCAGTCATATCTTGAGTGAGCTGCAGCTGATAGCTACTAAATTCGGGTTTCTTCATCAAGGGCGGCTTATCCAAGAAATATCTGCAGAACTGCTCCGACAAGGTATTCCGTTGGACGGACTCCACTTATCCGCTTCAAGTCTGGAGCAGTACTATATGGAACTGATTGGAGGCAGAAGAGTATGACCTTGAAAAGCTTTCTTAGGGGACAGGCCTATTATTTAAAGAAGGACACGATGGTTCAGGGAATCTGTTTCTTTTTTCTTATCGCAAGCCTGGTACTTCCTATTTGGATCGGAGCCAAGTCGGGATTCCATGTCAGCAATTTTATAGAGCCGCTTAGGGTAGTCACTCCTTTATCTCTATTCTTGTATTTTGTTATTCCGGTGCAAGCCTGCTTCTTTGCAACAGAGGGCTTTGAGCATGGAACAGTTAAACCTATTATTGCCTCAGGACAGACTAGAGGATCTTATTATATGGGGAAATTTGTTTCGGAGATTAAAGTGATACTTTGGTGCTTGTTTCAATTTTTCGGGCTTTATTACGTGATTTACATGGCTGCTGTTGTTATTACAGGTTCCCGCATCGGAACAACCCATCTGGTGAAGGATTTAGGAATTGTACTCACTGTGCTCGGCTTTAACATTTTGTATTTATCGGCTTACGCAGCCATGGTCATGATGGTGGGCATCATCGTTGAAAAAACGGCGCCAGCGGTCGTTCTAACCTTTGTCATTATATTTGGAGATTTTGTCCTGGGGGGTTATTTGAAGGATTCTTCATCTGTCGTTTTGCGCACGATCTCTGATCATTCCTTAATGACTCAAATCATGAAGTTTTCCAGGATATATGTGGTGGATTCCCAGCAGGTGCTGCTGGCCGGTGCAAATGATTATTTTCGTACTGCGATTATTCCTCTTGTAATCATTGTAGTATGCTTGAGCGTTGCCCTGATTTCGTTTGGAAGAAAGGATATTCACGCCTGAATTAACAGCCCCCGGACGTTGGCCGGGAGCCGAATTCTATATTGCCGTAAAATATTGGAGAATTCCTCCGTATATCGCTTCGGCGATTTTCTGCTGACCGCGCTTGCTATTGAGCAGAGTACGGTCTTCGGTGTTGCTAATGAAGCCTGTTTCCACAATGACGGCAGGGCAATCCACATGGTTAAGCAAATAAAAGGGCTTGCCGATTTGCGGCAAGGATGAGGTGCTATATAGGTTGTTCAGCGAGTTCTGGATTGAAGAAGCCAGAAATGCGCTGCGGCCTTCGGATTGATGAAGAACAATCGGGCCGCGCTTGGAATTGTTTTTGCCCCAGTTCACATGAAGGCTGATGACGATTTCCGAGGGGAGCTCTTCACTGAGCTGCTTCCGCTGGGCCAAATCCCGCAAGTGCCGGGAACGGCTTCGCAGCCAACGATTGTCATCGCTAAGCGCGTAATCTCCGGTTCTGTTCAGGATCGTCCGGTAGCCCTGGCTGCGAAGAATGACGTAAAGACGGCGTCCGATTTCCAAATTGATATCCTTTTCCAATATGTCTCCATGTGAAGTTCCTCCATCAATTCCGCCATGACCTGCATCGATGAGAATGACAGGCTGAGGGAAAGCGTGACTAAAGGAGTTGTCCTCGGCAGCTGCATAAGAGCCGTACATACTGCTGAAGGCGAATATTAGCACAAGCAGAGGAAGACATTTACGTCCCATGAATTCACCTCCACGAATATATCTCTACTATAGAATGAGCCGGAGTTTGAAAAATCATGCATGAGCATGAAGGCTTGTTTAGGGGAAAGTTAAACGGAGCACACTAGCGATAGGCAGGTATGATTCTGTTAGAGAAGGAGGACGGAAAATGGCAAAGGGTGATGAGCTTGTCAAATACATTACCGAGCGAGTCGTCGATTACATGGAGACCCCGAAGGATATCCGGCGGAGCAAGGTGAAGGGGAAAGAGCCCTGGAGCCGTAAATGGTTCGGAATGGTTCCGTTTGGCCTGGGAATGTGGTGGGGGCAAATGGCGAAAAAAACTTCTTATGACCAGAAAGGGAGGCCTCAATCTGCTAAGAAGTAAAAGAGGAAAGCCTGGATACTGCGCTGTCAGGAGCGGATCCAGGCTTTGCTGCATTTATTTACCGGTAGGACTGTAAAATTGTCCGGCCTTGGCGAGTTCATCGAAGGCGATGAATCGGGGGGATGAAGCGGAGCCGGTCAGAATGTATAAGCGTTCGGCAGCGGTGTCGTCCGATAGGCTCCAGGACTGATAACCATAGACAGGTAAAGGTAAGGTATAATTGCGATCCTCGCCTCTCGCCGCGAAGATCAGGGATTTATGCTGATGGAGCTCTCGAGCGAATGAGGAGGCTGTGAGCTTTAGTTTATCGCTTGTCAGCCACATGAGATTATTGTTGGGATCAAAGCTCTCCGCGGTAACCGTAGGCGGGCTTGGGATGGCCTGGGATTGTCCGCTAGCGACAATGGAGGCCGACAGCTGCATTGGAGCAGACAGAAGTTTCTGCCAAAACGATTCATTATCCGGCAGCGGATCTGCATTGCGGGCATCCCGGTACTGCAGAGCAAGCGTATCGCCTTTCACAGCCTGTCCACTCTTTTGGCTGGTTCTGTTAATAATGCGCCATTCAGCGAAAAGCGGCCCGGCATAGAGCTGCTCGACTTGCAGCGATTGGAGCGAAGCGTGATCGGATGACCCATTCTCAGCGGCCAGCGCCCGCTGAAGCGAAGCGGTGTCGAACAACGGCTCCGATCCGGCTCCATATTCGATGAGGGCGTAGCCTCCCGACGGCTGAGCGCCGATAATGAGATATCCTACAGGCCTATTCTGTTGATATAAAGTAATGAGCCATGCGTGCGTACCAGGCCCAAGCGGCTGAAATTCCGGGTTGGCTCCTTTCCAATTCGTAAAGGGCTTGTCTCCAGCCAGCTTACTGATCAGCTTATTGGCGAATTGAATCGCGTCTTCCGGAGCCGCCGCAGGGCGTGCCGAGGCCAACAGGGCGGACGGGGCTTGCAGGCCAGCCTGATCATGGGCTTGGGTGAGGCTTGGTAAAGAAATGACGAGGAGGATCAGGCTTAGCAGCAGGGCCAGGCTTATTCTAAATGGGAAGCGAAGCATGCGCAGATCGATCACCAGCTTTCGTATAATTTGGGACGTTAGCTTGTTTCTATCTTAAAAGACGAGCGCAGAGAAGGCTGTCTCAACCTGTCGCGCAAGCTTGTCCGGCATCGATTCTATTTTTGCAATCTTTTAGCGAGAAGGGTCAATTATTCGTCACCTTCGCGAGCGCAAATGAAAGATGCCGCAGTTTATTGCGGATACGACAATCCTCGGCTCGTACTGCCAGCGTATTTCCCCACGGCGCGATTCGTACTGCTCTTGTACGAGCTTTTTTCTTTCTTCGTCCGGGTCGCGAAGCAGGTCGGTATAGTAGCCATCAATCAGCAGCAGCTCATCCTGAAGCCGTTCGTTGGCTTCCTCGGCCCAGGTATGATCGTAGGCTTCGACTTCTGCACGGATCATTCTCTCCAAAGCGTCCCGGCCTTCGGCCAAGGTTAGTCTGGTCGGCTCGATATGGACATTCTCCGGTACGCGGGGAACCAACGTCAGAGGCCGTAGTCTGGATGTAAAAGAGGTATCGATCTGCCCTGTCAGCAGGGAAATCCCCAGGGAACGCAGCTCTTCTCTTTTCATGTCGCAGCAGAATTCGATTTTAAAATTGACTCCCAGCCATGGCTCGTAGGCTGCGGGCAATAAAGTCATTCGCTGTCTCGGCGCCGTACTCTCAAACAGATATACGCAGCGGCCGCCCCGAAGCGCGGCATTAAAAATTTGCTTGAGGCGCGGGCTTCCGAAGGCGATATCCTCGCGCTGAATCCGTCCCGGGCCAAGGATCGGCAGAGGGCGCACGGCTCCATAATGACGTCCGAGAATTTCATCCTCCTGCGGCGGGGTTGTATTTTGTTCGGCTGCTGCAAGCTCTGCATCATGGCGTTCCGCATCAAAAACAAACTTGAAGGACATCGTCTCCGGTTCGGCTCCTGTGCGTTCGATAAAGCCCCAATAGTAGGGGCGGTTCGTTAAATCCTTGTCCGCTTGGGGAGACAGCTTGACGGTAACGTGATGAGGCGATTTCTCAATAAGTTGGCATTCGGTTATTTCCAGGTAGGTCATAACATACTGCTGGATTTGCTCCATCGTCATAGTCATTGTTCATCAGCCTCCCATCAATTCCGTCAAATTCTTGCCGGATGACTCACTTGGAGGCTCGTTGCCGAGCTCGTCCTTAATTTTGTACAAGGAACGTCCAAGTGAATCTACACGGCTGGCGATTTCTTCATCGCTCTGGGATTCCAGCAAAATTTTGTAGATGCTCTTCTCCAGGGAATGCTCCTTCTCAAAACGTTCCAGAATGACGTCAAGGCCGCCAATGACCATTTCGAACATGTTGATTTTTTCGTGCAGCAAATTTAATATATGCTCCTCAATCGTGCCTTTTGTCGATAGATTATATATTTTTACATCGTTTTTCTGGCCAAGGCGGTGAACTCTGCCTATACGCTGTTCTACTCGCATCGGGTTCCAAGGCAAATCGAAATTGATCATCTGGTGACAGAACTGCAGGTTAATTCCTTCGCCGCCGGCTTCGGTCGCGATCATCACTTGGGCACGTCCGCGGAAAAGATCCATCATCCAGTCCTTCTTGCCCCGGTTCATGCCGCCCCGATAAGGTACGGCCGACATGTTGCGATCACGAAAATATTTCAGCAGGTATTCCTGCGTTGCCCGGTATTCGGTAAAGAGAATCACTTTGTCGTTCATTTCCTTAATCAGCTCCATGGCCTTCTCCGCCTTGCTGTTGGCCTGGATCGTCTTGATGATGCCGACCAGATCCCAAATGCGATCTCGAAGCGGGGAATCGGGGGCGAGCTTCTTGGACAAATTGACAAGCGTTACGAATACAGCGTCCCGGCTGCTGCAAACTTCTCTTTGCAGAGTAACTAGCGACAGCATGCTGCTTAAGTCACCGCCAGTGGCCTGATATTGGTCTTTGACAAAGGAAGTGACCCCGTCGTATAAGTTTTTCTCCTCGGGTGACAGCTCGACGTGGATGTTGCGGACGATCCGTTTGGTAAACTCCAGCTCGCCGTCGCTGCGACGATTGCGGATCATGACCTTGGAGAGCTCTTCCTTCAGCTTCTCTTCATTCTTAGGTATGCGTTTATCGACTACGAAGTTTGCCGCAAAATCGCTTTGTCCGCCGAGCTGGCCCGGCTTGAGCAGATTAATGAGATTGAACAGCTCGCTCAGGTCATTCTGAACGGGCGTGGCGGTGAGCAGCAGACAGTATTTTTTGCGAAGCTGGATCATGAACTGGTAATTGGTCGTTTTTTTATTTTTCAGCTTGTGCGCCTCGTCGACGATGACCATATCGTATTCATTGCCCAGCAAAATTTCTTTATGAGGATCACGCTTGGCCGTATCTATGGAAGCAACGACGATATCGTTATCCCAGGAATGCTGTTTCTTCTGGGCTACCGCAGGGATGGCGAATTTTTGGTTGAGCTCGCGCACCCATTGAAGTACCAGGGAGGCGGGAACGAGAATAAGCGCTTTGCGGACAAGTCCGCGAATAATGTATTCTTTGAGAATCAGTCCGGCTTCGATGGTCTTGCCAAGTCCTACTTCATCCGCGAGGATCGCCCGTCCGCGCATTTCGAACAATACCTTGCGTGCTGTCTCGGTCTGATGGGGCAGCGGCTCGACTCCATGTACGTGAGCTAGGCACAGAATCTCTTCAAAGCTCGATACGAGCGCAGCGCCTTCGGCTTCCATGGCCAGGTTAAACAGCTTCCAATCATCCCAAGGCCCGCCTTTGTCCAGGCGGCTGTTCAAATCCTCGTACCAGGAACAATCAAACTCAATCAGAGGCGCAGCCTGCGAATTAGGCAGGGCGGGATTCGGAGGATTCGGATTCATGATGTAAGCAGCCTCCCTTATCTGTCATCTTCTAAATTCATGTAGATGTAGTATGGACGAATAAGTAGAAATTCATAACTCCGCGGGCTGGAAGCATGGTTAACCGGATCGGAATTTGTCTTATTTTGTCTTTGGAGAGGGTTGAAATTGGAATGCCGGGTTGGATGAAATCCGATAGTTCAGAGCTGCTGGTTACAGCTTGGGGAGGATGATATATAGGGAAATAGGAAAACCTAGAGCAAAAATCCTTTGTCCAGGCGGACAGGGATGATATGGAAAGTTTTCAGTCCTTTTTTCAAAGGCTAGAATGAAAAATAGAGGGATTCGAAGGAAAGAGGAGATCATAGGGGATAAACGCCATTAATCTGCCTTAATTTTCAGAGAAGCCAAGCTGTAATATCGAGATGTTGTATAGTATAATGATACTCGCCCACTACATATTGTGATTTATACATAAAAAATCGTTTATGTGCTGTGGATGAGGGTTATAAATAAATAGGAAAAAGGTTAGAAAACAGACAGAAATCGGCGGTATTTGTGCAGGTGAAGCATTTGCGCAGCTACCGACATTTTTTTGCGCCTGGCAGGGTTAGATCATGATTTTTGTACATCGACAAAAGCTGACAATCCGCTGCGAAGGATGAAGTTGATTACGCGCAAAATATAATTTTGAGGAGGGTGTTTTCTTTGAAAACAGAGCAGAAGCAACGTCTGGAGGGGCTTAGTGAAAAAATCTTTTTGGATCGGTACGCCTGGAAGAATCCTGATCCCAGCGATGCGAAGGTTGGCGATGTTGTCCTTGTACTGACCAAGGATGATCCAAAGTTTCCGACGAAAGAAGTAGGTGAGGTCGTAGCGCGTGACGGGCGGATGGTTACGGTGAAGACACGCACCGGCGAACTCGTACAATCGGATGTTGAAAAGCTGACGCTGAATATCGAGAAAACACCGGAGGAAATGTGGGATCGCCTCGCTTCCGCGATGGCCTCGGTGGAAGCTACGCCGGAGCTGCAGCAGGAGTGGGAGGAGAAATTCCGTTACGTATTAGACGATTGGAAACTGGTACCCGGCGGACGCATAGCCGCTGGCGCCGGAGCGAGCGATGAGTTGACGCTGTTTAACTGCTACGTCATCCCTTCGCCCAAAGACAGCCGCGGCGGCATTATGGAGACATTATCCGAAATGACGGAAATTATGGCTCGCGGGGGCGGCGTCGGGATTAACCTGAGCTCGTTGCGGCCGCGTCGTGCCGTCGTCAAAGGCGTTAACGGCTCGTCAAGCGGTGCTGTATCCTGGGGCGGTCTGTTCAGCTACACGACCGGATTGATCGAGCAAGGGGGAAGCCGGCGCGGTGCGCTTATGCTGATGATTAACGACTGGCATCCGGATCTGCTTGATTTCATTACGGTTAAGCAAACGATGGGGCAAGTGACGAACGCGAATTTATCGGTTTGCGTCAGCAACGGCTTCATGAAGGCTGTAAAGGAAGATTTGGACTGGGAGCTTGTTTTCCCGGATACGACTTACGAGGATTACAATGAGGTATGGGACGGAGACTTGGACAAATGGAAAGCCGCAGGCCGGAGAGTCAATCATTTCCGTACGGTGAAGGCGCGGGAAATTTGGCATACGATTATTGAATCGGCATGGAAATCGGCCGAGCCGGGCGTCGTGTTCATGGAATACTATAATCAGATGTCGAACAGCTGGTATTTCAACCCGATTATTTGTACGAACCCGTGCGGTGAGCAAGGTCTGCCCGGCTGGGGAGTTTGCAACCTGTCGGCGATGAACCTGTCGAAATTCTATGATGAAGATAATCATGATGTCGCTTGGGACGACCTGGCGATGACGACGCGCTATTCGGTCAGATTCCTGGATAATGTCATTAATAAGACGCCTTATCATTTTGAAGAGAACGAGAAGAACCAGAAGAACGAGCGCCGAGTAGGACTGGGCACGATGGGGCTGGCCGAGCTGATGATCAAGCTGAACATCCGTTACGGCAGTCCGGAATCGCTGGAATTCCTCGATAAATTATACGGTTTTATTGCAAAAGAAGCTTATCTCGCTTCGGCGGATATCGCAGCTGAGAAGGGCTCGTTCCCGGCATTTGAAGCGGACAAGTATTTGCAAAGCGGATTTATGAAGGTCATGACGGAAGTCTATCCTGAAGTGGAAGAAGCGGTTCGCGAGAAGGGAATACGCAACGTAACCATTATTACCCAGGCTCCTACGGGAAGCACAGGGACGATGGTCGGCACATCCACAGGAATCGAACCTTACTTTGCATTTAAATATTACCGTCAAAGCCGACTTGGCTTCGACGAGCAGTTCGTGCCGATCGCGCAGGAGTGGATCGATGCGCATCCGGGGGAGAAGCTGCCTGATTATTTCGTGACGGCCATGGATTTGTCCGCAGAGGATCATATCCGCGCGCAAGCGGCGATCCAGCGCTGGGTGGACAGCTCCATCTCCAAGACGGCGAACTGTCCGGCTGACTTCACGGTGGAAGAGACGAAGCGCCTGTATGAGCTGGCGTTCGATCTGGGCTGCAAGGGCGTAACGATTTACCGTGACGGCAGCCGCGATATTCAAGTTCTGCAAACGGAGAAGAAGGAAGATAAGACTGAGGCGGCAGGAGCTGGAGCAGCAGCAGATGGAGGAGCTTCCGAGGCAGTTGCTTCCGGGGCTGAAGCGGGCGTATCCGCTGGTGAAGGAGCTGGAGCAGCGGCGAGTGCTGACGGTTCGGTAACGAGTGCGGAGCAGTCTGCGTTAAGCGGTCTGGATCAATCGCTCTCGGCCGGAGTAGATCCAGGTCAGAAGACTGTTTTTGATAAGCAGTATAAGAAACGTCCACAGGTGCTCCATGGAGCAACCTATAAAATCAATACACCGTTCGGTATGGCGTACATTACGATAAATGATTTGAACGGCATTCCGAGCGAGATTTTCCTGAACGTCGGTAAAGCGGGATCAGACGTGTTCGCTATGGCGGAAGCTCTGGGCCGCGTATGCTCCTTGTTCCTGCGCTATGGCGATCATGGACAGAAGGTGGAGCTGCTGATCAAGCATTTGAAGGGCATTGGCGGTTCCGGCGCCATCGGCTTCGGCCCGAATCGCGTCGAGTCGATTGCGGATGCCGTAGCCAAAGCATTGGAAACACACGTGCAGCACGGCCCTTACGATAACCATGATCCAGCTCCTGTAGCCGCGACTGTGGTGCATCATGAAGAGCTGGAACAAGCAGGCTTAGGGTCTGCGGGCAGCGTTACGGCCAATGGCCAGCCTGCTGCTGGCAATGGACATCATGTAAGTGCGCCAGCAACCTCGCGCGACCTGTGTCCGTCCTGCGGCTCGGCCTCACTGCTGAGCGTCGAGGGCTGCAAAACCTGCGCCAACTGCGGGTATAGCAAGTGTTCGTAAGCGCGAAGGATATTGCTAAATTTATAAGAGGTGCGATGACCCGCACGTCCTGATACAGTGAGAGGCCCATGCAATTGCGCATGGGCCTACTCGATTATGAATCATGATGCTGTCAAAACGAGAAATGCTGCTTGATCGCTGCAGCATGAGGCAATTGATAAGCAGTGTAAATGCCTATTCCAAGTTAGTCTAATACTGCTGTCATATGCGCCTTCGTAACCGACCAGTGAGACGTGGTCCAGTATTTGGCTGTATCCTTAATAAATATAATTTGCGGTGATTCGTGCTTGACATTCAAATCCTCGGCGATTTTGTTTGACACCGGACGGGATTCGATGACTTTCACTAGTGTATAATCCAAATCCTGATTAGGTGTATCCTGCAAATATTGTTCATATTCATGAAGCGCGTTGGAGCTAACAGGACATGTCGTACTATGTTTTAAAATAATTTGTCCGCGCTCTGTTGATTTAGCCATGATCTCATTCCACTCTTCAAGTGTCGTTATTTCTCTCCAGTTCATACAAGCATACTCTCCTCGCTAGTTGTAATCATTCGAATGATTGAATTTTAACATGCTTCTGCCCGTAGTCAAGTTGGTGATAAAGCAGGAAGGGCGCTGCATGGGCCAAAAGATTTTTGTACACTTGTACTATCGTTTGATTTGGGGATGTTTCTTGCTTCTTTGTTGATAGGCGGAGGTTAGCAGTTAAATACAGCTAACAGTTATTTTCCAAAAGAATTGGAGCCAATACTTCGGTGGGGTCTCCTTTTTGTCGTTTCCTGCATTTTACAAATGGGCTATAATCTTGGGTAAAGGAAGGTACTGATATGGAAATTAAAATTTCCAGGTTCGGGCGCAGCATATGGCGAGTGATATTTTCGTATAACAAGGACTATATAGAAAGAATTCGGGATTTTAGCCTAATTTCAAATTACAAATACATACTAAAGAGGGAGAATTATATGAACATTAGAAAGATAACTGAGAATGGAATTGAAATTGCCCTTATGGATAGTAATGAAATTTTGATTTATGATATTCAGTCAGCCTTGGATCTTATGGCTACAATTAGCTATCAAACAGGAGCTGATCGGTTTGTTCTAAACAAATCAGCCATTGATGAGAAATTTTTCGATTTAAGATCTGGTCTTGCGGGCGAAGTTCTACAGAAATTTATCAATTATCAAGTTAAAGTCGCTATCGTAGGTGATTTTTCAATATATTCGAGTAAAAGCTTCAAGGATTTTATATATGAGAGTAATAAAGGAAGTAACACATTTTTCCTGCCTGATGAACAACGGGCCATCGAAAGATTAAGCAAGATATAGGATTCTCTAACTCAGATTATGAGTGTAATTCAGAGATATCAGCCACATCTGATAACTTGAAATAGTTAGTTTGATTCGACGGATTGACGATCTTTCCAATGAATAACTTATCTAACTAAATAGAGTAACGGTCTTTGTAAGCGGATCAAGGATGTCGGAGGCATCGGATAACATAATATTCACGCTGCGAATCGGCTGATCCGATCCTTGATCCGGCAGAAGTAGAAGATGCGGAATCGGAGAGGTTTTTGGCAGTCGCTATAAAAGAAAAGAAAAAGTAGAGTTGGAGTGGATTTGATTATGATTGAATTGAATTTTAAAGAGTATCATCTTGCAGAACCTTTTTTCAAGAAGAAACAATATATTCCTGCATTGTCTGTTATTCATGGTAACTATCCTGGAAGAGTATTTGTGAATGATCGTGAACCCGATCTAGTAATTGTTTGGGCAATCGGTAGATGGATGTACTTAGAGGGCAATATAAATAGCGAGAAGGAAAAAACGGAACTCAATAGTTTTATTTATGACGTAGTCATTCCAGAGTGTAAGCAAAGTAATGTGAATTGGTTTGAAATTTATGCTTCTGATATTAAATGCTGGGATGAACTTTTTCTCGATGGATTACACCTTGTTAAAGCAGATAAGCATTATGAATCAGTCTACACCTTGAACTTGGATAAGTTTAAGCGTGTCAAGGAAACATTTTCCCCGCCAATTGAAAATATTGAAGTTAACTTATTGGAATTTGAGATACTGCCAGAAGAATATCGGAATTTAAAATACATTGATGAAAGGTTTTTAACTAAATCTTATCCTGGAGTTGAAATTAGAAAGGGACACGAATTGATTACAATCTGTAGAAATAACGGATTTGTCTATAATAATGAATATTTTATAGACGTTGATACTTTTGTTCATGAACAGAGAGGAAAAGGTTACGCAACATTAGCTGCAATCAAATTAATTGATCATTTATTACACAATAGTATGTTTCCATTATGGGAGACGACCCATCAGAATACACCTTCTCACAAGTTAGCTACAAAATTAGGTTTTGAAGTAAAAGAAGACTATCCAGTTTATGCATTTATAAATGAAAGTTAAGTGGAGAATTGAGTTATTGTAATTTATTTAAATAAATCGAAACTTCACAACAGGGGGTGTTTTATATGGTTATGAGAATGACACATGAAAACATAAGAGATTATAACAAGTCTAATGAAAGTTTAGTTGTGTTCGGGCGAATAATTCCGAAATACGAGAACGAGAATTGGTCATATACCGAGGAGATATTTTCAGAACAATATATAAAACAATATGAAAATGATGATATTGACATAAGTTACATCGAAAATAAGGATAAGGCAGTTTTTTTCTATTATGAGGGTAATAACTGCATCGGTCAGATTAGGCTGCGAACCAATTGGAATGGTTTTGCATTTATTGAGGAAATCACAGTTGCTATTAATTGGAGACAACGGGGTATTGGTACAGAATTATTAATGAAAGCGATTAAGTGGGCAAAGCAGAATAATTTAGTAGGTCTCATGCTTGAAACTCAGGATGTTAATCTTTCAGCTTGCCGTTTTTATGCAAAGAATAACTTTGTTATTGGTGCCGTGGATAATATGCTATACACTAATTTCTCAACAGCTAATGAAAAGGCGATTATTTGGTATTACAAATTCTAGTGATATGGAATGTTATTCAGAAAGACAAGGGCAGCGTATAACAATGTGTTCACGCATCGTCGGACAAACCGCCTCGATCCCGGAAGAAGAGTCTGGGAAGCTTATTACGGGACACATCCGCATCGACTAACATTTACGAAAGAGCGTTTAATGGCAAGATAACAATACTTATGTACTATCGCGATGCAAATCCAGATGATTTTAATATCAAAACTATGTCTTGCTTTATGGGAAGGTGATATTAATGTCAGATAAGTTATCGCACTCACAATTCCTAGCAATTGATCATATTACTCAGTATGCCAGAACCCGAAAATTTGAAGCCCAAAAGTCACTAATTGAAGTTTTCCAGATGTCAAATATTCCTTGGAGCACTTTTGAAGAGGCCCGTACTAAGATATTTTCGAACGCTAGGGTCGCACTGCATTTTCATCCTGATCGGACAATAGCGGACAATAAAAGTGTTGCTCAATCATTGCTTGAGCAGGGAATTTATAAAAGTCAGTTCGAAACACAATATATCGCTTCCCCTTAGATAAGAGTTATCTAAGGGAAAGTAACGTCAGGAACACAAGAACGTTATCTGAAATTACTGAGAGATAGAGGTGACTATGTAATTATGAAGGTGGTGAATATCTTTTAGAGGCCGAAGGAGAGTATATTATCCAAGATTAACATAATGAAGATGGGGGAGCACTTATGATAGCACTTAAGGAAGTAGATCGAAGTAATTTTTTTGAGGTCATTAAGTTGAGCGTAGCTGATGAACAAAGTGAGTTTGTAGCGACAAATTTGTTTTCGCTCGCACAGGCTAAGGCATTCCCAGAGTGTGTTTGCTTAGCTATTTATCACGATGATGTGCTAGTGGGATTTACGATGTATTGTATAGATGAAGAAGATCATGAATATTGGATTTATCGGTTAATGATAGATTATAAGCATCAGTCAAAAGGTTATGGAAAGGCTGCTATGGAGATGCTCATTGATAGGATTAAAGAAGATATACAACATCGGGTCATATACATAAGCTTTGAACCAGAGAATGTTTGGGCAAAACATTTATATGAAAAATTAGGATTTGAAGAAGATGGCCGAGTGATAGATGGGGAAGTCGTCTATAAACTGGAGTATTAAATAGATAAAAGAGAAATAAATCGTTCTACGATTAAAAATTAAGAGGAAAAATAGGAAAAGACTCATTAGAAGAATTACACTAACGGGCAGGATAGTGTGGCAATTCAATTGAAAATATTTACAACTCGGAACATATGTTCTAAGATTAAGTGTATTGATTATAACATAATACTGAAGAATTTTGAGGGAGGGATATTTTCAAAATGATAATAAACAATAACACAAGCTTACCTATAGAGAAAAAAGTAGACCAACTTTATGCTTGTATTCATAAGATGATCGGTGAGATTGTTTTTGAGATTGATGCCTTTACGTGTGACGCTTTAGAAAATGATACTCTGAATTTTACTACAAAAGGTATCTATCATTTGTACGGTTTCTTAGAAACTAACAATGAAAAACAACCATGGTCAATTATTTTAAAAGTAATCAAGCCAGATAGTGAAGAAAAGGACGATATCCAACACCATAATTACTGGTGCCGTGAGGCGCTGTTGTTCGAATCTAAGCTCTTTGATCATCTTTCTGGATATATCCAAGCTCCAAAAACTTATCTTGTTGAAGAACAGAATGATGGAACTATCTGGTTATGGATGGAGCAGGTAAATGGGTATTTTGCAAATTCAAAGGAGCAATTCGATTTTATTGCTCATCGACTTGGCATGTTTAACGCAGAATATCTTACTGTAAAAGCAATACCAAACGAATCATGGATCTGTAAAAACTGGCTTAAATCGTGGACAACCTCAAGTCGAATGTACGCGCCTAACCCAGAGTCATACATAAACCAGATACAAGATAAAGAGGTAAAGTATATTTGGGACTGGTTCAAAGAACTAACTGAAGAATTAAATGAAAAATTGGCTTCTCTCAGCAATTTGCCACGTGTGTTAGCACATCAAGACTTAGGACAAAAAAATATGTTCTTAACTCCAAACGAACAACTGGTGCTTATTGATTGGCAGTTCATGAGTATCTCAGGTATTGGAGAAGATCTCGGTAAGATGTTTGGTGCAAATATGAGCATTGGAATCATCCCTACGGATCAATACGAAGATTATCGAGATTCTTTGTTTTACTCCTACATGAAAGGAATGAGGGAAATGGGGTGGGAAGGGGAGGAGAGATTAGCTAGATACGGTTATTGTATAAGTACCGCTTTACGAAGCGTCTGGGAAGTGCCCCAGCTCTGCTCGTTAGCTGCCCAGCTTGAAAGTGACCCAACTAATCCTAAACTCCAAGATAGAGTGTATCAGCTAAAACAAATAATTAATATACATAAAGTAATGGACTATGAAGCGGAATCATTAAGAGAACATATTTATAGTTTTTAAACTTATTATTCGGAAAACAATAGTTAAAAATGGATGAAGCTGTTGATATTTCTAAGCAGGCGCTGACATCCTGTAACATTGTATTCATGCTGCGAACCCTCACGGTTCCCCTTGATTTGCAGAGGTTAAGGCAAGGAGGTAATTGCTGCAGACAACCCTGCGAGGTTAAGTCTTCGACTTCGGCGCTAAAGCGCCTTTAGCCTCTCGGGTTCGTGAGCACAAGAACGTTATACGACAATACGGCAAATAAATGAAGGAGATAAAGATATGAGATTCAAAGCAGTATTTCTTGATTTCTATGGGACATTGGTACATGAAGATGATGAGATTATCCCAATTATATGTGAAAAGATAAAAGCAAATGCTCAAATTGAATGCAGTACAAAAGAAGTTGGAAGTTACTGGTGGAAAGAATTCTCAAACATCTTTATCCAGAGTTATGGAGAAACATTTAAATTACAAAGAGAAATTGGAATTCATTCTTTATCCAGGACCATAGAGTACTATAAATCTAGCTGTAAAGCAGAAGAGTTAATAAAAATTCAATTTGAGCATTGGATTAAGCCAAAGATCTATGATGATACGATTTCATTTCTAGAAGCACTCAATGGAACTCCAATTTATATCCTATCTAATATTGACACTACAGATATACTAAAAGCTACTGAATACCATCATATTAATGTTACAGATATTTTGACCAGTGAAGATGTAAAGTCATATAAACCAAGACCAGAACTTTTTAAAGAAGCCCTAAGGAGAAGTAATTTGAATCCTTGTGAAGTAATACATATTGGAGATTCAGTACTAAGTGATGTTGGAGGAGCACAAAATCTTGGTATAAATGCGATTTGGTTAAACCGATTAAATAAAAAAATACCGGACGGATTAAACGTTGATCATATATATCAAGATTTAAATGAAGTAAAAGTTTTCTTGTTCAACTGATCTAAGAGGGCGATATCGTTGTATAACACCAGGTTCACGCTACGGGCTGCGCCCTCGGTCGGAAGAAGTGTGGGCAAAGAAGATGTGGTACCGAAACATTCCTTTCCCTAAGATAAGAGCTATTTAAGGGAACGAAACGTCGTAACACGGAAACGTTATATGACATAACTAAAAGTAAAGGAAGAGGTGACATTTTTTGGGGATGTCAGATTACTATAAAAATCTTAGAGAAAAACTTGGGAATCAGTTACTCTTTATGCCGGCAGTAGTAGGCGTTATAAGAAATAAACAAGATGAAATCCTCTTTGGCAGAAAACACAATGAGGAGAACTGGGGGTTAATTGCTGGAGCTATTGAGATAGGAGAAACCCCTGCTCAGGCTATGGTCAGAGAAGCATTCGAAGAGACAGGGCTTGATATTGAACCGGATCGAATCATTGGAGTATATGGTGGAGAAGAACAACGATTTACTTATGGTAACGGACACCAAGTTGAATACTTAACAATAGTATTTGAATGCAAAATCAAGGATGGACAGTTAAATCTAGATAATGAAGAGATTAAGGATCTTAAATTCTTTTCTGAAGACCAGATACCACCAATTGCAAACAAATACCCAGATTACATATTTAGCTCAAATCAAGAAGAAAGAGCACATTTTATAAGATGATTCGAGAGGTCAGTTACGCCGTATAACAACGCATTCACGCTATAAATCGCTACCGCGCCCCTTGGTTCGCCCGAGGTATTTCTAAGAAGTGGAGTCAACAACCCTGCATTGCTAAGTCCGTCGGATCCGGGGCTGTCGCCCCTTAAGCCAGTGAAGGTTCGAGAATACAAGAACGTTATATGAAATGAGGGAACTACGATTAAAATCCAATTAACTGGCGCAAGAGTAATTATTATTCTCATTTTTCTAATAGGGGCAGTATATTTCTTATTTGTTGATTTGAACAATGCCACAAGTAAACTAAGTTTAAAGGATATTCAAATAAAACAAATTTTAAGTTCTGAGATGTCCAAAGCAGTATATACAAAAGAAGGAACCGGTGCAATTGTCAATTGGGTAGATATTAAATTAAGACAAGACGAAGTTGAAAATATTGCAAACTGGATTAATTCCGTACCTGAATCAGAAATTATAGAGTTGAACCAAATACCCTCAAATAAAAGCATTAGTGCAGGGATTGTATTTAGATTAAAAAACAACAAAGAAATACGAATTCAATATGATCTTGAAAAGATATATATAACAAGAACAGATCAAAAAAATAGCCAAGTTGTTTATTCAATCAATCAAGGAGAATTAATGAATTTCTTTGATACACAGCTCAAGGGATTTTATTTTGGAGAAGACAAAGTAAGGAATTCCTGAACGTATGCCAGGAAGTCACCCGCTTCATAACACCATGTTCACGCTGCGGAGCATACACCCCTTGGTTGTTAGATGTTCAATCATAGAAGAAACTCAGACAATAAATGACCCAGCTTAAGATAAGAGCAATCTAAGGCTGGGGTGTTTCGTGAATACCAGAACGTTATCAGACATTGCAGCAATTTATTAAATCGTGAAGGAGAAATCTATGATGCACCCTTTCTTTCAATATGACACAGAAGAAGGAAAGAAAAGCTTGCTTTCCCGGGCGAGGAAAGTCGCCTTAAAAGCACTTCAACAATATGATTTAGATTGGAATTGCATTCGATTTGTTCAAGTATCAGACACAATTACTTTTAAAATCGAAACCGATTCCAATGATAAATATTTGCTTCGCATTCATTCGGATAAACTAAACAAAGAAGAGATTAATTCTGAGATTCTTTTTCTAAATGAATTATGCAATGTACATGGTTTAATTGTTCCGGTAGGGGTTAAAGGCCTTAATGGCTCTTATGTATTTGAATGTGAAACGGAAGAAGGTTATCAGAAGCCGTGCATCTCATTAATGAGATGGATCGAAGGTCAGCAATTAAGTGGAGACATAACAGAAAGCCAGGTATACAATATTGGAGTTATGATGAGTAAACTTCATGAGGCTTCTATGAAATTTAAAGCACCAGATCATTTTGTAAGACCTGAATGGGGCAGCAGTAGTTTTAGAGACAATGTTCGAAAGTTGGAATTTTATTATTCTCGATTTTTATCAAACAGTGACTGGCTTGTTTATCAGTCCGCAATAACTAGAATCGAACATGAGGTTGATCGAGTCCCAAAGAATAATCAGAACTACGGTCTTATACATGCTGATTTACATTGCGGCAATGTTATTTTTCATGAAGAAACTCTCTACCCAATTGATTTCGGAAGATGTGGTTATGGATACTACTTGTATGATATGGCTGGAGCGCTCTTAGAACTTTCTCCTGTACAACGAAAGATATTTATACAAGGTTACGAAAGTGTCAAACGTTTAGAGGTAGAGTACGTAAGTCAACTAGAATGTTTTTTCATCATGTTCATGATTGAAAATTATTGTCACCACTCTTCTAATCCTAATGAAATCTCTAATTTGAAAGCTGAACAGAAATATGCTTTAGCTTATATCAAAGAGTATTTAGATGGAAACTCGTTCTTATTTAAGAGAATCACACCAATAGAAATGTATGAAGAACGAAATGAGTTAACTTAAGCAGATTCGATGATGCCGCAACATCTGGTAACACCATATTCACGCTTCGGATCGACTTTCTCGCTCCTCGATCCAGCCGGAGTTAGAAGCGGATTCGAGGATGAGCATTTCCAGCAGGGAAACATAATCAGCCGACACACCCGCACAACCTAACCGCATCGCGGCCGGTCACTTCGTGACCTTAAGGTGGTGGGGCGTCGGGAATACAAGAACGTTATATGAAATCATCGCAAGGTCAAAAACCATATTGAAAGGAAGGTACCTATCATGCAGAGACAAAAACTTGAGAAATTTAAATGTGAACTAACAATACGGGAATATTCGTTGATCGGTCAGAGCATTACAACGAATTTTCCCAGTGGATTTCCTGACGCCGCCCTGAAAGTACAGTTGGAGTTCGTTGAAAGAAGAAGTGAAATTATGAATTCCAAGGACAAGGAAGTATTGTTCTCGCCGTATATGTGTAATGGAATCATTGCAACATATTTTGCTTGTTTAGAAGTCAGTGATCTGACTGATATTCCGGAAGGCATGATTGGATTCACCTTGCCTTCCCAAACCTATGCAAAGATTAATTGTACAAACAAATCGATTGGTGAGGCGTACGATAGGATTTTCAAATGGATGAATGAGAAAGGATATGTTCAGAGATTTCTGGAAAACACGTGCCCAATAGAGATTTTTTACTTTGAAGATAATGTGGAAGAAGAGGATGTAGAAATTCTAATACCGGTCGGAACATAAATCCTTGAAAGTTATTTAAGGAAGGCGATGACATCTGATAACACAATATTCACACAGCGGGGTTGTCGTCCCTTGGTTGTTAGATGTATATCATGGAAGAAGCTCGGACAACAAACGCCCCAGCCTAAGATAAGAACTCTCTAAGGTGGGGCGTTTCACGGATACCAAAACGTTATACGAAACCCTTGTGATTGAAATCAAACAGTCATGGAGTGGTTACATGGATATCCGAATTGTCACTTGCAATAGAGTCGGTGTATATGAACATGCACTTACAAGGGGCAGGCAATATCAAATCGTAGAACAAGATCAGGATAAGATTAGAATCAAAGGCGATCATGGAAGACTTCTTTGGATAAGTAAAGAATATTTTGAATTAGGAGAAGTGCAACGACTATTAATACAGAGTTGGCGGGGGAACTCGAAGATATAACTCTACCATTAGTTTAGGGGTATTTTGAAGGAGGTAAGGGGATTTCGCATAACACCATATTCAAGCATCGGGGCAT
Source organism: Paenibacillus lentus (assembly GCF_042714055.1). Taxonomy (GTDB): domain Bacteria; phylum Bacillota; class Bacilli; order Paenibacillales; family Paenibacillaceae; genus Fontibacillus; species Fontibacillus lentus_A. Next base: position 462,760 of record NZ_JBHGVC010000002.1, read on the forward strand.
TCGCCCCTCGGTTCGAATCGGAGTTGAAGGGGATTTGACCGGAGTAACTCAAATCAACAAAATAAAAAGCATAAAAAATGAGCGGAGGAAGGAATGCATGGAAGATTTGATATCGATTTTAGAGAAGAATAATATTGATTTTAAGATCATTAGCCATGACAAAGAAATAAATTCTGCTCAGGAAGGGGCAGATTATTTCGGAATTGATATCGAACAAACCGCCTCAACGCTGATCTTGAAGACAGATAAAGGATTGTATTCATTAATTATTTCAGGAAATTATGGTCGAGTTGATTTACATTCGTTGAAAGAATTGTTACAGGTGAAGGAGATCAAATTAGCAAAGCCAATGGAAGTAGAACAAGCTACTGGAAGTAAGATTGGAAGCGTCTCATTAATAAATCTAGATATACCGACAATCATAGATCGAGAATTATATCGATTTGCATATGTATATGGAGGAACTGGTGTACCACAAACAACATTAAAGATTCAACCCAAGGATATTGAGAAGTTAAACAAGGTTATTGGTTACATAAGATAGGAATGAATGAGGATTTAATGTAAGTGTTGCTACGGAGGCTGGAACTTCTTATAACAATACATTCACGCATCGGGCCGCTGGCGCGACCTTTGGTCACCAGGGGATTTTCCAGGAAATAAATTCAGGCGACAACCCTGCACAAGCTAACTGCATCGCAGCCGCCCAATCGGTGCTTAAGCTGGTGGGGGTTCGTGAATGCGAGAGAAATATTGAATGAAATTATGGATAATATTAAAGAGAAATTTGATTCAAAACATACGACGCAGAAATCAATCACTTTGGATATGCTAATTGAAGTGGAGAATCAAAACTGACTCAGAGTATTCTTTGTTAAACAATATAATTCAAAAAGATATTCAGATGAACTATTAAGATCAGTGGGACGTCGTGAATAAGAGGACGTTTTCGTCTGAAAGAATATAAAAGGAGTTCTTTAATGAGTGATATAATTAAAGAAATAGCATACTGCATACAACTTGGATGGATACATAATCAACCGAAGGAAATTATGAGAATAAAGGATAATAAGAAACTCATTCAAGAACTATCATTAAGGGATTACTAAAAAAAACAAAAAAAGATGAGCATTTTCAAGTAATGAAATTATCACATAATATAAGAGGTTTGCCTTGTCTATACGGCGGAAACGAAGGCTGATGCAATGCGATGTGTGCTGGATATACATTAAAGGGAGCAGCCCTTATATAGGACTACTCCTGCATTTTTTCTTATTTTCCGGCTTAGCACCACATGATTAGCACTTGCCCAACTGCCTACAGGAGCAATTTCATAGTCAATCCCATTCGCAAGCTTGCCGGTGACCGCATATTCCTCTTAGCGTTCAAGCTTCGCCAGATATTTTAAGTCAAGAAAAAGGCTTTCCTCTTCTTCTGAGAGGGGATGAACCGAATAGTGGATCTTATAAAAGCTTCCAATACTGCGAAAGTCGCCTGTTACGGCGACAGATAGCAAATAAGCGGAAAATACGAAAAGAATTACGGATACAATGACTACGGATGAAAGAAAGCAGCAGTCTAAATCGTATGGACAATCTGTCATCACCGCACTTGTTTTTATTTTGCACCTGCTTGCTCTAATGTGTGAACTATCTCTTCGTAACCCAAACGTTTCGCATGCTGCAATGGCGTAACGCCCTGCGAATCGGCAAGATTCACATCTGCCCCATATTCGACCAGCAGCTTGACGATTTCTTGATGTCTCGATCCACCATCGCCTAGCAAAATCGCTTCAAGCATGGCAGTCCAGCCGAGATTGTTGACATGATCAATGTTTACATCCGAGGTTGCGAGCAGTTCTCTTACGATATCGACATGACCGCGATCGGCTGCCGGAATCAAGGCGCTTCCGCCGAATCGATTCGTAAGGGTCGTATCGGCACCGGTAGCGACTGAAGCCCGAACAAAATCAAGCAAGCCTTCGGCGCCTGCATAAAGAAGCGGATTGTCCGAGCGCTGATCGCGAATATTAATATCCGCCCCCTTTTCAATCAAAAGGTTGAAAATATCAAGCTGATTGGTGTGAACGGCTATCATCGCAGCCGTTCTTCCGAGATCATCAACTGTGTTAATGTCCGCCCCTGCCTCAAGCAGCCTCGTTATTTCAGCGGAATTGCCTTGTGTCACTGCAAGCAGCAAATTCGCGTTCTTCGTGTCCATGAGATCCTCCTTTGATTGGCAGCCAGCGAGAAAAAGGATGCATAGCATTAATTTAGTTGCAAAGTGCAATTCTTCTCCATCCTTTCATTGAAGCAGTATTTATTTATTGTAAACGATAGCAGAAAAGTATAAACAATCCTCAAACGCATTATTAAATAATAAATATAAACTCTCGCTTCATTCATAAAGTATCTCCAAAATCTGAGAATTCGCTGTAATGATGGGTTCATAATACCATACTTCATGTATGATTTGCCTGTTCAGGCTGCAGGCTGCGCCCTTGGTTCGCTAAGACACAGTTGATCGGAAAGGAACATTTCACCATCATGATTCGTCTTCCTTAACAAGGGAGTGATTTAATGAATAAGAAATTATGGATTATAATATTGCTCATGTTTTTTATTCTTAATGCATGTACAACAAATGGAAAAGAGTCAAATCAGAATTTAGGGAATGAGCCTCCTCAGCCTAAGTTAACAGCAGACGGGAAACGGATTAGAATATATCAAAGTTCGTACTGTTGGAGTACGAAATGCGTCGATTATATAAGTCCAAACGAAATGTTAAAGGACAAAGATAAAGACAGGATTTTTAAAAATGCGACGATTAGAATTCAGTTTGAAGGAAAGCAGCCAACCGAATTGGTACTTACAAAATATAATCAAGATGAGATTGCTCAAGAAACGATAACTGACAACGAGTTCAATGTTTCAAGCACAGAGGGAATATATTACTATTCTCTTTCAGCTAATTGGCTAATTGATAAAGAGAATAGAATAGGCGAAGGAGACTCAAGTTATGCATTTGCAATTGAAGTAAATTAAGGCGGATAAATTTCGTAAATAGCAGAACGTATGGGAATGGGGAATTATGGGATGAGATTATATACAGACCCTAAAGGTGAAGCTTATGAACAGGTAATAGATTTAGCTATACGGAATTCGGAATTTTTTGTGTTAGGGGAGAAAATTTCGGTTGATGTCGTAAGGGGCCAATATACAAGCGTCTTGGAAGCGTTGGAACCTTATCTGGTAAAGACAATCGTAATTCAAGGCGATAATATGGATGAAGTCACACAAATAAGAAGTATTTATTGCAGTAATGCCTTTTATACTGCAGGAACCTACTATTTTTATAGATGCTGCGAAGAAAGTGGAAATCTACTGAAGCAAATGGCAAACCGCCTGTCGGATTGGATTTATCCGAACCTGCCGGAAGACTTGTGTTTTTTGAAAAAAGGTGGGGGAGACTTCCTTTACTCCGTTGTGCATGAACAAATGTATGGTATAGATGTAGCCGAGGAAGAAGCCATTGAACTGATGGATCAAATTTCGGGGCTTTTTTTGGAATTAAAAGCTCACCGGGATCTGGATCGTCTGTTAAATGATGCTATAAAACATAAAACTGATCGGCTGTATCTAAGTGGACATGGGGTGACAGAGCTACCTGAGAAAATCCAAAACCTTACAGAACTGCGTGATCTAGAAATTTTTGAACAGGATCTTTTTCGTCTGCCCGAAGAGCTGTTCGAGTTAAGCAAGCTTGAGCGGTTGAAAATCCTGACGGCTGATTTGGAGAGTATTCCCGCATCCATATCCAAACTAAAGAATCTGAGAGCGCTTTGCATACAATGTGGGAGCTCAGATCGGCCGACTCCCGGGTATCGGGTTAAGCCAAAGGAAGCGATCAGTCTAAATCGCATCCCACCGGAGATTGGAGAACTAGAACAACTTGAGCAGCTTACGATTCAATACACCTCGATCTATGAATTACCGCTCGAGCTAGAGAAACTGAAGCAATTGCGAACCTTGGACTTAGGAATGTGTATGATCAATAGGAAGCCTGACTTCCTCTATGGTATGAAGCAACTGAAATACATTAATATTTCACAGAATTCGTTATGGGAAACAATTAAATCAGAACAGTAGCTTAAATATCTTGAAAGCATTAACATGGAATTAATATAATCATAAAATATCGATAAACCAATAAAAGTAAAAAGCTTGTTTAGTTCAAGCTCTTTATTTTACCCAATTATTTTTTTGTTTCGGCTTGAATACAGCGCCGACTTTTTATACACGCTCTGGAAGCGGGTTAGAAAGTATGGTGCTTTTTTTACTGGTTATACGTTAGAAACGTGGACGACTTCGATTTGTTGCACAGTCATACAGCCGTATCATGCTCGCGAACAGCGAGTTTATTGTCATACTGAACCAGGCCAACACAGATTGTTGCCATGGTTCATACTGCGGGGCCTATCGCTCCTTGGCTGTCGGATGTATAATCATGGAAGAAAGCTCAGACAACAGACGACCTAGCCTAAGATAAGAGCATTCTAAGGCTGGGTCGTTTAGTGAATACCTGAACGTTATAAGAAATTGGCGCAAATTAAAATCAAATAAATCATAAACATAGAGATCATCACTCAATAAAACTTATGACTGATTAAAGGATGTGTATAAATGTTTGAAATTGAAGTGAAAGATATATTTAGAATAACGGGGAGAGGTTTTGTGATTGGTGGCGAAGTGATTTTTAGAGATACAGTATTAAGGAATGGCGATACATTAATTAATAGAAACAATAAGGAACAAAAAATATTTGTAAAATCAATAGAGTCCGTCGGATCCAGTCGCATTTGCTTACTTAAGCCTCTCGGGCTCGTAAAACAAGAACGTTAGGCGAAATTCCTGAAAAACATAAACAGATTGGGGAAATTCAATGAAACTGAAATTAAAAATCATTTCATATGTAATGGCTTCTTTAATACTTGTTATAATAGGTATTTTCTTTTTTAGAAGTTTTTTTGATGTATTAAATAGTGGAATGGAAGTAAGACTTCCTCATTTAGGTATGACTTTTCAATTAACAAAAATCTCCTTTATTATATTGAATCTATTAGGATTTATTATTTGTCTAATTCTAATAGTTAAAAACCATCGTATATTAAACAAAGCTTTTATTGGACTTGCAATGTTAAATTTTTTATATGCTTTAATTAGCTTTTTATGGGTTGCAATTGCTTACCAGATAACCGAAGAACCACAAGAACAACTATTAAATTATGTAATAAATACTATATTGGGAAAGTCACAAGAAGGGCTTATTACATGGGATAGTGTAGGTATTATTGCGCCCCTTCATTATATTAGATCTTTATATATGTTTAACTTATATAATGCATTTACAATGCTAGTTTTAGCTTTAATATTAATTGTAATAAAACAAATAACTGATAAGAAATTAAATAAAATGTGAAAGTTAAACAGAAACCCACCTAATTAAGCAAGAGCAAGTAGCAGGCGGAGTCCGTTGTGAATCTTTAAACGTTAGGCAAAATTCCCGAGTTATTTATCAAGATAACTAATTCGTTATCATTAAATATATTTAATGAGGATGGAGCGCTTATGAAAAATAATACATGGACATTATTTATAATATTAATTTTTTTGCTGTTAATTGGTTGTACTTCTAAGGAATCAGAGGCATTAACTCCGAATACTCAAATGATACAAGAAAACTTCAATCTTAACGAGCAAGTGGAGGAAGATATAAAACCACCCAATGAAACGTTTATGATGGATCTTAGAGAGAATCTTTTAAGATTTTACAAGCAATGGAGAACAATGACTATACATATTTGAAAGTTGTTTCGGCATCGGGTATAACAATCGATCAAGAAAAAAATCAGGTTATTTACACATATAGCGGAGAAGAAATAAGATGTGATTTTCTTAAGGGGATAAATTTTAGTAACTTAGAATATTGGGGTTCTGGTTATACTGAAACCTATTCTGATTTTCAAATTGTTTTTGCTCAATTCCTTAAAGATACTCATGGCACAATTTATTTTGATTTTATTAAAGAGGGTAATCAATGGTTGTTCAATGGTTTTATAACGAATGCTTAGAGTAAGGAGTACTCCGGTACATAAAGAATATATTGATGTGGATATATTCAGAAGTCGAGAATACCAAAGCGTTAGAAAGGAAAGGAATGCAAAGGCCCGCCCTTCGGCTTAAGTAGTGAGGGGTTCGTGAATGCGAGAACGTTATCTGAAAGTGCGAAGTTTTTATAAATAAATGAAAGCAGGTTGCTTGTATGAATAATAAGCAGAAGAAGTCAAATTTACTTATCGTACTTCAATTACTTTTAGGAATTGGAGCAGTGTTCGGTGGGGCAGCACTAATTATAGATCCAAGCGGAGAACTAATTGGTATGCCTCTTTTATTATTGGAAAATTCATTTTTTAATAATTATTTGATACCAGGATTATTACTATTTACTGCTTTGGGAGTAATTCCAATCACAATTGCGTCAGGATTATTAATAAGATGGAATTGGAAATTAGCTGAGAAACTTAATGTATTCCGTGATAAACATTGGTCTTGGACATTTTCACTGTATTCAGGTTTTCAATTAATCATCTGGATTACTATTCAAGTTTATATAATAGATGCGTTTTCTATAATTCATTTAATCTACATTACACTAGGTTTATTAATACAGATAGTAACATTATTGCCAAATGTTCAAGAGAAATATAAAAGATAACCTGGTAGGGATATATTATGGGTAATTCAGGGCACCTTCAGGTAACACCGTATTCACGCTGCAGGGCTATCGCCCTTGGTTGTCAGAACTATCGTTTCCCGTTAGGTTTAAATGCGGTCAATTCATTTTACCCTTGAGTGTCTTCGTCAATTTTATATTCTAAAATATCTCCAGGCTGACAATCTAAAGCCTTACAAATTGCCTCTAAAGTTGATAACCGAATCGCTTTTGCCTTTCCGTTTTTCAATATGGAAATATTAGCCATCGTTACTCCAACCCTTTCAGAAAGTTCTGTAACACTCATTTTCCTTTTAGCCAACATCACATCAATATTGATTATAATGGCCATGTTATTCACCTCAAATTATTAAGTCATTTTCTGATTTTATATCGATGGCTTCTTGTAAAAGCCTTTGGAGAACAGCAGAAAAGACTGCGATTACCATCGAAGCAAAGATAGGAACCATTCCGATTATTATAAGACCTGGGGCATCGTCTTTCTCAGCTACGAGATAAACGAATGGCATCATTACCACATACAAGGTACTAATTGTGATTGCACAGTATTTTATTTTCTTGAAAGCTCTTATAGAAATTATAGAGAACGCTTTGTTCTTGTCAATGTAGCTTAGAAGTCGGAACGCCTGATACAACGCAACAAAAAACGGTATCACTGATACATACATAATGATTAAAATGGGATATAGTATGTGGGCATAATCTGGATTTACTGGATTATTAGCTAACCAAGGTAAGCCAAATATACATAAAGCAAGAGCTGGAGTTCCAATAAGAAAAACAGCTATTTTTAAAAAGATTGTTGAGCCTCGTTTCATAAAAGGCACCTCACTTATTTATTGTCATTTGAATTTAACACGTATTTTATTGTTTTACAATAAAATATTATTGTTTATTATTATAATATTATTGTTATAGAAATATATTTCTCATTTAATAAAAGATAAAAAAGCATTCCTCATTACAAGGAAATCAATCGTGCAATAAGAGGATTGGATATTCGACGCCGCGGTACATGTCGTTTGAATTAAAGAAATAATGGCGACATTCACTCAATTGGGATACAATTCCATTTAGGGGCTTGAATTTTAGGACTAGGATAAAGACTTGGATTTAAAAGATTAGAATTAAGATCAGACTGCGGCCGGTCATTTCGTGACTTTAAGGTGGTGGGGCGTTATGAATAAAAGAACGTTATAGGAAGGATCAGTAAAAAATTTGAAAGGAGAATTCCATGGAATTTCATGAAATCAATCAAAAATTAAAAGAAACAAGAAACGAATTATTGGGATTACTTCATAGGATGAATAGAGATCAAATAAATCATCGGAAAGATCCTAATAGCTGGAGTGTAGGTCAGATATGTCAACATTTATATAAGACAGAAGAAATATATGTTGTAGCAATTAAGAGAGGATTAAAGAGCAAAGAAAGTTCAAATACAGATAGTAAATCATTAGATTTTCTGCTTGATAGAAGTAAAAAGATAGTAGCCCCAGATATTGTTCAGCCAACGGATGAAATCATTGAACTTGATGAAATCATTGAAAAGTTAAATCAATCAAGACAGAAGTTACTGGAAACATTGAGTATTTTGGAAGACCGATCCGAGCTAAGCAGAAAACATTTTGTACACCCAGTTTTTAAAGAGATGTTATTAATTGACTGGGTTAGATCTCTGTACGTGCATGAACAAAGACATATTAGGCAAATCGAAGAAATTATATAGATGGATTGAAGTGAGCTTTAATTAATCGAAGAAGGCGGATACATCATATAACACTATGTTTCATAAGGAGCCTTACGGCCTCTCTGGTTCGTAATGCGAGAACGTTATAGGAAATCAGCGCAAAAACAATTGAAAATCATATTTTATACTCTCCTTGTAAGAGCGAAATTTCTTTTCGACCTTACAAGGAGAGTTTTAATTTAAAGAGGGTCTTTCACTGAAGAAAATTAAATATATTATTAGCTTGATTTATAGGTGTTGTATCGCACATAAGTAATACTTCAAAAATTAAGCGGGAATAATTTATTATGAAAGGTCAATACTATTCATTTTTCTTACATCAGTTGTAAGTGTTTTTAGATTTCTATACTTGTTACTATATGAATAACCCAATTATCATTTCGGGTCGCTTAAGCAAAACTGTTTAATACTTCGATGCAAAAGGAGCGTTATATAGTGATCAAGCATGGAAAATTACTAGAAGTTCAAGACCTACAAAAAATCTACGGAAAGAAAAACAATATAACCAAAGCTATAAACAGTGTTAGTTTTGATATTCTCCCCGGAGAATTTTTAGGAATAATGGGACCGAGCGGATCTGGTAAAACTACATTATTAAACTGCATTGCAACAATAATAAAACCCACATCTGGGCGTGTACTTTTAAATGGTAAAAACATCAGTGCTTTTGACAGTAAGGATTTAGCGGAGTATCGCGGTAGTCGAATTGGGTATTTGTTTCAAGACTTTGAATTACTGGACAATTTAACTGGACAAGAAAATATATTGTTGCCATTATCGATTCATGGGGTGGATTTTGCAAAAGCACGAGCTAAATTAAATGAGCTAGCAGGTTTTTTAGAAATTACAGATATCCTTCATAAATTCCCATCTCAAATGTCTGGAGGACAAAAGCAAAGGGTAGCAGCTGCACGTTGTTTAATTTCTGATCCAGACATCGTTCTTGCAGATGAACCGACAGGAGCATTGGACACACGTTCTGCAAGAACATTAATGAATAAGTTGGAAGGCATTAATAAAAGTCATGGAAGAACCATTTTAATGGTCAGCCACGATCCGAATGCAGCGAGTTTTTGCTCAAGAATCCTTTTTATTCAAGATGGGGTCATCTTTCATGAGCTGCGTCGCAAACATGATGAGTCACAAGAGAAATTTTATGAAAGAATTTTGCAGTTACTTGCTCAGCTTGGGGGAGGAAGCGCAAATGTTCTCTAGGCTGATTTATCGTAATGCGAAACGAAGTCGTAAGGAGAATGTAATTTACTTTGCAACCCTTGTCACAGCAGTAGCCTCGTTTTATATCATTCTTTCGCTGGGGAAACAAGATGTTATCTTATTCTTAAGGGAATTTGAAAGTGATGCGATCGATAAACTTTTAGCTCAAATGCCCATTGTGTATGTATTTGCATTGTTTTTATTGTTTTTCTTGGTTTTATTTGCGAATCGGTATCAATTAAATCGGAGAAGCAAAGAGTTTGGACTTTATCTTATGTTAGGAATGCGTAAGGAACGCCTTGTTCTACAGCTCTTAGCAGAGGGGTTCATTACTTCTCTTTTGGCACTTATTGGAGGCCTTTTAATAGGCGGATTTTTAGCAGAAGTCATCAGCTTGACGGTTTCCAGATTAGTCGGACAAGGAATTATCGGTCATCAAATAAGCTTGTCGGTAAGTGCGATTCTCTTTACTATCATCGGTTTTTTATTGATCCAGTTCATAGCATTAGTCATTCTCGGGGGAAGATTATTTAATCAAGAGGTACATCAATTACTGAATGAGCAAATGGATAAAAAACAAGATATGGGTCATTTTAAAGGCAACGTACTCCATATATTAGCAGGTTCTATCTTACTAGGCGTGGCATATTGGATCGTTTTATATCGTTTTATGGACTTTGGAGGACTGCTCCTGTTTGTGGCATTGGCACTTGGAAGTTTAGGAACGATCCTTTTTATGAGGGGATTTGGAAAATTACTAGGATTATTGGCAAGCTTGTCCGAGCGTAGATCTACTAAAGGGCTGCACACATTTACTCTAAGGCAGTTTCAAGAGAACATAGCGAATAAATCTACTTCTGTTGCAGTAACATCTATTCTTATCACGTTGTCTATCATTTTGATAGCAAATGGTGCTTCAACTATTATGGGTTTGGAAAATATTTATACTAGGAGTTCTTCGTTATATGATTTTACTGTTCATGGGGATAATCAAAAGGTTGAGCAATTTCTTACTTCAGAAAAAATGGTACCCTATGTAGAAGACTTAAATCTCTTGGAAATTGGAAGTATGAAATACCAGTATGAAGATGGGGAAGACGGCTTGCCTTTATCGTTAGTTGATTGGTCAAAATTAAGAGAGCAAATTATTATGGCTCTGCCAAACAACTATAGAGAGCAAATTTTATCTGGAGACATGCAGGGTTATAGTATCAGTTCGGAAAACCCTGAAGCACTTAATCTGTTTGGGGTTCTAGAGATTGATGCAACAAAACCTTACCTCATTCCTGAATCATCTTATAATGGACTTTTAGAAGCGATAGGAGAAAAACCACTGAACCTACATTCAGACGAAATTGCTTTATACTTTAATCCAGACCTTTTGCATATGGATAATCTAGAAAGCATGCCTGTACTAGACCATATTCTTGAAAAGGCTGCAAAAGAAGGGCAAAGTTTGATGAGCATTAATGATAAGGCAATATATATACGCCCATCCATTCCAATGAGAGGATTAGTAGCAGATCGTTCCGTAGAAATTCATTCAGCGTTTATCGTCCCTGATCATATGTTTGAACAATTATTAAATACGCTAACCTATGCGTCATATTGGAATTTTCGTATCCCACAAAAGCTGCAAGATCAACAAGGCTTAATGAAACCAATGATGGAGGCTAGAGATTTATTAAACTCTTCAGGCTTCAAGTTTGAAAGCTATTTACAAAACTTTGGACGTAAGCTTTTCTATGTTGTTGCTGGAAGTTATACGATCTTATATATGGGATTCTTATTCTTGATTATTGCTTGTACGGTATTAGCTTTACAATTTTTGACGCAGATGAAGCAGACAGGCGGGCGCTATGTAACGCTTTCCATGTTAGGGGCAAAACGTAATCAAATGAAAAAATCTATGCATAGACAGGTGTTGTTGACCTTTCTATTACCTATATCTCTTGCATGCGTCAGTGGAGCTGTTGGTATAAGGGCTATGATTTCATTTGTTATTATTCACATCGAAGACAAAGCGTTACTTTATCCGATTGCCTTTACCTTTGCATGTATTGTCATCGTAGTTTTGGTCATTTACGGAGCAGCCGCTGCCCGTTCAGCAGATCATGAGATAGATAAATTGCGTTGGAAGCCGAATATAGATTAAGGATCGATACAATTTCACATCGAAGGGGGTGCTGAAGTGGCGAGGATTACAATTGTTGAAGATGATTCATGGATGAGAGAGGAGTTAATGGATATATTGCAAAAAGCTGGTTATGAAGTGATGGCAATTGTAGACTTCCATGACGTAGTTGCTCAAATAGCGACTTCGGCACCAGACTTAGTCTTATTAGATATCAATTTACCGGAACAATCAGGATTTGAAATATGCAAAAGTCTAAAATCAAAAGGGATTGCTCCCATATTGATGCTTACTTCTAGAGATAAGTTACAAGATGAATTACATGGTCTTCATTTAGGTGCAGATGATTATCTCACAAAACCATGTCTTCGAGATCGATTATTAGCGCGCATTCGGAACCTGCTAAGAAGATTTGAAGGACAACCAGGCTTAATCGATGGGGGCAGTTTTTCGCTAGACCCCAATACCTTTACTTTGTATAAGGGCTCTCAATCGTTATTATTGTCAACTAATGAAGGAAAAATTTTATTGGCTTTAGTGCAAAATAGGCCTGAGATTGTATCCAAGTCAACACTAAGTGAGCTTTTATGGGGAACAGATCAATATATAGACGAAAATGCGCTTCAAGTAAATCTCACTCGCTTGCGAAAAACACTGCGGCAATTAAACTTGGAAAATCAAATTGAAACAATAAGGGGTCAAGGGTATCGACTTAGGGGGCAGTTGAAGCCATGAGATGGATAAAGCAAATCTATGATTGTTTTCATGCTTATAAACAATGGTTTCTTATGTTGATGGCTACAAGTCTCCTATTTAGTTTTTTAGCTTGGCTGGCTTATCCTGAAACGTTTAAAGTTTTAGTAGGACTCATGATTGTTTTTACGCTAGCCATGATATCCTTGTCTGTATTCATTATCATTAGAAAGCAAAAAATAATCGAAGCAGCCTTTCAGGATTTTTTGTTAGAACCGAATGAGGTGAACGAGGAAAGATTATGTCATGTATCTCCTAAGACACATTGGTCATTTATCCGAAGAATGGGAAGTGTCATAAGATCATATCAGTCGGAACTTCAAGAGCAAGTCATTGAGTTGACCGAGTATGAAAACTATATAGAAGGATGGGTTCATGAAATTAAAAAGCCTCTGTCATTGATGACATTGTTATTGGATAACCGCAGTGACGAAATGTCTCCCCTTGTTAGACAACGTATGCTTCATATTAGAGATCAAATGCTTGGAGACGTAGAGCGAATTTTGTATTTTGCAAGACTTGGGGCTGCTCATAAAGATTATATTTTTGAGTCTATAAACTTACTAGCATTTTGTAAACAGACAATGGAAGACCATCAAACATTATTAGATGAATCCGGTTTTCAAATACAGTTCATCGGTGAAGAAATGGAAATTGTATCTGACCGCAAGGGATTAGCTTTTATATTAGAGCAAATCATCGCTAATAGTACGAAATATGTTGCACAGAATCAGGGCAATCCAATCCTGAAGTTTGAAATGGTTTATGATGAAGTGAGCGATCAAACCATTTTACATATTCGTGATAACGGACCTGGTGTATATGAAGAGGATTTGCCATTTATTTTTGACAAAGGCTTTACTGGAGGGCGGGGTACTTATACAAGACAAGCAACAGGTATGGGACTCTTCTTAGTGAGCAAGATGGCTTATGATTTAGCCATTCAGTTGGATGCAAAATCAGAGCTTGGTTCGGGGGTGGTTATATCGCTAATATTTCCAAATGTGAAACAATAAGCTGTCAATCACTCATTAACTTTTGACGCTGTAACACCGCATTCTTCCGTTAAGAAAAACCTGCTAACTGGAAATGTGGGATTCAAGACTGAGAGCCAAATTAGGGCGGAGGAAAGAGCCGCCACCCTGACTTGATCCAGATCCATCACCAAACTATGTTTTCCTGCGTTTATCGGCTATATTTCTTTTTTACGAAAGTTGGAGTCACCGATCATGAAAGCAATACAGAAATAGAGAACCGCTAGTAACCAGTTAAACAAAATAGTCTCTGCATTAAAGGGTAAATTGCTCGCCATTCGAATAATAGGAAAAACATTGAGAAAAGGCTTAATTCCAGAAATAATATTTTCAAAACTACCTAAAAAAACAGGTATTAAATATATGATTAGAAAATATTTTATTAAATTGGAGAACACTTTTTCTTCTGTAAAGCAAAACATCACGGAGACTGAAAATGAAGCAATAAACAGAGGGATCGATTGAAGAAAATCCTTAAAAAATAAGGTTCGTTCAAATTGATCTTTGGGTTCCAAGAGCAGTTCGATTGCCGACACAATCATGATCAAGTCAAGAAGGACAAATAATAGTAATAACGCAAATATGACAATTAACTTTGAAATGTAGATCGTTCTTCTATTAATGCCTGATACGACCGTATTTTTGAATGTCCCGTTGGAATATTCATTCGCAAACAGATAAATTGTGATAAAGGGAAGGACAAGCACAAGATTATTGAACGAAAGTCTGCAGAATCTGTACAAAAATCCCGTACTGTTATATTCGAAAGAAGGATTCGAGAGCCCGACTGACCAGACTAAGAGGATGCCCAAAAGCGGAATTGCTGCGAGTAAAAAAGGCAAAAAGTAAACAAGTTTTTTGGAACGGATCCTATACAGTTCGCTTCTTAGGTATTTATTCATGATCAGCGCCCCCAATCAAATTGATGAAGTAGTCTTCCAGCGTATCTGCACACTCATTGACAGTTAATATTTTTTCATTGGCAGTAGAGACAATGGTCGAGAGTTCCGAGATATCGATATAATCGCCAGAAATTTTAATATTGGAATGGTCTGAACGAGTAACCTGGCATTGTAACAATTGTTCTTTCAAAAGCGGGTATATCTTATCCGGCCTGGATACTTTTATGTGGATCGATCGGCTGCATTTTTTTCTTAAATCTTCAATGCTCAGTTCCTCTATGACATTGCCTTTGTCGATAAACCCTACCTTAGTGATGAGCTGCTCAAGTTCAGATAAAATGTGGCTCGAAATTAATATCGTAGTGTTATATGTCTTGTTGATTCCCAACAAAAAATTGCGTATTTCCTTGATCCCAAAAGGATCTAATCCATTCGTCGGCTCATCTAAAATCAGAACTTTTGGCTCGTTTAATAAAGCAAGGGCGATTCCCAACCGTTGCTTGTTCCCCAATGAATACTGTTTGAACTTCCTGTCCGCCAATTGAATCAGATCCAGATCATGAAGCACACGTTGTATACGAGATTTTTGAGAAATGCCTTTTTGAATTCTATAATACTCCAGATTTTGTCTTCCGGTTAATTCGGGATAGAATGCAGGGTATTCAATTAAAGTTCCAATTTTTTTACGTTCTTCGAAATCCTGTTTGATGTTTTTTCCAAAGAGCTTAACATTACCGGAATATTGAGTGGATTGACCGCATAATACGCGAAGCAGCGAAGATTTCCCCGCACCGTTCCTGCCTATTAACCCGTAAATATCTCCTTCCTTTATTTGAAGATTTACTTTATTCAGGGCGATTATGTTCCCATATCTTTTTGACAAATTTTCGGTTTCAATGACAGGCTTCATGATCTTGCCTCCTTAATCTTTGAAGTCTCTAAAGTAGTAGTATGCGGATGAAATAGCGCCAACCAGCACTGTAATGGAGAAAAACGCATAAATTAATTGTTTGTAGTAAACCAATCCATTTGGGACAATTAGGGCAAAAGCTATGAATAAAATCATGAGAGTTATGAACATTTTATTGGTCACATTTAGTCGAATCTGCAAACTATATTCATCTTTCTTGCCTATCTTAGTCAAAAAAAGGGTGTATACAACCATACTAAGCAGTCCAACGAAACTAATAATCCCCACAAACAAATTTAAATTCTCCGTAACATCCAACCACTTATCCAAATTATTGAGCATCTTTATTTCCTCCTTCTGTGTATGTGAAAATTTCTTCAATACTTACCCCAAAAAAATTCGCTATCCGATAAGCCAACAGCAAAGATGGAACATAGTTATTTTTCTCCATGACAAATATGGTTTGTTTTGATACGCCAACAACTTCTGCCAATTCACTCTGAGTCATTTTTCTAAGAACCCTGTACTCGTAAACTTTATTGACGATGGTATCGGTATTTTTTTTCAAAGAGTGCCCCCCCTTTCACGAGCAGTATAAAGTATAGTTATAAAAAAGTAAAGTAAAGTTATACAAATTATATAATAGAAAAATACTTTTTGCATATGGAGGTGTCTGAATTGTATCAGTAAATTGAAGCCAGATTTCTGTGGTGGAAGCGCGAAGAGAAGTAAGCCAAGAACTGGAAGCCATAGAAGTACTGGAAGGGCAAACTGAAAAAACTGACGCTTTTGCCCGGCACCCACATGTTAAAGCTGGCCGATCGGGTAAGTACTACAGTCGAATAAGGGAGTTCAGTTAGATCAGTAAATATGGGAACAGATAGGAATTACTTATCTGAGGATCCTGTCGCTGGAGAAACTGTTCTCGGCAACTGTGGGTGAATCTTCCGAGTGCGATGACGGAGTCGCGCTATCAAAATACGTCGAATTAGAATATGCCAGTTCGCTATGAAAATGGTGTGATTATTCGTGTTTTTTCCTATTCTTCGATGGGAGTTGCTGCCGATATTTTAAAATGAACAGATATTAGCAGTTGACCGGTTGATCATCGTGCAATATCCTTCTTGAGATGTGCGGATTTTATGAGTAGTCACCCCTCATTTATTTTTCAAATCGAAAAAATTAAATTTATAAGAAAACTGAATTTAATTATTTTGGTTCTTTACTCCCCACTCACATAACTCTTCCAACACGGGTAATAGTGTTTTCGCTTTATCTGTAAGACTATACTCAACTTTTGGGGGAATTTGAGGATACTCTTTCCGTTTCACCATACCATCGGCTTCCAATTCTTTGAGTTGTGAACTTAATATTTTGTAAGTAATAGCTCCTATCTGTCTTTTCAGGTCATTAAAACGAATCGGTTGGTTTTCTGCTAAAAGGTAAATAATAACCAATTTCCACTTACCTCCAATAACTGACAAGGTATAACCAAAAGGTGTATCTTGAATATTTTTAACCTTACCTTTGTATTCGGCCATACTCATAATTACACTATCCTTTCTGGTAGTACCTATCCATAAAGTGCGTACTATTTTTTTATTTCCCTTCATTTTATACTAACCTTACTTTGATCTAAAGGAGAGAAAAAAATGACGAATACTAAAACCTACAATCACGGTGTTGCATGGGAAGAGGGTAACGGCGTCACTCAGGGTTACTCCGTCAATGGCACCATTTACATTTCAGGGCAATTTTCCCATGATATGCAGGGCGCGTTCGTTGGTGAGGGAGATATCGAGGCCCAGACCCTGCAAACGCTGGAGAATCTCGATCGCGTGCTGGCGGGATTTGGTGTCACGAGGTCTAACCTCGCGTATGTGGAGATCTATCTGACAAACGCGCAAGAGCATTCCGAGCCATGCATACGGCTGTTTAAGGAATACGTGGGACAACATCGGCCCGCTGGCAGTCTCATCGGCGTGACACACTTGGCGTTCCCTGAGCAACTGATCGAAATCAGTGCCGTCGCACACACGGATTAACTGGGCCATCGCGGGCCGGCTGATCCTATAGGAAACGATAGCTGAATAATCTAACTATTTCGAAGAAGACGCGACACCCTATAACACAAGTTTCACGCTGCGACATACGTCCTTGGTTGGAAGATGCAATTATATAGATAAATATACACCAACACAGAAACCCACCTGATGAAAGCGAATATCTCTGTAAAAAGGGTCATGCCGCATCCAATGTCATCTGTAAACTCACTACCGCTGTATCCAATGTACTTTTGCTGCTGTTATCGAATATCTAATCATCAGTACCTCCTAGTTTACCAATACCATAAATCTACATGAAAGCTATCTTAATACTTGTGCCTCACTATTCACGCTGAGGGGCTATCGCCCTTTTGTTGTCAGATGTATAATCATGGAAGAAGCACAGACAACAAGTGACCCAGCCTAAGGTATGAACGATCTAGGGCTACGGTCATTTCATTGATGCAAATGGGGGGATAACATGGAGTTAAATATTAAGAATAAACGCAATAAATCTAATAAACCTTCGGGCCATGAGCAGGTATTAGAGTTTCTGGAGAAGCTTGAACATCCATTAAAACCGGAAATTGAAGAAGTCCGAAAAATCATCTTGAATTCAAACAACCGAATTTCAGAGCATATTAAATGGAACGCGCCTAGTTTTTGTGTGAATAATAAAGATAGAATAACTTTCAATTTTCATGGGAAAGAAGGATTTCGACTAGTTTTTCACTGTGGATCAAAGAAAACAGAGTATGCGAATAAAGGTCCGCTTTTAAAAGATGATACAGGACTATTAGATTGGGTGACCGGTGAAAGAGCCACTTTAACTTTTACATCGGCAAGAGATGTGGAGGATAAGAAAAGCAAACTAATTGAAGTTGTGTCGAAATGGATCGAAGTGACTAAGGATATTTAGCAAGCATTTCATTTGAGGTAAATGACTAAACTCCTTATGCGAAATAGAAAGTAGTAATAAAGCGAGGTGATTGAATGACAAATCAAAATGGAGTACGTATTTTCGATCGGCAGGCCAAATCGTATGAAAGACGACGAAAAAAACTCCAAATGGCTGCTGAACGCAGCCGATTATTGAGACATGCCGAGGGAAAGGTATTGGAAGTATCGGTTGGGGCTGGAAACAATTTTCCGTTCTATCCCAAGGGCGTTCATGTGACGGCGGTCGATTTCAGCCCTAAGATGATTGAAAAAGCGAAGGAGGCGGCATTGGAATTCAGCATTGATTGCGAGTTGTTGGTTTCTGATGTAGAGAGCCTGGATTTCCCAGAGAACTCATTCGATACCGTCGTATCCACTTTGTCGTTATGCGCGTACGAGAAGCCAGAAGTAGTTTTAAGTAAAATGAAGGCGTGGGTAAAAGACAGAGGGACCATCCTGTTGTTTGAACACGGTATCAGTACAAACCCGACCTATTCATGGTTCCAGAACCGACTGGATGGACTATCTGTAAAGTTAGTCGGCTGCCATCAAAATAGGGACATTCTGCAGATGGTACATGATGCGGGAATTGAAATCGAGAACTTGGAGCGAATGATGATAAATTCAGTGTTTCTTATTCGAGGTACCGTTCGAAAATAATGCAAGTACGCTGCCTGTTTTATATAATCATCGAAAAATTTTAATAAGGTTGGTGTAAAATGATCTATCGGAGAAAGACATATATCGTGGAATCTTCATTTGTTGAGGAGTTTAATGCTTTATTTAACGACATTCTTTTACTATCTCAATTAAAGTATGGAGCTAGACTAATCGGCAGATGGCATCTTGAAGTGGATCAGAACACGAGTGAGATTTTTGCACTCTGGGAATATGATTCTTTTGAACAATACGAGGACATCGAAGCTAAGATAAAAGCGGATGAGGAACATGTAAAAAGAGTCCAAGAACGATTTGATCAGATTGGCAGAGAGCGTTTTAAAGTAGTACTAAAACAAGAAATCAAACAGGAATTTATAACATCAACTGTAGATAGAGACAAAACGATATTAAAGACGATCGTATAACCATTTTAAGAGAGTAGGTGATTGTTAGTTGGTTTTGATACGTAAATATAATCCAAGTGACCTAGAAGCTGTAACTGATTTAATGACTGATTTAGGTTATCCAACGGATGTACATAGCATGAAGCAGAGAATGACATGATCGAGGGTAATCCGGGTTATATTATAAGAAAAATGGTTGCACAAATTACAATTCCAAAGGGCCAAGAAGAAGAGGCGCGGAAGTTCTATTGTGGGGTCTTACAGCTGAAGGAAATACAAAAACCTGAAAGTTTGCTTGGCAGAGGTGGATTTTAGGTTGAAGTTGGCGATCAACAGTTACATATTGGAACTGAAGCAGGAGTGGATCGTTTATTAACAAAAGCCCATCTCGCCTATGAAGTAGAAGATATCAAGCTAATGGAGACCCGGCTGAAAGAGAATGGAATTGAAATATTATTAGAGTCAGTTCCTATTCCAGGGTTTGAAAGATTTGAATTCAGAGATCCATTTGGAAACAGAGTAGAATGTATAACGCCAGTAAAGTAGGAATTTCACTTTGAACTTAATATTTCTAAGATAATTGGGGTAAAATGGTTTAATTGTAAGATATTTTTGTTATTCTTATCGCTTATACTAAAGTCACCTGGCAAAAAGCGGCTTTCATGATGAAAAGGTAGCGGCAGCAATCTTTTTGTTGAAAGCGCTTTTTTCTTGGGATGTTGAACTTCGGGAGGAGATGAGGCCAAATCTCTATTCTAGTAGAGAGAGTTGAAGCGGCTGGGAGTGAGGGGAATAACTATACTCGTATTTTATTACGAGGAGGTACTATTTTATGTTCAAAGCAAAACTAGTAAAAGGGGCATTGGCCCTCGCGCTCTTCGGTTCGTTGTTCTCTATTCCGATGATGCCTACCGCCAGTGCCGCTGACGCCAACTGCCCGAATGGGTACGTTGGTTTGACGTTCGACGATGGTCCTAATCCCGGCAACACGACAAATCTGCTTAATGCACTAAAGCAGGCCGGCTTGCGCGCAACGATGTTCAACCTCGGACAAAACGCACAGAGCTACCCATCTCTGGTAAGGGATCAAGTGAGCGCGGGCATGTGGGTTGGCAATCACTCCTATACGCATCCGCATATGACTACATTGAGCAGCT
This sequence comes from Paenibacillus lentus, assembly GCF_042714055.1. GTDB lineage: Bacteria > Bacillota > Bacilli > Paenibacillales > Paenibacillaceae > Fontibacillus > Fontibacillus lentus_A. The sequence continues at coordinate 483,455 of NZ_JBHGVC010000002.1, forward strand.
CGCAAATGTCTTCGGAAATCACGCGGACACAGCAGGCGATCCAGTCGGCAACTGGAGCTGCACCGAAGCTATTCCGTCCGCCATACGGCGAGACCAATGCGACCTTGAAGTCTGTCTTGTCCCAGAACGGTCTTACCGAAGTGCTGTGGAATGTTGACTCCCAGGACTGGAACGGAGCGAGCACCGCCCAAATCGTAGCCGCAGCAGGCAGACTGCAAAACGGTGACGTGATCCTGATGCATGACCAGTATCAGACTACGCTCCAAGCAATCCCGCAGATCGCGCAGAATCTCAAGAATCGTGGCCTTTGCTCCGGCATGATCTCACCGAGCAGGGCAGTTGCGCCTGATGGCGGGGGCACAACCCCTCCTCCTACAGGCAGCGGTACGAAAATAGAAGCCGAGAGCATGACCAAAAGCGGACAGTACGCCGGGAATATCAGCTCGCCATTCAACGGAGTTGCTTTATACGCTAACAACGATTCCGTAAGGTTTACACATAATTTCACGAAAGGCACCAGTAATTTTTCACTCCGCGGAGCTTCGAATAACTCCAATATGGCCAGAGTCGATTTGAAAATCGGCGGTCAAACGAAGGGTACCTTCTATTATGGCGGAAGCAGTCCTGCGGTCTATACCTTAAACAATGTCAGCCATGGAACGGGAAATCAAGTAGTTGAGCTCGTGGTAACAGCCGATAACGGATCATGGGATGCTTTCCTCGATTATTTGGAGATCAAATAAAGCGGGGTAAATGATCGTCTCTCAACAAATCCCGGTGGGATCTTCCCCACCGGGATTTTGTTTGGGCATTTCCCGTTTTCTTTTAAATAGAAAAATATCAATTCGTTTGGTAAAGTGAAAATACTGACAGAGCTGCTAAAACTATCAATTCAAAATTGTCAGTAGTATATTTTCCTATTGAAAGGTTGATAGCAAGAAGATCAATATAGTGAAAAGAAGAATACTATATATTACAGTATTTACCCTAAGTTTTCTTTCGCTAATTATTTCATTAAAGCTATTTTGGAAAATGGGCACTTTTGTGGATGAATATAGGTTGAGTCCTACTACTGTAAATGGCGGCGACTTTTGGCTATTAATGGATTGTTAAGATTGTTATTACTATTTATATTATGCATTGTTTCAGGTGCAAAAATATTTAATGATAATAAAGAGTAAGCAGGGGATCCTTAATGCGAAAATATGTCGTATTCACTAAATTAACAGGAGTGGCAATCCATTGTTGCACGTGGAGATAAGAAGATCTAGCAGTAGAGACGTCAAAGAACTATGTGAGTTTTTTTAGATTCGTGATTACAGATGCGTTTATGAGGGAAGGCATTGGTGAACTGCTGGATGACATTGAAGACGAAATCAATTCGAAAATAATCCACTTAAAAAATGATTTCGAAAGCGTCGGAACACAGCACTACTTTCTAATTGCGGAGCATAAGGGGGAAATAATCGGTCAATTGAAATCGGGCCAGCAAATCCGGTATCTCATGTTACTGGCAAGGTCGACTGCCCGCTCGGTATGCGGCCTGTTCCTCCTCCTACGGAATGCAAAATACTCAAATACATAAACGTTAAATGAAATTAGTGTAATATTAATTGAAAGGTGTGACAAGAAAGTGGAACAGGTAATCGTAGGCATAATTATTATATGTTTTGCTATACTCTTATTGTTACTGATATATAGATTAATTAGTTTGAAGAGAAGTTATGGCCAAAAAGAAAAGTTATTAGTGGACTACTTTTCAAATTTCTATGGAGTTAGCTCTAAGGGAATAAAACAAATTAGAGGAAACGGGATTTTATTTTTATCAAGTGATTCATTAAATTTTGAAATGTATATACCGAGAAGGAAATATACCATTTCAATAAATATGATAACAGAAATAAGTAAAGCGAACGAACATTTGGGGAAGATGGGCGTTAGTCTTTTAAGAATAAAGTTTAAAGAAGGAAATCATTATGAAGAAGCTGCTTGGGCAGTTAATCATGTGGAGAAATGGATTAACGAATTATCAATACTAAGAGAAAAACAAATTGTAAACCTTAAGTAGTGATGGTGCATGAATACCAGAAACGATATATGAAATCACAAAAAAGCGAGGTAAAGCCTCTGAAGAACCCCCTTAAATTACTTGTGTTTATTTTATTAACTTCATTCTTATTGAATGGTTGTTTTGATTATGGCCAGGATCTTAGACTATATAGCTTTGAAGATTTAGAGAGCATATTGAAAGAATACAATCTCGAAGTCAAAGAAATCGAAATGATCAATTCGTATCGTCTTGAACAAGTAAAAACTCAGAAATCATTTGAATTAGATGAGAAAGAAAAATTATTTATTTATGTTTTTGAATCGGAAGAAGATCAACTCCTCGGAAGGAAAGAGATAGAAAAACAAACTGCATTAATTGATACTGAATATTCACCTCAATTTTATGAGATGAGGAATGTTCTCATGATATATCTGAGGATCAATGGTAATGAAGGGATAGAAGAAGAGCTAAATAAAATAAAAAAGCAATTAACTTAATAGTTTCATTCTTTTTTTCTCGCTGAATTATTTAATATATTCCCATTAAACACGCTAATTATAAAATTTGGTAAGTTGTATTTTCGAACCAATACGTTATAAGAAACCGGTGCAAAGATATTTTAAACAAACAGTACAAAAAGAATAGAGGACTATATGAAGAATCCTTTTAAAGAAATATTGTCATCTGAAGAAGAGATTAGAGATCTTCTGGGTTATCCAAGTGAGCTTGTTAAGAAGAAAACAATACATTTCCCCATTATTATTTTTATCTACCTCAGATGATCAAGGGTATTGTGATGTGTCTCCGCGAGGGGATGCACCTGGGTCAGTTTTAGTTTTGGACGATAAGCATTTAGTTGTTCCAGAGAGGCCAGGTAACCGAAGGATAGATTCATTAAGAAATATATTATTGAATTCAAGAGTAGGCATGATATTTATAAACCCTGGACTAGAAGAAACGCTTAGGATTAATGGCAAAGCATTTGTAATTAAAGATGAAAAGATTCTAGAACAGATGGAAGCTAAAGATAAAAAACCGTTATTAGGAATAGGGGTAGAAGTTGAGGAATGCTTCATTCATTGTACTAAAAAGCTTTTAAGCGTTCTAGGGTTTGGAATAGCCAATCATGGATGGATTCTAATACTCTGCCCTCCATCCCATCAATATTATCGGATCATGTTAAGTCATCTGAATATACCGAAGAAGTAATTAGGAAAGGGCTGCAAGAAAGTTACGAGAAGAGATTATATTAAAGAATATGAGTGAAGGAGTAGGCGCTTTAAAATGTTATCGTTTCAATATTTTTCAATGACCAAACAATATGCCTCTTTAATTGCAAAATGGAAGTATGGAGATCCATACTCGCTATATAGTATGGATGGTAGTAGGGAAAGCATATTAGAATTAATGAATGGTGATTACTTCTATGTCCTGAATGAAGAAAATGAATTGATTGGATTCATTTGTACAGGAAACTCGGCTCGTGTTCCAGGAGGATATAAAATTGGCATATATCATAGTGATAAATATATAGATCTGGGATTAGGGCTAAACCCAGAATTAACTGGTAAGGGAATAGGAATTTATTTTTTAACAAGTTGTCTTGAATTTATTAAAGAGCAATATAATACGTTAGATGTTCGACTGGTTGTTGCCAAATTTAATGAACGAGCAATTAAGGTCTATGAACGTGTTGGATTTATGAAAGGTCAAACATTCAAGAGCAAGGTTGCGGATCAAGAAATAGATTTTGTAGCCATGAATTTCTCGATTGAATAGTTTGATAAATAATTTTCTTTAAGCAGCAAGCTCATGTGATCGACATGGGCTTGCTATTTTATTGAAATGAATCCACAAAACAGTCGATACAAACTCTATAATCAAAGCTCCCTTCTAGCATTTCCACATAGAAGTCAAAATTATTCACCGGAAGGCAAAAATTGACCCTGCTCCAACCTCCTCCCTCTGATTTATCATAGAACGGAATCTGGAAAACGATTTCAACAGCTGGGAGGAGGAATTTTTTTGAAAGCGCTGTACAAAAGAATATCAGTGGTTTTGGTTTTTTGTATGACGTTGAATTTGCTGCCGGTGTTTCCGACTTGGTCGACGAATACGGCGAAAGCGAGCGATACGGGAGACAATCTTGTTCCTAACGGGGGATTTGAAAATGTCGTCTTTACGGGGAACGCATCCTGGGCAGACGGAATTCAACCGCAAGGGTGGGGCGCGTGGCTGGCCAAGGGACATGGAAGGGTGTCTGCTACCGATGCCGTATATTATTCCGGAGCTTACTCGGTACAGATCGAGCATCTGAGCGCTGATGACCGGACAGGTCTTAGCCTGGATGTGCCGATTGCCGGCGGAATTACATATGAATTCAGCGCCCGGATAAAAACGGCTGATGTCGTATCGAGCGGCGGTGTATTTGTGAGAAAGAATTTTTATAAAAGCATTGCAGGTCTGGACGGCAGCACGAAGAACGAAAAAGTCGGGGACGGCCCTTCGACCGCTAAGTTGGACGGAACCAACAATTGGACGCTGAAAGAAGCGGTGCTGTCAGCTCCGGCCGAAGCGAAATATGTCCGAATCGAACCGTTTTTCGAAACGGGGGCGGGAACTGCTTGGTTTGACGATGTGACGCTGAAACCGCGCAAAGGCGTAACCGGTCTGTCACTGGAGCCGAAAATGATCTCCTTAGAAAAAGGCCAAAGTGCGGTACTAACGCCAATATTCACGCCAGAAGACGCGTCGGATCAACCCGTCCTGTGGAGTTCTTCCGATTCAACGATTGCATCGGTAGAAGACGGGACGGTGACGGCTCTCAATTATGGAAGCGCTGCCATAACCGTGTCGACACCGGACGGTCTCGTTAGCGCCCAATCCTATGTAACGGTGGAGTCTGCCGCAACACTGACCGGTTATGATGAGCTAAGACTGAAATGGTATGACAAACTCATCGGCGGATCTTCCATGGATGCGTCCGATCCGGATGTTGCCGCTTATATTCAGTTGCTAACAGATAAAGTGTCCAATGCCGAAGGTACAGGGATTTGGAACCGGATGAACAAAACGCCGGATGCGAATGCGCTATGGGATGATGTGATCGACAAGAATAACACCGATTCGGCTCGAATCACGAAAGCTTACGGCATGATCAAGGATATGGCGCTTTCCTATTCGACCGCAGGTACTGCTGTGTTCCAAAATGAGGAATTACGGAATGATATCCTAAGGGCTTTGGAATGGATGCATACCTACCAATACAACCACAGCAAGAATAGCGTCCCGAACTGGTGGGATTGGGAAATTGGAACGCCGCAAGCTTTCATGGATATTCTCGTATTGATGTACGAAGATATGCCGGCAGAACAAAGGGATCAATACTTAAGCGTCATTGACCGATTCGTTCCCGATCCGACGAAAAGGGTGCAGAACGCGAGCGTCACGGAAACCGGCGCAAACCTGCTTGATAAAGCGCTAGTTGTTGTGCTGCGCGGTGCCGTCGGCAAGCACGGTGCCAAGATCGAACAAGGCCGGAATGTGATGTCCGGGGAATTCCAATACGCGAAGAGCGGCGACGGAATTTATGAAGACGGCTCTCTAATCCAGCATTCCAATATTGCTTATACCGGGGCATATGGCGGCGTATTGGTCGGACGTATGGCCGATTTAATGTATTTGTTCAATTCGTCGCCGTGGGAGCTGGACGATCCGAATGCGAACAATGTGTACCGATGGGTGGACGATTCATTCGAGGCCTTGATCTATAAAGGCGCAATGATGGATATGGTGAAAGGCCGCAGCATTTCCCGCGAGACAGACTCCGATCATCTGACGGGCCGCGCGATCATTCGAACGTTAGCGCGCTTGGCCGAAGGAGCGCCTGCGGTAGAATCCTCTAGGATCAAGAGCATGATTAAGGAATGGGTTTTAACCGATACGACATTCCCGAACTATTACGAAAATATGCCGATTTATGAAATGAATTTGATCAAGGCGATCGTAGGCGATGCTGCGGTGCAGCCGCGCGGGGAACTGGTGAAGCATCAGAATTTCGCCGCAATGGATCGGGTCGTTCATTTGCGTCCAGGGTTTGGCTTCGGGCTCAGCATGTTCTCCGACCGGATCTCGGCTTTTGAATTCGGCAATAACGAGAACAAAAAAGGCTGGTACACCGGAATCGGTATGACTGCCTTATATAATAACGACTTGTCTCAATACAGCAATCAATATTGGCCGACGGTGGATATGTACCGCTTGCCGGGAACGACAACGGACGGCTATGCACCGGCTCCGAAAGATTGGGCTGCTTATTACAATTCGAAAACCTGGGTCGGCGGTTCGGCGCTCGACGAACAGTATGGCGCGACAGGGATGAATTTTTCGCTTGAAAAAAGCACGGGCAGCAAACTGCAGGGTAAAAAATCGTGGTTTATGTTCGACGATGAGATTGTGGCGTTAGGCTCGAACATTGCAAGTACGGACAACCGTAAAGTAGAAACGATCGTGGAAAACCGCCAATTGACAGACAGCGGCACGAATGAGCTTACGGTGGACGGTCAGGTGAAATCCGACGCACTCGGATGGGAGGAGCCGATGAAAGGGATCGGTTGGGCCCACTTGGAGGGCAATGTTGCCGGTTCCGATATCGGGTATTATTTCCCGGACAAAGCAAATATCACGGGGAAACGCGAAGCGAGAACGGGCTCTTGGAGAGAGATCAATAACGGCGGCTCGTCCGATCCGATGACGAGAAACTACCTAAGCTTGGCGTTCGATCATGGTACGGCACCGCAGAATGGCTCCTACGCTTACGTCCTATTGCCGAACAAGGATACGGCAGCGACTGAGCAATACAGCCAGCAACCCGATATTCAAATATTGAGCCAGACGAACAAAGTTCATGCCGTCCAAGAAAAGAAGCTTGGCATTACGGCATTCAACTTCTGGGAAGCAGATCGTTCGGAATTTGTACGAGCGTATCAACCTTCTTCGATTATGGTCAAGGAACAGGGCGATCAATTGACTATCGCCGTTTCCGACCCGACGCAGAAGCAAGATAAAGTTACGGTAGAGCTCGGCAAAGTCGTATTGAAGGAAATCACGAAGGATCCTTCCGTTACCGTGGTTCAAACATCACCTTATCTCAAATTGGAAATTGACACGAAGGGCGCGATAGGCAGAAGCCATACGATTCAATTCCAATACGATCCAAGCCAAACGCCGGAATTGGACGATCCTGCTACGGAACCGGGCCAAGATGAGAAAGTCGTCGTATATGTTTCCGAAGACGCTTATGTGAATGCCGGAAGTAAAGCGGGACAAAACTTCGGCGGCGTCGGCTATCTCAATGTGAAAAACGGCGTGAACGACTACTTGCGCAAAACGTTCTTGAAATACGACCTGAGTGAGCTTTCCGGAGAAATTGAGTCGGTGAAGCTGATTGTTTTTGGTAGAAAGAACGATAGTCGCGGAGTGACTGAGACGACAGGGGTCTATGAGGTAGAGAGCAATCTTTGGAAAGAGAACACAATCACCTGGAATAACATGCCTCAAGTTGGAAAATTGATCGATAAAGTATCGTTTGACAGCGAGAATCAATGGCGCCAATTTGACATTACCGCCTATGCCAAAGCGCGAATGGCCGAAGATAAGCAAGTGAGCATCGCACTCCAGGGCGAAACCGATTTGACGGTGGAAGTAAGAAGTAAGGAAAACGAAGGCGGGATTTACAAATCGTATTTGGAAATAACGTTGAAGCCAGCCGTATCGGTTACGGGCGTCCAATTAAACAAAGAGCAAGCGGCTCTCATCGTTGGCGATAGCGTAAATCTTGAGGCGATCATCGTTCCTGAGAATGCGACGAACGCCAATGTAGTGTGGACCATCGATCGCAGCGATATCGCAGAGGTGAAGGCGGACGGGCTCCAAGCGATGGTAACCGCTTTGAAACCGGGCCGCGTTCAAGTGACCGTAACGACCGAGGACGGCGCATTTGCCGCAACCTGTGTCATTAACATTACGCTTACAAATACCGTCGGCGATTTGAACGGGGACGGCAAGGTTGGGGTTGGCGATTTGGCCATTGCCGCCGCTCATTTCGGCAAGACGGCCGAAAGCCCTGATTGGGATGCGGTCATGGCTGCCGACATCAACGGCAACGGCATCATCGATGCGGACGATTTGAAATGGTTTGCCGAATTCATGTTCGCTGAGTAAGAAAATGGTGTTTTTGTCAACGAAATAAATCTGATCGATTTTTTAGTGACTGTTTGTATTAGCGAAGGGGACTGACTTTCGGTCCCTCTCGCAAATTGTTGGAAGGGGTGTTATTTCATCGTGAAAAAGTACAGCGTCAAGTTTTGCGTCCTTTCTCTGCTGATCTTTTCACTTATTATTGCGTCATTTCCGGCTGCCCCGGCAGCGGCGGCGGCGCAGGCGAATGATTTCGATGCGCTGCGTATGAGATGGTTCAATTATTTAACGGGCGGCGCACAAATCGACCTCCATGATGCGGACATCCGCAATGCGGTTGAAGCGAATGCCCAAAAGGTAACGAACGAGAACAGAACTGGAGTATGGGACACGCTCAATACAGCGGCAGACCGTACCTATCTATGGGCGGATTATAACAGTACGACTGCTCCGAACCATATCACATTATCGTACAACCGCTTGAAGGATATGGCGATTGCCTTCACGACTCCTGGCACGTCATTGTATCAGAATGAGGCGTTGAAGAACGATATTATCGCAGGCCTGGATTGGATGTACGAAAATCGTTTTAATGAAACAAGAAGCAATTATGGAAACTGGTGGGAGTGGGAGATCGGCTCGCCGCTCTCGTTAGCCGATATCGTTACACTGATGTACGATCATTTAAGTCCGGAACAGATTGCGGGGTATACCCGTACGATCGATCGATTTATACCCGATCCGACCAAAAGATTGATCGGCGCTCCAGGCCTGAAAGAGACGGGCGCCAATCTGCTGGATAAATCGCTGGCTGTTCTGCTGCGGGGTGTTCTCGGTCAGGACGAGGCAAAAATCGTGCAAGCGCGCAATGCGATCGGTTCCGTCTTCCCGTATGTGACCAACGGTGACGGCTTTTATGAGGATGGTTCGTTCATTCAGCATAATAATATTGCTTATACCGGCAGCTACGGCAGCGTGCTGCTTGGGGATATTTCGAAATTGCTGACCGTCTTGAGCGGCTCTCCGTGGCCGATCGAAGATCCGAATTTCGATCATGTGTGGGATTGGGTTACCAATTCATTCGAACCGGTCATTTATAGCGGTCACATTATGGAGATGGTCAGCGGCAGAGCGGTCTCCCGTTACAATAACAACACTCGAGGGGCGGTATGGACGATCCTGCGCTTGGCGCAATATGCTCCCCCGGAAAAAGCCGCCTATTATAAGAGTATGGTCAAGGATTGGGTCGTTTCTGATAAAACCATGCCGAATATGTACGAAGGCATGCAAATTCGAGATATCGTTTTATTTAAAAAGCTGATGAGCGACACTTCGATCAAACCGCGCGGAGACTTAATTGCGCATCGCCAATTTTCAGCGATGGATCGGATCGTTCATTCGCGGCCGGGCTACACTCTCGGCATTAGCATGTCCTCCTCTCGCATTGCCAACTTCGAGGGAGGAATGAATGGCGAACATACTAGAGGCTGGTATACCGGCGACGGAATGGCGTATTTATATAATCGCGATTCGGGGCAATTCCGCGATGCGTTCTGGCCAACGGTCGATTCCCACCGGATGCCGGGCACGACGTCCGACGGCGTGGAGCGACCGATGATCAAAACGACGGGGAAAACATGGGTCGGCGGCTCGTCGATGGACAGCCTTTACGGTATTGCCGGGATGGATCTGGCTCCGCCCGGAAGCAAATTGACCGGCAAGAAGTCGTGGTTTATGTTCGACAATGAGATCGTCGCGCTGGGAGCGGGCATCACGACGCCCGACGAACGGAAGGACGGACAACAGGTTGAAACGATTGTGGAAAATCGGATGATCAATGCGGCTGGCTCCAATCAACTGACCGTAAACGGTCAGGCGATGCCAAGCGAGCTGGGTTGGTCAAATGAACTGAAAGGAGTAAACTGGGCGCACCTTGCGGGCACGGCGGACGGAGCCGATATCGGCTACTACTTCCCGGAGAGTACGGATATTCGAGCCTTACGCGAATCGAGAACCGGTTCCTGGAAGGAAATTAACGTCTCGGGCCCGGACGATCCGATTACGCGAAACTATGTCAGTCTCGCGGTGGAGCATGGCACGAAGCCGACGGATGCCGCGTATTCCTATGTGCTGCTGCCGACGTTGTCGACGAACGCAACGAAAGCGTATAGCGAAACTCCGGATATTCGCGTCTTGAGCAATACGGCAGAAATGCAGGCGGTGGAAGAAACGAAGCTTGGCCTGACAGGCATCAACTTCTGGCAGCCGGGAGAATTGGGACGCGTGCGCGCCTATCAGCCTGCTTCCGTGATGGTGAAGGAGCAAGGCGATGAATTGACCGTATCCGTGTCCGACCCAACACAGACGCAATCCAAGGTAAAGGTGGAAATCGCCGCAGCTGCCCTTGAGGAATTGGCTAAGGATCCGACCGTGACCGTATTACAGACGGCTCCTTCAGTTCAACTGGAGATTGCGACGGGAGGAACGAAAGGCCGCAGCCATGTCATTAAGCTGAAAGTTGATCCCGACTCGGAGACGGAGCTTCCCGAAGAAGGCGCGCTTGAGCCTGACGACGCGGCCAAAGTGCGCATTAACGTATCGGAAGACACGTTCGTGAACGGGGGAAAACCAAGCGATAATAACGGGACCAAAAACTATCTTGAAATTATTAAAGACGGAAACCGCAGCGTCTTTCTAAAGTTTGACCTTTCCCAGGTTGAACAGGATATTGAACGGGCAACGTTGCATATATTCGGACAAACCAATCATAACAATAGCGGCGGTACATCCAACATCGGCGTGTTCGCGATACAGGACGACAGTTGGAAGGAAGAGACATTAACTTACAACAATCGGCCTGAAACGAATCAAAAAATAGATGAAATCGTGTTTGTTTCCCCGGAACAGTGGCAGAAATTCGATGTAACGCCATTTGTACAATCGGAGATGAAAGGGGACAAAACAATGAGCCTTCAGCTTCAGCAGGTTGGTGAAAGCAAGTATGCCAACATGCGAAGCCGCAAAAATGAAGACGGCAAGTACCAAGCTTATCTGGACATTCTCCTTAAAGACATGGTGGCGCCGACAACAACGGTTCGGATGGAGGGAAGCGGCGAGACCGAAGAGGAGCATTATAAAGAAGTCGTTCTTCACTTTTCCGCCGAAGATAACTCTAACGGCTGGGGCGTACTTCGGACCGAGTACCGGATTGACGGAGGCAAATGGAAGACGTTGAAAGACGGCAAACTGGTCGTTCAAGAGCTAGGCGTCCATACGATTGAATACCGGTCGGTCGACAAAGCGGGCAATGTCGAAGATGCGCAGCGCATCGTCGTCTCAATTACACAGCCGACGGTTGAAATTAGCGGATCGAACGAAGTGACGGGCGGCGAATCGTTGACTGTCGATTACCAAATTAAATCGGCCATGCAGGATATGTATGCGCACGACCTGACTCTGCAATACGATGCGAATTTGTTGACGTTCGTGTCTGCCGAATCGTTGCAGGAAGGAGTAACCATTCTCGATACGCGGAACAATTCGGGGCAGCTGCGGCTCATTCTCGCCGGTGAAGGCCAGCCGATCCAAGGCAATCAAGACTTAATCAAGCTGACTTTCGATACGAACAAAGTCGAGCAAACGACGGAGAGCCGTATCGATATCGCCGGGGCGCGGATTGGGGACGCTCGTGGTGATGAGATCGAAGCAGTGTCGGCTTCCTTCGTATATAAGTTGAAAGCCGATGCAGAAGAACCTGGAGAGCCGGGAGAACCTGGTGAACCCGGTCTACCGCAGCAGCCGGATAACGGATCAGGGAATAGCAGTAGCTCAAGCAGCACGTCCGGTACAAGTGCAAACGAGGCTAACAAAACAAAGATTAGCGATCTTGAGCAGCTTGCCAAGCTCCTTGGCCATGACAAGACAAGCGTAGAATGGGAGCAAATCAAAGCACTCGATGTCAACGGCGATGGTAAAATCGACGTGATCGATCTGGCATCAATCGCCAGGAAAATGGCTGGTTCGAGCGATACTCCTAAACGTAATTCCCCCGAAGGCCCGACATCTTTCCATCTCAGTGCAAAATCGGGAGGCTGGAGAGAAGGGGATACCGTTAAACTGACTTTGACGGGGAAAAACGTTCGGGATTTGTACGCTTATGAAGTGAACTTGAGTTTTGATCCTGAATATTTGGAATTGACCGAAGCAGCTTCGGCATTGGACGGATTTTCCGTTTCACCGATTGTGAAGGACGGAAAGATTACGTTCATTCATACGATGACGGGCAATATTGCCGGAGAAGAGGGCGATATTGAAATTAGCGGTTTTACGTTTAAGGTGAAAAAGACCGGCGCCACCGAAGTCCGCTTAGATGCTATGACGGCAGTCGATCACAAGCTTGCCGCGCAAGACTTAGCCATTGGCAAGTCCGTGCGGATCGGTGAACCGGCGGATCAGACAACCGTAGTCTTCAGCGATATTCAAGGACACTGGTCTCAAGCGAAAATTGAGGATGCGGCGCAAAAAGGTTTGATTCAAGGGTATGCGGACGGAACGTTCGATCCCGATAAGCCGATCACACGCGCAGAGTTTACCGCTTTATTGGCAAGAGGACTCGATTTGCGCGAAGAAACCGAGCTCACATTCGAAGATGCCAGCCTTCTTCCACAGTGGGCGAAATCGGATATTGCCAAAGGCGTTCATCAAGGATTTATTACCGGCTATGCAGATAATACATTCCGTGCGGATCAATCAATTACTCGGACGGAGCTTGCAACAATGGCAGCCAAGGCGCTGGGTCTTGCTGAGGGATCGAACAGCGGGCTGACGTTCGCTGATACCGGAGAAATCCCAGTCTGGGCAAAAGGCTGGATCGCATCCGCCGTGAAGGAAGGTCTTCTTCAAGGGCGCGGCGATCATCGCTTTGCTCCAACGGCGCAGGCAACCCGTGCAGAAGCGGTAGCAGTCTTGCTGAACGTGCTTCAAGCTCAGTCTTCCAGATAAAGAAACCCAATGCAACGCAACTTGATGCGCTGCGCTTCACTAATGAGTAATAAATGCCGGTCAACGTAAAGGTACGTTGACCGGCATTTTTATAGCTATTGGGCAATTTAAGATTCCTAAGTGCATTGGGGTATAATGGTTTAGTTGTAATATATTATTTTGTTTTATGATTATTTCGTTTATACTATAGTCACCTGGCAAAAGCTATTCTTACATAAGAAAAAGGTAGTGGCAGAAGTTAAATATTTGAAAGCGATTTCATGTCAGGTTTTAAAAATTTGGAAGGAGATGAGGCTAAATCCCGATTCTAGTAGAGAGAGTTGAACGGGTTGGAGTGACGTGAACAACTATACTAGTATTTTATTGCGAGGAGGTACTATGATGTTCAAAGCAACACTAGTAAAAGGGGCAGTGGTGCTGGTGCTCTTCGGCACATTATTCACCGTTCCAATGATGCCTACAGCCAGTACTGCCGATGCCAATTGTCAGAACGGTTACGTAGGCCTGACGTTCGACGATGGCCCAAATCCCAATAACACGACAAATCTGCTCAATGCGCTAGAGCAGGCCGGCTTGCGCGCAACGATGTTCAACCTTGGAGAAAACGCGCAGAATAACCCGCCTCTGGTGCAGGACCAAGTGGCTGCGGGCATGTGGGTCGGCAACCACTCCTATACTCATCCGGACTTGACTGCATTGAGCAGCTCGCAGATGTCGTCGGAAATTACACAAACGCAGCAGGCGATCCAGTCGGCTACCGGAACCGCACCGATGCTGTTCCGCCCGCCGTACGGTGCGACCAATGCGACTTTGAAATCCATTCTGAGCGCAAACGGTCTTACCGAAGTACTGTGGGATGTTGACTCCCAGGACTGGAACAGCGCCACCACCACCGCCCAGATCGTAGCCGCTGCAGGCATGCTGCAAAACGGTGACGTGATCCTGATGCATGACCATCCCCAGACTACGCTCGAAGCGATTCCGCTGATCGCGGAGGATCTCAAGAGCCGCGGCCTTTGCTCCGGCATGATTTCACCGATCAACGGCCGGGCGGTTGCGCCTGAGGACGGTACAACTCCACCTCCAAGCACAGGTACGAAAGTAGAAGCCGAAAGTACAACGGGAATATCAGCTCGCCGTTCAACGGAGTTGCTTTATATGCCAACAATGATTCGGTGAAATACACGCAGCATTTCGCGAGCGGCACCCATAATTTTTGCTCCGGGTGCTTAGAATAACTCCAACATGGCCAGAGTCGGCTTAAAAATCGGCGGACAGGCGAAAAGAACCTTTTACTTATTTTGAATTTTGATCGTCTTAACAAAATCCCGGCGGGACTTCCTCGCCGGGATTTTTGTGTGGATTCCCGGCATACCCTAGCTAATTAAACAGAATATTGTCAATGGGGGTTTCATTGATTTGACCCGAAAGTGGAATTAAGAATAGCTTGAATTAGGCTATTCTGTTTCCAACCTCAAAAAAAAACTAAACTTTTGACGATATAAACTTTAGTTTATCACAAGAAATCTTAAGGAGTCCTTTGATAAAATAATATTTGCAAACGCTTTCAATTACAATATTGGAAGGAAGTGATGTTTTGGGAGCGGCGGCCTGCTATGGGCTGCACAGCATTATTGTAAAACTATATGCAATTTAATTTAAAAGGAGGAATGTACAATGAAACAAAAAAGAATGAGGTTATTTGTCGCATTTTTACTTTGTTTTACGCTTACATTGCCTGGAGTAGTCCATGCACAAACGATCACCAGTAATTCCGTCGGTACCCATGACGGCTATGATTATGAATACTGGAAGGATAGCGGAAACGGAACGATGATTCTCGGTAGCGGCGGTACGTTTAGTGCCGAGTGGAGCAATATCAACAATATTTTATTCCGTAAAGGCAAGAAATTCAACGAGACGCAGACACACCAGCAGATCGGAAACATATCCATAACCTACGGCGCCACCTACCAGCCGAACGGCAATTCGTATTTAACGGTCTATGGTTGGACGGTTGATCCACTCGTAGAATTTTACATCGTCGATAGCTGGGGCAGCTGGCGTCCGCCAGGGTCTTCGCCAAAGGGCACCATTAGCGTTGACGGGGGGACTTATGACATCTATGAGACCACCAGGGTCAACCAACCGTCCATTAAAGGCACTGCAACTTTTAAACAGTATTGGAGTGTTCGGACGTCGAAACGCACGAGCGGAACTATATCTGTAAGTGAACACTTTAAGGCGTGGGAAAAGCTAGGGATGACCATGGGCAAGATGTATGAAGTTGCGCTTACGGTAGAGGGTTATCAAAGCAGTGGAAGCGCTAATGTATATAGTAATACACTTACTATCGGCGGTGGGGGTACCACACCTCCTCCTACGGGCACAGGTACAAAAGTGGAAGCCGAAAGTATGACCAAAAGCGGCCAATACACCGGGAATATCAGCTCGCCGTTCAACGGAGTCGCTTTATACGCTAACAATGACTCCGTGAAGTTCACGCAAAATTTCACGACCGGCACCCATAACTTTTCACTCCGTGGTGCTTCGAATAATTCCAACATGGCCAGAGTCGACTTAAAAATCGGCGGACAGACGAAGGGGACGTTCTACTTCGGCGGGAGCAGTCCTGCGGTCTATACCCTGAACAATGTCAGCCACGGAACCGGAAATCAAGAGATTGAGCTCGTTGTAACAGCCGATAACGGGACATGGGATGCTTACATTGATTATTTGGAGATCCATTAAAAACCCCCGAAGCGGTTAATTGAATTTTGATTTCTTAACAAAATCCCGGCGGACTTCCTCGCCGGGATTTTTGGGTATCCTCGGCATGAGTGACAGCTGTTGAATGTCCGTCCCTCAGCGTATGCGATTGAAATGGATGGGGTTCCCCTCGACCGAAGCAAATTGCGCCTTCGAGAACTTGCTGATATACTTTGCGTATAGAATGTGATTGGGGGTTATACCGATGGCAATGCTGAATTGCTCATTAGCTAGGAAGTCCTCATGCAAAGCCTGATCTGGGGCGATACTTTGCGTGGGGTGCGATAGGATAAATTCGATCGCCCAAACTTAACTTTATCGTTTCTAATAACAGGCTTTGCACCTTATTATCTTTCAAAAAAATAAGGGGCTGAAGAGCTATGAATACACCATTTATTAGAAACCACCAGTATAACGTGATTAAGAAACAAGCGGAATTCCTTCTGAAAACATTGCGAGCTGTCGCGGATCGGAGCGTTTTGGAAACCGTAAGGCATCGTGCTGTAACGAACATTATTGAAGCATTTCCTTTTCTGACAGAGGATCAAAAGCAGATGCTGGGACAAATATCGACCTTCGAAAAGGCAGAGGATTTCCAGCGATATCTTAGCTCATTAGAACCATACCTAGAGCCTTTTCCGACGATTTCGCTGAAACAGATTCAGAAGCTATTTCCTAAAAATAAGAAATTAAAAATACCGGATCTACGATCAATCGACCTTCGATATGTAACGTATTTAAGTTGGATCGATATTGCCACTAACAAGTTATTTATTGTATATCCGTTCGAAGGAAGGTTCATGGGGATCGAGGGAAGAATTACGCCGATCAACAAGAAAGGCTATTGCCTGTTCTGCAATCGGCATCAAGAGCTTGCATCTTTCTCGGTCAAGACCAAGCCTGCCATCGCTTCGCCGGATAATTTTTCTGCCATTAGTCAATACGTGTGTCTGGAGAGCCAAGGATGTAATCACAGTATTACCGATACAGGATCCCTGGAGAAGTTCATTCTCTCAGTCAGCAAATAAACGCAACTAGAAGTAGGCTGCCCTTAAAGGTAGCCTACTTTGTATTATGCTCCGTTCGATAGACTGGACGGGGATTCTTGGTGGCACATGATAGAAGGTGATGAAGGAGGAAGGAACATGCGCTTCTCAAGATGTCATGCAAGTATGGAGGAAGTTCAGTAGCTTCCTTAGTTAAAAGGAAGGTAGGGATGTTGAAAATCAACTGAAAAGTATAGATGAGTGGGCAGAACGAATATATAAAATGAGCGGGATCCATGAAAAAATCGTAAAGCGTGCATTGGAGGTTTACGCGAAGAAGTCTTCGCATCATTAAACTTGTAAATCAACTATTTTACTGTTATCGTTCCAGCATGGCTGATAAGCTCTAATGTATTGGCTGCATCCCCGATCGTTCCCTCCATTGATTTTTCCGTGCTCTGTTGTTCTGTCAAGCCATCTAAACCAACGTTTATATCCAATGAGTCACTGCTCGCGGTAAGCTTTAGTGAAGCAGGGGGGGCTTTATAAGACACGGCGATATCACCGGATTTTGTTTCTACGCGTAATAACTTTCCTTCTTCGGTGCCCTTGACCGATACTTCCCCATCTATTGAAGTAATTGTCATCTCCGAGCTTGTCACGCCTGTAATATAGCTGTCACCACTACTGAACTTTACTGTTAATTCGTTTAGCGAGCTATCTTTCAATATGAACTCCCCGTCTTTGGATGTGAACTCACCCTTGTCAGCTGACAGTCCTTCGATGTTTTGAGAGCCCGAATCATTGGTAATGAGAATATTTTGAACCGCTACATTTTTCATTTTGATATCACCAGCGTCATTATTCAATGTAATCGTATCGACTTCATGGTCGGGAATGGATATATAAATAGTACCTTTTTTGCCAAAAGTGATGCCTCCCATGCCGCCCTGGTCTTGCTGGGTAACGACGATCTTATTTCCGTCAGGAGTAATCGTTACAGGGTCGCTCTTGTTCTCCTGCCGCTTTCCTTCGCAGGCGATAGTTATGTTCGGGGAATCCGTATGCTTGAACTCAATATCCCAAGATTCATTGTGAATTTCAATTTCTTCGAGGCGGTTGGCCTCAAAGGATGTTTCATGGCTATAGCTTTGTTTCCCTATGCCTTGGCAGCCCATCGCCAACCCGCTGACGGCTATCAAGACAAGCGAAGCGGTTATGATTTTTTTCAAGCTATGTTCCTCCATTCATGTTCTGCGTAAATCCTAGGCCACATCGCTTCGATCCACTTTATAGAAAGAAAGATACCCAAGGATAAGGCCAAGCAGACAGAGTGCAATCGGGATGGCAATGAATTGGAACAAGCTAGTCGAGCTTCCCCCGTCAGACACCGTTGCGTTAATCACAAATCCAATGATGACAGCCGAAGTAATCGTGGAAGCCGTCGATTTTTTTTTCATGCCAAAAGATAAAGGAATCAGGCTGATTCCGGCGGTCATAAATGCGTTTAGCAGTGTTGACGGAACGGCAGCCATCATTTCACCTATGTGAACCGATGCCTCAAATAAACCTATCATCGGATTCAAGAAGTACGTTAACAGATTGATCATGAACGTCGTTATGATGATGCTGAAAAAACAAAATCCAAACACGATAGATAATTTGGCTTGAATGATCTTTTTTCGCTGCAATGGGTAGGTAAATAACACTTGGATCATGTTGCTTTTGTATTCATCAATAACTAAACGTGACAAAATAACGCTCGAGAAAATGATATAAGTGATGCGAATCATTATATTCGTTAAAGACATGAACTCAGTATAATCCTGAAACATCGGTTCAGTTTCACCACGAGAGCCCAACGCCATCAGCGCAACGGCGGAGAAAATAGCCACAATGCAAATAGCTAATCCTTTAAAATAACTGGATATGCTACTTTTTTGCCATTCCAGTTGTATAAGTTTAAGCATATCGTTTGCCTCCATGAATGAGATTGATGAAATACTCTTCTAACGATCCGGCATGTTGTCTTCGGATGTCCTCCATCTTTACTTCTTTTAATAATTCTCCCTGATGAATAATGCCTATCGTATCGGCGACCGATTCGATTTCGGATACGATATGACTCGAGATTAAAATGGTCGTTCCGTATTTCTCTTTTAAAAATAAGAGAAGCTCCCGCATTTCCTTAATCCCGATCGGATCAAGTCCATTGATAGGTTCATCCAGAATGAGGATTTCCGGTCTCGTAACAATCGCGCGAGCAATCCCTAACCGCTGCTTCATGCCTAACGAGAATTCATGGATTTTTTTATCCTCCACTCCGTGAAGACCTACGATCTTCAGCGCTTCCTTGATCGCAGACTTATCGCGATAGCCCATGAATCTACAATGAAATTCCAAATTGGCCTCCGCTGTCAGCCGATCGTAAAATACGGGATATTCAATGATGCTGCCGATTCTTTTTAAGTATTGAACCGACGTTGGCAGAACCAGTTGATCGAATACTTGGATTTCACCGGAAGACGGTTTTACCAGATTTAATATCATTTTCATGATGGTTGTTTTCCCGGCTCCATTCGGCCCTAAAAACCCGTAAATTTCTCCTCTGCTGACTTTCATATTGACATTCGTAATGGTTTCTGTGCCTTTGAATATCTTGCTTACTTGATGGATTTGAATGACGGCTTCCACTCCGATTTCCTCCCGATTTCTTATTGACGTGCTACACTTAGCTTAAGGAATGAAAGTAAAAACAAAGTAAACGCTGCGGAAAATGCTCGTAACATTTTACATAAAATAAACTCGTGACCTTTTAAATAGAGTAAGATAGAAAATGAATTTACAGGATAAGTTTGAAGTGAGGGAAGATAGCCATGGAAACTGCAAACCTATTAGCTGTCGATGATGAAATTGGTATTTTGAAGTTATTGGAGATCACGCTTCGAAAAGAAAACTTCACTCGTATTGACACCGCATCATCAGGCAAAGGCGCGCTGCAGCGCATTAAGGAAAAGTCATATGATATTATTTTGCTTGACATTATGCTCCCGGATATTAGCGGCTTTGAACTATGTACGGAGATCCGGAAACATACGAATGCACCGATTATTTTTATTAGCGCGCGCTCTACCGACTTCGACAAATTAACGGGGTTAGGAATCGGCGGAGACGATTATATTACAAAGCCTTTTAATCCATTGGAGGTCATTGCCCGAATCAAGGCGATCCTTCGCCGGCAAAGGATCATGGAGAATGCCCATCAACAAAACACGGCATACGATTACGGGTATTTCTCATTTCATCCGGAATCGGCGACGTTAACCGTGAAGGGTCAACCCGTAGATTGCACAGCGAAGGAACTGGAGCTGCTGCATTTCTTTTGCAAGCATCCGAATCATATTTTCACAACGGCTCAGCTTTACGAATTGGTATGGGGAAATGATGTGTTCGGGGAAGAAAAAACGGTAACGATCCATATCGCCAAGCTACGAAAAAAACTCGGCGATGATACCCGCAAACCTAAAATCATTGTGAATTTGCGGGGAATCGGTTATAAGTTCATCCCCCCGAATGAGGCACTGCTATGCGAATAAAAACTCGATTCACCATTCATCTGGCATTAGGACTTGTTCTGTGGCTTCTTGGTACGGGTATACTCATTGTTATCCTGCTTGAAGGCCTTCTTCCCTTGCTTGGCATCCCTATCAGTATGGATCATGAAGGACTTATTGTAGGAGGGATCTTTGGGGCCAGTGCGCTGCTATGCATAGCCTTGTTCGGATGGTATTTTGGCGGACCGATCGGATTCATCATGGCCTGGATTCATCAACTCTCGCAAGACAACTACAAGCAGCCTGACAATATGTCCAAAATATATACCCGAAAAGGAAAACTACGCATGCGGTACCGCCTGTATCAGGAGGTGCTCCAGCATCTTCAATCCTTAGGTACCATATTGCAAGCGAACGATGTCGAGAGAACCCAAATCGAACAAGCCAAACAGGAATGGATTGCGGGGATATCCCATGATTTGAAAACGCCATTAACCTATATCAAAGGCTACTCGACCCTCTTATTGAATGAGCAGTACGAGTGGTCGAAGGAAGAGGCGATTTCTTTCATCCGGGAAATGGATGGCAAAGGAAAGCATATGGAGGAATTGATTCATGATTTAAGCCTCGTCACACAGCTCAATCGCGCTGATGGCTCGCTGCCATTACAGAAGACGAACCAGGATATCGTCGAGTTCACCAAAAGGGTGGTTGCCGATATCAGCAATAATCCGCAAGCAACCAACTACCTTTTGCATTTTGAAGCGGATCCGCCTGCCATTCACGTTGATTTTGATGAAAAATACATGCAGCGTATCCTGCAAAATATAATGATGAACTCCATTATCCATAATCCTGAGCATATAGATATCTATGTACAGATTGCGGATGATGGGGAGCACGCAGCGATCCGCGTTATGGACAATGGCATCGGCATGCCGGCTCATACGGTAGAAAATCTATTCCAGCAATATTACCGCGGCACCACCACGGAATCTTCCTCTGATGGCACGGGACTAGGAATGGCCATTGTCTATAAGCTTGTTCAGGCCCATGATGGCACAATCACCGTCGAGAGCGAGCCTTCGCTAGGAACTACGTTCACGATCCTATTGCCCAAAAAAGGGCTATCTTGAATCTCTCATAACTGCGGGATGTAAAAATAATAAAATTTAGTTATTCGGGCTATTTACATTTATCCAAATAAATCGTTGCGTTTTTTTCATTGTTCCCCCTTTGCACACAAGCTATAATAACACAGAGAATGATAATCATTTTCAATTGAATGCGAGAAGGAAAGGGGCAACAAGTGTGATGAGACTTCGTGGAAAGCGAATTATGCTATGGGGAGGGATTTTCCTCCTCTTGTTAATATTATCGGCATGCAGCAATTCTGGAGGCAACGCATCCGATGTACAGGTAGGGGAAAGTGAGAAAACAATTCAATATACAACGATTACAGGGAAACAGACTGAAATACCTGCACATCCAAAACGGGTCGTTTATATTGGTCCGACGCTTGGCGATTTCTTGGTGATGGATATTCCAATCGTTGGTAGTAATCTTATCCATACTAATCATAGTTACTATGAAGGTAAAACGGAAGGAATAGTTGATGTTGGACATCCAGGTGACTTAGAGGTGATTCTAACTTTGAAACCGGATCTGATTATTAATAGTTATTACAATGCGGATACAGAGCAAAATGAGGCATTGTCGAAAATTGCTCCTACTATCCCCTTCAACCCAGCTCTTCCTTACGCAGAACGTGTAAAGGAGATGGGAAATATCTTTGGCCAACAGGAAAAGGCAGCCGAGTGGACTGCTAAGTTTGAAACACAGTCGAAAGAAATGTTTGATAAGCTTCAATTAGCAGAAGGGGAGACAGCAACAGTTTTCTACCAGTTAGGTAAAACGCTTTATGTTATGGGCAATCGTTCACTTGGTGCCATTATTTATGGAGAGAACGGCTTTGCCATCCCACCAGCTGTAAAGAAGAATATTATCGATGAAAAAGGGGTGTCATTCGTTACGATTTCAGAAGAGCTGCTTCCAGAGTATGCTGGTGATCATTTGTTTGTACTTGTACAAGATAATGATGAAAGTCAAACAGAAGCTGATCTCATGCTACAAAGCCCACTCTGGAAGACTCTGCCTGCAGTTCAAAAGGGGAATGTTTACATTGTTTCTGCTGAATGGAATACAGATAGCTTGTTAGCTTTGGAGCAATTGTTTAGAAAGCTGCCGCAATGGATGCAGCGGCCGTAAGAAATTGTAGTCGGAGAGTTGCTTATGAATCTAGCATCCTTGTATATGAAGCTACAACACTATGATAGGTTTCAAGTTGAACAGATGATGCCAGCGAGTAGCCATAATGAAGGAATAAATGACAATGAAACGAATTCATGCACATTATTGATAGCACTCAGTCATGGTATACGGTTATATGTAGACAAAATTGCAATCGATCTGCGACAAGGGAGCTGCATTCTAGTTTTACCTGTACAACACTACACTGTGGAATCAAATAACGGAGAGGCACAGCTTGCGCGCTTTATCTTTGAAACCTTTGAAGTAGAAGGAATGACTTTGAATCCGGTTGCTCATCCACCCTTGCTTTGTGGTTATCCTTATAGTCTGTTATTTTCTAAAGTCAAGCAAGTATTAGGGAATGAAGCATGGATGAGGAATCAATTTTGCTCCTCTCTATCCACATCAGAAATGGCTATGATGCAAGGTAGACTTCAGCTAATTCTAGGGTTGATGGCCCAGTTAGATCAGCAAGCTTCCCATTTGCAGAGCGAAGAAAAGATAAAAATGATTCAACATACTGTACATTATATGGAACAGCATTATGATGAGGACTTGACAGTAGAACAACTAGCTAACATGGCCGGAATGGTCAGATGGCAATATAGTCAACAGTTTAAAACATTGACCGGCAAAAAGCCAACTGATTATTTGGTCCATTTACGTATAAACCAGGCAAAAGAACTTCTGTGTAATTCCACCGAGCCATTGAGAAAAATATCTCGACAAATTGGATTTAGAGATGAATACTATTTCAGTCGGTGCTTTCATAAATTAACTGGAAACACTCCGCGTGAATATGCAAATATCCATCTTCATACTCAGCAAAAGACAGTTATCGATTCACTTGGCAGAAAGGTTCATGTTCCTAATGATGCAACACGTATTGTGACTGATGGCAAATTTACACTTGGAGAATTACTAGTTCTAGGCATATCTCCTATAGGAGCTGCCATCTCTACCATGAAAGATAATGTGATTTATCATAATAAGTTGCGAAATATTCATAATATCGGGTATTGGGCAGATCCGGATAAAATAGCACAACTGCAGCCGGAGTTATTATTGCTTAGCTATTTTCATCCTGAACAAGATTTGCAGAAACTAGATGCGATCGCTCCTACTGTTATACTGAACAGTAAGTTTAGACTATTTGAGCGGTTACGGTATATCGCTAAACTATTTGAACGTAGTAAAGCGGCGGAGAAGTGGATTACTAAATATGAGGACAAAGTAAGACTGGTGCGTAGGCAATTAGCACATGCTTATGTTGCTGGGGAGACGGCTACTGTTTATCTCAAGTTAGGGGCAAAACTTTATATTATGGGCCACAATGGGTTAGCAGCCACCTTGTATGAATCACTTGGCTTTCGACCCTCTGCTAGAGTGATGAACCTCATCGAGCAAGAGAAAAAATGGATAGAAATTGAGCAGCAACAATCGAATCACTATGTTGGAGATCGTAATTTCATCTTGGCTTCTCCCCTTGAATTGCAAACAGTTGCTCACTGTCCACAGATCGCGGCTATAGCCGAGTTAACTCCCGATAAGATTCATTATATGGATGCTACATGGAATTATGAAGACCCCATCACACGTGAACGGTTGTTAGAGATGCTACTGTATATTTTTAAGAGGGAAACTATGTGATTAGGTTTAGTATCAAAAAAGGTACATACCAAGCAGGCTTCGTTTTATCCTGTTTACTAATCATTACTAACTCAACTTTCGTAGCTTGAAAATTCAAACAAAACACAGCGGACGAAAGATCCTGTAGTTGCATTTCCACAGTGACGAGATGCTGACGGAGCTTTTCCAGGCCATATTGATAGCTTCGAATGCATTTTCCAATCGGAGTTTAACTTGAAGTTTTTTTTGTTCGGCACTTCGTATTTTCTCCCTTTGGAGTTATGCGAACCAAAGCGGATATGCGAAGTAGAGGGAAGGGGCTCGTATAACATCATATTCTTGTCAGGGCTATCGCCCCTCGGTTACCAGGTGTATAATCATGGTAGAAACTTAGACAACAAATGACCCAGCTTAGATAAGAGCAATCTAAGGCTGGGTCATTTTGTAAATACATAAGGCGGTGCTAAAATGTCAGATAATTGGAATACATACTTAACTTTTATTGATAATAAACCAGCTTCATTCTTGCTGGATTTGGAGCCTTGGAAAAATGGTGCAAATGAAATGTTAGTTTATTTGTACCGGCTCAGGGTAACCTTAAATGAACCGAATGAAGATGGCCTCACCTGCGATCAAGAAGCAGCAGTTTTGTATGATCTTGAAGACTCAATCCATGATTCTTTAGATAGTAATTATATGTTTGTAGGAAGGATTACGACTCAAGGCAGAAGAGATTTTTTCTACTATACAGATTCATTGGATGGAAGCACTTTGGAGAGTCTTGCTGTAAAATTTCTTGTAAATTATAAGTACAGCATCGATCGTATTGAAGAGCAGAAGCCAAGAGCTTTCTATTATGAGTTCCTATATCCCGGTAAATCTGATTGGCATCGGATGACTAACAGACAGCTAGTAAATAAACTTTGTGAACTTGGAGACAACTTGGAAAAACCGCGAACAGTGAAGCATTGGATTTATTTCAGCTCCGCTGAGTCACGTGAACTTTTTAAAGAGAAAGTTCAAAATGACGGATTTCATATCGAAGAGCAGGAAACTTCAGGTGATAAGTACTCGTTGATCATTTCTAGAATTGATTTAGTACAACTTCACTCTATTAGTGATGTGACCGATTATTTAGTAGAAGCATCACAGGAATATGATGGAGATTATGATGGCTGGGAAACTAAAGTAATAAAAGAACAGGAAGGTCTTCTCAACAGGTTGAAAAGAATTTTTAAGTCGAGATAAGATATTGAATATTTGTATAATTAATGATAGCAAGGAGAGTAAACTATATTGAATAAAAGAATACTATCAATCTTAATATTTGCATTGAGTTTTCTTTCACTGATTATTTCATTAAAGTTATTTTGGAATTTGGGTATTTTTGTGGATGAATATAACATAAGTCCCGATATTGTGAGCGGTGGTAAATTTTGGCTTTTAATGGATTGGTTAAGATTACTATTATTGTTTTTATTATGTGTTATATCTGCTGTGAATATATTTAAAGGTTATAAAGAATAAACAATATTACTGAAAATTCAAATGTGAAGGAGATTAAACTATGCCTTTACCAATGGTTCATCTGAATGTTGCAGTTAGTTATACAAAACAGCAGAGAATAATGGATCCATCGGGCACTTTACAGATGATGCAGTTGGTACGTTTGTAAATAGAGCATCCAAGCAAATGGATGTTATTTTTAAAGAATGGGATTTTGAGCATATCGAGGATATTACAAATTTCAGCTAACACTGTATTCATGGATCAGGTATCCAACGACCCAGCCTAATAAAGCAATTTGAAGCTGGGTCGTTTCGTAATTACCAGAACGTTAGCAGATACTACAATTGAGAAAGGGGTTCAATGATGCATTTTATTTTCAAGCCCTTCACGGAACATATCAATTTTACCGGAGATTTGAAGGCAGATATTGATTTATTCTTATCATTGAATCAATGTTCAGATACCGCAAAGCATTGTTTTGATGTAGGTGCAGAATCAAGAAGACTCGCTCTAATGTTTGATGCCAATCCAACCTCGGCTGAGACTGCAGGATGGTTACATGACATCAGCGCTGTATTTCCAAACAACGAGAGAATAGATGCAGCAAGACAATTACAAATTGAGATATTACCTGAAGAAGAAAGATTTCCAATGATTATTCACCAGAAGATTTCGAAGGTAATGGCTAAAGAAATCTTTAATATTACTGATGAAGATATATTAAATGCAGTAGGTTGTCATACAACATTAAGAGCAAATCCTACATTGCTAGACCAGGTTTTGTTCGTAGCCGACAAGATTTCCTGGGATCAGAAGGGGACACCCCCTTATATCAATGAACTTAACAGGAATTTACAGGAATCAATTACACACGGGGCATTTGCATATATAAATTTCTTGTGGGTCCGGAAAGAAACCTTGAAGGTGATTCATCCTTGGTTAACAGATGCATATGAAGACTTAAAGGATAAAGTGCGATTAGTATAGTTTGCTTTTCCGGGTTCATGAAAATGAAAGAAACGTTTAGCTGAAATCATTTGCAGTGTAAGATAAAAGAGGTGAACCCATTGATCCTTTGGATAAACGGTGCATTTGGATCTGGAAAGACAACAGTAGCTTATGAATTGAATAGAAGAATTCCCAATTCTTTTGTTTATGATCCTGAGAATGTTGGATACTTCATTAGAAAGAATGCTCCTAGACAAATATTAAAACAAGATTTTCAAGATCATGCTATATGGAGAGAGATTAACTTTTCAGTTCTTCAGACAATAAACAGTGAATACAACGGAATTATAATTGTGCCGATGACGATTGTTAAACCTCAATACTTCGATGAAATTATAAATAAGTTAAGCTCTAATGGAGTTGAAGTCCATCATTTTACCTTACTAGCGAATCGAGAAACATTATTAAAACGATTGAAAAGTAGAGGAGATCATAAAAACTCATGGCCTGCAAAACAAATTGATAGATGTATTTCAAGTTTATCTCAGGAAATGTTTAAAACACACATTCATACAGATCGTTTAACCATAGAAGAAATAGTTGATCGAATTGCAAGAGAGTGCAAACTTGAATTACAAGTAGATAGTAGAGGAACCCTTAAAAAGAAATTTGATCGATTCATAACCAAATTAAAACATATAAGAATATAGAATATTTGGAAGTATAGTCGAAGAAGACAAGAATCTTGATGTCGGTGAAATAAAGCTTGGAATGACGGAAAGTGAAATCATTCAACATTGGCGTTGAGGGGGAAACATCAATGAAGAGAATTGTTATACTAGCTATGATGATCATGTTTATTGCTGGTTGTAATTCCAAGGGAGAGCCTTCAATAAACACGTCTCCAAATGAAGGTGAAGGATATATTTTGGAAGTAACTGAAAACCGTATTTTAGTGATTGAGAAAAAATATATGAATAAGACTTGGAAAGACATTATGGATGAGTATGTCGGAGAAGCAATATGGCTAAGTACTAATAAAAGAAATTTAAAGCCTGGTCAAAAAATATATTATCAAATATACAGTAGTAGTTAATGGGAAAACATTGGAGGATAAGGGTGCCGTGATTGATGGCAGAACTAATGTCCCGGTTCGCGCCCTGTCTGATGCACTGGGGGTAGATTTAGAGGTGTCCGGTAAGACGATTAATATTACTACTAGCGAAGGTTCACAATCCAACGATGGTGCAGGAAATGAAACTGCTGGGGCATCACCAGTTAACAATAAGTACATCGGAAGTTCCAAAAATAGCTTGGAAGAACTAAAGGCCAGTATTGAAGATAATATTCTTTCTTTAGCCTATGAGGGGCGGAAGAATATTCTTGCCGAGATTGAGATTTTAAAAACCTCAGGTTTAGACGGCGGCCCTGCGCCAGGGGTTGCGGTCAAAGAAGAACAACTGACGGAATACGAAAGTATTATATCGAAAAATGAAGCAGAACTTCGCTTAGTAAACGAAGCCTTGCAAGCACTGGAAAATTAATCCTTAACCTATCTACCAAATCATGGTACTATATTCCTATATTTTAAGGAATGAGGGGATTAGGTGACTAAAAGGTATAAGTTATTATTGTCTTTGAGTGTTGCTGCGATAGCCCTATCGTCATTTGCCGCTGGAGCTCACGGAGCAGGGAAGTTGAAGTTAATTGTTAACGGCAAGGCGGCAACAGCAGAAGTGAAAACAATTAACAACACAACATACGTACCCTTGCGAGCAGTATCGGAAATGTTAGGTGCAACGGTATCGTATGATAGTGCTTCGAGTACGATTACGATCAACAGTGCGGGGAATGCTACTATTCCTAATACTCCAAGTGTTCCTAGTCAAGAAGCTACTGAAAATACGAAGTCGAGTACGAATAGTAGGTCTAATCCGGCGGAAATCGGAACAACGCTTCCGTTTACTGTGAAGGACATTATTAGTGATTATGGCGGCAGCGTAAATATCTCGCAAGTCATTCGAGGTGAGCAAGCCTGGCAAATGATACAAGAGGCTAATATGTTCAATCGCGAGCCAGATACTGGACACGAATATATACTGGTCAAAGCTAAAGTTACAATTACTAGAAATGCTAAATCAGATGCTGCCGTTGGCCTCTGGGGCGGTGATTTTACGCTGGTCTCCACTTCGGGAACTGCTTATGATTATCCGTCGGTTGTCACGCCTGAACCAAAACTCGATGCTAGTATTTACATTGGGTCGTCTAGTGAAGGATGGGTAGCTTTCCAAGTTAAGAAGAATGATGAATCGCCCCTGGTTGTGTTTGAGAGAAAGTATGACGGAACTGGTGGAGTTTGGTTCAAAACAAAATAATATCAAATAACTAATTAGGTCTCGCTGATCAGCGGGGCCTTTTATTATGCCTTGAAAGGGTGATGAACTTGGCTCAAATACAAAACGTACTAAAGATTGAGCTCGATCCGAATAAACCTGTACCGGAGATTACCCAAGTCATTCAAGCTGTCATTTCGCTTTATCCTCCAATTGAACGCGAGGCCATTTTGGAAGGAGTTAAAGATGAAGTGAGCATAGGAATCAAGCAATTGAAAGGAGTTGAGTCATATGGCGAACAGGTACGCAAACCTAACTCCGAGCAAGGATATTAGTCAAGACTTTAGAACAATTGATGTCGGTTTTGATAAAGTCCAGGCCGACGTAGACGCCAAGGCGGCCACGGTGAATAGCCATATCGCAAATGCGGACATCCACGTCACGAAGGCTGATAAAACCAAATGGGACGGTCATGTGGCGAACGCCGATATTCACGTCACGGCGTCTCAAAAGGCTGCGTGGGACTCCAAGGCAGATGGCAATACGGAAACAGAGCTGGCTGATCACGTAGCGGATCAGGTTGTCTATATGACGCAGGAGAAGCAAGACAAGTTAGACGGCATCGAAGAGGGCGCCCAGGTCAACCAGAACGCATTTGCCAAGGTCAATGATATTACTGCAGCGGATCCGTCATCTCAGTTTTACATCGTTGGCGGGATTGGAATAACGGTTACTACCAACCCGATTAACGGAGAGATTACCGTAACGGCAACGGGCGAAGCTGCCCCAGGAGCTCACGGCATAACCCACACCGAGCACGGAGCTGATCCGATCCCGACGGCCACATTGACCGAGGGCGGTTTGTTGTCAGCTGCTCAGCTGGCTGAGATCGTCGCACATGGCGAACTACTGGACGAACACGCTGTGGCTATATCGGGTTTGGAGGATTTACTAGAAAATGCAACGCCAAACCCGACGGCAGATACCTTAGTTAAACGAGACTCAGAGGGCCGGTTAAAAGCTGCTGCCCCGAGTGAGAGCGATGATGTAGCACGTAAAGCCGAGCTCGACACTATTAATACACAGCTTGCAGAAACTGTGAAGAAATCAGAACTAGCTGCCTCCCCTGCAATTAACACTAGGTCAGCCGGGACAGACCTAAATAATTTAACGAATAATGGGAGCTATTACGCAGTGGGCGGTACCGCCAATAAGCCAACAACGACTAACTGTTACGTTACACAGATTAATAGCCCCGCAGCTGATTATGCAGTACAATTTGCTACCAACTATAACGGCAACCGCTCTTTTTTTAGAGTTAAATTCAACGTCGTTTGGGGGCCTTGGTCAGAGGTAATAGCGATGGCGCCAAGTGGAGACATAACAGTATCGGGAAATATAGACTTCGAAACGATGAAGGGGCTAGTTTGGCGCAATGGAAATGCGGATACGATTGGGGATCTAGCAAATTTCCCGGATCTGACCGACAAGCAAGCTATACTAAGAATATTTCGCAACACAAATACATCCGGTAATAAGTTAATTCAAATATCACGAGGCGATGGGACTACCGGGGCGGCACTTCAAATAACCAACGGTGACATAACCGTTCTGTCCGGTCGAAATGTCTCTATCACATCCGGCTCTAATCCGGAGGGTGTTGTTGCAGCTAATGTGGGATCGCTACATTTACGGTACAACGGCGGCGCGGGGACAACTTTGTATGTAAAAGAATCCGGCACGGGGAATACGGGGTGGGCAAGGGTAAACACAACATCCCCATAAAATAAACAGGAGGTGACCACATGCTAAAAGAGTGCGTAGTGCTAGACGGACGAGTTATAAACATTGGCCCTTGGGACTATAAGGTGGAGCAGATAGAGGTAGGTTCAGAGGAGATTGAGGTCGAGCCAGCTGAATACGATGGGGAAGGGAGTTTGATACGTGAAGCAGTATTCGAGAGGGTGCCGGTGTATGAGGATCAACCTACTAATCCTCTGCCCGATGGTGCGGAAGTCGTCGAAATGGAAATCGTTGAAGGCGAAGACGGCGGACTATATCCGGCTGATTATGTCCCGGAGCCTGACGAACTGGAACAGCTCAGAGCCGAGAACACCGAGCTTAAGCTTGCTCTCACAGAGCTGGCCGAAGCCCAGGAAGCGGATAAGACGGAAATGCAGCTCGCGCTTGCGGAGATTGCCGAACTCATTTCGGGAGGTGAGAGTGATGGCTAAAATCTACTGTGACTTAATTAAAAAGGCGCTTAAGACGCTTGATGACGTGCCTCTTCGCTGGAAGGATCAAGTACAAGATATGCTTCTAGACGCCGAATAGGCGTTTTTATTTTGCCCTCGGGATCCCAGGGGCTATTTTGTTGGAGTGGGGTTAAAGAGGCGGAGTACACAAGATTCTTTGCCAAATATGTTGAGAAAGTTTGCCGAGGGGTGTTGACAATGATCCGACTGCCTCCCTAGAGTGAATTTTTTCTGTCCTCCCCACGTCCCCTTACTGTCCGCAATAAGGCCAATAAATACCCTGTGCTTCTTATAGTATGAATTTAGCAGAGATAAGAATTAGCTGCTGCGAACTATAAAAAGCGGAGGTATTCATTCATGGCAAAAACAGATTGGACATTAACGGATACGGTGAAACCGGATGACTTCAATAACATTGGGCGAGAAATTAATCAGTTGCGTATGGATGTGGATCATATTGAGGTTCCAACGGCATCGTTAACGGAAGCGGGGATTGTGCAACTGTCGAATGCAACGAATAGTACAAGTGAAGCACAGGCAGCAACCTCAAAGGCAGTAAAGTCGGCCTACGATGCGGCCGCAGCAGCCCAGACTACAGCCAACGCCGCAAACTCAGCAGCAGCAGCGGCTTTTCAGCTTGGCAATGAGCGGAAAGCGGAAGTGGTTGCCGCGCTTGTTGCCTGGGGAATATCGGCATCCACAAGCGAATCATGGGATTCACTGCTTAGCAAGATGACAGCAATCATTAATCGGGGCGCTCAAGTGATTACGCCTGGGACAACAAACAAAGTGATCCCAGCAGGGTATCACAATGGTAGTGGGTATGTTGTTGGGGATCCTGATCTAGTAGCTGCAAATTTCCCGAAAGATGTTAATCTATTTGGAATACAGGGTGCGCTCGAGCGTGTGACCACCGCAGAAAAGACAGCTATTGCGAATGCAATTGCATCTAAAGGTGTTCCTGCTAGCGTGAGTGATTCGAATACCGTTTTGGCTAATAAGATTAATACGATAAACACAGCAAAATATGCGAGTGGTACAGTATCAACCTACTCACATAAAACTTTTACAATCACCGGTAGTACTGGTGCTACTGAAAGTTCGGCTTGTGTCACAATCACGGGTATTGGGTTTGTACCTTTCTTAATACTCGTGAGATTGAGGACTTATAGAGATTTGTCTATATACTCAGAAAAGACACTGAATCTATTTTCATCCGATGCTAGGTTATTTAAAACAACGGATACTGGACCTGGTGGTGGTGGTGCAGTATCGTCGAGGTTTTATGCAATTAATAGGCAGACAACTACATTTGATATTCCAGTAATGACATATGGTTCAGGATTAACATGGGAATGGGAGGCGTTCGGATAAAGCAACAAATTACGGTGAGATTTTATAGACTTTATATAGGCCTGAAGGAATAAAATATTTTCCGAAGGGTGTTGAAAATGATTAGAGTATTTCAGTCCAAGGATGGCGTTGAAGCGATTGACAAAATTCCAAACATAAATAAAACATCCTAGTATATGGTAGTTTCGTTGGATTCTTTTTAAGTTAGCAAGCTATATAATAGAGTCGAATCTAGCGGTTCTAATAAACTGTAAAGGGTGGAAGAACATGAAATTTAAGAAGATATTAACCGTTCTCTTTACATCCATGCTATTACTTACATTTTCGTCGCCTATTTATGCTGCTACTGGGTTTGCTGATACAAAAGATCAAGCATTTTCGGTTCAACCTACCGCAGCCGGTAATTATGTAATGTCTATGTCTTTATCCAACCAATATGATGTTGACTGGTATAAATGGACAAATAATACCGGTTCAGATAAGTTTATTAGTACTCTCATTGCTGTGGTTGATAATAGTAGTGGAAGTAAGTACCACATTGGACATGAACTTGTTTACAAAGACGGGCGCAGTACAGACATCTTCTATTCTTATGACGGAACTGGCATTTCTCATATTTATGTTCCGGCTGGCGCGACACTCTATATTAGAGCAGAATCAAAAGTATTCGTTGATCCATCTATAGTTTACTGGTTATATGTTGTAAACCATGAGTTAAATTAATAGTTCTTTTGAAAAGCACCTTCGGGTGCTTTTTATTTTGCCCTCGGGATCCCCGGGGCTATTTATATTGAAGGGGTGGTAGCAATGGAGAACGTGATTAAAGCATCATTAGCCGCCGGAAGTTTTGCGGCGTCATTTTTGTTTGGGGGTTGGTCGCCTTTGCTTAATATACTACTGGCTTTTGTGATTATCGATTATGCCACTGGGGTTGGTGCTGCAGCCAAAGAAGGCAAGCTAAACAGTACAGTAGGTGGATGGGGCATTGCAAAAAAAGTTTCTATCTTCGCTATTGTTGCCGTGGCACACTTGGTAGATACGGCATTGGGCGGTTCCCACCTATTCCGGGATGCGGCAATATTCTTCTATCTTGCCAACGAGTTACTGTCATTGATTGAAAACGCTGGTCGTTTAGGAGCGGCTATTCCTCCTGGTCTGAAAAAAGCTGTTGAGGTACTGAAGGGAAAGGGAGGAGAACAATGAAAAAGGTATGGATTGACGCTGGCCATGGCGGCAAAGATCCGGGAGCGGTCGGCAACGGTTTACAGGAAAAGGACATCGCGCTTGCGGTGTCCCTCGGCGTAAAGGAACGCTTGGAATCGCAATATGACGGCATTCAGGTGCTGCTCTCCCGTAGCACTGATGTATTTTTGGAGCTAAAAGACCGAACGAATAAAGCTAATGCAGCGGGAGCAGATATCCTGGTCTCCATCCACTGCAATGCTGGCGGCGGCGCTGGCGGCTTTGAGACGTTCCGCTATACTAATGCATCTTCTATGGGCACGGCATTTCAAAATGTGCTGCATGCCGAGATCATGGCCGCGCTTAAACCGTTCGGCGTAAACGATCGGGGCAAGAAGTCGAAGAATCTGCACATGGTTAGGGAATCCAAAATGCCGGCAGTGCTGTCCGAGAACTTGTTTATCGATGTAGCAACTGATGCGGCCAAGCTTAAACGGCAAGAGGTGATCGAGGCGATCATCCAGGGGCATGTGTCCGGGATTGCTAAATACTTGGGATTAAAACGAAGGGAGGGGGCAACCGTGGCAAAAGCACCTGAGTGGAAAGAGAAGGGCAAGGATTGGCTTGTTAAGAACGCCAATATTAGCCCGGATTGGAAGGCAACCGATCCGGTGGACGTGGGCACGCTGGGAACTATTCTTGGAAGATTACTGAAATAGATGGTATAATGTGGCTACGTAGCGAATACCGCCGCGCAACCCGAAAACATCGGTATAAAGACCCTGCCGTTAATGGCAGGGTCTTTAATTTTAGTACGCCCAGCATGAGCGTCATATATTTCTGAAAGATATAGTGGACAAAATCTACGATGACATATTCAGTTCCTCGCTTAGGGAATTTTATACTTATTTAGATGTTTTGCAATTTCTATAGCTTTTCTCTCTCTATCCTGTTTTGAATTTCTACAATCTGCACCAAAGATACCACTTATACAATTTCCACTAAATAAACTAGCAACACAACTATAGACAGCGTCTTTACTAACCAAGGTTTTAGAGGCGATTTGCTCTGCTGTACTGTCTAAAAATTCTTTTGGGTTCTCCAAAAAGAAATTAAACACTTTTTCATGATGTTCCGTAAGGTCAATGAATTCTTTCTTGATTAGTTTCGGTATTTCCGATATTGGCAGGGGGTCCTTTTCCACTGCGCCACCTCCTCTTATTAAGTAACTCATTTCTAAAATATGCCCATAGCCTTTTAAATATGTAACTAAACAGACCATGCTCGACTAATACTGGCACGGTCTGTTAAATCGGTTATGGGGTGACATTGCCCACAACTTGCCCACAAAACATACCTACTTTTGCACACTTCACAACTCTTCAAAAAACGTGAAAACCGCATAGATAAAGGGTTTCACGTTTTTTAAACGAATTAAATATACGTATTATCTTAAGAGTTATCTAAGGCTGGGTTATTTCGTAAATATTGGCGAGAGACCAAAGAATTGGTGTAATCATGGCAATATATAATATTCAACTAAGTAATGATTCTTTAATTGGTTCATCTATTACAACCTGAAAGGAAGTTTATAGTGCCTAATCATGATTTTATTGTTGGACTAGAAGTTAATCCCGACTTTACTTGGAATGAAAAAGGTATAGTCCTTAATGGGATAAAAGTTACACCTCATGCTTCGATCGATGATGAGTTAATAAGTTATATCAGTGACACACTAGATTGGATAAAGGGATGGTATCCAAATGGGGCATATGAAAAAGGGTTAGATCGTTATGGGTACACTATTATTAAAGAGGAAGAAAACATAAGAAAATTCAAAGATATTATTATCTCTTGGAGAAATCTTTTTATAAACGGACCGGAAGTAATTATTTTAACTGGGAATTATGGCTGGGAAATTGAATCCACAAAAGGTTATTATGAGAAGAATGTATTCAAAAAGAAGGATATTATCGATCAATTAAGTAATTTATTAACAGTAATTGAGAAGGCAATAAACACTAAAAATTATGTAATTCATTGTGGGATATAACAAAGAAAGCTGCATCGTAATTCGATAAACTAGGATGCTAGATAAATGTAACACTAGTTGCCGGATAAGAATCAAAAAAAGTTTTCGTAATTTGCGAAGGAGAAGTAGAATGCTTCATTTATTTAATTTAATCATCCCTTTTCTCGTATTGCTCCCAAGCTTTTTGATGATAGGGCTACCGCCTAATAATAACCTGAAAATATAAAAGAAACTGGTAATCGTATATACAATATTGCCAAAGGGAATTGGAAGGATTGGTGTTTTAGTAATCCCCGTTTTTTCAGCAATACGTAATGAATCATTATATGAAGTACTAGCACTAATAGGAATGGTTATATTTTTTTAGTGCTTCAATTATTTTACACTCGTATCTATTATTTCTTAGTAGCATGGTACTAGCAGTTGGTCATATACCAAATAGCTTATACATATACCGTCAAGAAAGCTAGTTTCGATGAATTTACATTTTAGATTCAAGAATAATGAAGAGGTCAACATAGAAGAAGTATGGGTGGAATAAAGTTGTAATAAATACTTCACTAAATTAGGAGTGAACGAAATGGGAAAAGTTATTTCGGGTAGGTACTCAGCTCAAATGGAAGATTCATTTGTTGTATTTGTAATTGGTATGAGAATAAACCGATGGTTTGCCTTGCATAAATGGATTCCCGTAGTAAAAGCAATGGGACCGATGATTAAAGAGCTATATCAGAACCCGGAGCATGGATTTATAAGTACAGAATTTTTTTGGAATTGGAGAGGGATTACTCTATTACAATATTGGAGAAGCTACGAACAACTAGAGAAGTATGCTCGGGGAGGAATTCATTTAAAAGCTTGGATTAAATTCAATAAATCGATTGGGACTGATGGGACGGTAGGAATTTACCATGAAACCTATATGATCCAACCCGGACAATATGAATGTATTTATGGAAATATGCCTAAATTTGGTTTAGGAAAAGCAGGCAGGCATATCCCAGCAGTAGGTAGAATGGAAACCTCAAAAAGAAGGTTGGGTGGAGAAAATGATCCTGCTGTCCCAACTCCGAATAATCCAAAATAATGATAAGAAGATCGGGGATATGAAATTAGACCAGCAGAAATTGATCTTGATTGGGAAGAAGAGGAGCTGGAGGAGAGGTATCCAATGTTATGGAAAAGATTTTGGGAGAACCCATTAACGTAAGAAATGCTATGGAAGGTGAGCCTTTATGATACTTAGAAACATCTCAGAAACTGAATATGTTATTTCTAATTTGCAGATTAATGATTTTCAAAAGCAACAATTTTGTATTCTAGTTGACAGATGTATAATCATGGAAGATTCGCAATCATCATCCTAGCTACTATCCACGATTAGGATTTCAACCAGCAAGATAATTTGGACTTGAATTGAAGCAGTTTGAAGTGCCAGATGAGGTCTTTATGGTTTTTGGGAGGAAGGAATGCTTCAAAAAATTAAAAGGGAGCTAAAATATCCGAAAGCTTTCATTAGTTAAGTCGGTATCATCGATTTTCCTCATCTAAATTAGGATGGGTTGTTTCATAAATCAGGCACTTTGGAGAGGTGATCCACTTATGTCACAAACATTAACCCAAGAGACAGTTGAAATAATAGAACAGTCCGAACTGGATTATATGCTGGACAGAATGAAGGCTATTCAAGAAAGACCAGGCAATCCAGAGGGGGTGGAGATAAAACCATTTGGCAACTCAATAGCGCTATATAGTGAAACAATGCCTTGGCCAGCTTTTAATACGGTAAAGGGCATAAGCAGCAATGAGATTGAATTACTTGACGAGATTGTTGAATTTTATAAATCAAGAAAGCGAAAGGTTCAATTTGAGATTGTTCCATCGCGAGTAGATCAGGGACTTTTACAAGAACTTGCCCAACGAGGTTTTTATCAATCGGGGTTTCATACATCTTTATACTATCCTATAGTAGATGATTCAATTATTGAGTTAAGTGATATAAGTATTAGGGAAATTACTACGGAGGAATTTCAAACCTATGCAACTATTCATTGCCGGAGTACTGGACTTCCCGATGAAGGCATTCCTCATGTCGCTCAAAATAATCTCATTTTATGCGGTAGACCAGGCTGGAAATTTTTTGTAGCTATGAAGGGTGATGTTCCGGCTGCTGTAGGTGTCATGTATACGAAGGATTCCGTGGCTTCCTTAACTTTTGCTGGAACATTGCCTGAATATCGGAATAATGGTCTTCAACAAGCATTAATACGAAGAAGATTATATGAGGCGACAATAAACAATTGCAGTATCGTAATTAGTCAAGCCGGTTTTTTAACCCAAAGCCATAGAAATATGGAGAGTATAGGTATGAAGATCGGGTATGTAAGAACAACCTGGACAGAGCTTTGAACTAAATAAATAAGGGAGCTAAACCCCATATTTAGAGAAGCGGAACGACCCAGCCTTAACAGAGTGATCCAAGGCTGGGTTTTCTATGATCGAGGCATAATGTGCGGAACTTTTCCACTATGCTAACGTCCTGATATTTGTAAGTAAATTTGAAAAGGAGTTGTGATGTTCTTGAATAGATGGATGAAATACCTGGTTTGTTCCGTAATACTGGGGAGTTTCTTTTTAGCGAATTCTTCCGCATATGCAGCCTCAACTGTTTTCGTGAACGGAGAGTATCAGCATAATTCTTTAACGATAGAAGGACGAACATGGGTGCCAATAAGGGCATTGAGCGATAAAGAATGGCTTGTTTATGCTTATGATCCCAAGACGAGGATCGCTTCGGTTCACAATAAAGGTAACAGTATAACAGTTCAGCTTCGAGTTGGGGATAAGACAGCTACGGTTAACGGCAAAAAAGTGCAATTAGAGGCTGAAGTTGTTAATAAGAACGGCCTGACCTATGTGCCGCTTCGTTTTATCACGGAGACGTTTGGAGCGCATATTGAATTTAATGCTAAAGATGACCGAGTCATTGTTCGTACCCCTACGGGGCAGGCTCAATATGAAACTTTAATGCGTGGGGATCTTACAGAAGCCCGCAGGATTGCGTTTGAACTAGCTAGAGTAAACGGAGAAGCGCCGGCGCTCCAATTCGGAGAAGGCTACCACCATTACTATTATACTTTTCCAGAAGGTGAAGCACTGCGTTTTACAGTTAGTGCTTCTGGTTATAGCGAACATTATTATGAAGTAAATGACGAAGGGCTCGCGATACACAAGTGGCAAAAGGATAACGTAGCTAACCGGGAGTGGGGAAAGGAACCAGAATTTAAAAGCTATGTTTATTTCTTGGACGAATTTATGGCCGGCTTATTTACTTATGGAATAGTAGACTCTCAAGGAAACGATACGGAGTTGGGGAAGTTCTATTATAGCGAATTTAAGGATACAGTAATACCAATAAAGGGAGAGAAACGTACGGTTATCAGGCCATAAGCTAATGCCGAAATGATCCAGTGTCATATCCTATCCAATAACATAGTGGGGCTACCGCCCTTTGATTGACAGATGTATAATCATGGAAGATGCGCAATCAATTAACTACCCAGCCTAAGACAAGAGCCATCTACAGGCTGGGTCTTTTTGTGGATACGAGAAACGTTGTATACATTAATGCATTGTTGAAATATCAGAGAGGGGAAAAACAAATTGAATGAACAAAGTCAAAGAAATAAAAAGGCATGGGAATATCGAGCATATGAATTTTGGAATAAAAGAGATGGTTCACCTAAGGAAAAAGCTATTCAAATATTAAAAAATCCAATAGAAAATCTTAAAAAGCATAAACATTACTTTGAACATGTTAAAGATAAAAAAGTAGCTAATCTTTGTGGATCAAATGGAAGGAAAGCAGTTCCGTTGGCTTTATTAGGTGCAGAGGT
This sequence comes from Paenibacillus lentus, assembly GCF_042714055.1. Classification (GTDB taxonomy): domain Bacteria; phylum Bacillota; class Bacilli; order Paenibacillales; family Paenibacillaceae; genus Fontibacillus; species Fontibacillus lentus_A. The sequence continues at coordinate 523,460 of NZ_JBHGVC010000002.1, forward strand.
GACCGTATTCGATATCTCCGAGGAAAATAAAAAATATGCTTTAGAATTAGCAGCAAGTACGAATACTAAAATCGACTATATCGTTACGGATATTTACGACATTGATTTGGAGAAATACGGGGGATATTTCGATGTTCTATACTTAGAGGGAGGGATACTACATTATTTTGGCGATATTGATAAGTTTATGTCTATTCTTTATGAATTATTAAAAGATGGAGGGAGTATGATTCTTAGTGACTTCCATCCTCTAAGAAAATGCATTATTAGTCAAGGAGAAGTTGACTATTTTGATATAGAATTAAGAAGCGGGGACGTGGCATACAAAGGTTTCTTTGATGAACAGGAACAACTGGATTTTCCTGATGTCTCCATTCGTTTATTTACTTTAAGCGAGATTATTAATTCTGTTCTTTCATCAGGTTTCAAATTGAAGAAGTTTGATGAGCATCGCGGATGGAATAATGAAAATATTCCTTGGGAATTTACGATATTGGCGGAGAGATACATAGACTGTGATATAAAAACATGACGAGGGTGACAAATTATTCCAGGAGTGAGATGGATAAGACTTACACATTCTTACAGTAGGGGGATTTAAAGAGGAAAGCCCTTGGTTAAGGATCAAGAGGTACACAGAAATAGAGCTACCAACACAGACGCCCACCTAAGATAACTGCTATCTAAAGGGGGCGTTTATCGATAAAGGGACGGGAGATCGACTATGGAGAAATATACGGTTCCAAACCTTCGGAATGCAGCTGTACTAACGATTGATACACAGAATGATTTTAGTTTGCCTGGCGCCACAGCTGAAATTAAAGGAACATATGAGGTTTTATCCAACATGGTTAAGATATTAGAAGTATGTAGGAAAAACAGGCTGCCCATTATTCATGTCCTAAGAATTTATAAGGCAGATGGCTCTAATGCGGATATTTGTAGAAAAGAAATCATTGAATCTGGAGGAAGAATTGTAAATCCAGACACGGAGGGGGCAGATCTGGTAGATGTGATTAAACCAATTGGCTTTCAAGAACTTCGTTTCGATGAACTCTTGGCAGGCAAAATTCAACAAGTTGGTAGTCATGAATGGGCCATTTATAAACCTCGTTGGGGAGCATTCTATCAGACAAAATTAGACGAGTTTTTGAGACGCTTGGAAGTTGATACGTTAGTCTTCATTGGTTGTAACTTTCCAAATTGCCCGCGTACTAGTATTTACGAAGCGAGTGAACGAGATTATCGATTAATTATGATTGAGGATGCAGTGTCAGGTACATACGAACGAGGACTTACAGAGCTTAGTAATATAGGGGTAAGGATATATCATACCCATAAATTTATTAGTGAGTTGAAAAGTGAATTCGAGGCTGGCCCCAATTGTGTATAACCCAGTATTCACAGAAATAGAGAACTGGCTATACCGAGGGTTATTACTTATAAAAAGTGGGGTTAAAGGGGGGAATTAAATTGCCGTGGCCAATGGTTCATTTTGCAGTATCGGATAACCTTTCATCTGGAAACCCCTCGCCGAATTTTTTGTTAGGCAGTATATCACCAGATGCCGTACATATGCGAGGACAGATATCAAGAGAAGATAAAGGCTTTACTCATCTTGTTCATAATAATAAATTAGCGGCTAAGGAATTAATTTTGGAGAAGTGTAAGGAGTATTTAATAAAGCAATCCCATCCAGAATGGAAGGATTTCGTATTAGGTTATTTTTCTCATATATATACGGACTTAAGATGGACAGATACCATATATTATGATTTTGAGAATAATTATAAAGGAGAAATGAAGGATATAAGAAAGACTTATAACGATGAAGTCAGTCAAATAGAATTTAACCTTTTAAGATCAATCGAAAACTCTGATACATTATTTATAAAACTCATAAAAGCAAGAGGATATGAAATAAATCCTTTTGTTACGCAGGATGAAGTCCATCAATATAGAGATAGTAAGGTGAATTGGTTGCAAGATCCTAAGAATGAGCCTCAAATAGTACCGAAATATTTTACTAACGACAGAGTCGATAAATTTATTAGTGAAACGTCAAAGGAATGGAAAGAACTAGCTGAAGAATGGAGCTTAGAAATTCCGCTATATTAAAGGAAGTGATCACTATGAGAATTTTGATAATAGGAACAACTGTAGGTGCTGCTATTGCTTTATGTTTAGGTCTCTTAAGTGGTTGGGGGCTAGCCATAAACGTAACTGGTGGAATCGGTATTGTTCTGTTGTTGTTAGCGGGGATATTGACAGGAGCTTTTATTAGTGGGGATAGAGCAAGAGCAAATTATATGGTTGAGTCGAAAGAAAATAAGGATTTTAAAAAAAAGTATTCAGCAGTGTTGTTTTTATGTGGTCTTCCCTTTCTTATAATAGCTCTTGTAATCTATGTACTAACTAACTAAATAAAGATAGCTTGAGGAGGGATTCGGATGAATCAACAGTTTCTTTTGTTGTACGATTATAATATTTGGGCGAACGAAAGAGTGATTAGTTATCTCCGAACATTGCCGGGGAATCTATTTTTGAAAGAAGTAGATTTAGGATTCAAATCAATTGCGGAAGTCATTGGTCACCTTATTTCCGTTGATGAAATTTGTTTTTCTCGGATAAAAGAAGAAATTCCCTCATCACTTGTAACAAAACAAATCATTAATCTTGATGACGCTAGTAATTACATGAACAAATTACAATCACAAATTCGTGAATACTTATTAACGATTAGTGATATAGAAAAAATAATAACCTATAGAAACACAATGGGGGAAGAATTTCAGAATTCAATTTCAGAGATAATTCAGCAGGTTGTGAATCATGGAACCTATCATAGAGGCAATATTTCTACAATTCTTAGATACTTAGGTTTTTCGGGTATACAAACAGATTACATCGTTTATTTAAGAAAATGATTTCTATATTTCTAAAAATATGAGTTCAGACAACAAGTGACCCAGCCTAAGATCAGAGCATTCTAAGGTTGGGTCATTTTTTGATAAAAAAATACATACCGCAGGAGGAATAAAAGTGAGTATAAAATTAGGAAAAAAACTTGGTGAAGGTAGTTGCTCCGAGGTTTTGAGTTATTAAATGATCAAAATAAACTCGTTAAAATAGCTAGGGATAACACAGACTATGAAGCTATGAAAAGGGAGTATAATAAGGCATTAAGGGAAGGAATGATTGATTTTGTATGTAACTTAAGGTAATTTCAGCTGAGGATTTGTGCCGGGCGATCAAATCAACTCAATAATACATAAAGGAAGGGTTTCCCTTAAATGGATTTGAACCAAAGAAAACGATGGAATGAAAATCACAAGAAATTGACAAGTTTAATTTTAAAAACCTCGGAACATAAGAATACGATAGACCTACTTCTTCACCAACATAGTTTGTTGCACTCATCACAAATCAACAATCTGCCTTTCGTTACTCTTGAAGATGAATTAATTAAAGATCTAAAAGAAGAAACATTGCGCAAGTACCCTGTTGCCGTTCCTGGAACGATAAACTCTATTGCCTGGCATATATGGCATATTACTCGAATTGAAGATATGACTATGAATGTTCTGGTAAATCAAGATGAACAAGTGCTTTTTTCAGGGGATTGGCATAAGCGTCTTAAAGTAGATTATATGAATACAGGTAACGGAATGACAGAAAATGAAGTTGCTGATCTTACCTCAAATATTGATATTTCTTCATTATTAGCTTATAGAATGGAAGTAGGACGTAAAACGCGTGAGATCGTAACTGGTTTGCAGCTTGGTCAGTTTAAGCAAAAGGTTGAAGCAAGGAGAATTAAAATTCTTGAAGATCAAGGTGCCGTTAAGAAAGAAGCGCTATGGTTGCTTGAATATTGGGGGAAGAAGAGTATAGCAGGACTAATTCTCATGCCAGCGACCAGACATAATTATTTACATTTAAACAAATCAATGCGGATCAAACAAAAAATTCAAAAGACGAAATAATGAAACTGCTAGTCTATTAACGCCTCAGCCTAAGATAAAGTATCCCGGGCTGGGGCGTTTCGTAATTTTTTATTGTTCGATCGAAAATAACCATACATAAAAAAATAAAAACGAGGAAAAACGGCTCCAAAAAGCGAACAAACTTTCGCTTTAGGTGGTATAATGAATTCGTGATGGAGGTCTATGGACGATGAATGATAGAACGGTCAAGTACGACGACCCTATGAATCATAAGCAGCGAACAATACGGGAGCAGCAGATTGCGTTTGCCGAAATAGATTTGGGCCAGCCCGATCGGAAGTTGACGGAGGCTTTTGTGGTCGTCCCTGAGAGCAGCGAGCGGGAAGTGGATTGGCGGCAGGATTTCCGCTACGTTTCACGTGAACAGCAGTTCGTGCAGCAGGCACGGGAAATGGAATGGAAGGCCGAGGAATCGGCTGAATTTGTTCCCTTTCAGGCCTACTGGCCTACGTATGAGCAAATGCATCCGGGGCAGCTGAGATGGTATCTGTATTGGCGCGCAGAGGTGCGCTCGGCTCGATATCCGGAAACGGATTTATCCTATCTTTTTGTATACCTGTATGAGCTGATTCACGGAATCGGCTGGAGGGAGCCTGCTCAAGGCTACGAACTGATGCGCAGCGTATGGCTGGCCTACCGGGATCGGTATCCGAAGCTGGATATGTATATACGTGAATGGCAGTATGACTACGGGCTGGTGTTCGGTTTGGAGCTGCCGCCTGCCGAGCCGCTTCAGAAGCTTCCTCGAACTCTGTCGGAGGAGTTAAGAGAGCAGGAGTGGAAGCGCAGATTTACCGCCGAGCCGCTTGCGCTTACGTGGGACATGCTTTTGCCGTTGATCGATTATGACATAGAGAAAAGCCGTTTTTATAAGGGACAAGGGCGGAAGGATTTACAGGCTTACGCACCGAAAGTCGTGGCATTGGTTGATGGTTATTTGGCCAAGACCGAAGGGGCCAGGCTTCTGGAGCGATTTATGCCGCGCGAGAAAAAGGTCAGCAGACATCTGTTCCGTACTGCTGTATATAACCATGAATTGTACGGACGCACCATTCCGGTATCCGTGCTGCCGGTTAGTGGACATCTCCCGCTTCGCTCTTATTTGACACAGCTTGTCAGGCTTACGGAAAACAGGCTGAGAGAGTTCACGGGCTTTAAAGGAAAGCTGCGGGGAATTACGGTGGAGCCGGAGGTGGATCAGCTGATTTACCGTTTTCTGCATAATGAGCTTGAACAGCGTAGGGCAGAGGAGGCCAAAGCCCGCTTGCCCAAGGTTAAGATCAACAAAGCGAAGCTCTCCAGATTGCAGAGGGAATCGGATGAGGTGCGGGACATGCTGATCATCGAGGAACTGCCGTTGGTCACAAGAGAGAGAGGGCTCGAAGCATTCGAACCTTCACCCGAGCCAGCCAAACGGAGCAGGGGAACGAGCAACCGCAAAGCGGTAGATCCGCGGCAGGCCGAGATGGTTTTTGAGGGATTCATGGACTTGGAATCTGCATCGGTGCAGGCGAAGCTTCAGAAGCCGGGTGATTCGGAGGATTCAAGGGCGTCCAGCGATCCGGTTGAGTCTTATAGTGATGGCATGGCGATTACTAGTGATCTTTCGATGTTAGAGAATGAAACGCTGAGCGAGAAGCTAAACGACGCTCTGATGGAGAACGAAGGAATGGAGCTGCCGCAGGAATGGCAAGAGCTGCTTTCCCGGTTATCAGAGGCGCACAAAAAAATGCTGTCCGCACTGCTTGACGGGGAGGAGGCTGCGGTTCGGGTTGGTATTGCCGAGCAGGCCGGCTCCATGCCCGAGCTGCTTCTGGACGAAATCAACGAGATCTCGATGGAATGGATCGGCGACCTGCTGATCGATAGCGACGAGATTGCGGAGGAGTACAGAGCAGAGCTCCTGAGTATGCTTTAGGGCAGCGGTTTTTAATTTATATCTAAAACATGTTCAAATAAATGAGGTGATATGGGTGAATCAGATTCGGATTCCAAAACGGCTCACCACGGCACTGGTGAATTCCCTGACGGCGGGAGTGGTGCCTAGGATCGGACTGGAGCATATCGCTGTCGGACGAAAGCCGGAGGTGGCCTCGATCCTGCAGGATATGGATAACATCGCGGAGGGCGGGGCCGCTTTTCGCTTGATTTCCGGGAGGTATGGAAGCGGCAAAAGCTTTCTGCTGCAGATGATGCGCAATTATGCGATGGATCGGGAGTTTGTGGTGGCGGATGGGGACCTGTCGCCGGAGCGGCGGCTCGTCGGAGCCAAAGGGCAGGGGCTGGCTACCTACCGGGAGCTCATGATGAATATGTCCACTCGAACAAGACCGGATGGCGGTGCTCTGGAGCCGATGCTGCAAAAATGGATCGCTTCGCTCCAGCAGGAGCAAATGCAGAAAACCGGCCTGCGGCCTGGTGACCCAGCGCTGCATGAAGCAGTTGAGCTTCGTATTTATGCAGTATGCAATGAGATGCAGAATCTGGTGCACGGGTTTGATTTCGCCAAGGTGCTTGCTGCATATTGGAACGGCTACAAGCTGGAGGATGACGACCTTAAAGCGGCGGCGCTGCGCTGGCTGCGCGGAGAGTTTCCGACCCGTACGGAGGCGCGGAAGGAGCTCGGGGTCGGGGTCATCATCGACGATGACAGCTGGTACGACTATATGAAGCTGTGGGCAGAGTTTGCGGTGCGGATCGGATATAAAGGGCTGCTGCTGTTTATCGACGAAGGCGTGAATTTGTACAAAATCACCAACAGCATTTCCCGCCAGAGCAACTACGAGAAGCTGCTAACGATGTTCAACGATACAATGCAGGGCAAAGCCCAATACCTCGGCATCTACCTGGGAGGCACACCGCAGTTCGTGGAGGACGAGCGCAGAGGATTGTTTAGCTATGACGCCCTGCGTTCGCGGCTGATGGATGGGCGCTATAGCAGCGGTACACGCCGGACGTATACCTCGCCGATTCTGAAGCTGGACATGCTGTCCCATGAGGAAATCCTGATCCTGCTGCAAAAGCTGCGAGGCATCCATGCCATGCATTTCGGCTATGAAGCGCGGCTTGCGGATGAACAGTTGATTGCTTTCATGCAGGCGGCGGTGAACCGGCTCGGGGCCGAAGAGCTGCTGACGACCCGCGAGGTGGTGCGGGATTTCATGGATGTCCTGCATATGCTGCACCAGCATGAAGGGCTTTCGTTTGAGGAGCTGATGGGGGAGCGGGAACAGGAGTATGCCGCCAGCGTGAGCGACCGCAAGAGCGGGGCGAAGGACGAGCTGGATGATTTCCTGGCGGAGTTTGAGCTATGAGCGGCCCTACTCCTTTTTCCCGATTGGCGCCGTTTATCCAGGAATACATTTACCGCAAAAAATGGGATAGTTTGCGCGAGGCGCAGGTAGAGGCTTGCCGCGTTTTAATGGATACTCGCCATCATCTGCTGATTGCATCAGGCACGGCATCGGGGAAGACGGAGGCGGCTTTTTTTCCGGCGCTAACGGAGCTGTATCATCAGCCCTCTCAGTCTGTCGGCATTCTTTACATTGGGCCGTTGAAGGCACTGATCAACGATCAGTTTGAGCGGATCACCGAGCTGCTGAGGGAAGGAGAGGTGCCTGTCTGGCACTGGCATGGCGATGTCTCCCAAGCGGAGAAAACCAAGCTGATGCAGCGTCCCTCCGGTGTCCTGCAGATTACCCCCGAATCGCTGGAGGGGCTGCTGATGAACCGGCCCAATGCGATCCCGGCGTTGTTCCATGACCTGCGGTATATCATGATCGATGAGGTGCATGCGTTCATGGGGGCGGATCGGGGCATTCAGGTGCTGAGCCAGCTGACCCGGCTTTCGCGGATGGCATCCTGTTCGCCGAGGCGAATCGGTTTGTCGGCTACGCTAAGCGACTACGAGACAGCGGCACGTTGGCTGGGTGCCGGTACCTCAGAGCCTGTCGAGATAGTGTCTCCGCAGGGCGGTCGGAAGCTGAAGCTGTCGGTGGAGCACTTCTCCTTCCCGGATGCCCGGGATGAGCGGGAAGCCGAGCATCTGGAGCTGGCGAAGCGGAATTATTACAACTTCATTTATGATCACACACACCGAAAAAAAGCGCTCGTCTTCACCAACAGCCGCTCGGACGCCGAACTGACGACGCTGGAGCTGCGCCGAATCGCTGCGAAGCGGGAGGAGCGTGACGTGTTTCACGTGCACCATGGGAGCATTTCGGCCATGCTGCGCGAGGAGACGGAAGCGGCGCTACGCTCCGGCCCCGGGCCCGCGGTCGCTGCAGCGACGGTCACGCTGGAGTTAGGCATTGACCTTGGCGAGCTGGAGCGGGTCATTCAGCTTGGCGCGCCGTACAGCTGCTCCAGTTTTGTGCAGCGGTTGGGCCGCTCCGGCCGCCGGGGCGATCAGGCGTCCGAGATGATGTTCCTCTGCGCGGAGGAAGAGGACGAGGAGGCGCAGCTGCCTGCACGGATGCCGTGGATGCTGCTGCGGGCAATCGCCGTCATTGAGCTGTACGTCCGCGATCGCTGGGTGGAGCCGCTTGACCTGCGGCGTAAGCCGGTGGGCGTCCTCTATCATCAGACGATGAGCACGCTCAAAAGCATCGGCGAGGCAGAGCCCGCCGAGCTGGCGCGAGCCGTGCTGACCTTGCCGGCTTTTCGCGGGATGGAGCCGGAGGAGTTCAAGCAGCTGCTGCAGTATTTGCTGCAGACGGATCACATTCAGCAAACGGAGGAAGGCACGCTCATTATCGGGCTCGGCGGCGAGAAGATCGTGAACAATTTCCGCTTCTATGCGGTATTCAAGGATGATGAGGAGCATGCGGTGTATAATGGCTCCGAGGAGATCGGGAGCATCACGACCGTACCGCCGCCGGGCTATTGCTTCTCTCTGGCCGGCAAGCTGTGGAAGGTCGAGGAAGTGGACAGCAAGCATAAAGCGGTATATGTAAAAACCTCGAAAGGCAAGGTAGATACACTGTGGCTCGGAGCGGGCGGTGAAGTTCATACGCGAGTGCTGCAAAAAATGCGCCAGGTGCTGCAGGAGCAGACGCTGTATCCGTATCTGGCGCCCGGTGCGGTGAATCGCCTGGAAAGGGCGCGCAGGCTGGCCCGGGAAAGCGGTTTGCTGCGCAGTCCCGTCATTCCGGCCGGCGGCGATTCGCTGTTTATTTTGCCATGGGCTGGAAGCAAGCAATTTCGTACCTTGGAGCGTCTTTTAAAGCATAATCTTTCGGAGCCGATGAAATTACGTCAGGTTGTCCCAATGGAGCCGTATTATATGGTCGTTTCGGGAAGCGCAAACGCCGCGGAGCTGCTTGCAGGCATTGAAGCTGAGCTGTCCGCGATTCCAGATCCGGAAGCGCTGCTGGATGCTGCTGAGGCGCCGTACCTGGGCAAGTACGACGAATTCGCGCCTCCTGAGCTGGTGCGCCGAGCTTTTGCTGTAGACGGATTAGATGTAAAAGGATTGGCAGAGGTGCTTGCTTCACATAAATATGAATAAAAGGAGATCAGGAATGGCGGCGAAAATGAAAATAATGGCTCCGCAGCTACCGTTCGATTTGAACGAATCCGACTTGAGTGATTTGCTTGACAGCGAGGATCATGAGCTGGTAAATGCCTTAGTTAGCGGAGAGCAGATGGAACATGAGGTTTTAGAGAAATGCATCCTTGCCAAGGTGTTGTTTCGAGGGTGCTCATTTGCCAATGCCAGGTTTGAACGGATGGATATGACGGATGTTGTCTTGGAAAACTGCGATCTGTCCAACGCTGTGCTGGAGAAGGGCGTAATTCACCGCGTTCATTTCAAAGGCTGTAAATTGACGGGCGTCAATTTATCCAAAGCCAATCTCGGGCATGTGACGTTCGAAAATTGCGTCTTGAATTTGGTCGATCTGGTGGAGGCCTCGCTGAAACAGGTACGGATGATCGGCTGCTCTTTGCAAAACGCCAATTTTTATGGCTGCAAGTTCAAGGATGTGCAGCTTGATGAATGCGAGCTGAGTGAGGCGGACTTTACGGAGACCTCGCTAAAAGGCATGGATATCAGCACCTGCACCTATGAGCGTATCGATATCCCTGCTTCCGCCTTGGCGGGCTGCACTGTTTCGCCGGAGCAGGCGATTGGTTTTGCCAAACTATTCGGGCTGAAAGTTAAGTATTAATAGGCTGCTCCAATAGATAGTTAATCCGAAGACAGAACTCTTACAGTGGGCTGTCTTCTTTTGCATGAATTGATTTATAAATAAACAACGTATTTCTGCTGAAGTCTTCCGCACCTTAGTTGCCAGATGTATAATCGTGGAAGAAGCTCGAACAACAACCGACCCAGCCTAAGACAAAAGCTATCTAAGGCTGGGTTGTTTTCGGAACCTGAATGTTATTGGAGAGCACCGAGGATTAATTTTAAAAGGGATGATTAAATGAAAAAAATACAAACGATGTTATGGTGCCAAGAATATTCTGGGATGTATGTTGTGGCTGTACAGAGCCAGTTCGTTCCTGAGTACTTACTTAAAGGGTAAAGGGGAGGTAATTTTTTTGAAGAAAGTGCTGGTGCTAGGCTGTGCTGGTTCAGGGAAATCAACCTTTTCATCACAGTTAGGCCAAGTTACTGGTCTTCCCGTTATTCATCTTGACTCATTATATTGGAAACCGAATTGGATCGCTGCAACCGAAGAAGAATGGGATCAAACGATGGATGAATTAGTAAGACTTGAGTCATATATTATGGATGGAAATTACTCAAGGACGCTGAGCAAGCGTCTTATGGATGCGGATGTGGTATTTTATTTCGATTTCCCGCGTTTATTATGTATCTATCGAGTGATTAAACGAAGGATCATCAATCATGGAAGAACGAGAGAGGATATGGGGGCAGGCTGCAGAGAGAAAATTGATTTTGAGTTTTTGAGATGGATTTGGAATTTCAGAAAAAGAAGCAGAGGTAAAATTTTAGAAACGCTTGATCAAGTCAAAGAACAAAAACAGATCTATATTTTTAAAACATCAAAGGAAGCAAAGAAATATATGGAAATCTATCGAATGGGAGGAAATGATGAAGCCAACGATTAAAGCATTATTTTTGACTTGGATAACACACTAAGTGAAGCAGGAAATCATTCAGGAGGACAAAATATGATAGGCCCTTTGTTTTTAAGGGGAGAATTGATAGAGAAATTTAGAAATCATTTATTGAGTGTTCCTTATTATCACATTATCCATAAGGGAAGCAGTCAAATAGATAACCCAATTATGAATCTTTCCGAGGATCAAATCGACTCAATAATACATAACTTCGTCAATTCAAACTTTCCAATTGTGTGTTCTGCAGGAAGCAAAAGCTCGATTCCATTTTTCGATTATCATATCGCATTGAAATATAGCAATGACATGAGAGAAGTTGAAATATCCGAACTGCTAGTATTTGAACCAAAAGATAGAAATGCAATTAACGGAATCGAAATGGCTTTCTATGTGTTAGTAAATAAAAAAGTTGGAGTTGAAAGGATACAAATCCCTTTTATTTTGAAAGGGTTAGATGATCGTAAAGATATTTTTATAGAGTTTGACTTTCATAGAAATATAACTTATTTGTCCAAAAGAACGGAGCTCTGAGTAGAAACAAAATTTGGGGTGAATTTTTGAATAATAAATACAATCATAAAGCGATTAATATACTCGTCTGGGTTATCTTTATTAGTTATAGTGCATGTTTGTTATTTTGGATGTTTAGGGGATTTGGCCGGGTTACCCACACGGATTTTAGATTTAATTATGTACCTTTAAGAACCATATTAGGTTTTATTGTTGATCTAAGTTCTCTTAACCTCTTAACCACCACAATAAACTTAGCTGGAAATATAGGCGTGTTTATTCCTTTTGGAATCATATTGCCTTATATTTTCAAAGGTTTGAGAAGGTATAGTTTGTTTACGGTTTACTTTATAACTGCGATTATAATCTTAGAGATAATGCAAACAGTACTAAGGGTAGGTATAGGGGACATCGATGATGTTATTTTAAACTACATAGGTGCGAGTATCGGTTTTTTATTATATAGAAGTTTTTTGTGCAAGCAGCTATCCTAGGTCGGGGCATTTTGTGATTTAGGAATGTCAGTAAAATCTTTTGAACGGTCGGTGAAGATATGGAAGCAGAAGTACTGCGATTAGCCAAAGATTTGTCTACGAGAATCATTATGGAAGCAGGTAATTTGATTAGAGAACGTTTCAATAGCTTTAATGTGATTCAAGAAAAGGATGAATTCGGCGATGTAGTCACTGAAGTAGATTTGTTGGCGGAAGAAATGATCATTAACGAAATATCCAGAGTGTTTCCGAATCATCAGGTGCAGGGAGAAGTCGGCTTTATGTTTCTTCTAAGCAGGGAGGCTCGTTTTGTAATGGAAAAGTAATGAAAGTTAGATTTAAGGAGGATGTACGTAAAGGTAATGTAGGATGGATACAAGGGCATAAAGTTCAGAATGACAGGAAAGCAGTGTGCTTAAGGCAGCATATCGATACGCATTTTAGAAGGATGCTTCGGTTGTGGGCACCAACTATTCTATGGTGTATGTTAGCGAATGGAGATCTAGACGGAATTATTCTGTACAACTCCGAGGGCGATGATCTGTACTCTGGAATTCTGATGGTTCAAGAAGCTGGCGGTGTGGTGTTTGATTTTGAGGGCCGTCCCTTCAATGGAATGAATGAAGAACCCTATTATATTGCATGTCATCCGAATAACAAGGATTATTTTCTTAGAGCGGTTCATGAAGGATTAACTCAATTTTAGATGCCTTGGATCGGATGCAAGCGATATTCGTATTTTGGGCGTGGTCGTTACAGGTTCGGTAAAAGATTTTCAAAACTAAGCGAGCAGCCTTATGTCCGAGGAGTCACTTTAGGATCTGTAGTCGAAAAATACTAAGTCAATACCATTTAGTCCTATCGCTACGCGATGGACAGATGTATAATCATGGAAGAAGCTCAGCAAATAACAACGATCCAGCCCAGCCCAGACTAGAGCGCTTATTGATGGCTGGGTCTTTATTGTGTGCCCAGGATGAAAAATGCAAATAAATGATCAGAATAAGCGCGCCTTATGTACTAGTAGCGATATCTTGTCAATTGGAAAAGGGGAAAACAAATGATTAATCCTATCAGCCATATCCATTGGAAGGAAATCAGCGTCGACCTAGAATCCTTGTCAGGAAAAGATGCTGAAATCGACATTGCTCCATTAAACTCAGGGCTTGAAGCAGAGGTTTATAAAATCAGTACCTCAGAATCTGATTTTGTATTAAAAGTTTGGAATCGTAGCTCCAAACCCAATATTTCCATTCAATTTAAACTGCTGCAAGATATGTTCAAGCAAGGAATGGCTGTGTCCAGACCCATCGGATGGGGAATGGATGAGCTCAATAACCAAGTTTTATTAACTAGTTTTGATGGAATGCCAATCGATAAAGTGAATAAATCCAAGCTTGCAGTATTTGCAAATATGTTAACCGATATACATAAGCTTCAGCCGGAGTTATTAAATACACCTGTGCCAAAATACGATTTCGCAGGTTATTTTTTTCCTGGAATTGATGAGCATTTTGATATTAAGGAGCAGTTGAGTCAGCTTGTTACAAACACAAATATAGAACAGAATCAACTTATCCATGGAGATTATAATTTGGGAAATATCCTTGAATCAAATGGGAAGTACACGATAATTGATTGGACGAATGTCCAGCTTGGGGACCCTAAATATGATATAGCATGGTCGATTATCTTAATGCGGATTTATGTAAGCGAAAGATATTCTAGTCATTATCGCTCTCTTTTTGTGACGATGAACAACTATTCCAAAGATGAATTAGAAAAATATGAAGCGATTGCTTGTCTTCGCTGGATTCTGTTGAATAGAACGCAAAATCTCCCTAAAGGAAATAATACAATTCAAACGGTAAAATCGATATTAAGGGAAAATAGTTATTTGACCGAAAAACTACTTTGTTAATTTCTAATAGAGGTTGTACGAATTTCAAATATAAAAAGCGCACGTTGGAGACTAAATTATGATTCATTATTTAATCACTATCTTTGTTCTGACCATGATTATTCATACCGCAGAGACGCTGTCTTATTCCTTAAGATATGCTGGAGTCAAAGTAAACAAGATTGCGGTTGCATTATCACTGACAGGGATCATGGTACTTGTCTCGAGAACGGCCAATTTGGTTCAAGCCCCCCTAACCGCGAAGTTTATTGATTTTGCCAGGATAGATCCGACGTTTAACGTGCTCGGATATCTCCGAATTATATTGATCTCGGCCTCGGTAGGAACTTTCGCAGGGATTATTCTTTTTCCTACGTTTGTGAACATATGGGCGAGAGTGATTGCGAAGCTGGAGATCGCGGGTTCATTACCACGATTGATTTCAAGTGTTACGATAACGCAGCTTAGAAATACGAAGCATTACATCAAAAAGCCAACATTTCGTTTACGAGAGTTTAGATATTTGGGAATCTCCAAAAGATTCATACTTTTAAACATTATCGTAACAGCAATTTACACGGTTGGAGTGCTGGCCTCCTTATACGCGGCTCATTTAGTTCCCGAGTTAAGTACGATGGCATCACAATCATCCGGTTTAATCAATGGAATTGCGACAATTCTATTAACCATATTTATTGATCCGCAAGTAGGATTAATCACCGATCGGGCCATTAACCATGAAGCGTATAGAGAGCGGCTGGGGAAAATATACATGGCGCTCATGGTGTCAAGGTTTTTGGGAACTTTAGCTGCGCAAGCCATACTCCTTCCGGCATCTTATTTGATTTGCATGGTCATTAAGCTGATTTAGAGCCCGTTCTTTCAAATGTCTACTTAGATGTTTTGTAAAGGCGGGCTCTTCGTGCAGGCTCAACTGTTCTGTTGAGCTTGCTCTCCCTTGGGCTCCCAGGCTACGACTTGCTTTGTTTTGCTGATTTTCTCATAAAAGAGCTGAGGTTCTCTACGAATGGCATAAATGACGACGTGAATAAAGAAGGCCACATCAAGCGCAAATGTACCCAGTACAACCAATACGGTGATGATCGGAGAGGAGTACTCATCGACATTGGAAGAAATTTGGTTTAATCCGAAGAGCAGCCAGTACAGGATCCCATAACGTACGACCAGAGACAATAAAGAGATTTTCGGGTTCGTTCCCGTCCGCGTTAACCGGATTCGTACAACCCATTTGCCGAAGGTAAATCCGCCTGTTAAATAAGGGATAAGCATAAAATAGATCCCTGATGAGACCAGGAATGAAAGCGGCAAATTGAGCGTATGATCCAAAATGTTTTGGAGGAAGGACCATAAACAGAAGTCAATCAGATACGCTATCCCCCGTCGGATATAGGTAACGCGCTTGGCGGCAGGATTAACATGAGCATCCAGGCGGTCGATCTTTGGCAGCAGGCTTGAAGTCCAGTCGGCGATGAGTACTCCGATGATACCTCCTAATGTATTCATTAAAAGATCGTCAACGTCAAATACGCGATAAGGGTGCTTGTAGATGCCGTATAAGCCTGTTAACTGCGTCAGTTCGAAGAACAGAGAGAGCAGGAATGAGAACACAATACAGCGCAGCCATCCGAGGCGGTAATAATAGCGCAGTACCATGCCGAAGGGAACGGTCAGAAAAATATTGAACAGAACCTGCAGAACAGCCCGTTCCTTAAGCAAATACAGGTAGGTCGCCGGATTACTGATGACGATTGACGTTTCCTTCAGAATGTCGCGGATGAAATTCAGCGGAATCAGTTGAAGCCCTCCCGAAGCCATGGGGATATTATCCCTGGAGGCTGGAAGCGGCAATATAACGAGAAAATAGGCGTTCATTAAATACAGCAAAAATAAATATATAACGAATCCCCTAAATTTGTTGATGTAGCCATACTTGCGATATTGTACAATCAGAAACGGCAGCGTGAATAAGAACGCCGCAAAGGGAAATGCGAAAAAAGCGTATTTGATTGGGAACAGATAGGATTGAAGCATAACGCACCTGCCATTTTTTTAGATTATTATATTATAACGAATATTGTCCCCTGTTACCCTTTATTTTTATTTAATTTTGCCATTGAAAAAAAGGCTGCCCCGAATCAGTTTGATTCAGAGCGAGCCCTTACTCGTTGGCTTGTAGTTTATTTTACTGTAACTGATAATATATCGCTTTTTGTAATCCCACTGGCATTCTCCAGCTCGACTTGATACTCATACACGCCTGCCGCCTTGTCTTCGACCTTAGTTGCTGCCGATTGAGCGTGTGGAGAAGATGCTGTCAGAGCCTGCGTGTCGATTAGAACACCGTTCTCGTAAAGCCGATAGGCGGTGGCATTCGTGCCCCACCATAAATTCATGGTCAACTGATAGCTGCCGTCGCCGTTCCAATTCTCGTCTGACAGTACCGGTTTGGCTGGCGCTGCATGCTTAACGGTAATTGTTCTGGCTTCACAGGCGGTCGTACCGAATTTGTTGATGAGTTCGCAGGTGTAGGTATAAGTGCCGTTCGGACGGCCCGTAATTTCCGTCGAAGCCGTCTGCACGGAAGGGGAATCGTCGGTCAGCTTCTGCGTATCGATCAGTTGTCCATTCTCGTAAAGCTTATACTCACTGCCGTTATTGCCCCACCACATGTTCATCGTAATGGTGTAGTCGCCATCCAGCAGACCAGTATCATATCCGTTATTATCGGTTAATATCGGCTTGCCTGGAGATTCGGTTGCTTTAATTGGCTCCTCCGGTTCATGTGGAGCTCCTACATAGCTGATCAAAGGTGCTTTAGGCTGCTCCATGCCTTCTCCCAAGAAGAAGCTTGGATGCGGCGGCTGGTTGTAGCCGACGTTCTGCCATGCGACTGCCAGGCGATAGACCGGATCGTGCATCAATGTGCGAAGCTTGTGCTCCGTTGAATCCACGGTGGTGTAGACGCGAAGCTCCGTGCTGTCCTCGGATCGCCAGATGACCTCCTCCCGCCAGTCGCCGAACAGATCGGCCTGCAGGGCCGGATTTCCTTTGGTGTAGTTGTTCGATGAAGTGCCATCTGCAGTTAGCAGGTTTATGGTCGTTTGGTTCTTGTAGTCCCACTTATCGATTGTGCCCGTACCCGTTTTGGCTTCATTATTCCATTTATGGTCAAGCAGCTCCCGCAGAAGGTCGCCGTCCCACCAGATTCCGAAGTTGGCCGAGGATGGTATCTTGTCGCTGATTAATTCGCCTTGCGCGCTGTAGAGACCAGTGATCGGAATATGCTCCTCATTCGTAATGGTTGACGCCCATGCCTCTTCGCCCGGATAATTCGGATCGATATCGGCGGTCATGCCCCGGCCGGTATCTTTGCCCGTGAATACGCCCCACAGTATTTCGCCGGTGGCTGCATCATGCATTTCCAGCCCGTACTTGGCACCCGTATGCTCATGCACGCCGAATACCTCAAGCCCAGGGCGGGTTGGATCGAGATCACCAAAATGGATGGCATCGCCATGTCCGAGGTCGGTGCTGTATAGAATTTTGCCGTCGTCATCTATCGTGATTGCGCCGAAAATGATTTCATCCTTACCGTCATGGTCTACATCACCGACCGACAGGTTATGGTTGCCTTGGCCGGCATAGCTTCCGTTGCCTTCATCATTCGTATCAAAGCGCCACTGCCTCGTTAAATGGCCGTCCTTGAAGCTGTATGCGGCCAGAACAGTGCGTGTGTAGTATCCGCGGCTGAAGATGACGCTAGGATGCTCACCGTCCAAGTAGGCCACAGCCGCCAGGAAACGGTCGACCCGGTTGCCATAAGTGTCGCCCCATGACCCTACATCCCCGCGCGGCGGGTCATAGTCGACGGTAGACAATTCTGCGCCGGTCCCGCCATCGAATACGGTCAGAAACTCATCGCCAAGCAGGACATAGCCAGAGCTGTTCCGATGGTCTTTGGAGGCGTCGCCGATGACCTTGCCTTGGCCGTCGATCGTTCCGTCAGCCGTCTTCAGCACCACTTCAGCCTTGCCGTCTCCATCCAGATCATAGACCAGGAAAGGGGAGTAGTGTGCTCCGGCACGAATATTATGACCTAGATTAATGCGCCACAGCCGCGTTCCATCAAGCTTGTAAGCATCCAAATAGACGATTCCGGTATAACCGCTCTGCGAATTATCCTTCGCATTGGAAGGCGACCACATCAGCACAATTTCGTACACGCCATCCCCGTCCAGATCGCCGATGCTGGCATCGTTTGCTGTATACGTATAAGGCTGGCCGTCTTTGGTATATGCATCGGCTGGTTTTTGGAGCGGGATTGAAAGATATTGCTGCTGCCAAACGCCGAACTCGCGGCTGGTGTCTTGTTCCTTGCCATTAATGATAGTCGTTACTTTATATAGGGAATGATCCTTTCCATGTTTATCCACGAAGTTTGTGCTGTCCACAATCGGCTTCTTGTTCACTTTAACCCCGTCACGGTATATATTAAAGGCGATATGGTCGGGGTCAAGGCCAAGCATTCTCCAGCCAATGTAGTTGCCGTTGCTTGTCTTCACAGCAATAGGAGCCCGATCTAAATATTCCATCTCGCGGTACAGCGTCGTCACCGCCTCGGTTATCAGTACATCCGACATGTTAGAGATTCCGCCAGCATTGACCGAAGCGACCTTATAGTAATAAGGGATTGTTGTAAGCACGGTTGTGTCGGTATAAGAGGCCGTCTTTGTTTTGCCTATAAGCGTATACTCGCCGTCCTCTTTGGCAGCTCGATATACGTTATAGAAACGGGCCTCTTCAACATCATCCCAGGTGAATGTAACATCATTCTTGTGGATCGCCTGAACGCTTAGCGCGGTTGGCACCGGAGCCAGCGGCTGTCTCGGATCGACCATGGTTACAGCTAGTCCGTTCGATGGAACTGATTCAAATCCGCCATTGTCCATCGAGGTTACGCTGTATACATACGTCAGGCCGACATCAGCTGTTGTATCTGTAAATGCTGTATCGGTTGTTTCCCCGATCAGCTCAGGATGGGCCGCTCCTTCCGTTTGGCGATAAACTTGGTATTTGACGGCATCCGTTGCACTTGCCTTCCAGGATATTTTTGCCGTAACAGGATCGCTCGCCAGCTCCAGCTCATCCAACTGCAGCGAATCGGGTGCAAGCAGAATAGGCGTTATCTCCAGCCCGTTGAGATGCGCAGTCTGGCCACTGAAGATCAAGTTCATTTGCCCGTCGGTAACCGCGATTTGGTTGAATGCCTTCTCGGCAATATTCTCTTTGCCGGAGGAGACTGTGCCGTAATCCTTTCCTTCAATATTGACATTCGTCCTCGTCGAGCCGATCCAATCGCCGGTATAAGTTTTAACGGAATAGGAGCCGTTCGGCAAGTCGACCTTAAACTCATAGCTTCCGCCAAAATAGATGACGAAGTCCCGGCGCAGCGCATCCGTTGCATTTCCGCGATCCCTGTCATCCATGCCCGCGCTCGAGGTCAGGCCGTAACCGAGCTGTGGCGTATACAGCGTTTGGCGGGTTACCTCCGTATAGCCTTCGGCAATTGGTGCCCCTATTGGCCCAAAATCATATTTGTACTGCGCAGACTTTGTTCCTATGCGGATTTCATCCGAAGGCTCGGATTCTCCCCGTCCATTCACAGCTGTGACGCGAGCGGTATAGGCTGTGCCTTCCAGCATGCCGCTGATCGTAATGGACGGAAGGGTTGTGGTTCCGATCATCTTGTAGGCAGATTCCGGCTCCGTATCCAGCTTGCGGTATACCTTGTAGATTTCTGCCGTCTCGACCGTATTCCATTTCAGAACCGCGCCAGCATTGCTAATGCTGCCTGCTGTTAAGCCTTGCGGCTTGGCTGGTACACTTTCCGGCTGCTCGTTCTCCTTTACATAATCCGAAAGTGGCAATAATCCCAACTGTTCTATTCCTCCAGCCACGAGTTTGGCGATTTGGATGGCGCCGTATTCCTGGAAGTGAGTGTCGTCTGCAGATCCATTCGGAAAGGCTTGGTAAACGCCTGGATCCACATGCAGGAAAACGGATCGGGCGGCCTCCGGGCCGATGGAGTCGTAGTAAGCGACGCTAAGCGCATTTAAGTCGACGAGCCTTACATCAAGCTCATTTGCAACTTCCTTCATGGATTTTACGTATTCCGGGAAGCTGACATTGAATTTACCTGTAGCCTCATTGAAATCTCTCCGGCCAACAGGGGTAATCAGAATAGGAGTAGCCCCTCGCTGCCTAGCGCCAAGAACATAGGATTTCAGATAAAATTTGAAATCCTCGGGCGAGGTATATCGCTCCGGTCTGCTAATCGTCGCATCGTTATGGCCGAATTGGACAAGCAAATAATCGCCAGGCTTAATGGCCCGTAGAATTTCATCGAGCCTGCCTTCATACACAAACGATCTGGAGCTGCGGCCGCCGATCGCTCGATTATCGATGCGAACATCGTCTGTAAAATAACGGCTGATCATTTGGCCCCAGCCCGCCTGCGGCTGCCAATAGGAATCATAGGTTTGAACCGTTGAATCACTCGCTAGATAAACGACGGGTTGTTCACCTGGCTCACGATCCAGCTGCTTGCGGATGACAAGCGCATTGATATTCGGTGCCGTGCCCGTAAAGTCCATATTCAATTGGCCGTCAATCAACGCAATATCGAAGTCCATCTCCAAATATTGCCCCGCTGCCTTGGCAGTTTGCTGTACTTTCTGAATCGTCTCCACCGTTATTGCGATCTCTGTCGACCCTTGTTCATCGCCTGCAATCAGGGAGACTGTGTAGTCGCCGTTTGGCAGATCAACGATGAACGACGTATCTTTCGGGACGACGAAATCGGACTTCAGCATGCTGCCTGTATCTCTATCCTGCTCAGAGACCTGCGATGGATCAGCGAAGCCGTATCCCAAGCTTTTAGAGTAAGAAGTGGCTGCTGTAACCTGTGTATATCCGTCTGCTGCCTGACCGGGGCCGAAGTCGAATCGAAGCTCATGGCTATCCAATAAGGAGATAGGAGAGTCATAGACAGCGCTTGTTACCGTGTCAGGTACGAGTTCCCGTGATTCCGGTTCATCCGCACGAGCATTTGATCCGAAGGGTAGCACTGTGCTGAAGAGCATAACCGTAATCAAGAAAACAAGAAACAGATGTCTAAAAATGTTGCTTTTCATAATTGCCATACCCTCTTTCTAATTTAATCTTAGTAAAACACTCTAACTGTAAGCGGTTACAAATAAATTCAAAAAAATAACCACTGCTATTTCTTATCCGTAAAAATGATCCCCCTTTCGAAAAAAATATTTGAAATATCTGTTAATTACAATAAGATAATAGCATTTTTCTCCTGGAATATAGGTTCACAAAACCGTTATCTTTCCTTAAAAATCAGACAATCTTCCTTGCAAGGCGAGAGGAATAGCACGATTGCTTGGATGTTCGGAGAAAGGTTTTTGACGATTCAGAGATCGCTGCGCTAAGAAATCGATACAAGCTAGGCGATGCATAAAAAAGCATCTGTATCCGCATCCTACAATTGGACTATATTGGGATTGAAGGGGGTGCAGATACGTAATGAGCAAGAATAATCAAGGCCTTAGCAAGCATGAAGTACAGTCAACTCCGCTGAATAAAATGCCGGTTCCCGATAAGGAAAGAGAAGAGTTTGCTAAAGAAATGGTCGAAGACGCAAAGGCTGCGTTTGGTCAGGAGCAAGCTGAAAATGAAGAATAATATGGGCTGAATTTGTACTATAAGGGGTGTCTTGACGGTTGAGAGCCGAGAGGCACCCTTGTTGTTGGTATTTAACTTTTGGGAAGAACAAAACTACACTGATAGAATAACTAGATGAACTTATGATTCGAGTGGTATTATCCTTATATGTCGGCTATTCAGTATCATCTACGAAAGCCGTCTATACGTATTACATAGGGGAGATTTTTTTCATGGAGATTACAATTGATGTACTCGAAAATATTCAGGATGCGCCCTGCGAATTATTACTTCTTGCTGATCCTTCCGAGGAGAAAGTGAAGGAGTATTTAAACAGGGGCCAATGTTACATTGCCACGAACGAACTCAAAACCATAGGTGTGCTTGTATTGTTAAGGACACGTCCAGGGACGATGGAAATTGTGAATATCGCTGTAAGTGAGGATGTTCAGGGGAAAGGAATCGGCAAGAAGCTAGTCTCGTATGCGATCGACAAAGCGAAGGAACAACACGTAACAACCCTTGAAATCGGCACAGGAAACTCAAGCTTGGCTCAATTGGGATTGTATCAGAAATGCGGATTTAGAATTACCGGAGTGGATCGCGATTTCTTTGTCAGACATTATGATGAAGAGATCATTGAGAATGGAATACTATGCAGGGACATGATCCGGCTAAGTCTGGATGTAGGTACACCAAGCGATAGGTAACAACAAGAAAAAGGAGAAACCCGGGTCAAAATGACGGATGGGTTTCTCCTTTCTCGCAGGCAGCTGTTTCAAGAGCCGGTTAATTTACTTTCGTAAACCACCATTTCTGGGCATCCGTACCGTTGTCGGTCCATTGCTGAACCGGAGCGCCGTCCGCCGTCGATGAGCTGGCAACATCCATGACCAGGCCGCTGGCCTTGGAAACCAGCTTATAATAGCCGCCGCCGGCATCGACAAGCCTCCATCTTTGGGCATTGGTTCCGTTGTCGTTCCATTGCTGCAGCTGCACGCCGCTCGCAGTGCTGGAGCTCGGCACGTCCAGCACCTTGCCGCTGTGCATGGCCGTCAGCTTATAATACCCGTCTCCAGTGCTTTCGACTTTGAAGCGCTGATTGCTGGCGCTGTAGTTTGTCCACTGCTGCATTTTGGCTCCGTCCGCCGTGGAGACGTCTACGACGTCCAGCACTTTGCCGCTCGCTTTAGAGGTCAGTGTATAAATGCCGCCGCTAACAATGTTCGGCGCATCCGTAGCCTGGTATACCCGAACATAGTCGACCAGCATCTGCGCCGGAAAAGGCGTTGACGCATTTGGGCTTCCGGGCCAATTGCCGCCCACGGCAAGATTTAGCAGCAGGAAGAACGGCTTCTGGAATTCCTCCGTGTTGCCGGTTCCATTGCCGATATAAAACTCGTTATACTGGATGCCGTCTACAAACCAGCGGATGTAGTTGGAATCCCACTCTACGCTATAGGTATGATACTGGGAGAAGTCAAGATTTCCCGATGTCCGTCCATACTCCGCGTGGCCGTTTGCATCCCAATGCACTGTACCGTTGACGAATGAGTTGTTATTGACACGTTCCATGATATCGATTTCACCGGATGCGGGCCAGCCAACCGAGGTAATGTTGCTGCCCAGCATCCAAAATGCCGGCCATAGCCCCTGCCCGGAAGGAAGCTTGATTCTTGCTTCGATCTTTCCAAAGGTGAAGCTCTTTAAACCTTGTGTTTTGATTCGGGCAGAGGTGTAATTCATGCCGCCGTAAGATTCCTTCTGGGCAGTAATGACCAGATTGCCTCCCGTCACCTGTAGATTCTGCGGACGGCTAGTATAATACTGAAGTTCATTATTGCCCCAGCCTCCGCTGCCGGTGCCGATTTCAGCGGTCCAGTTGGCGGTATTCAAGGAGGAGCCGTTAAACTCGTCGCTCCATACTAAATTCCAGTTGGTTGCAGCGCTAGTATTCCCGGCAGGTACGAAAGAAATCAGAAGAGTAAGCAGCAGAAAAAGGGATAAAGCTTTACCGCGTTTCAACATGATTTTTCGCTCCTTAATATAAGGTGAGTTGCATCATTCTTTACACGCTGCGCTTGCGTGCACAGAAAGCTAAACCGGTTTCGATTAATATAATGATAACGCTATCATTTCTTTCATTATAAGAGAAGAATATGGTTTTTTCAACTAAATTTTATATTTTTTACAAATAAAGAACGTATAAAATTGTTTCTTCTCTATCGTCGTTAGGTGAGTAAATGTATAATCTTTCTAAGGAGAAATTTTCCTAGCGATTATAACTAAGGGTGAAGTCCATGACGTTAATCTATAAGTCCGAGGAGATTACGGTACGCGAACTGGAAAAATCGGATGAGCTGACCCTGGTCTCTTGGTTATCTAATCCTAGCTTGCTTCAATATTATGAAGGGAGAGACCGACCGCATAATCTGGAGATGGTTCGGGATTCTTACTACGTTGAAGATGAGGAGAATAGATGTATTATTGAATACAAGGGAAGGCCCATCGGTTATATCCAGTTCTATCTTCTCGATGAAGCATCAAGAAAGGAGTATGGATATTCTCAAAAAAACGAAAAGATTTATGGAATGGATCAATTCATCGGCGAAATCGATTATTGGAATAAAGGCATTGGCAAAAAGCTTGTCAAATCCATGCTTGGCTATTTAGTTCATCACGAAGAAGCGGATAGAATCGTCATGGATCCGCAGGCTTGGAATATGCGGGCGATCGCATGCTATGAAAAATGCGGATTTAAGAAAGTAAAACTGCTGCAACAACATGAGAAGCATGAGGGACAATGGAGAGATTGCTGGCTCATCGAATATTCTCCAAATCAATCTGAGTAGTTTTTAAAAAGAAGGGGCGTTATGAGGCGAAAAAACCTACGCATTATAATCATTGTATTATTTATAATTTTGCTGTTATTTTACATCGGAAATCAAAACGGTTATTCGATTGGAGAAAACCAAGCGCTTAGGAAATCATTTCCGTTTGTTGCTGGAGAGGTCGCGTATCAGAGCAAATACGGCAATAAAAAAATAGTAATATGGAAAACGGAAAACATGAGTTACGTAAAATTACTGAACACCAAGCTGGGAGTGCTTCATCATGTATCGAATATTTCCGAGTTACATGCAAGGGAGCCGAATGATGCATTAAAACGTACATGGTCTGCCCAGTTGAAGTCAAATAAGAAGTATGCAACCACTTTTGCCGTTGAAGCGTTAGATCCAAAGATAAAAGAAGTAATTGTTAGCAATGATAATATAGATGGCATCTTCTTAAATGATATTAATGAAATTGAAAGAGTATCCACGGTTTTTGTTGAAATTCCGGTAGAAAATGGCTTTGCTGCCGCCTACCTTGAATTGAACAGTAGTGATGTAGGGGATTTCGTTTTCAGAGGACTAGATAAAGACGGGAATATAATCACTGCCGGAAGATAAATATTAGCGCTCATTTTAGGTGGAAAAAATATTAAAGAGTATGGGGATGAAAATATGCTTAACTCCTATGGACAATTATGTACAGAGGTTTATGAATTGAGCAAACCTGTCGGTTTCACATTTGGAGATATTGAATACTATTCCGAGCGATTGAAAGGGATTACCGGCAAAATTTTAGAGGTGGCCTGCGGCTCGGGACGAGTTCTCATTCCATTGCTCCAGACTGGACTAAAGGTGGAAGGGGTAGACAACTCCGGCTCAATGCTGGAATCATGCAGAAAGAAATGCCGAGAGTTAGGGATTGATCCGAGGTTGTTTGAAGGTGATATGAGTCGGTTTCATTTAGATGATGCTTATGAAGCGATCATTATTCCCGGGGGTTCCTTACAATTAATCGAGAAAAGAGAAGACCTGATCAATGCCTTGAAGTGCTATTATGATCACTTAGCCGACGGGGGTGTCTTTATGGCCGATATTTCTCTGCAAACCGATTTTGATACGAACGTAGTGAAGACACGCCTATGGGAAACCGACAATAATGAAACGATCACCTTAGAGGAAAAACAAATCGAAGTCAATTTTATCGAACAGAGAACGGTGTCTCTCTTGAAGTATGAGAAGTGGAAGGATGGCGAGTTGATCCAATCGGAACTACAACGTTTTCCTTTGTCCTGGTATGGTCTGCAAGAGTTTAGCTTGCTTCTAGCGCAGGCAGGCTTTAGTGAAATTATAGTATCTGGAAATTATGAATATGGTGCTGCTCCCCAAAAAGCGGATCAAATGATTACATATGAGGCGAGAAAGAGAGTTTAGATTAGTCTTGATCTGACGGCAGTGAATAACTTATCTTGACAATTTGGAAAATCTAATTATAATCGTGATTTCTCTTTTGCAGTCTGATCAGCTCCTTTAGAATGAAGTTAGGTGTTTATTAGACTCATAAGGAGTGTATCCATGAAATTCTCGATTCGCGAAATACAAATTCCCGATGATTATCCTCAAATCGCTAATATATTAAATTGGGTGCTGTCTGAAAAGACGAGCGCGGATATACTAGCTGAGGAAGATGCTAAAATTCCAGCCAAAGGCCTGCTTCATAAGACTGAGAATGGATTGTTGGCGGGCTTTGATCGTTACCGGATCGTAGCGGTCGATGAGGAGGATCGCATCATAGGATATGGCATATCCTGGAGAGCCCCCTGGACAGCCGTGGGCGAGCTCAATCATAGTCTGGTCGTGGAACCGGGCTGCCGCAACCAGGGCATAGGCCATCAGCTTTACGTAACCTTGGAGAAATGGGCACAGACCTATGGCGCCAGCAAGTTGAATTATGAAGTAAGTGACGATGAAGAGAATTCCATAGCTTTCGCGAGAAAACATGGATATAAGGTCGAAAGACACACCTTCGAATCCGTCTTGGACTTAGCGAGCTTTGATAAAAGCCTGCTGCATTCTATTTCTGCAACGTTTGCGATTGTCCCCCTCTCAGAAATGAAAGAGCCGGATAAAGAGGAAAAACTGTATGAATTATATAGAGAAACTTCTTTTGATATACCGGGTTTCGCAGGAGATTTTTTTGATTTCACCGAGTGGAAGAAGTGGACTCTCGATTTACCTGGCTCTAAACCGGAGTACGTATTGATAGCGGTGGATCAGAATAAATATGTGGGTGTCGCCCATCTGCTGTTCCACGAAACTACGCAAAGCATGTATCATGAATATACCGGAGTAAGAAAAGCATATAGAGGGCAAGGCTTGGGTCTAACATTAAAACTCAGCTGCATAGAGCTCGCTTTGAAGCTGAATGCAGTATATATGCGCACCAACAACGATTCTCTTAATGCTCCGATGTTGAAGATTAATCGCGATCTTTTAGGATTCTCAGCTGTACCTGGGGATTATAAAATGGTAAAAAAGTTATCCTCTTGAAGCAAGCTCCACCCGCAAGCACACGGAAGTTATACCCCTTAAGCCTTTGTTCATATGCATCCATTCACCTTACTGTATTTCTAGCCGACCAGATTAAATCCGGTCGTATGGCTTGAGTAAAGGTGAATGGGTGTATTTTTTTGTTATCTCCATTCATATCGAACAGATCTTCTATTGCTTCCGCTGGCAGTCTTTGGTTAGAATAGAGCTATATGAGAGTGAGAATCATTTTCAATTAGGTGATAATTCCTTTTATGATGAGGAGGGGAATTTTATGCTTTCAGATGATCCATATGCAGCAGATCAATTCTCCGCCGGAGATGAGCGGAAGCCGAAGAAAGAGCTGTCTGAAATCAAGCAGTACGTGGAAGAGCACTTTCATGAGCCGCTTTCCATCGGGCAATTGGCTGAGATGGCGAATATTAGCCCGAAGTATTTTGTCGATCTCTTCAAAAAAAACTTTGGGCAGAGTGCCATGAAATATTTATCTGAGCTGCGGATCAATGAAGCTAAGCGCTATTTGCTCTCTGCTGGAGAGCAGCTGCGGCTGCGGGATATTGCGTTGAAAGTAGGCTATAGCGATGAATTTTATTTTAGCCGGAAATTTAAAAAAGAGGTTGGCGTGTCTCCTTCCGACTATATCAAGAAAGCGAGGCAGCGCATTGCCGCATGTTCTCCCGAGATTATTGGCTTGCTGCTGGCCCTGGATATCGTTCCGGTGGCAGCCCCGCTAGACCCGAAATGGACAGCTTATTATTATAATGCCTATCGCACGACCATTGCGGCTCCTCTACAGTTGCCCGATCCTTACAATCCACGCATATTTGAAGCAAACCTGGAGAAGCTGGCAGGACTTCGACCTGATGCGATTATTGGAACGGAGCAGCTGGAGAGAAGCGAGCAGGATCGGTTGAGCAGCATAGCGGCCACATGTTTCGTCCCGGTAGAGCACTGCGGGTGGAGGGAGCAGCTTCGCGTGCTTGCGCGGTTTTTGGAGAGGGAGGCAAAGGCAGAGGAGTGGATCATGCATCATGAAAGGAAAGTCAAAGCCGCGAGAACCGAGATCGAAAGAACGTTAGGCCGGGACAAAATTATGGTGCTGCGCATTTACGGAGATCACATTCATACGTATTGGAATCGCGGGATTGATGAGGTACTCTATGAGGATTTAAAAATACAGCCAGCCGGCCCAGCCCGGTCACCGAGCAATCCGCTTACGCTTGAGCAGCTGGCGGAGATTGATCCGGAACGGTTGTTAGTGGTTGTATGTGCCGAGGCGGCATCCCGAACCTACTGGCTGTCCCTGCAGCATTCCGCCGAATGGCGGCAATTGCAGGCTGTAAAGAACGGTCAATTGCATCCGATTCCATCCGATCCCTGGTTTGAATATTCAGCGGTTGCCGTTAGCCGGATGCTGGATGAGGCGCTGCTCATGTTTACTGGAAAATGTCCAAATGGTTTGCAGGATGCTGTCCATGGTGCTACCTAGGGAACATGATCTATAATCGTTCTCAATGAGAATCATTATCAAATGAGAGGGGCAACGATGTTGAAAGTTACCGGTTGGAGAGGATCAAGTTTTAAAAAACATGTTTCATTTTTGCTATGCATTGCACTTGCGGGGAGCATGCTTACTGCATGCGGCACGGAATCAGCAAAGAATCCGTCTGAGCAGCAGCCGACCAGCGAGACGGTGGCCGAGGCTTCCATATCCGAGGAGAACGGTCAGCAAGCAGCAAGCGGCGAGCGAACGATCAAGGATGACCTCGGCCACGAGATTCAGCTGCCGGAACAGCCTCAGCGCGTCTTTGCGCCTTATTTGGAGGACTCGCTGCTTAAGCTTGGAGTCAAGCCGGTAGCACAGTGGTCGAACGGAAACCTGGGACATGATTATTTGCAGGGAGAACTGGGGGACGTACCGAAGCTTGATTTTTCCGGCGGGCCACCGTCTTCGGAGGTGCTGCTGTCATACAATCCTGACCTGATTATTCTGCATACGGCCAACTATGCCGGCGACGGCGTATATGAGAACTACTCCAAAATCGCGCCAACCTATGTATTCAATAATGCAGCAGGCGACGTCGAGAAATCGCTTGAGATTTTGGGAGAGCTCTTAGGGAAGACCGAGGAAGCAAAGCAAGCGCTGGAGTCATACCAACAGAAGGCGAACGAGGCCAAGGCAGCTATCGAGAAGAACGCACCTGGCAAAAAAGTAGCGATCATCCGCTTTGCCAGTAAAGGCGTGAGCTTGATGGGCGGCAATTATTTTTGTGGTTATGTTGTCAATCAGCATTTGGGTGTAGAAATGTCCAAGCTTACGGAGAACGAGAACAGCTTGAATTTATCGCTCGAAATCCTGCCGGAATTGGATGCGGACTATATCTTCGTCATCAATGCCTACGGACAAGGCACGGAACGCATGAAGGAGATGACGGAAAGCACCATCTGGAAGAGCATTCCTGCCGTGCAGCAAGGACATGTGCACGAAGTCAGCGATGAGTACTGGCTGGGGAGCGGCCTGATCGCCTACGAGAAAATCATCGACGATACGGTCAAGCTGATGGCTGAATAACAGAATGAAGGTGGATCAAGAGGAAATGGCCAACGGAAACAAGATGATCATTCCGGGTGCAGAAGAGTGGATTATGCAATCCCGCAGAGAGAACCGCAAGTATCGAATCATGGTGAGCTCGCCTTCCGAGCCGCCTCCGCCTGCAGGGTATCCGGTATTTTACGTGCTTGATGCCAATTCGGTATTCGGCACGATGGCCGAGACTGCACGCCTGCAAGGCAGCTGCCCGCATAATACGGGGGTATTTCCGGCGATTATCGTGGGAATCGGTTATGAAACCGAGGAGCTGTTCCCGAAGGAACGCTATTACGATTACACCCCGGCGACAAGCCCTGACTATCACCATAGACCCGACGGTACCCCTCTGCCAAAGCAGGGGGGAGCGGCTGCCTTTTTGCAATATATCGAAGAAGAGCTGAAGCCGGAGATAGAAGCAAAGTATCGGATCGATCGGGGAAAGCAGACGATTTTTGGCCATTCGCTCGGCGGACTGTTTACCTTGTACACGTTGTTCACGAGGCCGGAGGCCTTCGCCTGCT
Organism: Paenibacillus lentus; assembly: GCF_042714055.1. Lineage (GTDB taxonomy): Bacteria > Bacillota > Bacilli > Paenibacillales > Paenibacillaceae > Fontibacillus > Fontibacillus lentus_A. The sequence goes on from NZ_JBHGVC010000002.1 coordinate 553,707, forward strand.
ATATTGCAGGAAGTCCATCCTTCCATTGGAACAAAACCATAATGGGAGAAGCGGAAGAAATGTTTGTGAACCGCCTGCAGAAGGAAGCTCTGAATATTAGAATCCTGCTTGGCGTCGGAGAATTGGAGCGTCATCACATTTCCCAGAACAGCAAGAATGCGCGAAGGCTTGCCGAGCGTTTGTCCATGTTCGTGGATTCCGGGGTGTCAGCCAGCTTTAAAGAGTTTGAAGGCGAAGGACATGTGACGGTGCTGCCCGCTTTAATCAGCCGGGCTTTGCAGTTTGCTTTTCGTTCCTGAGAATTGCGAATGGTAAGTGTATGACAGCGAACAGATATAGAGAAACGAGTGAGAGAGCGGCTAGAATCTTGTTTAATCACAGAGAGAAAGGAGGAGTGGTGAGGTGGAGTATGCGGGGATCAATGGAAAGGTTGCCTTAGTGACCGGAGCCGCCCAAGGAATCGGCGAGGCCGTTGCAAGGGCCTTGGCGAGTGCTGGAGCGATCGTCGCTGCCCTCGATTTGAATGGGGAAGCAATGGACGGCCTTGCGGCTGAGCTCCGTGCCCAAGGCTGCGAGGTCTCGGCTTTTGTAACCGACGTTGCCGACAGCCAGGCTGTTGAGGCGGCCGTCGAACAGGTGGAGAGGGAACTTGGCCCGATCGAAATTCTGGTTAACGTAGCCGGCTTACTCCGAATGGGAAGCGTTGAAGCCCTCCGGGACGAGGACTGGGCAGCCGCTTTTGCGGTTAATGCAAACGGGGTATTCTACGTGTCCCGCTCCGTCGTTAAACGCATGGCTGCCCGTAAATCCGGGTCGATCGTGACGGTGGGCTCCAATGCGGCACGGATACCGCGCATGCAAATGGCGGCCTACAACGCCTCCAAAGCTGCGGCGGTCATGTTCACCAAATGCCTGGGCCTGGAGCAGGCATCCAACCGTATCCGCTGCAATATTGTATCGCCGGGATCCACGGATACGGCGATGCAGCGGATGCTTTGGAACGACTCGAATGGGGCCCGGTCGGTTGTTGCTGGATCGCCTGAAGCGTTCCGGTTGGGCATACCGCTGGGCAGGATAGCAGAGCCTTCGGACATCGCCGATGCGGTCATGTTTCTCGCCTCTGACCGGGCGCGGCAAATCACGATGCTCGATCTATGCATTGACGGAGGGGCGACATTGGGAGTCTAACCACTTGAAAGGGGATGTTAAGAAGAAATGGTAAACAATGGAGCTGTATATGTGAAAACGGCGGCACAACTTCTCGAGGAATACGAATCGGGATTGTGTTTCTTTTTATCCTCACCAAGACGTACCTTACTTGCAAAGGGCGAGTGGGCGAGACTGCGGATCGACCTGGGGGACGGCTCTCCGGAAGCTTTATCAGGGCGCATCCAAGAACTGCTAGCGGCTTCCGGTCGCTTCGGCGGTGAACCGATTGTCGTTGGCGCGATTCCATTTGACCTGGCGAAGCCGGCTGAGCTCGTCGTGCCACTGTCCACGCAATGGGCGGGGCCTTTGAGCTTTGGCGGATCGGAGCGAAGCGAGGAGTACGGGGGGAACGGGCAGCCTGCATCCGAGCCGGAGTATGAAATTAGCATGCATCCAGATCCCGAGTATTATAAGAACATTGTGAACACAGTACTGAAACGCCTGAAGCAGAACGAGCTGCAAAAAGTCGTACTGTCCAGAACGCTGGAATTGACCTCAACCGATGCTGTGGACACTCACTGCCTGCTGCGCAATTTAGCCCGCTGCAATAAGCATGGCTATACGTTCGCGGTCAATTTGGGCGGCGGGGAAGCCGCATCGTCCTGGAAGGAGGACGAATTCGAGCCGGCAGCAGCGGAAGCTCGGACATTAATTGGAGCCAGTCCGGAACTGCTCATCACCAAAACGGGGCTCCAAATCCGGGCAAACCCGTTGGCAGGCTCTGCACCACGCAGCGATGATCCCATCGAGGATGAACGCAGAGCAGCTGCATTGCTTGCTTCGGCCAAGGATCGGTTCGAGCATAAGCTCGTTGTGGACGATGTAGAAGCTGCGCTTCGTCCCTACTGCAAAAGCTTAGACGTACCCGCAGAACCGTCCCTAGTGCAAACCCAGACCATGTGGCATCTGTCAACGGACATTTATGGGGAGCTTGCCGATTCAGCGACCAACGTGCTTGACCTCGCGCTCTCTTTGCACCCGACGCCGGCTATATGCGGAACGCCTACGGAACTGGCTCGTGAAGCTATTCGCGAAATAGAGCCTTTTGAACGGGGCTTCTTCACGGGCATGGTAGGCTGGTGTGATGCCAAAGGGGACGGAGAATGGATCGTTACCATACGCTGTGCAGTGGTGGAGGGAAGAAGGCTTCGCCTCTATGCAGGCGCAGGAGTCGTCGCGGATTCAAGCGCTGAGGCAGAGCTGGCGGAGACGGCCGCGAAGTTTCGAACTTTGCTGCTGGCTATGGGTCTAAATGACCTGCAGCTGGCTGCTGGAGAGAAGGAGGGAACTTGATGTTGGAAGGATGTTCTGCTTGGCCGGAGGAATTTACTGAACGGTATCGCAGGGAGGGCTGCTGGCGCGGCGAGACCTTTGGAGCGATGCTGCGGGAACGTGCGAAGGCTCATGGCGACCGGATTGCGATTATCAGCGGTGAACGCCGGATCAGTTATGCCGAGCTGGATGCCCGGACAGACCGTTTGGCAGAAGGATTGCTGAGAATTGGAATTGAGCCTAAAGATCGAGTCGTTGTTCAACTGCCTAATGTGATCGAATTTTTTGAAGTGATTTTCGCGTTATTTCGGATTGGTGCATTACCCGTATTCGCCTTACCTCTGCATCGAAGGCATGAGATTTCCTATATATCCGAGTTTTCCGAAGCGAAAGCTTATATTATAGCGGATCGGGAAGCGGGCTTCGACTACCGCGAGTTGGCGAGGGAAGTCATCCAAGAGGTTCCTACGCTGCGCCATGTTCTGGTGATCGGTGAACCGGAGGAGTTCGCTGCTCTGGAGGGGCTGTATATGGAGCCTGAGGAAGGCTATGTAGCTAACGCACGTAATGAAAATAAAGAGGCTAAATCTTCAGACGTCCCCAGTCAGCTCATAGCTTCTATGCTTATAAGCCATGAACAAGCCGATGAAGCAGGCAGCAGCTTTGCCAAGCCGAACCCGGAGGACATCGCTTTTCTCCAACTGTCGGGAGGGACAACCGGATTGCCAAAGCTGATACCGCGCACGCATGATGACTATATTTACTCCCTGCGCCTTAGCGCAGAAATTTGCGGACTGGACGAAAATAGCGTCTATCTGGCCGTACTCCCTGTCGCGCATAATTATCCGCTAAGCTCGCCGGGCGTGCTCGGGACGTTATATGCCGGAGGTCGCGTCGTACTTGCAAGGGGAGCCAGCCCCGATGAGGCCTTCCCTTTGATGATTCGCGAGCGGGTAACCATTACCGCGCTAGTGCCGCCGCTTGCTCTAGTATGGCTCGATGCGGCTGCCAGGCTCAGGCCCAGCTTCCCTGATCTGCAGGTTTTGCAGGTCGGCGGCGCGAAATTCAGCGCGGAGGCGGCCGCGCGCGTGAAGCCGATATTAGGCTGCCAGCTGCAGCAGGTATTCGGGATGGCTGAGGGGCTCGTCAATTATACGAGGCTAGATGATCCGGACGAGATCATTGTGAACACCCAGGGGCGGCCGATGTCGCCTTGGGATGAAGTACGCATCGTCGATGATGAGGATGTCGAGGTAAAGCCGGGCGAGGTCGGTCATCTGCTTACCCGGGGCCCGTATACGATTCGCGGCTACTACAAGGCGGAGGAGCATAATGCCAAAGCCTTTACGAGCGACGGGTTCTACCGCACAGGGGATCTTGTACGAATCGATGCAGCCGGCTATCTCGTCGTCGAGGGACGCGACAAGGATCAGATTAACCGCGGGGGAGAGAAAATCGCTGCCGAGGAGGTAGAGAACCATCTGCTCGCTTACCCCGGGGTGCATGATGCGGCTGTTGTCGCCATGCCAGACGAGTATTTGGGCGAGGGCACCTGCGCTTTCATTATTCCGCAGCCGGCGGCTAATTTGCCGCTGTCGGGCGCACAGATTAAGGCATTTTTGCGGGAACGGGGCTTGGCCTCTTACAAAATTCCCGATCGCATTGTATTCATGGACTCATTTCCGAAAACAAAGGTAGGCAAGGTCAGCAAAAAAACGCTGCGCGAGCTTATTGCTGATAAGCAGCGGTGTTGAACGGAACGGATTCATTCATATCAAATTTCGGGTGTTTAAAAATAACCGTCGAAAGGATGATTAACATGGGTATTCCTGCAATCTTTCCTTATTCCATGCCTGTCGAAGCCGAGCTTCCCGCAAATAAGGTAGCTTGGCAGCCAGAGCCGCAGCGTGCGGTACTGCTCATTCATGATATGCAAAATTACTTCCTGAAGGCATATAACACTACGGAATCGCCTGTCGTAGAGCTCTTCACCAATATCTCCAGGCTGCGCAATCAATGCGCTAAGCTGGGGATTCCTGTTGTTTACTCGGCGCAAATCGGGGGACAGAGCCCCGAAGAGCGGGGGCTTTTGCAGGATTTTTGGGGGCCAGGGATGGAAGCGGATCCGTTCCAGTCGCAAATCGCGGCTGAGGTAGCTCCGGGCGAACAGGATCTCGTCATGACCAAATGGCGGTATAGCGCGTTTCAAAAAACGAATCTGCTGCAAGTCATCCAAGAGCATGGGCGCAATCAGCTGATCGTTAGCGGCATCTACGCGCATATCGGTTGTCTTCTAACTTCCTGCGAAGCCTTCATGCAGGACATACAGCCGTTCTTTGTCGCCGATGCGGTCGCGGATTTTTCACTGGAAAAGCATAAGCTGGCTTTGACCTACGCTTCAGAGCGCTGTGCGGTCACACTGACGACGCGGCAGCTGCTAGCTGCGCTGGGGGAGGGATCCCCAGCGGGGCAGCCGAGCGGTTCGTCCGCTGGCAAGCCAAGCCTAGCTTCAACTGAGCAGCTAGGCCCGCTCGCGGCTAATGAAGAAATCGCTGCTTCATCTGCCGAGGCTCCATGCCCATGGTCATATGAGCATTTGCGCCAGCAGGTGGCCGACTTATTGCAGGAAGCGGCCGAATCGATTGGCGGGCAGGATGACTTGATCGCTTACTGGGGACTTGATTCGATCCGCATCATGAGCCTGGCTGAACAGTTCAGCCGCAGAGGAATGGAGATCAATTTCGCGGAGCTGGCTGAGCGGCCGACGTTGGAGGAATGGTGGATGCTTCTATCCGCTCGCATGTCGCCCTCCATTCCGAACGTAGACTATTTTTCGGTGAGAAAAGAGGTGTAAGCATGCCTGTTCACACGGAGGTTCATCTTCCTCTGACGGGGGCGCAATCAGGGATTTGGTTCGCCCAGCAGCTTGACCCGGATAACCCCATTTATAATACGGGCGAGTACATTGAAATTCATGGCCCGATCCAATACGAGCTTTTCGAGCAAGCATTGAGGCTGGCCGTGACGGAGGCGGAGGCTCTGCACCTGCGCTTCGGAGAGGATCAGGACGGCCCATGGCAGAGAATGGCGGATGCTTCCGAGACCGATTGGAATCTTAACTTTTTGGATGTCAGCGGGGAAGAGCATCCGCACGCTATCGCTCAAGCTTGGATGAAGCAGGACATGGCCGTGCCGGTCGATTTGAGGCAGGGGCCGCTGTTCCGGCAGGCTCTGCTGCAGATAGCACCAGACTGCTTCTATTGGTATCAAAAAATCCATCATATCGCGATTGACGGGTTCGGATTCTCGCTGCTTGCCAGAAGAGTCGCCCAAATCTATACCGCCCTAGCCCGGGATGAGGCATTGGGGCGAAGCTTCGATTCCTGGCAGGCCGTACTGAAGGAGGACGCGGATTATCGCTCTACCCGGCAGGAGGAGCAGGATCGCAAGTTCTGGCTGGCGCGTTTTGCCGATCATCCCGATGTCATAGGCCTGAGTGACCGGGTGCAGCGAACGGCGAACACCTTCCTGCGCCAATCCTCCCAGCTTGCCCCGAGCAGCATGACTGCGCTGCATACGGCCGCGCAGTCCGCTGGAGGGAGCTGGGCGGAGATGGTCATTGCGGCGATGGCCGTGTATGTGCACCGGGCGACCGGGGCTGCGGATGTCATTCTGGGCCTGCCGATGATGTGCCGCCTTGGTTCCGCTTCCCTGCGTGTACCGGGGATGGTCATGAACTTGGTGCCGCTCCGCTTGACGGTGCACAAGGCTGTGAGTCCGCTGGAGGTGGTGTCGCAGGTGTCGCAGGAGCTGAGATTCGCAAGGCGGCATCAGAAGTATCGGCACCAGGACTTGCGGCGCGAGCTCAAATTGCTGGGCGAGCAGCATCGTCTGTTCGGCCCGATCTTGAACATCATGCCGTTCGACGAGGAACTGAGCTTTGACGGGGCTCGCGGCACAGTTCACAATCTGTCGGCCGGCCCGGTGGACGATATGCTGATTCACGTTCGTCATCAGACTGGAGCCGGAGGCTTGCGAATCGATTGGGATGGAAACCCGGATATTTATACTCCAGGCGAGCTGGAAGGTCATCAACGGCGTTTCCTTCAGCTGCTGGAGCAATTTGCGGCTGCAGATCTGGAGCGTCCGATCACGGAAATGGATTGGCTGCCGGCCGAGGAACGCCGGCAGGTGCTGGAGGGCTGGAACCAAACGGCCCGAGAAGTTCCCTATACTAGTCCGGCAGAGCTGTTCGAGGAGCGGGCTGCTGCAGCTCCTGAGGCTCTTGCGGTTGTATGCCAGGACATCTCGCTTAGCTATGCTGAACTGAACGCTCAGGCGAATCAGCTCGCTCATTTCCTGATCGAACAGGGAGTTGGCCCCGAGGATATCGTAGCTCTGGCCCTGTCCCGTTCGGCCTGGATGGTTGCAGCGATTCTGGCGGTGCATAAGGCGGGAGCGGCCTACTTGCCGCTGGATCCGGATTATCCGGCGGAACGAATCGCGTATATGCTCGGCGATGCCCAGCCGACCTATGTTCTGACCGATCAAGTGAGCGCCGAGTGCTTGCCAGACTCCTGCGAGCTGCTGGGACTGGTTCTTGATGCGCCTGGAACCCGAGCTAAGCTGGAGCAGTACCCTACCCACAATGTGAGTAAAACTGAGCGCAAAGATCCCTCAGTACGTACAGAACGATTGTCGCCGCTTCATCCCGCCTATGTCCTTTATACCTCAGGCTCGACGGGCCAGCCGAAAGGGGTCATGGTCACCTACGGCAGCCTGGCCAATCTGATCGTGGATATGCGTGGCCGGTTTCCGTTAAGTGAACGGGATCGCCTGTTGTCCGTGACGACGATCGCTTTTGATATATCCGTCCTGGAGGTCTATTTGCCGCTGACGACGGGGGCTTGCATGGACATCGCTTTGAAGGAGACGGTTCTAGACTCCTCTGCACTTGCTATACGGATCAGGGAGCAGAAGATTACGCTGCTGCAAGCCACGCCGACCTTATTCCAGGAGCTGGTGTCCAGCCGGCCGGAGCCTTTCGAAGGCTTGTCCATTATTTCGGGTGGCGAGGCACTTCCAGCGGGGCTCAAGCTTGGTCTGCAAGCGCTGGGCTGTCAGGTGAACAACCAGTATGGCCCGACGGAAACGACGATTTATTCAACAGCCGGACGGCTGGATGAAGGAACAGAGAAGCCAACGATCGGCGGGCCGGTACAAAATACGCAGCTGTATGTGCTGGATGAGGTGCTGCAGCCCGTTCCGCCCGGTGTGGCGGGTGAGCTGTATATTGCCGGGGAGGGCCTGGCTCGCGGGTACTTGGGACGGTCGGCGATGACGGCGGAGCGCTTCGTCGCTAATCCATACGGATCAGCCGGCTCGCGAATGTACCGCACCGGCGATCTTGTGCGCTGGCTGGCCGACGGCTCGCTGGACTATATCGGCCGTGCCGACCATCAAATCAAGATCCGCGGCGTCCGCATCGAGCTCGGCGAAATCACGTCCGTGTTTTCCCGGCATCCTGCCATTGAGCAGGTCACGGTGATGGCTAGGGAGGATCGGCCCGGAGAGAAGCGCCTGGCCGCTTATATGGTACTTGCTTCTCCAGGCGCTGTTGACTCGTCGGAGCTGCGCCGTTATGCTGCTGAGCATCTGCCCGATTATATGATTCCTTCGGCATTCGTGGAGCTCTCCGAAATGCCGCTTACGCCGAATCGGAAGATTGACCACAAGGCGCTGCCCGCACCGGCCGACCTGCTTTATTCACGCGGACGCGAACCGCGGACACCGCAGGAGGAGCTGCTGTGCCAATTGTTTGCGGAGGTGCTGGGCCGGGCGCGCGTCGGCATAGATGACGACTTTTTTGAAATGGGGGGTCATTCGCTGCTTGCGGGCAGGCTGACTGCCCGGATTCGCGATGTCTTTGGCGCTGAAATAGGTATCCGTGATTTATTCGGAAATCCGACGGTGGCCGGTTTAATCAAGCATTTGAATCATGCGCAGCATGCCCGGCCTCCGATCCGCTCCGTAGAGCGCCCGGAACGGATTCCCTTATCTTTTGCCCAGCAGCGCTTATGGTTTCTGTACCGGATGGAGGGGCCGAACCCGACCTATAACATTCCATGGACGGCCCGAATTAACGGCATATTGCAGGTTGAAGCCTTGGAACAAGCGCTTGGCGATGTGGTGGAACGGCACGAGTCTTTGCGGACTGTTTTTCCTGATGTGATGGGCCTGCCGCAGCAGCGGATTTTGGAGGCTGAACAGTCCAGGCCGCGACTAGTTGTTTCGTCGGTTCCTGAGGCTGAGCTGCAGGACAGGATGGCAGAAAGCGTCAGCTACAGCTTCGAATTATCCTCGGAGCCATCTTTCCGCGCGCATCTGTTCATTCTCGGCCCGCAGAAGTATGTGCTGCTCCTGCTGCTTCATCATATTGCCGGCGATGGCTGGTCGCTGATCCCCTTGGGCCGCGATTTGTCCGCCGCTTATGCCGCCCGGTGCCGGGGGGAGCGGCCGTCCTGGTCACCGCTGCCCGTACAGTATGCCGATTATGTGCTGTGGCAGGAGCAATTGCTCGGGGTCGAAAGCGACTCGGGTAGTCTCTATGCGAGTCAGTTGAAGTTTTGGAAGGAAGCGCTGCAAAGGCTGCCGGATCAATTGGAGCTGCCTGCCGACCACGCCAGACCGACGCACTCCAGCTACAGTGGAGGCGTAATTCCATTTGAGATCGGCGAGGAGCTGCATGCCCGGCTGCTGAAGGCGGCGAGAGACAATAAGGCGAGCTTGTTTATGGTGCTGCACGCAGCACTGGCTGCATTGCTTTCCCGCCTGGGCGCAGGCGACGACATCCCGATCGGAAGCCCGATTGCCGGGCGCAATGATGACGCGCTTAGCGGGCTTGTAGGCATGTTCATCAATACGCTCGTGCTGCGAGCCGATACTTCGGGCAACCCGACCTTCTCCGAACTGATTGCCAGAGTCCGGGAAGCGGATCTTGCGGCTTACGAGCATCAGGATCTTCCGTTTGAACGGCTGGTCGAGGTGCTGAATCCGGTACGTTCCAGAGCAAGGCATCCGTTGTTCCAAATTATGCTCGTCCTGCAGAATACGCCGGAAGCGCCGCTGGAGCTTCCGGAGGCGACCGCGACTTTGCACTTGGTGAACTCCAGCACGGCAAAATTTGACCTTACCGTAGAGCTCAACGAGCGGCGCAGCGCGGATGGTACGCCTGGCGGGCTGAGCGGGCTGTTGGAGTACAGCAAGGATTTATATGAACAGCAAACGGCAGAAGCGTTTGCCTATCGTTTTATACGGGTGCTCGAAGCGTTGGCTGAGAAGCCTGAACAGCCCATTGGCAGGGCAGATATTCTTACCCCGGCGGAGCGCCAAGCCTTCTTGATGGAAACGGCGTGGTCGCGCGAAGAAACCCGAAAACCAACTCGCGAGACAACCTACGTAGAGTCCCAGCAGCTGATCAGCCTGTTTGAGTTGTTTGAAGCGCAGGCCGTCAAGCATTCTGAGGCTGTGGCCGTAGTATGCGAAGGCCGTGCGTTAAGCTACGGACAGTTGAACAGCGAGGCAAACCGGCTTGCGCACATGCTGATTGCAGGCGGTGTGGGAGCCGGCCAAATGGTAGCACTGGCTCTGCCGCGCTCTCTGGAGCTGGTCGTGAGCTTGCTGGCGGTATTGAAAACCGGTGCGGCTTATCTTCCGCTCGATCCCGATTACCCGGAAGACAGACTGGAATGGATGGTCGAGGATGCCAAGCCGGTCTATATGATTACGAATACGCAGGCAGCTGCCCAGATGCCCGACACGCTTCGGCTTCCGAAGATTGTCCTTGATGAACCAGAGACGGAGGAACGGTTAAGCACTTACTGCGCACTGAATCCAAGCGAGCATGAGCGCAGAGGCGTCGTCAGTCCGCTAAGCCCGGCCTACATGATTTATACCTCGGGTTCGACGGGCAAGCCCAAGGGCGTCATCATCCCGCATCGCAATGTGATTCGCCTGTTCACTGCGACGGATTCGTGGTTCCGTTTCGGGGCTGAAGACGTCTGGACGCTGTTTCATTCCTATGCCTTTGATTTCTCCGTATGGGAAATCTGGGGCGCACTGCTGAACGGCGGCCGTCTCGTGGTCGTGCCGCATGAAATCAGCAGATCGCCAGCGCAATTTCTACAGCTATTGGTGCAGGAACAGGTTACGGTCCTTAACCAGACGCCATCGGCATTTTATGCCTTCATGCAGGCGGATCGGGATCATGCCGAGATAGGGCGATCACTCGCCCTGCGTTATGTGATTTTCGGTGGCGAAGCCCTGGAGCTTGGCCGCCTGAACGATTGGTATGAGCGTCATCCTGATGATGCGCCTAAGCTGATCAATATGTATGGCATCACGGAAACTACCGTGCACGTCAGCTATCTTGAGCTGGACAAGGAAAGTGCAGCTCAGGCAGGAAGCAGCCTGATCGGCCGCCCGATCCCTGATCTTCGGGTCTACGTGCTGGATACCTTCTTGCAGCCCGTCCCGCCGGGTGTCATCGGAGAGATGTATGTGGCGGGCGAAGGATTGGCTCAGGGGTATTGGGGCAGACCGGATTTGACGTCCGAGCGCTTCGTCGCCGATCCGTACGGCCCGCCGGGCACCCGTATGTATCGAACCGGGGATCTGGCCAAACGATTGGCAAATGGCGCGCTCGACTATTTGGGCCGCGGCGATCAACAGGTCAAAATTCGGGGCTTCCGCATCGAGCTGGGAGAGATCGAGGCGGTGCTGGCCGGCTATCCCGGCGTAGAGCAGGCGGCGGTCATCGCCCGGGAGGATCAGCCGGGAGACAAACGTCTGGCCGCCTATATCGTGCCTGGCTCGGAAGCGGAGATCATGCCGGCTGAGCTGCGCCGCCATGCGGCTTCCCTCCTGCCGGAGTATATGGTGCCGGCGGCGATGATTCAACTGAATGCGCTGCCGCTTACCCCGAACGGCAAGCTGGACCGCAAGGCGCTGCCCGCGCCTGAATTTACCCTCTCGCCGGATGGCCGAGGGCCGCGCACCCCGCAGGAGGAAGTGCTCTGCGACTTGTTCGCTGAAGTGCTTGGCTTGCCGCGGGTCAGCATCGATGACGGATTCTTTGAGCTTGGCGGCCATTCGCTGCTGGCAGTGCGGTTAATGAGCCGGATTCGCGAAACGATGGGCAGGGAGCTTGGCATCGGCCTGCTCTTCGAGGCTCCGACCGTGGCAGGACTTGCAGAAAAGCTGTACTCGGATCAGAGCCAAAGCGCGCTCCAGGTATTGCTGCCGCTCCGTACGGAGGGCAAGGAAATCCCGCTGTTTTGCGTGCATCCCGCAGGAGGGCTGAGCTGGTGTTATGCGGGGCTCATGAAGCATCTCGGCATGGATTACCCGATCTATGGCCTGCAGGCACGAGGTATTGCTGAAGCCGAGCAGTATCCTAGAACGCTGGAGGAAATGACGGATGATTACATTGCGCAGCTTCGCACGGTTCAGCCGAAGGGGCCGTACCGGCTGCTGGGCTGGTCATTTGGAGGAAATGTAGCGCAGGCAATGGCGGTACAGCTGCAGCGCGAGGGTGAGGAAGTGGCATTTTTGGCGATGCTGGATGCTTTTCCAAGTCATTATTTGCCGCTGCGCGGTGAAGCCAGCGAAGACGAAGCCTTAATTGCCCTGCTGGCTCTAGGCGGGTATGATCCCGACTCAATTAAAGACGGCCCGCTGGATATTGCTAGAGCTATCGAGATTTTACGCAGTGACGGCAGCGCTCTCGCCAGTCTGGATGAGGAAATTATTTTAAATTTGAAAAATACGTATGAGAATTCGGTGCGTCTGTTGAGCGCCTTCGTCCCGGAGAAATTCGAGGGAGATCTTCTGTTCTTTCATTCGACGATCATTCCGGAATGGTTCGATCCGATTGAACCGGAGATGTGGGCTCCCTATATCGGGGGACAGATTGAAAGGCATGATATCGCTTGTCGTCATAAGGATCTTTGCCAGCCGGGACCGCTCGCGGAGATCGGAGAGGTTTTGTTAGCCAAATTGCAAGCAGCCGAGGGATCGGCAGCTAGCAGAAATGAGGTGGAATGAGAAGTGGGAAATCCATTTGAACAAGCAGACGGCATATATTTGGTATTGGTGAACGGAGAGGGGCAGCATTCCCTTTGGCCCGCATTCATTCCAGTACCGGCAGGCTGGAGGGTCGTTCTGAACGAGAATACGAGGGAGGCATGCCTAGAATATATCGAATCGAAATGGAGGGATATGCGTCCCCTCTCTTTACAAAACGCAGTGCCCCAAATGCAGTAGAAATGATAAACGTCGGTAATAGAATAGAAGAAAAGCGTTGCTTTAGCGTACAGACGGTTGCCTGATGTTGGCAATCGCTTGCAAAGCCTCCAGGGTCGCGGAATGTGATGCTTGGAGGCTTTGTTTTTTTGGAATGACTAAAGCAATTATTCAGTCTTCGATGCTAAAGTGGAATTACAAATGAGCAAAATATAGTGTACCAATACCAATTAAAGGATTATACTATTCATTTAAGGTAGAAAGGGGAGGAGTACGCTATGCTTGTTCAACCATTTAAATCGTATATTCATCAATTATTTGGTCAACTGCTTATTGACTTTAAAGAAGATATTGAGTATGGATTTCATCATTTTTCAGATAAGAAATATACAAGAATAGGTTATGCGACAAATATGACTCCTGAGATCATTTTGCAGGCTGCCGAGAAGAACATCGATTTAATCATCACGCACCATGATGCATGGGATTTTGTTTATGGAATGAAGGAACGATGCCTGGAGCTGTTAGAAGAAAACAAAATAGCTCATTTCTATATCCATTTGCCGCTCGATTATGCTGAATTCGGGACGTGCAGTTCATTGCTAAGGCTGTTGGGAGCCCGTCATATCGTTCAGCAATCCCGGCATTTGGACGGGGAGAGCTCGATAGGGATTGGAGAGCTGGAGTCTCCCAGATCGATGGATCGCTTGGTTGAGGATATGACTCAATTGCTGGGCGAGCGCGTATTTTTTCAGAGGAATCATCACAGGGAAATTCAAAGAATAGGGATGTTGACCGGAGCAGGCCATGGAACAAATCAACTGAGAGAGGCGCTGCAAAGCCGCTGTGATGTTTACATTACAGGCGAAAAAACATTGTATACCGTTCAATACGCTAAATTCATACATATGAACCTCATCGTGGGGAGTCACACGTTTACGGAAATCTATGGAGTTCAGTCCTTAGCCCGGAAGCTTCAGGAGAAGTTCAAGGATATCGAGATATTGCAGCTGTCCGAAGAGCATAATGAAGTCGTTTCATAAAAAATGAAAATCACCGTTACAAAGGGATGTGTTGTTAGTGGAGACAAATGTACAGCAAACGGAGGATCAACCAACAAGTATAAATCATCAGCCTTCAGGCGTGTCTGGACTCGGGGGATGGCTGGTTTTAGTTCAAATTGGATTAATTTTGACGATATTACTGGCATTAATACAATTACCGGAGTTTTATTTTACCGTGTTCGACAGCGAAAATTGGAATGTGTTTACCTCCAGGGAATCCGAATATTACCATCCTCTCTGGGGGCCGACATTTATAATTGAAACAGTGTTCAGTACCTTGCTTCTCGGGTTTACGGTATTTACTTTATATATGTTTTATCGGAAAAAATCCATACTGCCTCGCCTAATGATTATTTTATATAGCGCCAATTTATTTTTTTGGGTCGTGGATCTAATACTGCTATACCAAATTCCTTTAGCCAGAGAAGTGGAGGATGGCAGCTCGATCAGAGAACTGTTTCAATCTATCATTTCATGTGCCATTTGGATTCCTTATTTTCTAAATTCAAAGCGCGTGAAGAATACGTTTGTTAAGTAAAATTATAAAATTTAGATGGAGAAGATGATGAAGAAAACCATTTTGTTTTTATCAAGTATTATTGTGATCTCTAATGCCTTATGGCTGTATCTGTATTTGAACAAAGACGCTGAGGATATAGCAAATTCGGATGTGAGTCTATATACGCTCCATGGGTCGGGAGAAGCCTGGGAGGTTCACGATTATAAAATCATAATTACCCCGGACAAAATTTTAAGAGGCCATGCTTCTTTAAATTACAAAGGAGATCCTGCGGATCTTAGTCAAAGTACTTTTTTCGAATATAAGTTTTATGAAAATAATAACCGGGGCGAGAAGGAAGTCGTTTACGCCAATGAATTTCACTCCTATAACGGGGTGGTGTCGATTTTGGATAATGTCAAGGATACTGGATCATTAACCGGGCCTTATTCGGATGGTGAATTAGAGAAAGACAAATCGAACTATGACAGCACTTCGTTAGAGATTACGTGGAATGACAAGGAAGGACAACGGCAGACGGAGGTCATTCAGCTTGACATTGAAAAAGAGATGATGATCAAAGCTGATGAATAGGTATACGGAGCAAGAGATGCTAACCTAACGAGTCTCACATAGGTAAAATCCCCACACCGAAAGCGTAAGTCTCATTCTCAAACGAGGCTCCAGTGTGGGGATTTTATTTATTATAATCAGGGGGTTACAGCTTGACTAGCTGCCATTTCTGGCCAGCACTGCCGTCATCCGTACGGATTTGGACATTTGTGCTGTTTGCTGTACCATTGCCTGCTACCTCTAGTGCTTTGCCGCTGCCCACGCCAATGATTTTGTAATTGCCGTCGCTATTTTGCGTGATGCGCCACTTCTGATTATTGCCTCCATTATCTGACCATATTCGCACGTTTGCTCCGTCTGTTGTTTGATTACCGTCTACATCAAGCACTTTATTACTGCTTTGACTGATAATTTTGTAGGTGCCGTCGCTATTTTTACTAATCGTCCATTTCTGGTTTATGGCGCCGTTATCCGTATAAATGTTGACATTCGTTCCATCTGCTGTGCGGTTGCCATACACATCCAGGGCTTTACCGCTATTCGGATTAATAAGTTTATAGGCACCTTCAATCGTTTCAGCACTAGAGCCACCGGCCAGATAAATGTCAGGTCTAGGCGGTGCGCTCATCCCCTCGCCGAGATAGAAACCCGTATGCGGCGGCTGGTTATAGGCGACGTTCTGCCAAGCTATGCTCAAACGATACACTGGATCATGCATTAAGGTATACAACCGATGGGAAGTAACGTCGGTCGTCGTGTATATGCGTAATGCTGAATTATCTGAAGTTCTCCATATGGCTTCCTCTCGCCAATCGCCGAGAATGTCGGCCTGAAGGCTTGGATTTCCTTTAGTCGAATTATTCGAAGCGGTTCCTGTAGCCGTCAGCAAACGATCCGTGGTGCTTTGATTATAGTTCCATTTGTCAATTTTACCCGTTCCGCCTGTATGATCCAGCAGCTCTCTAAGTAAATCCCCATCCCACCAGATCGCAAAGTTTGTGGAGTTCGGGGTGGAGTTGCTGATTTTTGCTCCTTTCACAGAGTAGAGTCCGATGCCTGAGGCCCATAGCTCCGTACCTTTTGTGCGCGGATCGATATCTGCGGCCAAACCTCTGCCGGTATCCGCGCCGGTGTGGATGCCCCAATAGATTTGACCCGTCCCGGCATGGTGAATCTCTGCTCCGTACTGGGCGCTGGTCGATTCGTGGACGCCGAATACCTCGAGGCCAGCACGGTCTGGATCCAGATCGCTGACGTGAAGCGCGTCGCCATGGCCGAGTCCTGTCGTATAGAGTCCCTTGCCATTGTCATCAATGACCGCTGCACCGTAAATGATCTCGTCTTTGCCATCGTTATCGACATCAGCCACACTCAGGCTGTGATTGCCTTGGCCGGCATAGGCACTGTTGCCTGAGGCATTGGAATCGAATGTCCATAGTTTAGTCAGCTGGCCATCCCGCCAATTGTAGGCTACGAGCACGGTTCTCGTATAGTATCCGCGAGCCATCACAAAGCTTGGACGCTGACCGTCGAGATAAGCGACCCCGGCAAGAAAACGATCCACCCGGTTGCCGTAGCTATCTCCCCAGCTCGCTACCGTGCCTCTTGGAGGCTCATAATTGACCGTTGTTAAAGCCTCCCCTGTGCTTCCTTTGAATACCGTCAAGTACTCCGGGCCGGATAGCACGTAACCATTGGAATTGCGGTAATCCGCATTTGTATTGCCAATCGTATTTCCTGCCCCGTCCACGGTTCCGTCTGCTGTTTTGAATACGACCTCTGCTTTGCCGTCTCCATCAAAGTCATACACCAGAAATTGTGTATAATGTGCCCCTGCGCGAATGTTCTTACCTAGGCTGATACGCCATAGTCGAGTGCCGTCCAAGCGGTAGGCATCGATGATGACGGGGCCGGTGTAGCCGGCTTGGGAATTATCTTTGGAATTGGAAGGATCCCACTTAAGAACAATTTCATATTTTCCATCGCCGTCCAGGTCGCCTACGCTTGCATCATTCGCGCTGTAAGTATAGGCAACCCCGTCGGGCGTGGTGCCGCCAGGGGGCTGTTGGATCGGAACCGTTAAATAGTTTTGCCCCCAGACGGTTGCCGTCTCGGAAGCCGCCCGCTCCTGCCCGTTTAGCACCGCTCTTACCGTATAGGTAGAACTGCTTGTCCCTTGCGGATCGACATAGTTGGTGCTGTTTGTGATGGGGCTGCCATTGACCTTGGTGCTTCCCCGATATAGATTAAACGCGATGTTATCCGGTTCGGTGCCGAAGAGGCGCCAGCTTACAAACACGCCATTGCTCACTTTAACTGCTACGATCCCCCGGTTAAGCGCTTCCATTTGTCGGGAAGCCGCAGCGTGGGACGTCGAGCTTCCGCCGAATGGGAATAAAGACAGTATGAGAAGAAGGGCAATAAAGCATGACATTGATTTTCGTACGCTAACTCTCGTAGAATAATTCATGAGTATACCTCCTTAATTTAACTAAAATGTTTTTTATTACTTAAAAAGAAAGGGTTTATATAGCCCAATAATATACATATAATGGATAAAATTCAATAGATTTGATGAAATATTTTGGAATCTGTATAGGAAATAAAATATGATTTATAGAAAATATAAAGTGAATGATAATTTGTTAAATATATGCTCATACGAAGAGGATTTATATTCTGGGAGCCCTTTTAAATCGTTGGTGGAGTCTTATATGTTATTGTTAGTTATAGCAGCAGGGTAGATAAGGAAGGGGAGTGAAACGCTTGATCGAATGTCCATGGTGCGGTAATCGAATTGAAATTAAAAATGGAAGATGTCCGAAATGTCGTAAACAATTGCATGAAGTCATCGAGGATGATTTTCAATTTGAACGTAGTGAAGATGGCCTCGGAGAAGAAATGGAGTTTATTAGTGACGACTACCATCATGAAAAATTATCTGATATCTCTATCGAACAGGTCATCGAGAACAAATTCAAATGCTCCAAATGCGGGGGGACAGAGTGTACGATTAAGGAGGTTGCCATGACGGGAGCCGGTCTTAGTAAGCTATTGGACGTTCAGTATAACCATTTTCTTTTCGTCTCCTGCATATCCTGTGGTTTTGTTGAAATTTATGATCCCGATATTCTGCAAAATATGAAAACGGGAAGCCTGGGAACGATCATGGATATTCTTTTCGGCAGATAATTCAGATTTAAAAGGAGTACACTATATTGAAGCTATATTTCAGGGAGTCGGGAGATACGACGGCGCCTCTCATCGTTTTTTTGCATGGCGGCGGGGTAAGCGGCTGGATGTGGGATAAACAAACGGATTATTTTCAGAATTATCATTGCTTAGTGCCTGATTTGCCTGGGCATGGCAGGAACTCTGGCATTGCTTTTTCTATCATTGGCAGCGCTGAGCTTATGATCAATTTGATCGATACGAAGGCAGCGGGCAAGCCTGTGATCCTGATCGGATTTTCGCTCGGGGCTCAGGTAGCTCTCCAAATTTTGAGCATGAGACCTCATAGTATAGATTACGCGATCATTAACAGTGCGCTGGTCAGACCTATTCCTTTAGCAAATCAGATCATCCGGCCTACCATTAGGTTAACGCATTGGTTGACCAAGCTTAGGAGCTTTTCAAAGCTTCAAGCCAGGCAGTTATATATTGGTGCAGATCAATTTGAGACTTATTACCGCGAGACCTGCCAAATGAGTGCCGATACACTAGTGGATATTTTGCAGGAGAATATGACTTTTCAAATCCCTGAAAATTTCCATCGATCGACGGCAAAGATCCTGGTAACCGTTGGAGAAAAAGAGAGGGTTATGATGAGGAAATCCGCGGCAGATATCAAGCACAGCAATTCCAATTGCGAGGCCATGATCATCCCTCGGATTGGGCATGGGGGAACTTTGGCTCCGGAGTTATTCCATGAAATCGTTGAATCGTGGATACGGGAAACGTAAGTGCGGAGTCAACTCTTCATCTCTAGCAGAAGTTTTAAAAAAATGGTGCAGCCCCCAACAGGCATGCTATATTGTAAATAGATTAATAATACAGATCGAAACGCCCGTAATCATTGGGATTAGAGGCGTTTTCGTTCATCTTATCAGTCACATGCGTATAAATTTTTAATGTTGTTTTTACATCGGTATGGCCGACCCGCTGCATGATTGTCTTCAGATCAACCTCGGCTTCAGCCAATAAGCTAATGTATGTGTTCCTAAAGATGTGCGGGGGAAAAACATCTATTTCTGGTTATTTTATGAGCAGGTTTAAATTCATCTCTACTTCTCCAAACTTCTAATGCAATCATTGTAAATTTGATTGATGATATATTAAAAAAGGAACCAATTGGAAGTTCTGGATTGCCAGGCTGAAGATCAACCCGCGGATTGTAAGCAGCTGCGTTGATGCGGTCGATAGGAACACATCTTATTTCCATTAATTAACCCCCTCAAATAACAAAAAGCCACTCTTATGAGTGACTTCTTGGATAGCGATTTTCTTTATAATATACATAGTCCTTAATTTTTTCCTCTAATTCAGCTGAATGAATCGGAAGTTGACTCACCATGTTTCTGACTAGTTTTTCAGAAGGGAAATCTGGCCCTACATCATTTTTCAACTCGACCAGTTGCTTAGCCTCATCCGGATAGTACTTTTCGATATGATGAATAATTCGGTAACATTCATATTTCAAATTAAATTTATAGAACCCTTCAACCGCTCTTTTTACTCCTTTGTGCATTGAGGTATAAACCGCAATATGCTAAGATAACAATAGAAATGAGGACGGTTGGCAGACCGTCCCCAGTACAAACAACTTGAGTGGGGTTACCCCTCCATAAGTTTATCTGATGAAGAAGTGACCCTCACAGGCGCCAACCTTAGAGTGGGTCACTTCTTTTTTCTATCGCGATCAATGTATGTTAAAAGTGCAACAATAAAAGCTGCAAACATAATCACATCGGAAAAAGAGAAGTTCATACGGTTCACCTCCCTTCCGGAGGAAACCGCACCCACTCAAGGTATGTTGTACAAGCCAAATTATACCACGAGTCTGCGATCTCCGCAGGCTCTTTTATTTTGCTCGCGAGGAGGTGATTTATATGGCAATGGTAACACGGATAGATGTTTCATTAGATTTAGCACACCCAGTAGAAGAAGTATTGATGTGATCTCTCTCGTTATAAATTCACATCCTGGTCAGCAGCTTAGCATCCTTCGGGCAATTGATCAGCACGTCGGTGATGCTATGGCGGCTTTGGAGAAAGCGCAACAGCCAGCACAAGAGAATAAAGAAGCAGACAACGCCGAATAGGCGTTTTTTTATGCCCTCGGAGCCGATCCGGGGGTTATTTTGTTGGATTGGGGGTAGAGAGGTGGAGTGCACAAAATTCTTTGCCAAATATGTTGAGAAAGTTTTCCAAAAATTTTGCACGGCTACAGCAAAGTGAATTTTTCTGTCCTCCCCATGTCCCCTTACTGTCCGCTATAAGGCCAATAAATACCCTGTGCTTCTTATAGAATGAATGCAGCAGAGGTAAAAATTATTTGCTACGTACTATAATAAGCGGAGGTATTCATTCATGGCAAAAACAGATTGGACATTAACGGATACGGTGAAGCCGGATGACTTCAATAACATTGGGCGAGAAATTAATCAGTTGCGTACGGATGTGGATCATATTGAAGTTCCACCGGCATCGTTAACGGAAGCGGGGATTGTGCAACTGTCGAATGCAACGAATAGTACAAGTGAAGCACAGGCAGCAACCTCAAAGGCAGTAAAGTCGGCCTACGATGCGGCCGCAGTAGCCCAGACTACAGCCAACGCCGCAAACTCAGCAGCAGCAGCGGCTTTTCAGCTTGGCAATGAGCGGAAAGCGGAAGTGGTTGCCGCGCTTGTTGCCTGGGGTATATCGGCATCCACGAGCGAATCATGGGATTCACTGCTTAGTAAGATGACAGCAATTATTAATAGAGGAGCACAAGTGATTACTCCTGGTACAACGAATAGGGCTATTCCCGCAGGATATCATAATGGGAGTGGTTATGTAGTTGGCGAACCGAATCTTATAGCGGGTAATTTACCGAAGGATAAGAGTTTCTTTGGGATAGTCGGTGCATTGGAACGTATGACTACAGCGGAGAAACAAGCTATTGCAGCGGCCATAACGGGGAAGGGTGTGGCTGCATCGGCATCGGATACAAATACGGTGCTGGCGCAAAAGATAGGGTCTATACAAACAAAAACGTATGGTGTGATTGATATCAACAGGCCGGGTACTTCGGAAACAACTTTGAATAGAGGTGAAGCAAAATTCACACCTTTAGCTCAGTTACCACGTGGGATATCCTTTTTTTCTTTTCGGGCAACGGGAACAGAGTTAGGCTCATTCGGTCCACGTGGCTCAGAAGAATCAGGTTATATACTAAGAACATATGTAATACTAAGGAATGTCGGCGGATCTGCATACATTAGATTGCTAAACTTTAACTTTTACGGTTTCACGTATTTTTGTAACCTGATATCTCTAAACTATGAAATTTCATCGAATATGGTCAGCATCGTTGTAAAAAACCCTGGCAACGATTCAGTAAACTACTTCTTTTCGACTGGGATCGCTGAGGGAACGGGAACGGTTGATTTTGCTCAACCGCTGGAGCTTTGCTTCAGGCATTACATGTGGATAGAAAGTTCTAGTTATATGTTTATACAAACTGGTATTGTAGGGAGGCTATACTATGCTTAAGTATATCGTCTACGAAAATACTATAGGTAATACTGCTGTAGTTAGGGCGATTTATCATAATCCCATTCCAGAGTTCGAACGGGAAAATGGAATATACTTAGACAGTACTGTCCCTAATGCAGAAACTGTAGAGGGTATGTACCCCGTGTTAATGGTTAAGCTTGATGCGAAGGAACTCTTTTATAATTACGAGTCTTTGCCGGAGCTGCCAATCCCTGATGAGGTTCTTTTGGACAGAGCGACGAATATCGAATCTGACCTCGGAAGCCTCCTGCTAGAAAGCGCTGCTGACAAAGCTACGATTGCCACTCTGGAAGATACACTTGGTAATTTGCTGCTAGAAGTAGCTGCTTTGAAGGGAGGTGATGAGTAATGTGGTTTTGCATCCGTAAAGCGATTCTATGACAATGGGCACCCGGCCTACACGCCAGAGAGCCTTAAAACATTTGTAGTTGCCAGGATGATTACACAGCAGCACTACCAAGAAATCACAGAAATTGAATATGCATAGAGACAGCGCCTTAAGGCGTATTATTTATGACAAAATTCCAAACATAAACAAAACATCCTAATATATGGTATTTTCGTTGGATTCTTTTAAAGTTAGCAAGCGATATAATAGAGTCGAATCTAGCGATTCTAATAAACTGTAAAGGGTGGAAGGACATGAAGTTTAAGAAAATGCTCGCTGTTCTTTTGACATCCGTGCTATTACTTACATTCTCGTTGCCTGCTAGTGCTGCACCAGGAATTGGAGACACCAAGAATACAGCATTGACACTCTTACCCTCCCAAGTCATCAAGTTATTTCTCGCCGCAGATAGCTCCGATAAAGATTGGTATAAGTGGACAAACAATACCGGAGAAGACAAGTTTGTTAGTGTTGATGTATTTCTCAGTGGCGGAAGTACAACAGATTTTAGATTAGGGTATATAATCGATTATGGTAACAATCGCGAAACTTACATTGCGTATACTGATACATTATACGGTGGAAATATAATGTCATTTGATTATTTATATTTAACAGCTGGTTCAACTGTTTATTTTGTAATAGAACATGCACCAGGAAAAAATGTATCAGCTCAATATGATCTTGTTTGGTACATCAAGAATTTATAGTTTTAAGCACCTTCGGGTGCTTTCTTCATGCCCTCGGACTGATCCGGGGGCTATTTTATTGGATTGGGGGTAAGGAAATGGATGAGCTGTAGGTAGAGACATTGCAGCGGATCACTAGGGTTGAAACAAACGTAGTGAGTATGAACGAAAAGCTTGACCGCGCGTTAGTTGTCAATGAGACGGCAACGGAGGCATTGGAAAAGGCTAAGTCCGCGCATGAGCGCATAGACCAGATCCAGGACGGCCAAAAGTGGCTCTGGCGAACTTTTGCCGGGGCTTTTATTTTGGCGATTGCCGCTTTCATTATCGCTGGAGGTCTTAAATAAAAAAATGAGAGGAATGATAGAAATGGAATAGAATGTAATTTTTGAACTCATCAATCCTAGGTTGTTAGTTGTAGTTGCTGCATGCTGGGTGCTGGGATATGCATTTAAGCAGACCCCGAGGGTACCGGACTGGAGCATCGTTTATACTGTGGTGGTACTTGCTGTTGTGTTTGCTGTCGGATTGCTTGGCTGGAGCGTAGAAACTGTCATCCAGGGTATCTTAGCGGGCGCTTTCGCGGTATTTGGTCACCAGGCTGTTAAGCAGGCGAAGAAGGGAGGAGAATAATGAAAAAAGTATGGATTGACGCCGGGCATGGAGGCAAAGATCCGGGGGCAGTCGGGAATGGACTGCAGGAAAAGGACATTGCGCTGGCTGTGTCTCTCGGCGTAAAGCAGCGGCTAGAATCCCAATATGTGGGAGTGCAAGTGCTGCTCTCTCGCAGCACAGATGTATTTTTGGAGCTAAAAGACCGAACGAATAAAGCTAAGCCAGCGGGAGCGGATCTCCTAGTTTCTATACATTGTAACGCCGGCGGCGGTCCGGGTGGTTTTGAAACGTTCCGATATACATCGGTTTCGGCTGCATCAAAGACATTCCAAAACGGCCTTCACACCGAGATCATGGCAGCGTTGAAACCGTACGGCGTAATCGATCGGGGGCAGAAGTCTAAAAATTTGCACATGATCCGTGAAAATAAAATGCCCGCTGTTTTGACAGAGAATCTATTCATCGATGTGTTAAGTGATGCGGCCAAGCTTAAACGGCAAGAGGTGATCGATGCGATCATCCAGGGTCATGTAAGCGGGACCGTAAAATATTTAGGCTTGAAGCGAAAGGAGGGGGCAGTTGTGACAAAAGAACGAGATATCAACGTGGTTAGCCCTTGGGCAGCGCCAGCATGGGAAGAGATGCAAAAGAACGGATACTATGACGGCAAACGTCCTGGTGCGGCAATTACAAGGGAAGAATCAGCAATTGTGCTTAACCGGCTCCGAAAGAATATTCTGGATTTGATTGCTGGGGTAATGAGAGGATCAGTGAAGTCGAGAAGCGATTGAAGGCTATTGAATCATAACAGTAACATCAAAGACCCTACTGCTGGTAGGGTCTTTTTGACGTTTTTATGAAAACTATTAACTTTAACTTCAAAATTATGGGATATAAAGCTATCGTGAACAACATGGTAACAGACGTCAAAGAAGACCTGTGGACGTACCCCCTCAAGGGTTCTTATAATTAATCTTATTACCATTCATTTTAATGAGTTTTCGTTCTATATCCAGTTTCGTATTCCCAGAACAAACCGGTAAACCAGTAAGCAAAGTAGAATAGACGACAGATTCGCTAACGGAGATCTTAGAAGCGACCTGTTCTGCGGTACTGGCAAAAAAATCTTTAGGATTTTGTAAAAAGAATTAACCACTTTTTGTTGATCGTCCGAATAAAGAGCAGAATCTTCTCCAAACAGTTCCCCTAACGTTAATGATTGATTTGTCACTATGCTCATCCCTCCATATCGTTTAATAATATGATGCAGTAACAACTTCATTTAATAAAATACTTTTCATGATAATAATGGCTAAATATAGTAAATTTGCAAATACCTAGCATTTTTATGCTATGATGGCTAATAAAAAAAATGAAACTGTAATTTCGTGGGCACATTCAGAGGGTGAAAATTCATTTTGTCTGGTATATAATTCTGATGTCATGAGATTATCAATGAGTCGGATGGATCAAGAAATACAGTTCAAGGCAATAGAAATCATGGAGAAGTCATGTGGAAAACCGATCAAAACATTTAGCAAAGAAAGCAGTATTGATCTTAGGGATGATTATTTTTTATATGGAATGGAACAGTGAAGTTTGTCAGGAGATTATGAAGAAATTAACGACAAAGTGATGAGCCTTAATCCTCCTGTTTTTCACTAGCGGTAAACTGAAAAAATGTTATAATCAATTATCAGGTAAACATAAATGTGCTGAACAAACCGCTTAATAAAGAAAAAATCACATTATCGGCGAACGTAGGCGAATATAGGCGTATAAAAAATGATGAATTGCTCAGAAAAGCCGACATTTATAACCTAAACGTACACTAACGATCGCCAGCGTTACTACCTAAGATATATTGTAAATATAATCTTTTTCGAGAAAGGATCTGCAGGAATGAAATTGGTCTATACAGGAAAAACAAAAGATGTGTATGCTCTAGAAGATGGAAACTATTTGCTGAAATTCAAGGACGATGTGACGGGAGAGAACGGTGTATTCGATCCGGGTGCCAACACGGTCGGATTGACGATGGAAGGCGCGGGGAAAGCGGGACTCCGATTGACGAAATATTTCTTTGAAATATTGAAGGACAAAGGAATTCCTACGCACTATATAGATGCTGATATCGACAACGCAACGATGACAGTCAAACCGGCTACCGTTTTCGGTAAAGGTCTAGAGGTGATTTGCCGTTATAGAGCGGTGGGAAGCTTCCTGCGCCGCTATGGCATGTATGCCGAGGAGGGACAAGCTCTGGACGCCTTCGTAGAGGTCACCATCAAAGACGACGAGCGCCAAGATCCGCCGATTTCCGAGGATGCGCTTGATATGCTAGGGATTTTATCCTCCGCCGAGTATAAGGTGTTGAAAGAGCTGACCCAAGCGATTGGGAAAGTCGTTAAAACGGAGCTTGCGAAAAAAGGCGTTGAGCTGTACGACATCAAGTTTGAATTCGGCAGAGTCGACGACGGTGCCCAAATCGTTCTCATCGATGAGATTTCCGGCGGAAATATGCGGGCCTATCAAGATGGCAAATATGTAGAGCCGCTGGTGTTGGAAAAATTGATCGTCGAAGCTTAAAGTCTTTACCCTCTCCGAAAAGAATATTAAACTTCGACAAATGACCCGGCTGATAGGCCGGGTCTTATTCATGATATGGTATACAACTCAGATTTTAATCTACCTGAAAGAGGGAAAAGGAAAATGAATTCTACACCGTCAGGACATGGGTTTCCAGCTGGCTTGGCCAAACCAGCGCTTCGAGCGCTGGCCAATGCAGGTATTACAAGCTTAGAGCAGATTGCTAGCTACAGTGAAGAAGAACTGAAGCAGTTGCACGGGATTGGCCCCAATGCTGTTCAAAGGCTTCGAAATGCACTGCAAGAGAGAGGAATGGCTTATAGAGAGGACTAGACTAATAGAGTCTACCAGAACCAAGTTGTCTTGATGTATAATCATGGAAGAAAATCCGCTAAACGGTTCCGAATCGCTGGAGAATCCATTCAAGATTAAGGAGGTCCCGACTATGATTAGAGGCTTTCATCATGCACAAATTACAATTCCAGTCGGCAAGGAAGAGGAGGCTAGGAAATTTTACTGCGGCGTATTGCTGCTGAAAGAAATTACAAAGCCGGAAAGCTTGATGGGGAGAGGCGGCTTATGGCTTCAGGTTGGTCATCAACAGCTGCACGTTGGAACAGAGGATGGCGTGAATCGAGGTTCAACCAAAGCTCACCTGGCTTATGAAGTGGAGGATCTGAAGGTGATCCAGCAGCAGCTAAAGGACAATGGCATAGAAACCCTGGAATCCATTCCGATCCCAGGGTATGAAAGATTCGAGTTCAGAGATCCATTCGGCAACCGCGTAGAATGCATTAAGGCGCTGTAATCGTAATCGTGCTTGATGAAGAATCCCATTCAACGGAAGCATCAAACGACTCGGCGGCAAAACGGGCAGGCACCATCGTATAACCATTGATTACAATCGGTTTAGCCTGTAAAGTCAGTTCTTCATTGTGTTTCTTGGCAGATGTGCTGTCCACGGTCAGTTCAACGGTCGTGTCCCCTTTGGTGGCGGTAATCTTCTTTGTATTTTGATCCCATTGCATTGTTGCTCCGAGAGCATCGAACATGTTTTTCAAAGGGATCAATACCGTGCCATTGACGATAACCGCTTTTTGATCCAAGGGTACGATATTGCCATTGACAATCAATGTAATGTCCACCGTGGTATAACCCTTTTTAGGTACGGTATTTTTGCTGCCCGCATTGGATTTGGAAGACGAGCTTTTATTAGTGGAAGTACTTGATTTTGTCGTCGTGGATTTTGATTTGGAGCTGGAATTTGTCGTCGTTCCAGAATTATGATAGTGATAACCGCTGCAAAGGCCTTTCTGCTTCGACTTCTCAGAGCAATTATGTCCACCGTTGGCATCTGTTCTTCCGGGATGGGCTAGAGCCGTTTGAGCCGATAACAGCAAAGTCAGACTGACAACAAGAGCCAGAATCTTTTTCATCGTACAGCCTCCTTAGAATCATTTATTTACATGCCTAAGAGCTATATCGGGATAACTTGCCAAGATGATTAAAATATTTCAATTCATGAGGGTGAAGGGAAAGATAAAATGAGGATTAGGCAGTACTTAGCATACAAGAAGATAACCCTAATCGTTGTACTCTTGATTCTATTATTAACAGGAAGCATCTTCCTTAATTTTAAACTTTTTAAATTTAAAGAGACTCAGCAAAATGGATATGCCCAGAGAATAAGCCATGCCTTCTCGCAGTTAAATCTATCTATAAACCAGATCGATTTATTAATTCAAAGACTTGAGAATGGGACTAGTCCCGAGAACACAATTAGCTTATTGGGCGACTTAGAGGTCTCATTAAGCTCGGCAGGGGATTCATTTCGGCTGCTCGATCATGATTTTATGCATTATGAAGCATCAACCTATATTATCTATAGTACCTTAGCGGATTTTTACCGTTACGTCAAAGCGGATTTGACCGATGGTATTTTACTCCATGAAAAAGATTTCAAAGCGGCAGAGATGATCGCCGGGCTTGAAATACTTAGGGATGACTTGTCTTCGTTCACTCATCCATTTGATGAATCCAAACTAGCCGGGTATGATCCCGGATGGATTAAGCTGGAATGGAAGAAAAGCCTGCAGGAGGCCATTCGGAACCATCCCGACTTTATACTGCATCAAAGACTGTCTATGAAGTATGTTTTATAAGCTAAGAAGAAGGTGAGGGGTTTATGTATGAGTTCTGTTGAGGCAAGGTTGGAAGCTTTGAAGATTACGTTGCCTGCTGCAAGTGACCCGGCAGCGAAGTATGCGAATTATGTCATCGTTAATGGATTGATGTTTGTTTCCGGGAAAGGGCCGAGGGGCAACCCGAAGGGGAAGCTGGGACAAGACTTCACGACAGCGGAAGGGTATGAGTTCGCCAGACAAGCAGGAATCGAAGTGCTCGCTGTGCTGAAATCAGCTCTTGGATCATTAGACCGCGTAAAAAGGGCGGTTAAAGTGCAGGGGTTCGTCAATGCGACTGCTGAGTTTGAAGAGCATCATAAAGTATTTAACGGATTCTCCGATTTGTTGATGGAAGTATTTGAAGACAAGGGAAGCCATGCGAGATCGGTATTTGGTGCCGTTTCGGTGAGAGAAAATCTGCCGATCATCGTGGATTCCATTTTTGAAGTTGAGGAATAGGAAGATGGAGGAGAATAATCCAAGCGGTTCTATCGAACCGGTTGGGTTTATTTTTTTATACGAGATTGCAGGGTGCTGTTGAGGAGGCTTTTGCATGACGATAGGTTTAGTGTTTTAATAGGGATAATTCATTGAACGAGCAAGCTTTTGAGGGGGACTATGGATTTGGACAACCGTAACCACGTGCTTATTGTGGAGGACGATGATCATATACGGCGCTTTATCGCGATCAATTTAGAAGGCAGCGGGTTTCGTGTTTCCGAAGCTGCGGACGGGGAGACGGCACTTAGAAGCTTCGCGGCAGACCGGCCGGATGTGATCGTTCTGGACATCATGCTGCCGGATTTCGACGGTTTTGAAATATGCATGCGGTTAAGAGAAATGGATCCGGAGGTCGTGATCGTTTTTCTGACGGCGCGGGGGCAGGACTTGGACAAAATCAAGGGATTGGAGCTAGGGGCTGACGATTATATCGTAAAGCCGTTTAATCCGTTGGAGCTGACGGCAAGAATTCGCACGGTGCTGCGCCGTACCCGCAAGACGGAGGAATCACAGAATACCGTTCTTCAATCCGGAGCGATTCGCCTCGATCTGACCTCGAATAAGCTATATAAACGAGATGAGGTTATCGAAGCAACGCCGAAGGAATTCCAAATGGTCAAGGCGTTTATGGAAAACCCGGATGCAGCTTTATCGAGAAATGAACTCATGAATCTTGTCTGGGGAGAAGATTTTGTCGGCGATACGAAAACGGTGGATGTCCATGTGCGGAAGCTGCGGGAAAAGCTGGAGGATGACAGCTCCAATCCGCAGTTGATCGAAACCGTTTGGGGCGTAGGATATCGCTGGAGGAAGGACGATTGAATTGGGAATACGCAAAAGGCTGGTCGGAAGCTATCTCCTGGTTATTCTGATCACGGTAATCACCCTGGAGGCCATTCTGGTTGCCGGGGTGAATTATTATTACCATCATAATATGGAACAAATTTTGATCCATCAGGCGGAGCTATCGGCTTCTTTTTATGAGCAATATTTCTCCGATCAGGATTTGGAGCAGCAGGCTGAACGGCTATTGAAAGGATTTTCGCATAACTTCGCCGCTCAGGCGCAAATCATCGGTTCCTCTGGACAGCTTCTTCAGGATTCGACCGGATATCAGATCGGGCAGAACATGACCGGATACCCGGATGTACGGAAGGCCATCGCCGGCTATGCAGAGTCTTGGCAAGGGCTTGACCCGTTGGCGCAGGAGGAGGTCTTGGCGGTATCCTATCCGCTGCTGGCCGACGGCCAGGCGGTTGGCGCGGTGCGATTCGTGACCTCCCTAACGGAAACGAAGGAAACGGTCAGGCAGATTGCGGTTATCTTTATTTCCGTAGGTCTAATTGTGATTGCCCTCGTTGCCGTTGTTGGTATTATACTATCCGGAACGATAACGAGATCCATTACCGGACTGAAGCGGGCAGCCGAAAAGATGGCGGAGGGAGATTTTACGGCCAGAGCCACCGCCCCATACGAAGACGAGCTTGGAGCACTGGCGGAAACGCTGAATACGATGGCAGTCAAAATACAGCGGCAAGACCAGCTTAAAAATGATTTTATTTCTTCGGTTTCGCATGAGCTTCGTTCGCCGTTAACCTCGATCAAAGGCTGGGTCGTCACGTTAAAAGGAAATCTGTTGAAAGGAAAGGCTCCGCTTCAGGAGGGGCTGGACATTATCGAGTCGGAAACGGATCGATTGGCGCGTCTCGTCGACGAGCTGCTGGATTTCTCGAAGTTTGAAGACGGGCGTATGGTGTTAAACCGCTCCCCGCTTCATTTAACGGAGTTTTTGCTGAATATCGGCCAATTGCTTCGCCCTCGGGCTGTCAGGCAGGGCATTTTGCTGGAGGTTAAGGCACCGGACACGCTGCCCATCGTTTCCGCGGACGAGAACCGTTTAAAGCAGGTCATCATTAATTTGCTCGATAACGCGCTTAAATTTACGGAGCCAGGCGGAGTGATCGTTCTTTCGGCCCGTCCAGTTGAGAAGCAGGTCATCATTACCGTCGTAGATACGGGAGCCGGCATTGCGGATCAGGAGCTTCCGAAATTACTGCAGAAATTTTACAAGGGAAATCACAAGATGAGCGGCAGTGGATTAGGCTTAGCGATCTCTGAGCAAATCATTCAGCTGCACCAAGGCCAATTAACGATTCACAGTGAGCTCGGTAAAGGAACTAAAGTGACGATATATCTTCCAAGGAGCGATCTAGATTAATTTTAACTATTTCATAACCTTTTAGATCCATAAACCATTTAGAATAGGACAAAGAATACGTGAGGAGCAGGACGCAATATGTCGAAAAGGCTCATATTAATCAGTCTAATGGCCGCAGTATGGCTTGTGATCGGCGGATGCGCTATACCCTCCATGCCAAGCGATCTCATAACGGCGCCGAATACCGGAGAGTATGGGAATCAGGATGACGACATGCAGAGAAGCCTTCAAGCATTGTTGCCTGATGGCGCGCGGCTGCTGACTACGCCTGATGGCAAGGCGAGTAGCGGGATCTCGTACGGAGATTTGGACGGAGACGGGCGAAATGAGGCGATCGTTGTATATGAAGAAGACGGTGGCCGGGAAAGAACGCTAAAAGCGGCTCTTTTGATGCGTCAGCAAGAAGCCTGGCAAATTGTGTGGGCTGCGGAAGGCAGCGGCCGCGGCTTGGACTATGCGGGGATCCATGATGTGGACAAGGATGGGCTCGCCGAGATCCTTCTAGGCTGGTCGTTAGGAGAAGGCGTTAACGGGCTTGATATTTATGAATGGGACAGAGACGAATGGAAGCTGCAGGATCGGAAAGGTTATCGCGATATAAGCGACATCATGAACTAGATTGTTATATTGAAGATTGAGGTCAACCATGATTTTTCTCGACAAGCTTAAAAAGATAGACAAGGCAATGCTGCTCATTATCATTTGTTTGAATGCCATTGGTACGGTGGCGGTATACGGGGCTACAGCCGGGACAAAGCTGGAAGGCTTGCATAAGAGCAGCTTGCTGCTTTTTGGACTTTCCATGCTCTTGCTGGTGCTGGCTTCTATATTCAACTACAGAATTCTCTTGGGCAAGTTCATCTATATTCTATATGCATTCGGGATAGGAATGCTGGCTTTCGTCCAATTTAAAGGAGAAAATATTAACGGAGCGGTTCGATGGCTGAGTATCGGTTCTTTCCAGCTTCAGCCCTCCGAGCTCGTTAAAATATTCACAATCCTTCTTGTGGCCGATATGCTGAGCAAAAGGCAGGGCAAGAAGCTTCGCTTGATTCAGGATGTCGCTCCGGTTTGCCTCATCTTTTTGCTTCCGATCCTTTTTATCATCAAGCAGCCTGATTTGGGCACAGCGCTCGTCTTTGTTGGCGTACTGTTTAGCATGCTTTGGATGGGAAATATTCGCTTAAGATACATGTTCATTTTCCTTAGTACGGTGGTTATCATCATCGGAACGATAATTTGGCTGTACTATGCCAATCATGAATTGCTGTCCACCGTGATCAAGCCCCACCAAATGTCGAGAATCCAAACTTTTCTCGATCCTTCGAGCGATCCTGATAAGTCATGGCATGTTAAAAATGCGATGATGGCGATCGGCTCGGGCAGCTTGACCGGGGATGAAGGCTTTTTCTTGGAGCAGGGGTATATTCCGTATGCGTATTCCGATTCTATATTCGTCGTCATTGGCGAGAAATATGGTTTTTTGGGGTCGGCTGTACTGCTGCTGTTATATTTTATCCTGATTACCCGATTGATCAATATCGTGATTGAGAGTAAAGATCTGGCGGGTTCTTACCTTGTGATCGGAATCACGGCCATGTTCGTCTTTCAAATTTTCGTCAATATCGGCATGCATATCGGGCTTGTTCCTTTAACGGGCATCTCTTTGCCTTTCATCAGCTACGGGGGCAGTTCGCTGATGACGAATATGATCGCGATCGGGCTCGTTTTAAGCGTAAAGCTGCACAAGGATGAAATAACGATACTTTTACCGTGATTGATTCGGAAGTAAAAGAGGAAGCGAGGATAATGCAATGAGACAATTACATAAGCAACGGCGCTTAAGCCCTTATATTACTTTTTTCGGCCTATTAGCATTGCTGGGATTTAGTGCCATGGCAGTCATAGCGGTTCGACAGCCGCTGAATTCCTTTGATCTCCAAACGGCTGCTTGGGTACAGAGCTTTGAGACAAAGAATTTGACAGGCTTGATGGTGTTCTTCTCCACTCTGGGTTCATCGAAGTTTACGATCCTCATTGCTTTGTTGGTCATGGTTATTTTATTTTTCGTGCTCAAGCACCGGAGGGAATTACTGTTTCTTGCTGCGTCACTAGGGGGGGCAGCATTGATGAATAAGCTGCTGAAGCTCGTTTTTCAGCGGGAGCGCCCATTCGTGCATCGTTTGGTTGAAGAGACGGGTTTTAGCTTCCCCAGCGGCCATGCTATGGCGGCGTTCGCCTTATATGGAGCGCTGGCCTATCTGTTATGGCGTCATATACGGCCAAGATGGGGGCGCGCCCTCCTCATTGGAGCGAGCTGCTTCATGGTGCTGATGATCTGTGTCAGCCGCATCTATCTTGGCGTTCATTATCCTAGCGATATTATGGGAGCCTTGCTAGCCAGCGGGCTTTGGCTGTGCGTCATGATCGGGATTGCCGGGCGGCTTGAAGGACGTCATATTCCGCTGTCCCGATATCGTTTTGGAGATAATCAGTAAGGCTGCCTGAGCTTTCGTGCATCGGTTATCCGAATTCGTTATAATATAGGAAAAGTGAATGAGCAGGAAGGGAAAGCCATATGAGTGAACGACAATTGGAACAACTGAAAATCATGCGCAACGAAATTACCCGATTTTTATTAAGCTACAAATTTGCCTTGGACGAGATGGAAACGAAAATTGATATTTTAAAAGAAGAGTTTGAATCCCTCCACGACTACAGCCCGATCGAGCATACGAAAACGAGGTTGAAATCGCCGGAAAGCATCATGAGCAAGCTGTATCGCAAGGGGGCGGATTTCTCCTTCGAATCGATCCGGGAAACGGTGAAGGATATCGCAGGGATGCGGATTACATGCTCTTTTTTATCCGATATATATCGAGTGAGTGAAATGCTGCAGCAGCAAAGTGATTTAAAGGTGCTTGAAATCAAGGACTACATCAAGAACCCTAAGCCTAATGGCTACAAAAGCTTGCATCTGCTCATTGAGGTTCCGGTATTTATGTCTGATCGCGTGGAATTGGTATGCGTTGAGGTGCAAATTCGAACGATTGCGATGGATTTTTGGGCAAGCCTGGAGCATAAAATTTTCTATAAATATAATCAGTCTGTACCCGAGCGGCTTCTGCAGGAGCTTAAAGAGGCGGCAGATACCGCGGATGAACTGGATCATCAAATGGAGCGCTTAATGAATGAAGTCCAGACGATTAAGCATTTGAATGATGAGAATTCGGACGATGATCTCACTAGTATTATTATTAACAATCAGAAGTTTAACTTGCCGCGTGCCTTGATCGATGTGCTAGGCAAGCAGGAATAGCATATAAGAATCAGGCTCATTCAGACATTGACCCAGCTTAAGATCAGAGCAATCTTAGGGCTGGGTCGTTTGTTGTGTATAGGGACAGATTGATCAAATCAGATTGCACGAAAAAATCTGGGGAAATTGAAAAGGAGCTGGGCACGGAATGTATATAGTTTCTGAAGCGGTGAATAGGAAATGAAAGGAGTTCAAGCGATAAATCACTTATGCTTTTCGGTATCGGATCTGGATGCATCGATCCAATTTTATAGGGAAGTCTTTGGAGCCAAAATATTAGTCAAGGGAAGGAAACTGGCTTATTTCGATTTGAACGGTTTATGGATCGCTCTCAATCAAGAGGATATAGACCGAAGCGCCTCGAATCATTCGTACACTCACATTGCATTCACTATTGATGAGGCCGAATTTAATGCGTTTGAGGCTAAATTAAAGCAGCTCCAAGTGAACATTCTTCCTGGACGAACAAGAGATGAGAAGGACAAGAAGTCCATCTATTTTCGAGATCCGGATGGACATATGTTTGAATTTCATACGGGCAGCTTAACCGACCGATTGGAATATTATAAAAGGGATAAAGGACATATGAAATTTTATGAATAAACAGACCATTTATAAAACAGCTGCCGGAAAAAGCTCAATCCGGCATCATTATGAGGACTATCTCAAACTTCTAAGAACGGAATTTGAGAGAGCTTACGTGGAAACTCGCTTTGGAAAGACTCATACTTTAGTTATCGGGCCTCCCTCAGGAAAACCTGTTTTTATTTTTCAAGGTGGCAATTGCATCAATCCTATGACGTTGTCCTGGTTCACTTCATTATTCGAAGAGTATCGTATTTATGCACCAGACACGCTTGGACATCCCGGTTACAGTGCCGAGACAAGAATAAATGCTAGTGATGAGAGCTTTGCCCTATGGGCGTCCGATTTATTGAGTCATTTTAAAATCGAGCAGGCTGCATTCATAGGCCCCTCTTATGGTGCAGGGATTATTCTCCGAATCGTTGCGTTCAGGCCAGAGCTGATCGCCTGTTCAGTTTTGCTGTCACCTTCGGGAATTAAATTAGGATCGACGGTAAAAATGATTCGACAAATTCTACTGCCATTATTGATGTTTAAACTAAACTCTTCTGGGCGGCAACTAGACAACATAACTAACGCCATGTCGAATGGCAGCATGAAGGAAGTAGACAAGCAGGTCATTGGCAGCATTTTTAAGCATGTAAAGTTAGAACAGGAGATGCCTAAGCTGACGACAAAAGCCGAGCTTAGTTCATATTTCGCTCCCACACTGGTTGTAGCCGGTCAGCAAGACGTGTTTTTTCCTGCAAAAAAGGTGATTACAGCAGCAGAGGCTATTATCTCGAATCTGGCGAGCGTGGAATATGACATGGGGCATTTCCCTTCGGAAAGCCAACTAGTAGATATAAATCACCGAATCAAGCAGTTTCTTAAGCAGCATTATTAGGCTGTGGTTTCTGGAAATGAACCATTTAGAAGAGGAAAGCTAAATCAAATTATGGAGCCACGGGCGAAACGGGATTGAAATTCTGTTTCGCCCTTTTAGTTCCAAAAAATGTTTATCTATCGATGCAGATGAATTCAATCTCGAAGAAATAGTATAATGAAATGACAGTTATACTAACATGAGATGAGGTTATTCTTATATGAAATTAGAAAAATCGACCTTAAATATGATAGAGATCGAAGCCGGCATACTCAATTCAGATCCATTTTATAATCAAATAGTCAATGATAAAGAAATTCTCTCTATGGAGGAGATCATGGCAGAGATCAAGGAGTCGCTGGAGCTTGGCGCAGAACGCTATTTGATTAAAGAAGAGGAAGAGTACGTCGGCATATTGGAAGTCCTTATGGTGAATCCGAACGATGGCTACACCTGGCTCGGTTTGCTGGAAATTAAAAAAGAGCATCAATCCAAGGGATATGGCTATAAAGCGTTAAACCTCTTCTATGAGATGATGAAGGAACGTCAGGTGGAGAAGTTCCGACTCGGGGTTATTAGCGGGAACGAGCCAGGCCATCGCTTTTGGCAAAGACAAGGAATGAGGCCGGTGAAATTCACCATGAAGAAAAATAAAGAGATCGTTGTTTATGAGAAAAAGATTTAGACGCTGCTGAATCGGGAGAACAAGTGCCAGATAAGCTCTCTGCGGCTCGATACCCCGGTTTTGGCAAAAATCGATTTCAAATGATCCTGTACTGTATAGGTTGAAATATGGAGGGTTTGAGCCAGTTCCTTCGTAGATGCCCCTGTTACAAGCTCGCTGATAATTTCTTTCTCGCGCTCCGTTAATCCGTAGGCATCTGCAATCATGGGCAGCATCTCCGCGGGGGTTGCCTGCTCCAACAGGACAGCAATTCCTCCAGTCGCAGTTGACCCGCGCAAACGGCTTGCACGAATTGTTATACAGGGCAGATCGGGGAGGCAAAGAGACACTTTAGCCTCGTCCGAGTGTCGGGCTCCCCCTGAGGGCTGGGACAACAAGCGGGAACAGACAGCCCGAATTGGCCGAGGCAGTGTCCTGCTATCAATACTTTCCCACTGCTGGAGAAGGGTTAGCCAACTCTCGGCAGCTTCATTGGCTGAGAACGAATCTAGCTGTTCCGACAGCACCAGTATACCAGGCCCTTGTTCAATTCCACTCACGGCTTCTTCCGGTAAAAAGAGGCTTGTCGAGCGTAAGCTGGATGCGATGACGGGAACGAAATCAGCTAGCACATCCCGCTCCGCGTCCAGAAATAATTGCCGGCGAAATAAAGTTAAGTACCCCCAGCATTTCCCCTCATAGATCAGAGCAGCTCGCATCTCATCTGCGAATCCAGCCGGCTGCAGCATCTCACGGAACCGACTGCTTCGTTCCAATTCCCCATTGGTCGCGGCACTTAAGATCGCAACGGGGAATTCCTCTTGAGCCAGTCGCGCGTATTTGTTGAAATCCTCACGCAAATATTCATATTCGAACAGACGGTCGTGAATGGCCTCGATGCCCACCTCCGTAACCGCTCCGGTGGACAGAAGCGTCTGCGGGTCAACCGTAGTGCAGCAGGCCGCATCAAAAGGCAGCAGCTCGCGAAGCTGTTCAAGCAACGCCTTTCGAAATTCCCGGGAAGTAGTCGCTGCTTCGGCCAGTCGGGTGACTTTCTGCTTTATGCTTTCGATCTTTGCCTTCATATCGGATCTCCTAATCTGTTGTAATTAACATCCCACATTTATGGGATGGTGCGAATTATGGCACTGCCTATATAATTGAGAACAATTCTTAATACAAGTGTATAGGATAGTTGATCCTTTCAACAAGACTAGAATGAGGTGCAAATAAGATGAAAGATTTCGATATGAACAAATTATCGCCTGTGGACTCTGCGGCTTATCTGGCTGAACCCATGAGCTGGGAGCATCCCAACGTGCGGAGATACGAAGAGACGATTCCTTTGAAGGTTCCCGGATACGTACTTCTGTACGAGATGACGGAACGGCTGCTGAATGCACATCGCCACCATAGTCCAGAGCACGCCGAACTACTTATTGTTGGAGCAGGAGGAGGCCAGGAGCTCGTGACATTGGGCAGCCGGCACAAGGAGTGGTCATTTACAGGAATTGATCCCTCTAGCCCTATGCTGGAGATTGCACGCCGGCGGGCAGAAGAGGGAGGAGTCGAACAGAGAGTGTCTCTTCAACAGGGAACGATAGAGCAGCTTCCATTGCATGCCACTTTTGATGCCGCCACCTGCCTGCTGGTCCTTCATTTTGTCCATGGAAAATCGAATAAGCGCAGGCTGCTTCAAAACATAGCTGATCGTTTAGAGCCTGGGGCACCGTTGTTTTTGGCCTCAATTAACGGAGATTCGGGCTGCAGAGCTTTCTCGACCCAAATGGAAGCGTGGAAGGGACATATGCTCGATAATGGCATTTCGATTCAAGAATGGGAGCGCTTTGCCGCTTCGATTGGCAGAGAGTCCGATCCTGTACCGGCATCGGAAGTGCTGGAACTTCTGGAGGAGACAGGATTCACGCAAGCCACACATTATTTCGGCTCTTATTTGATCAATGCCTGGTACGTGGTCAAGTCAACTGGAGAGGACATTGAGAGTCTATGAAGACAGAAATTCTTGTGGTGGGCGGGTATGGCCATGTCGGTAAGATCATTTGCACAAAGCTAAGCGACAGGTATCCGGGTAAAGTTGTTGCAGCGGGCCGGAGTCTGCAGCGTGCGGAGCAGCTATCTCGAGAAACTGCCGGCAAGGTCAAAGCACTGCAGCTTGATATTCAAGAAGCCGTCGATCCGGAGCTGCTGCGCCGCTTTAAGCTGGTCGTGATGTGCCTTGATCAGGCGGATTCCGCCTTTGTTCGCGCCTGTTTGCTGACGGGAACCCATTATATCGATATTACGGCGAAGGGTATTTTTTTGAATCAAGTGGAGCAATTGGCCAATATAGCGCGGGACAATGGCGCAACAGCTGTACTTAGCGTGGGGCTGGCCCCCGGCTTAACGAACCTGCTTGCTTCCAGAGCCATTCAATGGTTAGACCATACGGAAGCGATAGAAATATCGATCATGCTTGGGCTTGGAGATCGGCACGGGACAGCCGCAATCGAGTGGACGATAGATCAGATCGATGCTAGCTTTGAGGTGATAGAGAACGGACAGAGGCAGACTGTGTCCAGCTTTACGGATGGGAGAAGGACGAATTTTGGATGGGAGCTCGGCTCAAGGCGGGCTTATCGCTTCCCGTTCTCGGATCAACAGACGCTTGCCCGAACATTGAACGTGCCATCTGTAGCTACCCGATTATGCTTCGATTCCGCTGTCGTGACCGAAATGGTAGCAAACCTGAGGACATGGGGAATGCTGCGCGTGCTTCATACCCGTTGGGCACGCAGAACAGCCGTAAGTTTATTCCATAAACTGCGGTTTGGAACAGACAAATTCGCGCTCAAAATCGATGCATGGGGGATCAGGAATGGGAATAATGCAAAAATCGAAAGTATTTTACAAGGAAGAAACCAATCCGAGATGACGGCCCTCGTAACCGCCTTTGCAGCGGATACGATTTACCGTTCCGATTTTTTACCCGGCGTGTACCATTTAGAGCAGTTGCTCGAGGTTCGCAGCCTGGAAAGCTGGCTGGAGAAATTCGCTAACCTTGATATCCAGATTCAGGATGAAATGAATTACCAAAGTAATAAGTAATTAGAACTCAGTCAGCATCGATAAGGTTATTCATTCATTTAATGAACTGAGGGCTGACAGACTGGCTGCATCGAAGTATAATTATGGAAAAAAGTTGAACCTACCAATATGTTTGAAGAGCGCGAAAATAGTCATGAAGGGGCATTTTGTCATGGTAAGCAGAATATTTAGTGCTTTATCCTCGGCTTTCATTGTTAGCCTGGTCATTTCCTTATTGAATTACACCGCAATAGCAGATCGGCAGGAAGGCATTTATTATTATTCCTTTGCAAGCTTGCTAGGGCAGGGGTTCATAGTCGTCTTGGTTATATTCCTTTTCATAGCTGTGCCCGTCTCCCTAATAGTTGATCAATGGCTGGTCAAAATGCGCTTGAATTCCCCTAAGCCTACCCATTATCTGATCATGTCCATCGTTTATATGATTGCCGGAGCAGTTACGCTCATTGCTTTAGTCAGACTGATGAATGGAAGCGAAGTTACGAGCTATGGAAGCTTGATTCTTTCAGGTGCTTTTGGGTCGTATTTATATCTTAATCTGATGATTATACTTAACAAATGGATAACACGAGCTTTGAAAAAGGCAACCATGACCTGAATGTGAAAGGAGAGCCCTAATGGATGGTGGCAGGCTAAAGCATATTTACCTAATTAGGCATTGCTAGGCGAGCGGGCAGGAGCCGACAGCACGGTTAACGCCTGAAGGCTATAGGCAGGCGAAAGGGTTGGCAGATTTTTTTGCCGGGATCGAGAATCGGAAATGCGTATCCAGTCCTTTTGTCAAACAGTCGATACGATCCGCCCATCATGTGAAGCCAAGAATTGGGAGGATGTATTCCGTTTGGATTTTCTGAATCAATTGTTTCGCGGTGCTACATGTCTATGGGGAGGGGGAACATAATGCCTTTATTTATAGAAGAGCTCTCATTAAATGCATGGCCGGCTTTAAAAACGATGGTGCATCAAGGCTGGCTGTTGCGTTTTGCCGAAGGATATACTAAAAGATCGAATTCGATTCAGGCTATTTACGCCCAAGCGAATGAAAACATGGAGCGGCAGATTGCTTTTTGCGATGAAATTTATGCAGCGGCCGGCTTAAAGACGATTTTCAAAATAACCCCGTTTGTACCCGAAGCTCTGGATCAGAGATTGGAGCAACGCGGTTATACGCTTGTCGAACCGTCCAGTGTAAAAATTTTGGACAACATTCGGAGTGTCAAAGAGCCGCATATGCAAGAGATTCTTATAGAACATGAGCCAAGTGAACGATGGCTGCGAACCATGGCGAGCATGAACCAGCTGACGGAGCATCAGATTGAAGTAACCAGGAGACTGCTAACGAGTTCTCCTCTCAAGCAGGGCTTCTTCACATTATTGCACGATACCAAACCGGTTGCCTGCGGTCTTGCCGTCATTGAGCAGGGTTATGTGGGGCTGTATGATATTGTTACCAGCGAGGCTTGCCGCAACCGTGGGTATGGCGAACAATTATTGCTTCACATTTTGAAATGGGCGAGAGAGAACGGGGCTGTGAAAAGCTATATTCTCGTGTTACAGAGCAACGCCTCGGCGAATCGCTTATATGAAAAATTGAACTACCAGCTATTATATACATATTGGTATAGATGCCGATCGGAAGAGGGGAATTGATCATGATCCGTGCCTTGCGATTAACGAATTCGTTTCGTCTGCTCTTGATATCGCTTCTTTTCTTCATAATAACAGGCTGTGGATTCAGTGGGCCTGTCCCGCAGCAGTCGACGACGATAGGCAATCCTACGGCGAGTGATATCCTTGCATCTGATCCTAGTGCTAACATAATAGTGTATCAGGACATTGTGTATCAAGCTGGTATTCAATGGGTTGATGAACTAGAGCTGACGAAAGGAGAACTAGTGCTGGAAATATTGAAATATAGCCGGGTAGGAAACGAATTTGCGAATGGAACTGCCAGCGGTCTTCCCGTCGGGACGAAAATATATCGTGTCAAGGAGCGTGGCGATATCGTCATTGCCGAGACGGATCAAGGGGATATTAGATTTTATGCCCTGGTCGAGGGGTGACATGAAGCGTAGATCCGAGGACATCTAGAAGCGGTTGCATTTTACCGAGGAAAATCACGGGACTATTTACAACCGTGAAACAACTTGGTAAGATGTTCTCGTTTAGTTTAATTGTCAACCTAATTGAGTCACCTTGGGTTAACAATTGAATCGGAGTCCAGCGATAGTCTGGATACATATCAAGAAAGGACGAGAAAAGGATGCATAACGTTATAGAAAAGATGGACTGGGAGCAGCTTGCGGATAAAGCACTGCGCGGGGAGCGGCTAACAATGGAAGAAGGGTTGAGGGTGCTTGGAGGAGACGATGAGCAAATATTGCCTATTATGCAGGCCGCCTATAAGGTTCGAAGCTATTATTACGGCAACAAAGTGAAGCTTAATATGATCATGAACGCCAAAAGCGGCCTCTGTCCCGAGGACTGCGGCTATTGCTCGCAATCGATCGTTTCAAGCGCTCCTGTTCCAAAATACTCTTTCCTGGATAAAGAGTCGCTGCTGGCGGGTGCACGCGAAGCGATGGCTCGTCAGGCCGGCACATATTGCATCGTAGCTTCTGGAAGAGGGCCTACTTCCCGAGAGCTTGATCAGGTCATTGAGGCGGTAACAGAAATTCGCCGTACGATGCCCCTTAAAATTTGTGCATGTCTTGGGCTGCTCCGGGATGAACAAGCGGAACGCCTTGCGGCGGCAGGTGTCCATCGCTATAACCATAACCTGAATACGAGCCAAGCCAATTACGATTCTATTACAACAACTCATACCTATGAGCAGCGGGCTGACACGGTCGAGAAAGCGAAATCCTCCGGGATGTCGCCTTGCTCGGGCGTCATTATTGGAATGGGGGAGAGTGCTGCTGAAATCGTGGAAATGGCTTATGCACTGCGGGAGCTTGATGCCGATTCGATCCCCGTCAATTTCCTGATCCCCATACCGGGAACCCCGCTGGAATCCTCCGCAAGGATTACGCCGATGCAAGCGCTGAAGGTACTGGCTTTATTCCGTTTCATTTGTCCGGGTAAGGAAATCCGCGTATCAGGAGGGCGGGAATCCAGTTTGAGACACTTGCAGCCGCTATCCCTCTATGCAGCGAACTCTTGGTTTGTCGGCGATTATTTGACTACCGGAGGCCAAGAGGTGAATGAGGATCACCAAATGATCGAAGATCTTGGCTTTGAAATCGAGAAGTGCGCCATCTGATCGAATATTCAGAAATATATGGCCTAGTTAGAAGTTCCATAATTTGTTATATGACATGCCTTTCGCCTATAATAGAACGTGGAATCACTAATCAATTGAATTCTGTTTCGGATAGGAAGGAGAGATGAGTAGAATGAGCTTAAACAATCAAGTGGCTATCATCACTGGTGCAGGGAAAGGGATCGGTAAAGCCATAGCTAAGGCGCTTGCTAACGAGGGTGCTCATTTAGGATTAATTGCTCGTACGATTTCGGATCTTGAGGCGCTGCAATCGGAGCTTAAGGAGCAGTATAATATTAAGGTGGCGATCGCTTCCGCGGATATTTCCGAACAGGCAGCGGCGGAGAAAGCGGTAAATACTCTTGCGGCAGAGCTTGGCGGTGTGGATATTCTGATCAATAACGCGGGCATTGCCCAATTCGGCAAGCTGGTCGAGATGGATCCGAGGGATTGGGAGCGAATCATTCAGGTTAATCTTATGGGAACCTATTATATGACTCGTGCCGTACTTCCTACGATGATTGCTCAAAATCGAGGCAATATTATCAATATAGCTTCTACAGCCGGGGAAAGAGGCTTTGCAACCGGATCGGCATACAATGCCTCCAAATTTGCCGTCATGGGTTTGACCGAGGCAGTGATGCAGGAGGTTCGGAAGAATAACATCCGCGTTGTCGCTTTGACTCCAAGTACGGTGAATACAGAGCTTGCCGTAAACACGGGGCTTAAAATCGGTGACGAGGATCGGATGATGCAGCCGGAGGACGTGGCGGAGCTGGCACTCGCGACATTGAAGCTGCCGCAGCGCGTGTTTGTGAAAACCGCTGGCATTTGGACTACAAATCCGCAATAATTCAACGGGGAATTTTGAAAAATGAGAAGCCCTGACCACAGTAGTGGCAGGGCTTCTTTGGTTAGCATTTCAGCTCTCTCAAAGTCTATTGCTGCGCTTCATACAGCACCTGGGCGAGCACGATTTCCTCGAGCGCCGTCATAAAATCATCTGCGTCATTCAAAAATTCCGTATTCGCAAACTCCAGCCCTAGCTCCCGCGCTTTGAGCAGTCCGTCGACTCTGCAGTCCTGCAAAGTCTCGATGTTCTCCGTCATCGAGAGCAAATCACAAATCACGATGGCGGCTGCACCTTCCCGGGCTGTGGTCTCCATCATGTCAAGTACATCGGGCCCGAGCCATTTTTGTGGAGCGGGGCCGCCGCTGCGATAGGCTAGCTTCCAACTGTAGCAGCCAGCCTTGCGGGAGACTGCCTGCGCCAGTTCAGTAAAGGCCGCGATGTAATCCCGGTGAGGCGCGGGAAGGCCAGGCTTGCTATGCGCGGTAAAAATGACGACCGTCCGTTCCCGGTTCGCTGCGG
Organism: Paenibacillus lentus; assembly: GCF_042714055.1. Taxonomy (GTDB): domain Bacteria; phylum Bacillota; class Bacilli; order Paenibacillales; family Paenibacillaceae; genus Fontibacillus; species Fontibacillus lentus_A. The sequence continues at coordinate 597,757 of NZ_JBHGVC010000002.1, forward strand.
AAATCCAGCGGAGCGCTTCGACCAGCCGGGTACTCAGCGCTTCAACAAAGCGATCGTGAAGATGCCAAGCGGGAATATGCGTGATGGCTAAATTCGCATTTCGCTGATCGCGAGCCTGCTCGGCAGCTCGCTGATAGCTCCCGGTTCCCGTCTTGGAGTAGAGGGGGGACAACGGCAAGGTATACAAATGCGTCACTTTATCCCTTAAGATCCGTTCCATGACCTCATCAACGAAAGGGCTCGTATGCTTGTGAGCTGTATAGACAGGAATCGTTTCTCCGAGGCGCAGCGTAAGCCGTCTCTCCAGCGCTCTGGCTTGACGGGTCGTCGTAGAGCCCAGTGGATCTGGCTTCGCCAGATTGCGGTAGCGGTTGACGGCATCTTCCATGACGTCGGGGGCAGGAATTCGGCCATGATATAAATGATGATAGAACGAGCTTATGTCATCGATTGATGCCAAGTGGCAGTAAGACATTAGCAGTATGGCTCTCATACATCTCTCTCCTTATCGTTGCTTTGGAATACTCAGAAGGCATTCGGGTGGAACAATCGAGCGAGCTCGCTGACGGTATCGGCATTGTATCGGTTCGGGTACAGCATTTGTTTAACTGTCAACGTATGTACCTGATCATTCTGTACCGCTGTGAGCGCTGACCAGCCGGCAGCCTCCGTTAGCTCTTGTAAATCAGCATCGTCTCCTTGCTTCCATTGAAGCAGAATAATATATTCGGGATCTGCCTTGATGATCGTCTCCATGGTGGCCTTCGTCGCTCGGGTCAGGGATAGCGCATCCGCTAAATGGTTCCCTCCAGCCTGTTTGACGATCTCGTAGGATATGTTGGATGAACCGATTAGAAAGGGGCCTGTCCCCGGGCCGACTGGAGAAATCACAAGGACCGTTGGCTGGGATTTACCGGCAACAGCTTGACGAACTGATTCTAATTTATGGTTTATTTCATGAATAATTTGCTCCGCCGAATTTTCTTCATCAAGCGCTTGACCCAGGATGCGGTAGTTCGCTTCCATCTTCGCGAACGTATCCCATACATCGAGGCTAATTAAAGGGATTCCAGCCTGCTCCAGCATTTGCGAAGCCTCTTTCTCCTTCTCATGCCCTTTGGTCATAATAAGCAAATCTGAATTATATGACATAATCTTCTCGGGATCAAGGGATGTCGCTCCGGCGATTTGAACGATGTCTCCGCTCACCTTACCTGCATTGAAAGCCAAATCTGAATCTGCGGCACTGCGGGTTAATACAGCGACTCTCGCAGGATCCGCCAGCTCTAGAACCGCCTCTGCCGCATCCAGCGATAGGGCAGCAATCCTCACAGGCCTATTAGGAATAGTTACGTCAGTGCCGTCCATGGGCAGCGTAAGGGGATAGCTCGTTTGCTCATCCGATAGCTGTGTCTTCCTTAGATCAGCTGCAATTGTTCCGCTATCAGCTGCATTGGCAGCCGGTGTTTGTTCAGTTAATCCTGAAGGCAAATTCTCCTTGCTGCAGCCGGATATGATGCCTAGCGCGGTAATCGCGGTAATGATCATTGATGCGCCGCAAACCTGCTTTAACCTAGTAAGCTTCATGTTACTTCATGACCTCCATGTAAAGTTATAGTTGCTGTGTAAGCAAACCCGCATGAGAATGCACAGCTTTGCCGATTGCGGTTACCGACAAGCTGCCTAACCAGGGATCCCGCTGGAGCTCGACATGCACCTTGTAAGCGTCAAATATCGCTGGTTGGGTAAGCACTTGCTCTGGTGTGCCGATGCCCAGAATTCGGCCTTGATGCAGCAGTATGAGTTTATCGCAGTATCGCGCTGCCAAATTGAGATCATGAAGGGCGGCCACGGCGGTCAGCCCATCATGGGTTAGACGCTGGACAAGCTCCAGCGTGTGCAATTGATGCCGTATATCCAGTGCGGAGATCGGCTCGTCAAGCAGCAGCAGCCGCGGGGTTTGGGCTAGCGCTTTGGCGATGAACGTCATCTGCCGCTGACCGCCGGACAGGCTGGTTACCGTGCGGTCGGCCAAATGGGCGATCTCCGTTCTGGACATAGCTCGCTCTGCAGCGAGTAGATCCTCGCGAGATGCTTCCTTGAAACGGGACATATAAGGATGTCTCCCCATCATGACAATATCCCGTACCGAAAAGTCGAAATCCACCACGGTATCCTGGGGCACAAAACTAACTAGACGAGCAATGTCCCTCCGCTTATAGCTTTCCAAAAGCCTTCCGGCGATGCTGATTTGCCCTTCAGCGCGGGGAATCCATCCCGACATCGTGCGCAGCAGGGTTGATTTTCCGCTTCCATTCGGTCCGATTAATCCGATAAATTGTCCTTTACCGATTTGAAAGGATAAATTCCGTAGAATCGATTGCCCCTGAATATTGACGCTGACTCCGCGATAATCAAGCATGTTCATTTTAGAGCACCTCCACGCCGGGATGACATCACTAGAACGATGAATAAAGGAGCGCCGACAAGCGCGCATACGACACCTACCTGAAGAGTGACGGGCTGAAGAATCATCCGCGAAGCAAGATCGGCCCAGATGAGGAAAATTGCACCCCCGAGCGCGCTGGCAGGAAGCAGGAATCGGTGATCCGGGCCGGTAGCCAGACGAACGGCATGCGGAACAACGAGGCCCACGAAGCCGATGATGCCGCTTATAGCTACGGCTGAGCCCGTCATGAGGGAGATCAGAATTAGCAGCAATGGGCGCATCCTGTTCACGTTGATTCCAGCATGGGTCGCCTGCTCATCACCGAGCAGCATGGCGTTAAGATCGCGTCCGAATGCAAAAAGAACGAGACACCCCGCTAAAATAGGCAAAGCTATCAGTTGGACATGATGCCATGTCCGTGCTTCCAAGCCACCCTGCAGCCAGAACACTATGCTCCTCAGCTCTTGCTCGCTGTTGGAGCTCGCCACTAGCATATTGATCACCGCGGACAGCAGGGCGTTGATTCCAATGCCGAGGAGCAGCAATGTGGCGATGGATTTATGACGATTCCGCTGCCAAACAGCCAGGATGATCATGACGGCTATAACTGCACCTAGAAAGGCCGATAAAGGGAGAGTCCAGGGACCGAACTGACTCCAGCCAAAATATAACGCGCACACCGCACCTAAAGCGGCTCCGCTGGAAACCCCTACATAACCCGGTTCGACGAGCGGATTGCGAAACAATCCCTGCATTGCGCCGCCGGAAACCCCAAGCGCTGCCCCTACCAATGCTCCTGCCAGCACTCGCGGCAAACGCATTTCAGCTATGATCAGCAGCTCTCTATCCGTATAAGAGGTGAATGAGGGAAGGCCGATGGATGACAGCAGCACAGCTATCGTCCTTCGAAATGGAATGCCGATCGGTCCGATCGCACAAGCTGCAACCATAGTCAGCCCAAGCGTAATTGCCAGCAGGAGAAGTGTAGCCGTTTGCCATTTTATTTGTTTCCTGCGGGTTGCGAAATGAGTCTGAATACGATTCGCCTCCTCTTACAATTTAGAGAGTATTATAATACCGGAAAAAATATTTGTACAGACCAATTTTATTTCCCTAGGGCAAAATAATGAAAGTCATAGCTTCTGCTTTGGCCTTAAACATTGAATATATGGGATTTTCATATGTACAATATTTATTTCTTTTAAATGAATTAAACAATAATCATCGGGGGAATTGGAATTTATTTCTTGACAAAAAGAAGGGAAAGAAAATATTTTAAATGTAACTATATTTGTTTACATAGGTAAACATTTTTGAAAACATTCATCGATAGCTTCATATTTTGCCTGGCTATAGAAGAGGGAGGAACATGTAAAGGAGGGTAACCATGAAGAGAAAGTTGGAGACGAAGGCCAAGCTTGCGGGAGCGGCTATATTCGTCTTGGCTTTACTGATATCCGCGGATCGTTCAGAATAAGGAAAGGTAGAATGGCCTTATCGATTTGCATCTTTAGAATAGACTTGCGGCAAATGATAATGAATGGGGGAACATATGATGAGTGTTCAATTAAAGGAATGGATCGTCGAAGCAAGCATTGAGATGATGCAGCGGGCAATGGAGGAGCAAAAAATCACTTCCGTGGAATTGGTTGCCGAATATTTAGAGCGAATTCAGCGCTATGATCGGCGATTAAGGTCAGTCATTGAGGTGAACCCAGAAGCCTTGGATATAGCAAAAGCGTTGGATCGGGAGCGTAAGGAGCAGGGGAGTCGGAGCAGGCTGCACGGTATCCCCATTTTGCTGAAGGATAATATCGGCACGCATGATCAAACCCATACGAGTGCGGGATCGATAGCATTGGCTCAATCGATCCCGGTGGAGGATTCCGCCGTTGCTTCTCAATTGCGTTCTGCCGGTGCTGTTCTTCTCGGCAAGACCAACATGACGGAGTGGGCGAACTTTATGTCGAGCACGATGTGGGCAGGCTACAGCTCGCGAGGCGGGCAAACGTTAAATCCTTATGGCCCAGGGGAGCTGTTCGTCGGAGGCTCGAGCTCTGGCTCGGCAGCAGCAGTCGCTGCCAACCTTGCTGCCGCAGCGATCGGAACGGAAACGACCGGCTCAATTATTAGTCCGGCCAGCCAAAATTGCCTTGTCGGAATCAAGCCGACGGTAGGCTTGATCAGCCGGTTTGGCATTATCCCGCTAACCGATACGCAGGATACGCCGGGACCGATGGCACGAACGGTTGCTGATGCCGCTCTTATTCTAGGTGCTCTGACCGGGAAAGATGCGAGGGATGCTGCCACCTTGTCAGAAAATCGCCTGGCTTTTTCGGATTATACGCCCTTTCTTGATCGTACCTTCCTGGCAAGAGCTCGTATCGGCATTCCCCGTTACTATTACCGTCATCTGGACGAAGCGAGATTGGCGATTGTCGAACAAGCTATTCAAATACTTGAATCCGAGGGAGCAACGATTATCGACCCGGTGGAGCTTCCCTGCCAGGGCCAGGAATGGGATGCGAATGTGCTGCAATTTGAATTCAAGAAATATTTGAATGACTATTTAAGAACACTCCCGGAAACCGTGACAGTGCGCTCCCTAGAGGATGTGATCGAATTTAACGAACGGCATGCGGAAGCTGCGTTAAAATACGGACAGGATGTATTGCTTTGGTCTAACCGGACGAGCGGCACCTTGTCAGAGCAGGCGTATTTAGACAGTAAACGGAGAAATTTCGAATTGGCGGGTAGACAAGGGATCGATGCCGCCCTGGAGCAGTATCATTTAGATGCCTTGCTTATCCTTGGGGATGATGATGTAAACGATCTTGCTGCTCGGGCAGGGTATCCTTCAGTTACCGTTCCGGCCGGCTTTGTCTCGAATGGAATAATATTGCCGGAAGGTTATTCGACGAAAGGCCCGCACGGTGTAACCTTTGTCGGTACCGCCTTTAGCGAGCCTACGCTGATCCGGTTGGCCTATGGCTATGAACAAGCGACGCTGCACCGCTTACCCCCGGAGCTGGACGAAATGATCGGTTGACACATACCCTACTGGGGTATATCATAGAGTACATACCATGCTGTTCGGGGAAGAGAGCTATAAGTCGGCATGGCTCATAGAAATGAGGTGTTGCTCGATGGAATCAGCGAAGAATACAATTTCTTTGCAGATCACGGGGATGACTTGTTCTGCCTGCGCTAGCCGGATCGAGAAAGGTCTTGGCAGGCTTGAAGGTGTTCAAGAGGCGAATGTAAATTTCGCATTGGAACGGGCTACAGTAACGTATGAGCCGCAAAACGATGAACAATATTCGCCAAAATTTATTTTGGGCACTCGGTTACAATTCATTAGGCATTCCGATAGCTGCACTTGGGCTATTAGCCCCATGGATTGCCGGAGCAGCATGGCTCTGAGCTCCGTTTCTGTCGTATTGATTGCTCTGAGACTGCAGCGGATGAAGATATAACAGCTAAATTCATTAAAATTGCAACTTTAATTAGGAAGATAGCGGGATTTTTTCGTTGTCTTCCTATTTAATTTGTCGAAAAGCATGAATAATAGTGTGAATTAAGTCCCTTGTATAAAGTAAGTAACTACTTGTAAAATTGTGACATGAGGATATAGGCATACATTGCTTAGTCCCGAAGGAGGTTGTGATGCGACGACTCAAGCTGACTTTAGCGGAGCTGTGTTCTTGGGAAATTCATCATTTGGCTTGGTTGTCTGTTGAGCCATACACGCAGGAGATTCGCGGCAAAGATGCACAAAGTAAGGGGACATTGTTCGAGCAGTTGAACAACGGACAAAAGGCTATATTCATGTTCTATGTATTTCACAATCATGTGGAGTCTCCGGCACAGTATTATTGGTTCGCATCCTATTACGTGGGAGAATTGCAAATATGGCCTGCACTCCTGCAAGGAATGGAATATTTGCGGGATGAACAGATGCTTGTCGTCTATAAGCAGCTGGAGGACATTGTAGAGAGACGTAACCGCCTGGAAAACGGGGAGTGGCGGGAGGCTCTTGCGGCCGATTTGGATCATGATGCTGTACTACGGTATGAGATTGACGAATCTTTCTCTCTGTATAATCTCCATGCTCCTGGAACGATCCAACGGATGAATGGATATGTCCAGGATCATCTTGAAGAATTTATTGAAGTCATATAATCGCTGCTGAATTACATACATATACTGAGGTGATAAATGATGCATAGAAGAACTACAGGAATGCTCCTGATTATGATCGCTGCATTGCTATACGGCATTCGATATTTGGCTGCAGCGATTTATGGATCCAACTCATCTATCTGGAACGCAGATCACTTCAACGATATGCTGAGCTATATCGGAAATGGCCCTATCATTCTTAGTACAATCGCATTAATTCTAGGGATTACATATTTGCTTGTCGCCGAATTGGAAGGCACGAGTATGCGGAAGCAGATCGAACAAATAAAGAGCAATTGGAATGAATTTGATTTATATGAAACAGGGGGAACGAGTGGAAGAAGCAAGGAAAAAGGCAGATAAGCTGCGGCAATCCAAAACGGAAAGCAAGGCGTCCCATCGGCATAGAGGTGAGGATAGTACTCATCAGGATTAAATGTAGGATAGGAACGGCTCGGGCCATGAGGCTCAAGCCGTTTTGCGTTGTAATACGGCTATCGATGCGGAAATTCATAGAGATAACATAGGAAAATTTCTATACTTAACTCTAGCCGTGTCTGGCCTGATTCAATATACCTATCTTAAGCCAAAAAGCAGACGAGCTCTTGAGCAGGGAAGGCGAGTTTTACAAGCTGAAAAATATGTGAGTGAGTGCCCTTGTCCGATTGGTGGATAAGGGCTGGTTCAGTTTCTTAAAGAAATCTTCCTTCTGTTTTCGGAAAATAGTATACCTTAACGAGGATGCAAGCATGTGAAAAGAGGATGAAAGGTTAGTTATGGATTTCATAGGGTTGCACTCCGCTTGCGAAGAAAAAACTTGTTGACTTCTGTCTCATTACGGGGTATATTTTGTGTGTAACCGGTTACCTATGAGATGGAGTGAAAAAGATGATCTCAATCAAAGATGTTGCCAAGCATGCAGGCGTATCCGTAGCGACTGTATCCAGAGTTTTGAACAATAGCGGATACGTGGGCCAGGATACAAGAATCAAGGTAGAAAAGGCGATTAAAGAGCTGAATTACAAGCCGAATGAGGTAGCAAGAAGTCTGTTCAAGAAGCAGTCCAGCACCATCGGTTTGATCGTTCCCGATATTATGAACCCCTTCTTTCCCGAGCTTGCAAGAGCTGTCGAGGATACAGCAATCCAGTTGGGATACAATGTTATTCTTTGCAATTCAGATGGAGATGAGAAAAAGGAACAAAACTACCTGGACATACTGCAGCAGCAATATGTAAACGGTATTATTGTTTCTTCCAATACTTTGACTGCGGCCCAGATCGAACAGCTTAATATTCCGGTCGTTAGTATCGACCGAGTGATTAGCAAAGGACTGCCGACGATTGTTGTAGAGAATAAGAAGGGAGCCATGATGGCTACGCGCTTTTTGCAGAGTAAAGGCCGCAGCAGGATTGGGCACATTAAAGGAAACAGCAGCGTCATCAATGCGGAGGAGCGCTGCGAAGGCTATAAGGAAATCGTTGGCCAGGAGCCTTGGTTTAACGAGACATACATCGCGGATGGCAAATATGACATGCAGTCATCCATTCAAGCGACGCTTGAGCTGCTGCAGAGACACCCTGAGATGGACGGGATTTTTGCGGCGAATGACATTATGGCGATTGGTGCCATTAAAGCTGCCTATCAGCTTGGAAAAAAGGTGCCCGAGGATATAGCCATTATCGGTTTTGACGGCATCAGTTTATCTAAAGCAACGACGCCAGAGCTCACTACGGTAGAGCAGCCCATCTATGAAATGGGAGAGAAGGCGACCAAGTTGCTGGTCAGCTTAATGGAGCAGCAGCAGACGGTAGATCAGAAGAGTTATCAAATATTAGACGTTAAGCTGATAGAGAGAGAATCGACTTAAAAGGAGAGACAGGAATGGAGCGGAAACCTAAAATAACTGTTGTTGGCAGCATCAACATGGACTTAGTCACCATTACAACTCAAATGCCCCAAATCGGCGAGACGCTCCTAGGCAAGCAGTTTCAAATGAATCCCGGCGGAAAAGGAGCCAATCAAGCGGTAGCCGCAGCCCGTCTTGGAGCAGATGTTCGTTTGATTGGCTGCGTCGGCAATGACCGCTTTGGTCAAGACATCATACAGCACCTCAGCAATGAAGGTGTTGATATATCCAATGTGGAACCGGTTACAGATCATACGGCAACGGCTACGATCACCGTCTACAACCAGGACAATAGCATTATTGTCGTACCGGCGGCCAACCATCACGTGACTGCGGCCTTTGTAGAGTCCAAGCGAGAAGTTATCGCGGATAGTGATATTCTTCTTGTTCAATTGGAAATACTATTGGAAGGTGTGCAAAAAGCGGTAGAGATTGCGAAAGAGAACGGAGTCACCGTCATTCTTAACCCGGCTCCGATTCAGGAGCTGCCTGCAGAAATCATACGGCAGGTGGATTACCTTACCCCTAACGAGCATGAGCAAATGGTATTGAAGCAGCAGCTTCATGACCAGGATCTTAGCGGGAAGCTCATCGTTACGAAGGGAAGCCAGGGAGTTTCAATAATAGAAGAAGGTCAGGAGCTGAATGTTCCTGCCTATAAAATCAACGTCGTGGATACGACCGGAGCAGGAGATTCCTTTAATGGCGGATTGGCCGTTGCTTTAAGTCAAGGCATGTCACTTAGCGATGCGTGCCGCTACGGCAATGCCGTAGCTGCTTTATCGACTACGAAGCTCGGAGCGCAAACCGGAATGCCGACGGAAGAAGAAGTAGCACAATTTATTCAAGGAGGACGAATCAAATGACTAAAAGACCAATTATTATCGACACAGATCCTGGAATTGATGATGCCGTTGCCTTAGCTATCGCCCTATACAGCGAGGAATTGGATGTACGCTTAATTACGACCGTAGCAGGTAATGTGGGACTGGATAAGGTCACGCTAAACGCCTTGAAATTGCTGAAATTTTTTAAGAAGGATATCCCGGTAGCGTTAGGCGCTGACAGACCGTTAATCAAGGAACCGATCGATGCAAGCAATGTACACGGTTCTACGGGAATGGACGGATATGACTTTGAGGAACCGACGGAAGAACTGCTATTGAAGGAAAATGCAGTAAATGCCATGTATCGGGTCATTATGGAGAGTGAACAGCCTATGACCTTAGTTCTAATCGGGCCCTTAACGAATGCCGCGCTTCTGTTGAAAATGTACCCGGAAGTCAAGGAGCAAATTGCCGAGGTTGTTCTCATGGGCGGCTCAACGGCTCGCGGCAATGCCGGAGTCATGGCTGAGTTCAACATCTATGCCGACCCGGAAGCTGCAAAAATTTTATTCCAGAGCCAGCTGCCTGTCGTTATGGTTGGGCTTGACGTTGGATTGAAGGCGCTTGTTTACCCTGAGGATAGTGAGCAGTTGAAGGACATGAACGAGACCGGAAGAATGATCTATTCCCTGTTCCAAAAATATAGAGGCGGCAGCATGAAGACAGGATTGAAAATGTACGACAGCTCCGCTATGGCTTATCTTCTTCAGCCTGAAATGTTCACCGTGGTCGATACCTTCGTGGATATCGAACTGAACGGATCCTTGACGGCTGGCTGTACGGTTGTCGATTTGAAAGGTTATTTGGGCCAAGACAACAATGCCAAAGTATGCGTCGATATCGATCCGCAAATGTTCAAAAAGTGGTTCATGGAAAGCTTAAGCAAGTGCAACTAAGCAGCAACTAATTCTATAACTGAATCGCTACTGATCTATATCTGATCTGCACCAACCCTGCATTCAATATGCACCCAATTTGCAACTTAGGGAGGAACACCATTTATGGGGTCGAATTTAGTCATGTATGGCTCAGCGATTATCGCTGTACTTATTGTTATCTACATGTTAATCAAAAAAATGGACATCAAAATCACTCTCTTTCTCATGGGGATCATTCTGATTCTGGTTAGTACGGCTATGGGCAATGAGATCGCTGTCAAGGATTTTGCGTCGACGGGCTCGGTTTGGCTGGATCCGCTTCAAGTGATAATTACGCAGTTTAAGCAGACCTTTACGGCGGCCGGCTTTATCATCCTCCTGCTCGGAGGATACACGGCTTATATGTCCTCCATCGGAGCTAATGAAGTGACCGTCAACGCTTTAACAAAGCCGATTTCCAAAATTAAATCCGCCTATATTCTAGTTCCGATCGTATTTTTGCTGGGCAACTTATTGTCACTCGTAATTCCTAGTGCGTCTAATTTGGCCATTATTTTGCTCGCTACGTTGTTTCCGATTTTAAGAAAAGCGGGCATGTCGGCGCTCTCTGCCGCGGCAGTGATTGCTACGTCCGCGACCATCGTTCCTACACCGCTCGGCAGCGACAACGTCGCGATCGCCGAGGAATTGGCTAAGCATGCTCTCTTCGCTAATTTAACGGTAACGGACTATGTGTTCAGATATCATGCCATTGTCTCGATTCCAACCTTGCTCTTTATCGCTTTGGTTCATTATTACTGGCAGAAGAGAATGGACAAGAAAGCCAGCCATCTGCAAGGTGGAGCCGAGGAGAACCATGAAGCCAAGGAAGACATCGTCATTCAGGGCGGCAAGCTATTCAAAACAGTGTATGCGATCCTGCCGATTTTCCCGATTATTCTGCTGCTAGGTACCTACGCGCTTCAGATTTCGACGGGTTATGCGATAGAGATCAGCGTAGAGGTTGCGACCTTGGTTTCGTTCGTACTCGCTATCATCTGTGAGGTCATTCGCCATAAAGGCGACAGAAGCGTACTGGATAAAACGGAATCCTTCTTTAAAGGAATGGGTGGAGCGGTGCCGATCGTCGCCCTGCTGGTTGCAGCTTCCGTATTCGTTACAGGTTTGAAATCCATCGGATTGGTGGATGCGCTTCAGCAATCCATGCAAAATATTCAAGGCAACGGATTGGATTTCGTTCTGCCTCTCATCCTAGTAGCCATAACGGCGCTGATCGTTATTCTTAGCGGCAGCGGTACCGCCTTGATTTTTGCCATGGTGCCGCTGATGGTTCCATTAGCCGATGCGGCGGGCATCAGCCCGATTGCGATTTCGGTTCCTATGGGTCTTTCGGGCAACCTGTTCCGGGCAGTATCCCCGGTTGCGGCCGTGGTTCTGATCGTTGCCGGCACAGTAAAAACGGATCCGATCGCTATTGTAAAAAGAACCTCGGTTCCGATGATTGCAGGCGTTATCTTCATGTTTATCCTGTCCATGGTTGTTTTCCTTTAATTGGATAGGTACGAAGAAAAGAGGAACAGGCTTATGCTTGTGCCTCTTTTCTTTTATTTCAGCGGTACACCGCGCAAGATTCCAAAAAACAAATCACCCGCTGCAACCTTCCAGACAATGGAAACGTCCGAAGGAGCAAAGGGGGTTACAAATATGACAAAGAAATGGAAGTCCATATTTTGTATGGGGGTAATTTCAGTATCCTTAGTGCTGGGCGGCTGCGGAAGTGCAAGAGATAGCGCCGGGTCAGCCGATAGTAAAGCAGACGGCGGCTTTGCTGCCAGTTCGGAATCAGTAAGTATGAATGCGGATTCAAGCAGGACTGCATCATCCGAGCAAAGCATGCCGGCGGAGAGCGAGGAGGCCGCTCGCAGTGAGCAGCTGTCCACTCCAAAAGCTAGGGAGGAGATACAGCCCTCTGGAGCAGGCCAAGGCATTCAAGCGGTTGATGCTCCTGCCGGGTTGAATAAAAAGCTGATCTATCGGGCCAATGTCGTATTGGAAGTAAAGGATTACGGCGTGGCTCAGTCGGAGATAAGGAATCTCGTGGCTATATCGGGCGGCTATATTGTAGAGTTCACTGAAAATCAGTCGCAGCATGAGCAAGGGGGGACGATCATCCTAAAGGTGCCGTCTTCCGGCTTTTCATCATTTTTGGATCAGTTGGAAAAGCTAGAGCATGAATCCTTGCAGCGAAGCATGCAGGGACAGGACGTTTCAGAGGAATACGTCGATTTGGAGTCGCGGCTCAAAGTGAAGCAGGCGATGGAATCCAGATACCTGCAGTTTTTGAAGGAAGCAACGAAGAGCAGCCAGATGGTCGAGTTTGCCAATGAACTGGAACGCATACAGACGGAAATTGAGCAAATACGGGGACGGATGCGGTACATTGACCAGAATGTGGCTTATTCCACGGTAGAGATCAGACTGTACCAGCCTGAAACGAAGCAGGCCAACCTGTCGCCCAAAGGGACAGAACCGCTGGGACATCGAGCGTGGAATGCTTTGGATGGCAGTCTGAAAGCAATAGCAACGGTTTTCCAATGGCTCATCGTAATTTTGTCTGGAGCGCTGCCGATCCTGCTGCTCTTAGGCATCATTGCAGCTCCAATTTGGATTGCGCACCGCAGGCGTGTGCTTAAAGCAAGAGAATACCGCCTGCATCGCAAAAATACAGTCGACTTGCCTGGCGAAGCCGAGCAGACCGAAAAGGCTAATGGGCCGACCGGTCATGTGGATGACCGTGATGAGAAAGACTCGTAAGCATCGCTAAACTCAAAATAGGACACAAAATTCCATATAGAATATCACTTTACTGACGTTACGTAACAAGCTGAACATAGTAGAATACATGATATCAGCTATTGATAGGAGGATATGGAATGCCTATTTACTACGACGAAGGATCAGGTATTTTTCATTTGCAATCGTATCAAACCAGTTACGTCATTCAACTCGTGCGGGGCATGCCTGCACATGTATATTTTGGCCCTCAGCTTCGCCACGGAAGCAATTTGAACGATCTGCTGTACAGGGTGGAACGCTCCTCGTTCTGCCCCAACCCGTTTCCAGACGACAAGACGATTTCGCTGGATACTTTGCCGCAGGAGTACCCGCAGTATGGTACAAGCGATTTCAGAAACCCGGCCTACCAGGTCGAGCTATCTGATGGAACCCGCATTACCGAGCTGGCATATCAATCCCACCGGATCGTTGCCGGCAAACCAGCCTTAGAGGGGCTGCCAGCTACGTATGCCGAGCAGGAGAGCGAGGCGGAGACGTTAGAACTGGTACTGCATGACGCCAAGGCGGGACTTACCGTAACATTGAATTACACGGTATTCGAGCAGTTTAGCGCGATTGCAAGATCGGCCAAGCTGTCGAACGAGGCAGCTGCCCCCTTGCGGCTGGAGCGGGCACTAAGCACCTCGGTCGATCTTCCGGATGCCCGTTATGATGCATTGTACTTATCTGGAGCCTGGGCCAGAGAACGTCATATTCAGCGAAGAGCACTTGCACCAGGGGTTACGGGAATCAACAGCCGAAGAGGGGCCAGCTCGCACCAGTTCAATCCTTTCCTGGCGCTCCTGCGTCCCGAGGCAAACGAGCGTCAAGGCGAGGTGTACGGCTTCAGCTTGGTTTATAGCGGCAACTTCGTTGCGGAGGCCGAGGTGGATCAATATGGAACGACGCGCGTTTCGCTAGGCATCAATCCTTTTGATTTCTCCTGGAAGCTGGAACCGGGTCAATCCTTCCAGACGCCGGAGGCGGTTATGGTCTATTCGACCGAAGGACTCGGGGGCATGTCCCGTACGTTTCACCGACTGTACCGTACTAGACTATGCCGGGGTGTGCATCGGGATCAGGAACGTCCAATTCTCGTCAATAACTGGGAGGCCACGTATTTTGATTTCAATGCCGACAAGATCGAGTCTATTGCGAAGAAGGGCGGCGAGCTCGGCATTGAACTGTTCGTGCTGGATGACGGATGGTTTGGCAAGCGGGATTCCGATAACTGCTCGCTGGGCGATTGGATTGAGGATCGGCGCAAGCTGCCGGACGGCTTGAAGGATCTCGCGGAGCGGGTGAAGCAAACCGGCCTGCAGTTCGGCCTATGGTTCGAGCCAGAAATGATCTCTCCGGATAGCGATTTATACCGCAGCCATCCAGACTGGTGCCTGCATGTTCCGAATCATCGCAGAACCGAGGCGCGCAATCAGCTGATTCTCGACATGTCCAGGGCGGATGTCCGGGAGTATTTATATGAGCGGTTAAGCGATATTTTCGCAAATGTTCCGATTTCGTACATTAAATGGGACATGAACCGCAACATGACGGAGATCGGTTCTGCTCTTAGCTCTGCTGAACGGCAAGCGGAGACGGCACATCGTTATATGCTAGGCTTATATGAATTGCTGGAGCGCTTGACGAGCGAGTTCCCGCATATTCTGTTCGAGAGCTGCTCCGGGGGCGGAGGGCGCTTTGATCCAGGGATGCTTTATTATATGCCTCAAACCTGGACGAGCGACGACACCGACGGCGTGGAGCGCTTGAAAATCCAATACGGCACGAGTATCGTTTATCCAGTCTCCACGATGGGCGCCCATATATCGGCAGTGCCGAACCATCAGGTCGGCCGCACGACATCCCTGGAATTCCGCGGAGACGTCGCCATGTCCGGAAATTTCGGCTATGAACTCGATTTGACGACGTTTACTTCGGAAGAGGTGGAAATAGCCAAGGCTCAGATCGCAAGCTACAAGGAAATTCGCGGTCTAGTGCAGCAGGGAGACATGTATCGCCTGTTGAGTCCTTTTGAAGGCAACGAGACGTCATGGATGTTCGTTAGCGAGGATCGCAGGGAGGCGCTGCTGTGCTACTTCCATGTGCTCGCCGAGCCAAACGGGCCGCTAAAACGCGTAAAGCTGGAAGGCCTCGATCCGATGCTGGACTACCGGTTGGGAGACACGGATACTGTCTACGGCGGCGACAGGTTGATGGGAGCCGGGTTGCCAATCACTTCCATTCAGGGCGATTTCGAAAGCAGAGTCCTGCATTTAAGAGCCGTTACGAATTAAAAAATATTGAAATAAAAAGAAGCCATGGCCGGTATTGACCATGGCTTCTTCGTTTTTATTGGCTCCGACAAGCAATTAGCATGCAAAAACAGGCAACTAGAACTTGAAAATATGTATCGTTTTTTGCAGCTGGAATACGGCATTTTTCATGGCTTCCGTTTCTTCGGCCATCTTGTGAATAGATTGGATTTGCTCATTCATGGATGCCGATACTTGCTCCGTACCTGCTGCGGACTGCTGGGTAATGGCCGAAATATTTTGAATCGACTGAGAAATATGGTGAGCGCTTTCCAGCATACTCTCGCTTTCCTTGGAGAAGGCCGCGATTTGCTCAGAAATATAATGGACGCTCTGAACGATTTGCTGGAAGATTTGCTCGGCTTCCCGAATCATCAGATTTTGCTGCTGTACGACCTCTTCGTTAATTTTGATATTCTGTCCCGCCAGCTTCACGTCGTTCTCGATGCCGCGTACGAGATTGAATACTTCCTTTGTTGAAGCCGTGGATTCCTCTGCAAGCTTGCGAACCTCGTGAGCGACGACCGCAAACCCCGCGCCATGCTCCCCGGCTCTGGCTGCCTCAATCGAGGCGTTAAGGGACAGCAAGTTGGTTTGCTCCGCGATTTCAGATATCGTAGCCGTAATTCGGGTAATGCCTTTAGCATTAATGGAGAGCGCATTGATCGACTCCGCTACCTTTTGCGTGGCATCAATGTTGCGGCGCATGCCTTCCGCCTGCCTGGATACGGAATCCCGACCCTTCTCGACCAGCTCCAGCGTTTCAATGGAACGCTCATTCATTTCCCGGGTAGAGTCGGTATAATTGCTCACCTTTTCTTCGATCTGCCGGATCGAGTCGGTCATCCCGCCAACGTCCTCGGAAATTTCATTGGCTCCTATCGCGAGTTCATTGGAAGATTGGGCTACCTGGCCCATAACATGGATGAGCTCCTCGTTTCTATCCGAAATTGCCCGGCTGGAATCCATCACTTTGCGAGTAATGTCGGAAGTCTCCTGAAGAATTTTCGTGAGTCTGTCGATCATGCTGTTGAAAGAGCGGCTTAAGTTGTCCATGCTTCCAGATTCATGGATGCGGCTTGTGAAGTCTCCCTTGGCAATTTTAGCCGAAGCATTAGAGATGTCATCGAAAGATTCCGTAAGCGCTTTCTGAACGTACCGAGTAAGAGGGATGGTGAGCGCTCCCAGAACGACAACCAAGACGATCCCCGTCAATAAGTGGCCCTGTAAAATGAAAATAATCAGCGTCGGTATTCCGAATAGGGCGGCGATACAGTAACATGCTGCTGAAATTTTTCCGCCGAGGGGAAGTCTGTTGAACCATGACATAAGAATGATACCCTCCTTAAAGAAATAGGATGTTTAACCCATTATATCATCCGAAAGGACAAGCGGATATAACGATTTTCCGAGATACAGGTAAAATCGAGATAACTTGGATATTTAACCATCGCATCTGAATTTTTTCGGTGTCCAATACTAAAAAATACTTGAAAACGCTTAAGAGATGTTTTATGATCAAATTAGATAATAAATTATTATCAAGATAAGAATATTATTATCATTACATCAAAAATAGTGAGAGTAGGGGATACCATTGACTGCAAATCAGCGGCTGCTCGAATCTTATTTTCCGATAGCTTCTTTTATTGCGGCCATTGTCGGGCCGAAGTGTGAAGTGGTCGTTCATGATATCAGTGATCCTGAGCGCTCGATCATTTTCATTGAGAACGGGCATATCAGTGGCCGGAAGATTGGGGACAGCTCCACGGATCTTGTACTGAAAATATTGAAGGGGGAAGCCTATCGGGACCAGGAGTATATTGTCAATTACAAGGCTACGGGTCCTCTGGGGCAGAAATTCAGATCCTCCACTTATTTCATTAAAGATACTCAGGGGAAGCTCGTTGGCTTGATGTGTCTGAACATTGATATTACGCATGTGGAGGTTGCGGCAGAATGGATCAGCCATGTGCTGCAGGGAGGTTCGCTTACGCCTCCTGTACCTATGGAGTCAATACCTGAGGAGAAACTGCAGGAATCCGAATTTTTGCAAGGCAATGTGGATTATTTGCTTCAGCACATCATCGCGAATTCCCTCAGTAAAGTGAATTTGCCTATCGACCGTCTATCTTCGAATGAGAAGATTGAAATTGTGAAGGAATTGAATGAGCAGGGGGTGTTCCTTCTCAAGGGAGGCGTCTCCCAGGTCGCTAGTGCGCTTTCGATCTCTGAGCCTACAGTATATCGTTACCTGCAAAAACTGAGATAAATGATAGAGATGATGATGAAAGAAACCAAGGAGGGAGCATGATGAAATACAACTTTGATGAAGTCGTTTCACGCATAGGTACGAATAGCGCCAAGTGGGATGGCATGGTGGAATCAATGGGGAACGACATGATTTCTCTATCGGTTGCCGATATGGATCTTAAAGCCCCGCCAATCGTGGTGGAGAAGCTTGAAATGGCGGCAAGGCATGGAATCTACGGCTATACGGATACGTTTTCTTCCTATTTCAGTGCGGTTCAGGCATGGCTAGGCCGTTCCTATCACTGGCACGTACCTCAGGAATGGATCGTATTTTGCCCACGGATTATACAAGCCGTATCTCTGGTGATTCAGCAGTTCACGAATGAGGGCGATGCCATTCTTATTCACACACCTGTTTATCAGCCTGTTGCCAAAGCGGTTACGCTAAACAACCGTGTGCTCATCGAAAGCCCGCTGCAATTCCATCATGGACGTTATGAAATTGATTTCGAAGATATGGAGCAGCGCATGCAGCAGGGGGTAAAAATTGTACTGTTGATTTCTCCGCATAATCCGGTCGGACGCGTATGGACAAAAACGGAGCTGGAGCGAATCGGGGCCTTGTGCATCAAGTATGATGCGCTTATTGTTTCCGATGACATTCATGCCGATTTTATCCATGAAGGACATGAGCATACCGTTATTGCCAAGCTGTCAGAGGAGATTGCCCAGCGTTCCGTCATTTGTACTTCTCCAGGAAAGACGTTTAACCTGGCCAGTTTGGAAATTGCCAATATCATTATTCCGAATGAAACGATAAGAGAGCGGTTTAAGCAAGGGTTGCAGCAAGCGGGTATTCATAACCCGACCTTCTTTGCAGTGCCGGCTTTGGAATGGTCATACACCGCATGCGATGACTGGTTGGAAGAATTACGTGAATACCTAACTGGGAATATTGCTTATGCCAGTGCGTTTATCCATGAGCATATGCCGGAATTATCTGTGATTAAACCGGAAGGCACCTACCTGCTGTGGGTCGATTGCCGAGCCGTGGATACGGCGGAGAGCGGCTTAAAGCAGTGGATTGAACAAACGGCCAGGGTCAGCGCGAGCTTCGGCAGCTCCTTCGGAGCAGACGGCGAGGGCTTTATTCGTATAAATATAGCCGCGCCTCGCAGCGTGCTGAAGGAAGCGCTCGAACGTATAGCTGCAGCCTATCCTTTGAAAAAAACTTAATATCTTAATATTAGGAGGAAATACATCATGAGTAAGCAGAGCATAAACCCTAATGTGAAACAACCGACTCTATTTTTAGCCTTATTACCGATCATAACCATGGTTCTATTGCTTAGCTTGGGCTATGTCATGTTCGAATTGCCGCCAGAGCCGCTAATTATCGTATCTACAGTGGTTGCCGGCGTAATCGCCATCATGCTTGGTTATAGCTATAATGATATTTTGGATTCCATTGCCCAGAAGATCGCAAAGACGATGCCGGCGATTCTGATTTTGATCACGGTAGGCTTTATGATCGGAGCATGGATGGCTGGCGGAACGATTCCGATGATGATCTACTATGGCTTGAAAATTATTAACCCGCAATTTTTGTTAATTACAGCTTTCTTAGTCACCTCCGTGGTTTCGATTTGTACAGGAACCTCTTGGGGCTCTGCCGGAACGATCGGGGTAGCCTTTATGGGCGTAGGGGCCGGGATGGATGTCAACTTGGCGGCTGTGGCAGGTGCTGTAGTTGCCGGAGCTTATTTCGGCGATAAATTGTCTCCGCTTTCCGATACGACAAACATTGCTGCCTTATCTACAGGCGTTAATTTGTATGAGCATATCGGCCATTTGCTGTACACGACGCTGCCATCGTTCTTTGTCGCAAGCATTGTGTATGTCATTACCGGGCTGAACACGAATGCAGCGGGCGCAGTAGTGCCTGAGAAGGTTGCTACGATCATGTCGACCCTGGATACGATTTTTGATTGGAATTTGCTGCTGCTGGTTCCTGTAATTATCGTTTTGTATGGCTCAATCACAAAGAAGCCTACGATTCCAGTCATGCTGTTTTCTTCCTTTTTCGCGATGGCTAACGCGATGATCTTCCAAGGCTTCACGCTGCATGATGTCGTGACGTCAGTCATCAACGGCTTCGATGTTGCTATGGTGCATGTGAGCGGTTTCGATCCTGAAACTGTCATTGCGGATATTCCGCGTCTCCTAAACCGAGGCGGGATGAACTCCATGATGGGCACGCTGTTAATCTGTTTTAGTGCGATTACGTTTGCCGGAACGATTAGTTTGACGAGATCATTGGAGCTGATCGTGAACAAGCTGCTAAAATTCGTTCATAAAACAGGCTCGCTCATTGTTGCCACCATCATTACCGGTTTAACGATGATTGGAGTAACAAGCAATGGACAGGTATCCATTCTTATGCCTGGTGAAATGCTGAGGGAAGCCTATATTCGCCGCGGTTTGCATCCGAAAAACCTGGGGCGGACGATTGAGGACTCGGCGACGATCATCGAGCCGATCCTGCCATGGACAGCCGCAGGCGCTTATATGGCAGGAACATTGGGTGTCGCCACACTGGATTATTTGCCTTGGGCGGTGCTTTGCTGGACTGGCATTATCTTTGCCACCATTTTAGGCTTTACAGGTATCGGCATTGCCAAGCTTACGCCGGAGCAGCAGCAAGAGATGCTGAAGGAGTATGACGAAGAAAAATAAAAAAATAGGGAGAGAACACCAATGGAACAACAATTAGAGAAACAAGTAGTAGCAACGAAAGGTGCGCCAGGCGCGATTGGGCCATACTCGCAAGCGATTCGCTTCGGTAATTTATTGTTTACATCCGGGCAGCTTGGCATGGATGCTTTAGGCGCATTCCCGCCGACTGTGGAAGAACAGACGGAACGCTCGCTGCTCAATGTGAAGGCAATTTTGGAGGAAGCAGGGTATGCGATGGAGCATGTCGTGAAGACGACCGTATTTCTGAAAGATATGAATGATTTCGTCGCCGTTAACGAAGTATACGCGAAGTTCTTTGCCGAGCCTTATCCGGCTCGCAGTGCCGTTCAGGTGGCAAGGCTGCCCAAGGATGGCTTAGTTGAAATCGAAGTGGTCGCGGCGAGACCGTAATCTTCAGCATAGCAGGCAATAATAGCCCTCCGTCCCGGATAAGGACGGAGGGCTATTGGTTTTAGCGAATCGGCACATCCCTTGACAAGGGGTTAAAGATTAGCCAAGAACAACTTCCACGCGATGCGTGCCGCCATCGCCGATCGGGGCAATTACATTTCCTGCGATCGTCTTGCCGTCGACCGTGATACTTTTCACGCCTTTGGACACGTGATTCGGATTCTTAATAGAGATTTCAAACGTATCTCCACGGAAAACGCGGGTCACTTGCAATCCATTCCAGGCGGAAGGGATGCACGGGTCGACCTTCAAGCCGTCAAAGTCAGGCTGGATTCCAAGAATGGCTTGCGTAATCGCGACATAGTTCCAGGCCGCGGTTCCCGTTAGCCAGGAGTTTTTCGCTTCCCCGTGGCGAACCGCATCTTTCCCCGCGATCATCTGCGAGTATACATAAGGCTCTGTACGGTGAATATCGCTGATCTCTTCCAAATAAGCCGGAGCGATCTTGGAATACACCTCGAAGGCGCGATCTCCATTGCCGAGTACGGTTTCCGCGATCATGATCCAAGGATTGTTATGGCAGAAGATGCCCGCGTTTTCTTTGTAGCCCGGCGGGTACGTAGAGATCTCCCCAAGGTTCAGGTAGTACTTGGAATACGCTGGCTGCTGGAGCACGATACCGTATTTTGTATCCAAGCGTTCCTGTACGGAGGTCATCGCTTTTTGGGCAAGACCCTCTTCTACGCCGATCCCGGCCATGACACAAATCCCTTGCGGCTCAATGAAAATTTGTCCTTCCTCGTTTTCCTTGCTGCCGATCTTCTCGCCGTAATGATCATAAGCGCGCAGGAACCAGTCGCCATCGAATCCGTGCTCTAGTGTTGTTTTGCGCATGGCTTCCATATGAGCTTCAGCCTCGGCGGCCTCATCCTCCAAACCGCGCTGACGGCACAGCTTCACGTAATCTGGAGCCACGAATACGAATAGTCCGGCGATAAAGACGGATTCCGCTACGCGTCCTTCAATGTTGGCTGTCGTCTGGAAGGATTCGCCCGGCTCCTTCGAGAAGCAGTTCAGATTGAGGCAATCGTTCCAGTCGGCGCGGCCGATTAGCGGTAGTCCGTGAGGGCCGAGATTGTTAATGACGTGGTAATAGGATCGCTTCAAATGCTCGAAAAGGGTTGCCGTATTGTCCGGGTTGCTGTCAAAAGGAACCTGCTCGTCGAGAATGCTCATGTCCCCGGTTTCTTTTATATAAGCAGACGTTCCGAGGATGAGCCAAAGCGGATCGTCGTTAAAGCCGCTGCCCACTTCGTTGTTTCCTTTCTTCGTGAGCGGTTGATACTGGTGATAGGCGCTGCCGTCCTCGAACTGGGTAGCTGCAATATCAAGAATTCGTTCCCGTGCTCTTTCCGGAATTTGATGAACGAAGCCAAGCAAATCCTGGTTCGAATCACGGAAGCCCATGCCGCGCCCGATACCTGATTCAAAGTACGATGCGGAGCGGGACATATTGAACGTGACCATGCACTGGTAGGGGTTCCAAATGTTGACCATCCGGTTCAGCTTGTCATCGTCGCTCTGGATTTGGTATTTCGACAGCAGGCCATCCCAATACGAAGCAAGCTCTTGCATCGCCCGATCGACGTCCTCATCGGCCGCAAACTGCTCGATCATCGCCAGTGCCCGTTTTTTATTGATGATTCCAGGGGCTTCCCATTTCTCGTCTTCTTCATTTTCTACATATCCCAAAATAAAGATCAGACTTTGCTCTTCTCCAGGAGCCAGCTCCAGCCTCACTTCATGCGAGCCGATCGGAGACCAGCCGCTGGCCACCGAATTCGTTGCTTTGCCGGAGGCGACGGCCTGCGGCTCATGAAGACCGTTATACAGGCCCACAAAAGCTTCGCGATCCGTATCGAATCCATCGATGCTGCGATTTACGGAGTAGAAGGCATAATGATTTCTGCGTTCACGATACTCGGTCTTATGATAAATGACGGAATCCTGCACTTCGACTTCACCGGTGCTCAGATTGCGCTGGAAGTTCGTCATATCATCCTGCGCATTCCATAGACAGAATTCTGCAAAAGAAAAGAGAGAGACGGTTTTTGCTTCGCTGCCGGTGTTTTTGACGGTTAAACGATGCACTTCGCCTTGATATCCGAGCGGAATGAACGCCAGCTGCGTAACGGAGATGCCGTTTCGCTCTCCGGTAATGGAGGTATAGCCCAGTCCATGGCGGCATTCATAGAAATCAAGCTCGCGTTTGACCGGCATCCAGCCTGGTGTCCAGAAGTCGCCGTTATCGTACAGATAATAATAGCGCCCGCCTGTGTCCATCGGGATGTTGTTGTAGCGGTAACGGGTCAGCCGGCGAAGCCTGGCATCGCGATAGAATGTGTATCCCCCGGCAGTATTGGAGATCAAGCCGAAAAATTCCTCGTTGCCGAGATAGTTGATCCAAGGATAAGGAGTCTTTGGCGTATTGATGACATATTCCTTGCGTTGATCGTCAAATGTTCCGAATTTCATGTGAAGATGGCTCCTTTCTTTTGTGAACGCGCGTTTATTTTAGTGTAAAGGCATCCTCTCGTATAGAGAGGAGCCTTGTGATGCCTAGATTTTGCTACTTTGACGAAATCGGACGGCAGGAGTCTCTGACCATCAGCCGAGTCGGAAAGCTGAGCGTGCTGAAGCCTGTCTGTTCGCCGCTGCAAAGGCGAATGATCGTATCCACCGCGGCTTTGGACATTTCTTCAATCGGCAGGCTGACCGAGGTCAGCTTGGGCTGAATGCGGGCAGCAAGCTGCACATCGTCGAAGCCGATGATGGACAGATCCTCCGGTATAGAGACGCCTCGCTCCGCAAAGGCTTCCATGGCCGAGATCGCCATGTCGTCATTGGAACAGAATAGGGCGGAGGGCAGCTCTTCACCGGAGTCAAGCAGGCCGAGCACCGCAGCATAGGCTTGATCCTTCAGGAAATCGCCTTGAAGGATACTGCTGTCTCTAATCGGCAAATTATGCTTCCGCAGCGTGTCCTCGTAAGCCATATAGCGTTCCCGGCCGGAAAATGTATTCATCCGTCCTTGAATGATGCCGATATGTCGGTGACCGAGCCCGATCAGATACTCCATTGCTTCAACCGTGCCCTCATAATCCATCGAGTTGACGATGGCCAAATGATTCTTGTCGAGGCGCTCTGCCGTAATTTCCGAGATGTCGTAATCGATCAGGACAAGCGGGGCGCCTTGCCCCAACATTTCGCGAACGAGCTCGATGTCCTTTTGGGTGCCGACTAGAATTCCGCCGTCAATCCGTTTCTGCTGAAAAGCCTGCTTGACCTTCTGAAAATCATTGGGCGAATAGACCGTATGAATCAGCACGTAAAATCCCCGGGCGTTGGCCGTATCGACCACGAGATCGACGATGGGGGCAAAGTAGCTGTTCTGGTAAATGCGGCGTGCATCTTCCTTCTCGTTCATGCTGATGGCAAACAGCCCGATCGTGTCCGTCCGTTTCCCGGCCAGTGCGCGGGCAAAGCTGTTCGGCTCGTAATGATGCTGCTCAATGACCGCAAGCACCTTAGCCCGGGTAGCCTCCGGGACGTTAGGATAGTTGTTGATGACGCGGGATACGGTACTTCGCGATACCCCGGCCAGCTTAGCGATATCTTCGCTCCGCATGATAATCACTCTTTCTGTAAACGCGCGTTTATGGAACTATCATAAATGAACCTTCGGGATAAATCAATCGTAAAAAGCATGCCAAAAAAGCACGAAGCGGTGAAATCGCTCCGTGCCCCTTGTATGATGCTATTTCATATGCTCCAAATAACGTTGGATGAACAGAATCGTATTGTCATGACGCTCTTCACCCCAGCCCGTTGCGGCGATCATTTCCTTTTTGGCGAGAGGAAGCTGTTCCGTAAGCTCGCTGGATGTCAAATCAATCGCGTACACCTGGGGCTCGGGGTCTTCCTCCGCTTGGGCGCGGAGTGCAGCTTCATCGGGAAGCACGGAGCTTAGCACGCCGTTGCTCTCTTCCTGCAGGCTTCGAAAGCCGCCGCCTCCGGATATCCACTCGAAGGTCGGCTTGTCGATGATATATAAATCAGGCTTCTCGGTAGCAATCACAGCCATCGCCTTTTGCCGATATACCATCTCGCCCTGCTCGGGAACGTATGTCATTTGCAAGTCGACCCGATTCCACTCGGGGAATTGCGCCAATATCGCTTGCTCCAGCGCTTCTTCTCCTTTGTTTGCCTCATCAACCGCAAAATTGCCGATAAATAGTATGGATAGATCAAGAGGGGGCAGCGCAGCGATACGCTTCTGCTCCGCACGGTAATCCACGAAGGCGTTGATTCCGAATATCAATACGATGACCGCAATGACACTGATGATGACCCTCGTTTTGTAAATGCGAAAGAAGTCGTCGATATTCTCCGCTGTACCGGCGAATTTACCCCATTTAGCGAACCTTTCCTGACTCATTTGTTCAATTTTGCGCTGATCCTCATACCCGGTGATTAACTTGTAGGCTCGAAGCGAGCGCTCATATTCGCTGTCCGTATCGTCGGCTCCCTTGCGGGAACGGGACTTGCGGAGCGCCAGATCAAAAGCTTGCTCCACCTCTTCTCTGGAAGCGTTCTCGGGAAGACCGAGCTGTTCGTAGGCCTTTTTCAAATCATCCATGCAAAATCTCCTCTGTTTCTCCTCATTATGTATACAAAGTGTATGGCAAGAAATCCATGTATTTATTATACTGTTAATTTGGAACGAATGGAAATTTTGCTGCTATCACGGGATAAAGGAGTGATCTGCCGAATAATTGGATTTGGCGAGAATTTCGGTCTGGACATGTAGGATATGAAAAGGTTCGCGATGTGTAGTAGGAATTAGAAGGAGTGTCATCATGAGGGACATCTTTAAACTGAAATTTTACACGCGACGCAAGACGTCTCTGCAGCGCAGAAACCTAGCTATTGCGACCTGGGAAGGTGTTCCTGCCGTCATTTTTCAAACCCTGCTGGGCGGACAATTTTTAACGGGGTATTTGCTGTATTTAGGAGCAACGTCCGGACAATTGGGTTTTGTGCTGGCGATTACGACCTTTGTGAATATTGCCCAAATCGCTGTGGCATTTCTGATTCAACGGCTAACGAGCCGGAAATGGGCGCTCGTATTATTTGTAGCATTGCACCGGATTCTATGGGCATCTACAGGACTTGTCCCGTTTTTATTTCCTCAGCCGTATTGGGTTAGCGCATTCATAGGATTCTATGTGGCTGCATTCCTGTTCAACACGATTGGAGCCATGCTGTGGAACTCGCTCATCAGCGATATTGTGCCCGCACGGGTACGGGGCAGATATTTCGGCATCAGAAATACCTTCCTGAATGCGCTTGGAACGCTGACGATGTTCATCGGCGGCATGATTCTGGATCGTTTTCCGGAAAGTCAGGGCTTCTTATATTTGTATATTATCGTTTGGGTTTGCGTGATAGCCAATATTATTATGTTCATGTTCTACCCGGACGTTACGTTCGAGCGTTCCGTGGAGAGCAAGTTCCTGCCGATGCTGCGCAAGCCGCTGCGGGACAGCTCTTTTATTAAAGCGACCTTGTTCCTAGCCAGTTTTTTGTTTTTGCAAAATCTGGTCGTGCCCTTATACTCCTACGTTATGCTGGAACTGCTGAAAATTAATTACCAGACGATTTCCTTGCTGAACGTCTCTCAAACGTTAACGATGATGGGGAGCTTCTACATTTGGGGAAATTTGAACGCGAGGTACAGTAACCGGCGCCTGTTGTTCTGGACGCTGCCGATCATTGCGGCCTCGATCTTGACCTGGGGCATGCTGTCCATATCGCGGGAGCTGCCAGTACTGTTTGCTGCCCATATGTTATTCGGTATCGGCGTCGGCGGCTTTAACCAGCTGGCATTCAATTTCATGATCGGGGATACGCCGAAGAGCGAACGCCCGATGTACATGGCCATGTACTCGGCGATTACAGGGGTTGCCGCTTTTTTTGGGCCTCTGCTCGGCGGCAAGGTCTACGAATGGATTGTCGATTGGCCGAAGTGGATTCAAGTCTTCGGAATGCAGCTTGCCGTGGGCACGGCGATGATCGTGCTGGCGCTCGTACTCGGCAGGCGGATATTGCGGGATGCTTGATGTAAGGCCTGGTTTGATAGATACTATATTTACTTGCTCATCATGAAGGGAGATAATCAAATGACACAATTGAAAGCTTATGAAGGCATGTACCAGGGTGAGAAGGCCATCTGGCTGCAGGCGGGAAAATACGAAGCCGCGCTTGTACCGAACGTTGGCGGCAATTTGATTGCTTTTCGGGACAACGAAAGCGGTTTCCGCTTTTTGCGGGAGCCGGGCGAGACAGAGATGGATGATTTCCGCAGCAATCCGGGCGTATATGGAATTCCTGTTCTGTTCCCACCTAATCGTTATGAAGATGGCAAGTTCCCTTGGAAAGGCACGACCTATCAATTTCCGGTCAATGAGGAAGCTACGGGAAACCACCTGCATGGATTTTTACATACGATTCCTTGGCAGGTAGAGGAATTCGGCCACACGGAGCAGGAAAGCTATGTCACCGTGAAGGTCAGCGTCGATGAAGCGCATGAAGTCTATCGTTACCTGCCTTTCAAATTTACCGTTAGGCTGAAATATGCGCTGGGTGAGCACGGATTGGCGCAGCATGTATTCGTACGAAACGACGGAGAAGGTGAAATGCCCTGCCTGTTAGCCTTCCATACTGCCGTTAACGCTCCGTTCGCAGCGGGAAGCCAAGCCAGCGATTACCGGATGAAGTTTACGATTGGCGAGCGCTGGGAGCTTAACGAGCGGATGCTGCCGACAGGCAAGCATTTGCCGTTGACCGCAGAGGAAGAAGCGATGAAGAATGAAGGGGTGTTCCCATTCTTCGCTTCGCTGGATAACCATTATACGGCCGTGCCGCAAAATGGCAGAAACCGCATGGAGCTGACCGATTCCAAGCTGGGCCTGACGCTTGTTTATGATGTAGGAACCTCCTATAAGCAGTGGATGATCTGGAATAATGGCGGGACGGAAGGATTCTTCTGCCCGGAGCCGCAAATCAATTTGGTGAATGCGCCTCACGTTCATCTGCCTGCAGATGAAATCGGATTATTCAGCCTGGCACCGGGTGAAATCTGGGAGGAATCTGCGAGATTCTACCTGAAATCCTCGAAGTAAGGCGATATCATAGCAGCAAGCGTTAGCGAAATATACAAAAAAGCAGCCCTGATCTCACCCTTCGGTGAGCAGCAGGCTGCTTTTTGCTTGGCATCTTTAATGCATCGTTAGATTAACCGACTTCAGCTACACTTTGGTTCTGCTCAGGAAGGAGGCGTTTGATCTGCTCCAAGTTTCTTCTCGGCACATTGATCGTCTTAATGCCGTGAATTTGATCCCTGAACAGTAATACGTTGTCCCGGATTTCCGTAACCTTGTGCAAGTTGACGTAACAGTTGGTGCTTACGCGGTAAAATGAGGAGTCTGAGGTTAGTTTTGACGTTTGATCAGCAGATAATCTCTTTTTTATACTGTAGTTTCTGCCGTGAAAACAAACTAAGCCGTGACCTCCTACCTTGAAGAAATAAGCGTCATGTGGATCGAGGGCCTCGTAGACGTCCTTCTCCTCTAGTCCGACATTCATCATTCCAAAATCCCCCTTTAGATGATGTTGTGGAAGCGCTTGCAGTATAACATATTTTTTGAGGTTTGAATAGTGTTTAGACTATATTTAAAATATTTTCATCCTCTGCCGGGCTGGACAATTGCCCGAAAGTACGGAAGAATAAGAAGACAAGATACGATAGAGAAGGAGTGACCATAGTGTCAGAACAACAACGACTACTATTATACATAGGCTCTTATGCCGAGGCTGCGGATTCGGGAGTTTATGTCGTGGAGATGAATCCTGCCTCGGGTGAACTTAAGCGCTTGGGCCAAGCAGCCGGACTAAAAAATCCGACCTTTCTCAAAGTCGATGCGCATCAAAGGAAGCTGTATGCTATCTCGGAAACGACGACGGCAAACGGAGAACGGATTGGGGAAGCCGTCAGCTTTGCCATTGATCCGTCCGCAGGAAGCCTGTCGGAATTGAACCGGGCATTCACGCTGCAGCCGTCGACGTCCCATATTGAGCTTGAACCCAAGAGCCGTTACGTCGTGGTCTCCGGTTATCATGGCGGCAACGTCGGCTTGGTTCGTCTGCTTGACGACGGGCTTGTTGGCGAGAAAGCAGATGAGCGGCAGCACGAAGGCCAAGGTGCAGACCCGGTTCGTCAAGACCGGCCGCACCCGCATTCTGCATTGTTTACCGCGGATAGCCGCTATGTGCTTGTCGCTGATTTAGGGCTGGACAGAATCTTCGTTTATCGCCTGGATGAAGAAGGCGACAAGCTGGTATATCACAGTGACGTGAAGACGGAGCCGTCAGCGGGGCCTCGCCATCTGGCGTTCCATCCGAACGGCAAATGGCTGTATTCCATTAACGAAGTCAATTCGTCGCTAACGTTGTATACGTTTGATGCGGAAGCCGGAACGCTCTCCGTTATTGATTCGGTGCCGACCTTGCCCGAAGGCTTTACAGGAGAGAATACTACGGCGGAGGTGGCGATCTCCCGCGACGGCAAATACTTGTACGGATCTAATCGGGGCCATGACAGCATCGTCGTTTTTGCCATCGATCCGACTAGCGGCAAGCTGATCCTGGTTCAGCACATATCCAGTGAAGGCGGGCATCCGCGTCACTTCGCATTAACGCCTACAGGGGATTATCTCGTTGCGGCAAACCGGGATGCGAATAATTTAGCCGTGTTCCGGATAGATCAAGCTACAGGGAAGTTGGAGTTTACGGGGCAAACTGCGCAAATATCGAAGCCGGTATGCGTCCAGCCCGTTCTGTTCCAGCTATAGATAATAATGATCAACAGTCCTGCCCAAATGATTTTGGACAGGACTGTTTGACGTTTAACAGTAATTTTACGAAAAAAGAATTCTCACTTACTTGCTTTTCACTTGTATACTGACTTAAGATTGATTCAAGGGATCGAATTATAGCCGTAAGTCCCATACATCATTAGATAGATTAATCAAAGGAGCAGGTTGCTTATAATGACTTTTTTTAAAGAGCTGTTTCAAATCGCGGGCTTCCGCAGGTTTCTTGCTTTACTATTCGTCATACTCATCCTCTATTTTTCCCGAAGCATGCTGAACATGCTGCTGATCACATTTATTTTGACCTATTTAATCAACCGTCTCCATAATTTCATTACGCGCAATGTAGATAAAGTCGTAAAAATTAACAGGAGTATTACGATTCTGTTCATATATGCCTTGATTTTAACATTGCTTATAACTACCGTGTATTATTATCTTCCCGTATTTTTAGAGGAATTCAACGACCTCGTCAATCAGGTTATCTCGTTTTATGATAATCCCCCGACAAATTTGCCGGACAATGTCCTGCTGAATTTTTTAGTGGATTCCTTAAAGGAAATCGATTTATCCAAATATGTTGGCGACAGCTTTAATTTCCTGCTTAAAACCGTATCGGATATTGGAAAGTGGAGTCTGAATTTATTTATTGCGATCATTTTAAGCTTGTTCTTTCTGCTGGAGAAGGACAAGGTAGCGAAATTTACTTCGAAATTCAAAGAGAGCCGGGCAGCATTTCTTTTTACGGAGCTTGAGTATTTCGGCAGAAAATTCGTGACTTCCTTCGGAAAAGTGATCGAGGTTCAATTTTTGATCGCTACCGTAAACGCCATCTTGTCCACGATCTTTCTTTGGATCTTTGGCTTTCCGAACTTGGTTGCCATCGGAATTATGATCTTCCTGCTCGGATTGATTCCGGTGATGGGGGTCATCATCTCCTTGATACCGCTTTGTGCCATTGCGTTCAAAATAGGCGGATTGGTCAAAATTGTCTATGTTCTGGTCATGATTGCGGTTGTTCATGCCTTTGAAGCCTACTTCCTCAACCCGAAATTCATGTCCAATAAGACGCATTTGCCTATCTTCTACACGTTTATGATTTTATTGGTATCAGAGCATTTCTTCGGTGTATGGGGATTGATCGTCGGCGTGCCGGTTTTCATATTCCTGCTTGATATTTTAGAAGTTCCCGTAGGGAATTTATCCGTCAGACCTAAGAGCAAGAAGAAGATAGCATTGAAGGGATCGGATCGTTGATTGAGCTCTCGAGCGTATGGCTTGCGGCCTTCCGATTTCTTAGAGCAAAGGCTGAATCCTGAATAACCTCGCCGGAAGGCGAGGTTATTTTTTTATTTCGGATGCGTTCTATTCAGTTGTATGCCATAGAATCGTATTGTTGCGATACTCGGTAACAGGATGTCCTTTGGTCGGGCTGTTCCAAGTGCGGTTAACGATTTTTTTGAGCTTCACAGGAAGCTCCGTTTTCATGATTTCGGCTTTTTCCTTACTTAGTCTGCCTTCAGCAGCAGCCTCATCGATATTTTTTGTGACGATTACGGTCAATTTCTGCACATATTCCGCTTCGCTCCAGCCTTTACGTGCCTGGACGACCTGGAGCAGTGATTTGCCTTGCTTTAATTCCTCTACAAGCACCTTCGGCTCTGTTCCCAGCAATTCAGCTGTATCCTTGACAATATGTCCTCCGCGAACATGGCCCTTGTGATGATGCGGCGGTTTGTGCTGTTCCTTTGAATTATGGGGCAAAACCTCCAGGGTTGCTTTTGGCTCATTATAGGCAAGTACCGCCTCAGCGGCTGCGGCATACCCGCCAACCGCTATTACGGAGGCCATACATCCTTTAAGCAGCAGTTTGCATATTTGTCTCATAGACATTTTTCACCTCATCGTTTAGAATGATTGGGTCTTTCTCTCATATAGTTTTGACCAAAAAGTCAAAGGTTATCTTAAAATGAGCTAAAAATTGAATTACTCGATGAATTGGGTAAAAATGAATTAAGGAAAGCCTAAGGGAACAGGAGGAATCTTTGTGACGTTCGGGGCCAGAATGCTTAAGACTGGACTTGCAGTAACATTAGCTCTTTATGTAGTCTTCTGGTTCAACTTATCATCGCCCGTCATCGCTGCGGTTGCTGCCATCTTTGCGATGCAGCCGTCGATCTACCGCTCATGGCGATATTTGCGGGATCAATTGCAGACGAATACGCTTGGTGCCGTACTCGCCATGGCAGGAGGCGCAATTTTTTCCAACGAACCGATTGCGGTCGGCCTGGTATGTATCCTCGTGATCATGATCTGCATCCGGCTAAAGATGGGCGAGACGATCGGCGTTACGCTTGTAACGGTTGTTGCGGTTATGGAGGCATCGGGACAATGGGAATTTGCCCTTACCCGGTTTACGCTTATTCTGGTTGGAATTGTTTCCGCGTTTGTCATTAATATTCTGGTATCTCCACCCAAGCCAAGGGTGCAATACGAGAACCAGGCCAAGAAGACATTTGAGCAGCTATCCCTTCTGCTCCGCATGGCGATCTCCAGCGAAATGAAGGAGAACGTATTCCGCAATCAGAAGCGGGAGCTTGAAGACACGATTAGTTCCATTAGCGACACTTATAAAATGATGGAAGAAGACCAGAAAAAATTAAAAACGCCTAAATTCAGCAATAGCCGCCAGTTGGTCGTATATAAGCAAATATTGCGAACGCTTCGCAAAGGCTATGGAGTATTGGATGCGATCGAACAGCATTATTTCCAGGCGCCTCGTCCACCGGAGGTCAATGAGGAGTTCGATGCGCATTTAGAGAAGCTCATAAAATTTCATGAGCATATTATGCTAAAGTTTGAGGGGAAGCTGAAGCCAAATGCTCGGGAGGCGGAATGGTTCGAGCAGGAGAATGACAGATTTCAGCGAAGCATGCTGGATCGTTACGCTGAGCAGCGAGAGGGCATACTCCGATTGTCTATCGTTTCTGCGGAAATTTATGAATACGGTCATCAGTTGCAGCGCTTAAACCGGCTTGCCGATCATTCCGACATGCCGGCATCTTCTTCGTCATAGGCATGAACTAATGTACTAATAAAAAAACAGTCCCTCTATCCTTTCGGACAGGGGGACTGTTGAAATTCTTTCGAGAAATGGTTAAAATGAAAAATGGACTGAAAAATAAAATGTTAAAGGCATGGTAATTCTATATCAATCTTATCACAAATTGATTTGTTTGTCAATACCGCTGAGGCAAGGGATTAACGATGGAACTATCGTTGAGTAAATGTAGAGGGGCGATCATGATTGAATAGTACGGATAAGGCTTGGCAGGAGGAACAGCGGCGCGTCGAATATGTAGCTGATCAAATCGAGAAGCGGATTCGTGGACTTGAACAGGAAGTGATGGTAGTTCGGGAAGACGTCGTTGGTATGCGCAGAGACTTCTGGGATGAAGTAACGGTCAACTTCAGTGAAGCGGACGATGTTGGCGAGACCTCGACGAGCTTGCGGCAGCAGTCACAGGTTCTATCTGACCGGGAAAGAAGCCATCTTCATGCATCGGCGGCTCTGGGGAAAATGAAACGGCTCCAGCAATCTCCGTATTTCGGGCGCATCGATTTTGCCGAGGACGGTGGGGAAGAGGAAGCGATTTATTTGGGAATCGCCTCTCTGCTGGAAGAGGGAGATGAAGAGTTCCTAGTCTATGATTGGCGTGCGCCGATTTCCAATTTATATTATGACGGAGTGCCGGGTTCAGCCTCTTATATGACGCCATCCGGGATGATCGAGGGAACGATGTCGCTTAAGCGTCAGTTCGTCATTCATGGACGCGTCATTAAGCTAATGTTCGATACGGGCGTCACCATTGGCGACGAAATGCTTCAGCAGGTGCTGAGCCGCAGCTCGGACGCGCAAATGAAAAGCATCGTTGCCACGATCCAGAAGGAGCAAAACCGGATTATTCGCAATGACCGCAGCCGGATGCTCATTGTTCAAGGCGCGGCCGGCAGCGGGAAAACGTCGGCAGCTCTGCAGCGAGTCGCTTATTTGCTGTATAAGCACCGGGAGCATTTGAACGCCGATCAAATGATTCTGTTCTCCCCTAATCCCATGTTTAACAGCTATGTCTCCACCGTGCTTCCGGAGCTTGGCGAGGAGAATATGCAGCAGACGACGTTTCAAGAATACCTGGAGCATCGTCTGGGCAGGGAGTTCCAGCTTGAGGATCCGTTCGTGCAAATCGAATATGTCTTAACTGGGACGGAGGATGAGGATTACGCCCATCGGATCAGCGGGATCCGTTATAAATCCTCCTCATTGTATCTCGATGCGGTAAATCGCTATAAGCACTGGCTGGAAAAGAAGGGGATGAAGTTTCGGCCGATCCGTTTTCAAGGCAGGGTCGTCGTGGACGCTGAGGAAATATCCCGCCAATTTTATGGATACGATTCCGCCATTACCTTGGCGAACCGCTGCGAGTTGTTGAAGGAGTGGCTGCTGAAAGAGATCGCCGCTTTCGGGAAAAACGAGTTGGAAGCTCCGTGGGTCGAGGAGCAGATTCAGCTTCTTGATGCGGAGGATTATCAGCGGGCGTATCAGCGCATGCGCCATAAACAGCGGGGTGCAGGCGCCTCATTTAGCGATTATGAGAACGAGAAGGAAATTCTCGCCCGCATGGTCGTCAGCGAGCGTTTGAAGCCGCTGCGCCGATGGGTAAAAGCTTTGCGCTTCGTCGATATAACGAAGCTGTATACACAGCTTTTTGAAGACCCGAATATTGCGGCTGAAGTCGGGCTTGAAGCGCTGCCCGAAGACTGGAACGAAATCAGTCTGCAGACCGTGGGCAAAATTCGTTCGGGCGAAATGTTTTATGAAGACGCTACTCCGTTCCTATATTTAAAGGAGCTGGTTTTAGGTTTTCATTCGAATACGGATATTCGCCATGTGATCATCGATGAGGCTCAGGATTATTCGCCGTTTCAATTGTTCTTCCTCAAGCGGCTGTTTCCTCGGGCGCGAATGACGGCGCTTGGCGATCTTAATCAGGCCATTTATGCCCATGCTTCAGTGCTTCAGCAGTCCGCTACGCTGACCGATTTATATGGGACAGAGGAGAGCGAGCTGATTGTGCTGAAGCAGAGCTACCGTTCTACTCGCGAAATTGTCGAATTTACGAAACGGATGATTGCTGGAGGCGAGGAGATCGTTCCCTTTAATCGCCAAGGAGAAAAGCCGCTCGTTAGAGTGCTGCCGGGCCGGGACGCATTGCATAATGAAATTAGAAAGGATCTATCCGCCTTGCGGACGGACGGATATGAGACGATCGCGGTCATCTGCAAGACGGCCGAGCAGAGCGAGCAGGCGCACGAGATATTGTCGGCTGATTTGCCTGTCAAGCTAATCAAGAAAACCACGCTGTCGTTTGAGAAGGGCATTCATATTATTCCGGCTTACCTCGCGAAGGGCGTGGAATTTGATGCCGTCCTCATTTATGATGGCTCCAATGAAAACTACACCAAAGAGGCAGAACGCAAATTATTCTATACGGCATGCACGAGAGCGATGCATCTGCTGCACATCTATTCGGACGGAGAACCAAGCCGGTTTATTACGGAGAGCGACCCATCGACATATATCCAAGCTTAGACGGGAGAACCAGAATATATTTTCGCTTTTCAACCACACTAACGTTGTACATATCGTGTGTTTGAAAGGTGGCAAAAATAGAATGGATAACAAAAAAAACGATTTGTTTGCCCTTGCCTCCATTCCATTAATTATGACATTAGGAAATTCGATGCTGATCCCGATTTTGCCCCAAATATCACGCGAGCTGCATGTTTCTTCTTTCGAGGTCAGCATGCTTATTACAGTGTACGCGGTGGTCGCCATCTTGCTCATACCGATCGCGGGCTATCTATCCGATAAATTCGGCAGAAAAATGATTATTATTCCGAGCTTGATCATAGCCGGCGCGGGAGGCGCGGTATCGGGTGTCGCCAGTTGGTTCGCCGATGGAGCGACGGTATACTGGATTATTCTGGCCGGCCGTTTACTGCAGGGAATCGGTGCGGCCGGGGCATTCCCGATCGTTCTTCCCTTTGTTGGCGATCTGTTCGATGCTGATGAGGAAGTCAGCCATAGCCTTGGGATCATTGAAACGTCCAACACGTTCGGTAAAGTGCTCAGCCCGATTTTGGGAGCTCTGCTTGGCGCCTGGATTTGGTATGTGCCGTTCCTGGCAATCCCCGTTCTATGTTTCGTCTCCCTGCTGCTCGTCATCTTCCTAGTGAAGGAGCCAAAGCGGAGGGAAGAGGCGAAGCCGTTAAAGGAATTTTTGAGTACGGTGAAGGAATTGTTTCAAAAAAAAGGACGCTGGCTCTACGCGATTTTTGCCATCGGTTGTATCTGCATGTTTTTGTTGTTTGGCGTGCTCTTCTACTTGTCTGAGCAGCTTGAGAGCAAGCATGGCCTGGACGGTGTATTGAAGGGGCTAGTGCTGGCCATTCCGCTGGCAGCGCTATGCCTTGCCGCTTATTTTACAGGGAAGAAGATCGGCAATAACAAAAAGCTGATGAAGTGGTGCGGGGTATTCGGCTTAGTTATGTCTACAGGAGCCCTTTTTGGCATTGGCTTTTTTAACAATATATACTTCGTTATCGCCTGCCTCATCGTATGCGGCGCGGGCATCGGCATAGTTCTGCCGAGCTCTGATGCTTTGATTACCGAGGGCATTGACAAATCTTTGCGTGGAACGATCACTTCCATCTATGGAAGTATGCGGTTTATCGGTGTGTCCTTAGGGCCTCCCGCAGTATCGCTGTTAATGAAGGCGGGACATATGACGATGTTCTTTGCAATCGCCGGTGTGTCGCTCATTGCAGTTATTCTACTGCTGACGTTGGTTCAGCCGGGGTCGGGTAAGGATAAAGGCAAGGGCGGTATAAAAAAAGCAGCACGTCCAGCCCCTCAGTCCTGATTTGTATTCATTTCACAATTTATACATAAACATATACTTTGAATGTTATATCTGTCCTATGATTCCCAGGTTCCCCCCTTATACAATCGAACAATCAATGATTATATCGATGTTAATGGGGGGAACAATGGTGAAGCAGCACAAACAAAAGCTGGGCCTTGTGATACTGGCAGCTGTAGCCTTACTTGCCATAACAGTCATAATTTTTAGCAGTCTGAAGGGTACCAAGGAAGTAAAAGCGGAATTTCCCAATTTTGATCAAATTACGGTTCAATTCAGTCCTGAAGGATTTAACGAGGCGGAGCAGCCCTATATCGGCAATAAGGAAGCTCCGATCACGATCGTCGAATTTTCCGAATACAAATGTCCAGCTTGCAAAATATGGAATGAAGAGGTGCTACCAGAGCTGAAACGGGAATATCTGGACACGGGCAAAGCCGTATTGTATTACGTCGATTACCCATTTCTCGCACCGGATTCCAACTTGGCAGCATTGGCCGGGGAGACGCTGTATCAGCAAAATCAGGAGTATTTCTGGATTTATCATCATAAAATGAGCGAGCTGCAAGGGAAAAAGGATGACATCTGGGCAACGAAATCATTTATTCTCGATTTAGTACGCACCCACATTCCGGAAGCGGACATCAAGAAATTCGAGAAGGATTTGGACAACCGAACCTACAGCGCTAATATAAAAAAAGACCTCATGCTCGTAGATCATTATCAGGTTAGAGGAACGCCAACCGTATTCGTGAATGGTAAAGAGGTCGAAGACGTTTCGTTTGCCGGCATTCAAGCCGCGATTGAGAATTTATAATATAGATCAGCAAGTCCCCAAGCGGACTTGCTGTTCTTTTTTTGCTTATATTTTGGTATGATGAAGGCGTGATTATTTTGTGAAATGAGTTTTACATAATAGACAGCAACAAGACCAGGAGGGGTAACCATGAATGCAAAACAAGCGGCGGGCTACCGTGCAGCAGAATTGGTAAGGGAAGGAATGACGGTCGGACTCGGGACGGGGTCTACGGCCTATTATGCCATTGAGAAAATCGGTGAAATGGTTGCAGCCGGGCTTGGCATTCGAGCGATTGCTACGTCGAAGGCTTCGGAAGAGCTTGCTGCTAAATATAATATTCCGCTTGTCCCTGCGGCTGATGTAGATCGGCTTGATATTGCGATTGACGGTGCGGACGAGGTAGATCCGGATATGGCTCTCATTAAGGGGGGCGGGGGCGCCTTGCTTCGGGAGAAGCTGGTAGCGGTTCAAAGCGACCGTTTCGTCGTTATTGCCGACAGCCTTAAGAGAGTAGCTCATTTAGGGCAATTCAAGCTGCCGATCGAAATCGTGCCTTTTTGCTATGAATGGACGCTTCGGCTGCTGCGGAGCCGATATCATGTAACGATCGAGATGCGAATGGACGGCGATGAGCTCTACGTAACAGATAACGGCAATTATATCGCTGATGCGGCCTTCGGCAAGATCGAGTCGCCAGGCAAGCTTAGTGATGAACTGAAGGCTACGACCGGGGTGGTCGAGCATGGTCTGTTCGTAGACATTGCCCACACGGTTATCATCGGTTATGACGATGGACGTACCGAGGTTATCGAGAAGTAGGAAGGAAGTTTTAAGTATGCTTATAGATGTTAAATCGCAATTGGCCGACGAAGAAATTCGGGAGCTGCTCGAATATGCGTCGCAAGACGATGAAGAGGAGCTTAATCGGACGCTGAGGCAGTATATGTCGGACGCCGACTGCAAGCTATATGCCTTTCAGGAGGAAGGCCAGTATGTTGGAATTATCGGTTATCGTTGCGGTGACGGAAATTCGATGGAGCTGCTGCACCTTGCTGTTCATCCGGAGGATCGCGGCATGGGCTATGGCCGAGGAATCATTCTGGACGCCTTAGTGATGGAGCGGCCGGCCGTGATTCGGGCGGAAACGGACGAGGAGAGCGCCGACTTTTTCCGCAGCATCGGCTTCCAGGTGACCGGGTTTACGAAGTACCCCGGCGGGCCAGAGTATTTTCGCTGTATATACGTAACCGAAGAGAACGAAGAATATTAAAATCAGTAAAAAGATAGACTGAAGTGCACCCCACTCAAGCAGACGTGGAATAAAATAAAATGATTAGGCAGTCTTAGCTCGTGCTTCCATCGGGCTAAGGCTGTTTCATTTTTTTCTGCAACTATTAAAAATTATAAAAATGAATATAGTTATCAATATCCTTCTTCAAAGCAAAACTCCCCTTAGTAAACAGATTTTATACTTCACCTGTCTACCTAAAGGGGAGCATATCATGATGGCTGGCGGCTTACTTGACTATTGGGCAAGCTTTTTGAAGTAGCTCTTCCATGCCCATTTCCGTTCGTCCCGCTTCTTATACCTGGGCAACGTCCGATAAATCGCAATCGATTCTTCCCAAGCCTGCTTGGCCTCATCCTTCCGGTTCAATGATTGGTACAAGCTGCCGAGCAGATAGTACGCTTCGCTGGAGGAGGAGTAGTGCTCACCGAATTGTTCGGTATAATGCAATGCTTTTTCAGGATTCGTCTCCCGGAACGCAAAAGCAAGGATTAAGTAGGGCTGTCCGTATTTGACGCGTTCGTTAATTTTTAGTGCTTGGAGAGTATGCTGCTCGCCCTCTTCCAATTGTCCCATTCCTAGAAGGGCTTCTCCCAGATCGCTCCAGTATTCTGCCGAAGTATCAGAGGAGGATTTGACTTCTTGAAGCAGGTCGTGAGCTTCTTGAAATTTTTTGCGATCCAGCAGAAGTCTGGCGAGCTCTCGTTTTGAAGAGACGTCAAAGGAATTGACGGCTAGCTGCTGCCGTAAGCGGGAGATGTGTCGTGATCTGCGAAAGGGCTTGGTCACACTGGGGAAGATGCCGATGAAGCGTCTGTCCAAAAAGTATAGGATAGCCAAAAAAATAAGTAAAGAAAGGAATACATTTCCTGTGAGCCAGGAAAGTATTACGAGAATTAAAAATTTCATGTTCTCCTCCGTCGGTAATATTATTTTCCAATTATACCACGCAGAAGTGCAATTGTGCTCGTGTTATGTAACGAATGCTCGTTAATGCAAAAAGGCAGATCAAGAATTTCTTGGTCTGCCTTTTCGTCTCTTTTATTGGTAGCCGCGTACTTGCGACCCTTGTCCCATTTGGCCCATAGAAGAGCCGGATTGGGATGGATTGAAGCTGCCTTGACCGAAATTGCTTTGTTGTCCGAAGCTTTGTTGACCGAGGCCTTGTTGCCCATAGCTAGGCTGACCATAGCTTTGACCGCCCCCCATAGAGCGCTGCCCGATTCCGGATTGGCCAAAGCTGGAAGGGCTGCTGAAATGGGATACATTCGAGCTGACCATATTCTCGATTTGGTTGGCGAGTTGCGAAATCTGTTGATATTGGTTCATGGCTGTTTGATGCCCTTGAAGCGCTGATTGGATTTGTTGGGCAGCTCTGCGTTCGCGTTGGGCGATTTCTTCCAGCTGTATCGCGTTTTGCTGCTCCTGCTCCATCAATTGCTGATACATCGTAGTAGCTTGACGAGTTTGCTGTTCCAACTGCTGAATCGTTTGCTCGATTTGACGGATTTGCTGGTTTACGTTTTGATGCATGTTCGTAAATCCTCCTCGGGTGGTAAGTTGTTGTAATTAGAAACCAGGGTTAGGTTTCCCAGGTGGGGTAAAGATATTCATAGAAGCTCAATTTCCGGCCATTGGACGGAATAGAGACGAACACGGGAAACATATACTCGGTTCAGTCTTTGGGATAAGGGAATAGGGAAGGAGAGGATAAAGCATGCATAAGCTTGTACTTGTCCGGCATGGCGAGAGTGAGTGGAATAAATCCAATTTATTTACCGGCTGGACGGACGTAGACTTATCCAGTAAAGGAGTCGATGAGGCCAAGGAGGCTGGAAATATGCTGAAGGAGCATAAATTCGAATTTGATATCGCTTATACCTCTTATTTGAGAAGGGCGATCAAGACCTTATATTTTATTCAGGATACGATGAATTTATTGTGGATTCCTACTTACAAGAGCTGGCAATTGAACGAGCGGCATTACGGGGCGCTCCAAGGACTTAGTAAACTGACGACGGCTCAAAAATATGGCGAAGAACAGGTGATGCTATGGCGGAGGAGCTATGACGTTCTGCCCCCTGCCTTGACCAAGGAGGATGAGAGATATCCGCGGAATGATCCGAAGTATCGGGATGTCCCCGATCAATTCATTCCGTTAACCGAGAGCCTGAAGGAGACGATTATTCGTGTAGAAGATTATTGGCTGCGCGAGATCAAGCCGCAAATTCTGACAGGCAAAAAAATCATTATCGTTGCACATGGAAACAGCCTGCGGGCGCTGATTAAGTATTTGGACAACCTGAGTGCGGCGGAAATCATGCAGGTCAACATTCCGACAGGGACTCCGCTCGTTTATACGCTCGATGAGCAGTTGTTGCCTATAGAGAAATACTATCTCGGCAGCGATAGGAGAATTGAACGGAAGATGGAGAAAGCGGCCGATCCTGATCGGGTTATGGAGTAAAAAAAGGCCAGGATGTCCAAGCGGTCCCCCTCCCGGCATCATTTAATGTAGAAAGCGACATACGACTCCAAGCCGCAGCAAGGGGGGGACAGGATGAATTCAAACGATTTTATCGCTAAAATTGCGCCTGCTGCTATAAGGGATTGGCAGTCCAGCGGAGTATCTGCGGCACTAACCATCGCTCAGGCGATTCTCGAATCGAATTGGGGGACGAGCGCCTTGGCGAAACGGGCCAACAATTTATTCGGAATCAAGGGGACGGGTTCTGCCGGGAGCATTAGCATGCCTACAAAGGAATATCGAGGCAGGGTATCATTTACCGTTAACGCAGCCTTCCGTAAATATAAATCGTGGGATGAGTCTGTCACCGATCATACCCGACTGCTGCTGAACAAGCGCTATGAGCAGGCTCTCCGCCGACCAGGCAGGGAAGCCGCCCGCCGGGTCGCGGCAGCCGGCTATGCGACGGATCCGAATTATGCCAATAAGCTGATTGCCCTGATGGATAAATATGATTTATATCAATATGACGCAGAAATGGGGGAGGAGCCGATGACGGCGGAGGAGAAGAAGCAGTTTGAAGCTCTTAAAGAGACGGTGAAGAAGCAGGCGGAGCGCATTGCAGAGCTGGAGAAGCGAGCCGAATTCAAGATGCCGGATTGGGCTAAGGAAGCGGTGAAGGCTGCCGTAAACTACGATAAGAAGCATCCTCTGATTCAGTCTCCCGTACAAGGAAGCTACGACTTTTATCGATTAATCACGATTATGTACCGCAGAGGATTGTTCAATAAATCCGATGCGGGATAAGCATACAGTTTTAACATTTGTCCAATCCACTGCTAATGAATTGAATATGCTGACTATGTACTCAAGAGTAAAGGAGGAATCTCGATGGGCGAAATTGGAGGCGGAGGACTCTGGACTTCTACTGGGGTAATTCTTGTGCTGTTCATCCTGTTAGTAATCGTCTCTCGTGCTTGGACTTAACCAAACTTTAAATGAAGCAGCAAAGCAAACATCCGCCAGGCTCTGCCTGGCGGATTATTCATTGAGGGGAAGGCGCCATCACAACAGAATTGAGGTATAATACTCCATAACCATGCGAGAAGGAGTGAAAGGTATGAGTGAGAATCATCATAACCAACCTTTTACACATATGACAGATGGGTATGCTGCTAAATCCAACTTTGACGCCAATCAGCAGTTGCTGCATAGAAGCGGCCTTCCTGGCCTGTGGCGGCAAGTCAGTAATCTGCTCATTTTGGTGACCATCATTGCTGTCGTCACTATTGTGGTGAGGGTGTTTTTATAAGGATTAGGAGAGGTTGTTTATAGGTGATTTATAGTAGTATCAAGCTATTCGCCGTATTTTGGGCCGCTCTTTTGAGCGGTTTTTTCATACGCTAGGGGAAACAAAACATAAAAAAAGGACAAAAGCCCTCGTAGAATTCTACGCTACAAAGGCTTTTGTCCGGGCGCCCCTTGCGGGACGCCCATCATGGGAGAGGAGAAACCGGACGAAGAGCTTATGGGGAAACGTAAGTCTTCTCCGCGGTTGTCTACGACATTTGTGATGTCGATATTTCAAGTGTGTCCCGGTTCGCAGGTTTTATACCTGAAGGATGCAAAAATGTAAAAAAATACTGCAAATTTCAATCTGCCCATGATTGTGGTACGATATCGACATACCATGTTAAATCATGGACAAACAGGTGACTGAAATAAGGTGAATAACAATGAGGGTAATATCGGGAAGCGCGAGGGGCAGACCTTTGAAAGCCGTTCCCGGCATGGGCACAAGGCCAACCACCGACAAGGTGAAGGAGGCATTGTTCAGCATGATCGGCCCCTATTTTGAAGGCGGGACTGTGCTTGATTTATTCGCGGGTACGGGAGGCTTGGGTATTGAGGCGTTAAGCCGAGGTATGGATAAAGCGATATTCGTGGATTTGGATTACAAAAGCGTAGAGACGGTGAAAGCAAACTTAAAGGCTGCAGGGTTAACCGGGCAGGCAGAAGTGTATAAGAACGACGCGGAAAGGGCGCTTAAGACGCTGGCCAAACGGGGGGCGTCTTTTGATCTTGTTTTTTTAGACCCGCCTTATCGTTTAAAGCACGGGGACAAGCTGATGGAACGAATGGACGAGCTGAATTTGCTGCAGGATCAGGCTATTCTCGTATTGGAATACGAATCTTCCTTCGACTATCGGGAAAAATTCGGAAATTTCAAAATGATTCGCAAAACAGATTACGGAGAGACAGGAATTACGATTTATGTCTACGACCGAGATCACGGGACAGAATCGAATTCGATGGAGAAGGAGGAGCAGCATTCCCATGGAGCAACAACATGAGCTTCGGATCGCGGTTTATCCCGGCAGCTTTGATCCGGTAACAAAGGGGCATATGGATATTATTCAGCGTGCCTCCCGTCAATTTGACCGGCTGATCGTAGCCGTATTGAACAATACAAGCAAGAACCCTCTGTTTACGGTGGAGGAGAGAAAGGAGCTTCTTCGGGAAGCGACGCAGCATGTGCCTAATATCGAGATCGACAGCTTCCGGGACTTGCTCGTAAATTATATGGACTATAAGCAAGCCCATGTGATCGTACGCGGCATTAGATCCGTGACGGATTTCGAATACGAGCTGCAGCTGGCATCCACCAACCATAAACTAAACAGTGAGGTTGAGACAATTTTTATGATGACGAACCCCAAATATTCTTATTTGAGTTCGAGTGTTGTCAAAGAGATTGCCAGCTTCCAGGGTGATGTGTCGGATCTCGTCCCATCCGTAGTGGAGGAGGCTTTAAAAAGCAAATATAGATCGAGGCCTGCGAAAGCTTAATCGCATTTTAGTCGTGCCGATAGCAGGCTAATTTGTATTGTTGTTAAGTTCTTTTGTCTGGATATGTTTCGTCCATAGATAAGCGGTAAAAAGAAGAAGCATGATCAGCAATCCAAACATGCACAGCTGCCAGGAAATAACGCTTGAGAAAACTTTCCAATTCGTAAGCGGCTCCTCGTTAGCGATCCAGGCTGCGGCCCCATTCCGGTTTTGGT
Source organism: Paenibacillus lentus (assembly GCF_042714055.1). Taxonomy (GTDB): domain Bacteria; phylum Bacillota; class Bacilli; order Paenibacillales; family Paenibacillaceae; genus Fontibacillus; species Fontibacillus lentus_A. The sequence continues at coordinate 642,203 of NZ_JBHGVC010000002.1, forward strand.
AGGTGGGGGAGGTTAGCGGAGCTATCGCGGCAAGCGGCTTCCAGAGCAGCAAAGTGAATACATAGGCGTACGCGCCGTGAATGATTCGGTTGATCAGAAAAAAAGCTCCGCTCAGCCCGGTCGGCTTCAGGGCGGCACGTGCCTGCAAATAGGCGCTCAACCCGCTCCAGCCGAATAAGGCTCCCAGGAAGGCTGCGGGAAATGGAGAAGCTGAGCCGAGCTTGGCAATGGCGTGTGAGCCGAGGTGAACTTCCAGCAGGGCTGCGATGGGCGTAGCTGCCAAGACAGGCGATATAACGGGTGCTAAGAGCGATGAGGCAATATGAATAATAACGGCAAAGATAAGCATATAGCCCCCCGTCGACATTAATGTCTGCACGGACATGCTTACGGAATCGCCGAGCAGCTTGCCGAAGCCGCGGCCATCTTCACGCCGCGCCTCCTCCATTTGCTCTAAGACAAGCCTCCACCTGGAAATTGCGGGCTTGCGGAGAGGCCGCTTCGAGGCTAAATTAGACTGCTTGTCATTTCGGCCGGAGAAGACCAGGTGCATGGTCATTGCGGCGCTCAGGCCCGATGCCCAGTGTATGCCAAGTAGAAAGAGGCCCAGCTCAGGCTGCTTCATAAAAGCGGTGCCGACGACGACGACGATTAGCACCGGGCTGCAATAATGCGCAAAGCTGGCCAGTTTCTCGGCTTCATGGGCGGTGACTCTGCCTTGCTTATATAGGGTAGCGGCCGCCTCGGCAGCTGCAGGAAATCCGGCGGTCATACCTAAGGGAAGCACCCAGCCAAGTGCTCCCGGCAAGCCGAGAACACGGCGGGTGATCGGTTCGATGATCGTCCCGAGTCCATGGGCATATCCTGTAGCCATGAGAATTTGGGAGAGCACGAGAAAAGGCAGCAGGGCGGGGAATACGATTCTCCACCAAAGAGCCAGCCCTTGGCTTGAGGCTTCAAAAGCTTGACTAGGAGCATAAATGATACTAACAACTAGCAGGACGGCGGTCATACCCAGCAGAATCGTGGAGAGCAGGCTGCTGTCCTCGGAACGTTCGTAATTCATCGGGCGAGTTCACCTCTTTTTGAGCATATGGAAGGCTAGTACATGTCTATGCTCGATCAGCCATTGAAAGACCACCAGTTAACTGCTTGGTGAAAAGAGAGGAAGCAAAAATATGCGTCAATCCAGATCAGGAGTCATAAAAGCGGGGTTATACATCATCACGCTCGCCATTATTGTATATGTGGTTGTTTATATGCCTACGCCCTATATGATCAACCAGCCAGGTACGGCGGAGGAGATCAAGCCGATGGTGACGATACCTGCCGGTGATCCGGAAGAAGAGGGCACGTTTATGCTGACAACGGTGTCCGTGAGCTACGCGAATATCGCGATGCTGGCGACCTCCCGGTTCCAGGCTCATACCGAGGTTGTACGCAAGGAGCCGGATCGGAACGAGAAGGAGTATGCAACGCAGCAGCATTATTACATGAGCAGCTCCCAATCGAATGCGATCATGGCGGCTTATAATTTGGCCAATGTCGAATATGAAGTCGTCCCCGAGTACGTGTTCGTCGTAGGATTGTCTAAAACGTTTGCCCCGAAGGGGGACTTTCAGTCTGGCGATATCATTTCCATGGTTGACGGCCGCCCGGTTGAGCGGTTTGAGGATCTGCCCGAGCTGCTTCAGGGCAAGAAATCAGGAGATCGCGTAGAGGTCGTGCTCAGTCGTAACGGCAAAGAGATTCGCCAGCAGGTCGAACTCGTGGAGATCGGGCAGGATAGCGCTCTGCCGAAGGCAGGCCTTGGCGTGAGCGTAGGAGAAGTCCGCAAGGTGATGCCGACCGATAAGAATAAGGAAGTGAAATTCGCAGATACGCGAATCGGCGGGCCTTCAGCGGGCTTAATGTTTACGCTTGAAATTTACAATCAATTGACTCCGGGCGATCTCAGTAAAGGCTACCGGATCGCCGGAACGGGTACGATATCAGAGGATGGCACGATCGGCTCGATCGGCGGCGTCCAGTTTAAAATCGTTGCTTCACATCGGGAAAAGGCGGAAATATTTTTCGTGCCGGAAGCGAACTATAAGGATGCTAAGGCGAAAGCAGATGAGATCGGCACGACGATGAAGCTTATCCCCGTCAAGCATGCCGATGAGGCCCTGCAATATTTGGAGGCACTGCCTGTTAAAACGTCCTCTAAATCGTGATGGGCGGCTGGCGATAGTCTCGGAATACTTCCGCATCATCTCGGACAGGCATGGCATTTGCATATGCAGCGGAAGCCCGAATGTCAAGCTCCAGACCGGGATGAGACAGCGCGGCAGCTCTAGTAACGATGGGCAGGGATGAGCGGCCCTTCATTTTTTTGAGCAGCTCCCGGCCTTTCGGGCTGAAGGCAAGCACGCGCAGGTACCCGGGGCCTTGTGCCAGTTGTCCGGGAGCCAGGGTCTGGCGATCATGCTGAAGTAAAATATGCAGCAGCATGCGCTGTAATTTCGTATACGTGTACCGTTTCGTTTTAAGCTTCTCCAGCAGTTCCTCTACGGTTAACCGTTTTAGCTCAGGCAGCATTTTCTTCATGCGGTATTCCAAGCCCTCGGTGACTTCGTGATGCTTGGCGAGCGCTTCGGGAGAGCTGGTCAGCAGCCGGTGGAACAGCGGTGCGGCGAAGCTCTCCCAGGTGACGGGGCCTCGCCCGGCCCGGAACTCCCGGGTGAGGATGTCCGCCGTATAGGGCGGGACGTAGGGAGCGGCAGCTTGAAAACTGCCGCCGCCTGCGATAAGCCCGCGTATGGCGGTGGCGCTGGCGATATTCGCGGAGCCGGGCTCTGCGTCGCGATAGCCAGCGCCCTCGCGCCGTACGGTGAGCGGCGCGATCCCGCTGCCGAGCCGCTGCAGCGCGATGAGGTAGTGCAGCCCAAGGCTGTTGTTGGGCTGCTCCAGCAGCGCTCGCGCGCGAGCTGCGTCGGCCGCGGCGCCTGAGACGCCCGCTTGCGGGGCGGCCACGCTGCGCGCGGCAGCGGCGGCATAGGCCGCAGGGTAGCTCGCCCCGGTGGCGAGCTCCTCCGCGATCGCCGCCTTGAGCGCGCCGCTCTCGCCCGCGAGCTGCTGGGCGAGCGGCTGCAGCTCGGCGAGCGTGCCCGCCTCGCTGCCGAAGCAGAGATGCGACACGATGCCTGTCGCATCCAGCAGCGCTGCGGCGCCGTGCGCGAACCACTCGGCGGGCTGGGTCGCATAGGCGACCGGCAGCTCCAGCACGAGGTCGGCGCCGCCATGCAGCGCCATTTCGGCGCGCGCCCACTTGCTCACGATCGCGGGCTCGCCGCGCTGCAGGAAGTCGCCGCTCATGACGGCGACGACCGCTTCCGCGCCTGCGAGCCGCTTCGCTTCCGTCATGTGGTAGGCGTGCCCGTTGTGAAACGGGTTATATTCAACGATTAATCCGACGACGTTCAATGTTGCATACCACCTTTACAGGCCTATAATTTATGACTATACCATGTTCGCCAGGGCATTTTGAAGAAGATAAAGCTTTTTGGCCTTCAGCTGCGCCGTGTAATTCCGTTATGACCGGCCGATTCTTGCCCTAAAAACGCAGTCTGCCTTCTTGGCACATGTGCATGGACGTTTTGCGGAATATGTGTAATATTAGGGAGACAGCCGCTTTTGTTCTGCGCTTTGCTGTTGACAAAACTTACTTGAAATCGGTATAATAATTTTTGTTTGTTTGGAGTGATACTCATGAATTTTAAATTTCGCCAGATGGCATCACACGATGGGCCGAAGCAGCTGCAAGAAGCTCTGGATATGAGCCATGTGGTTAAAGGACGTAAAGACATTCACAGCATAAGTCCGCTTGCATGCGACTTGAAGGCTGTCTACGTGGAAGGGAATATAGTTGAGGTGACTGGTACGTTGTCCGCGGAATTGGACATGTCCTGCTCCCGCTGTTTAAAGCCTTTGAAGCGTAAAGTCGATATTGAATTTGAGGAAACTTTCAAACGCATTGACACCCCCGAAGAAGAAGGGCAGAATGAAGAAGAGGATGAGATTCGGTTTACGGCCGAGGATCAGGTGGATTTGAATCCATATATTGAAGAAGCTTTGCTTCTGAATCTTCCGTATGCTGCCGTATGCAAGGACGACTGCAAGGGGCTTTGTCCCAATTGCGGAACGGACTTGAACGAACGGGATTGCGACTGCGAGAAGGATCGGATCGATCCGCGGCTGGCAGCGCTCGGTGACTTTTTCAAAAAATGAGATTACAATGTGACACCGTAATAAGGTTGACTTCATTAAGGAGGTGGGAACCATGGCAGTACCTCAACGGAGAACGTCCAAAACGCGCCGCGACAAACGCCGCACGCATTTCAAATTGGCTGTGCCGGGCATGGTAAAATGTGAACAATGCGGAGAATTGAAGCTTGCTCACCACGTATGTAAAGTTTGCGGAACATACAAAGCAAGAGAAGTTATCAAAGGTTAATTCCAGATAATATCTCAGAACTTAAACAGCACATCCTTTAAGGAAGTGCTGTTTTTTATTGCTTAATATGGAAATGGCAGGTTCATTTATTAGTTTCTCTTTATTTTTGCAGGGAGATGTTTTATACTCTATCTTAGTACCAGGTTCTAAACTGATGCGATTCGTTTTACATAAAAATAATGTGATCACTCGGGGGTGTTACCCATCGAACGTTTGCCCAAGAGGGCGAGGCAGCAGCGGCTTGTTAAACTGATCGAGGAGAATCCGTTCGTCACGGATCAGGAATTGACCCGGCAGCTGAAGGTCAGCATTCAGACGATCCGGCTGGATCGGATGGAGCTGGGAATTCCTGAGCTGCGGGAGCGGATGAAGCTGATGGCGGAACGATCCTATGATCAGGTGCGTTCCTTGCCGCTGCATGAGGTTATCGGTGAAATCGTTGATTTGCAGTTGGACAAGAGTGGAATATCTATTTTTGAAATAAGCAAGGAGCATGTCTTTTCACGAACGGGCATTGCGCGCGGACATCATGTCTTCGCTCAAGCCAATTCATTGGCGGTTGCGGTCATTAACGATGAGATTGCACTGACGTTTTCGGCGGATATTCGCTTTATCCGTTCGGTTCATTTGGGAGAGAAGTGCATCGCCAAAGCATATGTTCGTCCGGTATCCGGCAACAAGGGCAAGGCCAAGGTCGAAGTGTTCACCTATGTGGGCGAAGAGATGGTGTTCCAAGGGAACTTCGTCATTTACCGTTCAGCGGTAGAGGACAACAACGAAGGAGGAAGTCTTCATGAGAATCGCCATTGATGCCATGGGCGGTGACCACGCGCCAAAGAGCACGGTTGAAGGTGCCTTGGCTGCAGCTAAGGAATGGAAGGATATCGAAATTATTCTCGTTGGTGATCAGGAGCAGCTGGAGCCGCTGCTGAAAGGCTCGGAGGTACCTGCTAATCTACGGATTCATCATGCCGGGGAAGTGATAGAAGCGGATGATGAGCCTGTACGGGCGGTGCGACGCAAAAAAGACGCGTCTATGGTTGTTGCCGGGCGGCTTGTGCGCGAAGGAGAAGCCGAGGCGATGATTTCGGCAGGCAATACGGGCGCGCTGATGACGACGGGATTGCTCGTCGTAGGACGGATGAATGGCATTGAGCGTCCGGCCTTGGCGCCAATGATCCCGACGGTGGACGAGCGAGGCGTTCTGGCGCTGGATCTTGGCGCGAATATGGATGCGAAGCCGGAGCACTTGGCTCAATACGCGTTAATGGGCAGCATTTATCGGGAGAAGGTACATGGTATCCACAAGCCGCGCGTTGGCCTTCTGAATGTCGGGACGGAGGAAATGAAGGGGAATGAGCTGACGAAAGCCGCTTACCCGCTGATTCAGGAACTCCCGATTCGCTTCGTCGGCAACGTAGAGGCCAGGGACATCCTGACGGGCGCTTGCGATGTGCTCGTTTGTGACGGATTCGCCGGCAATATTTTGCTGAAATCGCTAGAGGGAACAGCAGGAACAATATTCTCGATTCTTAAGCAGGAATTCTCCAAATCGCTGAAGAACAAACTAGCCGCCGCCTTATTGATGCCTTCGCTGCGCGGCATGAAGAAGACGCTCGACTACAAGGAGCATGGCGGGGCCCCGCTTCTTGGCCTGAGCGGTCTTGTGGTGAAGGGGCATGGCTCTTCTGACGGGGAAGCGATTAAGAATGCGGTAAGACAGGCAAGAACAGCAATTCAAGGTCAATTGACAGAGAGCATATCACAGGAAATCAGCGGGAAGTGAGTGGTAGAATGATGAAATCACGTTCAGTAGGCATCATTGGAACAGGGAAATACGTACCTGAACGAGTATTAACAAATGCCGAGTTGGAGACGATGGTGGAAACCAACGATGAATGGATCGTATCGCGGACGGGAATCCGCGAGCGCCACATCGCGGCACCGGATCAGGCCACCTCGGATTTAGCTTATGAAGCGGCTGTTCGAGCTTTGAAGTCAGCGGGTCTTACCGCCGAGGACTTAGAGTTGATTATTGTGGCTACGGTAACGCCGGACATGACGTTCCCGTCTACCGCTTGTATTTTGCAGGAGAAGCTTGGAGCGAAGAAGGCGGCGGCCTTTGATTTGTCGGCGGCTTGCTCTGGATTCGTATACAGCCTGGCTACGGCCAACGGCTTCATTAAGACCGGTATGTACAGCAATGCATTGATCATTGGGGCGGATGCCTTGTCCCGGATTACGGATTATACAGATCGCAACACCTGCGTCCTGTTCGGTGACGGAGCCGGAGCGGTCGTGCTCGGCGAGGTACCGGAAGGAAGAGGCTTCCTTTCCTTTGATTTGGGGGCTGAAGGGGCAGGCGGAGAGCTGCTCAAGCTCGAAGGCGGCGGCTCCCGGTGCCCGGCTTCCGAGGAGACGGTACGAAGCGGCAAGCATTTTATTTATATGAATGGCCGTGAGGTATTCAAATTCGCCGTACGTGTTATGGGAACGGCCACGGAAGAAGTGCTGCGCAAAGCCGGCAAGGACAAGAGTGAAATTGATCTGTTCGTTCCTCACCAGGCCAACATCCGCATCATTCAATCCGCCATGCAGCGGCTGGACTTGCCGGAGGAGAAGTGCGTCATTAACGTGGATAAATATGCGAACACCTCGGCGGCATCGATCCCGCTGGCGCTTGTCGAAGCCGTGGAGGAAGGTCGAGTTAAAGAAGGCGACACATTGCTTCTCGTAGGGTTCGGCGGGGGACTGACTTGGGGGGCGTCCGTTCTTGTCTGGTGAGTGACCACAGTCATATGCGACGGACAGTCATAAAGAGTTTCATATGGTGATTGATATAGGGAGAAGGAGTGCTGACGAATTTATGGGTAAGCTGGCATTTGTATTTCCAGGTCAGGGTTCTCAAAGCGTAGGAATGGGGAAGGACATTTATGAAGCGGTACCGGAATCCCGGCAGTTGTTTGATCAAGCCGATGAGATTCTCGGATTCCCGCTGACCCGCCTTATATTTGAAGGCCCCGACACGGAGTTGAAGCAGACGGCGAATACGCAGCCTGCTTTGCTGACAACAAGCGTAGCGCTATATCAGGCTTTTTCGGCCAAGGGAATAACGCCGGACTTCGTAGCGGGACATAGCCTCGGGGAGTACAGCGCGTTGACGGCAGCTGGAGCGCTTAGCTTTAGCGATGCGGTCTCTACTGTACGGGCTCGCGGCGAATTCATGGAACAAGCCGTTCCAGGAGGCCAAGGGGCCATGGCGGCAGTGCTTGGCGGTGAACGCGAAGCATTGGCTGGATTATGTGCCGACATAACGGCAGGCGGAAGCTTGGTTGAACTCGCTAACGTCAATTGTCCGGGACAAATCGTTGTCTCCGGCAGTCGTGAAGGCGTGGCTGCAGTCACCCAACGGGTGAAGGAAATCGGCGCCAAACGGGCCATTCCGCTCGAAGTCAGCGGTCCGTTTCACTCGTCGCTCATGAAATCGGCGGCAGAGCGTCTAGGCGGCAAGCTGGAACAGCTAACGATTCGTGATGCATCCATCCCTGTCGTGGCTAATGTAACGGCGAATTCGGTTCTGCGCGGAGAGGACATTTCCAGATTGTTAGTAGAACAGGTGTATTCGCCGGTTCTTTGGGAGGACAGCGTTTCCTGGCTGTTATCGCAAGGCGTGGATACCTTTGTGGAAATCGGGCCGGGCAGCGTGCTGACTGGACTTATTAAAAAAATAAACCGAGGCATTACGACATATAACGTGAATAGCTTGGAGAGCTTGGAGCAAACGGCAGCAGCGCTGATGTAGCTTATATAAGTCGTATTCATTTAAGCGCTGGCTTTAAGGATGCCGGTTAACCGCTTGTTTATCCTAGGAAAGGAGAGTGTACAATGACGAAATTGCTAAGTGGTCAGGCGGCTTTGGTAACAGGTGCCTCCCGTGGTATTGGGCGCGCCATTGCGCTTGCGCTTGCTGAAGCAGGGGCAAACGTGGCCGTCAATTATGCTGGCAATGAGGAAGCAGCGGCTCGCGTCGTCAGCGAGATTGAGGCGCTTGGCGTTCAGGCATTTGCTGTAAAAGGCCATGTCGGCGACAGTGCTCAATTCGAGGCGATCGTCAAGCAGACGATGGATACATGGGGCCGAATTGATATCCTGGTGAATAACGCCGGAATTACTAGAGATAATCTAATTATGCGTATGAAAGAAGAAGAATTCGACGCGGTCATCGAGACGAATCTGAAGGGCGTATTCAACGGCATCAAAGCGGTTACCCGTCCGATGATGAAGCAGCGTTCCGGACGCATTATAAATATATCGTCCGTCGTAGGCGTGCTTGGCAATGCCGGGCAGGCCAACTATGTGGCGGCCAAGGCCGGGGTAATCGGCTTGACTAAATCGTCCGCGCGGGAGCTGGCCAGCCGGAACATTACCGTGAACTGCATTGCGCCTGGATTTATTGCAACGGATATGACCGATCAGCTGCCGGAAGATTTGAAGCAAAATTTGCTTGGTGACATTCCGTTGGCCCGCCTTGGCCAGCCGGAAGAAATCGCGAAAGTGGCGGTGTTCCTTGCATCCGATGCTGCGTCCTACATGACAGGACAGACCCTGCACGTAGACGGCGGGATGTATATGTGATTTATAGTCCTAGCTTCTATGGCATTTTGATTTTAATTTTCGTATAATACGAAGGAGGAGGTGAACCGGATGTCCGATGTATTGGAGCGCGTAAAACGCATTGTAGTGGATCGCCTCGGCGCAGATGAAGCTGAAGTGACGCTTGAAGCGTCTTTCAAAGATGACCTGGGTGCTGATTCGCTCGATGTTGTCGAATTGGTTATGGAACTCGAAGATGAATTCGATTTGGAAATTTCAGATGAAGATGCTGAGAAGATTACGACCGTAGGTGAAGTTGTAAACTACATACAATCTCATACCTAATGTCATTCAAAGTCCCGTACCTCCTTTGTAGGCGGGACTTCTCCTCATCTTAGCAAATCATCAGGCTAGGATCGTTAGTTACATTACAATATTGCACATGAGATCTATACGAGGTGAGTGTGTTTGAAGCATAGAGTGGTAATAACCGGTATGGGAGTCGTAACATCCCTTGGTCAAGACTTGGATACGTTCTGGAATAATCTCATGGCTGGGAAATCGGGGGTATCCGCTATCGAATCATTCGATGTCAGCGAATATCCGACCCGAATCGCTGCCTCGGTGAAGGATTTTAATGCCGAGGATTACGTAGACCGCAAGGATGCGCGCAAAATGGATCGTTTCGTTCAGTTTGCAGCGGCGGCGGCTACGAATGCTATAAAAGACAGCGGCCTCGTGATTGGTGAACAAGCTGATCCTGAGCGTGTAGGCGTTATTATCGGCTCAGGGATTGGCGGACTGGGAACCTGGGAGGATCAGCATAATATTTTGCTGCAGAAAGGCCCGAAACGTGTTAGCCCTTTCTTTATTCCGATGATGATTGCGAATATGGCTTCCGGCCACGTATCGATACTGTTCGGAGCGAAAGGTCCCAACAGTACGGCTGTAACGGCGTGCGCGACCGGAACTCATTCCATTGGCGATTCGTATAAATTGATTCAGCGTGGCGATGCCGATGTCATGATTTGCGGCGGCGCAGAAGCGACGATCAGACCGACCGGTCTCGCCGGATTCTGCTCGATGCGGGCGATGTCGACTCGCAATGATGAACCTGAGAAAGCGAGCCGTCCTTTCGATACGGGACGGGACGGATTCGTTATGGGCGAAGGGTCGGGGGTTCTCGTACTTGAATCGCTGGAGCATGCCCAGAAGCGCGGCGCTAAAATCTACGGGGAAGTGATTGGATACGGGCTAAGCGCTGATGCGCATCACATGACCGATCCGGATCCGAACGGGGCGCGCCGCTGCATGGAGATGGCGATTCGCGATGCTGGCATCAGTCCGAATGAAGTCGATTACATCAATGCCCATGGTACGTCTACGCCTGTAGGCGACCGCTCCGAGACGTTAGCCATCAAGGAAGCGCTCGGAGAGCATGCTCGCAAAGTGGCCGTCAGCTCGACCAAGTCGATGACGGGTCATTTGCTCGGGGCAGCAGGCGGCGTAGAGGCTGTTATTTGCGGATTGACGATTCAGAATGGAATGATCGCACCGACGATCAACCTGGAGAACCAGGATCCGGAATGCGATTTGGATTACGTGCCAAATCAAGCTAGACCAGCAAATGTTACTGTAGCCATGTCCAACTCCTTCGGATTTGGAGGGCACAATGCCACCATTGTTCTGAAGAAATTTGAAGCATAAGGGGTCAGTCTGTTGAGTGGAGATCTGAAGCAGTTACAGCATAAACTTCAAATTGTATTCCAAAACCGACAGCTGTTGAAACAGGCCTTTACCCATGCATCATATGTGAATGAACATCGGTTCAGCCAGCATCAGGACAACGAGCGCCTGGAATTTCTCGGCGATGCTGTCCTGGAGCTGACGGTATCCGAGCATTTGTATCGGATGTTTCCGGATCGTCCTGAGGGAGAATTAACCAAGCTTCGCGCAGCAATCGTATGCGAGCCTTCACTCGTGAAGTTTGCCGAGAGTCTGGAGTTTGGCAAATACGTACTACTCGGCAAAGGGGAGGAATTGACCGGAGGACGAACCCGTCCGGCGTTGCTGGCGGATGTTTTCGAGTCGTTCATTGGCGCCCTCTATCTGGATCAAGGGTTGAAGGCCGTTAATGCCTTCCTTCATCAGTACGTGTTCTCTCAATTTACGCTTAACGGAAAGCTGCAGACGACGGATTACAAAACGGAGCTGCAGGAGCTTACCCAGCATCATAATATGGGAGTGCTGGAGTACCGTATCGTAGAGGAGCGGGGCCCGGCCCATGAGCGCGAGTTCGTCTCCGAGGTATCCATGGATGGCCGTGCGCTGGGGCAAGGGACTGGACGTTCCAAGAAGGAAGCTGAACAGCAGGCTGCCGCAGTGGCGCTAGAACGTTTGAAATCCTTGAATGAATGACAATCAAAATGGCATTAATGAATCGTCCCCGCTGCTTGCTGCACGGGGACGTTTTGCTTGTCCCATTAAGCATTTTTGTATGTTACAATAGCTGGTAGAGGTGATCGTGAAGGTATGTTTTTGAAACGGATCGAGTTAGCAGGATTTAAATCTTTTGCCGACAAAACGGAAATGGAATTCGTACGCGGCATTACGGCTGTAGTTGGCCCCAACGGCAGCGGAAAGAGCAATATCTCGGACGGCATTCGGTGGGTGCTGGGTGAGCAGAGTGCCAAGTCGCTCCGCGGCGGCAAAATGGAAGACATTATTTTTGCGGGCAGTGACGCGCGTAAAGCAGTGAATTACGGAGAAGTCTCTCTTACCCTCGACAACACGGATCATGCCCTTCCGCTCGATTTCAGTGAAGTAACGGTTACAAGGCGGGTTCACCGCAGCGGGGATAGCGAGTACATGATCAATAAGCAATCCTGCCGCCTAAAGGATATTACCGAGCTGTTCATGGATACGGGAATCGGAAAGGAAGCTTATTCGATCATCGGTCAAGGGCGAATCGAGGAAATTTTGAGTACGCGCTCTGAGGATCGGCGAGGAATTTTTGAGGAAGCTTCCGGGATCGTCAAATATAAGAGCCGTAAACGGGATGCCCGGCGTAAACTCGATGACACGGAACAAAATCTGCTGCGTATTCACGATCTGGTCAGTGAATTGGAAGATCAAATCGGCCCTTTGAAGGAGCAATCGGAGAAGGCGCTTCGTTATAAAGAGCTCCGTGAGGAGTTAAAGCATAAAGAAATATCGCTATATGTGCACCAAATCGAGAAAATTCATGAGACCTGGAGCGAGGCGAACGGCAAGCTGGCCAAGCTGCAGGAGGAGCAGTTGGCGTTATCGACGATCGTATCGGCTCATGATGCCAAGCTGGAGAGTGACCGACTAGCTCTTCGCCAATTAGAGGAGCATATCGATGTGCTGCAGGGACAGCTTCTGGAGTACAGCGAAAGCTTTGAGAAAAGCGAAGGCTTTGGCGAGGTATTGAAGGAGCGCGAGAAGAACCTGATCCAGAATCGTGATCAGCTGCGTCAATCGCTCGCTGTCAATGAGGAACGTTACGCCCAGCGCGCAGAAGAAATGAATGCTTTGTCCGAGAAGTTTGCCGAGGCCGAGAAGCAGCTGAACGAACTGAGAACGGAGCTCTCGGCAGAGGAAGTGAAGCTCGTGGGCGTGACCGGTGGCATCAGCCAGGCTCAGGAGGAAGCGCTCAAAGGGCAATTGCTGGATACGATGAATCAAATGGCAGAGGCCCGCAATGAAATTCGCTATGCCGACCAGCAGAAGGAAGGCGTTCAGCGCCGAATGGATCGTTCGGAGGAAGAGGGCGCGAAATGGCGGGAGGATCTGGCACGCCTGAAAGGCAGAAAGACGGAGCTTGAGCAGGTGCTGGAACGTCTCGGCAAGGAAATTGCCGACCTTCGCAGCCGGTATATTACAGAAAGCGAACGGCAGCAGTCCTTGCAAAAGCTGGCTGAGGACAGCTCCGCGAATATCCGCAAGTGGGAGCAAAGGCGAGAAGCCTTGATTTCCCGCCGCGATACGATGAAGGAGATGGAGGAGGATTTTGACGGCTTTGCCCTGGGCGTCAAGGAAGTGCTGAAGGCATCCCGCAAATCGCTGCTCGGCGGAGTGCACGGGGCAGTGGCGGAGCTGATCCGGGTACCGGAGAAGCTGGAGCTTGCCGTTGAGACCGCACTCGGAGCCGCGATGCAGCATATCGTCATGGAGAATGAAGCCGTCTCCCGGCAGGCGATCGCGTTCCTGAAGCAGCGCCAGCTCGGACGGGCGACCTTCCTGCCGCTCGACGTCATTCGTCCCCGGCAGATGTCCGGGACAGACAAGAGAACGATGGAGGAAGCCGAGGGCTTTATCGGCATCGGCGCCGAGCTCGTCGGCCATGACCCGCGTTATGCGAATATTGTGGGCAGTCTGCTTGGCAACGTCGTGTTTGCCAGCGACCTGGAACGAGCCAATAAGATGGCGGCCCGCTGCCAGTATCGTTTCCGGATCGTCACCCTGGAGGGCGATGTCGTCAACGCCGGGGGCTCGATGACCGGAGGCAGCCAGCATCGCAAGAACAGCAATTTATTGGGGCGGAAGCGCCAGCTGGATCAGCTTGCTGCCGATATTCGCGAAAGCGAGGATATGCTGGACAAGCTGAGAAATGGATTAAATGATGTTCGCACGCAAATGAAGCAGTGCGAGCAGGAGCTGGAGAAGCTGCGCGAAGCCGGAGATAGTAAGCGTACGGAAGAGCAGTCTCAGACCAGCGAGCTGAAGCAAGTAGAGCATGAATGGAGACATGTTTCCGAGCAATTTGAGCTCTATGGCCAGGAGAAGGGGCACTATATCCAGGAGATCGAGGAGCTGGACAAGAGCAAAGCAACTGCAGAAGCAAGACTGAAGGAGCTGGAAAAGGAGGAGCAAACGATCCGCCAGTCAATTCAGGCGGCCGAATTTGCCCGTAAAGCGAATGAATCCGTAAAGGAAGAATTGCAGCATCAATTAACCGGGCTTAAGGTTCGTGAAGGCAAACTGGATCAGGAATGCCACTCTCTCCGTGAGCAGCTTCAGCGCTCGCAGGAGGAATTCCAAATCCAGAAGAAGGAATTGGAGCAGAACCGCAGCATTCTTCAGTCGATTGAGGCCGATTTGCAGCAGAATGAACGGCAAAGCGTCAATCAGCGAGAAGAACTGAATGACTTCAAATTGAAAAAAGAGCGCACGAGCGAGCAGCTTGATATGGAGCGGGCTTCGCGAAGCGTACTGGTGAAGAAGCTTGAAGAAGGCGAGAGTGAGACTAAGGAGCAAAGAATTGGCCTCAAGGCTGTTGAGGAGCAGCTTCGTCAGACGGAAATTCAAGCGAACAGACTTGATGTGGAGCTCGATAACATATTGCATAAGCTGAGCGATGAGTATGAGCTTAGCTTTGAATTGGCGAAACAGCGTTATGCTGTGCCTGAGGATGTGCCGCAAACGCAAGGGGAGGTCAAAGAGCTCAAACGGCAGATCACGATGCTGGGCGAAGTGAATCTCGGGGCGATTGACGAATACGAGCGGGTGTCCGAGCGCTATCAATTCCTGAGCGAGCAGAAGGATGATCTGGTGGAGGCGAAGGCGACGCTCTATCAGGTGATCAAGGAAATGGACGACGAAATGTCCAAGCGCTTCAAAATCACCTTTGATGCCATTCGCCGGGAATTCGGCACGGTGTTCACCAAGCTTTTTGGAGGAGGACGGGCAGATCTCGTGCTCATTGATCCGGATAATCTGCTGGAGACCGGCATCGATGTCGTGGCCCAGCCGCCGGGCAAAAAGCTGCAGAATTTGCAGCTGCTCTCAGGCGGAGAACGCGCATTAACGGCAATGGCGCTGCTGTTCGCAATCCTGCACGTGAAGCCCGTGCCGTTCTGCGTGCTCGACGAGGTAGAAGCCGCGCTGGATGAAGCCAATGTCGCCCGGTTCGCTCAATATTTGCGAGAATTCTCCGAGCAAACCCAGTTTATCGTCGTTACCCACCGCAAAGGGACGATGGAAGAGGCGGATGTTCTTTATGGGGTAACGATGGAGGAAGGCGGGGTATCCAAGCTTGTCTCCGTCAAGCTGGAGGATGAGGAGACGGTGGAAATTGCTTGAGCCGCTCTGCCGTGGCATAAATTAGAGCATAGAGCGTCACAGATCGATTTGAAAATGGAACTTGGGATGAATTACTTAAGGGAGGAACCTCATGAGTTTCTTTAAAAAATTGAAGGATAGCATTGCCTCCAAAACGGAGACGGTGACAAAGCAATTTAAGGATGGACTCGAGAAGAGCCGTAAAGGCTTTGTCGAGAAAGTGACTGACCTCGTCATTCGCCGCAAAAAGATCGATGAGGAGTTTTTTGAGGAATTGGAAGAAATATTAATTGGAGCCGATGTCGGCGTAAATACCGTAATTACCTTGATCGACGATTTACGAAGCGAAGTGAAGAAACGGCGGATCGAGGACGCGGCCGAGCTGCAGCCGATTCTGTCGGAGAAGCTCACGGAGCTGCTTCGTGGGGATGAAGACAACACGATGCGATTGAATCCGAATGGAATCAGCGTTATTCTGTTCGTCGGGGTCAACGGCGTCGGCAAGACAACCACCATCGGCAAGCTGGCGCATCATTATAAGCAGCAGGGCAAGAAGGTGCTCCTTGCTGCCGGAGACACGTTCCGTGCCGGAGCCATTGAGCAGCTTGAGGTATGGGGCGAGCGCGTCGGCGTAGACGTCGTCAAGCAGCAGCCCGGCTCCGACCCGGCTGCCGTTATGTTTGATGCCGTTCAGGCCGCGAAACAGCGCGGAGTAGACATTCTGCTCTGCGATACGGCAGGACGCTTGCAGAACAAATCGAATTTGATGGAAGAACTGAACAAGATCTATCGCGTGATTCAGCGGGAAATTCCGGATGCGCCGCATGAAGTGCTGATGGTGCTTGACGCCACAACGGGTCAGAACGCTTTAAGTCAGGCGAAGCTGTTTGGTGAAAAAAGCGGAGTTACTGGACTTGTGTTAACGAAGCTGGATGGGACAGCCAAGGGTGGCATTGTTATCGCTATCCGTCAAGAACTGAGCCTGCCGGTGAAGTTCGTAGGCCTTGGAGAGAAAATGGAGGATTTGCAAAGATTCGATTCCGAGCAGTTTGTTCACGGCTTATTCGCTGGACTGATTCAGGAAGAAGAAGCGGCAGAAGAAGACCCTGCAGCGAGTCATGACTGATTAGAGAGAAGCACACCAAAATTCTAGGAGGCGATATAGTATGGCTAATACGCATACTTATCCGCGCAGAGAAGAAATCGCCAATGCCATTACCCATGGGATTGGAACTGTACTAAGTGTGGCAGCGCTAGTTTTGCTCATTGTTTTTTCCAGCTTGAAGGGGACGGCCTGGCACGTAGTCAGCTTTACAATTTATGGGGTCAGCATGCTTCTGCTGTATGTTTGCTCCACTCTCGTTCATAGCTTTAAGGAAGGCAAAGTGAAGGACTTGTTCGAATTTTTCGATCATTCCTCCATTTACCTTTACATCGCTGGCACATATACTCCATTTCTCCTTGTGGCGATTCGCGGCCCGCTCGGCTGGAGCCTGTTCGGCGTCATTTGGGGGATAGCGATCCTTGGCGTACTGTTCAAGGCTTTTTTCGTCAAACGTTTTTTGTTCATGTCCACCTTCTTCTATTTAATCATGGGCTGGCTGATCGTTATTGCTTGGGGGCCGTTGACGGCTGCAGTTCCTTCTCAGGGCATGGCTTTGCTTGTCGCTGGGGGGATTCTTTATTCGCTGGGCACGGTATTCTATGTATGGCGAGCATTTCCTTACCATCATGCGATTTGGCATTTGTTCGTGCTCGCAGGCAGTGTTACGCATTTCTTCGCCATTCTGCTGTATCTGCTGCCAAACTGGTAGGAATAAAATATACTCCGTTTGTTCATAGGATAAGGCCGCTGTCCGCTTGATCGACATGCGGCCTTGATGATTTGCGGGGCAGAATCGCTAAGGCGGGAAATTGCAATTTATATGTTAAGGGAAACTACTTGACATCCTACTTTTCATTAGGTATGATAAAGAACGTTGATGCGCGCTGTAAAGTGTTTTTCCTTGACGGAGGGAGTGCCCATATGAGTCAGGAGAATAGGCTTGAGAAGACGAATCGGATCAACCTTTTATTTGATTTCTATGAGACGCTGCTTACAGAGAAGCAGCAGACGTTCCTTAAATATTATTTCCATGATGATTTTTCGCTGGGCGAAATTGCTGCCGAGTTTGGGATCAGCAGACAGGCCGTTTATGAACATATTAAGCGGGCCGAGGGCATGCTGGAGGTCTATGAAGAGAAGCTTGGGCTCCTTCAAAAGCATGAGGAACGAAGCGCTGTACTTGTCCGGCTGGGGGAACTGATTGCAAACAGCGAGTTACCCGCCGTACATAAAGAAGAAGCAAGGAACTTGCTCGATCAGGCTGAGCAATTATAATAAGAAAAACATGTATCGACGGGTTGGTTATGCATGATTTATCTGGATTTCGCAGTATTTAATCCTTGAAACGGAGGTGACCGAAGATGGCTTTTGAAGGTTTAACGAGCCGATTGCAGGGCGTATTCAGCAAGTTGCGCGGCAAAGGCAAGGTATCGGAAGACGATGTCAATGAAGCTATGAGAGAAGTACGGCTCGCATTGCTCGAAGCGGACGTCAACTTCAAAGTGGTCAAGGAATTTATCTCCAAGGTGAAGGAGAAGGCCGTCGGCAAGGAAGTGATGGACAGCTTCACGCCGGGCATGGTCATCATTGATATTGTTAACAAAGAGCTGACCGACCTTATGGGCGGAAGCCAGGCCAAGCTCGCGAAGAGCAATCGACCGCCGACCGTGGTTATGATGGCGGGTCTGCAAGGTGCGGGTAAGACGACGACTTCAGCTAAACTGGCCAAGCTGTTGCTGAAGGGAAATCATCGTCCGCTGATGGTAGCGGGAGATATTTATCGTCCGGCGGCCATTAAGCAGCTTCAGGTGCTAGGCGAGCAGATCAAGGTGCCTGTATTCACACTGCCTGAAGGCAACAGCCCGGTAGAGATTGCAAGACAGGCGCTGCAGCATGCGAAGGATAACGGCAACGACTATCTGCTGATCGATACAGCGGGTCGCCTGCATGTCGATGAAGAGCTGATGGAAGAGCTTCGTCAAATTCATGAGGTGACGCAGCCGGATGAAGTGCTGCTTGTCGTTGATGCGATGACGGGTCAGGATGCCGTTAACGTGGCCGAGAGCTTTAATCAGCAGCTCCAGCTGACCGGTGTCGTGCTGACCAAGCTGGACGGAGATACCCGCGGTGGTGCTGCCTTGTCCGTCAAAGCAGTTACCGGATGCCCGATCAAATTTGCGGCGCTCGGAGAGAAAATCGATGCGCTGGAGCCGTTCCATCCAGAGCGGATGGCTTCGCGAATTCTCGGCATGGGCGATATGCTGTCCCTCATTGAGAAGGCGCAATCGAACATCGATGCCGAGAAAGCGAAGGAAATGGAACGCAAAATGCGCAATGCGGAATTTACGTTTGATGATTTCCTCGAGCAGATGGATCAGGTGAAGAAGCTGGGTCCCCTCGATCAGATCATGGATATGATTCCGGGCATGGGCAAGATGAAGCAGATGAAGGATATCAAGGTCGATGAGAAGCAGATGGGCCGCGTCGAGGCGATCGTCCATTCCATGACCAAGGAAGAGAAGCAGAACCCGGATATGATCAACCACAGCAGACGCAAACGGATCGCCGCAGGAAGCGGCACGACGCTTGCCGATGTGAACCGGCTGATCAAGCAGTTCGATGAAATGCGCCGGATGATGAAGCAGTTCTCCGATATGATGGGGCCGAAAGGCAAGGGCTCCAAAATGATGAAGCAAATGCAGGCCAAAGCAGGCAAAGGAATGAGATTTCCTTTCCGGTAAGCCGTTATGTATCGTTCAGTTCATTCTTTGAAGGAGGTGAATTTCGTGGCAGCTCGTATTCGTTTGAAACGCATGGGTGCTCATAAAGCTCCTTTCTACCGTATCGTGGTTTCGGATTCCCGTTCCCCGCGTGACGGCCGTTTTATCGAGGAAATTGGTTACTACAACCCGGTCGCTGAGCCGGCAGCAGTAAACATTGACGAAGAGAAAGCGTTGAAATGGCTTCAGAACGGTGCGCAAGCATCTGATACTGTTCGCAACCTGCTTAGCAAAGCAGGCGTAATGAAGAAATTTCATGAGCTTAAGCAGCAAAAATAATTGCTGATTCGGAGGGTCCCTTTATGGAACAATTAGTCGGCGTTATTGCGAAGGCTCTTGTTGATCATCCGGACGATGTTCGTGTGGAGGTCGTAGAGAAGGAACACCTGATTGTGTATGAACTGTCCGTACATCCTGATGATGTGGGGAAAGTGATTGGCAAGCAGGGGAGAATCGCTAAGGCGCTCCGCACGGTTGTAGCATCGGCAGCCGTTAAGATGGATAAACGGGTCACCGTGGATATCATATCTTAAAAATATACGAAAGAGGGTTAGGATGACTGTCCTAGCCCTTTTTCGTACATGCTGAAGCTGAGGCGAGAGATGGAGCACAGTTCTACAAGTGATGATTTTTTTTCAAGGAGGATGTTATGTCGGATTCATTGCTGTCTGTTGGCAAAATTGTAAATACACACGGCATCCGTGGAGAATTAAAGGTTATTTCCAACACGGATTTCCCGGAGGTGCGGTTCGCTCCAAAGAGCCGGCTGATGATGGTTCACCCTGAAACTGGCGAGCAAATTGAGGTAACTGTCGCTTCCGCGCGCCCTAACAAGGGAATGTTCATCGTCCGTTTCGCGGACTTTGACAACATCAATGAGGTAGAGAAGTATAAAGGCTTTGAAATTAAAGTCAGCAAAGAGGAATCCGTCGAGCTGCCGGATAATGAGTACTACTTCTATGAAATCATCGGCTGCCGGGTCATGGATGAAGAAGGGGAAGAGCTTGGAGTCGTAGAAGAGATCCTTCGCCCAGGAGCAAACGATGTTTGGGTGGTCAAAATGCCATCTCGGAAGCAGCTTCTGCTTCCGGTTATAGACGAGGTTGTGCTCGATGTGGACGTGCAGGCCAAGATTGTCAAAGTTCACCTGATGGAAGGGCTGCTGTAGGGATGAGAGTAGATGTATTAACTCTGTTTCCGGAAATGTTCGAAGGCGTATTTGGAACGAGCATTCTCGGTAAGGCTCAAGATAAGGGGATCGTTACGCTAAAACCGGTCAACTTTCGAGACTATGCCGAAAATAAGCACGGTACGGTGGACGATACGCCGTATGGCGGAGGAGGAGGAATGGTGCTCAAGCCTGACCCGATCTTCCGGGCGGTTGAGGAGCTGTTGTCCGCCCAGCCTGCGAGTGCGCCCGCTCCCCGCGTTATTCTGATGTGCCCTCAAGGCGAAAGCTTCTCGCAGCGCAAAGCGGAGGAACTGGCCCAGGAGGAGCATCTGATCTTCATATGCGGCCATTATGAGGGGTATGACGAACGAATTAGGGAGCATCTCGTCACGGATGAACTGTCGATTGGCGATTATGTGCTGACCGGCGGGGAGCTGCCGGCAATGGTCGTGATCGACAGTGTCGTTCGATTGCTGCCTGGCGTCCTAGGAAATGAAACTAGTGCGGTCAGCGACTCATTCAGTACCGGATTGTTGGAGCACCCTCACTATACCCGTCCTGTAGAGTTTAGGGGCTGGAAAGTGCCGGATATCCTGTTAAGCGGGCATCATGCCAATGTAGCGGATTGGCGCCGCAAGGAGGCGCTGCGCAGAACATGGCTGCGTCGTCCCGATTTGCTGGAGCTTATCGAGCTAACTCCAAAGGATCGGAAATGGCTCGAGGAGATCAAGTCGGAGCAGGAAGGATAGAGGAGCGAATGTTAGAATACCCTTGCCAGCGGCAAGGGTATTTTGCTTTTTCTCATGGTTCGTTTTGCAATAATTCAGCCATGCTAGTTCCTGAAGTCACCGTGAGCCGTTTCAATCTCATGGGAGAGTCGCCGGGCTTGACGAAGCCTTGGTGAACGGTCACGGCCATCCGGTAGCTGTTTTTTTGCAAATAGTAGACCATAGGGGTGCTTTTCTCACCAAAAGGATATGCAAAATAGGGGCTGTCGATGCCGAGCTCCTTCATTTTGGCGATATCCTTCTCCAAATTAGTAGTGTCAAAGCCTGAGGAGTAGTTCAATCCGCATTTTATAAATTCCTTGTGGTGAAGATCGTACGTATGGCTGTGATATTCAAATACGTCCGAGGAAGCCTCTATTTCCTCCTGCGAGAGAAAGCTTTTTTTGGCGGGATCAAATGGCGTTGTCTCCGCCTGAATTCTGCTGCCGATCAGGAAGATCGTTGCGTGGAATCCGTATTTTTTCAAAATGGGATAAGCATAGATATAGTTGTTCTGATAGCCGTCGTCAAAAGTAATGACTACAGTTTTGGCGGGAAGAGCTGCTTGGCCGAGCACATATTGCTCCAGCTCTTCCAAAGTAGCTGTATAGTAGCCTTGTTCATATAGGTAATCGATCCCTTCCTCGAAGGCTTCCAGATTAATAATCGAATTGTTGTCCGGTTGATCATTGTAGGCTTGAGGAGTAATGTAATGATACATAAGAACAGGAACCTGTTCGGCGGTGCCGGGCTGGATTGAGAAGCTGGCAGGCAGCTTCAGGTTATCGTCCTGTCTGGGGTGAGTCATCAGAAAGGCTTGATCCTTAACCAAGCTCCAGGAGCTGCAGGCTTTGCGCGAGAGAACCGTACCGGGATTTGCTACGGCTACCGCGTATAGAATAATAATAAAAGCTAGCAAAACTAATGCATATTTCTTGAAGCGACTCATAATGACTCTCCTTTATCTAGGTAACTTGCTAGCTCTATTGTATATGAAAGCAGGTACGAAATAAGTGTAGAAAATGTAAATTGTTCATAAATATTTTGTAGACGGGCACGCGTTAGCCTCGAGCGGAATATGATGAATATGTGCCTGTATATTTTTAGGCTGGATTACAAAAGATATTGCGGTAATCCTGTTTCAGGATTAGAGCTCCTGGTTAATTAACTAGAGGCACCTAATCACGTTTATTGGTTTGGGAGGCAGAACATCATGGAACAGACAGAGAAGAACGAACCACAGCAGTCACAGGATAATGGACGAAGAGAAGATGATCGGATGTTAACGGTTGATGATATCCTCGATTTTTACGCCGGCGGCCGGAAAAAGCTTTTGCAGTGAAGGGGGTTACCTGAATGTTAAGTGAATACTTAATTGACCCAATAGACGAGGAATTTGAATTGTTGAATGAAGTATTGCCGTATGATTGATGACAGAACGAGATAAGTCGAGTAATATAAGAGCGTTTACAGTGAGGTTTTTTGCTGTAAACGCTCTTTGTCTTCAGGGTTGAAGCGCACTGGACATTAACCTGTGAAGTATGCTAATATTTCTCATATATGAAGGGATTTTGCTAGGTTGAGGTCTTCTTTGCTAACCCTGACATATACATATATTAATTAAATCGGGGTATGGCGCAGTCAGGTAGCGCGCACCCTTGGGGTGGGTGAGGCCGTGGGTTCGAATCCCGCTACTCCGATCCTAAATAAAGTTATGTGACGAGAATTAGCTCGCGCATAACTTTTTTTGTCCATAGTTCATTCTGTGACAATTTGAGCTTAATTGCTGCTTCTTCTCAAAGATGCTTTGGGGTGAAAATACTATGTTTCGAGGCTAGCGATTTTGATTGGTATCTCCGATAGAGTTTCGTTTATCGCTTGCTAACGCTGGTTAAATGTGATAAAATTTTTCTTGTTGTGAATTCGGTGGTCCGCTGCGGATGATGAGGGAGAACATGGGGTTCTCCGGAAGAGGCAAGAACACCTGAGTGGAAGGAGGGAGTCATAGATGAATATCGTACAAGCGATTACGCAAGAACAACTTCGCAAAGATATTCCGAGCTTTCGTTCCGGTGACACTTTGAAAGTGCACGTTAAGGTTATCGAGGGAACTCGTGAGCGTATCCAGCTATTTGAAGGTGTTGTAATTAAGCGTCGTGGCGGCGGAATCAGTGAGACTTTTACTGTTCGTAAAATTTCTAACGGTGTTGGTGTGGAAAGAACTTTCCCACTTCATTCCCCGAAACTCGATAAAATCGAAGTGGCTCGCCGTGGTAAAGTGCGTCGTGCGAAGCTGTACTATCTTCGTGAACTTCGCGGTAAAGCAGCGAGAATTAAAGAAGCGCGTCGTTAATTCGTTAACGATCAAGTGGGGGCTTGTATTTATTCAAGCCCCTTTACTATTTGTTTGAACAGCCGTTTTCGTTACATATTTTATGATAAAGTGAGGTTGCGAACTATGGAACAGCAATTTCAATCGGAGACGGGGCAATCCAGCGTACCGCAGGACCCGCCAAATAAAGAAAAGAACGAGGCTTTGGAGTGGCTAAAAGCCATAGTTATTGCTGTTGTGTTGGTTCTTCTTATCCGTTGGCTGTTCTTTGCTCCTTTTATTGTAGACGGAGAGTCGATGCAGCCGAACTTTCATACGAGCGAACGAATCATTGTTAACAAAATTCTGTATGACATTCGTGCACCAAAGCATGGTGAAGTCGTCGTGTTTCATGTGCCTTCGCAAGGCCGCGATTTCATCAAACGGGTTATCGGCGTTCCCGGTGACACCGTACAGATTGAGGGCGATACCGTTATGGTGAACGGGGAAGTGGTTGACGAAACATACATTAAAGACGTCATAACTGAGAAACATAATAATAATCAGCTTTATAATACAGAAGGAAATTTCCCGAATGAATTCGTCCCGGAGAGTACGGTTCCGGAGGGACATATCTTCGTGCTAGGGGATAATCGCTCGAACAGCACGGATAGCCGGAGAATCGGCTTCGTGCCGTACAAGGATATCGTCGGAAGAGCGGATCTCGTGTTCTGGCCTTTGAAGGATATTAAAGTGATCAAGCATAAATGAACACCCGGAAGCGGGATTAACGGGAGCTGAGGTGATGATATGACGATACAATGGTTTCCCGGACATATGACGAGAGCGCGCCGCCAGATTCAGGAGAAGCTGAAGCTGATTGACGTTGTAATAGAACTGCTGGATGCAAGGCTTCCTTTGTCTAGCCGAAATCCGATGATCGATGAAATATTGCAAGGAAAGCCGAGAATGATCCTGTTGAACAAAGCCGACCTGGCAGACCCTGCGATAACGCGTCAATGGATTGATTATTTTAAGGAAGAGGGCTTTGCTGCTGTTGCTGTAGATGCTTCCAGCGGGCAGGGTGTCAAAGAAATTCCTGCCTTGGCTAGAGAACTGCTGAAGGATAAGATCGAGAAGCAATTGGCTAAAGGCATGAACCCGAGAGCGGTCAGGGCGCTGATTGTCGGTATTCCGAACGTCGGCAAATCAACGCTCATTAACCGGATGGCAGGGCGAAATATCGCGGCGACCGGGGATCGGCCGGGAATTACGAAAGGCCAGCAGTGGATTAAAGTAGGCACAGAGATGGAACTGCTCGATACTCCAGGCATATTATGGCCTAAATTCGAGGATCAGAACGTAGGATATCGACTGGCCGTGACCGGGGCGATCCGTGAAGAAATACTGAATATTGAAGATATTGCTTTTTTTGCGGTGAAATATTTAGCGAAATATTATTGGGAGCCATTTGCGGAACGTTTTGAAATCGCAGAGGCCCCTCAGGATTTCGAGAACCCGGATGAAATTGTGGCTGTTATGGAAGCCGTAGGCCGTAAACGCGGCTGCTTGATCAGCGGCGGACGGGTGGATCTCGAGAAGGCATCCAGCGTGCTATTGCGCGAGCTGCGGGCCGGAAAGCTAGGAAGATATTCCCTAGAGGCTCCTTATTAAATCAAGGGTTAGACCGTCTTCCATCCAGGAAGGCGGTTTTTTATTTATGCTATTTACGGTGGCAAGTTAGCTGGATTATCGACAATCTTCCGGTTAGATTGTATAATCTTGTTGATTATACTTGATGGTGGTGTTGATCATTCTATATGTAATTTCGTTTATTATGTCGTTTCTTATCGTATATTTGCTTATTCCCCCTTTTGGAAGACTAGCGTTTCGGCTTGACTTCGTAGACAAACCAAGAAAGGATGTAGAGCGCAAGCTGCACCGCGAGCCGATTCCGCTGACGGCAAGTTACGTCATATTCATTGGTTTTTTTGTTACATATTTAGTTGTTGGCAGAGAGTTCAACTTGGAGACGTTGGCTATCTTTATCGGTGGAATATTGCTGCTGGTGATCGGTACGCTCGACGATTGGTATAAGACGAAGGGCAAGGATTTTCCGGCTCTTCCGAAACTGATTGTCCAAGTATCGGCTGCCGTGATCGTTTATGCGTCAGGCATTTCCTTTACCGGCTTTTTTAACCCAATCTCAGGGGAGTATGTTGTGCTGCCGGGAATATTGCAGTTTATCCTGACGATCCTGTGGATCTTCGGGGTAACCACGGTCATTAATTTCTCGGATGGTTTGGACGGGCTAGCTGGGGGACTATCCGCTATATCCGCGATTACCTTGTTCATCGTAGCAGTGACCAAAGGGCAATCCAATTCCGCGATCATGGCCATCATTCTCGTTGGAGTAGCACTTGCTTACTTACGTTACAATAAGCCGCCAGCCAAAATTTTTATGGGGGATGCGGGGGCAACGTTTCTCGGTTTTATTTTAGCGGTCATTGCTCTGGACGGTGCATTTAAGCAAGCTACAGTATTATCGTTGTTTATTCCTGTACTGGCGCTTGGTGTGCCGATTTTTGACAATCTTTTTGTCGTGATCAAACGCTTTTTACAGGGGAAATCGATTTATGAGGCGGATGCGAGCCAGGTGCACTATCGCTTGCTTCGGGCAGGCCTGACCCATCGACAAACCGTAATGTTTTTATGGTTGATCAGCACTTGTCTATGCTTGTCCTCGATCATACTGCTCCTTATTCAAACCTAGAGTATAAGTATATCTGGCCGGGAGAAGAGACCCGGCTTTTTATTTTGCTTAAAGTCTATATAAATCAGGCTCAGCTTCCGATATTACTGATATAACCAGACGTAGGGCTTGTATTCAGCAGGCATTCGGAATTTATAAGATCATTATGTTTCACGTGTCGGGACGGTGGGGTTTCAAAATACAAGGAGGCAAAATGAGTGATTTATTAGCGTATGAAAAAGAATATTGGCAGCGCTCGTTCCATCATATCGCCGGAATTGACGAAGTGGGCCGAGGCTGCCTGTTCGGTGACGTTGTTGCTGCGGCAGTCATCTTGCCGCATGGATTAATCTTAGAGGAAGTCAATGATTCGAAGAAGCTGACCGCCAAAAAGCGTGATAAACTATACGACATCATTATGAAAGAGGCGTTAGCTGTAGGCACGGGATTTGTTGATGCAGCGACGATTGACCGGCTGAACATCAAACAGGCGACGCGCCTGGCGATGAAGCAGGCTGTAGAGCAGCTTGCGATAAGACCGGATTTTCTCCTCGTAGATGCGGAGAAGGTTGATGTCGATATCGAGCAGATGGCGGTCATCAAAGGGGACGCCGTAAGTCAGTCTATTGCCGCAGCTTCCATCGTTGCCAAAGTGACCCGGGATCGCCTATGTCAAGGCGAATGGGATGTGCTGTATCCGGAATACGGAATTGCCACGCACAAGGGATATGCCACCAAGCTGCATCGGGAGCGTATTCAGGCTTTGGGCCCGACACCGATGCATCGCAAAAGCTTTATGCGCAATTTATTCGTACAGGAACAGACGTTGTTTTAATGCTTTTTCATTGACCCGTCTTAAGTAAGGCGGGTTTTCCGTATCATTGCTGCGATTACAGGAGGATGCTCATGAATATCGGACCGCTGCTGCGTAGTCTTATGGGGGATACCCGGCCGGGAGAACCGCGAGCGTTAGAACTAAAAACCGGACAAGTGGTTAGAGGGACTGTGCTGAGTGTCTCGGAGAATGGACAAGAAGCGGTAATTCAGGTACAAGGCGTGAAGCTTCACGCTGCCTTGGAGACTCCGCTTCGTCAAGGCGAAACGACGCTGCTGCAGGTTCAGCAGCCGTCAGCCGATGGCTTGGCCGTATTAAAGCCCGTCGGCTCCAATGGTTCGGCACCGATGTCCGCCGCTTCGCTGGCTAGCGCTCTGGCGGCCATGGGGCTGGAGGATACGGCAGCCAATCGGGAGCTTGTGCAGATGATGAGGGCGAGCGGGCTGCCGCTAACGAAAGAGAGCTTGCAAACCTTACAGCAGCTATCTTTGCATAAACCGGCGGCTGTTCCTTTATCGGAATGGATACAGACTGCAGGAATTGCTATGGGCCGGGGCCTCCCGCTTACTGGTGAGACGATCGCCGGCCTGCATCAGGCTGTATTTGGCGCGCCTCTTCACGAACTGCTCTCCACGTTGGATGAACTGCTTGGGAATTTTATTCGTTCAGCCGGAGGGAATGGTACGAAAGATGGAGCTGCGAATACGACTAACCCGCCTCAAGCGCAGGCTCAGGCGGCGGCTGGTCAGTCGTCTCCGAATGCATCGAATGTTGCTTCTATTCCAGCCAATGCCGCTAGCAGTATGTCTACGGCAAATCCAGCCGGAACTGTGGCCCATTCGGCGACAGGCTACCAAGCTGCGGGACTAATGGCGCAGAGCCGGCAGGCAGCTGTGCCGAGCGCCGGGGGATCCACTGAGGCGCTATTAGTCAAGCTGCAGCAGGTGCTGCAGGAGCTGCGCGGGGCGATGCCAACGCCGAGCGCAGCTCCAGCTGCGGATCGCGCAGCGGCAAGCCTGCAGCCGCATAGCCCTGCAGCCGCCATGCCTGCGGCGGCGGCACCGGCGCCTGCGGCGCAGGCGCAAGGCGAAGTGCCCCCAGGGCCTTCGCCCGCGCTGACGCGTCCCGCCACCGAGGCAGAGCCGTGGGTGGGACGCGTGCTGAAGCTGCTCGGTGCGGAGCACGAGCAGCAAGTGCTGCGCGCAGCCCCGGGCAGCGCGCAGGAGGCGCCGCCAGCCGCAGGGGCGGCGCAGCGGGCTGCCGCCGGAGGCGCAGAGGCGCCAGGCGGCAGTGGCCCTGTC
>NZ_JBHGVC010000020.1:0-59277 GCF_042714055.1 Paenibacillus lentus
ATTAGCTGCCTGAGCCGCGGAGGCTTTCTTTAAACTGCCCACTAAAAGGGTCACAGTTCAATTCATGGGGCGGCTTTTTACATTATAGAGTCACTATGGGGAGAAACCCGTTTTAACCTCCTCGCTACTTTCCACGAATTTAAAATATGTAAAAAAAGTAGGGATAAATATTTAATTTCGTAATAGTTATGTATGCGCTTACCTTCTATAATTTACTAAGTCAGGAGGTGATAGGAAAACGAAAAATAGGCCACAGGCTAAGTTAGTACTGCAAAGAGAAACGAGAGGGAAGTAGTATGTAGGGTTCGTAGGAACAAAAAAACATTCTAGGAGGTAAGTTATGTTTAAGTTTAGTAAGAAAATTTTGACGGTAGTTCTTGCGGCTTCAATGAGTTTCGGCATGTTTGCAGCAATCTCAAATGCAGCGACAGACTATTGGCAAAATTGGACTGATGGCGGCGGAACAGTAAATGCCGTCAATGGATCAGGCGGAAATTACAGTGTGACTTGGTCAAATACGGGGAATTTTGTTGTCGGAAAAGGCTGGAATACCGGATCGCCGAACAGGGTAATCAACTACAATGCCGGCGTCTGGGCACCGTCCGGTAATGGGTATTTGACGCTCTATGGATGGACGAGAAACTCGCTCATAGAATATTACGTGGTTGACAGTTGGGGTACTTATCGACCTACCGGCACGCATAAAGGCACCGTAACCAGCGATGGGGGTACCTATGACATTTATACGACGATGCGATACAACGCACCTTCCATTGACGGCACACAAACTTTTCAACAGTTCTGGAGTGTAAGGCAGTCAAAGAGACCGACTGGAAGCAACGTCGCTATTACTTTCAGTAACCATGTTAACGCATGGAAGAGTAAAGGAATGAATCTGGGGAGCAACTGGTCTTACCAGGTGTTAGCGACAGAGGGGTATCAAAGTAGCGGGAGCTCTAACGTAACGGTGTGGTAACAGCTCGACTGCCAACTGCAAGCAGGATAATTGACGGGCGTTAGACCGTTTCTAGAATGTTGAGAAAATCTAATTATCATTCATATTGCGAAGGCCCGCCGTCTTCATAGACGGCGGCTTTATATATTTTAACAAAAGATACTTACCTGTAATCTGTTGGAATACTACCTTTCAGAGAAGTGAATAAAGGGATCGGAACCGTCTGCGTAGGCAGGTGGATCTTGAATTGTAGACCGTATCGGCCTATCACTTTTCCTATCAGTTTAAAGGAGAGCTATCCATGAGAAAACGATTCACATTTCTAATAATGGCAATCATATTTGTGCTCAGTGCTTGTTCGCAAGAAAAGCCTGAAAAGAATGCAATGCCTAATAAGAATAATAACCTTGTATTCGTCCAAGGCGGAACCTTTATAAACAAAAATTCCAACTACTATGGAAAAAGTGCAACCATATCGAATTTTTATATAGGTAAATATGAGGTAACTCAAAAAGAATGGACGGAAGTCATGGGAAGTAATCCCTCAGGATTCCAAGGAGATAATTTGCCGGTAGAAATGGTAAGCTGGTACGACGCTATTGAGTACTGTAATCAACGCAGTATTAAAGAGGGCTTAAAACCATATTACAATATAAACAAGAATAAAAAGGATCGGAATAATAAGAGCGAGCACGATAATATAAAATGGACAGTAACGATCAATGAGGGAGCTAACGGTTACCGGTTGCCGACAGAAGCCGAGTGGGAATACGCTGCGAGTGGTGGACAGGAGAGCAAGAGTTACACATACAGCGGAAACAATAATGCAGATGAAGTAGCATGGTATTGGAAAAATGCTGGTGATAAATACTTATCCGGAGATTGGAACTGGCCTAAAATAGAAAGCAACAAAAACAAAACAAAATCTGTGGGCAGCAAGAAGCCCAACGAGCTAGGGCTTTACGATATGTCAGGTAATGTAAGGGAATGGTGCTGGAACTGGTACGGAGAAGAAAATTTGGATAGCGCTTTTCGGGTGGTGAAGGGCGGCGGTTGGATCGGTGACGTCAGGAACAATGAGATATCTTTCCGGGGCAAGTTTGAGGCGAGTGGCTTCGGCCCCGATCAAGGTTTCCGTGTAGTACGTGGCGAGTAAACGGGATGAGTTGAACTAACCTGATACTTCGATCCGTCTTATGGCCATTGCATCGTCCTTCCCGCTATTCAATGGAAGGTTATATGGAGCAAAAACAAGCGGAATCCGGCATTGTCGGCTACAGCAACAATTTTGAATGAAAATTCGTACAAAGAGCTCACGAGGTGGTCGGTCGCGGCTGTTTTAAATGAAAAATCATACAAAAGCGCTCTTGAAAGCGTCCGCAGCAAGAATTTTATGCGAAAAATCGTACAAATTCGAAAGAACATTCCTTGCTGCTGCTTCTACCGTAAAATCTTAAGTTCAGCATATATAGATTAATAAACGAAGTGATAGTTCGTTAATAGATATGTGAAATTCGATAAAATAAGAAAGACGCTCGGCTAAACAAATCCGGGCGTCTTTAGTTTTTAGGTCGTACTTTTTGTTCACAATGACAATGACCCCCAAATCAAACAAGAGAGTTCTGTGACAGGTTATCTGCAGTCTGCAGCAAAAACTTTTACCTAACGAATAGCAGTAAGAAAAAGTTTCAATAGGGCATAGGCATCTTTGCGCTGCTTCTCTGTACATTGATTCAGAGCATCGACAATCAGTTCGGTTTCATCATAATGCTTGGTTTGATCCGAACTGCCTAAGAGAAGTTGATTGGGAGACATTTTTAACAGGGAACAAATACTAAGCATGGTTTCAATAGACATTCCGGTTTGCCCACGTTCAATATCGGCGCAAAATTTGGGAACACGACCTATTAGTTCTGCAAAATCCTCTTGAGAGATGCCCAAAGCTTTTCGCCGGGTTCGGATACGTTCACCAACAGCTTTTTTATCGTAATCATTCATTTTTGATCCTTTCTGAATCGGAGCTCTTAGTTCTTATTATGGAGGAGTTTATAGTTGACTTTAATGAGTTTTAAAGGTATTATTTTTGATAGTTTTAAGGGTGTTAGTTCTAGAATTTCCGAAATATTTGAACAGATACATATGTTTCACGAATTGTTTTATTAATAATCATCATCTTGATTGGATAAGGAGATGAAGGGATGAAGGATTGGAAGGAGTCATTTGAAGTTGAAAAACGAAAGTTAAATGAACTTGGGCACAAAACCTTTGAACAGGGAGTCCCATTATTTAAAAACAACGCACTCCAAGCTCAAAGTAGGAAAGTGGATGAGCTGATTATCCAGTTGCACAAACGGGTGGGCTATAAACGGCGTTCAAGCTAAGCTCAAATTTCAGAGGGGGGAATAAACGGTGGATTTGCCATTATGGCTTCAAAGTGCGCTTCAAGAAAGGCTGGAACGTGTTATGAGTGGAATCGAACGTCGTCCTGAATTGCGCAAGCTTCGTTCCGAGGAGGGCTTGGCTTTTGAGACTATGTTTGCTGGCGTGGATCGAACGAATATTCCGGGGTATATGGATTGGGAGGACAAGCATCACTTCAAACGGGCAGTAGAAAACGAGCACTTATACATACAGGGGCTGAGAGACGGTGCACAGCTTGTTTTTACATTGTTAGACGATCCGATTTCCGTTCCCGACAAACGTTGATAGAGAGAGACTATGATTTACCATATACTAAATTCATGAGCCGCATGATAAAATCAGGAGATGTACAACCTGTTGATACGATATGGCAGCATAGGTTGATTTTTAGAGAGATTGGATGGAGTACTTGATGAAAAAAAGAATTACGGATATGTCCTCGCTTATTGTGGGGGCTTTCTTGTTTGCGCTGGCAGTGAATTTATTTGTTATCCCCAATGATCTGGGCGAAGGCGGGGTTACGGGGCTCACTATCATTTTCTACTATTTGTTTGGCTGGTCGCCAGGGTTGATGAACCTGATCCTGAACGGGATTTTGCTCGTTGTCGGCTATAAGTTCCTGGATAAAAAAACAACGCTCTACACGATTATTGCTGTGGTGCTCAATTCAATTTTTCTGCATTTGACGAAGGGGTGGACTATTGATTCCAATGAGTTGTGGATCAACACGATCTTTGGCGGAGTATTTGCCGGGGCTGGTATCGGCATGATTGTCCGCGTGGGCGGTACAACGGCGGGGAGCGTCATTCTGGCACGAATTACTAATAAGTATCTAGACTGGAACATCAGCTACGGGCTTTTGTTCTTTGACCTCATTGTAGCCTGCTCGTCCGTTTTCATTATCGGGGTCAAAGGCTTGATGAGCACGATTGTATTGCTGTTTACCGCTACCAAAGTGATGGATTTTATCATTGAAGGACTCAATCCCAAAAAGGCGGTTACCATCATTTCTACTAAGCAGGATCATATCGCGCGCCATGTGGTTGAGAAAATGGATCGCGGGGTAACTGTGCTGTCCGGGTACGGATACTACACGAAGGATTCCAAAGAAATTCTGTATATCATTATCAGCAAAAAGGAGGTTCTTATGCTCAAAGAAATTGTCCGCGCCGAGGATATGAATGCATTTATTACCATCCAGGATGTTCGCGATGTCTTCGGGGAAGGCTTCCTTAAACTATCCAAGTAACAGATTATTGAACAATGCTTGTGCGGCAATTCGTCTTTTTAATAGAACAGGAACTGATTCGTTCAACACGTAAAAAGCCGATTCCACCCTCTTACAGGGGGAATCGGCTTTGAGCTTTATTCTAATGGTGTCAATTTTAGGCTGATTCGTCAATCCTGCGCAAGCTGCTCGTCAGCCGAAGCTTTAGCCGGGGTGTTGCCTTTGACGGACAAAAGCACTGGAGCTATCGCCAAGCACAAGAGGATGACGAGCCAGAAAGGCAGACTCTTGTCCGCTTGATACAGCGTCGTCGTAACGATCGGGATCACGATCGCTGTCACGCCCTGAACGGAAGCGACGAGACCGGCCACGCCTCCTTGCTGCTCTTTGGATACTGCGAGCGAGGCAGCGGCCATAAATCCAGGCATTGACAGGCCTGCGCCCGTTCCGAACAGGAAGAAGGCGAAATAATAGAATGCCTTGCTCCCCGAGTAGAGGAAGGTCAGCATTCCGAGCACAATAAGCAGTCCCCCCGCCAGCATCATTGTCTTGGGATGAAGCTTGAGCCATTTCATCTGAATGACCTGCACGACCAGCATCGCGACTCCGGACAGCATTAGCCCCATGGATACCATACGCGCAGTCTCCTGCCCGGTCAAATGCAGCATGTCCTGAAAATAAAATCCGCCGACGACCTGAATGCTGATGATTCCAGTCATCGTTACGAAGCCCGCCAGCAAATAGATTCTAAGCCCGGGCTGCAGGGGGTTGACCTTGGCTGGCTTCTCCTGCACGACCGGCTTGGCCGGTGGAATGAACAGCAGCGCCGCGGCGAAGGCCACGAAGGATAGCACCGTGCCAAAATAAAGAGGCCACAGCAAGCCGATTACAGTGAACGCTCCTGCGATGGCGGGGCCAAAGACCAGCCCCATTCCGTTCGCCGCGCTAATGATGGCCATGCCGGCTGTACGCTCCTGTCCTTCGGTGATATCCCCCATATAGGCTTGCGCGGAGGACAGGACGGCTGGAATAAACAGCCCGATGATGCTGCGCGTCACAATGAGCAGCGCAACCAGCAATCCGCCGGTGATCCAGCCGTTCAAACCTGAGTATAGCGCCAGCGCAAACAGCAGGCAGCTGATCCCCATCCCGATGAAGCCCATTAGAATGACGGGCTTCCGGCCCCTGGTATCGCTCCATCGGCCCCAGACCGGAGCCATAACGGCCATCGAGACGGAGCCGAGCGAAATGATCCAGCCGGAATGGCTTTCGCTTAAGCCGAGCTCGCGAATTAGCGGCGGCATAATGGGTGCGATCAGCATCAAGCTGAGCATGGCCACGAATACGCTGAAAAAAATACTGGCTTTGATCCGGAACATCTGTAGTGCTCTCCTCTCCTTATCTGTCTTGGAAGTAAACGATACAGGAAAGGGGAGGTGTTTGCCGCCTCCGTACGGATTTTATTACCGCGTGACGGATTATTCTATTACGGATCTGCCCTATTTTTAATAGAATCGCTTGACCATGGACGGTTTGACGCCGTACGCTTTGCTGAACTGCTCGGAGAAGGCGCTGATATTGCTGTATCCGGTCTCGATGGCAGCCTCCGTTACGGTGCAATGTCCGCTTCGCAGCAGCTTCATGGCGTGCTCCATCCGGATTTGCCGCAAATATTCGAAAACAGTCGTATGAAAAATCGCTTTAAACCCTTTTTTCAATTTGTAATCATTGATCCCGACTTGCTTCGCAAGCGCGAGCAGTGACGGGGGATTTTTCATTTCCGCTTCAAGGATTTCCGCCGCCTGACGCACCCTGCGAAGATCCTCCCGCGACAGTCCCTCACAGACGGGGAGCGGATCGAACAGCTGCATAAAATAAAGATTAAGCAGCTCGTAAGCAGCGGCTTCCATGAGGAGCGGCGACCGGATCGTCCCTTGCAGCTCGCCGATCAGTTGATGCACGAGCATCATCCCGCGCTTGTCTGGCACAAAATCAAGCTGCCTGAAGGCGGCGCCTTTCGTCAGCCGTTCGAAATGTCCGTCGTTCGATTGCGCCAGCCTGGATACCGCATATTCGAACAATTCGACCGGGATTCCGAGTGCAAAGGAACGAATCGGGTCCTCATAGCTAAAATCGAATTTGACGTCGAAATCCTGCATGAACAGGAGAGCTCCTTTACCGCTCTCCAGCGTGAAATCCAACCCGGATATGCAGGCGGAACGATAGCCTGACAAGGAGAATTGCAGCTCGACCATCCGATCCCGCGTGGCGAAGCGATTGGTCTGCCGCGAATACAGCTGATACTCTGAATACACGATCTCGATACCGCTATAGGTACTCAAACGGTGGATGCTCCCATCACCCACCGACGGAGCAATGGCATACGTAGTGGGGCTGATGCGGGAAAAAGGGGAGGTATCGAAGTAGAGCTGATAAATGGAATTCAAGGAAGCGTTCATGCCTCATCCCTCCACTGTACTTGAGAATGATTCTCAGTACAGTTTAGCCTACTTTCCACTTATTTTCCACTCCCCGGATAATGAATCCGCGTGAATGTGCTTATAGACCAGTGCGAAGAGAACGCCGATCTGTATTGCGAGCTGGCATTGCCAGACAGTTTGCCTTATTGCGGCTCCTCTATCCGGCGCTGGCGATATCAGTGCTTTACCGCCTGCTCGGAATCCATCTCGATAAAGTACAGCCTGCTGACGCAGCCTGCGATCACTTGAAGGAGGATTTCACCGTAAGAGCGGCCAGCACGGCGGCGGCCGTGCTGAAGCCGTTCTTGAACGATTTGGTCGCGCTGTGTGTCCATCACCCGTGCTGGGCAACATGGAGATTAGCGTACTCTCCGGGACGAAGCCGAATCGGCAAGGAAGGCGCATTCGTCCAGCCATCGTCGAGTGCATCGAAAAACAGTTGCCTCTGAAACGCATCAGTTGGGTCAAGACTCAACTCTGCCCATCTGGTTCTATTTACCGAGCCCGACATCATCTCAAAAGGGAGATTATGTGAAGCCCTTGATCTGCCCAACAGCTGTACAGCCCCAAACGCAGAGCCAAATTCAGATGGGAGAACGGCTCACTGTTCTTTGTTTATAAGGTTTTTAGTGAGTGCGAAGGGAGTTGGGAACCAAATAGGAACAGGAAGATCTTAAGGAGGTTATCCATCCGCTAAATCCAAACCAACCCCCAGCGACTGCGCCTTCTGCACCCAGTAGGCTGCTGTTGCTATATCGAACACGGCCATTCCCATCGGGCAAAATAAAACAGACTCATCCGCTGCAAGTTTCCCCAGAGCGTCCCGGCAGACGACATCGGCCAGCGAACATGTAGCGTCCTTCGTAAGTCCCCGTTCCAGGTGCAGCAGCTCGATATCGGTATTTTCGCGGCACACCTCATCCCAATCATCGACGACGATTGCCTTTACATGTTCGAGAGCCGCTGCTTTGTAATCGCGCAGCGACACATGAAGCAGCAGGCTGCCCGCGAGCGGCGGCTGGTCGATGTAACGGTGATCGCTAACCGTACAAGTTATGATGACATTACAGCTGTTGTATAGCTCCTCCCAGCTTTCGGCCAACCGTGTACGGCCGCGATAGCCTGCATCTGCTTCTTCTATAACCGGGGTCTCCAGCTTGGCGCCTCTAATATCGTAGATGAGAACCTCGTCAATAAATTCTCCGAACAGTTTCCCGCACATGTCATAATGATGCTGTCCAACCGGTCCAAAACCAATGATGCCAACCCGCAACCGCCCCGTGGCAGGGCGCGCTTGCAAATAATGGCGCAGCATGACAGCACTCACAGCAACCGTTCTGGCTACGCTCGGCAGCGGCGAGTTCAGAATGGCGTAAGGAACGCCCGTATCGGACTTGTTAAGCAATAGCACGCTATGCGCTCTCGGCAGTCCGCTTAACGTATTGTCGGGAAAACTGGCGATCCATTTCAGGCCTGCCGCTTGTACCGTTCCCCCGACAAAGGCGGGCATCGCAATAATCCGGTTAGCCGGATTGCCGTAGCGGAGGTAAGGCTTGATGGGCTGCGCATAATCACCCGAATTCAATAGCCGCAGCGCCTCTTCAATGCGGCTCTCCAGCTCTTCCCAACACAACCCGATAGCCTGCAGATGGTCATTGTCCAAATAAAGCATGGGTCTGCCCCTTTCTATCTTTTGAGATACTTTACGCAGAACCGGCGTTTAGATGCTGGGCCACCCATTCATCGTTGTACACCGTATCCATATAACGCTCGCCGCGATCATGGAGAATAACGGCACATACCGAACCATCCGGTATTTTGTGGAGCAAAGCTTCTTTAAGGGCATAAATGACCGCACCGGAAGAGGGGCCGGCGAGGATGGATTCATGCTGCGCAAGCATGCGGCAGCCGGCAACCATATCGGCTTCATTCACCTGAATAGCGTAGTCCATAAATTTTGTATCGCTAAATGGAGGCGCGATGCCGGCGCCAAGCCCCGGGAAAAATCGCTTGCCTTTCGTTCCGCCAAGAATGACGCTGCCTACGGCATCGACAGCGACGATTTTAGTGCGAAGCTGTTGCTCCTTGACGAAGGCGGCGCAGCCCAGCATCGTACCGCAGGTGCTGACGCCGCCAATGACATAATCGACTTGGCCCAGCTCGGCGATAATTTCCCGTATCGTCCCGTCTTTATGCGATAAGTAGTTGTTTTCATTCTCATACTGGTTGGGCCAGAAGCTGTTCGGGATACTCTGAACGAGCTGTCTGACCCTGTTCAGCCTGGCCGGAAGGAACTCGCTGGTTTCGGGGTCAGGCTGTTGCACAAGCTCGATATCGGCTCCATAAGCTCGCATAATGCGGATATTTTGGGGCGTTGTTTTTGGATCGACAACGCTTATGAAGCGCATACCCAGTCGGGAGCAGATGGCAGCCAGGCTGATCGCCATATTGCCCGAACTGGATTCGATAATGACCGAACCGGGACCGATTAAGCCTTGCTCCAGCGCTGCAGAAATAATACGCGCAGCTGGGCGATCCTTGGCGCTTCCGTTCGGATTCAGCATTTCAAGCTTGGCATGGACGGCAATTCCGCGATCATTGGCGAAGAGGCGGGAGAGCAGGACAAGCGGGGTGTTGCCGATACAAGAAAGCCAGTCTTTGGTCATGGATCACA
The DNA here is from genome assembly GCF_042714055.1 of Paenibacillus lentus. Taxonomy (GTDB): domain Bacteria; phylum Bacillota; class Bacilli; order Paenibacillales; family Paenibacillaceae; genus Fontibacillus; species Fontibacillus lentus_A. The sequence goes on from NZ_JBHGVC010000020.1 coordinate 9,759, forward strand.
TTACGCCTCCTAGTTATACAGTTTCTTGGATTTCACTGAGCCTTGCCCTTGGTTAAAAGGCTCATCTTTTTTCATGCGAATAACCTCAATTCGATCCAGCATACGGCCTTCAATCATCTGTCCGATAGCTTCAATCGTATGCTCAATCGCATGCCGGATGGAGCCCAGCAGCTCGTTATTGAGCGACTCGCTCCGAATGCGAACGGTCAGCTTGTTGTCGTCTACGCTGACGCGCAGCTCGGCATCCTTGACGAAGCTATGCACTACGTTTTCGATGTCGTACAAGCTGATTTTCTCGCCATGCTTGAGCTCGCTTCCGATTCGCTTGGAGATACAAGCGAACGCCTGCCGCATCGTCCCGTCAATCTCTACGGTGCGGAAATCGCGCACAACATCGTAGGTGACATAACGGATGACGGGGAATAAGCTGCGTCTGTTGGAGGTTAGTACGAGCACACCCTCGTTGTCTGCCAGCGGCTCGAAGCCAGGATCAAGCTGCTCGGCGGGCACCGTCTCTGCGTGGATCCCGTCAGCGAACAGATAGACGCCATGTTGGTGGGAATAGGAGGCAATCGCGCCTACCTCGATGGAGCCATACGTATCGAGGATATCGTGGGCACCTATGCCGAATCGTGCTGCCATATTGGCCTGCCAGGCGGGTGAAGCCATTTCTCCGACGAGAATGATTCTACGGATGCCAAGTGACGCGGGATTCCCTGCAGCTCGGGCAATGGCTTCCAGAATGGAAGGCATCGTGTATAGCAGCTCAGGCTTGAATGAGCTAATCCGGGCGATATGCTCTTCAATCGGCTTGGAGAAGGAAATCGCCTCCGTCTGCAGGCCAAGCTCGCGAAAAATCGTATTGGCCGTGCTTGCCGCATGACCCGTGCCTACATCTGCAAAGGCTCTGCGTATTTGCAAGGGGTTGGATGCAAGCCACGCACGGTAGCAAGCCATTTTGTCCATTCGATAATGCTCTTCGTCTTCTGGTGAATAATAGATCGTTTTCCGTATGCCGGTTGAGGTTCCAGAGGTCCGGTAGACGGTAAGGCCGGGCTCTGTTCGAGGCTCCTGCTTGTAGTAAATCGTATTCAGACGTTCCTCGGTAAGGAGCGGGAGTTCGGACAAGACCGCAGCATGAGGCAGGATGCCCTGCTCTGCAAGCAGATCGCCATAGGCGGGGTGCAACTGAGTGATGCGAGCCAACTGCTGTTGAAGCGAAGGGGTGAGCGCCATATCGCTTTTTAAGCCTCCTAAACGTAGTAGTGGACGCAGCCTCTTCCAGCTGCTAGTCAATTAAGCATATGGCAGATCCTTTCATCCCGTAACGACAGCAGCCTACATCCTTTTTTTTGTTTGAAACGTATGCTAGGAGTAAACGAGAAATGGAGGGATCAAATGAGTTACCGTAAGTTGAATAAATGGAGCAATTACGTGATCATGCGGAGGGAAAAGTTGCTTCGGCAGTATTTGCCGCCGACAAGAATCGCCACGAAAAGGATGTTGTATCGCATGCTCTCGCATTACGGGATGGTCTATATGAAACCGGTCAGCGGGCAGCAGGGACGAGGCGTCATGAGGGTGGAGAAGCACAAAGGCGGAAGGTGGAAATATGTGTATCAGCATGGCAAGCGCAAGCGGGCATTTGCAAACTATCACCAGGCCTATGCCTCCTTATGCAGGGAAATGAAGGGTGAGCGGTATATCGTGCAGAAGGGAATTTGGATGCTTACGCATAGAGGGCGTCCATTCGATCTTAGACAAATGATCCAGCGAGCGCCTCGAGGCGGGTTTGCAACGACCGGTACATTAGCCAGAGTGGCCCATCCCCGCAAAATCGTGACGAATGGAAGCCAGGGCGGCTCGATTTATTCAACGGATGCCGTATTGCGCAAGTTTGCCAGTCCCGCAAACCGCAGGAAATTGTATCGCCGCATGAACACTCTGGCACACCGAACCGTTAGGCAGCTGTGGCGCGTCACCCCCGGGATTAAGGAGCTCGGTATGGATTATGCGATTGATCACAAGCTGAAGCTGTGGATTCTGGAGGTGAACTCGAAGCCGGGGGTATCCCCGTATACGCTGCTGCGGGATAAAAGCATAATCAGACGGATCGTCAGATACGGCAGAGCGTACGGCAAAAAATATAGTCTGGTCGTTAAAAGAGCAAAACGCGGCACATAGTCGCTCACATTCACAGCAAAAAAGCCTGTTAGATTTAATGATTCGTCTAACAGGCTACTATGCTGTTTATGCCTAACGCGAATGTACCTTTTCACCTTGTACCCACACCTCACGGATATGTTCAGGTTTAACTAGATACATCATTTTTTGAAAAACGTCGTCCAAATTTTCATTTTCAATAAAGATCGGCAATTTGGCCGTTGGCAGCTTCGTATCGATCACCTGTACATCCCAAGCATAGTTCTCTTGAATACGGCCGATAGGCAAGCTTAAGCTTTCACCGCCGCCAGCAGTAGCTAGATAGAATGCTTCGTGGATCGTAATCCGTGATCCGGGTACGCCGCGATCTTTGGCAGAAAGGGAGGCATTCACGCCATCCTCCAGCATTCTTGAAGAGATGACGGCTTGTCTGATGTTATCGAATAGACTGGGAGAGAAGCCTCCCGAGATATCGGATCCTAAACCAATCTCGACGCCTTTGGAGTGGAAATGGGCAATCGGGATGACGCTATTGGCAAAATACGCGTTTGAGATAGGACAATGGGCAATGGCCGTCCCTGTTTCCGCAAATAAATCTGCATCCTGCTCATCTAGGAAATTGCAGTGAGCCATGACGGATTTATTACGCAATAGGCCGAAATCATGCAAAGCAAAGGCATCGTTCTTATGGAAGCGATCTTGTACATAACCGTGCGCCCAATCACTTTCGCTGCAGTGCGATTGAACATACGTATCATATTTGGCGGCCAGCTCTCCCAAACCTTTTAAAGCATCATCCGTACAGCTTGGAATGAATCTCGGCGTCACTACCGGATAGACGCCTTGTTTCGTGGATTTGGCTAATTCTTGTACAGCTAGAATAAATTCTTCGGTATCCGTGAGTGCCGTAGGTGTGTCATTGTCCCGATAGTATTCGGGATTTTGCTGTGGATCATCCATGACGACTTTTCCGACGAGTCCGCGTTGGCCTTTTTCGGCGCATATTTCAGCTAACAATAAGCTTGCCTCTTTATGCACGGTTGCAAAATAAAGTGCTGTGGTTGTTCCGTTCGCGAGTAAAGTGTTTACCACATCATCGTAGACCTTTTTTGCAAAATCCAGATCCGAAAATTTAGACTCCAGCGGGAAGGTATACGTATTTAACCAGTCATAGAGCGGAATGTCCAATGCGGTTCCGGATTGTGCCCATTGCGGCGCGTGAACATGCAGATCGATAAAACCTGGTAAGAAATACTGGCCTTCGGCCAATGAATGAAAATTATGCTTGCCCTGATAGCGATCCAGCAAAGGTTGATATTCGGGATCCTCTGGGGCAACGACTTTTTCAATCATCCCGTCCGCATGGATACAAAATAAATGGTCTTTTAAGATTTGAATTTCTTTGGGGGATTTGCTGGAGAAAGCTGTGCCTTGAAATATTTGCATATATTTTTCCATAAATACCGCCTTAATGTTCGTGATTTAAGATGTATTTTGTATTATAGTCCGTCGAAAATGATAAGTCCATACACAAAAAACGGATGTTTGCAAGCCTCTATCCCTTGCGTTGATATTGGAGCTTACAATAACTGGTGTTCATGTTAACTCTACTATGATAACCTTTTATTTATTGGTAGATTTCAAGCAAGGCGATAAAGCCTTACCTACAGAACTAAAGACTCTGAGATATTAAATATAGAAAAAAGGATATGAATATGAAATGGATATTAAACAGCGTTTAAAGGAAATCAAGGAGAACAACTATAAATTACCGGAGGGCGAGAGAGATCAAATCATTCATGAGATGCTGTTCAACATAGGCTCCGTAGACAGTGAGTTACGGGACGATCTTATCTATTGTACATTTTCTAAGTGGATGCTGAACGGAGATATCCCGGTCATGCAATTGAAAGAAGTGTATGAAGCACTCTTTACAGAACAGCACATATTTTTTGGAATCGGGGAAACAGATACGGATTCTGTATTTACACGTTCTTTTTCGGTTCTTCTTATCCCTTTATTACTTATGGCCGATCAAAGGACACCTTTTTTAAAAGCACAAGATATGGTTAGAATGAAGGATGGAGTTATTCAATATATCCATGAGGAAAAAGATTATAGAGGTTTTGTGGCTGGTAAAGGCTGGGCACATTCCGTGGCTCATATAGCCGATGCAATGGATGAATTGGGGAAAAGCACTGTTTTATCCATGGGAGATAAATTAGAGCTTTTGGAAGCGATCCGAGCCCTGATTTGTAGAAAAAATATAGTCTATTTCAATTTAGAAGATGAGAGATTAACCTCTGCTGCTGTCACTATTTTGAGTCATGAACGATTTACAGAGATTCAAATCGAGGCATGGTTGAAGGAGTTTACTAATTGGGACAAGAGCGAAGTTTGGAATGAGGAGTATGTGATCATTTCAAATATTAAAAACTTTTTGGCAAGCCTTTATTTCCGATTATCCCGTTATGACATCCTAAGCATATATGCGGGTATGACCAAAGAAGCACTGCAAAGCATGATGAGAAATTACATATAGTTTATATTATTATTTTAAATCAAAAAGGAGCCCAAAAAATGCAGTTCGCAAAACGAATGGACCGATTTGGGGAAGGCATCTTCACTAAATTGTTGGATATAAAAAGCGGCAGGTTACAGCGTGGAGAAACGGTGATTGACCTGAGCATAGGCACGCCGAATATTCCACCGGCCCCTCATGTTATAGAAGCCTTGCGCACGGCTGCGGCTGACGAGAAGAACTATATTTACGCTCTTAGTGATCAGAGTGAGCTCTTGGAGGCGGTCAGCTGCTGGTATAGGGAGAGATACAACGTTGAGCTGAACCCGAAGACGGAGATCTGCTCGCTGTTAGGCTCGCAGGAAGGGCTGGCGCATATTTCATTATCCATCGTGGATGAGGGAGATATCGTGCTGGTGCCAGATCCCTGCTACCCCGTGTTTGCCGACGGGCCGCTGCTTGCGGGGGCGAAGCTGCATTACATGCCCCAGAAAAAAGAAAACGGCTATGTGATCAACCTGGAGGACATTCCCGAACATGCAGCTAGACAAGCCAAGCTGATGCTGGTTTCCTATCCCAATAACCCGACCACCGCCATGGCGCCGGACAGCTTCTACGTTGATTTGATTGCTTTCGCCAAGAAATACGATATTATCGTTCTTCATGACAATGCTTATAGTGAATTAGTGTTTGATGGAAAAGACTGCGGGAGCTTCCTCGCCTTCCCTGGGGCGAAGGAGGTTGGTGTCGAGTTCAATTCCCTCTCCAAAACCTATGGACTGGCCGGTGCCAGAATCGGTTTTTGCGTGGGAAATGCCGAGGTCGTATCCCGTCTGAAAATACTTAAATCGAACATGGACTATGGCATGTTCCTGCCGATCCAGCACGCGGCGATTGCTGCAATAACGGGCGACCAGAGCGGAGTAGAGACGACGAGAAAGGCTTACGAACGGCGTAGAGATGTGCTCTGCGAGGGCTTGAATGCGATCGGCTGGAGCATGGAAAAGCCAGCGGCAACGATGTTCGTCTGGGCCGCGATTCCCCGGCATTACGGGAAATCAGAGGATTTTGCAATGGATCTGGTTACCAAGGCCGGAGTCATCGTCACGCCGGGGAGCGCCTTCGGCCCTTCGGGTGAAGGGTATGTGAGAATGGCGTTAGTTCAGGACGCGGAGATCCTGAAGCAGGCGGTCGATGCGGTTCGTGATAGCGGGATTTTAATACACAGCATGAAATAATGCAAAACATAGACAGGAGAGAAAATGGAACATAATCAACCGATAGCAGAGAAAATCAAGGCAGATAACTCCAAGGTATTTGCTTTACTAAGCCATTATTTGAACCAGGCTCCTGATTTCATCAACAAGGAAGAAATCGAGGAGATTGTGCAGAGCGGCGTTTCCTATGAATATGCCTTTGGGGTCTTATTGGCAGCAGCCTTCGGCATGGATATCGTGGATAATGCGGACGATAAAGACCTGTTCAACCGTTATTTTAACCGCATGATTCACAGGCTTGGGGCAGAGGAGTACTCTAGCAACCCGTACTACAGCCATATCAAGATTCCGGCGGTCAAAATAGGGAACAGCGAATTGAAATATGAACAATACAAGCCTTTCGAAGGCTTTGTATGCAGCGATATCGTCCGTACGGAAGAGGGAAGGCAGATTCCCCAAATCGGTTTTTTTGACACGGAATTCAAATTTCCGGCCATTCTGGAAAACGGCCGCATCTGGATGACCATTACGCCGAATGAAATCGAAACGATGAAGGAGCCGGTCGATCAAGCCTTCGGTAACGTGCTTACCTATGGACTGGGGCTTGGTTACTATGCGTACATGGTATCTGAAAAGGAGAATGTAGCAAGCGTAACAGTCGTTGAAAGCAATGAGCATGTGATCGATTTATTCCGGGAATACGTGCTGCCCCAATTCAAGCATGCCGATAAGATTCGCATCGTCCAGGCGGATGCCTTTGAATATGCGCAGGAGCAAATGGGTAAAGGGCAATATGATTTTGTATTTACGGATCTATGGCATGATGTTTCCGATGGAATGGACATGTATTTGAGAATGAAGGAATATGAAAATCGGAGCCCGGGCACGGTGTTTACGTATTGGATCGAGAAGTCTATTTTGTGTTATTTGTAAAGCTGAATTTTAAATACGCGATGTAAAGAGTGGTCTTGATGGCCGCTCTTTTTTTCTATGAGCCCCCCTCATTTCAACTTTGGCTTATCCCAGGAGCAGCTGCTCTCTCCGCCCCTAAATAACATTCCATTTATAAGTTGTCATGAGTTTGTAAGATCTGTCCGCTAAGATTAGGCATATAAGGATACTGGATGGAATCAAAAGTGATGGAGATGAATGGGATGCAGGTATTGCAAACGGAAGGGTTAACCAAATATTACGGAACGCAGCCGAACGAAGTTAAAGCGCTGGATGGCGTGGATTTAACCATTAACGAAGGAGAATTCGTAGCGATTGTCGGAACGTCAGGGAGCGGAAAGTCTACTTTGCTGCATATGCTAGGCGGGCTGGATCGGGCCACTGCAGGCAAGGTGATCGTAAATGGAAAAGAGCTGTTTGAAATGAACGATGAGCAGCTTACGATTTTTCGCAGACGGCATATTGGCTTTGTGTTCCAAAATTATAATTTGGTGCCGGTGCTTAATGTGTATGAGAATATAACGCTGCCGATTGAGTTGGATGGCGCAGTGCTGGATCAGGCGTATTTGGACAACATGCTTGCTGCTCTGGGGCTATCTCATAAGCTGGAGCATTTGCCGAATAATTTGTCAGGCGGTCAGCAGCAAAGGGTGGCGATCGCACGGGCGCTCGCGACCAAGCCGGCTATTATCCTGGCAGATGAGCCTACGGGCAATCTGGACAGCCGGACAAGCATGGAGGTTATTGGACTTCTGAAAATGACGAGCCGCAAATTTAATCAGACGATCGTCATGATTACTCATAACGAAGAGATTGCCCAGCTGGCAGATCGCATTGTCCGGATAGAGGATGGGAAAATCGTTGGAGGTGGCATGCGGTGATGTTTCCAAATAACAACCGACATGTCATCCGAAAGCTAACCGGACGCACCCTGAAAGCGAACCGAACACGCAACTGGATCGTTATTCTCGCGATTTCGCTGACAACCTTTTTGATCACTTCGGTTTTCAGCATCGGAATGAGTTATTTGAAGTCATACGATCTCCAGCAAATACGCGTGATGGGCACGACGGCTCATGCTGCCTTGACCCTGGCAACCGAGGAGCAAGTGTCCAAGCTGCATGAACTGGCTTATATTGATATGGTTGGACTTCAGGCTGCGGCAGAGCAGGTTGTCATTCCTGAGCAATGGGGCAATCTGGCGCTCCAGCTATTTTGGTACGATGAGACAGAGTGGGAGAAGCACCGCAGGCCGGCGTTGACCCATCTTGTCGGTGAATATCCGCAGGAGGAGAATGAGGTGATGATCGCCTCCTGGCTGCTTGAGCGGATGGGGATTACAGACCCCAAGCCGGGAATGGAGATTGAGCTGACAACCACGAGCCTGAATGACAAGCTTCTTGAGGAGACTGGACGTTTTACTTTATCCGGCTACTATACGGAATATATGAATGTGCGGTCGGGGAACCAAGGGATTATACTAGTGTCAAAAGCTTACATCGACCGTAAAGGGATATCTGTGGAGAAATCCGGCAGTGCGACGGTGTATTATAAAAAGGTGAAGGATATTGAAGAGGCCTCCGCCCGCTTAAGGGCAGATTTACAGCTAGAGGAAGACGGTCGGCAGAAGGTCAAGACGGTACCGCTTTATCAATCCAATGATTCGAATATCGGCCTTATGCTCGGATTTGCCGCGCTTATATCATTTATTATGTTAAGCGGCTATCTGCTGATTTATAATGTATTATACATTTCGGTATCCAAGGATATCCGTTATTATGGATTGCTGAAGACAATAGGTACGACGCCTCGCCAGATTAGGCGCATCGTCATGGGGCAAGCGCTGCTTCTTTCTGCGATTGGTATTCCGATTGGAATCGTCGTTAGCACGATGATTTCCTATGTTCTGGTGCCCATGGCCTTAGGGATATACAGTGTGAGCAGCACCGGCGTCGCTGTTTCGTTTAGTCCGTGGATCTATGCGGGGGCCATTGCATTTTCCCTGCTGACAACCTGGGTCAGCTGCATCAAACCGGCACGCCTGGCTGGGGGCATCTCACCGATCGAAGCTGTTCGTTATACAGGTGCAACGATCAAGCGCAAGTATCGGCCCGGCCATAGCGGCGGCAGGCTTACAGCTATGGCAGTCCGCAATATTTTCAGGGACAGGAAGCGAGCTCTGCTCGTATTTCTTTCCTTATTTATGGGGATCACCACCTTTATGGCTGTGAACACCATTCAGATGAGCTTGGATTTTGATCATTTTGTCGAGAGCTATATTGACTATGACTTTGAACTGCATAACAGCACGGCAAATACCCTGGCAGGAGGCGAGCGAAAACCATATCTCAACGAACCATTGCTGGAAGAAATCCGGGGAATACCGGGTGTGACAGATGTAAGGGCGGTAACGAGTGAACCCATCGAGGTAACGTATGATGAAGCCATTTTTAATAAGCATATTGAAGCATTCGCAAAGGAATTCGATATAACAGCGCCAACAGAGGAAGAATTGGAGCAGTATCCAGGAATGTTCTGGTCGTATGCCGTTGGAATCGATTCACGTGATGTAGAAGAAATAAATCAGGAGCTAGATATACCGATTGATATTGCAGCTTTCGAACAAGGAAAAATTGCCTTAATTGCTGCGAATCGGCCCGAATTGTATGAACTGAATTCGAAAATAAGCTTCCGATTGGAAAGCGGGAAGCATAGTGAGATCGTGCTTGGGGGCTTTCTGCCCAGAAACTATCAATTCAACCGTGGCAGTCTGGCCCCCAACATCTATATCAGTGCACAGGCTATGGCCAAGCTGGTGGATGAACCTTTCATTGATCATGTGAATATCCAATCGGAGGATGAGCTGGCTGAAGTGATTTTGAACGAGCTCAAAGACATGGCGAATGCCATTGGCGGTATTACCGTGGAGTCCAAAATTGAAGCGGAGGAGGGTTTTGCATCGATGAAGCTGATGCTCTACATTTTGGGCGGGGGATTGTCCCTTATTTTGGCCTTAATCGGCATACTTAATTTTCTGAATGTGATGTTCACCGGTGTAACGGTCAGACGTCAGGAATTAGCGATTATGGAGAGCATTGGCATGACCCAAAGACAGCTTCTGAAAATGCTAGTTTTTGAGGGGCTCGGTTATGCAATAATATCCTCCGTTCTGGTGCTGACATTGGGCAACCTGATCACTTATGGTGTATTCAAGCTGTTTCAATCGCAGGCCGATTATGCCGTGTTCATCTATCCAGCAGTTCCCATGGTGATCGCCCTTGTATCGATCTTCGCAGTTTGTCTGATCATTCCCGCAGCAGCTTTCAAGAGCTTCTCCAAGGAATCGGTAACCCAGAGGTTGCGGAGTATGGAGGGGTAGTGAGAGCCAAACACCTAACCGGGCACATATTGTGTCCGGTTATTGCATTAGGAGGATAGCATGACACAAATACTGATTGTTGAGGATGACCGATTACTTAATCAAGGAATTGCCTATATGCTCAAAAAAGCGGGCTACGACCCTATCAGTGCCTTTACATCTAGCGAAGCTTGGGAGAAGTATATGCAACATCCTTCTATTGGACTGATCGTGCTTGATATTAATCTGCCGGACGGAAGCGGCATGGGGCTATGTACACAGATTCGCCTAGGCTCAGAGGTGCCGATTGTAGTATTAACCGCTAATGATACCGAGCAGGATATAATCCAAGGTTTTGAGACCGGATGCGATGACTATATCGCCAAGCCATTTTCCGTTGAGGTGCTGAAGCAGCGAATTCAGGCCGTGCTTCGCAGAGTGAAGAAGGAAGAGAGGGGAGCCAATCGATTACTGAGCGGGGAGTTAGTCATAGATTATGACAAAATGACCTTAACCAAGGCGGGTACGGCGATTCGCCTGACGGCGACAGAGTACAAGCTGCTGGAGCTGTTGACGAGATGCCAAGGCCAGGTGCTGACGAGGGAGATGATCGTCGAGAAGCTGTGGGATATCGACGGGAATTTCGTGGAGGCTAATGCCTTAAGCGTCAATATTCGGCGGCTGCGCCAGAAGATTGAGGATGATCCCAAGCATCCAGTCTATATCCAGACGGTATTTGGTATTGGATATACATGGGGGAGTGTACCGTGAGAAGGGATAGGCAGCAGGCTTTGCAGAGAAAGCTGGTGATTATAGGCTGTATATTGTTCGGATTTGGTGCTGGACTAACCTTTTATGCGGCAGTGAAATTGGATCATCCGCTGCTTGCTTGGCTGTGCGCAGGTTTTACGGGGCTTGTTCTGCTATTGTTCAGGCTGGCGATTGACATGATGCAGCGCCATATGCAGAATGTCATCGTGCAGTTGTCAGAAATGCTCGGTGCTTTATACGACCTAAGAGAAGAGGAACTGGTCTCGGTTCTAGACGATGACCTGTTGTCCAAGCTGCAATCCCAGGTATTGAAACTGACGAAGATGATGCGCGCTCACCAGAACAAACTGCGTACGGAGAGAGATGAGATCAAGTCGCTAATTTCAGATATTTCGCATCAATTGAAAACACCGTTGGCTAATTTGGAGATGTACTGCACCTTTTTGCAGGAGGGGGATTTGGACGAGCAGCAACGGAGGGAGTTTTCCGGCCATGTTCAGAGTCAACTGGATAAGCTGAGCTGGCTGATGGAGAGCATGATTAAGATGTCCCGGCTGGAAAGCGGAATTATCCAGCTGCATTTAAAACCTGGCAATCTGGTAGATACGATAATGACTGCATTAAAGCAGGTGCACGAAAAGGCGAAACAGAAGGCAATTACGGTTTATTTTGATCCGTCTGTTCAAGAGCTTATCTTGCCCCATGACCCGCGCTGGACGGCCGAGGCGCTATTCAACCTGCTCGATAACGCAGTCAAATATACCCCGGACGGTGGTCAAGTCCAGATCAGGATGGATCGGTACGAACTATACGCCCGCATCGATATTCAGGATACGGGGACAGGGCTTGCCGAAATAGAGATTCCACGTGTATTTGCCCGCTTCTACCGCGGCGAGAACAGTCGCGACGCCGAGGGTGTCGGCATCGGCCTTTACCTCGCCCGTGAGATTATCTCGCAGCAGAACGGTTACATCAAGGCAAGCTCAAAGCAGGGGGAGGGAAGCGTGTTTTCGGTGTTTATGCTGCTGAGCGAACATGACTAATCATCATATTATCCAATCCCCCTCGCTAAGTTGGTGCTTTACTTTAGCCGATAAATAAGGAGAGGCAACAGTAAAACATCACGAAGGGAATCATTTATTTGAAGACTACGGTTCGAAACGTCCTTAAGCTTGTTCTCCCATTTGTTTTAATGGCTGCGGCCTATTATTTCTATAAAGAAACCAGTACGATGGCAGAGGCGCAGTTGGAAATTATTGAGCTGTCTCCCTATGTAATCTTTGCCGTGGGGGCTGTAATCTCGTGGAAATTCAATCGGAGCAGGGAGCTTTTCATCCTTATCGTACTTGCTCTCGCTTTGGCGTCCATGGAATATGTACCAGGCATGATGGAGCTATCCTTTCCGATTGCAGCTGCCGATATTTATCCGCTCATTTGCTTGATGATTCCACTAAACATCGGAATATTTTCGCTTTTTAAGGAGCGGGGAATATTAAGCTTATGGGGAGTGCTTCGCATCGGAATCATCCTCTCTCAAGCATTGATTGTAATATGGCTCTTGCGCCCGGAGCAAAGGAAGCTTCTCCATCTCGTCCAAAAAGATGCCCTTCCAGTCAGCCTGGCATCATGGACAGCGGTAACTCAAGCAGCCATCGCATTCTTCTTAATTGCGTTAATCATACTCATCATCAGACAGGTCAAATATAAGTCTTCCCAGGATATTTCATTTATTGCCGTGCTATGTGCCTTGTTTTATGTGGTACACGACAATCGTGACCTGTTGCTGTACTCTGTATTTTTTGCCGTATCCGGCATTGTGCTGATCACTTCGATCATTCAGGATTCGTATTCGATGGCCTTTACGGATGAGCTAACCGGATTGCCCTCACGGCGGGCTCTGAGGCAGGACATGATGAAGCTGGGCATGAACTATGTCATCGCCATGCTGGATATCGACCACTTCAAGAAGTTTAATGACACCTATGGGCATGACACGGGGGATGAGGCGCTGAAGCTGGTGGCTTCGGTCATCAAGGACGTGACGGGCGGGGGGAGATCCTACCGTTACGGCGGTGAGGAATTCACGATTCTCTTTCCGGGGAAAAGCCTCAACGATACATTGCCGCATTTGGAACAATTAAGAGAGCAAATCTCTAATCAACCTTTCACGCTGCGTAATCGCAAAGGGAAGGGCAGGAGCAAGTCCGGGCATAAACGACGAAGCGCCCGAGCCGGGAAACAAATTTACATAACCGTTAGCATCGGCTTAGCCCAAAAAAGCGAAAAGCACAAGAAGCCAGATGCCGTGATGAAGTCGGCAGACACGGCCCTTTATCGCGCCAAGAAAAAGGGCCGGAACTGCGTGAGCAAATAGCGGAGCGTTCTTTTAAAATGCTGACTTTGGTTTACATATTTGTTATTATAGCGGCCTCCGAGTCGAGTTTTGACAGAATTATCGGATTAAGTCTTCTACAAAGGCATTCAACTGCTTCTTGATCGCAGGGAAATCGGTGTTCAAATCCAACGTTTTAACGCTGATTCTGTTGCCGCTAATTTTATAATCGTTGTCCGGTACGATCTCCTCATCTGTTTTGGCGTATAACAGGAGTCCGCTAACCTTGCCGGATTGAGTGGTATCCTTGTTCTTCACGTAAGCAAAAATTTGATACATGTTGTGGGAGTGCATCGTTCTTGTATCGTACAGGCTGTTCGTCTGCATGGTCCGTCCATAGTACTTGGTGTCTATGATCAGCGTTTTTCCGTTGTATTGCAGTGTAATATCTGTTTTCATAGCAGGTAAGAAAGTTGCCACCCCGTCATCTACATGCCAATCAACATGGGATGCCGCTGCGCCAAAATGCGGGTAATGCCTCCTTAAATACTCCAGCACGAATTTTTCATATAGTCTGTTCATACGTTGATCATCGAGATAGGCGGCCAGCTTCCGGGGGCCGTCCTGAGTTGTTAGGAGCAAGCCGTCAATGATTAAATAGCAAATATTCATGAGCATTTTGTAGGTAGCATTGTTTCGATGATACCGAAGATGCGACCATGAAATCGCCTTAGGATTTATAGTGTCTACCGCATTGAAATAAGGCATGATTTTTTTTAAGGCCCGTTTCTGTTCAACACGAACCTCCCCCGAGCGGATCAGCAGTAAGGCTGTTGATTTCAAAATCTGATTCATGTACGTATTCTCGGTATATTCGTCAAACTCGCACACGAGCTGCTTGTGGATCACGGTAAGCTGCTTGAGGGAAGCGGAGACATTAATCTTGCCGCGGGGCGAATGAAGCGGATCGCTGTGGCGGATATATTCTCTGCCTAAGCCCCTTTTGATTTGCTTGGCGATGCCCTTGGCAAGAATAGCGGCACATAAATCAGCAAAATGATCAAATTCCTCTGTCGCTACTTGGGCATAGCCGTCTTCATGCAGCTCTTGGAAAGCGTACGCCAGCATATAATAGATGTTCTGTATTTTAATCATGGAGTACTCCGAGCAATTGCTTGCTCCATTGCTCGACTTTGGCGGGCTCATCGAACCAGTATTCATGAATTAATGGTAATATTTCATATTGTATGACGGAAGTCAGCCAGTTCTGTGTCACGGGACTGCTTGTACAAAGGTAACTATGGCCGACTCGAAAGCCGTTGCCCAGAGACTCATCCTGGCTGATGAACGTATTCAGCGCCTTGATCCGTTCAACGAGAGCGTCGAACTTCGGGTTGTTCGCTATTCGAGCCACTGTTCTAAAGCCGTCCGAATCGAAGGCGGGTTCCATCCCGAAGAATGAAAACCTTCTTCTCAGGGCATAATCAATCATCGCCAGGCTGCGGTCAGCCGTATTCATCATCCCGATGATATGTATATTTTCAGGAACCGAGAATAGCTCGTTGGAGTACAGTGGACGCAGCTTCTCTCCGCGCTTGTCCTTTTCGATCAGCATCAGCAGCTCACCGAAAATTTTGCTTAGATTACCGCGGTTTATCTCATCAATAATGAAGAAGTAATCTCTCTCGGTATCTACTTCAGCCACCTTGCAGAATTGGTAGAAAGGGCCGTGAGCCAGCTTAAATCCGTTCTCCGTAGGCCGAAAGCCTATAATAAAATCTTCGTAGCTGTAGCTTTGATGGAACTGCACCATCATGACGCGGCTGCTATCCTTCTCTCCCATCATCGCATAGGCTAACCGTTTGGCAGCGAAAGTCTTGCCGACACCGGGAGCTCCTTCCAGAATAATATTCTTCTTGTTCTTCAATAGACCGGTGAGGATATCATATTGCTTGGAATCCATAAACACATCATCGAGGAAATCGTTCTTGGTGTAGGGGTCATATATGATCTCCGGTTCTTCTACTACCACTTCCGAGGCAGGCTCATTCATGAACAGGGATTCCAGCTTCTGAACGTAATCGGTGTATGGAGTAATCTCGGTAAGTGTCTTTTGCGCGGCTTGCCCCGGATGCTCCCATTCGCCGTTATGCGTCCATTTAATCGAACGAATATGTTTATATTCCTCGCGGTTGCTGTCGTAGATATATTTCGATTCCACAATGCCCCGTCCAATAACCTTGTACAAGCCCTTCTTGGCAAATACAATATCCCCGGGATGAATATCGTTGGCAAATTGCCATGTCGCATGGGCCGAATTTCTATAGGAATACTCTTGACCGTAAAGCTCCTTCATTTTGGTTTTCATCGCATCCTTGCTCGGATACTGCTTCAGATCACCAAGCTCGCTCCAGCCGATTCCCATAACACCTTGTTTATAAAATTCATCCCACATCGAAGAGTTGTCACCGGGCGCATATAACCAGTACCGTTTTTCTTTAGCCGTAGATATTTGATGGCTGCTTGTTTCGTCGGAAGTAGAGCTCCTCCATGCTTTGTAGGATAATTGGGGGAAGCTGTGAATCGTACTATGCTCTTGCTCAAAGCCTTGCCGACAAAGCTCCAAGACGTCAAGATAGGTTTTAGCGTTAGGAGGCGATTTTAAATGGGGCATATTTGTTGAAAATGCAACATTACGCTGCTGCAGAAAATTGCGGTTTCTCTCATCCAGATTCAAATAAAACGCCGGCCTGATCCAGTATAATCCGATTGTCAGGTTCCATTTTATGCCATGCTGTCTAGATACGGTATCATAACAAGTTATAAAATCATTCTTTGTGACTTCGGACGGATGATCCGCATAACGGATTCCAGCCTCAAACATATTCCAGAGATTAGGAATATCCTGGGGGCTTCGATCCGTCTTGTATCCGAAAAACCATGCCTTCATATTATTGAGAACAGGGATTCCGTCAAATTCAGTAGGTACTTCTATATGTATATCGAGCCCTTCGTTGAATGCTTTCATGATCGCGATGCGGTTTTCATTCGTTATTCCCTTATTAAAGCAGCCAAATATAGTGAATGGGCAAATGTCATCTAAAGGCTCGCCATGATCGATGAAAGGATACTTCATTTGCAGCTGGTCAAAAGCGCTTTTGACCATGTGAAGCAGCTCGGGACGGTTATTTTTGTATTCTAGCAATTTATTTGCAAAATGCGTATAGAATGGAATCCAAGTGAATGATAATGATGAGCCGTATGATGTTTTCAAACATAGCACCTCCATATTATTTTCATAATAAGAATATCACAGAACGAGTCCTTGATCATTTACCCGACTTATGCAAATCTAATACTTGTAAAGCCGGCATCGAGCCCCGATTCGAACGGCTTTAGCTCAATGATATCATCAAAGAGGAGTTCGGCCATGAAAGCAAAAACGAAAAAAAGGCTCAAAATCACGGCCATCAGCATCGTCGCGTTATTGTTGGTCGTAGCAGGCGCATTCTATATTTACACGCTCGATTATTATCGGGCCGATGAAGCGGCGGTGCAAGCCGTTTTTGGCGAAGAGAAGGGTGTCGTCAGCCTGGAAAATATGTGGGTGTTCTACCCAGATCAACAACAAACCAGCGACACGGCTTTGATCTTCTACCCTGGCGGCAAGGTAGAGGCGACCGCCTACGCCCCACTGCTTCAGGAGCTGTCCCGGAACGGACTGACTTGCGTGCTATTGAAGATGCCCTTCAATCTGGCGGTGCTTGATATTAATGCTGCCGACCGCGTATTCAAACAGCTTCCGGAGGTGAAGCATTGGTATATTGGAGGCCATTCTCTGGGCGGAGCGATGGCGAGCAGCTATGCCGGCAAACATAACGACAAAGTACAAGGAATGGTTCTGCTCGGCGCCTATCCTGTCGGGGATACAGAAATTCCAACCCTTGCGATTCACGGCAGCGAAGATATGATTTTAGATACGGCCAAGCTGGATGCCGTTCCAAATCAGCATGTTATCAAGGGAGGAAACCATGCCTATTTCGGCAATTACGGTGAGCAGGATGGAGACGGGACAGCCGCGATCACGAGAGAAGAACAGCAGCGGCAGACTGTAGAGGAGATCATTTCATTCATACATGAACAAGAGAATTAAAATGATAGCTTACAGAAAACATGATATTCTAATTGAACAAACAAACTATTAAGCCTTTTAGCTAAACTAGCATATCCACACATCAAAGGAGGGCTTCTCTTGTCGTATAGTGTAAGCGATCAGCTGAAAATCACGTTGTTCGATGTGAAGAAAATTCAATATAAATCCCGAGTGAGCTTTGACCACGTCCAATCCTGCTGTATTGTTGTCTACATTAAAAAAGGGGAGGTCAGCACGACCTTTGAGGGGAAAGAATACATGGCCAAAACGGGGGATGTGATGATTTATCGGCCGGATCTCCCGTTTAATGTGATCTCCAAGACGGATGGAATCCATTATCTGTTTACTATTGATTTGAAGGTGATGGAGGAAGTGGACTTTTTCAGCTTCTATCCGATGGGCAAAGTGGTTTCGATCAGAGATCCGATCCTGTACGAGAAGAAATTCGATGAGCTCAGAAGCCTATGGCTGCAGGAGGGCAACGATTACCGATCCGTGCAGTGCAGTTTTCTTGCCTTCTCCCTGCTCCATGAGATTATCGAGAGCTCTAAGCTGGGTGGAAAGCGGTCGCCGAATGATTTCTATATTACCGATCGCTTCAATAATGTGCTTCACTATATCGAGAATCGGTTAGACGAGAATATTACCCGTGATGAGCTGGCGCAAATATATCACATGAACCCTGTTTATTTTAGCCGTGCCTTTAAAGAGATTTATGGCCTTACCCCGATGAAAATGGTGAAAAAGCTGCGCCTGCTGCATGCAAAAAAGCTGCTGGAAACAACGAATAACACGATTGAGCAAATTGCCCAAAAATGCGGGTTCTGTGATTCGCCCCATTTGAATCATGCCTTTCGGAGCGCGTTCAAGGCATCTCCAAGCCAATACCGCAGAAGTATCAAAAGTACAAAAAAAGGAATCATTCCTACATGGTTAGACCCCTTATAATTATTGTGATGATTTATAGAATAGGAAGCACCATTGAGTTGGGTGTGATTTTTTACAAAATTTTGGCCTGCAGGTGCTGCAAGATCGAATAACTGTTAAAAAAGATGTCGATATTTCGACATCTTTTTTAAGTTTTTCTACAAAATTATATTCATGTTTACTTCCTTCGACACTATTAATATACTTAAAATATGGAAAAAGTCTTGTAGTCATATTTTACTATGCATTAACGATTACATATATGAAAGAGGGTGGCAAATTGCGACGACCACTGTTAAACGTCCAGCCCAAAACGAATACGGAGCAAATTCTGAAAACCGCGACCATAACTCGACCGAATATCGAGTTGTCTGGAGCAGCGCTGGAGAAAAGGCTCCGCGTCAAACGATCGGATGCTTACACGGAAGCCATGACTAAATTAGATGCTGGCGGGGCTGTCTGCAGCCAAAAGGTCATTCAGGATCTGATTCAGGCTATTGCGAGTGAGTTTCCAGAACTACAGCCCCACCAATTTCCAATCGGCATTATTTCCAAGTGTTATTTAGGAGCGCCATATGAAGTACATACCTTAGATGTAGCATTAGAAATTGTTGAGCATTATAAAGTGGGTCAGGCACTGCCTGCCGGAATGGAACAAGGGAGAAGCATCGCTCTCCATCCGGGCTATGCCTATGTTGAAATTTTCTCCAATGCTATATGTGCAGTAACTAGGACAGGAAACGTATCTATAATCAAGGGGTGACAGAATTGTCGGATCGCGTAATTTCGCAGGCGAATTTGAGCCGAATCGAACGAGGCCTGGGGCAATTAGAGAATAATATTATCGTTGTTTCAAATCAGGTTCAAGAGGTAAGCCGTGAGGTTCAAGAGGTAAGTCAAGAAGTACTAGAGGCACAAAGCCGAATCGAGCAGCTGGTGAACGAATTTAGGGAGTTTGTACATAAAGATCAGCTATCCAAAAATCTCCAACTGGCAGAAACCAGACTTGTCAAAGTAAGGCAGGAGCTTGAAACTAAATTTGGCCACTATAATGAGGTGAGAAGACGGGCGGTAGGTATTTTACAGGCTGTAGACGCTAGTCTTGTAAAAAAAGAAACGATCGAGGACGCCTCGGAGGAGCAATTGCTGGCGGCTCCGCGTTATTGGCTTGCACCCTGCCTCATAGCATTGGCTGCATGGTTGAATGATAATAAGGATCTTGCAGAACGGGCTATGATGGAAGGGCTTCGCCGCAACGATGAGAAGACGTCTCTTTTTTTTGCGCTTGTTACTAGAAGGGGAGCTCGCTATAAAGCAAGCCGGGAGTGGCTGGATCGGTACCTGGGCTTACAGGATCCTCATGAGCTCGAAAGAGAAGTCGTCATTCTGATAGACGGTTTTGCTAACGGGGTGTTTGGCCCTGAGGCAAGAAATAAATGCGGGAAGCAAATCGAAGCTTGGATTGAAGAACTCTCCCAAAAAGCCGGGTTTGTTGAAGAACAGCGCGAGCAATGGAAACAGGCGCTTAAATCAAAAGCAGAGCGTCTGGATGAACAATCCTATCCGTACCTGCGGAAATATAGCCCGACCTGGGGAAATCTCGAGCAGTCGCTGGAAGGTGCTATGCTGCATGATATTATCCATAGGTATTTTACGACCATATTTGCTAAAGAAATCGTACCGGCCAAGAGCATAGCATTTGCTGTAGATGCGCTGCTGGATACGCTCGTTACCCAATTTGATGAGGAGGAGCTTCCGCTTCGCAAGGATGAAAGACTCCTGTCACTGATTGTTGAAGCCGACGGCGATCGTGCATTGGCTCAGTCGCGCTTTGATTCCGAGAAGCTGCTGGAAGAGCGGGTTTCATTCACGCAATTGTTGACCAACTTCGCTATGTACCCTGAGGTGTCCAAAGCATCATTGGCAACGCAAAAGCTGTCGCTTGCTCTGTCGAAAGAATGGATCGGCCACGCTCATGATGACTTGACTGCAGAGAACAGGCTAAACGTACCGATTGATATTGAGTTGTCCATTGACAGCTGGACGGGAACTACCCGTAACGGCGAAAATGAACAGGAATTGACGGATAATTTATCCGAGCATATGGAGAATAGAAAGCTCGAAGCCTTGTCGAGAGCCCGGCTTGGCTTCAAGGAATGGGGAGCATTGGCAGCAGGAGTCATCTTTATTTTTATGGGGATCGGCATGCCGTTCCTATTTGTTGTCAGCGCAGCGTTGATTATTTATTTCTTTGTTGCCAAGCATCGGATTTCGAAAGCCAAAGCGAAAATTGCAAGTGACTATGAACAGCTGTTAGCCAGCTGTAAGGATATACTGCGTGCAGTATTGGCCGATATAGTTGATTACCGGAGAGCGTATGAGGAAGAGGATCAGAAGGCGGTAAAAATAGGTGAATTTCTTCAGGGGATATCGCCTGAGAAGTATGCTTTCTCGAGTCACGATTCTGCGCGTTCCGTTATTACATCTTAATGTGAGGTGCTTAACCCATGGAAGAATCAAAGCCGTTTATTGTAAATAGAAATTCTCACAAGCCGGAGCAAGCGGAAGAGAAGTTTGAAAAGAACTTGGAAGAAATCCAGAAAATCACTACTAACGAAGTGTTGGCTTCGCAATTTCCGGAATGGGATTTGAAGCCGCCGGCTACTTTGATTAAGAGAAGGAGCAATAAGTTCCTATGATTTATCCGAGGACATATAAAGAATGGTCGGATTTGCTATATCAACTGAAGGAAGGCGAAGATGAGGAAGAAACGCTTCTAAAATTGGAGTCCGGGACATTGGAATGGACGGCAGGCGTTGCCGAGAAAATAACTCGCCTAGTGTTCGAAGTATTAGAAGAGAGACTTCATCAAACGGTTCAGAGCTTTCAGAAGGAACTAAACCGAACTGACGGCAGTGAGGCTGGAATCGTTGTAGCGCTGATGAACGCGCGCCGCAGATTTGGATTTCTGGAGCGATTGTGCCGGCTGCAGGTTTTTCCCGAGGAAGTCCGAACCTCGTTTATCAATATTCACGCGCAATATGTTCAGGATACACAAAAGTCGCTTGAGGACAGCGCAAAAGCAGATCGGAGCGGAAGGCTGCGAATATTGATTAAGAATAACTCGCTGCTTAATTATAATAATCCTGAGGTGGCTAAGCCCCCTCAGGCTAGCAGCCAATCGTATGATCATCAACCTAAACCTTTTACTACAACCAGAAGAAGGGTGCTGTTTAAATGAATGATTTCAATAGCTGCCTCAAAACGTTGGAGCAGTACTTAAAAGCCAGAATACCATTTATATCTATCCGGACTTCGGAACGCACCCGTGCGCTGGCTGCTTTAAATCAACTCGCTCAAAAGCTTGGGATATCGATTTATTATCATACCTTATCTCAAGGAATGAGAGATATTTCTAGTAATCGCCTAGTAAGTGATGATCGTTCGGTCATTGGCGGGCTTGATTTTGCTACTCAAAAAATTGGTCAACAGCAAAACTTAACGTTTATTTTTACAGAGGTGCAGGATATCGAAGACGATACTCAAATGGCTAGGCAATTGCAGGATGTTGTGATGCTGGCTACTGAAACGGGTGGTAGTGTAATTATTATTACGAATAAGCCGATTTGGGGATCTCTTCAACGTCATGGCATGTCGGTGACGCTAGATCCTCCGAATGAGGATGAAATGCTTCATATTATTCGAGAGCAAATATCGCCTTATCGCAGTGAAATTCCGATCCAATGGGGGGAGGCGGAAGAGAAGCAAGCCGCTGCAATTCTGGCGGGCATTAGCCAGATCGAAGCGGAAAATGTCATCGCTACTCTATTGGCGAATGGTTCCATTACAAACGATGATTTGAAGGAGCTCATGCATGCCAAAGATCGGATATTTGCCGATATCTCCGGAATAGAACGGGTTAAGGTGCGCGAGGATTATCAGGTCGGCGGGCTTGAGGGGTTAAAATTATGGTTGGAGGCCAATGAACAGCTGCTTACAGCCGATTTGCGGGAACGCGGAATTCGCCCTCCTCGCGGGATTCTATTAGTTGGGGTGCCTGGTTGCGGGAAATCACTTTCAGCGAAGGCGATTGCTTCCCTCTGGAATCTTCCGCTATATCGGTTGGATTTGTCCACCATACATGGTCAGTACCTGGGGCAAAGCGAATCAAGGCTGAAGGAGGCTCTCTCTACTGCCGATCATGTTGCGCCTTGCGTGTTGTGGATCGATGAGATAGAGAAGGGGCTGGCCGGTGCCATAGGCGGAGGCGATGGAGGAACCTCCACAAGGCTGGTGGGGCAGTTCCTCTACTGGCTTCAAGAGAGCTTGGCCAGAGTATTCGTAGTTGCTACCGCAAACGATGTCTCTAAATTACCGCCAGAGCTGCTTCGCCGAGGTAGATTTGATGAGCTGTTCTTTGTCGATTTGCCAACTGCCAAGGAAAGAGAAGAGATTATTCGCATCTATGTGCGCAAAGGCTTGAGACGCGATATCGAGCCGGAATTAATGGAGAAGCTAGTCCGGCTATCCGAGGGGTTTGCAGGGGCGGATATTGAAGCGGCGGTTCGGGATGTCGTTAAGCAAGCCTTCGTAAAAGGTGATGATACTGTCACTGAAGAAACGTTTATTAACAATTTTACGAATGTCGTTCCTTTATCCCAAACCAGTCCCGAGCAAATCGACTCGATTCGTGCATGGGGGAAAGAAAGAGCAGTTCCCGCAGGAAAATCGTTTGACGATCATCCGACGGATCATTTGTCCCGAAATTCGGGACGCAGAGTCATTGTTTAATTTCTAAGGTTCATCTCTAGGGAAATCAAATTGAAACCCCAGTACCTTATAAAGTACTGGGGTTCGTTGCAATTTTTTACGAAGACAACTCCTCCTTGGAAGGAATAAGGCCATACCTTTTCAAGCTCAAAGCAGGAGAAGGCAGAAATCCCGGGGAAATTTTGCTATTGTTATGTACATACGATTTGAATGGCAATCTCGGATTTTTGAATAAGGGCAGGGATGGAAGAAAATCTAGGGTAGTAGGTTGAAAGGGGAGGACAGTATGTCTCAGCAACAGCGAATATTAGCCCAATTGCGGCAAATCGAGCAGGAGGAGCAGGTGAGAATTTTGTATG
Source organism: Paenibacillus lentus (assembly GCF_042714055.1). Taxonomy (GTDB): domain Bacteria; phylum Bacillota; class Bacilli; order Paenibacillales; family Paenibacillaceae; genus Fontibacillus; species Fontibacillus lentus_A. The sequence continues at coordinate 33,281 of NZ_JBHGVC010000020.1, forward strand.
CCTGCGAGTCGGGGAGCCGAGCGTGGGGCTTTCCTTCAAAGGACAGTGATTATGATGTAAGATTCATATATGTCAGGCCGGTGGAATGGTATTTATCGATTTTTGAAAAAAAGGATGTCATCGAACGCCCAATCAGCGAGCTGCTCGATATTAACGGCTGGGATTTGAAGAAGGCGCTGAACTTGTTCCGCAAGTCCAATCCGCCTCTGCTGGAGTGGCTGCAATCGCCTATCGTTTATATGGAGGATTATTCGGCAGCAAAGCAAATTCGTAAACTCTCTTCGCTAACCTTCTCGCCCAAATCGTGCATGTATCATTATTTACATATGGCTGAGGGCAACTATCGCGAATATTTACGGGGGGAGCAGGTGAAGATCAAGAAATATTTCTATGTGCTCCGGCCGGTGTTGGCTTGCGAGTGGATTGAAAAATACGGCACGATGCCGCCGATCGAATTCACGGCGCTTACGGATGATCTATTACCGGCGGGAAGCGAGCTGAAGGAAGCCGTCGATAGCCTGCTGGCGCGAAAAAAATCCGGCGATGAAATGGACTATGAGCCGCAAATCGGTTGGATCAACGCGTTTTTGGATGAGAAAATCCAGTATTACAAGGAAGCAGTAAAAGGGATGTCATCCTCCGCAGACGGACAGGATCGCCAGCTTGATGAGCTGTTCCGGACGTTGTTAAAGGAAGCTTGGAGGTAAGGACGCAGGAGGAAGCATCAGGAAGAACGATAGCATGGAATTATGTTGTTACACAAATGGCAAGAGATCGTGGAATCATGGGTTAGAGGAGAGAAAATCATGGCTTATGAGAACATAGATGGTGTACGAGTCTGGGGCAAGCCGGACGAAGGCGCGGTAGCTCAAGCAAAAATGTGCGCAAAGACGGGGAATGTCGTGCAGTCTCTGCTGATGGCGGATCATCATAAAGGCTACAGCCAGCCGATTGGCGGCGTCGTCGTGTACGACGGGCAGGTATCGCCGTCCGGAGTGGGGTACGATATTGCCTGCGGGAATAAGGCGGTGCGCACCAATTTGTACGCAAGGGACATCCAGCCCCGAATCGGGACGATTATGGACGAAATCGCGAGAAGAATATCGTTCGGAATTGGGCGGGTGAACAATGATAGACTTGATCACGAATTGTTCGACGATCCGGATTGGGCCGTGTATCAGGCTTTCGGCCGGCAGGAGCACGACAAGCTGAAGGCCTTGGCGCGCAGCCAGCTCGGTACGGTAGGGAGCGGCAACCATTATGTCGACCTGTTCGAGGAGCCGGCAACAGGCCGGCTGTGGGTCGGCAATCACTTCGGAAGCCGCGGCTTTGGGCATAAGACGGCCAGCGGCTTCATGAATCTCGCGGCGGGCAGGCGCTTTACGGACAAGGCGCCGGGCGAATCGATGGATCAGCCGCCGTTATTGCTTGACTTAGACAGCGAAGCGGGCGATATGTATTACCGGGCGATGAAGCTGGCCGGACGCTACGCCTATGCCGGGCGGGATTATGTGATTCGGGAGGTACTCGCCCTGCTCGGAGCGGATGCGGATTTTGAGGTGCATAACCATCATAACTATGCTTGGAAAGAAATGCATAACGGGAAGGAAGTCGTTGTAGTCCGCAAGGGAGCAACGCCGTCCGCTCCTGGACAGATGGGCTTTATCGGCGGCAGTATGGGCGATATCTCCGTCATCGTCCGAGGGAAAGACACGGTGGAGAACCGGGACGCATACTACAGTACCGTACATGGAGCAGGCCGAATTATGAGCCGGACTCAGGCGGCAGGCAAAATGAACTGGAAGACGCGCACCCGCAGCGGCGGGCAAATCACCGCGAAGCAAATGCTCGATGCCGTCCGGGATTTCGGGGTTGAGCTGCGCGGCGCGGGAACGGACGAGAGCCCGTTCGTTTATCGCAAGCTGCAGGAGGTTCTGTACGCGCACAGTGAGACGCTAAAGGTGCTGCATGTGCTTAAGCCGATCGGCGTATGCATGGCGGGAGCGAACGAGTTCGATCCGTACAAAGACTAAAGAATCGAGTGGAATTATAAAAAGGAGGGGCTGTGCCCCTCCTTTTGCTGTACCTTCAGCTTTATTTAGATCTAACAATAATACTTAAAATTCCGCGCCGCGAACTTTAGAGAAGACCATCGTGCTTCTTAATGAGCCGTCGGTGCCGCAAGCATCCTTCCGCAGGATCCCTTCCAGGGTAAAGCCTAGACGCTGTGCCACTTTGGCGCTTTGCATATTGCGTTCGTCGCACCGGATCTCGATCCGATTGGCCTGCAGCTCATGGACGGCAAAATTCGTAATTGCATCCGCGGCCTCTGTAATCATGCCTTGCTTGCTGAAGGAAGTGCGTACCCAATACCCGATTTCGAATTTGCGGGCCTCCCAATTGATCCGGTGAAGACCGCTGCATCCGATAATCTGGCCTGTTTCTTTGAGCGTGAGAAGCAATCGCAGATCCGTTCGCTCTAAAAATTTCAGGTGAGCATTACGGATGTCTGTCTCTGAGTCCTCGAGCGTAGGCATTTTTTGTGCCCAAGGCATCCATGGACGTAATTGTTCAATACTTTCGGCAACAGCCTCGTTTACCGCTGCTCCATCTCCCCATTGCGGGGCCCGGATCAGTAATCGCTTGCTCTCGAAGCTTTCAGGAATGTTGAATAAGATTGGATCCAGTTTGTTCATGCCTACACGCCTACCTCTCGAAAATATTTCCAATAAACATATCATAGGGCGTATTCTTTGATCAAGATGTGATTTAAGCAGCTGTTGTTGGTACTTATACTTAAGAGTTTACCGCTGCTTCAATGTACAGCCTCCCTTCTTGAAGGGAGGCATTTTCATAGGAATGCAGGGTTTGCTTTTGCTATAATTATAGTTAGATAACTAGAGTCTACTGAACTCCTTGAAGAGAGGATAACGAATGTACAAGACGATTGGGATATTAGCGCATGTCGACGCCGGGAAAACGACATTCTCGGAGCAGCTGCTTTACTATACGAAGAGCATTAAGCAGCGCGGCCGCGTGGATCATAAGGACGCTTTCCTGGACAGCCATCAAATTGAGCGACAGCGAGGCATTACGGTATTTACGGATCAGGGGAGGTTCACCTACCGGGACTCCAGCTATTTCCTCATCGATACCCCGGGCCATATTGACTTCTCTCCCGAAATGGAGCGAGGGATTCAGGCTATGGATTATGCAATTATTATCATTAGCGCCGTCGAGGGGATTGAAGGGCAAACGGAGATCGTGTGGGAGCTTCTGCGGAAGCACGGGGTTCCTTGCTTCTTTTTTATCAATAAAATTGACCGGGTAGGGGCTGATGTCCAACAGGTGGTGCGGGACATTCGAAGTACTTTTGCGGCGGATGTATGCGATATTACGGAGGCCTTGGCCGAAGACGGCGAAATGAATGAGGAGCTGGCAGAGTTTCTGGCCGAGCGTGACGAAGCTCTATTGGAGCGGTATATGGACACCGGCTACGACAGGGAAACCTGGCTTGCCGCAATGCAGCGCCTGATTGGGGACAATGCAATCTTCCCCTATGCCTGCGGCTCGGCGCTGCAAGGGATCGGAATCGAGAGCTTCCTGCAGAAGCTGGATCAGCTGACGGTGACCGACTATTCCAGCGAGGAGCCGTTTGCCGGCCGTGTTTACCGGATTCGCCATGACGAGCAGGGCACGAGAATCACTTTTGTTAAGGCGCTAAGCGGGACGTTAAAAGTGCGGGATATTCTCCATTACGGCGATGCAGAGAACCGTATAAGCGAGAAAGTAACCCAGATCCGTGTGTACAATGGCCGCGAATTTAAAGCCGTGGAACGGGTGGAGGCGGGAGAGCTATTTGCCGTTACCGGTCTGTCCATGGCTGCGGTGGGTGACGGCCTAGGGGAGTTAACGGAAAATGCTGTGTACGAAATGGTGCCGACCCTGAAATCGAAGGTGATCCTGGAACCTGAGGTGAACAAGAAGGAGGCTCTGCAATATTTCAAAATATTGAATGACGAGGATCCTTCTTTGAATGTCCTTTGGGTGGAAAGCCTGCAGGAGATCCATCTTCATGTCATGGGAAGAATTCAGCTTGAAGTACTCCAGCAGCTTGTCAAGGAGCGGTTCGCCCTAAACGTATCGTTCGATAAGCCGGAGATTCTGTATAAAGAAACGATCGAGGCGGAGACGACCGGCTACGGCCATTTCGAACCGTTAAAGCACTACGCCGAGGTGCATCTTCGTATGCAGCCGGCTGAGCGAAACAGCGGCATCCGGTTCGAGAATGCCTGCCATGCCGATGATCTGTCCGTCGGGAACCAGAACCTTGTACGCCATCATCTATATGAACGGGAACATCACGGCTTGTTAACGGGCTCGCCGCTTACGGATGTGGTCGTAACGTTGCTTACCGGGAGGGGCCATAATAAACACACGTCCGGCGGCGATTTCAGGGAGGCAACTTATCGCGCGTTAAGGCAAGGGCTGGAGAAAGCGAAGAACCTGCTGCTGGAGCCGTACTATCAATTCAAAATCAAGGTGGAGCTGGATCAGCTTGGCCGCGTGATCTCGGACGTGCAACAGGCTCACGGCACCTGCGACGCTCCCCGCACGGAAGGGGACAAAGCGATTCTGACGGGAATTGTACCGGTTGCGACTTTTATGAATTACAGTAGCGAGCTAGCCTCCTTCACTCAAGGAAGAGGGACGCTGAGCTTAACATTCGCCGGCTATGACCGGTGCCATAATGAGCAGGAGGTCATTGAGCGGATCGGCTATAATAAGGACGCAGATCCGGAGTATACTTCGTCTTCGATTTTTTGCGCGAAAGGACAGGGGTACACCGTACCTTGGAATGAAGCGGAAGGAAAAATGCACTGCTTGTAATGTAATTTCTGTAAACGGAGAAAAATTCTCTTTGTTGATGATCGTTCAATCTCTTCTAGTAGAAGAATGCTATAATGATATGAAGCTGTATAAAAATTACGCTGATGCAACAGATACAGAATCCAACCAAAGAAGTGATGACACAGGTGAATAGTTTAAGGCCGAGAATACGACAGGGCAGTGTTTCCTTGTTAAATCGTTATTTTACCGGAACATCGATGGATTATAAGCAAATCATTTCGATTATTATTCCTATTTTTGTTGACCAAGGCTTTATTGTTTTGATGAGTCTGCTGAATACGGCCATGATCAGCTCGTCCGGGGTAGCCGCCGTCAGTGCGGTGAGTATGGTAGATTCGCTCAACATTTTCTTAATTAATGTGTTTGTGGCCATAGCTACCGGGGGGACGGTCATCGTTGCGCAATATAAAGGCAGCGGGAATCAGAGCATGGTGTCCAAAGCAGCTACGCAGGCTCTATCCGCTGTAGCGGTGCTGTCTGTGCTGCTCAGTGTCTTGGTCATTGTTTTTCATACGCCTACTTTGAACCTGCTATTTGGCCAGGCGGAAGCGGAAGTCTTCCAGAATGCCAGGCTGTATCTGATCGGCAGCTGTATCTCCTACCCGTTTATTGCGATATTTCAAGCCGTCAACGGCGTACTTCGAGGCGTGGCGGAGACGAAGGCCAGCCTGAATTTGTCTTTGATCATGAACATTACCTTTTTGTGCTTGAACGTACTGTTAATTACGGTTCTGGATTTAGGCGTGATCGGTCTCATTATTTCTATGCTATTAGCCAGAATTCTAGGCATGGTCAGTTCTTTGGTTTACTTGTTGAAATATAACCAGACCCTGCGCGTCCAATTAAAAAACACGTTAAAGCTGGATTTCTCGATCCAGAAGAAAATTATGTTCATCGGCATTCCCTTTGCTGCAGAGCAGATGTTTTTTAACGGAGGCAAGCTCCTGACGCAGACCTTTATTGTGCAATTGGGGACATTGGCAATGACGGCGAATGCGATTAGCGGCTCCATGTCGCTAGTCTTTCAAATTGGAGGAGGAGCGCTGAGTATTGCGATTGTTACGGTGGTCGGCCAGTGTATCGGCCAAAGGAATATTCAGGACGCGAGGAAGTTTATTAAATCCTTTATAGGGCTCTCCACCATCCTGTTCGTGCTTGCATCGCTGATTCTGCTCCCTTTATTTCCGCTGATTGTGCGCATGTTCTCGCCGCCTGCGGAAATTATTCCAACCATTTTCGGTTTGATTCTGCTTATCGCCATTGCGCAGCCATTCCTTTGGTCGTTTAGCTTTGTTCTGCCGGCAGCCTTGCGCGCCGCGGGGGATTCCAATTTTACATCGGTCTCATCTCTGTTGTCGATGTGGCTGTTCCGCGTTATTTTGGGGTATATCCTAGGCATTACGCTCGGATTTGGCATTATGGGGGTTTGGGTGGCCATGGTAGCTGAATGGGGCATTCGCGGATTAGTCTTCGCTTGGCGATTCAGGGGAGAGAAATGGTACGCGCATAAACTGATCTAAAAAAGCTAGAAAATGCTGTAATGTAATAAAATGATAGTTAATGTAATAATTTTATTGGTAATGTTTGGACTAATAGAGTATTAGGGTTATCCCTGATGCTCTATTTTTTTATGTTTGAAAATGACTAACCAACTAAATAACGCGTAGTTATTAAGGCTTTGAAGAGAGAGAAAAGAGAATCGGGATATAGAAGTCTACTTTCTCGCTTTTGAATGTTCGATTATTTATTATTATGTTCTAATAATAAAAAGCATATTGACATGAATCGAAATAAAAGTATAATCAAAAACATAGAAATGAATGCGCTTTCCAAAATTGAATATGAAAAAACAAGCAAAAAAGTTAGGGGTCTTTGAACGTTGTGTGAATAATATGTTGAAAAATCGCTGTTTTAAAGTGATTGCTAAGGTGTGGTGTTAATATGAAAGTTAACATATAGAACAAAAACGAACTTTACACTACTCAAAGGAGGACATACAGCTCGTGAAAAACCCGAATCCGTTGCATCACTTTGTAGATAACGAGAAGTTCATCAAAAGATTAATGTTGATGCCGGCAGTACTGGTGCTTATCGGGATCATGATCCCGTTCCTGATCGGTGTGGCGACCTCGCTCACAGACAAGAAACTTTATTCGGGCAACTTCAATTTTATTTTCCTGAGCAACTATATCAACAACTTCAAAGATCCGATATTTCTGACGAGTCTCGGCAACACCTTGAGCTACGTAATTATGGCGATCCTCATGCAGCTGCCCCTGGCAATATTGGCTGCGCTGCTGCTCGATATTCCGTCCAGATTCAAGGGCTTTATGCGTTCGGTATTGGTGTTTCCGCTATTGATACCGCCGATCGTTTCCAGCCTGATGTGGAAGACGATGATGCAGCCGAATTCGGGGGTTCTGAATTATCTGCTGTCGAAGGTCGGCATCGCCCCGTTTCCGTGGCTGACTAGTGTGGATACCGCATTGTTCTCTCTCGTCGTAATCGATACTTGGGTATACCTTCCTTTTATAACGATCATATTATTGTCCGGTTTGCAGTCGCTGCCGCAGGACATCCTGGAATCGGCTCAAGTGGATGGAGCGAACCCGATTCGAATCTTCTTCGCAATTAAGCTCCGGTGGCTGAAATCCAGCATCCTTCTCGTTCTGTTATTCCGTGTTTGCGATTCTTTAAAGGCCTTTGAATTAATCTATTCCACCACGCGCGGCGGGCCGCTGAATGCCAGCCGGACGCTGAATATTATGGCCTATGAAGAGGCGTTCCGTTGGTCCAGTATAGGCAAGGCAATGAGCATATTATTCACATTATGGATTCTCGCTTACATCGCCAGTACGTTCTTGATGCGTAAATGGAATAAGAGCGGAATCGAGTAGGAGGTGCGCAGTGAGCCATTCTTCACATCAATTCATTAAGACGATTGTCCGCTATGCCGCGTATATGGCCTTGTTATTCGTCATTATGTTCCCGCTCTACTGGATTTTTACGATGTCACTCAAAAACTTTAAGGACATTATAGCGTATCCACCCAGATTTATATTCACTCCGACCTTTGACAATTATAGGCAAATTTTGTTCAGTGGCGGGAGCTTTAGCGATTTGCAGGGTATTCCGGAGTTTCTACGCTATGTCATCAACTCCAGCATTACGACGTTCAGTGCGGTCGCACTGGGGCTGGTGTTGGGTCTGCCAGCTGCATACGTTCTGGGTCGCGAGAAGTCAAAGGCGAATGACCGTATTGCCGGTAATTTTATGAGTTATCGCTTCGCACCTGAGCTTGTGGTTATTTTGCCCTTGTATTCGATTTACAAGAAAATCGGCTTCTATGATACTTTTCCGGGGATGATTCTGGTGCATCAGCTGATCACGCTGCCGCTGATCATTTGGATTATGAGGGGCTTTTTCCGGGAGGTGCCGAAAGAAATGGAGGAGGCGGCGAGCATCGATGGCGCTAATCATTGGATCATCTTCTTCCGTATCATGCTCCCTATCGTTAAATCGGGAATTGGAAGCGCGATGATTATCTCCTTTGTCTTCAGCTGGAACAACCTGCTATTCGGCTTAGTGATGTCCGGGGGATCGACGATGCCGGTCACGATGGGAATTCTGCAGGCGATGACCTTTGACCAGATTAAATGGGGAGAAATGGCGGCCTCTGCGGTGATATCTTCCGTACCGGGGATTATCATCGCGATATTTGCCCAACGTTTCCTCGTTAAAGGACTTACGATGGGGGCGGTAAAATGAAGAAATTTCAATTATTGTCAGTCGGCAGCTGGGCTCCCTTTGACCATCTGTTCAAGATGAGTCATTTTCCCCAGGAAGGGGAGACGATACCCATTGAAACTAGCGGCGACGGGGTTAATCAGGTGTACTTCGGAGATTGCAGCATTAATCTAGCCTATGTAGCCGCACAACTAGGGATAAAGACTTCCCTGGCCACGATTGCGGGCCATGATTTCGATGCGTATGGCTACCGGGCTCATCTTGAGCAGGCCGGTATCGATTTGAGCGGGCTTACGATAAAATCCGATCTGCCCAGCGGACACAACTATCTATACTTCGATAGTCAGGGAAAGGGCTTCTGCTTCTCTTATCTGGGCGCGGCAGAGCAGCAGGAGGAGGAGCGGATTCCGGACGGCTTGGCCGCTCAAGCTGAGCATGTTGTTGTCAGCGAGAAATTTTCCTCCTACACGCTAGAAGCTCTGCGGGCAGCACGCGAAGCGGGCGCTCACACCTACATCAACGGCATGGTGGAAACGGCCGAGGATTTGCTGGACGAATTTCTCTCCCTGACCGATGTGATTTTCATTAATGAGAGTGAATATGGACGGTTGATTGCCAAAATCGGCGGCAGCGAAGCAAGTCTTTTTGAAAAATACGGTCTGGAGCTGATTTTTATGACGATGGGGATGCGCGGCTGCAGGGTTATTTCGGCTGACAAGTCGGAAATCGTGCCGATTGTAAGGAGAGAGAACGTGGTGGATACGACCGGAGCAGGCGATTCCTTTGCGGGAGGAGCGATAGCGGCGCTGATCAAGGGCTGTACTCCCCGGCTAGCCGCCCAAGTAGGAGCTACGGTGTCCAGCTTCATCATCGAGGCTTGGGGCTGCCAGAGCAATGTGCCCGATTGGAACAGAATGAAGATCCGCTACCGCGAATATTTCGGGGATGAATTATAGCGCTCCAATCGCTCGATTCATTCGCTGACCAATTACAAAAAGGAGGATGCTAGATGAAAGTAATTGATGCTCATATGCACTATGGTACCGATGCAAAGGTCGCGAGCTCGGTATGCACACCGTACATGATTACGGGGCAGCCGGATACGGTCATTCGTTACTTGGATGAGCAAAACGCTTCCCATGGTGTTCTTTTTCCGCATGACCGGATTATGTCTCCCCCTTGGGACGTGGACTACGATAAAGCGAATATGCAGGTCGGGGAGGCCGTTAAGAAATACCCGGATCGCCTGGTCGGCGTAGCCCGGATCAACCCGACGTTCGGCAAAGAGCATACCTGTGCTCTCATCGACAAATACGTGAAGGAATGGAATTGCAAAGGGCTCAAGCTGGTAGCCGGGTACGATTTCTATCGTCCTAACGATATGAAAGTAATGGGGCCATTAATGGAAAAAGCGGAGGAGTACGGATTGACGGTGCTTTTCCACTCCGGGGATGCGCCTAGAGATCTGCCTTCGTTGCAAGCCATCGCTGCTAAAAATTATCCGAAGGTCAACGTCGTGCTCGCCCACGCCGGCATGCATCTGTATTTATGGGAGGCAATCATCGCGGCTCAGGATTATCCCAATATCTATGTGGACATGTCCCAGGCATTTCCATTTGATATTAAAATCTTCATCGAGCAGGTATCCAGCGAAAAATTGATGTACGGCTCGGATGCGCCTTACCAGTCGGCCGCTGTAGAGCAGCTCAAGCTGAGAGAAATCGGCCTGACCGACAAGCAATTGGAGCAGGTGTTCCGGACGAATGCTATGCGCATCTGGGGAATCAAAGAATAATCAAAATAACGCCAAGAGCGACAGAATGGAGAACTGACAAATGAGCATACTTCAAGAATTGTTCCCTGTAAAAAAACCAATTATCGGCATGGTGCACTCTCTTCCGCTGCCGGGTTCCCCGGAATTCAAGAAATACAATCTGCCGGACATTTACGACTATTGCGTAGAAGAAGCGATGAGGCTCATCGAAGGCGGCGTCGACGGACTGATGATTGAAAATGCCGGTGATATTCCTTTTGTAAAATCAGAATATATGGGCCCGGAGACGGCGGCTTGTATTGCCATTATCGGAGAGCGCATCCGTAGAGAGACGAACCTGCCGATTGGCGTGAACATCGTAGCGAATGCGGCAATTCAATCAATTGCGGCTACCCAGGCCTTTGGCGGGCAATTCGTCCGGGTGAACCAATGGGCCAATGCGTATATCGCTAACGAGGGATTTGTGGAAGGAGCCTCTGGGGTAGCGCTTCGCTACAGATCGATGCTGGAGGCCGAGGATATTCACGTCTTTGCTGACGTTCATGTCAAGCATGGCAGCCATGCCATCGTGGCAGATCGGCCGATTGAAGAACTTGCGCGGGATGCAGCTTTCTTCGGTGCTTCCTCGTTGATTGCCACAGGCTTCCGTACCGGTGATCCAACGAAGGTCGAAGAGGTGCTTGCCGTGAAGAAAGGGGCCGATTTGCCGGTGCTCGTGGGCAGCGGAATCGACGCCAGCAACTGCCAGGAGCTGTTGAAGGTAGCTGATGGAGCCATTCTCGGGGTTTCGATCAAGGATCCGAATCTGATGAGCGGCAAAACGAATGTGGCCAAGCTGAAGGAATTTATGGATCGCGTCCGTGAGCTTCGCGAAACCTTGTAATTCAGTAATTTTTTAAAAAACAAGAAAAGAACCAATTGTGGAAAGAGGTGTAGCAAGCAATGAAAAAGCAGATTAGTCTTCTAGCTGTTGCAATACTAATGTTTACATCCCTCATTGGCTGTGCGCAGAAAAACCCGAGCAATGAAACTTCGAATGGTGGAAACGGTGGGGGAAAAACCTCCGGCGAAGAAATCAACTTGCTTCTAGTCTCCCATACTTTTGTGGATGCACTTAAACCGCTCATCCCTGAGTTTGAGAAGGAAACGGGGATTAAGGTGAAATATGAGGTGCTGGCGGAAGGCCCGGCTTTTGAAAAATTGCTAGCTGACCTCTCTTCCAATACCGGTATCTATGATGTCTTTATGACTTCGCCGATCAACAACTGGCAGTATATTTCCGGCGGATGGATCGAGCCCTTGGATGAGTATATCGCGGATACGGCAAAGACACCGGAATCCTGGGATTTCGATGATTTCGTGCCGGGTATTGTCAACTCGGGCCGTTGGACAGGAGAACCTCTTAAAGGGGTTGGCGAAGGCAAGCTGTATGCGCTGCCGATCAACTACGAAAGCTATAATTTGGCTTACCGTCCCAGCATCCTGAAGAAATACAACTTGGAAGTACCGAAGACTTATGAGGATCTCGGCAAAATGGTTACGGAGCTTTCAAAGACCAATATGACGGATGAGAACGGACAGAAGATTTATCCGATTGTAACCCGCTTCGATAAATACTGGGATTTGACTTACTTGACGCTGGGCACGATGCTCCAAACTTACGGCGTGAAGATGATTGATGACAATGGCGAAGTCGCTATCGACTCCCCGGAGAGCATTGAAGCTACGGAGCTGTTCGTGAAAATGATTAAGGAGGGCTCCCCGGAAGGAGCCGGACTGTTCACCTGGTATGAGGCCTTGCAGGGCTTTGCTTCCGGTCAGTATCTGTTCTCGCTCAATGAGGCTGACGGCTTTGCTTCTACCTATGAAAACAAGGAGCAATCACAAGTCTCCGACGATGTAGGCTACGCCTTGACTCCAGAAGGGCCGGGCGGCTCCCGCAGCGCCTCGATCTGGGTATGGTCGATGGGGATGAATTCGTCGTCCAAGCAGAAGGACGCTGCCTGGAAATTCATGCAGTGGACAACCTCCCGCGAGGTGATGATCAAGACCCATCTGTCCGGCAACATGAACCCGGTACGTACCTCGGCTTGGGAGGACCCAGAGGTTGCGGCGATGGTGAAAGGCTGGGGCGAGAACGAAGGACAATATCTGTCCGTCGTTCAGGAAATGTCCAAAGTAGCTGGCTTACGACTACCGGCGCATCCTGAGATTACCCGCTTCCTCGATATTTGGGCCGAAGCGGTACAGAAGGCTTTCTACGGGCAGGATACGGTGGAGAACGCCTTGAAGGATGCCGCCGACCAGATTAGAAGATCGCTTTAATACACTAAGCAGCAGCCGGAGATCATTGCTCCCGCTGCTGCTTTTGGCTGCGAATCCCTTATTTTTTATCCAAGCTAGCCTTGGAAGTTTTTACTCATTAACCTTGGCAATGATGACGTTCACGTTGATGCTCTTGCAGTAAGTTACAAAGCTGGGGTCGATGTTGGAGTCGGTGATCACGGTATCTATTTCGGACAAGTGGCCGACCTCCAAAAACTCAGGATCGCCCAGTTTGCTGCTATCGATCAGGATAACGACCTTCTTGGAGCGTTGGATGGCGGCCTGCTTAATTCGCAGGCCGCTTATGCTGGACGTGGATAGCACCCCATTCATAGAAATGCGGGGCAGCCCTATAAATGCAGTATTAAAATTCATGCACTCGATCATCTGCTCGGCAAATGGCCCCGCACAAGAGCCGGTTTCCTTCTGCAGCTCACCACCGAGACAAACGACTTTTACGCGGGAACGAGATATTAATTCGTTCGCGGTAGAAAGCGTGTCGGTAACGACTAACAAATTTTGCGTATTGGAGATCAATTGAGCCAGGCAATAGACCGTTGTGCTCGAGTCAAAAAAGACGCGATCCCCTTCGTTGATCAGTGCCAGAGCTTCCCTTGCGATAGCTTCTTTCTCCTTACGATTGACCATGATGCGCATTTCATAGGAGCGTTCCGATAACACATTATCCGGAGGAAGCATGGCTCCGCCGTGAGAACGAACGGCAATTTTCCGCTGCACCAAGTCATCCAGATCTCGGCGGATCGTCATTTCAGTGACATTGAACAGGCGGGAAAGCTTCGCGACTTCAACCATTCCGTTGCTTTTCAGAATATCCTCTATTTCTCTTAATCGTTCTTCTCTTAGCATATGAACACGCTCACGTTTCTTCTATTATTTAATGAGAGATAATGTTTCTAAACACCTTAAATATATCATATATTAGAAAATAAATAAACAAAAACAAACAGTCATTACTGCGAGCTCAATAGGCTGAAAGGTATGTACAAACAAGGATTTGATATAATATGAACAAAGCTGTTCGTTTAAGCTGAATATCGAACAACAAGATCACATGAAGAGGGCGAATAAATGGGTGTTAGCGTAAGGAAAGCAATGCAAATCGGAGGATTGCAGCAATGTAAGGTTGTTGCTGGGGAGCAGGGACTCGATCGGACAATCGATTATATAACGGTTATGGAGGTGCCGGATGTCATCCAGTGGCTGAAGGGCAATGATCTTTTGCTGACAAGCTTGTATGCCATCAAGGATGATGAAGAGGCGATCGGCCGCCTGGTCGATCAGTTGGATGAGGTAGGCAGCTCCGCTTTGGCGATCAAAACCCATCGCTATGTGACAGAGATTCCGGAAGCGATCATCGAAGCGGGAAACCGGCTACGGCTGCCCATTATCCAGATCGAAGGCGAAGTATCTTATTTGGATATTATGACGCCGCTGATGGAATTGCTGCTGAGAAGCCGCGAGGCGGACAATGAGGCGTTGGAGCCTTTTTTTCAGTGGATTACGGAGCTGGCGATGGGAGGGAAAGGAATTCAGCCTTTGGTTGAAGCTGTGCAGCAAATAACGGAAAACCCCATTACTGTGGGATCAGATATCCCTTCGCTGGATAGTCTTCACAAGGGGAGAAATGTCGCTCCGCTCACCCTGGCTCAGAAAAATGAACTGAAGACGGCCAAGCGGTCAATTCGTATGCAGCGGCTGCTCGATAACCAGGAGACCTCCTGCATCGTGACTCCTTTGCTCTTTAATGGCACTTTGTATGGTGATGTGACTTGCTGGCAGACGACACGGGATTTCCGGGAACGCGATTTGATCGTGCTCGACCGGATGGTGCTGCTGCTGGCATTAGAGTTTTTGAAGGCCATTACGAAGGCTGATGTGGAGCAAACGTTCAAGGATGATTTCCTATCGGAAGTGTTGCTGGGAAATTTGAAGGACAAGGAGGAGGTTATTTCCAGGGCAGCCTTGTTCGGCTGGGATCTTCGTAAAAATTATCAAGTGCTCTCCATCGCCTTCGCCCCAAAAGCGAGCGAGAACGTGGAGCAGCAGGATCCGCTCATCCTGCAGGAGGAGAAGCGCAAGCTTCTGAGGAAGATTAAAGAAATTTTTCGCTTTGACGCTCATAAAATCATCGAGAGCATTCAGAGGGACGTGCTTGTGGTGCTGTATCCAATTCCTCGCGAGATCCTGAAAGGCGAGCCTAAGTCGAAGCGGCCTCGTTTGAGCGATGGTCAGGAGGAGACGATCAGGAGCGTCGCGGATTCGCTCATACAGCAGCTGGCCCAGGAGTTTGAGGATATCAAGTTTGTGATTGGCGTAGGTCGGTTTCATCCTGGACTCGAAGGCATTCATATAAGCTACATGGAATCCATGAAAGCCATTAAATTAAGCAAGCCAATTTCGAGGGATAGCGGGTGCATTCATTATGAGGATTTAGGAATATACCGGATATTAAGCCCATTCGCGGATCAGGAGGAGAAGGAAGCGATTTATGCAGAAACAATCGGTAAGCTGGTGGATTACGACCGAAGCAATAATTCAAATCTCGTAACGAGCTTAAACGAGTATTTTGCTCATAACTGCGTATTATCGGAAACGGCCTCAAAGCTGTTTGTCCATGTGAACACGATGAAATACCGGCTGCAAAAAATAGAGCAGTTAACCGGCTGCAGCGTCCATGACGCCGAGGAGCGGCTGCTCCTGCATATCGGCCTGAAGCTTCATTCCATCCTTTAAACAGAACTGAAAAGGCATCTATGTTGAATTACGTTCTCATTTAGCCGAACCGACAATTGTCGGTTCCTTTTTTTGTCCACAGGAACATATGACCGCTCAGGATTGTTTGTTAAGATGCTTGTACCTAATAGATAACAAAGGAGTAAAACCATATATGAAAACGCTTTTTCGGAATGGGCTGGTGATAGATCCGAGTACAAAGTTAGAAAGGGTTACGGATGTTTTCGTAGACCAGGGGCGAGTCATTTATATCGGCGATAACCTTGAGCAAATGGCTGATCGGGTCATCGATGCTACCGGGCTGATGGTTGTTCCTGGATTGGTTGATATTCATGTTCATTTTCGTGATCCGGGATTCCCGCAAAAAGAAACGATTGAGACGGGCTCGTTGTCTGCAGCTGCCGGCGGCTTTACATCGGTCGTATGCATGCCGAATACCAAGCCTGCAATCGATACGGTGGACACCTTAAGATATGTGCTGGATACCGGGGCCAAGCTGGGAATAGTCAAGGTATATTCTTCCGCTGCCATAACCTATGGCATTGAAGGATGCAAGCTCACAGAGTTGGAAACTCTAAGCGAAGCAGGAGCAGTGACTTTTACGGATGACGGCCGTTCGGTGATGGATCCGCATCTGCTTTATGAAGCGTTTCAGCGGGCCGCAAAGCTCGGCATTCCGATCAGCTCCCATTGCGAGGAGCACCGACTTATCGACCGCGGAGCATTGAATCGTGGGAAGGTTAGCGAGCGGCTCGGCGATCCGGGCATCCCGGCGATCGGCGAGGAACTGATCATAGCCCGGGACATATTGTTTGCCGAAGAGACAGGAGCCCGGCTGCACATTCAGCATGTATCTACGGCCCGGGGGGTGCAGCTCATTCGTGAAGCGAAGGCGAGGGGCGTTCGCGTGACGGCAGAAGGTGCTCCGCACCATTTCTCGATCACGGACGAACAGGCGCTTATTTGCGGCACGCTAGCCAAAGTGAACCCGCCGCTTCGTACGGCTCACGATGTCGAAGCCGTCATTCGCGGTCTGCAGGACGGAACGTTGGACGTTATCGCGACGGATCACGCTCCGCATACGGCTGAGGAGAAGTCGCGTCCGCTCGATCAGGCGCCGTTCGGCATGGTCGGGCTGGAGACGGCGGTTGGGCTAACCTTTACGAATCTTGTCCATAAAGGGAAGCTCACGGCGGCAGAAGCCATTGCCAAGCTAACCGTTCAGCCAGCCGCCGTAATGGGGCTGCAGGCCGGTAAGCTGGCCCCAGAAGGAGAAGCGGATATAACGGTGATCGACCCTGATAAGGAATGGGTCGTTGATCCGAAGGGCTTCCGCTCGAAATCACGAAATACGCCGTTTGACGGAATGAGATTAAGAGGCAAGACGGTTATGACGATGGTAAGAGGGCAAATCGTCTATGAAGAGCTGAACCAATAATCGGATGGAGAGTGGGACATGAACGCGAAGCAACAGATGATCGATAAGCGGCTGGCGGCGCTGGCCCTTCACCGGGAACACCGGGGCAAATTCGAAGTGATCTCCAAGGTGCCCGTCAAGGATGCCGATGATTTAAGCTTGGCCTATTCCCCCGGAGTCGCGGAGCCTTGCATGGAGATTGCGAGTGATCCAAAAGCGGCCTATGAATATACGGCAAAGGGGAACATGATTGCCATCGTCTCCAATGGAACGGCTGTATTAGGGCTCGGGCCTATTGGCCCGGAGGCGGCGATTCCGGTTATGGAGGGAAAAGCGATCCTGTTCAAGCAATTCGCGGGGATTGATGCCATACCGCTCTGCATCCGCGGTACGGAGCCGGACGAGCTTGTCGAGACGATCAAGCGTCTAGAGCCTTCCTTTGGAGGCATTAATCTGGAGGATATTGCTGCCCCTGCCTGCTTTGAAATTGAGGATCGGCTCAAAAAGGAGATGGGCATTCCCGTCTTCCATGATGATCAGCACGGTACGGCGATTGTTGCGCTGGCGGCATTAATAAATGCGGTGAAGCTTACCGGACGGAATGTACCAGATACTCGAATCGTGGTCAACGGAGCAGGCGCAGCTGGCTTGTCCATTACGAAGCTGCTCGTTAAGTTTGGGTTCCGACAAATCATTCTCGTGGATCGGACAGGCGCAATCTACAAGGGAAGAACCCAGGGCATGAACGCTTATAAGGAAGAAATCGCCGAAATAACGAATATCGAAAGGGCAGATGGCAGCCTCGAACAAGTAATACAGGGAGCCGATGTATTCATCGGCGTGTCGGCGGCCAATATTTTATCAGAATCGATGGTGCGCACCATGGCGGCGAACTCGATCATCTTCGCGCTTTCCAACCCGGATCCGGAGATCATGCCGGAGGCGGCATGGCGCGCCGGGGCTGGCATCGTATGCACAGGACGATCTGATTACCCCAATCAGGTAAATAATGTGCTGGCTTTTCCAGGAATATTCCGAGGAGCCTTGAATGCACGCGCAGCGGCGATTACCGATGAGATGAAAATTGCCGCAGCTAGGGCCATTGCTGAACTGGTCTCCAATGAGGAATTGACCGCGGATTATATAATTCCTAGGCCATTCGATGCACGCGTTGTGAATAATGTGGCTGAGGCGGTAGCATTAGCAGCGATAATCCCAAAGTAAATTGTACATGTGGACAAATTTGAAGGGTGCAAATCTGTCCGGTGGGACATGTGTATGAAGCATTTTAAATAATAAAATACTAAAAAGATAAAAAAATTAGGCTTTATAGGCTTTAGTTGAAGTTTGATGAAGCAAAAGACACAAAAGGGAGTGTGATCCGACATGTCTACCGCGATTCGCATCGAAGAGGTAAATAAGATATATAAGGCAAGCCGAGGCCGCGAGGTGCAAGCATTGACGAACATCAATCTGAACGTCGATGAAAGCGAGTTCATCTCGATCATCGGCCCATCAGGCTGCGGCAAGTCCACCTTGCTGCGAATTCTGGCCAATTTGGACACGCCCTCTTCCGGTCATATCCATTGGGAAAGTTCTGCCGATCATATTGGATTCGTCTTTCAGGACGCTACTCTGCTCCCGTGGAAGACCGTCTACGAGAATGCGAAGTTTCCTCTGGAAGTGAAAAAGATGACCTCGAAAGAGCACTTGGACAATCTCGATAAGCTGCTTGAGCTGGCCGGATTGAAAGGCTTCGAGAAGGCCTATCCCCGCGAGCTCTCCGGTGGGATGAGACAAAGAGTCTCGATCGTTCGAGCGCTCTCCTACAACCCTGACGTCCTGCTGATGGACGAGCCGTTCGGCGCTCTGGATGCTTTGACCCGGGACAAGATGGGCATTGAGCTGCTCCGGATCTGGACGGAAACGAAGAAGACTATTCTGTTCGTAACGCACAGCATTGCCGAAGCGGTATTTTTATCGGATCGCGTCATTGTGATGTCTCCTCGCCCTGGCAAAATCGATGAAATCATCGATATTGATCTGCCCCGCCCGCGAAGCGTAGAAGTCAAAGAAACGATTGAATTCGTCAATTACGTGAAAAAATTAAGGGAAGTGTTAGGCTGATGTCCAAGATTAGAGTTATCGGCGAATACGCCGCAGCCATGATCGTTTTAGTGCTGCTGTGGTACGCCTACATCATCGTCTTCGATGTTCCTGCCTTTATGCTGCCGCTTCCGTCCGATGTGGGCACGGCATTGATCGATATGTTTGCGGAGCAGAATGTTCTGTACCATTTCCTCATTACTTCCGGCGAGGTATTTGCCGGATTCATATTGGGAACGCTCCTCGGATATGGTATCGGTTATCTTATCGGGAAGGTCAAGCTGCTGGAGGAAGCGCTGATGCCGTTTATTCTTCTTGCCCAGACGGCGCCCAAAATCGCGCTAGCACCGCTGTTCGTCATCTGGTTCGGGCTCGGTTTCACCTCGAAGCTGGTGCTCATCATCTCCATGGTGTTCTTCCCCGTTATGGTAGGTGCGGTGTTTGGTTTGAAGAGTATTAACTATAACTTGAAATGCCTGATGCAAATTACCGGCTTGAACTGGTGGCAGAAAATCATTCAAGTAGAGCTGCCGCATTCGCTTCCGCAAATATTCGCCGGGTTGAAGGTAGGCGTCGTGCAAGCCGTCATCGCTTCGATCGTGGCCGAGTGGATTTCGGGAGAAAGCGGTCTCGGGTACCTGCTCGTATACAACAGTACGACCTATAATTCACCGATGCTGTTCGCCAGCATCATTTATACGATCATTATGGGCATCCTATTTTATGTCTTGATTGGTGTACTTGAGAATCGCTTCTTGTTCTGGCATGAATCGAAGCGGCTGGAGAGTAAATCGTGATTTCTACAAGAGAAGGTGACGGAAAAAAATGAGCAACGGTCATACATTCATTCAGGCAGACTTCCCCATGTATGAGGGAACAAAAGTCCCCCATCTTCGTATTGCCGAAGGAGATGTAGCGCCCTATGTGCTATTACCTGGAGACCCGGGGCGTGTGGAACTAATCTCACAGTTGTTCGACCAGTACGAAATCGTCGGCTCGAACCGGGAATTCAAGGTTGGCACCGGTGAATATAACGGAAAATCCGTATCGGTATGCTCAACCGGTATTGGCGGCTCCTCCACGGAAATCGCCGTGCTTGAGCTGCTGAAGCTAAAGGCGAAGTGCTTGCTGCGCATCGGAGGCACCGGGGCAATTCAAGAAGGAATCGATTGCGGCGACTTGATTATCAACACGGGCAGCGTTCGGATCGGCGGGACTTCGCATCATTACGCTCGTCCTGAATACCCTGCCGTTGCTAATCATTACGTGGTTCAGGCCCTGATTGAAGCGTGCGAGGAATTAGGATACCGTTACCATCTCGGGATCGGGGCGACGACCTCTTCCTTTTATCATGGGCAGGGCCGGGACTTGACGGGCTCCAACTATTCAAGCGGCATCATCGAAGAGATGCAGTCGCTGGGCGTTTTGAACCTGGAGATGGAGTCGGAGACGCTCCTGACGCTGGCTTCGGTCATGGGAGCTTACGCGGGCACGCTGCTCGTCGTCCACGCCAACCGTGCCACGAACCAATGGCTCGTCGATTACGAGGAAAGCCAAATGAAATTATGCAGGGCTGCTTTGCATGCCATCGATAAATTAATCCACAGAGGAGTTGTAAAACTATGAGAAAAGCAACGTTCGCATTTTTATCTCTGATGCTCGTAATCGTTTTATCCGCCTGCGGCGCAAAGGCTAACAATAACGGCGCAGCCCCGGATTCGGAGGGGCAAGGACAGTCCAATGAACTGAAGAAGGTTACAGTGCAAATGGACGGAGCTGCCGTTCCTTATTACGCCCCGATGTATGTGGCGAAGGAACAAGGCTTTTTCAAAGAAGAGGGATTGGATGTTGACTTCGTCTACGCCGATGCTGCAAGCATCGTGAAGAACGTGGCCGCAGGCAATGTGCAGTTCGGTTTCCCGAACGCGGATTCCGTAATTACGGCTAAAGCACAAGATATTCCGGTGAAAGTCGTTCACACGACATATCAGCATGGCCTTGGTGCGACGATTTTCAAGAAAGACAAAGGCATTAGCAGTCCGCAGGATTTGAAGGGCAAGACGATCGCTGTTACGAGCTTCGGCAGCCCGAACTATATTCAGTTGCAGGTTATGCTTGAGAAGAACGGAATGAGTACCAAAGACGTCAACACAAAAATCGTCGGCACTGGCGCCATCGTCAATGCCCTCGTTAATGATCAGGTTGATGCCATCACCTTCTCGATGCTGCGAACCGTTGAGCTTCGCAACAGCGGGGTCGAAGTCGATGAAATCCGTTCAGATGAATTTCTGCCGTCTTTCGGTAACGTAGTAATTACCTCCGACAGCTTCTTGGAATCGGACAAGGATACGGTCATCGGCTTCAACAAAGCATTGAACAAATCCCTGGATTACATCATTAACGGCGATGTGAATGCCGTCGTGGATATGGCTATTAAGAAATACGCACCAACCGCGGAAGGCAAGCAAGAGATTACGGCAAAAATATTCAACGACGTTTTCATTCCTTACTTGTGGCAAAGCGAACTGACGGAGAAGGAAGGCTTTGGGGCTGCCGACATGGACAGATGGCAATCCGCGATCGATACGCAAAGACAATTCGAAATCATCAGCAAGGATATTAAGGCGGATGAGCTTGTAGTCACGAATCTGAAATAATGGTGGGGATATCATTGTCTAAATATGGACGCAAAAGCATTTTGGTCATAGGTACGCTGCTGATATTTCTTTTGCTGTGGCAAATCTATGTGACGGCGTTCAAGGTTCCGCCACAAATATTGCCTGCACCTTTGGAATTCTTCGGCAAGTTTATCGGCTATTTGACGATGGACGGATTCGGCGTTCATATTGGAGCCACGCTGTATGAAATTTTCGTCGGCTTCATTATCGGCAGCGCAATGGGACTCGTATTCGGTTATTTTTTGGCGAAAAGCGTTGTGCTGGAGCGTCTGTTCACACCATACATTGTGCTTGCGCAGATTGCACCAAAAATCTCGATCGCTCCCTTGTTCGTCCTCTGGTTCGGGCTCGGGGCGACCTCAAAAATCGCGCTCGTCATTCTCGTTGTATTCTTTCCGATCATGGTCAACACGATCATCGGGATTCGATCTGTCGAGAATAATATGCAGGATCTGCTGCACATTCTGAAGGCGAACCGCTGGCAGCGCTTCTGGTCGGTTGAAATTCCGTATTCTCTCCCGTCGATTATGTCGGGATTAAAGGTATCCACAACGTATGCTATCACCGGCGCGGTCATTGGAGAGATGATCGGGGCCAAGGCGGGCCTTGGATATTTGGTTATTCTAGGGAACGAAACATTCGATATTAATATGATTTTGACGGCGGTTATTTTGCTGAGTGTCATCGGGCTGGTTCTGTATTTGCTGTCGAGTTATTTGGAGAAAAAAGTACTTCATTGGCATGAGTCGCAAGACATGATTATGTAACTACGGAACAACGAGCACCATATGCCCGCCCTTTCGTCCGCGTCAGCCGTCGGTGGAATGAAGGGGCGGGTCTTATTTTAAGTAGGCACCCGAGGTGAATGAACATGAATATCGCTCGCTTGGAATCATTATTCATTGAAATGAATCATATTGGCGAATCCGCGGATCACGGAATTACGAGGCTGGCTTATTCCGAGGAGCATTGGGCAGCTAACCAATACTTTATTCGGAAGAGCAGAGAGCTAGGGATGTCCGTACGGATTGATGCAGCCGGCAACGTGATTGCCCGGAGGGAAGGAACCGAGATCGGATTATCTGCGGTTGCCTGCGGCTCTCATTTGGATACCGTCTACGAGGGAGGCCCATTTGATGGGACGCTTGGTGTCATAGCCGGCCTGGAATTGGTTGCAAGCTTGAATGAGCGTGGAATCGCGACTTGCCGTCCTATTGAGGTGATTTCCTTCGCTTGCGAGGAATCGGCGCGTTTTGGCGTATCTACGATCGGCAGTAAGGCGATGTCCGGATTACTAGATCCTAGCATGCTAGTACAGTTGGAGGACAAGGAAGGGATCTCTTTTTCGGCGGCTTTGTCTTCGGTAGGGCTGGAGCTGCAGCGAATTACCGAAGCGCGCAGAAGCAGAGGCGAGCTGGCCGCCTTCTTCGAGCTTCATATCGAGCAGGGGCCGGTCTTGGAACGGCGTAAGCTGGATGTGGGGATCGCCGTAGGAATTGCCGCACCCTTTCGCCTGGAGCTGACCATTCAAGGTAAAGCGTCCCATTCTGGGACGACGCCGATGAATATGCGCCATGATGCGTTAATTGGCGCTGCCGAAATTATACTTGAGGTCGAACGAGCGGCCTTGGCGGAACGGGAACATGGAACCGTAGCCACTGCCGGTGTCTGTGATGTTCATCCGGGAGCTATGAATGTTGTGCCGGACTGGGTGAGCCTGAAAATCGATGTTCGGGGCACGATAGCCGAGTCGAGAAAGACGGTTGTGGATAGGATAAACGAGAAGATTCGCCAATTGGAACGAACTCGGGGGCTAACGATCGATACACGTATATTGAGCAATGAAGAGCCCGTCCTGCTGGATGAGCGGCTCGTCCGCTCTCTATCTGAGCAATGCGATGAGCTGGGAATTTCATATTTGACGATGATGAGCGGAGCAGGCCATGATGCCATGAATATGGCGGCATTATGCCCGACAGGGCTTATTTTCGTCCCGTCGCAGGGTGGGCTCAGCCATCATAAGGATGAGTTCAGCTCGATGGATCAGGTTGCGAAGGGTGCGGCTTTGCTCGAGCAGGCGGTGCTGCTGTATGCCGAGCCTGTATCGGGCACTGTGCCCGGGATGAATATGGGAGGAGGCAAAACACATGAAAGCGGTCAAGCTAAAGATATTGTCTAATCAGCAGGTCAGTCAGCGGTATTGGCATATGGTCGTAGATGCCTCCGAGCTTCAGGAAGACGTCAAGCCGGGTCAGTTCTTCAATATTCGCTGTGCGGAGGAATATTATCCCTTGCTGCGTCGGCCTTTCAGCATATATCGGATTAACAAGCAGGAGGGAACGCTAGAGTTTCTCTATTTGGTCAAGGGGATTGGAACCCAGCGTCTTACCGGGCTGACGACAGGTGAGCGCGTGGATGTGTTCGGTCCGCTCGGCGAAGGCTTTACACTAAAGACTACGGAGGCTGCCAAAGCTCCTGCTAGTGGTAATAATAATTTTGCCAAAGAGAACGGTGAAAGCGGTGTCCCCGGCAAAATCCTGATGCTGGCCAGAGGAGTCGGGATCGCGACGCTCGCGGCATTAGCGCAGGAGGCCTCTGAACAAGGCGTACAGAGCGTGGCGATCATCAGCGCGAGAACCCGCAACGATCTGCTGGCAGCGGAAGCTTTGGAAAGCTGCGGTACCGAGGTATACAAGGTTACCGAGGAGGATGGCAACAGCGGCGTTGAGCATGTAGGGCAGCTTTTAGAGCGTTTGATGCAGGAGCATCAAATCCAGGCGGCTTACACCTGCGGATCGAAGCGGCTGGCTAAGCTCCTGCAGGATATGGCTGAGGCAAAAGGAATTTATGCAGAAATTGCGCTGGAGGAAAATATGGGCTGCGCTATGGGGGTTTGTTTTGCCTGCGTATGCGATCTGCGTCAAGCGGGCGATACCGTACGTACCGTTCGCGTATGTAAGGAAGGCCCGGTATTTCCGCTGGAACAGGTGGTGCTGACATGAATATTACAGCGAAAAAAAGCGTGAATTTACAGGTCAACATTGGCAGCCTGCAATTGAAAAATCCGATCATGCCTGCTTCCGGCGCTTTCGGGGAAGATATGGACAGCGTGATCGATTTCAACGAGATTGCTGCGATCGTGCCTAAGAGCATTACGAAATATCCGAGAAAAGGGAACAAGACGCCCCGGGTATGCGAGGTTCCTGCGGGCATGATCAACTCGATCGGAATTCAGAGCAAGGGCATTGAATATTATTTGCAGCACACCCTTCCTTATTATCGTCAATATGAAGTCCCGTTGATTTCCAGCATCTCTGCCGATTCATTTGACGAATTTGCCGAAATGGCGGAAACAATTGGTCGGGTTGATGGAGTGGCTGCGCTGGAATTGAACATTTCCTGTCCCAATTTAAAAGGTGACGGTCATGCGTTCGGCATGGATCCTGAATCTACCTATAAGCTGATCCATCAGGTGAAGCAGGTGACCGATAAGCCGGTCATTGCCAAGTTGACGCCGAACGTAACGAGCATTCAGGACATTGCCCTGGCTGCCGAACAAGGCGGAGCGGACGGCCTGAACGTGGCTAACACGATCCTGGCCATGTCTATCGATGTTCATTCGCGCAAGCCCAAAATCGGCAACGTCATGGGCGGGCTGTCAGGCCCGGCGGTGAAGCCGATCATCGTGCGGATGATTTATCAAGTACGGCAGGTGACTCGTCTGCCTATCATCGGCTGCGGCGGAGTGATGACCGGGGAGGATGCGATAGAGATGATGCTTGCCGGCGCTTCCGCCGTGCAGGTAGGAACCGCCAGCTTCGTTCAGCCCACGGCGATGCTCGATATTTTACGGCAGATGGTGGACTACATGGTGCAGTACGGGATCGCAGACATTAATGAGCTAATCGGCGGCGTCATTATCGATTAGGTCTAACAAGCGTCTTAATTAAAAGGAATTGAAATTGAATACACCGAATCAACGTAAAGGGCAGCGGGGTTTCCGGCTGCTTTTTTCCTTACAAGAATTTATATCGAAAGTTTGCAAACAACCAAAGTGTGCCAATATTGATGATATGTTTCTTATTGCTTTGATTGCTCTTTTCCTAACTAAATGGATTTAAAGTAGTTAGTTTTTGCGATATAGAAGGGAGAGTAAATTTAAATGTATTTCATGTAGTTAGAAGAAGGGAAATTGCCAATCATGGGCTGGATTCTTGATTTTAGATGCATAAAATCCATCTAATTGCACTGAAATATTCGTTTAGAGCATAATTAGATGCATAAA
>NZ_JBHGVC010000021.1:0-56882 GCF_042714055.1 Paenibacillus lentus
AAGTTCAGAGGTCATCTGCTCGCTAGTTAGACAAAGGCTGTCTGCTGCGAATTGCTTATGTTTATCTTAAGCTTGCTTCAGGTTGTAGAAGGATTTCAAGCCGTTGTATTGAGCCAGTTCGCCCAATTGGTCTTCGATGCGAAGCAATTGGTTGTACTTCGCAACACGGTCTGTACGGGAAGGTGCACCCGTTTTAATTTGACCAGCGTTTGTCGCTACAGCGATGTCAGCGATGGTGCTGTCCTCGGACTCGCCGGAGCGGTGCGAGATTACTGCCGTGTAGCCTGCGCGTTTTGCCATTTCGATCGCGTCGAAGGTTTCTGTCAGCGTACCGATTTGGTTTACTTTGATCAGGATGGAGTTACCGATACCGTCCTTGATTCCTTTTTCCAGACGCTCTGTGTTTGTTACGAACAGGTCGTCGCCCACGAGTTGAATTTTGTCACCCAATTTCTCAGTGAGCAATTTCCAACCTTCCCAGTCGTCCTCGGAGCAGCCGTCTTCGATTGTAACGATTGGGTATTTATCCACCCAAGAAGCCAGCAAATCAACGAATTCAGCTGGAGTGTAGGATTTGCCTTCGCCTTCCAGATGGTATTTACCGTCTTTGAAGAATTCAGTAGAAGCAACGTCCATACCAAGCATAACGTCTTCGCCTGGTTTGTAGCCTGCTTTCTCGATCGCCTCAATGATGGAAGACAGAGCATCCTCATTGGAGGAGAAGTTAGGAGCAAAGCCGCCTTCGTCACCTACAGCCGTGTTCAAGCCTTTTGCTTTAAGTACGGATTTCAGGTTATGGAAAATTTCAGCGCCTACGCGAAGTGCTTCTTTGAATGTAGGTGCGCCTACAGGCAGAACCATGAACTCTTGCACGTCTACGTTGTTATCCGCATGCGCGCCGCCGTTTACGATGTTCATCATTGGAACTGGAAGCTGCTTCGCGTTGAATCCGCCAAGGTAAACGTACAAAGGAAGATCAAGAGCGTCAGCTGCAGCACGAGCTACGGCCATGGAAACAGCCAGGATCGCGTTTGCGCCGAGCTTGCCTTTGTTATGTGTTCCGTCCAAAGTAATCATCAGCTTGTCGATGCCAAGTTGATCCAAAGCATCCATGCCGATGACTTCAGGAGCGATAATTTCGTTTACGTTCTCAACAGCCTTCAATACCCCTTTACCAAGGTAACGGGATTTGTCGTCATCACGCAGCTCAACCGCTTCGTGAGCGCCTGTGGAAGCGCCGGAAGGAACGATAGCACGGCCAATTGCGCCGGACTCCAGATATACTTCAACTTCTACCGTCGGGTTACCGCGGGAGTCCAGGACTTCGCGAGCGTACACGTCAGAAATAATAGTCATTGTATAGTCTCCTTTTATATGCGTATTTGAAAGCTTTTCTTGTAGCCTCTTGCCCGAAGCCTGTTCGGACAATTTATGCTTTGCGGCTGGCGATCATCGAGGTGCCGGTCATTTCTTCCGGCTTAGGCAGACCCATCAAATCCAGAAGCGTTGGCGCCACATCGGCCAGAATGCCGCTATCACGTAGTATAACATTTTCATCGGTCACGATAAAAGGAACCGGGTTGGTCGTATGCGCCGTGAACGGACGGCCGTTCTCATCGAATACCATATCGGCATTGCCATGGTCGGCAATGATGATGACGACGCCGCCTTTTGCCTTAACGGCATCAACCACTTTGCCTACGCATTCGTCGGTCACTTCTACCGCCTTCTTCGTCGGTTCCAGCATGCCGGAATGGCCTACCATGTCCGGGTTGGCGAAGTTCAGGATAATCGCATCATGCTTATCGGATTCGATCTCCTTCACGGCAGCCTCAGCCACTTCATAAGCGCTCATCTCCGGCTTCAGGTCATATGT
Source organism: Paenibacillus lentus (assembly GCF_042714055.1). GTDB lineage: Bacteria > Bacillota > Bacilli > Paenibacillales > Paenibacillaceae > Fontibacillus > Fontibacillus lentus_A. Next base: position 1,877 of record NZ_JBHGVC010000021.1, read on the forward strand.
GGCCACCTTCGGCGAGTTGATAAGCACCCGCGTCTCCCCAGGCAGCTGGACATCCCGTCCGCCGCTGAAGAAGAACGTAACGTGAGGATACTTCTCCGTCTCGGCAATGCGAAGCTGCGTCTTTCCTTGCTGTACAAGAACCTCGCCAAACGTATTGTCCAGATCCTTCGGCTTGTAGGCTACATAACCCTCTACGGTTTCCGCAAACAGCGTCAAGCAGACGAAATGCAGACCTTGCGGGAACTTCGGCCCCCGGTCAAAGCCTTGAAAATCCTTGTTCGTAAATACGTTCGACAATTGAATCGCCCGGTCGGGACGGAAGTTCAGGAACACGACAGAGTCGCCGGACTCTACCTGAGCAATCGGCTGGTCATGTCCATCCACGATAACGGTCGGCATCACGAATTCGTCGAACACCGATTTCTCGTAGGATTCCGTCACGGCTGTAATCGGATCGGTATATTTAGGGCCTTCGCCGTATACCATGGCACGGTAGGACTTCTCGACGCGATCCCAACGCTTGTCGCGATCCATCGCATAGTAGCGGCCTTGCACCGTGGCAATTTTACCTACTCCGACTTCCTCGATCTTCGCAATAAGGCGCTCGATGAATCCTTTAGCGCTGTCTGGTGCCACGTCGCGGCCATCCAGGAACGCATGGATATAAACCTCGTTCATCTCTTCCTTCTTCGCAAGATCAAGCATAGCGAACATATGGTCAATGTGGCTGTGTACGCCGCCATCCGAAAGGAGTCCGTATAAATGAAGCTTCTTCCCGTTAGCCTTGGCGCTGCGTACAGCATCCACCAAAGTGTCATTCTCGAAAAATTCGCCTTCACGGATCGATTTGGAAATCCGGGTTAAGTCCTGATATACGATGCGTCCCGCCCCGATATTCAAGTGGCCTACCTCGGAGTTGCCCATTTGCCCTTCCGGCAGGCCCACGGCCTCGCCGCAAGCAGTCAGGGTCGTGTTCGGATACTGCTTCAGGTAGCGGTCGTAGTTAGGCTTGTGAGCCTGGGCAACCGCATTGCCTTCCGATGTATTCCGAAGACCGAAACCGTCCATGATGATCAATGCTACAGGTCTTGGAGCTGCCATTTACTGCGCCCCCTCGACCAGTTGAATATAAGAAGCCGGCTGCAGGCTGGCACCGCCAACTAGCGCGCCATCGATATCGCTTTGGCCCATATATTCCTTCACATTCTCAGGTTTTACGCTGCCGCCGTATTGAATGCGGATTTTGCCGGCAACTTCATCGTTGTACAAATCTTTAACCAGGCTGCGGATGTAAGAAATGACTTCGTTCGCATCCTGTGCTGTCGAGGATTTGCCGGTTCCAATCGCCCAGATCGGCTCATAAGCGATGACAACCTGCGCTGCCTGCTCCGCAGACAATCCTTGAAGGGCTGCTTCGGTCTGAACCTTAACAACCTCCTTCGTTTGGCCAGCTTCACGCTCTTCCAGCTTCTCGCCGACACAAGGGATCGGAGTCAAGCCATGCTTGAATGCAGCATGAACCTTTTTATTCACGATTTCATCCGTCTCTCCGAAGTAAGCCCGGCGCTCCGAATGCCCAATAATGACATAATCTACGCCCAGATCCTTCAGCATTCCCCCGCTGATTTCACCGGTAAATGCACCTTCATCCTCAAAATGCAGGTTTTGAGCGCCAATTTTGATCTTCGTTCCTTTAGCCGCTTCGACCAAAGCCGGAAGATTGATATAAGGAGCACAAATCACGCTCTCTACGCCTTCTACTTCTGCTTTACCCTTTACCGCTTCGAAGAAAGCTTTTGCTTCAGGAACGGTTTTGAACATCTTCCAGTTCCCTGCAATGATCGGTGTTCTCATGCGGTTCACTCCTTTATCTTTCACTAAATAGTGTTACTTGTCGTTCAGAGCCACAACGCCCGGAAGCGCCTTGCCTTCCATGAATTCCAAGGAAGCGCCGCCGCCTGTGGAGATGTGATCCATTTTATCCGCCAAATTGAATTTCTCGGTTGCCGCTGCCGAGTCGCCGCCGCCGATGATCGTGTAGCCTTCCGTCGATGCGCAGGCTTCAGCTACCTCGCGAGTACCGCCCGCAAAAATATCGATTTCAAATACGCCCATCGGCCCATTCCACACGACTAATTTCGATTTTTTGATAATATCCGCATAAATTTCGCGAGTTTTCGGTCCGATATCCACGCCTTCCCAATCTGCAGGAATGCTGTCGATGTCCACGACTTTATGATTCGCATCCGCACTGAAGTCGTCCGCTACAACTACGTCTACAGGCAGCACGAAGTTCTTGCCCAGCTTCTTCGCCTTCTCAATGAACTCGAGCGATGCATCAAGCTTGGTATCATCCAACAGAGATTTACCAATCTCATGGCCTTGCGCTTTGAAGAAGGTATAAGTCAGACCGCCGCCAATCAGTACGTTGTCAGCAATGTTGAGCAAGTTGTCGATGACATCGATTTTGTCTTTTACTTTGGAACCGCCGATAATCGCAGTGAACGGGCGATCTGGGTTGGACAACGCTTTGCCGAGAACGGCAAGCTCTTTCTCCATCAACAGACCGGATACCGCCGGCAGGTGATGAGCGATGCCTTCCGTGGAAGCATGTGCACGGTGAGCCGCACCGAACGCATCGTTCACGAACAGATCAGCCAGCTCGGCGAATTGCTTCGCAAGCTCTGGATCGTTTTTCTCCTCGCCCGGGTAGAAACGAACGTTCTCCAATACAAGTACATCGCCGTTGTTCAGGGCAGCTACTTGGGCTTTGACCGCTTCGCCAACCGCTTCATCTGCTTTTGCTACTTTTTTGCCTAGCAATTCGGACAAACGCTCAGCAGCCAGGTTCAACCGCAGGGATTCAACCACTTGGCCTTTCGGACGTCCCATATGGCTTGCAAGAATAACTTTCGCGCCTTTTTCAACCAAATAGTTAATGGTAGGCAGCGTCTCACGAATTCGAGTATCATCGGAGATTTTACCATCCTGAACCGGGACGTTAAAATCGACTCTGACAAACACGCGTTTGCCGGCTACTTCCACATCACGTACACTTTTCTTGTTCATCTCCACGTTCCTCCTAAGGTATGCGGCGGCCATGGACTAACGCCATTTATACGCCACGCGTTCTCTTGAATGATTTCTCTCCTAAGCGGTGCTTTATATCTATATAATTTGTGTGTGTGAATGTCGATTCTATGACTTTATGAAAAGCAGATCTAGAAACTCATAAAGCTTGGTTTTCTGGTTTCAATCATGAACCAAAGAGGAGTCCTGCGGTCAGGTCGCTCCTCTTTGATGTTAGGTTTTATTTAGGGATTACTTAGCTTTTTTAGCGAAGTACTCCAGCGTACGAACGAGTTGTGCTGTGTAGGACATTTCATTGTCATACCAAGCTACTGTTTTAACCAATTGCTTGTCGCCAACCGTAAGAACTTTAGTTTGTGTAGCATCGAACAGGGAACCGTAAGTGATTCCTTTGATATCGGAAGATACGATTTCATCTTCAGTGTAGCCATAAGTATCTGGATCGGAAGCAGCTTTCATCGCTTCGTTGATCTCAGCTGCTGTAACTTGTTTCTCAAGAACAGTTACAAGCTCAGTCAGGGAACCGGTAGCTACAGGCACACGTTGTGCTGCACCATCAAGCTTGCCTTGCAGTTCAGGGATGACAAGGCCGATCGCTTTAGCTGCACCAGTTGTGTTAGGGATAATGTTCTCAGCTGCTGCACGTGCGCGGCGGAAATCGCCTTTCGCGTGAGGAGCATCAAGTGTGTTTTGGTCGCCTGTGTAAGCGTGGATCGTCGTCATCAAGCCTTCAACGATGCCAAATTTGTCTTGAAGAACTTTAGCCATAGGAGCCAAGCAGTTTGTCGTACAGGAAGCGCCGGAAATTACTGTCTCTGAACCATCCAGGATTTCATGGTTAACGTTGTAAACAACAGTTTTCATGTCGCCTGTAGCAGGAGCGGAGATAACAACTTTCTTAGCGCCGCCTTTCAAGTGAAGCTCAGCTTTTTCTTTCGTTGTGAAGAAGCCTGTGCACTCCAGAACGATGTCAACGCCAAGCTCGCCCCAAGGAAGCTCTTCAGGATTGCGGTTAGCAAGAACCTTAACTTCTTTGCCATTCACTTTGAAGAAGCCGTCATGAACTTCTACTTCGCCATCGAATTTGCCTTGAGTTGTATCATATTTCAACAGATGAGCCAACATTTTAGCGTCGGTCAAGTCATTAATTGCTACTACTTCGATACCTTCCACGTTTTGAATACGACGGAAAGCAAGACGTCCAATACGTCCAAAACCGTTAATACCTACTTTTACACTCATTGATAGATCCTCCCAGTGTTTGTTTTTTTATTATTCAAGACCAGCCTGATAAAAGCCCGTCATGAGTAAATAAGGTTATGCGATCAAATTGCGCTGTTCTGCTGTTTTTCTTTTTGCTCCAGTTCGCTCACGATGTCCATTGCCGCGGCTTCGTCCGTGACGAGAATGTCTTCATGTCCGAACTGCAGCACCGCGTATATAGCTTTGGCCTTGCTTTTGCCGCCCGCGATTCCGATCACCGTGTCCGTCTTCCTGATGTCTTCCAGACGGAGTCCCAAGGTCAGCATTTTGTGAACAACTACGCCTTCTTCATCGAAATAATAACCAAATGATTCTGCGACTGCGCCTTCCTTCTGCAGCTCCTCAATCATTGAGGAATCGAGCTTGCGGCGGCGAGCCATTTCCATCGCATCCCCGATGCCGTGTATGACAATCCGCGCCTGGCGAATCGTACTCACAATATCTTGGATGTTGGGATCGTGCACCAGTGACTGATACGCTTCCTTGCCCAACAAATCAGGTACATGCAGCAAGCGGTAACCCGCTCCAACCCGCTTTGCCATGCCGGAAGCAATCGTATTCGCCTGAATTTCCAGACTCTCTCCGAGCCCTCCACGCGCTGGCACGAACCAATTCTGCTTGAATGCCGCATTCGCCGGCGGATTCAATTGCTCCGCTACTTCGGCCATCGTCGTGCCGCCTGTGACCGCTACGACGTCTCCGCCGCGCATGGCGCCTAGCAGCGCCTTTGCTCCTGCCAGACCAAGCTCGCGCTTTGTGAGCGGCGAGGTTTCCCAGTCTCCAGGGATGACCACGACTTTGCGCAATCCAAAGGCTTCACGTATCTTCTCCTCCAGATTAGCAAGACCGAATATTTCCTTCACAATCGGCTCCAAATCTTCCAGCAGCTTCCTGCCCGAATCGCTAACCCTCATGCCTATATTCTCGATTTCAATCAGGCCTTGAGCCTTCAGGAGATCTGTTTCGGCACGCAGTACACGTTCTGTCATGTTTAGCGAGAGAGCCAAGGTTCTGCGACCAATCACATCCGATAACATGATCTGGTGAAGTATGGTATGCCTTTTCTTGAGAATTTCCATGAGATCTGGAAGAAGCTGCTTCTGCATTTCTAAAATAGTTCGCATGCTTTCCACTCCTGCAAGCTTCGTCTTTCTCTCCTTCTCCTATGGCCTTAAAATGTCCCGGGTTAACCTTTTAAGTCCCACTGATATTTTAACCAATTTTGGTCCCTGTTGCAAGTGTGATGTCCCTATAATTCTCTATCTTTGCGGCACTTATACAACAACTTTCAAGGAACTTCTCTAAATCAAAAAATAATTTTAAAAAATAATTTATTAAGTCCTTTTTCGTTAAGAAGTTAGCAATCTAGTTTTTTCTATTTACAAATAGTAGAGTTGAGCATATAATTAACTGGAATGTAATTACAAATATGGGAAAAGCGGTGTATTGATTGCGTATCTTCATTACGTATATTCTCGTCTTTTGTACTATTTTTTTATCCGGATGTATAGGTCAGCCTAGCTCTTCCGAATTAAACGATAACGGCATCACCCTAAATATCGGCTATTTCTCAGAGCAGCAGTTTGAAAACAGATATTCGTCCTTGTTGGCGATTGAATATCCGCATTTAAATTACAATGTTATCCCGACAAATGAATTGATTACTGGGAAGCAATCCATTCAGGAATGGGCCGCCAATAACTCTGTAGATTTGATTTATCTGCCGCCAGATTATCTGCAATCTTTTAAAAATAACGGACTACTTAAAGAGCTTGATTCTTACATACAAAAAACTTCCTTCCCTCTAGGTTCCTACGTCCCTAGTATTGTAGAGCTCATGAAGCAGTATGGAGATGGACAGTTGTACGGATTAGCGCCCACCTTCTATGGCCGCGCACTAGCTTATAACCCTCATATATTTGACCAGTATGGCGCCGAATATCCGGGGGATCAAATGACCTGGGAAGAAATTATCGAGTTAACCCGCCAATTTCCAAAAGGGCTTTCGCTTTCTTACCCAACAGCGGCCCACTTTTTAATTAATGTAGGACAAACCCAGAATCTCCAAGCATACAGTGAGGATACAAACCGTATCACCTTAAACAGCCCCTCATGGACAAAATTACTAGAACTAGTTCAGGAGCCGCTAAGAGACGGCCATATTGAGTTCCATGATTTAAATAACAACCTATTTATAACAGGCGAGTATGCCATGTCGGTCATAACTTATGATGAATTAACCCTTTTAGAGCAGCAAGACTCGACATTAGAATGGAAGCTGGTCACGATGCCAACACATCCATCGGAGCCAGATTCAAGTCATCACTATGCTTTGGATGGGATGTGGGCCATTCCTAGCACCTCAACCGAAAGTGATGCAGCCTGGGAATTAATCCAGTTTTTTATGTCCGATCAAGTTGCTAAATGGTCGTATCGATCTGTACATGGCTTTTCTTCGCTTACCGCTTATACTTTTATGGGACAGAGCAATACCAATATTGAGGCCTTTTACAAACTTAAACCCACTAATAGCGCAAGCTTCGTACCCAATTCAATATATGATCTTCTTAACAGAGCTGTAGAGCAAATCCTCACCGGAGAGATGACCTCAGAACAAGCTTTAGCCGTCATTGCGAATGCAGAAATTTCATTAGAAGATGATTAACTATGTGATTAGTTCTATAAGAACTTATTTTTCCGGGGGAAAATATGCCCAGGATTATGCATCAGATAGCTGGTAAAAGATTGAGGGTGGGGTCATCCCACCCTATTCTCCACTTAAAGGAGGAGCCTACATATGTCAATGAGACGCGGACTATTCATGATCTTATTGCTTATTTTCACTATAAACGCACTTGCGGGTTGTCAAAGGCCCCAGCAGAATCAGCCAATCACGCTCAAAGTCAGCTATCCGTCTGCACAGCAGTTTTATAAGATGTTCGGTTATGCTTTTCAAAAATCATATCCCCATATCGAAATCCAAGTTCTCCAGGATGAGCTCCGAACAGAGGGTAACAGCTTCGATACGGAAGCTGATGTAATCTATTTAAACGGAATGTATCAATATAAAGCAGCAATAGAACAAGGTAAGCTTAGGCAGATAGTCCCGCCGTTATTAAACCCATCAACGAATAATGGCGAGCTCTCACCGGTCGTTACCACCCTGCTTAGCTCTGCTTCGCAGGACGGCCGCTACTACGCGCTGGCTCCGACCTTTCACAGTGAAGCATTGTATTTCAATAAGAAATTATTTGACAAATATAACGTTCCCTATCCTTACGACGGGATGAGCTGGGCTGATATATTCACTTTGGCACAACGTTTCCCTACCGTAGATGAAGAGGGTAACCGATTATATGGCATCCAAATGAACTATTATCAAAACGTAACGATGAATTACATCCTTAAAGCTGGGGAGACCGAGAACTTGTCTTACTTCAATCCCGATACCATGAAAGTTACGATGAACACCGAAAGGTGGAAATCGATCTGGTCCACTGCGGTTCAGGCCTTTCGAGCCGGAGTCGTTTATGATCAAGCAGAGGGTTTGGACTCCATGAAGCATCCCGCTTTTTTGACGGAGGATGCAGCAATGACCGTGAGCTCCAATACTCTAGCTTACAACTTTGAGCCATTCTCACATTTTGAAGGCGCAACGAGAATCGATTGGGGAGTAGTAAGCCCACCCGTTGACCCGCTAAGTCCGGATACCTCCAACTTTTATGAGATATTCGACTATTTTGGTGTCTCTTCGGCTTCGGAGCATCCAGAAGAAGCGCTTGATCTCGTCAAATTCATTACGGGAGATTCCCTCAACAGCCCGATGCTGGCCCAAAAGCAGCCCAATTTCGGATTGCCGGCCGTGATTGAATATGTCCATCCGGTTAGCGAGCATGATCTCTCCCCACTTTATTCGCTAAAGGCCAATCCTGATTATATCGACTTGTATACAAGGGTCGAGCCGGATATTCTGGATGCTTTTCAGCTTACCGCACAATCCGTCCTCGATCGGCTTCTGCGGGATGAGTTAACGCTGGAGGAAGCGCTCGTAGAAGTCGAACTGCGAGGTCAAGAGGCTGTCGATGCGGCAATCATTGAACTTGAACTGAAGAGGCAAGGGAAATAAAAAAGCGTACATGCCGCCAACACGTTTTCCGGCAGAGCGTGTTGGCATATAAAAATTCCCACTTGAATTTTGTCTTCCAATGCCATATAATCATTTTTGTTACGCTAAATTTGCGCCCGTGGTCCAATGGATATGACGTAGGCCTCCGGAGCCTGAGATCGAGGTTCGATTCCTCGCGGGCGCGCCATCTTATTTTCAACCTCTGCTACATACAGCCTGCATAAGGCTTTTTTTAGATTATAAAATTTAGAATGTACGTCGATAGAATTTTTTTTCAATTTCACAGTTTTTCCAAAAGGCACCTAAGGTGCTTTTCTTTTTTTAATAGTTTGACCATCTTTGACTTTCTGTTTAAAATTGTTTATGATGAGGTTAATATCTCTCGATTACGTCAATTATGAGATTGATTGAATCGATACCAAAATTTATATTACAATGGAAGCTATACTGCTAACTTCGCTATCGGTCCAACCTTTACGCAAGGGACGCATGTAATAGCTTGAACCAATCTAAGGAGGTTTTATCGGTGAGTTATATTCCAATGGTCGTTGAACAAAGCAACCGCGGAGAACGCGCATACGACATTTATTCCAGACTGCTGAAAGACCGTATTATCTTCCTTGGTAGCGGAGTGAATGACGTCGTTGCCAACTCCATCATCGCTCAAATGCTGTTCCTGGATGCAGAAGACCCAGGCAAAGATATTCATTTGTACATTAATAGTCCAGGCGGTTCCATCACAGCAGGCATGGCTATTTATGATACGATGCAATTCATTAAATCGGACGTATCGACGATTTGCGTGGGACTTGCCGCTTCCATGGGCGCATTCCTGCTGAATGCAGGTACCAAAGGCAAACGCTATGCGCTGCCTAACAGCGAAATCATGATTCACCAGCCGCTCGGCGGTGCGGAAGGACAAGCGACCGACATTGAGATTCGCGCTCGACGCATTCTTAAAATGCGCGATAAACTGAATCATATTCTTGCGGAACGTACCGGTCAGCCGCTGGAGCGGATCGAGAAAGACACGGATCGCGATTACTTTATGAGCGCTGCCGAAGCTATGGAATACGGTATCGTCGATAAAGTCATCGAAAGAGTGACCCCTGAGGGAGTATAACTGTTACTTATATAAGGCTGTTCTCCAAGTATAGCTTGGAGGACAGTCTTTCTTGCAATTTGTGTGCTACAGACAAAGGAGCGACTGAAGGATGAGCAGCAACCGGATAAACAAACAATATGATATTAGCCACAGCCTGGGTCAGGTAGCCTTAGGGGCGGAGCCTGCGGATATGGTTGTGACCAACGGCACGCTGGTGAATGTATATACCGGCGAACTGATAGGCCACACAGATATCGCCATCAAACATGGCCGCATCGCTTATGTAGGCCAGGCCACACATACCATTGGAGCCAATACACAGGTAATCGATGCCGCAGGACGATATATTTCCCCTGGACTGCTGGATGGCCATATGCACGTAGAAAGCACAATGCTGTCCGTGACCGAATTTTCCAAGGCTGCGCTAGCTAAAGGAACTACAGCGATATTCATGGATCCGCATGAAATAGCCAATGTATTCGGGACGGAAGGCGTCCGCCTCATGCATGAAGAAGGCCGCGGCTTGCCGCTTAAAGTGTACACGACATTCCCTTCCTGTGTTCCTTCCACAACGGATTTAGAGGATGCAGGCGCCGAGCTTCATGTCGCGGATATCGCCGAAGGCATGACGTGGGACGGCGTTGCCGGCTTGGGCGAGGTAATGAACTTTCCTGGGGTGGTTCACGGGGAGCCTAAAATGACTGGGGAAATTAAAGCCACCATGCAATCCGGCAAAGCAGTAACCGGCCATTTCCCTAGTGATGACGAAGCTGAGCTTCAAGCCTATATCGCCGCAGGAGTCACCTCTTGCCATGAGACGGTCACGCGGGAGCAGGGGCTGGCTAAGCTAAGACTCGGCATGCACCTGATGATCCGCGAGGGCTCCGCATGGCATGACGTCAAAGAAGTCATTAAAGTCGTTACCGAGGATCATGTTCGAACCGATAACATTATGCTCGTCACCGACGATGTCTACCCAGAAACTCTTGTCGATAAAGGCCACCTCAACCATGTCGTCCGCCGTGCCATCGAGGAAGGGGTTGACCCGGTTACAGCCATTCAGATGGGGACGATCAACACAGCTCGTTACTTTAAGTTGGATGGGGATATCGGTGGAATCGCCCCCGGTAAATGTGCGGATCTGCTGCTCATCGACGACTTACGTGATATGGAGCCTTCTACCGTTATTACGAACGGAGAGCTGGTCTATAGCGGCGGCGAGCTGTTAGCCCAGTTCCCAAGCTATGTCTATCCGGAAAAGATTCGGCAGTCGGTTCATATAGCCAAACCGCTGACCGCGGCTGATTTCCTTCTTCCCAGCCGAAGCCAGGGAACGAGCACCAAAGTACATTTGATTCAAGCGATAGAGAATAGCGCCCGTACGGCCAAAGCCGTCGCCACATTACGCGTATCCGAGGGCATGATCCAGCCGGATCCCGGACAGGATATCGTCCAAATAGCGTGCATTGAGCGCCATCATGGAACAGGACAAATCTCTCTGGCCTTTGCTCAAGGCTTCCAATTGAAAAGAGGAGCGGTCGCATCCACGGTAGCTCATGACAGCCATAACCTTCTCGTCATGGGTACGAATGCGGACGATATGGCCGTGGCGGCCAACGAGCTCGCCCGGCTCGGCGGCGGCATGATTGCGGTCGAGGATGGTAAAATACTCGCCTCAGTACCTATGGTTATCGCTGGTCTGATGTCGGATCAGCCACTGGAAACTGTAACTCGAGAAGTAAAGCAGCTGGCTGCCGCCTGGAAGCAGCTCGGATGTCCGCTAAATGCACCGTTCATGACATTTTCGCTGATCGCTTTACCGGTCATTCCTGACATCCGCATCTCGAACCGCGGCCTGGTTGATGTGACGGGGTTCAAGCTGATCCCCGTGGAAATTGTCGAAGGGTAAACAACGAATCCTAAGGAGGTACACTATGAAAGTAGATATATGGTCAGACTTCGCTTGCCCGTTCTGCTATATCGGCAAACGAAAATTCGAAGCAGCTCTGGAGCAGTTCCCTCACCGGGATCAAGTCGAGGTGAGCTTCCGAAGCTTCGAGCTCGCCCCTGATGCGCAGAAGAATACCGGGAAGGATATGAATACGATTCTAGCCGAGAAGTATGGCATGTCCTACGAAAAAGCTAAACAAATGAACGATCAAGTCACTCTGCAGGCTGCTGAGGTTGGATTGGAATACCGTATGGACAGCGTCATCCCAACGAACACCCATGATGCGCACCAGCTGACGCAATTCGCCAAGCAGCATGGCAAAGCCAACGAGCTGGCGGAGCGGCTGTTCAAAGCCTATTTCACGGAAGGGCTCGATCTAGGAGATCATCCTACACTTGCCCGACTAGCTGCCGAGATCGGCCTTAACGAGCAAGAGGCGCTCAATGTCCTTAAGGAAGCCTCCTTGGACCGTGCGGTCACGGACGAGCTGCAGGAAGGCGCACGACTTGGCATCAGCGGCGTTCCGTTTTTCGTAATCAACGATAAATACGCCGTATCCGGCGCACAGCCAAGCGGAACATTCCTAGGAGCGCTTCAACAAGTATGGCAGGAAGAGCAGCAGCAGCCTTTACAAGTGATCCATGGCGAGGCCAGCAGCAATTCGGGGGCCGGCCCGGATTCCGATCCTTCCTGCTCGGACGGCTCCTGCTCCGTTTAATTTTCTACTAAAGCAATAGCACGAGGTTGCCTGAATAGGTATATGCTCCCCTTATATAGTTGACAGGTTAATGAATGATATCTGCTGCTATAAGGGGAGCTTTTTCACGCTAAGTTACAATTGCTTGTAACGTTTCCGAATAATCAAAGAAGATTAGCATAACGAAATAATACCAACAAAGCAACCGCCTCAATGATTACTTTTTATCGCAAGAGAAAGAGGCTTCCCCGTAAGGTCAATTACCCCTGGGAAAAGCCTCTTTGCTGTTTCCATCACTGCTCCTGACGGCCTAATTCCGTCTCGTAAAGTCAAACGGATTCGTGCCTGCTGGCAATAGCTGTGAGAAAGGGAAATAAAACTCTGGGAACCCATTCACATAGGGCAAGTACTCATAGAGCGGGAAAAATATGACGATCCCCTCGTCTTTAACATAATACGACGGATTCGGCCCAACGGTCTTGAAGTTGCCGAAATAGCCCGGCGTTTGCTGCAATTGCTGGGCAATAGCCGGATCGACGATCTGGCGATAGTCCGGGTTGGCCCGCAGCAGCTCATCAAGTGTAAGCAGCTTGCCGTCTTGCAGCCGGAAGGTCATCCCTTCCCGTAGGCTGTTTCCATGAGCTCCTCCCGTATAAGCATAGGTTTGCTCGTAAAGGCTCAGGATGCCATTTTTGTTATACGTTAAATTGTAGCCGCCCAAGAACTCATACTTATGCCCGCTCGGGGATGGCTGACTTTGCTTCGTTTCTTGGACGGATTTCCCTACAAATGCCTCGGCTCTGGCTTTAAAGAAGGAATTCAGTTTGCGCTGAACGGATTTATTCTTCAAACCGCTAATATGAGGATACTCCGCCTTGATGGAAGCCCCCGGCAGAGACTTCTCCATCGTTCGCGTCTCCACCTTAACCCCTTGATTCGGAGATGCCGGGCTGGAAACATTCATCAACTGAGAAGCTGCCTGCACGGCAGGAATCACCCTTTCTGACGCTGCTTGAAGGGCATGTTCCTCCGCATTTCCCTCTACCAGCATACCAGCCGAGAACAAAACCGCCGCAACCACTCCTATCCCTATCCGTTTTATCATGAACCTTTCCATCTTTACGTCACCTCTTTCCTTGGATAGTCGAATTATGTCCTTCTTCCCACTAAATCATGCTCCTACCCATGCGAAACGCAAACGACAAAAAAACAGTGAAGCGCATTGCGCTCCACTGTTCTGTTTACTAAAACTTAATAGGATCTCAAAAGCAAATTAATCGCGGCCGCTCTTCAGGTCCGTCCAGGAACGGTCATAGAGCTGCAGCTTATCCTGAACGTCGCCGAGCCACTCCGTGCGGGACAGTTCATCCGCAGAAAGATTAATCATCGTATCGGCATTGTATTCATCGCTATGGAATTCCTTGGCCTTGATATTCGGATCACTGTATCCGATCGATTCGTAGTTTTTCGCGCTAACCTCCGGCTCCAGCATATAGTTAATGAACTTCTCCGCCAGCTCCTTGTTCTTCGCGTCCTTCGGAATCGCATAATTATCCGCAAAGATCGTTCCGCCTTCTTTAGGCACTACGTATGCAACATCCGGGTTGTCCTTGGCAATTACGGAGGCGTCGCCCGACCATACTGTGCCGATCCAGCCTTCTTCCTGAATCATTTTATTCTTGATATTATCGGTATCAAAAGCAAGCACGCTCGGCAACAGCTGCTTCAAATCATCCACCGCAGCAGTGATTTCCGCTTCATCCATCGAGCTGTTCGATTTGCCGGCCTTTTTCAGGGCCATCCCGATCACTTCCCGGTTATCGTCGAGCAGAAGCACTTTCCCTTTGTACGCCGGGTTCCACAGATCTTCCCAGCTATCGATCTCGTCCTTGATGTACTTCTTGTTGTAAGCGATGCCCGTTACGCCCGACATATATACGATCGAATATTTGTTGCCCGGGTCGAACACAGGATCCTTGTAAGCAGGATCGATGTTCTCGAAATTCGGAATATTCTCCATATTCAGCGGTACGAGCAAGTCCTCTTTAATCATGGTGTCTACCATATAATCGGAAGGCTGAATCAGATCGTAGCCGCTGCCGCCCGTTTTGATCTTCGCCAGCAAATCCTCGTTGTTGGCAAATACGTCATAGACGATTTTTACGTCATACTGCTTCTCAAAATCAGCCAGTACATCCGCATCGAAATTATCGGCCCAGCTGTATATATTCAGCGTCTGCTTTCCCGATGATCCACAACCTGACAGCAAGGATAATACGAGCATACTTGCCAGCAGCACGCCAGCCCATTTCATTTTTTTCAATTTATTTGGTCTCCTCTCTTGAATACCTAGTTTAAATCATGTTTAAAAAGTCCTCTTTTCAGCACTGAATCCGAATCCTACTCTCTGATGTGCGTTTTTCCAAAACGCTTCAGGTTATAGAAGCCTACATGAGCATTTAAAATGTTTCCAAGGGAAACATGCTGCGAAAGCATCTGCTCTTCGAGGGTGAAGGCAAGATTCAATGTCGAATCACTTCTTGAAATACTTCATAATAAGAAAAGCTCCGATTGTTGCTTATCGAAAGATGTAGACAATCCTTTATTAGCGGTAGCTTTTCTTACGATTTAGAATTATACAGCATTACTGGAATGTCTAGAAATTCTGTAATCTTCAGAAGGGGACTCTTTGAACTACCTCTAACTTAGAAGGGAAGCACGGACTGTTTCTTTTGCCCCTTGCCTCGATTCAAAATATACTGCGCCAATAAAATCAAGGTTACGCTCACAATGATCAAAATCGTACATAGCGCATTAATTTCCGGGGAAATACCCCGTTTCACTTGTCCGTAAATATATATAGGCAGCGTCGTCGAGCTCGGCCCGCTTACGAAGAAGCTCACCATGAAATCATCCAAAGATAAAGTAAAGGCAATTAGCGCCCCGGCCACAATACCCGGCATAATTTGCGGAAATGTGACATAACGGAACGTCTGCCATGCGCCGGCCCCCAGGTCATTCGCTGCTTCCTCCAGTTGCTTGCCCATGCCCGCAAGCCGCGTGCTGACCACGACGTACACATAAGACATACTGAACGTGATATGCGCCAGGATAATCGTGAGCTTGCCCATAGGAATCTGAAATTGGGTAAACAGAACAAGCAAAGATAAACCCATAATAATATCCGGAATAATAATCGGCAAGTAGAGTAAGCCGCCCATTCCGGCTTTGGACTTACGGCTTAGCGTTCTCATCGACAAGGCCGCCATCGTGCCTAGTATCGTAGATACCAGGGTGGAGACAGTGGCAACGATCATGCTGTTGCTCAGCGCCTCGATCACCCGCCGATTTTTAAACAATGAGACGTACCAATCCAGCGTGAAGCCGCTCCAATCCGCAGCCAGACGCGAGCTATTAAACGAATAAGCAATAATAAAAGCGATTGGCACATAGATAAACACCATCATAAGAAGCGAATGGAATCCGAGTAGCGGATGCGTCTTGGTCTTCATCAGCGACCCTCCTTCACTTTTAAGTGCCTGGAAGTCATCGCTTTGTTAAACAAGGCGATCATAATCAAAGACGTGATCACGAAGATAATCGACAGCGCCGAGCCGAACGGCCAATCCCGGGCTCCTGAGAATTGAGCTTGTATGACATTGCTGATCATCGCCGATTTAGCGCCGCCCAAAATGTCCGTTACGACAAACATGCCTGTTGTCGAAACATAGACTAGCACCGAGCCCGTCATAATTCCCGATTTTGTCTGCGGCAGCGTAATATGCCAGAACGCTCTCCAAGGAGATGCCCCGAGGTCGCTGGCGGCCTCTAGCAGCTTCTTGTCCATTTGCTCCAGCGCCACATAGATCGGGAGCACCATAAAGGGAATAAACGTATATACCATGCCAAGCAGCACGGCCCCTCTTGTATATAGCATCTGCAGCGGCTCCTGGATGAGGCCGATATCTATCAGCAGGTTGTTGACGATCCCTTGTGTCCGAAGCAGCAAGACCCATGCGTAAGTGCGAATGAGAAAATTAATCCAGAACGGAATCGTCACAAGAATAAGTCCCCATGTCTGCCTCTTCGGGCCTGAATTGGCAATATAATAAGCCAACGGGTAGCTGAGCAGAAGACAGATCACCGTGGTCAAGACAGAGAGCACAATCGTATCCCAATAAATCCCTAAATACAACGGATCGAAAAAGCGGGCATAAGAAGCCAGATTAAAATCAACTACGACGCCCCCAACCTCGCTACGACCCATGAACGACATACCGACGACGATAAGCATCGGAATGACCATAAACACGCCCAGCCACAACAGAACAGGCAATACGGTCAGGCTCGATTTCCTCATGGCCCGATAATCACCTCATCCTCAGTGTTCCAATCCACCCCGACCTTTTCGCCGATGATCCAAGGACGATCATCCGTAAAATCAAATACGATCGAGACCGTCATCGGCTCGTTGTCCAGCTGGACGATTAGCTTGTGGATGCTGCCCAGGTACAGGACATCCATTACCTCTCCGCAGCGCTTGGATCCATCAATCTGCCTGCTTGCCCGCAATTTCTCTGGACGCACGGCAAATAACCGCCCATCGCGGGAGAAAATGTTATTCTCTCCTACAAAGGTAGCGGAGAACAGGGTGGTCGGCGTCGCGTATATTTCGCGAGGCGTGCCTATTTGCTCTACTTGTCCATTATTCATAATAACGATCCGGTCGGACAGCATCATCGCTTCCTCCTGGTCGTGGGTCACGTACACGAACGTAATGCCCAGGCTCCGCTGCAACTGCTTCAGCTCGGATTGCAGGTTCTTCCGAAGCTGCAAATCAAGAGCGCCTAACGGCTCATCGAGCAGAAGTACCTTCGGCTTGTTCGCAATCGCCCGGGCAATAGCCACGCGCTGCTGCTGGCCTCCAGACAGCTGATGCGGATAGCGCTTGACCAGCGGAGTGAGCTGTGTCATCGTTACCGCTTCCTCTACTCGCTGCCGCTGCTCCTTGGGCGGCATTTTCTTCATCTTTAATCCAAATGCGATATTATCCTCAACAGTCATGTGCGGAAATAGCGCATAGTGCTGGAACACCAGGTTCAAATCCCGGCGATTGGGAGGCAGATGCGTTAAATCCGCCCCGTCCAGCATAATTTTTCCACTCGTCGGTTGCTCGAACCCGGCGATCATGCGTAAAATCGTCGTCTTGCCGCAGCCGCTCGGGCCCAGCAGGGTTAGGAACTCCCCTTCTTGTATGGTGAGCGATAGCGGATGCACAACGACTTGTCCTGCAAAGCTTTTTTCAACTTCGGCCAGTTCAATCATGTATGCACCAACTCCTTCAGGTCTACTAAGAAAAAAAAGCCATATCCATTGGTATGGCTTTCAAAAGGTCAGTCGATTCATTTTTTGCATATTCACTATACCTTGTTTTGTTCTCAGTTACAACACTTTTCTAGGCCATTCGATAGAACTAAAGAAGGTTTTGTGAAGGTTGCCAGGCTCCAGAACCAGCAATACGCTTGGATGGACGCCCCGCTATGGTTACAACGCATCAGAACCTTCCAATTATTGACCGTACTTTTATCAACAAAAGAACCGTGATGCCTCTGCCAAATAACAGAGCGGCATCACGGTTCGGGGAAGAAGAGCCTTGATTCAACCCAATCCTTGAATTATTATTTCATCTCATACACTACGGAAAGCGTTGTTTTCACGGTAATCTCCCCGGGTTCGATGGAGGTTCCCTGATCCATGGAGGCCTTTTCCGCTACGGCAAAGCTCATGTTCATATAAGGCGCGTAATCATTACTGCTGCCTTGAGTAACGCTCAGCACAAGTCCAACCTGACGCTTGGCCGCCTTGGCAATCGCAGCAGCTTTCAGATCCGCGTTAGCCATCGCCTTTTGAATGACCTGCTCCTGATACAGATCCGGATTCTCGGTCGAGAAGCGGACATTGTCGATGCGGTTCGCCCCTGCCTTTGTGAGCTCGTCAAGCAGCTGGCCGACCTTATCCAAATCGCGGTAAGTAACTGACAAGGAATGGTATGCGGAATAACCCTTAACCTTCTGCCCTTCCTTCTCCGAATAAGTATAGTTCGGCTGAACCGAAAACTGTCCCGTCTTGATATCCTTCGCATCGAGCTTCCACGTATCCTTAAGCAGAGCGTTCACCTTCGCCATCTTGGCAGCATTCTGGCTTTGCGCCTCCTTTGCTGTATCGGCCTGTGTCTCTACCCCCACAGAAATGTAAGCGATGTCCGGTTTAATCGAAATTTCCCCGCTGCCTGTAACGTTAATTACATTACGCTGCGCCTCATTATCAGCATACACAGATTGCACTGCCCCCCCGCTAATCAACGAACCTCCAACAACTAACGCTCCTGCAATTAACACTGCTCCTACAGGCTTTAACCAATTTTTCATTAGAAATGACCTCCATTATAGGGTAAGTTTAACTACTAAACGGCAGCTTGCGGATAAATGTTGCAGTTGAGCTTCAATTAACAAAAAAAATATTTTTCGACAAACTTCGAATTAAAAAGGAACGATGACGTGAATAGAGTCACGAAATCGTTCCTTCTTGAACACTGGCAGCAACCTATTACTGGTTCTCCAGTTCCTCTTTACTAACCAAATTAATTAAAGCGTTTGCGGCTTGCTCCGCATCTGCGCCATCTGCACTGATGTAGATTTCCGTTCCGGTGCTAATGGCAAGGCTCATAATACCCATGATACTTTTTGCATTTACTTTTTTATCGTCTTTTTCGACAAATATTTCAGATGAGTATTTATTCGCTTCCTGAACGAAAAGCGCTGCCGGCCGAGCATGTAGACCCGTTTTCAATCGAACAGTCACCGGGTGTTTGATCATGAAACCTTACCCCCTATTACGAATTCAATCAGCATATTGTAGAACTATGCGATCATGGTAAATTTATCTCATTATATCATATACAGACTGTAACAGACTAGCTATACACTTGTACCCCCGCGAATTTTTTCAGCCAGCTCGTCGATTTTCCGAAGTCTGTGGTTGACGCCGGACTTGCTAACCTTGCCTTTTAACAGCTCTCCGACCTCTTTCAGGTTCATATCGGGATGAGCCAAACGTACTTCGGCAACCTCTCGCAGCTTCTCCGGAAGGTTCTCAAGTCCCATTTCCTTCTCCAGCAGCCTGATATTCTCAATCTGCCTGACGGCTGCTCCGATCGTCTTATTCAAATTCGCTGTTTCACAGTTGACGATCCGGTTGACCGAATTGCGCATATCGCGCATGATGCGAACGTCCTCAAACTTAAACAAGGCTTGGTGAGCGCCGATAATGTTCAGCAGCTCGATAATTTTCTCGCCCTCTTTGATGTAGAAAATAAAGCCCTTCTTGCGCTCGATACAGCGTGCATTCAGATGGAATTCATTAGCGAGATCCACCAGCGCCTTGCAATGCTCCTCATACATGGAGGCAATTTCCAGATGATATGAAGAGCCCTCTGGATTATTGACCGAGCCCCCTGCCATAAATGCCCCTCGCAAGTAGGCTCTTTTACAACAGTTTTTCCGGGTCAAGTCGGGATTAATCCCCTGCGTAAAAATAAAACTCTCGGACACAATGTTCAACGTCTTCAGTATTTCCTGAACCCGGGCCGGAATTCGTACGATATAGACGTTATTTTTCTTCAGCCGCATTTTCTTGCGTACAAGCAGCTCAGTATGAACCTGAAAGTGCTTCTTCAGTAAAGAATAAATTCGCCTTGCAATCGCGGCGTTTTCCGTGGAGATGTCCAGAACAACCTTTTTGTTCGAAACCTGTACCGAGCCGTTCATCCGAATTAACGCGGACAACTCGGCTTGCTCGCAGCAGGGCTCGGCCTCGACCATCGTTAGTTCCTTTTTGGTTTGCGCCGCAAACGACAAGGGTCTCACCTCTTTCGTAAATTCCAGTTCTGCACCAATTGATAAATATGCTGACTTAATTTGTCGGCATCATGGCGCAAATAGCGACGGAACAACACGAGCGTGTCCGCAATTACTTTATATCCTCTTCCCGTCACGACGTCCCAATCGACCTCGACGGGCTTGGCGCCTTGCTCGGCATAGAAATCCTGAACCTGAGTCGGGATTTCGCCGTCGTTAACGATGACATAATCGAATAAATGATGACCCACATGATCGTAAACAGCCTGCAAGTGATCGCTTACCGTATAATTATCCGTCTCTCCGGGCTGAGTCATGACATTGCACACAAATATTTTGATCGCGTTCTTGTTGGCCAGAATCGACTCCGTCAGCTTCGGAACGAGCAAATTCGGAATAATACTCGTATAAAGACTGCCCGGGCCGATCAGAATGGCGTCGGCTTCGCGAATCGCTTCACAAGCCTCCGGCAGCGGCTCAACCTCCTCCGGCTCCAGGAAGATCCGCTTGATTTTGCCGCGAGCCTCAGGGATCTTCGATTCCCCGGTTATGATCGTACCGTCCTCCATCTCTGCATGAAGCACAACCGCTTGGTCGGCAGCGGGGAGCACGCGGCCGCGTACCGCGAACACGCGGCTCAGCTCGCGGACGGCGGTAACGAAATCGCCGGATATATCCGTAATGGCTGCTAGTATTAAGTTGCCCAAACTATGCCCGGCTAGTCCCGAACCGTTAGAAAAGCGGTAGCTGAGCATATTTGATAATAAAGGTTCCACGTCCGCCAGCGCGGTCAATACGTTACGGATGTCGCCGGGAGGAGGCATATGCAGTTCACTCCGGAGGATTCCGGAGCTTCCTCCATCGTCGGCGACGGTAACAATGGCCGTGATATCGAGCGGTTTCTCTTTTAATCCGCGAAGCATGACAGATAGGCCAGTACCACCACCCATCACTACGATTCGCGGTACTTTTGTCTCGTTAGCTCGATTCATCGTCTTGATTCACCCTCTTAATGCCGGTCTCGGCCCTCATCCCTGTGGCTTACGCGAACCGTCTCCGTTTCACTAGTTCCGAGCATCCGGCCCAAATATTCAGCAATGGCGACCGAACGGTGTTTCCCTCCGGTACAGCCGATGGCGATAATGACCTGGCTTTTCCCCTCCTTATGATATTGGGGCAGCAGAAAGTGCAGCATATCCAGCAGCTTGGTCAGGAAAGACTGCGTCTCCGGCCACTTCATAACATAATCATATACATCGCTGTCTTGTCCGGTGTGTGGACGAAGCTGCTCTATATAATGAGGGTTTGGCAGGAACCGAACGTCGAAAACGAGATCGGCGTCGATCGGTATGCCGTATTTAAATCCGAAGGATGTGATGTTAACGGATAAATGATTGCTCTCCAAATGGGAGAAGCGGGAGATAATTTTCTCTTTGAGCTGAGCAGGCTTAATGTTGCTCGTATCGATCACCTGTGTGGCGGAAATTTTCAATTCCTCCAGCATTTTGCGCTCAAGCCGAATGCCATCCAGCGGCATACCGTCCGGCGCAAGCGGGTGACGGCGGCGGCTTTCCTTGTATCGCTGCACCAATACGGAATCGGTTGCATCCAGGAACAAAATTTCACAATTAATCGTAAAATGATCCTTCACATAACCAAGCGACTCGGATAACGCCGTGAAAAATTCTCGGCCGCGTAGATCGATAACAAGCGCTACCTTGGCGATCTTGCCGTTCGATTGCTCAATGAGCTCAGCGAATTTGGGGATGAGTACTGGAGGTAAATTGTCCACGCAGAAAAATCCTAGGTCTTCCAGGCTCCTTACGGCGAGCGATTTCCCTGCCCCCGACATGCCTGTAATAATAATCAAATTGGCAACTGAAGTTTTCTCCTTGTCTGACATGCATTTCCCTCCTTGTATGTTCTCCTGTTCTTCTATCTATCTATTATATATCTATAATGACATCGACAACATATATCGACAGAATATGATGACAGACCCCCGACGTTCCTATGAGCCTATGAGCCTATGAGCTGGCTTGCGAGCCTACGAACGGGTAAACAGGCCAGCGGCCCCAACCATTCCGGCATCATTGCCCAGCGTTGCGGGAACGATGCTTACCCCTCTTGCTACTACTTCAGGAGTCAGCTTCTGGAACACACTGCGTACTTCATTAAAGAGAATGTCTCCTGCCTTGGATACGCCGCCGCCGATAATGAATACTTCCGGATTAAGAACTACGGCTGCAGCTGCGAGCGCTTTGCCTAAATAGAACGCGGCACGGTTGACGATCCGAATCGCCACTTCATCTCCCTCTTTAGCTGCATCAAAAACGTCCTTCGCCATGATTTTCTCCACTTGCGATAACGTCGTTCGTTCGCCTCTAGCCACCGCATCGTTCGCCATCCGAATAATGCCGGTTGCCGAGGATACCGTCTCAAGGCATCCCATCTCGCCACAGCCGCATTGAATCGCTTCCAGGTCGGGAACGACGGACATATGACCAAGCTCGCCTGCAAAACCGGCGAATCCTTGATAAATCTTGCCATGTATAATAATGCCGGCACCTACGCCAGTACCCAGCGTAGCGCAGACGCAATGATCGATGCCTTTGCCGGCGCCGCTCCATGCTTCGCCCAGTGCCGCAACGTTGGCATCATTGTCTATTTTGACGGGCTTGCCCAGACGTGCCTCCAGAATCTCTCGAATCGGAAGATCCCTCAAACCTACATTCGGTGCAAAAATGATGATTCCTTCGCGTACGTCCGTAAATCCGGCAACTCCAGCACCGACACCCGCTACCTGCTCCCAATTAAACGGGGATTGCTCCACAATATGACGGACATACTGCTCGATATTGTTAACTACGGTATCGGCACCTTTATTAGCCTCGGTTGGCCCTTCATAAGTATGGAGAAGCTGCCCTTCATCATTACAGATGCCGACTTTGATCGCAGTCCCGCCAAGGTCAACACCAATGTAGATTTTTTCAGACATTGTACAAGCCACCTTTTTCTTAAATAAAATAGTTTATCCTACGTACCAACTATAAGCGAACCACTCCGTTCGGTCAAGAGAAGCAAGCTGCAGAAAATCCAGTAAATACAAGGCTTTCAGCGCAAATGATGAAATTCACAAAGGCTGTTTCGATCAGAAAAGCACCTAGTGCCGCTAGCTCCAAGACGTGATCCAATCCTTCAATTTCCCAGCAAAAAACCCCGCCAATGGCGAGGTTTCCATAAAATAGACATGTATACCATATATAACATACATCCTTAAGACAATATCCGCTTTTGTCCCTCCAAAGCCTGAATCGGAGCGATATTCTGAGTGAATTCCAAGGTTCCCATGTATTTCCCATCGTCGCCGCGAATCGCAAAATAGCGAATGTAGACGAATTTATCCTTGAACGGAATCCAAAAATCCTCCGTATCCTTCCGCCCGGCCTTAAAATCCGCCAGCAAGTCATTCACGACATGCACGCTTTGCGGAGGATGGCAGTTCTGCACCGTACGGCCAATGACCGCCTTCGTCCGGGCAAAAATTCGCTCCTTCCCATGGGAGAAATACCGGACGACATCCTGCTCATCAATAAACGTCAGATCCACAGGCAAATGATTCATGATCGCTTCCAGCTGTGCGACGGACAGAATCCCTGTCTCAAACCGGATCAGTCCATTTGGCAGATGGCCGTTCTCCGTTCCCTCCCCACCTTCGTCAAACGCCAAGGGTACCCGCTCGGGAATCCACTTCTCTTCCGGAGCGACAAGACAATATCCGATCTCCTCGCTCTCCGCGGCAATCTTGACCCACTCGTCCTCCGTAAGCTTCTCCAAGGCCATCGGCAGCAATATGTTCTCTTCCTTGAAAATCATCTCGTTCACCTCGGTGATCAGCCGCTCCAGATCGATCATGAGCATATTCTTAGCGGCACGGTCGCCATTATAGCCGAGCAGCTTTTCCTTGATTTCCTTGATCATGGCGCGAATGGCATCATCTACGCCCCACATGACTTTGGTAGGACCATAGATACCGTATTTCTCCAAGTACGGGAACAGCAAATTTTCCTTACGGCTATAGTGCTTATCCAGATCCAGGAGCAAATTCAGATCCTCCACCAGCTTATATATGATTTCCGTGCCCTCTTCCCGGTGGAATTTATCCTTATGCAGCTCCAGCTTGAAATTGACATGCCGCTCAATCTCGCGATTTTCCAGCTTAAAGGTATGGACAGGGTGCCCCGGCTGCTCCTCCGGCTTGGACGAGCGGTGAATTTCCTCGATCGATCCTTTGAATATAGCGGTGTGCACAGAACATAAACGCTGTACCTCGGAGACCGGAATCCCCTCCTCCTCCATCAAAGCATGCTCCATTGCCGATATTTCCGCCACCGTAACGTCTCCCACCGCTTCCTCGAACCGCGCCTTGACTTCCTCTACACTCTTGCCCTCATGCAGCTCCTTAATGATCTCCTTAAGCATCTGCTGCCGGCGTCCTTGCTCCGGCACGGCATGCTCGCGGTTGTTAATCATTTCGCTCATCGCCGTATCCTCCTTTATATTTTCAACCTGTTATTTTAAAAAGCTTCCTAGGCGCAGACGACAGCCCCCGCCACCAGTTCATTCTCTAATCTCGTAGCCCTTCGCTCGAAAAGCATCCTTGATCTTATCCAGCTCTATCTTGCGCAGCCTGGCACCCTGGGGGATCGTCATAAAACGTCCCGCGCTCTGCAGCATTCCCGGTTTAGCTAATTGCTCAAAGCCTAATCCAACCATGATATCGATCACTTCAGGATCGGCAGAGCATAGCTCATACACCGTTTTACGCAAATCGATCGCTTTTCCCATGAACCATCACCTGCATTCTTCAATTTTGAATGAAAACCATTCTCATATAAAAAGTATCACAGAGCATCACCGTTACTTGTGATTACAATCACAAAGATCAGGAGGGTTCCCAGCATAGTTTATTTTTTAATTCAGATTTGTCACAATAGGAACAGAAGGAGGCATAATGATGAATCAAATTCATTTGCTATATATTGAAGACGATACGGAGATCGGGGAATGGGTATACGCAAATTTGCAGGATCGCGGCTACCGCGTGACGTGGCTGACTAGCGGGGAGCGCGCCTTGGAACAGGCGGATGAATGCCGGCTCGTCATTCTCGATGTCATGCTTCCGGGCCTGGACGGCTTCACCATCGGGCAGCGGCTCAAGAAGCAGCACCCGGATCTTCCCGTGTTGATGCTATCGGCAAGAACCTCGATCGACGACAAGCTGCAGGGCCTGCAGTTCGCGGACGACTACCTGACGAAGCCGTTTCACCCGGATGAGCTGGTCGCCCGGATTGAAGTGCTGCTGCGCCGCAGCGGCAATATTTCCCCAGAGCCGCTCAGGCTCCGGCACCTGCTCGTTCACGAACGCGAGAACCTGATTATCAACCAGGACAGCGGAGAAGAAATTATGCTTACCGGGAAGCAATTCCATATATTCAACTACCTGCTGCGCCACCTCGGTCAAATTATGACGAAGGAGCAAATCTATGAAGCCGTGTGGGGAGAGCCTTACCTGGAAGGCGATAAGACCCTGATGGTGCATATCCGGCATTTACGCGAAAAAATAGAACGCGATCCCGCCTCGCCCGAAATTATCGAGACGATCCGGGGGATCGGTTACCGGGTGAAAGCATGAAAATAATAAACCAAAGCCCTTTTCAGCGCCTTCGGAACTCCCTTCTGTCCCGATACGTGCTGATTATTGCCACGGCTCTTGTATTTATTCCCGTGCTCATTCCGGTCAGCTTTGCGGCCTCATGGGCGGTTAATCGGATGCTGATCACGGACGGGCAAGAGAGCTATCAGTTGCCTTACGGCAGTGCTTATGATCTAGAACAGATGTGGCATAAGCAAGCCAAGGCGCTTGATGGAGCCCCACCCGAGAAGATTAACGCCAAGCTCACGGCATTGAAGGAGCAGTATCCCGATGCAGCGCTTTTCTGGGTCGACGGGGAGGGATTCACGCAGCTTCAGCTGCCCGTACAGCCTGCGCATCCCGAGAAATGGTCGGCGGAGCATACCATCGCCTTCATGAAGGCGGGGATTAATTCCGATCCTTATACGGTAGTCGCCTTGATCGGAGGCAGCGAAAAAACCGGGCAGGGCTTTATGGTATTCGAGCTGCCGCGCTCCTATCTATCGTTCCAGAATCGGCCTAGCGATACCCGATTTTATGGCTTGTTCATGGCCCTTATTTTCGGCATCTTCATCCTGCTGTCCTACCTGTTCTTCCGCGACATCCGCAAACGCCTCCTGCGGCTTGAGTCATCCATGACCCGCGTCGGAGATAACGGGCTTCCCTCACTTACAGACGAAGGACGACCCGATGAAATCGGCAGGCTGGAGCAAGCGTTTAATCATATGGTGAATCAATTGGAGGAAGGCCGCAGGAGAGAATGGGAAGAAGAAGAGCTGCGCAAGAATCTCATTGCTAATCTGTCCCATGACCTGCGTACGCCGCTAACGGTGTTAGGCAGTCACCTCTATTCGATCGCGAAGGAGCCTTTATCTTCACAAGGGCAGCAATCTTTATCCCTGATGCAGACGAAGCTTGACGATCTGGATCACTTAATCGACCATCTGCTGTCCTACAACTTGCTGACTAGCGGCAGGTACGCCATGTCTATCCAACTGCAGGACGTGCACCGCATCGTCAGAGAGAGCGCCGCCGCATGGTACCCGGTCTGGGAGAAGGCCGGCATGACCATCGATATTGACCTGCCCGAGGAACCATTGAAGTGGGCGATCGACAGGCAGGGCTTTCGCCGTGTGCTGGATAACCTGTTCCAGAATGTTGTCCGCCATGCCGGTTCGGGGAAGTATGTAGGCATTCATACCACAGGTTGGAGGGGGCGAACCGCCCTTGTCATCACGGATCACGGCCCCGGCCTCGACACCGCCTCGAATGCCAAAGGCGCAGGCCTTGGGCTCGCCATCGTCGATTTACTGCTTCGGGAAATGGGACTGCTGCTTGATGCGGAATCCTCCAGCGCAGGTGCCCGGTTCATCATATATCCCGCCTCTTAAAGTGCAGGTTCAAAAAGTCAGACTTTCAGCACCGAGAAGGTTGGATAAAGCTAGGGACTGAGGAGCACAGCTAAACGTTTTCGAAGAAAACGACTACGGAAGCATACACAGGCAAAACCTACGTGAGCACCGGAAGGCCCGGCTGAATTCAAGATTCGATGTCGAATGGGCTTCCTTGGGTTACTTCGTGATCAAAGATTGACTTTTTGAACAACCTCTTAAACGAAATTTAAACTTCAACGGACACTGTATTTAAACTTCGGAGGATATGCTGGTTTCCGAGGTGATATATCGTGAGTGAAATGATTATCCAAACTAAAGGACTAACGAAAAAATACCGCGGACGCGCTGCCGTCGATCAATTAAACCTGGAAATCTCCAAAGGGGATATTTACGGCTTTCTTGGGCCCAACGGAGCCGGCAAGACAACGACGATCCGCATGCTGCTGGGGCTAATTCAGCCAACAAGCGGCTCGATCTCCATTTTTGGACGGGAGCTGAAACGGGATAAACTGAATATTTTGCGGCGGATCGGCTCCTTGGTCGAGTACCCTTCCTATTACGGGCACTTAAGCGCCACCGACAACTTGGAAGCAATCCGACGTATTCTGGATGTGCCGAAATCACGCATTGCCGAAGTGCTGGAGATCGTATCTCTGACCAAGGAAGCTAGACGCCCGGTGAAGGGCTTCTCCCTCGGCATGAAGCAGCGATTGGGCATTGCCGCCTCATTGCTCGGCAATCCTGAGCTCCTGATTTTGGATGAGCCTACCAACGGCCTTGACCCTTCCGGCATTCAGGAAATCCGCGAACTGATTAAGAACATGCCGGAGCAATACGGCATTACCGTGCTCGTCTCCAGTCACCTGCTGGGCGAAATGGAGCAAATGGCTCATAAGGTCGGCATCATCCGCGAAGGACGGATGGTCTATCAGGATACGATTCAGCATTTACGTCTTCAAGCAAGGCATGATATCGAGCTGGTCGTATCCGAGCCCGATTCCGCCATCTGGATCGCCCGGGATATGGGACAGACGGGAGCTCTGCAGGACGGGGTCATGACATTCCCAGGCATGAAGGATCCCCAGGTAGCCCATTTGGTCAAGCGGCTCGTCGAGAACGGCCACGCTATCTACCGGGTCGAGCAGAAGAAGAAATCCCTTGAGGATATCTTCATGCAAGTGATCGGGGAGGGAGCGCTATGATGGTGCTGCGCTCGCTTCGAGCCGATTTCCTGAAGATACGCCGTAAAGGAATCTGGTTCCTGGTCTTCCTGGCTCCGATCGGTCTCGTCGCGATGCAGGGGCTGAACTTCGGACTGCGCTTCGACTATCTATCCAAAATATATGAGGACAATCTTTGGGGCGGGCTAATTTACAATATCGAATTATTCGTCCCCATGGCGCTGTTCCTCGGCTGTACCTTGGTCAGCTCCTTGGTCGCCAATGTAGAGCATCAAATGAGCTCGTGGAAGCAGCTGCTCGCTTTGCCGATTTCGCGAAGCGCCGTATTCCTTTCCAAATTTACACTCTGCGTGCTGCTATTAACCGCTTCCTGCATATTGCTGCCGCTTTTTACCGTAGGATTGGGATTCCTCCTAGGCTTTGAGCCGGCGCTACCGATCGGGAGGCTCCTTTCGATGGGCTTCTACCCTTATTTGGCCGCATGGCCGCTGCTGGCACTTCAGCTTTGGCTATCGCTTGCGTTTCGCAATCAAGCCCTTCCGGTATCGATTGGCGTAGCCGCCGCGATTCTCTCGCCTTTTACGCTGGATCTATCCGCTAGCTTTCCGCTTAATTGGCCCACGCTGGCTCTTAGCGATGCGGATCCGCTGTTCTATCTGCTTAGCGGCATAACATTAGGTATCTTCATCATGCTGATAAGTCTTGTGCACTTTAATCGAAAGGATGTGGACTGACCATGCGAAATTTTCTGCGTATTTTATCTGCGGAAACGCTAAAAATGTCCAGATCGGGCATTTGGCTGATTATTCTGGCCAGTCCCGCCCTTTCGTTATTGGTCGGGGCGTTAGTATCCGTTCCCGCGGGCGCCGACCCTTGGCCGATCATGCTCGGAGCCATGGTCATGCTGCACGGCATGCTGTTCCTGCCCATTATGGCCGGATTGTTCTCAGCCTTCGTCTGCCGCTACGAGCATACCGGCGGCGGCTGGAAGCAGCTGCTTGTCCTGCCCGTATCGCGTACAGGCGTATATCTCGCCAAATTTGCCGTCGTGGCCGGCCTGCTTGCTCTTAGCCAGTTCTTCTTCCTCCTGGCACTGATTGGTGCGGCGAAATTTCACGCCTTTCCGGGAGCCATGCCGTGGGGGATGTTCCTGCAAAGCGTTCTGGGCGGCTGGATCGCCTGCCTTCCGCTCGTAGCGCTGCAGCTGGGCGTATCGCTCAACTGGGCGAGCTTTGCGGCACCGCTGGCGCTGAACGTCTCGCTGACGATTCCGAATATGCTGATCGTCAACTCAGCCACCTACGGCCCGTTCTATCCTTGGGCTCAGCCGGTTTTGGCCATGATGCCGAGCGGCGAAGCAGAGTTCGGCGCCTTCAACCTGCCGTACCAAAGCTTGCTGATCACCGTACTTGGCAGCTTTCTGCTATTCTTCCTGGCTGGACTCACCTACTTCCGCCGGAAGGAAATTTAGCAGCCAGGCCCGGCATTCGCCACTGTTCTGTATATCGCACCTTCTTTACGCAAAGAGCCTAAGGCTAACCCCTCAGGCTCTTTGTGCATAAATGGAACTTATATATCCCCGCTCCGTTACCATCCATTCCAAAAGTGACAATTGTCACCTGGAATTTATGACAGTCCATACTAACGTCTCCCGCCTCATCCTTCTATCATTAACTTAATCATGATCAAAAGAAGCGAGGCGAACCTCTTGAACGCAAATGCAAACATCATTATCGAGATGAACCATGTAACCAAGACGTTTAAAGACAAAAAAGCTGTCGATGACGTTTCCTTTCATATCGCCAAGGGCTCCATTGTTGCCATTCTCGGTCCGAACGGAGCCGGCAAGACTACGGCCCTGTCTATGATGCTCGGCCTGCTCGAGCCAACTGCTGGAACAATCAGGCTGTTCGGCGGGCATCCTAAAGATCGCAAAGTGCGAGAGAGAATCGGAACGATGCTGCAGGAAGTCAGTGTCATGGATAAGCTGAAGGTACATGAAATCCTGGCCTTGATTCGGGAATATTACCCCCATCCCGCCGACATGGATTTTCTCATCCGACTGACTGGACTCACCAAGTCCGACTTGAATCGTTACGGGGAAAAGCTGTCCGGCGGGCAAAAGCGCAGCCTGGGCTTTGCCCTGGCGATGGCCGGCAATCCCGAGCTAGTCTTCTTCGATGAACCGACCGTAGGCCTGGACATTACCGCACGCCGCCGGTTTTGGGACAATGTCCGTATGCTGGCCGATCAAGGCCGCACGATTCTGTTCACTACCCATTACCTGCAGGAAGCGGACGATATCGCGGATCGTATCCTGCTGTTCAACAAAGGAACATTAGCTGCCGATGGCACGCCGGAGCAGATCAAAGCTCAAATCGTCAAGCGCTCCATCTCTTTCACGACGACCCAGGACGGCCCTGAACTACGTCAGCGGCTGAAAAAGCTTTCCCCTATTTCAGCTTGCTATGATAAAGACGGGCGCATCTATGTCAGCACCGATAATACGGACGAGGCGCTGGCTGCCATATTCGCCGAGCAGCTTCCCGTTCGCGATATTAGAATCGATCAGGGGCGGCTTGACGAGGCTTTTGAACAATTAACGATGTCCGCTGAGGAGGCGATTTAACGATGCGAATCGTATGGCTGCAATGCAGAGTAGAAATGCTGAGAATTTTACGCAATCCCTATTATGTATTTTGGTCGCTGGCTATGCCAATTACCTTTTACTTCATATTTACGCGGATTTTTAACACAGGAGGCGACGATGTCCAGCTCTGGCAGGCGCATTACCTCATGTCCATGACCACTTTTAGCGTGATGGGTTCCGCCATCATGACCCTCGGCATCCGGCTTGTTCAAGAACGGACGAACGGCTGGGATACATTTATGCGGATAACTCCCTTGCCGGGCACGACTTATTTCTTCGGCAAAATGTTCGGTCAGACCGTCATGCATTTGTTCTCGATCGTGGTTATTTTTCTGGCTGGTTATCTCGTGAACGGCGTATCCCTATCTATAAACCAATGGCTGCTCAGCGGGCTGTGGATTCTTGGCGGATCCCTGCCGTTCCTAGCGATCGGCACGCTTGTCGGCACGATGAAGCGGGTTGATACCGCCAGCGGCGTCAGCAACGCCGTCTATATGATCCTTGCCATTTCCGGTGGCATGTGGATGCCGATCGAGATCCTGCCGCGCATTATGCAGCAAATTGGACACTGGCTGCCCTCCTACAATTTCGGCAACGGCGCATGGGCGATCATTCGCGGACAAGCGCCCGAGTGGAGCAATGTCCTTCTTTTGCTGGGCTACTTGATCCTGTTTATGTTACTATCCACCTATATCAGAAAAAAACAGGAAGCGGTGTAATCCAACATGGCGCGCCAATCATTTGAGTTTCTTCCCAAAAAATTAGGCTTTTTCCCCTACGTTTGGGTGATCTATATTGCCCTGCCGATCTTTAACCTACGGGGATATACCGGGTTCATGCTTCTTTGGGGATGTCTCATGATCGGACTATTCGTCATCAGCTACCGTCAGTTGTATTTCGTTACGGGGCGCGCCTTTAATTGGTGGCTGGGTTTGCAAATGGCGATTATTCTGACCATGAGTATTTTCTACAGCCCCTATAATCTTTATATGGGCTTCTTTACGGCTAATTTTATCGGCTGGTATACCGACAAGAGGAAATTCAAATTATGTATGGTCGCGTTCGGTACGATGCAAATTCTATCCATCTTGTTGAACCTGCCGCGGCTTAAAGGAACGGAACTGCTATTCCTTCTTCCCTTCCTGGTAATTATGTTCATATCTCCATTCGGTGCCCGCTCTTTGAGCAAACAACAGCAGCTGGAGCTGGAGCTCGATCGGGCCAATGAGCAAATTAAAGAGCTGGTCAAACGGGAGGAACGTATGCGTATCGCTCGCGATCTGCATGATACCTTGGGGCATACCTTATCCCTGATCACGCTCAAAAGCCAGCTTGTCGAGAAGCTGGCTCCCCAGAATCCAGAACGCGCCCAGGAGGAAGCGCGGGAAATACAGCGCACCTCCCGGGCCGCGCTGCGCCAGGTTCGGGAGCTGGTATCGGATATGCGCACGGTTACCGTAGCCGAGGAATTGGCCGATGCCGGGGAAATACTTCGCATTGCCGGCATAGCGCTAGAGGTAAATGGCGATGCCAGGCTGCAGGGCATCCCTGATCTGACCCAGAACATCGTTAGCCTCTGCATCAAGGAAGCCGTGACCAATATCGTGAAGCACAGTCGAGCCGAACACTGCCGGGTAACGATAGAGAATTCAGAGGCAAGCATTCGGGTAAGCATCGAGGATGACGGCATCGGCGTGGATTCCTCCATCTCTGCCGAATTTTCAACAGGCAATGGATTAAAAGGCATGACAGAACGACTCACTCTCATTAACGGGTCGCTGTCCATATCGGCTGGCGATAGGGGAGGAACGCTTCTGAGCGTCGTCGTGCCTATAATCATGAAAGACAGAAAGGATGCTGAACAGCATGATTTCCATTGTAATCGCTGAAGACCAGCGCATGCTGCGAGGTGCGCTCGCTTCTCTGCTTGGCATGGAGGAGGATCTCAAGGTCGTCGGTCAGGCGGAGGACGGAGCAGAAGCGCTGGCTCTGGTAGAGCGAGCCCAGCCCGACATTCTCCTGATGGACATTGAAATGCCCCGCCAGAGCGGACTGGATATCGCGGAGATTCTCAAGCAGCGCTCCTCCCCCTGCCGGGTCATTATTTTGACTACTTTTGCCCGTCCGGGATATTTTGAGCGGGCGGTTCAGGCTGGTGTTCATGGCTACCTGCTCAAGGATGAGCCCTCGGATAAGCTGGCGGAGTCCATTCGCCGCGTTATGGCCGGACATCGCGAAGTATCGCCGGAGCTGATTTTCGGCGCCGTACGCGAAGAGAACCCGTTAACCGCAAGGGAAAGGGAAATCCTCAAGATGGCGGCAGGTGGATTGAGCGCTGGAGAAATAGCAGCCTCACTGCACTTATCCTACGGCACCGTCCGTAATTATATCTCGGAAATATTGAACAAGCTGGAAGTGAAAAGCCGGATCGAGGCGGTTCGCCTGGCCGAGGAAAAGGGATGGATCTAAGCGGGACATCAGTCTGGAACCCTTGGTCACCAAACTAAATAAAGGCTGCTCCTACCGTCATAATCCTCATTATGACCCGGGAACAGCCTTTTTTCTAATCCTATGGGTTAAGTGTCTCGCTCCAATCACGAACCATGTCGCCTTCCAGCAGCTTCTCGCAATCCATCGCCGCCATACAGCCCGAGCCTGCCGCAGTAATCGCCTGGCGATAGCGGGTATCCTGCACATCGCCGCAGGCAAACACGCCTTCCACATTCGTGATCGTCGTTCCGGGCTTCACGATAATATAGCCGTGCTCGTCCGTCTCGATCTGCCCTCCCAGAAACTTCGTATTCGGCGTATGCCCGATCGCGACAAATATGCCATCTGCGGGGATCAGCTCTTCCTCATTCGTCGCATTGTTGCGAACCTTGAGACCGATGACAGCCCCCTGCTCGTCCGTCGATACCTCCAGTGGAGTACGATTCAGCGCCCATGCAATCTTCTCATTATCTCTAGCGCGATCCTGCATAATCTTCGAGGCCCGCAGCTCGTCGCGCCGATGCACGATCGTCACGTTAGTGGCAAAGCGCGTAAGGAAGCTGGCTTCCTCCATTGCGGAGTCGCCGCCGCCGATCACGATAATTTTTTTGCTGCGGAAGAAAAATCCGTCGCAAGTCGCACAGGTGCTTACCCCGCGGCCGACGTTCTCCTTTTCTCCCGGAATGCCGAGATATTTGGCGGAAGCCCCAGTCGAGATAATGACGGTCTCTGCCTCTAATACTTCCCCGCCCTCGACGGTTAATTTAAATGGCCGGCTGCCGAAATCTGCCTCTTGTACCCACCCGTTCCTGAATTGTGCCCCAAAACGTTCAGCCTGCTTCCGCATTTGATCCATCAGCTCCGGCCCCAGAATGCCCTGCGGAAAGCCCGGGAAATTCTCAACCTCCGTTGTCGTCGTCAGCTGTCCTCCAGGCTCCATGCCCTCGATCACGAGCGGATTCAAGTTGGCGCGGGCCAAGTAAATCGCTGCCGTCAGCCCTGCTGGCCCGGTTCCAATTACAATCGCTTTGTACATCAACCCAACCTCCCTGGTGTCCATTTGTTCATCAAATCAATTCATAATTACCGATGATCTATTATGTAATTGATCCTATACACAAGTTTTACCCAAGACAGACCTGCTTTACCCGCTCATTTGCAATAAGCGGCTAAATCAGTGTGCAAATTATTGAACGAAAGGAAATGTACGATTCGCTTTTTCTTTCACATTACATACCTGGTTTACCCGGCGGGCATAACGGCTGGCCGTAGATGCGGAGATGCCGTACCGTTTGGCCACCTCCTCATAGGTGATCGGTTTGCGCCGCATTTTCGCCGTCAGGTAGTCCAACGCCGCTGCCCATCCTTCAATATGAGCCATCGTCGGTATATCCGGATATAGACGAGTCAAAAAGTCTACCCACAGCGTTTCAATATCATGCTGCAATTGTAGATCCGAGGTTTTCCCTATCCGCTTGACGGCCAAATCGATAACCGCCTGCCATTCGCTTCGCCATACCGGTAGGCTGGAGCTTGTTTTGCTGGGATCTACCATCGTGGTTGTCCCGCCTTTCCATACGGGTATCGGGCCTTTTACGCCAAGAGACCGCAGCACTAAGACGGCCATGTCCTTTAGGTAGCCATCTTCCTCCGGAACTAGCAAAAATGCCAAAAGTGCTTCCTCTACTTCCCGATCCGCAATCAGACGAAGTGCCTGAATGACTTGAAGCTTCGTTTGGTGATCTCCATGGCGCAGCGCCCAGAAGAAGGAAGAGCGTATGAGGGGATTATCCCGAATTTCCGGGGGGAAGCCGTTCTCCCATTTTTCCGGCTGCTTAAGCTGCTCTTCAAAAGGAAGGTTATAATGATAGCTAATCGGGGGATATTGCCCTTGCAGCTCGTAATTATCCATTCTGTTTAAATAGAAAGAAGATATACCTGAATTCGGATCAAGCTTCTGCAACTGCCGCCATAACGCTCGCGCTACCGAGTAACGCTCGGTATTATAAGCCGCTACTGCGGCGTAATGATACAAGGTTGGATCACTATTAACCTCATCATCCTTAAGAAGCCGCTTGAAGTGCGTATACGCCGCCTCGTGCTCTCCTAGAATCCCCATCGTCGTCGCCAGCTTGAACAAATGCTCTTGATGGAACGGAACCACGACCCGCAGCAGCAGCCTCAGCTTGTCCAATTCCTCGACACTTCCTTCCCGCTGCAAAAAAATAGCCAAGTTGCATAGTCCGTGCAAATTTCCAGCATCCTGCTCCAGCACTCCATGAATCATGTCCATCGCCTCCGGGAAGAGGCCCAAATAATAGTACCCTAACGCCAAATTGTTCCGGGCTGCCAGAAAATCCGCATGCTTTGCGACGATATCCTCCAACAGCTTCACTGCTTGGGCAAATTTGCCCTCCTCCAGCAGCTCGCGAGCCAAATCATGCTCGATCATGCCTTCACGCGATTTGATGCTTTTCAGCTTGGTTGGACGCTGCAGCTCATACTGCAGCAAATCCATCATCTCTTCCGCTTCTGCTAGAAACTGTCCATCGGCATCTTCTTGTAGATACGTAATCAATGCCTCTTCCGCCGCTTCAAACTGCTCCATATTCGCATAATTATTAGCCATATAGAAATAACATTCCGTCATAGACGGATCAATGTCCCGTAAAAGAACGGACAATACGGCATTGGAAGCCTCATAATCGCCCATTTCGGACAGGATGCCCGCCATATTGCAATGATTCACCGGATTGCCCGGTTCATACTCCACCGCTTTACGAAAATATTTCAATGCCTTGTCATAGCGATTGCGGTCTAATGATGAGACAGCTCTCTCAAAGAAAAAGTTCGCATCCAAAGAAAGCGACAGCACATCCGCCTGCATGCCTTCAATTTGGACTTTGCTCTTCTTCACTCAAGGCACCTCCTTCTATCCCTATCTCTCCCACACAGTATACCATAGAGAAAGCCCTCCTCCCACGGGGAATCAGGAAGGTAAAATACGGATTTAACGAAGAATAGAAGGAGAACAGGCAGCGAATGCCGAACTACTGGGTGATACAAAATTTTACAAATGGAGTGAGATTAGTGACTATTTTATGGGAGAATATCGTGCTTACTTTGCTGATCATCTTAGTTCCCCTTCTATTAGTTGCCGGGCTCGCTATATGGCTGATTTTAGGCAGCAGTCGCCGCAAGCCTTAACATAAGAAGAGCCAGAGATCCTCTATAAAGAAGATTCTGGCTCTTTTTTAACCCCTAATCATTCACCCTTAAATTCCCCGATCCCTGAATAAAGCCGCAATCGACCCGCCCTCCATAATAAACTGGATAGCCTGGGACAGCATCGGCGCCACGGACAGCACCTTAAAATGGGCCGGCGGCGGCTCCGGCAGCTCGATCGAGTCCGTTACAATAACTTCCCGAATGTTCTTATGGCGAAGACGTTCCACCGCCCGATCCGAGAACAGTCCATGCGTTGCACAGACATAAGCATCATTGGCTCCGCGCTCTTTAAGTCCCTCTACCACATTGACTATCGTCGTACCGGTATCGATTAGATCCTCAATAATAATCGGCGTATATCCCGCAACATCGCCAATCACATGCGTAATAACCGACTCATTATGAGCCGGCCGTTTCTTGATCATGATCGCGAAGGGAGAATCCAGCCCGCTAGCCAGCTTCTCCGCCATCGATGCCCGCCCGGCATCGGGAGATACGACAACCGGATTGGAAATGTTCTGTGCCTTCAAATATTCGGTCATCAAATCAAGCGCGGTCAAATGATCGACAGGAATGTTAAAGAACCCTTGTATCGCCGGCGCATGCAGGTCGATCGTTATCACCCGGCTCGCCCCGGCGGTGGTCAGCACATCCGCCAACAGCTTCGCGGAAATCGGTTCCCGCGGAGCCGACTTCCTCTCCTGCCGCGCATAACCATAATAAGGCATAATAATGTTAACCGTCCGGGCTGAAGCACGCTTGGCCGCGTCGATCATCACTAACAGCTCGACGAACAGCTCATTGATCGGATGGGAGAGGGACTGCACCAGAAACACATCGGAGTTGCGGATGCTCTCTTCATAGTGAACGTAGATCTCTCCGCTTTTGAATCGGGACAGCTTGACCTTACCCGGCTCAACGCCGAGCCGCTCGCAGATTTGCGCCGTCAATCTTGGATTCGATGAACCCGCAAAAATTCTCAGCCTGGATTCCATAACATCCTCCTGGATCACCATTGTAGTAGTCGTTTATGTAGGAGCTCAGGGAGCCCAAGATAACTTCCTCTTCGTAATCAGTCCTGTTCCAATCGAATCATTCTACGCCGACGCTCCGTGAACGTTGCCAGTTCCCGCACTCCCAGCTCGTACAAAGCAGCCCGCGCAGTATCCAAGTGCTCGCTCAGCTTCAATGGATCATGGGCGTCAGAGCCTACCGTCAGCGGTATCCCGAGCTGAATGGCGGACTCTAGAATGCGATTACTCGGGAACATTTCAGCACATGGCTTGGACAGTCCTGAAGCATTCAATTCCATCGCTATCCCGGACTCCGCTATTGCCGATAATGCGTAATGTTCCAGTGCTCTTGTCTCATCCTCCCTAGCCGGGCCTGGAGAATGGCCGAAACGCTTAATAACATCAAAATGCCCGATGATATCATAAAATCCTGTTTTAGCAGCTTGACCTATTGCTTTATAATAACGCTCATATACGGCAAAGACGTCCTGGCCTTCCCAGTTATGAACCTGCCGGTAATCAGAAATATCCCACTCATCCAGAAAATGCACCGAGCCGATGACATAATCCCAAGGATAGCCTTGAATAATCTTCTCGATCTCTGCCTCCCAGCCTTCGATAAAGTCGCCTTCCAAACCCACCTTCACATCGATCTGGCTGCGATACTTCTCCTTAAGGGCGAAGGCCTCTTCCACATATCGCGGCAGCTCATCCATTGCCATCGCCATCTCGGGGTAATACGTCTCCGGGTTTACATGCAGCAGCGGCATATGATCCGATAAGCCAATTTCGGACAAGCCGATCTCAATCCCTCGGACGACATATTCCTCCAGGCTGCCAACAGCATGGCCGCAGCGGGCATGATGCGTATGATAGTCGATCCAATAATTGTTTTTCCCTGCCATTCACGATCCCTCGCTCTAGTTTATCGGCACACATCTCTCCGCGTTTATAACATGGCTTATTCTCCTGCTTAAGCCATGTGCAGTCGATAGTCGCTGTTAAGCTTCTTGATCCGTGCTTAAGTGTGGATCAATCTCGACGCGGACGTTCATGGCGCCGCTCCAGCTCCTGCATAATATCGTCCAGCGGCAGATTCCGCTCACGCAGCAGTACGAGCAAATGGTAGATTAAATCGCTGACTTCGTAACGCAGCTCGTCATTATCCCCGTTTTTGGCGGCGATGATCGATTCTGCGGTTTCTTCGCCTACTTTTTTCAGGATTTTATCGATCCCTTTATCGAATAAGTAGGTTGTATAAGCACCCTCCGGGCGCTCTTTATGCCGTTCTGCGATCAACTGCTCCAATTCAGCCAAAACGGCAAAACGGCTGCTTCCCTCACCATTTGCCGTAGAGCCTGTACCTGCAGCCCGATCTTTGGACAGCGCAGCTACGCGATAGAAGCAGTTGTCTTCCCCAGTATGGCATGCCGGGCCTTGACGATAGGCCTCCACGAGCAGCGTATCGCCGTCGCAATCATAACGAAGCGAAGCGATTTGCTGCGTATTGCCTGAGGTAGCTCCCTTATGCCATAGCTCAGAGCGCGAGCGGCTCCAGAACCACGTCTCTCCGGTCTCTAGCGATTTCTTCAGGGACTCCCGGTTCATATAGGCCAGCATCAGCACATCCTTCGTGGACGCGTCCTGCACGATGGCTGGAACAAGGCCGTTCTCGTCCCATTGAATGATCTCTTCCAGCTGGTTCAGCGGAAGCTGCGGTTCAAGTTGCTGACTCATCGTATTTCCACTCCTCTGGATATCAGATCTTTTTTCAAATCCGGGATCGCAATCTCTTTATAATGAAAAATCGTTGCCGCCAGAGCAGCATCCGCCAGTCCTTCGGTAAATACATCGTAGAAATGAGACACTTTGCCGGCTCCGCCGGATGCAATGACCGGAATGCCAACAGCACGGCTTACCGCCTTCGTTAAAGAAAGATCGAATCCATCCTTCGTACCGTCAGCGTCCATGCTCGTCAGCAAAATCTCCCCTGCGCCTCTAGATTCGGCATCCTTAACCCACTGGATCGCGCTCATCCCGGTTGCCTTCCGTCCGCCGTGGGTGTATACCTCCCAGTCCTTCAGCTCCTCGTTGTATTTCGCATCAACCGCCACAACGATGCATTGGGAACCGAAGCGCCGGGCGCCATCGGAAATCAAATCGGGATTCAGCACGGCTGCGGTGTTAATGCCGATTTTATCTGCTCCCGCCCGCAAAATTCGCTTCATATCCTCTACCTGGGAAATGCCCCCGCCTACCGTGAACGGGATGGAGATCTCTCCAGCAGTTTGCTTCACAACCTCCACCATCGTCGCTCGTCCTTCATTTGAGGCAGATATGTCCAAGAAGACAAGCTCATCCGCGCCTTCCCGATCATACAGCGCCGCCAGCTCTACCGGATCACCCGCATCCCGCAGATTCACAAAATTTACGCCTTTCACGACCCGCCCGTCTTTCACGTCAAGGCAGGGTATAATTCGCTTTGCGAGCATGATGGATCAATCCTTTCTAAATGGTATCTCAGTTTACGTTATATATGCTCATCCTTATCGATTGAATGCTCATTCCTGCAGCCTGAATTCGGGCTTTTTCCCCCAAGCGCTAGGACTATCCCTTGATGGCCTGAATTGCAGCAGTCAGATCAATGCTGCCAGTATACAGGGCCTTGCCTACAATAGCGCCGCCCACACCCTCCTCGGCATGTGCCGCAAGACGGAGCAGATCCTCCTGAACCGTTACCCCTCCCGAGGCGATAACCGTGCGTCTCGAAGCCTTGGCTAAAGCGACAATGGCCTCTACGTTAGGCCCTTGCATCATCCCGTCGCGGGAAATATCCGTAAAGATGAAGGTTTCGGCACCTTTAGCAGCCAGCTCTTTAGCCAGCACCTCCGCTTGAACCTCCGAGGTTTCAAGCCAGCCGCGCGTAGCAACGAAGCCGTTGCGCGCATCGATGCCGATGGCGACTTTATCGCCATATGTCCCCAGCACGGATTCCGTGAACTGGCGATCCTCAATCGCCGCCGTACCGAGAATGACCCGGCTTACGCCCAGCGATAGCAGGCGCTTTACGTCATCCAGCGTGCGCAGGCCGCCGCCGACTTGAACAGGAACCTGTACGCTGCGAGCGATCTCGCCGATCAGCTCATCGTTCACAGGATGGCCTGCCTTCGCTCCGTCCAAATCAACGAGGTGAATGAACGTACCACCCTGTGCTTCCCAGGACTTGGCTACCTCCACGGGATTGTCGTTATATACCGTTTCACGCCCATAATCGCCTTGAACCAGACGGACACACTTGCCACCCCGAATATCAATCGCCGGGTAGATGATAAATGAAGACATAAGATACGTTCCTCCGCTCTATACATTTCCTCTATTACAAAAGGTTGTTAACTTATTCGCCTCTAGGCCTTCCCCTCTGCCAAGGCCAGGAAGTTTCGCAGCAGCGACATGCCGAGCTCCCCGCTCTTCTCGGGGTGGAACTGCATGCCGTATACCTGGTCACGGCCTACAATCGCCGTCACCGGATGACCGTAATCGGTCACGGCGATCAAATCGCTCTTCGCTTGCGGCTCGACGTGGTAGGAGTGGACGAAGTACACATGTCCTTCCTCCAGCCCCGCAAGCAGCGGGCTCTCCGGCTGCAGGAACGACAGCCGGTTCCAGCCCATGTGCGGCACTTTGTAGTCGCCGCCCGCAAAGCGCACCGCCCTGCCCGGCAATAGGCCGAGGCCTTCGTTGCGCCCATGCTCTTCGCTCTCGCCGAAGAGCAGCTGCATGCCGAGGCAGATGCCGAGCAGCGGTGTGCCGTTTGCGGCGGCTCGCCGCACCACGGCGTCGAGCCCGGTGCCTCGCAGATGCGCCATGGCGTCGCCGAAGGCGCCTACGCCAGGCAGCAGCACGCCGTCGGCACCGAGAATCGCAGCAGCGTCGCCGGTGACGAGCCCCTCGTAGCCGAGGCGCTCGACCGCTTTGCTGACGCTGTGCAAATTGCCCATTCCGTAATCAACGATGGCGATGGCCAAAGTTAGAGCACTCCCTTCGTTGACGGAACACCGCTCACGCGCGGATCAATGCTTGTAGCTTCATCGATGGCACGTCCGAGTGCCTTGAACACGGCTTCAATCATGTGGTGCGTGTTCTGCCCGTAATGGACGATCACATGCAGTGTAACCCGTGCCTCCAGCGCCAGCTTCCATAAAAACTCGTGTACGAGCTCGACATCGAAGCTGCCTACCCGGCTGGACGGATATTCCGCGCGGTATTCGAAATGCGGCCGGTTGCTGCAATCAATGACAACCTGGGCCAGCGCTTCGTCCATCGGAACAAATACGCTGGCATATCGTTTAATACCCCTTTTGTCGCCTAACGCTTCCCGCAGACACTGCCCAAGGCAGATGCCGATATCTTCTACCGTATGATGGTCATCAATTTCGATATCGCCATGCGCCTCGACCGTCAAATCGAAATGGCCATGCTTCGTGAACAGGTCAAGCATATGATCCAGAAAAGGCACATCGGTCTGAAGGTTTGCTTGTCCGCTGCCATCTACGGTAAAACTCAATTTGATATCCGTTTCATTCGTTTTGCGGCTAACGCTCGCGCTCCGCTCTCTTGTCTCTTCATGATTGGTTGTCATCATCTGTTCCCTGCCTTTCCTTCTTTACGCATTCGAATTTCGATCGCCCGCGCGTGACCTTCCAGTCCTTCGCGACGCGCCAGTTCCATAATTGTCTCACCGTTCGCCAGCAAAGCTTCTTTACTATAATAGATTAAGCTGGATTTCTTAATAAAATCGTCTACATCTACCGGGGAGGAATAGCGAGCCGTTCCATTGGTCGGAATAATATGATTCGGCCCAGCGAAATAATCCCCAACCGGCTCCGAGCTGTAGGCCCCGAGGAAAATAGCGCCCGCATTCTCAATCAAGCCAAGATACCTCATCGGATCCTCCACCATCAATTCGAAGTGCTCCGGCGCCATTTGATTAATGACGTCAATGCCTTCCTCAATCGAATCCACCAAGAGGATTACGCCATATTTATCAATCGAGGCTGCTGCGATCGCCTTCCGTGGCAGCTCGGCCAACTGACGCTGAACCTCTTCCTGACAAGCCTTGGCAAAGGCTTCCGAGGTTGTTACCAGCACCGCGGAAGCCATTTCATCATGCTCAGCCTGCGACAGCAGGTCGGCCGCCACATAAGCCGGATCGGCACTGTCATCGGCCAGGACAGCGATTTCGCTTGGGCCCGCCATGCTATCGATGTCTACCGCGCCATAAACCTCGCGCTTCGCCAAAGCAACGTATATATTGCCAGGGCCGCAAATTTTATCAACAGGCGCGATACTCTCCGTGCCGTAGGCCAGGGCAGCAATGGCCTGTGCTCCGCCAACCCGATAGATCTCGCTTACTCCCGCTTCAGCAGCGGCAACAAGAATATAAGGATCGATACCGGCCTTGCCGCTGGTCGCAGGCGGGGTTACCATGACAATCTCCGGCACGCCCGCCACTTGTGCGGGAATGACGTTCATCAGCACCGAGGAGGGATAAGAGGCCTTGCCGCCGGGTACGTAGACGCCAACTCGTTTGAGAGGACGAATGATCTGGCCTAGAATGCTGCCGTCAGGCTGCAAATCCATCCAGGAGTTGCGCTTCTGTCTTGAATGATATGCGCGTATATTCGCGGCTGCCGCCGATATTGCCTTCACAAAGGAGGGCTCCACCCGGTCATAAGCAGCCTGCATTTCCTCCTTCGTCACTCGAAGCGTTTCCGGTGCCAGCTTCATGCCGTCCAACTGCTCCGTGTATTTCAGAAGCGCGGCATCCCCTTCATTTTTTACAGCGTTAACGATGGCCTTGACGACTTCATTCTGCTCCGGTGAACCGTAGTCCACTTCCCGCTTCAGCTGAAATTGTCCCGCCGATACGATTCTCATCCCTGTCTGCCCCCTAACATTTGCTCTCATTCATTCCATAAATGAAACTTCTTCTCTTCTTGCTTCCAATCCAGCCCTGCAGGATTTTCGCCTCTAAGTTACCTGCCGGCCTGGTATTTTCTCTTCCAATCCGACTTTCGCTCTAGCTGCCGATCTCCGTTCTCTGAATGACCCGATTCAATGCGTCGCATACCGCCTGGATCTCACCGTTCTTCATCCGATAGCTCACTCGATTCGCAACTAAGCGGCTCGTGATTTCAAATATGCTCTCCATTTCCACAAGCCCATTTTCTCTTAGTGTACGGCCGGTTTCTACCATATCCACGATACGGTCAGCAAGGCCGATCAGCGGTGCGAGCTCAATGGAGCCGTTCAGCTTAATGACCTCCACCTGCTGGCCCTGCTCGCGGAAATACTGCGAGGCTACATTCGGGTACTTGGTCGCTACGCGCTGATGAATGCCAGGCTTCCAGTCCGGCAGGGCAATGACCGACATCCGGCAGCGGGCGATGCCCAAATCGAGCAGCTCATATACATCACGGTTCTCTTCCATCAGCACGTCTTTACCGACGATTCCGATATCCGCTACCCCGTACTCCACATAAGTCGGCACGTCCACGGGCTTCGCCATAATGAACTCCATGCCGATTTCCGGCAAAGGAATGACGAGCTTGCGCGACTCGTCCACGTCGGTAGGAATAGATAATCCCGCTTCACGAAATAATGCCGCTGCTTGTTTATATATACGCCCTTTGGGCATGGCAACCTTAATAATTTCTCCCAAGGCTTAAGCCCTCCCTTCATCCTTATGTAGATCAGAAACTTACAAAGCTGCGAATCTCGCCATAAGCTGGCCCTAATGGGCCGCTGCCCATGTTTCTGGCTGCCGTCTCGGATAGTAAATCCTCCGCTCTATCGGTATGCTTCATTAGTACGCTTCGCCCTTCACTCCGCAGACGAGCCGCTTCAGCAAAAGCCAGCTTGCGGTTCGCCGCATCATATTGCAGCAATATCGGCAGT
Organism: Paenibacillus lentus; assembly: GCF_042714055.1. Classification (GTDB taxonomy): domain Bacteria; phylum Bacillota; class Bacilli; order Paenibacillales; family Paenibacillaceae; genus Fontibacillus; species Fontibacillus lentus_A. Next base: position 46,633 of record NZ_JBHGVC010000021.1, read on the forward strand.
TCCCGCTCGACCTGAATGCCATTAACGCCATCCAAAATCCGATTTGTCTTTAACGAGAACCCCGTCGCCGGCGCCGGACGGCCAAATTGCTGGAGCAAATTATCATAGCGCCCACCGCTGCACACGGGAAAACCAAGCTCAGCCGCATATCCTTCAAAGGTCATTCCCGTATAATACGAGAAATCCCCGATCATCGTTAAGTCGATCATGACATGCTGTGCAACGCCATAATCCTCAAGCGCATCCCATACTTGGCCAAGATGCTCTATGGAGGACTGAGCAAGGGAATTGCCGCTAAGCTCCATGGCCTGATGGCATACTTCCTTCCCGCCGCGCAGCTTGAGTACGCCTTCCAATTCTTTTCTCTGCTCTTCGGTCAAGGATAGCTTCGCCAGTGTCTCGCGATAACCGACATAATCCCGGTGCATAAGCACTTCTTTCAATGTCTCGCGAACTTCCTCGCTACCGGGAATCGCTTCCTCCAGCAAACCGTTCAGAAAACCCACATGGCCAAGAGCGATTTTGAAGCTCGTAACCCCCGCTGCCTGGAGAGAGGATACGGCCAGGGCCACTACCTCGGCATCTGCCTCCGCAGAATCGTCGCCAACAAGCTCTACGCCTGTCTGAAAGAACTCCGCTTCCTTGCCCGCTTCCTCTTCAATCGCTCGGAATACGTTCGCATGATAAGACAATCGGAGCGGCAGAGGCTCATCTCTCAACAAAGAAGAAACAACCCGCGCGATCGGAGCAGGCATATCTGAACGGAGCACCATCGTTGTTCCACGGCTGTTAAGCAGCTTGAACAGCTTTTGATCCGATGTTGAACTAGCCACGCCGACCGTATCGTAATATTCCATTGTCGGTGTCATAATTTGACGATATCCCCAGCTGGACATGCAATCCAGTACACTGCGCTCTATTGCCCGCAGCTTCTCTGCCGCAAAAGGCAAATAATCACGCACACCAGCCGGTTTTTCAAATCCTTTCGGTTTAGACAAGACTTTCACCTCTCAGCAGATAAACTATATTAATTACTTTATCATATTAAAGTGCTACCATGCTAACAAATTAAAGGGTATGGCATATTTTATCATACTTGCTTCCGAATCGTCAACGCACTAAAATTTAGCTGCATTTGGAAGTTAAAATGCCTTCTGATACAACTTTATCATATCGTCGGCCATTTGACAGGATATCCATAAAACCGTTTGTGGCTCTTCAGCGTCTTAACATATAAGTGCAAATTACCGCATCGATTTTATACCGTTGGGGTCTACAGAATTTACCTGTGGCCCATAGCAATTACTCAGCTGCATAAAAGCAAAATAGAGTGATACACGGTAACACGCGCAGAAAGGAGCCAGAAAGTGCAGGAAAGAGAATGGGCGGCTGCCGCATGCCTCGGAGATGAAGATGCCTTCTACAAGCTGGTGTCTTCCCAGAAAAGAAAATTGTTCGGCATTGCCCACAGCTATTTAAAAAATGAGGCCGATGCTTTGGAAGCAGTCCAAGAAACGATCTGCCGTGCATGGATCAAATGCCGGCAGCTGCGGGATCCGGCTGCTTTCGTACCTTGGCTCATTCGTATCCTGATTAACTGTTGTCACGATGAGCTGAAGTACCGCAAAAGGACTTTGCCTCATTATAATGAGACATCACAGGAAAAAATTGAAATGATCAGTATTCATAAACTGGATTTGGAACGGGCACTGGATCGCTTGAAGCCCAAGTATCGTGACGTACTGATGCTCAAGTATTATCAGGATATGACATTAACCGAAATTGCCTGTATCCTGGACCGGCCTGAAGGCACCGTAAAGACCTGGCTGCACCAAGGATTAAAGCAAGTACGAGGACATATAGGAAGGGGAGGCGAAGAGTACAATGAGAAACCATCATTTTAATCGGGAGTATGATCGGGAAGAAAGGCTGCTGGCGGATTATTATAAATCCCACGACGCTGCTGCCAAACAGATGGATGAAGAAAAACTAGAAAATGCACTTCTTGCAGGGCTAGCAGCAGGAAATTCTCAGTATAAGCGCCTCGCTCATTACTACCCTTGGAAGCTTGCTGGTGCAGTGCTTGCTTGCTGCCTTATCCTCATTCTCGGCTGGCAGGCCTGGGAGTTGGGAAACAAAGACCGTTCGGCATTTCATGCTTCCCGCTTGGATATTCCAAGCTTCGTATACGACAGAATGACGCCGAAGCTTAAAGATGCAGCACTCCATGGACTGTATCAGCCTATCAACGAGACGGTAATACAAGGAGATTACCAGGTGACTATAAACGGGGTTATTGCTGATCGCACAGAGATGGTTCTATTCTATACATCGGTTAATTTGCCGGGCAATGTTCCTATTTACCCCCGGGATGCCAGATTCCTGGATACCCAGGGAAATCACCTGAATGTTGGGATAGATTATTCTTCAACAACCCCCCAGCCAGGGACATCGACGAATGTGCAGCATGGTGAATTTACACTTTCTTTTCCTAAGAGCGATGTGCCTGACCAATTCAATTTTTCTGCAAAATGGGGGCACGAGCAGGCATCTGATGCGGCACATGAACTCATAGAGTTCCCTATTCAGCTTGATTCCAGTAAATATGCCGGTTTGGAGCATAGAATCAGGGTCGATCGCTCGGCAACGATTGGACCATATACGTTTACCGTTACAGACGCCGTGTTAAATCCATTAACTACAAGGGTTTATGTCCAAATCAAATCCGCCGAGGAGAATTTATATCAAGGGCTGATCGACCCTGTTCTAAGGATAACCCAGAAGGGCTCACGGAAGTCCATTCCGATGCATATGTCAACAATGAAAGGCGATTCGGGCCCGCTTCTTATTGAATTCGACAGCCTGTATTATTCTGAGTGGGAAAACCTATCATTTGGTGCTTCTGGAATGGAAGAAGCGTTAGGGGAGGATTTAGAACTTGTGCTGGATACGGAGAAGCAGGAACTCATTTCTTCTCCGAATGACATAGTGCGGCTGGCTAGCGTAGTTCCAAACGAAGAGTTTATTGATCTATACTTTGAGCTTGATTCCACTTCCGATCAAAGGGTTGCACGCTTTGAACTAGATGAAGAATTTCTGGATGGAAACGGGGAAAAATACTCATTAATTTTGGGTCGTTCCAGCTACCGCTCTTACCAAGATATGTCCCTAACGGTTAACTATAAATTAAAACCGGAAGACTATACTCAGCCGTTAACCTTTAAGCTTCTATCCTATCCCGGAACAGATATGAATCAACCTTTTGAAATTCCGCTTCTCTCCGAGAGCAATTCAAAGAAGTAAGATGCGCCCTCAGTTCCATATCCCCGCCGTTAAAAGAGTATCTCACCTAAAACAATAAAGGATCGCCCTTGGGCGATCCTTACCTTTCCATTTCTTCGGTTGCGGTTACAACAGCCTCCGAAGCTGCTGCTTCTCCTGACGATTTACGCTCAATTACGCGTAGCGGGTTGCCGCCCACGAAAGCTCCCGGTGCGACGTCTTTATGCACGACCGATCCGGCTGCGACGACCGCCCCATCTCCAATCGTTACTCCAGGCAATATGGTCGTGTTTGCTCCAATCATAACCTCATGCCCAATGTGAACCTCGCCTAAACGATATTCCTTGATCAAATATTCATGAGCCAGGATCGTCGTATTATAGCCAATAACGGAATTTCGCCCAATCGTAATTAATTCTGGGAAGAATACATCAACCATGACCATGAGACCAAAGGCGGTATGCTCTCCAACCTTCATGCCAAGAATGCGGCGATAAATCCAGTTCTTTAGCGGCAGCACCGGACAATACCTAGCCAATTGGATGAAAACAAAATTTTTGACACCCTTCCATGGACTTACCGTACGGTACAGCTGCCACAGTGCATTCGGCCCTTCTACTGGATAACGCTGCACTCTTCTCACTTCTTCTGTAGCTCCCATCCTAATATTCCGTATAGATCGAGCATGTCCTCCAAAATATAATCCGGATTGTACTTTTTCAGCTCCTCTGCCCCTTTAAGCGACCAGGCTACTGCTGCGGAGAGTGCTCCGGCAGCTTGAGCCGACTTAATGTCCGCAGGACTATCCCCTACCATCAATGTGCGTTTGGGGTCGGCATTCAACCGCTCCATTGCCGTCAAAACCGGCTCGGGGTGCGGCTTCGGATGCGTGACGTCCTGAACCGTAACAATCGTATCCATATATTTCAGCAGTCCAAACAGCTCCAATACACGCATCGTAGATGGTCTGATCTTGGTCGTAACAATCCCTACCTTGATCCCTTTGTCTTTCAAAGCAGAGATTACTTCATCAACATGTGGAAATCCCTTGACCATCGTATCGTGGTGTACCGTGTTAAATGAGCGATAATCGGTAACCAGCTCCGCGACATCCTGCCAGCCCGAGAAGGCTTGAAACTGCTGCTCCAGCGTCATGCCCATATAAGGAATGATCTGCTCCCGGGTATGCGGCTGCTTGTGCTTGTCTAATACATGCTGAAACGACGCTATAATCAGTTCGTTTGTATCGACAATCGTTCCGTCTAGATCAAATAACACTGTGTCTATCTTCAAGTTAAGCTACTCCTTTTTCTGTTCCTCATCTTCCGCCTTGGTGGTATCCGCACCATTCTCTGTCGCGTCCAGCACCTTCTTGTTCAGAGCGGTTGTGCTGGATACATTCTCGATTTCCTGATTCTTCGTAGAAATAATCGGATCACTGTACCGTGGCAAATCAGGTATCGTTCTGCGCCGAATGGCGATGAAGACGATAGCGATAACAATGATAACCAACGCCAACAACTGAGATATACGAACATTGCCATAGGTGGGATCCAAATGCCCAGGCTCGAATCCGAGCCATAGCATCGGAGACCATAGCCCGTCTACAAAAGCAGCCAGCCACTCTGGCCCCTTAAACGCCAAGCTATCCGTACGTAGGGCCTCGATAAAGAAACGGCCGATGGAATACCAAATGAAGTAGGAGAGGAATAGCTCTCCTGCCCGTAAAAACTTCTGTCTTCTTAATACGAAGAGCAGCAGCAAAACGACTAAGTTCCATAATGATTCATAAAGAAATGTAGGGTGACGGAATACGCCCTCTATGTTCATTTGGTTCACGATAAAAGACGGTAAATGCAAGTAATCTCTTAAAAAAGCTTCCGTCGTCGGTCCGCCATAGGCTTCCTGGTTCACGAAGTTTCCCCAGCGGCCGATCATTTGGCCTATGATCAGGGAAGGTGCACTAATATCCGCGATCCTCCAGAAGCTATAACCGCGTCTTCGCACCAAAATCACTGCACCTATAATTCCGCCTATAAGTGCACCATATATGGCTATGCCGCCTTCCCAGATTTTAAAGACATCCCAGAAATTATCCTTATATTGCTCCCATGTAAAAGCGACAAAGTAAATTCTAGCAGCGATAATAGCCGATGGAACTCCTATCAACAGCAAGTCCATGAAAAATTCCTGAGGAATGCCGAAGCGCTTCCCCTCTCGAATCGCCAGAAGCAACCCGACCAAAGCGCCGGTTCCGAGAATTAATCCGTACCAGTGTACGGCGATACTTCCAATAGAAAAAGCTATCGGATCCAATAACAAAGTGCCCATCATTCACGCTCCTAGTCCAAATCGTCGATATCTTCCGCAATCGTCTCGGTCAGCTTTGTCGTAAATTGCAATGCCGCATTATACCCCATCCGCTTCAGGCGGAAGTTCATAGCGGCCACTTCAATAATGACGGCCAGGTTCCGTCCAGGCCGAACCGGAATCGTCGCCAGCGGGACATCCGTATCAATGATCCGCGTGGTCTCCTCATCGAGTCCAAGCCGGTCATATTGCTTCTCCTGCTGCCAAGCCTCAAGTCTGACGACGAGGGAAATGCGTTTATTGTTACGAATGGCCCCTGCACCAAATAGGGTCATGACGTTAATGATACCGACACCCCGAATCTCGAGTAAATGCCGAATTAATTCTGGCGCAGTCCCATGAAGCTGATTGTCGGAGGTCTGACGAATTTCTACGGCATCATCGGCAATAAGACGGTGGCCCCGTTTAACCAGTTCCAGAGCAGTCTCACTTTTACCGATCCCGCTGGAGCCCGTAATAAGCATACCCACCCCATACACGTCGACAAGCACGCCATGAATCGTTGCCGTAGGGGCAAGCTTCTTCTCCAAGAAGCTGGTAATTCGGCTGGATAGAATCGTTGTCGCCATATTGCTGCGCAAGACAGGAATATTCTTGACTGAGCTGATTTCTGTCAGCTCCTGCGGCACTTCCCAGGATCTTGTCACGATGATGCACGGCGTCTCATCACTGGAGCACAGACGCTCCATGCGATCACGACGCTCCTCAGCTGGCAGCATTTCAAAGAAAGCCAGCTCCGTCTTCCCTAGAATCTGTACCCGCTCTGGCGGATGGTACTCGAAATAACCGGCCATTTCCAGGCCGGGACGATATAAATCATCCACTGTGATGATTCGTTTCAAGCCTTGCTCTCCGGACACGACCTCAAGTCCGAACTGGTTGACCAATTCTGATACTTTCACTTTTTTAGGCATGGTGTTCTCCCTCTCCAAGCCGCTAGCCGCAAAATACCACATGACGGCTAGCGCCCTGCAAATATGTCAATAAAATCCAGTGACAGCTGCATTTATTTCATTGTATTCATCGTAAAGGAAAATACGACGTAAATCAATTGTCACCCCGGTTTACAGCAAAAAACCGCCCCGAAGGGCGGTTTTGATTATCTGTTATGATTAGCTGAAAAATACGTTTTGCTCAGTTTCTTTATCGAAGATATGAATTTTGTTCATATCGATCGCAAGTTTCACATTATCGCCTTCACGAGTGTTGGAACGTCCGTCCACACGAGCGATCAGCGGGGAAGTGCTGCTCAAGTACAACAGCATTTCGTGACCCAGGTTCTCTGTTACGTCTACGCTTGCCGTGAAGACGGTATTTGGAGATCCTTCCAAGAAGATTGGCTCTTCATGGATGTCTTCTGGACGTACGCCCATGATAACTTCCTTGCCGCTTGCATATCCTTTTTCCTTCAGGGTAACAGCTTTACCTTGAGGAACTTCAACTTTAAGAGCATCGGATTGGAAGTATACAGCGCCGTTTTGCTCTACAATTGTACCGTTAATAAAGTTCATTGTAGGGGAACCGATAAATCCAGCAACGAAAATATTCGTTGGTTGGTTGTACAGCTCTTCCGGAGAAGCAGCTTGTTGAATGATACCATCTTGCATAACAACGATACGGTCACCCATCGTCATAGCCTCTGTTTGGTCATGCGTTACATAGATACAAGTGGTTTCCAGACGTTTAACCAGCTTTGTGATTTCCGCACGCATTTGACCACGGAGCTTAGCATCCAAGTTGGAAAGCGGTTCGTCCATGAGGAAGACTTGTGGATCGCGGACAATCGCGCGTCCCAAGGCAACCCGTTGACGCTGACCACCGGAAAGTGCCTTCGGTTTACGTTCAAGCAAGTGCTCGATGTCGAGAATTCTTGCTGCTTCGCGTACACGTTGGTCGATTTCTTCCTTTTTCACTTTACGAAGCTTCAGACCGAACGCCATGTTTTGATATACGTTCATATGCGGATACAATGCATAGGACTGGAAAACCATCGCGATGTCGCGATCTTTAGGAGCCACGTCGTTTACGACACGGTCGCCAATGTACAATTTACCTTCAGTAATTTCTTCAAGACCTGCGATCATACGGAGCGTAGTAGATTTACCACAACCGGATGGTCCAACCAATACGAGGAATTCTTTATCTGCAATGTCAAGGTTAACGTCGATAACGGTTGCTTTGTCAGCACCTGGGTATTTTTTAAAAATGTGTTCTAAGCGTACGCCTGCCATGAGTTCTGCCTCCTAGAATAAAATTAGTATCAAAGATTAATCCAAATGTAATCGGATTCATTTCGTATCTTTATCTTAACCTAACCGGGCAATAGAGCGCTATCCACAAAATGCACAAAAAACCTAGTCTCTATTTGTCACTTTATACAATAGCATTCCCAGCTTCACCACAACCGCATCATGAAAACTGCGCACATCAAGTCCTGTCTCCTGTTTGAACTTATCCAGCCTATATAGCAGCGTATTCCGGTGAATATATAATCGTTTGGCAGTTTCGCTTACATTACAATCCAATTGAAAAAAGGTTTCCAGCGTGGTCAACGTCTCTTCATCCTTCAATAGACGAATCTGATTTCCGGTATCATCTATAAATCTTTGCCGCTGGGCATCCGGTATGCTATAGACTAGACGCTCCAAACGCAGCTCCCAAGGGAGATGAATTTGCTCCGTTACATGAAAAATACGACCAAGCGTCAGCGTTTCGCGCAATAATAGTGCCGTTGATACAAGCGCCTGCTCTGGAGCAATCGGCTCGCCGACCGCCAAGTGAAATCCACCGCCGACCCATTCATTGGTAATCAGCTCATACATGCCTTGACTCAGAGCGCTCAGCATATCCCGTTCCGTATCTAAACCCTCTTCATTTTCGTCACGAAGATCCGTCAATAGCTTCTCCCCGACAAGAACATACCACTCTTCCTTTAGGGGCAGCAGCACAATGTCACCGCTAAAGTAACTGCGCAGCAGCTTATTTAACTTTGCATACGATATATCCATGGCCGAATGGTTCTCCCAGCCAAGCAGGAAGGGGAGCATGGCCCCGTTTATCTTCACTTTCCGAGTTAGTGACTCCGGGACAATGGCTTGATACTCCCCGTGCTCCAACTGTTCTTGAATCCACGCCCCTAATTGCTGGCTGCGATGCTCATCGTCTTTTTTCACGCCACCTGCCGGCAATGATCGCTCTCCGTCAACCGCAGCCATTAACAGCTCGATCAGCCTTACTTCGGTCTCGGCTAAATTTGACGTGTTTGCTTCAAGTACTTGAACCGTATGATTATGAATTCCACCAAGCCAGAGTGAGCGATCTTCTAGTACAATTGAACGAGCCATTGTCGTCCCCTCTGATTTCCTATAATTCGTCAAATTCCCCCACTCCTGCAATTCCATGCTTAATACATTTACAGGAGCCTTGATTATGAGTTCCAGTTGCTTCTTAAGTAAGTTAATTTCCATAAAAGGTGCCTTTCTGGAGAAGCCCGTTTTTTATTGACTATAGTCCATATTGTATCATGATCCTTAGGAAATATTAAAATTTGCTTCCTCCAGGAGATTTGAATGAAACAACAAAAAAGCCGTCAATGTGACATTGACGACTTTTGAGATGAGCCATGAAGGACTCGAACCTTCGACACCCTGATTAAAAGTCAGGTGCTCTACCAACTGAGCTAATGGCTCTTACTGGTGGAGGCTGATGGATTCGAACCACCGAACTCGTACGAGAACAGATTTACAGTCTGCTGCGTTTGGCCACTTCGCTAAGCCTCCAGATTCATGCCGGATCAGGACCGCTGCCTGAGAGCATAAAAGTGGCTCGGGACGGAATCGAACCGCCGACACGAGGATTTTCAGTCCTCTGCTCTACCGACTGAGCTACCGAGCCATATGAAATTTGGTCAAAAAAATAAAGCGGTTAAGTTTGTAACTTTCCCACTTCTTGTGGAAATACCTTATAAATAATTTCATAAAGTTAATGGCGGAGCCGACGGGATACTCTTCGCTACGCTCCGAGACTGCGATGGAATGCTAACGAAGCTAATGCTTCGACGAACCCTTATGGGTTCTCATCCCTATTCCAGAGAAGTAATGGCGGAGCCGACGGGATTCGAACCCGCGGTCTCCTGCGTGACAGGCAGGCATGTTAGGCCTCTACACCACGGCTCCGCAATAATAGCTCCAAGAGAAAAAAATGGTGCCGGCGAGAGGACTTGAACCCCCAACCTACTGATTACAAGTCAGTTGCTCTACCAATTGAGCTACACCGGCATAGGAAAAATATAAGTATGGTGGAGGCTAACGGGATCGAACCGCTGACCCTCTGCTTGTAAGGCAGATGCTCTCCCAGCTGAGCTAAGCCTCCGAAATAAATTATGGTAGCGGCGGAGGGGATCGAACCCCCGACCTCACGGGTATGAACCGTACGCTCTAGCCAGCTGAGCTACGCCGCCAAACATATATGCTTGTACTAATGGCGGAGAGGGAGGGATTCGAACCCTCGCACCGCTTACGCAGTCTAACCCCTTAGCAGAGGGTCCCCTTATAGCCACTTGGGTACCTCTCCAAGCCATAAATCCAAGGATGTTAATC
>NZ_JBHGVC010000022.1:0-42943 GCF_042714055.1 Paenibacillus lentus
AAATTCCATGTAGTATAGGACAGCTTAGTATCGGACAGCAGCACCATCAATCTTACCTAATTGCAAACTAAATAATTATAATACTGAGCTGGAAGGGGAGAAATCTCCTTCTATTTTTTGTTTGCTATGATATAGGGGGGAGGGGAGGTTGCGACATGAAGCAGCATGATTTTACGAAGGGGAATATTTGGAGGCAGCTTGTCATATTTTCGGCGCCGCTGTTGCTTACGAATTTACTCCAGGTATCTTATCAATTCATCGACAGCTTGTGGGTCGGTAATCTGCTGGGAACCAACGCGCTAGGAGCTGTGGCAATATCCAGCACGGTCATATTTACGGTTCTGTCCTTCATCATCGGGATCAATAATGCGGCACTCACCATTCTATCGCAGGTTAAGGGCAAACAAGACGAACAGGGTTTAAAAAGTTATGTGAATGCATTTTCCGTTATCCTAGGCATGATCGCTATCGTGCTAGGCGTAATTGGATTTGTATTTGCGGAGAAAATTCTACTCCTGTTGGGAACGCCAAGCGAGATGATCCCCATGGCTACAAGTTATTTGCGAATCAACTTTTTGGGCATTCTGTTCTTGTTCGGCTATAACTTTATTAGTACGGTGTATCGGGCGCTGGGCAATAGTAAAACGCCGCTGCGGTTCGTCATGATTGCGGTTGTCTTGAATGCGGTACTCGATCCATTGTTTATTTATGTGTTTCAATGGGGGATTCAAGGCGCGGCCTATGCTACGGTCATTGCCCAAGGGGTGGCTTTCTTCTATGGACTTGTGCTCAGCCTACGCCGCAGGTTCATTCCTTTTTCAATTCCAGAGTGGCCCAAGAAAGCGGAAGTCTCGCTTATATTAACGCAAGGTATTCCTTCCGGTCTGCAAATGATGGTCATTTCTGCGGGTTCAGCGGCGATTATGAGCGTTGTCGCATCGTTCGGGAAGGATACGGTGGCTGGCTTTGGCGCGGCGCAGCGTCTGGATAGCCTCATTATGCTTCCGGCTCAAGCGCTTGGCGTGGCTGTGACAAGCATGGCGGGACAAAATATTGCGGTGAAGCAATGGCAGCGCGTGCGAAAAATTGCCGGGTATGCTATTTTGCTTAATTTAGCGATTATGCTATCTATTTCGGTGATCATTTTTATATTGGCCAAGCCGGGGATTGAAATGTTTATCTCTGAGCCGGGGGCCGTAGCGTTTGGGGCATCTTATGTGCAGATGATCGCCTTTCTCTACCCTTTTTTAGGCTTGAACTTTATTTTTAACGGCGTTGTGCGTGCTTCGGGAGCGATGCTGCAGGTGCTTGTCCTGAATATCATCTCCTTCTGGATTTTACGGTATCCGCTGACTTACTGGTTTGCCGGTTTGGTTGGCGAGAAGGGAATCGCGGCAGGCATTGGCTTAAGCTTCATTATTAGCAGCGTAGTCTCCTATGCATATTACCGTTTCGGACGCTGGCGGGCAAAGAAGCTGTTCGCAGAGGCCAAAGACTGAAGTTTATAAAGTTGCTATATAGTGCCAATATACTATATTCTTCGACCTACTCCGATGCTATAATATCTTAAAATTTATTAAAATGAATGGAAGGAGAATATGATGAAGAAGAAATTGGCGCTTATACTCGGCGGGGCTGTGCTGTTATTCGGCGGAATGAGCCTAGGGGCCGCAGCTAGCTCTCAGCTGCAAGAAATCAAGGCATTTCTGAATGGAGGCATTAAAGTTAGAGTCGATGGAGATATCGCTCAGCTTAAGGATACAAACGGCAAAGCCGTGCTGCCGATTACGTACAATGGCACTACATACCTGCCTGTAAGGGCTGTAGCGGATGTACTGGGCGTGCCCGTGAAATACGATGCCCAGACAAACGAAGTACTGCTGGGTGAACAGTCGGAGGGGGTTCCAATCAAGCAGGAGGATTATAATAATACGCTGTATTCCAAGGATCCGAGTGATACTACACTCCAAGGACACGATTATAAGGAAGTGCTCTATAGTGCTCCTGGAATGAATATGGATTATACGGCAATAAATCCGAACGGAAAGTACATGAAGCTGTATCTGCAATTCGCGGCGATAGACAAAGAAGTAGAGCACGTTGAAATTATAGATCAAGACAAAAATGCTCTGCTGAAAAAAGTCGAAGGAATCACGCCTGAAAGCGGAATGCAAACGATCGAAGTGGACATTACCGGTGTGAAGAACATTTCAATTAATGTGAAGAAGGACAAAGACGGGGGATATATGATTCCGTTGACAACTTCCTACTATAAATAAAAACTAAGAGCTCCGCATTTACAAGGAGCTTCAATAGATGCCTCCTGCTAGCTTAAGCAGGGGGACTTTTTATATACTCCATGTCCTATGTCTGGATACTTTTTTTAATAGAAGCAAAATAAATAGCGCGATATGTGACTTTTGTATTTGATAAATAGTGCAGTGTGGGATTTATTTCCCTGGACATTGGTTTGGTTGACAATGAAAGATCTAGTCGTAAAGAGCTGATTTTCGACAAACTTAGAGGTTTTATCGCAATATTGGCGAAACTTCGTTAGACGAAAAAAATCAATCACAATGAAGAAGGAGAATGCAGAATGATAACTTTAAAGCGCAAATATTACATACTCTTCGTCGTTCTGGCTATGCTTACGGGTGTTTTTGCATGGCCGCAAGGGAATTCGCAAGCCGCTAAAGCCAGCGATTCATTCATCCAAGAAATAAATAAGCAGTACACGGAGATTCGCGATGAATTCAGAGGTCAGTATGATTCCGATTTGAAGCGGATTCAGGGGGATTTTGAGCAATTCCTGCAGAAATCCAGAGAGGATCAAAGTACACTGGAGAAGCTATTGGATGATGATTTGGCATACCTGACGCAGCTGCTGAAGGAGGATCATAAACAGCTCCAAGCGGCTTATGGCAAGCAATCCAGCTACCAGAGCAAATTGCAGCAATACGAACGGGCGATTAATCCGCATTATTCTTCCGGCCCGTTATGGAGATATAACAAGGAAAGCGATAAGAGCTATTCCTCGAGCATCCATTGGAAATTCAACAATGAAATTAACCCTAACTATTCCAGCAGTCTGATGTGGAAATACAGCAATAATGTCAATCCATCCTATTCATCAAGCATCATGTGGAAATATGCCAATACGATGAACCCGAGTTATAGCAGCAGCTTAATGTGGAAGCTTACTAATGAGAGCAATTCCTCCTATTCCTCGAGCACAATGTGGAACTATGCACGAGGCGGCATTAGCCTGACCACGGCGAAAGACAAAATGGCTACGATATTTGCCAATGCGAGAAAGGATCTTCAGGCCGCCCGGGATCAATCCGTAGGTGAGATGAATAAGCTTAAGGCAAATACGGAATCGTCCATTATCGCATTGCGGAACAGCAGCGCAGAGAAATTGCTGCAGCAGCGGGCCAGCAGCCTTGCAGAGATTTCGTCGATCAGAGAACGCAACTTCGGAAAAGGCATTACACCGAATAAGCTGCAAATCAGCTTCGATAAGATCAGAGTCATCATTGATGGAGAAGTAATGGCCTTTGAACAACCGCCGGTGATGAGAAATGGCAGTACGCTCGTTCCGATGAGAGCTATCTTCGAGCGCCTAGGCGCTACCTTGAAATGGAACGCTCAGACCCAATCCGTTGTCGCAACGAAAGACGAAACGAGAATCGAGCTTACCTTGGGCAGCAAAGCGGCGAAGAAGAATGGACAGGTGATTAACCTGGATGTACCGGGGCAGCTGGTCGGCTCGCATACGATGGTGCCGATTCGCTTCATTAGCGAGTCGCTAGGAGCTGCCGTGAAATGGGATAGTGCAACACAGACCGTCTATATTACAACAACAACCGCGGAATCCGGGGATATCATGCCTTCCGAAACGGAGGAAGCGGTACCTGGAACCGGAAGTGACACTACAACAACAGAATAAAATAGCTAAAAACAGCCCCTGAGCAGAATCGTTGATCCTTGCTCGGGGGCTGTTTGCTTCTAACTTTAATGAATCTGATCCAGAAGCGCGTAAGCCTCCTGTTTCGTTTGCACCTTCAATAGCTGATCCCGGAAATCATCATCCATCAGCTTGCGGGAGAGCATTTGCAATATTTTGAGATGCTCGTTTCCTGTGTTCTCCGCAGGAATTGCAATCATGAAGATGAGCTTAGCCGGCGTACCGTCTACGCTGTCCCAATCGACGCCGTCTGGTTTGATTCCGAATACGACGCGCGGCTCGATGACTGCGTTCGATTTCCCGTGAGGGACGGCGATGTTCATGCCGATTCCGGTAGAGCTTTCCTGCTCGCGGCTAAGTATCGCTTGTTTGAACTGAGAGGAAGAGCTGATTGCGCCATCCGCTTCAAGCTTCCCGATTAGCTCATCGATAACGCCGTCACGGGACGTTGCTTTGAGCTCTGTCTCAATCAGATCAAGACTGATAATATCCGTTAACCTGCTGACCGATTTATGTTGGTTTGCGGGCTCAACCGTTTCGGAGATTTTAACGTCGGCTTGAGTATCGCCTCTAGCTTTAGATTTATCACTAGTGCTCTTCCCAGCCTTGAAATCTGCGACTGCTCTACTCGCAACAGTTCCACCTGCAACCGCTGCGTCTGCAGTAGCCGAGTGGGTCGGGGCCACGTCCTTCTTGAGCAGCTTGATCATAAGCGCTGTGACGAGCGAGCCGATAATGACGGCTACAAAGAACATAACCACGTTATCTACCGCACCTAATACGGCAACGATTGGCCCGCCGTGAGCTACCCGATCACCGACCTGACCCAGCATAGCGATGACAGAACCGGTCATGGAGCCGATCATGATGCTGGGAATGACGCGCAGTGGATCCTGCGATGCAAAAGGGATTGCCCCTTCCGTAATTCCGAACAACCCCATCGTAAAGGAAGCCTTCCCTGATTCCCGCTCGGTGTCATGGAATTTCTGCTTGAACAGGAAGGTTGCGAGTCCTAGGCCGATCGGTGGAATACAAATGGCTACGGCGATCGGGCCCATGATTTCATAGTTTCCTTCGCCGATCATGGCTGAACCGAATAGGAAAGCAACCTTATTCACCGGGCCGCCCATGTCAAAAGAAATCATCGCCCCGAGAATCAAAGCGAGCAGGATGGAGCTAGTGCCTTGCATGCTCGCAAGCCAGGAAGTTAAGAACTCAAAAAACTTTGCAATCGGCCCGCCGAGCAGAAGTATAAAGGCTAAGCCCACGATCAACGATGCCAATACCGGAATGATGATGATCGGCATAATAGGGGCAAGCGCTTTAGGAACCTTCCATTTCTTGATCCACAGCGCCACATAACCCGCCAAGAAACCGGCGATGATCCCGCCGATAAATCCGGCGCCGGCTTCACTACCGTAGAAGCTGCCATTTGCGGCGATGAAGCCGCCGATCATACCGGGGGCAAGGCCAGGGCGGTCAGCTATACTAAAGGCGATAAAGCCTGCCAAGATAGGAACCATAAATGTAAAAGATGCGCCGCCGAGACTTTCAACAATTTTCCAGAAGGAGCCCTCCGGAATTTGCAGCCCGCCTGGGGTTGGTTCACCCCCAATGGATAAAGCGATAGCGATCAGAAGGCCGCCTACGACGATAAACGGAACCATGTAGGATACTCCGCTCATCAAATGGCGGTAGAACTGGTTTTGCTTAGCCGCCGGTTGCTTCTCACTGCCGCCGGACGTCTCTTGTCCCGGCTGCGCTTGGTACAGAGGCGCTTGTCCGCGGATCAGCTTCTCAATCAAGGCCTCGGGGTTTCGAATGCCGTCCTGTACTCCGGCGACCAACAGTCTTTTGCCGACGAAGCGGCTTTTGTCCACGTGTTTGTCTGCGGCAATGATTATGCCGTCCGCTTGTGAAATGTCCTCTGCTGAAAATTCATTTTCTACTCCAATGGAGCCCTGGGTTTCCACTTTCATACTAACGCCCAGTTTGTCAGCTGCTTTTTGCAAATTTTCAGCAGCCATGTAAGTATGGGCGATGCCGTTAGGGCATGAGGTAATGGCTAGAAATTTCATTTGGCAAATCTCCCCTGTGTTTTAAATCGTTTATATATAAATATTAACCTAATAAAACAGAGGAAAAGTTTTAATTTTTACCGCAGCTTCCGGCAAAATGTGTTTTATAAGAGCGAGAAGATGTCCTCAGGCTCCTTGGCCCGGATCAGCTGTTCAATAAGAGACGGCTGCTCGCTCAGGAGGGAGAGGCGATGAAATAGTTTTTTCGTATTTTCCTGCTCCTGGTTCCGCAGCGCCAGCATAAACACGATCGATACCTTATCCTGCTCCCATTCGAGCGGTTCCTTCAACGTAGCAATGGCGATTTGGGATTGCTTCACCAGCTTGGGATCGCCGTGTGGGATCGCTATTCCGCCGCCAATGGTCGTCGCCGAGACTCTTTCCCGCAGCAGAGCCTGGTGGGCGTAATCCTGCTCGACATAGCCATTGGCATACAGGCTGTTAGCCAGTTGCTCAATAATTTCAAAGCGGTGGGAAACCTCGACCTGAGAGTAAATGAGTGCAGGCTTCGTATACATTTGCAAAAAAGAGGCCGATGCTTCCAACGGATGTTCTTCCAGTCGTTCAAGTAAATTTGTAATTTTTTTCACATCGACAGGGTCTAACAAAGGAGATACCACGATATAGGGGACGTCTACTGCGTCTATATCGTTCAGTGGAATTGTGGATACGATAAAATCCACCGGGTGATGCTCTAGGTATGTATTTAAATCGGCTCTTCTGACAGAATCCATGACCTGGACTCCGCTGAATTTTCGTTCCAGCTTCGTACGCAGGATTTGCGAGATGCCCACTCCCATATGACACACGGTTACGATATTCTTAATGAGCCTCGTCTGCTTGTTTAACCGTTCGATCGCTGCCTGAAAATGCAAGGTAAGATAAGCGACCTCATCCTCGGGAACGGTGAAATGAAAGTTATGGCCTAGCTCGTTAGTCGCATAAATGACCATACTAAACATATAGGGATACATTTTCTTAATATCCTGGAGCAATGGATTCGTTACGCTCAGCCC
This sequence comes from Paenibacillus lentus, assembly GCF_042714055.1. Taxonomy (GTDB): domain Bacteria; phylum Bacillota; class Bacilli; order Paenibacillales; family Paenibacillaceae; genus Fontibacillus; species Fontibacillus lentus_A. Next base: position 7,062 of record NZ_JBHGVC010000022.1, read on the forward strand.
GTAGCTCAATCGATGGATCGTTGAGCTTAAATGAATACTCAGCCCTTCCTTCAGCGTAAGATCCCGTTCAAAATCGATGAATGTAAGACTGGACATTTTCCGCATGAGCGATTGCACGATCTCTGTGACCTCTGCGGTAATTTTCAGCGGGTGTTCCGTCAGCCTTGCGCTATCCAGCCGGGTTCGGGAACGGATCTTCGCTCCGAGGAGATGCGCTGTTAAATAAGCGAGCTCACTTGAAGGGAAGTGTACCGAGAAGTAACGCTCCAGCTGCCGAATGAAGTCCAGCGTCCATTGGTACTCTCTTTTCTCCTGAATAAAGGCTTGTTCCTGCTCCGAAAAGGAAATCGGTTGATTGAGCTTCGTTCGGCGAATCATGAGCAGCGTGTGAATCAGCAGATTCTCGAAGGCTTCATCTGTAAAATGAAAGGCCTGCTTCTCCTCCAGCCGTCTTAATTCACGGGTTACGAGGTCTATCTCATAGGTTTCGAACCTCTTTTTTATAAAATCGTTGGTCGAGGTTTCGATTAGCAGGGATACTTTGGACAAAGCGGCCCGCTTGTCCTTCTCAGCTCCTTCAATGAGGATGCCCACTCTTTGCTTGGAGACGATCTCGAGTCGTCGTTTATGAAGCCATGGATTTAGGGAGTCCAGATCCCTTTTGATGATGGCTCGATTGACATAATACTTCTCTGCCAATTCCTGAAGCGTAGTTGGTTTGGTATTCATAAGAAGCTCGTAAGCGATGGCGGCAATTCGGTTATCGTCCCGTTCATACCCGGTATCCGGGGTGGAGCGGAATAATCGATCGAACAGCTTGGCCCGCTCATGCTCCTCAATGTCCAGATCCACCCCGATTCCCGGTTTCCGCAGCAGCTTTGCCTTTCCCTGTTCGGCCAAATAAGCATCAATGGCTTCGAAGTCGTTCCGGATCGTCTTCTCTGAGCAGTTCAAGCTCGCAGCCAGATCGCGCACGACAAAGGAGCGGCCAGGCTCGCCCAGCAGCATTCGCAAAATCTCTTGTTGACGTGTATTCATCGTTCAGATCAACACCTTGTTTAAATTCTTGTTCATGATCATGCTTAAATCGCTCTCATTATAGCTCAGTCGACATAGATATCCAACCAGCATGGTGATCGCGACTAAAAATTGGTAGTATGGGATGAGAGTACATAAAAATATTTTGGTTGCGAAAATAGGGATATGGAGGAATGGCATGAAAGAGAACACGGGGAAGACAATTCGTTGGGGCATCATGGGGACAGGCTGGATAGCCGAGCAGTTTGCCGCAGATTTAACGTATGTCACCAATGGGGAAGGAGCTGCAGTTGGCTCGCGTACCCGGAATAGTGCCGAGCAGTTTGCTGCCAAGTTCAATATTCCCCGCGCCTATGGGAGCTATGAGGAATTAGCAAACGATCCCGAGATTGATGCGATCTATGTGGCGACGCCGCATCCTTTTCATCGAGACAATGTGATAACCGCTTTGCGGGGAGGAAAGGCCGTGCTGTGCGAGAAGCCGATTACGGTGAACAGCCGGGAGCTTGAAGAGATTATTGCACTGGCTAAAGAGAAGGGCTTGTTCTTGATGGAGGCGATGTGGACGCGATTTTTGCCGCCGATCATTAAGGTCAGGAAGTGGCTGGAGGAAGGCCGGATCGGTGAAGTGAAGCTGGTCAAGGCGGAATTCGGTTTCCGCAGCGACTGGAATCCAAGCGGAAGATTGCTGAATCTAGAGCTTGGAGGCGGTGCATTGCTGGATGCGGGGATTTATCCGGTATCGTTCGCCTCGATGATTTTTGGTGCGGATCCAGAGAAAGTTTGGAGTACAGCCCACATCGGCGAGACCGGGGTAGATGAGCATTTTTCGATTTTGCTGGATTATGGACAAGGACGTTCGGCGTCGCTCCACGGGGCGGTTCGGCTTGACCTTACGAATGAAGCGTATATTTACGGAACAGAAGGCTCGATTCACATTCCTTCTTTCTTGAATGCCAAAACGGCAACTCTTCAGGTGAGAGGTCAGGAGGCAGAGACGGTGACGGATGACCGGATAGCTGTGGGTTATGCCTTTGAAGCCGAAGAGGTAGGCCGATGTTTGCTAGCTGGGGAAACGGAGAGCAGTGCAATAACATTGGCGGAATCGCTAGGCATTATGCAGCTGCTTGACCAGGTGCGCGCCCAGTGGGGAGTAAAGTATCCATTTGAGTAAGGCGTAGGCAATATTTCAAAAGACTTCAATGGGAACCTTGACGGACTTCAATGTCTTCAAGGTTTTTTTATTGAATAAGCAAACCCCTGAACACTCCCTATTAAGGTAAAAAAACTATAATATGTAAAAATGATTATTGATGTAACCGCTTTAAAAAACTAGCATAACTAGTAGTACCCGCGTGCACCGGGTGCAAGCCTTATAGCAAAAGGGAGGTGAGTATTCGTACTGCTCCAGGAGATTCAAGGAAAAGTGCTAGTATATCCTTTATTAATGGAGGTATTGCAATGAACTCTAAAACATCCGTTATTAAGCTTAGCCGATCATTTAAAATCCATCCTTGGAAAATCATCGCTATCGTCTTATGTATTGCGCTTATGCTTCCATGGCTGCCTGGAGGTCAGGCCAGTGCGGCAACTCTCTTTAGCGATGATTTTGAAAGCGGTAACAGTAGTAATTGGACGCATACTACAGGTACTTGGTCTGTAGTGAAGGACGGGAGCTCTAACGTATATGCCCAGACGAGCACAAGCGAAGGACGTACATCCGTCGGAAATGCATCCTGGAACAACTATACGATACAAGCCGATGTTAAAGTAGATAATTTCAATGGCACCAACCGTACGTATGTGGCGGGGCGCTATAAGGACGGCAACAATTATTATGCAGCTTCTCTGTACAATAGCGGGGGAGGCAAGCTGGAAATTCGCAAGAAGGTAGGCGGCTCCTCCTCGACGCTCGTTACTAAGGATTATGCGCTGTCAACGGGTGTTTGGTATAACGTCAAGCTGGAGCTCTCAGGATCTACCCTCAAAATGTACGTGAACAATACGCTGGAGCTGACAGCAACGGATTCCAGCCTGTCTGCGGGAGCAGTCGGCTTCGTTACAGGCAAGTCTCTAGCTAAATACGATAACGTTATCGTATCGGAAGGGGCAGGAGGGGGAACGCCAACAGATCCAGATCCGAACCCGACTGACCCGGATCCGCAGGAACCCGCTCCTGCCGAGGGAGATCTCTTCGTAGCGGCGAATGGCTCCACCAGCAACCCTGGAACCTTGGATAAACCGACCACGCTTGCAGCTGCGATTACCAGAATCGCTCCAGGCAAAACGATTTATATGCGCGGAGGAACGTACAGCTTTGACTCGACCATCACGATCGAACGCGGCAATAACGGAACCTCCAGCGCCCGCAAAAGCCTGGTTGCTTACGGCAGCGAGAAGCCTGTCCTGGATTTCTCGGCCCAGGCCTTTGCTTCAACGAATCGCGGCATTCAACTATTCGGACACTATTGGGTCATTAAGGGGCTTGAAATTAAAGGCGCTGGAGATAACGGTTTGTATATCGGCGGCAACTACAATCGGATCGAGCAGATCGAGGCGCATCATAACCGGGATACGGGCATCCAAATCGGACGCTATGCTTCAACCGCGCAATTCGATGAATGGCCCAGCTATAACCTCGTGATCAATTCATATTCTCATGACAACTATGATCCGGATGATGGGGAGGATGCGGATGGCTTCGCAGCCAAGCTGACCGTCGGCCCGGGCAACGTATTTGACGGCTGTATCGCGGCTTATAACGTCGATGACGGTTGGGATTTGTACACCAAATCCGATACTGGCCCGATTGGAGCGGTCACGATCCGCAACAGCATAGCTCATCATAATGGCCAGACTTCCGATGGCACTTCGACGACGAATAGCGATGGGAACGGCTTCAAGCTGGGCGGAGAGAAAATCGGGGTCAACCATATTGTCGAGAACAGCATCGCCTTCCAGAACAAGAAGCACGGCTTCACTTATAATAGCAACCCAGGCTCTATTCAAATGAAGAACAATACATCCTGGTCGAACGGGCAGAGCAATTTCGCCTTCGATAAGGGCACGCATATTTTTACGAACAATTTATCCTTCCAGGGCGGAGCAAGCGATAAGACGAGTGGGACGGATGTATCCAGCACGAACGTATGGTGGAAGAACAAAAAAAGCGAGAATGCCAAAGGACTGTTGGCCAGCGCCGCGGATTTCGTCAGCTTGACTCCTTCGCTGGCGCGGAATAGCGACGGTTCTCCAAATCTCGGCAATTTCCTGAAGCTTGCGGCGGGCAGCGATTTAATCGGCTCGGGCACGCCTAGCGGAACGAATATTGGGGCACGCTAGACCCTAATATTGATAAGTTTGCCTAAGCTCATTTCCACTCTAATCAGAAGAGTGGAGATGGGCTTTTTTTCGTATAGGTTACACGCACCAAAGGTTGTCACATTCTTACTGAACTGGTAATATACCCTGAGTAAAGGAGGAGGTCATGAAGAAATCATTATTAAGATCACTGTTGATACTTATTGTTTTTCTAGTAGGCGTTCAAGTATTTCAATCCTTTAAGGGAGATGACTCTAAGGATACTGCGGTTCAATTAAGCGACAACGAGCAGTTGGCGAGTCTCGGATCCGATTCAGCTCCTGCTCAGGAGCATCCAACGATCAAGGACGACGACAACATTCAAGAAGAAATGGCGTTAACGACTTATGTCAATGAACGTTACGGCTTCAGCATCGAGTATCCCAAAGCCTGGAATATCCAAGAGGATTCGCCGTCGGGAGATGGAACTATGCTATATAAAGAAAATGGCGATGAGATTCGCGTGTATGGAGGTTATTTACTTGGAGAAGAGTTAGACCGGCTGGAAATAAACGAAGCCATCTCGGAAGGAATTGATATCAAGTCATTTAAAACATACAAGGGTAAGGAAGGATCGTTCATCCAGCATGAAGCTTCAAACACGACCACTATTCAGTACATTGTCTATGGAGAAACAACCCATTGCCATTTATATGCTAAAGTGTCTACCAAATACTATGAGATGCATAGGGAGCTATTTAGAGTTATGGCAGAAAGTATAGTTGTAGAATAACCTCGCTTACATATATGACTATAGCTGCCGCGGACAGGAATGGAGCAAAAGGAACGGATAAGATCCTTCCGCGGCGCAAGCCTCTTACTGCCCCTACATAAATCAGGGCTAGCACACTGCCCGATAGAAGCACATAAATGTTGGCATACCAGCCCACCCAAGCCCCGATCGCCGATAATAGCTTGATGTCTCCTGCCCCGATATAGAAATTCCACTTGGATTTGGCTATGAGCAAAAGTATTGAAGGAACAAGAATTCCAAGCAAGGATTCGAACAGGGACAGGTACAGCCAACTGTTAAGCAACCCCAATACAAGCACGAAAATCACTATCCGATTCGGAATCATTCGACATCTCATATCACGGATGCTGCAAATTAGCAGGAGAAGAAGGAAGACGATCGCAAACCCTATTTTCATAGAAAAACCTCTCCTTGTAATTGGTTAAGGACGCCAATATTCTCTCGCATTTCCCGTATTTTGTCAAAAAATGTACCTCCTACTTTATTCCTGTTTTTGAAATCTTGTGAATCTTAAGACCTTTGAGACTGGGTAATAAGTCCATATTCAGGATTATTTATACAAATAAGGTATTGTATGCTCTATAGGTTACTTGTATAATGTCAGCATTAGCGAGGTAAATATTACTAATAAAAAGATTTTTTTCTTTAGTAGGTGAACATATGAAGCTGCTTATCGTTAGTGGTGGGTTTCATAATATCGTGATGCAGTACTTGCCTAAAAAGACAGCGGTTATTCATCCTCAAGCCCTAAATTTGCAAAATTTGTCGGATTATCTGGACGGCGGCAATCCCCTTGGCGAAGGTATTCTCATCACGGATGAAGCATTTACGCAAAAGCCGAGCCTTGACCGGGAGCAGCTGACCAAGCTGCTGGAATGGATTGAGGTGAACAGTACTCCGAGAATCCCCGTTGTTCTGATCACTCGGGACTTCATGAAGCCTTTTGAACTGGGCAGGCTGACGCAAAGATTTGACCACTTGAAGATTATCATTTGCGATACGGTACGAATACCAGCGGAAGTATTTCAACGCTCATTGGAACAGATAGGCCAGAAAGATACTGTTCCCATACATAATGATTTAAAGACAGAACCCAACATCATGAACGAGACCCCACGGGAAGCAGGTCAAAGCGGGAAAAAGCGCTCCTTCTTCGACCGTTTCCTTTCGAAGCCGGAGTCACCCGCTGAGCCAACTGCCACCGACCGTTTGACGAGGGATATAGCCAATATAAGCCGCGGAATAAGCAGAGTCGTTGCAGTTACCGGCCATCGCGGAAACGGATTGACCAGTACCGTCGTCAATTTGGCGCATGAAGCAAACAAAAGAGGGCTTAGCAGCATCATTATCGACATGGATGCGGAATATCGCAGCATGAATATGTATTTTAGCCGATTCCACGACAGAACGAATAAAGACGAGCAAATGAGCGCATCGCTGATTCGTACCCTGGCAAGACCTCAGGATTATATGACAACCGCTTTTAATATCAGTGACCATTTCTGGCTTACTTCATTAGGGTACTCCTTCGATGACCGCAAGCTGATGGAACAATTTTATAACAGCGAGAAATTGGTAGGCTTGATTTCCGTATTGCGAACCAAATTCAATCTCGTGCTATTAGACATGCCGTTGGACTTATTCAGAAGCTTCCAAGAAACGATGATTCATATTGACGTATTTGGCTTATGCATACCGAACAATTTGCATGCTGTTCTCAGCACGGCTCGTAATGTGGAGGTGGTTCTTGATCGGGAAAAGGCCTCTTATTTTAATGCAAAATCGAAGGTGATCGTCACGAAATATAACGATCGCTCGCGCTTTCAGGGATCTTTGTTTGCACCGGAAAAAGTAAATGAAATACTGGCTTCAGGAATCAGCGCCTCCTTTCATTATGAAATGAAGACGGCTGGAGTGGTTCCGTACAGTCATAGCTTTGATTCTCAAATTGAGACAGATATTCCCGTTGCGAACACGGGCGCTGAATTTGAGAAGGCCTTTGGACAAATGCTTCTAAGATTAATGGAGGGTGCGTAAGTTCATGGATTTAAGTACTGTAAAAAGCGTCTCCCCAAATAAAAAATTGTTCAAAAAAATAATGGCTTTACTGTTTAGTATCGCCATTATCGTCGTATCTTTTATCGTACTGAACAATGCCAATGAGGCAGCAAAAGATACGGTAGAAATTCTTAAGGTAAATCAATCGGGGGGAATACCGGCATATGTCGTTTTAACGGATAAACAAATCAAGAAATACTCTATCATCCGCAAGGAATATACCGATGATATGATCCTGGCCGAAGACTTGTCTTCCATAACGAATCAGTATACGAAGTATTATTTGAGGGACGGCAGTATTTTGTACAAGGATCAGCTGATGGAAGAAAAGCCTCAGCAAAATGAATGGTTATATGAGCTTGGCGAGGAGCATGAGGTGCTGACTTTGCCGTATAACTTTCTGGAAGCGGGCGGAGACATTCTCATGCCGGGAGATAAAGTGAGAATTCGCGTGTCTTTTGAGGATGAAATATCGGATAGCTCGGGAAATCCCAATGCCGGCTATGGCTCGACAAAAACCGAAATGAAAACGGAAGTTTTATTCGACAGCATTGAAGTCCGGGACATGCTGAACTCCAGCAGTCACTCGATCTATGAAGTGTATAAAGAGGTGCTCAAGCTGAGTGAAGACAAGAGGCAGGAAGTCATGAAGAGCGACGATTTTCTAAAAAGCATTCAGCCGAGATCACTGCTTCTGGAAGGCACGAGGGAACAAATCGATAAATTTGCCAAATTCAACGGCTATGAGGGCAAAAAGTATTTGATTACGATTCTAACCCGCAAGAACAGCCAGGTTATATTGGATCAACTGCCTACTTTGCAAAGAGAGGTGGAATCATGGATCAAAACGAAAGACTGAGGCTCGATGACGTACTGAGTAAAATTTCGGCGAAGGAACTAATGGGAACGGAACTGCAGGAGAGCAAGCTGATCTATAGTGTCGTCGGTTTTATTCCTGCCTGCGATATGGTAGACAACGCTTTAATCATTAGCAATCTAGGCTATCTGCTGTCTCAGAAAGGCTTCAATACCTGCATTGTCGATTTGAAGGTATTTAACCCGAATATCTACCATTACCTGGATGTCAAACCTAGCAAAAGAGGGCACGGCCTTATTCGGGTGCTAAAAAGCGACAAGGTCGATTTCCGTGAGGAAATTCAGGCTACGAAGTATGAACGCTTGTATGTTTTGTCACCAAGTCCGCATGATTTGCTTGAAGAATATTTCGATTTTGAGTTCGATCATTTGGAACGAGTCATCGATACATTAAAAGGAATGTTCGACATCATCCTGCTGGATATTCCGAATAATCCGCCCCTTGAGTTCTGCCTGGGAGCGATGAAATATTCGCACGTAGGCTTCTTTACGGCTACAGAGCGAATCGAAGCACCAAGCAATATGGTTCGCATGCTGGACTTTGCCTCTTCCGTAGGGATCAGTACAGCTAAATTCACGAGCGTTATTCTGATGAATATTCAGGATATCAACTATGACTATAAGGGGTTTAAGGAATTCGGCTTTAATATCGTGGCGTCCCTGCCGTTGATCAAAGCGGCTTATGCCTATTCGCTCGAAGGGAAGCTATACGTGAGGGACAACCCTTTGGTGAACAAATATTTTCTTAGAGAAATGCGCAGATTGGCAGACATTCTCGGCAATCAGTAAGGGAGGGACGGAAACGAATGCTCACCCGTGCAAAAATCAGCGACATGCAGCAGAAAGTAACGCATCAGGTCAACAAAGTCGAAAATATGGAGGAACTGAAGAATAAATACACAACCATTCAGTTCGAGGAAGCGTTGGAGCTGTGTCAGAAATACATAACCAAGGTTGCGACCCATGCCTTCCGGCGAGAGAGTGACCCGGCTCGTAAACGTGAAATGACCAAATCCTATATCAACGAATTTGTGGACTCGCAGAAGCCGATCGTTGAAGGATTTTTGGAGCTTGTTGAACTGAAGCAAGCATTGATCAATGAGATCACACATTACGGCCCGATTACGAAGGCGATGGAAGACCCTACGATTGACGAAATTCGAATCAACGGGACAGAGCAGATCTTTGTGGAAAGCGGCGGAAAGACGCTACCTTGGGATCAGCATTTTATCGATCGCGAGCATTTGGAGCGGATTATTTCCAAGCTGCTCGGCGTCTCAAAGGTTCGGCTCACGCCTAAAATTCCGATGGTTAACGCCCGTACGATCGAGGGATACCGCGTTAACGCCACTCATGCCGATATTTCACCGTATGATATGCCGGCGGTAGTCATCCGAAAGTTCAGCAAGAAGAGTATTACGCCGGAGATGATGCTGCGGAATGAATCCTTTTCCGTCAACATGTTTAAGCTGCTGTCTCTGCTGCCGAAAGCCGATTTGTCTTGGGTTACGGTAGGGCCGACAGGCAGCGGGAAGACGACGCTGAACGAAATGATGGTCAAGGAGATTAACCCGCTTTCCCGGATCATTACGATTGAGAATCCTTCGGAGATGCGGCTGCTGCAGAGAGAAGGAAATAGCGAGCACGGAAGAATCATCAACGATGTGCTGCAATACGAATCTGTGCCGGATGACGATGACGCCAGTCCGGCAACGATGGAAAATTTGCTGATCAATGCCATGAGGCAATCGCCCCATTGGATTGGTCCGGGTGAACTAAGAACTCCCGGGGAATTTGCAACAGCGCTTCGCGCCGCACAGACCGGTCACTTCTTTTTTACGACGCTGCATGCGGAGGGCGACCGTGAAGCTATTTACCGGTTCCTGACAGCCTACCTCATGGCATCCAATGAACCAGCCGAGCTGGCGCTCCGCAACATTTGCAGTGCCATCAAGTTCATCGTGTTCCAGGAGAAGCTGGCCGACGGCACAAGGAAAGTCACCTCGATTTCGGAAGTGCTGGGTTCCGAGGGACTGGAGCCGATCGTGAATCCGATTTATAAGTTCATATCGGAGGATGTGCTGGAGGAGGAAGGAACTCATCGCGTACTGAAAATCATCGGCAAGCACAAGCGTGTCGGCATGCTGTCCGAGAAGGTGCAGCAGACGATGATTAAGGCGGGAATTAAGCGCAGCCGCTTCGAGTTTCTGACGAATCTGCCGGAGGAAGAAGAAATAGAGGAGTATGGATTCGATGGATACCACTTCAATCATTAGTTTATCTTTAGGGATTGCTGCATTCATCGTATTTAATGCCATATTCGAGGTTCGGTTCTTCGAGGGAACAGGCCGGTTCATTCTTGGTATCCTCGATACGCTAGCTGAACACCTCGGAAGATACAATACAAAGCGATATGTAGAGCGGATCAAGAAGGAACGCATCATCAAGCAGAAGGAGAATATTTACGCCAAATACAATCGGCTTGTCGAGGGGCTGATTCTCGATTTTAACTTGCCGTTGACTTTGGAGAGCTTCACTTCGCTGCTATGCATCGCTTTCGCCATTGTCGTACTCATCGTCGTTGTATTTATGAAGAACGTTACCCTGGCGGTAGTCATCACCGTCGCCATATTCATCGGGCTGTTAACGTACTTCGTGATGCAGTCCAAGGCCATCAAAGCCGAGAAGCTGGAGAGCATCATGGACGCCGAGGATATCCTTTGTCCCTTGGCGCGGGAAGGGGTGCTGGTGGCGATCAAGAAGGTCATGGAAAGCGATGAATATATTAAACCGGGCATACGCCCCTACTTCCAGCAGTTTATCGATAATTGCGAAAATAACGGGTATTCGTTCAAGCAGGCCATTGAGCTGCTCAACCGGCAGTTAGGGCCAAAATTCGATAATTTTGCCAAGAAGGCCATCGTCTTCGAATATAACGAGCGGAAAGGAATGGCCGATATCTTCCTGGATATCGTGGATGAGAATGCAGTTCTACGAGAGATTAATGCCCGCAAGGATCGGATTTTTCGGAAGATGAATCGGGATTTTCTATTAAAAACTGTCATTATCGTGCTGTTCTTTCTATATGCCTTGTCGGTGGATGAATTCAGGGGATTTATGCTGTTCAGCAGCTTCGGCAAAATGATCAACACGGTGATGATCAGCGTTATTTGCTTGAGCTTTGCCCGTACGCAGGCGCTTCAAGGCAATCTGGGGCCGGGGAGTGATAGGAAATGACGATTATCGCCAAATTAAGCGCGCTTGCCGCCATTCTCTATCTAGTAAAAGTATTTATATATCCTTTTTTTAAGCCCGTGCAAGGAAAACAAAAGAAGCGGAATCGAAGATTCCTGAAGGAACGTAAAAATGAACAGTTCAATAGTAAACTGCAGGGCTTCAAACGAACGTTTGCTGCCAAATACGTCACCAGACTGCTGGGGACTGCAGAGCGTGCACGCTACCAGAAAATGATCGACCGTCTCGACCTGCCGATGAAACCCGAGGAGCTTCGGGCGGAACAGATATTTTATGCATCTGCCGGGCTAGTTGTAACCGCCATTTTCATGAGCGCTAACTTATTGCTCGGATATGTGACGGCGATATTTATCATTCTAGGGTGGATGTACCCTATTTCGGAGATGGAACAGAAGATTGAGCGCAAGAATAAGAACATCGCGTTTGATTTTCCGTCGTTCTACAGCATGGTGTATTACCAGTACTCGAAGTCGGTCAACATTTACCTCGCGGACGTGATTCGGGATTATCTGCCGAACGCGAATAGCGATATGGCGGAGGAACTCGGCGTCATGCTCGATAATATCGAATATGGCGAGGAATACGCGCTTAAACAGCTAAAGAAAAGGGTTCCGATTCATTATGTTATCAAATTTTGCGATTTGATGGAGACCCGGCTTAAGGGCTATGACAACATTTCGCAAATGGTATATCTCAAGAATGAGGTGGACAGCTACCGGATCATTGCATTGGAGGAAGATCTGGAGAAAAGGCAGCGGGTGAATTCCCGCATTCAACTCGTTCTTATCTTGATTCTTGTCATTTATATCGCGATCTATTACTTATTTACGATCCTGGATTCTATCAAAATGTTTCAATAATTCAAAATCAATTGAGGAGGTTTATGTCGATGGATTATCAAAATCGCAAGCAGCGCAAAGAACGAAAGGAAGAGAAGCAGCTTTCCTTCTGGAAAGAGGAACGGGGAGATATCGGCGTAAAGCAGATTGCCATCACCGTAGGCTTGATCGTCATCATCGCTGTTGCCGTTACGTTAATTAAAGATACTTTTCTAGAACAGTGGATTAAAGAAGTCTGGGAAATGTTCATTAAGGCAATTGAGGACATGATGGCTTAAATCAGCCGATTAATTAGGGCACAGGTGAATGAAATGCGCGCATTTGCAAAATCAATTCTCATCTCTATTCTCGTCTCGGTAGCCATTTTATTGTTTACGAACTTTATTTATTTCTTTCCCTGGTACATGACGCTGGTGGTAGAGACCTTCCATCTGTCCCAGGCTGTGGCCAGCGATAATTATTTAACGTACGACAACAAGGACTATACGCTCAAAAGGCTGAAAGAACGCCCGGTCTACCGGGACAAGGCCGATCAAATCGTCATTTCCGCCGAGAAGGATAAGGGTGAAAAACATTCAGCGGAGGGGGGGTATGCATCGTCATATGAGGATGCTCTTACGGATGAAGAAAAGCCCTACCAGCAGCGTGGAAACCCCGTCACGGTAAGGATTGAGGCGGTATACCCGCTAAGCATCAAGCTGTGGGGGAAGAAATACGAGCGCGAGATCCCTGTTTCATTCTCTCTTACGACAACGGGGCTCAAGCATTATAAAGACTTAGTTTATGATCCTAATAAAGATTATTAAGAGGGATTATGAAAAATATAGCTATAGCCATGCTGCTGCTTCTACTGCTGTCAGTGTTCCTGGAGCCTGTAGTGGAGCTTATGTATTTAGGAAAAGAGAAGATTGTTCTAGGATCCGCTCTTAGCAATGCTGCTCGGTCGGCGAGGGATCGCAGCTTGAATTATGAATTTCATCGAGATTTGGATGCGAAGGTTGATGAAGATAAGTTCGTAGAGTATTTCGCGAAAGCATTCGGTGATGCACTGAAGCTGACCTGGACGAATGACGGACTGAGCACACGCCAGTTGACCTTCGAATCCATGAACGGCAAATACAATAATTTTACGGTAACCGTTGAGTTTAGGGAAAAAATACATGAAGAAACAGAGCAGCTAGTCACGACGGTCGAGCTTAAGGCGCAATCCGAATACAAATTCCAGACCAAATATTTGCGGCTTGCCGAGGATGCTGGACAGAATGTTGCTTATCAGCTGGAGTCGCAGCGCGAGTTCACGCTGTCGGTCAAGAACTAAAGAAGGAGGAAGCAGGATGGATTATGTTATGGTCACCTTTCAAGCCAGCGAAAGCTTTGTAAGGGAATTGAAGGTGCCGATCTTCGTCACATCGGAGGAATTGATGACGATGCTGTCTGAGGCGCTAGGTTTGTCCATTACCCCGGAGCATCGGCTTCAAGCGGAACCGCTTGGACGCATACTTGATCCTGCCCGAACGTTAGAAGAGGAAGGCGTAGCCTTTGGGGCGCTGCTGACTCTCATTTAGAAGGAGTGGATATCGTGAATTACAACATAAATAGCGGCGGTTTGGTTTGCGAGGCAGATGGCAAGCTGCTTCTCGTCGATATTCGCAATTATTCCGGTACCTGCTTATTGAACGCGTCTTCCGGCGATACATCTCACTTGGACGGATTATTCTGGTTCATGAACAAGGTCGGGGATGACATCTATTACAGCGATCAGATGCAGGGTCATCGCTTGTACAGAATGAACCTGTCAACCCAAAGCGCCGAACGGATTCAGGATCGCCCTTGCTACGGCCTGGCCCTAAGCGGCGACTGGCTGTATTACAAGAGCGAGACCGATCACAAGCTGTATCGCTGCCTTCTGGATGGGAGGAAAGAATCCCGAGTTACGGACGAGCCGGTAGAATGCTTTGTCGTGGAAGAGGATCAAGTGTATTACGTTACCCAGCAAGGAATCAGATCATGCCATGTCACCGGAAACGATCGGGAGCAGCTCTCGGAATCCGTAGGTATACACTTGCTAAAAATCGGCGAAACATTGATATTTGCTGATATCAAGAACCAGTACCTGCTGACCGCCTTGCATTTGCAAACGGGCGAGGCACGCGTATACGCAGACGTGTCGCCGAATAGTCTGAATAGCGATGGGCGTTTCATCTATTGTGCCAATCGCAATAACGAGAGCTCGGTATACCGTATTGATTTGGACACGGGCAGCAAAATCCGCATATGCGGAGAGAGCGCCGATCATATTCATGTTTTAGGCGACACCATTTATTTCAGCAGCCGTTTCGAATGGTATAAAATGTCGCTTACCGGCGGACAAGCGGAGAAAGTCATTACATTGTCGTGAGGTAAATATGATAAACGAAAAATATGAATTTAGCCGCCAGCCCCGTTTTTTGCCGGAGATGCCAAACGGTGAAATTGAAATTCCCAATCCACCTCATGCTTATGAGAAACCGGAAATCTCCTGGTTTACTTTGCTGGCTCCGCCGGTAGTGATGCTGGTCATTACGTTATTGCTCGCATTAACGCACCAGTCGATGTTCATGATGCTGTCGATTGCGATGACCGTGATGACGCTCGTCGTATCGCTCACTACCGCTGCTTCTCAAATCAAGAAATACAGAAAGCAAAAAAAAGAGCGCGAGCAGAAGTATTTGCAATTCATTGCCGATACCCGCAGCGAGCTGATGCTGGCAAGAGAACAGCAAATTAGGGCAATGAACGAAATGAATCCGGAGCCTGCGGCCTGTCTGCAGCGTATCCAGGACATTGACAACCGGCTGTGGGAGAGAACCCCCTCTTCCCCGGATTTTCTGTCACTCCGGCTTGGGGTAGGCAGCGTTCCTTCGGCCTTGCAAATCAAATATACGAAGCAGGCGATCATCATGGAGAGTGATCCGCTGATTATGGAGCCGCAAAGACTGGCTCTCGAGTTCGAAAGGGTACAGGATGTGCCTGTATCGATCAATCTGATGACTTCGGAGATTTGCGGCATCGCCGGGGAGGAAGAGAGAACGTTCGCAGTCGTGACCCAAATGCTGCTGCAGCTCGTTACGCATCACGGATATGATGATGTACGGGTGGTTGTACTGGCTGCTGAGGACGGTCTGGAGAAATGGAACTGGCTCCGGCAGCTGCCGCATCTGTGGACGGACGGATTCGATGCAAGGTTTCTTCTTTGCGGAAAGGCGATCGCTCATCAGGTGCTTGGCGGGCTGAACGAAGTCTTGAAGGAGCGCGATCGTAAAGAGGTGGGAGGAAGCCCGCTTCCGCATTTCGTCTTCATCATCGAAGACCCTTCTTTGCTTGAAGAGGAGCCGATCAATAAGTATTTATATAACAAATGCGCTGTTCTCGGCGTTTCGTCCGTATATATCGCGAAAAATCAGGCTTATCTGCCGATGAACTGCAAGCAGGTTATTGTCATTCAGGGTAAAAACGGCGAGCTGGCCGATCGGGAATCCGGCGAGAAATCGATATTTATTCCGGATCAAGTCTATATGCAGCAATTGGAGCAGGCAGCCCGTCTGATGGCGCCGCTCCGGATCAAGAATTCGAGCGCCAGCTTCTCGCTGCCGACCTCGCTTACACTGCTGGATATGCTGCAGGCCAAAACGACCACGGAAGTTGATTTGCAGTCCCGTTGGTTAAGGAATAAACCCTTCAAGGGGATGAGCGTGCCGATCGGGGTCAAGGCAGGAGGCAGCCTGTTCCAGCTGGATATGCATGAGACCGGACATGGGCCGCACGGACTGGTGGCAGGAACGACGGGCTCCGGGAAGAGTGAGCTCCTGCAAAGCATCATTATTTCCTTGGCAATTAATTATCATCCTCATGACGTCGTTTTTGTGCTGATTGACTACAAGGGCGGCGGCATGGCCGACATCTTCAAGGGCATGCCTCACCTGGTGGGCACGATCACGAACCTGGGAGGAAATCAGACGACTCGCGCGCTACTATCCATTAAGAGCGAGCTGATGAGAAGACAGCGTGTGTTCTCGGAATACGGGGTAAACAACATTGATAGATACCAGAAGCTGTATTACAGCGATAACGAGAGTGGGCGAATGCCAGCAATCCCCCATCTGATTATGATCGCCGACGAGTTTGCCGAGCTGAAGCAGGATCAGCCGGAATTCATGAAGGAGCTGGTCAGTACGGCGCGGGTCGGCCGCAGCTTGGGTGTCCATCTGATTCTGGCCACGCAGAAGCCGGCAGGGGTCGTGGATGACCAGATTTGGAGTAACTCCAAATTCAAAATCTGTCTGAAGGTTCAGGATGAGGCGGACAGTAAAGACGTGATCAAACGGCCGGATGCCGCTATGATCAAGGAGCCTGGCCGCGCTTATATCCAGGTGGGCAATGATGAGATCTTCGAACTGTTCCAATCGGCGTATTCGGGAGCGGATTACGATCCGGAGGGAGAAATGCTGAAGAGTGAGAATCGCACGAAACGCATTTACGAAGTCTCTCTGCATGGCCGATCGGAGCAAATATATCCGTTGGAGGAAGAGAAGATTGCGCTGAAGGAGATGCCTTCCCAGTTGAAGTGCATGGTCGAGCATATTATTTCGTTCTCGGAGCATAGCGGTGTCCAGGCATTGAAGGGGCCATGGCTGCCGCCACTGCCGGATAGCGTATATTTGGACGATTTATATGCTCCTGGATCAGGCTTGGATCTAGAGAGCGGCTGGCCTAGGGAAGAGGCGCTTCTCAGTGCGCCTGTTGGCCTGGTGGATGATCCACGGGGTCAACTGCAGGAGCCGCTGGCGATCGATTTTGCGGCTGAGGGAAATCTTTTCGTTTACGGTTCCCCAGGAACGGGAAAGACGTATCTCTTAAGAGCGCTGTGCATGTCGCTGGCTTATAAGTATTCGCCATCGGATGTTCATTTGTACGTCATGGATTTCGGGGGTTCCTCCTTTAAGCTGTTCGAGAGGCTGCCGCATTGCGGCGGAGTCATGACGCTGGAGCAGGAATCGACGATCCAGCAGTTCGTCCTGTTCCTGTTCAGAGTCATGGACGATCGCAAGAAGCTGTTTGAGGAAAGCCAGAGCGACGGCTTTAACGACTACAGGCATCATGGCGGGCAGCTTCCGGCAATCGTTCTCATCATCGACAATTACTTCGCCTTGTCGGAGACCTATGAAGATATTGACGAGAAAATGGTGACATTGGCTCGGGAAGGCTCTAAATTCGGAATATATATGGTAGTTACCGCAACGAATGCGTCCCTTGTCCGTTACAAGCTGTCCGTGAACTTCAAAATGGCCGTGGCGCTACAGCTGACGGATAAAGGAGAATACGCCAATATCGTCGGCCGGACGGAAGGCTTGGAGCCGGCCAGGACAGCGGGAAGGGGACTGGTTAGCGGCAAGCCTCCGCTGGAGTTCCAGACGGCCATGCCGGAGTTCAGAACTCGGAATATGGAAGAGATGATTCACGATTTCGAGCATTTCGCGCGAGAGAACCTGGTCACTCCAGCTACCCCCATCCCGATTATGCCTAGCAAAATTGATATGAGGGAGATTAATCGGGATGAGGAACTGCTGGCCATCGGTCTCGGGGATCACGATTTGATGCCGGTATGCATAGACCTGACAGTTACTCCGGTCATTATGATCGCAGGAGATGCGATGTCAGGCAAGAGCACTCAACTGGTCTCATGGATCAGCATGCTGAATGAGAAGCTAGGTTCGGATCGATTGGATGTCTACGCGCTGGATTCCAGCTCCATGGGAATCTATGAATTGATGAAGCTGCCTTGTGTGACGGACTTATCGCAGGTTGAAGATATGTATGACTTCATCGATATGATCAAGCAAGAGCTCGATGATCGCCGCTCGAGGTTCCTGGCTACAAGACAGGCTAACGGCGATTTGAACGCGCTTGTTCGTTCATGGAAGCAGATGATATTTGTCATCGATAATTTAAGCGAGCTGACAAATGGAGATCAATACTCACTCAAAGAATTGATCGAGCGCATCGCCAAGCATGAGCGCAGCATGAAGGTCGCCGTCATTGCAGCGGATCAGACCTCAGAGCTTACTAATAACTGGGATAGCCTGGGCAAAGTGCTCCGTGAGGAGCAAACGGGTCTCTTGCTCGGCAGCCTTAAGGAACAGAGTCTGTTCAATACGCGGTTTCCTTACGGGAGCCAGGAGAAGGAAATGGAACTTGGCGATGGTTACTTCATTGTAAAGAATAAATTTACGGGTCTGCGCACGGCCACGTTCCTGCATCAAAATGAGAAGGTCATGATATAAAACATCCAGGGAAGCTGAGTAGTTGAGGAGGGGTGTATATGCCTTCAGCAGGAGAAATACGCAGAAAAGCAGCAGGGGTTCGTGCGATATCCGAAGATATCAGGCGCGAATCATCGAAGTACCAAGGCGTCGTAAACGATGTAACTACCTGGTGGAAGGGAGAGGCTGGCACTAGCTTTAGAACCGGATATTTGCAGATCCAACGCGAAATCAGCGAAATGCTTCGGAAGCTGGACAGCCTGGAATCCGCCGTCAAGAATAATCTGGCAAATGCCGTTGAACGGGCAGAAGAGCAGAGAAGGCGGAAAGCTATGGAAGAGAGCCAGCGCTTGAGCGCAATGAAACGGTAGCTAAGCCAGAATATATCACTTGAAAGGAGGTGAGATCATGTCAAATAATTTAACGTTTAGTCCGGGGCAAGCGCGCAGCGTGTCCAAATCTATTTTGAACAAAGGCAGAAATGCAAAGGATATCGTGGAGCAGCTTCACAGAGAAATCAATTCCGTTGAGGGTTGGTGGCAAGGGGATTCCGCCAAAGCTTTCGTGGAGGAGTTCAGGCAGCTTAAGCCAAACCTTGATAAGTTAGTTGAATGCGTGGAGAACATCAGCAAGAACCTCGATAAAATCGCTGATATCAAGGAACAAAGCGAGAAAGATATCGCTAGCGCACTTCGTAAATAATAGGATTGGCGTGGTATACAGTTTGCTGCTGTTATCACGCCATTTTCTAAATTATATCGGATTTATAAATGGAGGTGGGAAGATGACGACACCAAGTGCCATAAGCAGCACGGCTAGAAATATTCGGAATGAGCTGGCCGAGGTGAAAAGGGAGGAATCCAGGCTTCAAGCGGAGCTTGCCGGAGTGACGTCCTGGTGGAAGGGCAGTGCGGGCAAAGCGCTGAATGATAGCTATCGTTCTCAAACGAGAAATGAATTAAGTCGACTATTTTCAGACGTTGAGGATTTGCAATCTGGACTGGAAAGGCTGGCCGTCGAGGTGCAAAGAGCTGATGAACAAAGACGCATAGAAGCTCAGCAGAAGGCGCTGCAGCTTGAGCGGCAGAGGAATGCGAAGAAATAAAGGGGTGTACCTAGCGTGTTGAGGGATAAGGATAAAATATTATTATGCGAGCTGGCGAATACCCGGGATCTCACTCGATTCCTCCATCGCTCCTTGGAGCATTTCACCGAATGGGGGAAGGAACTGAACGGATATTCGGATTTGGAGCTTTTGACTAGCGAAATAACGGCTAGTCCCACACTGCATAGCCTAACTTTGCAGCAGCATATGAATCTGGAATATATGAATCTGTATGTATTCGCAGACTGTGAGGGAAATAGCGTAATCGTAGCCCATGCGCAGGAACACCCGGAAATTCAACTGGATATACAGCACTTCCTGGATGAAGTCACAGCATGTGTAGAGATTTGGAGGGACAAGGGCCGGTGTGAATTGACCGGTATAAAAGCTGGGGGCTACTGCGTGTCGTATCTTGCCGAGCGGCTGGATATGGAGGCCACTGTATTCGCGGTGCCTACAACTGAAGAGCTTCCCGGGCGGGTACGAAACCTCGTTGCCGAGCATGATCCGGTTGGGGACTGGTTGGAAAAGGTTATTTTCGTAAAGCAGCAGACAGAGGAAACCGATTTGGAAGAGGCATACTTCAAGATTCTCGAGTTTGATTTGGAAGGCAATGCCGTTCCGAGTATTCAAAGCGATTATTCTAAATTCGTGAGCTGGTTTTATCATACGGTAGGCACGGTTCGTCCTGAAGTGTGGCATATTTTTTTCGGGGAGAACAAGGAAGAGGAGCCGATATTGGATTACGGGCTTTATTCTTTATTTTTGAAAATGGATGGATTGACGGAAGAAAGCGTAGGACGCTCTATAGAGAAAGTGGTTAGGTATGCGGAGCAGCAGCTTGAGAAGAACAGAAGCTCGCTGGAAAGCGAATTTAGTCATATCGAGGTCGATCAAATTAAGGAGTTTATCCGTGAATGCGGAGAGCGCCTTACGAACCAAGCAGTGGACATTGTGTATGGCGTTTATCGAAGCGTTGAGACCATTTTAGCGGGAACTGCTTTGTTTGCGATGAATAAGAATACAATTACGGTTATGCCTGTGATGGAGAGCTTTAATGCAAGAACCGGTGAGCTGCTGGACAGGGAGATCGTATTTATAACGAATACAATAGAGCAAGAATTTCAGAAATACATGGACAATATGCTGATGTTTCCCGAAATCTCGTTATGAATGGTAATCCGCTTTGAAGGAGGTGGAAGTGTGAATCCGTGGACGAAAAGTTTCATCTTGGGACTGTTAACCCTGATTATGGTATGGGGAGTGAGTGGATGCATGAACAAGAAGCCGAACCATGAAACGACTATAGATAGAATGATAGCGCATTTGGAAGAGAAGTATGGGGAAGAGTTCGTTCCGCTCTCCTTTAACTCTAGTAATTGGGCGTATGGTTATGATTCTTTATATGCCTATCCGAAAAAAGGGTCAGAGAAGGACAATTTCGAAGTTCGTGGAACGAAAAAAAAGGAGGGGACATACGCTATTCATGACGGTTATTTCGGGATATTTATTAAACCACAATATGAGAAAGTTATGTCTGGCTTTGTAAGCGAGATTTATGACGAGTTTAAGCTTTATACGAATTTTGGTGATGGAGTCCTGCCTGATCGGCTGAACAAAGATACCCCATTTGAGGAGATATATGATAAAGATGAACTTTTTTCATCAGATACGGTGGTTTTTGTAAAAGAAGCGTCTGCAAAAGGGATAGATGATGGGGAAAGTCTTCATAAAATTGCTGTGCAAATGCAGGCTAAGAAAATGGTTGGTAGTGTACGTCTTTATGTGGTTTTTGATGAAAGGTTTGAAACGGTAAGTATAGATTCCTTAGATCTAACTCCAATACAAAAAAGGGACTATTTTATACGCGAACGTAAAAATATAAACGTCACAAAAAGTCTTGGAATTGTGAACTATGAAGAGGAGGTACAAATGGATGGCTGAATTAAGCAAAAGCCAATTAATTCTCCTTGACAATTTAATTTATCTTAATGAAGTAGTAAATAAAAAAGATATGACTGTTGGCCAAATAGTTAATGAATTAATTTATGACAACAAATTAGATGCAAGCATAAATGAGGACAAGATAGGTACAGATGAAGAATATCCCTGTAATATGTCTAGAGGAGAATGGCTTGCTATATTAGATGCAATAAATAAAGACCCACAATTAAGGTCTCTAAAAGTAAACAAAGGTATAAACGGAGAAATGCACGACAAGGATGGACAGCCAATAATGAAAAACGGCAAAGTCCTTGAGGCCGGTATGCGTGTCGCTACATTTGTTGATCCAGATGGTGAGGCTACGGTAGTTTTTCGTGGAACGGGCGGCGACTTTGAATGGTTTGATAACGGACAAGGCGGTTATTTAGCGGATACCCCGCAGCAGATAGCTGCCCTGAAATACGTCGAGAGTTTGGAATACGACAATATTACCGTTACAGGACACTCAAAAGGTGGAAATAAGGCGCAGTATGTAGCCATCCTGTCGGATAAGGTGAAGGAAGCCGTCTCTTTTGATGGTCAAGGATTTTCAAGGGAATTCTTGGAGAAGTATAAAGACCGCATTGAAGCGAATGCCCACAAGATTACCTCGATTTCAGCCAAAGACGATTTCGTAAACTGTCTCCTATATCCCATTGCCGGCACGATTGATTACATAGATACAAAGGAACAAGAAAAATTTAAATATAACCATCGGCCCAATATCTTATTAAATGAAAATGGCCAATTGCGAGGGCCTGCCGAGCAAGGTGACATCCCTAAATTTATAAATGCGTTCACGATTTATATCCACGAAACAATGGAGGAACCCTTCCGTAGTTATGCATTTGATGGCGTGTTGTCTCTGCTAAAAAAAGGAGACGAGGGTTTTGCCAAAGAGGGCTGGCTTCACAGATGGTCTTCCGTCGCCATGGTAGCAACTCACCTGGATGATTATACATTCTCGCAAATTGCCGAAGAGTATGGGGACGGAGCAGAATTAGTCGTTGTGATTATCGCAAGCAGCCTTTATCCGTATCTATTTACCGATGATCTGATTAGGTCATTAAGTAAAAATATAGGGAATGCCATCGATTATGCCATAGAGAAACTGAATCAATTCGGTGACTGGCTAATGACCATGTTGAACAAAGCAGGCGCCAAAATCAAGCAGGCGGGAAACTTGGTGGTTGTTGGGGCAGCGAAGTTTGCTGAACGGGTAAGAAGTGAATGGGAGAAGTTAAAGGAAGGTGTAGTCGTTTTTTCACGCACGCTTGTAGATACGACGAAACAGACCATCGAACACTTTATGAATAGGCTGAAGAAGGCTGTCACCAATTTCTGTATCCAAGTCGCTGAAGGAACCAAGAAGGTTCTTGCAGCCATTAAGCAGTCATGGAACAAGGCGGTAGATCACGTCAAGCAGGGGATAAGTAACATCATCAACCGAGCGAAGGCTGAACAATTCACGAAAATAGCTGTGTTTGTAACCTACTTCACTATGCTCAGAGAGCTGCAAAAACAACTTTCAGGGAAAGGCGATCTCAGCGTTCAGAAGTCAACCCCGGCTGCTGTTAACCATAAATATACCACCAAGGTAGTAAAGGGATATGGTTCGTACACCTCAGCTCAATTGACTGTAGATTTCAGCCGAATAGCTCATTTAAAGTCGAGGTTTAGAAGTCTAGAAGAACGCATTGGGTCAAGAGTCCAGCAAATGCTGTCGCAGGCGGAGAGGACGATTTCCAGCACAGGGCGAGCCTACAGTGAGTCCAATGTCCAAAGGCAAATTCACCAGCTTAACAGGACATGTGAACAAATCAGGCAGAGAAATTATAAGGTGGTTGCCGAACTACAGAGTAAAGTGAAGTTTCTGAATATTGCCGAGGAACAGTATAGAAAAGTGGAGGGCATGATCTCGAGCAACCTTTCAGCGGGTGTTTCTTTTATATAATGCATTTAGCTAAATGGAAGGACTAGAACACAACAGAAAGGGGGGGCAATGGTGATCCTGTGGACGAAACGAATCATCTTGAGTTTGTTAGGCATTATTATTTTGTGGGGAGTGAGTGGATGTATGAATAAGAAACCGAACCCGGAAGCAATCAAAGAGCAAATGATGACACATCTGGAAGAGAAATATGGGGAGGAGTTCGTTCCGAAATCCCTCAGTTTGAGTAGTTGGGCATATAGTTATGACAGATTAATAGCTTATCCGAAAAAAGGTTCCGAAGAGGATCATTTCGAGGTATGGGGCACAAAAATGGAAGACGGCTCTTACAGCATTAGCGACGGTTATTTCGGAATATTCATTCGGCCTCAATATGAGGAGGTTCTCTCTAATATTGTCAGCGGTACTTATGACGAGTTTAAATTGTATGCGGAGTTTGGCGAGGGGGTTCTCCCGGATCGCTTAAACAAGGATACGACAGTTGATCAGATCTACCATAAAGACGAGAATTTCTCGTCGGATTCGGTTATTTTTGTGAAGCAGTCCGAGCTAGGCGACCGAGATGCAGAGGTAAGCTTGCGTCAAATTGCCGGGAAAATGCGTGAGCAGAAATTGGTCGGATTCGTACGATTATATACCGTAGTGAATGACAAATACGAATCCATAGGATCAGGGCCCCAGAATTTAAGTGCGCTGCATGATGAAGGTTTTTTCGTAGGGGACTATAAATCGGTCATGGTGACTCCGGACATGACCATTAGGCAGAACGGAGAGGAGGTTCACGCGGATGGCTGAATTGAAAGAAAATCAATTATTGCTGCTGAACAACTTGATTTACCTCCAAGGGGTGGCCGATGGCAACGATAAGAAGGTCGGAGATATCGTAGATTATCTTCTATACAATAACGGTCTCGATAAAAGCCGGAACCTGAGCAAAATCGGCACGGATGATGAATACCCCTGCAAAATGTCCAAGGAGGAATGGCTCGTCATTTTACGAGCGATCGAGAAGGATTCACAGTTGCGTTCTCTGAAGGTAGCTGACGGCAGAACCGGTGTCATGCTCGACAAGAATGGAAAGGCGATTCGAGGCAGTGACGGCAAGCCGATTGAGGCGGGCATGCGCGTAGCAACGTTTGTGGATCCGCAGGATGAAGCGACTGTAGTTTTCCGGGGAACAGGTGGAGATTACGAGTGGCATGATAACGGGCAAGGCGGTTATCTGTCGGATACACAGCAGCAAAAGGCTGCATTGAAATATATCGAGAGTCTGAAATACGATAACATCACCGTCACGGGTCATTCTAAAGGCGGAAATAAGACGCAGTACGTGGCCATTCTCTCCGATAAGGTAGACCGGGCTTTTTCTTTTGACGGGCAAGGCTTTTCCAAGGAGTTTCTGGAGAAATATAAAGATCAGATTGCAGCGAATGCACATAAAATTACGTCCGTCTCAGCCAAGGATGATTTTGTGAATTGTCTCCTTAACCCAATAGCTGGAACGATCAAATATATCGATACGGAGAAGCAGGAGCAGTTTATTTATAACCACAGGCCAAATATCGTGCTTGATGAGAACGGTCAGATGAGAGAGTTTACCGAGCAAGGGAATATTCCTAAATTCATTAATGAGTTCACCATTTATATTAATGAAACGATGGAGGAGCCGTATCGAAGCTTCGCGTTGGATGGCGTGTTGGCCCACATGGAAAGCGGAGCGGAGGGCTTTGAAAAAGAAGGCGGTTTCCAAAAATGGGTCGGAACGGCGATGGTGCTAAGCCATCTGGACGATTTCGCGTTCAACAAAATTGCCGAAGAATATGGGGATGAGGTCGAGCTCGTTGTGACCTTTATAGCGGCGAGTCTTTTCCCCTATCTATTTGCCGATGATTTCTTGAGTTCTCTTGGTAAGAACATTATGAATGCTATTAATTATGTAATGGATAAGCTTAACCAGTTTGGCGATTGGATCGTGAAGCAATTGTCGATTGCCGCTGCCAAGTTAGTGAAGGCTGGAAAGAAGGTAGGTGAAGCTTTTACAAGATTTGCAGAACAAGTGAAGACAGAATGGGGGAAATTTAAAGAACGGGCCAAAGAATTTGCCAAAGACGTTGTCGTTACGGGGATTAGAGTGGCTCAGGCTATAGAACGTTTTAAAGAAAAGCTAAGAAATGCAGTGACAAGCTTCTTTAAAAGTGTGGCCGAGAGAACGAAAAAAATTCTTACAGCGATTAAGCATGCCTGGGATAAGATCGTCAACGATGTTTCCACAGGCGTCAATGCCGCAATAACCAAGGCAAAATCGGGATTTGCACAAAGGTACAAAGCATTTAAAAGCAATGTCAAATTGCTGGCTCAGCTGCCAAAGCGGGCGGCGGGTCTTATTACGGCAAAGAAGGCGTCTTCTTCAGGCAAGAATAAGAATTATAGCGCCAAAATCATGAAAGGATATAGTTCGCATACATCTGCTCAGTTAGCCGTAGACTTCGGCCGCTTAAACCACTTGAAGTTGAAATTTAAGAATTTCGAGAACTACTTGGGTTCCCGGGTGCAGCAAATGCTCTCTCCAGCAGAGCGAATTGCTTCCAGTACAGGGCGGGCTTACAGTGAGCCCAACGTTCAAAGGCAAGTTCACCAGGTTCACAGAACCTGCGACCAAGTGAGACAGCGCCAGAAGAAAGTGGCTGCAGAACTGCAGAGTAAAATGAAGTTCCTGACTCACGCCGAGGAGCAATATAGAAGGATTGAGCAGATGATTAAGAAAGATGTTTCGGCGGGCGTATCTTTTTAAAGAAGAAAGTTAGTTGAGGAAAATAGGAGCGATACTGGTTTTTACTGTTTTCTGTAAGTAAGGAAATGCAAAGAAAGTACACACATATAGGAGGATTAAAATTATGAAAAAAAGAATTGCCACAGCACTAACTATGCTGCTTTTATTGATGAGCTTAATGCCCACCTTGTCTTTAGCGAAGCCATTACCGCTGCGGGTCGAGGTAAATACGAACCGAATTTATTTCCCGGACGAGCAGCCCTATGTAGATAAGGCTCAGCGGGTACAGGTTCCTGTACGATTTGTTAGTGAAGCTTTGGGGGCAAAGGTAGGATGGAATGCGGCAACTAAGACTGTTACAGTAGACCTGGATTCAAATCAAGTGGTTCTGGTACTTGGCAGCAAAAAGTACACGGTGAATGGCGTGGAGAAGCAAATGGATACGGCCGCAGAGCGAGTTGGCGGCAGAACCTTCGTTCCGCTTCGTTTTATAAGCGAGGGACTGGAAGCCTCCGTAAAATGGGATTCTGCAGTGAGAACGGTCTATATTAATACAGCGGGATTTGATCCTAATGAGGTTAAACCGGAATCGGAACAAGTCGTTGAAAAGGATTTACATGGTTTTAAAGTTAAGTATAATACTGGTTCAAAGCTAGGAATCAAGGAAGGTAAAGGTGAAGGTGAACGAGCCCTGATGGTTTTGCTTATAGAATTTACTAAAATAGGGGCTAATTATGAAATGCAACTAGAAGAGGTAGAAGATATTCTTTTACAAAAAGTGGATGAAAAAACTGTTAAGTCTGTTGTGGAATATGTGAGAACTAAAAAAACACGTGAGCCAGAATTAAAAACAAAGGTATTTACAGATGAAACATTTGAAATTTATGTGGCTTCTAACATTAATTCGAGTATAGCAATTAGTATTTATTATAAGTAGGTACATTCATGAATAAATTCACAAGGATAATGTTAGCTGTGGTTCTTCTTTACGGTGTATCTCCTTATCAATTTATCTACTCGTCAGATGATCAAGTGCCTAAGACTGTTGAAGAAGTGCTTGCTAAAATTAATCTTGATATGGAGAAATTATACGGAGAGAAGGACTATTACAAAGATCACATTATTAAAGACAACAAGCGTTTAAATCTCAGAAAGGATTTAATCCGCGATAGATTGAATAGAGCATCTCAACCTAGTGAGAAATTAGAAGAAAAAGATAAGATAAAACTACACACTTATGAAATAGTCTATGGGGAATCACATGGCCGAAAACTTAATCATAAAGGCAAGGAAATGATGGAATACAGCGGGTATTCTACAGATGGTCATTCTATACCAACAGAAGATGTACCTTGGTTTGCAGGCTGGAGTGGGACTCAAATACAAAATTTCCCCTTGATCTCAGAACCATGGACTGTTAAAAGTGTACAAAACAGGTATGGAATTACTGCAAATAGTTATGACGCATACAAAGACCCATTTAACCAATTTCTCCCCGATGGTACATTTGAGCAAGCTATCATAGAAGGCTTAAATACTCACTACGCAGGTGTACCGTATAAAGAATTCATGTATAACAATCAAAACTCTACATTGGCAGATAAAGTGGTATATGAGGAAAACGCCAAACCCAAACACGGCAGATGGATCGATTACGTCCACGTGCTCCAGCCGCCAACCGAAATCTCTTGGGGGTTCGGGACAGTGTATATCGATAGCAATATCGGCATAACTTACTTGGATATTCCAATAGCCCCTTTCAATATGCTGAAAGATGATGTTTCCGCAGAGTTTGAAGAACTGCCGGTCGAGGCTGTTCCCGGGGAGCCGGTACGGGTAGGGGTGAAGGTGAATTCAAGCTTTATCGATTCGGTCAACTCGAAATATGAATGGATCATTACGCGTGTAAGTGATGGAAGAAAAGTTACCAGCTCGGATGGGCTGAAATTCGGCGGGCATGGAACGGCGGAGTCAGGCACCGTGAAATTGGATCGGAATCAAAGTCGGATTCTGTACGCTGATTTTACCATGCCGGATAGCGAGATTCGCATCCAATTTAACATTAACAAGGACGGAAAATCACCGGAAGAGGAGGATCTAAGCAACAATATCCTCGATTCTTATCCAAAGGCAATTAAGCTTGTCGTTCCGGAGGGGCTCGCATATGATGTGTTATCGAAAAGGGAGAAGTTTCCGCTAAACCAGGGTACTCCGCATACGGCAACTGTTACACTGCCTAGGTCTGATGCAGTGTGGACAAGCAATACGACGGGAGAGCTCAACGTAACGAATAATACGCCTACCTTATTTAGAGACCATCAGGTTCTGAATAATCCGCGCATCAATGAGCCGAGTACTACAGTGACGAGGGATCCGATCTTCCTAACGACGATCAAGCGGGAGGATTTCGGCGATGATCCCGTGAACCGGAAATGGATGAAGCCTGATCCAAATCCAAGAACACCGTTTCAAAGAATCGGCACGGTATCCCAGGATGGGAGCATTCAAAAGGATTATAAGTACAATAGGCAGGTATGCAGCAAAAATGAAGAGGGCAAAGATGTATGCACTACGGTGACCGAAACCGACACGGCTACAGCTTCCTTCCAACCAGGACTAGATAAAAAGGCCTATGAATTTTTCGTATATAATGGAAAAGAGACAATTGATAAGCCAACCTTCCAGAACAAAATCGACAACAACTCGCGAGACTCTTTTAAGAAGGATCTGTTCTGGGAGAATGAGTCTTACAAGTATAGCGTCATTCGTTGGATGTATCACTTGGACGAAAACTGCAAGCCTTATCAGCCTGAGGGCGTGAAGACCGATGCTACCGATTACGGAATTGCGGTGCCTGGGCAGTATCCTCGGTTTTTCACCCAGCAAGCCAGCGCCAATATCGAATGGATCAAGGATAAGGATACGGTTACAAACGGAACGGAGTTTATGAAGCAGCAGTATGCGATAGCCAGAAAGGCCGCCAAGGATCGCAATAACAATAAAAAATTGTACAATAATGCCGTTTTCGCAAGCGATCGGGAGTTGCAGAAATATGATTATCCGATCAAATCGGGATATTACTTCAACCCGGCGGGCAGCTATAACTTTATCGTCAAGACTGTTACCTTTAAGCCGTCGGAAGATGACACGGCCGATCATCGCGATCTGGTCAATGCCTTGATCAATGCATTCCGATATGAAACGAACTTGATCTATATTAACAGCGACAAGAAGGCGGTTAACCTTCAGAACGTTAAACTTGACCCCCAGCGTGGAGGCTTCAAAATAATTCCGGGCGTCTTGAAGGCTGAGGATCCTAAAGGCGTAAATGGTGAAGTATTGCTCGAAGTAAAGGATCGGAAGAGCGATTCCAAACGTTATAAAAAAGTAGTCGAACCGATTTATTTTTCCCAGGATCAAGATGAGAGCAAGACCCATGTATTCTGGAAAAAAGTACTGGAGGGCTACAGCGAATCCTCCACGGCAGGCAGCAACATGTACTATAAATATCGGGAGTTCGTGAAAAATACCGAGCGCAAAATGTACAAAATCACGGAAACGACAGAAGTCACGATTCAGATTAACCCGGACAATATCCCTGTGTACACGCATGCTAGCATGCAGAACGGCAAGTACTATGTGAAGGCTTGGATAGACGATGTCGTCCTTTCCACGCATGAATATAGTAAACTGGGTACTCTCAACGGAATTAGTGTCCTCGATCAAATCGAAGTGACCGTGGCCGGTTCCATGTTCGACGATTTAAATAACTAGCTATGGCCCAATGCCCTTCACTATCCCCGTCTGTCCTTGTTTAAGGTCAGAAGATGGGGTGGTGAGGGGCATTCTTTTGTGATAACAGATCTCATGTTCATGCATGGTCAATTTGTTGAGAAATTGGTAAGATGAGGATAACATACATAGGTTAACTTATCTTTGGTCGAAAAAACATAGCAGCAAGCTTCTTTAAAACGTTCGTGGAGGTTGACAGTGAGTAAAGCATTCATGGGGAACGAGGGGAATGGACTGCGCCGCAATTCGAGATTGCACAGCAGGGAGTCTGGATCTGCCCTGACTTACCGGGTTCGCAGTAAGATTTCCGCTAGTGAGCTGGCCATGGTATACGCGGTCAGATGCGAAGAACAGGATATGAAATGCGTGATTAAGGAGTTCTTCCCTAAATCGTTAGTACGTAGAGGGAAAGATGGCAGCTCCGTACGCCGGTTATCGGGAGTACCGGACGATAAGTATGAAGCGTTAAGGAATGCATTTATTAATGAAGGCAAGCTTTTAAAGAACTGTGAGCATCCCGGCATTGTTCGCTTTATAGATCAATTTGAGCAAAATGACACCGTCTATATTGTTATGGAGTTTATAGAAGGAGTTACACTGGCTGAAATGATTGGAGGACGTCCGGATAGAGTTGAGCCCGGCTTCCTGTACAAGACGATGCTTCCCTTGATTGAGACGCTAGAACATTTACATAAGCAAGGAATTATTCATCGTGATTTGAAGCCCGGCAATATTATCATTGATCACCAGGGGCGCGCGAAGCTGCTCGATTTCGGTTCAGCCATTCGTTTTGACGGCAGCGGCGGCCAGCCGATTTTGACAACAGCCGGGTACTCGCCACTCGAGCTCTATTCTGAACAATCCCGCCAAGGGCCGGTAAGCGATATATATAGCTTGGCCGCATTGCTGTATTATTGCTGCCGCGGAACGGCACCCACAGATGTCCGCAAGCGATTGTTCGATGATCGGCTAGAGCCGATTGGCACGGGTTTGAAGCGCAGTTGGCCATTTCTGTCCCGAGCCATCCGGCGCGGCTTGATCGTTGCGCCGGACAAGCGCTGTTCTTCACTAAAATGGTTCAAGGCTGCGATTACGATGGAATATGTGACTAGCCCGTCTGCTCGACGGAGGAGTCGTTCCGGATAAAAACATTTGTAGTCGGCTTAATGGCCTTATAACGCAGCTCGATTTCGGTTATACCGTCCTCGAATGTAATGTACAGCTTGTCATTATATTCGAGGATTTCTTTTTTATTTTTCGGAAGCGGCGTACGATTGCGAACAAGTGAACAACGTGATGTGTTCTTTACGATCAGCTTGCCGTCTTTGCCTGGGGTGAAGACAATTTGTTCCGCTTCAGGAAGCGGCTCATGTACATCAAGGCTCACGAACAGCTCCAGCAGACTTACCTTACGTCCTTCAAAAGAGGTGAGCGGCCACGACTTGACCGGCACTTCGCTGCCGCTGGCCGTAGCCAAGAAGTATCCTTCCAGCTTACCGGCAAAGCCCGGTTTTGGACGCAGCCACATGAACAAACCGACGGCAATGGCAAGAAGAACAATGCCTCCGGCGATAGACCATTTTAGCACCGTGTATTTCGATTTGACGTTAATGGTTAATATCGCTGTAGCCGACCCGCCTTCCGAATCGCTAGCCGTTAGCGTAATTTGGGTCTGTCCAGTTTGAAGCGGAGACAAAAGCAGCTCACTGTTTTTAAGCTCATGGGTCAGTATTTTGTTTGGATTGTCGCCGCTGTGCATGGTATAAGCTAAATCATCCCCGTTCTCATCAAGGAATAAATCGTTCATGTCCAGAACGACTTGGCCCTCTTCTTTGATGACCTCCAACTGTTCTCTGCCATGGACGGAGGGCGCTATATTCACAATATTCTGATCTTGGACGACACTGTGGCGATAGAAGCTCGGGCCATCCATTCTAACCTGCCATTTATACTTACCCGAGGTTGGAAATATGTATTCGGTATAAAATCGTGTACCCTCGTTCTTCATATCTACGAGAACTTCCTTATTCGTCTCCAGATTCGTGACGACAAGCTGGCCTTGCAGAGACTGATACACTTCCTGCTCCATTAATTGCTCATTTGCAGCCGGATGGATGAGATAAGCCTCGATCCCCGTAGGCTGCCCCTTGATGGCGGCTTTACTCGTTATTGCCGTTTTGGCTTCCAGCTCGTAGCTTCCGAGCAGATTTATTTTTACAAGATCCCCTGATGTGCCCCTAAATTTAAGCTTGGCCGTGCCTTTCTTGGGCTGAGATACCTTGATCAGCGTGTAGCTCGCTGACTTGAACATACGAATATTCTCCGAGCTGTAGAAAAGCTGCGTCTCCTTGAGTGGGTGCTCGGAAAGCAAAATAATGTTGGCCTCCCCCATACTTGAATTAGGAATGTCGACCTGTACCTCTTGCAGCTGCCCCGTCGCCGTAACGCCAGCTACCGGAAGCAGCACAGATCTCATTTGCGCCGCAAAGATCCGGTTGAAAATTTCAGGCAAATCGTCAGCGCTGCTGGTCATATAGGAGGCGCCTCCAGTCTTATTCGCGATGCGCTCTAATTCTTCAGGGTTAACGGTGCCATCGTGATTCAGTCCGATTGTGTAGATCGGGTATCCATCCTTCTGCGCTTTTGAAATAGCTTTGTCTACGTCCTTAGCCGAATCGGCAGCAGTTCGCTGAGAACGTGAAGCTGGCCCAAAATCTGTTTCTCCATCAGAAAGAAGAATGACGAACGGCTTGCGTCCGCTGCCCTCTCCTTCAGACGACTTGGATGAAATCAAGTTCCCGCCTGTGTTTAGTCCTAACCCCAAGTCGGTATATCCGCTTCTGCGGAGTCCGGCTATTTTTTGTTTGAGCTCTGTCTTATTCGCCGCTACCGAAATGGAGGTCAGCGGTTTGGAAGCCACAATTTGATGATTGTAGGCTACAAAGCCGATTCTCGTCCGGCTCGCTTCGCTCATGTCCATGAACATATGAATCACTTCGTTCGCCATTTTGTTTGGATCGGCATGATTCATAGAATAGCTTGTATCCAGGACAAAGACCGCATCAAAAGCGTCGGTATGATGTTTTTGTAAGGAATTTGCAGAAACAGTGAATGAATTGTGAAAAATTGTCGTAAAAAACACGAAAACAAAAATCAGGATAAAAGTCCTAGTTAACAAAAAAATGCCTGGAGTTTGTTTTTGCTTTTTTTGCCTCATTTACCGATACCCGCCTTATGTACTATATAGTGTTGAAATAGAGCGAAAATAGTCGCTCAAATATGTATATTTAAACTTATATCGGAATTGGGTCTTGTTTATTGTATATTATTCCAAAAAATAGGTCTTTGATTGGATATATTTCCCTTGAAGATATGGATGAAAGGTTCTTAAGTCCCTATATCCATCATCAATTCAAGATATTGACAATTGATATGAACGATGTTTAATATTACCCTCGAGACCCGGGTACAGTGAAACTCGTCCCGGTCATACGACTCAGGTATCCCGTACAATAGTCGGATACTGTCGAAAAAAATCAGTAGTACAAGCGTCCGGCATGGGAAAGAATCCGGGGTCTTCATCAGGCCGGTTGCGCTTTTTTAGAAACGGGAGGAGGAATAACGACAATGGATATTATCAATCAGACCAATCGAACGATGCTGTTCGAAGAGATCAATCCCGAGAAGCTGGACCTGATCACCATTGTGGGCGACGTTAAAGGCATTGATAGTCTGAGCGACGACAAAATCAAGGAGATCAACAGCCAGCTTTTAGTGCGGAGCTTCGATGAATTTTTGGACAAGTTCTCGCCGACGGTGTACTCATTTTTCAATGCGGCTAATCAAAAGGTCGTCTACATGCTCAAGAAGCCCGAAGGAATTGCCGAGGAGGCAATTTCCGAGATTCGGATTGATCAACACAATGATTTCCTGAAAATGCTATTTACGCTGATCGACACGAAACGGAGCCAAGGGATGACCAACGTCGATTTCAAGTTTGAGCATTTGCTCGACATGATTTCGCCGAAGAAGGTCATGGATGACATTCGCCAGGTTCGTAAGGAAATCCATTACATGTATGGACAATACGAGAAACTGGACGATGAGGATCCGAAGAGGCTGGATATGGGCGACAAGCTGAACGCCATGTTCGAAGAGGCGAGTGCCAATTACAACAACGTGATGGCTATGCTTCCACTTGCGATCGAGGATATCAAGACGCGGCTGTTGCTGGGCAGCTCGAATGAGGAGAACGATGCCGAGGCGGTGCAAATCGGTATGCTGACGATCGGGGAGAGCGGCGAGTTAAAAATTATCGAAGCCCCTAAGGGCGAGAGCACGGAGCTCGTGCTGCTGGATGAGAACAGCTCCAATGGTTTAGCACTGGTTTTTGAAGATGACTATAACTCGATTACGGAAGCTCCGTCCGGTTATGTGAAGGATTTGGTTGTCCGCACATTCAGCCCGCTGCCGGCAGTCAGCACGGAAGTGAACCTTGAGACTGAGGTGCAAAACTACAACACTTATCTGGAGTTCTACAAAACGGCAAAGGACGATTTCGTCAAAACGGTCAAGCCGTTGGTGGAGAAAATTCTCGGCGTCAAAATGTTTTTTGATCAATATGCGGTTAAGAACAAGGGAATGGCACCTTCGCTTCTCGTGACGAACTCGAAGCTGGATATGATCGTGAAAAGCGCCAATATCCCTCGTCTGGAGACCTATTTGAACACGGTCAACTCCAAGAATGACTTCTCAGATACGATTTGGTTCGGCATCGTCCCTTCCGTAGAGCTGGAGAGCGCCGGCAAGGTAAAGGTCACTCGCGAGCGCTTCAAGGGTAATGAGAAGATTGCCAAGCAGGATGGCAACACCATGGAATCCTTATCGATGCTCATGCAAGTCGTCAAAGACTTCAAGGTTCAAATCTTCTTCAGCTTTGAATCGGGAGAAGAGACGACGTTCAACAATATGGCTACCGCAGGCATCGACAAATACATCGATAAATGCGCGCCGCTCATCCGTAAGGAGTATAGCGAATATGCCATTCCGTGCATTCCGAACTTTACGGTTATTCCGAAGGAAAAGTCGGGCGTGGTGATCGACAGCCGTATGGTTCAAACCGAGAATGGTGCTCAGCTTTCCAGAGAGAAGGAAGACATTCTCAAGCTCTGGATCGAGGGTGTCTATGTAGGAGCGTCGTACGTAGCTGCGGGAATCGTTGCCTCATACCAATGTCCGGAGTATTTGAAGGAATCCTTTAAGAATACGAGCAAAGAGTTCCCGGGCGTTCGTTTTGATATTGAAGCTGGCGAGAATAGCCTGCGGGCGGTCACGACGATGGCGAAGGAAATTACCGGCTTCACGAATACGATCAAGGATTCGATCAACCGGAAAAATTTCGGCTTTATTTTCTCATCGGAGAACGCTCAGCTGCAAGGCAAAGATATTCGTCGGATTACGGTGTATAAGGCGAGAAGTCTGGCTGCGTCGGAGGACGGGTTCGACTCCATTTACAAAACGCTGGTCAGCACATACATAGAGCGAATTCTTCGCTTCCAGACGGCCGACTTCAAGCATGAGAACATCATTAAATTTTTCAGTAACAATCCGAGCAGCCAGAAGAGCATGTGGCTGGCCAAGCGCGGTTTCATAAATTCAATTATTCATGACGGCGATGACATGAACTATGTGATCGATGAGAAGAACAATCTGTGTCACATTGATCTGATCTATAACGGCAATGTGAAGAATTTGGAAGTGATGATTACCAAAGGCACCAGTCCAGTCAAAGCCTAAAGTAAC
>NZ_JBHGVC010000023.1:0-42399 GCF_042714055.1 Paenibacillus lentus
CATCTTACGGGTCACAGTTCAAATGGGCGGCATTACGTATTCAATGACAATCTTTCAGAAAATCAAGGTAAATCCTTTCCTTCACTCTGGTGGACAATATCGACGTCTTAAGCATTATGACAGTGAGTGACCATGTGATTACCGGTGAAGAAACAACATCGGAAGAACGTCAAACAAGTATAAATGACATGATTATTGAAGCGTTAGAGATTCTTATTAATGAATAGCTTCTAATCCATTTGGCACTTCGCCACAAAGAGCCATCCCCATAGTCATCGACGCATGACTTGGAGACGGCCCTCTTTAAAATCGTATTAACACCGTACATATTTACGTTTGAAACCAAGTTGGCTTTTAGCTACTGCCTTTTGAATATTTTCTGCAGCGTTCAGAAACTTGCTTTTTGTCTTGTCCCGATTCACTTCTACCGGGCCTACTGTCTCTGCGGTCTTGAGAGCCTGGTCATGAAGCGGCACATAGGATACTCCCACCGTGTACATAAAATTATTCATAGCGTATTTCGTTCGTTCGGGAGAATCGTGAATGGTTCGTTCCACCATTTGGAGCATATTGGCTATTTTCCCTTCGGAAAATTCACCGTCCGGACGATTCCCCAACAGCCAGCAATAACAACTCCAGCCCGCTGACATTCTCAGCTCCTCTCCGCTTGCGATCCATTTATCGGCAACTTCTTGTGCAATATCTGTTTCTGACAAGGTTACTGCAACTACATAATCGGACAGCATATAAAAATAAGCCATATCCATCCAACGATCAAAATCCGCTTCAGTCATTGCTTCAGGATCTGCGATTATACCGGCAAAATACATGGCATCGTAGTTTCCAGTGGCGTAAAGCTGTTCGGCCAAAGGTTGATTTTTTTTAATTTTCTTGGCGATGGGCTTCATTGCCCCTGTAGCCACGCCAAAAAGCGGTTCGTGTGCGCCATTGGATAAATAAATCTTCTTGGTTCGCTCTTTGCCTAGAGCTTCAAGTTCCTGCATAACCATTTCTACATTCAATGTTTACACTTCCTTTGACTGTCGCTAGAAACAATTATTTTCAAGAAAACCATCAGGGTCAATCGATACTATATCGTCTCTGTACTGAGCGTAAATCCTTCGATAACAGCATCTTCGTCAACCTCAATCAGGATACATCGTCTCCCTTGATAATTCACCTGTCTCACATACTTTAAATCCTGCGGACTAACCGAAATTGTGGCGACCTTAGTATCGATCTTAATCGATTTTGACGTAAACTTCGGCATAATACTATTCGCTTTCAATTCATAGTTCTTATCGTCGACGATCGTTTCAAACGCCCGTTCCACTTTTTCAGTCGTCACGTTCTCAACACCACTTACCGTTAGCACTTGCTCCACATCTTTATAATCCAGCTTCGGAGGTTCTTCCTCCTCCTCATGGGTTTCAATCACCCGATGGATTTCCTCATACACATGTGCAAGGGTGGTCGCGTCCAGTTGTTCGCCCGCCACTTCCTTCACGATGTCTTCGAAGATGGCTCTCTCCTCCCGTGCTGTTACGGATCTTTCCGCATTCAAGACCTGTTCGATGAAATGCGGATTCGGCTCATTCGCTTTTCCCGTACAATACAGAATGCGGTTTACATCGGAATAACCGTCCGTCACACTGGGATAAAAGAACCCTTGCTCCGGCGAACTCAGCTTGATGATCGGATCTACATTGACATTGTACTTAAATTCTCTCTCTACATAATCAAACAAAAGAGTTTTCCTCTGTTGCTCCGTGGAATTCACACTGCACAGAATGAACGGATGCGCGAACACTTCGTCCTTCTCGCTCTCCTCGGTTTCTTTATTCCTGTCCTTGGACGGCTGGTAGTATTGTCCACGAACGAACGTGATTACCGTATCCCGTTCATATTTGACATCCGCCAGCATTTTATCCACCAACAGCAGCATCAGATCCTGCCATTCCTCCGGATCACCAGTCACCAAAGCCTGGTGAAGCAGCACCCGCGTCGGCTCTTCCACTTCTTCCTGCTGAAACTTCAACTCGAACAGCTTCTGATCCAATTCACCCGTCAGCAGCTTCTTGAAATTGCTCATATACAGCTCCTGCTTCTCTCTGTCCAACAGGGCAAACGGCTGCCGCTCCCAATGATAGATTTCGTTGCTTTCCTTCATAATATACACGTTGAGAATGTCGTAAATGTTCAGCATATCGTGATCCAGCTTAAATTGCTTGCGTATATGCGCGATTTCTTTCTTTATCATGGCTCGTTAGACAACTCCCTAAGAAGTAAATTGATCTTATCAGTATAAACGATATAAAAACCCTTCGCTAGAAGGGCTATTAAGATACTTTGCTCTTCTATTAAAAAAGGGATTTGTAGAAAGGCCTCAATACAGGCGTTGTCTTAACTGTTTCTTGCAAAGCAATCAGGTCATATAGCCGACCTACTCAAAAAAAATCACGCCCTCCAAGGGAGAACGTGATATGAATCAGCTTGACTTCGTATTTCAACATCGTCAATTACGCTTTCGGGCGACCACTGCTAACCGGCCTTCTTCGGTAGAGTATTCACACGTAGACAGTACAATAAGCTTGTCGCCATACCGGGCTGTTACGCCCGTATCGTAAAGAGCTAGTTTTTTGATGTTCTGAATATAGGAGTCAAACTCGGCGGATGTTCCTACATTCTCAATCTGGTAGTATTTAAAAACGTCGTCCGTTTTAAGATAAACCTTTGAGAGAATAACGGCAACAATTTCATATTCTTCCTTCTCATAAAGCGAACTGAACCGGATCGTAGCATGATCCTTATAATAGCTTTCTTTCTTGTACTTCATAAGATCTGCAAACATCACGCCGTTTTTCATGTGATGTCCATGAATCAGCAAAATGTCTGAGCCGTCTATCCGACTGTGTTCATCTAAAAAAGGGAGTCCGTTTTTATTTTTCTTTTTATCAAAATCATGATTGAGATAGTATTCCGCATCCTGTTGGTTCTGCATAATCGGGTAATCAATTCGGGTGCCGTCAATTTTCAGCCAACCGACGATGTCCGGGTTTCTCTTGTAAAGCTCTTGAAATTCAGGGAGCATAACTGGCCCATTCGCCTTCATGATAAAAGGTGAGGATGTTGCAGCACCCTCGCCTTGTTCCCGGATTTCTATCAGTTCTTTCATTTGCCGATGTTCCTCATAATCTCGAAGGAGAATTCTCGCAAGATTGACGAGAGAAAAAACCAGCAGAATAG
This sequence comes from Paenibacillus lentus, assembly GCF_042714055.1. Lineage (GTDB taxonomy): Bacteria > Bacillota > Bacilli > Paenibacillales > Paenibacillaceae > Fontibacillus > Fontibacillus lentus_A. Next base: position 3,247 of record NZ_JBHGVC010000023.1, read on the forward strand.
TGAAAAAGGCGATAAGAATTTTTTTAATATTGCTCATTTTCTTACCGCCTTTCCTGTTACTAAATGTGTTTTTTCTTCCTGCTGCTAAGCAGACAGAACCCTACTCCAATCAAGGACATTAGAGCCAAAGCCATATAGAAGATTGGCGATATGCTATTATCTCCTGTTTTTGGAACATTATCCAGCTCGTTGTTACTGTGGCCGGTTCCGTTGTTACTGTTGTCGGCTCCGTTGTTACCGTTATCGGTTCCGTTGTTACCGTTATCGGTTCCGTTGTTACCGTTATCGGTTCCGTTGTTACCGTTATCGGTTCCGTTGTTACCGTTATCGGTTCCGTTGTTACCGTTGTCGGTTCCGTTGTTGCCGTTGTCGGTTCCGTTGTTGCCGTTGCCGGTTCCGTTGTTGCCGTTGTCGGTTCCGCTATTGCCGTTGCCGGAGTTGCCGCCGGAGCTGCCACCGGAGTTGCCGCCGGAGTTGCCGCCGGAGCCGCCACCGGAACGGATCGGCTTCATTGGCACGTCGTATTTTACAATGTCAAAATCGACAGAAATCGTATCGCTCCTGTGCGTCTCGTATCCGTCCTTCGTTACGATCAGATAGTAATCCGCTTCAGGAAACACCATGTACGCATAGAAGCCATTTGCGTCGCTATCTTGCTCTGGGCTGTCGTTGTTGTTGGGCACAAAGCCCGGAATCGGAGGAAGCGTTACTTTCGTATTCGGAATGCGGCCGTTATCTCTATTCCGTTGCGTATCCGCATAATACAGTGTAACTTTGGCTCCGTCAATTTTCTTGCCAGTGACGGCATTTCCTGTCGTCTCATCATAAACCGTACCGTATGGGTCGACCAATTCCTCGGAAATATTCAGCTCTCCCTTTGCTTTCACGTTCAGCTGCGTCACTTTGAAGAGCAGTTCCTCGCCGGTCTCAGCTTTATAGCGAACTTCCATGGTGTATTTCTGCTCGCTCAGATCTTCCACTGAGAAGGTGCCGTTCGAAGCCATCGGAAACGCCTTGGGCTTCCCGTTCTCCTCAATATACTTGTCGTTCTTGTCCTTCAAATAGATATACATATTGCTGGTAAGCGACTCGTTGAATAGCACTGTTGTTCCATCCAACTGCTTGAACAGAACGATCCCTACCGCCGTAATGTCCGCCGGAACGGTCTCGTCTGTCACGCTGCTGTCTACATTGGCCTTCTGCGTGAACTCGACAGGGACATCCTTCCCGCCTACCTGGTACAGCTTCGTATACGTGATCGTATAGTCGGTATCCGCTGTAGCTGGGACCGAATATTCACCCTTCTCATTCGTCCAAATCGTCTGTTGTTCGTTGGTCTTCTTGTTCGTCACGATGATTTTGGCATTCGGAATTTCTTGGCCTGTGTTGTTGTCACGCAGCACGCCTTCCAGATACGGACGGGTATTGACAAAGTCTGCCTTGGCCACTTCTTTCTCCGGAATGGCGCCTGCATGAACGAAACCTTCAGGATCCGTCACATAGCCGTCTTCCGTATAATCATCCTGGGTCACCGTATACTCGAGATACGTCGGAAGTCCTTGCACAACGAACGTCTGGCCATCTGTAAGCTCGAAGGTCTCTCCGCTCTTGATCGTGCCCTTGCTGCCGTCCGACTTCTCATAGGCGTAGGATTCGTTCGCTTCCTCGCCTGTAAAGGTTACCGTGTACTTGAACGGCTTCTTTTTGTCGTCGTCTTTCCCTTTAACCGTGTTGCTGATTAGCAGGCCGCCCTTCAAGACTCGCACGTTCGTGAACGGGGCATCTTCATCTTTGCCCTCCATGATTCCGGTATAATACCTTTCCTCTGGAATGGTCACGTATTCGTCGGCTGTGTAGTCCTTCTGGGTAACTGTGTATTTCAGATCCTTAGGCAGACCTACAATTTCCAGCGTCTCTCCATGCTTGAGTGTGAAGGATTCGCCAGACTTGAACGTGCCCGGTGTACTCGTCTCGCCATCCGACTTCGTATACGCGTAGCTTCCATCCTTGCCTGCTTCTTCAAAGATGACGGTGTACTCGAACTCCTTCGTCTTATCGCCGCCGTTGCCCATGACCGTGTTGCTAATCGTCAGCTTGTTGACGGTCCGTTCATTGGTGAAGTCCGCTTCGCGATCGGCGCGCGCCATGACTCCCTCATCAGACAATTCCACAGGGATGGTCGCGTAGCCGTCGTTCTTGTAACCTTCCTGGATAATCGTATACTTCAAATTCTCTGGAAGATCCTTGATTTTAAAGGTCTCATCATGCTTGAGCTCGAAGGTATCGCCGGATTTGATCTTGCCCGTCGTGCCGTCTGAATGCTCGTAATTGTATTCTTGACCCTTTCCTGTACCGTCAAAGGTCACCGTGTACTGAAACGGCTTGTCCGGTTCTGCACCGTCCCCCGTGACGGTATTGCTGACGGTCAGATCGCTAACGAATCGCTCGTTGACAAAATCTGCTTTGTGGTCGCCGTTATTCTCGATTGTGCCGAACAGCTCTCTCGTCTCCGGTGTGGTCGTATAACCGTCAACGGTCGTATAATCGGCCTCGGTTACGGTATAGACCAGATCCTTAGGCAATGCCGGGAGCGTCACAGATTCTCCGTGCTTGAGGGTAATCTTGTCTCCGCTCTTGATCTTGCCGGTGCCGGTTGTACCGTCCGGCTCCTTGTAGGTATAGGTGTATTCTCCGTCCTTGCCTTCGCCGGTGAAGGTCACGGTGTATTCAAAATCCTTGGAAGAATCGCTGCCGTTTCCTTTCACCTCATTGCTGATGGTCAGCTTTCCTTGCGCCGGCGTAGGCACAACCAGCGGATTATTCGTGTCTACCTTTATGCCGTCTACCCAGATGGGCTTTCCTGGCGTATTTCCTACATATACTTGATAAATTCTTGTAGTTGGCAGCCAAGTATTTGTGTCAATATAAGTTTCCTTCAGCTCATAATACCCTGGATCTCGGAAAAACAGATTAAGTTTCCCTCCGCTATCGGTTGTTCCTTTAACGATTTGAGTTCCGTCGTCTTTCTTATACAGCGTAAACTCTACGTCCTTCAACGGATTGCCATTGGGATCTTCCTTTTTCAGGGGAAGCAGGGCATTGGAGCTTGAACTGCCGGCTACGTCCGAATTGTCAAGCGTGCTTTCGCTTCTGGCGCTGACAGATTTAAGCTTGTCATCGCCCTCCAGCTTTACCTCGTTGCCCACTTTGTCTCCGGCCTTCGCTTTAGATGGATCAACCTCTGTTTGGTACACAAACTGGTAAAACTTATTAGGGTCGTTCATTTTGAATTTTAGAACTGTGGTGCCTCCCGCGCCTGGTGCAGCTTCTACCTGAACTTCAGCATTCGGGTCGCTTAGGTCAAGTGCTGTGCCCTCTCTTTCCAGAGCACCGCTGGCAGTCAGTTTAGCAGGATAAACTGCCATACTAGGCGCTGTCAGCACAAGCTTCCCGTCTACATCGTAGCGCAGATTCATACCTGCACCCAGGGTATCCTGCAAATAAACGCCCTGCTTCATGTTGAATGGCGGGGTATAGTTCACTGTCCATTCAAGCACCCCTGGAACTGGCTTAGTTACCGACTTGCCCAGGGTCTGAATAGGTACAATCACTTTGCGTTGTTCGGTGAGGACCTTTTCCACCCCGCCCCATGTCATATGCAGGTCGGCTTTGTTATACAGCACCTGCCTGTCTGTACCGTTTGTAGTATATTCCTCTAAATATTTCTCCAGAGCCGCATTGGAAGGTCTTGCCTTCACCAGAATGACATAAGGGCCTTCCAGCTCAGAGAAGGTGAAGGTGCCTACGTTGCCGCTATGGGAGAAACTTACCACATGAGCAGGGTCGTTCGGCTCGATGATTGACATAGCGTTGTTTCGAACCCCATAGCCGGTGCCGCTGCCATTGTCCGAATAGCCCTTATAAAGCTCATAGTTCTTCCCATCTGCAAAAGGAACGAATTCCCAGCCCTCCGGCAAGGTATCCACGAGCTTCACATTGGTGATAACCCGATTTCCGCCGTCCTTCGCCATTTCGACCGTGTTGTAGCCCGGCATATTGACGCCTAGGCGGAAGGTTACGGTCTTTGTTGTACGGTCATAACCGGCCAAGGTGTATTCGTCGCCGCTTGAAGAACCATCCCAACCGATATAGCGCTGAACGTCGTTCGGGGTATACCATGTGTCAGCCGTCCCATCCTTCTTAATAGGATAGGATGCCGTAAGCATATCCTTGTTCAGCATACGGAGGTGAAGGTTGGTACTGTTTTGCGCTTGTTTTATGGTTTCGCCGTCAAAGAGCAAAGCCCGATTCCAGCGTGTTTTCCCTGCGTTAATATCCTGCCTGAAGAGGACATCCAGGTTGGTTTCAAGTGCACGGAAACTGAAGGATGTAGCTTTGTCGGTGTTGTATCCGGTCACCTTGATCAAATCCGCCACCACTTCACCGTTCACTGTCAAAGGAATAGGCTTCAAGGTCAAGCCGTTCGCATTGGTCACACCCTTCAAGGTTCCCGCATGATACTTCTTCCAAAGCTGTGCATCATTAACATTTGCTTTGATTTTCGCAATTGTTTCCGCGCTCACCTCGCCGGTTTCATCCACAGCGTTGTCCAAGACGTTCAAATCTCCGCCATGCACCAGCACATCGTATACCGCCGCATTTGGCAGGGCATACTGTGGCGTTAGATTGACGGTCCAGGTGATGCCGCCTAGGTTATAATCCGCCATCGCAATAGAGGCTGATTTTGTAAAAGTGTGAGCCCCAATGGTGACAGTTGCCTCATCAGTCACTGCGTTAGGCCTTGTACCGGTCACTACATCATTGTTCTGTATGCCATCTGGTGTATCCAAATTCCAGTTGGCGCGTGGGTCGATTCTGAAGGTGGAACCGCTTTGAACTTTACTCTTAATGATTAGTTCCACTTTACCGTCAATATCGCCAAAAGAATACTTACTGTTGTCAACTGGTATAATCGTTTCCACATCAGATGCAACGCCATCCACCCATGTCTGCCATGTAGCTGATTCAAATTCCAGCCCATCAGGTAATACATTTGTGATAGTAAAGTCCTTTAACCCTTTTTTGTTATATTGGTTAACAATGACTTTCCATGTAATGGTTTTATTCGGATGGTCATAAGAGGCGCTAGCTTGAATCCAGTCGGGTGCAATCCACGTTTCCCGTACTGCACTAGCTTTTACATTAGCACCCGCATCCCTCAGTTGTACACTTGGGTTAAAATTCTGTCCTCCATTACGACCGGGATCTAATGCCACACCCCGATACTCTTTATAATACAAATCCTTATGAAACCATGCTTGATACTCGACCTTTGGATCCACTCCTGTCCCTAGCGGGAAGGTGTAACTCAGACCGCCCTCTGCATCAATGGTTGGCTCTACCGTATCGCCGTTTACCTTGAAGGATCCCGGTACATAGACCATACGGTAATCAGAAGGCTTCGAATAAAACGTCATCTCATCTAGCGGCAGCTTGATTGTTGCATCAAGCACATCAAAAGAGGATGGAGTAGACTGGAAGGTCAAATAACCATCTTGATAGGCTGGCACAGTCAGATACCACCAAGTCCAGCTTCCATTCTTTGGCCAGTTGTTTCCTGTCAAATTGATGCTGTATGCCGCTGTGACGTCCGGGTTTTTTAGCTGGTAAGCTCCCCCGAAAATCCAGATAGGCTTTGACTCGTCATAACCTAAGCCCGTTACATCCGAATTAGCGGTGGTTTCAAAGCCGAAGGTAACTGCTCGTCCAACACCATTGAAAAACCAATCGTCACCATTAAACACAATCTTGATGCTATTCGGGGTGAAATAGGCAGTGCCAAGCTGTTTCGCGCCAAATTCAGTTGTTGCCATCAAGGTTTTGGTAGCTGTTGGCAACGCCACTTCCTCGAAGTAGTCATCCCTTTTTAGTTCGATCCAGTCGCCCTTCTGAATGTATAGGTCGGGATCCGCATTAGTCGGATCAGCGTCATCACCATTCACTGGCACTTTGAGACCTTCCGACTTGAGCGTGAATGGCTGTCTGCCCTGGATGGTGCCGCCGGGAACAACAGCTTGGTTATCTTGCACCACCTCCAGCGGAAAAGGCTCGTTCACACTCATGAACACCGCCGTTTTGTCCACTGGACCAGCCGTTAAGGCCATCGGGACGGCGGCCTGCGCATCGTACACCGCTTCAGTCACCGACGGTTCGGCCGCGTCCGGCAGGCCAAATTCGCTCTCTGCTGCTGTCCCGGAACCGCCTGGCGCACTATCCGCATATGCAGCACCAGAGAACGTCACCGTCTGCAAGACAAGCATAATTGCCAGGCAGAGAGACAGCAAAGATTTGCTTACACTGCGTTTTCGTTTCATTGCAAGATTCTCCTCCATTTCCCGAAATTTCTTTGTCAGCAGCAAGATCATCTGCCAATAGGGCACAAGCGAATAGACATTGCTATTGGCTTAACCCAGCGGCCCTTCAACATCATCGAAATCTTGCGGAATTCCAGATGACTGGGTAAATACCGCGGGCGTGCAGGCCGTTGATCCATGCTTAGTAACTTTCTCCCCCCTCTCCTTCGACCATCTTCGCCAGTCAAATACTGTGAAATGACAGAATACGCCAAGTTTACACAGCGTATTTCATCATTTTATTACCACATTCTCAACAATATCTAGACAACCATTCGACAAGAATAAGCGTGAAACTTATCAAGAATCGAAGGGCATTTACCAGGGAGACTTTGACTGCCGATAGTTCAATATTGCCTGGTACAAGATCAACGCCTTTAAAAAGTATCTATATGAAAAAAAGAACGCCCAGTTAGAGAGTCCTGTATTGAGAATGTCCCTTAATAGTGTTGGCTTAATGCAAAGAAGAGAACGTCTAAATACACTTTAAGACGTCCTCTTCCTTATTACATGAAAATATACATGTCTACACACTCGAGTCAAACCAAGATCCAGGACAACTGAAACCTCAATTTTGTCCTTCAGCACCTTATTTTTGAAATCTGCGTCATCCTTTGTGAATGTCATAAAACCCGCAAAGTGTTGAAAACAATGGATTTTCTACGTATCTATTCGTTGCATTCCTACCACGCACTCCACATGCACCGTGTGCGGGAACATAGGTTACTTTGTTTTCATTCGTCGCGATGGTCTATACCTTGATCTATAAGGGTTATCTTTTAATATGGTTCTGTTTGGTTGCTATATACCTCACAGTGTATTCCCGCTTTCTACTAATATGATGGTGAGACCAATGAGATAGTCTGCCATTGCATACAGTAGAATCTATGAAAGGGCCAGTATACCGAAGCTATTCACGGCATACCAAAAAGTCGACCCATTTAGGCCGACTTTTAAGCCTTACAGCGGCTTTAAGTATGTTGTCATTTCAGCGAATTTTCCAATGCCATTTGAGCGCTTCTTTTTCGACTTTTTTAACAAAATCGTCTTTACCGTCGCCGTAGCTTTCAATGTCGGTTGGATATTTGTCGGCTAATTCGCTTTTTAAATCTCCGTACTCCTTGCATATTTTCGGATTTTGACGAAGATAATCTCTGAACGACAGGTGCCTTTCGATTTCTTGAATATGATCATACTGAAATGCATGAATCTGATGAGTGCGATCATCTCCGCCTTTACGGAAGTATCTTCTTCCTTTTATTCCGAATTCACCCATGACTTCATAGCCAAGATTTTCAAATTGGGCTGAGAAATTATCCAATCCTCCGATATCGTTGACTACAAGCAAAATATCAATAATCGGTTTTGCTTTTAAACCCGGAACTGAGGTACTCCCGATATGGAAACTGTTCACCAGATCATCTTGAAGAATTTCTTTAATGGCTTGTTCTTCTTTTAAATACTCGGTTGTCCAATTGGAATCGTATTCTACTATTGTGATCTTCATTTCTTTTCCTCCTCGCTTATTTAAGGCTTCGACTTCATTACGACCGTTTTTGGGCATTACACCATCATTGAATCATTATTATTTAAAGACCATCTGATTCCGTCTTTTTTAAACCAGGGAGATCGAAAGCCAGCCGATGATTATTGAAGTAAATTGCAATTGGCGTAGAAATTATTCTTTTATAGCAAACCAAACCGTCCACGAATCCTTCTCAATGATTGGTACTTGATGATCATCGAGCTTATCTCCTATGAATGATATCAATTCTCGAAGTTCTACATCTGTCAATTCATGGAGAATGGCACGTCCAGTTCTTAACGATAAGTCTTTATTTAATTCTTCAAAGTCATGATAAACACGTCTTGTTTCACAGAGTGCAACCGTTTTAGCTAGCCGAAATCCACTTGATTCCAACGCTTGCTCTACTTGTTCTGAACCAAACCTGCGGGAAATTTCCTTATCAATTAATTGAGGAAACTTTTCAAAAAAATAACCTCTAATGTGATTTTTATCCCCGGACAGTAAACAATCTTTTGGGGTTCTATCCTGAATAAGGAAAGTACCGTCCTTTTTAAGGATGCGATAAGCTTCAGTGAAACAAGCATTTAAGTCATTCAAATGGTGTATGAGTGCTCTTTCTAATACAATATCAAAGTCATTTGCGTGGAGGTTTGATTCGTAAGCGTCACCTCGCAGAAACGTGACATTGGGAATGCCCTTACAGTTATTGGCCGCTCCTTTTAACATCTCATCCGAGAAATCCACACCCATGACATGAGAGGCCCCCATCTCAATCAGAGCCTTTGTATAAATGCCACCTCCACAACCAATATCTGCAATCCGCTTATTTGTTACGTCTACCGTATTTTCTATTAAAGCTTTCCAGGATTCATCCGCGTTTCTTGTTGCATAAGTCTGTCTGTTTTGTTCATCATGAAAGTTGATTGGCATATGTAAAACTCCTCCTATCATTTCTTCACAATCTCTTCTCATTTCACATGTTTTAAATCTTTCAAAGCGTCCTCAGATACTAAGATAAGACTCTATAGAGTTTTTCATATAATTAACGAGTGCTACTACGTCGTTGTCCATTCCTTCCCACTTATCAACATACTCTCCGCGATAGGCTTTTCTTGCTAAGTTGAGTAAAGTCGCATGCTCTTTAGGCAACTGAGGTATAGCCCATTCCGCTGCTATATCTTTTGATGAGATTTCGCCAACAGCCACGGTCAGCCACATACGTGCAAGGGTTAAAATTACGTTTCGTTCGTCGCCCTTGATGCCCTCGATTAATCCTGGCAAAGATTCCATAATCGCCCTTCGAATATCTGTCATCGGCACGGGTTCAAATATATCAGAAGCATCAGGACCAAAAAGAGAAACGCTATTCATTCTCACTTGTGCTAAAACAATAGCCAAATCAGGGTCATACGTTGGTTCCTGAATTTGTCCATTCTCAAACTCATCCCGGAGCCACTCCCCATAGATATATTCATTTTTTGGTGGGTATCGCCAGGGGACAACATCTCCATGGTTTATTACCGTGACTTCAAGTGGTCGCACAGAATCTGAATTTCCTATCTTTCCGGATATATGCATGAGTCTGTCTGTTAGTTTTCTGCGAATGACTTCAGTCAAACTTTGATTTACAACCACTAGGACATCTACATCACTATTAATGCGTAAGCCACTAGTTACTGCAGAGCCAAATAGATATCCTCCGACTATTGCACTACCAAGCAACTCCTCTGCCACTTTAAATGCTTGGATCGCTTCCTTCGGTATTTTTTCGTTATTCAAGTCACTCATTAACCTCAAGCTCCTCTTGTCTAATATGTAACGTATTTTTTAAATTAAATTCTCGAGCCACGTCATGAGCCCACAACACCAGCATCTTTATTTTATGAACATCATCGAATCGTAGGTCAGTGCTGACCGTCAAAATCAATCTGTTTTTAGTTTTGAATACATATTTATATTTATAAACTTTCCGTTCACTCTTTCATACTGTCTTAGTGTTCCTTCAAACGTAAAGTTTAACTTTTGTAGGACTTTTATTGAATTCACATTTCCGGGTTCTACTTTTGCTTCGATTCGATTCAGCTTTAATGATGAGAATGCGTAGTTTAACAAAGAACTGATCGCTTCTGGAGCGTATCCTCTTCCCCAAAATGCTTTAGAAATGTCATATCCGATTTCTGCTTTTTCATTTTCAAAATCAATGGCATTGTAACCACAAGAACCTATAATTTCATTTGATTCCATCTCAATGATGGAGTGGCGAATAGCCTTGTTATCTTGAGAAAGTTCATCAAGAAGCTTAATCATCTCTTTTGCCTGATTTTCATCCGTAAAACAATCAACATTCATAAACTTGGTAACATCGGGATCAGACCAAATTTTAAACAAACTAGGCGAATCCGACAGCTTCATTTTTCTCAAATATAATCGTTCTGTTTGTAGCTCTGTAGTCAACATTTTATCTTTTACCTCCAATAAATTTTAATAGCTGCTGTTGCTTATTTATAATAGCAGGTCTATCGTATCCAGCACTGCTTCGGTATTATTCGAACCGATCTGATATTTCGCCGTCCTTTTCACGAGTTCACTCGCATTTTCCATCGCATAGCTAAAATGTACATGCCGTAGCATTTCGACATCATTGCCACTATCTCCAAAGGCCGCCGTCTTATCGTCTGCAATCTGCCATCTTTGCTGAAGAAGCTGAATTCCATGCGCCTTGTGAATGCCCGTCACAATAATATCCACATCCCCATGACCGCACGATACGGCCGTAACTTCCTCCCCTAACTCAAGCTTCAAGTTCACAAGTGCTTGATCCAGATCTTCAATTGGAAAACGAAGGGCAAATTTAAACAATTGATCCTCAATAGACGCTAGATTCTCGACTCTCTTTAATCGATGGTAGTATTGTTTCGAATAGTTGTAATAGTCGTCTGATTCATCATACCGCATGTAAGCACTTTGTTTGCCGCATAGTGCAATGTTCGCGGAAGGATAGTGTTTTAGAAGCTCCAGCGTCTTCGCAATCGTCTCATCAGACATTCGGCCTGTGAATATTTCCTCTTTCCCGTCTATAATATAAGCGCCATTCTCCGCAACAAAAGCAATTTCATGCTCAATTCCTGGAAAAAACGACCTCAGCTGGTAATATTGATTTCCGCTAGCCACAACAAACCTAATGCCTTTTCTTTTTATCTGCGCATATTGTTCCAGAAAGCGATCTCGATTATAATCCTTGCGGTCATTAAGAAACGTACCATCCATGTCTACGGCAATAAGTCGTACATCCATGTTCAAGCCCTCCTCTTAATCATTAATTTAAGGTCACCTTCATTTGACTACGGTAGAATCTGCCGATTCCTAGCAGCAGTACGATCAAATAGAGAGCCGCGAAGCCAGCCATATACCACAGCGCGGACACCGCGCCTGAATGATCCATCGAATATCCAATTAGTGCAGGGAATACCGCGGCTCCGAACCCGCCAAAAGCTGTAATCAAGCTGGTTACGAGACGCGTCATGCCAGGAAATGTATGATTCGCATACACCATCGTGATGGAATACCCACCAGACATCGTTAAGCCCATCATGATGACCAGGATAAAGCCGACGACTGCATCCCTCGATAACGCAAACATGACGATCACCACGAGCGTACCGAACATACTCCAGCGCAAATAACTCGCATAATTTACTTTTCGAATAATCCAACCTGTAGCAGCCCTGCCAATCACCATCGCCGTCCAGAACAAGCCAATACTCAACGAGGCGTAGTAGGGGGTAACCTCCAAATGATTCAGGAAGATGGAGGACATGAAATGATTCAGACTCCCCTCAATCCCGCTGTAAATGAAAATCAAGAAGACGAATGCGAAGAGAATGTATCTCTTCATCCGCCTAGTCTTGAACACCGGCGGCGGTGCAGTGCCGGCATCCAAAGATTCCGCGACTTTCATTCCCTCCTTGGCAACAGAGATGAAGCACCATATGACTGCCATAACGATTCCAAGACATGCCGTCACGAAGAAGGAATACCGCCAAACCTGATTCGCAATCAATACACTAGCGATGAGCGGCATACAGAGCGCACCGATCCCGAATGAGACCTCAAGATAACTCATCACCACAGCTCTACGACCCACGAATACTTCCATCATCAATGTCGCAACAACGCATTCAATTGCTGCTGCACCGACACTATTCAAGAAATTTAAGGCCACAACCCAGCCGAATGGAGGAAGCGACCATACACTGAACTGCGCAATCGCAATGACGACCGCAGAGAGCGCGAGTACGTATTTTTCCTTCTTCAACACTTTCATGAGCCATGCCGAAATTGGAACGCCCGCAATAAAGCCGACTGCACTCACGAATACCATCTGCCCGCCAACCGTATAGGATTGCTCATAGTGAGCAAGCAATTGCGGCATCACAGAACCGATCGTTGTAATGACAAGTCCTGCCAGAAAATACAATGAATACGAAGCGAACGCAAAGGTTCTCATGCCTTAACCTCCTTTTAGAAACAGGGATCATCCTGCTGATATTTCCATTGTAAAGAATGAAATGCGTTTCAAGTCAAGCACTCAAAACCATATTTCTAAAAAAGAAATCGGCATGTTACAATGATTCCAAATGTGTAGAAAGAGGGGGATCCTTATGGCGAATATCAAAGATGTCGCTAGAATGGCTGGTGTCTCGATTGCAACCGTATCCCGCGTTCTCAATGAGTATCCTTATGTCGCCAAGGACAAGCAAGAGAAGGTCATGGCGGTTATCAAGGAATTGAATTATTCGGTGAATGGCAACGCGGTGAAGCTAAGCAAAGGGAAGACAAATACCATAGGTGTCATTGTGCCGTATAACAATAACTCTTGTTATGATGAACTCATTAACGGCATTCTGAAGAAAGCGCATGAGTTGCATTATCAAGTTCTCTTGCTGCCTTCGTATTATGAAAACGACATAGAAAGTAACTATCTTACGTTATTAAAAAAGAAAATGATCGATGGAATTCTGCTCACTTCGCATACACTTCATCCTGAGCAGATCTTAGCTTTGTCCGAGTGGGGAAAAATCGTATGCTGCGAGGCTTGCCCCATCGAGCTTGTCCCATCTGTGTTCCCAGATCGATTTGCAGCTTATACCGAAGTCTTCACTTATTTGAAGAACAAAGGTTATAAACGTATACATTTCACATCGGGAAGAGACTTTCAATCGAGTCTTAGCACACGATTACGTATTCAGGCTTATCAAGAAACCATTGCCGAAGCTTATGAAGGTCAGTTCTTCGACCAGTGCTTCGACTATCAAGATGGGAAAAGAGTTGGCGACCTCATGTTTCGAGATTCGATCGTCCCGGATGCGATTTTTACGAATGGCGATGAAGTCGCTGCAGGAATTATAGCTTCCGCCCAGACGCACGGCTACAATTATCCGCAAGATTTCGAGATTATTGGTGAGGAGAATACGCCATTAAGTGAAATATTAGGTTTCCCAAGTGTGGATTATCATCAAACTGCAATTGGTGAGCAAGCTGTCTCGCTATTACTAAGCGATGAATATGCCCGAATTCAAATTCGGCATAAACTCAATTTCAGAGCTCGAACAGAAGCGAGTGTGTTGTCCTGAATGAGCGCGAATTTTACTCCTACCTACACCACAAAGAAGCCATACCCTTTAGAGGATGACTTCTTTGTGGGTGTTCGAACTTTATGAATGTTACAAAGGAGCGTAATGGTTCAACTAACAAAAAAGCATTTCTTAGATTGGAGTAATGCTTCTTTGTTCCACCGTCATTCCATCGATGTTCCTCTAACAGAATTGTTGAATCACCTAATTAGTTATGTAACGTTATGTATTGCAAAATCATTAAACTTCTGTGTGCTGTCAAAAAAGATATTCAATAGTTATTTAAAAGGCTGTCGATTTCTCGACAGCCTGGACAGAAAAATTACTTCTGCTGTTCATTGTATTTCAAATGTAAAATGGGGTAAGGGCGGCCTGCTCCATCCGTCAAATCTTCACCGATTATTCCGAAACCGCTTTTTAAGTAAAACCTTGTCGCATTCTCATTTTGTTTATTCACATCAACGGACGTGATCCCAAAACCATTGATGCATATTTGCATAATTTGTTTCCCATACCCTTTACCAATTTTATCGGGATCGAGAAACAGTGCTTCCAAGTGATTTTCATTGATGGCGGTAAAACCAATGATAGAGTCTTCGGTATACCAGAGACGTACATCAAGATGAGGAAAATACATAGGTAATTCTTTTTTGATTTCCTCTTTATCCTTGAAACTCAAAAAATGATGAGTGGCCATTACCGATCTTTCCCAAAGATTTATAATCATATCATAGTCATTAACGGTTGCTTTTCTGTTTTGTATCATTTCGCTCTACTCCTTTTTCTTTCTAATTTATCACGCTCCTTTCATCACTTTTTTTGTAGATGGTGATCGTATATCTCCAATTGATATATGACTTCATGCTTACCACTCTTTTCGGAATATATTTAGTTGGGTGCCATTCAATAGCTGTTCCTCTCTTTTACGGACGGTTGTTTTGCCGCAACAGACGGTGGAAGCCCTCAAGAGGCATCACCTTGTGTTGGAAGAAGACCGGAAGAAGGCAGCGGAGAAAGAGACGGGGTACAACGATCACGGTCTGGTTGTACAGACGCGGAACGGCTTCCCGGTCAGCCCTCACTTTTTGGAACTCCGTTGGCTGGACTTGTGTTTCTTTAAGGATCTCTCCGTCTTCTCATGAATGATTATCTGTCAGATCACGCCAGCTTCGCGCAATTCTTTAAGCATCGCATCTTCCTTGTCATAATCAAGACCAATCTCCACTGGTAGATGAGCCAGTTCCCAAGCAATCGTTTTTTTCAATCCTTCCTCAAAGGAGAAAGCTTCTCGATAGCCTAGTTCTTCCCGGATTCGATTGGATTCTACGATGATGTTTTGTTCTGTTCGCAAGGGGATACCTAGTTCATCAGGAAGGTGGCCGGACGGAACTTGGATAATCTCGCCATTCCAATCCAACTGCTTACCAATCGCATGTATGAAATCCAGCATTGTTCTGGTCTGTGGTTCTGTTATGTTGTAGAGGCGCCCGATTGCGCGCTCATTCGTTATCGCTAATGCAATGCCATAAGCGACATCCTCCACATATCCATGCGTCCAGAGCCAATTTGCATAACCTTCATCCAGCAATATAATTGATCGACCGTCACGTAATGGTTTCAACTTAAAATAATGAAACAGCCTATGCTGCGGATCGTTCGATCCGTATACTGCGGGCAGGCGCACGATGGTTGCTTTTATGTAAGGATCGTTCATGACCATTTCTTCTAGAGGTATTTTGTCGTAAAGATTGCACCAATCATCGGGATCCTTGGCCGGATCTTGGTATGGATGACGATTATTTCTAAGAGCAGAAGTCTCTGAAATAGGCATTGGTTCTAATGATCCTTTGTCAGCCTGCCTCACTACACCATAGGCACGATAAACATCCTGACTGCTGATCATCACTAGCCGATTCGTAATGCCGCGGAAGGTACGCAATACGAGCTCGGTATCCTTTTCTGTGTAAGCAATCATATCCACGACAACGTCGGGCGACAAGGATTGAAATGCAGCCCTGTGTTGTACTAAATTCATCTTGTCCCCGTATATGTGCTTTACAGTTGCAGGCATGTCAATTTCGGCCTGGCCTCGATGGAACAAGGTTATATCATGATAGCCCATGGCATGAAGATGGCGAATCACGTATGGCCCGATAAAATTAGTTCCTCCTATGATGAGAATTTTCATGCTGTGCACCTCAACTTTCCGTTGTTTTATCACGCTTATTATAGCATATGGTTTACATCCACAAATTTTTTGCGCAAATTCTTCAAGATGATCTGGTGAACAGTTTCCATATCGGGAGTACCTCTGTTCCGGGTTTAAAAGCAAAACCGATTACTGATATTTTGCTTGTAGTCAAGGATATCGGAGGATTGGATACTTTCTCGGCCCAATTTGAAAACCTTGGCTATGAAGTCATGGGTGAATTCGGAATAAAGGGAAGAAGATATTTCCGTAAAGGCGGAGATGATCGCACTCATCAGATTCATGCATTTCAGTATGAGCCTTCGAGAAGTACTCCAATTGGTTTTGGATTTTTTACCGCACGCATAAATCTGATAACGAATTCAGGTACCTATACGTTGCTTTCAATAAAATGGTTGATAAGTTCGGTACTTTAATCGAATAAACAAAAAATACTTGCGCAGAACGCACAATTAAAGCAGCTTCAGACGTAAATTGTCCCGCACTTTCTTTATAATAGCTACTTCTAACCCTTGCACGAATTTGGCTGACAGTGGCTGCTGGTGAAATCTCATCAAAAGACATAGCTGCAGAATGGCTTATACCTCAGATGCCTAAAGAGCATGCGACTTTACTCTATTTAGCAAGAAAAGCCTATCGCGGAGAGTATGTTGATAAGTGGGAAGGACTGGACAGCGAGGTAATAGCACTCGTTAATCATATGAAAAACTCTATAGAGTATTATCTTAGTGTCTGAACATGCTTTGAAGGACTTAAACTCATATGGAATAAGAAGAGAGAATAGATGGTGCGGTAGTTAAAAAATCGGGCAAAACAAGTAAAATGTTAATGTCAGTCGAACCGAATAGAGAAGCTTGATTTTAATTACTATGGTAAATATCAGGCTTCTTTCTTTATTTGGTATCAGAGGAGCAGCGTTGTTAAACGACCCTATTTCCGGTTCTAAAAGATTTGAGGCAATGATTAACCTTTAATTTTTGAAAAAGTATTTGCCATGATTAATATCATCGTCTGTTACCATAAAGTAATGGTATTTTTATATTAACCAATTGGTTAATATAAAAAAAGGAGTGTTTTTTTATGGCTAAAATTACCGTTGTGGGCTGCGGAATCATGGGAAGCGCACTTGTAAATGCATTTCTCGTTGAGAATCATACGGTTACGGTCGTTGATACGAACGAAGCAGCTACCAGACCTTTTGTAGAGCGCGGGGCAAAGTTTGCATCACAGCTCTCTGATGCATTGGATTCGGATTTTATCTTGTTGAATCTGCCCAATCATAAAATTGTTGAATCTATTCTTAATTCTTTACCGTCCGGGAGCCTATCAGGAAAAATCATTGTCAATACCACTACTTCCACGCCGAAAGAGATATGCGAACTTGACAAAATGCTGACTATAGAAGGGGCTTTATATTTAGACTCTGCGATAGAATGTTACCCAGCGGAAGTTGGAAAGGAAACAGGGTATATTTTTTATTCCGGTAGAACCGAAGCTTTTGCAAAAACAAAAGATGTGCTAAGTGCATTGGCGGCAAAAAGCGAGTATTTAGGCGAGAATGCTGTCGGAGCGACTGTAATGGACCTGGCAATAATAAATACCCATTATGGAATGATGCTCTCTATGCTTGAAGGGGTTGCTTTATGTATAAAAAATGATATTCCGGTTGAGGCCTACGTCAATCAGGCAAAAACAATTTCGCCTTGGGCGTTTGATTCTCCGTTACGTCAAATATCTGCAGATCTGCTTCATTACACTGGCGAGTTCATTGATGCAAACGAAGCAACATTAGGAATCGAGACCAATGCGCTGGCTTCTATTGTTCAAGCGCTGAGGGACAGCGGCATCAAAACCGAATTTAGTGAAACCATTCTAAAAATAATGGAAGACACAATTGCGAAGGGGTATGGAAACAAGAATTTCACCAGCATTATATCTCAAATCATGTAAAGTCCCTAACATTATCCCCCGTATGAAGATAGTCGGAAATTAACATATGATTGTAGTCCTGCACTGATACCGGGGTAAATGGACTCATGAGCTTATATGGAAATATCCGTCCATGTTGGAAGTGATCAGCATGGACGGAGTATCTAAGGTATAGGGAAAGCAAAGCTATGGCTTTGCTTATTTTTTTGCATTATCGAACACTCGTTATATAATATACTAATGGAAGGAAGGTGTTGGGCGTGCCACTTGTAGTTAATAAGGATAATATGCGGAAAGAAATATTACTGGCCTTTGAGCAGTGCATCAAGGACAAACCGCTTAATAAAATCACGATGCGTGATATCGCAGCAAAAGCAAATGTTTCCCATGCGAAGGTTCTTTATTATTTTGGATCTAAGCAAAAGCTGCTATTGGCGTATATCGATGAGTTTACAGAAATTCACATTCAATTCATTCAGACATGGCTGCAGGAGCATAAAAAAGAGTGTTCACGTTTGTCTCATCCTCGCAGTTGCATCGGATGGTTATTCCGGGATATTTTTTCCTTTGACCAAAATAATAACTACTATAATACATTTATACAAATCTACACTATGACCCCCTATGATGATAAAATCAAGAGTACTGTCAGGAAAGCATACGCTACATGGAAAAACGCGATCCATCAGTTTCTCACTGAGTTATACGGTAAGGATATGGAGAGTACATCGGAAGCTCTGTATATTTTGATCGAAGGTATTTTATTGTATTCTACCTATTATGAATTAAGTGATACCCGAATAGAAACCATATTGGATTCGTTGTCGAAACTGTAAGAAGGCCTCGACCCGTTGAATTTTTAATATACTTCGCAGTATCTTCTCAACATCTAAGCATTCAACACCATCTCCATCTTCATGAGATGCTCTTCCATAAGCTGAGGGTATTGAGACATCCGAGCAAGATCCTGCTCGGTAGGATCGTATTCCGGTCTGCGTGCGAAGGTACCTCCAACATGACGAATATTCCAGCCACCCCATTGCTTTCAATGCGCTTTGGGCTTCACGAATCGTTGACCGGCCCACTTGATATTGCTTGGCCAGGGCTTCAAAAGAATCTTGCGGGGGAAAAATAAAATAATGAATGTAAAAGGTATATAAGTCTATATAAATTTATAATCGTATTCCTTTTTGATTGAGCCTAAGCCCTGTATTTTCAATTACGCTTCTGCAGCTTGGCTTTGACATGCTTCAACGAAGTTTATGCAATGCTAGTGAAATTCAATCTTTTTTTAAGGAGAACCTTGAAAAAAGAAATACAAAGAATAAAACTTCTACAGTATTACTTCACGGATGATGTGAATTTGCAACAGCTTGCTCTTATTCCGGAATCTCTTGATGACTATGGTAAGACATAAACAATTTTACAGCTTCAACAGCATTTGAAATCGATAGCCAGCAGCAGTTCATACATTATTAATGAAACGTATACATTCCATCGATAGACAGGGCGATCTCCTTATCAACTTTTGAAAGCTCCATCCCTAACGAGGAATTTATTGTGCTCGATGTAAACTCCTATAATTCTAAAGATGCGCAAACGATTTATTGGAATAAGCGTCTTTTTTTAAGCATTTCTAATTTATCCAATACTCCTATCGATACAACCAGCAAAGAAAAAAGAAACCTGCTTACATCATTGCCCTGGAACTGAATCTGCAGTGCTGGAAGACGCATACGGAAGGTGAAGTCCTTAAAACCTTCGAGAAGTACTCCAATTGGTTTTGGATTTTACCGCGACTGCGATTTTGTTGACTCTGCCCTATTCCTTATCTACTTACCGGTTGATATATAAACCCTTGACGTAGTCTGGATTAAAGCGTATCAAGATAGTTTGGAATAAAAATCGAATATAATTGGGTTGTTCCTGCCGAACAAGAGTGTGTGGCAAGAAAGACGCACATTGGATTAAGCCATGTCATTCAGCTTGTATTAAGAAAATAATGGGGAATATCCGTTATCCAAATGAATCCAATTTTGAATGGTATTAAAGCCTGCCTGACCTTTTACAATTAAAACCTTATGGGCTGCAGCAGGATATCCCAAAGCATTATTTGAATTAGCACCCGATGAATTAGTTGCAATGACAAGCGGGCAAGTCATGACCATAAAGTAAGAATCGGTTTATATCGTAGGGGTGACCCAAAAGGTCCACTGACCTGTGACACCCCTTCTGTCTGTTGTGAGACCCTGGCGCTTTGCATATTTCACATTACATTAAGATTGTATAGAAACTGGATTAAGATTGCTCATGTATTCTGATGATATTGAGAATTGAAACAGAGGAGTGAGCAAAGAATGAACATGTTTACAAAGCGCGCGACGGCCATTGCACTGACCTTCACTGTAGCAACTGGCTTACTAGGCGGTATTGGTTCACTATCGAAAGTATCGGCGGCACCCCTGGGGGGAGGTCCGCAAGATCCCAAAGAAGTAGAGCAATTTGCCGATCAATTTTTTAACCGTCCTGAAATTAAAGAAAGTATGGCTGGAGCTGCATTTGTAGTCGTCAAAGGCGACAAAGTGCTATTGAATAAGGGCTACGGTTATGCGGATGTGGAGAAGAAGCTGCCGGTCGATCCAAATCGTACGCTGTTCCGCGTCGCCTCCATTTCCAAAGTGATAACCGCTACAGCAGTGATGCAATTAGCGGAGCAAGGGAAAATCGATTTAAACAAAGATTTGTCAGCTTACTTGGGGGACGTTCGAATCCCGAATCGGATAACACACCTATGGTGATCCGTAAGCCTGGCGAGTTTTACAGATATGACAATCTAGGATTTACATTTCAAGGTTATGCCATTGAGCAAGTGACTGGAAAGCCATTTGGTACATATGTACAGGATCATATCTTTAAACCTTTAGGTATGGAAAACAGTTATTTACGTTTAACTCCGGAAATAACAAAAGAATTGGCTGTGCCTTACAATCAGATAGGCGAAGCTATTCCCACGTACGCAACGGTTCCTACAGAGTATCCGGGCGGCGGAATGTTATCTACGGGCTCCGACATGGCAAATTTCATGATGGCCCATCTTGTTGACGGTAAGCTGGGAAATGCAACGATCCTAAAAAAAGAAACAGCGGCGGAAATGCATAAGCCTCAGCTTGCTATACATGAAAAGCTACCGAACATGGCCTATGGCTTCGAATATGCCAGTCAGCAACATTACAACGGACAATATATGATTGAGAAATCTGGGGACATGGCAGGGTATCATAGCAATATGTGGCTGATTCCAAATGAAAAAGTCGGCGTTTTCGTTACCACAAATAAAGATTTTGAGTTTCGTACGCCATTGTTGGAAGCGTTCATGAATCATTATTACCCGAGCAAAGGGGGATCACAAGCTCCTCTTGAGCGATCGAAACACTCCTTGGCAGATTTCGAAGGCACATACAGTGACTTACGGAATCGGATGTGGACCTCTCATATTCGTTCAGAGGACGGCAAGCTTATCGTGAAAGATCGCTTGGAGAACATGTACTTTATGAAATAGAACCGCTGCTTTTTCAAGATGAGCAAGGCGCAAAAGCTGCTTTCAAATTGAACAGTAACGGTGATGTTCAGGCGTTTTATTACAATTTAAAAGCAGATAGCTGGTCCGAAAAATTGGTGAAGCCGCAGCATTATCAGGATGTTAGTGTAGACCATTCGTATGCTTCATCGATCTATCACATGCGCCAATTGGGGGTCATCGATGAGGGCAGCGGCGACAACCGCTTTGAGCCTGAACAAGCGATTACACGAGAACAGTTTATCGGATGGTTTATCCGGTGGTCTGGGATAGCACCATCTAAGAATGAACCTGCTTTCACTGATATTTCTGGTAGTGCTTATGCTAAAGAAATACAAGCAGCTTATCAGCTTGGAGTCATTGCACTTCCTGCGAATGGAAAGTTTAATCCACAGCAACTGTTGACGCGTCAGGAAGCAGCAACTATTATATGGCGTATGGCATTCAATCACACAGGCGCCAAACCGGGAAAAGCTGCGATTAGCGGTCACACCGATTCTTGGGCTCTAGAAGGTGTTCGCTTCGTGATCGCGAAACAATTATATGGGCTCGAAGTTGTCGAAGGCAAAGACGGGACATTCGACTATAATTCGAAACAGCCAATGCTAAAACAAGAAGCGGCTGCATTGCTGTCACGGTTCGCAGATAATCTATTCTAATGTAGAAACAACTCCCACTAAGCTGCAAGTAGAGTGGGAGTTGTTTCTTGCACAATCAGGGGTGGGACAAATTAAAACAATACTCATTATAGATGATGAAGCCGAAATTCAGGAACTGCTGACCATCTATTTAACCAGCAATGGCTATGCTACGGTTGCAGCCGGGAACGGAATCGAAGCACTGGAAATATTACAAGAGGAGTCCATCGATCTGGTTATTGCCGATATTATGATGCCTCAGATGGATGGATTGGAATTGCTCAAAAGGACGCGACATAGCTCACAGATTCCGTTCCTCTTCATTTCTGCAAAGTCTGACGATATGGACAAAATTTATGGTTTGCAGCTTGGAGCAGATGATTACGTAGGCAAGCCCTTTAACCCGCTTGAAGTTGTTAGTCGAGTTCAAGCACTGTTCAGACGAATTGATGTCTTTGCGAAGCCAGATAAGCAGGAGCAGGAATGTATTGAAATTGGGGATGTGAAGCTGGATTTGAAGAGCTGCCAACTGTACAAGTCCGGAATAGAAAAAGAAATGACATCGTACGAATACAGGATTCTGGAACTGCTGATGGGACAGGCAGGCAGGGTGTTTACGAAAGCACATATTTACGAGCAGGTATGGGGCGAGGAATACATCGGGGATGAAAATTTAATTATGGTGTACATAAGTAAAATCAGGGAAAAAATTGAAGATAACCGAAGAAAACCTGTTTATCTCATTACAATTAGGGGGTTGGGTTACCGATTTGAAAAAAGCAAATAGCTCTTCCGGTAGACGTCCATTGAAAAGGCTGTTTTCGAAATTATGTGGTGATCAGCGCTCTGATGATAGCGGCGGTAGCCGTATCGCTCTTTAGCACAGACCTGTTAATGAAGTGGTATATAAATGATCTTGATGTCGCTAAAACCAATGGCGAGGATATTTACCAATACCCTTTTGATAACATCAGTGGGCAATTGCTAGATAAGTACGGTGGTTGGTTCGAAATTGTTAATGAATTGGGAGAATCGTTTTTGTCAAAGGAAACAAAGAAGACAATATCGTCCATTACCAAGATGGCCAAATGTATGCCAAAATGGATGTAGAAAGAAACGATGATTCGATTTCCTATCATGCATATCATGCAGAAGGGCCGCACGGTGAGTCCTATGTATTACTCTGGAAAATCCCTGAACGACTGTCTAAAATATCTACTGCCACATCTATCTTTGCAGGATTGTTTGCTGTTTTTTTGTTCATATTACTTTACTTTTATGCTCGATATTCTGTCGAACAAGTCAAAAAGCCACTCAGACAAATCCTTGAAGGCATCAAAGAGATGGAACGCTTCAATTACACGAAGCGGGTTAAATATTCTGCTGAACAGGAATTTGTAGAAATACAAGATGCTTTTAACGGAAAGGCAGAACGTTTACAGCGAACATCTGCCGAGAAGGAAGCAGCCGAGAACAAAAAAAGTAACATGTTACTTCATCTGTCGCATGACTTGAAGACGCCGATCACCTCAATTTACGGATATTCTCAGCTTTTGTTGGATAATCAGACACTAGAAACTAAAGACGCGCAAATATATTCAATACATTTACGATAAATCATCCTATATGGCTAATTTGATTAAAGACTTATTTGAACTAGCGAAGCTAGATGACAAACATACGGAATTGAATAAAGAAAAAGTGAACATAACGAAGTGGTTTCAGCAGCTTGTGGTGGAATTTTATCCCGAAATTGAAGAAAGGGGGTTCGAGCTTGAAGTACATATTCCGGAAGAACCACTTCTTGTTAAAATGGACGAAGTCCATATGAGCCGTGTCATCACTAACTTGATTAGCAACACACTGCGATATAATCCGGCTGGAACTGCACTTTATGTGTCGTGTGAACACAAAGAGGGAAAAGCCATTTTGTGGATTGGAGATGACGGGGCTGGCGTTGACGTACCCACATTAAGTGAATCACCTCCTACACCACAGCCGGCTAGATCTTCCGATTGGTTTTGCGGATGCAGCCTCGCGGTTTGAGGCAGTCAGCTTGTCCACCCCCGTGACCGTAAAATAAGGGTGACCTATGAAAAATGAACCAGTATACCTTGTCGTACAACTCATGGAATCTGCTTCTTAGTTTCCTTAGCCGCATGAACTAGTTTCTCTTGGAGTTGTTTGATGTTTTCCTTCGGTGCTGTTAGCGTTTGACATTCACTGACTCGTACCTCCTTAAGAAACATGAACAAAGCAGGGCTCCTTCCCTCCCGCGTTGTCCTATGGTTCCTCGATGTAGAGTCGAAGGAGGTCGGCTTTCGCCTTCCTCCGTCCGCTCGATCAAACGGATCGTGCAGCTTTCCCGCAATCCGCTTTCCTTTATGTCACCCTCTGGGTGCAGTCCACAGGTTCAAATCTGGAATTAACGACAAGAGGTTGACCAGCTTGTACTTGGAGTAAAGGATGGATTCCGGCAGCTTCTTCCATCCGGTATTGCGCCAGCGTTTGAAGCGGTGACTCCAAATACGTCGAATAATCCAGCGTTGAAGTCGGTTGAACAGCTTTCTAACGTGGGCTTTACGGAAATAGTTGCCCCATCCTCGTATAACGGGATTGATGGAATCGATGAGTTCAAAGACCGTCAGCGGAATGCGCCTGTGCGTTCGGGTACGAATGGTGTCCATGAACGATTGGATAGACTTGTCTTTGGGATAGGCATAGATATTCATCTTCGATTGCTTCTTCACCTTTTCCCGTGGCAGCGACAAACCTTTCCCCTGTTTGAGCTTGTAGCCCAGAAACTCGAATCCCCACTTGATGTGGGTGATCTTTGTTTTATCTGGGTGAAGAGTCAGCCCGAGCGACTCCAGAATGATTCTTGCATCCCGGAGCGCCCGCGCAGCTTCCGCTTGCGTCTTGCAGAGCACCACCCAATCGTCCGCGAAGCGCGTCAGTCGGTACCCTCTGTCCGTCATTTCATGGTCGAAACGATTCAGGTAAATATTACTGAACAGCGGACTTACTACGCTACCTTGCGGTGTGCCGTTCGGTGTCGCGTATTCTTTCCGTCTTCCATATACCCAGCTTCGAGCATTTGTCTGACCAGTTTGAGGATTCGTCCGTCGCTAACTTGCTCCGCAATCATATCGATTAGCGGTTCATGGTGCACCGTTCCGAAGAAATCCCGCAGGTCTGCGTCCACAATCCATTCGCATCCGTCCATGATCTCGCGGTAAATCTTCCGCATGGCTTGGTGTGTTGACCTACCCGGACGGTATCCGAAACTGCATTCACTAAACAGGGGCTCGAAGATA
This sequence comes from Paenibacillus lentus, assembly GCF_042714055.1. Lineage (GTDB taxonomy): Bacteria > Bacillota > Bacilli > Paenibacillales > Paenibacillaceae > Fontibacillus > Fontibacillus lentus_A. Next base: position 28,491 of record NZ_JBHGVC010000023.1, read on the forward strand.
GGTTCCAACCTGTTTTTAAGCGCTTGCTGACAGACTCTGTCCCTTATCGCCGGGATGCCGAGCGGACGCTTCTCGTTTGGCTTCCCTTTCTTGGGAATGTGAATTCGTCTGACCGGCTTCGGTCGGTATGTCCCTTGTTTCAATTCTTCGTGCAGCTTCTCTAAATCCACTTCGGCTACGGCTTGGAAGGCCGGGATGGTGACCTTGTCAGTTCCACCACTGCCTCCGTTTGCTCTCACCCTTTCCCATGCCATTTCCAGGTTTGTTCGGTGATACACCTTGTCGATTAATGAATGAAACTTTCGTCCTGTGCCTTCTGCTTTCATGCGCTTCGTATCCTCCGCCTGCAAGTTTTGGGTCTTTCACTTAGGGAATATTCCTCTCTTGCCGCTTACTCGCGAAACCCATGCCAGTTCCGGTCTCCATAAAGCGAGCCGCCTTCCCCTTCTAGTTCACCTTTTGGGTGAACAGAAGCCAGTCACACCAAGGTGACTAATCCGGACGTTTCTGTTGTTCGTCCGTTCGTAAGTAGTACGCAGTTCTCCGACTTCTCGCCATGCGTCCGGTATGCATTTCGGGGTTTCCTTATAGCATCCGTTACTGAAACTGCCGCGCATTCTCTGAAGCGGCGGGCGCGGCGCGACCGCTTCGACTTTGGTTTAACCACTCGTCCTGCAAAGTGCATTCGTTTCAGACACGACGAGATCTCCGTGGGTCACATCGTCATCTTCCGTACCATGCCGCCCGCACACACCTTGGTGCGATGGGTGGACTAGAACGCCTTCGTCTCCATAGTGCAGACTCGACCTTGCCCCATCTTTGGCCGACCGGTTCGCGAGTTCGGGTAGCCCCGGTTCACTACGGCCTGGTACTTCTCCTCAAGCCCTTCAGACTCTGCCTCGCGGCAGACGCCCTGCCCTCCGGTAAAAAATTTACCAGCCCCCGAGGCATTACCCCCGGGTTTGGATATGAGCCCCCCAGTCCGAGGCTCAGCGGGACTTTAACCCGCCTGATGATCGTGCTGCCACGTACGCACTATAGGCCCCTTGGACTCCAATACTGCTGGCTAGAACACCCTAATGAAAAAAATGTGTGAGGGAGGGTTCCCAGTTTTGGCGGCGTCCTGGGGATCCATCTCTAAACCGACAAGACCGAGCTTTTGATAGTTCTGCCAATAACCGCTTATCACGAATTCAGCGCTTTTTGTCGGGAGGGTTTCCGCCGTTATCTGCGCTATTACGTCGACGACATGCACAAGTACCACCCAGGATTCGAAATCGCCAGTAACTGGGCGATCTCACACTTCAAAACAGCGTAAATTCCGCTCCTCAACTACAGCAGGAAGCGGCTCAGCTTCTAGCCTTAGGTGGCGGGTTCCAAGCTTATTTTTAGCAGAAAATTAAGGACGGCTCTATCGCTCTCTCACAGATGGATATCATGTTTTATTGTGCAGAGCTTATGAAACTAAAGTCAAATTCTATCGCGATCCTACAATATCTATATACTGATCAAATAGTCGCAAGTAGACGGAAGCATTGATCCTACTATCAAATAAATCGTGTGAACTTTCGCCAAATAACAAGTTACCGTCCAGACTTTTTACATAGGGACGGATGTTCTTTGGAACGCACAAAGCCAGGTTATAAGACTTGACGCGTGCATTCTCATGCATGTATTATATGTACAAGAGGTGAGGTAAATATGAGTAGAGATGAAGAGCTTAAATGTTCAAATGAAATTAATAATGCTATTGATTTTGACTTTTATAAAACACTATTTGATCCTGTTAGAATTGAAATAATTAGATATTTGGCTGTTTATGGGGCGAAAAATATAACGGAAATTGCTGAAAATCTCCCACAGGATAGATCGGTTATTTCAAGGCATTTAGATTTAATGTATAGGTTTGAAATTGTTTCAAAAACAAAAATAGGCAGAAACATTTACTACGACGTAAATAGTCAAATGATATTTGATATGTTTAAATTAACGACTGAACAATTAGAAAAACTCTTAAATAGTTGCTAACTTTGATTTTTTTGCTCTATTAATGCAAATATGTGCACTAATGCACGATTGAGAGTTTTGTTAATAAGAAATTAAAGGGGAATAAAGTATGAAAACGATAGTATATGCTCACCCATGGAATGGAAGTTATAATCATGCAATTTTATCTAAAGTAGTAGAAACATTCAAGGAAAGAAAGCAACAATTTCAAATTATTGATTTGTACGAGGATCATTTTGATCCAATTTATCATGCGAGTGAATTGAAGTTATACTCGAAGGGTAAGTATGGTAATGAACTAGTAGGTAAGTATCAGTCAATGTTAAAGTCTAGTAGTGAGGTGATTTTTATATTTCCTGTCTGGTGGTATAATGTCCCAGCTATATTAAAGGGATTCCTAGATAAAGTACTTCTTAAAGATTTTGCTTATATTGAAAATAAGAATGGAACAATGAAAGGGCTGCTAACGAATATCCAGTCAGTAAAAGTCATCACAACTGGCCAAGCTCCTAAATGGTATATTCAATTCATTGCAGGAAATGGCATTAAAAAAACTTTTATTAAAGCTACATTGAAAGCAGTAGGAATGAAAAACATTCAATGGATACATTGTGGATATGTATCTACAGGTAAGAATGAAAACCGGTTGATTTTTTTGAATTCATTACCTACCAAACTATGATTATGGTTGCTGGCATTGGCGTTTTGGGAAGTCAAATTGCTTTCCAAATTGCTTTCAAAGGATTTCATGTTTCGGCATATGACATAAATGGTATAACTGAGAAGGAGGTTAATACTGCTTTTTAAGCCTATTTCATTCGATAGCGATTGTCTTTTAATTTAAAAGGCTGTCGATTTCTCGACAGCCAGAGCAGAAGAGTTACTTCTGCTTTTCAATATATTTTAAATGTAAAATAGGTTAAGGGACTGTCCGCTAAAAGCCTCCTATCCATAATTGGAACTGTTGGCATAGTGGGGTAGGGAAAGAACAAATCCCTAACTCATTATTGGTTTTCATGATCAGATAAAGGGTTCATACCAAAACTTTTAGTGCCAAAATAACTCTTTATTAAGAAGCTTATGAAGATAATTATCCATCCGCTTTTCAGGAACTTGACGGCCGCCTTGAAGCCACCATGTACTGAGCGAGGCAATGACTTCCGAGTAAACCTCTGCGATGATCTCTAGCGGAACCGAAAACTTCTCCCCATTTTGATTCAGTTCAAGCATGTCTCGCTTAAGTGCTTCTTTCTGGTGGCTTTTTATATAGCTGGTGAATACTTCATCGTTTATTTGCGTTTGCATGATTTTAGCGCGTAACGCAATGTTGGGGATTTTGGTCGTGATTTGAAACGGTGTTTGAATCCTTTCTTTTACAGTAAATTGCATGGATTCATCTTTTGTTTGTGATAAGCCTGAAATCAACAGGTCAAATTTGTCTTCAAAATGCTTATAAAAGGTAGTCCGGTGAACCATTGCCTTTTCACAAATCTGGTTTACAGTAATAGAGCTAAAAGGCTGTTCCGACATCAATTCTTCAAACGCATTCCACAAAAGCTTGTGCGTTCGCCTTACCCTTAAATCATTCCTTGATCCAGCAATTTTCATCTACACCTCACCTCGACTTGTAGTGTATCTTTACTCTTTTCCTAAAATGATTCTTACTATAAATAATCTACATGTATATATTATATAACGTAAACATAAATTTTCAACAAATGTAGACAAATTAGGAGAGAGGGAATGTCCATGAATGTGGCTGGAACGGCTGCAAAGAACAAGAAAATTGAAATATCCAACGTTAAACGAGCGCCAATTATCATTTCGTTACTTATCGGCGCATTTGTTGGGATCCTAAACGAAACGTTGCTTGGCAACGCATTGCCGGAGTTAATGCGAGCATTTAGTGTCACTCCATCAACCATTCAATGGTTAAGTACCGCGTACATGCTTGTCGTTGGCGTTCTTGTGCCGATTACGGCTGTTATACAACAATGGTTTACGACTAAACAGCTATTTTTAACAGCTATGATTACGTTTTTAGCAGGTACGCTTCTTGCGGCAGTTGCTCCATCATTTGGCTTCTTGCTTGCGGGCCGTATTGTTCAAGCATTAGGTACAGGATTACTGCTCCCGATAACGATGAATACGATCCTCCTCATATTCCCGCCAGAAAAACGCGGCGGGGCAATGGGGTTAATAGGGTTGGTTATGATGTTCGCGCCAGCCCTTGGACCTACGCTCTCAGGCGTTATTATTGATTCGCTGAACTGGCGATGGTTATTCTATGCGGTCATTCCTTTTGCGGCCATCTCGATCATCGTCGGAGCTAAGTACTTGACGAATGTGATGGAAATCAGGAAACCAAAGATTGACATTTTTTCAATCATTCTATCTACACTAGGTTTTGGAGGTATCGTCTACGGTTTCAGCAAATCCGGCGATCTTGGCTGGTCCGATCCGGAAGTGTATTGGACGTTGATTGTTGGTGCAGTTTCATTAGTCTGGTTTATCATCAGACAATTGAAAATAAAAAATCCAATCCTTGATTTGCGAACCTTTAAATACCCCGTATTTTCATTAATGGTCGTTCTGGTAGTCATCATCATGATGACAATGTTCTCCACAATGGTCTTATTGCCGATGTTCTTGCAAGGTGTATTATTAGTTACCGCTTTTAAATCCGGATTAATTATGCTGCCGGGGAGTATATTGAATGGATTGATGGCTCCGGTATCGGGTAAACTATTCGACAAATTTGGTCCGCGCGTTGTCGTTATTCCGGGTGTTCTTTTAATTGCAGTGGCGATGTGGTTGTTTTCGGGCATTGATGCTTCCGTTACAACGGGACAAATTATTGCCATCCATTGCTTATTGATGGTTGCGATTGCGCTTGTTATGATGCCTACCCAAACACATGGGCTTAACCAATTGTCCAAAGATTTGTACCCGCACGGCACGGCAATATTCACTACGCTTCAGCAAGTGGCAGGTTCGCTCGGTACGGCATTATTCATTAGCAGAATGTCTGCCGGGCAATCCGATTACTTGGCAAACTCAACTAACCCGAATGATCAGGCGGAGATCGGCGCAGCTGCTTTAGCAGGCTTTGAAGCTGCATTCACATTTGGACTTATTTTCGCCGTAATCGCTATAGTTGTTTCTCTTTTCATTAAACGTTCCAAACAAAGAAAGATGGCTGGATTGCAGATGCAAATCAATAAATAAAATTTACGATCGGAACTAACGCACTTCCTTGAGACCCCAACCAAGCACAGCCTGATTTAGCAACTTAAAAAGAAGACGACCGTTACACCCAAAAATGAACTGCACCCCGTCAAGTAGACAGTACAAAAAATAAAAGTCAGTATAAGCTTTTAAACTGCTATGACCATCCAGTCGGCAAGTTGCGTTAGTGAGCGAGCAATTACGGCATCACAGAACCGATCGTCGTAATTACAATTCCTGCCAAAATAATGAACTCATTAACGGCATTCTGAAGAAAGCGCATGAGTTGCATTATCAAGTTCTCTTGCTGCCTTCGTATTATGAAAACGATATAGAAAGTAACCATCTTACGTTATTAAAAAAGAAAATGATCGATGGAATTCTGCTCACTTCGCATACACTTCATCCTGAGCAGATCTTAGCTCTGTCCGAGTGGGGAAAAATCGTATGCTGCGAGGCTTGCCCCATCGAGTTTGTCCCGTCTGTGTTCCCAGATCGATTTGTAGCTTATATCGAAGTCTTCACTTATTTGAAGAATAAAGATTATAAACGTATACATTTCACATCGGGAAGAGATTTTCAATCGAGTCCTAGCACGCGATTACGTATTCAGGCGTATCAAGAAACCATCACCGAAGCATATGAAGGTCAGTCGCACGGCTACAATTATCCGGAAGATTTCGAGATTATTGGTGAGGAGAATACGCCATTAAGTGAAATATTAGGTTTCCCAAGTGTGGATTATCATCAAACTGCAATTGGCGAGCAAGCCGTTTCGCTATTATTAAGCGATAAATATGCCCGAATTCAGATTCGACATCAACTTAACTTCAGAGCTCAAACAGAAGCGGTGCGTTGTCCTGAATGAGCGCAATGAATAAAAAACAACAAGCTGACACCGTTAAAGAACAGGCGCCGGCTTGTTGAGCCTTTACATGGAGTCTGGAGTATTCTCTCTGTAAACTATTTATTTCTGAATAGGTCTTTTCCCGCTTCTGTTTACTTCACTTATTAATGTTGAGCCCAACAATAAGGCAGCACCTATTATTTGGAGTAAAGTCATCTTTTCTCCTATAACAAGAGCTGAAATAAATAATGAAGTTAATGGGTCGATATAACTTAATACAGCAATGCTCTGGCCTCTAAGTCCTCCCATTCCGGTAAAGAAAAGATAGAAGCCTATACCGCCATGAAGTATCCCCAAGAGCAACATTAATAATACAGAATCTCCAGTTAACTTAAATAACTTGAAGCCATCTTTCATAAGAACATATGGTAATAGCATTACAAACGATAATACAAGCTGTATAAACGTGTTTTCCAGCCCATTCATATTTCTAATAAATTTATTAACGAGGGTTAGTATTGCATAAAAACCCGCAGCTATCAGTCCATAGAAGATACCGAGCAAGTTATGTTCAGTTGCTTCTATCCCGCTGCTTTTCATAATGAAATACAAACCGGCAATCGCTATACCAACACATACCGCTTTTTTTATTGAAAATTTTTCTTTCAATACAACAGGGGACAACAGAATGACCAAAACGGGTGCAAAATAATAGCTTAAGGCTGCATTTGCAATTGTTGTTTCTTTGTACGCCTGAAAAAGAAAGATCCAATTGCCGCTCAAAGCAATGCTTGCGATGAACAGTGCAACGGCATTCTTTTTCAAGTTTTGCCACGAGAATTTATGCTTGGTATAGATACAGATGATGAGCAAAAATAAGCTGCCGATCAGACTCATGAATAAAGCTATTTCACTTGAAGTCAAATCAATATACTTGGCAAACACTCCAACTGCACCGAAGATGATCATCGACAAGACAAAATATAATTTTTCTTTCATTTGTTATTCCCGCTTTCTACTAACATGATGGGGCGGCAATAAACATCAGATGCCGCGTACATACAGTAGAACCTGCGGAAAAGGGCCAGAAAAACTCAGTAAGTACCTTTAACAGCAAATTCTACTGTAGAGGTACTGCTGGCGGGGCAATAAAGTTAACCATCGTTATCCCTCCTGCACAAAGTAAAAGAAGAATAGGCTGATCTACTTGGAATTAAAGGTTTCGTTTTTTCGTTGATTGATTTGCAATTCCCATCAGTGATGATGGTGATGGTGGTGCCCAGATGATTCAGCTTTCATTTTACACAAAATCGTATTGTCATGCTGATGCTCAGGCGTTTCTAATTGAATCGACATATGGTGAATATTTAGGTGTTCTAGGTCATGTTCGATTTGACGGAGCAATCTTTCACTTTCAGCGATGGACATTTGATCATTTACTACTGCATGGCAGGAAAGTACATTTAACCCGCTTGTAATCGACCAAACATGCAAATCGTGAACGCTTTGAATACCTTTTGTATTTTTGATTTTTTTAATCACAGCGTCCACATCTACATTTTGTGGTGCCCCTTCCATTAGAACATGAAGCCCGGATTTCATAACATAGTAACCGCTTCGTAGTACGAGGGCGGCAACAATGACACTTGCGAGTGGATCTGCCCAACCCCAGCCGAAGAACATCATGAGCAGTGCAGCAATAATGGCGCCAATGGAACCAAGCATATCGCTAATCACATGCAAGTACGCTCCGCGCATGTTCAAGTTCTCTTCTACATCCCCGCTGCGCATCATAATCCACGCTACCAAAATATTAACTAGTAAGCCAATTGAAGCGATGATTAACATTCCAGTTGAGGCAACTTCAGGTGGATTTTGAAAACGCTCAAATGCTTCATAAAAAATGTAAAGCGCAATTAATATAAGTGTCGCCCCGTTAAGAACTGCTGCTAATATTTCAAAACGTTTATATCCATATGTTTTACTATAGTTAGCGGCTTTTTCCCCAAGTGTAAACGCCACTAATGCAATTCCAAGTGATATGGAGTCACTTAACATATGTCCTGCATCAGATAATAACGCAAGGCTGTTAGTAATGAATCCTCCAAATGCTTCAATAATCATGTAAGCTGTAATAATAATAAAACTTATCATCAACGTCTTTTTATTTGCACCATGTGTATGGTCATGCCCATGATCGTGTCCCATTTTAAGTTCCCCCTAAATTAATGATGCGCAGCGTGCTCAATTGCCTGCTTCAGTAAATTCATGACGTGCTCGTCATCTTCTGAATAAAACAAGGTCTTCCCTTCTCTTCTGAATTTAACCAATCTTAAATTTTTCAGGAATCGCAGTTGGTGGGAGACACTGGATTGACTTAAATTTAACGTCTCTGCAATATCATTAACGGAACGCTCCTCTGTACATAATAAACTCAAAATCCGGATTCTAGTTGGATCGCTCAGCGCTTTGAACGTTTGAGAAACGACAAACAACGTCTCTTCATCTAAAGGTTGTGCTGCTTCATTAAACGTCTCTTCATGTTTCTGCTCTTCACTCATCTATTTCACTCCTTAATAACAAACCTTAATATTACATATGATCACATGTTAATATGTAATATATTATACTCTCCTTTACATGTCAATCAGAGTACAATATTTTTTTCAGTAGTCAGACAATTTCTAACTAGCTTTCTTGGATGTTTAATGATTGCACGTAACATGTATTTTTTGAGTAAAGGTTATTACTGGAAGATATAACCCTTAAAATAAAAAATGCTTTCATAATTATTGATTAAAACTACTTGACGTGAGGGAACAGATTGATATAATAATCAACAACACATGAACACATGTTTAATTATACATGTGTTATCTTTAAAAAAGGAAGTATTTCTTTAGAGGAGCTACGAAAAAATGCGTGAAGGAATGGCTATATACGATTTTGTACCAAAATATATAAATCAAAGCATTGAATTCGGCAGCGTTGTGCTGCTACTAAATCTTTTGTCGAAATGATCAGAATTACCAGAATGGTATCCTTTAGTGAAAGTAGATACTCTATTTTATAAATTAGATACGAAAGAGGTTTAAGTTTAAATCATTATTATATTTAATATAGGAAGTGAGATAAGAAATGCTAGATGTTACTGTGATTGGTGCTAGCCAATCTGGTTTAAGTATGGGGTATTGCTTACAACAAGGTGGCTTTTTACTTAAAACATGAAAAGGAATCCATTTCAGTTAATGTTATTGCGACTAAACAAACCATCTCAATTAAATGGGAGTAAGATTATAGTTGGAGGGAATTTAGTATGAGTTTACGGAAAAGAAATATCATTGGCTTTACTATTTTAAATGTTCACATGATTGCTATTTTAATCATAGACCTAGCAAATGTAACATCCTTAAAATGGCTATCTACTTTTTTAACGATAGTAGGAATTACTGTATCAATGTCCTATATCTTCTATGTAAAATATAAAGTTATTAAGCCGATTAACCAATTAGCGGCATCTGCTAAAGCAATAACTAAGGGGAATTTTCATACTGCACCTATTGAATTGAATTCAAACGATGAAATTTCAGAGTTAGCTCAAGCGTTTATAGAGATGAAGGAGCAATTACATACGATAACACAAAAAATTGCGAGTAGTTCTACAGACTTATCTGCGAGCATAGAGGAGTTATCAGCAAGTACAAATGAAATTACGGTTGTAGTTGACGAGGTTGACTCACAAATGGAGAAAACAACGGAAGGTCTTAAACGAGCAGCACAGTCTGCAAATGAAAGTGCTATTTCTATGCAGGAAACTGCTGATGGCATTGAACGTATTACCGTGGCAACGCAAGATGTTTTCGATCATGCAAAAGAAGCAAATGAAATTGCAGGTAACGGTGCTGAAATTTTACATGAAGCTAAAAATCAAATGCAATTTATTTCAACTTCTACTAAAAAAACGAGCGAATTAATGCAACAATTATCTAGCAAAATGATAGATATCAAATCTATGACAGAAATCATTACGGCTATTACAGATCAAACGAATTTGCTAGCATTAAATGCAGAAATTGAAGCAGCACGTGCTGGCGAGCATGGTAAAGGCTTTGCAGTAGTAGCGGAGGAAGTACGAAAATTGGCAGAGCAATCTAAGCATTCGGCTACTCAAATTGTTGAGCTAGTAGTTGGCGTTGAAAGAGGTACAAAACAAGTAGTTAGTTCTGTCGCAGGGGATTTGAAAAACGTTCAACAGGGTGTCTACGTCATTGATGAGGCTACAAAGTCATTTGGCACAATCTCTCAGCATGTTAGCAAGATGACTAACCAGCTAGAGGAGATTTCCGTAACGGCTGAGGAACTTTCAGGCAGCGCCAATGAGGTGACAAAATTAGTATCGACCATAGCCAACGGAATGGATAGCTTATCGAATTATACAGAGGTCGTTTTACAATCAGTAGATGAGCAAAGTGCCTCTATGCAAGCAATCAACATGGTAGTGTCAAAAGACTTATGTGCACAAGCTGATAATTTAAAAAAGCTTACACAGAGATTTAATGGACAACAATCGTAACAAATTGAAAGATACATAAACTGTATTTATCGAAAGGGGTTATTTTGCGTTTGCAGTTCACCAGATTATATATGCCGACGCCAATATTGAAATGTGGTACGATTGGAACTACCGGCTCAATGACACCAAATACCCAAAGGAACCTAGATAACCTCTGATTTGTTACAATCAATGCTTGGCGAACTCGACTATTTGTATTCTGCCATCCAGGCGGCTAACAACTAACAATTTAGTGGTTGATACTGGCGCTGCTCATTCCCTTTTATCCTCTGATATCGTATCCGAAATAGGCATTAAATTTGAAAATGGCGATAAACTCGTTCGGAGCTTTAGGATCGGTGGAGACGAATACACTTTTGAGAAACATCTTGATCAGATCCAAATAGGCGATTTTATCATGGAAGGCATCCCTATTGATTTTGGTATTTTTCTTGATGATATTAATTATATAAATGGCCTCATTAGTTTAGACATCCTTAAGAATGGCAACATGGCCATCGACCTTCATCGGATGGAAATGTGCAAGCCTAAATCACAATTAAAATAGGGACGTGAACAGCTCACGTCCCCACTTCGTCTCCAACTTCCCTATCGAATCACCCAAAACCCTTATAAATCAACGCACAACACTTCACGTCAGACTGTCTAACAATTGATTGCTGAGCACGCTTTAAAATGTGGGTTTATGCAATTTTGCTCAAATAAACGTCGTGCATATTAGATTTCGAACAAGCTCGGTCTCTGAAGAGACGTATGAGCTCCTTCACGCCCTTTATTTTGATCATTCTCTTGAAATTATAGGCAAGACAAATCAGATTGGTCTCTGTGCCTACTGATTCCAACCCTCGTGTTAAAAAGTATGTATAGCCCAAATGACGTTTTATCGTTCCGAAAGGGTGCTCAACAATTGCCGCTCTTTGCTTATAAATATTACTTTCACTACGCGTATTTTCGGCAATCTGTTCGATCACTTCTTCGTCTTTAAGCCTGGTTATCGACCTTCCGCCTTTGGCAGACGTGCAGCACTTTTTTTGTCCACAGATATCGAAGGCTTCGCAAGTGTAACGCTTATAATCTTTCCCATCTTGTTTTCCATTCCATTTGAAAGGCAATTCATAACCCAACGGACAAATATATCTATCGTTTAAGGCATCATATTCAAAGTTTTCTTTATCAAATCCGCTTGCTATTTTGTTTTGCTTTCCCTTTTGCGGCTTAATTAAGAGCTCGGTACTTTCGTCGACAACGTCGATGATTTCAAGGTAGTTATAATAGCCCGTATCGGCCAGAATTGTGATTTTTTGATCACGGAAAACCTGCTTTGTTTTCTTTGCCATATTGGACAACTGACCTTGATCGTTGACATCATTGACCGTATCGCAGTCCACGATCAATTTATACTTGCTGTCCACCGCAGTTTGAACATTGAAACAAACTTCATGCTTGCCGTTGTTTTTCATTGATTTGGCATCCGGATCGGTAACACAAAGCTGGTTTTCACCTGTTTCATTGAGTTCTTGTTTCATTACCTGCAACTCATGCATTCTCTTTTGATAGACCTCTAACTTTTCCGTGATTTCCTGCTTTTTTTGGCGATTGTCCTCCCTTAAAAAATCATGCAAATAGGCATCGATTTTTTCATCGATATGCTCTAGCTTCTTACTGATAATGTTGGCATTAAAATGTTTCTTTTTAGAGCAGTTCGCCTTTAATTTTGTGCCGTCAATCGCGACAAGCTGACCATCGATTAACCCGAAACCTTTTAACATGAGTGTGAATTCTTTAAACAGCTTTTTTATGGCTGTTTGGTTACTCTTCATGAAAGCAGATAAAGTGCCGTGGTCCGGCTGGAGTTTACCAATTAGCCACATCAGTTCAATATTTCTTTTCGTTTCGGTTTCCATCTTGCGAGAGGAACGGATGCCGTTCATATAACAGTAAAGATAGAGCTTGAGAAGATCTTCCCGGCGGTAAGGTTTTTGCCCCGCTTTCGAGCCCGAATGCACCTGAAACCCCAATTCTTCTAGGGTCAAGCTGTCGACGTAAGCATCGATGACTCGGACAGGATTTTCTTCTTCTACAAAGTCGTCCAATGTATTTGGCAATAAATGAATTTGATCTCTATCTTCACCTTCGATAAAAGGCATGTGCGCTCATCTCCTTAGATACAGAGATTCGACAAAGGTCATCCATTTACATGCCCAAAAACGGAGAATTTTTAATAATTGTTAGACAGTCTGACGTGTTGTATGCGGGCTTGTTAATGAGAAAGGACTTTACCTTTTAATTTGACAAAGTCCTCTTTTTCTTAACAAAATATTTCATGAATGTTCCCATCGGGGTCCGCAACTAATTTGCAATAAGGTGTACGCCTGTCCATCGTTCGCTTACTGCTTTACAAACAGCTATCGCAAAATCCTCATAACTGATACTTCTATTCAAAAACTCACTTTCATCATTCGAAGGTGTCCACCGATTATAATAACCAGTACGAGGTTCTGTAGGATTGTATGCTGGTGGTGGAATTAAGTAAGCCCATGAAGCTGGAGGTAATTTTTCTAGATAATCACGTAGCTCAGCGTGTGCTATGCCTCTAGGCAATGTGCGTTTAGGAAAAGTAGGATCTTGCCAAAATCGCTGGCCATGAAGCGTATGTAAAGATCCGGCACCACCTACCGTGATTATTAAACGCCCCTCCATATCTCCCACGCCTTCTCGAATTCGCTTGTCAAGTGTGATCAATGCCGACCGAGAAATATTCTCCCGGAGTCTAATCGCATTCACAATAATATCAGCCTGAGACGTAGCCTTACGAAGGCTCAAGATATTGTCTATATCTACAATCATAGTGTGGATAGGTCGTTTAATCTTTGGAAGCCTCGAAGAATCGCTTACATCTCGTATGGCTGCTGTCACCTGAACTTGCTCGTTCTCTGATAATTGTATGAGAATCGAATTTCCTGTGCGTCCAGTCGCTCCTAAAAGTAATAAACGAATCATCGACATTCATCTCCTCAAAATTGTTATACCGTCTACCGTTTTGTTATAAAAAATGAAATAGCCAACCCCATTCCAAGGATTATCGTTAATGACACAAAAGCAATCAAATAACTTCCTGTATTTAATAACGATACGGCTATGATCGGGCCAAGACTTGTTCCAATAAACAGGATAAAGGTATATAAAGAGACTGCTGCGCCATGATTTTTTCCGCCAAGTTGACCTACTAAGGAAATCAGGGTAGGTACGGTCAC
>NZ_JBHGVC010000024.1:0-30992 GCF_042714055.1 Paenibacillus lentus
TTAGTTCGGCAAAATTGACCCCAGAGACTAAAAATAAATGCAGAAAATACATCTAGCGGACGCTCTCTCGTTCTAGACTATCCCCTTCTAGGCGAGTCCCAGATTATTAGTTCCAACGATAAGGCCTGGAGCCAAAGAAGCAAGGGGATTAGAAGCCAAATTGGCAGCAGACTCCCCTGTTAGATTTTTTTATGACCAATACACACTAAACAGAATGTGCTCCTTATATACACACGCAAACAGACGACGAACAGGAACAGTATAATCATATATACAAACTCATACGGTCTACGACGAACAGTATACAGAGCGCTATAATCCACGGAAGTCCCCTTCCCTTGCTCCTATATCTTTCACCCAGCTTCCATATGATGCTTGTCCTCCTTGATCTACTTTATATTTCACTTTGCCTTTATCCACGACTATTACTTCACATTACCGCAAGCGGACTAAACGAATCCCCAGTGAGAAAAAAGAAGAAATCCAGGCGCCATTTTCCACTTGATAAAAGAACATAAGTTCGTATATAATACAAACAAATGTTCTTATCGGAGATGATTCTGGTGAAAAAATACATGAACCAAGTGGTCGAGATCATTTACATGGATCGCAACGGGAAAATTACACAGCGCTCGATTCATATTCATGCTGTTCGCAACGGGCTGGTGCGGGCAACATGCCTGCAGACGGGAGCTCCCAGAGCCTTTAGAAATGAGCAAATACTCGCTCTTCGTCCTGTAAAGCAAACTTCAAAGCAATTTGGAAAACAACCTATGAAACTTTCTGGAAACCACTATGTTAAGCATCATGGAAACCTTTCTGGAAACCATCCCATTAACCATAATGGTAACCTTCCTGTAAAACACTCTGTAGACCGTCTTGCAAACCAACTTGCAACTGAACTTGCAACTGAACTTGCAACTCAACCTGTTAACCATCCTGTAAAGCACTCTGCTCTTCACCCTGTAAAACAGCCTGGGCTAGTGAAGGGAGGCAAATATCATGCTTCCTGATTTGGAACGCAAGCTGCTCCGAATTATTTATAATTTTTGGTCACAGCGCCGCCGAATCCCAACGATGAAGGAACTTGAACGTACAACTGGCAGGGCGGAACGAGATATTGTAACAGCTTTGCATCAGCTGGAAAGAGAAGAATACCTCCAATGGCCGGATAAATCCACATTGCATACCATGAGGCTGCTGAACGTTTTGCCGTCCGAGGGGCAGGCAAAGATCAAGTCACGGAGTGGATTGCGCAGCGATATCGACTATTGGACGAATTATTGAAATCATTACATATGATTAAAACGATGGGGTTAAAAAACACTTGCCTTTTTAGAGCAGCAGTTATAGAATCGAAGTAGATACTTGTACGTACAATTAATGATTTGCCTTGTATATATAAATATTGTATTTACAAGTTAGTCATCTACTATTTTAAGATACTAATCACTCTGGGAGGCGTTAACGCAATGAATTTGAAACCGTATTCATTTTGGTTTGTAACAGGAAGTCAGCATCTGTATGGGCCTGAGACATTGGAAGAGGTAGCCGAGCATTCACGCATCATTGCCGAACAGCTAGATAAAGATCCTGTTTTTACACATTCCGTTGTATTTAAACCGATTGTAACCACACCAGATGAAATTTATAAATTGATTATCGAGGCTAACAGCGATCCATCTTGCGCAGGGATTATTACGTGGATGCATACATTCTCTCCGGCAAAAATGTGGATCCGCGGCCTTTCTCAATTGCAGAAGCCATTGCTTCATTTCCACACTCAATTTAACCGCGATATTCCTTGGGAAACCATCGACATGGATTTCATGAACCTGAACCAATCCGCCCATGGTGACCGGGAATACGGGCATATCGGAGCGCGACTCGGGATCGCTCGCAAGATCGTAGTCGGATACTGGGAAGACGCTGAAGTTCGCGATGATATCGCGGGATGGATGCGGACAGCTGTTTCCTTCGCGGAGAGCCGCAGCCTGAAGGTAGCCCGCTTCGGCGATAACATGCGAGAAGTTGCGGTAACCGAAGGCGACAAGGTTGAAGCGCAAATCAAGCTCGGCTGGTCGGTGAACGGTTATGGTGTCGGCGATCTCGTGCAGCTTGTGAATGAAGTCAGCGATGCTGAAGTGAAGGCGCTTCTGGATGAATATGCGGAGAAATATACGATTACCAAAGAAGGCTTAAGCGCTGGGCCGGTTCGCGACTCCATTGCTTACCAGGCACGTTTGGAGCTAGCCATGAAACGTTTTCTTGAAGCAGGGAACTTTGGCGCGTTTACCACGACCTTCGAAGACTTGCATGGTCTGAAGCAGCTTCCGGGTCTGGCCGTACAGCGCCTAATGGAAGCCGGCTACGGCTTCGGAGGCGAAGGCGACTGGAAGACGGCGGCGTTGACTCGTGTTCTTAAAGTGCTTGCCGATAATAAGAGCACTTCGTTCATGGAAGACTATACCTACCACTTCGAGCCAGGCAACCATATGATTCTCGGTGCGCATATGCTGGAGGTATGTCCGACGATCGCTGCTACGAAGCCGACGGTTGAGGTTCATCCGCTGGGGATCGGCGGCAAGGAAGACCCGGCCCGTATCGTTTTTGACGGTCAAGACGGCCCGGCAGTAGCTGCTTCACTCGTAGATTTGGGTCATCGCTTCCGTCTGCTAGTGAATGTTGTTGACGGCGTAAAGGTGGAACAGCCGATGCCGAAGCTTCCGGTTGCCCGCGTGCTGTGGAAGCCGCAGCCATCGCTTAGAGAATCGGCAGAAGCATGGATTTTGGCAGGCGGGGCTCACCATACAGTTCTGTCTTATAAAATTTCCGCCGAGAACTTGTCCGACTGGGCAGAGATGGCTGGAATCGAAGCCGTTATTATCGACAAAGATACTTCGCTGCGCCAGTTCAAGAACGAGCTTCGCTGGAGCGATATGGCATATCGCCTGCGGTAATGGCCGGAAGGATACCGATTCCGCGCGTTCCCCGGCCTGTGATACAATAACGGATAGAACAAGAGCATAGGCTGAGGTGAATGATGAGTAATCGGCGGATTCCAAAATATTTGCAGCTCAAAAACGAACTGTTGTCGTGGTTTGAAACGGGAAAGCTGCAGCCCGGACAACAGGTTCCATCGGAGAACGAGATATCCGAGCAGTTCGGCATAAGCCGGCAAACGGTACGCCAAACGTTCGGTGAATTGGAGAAGGAAGGCTGGCTGGAGCGGATTCAAGGCAAAGGCACCTTCGCCAGAAACCCATTGCGCCGAGAGGGCGAGCTGGTTAAGACGATCGGGATTATTACGACATATATATCGGATTATATTTTTCCGCATATCGTTCGCGGCGCAGAAGCTGAGCTGCGCAGCAAAGGATACCGGCTTCTTCTCTCAAGTACGGATAACAACAAAGAAAAAGAAATGGAAAGTCTGCAATTGATGACGAGCCAGCCGCTGAGCGGGCTCATCATCGAGCCAACGAAGAGTGCGGAAGGGAATCCGAACTTAAGCTACTTCCTTTCCTTGCAGGAGAAGGGCATTCCTTATCTGATGATCAACGAGAAATATCGCGAATTGGAATGCCCCTGCCTGAAGGTGGATGACGAGCTTGGCGGCTATTTGGCTGCGCGTCACTTGCTGGAGAGAGGACATACTTCTATCGTCGGCTTCTTCAAGCGGGATGACCTGCAAGGAGTGAATCGCCTTAAAGGCTTTCTAGCCGCACACCGTGAGTTCGGAATCAGCATATCGCCAAATCGTGTCGTTACTTATACGACGGAGGAGAAGGGCGAAGCACCGTACGCCCAAGCCGTGCAGCTGCTGCAGCAGAACGAGGACGAACGTCCAACCGCTTTTGTGTGCTACAACGATCAGTTGGCCGTCGTTCTGATGGAAGTTATTCAGCAGAACGGCCTCCGGGTTCCGGAGGATGTTTCGGTCATCGGCTTTGACGATTCATCTCTTGCGCTTGCTTCAGGAACGAAGCTGACGACGCTGACTCATCCGAAGACGGAGATGGGGGAGCTTGCCGCCAGACAGCTCATCGGAATGATCGAGCAGGGGCAGGTATTTGAAGATACGGTTTTCAAGCCGAAAGTGGTTGAACGGGATTCCGTGCAAAGAAGGGAACAAGAACAAGCGAATCAAGAGATTGAAATACACAGCTAGAGTCCGATCATCGGACTCTTTAGATGTGACTTGTACGTACAATGTGATCGGGATCAGTTAATTTTGATGTAGCGCGAATAAGGTCAATCAAAGCGCACGGTAAAGTGCAAGGATTAAGGTGCGGGACGGTAAGGTAAAAGATAAGGTTCAGGGTAAAGCAAGTACAAGGTAAGGCACCGGATTAGGCACCAGATAAGACATCAGATAAGACACAACATAAGACACAAGCAAGCACATGGTAAAGCACAAAATAAGGTGCTCAATAAGATATTTGAATAAAAGAGGAAGGGAGTGACCGCGTATGTTGGAGGCATTAAAACAGCAGGTTCTGGAGGCTAATTTGGAGCTGCCGAAGCACGGTCTGGTTACATTTACATGGGGGAACGTCAGCGGCATCGATCGGGAGAGCGGATTGTTTGTTATCAAGCCGAGCGGTGTACCTTATGAAGAATTAAAAGCGGAAGATATGGTCGTCGTTGATTTGGAAGGGAATGTGGTTGAGGGCAGTCTGCGCCCATCCTCCGATACGCCGACTCATATGGTGTTATATCGGTCTTTTCCAGATATCGGCGGTGTCGTGCATACCCACTCCCCTTGGGGAACGAGCTGGGCTCAGGCCGGAAAGGCGCTGCCTGCTTATGGAACGACGCATGCGGACTATTTTTACGGCGAGATTCCTGTTACAAGACCAATGACGCGAGAAGAAATCGAAGGAGCTTATGAGCTGGAGACGGGCAATGTTATCGTGGAACGTTTCGCTAATATCGACCCGAATCAGGTTCCGGGAGTGCTGGTACATGCCCATGCGCCGTTCGTATGGGGCAAGGATGCCCATAACGCGGTTCATAATGCGGTCGTTCTGGAGGAAGTGGCGAAGATCGCCGCACGCATGCTGCAGCTGAATCCTCATGCTGCTCCGATGGATCAAACGCTGCTGGATCGTCATTTCCTGCGCAAGCACGGAGCTAAAGCTTATTACGGACAAAATTAAGGCGATATAGAACAGGAGGTTTTTCATATGGCTAAGAAGTATACCATTGGGGTGGATTATGGGACGCAATCAGGGCGCGCGGTACTCGTGGATTTATCGAATGGCCATGAGGTAGCGGATCATGTGACTCCTTATCCTCATCACGTGATCGATGAGCAGCTGCCGGGCTCCGGCATTAAACTGGAGCATGACTGGGCGCTGCAGCATCCTAATGATTACCTGGAAGTGCTGCGAAATTCCGTTCCGGCGGTAATTCAGGAATCCGGCATCGATCCGGCTGACGTCATCGGGATTGGGATCGACTTTACGGCGTGTACGATGCTGCCGATTGACGAGAAGGGTCAGCCGCTTTGCTTTGACGCCAAGTATATCGATCAGCCGCACAGTTGGGTAAAGCTGTGGAAGCATCACGCTGCTCAGCCGGAGGCGGATAAGATTAACGAGATCGCGGCGGAGCGGGGAGAAGCATTTCTGCCGCGTTATGGCGGCAAAATTTCCTCCGAATGGATGATTGCAAAAGTATGGCAAATCCTCGATGAGGCTCCTGAAATTTACGAGCGCGCGGATATGTTCCTGGAAGCGACGGATTGGGTCATCTCGCAAATGACGGGCAAAATCGTCCGCAATAGCTGTACTGCCGGCTACAAAGCGATTTGGCATAAGCAGGACGGCTATCCGAGCAAGGAATATTTCAAAGCGCTTGATCCAAGACTTGAAAATCTCACAGAGACAAAGCTGCGCGGAGAAGTCATTCCGCTTGGTACAAATGCGGGCGGCCTGACCGAGCAAATGGCGCAAATGATTGGGCTTAAGCCCGGAATTGCTGTTGCGGTAGGGAACGTCGACGCACACGCAGCTGTGCCGGCTGTCGGTGTTGTTACGCCGGGCAAGCTGGTGATGGCGATGGGTACCTCGATCTGCCACATGCTGCTCGGCACGGAAGAGAAGCAGGTGGAAGGAATGTGCGGCGTCGTAGAGGACGGCATCATTCCGGGATTGTACGGATATGAGGCGGGGCAATCTGCGGTGGGCGATATTTTTGAATGGTACGTGGAAGAAGCCGTTCCTGGCTATGTCAAGGAAGCAGCGGCAAAGGAAGGAATGGGCGTTCACCAATGGCTTGAAAAAGAAGCTGCAGCTTATAAGCCGGGTCAAACCGGGTTGCTTGCGCTGGACTGGTGGAACGGGAACCGTTCGGTTCTTGTCGATACGGATTTGACCGGACTTATTCTGGGCATGACCTTGCTCACGAAGCCGCAGGAAATCTACCGTACCTTGCTGGAGTCAACGGCATTCGGAACTCGTAAAATCGTAGACGCTTTCCATAACAATGGAGTAGCGGTGGATGCACTGTATGCTTGTGGCGGATTGCCGCAAAAGAACCGTCTACTGATGCAAATTTATGCTGACGTTACGAATCGCGAAATATTCGTTGCCGACTCCAAGCAGACGCCTGCTTTGGGTGCAGCAATGTTTGCAGCCGTAGCAGCCGGAGAAGAAGCTGGCGGCTATAATACGATCATTGATGCTGCAGAGCGTATGGCCCGGGTGAAGGAAGAGACATTCAAGCCAATCCCGGCGAATGTTGAAGTTTATGACCGTTTATACCAAGAATACAGCAAGCTGCATGATTATTTCGGCCGAGGCGAGAATGACGTCATGAAGCGGCTTAAGAGCATCAAGAAATCTACAGAATAACGGCGCCCGATTGGAGGAAATTCGGCATGGATAATTCCTTGGAAATAGACCGTCTGGAGAAAATCGTTCTTGAAGCAGATGCAATCCATAAGGTAGCTCCTTTTTTAAAAGAGCGTGTCCTGCATCACACCGTAATTGTAGCGGATCAGAACACCTATGATGCTGCAGGCAAGGCATTGGAAGAGCATCTTCGCTCACAAGGGTTGAACACGGAGCTATGTCTTCTTGATCCGAATGAGACAGGCGATGTTGTTGCGGATGAACAATCCGTAGTCCAGCTGCTGCTTGAAGTAAATCTGGGCGTGACTGAGGGGCTGATCGCTGTAGGTTCCGGGACGATTCATGATATCGTTCGCTTTGTGAGCCATAAAACGGGAATACCGTTTATTTCGGTTCCTACGGCCCCTTCCGTGGACGGCTTTACATCGGCAGGAGCGCCACTCATTATTCGCGGGGTGAAGAAGACCGTCGCAGCCGTGCCGCCGATAGCTATATTTGCCGACTTGAATATTCTGACTCAGGCCCCGCAGCCGCTCATTGCAGCGGGATTTGGAGATATGCTTGGCAAATATACCTCCCTGTTCGATTGGAAGGTATCCCATCTTACGGGCGGGGAGCCTTACAGTGAGCAGGCAGCGAACATGACGGAGCAAGCGCTCAAGTCCTGCGTGCAGCATGCTGCGGACATAGGACAGCGCACAGAGGATGGCATTCGCATCCTGATGACGGCCTTGATCGAATCCGGTATAGCGATGCTGTTGTTCGGACAGTCCCATCCAGCTTCAGCCGCTGAGCATCATCTGTCTCATTATTGGGAGATGGAATATTTGCGGCGGGGCAACCGAGCGCTCTTGCACGGAGCCAAGGTGGGTGTCGCTTGCGCTGAAATCTCCCGCTTGTATCACGCTGCTGTAGATGAGGGCATATTCCCCGGACAGCAGCCGGAAGCGCTGCGCAAGTACAGCGGCCAAATTCGGGAATGGATGACCGATGTGCCATCGGAATCCCGAATTCGAGAGCTGCTGGTTGTAACGGGAGGCCCATCTACGCTGGAGGAGCTCGGCATTGATGAAGATTTATTCACAGAGAGTCTGCGCGAAGCGCATCTCGTGAGGTATAATCGGCATACTTTGCTCCGCGCGCTGAATGAGGCTTAATGAATTGATGTTTATCATTGGACGACAAAGGATTGCTTGGACTCATGCCAGGCAATCCTTTTGGTTGAATAAATAGTATAAATCATTATTTCTGATTCATTTTGTGAAAAGTGATTTTCAATATAAAGAAATCAATCGGGTTAACCGATATATTATTGTGCGAAATTGCACTAATATATTTTATAGAGGTGACGTTAGTGGAGTGGTATTTAAAGGTTCTTAAAAACTATGTCGGATTTGAAGGGAGAGCAAGGCGTACAGAGTATTGGATGTTTGTTCTGTTCAACTTTATTGCTTCGTTCGTCCTTGGCTTTATTGGCGGATTCATAGGCCTTGATTCAATTTTAGCTTATATTTATTCATTGGCTGTTTTATTGCCGAGCCTAGCAGTTGGCGCGCGTAGATTGCACGATACGGGAAGAAGCGGCTGGATGCTCTTGCTAGCTTTGATTCCTTTAGTAGGTGCGATTATTCTACTTGTGTTCTTGTGCCAAGATAGCCAGCCAGGCGATAATAAATATGGTTCAAATCCTAAAAATTAATTCTTAAATACATATAGTTTAAAAATTAGGAATTATAAGCGAGAGTCCAAAGGCCGTCAAAGGTCTTTGGGCTCTTTTTAGTATTAGTGACGATTGTATGGTTTTTGTTTCGTTAATTATCATTTTTACTAGGATATCGTCAAATGAATAAAATATCCGTCGTTGCAATCGAAAATTTGTCATTTAATATTGACCTTTGGAAAAATAAGGATTATATTGGAATTACATATATATAGGATTGTTTCTATATTATGGTTTCAAATTCTAGTTTTGAATATGGTTACAGGGGGTGATTGCTGCTTGAACCTTACAACAACGATATGCGACGAACTGGAAGATTACATGAAGAGGGAGGCGATGACGCTTCATCTTTTTGCAGAAAAATCCGGAGTTAACGCAGGTACGTTAAGCGGCATTTTAAATGGCAATCGGCCAATCGCCATAGGGCAGTTAGACCGCCTTACACATGCGATGGGCCTCCCTGAAGGAAGTCTGTATGAATTGTTTGTAGATGAGTGCTTTATCTCGGCAGCCCCTCATTGGCGGCGGTTGCGTCCGTTTTTGCTTCGCTGTGCCGAACTGAAGAAGCTTGATTGCATACGGGAGGTTTTATTCCGTTTGCTTGAAGACCTGAAGCAAATTACAGGGATTTTTGAAACGGCTGAATTAATGTTTGAGCGGGGATGGTATGATGCGGCTATTATTATGTATGAGAGTGTAATTGAAAGTGAAAGATCTAACCATTCCGAACGGCTAGCAATTAGCTATTACAGGATTTTTCATATTCACCATAAAGAAGGACAAAAGAGTTTAAAAGCTGCCGCTCAGTTTCTGCCCTTTCGGCATCGTTTGCCAGAATCATTAATACTAGACGGACTCGTTATGTTATTAGAAATGTACTACATTAACAAAGATTGGGAAGAAGTTGAGAAATATTCTGATGAGTTGTGTGAATTAGTTAATGTTTTATATAAGAATAATAGATGGAAGGATGCTGGTTTTAGTCCAGCACGACCATTCATTTATTATTATGGAATGGGGTGTTTGTATAGAGGTGCAAGTTATGAATATCGAAAAATGTACGATGAATCCAGAAAATGGATAGGAAAGTATGCGGATTTAAGCTGGTTTGAAGATTTAGATGAATCAAATTTAGTTGAAGTAGAACGATATAAAATGTTTGCTAAAGCTAATTTATTGTCGATTGATATTAAAGATGGCAATCAGTCAAGGATACCTGAATATATTAAATTTCTTCAAGAGAATCCTAGTGAAATTCTTGAGGGTTTAACTTCATTACTTGAATCTGCTAATCGTCACAAGTTTTTTGTGGACGAGCATCTCAGTAAATTTTCAGATGAAATTCAGTTCTATAGTGAGGTTACTAGGGAAGCCTATAGTAAACAGAATGAAACTTCAGTTCGCTATAAAGAGCACGTGCATACATTTCGCTGTTCTTTATTTTTTCAGAAGTATGCAATTTACTGCTTCAGAAAGAAGCTATTAGCAGATGGATTAAAGAATACTTTACAGAGTTTTAAATATTCACTGAAAATTGATAATAGACACATTATGGTTAATAGTATGACATTGTTTGAATTGTATCGTGATTATACAACGCCAAAACAACGAACTGCTTTTAAAAAAATGTGTAGAGAGGTGTGGGAAAATAATGAAGAACTCAATGTGGATGATTATAACTATTCTCGCAACTAGTGCTCCAAAAATCATTACTACACTTACACATGGTGCAGGATATTAAAATGTTGTTATGTGTTGGATAAGTTGATTGTTTCACCCGACCAGCCCCTAAAGCTGGTCTTTTATTTTACTTATTTAACCAATTATAGAAAATAATGAGTTTTGCAAAAACTGTATGAAGGGCATATTAAGCAACTTATCCTAAAATAACCATAAGGTGGTGTTTTAGGTGAATAGAACAAAATCCAAATATATTAAACATAGAATAGAAGAAGAACGGCAGCAGCTGGGGGTGCTGGCTGAACAATATGGTTTGCAAGATATGCGCGTGCTGAGGCAGTCTATGGAGCTTGATCGGCTGATTAATCATTACAATGAAGTAAGATATGATTATATGCGCAGGAAAGTGCCGATTGCCTGAAGCAATCGGCTCTTAAATAACACAGAAAACAAGCTCCACACTTTAACAAAGAAGTGGAGCCTGCTGAGTTCATGCATGCGTGCATGCTATGATTGCACCTAATTCGTCTTGGATTTGTTGTAAATATCGAAGGCCACGGCCAGAAGCAGGACAAGTCCTTTGATCCCTTGCTGCCAGTCGACCCCAAGGCCGATGAGGGACATGCCGTTGTTCATGACGCCCATGACCAGGCCGCCGATAATGGCGCCGATGACGGTGCCGATGCCGCCGGAAGCGGAAGCGCCGCCGATGAAGCAGGCTGCGATCGCATCCAGCTCAAAGTTCGTGCCCGCCTTTGGTGTCGCCGAGTTCAGGCGTGCCGCAAAGATGAGGCCGGATAACGCGGCCATGGCGCCCATATTGACGAAGACCCAGAAGGTCACTTTTTTCGTCTTGACCCCGGATAATTTCGCGGCTTTCTCATTGCCGCCCAGCGCATAAATATGCCGCCCGGCAATCATCCGATTCATCACGAAGGAATAGATAACGATAAGGACAAACAGGATGACGAGAATATTCGGAAACCCGTTATACGTCGCCAGCACGTAAGTGAATACGTTGATAACGGCGACGAGCGAGACGACCTTGGCGATGAATATCCAGATTGGGGCGATTTCAAAGTTGTATTTGATCTGCGTCTTGCGATCCTTCCATTCCTGCCAGATGACGAGCAGGGAAAGGATGACGCCGAGCACGACCGTCAGGATGTGAATGTTCGCGCCTCCGAACCAGTCCGGCAGGAAGCCCGAGCTGATTTTCTGGAAGGACTTCGGAAACGGTGAAATGGATTGGCCGCCTAGAATGATCATAGTAAGCCCGCGGAACAGCAGCATCCCGGCTAAGGTGACGATAAAAGCGGGGATCCTCACATAAGCGATCCAGAAGCCCTGCCACGCGCCGATCAGCGCCCCAACCCCAAGCGAAATAATGACCGCGAGGAAGGGAGGAAGCTGCATATCTACCATCATGATGGCTGCCAATGCCCCGATAAATGCCGCGATGGAGCCGACCGACAGATCGATATGTCCGGTAATGATGACCAGTACCATCCCGATGGCTAACACCAGGATATAGCTGTTTTGCAATATCAGGTTCGTGACATTCAGCGGCTTCAGCAGAATGCCGTCTGTCAGGATTTGAAATAAGACTGTAATGAAGACTAAAGCGATAATCATGCCGTACTGGCGGATATTTTTTTTGAAAAGCTCGCTAATCATTTGCATCTCCTTACCCCCTGCCTCGAGTCATGGATTTCATCAGTACTTCCTGGGTGGCGTCCTCGCGGTTGACCTCGCCGGTAATGCGCCCTTCGCTCATGACATAGATGCGGTCGCACATGCCGAGAAGCTCCGGAAGCTCCGAGGAGATGAACAGGATGCCTTTCCCTTCATCAGCCAGTTGATTGACGATGGAGTAAATTTCGTATTTGGCGCCGACATCAATGCCGCGGGTGGGTTCGTCAAGAATAAGAATTTCGGGCTGCGCGTAAATCCATTTGCTGAGCACGACCTTCTGCTGATTGCCTCCGCTCAAATTAACTGTTTTCTGCAAAATGCTCGGCGTCTTGATCTTTAATTTTTCGCGGTATTCCTCGGCCACGAGAACTTCTTCGTTCTCATTGATCACGCCGCGGCGGGAAAGCTTGCCCAGGTTGGCGAGAGAAATATTCCGCTTGATATCATCGATTAACACAAGCCCGTAGTCCTTGCGGTCTTCGGTCACATAGGCGATGCCATGCTGGATCGCCGTGCTGATATCGTTCAACCGGATCTCCTTGCCGTGCAGCAGCAGCTTTCCATGGATGTTCTTTCCATAGGACTTGCCGAAAATGCTCATCGCGAGTTCCGTTCTTCCCGCGCCCATGAGGCCGGCCACGCCGACAATTTCGCCGCGCTGGATATGAATATTGATATTGTCCAGCATTTTACGTCCTTCCTGCTCGGGGTGATCCACTTGCCAGTCCTGTACCTCAAAAATCTTCTCCCCGATATTCGGAACTCGTTCCGGGTAACGATGGGTTAAGTCACGCCCAACCATACCTTTGATGATCACATCCTCCGTCACCTGATCCTTGCGCATATCCAGCGTCTGAATGGTCTTTCCATCCCGCAAAATCGTGATCGAATCGGCGACCTTTTCGATTTCATTCAGCTTGTGAGAAATAATAATCGAGGAGATTCCCTGTTTCTTCAGCTCCAGGATCAGGTTGAGCAGGTTCTCGCTGTCATCCTCATTAAGCGCAGCCGTCGGCTCATCGAGAATAAGCAGCTTGACCTTCTTGGAGAGCGCCTTGGCGATTTCCACGAGCTGCTGCTTGCCGACCCCGATGTTAATGACATGGGTATTAGGGGATTCCTTTAACCCGACAGTTGCAAGCAGTTCTCTCGTTTTGACCGTCGTTTCGTTCCAGTTGATGATGCCGCGCTTGGTTTGCTCATTGCCGAGAAAAATATTTTCCGCTATCGATAGATAGGGGATCAAAGCCAACTCCTGATGGATGATGACGATGCCCAGGCTCTCGCTCTGCTTAATATCCTTGAATTCGCAAATCTCGCCTTTGAATAAAATATCTCCTTCATACGAGCCATGCGGATAGACACCGCTCAGCACCTTCATCAGCGTGGATTTGCCAGCACCGTTCTCCCCGCAGAGGGCGTGTATTTCGCCTTCTTTAACTTTTAAATTCACATTCTCCAGCGCCTTGACGCCCGGAAATGTCTTCGTAATTCCTCTCATCTCCAAAATGAAGTTACTCACTGTCTTCACCAAGCCTTTCGTCTCCATTCGAGTACAAAGGATAGCGGAGGCCGGGTAGGCCACCGCTGTATTTGCCGCTTACGCGAACCACGCTATTGCAGCGTGGAGTCTGCTTCCACAAGGCTTAAGGCGCTTGCAAGCAGGTGCTCACGTTCACGCAATTTACAGTCCAAGCTCCTCTTTGGTGTAGTAGCCGGTCTCTACCAACTCTTTTTCTACATTGTCCTTGTCTACCGATTTTGGCTCCAGCAGATAGGAAGGCACGACTTTGACTCCGTTGTCGTAGGTTTCGGTATCGTTCACTTCCGCTTCCGTGCCTTCGAGAATGCTGAGAGCCATGCCGACTGCTTTTTTAGCTAGCTCGCGCGTATCCTTGAACACCGTTTGCGTCTGTTCGCCTGCTAGAATCGATTTAATCGAAGCGAGCTCCGCATCCTGCCCGGTGACGATCGGCATAGGCTTATTGCCGGAACCGTAGCCGACGCCTTTCAGGGAGGAGAGAATACCGATACTGATTCCATCATAAGGAGATAGAACCGCATCGACGTTCTCGGTTGCATAGTGAGCGCTCAACAGATTATCCATGCGCGCTTGCGCTGTTGCACCGTCCCAGCGAAGGGTGGCGATTTGCTCCATTTTCGTCTGGCTGCTGCGGACGACCAGTTTGCCGGAATCGATATAAGGCTGAAGAATGGACATCGCTCCGTTGTAGAAGAAATAAGCATTGTTGTCATCGGGTGAGCCGCCGAACAGCTCGATGTTGAATGGGCCTTGGCCATCCTTTAGCCCGAGCTTCTCTTCGATATAAGAGGCTTGCTGTACACCGACCTGGAAGTTATCGAACGTTGCGTAGTAATCCACATATTCGCTGTTCATGATCAGGCGGTCATAAGCGATGACCTTGATGTCTTGATCGTGGGCTTTTTGCAGTACCTCGGTAATCGCGGAGCCGTCGATGGAAGCGATGACGAGAACGTCCACACCTTTGGTGATCATGTTCTCAATTTGGGACACCTGGTTCTCTACGACATCCTCGCCATACTGCAGGTCGGTGCCGTATCCGTGCTGCTGGAACTCCTTCACCATGTTGTTGCCGTCATTGACCCAACGCTCCGACGATTTTGTCGGCATTGCGATCCCGACCGTGCCTTTTTCACCTTTCGTCGTGCCGCCGCTGCTATTATCCTTGCTTCCGCAAGCGGATAAAGATAATGCCAAGACGAACGTCAGCAGCAATAAAGTTGCTTTTTTCATAATCGCTTACCCCCTGTGTATAAATTGATTTCACTTTATGAATCCGCTTTCAGGAGAAAGTATATCAAGGGGGGCCCACGTTCGTATTTACAATAAAGCTACTCTTTTTATAAAAATCAAACTTATTTGTTATGAAGCAAATTTTCTGATTAGGAATTATAAGGGAGGGAATGAGGAAAAAAACGTGTTACCAGAACAGTATTTACATCTATACATGTAAAATTTACATATTGAAATCAGGGTCCAAAGTTGCGCATTTCTTCGATGAAAGTGATATTTTTAAATGAAAAGAAAGAAAAATGTCGAAATATATTGATGCAAACGTTTGTATCTGTTATGATCGAGGTGTAAAAAGGTTGCCTGATGTGTAAAATTTACACAATTACATTCGTTGCAGTAGCTGGCGCCTTTTATTTTTTTAGTTTGCATTTGAGTTATTAAAAGGAGGTGATAGAGATAAGACGGATAGTTATTGACACGGATATTGGTGACGATATCGATGATGCGCTGGCGATTGTACTGGCTTTGAATTCCCCGGAGCTGGAAGTGATCGGGCTAACGACGGTATACAAAAACACCAGTCTCCGCACGAAATTGGCTCTACAATTACTTAAGGCCTATGGGCGGCTGGACATCCCCGTAGCTACGGGAATCGGAAGACCTATGATAAGCGAGACAGACACTGAGAGCATTCCATGCCAGTGGGCTGAAGAGTACCAAGCTATCGATCTTAACTGCGAACAGCATGCGGTTGATTTCTTGATTGATCAGGTAAGACGCGACCCAGACGTAACGATTCTGGCGATCGGACCTCTAACTAATGTCGCTTGCGCGATGATGAAGGCTCCCGAGGTGATGCGCCAGGCCAACATTGTCTTGATGGGCGGGATGCATTCGGCTTTTTATCCAGAATGGAATATCGTATGTGATCCAGAGGCTGCACAAATTGTGTTTAACTCGGCGTCTCAACTGACGATGATTGGGCTGGACGTCACTTTGAAGTGCAGGTTAACCCAGTCCGATGTGGACCGAATCAAGCTGGCAGGCAAAAGTGAAACCGATTTCTTGTCGCGTCTGCTGTCGCAGTGGATGGATTCATCGAAACATCTTCCTATCCTGCATGATCCATTGACGGTTGCTTATCTAAGTCATCCGGATTTGCTGGAATTCGCTCCGAAGAAGATTTCCGTAGAGTGTAAAGGGGAGTTCACAAGAGGAATGACGGTTGAACACCGGGACGTGTTTTTCGACCGCCCGATGGATACGAATGTAACGGCAGCCGTCAATGTGGATAGCGAAGCTTTTATTCAACTGTTTTTGCAAAGATTGCTCAAATGACAGGGGGACTACAGATGAAAAGCAGAAAAATATGGGCCATCACAATCCTTGCAATGGTGCTAGTAGTGGCGGGATGCGGCGGCAACGCGGGCAAAGGCGCAAATGATCAAGGCTCTGGCAAAACAGAGCAAGTAACGATCGAAATTTTTAACCAAAAATCAGAGGTCAAGGATTATTTGAATCAAATCATCGAAAACTTCGAGACGGAGAATCCGAACATCAAAGTCAATCAGGTTCAGGTTCCGGATTCCCGGAAGGTTCTGTACAATCGGCTCGCGAGTAACGATGCTCCAGATATCATGTCCATTTTCCCTAATGAATCCGACTTCAGAACGCAAGCTCAGTCCGATTACTTCATGGATTTGACTGGTTCGGATGTAATCGCTAACATTAATTCGCAATTTCTTGACAGCGTTAAGGTCGACGGCAAAGATTACAGTGTGCCGCTGACGATGAACGCTTATGGAATTTTCTACAACGTGGACAAATTCAACGAGCTTGGCTTGAAGGTTCCAACGACCTGGGCGGAGTTGGAGCAAACGGTTGCTGCGATCAACGAGAAAGGTGTCGTTCCGTTCGCCACCAGCTTTAAGGCTGCCTGGTCGGCAGGGCATCTGACCGAAGCGTTGTTGACCAATGCCGTGGGCTACGAAACAGCCGACAAGTTCTTCCAGGATACTTCGGCCAAAGCGGAAAGCGATCCTGGGATCCAGAAGCTGCTGGCTCAAATGGATTTTATCCGCGACAACAGTCAGGCTGACGCCGCGGGGGCGGACTATCCGGATGCCGTGAATCTGTTTGCCACCGGTCAGGCGCTGATGCTCCCGCAAGGGATCTGGGCCGTACCGATGATCGAGCAGGCGGGCATGGAAGAGGAGTTCAAGATGTTCCCGATTCCAAATGAAAGCGGTAAAGGCGCCGTAGTCGGCGGTATTGACTATGCGCTGGCCATCTCCGCTTCCACGAAGCACCCTGAGGAAGCCAAGAAGTTTGTGAAGTTCATGACCGATCAGAAAACGGCGCAATTCCTGGCCGATAACGAAAAATCGCCGTCCACGATTACTGGTGTCAAAGCAGACGCTCCGCAGACGGAGGATGTGACGAAGCTGATTACAGAGGAAGGACGCTTCTATCCTTGGTTGCACTTTAACTGGAAAGCGGGTCTGGACTCCAGCTGGGGCACGGAAACATCCGCGTATCTGATCCTGAAAGATAAAGGTGCCTTACTGAAATGGATTGACCAGGAATTCGGCAAGTAACAGTAGACAAGCAAATGTGGGACTGGAGAGGATGGTTCATTCTCTCCGGTTTTATTAATTATGAAATGAGGGGGATCGTGATGAAAACATTTAACAGATATGCCCATTACTTGTTTACGCTGCCCGCGCTTCTGTTGTACGCCGTTTTCTTCCTTTACCCGATGGTGAACGGATTTTTGTACAGTCTGAGTGATTGGGACGGGCTGAGCAAGACGAGTCAGTTCATTGGGGTAGATAACTATGTGCGGCTAGTTCAGGACGACCGGATTCGCAACAGCCTTGGCTTCACTTTTAAATATGCGCTTGGCCTGATCGTGTTGACGGTGGTTCTTGCCGTACTGATCGCCGTACTGCTCAATAGAGTTCGCCGCTTTCAAGCGTTTTACCGCACTACGTATTTTTTTCCGGCCGTGCTTAGCATGATTACCGTGGGTTTGATCTGGAACCAGCTGTTTTCGCAGGCGCTTCCGGCCTTCGGCAAGGTGATCGGCTCGGATTTGTTGTCCCGGAACCTGCTCTCGAATCCGGATTGGGCTTTCTTTGGCCTTTTGTTTGTTAGTCTGTGGCAGGGACTGGCCATTCCGACGCTGCTGTTTCTGGCGGCTTTGCAGAGCGTGCCTAAGGATTTGATCGAGGCGGCCAGCCTGGACGGGGCAAATGCCTGGCAAAGGTTCCGTTCCGTCGTTACCCCGTTCCTAATTCCGACACTGAACATCGTTGTTATTTTATCGGCTAAAAGCGGGCTTACCGCGTTCGACTACATTATGGCGATGACAGGAGGAGGACCGGGCAGGAAGACAGAAAGCGTCGGTTTGCTCGTTTACAATTTTGCCTTTCAGGAATTTAAATTCAGCTATGCGAGCTCGTTGGCGATCCTTCTGTTTGTAATCATCGCCATCGTATCCATCGTACAAATTCGCTCTATGAGCAGATTAGAGGTGAATGCGTGATGAACGGCAGCAGTGAAAAGCGATTGTCCGCAGTCAGCTACATTTTGTTGTCTGCGGGGCTGATTGTCATTTTTTTGCCTCTGTATTTGACGTTAATTACGGCCTTCAAGACTAGCAAGGAAAGCGCGAGAAGCTTCTTCTCCTTCCCTTCGGAGCTGTATCTGGGCAATTTCAAGGAAGTGCTGTTCAATAACAACTTCATCCAGTTTTTCTCTAACTCCGTCGTCATTACGGTTGTGTCTATCGTGCTGATTCTGCTGGTGGTGCCGCTCACAGCCTATGCCATTAGCCGTAATATGAACAGATGGTATTTCAAAACGCTGTATATTTTGTTTATTATGGGGATTATTATTCCCTTCCAGGTCATCATGCTGCCTGTAAGCAAGTTGATGACGGAGCTTGACCTGCTGAACCGTTTCGGTCTGATTTTGCTATACGTCACTTATGCGCTGACGCAAGGCGTATTTCTATATGTCGGCTATATTCGTACGACCATTCCGAAGGAATTGGAAGAAGCGGCTGAGGTTGACGGCTGTACCAAATTCAGAACTTACCGTTCGGTTATCTTTCCTTTGCTCGCTCCTTTGACGGCTACGGTAATTATTATAAATGCCTTCTGGATATGGAACGATTTCTTGCTTCCACTATTGATCCTGAACAAATCGGAAACGTACTGGACGCTTCCGTTGTTTCAATATAATTTTAAATCACAGTATTCGTTTAACTACAACCTGGCCTTTGCTTCATTTGTCATGACGGTGATCCCGATCATGCTAGTGTACGTATTCTTCCAGAAACAAATCATTGCGGGCTTGACTGGTGGGGCAGTAAAAAGTTAAAAATCGGGGTGAAGCAGATGAAATTTCCTGACAATTATATGAAGAAATTGTATGGTGGTTGGTTGGGCAAGGTGATCGGCGTGGTGCATGGCGCCAACATTGAAGGCTGGTCTTACGAAAGAATTGAACAAACCTTTGGGGAAATTACGGATTATCCTTATTTGTTCAAGCATTTTGCAGCGGATGATGATATTAACGGGCCTGTGTTTTTCATGAGGGCGCTTGCTGATTTTGATCCACAGCAGCTAACGGAGCGCGAAATGGCTCATACGCTGCGGAACTACACGGGGGAGGGGCACGGGTTCTTCTGGTGGGGCGGCTATGGGGTTTCGACCGAGCATACGGCTTATCTGAATTTAAAAAACGGCGTTCCGGCTCCATTGTCTGGATCCATCGAACAGAACGGCAAGACGATGGCCGAGCAAATCGGCGGGCAGATTTTTTCGGACTGCTGGGGGCTTGTATGCCCGGGCAACCCCGTTAAGGCGGCGGAACTGGCCGGCTTGATGTCCAGCGTGACGCATGGCGGGGACGGGATCCGGGGTGGGCGATTTATCGCGGCCTGTATCGCATCCGCATTTGTCCGGGAAAGGATCGAAGATATCCTTGAGGATGGTTTATCTGTCATCGAAGAAACCAGCGATTACGCCCGGATGGCGCGGGATGTTATTGACTTTCATCAGAAGCATCCGGAGGATTGGCGCGAGGCGTTCGCTTTTGTGCAGGAGAAGTACGGGTACCAGCATTACGAAGGGGTCTGTCATATTATTCCTAACGCAGCCGTAATCGTGTTATCCTTATTGTACGGGCAAGGAGATTTCAGTCGAACGATCAATATCTGCAATATGTGCGGATGGGATACGGATTGCAACGTCGGCAATGTGGGAACCATTCTCGGAGTCTTGAACGGTCCTGACGGGATCGAGGCGAAGTGGACTGGGCCGATCAACGATTTCGTCTGCTGCTCCGGTATTCTCGGCAGCTTGAATTTACAGACAATTCCGCAAATCACCGTAGATACGGCAAGGCTGGCAAGCAAGCTGCACGGGGAGTTGATTCCGGAGTGGGACGATATTTTGCAGGACGGCAGCACCCATCATTTACATTTCGAGTTTCCCGGATCAACACATGCGCTGGAGTGGAAATATCGGGGGAATGCGCGAATTTTGCTCACCAATACGGATCGCGAAGCTTACAAAGGGCGGCGTTCCCTGCAGTTGACGGCGCCTTCCGTGTTTACCGGAACGACCTTTGACGTATTCTTCCTGACCTACGGTTCGCCGCGCGATTTCGATGACAGCCGTTATGACCCGGACATTTCGCCGACCGTTTACCCGGGTCAGACTGTGGAAGCCTGGCTCAAGCTCGACGAAACGGTGGGCACAGGGCTTCACGTTCGCCTGTTTGCGGAGGATGATTTCACAGGGCGCCGATTGTACAGCGACCTGTTTGTACTGAGTGGGGAATGGCAGCGTGTGAGCTATCGTATACCTAATGCCGAGAATTTCGTCATCGGCAAAATCGGCATGGAGTACGCGGTCAGCGGAGACTCCAGTCTGCGGGAAAAATCATTCTCCTTGAAATGGTTCCTGGATGAGCTTAAAGTATACGGTCCTGCAGATTATGCCATCGATTTTGCTACCCAGCGTATGGAGAAGTGGAATGCGCTTCATCAGACCGTGTCCCAGCTTACTTATCTGCGGGGCATATGGAGGCTGGAAGACGGCCGGCTGGCCGGCGGCCATGGGTATGAACCCGCCGAATGCTACACGGGCTCCCACTTGTGGGACGATTACCGCTTTCGGGTCAAGCTGACACCGTTGAAAGGAGAACGGCACGCCGTCTTATTCCGGGTTCAAGGAGCGATGCGGGGATACGCCGTTGGTTTGGCTCCAGGACAAACGATTGCACTATACAAAAATGACGAGGACTATCGTACATTACAGTCCTATCCATTCCCGTGGAAGCACGGATTGGAATATGAATTTGAGGTAAGTGTTCGGGGCTCCCTAATCGAGGTATCGATCGACGGAAGCCCGGCCGTTCAATATCGGGATGAGGATGCGCCTTATTTACGGGGTGCCATCGGCTTCGGCAACAGCGGGGGAAGCCGCACGGCCTATTCATCCTATCAAGTAAGGCCATTGAAATAAAGAAATTATGTGGTGGTGTTGAAACTTGGCGACGATCAAAGATGTGGCGGAACTGGCCGGGGTATCGATTGCGACGGTATCCCGCATGATTAATCAAAATGGATATGTCAGCAAGCAGGCTGAACAGCGGATTATGAACGCGATGGATCAGCTCGGATACGAGCCGCTGATTTCTCGCAGGATTGCAGATCGTAGTATGCCTACGATTGCCCTAATTCTTCCGGATATTACAAACCCGTTTTTCTCCGAATTAGCCAGAGCAGTTGAGGATACTTGTCAGCAGCGGGGTTACACCGTTTTTTTCTGCAATTCCGACAATCAGGATTTTAAAGAGAAGAGTTATTTGGATGCGCTGCGCAAACGAAGAATTGACGGAATCATTTATGCATCTAATTATCTGACACAGGAGGAATTGAACAAGCTTGGCCGTGAGAATATTCCTGTGGTCGTATTGGATCGACCGTCGAATACTGGGAAATGTGCGTTGATTCGCTGTAATAACTACGAAGGCGCTCAGATTGCGGTAAAGCATCTGTTGGATATTGGCTGCAAGAAAATCGCTCATATTTATGGCCCGCAAGAAATCGTCACCGCTCAAGAACGGCTTAATGGCTATGAGGACTACGTCAAGTCTTTTTTTTGGTATACGCCGTCACTGATGGCTCCTGGTGATTTTCAACTGGAAGGCGGGATGCAAGCGGTAGAAACGCTGCTGCTGAGGCATCCCGACATTGATGGTATTTTTGCGGGCAATGATTTCATGGCGATCGGAGCGCTTAAGGCTTTGCATCGAAAAGGCGTTAAAGTTCCGGATGATATAGCGGTGTGCGGGTTTGACGGCATCAAGCTGGCCGGAATTGTTGAACCTGAACTGACAACCGTCGCCCAGCCCATTTACGAGATGGGAGAAAAGGCGGCCCGCATACTGATACAACAAATCGAAGCCCGGGACACAAAGTTCGACTCGGAAATGATTGAGATCAATGTGTCATTAATCATCAGGGATTCAACACGAAGGGATAGTGAGTAGCATGATAGGCAAGCAAGGTCCTAATATTGTCGTGATCGGCAGTATTAATATGGATATTGTCATAGAGACCCCGGTTATTCCGGAAAAGGGGGAGACGATTTTAGGCAGTGAGATGAAGCTTCTTCCGGGAGGGAAAGGGGCGAATCAGGCGGTAGCCGCTTCCCGGCTCGGCATGGAAACTTCTTTTATCGGCGCAATCGGAAAGGATCGCTTTGGCGAGCAGATGCAGCAGGAATTAAACCGGCATTCTATCAATCAGGCGCTGACTGTGATGCCTGAGGAGAAGACGGGGATTGCTTCGATCTGGATTCATGACCAGGATAACCGTATTGTGGTCATACCTGGAGCCAACGGGAAAATTACCTGGTCTGACATTGAGCTTCGGAAGTCGTATATCGACCGCTCAGATGTTGTGCTGCTGCAACTGGAGATTCCGCTGGACACGGTGGTAGAGTGCATAAAATACGCGCACGGAGCGGGTAAGAAGATCATTCTGAACCCGGCTCCTGCGCAATCATTGCCGGAAGAAATCTATCCGATGCTGTATTCGTTGACCCCCAATCGTCAGGAGCTGTCCGTATTGGCCGGCGCGCCGGAGATCTTACAGGAAAACGATTTTACGGCGTTGTATGCGGCGATGCGGAAAATGATCGACAAGGGACTTCCCTCCATCATGGTTACACTGGGGGCGGATGGTGCCGTGCATATGAATGCATCAGGGCATACGTTCCATATTCCCGGCAGGAAGATGGATGTCACGGACACGACAGGTGCCGGAGATTGCTTTAACGCTGCTCTAGCGGTTTCTATTGCCAAAGGCTTGAGCATGGAGCAGGCCGCTGAATATGCTGTGGCAGCCTCGGCGCTGGCGGTGACCAAATTCGGCGCGCAGAACGGGATGCCGGAAGTGGCGGAGGTTACCCGGTTTATGGAGTACGCATTTTGAAATAATTCTAACTAATTATAAAAATAAAATAAAAATAACGGTAACGAATTGCTTTATTACATGGGGGAGAACAAAATGAAAAAAGTATGGTGGAAGGAAGCCGTCGCGTATCAAATTTATCCGCGAAGCTTCATGGACTCGAACGGAGACGGGATCGGAGATCTGCCCGGAATCATATCTAAGCTGGATTATTTGAAAGAGCTTGGCGTTGATGTGCTCTGGATCTCGCCGGTTTATAAATCGCCAAATGATGACAATGGCTATGATATAAGTGACTACCAGGACATCATGGATGAGTTCGGCACGATGGAGGATTTCGACCGGCTGCTGTCCGGTATTCATGAGCGCGGGATGAAGGTGATCATGGATCTGGTGCTCAATCATACGTCCGATGAGCATCCGTGGTTCATCGAATCCCGCTCATCTCTCAACAATCCGAAGCGTGACTATTATATTTGGCGGGACGGCAAGGATGGAGCCGAGCCTAACAACTGGGAATCTATGTTTAACGGCTCGGCCTGGGAATACGACGAGACGACCGATCAATATTACCTGCATCTGTATTCGCGCAGGCAACCGGATTTGAACATGGAAAATCCGGAAGTCCGTCAGGAACTGATCAACATGATCCGCTGGTGGCTGGATAAGGGGATTGATGGATTTCGGGTCGACGCGATCACGCACATCAAGAAGCTGCCGGGCTTGCCGGACATGCCCAATCCGCACGGGCTCCGGTATGTGGATTCCTCGGCAGGGCACCGCAATGTCGAAGGGATTCATGATTACCTGCAGCAATTCAAAAGAGAGGCCTTTGCCAACTATGACATTATGACGGTGGGCGAAGCGAGCGGCGCGCCGATCTCGGAAGCCGACCGCTGGATCGGCGAGGAGAACGGGGCTTTCAACATGATTTTCCAGTTTGAGCACGTTAGTCTGGATTTTGGATCGGAAGGACGCTGGGACTTTGGGCCTTGGGAACTGGCTAAACTGAAGCAGATCATGAAGAAATGGCAGACGGGGCTGGAAGGGGTGGGCTGGAACGCTCTTTATTTGGAGAATCATGATCAGCCGCGTTCTATCTCCCGCTTTGGGGATCCGGAGAATTACCCGAAGGAATCCGCCAAGATGCTGGCAACCTTTTTTATGCTGATGCAGGGTACCCCATTTATTTATCAGGGACAGGAAATAGGTATGACCAATGTGGTATTTAAAGAATTAAGCAATTATCGCGATGTGGAAATTTATAATTATTATCGTGAACGTCTGATGGATGGAAAAGATGTCGAGGATACAATGCGTAAAATTGCTTACCGCGCACGCGATAACGCACGAACACCGATGCAGTGGGATGATTCGCTGTTCGGTGGATTTACGACCGGTACGCCGTGGATTAATAGTAATCCGAACTATCACGAAATCAATGTAAAAAGCCAGCTTGAGGACACGGATTCCATCTTGAACTATTATAAGGCGTTAATTCGTCTGCGCAAGGAAAACGAGGTGTTGGTCTACGGTAAATATGAAAGCTGGCTGGATGACCATCAGGAGATTTTCGCTTATTCGCGTACGTTTGAAGGGCAAATGTTCCTCATTGTTCTAAATTTCTATGGAAATACGCCAGAGTTTACCGTCCCAAAAAGATTTGAAACGCACAAGCGGCAGGTTGTTCTTTCCAATTACGGGAATCAACCTGATCGGGAGCGGAACAGCTTCGTTATGCTGCCTTATGAAGCTATCGTTTACCGGCTGGATAACTGACTCATCTTACCCCAAGTAGACATATTTAAACAGCGGCACTAAACAGCCTTAGATCGGTATTAAGCCGGGCTAAGGTTGTTTAATTTTTCTGACCGCTATGGTTGTAAAAGGAATATACCGATGAATTTCTTCGATGAGTTGCTTCTGGGAGGTGAAATTTTGAAGGTTGAGACGTTCTCTCTTAAGGTGACCGAATAAGCTCTCGATACAGGCGTTATCGTTTCAATTCCCTTTCCTAGACATGCTTGCTTTCACTCCAGTCCAAAGCTTTTTTAAATATTCGTTTTCACTTCGGAGCCGCTCCAATTCATCATCCTAGGTCATTGACGAAACTCTTGGTCTTCCTTTACCTACGCCAGTATACTTTCCTCTTTTTTCGCCAAGCCCAGCTATCCCTTTTTTCTGATAGTGCTTTACCCACAGTTGAACCATGGAGTGCCGAATACCCAGTTCCTTTGCAGCGCTTTTATAACCCACTCCCTTTTTAAGACTTAGCGTCCATTTGTTACAACGAAACATCCAGCAAACGGCTGATCAGCTTTGTATCCATGTTGGATTCAAATAGCTCGGCCATATGATCAAAGCCTTGTTCCTCCGGCACCGCGATATCATGCTGATAGGGCAAAACCCCGGCACATGGGACGACGTACTTTTGTTCCAAAAAATCTATCCCTGGCTGTAAAATTTCCTTTATTCCTTGATATCGATTGATTATGAATCCCTTTAATTGATTTTTGATTTGATCATCCAATAAGTCGATGGTGCCGTTAATCGCTGCAAAAACGCCGCCATAGTGAATATCCGATACGAGCAGAAGCGGGGAATTCGTCATTTTTGCCGTAAAAATATTGGCAACGTCCTGATTGGCCAGGTTGATTTCCGCAGTTGAACCTGCGCCCTCTATAATGAGAATATCGTATTTTGCCGCCAGCCTTTGAAAAGAGCCTTCAATGCTTGCTCTAATCTCCGTTAAGAACTCCCCATATTTTGTATAAGAGCCTGTATAAAATAATTTTCCATTTATGATGAACTGCGTATTGTCATATGCGGGCTTAATCAGGATGGGATTCATGTCCGCTTCAGGACTCACGCCGGCACTTAGAGCTTGAATGTAGGTGGAATAAGCAATTTCACAGTTATCATGGGTCATGTAGGACTTTGAGGAAATATTTTGCGCTTTAAATGGGGCTGCAGAATAGCCTTTGTTCCGCAGCATGCGCAGCAAAGCCGCCGTGATAAAGCTTTTGCCGCACGAAGAGCTGGTTCCAACGATCATTAAAGATTTCATTTGTTCACCTGTTCCGCGAAGTATTTTTAAGCTACGTTCAAGTTCTTTACATTGGCAATAGACAATGCAGAGATGAGCAAAACAATAGCATTTAGATACAAATGAGTCATCGTTATCTGAATGCCCTTGACATGTGTTTGTCTGCAGTTAAGTATGTCTTCAATCGAGAATTTTATCATTTTACACTCGTACGTTCATTGTAAAGCTCCTTCCTACGTTTCGTATCTCGATGGGGGTTGCAGAATCGCCAAAGATCCTCTTTCGTATCGACACCAAGCCATAGTTGGAAAAAGAGCATGCAGACATCCATACGAACACTCCACTTTACTTGTGGCATGAGGACAACGAAATTTAAGGTAGTTAACATCAGCACCCCATTACGTCATCGGAAATCCCATGGATTAGCAAGGCGTTCCGTTCATCGTCATCCTGGCAGGCAGTTCCTCTTATTCTCGGGGATTCAGCGGAATAAAAGTCAGCGCCTTAAATAGATAAAAGCTGACCCATCCTTAGAGTGTAATACGAGTCATTGTTATTCCATTATATTATTTGAATTGCTGAAGGGGAATGCTGCAGACTATCGTAAAAAGTATATTGTTTTATTTTGATTATTTGGTAAAATATTATGAAGTTATCCATATAAATACTTTAGTCAACTCCCATTGAACTTCTTAGTCTAGTCTCTTATATAAATGTTGAGAGACCAGCCAGAAAAACGGGGGTTTTTTTGTATGTCTGAAATTGAGATGGGGGGTGAATTGTGCAGCGAAAGATGAATTTTAGTACCTGAATCCAGAATAAGCAGAAGTTTATACCGTAAGTTCATAGAAAATACATAATCGTTATTTTTTAATGGAAGCTGTACTTATGCCATTTAGTTAATATCACAATTCAAGAAGATGTTAATTTATGAGAGGGGAAAAGCATGAACACATTCCTAGTAAGAAAGGCATTCATATTTTCTATTGTTGCTGTCATGTTATTTATGTTACCAGGAAGTACATTTGCACAAATTGTAAAAGTTGAAATATTAGGAACCGAGAATGCGATGAGTCAGCTTGAGCTTTTGGAGCAGCAAAGGAAGCAGGAAGAACTTTATTTTCAAATGGGGTTAGGGCTCTCAGAAGAGTTGAGGGACGGTTATATAGGGCTGGCAGCTCAGTATAAGAATATTCCAGATGTTGTTGCGTGGAGTGAATACCGTATAGCTGAATACGACTATTCCCGCGATGAATTTGAGGAAGCGATCCGTAAACTGCTAGATATTGTCCGTAAGTATCCTAATTCGGATATCGGCGTTGAGGCGCAAATTTTGGCTGCTGAAATAGCGGACAGCCCTTACAATCCGAATCGTGATTCTGCACGAGCTGCACAAATTTTAATGTTAACTAAGGGTCGCAGCTTAAGTTCAAACCCCAATGAACGTATTCAAATGGCCTCCGTAGTTCAACAATCTGGCGTAAAGATGGATAAAAATCGTTTTAAACAATATAAGGCCATGACAAATGAATTGGATGCTAAGGTTACCGGCAAAAAGTTTAGGAATCTTAAAAATAATAAACGACCCATAGAAAAGGCAATAAGTCAAAATTATAATAAGACATTGGTCAAAGCAAATCGTGATCTTTCACTAAGCATAGCCTCTGCTGGAGGTTATAAAGAGGCTGTCTCTCAATTGAAGACTACGCTTCAACAATACACTGAGGCCAATCAAGAAGAGAATATGGACTATTTTACTTTTATGACGGATTCACAAGATTTGGAATATCAAAGAGCGCTAGGTATGATTGCCGATCAGAATCAGGTAGAAGGAATTCAAGAACTTGAAGCTTTCATACGAAAGCATCCGAACAGCCACCTAGCTGTACGTGCACAGCAAAAGTTGGATGAATTACGACCTAAGCCAGTAGAAAAAACAATAGAGAAATCCGATCAAGTTTCTAAAATACAACC
The DNA here is from genome assembly GCF_042714055.1 of Paenibacillus lentus. Taxonomy (GTDB): domain Bacteria; phylum Bacillota; class Bacilli; order Paenibacillales; family Paenibacillaceae; genus Fontibacillus; species Fontibacillus lentus_A. The sequence continues at coordinate 28,246 of NZ_JBHGVC010000024.1, forward strand.
TAATGTTCTGAGCCCTGAGAAAGGGTGTATCTGCGGTCCGGCTTCATTAAAAATGGCTTTATCCAAGTTGGGTATTGAGGCTCCTTTGGATATTTTGATTAAAGATGCTGGTACAACCGACGAGGGAACGACTATGGAGGGTTTACGCCTGTCTGCCTCCGCTCAAGGAGTCAACGCCTTTGGTATTAATATGGTCAAGAGTGAGTTGAAGAATACGAGTCTTCCGGCCGTTGTGCTGCTATCTGATCATTATGTGACAGTAACCTCGCTAACCGATGATGAAGTAAATTATTATGATCCGCTATTTGGATCGATATCAAAATCCAAGCAAGACTTTGAGCAACTTTGGACGGGGAACGCTATCGTCTTTGCAGATACGGAAGCAGAAGTAATGAATGGAATTTCCGGTGCAAGATTGTTGTCAGATACTGAAATGAAACAACTTAAGGGGAAATATTTATGCGGAAACACGGGAGGGAGCCCAGGAGGACCCGGATGCAATGATCCGTGTGCCAATTTTGAAATGCCTGCTCCAGCGGCGGATGGATATATGGATGGGCACTTGAGCTCAGTCAATCGGATTTATGGAAATCATAATTTGCGCACACCGGAGTTGCTTTTGCGAGGATCGGAGAATAGCCTTATATCTTATAAGTTTTCCTATAATTCGCAAGCAAACACTCGGAATAGCGATGTCGGTATGGGATGGAGTTCCTCCTATTCAGATCAGTTGGTGAAGAATGGCGGGAATATTCAATGGCTAACGAGCGATGGAAGTAGAATGACTTTCTCCCGTAACATTGATGGCACTTTTACTTCCCCGCCAGGGAATTTCGATAAGCTCACAGAGAAGGGTGATGGAAGTTATATATTGTATCGAAAAAATAAACTCAATATGAGTTTTAATGCGGAAGGTCGTCTGGTTGAACAAAAGGATCTGAATGGTCAAGGAATGGTTTTTAATTACGACAATCAGGGACGTCAAACGCAAATAGTAGATTCCAATGGAACGATAGTCAATTTGTATTATAACCCGGCTGGAAAAGTATCGAAGGTTTCTATTGGCAATGAAGAGCAATTTCAGTTGGAATATGATAGCTCTGAACACTTAACCAAAATCAAGTACGCAGACGGAAAAACGATTCAATATGGTTATCAAGGTAATAGAATGTCTACTTTAACAGATAGCTTTGGGAAAACAACAAAATTTGAATATAATTCATACGGTCAAATTACCGGCAAGGTTAATGCCGCTGGATCACGCATGTCGTATGATAAGGAATTCACAAATTATAGTGGAGCCAAACAAAGTTTTGCTCAAGACTCTTTGCGAAGAATAACTGAGGTTCGTGATCCGCTTGGTAATGTTACACGCTTTTCCTATACACCGGATAATCAAGTGGACACAATGACTGATCCGTTAGGAAATCAAACGAAATATTATTATGACACTCAAGGGAATCGAGCATCTGTGGTTGATGCGCTCGGCAATAAAACGCATTATTCATATAACGAACATGGACAAGTGACGGCCATTATTGACGCTCTTGGTCGGAGGACAAGTTATAGCTACGATGCTGCAGGTAATTTACTAACCGTAACTAATCCGCTCGGCGATCATATGATCTATGACTATGACGCTAGAGGGAATATAACAAAAATGACTGATTTTTCAGGTGTCACTACAAAGTATGAATATAATAGTTCTGGCTTATTGACGGCAGTGACGAATGCATTAGGGGATTCAGTTACCTATGAGTATGATCTATATGGCAGAAAGACTGCGGAAACCGATCCGTTAGGCAACACGACGAATTACAGTTACGATCGTTATGGACATGTAACGGAAATTATATATGCCGATGGATCGAAGGAAACGATGCAATATGACGGGGAACGTCTAACAGCCAAAGCAGATCGACGGGGGAATGTCACCCACTACAATTATGATGATTTAGGGCATTTACTGAAAGTCACTGATCCAGAGGGCGGAACGACTGAGTACGGTTATGACATGCAAGGACGCCAAATATCGGTAAAAGATGCAAATGGACAAGTGACAACTAAAGCTTATGATGCCAAGGATAGAGTTATATCTGTTATTTACCCTGGCGGTTTAAGTGAGGCTTTTTCTTATGACGCGGTTGACCGAGTGATAAGTAAGAGAAATACCGACGGAACAACGGTCAAATATACTTATGATGCGGTTGGACGCATTATTAAGATGGAAAGGAAGTAGGGAGCGGTGAAAATTATACTATTTTTTAAGAAGCCGATTAAGTTATTCCTGGCTTTAGTAGGCCTTATCGCACTCTATTTCATGAACGATGCTTCTGCTCAAGCGGCGGCTCTATCTCATGGAGCGAATTTCATATCTCAGGCTAAGAATCCTTCCGTCACTTCTTCGGTATATACGATGAATGGGTTATTGGTAGCTGCGGAACAACCGCTTGCTCCGGTTGATTTAACATGCATCGGTTCAACCTCTTCGACCGTAACGCTCTCGTGGCAATCTTCAACCTATAATGTGGGAATTATCGAGTATGAAATTTACAGTGACTCCCAATATTTAGGGGTAAGTACGACGAATAGTTATGTGGTTACAGGTTTAGAAAAATATAAAAGCTATACTTTTTCAGTAAAAGCCAGGGATGCAGCAGGCAATGTGTCGGAAAATAGCGATCCGGTTACAGTGTTCACCTCGGAGGAGTATCATCCTCCTGGTCCGCAAACCGACCAGATCGGAT
>NZ_JBHGVC010000025.1:0-28625 GCF_042714055.1 Paenibacillus lentus
GTAAAGGGAATTGCTATGATAACGCTTGTATCGAGTCATTTCACAGCATCTTGAAAAAAGAACTCATCTACAGAACGAAGTTCAAGACCAAACAACAGGCTTACGAGACCATTTACAGGTACATTGAATTTTTCTACAACCGCAAACGAATCCACAGTTCAATCGGCTATTTGTCGCCGGTTCAATTTGCTGCGCAATTCAAGAAGGAGACGGCATAAACTTTCACTTAATAGGTGTCCACTTTATTGACAGAAGTCCATTCATCCATCTAATTTCAGTATACTGAGGCTATTCCACGAAATAGCTGTATTTAGTGTATCTAAAACATAGCTTTTCAACTTATTGGACCTTAATTTTCATTTCTAACTGTAAGAAATCCAGTTAATGGCACATTCAGCGGTAGGCTGCATCATTTTATTACAAAAAATACAGTTAGTTACGCATTAAAAAGTATCGGTAAAAAAAATCTTCCCAAGATGCTGCTTGGAAAGATCCGAATAAGGTGCATGGTACTCACTATTTAGCCATCAGGCTGTCTATTTCGCCATCATCGTGCTTTTTAGCCATCAGCTGTCTATTTCGCGGTCATCGTGCTATTTAGCCGTCAGCTGTCTATTTCGCCATCATCGTGCTTTTTCGCCGTCTGCTCACTCGCTGCTCGCATGCCTGCGATAAGCTGATGGGGACGTCCCCACATACTTTTTGAATTTGGAATGAAAATAATCGACGTTCGTGTAGCCCACCTTCTCTGCCACCTGATAGACCTTAAACCCTTCCTCAAGATAAAACTTCGCTTTCTCGATCCGTACCTTATCAAGATAGGTATTAAAGTATTCGCCCGTTTCATTCTTAAACAGCTTGCCTAAATAAGCGCTATTATAATTTAAAACGCCTGATAGCGTCTCCAGCTTCAGATTATCGCTGAAATTCCGCTCAATGAGATCGAGCATGATTTTCACCTCACGGTGTTTATCTTTTTGGCCCACATGCGTCATCATCTGCTGCAAGAAGTGATCGGCCTTGTCGTAAAACGCTTGTATGCTTCGCATATGATATATTTCTGTCAGCATATCCGAATATAGCTTGCTTTGCTGCTCCATCTCGGGATACTGCTTAAGCCCTTTGCCCATGACCGAGGTTAAAATTTCCACAAAACGGCGTTTGATATCCGCTTCCGTAAAGCCTTCTTTAATAAAGCTCCGCCCCGTCTGCCTTACCAGCGATTTCACAGCATCCACATTCCCGATATCGACGGCATAATAAATTTGATCCGCAAGGGTTTCAGATGGGAGAACTTCAGAGTAATCTTTCTCATACTCACAATGCGCATCCTCCTGGCACAGCAGTTTCCCATCATCAAGAAAAAAATGCAGCTTCATCAGCTCACGCGCAGCGCAATAGGAATCGGCAATTTCGTCTAGTGAGCTTACCTTCGTACCCAAGGCCACGGTAAACTCTGCCTCCATCCCCCCTATTGCAGCCTGAATTGAGCGATATACACCTTCTCTCTCCACCGCAAGTAGCGGCTCCTTCAGCAGCACCCCTACTTGCCCGTAAAGCTCGAATACCCATCCGCGGTCATGCAGCTCAAAGCTCTCGATTAGCGCTTTTCTAAGCAGAGAGAGCACCGAATCTGCAAGTTCCTCGTGCAAAGCAACTAGCAGCACCTGATAGTTATTCCACAATACTCCCAGCTCTTCGGCTCTCTCCTTTAGCTGACGGCGATCCTCCGATGTATGCTCCGTCTCGGTCAGCAGCATCTGAATCAGCGCTTCTCTCGTCCATTCCTTCGTGACATGCTGCCATTCTTCCGATGCCCGTTCACTCTCGATGGCTATCTTAATCCCATGGAGATACTGCATCAATTCATCTTCATCGACAGGCTTCAGCAGATAGCCGTCCGCCCGGTGAGCTATAGCCTTTTTGGCATAATCAAAATCCGCGTATCCGCTTAGAATTAATATATGAAGCTGGGGATCCTGCTCCCTAAGTCGTTGAATGAGCTGAAGCCCATCCATGCCCGGCATTCTTATATCGGCAATAACTAGCTCCGGACGATAGTTGGCGTATTTCTCCAATGCATCATTTCCGTTAGCCGCCGTATCTACCACTCGGTAACCAAGGGCTTCCCAATCGATAAACGTGCGAAGGCCTTCTCTCAGCTTCGGCTCATCATCCACAATCAGCACATCAATCATCCAGAACCCTCCCCCGGATCGTAAATAGTAGCCCTTTTACAACACAAATAAACTGTCATATCATATAACAGTTATAAGTTAAGCGCTTTCATTAAGCATATACCCAAACTCTTCCTTCTGGCCTACATTTTCCTGTTCATTTGTTGCACTATTTTGATGTTTTGCCAAGTTTTAAAAAGCTGCCCCGCCCGCAGAATTATCTACGGACGGGACAACAGTCATGGAGCGGAAGCACGTATGATTAATGCTTTTCCCTGATCCATACACTCATTTCGCCTTCACCGCGGTTCGCCCAGGCATAGTAAGGTATGAACGTCACTTTCTCTTTTTTCAAGTCAGGTGCCGCCTCTGAGCTATATAGTCCGCCCGGCCAATTTGCCGTATCCTCTCGCAAGCCATCCGCTGCAATGACTACAATGCCGCCTAATCGACCAGCCTCGTATTTCGCCTCTAGGGAGACATCCGCCGGCAGTACGAGCTCATGCAAATTCGCACCGTTATCGGCCTGCTCCAGGCAATAAACGAGCGGCCCACGCTGCAGCGCCACTTTGCCCGCATTTTGGCGTACCAAAGGATGGCTGCGCATACGCTCCACAGGCATATCGAGTATCAATTCTACGGAGTCTCCCGCCTGCCAAGTCCGGGCAATGTGCACATAGCCGTCTTGAACCGTCTGAGCATTCAACGTGTACTCCGCTTCATTGACGAGCAATGCCGCTTTCTTGCACCAGCCGGGGATTCGCAGCGCAAGCGCAAAATTGCCGGGTTCCTGCGGCGTTACTTCAAACGTGATGCGTCCGTCCCACGGGTAATTGGAGGTCTGCTTCACCTTCACGGTGCTGCCGCCGACGCTTAGCTCGGCCTCACCGCCAATGTACAAATTCATATAAATGGTGTCGCCTTGCACCATATAAATGTATTCCCCAAGCGAAGACAACAGGCGGGCAACGTTCGGCGGACAGCAAGCACAGCCGAACCATTCCTGGCGCACCGGCTTGATGTGGTCGAATTTGCGGTTCGCTCCGCCGCAAGACTTCGGATCGACCTCCAACGGATTCACGTAGAAGAAATGCTTGCCGTCCCGCGACATTCCGGCCACGACCGTATTGTACAGGGCACGCTCAAGCACATCCGCATACTCGGCCTTCGGCGAAATTCGCAGCATCCGGTGGGCAAAGAAAATCAGACCGATCGAGGCGCATGTCTCCGCATATGCAGTGTCATTGGGCAAATCATAATCGAACGAGAATGCTTCCCCTTGCGGCATCGAGCCGATGGCACCAGTAATGTACATTTGCCGCGAAACAATGTTGTCCCATAACCGCTCGCAGGCTGCCAGAAGCGATTCATCCTTCGTCTCGGCAGCGATATCAGCCATCCCCGTCAGCATATAAACCTCGCGCACGGCGTGGCCGACCGCCTTCTCCTGCTCTTTTACAGGCGCATGCGACTGAGTGTGCTCCAGATCAAGCGTATGATCGATTCCCGTCCAATGGCTCTCTCCCCCACGTTCCTTCAGCTGCATTTCATAGAAGTTAGGCTTCTGTCCACGCTGCTCCACAAAATACTGTCCTAGCCGCAAATAGCGCTCATTTCCGGTTGTGTGATAGAGCTTGACGAGAGCCAGCTTGATTTCCTGATGTCCGTCATAGCCTTGCAGCTTCCCGGGCTCCGCACCGAATACCGAGTCAATATGATCCGCAAAGCGGGACACGACGTCAAGCAGCTTTCTTTTTCCCGTGGCCTGATAATAAGCTACCCCCGCCTCGATCATATGGCCTGCGCAATAGAGCTCATGGCATTCAGCTAAATTGCTCCATCTTCGCCCCGGTTCCTTGAGCGTATAGTAAGTATTGAGATATCCGTCCTCATGCTGGGCTTTGGCGATGATCTCGATCACTTCGTCAGCCGTTCTCTCCAGCTCGGGATCCGGCTGTGATTCCAGCAAATAGGATACGGCCTCCAGCCATTTGGCCACATCACTGTCCTGAAACACCATGCCGTAAAATTCGCCCTCCTCAAGTCCAGCGGCAATCTTGAAGTTGCGAATAGCCCCGCTTGGCTCGGCAGCTTCGATGCGGTCATTCAGCGCATCCCATTGGTAAGGAACTACAACGCTGCGCACCAGATCAATATAATAACTCCAAAAGTCGTCCTTAATTTTTACTTTGTTAAGCGGCACTCTTGCGACATGCTCAAATGGTATCGATTTGCTCATGCTGAAGAATCCTCCTTCTTATTTTCGAAATATCATACTGACACCTTTGATTCTATCCGATATAATCAATAAATAATACGAATGCAACCAACCTATTATTTATAATATTTCACACTCGAATATTCTCAGATCCACTCAGTAAAAAAGGAGGATTCTTGTGATAAAGGCTACAGAAATTGTCCATTTCCCCGCCCCGCCGGCGCCTTATTATTTGGAGTGCGGCTACACCGCCTATGCTCCTGGCGATGAGCATCCGAATCGACGTAATATGGGAAAGTTCGATCTCATTATGATGAAGTCCGGCACGCTGTTTATCGGCGAAGAGGATCAGAAATGGGCGCTAACCGCCGGACAATCCCTGCTGCTGCTTCCCAATCGTTATCATTATTCCATTCAGCCCTGCGAGGAAGAGACGACTTTTTACTGGGTTCATTTCCATTCGGTATGCGCCTGGGCAGAATTCCCTGCCGACCAGCAGCTTGCTCCCGTTCCCCAGTCGGAAGAACACTACCGAACGTTTCTGACCTCCCCCTATTACATTCAACTGCCGAAAATGTGGGACATGCCTTACCCCGAACGAACCCATCAGCTCATTGAGAAGCTGCTGCAGCTGCCTGGTATACGTCAATCCAGCGCCTACTGGACGCAGCAGCAGACGTTCGAGGAATTGCTGCGAATGATGGATTTACGGCAGCTTGAGCAATATGTCTCGCCAGTTGTCGCCGTAGCCGAGAAGACAGAAGCCTTCATCAAGAACAACTACAGGACGGAGCTGACGAGCGAGGATATGTCCGCAGCGCTGCATTATCACTATAACTACATTACCCGGTGCATGAAGCAGGTCTACGGGATGACGCCCAATGACTACTTGCAGCATTACCGGCTGGAGCAGGCCAAGCTATTGCTGCTGAAAACCGAATGGCCTATAGCGGAAATCGCCAAATACATCGGCTTCAAGAGCACGCCCTATTTCTCCAACCGATTCACCCTCAAAAACGGCTGCTCTCCGCAGCAGTTTCGCAAGCAATATTCCAAATAGTTTGCTGCTTCCGTAATACTCCAAGGTTAAATTAGCGAATGAACCAAAGACCTGATCGCAAAATGCGAATCAGCTCTTCGTCTATGGAGAATTATACCGATATTTACTTACGAGCCAGCGCCGCTACTTCATCCGCCGTAATCGCTCCTTTGTAGATATGCAGCTCGTCGATCATGCCCTTGAACGGTGTATCCCACCAGTTCACGCCCAGGCTGAAGGTTCCCTGTTCATCCAGGAACACATCCGGGAATCCGGTACCTGTAAATTTCGCTTCTCCGTTCACATAAACGATTATATTGCCTTTGTTAACGGTGAACACAAAATGCGTCCACTCTCTAGGCATGGTCTGCACGCCAGTTCCGGCATCATACCAATCCGATCCCGACCACAGCATGGAGCTGTTGCCAACACCGTCATGGCCTTTCGGCTGAAAACTGATCCAGCTGTCGCTGGTCTGAGCTCCGAAGAAGGCTGGCGTGTAGGCTTCAAGCTGGTCCCCATACACCCACATTGTCACCGAATAACTGTTGCTAGAAATCAATCCTTTGGGAAGTAGAACCCCTGAAGCGCCATCGAAGACGGCTGCCTTTCCAGACACACCAGACTCATAATCAATAGTTCCTCCAGTTGGCGAGCCAATTTTGTCTCCAATGACAGTCCCTGCTCCAAAGCTGCCCGCCGTATCCAGCAGGTTATCCTCAAAGGAGAATTTAGCGACTAATTCAGGAGCAATCTCTTCCTGATCAGGCTGATACTCCGTCGACAGCTTGGTCACTAATTCGGCTGTAATTGGCACGTCATAAATCCGCACCTCATCCATCATGCCTTTGAATGGAATATCCCACCAGTTCACGCCTAATCCGAACGTTCCCTGCTCATGCGTAAAGACGTCCGGGAATCCGCTGCCTGAAAACTTTTGCACCCCATCGACAAAAACTTTCACCGTTCCGTTATCTACGGTAAAGGCTACATGATGCCATTCTTTAGCCCGGATTCTAGAGCCGGTCGTCGCATCATACCATGCCTCGCCCGACCACAGCATTGTATTGTTATCCCAGGATTGCGGTACAAGGCTGATCCAGCTGTCATTTGCTTTTGCTCCAAAGAAGCTGGTAGAGAACTGTGTATGCTGCTCAACATTCAACCACATGGATACCGAGTAACGGTCGCTAGAAATCAATCCATCCGGCATTTTAATGCCCGAATTTCCGTCGAACACGGCAGCTTTCCCCGTTACTCCATCGCTGAATGATATGCTTCCTCCCGTGTTGTCGATCCGGTTGCCCGTGACCGTACCTGTGCCGAAATTACCGCTGGCATCGCTCAAATCCCCTTCAAAAGAATACTGGGCAACCAGGCCATACGCCGGATCGATCGGCACCACTACAATGGAGAATGCTTTGGTTGCCGTCGCCGTCCCTTTTGTAATCGTCGCCGTAAGCGTAGCTGTCAAATTCGGTTCGCCGATTTCCGGCGGAGAGATAACCCCCTTGTCGGAAATGACACTCTCATCCGAGGTTTTCCATGAAATAACAGTGCCGCGCGCTCCTTTCAAAGGAAGCGTCAAATGAGTCATAACCCTGCTCGTGTCGCCAAGCTCCAATGCTTGTTGCACATCCGCTACGATCTGTTCATCCGTTCTGTCCGGCTGCCGGATTCCCCAAATCGTTTCTCCCGCAGAAGAAATGGCGGTAAAGGTCATCGTTTCACGCTCTAAAGTCGTATCCCACTGGCGCACGAACACTCCGTCGTAAACGACTCCATCCACCGTGATGACTGCTTGGTGCTCATTCTGCAAATCCCATGTCCCCGTAACATCGCCCGCAATCGTCTTGTCCTCGTTCAATTGGACATTCACGGCACTTACGATCTTGCCCGAATAAGCCAGCTCATGGTTGACGAATTTATAATCGCCGATCATTTCATTTGCGCTCACAGCTTGAACCGTCTCCCCGGCATAACGCTCTGGAGCGACCACAAGCCAGCCGTCCTTGTTCATAAACATTTGATGTACGCGAAGCTCATGAGCCTCACCTCTTTGCGGAAAGCGCGTGTGGAAGAAGAGAAAATACTTTCCTGTCTCCTCCTCGTAATATACCGAGTTATGACCAGGCGATGCATAGCCATGGCCGATTCCCGTTCCCGGCTCTCCCACCTCCCGTTCAAACAGGAAATTGCCGATCATTTTAATGCCATACGGAGAATTATCGGTATTGCCCGGCAGAACCGCATTGTGTCCTGCTGCGTCCAGATATGGGCCGTCCGGCTCCGTCGATCTGAACAGTCTCATGTTATAGCCGCCATCCGCGCCCAGCCAGCCGTAGGTTACATTCAAAAAATAGTAGCCTGATCTCTCGTCATAAACAATATAGGGGCCTTCTCCTGATTTCGTATATCCGCCGGCAATTTTGGTACCGAAATAGCGGTCAACGAGTCGGCCGTCCGTTGTCGTCTCATCCTGCCCCGGATAGATCGCTTGACCCGTCTGCGGATCAAGCTCAAGAACGAAGATTCCGCCGGACCAGGAGCCATACGTCATCCAAAGCCTTCCGTCTTTATCGGTAAACAATGTCGCATCGATCGCATTCGGATACATGCTGTTGTTGTAAGAGCCGTTGCTGCTAAACCAATTTGTGCTGACCTCCGATAAGGTGCCCTTATCAATCAGTGCCTGGATATTCGTATTGCTCCATTTCTTATTGACTAGACTATCGGCATCATAAGCGTCATTTATCGTAAAGCCGGAATATACGATCGTATCCACATATTGATAAGGGCCTTCGATATTTTGAGATACAGCGTAGCCAATAGCTGAACGGATATACGTCGAGGATGCGCTGTAATACATCATATAAGCGCCCGTAGTTCCGTCCTCATTTACATAATGCTCATTCCAGATTACGTCCGGCGCCCAAACGGCGAAACCGCCTTTGCTGTCGGAATCATTCTCCCCCGCCCAGGCAAACGAGCCCGCTAAATTTTGGGACAGATCTCCGAACAGCACGTTATTCGGCGTCTCGTACCCATTCGTAAACCGAGTCCAGTTCATGAAATCGGTGGACTTGGCCGCCTCAATATGGGAGCCGAACACATAATAGGTGCTGCCATCCTTGATAATCGACGGGTCATGCACCGATACTTCCGTGAACGTCGGTTTTTCCCCCGGCTCAGGATTTGGAGACGGGTTCGGCGAAGGATTCGGGCTTGGCGACGGGCTGGAGCCCGATGAGGAACTTGAGGCGGAACCCGGCGATGGACTCTTGTTTCCGTTTCCGGACGACGCCCCCTCGTCTCGAACAAGTCTCTTGTCACTCGAAAGAATCTTCCCTTTGCCGCTAACCGAGATCGGCTTATCGATATGAATGACTACCTCCTCGATAACGCTGCCTTCCTGGACGTTCAAAGCGGCCTGCTGGTGAAAAACCAGCTTCTTGATCAAGCCTCTTAACAAGCTAATGTCAGGTACTGACAAGGCATGAACCTCAACCTCATCAAATTCTCCAGCCAGTTGGATCTTTGAATGATCCGCTAAAGCTTCATCCAGGATCACTAGCATGAATCCCTTGGCCCCATCCACTAGCACCTCTTCCTCTAGCTTGACGCCGGACAAAGCAACGACCTGCTGAACCTCCGTATTGCCCTTGGCTGCCAATTTGATTTGGCCGTTCCGCCTGTTTACAAGAACTTGACGGATTTTAGAATCCATCAAAGTGATCGTACTCTCCCCGCCCATCGAAACGTACACATTACCCTGTACCTTCACGTTATCTAGCGTCACATCACCCTCGGCAATTCCTCCCGTCAAATACAAATTGCCCTGGATCGTTACATCCTTCAAGACCACATCGGCACGATTGATGACCGCATTCCGATACGAGCCGCCAGAATACGTGCCTGCCTGATTAAAAACCTCGCCGGACAGCTTGCTCAGCATAATCAAAGCTTCGGCTCTCTTCATAGGATTGCTGCCTCTAAAGGTATGGTCGGGATAACCGCTCACATATCCTTCGTTCAGCAGGGCAGCCACCGCCGTTTTGCTCCAGCCAGGAATCTCGCCTGCGTCCTGCAGCTGAACCGTACCAGGGACGGTTTGCTTCAATTCAAACGCTTTTGCGAGCACAACCGCCGCCTCTTGTCTTGTAATTAAGGCACCAGGACGAACCGTTCCATCCTCGTACCCGTTGAGATACCCCGCTGAAACCGCTTTCTGAAATTCTGAATAATAAGGATTTCCCGAGCTTATATCCGCAAAAGCAATCTCTTTCCATGCCGTAAACTGAAATACATTATTGATTAGGGTAACGAAGTCGGCTCTCGTAATCGCCTGGTTCGGCTTAAAAACCCCGCTGCCATAGCCATGAATCAGCCCTTTTTGCTGCCAGGCGGCAAACTGCCCCTCCGCCCAATGACCTTTTACATCGCTCTCCGATCCTACAAAAGAACTGCTGCCATCAGCAAATGTCGTGGCGGGCATAAGCATAGCCAAGGTCAGTATCATAGCCAGCAGCTTGTTAAATGTTCGCTTCAAATTAAATTTCCCCCTGTCAAAGTATTTTTCCCGAGCATAACAGTTTGTGGTAACCGCAACACAGCTTGTAAAACAAGAAAAACCGACAGCGTGCCAGATTCTAAGAATACTTCATCTCGCTGTCGGTTCTCTTTTGGTTACAAAGGATAGTTTATCTGCAGCCGCTATGAGCGTTGCTCTACGGCAATCGTAACTACAGACATGGCCGGCAGCTTAATCGCCAGCTTGCTGCCCTGCACGGAAGCCCCGGTGAACTCCGCCGGCTTGACGACATCCGGCTGCTCGAAGGTATTGTGGGCATTCATCTTGTCGGCCGTGATGATGCTTCCGGATACCTTTGCACCGACAGCATCGATACCGCGCAGCTCTACATCGAGCACAGCCTCCTGCTGGTGGTCGATATTGCATAAGCTGATATGGATTTTTCCAGAGGCATCTCTCGAAGCGGATACCGTCACCTGAGGCAGCTTCTCGCCATTGTATTCGTACTCGCCGAAGGTGGAGTCAACGGCCAGCAGCTCGGCGTCCTGATGGACTTTGTACATGTCGAATACATGATAGGTCGGCGTCAGGATCATTTTCTCGCCTTCCGTAAGGATCATTGCCTGAAGCACGTTCACGGTCTGGGCAATGTTCGTCATTTGCACGCGCTCGCAGTGGTTGTGGAAAATGTTGAAATGCAGGCCCGCTACCAGTGCATCCCGAATCGTGTTCTGCTGATACAGGAAGCCCGGATTCGTTCCCGGCTCCACATCGAACCACGTGCCCCATTCATCGATGATCATGCCTACGCGTTTGTCCGGATCGTACTTATCCATAATCGTGCTGTGCTTCGAAATCAATTCATCCATATGAAGAGCTCTCTTCATCGTGATAAACCATTCATCCTCAGGGAAATTAACGGCTGAGCCTTTGCCCAGCCAGAAGTCGCCAGGGATCGTATAATAGTGCAGGCTTAAGCCGTCCATGAGCCAGCCCGCATTCTTCATTAGCACTTCCGTCCAGTTGAAATCGTCTACGTTCGCACCGCCGGCAATTTTATAAATTTTGTTCTCTCCATAATTGCGCACATAGGTTTGATAACGGCGGTATAAATCAGCGTAATACTCCGGGCGCATATTTCCGCCGCAGCCCCAGTTCTCGTTGCCCACGCCAAAATATTTCAGCTTCCACGGCTCTTCCCTGCCGTTTTCGCGTCTCCAGTTCGCCATCGGAGATTCGCCGTCAAAGGTCATGTATTCAACCCACTCCGACATCTCCTGAACGGTTCCGCTTCCCACGTTTCCACAAATATACGGCTCGCATTCCAGCAGCTCGCAGAGCAGCATGAATTCGTGGGTTCCGAAATGATTGTTCTCGACTACGCCGCCCCAATGGGTATTGACCATGCGTTTGCGGTTTTCCCTAGGGCCGACGCCGTCCTTCCAATGATATTCATCGGCAAAGCAGCCTCCCGGCCAGCGCAGCACCGGAATTTTGATGTGCTTTAGCGCCTGAAGCACATCATTCCGAATCCCCTTTGTATTCGGGATCGGGGAATCCTCCCCGACCCAAATCCCTTCGTAAATGCATCTGCCAAGATGCTCCGAAAAATGGCCATAAATGTTCTTATTGATTTTTCCTTTGCGAATATCCGCGTTGACGATCACATTATTCTTCAAAGCGATGCCCTCCAGATCATTGATCATTATCTAAGCCAATCAGCAGTCCATCAACCGTTCCACAGCAGCAATCGAATCTGTTACCGTGTTCGCTGCGCGTCCGGCACGGGCTCTCCGAAGTTCGGCGTCCCGTCTTCGTTCCAATGGAAAATCTGGGCGCGCGTATGCCGGTTTGGATCATACAGTGGATCACCTGTAATCTCCTTATAATTACGGGCATGATAAATAATGACGTCCTGGCCGTCCTCCGTAACCGTAAAGCTGTTATGGCCCGGGCCGTATTGTCCGTTCTCCACATTCGTCTGGAAGACGGGAACCGGGGATTTCGACCAGGATTTCGGATCCAGAAGATCCGCAGCTTCGTCCGCATACAGAAGCCCCATGCAGTAATTGTGATCCGTGGCGCTCGCCGAATAGCTCATGAAAATTTTCCCGTTGCGCTTTAAGACGGCAGCTCCTTCATTTACTTTGAAGCCAATAATTTCCCAATCAAACTCCGGGGTCGAAATCATCGCTTGCTCCCCCGTCAGCGTCCAGGGATTACTCATCTTGGAAATGTACATATTCGAATTGCCTTCAATGTCCGGATCCTTCTGCGCCCAGACATAATACAGCTCACCGCGGTGCTCGAATACGGTTGCGTCCAGAGCAAATGACTCCCAGCGGGTACGAACCTGCCCCTTTTCGACCCAAGTGCCTTCCAGCGGATTAGCCGAGCTGTTCTCAAGCACGTACATCCGATGGTCAAACAGGCCGTCCTTCGTCTCCGTCGTTCGGGCAGCAGCGAAGTAGATATACCATTTTCCCTGAATATAATGAATTTCTGGAGCCCAAATGTTAGCGCTCAGCGGGCCCGTCTCATATTTTCGCCAGGCCACTACAGGTTCAGCCTCTCCTAGTCCTTGAATGGTTAAGGATCTGCGAACTTCGATACGATCGTACTCCGGGACGGAAGCCGTAAAGTAATAGTATCCGTCGCTATGTCGATAAATCCAAGGGTCTGCTCTTTGTTCCACAATTGGATTTATAAATTCCTGATTAGTCGTCATTCTGGTTTCTCCTTTTGACAATCATATTATTTAAACCCGGGGCAAGCTCAGCTCTCTTTACGGCCCTTTTGCTTGCCCCAGATTGAAATTCCACGTTCATCCAATCCAGTAAATACAAGGGTTTGAACTCCTTTTTCCCAATCCCAGGAAGGTAGCAACTGAACAATGGCCTTCCGTCCTTCGCCTTCAGGGACATCATTCCAGGTCAGGGTCAGCGTCCTCCGTCCATCGAATGTCCAGGTTCCCTGCCCTCGGCTGCCTTCCAGCTTCCCATCAGGATGCAGGTCAAGAGCGTCGGACTCAATCATTCCGTCCATAAACGGATCGATCTCTATGCGTTCCCATTTCCCGGCAATCAGTGCTTCCGGTATATCCTGCTCGTTCTCCCCGGCATACCTCTCTGGCGAAACGACTGGCCACCCGTCCTCCGTCCATAGGATTTTGCGAATATGAAGATACGACCAATGCTTATCCACCTCTCCGCGTGCATGGTGAACGATATAATAATCGTCGCCGTCCTTGAGGACGGAGTTGTGGCCCGGTGCGACCCAGCCTTCATCCTCCCCGAATTTGTAGCCGCCCAGCACTTTATTGCCGACCTCGTACTGCGGCTGGAATTCCGTATCCGTCATTTCCCGGCCGTTATAATCCACATAGGGCCCTGTTATGGAATCCGAGCGAGCTACCCGTACGTTGTAATCTTCGAATAAAGAATCATAAGAAACGAACAAATAATATTTCTTGAACTTCTCGTTGTAGATGATGTAGGGGCCTTCCATCGCTCCGTCCTCGCTCACCGGATCTCTAGCGGCTATTTTTGTGCCGAACCCTTCTTCACTTGGCTTCCCTGTGGCTTGATCAAGCTCAATGATATGAATTCCGCCAAAAAACGATCCATAAACCATCCACATCCGGCCTTCGGTATCCGTAATAATGTTGGGATCGATAGCGTTGAGCACATCTTCGCCTCTCGTTTTGAGCACGGCACCCTGATCCGACCATGGGCCTTCTATGGATTTGGAAGTCGCCAGGCCAATCATGGATTGCCTGCTGCCAAATGTGGAAGCCGAGTAATAGAGCCGGAATTCATCACCGTGCTTAATGACGTCGGGCGCCCAAAGATTGACGGCATTCGACCAGGCTCCGGCTTCCTCCGGAATGCCCGGCAGCGCATAACCAACCCATTGCCAGTGAATAAGATCTTCGGATTTTCGCACCATCACTCCTGGCTTCGGCTCTCCGCCGACCTTGACGTCCGTCGAGAATACATAGTAGCCGTCTTCGGTCTTAATAATGCCGGGATCGTGGGCATTGTTGGTCGTCCACTTCTGTTCGGCGTGAAGCACAGACGCGTCGTACATGGCCGTTACCCCCGGGGGATCGGGAAATATCGGCTGCGGCGTTCCTTTCCCCGAGCAACCCGCCAAGCCGATTAGCATCAATATGGACATTCCTGACAGCACCGCCTTTTTTAAAAATTTCAAGTTATTCACCGTCCTGCAGTCTCGCTTATCCTTTCACTCCAGAAATTGCGACAGACTCGATAATTTGTTTCTGGAACACAAGGAATATGATGAGGACTGGCAAGAGAGCGATAACGGAAGCCGCCATAATCAGCGGATAGTCCGTCTGTATGGCATACGTCGCATTAAAGTTCGCAATAACAAGCTGCAGCGTCATTTTTTCCGGAGAGTTCAAATAAATGATCGGTGCCAAATAGTCGTTCCAGATGCCCATGAACCATAAAATAAGCTGAGCGGCCACAGCCGGCTTGATCAGTGGAAACGTAATGACCGAGAACAGCCTGAAGTAAGAGCTGCCATCGATTTTTGCCGCTTCAATCACCTCATTCGGGATACTGATCAAATATTGACGCAGGAAGAAAATCATGACGATGTTGCCGAATAAGCCAGGTACGATGAGCGGAAGTAAGGTATCGATCCACCCGATTTTAGAGAACATCATAAATTGCGGAATCATTACCGCAGGATATGGAATCATCATGGCCGAAAGCAGCATGAGAAAAATTTGGTTCTTGCCCGGAAATCTAAGCTTAGCGAATGAGAATGCAGCCAAGCTTGAAGTAAACGTACCGACAACGGTTACCGAGATCGCGATGATCACGCTATTTTTAATCCCGCTAAGCAAGGGACCCGCTTCCCAAATTTCTAAGTATTTTCCCCATTGCGGATTTTGGGGTATCCATACCGGAGGCAAAGCAAATACGTCCATCTTCTGTTTGACAGAAGTAGATATCATCCATAGGAGCGGCGCAATCATAAAGATGGCCCCGATCAGCAATACGATGAAAATGATCGTGTTCGTCAGTTTGAGTCTAGTCGAATGAGACATATTCATATTCTCTCCTTTCCCTTATGCTCAAATATCAAAGGATGATTTTTCGTTCATTTTGAATTGAATCAGGGTCACAATAAATATGAATATGCCCAGAACGACGGCCATTGCGGAGGCGTAACCCATTTGCAGGTTACTAAAGGCCTTTTGCCAGATATAGAACACGACCGAAGCCGATGAATATTCCGGCCCCCCTGTAGATGTCATAATGTTAATTTCCGTGAAAATTTGCGAGCCGCCGATAATATTCGTTACCACGATGAAAAAGGTCACCGGCTTAACCATCGGCCATGTGATATGACGGAAGGCTGCGAAGCCGTTCGCGCCGTCGAGTTCAGCCGCTTCATAGTAGGAGCGCGGAACACTTTGCAATGCGGCCAAATACAGGAGCATCGTATAGCCTAAGCCTTTCCACACCGTCATCAAAATGAGAGCGGGCTTGACCGTATGCTTGTTCATCAGCCAGTTAGGCCCTTTGATGCCGAACAGCTCCAGGAATTGGTTCACGAGTCCATAGTCGCCGTTGAACGCCCAGCTCCACATAATCGAAATCGCGGCCAAAGAAGAAATGACCGGAACATAATAAATAACCCGGAACGTCGTAGTCCCTGGTATGCCCCGATTCAATCCTAGAGCAAGCAGCAGGGCTAGGAGGATACCGATCGGAATGCCGATCATCATGAAAATCGTATTGAAGCTGGCCTTGTGGAACAGTTCATCCGTAAGCAGTTCCTTAAAGTTGCTTAGTCCTAAAAAATTCATCTGCCCCAAGCCGTCCCAATCCGTAAACGAACCGTAGAATGAATACGCCACGGGGAACAAGGTAAATAGCAGGAAGCCTAGAATAGGAGGAGAGACGTACAGCAATCCGTATAACTTTTCTTTTCGATAGAGATTTGATTTGGTTTTCATGTGGTTCACCTCTATTTCGGATACCAGAAATAAAATGATGCTAGCCCCTTTGTATAGTAACCTCAGTGACTAGCATCATTTTGCATACTGGATTAATACAATACTAAACTTGCAGATTCTTTATTTTTTCTTTGATTTTTGCTCCTGTTCGATTGCTTTATCCAGCAATTTTTGCATCTTCGGCTGTTCCTGCTTTACATATTCCGCAGCCGTGATTTTGCCATCAAGCACAGGTTGAATATCCGTAAAGAATAGGTTGTACCATTCCGCATTATAAGTGTAGTGACCTGGCAGCACTCTGCCGTACTCTCCTACGATATCAAGGAATTCCTTCTTGTTCGCTGGTTTGCTTGACGTATCTGCTGCCCATTCTTCAGCCATATCGATCAAGTTCGGAATTTGCACCTTCGCATTAACCAGCATTTCCATGCCTTCTTTGGAAGCCGTCAAATAATTCACTAGAGCCACTGCTTCTTCTGGATATTTCGTTTTCTCGGATACGCCGATTCCCAGCGATCCAATCCATGTGGCCGACTTGCCTGTTGAACCTGCCGGATAAGGCATCAAATCATAATCGAATGGCAATGACTCGTAAGTACTCATATCCCAAGGGCCTACCGGGAAGAAGGCCAGCTCGCCTTTCATCCAACGCTGGTAGGTATCCAATGTTTGCGCATCTTCAGCGGAAGGCGTAATTTTATGAACATTTTGCATGTCAGCGAAGAACTGCAGCGCTTCCACAAATTTCGGATCATCAATCGTAACTTTGGTTTTTGTCTCATCAATCCAGTCCGCACCGTTGCTCCAGACTAACGATTGCAATACCCAGTTCACGTTGAAACCCGTTCCGTATTGATCAATTTTCCCGTCCCCGTTTGTATCCTTCGTCAGCTTCTTATTCACATCGATGAATTCATCCCAGGTCATAGGCACGTCATTGTCCGGCAGAGGGATTCCCTCTTGTTCAAACATTGTCTTGTTATAGCCCAAAGCGAATGGCCCGACGTCCTTCGGCATGCCATAAATATCGCCTTGTCCAGCCATTTCACCATCATAGCGGTATAAGTCAACACCATATTTCCAAATGTTATCGAGGTCGATATCCTCGCTGTAGTTCAAGTAAGGCGTAAGGTTCATAAGAATGCCACTGTTCACGTAGGCTTTTAAATCGCCCGATTCAAAGTAGAATACATCAGGCACCTTATTTCCTGTAATCGCTGCTTTCAGCTTTGTGGCATATTGGTCTGCCGCCGTTACCACCATTTTTACTTTTACGCCAGGATGATCCTCTTCAAATTTTTTTACGACCTCTGTATAAGCTTTCTGTTCGTCAGTACCTCCACGGTACATGAATGTCAGCTCTTTCGTCTCTGAGGATTTCCCGGCACCCCCGTTGCTGTTCCCTGCTTCACTATTCCCTTTGTCTCCGCAGCCTGCCAACACGGTTGAGAGAATGAAAATGAGTGAAACGAGCGTAAACCAACTTTTTTTCTTGACCACTATAACCCCTCCTAATGAATATTGATTTAACACTATATCGAAATATAAATGTTAACCCTACGCAAATTTCAATTAAACATAAAACAATTTCAAAATACTTGAATGAATCCGTTTGCAATTATAAAATAACATATAGAAAACTCAATGTAAACATATTTATATAAATCTTTTCATGTTTATATGAAATTATTTTATCCATTCTCCACAATGAAGTTATAAAGATAACATTTTGTCGATTTATAGTTTTTTATCTTTAAATAAGATTCACAATAATCTAAAACAGTCATGTGTTATTATGTAAATATTTGTGATATATTGTATTAATATTACATTATTCAATTAATTGCTTTCATTTTCAGAAATGTTGGTTTATAATTATTTGAAACAAACGGAAATGAAATTACTTTTTTTCGGAGGCTGGTACGGTAGATGATCTATATTAAAGATCTAATGAGTGGGATCGATATATTCAAAGCGTTGGGCTCGGAGATTCGAATTCAAATTCTTGAGCTGCTGGCGAACAATCAATCCTTGAACCTGAACGATCTGGCTAACAAGCTCAATCTAAGCAACGGCGCCATCACGATGCACATTCGGAAGCTCGAGGAAAGCGGGCTCATTGAAATCAATACGACGGTAGGCAAGCACGGAATTCAGAAAATTTGTTATTTGAACAAAGACAAGCTCATGGTCGATTTGCGCAGCAAGGATGTAGAAAATTTATACGAGGTCGAAATTCAGGTTGGGCACTACAGCGATTATCAAGCGGTTCCTACCTGTGGATTAGCGACGAAGGACAGCATCATCGGCGATTTTGACGACCCTCGATATTTCGCCGATCCGCAGCGTATCGATTCGGAAATCATTTGGCTTGCCGACGGGTTTCTGGAATACCGGATTCCTAACTATTTAAAACCGAATCAGACGTTCCGCGAAATTCAGTTCTCCATGGAGCTAAGTTCGGAGGCCCCTGGCTTCAACGATAATTATCCGTCTGACATTTTCTTCTATGTCAACGGCATCGAAATCGGCTCCTGGACAAGTCCTGGAGATTTCGGGGATGCCCGGGGAACCTTTAACCCCGACTGGTGGCCGCCCCACTTGAATCAGTACGGCATGCTCAAGCTGATCCGCATCAATCAGGAAGGCAGCTTTATTGACGGATGCCGCATTTCAGATGTCACGATCGATCAAATCAAGCTGGATTACAAGAGTGAACTGACCTTTAGAATCGCGGTTACCGACAAACCGGTCAACAAAAGAGGCCTGACGATTTATGGCAAGCATTTCGGCAACTACAGCCAGGATCTGCTCGCTCGGGTGCTGTACGATGTTCATGAGATCGAGAATAAAGAATCCAAGTCCAGCAAAGAGAACAAGCAAGCAAACGAGGCGGTAGAGCTCGCGGCAAAGGAGTAAATGCAGGAATTACATTGGCTTCCATATACGCAAAAGGCAATTCAGCCCTGGGCTGTCTTTAACTGCAGATGATTGATCTGCATTAAGGGCGGCCTTTTGCTCGTTGCGCTGCTGCTCCTTAAAATCGTGCTGCGCTTTACGGCATAAGGATACAATTCAATCGCATTTCGTAGTATGATGTTGTCCAAGCTCTGTCTTTGAAAGGGGTTTCAATATGAAGAAGATTTGGATCGTATATTTGCTGCTGATCGGCTTTTTTCTGCTGTATGTGCTGGACTACAGATCCCAAAGCCAGCTTAATGAGCAGTGGAAGACCGCTGGCTTGCGCGGCGAAATCGATGAAAAATATGTGATGGTCACCTTTCAAATGGGGATCGATTATTGGAAAAGCAGCCTGAAGGGCTTCGAGGATGCGGCACAGGCGCTTAATGTGTCCGTTGAATACCGTGGCTCCACGCAGCGTGATGTCCACGAGCAAATCACGGTGCTGGAGCAAATTATCGCCAAAAGGCCGGCCGGCATCGCAATTTCAGCCATTCATCCTGTCGATTTGACGGAAACGATCAATAAGGCGGTCGATGCCGGTATTCCCGTCGTACTGTTCGATTCCGATGCGCCTGGAAGCAAAGCTTATTCCTTCCTTGGTACGAATAATTATTCCTCTGGTGTCAGGGCCGCGCAGAAAATGGCGGAGCTGACGAACGAACGCGGTCAAGTTGCCGTTGTCACTACACCGAATCAACAGAATCATCAGGAAAGAACCGACGGATTTCTAGCCACAATTCAGAGGGATTACCCCGAAATGAAAGTCGTTGCCGTGAAGAACGGCAAGGGGGATCAGATTTATTCCAGGCAATCGGCAGAGGAAATTTTGCAGGATTATCCCGATATCGCCGGCATTTTTGCTACGGAAGCGGGCGGCGGCATCGGAGTAGCCGAGGCCGTGAAGGAGATCAGCGGCGAACAGCGGCCGAAAATCATCAGCTTCGACACCGATAAAGGCACGCTGGATCTCGTGAAGAGCGGGGATATTTCCGCTACCATGGCCCAGGGAACCTGGAATATGGGCTATTGGTCGCTGCAATTTCTTTTCTCCCTGGGACATGACCTGAACACCGCGCAAATCCCAGGCTCGCCGCCTGTTCCTGAACAGGTAGATACCGGAATTACGGTCGTGACGCGGCATAATGTGGATGACTACTATGCGAAATAAGTTTACGTCGGCGGGGGTGCGTCATTTGTCATTCAATAACTTACCGATCCGCTATAAGTTGATTATACATTTTCTGCTGATCAGCATCCTTCCGTCCATAGGTCTCGGTTTCCTTATTCACTGGACGGTGGATCGCGTGCTGGACCGCCAGGTCACGAACAACACCCTGCAGCTCATTGGCAAGGTGAATGAGTCCCTTGAAACCTATGTTGAAAATTTACAGAACATGACGTTCCTTATCGCCTTTAATCCAGATGTCCAGCGCTTCCTGGAGCCTGATAGCGAGCCAAGCCCTGTACCCGAGCCCGTCCAGGAGGAGGATCATTACGATATACGCAAATTTTTGCAGGGCTTTACGACGCTTCACTCAGAAGTCGCCGGCATCATGATCGTCAACAGCGGCGGCGAATATATCAGCAATGAAATGTATGCGCGAACGGCAAGCGACTTAACCCGCGAGTCCTGGTACCAGGAAGCCGTTCGCAATAAAGGGATATTCAAAATCGTCGGGCATCCGAACGAACGCAATGTTACAAATCATGTCAATTACAAAAACAGCGAGGTCGTGTCGGCCGTAAGAGCGATTCTCGACCCCGATACGCAAAGGGTTAAAGGCGTCGTCCTCATCGATTTGAAGCTGAGAGTCATTGCAGAAACAGCCCAGGACGTCAGGCTCGGTAAAACCGGCTACCTCACGGTCATCGACAGCAGCGGCGAGCTTATCTATGCCCCTCCCGATCCGTACATCGAGCACATTCCGCTGGAATGGCTGAATAAGGACGGTTCGGGAACGTATTCCCACCAAGCAGATGGCCGGAAGCTGCAATTCATCTACCGGGTATCCCCGTTTACGAACTGGACGACGGTCGGCGTCTTTGCCACCGAGGACTCCATCTTGGAAATCCGGGAAATCCGCTTCTATGTCGTCAGCTTCGTGTTTGTCGTCTGCCTGCTGGGGATGACGGCCTCCTTCTACCTGGCCCATTCGATCTCCAGACCGATCGGGCAGCTGATGTCCTTCATGCAGAAGGCTCAGTCCGGAGATTTGACGATCCGCTATTGGGGCGACCGTTCAGATGAGGTGGGCCTGCTTGGGCGCCGCTTCAATGAAATGCTCCTGCAGATCAACCGGCTCCTTTCCTTGACGGAGCGGCAGGAACGACAAAAGCGCGAGGCCGAGCTCAGCAGTCTTCAAGCGCATATTAAGCCGCATTTTCTATACAACACGCTGGATACCATCCACTGGATGGCTCGCCGAAAGGGGGCCCTGGATATCGCCGAGATGGCGGAGTCGCTATCCAAGCTGTTCCGAATCGGGCTGAGCAAAGGCAATGTCATTATTCCGTTATCCGATGAAATGGAGCATATCCGCAGTTATTTGCAAATCCAGCATGTCCGATACCAGAATAAGCTGGACTACGCGTTAAAGGTTGATCCAGCCGTTCAGGAGCTTAGCGTGCTGAAGCTGATCCTTCAGCCAATCGTGGAAAATGCCATTTATCACGGAATTAAAGAACGCCGCGGCCCGGGATGGATTGAAGTTGAAGCGAAGGAGCTCAGCAGGAATTTAATAGTGACGATTCGCGATAACGGCAAGGGCATGACGGACGAGCAGCTATCGGAGCTTCGCCTTGCTCTGGAGCAAGCGGCTAGCTCCGAAGATGATTCCGGTGCGGGGAAAACTCCCGGGAGTGACCAGGCCAGTCAAACTGTTGGAACTATAAGGGCCGATGGAGAAACGAAAGGATACGGTATTCTGAATGTTCAGGCACGCCTGCGCCTTACTTTTGGCGATAAGTACGGTCTTAGCATAGACAGCGTCTTGGGCGAAGGAACGGTGGTAACGGTAACCCACCCGCTGATCCGGGACAATAATTTTCAAAATGGAGTTGATCGATGATGTTGAATCAGTCTTCACCTGCCTTGAATAACCGCTGGAAGGTGCTCATCGCCGACGATGAATTCATCATTCGCGAAGGCATAAGAGAAAGCGTTGATTGGGAGAAGCTGCGGCTGCAGGTCGTCGCGGAGGCCGAGGACGGCGAGGAGGCGCTTGAGCTAGCCGTTTACCATCAAATCGACATTCTGCTCGTCGATCTCAATATGCCGATTATGAATGGCATCGAGCTGATGAAGCATGTCCGCGAGGAGCTGCCTGACTGCAAAATTGTCATCATTACGGGCCACGACGAATTTACCTATGCCCAGACGGCGATCCGGCTCCAGGTGAAGGACTATATCCTGAAGCCAGCCAATCCAACACAGCTGGAAAAGGTATTGTGCCAGGTCAGGGATGAACTGGAGGAAGAAGCGAGTCAGCAGCAGCATCTGCAAACCGCTTCCCGGCAAATTTCGAAGAGCTATCCCCTGCTGCGCGAACGATTCTGCCAGGAGTGGATGGAAGGCAGCATGACGGAGGAGGAGATTGTAGAGCAGCTGGCTTTTCTCCAATTGCCTGTGGCAGCTCCCAGCCTGCTTGGCATGATTCGCCTGCGAGAGTCGGCTGCTCCGCAGCCTCTGATGAAAGAAAGTGAGCGACAGCTCTATTTATTCGCGATCGAGAACATTGCCGGCGAGCTGCTCGCCTCCTATCCGAAGGTCATCTTCCGCGACCCCTTCGGTGTCATTGTCGTGCTGCTGTGGAGCTTCTCGGCGGATGCCGACTTTCATCAAATCGAGTCGTCCGTGAGGACTTACTTGAAGGTAGCGGTCGACATCCATCTGACCGAGGGTGAGGATGACATCACCTCAATGCCCGCTGTCTACCGCAAATGCAAATCCGCCGTGCTGAAGGAAACCGCCATTTCCCCATTGGTGCGCAGAGCCAAGCAATACATGCTCGAGCACTTCGGCGATTGCACGCTGACCCTGGAGTCCATGGCCCAACAGCTGCAATCCTCTCCGGTATATTTAAGCCGGATGATCAAGCAGGAGCTGGACACATCATTCAACAGCTATTTGACGCAAATCCGCATTCGCCGAGCCTCTCAGCTGCTCAACGGAACCGATCTAACCATCGCCGATATCTCCAGGCAGGTCGGTTACGAAACGCAGCATTACTTCAGCACGGCGTTTAAACGCACCACCGGAACCTCTCCCCTGCAATATCGCAAAGGAGGCGCTGCTCAGAATGAGTAGCGCCTTGTTTGTTTTGGGCAACGCCGAGATTGGGTCTTATGAGACAATCCCGAAATATTCTTTTATTGCATCTACAATACCTTGGGCGACCCGGTTCTGAAAATCCTCCGTAAAGAGCAGGGCCTCCTCTTCCACATTCGATAAGAAACCCACTTCCAGGAGCGAAGCCGGCATATTGCTCCTTCTCAGCACCTCATAATTGTTGTATTTTACTTTACGATCCTTGAGCTGCGTTGCTTCAATCAGGTGTTTATGCATAACATCCGCCAATGGTTTGCTTGCTTCGCTGAAATAATAGGTTTCGGTACCATTTGCCGTTGGTATATTCAGTACGGAGTTGGCGTGAATGGAAATAAATGCGTCCGCATTAAGATCGTTAGCTAGCTTGGCCCGATCTGGCCTCGTGACGTAGGTGTCGTCGTGCCTAGTTAACACGACCTCGATCTGCGATTCTTGTTTGAGCAGCTCTTCCACCTTTAAGGCCATGATCAAATTAAAATCCTTTTCGACTCTTCCCGACACCCCGGTTGTCCCGTTATCATGATCTCCGTGCCCCGCGTCAATGACGACTATTCTTCTACCGTTATCCGAATCGATCGCTCCTGAGGTCGTCTTCTCTGCCAGCTCAAGGACAATGATGGAATCTCCCGTGGACAGCCGATAATCGGCTTTGGCATTCATATCAAGAACAATTCGAATCGTGGAGGGATTTGAATTGAACAAGGAATATCGTATCTTACTAGCAAACGAATGCTCTTCCTTGACCTCGATCTGATTCATGCCCGCCTCTTCCATATTTTTACCGATAAAAGTATCCGACAGCACAGCGCCCGGCAAGTCAAGCACGATTCGATCCGGTGCACTCATTGTAAAAACCTTCGCTTGTACCGTTTGATCCATAGTTATCGTAAGCCGGTTATCCGTAAAATGAATATCTTCTATTTTCCCATTTACCTGCGTTGACGCTGTATCCGAACCCGAACCTGTGCCCGTGCCTGTGCCTGCACCTGTAGCTGGACCTCTGGCAGTCCCAGCATTCGTGCCTATTCCCGGTTTGAGCTCCTCATGAGATTCGGGGGAATCCTGGGAATCAGCAGCCTCATCCGAGGTCAAATACACGGTTTTTGTACGATTATCCCAATTCACCTCAAGACCGAACTCTTCACTCATGAAGCGTAACGGCACAAATGAAGTATTGTTCTTCAACAAAAGAGGGGACTGCAGCGTGACGACCCGATCGTCGACCTGAGCACTGGACTTATTGACCGTCATCGTAATCGTTTTCAGCTTGCTTTGAATCTTTACGGTTTGATCCGTCTTATTCCAATTTACACCGTAGCCCAATTCCTCTACCACTCGTATAGGAACCATCACTTTATTGTTTACGATTTCAACCTGAGATAAATTAGCCGTGCTAAGCTGCGAACCGTTTAGATATATGGAGGCACTATTGGCGTACGCCTGCGAATTGACACTAAACAAGAATAAACCTATCATGCAAAATACAATGGCAGCGAACCTTCTCAATTTCACTCATCCTTTTAGTAACATAATATAAGCAATTTATTGTCCCGAAACTTTCGCATCACTATATAAACGTCAAAATCTCCTAAAAGTTGCTATATTCCTTTACGTTTTTCTATGAAATGAACCAAAAATCCTCACAAGCTGCGGCTGAATAATATTTGACGACAACTTGAAAATTGAAGCAGCGAACAATCTGAATTAAAAAAGCTGCCCCCTAGATAACCTTCGGGACAGCTATATCTATGTAACACAGAATAGTTGAAGCCGCTATATGTTAGAGTCGTCGATGATAAATTGCGGTGGTATATGATCTGCCAACCAAACCGTATGATTGCCATGGTAAAACTTAATGCCTTGATCCCAAGCCTTGTTAGCCTCGATCCTTAACAAAACAGGAGCAGTATCCTTCCGTTTGCCAACAGTGATAGCTGTTTGTTTATCGGACGACAGGTGAATATATTGCCTAGACATCGGCAATAAACCTTCATGTAAGATCCGCGCTACCAAGTGTCTAGGAGTAGCATGGAATAGAATTGGCGGCGGACACTCTGCGATTCTGGAGATCTTCTGAGGGAAAGAATGCCCGTATAATGCTCGGATTTTTCCGCTGCGGATCTCGTATCGCTGTTTATCAGCGGCCTCCATCATCTTGACCAAATCAGCCTCTTCCAGCTGCTTTCCGTCGTGATTGAACTCCAGAGCCCCTAGTAATTGCTCGATGGGCACCCAGCCTTCCTCGTCCAATTCCAGCTCATATTCCCAGGGTACATGCCTTAATGCATGGGCTATCTCTTTGCTTAATTTTGCATAATTCATTGCTAAATCTCCCCCTTCCCGGATGAGTTGATACTTTATGTATAGATTTTTAAAAGAAAGTCTTCAAAAATTTTTCGTTCTGCTATGTCAGTTCAGTGCAATAAGTCATTCACTCGAAGCCAATCAATGTTTAATGTATCAGCTAATGAAATCAACACTTAGTCTATCGCCCGAATTTGTACACATTGATTATGAAGATATCCATAATCGAAGAGAAACTCTCTATCAACCTCAAATATTATTCCTGAATCTATAGTACCGCTCTCAATATTCAGAGTACCTCTAATAAAATACGAAAAGCTATCTTCTATCTGTTCAAGACCCTTTTCATCTGAATCAATCTCTGAAATTACGATGCCATCAAGTATAGCCAGTTCAATTTCAATGAGATACTATCCTCCCACATTTATAGAACCCGATACTACACTAGCCCTTTCATCCGTTACATATACACCCCATTGATGACCCCTATTCCACATCCATTTCCGTCTAGTTACGTAATTCAAATTTCATATAATTATTCATGTCCTATTGACTGTTTCACATACCTACCTACGCATTGAAAAAGCCTCTTCCTCATTATAAGTTTTATAGGGATAGGCCTCTCATTACCATATATAATCAAACTTTGTTATGGACACTCATTATTTTCTATACTCTTAACTTCTATTATTTTCTGTTCAATCCAATTCATAACCATATCTGCCTTTTCTTGAGCAATTTCTCCCAGCTCGCTGATATATTTATAATTCACATAAGCCCAAACTAAAATGATTTTCACAAATTCAATAGTCTCTAATTTGCAAATCGGTTCAATTTCATCTTCCTCTTCATCGTAATATATATCTTCAATTATTGTGTAGTCTCTATGAGAAGTAACAAATGTTACATTACCCCCACGCTCATAACAAGGCAGTTCACCTATTAGTACATCAAAATAATTATCTATATCAACCTTCAAATCCTCATATCTCAAATATATATCCGATCCTAACGGGTTACTTATCATATATCCGAATTCCAGGGTTTGTTCTTCGCTAAAATCCAATACAACTGTACTAAGCTCTTTTATGCGTTTCAATTTATATTTATACTTTATCATCATTCAAATCCCCTCCTTTTATTCTACTTGATAAAGTGGATAAGCTGAAATTATCTTGTCATTTCTTAAAACAAACTCTATTTTGATCCCCGTGCTTGTTTTCCCTTGATAAATATTGTTTTTAACAAGCACTTTATTATTAAAAGCTTCATTTATAGCATCTATCACTTGTTGTGGAGCCCACTCCTTAGGGAAAAATGTCGATTTAACCTTCTTTAGCACTCCATTAACTTCAATATTAGCTTGATAGACACCAAACTTATTGGGTGGATCAATATTCCCGACAATTTTACCGTTGCTATTAGGCATTCCTTCATAATGAAAACCATTAGCATTACCATTTTTGAGAATTTCACCATCAAATATATGGCTTAAGGCATTTTCTTTGGTTCCTTGTTTGAAGTTATCTGTGTTTTTTAAATTCTCGAACCACTTCTTTTTCTCTAACGTTCTAAGAATTCCCTGTTCTATTTTTAGGTAATCACCATATTGTGATGCCTCTCTAACCTTCTTACTGTTTTCTATACTCTCAAAAATATGTTGACGAATTTCATCTGCTGTGGGGTTCTTCCAAGGGCTGGTGTTATACCCAGCATCTATCCCCTTCATCCCCGAGCTAATCATTTTCTCAGCCTGGTAAAGCTCCATCGCTGCCGTAGGACTCTTGTACATCATCTTTGCCAAAATATCCACAGGCTGGGCAAAGGCCACCGCCATGTCAATGCCGTTATATAGAAGGTGGCAATCGATCTTCCAATTACCACCTTCTATCAGTTGGCTTGACGTTCTGTCAGTGTTACCCCTGTACTCTATTTACAAGCCTTTTTGATGTATCAGTATTTAGGGTGCATTCTAATAGCATTTTGCGTGCGTACAAATGAGAATTTCTTTATACGGGTATTACGTGGGTTAATTGTGGTATTACTTGAATGATAGGTTCATTCGGGATAGCCCCCACTAAAAAAGAAACCTTGAAAGGCACAAAGCCATTCAAGGTAGTTTTGCTATAAACTTAATAAACCAATTAAAATTCATTGTAATTTACAAAGATAAAATCACTGTCATTCAATATCCTATTTTCAGAAAGATTCTCCATAAAGTTTTTAATTGTATCTTCTAAAGCCTCTGTTATAGAATTTCCATTTCCAACCCCTCCTTCGGGATAACCATCGAATAAATTTTTGATTTTCAAGTTAGTGAACCCCATGAACTTTCCATTAGTATTTTCATATATTCTTATACGGAACCTGCCTGATGGAACATCTAGTTGAGTAATATCAAATTCAGCAACACACTTTTCAATACTTGAAACTCTAGGCACTCTAATGTTTTTCCAGTTTTCATTTTCCATTTGTTACCTCGCACCAAAAGAAATAATTTTCCCGTCAGGGTCAACAATTATATACCTTTCCCAGTCCCTTCCTTTATTATAATACTTCATTGCACCTTCTGTATAACCATCTACTGGAATACCTCTGCCTTTAAGATTCCTAGAGAACTCGTTTGCCTTATTAAAATATTGGGTAAAGCTACTCGCACCTACTTCACGTCCATGCTTCTCATAATGTTTAAGAAAAGTATCTGCTATTGAATCATGACTGCCTTGATTCTATCTGCTTAAGTCCAACTTTGAGAGTTCGTCAACTTGTGCTTTTGTGAGTTTCCTTCCTCCTTGGGTAACAATCGACCCGCCAGGCAACTTAACTAAATCGTCAAGTGGATTGATACTTCTAGCTTTCATTGCGCCGACAGTGCCTACTTCACCCGTCCCCCTAGCAGCCCTAGAAGCAACTTTTGACGTGTCAAAAGCGTTATCAGCAATGCGAATCACTTTTGCTATTTTACTCATAGGAATAACGCTAATTGCGGCTAATATCTTTTCTCCATCCGTAGTGCATTCGTCTGCCAAAGTCAACAGATCATCCATTATGAACACTCGGCCCACTGATT
>NZ_JBHGVC010000026.1:0-25812 GCF_042714055.1 Paenibacillus lentus
CTTATCAGAGGTCATCTTTTTTTGCAGTAAGAATTGTAATTAAACTATACAATCGACAAATTATTACAAAAAAGGTTATGGACACAAGTAGAAGAATTTTCTATAATTTAAGAAATTTAAAAATAAATGACTAAAAACTTATTATTTATTCACATTGTTAGAAACTTCTTGTCGTATGCAGTAGATGTTAGGAGGAGTTCATGCAGAAATTAGTCGACTTTTCATTGAAGCAGGTTTCAGTGATTATTATTATGGTTGTTCTTCTGTTCCTGGGTGGAAGCTATTCCGCGTTGAATCTGCAGACGGAGAATATGCCTAATATTTCATTTCCGACCGTCATGATTACAACCGTCTACCCGGCTTCTCCCAATGAGGTGCTGGAGAGAATTACGAAGCCGATCGAGAACACCCTTGCTTCTTTGGATGAAGTAAAAAACATTTCTTCTACCTCGAGTGATAATTTTTCTCAGATTATAGTTGAATTGAATGCCGGGCAGAGCCCGGATAAAGCCAAAGCGGAAGTCGAGAGTTTACTGAATAGTCTAGAACTCCCTGATGAAGCCGGGAGGCCCATGGTTTATACAGAAGGCTTTGCTTCCGTACCTGTGTTCAGAATGTCAGTACATACGGCCCCGGGCGAAAGCCAGACGGTGCTGGATAGAGCTCTTGAAGAAACGATACTGCCTAAGCTGCAGTCACTTGCCGGTTTGGATCATATGGATATAGTGGGACAACGAACCCGGGTTATGTCGATCCGTTTTGATGCTGATAAGATTAACTACCACAATCTCTCCCCAAGCGAAATAGCTGATCAGCTTACCGGTGGATTGTCATCGCATCCCGCTGGTGAGATTCAAGTTTCCGGAAATAAACTAATGGTTCATGTCAAAGGGAAAATTAATAGTTTAACCGAACTCCAAAATTACCCCGTTAATTTACCGAATGGCAGTAGTATTACACTGGATCAATTGACAACAATAGAATCCATTTATGAATCCAAATTTCTTAGTCGTTTTAATGATCAGCCTGCAGTCGCTGTTAACCTTTATAAAACAAATTCCACTAACGTAGTAGATTTTTCCGAGCAGGTTGCTAAATTGTCTGAAGATTTACAGCGCGATCTGCCAGAGCTGCGCTTTGAAACCGTGCAGAATAGTGCAATAGAAATTAAGTCTTCAATTAATGGAATGATTCGGGAAGGTGCAATAGGCGGCCTGCTCGCCGCGGTTATGATTCTTGTGTTCCTACGGAATTTGAGAATGACGTTAATTGTTACTGTCTCCATTCCTCTGTCGATATTGTTCAGTCTCTTGTTAATGGGACTAATGGATATATCATTGAATATCATGACACTCGGGGGGATGGCTATTGCTATAGGCCGGGTGGTCGATGACACCATCGTCGTTATTGAGAATATCTATAGTGAGCTGAACAAGGTGACGGAGCGCAGTGAATCCCATATCAAGATTGCCACACTTCAGGTTGCCTCTGCGATAACCTCTTCTACATTAACGACTGTAGCGGTATTCACTCCGATTGCATTTGTCAGTGGGGTCGTAGGGCAAGTCTTTATGCCGTTCGCCATTACTCTTATATGTGCCTTGATGGCGTCGTTGCTGGTAGCGCTGACGGTGGTGCCGATGCTGGCCAAACTGTTTGTGCTGAGAGCCAAACATCAGGTCGTCGATTTTGAAAATAAACAAGGCAAAGTATCTGCTGGGTACCGGAGCATTTTGAATTGGACATTGAATCGACCCATCATCACGTTGGCATTGGCCGGAATCTGTTTTGTTGTCACGGTTGTTTTTACGATTCCCCAACTTCCCGTCAGCTTCATGCCGTCGAGTAAATCGCAAAAGGCGATTTATTTTCAGGTCTCTCTTCCGAAGGAATCCTCCATGGGGTATACGGACAGTACGGCTGCCGATTTTGAACATATGTTGTCGGAGAAGGAAGGGACTTTCACTTATATTCAATCCCTAATCGGTTACAACTACTCCGAGGATCAGTACCCTTACATTTTCTCGATTTTTGCGGAGGTGGCAGGCAATCAAGATGCTAAGGCTTTGATCAGTGAGTATAAGCAAATGCTAGAACTTCGTCTTCCTGAGGGTTCAAACGTAGAAGCAGGGGTCCTTTCTTTTGATGATGGAGAATCCTACAGTCTTTACTCCTATTCACTGAAAGGTGATGACTATCACGCCCTGCGGGACGCGGCACTCATGGTGAAGGATGAGCTGCAGAACTTCGAGGATCTCTACAGTATTAAAGACAGTTTGAGTGAAGAAAAGCAGGAATTATCGATTACAGTTGATCAGGACAAGGCTAAATTATACGGAGTGAATCCTGTATTAGTAGCCGATGCGGTGAATTTGTGGATCAGTGACATGTCTCTTGGGGAGCTAAAGCTGAATCATCAAACGTATGAGTTGAAGGCGGGATTGTCTTCCAAGGATAAGAATTCGAAGGAGAAGATCGAGAAACTGCTGATCAAGACTCCAACCGGTGCTCCCGTTTACTTATCTGAAATCGCAAGTGTGGATATGATTCAGGCACCGGTGACCATAGAACGTGACAATAAGAAACAGGTGGTTCATGTTACGGCTTTGATCGATAGCGACAACGTAGGAGGGGTCAGCGAGCAAGCCACCATGAGAATCAAGGAGCTACATTTGCCAGCGGGCGTAACCGGCGAGGAAACCGGAGTGTCTGAGGAGATTGATGAAAGCTTCAATCAAATGTTTATCGCGATGATTGTCTCTGTTCTTGTTGTGTATTTGGTCATGGTAATTGCGTTTGGGAATGCCAGAGCCCCCTTTGCGATCATGTTCTCGCTTCCTCTAGCTGCGATCGGCGGATTGATAGCGTTACTCATAACCAATGAATCCCTCAATGTAACGTCATTAATCGGCTTCCTGATGTTGATTGGTATTGTTGTAGCGAATGCTATTGTGCTGATCGACCGAGTTCAGCAATTAAGGCAGCAAGGCTTCACAGTCAGAGAGGCTTTACTGGAGGCTGGGATGTCTAGATTAAGACCTATTATCATGACAGCAGGCA
Organism: Paenibacillus lentus; assembly: GCF_042714055.1. GTDB lineage: Bacteria > Bacillota > Bacilli > Paenibacillales > Paenibacillaceae > Fontibacillus > Fontibacillus lentus_A. The sequence continues at coordinate 3,061 of NZ_JBHGVC010000026.1, forward strand.
CGACGGTAATCGCCCTGATTCCTCTCGCTATGGGCTTCTCGGAAGGAACATTGATTTCCAAAGGTCTCGCTGTGGTTGTAATTGGGGGTATGATCACTTCAACCTTGCTTACGCTGGTCGTTGTTCCTTGTGTGTACGCCTTACTGGAGTCAGGATACGAACGGATTGTGGGCCGGTTCCTGAAGAAGGTAGGCGAGAACAATGTTGAGGAGAGAAGCTCGGTCTAGAAGAAGCGATCCATACCTTTCAAGGAGGAACTAGGAAGCATGAATAAGTGGGTTATAGAAAAAGGTAAATTGCCGGTGCTCGCTGCCTTATTCTTATTGTTTATTGCTGCCGGATGTTCAGCGAACAATGAGACAGATAAGGCAGCATCAGAGGAAGTACGTCCGCCGGACGTAAGGATTGTGGAAGCCAGAGGCTATGACTTTAATGATCCGATACAGCTGCTGGGTGAGGCTCAGGCAAAGCAAAAAGCGGATCTGAACGCTAAAGTAAGCGGAGAAATTCAAACCCTGCATGTCAAACGCGGCGATCGTGTGAAGAAGGGTCAAAAAATTATGACGTTTAACCATGAGCGTCTTGAGCTCCAGCAGAAAAAGCAGCAACAGGAACTGGAATATCTGGAGAAACAATTTGTGATAGCGGTACGTGAGGAGGACAATCTTGATCAGCTAACGCTTCAACTCGAACAGGCTAGATTAACTTTGCAAGAGTTGGCTCTGGAACAAAAGTATCACATTGTGACTTCACCGATAGAAGGTGTAATAACTGAGTTGTTCGGCACGGAAGGTAGTACTGTTGCTGAAGGAACTCCTGTAGCTACTGTCATCCAGCTGGATCCGCTCGTTATCGTGATGAAGCTGACGGAATACGAGCTGGGCTTGATTCAAGAGAGGCAAGAGCTTGATCTGAGCTTGAACAATTCCCAGGAAACCTTTCGGGGAAAGGTGGCTTATATTTCCTCAGTAATGAACCTGGAGAGCAAGACATATAATGTTGAAGTCGATCTGGAAAACAATAACAACAAGGTGAAGCCTGGCATGCAAGTATCTACCGTATTGAATAAGGAAGAAGATCAGAATGTGCTCGCCATCCCGAATAAAAGCGTTTTATGGGAGGATGAACACAGCTATGTCTTCGTCTTCAAGAATAACAAGGTAGAGAAACGCCAAGTTGAGCTGGGTCGTGTGAATGAAAACCTTCAGGAGATTGTTAGTGGTCTGAAACAAGGAGAACAGGTAGTTGCGGATGGTCTTTCAAGATTGAAGGATGGTTTACAGGTACAGGTCATAGAATGAGGCTAGAACCAAGCATAGTCTATAAATCAGGCAGAAAGAAGAGGGTGGGAGAGTATTGCGCTTATTTGAATGGGTTATGTATTTGGTTGCAGTTCCGATTTTGGTAGATTGGATTTTTTATAAAAACAAACGGAAGTCGAAGCTATTAATTCAAATGGGTTATATATGCGGAGGAATCGGCCTATCCGCTCTGTTAATTCACTTATTCACAGAAGGCTACAGGCTTCAAATGGTGCCTCTTTACATCTTAAGTATATGGGTCCTCGTGCAGTCGCTGCGCAGAGCTTCGAAACCATCCAGTAAATGGCTGTATATTCGAAGAAGAAAGCTAACCGTACTCTTATTGGCCTTTATCCTTGCTTTTCCGATCCTGTTGCCGGTGTTTTCGTTTCCTGCTCCAGGGGGCCCTTTAAAGGTGGGGGTAACGAAGCTGCATCTTGTAAATCAAAAGAAGAAGGAAATCATTCCTGGCCATGAGGATAAGCAACGGGAAATGATGCTCTCTGTATGGTATCCGGCGGATGCGGCCGGCACAGAAAATCGTCCTTGGACTTTTTTCGATATTATGCATCAAATCATGCGGGCGGATGGATTTCCGACCTTTTCATACCAGTACTTTAAATACATAGATACACACTCTATAGAAAATGTAGAGATTGCAAAAGCAAGTGCTAAATACCCGGTCATCCTATTTCTGCACGGTTTCCCGGGAATGTCCACGCAAAGTATTCCTTTAGTGGAGGAGCTAGCAAGCCAAGGGTATGTTGTGGTTGCTCCAGATTTCACCCATGTATCGGCCGCTCCGGAGTTTCCGGATGGCAGAGTCGTCACTATGGAGAAGGGGCTGCTGGAGCTGCAAAAGCCCCAGCTGAATCAAATTCTGAAATACTGGGTGCAGGACATTTCCTTTATTATCGATGAACTGGAGCAAATGAACTTATCAAAATCAAATCATATCCTTGCCGGAAAGCTTGATCTGAATCAGGTCGGAGTTCTAGGTCATTCCTTTGGCGGGTCAACAGCAATGCATGCTCTTCTGGCGGATGACAGAGTTGCGGCGGGTATGAGCATGGATGCGCCGGCTTACGGAGATATGAGCCAGGATATGGTGCTGACCAAGCCATTTCTGATTATGGATGCCAGTGAGTCGGACTGGGATATGGATGTTAAGCGCGGCATCTTCAAAAATATGACTGCTGAAGGCTATATGGTGATGCTGGATGGAGCGGATCATGACAGTTTTACCAATTACCCCTTAGAATCTCCGCTATTCGCCTCGCTTTTTATTAATAAGTATCATGCCCATCAGCTCATTAACGAATATGCAGTTGCTTTCTTTGATCGGCATCTGCTTGGAAAGGATGGAGATTTACTGGATCAAGCGTCCCATGACCCTAAGGTATCATTCCAGACAAACTGATTGATATAACTCATGGAGGTGTTCATGTCGTGGATATGTTGACTTATCCTCTTTCCTATCCCCAACAAAGAATATGGTATACCGAAAAGATTTACCCCAATACAGGTCTAGGCAACATTATCGGCCTTGTCAAAATAAAAAGTAAGTGCGACCCGCAAATGATATCGGAAGCGATCAACCAAATGATTTTCGAAAATGACATCGTGCGGGCGCGTTTTGCCGAAAATGATGACCATGAAGCCTATCAATATATTTCCGAATACCGGCCTATTTCATTTCCGTGCCTTGACTTCTCAAATGAACAGAATAACGAGGAACTGAACGCATGGATAAGCCGCTTTAAACAAGAACGTTTTTCTTTAACGGACGACTTATTCTCCTTTAGAATTGTGAAGCTGCAAGACGAGACATGGATATTTCTCAAGATGCATCATTTGATCTGCGATGGCTTCTCCATGGTGTTTATGATCCAACAGATCATCGACAATCTAATTTCCATTAATAATAACGGTCAAGGTCAATGGGTCGGTCAGGCCAGGCCATCCTATTTAGATTATATTGTTCAAGAGAAGGAGTATGAATCATCCAAACGATTTGAGAAGGATCAATTTTATTGGAAAGAGAAGTTTTCAACCATTCCAGAGAATGTATCCTTAAAAAATAGTGATGTTTTTGCCACAAGTATTAAGGCAGACCGCTTGAGAATCATCGTATCCGATGAATTAAGGAATTCCATCATGGAGTACTGCACAGCTCATCAAATGAGCATGTACACGTTGTTCTTGGCTGTCATGAATATTTATTTGTCCAAAGTATTAAATACGGAAGATATTGTTATTGGTACAAATTTGACGAATCGAACGAATTCGAAAGAAAAGAACACCTGTGGTATGTTTACGAGCACCCTTGCCTTTCGAAATCGTGTCGATAAGTCTATGAGTTTCACGGACTTTACTAAACACATTTTCAGAGAACAGATGTCTATGATTCGGCATCAGAGATATCCGTATAACCTTATTTTGAAAGATTTGCGTGATCAGGAAAGCAGCTTGAACCGGTTATTTGCCATTTCTGTACTGTATCAGGTGGTGAGCCTGGAGTCTAGGGAAGACCTTGCTTATGAAACGGATTATTTGTTCTCTGAACATGAGACAGATGATTTCGGTTTGCATATTAAGGAATGGCTGAATGAAGGCATGTTGACCTTTGATTTTGAATACCGGACGGAATTGTTCAGCGAGGACGAGATAAGAGAAATTGCAAATCAACTTCTGACTTTGACGGAGTCGGCGCTAAGCGATCCCGGACAGACTATTGGAAAGCTGGGGATCTGCCCGGCTGCCGATCGCAAAAAAATACTTGAGCAATGGAATTTACCGCGAGTCGCCGATAGGGATTTAACGACTTTTGCCCATTATTTTGAATCGAGCGTGCTTAAAAACCCCCATAAAGAGGCGGTCGTGCTCGGAGAACAGTCCCTTACATATGATGAACTCAACAGAAGGGCCAATCAATTTGCCAGAAGATTGAGGAAGCTTGGGGTTCGCCCGGAAACCCACGTTGGCGTGATCGCTGAAAGATCCATCGAGACTATTGTTGCCGTTGTAGCGATATGGAAAGCGGGCGGCGCCTTTATTCCGATTGACCCTAAATATCCAGATGAGCGAATTAACTATTTAATTTCAGACAGCCAGTGTCATTTGCTGCTTATCCAGCCTTCTCTAATGGAAAGGTTCAATAGGTTGGACAACTCCTCTGAGAATAGGGGGACTGTCGTTGTCCTCAATGCGCGTGATTGGGAGGAGGAAGAGGACGGAAACCTTCCTATTGATGCTGAGCCGGATCATTTAGCTTATATGATTTACACTTCGGGAACCACTGGTAATCCTAAAGGAGTAATGGTTGAGCACCGGCAATATATGAATGTGTCGCTAGCTTGGCGGGAGGAGTATGAACTGTCCAGTTACCCTGTCAACTTGCTGCAGATTGCTGGATTCTCCTTCGATGTATTTACAGGGGATTTATCGAGGGCGCTGCTGAATAACGGAAAATTGGTTATTTGCCCCGATGAGACCCGATTGGATCTACCTGCGATGTACGCTTGGCTGGAGAAATATGAAATTACCATTTTCGAGTCCACTCCGGCGCTCATCATTCCCTTAATGGAATATATTTATGATCACAAGCTGCCTATTCATCATTTGAGATTATTGATTCTTGGAGCTGATATTTGCTCGGTAGTTGATTATAAAAAACTGTTGGATCGGTTCGGTCATCAAATGCGAATTATCAATAGCTATGGAGTGACGGAAGCAACCATCGACACCAGTTATTATGAAGCACCGCCTGAGAAAGTCGCAAAAACCGGGAACACTCCGATTGGGCGGCCACTCAGAAATATGAATATGTATGTCATAGACGACGATAACAATCTGCAACCGATAGGCATCGTTGGTGAACTATGTATCGGAGGCGCGGGAATTACCCGGGGATATTGGAACAAGCCGGAATTGACCGAGCAGAAGTTTGTAGACAATCCCTTTGCTCCCGGGGAGAAGATGTACCGAACTGGGGATTTGGCACGGTGGAACCAGGAAGGATTTATGGAGTTTTTGGGCAGAACGGATTTTCAGGTCAAAATCAACGGTTATCGTATCGAGCTGGGAGAGATTGAATCCGCGCTATTAAAGCATCCGAATATCAGGGAGACCTGCGTAAATGAGGTGCGGGAAGCGGAAGGACAGCCTAAAATATGTGCCTATTATGTGGCCAATTCCAATCTGGACAAGCCGGAGGAACTAAAGCAATATCTTGTAGGAATGCTCCCTCCATATATGGTGCCTTCCTATTTTGTGGAGATGGAAAGATTGCCGATTACGGCAAATGGCAAGGTTGATCGCACAGCCCTGCCAGCGCCGAACTACGTGCCAAGCACTTCTCAAAGCGTCGGTGCGAGAAACGAGACAGAGGAAATCATGCTCGATTTATGGCGGGAATGCCTGGGAATAGACACGATTGGCATTACGCACAATTTCTTCGAGGCCGGAGGGGATTCCATCAAGGCGATGCGCCTGATTTCTAGAATGCATCAGCGCGGCCTGGATGTAGAAGTGAAATTCCTCTTCCAATACCCGACCATTGCAGGTATATGCCCGTATGTCAGACAGGTTAAGCGAAATATTGATCAGGGTGTCGTTGAAGGTGAGATTCCTCTTACACCGATCATGGCTTATTTTTTTGAGCAGAACTTTGCGTCGCCACATCACTGGAATCAAGCGGTAATGCTGCATCGAGGAAGTGGATTTGATCCAAATTTCATAAAACAGACACTGGAAGCGATGATTTTGCATCATGATATGCTTCGAGCCACTTATAACCACCAAGGTATGAATACTCATGTGAACAACCGAGGGCTGAACGGTGAATTATATCGCCTTCGTTCTGTGGATATTCGGGGCGCTGCATCATTGTCGGATCGCATTCAAGATGAAGCCGATTTGATTCAAAGCGATATCTGCCTGGAAGAGGGTCCCCTGGTGTCGGCAGGTCTGTTCCATACGGATGATGGAGACCACTTGCTCTTATGTATTCATCACTTAGTCATAGACGGTGTGTCTTGGCGTATTTTATTGGAAGATTTTAATACGGCCTACGCGGCCTTAGTGAATAATGAAACGATAGCTTTGCCGGAGAAAACCAACTCTTTTCGTGATTATGCTTATCGCATGGAAAAATATCGTGATGATTTCAGGGTTCTGCAGGAAGCGGATTATTGGGTTGCACAGCAGCAGAAGAAGGCCGGAAAGATTCAACTTGATTACGATATTCAGGAGTGTCAGGAGAACAGTACACGGAAACTGACCTCGGCGTTGTCCCGGAGTGATACACAGCGGTTATTGCTCCATTCGAATCAGGCCTATAACACAGAAATTAACGATTTGCTCTTGTCTGCCCTGGGACTTGCGTTGAAGGATTGGATGTCCGAAGAGAAGACAGCCGTCATTTATTTAGAGAGCCACGGCAGGGAGCTGCCGGATCATGATATTGATCTCACTCGGACGGTCGGTTGGTTTACAGCTATATTTCCGGTTGTGCTCGATATGAGCCAAATCAATCCTATTTCTCACTACATTAAAATGACCAAAGAGAATTTAAGGAAGGTACCCGGCAAAGGAGTAGGCTATGGGATTTTAAAGTACTTAACTCCGGCGTCATTGAGACCGAACCTGAGTTTCACGGAGCAACCCCAAGTAATGTTTAATTACCTGGGACAACTGGATGAAATGGGAGAGTATGATTCTTTTAAATTGTCCAATTTGCCTACAGGAAGATGGAAAAGTCCAGATGGATATCGGGAGTGTCCGCTGGAAATCGATTGTTTTGTACAGGATGGGAGCCTGATTATTCAGGTTGGCTATAGTGAGGTTCAATTCAGGCACCTTACTATTGAACGATTTGTACAGTCCTACAAACAAGCCCTTCTTACTGTAATCGATCATTGTACAGGGAAAACTGACAAAGAAATCACTCCATCCGATGTTGGCTACAGTAAGATCTCCCTTGAAGATTTTCAGAAACTTAACGAGTTGATCAATATGAACTAATCGATTGGGAGGCGAATGCAACTTGGCTCAAAAAACGATTCAAAAAATATATCCGCTATCTCCTTTGCAGCAAGGGATGCTATTCCATTCCATAAAGAGCAAAGATTCCAATGCCTATTTTGAACAAACGACTCTAACCCTGGAGGGCGTAGTATCTCCCGATATTCTGGAGCAAAGCTATCAAGCCTTGATTGAACGACATGAGGCTCTCAGAACCCTCTTTGTATATGAGGGAGTTGAAGAAATGATCCAGGTTGTCGTGGATCATTTGGAATTCACCCTTCATTTTGAGGACATTTCTAATTTGAGTGAGCCTGATCAGCAAACGTACTTGGAACGATTTAAGGCTTCGGACATCCGTCAAGGCTTCGATATCTCCAGGAAATCCTTGATGAGAGCTGCATTGTTTCAATTAGAACCGTGCAAGTATCAGTTGGTCTGGAGCCACCATCATCTAATTATGGATGGCTGGTCCTTCGGTGTAGCTATCAGTGAATTGCTGCAAATCTATCGGGGAAAGAGAATGCAGCAGGAAGTATCTTTACCTCCGGTATACCCTTATAGCGACTTTATTCACTGGCTGGGAGACAGGGATAGAAGTCAGGGTCTGAGATATTGGGAGCAGTATACGAAAGGGTACGATACTTTAGCGACCTTCCCAAAAGTCGCTTCAATCAGCCCTGAATACAAGAAGCATGAAATCATCCATTCGATCCCTCCGTCACTTCTGGAAAGCATCGAGCAGATTGCCAAGAGCAACAATACAACCCTGAACATCCTGCTGCAATCTGTGTGGGCTTTATTGCTTCAGAAATACAACTATACGGATGATGTGCTGTTTGGATCTATTGTTTCGGGACGTAGTGCGAATATATATGGAATTGAGCAAATGGTAGGGATGTTTATCAATACGATTCCGATCCGAGCAAAACAGACAGAACAAGATCAGCGCTTTGTGGATTGGATTCGTCAGCTGCAGGCGTTGGATATGGAATCCAGACAACATGACTACGTGCCTTTATATGAAATACAATCCTTAAGCGAACTGAGAAATGGATTGTTTGATCACATTCTTGTTTTTGAGAATTATCCGATTCCCGACGAGATACATCAATTCGCCAGCAGCGGAGAATTAGGCTTTCGGATTATCGCCCTGGATCACTTTGACCAGACAAACTATGATCTGAACGTCACTTTCATGCCGATGGAAGGCATGCGGATCGTATTTAGTTATAACGCCGAAGTATATGCTCAGGAATTTATAAATCAGTTGGGCCGCAACTTTGTGAACATGCTCTCTGAAGTCGCGGCTGACCCGGAGGTACGAATTCATCGGATTTCCTTGCTGTCTGCAGAGGAACAAGAGCATATGATTCACGAAATGAACCGGAACCATGCCGCATATCCTGAGGATCGATTGATTTATGAGTACATCGAGGAACAGGCTGAACTGGAGCCCGAGCGGATTGCTCTCATCTATAAAGAGGAGAGCATGACTTACAAGAGCCTGAATCAACGCTCCAATATGCTAGCTCACCATTTGCGGAATAAGGGTATAGGAACCGAGGATGTTATTGGGGTGCTGCTGGATCGGGGATTGGATATGTTTGTGGCCGTTTTGGGCATTTGGAAGGCCGGAGCAGCCTATGTGCCCATTGATCCAGACTATCCTATGGAGCGGCAGCAGCTATTACTTGAAAATTCCAAGGCGAAGCAATTGATCACGAGCTTGGAATTGGCGGATCGGCTTCCTGGAACCGTCGATCATATATATATAAGCAATTTAGATGGGCCTACGAACAACCTTGACCGTGTTCAGCATAAGGAGAACCTGGCTTATGTGATCTATACCTCAGGAACAACTGGAACGCCAAAAGGGGTTATGGTAACACATGAAAGCTTGTTGAATGCCTGCTTCGCATGGAAACAGGAGTATAGGCTGAGTGAATTCCCGGTAACATTGCTGCAAATCGCGAGCTTTGCTTTCGATGTATTCGTCGGTGATTTGGCGCGATCATTGCCTAACGGCGGAACTGTGGTTATCTGCCCAAGCGAAGCCCGTCTGTCCCCTGATTCGTTGGCTGACTTGATTGAATATCACCGTATTACCCTTCTGGAATCGACGCCTGCTCTGCTGATTCCTTTGATGGATTATGTATATGAAGAGAAACGGGATGTTTCTTCCTTGGAATTGTTGATTCTGGGATCGGATATTTGCACGATCCGTGATTTTCAGCGGATATTGGAACGTTTCGGGGATCGCCTTCGCATTCTAAATAGTTATGGAGTAACCGAAGCGTGCATCGATACTTGCTGTTACGAAGCGGGAGGCGCAGATCGCCTGCCAGCGGCGAATCTTCCGATTGGCAAGCCGCTGCCTAACATGGAGTTATATGTACTCGATGAATATATGAATCCTCTTCCTTATGGGGTCACGGGGGAACTGTACATCGGGGGAGCGGGCGTAGCCAGAGGATATATGTTCCAGCCTGAGCTCACGGACAAGAAATTCATTCCCCATCCCTTCAAAAAAGGGGCCAAACTTTACCGTACAGGCGATTTAGCCAGATGGCTAACGGACGGAAATCTCGAATTCCTTGGCAGAACGGATTTTCAAGTCAAAATTAGAGGATATCGCATCGAGACAGGTGAGGTTGAGAATGCAATCCTAAGTTATTCTGGCGTCAAGGAAGCCGTTGTAGCCGTAAAAATGAATCACAGCCATTCTGGAATTATGGGCGCCTATTTTACTTGTGATGAGGAAGTAAGTGAAATCCAAATCATGGATTATCTCCAGACAAAGCTGCCGCCATATATGATCCCTACTTTCTTGTTCCGCATGGACAAGCTGCCATTGACGCCGAATGGTAAGATCGACCGTAAATCGTTGCCCGATATCGAGCTGTCTCTGTTGCGGAGCGATTATGTGGAGCCGAGGTCTTTGCTTGAGCTGCAGCTTCAAGAGGTTTGGATGGAAGTGTTAAAGGTAGATCGAATCGGGGTGTATGATGATTTTTATCAATTGGGAGGACACTCCTTAACAGCAACAGCGATTATTGGAAAAATTCATAAGCGGCTTGATGTGAAGATACCGATCCCCGTCTTCTTCAGATGCCTTACCATCGATAAGCTCGCCCAATGGATACAGTCGCAGGCTGGACAGAATAGATTTGAAGCCATTATGCCTGCCGAGGCACGGTCGTATTATCCTTTGTCTTCCGCTCAGAAAAGAATGTTGATTCTGAATAAGCTGGAGACTGAACAGCCTGTATACAACATGACCGGGGCATTTCGTATATATGGAAAACTGGATATAGAGCAATTCTCTCGGGCATGGAATACGTTAATACAACGACATGAATCCTTAAGAACCTCGGTTACTTGGCTGGATGGCAATCCGGTACAGGAAATTCGGAGTATTCCCGAGCTGATCTGGGAAGCCGAGAAATTGGCGGAAGAATCAATAGATATCTGGTGTCAAAGTTTCGTCAGATCCTTTGATCTGCAGAAGGATACGCTGATCCGAATCGGACTAGCGCAATTGGAGGAAACGGAGTTTCTGCTGATCGTGGATATTCATCATCTGATTGCCGACGGCGTTTCGCTGGATATACTGGTAACAGAGTTTATGGCGTTGTATCAGGGAGCCCGTCTTCCAGAATTAACGCTTCAATACAAAGACTTTGCGGTGTGGCAGCAGGCCTACTTCGCAACTCCTGCTTACCAGGAACAAGAGCAATATTGGCTGCAATCTATTCAAGGGGATATTCCCTTGCTTGATCTCCCGACAGACTTTAAGCGTTCCCCTGTTCGATCATTTGAAGGAGAACGCCTGGTTGTTACGGTGTCCCCTTCCTTAACCGGGAAGCTGCACCGACTCAGTCGGGAAACGGGCACGACCTTGTACGGAACCCTGTTGTCAGCCTATTATGTTCTCCTACATAAATACACGGGACAAGATGATATTATCGTGGGTTCCCCTGTAACCGGACGAACACACCCGGACTTGAAGTCTATGATCGGGCTGTTCGTAAATACCTTGCCGATTCGAAATCAAGTAAGATCGGAGGATTCATTCCTTGATCTCCAGGCTCAAGTCAAGGAACGGCTTCTGCAGGCTTATGAACATCAGGACTATCCTCTGGAGGAGCTTGTTGGAAAATTGGAGATTAGACGTGACACGGGCCGCAATCCGCTATTTGATACGGTCTTTGTGATGCAGAATACGGAAAATGTCAATTTTGAGCTTGACGAAATGACGGTAGAACCCTATGAGTTTGGGCAAATCTGGGCCAAGTTTGACCTGACGGTCGAGTCAATAGAGAGTGGCGGAACCATTATTCTCAACTTTGAGTATAATTCCAACCTGTTTAAATCGAAGACAATTGAAAGAATGGCGAATCATTATGTTCATCTCCTTGAGGAGGTTACAGCTTCATCACAGCAGTTAATTGGAGAATTGGATATTCTGTCACCTATGGAGAGGGAAGCATGGCTGCCCGGTTATGCCTATGTGGAGCGTGCAAATTCATATCCTGAAACAGCGACGATTCATCAATTGTTTGAGCTTCAGGCCGAGCGTTTCCCGGATCGCATAGCGCTGGTTCACAGAGAACGCTCCATGACCTATCAAGAGCTGAACGAAGAGGCCAATCAATTGGCGGTTGACTTAAGAAACAGGGGTGTAGTGGCCAATATAACTGTGGCGGTAATGGCAGAGCCATCGTTTGATATGTTTATTGCCATGCTGGCTGTTTTGAAATCGGGAGGCGCATTTATTCCGATTGACCCCCAATATCCAAAGGAGCGAATTCGCTACATTCTAGAGGAAAGCAAAACCGCCTTATGTTTAACGCATACTCACCTGATGTTTACATCGGACGGTATTGAGATGCTGGACATATCAGCAAAATCCAACATGAAGAATGACACCCAGATTACGAAGAATCTACCGCCATGCAATCAATCGGACGATTTGGCGTACGTTATTTATACATCAGGCTCGACAGGCGCTCCAAAGGGAGTTATGGTGGAGCACCGCTCTTTGCTTAATTTATGCGAGTGGCATTTGGAAAATTACAGAATTACGGAGCGGGATCGAGCTGCCAAATACGCGGCTTTCGGATTTGATGCTTCCATATGGGAAGTATTCCCTTACTTGATCTGCGGTGCTTCCATTGCGGTGATTGACTCCGACATACGCCTGGATATGGCCAAACTGAGCCAGTACTTTAGTGAACAGCAAATCAGTGTGGCATTTTTACCTACACATGTATGTGAGCAGTTTTTCGATTATCATGTGCCCTCCTTAAGAATATTGCTCACGGGCGGGGACAAGTTAAATGCCTGGAAGCCGGTTCCTTATCAACTTTATAATAATTATGGACCAACAGAGAACACGGTTGTTACTACTTCCTGCTTGATTGACAGAGGACATGAGAACATTCCAATCGGGAAGCCGATTCACAATGTCCGTGTATACGTGCTGGATCCGAATTTGAAAATGGTTCCCATGGGAGCCATAGGAGAATTGTGCATTTCCGGAACAGGACTGGCTCGTGGCTACATCAACAATCCGGAATTGACAAGGGAGAAGTTCATTCCGAATCCTTTTATTCCGGGAGAGCGATTGTATCGAACAGGAGATCTGGTGAGAATCTCCTTTGACGGAAACATTGAATTTGTCAGCAGGTTAGACAGCCAAGTTAAAATATTGGGATCGCGGATTGAATTGGGTGAAATTGAAACGGCCCTCTTGAAACACCCGAATATTTCCGAAGCTGTTGTGATCGACCTTGAAAATGCTCAAGGACAGAAATACCTTGCAGCTTATGTTACTTCTCACACCATCGTTGACACCAGCGCATTAAGGCGAAATTTGCTTCAAAGCCTACCCGGTTACATGGTACCTCAAGTAGTGATGCAGATTGACATGCTTCCACTTACTCCGAACGGGAAAGTGGATCGGAAGCTACTGCCCGTCCCTGATCTGATAGATCAGGAGGCGGAGTTGTATGTCCCACCTGGTACAGCTTTGGAGAAATTGCTGGTGAGTATTTGGCAAGAAACTCTCGGTATTGAACCGATAGGGATTCACCATAACTTCTTCGGTATGGGCGGAAATTCAATACAAAGCATTCAAGTTGTGAACCGTCTGCATCAGGAGGGGTATCGCCTGGATATGCAGCATTTCTTCCAGTATCCCACAATCCATGAAGTCTGCCGTTTCATAGAGCCTAGGGAGGATTGGAGTGAAGCTGCGGGTGGAGAACGTATGTTTCCGCTTCTTCCATCGCAGGTTAGGGCGTTACAAAATATGAAGCGGAGAATGTACAGCTCAGTTCCTTTTAATATGCTGTATTCTTCGAGCGGGTTTGACGAACAAGCGCTCTACCGGGCTATTGCAGCCGTGGTTGGACGGCATGACGTATTTGAACTTGTGTTCGTCCAAAGCCGGGATTCATGGATGCAGTATTTCGATAAAGACAAAGTACAGCGATATTCGCTTGAAGTCAGGCTTCTCGCCGGAAATGAAGAGCTATCCGTCATTGTGCGGGATGACATAGTGCGTATGCTCAGCAGCATGATCCCGGAAAGGCCGCATCTTCAATTGGCTTTATTCAGAACTGATCTGGGTGAAGAACACTTAGCGATCTTGGCTCATCCTGCAGTGATGGATCAGGCATCCGTTGATATTTGCACGACTGAATTGATCAGGTTGTACAAGCAGTTCAAAGAGGAACAAGAGGTTAGTGAAACCGTCGCCTCAGGCGATTACAGGCAATGGCTGACCGATGCTTTACGAAGTTCAGAGGTAATGGTAGGGGAAGATGAACCAGCCAGCAGTGTGGTTGCCGCCGCTATGGAGGACATCTCCGAGTTGGATGCACTTGCATCAGGTTCAACTTCTTCCGTAGTTGAGACAGCAAATCTTGCTTGGGATTCGCAAATTACAGAGAATTATGCGGCTGAAGCCAAACGGGCATACAATCTGGATCTGCATGAAATGTTGTGGATTGGAGCTTCCCTTGCAACGTTTGACTGGAGCGGTTCCCATGACAGCCCAATTGTTTTTGAGAGAGAAATGCGCCAGGAAGCGAATCAGGATCTCGGTGACATCGATCTGTCTATGGGCATACATAGAGAGCTTTACCTGTATTGCCCTGAAGAGAAAGAACGTTTGTTGACACTTGCCTTAATGAAGAGAATGAAGGAAGCCATCCGGCAAATGCCGATGGTTCCTGAATGGGCAGGATCCGGGAATGCGTATGACCAGCTTCATAATCGCAATTATGTTGAATGCAGCTATCGGGAGCAACGCAGTGATTCGACATGGCATAAATCTCATTGCACAGAACTTGTGGAGGAACGGCTGTTGGCGACAAGCGAATCGGCAGTTTCACTCAGATTCAGTTATGGATCAGATGGCTTGAATTTGAAGCTTTGCCTTCAAAGCGAAGCAAGCCGGGAGGGCGGTATTCAATTATTGGCGGAAAGGATCCAAACCAGGCTAGAACAGATCTATGAACATTGTCTTGAATTGAAGCATACCGAGTGGACTCCATCTGATGTGAATGCTGATATGTTAAGTATAGAAGATTTGGATGAAATATCCAAAATTTTCGGATAGAAAGGACTTCATTCTTATGGCTGCGATCAATACAAAAATCAAACAGGTCTTCCCTCTTACTCCTATGCAAGAGGGAATGCTCTTCTCCTCTATTTATGACGAGGATTCCGAGGCTTACCTGCAGCAAAAAGTAATTACAATAGAAGGCGATTTGAATATCGCGCTGCTGCAGCAAAGCTTTCAATTGCTTGTTGATAGGCATGACATTTTGCGAACCAATTTTGTATATGAAAAGATTCAAAGCCCAATGCAAGTCGTATTCCATGAAAGACAGGCTCATATTCATTTCGAGGATATCTCTAATTTGCCACAGGCCGAACAAGAGCATTACGTGGCCAGATTTATCGAGAACGATAGAGCACAGGGATTCAATCTGGTAAAGGGTGAATTGATTCGGATGTCCGTGCTTCAATGCGCAGGAGACTCCAGTAAAATAGTGTTCACCTTCCATCATATCTTGATGGATGGCTGGTGTGTTGGGATTATTACCCGTGAGTTATTCGAACTATACCATGCTCTTGGTCAGGGAGGACAGGCTGAGCTTCCGGCGACCTTTCCGTACCGCAAATATATCGATTGGATCGGGAAGCAAGATAAGGCAGAGGCGGCAGCCTACTGGTCCCAGTACCTGGAGGGATATGAAGATCACGTATCCCTTCCGAGAAAAAAAGGCAGCCGGCTGCCCCGAATGATAGAAACAACGCATGAGTTTAGTTTACAGGAAACCCGCATTCTGAACGATCTAGCACGTCGAAATCAGGTGACCGTGAATACTGTTTTTCAAACGTTATGGGGTATTTTGCTTCAAAAGTACAATGAGAGCCGGGATGTAGTATTTGGTTCAGTGGTATCCGGCCGCCCTGCCCAGCTTCCCGGCATTGACCAAGCTGTAGGCTTATTTATCAATACCCTGCCGGTACGTATTTTGTTGGATGAGCCGGATTTGTCATTCAATGCACTGGTACGCCGACAGCAGACAGAAGCAATTTTATCCCGGTCATTTGAGTATTTCCCGTTATATGAGGTTCAAGCCTTGACCGAGATGAGGCAAGATTTGATCGATCATATTATTGTATTTGAAAACTTCCCTCTAAGAGAAGAACTTGAAACCTTATCTCTTGGGCTCGACTTGGGATTTAAGGCGACTTCTATTGAAGAGCATGACCAGACGAATTACGATTTAACGCTAATCGTTTATCCGGGCGACACCTTGACTCTTCAATTCAGCTACAACGCCGAAGTATATGATCCCTTTATTATAGAAGCTATTCCACATCATTTGGGGGAAATGATCCGCTTTTTAGAGCACTCAGCCGACGCTCCTGTTGCACAAATAGAGTATATGACGGAGAAGGAGAAGAAGAGGTGTCTTGAACTGCATGAGAGCAACAACGCTGATTTTCCTCGCGACCGAACGATCCATCATCTATTTGAAGAGCAAGTCGCCAAATACCCGGATCAGATTGCCGTCAAATACGGCGAGCATGAAATAAGTTACCAGGAGCTGAATCGTCAGGCTAACCAATTGGCCCGTTATCTGCAGCAGCAGGGAGTAGGCCCCGACACTATAGTAGGAATTTTCATGAACAGGTCGGTTGAGCTGGTCATAGGGATTTTGGGAATCCTCAAAGCCGGGGGAGCTTATCTGCCGATTGATCCGATTTATCCCCATGAGCGTATTGAATTCATGCTGAAGGATAGCAGGACTTCTCTGCTCCTTTCAGAGCGCGAACTATGCGACAGGCTTGATTTCTCTGGACAAGTGGTTTGCTTTGATGATCAGCCATGGAGCTTGGAGGATGGCTCGAATGTAGAGGGGCGCTCCGACTCGGGGGATCTGGCCTATATTATTTATACTTCTGGCACAACCGGGCTGCCCAAAGGAGTCATGATCGAACATCGCAACGTGGTTCGCCTACTTATCCATAATCAACCGATTTTCGACTTTGATGCCTCAGATACCTGGACCATGTTCCATTCTCCCTGCTTTGATTTTTCCGTATGGGAAATGTATGGCGCCCTGCTGTTCGGCGGTAAGCTGATCATTGTGTCCAAGGTTACAGCACAGAGCCCGATGGATTACTTGCAGCTCCTTAAGGACGAGAAAGTAACCGTGTTGAACCAGACACCGACAGCATTCTACGCATTGATGAATGAGGAAGCGGCTCATGACTCCTGCGAGTTGACTTTAAAATACGTCATATTTGGCGGTGAAGCTCTTCAACCAAGCATGCTCGCAGACTGGAAGCGTAAATATCCTTTTACAAAATTGATAAATATGTACGGCATTACGGAAACTACTGTACATGTGACTTTCAAGGAAATTACCGGTGAGGATATCCAAACCGGGATTAGCAATATTGGCGTTCCTATCCCGACCTTAAGCTGTTACGTGTTCAACCAGCAGCAGGAGCTATGCCCGATCGGCATGGCGGGCGAGCTTTACGTCGGAGGAGAAGGGGTTGCCAGAGGATATTTGCATCGCGACGAATTAACCCGGCAGAGATTCCTCGTGAACCCCTACAAGCCAAATGAGAGATTGTATCGAACCGGGGATTTGGTACGCACGCTGCCATCCGGAGAGATGGAATATTTGGGCAGAACCGACCACCAAGTAAAGATCCGGGGATTCCGGATTGAATTGGGAGAAATCGAGGCAAACCTTCTGGAGCATCCTGCCGTGAAGGAAGCTGTTGTGATCGTAAGGGAAGATCGTCCAGGGGAAAAATACATTTGCGCGTATATCGTCCAAGACGAAGGGCGAGAGGTATGGGAGTACAGGGGACATTTGTCGGCTAACTTGCCGGATTACATGATTCCGAGCGTCTTTGTCTTTTTAGATGAGATTCCAATAACCTCCAATGGGAAAATGGATCGCAAAAGGCTTCCGGCTCCTTCACTGGATGAGAGAAGCGAGGAGTTTACAGCTCCGGATTCCCCCATGGAGGAGAGGTTGTTTGATTTTTGGAAGGAGATTCTGAATCGATCCGATTTTGGCGTGACGGATAACTTTTTTGAATATGGCGGGCATTCACTTAAAGCGACGATGCTCATTAGCAGAATACAAAAAGAATGGGACGTTCAAGTTCCGTTGAAGCAAGTGTTCGTAAGTCCGACAATCCGCGAACTGTCTCGGTTCATTACGGGAATGGCCAACGAAAAGAGCGTTGAGATCATGGTGGCGGAACCGAGGGAATATTATCCGTTGTCTTTCGCACAACAGCGTCTCTATTTACTAGACCAAATCGAAGGCTCTCAGCTTAGCTACAATCTTTTCGAGGTTCTAAAGCTGAAGGGAAGGGTCGACCTATCCTTGTTGACAACGGTAATGTCTCAGCTGATTGAACGCCATGAGTCTCTTCGCACATCGTTCCATCAAATTGACGGGGTTCCTGTCCAAAAGGTTCACTCGAACGTACATTTCGCCCTCGAGGAATGGACAATCTCCTCTGAGAGCGAGGTAGAGAGCGCGGTTCGTCAGTTTGTCCGTCCGTTCGACCTGAGCCAGGCTCCATTATTTCGTGTGGGAGTCGCTCCGTTGTCCGAGGATGAATGCATCCTTATGATAGATCTTCATCATATTGTGGCGGATGGCGTATCTACAAACCTGTTGATTTCGGATTTTATGGATATCTACATGCAAAAGACACTGCCTGAGAGTCGCATACAATACAAGGATTTTGCAGTGTGGCAGAATGATCAATTCGCAGGCGGCTTTATGGATCGTCAAAAGAGTTACTGGATCGAGCGTTTCGCTGGAGAAATACCGGTGCTGAATTTGCCGAGGGATTATTCCCGGCCGGACAGAAAGTCGTATGCAGGCCGTTCAATCGACTTCACTATTGATTCCGAGATCGTGGTGAAGCTGCAACAATTGGCTGCAGCTAACCAAGCTTCATTGTACATGGTAATGCTTGCCGCCTATCAGATTATGATGTCCAAGTATTCCGGCCAAGAGGATATTGTTGTAGGTACTCCATCGGCGGGAAGAACTCAGTTGTCGATAGAACAGACGGTTGGAATGTTTGTAAATACGCTGGCGATTCGAGGATTTCCTTCGGGCAGAAAGAAATTTACTGATTTCCTTCATGAAATAAAGGAAACGACTTTACTTGCTTTCCAGAACCAAGACTATCCTTACGAGGCATTGGTTGATCAATTGGCATTGCCAAGGGATTTAAGCCGCAATCCTTTGTTTGATGTATTCTTTGCTATGCAAAACTTCGGAAAGAGCAGTCTGCAGTCCGATGGAATTTTAGTAGAAACGGTTAATCTTCCGCACTCTACCTCCAAATTCGATCTGACATTCGGAGTCATGGAGGAAGACGACCAACTGGCGTGTTATGCGGAGTACAGTACAGATTTATTTGCCGAGGAGTCCATCCTTTGCATGATCGACCATTATAAAAATATATTGTCGTTCATAGCTCGCCGGCCGAATGCGGCTTTGTACGAGATTAATATGCTGAGTGATGCGGAATTCAACCGTTTGGTACATCAGTGGAATGATACAGCTCTAGAGTACGACAATACGAATCTGGTGCACCTTCAATTTGAATGCCAGGCCAAGCAGAATCCGGATCGCATTGCTGTATTTTACCATGACAAAGCACTCACATTTGCTGAATTAAACGAACGGGCTGATCGGCTCGCGATGAAGCTCAGATCGATTGGAGTGCGGCCAAATCAGACCGTCGGTCTTCTCACTGACAGGGGACTGGAAATGGTTGTCGGTATAATGGCGATTCTTAAAGCTGGCGGGGCATTCCTTCCGATTTCTCCGGAATTTCCGGCCGAGCGTATTAAATTCATGATCGAGGACAGTGCTACGAAGGTGATGCTGTCTCAGAACCGCTACATGAACAAAGTATCTATGGAGTGCTGTTGGATTGATCTGGAGGACACGGCATCCCACTTCAGCGATATATCCTGCGAACCGGTGATCAATACTCCGGCTGACATGGCTTACGTGATTTACACCTCGGGCTCCACAGGCACGCCGAAAGGGGTCGTAATTGAACATGGCTCTCTGGTTAACCGATTGCAGTGGATGCAGAGTAAATATCCCATTGGCGAACAAGATGTGATCTTGCAGAAAACGCCGTATACCTTTGATGTTTCCGTGTGGGAATTATTGTGGTGGGCTACGACCGGATCGGCCGTGTGCATGCTGGAGAAAGGTGCAGAGAAAGATCCTGCTGAGATCGTAAGAGCTGTTAAGGCTTACGAGGTTACCACGATGCATTTTGTTCCTTCGATGCTGAATATATTTTTGGAATATCTCGATATGACGGGGTCTACGGATGATCTGCGTACCTTGCGCCAGGTTTTCGCAAGTGGAGAAGCACTGCAGCCCGACCATGTTCGCCGCTTCCATGCCATGCTGACAAATCCCCAGGGAACAGCATTGATCAACTTGTATGGTCCAACCGAAGCGACGATTGACGTCAGTTACTATGACTGCCTTCCGGGCCTCATGCCTGAGGGAATCGTGCCGATTGGCAAGCCTATTCAGAATACTCGATTGTACATCGTGGATCAGTATATGAATCTGCTGCCGGCTGGTGTTCCGGGCGAGCTTGTTATCGCTGGAGACGGAGTGGCCAGAGGATATATGAATAAACCCGAACTGACTGAGGAGAAGTTTGTTAATAACCCACTGGAACCCGGGCAACGAATATACCGAACCGGAGATTTATGCAAATGGATGCCGGATGGGAATATAGAATACCTGGGCCGTATCGATTTTCAAGTAAAAATTCGCGGGAATCGCATTGATCCCGGTGAGATTGAGCATGCTCTGCTAGCTTATGACGGCATTCGGGCTGCTGAAGTCATCGCACGTAAATACGGAAATGATGACCAACAGTTATGCGCGTACTATTCGGGAGAAAAAGAGATTTCATCCGAGTCTTTGAGCGAACATTTGAGTAATTTTTTGCCGGACTACATGATTCCGGGATTCTATGTATTTTTGGAAGAGATGCCGCTGACCGAAAATGGAAAATTAAACCGCAAGGCATTGCCCGAACCGCAGCAATTGCAGCTTGCACAGGTAAAATACGAAGCTCCTGCAAATCGAATCGAAGAGCGGTTGGCTCAGTTATGGGAGAGCGTCTTGGGAGTTCAGAATATCGGTGTGACAACGAATTTCTTCGATATTGGAGGGCATTCTTTGAAGGCAGCTCTATTGGTATCTACCATACATAAGGAGCTGAATGTGAATGTGCCTCTAAGAGAAATCTTTACGCTTTCGACCATACGGGAACAGGCCGGTTACATTGCCCGACATCATGAAGCTGAGTACACCAGCATTCGGCGTTATTCGAAACAGGATTATTATCAGGTCTCTTCCGCCCAGAAGCGGATGTATATTCTGAATCAACTGGAGCCAGCCCAAACGACATATAACCTGCCGGCTGTACTTGCTGTCCAGGGAGAACTTGATGAAGGACGTCTTGAGGAGGCTTTCCGTCGACTTATCCAGCGGCATGAGATTTTGCGGACTTCCTTTGAAATGCGGGAAGGAGAACCTGTACAACTAATTCATGAAGAAGTCCCTTTTCACATGGAGCGCGCTGTAATCTCGGACGGCGAGCTGGAATCGCAGGTAGAACAATTTGTACGGCCCTTCAATCTGGCATCGGCCCCCTTGCTACGTGCCGAATTCATACGAGTGAAGGACAGCGAGACATTTATATTATTTGATATACATCATATCATCTCGGACGGCATCACATTAAATATCATCAGTGAAGAATTAATGACATTTTATTCCGGAAGGGAATTGCCCGAGCGGCAAATCCATTATAAGGACTTCTCCTATTGGCAGTTGGATGAAGCAAGGCAAAAGGAACTTGAGCGCCAGAGAAACTATTGGCTGGAACGCTATTCCGATCGTCTTCCGCTTTTGAACATACCTACAGATTATCCAAGGCCGCCATATCTGGATCCCTCCGGGAACCAAATTACGATTCATACGAATGCGGGCCTTCCTGATCAGTTGAACAGGCTTGCCAAGCAAGTTAACGGGACATTGTATATGGTGTTGTTATCCGTGTTCAAAACGCTGCTTCACAAATACACGGGAGATGAGGATTTAATTGTCGGTTCCCCGGTTGCCGGCCGTAATCATGCCGATCTTGCAGATATGCCGGGAATGTTCGTAAATACGTTGGCGCTGCGCAGCCAGCCGCAGCGGGATAAAACCTATTTAGAGTATCTGGAAGAGATTAAACAGACCACTTTGGATGCATTGGAGAACCAGGATATTGCCTTTGAGGATTTGGTCGAACAGTTAGATGTAGCCAGAGACTTGGGACGTAATCCGATCTTTGATGTCATGTTCATTTTACAAAATACTGGCGAGCGGACGTTGGAGCAGGAAGGAATAAAGTTAGTTCCCCGTTCATGGAGTGGGAACACGTCCAAGTTTGATCTAACAATGGAGGTCATCGAAGAGGCCGATGGCCTTCGGATCACGCTGGAATACGCGACGGCTTTGTTTAAGGAAGCTAGGGCCCAGCGTTTGCTCCAGCACTACATTCATATTTTGGAGCAGGTGGCGGCACGGCCGGAAATGCGCTTGTCGGAGATTGAAGTAGCAACACCGGCCGAGCGCCAGCAGCTGGCCTTCGACTTCAATGCAACGGAGAAGGAATATTCCCGGAATCTATGCCTCCACGAGCCGTTCGAACGCCAGGCGGAGCAGCACCCGAACCGGGTTGCACTCTGTATGGACGGACAGGAGATGACGTACGGGGAGCTGAACCGCCGAGCGAATCAGCTGGCGCATCT
>NZ_JBHGVC010000027.1:0-19501 GCF_042714055.1 Paenibacillus lentus
TTCATGCATCTAAATCAGGATATATTCATTCATTTTTAACGGAAACCTAGTTTTAGCTGTATGAAATCCATTTAGAGGGTGGAAATGACGCAACGGTCTACTTTTAAATACCTAAAATACAGTTAGTAATCTTACAACGCACTCTATTGCTAAAGGTAAAGGTACCTGAGGGTTGAAGGTAAAGGTACCCGAGGGCTGAGCTGAGCGCTAAGTGGCGAACCGATAAATCAAACGAATGGTAAAGGTAAGCGCAATACTATGTTCTATGTCCAAAGCGAAAATGAAGTAATAAAGCAAGGGCTCCCAGTGTCAAAGTCAAAGCCATATGCCAGTGCCAGTACCAGTGCCAGCACCAATGCCAGTATCAGTACCAGTTCCAGTTCCAGTTCCAGTTCCAGTTCCAGTGCCAGTGCCAGTGCCAGTACCAGTACCAGTACCAGTACCAGTACCAGTGTGCCAGTACTAGTGGCAGTACTAGTGCCAGTACAAGATGTCTATGATATAAGGCCTGATGTCTATCACCAAAAGAAAAGGAGCGGAAACGATGGAGCAATACAGCGGACCACATCACATAATTCAACAACGGCAGCAGCATTTCTACCCATGCACGAGCCACTTCTACAGAACTCCACCGCAAATCGTCAAAGGAGAAATGCAATACCTGTACGATCATGAGAACCGGCGATACACGGACTTTTTTGCGGGGGTATCCGTCGTCGCCTGCGGCCACTGCAACCCGGACATCGTCAGACGTACCGAGGAGCAGCTGAGAACGCTGCAGCATACGTGCACCATCTATTTGACCCAGCCGAATGTCGATTTAGCACAGCGCATGGCGGAGGTGCTTCCTGGCGAATTGAAGCGAACCTTCTTCGTGAACAGCGGTTCTGAGGCCAACGAAGGCGCTCTGCTGCTGGCCCGTCTGCATACGGGAAAAAGAGGCTTTATCGCGCTGGAGCAAGGGCTGCACGGCCGCACGTATTTGACGATGAGCGTGACGGGCCTGCGCATGTGGCGGACGGATCCGCAGCTCGAAGCGGATCCTGACGTGACGTTCATTCCCCGGCCTTATGAACGGGGGATGAGCAGGGAGGAGGCGGCACAGCGCTCCCTCGCTGCCCTGAAGAAGGCGCTCGAAGACAAGGGCGGCGAAATCGCCGCCATGATCGCCGAGCCGATTCAGGGCAACGCCGGCATTATCGTGCCGCCCGCGGGGTACTTCGCCGAAGTGAAGGCGCTGCTGGAGCGGCATGGCGTACTCTTCATCGCGGATGAAATCCAGACCGGCTTCGGCCGGACGGGGGAAATGTTCGCGACCGAGCATTATGGCGTGCAGCCGGACATCGTCACGATGGCCAAAGCGCTGGGCAACGGCGTTCCGGTTGCTGCGTTCGCCACGACCGACGAAATCGCCGCTAGCTTCAACCGCCCTTCGGCGTCTACGTTCGGCGGCAATCCCGTGTCGGCCGTCACCGCATTGGCGGTGCTGGACTACATCGAGTCGCATCGATTGGTACAGCGCTCCAGGCAGCTTGGAGATGTCCTGCAGGAAGGCTTGCACAGCCTGGCCGCCCGCTTTCCGGAAGCTGTCACGGAGGTGCGCGGAGCCGGGCTGATGATCGGTGCCGAGCTGTGCGGGGAGGATACATCGCGAGGTGCGACATTGGTAGATGATGTGCTCGAGCATATGAAAGACAAAGGATATATCATCGGTAAGAACGGCGTAGATCGCAACGTCCTGGCCTTCCAGCCGCCGCTCGTTATTTCGGAGGAAGATATCGCAGGCATGCTGACTGCGCTGGAGGAGACGCTGCGCTCCTTAGTATGATGAATCACCCCTTCCCATCATGAGCCTGACAATCACGATGACTCGATGGGATAAAGTATATCTCGTTTTTATAGCGTCATTTGAGAATAAGAGAGAGACGGAAGCGGCTTATCTCTTAAAATAAATGGCGCGCACCGTATCAAGGAGTGTGGAAGCTATGGAATACGCCCGCAAGGTCGGATCCAAAATCAAGCTGTACAGTGAATTAGTCATGTTCTCGCATACCTTATTTTCGCTGCCCTTTGCCATCATTTCGATGGTTTGGGCAGCGAACGGTTTGCCGTCCGCGCAGGTGATGATTTGGGGGCTGATTGCCCTGATCGGCGCTCGCAACGGGGCAAACGCCTTTAATCGCGTCGTGGACCGGGTCTACGATGCACAGAACCCGCGTACCGCACATCGCCATTTGCCGCAAAAGCTGCTGGAATCGAAGGAAGTGCTGCTGTTCGTGATCGTCAATTACGGTATCTTTATCGCAGCCTCGGCGATGCTGAATCCGCTTTGTTTTCTGCTGTCTCCCGTGGCGATTTTCCTGATTTCATCGTATTCCTATACGAAGCGATTTACATATCTAAGCCATTTGTATCTGGGGTTTACGATTGCTTCCGCACCGATCGGAGCTTGGTTCGCCGTGACCGGTAAATTCGCGTTTACCCCCTTTGTGCTGGGAACGATCGTCATGCTGTGGATCGCGGGCTTTGACATCATCTACGGCTCGCAGGACATCGAATTCGACCGCACTCACGGGCTGTGGTCGATTCCCAGCTGTTTCGGCTTGAAAAACGGCCTGCGCATTGCCGGGGCACTGCATTTATTGATGGTCATTCTGCTGCTTGCACTCATTCCTCTTCGGGGGCTCGGCTGGATATACGGCGTCGGGATCGGGATCGCGGTCATTCTATTGCTTGCCGAGCATCGCATCATAAAGCCGGCCAATCGGCAGGTTATGAAGATCGCGTCCTACAACCTTAATCAAGTCATCAGTATGGTTATTTTATTTACTGCGTTAATTGACTTCTATATGCATTGATCCATCATGACCAGGTACCTTCGTTAAAAAGATAAAAATAGCTCCCCTCCACCGATTTGGAAGGGAGCTAATTCCGTGTTCAATGCTCGCGTCGATTATTTTTGCACCGTTTTATTATAGTTGCCGATTTTCTCCGTAATGGCTTTAGCGGCATCATCCAGCGCCTGCTTCGGGGATTTGCTGCCGCCAAGCGCTTCTTCGATCGCGCTCTCCACGATTTGCCGAGCTTCCGGGAACACGCCCATTACAGCACCTTGCGTTGCCAGGCTTGGCTTACTGGCATGAAGCTGATCGACCGCCGTCTGGAATTGCGGATATTTGGCCAAATTATCCTTCACGATTTGCTCGTCGTAAGCCTTCTTCGTAATCGGGAAGTAGCCGGTCGAAATATGCCATTTCGCTTGCGTTTGCGGCTCGGCGAGGAACTTCATGAACTCCCAGGCTGCTTTCTGCTCCTCTTCCGGCTTATTATTAAGAACCCACAGACTCGCTCCGCCGATAATGACCCCGCCATCCGTGCTTCCTTCCGGCTTGGGAAGAAAGGCGGTGCCGACTTCGAACTTATCGCCGACGCTGTCCACGATACCCCGCAGTCCTGCCGTAGAGTCCAGCGTCATGCTTACTTGGCCTGCGACGAAGGCCTTCTTGGTGTCATCGGTTTTGCGGCCAAGGTTGATGGCCGCCTGGCTGTCGATAAGACTCTTCCACCATTCCAGCGTATTCACGCCTGCTTCCGCGTTGACGAGGGACTGGGCTGCCGCTGCGGTTCGGCCGTTTCCGTTGTCGACGTATTCTGCTCCCTGGTTCGCAAAAAATTGCTCCATAAACCAGCCGTAAATGGCAAAGGAGGCAGGAGTTCCATTTTTGCTCAGCGTCTCGGCTGCTTTTTTCAGCTCCTCATACGTGGCTGGGGCTTTGTCCGGATCAAGCCCTGCGGCTTTGAACAAATCCTTGTTGTAGTAGAGAATCGGGTTCGACGTGTTGAAAGGCATGGAGTATTGCTTGCCCTCGAACGTATAGTAATTCGCGATATTCTCTTCTAATTGGCTAAGATCATAGTTATCTTCATCGATGAATTGCTGTACTGGCGTAATTGCGCCCGAGTCGATCATGAAGCGGGAGCCGATTTCGTATACCTGAATGAGAGACGGGCCGGATTTGGAATCCATGGAAGCTTTCATTTTATTCATGCTTTCATCATAAGTGCCCTGGTAAATCGCTTCTACTTCCACCTTGTCTTGGGAGGCGTTGAAATCCGCCACAAGCTGATCTGCAGCTGTACCCAGCTCTCCGCCCATCGAATGCCACCACACAACTTTGGTTTTGCCCGCTGTCGCGGGGCCCGTGTCATTCTTCGTATTGCCGGCGGTCGCTGAATTGCTAGCGGAAGCCTCTCCATTTGCAGTAGATCCCGAGCCTCCGCCCGCTCCGCCGCAGGCGGACACGAGCATAGATAGAATTAAAATCGTAGTCAATAGAAGTGAGTGCTTAAGCTTGAATGGTTTCATTTGTTTTTTCTCTCCCTTTGATCTGCATAGTTAATACTCGCTACAAATATCCGGAAAATAAAAATATCTATATCATCCGCCGGTGGACGGGAGTTTCTAAATCGTTGTCTTGAAACGTCTGCATGTCAGTATCAGAGTCAACGTCAACGTCAACTCAACGTAGAGTGCTTTGCCAAAGGCTATCCCTTGATTGCCCCGGCGGTTAACCCGCGCACAAGCTGTTTAAGACCAAGGACGATAAGCAGCAGCGAGGGAAGCAGCACAAGGGATACCCCGGCAAGCACTACGTTCCAGGCGGTCATTTCCTCGAATTGCAGCATGCTGATACCGATTTGCACGGTGCGCATATTGGCGGTATTCGTAATCAGCAGCGGCCATAAATAACTGTTCCAGGTATTCAGGAATACGTATACGGCGAGCGTTGCCAGGCCTGGCCTTGCCAGCGGCAGAACGATGCCGGCAAAGTAGCGCACATGGCCGCACCCGTCGATCCGCGCGGCTTCGAACAGCTCCCGGGGCAATTGCAGGAAGAATTGCCGCAGCAGGAATACGCCAAAGGCGGAGGCGAGGAAGGGGAAGACGAGTCCTGGATAGGTATCGAGCCAGTTCCATGATTTGATTAAGAGAAAATTGGGAATCATCGTCACTTCCCAGGGAATCATCATGGTCGATAGAAAGACCGCAAACCAGAACGCCTTGCCGCGAAAAGCAATGAACGCGAAGGCATAGGCCGCAAGACTCGCCGTAATCAGCTGTCCGATCATGACTAGCGTTGATACGAAGAAGCTGTTGGCGATGAAGCGAAAGACCGGGATGATCTGAATGACCGCTTCCAGACTTCCCAAATACAAGCTGGACGGGAAGAGAGCAGGGGGGAATTGGCTCGTCTCTTCCGGCGTCATGAATACGGAGAGGAAGGTGTACAGCAGCGGATAGAGGATGAACAGCGACAGTAAGGACAGAACGAAATATACGGCGCTGTGACGAAGAGGGCGGGATAGCGTCATTGATAGTGCACCTTCTTTTCCAAAATGGTGAATTGAATGAGCGTCAAAGTTAGAATGAGCAGAAATAGGACGATGGCCATGGCGCTTCCGGTACCAAACTGGTAATTTACGAAGGCTTCTTTATAGATGGAATAGACAAATACTTCGGTCGAGCCTGCTGGACCGCCCTTGGTTAAAATGTGCATTTGCCCAAAGGCCTGGAATGAACCGATGACGGATACGATAAGCAGAAAGAACAGTGTCGGCGACAGCAAGGGCAGGATGATGCGGATAAATGTACGGAAAGGCCCGGCTCCGTCCACTTTGGCACTGTCATACATGTCCTCGGAAACCCCTTGCAGGCCGCTGAGCAGCACGATGAAGTTAAAGCCGGAGTTCATCCATAGAGTCATGATGGAAATCGATATCAGCGCCCAGCGTGAATCGGTCAGCCATTGTACTGCGGGGAGCCCCGCTAAATCGAGGAAATAATTGAACATGCCCAGCGTAGGATGGAACAGCATCATCCAGATTACGGCTGAGGTGCTGACCGAGAGGGCGAGGGGGAGGGAGAAAATAAACTGAAACAGGCGCATCCCCCTGAGCCGGGAATGGGCAAGTGCGGCCATGATCAAGCCGAGAATGAGCCCGCCCGGAACGGTGAGCAGCACGAATTTGCCGGTAACGGCCAGGCTGTTCCAGAACTGAGCGGAACCCAGGAGCTGCCGGAAATTGTCCAGCCCGACATAAGCCGCAATATTCCCCCGCGGATCGGTCAGGAAGAAGCTGAGATATACCGACTTGACTAGGGGATAGAGGAGGAACAGACTGAATAGCACGATAGACGGTGCGAGAAAAAGATAGGCCAGCATATGCTCCTTAAAGCTTGCGGTCAACCTGCTTCTATGTACGGTCTTGTACGAGGAAGCTGTGACCACAGCCGAAGTTGGCGCGTTTCTGACCGTAGTGTTCATGGATGATTCCCCCCTTGGGTAGTAAACAAAGATCAATCCTAGTTTAGATGGACGGGATTAACATGGCATCAACGGGGAGTTAAACGATCGTTAAATTTTGCGGAGTCAAAAAAAAGAGACACCCCATTTGTTAAGGGAGGCAAGAGCTTTAATGCATGATGCTCTAGGCTCACTCCATGAACAAGAGGTGTCTTATGAATGAACTAAATGGTCTGTGCAGCGCGTTTACTTATCCCGTCCACTGAAAAAGCTCAGCAGCACCTGTAAATCGCGGTGGGCTGGATAAGCGCTTAAGCGATCGATAATTTGTTGGGCTTCTTGTAAAAACTGCGCACTTAACGCCTCGGTTCTCTGAAGCGCACCACAGCTTTGGATCGCCGCGATAACTTCATCGGTATATTCGGCAGGCGTATTTGCATTCACTGCTCGTATTAGAGGAGCGAGGGCGTCGTCCTGCAGCGCGTACAGGACGGGGAGCGTTACCTGACCGCTCCTTAGATCGCTGCCGGCGGGCTTGCCCAGCTTCTCCGAGGATTGGGTGAAATCCAGAATATCATCGCGGATTTGAAAGGCCATGCCGAGCTTCTCCCCGAAGCTGTATAGCAGGTTCGCTGTATCATCGTCGGCTCCCGCCGATTGCGCTCCGATTCGCAGACAGGCTGCCATAAGCTGTGCGGTTTTATTCTTCGACTTCTCTAAATATTGCTCTATCGTTACGTCATAATCGAACAGATGGGACAATTGCTGATATTCGCCCAGGCATAATTGCGTGGTTACTAAGGAAGACAGATCGTACGCATAACGCTCGCGATCCGCGGAATAGACAGAGATCAACTCAATGACCCGGGCTGACATATAATTGCCGACATGGATCGCACGGTTAATTCCGAGCTTGATATGCATCGCCCTGTCTCCCCGACGAACTGGCGAATCATCGATGACATCATCATGAATCAGGGAAGCCGCATGAATGAATTCTGCGGCTGCAGCCAGACGCCATACCTTGCGCTCATCGGGCGCGGGGCCGAAGCGGCTGCCCACGATAACCATTAACGGGCGAACCCGTTTGCCGCCGGAGCGAATGAGCTCTACGATGCTTCGGGCAAGCTCCGAGGAGCGGGGAACATCCTTGTCGAACTTGACCATGTTCTCAATTTCCTTATCTACCGCTCTTAGGGAGATGCCAAGCTGTTCATTCATTTTCATGATGTTCCCCTCCTCGTA
Source organism: Paenibacillus lentus (assembly GCF_042714055.1). Taxonomy (GTDB): domain Bacteria; phylum Bacillota; class Bacilli; order Paenibacillales; family Paenibacillaceae; genus Fontibacillus; species Fontibacillus lentus_A. The sequence goes on from NZ_JBHGVC010000027.1 coordinate 7,551, forward strand.
ATGAGTGTTGTTCAGACAGTTTCAGGGTTCATTTAAAGTGACGGTTAAATCGCCCGTTTTGCATGATTTCGGTGGTTCTCCAGGCGAAGGAACACCTCAAAGCCTTTGGTGAGGCGTTCATCCTCGGGATACCCCTCGACACGCTTGATTTGAATCTGCTTGACGGTAGGAGCCAGATGGGTGAGGAGATCGAATTCCTCGTAACGCAGACATAGCTGCACGTAAAAGCTGTATAAGTAATCGCCGTCCAGTACTTTGCGGGTGAGTACGTCACCGGGTTCCAGAAGATGACAATCCTGGTGACGCTGAAGGGCGAGCTTGATTGCAATGTAAATGGAGAGCAAACGGATTTGCCGCTCCGCTGTCATATCATATTCCGAGAGCAGAAGGGCTGCAGGCAGCACATCCTCTTGCTTCAGATCTAGAGTGATGCCGGTTTCGGGCGACATTTCGCCCTGCAATAAATGAAAAGCATCTTGAATGAGAGCAGTAATCATAAGGAACACTCCTTAACAAGCAAGTAGGTTTGCAGGGAATTTCGCACCGATAACGGCGGTTTAATATCCACTAATAACGACCATTGTTAAAAATCAGAGTAATGTGCGGCAGCCGCACATTACTCTGGAATAAAGGGGCAAAGCTTTGTGCAGTTGTAAGCTTAATCCGTATAGAGATACCATCTGCGCACGAGCGGTATTCTCTTCCATTGTTTTTTGAGCCAAGGCAGTACGTAGTAGTCAAGACCAAACATGCTGCCTGATCCGCCGATAAGTGCAACGCCAGCGGTCATGTACCACAGCATTTCGCTCGATGCCATGCTGGAGGACCAGATCATAATGCCAAGTCCAACGGTGACGATCGAGGATACTGCGGTGAATAGGCCGGCAATAAGCAGGATCCCAATAATAATTTCAGCAAATACCATTCCGGTCTGGAATACGGAAGCAAGTCCGGTATATCCGCCGTCGGAAGTATAGAAGAAGAGACCCATGAACCAGTTCACGGTATTCGTGATGAAGCCCGGTACTGGCAACGCCGTAACAGCGGTTGAAGCACTTTCTACTGCGGATGCAGCTGTTTGCGCATCAACGGTTGTCGTAACGGCCTCCGCCGCCTCGCTCGCTGCGGATATTGCATCGCCGGCATGAGGTGATGCAGGGATCAGGAAGATGTCTGAAGGGTTCTTAAGCACCTTAGGCAGCTTATCGATACCTTCCTGCAGCCATTTATAGCCTACGAATACCCGAAGCGGTACAAGCCAGAAGTTAGGCGAACGCTTGGAGAAATGGCCGCCTACGAAGCTTCTGCGGTTGTTCACATGGAAGAATTCATGCATCATGTAGGTCCATACTTTATTGAAGCCTACGATTGTGGACAGATAGTACATATTGATCATGTGCTTGAAGAACATAGCAATGAATCCGCTGAACATGAATTGCTTATTTGGCAATCCTACATTGGCTACACCGTAGCGGCTGCCGATACAGACCATCGTGCCGTGGAAGCCAGGCTTATAAGACTTCTTCGGTTTGCCTTTGAAATCGGCATGAATATTATGAGCGACATGGATGCCAGCCATTTCAGCGTTTTCGACCATTTGCGGAACGGGCCGTGTCTCACCTTCCGGAATGTAGAAAATGTTGTCGCCAACGACATATACATTCTCATGATCCACGCTTTGCAGCTTATCGTTAGTAACGATCCGTTTACGGCCTTCTTGCTGTACGTCCAGCTTGCCGACGAGATCGGAGCCTTCAACACCGGCTGTCCAGACGATCGTAGCTGCCTCCAGCTCTTTGTTGCCAAGCAGGACGCTGGATTTCGTAACGCCGGTAATTTTAGCGCTCGTTACGATTTCGACATTCATCTTATTCAGACGCTTGACGGCCTTATCAATCAGCTTGTCGGGCAGGATTGGCAAAATTTTCGGAGCCATATCCGCAACCACGAGGCGAACCTCGCTTGGATCAATGTAAAATTCCTTGCACAGCTCATCGCGGAATTCCGCCAGCTCGCCAACGAGCTCTACGCCGGTAAAGCCTGCTCCGACAACGACGAAGGACAATTTCCTCTTGCGAATGACAGGATCAACTTCTTTGGCAGCTTCGCTGAACATGCGGCGAACCTGTTCTTTCAGGCGAACGGCATCTTCGTAGGACCATAAGGTCATTGCATGCTCTTCGGCGCCTGGAATGCCGAAGAATGTAGGCTTACAGCCCGTGCCGACAACCAGATAATCGTACTTGTAAGTCTGTTTTTTGGAGCGAAGCTCCTTGGCTTTAAAATCAATGTTGTCAATGTAATCAAGTACGACGTCTACTTTTTGTCCTTCAAAAATTTTCTTCAAATTAATTTGAATGGAGTCCTCGGGGGCCCGGTTTGCGGCGACCTCATGCAATTCCGTCAGTAAGGTATGATACGGATTTTTGTCAATTAACTGGATTTGAACGTCTTTTTCTTTCTTGAATAATTTGGCCAGATGCTTCGACGTAGTGACTCCGCCGTAACCGCCGCCAAGAACGACTATTTTCTTCAACATTTTCACCTTCTTACTTTAGGCTGGTCATCATGGAGATGAGTTACTTAAATATAGGAACGAATATTATTTCGCTTGCTCAAGCGCTTTAGCTGCAAGATCATAGTACGATTTCAAGCTGATGGATACACCGGAGATCGCGTCGGTTTTACCTTCATCATTGAAGCTTACTGCAGCTGGATCCTGCTTCTCGATCAAATATTGCTCAGCTTTAGCAGCTTGCTCATGCCATTCTGCTTGTGCGCCGCCTTTTTCGACCATGCCGTATTTGCCGTCAATGGAGTTTAGTCTCTTGTCTTCGCCAGCTTCATTTACGCCGCTAAAGTTCACTCTTACGATGTTGCCTGCGGATACAATGACGTCAACCGTTTCCTTCCAGCCGGATCCCTCTGCAAATTTGTCGCCTTCGGCATGGTAGCTGCCGTCTTTGTAAGGACCTGGTTGAATTGGGCCAGCAGCGAGTGCTTGATCGGCAAGGTCGAACAAATCGTTAACATGTATGGATACGCCGGAGATTGCGTCAGTTTTGCCTTCTGCATCCAGGGTGACGGCCTTTGTATCCTGCTTCTCGATGAGGAATGCGATCGCTTTAGCCGCTTGTTCGTGCCACTCTGCTTGTGATCCGCCTTTTTCCTTCATACCGTATTTGCCCTGCTCGGAGTAAGTGACTTTGTCTACCGGTACGGTTGCGTTTGTGCCGTTCCATTCCACGTCGGCAATTTTACCGCCTTCAACCTGCAGCTTGACGAAATATTGCCAGCCGCTTTTCGGATCTTCCTTACCTAATGCAAAGTATAGACCGTCCTGGAAATTGCCTTCTGCGGCAGAATTGCCTGCGGTGGAGTTGTTTGCGCTATTCTCGGTAGCTGGAGCGTTATTAGGTTCCACCTTATTAGCCTCGTTTTTTGCTCCGCACCCTGCGAGAAGTCCTAGCAGCAGTGCGCTGCAGAGAATAATGGATGCTTTTTTCATGTTAAATGACCTCCAAATAATAAAATTGTATATATTAAAATGTGAACCATTTTAATAACGTAGGGGATATATATAATAAGGAAAACTTAGGTGCCCCAGCCCTTGAAAAAGGGAGGAAAATCCTTTGTTTGAGGAAAGTTTAGCACATAAATAAAAGCATATATGTGAAATAAATCACTTACTGTGTGACAAAAAACATCTTCCGCTGTGCCCGGAAAGCAGAGAAGCTTGATATAGAGCCGATGAAAACGATTACTTATATTTTAAAAATATTTTTTTTAAAATATATTTTACAGCACTCTCTTTCATCCATAGTTCTCAAGCTCCGGTTAAAACGGAAAAAGGTGTCAAATCTTCATACTTTTGTGCCGATAATGAATTAAAGGCAGCACCCATTATTTGTGGTAAACGGAAGGAATGAGCAATCATGTCGGTGTACAAGACATTTTATTCTCGCCTATTGCTGAACTATATCGCTGGTTCGCTCGCAGCCTTAATTTCGGCCGCCGGTCTTATCATTTTTGCCCTTAAGGATATTCCAAAGGATGAGTATGTTCGGATGCTTGCTGTCATGCTTATATCCATTACGATCATGCTTGGGTTGGAGTGGGCGGTATTTATTAGGCAAGTCAAACCGATCCGTCTGGCCTTTCATGAAAGCATCGATAGCTTCGTCGACATGCAGATGATTTATTTAAGGACACATCGGTTGCCTAAGTCCATTGTCAAAAGAATACTCGGCCCCCACTTATTCGGGCTGGCCGTACCCGCAGTCGGCTTAACGCTATGGCTTGCCTCCACAGGTCAAATATCGCTTCCTCCATACTATGTGCTGTTAGCATTCCTTGGCGGCCTATTTCTTGCCGGCATGCATGCCATGATCGATTTCTATCTTGTCTCCCATTTCATTCGGCCGGTTCTGGAGGAGCTGCATCTTCGCTCCTGGACATTGTTCGGCAGGGAGCTTACGCTTGGCGGCCGGGTACTTTTTTCGATTAAACGCAAGTTAAAATGGAGCTTTTTTCTTATTGGAGCTTTTCCGCTTTTGTTATACAGCCTGGCTGTCCAATTTCGGCTAGGGAACTGGAATATCGATCACTTCGCCTTTTGGAAATGGGCGGGAATCGTCCTGTTGATCGGGCTTGGCTTTGCCTTTATCGGATCCTGGCTGCTGACTCGGGAGCTCGAGACGCCGATCCAGCATCTATATGAAAGGATGGCCGAAGTGAAGGTTGGATACTTGCGCACAGAGGCCAGCGACTTGTTCTCTGACGAATTTGCCCGGCTTGTCTCCGGCTTCAATCACATGCTGCGAGGGGTTCGAATCCAAGCGGCCCGCAACGACCAGCTCGTGGAGAGCTACTTCGCGACGCTGGCCGCAGCGCTTGATGCCCGTGATCCCTACACGGCGGGACATTCTTTAAGGGTAGCCGAGTATGCCGTTCAGATCGGTACGCTAGCCAGGCTGCCCAAGCATGTCGTCGACCAGCTCCGCAAAGCGGCGCTGCTCCATGATATAGGGAAGATCGGCATACGCGATGCCGTGCTATTGAAGGAAGGCCAGCTTGCCGAGGAGGAGTGGGAGCAAATTAAGGCTCACCCCGTACTGGGAGAGGCAATTCTTAGGCAAATTGAGCCGACGGATGAGATGGCCGCAATCCTGCCCGGCGTTCGTTCCCATCATGAGCGCTATGATGGCAAGGGTTATCCCGACGGACTGAAAGGAGAGGAGATACCGCTGTTCGGCAGAATCATTGCCGTTGCCGACGCCTTTGACGCGATGACCTCGGATCGTCCTTATCGAAAAGGCATGAACTCCGGAACGGCGATATCCATTCTGGAGAAAGGCAAGGGAACGCAGTGGGATCCCTATTTTGTCGGGTTATTTGTTGAAGCTTACTATGAAAAGAAAACGTCTTGATGATTCCAGGTACAGCTTCATGTTAATATGGTAGGGACAGAGAAATGCAAAAAGTTCCAATACCTTTTAACTTTAGAATGAAGCGGGTGGGAATAGATGGGTCTTGGAAATTCTTTCTTGATGAATTTAGGCATGCTGGTCACTGTCGCGTATTTGGCGAATGTTCTATATAAGTATTGGTTTACGAAAACTTCGCGGAAGATTAAATACATATTGTCCGTGCTGCTCATGATTTTCTCTGGCTGGATTTGTATGATGTTTGGTTTTAAGCTGAGTGATAATGTCATCTTCGATCTTAGGTTCGTTCCTCTTCTTATTGCCACAGCGGTATATTCGCAACCGCTTACTCTTGTCGTGATTGGATTCGGTATCGGCCTGGCTCGCTTAACCTTTGGCATGTCGGAGGCGGCGCTCGTCGGCTTTCTGAATTTGACGATACTGGGTATCGTATGTGCGGCATTGAACATATGGATGAGACGAAGCGATTATCGCTTTGCTATAAAAGGCTTGATTGCCATTCTGGTCGTAAACGGGGTGAATACGATCAACATCGCTGTATTCGGCGTCATTCCCTTTAAGCAGTACATGCTGGAAATCATGCCGCTCGTACTGCCGCTGAGTGTCGGATTAAGCATTGTGTTTGCTATGATTCTGCGTGATTTTCAGTTGGATCGGCGGAGGGCGCTCGAACTGAAATATGTGAACGAGCAGCTGCAGAGCCAGGCGAAGGAACTGCAAAAGGCAAAGCTCACCCTGGAGGAAAAAGCCGAGCAGCTGGCGCTTGCCTCTCATTACAAGTCGGAATTTCTAGCAAATATGTCCCATGAATTAAGAACACCGCTTAACAGCATTATTAATTTGGCGCAAATGATTTCCGAGAATTATCCGGAAAAGGAGTCGCCCTCTGCGGATTATGGGCGAATCATATATAGGTCAGGGCAGGAACTGCTGCAGATCATTAATGATATTCTTGACATGTCCAAGGTGGAGGCAGGGCGATTGGAAATCGTTCAGGAGGAAGTCAACGTGCAGGAGCTTCCGCAAATGCTCTATTTACAGTTTGAACAGACCGCACGGCTGAAGGGATTGACGTTCGAAATAAACACAGCTCCTGATTTGCCGGCTACGATTGGCTCCGATCCGCAGCGGATTGGACAAATTCTGCGCAACCTGCTCTCCAATGCATTCAAATTTACGGACGAAGGTTACGTAAAGCTGGAAATATTCAGAACGAAATTGGAGGATCGGCAGGCTGTTGAATACATTGCGTTCGCCGTGAAGGATACTGGTATCGGTATTTCTCCGGACAAGCACGCCGTGATATTCGAGGCGTTTCATCAGGGAGATGGCTCGATCAGCCGCAAATACGGGGGAACCGGGCTTGGCTTGCCGATTAGCAGACATTTGGCTTGCCTGCTTGGCGGCAGGCTTGAGGTGCAAAGCGAAGAGGGCCGGGGAAGCGTGTTTATACTTTATCTTCCGTTATCCTTGGAAGCTACGCTGCCCGGTTCTTCGTTTCCTGCCGAGGATCAAGCGATGTTTGCCGGACGCAACGTATCCGGTTAAAATTTAAACATATGAAAAATGGGGAAGGTTGGGATAGGTTATGGAAAAGCAAGTATTATCGACAACATCGGCACCCGGGGCGATCGGGCCATATTCTCAGGGAGTGGTTATCGGCGACGTGATATATACCTCCGGTCAGCTCGGCCTCGTTCCGGAAACTGGCCAGTTCGCAGATGGCGTTGAGGCCCAAACGGCTCAAGCGCTGAATAATGTGAAGGCGATTCTTGAAGCAGCCGGCAGCGGTTTGGAGAAGGTCGTCAAGACGACGGTGTTTCTTAAGGATATGAATGATTTTGTCAAAGTAAATGAAGTATACGGCTCCTTCTTTGCCGAGCCTTATCCGGCACGAAGTGCCGTAGAGGTAGCCCGACTTCCAAAGGACGGTTTGGTCGAGATCGAAGTCATCGCGCTTAAATAGGCAGCTTAGCCGGATAGCTTAGCCGGATAAAAGGTCACATACATTACCTGGATGATCGCAAGGGAATGTAGGTGGCCTTTTTTAAAAGAAATTTCAGTCCCGCTCGCGGGCACGCATGAGGACGATCAAAAAAGCATATAGCAATAAGATAAAGGCTAGAATACTCGCGGTTAAGCTTAAGCTGGAGCTCTCTTTTTGTTCGACGGCAATAGCAGCATAAGCCCATACGAACACTAGCGGCAGCACTCCATCGCGGGGGCGGAAGGTGAGCGCGATTGCGGCAATAGCGCCCAGGGACAGCAGGATGATTCCCGCCGTTTTCGGATCCAGGTTTATGCCTTTGCCTGCATGGAACAGCAGTACAGCGAGATTAACAAGTGTAGCAACGCAGATCCATCCGAAATAAATGCTGAAGGGAAGCCGGATCAGCCAGGTCTCTCCTGGAGTTGGAGCGTAGATATATCGGGTTTTCATATAAATGACCGCCAATGATATGAATAAGGCGGCCATGGCGACAAAGGATAATCTTATATATTGATACTGCCATAAGATCACCCAGGCCATATTGAAAATGCAGGATAATATAAACCAAAAGGAAATGGCGAGAACGGAGTCCTGCTTGCTGGTAACTCTTCGGAACTGATAAATGATATAGCCTGCGAGCAGGAGATAGATGACCGTCCAGATCATAAAGGCGTACCCAGCTGGCGTGACAGGAGTGTGATACTTATCGGACAGCTGCCCAGTAGTCATTCCGCCAAGAGGAATCGACATGGCCAAATAATTGACAGCCAGGACGGCAAGGAAAAACAGCATATTCCACCAACGGTAAACATTGTTACGAAACATGTATACGCCTCCTACAGAGCTTGATTGAGGATAAATATGCTAAACAATCTGTGTTTACTATATGAATATACCCAATTGAAGCGAATGATATCAGGCAGGCTTGCGCATATGTTATCATATTCTTTACATGCCGATCGTTTGGCGAAGTGTTTGAGAATGGCTGAAGTATGGGCAAAATGAATCAGAGACATCATTAATATTTATATGATGATGGGATTAGAAACGACGGGAGATCACCATGAATCAACGTCTTTATGCTATATGGCTCGGGGAGGTATTGTTCTGCTTCTCGGGGGAAACATCCGAACCTAAGATTGATGCATGGGCGGCATCTTTGAGGAGACTGGTGTCGGTCGGAGGACATCGCCCATTTCAGCAAGCTGCGCTCCGGCTCGCAGAATTACGTTATCCGGCTTCTTCGGGAAGAAGCGCTTTCAAATCCGGCGAGCGTAAAGCGCTTATTGGTCGAACGCTGGAGGGTCTTGCTTTACCTGTTCAAGAGGCTTGGCCGCTGCTGCTCTCCTGGAATGAGACCCATATAAAGCAGCAGGGGTTCGTGCCCGGGCAAGAGCTGGAATATTGGAGCAAAGCCGCACGGTTCGCGCTCGAGCTGTTATTAAGAGGGCGGGTTGCTCCCGCGATGATGGAGGTTCCGCTGACGGGGAACCGTCGTCCCAAAGGTGTGGCTGCAGCCCGTTCGATCTGGGGGCCGGAGCTTAGCCGCCCGGACGATGAAGAACGGTTCCGGCAGTTGGCCGGAAGCATGCCTCCGGTTTGCTTATCCGCCGTCCAGCTTGGAGGAGGACAAGAGGAGGAGGACATCGAGTCGAGGCAGCTGTCCATTCTATACTCTTTTGTGAGCGCGATTCTGGATGATGAGCTTCGTAAAGTCATTAGCGGATTAGGGAGAAAATTGAATGCGAGCCGGGCCGATTACCGCCGGGGGACTTCTCCGCTCGCGGAGCTGTGGTGGAATGGCTTGCTCGCCGGAGTGCCGCATGGCAATCTTCAAGGCACGATTCCGGAGCTGGCTGAGCTTGCGGGAGGCATTGCGAAGGCCGGAGGAAGCCAGCCGGAGATGCTGCGGGAGGATGACGAGGGACGAAGCGCGGGGGCGTTCCGCTTATGCTTGCGGCTTGAACCGGCCGAAGAAGGGCAAGCTGTACCTTTATGGCGTTTATCTTTATGGGCAGAAGGCGTCGAAGACCCTGGGGTTCTGCTGCCTTATGGGCTGTTATGGAGCTATCCTGAGAAGGATATCGAAATTCGCGGCAGAGTGTATCACGATGTAGGGGAGCATCTGCTGCTTCGGTTGAGCAAAGCAGCTCAGCTGTCCAGCGTAGTGCAGCAGGCGATCAAGGGAGCGCGTCCCGAGAGCGCGCTTTTGCAGCCGGAAGAGGTATATGCTTTTCTAAGCAAAGACGTAGCTCAGCTTCGCAAGCAGGGCGTGACGGTGCAAATGCCCACCCGTTGGACGAAGGAAGGCCGCCGCTCGGCAGGAATCAGGCTGCGGACGGGCAATTGGGAAGAATCCCTTGAGCCGGCGCAAGGGAATTCGCCGCAGCTGGGGGTGGAGCAGCTGGTCAATTACCAAGCGGAGGCGGTATTGGACGGAAGCCCGCTCACTGCCGATGAACTTGCCGAGTTGGCTGGCTCCAAGTCGCCGCTCGTATTTTTTCGCGGTGAATGGGTCGAAATCGATGTGAAGGAAATCCGCCAGCTGCTGAAGTTCATGAAGCGGCACGGAGCAGGCGAGATGACCTTTCGAGAATTGATGCACCTTACCTCGCAGGAAGAGGGCAGCATACACTGGGATGGCCTGCTGGTCGAGCAGGTGGAGACTGCGGGCATGCTGTCCATGCTCATGGAGGGCCATTCCGTACGAGGGCTGGATTTCAGGCCGATACCTCGTGCGCTGCACGGTACCCTCCGTCCCTACCAGGAGCGGGGCTACCGGTGGCTGGTCATGATGCGGCAGCTCGGCTTCGGCGCGCTGCTTGCTGACGACATGGGACTTGGCAAAACCGTGCAGGTCATTACGGCGCTGCTGGACGGCATTACAGCCGGAACGGTGCTGATTGTTTGCCCGACCTCGCTGCTGGGCAATTGGCAGAAGGAGCTGGCCCGGTTTGCACCGGATCTGAAGCTGCACACTCATCATGGCAGCCATCGGCTCCATGGGGAGCAGTTCAGGCAGGAGTGCGCCAAGCAGCAGGTTGTGCTGACGACGTATCCGCTGGCCGGACGGGATATGAAGGAGCTGCAATCCGTGGACTGGGCTTCGATTGTGCTGGATGAAGCACAATACATTAAAAATTACGGCACGAAGCAGGCGCAAAGCGTTATGAAGCTGAATGCCCCCCACCGGATTGCCATGACAGGCACGCCTGTCGAGAACAGGCTTAGCGAGCTATGGTCCATTTTTCAATTTCTTAATCCAGGCTATTTAGGCACCCGCACCTCCTTCAAGGCGAAGTATACGGCAAGCGGTGAGCAGCAGTCGGCAGAACTGGAGAAGCTCCGCAAGCTGATATCGCCGTTTCTGCTGCGTCGTCTGAAGAGCGACCCGGACATCCGCAAGGATTTGCCGGATAAAATCGAGCTGAAGTCGTACTGCTCGCTCATGCCGGCGCAAGCGGAACTGTACCGGGAAGTGACGGAAAGTTTAATGGAGCGTATTGATGGAAGCACGGGAATGGCCCGCAAAGGGATCGTGCTGTCTACGTTAACCCGGCTGAAGCAAGTGTGCGACCATCCGCTGCTGCTGCAAGGGGCAAGAGGAGCCAGGGCGAAGGCTGAAGCGTCCGGCAAAATGGAGCGACTGCTCGAGTTGCTGGATTTAATCATCGATAACAATGAGGCAGCGCTTATTTTTACGCAATATGTACAGATGGGCGAGCTGCTGGTTTCGGCGCTGGAGCTCAAATATGGCACGGCCCCGTCTTTTCTCCATGGCGGAATCAGCAAAGCGGAGCGGGATCGCATGGTGGATGCCTTCCAGCAGGGAGAGAGCTCTCCGTTCTTCGTACTGTCGCTCAAAGCGGGAGGGGTTGGGCTGAATCTGACGCGAGCCAATCATGTTATTCATTATGACCGCTGGTGGAATCCTGCGGTAGAGAATCAGGCGACAGACCGGGTGTTCCGGATCGGGCAGAAGCGAAATGTGGAGGTTCACAAGCTGATATGCCAAGGAACGCTGGAGGAGCGGATTGATGAATTGATCGAGCGTAAAAAATCGTTGTCGGAGCAGGTCGTCGGCTCCGGCGAGCAGTGGCTGACGGAGATGTCGAACGAGGAGCTGCAGCATTTGATTACGCTGCAGACCGGGCCGTGAGAAGGAGGGGTGAACGGCTATAGATCATACAGGTGGAAATGTTTCAGTAGAAGCCGCAGGAGTTCGGATTGAGCCTGAGGCCGGCGGCTGGAGAATCGAGATTCCCGCCGCCGGGAAGCCCACGGAACATAAGGATTGTTCCGTGCTCCTGCTGGAGGCAGACGCGCCGGGCGCCGGCCAGCGTCTGCTCCACGCCCTGGCGCAGCAGCCGCTGCGGCTGGCTGCGCTGCAGGAGGCCAGCGCGCCCGCGATCGCCGGCCTCCTGCCCAAGACTCCGCCGTGGCAGCCGGCGGAGGGCCCGCCGCGCAGCCGCTGCAGCTGCGCGGGCGAGGCTTGCGGCCATGCAGCTGTCTCT
>NZ_JBHGVC010000028.1:0-7008 GCF_042714055.1 Paenibacillus lentus
ATGACCGTACCTACCCTGATTTCCTTAGTAGGTCAACTTGGCGGAAAAAATCATGGCGCAGCAGTTTCTTTATATACCTTTATCCTGTTTATTGGAACAAGTCTTGGCCCGATCATAGCCGTTTCGTTATTAAATACAGGAAGTTATTTGATTGCTTTTGTGTCATTAACGATAATCCTTGGAATGGGGTTGGCTATTTCATTTTTTATAACAAAACGGTAGACGGTATAACAACTTTGAGGAGATGATTGTCGATGATTCGTTTATTACTTTTAGGAGCGACTGGACGCACAGGAAATTTGATTCTCAAACAATTATCAGAGAACGAGCAAGTTCAGGTGACAGCAGCTATACGAGATGTAAGCGATTCTTCGAGGCTTCCAAAGATTAAACGACCTATCCACACTACGATTGTAGATTTAGACAATATCTTGAGCCTTCGGAAGGCTACGTCTCAGGCTGATATTATTGTCAATGCGATTAGACTCCGGGAGAATATTTCTCGGTCGGCATTGATCACACTTGACAAGCGAATTCGAGAAGGCGTGGGAAGTATGGAGGGGCGTTTAATAATCACGGTGGGTGGTGCCGGATCTTTACATACGCTTCATGGCCAGCGATTTTGGCAAGATCCTGCTTTTCCTAAACGCACATTGCCTAGAGGCATAGCACACGCTGAGCTACGTGATTATCTAGAAGAATTACCTCCAGCTTCGTGGGCTTATTTAATTCCACCACCAGTATACAATCCTACTGGATCTCGTACTGGTTATTATAATCGGTGGACACCTTCAAATGATGAAAGTGAGTTTTTGAATAGGAGTATCAGTTATGAGGATTTTGCGACAGCTGTTTGTAAAGCAGTAAGCGAACGATGGACAGGCGTACATCTTATTTCAAATTAGTTGCGGAACCCGGTGGATCAATTCACTCCGGAGTTCATGCAGCCAGCCTATAGAGAGCTTTAAATCAGGCATTGGGGAATGAATACCTGAACAGAAGGACAATTAAATCAGTAAAAAGAAGGAGGGGCTTGTGATTAAAGCACCCTCTTTCTTTTTACTCTGCTCCAGCAGGGGGCAGTTTTATTGGAAGTGACTTGATCGAGGAACTTATCTGCGTCACGATTGAATTTCCAGCATCCTAGTCGGGAGAAAGGGATTGGTATCACTTACTTGTTCCCAGCGAATTTTTCTGTAGTTGCGGAATCAAGGCAAAGCCGAAAGTGAATATCGGACTTAACCATAGGAATGCAGCGAATGGGGCATATTCAAGAACCGGAACTCCAAGGGTCGCAGCGAAAAAAGCTCCGCTGACGCCCCATGGAATCAGAGGGTTGACGAGTGTTCCGCAATCCTCCAAGGTTCGTGACAGGGTTTTGGCCGGAATTTGTCTACGGGTATACTCATCCTTAAACATTTGGCCCGGCAGCAGAATAGATAAATACTGCTCCCCTGTCATGCCGTTAACGGCGATCGATGATGCGCCCGTCATAAGAACAATGCTGCTGCGCCGTTTTAGCGGCTCAATCCATTTACGGAACAAGGCTTCGATGACTCCACAGTGCTGCAGCAATCCGCCTAATGATAAAGCAATCAGGATCAGGGACACCGACCACATCATCGATTGCAGGCCGCCTCGGTTCACGATCTCAGCTACAGTCTCATTTACGATGGTACTCTTGTAACCGCCCTGCATCACACTGAACCAGCTGCCTATCGAGGCTTGCTGTTGAACAAATGCCGTTATCAAAAGTCCAGTAGCAATGCCTGCTATTAATGTGGGAAGGATCGGTATACGCTTTGCGGAACATGCAATGACCGCAAGGGGTGACAGCAGCGTTAACCAGTGAAGATGAAACCCATTTTGCAATGATTCCTTGATGGACTGAATAGAGCTCAAATCAATAGACCCGGTTGTCGGGATCAGAAGAAATAATATCGTTGTGATAATTAACGCGGGCACCGTTGTATACATCATATTACGAATATGTGTAAATAAAGAGATGCCGGCCACTGCAGGTGCAAAATTCGTCGTATCGGACAGCGGAGACATTTTATCCCCAAAACAGGCGCCTGAGACAATTGCCCCCGCTGCCAGAGGAAGTGAAATTCCCGTTGTCATGGCAATTCCCATCAAGGCGACACCGACCGTGCTGACTGTGGTGAACGAGCTGCCGGTGAACATCGATACAATGATGGTGACATATAACGCGCTTACTGCAAAATAATGCGGTTCAATATAATCCAGTCCATAATACAGTATGGTCGGCACGGTTCCACTCATCATCCAAACGGCAATTAATATTCCAATAAGCGAAAGAATCAAGATCGGCATAATCGCGGATTGTATGCCTTGAATGATAGAGGATTCAAGCTTCCTCCAGGAAACTCCGTATAAGTGTAATATGGCGGCAGTGCCGATCGTTGCACCCAGAAGCGGGATATGAGGCTCTGCCTTGAATATAAAGATCGAAACAAACAGAAATGCAAGAATGAAAACGATAAGAATCATACTTTGTAAAAAACTAAGCTGTCGATCCATCATGCTGGAGCTCCTTATACATGAGGTTAGCGGTTGAAGATATGTGTCCCCATCCGTCCTTTACTTTTATGCTTTTGGGCTTTTTCGCATTGAAGCACGTAGGTACTATAAACGATAAGTTGAGATCGAGTCAATGTTAAAAAATACATTCCATAAGAAAAAGCCTAATTCCCAGCTGTACTGAGAAACTTGGCTCTTATGCTCTGCCATACATTAAGCTATTAAGTGACGGCGGTCAGGCCAGAGATAAAAATTCAAATCGTTTCATGTTCAGCGATGGAGGAGCTAGCTTTAAAATGGTGTTCCTTAATAGGATGAGCCCTTTGTTCTCACTGGTTTGTAACAAATCACCCTCGTTATTTGTCTTATGTTCAAAATGACAAGAGGTGATTCCATGAAATATGAAGAGCATCACTTCGCTCACATTAAAATTGCATTGACAAGTTAAACCAACCCATATGCATAAAAGTAGCTTACCGAGGACCGATAAGCTACTTTTTATTTTTTTTAATTTGTAATATCCCTGAGTACTTCTGGTTGATCATAAGTGATGGGGCATGTTATAAGTGTAAAAGATGTGGAACATTTGACTTAAGAATAATGGACGAGAGTTTGATGTCGTTTCTATATAATGAAAGGATTTGAGTTTGATTTGATAAATAATTTTTGGAGTGATCTGCCACGGCCCTTTTTTGTGCTTGCTCCAATGGAAGATGTGACCGATGTTGTGTTTCGCCATGTGGTGAGCAAAGCAGGCAGACCTGATGTTTTTTTTACAGAGTTTGCAAACACGGAAAGTTATTGTCACCCCGATGGGCACAAAAGTGTGCGTGGACGTTTGATGTTTACAGAAGATGAACAGCCCATGGTTGCACATATTTGGGGAGATAAGCCCGAATATTTCCGTCAAATGAGTATCGGGATGGCAGAGATGGGGTTTAAAGGAATAGATATCAATATGGGCTGCCCTGTTCCCAATGTGGCATCGAGAGGGAAGGGGAGCGGCCTTATTCTTCGCCCTGATGTAGCAGCAGAAATTATCCAAGCCGCAAAAGCGGGAGGATTGCCTGTAAGTGTAAAAACAAGACTTGGATACGAGGAGATCGACGAGTGGCAGGGGTGGCTAACGCATATATTAAAACAGGATATTGCGAACCTTTCTATTCATTTGCGAACAAGGAAGGAAATGAGCCAAGTGGATGCGCATTGGGAGCTGATTCCGGAAATTAAAGCATTACGTGATGAAGTGGCGCCAAATACTCTTCTAACCATTAACGGAGATATTCCTGACCGTGAAACAGGGCTAAAGCTTGCGGAGCAATACGGTGTAGATGGCATTATGATTGGGCGGGGAATATTCAGCAATCCGTTTGCTTTTGAAAAAGAACCAAAAGAGCATAACCCGAAAGAATACCTAGACCTTCTAAAGCTGCATCTCGATCTTCATGATCATTATATCGAGGAGCTGCCACGTGCCATGTCAGGGCTTCAGCGCTTCTTCAAAGTATATGTTAAAGGCTTCCGCGGGGCTAGTGAATTAAGGCATCAAATGATGAGCACCAAGTCAACGGATGAAGTGCGTGCACTGCTCGATAACTTTGAAAAGAATGTGGAAGCTAATTTTGATCAGAAGGACAATTGGTGAAATAATTACTGCATAGAAGGGATGGTAAAATGTCAGAAATAAAAGATGAAATCATTTTAAGAGGGCTTAAAGAAAATAATCTAAAAAATGTAGATTTAAACATTCCAAAAGAAAAAATCATCGTATTTACTGGTCTTTCAGGCTCAGGCAAGAGCTCTGTTGTATTTGATACATTAGCAACGGAAAGCAGAAGACAAATGACCTTGAACTATCCCCTCTATGTCAGAAATCAAATGCCAAGATATGAAAGACCTCAAGCCGATCTGATGCAAAACTTAAGCCCGGTTGTAGTTGTGGAACAAAGGCCTATAGGGGGCAATTCCCGCTCAACCGTCGGCACCTTTATGGATATCCATCCATTGATTAGACTTTTGTTCTCCAGAATAGGAAAGCCGGCCATAGGTTCTGCTAGTGATTTTTCAAGTCAAAGCTCCTTTGGCAGATGTCCGCAATGTGGTGGATTCGGGGAGGTCATTACACCCGACTTAAATAAGATGATCGATTACGATAAGTCGCTTCGAGATTATGCCGTGAAATTTAAGCCATTATCACCGTCCGGTTGGCAAGGCAGATGGATGATGACCGGCGGATTATTCGATCCGGATAAACCCATTAAGGACTACTCCGAGGAAGAACTCCGCCTGCTATTATATGGTCCCCCGGAAGGTGAAAAAGTCTTTGCGCCGTTTCACACGAAGAACGGGCCTCAACCCCATGAGTGGGACGGGTTATTGCCCAGATTTATCCGACTTTATATTCATAGAGATGTCACAAAGTTAAAAGAAGTGTCCCAAGATGACGTCTTGGCTGTATCCACACATGCATTGTGTCCAACCTGCCAAGGTTCAGGCCTAAACCCCAAGGTGTTGGAATGTAAAATAAACGGTTTAAATATAGCAGAATACGACCAATTAGAGCTTACAGAATTACTCGAGGAACTAAAGAACATCAAGGGCCCTATGGGAGCATCGATCGCACTCCAAGCGATTCCACTGATCCAACAACTGGTGGACATGGGATTAGGTTATTTGAGCCTTTCAAGAAAAATGGGCACTCTGTCCGGCGGCGAAGCGCAAAGAGTAAAAATCGCTCGTCATTTAGGGAGTAGTCTGAACAATATCACATACATATTCGACGAACCCAGTGCAGGACTTCATCCAGAAGAAGTGGACATGTTAATACAGATGCTGCAAAGTATTAAAGAACAACATAATACTGTCATCGTCATTGAGCACGATCTGTCCGTAATTAAAGCAGCGGATGAAATCATTGAGATGGGGCCAGGAGCAGGTGTACATGGAGGAGAAGTAGTCTATCAAGGAAAATTGGAAGGACTACAAAACTCTCCCGCTGCAACCATCCTAAACTACAGCCTCAACATAAACAAAAATCCAAGAGATATAAAAGGTTATTTTTCAATAAAAAATGCAAGTCACAATAACTTAAAAAATATAAGCGTGAACATTCCTAAAAATGTCTTGGTCGCTATATGTGGAGTATCTGGATCAGGCAAAAGCTCCTTAATGCTGGAAGCATTCGCGGAAAGTTATCCAGAAACGGTCATGGTAGGGCAAGGTAGTATAGGAATTTCTAGCCGTTCGACACTAGCTACCTATATGGGAATCATGGATGATATTCGCTCCATATTTTCGAAGGAAACAGGACAACCAGCAGGTTTATTCAGCTTTAATTCCTTAGGAGCATGTCCTGTCTGCGAAGGAAAAGGAGTGATCACGCCAGACGTTGCATTTGCAGATCCGGTGACCATTCCTTGTGAAGCATGTGCCGGTACGAGATATTCAGACGAGGCGCTGTCATACCGATATCAAGATAAAAATATTGTAGAAATTTTAGATTTAACGATCGATGAGGCGATGGTCTATTTTCGAATGCCAAAGATCTTAAAAAGAGTGAATACGCTAAAAGACGTAGGATTAGGGTATCTAACCTTAGGACAGACGACAAGCTCACTAAGCGGAGGAGAAATCCAACGTCTAAAACTTGCCAGCCACCTGCAAAAAGAAGGCCAAATCTACCTATTGGACGAGCCATCCTTAGGACTGCATACGAAAGATAATGGAAAACTCCTAGACGTATTTCAAGCGCTTGTAAACAGAGGTAATTCCGTGATCATCATCGAACATAATTTAGACTTTATAGCGGCGAGCGACTGGGCAATCGAACTGGGTCCAGGAGGAGGAAAACAAGGAGGACATATTATATTCGAAGGCATACCAGAAGAGATGTTGCATGCAGAAACATGGACAGCGAAATGGTTAAAGCTGACCTCCAATTAGTATGCCATCCTGGAATAATAAGCGATTTTTTCCAAGACTGCGTATGACTGCTGTAAACAACGGATGACGCACTCATGGCTCCAACGTCACTAATGCCTGCAACTTCTTGAAATTCTGTCTTCGTTCCGCAAGAAACTACTGGAGTAAATTTCGGGAGTTTTGATGTTAAAAGCCAATAATCTGTGATAATAAAACATAAAGGGTCATTAAAAAGTCTTATTTATTGTGGCTTCTTGGCACACTAACAGAAAGCATAATAAAGGGATTGGTGCCCGCGAACGACTCATGTGGAGAGCTGTGTGTCGCTAGTGAGAAAGTAGTAAGGGCCACATTTACCGATTTGAATAAACTCAAGTAGACTACTTGAGTTTATTTGTGTGTTTGCAAGGGTAAAGATAGACCCGGAGGCAAACGAACAATTCGATTTTCCTCCGGGTGATTCATGTATGCTCATATATCTCGCCGCCTTCTTATTCATTTGAGTTTGGCACCATATCCGCCAACTTACGAAATGCTTCATTT
>NZ_JBHGVC010000029.1:0-5825 GCF_042714055.1 Paenibacillus lentus
AGAAGCTGAGCTGGAGGAAATAACGGAGCGACTGGTGAAGCCGTTTGATCTGACTCAAGCCCCGTTGTTCCGCTCGGCAGTCATAAAGACCGGCGAAGAGAAGCATCTGCTGTATTTTGACATGCATCACATCATTTCGGACGGCGTGTCCCTGGGAATTCTGATCGAGGAATTCATGAAGCTGTACGAAGGCGAGAACCTGGAACCGCTGCGTATTCAGTACAAGGATTACGCGGTATGGCAGCAGCAGCATATGGTATCGGAGGCTTTTGAACGCCAAGAGCAGTATTGGTTAGAGGCTTTATCCGGGGAATTGCCTGTCCTGGAGCTGCCGACCGATTATCCAAGGCCAGCGTTCCAAACCTTTGAAGGCTCCCGTATAGAACGGATTGTTCCTGAGCCGGTCATGGAATCTCTGCGGAGATTAGCGAACCAAAAGGGAAGCACGTTGTATATGGTTTTCCTGGCTGCATACAAATTATTGTTATCCAGGTATACAGGCCAGCAGGATATCATCGTCGGATCACCTGTAGCAGGGCGACGACATGGCGACGTTCAATCGCTCATCGGAATGTTCGTCAATACTTTGGCCATTCGGACAGAAATGAACGAGCTGGAGACATTCCCAGAGCTGCTGAGCCGGGTTAAAGAGAGAATGCTCCAGGCTAGTGAACATCAGGATTATCCGTTCGAACTGCTCATCGAGAAAATGAACTTGATCAGGGACGTCAGCCGAAATCCTGTATTTGATACCATGTTTGATTTTCACTATAAATCGAATCAGAAATTACAGCTGGAGCATCTTCGACTGACGCCGATGAATCAGGACAATGGAACCTCCAAGTTTGACATGAGTATCGATGTGCTGGAGGAAGAAGAGGGCGTTCATGTCAGTTTGGAGTACTCTACCCGATTGTTCAGACAGGAGACCGCCGAGCAGATTTTGCAGCACTACGTGAATCTGTTAGAAGCGATCTCTATGTCGCCGGAAGCGCAGCTTCGGGAATTAGAGTTCCTTAGCAAAGAGGAACGAACACGGATGACTACGCAATGGAACAGCAGCAGAAATAGAACAGCCAATCCTGTCAAGCCGACTTTCCATGGATGGTTTGACGAGCAGGCTGATTCAACACCAGATCGTATCGCTGTGAGCTTTGATTCCGACACATTGACCTATGCGGAGCTGAACAACAAGGCGAATCGGTTGGCTTATCATTTGCGGGCTTTGGGAGTTGGCCGCAATCAAGTTGTGGCTATCATGGTTGAGCGTTCTCTGGACATGGTTGTCGGAGTACTGGCGATTTTGAAGTCCGGGGGTGCTTTTGTTCCGATTGATCCGAACTATCCTGAAGAACGCATTCAATACATGCTCGATGACAGCGGCACTTCTTGGCTGGTCACGCACAGAAATCTACAAAGCAAGGTCAGGTTCGAGAACACGGTGGTAGATATGGGGTCGGCGATCGAAGCAGCTGGAAATTCGGACAATTTGAAAGTTGATACCGAGCCTGCTGATTTGGCTTATCTCATTTACACCTCTGGCACTACGGGCAAACCTAAAGGAGTTATGATCGAGCATCGCAGCTGGGTCAGCATCTCGGCAGCTTGGAAGACTGAATATCATTTGGATGCCATGCCGATCCGGTTGCTGCAAATGGCCAGTTTCTCCTTCGATGTGTTCGCAGGCGACTTATCCAGAGTGCTTCTGAATGGGGGACATCTCGTCATTTGCTCCGATGAAGTGAAGCTGGATCCGCCATTGTTATACGAGACGCTGCAGCAGCACAGAATTACGCTGTTTGAATCAACTCCAGCGTTGATTGTTCCTCTGATGGAGTACGTATATGAACAACAATTACCATTGGAGCATCTGGAACTGCTTATTTTGGGCTCGGATATCTGTTCTCGTGAAGATTACCTGACTCTCATTGAACGCTTCGGTGCCCGGATGCGCATTCTTAATAGCTATGGGGTGACAGAGGCTTGCATCGATTCAAGCTATTTTGAAGCAAGCAGCCCTGAAGAGGTATGGGCCGGAGCAGTTCCTATTGGAAAACCGCTGCAGCACGCAAGCTTCTATGTGCTGGACGATAGTCTTCGTCTGCAGCCGCCCGGAGTGTATGGAGATCTTTATATCGGAGGATCCGGTATCTCCAGAGGATATCTAAACCAGCAAGAACTTACCTTGGAGCGCTTTATTCCGAACCCGTTTGCAGTGGAAGAACGGCTGTATCGAACGGGAGACGTGGCTCGCTGGTTACCGGACGGCAACCTTGTATTTCTCGGCAGAAAAGACCGCCAGGTCAAAATAAACGGCTATCGCATAGAACTGGGCGAGATTGAATCCTGCCTGTTGAAACAGTCCTGTATGAAAGAGTGTACGGTGGTCGACCGAGTGGATCCATCCGGTTCAAGGGTGCTCTGTGCCTACGTTGTTCTGAAGGAGCAGATGGAGATTCGGCAGGTTCGGGAGCAGCTGCTGCGAGACCTTCCCGGCTATATGGTTCCCACCCATTTTATCGAACTGGACAAGCTGCCTTTGACGCCAAACGGCAAAATTGACCGCAATCAATTGCCAGCGATAGAAGTACTGGAGGAAACGGGAATCGCTTATGTAAAGCCTGAAGGCCATATCGAGCAAATCCTGGCCGATATATGGCAGGAACTGCTCGGAATGGAGCGTGTCGGCAGACAGCATCATTTCTTTAACCTGGGCGGCGACTCCATCAAAGCGATTCAAATGGCTTCCCGTCTGAGAAAACACGGATTGTCATTGGAAATGTCCAAGCTGTTCCTATATCCGATCTTGGCAGAACTGGCGCCCCACATCCAAACTTCGAAGATCATCATACCTCAAGAGCCGGTTGAGGGTGAGGTCAGGTTGACGCCAATCCAAGCGTATTTCTTTGAACATGATGATATGGATCTGCATCACTATAATCAATCCATGATGCTGGAGACAAAATCCAAACGTCTGAATGCGACTTATGTTCGCGCGGCTTTTGGACGGCTTGCAGAACACCATGATGCGCTTCGCATGATATATTTCCGGGAAGAGAACCACTGGAAGCAGTGGAACCGCCCCCTCAACGAAGAGACGGACAAGCTGTTCCATTTCTCCGAAATAGATGTAAGGCATGAGCTGAACCCTGAATTATCGATTGAGGAGAAGGCGGAACGGCTTCAAGGTATGTTCTCTCTGGAACAGGGGCCTTTGTTGACAGGAGCCTTGTTCCATGCCCCGGATCGGGATTACTTGTTAATCATTATTCATCACCTCGTCGTAGACGGATTGTCGTGGAGAATATTGCTGGAGGATTTTGCTGCCCTATACCAGCAGTTGGAGCAAGGAAAGGCCCCGCAATTACAGGAAAAGACGACCTCCTTCAAAGAATGGGCGGACAAGCTCTCTCAGTTGGCCGAACAGGGAAGGTTTGACAAGGAGCTGCCGTATTGGAGAAGAATCGAAGCTGCTGCACCGACAAAATTGTTGAGTGAACCATCCACGAATGAGCAGACAGATAGCATGACCGTATGGGAGAGCGTGGAATGGACGGAAGAAGAAACGAGCCGGTTAATGACGGAAGTTCATAAATCCTATAATACGGAAATGAACGATATCCTTCTTTCAGCCTTGGGCAGTACCTTGGCCGAATACTGCAATACGAGTGAAATTGTGCTCAGTATGGAAGGTCATGGACGAGAGGAACTGGTCAAGAATGTGGATATATCGAGGACAGTGGGATGGTTTACAAGCCAGTACCCTGTGAAGCTATCTATCTCTGACTCCAAGGATATTGGTTATTTGATCAAGTCCGTAAAGGAACAGCTTCGGGAAATACCTAATAAGGGACTGGGTTACGGTCTGTTAAAATACTCGACCCGGAGCCTGTCGGAAGCCTGGCATCCTGAAATCAGCTTTAATTATTTCGGCGAATTCCTGAACGATGAAGCTCTCGGATGGCTGGAACCATCCTCGACTTCCAGCGGTACAGAGATCAGTCCTAGGCGCAAGAGAGAATACGGTCTGGATATAAACGGGATGGTGATGGACGGGAAGCTTCAATTCTCGACAAGCTACAGCAATGCAGAATTCTCGTCCGAAGCCGTCCGGCAGTTGATGAATGCCTTAAAGAGAAAATTAATTGAAGTGATTGATCACTGCTGCACGAAGCAAGGAAGCGAAATGACACCTTCGGATTTAGGCATGGATAACGAGCTTTCCTTAGAAGATCTGGATGTACTGTCCAGCATGATTTCAAACAAAATCAAATCATAGGAGGAATCGACATGGGAAGCGGTACAGAGATTCAAAAGATATATCCCTTATCGCCAATGCAATCGGGAATGTTGTTTCATTCCATCGTAGATCGTGATTCTCATGCCTATTTCGAACAAATGATTTTGAAGCTGCAAGGTGAACTTGATCTCGACAAGTTCACCCAAAGCTTTCAAAAGCTTATTGAGAGACATGATATTTTGAGAACTATCTTTGTTTATGAAAAAGTTAAAAAGCCGCTTCAGATTGTATTGAAGGAACGAAAGGCCCAGGTTTATTTTGAAACTCTAGTCTCTCTCCATCCGCAAGAACGAACTGCGAAGGTGGAGCGATTTATTCGCGAAGACAAGGAAAAGGGATTTGATATTACAGCGGATTTGCTTATGCGCATTTCCATTTTACAGACTTCCCAAGCTGAATATACGGTCGTTTGGAGCCACCATCACATTTTGATGGATGGATGGTGCATGAGCCTGTTATTAGAAGATTTCTTTGAGATATACCAATCGCTTCGTTCTGGCAGCTTGGTTCATTTGCCGCCAGCTCCTTCCTATAACCGCTTCATAGAATGGATTGGCAAGCAGGATGAGGCGCAAGCCGCCTCCTTCTGGAGAAGCTATGTTGATGATTTCAGCCAAATGACACCGCTGGTCAAGGCCTCGCTTCCTTCAAGCAGAGCCTATGAGCACAGTGTCCATATCTGCGATATTGACGTCAAACTGAGTCGGACACTGAGTGAGATGGCGGGAACATGCAATGTCACATTGAACAGCGTCATTCAGGCAGCCTGGGGATTACTGCTTCAGAGGTACAACTATACTCAGGATGCGGTATTCGGATCGGTAGTATCCGGCCGGCCTCCTGAATTGCCGGATGTGGAAAGTATAGTCGGCCTGTTTATTAATACGGTTCCGGTGCGGCTGACTTCCGATAGTGATGACACGTTTGCCCGTACGGTCGCTGCTTTTCAGGAGTCCATCCTTCAAACCCGAAGTTACGATTACTACCCTTTATACGAGATTCAGTCCGATTCTTCGTTGAAGGAGGGTCTGTTCGATCATATTATTGCCTTCGAGAACTTTCCCGTTTCAGCAGAGGTAGAGAGCAAGAGCAATGATAAATGGCTTGGATTTACGGTAGAAGCGGAAAGCGAGAGCTTTGAACAGACGAATTATGATTTCAATTTGATCGTAATCCCGGGAGAGCATCTCAGATTGAAGGTGTTATACAACGAAGAGGCAATCGCCGTTGAACGGGTCCGTCAAATTCTCCAGCACTACATTCATATTTTGGAGCAGGTGGCGGCACGGCCGGAAATGCGCTTGTCCGAGATTGAAGTGGCAACACCGACTGAGCGCCAGCAGCTGGCCTTCGACTTCAATGCAACGGAGAAGGAGTATTCCCGGAATCTATGCCTCCACGAGCCGTTCGAACGCCAGGCGGAGCAGCACCCGAACCGGGTTGCACTCTGCATGGACGGACAGGAGATGACGTACGGGGAGCTGAACCGCCGAGCGAATCAGCTGGCGCATCATTTACAGCATCA
>NZ_JBHGVC010000003.1:0-670019 GCF_042714055.1 Paenibacillus lentus
TGTAACTCGCGTAACCCACTTATTCCATGTAACCCACATAGCCCATGCAACCCATGCAACCCATGCAACCCATGCAACCCATGTAACCCATGCAACCCACAAAATATAGCTAGATCCACTAAACCCACTAATTCAGCAAGTAGCGCGGAAAGCCTAGTTTTGTATGACGAACTAAGATTATTATATGAAAACATGACTAATCTTCCGTGTATGAAGTCTTTTTCCGGCAAGCTATGATGGCAGTATGGGGAGGCAGCACTAAATAACCTAGTGTTTAAAAGCGCTTTCAATTGCTGAATTCATACAGAAATGAGGTCATTCTACATGGGACAACAAGTTAAGTATCCTTTTCAGAATCCGGACTTGCCGCTAGAGGAGCGAGTAAATGATTTAGTGTCCAGATTTACATTAGAAGAGAAAGTTCAATTGATGTGTCAATATCAGGCGGAAATTCCCCGGCTTGGCGTGAAAAAATACAAGCATGGCACCGAGGGCGCGCACGGCGTGGCCTGGCTTGGGGAAGCTACTGTATTTCCGCAGAATACGGGCCTGGCCTGTACATGGAATCCCGAGCTCATGCATGAAATTGGCGCGGTAATCGCGGATGAAGCAAGAGTGTACTACCAGCGTGATCCGGCTATCAACGGATTGACGATTTGGTCGCCGACGGTAGACATGGAACGCGACCCTAGATGGGGCAGAACGGAAGAGGCTTACGGCGAAGATCCGCATTTGACCGGACGATTGTCTACGGAACTGATTAAGGGTATGCAGGGAGATCATCCTTTCTATTATAAAACGGTAGCTACTTTGAAGCATTTCTACGGCAACAATAATGAGATTGACCGCGGCAGCGCTTCCGTCAGCATAGATCCCCGGAATAAGCGTGAATATTATTTGAAAGCGTTTGAAGCGCCGTTCCGCGAAGGGCGGGCAGGCTCTATGATGACCGCGTATAACGGCGTCAATGGCACGCCTTGCAATCTTAATCATGAGGTTAACGACATCGTGAAGGGTGAATGGGGCATGGACGGCTTCGTCGTCGGCGATGCCGGGGACGTGCTGGGAACCGTAATGGATCACGGCTATACGGAGTCTTATGCCGAGGCGGTTGCAGGCTCGGTGAAAGCGGGAATCGACAGCATTACCGATGATCAGGACATTTCGTTCCAAGCGCTTCGCGATGCGCTGGAACAGCGGCTTCTGTGCGAAGCTGACCTGGATCATGCGCTGCGCAATACCTTCCGGGTACGATTCCGGTTAGGAGAGTTCGATCCGGATGATCGCAATCCTTACAGCCATATTCCGGAGTCGAAGCTTTGCGCGCCTGAGCATTCCGCGCTGTCGTTAAAGGTGGCGCGTGAGTCCATCGTGCTGCTTAAGAACGAGGGCCTGCTGCCTCTTGCGAAGGAGAAGGGTTCTGTAGCGGTTATTGGGCCGCTTGCCAATGAGGCTTATACGGATTGGTACAGCGGGACGCCGGCATACAAAATTACGCCGCTGCAAGGAGTTGCCGAGCAGGTCGGAACCAATAACGTTCATTTCTCCACGGGGAATAACCGGGTTCGTCTTCGTTCTGCGGAGACTGGGAACTATGTATCCATTTCTCCCGACGGCGGGGAATTGAGCGCAGACGTTAAGGATGCTGACGGGGCAGAAATATTCGTATGCACGGACTGGGGCTGGGATAATCTTACGCTGAGATCGTTTGGCAGTGGGAAGTTCGTCACCGAGCGCGATCATGAGCAGGGCGGAGGCCTTGCGGCAGCCGAAGACGAGGCTCGGGGCTGGTTCGTCAAAGAGGCATTCAGCTTTGCTAAAGGCGAGAAGGGCGCGCTTGTGATGAAATCCTGGGAAGGCAAGCCGATTATCGAGGACGAGAACAAACGCTTGGTTGTCGCTGGAGAAAATCAGGCCGTTAGCGCTGGATTTTATGTCGAGGTGGTGCAAGACGGGATTGAGGAGGCCGTGAATACGGCAAAATCTGCGGATACCGCAATCGTATTCGTGGGCAATAGTCCCTTTATCAACGGTAAAGAAACGATTGACCGCCCCGACATTACACTCCCTCCTGCCCAGCAGGCTTTAATTAAGGCTGTTTATGCGGCGAATCCGAACACGGTCGTGGTGATTGTAGGCAGCTATCCGTTCGCCGTCAATTGGGAAAAGGAGCATATTCCTTCCCTAGTGTTTACATCGCATGCGGGCCAGGAGCTCGGACGTGCCGTAGGTGATGTACTGTTCGGAAATTACAATCCGGCAGGACGGCTTAATATGACGTGGTATAAATCGGTCTCCGATCTGCCGGACATCATGGACTACGACATTATTAAGGGAAAAAGAACCTATCAATATTTCGACGGTGAAGTGCTGTTTCCATTCGGTCATGGATTAAGCTATAGCGAGTTTGCATACAGCAATTTGCGGTTAAGCGCCTCTGCTGTATCAGCGGAGGATGCCGTAACGGTGTCTGTCGATGTGCATAACGCTGGGCGAATGGATGGCGATGAAGTTGTCCAGTTATATGTCCGGGCCAATCAGTCCCGAGTAGTCCGTCCGCTAAAGACTTTAAGCGGATTCCGTCGCATTCATTTAGCGGCTGGGGAGACAAGTACGGTAACCTTCGAGCTTCGCGGCGCTGAACTGGCGATTTGGGATGTCACACGGGATCGCTACTGCGTTGAGAGCGGGACGTATACACTATTGATCGGGCGTTCGGCTGGCGATATGGTGCTGGATACCTCGCTGGAGGTTGCCGGGGAACGGATCCCGCCGCGCACGGTCGCTGCCCCCGTTCGGGCTGTGAATTACGATAATTACGAGGGCGTCTTCATCGATGAATGCCGGGAAGGCGGAGAGAGTATCGCCTGCTCGCAAGGCGATGGCTGGATTGCGTTCCATGATGTCGAATTCGGAAGCAAAGCCGAGGTCTTTGAAGCAAGAGTATCCGGTTCAATCAAAGGCGGAGATATCGAGATCGTGCTGGATCAAGCCGACGGATCTGCCGCTGCCGTATGCCGGGTGCTGCCGACAGGCGGATCGCAGGCATGGACGACAGTATCCGTCCCGATTGAAGCGGCAGCTGGACGGCGGAATCTGTATTTGAAGCTGAAGGGCGAGGTACGGCTTAGCTGGTTCCGCATCGTTTGATTAAGCGTCGATCGACTCGAACCATTTTTTACGGAATTCCGAAGGCGAGCAATTCATCGCCTTCCGGAATACCCGGATGAAGTAGCTGATATTATCATAGCCGACCTCCAGGGCGATGTCGGATATTTTGCGGTCAGGCTCCCTGAGCAATTCGACGGCTTGACGAATTCGATAGGAGTTAATGTAATCCATCGGAGTCTGCCGGGTCATCGACTTGAAGAAACGGCAAAGCTGTCCTTCGCTCATAGGAATAAGAGCGGCTAATTCCGATAGACGAATCTGCTGGTCGTAGTTTTGCTGGATGTATAGGATGACCTTTTTCAGCCGCTCGATTTTGAATGATTCATTGCTGTTGCTTGCCGTACGATTACAAAGCTGGCCACGGCTCGCCATATCCGAGAGCATGAGATAAAGATGCCCTTTGACAGAACCCTCATATCCGGGAGTTCTCGCCTCACAGCTGTTCATCATAGCCGTCAGGTGCTGTAATAAGGACTTTCCGTAATCATGCTTCCCGGAAATATGACGGGGGAACGTCGCCTTTCTTTCTTGCAGCGGGAGAATTAAATTCTCCTGTACAGCGTCATAATAAGCACTGGAGAGCATATTCGTTCCAAATACGAGGGAGAAGAAGGAGCAGCCCTGATCCCCATGGGCATGCGCGGCATGAATATCGCCTCCATCGATAAAAACGGCCTCGCCGGCCCGCACGACGAAATAATCCGTATCCACCTGGAATAGCGTCTCTCCTTCCAGGCAGTAGAAAAACTCGGCTTCTTCGTGCCAATGGCAGTCCACAACGTGCTCGTCCGATCCAAATTGGTACCAATAGGTGCCAAATGGCAATCTTTCATCGCCATGAATTTTGCTCTCCTTCAGAGAGCGGCGCATTGCTTGATCCACTTTTCTCACCTCGTCAATTTTGTGTTATAAACTCATTAAATTATGTTAGAATGGGTTATTTTTTATCAGTATAATGCAAGTATAGAATGTTTCTTGCAAGATTACAACGAAATCAGAAAGGCGGTTCTTTAACGATGAAATTTACAGACGGCAACTGGTTGATTCGTGAAGGATTTACACTGTCTACAGCAGTGCAGGCCCACGATTTTACGATTGCGGATAATAAGCTGACAGCCTATGCTTCAACAAGGCCGATTCAAGGGCGTGCCAATACGATTAACGGTCAACTGCTGACCATTCAGTTCCACTCCCCGCTTCCAGGCGTAATTGGCGTGAAGCTAGTACACTTTGCTGGCACGGTCGATCACGGCCCTCATTTTGAGCTTGCTGGCGGCAATGGCGATCATGTTCGAATTAGTGAAAATGATGAATATGCCGAGCTGAAGAGCGGTAATTTGAGTGTTAGAGTGAACAAGGGGCCGCAATGGTCTGTTGACTTCTATCGGGGCTCCGAGCGCATTACGGGCAGTGCGTTCAAATCGATGGCTCATGTCGAGGAGAACGGTGGCGCGGTGTATATGCGTGAAGAACTGGATCTTACGGTTGGCGAATATGTATATGGTCTTGGAGAGCGTTTCACTTCGTTCTTGAAGAACGGCCAAGTGGTAGATATTTGGAACAAGGACGGCGGCACAAGCTCTGAGCAAGCCTACAAGAATATTCCTTTTTATATTACGAACAAAGGGTATGGGGTATTTGTCAATGATCCGGGAGCTGTTTCCTTTGAAGTAGCTTCGGAGAAGGTAAAGAAGGTACAATTCAGCGTTCCTGGCGAATCGCTCGAATATTTCGTAATCGATGGGCCTGAGCCGAAAGAGGTTCTGAACAAATATACGGCGTTGACAGGCAAGCCGTCTCTGCCGCCTGCATGGACATTTGGTCTGTGGCTGACTACGTCGTTTACGACGAATTATGATGAAGCGACGGTTAACTCTTTTGTAGACGGTATGGCGGAGAGAGATTTGCCGCTGCACGTCTTCCACTTCGACTGCTTCTGGATGCGCGAATTCCACTGGACGGATTTCAAATGGGACGAGCGTACCTTCCCGGATCCAGGAGGAATGCTGAAGCGTCTTAAAGAGAAAGGGCTAAAAATTTGCGTATGGATTAACCCGTATATTGCGCAGCGCTCCGCCTTGTTTGAAGAGGGCAAGAAGCATGGCTATCTAGTGAAGAAGCCTAACGGCGATGTATGGCAGTGGAACCTATGGCAGCCGGGAATGGCGCTCGTTGACTTCACGAATCCTGATGCATGCAAATGGTTCGCTGGCTATCTGCGCGATCTCGTAGATATGGGCGTAGACAGCTTCAAGACCGACTTCGGTGAGCGAATTCCAACGGATGTCGTCTACCATGACGGATCTGATCCGGTGAAAATGCACAACTATTACACTCAACTGTACAATAAGGTTGTATTTGAAGTGCTGGAAGAGAAGCTTGGCAAAAATGAAGCAGCCTTGTTTGCCCGTTCGGCTACAGCGGGCGGACAGAAGTTCCCGGTTCACTGGGGCGGGGATTGCTACGCGGATTATGAGTCGATGGCAGAGAGCTTGAGAGGCGGATTGTCGCTTGGGGTATCGGGCTTTGGGTTCTGGAGTCACGATATCGGCGGATTCGAAAATACGGCGCCTGTCGATGTATTCAAGCGCTGGCTCGCATTCGGACTTCTGTCCAGCCACAGCCGTCTCCATGGAAGCAGCTCGTACCGGGTTCCTTGGGCTTACGACGATGAGGCCGTGGACGTAACACGCTTCTTTACGAAGCTGAAATGCCGCCTGATGCCGTACTTGTTCGACACGGCGGTCGAAGCTACGGAGCTTGGCGTACCGACTATGCGGGCGATGTTCTTGGAGTTCCCAGAAGATCCAGCAAGCGAAACGCTTGATCGTCAGTACATGCTTGGTGATTCCGTACTAGTAGCGCCGGTATTCAGCAAAGCAGGGGATGTAACCTACTACCTGCCAGAAGGAAAGTGGACGCATCTCTTGACAGGTGAAACGATCGAAGGTGGAAAATGGCGCAAAGACAACTACGACTTCTTCAGTCTGCCGCTCTTTGTACGTCCGAACTCCATCCTGGTTCTGGGCGCCAACGATACTAAACCGGATTACGACTTCGCACAGGATGCAGACGTCAGATTGTATCAAATCGAAGATGGAGCTCAAGTCTCCCGTACAGTTCGCAACGTTAAGGGCGAAACTGAGCTGGAAATCACAGTATCGCGTGAAGGCTCCGCACTCCGCATTACTGCGGAAGGCGCAGGCAAGCCTTTCAGCATCAGCTTGCATGGCTTCGGCGAAGCCGCATCCGTTCAAGGCGGTCAGCTAAACGCTGATGGCAGCATCGCAGTAAGTGCATTCAGCGGCAAAACCGAAATTCAAGTTACACTTAAATAAGTTGAATTGGATAACGAGCTGGACTGTCAGTTAGAGTGATAACCAGTTGGATTAGCCTGTTAGATAAATGAGATAGACTGCTTGTTAGAATGATGGTAAATAGACTTAACGAGTTAGATCATAATGTGTTAGATCATAGCTTGCCATAGACATCTGGAAATATCCCCTATCGAATGTAGGGGATATTTTTCCGCTTTTTTCGCCTTATGGCATCGATTTCGTTTAGTTTTTCGGCTGGTGGTAGAGCGTGTGTTAGTCTGAGTGTATCTGGGTTGCAGTAACCTTATTCTCCTATCCGTCTTATGGCCATTGCCATCGTCCTCCACGCTATTCGACGGATGGTTATATAGGGATTATCCGGAGGTGAATACAAGTGGAGGATTCCGACCTTGTCGGCTGCAGCAGCAATTTTGAATGAAAAATCGTCCAAAGGCGCTCCTGCATACGTCCATCGTAAGAACTTTGTACGAAAAATCGTCCAAAGGTGCTGCCGAAACGTCCGTCGCACAGAACTTTGAGCGAAAAGTCGTCCAAAGGCGCTCCTGCATACGTCCATCGCAAGAATTTTGTACGAAGAATCGTCCAAATGCGTGCGCAAGGCGGTCTGGAACTATAGTTTTGTACGAAGAATCGTACAATTTCGCAAGAACATTTCATACGGCTGCTTTACCGAAAAAGCTAGAAGAGTAAGCTATAGCATGGCATAGTAGGCGATAGCTGTGTGTTTTGTAAATAGATACGTACAAATATCGGAAGGGGCTAGTCAAACGATGGATGCTAGAGAAAGAGAAGTAAAGTGAACATTTAGACTTCAGGGGGAGGTGAGTCTTTTTGCGGACAAAAGCTATACGATTATTGAATGATCTTAAATTGAAGCATAAGCTGCTGATTACTTATATTGTGGTCGTTATGCTTCCTGTTCTGCTAGTAGGGGGAGCGGTAACGGGCTATTTTCGAGAGCAAGCGATGGAACGGGCGATTGAGCAAACTACGAATGATGTGCAGAAAATTAAGAGTCAATTGGCAACGATGCTTCGTGTTCCGACAGACATATCTAACACATTCATGTTCGATAAGACGCTAGAGAGAATGGCAACCACGCAATATCCTAGCGTATTTGAACTAACCAAAGCCTATTTGGCTTATAACGAATTCAAGGATTATGTCCGGCTTTACCGTGAAATTTCTGCCATTCGTTTTTATTACGACAATCCGACGCTTATTAACGATATGGAGCTCATTCCGCTGGAGGAAGCTACTCGGTCTACGGAATGGTATCAGAGGGCGATGGAGACGAAGAGTATAGGCTGGTTCTATATTCATGATGAAGAGGATGTCCCTGTTCGCAAATTAAGCTTGGTTCGCCAAATTTCTTTTCCCGAGCATCGCTCAAGCGGAGTGCTTATGGTCGTGCTGGATCAGGAGGAATTGAACCGGATTTTGCGGCAGGAGCAGTTTGAGACACTGATCTTCGATGAGCAAGGGTATATTATCGCCGGCAAGAATCCGAAATTAGTGGGACAAAAAATAGATAAGCTCGATTTTGGAATCGATTTGCATCAGCAGGCGAACGGAGCGCACAAGATGGAGGTACAAGGCGAGCCGTCTTATTTGGTCATCGAGGATTTACTTCCCGAATCCAGCGTAAATGGTTTGAAAATCGTGTCTGTCTTCACGACGGATGCGATTGTAAAGGATGCAAATAAAGTAAGCCTATTTGGCCTTGTTTTTATATTGCTTGTACTGTTGATCGCTCTGCTTTTTGTTTATATCGTGTCGTTCCTGATGACAAACCGGCTTCTGCGTCTTAGCCGTCATTTCAATCGGCTGGCGCTTGGCGATCTCGCCGTCGTATCCTCCGTCGACGGGAATGATGAGATCGGACAGCTGTCAAGGCAGTTCAATTACATGGTAGAGAGTATTAACCTGCTGATGAATCAGGTCGTTGAGAAGACGGAGCAGAACAATTCCCTGGAAATCGCCCAAAGGGAAATCAAGCTGAAGATGCTGGCCAGCCAAATTAACCCGCATTTTCTGTTTAACGCGCTTGAGTCGATTCGGATGAACGCCCATATGAAGGGCGAGAAGGAAATCGCTAAAGTCGTTCGGCTTCTGGGAAAATTGATGCGTAAAAATCTGGAGGTTGGACGAGATCAAATTACGTTGAAGGAAGAGCTGGAAATGGTTCGCTCTTATTTGGAAATCCAAAAATTCCGCTATGAGGATCGACTTGATTACGAGTTAATAATCGATCGTCAATTGGAGGGGATTTTGATGCCGCCCCTGATTATTCAGCCGCTTGTGGAGAATGCCGTCGTGCATGGAGTAGAGAATAAGGAAGGCGGAGTCCATGTCAAACTGCTGATTCAAGCCGTTGGTGATTATGCGGAAATTTCGATTCAGGACGATGGAATGGGAATGACGCCAGAACGGCTGCAAGAGGTGAGGCAGTCTATAACCGGAACGGAAGAAGCTGTCGATAATCGCATTGGATTAAGCAATGTACAGCAAAGGCTTGCAATGACCTTTGGCGAGAAGCACGGCTTGAAAATTTCCAGCAAATATGGCGTCGGCACAGAATTTTCCTTTTCTATCCCTCTAAACCGAGAGCAGGTCTAATTATTGCCGGTGAATGTCTAATTTCTATATGGTTTTCTCTGAAATCTGTCGGGTATTACCTAACCTTCTTCTAGTTTATCTTAGATATATAGTCAGAAGGGGGGATTGGACAGACAAATGAAGACGCTCTCAGCGCAAGCCGATACTAGAAATGTAAGCGCAACCCCTGAACCGCAGAAGAAGCGGAAGAAAGGATTTTGGCGAACAGTAGTACGGCAAAGATACCTTTATATGATGTCCGTGCCATTCGTAATTTGGTTATTCGTATTTAATTATTTACCGATCTGGGGCTGGACGATGGCCTTCCAGAACTATAAACCATCCAAGTCATTTTTTGACCAGAAATGGGTCGGACTGCAGAACTTTGTAGATCTTTTTCAGGACGAAAGATTCTACCTCGTATTAAGAAATACGCTGGCGATGAGCGCCATGGGATTGGTTGCAGGCTTTATTATCCCGATCGCTTTTGCGATATTTCTCAATGAACTGAGAGGAAAATACTTCAAAAGAACGGTTCAAACGGTTTCTTACCTGCCTCACTTCGTCTCTTGGGTCGTCGTGGCGGGGATCATTACCAAAATGCTCTCCAGAGACGGAGGCATCGTGAACGAGATTTTGCTTGCACTTCATATCATAGATGAACCCATTCAGTTTATGGCCCAGGGAAAATGGTTTTGGGGAATTGTAACCGTTTCCGATGTGTGGAAGGAGACCGGCTGGAACGCCATTATTTATTTGGCGGCTATCGCGGGAATAGACGGGGAACAGTATGAGGCCGCCAGGGTAGATGGGGCGGGCCGCTTCCGGCAAATGTGGAATATAACTCTGCCGGGAATTCGAACGACGATTTCCGTATTGCTGATTATGTCCATCGGTCATCTGATCGGAATTGGCTTCGAGAAGCAGTTCCAGCTCAGCAACTCGCTCGTAACGGACTATTCGGAAGTTCTTGACCTGTATGCGCTGAAGTACGGTATTAACATTGGCCGCTTCTCTTACGGTACTGCTATTAGTATGTTCACCTCCGTCGTAAGTATCATTCTGCTGCTCGCGGCGAACGGCATTATGAAGAAAACAACGAAAGAAAGCATCATGTAAAGGGAGGGAACAAAATGGCGACATCAAAAGCATTTAACGCTACGAAAGCGGATAAGATTTTTGATATTTTCAACTTTATTATCATGACCATGATTCTGATCGTCACCCTGTATCCTTTCCTGAACGTGCTTGCGATTTCGCTTAACGATTCGACGGATACGGTTCGCGGTGGCATCTATCTCTGGCCTCGTGAATTTACTTGGGAAAACTATAAGACGATTTTTAGTTACACCGGCTTGATTCAAGGCTTCAAGAATACGATTCTTCGCACCGTTATCGGTACGATCTTTGGACTGATCAGTTCATCCATGCTGGCCTTCACATTAAGCCGTCAAGATTTCGCTTCACGGAAATTCGTATCGACCTTTTTGGCTCTGACGATGTATTTCTCCGGCGGTCTTGTCCCGACGTACATGCTGATGCGTCATCTCGATTTGATTGGTACGTTCTGGATTTATATTCTGCCTGGTGTTGTCAGTGCATTTAACGTATTCGTCATTCGTTCCTTTATTGACGGATTGCCATACGCTCTTCAGGAATCAGCAACCCTCGATGGGGCAAATGATTTCAAGATTTACTACAAAATTATTTTGCCGCTATGTAAACCGGTTTTGGCGACCATCGCATTGTTTTTAGCGGTGGGACAGTGGAACTCCTGGTTTGATACTTATCTATACAACGGGAATAAACCACATCTGACTACGCTGCAATATGAGTTGATGAAAGTGCTGGCAAGCACGAATCAGGGTGCGGCCATGACCAATGCAAATGATATGGCCAATCAGATGGCCCAGGTATCGCCGGAATCGATCAAGATGGCGATCACGATTGTCGTAACTCTGCCTATCCTGTTCGTATATCCGTTCCTGCAGCGTTATTTCGTTACAGGGATGACGCTCGGGGCCGTCAAGGCGTAATGGTTACAAGGGTTTATCCATTTTGAAGTTCAGTTCCGTCATAAGTTAAGCAGTGGCGGAACTGAACTATAAAGTATAAGCCAATAACGTTTCTAAAATTTAGAATTGTAAGCACTTACCTTGATTCATCATCCACATTTATAAGTTGGATTGTCTATCATCCGGCTTGCTGATAGTCAAGCCATAGCCTTGGTATACGCAGGGATAGCCTGTTATACGAATATAGTTGTAATTATGATATGAGGGGGAAAGAAAAAATGAAGTGGAAAGCTCCTAAGACAATTGCCGCTCTTCTACTGGCAAGCACGATGCTGCTGAGCGCCTGCGGAGGCTCCGGCGGCGATAACAAAAATGCAGGGAACGCAAACACGGGCAATTCGAACCAAAGCAGTGAAGCGGGAACAGATCCAATCACCTTTACGTTCTTCGGTGCGGACGCCAGCCCGAACTGGAACAACATGCAGGATGAAGTGGGTAAAGCCATTACCGAGAAAACCGGGGTTACCTTGGATGCGGAATTTGATGTAGGCGCTGGCGGCGGCGAGAGCAAGATTGCCCTGATGGCTGCGAGCGGCGATGTTCCGGATTTGATTTTTGCCAAAGGCGAGCTGTCCAAGCTGGTCGATGCAGAACTCATTATTGATTTGGCTCCGCTGATTGAAGAGCATGCTCCGAATATCAAAAAGATTTTCGGCGACAATATGAACCGTTTAAAATACAGCAATGAAGACCCTTCCATCTATTCCATCGTTACGAATATGGGGGTCGATAACCAATACTTCGATGCAACCGGCGGTTTTGAGATCCAGCACCGCGTGTTGAAGGAACTTGGTTATCCAAAGGTTCGCACCCTGCAAGATTATGAAAACGTATTAAAAGAATATTATGCGAAGCATCCGACCACTGACGGGCAGCCAACAATTCCGCTAACCTTGAGTGCAGATGACTGGAGAATCATGATTACGGTCACTAATCCAGCTTTCCAAGCCACGGGCGCTCCAGATGACGGTGAATACTATGTCGATCCAGAAACCTATGAAGCCAAGCTTCATTACAAACGTCCTGAAGAGAAAGAATATTTCCGTTGGCTGAACCATATGTACAATGAAGGCCTGCTAGATAAGGATACTTTTGTTCAGAAGGAAGACCAATACAAGGCAAAAATTGCCAGCGGCCGCGTGCTTGGCTTGATTGACCAGGAGTGGGGCTATATGGATGCGGAAAATGCCTTGAAAACTTCCGGCAAAAATGAATATTCTTACGCTCACTTCCCTGTTACACTGAGTGAAGAATATGTTGACCATACGTTCCAACCTTCCGGGGTAGACGGTTATGGTATCGCGATTACAACGGCATGTAAGGATCCGGTTCGGGCGATCAAATTCCTCGACTGGCTCGCTTCCGATGAAGGCCAAATCCTCAGAAACTGGGGGATCGAAGGGAAGCATTACACGGTGGACGAAAGTGGGAAACGTATCATTCCAGCCGAGATTACGGAAAGAAGAATGAATGATACAGCCAACTTCACCAAGGAAACAGGTCTTGGCAATCCAGGCGGATTATATATCGTAATGAGTGCGCGTTATGGTGATGGAGTTAAAGATTCTACAGGAAATTATTATACGATTAACTTCCCAGAACAAATTGTAGAACTGTATTCTGATGCTGAAAAAGAATCGTTAGCTGCTTACGGTGCTACCACTTGGAAAGACTTGTTCCCGCAAGAAAGCGATTTTGAAGCGAAAGAGTGGGGCGCGCTGTACAACATGCCTGTTCCTACAGATGGTGATTATCAAATCATCTTCAAGAAAACACAAGATATCATTCGTAAGCGGATTCCAGAAGCCGTTCTGGCAAAACGCGAAAACTTCGACAAAATCTATGATGATTTCCTTGCTGAGCTTGATAAAGCCGGTGCGGAAAAAATGGAAGCCGAGTACACCGAGCTCGTTAAAGCAAGAGTGGCTCTGTTCACAGGCAAGGATATTAAATAGTTTAGCTTAGGTTTAGCTGATTAAATTAAAGAAAATTGTATAGCTTGAAATGAAAAGGCCCGTAAATGCTCGGGCCTTTTCTACTAAGTTATTGCAAACGGAGGGGAGAAAATGAGCAGAGAGCACCGTACTGACCGCGAGGGAACAAAGCTATGGTACAATCAGCCGGCCTCCTGCTGGGAAGAAGCTCTGCCCGTGGGGAATGGAAGGCTCGGCGGCATGGTATTCGGAGGAAATCGCAGTGAATGGATTGCGCTCAATGAAGATACGCTATGGTCGGGATTTCCGCGTGATCAGCACAACTATGATGCGCTTCGTCATTTGAAGCGGGCGCGTGAGCTGATATTTGCAGAAGAATATAAGGAAGCGGAAAGGCTGATCGAGGCCAAAATGCTGGGCAAGCGTACGGAATCGTACCAGCCGCTCGGCAATTTGAAATTAGAGCATCTAGGCGTTAGTCAAGTCACGGAACACTATAGAGAGCTGGACTTGGACACGGGTATGGCGATGGCGACGTATCGTGCCGACGATGTCAGGTTTACGAGAAAGGTATTTGTCAGCGCAATCGATCAGGTACTGGTCGTTCATTTGGAGGCAGAGGAGCAGAAGGCGATCCGGCTTGGCATCGCTCTAGATTCTCCGCTGCGCCACAGCGTTAACGGGGGCGACGAAGGAGACGGGCTTATTATGTGCGGCCAGGCCCCGAGTCATATTGCCGACAATTACATGGGTGACCACCCTCAGTCTGTGCTTTATGAAGAAGGGCTGGGTTTGTCTTATGAAGTGCATTTGCGCGTGCTGCATGACGGGGGAACTGTGATATTGCGAGATAGCCAGCAGTTGGAGGTAACCGGGGCTAGCTCAGTAACGCTGCTGCTCACGGCGGCTACCGACTTTGCCGGTTATCGTGTTATGCCGGGAACGGACGCAGGGATAAGCATTGCCGAGAAATGCAGGCAGTCATTGGAAGCTTCTCTTAAGCAAGGATATGGGGAACTGCTTAGCCGTCATGTTGAGGATCATCGCAGATTGTTCCGCCGAGTAGAGCTCGAATTGGACTCGGGACAATTCACAGATAACAGCACACTGCCGACAGACGAACGGCTGAAGGCTTATCAGACCGGCACCCCCGATCCGATGCTGGAGGCGCTCTATTTTCAATATGGACGCTATTTGTTAATGGCCAGCTCCAGGCCCGGCACGCAGCCAGCTCACTTGCAAGGAATATGGAATCCGCATATGCAGCCGCCTTGGAATAGCGACTATACGACGAACATAAATACCGAAATGAATTATTGGCCGGCGGAAATCTGTAATTTAAGCGAGCTGCATGAGCCATTGTTCGACCTGATCCAGGACTTGAGCGAGACGGGAGCGCGGACAGCGTGGATTCATTACGGCTGCCGGGGCTGGGCTGCGCATCATAACGTGGATCTATGGAGAGCGGCCACGCCGTCTGACGGAGAGCCGAGCTGGGCGTTCTGGCCGCTGGGTGGGGTATGGCTATGCCGTCATTTGTGGGAGCATTATGCCTTTAACCTGGATCAGCGTTTTTTAGCAGAGACCGCATACCCGTTAATGAAAGGGGCGGCGGAATTTTGTCTCGATTGGCTCGTACCGGGGCCTGATGGCAAGCTTGTCACCGCGCCGTCCACTTCGCCGGAGAATAAATTTCTGACTAAAGATGGGGAGCCCTGCAGCATATCCGCCGCTTCCACGATGGATCTCTATCTCATCCGGGAGTTGTTTGATCATTGTATGCAGGCGGCAGAGCTTCTTGGAATCGATGGAGAATTTGCCAGCAGGCTTGTGGAGGCTTCAGAGCGTATGGCCAAGCCGGAGATCGGGCCGGACGGACGATTGCGGGAATGGAGCAAGGATTACCCGGAAGCCGAGCCGGGGCATCGTCATGTATCGCATTTGTACGGCCTCTATCCTGGAAATGCCATTACGCCAGCCCGTACGCCTGAATTCGCCGAAGCGGCCAGAAAATCGCTGGAGAGCCGAATTGCGCAAGGCGGCGGACATACCGGCTGGAGCTGCGCCTGGCTGATCAACCTGTATGCGCGGCTGAAAGACGGTAGTATGGCGCATCGTTTTGTAAATACCTTATTATCCCGCTCGACGTATCCGAATTTATTCGACGATCATCCGCCGTTTCAAATTGACGGCAATTTTGGGGGGACAGCCGGAATCGCCGAAATGCTGCTCCAGAGCCACGAGGGGACGATTGAGCTGCTGCCCGCACTGCCGGAAGCCTGGCCGAGCGGCCGCTTCAGCGGCCTGAAAGCAAGGGGCGGCTTCACGGCTAGCGCAGCTTGGGAGAACGGCCGTCTGAAATCAGCTGCCCTGACCTCCAGCTTGACAGGGTGGTGCTCAGTTCAATATGCGGAGCCGTTAAGCATTCAAGCTCTTGATGGAACCATCGTCAGTACAGGGGAACGCTTCTGGGCCGAGTCGGGCGAGACGTACTTTATTCAACTACGGAACTAAGACTATACAACCGTTCCGGCCTTCCTAACCTATAAGGATAAACCTGTTGACAACGGTTACAAAAGGTATTACTATGGAATCATACAAGTAATAAGGAGTGTCACTGATTCGATCAGGCACCACCAAGATCCTTAAATGTAAGAGGAGTGTATTCTCTGTGCATTTACTGATATTGGTGGTTTTTTTGTTTCTTAGGACAGAATAAGAAGAAGGGGGGGTTGGCATGAAATTTATGAAGTCCCTGAATAATAACATCGCCATGGCTGTGGATGACAATGGAAATGAAGTTATTGTTGTAGGAACTGGAATTGGATTTAAAAAGGTAAAGGGTCAGAATATAGATGAGAGAGGCATCCAGAAAATTTTCAAATTCGGAAAAAATGATAAATACAGCCGACTTGATCAATTTTTCAATGAAATACCTCTAAAGATTGTGGATGTAACCGATCAAATTATTAAGCAAGGAAAGTCCTTGCTAGGAAAAACGCTAAATGATTCCATTCTTCTGACGCTGTCCGACCATTTGAACTTTGCGGTAGAAAGGACGCGAAGCGGTATTGAAATCAACAACCCTTTGCAATGGGAGATCAGGCATCTGTATCCGAAAGAATATCAAATCGGTCAACATGCTCTTTCGATTATAAAGGACGAGCTTGGTATCCAGCTGCCCGGCTCGGAAGCATCATTTATCGCTTTGCATTTTGTGAATGCGCAGTTTGATAATGGGGAAATGAATGAGACACTGCAAATTACGAAAATGATCAGCACGATTCTTGAGATCGTAAAATCCCACTTCCATTTGGAGTTGGATGACGAATCGTTGAATTATTCCAGATTTATCACGCATCTTCGCTATTTTATCGTAAGGCAAATTAATAAGGAAAGCATTGTGATCAAAGAAGAAAATTTTCTGTATGACATTCTATCGCAAAGATATCCAAGAAGCTTTGAATGTGTTCAAAAGATTAATCAATTTTTAGGCGATAACTATGGCTGGAACGTCACAAACGATGAAATGGTTTACCTGATGCTTCACATTGAGCGGGTAACTGCCCGCGCTGATGAAAATTGAATATTCTTTTACGAGGAGTGTTACTGATTCGATCAGGCACCACCCAAAAGTTCGCTGATTGTACATTTGCCGTTCAATCAGGGGTTCTTTTGGGTTTTTTTATGGACATTTTTAATGAGAACTAACAAATCCAAATGCATAGTAAGGAGCAAAAATGATGAACAATCATGAGCTGGCCAAAGAGATCATCAGACTATCCGGCGGTGAAGCAAATATCGTACAAGCCTGGCACTGCGTAACCCGGCTGCGTTTCAATTTGAAGGCCGAGGACAAAGCAAATTCCAAAGAAATCGCG
The DNA here is from genome assembly GCF_042714055.1 of Paenibacillus lentus. Taxonomy (GTDB): domain Bacteria; phylum Bacillota; class Bacilli; order Paenibacillales; family Paenibacillaceae; genus Fontibacillus; species Fontibacillus lentus_A. The sequence goes on from NZ_JBHGVC010000003.1 coordinate 16,998, forward strand.
AAGTTAAAGGGAGTGCTGGGAGTCCAGTTTCAGAATGGTCAATTCCAGGTCGTCATTGGGAACAATGTTGCCGCCGTGTTTGCTGAAGTAGATTCGTTGTTGGGAAACCGATCCAGTCTCCCAGAGCAACAACAGTCGAAAAGGCAAGAACGCCAAAATGTGATTAACGTTATTTTAGATACAATTTCCGGCATATTTACCCCTGTACTGCCCGCCATTATCGGGGCAGGGATGCTTAAAGGCTTTCTAGCCCTGTTCGTCACTCTGGGATGGCTATCGGCGGAAAGCGGCGAGTATAGCATTCTTAATATCGTCGGTAACGCGGCCTTCTATTTTCTGCCCTTCCTGCTCGCGGTTTCGTCTGCTAGGAAGTTCAAGGTAAATGAATTTTTAGCGATGTCCCTGGCGGGAGCAATGCTGTATCCAACCATTTTGGACGCATACCATGCAGGTCAATTAGATCCGATTCATTTCTTGTCATTGCCAGTCTCCATCGTGGCCTATAGCGAGTCAGTGATTCCTATTATTCTTGGCGTCTGGTTGATGAGCTTTATTTATCGCTGGGTAGACCGTTTCATTCCGAATGTTCTTAAAATCATTTTTACGCCGATGCTTGTCCTAATGATAACAGTTCCGTTAGTACTCATATTTATCGGGCCGCTAGGCAATTATGCCGGAGTTTATTTGGAGCAAGGGATTTCCTGGCTGTTTGCACACTCGGGTCCGCTCGCCGGTATTGTTCTCGGGGCGCTCATGCCGCTCATTGTCATGACGGGCATGCACTACGCCTTCTTCCCGGGTACTCTGCAAAGCTTGGGGAAATTAGGGTATGATGTTCTGCTTTTGCCAATCAGTCTGGTGACGAATGTTGGGCAAGCCGGTGCAGTCTTCGCTGTCTTTTTCCGGACAAAAAATAAGGAACTTAAATCAATCGCTCTTTCCAGCGGAATTTCCGCCTTATTAGGCATCACAGAGCCTGCTTTATACGGCGTAAGCTTGAAATTGAAGAAGCCTTTTTATGCCTCGTTGATCGGTGGTGCGGTTGGAGGAGGCTTTATTACCGCGGTTGGCCTGAAGTGCTTCGGTTTTGCAGTTCCGGGACTGATCTCATTGCCGCTTTATATTGATCCTGCTGGAGGTACGACGAATCTCGTTTATGCGCTGATTGGGATCGCTTTGAGCTTCGTAATTTCCTTTGTGGTGTCCCTTTTCCTTGGATTCGATGATTTGGAGAGTACTCAGGGAACGGAAATGATTCCAAAAACAGTGGCGGAAACAGTGAAAGAAGAACAAGCGAAAACACCCATGAAGGAAATATCAGCAGACCAGCAGGCCAGAGGAATTCAGTATGAGGTTTATAGTCCGTTAACTGGCGAGATTATTCCGCTTTCAGCTTTGCCGGACAAGACCTTCTCGGAAGAGCTGGCGGGCAAGGGAATTGCTATCAGACCGACCGAGGGCAAGGTGGCAGCTCCCTTCGACGGCATCGTCGCTATGGTAGGGAAGACCAAGCATGCCATGATGATCAGGTCGCATGAAGGTGTAGAAATGCTTATTCACCTGGGGCTGGAAACCGTGTCGTTAAAGGGCCGACATTTCGATGTGAAGGTAGCTGAAAATCAAGTCGTAAAGCAAGGCGATATATTAATTGAATTTGATCAAGCGGCTATTGAAGGAGAAGGGATTAATCTGGCTTCGCCTTTGATCGTAACAAATACCCCTGATTTCCTGGACGTTGTTCCCGTGAATGTTAAGGGGGTGGTTAAAATGAATGATTTATTGCTGATCGCTGTTAAATAATCATACGACTGAGATGAATAGAACTTATAATTTGGAAGGAGACAGAGTAATTATGTTGAACAAAGCTAAAGGTTTCCCGGAGAATTTCATGTGGGGCGGCGCAACAGCCGCGAATCAGCTTGAAGGAGCTTATAACTTAGATGGTAAAGGATTATCCACCTCGGATATGGCCCCCTTTGTTCCTAAGGAGGAGCGAGACGGTGCCGACTTTACGTTCGATGTGGATTCCAAGCAATTAGAAGAGTATTTGGGCGAGGACTGCCAGGTTTATTTTCCAAAAAGACAAGGCATCGATTTCTATCATCGCTATAAAGAGGATATCGCCTTATTCGCAGAAATGGGTTTTAATGTATTCAGATTATCGATTGCATGGCCGAGAATTTTCCCGACGGGCGAAGAGAGCGAGCCGAACGAAGCAGGTTTGGCCTTTTACGATAAAGTGTTTGACGAGCTGCGCAAGTACAATATTGAACCGTTAGTTACGATTTCGCATTATGAAATGCCGCTGGCTTTGACGGAGAAATATAACGGCTGGGAAAGCCGGGAACTGATTGATTTGTATTTGAAATTTGCCAACACCTTGTTTGACAGATACAAGGACAAGGTGAAATACTGGATTACCTTTAATGAGATGAATATGATGCTGACCAGCCTGTATACAGGTGGCGGGATATTAGAAGATAAAATAAAAAGCAGCAAGGAGCAGGCTGCCTACCAGGCTACACACCATCAGTTTGTCGCCAGCGCGTTAGCCGTGAAGAGTGGTCGCGAAAAAATGCCGAATGCCAAAATCGGCTGTATGATCTGCCGCTTGGAGACATACGCCGCGACTTGCAAGCCGGAAGACGTGTTGCAGACACTAAGGGAGGATCAAATGAACTTGTTCTATCCTGAGGTTCAGGTTCGGGGAGAATATCCATTCTATATGGAAAGATATTTTGCCGAGAATGATATCGTTATTCACAAAGAGCCTGGGGATGACGCTATTCTGAAAAACAACACGGTTGATTTCATTGCTTTCAGCTATTACATGACTTATCTCGGCAAATATGATCCAACGAATAAAGACAACTCGGGTTGTCTCGTCAGCCAGTTGAAAAATCCTCATCTGGAATTAAGCGAATGGGGTTGGCCAATCGATCCGACGGGCCTTCGCATTGCCTTAAATCGTCTGTATGACCGTTACCACGTGCCTCTCTTTATCGTTGAGAACGGTCTTGGGGCGATTGATGTATTAGAAGAAGACGGTCGTGTGCACGATGATTACCGGATTGACTATTTGCAAAAGCATATCGCACAAATGAAGGAAGCGATTCAGGACGGAGTGGATCTTATCGGCTATACGACGTGGGGGCCCATCGATATTATAAGCTGCTCGACCTCAGAGATGAGCAAACGTTACGGCTTTATTTACGTGGATCAGGACGATGAAGGCAAGGGCAGCTTGACGCGGTATCGGAAAGATTCATTCTACTGGTATAAAAAAGTGATTGAGAGCAATGGTGAAATTCTAGAATAGTTTAGTTAGTCTATGTGAGATTTGATATACGGGAGGGACGGTATCCTTATCATGAAAAGGTTCATGATGGAAGGGATGCCGTCCCTTCTTTTTTAGATTGTGTCTTTCATGTCTTGTTATGAATGCATTTTACGGAATTGCTGCGGCGTCATGCCGGTATTTTTGCAGAACGTAGCCATGAAATGGCGCTGTATAAGCTGCTGCCTTTTTTTGTGCTGTAAAAAGTTTTAATTGCACAAGGATAGAACCTTGTTCTTGCCAAGCAACTTAAATAACCTGCATAAAAGTCTTTAAAAACTTCATTCATCATCAGATAAGGCGATGTTAATCTTAGAACGAGTAAAAACAAATGATTGACGCTGAGAGCTTGAACGGAGAATTGGAAGCTATGCTGAAAATATTTAGGGAGGAGGCCAATTCAAGGTTAGCATGCAACGAAAAGCTCGAAGGAAATGAAGAGAGAAGGTCTGGATTTTTGAGAGATTTATTGTGGAGGAATATTTATAGTTTTATGGAGGTGCAGCATGAAAAGAACGATTAATTTTAACATGATTTGGAAGCGCTTTCTATCGGTTTCTCTTGCCTCACTAATGCTTGCTTCTTGCATTACAATACAGCCGGTATCTGTTTCGGCTTCGCCTGGTAGTGATTATCAGGTTGAAATTTTTGAAAGTGAGAGCAATGGCTTTATTCATCCTGGCATTGGTGCAACTAAATCTATACTTGAGAACATGAGAACGCAGGTATTAGCGAAGAAGGAGCCGTGGTACTCTTATTATCAAGCTATGACGGTATCTTCCGCGGCTTCGAAGACGGTGACTTCAAGCAATGCCAGCTCTAGCGACCCTACGAAGCCGGCATCATACGCCTTTAATAGCCAAGGCTTCAATTCAAGGTTTATTCAGGATGGATTAAAGGCGTATACGCAAACGTTAATGTATGTTGTTACCGGTGAAGAAGTTTACCGTAAAAATGCAATGGACATTATTCGTATTTGGTCTCAGATGGATCCTGACCAATATGAGTATTTTAATGATGCTCATATCCATACCGGTATTCCGCTGAATCGGATGGTTACCGCAGCGGAAATTTTAAGATATACCAGCTTCCAGGATAAGTCACTGGCATGGACAGAGGAGGATACCGCCAATTTTACCAATAATCTAATTAACCCGGTGATAGAAACCTTTCAGCACGATAACAACCATTTTATGAATCAGCATCTTTATCCGCTTCTTGGTGCAATGGCAGGCTATATCTTTACAGACAATAGAGAAAGATACGATGAAGCTGTTGAATGGGCGACTGTTAATAAAACGGCGCTTAACCAAGGCTTCAACGGCTCGATTAAGCGTTTATTCCGCTTGGTTGAAACGAATGAGGCAACTGGAGAAGCATTGGATCCTCCAAGAGTTCAACATGTGGAGATGGGACGAGATCAGGCTCATGGTGCAGGTGATTTAACCAACGCAGCGATTTTGGCACGAATGTTTTATGCTCAGGGAACTAAAGTAGATCCGATAGAAGGTACAGTATCCGGAGAAGATCATGCCGTAGGTTACTATGAATTTTTGGATGATCGCGTGCTGAAGGCTGCCAATTATTTTTGGCAGTTTATGCTAGGGTATGATACGCCGTGGACACCTGTGGCACATTCGATTTTTCCCGATGTAGAAGTTAAAGGCATCTATTATAAAATTTCCGACTTATATAAGGGCAGAACAAATACGGCTCTGTTTTGGGATATGTATTACTACTACAAATATGTCAGGAATATGGATGTGGCGGAAGAGGCGCCGTATTTTTATGAAGCATTTGTGAAGCGGAATCCATCCAATTATTACTATCAAGGCAACTTTACACAGGCTTGGGAAAGCGTGGATGGCGGCGGGGATTTTTGGCTTTATATTCCGCAGGAAGCCGAGGTGGAAGGAACACAATATCTTCCTAAAGAGCAAAATGCAGCATTTGTAGAGCTTGAAGAACGGTATACCGCTTTTGATCAGAACACCTTGGTTGCGCAGGATGAAGGAGTTTCGTATGTGGAGTTCAATCCCACATCTGAGGGAAGCAAAATTGCGGTTCATAATCTTGCTTTTGGAAATCGCAGCACTTCAAGCCTTGTCGGGGTGAAGTTCCGAAGCAATGGTCCGGCTGTATTGGAGCTGAGCACTGGCTTCAATGCTGAGCCGTATCATACGTTAACCTTGCCAGATACACAAAATGAGTGGAGATATATGACCTTTGATATGGGAATCAGCCATGTTTCATACGGTCAACTGCATGGAGATTTCAGCTTGGTTTACATGAATGTAAAAGGCGAAGGCACGACAGTGGGAATTGATCACTTCAATGTCAAGGCAGGGGAACAGCTGACTCCGCCCATTTTTAATACTGGAAAGTCGGATTTAGAAGTCAATGTATTTGTTGGTGCACCATTGCAGCTGGACTTCTCAGCGACCGATTCCGGTTCATCGGATGTTTTGACGTATAACATGGCTGATCTTCCGAACGGAGCTTCATTAAATGCGAATACTGGAGAATTTTTGTGGCAGCCACTGCAATCAGGGAACTATTCTTTTGTAGTAGAAGCATTTGATGGCACTACCATAGAGACCAAGAATGTAACGATAACGGTAGCTGTTGATCGAGCCGCAGCAGTCGAAGCGATCCGTTCTCTGTATGATCCGAATATGCTTTATGAGACAGCATCACTCAACTATTTTAATGAGGTATTATCTGAGACGGAAAATCTGCTGGAGACTGCTAATGATGAACAATTTGTAGAGCAGTTGAAGTCCTTGAAGGCAGCGGCCGAAAATCTTCAATGGCTTACTCCGCTGTTGAAGGATGGCAGCATGGATTATAGCAATATTGTCACCTCTACCTTTGGAGACTCCATCTCTCTTCTTGTGGATGACAATGATAATTCGTTTCCTGTCTACTCGTTGGCGCCGGATCTTTATCATATTGTAGACTTTGGCCCCGATTATAAGGTTACAGCAGAGGCTTTCGGTTTTGAAGGCAGAATGAATTTTGATGATCGAATGGCTGGTACAACGGTTTATGCCTCCAATGACGGAGTTAACTGGACAAGAATTACACCAGGACAAACGGCATTTACTAGTGAAATGTCGATGATCGAGGTGGCAGAGGAATATCAAAATTCTCAATTTCGTATGTTCAAAATCCAGATGATTGATCCGCAGCCAGATGTTTTGCACGGCAAGGTTTCCAATATGCTGGAATTAAGCGAGTTTAGAATTTTCGGGCTGCGTCATGAGACGAATAATCAATTAGCATCTGTAGCAATTAGCTCTGAGCAGGGTGTTAAAGGAAGAATTGTAAAAGGCGATAACGTCAAGCTAACGTTTGAAGCGAAAGAAGAAATCAGTGATGTTCGAGTCATGATCCAGGGGCAGGAAGTAGATACTCAGACTGAGGATAATATCAACTTTACCGCCGTTGCAACAATGGGAGATGAGGCGACAACTGGGACGATTACATTCTCGATCGATTACTTGACCCATGATGGAGCAGCCGGAGATACGGCATATTTTACTACCGATGGCTCCAAGCTGTTTCTTGCTGACGAGTCGGATCTGATCGGTGATGTACTGGAAATTGCTAGTCTTATCGACTCTACCACGGGCAGATCCGCAGCGGACACTTTGAAGCAGACAGGCTACTTATTTGACAACGACATTACCACCTTCTCTGATTATCGCTTTAATGGCGGTGGAGCGGGAGGTTATATTACTTTCGATTTTAAAGAAGGGAATGTGGTTGAGCTTAGCAGCATAGATCTGCTTGCCAGACAGGATCAGTACTATACGAGAATACGTGGTACGGTAGTGCAAGGCTCTAACGATAACGCGACATGGACGACAATTAGCAGCCCAGCATCCTCCATGGAGGAGTGGCAGCAATTGAAGATTACGGATCCAGGCTCCTACAGATATATTCGTTTATACAATTCCAGCGCTTGGTTCGGTAATATGGCTGAAGTTAAGCTTTATGGTTCTGTTACATCTGTGAGCAAGCTTGAAACGGTATCGATTAGCTCGGAGCAAGGCATACGAAACAGAATTGTTTCGGGGGATACCGTTAAATTGTCGATTAAAGCGAAAGAAGCAATCAGCGATGTTCAAGCTATGATTCAAGGGCAGGAAGCTGTAGTCAGTACGGAGGATGGTGTGAACTATACAGCAACTGCTGTTATGGAGCAAGGAGTGTCAGCAGGGCTGGTGAATTTCACCATCAACTATAAGCAGCAGGATGGAAGCGACGGCTTTCCGATTACTTCTACATCGGATTTCTCTTCGTTGATCCTTGTAGACGAGGCGAATGTCATTGAGAATGTGACAAGCATTAGTGACTTAATCGATTCTACTACAGGCAGAACAGCAGCGGACACACTGAAGCAAGTAAACAATTTGTTTGATAGTAATGCAAGCACGAATTCGGATTTCCGTGCAGGCAGCAGTTCAGGGAGTGGCAGCTATATCATTTTTGACTTCAAAGAAGGCAATGCTGTTCAACTATCCAATGTTGAATTGCTTGCCAGACAGGATCAGTATTATACGAGAATAAAAGGAACGGTAGTCCAAGGTTCCAACGATAATACGACGTGGACCAATTTAACGGCTCCAGCAGCATCTACAATGGAATGGCAAACACTTTCTATCAGCGAGAGTGCACCGTATCGTTACATTCGGATATATAACTCCGGTGCATGGTATGGCAATATGGCGGAGCTGCGTTTGCACAAGTCAGAGCCGGTAGCATTGGAGAATTTGACGATCGCGCCAGAGACCGTTTCGTTAAAGGTGGGCGATACGCAAGCGCTGAGCGTTACAGCGAACTACTCTGATGAAACGCAAACAGATGTCACTGCAATCGCAAGCTACAGCACGAGCAATGAGGCAGTAGCGACGGTAAGTGAAGCTGGCGTAGTCACAGCGGTAGCAACAGGTACGGCGGTGATTACTGTAACGTATGAAGGCGAGAGTGAAACGGTAGATGTAACAGTAACGTCAGTACTGGAGCCAGAACCAGAACCGGTAACATTGGAAGGTTTGACGATCGCGCCTGATTCCGTTTCGTTAGGGGTTGGAAGTACGCAAGCGTTGAGCGTAACAGCTAACTATTCGGACGAAACGCAAGCAGATGTAACGCCAACTGCAAGTTATAGTACGAGCAACGAGGCCGTTGCGGCGGTCAATGAAGCTGGCGTAGTAACAGCCTTATCAGCAGGCATATCGGTGATTACGGCGACGTATGAGGGAGAGAGCGCAACGGTAGGAGTGACGGTAACGTCAATACTGGAGCCAGAACCAGGATCGGTAGCATTGGAAAATTTGACGATCACACCAGAGTCAGTTTCGTTAGAGGTTGGCGAGACGCAAGCGTTGAACGTCACAGCGAACTACTCAGATGAAACACAAGCAGATGTAACGCCAACAGCAAGCTACAGCACGAGCAATGAGGCCGTGGCGACGGTCAATGAAGCTGGCGTAGTGACAGCCTTATCAACAGGCATATCGGTGATTACGGCAACGTATGAGGGCGAGAGTGCGAAGGTAGGAGTGACGGTAGCGTTAGTACTGGAGCCAGAACCCGAGCCAGAGCCGATAACATTGGAAGGTTTAACTGTAACTCCAGAGTCAGTATTGTTAAAGGCTGGAAAGACACAAACACTGACAGTCACAGCAAACTATTCAGATGATACGCAAGCAGATGTCACTGCAACCGCAAGCTACACCACAAGCAACGAGGAAGTGGCAACGGTAAGCGAGGCTGGCGTAGTGACAGCAGTGTCAGCAGGCAGAGTAACGATTACAGTAACATTTGAGGGCAGGATCGAAACGGCAGAGGTAGCGGTCATAGCTAACACAAGTGGCGGCAATACAGACAGCTCGGGAAGTGGCAACACGTCACAGCCAACAGAACCTGTTGCTCCAACGGAACCAACAGAACCAACCCAGCCAGAAACAACAAAGCCAGAAGCAACAAAGCCAGAACCATCGAAACCAGAAGCAGCAGCGCCAGCTGAACCAACGCCAGCACGCCCTGTGTTCAATGATAAAGTTGATCAGGCTTTTGTTCGAGCAATGGTTGAACGTGGGCAAAATGCTCCTGCCGTAAGCTTCAATGACGTGTCTCGATCATCTTGGAGCGCTACAGTAATTGAGCGGGCAGCTCGTATGGGCTTCGTGCTAGGCTTTACGGATGGTACATTTAGACCAGATGCCAGTGTTACTAGAGCAGAGTTTGCAACAATGGTAGCTAAAGCTTTTGGACTGACACCCACAAGCAATGCGGTATTCTTAGATACACAAGAGCATTGGGCAGCGAAAGAGATTGCAGCATTGAAGGAGCAGGGCATCCTTGCGGGATATAGTGATGGCACATTCCGTCCTAATCAGCAAATTACTCGTGCGGAAATGGTAGCAATTCTTGCTCGTTTAACGAATTATGTGCCGGCAGAGTCATCCCCGTTCTCTGATATTGAATCTAGCTGGGCAGCAGATGCGATTGATGCGTTTGCTGTGGCTGGAATCGTGTCAGGCAAGGAAGACGGTAAATTCGCTCCTGCAGATGCAGCTTCGCGCGCGGAGGCTGTTGCGATTATCGTGCGTTTGCTGGATAAGTTGAGTTAACCTTATTCACATATCCGCCTTACGGCCATGGCCATCGTCCTCCACGCTATTCAACGGATGGTTGTATAGGGTTATACGGAGGCGAAAACAAGCGGAATCCGACCTTGTCGACTGCAGCAACAGTTTTGAACGAAAAATCATACAAAGGCGTGCGCAAGGCGGTCGGCAGTATAGTTTTGTACGAAAAATCATACAATTTCGAAAGAACATTTCACACGGCTGCTTTTACCGTAAAATCTATAGTTTAACTTATCATAGATAAGATATTGGCTTAAAAATTAAAATAAATCTGCTTAAAGTAAGTCAGATTATAAAAACATTTGCAAGATGGCCCAGAAGATGGAGTACTCCGTATTCTGGGCCTTTTTGTATAAGCCCCCCTAGTCTGACTGGGGTTCAGGAAAGCTTATAGCTACGAGTAGCCATTCCCATCCTTTGAACTCGGATATGATTTAAGTTCATGATGGAAGGGATGCCGTCCCTTCTTTTTTAGATTGTGACTTTCATGTCTTGTTATGAATGCATTTTACGGAATTGCTGCGGCGTCATACCGGTATTCTTGCGGAACGTAGCCACGAAATGGCTTGGATCTCGGAATCCGGTATGCTCCGCGATCGCGGCCACCGTTAATTCGGAACGGCTGGCCAGCAGCTCCTTCGCTTTGTGAATGCGCATCTGCACGAAGTAGGCGTACGGGGACAGGCCAAAAGCCCGCTGAAATAGCTTGCTTAACTGGCGGCCTGACATTTGCGCGATTTCGGCGAGATCATCCAGCCCGACATCGCTGTCCCGGAAGCTTTTCTCCATCCATTTCAACACGGGGATTAGTCTTTCGATGTTGCGTGATGCTGACGTCTGGCTAATTTGGCCGTATTTGCTTAGCAGGCCAAGGAAACGATAGGCATCCGTGGACGTGTCGAGCCCGAACATATCGGTGTCCGTATCTAGTCTGGCGAGCATATGGCTCAGCAGGGGAACGAAGGGCGAATCGGAATCCAGGCGATATGGCGTTGAAGTCTGCACGCCAAAGGAAGATATAATATGCGCAGCGGCCTCGCCGCCAAACGTTAAATAATAAGTACGCCATATCCCCGCAGGGGAAGCCTCATAGCTATGTGGCAGACCTGGAGGCAGCAGTATCCCCATTCCTTCTGTCAGCTTGACCATTTCGTTGGCATAATTCAGAATTCCCTCGCCTTCCTCGGTCTGAATCCAATGATAGCGGGGATACCCGTCTGGCCGGGTGATTTGCTCCTGTACCGGATTATAGCCAAGGCTTTCTACACTGATCGGAAGACCCGCACTGCCGGAGGGGGAAAATACAAACCGGCGCATCGCTTTTGCACTCATTAGGATCACCTGCTTGTTAAAGTTCCATATTATTATATCCTTAATCAATAATATTATATATATAGCAGAAAACGAAGATATTACAATGATAATATAATTATATTTCATTAAAGGATGTGTATTGCATTGATTAATGATAAGCTGCCAAAGATTTGGTACGGCGGGGACTATAATCCGGAGCAATGGGGGCCGGAGGTGTGGAGCGAGGATGACCGCATGTTCAAGCTGGCGGGCATTGATGTAGCGACAATTAACGTTTTTGCCTGGGCTCTCCTTCAGCCCGATGAAGAAACCTACGATTTCACGGCCTTGGATGCCACGATAGATCGGTTGTATAACAATGGGGTATACGTCTGCTTGGGTACAAGCACGGCAGCTCATCCAGCTTGGATGGCGAAAAAATACCCCGATGTGACGCGTGTGGACGTACAGGGCAGAAAGCGCAAGTTCGGCGGCAGACATAATTCCTGCCCGAACAGCCCGACCTATCGCAAATACTCCACTCGCATTGCCGGAAAGCTGGCAGAGCGTTATAAGGATCATCCTGCCGTTTTAGTTTGGCATGTGTCCAATGAGTACGGCGGCTATTGCTATTGCGACAACTGCGCCAAGGCCTTCCGCGTATGGCTTAAGAAACGCTACAGTACGATTGAGAATTTGAACAAGGCTTGGAATACGCGCTTCTGGGGACATACTTTTTATGAGTGGGATGAAGTGGTTCAGCCGAGTGAGCTGAGTGAAGAATGGAGCGGCAACCGCACGAACTTCCAAGGCATCTCTCTTGACTACCGCAGATTTATGAACGACAGCTTGCTGGAGTGCTATAAACTGGAGCATGATGAGATTAAGAAGCATACTCCTCATATTCCAATAACGACGAATCTGATGGGAACCTACCCGGAGCTGGATTACTTCAAGTGGGGCAAGGCGATGGACGTTGTCTCCTGGGACAACTATCCATCCCTTGATACACCAATCAGCTTCACGGCGATGAGCCATGATTTGATGCGCGGACTTAAAAGCGGCCAGCCGTTCATGCTCATGGAGCAAACGCCGAGCCAGCAAAACTGGCAAGCTTATAACTCGTTGAAGCGGCCGGGCGTGATGCGCTTGTGGAGCTATCAGGCCGTTGCCAGAGGAGCGGATACGGTGATGTTTTTCCAATTGCGCCGTTCCATCGGGGCCTGCGAGAAGTACCATGGTGCGGTTATTGAGCACGTTGGACACGAGCATACGCGGGTATTCCGGGAATGTGCGGAGCTAGGGCGCGAATTGCAGCAGTTGTCCGACAAGCTGATCGACGCGAGAACGGAAGCCAAGGTGGCGATCGTGTACGACTGGGAAAACCGTTGGGCAACGGAATTGTCGAGCGGTCCGACCGTCGCTTTGAATTATGTGAATGAAGTGCATAAGTATTACGATGCGCTCTTTAAATTGAATATTGAGGCAGACATGGTAAGTGTAGAGGAAGATTTCAGCAAATACGATCTGGTGATTGCTCCCGTGATGTATATGGTGAAGCAAGGCTTTGCCAAAAAAACGGAGGAGTTCGTAGCGAATGGCGGGACGTTCGTAACGACCTTCTTCAGCGGTATCGTCAATGAGAACGACATCGTTACGTTAGGAGGATATCCTGGAGAGCTGCGCTCCCTGCTGGGGATTTGGGCGGAAGAGATTGATGCGCTGTTCCCGGATCAGAAGAACCGAGTCGTGATGAAGCAGCCATGGGGAGAACTCCAGGGCGAATATGAATGCGGTCTGCTTTGCGATCTGATTCACTCCGAAGGAGCAGAGGTTCTGGCCGAGTATGGCGATGATTTCTATCAGGGCATGCCTGTTCTAACAAAAAATCAATTTGGCTCCGGCCAAGCCTACTATGTAGCCAGCAGCCCGGAAGAATCTTTCCTGCAGGGCTTCCTCTCCAACTTATGTGCGGAGAAAGGGATTAAGCCTCTGGCTGCGGCGCCGGCCGGCGTAGAAGTCGCACGGCGGGTGAAGAATGGCATGGAATACTTGTTCCTGCTTAACCACAACGCCGAAGCTGCCAGCGTCGATATCGGCTCTACGGATAAGAAAGATCTGCTGGCGAATGAGCTCGTCTCCGGTTCCGTTACCGTTCCTGGACGCGGAGTCGTTATTTTGGAAGGCGCGCAGCAATAATTGGCTGACGGCTGAATTAGCATTATAAGTTTGACATGATGATGAACCGCAGATCCTTAGGGAATTTGCGGTTCATTTATTTAACAGCAAAAATTATTTCATGTAGGAGAATAATCGTATGCATAACCCGATGAAACGGAAGCTGTGCCGAGAAGAGTTGAACTCCTTGATTCATCGCGCCTTTCAAGGCCGAAGGTCGATCGTTTCCGTTCATGAGCTCAACGATCGCTGGTTTAATTCCGCCTATGCCTTGACTTTGGATGACGGGATGAGGACGGTCTTAAAGGTCGCGCCTGAGCCGGCAGCAGGGATGATGCGTTATCAACGAAGTGTCATGAAGGCCGAAGTGGAGGTACTTCGTCTATTGAAGGAAACAGGGGCCGTACCGGTACCGAGGGTATATTATTATGAGGCCGAGACCGAGAACGGCCACGAATGCTTTTTGATGGAATTCCTCCCGGGACAGCCTTATAACAAGGTAAAGGAACTTTTAGCAGCGGAAGAACGGCGGCAGATTGAAGAGGAGCTCGGCCAGTTGAACCGTCGCATTAACACCATTCGGAGCAATCGGTTCGCTTACTATGCTCAGGAAACAGAGCAAGGCAACGACTGGCCGACAGTATTCGCCGCCATGGTAAGCGGACTCCTTTCGATGCGCAGGACAAAAATATAAAGCTGCCTGCGGATGAGGAGGAAGTTGCTGTCGTTCTCCGGCAGCGGGAAGCTTTTTTGAAGGAAGTGGCGACGCCAAGCCTCGTACACTGGGATCTGTGGGATGGCAATGTATTCGTAGAGAATGGGCGGATTACCGGGTTGATCGACTGTGAAAGAGCGCTATGGGGCGACCCGCTTATGGAGTATTACTTCCGGTCGATGGCCGGTGATAACTTTCCATTCTGCAGAGGGTACGGAAAAGAGGCATTCACGAACGCCGAGCGTGAAAGAATGGAGCTATACGATTGGTATCTGGCGTTGATACTGCGCATCGAATGCATTTATCGGCAATACAGCGACGAGAACCATATAAAGTGGGCGGCCGAAAATTTGCAGCAATGCTGGAATAAGCTGTCCGGCAGGCTCCCTGCGTAGACGGCAGAGATCTGTGCGAATAAAGATTTAAAAGGGATGTACTGACGAGGCATGACGCTCCGCAGGTACATCCCTTGGTTTTTAATCAGGCATTTTCCAGAATCGTATTCAAAGTGGTTCGATCCAGACCTTTGACCAGCTTGATCAACAGCTCCTTGGCAGCCTCGTAATCATCCGTGTGAATGATCGAGGAGGAGGTATGGATGTAGCGGGAGCAAATGCCGACAACGGCAGAAGGAACGCCGATGCCGCTTAAATGTACCTGTCCTGCATCCGTTCCGCCGGGGGATACGAAATATTGGTATTTGATCCTGTTGGTATCGGCCGTATCTTGGATATATTCCACTATTCCCCGGTGCGTCAACATGGTCGGGTCATAAATACGGAGCAGAGCGCCCTGTCCTAGTTGGCCGAAGGCTTTTTTGTCACCGGTCATATCGTTTGCCGCACTGGCATCAAGGCCAAAGAAAATATCCGGCTGAATCAGGTTCGCGGATGTCCGAGCACCGCGAAGGCCCAGCTCTTCCTGTACTGTAGCGCCGCAGTATAGCGTATTCGGCAGCTTCTCGCCATGGAGCGCCTCCATCAGCTCGATGGCCAGGCCTACGCCATAGCGGTTGTCCCAAGCTTTGGCCATAATCTTCTTCGGGTTGACCATCGGCGTGAATTCGCAGATCGGGACGATTTGTTGTCCCGGAGCGATGCCGGCTGCTTCGGCCTCTGAGCGGCTGTCCGCACCGATATCAAGATACATCGTCTTGATATCTACCGGTTTGCTGCGTTGAGCCTCATCCAGCAGGTGGGTCGGGATCGAGCCTACGACGCCGGTAACCCGGCCCTTGGGGGTAATGATCTGCAGGCGTTGGGCCAGGACAGCCTGGCTCCACCAGCCGCCGAGCGGTTGGAAGTGCACCATGCCGTTCTCGGTAATGCCGGTCGTCATGAAGCCTACCTCGTCAAAGTGGCCGGCAACCATAACGCGCGGGCCCTGTTCATCCCCTTGCAGAACACCGAATAAGCTTCCCAATCGATCCTGCACAAATTTATCCGTATAAGCGGACAACCGCTCCTTGAACCAAGCCCGCAGCTCGCGTTCGAATCCGGGAGCAGCGGGGAACTCGGTGAGATTTTTAAATAATTCCAATGTTTTATCATTCATATGTTGTTCTCTCCTTCCGTCTTTATTCAGTATGAACCAGCATAGGTGGATTGTCCATAATCCAAATGGCTAACGTTGTATCCCTGGTTCTTTCACATAGAATCGGCACCGGATCAGGGAAAGAATCATATACTGCAGCAAGTTCTTGTGGAGAGTCGAGGGAGGCATAGCAATGGAGCGATACTCTAGAGACTGGTTGGTGATTTGTTTATTGTTCGTTTTGCTTGTTATCATTCTTCAATATTTGTAACTGTATGAATAAGTTAAGACAGCGTCATCTCCTAGCATGAAGCACAGGAGTGCGCTGTTTTTTTATGTTAAAGCGGCGACTTCCTGACATGGATGATTTACCAAACATAACAAGCGCAGATACAGCAAATAATATGTGGCAAAGAATGAATCTATATGAAGCATAGCTGTTATTCATATGAGGCATCAATGAGGAAGGAGGAGTAGCGATTGCCAGCCAAGAGCAAATCAGGATCTAGAGTAAAGCTTAATTCGTTGTCCATGAATGAAGAGGAGTATAAAGACCTTGCCAAGCAGCATAGACCCAAGACCAATATCGTTGGAAACTGCCTTAAAGCTTTTCTCGTTGGGGGTACGATCTGCCTGATTGGTCAGTGCATTCAGCAGCTATTCATGACATTTGCCAATATGACCTCTCAGGAGGCAAGCAGTCCTACCGTTGCCGTACTGATCATTATTTCCGTCGTTCTGACCTCGCTTGGGGTATACGATAAAATCGGGCAGTGGGCAGGAGCCGGTTCGGCCGTGCCGGTTACGGGCTTTGCGAACTCGATGTGCTCGTCGGCCATAGAATCGAAGGCGGAAGGAATTGTGCTTGGCGTCGGAGCCAATATGTTCAAGCTGGCAGGCTCTGTAATTGTGTTTGGTGTGGTGGCTGCATTTATTGTAGGCATGGTCCATGTTATTTTTGGTTTGGGAGGAGTGCATTAACGATGTTAATCGGCTCGCAAACCTGGAGGTTCGACTCTAAACCTGTCATCCTCGGTGCATCAGCGGTCGTTGGCCCCGAAGAAGCAGATGGCCCGCTGTCCGCTGATTTCGATTTCAGCTATGACAATCTTGAAATTGACGAGAAAACGTGGGAGAAGGCCGAGCGCAAGCTGCTGGAGCACGCCTCTGCGCTTGCGCTTGTTCATGCCGGGATTTCTCGGGACGAGCTGCAATTTTTCATCGGCGGGGACTTAATGAATCAAATCATTAGCACCACATTTGCAGCGCGAAAGATCGCCGCCCCCTATCTTGGCGTATTCGGAGCCTGCTCCACCTCCATGGAGAGCCTTGCCCTGGCTGCGCTCATTGTTGATTCAGGGGGAGCTGAATACGCGATGGCTGGAACCGCCAGCCATAACTGCACGGTGGAGAAGCAGTTTCGTTATCCGACCGAATATGGCTCGCAGAAGCCGCCGACTGCGCAATATACAATCACAGGGTCGGGCTGCGCTGTCGTTTCATCGCAAGGCTCTGGGCCGAGGATCACCCATGCCACAATCGGAAAAATTCAGGATCTTGGCGTGAAAGATCCCTTCAATATGGGGGAAGCGATGGCCCCTGCGGCGGCGGATACGATCGTAGCTCATTTTCGCGATACCGGACGTACTCCGGATGACTATGATTTGATCGTAACAGGAGATCTGGCTTCCGTAGGACATGCCATTGTTAAGGATATGCTGACAAAAGATGGACTATCCATGGCCGGAACGGAATTCAACGATTGCGGCCTTATGATTTATGACCGGGAAAAGCAGCCATATGTCTTGGCGGGAGGCAGCGGGTGCGGATGCTCTGCGGTCGTCACTTATGGACATATTCTAAAAAAATTAAAACGACGTGAGCTAGGCCGAGTGCTCGTTATTGCGACAGGGGCCTTATTGTCACCTCTGTCATATCAGCAGGGTGAGAGCATACCCTGCATTGCTCATGCGGTAGCTCTGGAAATGGAGGATGGTGAATCATGATTTTTCTGTGGGCGTTTATCGTCGGAGGTTTGTTCTGCGTCGTTGGACAATTAATGTTCGACGTCCTTAAACTGACTCCGGCCCATACGATGAGTACATTGGTTGTGGCGGGCGCTGTAATGGATGCGTTCGGCTGGTATGATCCGCTCGTTAAATTTGCTGGGGCCGGCGCTTCTGTTCCGATTACAAGCTTCGGGAATTCGCTGGTTCATGGCGCTTTGACCGAACTGCAGAAGGATGGCTGGATCGGAGTCATCACCGGGATTTTTGAAGTCACTAGCGCAGGTATATCGGCAGCGATTATTTTCTCTTTTCTGGCAGCGCTTGTCGTCCGTCCAAGAGGATAACAAGAGGATAATAAACAATTAGACTCCCCCATAAAGCGTTCCTGCTTTAGGGGGTTTTTGTTGATATTGCAAAAAATACCGCATTGTATTTGATCGCATAATTGTATATGAACGCATAATTTAATAACTGGATTTGTTGTATTTAAATGATGTAATATATCGCCGAACAAACAATTAACTGGATTTTCTGTACTTAAAACAGGGTAATAGGGCGAGTACGGTAAAAAGTATTGCATTAGATGCACGAAATCCATCTATTTCGCAAAAACTCTACCCAGGAATTAAAATAGACGCATGAAATCCATCTATATTTTAAGGCCGCACCTATGTTCCCGGAAAAAATGCGTGCCAACAGTGCATGTATGCTTACGGTCGCGTGGGCTCACAATCGCGTGTATGCTTGTAGTCTCATGGATGCTTGCAGCCCAAAAATATGCTCACAGTCTACGGATGCTCGCAGTTCCCCCCATGCATTGAGCGCTCTATGCTCACAGTGCATGTATGCTTAGCCAGCAAATGTGCTCACAGTCACCTGCATACAAGGTCACCTATATGCTCAGAATCTATGCTCAGAATCGCATCTTTGCTCATGGCCGCATCTGTCCAAAATTTGCCTCTAGCTCGCAGCAACATGTGTTCCACCGAGCATCATCATGCAGCGCGGCATCACGCGCTTGGAACGGCAAGCTGCTCATTCGCTGGCCTAAAAAGTCAAAGCTTCATAAGGACGCTCTGAGGCGTTTTCTTATGTGGGTGGAGTATACTTCCCCTCCCTGCTTCATGTACAATAAGTATATGTGTGACGAATTATGTCTGAGGAGGGAATTATTGATGCCCGTAAGAGAGCAATCGATACAAACGATGTCTGCTGTCCGAACGAACCTGGAATCTTGCATATTAGGGAAAGAATTTGAAATAACCCTTCTTCTCACTGCTCTCCTTGCTGGAGGTCACGTATTAATAGAGGATGTGCCCGGAACGGGGAAAACCCAGCTGATTAAAGCAATGGCTAGATCCATGAGAGGGGAATACCGACGCATCCAGTGTAATCCTGACATTTTGCCAAGCGATATTACAGGCGTGTCCGTATTCCATCCCCATGAAGAGCGTTTTGTATTTCGGCCCGGCCCGGTCATGACGAATATTTTGCTTGCTGACGAAATCAATCGGGCAACAACAAAGACGCAATCCGCCTTGCTTGAAGTTATGGAGGAACGCAGCGTAACCGCGGACGGACATACATATGATCTCCCGCATCCCTTTATGCTTTGCGCAACGCAAAATCCCATCGATTTCGAAGGTACCTATATGCTGCCAGAAGCCCAGTTGGATCGTTTTATGATGAAAATAGCGATGGGCTATCCGGATGCAGCGACAGAGAAGGCCATGCTGCAATTTCATACCAAAGGTCAGCCGGTAGATCAGCTTCAAGCGGTAACCACCATGGATGAAATCGCTGCTATTCAAGAGGAGATTCGCGACGTTTATCTGAGCGATGCCTTAAGCGATTATTTGCTTAACATCGTTCGTCGCACCCGGGAGCATGATGCTGTTATCCTCGGCGCAAGCCCGCGGGCGTCGCTTGCTTTTGTGATGGCCGTCAAAGCCTATGCCTTCCTTCAAGAGCGGGATTACGTCATTCCCGACGATATCAAAACGTTGGCGACTTATGTATTAGGGCACCGGATTCTGCTCCGTCCCGAAGCCCGGCTTGGCAGCGTGAACACCCATCAGGTTCTTCAGCAAATTATAAATCAGGCGCATGTGCCCGTGTCGTCGGTAGGTTGACAAGATGCGTGCCTTGCTTAGTACATGGAAAACAGGCGTACGTTCGTTGAAATTTTGGAGGGTGGCCTCCTTATGGGTTATTTGTCTTTTCTATCTTTTATTTCAAGGCGGCAAAACTTCGCTCATGCTGTTCACAATGGTTTCCCTGCTCGTTTGTTACTGGCTTCTGAGCAGTCTTGGCGGAATTCGCCATATCAAAGGCAGCAGAACGATGCTTTCGCTGGAGGGAGAGCAATTTATGCTACGGGCGGGTGATCAGGCACAGATTAAGCTTCAGTTGCAGCTCCCTCGCCTGCTGCCGCTGCCTTATATTATTGTTCGAGAAGTTATGAAGCGGCATAATGGCGATTCTTGGGCCTTCGAGGACAGTGTCGTTCCCCAAGTGCGAGGAGAGGCAAAGCTCGTGTACAATACGCCTCCGTTGGAACGGGGGCAATACGAATTTGAAAGCACGGAATGTACGTCTGAGGATATTTTTGGATTAATGGAGCATAAAGGGAATTTTCAGGCCAGCGGACAATTTCGCGTGCTCCCGAGAACGATATTTATCCCGCATTGGCAGCTCTACAGCCGTAATTCGAGACTGCCTGGGCCTGAAACGGCCATCTCCAATTCCCGCAGAGAAACAACGCAAATCAACGGGGTGCGGGACTATGTATACGGCGACCGGATCTCGAGAATACACTGGAATGCCACGGCGAAGACAGGAACCTGGAAGTCGAAGGAATTTGAGCATGAGTCACTGCCAAAGACCGTACTCGTCCTGGATGCGCACAAGATCAGCTACGCTGCTCCGCAGCAGTTTGAATTAGCGGTATCTATATGTGCTTCATTATTGGAGTATGGCTCACGGGAAAGAATCAGCATGGGTCTGTGCACGCTCGGGAAGGATCTTCGTAGGTTTGCGCCAGCCGAAGGATACATTGAGCGTCAGCACATGATTCACCATTTGGTGGATATCGATGCTGACGGCTACGGAAGCCATAGAGATAGGCTGGAGGAAATGCACGACTTTTACCCGGCAGGCTCTTTCTTCATATTCATCAGTCCGCTGGCGGATGAGTCAGCGATGCGCGTGCTGCGATGGGCAAAGACCAAGCAGATGACACCTTATCAAATTCAGGTAGGAGCTGCTGCTCAAAGGGAAGGATCACGGTCATCTTGGCAATCGGCCTTGCAAAATCAGGGGATTAGGGGAGTTTACGTATCCTCTTTGCAGGGTCTTCCCGCTTCGATGGGGGGAGGGCTGGCATGAACAGATCGGTCAAGCCGATTGAACCTACATGGTACAGGCTCTTCGTCATTCTCTGGATGATGATCATCGCCCTGCAGTGGGTTGATTATACGGAGCCGATATGGTTTCAGGAGACGACAGCTCTTGTTACGGCTACACTAATCGCCGTCGCCTTATGTGAAGCCTTGCTTCACTCCCGGCCACGGCTTAACTGGACGATCAAGGGGCTGGCCGTCGTGGTCATTCTCCGAGTCATTCTAGGCACTTATATATATTATCCTAACGGTCCGATCATTCCGGATCAAATAGTTCAGCTCGTAGTACATGCCTCGCCTTATATTTGGTTTTCTTTGGCCGCTTGGGGATTGTTCGATTTGCTGATCCGCCTGCTGACGGACAGAGCCAGAGTCGTGATGTTCCTGAGCTGCAACTTGCTTGCATTCACGATACTCGATTCTTTTACCTCCTATTATTTATGGGGAAACGTAGCTTGGCTCGTATTTGCCGGACTGGGCTGGCTCGTATGCTTGCATTTTCGCAAATTCCAGCTCAAATACCCCCAAGGGTGGGTAAAGCTGCGCAAAGAACCGCTTAAAATTACATTGAATATCGTCATTATTTTCGCTTCGGTACTGTTGATTGGCATCAGCATGCCTTCGGTCTCGCCGACTTTAACCGACCCGTATTCTGCTTGGAAAAAAAGAGGCGGCGCCGAGCAGGCACCCATACCGGGAGCCGTTCCGTCAAGTGAAACAAGCGTCATAACGACGCCGGCCTCTCCAGAGGAAGTACTGTCCGGCTACAGCCGGGATGATACCCGTTTAGGAGACGGGTTTGATTTTAGCTACAGCCCAGTCATGAGCATTGCTTCAGATGTGCGCTCTTACTGGCGGGGGGAGACGCGCCGGATCTATACCGGAACAGGCTGGGCAGACTTAAGCAAGGAAGGGCGGGATACGCATTTCTATGCAGGAGGCTCCGACAGCGAGCCTCTGGTCAATCGTGAAGCAGGCAAGGTGAAGACCCGCAAGGTAGAGCAGATCGTGACAATGCAGACCGAGCGTACCTACCCTGTCCTGTTCGGGGGCTATTCCATCAGCCGTGTTGAAGTTCTGGATGTAGAAGAAGAAGTACGGCCGCGAATGAACTGGGCCAGCAAGGAAGCGGAGCTGCATTGGAACGGCTTTCGCGGGGCCGAGCTGGGTTATAATTATCCGAAGCGGTACAAGGTTGTTGCCGAGATCCCGATCATTCCGGTGGACGAATTAAGGCAAGCTAGCTATGACACGCTTTATTCTTCTCAAAGCTTGGACAGCAAGTACCTGCAAATCCCGTCGGATTTTCCGCAAAGGGTACGTGATCTGGCGCAGGAGGTTACGGCGGAGGGAAGCACTCCGTATGAGAAAATGGAGCTTCTGCAGGCCTATCTTAGACAAAACTTCGAGTATACGAATAAGCCGGATCTATCCCGGAAGCAAAGCGATGATTTCGTTGAAAGCTTCTTGTTCGAGATTCAACAGGGGTATTGCGATTATTACTCAACCTCCATGGTGATGATGGCCCGTTCCATGCAAATTCCGGCCAGATGGGTAAAAGGCTATGCGCCGGGCAGCATGCCCAGCGCCGAAACGCTGCAGCGTTTTCCAGAAATGGACAGCGGCTACAGAGTGAGCAATTCGGATGCGCATTCCTGGGCCGAGCTGTATTTTGGAGAGGAATACGGCTGGATTCCGTTTGAAGCGACCCCGGGCTTCGATCCGACGCTGTTGACACCAGAAGAGGAGAGCATGGAGACATGGGCGGAGGATCCGGTAGAGGAGAGCGAGAGCAGCGAGGAGTCGTCCAGCATACTGAATGAGGTTGATCCTGGGACGCTACGCTGGGTTTTCGGTCTATCGGTTGCAGCTCTCGTCTTGTCCGTTATTTATCTTTTCCGTACGGAGCTATCTTTAGCGTTATTAAGAATCCGTCTTGGGCGGAGTTTAACCTGGGGAGAGAAAGTTTCCTTTGAAGTGCTTGGCACGGTTCGGCGATTGCGGCGGCATGGACTCTATAGAGAAGAGCATGAAACCATGAGGGAATCCTTCGATCGTTGGGGATTGAAGCAGCCTGAGTGGGCGCACCTGCTCCAGCCTTTGCTGCTTAGCTTCGAAAAAGCCAATTATAGTCCGAAGGCCGTTTCGCCGGAAGACTGGAAGGAAGTGAAGGAGCTTTCGCGCGAGCTTTGCAAAGCGGTGCGAGCCAAAAGGAAACAACGATGAAGCACTAGCGCGTTCTAAGTTATCGTTTAGTAGAATGACGAACTTTTGTTCAAAATAAGAAGGAATTGCACGTTCTTCTGAAATGTCCCCGAGTGCGCTTGCAACGGGGGCGTTTTCTTTTTTAAAATATAAGGAAGTCGGGGGAAGATTGTGGTATAGTTTGTCGTATGAAACCGAGGTGAACGTATTTGTTTGAGAGATTTTTGCCGAAGCTAAGAGTAAACAGTGTATTTGATATTGACTTGGAAAGTCTTTACGCGCAAGGGTACCGTGGAATTATTACGGATTTGGACAATACCCTTGTTGGAGCAAAGGCTCCATTAGCGACGCCCGAACTCGTCGAATGGTTTGAAAAAGTGAAGAAATTCGGGTTTAAACTCGTCATTGTGTCAAACAATAATCTGGACAGGGTGTCGAAGTTCGCTACCCCTTTAAATATCGAATTTGTACATGCGGCGAGAAAGCCGTTAGGCTCTCCCTTCCGCAGAGCGCTCAGCATGATGGGACTAGCCCCTAAGGAGGCCATCGTTGTCGGCGACCAGCTGATGACCGACGTATTCGGGGGCAACCGATTAGGGCTGTTCACGGTACTGGTGCTTCCAATCGCTGTTACCGAGGAAGGCTTCGGGACAAGGTTTAACCGCCGGCTGGAACGAATCGTCAAGCGCCGGCTTCATAAGAGCGGATTATGGCTGGAGGAGGAGAACAAGTGAGAGAGGAACAGGGCGTGCTAAACGCCGAACGCTGCAGCGGCTGTGGCATTAAGCTGCAGAGCGAGCATAAGGATCAGCCGGGATACATTCCGGCGCAGGCGATTCAGAAGGAGATCGTGATTTGCCAGCGCTGCTTCCGGATTAAAAATTATAACGAATCCTCTTCCATTACGGTGGAGCAGGATGAGTTCTTGAGATTGCTCAGCCAAATCGGCGGCAAAGAGGCGCTGGTTATTCATATTGTGGATATTTTTGATTTCCAGGGCAGTATCATATCCGGCCTGCAGCGGTTTATCGGCAACAATCCCGTACTGCTGGCGGTAAATAAAATCGATCTATTGCCCAAGGTGACCAACTGGAATAAAGTCCGCAACTGGGTACAGAAGGAAGCAAAGGAAGCCGGTCTTAAGGTGGAGGACATCGTTCTCTGCAGCGCGAAGCAGAGCAGCGGCTTTGATCGCCTGCTGGATGCTGTGGCCGAATACCGCGGCAACCGCGATGTATATGTGGTCGGCGCGACGAATGTGGGGAAATCGACGTTAATCAACCGTTTAATTCGCGATTACAGCGATCTGGATCAGGAGCTTACCGTTTCTCGATACCCGGGAACGACGTTGGATATGGTACATATTCCATTGGATGATGGTCACTCTATCATAGATACACCGGGAATTATGTACCCGTCCCGTTACAGCGAGCTCGTGAGTCCGGAGGATTTAGGCGCGATACTGCCGGATAAGCCGCTTAAACCTGCCGTATATCAATTGAACGAAGGACAGAGCTTGTTTTTTGGCGGCTTTGGGCGCTTTGATTTCATTCAAGGCGAGCGCCAATCGTTTACTTGCTTCGTTAGCGGAAGGGCTCCGATTCACCGGACGAAGCTGGAGAAAGCGGATGAGCTGTTCGAGACACATGGCGGCGAGCTGCTTTCTCCGCCCACTCGCGAGAATCTGGCCAAGCTTCCGGCATGGACGCGGCATGAATTTCGAATTCCAAAGGGCAGCCGCTCGGATGTGTTCATTTCGGGACTAGGCTGGATCAAGATCAATGGTGAGACGGGTTCGGTGGTTGCTGTCCATGTTCCAAAAGGGATCAAAGTCATGGTTCGTCCTTCATTGATTTAACGAAGGTTGGATAGAGGAGGTTGGACGAAAATGGGTAATGAGAGGAAGGGGCCTGGCGAGCTGCCGATGCTGCTTGGCGTCATGGGAGATCCGATATCTCAAACGAAGTCTCCGGCGATGCATAACGCAGCGCTTCAGGCGGTAGGGATGGCAGGCACATACGTGCCCCTGCACGTTAGGAAGGAGCGACTCGAGGATGCCATCAGGGGGATTGTCGCTCTGGGCTACCGCGGCGTTAATGTTACCGTGCCTCATAAAGTGGATGTCATGAGCTATGTGGACGTAATCGATGAAGCGGCCAAGGAAATCGGCGCGGTCAATACGATTGTAAACGATGGCGGAATTCTTACTGGCTACAATACGGATGGCATAGGGTATATTCGGTCTCTTAAGGAAGAGGCCGTTCCTGATTTGTCGGGGAAGCATGTGCTTGTTGTCGGCTGCGGCGGGGCAGCGAGAGGCATTGTCTATGCGCTGCTGCAGGAGAAGCCGGCGAGTGTGATCATCGTTAACCGAACGGTGCAGAAGGCTCAGGAGCTTGCGGACGAGTGGGCTCATTTAGGGACAATCCGCTGCTGCGGCATGGAGGAGCTGGCTCAGGTATTCCAAAACCAGCATATCGATATTGTCATTAATACGACGTCTGTCGGCATGTATCCCAAAATGGACGAGCTGCCGATTTCAGCAGAGCTTCTATTGCCCCACATGGTCGTGAGCGATTTGATTTACAATCCGCTAAAGACCGAGCTGCTAAGCAGGGCGGAGTCGATCGGCTGCCGCATTCATAATGGGCTCGGCATGTTCGTTTATCAGGGTGCATATGCTTTCGAGTATTGGACAGGCCGTCCTGCGCCGATTGAAGCGATGCGCACCGTTGTCTTGAACAGTTTGCAGGTATAATGATTGTTTATATATCTCAACTTTAAATAAGCAGTACATTTGAATGGTAAGGGGTTTTGTATTTAGATGCTTACGGGAAAACAAAAACGTTATTTGCGCAGCTTGGCGCACCATCTTCAACCGATTTTTCAAGTGGGGAAAGGCGGAACGAATGATCAGGTTATTCGCCACATTTCAGAAGCGCTGGAACGTCGCGAATTAATCAAGGTTTCGATTCTCAACAATAACCTGGACGATCCGCAGGAAATCGCTGCTGAGCTGGCTGAGGGAGCAAAGGCCGAACTCGTACAGCTCATCGGCAGAACGATCGTGCTGTACAAGGAATCGCGGGATTATAAACAAATCGAGCTGCCTTAGGCTGAGCCGGGAGGGATAGGAATGAAGAAAGTCGGCATTATGGGAGGCGCATTTGATCCGATCCATCTCGGCCATCTGTTGGCCGCAGAAAGAGCCCGTGAGCAGTTTGAGCTGGAGGAAATATGGTTCATGCCTTCACATACACCTCCTCATAAGCATCAATCCGGTGTCAGCGGGGAGCAGCGCCTTGCAATGGTAACGGAAGCGATTTGCAGCAATCCGGCGTTTAAGCCGCTTGATATCGAATTGCGCCGGGGTGGTGTTTCTTACACGGTCGAAACGATCAAAGAGCTGCGAAAGCAATATCCCGATATGGAGTTTTACTTCATTATTGGCGCCGATATGGTCAACTATCTTCCCAAGTGGGAAGGCATAGACGAGCTGACGGAAATGCTGAAGTTCATCGGACTACAGCGACCGGGGAGCTTTTTGGAGCTTGACACTTTACCGCCGTTCATACAAGATGCCGTCTACCTCGCGGAGATGCCTCTGGTCGATATTTCGTCAAGTATGATCCGGAGCCGATTAACCGCAGGTCACTCCATAAGGTACATGGTTCCGGATACAGTGTATGATTATATGACAAGGAGCGGTTTGTATGGACTACACTCGTGAAGAATTAATGGCCGTAGTATCCGGTCAAATGCCTGAGCGACGCTGGGGACATACGTTAGGTGTCATGGAATCCGCAGTAGCGCTAGCCCAACGCTACGGGGAAGATCCGCAGCGAGCCGATTTAGCCGCTTTGCTGCATGACGTGGCTAAATATTGGCCGATCGATCAGCAGGAGGCCGTGATCCGTGATCATCAGCTTAATATGGAGCTGCTTGATTACGATAAACAGCTTCTTCATGCTGAGGTTGGAGCCTTTGTAGCGCAGCAGGAGTATGGGGTAGTGGATTCCGGGGTGCTCGATGCGATTCGATACCACACGTCGGGGCGTATTGGAATGACCAGGCTGGACAAAATCATTTGTCTTGCCGATTACATTGAGCCGGGACGGGATTTTCCGGGCGTGGATCGCATTCGTGAGCTGGCCGAGCATAGCTTGGAGGAAGCGCTCGTAGCAGGGCTGGATTCGACGATATCTTTTCTAATCGAGAAGCGAAAGCGAATTTTCCCGATGACCGTATTGGCACGCAACGATTTAATTGGACAAATAGGTCGTAAATAAACTTTAAAATGGATTCAGGAGGTTCATATGAATGCCGATTTCACCTAAACAATTGTTAGATTTGGCCGTGCAAGCGGCGGATGAGAAAAAAGCCATGGACATAGTGGCGCTGGATTTGCAGGGCATATCGCTCATTGCGGATTATTTTGTCATTTGTCATGGTAATTCAGATATTCAGGTTCAATCGATAGCGACAGAAGTTCGCAAATGCGCTCAGGAAGCAGGCGTAGATATTCGGGGAATCGAAGGAATGGATACCGCCCGCTGGGTTCTGATGGATCTTGGAGACGTCATCGTGCATATCTTCCATCGGGATGAACGGGAATACTACAATATCGAGCGGCTTTGGTCGGACGCTAAAGTCGTGGAGACCGTATGAGTCTGATCGCTGGTACCATTGTATCTCTTCCCATTGATCGCGAGGTCTCGCCTTATGGCTACTTTCTGACTAACGGTATGCAGGATGTCTTGCTGCACTATTCCGAGCTGACCCGTGAAGTGAAGCCGGGAGAAACGGTAGAGGTATTTCTGTTCTATGATACGGAAGACCGCCTCGCGGCAACGATGAAGAAGCCTCATTTAACGTTAGGCGAGATGGCATTGCTGGAGGTGGCGGACGTACATCCCCGTCTTGGCTGCTTCCTCGAAATGGGACTCGGTCGTCAATTGCTTTTGCCGATTCGGGAGCTGCCTGAATTGCGGGAGCTGCATCCACAGGTCGGCGATACCGTATTTGTCATCATGGAGCATGATAAGCAGGGCCGATTGAAGGCCAAGCTTGCGGGTGAGCAGGAGCTGGCTCCTAAGACGTTTCACGCCCCGACGACATGGAAGAATGAGTGGGCGGAAGCTATCGTGTACAAGCCATTGCAAATGGGCACCTTCGTCATTGTCGAAGGCGGCGTGCTTGGCTTTGGAGTGATTGGCATGATTCACTCCTCTGAACGGAGCCGATTGCTCCGGCTTGGGGAGCGGGTCAGGGTACGCATCGCCCATATCCGTGAAGACGGGCGAGTCAACTTGTCCATGGCTCCGCGCAAGGAGATTGGGCGGAACGAAGATTCCGAGCGGATTTTGGCGTATTTGCAGGATCGTCCTGGCGGAGGAATGCCTTATTCCGATACGACGCCGCCGGATTTGATCAAGCAGCGGTTCGGCATCAGCAAATCCGCGTTCAAGCGTGCGCTCGGCAAGCTGATGAAGGAAGGCAAGGTTACCCAGAAGGAGAACTGGACCTATTTGGCGAAAGCGGATGAAGCGAATGCGAATGAGCGGGATGCCAAAGATGCCGGGAATGATCAGGCGTAGAATGGATTGAGCGGTAAGAGGAAGAAACATAGCAGCATTTGAGTGGGTTGCAGAAAGTCAGGTGACAGCGTGGCATCTTATCGTAAATTTGCCTATGTGTATGACGAATTGATGGAAGACATGCCTTACCCGGATTGGCTTCGTTTTGCGCGAACCGCTTGGGAACGGTTAGGCATGCCGCGAACGGTTGTAGAGCTGGGCTGCGGTACAGGGAGCATTACGATTCCCTTGGTAAATTCGGGCTTTGAAGTAACAGGCATAGACCTTTCCGCGGACATGCTCGCTGTAGCGCGCCGTAAAATGGAAGGAACTTCCCAGGGAGTACGGCTGTTCCGCGAGGGGAGCGTCCGCTGGGTACAGCAGGATATGAGAGATTGGGAAGTGCCGGAGCCGGTCGACTCCGTCATTTCCTTTTGCGATTGTCTTAACTACTTGTTGGAGAAAGAGGATATCGTTCGTACGTTCCAAAGAACGTATGATGGGCTTAAACCCGGAGGAACCTTCCTATTTGATGTTCATCATCCCAACACGCTGAAGCGTTATGATGAGGAACAGCCATTCATTTGCGATGAGCGCTCGGTATCCTATATTTGGACCTGCGAGCGCGATGCGGCAAGAGATGAAATCCAGCATTATTTGTCCATCTTTGCTCGGGAAGAGAGCAGTGGGGCCGATATGTACCGCCGGTTTGAAGAAACGCATATTCAGCGGGCCTATGATCCGGCATGGATGAAGAGCGAGCTGCTTCGCTGCGGTTTTAGGGAAGTGTCCATCTTCGCCGATTTCGAATGGGTTGAGGCCGTGGAAGACGCCGCCCGTTTGTTCTATGTCGCTGTGAAATAATCGTATGTTTGTAATAGAGAGGAAAGCGGTCACCATTTGGTGGCCGTTTTGATTTTGTACGATTTATCGTACAAAATTCCAGCAGGGGCTGCTTTCGGCCGCGTCATTGTACGATTTAACGTACAAATTCGTTGCAGCGGTTGCTTTTGGAGCACCTTTGTACGAATTATCGTACAAATTCGTTGCGACAGCCGCTTTCGGAGCACCTTTGTACGATTTTTCGCTCAAAACCCCTGCGACCGATCACCTCGTGAGCGCTGCTGTACAATTTTTCGTTCAAGTTTGTTGCAGCAGCCGACAAGGTTGAATTTCGTTTGTTTTTGCCTCCGTATAACTATAGTTGAATAGCGTTGGTGGTCACCGACTACCTGTGCATCAACGTCACTTTCCGTACGAGTACCCTACCTGTGAATTTGCGTCACTATTCGTACCGAGTACCCTCCTGTGCATCAGCGTCATTTTCCCGTACCGAGTAACTGCTGCTACTTGCCGAGTGCAATCTTGCACAAAGCAACAACTCTCTACTATTACTACTACTGACTTCATCACACATGTGCACTCAAAGTAACGTCAAATGTATGAACCTTGCTGATGCGGCGAGGTTTTTGGCATTCCCAAAAAATTGACCCTACCACCTAAAGATATGACATGTTTTTGGATTTCGATCCCCGATAAGATGAAACCAAGCAAGTGATTAAACATTTCGCACCAACAGCACAACAGCACCAACAGCACCAACAACACAACAGCACCAAGAGGACAACAACACAACAGCACCAAGAGCACAACAGCACAAGAGCACCATCAGCATCAAGCAACAAGCATCGCAAGAAACAGGCAACTAAGACATTTAGGGGGTTAACAAGATGGGGAAAAAGTTAAGAAAACCGGCTGCGCTGCTTCTATCGCTATTTTTAGTCATTGGGCTGGCAGCTTGCGGCGGCAAGGACTCCAATGGCGGGGGTAACTCTGCCGCAGGGAATGGCGGAGAGTCTTCCGGCGGCAAGAGCAAGGAAACGACGAGCATTTTGTTCTGGAGTCCATTCTCTGGAGCGGATGGCCCGTTCATGAAGAAGATCGTAGATAAATATAATTCTTCTCAGGATCAATACAAGGTCAATTTCGTCATTCAGCCGAACGGAGAGTACTACAAGCAGCTTGACGTGGCACTCAGTACAGCGAAAGAACGTCCAGATCTCATGATCATGCACGTGGATAATGTACCGACTTATGTGGATAAAGATCAGTTATTGCCGCTGGATGATATTGCCTCTGCATCCGGAATCAGCAAAGAGGATTACGCCGAAGCTCCGGTCGAATATTCGACGATCGATGGCAAATGGTATACCATTCCTCTCGATATTCACCCAGTCATCATGTATTACAACAAAGATTTGTTTGAAAAAGCAGGCATTAATGCACCTCCAACCAATCGTGCCGAGTTTGAGGATGCCGTTGCTAAATTGACCGATAAAGACAAGGGTGTATATGGCTATGTGCTTCCTACGCTGTGGCCGCAGCAGTTCATTTTCCCATCCTTGGTATGGCAAAATGGCGGCGAGCTCTGGGATGGCAGCGATGTAGCTTACAATTCTCCTGAAGCGGTAGAGATGGTGTCCTGGATGCGCAGCCTCGTTGACCAAGGTTATTCCCCGGGCAATGTTCAGCAGGATGGAGAAAATACCTTGTTCCTGCAAGGCAAAAACGCGATTCAATTCAACGGTCCATGGATGAAGTCACAGTTTGATGAAGCTGGCTTGAATTATGGCGTAGCACCTATTCCGCAAATCGGTAACGTCAAAGCAGCAGCATATGCCGGTTCTCATGGCTTCGTAATTCCTAAGGCAGTAACCGACGAGGCCAAGCTGGCAGGCATCGGCGACTTCCTGAAATATGTAACAGATAATTCGATTGAATGGGCTGAATCCGGTCAGGCGCTAGCTTCCAAGAAAATGGTAGAGAGTGAAGAGTTCCAGAAGCTTGAAGTTCAGAGCAACATTGCCAAAGGCTTTGCGGATGTTCAATTTGCACCGAATGTACTTAATTGGGGCACGATTTCCGAGCCGATCTGGGGTGAACTGAACAACGCCCTGTTAGGCAAGAAGGATCCTCAGAAAGCGATGGACGATGCCGTAGCTAAATCACGGCAGGCCATGAAAAATTAACGACCCGAAATGAATTCAGAAGGAGACGGGAAATTGGCGGCAGCTGCTCTCTCGTCTCCTTCGATTTTCTAGGCAATTGATGCAATGCCCCAGGGCGGGAGGGATAATCTATGGTAAAAAGCTGGCACTCAAAATTAACATCATCCTTGTTTGTACTGCCTTATTTCATTTGTTTCGCTGCTTTCTTGTTGTTTCCGATACTATATGGCGTTTATATTAGCCTGCACAATTTCGAGCTGTTGTCTCCGGAACATGATTTTGTAGGCTTTAAGCATTATGTAACGATTTTTACACCGGGCACTTATTTGAACAGTTTGTTCTTCAACGGGCTTTGGAATACGATTCAATTCGTCATTTATTCCGTACCGCTGCTCATCGTTGTCGGGCTTGGGCTCGCGATGCTGATACAGCATCTTCCGGGAAAAATCCGCGGCTTGTTCCGCACGTTCTATTTCTTGCCGTATGCGTTATCGGCATCGGTCATGTCCGTGATTTGGCTGATGATTTTCGATACGAATTCGGGATTTCTGAACAGCCTGCTGATGAAGCTGAACATTCCTGCTATTCCGTGGCTGACCGATCAGCCGTGGGCCTGGGTATCGCTTATTACGACCACGTTGTGGTGGACGATCGGCTTCAATATGATTATTTTTATTAATGCCTTGAATCAAGTGCCCGAGGATTTCTATGAAGCAGCCTCTCTGGACGGGGCCAATGCTTGGGACAAATTTATACACATTACGCTGCCTTCTATTAAACCAGTCATGCTGTTCGTAATGATCACGTCCACAATCGCTTCGTTTAACGTCTTCGCCCAGCCGTTTTTGCTTACCCGCGGCGGCCCGGGGGACAGCACGAAGGTGCTGCTGATCAATGTGCTGGATCAGGCGTTTATCCGTAAGGAAATCGGCTCCGCTTCGGCCATGGCGATATTGATGGCGCTGCTCATTATGATCATATCGATTGTGCAATTCAGACTGACATACGGAAATAAGGGGGAAGAGTCATGAGCATGAGACGGATCAAGACGCTGCTGCTTGTTCTTCTCGCTTCGGTGATTGCCGTTGTGTTCCTGCTGCCGCTGGTATGGATGATATCGACGTCATTTAAGAACGACTTTGAAGCATTGTCCGGAAAAATGAACTTTATTCCGCTGAAGCCGACCTTCGACAACTATATCAAAGGCTTTAGCGGAGAATTGATGAACGTTCCGATCCTGCAATGGATCACGAACTCGCTGATGGTCGGAATCGCCGGGACGGCGATCGTGCTGCTGATCGCTTCCATGGCGGCATTTGCGCTGGCCCGGCTGAAGGATCTTCCGTTGCGCAAAACGCTGTTATCGATGTTTATTGCTTCACTCATGATTCCCGGCGTCCTGACCTTTTTGCCGATGTATATGGAGTTTAACGCACTCGGTTTGATCAATACGTACGCAGCACTCATATTGCCTTATACGGCGGGAGCTTTCGGTGTGTTCTTGCTGTATCAGTTCTTTATTTCCTTTCCGAAAGACATCGAGGAAGCCGCGCGGATCGACGGGGCGAACAAATGGAAGCTGTACACCCGTATTATGCTTCCGTCCTCAGTATCGATTATGGTCACCTTGCTCATTTTTACATTTATGGGGATTTATAATGATTTCGTTTGGCCGCTGTATGCCACAACCTCACCGGAAATGCGCACCATTACAGCAGGGATTGCCATGATGGCTCAGGGAAGCTATACCCAATCGTACGGCAAGCTGATGGCGATGACGGCGGCAGCCGCTATTCCGGTTGTTATCATTTTCATTCTTGGGCAGCGATCCTTCGTTAAGGCGATCACGCAGTCCGCGATCAAGTAATCCAGAGCATAACAAAACAAATCAATAGCAGGTTCATGGCTAGTTATGAGGTGAAGTCCATGAGAGACAGCCGATTATTACGTAAACGCAGGATGATTTATATGACGGCCTTGCTCTTAGGCATCGCCAGCATCGTCATAGTAGGAGTGATTACGATGAGAGACACAGGCAGCCGCGGCGGTTCCGCTAACGGGAAGTATAACGGCCATGGAGGCACGTTCAAAAACCCGCTGATCGACATGGATACACCCGATCCAAGTGTTGTATACAAGGATGGATATTACTACATGACGTTCACTCATAACGGAACGGACGTCATGGTCATGAAATCGCGAACGCTGGATTTCAAGCAGGCTCAGAAGAAGGTCGTTTGGTATCCGCCGATCGATACGATGTATTCAGCTAACCTTTGGGCTCCGGAAATCCAGTATATCCGCGGGAAATGGTATATCTATTTTGCGGCGGACGACGGGCAGAACGAGAACCACCGGATGTACGCGCTGGAAGCGGTCGGAGACGACCCTTTTGGTGAATACGAGTTTAAAGGACAAATCACGGATGAGACGAATAAATGGGCCATCGACGGCCTGGTGATGGAGCATGAGGAGCAGCTCTATTTCGTCTGGTCCGGCTGGGAAGGAAACGAAAATATTCGGCAGAACACGTATATCGCACCGATGAGCGATCCGCTGACAATCAGCGGGCCAAGGGTGTTACTGTCAACGCCCGACCTGGATTGGGAAATGGCTGGCGGCCCGCCCTATATCCAGGAAGGGCAAGCCATACTTTACCGGGAGGGCCGCGTATTTATCGTATATTCCGGTGCAGGAAGCTGGACGCCATTCTATAGCCTTGGTCTCCTGACGCTGAAAGAGGGTGGAAATCCGCTGCAGCCGGAGGACTGGCAAAGATCGGCTGAGCCGCTCCTAACCATGGATGAGGAGGCGGGCGTATACGGTCCGGGGCATAACTCCTTCGTGAAGTCACCGGATGGAACCGAGGATTGGATTGTTTATCACGGGACGACCAGTGCCACTGACGGCTGGAACAACCGCAAGGCACGTGCCCAGCGTATCAGCTGGAACGAGCAGGGGCTGCCGGAGTTTGGCAAACCGCTCTCTTTGGAGACGGCAATTCCTCTGCCAGCAGGATCAGGGGTGTACCAGGCCAAATATGCCCAGCGGGATGAAGAACGTATCAGGTTTGGGTCAATTT
Organism: Paenibacillus lentus; assembly: GCF_042714055.1. GTDB lineage: Bacteria > Bacillota > Bacilli > Paenibacillales > Paenibacillaceae > Fontibacillus > Fontibacillus lentus_A. The sequence continues at coordinate 51,997 of NZ_JBHGVC010000003.1, forward strand.
CGGCTTCTGGGCAGACAGAAGTGCCGCTGCTGGTCCATTACCGTAACGAAACGGAGCATTCCCGCTCGCTTGAGGCATGGGTGAACGAAACTCTAGCGAGCACGCTGGAGCTGCCGGTGACTGAACCGGGTGAAATAGGCTATGCTTACGGGCGTGTCCGACTTGAAGCCGGAGTTAATGAGCTTGTACTTCGCAGTAATGATGAGGAAGAACAAAGCAAGATCATCGAAGCGATTCAGGCGATTGAGATAACGAGGTACGAAGCCGAGACAGCGTCCTCGGGCCTGAGAGATGCCGTTGGTGCTGATCCTTCCGCCTCCGGCGAAGGAGTTATGAAGCTAAAGAACGAACAAGGCTCGTCGGCGTCATTCCGTTCGATTATCGTACCGCATTCGGGAGAATACCGTCTGATTCTCGGTATTTCCAATCCCGGGGACGGCGAGCAAACCGTCCAATTAAAGGTCAATGGAAGCAAGGAGACGAGGCTAACGATTCCATCCACCGGGAGAAATGTTTTTACAGAAGTTGTGTTTGAAGGAAAGCTGCATAGAGGTGATAATGAAATTACGATCACAGAGGCCTCGGGAGATTTGAGCCTCGATTATATGGATATTATCGCTAACTAGATTGTAACTTTCTGTGTCGTTAGGAGACGTGAATATGAAGAGACATCGCCGGAATAATTACCGCAGTAGAATAACGGTCAGCTTAATGACAATGGCATTACTCTTGCTTCTGCTGCCTGGATGCGCGGAACAGAACCCGGGAGCCGAGTCTATACCCAAGTCACCTCATGTGATTCGATTGGAATATTGGACGCCTTTTAGCGGCGGGGACAATCAATTCATGACTGAGATGGTGGAACGGTTTAACGAGGAGCATCCGGAGATTCAGGTTGTCCAGAAAAATTCGCGTCTTGACGATTATTATTCTCGTTTGAAAACGGCCGTGCTCTCAGGCAATGCGCCGGACGTGGCCATCGTGCATTCCACGATCATGCCGCAGTTTGTCCAGAACGGATATGTAGAGGAACTGACGACGGAGGCAAAAGATATCGGTATCGATTGGAAACGCTTCAATCCGAATATTTTACGTTCGGTGTTATATGAGGATGAGTATTACGGGGTACCGCTCGATACGCATGCTCTAGTGATGTACTACAACAAAGACTGGTTATCCAAGGCCGGAGTGCTGGATGAGGCAGGAAGACCCGTCATCCAGAAAGGGCCGGACGGGTTTAAGGCTTTCCTGGAGCAAATTCGGCGAACGGTTCCCCCGGATATTGCTCCCCTTGCCCAGCCGAGCACGCGAATTGATTCCGTCTGGTTATGGTGGAGCCTGTACAACCAGATGATGGACGGCGGGCAGTTCTATAGCGAAGACGGTACGCAAGCCGTATTCAACAACTCTGCTGCTTTAACGGCACTTACGTTTGTGAATGACTTATATAAAGATAAGCTGATACCTTCTAACATCAACGATGCTTTTCAGTTGTTTTACGACGGAAAAGCGGCGGTGCTGATTACAGGAATGTGGGGAACAGGTGCCTTTGAGAAAGCAACGGGACTTCATTTCGGGGTCGTTCCCATGCCGACTCTGTATGATCGCCCAGCTGTTTGGGGAGATTCCCACAACCTTTCCATTCCCAAAAAACGGGGGATGACGGAAGAGAAGAGAGAAGCGATACTGACCTTTGCCGATTGGATCGTAGGGCACGGGGATATGTGGGCGGAGGCAGGGCATGTTCCCAGCATGACTGAACTCACTGGTTCCGAAGTATTCAATCGACTGGAATACCGGAGCGATTATGCTGCTACAGCCAACTACGTAGCTTACTGGCCAAGAAATGCCAAGCAGTGGAGCATTAACGAGCGGATCATCAATGAATTCGAAAGAATGATCTACGGATACCAGACGCCAGAGGAAGCGCTGGGTGCCGCCGTGCATAAAATCAATGCGGATTTGCGCAAGTGAGGGACAGCTAATGACGAGACTGCGAAGAGGAATACAATGGCTCAGAAATCTAAAGCTGGCGCAAAAATTAATCCTCATTAATTCCGTGCTGATCGTTATTCCGCTTGGAGCGCTTGGCATATATGCGTTTTCCAGCTTTCGGGGGACGTTGGAAGCCAACGTCGGGGAGTCCCAGCTGCAGACGATGAAGCAGATTACGTTAAATATCGACACCTATATGGAGGAACTGAATCGGTTATCCCTTATGCCTTACCAATACCAGGACATTCTCGATTATTTAGCATCCGAAAGAAGACCCGGTGCCTCCTTAAGCCTGGAAGAGATCAGTTTGCTTAACAATTTCGTTTCTAAGGTATTCCTGAATGGACGAATCGATATTATGGGCGTTTCACTATACGGTTCCAAAGGCGCTTCCTATGTCGTCATGCCGGAAAGCCAGTATGTGACGACTTATAAGCTGGATGAGGATGCGAAATGGATAAAGGAGACACAAGGACAGTTCGGGGAGCCGATCTTTCTGACGACCTATGAGCTTAAGTCGACAAGCGGCTCGGTTTATGAAGTGTTCTCCATTGTGAGAGAGCTGCGCAGCTTCGACAGCGGGAAGACGCTTGGCTATATCGTACTGGACGTAGATCCGGCAGTGGTGGGGAAAATTTTGGCGCAGGTTCAGCTTGGACGAAGGGAATCTCTCTATATTACAAATGCCAAAGGGGATTTGGTCATCCGCAAAGGCTCAACGGCCGCGGGGGCAGATGGCATCGATACTCGTTTCCAGGGGGAAGGCGTCACCCACTTGGAGTTGGACGGTGAGCGAATGCTTGTCTCTTATGTTACATCTGAACTTACGCAATGGACTACCGTCGGGGCTGTGCCCGTCTCCGAATTAATGCAGGACAGCCTGCAGGTTCGCAACTCCATAACGATTATGGGAATCATTTGTGTCGGGCTGGCGATGCTGTTCTCGGTATTTACGGCATATCGGATTACGCTGCCGATCCGCAAGCTAAGCCGGCTGATGAAGAAGGTGGAGAAGGGGCAGCTTGAGGTTACTTTTCCCGTGAACCAATGGGATGAGGTCGGTCAGCTAGGCAGCGCTTTTAATAAAATGGTATCCCGGTTAAGCGAGCTGGGCTATTTGCTTTATGAAACTGAGATTCGGGAGAAGGACGCGCAGATCGCTGCGCTGCAAAGCAAAATTAACCCTCATTTTCTCTATAACACGCTTGGATCGATCAGTATGTATGCGGAGCTAGAGGGCAGCCGGGAAATAACAACAATGACGAACAATTTAAGCCGGATCCTGAGGTATTCATTGAACGCTCACCAGTCCGGAGTGGTGCTCAAGGACGAGATCGAGCATATACGCAGCTATATGGCGATTCAGAAGATGCGCTACGATGAGCGGCTGCATTTCACGCTGGACATCGAGGAGGAAGCCATGAACTGCGCCGTCATTCCGCTTATGATTCAGCCGATTGTGGAAAATTCCTTTAAGCATGGACTGGATAAAGGGGTAGGCGAGGGACGGATCTCCCTGACCGGGGAAATTCAAGACGGGCTTCTGCGGCTGACTGTGGAGGATGACGGGATTGGTTTGACCACCGCACAGCTGGAGCATATTCGGCGCCAGCTTGCTTACTCTCGCGATCTAGGCGGCGAGTCAGGCAATGGACTCTTAAATGTGCACCGTCGTCTCGTGCTTTGTTACGGCGAGAGATATGGTTTAACCATCGATAGTATGCCTTATCGAGGAGTTCGCGTCACCTTGACGGTTCCGGCAAAGCATAGTCATTCAAGTGATGAGGGCAGAACTTCGGCCGTCTTCCATTCCACATCATGAGATAGCCAAGGGGGGAGGATCTTATGCCAAAAATTCTGATCGTTGATGATGAGAAGATATTCCGCAAGGGGCTCCGGGCCATGATTGCATCCTTGGATCCGGAATGGGAGGTCGTCGGCGATGCTTCTGACGGCTACGAGGCATTGGATCGGGCGGAGGTGCTGCATCCCGATGTCATATTAACCGACATCCGCATGCCGCGGATGGACGGCATCGCTTTGCAGCGGGTAGTGAAGGAGCGGTTTCCGCAGATGCTGTGCGTCGTCATTAGCGGATATGAAGATTTTACTTACGCCCTCCAATCGATGAGATACGGGGCTAGGGATTATTTGATGAAGCCGGTGGAGCGCAGCGAACTCCAGCGGATTCTGGAGAAGCTGAAGGAGGAAACGGCGGAACGAGGCAATCCTTCTATCGTCAAATTTGATCAAGAAGAGAATGAGCTCATTCGCCGCCATGTCAGCGAGTCCGTTATCGCCGGATTAATGCGGGGAATGGTGCAGCAGCATCACGTGGAGCTGCTGCGCAAAATCGGCGTCGATTTCGACCAGCCTTATTACTGCTGTTTTTTAATTAAGCTCGATAAAGGCTCTATAGGCTCAGACCGCTATTTAAAAGCCGATCCGTCGCTATTTCAGCTGTATATCCGGCAATTCGTGCAGGAAATGGTCAATAAGCGAATGAAGGGCTATAGTCTTGTCCTTTCCGATTCCGAGGTTGCTGCCATCGTTAATTTGAGCAGTGATGACAGTGATGGCCTAATTGAGTTGGCCGAGTCGATCCGCAGACAAATCACCTCCTTATCGAATCTTACCGTAACCATCGGTGTCGGCCGGGTAGCCGAAGGCGTCGACTCGATCTCGGATTCTTACCGGGATGCCGAGATAAGTCTGCTCTACCGGCTTATCGTCGGCGGGGACAAAGTGCTTCATTATGATACGATCCGGCGGGATCATGATTTATATCTTGAGGTCGATACCGAGTCATGGGGAGCGATGGAGCGAGCTGTCTTGGAAGGCCGGGCGGACGAAGCCGCCAGCCGCGTCGAGACAGAGGTCGGCAGATTATGCCGCCAAGCGACGAGTCCGGAGCTGATTTACCAGAAGATATGCAAGCTGCTCATTCATTTCTACGAGTCGGCTGAGAAGCTGAATTTAACGAAGGAATGGCTGGGTGAGCGGGATATCCGCAGCCTGATATTCGATGTCTGTTCGATTACTTCAAGTGAAGAGCTGATGATCGAGTGCCGTACGCTGCTGACGAATCTTGCTCATTGCATCGCGAACTCCAGGCTGGAACTCGAGCATGACCCGGTGGAGCAAGCCTTGCATTATCTCGATTCCAATTATCATAAGCCGCTTACCTTGAACGAGGTTGCGGGTCAAGTGCATTTAAATCCGGCTTATTTCAGCTCACTGTTCAAGCAGCGAACAGGCAGCACCTTTGTGGAACGGCTGACGGCGATTCGCGTTGAAGAGGCGAAGAAACGGCTCATGGACAGCGACGATAAAATCGCGTCGATTGCCGATGAAACGGGGTTTCCGAATTTACGCCATTTTTATCGGGTATTCAAACGTGAGGTCAAGCTCTCACCCAAAGATTACCGCCGTCGGTTCCGCAAGGAGCTGGCGGAGCATAGCTGCAGTGATCAAGCATAACGCGATTGAAGTAACTTTACACAAACAGGAGGTATGTTCAGTGACTAGCATCCAAAACAATCAATCTATTCCGCGTGAGGAATATCCACGGCCGCAGTTTGTTCGTACAGATTGGCTCAATTTAAACGGGGAGTGGGAATTCTCCTTCGATGATGATCGAATCGGGGAGCAGGAGAAGTGGTATGGAGCTGACTTCCAAACCCCTTATCCGCAAGCGATTAATGTTCCCTTCGTATTTCAAAGCAAGCTGAGCGGTATCGGGGATCCGGATTTCCATGATGTGGTATGGTACCGTAGAAGCTTTGATCTGCCGGAAGCATGGAGCGGAAAACGGATTGTGCTGCATTTCGGTGCGGTCGATTACTTGACGAAGGTGTGGGTTAATGGTCAGCTGGCTGTAGTTCACGAAGGAGGGCACACGCCGTTTCAGGCCGACATCACGGATTTGCTTGTTTCGGGAAGCCAGACGGTAACGGTGCGAGTGGAGGATTTCAGCCGGGATATTACGCTGCCGCGAGGCAAGCAATATTGGCTGGAGAATTCGGCGAGCATTTTCTATACGCGGACAACTGGCATATGGCAGACGGTTTGGCTTGAGCCGGTGGATAAAGTGCATCTGAAGCGAGTTGCGCTAACACCGGATATTGATCGGAATGAAATTCAGGTGCATACATTTATGGAAGGCTTGCAGGGCGAGACTGAGCTGGAACTTGAGGTGACGGTCTCTTTTCAAGGGGAACGGATCGCTGCCGATCGGTATAAAGTGCTTTGTGCTGAAGAGCATCGCAGCATCCATCTCCATGATTTTGCGGAGCATGGACTTGGGCGTCTGTGGTCGCCGGAGCATCCGAATTTATACGACATTTACTTTAGACTGGTCGATGGTGATCGCGTTCTCGATGAGGCGACAAGCTACTTCGGCATGCGCAAAGTTTCCATTGAAAATGGACGACTGTGCCTGAACAACCGTCCCTATTATCAGCGGCTTGTGCTTGACCAGGGCTATTTTGAAGAAGGCATACTTACGGCTCCTAGTGATGAAGACCTGAAGCGGGATGTTGAGCTCGCCAAGGAAATGGGCTTCAACGGGGTACGCAAGCATCAGAAGATGGAGGATCCGAGGTTCCTGTATTGGTGCGATCAAATCGGCATGCTCGTATGGGGCGAGGCTGCAAATGCTTATGCTTACTCCGAGAACTATGTACGGCAGTTTACGAGTGAATGGCAGGAAATCATTAAGCGAGACTACAATCATCCTTGTATCGTGACGTGGGTACCGTTGAACGAGAGCTGGGGAATCCCGAACGTGCAAATCGACGCCAAGCAGCAGCAGCATGGACTTGCTATGTATCATTTAACGAAATCGCTGGATCAGACGCGGCCTGTTGTTTATAATGACGGCTGGGAACACATGACGACGGATTTGGTGACGATTCATGATTACGAGAGCCGCCGCGAAGTGCTGGAAGCGAGGTACGAAAGCGTGGAATCTACGGTGAACGCTATGCCGGCGAACCGCAACATCTTCGTTGGCGGTGCTGGTTACGCGGGCCAGCCTATTCTGGTGACAGAGTTCGGCGGAATTGCCTTTAAGGCCAGTGAATGGGAAGGCTGGGGCTACTCGGGTGCGGACAGTGAGGAAGACTATTTGAAGCGGCTTAAGGACGTCGTTGAGCCAATGTACTCATCTCCGGTCGTGCAAGGCTTTTGCTATACGCAGCTTACGGATGTGGAGCAGGAAATCAACGGGCTTCTGACGTATAATAGACAACCTAAAGCTCCATTAGAGCAAATTCGGCAAATTATTATGGGGAGCGGACGGAACTGATTCCTTGTGCAAATCAATTAAATAATAAGGTTTGAAAACAAAACTGGCGCAGGATTGAACTGCGTCAGCTTTGTTGTTGTTTGTCCAGCATGGGCGTCACCTTTAGGGTGGAAGTCTTGAACGGGGGCAGTCGAGCGTCTACCGTTAGCCAAAGGCAAGGGTGTCGGTCGCGAGGCCGAATCTGAAGGAAGCCGGAGACGAATGCACGGGCCAAGGAAGCATATCGGAATCGGAATTTCAGACGTACTGCTGTCTTGTTGGCATTTTTTCGAGGATTTATTCTGAAATTAACGATATGTTTTGTTCAGTAAGTGGGGCAGCGATTCAATCAGGAGCTCTTGTGTAATGGCATCCCCACAATTCCATTTGGCCGCTTCCAGCAGGTGTACACGCCCGTTCCGTACAGCAGGAAGACTATGCCAGAGACGGCTGCCCATCAATTCTTCCATGGCTATTCTCGATTCCTCACGTTCAGGCTGCATCATAAATATGCGATCCCCGGCGTACGCAGGCAGGTCAGCTTCTTTAATTTCAACATGTCCTTGTCCTTCATGCAGAAGCTTCTGTACTTCCGCAACCGGCAGAAAGCCGTTCGGGTGGTACAGTCCTGGAGACAGTCCAGCTGATCCCATTACGAACAGTCGGCGGCCATGTTCATATACTAGAACCGAAGCGGTTTCCTCCGAGCAGATGGAGGAACGAACTTTATTCCATGTTCTCATGGATTTGGAATTGTATTCTTTCAACCATCTTTCTGCCTCAACTTTGCGATCCAGCATGTCACCGAGTGTTTGAAGCCTTTGTTCAAGCGGTGCAAATGAATTGAATGTAACGGTAGGTGCAATCTTAGAGATCTGATTGTATTGCCGCTCGTCGGAACTGGCTAAAATGATCAAATCTGGCCGGAGTTCTGCGAGTATTTCAGCATTGACAGGATGCCCAATGTCTTCGACACGCTGCAGCTGTTCCTGGAATGCGCCAAAATAGGAAGGAAGCGTTCCTCCTACAGGAGCAATTCCGAGAACAAGCAAATCTCCAAGCGTCTCCCCATAATAAACAATGCGTTCTGGCCTGGGGGGAATATCCACGTAATGACCTGTCCAATCTTTTACCCTCTTGTTTTTTCGCATATAACGGGCAAACTGTTTCGGTGCGATGCCTGTCGTTTGACGAAATCGGCGATTAAAGTAGTACTCATCGATAAATCCGACCTGACGGGCGATCTCACGAAGAGGTTCATCGGTATGAATCAGCAAATGTTTGGAGCGGTTGATGCGCAATTCGGTCAAATATTCGAGCGGACGCTTGCCGGTCAATTCCTTGAATATCGGAGTGTACTGCCAATATGGTACGCAAGCCGATTCTGCCAGTTGCTTCACCGTGATGTGATCCATGTAATGATTTTCCATGTATTGAATCGTTCGTTCAACCGCCTGGGTGGAATGGGAAGGAAGTTCTGAATGATAATTATGCTCGATAAGCAAATTCACAAACTCATGGAAACGCAGTTGTTGCTTGCATGTCTCCAGTTCGCCTGGATCATGGCTTCCCGCAAACAGTTCCTCTGCCATGCGGATTAGACGGGCGCTCGGGTAGATCGTCAACTCGATTCGATTGGGTATAAAATTCCTGGTGTAGGTCTCATGCAGATGATTCCCAACCCGAATAACAGAGAAGCCGATCCGGTAGAAACAAATCCCGCTGTCATATCCGTTCGCGATTTGATAATGTTGGCCTGGTGACAGCAAGTAACATTTCGCTGCTGCAAAAAAGAGTTCGTTATCTTTCACATGCATGCGGCCGGAACCATTCAGGATGACGAGCAGGGTATGCCCGTTTGATGCATGTGTATCGGATTTCCAACCAACAGGCTGGGTAATACGTTCTATATTTGACATATAAAAGAGCAGAGAGTGAAGTGGGGGAGCCAGCTTTGATTGATCATTCATATGTAATAAACTCCAAATTCCAAATAAATAATGATAATGATTATCATTGATAATTGTATAAAAAACAAAGAAGCTTTTCAATAACAGATGAAAAGCTTCCTCGTCACATTCAGTAGAAAAGAAGTGGTCACTATTTCGTGAGTAAATTCGGTATTTGTTCCGCCAGCCATTCTCTCGTAAGCGCGTCGCTGCCGGATTTCAATATATCGATGGTGTACACATGCCCTTTCTGTACTGCAGGTAAATTACTCCATAACTTATTCTTCATCAAATCGTCTGTGGATCTTCTGGCTTCCTCATCGACAGGGGTTAGAATGAAGATTCGCTCTCCGGCATACTCCGGAAGAAGCTCCGTCGATATTTCTTTGAAACCGGAGTTTTCATCAAGCAGTTCTTGAATCTTGCCTGTAGGTGCAAATCCGCCTTGTTGATAGAGCACTTGTGATAGTCCGGTGCGCGCCATGACGAATAAACGGTCTCCCGGGTAGAAGGTGAGCACAGTCGCTGTTTCTCCAGGTTGGACGCCTGCCTTTTTCAGCTTCTCCCACATTTCGTCCGTCTTCTCTTGATACTGTGCCAGCCACTGCTCGGCCTCTTTTTTCTTCCCGACAATGTCACCGATGATCAGCATTCGCTTATCCAGCTGTTCGAACGTATCGAACATGAGGGTAGGGGCGATTTTGGATAACTGTTCATACTCCTTTTCGTCTGTGCTTCCTGTTATGATGATATCCGGGTTAAGTTCAAGCACCTTCTCTAGGTTGATAGGAAGGCCAAGATCCTCTACATTTTTGACTTTATCTTCAAATATAAAGCCCTTAATCCAGCTAAATCCAGCCCCAACAACATTTACATCAATTGCTAGCAGATCGCTGTATGTTTCACCCCAAAAAATAATGCGCTTCGGAGATACCGGAATGTTCACCTCATGACCCTTGTAGTCCGTAAATGGACGTGTAGAGCTGACATCTTCTGTTTTTTGATTGCTGCAGGCAAACAGCAGGATACTCATCAATGCGGTTGAAAATAGAATAAGGAACATTTTTCTCACCATTTTATGGAATCCTCCTGAAAGATTTAGTATCATAGATAATGATTATCATTATCATAAATGTATAGTCTCTCCTGCTTTCATACAATAGACAAATAAAAACCGTTCATTTGATTTTGCACAAAGGACTCATCATCATGACGATCATTTCGATGCAGCTTACAGCGGAATTCTACTTTCAGGACAGGCTCGCCATGCTGGGAACCCCAATAGGTTCAAAATATTATTTTGACAAAGTACTTGCATGTTTTCATAGGTGAGAGGACGGGGGTTAGCCGCCCTGCTCCAACTCGATTGGAAAAATAATTAGTTATTATGAGTGTAATTGAGTATAATTGAATACAAACCAATGTTCTATAGAGGAGATTATTCCTATGGATTCGGAAATCGAGATCATGACGATAGCCCAGGTTGCGAATTATTTGCAGCTTAGTGAGGTAACAACCTATAAAATGGTGAACGAGGGAGTCATTCCGGCTTTTAAAATCGGCAGGCATTGGAGGGTCAAGAGGAGCGATCTGTTTGATCTGATTGAACGGTTGAAGCATGGTGAAAAACTATAGAGAGCAACGAAATTATAGAGAGCCATACAATACTATCATAAAGCCCGGCCCCGCGAGGTGACCGGTATTTTGCAAGAGAGGAATTAAGCACATAATGAATGAAGAAGCTAGTAAAACTGCGAAGACGCAGCGACGTCCTAAATCGTCTCCCCCGCCGGTTCGAATTTTTGCGCTTGGCGGTCTTGGAGAGATCGGTAAAAATATGTACGCCGTAGAGTACAAAAATGAAATTATAGTCATTGATGCGGGCTTGAAATTCCCGGACTCGCGCCTATCTGGAATCGATTATATCATTCCCGATATGAGTTACCTGATTACCAATAAGCATAAAATCAAAGGTCTGTTTATTACTCATGGTCATGAAGATCATATTGGGGCAATCCCGTTTCTGCTGCGCCAGCTGCAAATACCGATTTACGGCGGCCCGCTGACGATTGGGCTGGTTCGGGCCAAGCTGGAGGAATACCGTTTGCTCGGACAAGCCGAGCTACATGTGTTCCATGAAAATGATCGGTATGCATTTCAGCATCTTGCCGTCCATTTCTTCAGAACGACGCACAGTATTCCCGACGCTTTTGGGGTTGTCGTAGATACGCCATACGGCCCGGTTGTGCATACCGGAGACTTCAAATTTGATTTTACGCCGGAAGATAAGCCGGCCGATTTGTCCAAAATGGCCAGCGTCGGGGGCGAAGGAGTCCTAGCGTTATTGGCTGACAGCACGAACAGCGAACGGGAAGGCTTTACCCCTTCGGAGCGTAAGGTGGGGAACGCGATTCTTGAATCGTTCCAGCAATGCGAGGGACGGATATTGTTCGCGACCTTTGCTTCCAACGTGCACCGCTTGCAGCAGGTAGTGGAAGCCGCAATGCAGTGTGATCGCAAAATCGCCGTTATCGGCCGGAGCATGGAAAAAGTATTCACGATCGGTCAGGAGCTCGGTTATATCCGCGTACCCGATGGCATGCTCATCGATGTGAAGCATATTGACCGTTATGAGGATAACCGTGTTCTGATCGTCTGTACGGGCAGTCAAGGTGAGCCTAACGCGGCGTTAAGCCGGATCGCTTCCGGGGCGCATCGTTCTGTGCAAATTTACCCGGGGGATTCGGTCATATTCTCCTCTTCCCCGATTCCGGGCAACGAGCAGAACATTAATCGGAGCATCGATATGCTGATGCGGGCAGGCGCTAATGTCATCTATGGCTCCATCATTGATATCCATACCTCAGGTCACGGCAACCGGGAGGACTTGAAGCTCATGCTCAGCATAATCCGACCGAAGTATTTCATTCCGATCCATGGAGAGTATCGTATGCTGCTCGCCCACCGTAAATTGGCTCTGCAGACGGGGCTGCCGGAAGAGCGCATTTTTGTGATGAACGTTGGAGAGACGCTTTCCGTATACCGCAATCGTGCGAAGAAGGGCCGAACCGTTCCATCAGGGGATGTGTTCATTAGTAATGGCGAAATGAGAACCTTTGAGGATGAGCTTGTAGAAGAGCGGGGAGAATTGGCCAGAGAGGGAATCGTTATCGTCGTCATGACGATTGACGCCGACACAGGGCAAATCCTCGCAGGACCTGATATTGTAACCCGAGGCTTCGTCTACATGCAAGATGCCCGCCCGCTGCTGCGGAGAGCAGAAATGACACTGAAGCGCAATCTCTCCAAGCAAGGAGAGCGCCAGGAATACAGCCGTTCGGACTGGGTTCGGTCAACGCACCGAATCATGCGCAGATTTTTCATGAAAGAAGTAGGCCGAGCACCGCATATTATGCCTTCTATTCTGGAGGTTTAACGAATAATAAGAGTCTTTCCTTGGGGAAGGCTCTTTTTGTTGCCAGGAACAAGACATATGGAGGGAAAAGTGTATTATTGCTTCAATTCCGACAATAAGCAGCAGGGAGAGAAGTATTTTAGGAAGAAACTTGAAGAAATAGATGCAGAGAATTTCAAATAAATATGAAACAATAGAAAAAATTAATTGACCACCAGTTCATATTTTCGTATAATGTGTAAAAATATAGGAGATTGAATCACATATCTTTGCAATATGTAATTTTATGTTGCTGAATAGGAAGGAGGAGCCTGAATGACGAATGAACCCACGATTCGTTCTATAATAGAACAAGAACTTGAGCGTAGAGGCTACTCTTTGAACAGTTTTTCCAGTCGCTCGGGGATTAATCGCGGGACACTCAGCGCCATTCTAAACGGGAACCCTCCTAAACCCATCGCCATTCGGCAGTTGGATTTAATAACGGAAGCATTAGAGCAGCCAGAGGGGCATTATTATCCGTTATACGTCGATGAATGTGTGGATTCGGATCAACCAAACCGAAGAAGAGTCAAGGCATTCTTACTGCGTTGCGCCGAAGTCGGACAGATCGAATGCATTAAAAAGGTATTGGATCGTATCGTAGATAATTTGAACTACATTCCGATGATTTTTGGTATTGGCGAAGAGCTTTACGAGAAAGGACTGCGCGAGGAATCCCGGCTATTCTACAATGTAGTGATCGAGAGCGAGAAGTACCAGCATTCCGAGCGGCTGGCTATCAGTCATTATCGGCTATTTCGCTTATCATTGGGAGATGATACAGAGGCAAATTTAATGGCGGCATCACGCTTTGATCTTTACCGTGATCGTTTACCTGAGGATTATCAGTTAGACGGTTTATTATATCTAGCGAATGTATATTTAACTTTGCAGAAAAATGAACAAGCTGAAATATATGCGGATGAATTAATAAAGAGCTCTGAAGCGGTTTATAAAAATTATGAAAAAGCGTTTAATAAGTCCCTTGAATTCCAATTTAGAGCAGAGAGGCCGTTTGTAGTATATTACGGGCAAGGATATCTGCTGAAGGGTATTGCATTAAAGAGACAAGGTAGATACGAGGAGACGGAGAAGTGTATCTCAGTTTACGCTGATCTTAGTTGGTTTGTAGGGCTGAATGAGTTAGGGAAACAGGAGATCGAGAAGTTTAGTCTATTTGCAAAAATGAACGAGTTTAATTTGAAGATTTCAAGAGGGGATCAATCAGTTATTTTTGAATATATAGAATTAGTAAAGAAATATCCATTTGAAGTACTGCCAAGTTTGCTAGGCTTAGTTGAAGCTTCGAATAAGTATGGCTTTTTTGTAGACGAGGTGCTTGAGAACTTTTATATAGGTACAGAACTATATGACCAGGAAGGAAACTATTATTATCCGATAGTTAGTCGAGATAGATTCTTAGGTTTATGTTACCAATTATCAGTATATTACTTTAGAAAAAAGGATTTCAGGAAAGGTTTAGAGAAAATAATATATTCACTCAAATATGCTATCTCACTTAATAATCAGGTTTTTTTTATGAAGATAGTACCATTATTTGAGCACCATAGAACTTATGCTACCGTAGAGCAGTTAAATGAATATCAAATTATAATGGAAGGGATGTTGAAGAATGAGAAAATGGATGATGGCGTTTATTCTCGTAATTAGCCTGGGCTCCAGCATATTTGTAGGGGCTATCGGCAATACCTCATCGATCACTACTTATGAACATGGACGAGGCGGTTAATTCAACGATAGAGTTTTACATAAAAGCCGGTCAGCAGGGACTCTGCTGGCCGGCTTGCTTTTCTTAACCTCACTCATAAAACAACAGCCGATTCGCATAAGCGTTACGGTACTCGGTCGGGGTGAGGCCGGTCATTTGCTTGAATGATTTCATGAAGTGATGGCTGTCATGGTAACTAAGCTGCATTGCAATTTCGTTGATCGTTTGGTTCGTATCGGTGAGCAGAAAGGACGCTGCTTCAATTTTTTGCTGTAAAATATATTGCTTCAACGATACTCCGGCTATGCTGGAGAACAGGTGAGACAAGTATTTCACGTTGTAGCCGAAATGGTCGGCGATGTGGGACACCTTAAGCGGCTCGTATCGATGCCACTGGATATAATCGACGATATCGTTATAGAGCTGAAGCTGCTTCCGCTTGCGATTCGGGCTGATTTCCTTGCGAAAAAGCTGGTTGTACAGCTCGCAGAGAATCGTCGTCGTCATGTAATTGCTGAGCGTCTGCTCGCGGTAATTGCGAACGGCATCCTGCAGCTGCTTCATCAGGACGAGGATTTTGTCCGCGCTTCGCAGCGTTCCTTTACGGGGAAGGATGATGCTTCCCGCACGATGTTCATGTTCAGACGAAAGGCAAGTCTGCACGTCGGCTTCGCCTTCGGCCGGGGTAAAATGCAGCCAATAGAAGCTGCAGTCCGAAGTCTGATATCCATACTGCTTTGTGCGGGGAGGCATCAGCAGGAAGTCGCCTTCCTCCAGCACATATCGCTCCTCTTCATCCGCAATGTATAAAGCCCCCTTTGTTTGCACGAACAGTTCATAATCCATCAGTACTCTGCTCATATGCATCCAATCTAGTGACGGAGAAGCGAACTTCCCGGTCATGGTCATATTTAGCGGTTTTTCTACGTTAAACAGATAGCTGATCAAACGAAATAGCCCCCCTCTATATCTGACCTTTTAACACTTGATACGAAGCCCTTTTTGACAGTTTAGAATCTTAATATGATGATAATTGTCCACTTTAACAATATCATTAACGATATCACTTCTAAAAGATTATTCCTACAGCAAAGATGATGACCTGACCTTTTTACACTGATTCGAACGTTTCGCTATTTACCCTGCTAATCCCTAAACGCTAATCTAAAGTTAGTCATTAAACCGAGGAAAAAGAGGGATGAAGGTGGAGACGATAGTGAGACGTAACGTACTAAAGGATTTTCAATTGCAACAGGTTGTATTGACGGGGGATTATCATGTCAACGCTTTTGCCAAAGAGCTGCAATATTTGAACAGCTATGATGTAGACCGGCTGCTTGCTGGTTTCCGTGAGAACCGGGGCTTAGAGCCGAGGGCGCAGAAATATCCTGGTTGGGAGGATACAGAGATCCGCGGGCATACGCTGGGCCATTTTCTGACGGCTTGCTCGCAAGCCTACGAGAACACGCAAGACTCAGCCCTGCTGAAAAAGCTGGAATACATAATGACCGAGCTGGCGGAATGTCAATTCGAGAGCGGGTATTTGTCGGCTTTTCCCGAGCAGCTGATCGACAACATTGAAATGAGGCAGCCGGCCTGGGTGCCTTGGTATACGATGCATAAAATTATCGCCGGATTAATTTCCGTATACCATGCGACAGGCTCTCAAACGGCTTACGATACAGTGGTGAAGCTTGGGGATTGGGTCGCCTCGCGGACAGCCCGCTGGAGCGATGAGCTTCAGGCTACCGTGCTGGCCGTGGAATACGGGGGAATGAATGACTGTCTCTACGATCTATACAAAATTTCCGGGGATGCGAAGCACCTGGAAGCGGCTCATAAATTTGATGAGCTTCGATTATTCGAAGCGATCCAGCAGGGCCGGGACATTCTGAGAGGCAAGCATGCCAACACGACGATCCCTAAGTTCCTGGGGGCGTTAAATCGCTATTTGGTGCTGGGAGAGAGCGAACGCCTCTATCTCGAAGCGGCGCAGAGCTTCTGGGACATGGTTGTGTACCATCACAGCTACATGACTGGAGGGAACAGCGAGTCCGAGCATTTCGGCGAGCCGGATATTCTAAACAGCAAGCGTTCCGACATTACTTGCGAGACCTGCAACAGCTACAACATGCTGAAGCTGACGCGCGAGCTGTTCAAGCTTACCGGCGACGTGAAATATAGTGATTTCTATGAGCGAAATTACGTCAACGCCATTTTATCCTCGCAAAATCCGGAAACGGGGATGACAATGTATTTTCAACCGATGGCGACCGGATATTTTAAAATATACAGCTCACCCTTTGAGCATTTCTGGTGCTGCACAGGTACGGGCATGGAGAGCTTTACAAAGCTCAATGACAGCATTTATTTTCACGCGGGGAGCACGCTTTACATCAATCAATACATTAGCTCTAAATTGAATTGGTCGGAGCAGGGAGTAAAGCTTACGCAGCGTTCAGAAATTCCCGAATCGGAAGGGGTTGCGTTGACACTGGAAATTGAGGATGGCCGCAAGAAACAGCTGGATCTGCATTTACGCATTCCTTATTGGGTGTCAGGCCAGATTGAAGTACAGGTGAACGGTGAAGCAGTTCAGTGGAACGCTGAGCAGCGACATATCGTGATCGATCGAGAATGGAGCCATGGTGACGTAATAACGCTGACGCTGCCAATGAAAATCATCATTTCCCGGCTGCCGGACAACGACAATGTCGTGGGCTTCCAATACGGGCCTGTCGTGCTTAGCGCTGGGCTCGGTACCGAGGATATGACGCAGGCGGCAACCGGAATTATGGTGAGCGTGCCGACGCGGAAGATGCTGGTTAAGGACTTCATTATTCCCAAGAAAATGACGCCGGAGGAATGGTTAAGCAACATTCAGAACCATCTAGTAAAACGGGGCGATGAGCTCGTATTCGAGCTGCGGCACACGGATGAAGACGAGCGGCTGGTGTTTACGCCGCATTACAGACAGCATCGCGAGCGGTATGGCATCTACTGGAACATCGTGGCTGCGGATTCCGATGAACTGAAGCAGCACTTGGAGCGGGGGCGGCAGGAGCAGCTTATTAAAGAGGCGACCACCGATAGCGTGCAGGTCGGAAATGACCAGTATGAGCTGGAGCACGGGATTAAGGGAGAAGAGACCTTTGGCGGTGCCTGGGATGGCCTGAATGGCCGGGTGGCTCATGTCGGAGGCTGGTTCAGCTATAAGCTGGCCGTGAATCCGGAAGCAGACAATCTGCTTCAGGTAACGTACTTTTCAATTAATCATGACCGGGTAATGAATATTTACGCCAACGGCGAGCTCCTGGCCAGCGAGAGAACGCCGCTTGAGCGGAAACGCGAATTTTTCACGAAGCAGTATCCTATTCCAGCTGAGCTTCTTCAAGGAAAGCGGGAGATGGAGTTCAAGTTCGTCCCGGAAGGCGACCTGAACGGAATTTACGGCGTGCTTCGGACAATGAAACCGATCGAGGAATAATAGCTTTAATAAAAAGGCGATTTTAGAGAGCTGGGGGCAGCTCGTTCTAAAGTCGCCTTTTTATATGATGAGAATGACATTAAGTCGGTGAGATGGGGGGGAATTACTAGAAAGGCTATATAGTATAAGCGTTTAGCGCTTTGCTGCCTAAACCAACTGTATTTGCTGTATTTAATTCAGGGAGTCTGGTGCAGGATGTACAATTAACTGGATTTCTGGAGGTTATCACCAAAATATTTGGCTAGGAAGGCGATAAGGCGAGGTTTAAATGCATGAAATCCAGGTATTTCTCAAATCGGTCACATTGACCAATAAATAGTTGTATGAAATCCAGCTAGGTATAGGTCGATACAGCGCAGCGAGTGGGCACCTAACAGTAATCCGCTCAACTCAGTTATCATATGTCTCTACAGTAAAGAAGGGGCAGCGCATTAGCTGCACATTTATTTGAAAGTAACGACGGGTATCTTGTAATCGTTAAATTTATCGCGTAAATGATGTGCTTGAGGCCTGCGGCAGATGGCGGATGAATTACCTTGGATCATTAGATGATTATAGCAAGAGGGAGCAACTTACCCACCGATTTTAGCATTTTACGACCGGTTGACGAACGATCGGGAATATGGCTATAATGTTTATGTAAGTATTAATTAATTAACATAAATATTAATGGTTAGAAAGGCGGCTGTTCCCATGGCAAACCGTGCAGTACTTAACACTGATTTACGCAGAGGCACCATTAACCGCAATATTTACGGTCATTTCTCCGAACATTTGGGACGATGCATTTATGAAGGGATTTGGGTTGGCGAGGATTCCCCGATTCCGAATACGAACGGAATTAGAAACGATGTCGTGCAAGCGCTTAAGCAAATTAAAATTCCAGTGCTTCGCTGGCCTGGCGGTTGTTTCGCCGATGAATATCACTGGAAAGATGGCATCGGGCCTAAAGAAAACCGCAAAAGAATGGTTAATACACATTGGGGCGGCGTAGTAGAGAACAATCATTTCGGGACTCATGAATTTATGATGCTGTGCGATCTGCTCGAATGCGAACCGTATATTAACGGAAACGTAGGGAGTGGTACCGTCCAAGAAATGTCGGAATGGGTAGAATACCTGACCTTTGGCGGCGTATCGCCAATGTCTGAGCTGCGTCAGGCTAACGGACGCAAGGAACCGTGGAAGGTGACTTACTTCGGAGTCGGCAATGAGAACTGGGGCTGCGGCGGAAATATGCGCCCGGAATATTACGCGGATTTATATCGCCGCTATCAGACGTACGTCCGTAACTATGACGACAACAAAATTCACCGGATTGCCTGCGGGCCAAACGTAGACGATTATAACTGGATGGAAGTTCTGATGCGGGAAGCATCCCGGTTCATGGACTCTATTACATTGCACTACTATACGGTTCCAGGCGCTACCTGGGAGGATAAAGGGCCTGCTACAGGCTTTGAGACGAGCGAATGGTTCACGACGCTGGAGAAGGCGCTGCGTATGGATGAGCTTATTACGAAGCATTGCGTAATTATGGATAAATACGATCCGGAGAAGCGCGTTGGCCTCATTGTCGACGAATGGGGAACGTGGTACAACGTTGAACCGGGCACTAATCCAGGCTTCTTGTATCAGCAAAACACGATTCGCGATGCACTGGTAGCCGGTCTAACCTTCAACATCTTCCATAAACATAACGAGCGCGTACAGATGGCGAATATTGCCCAGACGGTGAACGTGCTGCAGTCGGTCATTTTGACCGAAGGAGAGAAGATGGTGCTTACGCCTACATATCATGTGTTTGATATGTTCAAGGTACACCAGGATGCAGAGCGGATTGATCTGGAACTGGACGGCGGTAGCTATTGTTTTGATGGTCGGGAGATTCCAGCGGTTACCGCATCGGCGTCGATAAATGCCGACGGAGTAATTCATATCAGCCTGTGCAATACAAATCATGCCGAGAAGTCGATTGTTTCGGTCGATATTCGCGGCTCCAAAGGCCAGTCCTTCGAGATTGCAGGAACCGTGCTTAGCGGGGAAAGAATAGATGCGCACAACACGTTCGATGCCCCGGATACTGTAGCCCCTCAACCGTTCCGTGGCTTTACATTGGAGGGTGATCAGCTGACGGCCGAATTGCCGCCGATGTCTGTTACTGTCCTAGCGCTAACTCCAAAGGCATAGGCGGATATGGCATCGTCATCCTGCAAAGGCTGCCGGGAAGAATATAAAGTCACAGAGGAGCAGATCAAGCGTATCCTAGCCTCTTCGGCATTTGCTCCGGAGAAATGCGTGCCGGATGAAGTTTATGCACAGCGCTTAGAACTTTGCAGCACCTGTCCCAAGCTTCAAGACGGAGTAACTTGCCTCGTCTGTGGCTGCATCATTCCAGTAGTGGCCAAGCTGAAAGAGAGAGAGTGCGCCTTGCCGGGTCAAAGACGGTGGGGAGCTTACCGCGAAGGAGCGGCGTTAAGCTAATATACCAACTGAGTCATTTGCCTGCAAAATCATGCAAAATCCCCGATCTTTATGATCGGGGATTTTTTCTATGAAAGCTGACTACTGAAACGCAACGTTATCTACGATGCTGCCACCGTCACAAGATTCGCACCGTCTCCATTCTGCATATCTGGCACTGGCATGAGCGGTATACCGAATTTTGAGCGATGATCATAAACTTGTCTTTAACGATAGTAGAGCTCAAAGATCAGATGCTCATTGTAATTGCCGAAGCCTTTGCCGAAGAGGGTCAAACCGCCAACATGTTCGGCGTCAGCCTCGACGGACAGTTTGAACGTCCATTGCTTATGAAGGATGTGGACATCTTTCAATGTAACGTCGGATAATTTCAATCCATCCATATATGTTCCTTCATGCGTAATGCGCAGCTTCTTGAGCAGTCCGTATTGATTGGTCTGATGATGCCACCAGCCAGGTGTATACTTGCCTCTCCTATCCCCGTAATCGCCAGGACTCGTCCAATAGCCTAGATGGACTCCGTTCAGACTGAACGTAATATCCGAGGGCCAATTATTATTCGTGCTTGGCGCTTCAGAAGCAATTTCCATCGTAATGACAAGCTCTTCGGGCTGCTGGCTCGATAATAAGAAATTAGGGATCTTATATTCGATAAACCCTTTGCCGAACCACAGAATACCGGCATTAGTCCGTTCCTGATCCCAGAAATGTCTAGGATCGTCAAAGCTGCCGATGATATGATCGACCGTAGCAAGACCGCATGTCGGTTCAATCACAAAGTCGGAGTAATGACCCACCGGAATTTCGGTGCGATGGTATTTATACTCATTTTCCTCCTTGCGGGGAATGACAATTTCGATGCTTTCGACGGCAAGGGAGCATATTTTTTGCAATCCATTTCGACCAGGAGCCATTTCACTGGAAATGAGGCCCGCGGCCTCTAGTTTGCGAACATGCATCGTCATAATGGCGCTGCTGAGCTGCAGCGCTTCAGCTAGTTCTTTAATATTCATAGGCTGCTCAGTGAGCAGGGTCAATATTTTTAGTCGTACAGCGCTGGATAACGCTTCATATACGGGAAGTGATTGTTCTGTAAGATTTAACTTCATTAGAGTTATGCCTCCATCATTTACTTTATTTATATTTATGTTATATGATTAATGGTTCTGTTATTTAAACCTCTATTTCTATTGTAGTTGATACCGCTTGAATAAGAAAGTCTGTATTTGACCAGAACACCAGCGAAGGGCTTTAGTGAGGTTGCGGGCTGTTTTTTGAATCGTTAGAAATCCCTATGTCCCGAACAGATTGTAAGCGCTATAATAGTATCTATCTGACCATACAGCAGGTGAAATGATCAATATATGGACTTAAGGAGTGGAGCAATGAGAAGGAGTAAGACTTTTTACAACGTTTTCATTCCTATTCTCGTCTTGAGTATCGGATTGGTTATCGGCTTTGGAAGCTATATTTATTCGTCTACGATTCGTTCGGTAGCCGATCGCGTGGGGGAGAGTCATCAAAGCTTAATTACGCAAATCAGGAACACATTGGAGCAGAAAATTCAAACGATTGAATATGCTTTCAATACATACAGCACGACCAAATCCTTTCACGAAGTCATTAACAATCCGTTGACGGAGCGGGACTTTGAAACATATCGGGAATTGAATACCCAGCTGAATTATATTGCTACGATGGGATTGGATGGTGTTCAGTATTCTTTGATCAGCCTGAATCAGAACTGGAGGATTTCAAACGGCTCGCTGTCCCTGTTATCGGAAGAGGAACGAGATGAGCTGTACGAACAATATATCGATAAAGCCAGCAAAGGACTGTATTGGGTGAAAACGGATGACGGCATCCGCTTCGTTCATACGCTGCCGGTGTCTTCCCAAGATAAACAAGCGATCGCTCTTTCGGATATTTCCCTGCAAACGCTAAATCACACGCTGCAGACGAAGCCGGAAACGTCCGTCTATATCCTGAATAAAGAGGGCGAACTGCTCTATTCTGCCCAAACGAAGACAGATATGCTGTCCGAACAGGATCTCCGTCTGATTAGCGAGCAAGTCGCAAACGAGCCGCTGACGGGTAAAATGACCGTCGAAATAGCGACAGGGGATTCCGTTATTGCTCTATATGCCAAGTCCGATTACAACAATTGGACTTATGTGACGCTTCTTGATCAGAAGGAAGTGAGCGAAGCCTTAGCGACCACGCGGTTCGGTCTGATCATTATGGCCATTGTGATTATGCTTCTGATGGTCATCCTGGCCTACCTGCTGTCTGTTTATTTGACCCGTCCGTATCGGAAAATTCAGAGCAGTCTCGCCGCAAGTCCCGAGCCGATGCTGAGGGATGAGGTGGACTGGATCATCAGATCGATCGATTCCATCGTATCGGAGAAGGAAAGCCTGGAGCATCTGATCGAGCTGGAGAAGCCTAAGCTGGAGACGCAATTCGTGCTTAATCTGCTTCAAAACCGGGTCACCCGGGAGGAAACGGAGAAGAGTCTGGAACGATTCGGTTATCCAATAACGGTCAACACTCTCTTCGTTACGATGCTAATCCAGTTGGATAGTTATGGCGATGGACAGCTCTCAGACAAGGATGTGCTTCTGCTTGCCGTTAATAAAATGGTACAGGAAATCGTCCCGGAGCCTGGGAGAATGCTGCCTGTTGTGCTTAATGAACGAACGCAGGCAACGGTGCTTCTCTTTGAGAAAGGGGACGCCACAGACATGCGAAAGCAGATTCTACAGTATGCCAAGCTGCTTATTAAGTCGGCCAGAGAGTATCTAAAGTCCTCGATAAGCATAGGCGTCAGCCTCCCTTATGATGATGCGCTGAATAGCAGAGAGGCCTGCGAGATGAGTTTGGAAGCCCTTTATCAGCGGCTGAACCTGGGCAAGGAATCGATCATATTTTACGAGGACGTTTCAACAGGCATATCGGGGCCGATCCGCTTGCATTATCCCACAGAACTGGAGGCGCAACTGTTTGACGCCATTCGTCTGGGTGATGAGCAGGAGGTCTCGCGCTCCTTGTATCCCCTGCTCGCAGATATGATGAAGCATAGCTTGAACCCGATGAATCTTGAAGTGACACTGATTCGCTTCGTAAACAATCTGATTCAGCTTGAGCAGCTGATCGGCGTTGAAATCCTGCTTACGCCAAGCAATGCCAATCTGTATCATCGGTTGCTGGATACCCGGAATCCTGAAGAGATAGAACGAATCCTGGTGCATGAAGTCATCTATCCGATGGTTAAAAGCATGAAAGAAAAGACAAATCAGCAATTTCGTTCGATCGCAGATAAAATCGCTGCCATTATTCGTACGGAATATGATCAGGATTTGTCCCTGGAGTCGATCAGCGAGCGCCTTCATTATAGTCCCAATTATTTGAGCAGCATTTTTCGGAAAGAGTACGGCACCACATTCAGCGAATATCTGATGAATTACCGGCTGGAAATCGCCAAGAAGTGGCTGGTGGATACCGATATGACCATCAAGGACATCGCGGAACGCCTTCGTTATCAAAATTCTCAAAACTTCATCCGCTCTTTCCGAAAGAAAGAGCATGTTACGCCTGGTGCGTATCGCAAGATGAAGTTGGAGCGCTAAAAAAAAGTTCTGGCTTCGCATACCGATGCGTTGAGCCAGAACTTTTTTTGCAGATGATAGAACTAACAAGTTTTAAGCGGAGCTGAAGGATTCTGTAAACTTTCTTACTAGGATTAGCCTTTAACCGCTCCGAGCAAAGCTCCTTTCGTAAAATGCTTCTGCACAAACGGATAAGCGATCAGCATTGGAACGGTAGCGACGACAATGACTGCCATTTTGATCGTCTGGGCCGGAGGCACGATGTCTACAGCCGAATTATCGCCTTCCATGCCGCTGGATACGATGACGATTTGGCGAAGAAGCACCTGCAGCGGCCATTTCTCAGAGTCGTTAAGATAAAGGATCGCATTCATGTACGTGTTCCAATAATTCACGCCGTAGAATAAGGAGAGCGTGGCGATCGAGGGAAGGGCAAGCGGCAGC
This sequence comes from Paenibacillus lentus, assembly GCF_042714055.1. Lineage (GTDB taxonomy): Bacteria > Bacillota > Bacilli > Paenibacillales > Paenibacillaceae > Fontibacillus > Fontibacillus lentus_A. Next base: position 76,437 of record NZ_JBHGVC010000003.1, read on the forward strand.
ATGATTTTCCACAGGATGCGGAAGTCATTGGCACCGTCAATCTTTGCCGATTCCTCAAGGCTCTCCGGAAGAGCCTGAAAGAAATTCCTCATTATGATGAGGTTGAAGGCATTAATCGCCGTCGGGATAATCAGCGACCAGTATGAATCGATCAACCCCACCGATTTCACGACAAGGAAGGTTGGAATCATTCCGCCGCTAAACAGCATCGAGAACACGATGATAAAGTTAATGATATTTCTTCCGGTCAAATATTTGCGGGACAAGCCGTACGCCATCAACGCTGTAAGCACCATGCTGACGGCGGTGCCCATAAGCGTCGTGCCAATGGATACGCCCAGTCCTTTGAAAATAGTCGGCGTTGAGAAGATAAAGCGGTAAGCATCAAGCGAAAAGGTCGTCGGAAACAGGACGAACTTCTTCGAAACAATTTCCTGTGTTGAAGCAAAGGAACTGGCGACGACGTTCACGAAGGGCAGGAGGCACGCAAGCGCGAACAGGAGTAGAAGCGTATAGTTTACAAAGTTGAATATTCGGTTTCCTAGCGATTGTTTCTTGAGTGCAGATTTTGACATGGCAGGTATGATCCTCCTCGAATAATTAGTCTCATATCCACCTTATCAAGCGGTAAATATTCCGTATATAATCATGTTCTATGGCTTTAATGGGGAGGAAATAATATGAAATTTGGGATGCGCAGAAGGAAATAATCTCAATCTCAAATCGTAATCATTAGCTACAATCGGTGTTGTATCTCTATCTTGAATAGTAATCATCAGCTACATTTTCTCCTGTGTTTATGGGGGGTTACGGGGTCGATGATTGCTAATGATTATATACGGAATATCGATAAGCGGATATGCTTGGCTTCGAACACACGTTAACTGATCAAGGAGGTCGACAGCCAGTGAAGGAAGCAGATTCCTCAGCTATTCCGCTACAAGGCAAACCGCAAAGGAGAATGGGGCAAAAGAAAGTTGACATGCTTCATCATTTAAAAAGTTTAAGCAAAAATAAACTGTTATATTTAATGATTTTCCCGGGATTTGTTTACTTTGTTATTTTTAAATATTTTCCGATGGGTGGCCTGATTATTTCTTTTCAGGATTATCAGCCGTATCAGGGCATCCAGGGCAGTCCGTGGGTCGGATTCAAGCATTTTATCCGTTTGTTTACTGAACCCACCTTTGGGATGCTGCTGAGCAACACATTGATCCTGTTTGCGCTGGAAGTGATCATTTTCTTTCCGCTGCCTATCATTCTGGCCCTTATGCTGAATGAAGTCAGGCATAAAATGTTCAAAAATTCGATCCAGACGATGGTTTACATTCCGCACTTCATGTCTTGGGTCATTATTGTTTCGATCACGTACGTTTTCCTCAATGTGGATGGAGGCGTTATTAATGAAATCATAGCCGCCTTCGGAGGAAAAAAAATCAGCTTCCTGACATCCACGGAATGGCTTCGCCCCATGTACATTCTGCAAATTATATGGAAAGAGGCGGGCTGGTCCACGATCATCTATCTGGCAGCGATTACCGTTGTCGATACGCAGCTATACGAAGCAGCCGAAATGGACGGTGCCAGCCGATTGCGAAAAACCTGGCATGTCACGCTGCCTGCGATTCGCCCGGTGATCATTACGCTGCTGATCCTTAAAATCGGCAATACGCTTGAGCTAGGGTTCGAGCATATGTACTTGCTCCTGAATTCGCTGAACCGGGAGGTTGGAGAGATCTTTGATACTTATATTTTTACAGCCGGTTTGAAAAACGGACAGCTCAGCTTTAGCACTACCGTTGGCCTCTTTAAAGGCTTAGTCGGATTAATATTGGTCATTATAGCGAACAGGCTGGCCAAGAAATTCGGCGAAGACGGCGTCTATTAAAGGAGTAACGAATAACTGCTGCTTTGCTCGCTTATGAATTCTTGCTTCCGTTTATAGCGGAAGAGGAAGATAAATATCCATCCAAATACATGAAAAAGGGGAAGAGCACATGAAACGAAATTTAGCAAAATTGGCAGCGCTTACGCTTTGTGGCAGCCTGCTGCTCAGTGCATGCGGGGGAACGAAATCAGGCTCACATCAAACCGGCAGTTCCGGCGCTGACGACGGCAGAGCATCGATCAGTTGGTTGAACATTTTGCAGACCGCTTCGCCGCCTACAGATACCGTGCTGAATAAAATCGAGGAGGCGACGAATGCCGATATCAAGTTCTCCTGGATTCCGGATGCGTCGAAGGAAGAACGCTTGAATACTTCTCTGGCTTCAGGCTCCTTGGCCGATATCGTAACCCTTACCATGCTGGACAACTCTTCGGTTCGCAACGCTTTGAAAGCCGGCGTATTCTGGGATGTCGGATCTTATTTGGACGAATTTCCGAATCTGGCTGCCATCTCACAGGATATGCGAAACTCCGCTTCGATCGAAGGCAAGCTGTATGGTGTACCGCTTCAGAAGCAGATAGCGAGGAATGGGGTCGTCATCCGGAAGGATTGGCTGGACAAACTGGGGCTGCCGGTACCGAAAACAACGGATGAGTTAATGGAGGTTGCCAAGGCGTTTACGGAGCAGGATCCGGACGGAAACGGCGTAAAGGACACGACAGGCTTTATGGATCGCAGCGATCTCGTCTTTGGCGCATTCAAGACACTTAGCTCCTACTTCGGCACGCCAAGCGTCTGGAGCGTCAGTGAGGACGGGAAAGTCACGCCGGAATTCGAGTCGGAAGGTTATATCAAGACGATGGATTACATGAAGGAGCTTTATGACAACGGATACATCAATCAGGATTTTGCCGTGACGGCCAAGACCGACCAGCAGCAAAATTTCGCCCAAGGTAAAGCTGGGATTTACGTAGGCGCCCTTTTCGATAGTAAAAATCTTTTGAATTTGGCCGCTGGAATTCAGGATGATATGGAACTCATTATGGTTAACGGCATTACGTCTACTGGCAAAGAAAGCGATAGAGCCATTTGGTCGACGTCCAATGGCGTCGGAGGCCTGCTGGCTTTCCCGAAATCCGAAGTGAAGGATGAAGAAGAGCTAAAAAGAGTGCTGAAATTCGTTAACGACTTGATGTCGGAGGAAGTATACGCATTGATGACGTACGGCATTGAAGATGTCCATTATACGGTCGATGAGAATAAAGCCGTCACCATAAAGGATACAAGCCTTTGGCAGCAGGAAGTACAGCCGTTTGCGGGATCCCGTCCGAAGGAGAGTGGGTTTGAAATTCATGACTCGGATCCATTAAGAACAGAAGCCAATCGATTGATCGAGGAGAACGAGACCTTTGCGGTGCTTAATCCGATGTATTCTTTGGAATCGCCAATGAATTCAAGTCAAGGCTCCGAGCTGCAAAAGACGATTACCGATGCGACCTACAAATATATTCTCGGCAAAACCGATTTGGATGGATTTAAGAAAGCTGTTGAGAGCTGGAGAAAAGCGGGAGGCGATACGATCATCGCCGAATATGAAGCCGCATATGACGCAGTTTACGGCAAGTAAGCAGGGTATCACAGCGAATGAGGTCATGAACCGGGCTGTTCCGTCCGCAGAACTGCCTGCTGGCGGAACAGTCCATTTTACAACAAGGAGGATGATCGGCATGAAACGGCCGCAATGGGCGGAACGAACCGCAGAGTCCATCATGGAACGCACGCCGAAGCTGTACCAGAAGGGCTATAACGGCAAATGGTCTTACGATTACGGGGTTATTTTGAAAGGCTTTGAACGGCTTTGGAGGGTAACAGGGGAAGAGCGGTACTTCAAATATATACGGGACAATCTGGATTACTTCATTCAGGATGACGGTTCTGTGCTCGGTTACCGTCAGGACGAGCATAATATCGACCATTTGAACAACGGCAAACTGCTGTTTATTCTGTACAAGGAAACCGGCGAGGAGAAATACAAGCGTGCGGCGGCTTTGCTCAGGGAGCAGTTGAAGACGCACCCGCGCACATCGGAAGGGGCCTTTTGGCATAAGCAGATTTATCCTTATCAGATCTGGCTGGACGGATTGTACATGGGGGCTCCTTTTTATTTAGAGTTCTTGCTTACCTTCGAGCAGGGAGAGGATCTGAATGACGTTACAAAACAGTTCATTCTCTGTGAACGGCATACGAGGGACGAGAAGACAGGACTTCTCTATCATGCTTGGGATGAACAGCGAGTGCAGCCGTGGTGCAACCCGCAGACAGGGCAGTCGCCGAATTTCTGGGGAAGGTCGCTCGGCTGGTTCGTCATGGCGCTGGTTGACGTCCTGGAAATGCTGCCGGCGGATCATGGGGATTATCCGGAGCTGACGCGCATTCTAAACGATACGTTAAAAGCGTTAAGGAGCTATCAGGATGCTGATTCGGGCGTATGGCACCAAGTTGTAGATGCGGGGAAGCGCAAAGGCAATTACTTGGAAGCCTCTGCTTCCAGCATGATCGTGTACGCGATGGCTAAAGGCGTCCGTCTCGGCCTGCTCGGATCGGATTGGCATAAGACGCTGAATCGCGCCTATGCGGGCTTGATCTCGGAATTTGTGCTGGAGACGAAGGAGGGCTGGGTCAATCTGAACAAAAATTGCCAAGTGGCGGGCTTAGGCGGTGAGGATCGGCGCGATGGAACCTATGCGTACTACATCAGTGAACCGATCATAACGAATGATCAGAAGGGACTTGGCGCCTTCCTGCAGGCTTGTACGGAATATGAGTTTTTGGAGCGATAGGCGCATGGCGCAGCATTTATCTGATGGAGGAGACAAGAGCATGCTGTTTTTTAATATCGATGATTACGGTGCCAGCAAAAATAGCCCCGAGCTTTCGACGGAAGCGATTGCGTCTGCCATTGCTGCTGCGGCCGAGGCGGGGGGAGGTACGGTTTACGTGCCGCCGGGGCAATATCGTACAGGCGCTATTATGATGAGGAGCAACATTGAGCTTCATATAAGCCCGGGAGCTACGCTCTCCTTTAGTGATCATCCGGAGGATTATCCGACGGTAGATTCCTGCTGGGAAGGCGTGAAGCAGAAGGTGTATGCCTCGTGCATCTTCGGCAAGGATTTGGAGAATGTGTCCGTAACCGGCATGGGGAGGATTGAAGGGAACGGGCAGGCTTGGTGGGACAAGCACAGAAACCGCCGGGAGGAGCTTGCTTATCCTCGCCCTAAGCTGATCAGCTTTGACAGCTGCCGCCGGGTAACGCTGCGGGATGTTTCTTTGGCGAATTCGCCGAGCTGGACGGTTCATCCAGTTCGCTGTCAGGATGTGACGATCGATAATCTGTCGATCTTCAATCCTGCAGACTCGCCGAACACGGACGGCATCGACCCGGAGTCCTGTACGAACGTTCGCATCAGCAACTGCCAAATTGACGTAGGGGATGATTGCATCGCCATTAAAGCGGGGACGGAGGATACGAAGGGGCGCGTTCCCTGCGAGAACATCACAATTACCAATTGTACGATGATTCATGGACATGGAGGCGTCGTGATCGGCAGCGAGATGAGCGGCGACGTCCGTAACGTGGTCATTTCCAATTGCGTGTTCAAGCAAACCGACCGCGGTATCCGCCTGAAATCCAGGCGCGGACGAGGAGGAATCGTCGAGGATATCCGTGTAAGCAATATCGTCATGGAGGACGTGCTTTGCCCGTTTATCTTGAACTTGTACTATTTCTGCGGGCCGCGTGGCAAAGACAAATACGTATGGGACAAGCATCCGCATCCGGTTACGGAGGAGACGCCATGCTTTCGCCGGATCCATTTCGAAAACATTACCGCCCGAAGGGTGCATGCCGCCGCCGGGTTCCTGTATGGCCTCGCTGAGCAATATGTTACGGAGGTGACCTTCGATCAGATCGATATATCGATGGCTGAGAATGCTACGCCCGGACAGCCGGCGATGATGGCGGGCATCAAGGATATGAGCAACCGGGGCTTCTTCCTTGGTAACGTACGAGATATTCGCTTCCGGAACGTAACCGTGGAGAACCATGAAGGGCCGGCCTTTTATGTTGAGAACGGCGAACGGGTTACGGTGGAGAGTTGCGAATCCCGGAATACGAAGCAAGCGGAGCAGCTGCTGGAGCAGGTCAACGTGCCTCCCGAGGAGAGCCTGGGGGGAACTGGAAAGTGACCTGAAATAAGGCTTTGGCGAGATGTTGGGGAGAAGCTCATGAATATAAAATAAAAAGGTTTATGGAGGGGAGCCATCTTGATTTCGGATAACAGAATTACAGGAGTGATCCGCAACCCGGTATTGCCGGGCTTTAACCCGGATCCCTGCATTGTACGGGCCGGAGACACTTATTATATTGCCGTTTCCTCGTTCGAATGGCTGCCGGGCGTTAGAGTGTACGAATCGACCAACCTGGCGGAGTGGGAGCATTGCACGGATATTTTGACGAATCAGGTTCAACTGCAGGGAAATCCAAGGAATTGCAGCATCTGGGCGCCGCAGCTCAGCTATCATGACGGATTGTTCTATCTCATGTATACGGATGTCAAGAGTACCAAGCGGCCTTTTAAGGATTGCCATAACTATTTAATTACCGCTCCATCCATCCACGGGCCTTGGTCGGAGCCGATTTATCTGAACAGCAGCGGCTTCGATCCGTCCCTGTTCCATGACGATGACGGCCGCAAGTGGCTGTTGAATGCACTGTGGGATTACCGCATTACAGAAGGCAATAAATCGAGCGGCATCGTCATTCAAGAGTACGATCCGAAGCAGCGGAAGCTAATTGGAGAGCCGCAGAAGCTGTTTGACTGCACCCCGCTGAAAAAAACGGAAGCCCCGCATATATATAAGCGGAACGGCTACTACTACCTTATTACTGCGGAAGGAGGCACAGGCAGTGGCCATGCGGTGACCGTAGCGCGATCCAAGGAACTGCTCGGGCCGTACGAGGTCGATCCGCTAAATCCGATGCTGACCTCTAGCGGGAAGCCTGAAGCAGAGCTGCAATGCGCCGGCCACGGCAGCCTGGTGGAGACGCCTGGAGGCGAGTGGTACATGGCTCACCTGTGCACCCGTCCGCTGGAAGGCCGGTATGCCATCCTTGGCAGGGAAACGGCGCTTCAACAGGTGCATTGGGATGAGGAAGGGTGGCTTCGGTTAACCTCTGGCGGCAATACGCCGCAAATGGAAGCGCCGCTGCCTAAAGGGGCGAGCATCAAGGGCGGGATTCGAGCAGAATTTGCGGATGATTTTAACGGCACAAAGCTGCATCCACGCTGGAACACGCTACGCATGATGGCTGATGAAAGCTGGTGCTCGCTTTCCGAGCGCCTGGGCCACTTGCGAATTCATGCAGGCGAATCCGCTCAGAGCTTGTTCAGCCACCATATCGTGGCCATCCGGCAAACGGATAAGTCCTTTCGGGCGGAGACAGCATTGGATCATGAGCCGACTCTGTATCTGCAAATGGCGGGATTGATGCTGTATCTGAATGAGGACAATTATTGGTACGCCTACGTCACCCATGGGGAGGGACGAGGCAGGGTTCTGCGGCTGCTGCGCTGCGAGCGGGATGAATTTACCCTTGAGCCCGTCATGATCGATTTAAAGGAAGGGCCGATTCACTTGGCCGTAGATGTTTCTGGAGTCAACGGTCAGTTTTATTATCGATCGGGCGCAGAGGAAGAGTGGCAGCCTGTCGGCGCATCGCAAAATATTAGCTTTCTGTCCGGCGGATTTACCGGTAATTTCATCGGCATCGCCGCCCACGATATGAATCAGTTTAAAGGTAGTTACGCCGATTTTCATTATTTTCGGTATATGGGCCGGGACGAATAGACCGCCGGATGCTACGGCAGTCTGTGCGGAGACGTGCTTGATCGCATGGATGAATAGCGCCGAAAAGGCTCTGAAATGCAGCAAAGCTGTCAGAGGACATGTCCTCTGACAGCTTTTTTAATCAAACTTGGATGGGGGAACGTTATAGTATTTTTTAAAAGCCTTTGAAAATGTAAACGGATCGGGGTAGCCGAGAAGGCTGGCGATTTCCTGGATCGTATATTTCTTTAAGTTCAGGTAATCCCTCGCCCGGTTCATCTTAATTTGGTAAATATATTGTCCCGGAGTAATGCCCAATGTCTTTTTGAAATAAGTGATGAAATATTTCTCGGATATGCCGACAAGCTGGGCGAGCTCACTCATTTTAATCGATTTGTGCAGATGATTGTTAATATAACCGAATACCGGCTGCAGCACGTCCAGATTCCGCTCGGCTGTTTTTGGCATTCTCCCGCTCAGAAATGTGCCGGTATACCGGTCTTGTCCATAGAGTTCAATGATTTTGGCGATGACAGCAATCAGGCAAGCTTTTAAGTATAGACGGTTCCCTGGCAAGCTGCTTAACTGATTCGATTGCGTAAAGGCTTTGCCGAACAGGACGGTTTCTTCCCGAATCAGCTCTTCCGGTATAATTCCCGAGAGTGGAAAATCGCTCAGAATTCGCTGCTGCTTGCCGATTTCGAAGTCGAAATGCACGTAAATAAACTGACAGCCCTGATCGGTAGTAGAAGCCATATAAGGAATTCCTGGATAAAAAAAGACCACATCTCCCGGCCTGGCCTGATGTTCGATTCCATCGATACGAATCGTAACGATTCCGGATTGTATGAACCAAAGATCGTAGTCGATGTGCGCCTTATGCTCGACCCACTTCCCGTCATGGGCAAGCTCAAAAACAGACTTCATTCGCAGCGAGATCAAATCCGACAATTCATTGAGAATTCCCATGTCCTTCATTTTCGTATTCATTGTCATCCCTCTACCGTAAGACATATTTCAAATAATTATAGTATATCATTGAAGTTTCCACTCATAAATAATCAAACTATTTGACATGAACGTAAAACTATCTCATATTCTACTCTCGAAATCATTCCCCTATAATGGGGTCATCACCCATTAGGAGGGCTTGATCATGACAGATTCGAAAATGCCGCAACCGAAGATCGTCGTTATCGGGGCGGGAAGTCTATTTTTTGGGCGCCAATCGATTTGGCAAATGGTTGATTCTAAATATTTGAATCAAGGAACACTTGCTTTGGTAGATACGGACGAAGAAAAGCTGTCCAAGATGGTCAGGCTTGCTGAAATGGTTGCCAAGGAGAACAATGTGCCCCTTAAAGTAGAGGGCTCGACGAATCGGAGAGAGGTACTGAAGGGTGCTGATTTCGTCGTCCTCAGCTTTGCTGAAGATACTGTAAAATATCGCGGCATCGATTGCCAGGTAGCTTTAAAATACGGAATTCGCATGTGCTCCGGGGATACGATCGGCCCAGGCGGGATCTTCAGGGCCATGAGAGAGCTGCCGGTCATTATGGAATGCGCTAAAGACATCGAGGAGCTTTGCCCCGATGCGTGGGTCATCAATTACATCAATCCATCTGCCGTCCATGGCATCGCTTTAAGCCGATATGCGCCGCAGCTGAAAACCTTCGCCCTCTGCGATAGCCACCATATGCCGCATAAGAAAGCTTATTATGCCATTCGGGCAGGCATCATTGAGGATATTAGTGAGTTCAATGAGGAAATCGATCGGAAATTTGATTTCCGCATAGCTGGCGTCAATCATTTCACCTGGCTGCTTAAGGCCGAGTATGATGGGAAGGATGTCATGCCCCAGGTAGCTGAGTCGATGAGAATATCGGCGGGAACGGAAAACGATGGCGGGGATACAGGCGCAAAGGCGCTTTATAACGATGCCATCACGTATGAGCTCTATAACATTTTCGGATATATTCCGACATGTACGGCCCACACGAAAGAATACGTTCGCTATTGGCAGGGACTCGGCAAGTCAAAGGACGTCATTCCTCCTTTATCGATTTGGGAAACGGAAGATCGGTATCAACGGCATGAGGAGATGTGGGAGCAAGTGGATGACTTCCTTTCCGGCAAACGTCCTACTGCGGACTACATGAAATCATTCGGGCCCGACCACGCCACGGATATTATCGAAAATATGGTGGGCAACTTGGGCAAGCGATTCTTTATTAATACGCTCAATAACGGGGCGGTGACGAACATGAATGACGACGCTTTCCTAGAATTGCTATGCGAAGTGAATATGGACGGGATCACCCCCCTTCACGTGGGTGAGATGCCGCGGGGAATTCGGGGCATGCAGGAGGTCGTGCTGGATACGCACGAACTAACTGCGGAGGCTGTTGTGGAACGAAGCTTCACGAAATTGAGAAGAGCGATGCTGACCGATCCGCTGGCAAATTCCATACATGATGCAGATATGATGATTAAAGAGCTGCTGGAGTTGGAGAGAGATATCATCCCGGAATATTGGTACGAGTAATTGGAGTAACGTGGGAGTAGCCGGAGGAGCCAAGGTTGATGGACGATACAGCGGCAGCTATTGCGGCATGCGGACTCATCGAAATCTCCAAGATAAAAATGCCGAAGCTATGTCCGAGATACTTTCTGTCTGCGTTAGTGTTTGAACGGATAACTGGATTGTTAAGTCTAAAAGGACGGCCAATGGCCGTCCTTTCGTTCGTTGTTAGTCACCTCGAGTTTTATGTGGAAATCCAGAGGCTGCCGTTGCGGGACACCCTGCTATTCGATGCGGCTGGATGAACCGCGTGCAATAAATTGGGTATCCACCTTGATCTTCGTCTTCGCCGGCTGGGGGGATTCGATCGATTGAATCATCAGGTCGACGGCGAGGTGAGCCATCCGTTCCTTCTCTACATGGACGGTTGACAGTTCGGGCGAGACGATGCGAGCTTCTGAAATATTATCGAAGCCAACGACCGACACATCCTCCGGAATCCGGTAGTTGAGCTCACCCAATGTCTTGATGGCGCTGATGGCAATATAGTCGCATTCGCAGAAAAAGGCGGTCGGCATTGGCTTGCCGGAGGCCAGGTAGGCAGACAGCTGACTTTTTAATTCATCCTGGGAGGATAAGATCGTAGGGGCTACGGCAAAGAAGCCGTCCTCGGCCACCTCTAACTGGTGATCATGCAGCGCGGCTAGAAAGCCTCGTTTGCGGTCTTCGAAATTATGGATTCTCACGTTGGAGGCAATGTAGCCGATATTGCGATGTCCTAAATCCGCCAGATGAGACCCGGCCTGATAGGCACCCATTACATTGTTGATCTCAATAAAATGAACCGGAAGGGTCTCGTAACAGGTGTCGAGCACGACAAGCGGTGTGGTCAGTTCATCCGCTATGGCTGCTATTTGGCCTTGATTCAGGTTCGTTCCAAGCAGAATAACCCCGTCGCTTCGTTTTTCCTCCACGATCGACTTAATGTCCTCGATGTAATGCTCCGGTTCAACCGAAGAGAACATGAGCGAATAACCGTAGCTCCGGCATCTTTCCTCGATGTATTGAATCAGCTCGCGAAAAAAAGGCTGCTGGTAATATTCCTCAAGCACGATGCCGGAATTGGCGAAGGCCAAAAAAATTAACGTTTTGAGCGTCTGCTCAGGCAAGGCTGACTTAGATTTAGGGGAATACCCGTGTTCCTTGGCGATTTGCAATATCCGCTCGCGCGTTTCCGCGCTGATGCCCTGCTTCCCACTAAGCGCAAATGATACGGCCGCTTTGGAAACCCCGGCGATTTTTGCGATGTCCTCCATTCTCACAGTTCAGAATCTCTCCATTTCCATTCATTTGTTTAGTAGGTTTAGTGTACACATCTCTAAAAAATTAATCAAGGATAAGTCGAGATCGAACTAAACAATTTAGTTTAAATAACTTAAAAAAGACTTAAATTCAGTAAACATCATTGACCTATCGTTCGTATAGTGGTAATTTTAACTCATATCCATAAAATGAACTAAACTTATTTTCGAATTTGTTTAGTTCTCATTTTAACATTAGTTTAGTTTGTTAAGTACACAATCCTTGAGGAGTGAGCCGCATGAAGAAATTGAAACTGGGGTATGCCCCGACACGCCGCTTTGTGTTCAGCGCGGAGGATGCTTTTAAGTACAAGGTGATGATCAAAGAGAAAATCCAGAGCTTCGGAATGGACTTCGAGCTCGTAGATCTTGAAGGAATCAATGAGGAAGGGCTGCTGTACGACGACCACATCTCTGCAGACAAAATTGTGGAGCGGTTCAAACGCGAAAATGTCGATGCCGTCTTTTTTCCGCATTGTAATTTCGGGACGGAGGATACGATAGCGAGGGTAGGCAAAGCGTTGGGCAAGCCGGTGCTGCTGTGGGGGCCGCGCGACGAAGCGCCGCTGGAGGACGGCATGCGCCTGCGCGATACGCAGTGCGGGCTGTTTGCGACCGGAAAGGTTCTTCGCCGTTTTAATGTGCCGTTTACGTATGTGACGAACAGCCGGGTCGATTCTCCGGTATTCGAGCGGGGATTTACGAATTTCGTAGCCGCGGCGAATGTGGTGAAGCAGTTCCGCAGTCTGCGGATTTTGCAGATTGGCCCCAGACCAACATCGTTCTGGACGATGATGTGCAATGAAGGCGAATTGCTGGAACGTTTCGGCATCGAGCTTCATCCGATCACTTTGATCGACATTCAAAGAGCTTCGAAGCAGATCGAGAAAGGCAGCAGCTCGGAGCTGGCGGAAGCGATCGACTATATTAAAGCGAAGCTGGATTGGTCGGAGGTCACCGAGGAAGACGTTCGGCGCATTGCCGCTTTGAAGGTAGCGATGAAGCAGTACGCGGTGCAGAACGGGTGCTCGGCCATTGCCATCCAATGCTGGTCGGCCCTTCAGGAGGCGATGGGAATCATGCCTTGCCTTGCCAATGCCATTCTGACCGACGAGCAAATTCCGGTGACGTGCGAGACCGATATCCACGGGGCGATCACCTCGGTGATGGTGCAGGCTGCAACGATGAACCAACTGCCGACCTTTTTTGCCGACCTGACGGTTCGGCATCCAGAGAATGAAAACGGGGAGCTATTGTTCCATTGCGGGAATTTTCCGGTATCGCTGTCTGTGGAGGAGCGGCCGAAGCTATCCCGGCATTTCCTGTTTGACGATCATTCCCCGGGGACGCATGAAGGCGAAATCAAAGGCGGCGGCATGACGCTGGCCAGATTCGATGGGGATCACGGGGAATATCAGCTGTTCCTCGGCAAGGCTCGCGGCATTCAAGGGCCATATACGCGCGGTTCTTACGTTTGGGTGGAAGTGAACGATTGGCCGTTATGGGAAGAAAAGCTGGTCAAAGGCCCTTATGTGCATCATTCCGTAGGCATACATGCCAACGTCATCCCGGCTTTGTATGAGGCCTGCAACTATATTCCCGGCTTGACGGCGGATCCCGTCGATCCGACAGAACAGCAAATCCAAGCCTGGCTGCGCGGTTCGAATTTATAAAACATCATGAAACAAGGAGGCGGCGGTGAAGATGGAAATTATTGAATTGAAGGCGAAGGCGGCGCAAATACGCATGGATCTGCTCCGGATGATTCATGGAGCCAAAGCGGGACATACCGGCGGATCGCTCAGCAATACCGATATTTTGACGGCACTTTATTATCGAGTTATGAACCTTGATCCGGCTCATCCGAAATGGGAGGATCGTGATCGTTTTATCGCCAGTAAAGGTCATGCGGTGGAATCCTTGTGGTGTATTTTGGCGGATAGAGGATTTTTCCCAAAAGATGAATTAGAGACATTCTCACAGTTTGGTACGCGGCTCATCGGTCATCCGAATAATAAAGTGCCCGGGATTGAAATGAATACGGGAGCCCTGGGGCATGGCCTCGCGATCTCGGTGGGCATGGCGCTGGCCTCCAAGCGGGACGGACGCGGCTACCGGGTATTCTGCCTGATGGGCGACGGAGAGCAGGCCGAAGGCTCCGTATGGGAAGCGGCAATGGCGGGAGCGCATTACAAGCTCGACAATTTGGTCGGCATCATTGACCGGAATGGGCTGCAAATCAGCGGCTCAACGGAAGAGGTTATGGGCCTTGATCCGCTGGACGAGAAATGGGCGGCATTTGGCTGGAACGTGATTTCGATCGACGGCAATGATATGGAGCAGCTGGTGGGTACATTGGAGGCTGCCTCGACCGTTCCAGGAAAGCCGACGCTCATTATTGCCAATACCGTGAAGGCGAAAGGCATTTCCTTTGCCGAAAATGTGCCGCATTGGCATCACCACGTACCAAGCGACGAGGAGCTTGCGAAGGCGTTGGCCGAGTTGTCCGCGGTTTTAGCCGGCTATCAACAGGAAGGGCAGGTTCGATAACAATGGGGAACAAAATTGCTAATCGTCAAGTCATTTGCGATACGCTGCTGGAGCTGGCACAGACGGATCGCGATATTATGGTGCTGGCCAGCGATTCCAGGGGCTCGGCGGCAATGGGGCCGTTCGCGCAGGCCTATCCAGAGCAATTCGTGGAGGTCGGCATTGCAGAGCAGAACATCGTCGGCATATCGGCGGGGCTGGCTCACAGCGGGAAAAAGCCGTTTGTTACTTCGCCGGCGTGTTTCTTGTCCATGCGAAGCATCGAGCAGATTAAAGTAGATGTGGCCTATTCGGCAACGAATGTGAAGCTGATCGGAATTAGCGGCGGGATTAGCTACGGGGCGCTCGGGATGTCCCACCATTCCGTGCAGGATTTGGCGGTAACGCGGGCGATACCTGGCCTTGCAGTCATTCTTCCAGCGGATCGTCATGAGACGAAGCGGATGACCGAGGCGCTCGTGAATTATGAGGGCGGCGTCTACGTTCGCATTGGGCGAAATCCGGTAGAGGATGTTTACGAATCCGCAGATTATGATTTCGTCATCGGCAAAGCCATTACGATGCGCGGCGGCTCGGATATTACGCTGATCGCGGCGGGAGAGACGGTACGGGTTGCGCTGGATGCCGAAGCGAAGCTGAAGGAAGCCGGAGTTTCCTGCCGGGTGATCAATATGCATACGATCAAGCCGCTGGATGAAGAGGCGATCATTAAGGCAGCGAGGGAGACGGGCCGTATTATTACGGTGGAAGAGCATAGCGTACACGGCGGCCTTGGAGCTGCGGTAGCGGAGGTCGTCGTACAGCATTATCCGGTGCCGCTTCGCCTGCTGGGCATTCCGGATGAACCGGCGATTGCCGGGAAAACGAAGGAAGTATTCGAACATTACGGGATCAGTGCAGAGAACATCAAGAACTTGGCGCTGGATATGCTGGGAAAATAGGAGCCAGGGGCGATGACGAACAAACAAGGATATTTGCTTACTATAGATCAGAGTACATCGGGAACGAAGGCGCTCATCATTGACTCGGCGGGGGCAATCATTGCCAAAAGCTCGGTGGAGCATAAGCAGTATTACCCCTCCCCGGGGTGGGTGGAGCATGATCCTATGGAAATTTACGAAAATGTGCTGCGCGCTTCCGAGGCCGTGCTTCAGCAAGCTGGCATCGAACCGAGCCGGCTTGCAGCCCTCACCCTGACGAATCAACGCGAAACGGCGGTGATGTGGGATCGGGCTACGGGGCTTCCGGTATGCAATGCCATTGTCTGGCAATGCCAGCGCACGGCAGAACGCTGCGAGGCGTTAAAAGCGGCGGGTTATGAAGAGATCGTAAGAGCGAAGACAGGGCTGATGCTTGATCCTTATTTCTCGGCGGCAAAATGGCGCTGGATGCTGGAGCAGGTGCCTTATATCGACCGCCTGCTGGAAGAGGGACGTTTGCTGGCAGGCACGATGGACAGCTGGCTGCTCTGGAAGCTGAGCGGTGGAGCGGTTCATGCCACGGATTACACGAATGCGAGCCGAACGTCGCTGTTCAACATCCACGAGCTGCGTTGGGACACCGAGCTGTGCGAGCTGTTCGGAGTGCCGATCGGGCTTCTGCCTGAAGTGAAGTCATCCAATGAGGTATTCGGGGTAACGAATGCGAAGGATTCAGAGCTGTTTTTCCACCCGGTGCCGATTGCCGGGATTATCGGCGATTCGCAGGCCGCATTGTTCGGACAGCACTGCTTCGAGACTGGCATGGCCAAAGCGACCTATGGCACGGGAACGTCCGTGCTGATGAATATCGGCGAGAAGCCGGTCGCCGCAGAGAATGGCCTGGTGCTCGCGATCGGCTGGAGCATCGGCGGGAAAGTAACCTACGCCTTGGAAGCCGTTATTCGTACATCGGGGGATACGATCAAGTGGGTTCGTGATAACTTGGGCTTGTTCCATACTTTTGCCGAGCTGGAGGAGTTGCTGCTTCAGTCGCATCATAATGAAGGCGTTTACCTTGTTCCGGCCTTTGTCGGGCTGGGTGCGCCATACTGGGAGCCGCAGGCCAGGGCGATGATATCCGGGATGAGCCGGGGAACGGGAAGACCCCATATTATTCGCGCCGCGCTGGAGAGCATTGCTTACCAGGTTCGGGACGCCATTGAGCTTATCGAAGAGGGGGCGGGAATCCCTCTTAAGGTGCTCCGTGCCGATGGGGGAGCTTCCGATAACGCCATACTTATGCAATTTCAGGCGGATATGCTCGGCTGCGGGGTATCCAAGTCGGACGTGGCCGAATTGTCGGCTCTGGGCTCGGCATATATGGGGGGGCTTGGCATTGGAATCTGGGATTCGCACAGTGAAATTGTAAAGCAAACGCGAAAATACGAGTTATACATGCCTTTAATGAATCAGAAGCAGCGGGCGCAAAATTACGAGGGCTGGAAGAGGGCGGTCGGAGCCGTGCTGCAAGACAGTGCCGCAGCTGGCCATTCGCCTATTACCGCAGCTCCTGAAGCCGATTCTAAAAAAAGCATACAATGCTCTTAAAAAGCAGCATACCTCCGCCCAATGCTCCATGATACAGTGAAACCAAGTGACATGAAGAGTGACTTCATGTTTCAATGCGGTTTCACTGAAAGGAGCAAGCAAATGACAAGCATTATCAATCCTGTGATCAGGGGATTTAATCCAGACGCATCGATGATTCGCGTAGGGGACGATTACTATATTGCCACCTCCACCTTCGAATGGTTTCCGGGCGTGCAAATTCACCACTCCAAAGATCTGGTACATTGGCGGCCTTTGACGCGTCCGCTAAGCCGCGTGTCTCAGCTGGATCTGCTTGGAGCACCAAGCTCTGGAGGGATATGGGCGCCGGCGCTCACTTATGATCAGGGAACGTATTATTTGATGATTACGGACGTAAAAAGCCGTAAGGGCGTATTTAAGGATCTTCATAATTATTTGTTGACGGCAACAGACATTATGGGCCCCTGGTCCGAACCGATTTACTTGAATAGCAGCGGATTCGACCCGTATTTATTCCACGATGATGACGGGCGAAAATGGCTGCTCAATATGAAATGGGATTTTCGCAAAGGAAAGGAACGGTTTGCCGGCGTAGTCATGCAGGAGTATTCGCCTGAAGAAGAGCGCCTTGTCGGCCCGGTTCACACCATAGCGACAGGTACGGATATCGGCGTCAGCGAGGGGCCGAATATGTTCAAACGGGACGGCTGGTATTATCTTCTGCTTGCCGAAGGAGGGACAGGCTGGAACCATGCAGCGACCCTGGGTCGTTCCCGCCGTATCGAAGGGCCTTACGAGTATGACCCGGAATACCCGCTCATCACAACGGTGAACGATCCGGATTATCCGCTGCAAAAGGCCGGGCACGCCGCGATTGTCGAGACGCAAAACGGAGAATGGTATATGTCCTTCATTTGCGCACGCACCCTGCCGGGACGCAGGCTGTGCCCGCTTGGCCGGGAGACGGGCATGCAGAAGCTGGAATGGACGGAGGACGGCTGGCTGCGGATCGCCGGAGGCAGACGTTTGCCGCAGCTTGAGGTAGAGCTCCCCGATCTTCCGCTTCATCCCTTCCCTCCGCTTCCCGAGACGGATCATTTCGAGGAAGCAGAGCTCGGCATCCAGTATCATACGCTCAGAGTTCCAGCGGACGAAGAATGGCTTAGTCTCACAGAGCGTCCGGGGTATTTGCGGATGCGCGGCCGCGAATCGCTGTATTCCTGGTTCAGGCAGAGTATGGTGGCAAGAAGGCTGGAGCATTTCGTATGCGAGGTGGAGACCTGCGTCGAGTTCGAGCCGGAGCATTTCAATCAGATGGCTGGATTAACCTTATACTACGATGACCGCGACCATTTTTATTTGCGGGTCAGTCATGATGAGGTGATTGGCAAGCATGTGGCGCTGACCTTGTCGGATCAAGGCAATTATGATGAGCCGGAAGGAGCTGTCGTATCGGCGGAGGGCTGGAATCGGGTATATTTGAGAGCGAACATCGAATATGATGCGATTCAGTTCAGCTGTTCCCCGGACGGCATAAATTGGTTCCATGTCGGCAGCCCGCAGGATTTGGGGCAATTGGCCGATGAATATGAGGGCAAGCTTGGGTTCACGGGCACCTTTATCGGATTGTGCGCCCAGGATTTGTCAGGAACGAAGCGGCATGCGGACTTCGATTACTTGCGCTATACGGGCAAGGAGTAGTCCGCTGAAGGCAAGAGATTGTCACGAACAAGGCTAGCATGAAATCAAAATCCAGGTTAGGGAGATGAGATATACATGAGTATGCCTTATGATGTGCCGGAACAGAAAAAGATTAGACTTATTATAAATACTGATGCCAAATGTGAAGCTGATGACCAGTATGCCATCGTGCATGCGGTGCTGACACCGAGGTTTAAAATCAAAGGAATCATTGGCGCCCACTTCGGAACCCGCAGAAAGACGGCGATGGAGGAATCTTATGCGGAAATTCATCATGTACTGAGTCTCATGGGATTGCAAGACCAGTTCGAGGTATATAAAGGAGCCCCGGTAAAAATTCCAGACATAAGTACGCCTGTACCTTCCGAGGGGGCGGAGATCATTATTCGCGAGGCGATGAAAGAGGATGAGCCGCCGTTATATGTCATTTTCCTCGGCCCTTTGACGGATTTGGCTTCGGCATATTTAATGGAGCCTGCTATCGCTGGCCGTCTTACCGCGATTTGGATTGGAGGCGGCGCCTATCCCGAAGGAAGCGGGGAGTTCAACCTTAGCAACGATATCGATGCCGCTAACGTTGTGTTCCAATCCCCCATTCCGCTCTGGCAGGTGCCCAAAAACGTATACGACATGGTGCGTGTCGGCCTGGCCGAGCTTGCAGTAAGAGTGAGGCCGCAGGGGGAGATCGGAAAATATTTGTACGAGCAGTTAATTCAGCACAACATGAATCACGGGCATCAGCCGCATTGGCCAAAAGGCGAAATGTGGGTGCTGGGCGATTCTCCCGCGGTTGCGCTTCTGCTGGATGAGCATATGTTCGAGTACGATAACGTTGCTGCACCCAGGATCGATTCACAGATGAGATATGTCCCCGGTCAAGAGGGGCGAATGATCCGTGTATATCGCAGCATCGATGCCCGATTTACATTAGAGGATTTCTACGCCAAGCTGGCTTTGTTTGCATTATCAGATGACCCACAAAAAATAGGATGCTAAATTAAAAGCTGCCCTGAGTCTATATCATCTCTATAGACGAGGAGAGCTTTTCTAGGTTAAAACAGCTCTACTGTTTGCTTGCAACGACTCCTTGAAGAAGCATAAATCGCATCAAGCAAGCCCATGGAATAGGCGGTTTCCTGCAGCGGGACGTAGCTGCCATCACCGTAGGCAAGCTTCCGATAGAATTGGTCGATCAGCCTGGCATGGCCTTGCCCCCAATAGGATTTGCCGACGGCTGGCTGTTGATCCGCACTGAATACATCGCTTTCGAGCAATTGAACATCCCCGCCGCTGACCAGCATAAGCTGATTATCCATGTAGCGCAGCAAGCCTTTCTCCATATGCATTTCAATAAAAAAGGGACTGTTCTCGGAATGCCCGTTCGTAGCGTAGAACATTCCGGCCTTGCCGTCCTTGTAAAATAAAGTAGCCTCGGCGGTATCCTCGACCTCAATGATGTCCCGCAGTACCCGCGTGTCGATAGTTCCTTGAACCGCCTCAATCTCGCCTCCGAGATAGTACAGTAAATCCAGCATATGCACGGCTTGATTGATCAAGAGGCCGCCGCCTTCGGTTGCCCATTTGCCGCGCCAGGAGTCGGATCGGTAATAGTCCGCCGTTCTCCTCCAGGTCAGGAACCCTTTAATGCCGAGCATTCGTCCAAGCGTTCCCTCCGCAATCAGCTCCTTCGCTTTCTCGATGGACGGGTTCAATCGATTTTGTAAAATCGCGCAGCAGGCCACGCCGGAAGCCTTCACTGCATCCGCTACCTTGCGTGCTTCAGCCACGTTCATGGCCACGGGCTTTTCCAGTACGATATGCTTTCCGGCCTCGGCGGCCTGAATGGCCATTTCTGCATGCAAATGATGCGGGGTGCAGATATGCAGGCTGTGAACCGCCGGATCGGACAAGACCTGCTTAAAATCGGTGTATACCCGGCAATCCTCCTTGCCAGCAAGCGTCTCGGCGCGCTCCTTCACAATATCGCATGCGCCAAACAGCTCGGAGGCCTCCGATTGCCTGATGGCTGCGGCATGAATCGGGCCGATCGCTCCGCAGCCGACAATAACGGCATTCACCCGGTTCATCTTAGGAGAACCCGAACTTTTGCAAATTGTTATAGCTGATTTTCAAGCTATCGAACGCGTCTGTCGGCCCGTCATCCCGTTCGATTAAATACCATTTGACTCCTGCCTCCTCGCAAGCTTGCAGAATTTCCGGCCAATGGAGATTGCCCTCCATAATTTCGGTCATGATCTGCTGCGAATCGATGATCGTCAAATCCTTCAGGTGGATGGCCTCGACTCTGTTCTCCAGCCTGCGAATCCAGGCGCTGGGGTCGCCGCCGCCTACCTGTACCCAGTAGGTGTCCAGTGTAAATAGGAAGTTCTCCGGACTTGTCTGTTCAATGAGCACATCCATGCCGAGCTTTCCGTTGTAGCTTTGAAATTCCCAATGATGGTTATGATAGCTGAACTTTAGTCCGTTTTGCGCCAATTCATCGGCGATCGCCGAGAATTTCTTGGCGAAGGCGATGTAGCCCTCGGCGCTATGATACTCGGCAGGCAATCCGCCCAGCCCCGCCAGCCCGCAGCCCAGCGTATGATGATCGCGAATGACGCCGTCCAGATCGTTGATAAATCGGTCATAAGGGATATGGGTGACCACAACTTTCAAACCATGGCCGCGGGCGATCGCCGCCAACTCATCGACAGGGATATGCCAAATCGCAGATAACTGAATCGTCGTATATCCCATTTCTTTAATTTTTCGCAGTGTCTCATCAAGCTCATTTGGCGTTCCGGCAAAATTCCGAACTGTATATAATTGCGCGCCTAGAATTTTCGTCATTTACAAATCCTCCCTTTATGCACTGGCGTCAAGACTAGTGTGTTCCCGACACGTCGACGACCTTTTGGACGACGTTCTTCTTCACCGTGGAGCTTTTAATTTTCTCCTGCAGCAGCTCATAGAAATGCTCGTGATCAAAGCGGTCAAGCTCTGCCCAGTCACCCGTCCAGGTTGAATAATGGATCGCATTTGAAATGAGCAGACCGTGAATGCCATCCTCCCCCGGTGCGAGCAGCTTTTCGCCCTGCAAAATCGCCTTTGCGAAGTTTTTAAAAATGCCGATGTGCTGTTCACCACCGTCCCCCGAGACGGGAATTTCGCAGCGCCAGCATTCCGGCTTTCGGAACGGGTCTACGTTCATCCGATTGTGCTCCCGTTCCGAAATGCGGTTCCGGTCAAACGTGATGCGATTGTTCTCGACGACGATTTTGCCCATATCCCCGGAAATCTCCAGTCGATTCGTGCCTGGCGCCTCGCCCGTTGACGTAATATAGACGCCCGTTGCTCCGTTTGGATATTCCAAATAAGCGGTCACGTCATCCTCCACCTCGATATCGTAATATTTGCCAAAGCTGCAGAAGGAGCGGATTCTCCGGGGCATGCCGAGCATCCATTGGAGCAAATCCAGGTTATGCGGGTTTTGGTTGATCAGCGTGCCGCCGCCCTCGCCTTCCCAAGTGGAGCGCCAGGAGCCGGAATCATGATAAGCCTGCGGACGGTACCAGTCCGTAATGATCCAAACGACTCGCTTAAGCTCGCCCAATTCGCCGCTATTCACGAGTTCTCTCACTTTCTGGTACACAGGATTCGTCCGCTGATTGTACATGATGCCAAAAACCTTGTCGGACTGTTTCGCGGCCGCGTTCATCTCCAGCACCTGCTTTGTGTATACGCCGGCTGGCTTCTCGATGAGCACATGCAGCCCGCAGGTGAAGGCCTCAATCGCAAGGGAAGGATGATCATAATGGGGAACGGCGATTAAGACGGCATCGATCAGACCGATTTCGTACATTTCTATCGCATGCTCGAATATGGCCACTCCCGGTAGATTATCCTGTGCCCATGCCCTGCGCTCTGGGCTAATGTCGCATACTGCGCCAAGCGTCATGCCCGGTACCTTGTGCTCCTTATGAATCTGCAAACTGTGGGACATGCCCATATTGCCGATGCCGATGATGCCGAGGCGTACATTTTCCATGGAATATCCTCCTCTAAATGTGGTTTAGAATCGCCAGCAACGATGAATGAGCTATTTTGAAGGTGTGTAACCCGCTTACGCCAAGCGTATCGGTCGTCGGAGCTTGCTCAAGCCCAGCCAAGCCTTGAAAGCTGCCCAAATGCGGCTCCAGCGACAGGAAGCCTTCATACCCGCGAGCCTTTAGGCTTCTCAGCACATCCTTGATCCGTCCGTCGCCCATTCCTGCCGGAACATTGCTTCCGTCCCCCCGAGCATCCTTAATGTGTACATACCGGATATAAGGCTCCAGCAGTTCGAAGGCTGCCGGGTATACCTCACAGCCGCATTGCACAAAGTTGGCTGGATCGAAGGCGCTGGCGAAATGCGGCGACCGGCAGGCCTCCATCAGATCAAGGCAGCGCTCGGGACTGTCACCGAAGATGTCCTTTTCATTCTCATGGAGGATCGTTAATCCGCTGCCCTCTGCGGCCTCCAGAATAGCGCCGACCCGCTCGATGACTTCGTTCCGGTATAGGGCAGGATCGCTGCCCTCCGGCATATAGAAGCTGAAAATACGCACAAATGGACTATTCAAAATATGGGCGGTTTCAAAAATCCTTTTGGCCATATCCAGATGAGGCCCAAAGTCATCCAAAATATTTATTTTGCCGATGGGAGAGCCGATGGAGGATGCTTTAACGCCGTAATGATGGAGCGTGTTTTTCACCTCTACAACTTCCTCTGCCGACAGAATGGAAATGTTCTTTCCGTTCACTCCCCTGATTTCGATAAACTCGATACCGAGCGAATTTAATCCTCGTAATTGTGTCTGAAAATCGGCATCGATTTCATCGGCAAAGCCTGAAATATAAAACTTGGCCATCCGTGGATCACCTCTTCTATGGATATTTCCTCTTGAATTTACCATTAATATTTTCAAAGTTCTTCCCGGAAATTGTTTGAAACTATGCTAATCTTGCTATATGTTTAGGGTGAGGTGATTTCGATGGCAGCAGGTCAGCAACAAAAATTTCATTATGCGGCTGCGGACAGCTCATTTTTTTATCACCATGCCAGAGATGAGCAGCCCAATCCGCTGGACTATAAGCTCCATTATGAGAAGGGCTACGAAATTTTTATGTTTATCAACGGTGCGGGCAGCTTTACGATTGAGGGCAGCAAATACGACTTGGAGCCATACTCGATCCTGATGATGAATTCAAATGAGCTTCATGTCGTTAATATCGCTGAAAATCTGCCGTATGAGCGGATCGTTTTAAGCATGGATGCCAATTTTCTGCCCCCCTTTATGGCTGGCGGCATCGATTTCTTCCGTACGATTAAATTCCGCAAGCTCGGAGAAGACAATCAGTTAAGCGCAGAGATCGTTAGAGCAAGCGGACTGCTTGAATTGTTCGGTAAACTGCGGCAGGCATTGGAGCAGAGGAGCACCGAGCATGAGATGGTTGCGAAATGCATCATTGTGCAGATTTTATCGGCAATCAATGATTTGGCTAAAGCGGATTTGCCCAGCAGCAGCAAGCTGGGGGATGACAAGGTCAGGGCTGTGCTGGAATATATTAATGCGAATTTGGAGGAGCAGCTTACGCTGGATGTGCTGTCGGAGAGATTTTTCGTCACGAAATATCATTTATGCCGTATTTTCAAGGAAACGACCGGATTTACGATCAATCAATATATCACTTATAAAAGAATTCATTTGGCCGATCAACTGATGACGCAGGGCTTTACGCCCACCCAGGCTTGCTTCATGTCCGGATTCAACGGCTATTCGAGCTTCTTTAAGGCTTATCGCAAGCTGACCGGAGGGACGCCGAGAAGCGGAAAGCCGCAATGATATACAGGTCAAACTAAAGAAACTGCACATTGGTCTTAAAAAACTGCATTCCGGCTGTGAACCATCATGTTAAAGTTGATTTAACGAAGTTCAATTACATCAAACATCTTAAACTTGTTCGTCGAAAAAGTATGCGAAATCTTCTTTGTCAGGGCGCGTCGGAATTACTCGTTGTTGTATAATTAAAGTGTGTGTTAGCAACCTCTTAGCCCGTGCAGAAGGAGGAAAATGGCAATGATGATTAGGGTGTTGTTGGCCGATGATGAACCGGTTATTTTGCGGGGATTGAAGAAGCTGATTTCATGGGAAGAGCTTGGGCTGACGATTGTTGGGGAGGCTAATGACGGAAACGAGCTGAGGCAGCTCATTCAGACATGTGATCCAGATTTAATCATTAGCGATATTAGTATGCCCGGCTGCAGCGGGATCGATATTATTCGGGAAGTCCACGAAAAGAACCTGCAGGTCAAAGTCGTATTTATTAGCGCTTATCAGGAATTTGCATATGCAAAACAGGCGATTCAATACGGGGCGCTCGAATATTTGGTAAAGCCGGTGATTAAGGCTCATTTGGAAGAGGTCGTTGCTAAAGCGGCAGCATTAATCCGTGAGGAGACAGAGGGCGAGCGCGCGAAGGAAATGCTTGATCATTATGAACGGAAGAATCGTACGGTAACGATCGAAGAGCTGTTGGATGACCTGACAGACGGTAACCGGAAGGCGGCGGCCGAGTTAATTCACTTAGGGGCTATCGCCATAAGTCGGTATACGACGGTATGCCTGCTGGAGACGGATGCGGAAATGGGCGGGGCTTCGCATTGGGAGGAACGGGAGCGCAAGCTGGTTCATTTCGCACTGAACAATATTATTAAGGAAACGATAGAAGCTGCTGGAAATGCACTTATGTTTCACAAAGAAGGGCAATTTGGCATTTTGGTTCAGCACGAAACCTCGGGGGAGCCGGTTCAGCTTGCGGAGGATTTGCATGGGAAGATTAATAACTATTTGAAGCTTAAAGTATCTATCGGAGTCGGGAACGCGGTTTCCGGCGCCGAAGAAGCAGAGCATTCGTACCGCACTGCCTTGAAAGCGCTTAGAAGAAGGTATTTCGTCGGCTTAAACCGGGTTATTGCAAACGAAGGGGCGGATTTTGAGACAACTGAATCCCCCAGCCATACCCTAAACGAGCTGCAAGCGTCGTTGGTCAAGGCTTTGACCTCTCAGCAGAGAGAGCAGATTCCCGAGATGACGCAGCAATTGCTCAGCTTGATTAAGCAGCAGGCCGGCGGCAGCAAGAACGTGGCGGTTTCGAATGTTTATAACACGATTCTGGTGCTGGAACAGGAGATGTCCCTTATCGGGGTTTCGATAGATCGAATTCATCAGGAGCATTCCTCGCTGCTTGATCGGCTATCCGGCTATTGCACATACGAAGGCGTGGAAAGGGAAGTCGAAGCCATCGTGCAGCAGATTTATGAGCAAATCGCCCATAAACTGACGAATAAGGAAGCCGTACAGCTGGGCGAGATCAAAGCGTACATCGAGGAGCATTACGCGGAGAACATTACGCTGGACTCCATGGCCGCGTTGATCTATATGAACCCCTACTATTTCAGCAGCTTTTTTAAGAAGCATACGGGGCAGAATTTCAAACAGTATTTGACGGAGGTGCGCATGAAGCATGCTGTTCGCCTGCTGCTTGAGACTGATATGATGATTTACGAAATCTCCGATTGCGTAGGATATAACAATGCCAGACATTTCAGCGACATGTTCAAGAAGATGTATGGCAAGCTGCCGCAGGAGTACAAGCAATCTGCTAAAGTCGAATAGGAGAACTGCGTATGCGCTTATGGGGTCGCAAGTTTACTAGCATATTCGTTAAATTTTCAGCGTCCTTTATTTTAGTTGGGCTTATTCCGTTGTTTGCCCTCAGTTTGTTTTCGGTGAACACATTCACCGGATATGTAGAGCGATATACGACCGGCAATTTGCAGCAGATGGTACTGTATATGAGCTACAATCTGAATTCGGCATTTAACCAATACAACGAGGTGTCCAAACTGATGTACACCGGAAGGTATGAGGGATACGTCGAGAGCTCAAGTCAAAACCAAGCTTACAATGTCAATGAATTGGAGCAAATCAACAGCATCCCGGTCGATTCTTTTCTAAAAACGGTGCTGTATAGCGATTCTTATATTAGCAGTGTTTATTTTGTCCGCGAGAGCGACGGAAAGCTCTATTACCAAGAGAAGGAGAACAAGGGACTGGCTGCGGAGCTGCTTCCATATGAAGAATGGCGCCAGCAAATGAGCGGTAATCCTTCAAAATTAGCGATATTTCCTACGCATTCCGACGACTACTTTCCGACCTCTGACCGAAAGGTATTTACGATTGGCCGTAATTTAATCGATATTTCCGGCCGCGTTACGGCCGAACCTAAAGTCGTAGGCACTTTATTCCTCGATGTAGACACGGTTATTTTCGATCAGTTCCTGAAGGAGCTGAATTTAGGGGAGAATGATGAATTATATTTGTTAGATGGAGAAGGCAATGTATATTTCAGCAATAAAGAGCTTTCTTCTGCGGATGGAAAACGGCTAGCAGCCGGGTCGGATCAAGGAATGATGGTCATGTCGGAGCCGATCCCGTTTCTTGACGGCAGCTTGACGGCCCGCATTCATCGCGAATCGCTGTTTGAGCAGCTGTTTTCCGTGCGCATGACGATCTTTATCGCGATCGCTCTGTGCTCCATAGCGCTCATTATTATGGGAACCTGGTTCTCCAGGCGGCTGTCGGCTCCGATTCTTACTCTGATGAGGCAAATGAGCAAGGTCGAGTCCGGAAACCTGAATACCCAAGTCGAAATTCAGAGCAATGACGAGTTTGGCAGGCTCAGCTATAGCTTCAATCGAATGGTCGAGCGCCTGAAGGCGTATATCGATGAGGCTTACGTGGCCCAGATCAAGCAGAAGCAGACGGAACTGAATGCACTGAAGAGCCAGATCCGTCCGCATTACCTGTATAACACGCTTGAAGTCATCCGAATGAATGCGGTAGATAAGGATCAGGATGAGGTGGCGGATATGATCCTGTCCTTGTCCAATCAATTGAAATACGTCATCGATTACGGCGAAGAGAAGGTTAGCCTTCATAGCGAGTTGGAGCATTTGAAGGATTATTTTTACATTATTTCGGTTCGGTATGATCAGCGTTTCGAGCTTCATTGCAGCATAGCGCCCGAGGTCAATTTGAATTGGCAAATCTTGAAGCTGTCTCTGCAGCCTCTCGTGGAGAATGCCATTCAGCATGGGTTGAAGCAAAAAGGCAAAGGCACGGTAGGGCTGACGGTGGAGAAACGCGACGACACGCTGGTCGTCACCGTTTATGACGATGGGATCGGGATGGAGCAGGATAAGTTGGACAGCATTTATAGGGCGTTAAATGATCCCGAAGCACCGGGGAAAAACGTCGGTTTGAAAAATGTGCACGAACGGATCAAATCGGTATTCGGCGAGCAATACGGCTTGACGATTAACAGCAGGGAGCATGTCGGCACTTCTGTGCTCCTCACTTTTCCGATTACCGAGGAGACAGCCTAGTGTTCTGGCGAACGGGAGATTAAGCGTCCCGTTCGTTTTTGTTTTCTCATCTTAAAATTGCGCATATGGCGCTTAAAAAAGTTCATTCTAATCCGAAAATGGGGATGCTATGCTGTTATCAACTGAAACGCTTACAGATGATGCGCACATCGGTCACCCGTTTCCGTCTAGAGGCAAAAAGGGGAGGTTATCTCAACTATGTTTAGAAAAACATTACTAAAACTATCCGTACTATTATTGGTGGCAACAACGATGCTGACCGCTTGCGGCGGCGGCAACAATGCAGGCGGCAATACCGCCAACACACCGGGAAATGGCTCTGCTGAGGAAGCGAAGAAAGAGGTTGCATTTACGATTGGGTATGCTTCCGGCGACCCGGCGACGAAAAAAGCGATTGCCGATACCGTCAAGAAGTTTATGGAAGTTAATCCTCATATCAAAATAAAAGATTTGAGTGAAACAACGTCATCTGCCTACCTGGATTGGTTGAAGACCAAAGATGCCGTCGGCGAATTCCCGGATCTCGTAGAAATGCGGGACACGGAAGTGTTCGCGGATGCAGGTAAAATTGTAGAACTGCCGGCAGATTTGCTTGATCTGTTCGAGGCACCGCCTGAAGTGGATGGCAAGGTGTGGAATGCTCCGATGCAGGTCAACGCGCCTCAAGGAATTATCTACAGTAAGAAGGCTTATGCGGATGCAGGGATTACGGAACTGCCAAAAACCTATGACGAGTTTATCGAGATCCAGGAAAAGCTGAAAGCGACCGGAATTTCTCCGATCGTCGTAGGCGGCAAAGACATTTTCCATATGGGCTTCTGGGTTAATAAGTTCCTCATCGATGCTGTGTACGCTGAAGATCCGGATTGGAACTCCAAGCGTACGGCGCAGCAGGCTAGCTTCACCGAGGAAAAAGTGGTTCAAGCTATGACGGATTTTAAAGATCTGTTCCAAAAGTACGTCGACAAAGGCTGGTTGAGCACCGGAGATAATCAGACAGCTTCGATCCTCGTTAGCGGCAAAGCTGCTCAGCTGTACTCTGGAACCTGGATGTTCACACAAATTGCTGAGGCCGATCCTAATTTTGAATTCGGATTTTATGCTGTTCCTGACCGCGAAGGCAAAATCAATGTAATTGGGCTGCCATCTCCAGCAGGCTGGTCCATTTCGACGGAAGCGTCCAAGGATACGGATAAGGTCGAAGCGATCAAGGAATTCATCCGTTTCTTCTTTGAGCCGGAGAATTACTCGAACTATTTGGCAAGCATTAACGCTATTCCCTCAACTAAAGCAGAAGTGACTTATGAGACAAGCGAGCAAATGCAGGTTGCGCTCGATCTGATTGCTGATCCGACTGTAAATAAATCTTTGGCGATCAACAATTGGTGGGGCGACAATTTAATACCGCCGCAATTCCGCAACTGGTACTATAAGCTGCTGCAGGAGCTTGTTGTGAAGGACGGAGACGTTGCGGACTACATGAAGCAAGCAGATACGGAATATGACAATCAAGTGAAAGCGAACGCCATGTAAAAGCAAGCATGCTGAGGAGCGGAACCTCTTCGGGGGTTCCCTCTCTTTTCATACGAGCGATTGAGGGAGGGAGAGGAACTATGGCTACACCTACCATTAAAAAAAAGAAAACGTGGCAGCCTTACGCATTGTATTTCATCCTGCCATCATTTATATTGTACACCCTCTTCGTGATTGTTCCGACGCTAGGAAGTGTATATTACAGCTTCACCTCTTGGGATGGCATCAGTTCTGATGTTCGATTCATCGGATTAGCCAACTTCGTGGAAATTTGGAACAGTCCCAGGGTTCACAATGCATTAAAAAATACGATGGTATTAACGATCAGTCTCGTTATTCTTGAAAATATCGTCGCCATTCTCTTGGCGGTTCTCGTCGATAAAGTACGTTGGCTGAGCAAAATATTCAGAAGCATATTTTATTTTCCGACCTTGCTGAGCGGCATCGTCATGGGGTTCGTATGGGCAATGATGCTCAACTACAACTTCGGTGTCTTGAATCAATTGTTGGACAAACTCGGATTGGGCGCATTTGCCGTAGATTGGCTGGGCGATCCCAAATATGCCATGCTGGCCGTCATATTGTCTACCGTATGGAAGGGCGCAGGCTATTATATGATTATTTATCTCGCAGGTTTGCAGGGAATCCCGCAAGAACTCAATGAAGCGGCAAGCATCGATGGAGCCAATGGCTGGCAGCAATTCCGTCATATCACCTTCCCGCTCTTGGCCGGATCAGTTACGGTATGTATGGTTCTAGCTATGATTAGCGCCCTGAAAATATTCGACCAAATCGCAGTCATGACCGACGGCGGTCCTGGTTTTGAGACCGAAACATTGACGTATCTCATCTATAAAGTAGGCTTCGGTGAATTGCGGCAAGGGTTCGGCACCGCACTGGCGCTGGTACTGTTCTTCATCATTTTGATCATTACCGTGTTCCAGGTGAAAGTCCTCCAGAAGAGGGAGGTTGAGATGTAATATGACACTGAAAACACGAAAAACACTCATAAATCTTAGTATATTCCTGATCACGCTGGTGATCGCCGTCATTTTCTTCTTTCCGATCTTCTTTAATATTATGTCGGCCTTTAAGAGCAACGCTGAAATTATGCGCGACGCAATCTCCTTTCCAAAGTCGTTATACTTGGACAGCTTTAAGTATTTGCTGACGGAAACGAACTATCCTTTAGCCATCGTAAACAGCTTGATTCTGACCGTCGTTTCCATCCTGTTCCAGGTGATCATTATTCCTATGGCAGGCTATGCGATCCAGCGCAGAAATACGAGATGGACAAGATTTATGTTCGTCTACTTCCTGGCCGGGATGATGATTCCGTTCCAGGCTTATATGATCCCTTTGTTCAAGGAGTTAAAAATGCTCGGACTGTACGGCAGCCTGGCAGGTCCGATCATGATTTATATCGCCGGAGCGGTCGGCTTCGGCAGCCTGCTGTACTCCAGCTTCGTCAAAGGCATTCCGCTCGAAATCGAAGAAGCGGCTGAAATCGACGGCTGCTCTAAAGTAAGAACGTTCTGGATGATCGTCTTTCCGCTTCTGGGACCCGTCACGGCGAGTATGGTCGTGCTGAACGGACTCGGAATATGGAATGACTTCCTCATGCCGATGCTGGTGCTTCCGTCCGGCCAGCCGAAGACGATGGTTGTGGAAATCTACCGTTATATCGGTGAATTTTCCTCCCGCTGGGATATGATTTTTGCGGGGACGACGATGTCGGTTGTGCCGGTGCTTATTGCCTTTATTTTTCTGCAGAAGTATTTCGTTAAAGGCATCGCCGCAGGGGCAACGAAAGGGTAAAGATGACAAGCATAGGATCATCGCTTACACATACAGCCGGGGTTTTTCTACTCTGGCTGTATTTTCTTAAGTATGTAAATAACCATTGATTATGGATTGCTGGAGGATGCAGATGAACAAAACCGTCATATATTCAGCACCCGAAGGAGCTGTTGGTTCGAAGGATTATCGCGTTCGCGTGCGGGCCAAGGATGGAGACTGGCAGGAGCTGTTTCTTTACGAGGTAAAAGTGGACATGCATCACGTTCGCCTGGCATCGATGGCTTATTTTGACCGCGAAGGCATCGTCGAAGTCGAAATCGAATGCTTGTTTGCCAAAATCAATTCCGTGGTCATCCGTCCGCTCTCTGCGCAAATAAAGGCAGATCACGAGGGCGGAATTCTCCGTTTTGTGATCGATCGGCCCGTGAAATTATCGGTGGAAATCAATGGCGAGCGCTTCCGCAACCTGCATCTTTTTGCTGGAGAACCGGAACAGGATGCTCCCCAGCCGGACGATCCCGGTGTAGTCGTATTAGAGCGGCCAGGAAAAACGGCCATTCACCGTGCCGCAGATATTTTGAGATTGCTTAAGACGCCGCTAGACAGCTCGGGACAGGAGCCGGACACCCTATATTTTGCCCCGGGGCTCCATTATATCGAAGAGACGATACTGCGAATTCCGTCCGGGAAAACAGTGTATATTGCAGGCGGTGCCGTTGTGGTGGGCTCATTGGTTTGCGAACATGTACAGGATGTAACCATTAAAGGAAGAGGCGTGCTATATTTATCCGAGTTTCATAGATATTCTGCTTTCCGCGGCATCCGCATCGGGTTCTCGCGCAATATCGAGGTTGAGGGGTTAATTCTCATAGACCCTCCTCACTACAGTATTTATATCGGGAAGTCGAGCCATATCCGGATCCGAAATTTTAAATCATTCAGCACAAGAGGCTGGTCGGATGGCATCGACATGATGGCCAGTTCGGATATTGAGATTGATGATGTGTTCCTTCGTACCTCGGATGACTGTATTGCCATTTACGGAACCCGCTGGGACTATCGTGGAAGCACAAGCCGTGTAAAGATCCGCAATTCGGTATTATGGGCCGATGTCGCGCATCCGTTAATGATTGGCACGCATGGCGATTACGATAGGGATGGGGATACGATCGAAGATATCGTGTTCGAAAATTTGGATATCCTTGAACACCACGAGCCTCAAGAGAACTATTGGGGAGCGATGGCGATCAATGCGGGCGATAAGAATATTGTCCGCAACGTTCTATATGATGATATTCGCGTGGAGCCTTTTGAATTGGGACAATTGATCGATATTCGCGTGGTGCATAATCCCGATTATAACCCTGCGCCGGGCACAGGCATTGAGAATATTACATTTCGAAATGTCAGCTATACAGGGGATAACGCCAAGCCGAACCGGATTTACGGATTCGATCAAGACAGAGTTGTCGATGGAGTGACATTCATTCGGTTAAAAATAAAAGGGCAGACGATACTTCATGCGGAAGAGGGGCATTTTCATATTAATGAGCATGCTCGCAACATTAAGTTTTTAGACGAATAACGATCTATATAAAGAGAGACATAAAGACTTGGATAAACCGTCTTTATGTCTCTTTTTATATATATTCTGTTACAGCTCTCTCACCGCCAACAGCTCCCACGGTGCATTTGCAGCTGCAGACCGCAGCAAAACCAAATTCACATGGAGCAAGAACAATAAGAAAAAGAGCTTACCTTGCTACCGCCGCTAATTGGACGATAGAAAGGTTAAGCTCTTGAATTTATCCTGGATATAAGCAATAAAGGTTTGTAAATTTATTATCTTGCCATCCAGCCGCCGTCAACGCAAAGGACGTGGCCGTTCAAGTAATCCGATGCCGAGGAGGCCAGGAAGACGGCTGGGCCCTTCAGGTCTTCAGGAGTGCCCCAGCGACCGGCAGGAATTCGATCCGTGATTGAAGCGAAGCGATTCTCGTCTGCACGAATTTGCGCCGTGTTATCCGTCGCCATGTAGCCTGGAGCAATGCCGTTGATTTGCAGCCCGCTGTTTGCCCATTCATTGGCGAATGCTTTAGTTAGCCCGGCTACACCGTGTTTACTTGCTGTATAGCCTGGTACGTTGATTCCGCCTTGGTAGGAGAGCATCGAGCAAATATTAATGATTTTTCCGCTGCCTCTTTCCAGCATATGGCGACCCGTGATTTGGGATAGCAGGAATACGGTGTTCAGGTTCAGGTCAATCACATCGAACCAATCCTTCTCGCTGTGGTCTTTGGCTGGCGTCCGGCGAATAATGCCGGCATTGTTCACGAGAATGTCAATGTGGCCGGTAAGCTTAAGCGCTTCGTCGAAGGTGGCCTGCAATTTGCTGTGATCGCTCAAGTCGACTTCGATGGCCGAAGCTTTTCTGCCCAAGCTCTCGATTTGCTTTACGGTTTCATGGCTAGAGCTGACGGAGACGCAGACCACATCTGCGCCTGCCTCGGCAAAGCCGATGGCGATGCCTTGTCCCAATCCGCCGGTAGTTCCAGTTACTAGAGCCGTTTTACCTGTTAAATCGAACAATTTCATGGGTTGGACTCTCCTTTTATCATTTAGAAATTCTGATTTTTGCCGCACTCAATCGTTACTCCTGCGTTACTGTACTGTTGTGCAATCTCGGCTGGGAGTCCACTGTCGGTAATAATGCAGGTCAGCTCGCTTAGGGAAGCAAACGTTCGCAGTGCGGTTTGCCCGAATTTATGATGGTTAATGACGGCGATGACTTCACGGGCCGTCTCAATCAAGGCCCGTTTGAAGTCAATGAGATCCCCCGTATAAATCGATAAACCATGCTCGGGATGGATGCCTGTCGCCGAAATAAAAGCTTTCTGAATGTTAAGCTGCCGGATATATGAATTAGCTTCCGGCCCGGCCAGCATATTACGAACCCGATAGCCGCCGGGAACGACGAGACGTATGTTGTCCTTTACGGCCAGTTCGCTGATGATATACACATCATTAGTAATGACGGTCAAAGGTTCGTTGCTTAGGCGGCGTGCAATCTCCAGCGTTGTGCTCCCGCCGTCCAGTGCAATGATGTCGTTGGGCTCGATATGCAGCAGGGCTCGGCTTGCAATGTCGGCCTTCTCGTCCGCGTGCTTCGTTAAAGGCTCCTTGGACGGAAGGATTCCGAATTGATCGCTTTGCGCCAGTATGGCACCACCGTGAACGCGAACGATTAATCCCTGCTCCTCAAGCCGGGTCAAATCCTCGCGAATCGTTTTGCCGGTAACGCCCAGCTTGTCGCTTAGCTCCGCCACCGTAACCTCTTTGTTCGTCAGCAGAACCTCCATGATTCTTTCATGCCGTCTAATTGGACTCATACATCTCAACTCTTCCGTAAATATTTATCTCTCTATCTTAAATCCTTCATGTCTACGGCGTCCATATCACTATAAATTTTGTTATCGCCGGCCATGCCCCAGATGAATGTATAATTGCTTGTTCCAACGCCGCTATGAATCGACCAGCTTGGGGAGATAACGGCTTGTTCGTTTCTCATGACGATATGACGGGTTTCCGTCGGCTCGCCCATGAGATGGAAAACAACCGCATCTTCAGGAAGATCGAAGTACATATAAGCTTCCATCCGGCGTGGATGAACGTGCGCTGGCATGGTATTCCACATATTGCCTGTTTTAAGCTGTGTCATACCCATAACCAGTTGGGAGCTCTGAATGCCGTCCGCATGGATGAAACGATGGATCGTCCGGTCGTTGGAGTTTTGAATCGAGCCAAGTGCGCTGGAATCAGCCTCTCCGAGTGTCGTCTTCGCTGTTGGAAATTCTTTGTGAGCTGGCGCTGAATTCAGATAGAATTTAGCAGGCTTGGCAGCGTCCTTGCTGCGGAAAACAACCTCTTTCGAGCCCATGCCTACGTACAGGCAGTCTTTCGTGTTCAGGTCATACTCTGTGCCGTCGACGATGATCGCTCCTGGTCCGCCTACGTTGATCACGCCAAGCTCGCGGCGCTCCAGGAAGAAGGATACGCCAAGCTCCTTCAGATCGGTCTCCAGCTTGACATCTTGCTTCACGGGTGCAGCACCGCCGATAATCAGGCGATCCTCGTGAGTCAGAACAAGTTCTAATTTGTCGTGCGTAAATAATGTTGGAATATGAAATTCCTGACGAAGTCGATCCGTGTCGAACTGTTTTACTTCATTTGGGTGAGATGCATAACGTCTTTCCATTTTAAAAAAAGCCTCCTCTTTTCGTTCGTTTTGGTTTAAAATGTTCATATGAGTTCATATTAATCCGTTTGCGTTTATTTTGCAAGTGGTTTAATTTATTAGTCAGAGGAAAGGAAGAGAACACGCCAAGACCTTTAAAATCTGCTAGAAAGCCTTTAAAAAGCTGCTTTTAGCGTCCGGTCGGCATGTTATGATGAGAGGATTAAGACGAGCATACTAGATAAACTAGCGATCGGGAGGAAGTCACTTATGAATCCGTATCAGAGAAGAATGAACGAAATCGTACGAAGCATAGCGGAAAAAGCATGGAACGAGCCATTGCTTGACAGTGGTTTATGGTTTCATGGCGATATTCGAGATAACTACTATTACGCATCTTACTTGTTCGCGGCTGCCGTTAGTACTGTAGAGGCGCCATGGTTTGATCGCTTGGAGGCCAAGCAGCTGGCCGAAAAAGTGCTGTACCGGGTGCTCCAATTGCAGGAGACGAACCCGGATAGCCCGATGTACGGGCATTGGCCGCTCAATCTGCATCCGGTTCCCGAGCAAGCCACGCCCCATGAGCTGCCCGTAGAGCTAATGGGAAGCCTGATGGCTTATTTCTATCATAACTACGCACAGCATATGAGCAGCGAGTTAGCCGAGAGCTTTGAGACGGCATTAAGAAATGTATATAAGGGTAATTTCTACCGCAAGCCGCTTGAGCATTACGGCCACCACGAAGCGAAATTTACGGCGGCAAAGCTGATTTTCGGCCAAAGGTATGAAGATCAGGCCTTGATCGAAGACGGGAGAGATAGTCTGCGGCGTACGCTTGAGGTTCTCCGCAAGGAGGGGATGGCGGAGTACGGAACACTCCCGTGGTTCTGGCACTGGGTTCAGGCGTTCACCTGCGCCTTCGAGCTGGCGGAGGATGAAGGGCTTAAGGCCGAGCTGGCAGAAATGGTGGATCATTTATGGAGCTTGAGGGCGAGCCTTTATTTAAAAGGCGCCTGGGTTGGCGCCCATTCCCGCGGCTGGCCGCATGACGCGCCAAAGGATGCGAACGTTCTGCATGATTATGTGCAGTTCGGTGATTTTGAGCTGCCGGAAGAAATGCCGCGAACGGAATACGCTGGGCTTCTGTTCCGTGCAGCCCCAGAGAGCGCCCGGCGCATGGCATTAAATAGAAAGCTGCCGTCCGAGGTGTGCAGCTCTATCCTTAAAACGGTCGAGGGTGAGAGACGCGTGCTGCACTCCTATGCTTATATCACCGAGCAGTTCGCGGCAGGTGGATTATGGGAGAGAGTCAAGGAGTTTGATAACGAGCAGCTGCGCTGGCTGTTCAGTCTGCCGGTGCGCCTTGGCGGGTTAGGCAATCAGCTGTATTTTTTCCACCCGGGAGAAGGATATGCCGAAGCTGGCAACGACCCTCGCCATCAGAGCGAATGGACGGAGGTGCTTTATCATCAAAACGTAGTCATGGCACTATACCCGCTGCCTGATGCGGTTCGGGATGAGGTGATCGGCGTTATTCCCGAGGGGGAGTGGCTGCAGGAGGCGGAAGCATTGTACGGTAAAGTAGAAGAAGCTTATTTTGCGGTACACTTGTCCGGGCCTTATGAAATACGTCAGCAGGATGGTTATCGCCTTGTAGTGTGCCGCGGACGCCGGACCGGCGTTGTAGTTGAAGCGGTTGGGGCTGCAGCGGCAAACGAGCGCGGCATCTTTGACCTGGAGCAATTTGCCAAGGAAATGTCTGCTTTCAAGCCTCTTTTTCATAGAGAGGGGAAATTGGAGATCGATTATAAAGGATTTCTAAGTGGTAGTACATTAAGCTTGCGGGTAAATGAAGCTGGAGCACGAGGAACTTTATCACTGCTTAACGGGCATGACATCTCGTTTGACCGCTACACATTTTAATAAAATATAACGGTTCTATTACTAACTAATAATATCCCCTTTCGAGTAGAGCGTGTGCAAGAGCGTACAACGAAACTTGGAAGGGGATTTTTTATATTTTAACTTAGCTACCACAGCTTCAAATCGTCAAAGATAAACGATTGAGATATTAATAATAATTCTCAGTTAAGATATAATTAATTGATAACCATTCTCAATACGCTTCAAGAACAGGGAAGGAGCACTGACGGCGATGTTCAAGTTTTATACCGCTTGTGTATGGAAGTGGGGGCAGGATATAAAGCCCGTTACTGTTAAAGCGGAAAGTGCTTTACTACTGTACACGGAAGGCAGAGCGTTTGTAGATTTTCAGCGCAAGCGTAAAATATTGAAAAGCAAGCTGCTGTTGTATGTCCAGCCGGAGGCTACTGTAACCATCATGCCCGTTGATGATAAAGAGCTTGAGGTTACCGGTCTATTTTTTCATGCTTATGCTCTTGAGGAGGAAGATGCCGACAGACTGGTTTATCGGCTTGACTACAGCATGTTGCCTAATAATGGTTTTGTGCTTAAGCCAATTATGCAGCGCACTCCGGCGCTTGTCAGGGAATTAGTCCGGCAAAGCGGGGAAGCTGCTCCCGATAATTATATATGCGATCGTGCTCTTAATGAGATCGTTCACCAAATATCGCTGCATATGAGCAGGTCAAGTTTGGCCAGAACAACAGCAGAGCAGGCTGTGGCAGAAACGATTCGAAGTATGCTGGCTCATTGTGAACGGAATTGGACAAGAGAGGAGGCGGCCCGCAGCAAGCAATTCAATGTAAGCCATTTCTCGCGATTGTTTCAAACGGTGAGCAGCTACAACTTTTCCGAAATGTTAAGCAAGATTCGGCTGAATCGGGCGCGTATTTTACTACTGTCGACAAATATGACGTTGGATCATATCGCTCATCGTACAGGCTTTATGAATGGCCTTTATTTGAGTCGAAGGTTCAAGAAGGAATGCGGCATGTCGCCTACAGCTTATCGCGGCAGGATGCAAAACAAGACGTTGCGTATCGCCACGATGCAGCAAGCCGGAGATTTGCTTGCGCTGGGTATTGTGCCTGTGGCTGTTTCATTTGCGCCGTGGCATACTGCGCCTTTGCTGCAAAAGCAATTGCTGGAAGCCGGAGCTGCCAGCATATACGAACTGGAGGATACGGAGCTGCTGAGGGAGCTTGCCCCGGATCTGATTTTGCTTCCGGACTACGTGCTAACGCAAAATGCGAGCCGCTTGCGGCAGCTTGAGAAAATTGCTCCGGTGCTGTTCTTCCCCGTGTATGAAGACGATACGTTTATGCGGCTGGGGCTTCTGGCCGACATTTTTGGGAGGAGAGCCGAGGCAAAGCGTTGGCTTGAAACCTATCAAGCTAACGCTTTGCTATGGAAGGGGCGTCTGTCTGCGATTATCCCTCCAGATGAGACGGCTGCTGTTTATGAAATCAGAGGCGAGCGTCAGATTATTATTTTTTTGAAGGGCTGCCGGAGCAGCTACAATTTTTATCAAACGCTTCAGCTGCAGCCGCCTCCGTTGATTCGGCAGAAAATGAAAGGGCATGTTAGTCACTTTACGATATCAGTTGAAGAGCTGCCCCGTTTTGCGGCTGATCATATGTTTGTAATCAGCGACACTGGGCATAATCCGCAGCAGTTGTATCAGGTGCTGGCTGAGCATCGGATATGGTCTGCTCTTCCTGCACTGCAGGGAAATCGGGTATATTCGCTGTCCCTGCAGCATTTTTGGTCTGATGACGCCGCTGCATTGGAGGTTCAGCTGCCGATGATCGTGGAAGCCGCCGAGCAAGTCCAGAGATAGGAGAGCAAGCGCGCAAGCTACTCAGTAGCAGTTGGCGTGCTGTTCCCAATAGCATGCAACATTAGTGCATATAAAGATTACGAGATTATGAAATGGAGACTGCTTTAATTGCCAGTTATAATAGGTTGGGTCGTTAATAATGATAATCATTATCAATTAAAGGGAGTGGTTATACTGTGGTTCGATTTTTAAGCAGCCAACGATTGGTGCTGGTTTGTCTGGCAATGCTGTGGCTGTTGGGCGGGTGCGGCTCGGCATCCTCAGGATCTCCAGCGTCCGCTGCGAAGCAGGGAGAGCAGCCGCCGTCAGCTGAGAGCGTGCCGCAAAGCAATGAAGCTGGCGATTCTTCTGCAACCCGAATTTTCTCTACCGTCAAGGGAGATATCGAAATTCCCGCCAATCCGCAGAGAATTGTAACGCAGGGCTTCTTGCCTTATTTCCTTGTGTTTGATGTTAAACCTGTAGGCGCGCCAAGCTGGGAACTGAAATATCCGCACCTAGCAGGAAAAACCGATGGGATCGAAGATATTGGCGTAATTGAGGCTTCCTCGCTGGAAAAAATATTGGCGCTGCAACCGGATCTTATTGTGACGGTTGCTGAGGAAATGTACGATCAATTAAGCAAAATTGCGCCTACTGTTGTTATTCCTTACGATACAATTGGCGATGCGCATAAGGATCTGCGCCTATTCGGGGAACTGCTTGGCAAACAGGAGGAAGCGGAGCAATGGCTTGCGGATTTTGACAAAAAGGTGGCTGACAGCAAGGAAAAAATCAATAAAATTGTGGATCCTGACGACACCTTCACCATTGTTAGCGCATTTAACAAAACCTACTATATTTATGGCGACGGAATATATCGTGGCGGTCAGGCCATATACAAATATTTGGAGCTTAAGCCGCCAGCCATTGTGAAGGAGCAACTCCTGAATACGGGCAAAGACCTGCTGGAAATATCGTTTGAGGTGATCCCTGAATATGCGGGCAATCATATTTTCCTGGATATATCCAATGGAGCGGAGTTTGACGATTCAACGAGTGTGTGGCAATCGATTGATGCAGTTAAAAATAATCGGGTGTACAAGCTGAATGTCGATATATTTTGGCCGTATGATCCGCTTGCTATTTACATGCAGCTGGACGAACTGTTAATGATGCTGGGCGCAGAAGCTTAGAAGCCGTTGACTTTATTGGCTGAGGTTATATATAATTGACGGTAGTGTATTTAATGTTGAATATGTTAAGACAATGATAAGGAATTAGTATTTCCGAATAAGCCATTTAGAGAGCCGACGGTAGGTGCAAGTCGGTTGGATTTCGGATTGAACTCGCCTTGGAGTTATGATGCAATGGGACTTAGCTGCTGCTTTGTCTTGCGAACATCATCGTCTTGCCCGCGTTAAGGGTGTAAAGGGAGCGGAAGGCAAAGCATGCCGGCCGCTAACTAGGGTGGTACCACGGGAATACTCCTCTCGTCCCTAGCGATGATACGCTATGGATCGAGAGGTTTTTCTTTTTAATTGAAGGGAGTTTAGGATCATGAGTAATAACAACCAATCTCACGATGTATACCGCGCCCAGACGATCGAGCCGAAATGGCAGGCATACTGGGATGAGCATCAAACCTTTAAAACACAGGAGGAGCAGGGCAAACCGAAATTTTATGCACTGGATATGTTCCCGTATCCATCCGGTGCCGGCCTTCACGTTGGCCATCCGGAAGGCTATACAGCGACGGATATCGTCTCGCGGTATAAGCGGATGCGCGGATACAATGTGCTTCATCCGATGGGCTGGGATGCATTCGGCTTGCCGGCGGAGCAGCATGCGCTGGATACGGGCGAGCATCCTCGCGACATTACGGTCAAGAACATCAACAACTTCCGGCGTCAGATTAAGTCGCTTGGTTTCTCCTACGACTGGGATCGGGAAATCAGCACGACGGATCCGGAATATTATAAATGGACGCAGTGGATTTTCATCCAGCTCTATAAGAAGGGACTCGCCTATGTTGCCGAGGTGCCTGTTAACTGGTGTCCTGCTCTAGGGACTGTCCTTGCGAATGAAGAGGTTATCGATGGCAAGAGTGAACGCGGGGGACACCCTGTTATCCGCAAGCCGATGCGGCAGTGGGTGTTGAAGATTACCGAATATGCCGAGCGGCTGCTGGAAGACTTGGAGGATCTGGATTGGTCAGAGAGCATCAAGGATATGCAGCGCAATTGGATCGGCAAATCCGAGGGAGCGGAGGTCGTATTCCAGATCGAAGGAAGCGATGAAACGCTGACGGTGTTCACGACACGTCCAGACACGCTGTTTGGAGCCAGCTATGCCGTCCTCGCGCCAGAGCATGAATTGGTGAAGAAAATTACGACGGAAGGCCAGCGTGCAGCGATCGTTAACTATCAGGAGCAGGCTGCCCGCAAGAGCGACCTGGAGCGTACGGATTTAGCCAAAGAGAAAACCGGCGTCTTTACCGGAGCTTATGCGATCAATCCGGCCAATGGAGAGAAGCTGCCGATTTGGATTGCGGATTATGTGCTTGCAGGTTACGGAACAGGCGCGATTATGGCCGTTCCGGGCCACGACGAGCGGGATTATGAATTCGCGAAGCAGTTTGATCTGCCGATTATCGAGGTCGTAGAAGGTGGAAATATTGCAGAAGGAGCGTATTCAGGAGACGGCGCGCATGTCAATTCCGACTTCCTGAACGGCCTTCGCAACGAAGAAGCCATTAAGAAAATGATTGCCTGGCTGGAGGAGAACGGCAAGGGCCACGGGAAAGTAAGCTACCGCCTGCGCGATTGGCTGTTCAGTCGTCAGCGTTATTGGGGAGAGCCGATTCCGATTCTCCATCTGGAAGACGGCACGATGAAGCCGGTACCGGAGGATCAGCTGCCGGTGCTTTTGCCGGAGGTCGATCATATCGAGCCTTCCGGTACGGGAGAGTCGCCGCTGGCTAATGTAACGGAATGGGTAAATACGACGGATCCGGAGACGGGCCTTCCGGCTCGCCGCGAGACGAATACGATGCCGCAATGGGCGGGAAGCTGCTGGTACTATCTGCGGTTCATCGATCCTCACAATGATAAGGAGCTGTGCTCGAAAGAGAAGGAGCAGCAGTGGATGCCGGTGGATCTGTACATCGGCGGAGCCGAGCACGCGGTGCTTCATTTGCTGTATGCCCGCTTCTGGCATAAGGTTCTGTACGATCTGGGCGTTGTATCTACGAAAGAGCCTTTCCAGAAGCTTGTCAACCAGGGCATGATTCTGGGGACGAATAACGAGAAGATGAGTAAATCCCGCGGGAATGTCATTAACCCGGATGTTATCGTGAACGAGTATGGGGCGGATACGCTGCGCGTCTATGAGATGTTCATGGGGCCGCTGGAAGCGACCAAGCCGTGGAACGCGAACGGAGTTGAAGGCACGCATCGATTCTTGTCCCGCATCTGGCGCCTGTTCGTCGCTGAGGACGGAGGCTTGAACGCCAAAATCAACGATGGCGCCGGCTCGGACGATTTCAAACGGACCTGGCATAAGACGATCAAAAAAGTGACGGAAGACTTCGAGGCACTGCGCTTTAATACCGCGATCAGCCAGCTGATGATTTTCGTAAACGAAGCATATAAAACCGATGTTATCCCTAAAGCAGCAGCTGCGAATTTCGTGCAATTGCTGTCCCCGCTGGCGCCGCATTTAGCGGAAGAGCTGTGGGAGCGTCTCGGCCATAACGAAAGCATTACTTATGAGCCATGGCCGGTTTATGACGAAGCTTGGACCGTTGACTCCGAGGTGGAAATCGTCGTACAGGTGAACGGTAAAATTGTTGAGCGCACCAAGGTCGCCAAAGATCTTGATCAAGCGGCGATGCAGGAGCACAGCATGGCTCTGCCAAGCGTACAGCAGGCAATCCAGGGCAAGGCGGTTCGCAAAGTGATTGCCGTTCCAGGGAAGCTCGTGAATATAGTTGTAGGCTAAAGTATTTTCGTATCAAGACTCGGAGTCATGATTTGCAGCGCTGTTTGCCTCGGCGGCTGAATCGAACAGGGCCGCCAGCTTGGCTGAATCTGCTTCGTGCTTGCGCTGCGTCGCTTCGATCAGGCTTGGAAACACGCCCTGCAGCCGTTCCTCCAGGATAGCCAGTCCTTCGGCGGTCACTCCGCCGGGAACGGCTACGCGGCGCTGCAGCTGTTCCGGGGTCAGGCCGCCTTCCGTTAAGAGCCTGCCCGTACCAAGCAGCATTTCAGCGCTAAGCTTCAGAGCTTCCGGCATGCTGATCCCGGTCATCTGCGCAGCCGCTCTGGCCCATTGCTGGATGATGAAGGATACGAAGGCAGGTCCGCAGC
Organism: Paenibacillus lentus; assembly: GCF_042714055.1. Taxonomy (GTDB): domain Bacteria; phylum Bacillota; class Bacilli; order Paenibacillales; family Paenibacillaceae; genus Fontibacillus; species Fontibacillus lentus_A. The sequence goes on from NZ_JBHGVC010000003.1 coordinate 120,026, forward strand.
TCGAAATGTCAGAGGCGATTCTTGTCTCTGACTCCTTCATGGGAATCGGTCTGCTGATCGAGGACATGAGCTGCTCCAGCAGTAGCCGATCTTCCGGCTGGACTCGCTCCCCGTAAATGCAGAGCGAGACGCCGCTATGTACGGAATGGGTAATGCTGGGGATGATTTTGGCGATCTTGGAAGGGATTTGTTCCTCCAGCATGGAGATAAGCACAGGGCTAGTAATGGATATGACGAGTTGCGACTCAAGGAGTACACTGCGAATTTCCGCGATAACCTCCGGGAAGTGATGTGGCTTTACGCAAATAAATACCATATTGCTCCCCTGGGCAGCATCGGCATTGCTGGCTGAGATGTGAATGCCGGGATGCCGCGCAGCCAGCAGCTCTGCTTTGTGCATAGTGCGGCTGCTAAGATGCAAGTTATGCGGGTACAGTGCACCGGAACGCAGGAAAGCTTCTATAAGCAGGCTTCCCATCGATCCCGTTCCGATGAAAGCGACTTTCATCCTGTTTCCCCCTTTCGTGCTTACGCACAAAAATATTCGTCGTTTAAATATGTATGCATCTTGATAGGATCTTCATGACTTTTTGGACAGATTCTTTTGAGATTGGAGCGATGAAATTGAAAAGGGAATACGTGATGACAGCGGTCGTGTCAGCTGTCATAGGGGCTGGATTGATGCTTCTGGCTGTCGGCGGAAGCCGTCCTGCGGGCATTGAGGGCTGGGCTCAGGTCAATCGCGAGGTCGCTGCTGCGATGGGCGGCAATGGAATGGCGGAAGCTGCTCCAGCCGCTGCATCTGCAGCAGGGCCGGGAACGGCAGCAACTCGGGATAACTCAGCTGTGGACAACGAGGCTGCTGCGACTGAGTCGGCGGCAAGCCAAAATGCCGCTGATGGAGAAGGCCGGAAAAACGGCCTGGCCGACCAAGCGGGCGCCGCCTCCGCTGCGACAGCGGGCGGAAATGAAGCCGCCATACCGTCTCGGCCAGCTTCCGAGCAATCGGAGCAGGATGGTTTGGTGAGCCTGAACACGGCAAACCGTACGCAGCTTCAAACCATTCCGGGCATCGGCGAGAAGAAGGCGCAGGCGATCATCGATTACCGGAATCAACACGGTTCTTTTAATTCCTTGAGCGACTTGAAGAAGGTGAAGGGTATCGGGGATAAAATGTTCCAGAAAATGAAGCCTTATATCAAACTGTAAGAGGAGAATTAAGGAATGAGTCCAGATACACGCAAAGATTGGGATACGTATTTCATGGATATCGCTTATATGGTATCCACGAGATCACGTTGTAACCGGCGGCATGTAGGGGCTGTCCTTGTCCAGGGGAAGAAGCTGCTCGGAACCGCATATAATGGCGCCCCGTCGGGAGTACCTGATTGTTCGGAGGCGGGCTGTATGATTGCTGAGGAATATGAGGTAGTGACGGTGGACGGACAGGAAAAGATGGTCAAGAAACAGCGTTGTGTCCGCACTATTCATGCGGAGCAGAACCTGCTGCTATTTACCGATCGGATCGACCGGGAGGGCTCCAGCGTTTATGTGACGGATGAGCCGTGCTGGACGTGCGCTAACATGCTCGCGAACAGCGGGATCACCGAAATTATTTTCCATCGTCCTTATCCGAAGGATACGGGCAAGGTTTCGGCGATGATGAGCCAGAAGGGGATCACCTTCCGGCGTTTGGAATCGTATCAGCCTCCGAAGGAAACGGATGGCCGGGTTGAAGATTAGAGCAAAGAAATGAAAGAGATGAAGGAAGAACCTCGTCTGCTGCGGCAGCCGGGGTTCTTTTTTTGTAGGCAAATGGATGAAGGTATTTGAGCAATGATGTTTCTGAGAGGAGTCGAGGTATGCGACGCAGGCCTTTAGTTACTGCAGTTTGCTGCTGGATCGCTGGCTGCAGTATGTCTCATTTGTACGACGGCTTTGCTTTCTGGCTGTTTTGGATAGGGATATCCTTGTTTCTTCCCTTGCTGGGGTGGATTTTTCGCTGTCCCTGGAGAAAGCTGCTCCTGTTTTGGCTGATGTTCTCTCTAGGAGCTGCATATTGGTCATATCATGATGGAAGAAATGAGAGCGCACTCTTGGATTTGATACCTGCAAGCAGCCTTGATTCGGCAGTGGCTGTCGGCTCCGGCACCGGCTCCGGGGAGTCGCTAGTTCACGTAAAGGGTACGATTACGTCCGCCGTGGAAGTGGATGGCGACCGTGCCGACTTTACGTTTCGATTGGATGAAGCATCATTTACAGGCCAGGAATCAGGTCATCTTACCGCGGATGTAAGCGGAGAGCTGTTAAGGGTGCAGGTACGGCTAGATTCTATCGAAGAAATTGAAGTGGCGAAGCAATGGCAGAGAGGCCAGCAGCTTGAGATGGGCGGCAGCTTGGAGAGGCCGAATGTCGCCCGTAATTTTGGCGGATTCGATTATCGCGATTATTTGCGAAATCAGCGTATCCATTGGATTTTGAAAGTGACAGGCGCGTCTTCGGTTGAGGTTGAAGCTAACAGCCAAATTAGCCCGGCTCTGCTGATCGGAAAGGTCGATACCGTTCGAAGGCTGCTCGGAGATCGCATCGAGCGGTTGTTCCCGGACTGGCAGGCAGGGTATATGAAAGGCTTGTTGATCGGTCTTGCCAGCGAGCTGGAGCCTGATAAATACGCGCAGTTCTCTCAGCTAGGATTGACGCATATTCTGGCCATTTCCGGCAGTCATGTTGCCATTAATGTAAGTTTAATTTTCGGCTTGCTGCGTCTATGCCGGGTAACTCGGGAAAGCTCATATCGCATCGTGTTCGGATTCATTCCCATCTATGTGCTGATTACCGGATTTTCGCCTTCTGTGATCCGCTCGGGATTAATGACGATGATCGGAATATATTTATTGCGGCGCGGTTTACTGAAGGACGGATTAAACGTCCTGTCTGCGGCTGCCCTATTAATGCTGCTGTGGGAGCCTTATTTTATGCTCAATGTCAGCTTCCAGCTCTCTTTTATCGTAACGGCGGGGTTGATTTTATTTGTCCCTTTACTGCTGCCGTATTTGCATTGGTTGCCTGCCAAAATGGCCGGTGCCGCGGCGATTACGATAGCAGCGCAAATCGTTTCTTTTCCACTGACGATCTATTATTTCAATCAATTCTCCCTGCTTTCCTTGGCTGCGAATATGCTGCTTATCCCGCTGATCGGAATGATTGCTCTGCCGGGCGGGACGGCAGCACTTCTTATCAGCGCCTTGTGGCTTCCCCTCGGCGAATGGCTTGCCTATCCCATACGGCTCTTGAATTCGGCTACATTCATCGTGACAGGATGGCTGAATGAACGGAGCGGATTTATGACTTACTGGAAGTCTCCCACGCTGTTATGGATCGCTGCATTCTATACTGCTCTTTATTTGCTATTATACTGGAGACACCGCAGCCGTATCGTGCGTGAAGCTGACCTGGCCGGAACCGACGACACGCAGCCGCTCAGCCCGCTGCCGAAGCAGCGAGAGTGGAATGCCAGTCACTATAAGGAATGGTTCAAATTCGCCAAGCTCAGGCGTGAGCAGCTTTTGCAAGCAGCGCTTGCCGGCCTGCTGGTCATCCAATTATATTTAGGATATCAACCTTTAAATATGAAGGGCAGGGGGCATGTGCAATTTATAGATGTTGGACAAGGAGATTGCGCTCTCATCACTACGCCGGAAGGAAGGAACCTGCTTGTGGACGGGGGAGGCACCGTGTCGTTTCGTAAACAGGAGGATGCCTGGCGGAATCGGCGAGAGCCTTTTGAAGTTGGAGCAAAGACAGTGGTTCCTCTATTGAAAAAACGCGGAATCAACCGCCTGGATGCGGTCATTCTTACGCACGGGGATCAGGATCATGGCGGGGGACTGCTGGCCGTGCTCGAACAGTTTCCAGTAGATGCGCTGCTTATAAATGGAACGCTAAGCGATTCGGGTACGATCGAAAGGCTGATGTCCACAGCGCTTCGCAAGAAAATACCGATTTATGCGGCCAAGCAAGGGATGAGATTAAAGATAGATGCATCGACGGAGCTGGAAGTACTTTCACCGGAGCGAAATGATGCCGAGCAAGCTGATATTCCCTATAGCAAAGAGCAGAATCATGAATCCGTCGTATTTGTATTGCAGATGGCAGGCGCGACATTTTTGTTTACGGGAGACATGGACGAGGCAGCCGAGCATCGCGTATTGGAAGAGCTTGACCACCAGATCCGACGTCATATCGATGTTATGAAAATTGCCCACCACGGCAGTAAAACCTCGACCTCTTCGGAATGGCTGGAATATTGGCAGCCCCCGGCAGCCGTTATTTCGGCAGGAGCCTCTAACAGCTATGGCCATCCTCATCCGACCGTAGTAGAACGGTTAAACGACTCAGGTAGTCATATCTATCGAACGGATCAACAGGGAGAGGTGCAAATGGAAGTGAACAACGGCCGACTTTGCGTTCGTTTCAAGTTGTCCTCCTCGTGATGACGGGTTCCGTTTTTTCTGGTATTCTTAGGTGAGATTTAGGCTTATGTATGATGATGTAAGACTTTACTACTAAAAATTATTAAAAATAATAGTAACAACATTGCAACATATCGCCAGTCGATATCGTCTGTAAGGTTGCAAGGAAGGGGGAGCCTTTGTGGTGGAGCAGGAACTCATCAGAGCCGCTCAAACGGGCGATCGCGACGCTCTAATCACCCTATTGCGAGAAATAGAAAATCAGGTGTACCGCACTGCCTATTATATTTTGAATAATGAACAGGATGCACATGATGCAGCCCAGGAAGCACTCATACGAATTTATACGAAGATTGATACTTATGAAGAGAAGGCACAATTTAAGACCTGGGTACAGCGGATTGTTACGAATATTTGCATCGACAAGTTTCGTAGAAAAAAACCGACGGTCTCGATCGAGGAGCATGAGATCGTGTTCGAAGGCAAGGATAACGTCGAGCGCGAAGTCATGTCCGGATATATTGCAGAGGATATCCGTGAAGCCATTGATCAGCTGCCGGAGCATCATCGCTCCGTCGTTGTTTTGAGATATTTGCAGGAATTTTCCTATAACGAAATAGCTGAGAGCTTGAATTTGCCGCTCAATACGGTGAAGTCGTATTTATTCAGGGCCAGGCAGCAGCTCCAGCACTTACTCCAAGATTATCAGAAAGGTGGTGTGTCAGGATGAAATGCGCGGAGGCGGTGGAATGGATGCATCGATATGTAGACCATGATTTGAATGAGGAAGAGACTTCTCTTCTGTTTGAGCATATTCGCGACTGCAGCGATTGCGCTTATGAATTTGAACTACTGAATGAGCTTTCTGCCAAGCTTAGCAAGCTCCCGGATGTCACACCGCGCTTTAGTCTAGTTGATCAAATCATGCCACAGTTAGATGAAATTGATCGGGCTCGCCGGGAAGAGGGGAGCACGATTGAGCATGATAGCATTATCGGAGCGGTAGCCGCATCTGCGGGAACCGATCCCCGAAGCGTGGGGAGCAGACGCGATAAGAAGACCGCACAGCGCAGCCGTACCCGCAGCTTTCGAACGGGGATTTTAGGAACGGTAGCCGCGGCAGTCATTTTGGGGATTTTTATCACACAATATGAACCTCGAACGATTCCTAATGCGGAATTGTCAACGGCTGACCAAAGTGCAGATTCGAGCAATAATCAACCCGCAGCTAACGAATTCTTGGCGCGAAGCATGGATGAGGCAGAGAGCAATGCTTCCCAGATGGCGGATGGAGCAGCCAAGAATTCAGGCGAGGATCGAGGAAATGAAGGCGACATGAACGGTTTCACCAAGAGCGGGGAGCCATCTTCGGCGGGAAATGCTAGTCATGGGGAGAAGTTATCCCCGGATCATAGCGGAGCGAAGGGGGATGAATCGTCCCCAGCACCCGCGAATACGCCAACGGAATCGAACGGGGATGCAGGAGGACGCCCAGCGTCAGATGCTTCGCGCAGCACGGAGAATCATTTGGCACCGAATGACGGTACGCTAGAGGGAAATTCCGCCCCAGGAGAGCCGTCCCAAGGTAATCCGGCGGATGAAGGGGAGTTAGGAGATCATAAAATGGAAATGGCTCCTCTTGCTCCGGATGAGCCTATATCTTCGCAAGACCCGGCTCAGAAATACGGAATTTCGAAGATGCCGGAAGAATGGGGCTCTCCCGATGGAACGCACCGCGCTGTCCTGCTGGGAAATCATCTGTACATCTATGAGGATGACAACGAAAGCTCCTTGCTTGTTGCAGATGAGCAGGTAACTGGTACATGGATTAAGGGGGAATGGTCCAGCGACGGGACTAAATTTACCTATGAGGCAGATGTGGACGGCAGCGTTACTAAACATAGCGTAGAGATTAAACCCTCAGCGGATGCGGAAAATTCTTCACAAAATCAATAAGAGAAGCACGATTTCAAGAGATATGGAATAGGTTATATATATAAGAGAGACATAAAGAGAATTGAAAGACCCTGATCGTCGTATGACCGCCGGCGGAAAAGTTTCTAGAGCTTTTCAGCCCGCGTTTATATAGATGCTCCGGGACAAAGGGACCTGCTGGCCACGCGGCTAAAGGTCCCTTTGTTTGTATGCGGCAGTATGTCAAGCGAAGATGGCGACGGTTCAATTGCGTTTGGACTAAACCTGCAATTCACAGTATCATAGTAATACGGATTGTTAAATGGCGGACAAAAGAGCGACACCGCCAAGTAATATGGGTGAGATGAGAGGGGAAGCCGAGTGGATACCAAGACGGCGATGAAGGAAATAAGACAGGGGCGCATATCCCCTTTATATTTATGTTACGGGACAGAAAAATACCAAATCAACGAATTTATCGCTTTGCTGGAGAAGCAAGTCGTAGACAAGGAGCAGCGTGATTTTGCCATGGCCGCCTTTGATTTGGCTGAAACGCCGATCGAGGTGGTTATCGAGGAGGCTGAGACCTTGCCGTTTCTCGTACCGCGTAAGCTGATCGTGGTAAGGGATGCTTCATTGTTTACAGCGGGAAAAGATGGCGGAAAAATCGAACATAAGCTGGAGTCATTGACAGCTTATATGACGAATCCGGCGGAGCACAGCGTCATTGTCTTTGTCGTTCATGGGGAGAAGCTAGATGAACGCAAGAAGATCGTGAAGGCCATCAAGGCCGCTGGTACCGTGCTTTCATTTATGCCGCTTGGCGGCGGAGAGCTTGTGCAGTGGGCCGTCAAGCAGGCGGAGAAACGGGGCTGCAGCATGAGCCGTGAAGTGGCGGAGGCTTTAATTGCTGCCAGCGGCGTTCAAATGGCCGCGCTTGCTGTTGAAGTGGATAAGCTATGTCTTTATGCCGGAGCAGGCGGCGTGATCGACGAGGGGGCCATCGAGCAGCTGGTAGCGCGCAGTACAGAGCAAAATGTCTTTGCCATGGTGGAAAGTATTGCGAATCTGAAGCTGGAGCAAGCGCTGGATATTTTTTACGAGCTGCTGAAGCAGCGTGAGGAGCCGATCAAAATTGCGGCATTGATTGCGCGTCAATTTCGGATCATGCTGCAGGTAAAGGAGCTGGGGCGGCAAAGCTACTCGCAGCAGCAAATGGCCTCCCAGCTCGGACTGCATCCTTATGCGGTAAAGATCGCCGGCGAGCAGGCGCGGAGGTTTGAAACGGCCAGGCTGCGCCAGGTGCTGTCCGAGCTTGCGCAGCTGGACTATAGAATGAAGAGCGGCGGAATTGATAAGGTGCTTGGGCTCGAACTGTTCCTTTTGAAGCTGGGGGCCTAGCGCCTTCAGGGAATTTCTATGGCTGCACCAAAAAGACCTGAACAGAAATGTTCAGGTCTCTTTGAGCTTAAGTTTATAAATAACGGCACTTACGCTTGGGACGTAAGGGCGTTCAATTTTTTAGCCAAGCGGGATTTCTTACGGGCAGCAGCGTTTTTGTGGATCAAACCTTTAGTAACGGCTTTGTCCAATTTCTTAGCAGCTGCAGCATAAGCTGTTTTAGCTGTTTCTACTTCATTGTTACTCAGAGCAGTGTCGGCAGCTTTAACAACAGTACGCAAAGCGGACTTTTGCGAAGCGTTCAGAGCACGGCGTTTGTCGTTAGTTTTTACACGTTTGATAGCAGATTTAATGTTTGGCATTGCATTCACCTCCTGTAAAGCAAATATCATCCCAGATGATTCACAACTTAAAATATTTTATCACGCAGTAAGGTAAAATGCAATAAATTCATAGCAAAGAAAAGACGCCTGCATAATGTCTATCATCCTCTCGCACAATATAAGATGACAACGGAAAGGGAGGTCTTCCTCATATGAATCTGGATTTACGGCAGTATTCGGTACGTACGGATTTGGCAGTGGAGTCTAAAGAGCTTGCGGAGACGGTTCATGGCGGACCGGTATCCGGGATTCAGGAAGAAGTTGAAGAGCTGGACGGAATCAAAATTACCCGGCTGGATGTCGAGAATGAGCAGGCTTCACGTCAGATAGGCCGCCTGATCGGACATTATGTCACCCTGGAGGTGCCTGGTCTGCGCAGCCATGACAGCGATCTTCAGGAAAGGGTGTCAGCCGCTTTTTCCAAAGAGTTCATCGCCTTCCTGGATAAAATCGGCATCGGGTCCGGCGCTACTATATTGATCGTCGGCCTAGGCAATTGGAATGTTACACCGGATGCCTTAGGGCCGCTTGTCGTCGAGAATGTCATAGTAACACGGCATTACTTTGAACTCGCTCCGGATCAGGTCGCCCCAGGCTACCGCAAGGTCAGCGCGATTGCGCCGGGGGTTCTGGGCATCACGGGGATTGAATCCAGCGAAATTGTGCAGGGTATTGTCGACCGCACGAAGCCGGACGTAATTATTGCGATCGATGCTTTGGCTTCGCGCTCCTTAGAACGCGTCAATACGACGATTCAAATCGCGGATATCGGCATTCATCCGGGATCGGGCATCGGCAATAAACGCAAAGGATTGACGAAGGAGATTCTAGGCATTCCTTGCATCGCGATCGGTGTTCCGACCGTATGCTATGCATCCACCATCGTCAATAACGTATTTGACTTGATGAAGTCGCATTTTAACGGGGAAAATGGAAATGCGCCAAGCACTACGAAGCAAATTATGGGTCTGCTCACTGAGCTGAGCGAAGGCGAAAGATTAGGGTTAGTTAAGGAAGTTCTTGAACCGTTAGGTCACGATCTTATTGTGACGCCGAAGGAAATTGACGAGTTCATTGAGGATATTGCCAATGTCATCGCTAGTGGATTGAATATTTCCCTGCATCAAGCGGTTGATAAGGATAACGTCGGAGCACATACTCATTAGCTGGCATTTCTCATCAAAATAGAGAGCTGCTCGGCTGCTTAATCAAAGGAGTTGCGCTAGCCGCCCTGTATATGGACAAATATTGAGCAGAGTGAACGAGCCCAGGAACGCCACTCCTTTTCCCCAATTGGCTGCCTGGGCCGCTCCATTTCGATCCTATGAAGTTCGCAATCTAGCGGACTTTATTTTTTTGTGAGAGTAGGTGTTCTACTTTTCGGGATAGGTTCATAGATTTCAGATATAGAAAGTGGTTCAGCGGCTAAAGGAGATTTCAACGAAAGACCTGGCCGGATCAGAATGAAATCTTGAGACGAAGGGAACTTATTTCCGGCTAAAGGAGGGCTTCACAAAAAATGAGATGGTTTAGAACTTGGAATGTCGGCCGAATGAGACATAACCTGATGCGCGTGCTAGCTATGGGACAGACGTTTCTGCTCTTGTCGGTTTTATCAGGAGTATTCTTTGTGCTGCTTGGCGTAGGGGGGATTGCCGAAAAGCAGCTGAACACCTCTCCGGTATCCTCTATGAAAGGACTGGCCTCATCATTATCAAGCCGATTCTTTATTAGTATGGTGGGTATGGAATTGCCCCATATGGTGCCCGACAAGGAGATGACCTCATTTTCAGGAAAGCAAATGACGAATTTCGTTTTTCAGCTGCTTACAGACGTTAATCCATCCGATCCTAAAAGCCTGGTGGCCAGGGAAGTACCCGGCCTGGGCGCGGACAGCCCGATTTTATTGCGTACGGGATCAGGAAATAAGACGGTGCAAGCTCCGGAGGATTATCATCCGGGGGCTGGTGCGGACGGAAGCAGTCCAGATCACCCGGAACCGGATGATCATCCAGAGCCTGATGCCGAGCCCGTTCAACCTGCAGCTCCCGAACCGGGCGATGCGAAGGACGAGCCTATTCCGCCAGGCCATAAAAATATTGTCATGGTGTATCATTCGCACCCACAGGAGTCTTTTAATCCTGTATTAGGCATAGATTCTACCAATCCGAGTTCTTCCAAAGATATGATGAATGTAGGCTTGGTCGGTGACGCTCTGGCCAGGGAGCTTGAACGCAAAGGCGTCGCAACGCTGCATGCTTATGAAAATTATGCGGCCACTGTACAAAATTACAGCTACAACTACTCCTACAAATATTCCAGGCAGACCGTGAAAGAAGCGATGGCTCAAAACGGACAGCTGCAATATTTCATCGATATCCACCGGGATTCCCAGCGGCATGAGAAAACTACGACGAACATCAACGGATTGTCCTACGCCCAGGTATACTTCATTATCGGACACGGGAATGAGAATTGGCGGGAAAATGAAGCCTTTGCCAGCTCGATCCATGATCGATTGGAGAAATCTTACCCCGGCATATCCAGAGGCATATGGGGCAAGACTTCATCCCAAGGGAATGGGGAATACAACCAGTCTCTTTCGCCGCAAAGCATTCTTATAGAAATTGGCGGGATCGACAATAGCAAAGAAGAGTTGGAGCGCACTGCTGGCGTGTTAGCTGAAATTATTGCGGATATTTATTGGGAAGGCCAGCAGGCAGAGAAGGCGGGTTCTTTAACGAAGGAGCAGCCGAAAAAAAAGGAAGAGCCCAAGCAGGTCGCAGCTGGATGATTGTATTTTCGTAAGGGGGAGTCGCATTGTCCAGAACGATGAGAAAGTCATTGTTGTACTCACTGTTGCTTGTAGCCGGGATTACGTTTGGAATGCAGCTGGCAGAGTCGGGAACAAACCGGATCTACGATTCCGCCTCCGCTGGCGCTGGCCGGCAATTCGACCCAGCCTCATCAGGAACCGCCGGGTTCCAACAGAGCCAGGAGACATTCGGGGGGAGTCCACAGATTCCACAGAATTCACAGAAGGAATTCACAGATTGGACGACGACGGCAGCGGCGAACCAGCAGACAATCACAGAGCGCTTGCAGACACCGGATAGTTTGCTGCTGCCCCCGCCGGAGCAAGCGCCCGTAGATCGATTTGCCGATAAAGCGGCTAACCTGCTGCAGCAGGTATCACAGCACAGCATATATTGGGTCGCCTCGCTATTTAAATCGGGAGAATAACAGCGGAAAAAATGATGGACAGACTCCGGACAATCCTTGATTTATGGATAGGAATAATTTTGTTATAATAAAGTTATATTTGTTATTGGGCTCTTAAAACAAATTAACTATGCGGTAGTCCGGAGGTAATAATCATTGAAGAAGGTAACGATGCAGCAAATCGCCGATCATCTCGGTGTCTCTAAGTTTGTCGTCTCCAAAGCTTTGTCCGGCAAGGGAGGCGTGAATGAAATGACGAAGGAGCGGGTGATCCAGGCGGCATCCCAACTCGGTTATTTCAATCAGAAGAACGGTTATGTGAAAAACGTAAGACCACCCATGGGAGCGGCGGCTATCCCTCCGGGAAAGCAATCGGTGCTTGTTCTAATGCCCAATATTCGCTCGCAGAACAAAGAATCTCTTTACTGGGGAAAAGTATTGGAAGGGATATCGGACGAGCTGGAGGCGCAAAATCTCGGCATGATCATCGTCTCGGAGCCACGGAACGATGTTATGATGAATATCATTAACCCTGAGGGTATCCTCGGCATGATCGGGGTTGGCCAAATCGCCACTAATCTGCTGCTGGAGGTGCATCGCATTGGCTTGCCGATGGTGCTGGTTGACCATGAGGATAACCTGATTCCCGCTGATTCGATATTTGCCAATAATGTTGATGGAACTTATCGGATGGTCAATCATTTGATCGGGCTTGGGCACCGAGAGCTGCACTTTTTAGGCAATCTGAATTTTTCCAGAAGCTTCCGGGATAGATGGGTCGGCTTCCGCAGCGCCTTAGAGGAGAATGGTCTTCAGGTGCAAAGCCATGACGATCCTATGCTGATGCTGGAAAGTGTAGAGACTGGAGGATTCCATCAAGGCTTGAAGGACTGGCTGCTAGCCAGGAAGCAATCCAAGTCACTGATCCTGCCAACGGCATTAGTCTGCGCCAATGACTCGATCGCGCTTCACACGGCCAACATTCTAAAGGAGCTGGAGCTTCGCATACCTGATGATATTACGGTTACCGGATTTGACAATATTGATGATGCTGCCCGTTTTGAGCCTGCGATTACGACTGTGAATGTTCCGAAGGAGCAGCTGGGCAGACGAGCAGTCACGAAGCTGCTGGATCGATTGACCGATACGAATAGACCTGTGGAGAAATTGCTCATTTCAGTAGAACTGTTGTATCGGAATTCGGCCTCCAAGCCGAGAGAATCGGCTCATGCCTTATCCTAGGTTCGACAATTGGATTTACAGGGGCTTATATGATGAAAGAAACCTCGCCTGGCTGGCGAGGTTTCTTTGTTTTTATTTTTGGCCATTTGCCGCTTCAAAGCGCTTGTTCTGATTAATTAGCTCGATTCTTTGCTCTACGCATGCATAGGAGCGAAGCGGATCCTCCGGCGTGTGGAGAGCATAATCGACCAGTTGCCCGACGGTGGTCGTGGCCACATGGATTCGCGTATCAGACGAGGCATAATAGATATAGACCTCCCCGTTGTCCCGGGCAATGACTCCATTGCAGAATACAACGTTAGAGACGTCCCCGACCCGTTCCTCGCCGTCTGGCGCGATCAAGTGGCCGCCTGGACTATAAGTAATGCGGTGCGGCTCGTTTAAATCGGTAACAAACACGTACAGTACATATCTTAAGCCAGCCGCCGTGTTCCGAACGCCATGAGCGATGTGGAGCCAGCCGGCATCTGTGCGAATCGGAGCCGGGCCTTGGCCATTTTTAACTTCCTTGATCGTATGGTATTGGCGCTCATCCACGATGATTTCCTCGTCAATGATCACCTGCTCGATCGATTCGGACAGTCCCCAGCCGATGCCGCCGCCGGAACCTGCATCAATGAAGCCATCCTGTGGACGGGTATAGAAGGCATACTTGCCGTCGATGAATTCTGGATGCAGGACTACGTTGCGCTGCTGTGGCGATTTCGTCTTCAGATCGGCCAGCCGCTCCCAGGTTACGAGATCTTTCGTACGGGCAATTCCGCATTGGGCGATCGCGCTGGACAAATCGCCTTTAGGCGCGTCCGGATCCTTGCGCTCCGTACAGAACAGGCCGTAAATCCAGCCGTCCTCATGCTTCACGAGTCGCATATCATAGACGTTTACATCAGGAACCTCCGTTTCCGGCAAGACAACCGGATGATCCCAAAAGCGGAAGCCGTCCACGCCGCTCTCGCTCTCGGCTACAGCAAAGAAGGATTTACGGTCAACTCCTTCTACGCGGGCGACGAGATAGAATTTGCCGTTAAGCTCAATGGCGCCTGGATTAAAAACGCCGTTAACGCCGATTCTTTCGGCGAAGAAAGGATTCGTGTCCGGGTTAAAGTCATATTTCCAAATTAATGGGGTATGCTCGGCGGTAAGTACAGGATAGCGGTACCGATCATAGATGCCGTTTCCGAACGGAACCTTCTCGTTGGGACGGGCGATCAAGGCCTCATACTTTTTCGTTAATACGGATTTTCTTTCTGCAAATCTAGCGTTCATATTACTGCCTCCATCTAATCATTATTTATTCAAACGGGCGATCATTTCCAGACAAGCTCTTCCGTTATGATAAGGACACTTCCAGGCGCTGACCTTAGGTTCATGGGTAAGGGGGCTTCCGTCTTGACGCACTGCCAAGTGCCACTCCCCATGTACAGGATCGGAGATGAAGCGGCGAATGAACTCCCAGGAGCTGCGAGACGCCTCCACGAACTTCAAATCTCCGGTCAATTGGTACGCATTGTAGAATCCGACCATCGCTTCGGCCTGCGGCCACCAATCCTTATTCGTATCCGTTAGTCCGTGCTCATCCGCTTCGTTCCACAGCCCGCCATCCGTGTCTACCCCTTCAGCAAGGACGCCCTCCGCCATAGCGATCGCGACTTGTTTTACACGCTCCAGCAAAGCTGGGTTATCTTCCAGCATTTCTGCCGCCTCCATGAGAAGCCAGCTGCCTTCAATATCATGGCCGTAAGAAATATGAGTGCTCTTCACATGCCATTCCTCATCGAAAAATAGATGGAAATGAGCGTTCTCTGCATTGATGATATGCTCCAGCGTAACCTCGATCAGCTCAGTCAGCTTTTGCTTCAAAGCCTCCGATTTCCATACCCGGTACAGATTGGTGTAGGCTTCGAGAACGTGCAGATGGGTATTCATCGATTTCTTCTCGTTCAAGTCTTTATCGCTTAAGGTTAAATCATCGGTAACCTGCCAGTCGCGGGCGAGGGCCTCGATATAACCTTGATGGACGGTATCATAGCTATGCTTCTCCAGCAGCTCAAACAATTGAGCGGCCTGCTTCACGGGCTCGGGGCGTCCAGACGCCAAATGGTACTCAGACAGGGCGTAAATCACGAAGGCTTGGCCGTATACCTGCTTTTTGTCTTGAATCGGTTGCCCTGTATAATCTACCATCCAGTATAAGCCTCCGAATTCGCTGTCCATGAATACCTTTTGAAGATAGGCATAAGCTCTATCGGCCATTCGTAAATATCCGGCATTCGGATAAACACGGTGGGCAGCGGAGAAGGTCCATAGTATTCGGGCGTTCAGTACGAGGCTTTTGGCCGCTTTATTATTGATTTTTCCGAGATGATCCATTTCGCCGATAAATCCGCCGAAGGTTTCATCCAGAGTTCGCTCCCCCCAGAAGCGCATAATATTATCGTTTAGCTCGTCTTCGATTTGCTCCAGCCAGGCCGTTTTATTCACTTGCTCACTCAACATGCTATCCCTCACTTCTTTTTTTGGACATGTAATAATCGAAAATCACCGATTCGGCTTTTTTGCCATAGACGCAATAACCGTCATCAGCTGCCGCTTCCTGACGCGCATAGAGCCTCGCCGGCCAATCCCACAGCATAAAGCCCTGAACCCATTCCCGTTGATCGCAAGCCGTGAACATCGCCTCGTAAAATTTGACCTGTTCATCCTGATCGGCAGCACCGGCAAGAGTCCAGTCATTAGGAATGGCAGCCGAACCGCTGCGGCTGGGACAGCCGGCTTCCATGAAGAAGAACGGCTTGCCGTACGTTTTCACGACCTTCTCGATGCGATCCAGCTGTGCTTCCCAATCATCTGCTGGATAGTAGCCGCTGGAGGAAATGATGTCCAGGGCATCCCACCAGCCAACGTTATCCTCTTGATATTTATCGCAGTTATACGTAATAAGACCGTTATATATTTTGCGTACTTCGGCAATCAGCCGACGCCATTCGCCTTCCCGGCGATCCGTTTGAACCATTTCGCAGCCGATGCAAAGCATCTCGCATCCCGTCTCCTCGGCGATCTCGGCAAAATGAAGGATGTAGGCGCTATAAGAGCGGAACCAATCCGACCATTTGGGCTCACATGGAACATCTTTATCGAAAAAATTAATGTGCGCCCGCCAAGTGCCGTCCGCACAGTTCACGATCGGTTTTAGACAAACCTTCAATCCTAAGTTTCTTGCTTCCTGAATGGCCCATTTTACTTCGTCATCGGTCACGGTAGGCTCTTTCCAGTAAGGGATCTCGGTTGAATGAGCAGTAGCCTGGAGTGCCGAGAAGGCGATGGCCGTCCAGTTAATTCCGGTCTTTTCGGCCATTTGCACCATAGCATGCTTGGCGTCATCATTGGCCCATGTTCCGCGATTGCCCATAAATCCCCACGTCATTCCGGCGATGTATTCCGGCATCTTCATCGTATCAGCCTCTCTTTGTTAGTAAGTGGTGGAGCATGCTTATTCATTGAAATAAACAGGTGCCAAAAGATATTTTGTTAGGTTTGTTATCATAATAGTTATTTTATTATATAACTAATATATAGATGTTTTCTTTGAAGAAATCAACTGTTAATTGTGGCAAAATAAAAAATCCGCCCCTAAAGGCGGATTGCGCAGTTACATTTTAGATTATTGAATTTACAAGTTTTCAGCGGAGTGAAGGATTCTATAATCGCAAGAAAAACTACCACTAAAAACGGTCTGTCTACATAGAAATTACATCGATAAAGGTTTTTCTTGTGTTATTTTCGTAGGTTCAGTATTTGCTTCCCGAACTGATTCCCGGTAGATAATGTTGCCTTGCACCATAACCCGGCCAAACCGGCGGTGCGGGTTTTCGATTTTATCCATCATGAATTTTACGGCCGACTTTGCCATTTGCTCGATATCTACCTCCACCGTTGTAAGCTGCGGCGTAGTCAGCGTTGCATAAATATCGTTGTCGAAGCCGACGACGGAGCAGTCCTCGGGAACGCTGTAGCCGAGCAGCTTCAGCTTATCTACAAGCAGATAGGCGATTTGGTCGCAGTTGCACACAAATGCGGTAGGCAGGGGAGTCGGAAGCGAAATATCGATGAATTTTCCCTTCTCGTCCCGATCATTCAAGATTAATGCCTGATCTAGATGCATCCCGTGTTCCAGCAAGGATTTATAGTATCCGAGGAAGCGATCCTGGATGCTGCTGGTCGAGTAGATGTTTCCGACATAGGCAATTCTGCGATGACCGTTGCGAATCAAATAATTCGTCATCTCGTAAGCCCCGTAGAAGTTGTCGGTAACAATCGAATCGATATCTGCGTGCTCATCATAGAAATCGAGGAATATTTTCGGAAGCTCCATGTTCTGGACAGTCTCGATATACTTTTTGCTGATTTGGCCGAGCACGATGATGCCGTCTACCTTTTTCTCACTGTAGACTCTCGGGAAATTGAGACTTTCCTCATCCTCATTGCTTAGGATGTTTAAAATTCCGAAATAGCCGTATTGATCCAGGAGCAGCGAGATTTGCTGATATACGCGCAAATAGAACGAATGGGACATCCCGGTGAACCGCTCGGGAATAAGCACACCAATATTTTTCGACAAACCATCCTTAATGGACTTGGCCGCAGAATTATAGCGGTAACCCATCTCTCCAGCCAAGGCTTTAATCTTCTGTTTAAGCTCCTCGCTTACGCCTTCCTTATCGTTAAGTGCTTTGGATACCGTCACGCTGCTGACACCAAGCTTGTTAGCGATATCCCGCATCGTAATGTTGCTTTTCATGAATTCACCTGCTTTCACTTCATACAAAGTCATTACTTTATTTCAAGTACCTAAAGATAGTATACATTTATATTTTTTAAAGATAAAGAAAAGTTTGAATAAAGTCATTTGTTAAGTAATCGTTAACTTAATAATTGGGTTAATTTTAACGTAAAAATGTGAAAGCAGTGAAAGTTTCATTGTTTTTCGTAAAGAAATTTCTTGAAATATGCTGAAAGTCGAAGAAACCCCTGCATATATAGCTGGAGTGGAATGAAAACGTATTGAAAATAAAAAATACGAAATTAAAACGATTGACGGGTAAGCGCATTCAGTATAATATTTTGATTGTAAGTTACCGATAACTTAATTATTTCGAGAGGGGTTGCAAGAGTGAAAAAACGTAAAGTGGTATTGGGGTTAATGGCTTTAACGCTCGTGCTTGGGCTGCTGGCAGGCTGCGGAAGCAAAGGCAATAATGGAGCAGCGAACGGCGGGACAAGCAGTGACGGATCGACAAAGGATGGAGAAGGAAGCGGGGTTAAAGGCGAAATCACTGTAATCACACAAAGAACAGATATTGTGGATACGGTGTTCAAAGAGTATGCTGCGGAGTTCAATAAAGAATATCCCGACGTTAAGGTAAACTTCCAGGCTCTGTCGGACTACGAAGGACAAATCACGGTGCGAATGAGCTCCGATGATTACGGGGATGTCCTTCTGCTGCCGACGAGCATTCCTCTTGAGGATACGCCGCAGTTTTTTGAACCGCTTGGCGATCTGGAGGAAATGAGTAAGCAATATATCGGCCTGGAAGAAAGAGCCGTTGATGGCAAGGCTTACGGGGTTCCGATTGCCGTTAACTTTTCTGGCGTGCTGTATAACAAGAAAGTGTTTGCAGACGCGGGCGTGACGACGGCGCCTCGAACTCCGGATGAGTTCCTGGCCGCGCTGACGGCGATCAAGGAGAGAGGCGACGCTATTCCGCTTTACACGAACTATGCTGACGGCTGGCCGCTGACACAATGGGAAGCGGTGCTTACAACAGTGGCGGGCGATGTGGATTATGTCAATGTAACACAGCCGAGCTCCGACGATAACTTCGTACCTGGACAACCGCATTACGAGCTGTACAAAGTGATGTACGATGCCGTTGCACAAGGCTTGATCGAGAAAGACCCAACGACGACGAACTGGGAGGCGTCCAAGTCTGATCTTGCTAACGGTAAAATCGGTGCTATGGTGCTGGGTTCTTGGGCGATCGGGCAAGTGAAGGAGCAGGCCGCTAATCCGGACGACATCGCTTACATGCCGTTCCCGACGAATGCCGCAGAAGTCATTATGCCGCTCGCGGATGACTATACGCTGGGGATCAGCAAGCATAGCAAAAACAAGGAAGCTGCTAGAGCGTGGGTAGACTGGTTCATTAACAAATCAGGTTATCCAACTACGGAGGGCGGCGGTATGAGCCCGGTAGTCGGAGCTGATCTTCCGGATACGCTTAAGCAATTTGAAGGCACGGATATTAAGTTTGAATTGCAAACTCCAGCACAGCCAGGTCAAGAGGGCTGGGTAGACAAGATCGATAAGGATGCGGAAATCGGTCTATGGCAGCCTGACTTCAAGAAGCGAATCGTGGAGGCTGCCATCGGCAATCGTAAAGAATCTTATGATGACATTATGAAAGAACTGAACGATGCATGGGTGAAATCCCGGGCGAAAGTAACGCAGCAATAAGCGATCCGGATATCTTGCGGGTTGAAACCATAGGGAGGAAAGCGCACTAAACTGCGTTTTCCTTCTATGTACCATAACAAGACAGAAGCAAGACCTGGAGGTGTGAGTGGTGTTTGCAAACCTAAGCTACAAGACGCAAAGACGAATCATAATTATCGCTTTCTCGCTGATTCCGGTCGTCTTATTATTCACGTTTGCTTATCTCCCTGTATTCAACATGTTCAAATACAGCTTTACGAACTGGAATGGTTATAGTAAGAGCTTCGACTATGTCGGATTTGAAAACTATAAAACGATTTTTACGAATCCAAAATATTTCTCCGTATTCAAGGTCAGTCTCTACTATTTTGGAGCGACCTTCGTACAGATGGGATTAGCCCTTTACTTTGCCACCATACTTAGCTTTAATGTACGCTTTAAAAATTTCTTTAAAGGCGTTTTATTTTTCCCATATCTGCTCAATGGGGTAGCCATCGGCTTTATCTTCCTGGTTTTCTTTCGGCCGGACGGTACGCTGGACACACTCCTTCAGGTTCTGGGGCTTGGGCATTTAACGCAGGGATGGCTATTGAATCCCAACATTATTAACATTTCGCTCGCAGGCGCGTCTTTGTGGAGATATATGGGCTTCAACTTCATTATTTTCCTGGGAGCCATATCTTCTATCGGCAAAGACATTTACGAGGCGGCTGACATTGACGGCGCCAACCGCTGGCATCAATTCAAACATATTATTCTGCCCAGCATCAAGCGAATTTTGCAGCTTAACTTAATTTTGGCTATTAGCGGCGCAATCAGCGCATTTGATATTCCATATATCATGACCGGAGGCTCTAACGGAAGTAATACCTTCGTTATTCAAACGGTCGACGTCGCATTTAAATACAGTAAGCTGGGTCTAGCTTCGGCCATGGCTGTCGTGCTGCTTATTATCGTCATTCTCGTGACACTGCTCCAGCGGGTTCTGATTAAGGGGGATGATTGATCATGTATAGGCTGAAATATGCAGTAGGCAGCACGTTTAAATATATTACTTTAGCTCTGGGCGCCTTTGCCGCGCTGCTGCCGATTATCGTTGTATTCTTCTCATCCTTAAAAACAAATGCAGAATACGGTTCGACCAGTCCGCTGGATCCGCCCCAAAATTGGACGAATTTCGCCAATTACACCAAGGCCTTCGTCGATGGGAAAATGATGCTCGGCTTTGGTAACACGATCTTTATTCTCGTTATTTCTATTCTTGGTGCAACGCTGATCGGCTCGATGATCGCTTATGTTCTTAGCAGGTTCAAATTCCGGGGCAGCAAGCTGTTAATGGGAGCATTTCTGCTCGCTACGCTGATCCCGAGCGTGACGACGCAAGTGGCAACGTTTCGCATTATTGATGCGCTGGATTTGGTGAATACCCGATTTGCGCCAATTGTCCTCTATTTAGGAACGGATATTATTGCCGTGTACATTTTCCTGCAATTTTTAGATACGATTTCGGAATCCTTGGATGAATCCGCGATGCTGGACGGCGCATCTTACATCACGATCTTCTTCAAAATCGTACTGCCGCTGCTTGCTCCAGCTATAGTAACGGTCATTATCGTGAAGGGCGTTAACATTTACAACGACTTCTATACGCCGTTCCTCTATATGCCAGGCGAGAATCTGCAGGTGATATCGACCGCCTTGTTTAAATTCAAAGGTCCCTACGGTTCGCAATGGGAGGTCATATGCGCCGCCATTATGATTACGATCATTCCTATTCTGGTCGCCTTTATTGCCCTGCAGAAATATATATACAACGGTTTTGCACAAGGTTCTGTGAAATAAATAAAACGATTATTGTATTGGAAGGAGTATTACCTCATGACAGAAGTACGTATTATTGGAGAAAAACTAACAAATATGCCTTGGCAGGATAAGCCGGAAGGCAGCGCTGGCCCGGTATGGAGGCATAGTGCCAACCCCGTTATTCAGAGGAATCCGGCAAAAGGCATCGCCCGTATTTTTAACAGCGCTGTAGTTCCATTTGAGGGGCGGTTCGTCGGGGTGTTCCGTGCGGAGACGATTAATGGCCGGCCTCATCTTCATCTCGGTTGGAGCGACAATGCGTTAGACTGGTCGATCGAAGAACAGTGCATTAGCTTCGTGGATCAGAACGGCAAGCCGTTTCAACCGAATTATGCTTACGATCCGCGTCTCGTTCAAGTAGAAGGGACTTACTACATGATTTGGTGTACGGATTTCTACGGTGCCGCGATTGGCGTAGCAAAAACGGAGGACTTCAAAACGTTTGTACGTTTGGAAAATCCTTTTCTGCCGTTCAACCGCAACGGCGTGCTCTTCCCGCGTAAAATCAACGGCAACTTTGTGATGCTCTCCCGTCCGAGCGATAGCGGGCATACGCCGTTCGGTGACGTATTCCTCAGCGAAAGCCCTGACTTTGTCTATTGGGGCAAGCATCGCCACGTCATGACCAAGGGCGGGCAAGGATGGTGGCAATCGGTTAAAATCGGCGGCGGGCCGGCTCCGATTGAGACCACGGAAGGCTGGCTCATGTTCTATCACGGCGTAACGGGTACTTGCAACGGGCTGGTCTACAGCATGGGAGCAGTCATCCTTGACCGGGATGAGCCCTCCAAAGTCAAATATCGTTCGGCCAATTACGTGCTGACACCGGAAGAATGGTATGAGGAACGGGGCTTTGTCAGCAATGTCGTATTCCCTTGTGCCACGCTGCATGATGCGGAAACGGGGCGGATCGCCATCTACTATGGTGCGGCAGATACTTATGTGGGTGTAGCGTACACAACCGTGCAGGAAATTGTAGATTATGTGATCGCAACGAGCGAAGAAGTCGCCGATGATGCTGAAATCGGCATCATGTAGCCTAAAATATGAATTAGAAACGATCAGGTTCTCAAGCATTTTAAGAGCATTCACAACGAATGAATGAGCAGAGGGCGGATTCCTTCTAGGATATAAGGAAAGTAGACACATCGGTGACTTAAACATCTTTATATCGCAAGAAAATCTACCGCAAATGCGGTCTGTCTATTTAAAAATACCTCGACAGACGTTTTTCTTAAGAGGTGCGGATCCGTCTTCTCATTTTAGGGAGGCAGTACGTGTGGGAAATGACATGAATTTAGCGGAATTAAAGCAATATGAGGGCGGAAGCCCCAAGCCGGCTGATTTTGATTCGTACTGGGCGAGAGCGCTTCAGGAGCTTGACGCTCAGTCGCTTGATTATGAACTGGTTCCCGCTGATTTTTCCAGTCCATTGGCTGACTGCTACCATTTATATTTTGTCGGGGTAGGCGGGGCAAGAGTTCACGCTAAATATGTTAAGCCGAAGACAACTAACGGCAGAGGGCCTGGAATGGCGATGTTTCATGGTTATTCTTGCGATAGCGGGGATTGGGCGGATAAGGTGAATTATGCGGCTCACGGCATTACAGTGCTGGCCATGGACTGCCGCGGCCAAGGCGGCTTGTCTGAGGATAACCTGACGGTACAGGGGACGACGATCCGCGGGCATATTATCCGGGGGATCGATGATCCAAATCCCGATAAGCTGTATTTCCGCAATGTCTTTCTGGATACGGTGCAGACGGTCAGAATACTCATGAATATGGAGCATATTGATCCTGAGCGGATCGGTGTGCATGGCCTCTCGCAAGGCGGTGCGCTCGCAGCGGCATGTGCCGCGCTTGAACCTAGGGTTAAGCTCGCTGTGCCTATATATCCTTTTTTGGCTGATTACCGCAGAGCTTGGGAGCTGGATATTACCACTTCGGCTTATGAAGAGATTCATTATTATTTTCGTTTCTTTGACCCGCATCATTTGCGTGAGGACGAGATTTTTTCAAAGCTCGGTTATATCGATATTCAGAATCTGGCCAGCCGAATTGAGGCCAAGGTGCTGTTTGTGACTGGGCTTGCCGACACAATCTGTCCGCCGTCTACACAATTTGCCGTCTACAACAAGATTCGTTCGGAGAAAGAACTGCTGGTTTATTATGAATACGGGCATGAGTACTTGCCGTATTTGGGAGATCGTACATTGCAAGCATTCTTGCAGCTGTAGCCGTTAAGGTTAAATAACTGCCTATATTATAGTAGAAGTTGTTCCGGAACACGCTAAAGAGCACCTGTTATCGGGGCGTTTTTTTGTTGCCTAAGGCGCATTCAAGCCAACATTGCTGATGACTCCTATACCTGATATAATAAATTGATTATACTTCTAAAGGATTTGTGGTGGGGGTAACAATGACAGATATTAGAGCAAGGCAGCAAAAAATTCGGAATTTCTGTATTATTGCACATATCGACCATGGCAAATCAACGTTGGCTGACCGGATTTTGGAATATACCGGGGCATTGACTTCACGGGAAATGCAGCAGCAGGTGCTTGATACGATGGATTTGGAGAGAGAACGCGGAATCACGATTAAGCTTCAGGCCGTACGTCTCTCTTACCGTGCAGACGACGGTGAAGAATATGTGCTTAATTTGATCGATACGCCAGGACACGTCGACTTCACGTATGAGGTATCCAGAAGTCTGGCAGCTTGTGAAGGGGCGCTTCTGGTCGTCGATGCCGCTCAAGGAATCGAAGCCCAAACGCTGGCTAACGTATACTTGGCCCTGGATAACAACCTTGAGATTTTGCCGGTCATTAACAAGATTGACCTGCCGAGTGCTGATCCGGATCGCGTGAAGCAAGAGATCGAAGATGTGATCGGACTGGATGCAAGCGAGGCAGTTCATGCTTCAGCGAAAGCCGGCATCGGCATACGCGAGATTATTGAACAGGTTGTGCAGAAGGTGCCTGCGCCGACAGGAGACCCTGATGAGCCGCTGAAGGCGCTGATCTTTGACTCGCACTACGATCCTTATAAAGGCGTTATTGTATATGTCCGCGTAATTAATGGACAAATCAAAGCAGGATCCAAGATCAAGATGATGGCTACCGGCAAGACGTTTGAGGTTATTGAGGTCGGCGCGTTCATGCCGCGGATGACGATGGTAGACGAACTGAACGTCGGAGATGTTGGATTTATCGTTGCCGGCATCAAGACGGTAGGCGATACGCAGGTCGGTGATACGATTACGGATGCAAAGAAGCCAACGGAAGAGCCGCTGCCGGGCTATCGCAAAATCAATCCAATGGTCTTCTGCGGCTTGTACCCGATCGACACTTCGGATTACAACGATTTGCGCGAAGCGCTCGAGAAGCTGCAGCTGAATGATGCTTCGCTGAGCTTTGAGCCGGAGACGTCCAGTGCGCTCGGCTTTGGATTCCGCTGCGGATTCCTCGGCTTGCTTCATATGGACGTGATTCAGGAGAGAATCGAACGGGAGTTCAATATTCCGCTGATCACGACGGCACCGAGCGTTATTTACAAAGTGTCGCTAACGAACGGAGAAGTGATCTCGATCGATAATCCGTCCAACTACCCGGAGGTCGGCAAGATCGATCACGTGGAGGAGCCGTACGTCAAAGCGTCCATCATCGTGCCGAACGATTTCGTGGGAACGGTCATGGAGCTTTGCCAAGGCAAACGCGGGGAATTTATCAATATGGAATACTTGGATACGACTCGGGTCACGATAACGTATCAAATTCCATTGTCCGAAATCGTTTACGATTTCTTCGACCAGCTTAAATCCAGCACGAAGGGCTATGCTTCCTTTGATTATGAGCTCTCGGGATACCGCCAGTCGAACCTGGTCAAAATGGACATTCTCCTCAACGGGGAGCAGGTCGATGCGCTGTCCTTCATCGTTCACAGGGAACGGGCCTATCATCGTGGCAGGGCTATCTGCGAGAAGCTGCGCGAGCTGATTCCGCGGCAGATGTTCGAGGTGCCGATCCAAGCTTCTGTAGGCACTAAGATTGTAGCGAGAGAGACGGTTAAAGCGATGCGTAAAAACGTGCTTGCAAAGTGCTACGGCGGCGACATCTCCCGGAAACGCAAATTGCTGGAGAAGCAAAAAGAAGGTAAGAAGCGCATGAAGCAGGTCGGTAACGTAGAGGTGCCGCAGGAAGCGTTTATGGCGGTGCTGAAAATCGACGACAATTAATCGTTCTGCTTGACGCATATGGATAAACGAGGAAAGCCGGATGGCTTTCCTTTTTCCGTAGTATCATCCCAAGAATCTTTCGATGTAACTTCGACGTAATGTGTTAATTTGTTACCCATAATAATTCCATTAACGATTAAGAAGGGGGCACCGCCGTGAGCCAACAACTGAAATTGGACGGACAGGAACTGCCTGGCTCCGCTCTACGGTCTAAGACGGCTCCCGAAGCCGTGTATATTCACATCCCGTTTTGCACGAATAAATGCTTTTATTGCGATTTCAACTCCTACGTTCTTAAGGATCAGCCGGTGATGGACTATTTGCGGGCGCTTGATCAAGAGATGGAGCTGACGGTTCGCGAGACGCCTCCTGGTGAAATCAAGACCATATTCGTTGGGGGCGGAACTCCTACGGTTCTCAAGCCGGATGAGATGGAGTTCTTCTTGGCCTCGGTTCGCCGCCATTTTCCAAAGTGGGCGCCCGAAATCGAATTCTCTATGGAGGCTAACCCTGGGACAACGGATCGGGATAAGCTGGCTGTCATGAAGGCAGGAGGCGTGAATCGAGTCAGCTTCGGGGTGCAGGCGTTTCAGAACGAGCTGCTGAGCGGGATTGGACGCATCCATAACACCGACGACGTGTACCGCAGTTTAGAAAATGCGAGAGCGGTAGGGCTGGATAATCTGTCCATAGACCTGATGTTCGGCCTGCCGAACCAGACGGTTGAAATGTTGGATTACAGCATATCCAAAGCGCAGGAGCTTGAGCTGCCGCATTATTCTATTTATAGTCTCAAAGTGGAAGAGAATACGTTATTCCATACGCTTTATCATAAGAATCAGCTCCCTCTTCCCGAGGAAGAGGATGAATTGAAAATGTACCTGCTGTTAATGGAGCGGATGGAAAAGGCCGGGTATGCGCAATACGAGATCAGCAATTTTGCAAAACCGGGCTTTGAGAGCCGGCATAATATCACTTACTGGCGGAACGAGGATTATTACGGCTTGGGCGCCGGTGCCCACGGATATGTGAATCGATATCGCCATGTCAACATTAAAGGCGTTACCCCATATAATGAAGCGACTAAGCAGGGGCGGCCGATTTTGAATCGGTTCGAGATATCCCGCGAGGAAGCGATGGAGGACTTCGTCATGGTGGGTTTGCGCGTATTGGAGGGTATTTCGGATGATCGATTCCGGAGCCAATTCGGTGTCGGGCTGGATGAAGTGTTCGGGGATCAGTTCAATAAAATGCTGAATGCCGGATTGCTGGAGAAGACAGCTGCGAGAGCAGGCTATCGACTGAGCCAAAAGGGGATATTGTTTGGCAATGAGGTGTTTGCCGAATTTATAGGTGCCTTGGCCGGAAAATAATATATTGAACTTATATACGCTTTGTTGTATATTTATTCATATTATTATGCCGGATCGAGGAGGGATCAGCATGCCTGCTGTAGCTGTATGCAGAAGAGCCAAACTGGAGGACGTAGAGCCTCTATTTCAAATGATTGATGGGTATGCCCAGCGAGGCATTATGCTGCCGCGCTCGAGAGAGGTGCTGAGCCGGCAGATTAACGACTTCGTCGTCACGGAAGTAGATGGCTTGGTCGTTGGTTGCGGATCCCTGTGCCGATTAGGCGAAGAGCTCGTAGAAATCCGGTCGCTCGGTATTTCGGAAGGCTACAAAGGACGCGGGCTTGGATCGCTGCTCGTAGCCCAATTGGTTGAGGAAGCGAGAAGCCTCGGCATTCCGAAAGTTATGGCGCTTACTTATGAAGTTTCTTTTTTTCTGAAAAACGGGTTTGAGGTTGTGGAGAAGGACATATTTCCGGAGAAAGTCTGGACAGACTGCATCCATTGTCCGAAGCAGAATGCTTGTGATGAAATAGCAGTACTTAAGATACTGAACTGACTTGACAATCGTCTTGTCGGTTTGGTATTTTTGTATTAGCGATTAGCACTCGGTATGAGTGAGTGCTAACGATACGGTCAATAATCTATAGGAGGGATTTTCATGTTAACGGAACGCCAGAGAATGATTTTAACAGCCATTGTAGATGATTATATTCGTTCGGCGGAGCCGGTGGGATCCCGAAGCATTTCCAAACGTGGGGATGTCGGCTACAGTCCGGCAACGATTCGTAACGAAATGGCAGATTTGGAGGAGCTCGGGTTTCTCGAGCAGCCTCATACATCAGCAGGCCGTATACCATCTCACAAAGGATACCGATATTACGTTGATCATATGACGCCACTGAACCTGTTAACCTCGGAAGAGCTGGGTACGATGAAATCATTTTTTGCCGAGAAGCTAAATGCGACTGAACAGGTCATTCAGCATGCGGGCACGATTTTATCGCATATGACGAACTACACCTCTATTCTGTTAGGACCCGAAGTATTCCATACTTCTCTTCGTCATTTTCAATTGCTGTCTCTTAACGAGACAACGGCAGTTGCTATTATCGTGACGAATACAGGCCAGGTAGAGAACAAGACCGTCTCTATTCCGCCCGGCGTATCGATCTCCGAAATGGAGAAGGTCGTCAACCTGCTTAATCATAGACTGGCTGGAGTGCCGATCTATAAATTGAAATCCGCTCTTTACAACGAAATCGGTCAAGAAATGCAGCGGCATGTCAACCATTTCGAGGATTTGATGAAGGTGCTGGATGAAGCGCTGGATAGCGGCGGAACCGAAGGGCAGCGTCTGTTCCTTAGCGGGACTACGAATATGCTGACTCAGCCGGAATTCCGGGATGTTGACAAGGTGAAGAGCATTCTTGATCTGTTGGAGGAGACGCCGACATTAATGAAGATGATGTCCTCGACTCAGGCGGGATCGGGTATTCAGGTACGTATCGGTACAGAGAACAAACATGAAGCTTTTGCAAATTGCAGTTTGATTACAGCTACCTATGCCATTGAAGGCGGTGCGGTAGGAACGATCGGTATTTTGGGACCGACAAGAATGGAGTATGCCCGGGTCATGCGGATTTTGGATATGCTATCGAAAGATTTAACAGAATTCCTGTCCCGCTTACGTTAATAATGAGCATGATATTTATGTTTTACCGCATGTTAAGGAGGTGAACATCTTGAAGGAACAAGAACCGATTCAAGACAACATCAATACGAATGTAGAGGAAGAATTAGATATGAGCGATAACGTGAATCAAGAACATACAGCAGATGAGAGCAATCTAGAGGAGAACTCTGCGAGCGAGCAGCAGGCTCCCGATACAGCCTCAGCTGATGAGGGCCATGCAGAGCTTGTAGCGCTTCGCGCTGAGTTGGAAGAGCAGCAGCAAAGGCTGCTGAGAGCGCAGGCGGATTTCGATAACTTCCGCAGACGTACACAGAAGGAGAAAGAAGAGCTTGGGAAGTACGCTTCCGCTAAACTGATTACTGAGCTGCTGCCAGTCATTGATAATTTCGAACGGGCTTTAGCCAGCGGTGAGCAGGGGACGGATGTCGCTTCCTATGCCAAAGGTGTAGAAATGATTTTCCGGCAGCTTGAAGGCGTGCTGGGAGCCGAGGGCTTAAAGGCCATGGATACCGTTGGAGAGCACTTTAATCCGGAATTCCATCAAGCGATTATGCAGGTGGAGTCGGATGAGCATGAAGAAGGCGTCGTTGTCGAAGAGGTACAGAAAGGGTATATGTTGAAGGACAAGGTACTTCGTCCAGCGATGGTCAAAGTCAGCGGTTAATTGAATAAGCTCTGCCCGAATCTAACAAGTACACTTATGCAACAATCTATTAAGGAGGACATAACTTATATGAGCAAAGTAATTGGTATTGACTTAGGAACAACAAACTCTTGCGTAGCCGTTATGGAAGGCGGCGAGGCTGTCGTTATCCCTAACCCGGAAGGCGCACGCACAACGCCGTCCGTTGTAGGCTTCAAGAAAGACGGCGAGCGTGTAGTCGGCGAGACAGCAAAACGCCAGGCAATTACGAATCCAGATCGTACGATTATTTCTATTAAAAGACATATGGGTACGAACCATAAAGAAAGCATCGATGGCAAGGAAATGACGCCGCAGGAAATTTCGGCGATCATCCTGCAGAAGCTGAAATCCGATGCGGAGGCTTATTTGGGCCAAACCGTAACCCAAGCCGTTATTACCGTTCCGGCTTACTTCAATGACAGTCAGCGCCAAGCAACGAAGGATGCCGGCAAAATTGCAGGTCTTGAAGTATTGCGGATCGTGAACGAGCCTACGGCGGCGGCTCTTGCTTATGGCATGGAAAAAGCGGAAGACCAAACGATTCTTGTATATGACCTCGGCGGCGGTACGTTTGACGTATCCATTCTTGAGCTTGGGGACGGCTTCTTTGAAGTTAAGGCAACCAGCGGGGACAACAACCTGGGCGGAGACGACTTTGACCAAGTCATCATCGATTATTTGGTGGCTGAGTTCAAGAAGGATCAAGGTATTGATCTCAGCAAAGATAAAGCGGCAGTACAGCGTTTGAAGGATGCAGCCGAGAAAGCGAAAAAGGAATTGTCCGGCGTTCTGACGACGACGATTTCCCTTCCGTTTATTACGGTAGCCGACGGCGTGCCGCAGCACTTGGAAATGAATTTGACCCGTGCTAAATTCGAAGAGCTGTCCGCAGATCTCGTAGAACGGACGCTTGGGCCAACTCGCCGCGCATTGAGCGATTCCGGCTTGACTCCAGCGGAGATCGACAAGATCGTATTGGTCGGCGGCTCCACGCGGATTCCTGCCGTTCAAGAAGCGATCAAGAAATTGACGGGCAAAGAGCCGCATAAAGGCGTTAACCCGGATGAGGTTGTTGCTCTTGGTGCAGCCGTGCAAGCGGGCGTACTTACAGGCGACGTGAAAGACGTTGTACTGCTTGACGTAACGCCACTTTCCCTCGGTATCGAAACCGCAGGCGGCGTATTTACAAAAATGATCGAGCGCAACACAACGATCCCGACAAGCAAATCTCAAGTGTTCTCCACTTATGCGGATAATCAGCCAAGCGTTGAGATTCACGTACTGCAAGGGGAGCGCGAGATGGCAGCGGGCAACAAAACGCTGGGACGCTTTATGCTCGGCGATATTCCACTCGCACCGCGCGGCGTACCGCAAATCGAAGTTACCTTTGATATCGATGCCAACGGGATCGTAAACGTATCCGCAACCGACAAAGGAACCGGCAAGAGCCAGAAAATCACGATCACTTCTTCCAGCGGTCTAAGCGAAGCAGAAGTAGAGAAGATGATGAAGGACGCCGAGCTTCATGCCGAAGAAGATAAGAAACGCAAAGAGCTTGTTGAAGCGAAAAATAACGGCGATCAGCTTATCTACAGCGTAGATAAGACGATCAAAGAGCTTGGCGACAAAGTGGACGCTGCCGAGACGGACAAAGCGAATGCAGCTAAGGATGAGCTCAAGAAGGCGCTCGAAGGCGACAACCTTGACGAAATCAAAGCGGCTTCCGAGAAGCTGACGGAGATTGTGCAGCAATTGTCCGTGAAGCTGTATGAGCAGGCTCAGGCACAAGCAGGTCAGGCCGAAGGCGCTGACGGTGCTGCTGCAGGCGGCTCAGGCAAAGACAACGTCGTGGATGCAGAATACGAAGTTGTGGACGAAGAAAAGAAGCAAGACTAATCGCTGCAGGTTAGGCGTGCGGTTAAACAGTACACTTTGGTGAACCGGGAAGGTCAAAGCGCGGGGCATTCCGTGCTTTGACTTTCCTTTTGCCGGATAGAGGACTATCCGGGGTTAACCATAGCTACAGCAATAGTGGGGGTGGAAGGATGGCTGAAAAGCGCGATTATTATGAGGTGCTGGGCGTCGGCAAGAGCGCCTCGGACGATGATATTAAGAAAGCCTATCGCAAGCTGGCGCGTCAATATCACCCTGACGTGAACAAGGCGCCGGATGCGGAGGATAAGTTTAAAGAGGTTAAAGAAGCTTACGATGTCCTTAGCGATTCGGGGAAACGAGCTCGCTACGACCAATATGGTCATGTCGATCCGAACCAAGGGATGGGCGGCGGATTTTCCGGCGCGGACTTCGGCGGCTTCGGCGATATTTTCGATATGTTCTTTGGGGGTGGCGGTGGACGCCGCGATCCGAACGCGCCGCAGCGCGGAAATGATCTCCAGTATACGATGACGATTGAGTTCAAGGAAGCGATCTTTGGAAAAGAGAGCGACATCACAATTCCGCGTACAGAGAATTGCGATACGTGCTTCGGCTCCGGCGCAAAGCCGGGTACGAAGCCGGAGACTTGTTCCGTCTGTCATGGTACAGGACAGCAGGAAGTGGTTCAGAATACGCCGTTCGGCCGTATGGTGAACCGTCGCGCTTGCAGCAACTGTGCGGGTAAAGGACAAATCATTAAAGATAAATGCTCGACCTGCCAAGGCAGCGGCAAAGTGAAGAAGCAGCGTAAAATCCATGTTCGCATTCCGGCCGGGGTAGATGACGGCGCTCAATTGCGGATGACCGGCGAAGGGGAAGGCGGCCTGCGTGGCGGCCCGGCCGGGGATTTGTACATCGTCATTCGCGTGAAGCCGCATGATTTCTTTGAGCGTGAGGGCGATGATATTTACTGTGAAATTCCATTAACCTTTGCGCAAGCCGCGCTGGGAGATGAAATTGAAATCCCGACGCTAACGGAGAAGGTGAAGCTGAAAGTACCGGCAGGTACTCAAACGGGCACCTATTTCCGCCTGAAAGGCAAAGGAGTTCCGCGGCTTCGCGGCATCGGTCAAGGCGACCAGCATATCAAGGTTGTCGTCGTGACGCCGAGCAAGCTGAGCGATGAGCAGAAGGACTTGCTGCGGCAATTTGCCGCTATGAACGGAGAGCATACGCATGAGAACGAGCAATCGTTCTTTGATCGGATGAAGCGGGCATTCCGCGGAGATTGATTGAGAGCGAAGCCAGCCATGCTATAAATAGCAAAAGTGAATAGCGGAATAGTTATATAATGAGCTAGGCCGATGTCTTTATGACGTCGGTCTTTTTCAGTTTGCCACGCTTGTAAGGTACGGGATGAGCTTACTGAAATTTGATGAAGTTACGAAGGAAGCGCCGAAAGGGGAATAAGTGAATGACGATCCCGGAAATTATTAAGGAACAATGTACGGAGGACATCGACATGATATCGGGCACCTCCAAATCGAGTGAGGCTGATATTCAAGCGGTGGAAAGCGCACTAAGCAACGAAAAAAAGCATCAATAACAAGGAAGGACACCCTTTATCGTTTCAAACGATAGGGTGCCCTTCCTTATACGTGCCAGAGGCGCATTCATTATTGTCTGATGGTAGCGGTAATCTCTTCATCCAGTTCCAAGGTGATGTCATCCTTGAATGCCCGGATGCCGTATTCCTTGTATACATACTGCATGATAGCTTCAATAATGTTCAGCTCGATCAAGTAGCGGCTTCGTCCGTTAGCCCATACCTCGCCGGTGTACCCGGTATCTTCATCCCAGCTTAGCTCAACCTGGATATCGGTAGGACGCAAGCCGGTACGATCTGCGGTATGGAGACAAATCGCGTTGATGATTTCATCCATGCTAAGAATCATAGATTAGTATCTTCCTCCGCGATTGTGGTAGTCATCGTTTCGCGGCCCTTGATGGGTCTGCGGCTTCTTGAATCTGCGGAATAGGGCAACAGCTACCATAACGATCAAGTAAATGGCGAACAGGTTAACGGCCAGACCCAGCAATTCACCGAAGAAGCCCATGCCGCCGAACATACCGCCGAACAAAAGTCCAGCCAAACCGCCGACCATCATGCCCTTCATAAAGCTGCCACCACCAAAAAATCCGGTTCTATTTTGATTCATTCCGTTTGTGGTTGAGGTTGACTTGTTGGTCGTGTTTGATTCCGATTTGTTCACATTGCTTGATTTCTTCGGCGTATTCGTGTAGCTCCGCGGCCCGGATTTAAAGCCCCCGCCTCGTCTGGCGTCAGCGAAATCTGTAGCCGTGAAAGCAAAGAAAAGCATGAACACCATCACGAGCGCTGTCATTTTCTTGAGCATACTTAAAGTAAACCCTCCTACTGTAAAAGTGTGTTTATATAAGAGTATATACGAGTTGCCCGAATAATAGTTTCAATTTTTAAAAGAAAGAATCATTTGTATAAAGTACCGCCCAATATTGCATCCTACAGATGAAGAGGCTGCACCAAAAAGCAGGTTCAATACATGCCGAAGGAAAGCAGGTGCTCAGATGGGTGAAAAAAATATTCTCGCTTATTTCAAAAGTCCGGAAGAGGCGGAAGGTGCTGCTCGGAAGCTGCAGGCCCTTCGAGTTGTGGATTTATCCATCGATCGCTTTAGCAGATATCCCGGGGAAGGCTATGATCCCTTAAATCCGATCGCCGGTAAAATATCCAGCCTTACGGCAATTACGCAGGACGGGGAAATAACCAACCAATCCGCAGGCATTCTGTCGGCAGCCGATCCGGCCGCAAGCGGGATGAGCCATGGTGGGCAAGGCGGGCCGACAGGCCATGATATCCTGCTTACAGTCGTTGTGGACGAGTCGAGCCATCATCAGGCTCTGCGCATCATAGAAGAAGTAGGCGGCATGGTGTAATTGCAAATATCCAAAGGAGGGAAAGGGAAATATGAGCGAGCATAAGCAAGGCGCAAAGCACTCCTACTCGGCCAAAAGATCAAAATCTTCTCTTGGGCATAAGGAGGATGTGGAGTTTTCCGAGGAGCTGGCTGACCAGGAGGACTGGGAGGCGCTGGAACGCAGCGAGCGGGCAGACCGCCGCCAGCAGCAGCGCCGCTAAACTCAGCCGTCCTCAACCAGCGCCACAGCATAGACGGCGGTTTTGCACTAGCGCTTAAGCATTCGGAAGGTGCATAGGGTTGGCAGCATGCGGGCATAAGAGCAGAAGACTTGATTTGCGGTCTTTTGCTCTTTCTTTTTTATGGACTATATAACCAGCTTCATATCCAATATACTTGACCGCTGCAAAATGGATTGACAGCTTGTTGTCTGGCCTTTTAACTTCAAAGCATACAGATAGGAGGATGGGCTATGGATACGATCAAAATAGGAATCGTCGGCGCGGGTCAAATTGGAAAAGCGCATGTAGAGGAGTATATGGATATTCCCGGCGCCGAGCTCGTTGCTATATGTGATATTAATCTGGAGGAGGCTCGTCGGGTTGCGGTTAAGTACGGCATTCCAAGTGTTTATGCTGACTACCGGGAAATGCTGCGCCAGGAGGAACTGGCCGCCGTCGATGTATGCCTTCATAATAATTATCATATGCCGGTTACTACCGCAGTCCTTGAAGCTGGCAAGCATGTGTATTGCGAGAAGCCGATTGCCGGCTCCTACAAGGATGGACTACAGATGGTAGAGGCAGCTAAGCGCTGCGGCAAGCTGCTGCACATTCAACTGGCACACCTCTATGATAAGGAAACGAGGGCCGCCAAGCAATTAATTGACGCCGGCAAGCTCGGCAAACTGTATCATGCTAGATCCACAGGCTTTCGGCGCCGAAACAGGCCTTATGTCGACGGTTACGGAACCGCCGCATTTACGAGAAAAGAAACTGCAGGCGGCGGCGCTTTATATGACATGGGCGTATATCATATTGCGCGTATGCTGTATTTGATGGGCAACCCTAAGGTGGAGCGCATCACAGGCCGTACCTATCAGGAGATGCCGATGGATGAGGAGCGCAGAGTTCGCTCTGGTTTTGATGTCGAGGAACTGGCGGCCGGATTAGTTTTTCTGGAGGGCGGAATTACGCTGGATATCATCGAGTCCTGGTCGCTGCAGCTTGGAGGCTTGGAGGGAAGCTCGATCGTCGGATCGGATGGAGGAATCCGCCTGTCGGGAGCAGTGTCGGACAGGGAAACGAACAGCTTTAGCTACCACACGACGATCGCGGATTTGGATATGGATTGCACGGTGAATCTGGAGCGAGCCGATTGGCGGCAGCGGATGCTGAGTCCTTTTCCGGATGCGTATGCGTCTTCCCAGCATCACTGGATTTCGGCCTTGCAGGGGCAGGTACCGCTGCTGCCTACCGCAGATATCGCGCTCAACACGATGTTGATCAGCGAGGGACTATATTTGTCGCATCAGTTGGGGCGTGAAGTAAGCGCGGATGAGGTGGCGCAAGGCTCCAAATCTACCTCGATCGTCCTCTAGCCGCTTGGATAAGCGGCTTTTTGTTTCCCTTGATATTATATAGTACAATAAAGGGTATGCGTATGAACCAAGGAGGATAAAGCAACATGATTTGGAAGGAAATAACTATACATACAACAGAAGAAGCGGTAGAGATGATTACCAACTTTTTGCATGAAGAAGGGGCTGGCGGCGTAACCATTGAAGAATACGTGGATAACAATAAGCCTAGAGATACTTCCTTGGGACAATGGTTTGAAATACCGCCCAATGATATCCCTGAGGGGGAAGCAAGAATTAGCGGATACTTTCCAGAAGGGACAGACGTAGAGTCGGTAATAGCTTCCGTGAAGGAACGAATCGCGGAGCTGGCCGAATTTGATATTGATGCGGGCCGATCGGATATAACCGTAAAGGATATTAGCGAGGACGATTGGGCGAACAATTGGAAGCAGTATTTTAAGCCGATCCGCGTGTCCGAGCGATTAACGATCAAGCCGACCTGGGAGCAGTACTTGCCGCAATCGGAGCAAGAGATGATTATCGAGCTGGATCCGGGCATGGCATTCGGAACCGGGACTCATCCGACGACATCGCTTTGCCTTCTTACGTTGGAAGGCGTCATTCAGCAAGGGGATGAGGTCATCGATGTCGGGACAGGCTCGGGCATACTCGCTATTGGTGCAAGTAAGCTGGGTGCTTCCCGCGTGCTTGCGTTAGATCTGGATCCAGTTGCCGTCTCCAGTGCTCTAGAGAACACGAGACTGAACGGCCTCGAGGATCGTATTACTGTCGTAGAAAGCGACTTGCTCTCCGTTTTGAAGCAGGAAGCGGGAGAAGAGCTTAGAGTTACGCTGCCCGTTCGCGTTGTCGTAGCCAACATCCTGGCGGAAATTATTCTATTGTTTATCGATGATGTCTACCAGGCGCTGCAGCCGGGCGGCTATTATATAGCTTCGGGAATTTATAAGAATAAAGAACAAGCCGTGGAGGAAGCGCTGCTTGCCGCGGGATTTGAGATCACGGAGACCGCCCGGGAAGAAGATTGGGTTGCTTTCGTGGCTAGAAAGAGGTAGCCATTCATGGATTTTTTAAATCAAATATTGCGGATTCCTTTAGATCAGCTGCCCTATTTTTTGATTACGCTGATCATTGCTTTTACCGTGCATGAATTTTCCCATGCCTACTTCGCCAACAAGTTTGGTGATCCGACAGCGAGGCTTCAAGGACGGGTAACACTGAACCCGGCTGTCCACTTCGATCTGTTCGGAGTTATATTGCTTCTGATTGCAGGGTTCGGCTGGGCAAGGCCGGTTCCCGTCAACCGGGACAATTTTGAAAAGCCGCGCCAAATGGGCATTATTGTCACCGCAGCAGGCCCGCTTAGCAACTTGCTGCTTGGTTTTCTCGGAACGATGATTTATGTCGCACTTTCCCAATTCGGCATTTTAAGCATGATCACGAACGAAATTTTGTTTAATGCCGTACATAATTTTTTCATCATTTTTAATATTATGAACTTCTTTCTTTTCCTATTCAATTTAGTGCCGCTGCCTCCGCTCGACGGTTACCGCCTGTTGGAGGATATTGTGCCTGACCACGTCAGAATTAAATTGAAGCAGGTTGAACAATGGTCTATTTTAATTTTTTTAATCATTCTGATTATCCCACCGCTTCGCAATGTTACCATTGAACCTCTTTACACGGGAGCCAGAACGATTTTTTCCCAGTTTACCAGTTTCTTCATTATGCTGTTTGGCGGTTAAAATCCCCCTTTGTTTCGGGCAATAAGTACTGGAATCCATAATTCAAAAGTTGTATGATGTTCTTTGGTGATTAAGGTGAGGTTGATGATAAATGCAGCGCTATTTTATTGACCCCGAGCAATTCGGGGACAGAACGGTAAGCATAACCGGCGAGGACGCTCGTCATATTGGCAAAGTGATGCGTTCCAAGCCTGAAGATAAGCTAATTGTCAGTGACGGGATTGCCAGGGAGGCGCTTGTTGAGATTACAGAGATCGAAACGCAGCAGGTGACTGCCCGCATTATTGAAATGCTTGAGGCTGCCGGAGAACCCCGGGTTCAGGTTGCAGTAGCCCAAAGCTTGCCGAAAGGCGATAAAATGGAGATTGTAATCCAGAAATGCACGGAAATCGGCGCTTCCTCCTTTCTGCCTTTTATGTCGGAACGAACCGTAGTTCAATACGATCCAAAGAAAGAGGAGAAGCGAACGGCCCGCTGGCGCAAGATTGCTAAAGAAGCGGCTGAACAGGCTCATCGCAGCAAAATTCCGGTGATTAATCCGCCGGCGACATGGAAGGAACTGCTGGCGAGTCTGCCTGAATACGACCTCGCTTGCGTATGCTATGAGAAGGAGCACGGCCAGCAGCTGCGGGACGTGCTGAAGCCTTTTGCGCAGAGCTTGGTGAACGGAACGACTTCACGAGTACTGATCGCTGTAGGGCCTGAGGGCGGATTTACCGAGCAAGAGATTGAGCAATTAGAGGCGGCAGGTGCCGTTTCCATAGGGTTAGGTCGAAGAATATTGAGAACGGAGACGGCCGGAATGGCCGCCCTGACCTGCATCATGTACGAAACCGGAGAAATGGGGGAGATTTAAACGATGCCATCCGTTGCTTTTTACACATTGGGCTGCAAGGTTAACTTCTATGATACAGAAGCCATATGGCAGCTCTTTAAAAACGAAGGCTACGAGCAGGTCGATTTTGAACAGACCGCTGATGTTTATTTGATAAATACTTGTACAGTCACCAACACAGGCGATAAAAAATCGCGGCAAATTATTCGCCGGGCGATTCGCCGTAATCCCGATGCCATCATTGCGGTTACCGGCTGCTACGCTCAGACATCGCCGGCCGAAATATTGGATATTCCAGGGGTAGATCTTGTTATCGGCACCCAGGATCGCGAGAAAATTATGCCCCTGATCGGGCAGCTTCAGGAGCAGCGTCAACCGATAAATGCCGTTCGCAACATTATGAAGACCCGGGACTTCGAAGAACTCGATGTGCCGGATTTCGCAGATCGTACGCGCGCATTTCTCAAAATCCAGGAAGGCTGCAATAACTTCTGCACCTTCTGCATCATTCCTTGGTCGCGCGGCTTGTCCCGCAGCCGTGATCCGCAAAGCGTCGTGAATCAGGCGAAGCAGCTAGTTGCCGCAGGCTATAAGGAGATCGTGCTGACAGGCATTCATACCGGAGGGTATGGAGATGATCTTGAAAATTATCGACTGTCCGATCTGCTCTGGGAGCTGGATAAGGTGGAAGGCTTGGAGCGTGTGCGGATCAGCTCGATTGAGGCAAGCCAAATCGATGAGAAGATGCTTGAAGTGTTGAAGGGCTCCAGTAAAATGTGCCGCCACTTCCATATTCCGCTGCAAGCGGGCAGCAACGAAGTGCTTAAACGGATGAGACGCAAATATACGATTGAAGAATTTGAGTATAAGATTAAAATGATTCGCGAATTTATGCCGGATGTTGCCATTACGACAGATATTATCGTCGGCTTCCCGGGCGAGACCGATGAGCTGTTCCGAGAGGGCTTCGAGGCCATTAAGCGCATCGGCTTCTCTGAAATGCACGTGTTCCCTTATTCCAAACGGACGGGCACCCCAGCGGCGCGGATGGAAGACCAGGTCGACGAAGAAGTGAAGCACGCACGCGTGCACCAACTGATCGATCTTTCCGAAACGATGCAGCTGGCGTATGCGCAGAAATTCGTCGGTCAGGTGCTTGATATCATCCCGGAGAAGGATGAGAAGGGACTGTCGGGCGAAGGCTATGCCTCCGGCTTTAGCGATAACTATTTGCAGGTTCGCTTCGAGGCTGCAGGGGATTTGACGGGTAAAGTATGCCGGGTCAAGCTGACGGAAGCCGGCGTCAACACTTGCGAAGGCCAGCTTGTGCGCATTTTGGAGGATACGTCCAAAGCACTGGCTTAACAAAGGCTGGCAAAGAGCGCTGTTAATATCATATTTACCTTCAAGGATTTCACCCCGGGGGGTGGAGTCCTTGTTGTCAATTTGGGTGTCGTCCCCGGAATGGGGGCAAGCTGAGAACCCGTATTAAAGAGAAGGCGCGATGAATAAGGAGGGATCATGTCATGCCGTCCAAGCAAATATCCGCAGGAGGCATTGTCTACCGCAAAGAAGCGGGACAACTGCAAATTCAGCTCATTACAGATCGATACGGCAAAATATCGTTTGCTAAAGGAAAAAGGGAAGACGGAGAGTCGATTGAACAAACCGCGCTCCGAGAAATATGGGAGGAAACCGGGATTGTTGGCCGAATCGTCGAGCCCGTCGATATTATAGCTTATACTTATCGTCATCCACAGCAAGGAGACATTCAAAAGGAAGTGCATTATTATCTTGTCGAAAGCGAAGGCGGCAGCCTGAAGCCGCAAACGGAGGAGATACGCAGCGTAGCCTGGTATAAGCCGGAAGTCGCTTGGGAAAGACAGTGTAACGCCGGGTACGATAATAATGATTTTATATTGGAAAAAGCGCTTAAATTGCTGGGAGTTCGCATTTAATCACGCATTTCAGTGGAGGAAATCGCAGCCGTCGTCGTGGAATACCGCGGCGGGTGCTGATTCGGCCCATCCCATCTTGACCATACTGGCAAATAGCAAAAGGGGAGCGCCAGCAAGGAACAAACGACATTAAAAATCGTTTGAGTATGCGCGATTTGAGCCGCAGGATCGCTGCTTAGCCAGACTGCGGCTGTTTCCAGCCATGGAATCAAGGGCATGAACAATAGTGCGCCCAAAACATTTAGGATTACATGCGACCAGGCGACAAACCGTCCTGATGGCGTGCTGCCGATCGAGGCGATCAGCGGAGTGATGCATGTACCCACATTGGAGCCGATGACCATGGCAATGCCAAATTCGATGGGCAGGGTGCCTGTAGCAACAAGTCCCATCGTCATTGCAATAACGGCTGCACTGCTATGGATAAGCGCGGTGAGAAGCCCTCCGGCAACAGCTCCCCATAGGAGGCTGTCGTCCGCGTGCTCCAGCAGCCATGCGATTACGCCGCGCTGCTCTAGAGCGGGGCCGATCGATTGCATCCAGGTGATGGCGATCATGATCAGACTGAAGCCGAATACAGCCAGCGAGCCGAATTGCAGCGGTCTTAACATGTGGGCCCATGAAGCATGAGCACGGTGGCGGGGGAGGGCTTCTTCGCCTATAACGGCAGCGGCCCAAATAAGGAGAGAGCCGATCAGCAGCGGGATGCCTAAACGGGAAATATTCAGGGCGATCAATTCGGTGGTGAGGCAGGTACCGATGTTGCCGCCGAGGATAATGCCGAGTGTACGGCCATAAGACAGCAGACCCGCATTGACGAGGCCGATCGTCATGACCGTGATCGCCGTACTGCTCTGCAGCACGCCGGTCACGAGCGTGCTGGACGATAAGCCCGTCAACGGCGTACGCGTGGAGGCCTGGAGCAGCTTGATCAATCTGGGGCCAGCCCAAGTCTGAAGCGCAGCCTCCATAATTTTCATGCCGAGCAGAAACATTGCAAAGCCGAACGTCGCCGGGAACACAATTTCGTGAAACATGAGCTCCCTCCTCTGATATAAAGCTGTACAAGTTACATATATGCCAGGCTTGCAGCTCTCATGCCCTAAGGCGGTCTATTCCCGTTTCGTGTGGGAGTGCTGAGGCAGACAAAAGTCGAGGAGATGCTATTTAACTTTAAGAGGAGTGGGTCAGCATGCCATCAGTCATTTTGCAACGCGGTCGTAAAAAACGGCTGGAACAGGGGCATCCATGGATTTACAATAATGAAATTGAGAAAGTAGAGGGGGAGCCGGAGCCGGGCAGCCTGGTGGCTGTGCTGGATTGGAGAGGTAAATTTCTGGCAACCGGCTATTATAACCCGGCTTCGCAAATCACGGTTCGGGTTGTATCTTATCAACCGCTTGAAGCGATGGACGTCTCCTTCTTTATTCAGCGTTTTGAACAATGCTTAGCGCACCGCCACAGATTTGTACGGGAGGAGGCTTACCGGCTAGTCTATGGAGAGGCCGATTTCTTGCCGGGACTCATTGTCGATCGGTTCGGCGACACACTCGTCGTTCAACTGCTCACATTGGGAATGGATCGCTGCCGTGATAGTATTGTAGAAGCTTTGGTGTCCGTGCTCCAGCCGACAGGCATATATGAGCGCAGCGACGTATCCGTCCGTGCCATGGAGGGCCTGGAGGAGGTAAAAGGGCAGCTTTATGGCAACCCTCCGCAGCATGTGACCGTAACGGAGAACGGACTTTCGATCAAAGTGGATATATGGCAGGGACAGAAGACGGGATATTTCTTTGATCAGCGTGAGAATCGCGCCTCGATCGAGCCGTTGATGACGGGCTGGGGAGAGCGGAGCGGCGTTATGCTGCAGCAGCTGCCGGTAGAGGGGGGAGGCTTCCGGACGGCTCCGGTGAACCGGAAGGGCAAAGAGGTCACATTCCCGTATTGGGACGGGGCGACCGTACTGGAATGCTTCTCCCATACCGGAAGCTTTACGCTGCATGCTTGCAAGTATGGGGCGAAAAAGGTCACCTGCCTCGATATTTCCGAACACGCGATCCAAAGCGCCCAGGAAAATGTCAGGCTGAACGGCTTTGAAGATCGGGTAGAGTTCGTCGTAGCCGATGCTTTCGAATATTTGCGCAGCCAAGTCAAGGGACTGGACGAGCGGCGTCAGCGTGCTTCCGATGACGGCAAAGTAGACACATCGCTTCCGATGACGGCCGGCGGCGGACGCACCTGGGATGTCGTGATTCTCGATCCGCCAGCCTTCGCCAAGACGAAGGGAGCGGTCAAAGGGGCATGCAGAGGATATAAGGATATTAATTTGCATGGCCTGAAGCTGGTTAACGAAGGCGGTTAT
Source organism: Paenibacillus lentus (assembly GCF_042714055.1). Lineage (GTDB taxonomy): Bacteria > Bacillota > Bacilli > Paenibacillales > Paenibacillaceae > Fontibacillus > Fontibacillus lentus_A. The sequence continues at coordinate 162,320 of NZ_JBHGVC010000003.1, forward strand.
CTAGTTACGGCGAGCTGTTCTTACCATATGAAGCCAGAGCTTTTCTTGCAAACGATTCAGGAGGCCGCCATGGATGCAGGCAAGCTGCTGAGGTTGATCGAATGGCGGGCCGCCGGGAAAGACCATCCGCAAATATTGGGCGTCAATGAAGGACATTATTTGAAATTTGCAATTTTCGAGGTCCGGACGAAGACGTTTTGAGCGGCATTGCGCCAGAAAACAGAAAAATCCTAGTCAACAAGACTTCTGATCCGTTCAGAAGTCTTGTTGTCTTATACGCATTTCTTATTTAAAATGAACAGAACGTACATTCTTGTTTTCGCTAAAATTTATCATCATTATGCTATAATGTGAATTATCAAATTGATCTTGGGAGAGGCGGTAGACTTTTGCGCTTCTCGATATCGCACCATTTTAAGCTTACGGCAATTATGCTGTTAGGGGGAGCTTCATGTCACTTCAATTTATCATCGGCCGTTCGGGAAGCGGCAAGAGCAGCTTGATTCTGGAGCGGATCACCTCTATGCTGAGAGCCGATCCGAACGGGCCGCCGATTATTTTAATCGCTCCAGAGCAGGGAACTTTTCAGATTGAACGCGCGATTGTGCAGTCAGAGCAGTTGTATGGCACGGTCAGAGTCCAGGTGCTTGGCTTTCACCGGTTAGCTCTGCGGGTCATGCAGGAAACCGGCGGTTCGGCGCTTATACCGATCAGTGAAGAGGGCAAGAAGATGCTCCTCTACAAAATCATGCGCAGACACCGGAAAGAGCTGAAGCTGTACAAGCAGTCCGGGGATCAGCTTGGCTTAATCGATCGGATCAATTCTTTATATAGCGAGCTTAAGAAGTATGATGCCGACTTCTCGGAGCTGGATAAATATGGGGAACTATTGGAAAAAGCGGACGGCGAATCGCCGCTTCTGCGTGATAAGCTTCATGATTTAAGCATTATTTACCGCGAGTTTGACCAGGAATTATCCAAGCTTTACATAGATGCGGAGGATCATGTCGTTAAGCTGGCAGAGGGTGCCTCGAAATCAGCCTACCTTCGCGGAGCTGACATATGGATCGATGGATTTCAATCCTTTACCCCCCAGGAATACAAAGCCATCGGCGCACTGATGGCGATGGCCTCCTCTATGACGGTATCTCTTACCTTGGATCGTCCTTACGATGATGGGGTCGCGCCGCATGAGCTCAATCTGTTCCATTCCACGGCAATCACGTACATGAAGCTTCGTACGCTCGCTGAGGAATACGGAATTGAGGCGAAGGCGGCGGAGGTGCTTGGCACTCGTCCTTTTCCACGTTTCAGGGACAATGAGACATTGTCTCATCTGGAACTCGCATATGAGCGTCGGATTCCGTGGAAGGGAGCAGGGGCACCGGCGGATTTATCCTCCTCCTTGTCTTTACACTCGGCGGGCAGTCGGCGCACGGAGACGGAAGGAGCCGTACGGGCTATGGTTGCTTTGGCCAGAGAGCAGGGAGCGAGATGGCGGGATATGGCTTTATTCGTCAGAAATTTAGAGGACTATGATCATCTTATCGGCCCGATATTCGAGGAGTATGGCATTCCCTACTTCTTAGACCAGAAGCGAAGTGTGCTGTACCACCCTATGGTGGAGCTGATTCGGGGAGCCATGGACGTTGTATTGAAGTTTTGGAAGTATGAGGATGTCTTTCGCTGCGTCAAAAGCGAATTTCTGCTGCCGCTGGATGGCAGCTTGACGCGAAGCCATATGGATCAGCTTGAAAATTATGTATTAGCCAGCGGAATTCATGGTTATCGCTGGACCGATGGCCGCCCATGGAAGGGAGCGCCCAGTCTTTCGCTAGAGGTACCCGATAATTCGGCTGAGCTGGCGGAGATGGAGGCTATGCACCTGCTGGAACGCTGCCGGGAGGCAGTCGTAACGCCGCTTTCGGCTTTTGAGACGAGATTGAAGCGGAGCCGGAATGCTCGCGAAATGTGTACCGCTGTCTACAGACTGCTTGAGGATGTCGAAGCGGCTCACCGCCTGGACAAGCTGGCTCACGAAGCCCAGCGCAAAGGACAGCCGCAGGAAGCGATGGAGCATCGCCAGCTGTGGAGCTCCGTCCTTGATCTTCTCGATCAGATCGTAGAAATGATGGGGGAAGAGGAGCTTAGCTTGGATATTTTTATCGGAATCATGGAGACGGGCTTGCAGGATCTTAAGCTGTCGCTGGTTCCCCCGTCTCTGGATCAGGTGTTGATCGGAAGTACGGATCGGACGCGCTCCAGTCATGTCAAGCACCTGTTCCTGCTCGGTATTAACGAAGGCATCATGCCCGCTAATTTACAGGAAGAAGGCGTGCTCAGCGATCAGGAGAGGTTACGGCTCTCCGAAATCGGCATCGAGCTTGCTCCTGGGTTGACGCGGAGGCTGCTTGACGAGCGCTTTCTCATTTATGAAGCTTTATCGGCTGCGAGCCACTCGTTATGGCTGAGCTATCCGCTGGCAGATGAAGAGGGGAAGGCGCTGTTGCCCTCCGAAGTTATTCGGCATGTGAGAAACATTTTCCCAAGCCTGTCCGAGCAATTTTTAGCCGAAGCACCGGCAGCGACGGATAGCGAGGAGGAGCAGCTTAAGTATGTCAGTCGGCCAGAGCCGACATTATCCCTTCTCATTGACCAATTGCGGTTATGGAGAAGCGGTGAGCCTATTTCACCTGTATGGTGGAGTGTTCTGGGCTGGTATAAGGCCCGTCAAGATTGGGACGGGAAGGTTACCCATCTGCTCGGCTCGCTTGACTATCGCAACCGGGTCCGGGGGCTTACTCCTGCCACGAGCCGCAGATTGTACGGTAAACGCCTTCGAACCAGCGTATCGAGAATGGAGAAATTCTCGGCTTGTCCGTTTTCGCATTTCGCATCACATGGCTTGAGGCTAAAGGAACGGCAAATTTACCGGTTGAAGGCGCCTGACATCGGACAGCTGTTCCATGCGGCGCTAAGCTCGATGGCGATGACATTCAAAGAGCAGAACCGAAGCTGGGGGAGCTTGACCCCAGAGCAGTGCTTGGAAGAGGCGGAAATCGCCGTCGATCGGATTGCGCCGAAGCTGCAGGGCGAAATATTGCTGAGCTCGAAGCGTTACGGCTATATTTCACGCAAACTGAAAAATATCGTCGGCCGTGCCTCCGTTATTCTCGGCGAACAATCCAGAAGAGGCAGCTTTGAGCCGATCGGCTTGGAGCTGGATTTTGGGCCGGGACAAGCTTTGCCTCCGCTCACGTTCGAGCTTCCGAACGGATGCGTGATGGAGATTGTCGGGCGGATTGACCGTGTTGACGTGGCTGAGGGAGAGCAAGGGATACTGCTGCGGGTCATTGATTATAAATCAAGTCAGACGGATTTAAAGCTGCACGAGGTGTATTACGGCTTGTCGCTGCAAATGCTCACTTATCTCGACGTACTGCTTACGTCGGCCGAGGCATGGCTCGGAGAACGGGCCTTGCCTGCAGGCACCCTATATTTCCATGTCCATAATCCGCTGCTGCAAAGCAGCAATAGCCTGAGTCCGGAGCAAGCTGAGCTGGAGATGCTGAAGCGATTCAAAATGAAAGGGCTGCTGCTTGCGGATCGCGATGTGATCTCCAAGATGGATAGCGTGCTTGATAAAGGATATTCCGATATTCTGCCAGTTGCCGTTAAGGCTGACGGAGGCTTCTACAGCAGCGCTTCCGTCGCCACCGAAGAGCAGTGGTACAAGCTGCTGCGTTCAGTTCGGCAGGCGATAACGGAAATCGGAACGAGAATTACGGACGGGGATGTGCGCATTACGCCCTATCGGTTAGGTCATGAGACAGCTTGTACCCATTGCGCCTTTAAGCCGGTTTGCCGCTTCGATGAATCGGTGGAGGGGGCCGCTTACCATGTGCTGAGCAAGCCAGGTAAAGATAAGCTCTGGGAGCTGTTCGAACAAAACGGCGGAGAGGAGGGGCTGAGATGAGCATACCGAAGCCTCCAGGCAGCTACTGGAGCGATGATCAGTGGAGAGCGATCTCGCTGTCCGGCAGCAATATGCTGATCGCGGCAGCGGCTGGCTCCGGCAAAACGGCGGTGCTTGTGGAACGCATTATACAAAAGCTGTGCAATACAGAACATCCGCTTAGCGTGGATCGTCTGCTTGTCGCCACCTTTACCAAGGCGGCAGCTTCGGAAATGCGGCAGCGCATCCGCGAAGCGCTGGAGAAAGAGCTGGCCCGGAATCCTGACAATGAGCATCTGGGACGGCAGCTCGCGATGCTGGGCCGAGCTTCGATTACGACCCTTCACTCTTTCTGTATGGAAGTGATCCAGCGGTACTATACGCTGATTCCGCTGGATCCCGGATTTCGCATCGCCTCCGAAAGCGAGACAGCCTTGCTCCGTCAGGAAGTGCTGGAGGAGCTTTTTGAGGAGAAATATGCGACCCTGCAGGAAGGGAGTCCTTTTTTGCGGTTAGTCGATTGGTTTGGCGGGGAACGCAGCGATGATGCTGTATTTTCGCTGGTTCAGAAATTGTACGATTTTTCCCGGAGCCATCCATGGCCGGACTTTTGGCTCCAGCAGGCCGCAGGAGTATTTGCTGCCCCGAGCCTAGAAGCCCTGGAGAAGAGCACTTGGGTCAGCAGCATTTTAAGCGACACGAAGCTGACGCTGGAGGGTGCTGCGCAGCTATTGCGCCAGGCGCAGACGCTTGCCTTGTCCCCTGGCGGCCCGCAGCCTTATGCGAGCACGCTGGAAGAGGACATCACCATGGTTGAGCTCATGCTGGCTCCCGTAAATAAGGGGCTTTGGTCTCAGCTGCATGGACAATTTAATAGTGTCGCATTCGGCAAACTGAAGCCCTGCAAGAAGGATCAGACTGATCCCGTGCTGCAGGAGCGGGTTAAGGCGCTGCGCGAGGAAGCGAAGAAGACGCTCACCGAACTGCGTACGCAGCTATTTGGCCGTTCTCCGGAGGACTTCCTGGATGAGATGAATCAAATGGCTCCGCTCATGGCCGAGCTGTCTTCTTTTGTCATTGAATTTGCCGAGCGGTACAGGAAGGACAAAACGGCTAAAGGCTGGCTTGATTTCTCCGACCTGGAGCACTATTGCTTGCAAATATTGCGCCATCCAGACTCGGCTCCGGGCAGGAATCTTCCTTCGGATGCTGCGCTTGAATATCAACAGCAATTCGAAGAGGTGCTCCTGGACGAATATCAGGATACGAACACGGTTCAGGAAGATATCGTCCGGCTTATTTCGCGAAGAGAGCCGGGGAACCGTTTTATGGTAGGGGATGTTAAACAGAGCATCTATAGATTCAGGTTGGCCGAGCCTGGGCTATTCCTGCAAAAATATCGGAGCTATGGCGAGGATGCCGGGGCGGAAGGGCTTAAAATTGACCTTGCCCGCAACTTCCGCAGCCGGCGGGAAGTGATCGATGCCGTCAATTATCTGTTCCGCCAAGTCATGAATGAGCGTGTTGCGGAAATATCGTACGACTCACGTTCAGAGCTCGTTTACGGGGAAGGCTATCCCGAGAATACGGGAGAAGATTATCGTCCCGAGCTGCTGTTGATTGATCGTAGCGGCGATACAGCTCAGGAGGGCGAGACGCCAGGAGCGGAAGGCGACGGGGCTGGGTCGATGATCGAGGAGGAGCTTGCTGATTTGGAGGCAGTACGCCTGGAAGCCCGGGCTATTGCGGCCAAGATCCGGGAAATGCGCCAGAAGCCATTACGCATATATGATAAGCACTTGAAGGAATTGCGCCCCGTGGAATACCGGGATATGGTCATTTTGCTGCGCTCAACCTTAAGCTGGGCGCCTGCGATGATGGAGGAGCTGAGAATGGAGGGGATTCCGGCTTACGGTGAGCTGAGCCAGGGCTATTTTGAAGCCTCGGAGGTGGAGACGATGCTCTCCCTGCTTCAAGTGATCGATAATCCGATGCAGGATATTCCTCTAGCGGCCGTGCTTCGCTCTCCTCTCTATAATCTGTCCGAGGAGGAACTGGCCGAAATTCGCTTGGCTGCACCAAGGAGTAATTTTTACGGAGCTTTGCAAGCCTTTATTGCCCAGGAGGACAGCGCGTTGGAACCGATGAACGCCTCAGCGATCGATGCTTCGGAAGAGGGGCTGGATCAGGCAGCCTTAACGGCAGATGCAGAAGCAAATGAATTCGATGCGATTTTCCCGGTTGTTGCCGAGAAAGATCTTGGGATACATTTAGAGGCTGCAGGAGGATCAAAATCCAGTGGACTCAAAGCCAGGCTGATCGCTTGTACGGAGCAGCTGGAGGCTTGGCGAAATAAAGCCAGGGAGGGTGAACTGGGCGACCTGATTTGGGACATTTACCGGCAAACCGGATTTTTGGATTGGGCTGGAGGCTTGCCGGGAGGGGCGCAGCGGCAGAGCAATTTGCGGGCCCTTCTTGACCGTGCCAGGCAATTCGAGAAATCCTCGGCCTCGCGAGGTTTGTTTCGCTTCTTAAGATATATTACAAGGCTGCGGGAAAGCGGCGGCGATCTTGGAGCAGCGGCTTCCGCCGGTGAGCAGGAAGATGCGGTTCGGATCATGACCATCCATAAAAGCAAGGGGCTGGAGTTTCCCGTTGTATTTGTAGCCGGCTTGTCAAAAATGTTCAATCGGCAGGATTTGAATACGCCGTTTTTAATGCATAAGGAAATGGGGTACGGGCCGAAATTTGTAGATGAGACTACGAGGGTAAGCTATCCTACGCTACCGAACCTGGCGATTCGCCGCCGGGCGCAACTGGAGCTGCTGGCAGAGGAGATCAGGGTGCTGTATGTGGCGCTGACAAGGCCTAAAGACAAGCTCATACTTATATCGACTGTAAAGGATTTAGGAAAATCGGCAGAGTCATGGGGAGGCATTCTGGAGAACGAGACCGAGCGGCTTCCGGACTATTTAATCGCGCGAGGGCGCAGTTATTTGGATTGGATCGGCCCTTCGCTGATCCGTCACCCCGCTGCCGGGCAATTGCGGGAATATGCCGGATTGCCGAGCCCTGCCCCGGGTTATGATGTCACAAGCGCACCAGATTGGGTGATCGGCTTCATAGCGGCCGAACAATTCGCCATCGGCGGCGCGCAAGCTGCGGCGACGAAGGAATGGTCGCCGGAGGAGAAGGCAGCGCTGCAGGCGCTAGTGTCGGGCGGGCCTGTTGCCGTCCGGTCAGCAGAGGCGACGGAGTATAATGCCGCCGTTCAAGCCCGGCTGGATTGGCGATATCCTTACGAGATGGCCGGACGCATCTCGGCCAAAACCTCGGTCACTGAAATGAAGGCGCTGCTGGCGATGCAGGAAGAGCCGCCGATGGATTGGTTCGCTGCGGAGGAAGCGCGTCTTGAACGGCGAAACATACTCGATGAGAAGGCGGAGGACAAGCTGTACTTACGCCGTCCGAAATTCATGGAGGAGAAGCGAATGACGCCGACCGAACGGGGTACGGCTTATCATATGCTTATGCAGCATCTTCCTTTTGCCGGGCAGGCGAATGAGGAGATCGTGCACCAAACACTGCAGCAGCTTGTCGAGCGGCAGATCATGTCGCAGGAGCAGAGCAGGGAAATGGATGTTTCCCGGGTTGCCGACTTTTTGCGGAGTCCGCTGGGTGCTTTGCTTCGTCAGGCTGACTGGATCAGGCGTGAAATGCCGTTTAGCTACGGCTTGCCTGTGGAAGAGGCTTATCCGCGATTCGCTCCGCCTGCCAATGGCTTTGGTTACGGCCCGGATACGGCGATAGAAGGGGAGTCGCCAGAGCCGGCGGGGATCTCGGAAATGGGAGAATTCACTCTCCAACAGCTTGAAGGGGAGACCGTGCTCATTCAAGGGATCATCGACTGTCTTTTCGCCATCGGCGATAAGCTGTATTTGCTGGATTACAAGAGTGACCGTGTTCTGGAGCATCTTGGAGGCGTGTCCGGTTTGGCAGAAACCTATCGCTTTCAACTCGAGCTTTATGCTAAAGCCATCAAGCAAATCATGGGCCGTGCAGTCGATGAAAAATGGCTGTACTTTTTCGATAACGGAGAAACGGTCAAGTTGTAGGATTAGAAAAGAGTTTCAATAAAGAGGGGGAACAGGCAATGCGTATTTTGCATACGGGGGACTGGCATCTAGGACGCACGCTGGAAGGACGCAGCCGCTTTAAGGAGCAGGAGCTGTTCATGGACGAGCTCGTACGTCTGACACGCGACCAGCAGGTCGATATGATTTTGATGGCCGGTGATGTGTACGACAGCGTAAACCCGCCGGCTGCTGCCGAGGGATTGTTCTATGATACTGTGGCCCGTCTGAATGACAATGGCTGCCAGCTTGTCGTCATTGCCGGAAATCATGACCAGCCGGAGCGTATTTCCGCCGTCTCTCCGCTTGTTTCGCAGCGAGGGATTACGCTAGTCGGCCTTCCCACTTCCCGAAGCGTAACCGTAGATGTTCCGCGAAGCGGGGAACAGGCGATCATCGCCGCCCTGCCCTATCCATCGGAGGCAAGATTAGCCGAGCTGTTGGCTGAAGACGGGGATGAGCGGGAGCTTCGCTTGGCATACAGCGCCAAGGTCGGAAAGCTCATGCGTCAATTGGCCGGCGAATTTCGGGCGGATACCGTAAACCTTGCGATGAGCCATATTTATGTGCTCGGCGGGGTAGAATCGGACTCCGAGCGTCCGATTCAGGTCGGCGGCGCATATACCGTAGACCCTTCGGCCCTTGATGTTGGAGCGCAGTATACGGCACTGGGGCATTTGCATCGTCCGCAGCTGGTTAAGGGCAAGGGGTTGATCCGTTATAGCGGCTCGCCGCTTGCCTACAGCTTCTCGGAGGCTGGGCAGGCGAAGTCCGTCATGCTGCTTGATATAGCGCCCGGCGCTGTGCCGGCGGCAGAGGAGCTACATCTAAGCAGCGGCCGTCCACTGGTGCGGTGGACATGCCGCGGGGGCTTGGAGGAAGCCCATCGCTGGCTTGAAGAGGGACGAGACAGAACTGCCTTTATCGATCTTGAAATCAGCCTGACCGAAGCGATGTCGATGAGCGATATCCAGGCACTTCGCAAAGCTCATGAAGGAATCGTACATATCCGCCCGATTTATCCGGGACGGAATGAGGAGCTTGCGGTTGCCTCGCGCGCCCAAATGCCGGTGCACGAGCTGTTTCGTAAATTTTATCAGCGGCAGAGCGGCGGAGCGGAGCCGGAGGAAGAGCTTGTGGAGCTGTTTATGTCGCTTGTAGCGGATGAAGGAGCGGTTGGTCACGAAGAGGAGGAGGAAGTATGAAGCCGATATCTCTTAAGTTATCCGGTCTTCAGAGCTACCGGAGCATGCAGGAAATCGATTTTACGGCTCTGTGCGACACGGGGCTGTTCGGCATATTCGGCCCCACTGGGAGCGGGAAGTCAACGATTCTCGATGCGATTACTTTAGCGATGTATGGCAAAGTAGGCCGTGCCTCGGGAGGAACGCAGGGAATTATGAATCATTCAGAGGATTCGCTGTTCGTGGCTTTCACCTTTGAATTGATTTCGGCGCAGGGCGAGGAGCGCTATCGGGTAGAGCGCCGCTTCAAGCGTCAAAGCGATATCTCGGTCAGCAACACGATTAGCCGCTTCATTGAAATAACGCCTGAGGGCGAGAAGGTTGTGGCCGATAAGCTTGCTGATGTCACACGCTGCGTCGAGGAGAAAATCGGGCTTAAAATGGATGATTTTACTCGGGCTGTCGTCCTGCCGCAGGGAAAATTTTCCGAATTTCTCTCCTTGAAGGGAGCGGAGCGCAGAGCTATGCTGCAGCGCCTGTTCCACCTGGAAAAATACGGCGATTTGCTCGCTCAGAAATTGAGCCGCAAAGTGAAGGAGAACGATAATGCGCTCAAGGAGCTCGCTGCGGAGCAGCAGGGGCTCGGCGACGCATCGGAGACTGCGCTGCGCGAAGCCGAGGCAGCGCTGAAGGCGGCTGCGGCGCTGGCCGAGACGCGCCGGCGCGAGCTGGGCTTGGCGCAGCAGCGCAGCGACCAGCTCGCGAAGGTACGCGAGCTGAGCCTGGAGCACAGCGCTCGCACCGCGCAGCTGGCGGCTCTGCGCGAGCGTGGCGGCGCCGTGGCCGAGCAGGAGGCGCGGCTTGCGGCGGCGGCGGCTGCGGAGCGGATCAGGCCGACATTGACGGCCTGGAAGGAGGCGCAGCAGCTAGCGGCCTCGCGAGCAGCCGCAGCGGGCCAAGCCCGCGAGGCCGCAGAGGCCGCGGCGAGCAGCGCTCGCGCCGCGATAGAGGCCGCGGAGACGGCTGCGGCCGAGCTTGGTCGCGAGGAGCCGGTGCTGCTGCTGCGGCTGGATCAGCTCGAGCAGGCGAAGGTGCTGCAGGCGGAGTGCGATCAGCTGCAGGCGGAGGCGAAGCACCTCCAGACGAAGCGTGAGCAGGGAAGCGCGCAGCACCGGCAGCTCGGCGAAGAGCTGCACAAGCAGGAGCAGCTGCTGGCCAAGGCGCAGCAGCGCAAGCAGGAGCTGGAAGAGCAGCTGAAGCAGAATGAGGTGAAGGCCTCCGATCGCCGGCGCATGCAAGACGCGATTTCCCGCCAGCAGATCATGAACACTGCCCGCGAAGCGTTGAACAAGGCGGAGGCGGATGAGAGCAAGCACTTGCAGCAGTCTAGAGATGCGAGCTGCCGTCTGGAGGCGTTGACTAAAGAGGAAGCGGGTTACAATGAGGAACGGCTCGCTCTGATCGAGAGAGCCTGGCAAGCCCGAGAGAAGCTGGCAGGGCTTCAAGCCGCGACGGAGCAGCTTGAAGAGCGCATAGAGCGTCATGAGGCGGTTTTGAAGCGTTCCGCCAAAGAGCGGGATGAGCATCATTGGTCATTGCGCTTGGCCGAGGCGCTCCGCAGCGGCCAGCCTTGTCCGGTGTGCGGCTCGACAGAGCATCCATTGCCCGCTGCTTCGAATTTCGATGCTAGCGGCCTGATTTCGGGCGATGCAGAGCTGGAGAAGCTTGGGGGCTTGCTGGCACAGGCACGCGACCTTCGTTATGCGGTATCCAGAGATGCGGACGCTTTTAGCAGTTTGTTAGGCGTTCTAGAGGCTCAGGTTCAAGGGCAGGACAAGGACAATGAAGATTCACCGGTTTTTGCAGGGTACCGGGAAGCTGCTGCAGCGAATGCCGCTCTACCGCAAACTACTGCAGCAAATCTACTTGAACTAGAGCCGGATGGTGACTCACCGCAGACGATAACTGTGCTAGTACAGCAACACGAGGATCTGATGAGTGGGCGAACCAACTGGCACAAGGAGTTCGAGGATTTTGAACGGCACGCCAAATCACTAAACCATAAACTAACCGAGATACAGACCAAGCAGGCTTCTGTAAAAGCTGAGGCAGGCTCTCTGGCCGCATTAGCCGAGCAGTCCTCCCAGAACAGCCGCATATGTCGGGACGAGCTGGCTAAGCTTGAAAAGGAATGGTTTCAAGAGCATCCGGATCTTTCTCCGGAGGATGCTCCAGCCCGTATGGAGCAAATTCACGAGCGGGATCATAGAACAGAGGATATTAAGCAGCGTTTAGCTCTCAGCATCCCCTTTATCGAGGAGAAAACTGCAAGCATCGCCCAGCTGCAGCGCGACATTGCCGAGCTTGATAAATCGCTGTTCCAATGGGACATTCAAGAACAGGGGAAACTGGATTTACTCCGTGATAAAAAGGCGCGCTTAACGACTTGGATCGGCGATGAATCCGTTGATGCTTTACTTCAAAATACCCGTCAGCGCATGGAGCTGCTGCGGACACAGGCTGAAGCGGGCAAACGCCGTCAAGCGGAGGCGGAAGCGGAACGCCAGCGGTGCAGCCAGGCAGACGTATTGGCGCAGCAAGCAGCCTTGGCGGCTCAGGAGCAGGAGGCGAAGCTGCGGGGGCAGTGGCAGGCCGAGCTTGCAGCCTCGCCGTTTGATAACGAGCAGCAAGCCTCTGAGGCTGTCATGGACGAGGAACGGATGAGATCTTTAGAGCAACAAATCCAATCTCACCGGGATGCCGAGCGTGAGCTGATGATTAATCTCAAAGAGCTTGAGGTTAAGCTGGAAGGCCGAAATGTGACGGAAGAGGAATGGCAGGAGTGCTCCGAAACTCTCCGACAGGCTAAGGAGCAGGACGAGGCGGCATTGCAGTTGAAGGCTAGGTCTCAGCGTGATTTGGAGGATTTGGAAAAAAGACATGTCCGCTGGCAGGAGCTCGAGAAAAACCGCTTGAAGCGAGAGCACGAAGCAGGGCTCCTCTCCAAGCTCCAATCCTCTCTCCGCGGGAATGCATTCGTAGAATACGTAGCAGAGGAGCAGTTGATGTACGTCAGCCAGGCTGCGTCACAGCGTCTGAGATTCCTCACGAACCAGAGATACGCGCTCGAATGCGACTCCGGCGGCGGGTTTGTTATTTGCGATGATGCAAACGGCGGAGTGAAGCGGCCGGTAGCTACTCTCTCGGGCGGCGAGACCTTCCTTACCTCCCTGGCGTTGGCTTTGGCTCTATCCGCGCAGATCCAGCTTCGCGGTCAGTATCCGCTGCAGTTTTTCTTCCTGGATGAAGGGTTTGGAACCTTGGATCCAGAGCTGCTGGATACGGTGATTACTTCTTTGGAGCATCTTCACCATGACCATCTGTCGGTTGGTATTATAAGCCATGTGGCCGAGCTTCGTGCTAGATTAGCCCGCAAGCTGATCGTCATACCCGCGGAAAGCGGTGGAGAAGGCTCGCAGGTTATGCTGGAAAGTTTGTAGCGTTTGCAATGTGCAGCAGGTTTTCAGCAGGTAAAAAAACATTTTTGGAAGCGTGATGTACATCACAGATACAGCTTCACCCGGCTGTTATACTACAGTTAGCCGACATCATTTTGCAAGCACCCCGTCGGACGTATTGGTGACAGAGATATTTTTTGGGCCAATACGTCCGTGCGACCAGCGAACTCGACTTCGAGGGAGCAGGGTGCTTCTTTTTTTTGCTAATTTTAGGTATGATGGTACATATATATTTGTAGGAGGCAGTGGAAAATGGAAAATTGTTTGTTTTGCAAAATCGCAAATGGATCAATTCCTTCAAACAAAGTCTACGAAGATGATACTTTTCTCGTATTCCATGATATTCAGCCTGCGGCGCCCACGCATGTACTGATTATTCCCAAGAAACATATTGCGACGATGAACGATGTGGGGCCTGAGGATTACGCCATGATGGGAGAGCTGCACCGTATTGCTCAGGAAACCGCCAAAAAGCTGGGAGTTGCCGAGACTGGCTATCGCCTGATCAACAACTGCGGCCCCGACAGTGGACAAGCCGTTTACCACATCCACTATCATTTGATCGGCGGCGCGAAACTAGGGGCGCTTGTTCAAAGTTCTGATTCACACGCTATCTAAAAATTTAATGGTGAAAATGAAAGATAAAAACTAGGTGTTTGGTTGACACCCTATTTATTTTTCCCCTATAATGAAGAGTGATGAACCGTGTTATGCTCTTGGACGGTCTGGTCGGAGGGAGGGAAAACTGGTGTCTGAAACTAAAGTTCGCAAAAACGAGACAATTGATGCTGCACTTCGTCGCTTTAAGCGTTCCATCGCAAAGGATGGCGTATTGGCTGAGGTGAAGAAACGCAAGCATTATGAAAAGCCAAGCGTAAAGCGCAAGAAAAAGTCCGAGGCTGCTCGTAAGAGAAAGTTTTAGGAGGAATTAGCTACCATGAATCTTAGCGAGCGATTGAACGAAGATATGAAGCAAGCGATGAAGAGTCAAGACAAGTTCAAACTCTCCACCATTCGAATGGTTCGTGCTACGATCAAGAATCTTGAAATAGATCTGAAAAGACCTTTGAACGATAATGAAGTGCTTGATATCCTAAGTCGTGAAATCAAACAGCGCAAAGATGCCCTCCAAGAATTTGAAAAAGCAGGTCGCGATGATCTTGCTGCAAATGTCAAAGCTGAAGCTGAGATTATTGCCGTATACCTTCCTGAACAGCTTACAGAAGAAGAAATTAAAGTCATTGTACAGCAGACCATCCAGGAAACCGGTGCTTCTTCGAAGGCAGATATCGGGAAAGTCATGAGCGCGCTAATGCCCAAGGTCAAAGGCCGGGCTGACGGCAAGCTCGTGAATCAGGCAGTTCAGCAGCTTTTGCAATAGCATACGCAAACGAACACCTTCTACGATTGTAGAGGGTGTTTTTTGTTTTGTGCATTTATGCTTCAGTCCAGCATGCTTCTCTACCTCGTGAGGGATCAGGAAGGGAACACTTTGTTTACGATTTCAGTAGGGGGCTTGGAGCATGGGCCCCTTCTAATAAGCAAGAACAATTTGAAATTTCGTAATATTATCGCAACTGCCGCTAAAGGGGCAAGAGCGTTAGCCCGATTCCTTATATTTAAATTTGATGGATAAATTCAGATGGATAATAGAGAACTCCAAACTGAACTTGATGAAGAGGAGTACTCGTTAAATAGTTCAGCCTGCTCCGCCCTTTTTGCTCCGGTTCTCATAAATTCATCTTTGAGCGCATATTTTGTAGGGTAGGGGAAGGAGGGTTGCCTGAAATGAGCCAGCTATCACGGAAAATTCGCAAATGGGCGGTCGAAGCGCTCGACTTGCCGGGAGATCTCGTATTCGATTTACCGAGGCTCACTCTGATCGGCAACAAGCAGCTGCTAATCGAGAATCATCAAGGGGTGGTTCACTTCTCTCCGGATGAGCTGCATCTTGAGCTAAAGCAGGGGATGCTGACGGTGGAGGGGGCAGAGCTTGTGATCAAGGCAATCATGCCCGAGGAAGTCATTATTGAAGGCCGGATTTCCGGCATTAAATATTTGGGAGTGGAGGAGTGAATCGCGTGAAACCATCTGTCTTGTCCCGTCTGCGCGGCAGTGTGACTATTGTTGTCCGCGGCGAGCATCTCGAAAGGCTGATCAATGAGCTGGCCAAGGAGGGCATAGAGATATGGAATGTCCGTGCCCTGCCGGAGCGGAAGATGGAGATGAACGTCCAACTGAACGACTATTTCTCCCTCCGCCCGTTGTTAAAGCGGACAGGCTGCAGAATGTCCGTAAAGCGTCGTGCCGGAATGCCTTTCATCATGCTCAGGCTGTGGCGGCGTAAAATTTTTATCGTCGGCTTTGCCTTATTTATAGCTATTATATTTGCTCTGTCTTCTCTTGTATGGGATATTGAAGTACAAGGAAATGAAAAAATACCGACCGAAGATGTGCTGATGGCTGCCCGCGAAGAAGGAATCTATCCTTTTCAATGGATATTCCGCATGCAAAAGCAGGACAAGTTATCGGCTGAATTAACGCGCAAGCTGCCGGGAACATCCTGGGTTGGCGTCTCCCGCAGCGGTACGCGCATTACGATCCAAGTCGTTGAAGCAACCCGTCCGAAGGAACAATCCTTGCATAGCCCCAGCCATCTCATCAGCAGCTCTGATGCTATTATTACGAACATTTATGCCGAGAGAGGGCAGCCCGAGGTAAAAAAGCATGAGCGAGTCAGAAAGGGGCAGGTGCTCATTGCCGGTATTCAAGGGAACAGCTATGTTGTCGCTAAGGGAGAGATCAAAGGAATCGTCTGGCATGAATACAATATCGAGGTGCCTCTTGTGCGGAAGCAAAATGTGTATACCGGTGAAAAAAAGGTAAGGGGTTATTTGTACTTTGGCAAGACCGCCGTCCAAATTACCGGATACGGCAGCGTCCAGTTTGCCCAATTCCAAACCTTGAGCGAGCTTGACCCGCTGACCTGGAGAAGCTGGAAGCTGCCGATCGGCTGGATGAGCGAGAAGCTGCTGGAAACGACGGAAATTCAATTGAAGCTCTCGGCAAAACAAGCAAAAGAAGACGGGATTGAAAGGGCTTTAAGGGACATTTATGCGAAACATGGTGTCGAATCCAAGATTGTGAGTCAAAAAATTTTGCATGAGAAGTCAGACAATGGTAAAGTTTATATGAAAGTGCTTTTTGAAGTAGAGCAGGATATAGCGGAAGAACTTCCGATAGTACATGAGCAAGGAGAATGAGTCTATTTGTCAGAACAAATTTCGCATACAAAAATTACATTACAAAATGCATCGGAAGGGTTATCGCTATTCGGCCCGCAGGATACGTTCCTGAAGCTGGTCGAGAGCAGCTTGAATGCTGGAATCGTTTTACGGGAGTCGGAGATATCGATTCGCGGCGAAGCCCGTCAGGTGGAAATCGCTCAGCAGCTGTTTGAAGTTCTGCTGGAGCTGGTTCGTAACGGTTATATTTTGACGGAAAGGGACGTGCTCTACGCCATCGATCTGGCAAAGGAGCTTCGTGCCGATCAATTGCTTGATTTATACAAGGGTGAAATTGCTGTAACCTATCGGGGAAAGCCGATTCGGGTCAAAACGATTGGACAGAAGCATTATGTGACGACGATTAAGAAGCGTGACATCGTATTTGGGGTCGGCCCTGCAGGTACGGGTAAAACCTATTTAGCGGTCGTCCTAGCGATTGCAGCGCTTAAGGAAGGCACGGTCAAACGGATTATTCTTACCCGGCCTGCGGTAGAAGCGGGAGAGAACCTTGGATTTTTGCCAGGTGATTTGCAGGAAAAGGTAGATCCTTATTTACGTCCTTTGTACGATGCGTTATATGATGTGATGGGGCCTGAGCAAACGGCCAAAGCTTTGGAGCGCGGCCTGATTGAGATTGCGCCGCTGGCTTACATGCGCGGTCGAACACTCGACGATTCTTTTATTATTTTGGACGAGGCTCAAAATACGACGCCAGAGCAAATGAAGATGTTCCTGACCCGTCTTGGCTTCGGCTCTAAAATGGTGATCACCGGTGACGTAACGCAAATCGATTTGCCGAAAGGGAAAAAGTCCGGGCTGATTGAAGCGAGGAATATTTTGCAAGAGATCGAAGAAATCGGGTTCGTCTATTTTACGGAATCGGACGTTGTGCGTCATTCGCTAGTACAGAAAATTATTGTTGCTTATGACCGTGCTGCTGAAAATCAGGGTTAATCCGACCGGCTTGGAACCTGCTGTTAAACCGATCATAATCTCGTATCTACTCTAAATGTTTAAATATAAGGTTGCCGGGCTTTAAATTTTTCAGGAGGGCTGTCACTATGACCTCAAACGAAATGCAAAAAGGTAAAATGCTGCAATCCCGAACAGCCGGATGGAAACATAGCGTATCTGTACGCTATGTTCTGTTTGCGCTGCTTATTATTATGTTCTATGCTAGTTTGGCGCCTAAGCTGCTGCCAGAAACCTATGATATCGCCGTCGGGCTGCCGAGCGACAAAGAAATCTTGGCACCGATGGAAATTCCGGATACGAAAGCAACGCTGAAGGCGCAGGAGGAAGCGGCCGAAAAAGTAGGACAGGTCTACACGATTCTGCCGCTGCGTAATGAGGCTCTCGTAGGGCAAATGCTTGACCGGATTTTCCGCCTTAATCAGGATGACCAGGTGTCGACCGAGGACAAAATTAAAATTTACCACGAGGAGCTGCCTCAGCGGGTCGAGGATCATATCCAGAATTTTATTCGGAACAACCGAAATTCGCCAAGTTATTCCGAGAAGCTGTTCGAAGAAGTGAACGAGCGGATCAGCGAGCAGGCTTATCAGATATCTGAAGAGACGTTTATTAAGATACCCAGGCTAACGCCAGAAGATATTAATGAAATGAAGCCTGTGGCTGCCGATATTGTAGCTCGGCTGACCACGGATCAGATCGTGGATGCCCAGACGGCGCGTGCCAAGGTTGCGGAGCTGGTGAGCACCAGTTCGCTGAGCAAGCGTGTTTCTCGCGAGGTCGTCCAGGAGCTGGCCCGGCTTGTGATTACGGCGAACAAGTTCTATGACGAGGAAGCGACCAAAGCCGCCAAGGTCGAGGCGCGAGAGAATACGCCGACCGTATTTATCAAGCAGGGGGATGTACTGGTGCAAAAAGGGGAGAAAATTACCCCGGAAATGTACTCCTTACTGGAAAAGAACGGACTGCTAAAGGATGAAGTGAACTACTGGCCGCAATTCGGCCTGGTTATTCTGTCTTCGCTGCTGGCGGTCGGCCTGATCATGTATATCCGCCAGTCGGAAGGGGTTAGCCGTTTCAAATACAATAATGCGCAGTTCGTCATGCTGCTGCTTATTATTTTGATTACGATTCTATCGATGCACGTAGTCAACATCGTACAAAATGAACAGCGGCCCTATATTGGCTATATTGCGCCTGTCGCGGTAGGAGCGATGCTGATTACGCTGCTGCTCGACATGTCTTTGGCTTATATTTGTTCTATATTGTTCAGTATACTGGCCAGTATTATTCTTAATGTGCATAAAGGGCAAATTTTCGATTTTCAATTCGGATTTTTCGCTGTTGTTATTTCTTTTGCGGCTATTTTCGCAATCCATCGAGCCAGCCAGCGGTCGACGCTGCTCAAGGCAGGGATCATGATTACGCTGTTTGGTGCGCTTGCGGTATTTACGCTGATTCTGGTCGATAATAACGGCTGGACGGAATCCAGTACGCTTTATGCCATTGGATTTGCCGTGGCGGGCGGACTGCTGACGACGATTCTCGTGATCGGCCTCATGCCGTTCTTCGAGGTCACCTTCGGCATTCTTTCTGCCTTAAAGCTGGTCGAGCTGTCCAATCCGAACCATCCTTTGCTGCGCAAGCTGCTTACGGAGACTCCGGGAACGTATCACCATAGCGTCATGGTCGGCAATTTGTCGGAGGCGGCGGCGGAAGCCATCGGAGCAAACGGGCTGCTGTGCCGGGTGGGCTCGTATTATCATGATATCGGTAAAACCAAACGTCCAAGCTATTTCATTGAAAATCAGAACAATATGGAAAATCCGCATGATTTTATCGATCCTAAGCTTAGTAAATCGATTATTATCGCGCATGCCCGTGACGGGGTGGAGATGCAGAAGGATTACAAGCTGCCGAAGCCGATCCGTGACATTGCGGAGCAGCATCATGGAACGACCTTCTTGCATTATTTTTATCATAAGGCGTTGAGGTTGGCGGAAGAGCAGGGCATTGAACCGGACTTCACGGAGGAGGACTTCCGTTATCCGGGGCCGAAAGCCCAGTCGAAGGAAGCGGCCGTGGTCGGCATTGCCGATAGCGTAGAGGCCGCGGTTCGATCTTTGCGGAAGCCTACCGTGGAACAGGTTGAGACGATGATTGAGAAAATCATCAAGAGCCGTCTCGACGACCATCAATTTAACGAATGCGATCTGACGATGAGAGAGCTGGATATCATTGCTCAGACCTTGAAAGAGACCGTAATGGGAATATTCCATTCGCGGATCGAGTATCCGGAAGAAATTAAAAAAGTAAGCAACGGAGAGAAAGACGGGGGGCAAGAAAGCGATGGCGCTACAGCTCGAATGCAATAATGAGCAAGAAATCCTCGAAATCGGGAATGATTTAATAGAGCTGCTGAATACGCTGCTGCAAAAAGCGGGAGAGGCCGAAGGAGTCACTGAAGGCGAAGTCGCTCTGACTTTTGTAACTGATGAAGAGATTCATGCGCTCAATCGGGAATACCGGGGGATTGACCGGCCAACGGACGTGCTCTCTTTTGCCATGAATGAATCGGTGGAAGAAGAGCAGGAGATTGTCTACGAGCTGGAAGAAGGCGAAGAACTGGACGGCTTTGGCGACATGCTCGGAGATATCATTATTTCGGTGGAAACGGCACAAGCCCAAAGTGAAGAGTACGGCCATTCCCTATACCGGGAAATCGGATTTTTATTCGTCCATGGCTTCCTGCATCTGCTTGGCTACGATCACCAGGATGAAGCGAGCGAAGCGGAGATGATGAGCAAGCAGGAAGCGGTTCTCGCCCAGGCAGGGCTAACCCGCTAATGAAGCCCGCACCGAAAAGGAGCGACACTTTCCGGTATGCAGCGGAAGGAATCGTGTCGGCGATCAAGTCGGAGCGGAATATGAGGGTACATTTGCTGGCCGCCACCGTTGTAATGCTGGCCGCTATGTATTTTCGGCTTCCAGGGCGTGATATTGCCGTTCTGCTTATCGTTATTGGCCTCGTCATCGCGGCGGAGCTGGTGAACACGGCACTGGAAGCCGTAGTGGATCTCGTCTCGCCGGAGTGGCATCCCCTTGCAAAGACGGCAAAGGATACGGCGGCCGGTGCCGTGCTTGTCATGGCGATTGTTGCAGTGTGCGTTGGCTGCTTGTTATTTTATGAGCCCGTGATGGCTTATTTTCAGTAATTTCCATAGCGTAGATGCAATGACCAAGGCTTGTTATTTTAATGCCTGAGGAGATGACGACAATGGATAGCACGAATTTGCTCTTAGAAGCGATTAAAGCACGGGCTGCAGCGTATACGCCCTATTCGGGCTTTGCGGTCGGTGCCGCGCTGCTTGATGGAGATGGTCATGTTCATCATGGTTGCAATATTGAGAACGCGGCTTACGGGCCGACAAATTGTGCGGAGCGTACAGCGTTATTCCGTGCCGTGGCGGATGGCCTGGCTCCGGGAAGCTTCCGTGCGCTCGCTGTCATTGGCGAGACGGATGAGCCCATTGCGCCATGCGGGGTATGTCGTCAGGTTATGCTGGAGCTGTGCAGTCCGGACATGTCCGTGATCCTTGGCAATATGCAGGGCGATGTTAGGGAAACCACGGTTGCGGAGCTGCTGCCTCATGCTTTCGGCCCCGCAGACTTACAGAAGTCGTAGTATCGCACGAATAGAAAGGACTAGACGAAATGGCGAAAACAAAATTTAAATCCGGGTTTGTGGCAATTGTCGGCAGGCCGAATGTGGGCAAATCAACCTTGATGAATCACATTATCGGCCAGAAAATTGCAATTATGTCCGACAAGCCGCAGACGACACGGAACAAAATACATGGCGTATACACGACAGAAGACATGCAGATCGTATTTCTGGATACTCCGGGCATTCATAAGCGCCAATCGAAGCTTGGGGACTATATGAACACGACTGCTCTGAATACGTTAGGCGAAGTGGAAGCTGTATTGTTCCTCGTCGATGCATCCGAGGGACTGGGCGGAGGAGACCGCTATATTATTGAGCGTTTAAAGGACGTAAACACTCCGGTCATCCTTGTCATGAACAAGATCGACCGGATCGAGCCCGAACAGCTGCTGCCGATGATCGAACAGTATCGCGATCTGTACGACTTTGCAGAAATCGTGCCGATTTCCGCAATGCTTGGAAATAACGTCACTACGCTGCTTGAACAAATCGGCAAATATTTGCCGGAGGGGCCGCAATATTATCCGGAGGATCAAATTACGGATCATCCAGAGCAATTTGTCTGCGCGGAATTGATTCGCGAGAAAATCCTGCATTTAACGCGCGAGGAAGTGCCGCATTCCATTGCGGTAACGATCGAAGACATGAGGGTCGAAGATAACGGCGTCGTTTACATTTCGGCAGTTATTTTCGTAGAGCGGGACTCCCAGAAGGGGATCATTATCGGCAAGCAAGGCGCGCTGCTAAAGGAAGTCGGCAAGCAAGCCAGACAGGATATTCAAAATTTGCTGGGCTCAAAAATCTTTCTTGAGCTTTGGGTCAAAGTGAAAAAGGACTGGCGAAATCAGGAACGGATTTTGAAGGATCTCGGATTTCATCGAGATGCCTAGCCCGCTGTTTTATTCCTGACAGTTATGGTAGTTATTACATCACATAGTTCAGGCTCGCTGAGCCATCCTATTCTTCATAAACGCAGCTTCATTTCCGAAGAAAGGATGAATACGATTGCGAGATTTTTCGTGGAAGTATTTTGCGATGACTGGAGATGTCGATGCTTACATGCTCTACAAGGAAGCTGGCAGCGATTCAGCAGAAGAAGCGGCGGCAGCCGCAGAGCTGGACGCTGCGGAACAGGATATAGACGCGGCTCCGCTGTAACATAAAAGCAGGCTTGGGGGAGAAACATGCTATACAGGGTGGAAGGAATCGTCATCCGCAGCATGGATTATGGTGAGGGAAATAAGATCATTACGCTGTGCACAGCAACGCATGGCAAGATCGGAGTTCTCGCCCGCGGGGCTAAGAAGGTCAAGAGTCGTCATGCTGCTCTGACTCAGCCATTTACTTATGGTGAATATACGTTCTATAGGCAGAAAGAAGGTCTTGGAACGCTTAATCAAGGTGAGATTATAGAATCTCACTTTTCTTTACGTGAAGATTTATACCTAGCGGCCTATGCTTCTTATGCTTGCGAGCTTCTGGATCGAACACTGCAGGATGAAGAGGTCGGGAGCTTCTGGTTCAATCAGCTCAAGGCTTGCCTGGATGGACTTTCCGCCGGCAAAGATCCGGAGATCGTCATTCATTTATTCGAGATGAAAATATTGCAGGCAGCCGGATACGGCCCTGTCATTGAGGAGTGTCTGTCGTGCGGGCGGCAGGACGATACGCATTATATCAGCCCGCGACTTGGAGGAAGACTGTGCCGAAGCTGCAGGCATCATGATCCCGCGGCAATGACGGTTGCGCCGGGCACATTCAAGCTGCTATCGCTGTTTGAGCGCATGGATCTTCGCCGCCTCGGCAACGTCGAGGTGAGGGAAGTGACCAAGGCAGAGTTAAAAAAGGTCATGCGCGCCTTCATCGATATGCAGCTTGGCTTGCAGTTGAAATCCAGGAATTTCCTTGATCAATTAGACAAATATGAAATTTGACTTTATATTCGTTATTCATGTATTATAGAAAAGATTTCTCTTATTAGAGACTCGTGCGTTGAATGGGAAAAGTAATGCGATCTTAAACCGGATTAGCGAGTCGGGGATGGTGGAAGCCCGAGCCGGAGAGACTCATGAAAGGGCGGCCCAGGAGTACGGAAACGATCGTGAAAAAGCGGATTTTGCACAAGCGGCAGCTGGTTTAGCAGCCTGCTGTAATGCAAATCAAGTAGGGTGGAACCGCGGGAATTAACAGCTCTCGTCCCTACGTCTGAACAGCAGGCGTAGGTGACGGGAGCTTTTTGCACGTCATTTTACTGCGGGCTGAACACGAACAAGTGTGAAGGAGTTGTGGTTCATGAATTTTCAGCAAATGATACTAACGCTGCAGCAGTTCTGGGCGGAGCAGAATTGCATCGTCGTGCAGCCGTACGATGTGGAGAAGGGTGCCGGTACGCTCAACCCGATGACATTTTTGCGTTCGATCGGGCCGGAGCCTTGGAACGTCGCTTATGTAGAGCCTTCCCGCAGACCGGCGGACGGCCGTTACGGGGAGAATCCGAATCGACTGTACCAGCATCACCAGTTCCAGGTTATTTTGAAGCCGTCGCCTGACAATATTCAGGAAATTTATTTGGAGAGCTTGAAGCGGCTTGGCATTAACCCGCTTGAACATGATATCCGCTTCGTTGAGGATAACTGGGAGCATCCAGGTCTTGGCGCTTGGGGATTGGGCTGGGAAGTCTGGCTTGACGGGATGGAAATTACGCAGTTCACGTATTTCCAGCAGGTCGGCGGGATCGAAACGAACCCGGTGGCCGTAGAAATTACGTACGGCATGGAACGGCTCGCTTCTTATATTCAGGAGAAGGAGAACGTATTCGACCTCGAGTGGGTTAACGAAACAACGTATGGCGATGTATTCCATCAGCCGGAGTACGAGCACTCCAAGTACACGTTCGAGACCTCGGATGTAAAAATGCTGTTTACTTTATTTAATATGTATGAACAGGAAGCGTCCAAGGCAATGGAGCAGCATCTCGTATTTCCGGCCTATGATTACGTCCTGAAATGCTCGCATACGTTCAATCTGCTTGATGCGCGCGGCGCGATCAGCGTGACGGAGCGGACAGGATATATTACGCGCGTGCGTAATTTGGCCCGTCAGGTGGCAGCGACGTATTTAGAGGAGCGAGAGAAGCTTGGATTCCCAATGCTGAAGAAAGGGGGCGAAATCCATGGCTAAAGATTTGTTGTTTGAAATCGGGCTTGAGGAAATGCCGGCCCGCTTCATTCGCGGTGCTATGGAGCAGCTGAGAGACCGGACGGCAAAATGGCTTGACGAACATCTGATCCAGCATGGGGATGTTGTCGTTTATGCGACGCCTCGCCGCCTGGCCGTACTCGTTAATGAGGTGGCAGAGAAACAGGAGGATGTTCATGAGGAGGTCAAAGGGCCTTCCCGTAAAATCGCCCTGGACGAAAATGGACAGTGGAGCAAGGCCGCGCTTGGTTTTGCTCGCAGCCAAGGAGCAAGCCCGGAGCAATTCACCTTTAAAGAGCTCGGGGGGACGGAGTACGTCTATGTAAGCAAAAGCCAAACGGGAGTTGAGACTTCCTCCATCATAGCGGGGGGATTATCGGACATTCTTCATGCGATGAATTTCCCGAAAAATATGCGCTGGGGCAGCTATGATTTTAAATTCGTACGGCCGATCCGTTGGATGGTAGCGCTGCTAGGCAGCGAGATTATCGATATTGAAATTGCGGGCGTAAAGTCTGGCAATGTTACGCGCGGACACCGTTTTCTCGCTGGAGAGATCACAATCGGGCAGCCGGCGGATTATGTGGAGGCGCTGCGCAAAGGCCATGTTATTGCTGATGTGAACGAGCGGCAGGCCATGATTCAGCAGCAAATTGATGGCTTGGCTAAAGAGCAGGGCTGGAATATTTCAGTGAAGGAAGACCTGCTGGAAGAAGTGCTGTTCCTTGTAGAGACGCCGACGGTGCTCTACGGAACGTTCGAGGAATCCTTCCTGCATATTCCGCAGGACGTGCTGATCACTTCGATGCGTGAGCATCAGCGTTATTTCCCGGTTTTAAATGATCAAGGGGAGCTTCTGCCTTATTTCGTTACGGTACGCAACGGCAATGCCGATCATCTTGATGTCATCGCCAAAGGAAATGAGAAGGTGCTTCGGGCCCGGCTGTCTGATGCTAAATTCTTCTATGAAGAGGATCAGAAGCTGGCTATTAAAGACGCTTTATCGAAGCTGGAGAGCATTGTTTTCCATGAAGAGCTTGGCACGGTCGGCGATAAAGTTCGCCGGATTCGGCGCAATGCGGAAAAGCTGGCTGCAGTACTTGAAACCGATACAGGAACGGCCGAAGCGGTG
Organism: Paenibacillus lentus; assembly: GCF_042714055.1. Classification (GTDB taxonomy): domain Bacteria; phylum Bacillota; class Bacilli; order Paenibacillales; family Paenibacillaceae; genus Fontibacillus; species Fontibacillus lentus_A. The sequence goes on from NZ_JBHGVC010000003.1 coordinate 187,426, forward strand.
AACCGTACTGCGGAAATTTGTAAATTTGATCTCGTTACCCAAATGGTATACGAGTTCCCTGAACTCCAGGGCGTGATGGGTGAAGATTACGCGCGCAAAGCCGGAGAGTCGGATGCTGTGGCAAAAGCTGTTTTTGAGCATTATCAGCCTAGATTTGCCGGCGATGGGGTTCCAGGCTCCGAAGTCGGCTCAATCGTCAGCATCGCCGACAAAATCGATACAATCGCAGGCTGCTTCTCTATTGGCATCGTTCCGACGGGATCGCAGGATCCGTATGGGCTTCGCCGTCAGGCTGCAGGAATCGTACAGATCATTCTGGAGCATAAGCTCTCGCTTGCGCTTCCCGTGCTGTTCGATATCGCCTTGGAAACGCATCAGCATTTCCATGATTTAAAGCGCACAAAGGATGAGATTTTGAAAGACCTGACGGATTTCTTCGGTCTGCGCATTAAGAAGACGCTGTCCGATCATGTCCGTTACGATGTCGTTGATGCGGTCATTTCTGCGGGTTACGATGATGTAGTATCCGTTGTGGCCAGAGGGGAAACGCTGATGGCTGCAGTGAACCGTCAAGATGATTTCAAAACGACGGTCGAATCGTTTGGAAGAGTCAGCAATTTGGCGGCCAAGGCATCTTCTGGGAAAGTGCGCTCGGATTTATTGAATGAGCAAGCGGAATCACAACTTTACGAAGCATGGAAATCTGTGACGGCAGAATACCGGGAGGCATTGGAGCAGCGGGACGCGGTCAAGGCTTTGCAATTGATTTCCGGGTTAAAAAGCGATATTACCTTGTTCTTCGATAAAGTCATGGTCATGGCTGAAGATGAAACGGTTCGCGCCAATCGTCTAGCTCTGCTTAAAGCGATTGATGAAGACCTAAGAATATTTGCCGATTTCAGCAAGCTGGTTTGGGCATAATACCAAATTAAAGGATCGGAGTCTGATGAATACACGAATTGTCGTTGACGGGGACTCCTGTCCCGTTAAGGCTGAAATTGTTGATATAGCTGTAAAGTTCGGAGTTGGTGTACTGATGGTATCCTCCTACGACCATGTGATCAAGCAGGTCGAGGGGGTTACCGTTGTTCAGGTTGACCGAAGCCAGCAAAGCGCGGATTTGTACATTGCCAACCATATCGCGAGAAACGATGTCGTAGTCACTCAGGATTATGGACTGGCAGCTTTGGCTATTGCCAAATCCTGCCGGATCTTGTCGCCTAGGGGTGAAGAGTATCATTCCGGCAACATTGATTATTTGCTGGAGCGTCGTCATCATCATGCAAAAGCTAGGCGCGGCGGGCGTTATTTCAAAGGGCCGAAGCCCTTTACGGACGATGATCGTCAAAAGTTTATCGATGTGTTGTCAAAAGTTTTGCGAGATATGCAGGAGAATGTACAATTTTAGCGAATTACTATTTACGTGTTATTTAGAGATGAAGGTGGTTTGGATGAGTACCGGACGAAGCATTCCGGAGGAGATCATCGAGGCGGTCTTGCAGCAGCATGATATCGTCGATACGGTAGGCAAGCACGTTCATCTTACTAAACAGGGCAAATATATGAAAGGCCTTTGCCCTTTTCATTCGGAGAAGACGCCGTCTTTTACGGTGACGCCCGAACGGCAAATGTTCCATTGCTATGGCTGTGGCAAAGGCGGAAATGCCATCAGATTCAGGATGGAAATCGAAGGACTATCCTTCCCCGAAGCTGTCAGAGCCATGGCGGAAGAGGCCCATATCCCTTTTGAGGATACAGCCTTTCGGCCAGGGGGTGCCCCTGTTAGCCGCGAGATGGAACAATTACTGCAGGCCCACGAATGGTCTTCCAAGCTGTATCATTTTCTACTGAAAAATACAGAGCATGGCAAACCAGCCATGGACTATTTGAAGTCAAGGGGGTTTAGCGATAAGGCTATCGACACATTCCAAATCGGTTACGCCCCGGCACGCTGGGATACGCTTGTTCAGTTTTTGGACAAACGGTCATTTGATCTCAGCGCGATGGAAAAAGGCGGTTTACTATCGTCCAAGCAAGACGGATCAGGATTTGTTGACCGCTTTCGCGACCGGATCATTTTTCCGCTGCACAATCGAAGCGGTAAAGTGATTGCTTTTGCAGGCCGAATTCTCGGGGAAGGCCAACCGAAGTATTTAAACTCCCCGGAGAGCAGGTTATTCACCAAGAGCCGAACGCTCTATAATCTTCACCAGGCCAAGACGGAAATCCGCAAGTCGCGCCAAATCGTATTATTCGAAGGTTATGGCGATGTCATCAGCGCATGGGAGGCGGGTGTCCATAACGGGGTTGCCACGATGGGAACCGCGCTGACCGAAAGCCATGCCAGCATGATGAGGACTCTCGCAGACGAAATCATCGTGTGTTATGACGGCGACAATGCCGGTCAGGCCGCAGCCTTGAAGAGTATTCCTATATTGGAGGCCGCAGGCTTCCAGATCAAAATTTCACTGCTTAGTGAAGGACTTGACCCTGATGAATTCATTCAAAAATACGGGGCTGAGAGGTTCAGAATACAAGTCTTGGATGGCGCTGTTTCAGCGGTTAAATTTAAGCTTATATATCTGAGAAAAAACCATATACTGCTAGAAGAAGATGGAAAGGTCGCTTACATCAAAGATGCATTGGAAGTTATCGCGCCTCTGCCGTCGCCGACAGAACGGGAGATTTATTTGAAGGAATTGTCTGCCGAGCTGCAGGTTTCATTCGATAGCTTGAAACAGGAATGCAACCAATTCCGCCAAGACATGCAAAAAAGGTCATCCCATGGGGATAATAACGCCAAAAGGTGGAATAATGTTAGGCATAAAAAAGGCAAGGCATCGATGCCCACTTTGCTGCCTGCTTATCATGTCGCGGAACGGAGATTGTTATCCTTTATGCTTCAGGATGAAGAAGTTGCCCGCTATGTGGGGGATCGTCTTGGAGATAGTTTTAACATCAATGATCATGCGGCGATTGCTGCTTATCTATACGCCTATTACGCAGGGGGAAAGGAACCGGATGTCAGCCGTTTTATATCATCCTTGCAGGATGACCGGCTGGAGCAAGCCGTTACGTCCATCGCGATGATGGATACTCCGGAGGAATGGACGACTCAGGAGCTGGACGATTGCATCCGGGAAATTCAGCGGGTTCCACTGCAGGCCCAAATCCAGCGTAAGAAGGAAGAAATGGTTTCGGCAGAGCGTGCCGGGGATTTTCTGCGAGCGGCACAAATTGCAAGTGAGATTATAGCCCTAGAGAGACAATAGCTGGATGAATTTTCGCGGATGTTTCTAGGGAGGAGGGAGTCAAGTATGGCGAATGATCAGCATACGGAATCTGAAACGGAACTGACTTTGGATCAGGTTAAAGACCAGCTGATTGAACTAGGCAAGAAAAGATCTTCATTGACGTATAAAGAGATTATGGAGAAGCTTTCGCCTTTTGATCAGGATCCTGAGCAAATGGACGAGTTTTTCGAGCATTTGGGGGATTTGGGAATAGATGTAGCAAATGACAGCGATGAAGAGCTTACCCATCGCAGCAGTGATGACGAGGGTCGCGGAGACGGCGATGAATTTAGCTTTGACGACGATTTGGCATTACCTCCCGGAATCAAAATCAACGATCCGGTGCGTATGTATTTGAAGGAAATCGGCAGAGTGCCTCTGCTGTCTGCTGACGATGAAATTGAATTGGCTAAACGCATTGAGAACGGTGATGAGGAAGCGAAACGACGTCTGGCAGAAGCTAACCTCAGACTCGTGGTTAGTATCGCAAAGCGTTATGTAGGCCGCGGAATGCTCTTCCTGGATTTGATTCAAGAAGGAAATATGGGTCTGATTAAAGCGGTGGAGAAATTCGACTTTAAGAAGGGCTTTAAGTTCAGTACCTATGCTACATGGTGGATTCGTCAGGCCATTACGCGGGCGATTGCCGACCAGGCTAGAACGATTCGCATACCGGTTCACATGGTAGAGACGATCAATAAGCTGATCCGAGTATCCCGGCAATTGCTGCAGGAGCTCGGGCGTGAACCGACGCCGGAAGAGATTGCTGCCGAAATGGAACTCAGCGTGGAGAAGGTTCGTGAGATTATGAAAATTGCCCAAGAGCCTGTTTCGTTAGAAACGCCAATCGGTGAGGAAGATGACTCTCATTTGGGTGATTTTATTGAGGATCAGGAGGCTTTGGCTCCAGCCGATGCCGCGGCATATGAGCTGCTGAAGGAACAGTTGGAGGACGTGCTGGATACGCTGACCGAGCGTGAAGAGAACGTTCTTCGGCTGCGCTTCGGACTTGATGACGGCCGGACGAGAACGCTGGAGGAAGTCGGCAAAGTATTTGGTGTGACGCGGGAAAGAATCCGTCAAATCGAAGCAAAGGCACTGCGCAAGCTTCGCCATCCGAGCCGCAGTAAACGGTTGAAGGATTTCCTGGAATAGTCGTGTACCCTTGACCCTTCTGCAGCAGCAGAAAGGTCTTTTTTTTCAGAAAAGCTGCGAAAATTTCCATTACTTTTACTTTTTTCCTAGTTTTTCTTGCTGTTTTTATTTTAGCTTTTTTCCTGGCCCATTGCAAATGAAATGGTGTGGATATTTGTTGGATGGAGGGAGTAGTTGCTCGGATGAAATTGTCATCAAGATTACAGCTTATCGCGGACAGATTGCCGACGGGCTGTCGTTTTGCGGATATCGGCTCGGATCATGCGCTTCTGCCGGTATGGGCGGTAAAGCATGAAGCAGCGGTATCTGCTATCGCTGGAGAGGTCAATGAGGGTCCGCTCGAAGCCGCGAGGAGACAAGTGGCTGAAGCCGGCTTAAGCCAGAGGGTATCTGTACGAAAGGGAGATGGGCTTCAAGTGATTGCTCCTGGCGAAGTGGATACGATTACGATAGCCGGTATGGGCGGTGCATTAATAAGCTCGATTTTGGAGGCTGGCAAAGATAAGCTTGCTGGAGTGAGGCGGCTTATTCTGCAGCCTAATGTGGGGGAGGAGTTCGTCAGACGCTGGCTGCTGAATCATGATTGGCATATTACGGATGAGGCGATCCTAGCTGAAGACGGAAAAATATACGAAATCATTACGGCAGATGCGGTATCTGATGCCGGCCAGCTGAATGAAGAGCTGTATAGGGACAGACTGCTTCAGGGCCAAGACGCCCATGCGGGCAGCGCAGCTCTAACGAAGGAATTGCTATTGCTGATGGGGCCTCGGCTAACTGCACAAGTTGGCGATGTATTTCTAAGTAAATGGAATTCCGAATTGTCCAAGCTGGAGAAAATCCATCGTTCCGTTACGGCCTCTCAGCTTCCGGCCTCCCGGAATAAAGAGCAGGAGTTAAGCTTATTAATCAAGCAACTGAAGGAGGTGCTGGCATGTTTGCCAAAGGTCAAACCGTAATCCAATATATGGAGCAGCTAGCTCCGAAGCATGTGGCCATGGAAGGCGACAAAATCGGCCTGCAGCTTGGAACGCTGCAGAAGGAAATTCGCAGTGTGCTTATTGCCTTGGATGTAAATGAAGAGGTTGTGGAAGAGGCAATATCGCTGGACGTTGATCTCATTATCGCACACCATGCGATTATTTTCAGGCCGCTCACCGGACTGCAAACTGACACGCCGATGGGGAAGGTGTACGAGAAGCTAATCAAGAATGATATAGCCGTCTATATCAGCCATACGAATCTGGATGTCACCGAAGGCGGGATGAATGACTGGATGGCTGAGGCGCTCGGTATCGGGGATACGGCTCCGCTTGAGGATATTCATACGGATAAGCTATACAAGCTGGTCGTCTTCGTGCCAAAGGATCATCATCAGGCCGTGCTGGATGCAATTCTTCATGCAGGGGCAGGCTGGATCGGCAATTATAGTCATTGCAGCTTCAATGTTGAGGGCTATGGCACGTTTCTGCCCCGTGAAGGAACTGATCCATACCTGGGTCAGCAGGGGAAGCTTGAGCGGGCCGAAGAGATCCGCATCGAGACGATCATCACGGATAGTGTCCGCAGCAAGGTAATTCAGGCCATGCTCAAAAAACATCCTTATGAGGAAGTAGCCTACGATCTTTATCCTATGGATCTTAAAGGACGGACACTGGGACTCGGAAGAGTCGGACGCATAGCGGAGCCTGTTACGCTGGAAGCGTTTGTTGAGCGGGTAAAAGAGAAGCTGGATGTTCCGGCCGTAAGGGTAATCGGGGATCTGAATCGGCAGATAAAAAAGGCCGCTGTCGTGGGCGGTTCGGGGGGACGCTATTGGAAGCACGCTCAGTTCCGCGGAGCGGATGTGCTCGTTACTGGAGACATTGATTATCATACCGCCCAAGACGCCCTGATGGCGGGCATTACTCTGATTGACCCAGGGCATAATGCCGAGAAGATCATGAAGCCGAAGGTGGCGGACTGGCTGGCGGATAAGCTTGCTGAGCATAAGTACGAGACGAAGGTTCATGTGTCGGCGGTGGATACAGAGCCATTTAGGTTCCGTTGATTCAAAAACGTTGAAAACTTGGGATAAAACGGTGAGATTGGTGGCGATTCATACTTGTGATTATGGGGCAATCCCTGTATACTAACAAGTGTTGCCTTCGAAAGTTTGACAGACAATCGCCGGCGGCTTAATGGCCGCGGGAGGAAAGTCCGGGCTCCATAGGGCAGGGTGCTGGATAATGTCCAGTCGGCGCGAGCCGAAGGATAGTGCCACAGAAACGGACCGCCGATGGCCGCCGCAAGGCGTGCACAGGCAAGGATGGAACCGAGGTGTAAGAGACCCCGAGGAACGCTGGTGACTTCGTTCCTGGTAAACCCCACTTGGAGCAAGACCTAATGAGACGCAGCTTGCGCCTGTACAGGTTCAAGCAGCTTTTGCCCGAAGCGCGTCTAGGTTGGTCGCTGGAGCCGTGCAGTAATGTACGGCCTAGATAGATGATTGTCGCTTATTAGCGGGAGGGTAGTTCCCGATCACCGCGAACAGTACAGAACCCGGCTTATGGCAAACTTTCAGCACTGCAACAAGCTTTATTTGTGAACAGTCATTGCGCTGTTCTTACTCAACCAATCAAAGAAGATCGCTAGCATTTGCCGCATGGCAGCCAAGCGATCTTCTTTTTAATTATGTGATTTAACGTCACCGTGTCCGTGTATCCTCTAACAATCGCTGCAGCTTCTGGTCAATATGCTGCGGCCATAGCTGAAGCGGGGCAGGGCTGCCTCCAGCGGCTTCCAGCGCCGCATAGACATCGATCTGCCCATGGCCATACAGATTATCGTGTCCGGGGTCGCCAAGATCAATGACATTATTGCGGATAATATCCATCACTTCCGTATTCTTTAAATCCGGATTCACGGAGCGAATCAAAGCGGCTAGCGCCGCGACATGGGGGCTTGCCATGGACGTACCGGATAGCGCAGCATACTGATTGTCCGGGTACGTGCTTGCAATGCTCTCCCCAGGTGCAACGACATCGACATAATCGCCGTAATTGGAGAACGACGCTTTTTGCAAATTGTAATCGGTAGCCGATACGGACAATACTTCGGGATAAGCTGCCGGGTATCCCGGCCGCTCCGTATTATCGTTGCCAGTCGCAGCGACCAGAACAACATCCTTGTCATAAGCATATTTGATCGCTTCATGTAAAAACTGGGCGTCAGCGTAATTGCCAAGGCTCAAGTTGATGACCTTGGCTCCGTTATCCGCGGCCCAAATTATGCCTTGAGCTACGGAATAGGTCGTGCCGGAGCCGGACTTATCCAGCGCTTTAACCGGCAGAATTTTGCCTCCCCACATCATTCCCGCAATACCTTCTCCATTGTTGACATTCGCTGAAATAATGCCGGCGACATGCGTGCCGTGACCCACATCGTCAACGGGCTCCTCGTCAGGGGCAACTACGTTATATCCCTTTAGAAGCCGTCCCTGCAAATCCGGATGATATAAATCTACTCCTGTATCTACTACGGCGACGATGACATCGTTGCTGCCCTTGGATAATTTCCAGCCCCGATTCGTTTCGATAATGGGCAAATTCCACTGATATTCCGAGAAGAGCATATCGTTGGGAATTTCCGGCGTATCAGCAGCTGGAGTAGGAAATATTTCATTCGTTAAATACAAGTAATGCGGCTCGATAAAGGCGGGACGCCATTTTTCGGTGAAATATGTTTTCAATTCGTTCATGCTCATGGTCTCAGATTGAAAAATATAGGTATTACGGATGGATTTCGGTTTATTGGCTTTTTTGGCTTTAATGTCTGATTGGATTTGGGCGAGCTGCCGTTCTGACGGGGTATCAGCGAAAGTCACCACGATTTCGTGCTCATAGTAATGGCTTGCTTTCTCGTTGTCATGGCCCGTCTTGACGGTTAGATCTTTTAGGGTATCGCTATGCACCGATTCGATTTTGTATTTCCCCTCTTTAGGGTAGGGGATAAGGCGCAGATTTTTGTCTTGGTGTTCCTTGACGCGCTTTAAAATGTGAGTATCCATGACGGCAATAATTCCATCTTTATTATGCTTGGAAGGCTCAGCAACAACGAAAAAATGAGGATCCTTCTCGGGAAAAGACGGCGATTCGTAGGATTCCGATTTACGGAGCGCTTTACGCGCCAAACCGACATAGTAATTAACCTGCTCCTGGATTTCCGGGGATGTCCGTTCATTAGAACTGCGGAACTGCTTATCCTTCTTGACTGAAGGGCTGTACAGCATGATTGAACGGAATTGCTTATGCCCCTTCTGCAGCTCCCGTATATCGGCGGTAAGGTGGGAGGGCGAAGAATTCTTTAGTCCTGCGGCCAGCGTCTTTAAATGCTGTTTGGCATCAAGCCTGGCCAGTCTCTCCGTGGCCGTCACGTCTCGGCGCAGCATATGCTGCTTCAACTGCTTCTCCTCAGCGGGCCTTGGAACGATTATTTGCTGCTTCGTTTGCTGCTTGATCTGCTGCTTCGGGCTTGGATTACTGGACGGGAACAACGATAAGACCGCTATCGCTGCAGCTCCCGACAATCCGATGGCGGCCCATCTACCCCATTTCATGGCTCATCCCTCCTGCTGTAAATTGCATGTAACTGTAGGTTGAGAAATTCCCCTTCATTTTATTCCTGGACTCCTGTATCGATTTGACATTAATTCGGCCGCATAGCCGTCCATTCGTCGGGGGAAAATGAATGCGAGGTGATCATAATGCCAAATGGCAATAAACCGATTGTTAAATGCAGCGTCTCCAATTGCGTCTATTGGGGAGAACAAAATTATTGTAATGCGGATCTGATTATGATCGATATCGATAAGCATGCGGACCGTAAATACGATGCGGAATTCGCAGGCGAGGAATTCGATAGCGAGCATAAGGATACTGCGAGCTCATCTGCTGCTACTTGCTGTCATACGTTTAAGCCAAAATCATCGTAAGCAGGAAAAGCTATAATACTCGGAGGTGTTGAAGATGACGGAGGACAACAAGGATAAAGTGGAATTGCTTGACGACGAGCATACGGGCGATTCGGAGCGAGTGGATTATCCCCGCCGTACCCATCAGGAGGAATATTCCGCTGAAGTAGCTCCGACAGGAACGTTCGAAAGCTCCCGTGGAGATCGTGAGGCCGAGCGGGATGGTGCTGCCGATGATACCGGCACTGCCAGCCGTACTGTCGGCTATGTAGGCGTAGGACTGGGGATCGCTTCCTTGTTTGTATGGTCGATTATTTTAGGCCCCCTTGCCGCGGTGATGGGATTTTACGCCTATAGTCAGGGCAGCAGAACTTCCGGAGCTTGGGCGATCGGTTTAGGGGCAATCGCAGCCTTAAGTTATTTCTTTCTTATTCCGTTTACTCGATAATTCGTTTGCTCCAAAAGTGTTGTTTTGCAGACTTTCGTCTTAACAGACGAAGGTCTTTTTGCCGGTAGAAATTATTTTCGAAAAAAGGTGGTTATTGTCGCATTTCAAGTGTAAAATATAGGATATATAATCCATGGGAAAAAGAGGAGTCAATTAAGATGGAAATCGATACTCGCACAATGGGACAGCTCATCCAGCTCCAAATGATGAATGATATCGACCTTCAAGGTACTTCTGTTCAAAGAACCTCTTCCGATAGCGGAGATTCTTTATTCGATATATTGCTGCAGGAATTAATGACGGCGGAAGGGCAAGAGAAGGCGATGACGCAGGGCAGCATGGCTGATGCCGGCCGAATGCTGTCTGGCTCAATGGAAGATGCCCTTTGGTACATTATTGGGCAGCAGATGTACAGTGAAACGGAAGCCACCCCTGTTAACGGTTCTTTCCAAACCGCGGGAATATCCGCAGCGGCAGGTGCTGGAGGAAATATTGACGAATTGATTACTCGTGCAAGCCGGGCTTACGGCGTTGCAGAGAGTCTGATCAAGGCCATCATTGAGACCGAGTCCTCCTTTAACGCAGAGGCTGTCTCGTCTGCCGGGGCCAAAGGGTTAATGCAGCTAATGGATGGAACGGCAAGAGGCTTGGGCGTAAGCAATCCGTTTGACCCTGCTCAGAATATCGATGGGGGCACCCGCTACTTATCGTATCAGCTGCAGCGCTTCGGCGGTGAGGAGAAGACGGCATTGGCAGCCTATAATGCGGGGCCGGGGCGAATCCAGCGTTTGGGAATTAGCAATGACCAGGAATTGATGGAGAAGCTGCACTTGCTCCCGAAAGAAACGCAGAACTATATTATGAAGATCGAAAATGCTCGTTCAAGATATGAAATATAACGATTGAACGAGGGCTGGCCTTATATAATGATATATAATTAGTCAGAGATCAATTGGGAGAACGCTGATGCGCTGCGAATTCCCATTTGGTCTTTTTTTTGACAATGACGGCATGACCATTATTCCGTTACAATAAATAAGGATTACACTGATTAAGGGGGATGAAATGAAGTATTTTGATCATGCTGCGACAACCCCGCCCCATGAAGATGTCATTCGTACGGTTGCGGAAGTGATGGCCCAGCATTTCGGGAATCCATCCTCCTTGCATCGTTCGGGAGAAGACAGCGGCAAGCTGCTGTCCAAAGCTAGAGAGGTATGCGCGAATGCTCTGCAGGTGAGCCCGGAAGAAATTATATTTACGTCCGGAGCAACCGAGAGCAACAATATGGCGATCAGGGGCGTATTGGCCGGGTATCGTCATCGCGGCAACCACATCGTTACTACATCTATCGAGCATCCTTCCGTATATGAAACATGCCGGCACCTGGAGAAGCAGGGCTGTAAGGTTGCTTATGTTCCGGCGCAGGCCGATGGGACTGTGCGTACAGAGGATGTCTTATCGGCCATAAAAGAGGATACCGTGCTTGTATCCGTCATGCATGTAAATAATGAGACAGGGGCGGTTCAGCCGATTGCGGAAATTGGCCAAGCATTAAAGAAGCTTTATCCACGGGTTATGTTTCACGTCGATGGTGTCCAAGGATTCGGCAAACTGCCGCTGTCCATTCGAGACAGCCGGATTGATCTGTATAGCCTATCCGCCCATAAATTCCGCGGGCCTAAGGGAATCGGCTTGCTGTATGTCCGGGAAGGAGTAAGCCTTGAACCGCTGCTGACCGGTGGCGGTCAGGAAGGAGGGCTGCGCTCGGGCACGGAGAATATCCCTTATATTGTCGGTATGGCCAAAGCCGTCAGATTGGCGGCAGAACGGCAGCCTTTTCTTGCTGAACATTTAGCCAGGCTAAACGAGGAATTGAGCGAGGGCTTGCAGCGGTTGACCGGGCTGGAGATGAATTCCTCCAGGCATGGAGCGCCGCATATCGTTCATTTCTCCTGCCCGGGGCTGAAGGCGGAAACGATGCTTCATATGCTGGAGGAGGAGGGATTCCTCGTCTCTACGCAATCCGCCTGCTCTTCGAAGCGAAGCGAACCGAGCCGCGTGCTTTTGGCCATGGAGCGACAAATGGACTGTGCTTTATCAGGGATACGCATCAGTCTGGGGGAAGAGCATACGGAAGAGGATGTCAGACAACTGCTGAGCGCTATTGAGCATACGATGGGGCGCCTGCAAAGATTGAAAGGTGGAAACTGTTAATATGCTGCACTATGATATGCTTTTGCTGCGTTTCGGAGAAATCACTGTTAAGGGAAGAAATCGTTCCCGCTTTGAAAAGGCAGCCTTAGCCCATGTACAGGACTTGCTTCGTGCCTTTCCTGCAACTGAGATAAAAAAAGAATACGGGCGGATCTATGTCGTGCTGAACGGGGAGTCCGCCACAAAAATAACCGATGTCCTTAAGAATGTTTTCGGGGTAACGTCCATTAGTCCGGTAAAAGTAGCTAGCTCGGACATTGAGGAAATTACCGCTCAGGCGATCGATTTTATCGAAAGCATGAACATCACCAAGGAAACGACCTTTAAAGTAAACGCAAGACGGGTGTGGAAGAAGTTTCCTGTGTCTTCTCAGGAAATGAACCAAATCATAAGCTCGCCGATTCTGAAGGCATGTCCTCATTTGAAAGTCGATGTTCATCATCCGGAAATTGAGCTGCGGATAGAGGTTCGGGAGCAGGGAACGTATCTGTTCTCCGACGTCGTTCCGGCTGCGGGCGGATTCCCGAGAGGAACGAATGGGAAAGCGATGCTGCTGCTGTCCGGAGGAATCGATAGCCCTGTTGCCGGCTGGTCAGCGATGCGCCGCGGGCTGGAAATCGAATGCGTGCATTTTCACAGCTATCCCTTTACGAGTAAGAAAGCGGAGGAGAAGGTCATTGACCTTGCTCAGGTGCTGTCCGGATACTATGGACAAATTAAGCTCCATCTCGTTCCTTTTACAGAGATACAGACCACCCTGGCGCAGGGCAGTCACGAGAATGTGATGATTACGTTAATGCGCAGAGCCATGCTGCGGATCGCTTCCTCGCTAGCGGATCGAAACGGAGCGTTGGCCCTGGTAACCGGGGATAGTCTAGGGCAGGTCGCCAGCCAGACACTAGCCAGCATGAACGTCATCGGCCGGGCTACCACACTGCCGATCCTGCGACCGTTAGTGACGACCGATAAAGAGGATATTATCGGTCTTGCTCAGCGAATTGGCACATACCAATTATCTATCCTGCCTTATGAAGACTGCTGTACTTTGTTTGTGCCAAAATCTCCGTCTACGAATCCCAATTTGAATGTGATCGAGCGGATTGAGGCATCCCTGCCTCAGTTGGAAGAGCAAATCAAAGAAGCGGTACTTGGAACTGAGACGATTATGATCAAGCCGGGAGAGACTGTAGTTAGAAGATCAGCAGTAGAGCCGGTCGTTCAGGATAAGTGGTTTTAAAATTGCCGGATCCTTAAGCTATAGGGAAAATAAACAAGGTTGCCTCAGGTAGAAAGAGGCAACCTTGTTCGTTGTAGGAGTCTAGCGGGTCGCTGGCCGGGAGGGACGCTTATCGTTTTGCTCCCGTTGACGTTGGCGCTGTCTTGACGTGTAGCCGGCCCACAGCACGCCGAGGATAATCATAGCGATAAACAGATAGCGAAGCACGGGCTTGTCCGTAAAGAAAGGCAGCAAATGCGGTTCTTCCGTGATCATATGGGAAGCGGTATAAGCCAGCACGGCTGCCCCTACATAGGCTATCCACGGAAATCGCCCAAGCAGCTTGATGAAGATTGTGCTTCCCCAAATGACGATCGGGACGCTGATCAATAGACCAAGGACGACGAGAATCATATGCTGCTTGGAAGCTCCAGCAACAGCGATGACATTATCCAGTCCCATGGCTGCATCGGCAATGACGATCGTTCTGACTGCAGGCCACAGCGAATCCTTCGCATCTATCGTCTCATGGCCGCCATCGTCGGCAAGTACTTTATAGGCGATGTAGACGAGCATAACGCCGCCTATGGCCAACAGCCAAGGAATTTTGAGCAGCCATACGACGATAAGCGTGGCAACGATGCGGAGCAGAACCGCTCCGGCTGTACCTAACATAATTGCTTTCTTCTGTATATGGACGGGCAGCCTTCTGGCTGCCATGCCGATTACGATTGCATTATCTCCGGCCAGGATTAAATCGATAAAGATGATGTTAAGCAAGGCGATAAAAAAAGCCGCGCTGAATAGTTCCACTGGTGTCACTTCTTCCTTATTTTTTTAACAGGTATTGATATTATTAATTCACTAAAAATGGTTTTTGTCCAGTGTCGATTTTACAAAGAAAAGGTATAGCTTGGCACATCCTCTCATACATCTGTAAGGGAGGGATAAGCTAATGGAGCATTTGTTGTTGTTAACCGAAATCCTCATTATCAATTTAGTGCTTAGTGGCGACAATGCAGTTGTTATTGCTATGGCCAGTAAAAATCTTCCCCCTCAGCAGCGTAAACAAGCCGTGTGGTGGGGAGCGTTTGGTGCGGTGCTGATGCGAGGCATCCTAACCTGGCTTGCGGCGATTTTGTTAAAAATCCCCTTTATTCAAGCAGTCGGAGGATTACTGCTGGCTATGATTGCTTTTAACCTTCTCCGTCGCCGCGAGCATAACTCTGATAAAAAATACGCTGACACGATCTGGAAGGCGATTCAAACGATACTCGTGGCCGACTTCATCATGAGCCTGGACAATGTGCTGGCAATAGCGGCTTTGGCAGACGGTGATCTTGCGATACTGCTTATAGGCATTGCTATCAGTATACCCATTGTCATTTGGGGGAGTAATATCATTACGGACTGGCTGCAGCGATTTCCGATACTACTCTTTGCCGGAGCGGGCATATTAGGTTATACAGCAGGAGACATGATGTTGAAGGATGCGAAATTAGGCTTCTTTTTGACAGAAATGCTTCCCGGTATGCACGGCTGGATCCCGTTAATCATTGCTGCGGTTGTTATTATGTTCGGTTGGCTTAACAATTATAAGGCAGCATGAGGGAGTGGCATTTTCGCCCATCTTCATATAAACTGGAATTAGGTGGGATGTCACAAAATCAATGGACATGTCCCTAATTGTCAATCGGAAGGTGAGTGACGGAATGTCCGACAACAACAAGCTTATGACTGGAATACTGATCTTGGCTGCCGGGGTTATCATCTTGCTTGGAAAGTGGGGAGTATTCAGCTTTCTTGGAAAAGCGCTTTGGCCGTTAATTTTATTAATTCCGGGCATTCTGCTGCATCTATGGGTATTTTCCAGAAGAGGTTCCTCAGAGCTGCTTCTGCCCGCAGGTATTCTCGTCGTATACTCTGTCCTGTTTTTTATTGGCATCATCTGGGGCTGGGCGTTTCTGTTTCACAAAATGTGGCCGGCGTTCATACTCGGCATCGCCGTGGGGTTGTTTGAATACTATGCCTACGCAGCGCAGCGTCAAAGCGGAATGCTATTGACGGCTGTAGTCCTGGGAGCTTTGTCTATTATTTTGCTGGGCTGGAGCATGTTCTCCTTTTCCTTTGTTTATTTGTTGGCGATCGTGTTAATCGTCGCAGGAATCTGGCTCATTGTGGCCCGCGGGAATAGCCGCCGCCTCTGGTAGATCTCTGGAAAGTTCTTGAATTATTTCTGGTTTTGCGTATAATATTAAGGATACGATTAGCGTCGGAATTTTTCATCCGACGCTTCTTTGGGTGGTAATAGGGCAACCTGCAGTAAAGACACAGACATGAAAGGATTTGGAGAAACGATATGCATGAAAGAAACAATATTCGCAATATAGCCATTATCGCTCACGTAGATCATGGCAAAACAACATTAGTTGACAAGCTGCTCCAGCAGTCCGGAATTTATCGAGATAATGAGGCCGTGCAGGAGCGCGTGATGGACTCCAATGATTTGGAGCGCGAACGGGGTATTACGATTTTGGCCAAGAACACGGCAATTACGTACAAAGATTACTTGATTAACATTGTCGATACACCAGGGCACGCCGACTTTGGTGGAGAAGTGGAACGGATCATGAAAATGGTTGACGGTGTTCTGCTCGTCGTCGACGCCTACGAAGGCTGCATGCCGCAGACGAAATTCGTGCTTAGCAAAGCCCTGGAGTACCAGCTGACTCCAATCGTCGTGGTCAATAAGATCGATCGTCCGGCCGCCCGGCCGTCGGAAGTGATCGATGAAGTGCTTGATTTGTTCATCGAGCTAGAGGCTAATGATGAGCAATTAGAATTCCCTGTTGTGTATGCTTCCGCTTTGAACGGTACTTCCAGCCTGGATCCAGAGCAGCAGGACAGCAATATGCAGGCTCTCTACGATACGATTGTCCAGCATATTCCAGCTCCGACCGAGAAAGTGGAAGAGCCGCTGCAATTCCTTGTAACCCTGATGGATTATAACGAATATTTGGGTCGCATCGCGATCGGTCGAGTGAATCGGGGTGTCATTCGTCAAGGACAGCCTGTTACTGTCATGACACGCGAGGGCGGTAAGAAATCCGCTCGGATTGAGAAGCTGTTCGGCTTCAATGGCCTGAATCGGGTTGAAATAGCCGAGGCCGGTGCTGGCGATATTGTCGCCATCGCAGGAATTAAAGATATTAACATCGGTGAGACGATTGCCGATCCGAACCATCCGGAAGCTTTGCCGGTGCTTAAAATCGACGAGCCGACGCTGCAAATGACGTTCCTTGTAAACAACAGTCCGTTCGCGGGACGCGAAGGCAAATGGGTCACTTCCCGGAAGCTTCGCGAGCGTCTGATGAAGGAGCTGGAGACCGATGTGTCCCTGCGCGTGGATGAGACGGATAGTCCTGACGCCTTCATCGTATCGGGACGCGGGGAGCTTCATCTGGGGATTTTGATCGAGAATATGCGCAGAGAAGGATACGAGCTTCAGGTTTCCAAGCCGGAGGTTATTGTGAAAGAAATCGATGGTGTCAAAATGGAGCCGATCGAACGTTTGCTCATTGATGTGCCGGAGGAGCACATGGGAACGGTTATGGAGAGTCTTGGCTCACGCAAAGCCGAAATGGTCAACATGATCAATAACGGCACGGGCCAGGTTCGTCTGGAGTTCCTTATTCCAGCCCGGGGGTTGATCGGATATGGAACGCACTTCTTAACGCTGACTCGCGGTTATGGGGTCATGAACCACGCATTTGACAGCTATGGGCCGTTCGTTGGCGGACAAGTCGGCGGACGTCATCAGGGTGTGCTTGTATCGAGTGAGAACGGCGTGTCGACCATGTATGGCATTTTGTCCATTGAAGATCGCGGTATTTTGTTCCTGGAGCCGGGCAGCGAGATTTACGAAGGCATGATCGTTGGCGAGCATAACCGCGATAATGATATCGTGGTGAACATTTGCAAAGAGAAGCAGCTTACCAACGTTCGTTCGGCAACGAAGGAAGAAACAGTCAAAATGAAAACGCCGCGGCTTTTCTCTTTGGAGCAGGCGCTGGAATACCTCAATGACGATGAATACTGCGAGGTTACGCCGAAAAATATTCGCTTGCGGAAGAAAATTTTGAACAAGAGCGAGCGTGAGCGTGCCGAAAAACATCGCAAAATGTCTGAAGCCAACTTATAATGGTAGAGTAGGGGCTGTAAGCCAACAATAATTACGTTACTGCCTCGAAGGAGGGAACTGCGTTGCAACAATGGTTTTCCGATCACCCCGTGATCGCGTATATTCTCATTTTTGTATTGGTTACTTTCGTGTACAATAAGGTATTTCGTGCCCAGCAGAAGCTTCCCTTATGGAAAGAAGTTATCCTGTACGTGTTGATGGCGATCGGCTCTTTCATGCTGCTCATCTTTCAAATTGACAAGCTGCCGATTATCCAATGTCTTCTGGTCGCAGTTGTTCTTATGCTTATGGTGCGCATCCGCTATTTTGTGGAAGGGCGCCGTAACAAGAAGAACGGCTCGTCCGTCGTTGAAGGAGACGGAGGAACTAATCCGTAAAGGCCGGATGAAAGAACAAGCTGTAACCTTTTGAAGCGCCGATCCGTTTATTGGCTATAGGTTAATTTGCTAATTCACATGAAAAAGGTGTTTTTATCCATGAGTTCTACACGTAGTGGCCTGCCTCCTCGGGAGCGAAGCCATAAAAAATCAACGAAAAAAAACTCTCGCAAAAAGAAAAAAAAAGCTAGCGGTTTTAAAATATTTTTACGAATACTACTGACGCTGATGATCGTATCGGCACTCGGTGTAGGTATGTACGTTGGATATTTGTCCGTAACGCTGGATCAGGTCATTGAAGAAACAGGAACTGACGAGAAGGTTGCGCCGGAGCAGTCTGCCAAGGTTAAGCCGCTGACGATGCTGCTTTTGGGTACGGACTATCGACCTGAGACGAAGACGCATCTGACCGACGTAATGATGGTCATCGCCATGAATCCCGAGACGAAATCGGCTACCGTCGTCTCGCTTCCGCGGGATACGCTGCTGGAGCTGAAGGGCTATAAGGCAAATAAGCTGAACCATTTCTACCCGAACTTCCTCGTCCAGGAGAAGAAAACCGGAATAACGGCCAAATATGAAATGAAAACGATGATGAGCAAATATTTCGATCTCAATATCGATTACGTCACCGTATTGAATTTCCAAGGATTCCGCGATATTGTTGATTCGCTTGGCGGCGTCGATATTAACGTCGACGCGGATATGTGCTACCGCGACCGGGCGGATAATACGAACATTAATTTGAAGAAGGGTCAGCAGCATCTATCGGGAGAAGAAGCGCTGGGCTACGTTCGCTACCGCAAATCCAATTGCAGTCCGCGGACAAAGGCTTCCGATGATTTCGACCGCAACCGACGCCAGAATGAAGTGCTGCATGCACTCATTGACCAGGCTAAATCTTTAGACGGCGTTCTCGGTGCAGGGAAAGTAATTCAGTCGGTCGGCAAAAATATGGAGACGGATTTGGAGTCGAAGCAAATGAAGAACATTATTTCGGCTTATTGGAATATTTCCAAGGAAAATGTAGCATTTGTGCCGGTGACGGGGCAATGGAAAAATCCATACGTCTATATAAACGCTACTGAGTTCGAAAATGCCAAGCAAGCGCTTAAGGATGAGCTTGCCGGCATAAGGCCGAATGCCGATGATGCCGAGGAAACCGAGCCGGCAAAAGCAGGCAACTGATGATTGAAGGCAAGTTTTGCAGCATGCTATAATACAATCATATAGAAGGATTGTATAGGAGGGCTGGTTCATGTCCGAGATCGTCACGCAGTTATCCGAACCGTTATACACTGCTTTCCAGTCCGAGATGTTTGTACTGCTGAACACAGTAGATGCCGAGTCCGGCGGGCCGACTTCAAGCGCTATTTCCTGGATCTATGCGCTTGATCATTCCACGCTGCGCCTCGCGCTTGACCATCGTTCACGGCTGGTCGGAAATATTAAGTCCAATCCCAAAGTTACGATTACGGTCTTTGGCGAAGGGACAATCTATGCCATCAATGGCAGAGCGTCCGTTGCCCAAGATCCGCTTGGAGGAGTTCCTTTCAAAATGTGCTGCTTCGATGTGCATATCGAGGCGGTTCGCAACGCTCTGTTCTATGGAGCGCAGCTTGTTTCTGCTCCTGTGTACAATAAAGTTTATGATCGCCGTGCAGCGGACATGCTGGACGCTCAAGTGTTTGAAGCCATGAAAAAAGCCTAGCGAATTTTTTTCGCCGGGCTTTTTTTTAATTAGTCCTATCTTTGTCCCTTAGGGGCCATATGCATGTTTCGCTTTTGCTGCGTATTCTTTTTTGATTTGGACTTATAGGTGTGACTTTCAGTGGAAGGATGGCTCCCCGAGCTCGGCTTGCGTCCCTGGATATCGTTTTCGGTTCTCGGAACTGTATCTCTCGGCATTTGCGGCATAATCCGTCCGATAATATCGGCTAGCTCCGTCGCAAATCCAGATACGGGATGTCCTGCCCGTATTTTGTTGCCGATCTCCGCGATCCGGTTGTTCAGGTCGATGTCCGCGGTAACAATAGCACCGGCACCCTGCGGATCTTTCCGCAATGCTTCGGCTACCGTATACTTGATATTTCCTACGCGGGCTCTTTCCAGCTTGCCGTCCACATCAATGCCGACAACGGCCGTATTGCCCATAATAACGCAGTGAGCGCCTTTGACGCCCGGAACCCGCATAACGAGCTCTTCCAGATGGGCTTGCTTATCGAGCTGACCTTTGGTACCCGCGTTGTTCGCAACAGGCCTTCCGCCGTTTACAGTGCTTTGAGCCCGCGGCTTATTGCCTTGTTGACCTTGAGGAGAGGGTGATGCCTTTTGTGAAGCTGTTCCACAGCCTGTAAAAAGAATAACCGTCAATAATAAACACAGCCACATTCGCATGTTGGATCGTCCTTTCGGAAATAATGTCTGTCTTTAAGTTTCCCGTGAGCGGAAAGAAATATGTATGTGAATACAGATAGCTGCAAAGACAAGCGGTGGAGGGGATATCTATGAGAAAAATATTTGTATTGGATACGAATGTACTGCTGCATGATCCCAATGCGATTTTTGCCTTTGAAGAAAATGAGGTTGTCATTCCGGCCATTGTCTTGGAGGAAATTGATTCTAAGAAGAGGAATGCTGACGAGCTTGGCCGAAATGCACGAGGAGTCTCCAGACTGCTTGACGGACTTCGCGAGACAGGCCATCTTCATGATGGAGTGAAGCTGAACAACGGCGGAACCGTGAAGGTGGAGCTGAATCACCGCAGCTTTGCCAAAGTTCAAGAGATGTTCGGGGATATATCCAACGATAATCGCATTTTGGCGGTAGCCCTTAACTACCATCTTGAGGAAATCGAGCTTGGATCGTCCAGAACGGTCGTACTTGTAAGCAAAGATGTCCTAGTTCGCATCAAGGCGGACGTGCTTGGTCTTACGGCTCAGGATTACCTATCCGGCCGTACGGCTGACCCTAGTGAGTTTTATGCAGGACATTCGACCGTTAAAGTACATCCCGCCGTCATTGACGAATTTTATTCCTATCGCTCCCTGCCCGTCAAACCGCTGGGGCTGACGTATTCCCTTTATCCTCACGAATTCGTTATTTTAAAGGATGAAATGGGCAGCGGGAAGTCGGCTCTGCTCAAAGTTAGCGAGGATCGCTTGAAGCTTGCGCCGCTCTTTCTCAGCAATGAGCCCATATGGGGAATCAGCGCACGCAATGCCCAGCAGCGGATGGCGCTTGAGCTGCTGTTAAACGACGAAATCCCGCTTGTAACTATTACAGGTAAAGCCGGAACCGGCAAAACCTTGCTCGCTTTGGCGGCCGGCTTGCTGAAGGTAGAGGATGAGCATAAATATAAAAAGTTGCTGATTGCTAGGCCCGTCGTACCAATGGGAAAGGATATCGGGTATTTGCCTGGCGAAAAAGAAGAAAAGCTCCGGCCGTGGATGCAGCCTATTTATGATAATCTGGAATACTTGTTCGATACCAAGAAATCCGGAGATATCGATAAAATTTTAATGGGACTCGGCAGTATTCAAGTTGAAGCACTGACCTATATACGGGGGCGTTCCATCCCTGGACAGTTCATTATTATCGATGAAGCCCAAAACC
Source organism: Paenibacillus lentus (assembly GCF_042714055.1). GTDB lineage: Bacteria > Bacillota > Bacilli > Paenibacillales > Paenibacillaceae > Fontibacillus > Fontibacillus lentus_A. Next base: position 208,899 of record NZ_JBHGVC010000003.1, read on the forward strand.
TGACGCGCCATGAGGTAAAGACGATTGTCTCACGTGTCGGAGAGGGTAGTAAAATCGTCCTGCTTGGAGATCCGGAGCAAATCGATCATCCATATTTGGATTCTGCGAGCAATGGATTGACATATCTCGTTGAACGCTTCAAAGAACAAGGCTTAAGCGGCCATATTACATTAGAGAAGGGCGAGCGTTCCAAGTTGGCTCAGGCTGCCGCTGATTTACTGTAATTGTGCACTTTCCATATGCCTAACCATCAAAATGAGCCGCCGGACTTAGCTTCGGCGGTTTTTGCCATGTTTTGTAGGGGACAAAGTATGAGGTAATTTGTTACAATAAGGGTTGATTGGTTGTCGGCTGAAGATCGGAACGTGGAGAGGAAGAACAGGTGTGAAGCGTAGAAATCATTGGGTACTTTTTGCTATCCTTTTACTTGCTTTGATTAACTTGTCTCCAAGTAAGCAATCGACTCTTATTCGCAATGAGGAAGGTACTATTCCAGAGCCCGTATCCCTTCCGAGCCCCCAAGAGGTTCAGGAGCCCGGTCATTTCCGGGTCGCTGTTCAGGTGAATGAAGGGGAATTTTTGCGTTTGCAGCAAATGAACTATGAATATATGAAGCAACATGCAGATCAGGTGGAATTAGTGAATTTACCCCCTGACGCATCGCACTTGACTTTGCTGCAGCAGTTTGAACTGGGCGAATCACCGGACGTCCTGCTATTGGATAATGACTGGATTCGCAAGTTTGCTTCCAGCGGCTATCTGATGCCTGCTGAGCGCTATTATTCGAGTCCCTTATCAGGAGAGGTATTGAGCGCTTCGTTGTCTCAGAATGAATGGAACGGCTACATATGGGGAGTTCCCTTTGATACCGATCCTTATGTATTCGCATACAATCCAGATTTGATCAAGGAGCTGGGGTTTGACCATCCTCCGAAGTCGGCCGATGATTGGGAGAAGCTCCTATCCGCATTCAAGAAGCAAGGCCGGATACCGAGTCTTCTTGCCGTGGATCTAACAGAGCCTTATGCTGCTTTATCGTTACTATGGCAGTTTGGGGGGAATATGGCGACAGGCAGTCCATCCATTTTTGAAATCACGGAAGGAATGCAGCGCGGAATTCGATTTATGGAGGAAATTCGGCCTTACTTGTTGCGTTATAATGCGCAGGCACAGCCTTTGCCTAACGTTTGGAAGCGAATGTACGACGGTGAAGTGGTGATCTGCCTTGCCCGCGCCTCCGAAATCAGCAACGGACGGCATCCGAGAATGGAGGCGTTCATACCGGAACCAGGAACTACGGGGAAATCGATGTGGAACTACGGGCGCAGCTTCGTCGTCTCCTCCAAAAGCGGAAGTGCGGATTCGGCGGGTGCTTGGATCGCGGAAATAACTGCAGCCGGCCGGCAGCGGGAGTGGCATGAAATTACAGGACATTTGCCTGTATTAAAGTCGCTTTATTTTGATTTTGAGAGAAACAAAATCCCTGCATGGGTTCCTGCATCGTTGGTGGGCAGCAAGTCGGATACTCTGCCTGTTAGCAGCATGCTTCCCGAGCAGATGGAGCATTTTTCCCGACTGTCCATGGATTTTGTGAATGGCGAATTTGAGCTGGAGCAGTATATGAAGGAAATATCGCAAATCAGCATGAAAAATAAATAATTAGCAAAGCAAAGAAGCCCTCTACAAAGAGAGCTTCAGCTTGACGGTCAAGGTTCCCTTTTGAATGACGGCTTCCTCAGCTTTCACGAAGGGAACTATTTTTTGTGGATAGAAGCCGAGATCGAAATCATTTTGCAGCTCCAGGCGAGTTGTGTCGGGCAGCTCCAAGCCGTTAAAGACGAGTCGATCCACATGGAAAACAATGGCGTTCTGCGGTTCATTCTCTACAGAATAATGACCTTCTACCCGAAGATCCAGGCCTTCCCGGCTTCCCGTGGCAATGATCTTCTCCTCCTCGAAAATGAAGGCCATGTTGCTGAGCAGCGCATTTTTGCCGTGCAGAAATGCATTCAAATCTTCCTCGCGAATAACGAGCACATATCCCCCGTTTTCCGACACTAGGCTGTCTTGATGATCCTTAAGAAAATCTTGAAAATCCATCATTGCGGAAGCGAGGGCGCGGAAGTAGCGGCGCACTTCGTGTAAACCGACATTCTCCCAATAGGTCGTAAGTTCTTCAATCATTGCCCTTAGATGCTCGGGATCGGTGCTGGCTCCAAGCTTCCCGTCTACGCTGCGCTGCAGCTCTACTACCCGCTCGCGCTGTTTCAATAAATTGTTCTTCATTTCTTCAAGCTCGCCTGCCAGCGCAGACAACTGCTTGTTTGACTTGTTCAGCTTCGCGAGCTCCTTCTTGTATGCTGCCAAAACGTCGCGATCCCTTTCCATGATCAACTGATAATAATCCAGTACGGTAAAGAAATCCTTCCAGCTGTTCGCCGATAACAGGGCCGCAAGCAAGTCCTCGCGTTCTCCCATGTAGTAAGCTCTAAGCCGGGCGCCCGCTCGTTCCTGACTGACAAGCATCTGACCCTCTGTCTTGGCAAGCTCCCGAGATAGCTTAAGCATTGAGCGTTCGGTATCCTGCTGTTTGATCTCGATTCGGGTAATTTCTCTGTCGATTTCGACGATGGACAAGCTCTTCTCCAAAACTTCCTGCTCCTCTTCCGATAACGGCAATGCATAGGCCGGAGGAATAGGAAAGACCAATGTCATGAATAATGACGCAATCAAAGCGCAAGAGGAGCAGAAGGATATGATACGTCTGTTCAAGAGCGTTCCTCTCCTTGGGTTGATCTAAGTATATATATGATAACAGGACAAGAAATAGCAGGGGTAGTTCAAAATGTCATATAGCCGCTTTTTTATCATGAAGCAGCTCAACGAAAAAGGGCGCTCCGGCACCGGCCGAATCGCCCTTGATTGAAAGAGTGAGTTGATCATACTCGTCCACCACACTATAGGTTAGAGAGGCAATCCCATCTGGAAGATCGTCCAGTAACTGAAGCCCGTAAAGGCGACAATCATGTATCCCCAGAAAAGCAGGATATACGTTCTCTCCGTAAAATTCAAGTAACCGAAAATGACGAAAAAAGCCGTTTGCAGGAAAAATAGCAGGGCCATTTCAATATGGTTACCAGCGAAAGCCATAAGTCCAATCGTCAATGTGAAAAAGCCAAGGACGCGGTACATGCGTGCCACAAATAAGTCCCCCTTTCGTATGTATCGGCGACATCCAATTTTCTATACCTCATTATACCCATAACCCTAACAACTGTAAACGAAAAGTCATGAAAGTTTAACGATTGAATCGCAATAAGTGATTAATGTTATTGAGCCGTAAATTACGGAATTAAAGAAATCTCCACTTTTTATCGAATGAGGTATGACAGCCCTTTATTTTGGATATACAAAATAGTATCAAATAGATTCTATGAACTCTATGAGAGGCATAGGATGGAGTAAGAAGCTTTTTTACCAATACACCGGCCCGGAAATGTGCCCGGAAGACGGTTATATTAGGATGTCGTTAGGAGGTTTTTATAGCATGACAGCTGTGAGACAAGATGCATGGAGCGCGGAGGATGATTTGATTCTGGCCGAGGTAACCTTGCGCCATATCCGCGAAGGCAGTACCCAACTAACTGCGTTTGAAGAGGTGGGAGAACGAATCGGGAGAACCGCAGCAGCTTGCGGTTTCCGCTGGAACAGCTGTGTTCGCAAAAAGTACGAAGCGGCTATTGGCATTGCCAAGGCTCAGCGGCAGAAACGGAACTATATGAAAAAGCAAGGGTCAATCACGAATCATTCTTCGATCGCTTCATTGGCTTCTGTAGATCTGGAAGAAGGACTCTATAAAAGTGAAGGCGTTACAGAAGAAACGATTTCTATCGATGCGGTCATCCGTTTTTTGCGGGGGTGGAAGAACACAGTTCAGGAAACGAGCAGATATGTAAAGCAGTTAGAGAAAGAGCTTCGCGAAAAAGACGAAGAACTGGCTATGCTGCGTGAGGAGAAGAATCGCTTATCTAATCAGGTCAATGAAGTGCAGACCGATTACCGCGTCGTGAATGACGACTATAAAGCGTTGATTCAAATTATGGACCGGGCTCGTCGGCTTGCATTCCTGAACGAAGAGGATGAAGAGCTCAAGACAAGATTCAAAATGGATGCCAACGGCAATCTAGAGCGAATCGAATAAAATATGTGGCAAATTGAAATTCCGGCACAATATTGCCGGAATTTCTTTGTGTTGCGAGGATAAGGTCTGGTATAAAGGAAATAACAGAAACGCGAAAAAGGGTGGACGAGATGAAATTCGAAATGATTGGGGCTGGGGCGCTCGGTCTGCTGTTCGGCGGCAAATTGGCGGCTTTCGGGCAGGAGGTGCGGTTTTGGACGAGAATGGCTGAACAGGCCGAACTGCTGGCTGCGCAGGGCATCATGCTGCAGGAAGGAGAAGAACAATCCCCGATAGGAATTACAGGCCTGACAGCCTATGCGCTTCAAGAGGCCTCTTCCCGAATAGCAGCACATCCGTTTTCGGACTGGGTGCTGCTGTTGACGAAACAGCGGCATATCAATCAGGAATTAGTTCAGGCGCTAGAGCCATTAATAGGAGAAAATACGCAAATTCTTTGCTTCCAAAATGGAATCGGACATTTGGAGCTGCTGGGCAGGGCTTTTCCAGCGACACCAATCTATGCGGCCATTACAACCGAAGGAGCTAAGCGGATCGATTCGTATCACGTTATCCGTTCAGGGAAGGGGTTAACTTCTATCGGCATGGCTGAAAATGGTGGGGAATGGACGGATCTGTCTTTAAAAAATGCAGCGGAAAAATTAATTGATACGTTGGGCACGGCAGGATTTTGCACTCTTCTGTCGAAAGACATCGATAGGGAAATTTACAGGAAACTACTGATTAATTCGGTCATTAATCCGCTTACCGCCATGTGGCGCATTCCAAATGGGGAGCTTCTGGCAACGGAAGAACGGAGAGCGATGGTGAAGCAGCTTTGCGAAGAGGCCATGGCGATTTATGCTGCAAAAAGCATCTATTTCGTGGGAGATGCTTATGACGTTGTAGCGGAAGTATGCCGCTCGACGGCGAGCAATATGTCTTCGATGCTGAAGGACGTTATACAAGGTATGCCGACGGAGATTGATTATATCAACGGTCGACTCGTTGAGATGGCCAAGCTGACCGGAGTTCCGGCTCCTGGTCACGAAATGATATGGCGGCTTGTCCGCGGATTACAGTAGAAATATTACAATTTATGGAATTGGAAAGCAAAAATTATTTCATTGAATTTTTGCAGGAGGTGGAACTATGAGTCTGTTAAGTAACACTTTAGCCGTTCTCGGTATTGTACCAATCATTCCTTTTTTGCTCGTCTATTTTATCCATTATTATGTGAAAAAAGATAAAAAAGCGGCTCTGCTTCTTGCGATGGACGTAACGACGCTATTTCTAATATTAGCGGCTGCAGCCTTGTTTAATATCGTGTTCAAATCCGGCTTTGGTCTATATCTGATCGTTCTCGTGCTGCTTATTGCCGGCGGACTGATCGGCGGCGCCCAGAATCGCCTGAAAGGAAAGGTCGACGTCAGGCGATTGCTTCGTGCGGTATGGCGATTAGCATTTGCCGGGACAGGCGTTGCATACATTCTTTTATTCCTGATTACTTTCATTACATATATTTCGGCGGCGTGACTCAACATAAAACGAGTGTGCAAATATTTTCACAGTTTGCACACTTTTACCGGTCAAAACTCGGACATATGATGAAGCCAATATTGTTGAAAGGACTATTTTGTTAAGAAAAAGCAAAGGATTTTATTAACAATAGTTCAATTTCTGAAATTTTGTATTGGATTTTTTGACCGCTGGTTGTATAATCTAAAAACATATACCACAAATTTTTAAGGGGGATATTGCTAGATGAAGAAGAATAAGAGTCTCTTGCTTCTTTTGACATTGGTATTGGCGCTAAGCACGTTGCTTGCTGCTTGCGGATCCAATGACAAAGGTGCCTCAAACGGCGGCAAGAACAACGCACCTGCCGAAAATGGAAACAGTGGTGAGGTGAAGCTGGCTGCGGATCAAACGCTTAGAGTTAATATGAGCGCTGAGCCTCCAACATTCGACCCTGCCCAGGCACAAGATAGCCAAGCTAACACTGTCCTCAAAACCATGTACGAGGGTCTTGCTCGCATGGACGATCATGGACAACCGATTCCTGCTGCAGCGGAAAAATGGGATGTGGACGGCACGAAATATACGTTCACTCTTCGTAAAGACGCTAAATGGAGCAACGGCGACCCTGTAACAGCACACGACTTCGTGTTTGCTTGGGAGCGCGTTCTGAGCCCGAATACACAACCAGCAGCACCTTATGCATATCAACTGTACTACTTGAAAAACGCTCAAGAATATAATGAAGGCAAAATTACCGATTTCAGCCAAGTTGGCGTAAAAGCAACTGATGACTACACATTGGAAGTTGAACTCGTTGCACCAACACCTTATTTCCTTGGTCTGACATCCTTCTACACGTTCTACCCTGTTCACCAATCTGTTAAAGATGATGCGAAATGGGCAGTAGATGCAAGCAAAATGATCGTTAACGGTCCGTTTACATTGACAACTTGGATCAAGGGCCAAACGATCGAAGTAACTAAGAACGAAAATTATTGGGACAAAGACAGCATTAAGCTGAGCAAAATTACGATGTCTCTTGTAAATAGTGGAGCAACCGAGCTCACCAGCTATAGAAACAATGAATTGGATCGTGCAGGGCACCCGAACGGTGAAATTCCTACCGACCAAATTCCAAATGTTCAAACAGAATTAAAAGACGAGTATAAAGTTAGTAACATTGCAAGTACTTACTACTATCAATTTAACCTGACAGCAAAACCGTTTGATAACGCTAAAATTCGTAAAGCATTCGCCATGTCCATCGATCGTCAAATCATCGTCGACAAGTTAACGCTTGGTGGACAATCTCCAGCATTCGGGTTCATACCTCCACGTATTAACGGGGTAAATGATGAATACCGTACGGAGAACAAAGATGACTTTTTTACGGAAAACCTGGAGGAAGCCAAAAAGCTTCTTGAAGAAGGCATGAAAGAAGAAGGATATACGAAACTTCCTGACATTACATTGATTTACAATTCCAGCGAAAGCCATAAAAAAATCGCTCTTGCTGTAGCTGATATGTGGAAGAAAAACCTTGGTGTTGACGTGAAAACGGAAAACCAAGAGTGGGGCGTCTTTATCGAGAACCGCAAAAACCTGAACTACCAAGTTGCACGTGCTGGTTGGAGCGCGGACTATAACGATCCGATGACATTTATCGATTTGTGGACTTCCAACAGCGGCAACAACGACATCGGCTTCAAGAACGAGGAATACGACAAGCTAGTCGCTGAAACAAAAGTATTGGAAGATAACGTAAAACGTAACGAGAATATGAAAAAAGCCGAAGAAATCTTCATTAAAGACAACATGGCTATTTTGCCGATTTACTACTACACCAACGTAGCGGTAGAAAAACCATGGCTCAAAGACGTATCGCTTGATTTCAGCGGTGCGATCGACTATACTCGCGCGTACATTACGGATCAACGCAAGTAATTTGAATAGCTACTCCGGGATATATATGTGGGTATTCCATATATATCCCGTTTTTTTGTATGTGGTCAGGAAACTTCCAAGCTTTGCGTACTTATGGCAATTATATTGAATAGACATTGTGAAAGAATTATCCTAAAATCGATTTATGTCGAAATTTATCATAAGGAGGTGCTAACGGGCATGGTTCGTTATATTGCCAATAAGTTTTTTTATATGTTGGTTTCGTTGTTCATTCTGATCTCGGCCACCTTCTTTCTGATGCAAGCAATTCCAGGGGATCCATTAACCTCAGAGAAACAGGTGCCGCCTGCGATCCAGGAGCGCCTGCGTGAACAATTAGGTTTGGATAAGCCCGTTTATCAACAGTATTTGAAATATCTAGGGAATATCGCTCAAGGGGATCTCGGGATTTCGATGAAGAAGATCAATCAGGACGTCTCTGACATCATCGGACAAACGTTTTCTACTTCATTGAAGCTTGGGCTGGTTGCTATTATTGTAGCGGTTATCGTCGGTGTACTGCTCGGAATGCTGGCAGCGCTGTATCATCGCAAGCTGATCGATAATATAGCGATGGTGCTAGCGGTGCTTGGCATTGCTGTCCCCAGCTTCGTTGTCGCAACCTTGCTTCAATATGTCTTTTCTTCAAAGCTTCAATTGCTGCCGACGATGGGCTTTAACGGGCCGATGTATTATATTCTGCCGGTGGCAGCTTTGACGGCGCAGCCGATCGCTTTTATTGCCCGCTTGACCCGTTCGAGCATGCTGGAAGTGCTGCACGCTGATTATATCAAGACAGCTAAAGCGAAAGGCTTAGGCTGGATGGCTATATTGTTCCGTCACGTCATTCGTAATGGAATTATGCCGGTTGTCACTTATTTAGGCCCGATGACGGCCAATATCGTTACCGGTTCCGTTGTTATCGAGCAAATTTTCGGGATCGGCGGAATTGGAAAGCAATTCGTTGAGGCCATTGGCGTCCGCGATTACCCGGTCATTATGGGGATTACGATATTCTATGGAATCCTGCTGATGCTGGCTCGCTTTATCACCGATATCGCGTATGTATTCGTAGATCCCCGCATTAAACTTAACAAAGGAAAGGAGGGGTAACGGATGGATTTAAAACCGATGAAAGTAATGCCGGCCCCTGCTGACCTGAAGCCGGAGGATTTCCGCAAAATCGGCACGGACGAGAAGGAAGCTGAAGTCATTCAGCGTGAAAGTATTTCCGCTTGGAAAGATGCCTGGTATCGCTTGCGCAGCAACAAGCTGGCGATGGGCGCCCTTGGCATGCTGGCGTTAATCGTTATTGCAGCCATTGTTGGCCCGATGATTTCAGAATACAACTATTATTCTAACGATTATCTGAATACGAATGCGAAGCCGTCTGCGGAGCATTGGTTCGGAACCGATGATCTCGGACGCGACGTGTTCGTCCGTACCTGGATGGGGGCAAGAATCTCCCTGATCGTAGGCTTGGCCGCTGCTTGTATCGACTTGTTGATCGGCGTCATTTATGGCGGCATTATGGGTTATTTTGGCGGTCGTGTAGATGAAATTATGAATAAGTTTTCAGAGATTCTGTATTCGATCCCTTACCTTCTGGTAACAATTCTGCTGCTTGTCGTTATGGAGCCGAGTCTGGGCACGATTATCTTGGCATTAACGATTACCGGGTGGATTAACATGTCATGGATTGTTCGCGGTGAGATCATGCAGCTGAAAAACCGTGAATTCGTACTTGCTTCCCGCTCCATGGGTGCAGGCTCGGGGCGTCTTTTGTTCCGCCACCTGCTTCCGAATGCCGTAGGGCCGATTATTGTTACCGTGACGTTGTCCGTTCCAAACGCGATTTTTGCCGAAGCGTTCCTTAGCTTCCTCGGACTGGGCGTACAAGCGCCAATCGCTTCCCTTGGTTCGATGATCAACGATGCTCTTACCGGCTGGTTGTACTATCCTTGGCGCATGCTGTTCCCAGCTATTCTCATTAGCTTAACCATGCTGTCATTTAACATATTCGGCGATGGTCTTCGTGACGCGCTGGATCCAAAACTGAAGAAGTAGGAGGTGGAATGATGGAACCGATTTTACAAGTTAAGGATCTGCATGTATCCTTTCAGGTTAAAGGCGGAGAAGTAAAGGCCGTTCGAGGCATGAACTTTGAAATAGGTAAAGGGGAAACGGTTGCTATCGTCGGTGAGTCGGGCAGTGGTAAAAGCGTCACCGCCCAAACAATCATGCGCCTGATCCCGTCCCCTCCATCAATGATCAAGCAAGGTGAAGTCCTGTTCCAAGGACAGGACTTGCTGAAGAAAAGCATGAAACAAATGGAAGCTATTCGCGGTAAAGATATCGGCATGATATTCCAGGACCCGATGACCTCCTTGAACCCAACTATAAAGGTCGGTAAGCAAATTACCGAAGTGTTAATTAAACATCAGAATATGTCAGCGGCTGAAGCTAAATCCCAAGCTATTGAGATGCTGAAACTTGTAGGCATTAAAAATGCGGAAGCTCGCTTTAACCAATATCCCCATGAATTCTCCGGAGGGATGCGTCAACGCGTGATGATCGCGATCGCGCTGGCTTGCCGGCCTGCTCTCTTGATTGCCGATGAGCCGACGACCGCCCTTGACGTAACGATACAGGCTCAAATTATGGATGTGATGAAGGAGATGCAGCAGCGTCTCGGAACATCTATTATACTGATTACGCACGATCTTGGTGTCGTAGCCGGCATGTGCGATCGCGTTATCGTCATGTATGCCGGGGAAGTGGTAGAAACCGGAACGAAATGGGAGATTTTCAAAAATCCACAGCATCCTTATACCAAGGGATTGCTGCGTTCCATGCCGCGACTGGATCAGAAGAAGGGCGAGCCGCTAATTCCGATTATCGGGACTCCCCCAGACTTGATTAAACCGCCGATAGGCTGCCCGTTTGCAGCCCGCTGTGATCAGGCGATGAAGATCTGTGAACGGATCGACCCGGAAGCTACCGTGTTTAGCGATACGCATACAGCACGGTGCTGGGACTTGCATCCGATGGCGAAGGAGGAGTAGTCGTCTTGAAGAATAATTTGATCGAAGTCGAAGGCTTAAAGAAATACTTCAATGTCGGTGGCGGAAACGTGCTTAAAGCCGTGAATGATATCAGCTTCTCTATCGCGGAAGGCGAGACGCTGGGACTCGTTGGCGAATCCGGCTGCGGCAAATCGACGGCAGGACGTACAATTCTTCGGTTGTACGAGCCTACGGCAGGAAGCGTCAAGTTTAACGGCACGGATATCAGCAAGCTGCCTCCAAAGAAAATGAAGGCGATGCGCCGCGATATGCAGATGATTTTCCAAGATCCGTATGCCTCGCTAAATCCTAGATTCACCGTAACTGATATTATCGGCGAGGCGCTGGATATCCACAATATGGCCGGCAGCCGTGCAGAACGGAAAAAACGGGTAGAAGAGCTGCTCGATATGGTTGGCCTTAACCCGGATCACGCGACGCGTTACCCGCATGAATTTTCGGGCGGACAGCGTCAGCGGATCGGAATTGCCCGCGCACTTGCGGTCAATCCAAAGTTCATCATCTGTGACGAGCCGATTTCGGCGCTGGACGTGTCGATTCAGGCTCAGGTCGTTAACCTGCTTAAGGATTTGCAGGATCGTCTAGGGCTGACTTATTTGTTCATCGCCCATGACTTGTCTATGGTTAAGCATATTAGTGACAGAGTAGCGGTGATGTATTTGGGCCGCATTGTAGAGCTTGCGGAAAGTGAAGAACTCTATGCTAATCCTATGCATCCCTACACGAAAACGCTTCTGTCCGCCATCCCGATTCCGGATCCGGAGGTAGAGGCGAACAAGAAACGCATTCTGCTGGAAGATGACGCCAATGGTCCGATCCAATCGGCCAACGGCGGTGCCTCGAGCGGAGGTGCCTTTGACTTGGAGAACTCCGAGTTGGTTGAGATATCCAAGGGACATTGGGTATCGATGCCGAAGAAATAACAAGAAATTAAGCTCTCTCAACGTCGCTTTGCGTCGATGGGAGAGCTTTTTGCTGAAATTAAGAGATTCACTTTGACGGGAAAGGAGGACATTCGGTACAATCGAATGGAGGTTTCCGATAAGAACAGGAGGATATGAACCTGATGAACGTTGTTCAAGAGCCTTTACAATCTGGTCAACCGCTGGCGGAGTCCTACATTTCGGACTTTGATGCAGTGGAGCATTTATATGGTGACAATCCCGTTGATGAAGGCAGCTGGACGGCTAGACTGCAATGGCTGGATCGGACGGAGCACCTTCGAGCCGAGCGGGGGAAACTCGTTGAGCGGCTGCGTCAATATAATGCAAGATTCAATCCGGATGCCGCCGTGACGAAATCGTTGAACAAGCTGGAACAGCCGGGAACCGTCGTTATCGCAGGGGGACAGCAAAGCGGCCTGTTCACGGGGCCATTGCTTGTCATATATAAAGCCGTAACCATAATCAAGGCGGCGGAGCGAGCCTCTGCGCTGCTAGGCCGCGATGTCGTTCCGGTATTCTGGATCGCCGGGGAGGATCATGACTGGGATGAGGTGAATCATACATACGTACTCTCACCCGAGCTTGAGGTATGCCGCATCCGCGTTCCACGCGAGGAAGGACGGCGAGGGCCGGTTAGTTATACCCCGGTCAGCGCATTGGAATGGGAAAATGCGACGAGAGAGCTGGAGCAATTGCTGCCGGACAGCGAGTTTAAGGCTGAGCTGCTGCAGCACCTGAGAGAGACATTGTCTGTGTCCGCTTCATTGACGGATGCCTTTGCAAGATTGCTTGGCTCCTGGTTTGGAAAGCATGGACTTGTGCTGCTTGATTCCGCGGATCCGGAATTGCGCAAGCTGGAAACGCCAATGTTTGAAGCGATGATCAGAAGCAACGATGAGCTGGAATCCGCTTATCATGCCGCTTCCGCGGAGATAGCCGCTTCGGGCTATCAGCCGCAAGCAGAAGTGGCTGAGGGCGGGGCGAATCTGTTTTACATTGCAGAAGGAGAACGCATGCTGCTGTTTAAGCGGGATGGCAAATTTGTTGATCGCAAAGGTTTGGTTGCCTTTACCCCCGATGAACTAATTGCCGGGCTGCGCGAGCATCCTGAGCGCTTTAGCAACAATGTGCTGACCCGCCCCGTGATGCAGGATTATTTGCTGCCTGTACTGGGTTCCGTCCTTGGCCAAGGAGAGATTGCTTATTGGGGACTCACGCGGAATGCTTTCGAGCTGCTGAAGCTGCGGATGCCGATTCTGCTGCCCCGGATGTCGTTCACGATCGTGGACGCTGCACTGCAAAAGCATATGGACAAATATGGTCTGACATGGGAAGATGTAATGGATCATAATGTATTTGAAAGGATCAAGGCCGACTGGCTGGCCAAGCAGGATAAGCTGCAGCTGGATACGCAGTTTGAAGAAATGAAAACGGCATTCGCCGGCTTATACGATCCATTGATTGAGCAGCTAGGCCATGTAGAGAAGGGTCTGCTCAGGCTTGGCGGTACAAATAAAGCTAAGATTATCGAGCAAATGGATTTCTTGCAATCTCGCGTCAAGGATGCGCTTGAGAGAAGCAATGAAGCTGGCCTGCGGCATTTTGACCGTATTGAATTGTCGCTATTTCCGCAGCATAAGCCACAGGAGCGAGTATTCAATATTTATGCCTATTTAAATCGCTACGGCTTCGATTGGATTGACCGTCTGATGGAGGTTCCGTATGAGATGATGGGGCAGCACAGAATCATCTACGTTTAGAGGCAGCTCAAAAACAGATTTATTACGTTTTTTAATTAGGAGGTTACTGCATTGACGACAAAATCGATTCAGAACAGTGTTATTGCGGACTTGAAGCTGGCCCCGGAGGGACATTTGAAAATCGACTGGGTTGAAGCCCATATGCCGGTGCTTAACCGCATTCGCAAGCAATTCGAGCAGGAGCAGCCCTTCAAAGGCTTGAAGGTAGCGATTTCCTTGCACTTGGAAGCAAAAACCGCCTATTTGGCTAAAGTGGTTCAAGCTGGCGGGGCCGAGGTTACCATTACCGGAAGCAATCCGCTCTCTACTCAGGATGATGTGTGTGCGGCGCTTGTCGAAGATGGCGTAACGGTGTTTGCGAAATACAATCCTGATCCGAAGGAATATAAAGAGCTGATGATTCGCGCCCTGGAGAACAAGCCGGATCTCATCATTGATGACGGGGGGGATCTGGTCAGCATTCTGCATTCCGAGCGTCCGGACTTGCTTGAGAACGTTCGCGGCGGTGCTGAGGAAACCACGACCGGCATCCTGCGCCTCAAAGCGATGGAGAAGGAAGGCCAGCTGAAATTCCCTATGGTAGCGGTCAATGACGCTTACTGCAAATACTTGTTTGACAACCGTTATGGAACGGGTCAATCGGTATGGGATGGCATTAACCGCACGACAAACCTGGTCGTTGCTGGCAAAACAGTTGTCGTTGTAGGCTATGGCTGGTGCGGTAAAGGAGTTGCTATGCGTGCCAAGGGCCTTGGAGCCAACGTCATTGTTACGGAAATTGACGCAATTAAAGCGGTCGAAGCTTATATGGATGGATTCCATGTCATGCCGATGATCGAAGCGGCTAAACTTGGCGACTTCTTCGTTACCGTTACAGGCAATCGCGACGTCATTCGCGGAGAGCACTATGATGTGATGAAGGATGGAGCGATTCTGTCCAACGCGGGCCACTTCGACGTTGAGGTGAACAAACCTGAGCTGCAGGAGCGTTCTGCTTCGGTGCGCACCGTGCGGCGCAATATCGAGGAGTATCAATTAAAGGATGGACGCAAAATGTACATTCTGGCTGAAGGTCGCCTAGTGAACCTGGCAGCCGGAGACGGACATCCTGCCGAAATTATGGATATGACCTTTGCTCTGCAAGCCATGTCCTTGAAGTACGTAAATGAGCATTATAAAGAGATTGGTGCATCTGTCGTTAACGTCCCGTATGAGTTGGATGAGCAGGTCGCGCGCTACAAGCTGGAAAGCCTCGGATTTGGCATCGATCAGCTTACTGAAGAACAGCGCGCTTATTTGGACAGCTGGCAGGAACACTAAGAAGAGCTGTAGAGTGTGATTCATTATAGCAATATCGATCCATTAAGGCGGTCAGGAATATTATTTCCTGGCTGCCTTTTTGCGTGATTATAACCAAGGGGGCTCTGTTTCATGCTGTGACCAGCAGCTTTCAAAGGGCACTGCGCTTATTTCTTTTTCGGGACTTTAGACCCTTTGTCAATGTTCTTTATACCTAACTATTTTATGTAAAACTTGGAATTATGCAAGGGTTGGCAAAAATATGCGTTTTCACTAAAAAATAATTTGCTTTATAGGAGGATTTTACGCTAGAATGCAGAATAACTAGTCATGAGTGGTGGAAAGTGGTGCAAAGTGGGGGAAAGAGGTAAGGGGTGACGGTTCAATGTTTATGGGGGAATTCCAACATAGCATTGATGACAAAGGCCGGATTATTATACCGGCTAAATTTCGTGATCTTCTTGGAGCCTCTTTTGTCGTTACCCGCGGCTTGGACCAATGCCTCTTTGTGTATCCGATGGAGGAATGGGCCGTGCTGGAGCAGAAGCTCAAAGCCCTCCCTTTGATGAAGTCTGATGCTCGTGCCTTCACCCGCTTTTTTTTCTCGGGTGCGACGGAATGCGAGTGGGACAAACAGGGAAGGGTAAATTTACCGGGCAATCTGCGGCAGTACGCTAAGCTGGAGAAGGATTGCGTCGTTCTTGGCGTGTCGAATCGCGTTGAAATTTGGAGCCGCGACACCTGGGAGCAGTATTTCCAGCAATCGGAGGATACCTTTAATGACATTGCAGAGAAATTGGTTGATTTTAATTTTGATTTGTAGACGGTCTGGAGGGCTGCAGCTTGTTTCATCACATCACAGTGCTTAAAGAAGAAGCGACAGAAAGGCTGCGCATCAAGCCGAATGGTATTTATGTAGATTGTACCTTGGGGGGCGGAGGGCATAGCTCGGTTATTCTGTCTAAGCTTGGAGCTGACGGCAGGCTGATCGCCTTTGATCAGGACGATTGGGCGCATAGTCATGCCAAAGCCAATTTGTCTTCCTACGGGGAGCAATTAACCTTGGTGCGAAGCAATTTTCGATATTTACAGGAAAAGTTGTCCGAGCTGGAATGGGTCCCTCAAAAACAGGGTGTGCCTCAGGTCGATGGGATCCTGTTTGATTTAGGCGTATCATCGCCCCAATTTGATGAGGGTGAGCGAGGCTTCAGCTATAACGCGGATGCAGCGCTGGACATGAGAATGGATCAGACGGCCGGCCTCACTGCCAGAGAAATTGTGAATGAATGGCCTGAACGTGAGATTGCCCGTATTTTGTTCCAGTACGGCGAAGAAAAATTTTCAAGGCGTATCGCTAAAGTAATCGTGGAGAAGCGTTCCGAGCATCCGATTGAAACGACGGGCCAGCTTGTTGAACTCATTAAAGAGGGAATACCGGCAGCCGCGCGCCGGACTGGCGGACACCCGGCCAAGCGAAGCTTTCAGGGGTTGCGAATCGCGGTCAATGACGAGTTGGGCGCGTTTGAGGATGGTTTGCATGCTGCAATTCGTTGTCTGGCACCAGGTGGAAGAGTTTCAGTAATTACCTTTCATTCGCTAGAAGACCGGATTTGCAAGCAAATTTTTGCAAAATTTGTCGAGAGATGTACGTGCCCTCCTGATTTTCCGATGTGTGTTTGCGGGGGAAAGGGAGAGCTGAAGCTGATCAACCGGAAGCCGGTGGTTCCTTCAGAACAGGAACTGGTTGATAATCCCCGGGCGCGTTCAGCAAAATTACGCGTAGCGGAGAAATTGTAATCTGTAGCGGAGGAAAATTGATATGGCCTATACACGGGGTAACTTGGCGGTAAAAGAAAAAACTCAAGAACGCGGCTACCAGTCAGAGCGCTATCGCGAAACGACGAAGGTCGTTACTCGCAAGTCTTCGCTTCCTGTCCGGGAGAAGCTGCTGTACATGTTTACAATCATGTTCTGTGTAGCCGTGATGGGCGGTTTGCTGTGGCAAAATGGTAATCTGTATAGCATCAAACGGGATATGTATAATCTGAATTCCGAAATGCAGAAGCTGAATGCCGAGATGAATGAGCTGACAATTCAGAAAGAGAAGCTGGAGGAGCGAATTCCTGAGGAGGCCGCTAAGCTCGGTTACACAGCATCGGATGAAGAAGGTTTTCACGTGCAAATTTCAGCGGAGAATGGAAGCAAGGCTGCTAACTCGGGAGACGCAGCAAAGATCGCCCGGAAATAAAGATTTAAAGAGGTTCTAGCCATGATCAAAAGAATCAGATTGCGAACGCTGCTCATAGGGGGAATTATTACCCTCTTTTTTGCTGTATTGATGGGGAAAGTGTTTTGGGTTCAGGTCGTACAGGCGGATTTCTGGCAAGCCCATGCGGAAAAAGTGTGGTCGAAGAAAAAAACGATTCCAGCCAGTCGCGGTAAAATAACGGATCGAAACGGCGATATACTTGCGGTGGATGCACCTGCCTATACCGTTGCCATCAATCCTAAGCTTATTCATGAGCTTGGGATCCAGGAGGACATCGTGAAGGGGCTTCATGATATTCTCGGGAAGAAAGAAGACGAGCTGCGCGAACTGGTGAATGCCAAAAATGAAGATGGCGAGTACTATAGGCAGCGCGAAGTGCGCAGAGAGGGCTGGAAGATCGATCAGGATGTGAAGGATCAGGTTGAGCAGCTTAAAAACGACCTGATGAAAGAGCATGACCTTGAGGATGTAGGTATTATTCTCATCAAGGATAAGAAGCGTTACTACCCGAAGCAAAGTCTTGCAGCGCATATTCTCGGATATGTCAATCGTGAAGGTGAAGCTGTGCAAGGAACGGGAATTGAAGCTTTTTACGATGAGGAGCTCAAGGGCCAGGATGGCTCGCTTGAATATAAGAGCGATGGCCGCGGAATTGAAATTCCGAAAGCTAGCGAAATTTATACGCCAGTAACAAATGGAAAAGAATTACAGCTGACGATTGACTACACAATCCAGTATTATATCGAAGAGGCGATGAAGGAAGCTTACGCCGAATTGAAACCGATCAGCATGACGGTGATTGCCGCTGACCCGAAAACCATGGAGATTCTGGGCATGGCGAATATGCCGACCTACAATCCGAATGAATACTGGAAAGACGTCGATCCGAAGAATTTCTATAATCATGCAATTAAATCCGTATATGAGCCAGGATCCACGTTTAAGATCGTTACTTTGGCAGGAGCGGTTCAGGAGGGAATGTTCAATCCAAACGATAGCTTCATGTCCGGCAGTATCCGCGTACCCGGTCAAACGATTCACGACATGAGACGGTCTGGGTGGGGGGCCATTTCCTATCTGGAGGGCGTCAAGCGCTCTAGTAACGTTGCATTTGTCAAGCTCGGCTACGAGAAGCTGGGGCCCGAGCTGCTCAAGCAGTACGTCGATAATTTCGGTTTCGGCCAAAAGACCGGCATTGAGCTTCCCGGCGAGGCCAAGGGAAAGGTAAGTCCCGTATACCAAGCTGACTATGCTGCCATGTCCTACGGGCACGGGCAGCTGCTTGTTACCCCGATGCAGCAGGTAGCCGCGGTAGCGGCTGTGGCGAACGGCGGTAAATTGATGGAGCCGCATATTGTCAAATCCGTCACCGACCCACATACCGGCGAGACGGTGACTACGCAGCCGAAGGTCATTCGTGAGGTGATGTCGCCGGAGAAAGCGAAGGAAGTAGGCGGCTATTTGGAGCAGGTCGTCTCGGATAGAAAGATCGGAACCGGGCGCCATGCTTATATTGACGGATATCGCATAGCCGGTAAGACGGGCACTGCGGTTAAACCCGCCAAGGGCGGTGGATATGACTATTCCAAACAGGTTGTTTCCTACCTTGGATATGCGCCAGTGGACGATCCTAAAATCGTTATTCTCGTACTTATTGACGAACCGAGAAATTCCGAGCTTGGCGGAGGTACGGCGGCAGGTCCGATCGTGAAGAAAATTCTAAATCAGGTACTGCAATATATGGGCGTACCGAAGCAGCTTGATAAAGAGGGCACGAATTCGGCAGTCTCATCCGGCAGCGGCACGAAGGCGCCGGAACTCAGCGGGCTGCTAGTCCAAGAAGCAAAGGATTTGCTTGCAGGCAAGGGTGTTTCCTACGCCACCTTGGGGAACGGAAGCAAGGTCGTGTCCCAATTCCCGAAGGCTGGAACACATCTGAAGTCAGGCCAGCATATGTACATTCTGACGGAAGAGGGCCAGCACCTGAATATACCTAACGTGAAGGGACAATCCTTGCGCGATGCGATGGAGCTGTTGTCGGTGCTGCAGGTATCTGTAAAAACAGCAGGCGAGGGCTATGTTGTTGATCAGAAGGTAGCGGAGGTTCAAGGTCAAAGACAGGTGACGCTTGTACTGGAGCCTCTTGGCAAGGATCAGGTAGAAGAAGAGACAGACCAGAATGCACTGGATGAGGCGGAGGAGAAGGATACGGAGGAATCGCAGGATTTGGACGAATCCGCCAGCTCATCCCGATAGCTTGTTCTAACCCCTGTTTGTCCTGAATAGTCATGATAGCAGTATGATCATGTCTTTAGGAACAAACAGGGAGGGCAATCGATGAAAGTATCCAAGGTTACCGTCAGGCGAAGACTGCTGTTACTGCTGATGCTGCTTGTTCTGCTATTTGCGGCCCTGGTCATAAGGCTGGCTTATGTTCAGTTAGGGCAAGGAGCAGAGCTGTCGGCCAGAGCGGAGGATTCATGGCGCCGTAACATCCCTTTCTCGGCCAAGCGCGGGGAAATCAGCGATCGCAGCGGGGTTACGCTCGCCTATAATATAACGACGCCGACGGTCATGGCGATTCCGGTACAGATTAAAGCCCCGGAGGCTACAGCACGCAGCTTGGCACCTTTACTAGGGATGAACGAAGAAGAGATTCTGAAGACAATCACGAAGCGACAATCGATAGTCAGGCTGCAACCCGGCGGACGCAAAATTACGATGGAAAAAGGACAGCAAATTCGTGATTTGGCTCTCCCGGGTATTGTTGTTGCTGAGGATAACAAAAGGTATTATCCTTATGGAGGGCTGGCCGCCCATATCCTAGGCTTTACCGGAAGCTACAATCAGGGACTTACCGGGATCGAGAAAAAATATGACAGCCAGCTGAACGGAATGAATGGAAGCATCTCGTATTTATCCGATGCTGGGGGCAGGCTGATGCCGGGCTCCTCGGAGAAATACGTCCAGCCGAAGGATGGGCTTAATTTGCAGCTTACGATCGACAAGACGATCCAGAGCATTATGGAGAGAGAGCTTGATCAGGCGATGGCCAGACTGCAGGCGGATTCAGCGATCTCTATCGCTATGAATCCCAAAAACGGAGAAATACTAGCGATGGCAGCACGTCCCGGATATGAGCCGGCGGATTATCAGGAGTATCCCGCAGAGGTGTACAATCGCAATCTGCCCATCTGGATGACGTACGAGCCGGGGTCAACGTTTAAGATCATTACCCTTGCAGCGGCTTTGGAGGAGAAAAAAGTAAATCTTAACGAAGGTTTTTTTGATCCAGGCTATATTAAGGTAGCCGGCGCATCGCTTCGCTGCTGGAAAAGGGGCGGTCATGGCAGCCAGACCTTCCTCCAGGTCGTGGAGAACTCCTGCAACCCTGGTTTTGTTACGCTTGGACAACGGCTCGGCAAAGAGACCCTGTTCAAGTATATTAAGGATTTTGGCTTCGGCAGTAAAACGGGAATTGATTTAAGCGGGGAAGAGAACGGCATTTTGTTTAAGCTTACGCAGGTGGGCCCGGTTGAGCTGGCAACGACCTCTTTCGGCCAGGGGGTGTCGGTAACCCCGATTCAGCAAATCACTGCCGTTTCGGCGGCGATTAATGGCGGGAAGCTGTATAAGCCGCATGTAACGAAATCTTGGACCAACCCCGAAACCGGCCAGGTTGTCGACGAAGTAGAGCCGACCGTTGTTCGCCAGGTGATTTCCGAGGAGAGCTCCAAGCAAGTAAGAAATGCTCTGGAGAGCGTCGTAGCGAATGGGACGGGGGGCAATGCCTTTATCGACGGCTATCGAGTCGGCGGCAAGACGGGGACGGCCCAAAAGGTTGTGAATGGAAGGTATTCGACAAGCGAGCATATCGTATCCTTTATCGGCTTCGCGCCTGCAGACGATCCGCAAATTATCGTTTACACCGCCGTAGACAATCCGCAGGGCATCCAATTCGGGGGCGTTGTGGCTGCGCCAATCGTTCGTAATATTTTAACCGATGCCTTGGAATATATGAAAGTTCCTCCCCGCAAAGATCAACTCTCAAAGAAATATAAATACGGGGAAACGAAAATCGTAACCGTTCCGGATTTGATCGGCCACAGCGTGCAGGAACTTTATGAGGATCTGAATATGAACTTTTCCTTGGCTAAATCGGGTGTGGGGAATATTGTCATCAATCAGGCGCCGAAGCCGGGTGCAAGGGTTGAGAGCGGTTCGACGATTCGAATTTATATGGGCAAGGAATCCGAAGCTGAAATAGAACATGACCACCCGTGAATAATATTCCTGAAAAGCCATACTCTTGGTGATAATATAAATGAGTGCTCATTTGGTGATCAGATCATCGGTGACAAGATAATCAACGTAAGAATTCGACGGAGGGGTTTTATATGCTGCTGACAGAACTGGCTACATATTTAATAGCATCTAGAATATATGGTGACGGAGAGACGCTGTGCCAGGGCGTCGCCATTGATTCAAGGCAGGTGAAGGCCGGCGATTTATTCATTTGCCTGCCAGGGCACACGGTGGATGGGCATGACTTCGCACCGCAGGCTGCTGAGCAGGGAGCTGTAGCGCTTGTTGTAGAACGGCATCTAGAGCATATTGATTTGCCGCAGCTCCAGGTTAAGGATAGCAGGCTTGCAATGGCGATTTTAAGTAACGTGTTCTATAATACGCCGAGCTCGCGGATGAAAGTAATCGGAGTAACAGGAACGAACGGCAAGACGACAACGACTTATCTCATTGAACGCATTCTTGCGGATCAGGGTAAAAATACGGGTTTGATCGGTACCATTGAACGAAAATACGGCGGGCAGGCCTTCCCGATGCCGAGAACGACTCCAGAATCGCTCGATTTGCAGCATTACTTGGATGATATGGTTCAAAGCGGTGTGGATTATTGCGTGATGGAGGTATCCTCGCATGCGCTCGAGCAGGGGCGGGTAAAAGGAACGCAGTTTCGTACCGCAGTGTTTACGAACTTGACGCAGGATCATTTGGATTACCATCATACGATGGAAGAATACCGCGCCGCCAAAGGACTGTTTTTCTCCCGGCTTGGGAATGTATATGAGAGAGATCCGAAGCTCCGCAGCTATGCGGTTCTCAATGCAGACGACCCGGCATCCGACTATTTCTCAAAGCAAACGGCAGCCGAGATCGTGACCTATGGCGTAGAGAATAGGGCGGATATTCAGGCTTCGAGCATCGCCGTCACGGCGAAAGGAACCTCCTTCCATGTTGATACGTTTCAGGGCAGCACCGACATTACGCTTCGCATGGTCGGCAAATTCAATGTTTACAACGCTTTGGCCGCGATTGCCGCAGCATTGCTAGAGGGTGTTCCGCTGAATCGGATCAAAGCGAGCTTGGAGGCTCTCAAGGGAGTTGACGGACGGGTCGAGGCTGTCGATGAAGGCCAATCGTTTGCGGTCATTGTCGATTATGCCCATACGCCGGACGGCTTGGAGAATGTGCTTCGCACGGTTGCCGAGTTTGCAGAAGGGCGGGTAATTTGCGTATTCGGCTGCGGCGGAGACCGAGACCGGACCAAACGGCCGATTATGGGCAAAATAGCTGCCAGTTATGCACAGCATGTCATCATCACATCCGATAATCCACGCACAGAGGATCCGAAGGCGATTCTGATTGACATTGCAGCCGGACTGAAAGAGGACAACGTGCCGGAAGAGCGCTACGAGCTGGTTGTCGATCGGCGGGAAGCGATCCAAAAGGCTATTGAAATGGCAAGCAGTGAAGATGTAGTATTGATTGCGGGGAAAGGTCATGAGACCTATCAATTGATCGGTACAGCGGTGCACGATTTTGACGATCGGATCGTCGCTAAAGAAGCGATAAGGGGCTTGAGCAAGTGATAAAAAGAAATTTGAGAGAATTAGCGGCAATGTGCGGCGGAGAAATCCGCAAGCCGGATGATGCCGACCTGATCATAGAAGGTGTTACGACGGACTCACGTCGTATTTCGAAGGGCTGTCTGTTCATTCCGCTTGCAGGAGAGCGGTTTGACGGCCATGATTTTGCGGCCGATTGTCTTGCGGCGGGAGCTAGTGCGGTATTGTGGGACAAAGCCAAGGGTACGCCGCCAGGCCCGGCTATTACCGTAGACAATACACTTGAGGCCCTGCAGCGGCTTGCGCAGAGCTATCTTAGAGAAAGCAAGGCAAGGGTCGTAGGAATTACCGGAAGCAATGGAAAGACGACGACCAAGGATATCGTTTTCTCCTTGCTCTCTACCACGTTCAACGTGCATAAAACACAGGGGAATTTCAATAATCATATCGGGCTGCCGCTTACGATTCTCGCGATGCCGGAGAATGCCGATATCGCCGTGCTGGAGATGGGGATGAGCGGACGGCATGAAATCGAACTGCTGTCCAAGCTGGCTGAGCCGGAAGTGGCGGTCATCACGAATATCGGGGAAGCCCATTTAATGCAGCTGGGTTCCAGGCTGGAAATCGCCCGGGCCAAGCTGGAAATATTGGCAGGCCTGAAATCCGGCGGAACGCTCGTTTATGACGGCGATGAACCGTTGATACCGAAAGTGCTTGGGGAGGCGGATATGCCCAAACCGGAACGCTTTAATACGGTGACCTTCGGTCTGCAGCCTCATAATGACGATTACCCGATCGGTTTAATGTTTCTGGATGACAGCACGGTATTTGCCTCCAGCGCCGGAAGCGAAGAGCCGCTTCATCTGCCGCTGCTGGGCCAGCATAACGTCATCAACTGCCTTGCGGCTATCGCCGTGGCCCGCTATTTCGGTGTGACGGAGCAAGCGATCAAGGAAGGGCTGACCCGGGTGAAGCTAACCGGCATGCGGATTGAGGTCGTTAAAGGCGTCAGTGGAATTACGATTTTGAATGACGCATATAACGCCAGTCCTACAGCCATGAAGGCAGCTATCGGAGTGCTGGAGAATATGAGGGGCTACCGCCATAAAATCGCCGTATTGGGCGATATGCTGGAGCTCGGGGAGACCGAGAATGAACTGCATCGGGAGGTCGGTGCTTTCATAACGGCCGGCAAGCTGGATCAACTGTTCACCTACGGTGCACTAGGGGCGAAGATTGCGGAAGGTGCCGCAGAGCATTTGGACCAAGAGAGTATCCATGCATATACTGATAAAACTGAGCTTATTTCGGGACTGATGAACGTTTTGCATCCTAAAGATGTGGTGCTCGTTAAAGGCTCTCGCGGGATGAGACTGGAGGAAGTCGTGGAAGCCGTTCAAAACAGTGATCTACATCAATAATACCGGCAAAAGGGGGTGATCCCATGGATTTTGGACTTATACTGCTAACGATCGGAGTGTCCTTTATACTGGCCGTTATTTCGGCACCACTGCTCATTCCGCTTCTAAGACGGATGAAATTCGGACAACAGATTCGCGGTGAAGGACCGCAAAGCCATCAGAAGAAAGCGGGAACGCCCACGATGGGCGGTATTGTCATCATATTGGCATTTACACTGGCTTTCCTGAAATTTTCCGTCATTAATACGGATTTCTATGTGCTGCTCGTAGCTACGCTTGGATTCGGCCTGGTTGGTTTTATGGATGATTACATCAAAATTGTATTCAAGCGTTCCTTGGGACTAACGCCCAAGCAGAAATTGTTCGGACAGCTGCTATTCGCCGGTATCGTCTGCGCCCTGTTGATTTCCGAGGGGCATAGCACTGCACTGGGCATACCGGGCACGCAAATCTCGTTTGATTGGGGAGGCTGGTTCTACTATCCCTTTATTATCCTTATGATGCTTGCGATCAGTAATGCGGTGAATTTTACCGACGGACTAGATGGATTGCTGTCGGGAGTAAGTGCTATCGCCTTCGGAGCCTATGCCGTGATCGCGATGCAGGCTACATCGATACCGGCAGCGGTATGCGCTGCCGCGATGATCGGCGCGGTGCTGGGCTTTCTTGTATTCAATGCACATCCGGCAAAAGTATTTATGGGGGACACCGGCTCGCTTGGCATCGGTGGCGCCATCGCTGCCATTGCGATTATAACCAAAAGCGAATTATTGTTTCTTGTGATTGGCGGGGTTTTTGTCATCGAGATGCTATCCGTCGTGCTGCAAGTGATTTCTTTCAAAACACGCGGCAAACGAATATTCAAAATGAGTCCGATTCATCATCATTTCGAACTGTCGGGCTGGTCGGAGTGGCGGGTGGTCGTTACCTTCTGGGCCGTTGGCTTATTGCTTGCAGGCGTTGGACTTTATTTAAACAAGGGGTTGTAAAATCATGAAACATCCAGAACAATACCGGGGTCGGCAGGTTGTCGTCCTGGGCCTTGCGAGAAGCGGAGTTCAAGTTGCCAAAACCCTGCATCGCCATGGCGCGATCGTCACAGTCAATGATAAAAAGGACAGAGATCAATGTCCCGAAGCTTCTGAATTAGAGGCTTTGGGAATTTCTGTTCTATGCGGGGGACATCCGGATGAGCTGATTCATCAAGGAATAGAGCTGGTTGTAAAAAATCCGGGCATTCCCTATAACGCTCCGCCCGTTGTCAAAGCGCTGGAGCTGGGCATCGGCGTTGTCACCGAGGTGGAGGTCGCCTATCACTTATGCGCAGCGCCTATGATCGGCATTACGGGCTCTAATGGAAAAACGACGACAACGACATGGATCGGGAGCATGCTGCAAACGGCCGGCCTTCATCCGATTGTCGCCGGCAATATCGGAACGCCGCTCTGCGAAGCTGCTGAAGAAGCCCGCGGAGACAACTGGATGGTCGCGGAACTTAGCAGCTTCCAGCTGAAGGGGACTCAGCAGTTTCGTCCAGCCATCGGCGTGCTTCTTAATGTAGCTGAGACGCATTTGGATTATCACGGCTCGATGGAAGACTATATTTCCTCCAAAGCGAAGCTGTTCGAGAACCAGACAGAGGAGGACACCGCAGTTATTAACTGGGATGATCCCGCGTGCCGGGAGCTTGTCCCTTATATTAAGGCCAGGCTTTTCCCGTTTTCAATGACAGAGCGGCTGGCGACGGAAGGGGTCTATATCGATCCTCCGTATTTGCCGCACGAGACGGGATCGCAACTAAGAACCATCGTTTACAAGAGCTCTGAGGGAACTGTCATCGACATCATTCGAGTGGATGAAATCGGCTTGCCGGGACGCTTTAACGCGGAGAACGCCCTGGCGGCTATTGCCGCATGCCTGGCAGCGGGGGCGAGTCCGGAGCAGCTTAATGAGCCGCTGCGCGCCTTCCGGGGCGTAGAGCATCGTCTGGAATACGTAGCTACCAAAGAGGGTGTAACCTACTATAACAACTCGAAAGCAACGAATTCCAAGGCGACAACGATGGCGATTGAAGCATTGACCGAGCAGATCGTGCTCATTGCGGGCGGCCTGGATCGCGGTTCCGACTATTTGGAGCTGGTACCTGCATTTAGGGACAAGGTTAAAGCCGTCGTAGCCCTGGGTGAAACGAAGGAGAAAATGGCCCGTATTGCCAAGCTTGCCGGATTACCGGACGCCTTCCTTGTCGATACTGGAGAAAGTGCTGCCGAGATGCTGCGTACCGCTACCCGTAAGGCTGCCAGCCTGGCGGAGCCGGGGGATATCGTCCTGCTATCGCCTGCCTGCGCCAGTTGGGACATGTTTGCTTCTTACGAGGAACGGGGACGCATTTTTAAAGAGGCGGTGCATACCCTTTAAGTAGGGGGGTGGAAAAGCCCCTACTTTCATTTAAGAGGTGGCTTCCACGATGAGCAAGAATCGCATGGCACCGGATTTTTGGTTAATGTCCAGCGTATTGGGACTGCTAGCTATAGGAATTGTAATGGTATACAGCGCGGGCTCTGTACTCGCTTTTCATGATTACGGCGATTCCTTCTATTTCGTTAAACGGCAGCTGTTATTTGCCGTACTTGGCCTTGCGGCGATGTTCTTTATGATGAACCTGGATTATCGCCATTTACGGAAATATGCAAAATTAGGGCTGTTAGGCTGCTTTGCCCTGCTTATCATCGTACTTATTCCCGGGATAGGGGTCGTACGCGGCGGTGCGCGAAGCTGGCTTGGCATTAGCTCCTTCGGCATACAGCCCTCCGAGTTTATGAAGCTCGGAATGATTCTGTTTCTTTCCTATTGGCTCAGCAAGGAAGATTACAAGATTGCGATGTTTACGAAAGGGCTGCTGCCTCCGCTAGGCATTATGGGGCTGGCGTTTGGCCTTATCATGCTGCAGCCGGATTTAGGAACCGGAACGGTCATGATGGGAGCTTCTCTGCTCATTGTATTTACCGCGGGAGCCAGAATTAAGCATTTGGCTGGGTTGGCTGCAGTCGGCGTTCTGGGCTTCGTTGGCCTTATATTGGCTGCACCTTATCGTTTGCAGCGAATTACCGCCTTTCTTGATCCATGGTCAGACCCGCTCGGCGCCGGATATCAAATTATTCAATCGCTTTACGCGATCGGTCCAGGCGGACTAGCTGGTCTTGGGCTTGGGATGAGCCGTCAGAAGTACAGCTATGTTCCAGAGCCGCAGACGGATTTTATTTTTTCTATTTTGTCGGAGGAGCTGGGCTTTATCGGTGGATTGCTAGTTCTTCTTCTGTTTCTTATATTAGTATGGAGGGGCATGAGAGTGGCGATGACAGTGGAAGACAGCTTTGGCAGCTTGCTTGCCGTCGGCATTGTCGGTATGGTAGCTGTACAGGTTGTCATTAATATCGGCGTCGTCATCGGTCTCATGCCTGTCACTGGCATTACTCTGCCGCTGATCAGCTACGGGGGCTCATCGCTTACACTAATGCTGACAGCGCTTGGTATTTTATTGAATTTATCCCGTTATGCGAGGTGAGAAATATGCGCGTCGTGCTAAGCGGCGGCGGAACGGGGGGACATATTTATCCCGCTCTGGCGATCGCGAATCAATGCGGTGCGGAATACCCTGATTCCGAGTTTTTATATATAGGCGGTGAACGAGGGCTGGAGAGCTCTTTAGTTCCCAAAGAGAATATTCCTTTTGAAGCTATTAATATTACCGGTTTCCGCCGGAAGTTATCATTCGACAACGTCAAGACGATCGTACGTTTCCTAAAAGGAGTGCGCACTTCCAAGCGCCTATTGCGCGAATTCAGGCCGGATGTGGTGATCGGCACAGGAGGATACGTTTGCGGCCCTGTCGTATATGCAGCAGCCAAGCTTGGCATTCCTAGCATCATTCATGAGCAGAATGCCGTACCGGGATTAACCAATCGCTTTTTGAGCAAATATGTTTCTACGGTAGCGGTTAGTTTCGAAGGATCAGGTGCTGCCTTTCCGACGGCGAAGAAAATTCTTTATACCGGAAATCCGCGGGCCACGACCGTTTTTGAAGCGGATAAAAATAAAGGATATGCCTCTCTTGGCCTGCCGCCCAACAGCCTGGTCGTCCTCGTTGTTGGGGGAAGCCGAGGGGCGCGGGCTATTAACGAAGCGATGATTGATATGTCGCCTTCCGTAGGGAAGCTGGGGCATATTTCGTTTATTTATGTTACCGGGGAAGGCTACTATGAAAATACGAAAACAGCAATCGCTGATAGGCTAGGCAAGATGCCCGACAATTTACGGGTGCTGCCTTATGTGCACAATATGCCGGAGGTGCTGGCATGCACCTCATTGATTGTGAACCGGGCGGGGGCGTCCTTTCTAGCGGAGATTACCGCTTTGGGAATCCCATCAATTTTGATTCCGTCCCCAAATGTCACGAATAATCATCAGGAGAAAAATGCGAGATCGCTAGAGAACTCAAGAGCCGCTGAGGTCATCGTCGAGCCCGATTTAACCGGCAGTTCCTTATATACGGCAATAGAACGCATTATGACCGACTCGTCCCTTCACCGATCGATGTCGGCGGCTGCGAGGCAGCTCGGAAAGCCGGAATCGGCTCACCTGATCGTGGAAGAAATGCGGCGGCTCGTTCGAAATCAAGGAAAACGCTAGAAGATTGCCGGAGCTGGGCCTTTGTCACACTCTTACTTAAGAGGGCATAAGATACCATATACATCGTGACAATCCATGCGGGGACCAAAAGGAAAGACGTTATCCTGCGTCGTCTCCGCGAACCCATGCAGCCGGTTAGGGTATACGGAAGAACCGATCATCGGACGGCCAGCTACCGGACGGGATTCGGCATGTTAGTCAAGGAGGGGGTTTCAGATGCAGCAGTGGATATCGAAATTGTCAGAACAGGAAGTGGGCACGGTCTTACCCAACGAGCCGATGTCGAAGTATACGACATGGAAAATAGGTGGGCCGGCCGATGCTCTGATCGTCCCAGAGAACACGCGACAGCTGGCAAGTTTGATTCGCCGGCTTTATGAAGAACAAATTCCTTGGTTAATGGTGGGTAAGGGCTCCAACATGCTCGTATCCGATAAGGGCATTCGCGGTGCGGTGATCAAGCTGGGCAAAGAAATGGAGCAGATCCGGTTTCGGGAAACCGAGGTCGAAGCGGGGGGAGGCGCCTCGTTCGTAAGATTGAGCATTATGGCTGGAAAAGAAGGCATGACCGGTCTGGAATTTGCTGGGGGGATTCCGGGAACCGTCGGTGGAGCCGTATATATGAACGCCGGCGCTCACGGGTCTGATGTGTCACGCATATTTAAATCCGCTGAAATTGTTCTGGAGACGGGTGAGTTGGTAACTTTCAATGCACAGGATATGGATTTTTCATACCGCCATTCCATCTTGCATGGGAGCCGAGGAGTGGTGGCGAATGCCATCTTCACCCTGGAGGAGGGGGATCGCCTGGAAATTGCGGCTGCCATGGCTTCCTACAAGGATCGCCGCCGTAAAACGCAACCGCTGCAGCAGCCCTGTGCGGGCAGCGTGTTCCGCAATCCGCCAGGAGATCATGCAGCCCGGTTGATTGAAGCGGCAGGACTTAAGGGGCGGAGTATAGGCGGAGCGCAAATATCCGAGCTGCATGCCAATTTCATTGTCAATACGGGGCAAGCGACAGCAGAGGACGTTCTTGCGCTCATGGAGCTAATCAAGGACACCATTGCAACAAAATATGAACTCGCTCTGGTGCCGGAGGTTTACTTCGTGGGTGAACGGTAAACTCGGAGGTGATACATTGGACAAATTGGTGATTGAAGGCGGGAGACCCCTATCAGGAACCATTCATATCCATGGAGCGAAAAATGCCGCACTGCCTATTTTGGCTGCCAGCTTACTGTCTGAAGGGGCGGTGCAACTTCGAAATGTTCCTCGTTTGCTCGATATTGATGTTATGCTTGGCATTTTAAGCCGATTAGGCTGTAAAACGGTTCATAAGGGCGACACCGTAATGATCGATGCCGGCAGCGCTGATTCCAGCCATGTGCCGGAGGATTTGATGAAGCAGATGCGCTCTTCTATTTTTCTGATGGGCCCGCTGCTAGCAAGATTCAAAGAGGTATGCATATATCAGCCTGGCGGCTGCGCGATCGGCGAACGGAAGATCGATTTGCATTTGCGGGGATTGCAGGCTCTTGGAGCTGCGATCGAGGAGCAGGATCAACAAATATGGTGCAGGGCCAGCAAGCTCGTAGGCAATGACATTCACCTTGATTTCCCGAGCGTGGGCGCTACGGAAAATATTATGATGGCCGCAGCGCTGGCTGAAGGTACAACTGTAATTACGAATGCGGCACGGGAGCCCGAAATTCAGGATCTGCAAAATTTCCTAAATAGCATGGGCGCAAGTATTATGGGAGCCGGCACCGATACGATTACGATACAGGGGGTGACTCGTCTTTATCCGTGCGATTATGAGATTATTCCTGACCGGATCGTGGCGGGTACAGCGCTCATTGCTGCTGCGGCGACTAGAGGAACGGTTACCCTGACGCACTGTAATCCTTCCCACCTGGTCTCACTGCTTCATGTGCTGCGCCGGGCTGGTGTTCAAATCAGTACCTGCAATGATATAATAACCGTAAGCAGCGTAGGCCGTCTTAAAGCGGTGGAACGAATCGTAACTTCACCTTATCCTTCCTTTCCGACGGATCTGCAGTCCCAGATCATGGTCTTATTATCTTTGGCTGATGGTGTAAGTTTAATGAAAGAGACGGTGTTTGAAGGCCGTTTCAAGCATGTTGATGAACTGGTGCGAATGGGTGCAGATATTTCCGTGGATATGAACGCTGCGATTATTCGCGGGGTGCCGAGATTGTACGGCGCTACCGTGGAAGCGACGGATTTGAGAGCCGGTGCCGCACTCGTGATTGCTGGATTAGCCGCGCAAGGCAAAACGATCGTTGAACAGGTGTACCACATTGACCGTGGGTATGATCGAATTGAAATCATGTTTCAGCGTTTAGGAGGCGTTGTAAGTCGCGATGCCCCGGTGTTGAAGCAGTTGGATCTAGCTTGATGATGCCTTGAATCATCCCCTCCAGCGGAGGGGATAAAGGCTTTGTACATTACAATATATCGGATATCGGAGAAATGTTATGTCTAAAGCCAATATGCCCGTGTTGAAGCAACCCAAACCGAAGAGGAAAAACAGCAAAAAAATAGCCGGGATTTTAATTTTATTGTTTCTATCTTTGCTAGCCGTGCTTTTTTTTCGTTCGTCTTTAAGTAAAATTTCCAGCATCACGTTTGAAGGCAGCTCGTATACCTCGGACGAGGAGCTGCTGGAAATTAGCGGCCTAAAGCTCGGCGCTCCGTTCTTCGGAACGAGCTCGGAGACGATTGAGAAGCGTATGACGAAAGTGCCGTCTATTGAGGAGGCCAAGGTGGACAAGTCTTTCCCTGGAGGGATAACGATCCGCATCAAGGAGTATCCGTTGGCAGCTTACGAGCTGACTGTGGACGACGGCTTGAAGGGCCTTCTTGCAAACGGGACAAGAATCCATTTAGGGATCGGCTCGATGCCTATGGAAAGGCCTATTTTGACGGGGTGGAGAGCCGATGACCCCAATTTGGCCAACCTTTGCAAAGTGCTGGCGCAAATTCCGGAAGATCAGGTCTCTGACATTTCGGAAATCGTCCCTTCCCCGACCTTGTCTTATCCCGACCGGGTCAAACTGTACACGGGCTCAAAATTTGAAGTGGTGACGGCCATTTCTTTGCTTCCGGCAAAGCTGGAATACATGAACTCCATTTTAGAGTCTCAGGATCCCGGCATGCTTACCATGCTGGAGGCCGACACGTATGTACCTTACGAGCCGCAGGACGCACAAAATGATACTACTCATGAGTAAAAAAAAATGGTAAAATACATTTTATGGGCTAGTTTTTCCAGCGGCCTTTTTTCTAAGTTCATAGAATAGACAAAAAGGACTGCAAGCCTATTCTAACGTTACCTTTATCCTACTTTTATGCAAAAGATGGAATTCAAAAAAATTGTAGAAAAAAGAGGGAAAGATCAAACGGCGTTGAATATGTAGATAGTGCATTTAATATGGTTATAACAATTTTGAATGGGAAATAGGAGGTGCCAGAGCTTGAGCAACAATGACATCATTGTTAGTTTGGACATCGGTACATCCAAAGTTCGTGCTATTATTGGGGAAATTAGTAATGGAACCTTTAATATTATTGGAGTTGGATCTGCCGACTCGGAAGGAATTCGCAAAGGTGCGATTGTAGATATTGACCAAACCGTGCAATCGATCCGCAGTGCTGTTGATCATGCGGAACGGATGGTTGGCATTCAAATATCGGAAGTATATGTCGGCATTTCAGGAAATCATATTGGACTCCAGACGAGCCACGGGGTAGTAGCCGTACAGAATGAAGACCGCGAAATTGGAGAAGAGGATATCGACCGCGTCCTGAAAGCTGCGGAAGTCATCGCGCTGCCTCCGGAGCGGGAAATTATCGATGTGGTCGCCAAGCAATATGTCGTGGACGGGCTTGAAGGCATTCAAGATCCCCGCGGGATGATCGGAGTTCGCCTGGAGGTCGAAGCAACGATTATTACAGGTGCAAAGACGGCAATACATAATTTGCTTCGATGCGTGGAGAAATCCGGGCTGAAGGTAAGCGATCTTGTATTGCTGTCCCTCGGATCAGGTCAGCTTGCGTTGTCCAAGGATGAGAAGACGATGGGTTCTGTGCTGGTAGATATCGGTGCCGGATCAACGACAATCGCAGTGTTCGAAAGCGGCACAATTATTGCGACATCTACGCTTCCGATAGGGGGAGAGTTTATAACGAATGACATTGCTTACGGCCTTCGCACATTAACCGATCAGGCGGAGAAGGTGAAGCTTAAGTACGGCTGTGCCTCCATCGAGGACTCGGCGGGAGATGTGACGTTTAAGGTTACGAGAATCGGAAGCAATGTAGACAAGGAATTTACCCAAGAGGATCTCGCAGCCATCGCCGAGCCTCGCGTTCAGGAAATATTCCAAATGATTCAGCAGGAAGTCAAACGACTCGGTTACACTGAGCAGCCCGGAGGTTATATACTTACGGGAGGAACCGTATCGATGCCGGGGCTTCTCAAAGTTGCACAGGAGGAACTGGCCGCTTCCGTGCGGATCGCCGTACCAGATTATATCGGTGTCCGTGATCCCGGTTATACGGGAGGCGTTGGCATATTGTACAAGGTTATCAAAAATATCCGCGTCCGGAATACCGGTAATGGTGCAAAGAAGACAACCAATCGGAATAAACCGGTAAATACCCAGGAGAGCGCAGGCAAACCGGGTATTATGGAACGTCTAAAGAGTTTATTCAGTGAATTCATATAACTTGAAGATGGACGGGCCATCCATGCACAATGAGGGGGAGATGGAAGAGTATGTTGGAATTTGATTTCGAAATGGAGAGTTTGGCTCAAATAAAAGTCATTGGTGTTGGCGGTGGCGGTAGCAACGCTGTGAACAGAATGATCGAGAACGGGGTGCAGGGCGTAGAATTCATTACGGTGAATACGGATGCCCAGGCCTTGCATTTAGCCAAGTCAGAGCATAAGCTGCAAATCGGGGATAAGCTGACCCGTGGACTCGGAGCAGGCGCTAACCCTGATGTGGGCAAGAAAGCGGCTGAAGAATCAC
This sequence comes from Paenibacillus lentus, assembly GCF_042714055.1. Taxonomy (GTDB): domain Bacteria; phylum Bacillota; class Bacilli; order Paenibacillales; family Paenibacillaceae; genus Fontibacillus; species Fontibacillus lentus_A. The sequence goes on from NZ_JBHGVC010000003.1 coordinate 242,933, forward strand.
GCGAGTTGATTGCCAATACGCTGAAAGGCGCAGATATGGTGTTTGTAACTGCCGGTATGGGCGGCGGCACGGGTACAGGAGCTGCTCCGGTTATTGCGGAGATTGCCAAGGAGTGCGGAGCGCTGACGGTAGGCGTAGTGACTCGTCCGTTTACCTTCGAAGGACGCAAGCGTTCTTCCCATGCTGAGCTTGGGATCGAAGCTTTGAAAGAAAAGGTAGATACGCTTATCGTTATTCCTAACGACCGTCTCCTTGAAATCGTCGACAAGAAGACGCCGATGCTGGAGGCTTTCCGTGAAGCGGATAATGTGCTGCGCCAAGCGGTTCAAGGCATTTCCGACCTGATTGCCGTACCGGGTCTGATCAACCTAGACTTTGCCGACGTGAAGACGATTATGACGGAACGCGGTTCCGCCCTGATGGGAATCGGTGAAGCTACGGGGGAGAACCGTGCAGCAGAAGCAGCTCGCAAAGCTATCATGAGTCCGCTGCTTGAGACTTCGATCGAGGGAGCTCGCGGCGTAATTATGAACATTACAGGTGGATCGAACCTGTCTCTATATGAAGTTAACGAGGCGGCCGAGATCGTCATCTCGGCATCCGATCCAGAAGTAAATATGATTTTCGGTGCTATTATCGATGAGAATTTGAAGGAAGAGATCAAGGTAACGGTCATCGCGACCGGATTCGAGCATAAGTCTCAGGCAGCGCCGATCCGTAAACCGGCTGCAGGCGTAGCCGAAACGCAAGAAAGCCGTACGGCTTCTTCCTTAAGACCCTTTGGGAATCAGCCGAGCGGTGATCAACTGGATATCCCAACCTTCCTCCGTAACCGTTCCCGTAACAATAACGAATAATTTTGACCAAATCTCCCCAAAATCTAAACCTCTGTTCCACGGCAATGTGGAATGGAGGTTTTTTGCATTGCTCGACAAAAATAGTACTAATCTTCACTCAATTTTAGACAGACTTTACAATTGCTTCTCTTTATACTGATAGCAACTCCATTGGTTACAAGAAGTACTTCTAGCATAGCGGAAGAAGATTAGGGAGTGCCTAGGCAGGTGATTCGAAGTGGTCGTCTATATCGATCTCATATTTCTTATGAACCTGCTGATCGATGCGAGCTTGCTGCTGGTGACAGCCTGGATCAGGAAGCAGCGGGTAAGGGCATGGCGAATCTTGGTCTCAGCAGCCGTAGGGGCTGCTTATGTCGTCATGATGTTTCTCCCTGAGCTCTCCTTCCTATTTACGTTTCTCGTAAAATTTTTATTCTCAGTCGTCATGCTTTGGATCGCATTCGGTTATGCTAGTCTGCAAAACTATTTGCGGAATATGGGAGCTTTCTACATGGTGAATTTTGCAGCCGCTGGCGGTATATTAGGCATTCATTATTTGCTGCAAAATTCCGGGGAAGTATGGAATGGAATATGGTATTCAGCTTCCGGGGGTCTTGGCTTCTCGCTTGAGGTAGGTTCAATTTTTACGGTGGTCGTTTTCTTTATAGTCATTGTTTGGTTCAAAATGGTTGTTGCCTCACGGCGTGCTACAGAGCGTGTAGAAAGCTGTCTAGCCGAGGTAAGAGTTCGGATTGATGAAACAACGGTACAATGTACAGGACTAGTCGATACTGGCAATCAGCTTAAGGATCCTCTTACTAGATGGCCCGTTATGGTGATGGAAGCCTCTTTGTGGGATCATGTGCTGCCAGACTCCTTTCTCGGCAGATTAGCTGCGGAGCAAGCGGACAACCTTATTATGGAATGGAGCGATGAGGAATTGTTTCCATGGAGGGATCGCTTGCGGCTTGTGCCCTACCGGGGGATTAATAAAGGCTCGCAATTTATGATTGCCCTAAAGCCGGACGAAGTATCGATTGTTCAAGAGGGGCGGATAATGACGACGAACCGAGTGCTTATCGGATTGGATGGCGGGCGGTTGTCTGCAGAGGCGGCTTATCGTGCCATTATTCATCCGGTATTGATCGAAGGAATTGCAGAGGCGGAGGAAGATTATCTATTAAGTACATCAGGATCGTGATATAGGAGGAAAAGAAATGCGTGTTAGATGGAAGTTGATGTTGCAATTGCAGTATTATCGGCTTTTGTTCCTGTTCGGGCTCAAGAGTGAAGAAATCTACTATATCGGTGGCAGCGAGGCGCTGCCTCCTCCTTTGACGAGAGAAGAAGAGGAGTATTTGCTTCAGCGCCTGTCCACAGGAGATTCCGCGATCCGGGCTATGCTCATTGAGCGAAATTTGCGTCTTGTCGTTTATATCGCCCGCAAATTTGAGAATACGGGAATTAACATTGAGGATCTCGTGTCGATTGGCGCAATAGGACTAATCAAAGCCGTCAATACGTTCGATCCCGAGAAGAAGATTAAGCTCGCAACGTATGCTTCCCGCTGTATCGAGAATGAAATACTGATGTATTTGCGGCGTAACAGCAAAATACGTACGGAAGTATCTTTCGATGAACCGCTAAACATTGATTGGGATGGCAATGAATTGCTTCTCTCCGATGTGCTTGGAACCGAGAATGATACGATTTATCGCAATATTGAGGAGCAGGTTGATCGAAAGCTGCTGCACAAAGCGCTCGATAAGCTGAGCGAGCGGGAGAGGATGATTATGGAACTGCGCTTCGGTCTTGTGGATGGCGACGAGAAGACGCAGAAGGATGTCGCCGATCTGCTGGGAATATCGCAATCTTACATTTCCCGGCTAGAGAAAAGAATCATTAAGCGACTCCGCAAGGAATTCAACAAGATGGTTTAGGCATTCGAAATAAAGGAATAAAAATGCAGCCCCGGGAGATAATGATCATTAAGTTTCTCCTTGGGAGGTAAAGACACGATGACCCGAAACAAAGTCGAGATTTGCGGTGTAGATACTGCAAAATTGCCCGTTCTAACCAATGTGGAAATGCGCGAATTGTTCCGCTCCCTGCAGCAGGACAATGTAAGATCAGCCAGAGAAAAGTTAGTGAATGGCAACCTTAGGCTAGTGCTGAGCGTCATCCAGCGATTCAACAATCGGGGGGAGTTTGTAGACGATTTATTTCAGGTCGGCTGCATTGGACTCATGAAAGCCATCGATAATTTCGATTTATCGCAAAACGTAAAATTCTCGACCTATGCCGTACCGATGATTATCGGTGAAATTAGGCGGTATTTAAGGGATAACAACCCGATCCGGGTATCCCGCAGTCTGCGAGACATTGCCTATAAAGCGCTGCAAATGCGCGATAGCTTAACCAATCAAAATTCTCGGGAGCCGACGATATTCGAAATTTCCGAAGCGTTAGGCTTGCCGAAGGAGGACGTGGTTTTTGCCCTGGACGCGATCCAGGATCCGGTGTCATTGTTCGAACCGATTTACCATGATGGGGGAGATCCGATTTACGTCATGGATCAAATTAGCGATGACAAGAACAAGGATGTGTCCTGGATTGAGGAGATCGCCTTGCGTGAAGCAATGCAGCGCTTAAACCGCCGCGAGAAGATGATTTTATCGATGCGATTCTTCGAAGGGAAGACGCAAATGGAGGTCGCTGATGAAATCGGCATATCCCAGGCGCAGGTATCAAGGCTTGAGAAATCCGCTATTTTACAAATGCAAAAACACGTTAAGTCTTAAGCATGGAGGTTCCTTCGGGAACCTCTTTTTGATTATAGAATTTATATGTTGCCAGAATTATTTTACGATCTTTAAATGTTTTGCGGGCGATAATCATATACATAATACACGATCCTATATCCGAGGCAGGGAGTTGTAAATCCGAAACGATAGGGTGGGAGGCTGGTATGAAAATATCTGATTTTCAAGCGAAGGATGTCATTAATGTCGTTGACGGCAAACGGCTTGGACATATTAGCGATTTGGAACTCGATTTACGGCAGGGTACCATAGAAGCCATCGTCGTTCCGGTCAACAGCAAGTTCATGGGATTGTTTGGTGGAGGCAGCGATTTGATCATTCCATGGAAAAACATCGTGAAAATCGGCTCGGACGTCGTGCTGGTCAAGATGGACGGTTTAGCTCAGAACGGGGTTCAGCAATATGAAACGACGGTGTATATCGATCGGGATGGAAGAGCCGAGCGCCGAGGCTAGTTTAATTATACTAGCTTTGCGTCTTGTCCCTTCGAAAAGCTGGTCGCCTTATGGTAAACTGAACTTTACAGTCTATTTCAGGATTTGAAATAATAAAGAGGTGGATGATGGAGCCGTTTAAATGGAAAGCTATTGAAATGACCGGGCACCCCGAAAAGTTTATTCTGGAGAGCTGGAGTGAAGCGCTGCCCGGACTTAGCGCAGGTTTTAGCGGACGAAACGGCGGGGTGGGCAATTCCCCATATGATGAATTGAACCTAGCCTATCATGTTGGCGACGAACCGATGGACGTTCTGGAGAACCGCCGTATTTTGGCAAAATCGCTGGACTTTGAACCAACCGCTTGGACTTGCGGAGAGCAGGTTCATGGAACGCATGTAGCCGTCGTGGAGAAGGCGGATAAGGGCAAGGGCTACCTTGATCGTGAGGGAGCGTTTCAGAATACGGATGGCCTAGTTACGAATGTTCCGGGAATACTCCTTACCTCATTTTATGCGGATTGTGTTCCGCTCTATTTCCTTGACCCCGTACGCAAGGCCGTAGGCTTGGCTCACGCAGGCTGGAAGGGGACGGTAGGACTTATAGCCTCGGCAGTGATCAAGACGCTGGAGCAGGAGTTTGGAAGCCGCAGCGAGGATATTCTGGCTGCTATAGGGCCGTCGATTGGGGATTGCTGCTATGAGGTGGATGAAGCAGTAATGTCGCAGGTCAGGGAAGGGCTGGCAGAAGGCGAGGACATCGCTGCATTCGCGTCTCCATCCGTCAATCCGGGCAGATGCATGCTGAACTTGAAAGAATTGAATCGAATCATTATGATAAAAGCAGGAATATTGCCGACTCATATCGAATGTACAACATGGTGTACAAGCTGTCATCCCGATAAGTTCTTTTCTTATCGCAAGCAAAACGGGACAACCGGAAGGATGGCGAGCTGGATCGGCATGAAAGAGAGGTGATCCTTTCTTTGTCACTTAAAGAACGGATACAACAAGTAGAACGTCGTGTTCAAGCGGCTTGTGAACGAAGCGGTCGCCGACGGGATGACGTCAAGGTCGTCGCGGTGACAAAGTATGTGAGCCTGGAGACGACAGGCTTATTGCTGGATGAAGGCATCGCTCATATTGGCGAGAATCGTCCGCAGAACGCGGTACCGAAATGGGAGGCGCTTGGAGGACGGGGGATTTGGCATTTCATCGGGCATTTGCAGAGCAATAAAGTCAAGGACATCATTGGCAAATTTCAATATATTCATTCCTTGGATCGTCTGTCCCTGGCCAAGGAGCTGGAGAAGCGGGCAGCGGCGCAAGGGATTACGGTATCTGCTTTCCTGCAGGTTAACATATCTGGAGAATCGTCTAAGCAGGGAGTTCGTCCGGAAGAAGCAGCTCAATTGTTACGGGAAATCGAGACGTATTCTCACGTGAGGATCATTGGACTCATGACCATGGCGCCAATCGAGGACGATCCGGAGCTGACGCGCCCGGTATTTCGGGGGCTCCGAGAGCTAATGGATCGGCTGAATGCGCAGAATATTACGAAGGAACCGCTAACCGAGCTGTCGATGGGCATGTCGGGGGATTTTGAAGTAGCTATTGAGGAAGGGGCGACTTGGGTGCGCTTGGGTACTCTTTTAGTAGGGAAAGGGGAGGAGACGTAATGGGAGTAATGAATCGGTTTATGAATTTTCTGGGCCTTCAAGAAGAAGAAGAAATCGTGGAGCGGGAGAAGCTGCAGGGGCAAGAGGAAGTCGAATTTGAAGCGCCTAGCTTTGAAGCTCGCAGAAATCAAAAAATTAACAATGTAGTCAGTATCCACTCCCAGAAGAACGTGAAGGTCATCCTGTATGAGCCTCGTTCTTACGACGAGGCGCAGGAAATCGCGGATCATCTGCGTTCGCATCGATCGGTCGTCGTCAATTTGCAAAGAGTTCGGAACGATCAGGCTATGCGCATTATCGATTTTCTTAGCGGTACGATCTATGCGCTTAGCGGCAGTATTTCCAAGATCGGGGGCAACATCTTTCTCTGTACGCCGGATACGGTAGAAATACAGGGTTCGATCACTGAAATACTGACGGAAGATCAGGAATACAACAACAGAATGAGGTGAAGGCAGCTTGGGAATTGATATTTTTAGAATAATATGGATGCTTCATGATATATATTTTTACATGATTTTGATTTATATCTTGATGTCATGGGTGCCTAACGCTCGGGAGAGCTTTATCGGAGAGCTGCTGGGCAAGGTGGTAGAGCCCTTTTTGTCCCCGTTTAGACGATTTATTCCGCCGATTATGGGCATGATCGACATATCGCCGATCGTCGCTATTTTCGCATTGCGGATGGCTGTTTTCGGCTTGATCGCCGTGCTGAGCTACGTGTTGGGGTAATTTGAACTTATGCGGGCAAATATATATGAACACTTTCTTCCGGAAGAGCGCCCGTTCGTGGATCGGGCCTGGGAATGGGTTGTGAATGCAGGGAATTATCATGAAGCTAAGTTGAGCGACTTTCTGGATCCGCGGCAATGCCACATTGTGGAGAGTCTGGCGAATCGCCATGCCGATGTTCACATCCGTTTGGATGGCGGGTTCCCGGAAGCGGAGCGGCGGCGGGCCCTGATTGCACCGGATTATCGGGATATTGAAGCAGAGCCGATGGGGATGAAGGTGCTCAGTATTTCTTCGGAGGATCTGAAATTGGCCTCGCTTCAGCATGGCGACTACTTGGGAGCCATCCTTGGACTCGGTCTTAAACGGGACAAGGTTGGTGATATCCATGTCCGCGAGGACGGATGCCATGTCATTATTGCTGAGGAAATAGCCGCTTTCCTGGACATGAATCTTCGCCAGGTACATCGAGTCAGCGTTATGACTGAGGTACTTGGGCTTGAAGCGCTAAGAACGGCAGACGCTACGCTTGAGCCGCTGGATATCACGGTGGCTTCTTTACGTTTGGACGGGATTGCGAGCGATGTATTCCGCCTGAGCCGGAGTAAAGTTGTAGTGCCGATCAGGGCGGGACGCTGCCGGGTAAATTGGAAGACGGAAGAGGATCCATCCAAGCCGTTAAAATCCGGCGACATTGTAGCGCTCCAAGGATTCGGCAGATTCAAGGTGTTGGAGACGGACGGCATGACGAAAAAGGGCAGACACCGTGTCCGAATCGGTAAATTTGTGTGAAGGCTTTGCAGGAGTTTAGAAATTCCTGTCGAATTTAACAACAACACTTGTACTGTACATGCTCCTCTTTTAGTGTGTGTTCAAAAAGTCAAACTTTCAGCACCGAAGCTTATGCTTCCGATGTGCGTTTTTTCAAAACGCTAAGGTTGGATGAAGCTAGGGACTGATGAGCGAGCGTACGTTTTGGATAGTGATACTTCGTCATCAAAGGGGACTTTTTGAACAACATTACAGGAGGTTTCGAATTTACTAGGAGGTGCGCAACATGCCATTAACGCCGCTGGATATACATAATAAAGAATTCTCCAGACGTATTCGCGGTTACGATGAAGACGAAGTCAATGAATTCCTCGATCAGGTAATTAAAGATTACGAGATCGTGATCCGGGAGAACAAGGAGCTCCAAAGCCAGCTGTTGGCCGTGCAAGAAAGACTGGATCATTTTGCAAATATCGAAGAAACGCTCAGCAAGACGATCATCGTAGCGCAGGAAGCGGCGGATGAAGTGAAGAACAATGCGAAGAAAGAAGCGCAGCTCATCGTGAAGGAAGCCGAGAAGAACGCGGATCGCATCGTTAATGAATCGCTGGCGAAATCACGTAAAATAGCGATGGAAGTCGAGGAACTGAAGAAGCAGGCTTCGATTTATCGTGCCCGGTTCCGGACGCTTGTGGAGGCTCAGCTTGATCTGCTCAGCCATGACGGATGGGAATCGCTTGAGGATCGTGAGCGGCATGAGAACCGCGAACGCGAACGTGAACGCGAACGTGAGATCAAAGAAATTTACTAAGCGCCTGCCTTGTTGACAGAGCGGGTAATAATAAGTTATAACTATAGACATATTAAACGAGCATATGAATTTGATGATGGGAACCAGTACGCTGTGATTTTGTCCTCAGAGAGTTGGCGATTTGCTGCGAGTCAACGTTCAAGACACAGACGGAATATCGTCCCGGAGAAGATAGGCTGAAATTTAAAGCGTAAGCTTATCCGGCTGCCGGCCGTTACCCCGGCCCCATATGAAGCGTATGGGATCAAGGTGTCATGTCGGTTGAGATTCGTTCCGGGTTCGGACGGCATGGAACAAGGGTGGTAACGCGAGCTAGAGTCTCGTCCCTTTTGGGGCGGGGCTTTTTTTGTTCCCCAAAAGATTGTTTAAGCTTTACTGTTAATATTATGGAGTGAAAGGAAGTCGCCTTAAAATGAAAAAAGTAGATGTCAAAGAACAAGCGCGGGCCCGTGATCAGCGCATCCTCAATAAATGGAAGCAGGAGAACACATTTCGGCGCAGTATGGAAAATCGGGAGGGACGGCCGAATTATGTGTTCTATGAAGGCCCTCCTACCGCGAACGGTGCTCCGCATATCGGCCACGTTCTGGGCCGGGTAATCAAGGACTTTATCGGTCGCTACCAGACGATGAACGGCTATCGGGTCATCCGTAAAGCAGGTTGGGATACGCATGGACTGCCTGTCGAGCTAGGTGTCGAGAAGCAGCTTGGCATTTCCGGCAAGCAGGAGATCGAGAAGTATGGCGTGGAGAAGTTCGTGAAGAAATGTAAGGACAGCGTCTTTGAATACGAGAAGCAATGGCGTGAATTGACCGAAGGGATCGCATACTGGACCGATCTGGATAATCCGTACATCACATTGCAGAACCCGTATATCGAAAGCGTGTGGAATATTTTATCGACGATTCACAAAAAAGGGCTGCTGTATCGCGGTCACCGCGTCAGCCCGTATTGCCCTTGCTGCCAAACGACGCTTAGCTCCCATGAGGTTGCTCAAGGCTATGAAGACGTGAAGGATCTGAGCGCGACCGCGAAGTTCAAGCTGAAGGACAGCGGAGAATATGTGCTCGCCTGGACGACGACCCCATGGACTCTGCCTTCCCACGTGGCTCTTGCTGTAAATCCGGAATTGGAATATGTTCGTGCCAAGCAGGAGGACGGTGTATATATCGTTGCTAAAAATTTGGCCGATGATGTCCTGAAAGGCGAGTTTGAGGTACTGTCCACCCTGAAGGGTGCCGAGCTTGTAGGCAAATCCTATGCTCCGCCGTTCAGCTACGTTTCACCGGAGAACGGACTCGTTATTCTAGGGGCAGACTTTGTTACAGATGCCAGCGGTACAGGGATTGTTCATATGGCTCCGGCTCATGGTGAAGACGACTATAGAGTATGCCGTGAGAATGGGGTTCAATTCGTCAGCGTCGTCAACACGCAAGGTAACTATACGGATGAAGTGACGGATTTTGCCGGCCGCTTCGTTAAAGATTGCGATCTGGATATCGTAAAATGGCTGTCGGAGCATGGTCTGCTGTATTCCAAAGAAAAATACGAGCACAGCTATCCGTTCTGCTGGCGCTGTAAATCACCGCTGCTCTATTATGCGATGGAGAGCTGGTTTATTCAGACAACCGCGGTGAAGGATCAATTGATTGCCAACAATAACGGCGTACAGTGGTATCCAGGGCATATCCGCGAAGGCCGCTTCGGTAAATTTCTTGAGGATCTGGTGGATTGGAATATTAGCCGTAATCGTTATTGGGGAACCCCGCTTAACGTTTGGGTATGTAACTCCTGCAAAGGTGAATATGCACCTTCCAGCCATAAGGATTTGCGAGAGCATGCCGTAGGCCATGTATCCGAGGAGCTTGAACTGCATAAGCCGTATGTGGATGAGGTAAAGCTGCATTGCCCGCACTGTGAAGGCGGAATTATGGAGCGTACGTCCGAAGTGATCGACGTCTGGTTCGACAGCGGCTCGATGCCATTTGCACAATATCACTACCCGTTCGGCGATACAAAAGTATTTGAGGAGCAGTACCCTGCCGATATGATTTGCGAAGGAATTGACCAAACGCGCGGCTGGTTTTACAGCTTGCTTGCGGTATCTACGCTATTTAATGGCAAGGCTCCTTATAAGGCCGTAATTTCAACAGGCCATATTCTCGATGAAAATGGACAGAAGATGTCTAAGTCCAAGGGGAACGTCATTGACCCGTGGGATATTATTAATGAATTCGGAGCGGATGCTTTCCGCTGGGCCTTGCTGTCCGACAGCGCGCCATGGAACAGCAAGCGGTTCTCCAAGGGTATCGTTGCTGAAGCGAAATCCAAAGTAGTGGATACGCTGGTGAACACGCACTCCTTCCTTACGTTGTATGCGGGAATTGACGGATTCAATCCGGAGGAGCATGAGTTCCGTCCATCGAAGAGCAAGCTGGATCGCTGGATTCTGTCCCGCCTGAACAGCCTGATCCAGGTTGTTAATAAAGGGCTGGCTGTAAACGACTTCCTCAATCCGGCCAAAGCGATCGAAGGCTTTATCGATGAGCTGAGCAACTGGTACATCCGCCGTTCGCGCGATCGTTTCTGGGGCAGCGGCCTTGGTGAGGATAAGGTATCGGCTTATCAAACTCTGATTCATGTGCTGCTGACGCTCTCCAAGCTGATGGCTCCGTATACACCGCTATTGTCGGAGGATATTTATACGAACCTCGGCGGCGGAGAGAGCGTACATCTGGCGGATTATCCGAAGCCGGATGAAGCATTGATCGACCAAACGCTGGAAAACGATATGGAGAGCGCCCGTCAAATCGTGGAGCTGGCTCGTAATGTGCGGAACGAGACCGGAATCAAGACGCGTCAGCCGCTGACGAGCTTGATTGTTTCCATGGATCGTGAGTTTGCGGTAGCCGAGTACGAAGGGATCATCAAGGATGAGATCAACGTCAAGAGAATTGAGCTGGAGACGAGCGACAGCGGATTCGTCGATTTCACGCTGAAGCTGAATTTGAAAGTGGCCGGCAAAAAGTACGGCAAGAATGTAGGCTTCCTGCAAGGCCTTCTGAAGGGACTAGCGCCAGAGGAAACTCGCCGTGCGGTAGAGAGCGGCTCGATTCATGTTACATCTCCGGAAGGGGAGGAGCTGCAAATTACAGCGGAAGAGCTGCTGATCGATAAGCAGGCCAAGCCAGGTTTTGCTTCGGCATCCGGCTATGGAATCACGGTAGCGCTGAATACCGATATAACACCGGAGCTGGAGCAGGAGGGCTGGGTGCGAGAAGTCGTTCGCGCGGTTCAGGATACCCGCAAAAAGCTGGATTTGCCGATCGAGAAAAGAGTGCATTTGACTCTCGATGTAGACGATGAGCTGAAAGCGGCGATCAAGGCGTTCGAGCAGGTGCTGCGCGATAATGTGCTGATCACGGATGTGACGTTCGGCAAGCCGGAGAGCGATATTGAGACCGCAGATCTCGGTACGAAGAAGATCGGAATTCAAATCAAGGCCTAAAAGCTGTATGGCAGTCCCGGCTGACGGTCATAATATTTAGAACTCAAGCACAAACGAGCTCTGGCTATCCTTCATGATCTAAGGGAGCCTGGCTCGTTTGTGTTAGTTAATAACTTCTAAGTGCTGCCTTCAGTAAAGGACGGGATGGCCGGATGATTCAGCGTAGACGGAAAGCAGGCCCTATAGAAAGAACGGAACCAAATACAGGAAATATAGGGAGCAAGCTGCAAAAGAATGAGCATGATCCTGCATCCACGGAAGAGAAAATGGACGTGATGTACAATTTGACCCTAAAGTGGGCGCAGCAGCTCGAGCAATCGCGGATCATAGAATATACCGAGCTGCTCCGGCACCCATGGAGCCTGATCTGGCGCAATGTGCTCGCCGGAACGGCCCGAGGCATCGGGATCGCGATCGGCTTCACTTTTTTTGCGGCCACGATTATTTATATACTGCAAATTCTGGGAGCATTAAATTTGCCGATTATTGGGGATTACATTGCGGATATCGTCCGCATTGTTCAGCGTCAATTAGAGCTGAATACTTATTAGCCTTAGCCGATTACTGGAATAGTTGGAGCGGCTACTGCTGTATGCATAAATAAACATGAACCGTATGCATATCGTATGCTTCGAAGATGAGCTTCTGTTATGTTACCGCTAATCATGGAATCAGTGCGTATTAGTACGTATTCGGACCGTCCCCAAGCGATTCCTCGCTGTCTAAATATTCCGTAGCACTCATGTGCTTGCGGTACAGCCCGTTTCGGTAAAAGAATACTTCCTGACCGTAAATGTCTGTGGCAACGAAGCTCTCGTAGGGCTCAACAAAACCGTCCAGCTCACGACTGGCTTCGATTTCCATATCATTGTAATCATCGATTTCGTCCTCCTCAGCCATGGCGGGCGAATTCGAGGTACCGTAGCTTTCTACGATTTGCCAAGCGTCTTCTCCGTCAAATTCGGTCTCGTCGTCACGCTCATCCAGGCTTGTTCGCCCAAATGGCGGATATAGAAATTGCTCTTCGACAGGCCGATGCGTAGATACCGTAGACTGAGGACTATGTTCTTTGCAGTAAGCCGTCTCGGGGATCGCCTTAAGCCGCTCGATGTCTATCGGCTTATCGCAGGTGAGGCAGTAGCCGTATGTCCCTTCGGCCATGCGATCCAGCGCATCTTCCACGCGGGTCAAACGCAGCTCATCATGGTCGGTCAGGGCCAGATCCTTGCCGCGTTCGAATAATTCAGTGCCAATATCGGCGGGATGATTGTCTACAGCGCTAAGCTCGCTTGTATTGTCCCGTATACTGCCGTTTAGACCGTAATGGTCGTTGGCAGACAGCTTGTTTTTGATGGATTGCTGTTCAGAGCGCAGCTCGGCTTCGAGCTCCGCGAGGTGCTGCTTTGTAAGATGTGGCATGTCAGATCTCCTTTCAGCCCAAAGTAGTCGCATGGGCATTGGTCATAGATCTATTTTGCGTCAAAGTACGACGATTTACCTACGGAAAATACTATCTTGCATGGACGACTTAATTCCTGCTGTGCTACAATATACAGGGCTTACATGTGGTTAATCCTACCGCTGGGTAAAGCGGGGGAAATGAAAAACGAGGTGACTTGCCGCATGATTTATTTTTTGGTTGCGTTAATTATTTTCCTTATTGATCAAGGAACAAAGTATTTAATAGCCACACGTATGGCAATAGGGGAGCAGATTCCCATTATCGGAGACTTCTTCCTGATTACTTCGCATCGTAATCGTGGCGCGGCTTTTGGAATTTTGGAGAATCAACGTTGGTTTTTTATCATATTCACGATTATTGTTGTTATAGGCGTCATTTGGTATTTGCAAAAAGTGAAAAGTTCGTCCAACAAAATACTTCCAGTCGCGCTTTCCCTCGTGTTAGGCGGAACGCTCGGAAACTTCCTGGATCGATTATTAACAGGTGAAGTTGTTGATTTTCTGCAATTTAACTTTGGCAGCTACACGTTTCCTATTTTCAATGTGGCCGATTCGTCGATCGTCATCGGTTTCGGGTTGATTGTTCTGGATTCGTTTCTAGAAATGAAACGGGAGAAAAAGGCGTCAATGGCTGTCGCGGGAGAACAAGAGGATAAGGCATGAATGAACTGACATCTTATGATCATGCAGAGGATAGCCAGATGGAATGGCAAGTGGATGAATCAGCGGTTAAGACACGGATTGATAAATTTGTGAAGCAGCAGCTTGGCGATGACACATCGCGTACCCAGATCCAAATCTGGATTGAAAATGGAGCCGTGCTCGTCAATGGTTCGGCGGTTAAGACGAATTACAAGCTCACTGATGGAGATCACATTACGCTTACGATCCCTGAAGCGGAGTCCGTAGAAATTGTACCGGAGGATATCCCGCTGGATATTTATTATGAGGACAGCGACGTTATCGTCGTAAACAAACCGCGAGGGATGGTCGTCCATCCTGCACCAGGTCATTCTTCAGGTACGCTTGTTAATGCTCTGATGGCGCATTGCAAGGATTTATCGGGCATTAACGGCGAACTCCGTCCTGGTATTGTTCATCGGATCGATAAGGATACATCGGGACTGATTATGGCGGCCAAGAATGATAAGTCCCATACCTCGCTAGCGGCCCAACTGAAGGAGCACTCCGTGACACGGAAATATTTGGCACTTGTTCACGGCAATCTGAGTCATGATCAAGGAACAGTAGACGCCCCGATTGGGCGTGATCCGCATGATCGTAAAATGTACACCGTTATCGATCGCAACAGCAAGCATGCGGTAACCCATTTTCACGTAGTAGAGCGGTTCGGGGATTATACGCTGCTTGAGCTGAAGCTGGAGACCGGAAGGACGCATCAAATACGCGTACATATGAAGTTTATCGGTCATCCGCTGGTTGGGGATCCGATGTATGGACGCAGTAAAGGCTTGAAAATCGATGGACAAGCGCTGCATGCTGCAGTACTTGGGTTTGTTCATCCATCAACTGCCGAGTATAAGGAATTTACGGCCCCGATCCCGGACGATATGGAGAGCCTTCTTCATTCGCTGCGAAGCCGTTAAGGTATATGAAAATAACAACAAGCACCTTCTGACTGGATGGGTAAGCTGCACATGTCCAGTATGCAGAAGGTGTTTTTTTGCGTAATTGTGTATCCGGCGAAAAGTACAAACGATAACCGGATTAATCCATTCCTCGGATTTCGCGTTTAGATCATCATATAACGATAGACTTCTTACAAGGAGATGGGTAAGCAATGAAAGCAAAGACAATCAATATCGACTCTGTTAAAGAATCCTATATTCAACAGCAGCTTGCTGAGCGAATCGGCGGGGCTGATTACGGCAAGGACGCCTCGATCTACAAGTTTGAGAAAATCAAGCGCGCCAAAGCTGCGGCAAGAGCGGAATTCCCGGACGTTGAGCTGATCGATATGGGAGTAGGCGAGCCGGATGAAATGGCCGATAAAGCCATTGTAGCCAAGCTGGCAGAGGAAGCGGCGAAGCCGGAGAACAGAGGTTATGCCGACAATGGCATAGCTGAGTTCAAGGAGGCCGCCGCGATATATTTGCAGAGGGTATTTGGTGTCGAGGGCATTGATTCTGCGACGGAAATCGTCCATTCCATCGGTTCTAAGCCGGCCCTTGCCATGCTTCCATACTGCTTCATCAACCCCGGGGATGTGGCGATCATGACGGTTCCGGGCTATCCGGTGCTGGGAACTCATACGAAATATTTGGGCGGGGAAGTATATAACGTAGCTCTGACGGAAGAGAATGGTTTTCTGCCTGACCTGAACGCGATCCCGGAAGATGTGGCGCGGAAAGCCAAGCTGCTTTATTTGAATTACCCGAATAACCCGACCGGAGCCAGCGCGACCTATGAATTTTTTGTAGAAGTCGTTGAATGGGCCAAAAAAAATAATGTCATCGTCGTTCATGATGCTCCTTATGCGGCCTTGACGTACGACGGCCTTAAGCCGCTAAGTTTCCTGTCCGTACCGGGGGCAAAGAATGTCGGGGTTGAACTGCACTCTCTATCCAAGTCCTTTAACATGACAGGCTGGCGCATCGGTTTTGTCGCCGGGAATCCGCTGATTGTAAAGGCGTTTAGCGATGTGAAGGATAACTGCGATTCCGGCCAGTTTATTGCGATTCAGAAGGCTGCCGCCCACGCGCTCGCACATCCAGAAATTACGGAAGCCATAGCGGCTAAATATTCCAGGCGGCACGAGATGCTCGTTAGTGCGCTGAATGACCTGGGGTTTAAGGCTCAGAAGCCTCAGGGGTCTTTCTTTCTATATGTTGAGTCTCCTAAAGGAATAAAGGGCGGTCAGACGTTTAAGACGGCAGAGGATTTCTCCCAGTATTTAATCCGGAACAAGTCAATCTCGACAGTGCCCTGGGATGAGGCTGGATCATTTGTGCGATTCTCCGTTACGTTTATCGCTGAGGGAATAGAGGAGGAGGAAAGAGTCATTGAAGAGATCAAGCGCCGTCTCAGGAACGTCCTCTTTGAGTTCTAAATGGCATGCGTATAAAGTGTTGTATAATTATTAGTTCAAATGTATAATTATAAATGACATTCTTTGATGATGAGCTTTGTCAGGGGAATTCGATCCTCCCAATCCAAAATTTAGACCCTATTTTTTTCTAGGTTGCCTTCTTGACAAGTTAAGGTGCTTTCTGTCATAATTCTCTTAAATCAATAGCACCTTTAAATCAGTCCCGTGAGGCTGGCAAGGTAACGTGAATGGGTTGTTTGGGGAGACCTGCGCTTTCTGTGCGCTTGTATCTCCCGGAACGTTGAACCCGCATGACAGTCATGGTCATTTGCTGTGGCTAACAACTCCTTGTCTGAATCAGGCAAGGAGTTTTTTGTGCGCTATCACGGAACCAGGTGAATAATCGTCCTTAGGAGGCAAAAATGATGAGCATCGAGACACGTGTCATTATGGATGAGACTGCGATTCGGCGGGCACTTACAAGAATTGCGCACGAAATTTTGGAGCGAAACAAAGGGATTGAAGGATGTGTACTGGCAGGGATCAAAACTCGGGGTGTTTTTCTGGCCAAGCGGCTGGCCGAGCGGCTGGAAGAGATCGAGGGAGCGAGCATCCCTTGGGGCGAGCTGGACGTAACTTTCTACCGCGATGATCGGAACAAGACGGCAGAAGGGACGAACGAAAATTCCTTCCAGCTGCCCGTTCATGGCAAGAAAGTCATTTTGTTCGATGACGTTCTTTACACGGGACGCACGATCCGTGCAGCAATGGACGCGATCATGGATTGCGGGCGCCCGGAGAGCATTCAGCTTGCGGTGCTAGCGGACAGAGGGCATCGGGAGCTTCCGATCCGCCCAGATTATATTGGCAAGAATGTTCCAACCTCCAAGTCCGAAGAGATCGAGGTGCTTCTGCAGGAAATCGACGGCAGCGACGTAGTTCGGATTATGCACCACCGGGGGGAGAACTGATATGGCGATGGCAGCTTCCGCATTGAAAGAACGCAGCTTGCTGGGATTGAAACATTTGAGCAGTTCGGAAATTAACTGGATTCTCGATCGTGCCGCCTACTGGGAAAATCAAAAGGAGAAAGTAACTCCGATTTTGAAAAACCGCTTTATTTCCAACATGTTTTTTGAAAATAGCACACGCACGCGATTTTCCTTCGAAATGGCGGAGAAGCGGTTAGGCGCAGAAGTGCTTAACTTCACCGCTGCCTCGTCAAGCGTAGAGAAAGGCGAATCCATCTATGACACGGTTCGCACGCTGGAATCAATGGGCATTGATGCCGGAGTCATTCGCCTTAAGCCGATTGGCGTCCTAGAAGAGCTTGCCGAGAAAGTATCGATCCCGCTAGTCAATGCCGGCGACGGCAATAACGAGCACCCGACACAAGCGCTGCTTGATCTATACACGATGAAGAAGCACTTCGGGGAGCTGAAGGGATTAAAGGTGTCGATTATCGGCGATATCAAGCACAGCCGGGTAGCCCGCTCGAACTTGTGGGCTCTGCATAAATTAGGGGCGCAAGTGAAGTTCTGCGCACCGGTGAGCATGAGAGCGCCTGAGCTGGAGGGCCATGCTCCTTATGTGTCCATCGACGAGGCGATGTGCAGCGATGTAGTCATGATGCTTCGCGTGCAGCTGGAGCGCCATGCGGGGGAAGGAATCATGAGCTCGGCCGAGGAGTACAGGCTGAACTACGGTATGACGGAAGAGCGGGTACGCAAGCTATCTCCGCACGTTATTATCATGCACCCTGCACCGGTGAACCGGAACGTAGAGATCGACGACAGCGTCGTGGAGCATCACCAATCCCGCATTTTCAAGCAAATGGAGAACGGGGTTCCGATTCGCATGGCGGTCATGGAACGGGCGATGAAGCAGTAGTAAGAGGAAGCATCCAGCCTGGATGCGGCATTTCTGAACATGCCAGTTATTTTGAACGGATGGCCGAATACAGCAATTCAATGAGCGGAGGTAAGTTATGCTACTTAAAATTACAAATGCCAATATATTGGACGGAAACGGCAAGCTGCAACTGAAGGATGTCTATATCCGTGAGGGAGTTATCGATCAGGTAACCGAAGCGGGCAGCGAAGGACAACCGAACGCTGATCAAATCATCGATGCCGAAGGCAAGCTGGTAACACCGGGTTTTATCGATATGCATGTCCACTTGCGCGAGCCGGGATATGAGCATAAAGAGACGATCGAGACGGGGTCGAGATCAGCGGCCAAGGGCGGCTTTACGACGATCGCCTGCATGCCAAATACGCGGCCGGTCATCGATACGCCGGAAACGATCGAGCTGGTAAAGAGCAAAGCCGAGACAGCGGGACTCGTTAACGTTCTGCCTTACGCGGCGATTACGAAGAGCGAGCTTGGACGTGAGCTGACGGACTTCGCGGCGCTGAAGGAGGCGGGCGCCATTGGCTTTACGGACGACGGCGTCGGTGTGCAAAGCGCGCAAATGATGAAGGATGCCATGGCGCTTGCCCAGTCGCTCGATATGCCGATTATCGCTCACTGCGAGGACAACTCGCTCGTCGAGGGAGCTCCGGTCAATGAAGGGGAATTCGCCAAGCGTCACGGCTTGAAAGGCATCCCCAACGAATCCGAGGCGATTCACGTCGGCCGGGACATTCTTTTGGCCGAAGCAACAGGAGTGCACTACCATGTGTGTCACGTGAGCACGGAGCAATCCATTCGCTTGATCCGACAAGCAAAGGAAATCGGCATTCGCGTCACGGCAGAGGTATGCCCGCATCACCTGCTGCTTGCCGAGACGGACATACCTGGAATGGATGCCAATTGGAAAATGAATCCGCCGCTTCGTTCCCAGCGGGATGTAGAGGCCTGCATTAAAGCTCTGGAGGACGGCACGATCGATATGATCGTGACTGACCATGCGCCGCATAGCGAAGAAGAGAAAGCCAAAGGGATGCAGCTTGCGCCGTTCGGTATCGTCGGCTTTGAAACGGCCTTTCCACTGCTCTATACCAAGTTCGTATTGACTGGACGCTGGGATTTGTCCCTGCTCGTTCAGCGTATGACGGCTGATCCAGCCCGGGTATTCGGACTATCCGCCGGCAAACTAGAGCCGGGAACTCCAGCGGATTTGACCATCGTGGATCTCGATAAAGAGCAGGAGGTCAATCCGGACACTTTCGCTTCGAAGGGACGCAACACTCCTTTTGGCGGATGGAAGCTTAAAGGCTGGCCCGTTATGACGATCGTGAACGGTAAAGTCGTTTGGCAGGAGCAGTAATCTAACGAACAGCAAAGATATAAATTGAACTTATCTCATAGATTCAAAAGTCGAGCATAAAGGAGTGCGGGGAAATGCAGGCAAGATTGTTATTGGAGGACGGCACGCTATTTACCGGGAAGTCATTCGGGGCAGAGGGCGAATTGACGGGTGAGGTCGTTTTTAATACAGGAGTTACAGGTTATCAGGAAGTCGTATCCGATCCTTCCTACTACGGACAAATCGTGACGATGACTTATCCGCTCATCGGCAACTACGGCATTTCCAGAGACGATTTCGAATCTCTCGTACCATCTATTCACGGTCTCGTTGTACGCCGCTACGAGCCGATCCCGAGTAACTGGCGCGCTCAATACAGTCTGGGAGACTTGCTTAAAGAGCACGGCATTCCTGGAATTACAGATATCGATACGAGAATGCTGACAAGAAAAATCCGTCAGCACGGCACGATGAAGGGAATTATTACGACTTCTGCAAAGTCGGTAGAAGAGCTGAAAGCATTGATGTCCTCGGTCAGTGTTGCGGAATTGCACAACCAGGTGGCGAGCACTTCTACAACGCATTTATACCATAATCCGGGAACGAAGGAGCGGATCGTGCTCGTTGATTTCGGTGCAAAGAACGGAATCCTGCGCCAGTTGAATGAGCGCGGCTGCGATGTGGTCATC
The DNA here is from genome assembly GCF_042714055.1 of Paenibacillus lentus. GTDB lineage: Bacteria > Bacillota > Bacilli > Paenibacillales > Paenibacillaceae > Fontibacillus > Fontibacillus lentus_A. The sequence continues at coordinate 262,977 of NZ_JBHGVC010000003.1, forward strand.
GTACCGCACGACACGACAGCAGAGGAAATTCGCCAGCTTAACCCGGACGGCATTCAGCTGTCAAACGGCCCTGGCGATCCGAAGGACGTCCCGCATGCCGTGAAAATGATCACAGAGCTGCTCGGAGAATATCCGATCTTCGGCATTTGCCTTGGACATCAGCTATTATCCCTGGCCTGCGGGGCAGATACAGAGAAGCTGAAGTTCGGTCATCGCGGAGGCAACCACCCGGTCAAGGAGCTGGCAACGGGAAGATGCTACATTACATCCCAGAACCATGGCTACACGGTTACGGAATCCTCGATTGCCGGGACGGAGCTGGAAATCACGCATATCAATAATAACGATAAGACGATTGAAGGCGTCAGACATAAGAAGCACCCGGCCTTCTCGGTGCAATACCACCCTGAAGCGTCGCCAGGCCCCCAAGACAACAATTATTTGTTCGACCGGTTCCTGGAAATGATTAGAGAACATAAGCAGCAGAATCCGAAAAGATCACGTCAGGCTGAAATGATGGCCGCTGCGAAGGGAGAGCTTTAATATGCCGATCAATAAAGACCTCAAAAAGATTCTCGTTATTGGCTCCGGTCCTATCGTGATCGGTCAAGCGGCTGAATTTGACTATGCCGGAACCCAGGCATGCCAAGCCTTGAAGGAAGAAGGCGTGGAAGTCGTCCTGATCAACAGCAACCCGGCTACAATTATGACGGATACAAACATGGCGGACAAGGTATATATTGAGCCGATTACGCTTGAATTCGTCACCCAAATCATTCGGCAGGAGCGTCCGGACGGACTGCTTCCGACCCTCGGAGGACAGACCGGCCTGAATATGGCTGTTGAACTGGCACGCGCCGGTGTGCTGGAGCGCGAGAACGTGAAGCTGCTCGGAACCCAGTTGACATCGATCGAGAAGGCGGAGGATCGGGATTTGTTCCGCGAGTTGATGCGTGAGCTGGAGCAGCCGGTTCCGGAAAGCACCATCATCACGTCTGTGGAGGAAGCGCTGCGGTTCGCGGAAGAGATCGGCTATCCGGTTATCGTTCGACCCGCATATACGCTGGGCGGTACGGGCGGGGGGATCTGCGCGACGGAGGAAGAGCTTAAGGAAACCGTGGCGTCAGGCATCCGGTACAGCCCGATTGGGCAATGCTTGATCGAGAAATCTATCGCCGGCATGAAGGAAATTGAATACGAGGTTATGCGTGACGCGAACGATAACTGCATCGTCGTATGCAATATGGAGAACTTTGATCCTGTCGGCGTTCATACCGGCGACAGCATTGTCGTAGCTCCGAGCCAAACCCTGTCGGATCGCGAGTATCAAATGCTCCGCTCCGCATCGCTCAAAATCATTCGCGCTTTGAACATCGAGGGCGGGTGTAACGTACAATTCGCCCTTGATCCGCAAAGCTTCCAATATTACGTAATCGAAGTGAATCCGCGGGTCAGCCGTTCCTCGGCGCTGGCCTCCAAAGCGACAGGCTATCCGATTGCAAAAATGGCAGCGAAAATTGCGATGGGCTACACCTTGGATGAAATCGTCAACCCGGTTACGGGGCAAACTTACGCCTGCTTTGAACCGACGCTGGACTATATCGTCAGCAAAATTCCGCGCTGGCCGTTCGATAAATTCATTCATGCGAACCGTAAACTAGGGACGCAAATGAAAGCGACGGGTGAAGTCATGGCGATCGGACGGACGTTCGAGGAATCGATTCACAAAGCCGTTCGCTCGTTGGAAATCGGCACCCATCGTCTATACTTGAAAGGCGCGGATCAGTTAAGCCAAGAGGTGCTGGATCAACGGCTCACTCAGGCGGACGATGAAAGACTGTTCCTCATCGCCGAAGCTTTTCGCCGCGGTTACAAGCTGCAGCACATTCAGGATTTAACGCAAATCGACTGGTGGTTCCTGGATAAAATCGAGCGGCTCGTACAATTCGAGAAGCAGATTGCCTCCGAATCAACCTTGACCTACGAAACGCTTTACGAAGCAAAGCGCCTCGGCTTTACAGACCGGGCCATCGCCGAGCTGCGGACTGCAGGACAGCCGTCGGGATCACATCTTACGGAAGAGAGCGTGACGGGGTTCCGCAAGGAGCATAACTTGCGTCCGGTATACAAAATGGTAGATACCTGCGCAGCAGAGTTCGAAGCAACGACTCCTTACTATTACTCTACTTACGAGATCGAGAATGAGGTTGTGCAGACAAAGAAGGATAAAATCGTCGTTCTGGGCTCCGGCCCGATTCGGATCGGCCAAGGCATTGAGTTCGACTATTCCACAGTGCATGCCGTCTGGGCAATTCAAAAGGCAGGCTATGAAGCAGTCATCATTAATAACAATCCGGAGACGGTATCGACGGACTTCAACACGTCCGATCGACTCTACTTCGAGCCGCTCTTCTTCGAGGATGTCATGAACGTCATTGAAGAGGAAAAGCCGGTGGGCGTCATCGTTCAGTTCGGAGGACAAACGGCGATTAACCTTGCCGCTCCGCTTCAAGCCGCAGGCGTACGCATCATCGGAACATCCTTGGAGAGCATCGATGAGGCCGAGGATCGGAAGAAGTTCGAGGCATTGCTGTCCCGATTGCATATTGCCCAGCCGAAGGGCAGTACAGTAACCTCTGTGGATGAAGCCGTCGGCACGGCTCAATCGCTGGGTTACCCGGTTCTTGTCCGCCCATCCTATGTGCTAGGCGGTCGCGCGATGGAAATTGTCTACTCTGATCAAGAGCTGCTGAAATACATGGAGGAAGCTGTCAACATCAATCCGCAGCATCCGGTGCTCATTGACCGTTATATGCTCGGCAAAGAGGTTGAAGTCGATGCGATCTGCGATGGCGAAACCGTGCTTATTCCAGGAATTATGGAGCATGTGGAAAGAGCAGGGGTTCACTCTGGCGACTCCATCGCGGTATATCCGCCGCAGCACGTATCTCCAGAGTTGAAAAGCAAAATCGCGGACATTACGATCAAAATTGCAAAAGAATTGAAGACGGTTGGACTCGTTAATATCCAGTTCGTCATTTATAATAATGAAGTATATGTTATCGAGGTAAATCCACGATCTTCACGGACAGTTCCGTTCTTGAGCAAGGTGACGAACATTCCGATGGCGAACGTAGCTACACAGTGTATTCTCGGCACGAAGCTGAAGGATCTGGGTTATACGGAAGGCCTGTGGCCTGAGACGGAATATGTGTCCGTTAAAGTTCCAGTCTTCTCCTTCGCGAAATTGCGCCGCGTGGAGCCGACTCTGGGCCCAGAGATGAAATCAACAGGCGAGGTTATGGGGCGTGATCCGCAGTACGCTAAGGCACTATATAAAGGTTTAGTCGGCGCGGGCATGAAAATTCCGACCACAGGAGCGATTATCGCCACTGTAGCAGACAAAGATAAGGAAGAGGCTGTGGAAATCCTCCGCGGATTCTCCAACCTGGGCTACAAGATTTTAGCGACGGGCGGTACGGCAGCTGCGCTTCAAGCAGCGAATATCCATGTTACTACGATCAATAAATTAAGCGAAGGATCCCCGAACATTCTGGATCTGATCCGCAATGGGGAAGCTCACTTCGTCATTAATACACTTACCAAAGGCAAGGAGCCAGAACGTGACGGATTCCGTATTCGCCGGGAAGCGGTCGAAAATGGCGTCGTATGCATGACTTCACTTGATACGGTACGGGCTCTGCTTAACATGCTCGAGACGATCAACTTCTCGTCTCAAGCTATGCCTTCTCTATAAAAGGATAACATCAGCAATGCGGGAATTAACGCGGCTCCGGAAGCTTCAGGCTTCGGAGCCGTAAGTATGACGGGAGGACATATTAAAAATATGAGTACATTTGAACAAGCCGCCGGGCGCCTGATGGTCGCGCTCGATTACCCGACTGCGGAAGAAGCGCGGAAGCTCATCACTGATTTGGAAGGCATTCCTTGCTATGTGAAGCTTGGGATGCAGTTGTATTATGCAGTAGGCCCTGATTTTGTAAGGGAGCTGAAAAAGCGCGGATATCGAGTGTTCATGGATTTGAAAATGCATGATATTCCGAATACCGTGAAGGGTGGAGCTGACAGCGTGACCCGGCTTGGTGTAGACATGTTCAATGTACATGCTGCTGGGGGGCTGAAAATGATGGCTGCCGCGCTGGAAGGAGCCAAGGCCGCCCTGGAAAGCGACCCGTCACTTTTGATGCCGACTATTATTGCCGTAACCCAGCTTACGAGCACCAGCCAGGAAACCTTGAATCGGGAAATTGGCATTCCGGGAACGATGGAGGATGCGGTCGTAGCCTATGCTGCACTGACCAAGGAGGCAGGATTGCACGGTGTTGTCGCCTCCCCGCTGGAGGCTCAGGCGATCAAGAAGCATTGCGGCGATAGCTTTAAAACGGTAACGCCCGGCATTCGCCCGGCAGGAAGCGCTGCGGGAGACCAGTTCCGGACGCTTACTCCGGGGGACGCGATGCGCCAAGGCACGGATTTTATCGTCGTTGGACGACCGATTACCGAGGCGAAACAACCACGACAAGCGGCTGAGCTTATTATTGAGGAGATGATGCAAGCATGGTAAATACAAATCAAATCGCTTTAGAGGTGGCAGGAAAATTGTTGGATATTGAGGCGGTCGCTCTGCGTCCTCATCAGCCGTTTACCTGGACCTCGGGAATCAAATCGCCGATCTATTGCGACAATCGTCTGACGATGTCCTATCCGGAAATTCGCGACCTGATCGCAGAGTCCTTTGCTGCAATCATCCGCAGCTCTTATCCGCAGGCCGAGGTTATTGCAGGAACGGCCACAGCGGGTATTCCTCATGCGGCCTTCGTCTCGCAGAAGCTCGGATTGCCGATGATCTATGTTCGTGATAAGGCGAAGGGGCATGGCAAGGAGAATCTTATCGAAGGCTTAATCAAGCCTGGACAGAAAGTGATCGTTATTGAGGATTTGATCTCGACGGGCGGCAGCTCGATTAAAGCGGCACAGGCCGTCCAGGAAGCCGGGGCTGAGCCGCTGGCCGTGCTCGCCATATTCAATTACGAGCTGGACAAGGGAACGCAAGCATTTCAGGGGGCTGGACTTCCGCTGCAGACGCTGTCCAACTATGCTTCTTTAATCGAGGTTGCAATAGAGAAGGGCATCGTGAAGCCGAATGATTTAGCTTTGCTTAAATCCTGGCGTGAAGATCCGGCATCCTTTGGAGTTTAATCAAGATCAAGCACAAGAGCCATTCCAACGAAATCCTAGGGAGTGGCTCTTTTTAATATTTATTTAATGAAATGAGTACGAGGAGTAACGCTCGGCATTGCTAAGGCTCGTCCAAATATCTGGCGTCTCCCCTCCAATATGCCAATAGGCAAAGCCAGCGATATTGCGGGCCAGGGCCATTTGATATTTAAGGGATAGGGAGCGGGATTCCTCCAGCCATATCCGATGGATTGCTCCGTCAGCATAGGAGGCACTGTATTGAGCCAGTGTGTCATTCCATGCTGGACGAAATTTGTAACGCTGCATCAGCTCGGCTTGCTCCTGCAAGGTTATATCGGCAGAGGTAAGGGCTGCTGTCGATTGGCTTGTCCCGCGCAATGTCCAGTTGCGGTTATAGAAGGGCAGGGCTAGAATAATTTTGCGATCCGGTACATCCTGCCGCAAAGTATCGAGACCGCTGCGCACCCAAGGCAAGGAGGCGACAGAGCCGGCAGATGGACTGCCTGACCAATGTTCATCATATCCCATCAGCACGACATAATCCGCATTAGCTCCAATGGCCCCGTAATCGAAAGCCGCCGTCCAGTCGGTTCCAAGCTCAGGCGACACGTTAACCGCCAGAACTGCTCCAGCCTCGCGCATCTGTTTGCCAAGCAGCTTGATGAAACGGGTAAAATATGGACGATCCTCGGGTTGCACATTCTCAAAATCAACGTTGATCCCCTGCAGGCCGTACTTCTGTACAACAGCAATGAGACTATGGATAAAGCTGTCCGTTTCGGTTGGCGAGGAGAGAAGCTCATGCGTCGTTTCCATGTCAAAACGGTTGCCCAGCATAGCCCATATTGCCTTGTTATGCTGCTTTGCCCAAGTAAGGAGTGAAGTGTCTGTATAGTCCTTTAGCTGCCTGTTTTTTTCAAGAAAAAACCAACGCGGAGACAAAACACTTACATTAGAATTCAGAACGCTTTGCTCATATTGCCGTGCAGTCTGTCCATATTGCCAGCCGAGCTGGATTTTGGGGCTGGGATCCCTATCGATTGCACTCATCCACGGTTTATGGCCTAGGATGCGATACAAGAGAGAAGCTGCCTCCTGGCGGGACAACGGTTGATTGGGTTGAAATAGACCTTCATATCCAACCATGAATTGCAGCTTGGTTACTGCTTTTACATAAGGAAGCGCCCATGAGGCAATTTCGGATTGATCCTGGTACACGGGGAGCTCCGACACAGAATCGGGCTGCTGCTTGAATGCACGGATGATCCAGGTCGCTGCTTCCTGACGGGTTATTGGCCGGCTCGGGCTAAACGTTTCAGAGCCTGTTCCCGAGGCAAGGCCAATTTCCGTAGCCGCTTGTATGTACCCATAGTACCATGAGGATGAAGGAACATCGGTATAAGACGGTATGTTGGCTTGTACGGGAGTGAGGCGGAGCAGGCGAACGAGCGTCGTTAAGAATTCCGCCCGGGTGATCGGCTGCTTCGGGGCAAATACACGGGGCTGGGTTCCCGTCATGATATGATCGTTATACAGTGCCAGTATTTCTTCTTTGGCATAGCTGCTGTCAATGTCCTGAAAAGGGGCATTCTGCTTGATGGCTAATATGGGCGGTTGAAGGTTGCAACTTATATAAATAAAAAGCGTTATAGTAATTAGAAGTAATATTTTCCTGAGCATGCGGCGTTTCATGACATCCTTCCCTTTTTTTTGATATAGTTCGAGCCCACGTCATCTTAACAAACTTACGTCTACAGTTCAGTGAGTAAATAATGGAAATAAAATATCAATATCGTAAAAAATGTTGTAACTTTTTGCCATGAGATTTCGTTTATAATGCTAGACGTGATGGAATTCATAGAGACGTAAAAATAGGAAGCATAGGAGACCGATACACAATGATGCGATGGCTTCGCAAAACTGTAAAATCAGAACAATCCGATGATCAAGATGTGAGCGTTATCTCAAATGAACCTCCGCAAGAGATACAGAATGAACTACTTGACGAGGCGGATCAAGGTCATGAAGAAGTTGCCGCTACAAATGTGTCGACAACAGAGGCGAGGGGCTTTGTGAAATCCGTTGATTCTTCGGAGACCATTTTGTCTGTAAAAGAGGTTCACCGGATGTTTCCGGTAGGCGGGACTGAACTTCATGTGCTTAAAGGCATTAACATGGAGGTACGGGCCGGCCAGCTTGTGATGCTCAAGGGCCGTTCAGGCTCCGGGAAAACGACGCTGCTCAATATGCTGGGAGGACTCGATCAGCCCACGAAGGGAGAAATCATGTTTCGCGGGCAACCTTTGCATCAGCTTAGCGATGACAAACGTACGATTCTCCGCCGTGACCAGATCGGGTTCATCTTCCAGGCCTATGCCCTGCTTCCGCTCCTGTCCGCTTGGGAGAACGTAGAGCTGTCCTTGCGGATGGCCGGCGTGCCTTCCCATGAATGGAAGCCGCGGGTGACCCAGTGCTTGGAACTGGTTGGACTCGGCAAAAGAATGTTTCACCGCCCGTTCGAAATGTCCGGGGGAGAGCAGCAGCGTGTAGCGATCGCGAAAGCGATTGCCCACCGGCCTAAGCTGCTGCTTGCCGATGAGCCCACTGCGAATCTGGATTCCCAGATGGGCGCTCAGGTTATGGCCGTATTCAAAAATATCATACATACGGAACAAGTGACGATTTGTATGACTACTCACGATCCTACAATCTTGGAGGTAGCAGACCATGTTTATGAAATGGTGGATGGAAAATTTATCAAATAAAAAAGCGTGGATTCGGACGTTAAGTCTGGTGTCCTTATGTATTGTTCTTATCGGCGCATCCGGCTGCGGATTGCTGCCAAATGAAGAGGAAGAAGAAGATCTGCCGATCATTACTCCCCCAACGATTTCGAAGAAGCCGGAACACGAGGTGCGGAAGGAAGCGGTTGAGCTGGATGTGAAGGCTACGGGTAAAATACTTAGCCAGCGGGAGGAGCCGCTGTATTTTTCCAATGATAAGGGTGCTACCCATATTAAGAACGTCCGGGTAAAGGCAGGAGACAAAGTTGCTGCCGGAGATATCCTGATCGAGCTTGACGTTGAAGATTTGCAAAAGCAGCTTCGCAAGAAGCGCCTTGATTTCCGCAAGCAGGAAATAGCGATGAAAGAGACGCTGCGCACCAAGGATGAGAAAGAGGAATTTGAATTCGAGGAAGCCTCTATTGTTTTTGAGGAAGCACGTCAGGAGCTGGTGGATCTCGAGCAGCAAATTGCGGACGGGGCTTTGAAGGCGCCGTTTGCGGGCACCATCGTGTCTTTAAAGGCGGAGAAGGGCGGTACAATCAAGGCGTATGAGTCTTTAGGCGTGATTTCCGATACTTCGGCGCTTGTGGTGGGCGCAACCTTCAGCAAGGAAGATTTGGAGAAGCTCGCTGTAGGGATGAAAGCTGAAGTAGACATCAATACGGTTGGCAAGTTTAACGGCAAGGTGAAAGTGATGCCTTCCGCTACCGACAGCAGCAGTGGAGGTAATAACGGCAACAATGGCGGCGGCTCAAACGGAAATCCGCCAGAGAAGGATTCCATTGATAAATACCTTATCGTTGATTTAGAGAAATGGCCCGAGGAGCTGGAACGAGGAACGATGCTGACCGTGAGGATCGTTACTCAGCGTATTGAGGATGCGGTGTTGATTCCGAGGTCGGCTCTGCGTGAAGTCGGATCGCGTACCTATGTACAGGTTATCGAACCGGATGGATCGAAGCGTGAAGCCGATGTGGAAGTGGGGATTCAGACCTCTACCGATGTGCAGATTATTAAAGGACTAGAGCCGGGGCAGAAAGTAGTGGGTAAATAATGGGTGTTCCTTTAATACGCTTGCTGTTCCGCAAAATGTGGAACACGAAATGGCTGACGCTCAGTACATTATTAGGACTTGTCGTCGCTGTCTCATTCACGGTGAGTATTCCGATGTATTCGGACGGCGCGTTAAAACGGGTTGTCTCGAACTCATTGAAGGAAGAAAGTAAAGGCTTGCCCGCAGGTTCGTTATTGATGAGCTATCAGGCGGCGGGCGGTGCGAAGACGGATTTTGCCGGACTGGAAAGCGTCCACTCGTATATTGTGGATGAAGTGCCCAAAGAAATCGGCTTTCCGCATCAGGCCTTCGTCAATACGCGCTCAATCCGTGCCTCTGAGGTATATCCGCAGGATCCGACCAAGGTGGACGCCAGTCGTAAGAGAGCGATGTCAATCGTCTCGATGAGCGGCTTGACGGATCATATTTCCATGACGAATGGAACCAAATTCTCGGACAACGTCGAGGATGGACACATTGAGGCGATCATGCTGGAGGAAGCGATGTTCCGTCAAGATTTGCATGTAGGCGCGGTGATGGAATATCCCGTTATCGGCAAATCCGACCTGACTCTAAAAGTGAAGATCGTAGGTACTTTCCAAGCTCAGCAAGAGAGTGATCCTTATTGGTATCAGGGCTTTGAAGGCATGATGAATCAATTTTATGTCAGTGAGAAGGCTTTTAATGAAGGATTGATGCAAAAATTATCCGTACCGCTGCACAATTCAGGGTGGTATTATGCATTCGATCTTCGCGAGATAAAGACGGGGCAGCTGTCGCCGCTTCAGAGTACGCTGGATCGCTTGAATGTGGAGCTATATCAGAAGCTAAAGGATACGAAGGTGGATATCTCCTTCGGAAGCCTGCTTAATGATTTCCGTAAACAAAGCTTGCAGATGCAGACGCTGCTTTTCACTTTAGCCGCGCCGATGATTGCTATGGTGTTCTATTATATTGTAATGAATGCGCGCCAATCGCTGGACAAACAGCAAAGTGATATTGCGGTGCTGCGAAGCCGCGGGGCTTCTACCAAGCAAATTGTATTCATATATCTGCTTGAGGGGCTGCTGCTCGGGGCGGCGGCGATGATTATCGGGCCGCTGCTTGGATGGTTCATGTCCAAGAGCATTGGGGCTGCAGATGGTTTCCTTGCCTTCGTAAACCGGAAGTCGATCCCCGTGGGATTCAATATGGATGCGATTGCTCTAGGCGGGGCAGCCGTCGTGATTGCGATATTGGCAACGCTGATCCCGGCCATCGCGTACGCGAGGTCTTCGATTGTCAATGCCAAGCAAAAGCAGGCTCGTTCTGACCGGAAGCCGGGCTGGCAGCGGTATTTTCTGGATATCGCCCTGCTGGGTATTGCAGGTTATGGCTATTACTTGTTCCTGGATCGACAAATGATCACGTTCCAGACAGGGATGACCACGGATGAGCTGCAGGTTCAGCCATTTCTGTTCTTTGTGCCAGCCATCGCTATTTTCTCGATGGGACTATTTTTCTTGCGTGTGTTCCCTTGGATACTCAAGCTGATCGGCTGGATTGGGAAGAAGTGGCTGCCTGTTCCCTATTATTTGAGTTTGACTCAGCTTTCCCGTTCTTCAACATCCTATTATCCGCTGATGATTCTGCTTGTTCTGACGCTGGGGCTCGGAGTTTACAACGCCTCGGCCGCCCGAACGATTGATGTGAATTCGACGGAGCGGACGCTTTATAAATATGGGGCGGACGTGATTATGCAGGCCGTGTGGACGGGAACTCCCGAGAAAACGACAAAGCCCCCGACGCAAGGACAGGGCGGCGGCCAAGGCGGCGGACAGCAGGGAGGGAATCCCGGTGCCGGCGGGCCTGGCGGCGGAGGTGGCGGTCAAGGCGGCAATACGCCTCCAGCAAAGATCATATACAATGAAGAGCCGCCATTTCAAGCCTTTCGAGAGCTTGATGGAGTAAAGCATGCGGCTCGAGTGCTGCAAACGAAAGGGAATATTATTGTATCGGGTCGTTCTGCAGGCCAGGGCACCTTGATGGGAATCGACAATATCGATTTTGCAAAGGTAGCTTGGTTCCGCAATGATCTGTTTCCGGCGCATCCCAATCAGTATTTAAATTTGTTGGGGATGAACGAAGGCGCTGCAATCATTCCGTCTAATTTTGCGGAGAAGCATAAATTGAAGCAGGGAGATATTTTCTCTGTATCTCTAACGGATGGATCCATTGATTTGGCTGTATATGGGATTGTTCCCTATTGGCCGAGCCAGTATCCCGATGAGAAGCCTTTTATTATAGCGAATTTGGACTACATCAACGATCAGCTTCCGCTCATTCCTTATCAGGTATGGCTGAAGATGGAGGATGGAGCTAAGGTAGCTCCTTTGATCGAGAAATTGAAGGAGAAGGAAATCGATCTTTATTCCGTAGAGGATGTGCGCAGCGTCTTAACTGTTCAGAGCAAGCATCCTACCCGCGGCGGAGTGTTCGGTATTCTTAGTCTTGGCTTCCTGGTCTCCGTCATCGTCTCTTTGATTGGCTATGTGCTGTATTGGTTCTTTAATCTGTCAGGCCGGGTTGTGCAGTTCGGTATACTGCGGGCTATGGGGTTGTCGCGTAAACAACTGACATTCATGCTGTTGGCCGAGCAAATACTGACTGCCGGTTTGTCTATCGTTCTTGGTATTGCTATTGGAAAAGTAGTCGGCAAGCTGTACTTGCCGTTCCTGCAAACTGCTGATAATGTAACGACTCAGGTGCCTCCGTTCCGGATTATATTCGACTCCAAGGATACGTTCCAGCTCTACATCGTTGTGTTTGTAATGCTAGCCTTGGGTGCTGGTCTGCTATTCTGGCAAATTCGAAGACTGCGCGTGCATCAAGCGGTCAAGATGGGGGAGGAGCGGTAAGATGACGATGATACATTGCGAAGGACTCGTTAAAATTTTTAAAACCGAGGATATCGAGGTCGTTGCTCTTCAAGGGTTGAACTTGACCGTTGAGGAAGGGGAAATGATGGCGATTATCGGGAACAGCGGCAGCGGAAAATCTACCCTGCTGAACATTCTGGGCGGTCTTGATCGGCCTTCGGCCGGTCAAGTGTCCGTCGGAGGCTGGGATTTGCTAAAGATCCAGGATGATCAATTGGTGGAGTACAAGCGCAATACGGTCGGGTTCGTATGGCAAAATAATGCCCGCAACCTGCTCCCGTATTTGACGGCGCTGGAAAACGTAGAAATGCCGATGCTTCTATCGGGCAAGCTGGATCGTGACTATGCGAAGCAGCTGCTGGAATGGGTCGGCCTGAAAGACCGGATGCACAACAAGCTGCATCAGCTGTCTGGAGGTGAGCAGCAGCGGGTGGCCATCGCTATCTCGCTATCGAATCGCCCGAAGATGCTGCTGGCAGATGAACCGACGGGCTCGGTCGATACGGCGACATCGGATCAGATTATGCGGATTTTCCGGGAAGTGAACAGGGAGCTTGGCATTACAATCGTCATCGTTACTCATGATCTGGAATTGGCCGGAAAGGTAGACCGAGTCGTCGCTATTCGGGATGGCTTGACGAGTACGGAGTTTCTGAAGCGGAATCCGAATTTGGATCAGGCTGATGGCGAGTCCGGATTTGGCGAGCAAGGCGGCGGTCTTCAGGAGGTTCATGAAGCATTCGTCGTAGTTGACCGTGTAGGTCGCCTGCAGGTTCCTAAAGAGTATTTAGAGGCTGTTGGAATCGGGGGCCGAGCAAGCATGGAGTTTGATGGGGATAAAATTGTGATTACAGCACCAAAACCATTAGAGGGGGATAAAAAATGAGCAGCAGGTATGGTGGGAAAATCCGAAAAATATTAACCTTTACTTTGGCTGCAAGCTTGACCGTGGGCTTGCTCGCTGGCTGTAATAGCGCCGATAAGGGGAAGGACAGCAAGGAAGAAAAGGTGCTGCGGATTGGGATGCTGCACGGATCGAATGATGATTCCTGGTTCCGGCAGCAATATACCGATATTTATGAGTTTAATAACAACGTCCGTATAGAAATCGTGCCAGCGGTTGATTCATCCGAATATCGCTACAGAGACTACAGCCAAGAACAATATGTCCAGCCGGATTATTTCGAAGGCATGAAGAAATTGATGACCAGCAATAATCCGGTAGATATTGTCATTGCGGATACTGGCACTCTGAAAAGGTTAGCTGATGAGAACCTGCTAAAGCCGCTTGATCCGATGATTCAAGAGGATAAATTCGATACCTCTGATTTTGTACCAGCGGTTATTGATACGCTCAAGGATATTAGCGGTGACAATAAGCTGTATGGCTTGTCTCCGACATTTAGTTCCTCTGCGCTGTATTTTAATAAGAAGATATTCTTGGATGCCGGAATTGAGCCGCCGACGGATGGCATGACTTGGGATGAAGTGTTCGATAAAGCTCGTCAGGTGACCAAAGGGGAAGGCAAGGATCGCGTATATGGCTTTTCCTTCAACCGATATTTAGGCAGTGAGCCTTATTGGGATATGCAAAACCACTATATATCAACGCTTCAGCTGAGAATGTTCGACGAGAAAGCAGAAGTGATGACGGTTAACACGCCACAATGGCAAAGAATATGGGAGACGATCAGCAAACTGGCCAAAGATAAAATAATTCCAAGTTCGTCGAATATGAATATGGATGAATATTATTCGGAAGAGAACTACAGCCCCATCAGTGGCGATATGTTCTTATCGGGCAAACTTGCTATGATGATCAGTGAGAGCTACTACATCAATGAAATTGTCGAGGCAAATAATAATGCGGATAAGATCAAAAATTTCAGCCCGGTAGATTGGGATGTCGTTACAATGCCTGTCCATCCTGAGAAACCAGGCATCGGGGGCAATATCTGGATCGGGAATACGTTCTCGATCAACAGCACGGCACCGAATGCCGAGACTGCTTGGGATTTTATTAAGTTTGTGAACGGTGAAGATTTCGCCAAGCTGAGATCACGCAGCAACTCATACGAAATGGTGTCCCGTAAATCTTTTATCACGCCTAAGGCTGGTGAAACCTACAATGTTGAAGCTTTTTATCAGTTGAAGCCTACTCCACCGTTAAGCATTACTGAAGAGAAAATGATGGTGGAAATGCCTGGCCTGTACGGTATAACAAACTCTGGGGGACCGCACTTCCGGGAAGTTCTTGAGAACAAGAAGACACCGGAGGAAGCACTCAAGGAATGGGAAGAGAAGGGCAATAAAATGCTGCTGGAACTAAAGAAAAACCCGAAGACACAGTTTAATGATGATGGCACGCCATACGAAATGCACTAAAATGAAAAATCTTGCCGGATTTTAGCCGGCGGGATTTTTTTTTGGGCGAAGTTGGGCATTCTATAGTTGTAATGGTTCATCCACAAAATGATTGAAGGGCAGGAAAGTAAGATGAGATGGGTATATTTCAATAAATTGTACAGAACAAAATTTCAAGCAGGCTGCCTGGCGAAGAGGCTTGTTCAGGATGGCTGGATTTACGGTTTCGATGAAATGAGGGAGGTGGAAATATTTCGTTCGCGCAAGGGAAAATATGGCGTTCGTTTTATTCCGTAAATTTTAAGCAAACACTTGACGTACTATGTGGTTATCGTGTATATTATTAGTTGTCGCTATTTACTGACGCGGGGTGGAGCAGCCCGGTAGCTCGTCGGGCTCATAACCCGAAGGCCGCAGGTTCAAATCCTGCCCCCGCAATTTATTGTCACCCCGTTCCCGGGCCCTTAGCTCAGTTGGTTAGAGCGGTCGGCTCATAACCGACTGGTCGGGGGTTCAAGTCCCTCAGGGCCCATAGTCTAGTAGAAACCCTTGCCGTGCAAGGGTTTTTTGCTGTTTATAGGGTTGGTTAGAATGGTAGATTTGCTCCCGTAATCATGACCGTGAACATCGGTTTGCTAACGCATTTGTTAACGGCAGCGATTTGGTTATAGCTTCTAGAGCCATTTCTGAAGACTTATTTAGTTCTGTTTTAATATGATAAAACTTTAAGCGCGCGTTCTTAACGATAAAGTCAATTCTTCTAGCTGGTTTGTTTAGATCTAATTTTAGAACTGTTGTAAAAAGAAATTGAGTTGGCGAACATACTGGATTAATGAAGGCCGACCGTTCAAAGTGTTGTGTACTCTATTGACACGAAGTTTAACATGGATTAATATGGTTATTATATAAAATATTTGAAAAGGATGGACTATTATGAAAAAAATTCTTCTATTAACCTTTATAGCAGCATCTTTATTAAGTGGTCTCGTTGTAAATAATACCCAGGCTCAGGAAGTAACGAGTGTAAACGTCATTGGCGCTCAAGAAGTTAAACGTCAAACGCTCTATGTTAAAGAAAATAGTACCACAAGTATAGGGGGGGATTTTTATACTTATGATCTGTACGATACTACTGGGGGGCCATGGAGTATAACCTCTGATGGGAAACTTACCAATCAAGGTGCAGGTTCCGCATACCTCGACTTATATCATGACGGTGAGATTGCTTTAAGATATTGGGTTAGAACCTATAAATAACTAGATGATACTGTTATATCTACCCACTGAGATTTCAGTGAGTCTTTTTCTTCTAAAAATAACATTTTTATATCAACTCACTAACAAACTTCCGTTCTTCCGCATAATCCAATTAAAAGGGCTAAAGAGGGTTGATTAAAGCGCACCCCAATGTGTGTCAGGATGGAACAAGCATGAAGATGACATCCTAGCTAAACGGAGTTAGCATAAATTTCAGTTTGACTGGCTCTTAAAAATTGTTAAAAATCCTATCATCCACGTCTTTTCTATTCCATTGAAGGAATTATGGGGCGTCTGAGGCGTGGGTTGTCACAAACAGCGATTACACCGCTGCAGCTGATGAATTGGCCAAATCCAATAAGGTTCGCCTAATCAATAGGGAAGCACTAATTGAAATGATTCTTGCTGTTAACCCGGGAACCGCGCCAGAACCCAAAGCGGTTATCGCTGCAATACCAGTTAATGATATGACTTGCCTTAGATGTGGCAATAAAATGGTACCCCGGACAAGTGCTAAGGGTAACTTTTACGGATGCAGCAGCTTTCCTAAATGTCGATACATAAAGAAAAATCAGATAGGATAATGAAATAGTGAGGAATTTAGAGATTTCAACAGGTATGAAATTTATCTTTCATAGATGTTATTATGGTCAAAACTTTAATGTAGGATCACATAACTCCAAAGGCCTGGGACGCCTTCAAAGCAAATTAAGGATGCCGCCAATCAATAAGAGTGAGCCAAGCATGATGGCAACTATTCCGCCAAGCTTTGCGAAGTCGATGTAGATGTCGCTTGGTTCAGACTCGCCTTTAACTTTCCAGCCCTCGTTCATGCGCCATCCAAAGGTTGGTTTAAGAAAAGAGAATATACCCAGTGTAATTATACCAAGCCCCATAATAATGAGTGAAATGGCAAAGGACATCGAAATCCTCCTCCTTTATTTTATAGTCACGATTGTTCAGTAATTAAGAATAGAACCGCCTGTAAGGAGAACTAATAGGCCGATAAAAACAGCAATCCCGCCGCCTATTCTCGACATTGCAATAAAAGCTTCGCTTGGTTCGGAATCCAAAAATTATCATCGAGATCAACTCCTAACTATAAAATACGTTAAGCGATCTGAATTGTTTCAATCACATATGTAAAGAACCGCTGCCTGAGATGACAGCGGAGCAGAGGGGGATGTTGTACAATAGATATTAAGATTGTTATATCCGCAGAATTTCAAGGCATCACGTATCCATTTATCAGATGAAGAAGGGGAGCAGAAACAAACTTCTAATGCCGAAGAAAGGAAAACGGCGATGGAAGAAACGGCGTCTAGGGAAAAAACCGGGGTGGAATCCGAATTGTCGATAGGTTGCTTCCTCGGCAGGTAGTCCATTTAAACGATCTACCATTTCATTTGTAGGAACAGCTAGGGTAACGTAGTTCTGGTCAACGTGAGCAATAAAACCGTCATATGCATGACCGTCAGCTGTTACGATCCCCACATATTTATTCATGCAATTCCAGCAGATTTGTTGATAATCATTTGCATTCATCGGCGTACCTCCTAAGTAAAAATGTATCTTGACATTAGTCTATGGACTACAACCTATAATGCTCACGGCGTTAGCCCATATGCCATTAATTATTTGTAGACCAAGCTTGGCTCAAAAAAGGAGTCCATTGTTGATACATTTTAGGAAGGCTAGCGGTTGTGGAGATTTGAATTCAAAGAATCCCAATAAGAGAATTCAGCTGAACCTTAGTCAGAAGAAGCTCGACCATAAATAGAACACGACAATTAATGCGATAATACTGGTGATTCTAGTCATTAGCAGATATGCATTGCTCGGTTCGACATTATTACCCTTAACCATCCAGCCGTACTGCATATACCAGCCGAACCGCGGAAATATGATGTTGAGAATCGCGAGCAGCACAAATATCAATAAAAAGAACCCCATCATACATCATCTCCTTATAACTATTTATACGTAGTATGGAGTTCCTCGTTCCAGGTGTTATAACCGGACATATAGGATAAACCTGTTACATAGGACGATTAGGAGGAGGCATATACAAGGAGAGGACAGAAATGAAAGCCATAACCATTATTCAGCCTTGGGCGACACTCATTGCTCTTGGTGAGAAGAGATTTGAAACACGCAGCTGGGCGACTAGACATCGTGGAGAAATCGCGATCCATGCAGGGAAGAAGCTCGATAAAAGGATTTGTCAGCAGGAACCTTTTCGCAGTGTGCTAGCTAAACACGGCTATACAGAGAATAATTTGCCGACAGGAGCTATTATTGCCATCGGGAATTTGCAAAGCTGCTATGTTATTTCCAGGCCCTACGGAGATGAGGAATCCGTATGGCTGGAAGGGGACGGTAAGCTGGTGGAGTGGGATAGGGTCAACCGAACGGCGCAAGAGAGGCTGGAATATATCTTCGGAGATTACCGCGATGGCCGTTATGCTTGGGAAATGACGGATGTTCAGAGATTGGAGGAGCCAGTTCCGGTAAAAGGAATGCAGGGTCTGTGGAACTGGAAAGACGTGAAGTGAAAAGGTTATTTTAAGCGAGATCTAATAAAAGCGGAGGCACCCATGAACAATGCCGAGTAAGCCATATGAATATTTAACTCGGCAAGCTTTAGGGTATCTTTAGGCTGATTAAAAAAGATTTTGTAACCGTAGTACAGAAAAATTAATACGCTTATTCCTAGGACATAATTCATGATTTTCTTAAACACGCAACAATCATTCCTTCTTGGACGCCAATATCTGATCGACTAAATCACTCATCCCTTTCCAGGAGTCCTTCAGTTGATATTGATGCTGTATATGCGCATTCCACGGGCGGGGGATCAGGATTGTTTCTTTTCCAGCTTTACTAGCGGCGATAATATTATGGGGGCCGTCATCAATCAACAGATCAAAGCCGACCAAATATTTGCGTTTCGCGACGAAAAAGTTCTCATAAGGTATAAAGGGAAGGTGCTTTTGCATCCAGTTCCATTTCTCTGGAACCGAAGCAGGGCGGGCTGCAGTAATGACAATCACATCGTATTTGGTGGTCATTTTGCGAATTTCTTCAATTGTATATTCATCAAAGATGTCCAGCTCCTCGTAAAGGCCGGGTCTGCCGAAGAAGGCCTCCTCTGTACATTCTGGATGCCAAATGCTGCTCAGGTCAAAGCTGGTGACCTGCTCCATCATCAGTTGAAGGCTTGGATATTGCGTATTATGATAATATAGTGCCTTAGGTATTAAATGACATATAGTATCGTCCATATCGATGGCCACAATTTTTTTCCTCATTATAATATGTTCTCCTAAGCTGTAAATGTAATTGATTTAATAATGATTGTAACGAACATCATGTCAGTTGGCAATCAAAGGGATAGGTTCATGAATGATGAAAACAAACGAGAAGGGGGAAAGGCGTTGAAGAATGAATTTTATGTTGGATGGGGAACGCTGGCTTTGATTAACGCGGGTTTGGCACAGGGAAAGAACAGAAGCGGACTGAATTGGTTCCTTCTTTCTTTATTGCTCGGGCCAATTGCGACCTTTATTCTTGTCATTTCTGAAAAAAGATAAGTGAGGAGGGGATTCCGGCAAAGGGAGGTCACTTTTTCTTTTTCTTCCGCATTAAATCATAAGAGATGCCTAGTGAAATCCCAATGGCGATTCCGATCGCGATGTTATCCATGGCTAGACCAATGCTAACACCAATAGCGACTCCTATAGCTAATCCGGTGCCAAGGTTTTGTTCCTTGTTCTCTTTGTTCATATGTTAGCCTCCTTAAGAGTCACCAATAGGGGGAGAAGGATGAGATAAGTGGCTTGCTTACTTCGTAAACCACCTGACGATATAGCCAATCAATGACAGCACGACGCTGATCAAAATGCAGGTCACGATAGGAAAATAAAATTTGACGTTGCCTTTATCAATTACAATATCGCCTGGCAAGCGGCCGAGATGGATGAATCTGCCGAGCACCGACCAGAGCAGGCCCACTATAATGAGGACGGCCCCGGCTACTATTAATATTTTCGGCATATTGTTCATAGGAGTTCTCCCTCCCTTATAACAAGTAAGAAAATTTGCTATTCGCAAGGAGGGGCGGTATGCCCCAACCCATCCTTTAAATCATCAATTTTCCACTGATTTTTCATAAGCGATTAAGGTAACTTCATTTCCGGTCGCTTCAACAATGGCAGCCTCGGCTTCTTTTATAATAGCGATGGCTTGCTCCTGATGATTGAGCGGCGCGATTTTGTAACGATCTGTTGAAATATCCATAACGCAGCCTCCTGTCAAAATATGATGCATCATATGTATTGTGTCCAGACATTTTCGGTTGATGTAAAATATTGAACCAGAAGGATGAGGATAATCCTACCACTAACCTACCAAAAAATACTGTAGTTGACTATATGCAGCGCTGCTTTCTTTTTGAATAAAATGATGCCGCACATAGTTGATGTACCGGATTGAATGCAAAGTTTATCAAAAGGACTTGAAACCCAATTGAATATCGTGTTATAATCAATAACGCAGGAATTTTTCTGGAATTGATTATGGCAGGCACATTTTTATGTGCCGGGGTGGCGGAATTGGCAGACGCACAGGACTTAAAATCCTGCGGTAGGTGACTACCGTACCGGTTCGATCCCGGTCCTCGGCATACATATTTACGAAAAACGCACGGCTCTCGCATAAGCGGGGCTGTGCGTTTTTTTTAGTAAAATTTCGTGCTCCGTAGGGTGCGAGCTAATATTTGCGTTACTAATCAATATGTTGAGTACTATTATAATCATTTATTTTAAAGTACACTCTACTAACCGTTGAACAACGTTTATAATATAGTAGAAGCTGGAAGGGGAGACACGACATGAAGATGGAGATATTCGGTAACGATTGGGATCAGGTGCTTGAGGCGGAGATGGACAAGCCGTATTTCCATGAGCTGATGAATTGGCTGGACGAGGAGTATAGAGAGCATGCGATTTTTCCGCCGCGTCCGGATTTGTTCCAGGCCTTGAAGCTGACGAGTTACAGCCAGACCAGGGCCGTAATTTTAGGGCAGGATCCTTATCATGGAGCAGGGCAGGCGCATGGGTTAAGCTTCTCTGTGCTGCCTGGCGTAAAGATTCCTCCATCGTTGCGCAATATTTATAAGGAGCTATCTAGCGATTTAGGGATTTCCATTCCCGCAGAGGGGACTTTGACATCCTGGGCCCAAGCAGGCGTACTGCTGCTGAATACAGTGTTGACCGTACGCGAGGGGCTTCCTGGCTCGCATCAGGGAAAAGGATGGGAGAAGTTTACCGACGCGGTTGTTGAGGCGCTGAACGAAAGAGAAGAGCCGGTTGTGTTCATCCTTTGGGGCAGCCATGCCCAGAAAAAAGGAGCCCGAATTAATACAGGGCGCCATCTTATCATAGAATCGGCCCATCCGAGTCCCTTGGCGGCGCGGCGAGGCTTTTTCGGAAGTCGCCCCTTCTCTAGGACGAATGCTTTTCTTGAGGCTCAAGGCGAGAGGCCGATCCATTGGGAGGCAATAAATGACCGACAATGATAGAGAAGTAGGACAAACGAATTATTTTTATGGAAAAAGGTTACGAAATTAATCCTAGATGACGATATAATTTCAATAGAGCTGGATTTGAATTCCGGCAAAAAGTGACAACAAAGGAGAGAAATGGATGATTCCAAATAGGAAAATGACGAAGTGGCTCCTCGCTATGGTGCTGCTCATTGCCGCTGTATTTCCAACTAGCGTCTTTGCCGCCTCCGGCGATGTCTTATCGATTGATATTGAAGGCTCCGGTGCAACGCTAGAAATGACGGTAGGCAAGGGAACAAAGCAATTAAAGGTATGGGCCACGGTCGAGGGCTCCTCAGTCAAGAAGGACATGACCCGGGCTGTTAGCTGGTCATCGGATCAGCCTGAAATCATTAAAGTAGATAACGGTCTTCTAACTCCGTTAAAAAGCGGAACCGCTACAATCACGGCTGTATATAACGATTCCGCGGTAGCTACGATTACGGTCAAAGCGGTGGATACGTACAAGGATTTAACTTTGCAGTACTCGCTAAAGGGTAAATATAAGCTGGGAACGAATGACAAGCATCTGAATGTCACAGCTCAGGCCGTCATCGCGAATACGGATGGTTCGCTGGCTGACGTGACTCAGGATGCCGATTGGTCTACTTCCAATACGTCAGTTCTAACGGTCAACAAAGGAAAAATTACGCTTGTCGGAGAAGGTAAAGCGACGATTACGGCCAAATACTCCGGCTTGACCGCCTCCTTTGAAGCAACTGTAACTTCTCCATACTCGGAATTGAATCTCGTGTATGCGAGCAACGAGGAGCAGGCTGAGGATATCGAGCTTGTTGTCGGCGATGATGAGCTGGCCATCAAGGCGAACTCCATCCTGGCGAGCGATCAGTCGACGCTGGACGTATCAGATAAGGCCGAATGGTCCACCTCGGATAAAGGCGTTGCTACAGTAGAAGGCGGTAAAATTAAAGCCGTCTCCGTAGGTAAAGCAACGATTACGGCCGAATATCTTGGAGCGAAAGGGCAAGTGGACGTTTATGTGCGTACACCGCATGAAGTCATTTTGCTTAACCCTTCATCCGATCAGGCCCTGTTCATCGGTGAGCGGCTGGAAGCCAAGGCTGAAGTCAGAAGCCGTGCAAATTCCACGGATGACGTAACTGCAGCAGCCGAATGGACGTCCTCTAACCCTCTGGCGGTTACGGTAGATCAAGGAGTGATTTCTCCTAAAGCGGTAGGTACATCTACAATTAAAGTTAGCTATTTGGGTATTAGCAAAAGCATAAAGGTAACGGTTCAACCGACAATTACGAAGCTCGAAGCATCAGACAAGACGGAGCTGGAATTGTTCAAGAATGAAACGCTTAGCGTTCCTAAGATAAAAGCCTCGAAGCTGGACGAGGAAGAAGTTGATTTCAGCAAGGAAGTCGTTTGGACTTCAAGCAATGAAGAAGTAGCTAAAATCGAGGATGGTAAAATTGTAGCGAAGGAAGCCGGAACGGTTACGATTACCGCGAAGCTGCCTGAATCCAAAGTAGCTGCCGATTCTGCTCTTGCGATTCGCAGCAGCTCCGTAGAAGTACAGGTAACTGTAAAAGAAAAGGTGCTCGCTCTTATTAGCCAAGAGGAAAAACTGAATCTTGTAGTCGGCGAGGAGAGTCCGTTCCCTAAAGTGGCAGTCGTATGGGAGAACGGGAATGAAGAGGAAGATATCGCAAGTGAGATTACATGGACAGTGTCCAACAGCAATGCGGTTATTAAAGATTCAGCTAGCGGCAAGACCATTAAAGGCCTGATCAAAGGCTCGGCGACTCTAAAAGGAACATACTCGAACAAGACGATCAGCATCCCGATTACGGTCGAGCAAAAAATTACGAAGGTAGTCGTAGAGCCGCTAAATATCGAGCTCAATTTAAAGAGAACCAAGGCTATTAAAGTGACCGGGTACTATTCGAACGGACAGAAAGTAACCTTGTCATCCAAAATGAATTGGCAGTCCTCCAATACGGCTGTAGCCACGATTAGCTCTACATCTGTTAAAGCGGTTGGGGAAGGCTCGGCAACATTGACCGGATCTTATCAAGGTCATAACGTTAGCGTCAATGTCAAGGTTGTACCTAAGCTGACCAAGCTGACTGTCGACGAGAAGAGATTTACGCTAGCTCCAGGAGCAAGCAAATCGGTCGTAGTGAAAGCCGAATATGATACAGGCAAGATAGACGTCGTAACCGGAAGCGCGGTATGGACTAGCTCCAAGCCATCTGTAGCGAAGGTAACCGCTGGAAAAATTGAAGCGGTGGGAAAAGGCACGACGTCGATCAAAGGAAAATTCGGCGGCAAGACTGTAACCGTATCTGTAACGGTAAAATAAAAGCAATCCTCATTCATCCCAATGATGCGTCCAAGCGTAGAGGCACTTCAGCGATTAACTGCTGAAGTGCTTTTGCATGAAATTAAAGTTATAGGTAACAAGCTGATGGTTGATTCCGACTAGATCATCTAATATAATAGGAGGAACAAATGTTCTAATTTATTCGTTGTCATGGCGCAAGGTTAGAGCAACAAGAAAAGGACAATGATATTTCAATGAAGAAACGTTATTCAAAATTTAGGTTTAGTGCAACAACCATTGTTATGAGTTTTTTGGCTCTGATGCTGATGCTGTCTGGCTGTACCCTGGAATGGGAGCTCGATAATCCGGCAGACTCAGGCAACAGCTCCATGATGAATTCGGATCGCCTGCGCGTCATTTTTCTCGATGTGGGCCAGGGGGCATCTCAATTGCTCATCAGTCCTTCCGGAAAGACGATGCTCATTGATGGGGGGAATAATGATCGGGAGCAGGCCATGCTCGATTATTTGAAGCAATACGGCGTTACCCATTTGGATATCGTGATAGGCACGCATCCGGATGCGGATCACATTGGCGGATTGGATCGGGTAATCGACCACATCGATGTCGGGGAAATTTATATGCCCAAGATTCAGGCGAATACGAAAACCTTTGAATCTTTGTTGCTGTCGATCAAGAATAAGGGACTGAAGGTCAAGACCGCAAAGGCGGGGCTTGTGCTCGACTGGGACGAGGACATCGAGGTGACGATGGTCGGCCCCCTCAAAGCCTCGGACAGCAAGAACAATATGAGTGCTGTAGTAAAAGTGGTCTATGGCAATACATCCTATCTGCTGACTGGCGATGCCGAGCGCGAGAGCGAGAGGGATATGGTCGAATCGGGCGCGGATTTGCGGGCAGATGTGCTGCTGATCGGACATCATGGTTCCAAGTCATCCTCCACGTTAAGCTTTCTGAAGGAGGTTGCCCCGCAATACGGGGTAATTCAGGTCGGGGACAATAGTTATGGACATCCTACTTCGACCGTATTGGATCGACTTCGCAAGCAGGGGATTGAGGTATATCGCAATGACCTGCATGGCACCGTGGAAATTGCTTCGGATGGATATACATACCAAATCACGACCGAAAGGTGAGTGGCATAGTGGTAGGGATCATTGAAGGCTTTGAGGGCGAATATTGTATTATTGAGGTAGACGGCAAGACGAGGGACGTGCCTCGCAGGCTGGTGAACCCCGGAGCCAAGAGGGGGGACGTCGTAGAATGGGACGGAAGCCAGTGGAATACGAACATTCGGCAGACGAAGGAACGAAGCGAGTATATGAAGTCTTTGATGGATGACGTATGGGACGATTAAAAGATGTATGTTTGGGGGATAAGTTATGACGTTGTCGAAACCACAGCCAGGAGAATATCCAGCATACTTCGGGGAGTATATTCGTGAAGTGCCAGAGGGTCAGTTGTTATCCTTGCTCGAGCTTCAGCCTGAAGAGGCTATGCTTAAGCTGGGGACTCTTTCGGAGGAAGCTGGTAATTACCGATATGCGGATGGCAAATGGAGCCTGAAGGAAGTACTGGGACATGTAACGGATACGGAGCGCGTGATGAGTTATCGGCTGCTGCGGATCGCCAGAGGGGATCAAACACCGCTTCCAGGCTTCGAGGAGGAGCTGTTCGTTAGCCATGCGAATTTTGATCGGCTGTCGATATTGCAGCTGCTGAAGGACTTCTCGACGGTTAGGAAATCCACCTTATCGCTTATTCAGCAATTGGATGATGAAGCCTGGCTGAGAACGGGTACCGCTAGCGGCGAATCTATTTCTAGTAGGGCCTTGGCTTATCTTATAGCTGGTCATGCGATTCACCATTTGCGAATCATTCGTGAACGCTATTTGCACAATTAAGGCGAGTGTTTAAATTGGACGAATGAATGATGACTATTGGAGTTTTTTTGCGAAAAACGGGCTGTCTCCCAATCAGATGCTTCTGAGCGGGGACAGCCCGTATTTTTATTTCCGCTTTATGTTATTCCGAGGCAACGATTAATTTCATTGATCCGCTAAGTGCGTAAGGGCCAAAGGAGACAGGAAGAATGAAATGATCTCCTTTGTTCAACGGGTGCTTATGGCCGCCGATGGTTAATTGGCCTTGGCCTTCGATAACGCTGCATATCGTGTACTTGCTGCTGGCTTCAAGGTTGGCAGTGCCATCGACATCCCATTTTTGCACGGTGAAAAAGTCATTGGATACAAAGGAGGTTACAGTTATTCCTTCTCTTGTATGGGTATCAAACGTCTCCTTCTTGTACGACTGCGGAATTGTGGTGACGTCAATCGCTTTTTCCAAATGAAGCTCACGGGTATGGCCGTCCTTGTCTTTTCGCTCATAATCGTAGACGCGATAGGTTGTGTCGGAGCTTTGCTGCGTCTCAAGTACGACAATTCCTTTCCCCAGCGCATGAATCGTACCGCTAGGCACGTAGAAGAAATCGCCTGGCTGAACGGGAACCTTGGTCAGCAGGCCATCCCAATTTCCTGCCTCAATCCA
This sequence comes from Paenibacillus lentus, assembly GCF_042714055.1. GTDB lineage: Bacteria > Bacillota > Bacilli > Paenibacillales > Paenibacillaceae > Fontibacillus > Fontibacillus lentus_A. The sequence goes on from NZ_JBHGVC010000003.1 coordinate 289,042, forward strand.
CTGTATGAGCTGCTCTTTGGATTTGGCTTCATGACCGTAAATGATTTCTGCACCCGGCTCCGCATCAACGATATACCAGCATTCGGTCTTGCCTAGTTCGCCGTTCTCATGCTCTCCTGCATACCTGTCATCCGGGTGAACCTGTACGGATAAATCGTCAGAAGCATCTAGAATTTTAGTGAGCAGCGGGAAAACCGGAGAATCGGATTGGAACAACTCCTGGTGGGAGGTCCATAGCTCTCCCAGAGTCAGACCTTGATAAGATCCGTTCTTAACAACGCTTTGTCCGTTCGGATGCGCAGAGACCGCCCAGCATTCTCCGGTCTTCGCATTAGGGATATCATAGCCGAACAGCTCGGCCAGCTTGCTTCCCCCCCAAATACGCTCTTGAAATACAGGCGTTAAAAAAATTGGCTGTTGGTTCATATAGGTAACTTCCTTTCTATCTTCGATTGGGATTAATATTTCATATGGATCAGGGCAGCAGCACCGATCAGGCCCGCATCCTGATTCAATGCAGCGGGAACGATCGGGGTGCTTTGCCCGGACGGATTCAAGGCGCAATTCCGCACATAGTCCTGTACGGCGCTAAACAAGGGGGCGCCTACCTGCGATACACCGCCGCCAATGACCACTTTCTCCGGATCGAAGGTGTTGATCAGCGTGACGCAGCCAATGCCGATGTAACGGAATACTTGTTCGACGAGCTTCTTCATGTCCGCATGTCCTTTCTGGGCCAGCTCGAACACCTCCTTGGAGCTGACATCTCTGCCGAGAAGTCTGGAAGCTTGTCTAGCGATAGCCGTACCGGAAGCGATAAATTCCCAGCAGCCTTGTTGGCCGCATACACAGTCTCCGGCGGAAGGGTCGATAACCAGGTGTCCAACATCTCCGGCATTCCCCGTCGAGCCCGTAATCAGCTTCCCATGAGAGAATATTCCTGCTCCAATGCCCGTGCTGATTGTAATAAAGATGAAATGCTCAGCGTCCTGGGCGGCTCCTTGCCATTTCTCCGCAAGGGCAGCGGCCGTCGCATCGTTCTCGAACGTAATCGGCTGCTCGAAGTGTCTTCTTAAAGAAGCGATCAAGGGAAAATTGTGCCAGGCCGTCATATTTGGAGGCTTGACGATATGGCCTGTTTTCGTATTCAAAGGACCGGGTGCTCCGACCCCGATACCGGCAATTTGAGCTTCAGTCAGGCTTTGTTCCGCAAGCAATTGCTTGGCTGCAGCGGCGATGCGGCTTACCATCTCATTCGGGTCAATCGATAGGTCTGTAGGCAGCGACGTCTTGGTACGTACTATCCCATGCGAGTCTACTATCCCGATGGCTGTTTTAGTACCGCCGATATCGATGCCTATCGCGTATTTCACTTCCAAGTCGAATACCTCCTGTATTCCAGCAATGATAACTTTACAAACTTGACAATTTTATAATTTGTAAAGTATATTTAGGCTAAGTTTATCATGTTTTGAGAGGATTGAAAAGAATGGCTCGGAGAAAGAAAATATCCATGCAGGATATTGCCGATCAGCTGGAAATTTCTAAAAATGCTGTATCGCTTGCTCTCACCAACAAGAAGGGAGTCAGCGACGAACTGCGCAGCCGCATTATCCATACGGCCAAGGAAATGGGGTATGGGCCTTATGCGATTAGCGAGAACGGCAATTCTAACATTCTCGTGCTCGTCCCGGAACGAATTATGAGTTATCAGGACAATGATCATTTTCAATTTTATCATGACATGATTTGGGGACTGGAGAAAAGCATTCGAAGCAAAGGTTTCAATGCCGTCATTGCTCCGGTTGACCGTGAATCTGAGCAGCGGCTTCAGCTGCCTCGCCTGTTCATGGATATTTCTTATCGAGGTGTTATATTGTTTGGAATTACGCGTCCTGAATATGCACGTCTTGTCTGGGAGCAGGATGTTCGGCTTGTCATGATGGATTCATATTATCGGGATCTGCCCTGCCCGGTCGTAACCTCGGCTAATATGGAGGGAGCATATGAGGCGGTGTCTTATCTTATTAAATGCGGGCACGAGGAAATCGGATTTATCGGCCCTGTCAATTTGACGACAAGCCACGAGGAGCGCTGGTTAGGATACTGGAAGGCGATGCAAAGCGGCAGGCTGAAAATAAGAGCGGAGCATTGTTTGACGTCATCAGAAGGCTATGATGATACTGCTGAGGAGATATCGTCCTTTTTGTCCGGCTTATCCGAGCTTCCCAGTGCTTTTTTCTGCGGCAATGACCGTATTGCCTATATTCTAACGGAACTGCTGCATGAGCGGAATATCGCTGTACCTGAGGATGTATCGATTGCCGGATATGATGATCTCCATTATGACAGCAGCTCGGGTGTGCATATGACGACGATGCGTGTTGAGAAGGAGAGGATGTGTGATGCTGCAGCTACCTTGCTTCTATCCCTGGATGAGCCATCCCGGGAAGCGATTCGTTGGAGTGTGGCTCCATCGCTGATCGTCCGCCAATCGGTACAGAGTAGTACAGATAAGGGGGCGGAAGCTGGGAAACGGGCAAAGCAGGTAGAACGCCAATAAACCTCGGCAGCACATCGCGTAATGAATAGCAAAATGGCCGTCTCTATTCAGAGACGGCCGTTCTTTGTTATTTCAATAACGAAATTATTATTTGCTTAGAGCTGCTTCATAACGTTTCTCAACTTCAGACCAGTTGATCACGTTGAAGAATGCTGCGATGTAGTCTGGGCGTTTGTTTTGATATTTCAGGTAGTAAGCATGCTCCCATACATCCAGACCCAAAATTGGGGTTTTACCTTCCATAATTGGGGAATCCTGATTAGGTAAGCTGTAAACGGACAATTTGCCGTCTTTGTCTACCGCCAAGAATGCCCAGCCGCTGCCGAAACGAGTCGTTGCTGCTTTTGCAAAGTCTTCTTTGAACTTGTCAAAGCCGCCAAGCTCGTTGTTAATGGCGTCAGCAAGTTTGCCGGACGGTTGTCCGCCGCCGTTTGGTCCGATCGTTTCCCAGAAGAGGGAGTGGTTAGCGTGTCCGCCACCGTTGTTGCGAACCGCTGTGCGAATGCTTTCAGGAACGCTGTCCAGGTCAGCGATCAGGTCTTCCAGGGACTTGGACTGAAGCTCTGGAGCGGATTCCAGTGCAGCGTTCAGGTTCGTCACGTAAGTATTGTGATGGCGATCATGGTGAATCATCATCGTTTGCTCGTCGATATGTGGTTCCAGTGCGTTATTCGGGTAAGGTAGAGCAGGTAATTGATGTGCCATAATTTAAATCATCCTCTCTAATGTATATGTAATGCCTAATTCATTTCCCACAATGATTATTATAAGTATTTACGAACACTTAGTCAACTTATATGTATGTTAAGTATATTAAATGGGTAGTTAGTATTGACAAATGATAGGACGTTCATCATAATAATTGAACTGTAATGGTAACGTACAACTGGGGGGAATACCGTGGGCTTGGGAATCGTAGTAGTGGAAGTATGCGATAGCAATTTGCTCAGCTCCCTGGAGCTGGAGCAGCTTGAAGAGGAGTATCCCGAAATAGCGGTTCTCCGATTGGATTGTCTTAATTTGTGCGGTCTCTGCAAGCTCAGGCCCTATGCGATGGTTAATGGCAAGCGAGTATTTGCCAAATCAGTCGAGGAATGCGTGCAGCTGATTAAGCAGAGGATCGAGGAGGAGCTTAAAGCTTTTGACGATATAGAATAAATGACGATATATACTGCAAGCTATAGCAGGCCAAAAAACCTTCGGCATTGTGCCGAAGGTTTTTTGGCTCTTTGATATCGCGAGGAAACCTTCCCGCTAAACGCGGTCTGGCTCCTTTAAAAGTACGACGATGGACTTATTTCTTATTTAGGGTTGGAAATAATATAAATGCATCTTTTCCCATCTTGGGCGAGGCATTCTGTACGCTCTACCTCTGTATTTAATAAAGACTTAAACAGGCTTAATTCGCAATCACAGGCATGATTGTAGCGGTTAGCGATTTGAGAAATGGGGCAGTTATGCTCCTTCAAAACAAAATCGCCGTTGTCATTCTGCTCACATTCAGTCATATAGCCGTTATCGTTTTGAATTTGAGCCAGCTTCTTTACTTTGTCGGCAAAGGGAATTCCCTCCATGCTGCTCTCATATTGCTGCTTTAGCTTATCCCGTCGTTTTTCGAAGAGCAGCTTGATCGTATCCTCGCCGCTCTCTTGTTCCAGTTCTCCAAGCAAATCGAGGGTTAGCGTGTGGTAGTTTTTTGGGAACAGGCCTTCAGCCAGCTCCGTAAGCCCAAATACCGAGGTAGGTCTCCCCATCGTCTGGCGGATCATTTTGGACTCAATCAACCCGTCACGCTCCATTGTGCCGAGATGACGCCTAACCGCCATTTCCGTAATTTGCAATTCGGACGTAATTTCTTTGGCACTGAGAGGGCCGGATGTCTTCATCATGTGCAGAATCCGTTCCCTCGTCGGCAGCTCTTTAATTTGGTTCATAATGACACTCCTTGCTAGAATGACATTAGCCGTTCTCTACAGCTAGTACCGCTTCCTGACATTCGCTGCTGCAGAATCCATGATGCTCTTCCTCGCAGGCCTCGCAGCAGACGTGCTGGAGATTACATACGGGACAGTTGATATAGCGGTCATTCGTTTCACCGCAATGGTAGCAGCTGGCGATGACGACATCCTCTTCGGTTCGGTTGATCGGTACGGAAATCCGTTCGTCAAATACGTAGCATTTGCCATCGAACAGATGTCCCTTTACCTCGGGATCCTGGCCATAAGTGACGATTCCGCCTTCCAATTGGGCGACGTCTTGAAAACCCTCCTTCAGCAGGAAGCCGGTTAATTTCTCGCAGCGAATTCCTCCTGTACAATAAGTCAGAATTTTCTTATCCTTGTATTGACTCAAGTTTTCACGGATCCACTTCGGAAACTCGCGGAAGGATTCTACTTCAGGACGAATGGCGCCTCGAAAATGGCCAATATCGTACTCATAGTCATTTCGTCCGTCGATCACGAGAACATCCTCCTGCTGCAGTTGTTCGTGAAAATCAACCGGAGACAGACGTTTGCCGCTAATTATGTTCGGGTCAAGCTCATGCTCATAGCGGAAGGTGACCAGTTCTTTCTTGTGGCGGACGAACATTTTCTTAAAGGCATGTCCCTCTACTTCATCGATTTTAAAAACGATATCGCTAAACAGCGGATTGGCACGCAGGTCATTCATATATTGTTCCGTTTGCTCTACCGTGCCGGACACCGTTCCATTGATTCCTTCGGAAGCAATGAGGATACGCCCTTTGAGTCCGAGCTCCTTGCAGTACTGCAAATGCTCGGCGGTAAACGTTTCTGGAGATTCAATGTGTGTGAACTTATAATATAGTAAAATGCGGTAAGCGGGTTTGCTCATGGTTATCACCTATCTATATTGGATTCTTCTGCATTGTAGTGAATTTTAACTACTTAGTCAATATTAAAGTATAGTAAGTATGGTAACGAAAATCCACAGGATAATTTAAGGAGACTTGCTTATGCATAGAACAGTTGGATTTATTTATGCACATCCAGACGATGAAACGTTCGGCTGCGCTTATCTGATCAGGCAAATTGCCGACGAGGGAGCAGCGGCCGTACTGCTGACCGCAACGCAGGGAGAGGCGGGAAAGAGCGGCAGGCTCGGAGCCATGATTCCGGAGGAGCTGGCGGCGATCCGGGAACAAGAGCTGCAGCGGGCCGGGGATATTTTGGGCATTACGGAAATTGAGCATTTGAGAATGGGAGACGGCAAGCTGCGAGAGGTGGAGCAGGAAGTGCTTGTCGAAAAAATTATCGCCTTTCTCAATAAGCATCAAGCCGAAGTGGTTGTTACTTTTCCGGCGGATGGCATTTCCGGTCATCCTGATCATATTGTCATGCACCATGCGGTAAATAAAGCGGTTTTCAGCGGGGCGTGCAGCTCTGTTCAGAAGCTGTATTATAACGTCATGGGGATTCCTGAAGCCACAGCTGCGGAAGCCGCAATATTGGAGCTAAAGGGCGAAGGATTGCAGGAGGCTAAGGCGAGGGCCTTGGCGGCTCATGAGTCGCAGATTTTATCGATCGAGCGGGTATTCGGCAAATTGGACGAAGGGCCGCCCTGGCAATTCGCCTCGGAATTGTTTCAGCTGGTGTGGGAGCGGGGGAGCTTCCATCCGAGGAAGCAAGAGCGCTCGATCTTCGATGATCTGATCTAGTCACTCCATAGTTAGAGGATAATTAATTAAAAGGCTGCTCCTCTTAAAAGGAACAGCCTTCCTATTTCAGTGCAATTTAATTTAATTAATTTATATTATGCGCCGTGGTTTACTTTCAATTGCGGCTTTCCGGCAGGCGCTTCCGCTTTGATTACTGCTTTTCTTTTGTTAAACAACCCGCGAAGGTAAGGAAGAACGTAGTAGTCGAGTCCGATTTTACCTGCGTTAGCGGCTGCTGCGATAACCAGTACTTCAAGCAGGAGCATTTGCGCATTCGTGCTTACGGTTCCCGAGAAGAGGAACGAGGCATTCATAACGAGTCCCATCAGAGCTGCGAAAGTAGTGAAGGTACCCAGGATCAAGCCGATGCCGACCAGGAATTCACCGTAAGGAACGAGAATGTTAAAGAGGTCTACGCCGGGCAGTGCAACATTTTCTAAGAATACGGCCCACCAGCCTTGTACTGCCGGATTTTCCCCCGTGCTCTTGGCGATGGCTCCAGCCAGGTAGCCTCCGGCATCGAATCCGCCTGTAATCTTGCCCCAGCCTGCTTTCATCCATGCTACACCGAGATAAATCCGAATGATGGTCAGGAACCACATTGCAAATTTATTAGTTCTGAGGAAATTGTTAAACATAATTACCACTCCTTAATTTGATGTCTATTTTTATGTTGTTGTTGCTTTAAGGATGATCATCTTTTATGATTTTATTATAAGTGATATTTTTCACAATATATGTGATTTAAATCACAATTATTAAATTTTTAATAAATAAATTTTTAGATAATGGCGGAGAAGAACCCGTGCTTCTCCGCCTTGGCTTAGGATCTTGGTGAGACATCTGTCCTCACGACACCGACATCTGAGGCATTGATGGCAAATGAATTGCCGCCTTGCCCCGTGCTGGAGCGGGCTTTCTGGGAAACATGGACGGCGTTTCTTCCATTTTTCCAGTGGCGGCGCTTGCTTGCTTTCTTCGAACGCATTCACTTCACCCCCTTCATTCGAAGCAAGGCTATCGAACAGGGGAAAATCAACGCAGATGCTTTTTGATAATTTTCACGTTAATTGCATTGCTCGCAAGAGCATTTCCCAAGTTAGCTTTTGCGTTTGCAGATTGAATGATCTTTATGATCAGAAATCGGTTTTTGCCGACCTTGTGCCTGTAAGTCTTCACGTTAGTTCGGATCAATTCTTAAGCCTCCTTTCCGGAAGCAGAACTGATCTATAACTATGCAAGAAAGTAAGAGCAGGGTAGCGGCGAATGACCTGTGGGAATCGAAAAGAAGATACGTATTTATTGGATTACTTTTCTCAGCTTATGATAGGGTTCGACCTTATGGGCGAGCAAATCGGATACAGTTATGAAGGAGTAGCCCTGTTTCTTGAGCTCGGGCAGTATCCGTTTAAGAGCTTCAACCGTCTGTGTGCTGTTAGCCACATAATCATGCATAAGTATGATATTGCCGTTGCGTGCGTTTTTGATCACGTTACTGACGATTTTGTCCACCCCTGGGGAAGTCCAGTCCTTCGTATCCAGATGCCACGACCAGAGAATTAGTTTCAAATCGTTCTGTTTAGAGACATTAATGATTGTTTCATTATAAAATCCGCCAGGCGGGCGGAATATGGAGGCCTTGTAGCCTGTGGCCTGGAGAATCGCCTGTTGGGTTTTGCTAAGCTCATCATGCATTTTGCTTTTAGCCAAGCCTCGGAAGGAAGGATGACGGTAGGAGTGATTGCCGATTTCATGGCCCCGGGCCAGCTCCATTTGTATAATTTCCGGGTATTTCTCTACCCGTTCGCCTACGACGAAGAAGGTAGCCTTGGCGTTATATTGATCCAGCACCTCCAAGATCTGCATCGTTTGGCGATGATCCGGGCCGTCATCAAACGTAAGGGCAATGTATTTCTCCTCGGTCGGCACCTCCCAAACGATATCCCCGCGCTCTTCATAGTAAGCTCTATCCTTGAACCTGACTGCCGGGTGGGCGGATGATGAATAGGGGGTTAAGGAAAAGACGAGGGTGAAGGTGAATATCAGAATCAGCAATTGTTTGTATTTTGACATCGTAAAGCGATCCTCCATTATGTATCGTTAACAATCGTCCAATTATTTTGCTACAATATTAAGTTTTTATCCCTATTGATCCTTTTTCTTAAGCGAGAAAGCGTAGTAGTGAGCAAATTAGCATAACTCAATATGCAAGCAGGCTTGTTGGAATCTGATGTCGAATAAAATGATGGTGGGGAGGTGATGAGAATGAAGAGGAACAGCGTAAAAACATTCTTCAACACAAACATTGGTGATCTTGAAAAGGAGATCAATGACTGGCTGTACGAGAACAGAAGATTTACTGTTCAGTCTATACAGTATTCGGCAGAAGGAAACAGCTTCAGCGCTCTCGTGTGGTATTTGGCGTAATCATTCTTCCTTCGTATAAAAAAACCAAAAAAACCTTTGGAGCCTATGGCTTCAAGGGTTTATGGTGCTGATTAAATATGAAGCGGACAGGGAGGCAAGCAGCGCTCCGCAATCCACCAAAGCATTTTTCGGCGCAAGGGGCAAGGAAGGTACGTTGCAAAAATGCAGATGCTCATATCCCGGAAATTCCTTGACCAATTTCCCCAGCCTACAGACGATATACCGGCATATTCGCCTAACATCGATTGCCGGGCGCCCTCGAAAAAACGGAACAGAACATGCCCGTAGGAATACAGCCTGTGACCCCTCCCGAACACCCCCGGCTCCTGAAAATCACCTTTCGACACAGGAAAACTAAATCCTGCATGACACTTTAGGGCTTAACCGTAAAGATCGGCTACAAAGAATAATTTTTAAGCTTGTTCCTTGCCTCAACCTGCTTAAATAAACAATATTTGATGATGTCGGAGCGGATCGATTCCTTCATATGAACAAATTCAAGGGATATTTTATAGTTGTTCTCCGGCAGCCTTGTACAGTTTACGATTTTTCCATGGAACTCAATTGTATTTTGATAATTGTTGGTCTCCAAGTACATGATGCCAGCAATGAGTTTCTCTGTCTCTAATGCAAAATCGCAGAGGAAAGATAGTCCTCCTCCACTAATATCCTTTGTCGTCATCTTTACAAATTCATCTTCATCCGCGTGCTCTATCGATTTAAGGTTCAAATTCAACTCCACCTCGACGGGAACACGAAAGAAACGCCTTCTTTGTGCTTTTTTTATACGATCAACCGAAGGGGCATGGAACGATAGCTGATTATGCCGCAAGTATATTTGGGTATCAAAAGAATACAACACTCGTTCGTCATTATGAAAGTACACAGTCACCGACATATTGTTCGTGACCGACATATATCGATTCATTCGATTGATTGGCTTTTTTATGTAAAAGCGGTTGTTATCCTGACGGATGATTTGCGTTTTATACATGACACCTTCAATGGTTTGAAGCTCGAGCATCTGGCCTTTCCAAAACTCGACTTTAGCCGATCCTTCCATGATTAATCTCCTTTCGCCAGTACTGCCTTATTCGATTACAACAAAATCAACTCTACAATACCTCTACACCAAAGCGTTTTCCGGGAGGGCTGTCAAGTTTTTGTAGAGCCTGAACTAGTAAAATATCAGGTAAGGGGGGGAATCAATGAACATCGAAGGCAGTTATAATTACTATATTGTGGCACTCTCTGTAATAATTGCGGTATTAGCATCGTACTCCGCTTTAAGTATAGCGGCAAAGATCTCTCTCGCAAACGGCAAAACCAGATTCTTCTGGTTGCTGGCAGGTTCCTTGGTGATGGGCAACGGGATTTGGTCGATGCATTTCGTTGGAATGCTTGCTTTTCATATACATATGACTGTCAGCTATGATTTCTGGCTTACATTCGGATCGCTACTGGTTAGTGTTATATCATCATTTATTGCTTTTTTTATTACAATGCCTCGGAACATTAATTGGTATAAAATCGCCGGCGGCGGTTTCATCATGGGCACAGGAATCGTAACGATGCATTATATGGGGATGGAAGCCATGATCATGCCCGTCGACGTTTACTATGATAAAGGCCTATGGGTATTATCCGCAATCATAGCGTTTATTGCTTCCTACACTGCATTACTGCTATTCTTGCGATTTCGCAGCGAGGCATCGATGAGCTGGGCCAAATGGATGTCTGCAGGCATTATGGGTATGGCCATTTGTGGAATGCATTATACTGGCATGGAGGCCTTCAAGCTCCATAATCCTGCAGCCGCCGACATGATGGTGCAAACGAATACGGGTTTAGATCTATTCTTGCTGCTTGGCGTCACAATTGTCATTTTCATTATTCTGCTCGTATCCTGGGGAGCGATGTTCTTTGATCGGCATGTGCTAGAGAGGTTAGCCTATCTGGACACGATTACCGGACTGCCAAATCGCAATGAAATGAACCGTTTTTTCGACTCGCATGTCGGCACCGAAAAAATCGGTGTTTTATTTCTGGATTTGGATCAATTCAAAGCAATCAATGATACGCTGGGCCATAACATCGGGGATTTACTCATTCAAGAAGTTGGTATCCGCCTTCGCCAATTCATTCATGAGGATCAACAGGCATTCCGCATCGGTGGCGATGAGTTCTTATTTATTATCAAGCATTGCAATGCATCCCGCGCGGAACAACTGGCCCATAAAATTCTGCAAAGCATCAAGCAGGTATACTATGTCGAAGGCAATGAATTATACGTCACCGGCAGCATTGGCATCAGTATTGGCTCCATCCAGGATTCCAACCGCTCCGTACTGCTAAAGACAGCGGATACGGCGATGTACAGGGCAAAAGGATTAGGGAAGAACCAGTTCTGCTTCTATAATGAAGAAATGGGCCAACAATTGGTTCGTAAAATGGAGCTTGAGAAAGATCTGCAGCTAGCCTTGGAAAATAACCAGTTCTTTATCGTGTATCAGCCCAAATGGAATGTAAAAACCAACAGCTTGGTCGGATTCGAGGCGCTGATCCGCTGGGAACATCCGCGGCTAGGCCTGGTTACACCCGGAGAATTCATCCAAATCGCCGAAGGGACAGGGGTCATCGTGCCCATGACCCGATGGGCCTTAGAGGAGGCCTGCAGCCAATGCAAGCTATGGCAGTCCCAAGGATTGCACCAGCCGGTTTCCGTTAATTTATCGGTTCGGCTGTTCCAAACCGACAGCTTACAAGAATTAGTGCAAAGCGTGCTGGAGAAGGTAGAATTGGCTCCTCATCTGCTCGAATTGGAAATTACCGAATCAATGGTTCTTTACGATATCAACGACATTATCCGTCAGCTCCAAAGCATTCGCAAGCTTGGCGTGCGGGTATCCATGGATGATTTCGGAACGGGATATTCCTCGATTGGGCTGCTTGACCGGATTCCGATCGATGCATTGAAGCTGGATCGATTATTTACGAATGATTTGGAGAGTCCAAGTAAACGGGCGATTATTAACGCCATCATTATGATGGCCGACCACCTTCAACTCGACGTCATAGCCGAAGGCGTCGAAAACCAGGAGCATATTGAATTTTTAACCGAGCTTGGCTGCCATGTAATGCAAGGGTACTATTATGGCAAACCCATGAGAGATACGGATATCGACGAATGGGTCAAAAAGCAGAAGCACGACTGAGCGTAGTCGGAATGCCGGGAAATTGAAAATGCTGCTGTTTATCATGCGAAAGTCATGATTGATCATATTTCAGTTTCCATGCGTCGTACCAATCCGTTATATATGTACTTGGCTGTTCATTGAATTCTTCGAGCAAGACAGCAACAAGCAAGCGATACTGTCGGTGGACAGCCAAAGAATTTTTATTCGAAGCAAATATTTTCATTAGTGCAAAATGCGCTTCCTCCGCTATAGGATGCTGATGGCAAATTTCCAGATATTTTTCCACGGCCTTCGATTGTTGGTGGTTCGACATATACCATTCAGCCATCCGAAAAGAGGTGCGGAGCCATAACATTTTTAACCGCTGGCGTTCGCTCTCCGCCCACCAATAATCATACTCCTTCAGATAATCGTCTTTAAATAATTTCATCATCTCGACATAATCGTTGATCGTCCTGCTCGTCAAGGGCAGACTGGACAGGATGAAATTCTCCCATTCCTCTACATCCAGCAAAACATTATTCAAATTTAGAATATATCCATCCACGGAGTTTGTGAGGGAGAAATAATCCTCGTACTGCTCCAATGTTTTTCGAACGTGATAAATGACCGTATACAATAAAGAAAAAGCCCGGTTTGGCTCATATTCCGGCCATAGCAATTCGATTAAAGTCGACTTGCGAACGAATTGTTCACGACATTGCAGCAAATACAGGAACAATTCCTGAGCTCTGGTCGTTCGCCAACGCAGGGGTGCAAGAGGCTTCTCTTCAAGAATCATTTGAAAATTCCCCAGCATTTTTATTTGCAGCGATTGATTCTGCAGTGCGAGCTGGTCAAAATCAAACATCATCTTTGACCGGTCAATACGCTGGAGCGTATTTTTCAATCTTTCCATTTTTACTGGCTTTAAAAGATAATCTAACGCGTTCAGCTCAAAGGCTTTTACCGCATATGCTTCGTAACCTGTGACAAACACGATTTTTAAATGAGGCTTTATTTTTAAAATTTCTTCCGCCATTTGAATTCCATCCTCGTCAGGAAGCTGGATATCCAAAAAGACCAGATCGACCGATTGACTAAGTATCTCTTGTTTTCCTAATACCGGATCAGAAAACTTTCCCACAATTTCAATTTCCGGAATCTGCAGTAGCTGATGTTCCAGATAGTCCAGTGCAATAATTTCATCATCCAGAAGAATAACTTTCATCGCGCTCTCCCTACATATGTGATAACATCTGTAACAAACTAACAATTCCATTAAAATACTATAGTCTATCAATCTATACAATCTCTGAACAAAATGTATCTAACGAGGAAAAATAACAGGTGGGATTTGGAATTTTCCCCGGCCTAGCAGGATGAGAAATTGCAGGGTTAAACAATTCGGATCTATAATTCGATGATTTGCGATTATAGAATCCGGAAAATGCAAAAGAACCCCTAAAGCCAATGGCCTCAAGGGTTCTTTCTCTATGATCTGTAGTGGGCTCGAACCACTGACCCCCACCCTGTCAAGATGGTGCTCTCCCAGCTGAGCTAACAGATCAGACTCAAATAGTGAAGACAAAAAATATCATACCAGGATTAATTGATTCTGTCAAACCCTTTTTTCACGTATAAAGGCTGCAATGCGGGACGACAATATTTTACAGACGACAAGCCTAAGTACATAAATAAACAGAAAGGGTGAAAGGCGTGCTGGACAAGATACAAGCGAAGAAGCCTGGCTTATCAGCCATCCATAAGATTCTAGCCATCGGCGGAGTTAGCCTGCTGCTGCTAGGCAGCGGTTGCGGATTACAGCCCAATCAAGAAACGATGCAGAGGCAGGAGATTCCTTCATGGTTCGGTCAATCCGTTCGCGATAAGGTATACGGAAAATCGGTGCAGGAGCATGTATACTCGAAGGAAGCAATCACGCCACCGTGAGCAGGCTTAGTCATCTTCCCAATTGCGGGAATAGCCTTTCTTGGTCGTATAAAACATGGCAATGATGAGTACGACGGTTATAAGCACGGCTCCGGCAATCGTTAATTCAGTCATGTCGAAATAACTCCTTCCGAGTGAAATGTTCAGTACTACAACTATACACGAAAAGCTTTTTTTTGTATAATAATGCAGTTTACAGAGTAAAGAGAAATCATAGTAACATGGGAGGCGTAGAAATGGCTGCTGCTGTAATTATTGCCGTGAAATCGGAACAGCAATTAGAAAGATGTTTGGATATCCGGAAGGAAGTCTTTGTAGAGGAGCAAAGGGTTCCGATGGATTTGGAAATCGACGAATACGATATCATCAGCCCTGACGTAAATCATGTGTTGATTGAGCTGGAGGGTACGGCTGCGGCGACAGGGAGAATTACGTACTATAAAGATAACAGTGCAAAAATGCAGCGAATCGCGGTTCGCAAGCCATTTCGTTCTCAGGGTCTTGGCAGAGTATTGCTGCTTGCTCTAGAAGAACGAGCCAGAGAGCTGGGGCTGACAAAATCCGTGCTGGATGCACAATGTCAGGCAGAGCCATTTTACGCCAAGCTTGGATATGAGACGATATCCACAGAGCCGTTTTATGACGCGGGCATACTTCATGTTCGCATGGAAAAGACACTATAGCGATAAGCCGTAATATATATGGGCTGCCGAGGCCAAACTAAAGACATCCCTAGTGGGAATCTCACCACGATGAAGGAGATGTGATGCAGGATGGAATTTAGCGGCAGAGAAACTTTTATCGCGGTTCAAAGGAACGGGGACGGCAATTTAACCCGCTTCAAAACCTCAAGCGGGCGTATATTGAACTACGAGGATGCATTGCGCGAAGTAAATGCGGGGGCCATTGCAGGTGTGAACATCTTTAAAGGAAAAGATGGCGAAATGTACATTCGCGGCGATGCGGACGGAGATCCTTCCAACAATTTGGACGCGCTGCCTACATTCGAATAAGATAAGTCAAACAAGCAGCCTGGGGGAACAATTCCCTCGGGCTGCTTTGTTCTGATGTTATTCATAACTCATACATTTCATGCTGGCGAAGAAAATCCATTTCCTTCGTTTGGCCGATATAGGACTCCATCTCGTCGCCGTAGTGCATAAGCGATATTTTCTCTCGAATATCAGCAGGCAGGGACAGGAGCTCTTCCAGCGTGGTATGAACCTGGCCGGGCCCCGTCAGCTGCACCTCATGCAAAATTTTGCGGCAGCCGCGACGATAGACGAGTTCTTCCAGCAGTTCAGGCTGAAAGATCATATCTGCGCTATAAAAAATTTCATCGTTCAAGTATAAAGAGTAGCTGTTCTTCCCAGGAATATGAGGTGTGCGGATAATTTCCAGGGAGAGTCCGGGCGCCAGCTCTACAGCCTGTCCTTCACGAAGGGGACGAACGTCAAAAGCATCCTCCAGCGATTCTATGCCGTCTTGGCCTAGTCCGCCCTTCAAGGTATGCTCCCATAGAGGCTCCGCCAGCAGCTCGGGAACATAGAGCACGGGTTTGCGTCCATGGCCGTATTTCATGCGGAAGGCATACTCCTCCAGTCCGCCGACGTGATCCCCGTGAATATGGGTGATGAGAACAGCATCGATGTCTTTCATAGGCTTGCCTATTTGATGGAGCGCCAGCGGAGCTGTAATTCCACAGTCGATCAACAACGTGAAGCGGTCTGCAAATAGCAGTCCGTTATTATTGAAATATTGCTTGGCGAAAGCGCCGCCTGTTCCAAGCATTTGAAGGTACAGCGACAATAGAATCCCTCCTTTTCGTTGTTCTATAGGATTTACCCCTTAATGTACACGATTTCCTTTATGAGTGAAAGCGCGTCTTGCATTCTCGTAAAAAAATAAGAGCGTTTTGCATAAAATACCGCAACTTGAGCAACTAGCAGGAGTATACATTTACATCAACATGAATCAATTGGAGGGCTATTGATGAACTTGAAATGGAGAAGAGTAATGATACTAGTATTGGCATTCTCCCTCACGGGCGGATCCATGCTGTTTGCAGATTCGACAACACAGAAAGTAAAGCTGTTTATGGACGGCAGCGAAGTGGAAGACGGCGGTTATGTTATTGACGGCAAAACTTATGTCCCGGTCAGAGAGCTGGAGGGATTGGTTGAATATGATGAAGCGACTAAGAAGGTAAATTACTATAAACCCAATGTGCATATTTTTCTATTCAAAGGCAAGGGGGAGGTTTTCTCGGATATCGAGAAAGCCGGCAAGCTTAAATTTAGCGTCTTCTCGCAAATCGACAATCTAAAAACGGAAATTTCTGCTGTAAGGGTTGCGATTACGGCACCGGATGGCACCTCCAGAACGATTCAAACGAAGGATGTTAAGGATACGGGAAGCAACTTTTATTTCGTCACGGACGACTATACGTATGATTTCAAAACCGCAGGCAAATATACACTAGGCTTCTATATGAAGCCTGCAGCCGGCAATTCCGATTTCGTCCTGGTCTCTGAGAAAAGCATCAACGTGCTTAAATAATAAATATCTTCGCTTGAATGTATTCCCGCGAATTGACCTGCCCCGTAAAAAAATGATACGATACGAGAGGAAACTGACAGGTTCATCCAATAACCAACAACAAAACATTTTAAAGCGAGGTATTTCAATGAGCGATCACAAGCATGAACACGGCGAAGCGTGCGGCTGCGGACACGATCATGACCATGAGCACGAGGAGTTTGTGCTCACGCTGACAGACGAAGAAGGCAAAGACGTGGAAATGGTTCTTGTCGAAACGTTTGACGTGGCGGAGAAAGTATATGCGCTGTTGCTTGAGCGGAACAATCCGGAAGCAGACGGCATCATCCTTCGTCTGGAAGAAGAGAATGAGGAAATGGTTCTCTACAACATTGAGGATGAAGACGAATGGCGTCAAGTGGAGGCAGCATACAATGAGCTGGTCTCCGGTCAAGATGAAGTGTAGAATGCTTGTCTATAGATCCATGACCTGAATTGAAGAGAAGCTCCCCGAGTTCGGGGAGCTTCTTTGGATATAAGCGTTTTATTTTCTTAGAAGATCGGATCAGCCTCAACAATAACCTTGACGTGATTAATGTATCGATCCTCCGGTCCCTTCACAGGAAGTCCTACTTCCACATGATCGACGATATAATCGATATTATCCTGCGAAATGACTTCCCCAGGCAGCAGAATCGGAATACCTGGCGGGTATACGTAAATAAATTCTGCAATAATACGGCCTGCGGATTCCTTAAAAGGCACGACCTCGGTATCGGCATAGAAGGCGTCACGCGGAATGAGGGAAAGCTGAGGAATTTCCGGAATTTTTACGATTAGCTCATTCGCATTATTCTCTTTATAATACAATTTGGACAATTCACGCAGCGCGGTCAGCAGAATATTTACCGTTTCTTCCGTGTCTCCCGGGGTAATGAAGCAGAGAATATTGTACATGTCGCTGAGCTCTACCTCGATATTATAGTGCTCTCTGAGCCAGTTCTCTACTTCATAGCCGGTAATCCCGAGATGGCGAACGTGAATCGTAATTTTGGTCGGATCATGATCATAGGTGGCTTCACTGCCAAGGATTTCACGGCCGAAGCAGTACAAGCCTTCAATTTCATTGATTTCGCGGCGTACATCATGCGCAAGCCCCAGCGCTCGTTCAAACATTTCACGACCATGGAGCGCAAGGCTTCTACGAGCTGTATCCAGTGAAGCGAGCAGCAGGTACGAGGTGGACGTCGTCGTCAGCATGCTGATGATCGTTTGAACCCGCTGCGGATTCACGAATCCGTTCTTCACGTTCAGATTGAGCACGGAGCTTTGCGTCATAGAGCCGCCAAGCTTATGGACGCTTGTCGCGGCCATATCTGCACCGGCTTCCATGGCCGACATCGGAAGCTCCTCGTGGAAATGAATATGCACGCCGTGAGCTTCATCCACGAGCACAGGGACATGGAAGCTATGCGCCAAGTCTACGATTTCCTTCAAATTGGCACAGACGCCGAAATAAGTAGGGTTGATAACCAGCACGGCCTTAGCATCCGGATGGCGCTGCAAAGCCCTCCTTACAGATGAAGTCGTAATGCCATGATCGATCCCCAGGTTCTCATCCTGAGCAGGGGAGACGAAAACCGGCTTTGCTCCTGCGAAAATAACCGCCGACATGACAGATTTGTGGACATTTCTCGGTACGATGACTTTATCGCCGGGAGAACAAATAGACAGGATCATCGTCATAATGGCGCCGCTTGTTCCCTGAACAGAGAAATAAGTATAATCGGCGCCGAACGCGTCCGCTGCTAGCTTCTGGGCTTCTTCGATGACGCCGGTTGGCTGATGCAAATCATCGAGCGGAGCAATGTTGATCAAATCGATCGACAGGGCATGATCACCTATAAATTCTCGAAATTCTTTATCGGTTCCAAGCCCTTTTTTATGCCCGGGAATATGAAATTGAACGGGATTGCCGGCCGCGTGCTTTTTTAGCGCGGTGAACAGCGGTGTGACTTGATGATCCATGAAGGCCATCCCTGCCTTTCCAAGCTAAATTTTTAAACAAAATTGAGTATAGCAAAATCAGACTGGAATGCAAGTAAAGAATGGACTTAAGCAAGATAAATCAAATTAGAGGGTGTAAGTTATCGCTTCAAGAGGATAAACTAGAAACAACCTTACGATTTTATAGAGAAGAAAAGGGAGAACGACTGTGGAAATAACGACCAAACTCGTAAACAAAAAACTGTTAACTCCGACCTTCATTTGCCTGTGGATCATCATGTTTCTGGTGGAGTTCGTAAAGGGAGCTTTAATCGTATCGATCTTGCCTGTATACATGGGCGATGTATTGAAATTGAGCGCGTTCGCGATCGGCTTGTCCTTCTCGCTGCAATATATCGGCGATAACGTCTTTCGCAGCCCTGCCGGTTGGTTTATTGAACGCGTCGGCTTTCGGTTGACGATGATGATGGGGCTTCTGCTCACCTTCTTTGCCGTTTTGATCATAGCCATGGCGGATAAAATGGGGCTTATCGTGCTAGGCTGTGCGCTGATCGGCGTCGGCACCGCACCGTTATGGCCATGCGTTCTTATGGGAATATCCGCCGTGACGCGCGAGAATAACAATTTCGGAACGGCGATGGGCGTCATTCAAATCTCCAGCTTGGGTGGAACCGGATCCGGCCCCGTTATCATCAACTTTTTTGTCGATGGCTCCTATCAACCCGTCTTTTGGTTTCTGCTCGCCCTGATGGGCGTCGTGGTCATCGTCTCCATATTTCTGCCAGGCAAAGCGAAGCAAAAGATTGGCTCTTCGGAGCTGACTCCGGAAGAGCCCTCCTTATGGGAAGGCGGAGCTCGCGGAATACTTAGGAATGTGCGTCAATCAATCCGGCATATCAAGGAAAATCTGCACGTCAGCCGGTTGCTGTTTCCGGCACTCTTTCTGCAAACCTTTGCGATTGGACTGCTTACTCCCGTCATTACATTGTTTGTCCGAACGGAGCTCGATTTATCCCCCGAGGCCTTTAGCGCCCTGCTGGTTACCGGAGGGGGCATTACCGTCATCGGGTTAATCCCGATCGGTCGGCTGGTGGATCGCTACGGAACGAAGTGGTTCCTGCACATCGGGTTCTCGCTGGCCGCCGTGGCTATTGGGATGTTCGCGGTGTCGCGGTCGATTCCGCTTGTATGGTTTCTCGTCATTTTAATCGGAATCAGCTACGCTTGCATTTTGCCTACGTGGGATACGATGATTTCCCACATGCTGCCCGAGGGGGAGAAGGGAACCGTTTGGGGCTTGTTCTTGACGATCCAGGGCTCGGGCATGGTCGTTGGACCTATTGTCTCAGGCAAAATGTGGGATATGCTCGGCCCTTCCGCACCATTTATGGCCAGCGCCATCGTGATGGCGGCTCTATTCTTAGTTCATCTCATCATGTCACGTCAAAAAAGCAGCCTCCCTCGGGTTTAATCGCCGGGAAGGCTGCTTTTGCTTAGAAGGAGCCCTTGTATAGCGGCAGCAGCGTCTCAAAGGTCTGCTCGATCGTACGGATCAGACCCGCACCGTCTTGAAGCAGGGGCTGATCCCGATCTAGGCGCAATCCGCAGAGCAGCTCGGATTTTTTTACGGTTTTGAGCTTGCCGGCCATTTGCAGCAAGCTCTCTTTATCCATATCCCGGTTTAGCGTGCCTTCGGGCTTCATATGATCGGTCGACCAGTAAAAGTCCGCTGGTACGAGCTTGCGCACTTTGGCCGCATGCTTCTCTAGGTAGTTAGCGATGCTCTCTTTATTCGGGCTTTCGTAAATCACCGCAAAAATGATAAACAGATGGGTCGAAAACATCCCTACCTGAAAATGGGGCAGCGCTTTATAGCCGCGTTTGCTGCTGCTCCACGCAATCCAAGTATCCTCGGGCGGATTGATCGTCCTTCTGGCATGCTTGGCTACATGCGGGAACATTTCCTCGCCGCATAAGGCGGACAAATAAGGAGCGATTGCTCCGCCAAGCTCTTCGAGCTTAGGCCGAATATTTGTGATGATCGCCTCCATTCGGGGTTCTAGCCCGGGGACGGTCAAACTATCGAAATCTTGGCCTTTAAAGCCGGCAAATGTCATGATGGTAACCTCCAGCACAATTCATATCGATCTTTCGGCTCGCATTCAGCCGTTCCTCGCCAGTATATCACTTTTTAAACCTTGCTTGCCAAGCTGTCCAGCAGCGAAACTCTTCCGAAATATGCCTATTTATCGTTTCCTTGCGTCAGAATGGGCCTGAAACGGGTAAAAATAATCAATAATCCAAGTTACCTCTACATAAGATGAAGTATAAGATAAGGTAAGGAGGGAGTGCCGTGAATAAAAGTTATGAAGTAGAGTATTGCAATCTGGAACTCCGTTTCGACCGCCGGCACATTCAGCAATTAATACGCGATCTGATTCAAGACGGGTATTCGCTTTATTGGAGCGAGAACGAATCTGTTTTCATTATTTCCGTTCGCACAGGACGTAAATTGACCAAGCTTCGTTTTCAGCGTCTAGCTAAAGGATACAAGCTGGCAGGCGATTATGTGATTAAGGATGCCAAGCTGGCGGAATGGCTTGAGAAGCTGATCGGGGATTTACGCGGTCATGCGGTTGTTAAGCGTTTTAAGGATCGGCAAATTTTAATCGAAAGCATTTTATTCGGTGAAGTTATCCGCTTGGTGGAGATTACGGGAGTGGAGCATCGGGTGATTTTTCAAAAGGGGCCGATGCTGGACATGGAGCGGATCCTTGAGCTGATGGCATCCCAGTCGGCAGAGCATCAAATGGAAAGCCTGCAGAAAGAGCTGGACGAGGAGCTTGGTCATTTGTATGAGGCCATGCAGTCCGGAGACGAAGAGATTATCGAGGACTGCAAAGAGAAGCTGCGCAAGCTTCGTATTCAATTAATTCAACTGGAGTGGTAAGAGGAACAATGCAAACAACAAACAAGGATTGAAGCGGCTCTTCGGATTTGCGGGGGGCCGTTTTTAATCATGAGAGTTAGATGAAGGGGTTCACTTCTGTACTCCAAAGAGTTAAAATGATATTATTGAAAAAAATATAGATTGCAAAGGATGGAGACCATGTCGAAACAACAAATTGGCGTTATCGGCCTTGCCGTTATGGGTAAGAACCTTGCCCTGAATATTGAAAGCAGAGGGTTCACCGTTTCGGTGTTTAACCGCTCCCCGGAGAAGACTCACGATATGCTCGCAAACGAAGCGAAGGGCAAAAATGTGGTCGGTACATTCTCAGTCGAAGAATTCGTCAATTCCTTGGAAGTACCTCGCAAAATTCTGATCATGGTACAAGCAGGGCCTGCTACCGACGCAACAATTGAACAGCTCCTTCCTTATTTGGATCAAGGCGATATCATCATCGATGGAGGTAATGCTTACTTCCCGGACACGCAGCGACGCAGCAAGGAGCTTGAAGCCAAGGGCTTCCGTTTTATCGGCACAGGTGTATCAGGCGGAGAGGAAGGCGCACTGAACGGCCCTTCGATTATGCCTGGAGGCCAGGAAAGTGCTTATCAATTGGTTGAACCGATTCTGACGGCAATTTCTGCTAAAGTGAACGGCGATCCATGCTGTACATATATCGGTCCAGACGGCGCAGGACACTATGTCAAGATGGTGCATAACGGTATCGAATACGGCGATATGCAGCTCATTGGCGAAGCTTACCACCTGCTTAAGGATGTACTTGGTCTGGACGCTAAAGAATTGCATGAAATTTTCACCGAGTGGAACAAAGGCGAACTGGACAGCTATTTGATAGAAATTACGGCAGACATCTTCTCGCAATATGACGAAGAGACCGGCAAACCGATGGTTGACGTCATTCTAGATGCCGCTGGACAGAAGGGTACGGGTAAATGGACAAGCCAAAGCGCGCTCGACCTTGGCGTGCCATTGTCCATGATTACGGAATCCGTATTCTCCCGCTTCTTGTCCGCCATGAAGGATGAGCGCATCGCGGCAAGCAAAATTTTGAGCGGTCCGGCCGTTTCCTCATTTGATGGCGACAAACAGGAGTTCATTGAAAATGTTCGCAAAGCTCTTTTTGCAAGTAAGATCGTATCTTACGCTCAAGGCTTTGCTCAAATGAGAGCTGCTTCTGATGAATATGGCTGGGATTTGAAATACGGCAACATTGCGATGATTTTCCGCGGCGGTTGCATTATTCGTTCGCAATTCCTGCATAACATCAAAGAAGCTTATGACCGTGAGCCTGCGCTCAAGAACCTGTTGCTTGATCCTTACTTCAAGAACATCGTCGAGACGTATCAGGATGCATGGCGCCAAGTGATCTCGGCCGCAGTATCCCGCGGTATTCCGGTTCCGGGCTTCTCCAGCGCACTGTCTTACTATGACAGCTACCGCACGGAGCGCTTGCCGGCCAACCTGCTTCAAGCCCAACGCGACTACTTTGGAGCGCACACGTTCAAACGCGTTGACAAAGAGGGCGTATTCCATCATCAATGGTTCTAATCGACTGACCATAAGGCGTCAAAGAGCGGTTTTGCTCTTTGGCGCCTTTTTATGTGCCGAAATGCCGGCGCCTGTGGTATGATATGAAAAAAGTTTGCGCCAGCACAGGAATAAAGTAGGTGAAATATTGAGTGAACAAAGAAACAATATTATACTGGTAGGAATGATGGGCACCGGCAAGTCAACAGTAGGAGCTGTGTTAGCCCGAATGGCGGGTTACCGCCTGATTGATCTCGACGAGCGGATCGAGGAGGAAACGAAGTGCACGATCCCCGAGCTGTTTGCTCATCAAGGAGAGCAATTCTTCCGGGATACCGAGTCGGCTTTGCTTCGCAGCGTCCTGCAGGGAGGCGAGGTGGTGCTGGCTACCGGCGGGGGGGCTGTCCTGCGTGAGGAGAACCGCTCCGTTATGCTGGAGCACGGCTGGGTTGTTGCCCTGACCGCCGACCTTGAGAGTATTCTGGAGCGCGTTGGCGACGATCCAAACAGGCCATTGCTGGCCGGAGGAGCAAGAGACAGAGTAACCGTACTCTTGGAGGAGCGCAAGCATGCCTATGATTTCGCACATGTTAAAATCGATACTGCGGGTAAAAGCCCGGACACTTTAGCGTCCGAGATTTTAATGCATTACCGCGGTCAATCAAAATAATATTTGAAAAAAGAGGAGAATATAAATGGACGTTATCGTTAGACCTACTCCCGAGCTTAACGGTGAAATCGGGGCGCTATCATCTAAAAATTATACAACTCGTTATTTGCTTGTTGCCGCTTTAGCGGAAGGGACGAGTACGATATACTATCCTGCGCACAGTGAGGATAGCGATGCTATGCGCCGCTGTATCGCCGAGTTAGGCGCGGTGCTGGAAGAGGATGATGAGAAAATCGTCATCACAGGCTTTGGAAGGAATCCGAAGGACGTCAAGGAATTGAATGTGGGCAATGCCGGTGCCGTTCTCCGCTTTCTCATGGGGATCGCTGCGCTGTGCCCCGAGGTAACCTTCGTTAATACGTATCCAGATTCGCTGGGCAAGCGTCCGCATGACGACTTGATCGTATCTCTGCAGCAGCTTGGCGTTGAAGTCGACCATCAGGAGGGTCGGCTTCCGATTACAATCCGCGGCGGAAATCCAAAGGGCGGCAAAATTACCGTGTCCGGCGCGGTTAGCTCGCAATACTTGAGCGCCCTATTGTTCCTGACTCCGCTGCTGGAAGAGGACAGTGAGATTGAAGTGCTGGATGATTTGAAATCCAAAGTCGTCATCGGCCAAACGCTGGAGGTGCTTGAACAGGCTGGGATTATTATTCATGCCAGCGAGGACTACATGAGCTTCAAGGTTCCTGGACGTCAGTCCTATCAAGCCAAAACTTATACGGTTCAAGGTGACTATCCGGGCTCCGCAGCCATTCTGGCTGCCGCGGCGGTAACCAAATCCAATGTTAAAGTGCATCGTTTGGCCGAGCGCAGCAAGCAAGGCGAGCGCGCGATCGTGGATGTGCTGCAAATGATGGACGTGCCGCTCACTCATGCGAATGACACTGTGCATGTGCAGGGCAACGGCAGCCTGCGTCCGGTGGAGTTCGATGGCGATGCCGCGACGGATGCTGTACTGGCGATGGTAGCAGCCGCTGTGTTTGCCGAGGGGACGTCCCGCTTTTTTAACGTTGAAAACTTAAGATACAAGGAATGCGACCGAATCACGGATTATTTGAACGAGCTTAGAAAGGCTGGTGCCAATGTAGAGGAGCGCCAAGCCGAAATCATCGTTCATGGCCGTCCTAACGGCCTTGAAGGGGGCGTGGAGATCAACGCTCATTACGACCATCGCGTGATCATGGCTCTGACCGTGGTCGGCCTGCGCTGCCGGGAGCCGCTGGTTATCAAGGACGCCCATCACGTCGCCAAATCCTACCCGCAATTCTTTGATCATATTACCGCGCTTGGCGCTTCGGTAGAATGGGTATAACCATTTAAAACGGAGCATACTAGAATAATTCGAGAGGAGGAGTTCAACTATGGCCTTTGAAAATCCCAGTCGCGAAGAAATTAAAGAAATATTGGAGCATGCCGGCAATATCGCTGTTGTCGGCCTGTCCGACAAAACCGATCGCACGTCCTACATGGTGGCTCAGGCGATGCAGAGCAACGGTTATCGGATCATCCCGGTGAACCCGGCGGTGAATGGGCAAATTCTGGGTGAGCAGGTGTATGCCACCTTAGCGGATGTCCCGGAGCCGATCGATATCGTCAACGTCTTTCGGCGCAGCGAATATACGCCGGAGGTCGCACGTGAGGCGGTTGCAGCCAGTGCTAAGGTGCTGTGGCTGCAGCAGGGCATCATTAGCGAGGAAGCGGCGCAAATCGCTGAGGAGGGTGGCCTGAAGGTTATTATGGATCGGTGCATCAAGGTAGAGGATAGTATTTTACTCGGCAAAAGCCGTCAATAATTTAGAAGTATGGACCCGCCAATTTGACGGGTCCTCTTTGGGTTCAGCGTACGAAAATGGTGATATGTCTGGTAGGAAATACGCTTTAGCGAACCCGCTTCATCATGGACAGGCTTAATTTCCTTTGACAAATTTGCAAGCATGGGATTACCATAATAGTGCGTGTTGCATTGCTTCGTAAGGCAAAAATTAAAAATATAGAGAGATGATATCCTATAACAGTGCAGGACATAGGGGGTCTAAACATGATACAGGGCATCGGTGCAGCAGCAGGCGTAGCCATCGGCAAGGCTTTTGTGCTGCCTGCCTGGGAATGGGATGTGCCGGATCGCCAATTGGATAAGATTGATTTGGCCGCAGAATTCGAGAGATTGTACGAGGGCATAAGAACATCCAAGACAGAAATCGAAGTGATGAAGAACGAAGTCAAGGAAGCAGTAGGCGTGGAGGAGTCGAGTATCTTTGACGCTCACCTCGCCATATTGGAGGATCCCGTGTTCATGAGTGAAATTCGCGGGATTATTGAACGGCAATACAAGGCCGCCGAAGTTGCCGTAAAAGAAGCGATCGATCATTTTGTCACCATGTTTGATCTGCTGGATGATGAGTACATGAAAGAGCGGGCACTCGATATTAAGGATGTGGGCAATCGATTGCTGAAGCATTTGCTCGGCACGCCGGATATTACGCTTCCTGCCGATACCCAGCCTTATATTTTGGTGGCCAAGGAATTGTCGCCTTCCCAGCTTGTACATATCAATCCCGACAACGTACTGGGCATGGTCACGATGGCCGGTGGCAAAACTTCGCATTCAGCCATTATGGCCCGGGCTCTCGGCATACCTCTCGTATCCGGACTTGAACAGAAGCTTGGGGAGCCGCTGAAGACGGGCGATTTGCTTGTCGTTGACGGCGATGAAGGACTTATCTATATTGAACCTAATCAGAAAATTGTAGACCGGTATACAGAAGTAGCCGAGAGGCTGCGGAAACAGAAGGAGCAGCTGCAGCAGCTTGCAACGGTCGATGCGGTCACGCAGGACGGCGTCCGCTTCCGGCTGGCGGGTAACATCAGCTCCGTCAAAGACTTGGAGCAGGTGCTCAAATACGGCGCCGAAGGCGCGGGATTGTTCCGTACAGAGTTTTTATATATGGATCGCTCGGCCTTCCCTTCGGAAGAGGAACAGTTTGACATCTATCGGCAGGTTGCCGAGAAGGCCGGAGAGCATTCCGTCGTCATTCGAACCCTCGATATCGGCGGAGACAAGCAGCTTGAATATTTTGAACTTCCCGAAGAAGATAACCCGTTTCTCGGTTACCGGGCGATTCGGATCAGCCTGGACAGCAAAGAGATGTTCAAGACTCAATTGACCGCTATACTACGGGCAAGCGCCTACGGGAGCTTAAAAATCATGCTGCCGATGATTTCTTCGCTGGAGGAGGTGCGCCAGGCCAAACAAATACTGGCCGAGGCGAAGTCTGATCTTGACCAGCGCGGTATCGCGTATGACGCTGATATACCGGTCGGCGTCATGGTCGAAGTGCCGGCTGCTGCTGCTATAGCTGATTTGCTGGCGAAGGAAGCCGATTTCTTCAGCATCGGCACGAATGATCTCGTCCAATACGTTCTTGCTGTTGACCGGATGAACGAAACGATCGCCCATTTATACCAGCCATTTCACCCAGCGGTTCTTCGCCTCCTGCGCCAGGCGATTACGGGAGCGCAGGAAGCAGGCATTCCAGTTAGCGTCTGCGGAGAGCTGGCGGGGGACGAGAAGGCACTTCCGATCTGGCTGCACTTAGGGGTACGCGACCTGAGCATGTCTCCCCAATCGTTGTTAAGGGTGAAGCATCGGATTTTAAATGCTGTAGCTTCCGCAGGAGAAGAGGCCGGATCCAATTGCTATCGGCTTGCGACCGGGGCTGACGTGGAGGCCGAGCTGGCGCGTTTTGCCGAGAGCTGCATCTGGCAGAACAATTAAGTCATGAAGAAGAACCGCTAGGAGGAGCAGCAGCTCCTTCTGCGGTTCTTTTTTTGCTCATAAAAAGCGATAAATTAAGCCTTGGCCAAGGCGTCGACGAATGCTTTGCCGTATGGCGGCAAGTCGGGCGGACGTCGTGCCGAAATAATGTGGCCGTCCACGACGACAGGCTCGTCCTTCCATGTCGCGCCAGCATTTTCCATATCGTCGCGGATTCCCGGCGTGGAGGTTACCGTTACCCCTTGGAGAATTCCGGCAGAGATCAGAACCCATCCTGCATGGCAGATTTGCCCAATCGGTTTCTTTGCAGCGTGAAGTTCTTTAATCATTTCAAGCACCTTGCCATAGCGGCGCAGCTTATCCGGAGCCCACCCTCCTGGAACGAGAATGCCGTCATAGTCTTTGGCATTGATTTCCTCGTAGCTGTATTCAGCTTCGGCAGGCACTCCATACTTGCCGATGTATTTTTTGCCTTTCTCCAGTCCGACGAGATGAACCTCGGCCCCCTCTTCACGAACCCGGTAAATCGGGTACCAGAGCTCCAAATCCTCAAATTCCTCATCTACTAAAGCGATAACTTTTTTACCAGTTAGTCTCAATATCGACGCCTCCTGTTTTCAATCGGTCTTGACGAAAATCGTTTTCGATATTTTAATTGTATCAAAAATAAAGTTGTTTTTCATATTGCCGTGCTCTGAAGCCAACGAAATACTCCTTGCCAATCAAGGAAAGAACAAGCATTTGCATCCTCGAAAAAGGAGATTATCCCCCAAGGGTCGAATACATCATTCATCATCCAATTTTACATTTTTTCATCGCAACATAACGAGTCGACGGGCAGCCAAAATGAAAAATGATTTGTAAGAAGAGGTGGTACTGTGCGCAAGCTGTGTCATTGCGGGCAAGGAATGAGCCTCGATTTTAGAGTGCTTATTTTTGAAGGTGTTATCGAAATTGACAGGGTACCGATATTTGAATGCGAGAAATGCAGCCATTATGAGGTGCTTCCGGCCGTGAAGCCGGATCTGCTTGCTCTGCTGGGGGAGCTGAAGGCCAGCGGGGAGCAGGGGCTCGTGCTTTTTAATGAAGTCAACGAATTGGCCGACGTGATGTTCAGCATTTTCCGATCCTGGAACCAGACGGAATCCCCGTCCTTCGAAGTGCTTCTCGAGCAGAAGTGCAAGGAGCGTATTAATCTTCTGCTGGATGTGTTTGGTTGCGCCAAGGAGATGAATGACGGCGAATGGATGGATGATATTTCCAAGAGACTGTCCCAGATGTCTGATTTTGTAAATAATAGTCAGTTTTTAAGGGCAAATTAAGCACGGATTTAGGTAAAAGTACGGAGATGAGTTGTGTTTATTGTCTTTTTTTTGTTAAGATATCTATTGAGTATGTTTACTATGTCTTGTCGGAAAAAGGGGATGGATATATTATGGCTACTTTGAAAAGAATAACTTCTATAGAGGAGCTTTCCCAGGCTATGGAAGAATCAGTGCATGGGCCGGTTTTGTTATTCAAACATAGTACCCGTTGTCCCATCAGTTCGGGAGCGCACCGGGAAGTGGAAGCATACTTAAGTCATAGTCCCAACGAAGCTGTTACCTATGGTGTTATATACGTTGTTGAAGACAGGGCCGTCTCTAATGCGGCGGCAGAGCGTCTTGGAGTGAAGCATGAATCCCCTCAAGCCATTCTAGTCAAAAACGAGCAAGCCGTTTGGCATACTTCCCACTCCGACATTACTTCAGAAGCCCTAGAGGGAATTCTAGCTGTTTGAAGCTGGAACATTGCACAAAGTAAAATTTTGTCGTATCATAAACCTAATTGGAGCTTGAAAAATTACGGGATGAATGAGTGAAAATCTATTGGCAATGGAGAGAAGAATGTGACGGTTACCATTTATGATGTGGCACGTGAAGCAGGCGTCTCAATGGCCACGGTTTCGCGGGTTGTCAACAACAACCCCAATGTGAAGCCGCAAACCCGGAAGAAAGTATATGAAGCAATTGAACGTTTAGGATATCGTCCGAATGCGGTCGCGAGAGGTCTTGCGAGCAAGAAGACGACTACGGTTGGCGTAGTCATTCCGGACATCTCAAACTCAATTTTCGCAGAAATCGCCCGGGGTATTGAAGACATCGCTAACATGTATCACTATAACATTATTTTATGTAATGCAGACAAGAAGAAAGAGAAGGAAATCCGCGTCATCAACACGCTGCTCGAGAAGCAGGTGGACGGGCTTCTCTTCATGGGCGGAGCAGTGACGGAAGAGCATATGCAGGCTTTCCAAACCTCCTCTGTTCCGGTTGTTTTGTGTGCGACGAGCGACGAGAACGGCACGATTCCGTCCGTCGATATCGATCATGAGGCCGCTGCCTTTGATGCCGTCAGCACGCTGATTCGCCATGGACATCGTGAGATCGCTATGATCAGCGGAACCCTGCAGGATCCAGCGAACGGCTATGCACGATTCCAGGGCTACAAACGGGCATTGGAGACAGCGGGCATCCAATACCAGGAGGATCTGGTTCGAATCGGCAACTATCGTTACGAATCCGGTGTCGAGGCGATGAAATATTTCCTGGGTCTTAAGAAGCGCCCGACGGCCATTTTTGCCGCCACAGACGAGATGGCGATTGGAGCGATTCACAGCATTCAGGATGAAGGCCTGAAAGTGCCGGAGGATTTCTCTATCATCAGCGTAGACAATATTCGCATGGCGTCGATGGTTCGTCCGCAGTTGACTACGGTAGCCCAGCCGATGTATGACCTCGGTGCGGTGGCTATGCGTCTGTTGACGAAATTGATGAAGAAAGAGACCGTTGAGAGCTCTAAGGTGATTTTGCCGCATGAGACGATCCTTCGTTTGTCAGTCAGCCACGTATAATCGGCTGAACTGAATCATTGATTATAGATAGAGAATAAAATTAAAGACAAATATATGAAAAAGGTTATACGGAAAAAGCTCCTGCATAGGAGCTTTTTTTAGGGGAAAAAAGGAGGAGGAGATCTTATTATGGCTGCAACGATCGGGCTTATGGGTGCCATGAATGAAGAAATAGCTCTACTGCTGGAGCAGGTGGAGCGGCAGAATACGGTTGTATTCGCAGGAATCAACTTCGTGACCGGGTTGTTCCATGGCAAAGAGGTTGTCGTCTGCAAATCGGGCGTCGGCAAAGTCAATGCCGCTGCAACAACGCAGGTGCTGGTCGATCGATTTGAAGTCGACACGATTCTGTTTACAGGAGTAGCTGGCGCGGTTCATCCTGAGCTCAATATCGGGGATATCGTGATTTCCTCTTCGTGCCAGCAGCATGATATGGACGTAACTCCGCTGGGCTTTGCCCGTGGAATAATTCCTTATCAGGACGTTTCCAATTTTCCGGCAGATCGGAGGCTGATCCGCCTCGCGGAAGAAGCTTGCTCCAAGCTGTGTTCGGACAACAACTTTATCGTCGGTAAAGTGCTGTCCGGAGATCAATTCATCTCAAACCATGATTATGTGCGCGAGCTCCACGAGACGATGGAGGGGGCTTGCGTAGAGATGGAAGGGGCCGCAGTGGCCCAAGTATGTCATATGAATCAAATTCCTTATGTCATTCTCCGGTCGATGTCTGATAAGGCAGACGGGACGGCTGATGTGAATTTTGCCGAATTTACAGTGCTGGCAGCCCGTCATTCGTTCGAAATAATAAACGAGATGGTGGCTCGCCTGAGCCGTTAATAAGGTTTTATGGGGAAATCCTGCAGCGCAACCGCGAGACTTTCGCGGTTTTTTGCCGTGATCTCGGCTCTGCGGGGTATCCCCTCCCAGTGTGTTAAGTCATCAAGCCATTCGTTGGGCAGGCACACGGAGCTTTGACCCTGCCATCGGTCTCTCCAGGCTTTGGGCAGCTTCGTGCGGGGCTGCTGCTTTAGAGAGAGCTTTAAAGGATGATCCGTCATTTCCAGCCAAAGCAAGCTCCATGCACGGGGGACGACGCGCCATATGTCATATCCGCCGCCGCCTACGGCAACCCAGCGACCGTTGCAATACGTATGGGCCAGGTTATGAATAATCGCCGGCATCTCGCTGTAGATGGCCATGCTGCACTGCATATGAGAAAGAGGGTCAAGCGCGTGGGCGTCACAGCCATGCTGGCTGATGATCAGATCAGGCTTGAAATAATCCGTCAGGCGCCGGATCGATTGCTCGAAGCATTCCATCCATGATTCATCCTCGGTATAAGGCTGCAAAGGAATGTTGACGCTGGTCCCATAGCCCTGATGCTCGCCTCTTTCCTGCACGAACCCTGTTCCCGGGAATAAATATTTGCCGGTTTCATGAATGGAATATGTACATACTTCCGGATCGGAATAGAAGCTCCACTGCACTCCGTCTCCGTGATGCACATCCGTGTCGATATAGAGTACCCGCGCCTTATAATGCTGCCGAGCAAAGGCGATAGCTACCGAAACGTCATTATAGACGCAGAAGCCCGCTGCTTTGGCGGAGAGAGCGTGATGCAGGCCTCCGCCCAAATGCAAGGCATGTTCGCACCGGCCCGACATGACCGCCTCGACAGCCGTAATAGAACCACCGGCGACGTAGGCAGCAGCCTCATGCATGCCGGGAAAGTAAGGCGTATCGTCATCCTTCAATCCATATTGCTCTGCCCGGCCCAGCCAAGTCGGCTCAGGCGTGCTTGCGCTCAACGCTTTGACGGCCTCGATATAAGCTGGCTGGTGAATGTGCAGCAGCTCTGCTTCTGTTGCCGGGCGCGAAAGGAGCATCGAAGAAGGCTCTAAAGCTCCCGCTTCGGTTAGCAGATCGAGCGTTAATTTAAGCCGGATCGGGTGAAAAGGATGGCTGTCGTGAAAATGATAATTCATGGCTTTATCGTGATGAATCAATAAAGCGCTTCCAGTCATGGGCGCCACTCTCCTTGCTCTTGTGTCATCATCCGCATGAGCAAATTCAATACATAAACCGCTGCTGAAAACGAATGCGGTCGAACTGCTCTTCAGATTCCAGCGGAACATTCTTCCCGATTCGAACCATCAGGCAATTTGCCGGATGAGAGCAAATTTCCGGGTCGTCGGTTGCATACCAGACCATGTCGACCGTTTTCATAAGTCGTTCCATCATTTTCCGGTAATCCCATACGCTGAGTCCGCTGCTTTTTAAATCCCAATGCCAGTAATATTCCGTCGTAAACACAATGTAACGTTCCATCTGCTCTTGCTCGAAGGCAGTCCTGATCATTTTGGAGCCGAGTCCGAGCGAGCGATAGTCATTCGCTACTTCGATGGCTCCCAGCTCGATGAGATCGGGCATGTTCCCTTGTGACCAGCGTTCCATTTCATCCGGATAATGAAACGTGACATAGCCGACAATAGTGTCCTGCTCCCTTGCGATGATGATTCGGCCTTCCGGGAGAGCTGCGATTTCGATCAATGCTTCATGCTGATCCTTCGGTCTGCGGAAAGCGTCCAGCTCCGAATGCATCTGGAAGCTCCGCAGAGGCTCTGGAGCGACCGGGCCTTCGATAATGATCTCGCGATCACCTTTAGACAGGGTATGGCGGATATGCGTTTTAAGATGTTCCATTTTCGCCGCCTCCTTTGCTCATTCACCTCACTTATAACAGAAAAATGAAAATTTGAAAAGTATAGCCCCCCACAAAAGCGTGTGATATAATGTATTCCGACATAAAACATTCATAAATAACACTTGACATCCTGCTTACGATTGCTTGACTAAATTACACACGGGCTCTTACGAAAAAGTGGATACGCTTCAAACTACGTCAATAGATTGCTAGCCATGATCCGCAATGCAAAATTCGCCGATGTGTATCCGTTTTCATGTTTGAATTTGCTTTTAAAAGATGATTTTGAACAGATTCAAGGGAGGATGAAACAATGAGTCAACTGCAAGGTGAGATTATTTCGGAGGTAGCCCCCTCGTCCAATTTAGGGGATTACGAAGAAGCGTGTGCTAAATTTGACTGGGCCGAGGTGGAGAAGCAGTTTTCCTGGTATGAGACGGGGCGCGTCAACATGGCTTATGAAGCGAT
Source organism: Paenibacillus lentus (assembly GCF_042714055.1). Classification (GTDB taxonomy): domain Bacteria; phylum Bacillota; class Bacilli; order Paenibacillales; family Paenibacillaceae; genus Fontibacillus; species Fontibacillus lentus_A. Next base: position 322,393 of record NZ_JBHGVC010000003.1, read on the forward strand.
CGACCGTCATGTGGATGCGGGAAAAGGCAGCCGCACTGCTCTGTTATTCAATGATTCCACAAGGAAAGAATCCTACACGTATCAAGAGCTGAGCACGCTGTCGAACCAATTCGCGAATGTACTCCGCAGTTACGGGATAGGCAAGGGCGACCGTGTCTTCGTATTTATGCCGAGAAGCCCGGAGCTCTACATCAGCGTGCTTGGCACGCTTAAGGTAGGCGCTGTCGTCGGACCGCTCTTTGAAGCGTTTATGGAGACTGCGGTAAAAGACAGGCTGGAGGACAGCGGTGCGGTGGCTATCGTAACAACAGCTGCCTTGCTGCCCCGAGTTAAGCGGGAAGAGCTTCCTGCCCTCAAGCAAGTCTTCATCGTTGGCGAAGTTCCGCAGGAACCAGGGCTGATTGATTTTATGGCCGAGCTGAGACAGGCTTCTCCAGATACTGAAATCGAATGGGTCGATCGCGAAGACGGGATGATCCTTCACTATACTTCCGGATCCACCGGGAAGCCCAAAGGCGTTTACCACGTCCATAACGCGATGATCCAGCATTACCATACCGGCAGAGTGGTGCTGGATTTGAAGGAAGGCGATAAGTACTGGTGTACGGCCGATCCCGGCTGGGTGACAGGAACCTCGTACGGCATATTCGCGCCCTGGCTGCTTGGAGTGACGAATGTAGTTCGCGGGGGGCGTTTCAGTCCGGGGGACTGGTATGACACGATTCAACAAAATAAAGTAACTGTCTGGTACAGCGCGCCAACTGCATTCCGGATGCTGATGGGAGCCGGAGAGGACATTATTGGACAGTATGATCTGTCGACACTAAGACATGTTCTTTCTGTGGGCGAGCCGTTGAATCCCGAGGTCGTGCGTTGGGGCAAAAAAGTATACGGGCTGCGAATTCATGATACATGGTGGATGACGGAAACGGGCGGACAATTGATTTGTAATTATCCGTCGATGCCGCTGAAGCCAGGCTCCATGGGTAAGCCGGTTCCCGGTATCGAAGCTGCGATTATCGACGATAACGGCAGGGTTCTGCCGCCTAACCGTATGGGAAATCTGGCGATCCGCACGCCTTGGCCAGCCATGATGCGGCTCATCTGGAACAACGCTCCGAAATATGAGGAGTATTTCCGTATTCCGGGTTGGTACATTTCCGGTGATACGGCCTATATGGACGAAGACGGCTACTTCTGGTTCCAAGGACGCATTGATGACGTCATTAACTCCTCCGGAGAGCGGATTGGCCCGTTCGAAGTAGAGAGCAAGCTGCTGGAGCACCCAGCGGTGGCAGAAGCCGGTGTGATCGGCAAACCTGACCCGACGAGGGGCGAAATCATTAAGGCGTTCATCTCGCTGCTAGACGGATACGAGCCTTCGGAGGAGCTGAAGGCGGATATTGCCCGATTCGTGAAGGAAGGGCTGTCTGCCCATGCCGCGCCGCGGGAAATCGAATTCAAGGATAAGCTGCCGAAGACACGCTCAGGCAAAATCATGCGCCGCGTTCTGAAGGCCTGGGAGCTGAATCTTCCGACAGGAGATTTGTCGACAATAGAGGATTAAACAAGCATCATTTAGGTATAATCCATTTTTTCTAATCAAGAAGACGCCGGAATGTGCAGCTCCGGCGTCTTCTTCGCTATATTACCCTTCAACCCATTGTCCTTTGATCGGATCCAGACCATTTTTGAATTTTATGCGGAGAGCTTTGCCGTGTTCAAGGCTCGGTTGATCGGACACCTGGAAATGAATATGGGCTTCGCTGGAATTTCCGGAATTGCCAGTCATTCCAAGCGGTTCGCCTCGCTTCACCTCTTGTCCCTCCTGTACGCTAATCGATCCTTTCTTAAAATGAGCGAGAATACTATATTCTCCCTGATGATCGATAATGACATAGTTGCCGGCAGCCTCCTTCTCGTTCATAGTGCCAACGGGAATATTATCCTCTACATCGTTCATGACCTCCAAGACAATGCCGTCCGCAGGGGCGAGCACATCCTGGCTAAAAGCATAAAAGCTCTCATTCCTCGTCGGATCTCCCGTATAGCTGGCACCATTTTCTAAAACCAGGAAATCGTAAGCGTATCGCTGAGTTTCATAATCGTAGTGATAATTAAGCAGCGTATTGTTTCCGCCCCAGAAGGTAAACCAATTCCCCTTAAAAGGCAGGCTGTATTCCTGCTTCGTATAAGCACTGTCCGTCTCGGGAAAAGCGGATAGATTTACAATCTGCAGACCCCATATGACATCGTCCTGATCAGCCATGGCGGAGATTCCTTTGCTGCCGGACGGATTAACCCATACATAGTCCACCATGTCGTTGATTGCATACTTGGACTGAATATTGAATACATCGCCAGTCTCGAAAAAAGATTGCGACAGCTCCTTGATTTGCTCCTTTGTTACTTGGCTTCGGAAGCTCGTGCTAAGGCTTTTATAAACTTGATCGTAACGTTCGTTCAGAAGGGCTTCAGGCAGGAGGCTGATGTCGCCTAGTGTATCTGCGGTTGAATTGATTTCTTCGGGACTGGAATTTTGTAAGCCTAAGGTTCCCGTTGACCCCGGTGAATTGTGCGGACCTGGCAAGCCGCATCCTGAAAAAATCAAAAATGCCGCCGTGCAGGTCATTAGTCTTTTTTTCATACGATCTCTCCCTTTTCATGTCTTGGCTCTCTCTTTAACCCTTTGTTTATGATCATACCCGCCGGACTTAAACGAAGAAAAAACAGAGCATGAACAGCAGCTTAAATTTATTATGCCTAGTTAAGGTCCTGTTAAGATTCCAGACGCTCCAAGGTAAGTTTGATATGCTACAATGAGCACAATAATATTCAAGCACAAGGAGGGCTGAGGATGAGCCAACCTCAAATCCTGCTGGTCGATGACGAGAAGGCGATTCTCAAACTGCTGCAGACGGTTCTGGCCAAGGAAGGCTTTACCGAAGTAAATTCGGTCGGAAGTGCGGAGGAGGCCATCGAAGCTTGCCGCTCCAAGCCTTACGATCTCATTATATTGGACGTGATGCTGCCCGGAAAAAGCGGCTTCGAGGCCGCCCCTTTTATTCGTGAATTGACGAATGCGCCGATTTTATTTTTAACGGCTCGATCCACGGATCTAGATAAGCTGACCGGCTTTGCGATAGGCGGGGACGATTATATTGTCAAGCCCTTTAATCCTCTCGAGGTCATCGCCCGGCTGAAGGTTCATCTTAGAAGAAGCGCTGGATTGTCGGCCCCTCTCTCCTCGAAGAGGCTGGGGGCTCAAGAAATATACGACTTCGGTTACTTTATTGTGGATGGAACCGCCAAAGAGTTAACTGTAAACGGAAATGCCGTCGACTGCCCGGCTCAAGTTTTTCAGCTGCTGCTATTTTTATGTCGTCATCCTAATCGCGTATTTCCCAAGGACGAGCTTTATGAGCGGGTTTGGGGCGAATCTGCAATAAACGATGATAGCACGGTAATGGTGCATATTCACCGCATACGGGAACGAATTGAACGGAACCCGGCCAAGCCTGAGTTTTTGCTTACTGTTCGAGGATTGGGATATAAGCTTGTTCGAAGAGGAATAGAGCAGTGACGATGCGCCGGCGCTTTGTCCTGATGTTCATCAGGCAGTGGTTGACCGTTGGAGCAATTACGGCAGTTTGTATTGTAATGATGCTTCTTTGGATCGCAGAAAAAATGTCCGAGCTGGATTTAAAGCGGAACTTCTCGCGCGTAGCGCTGGAATCGATCATGGACAATTATTCGATACGGGAGGACGGATCTCCGAATATTTCCCCGAGGCTGCTGAAGCAAGTAAAGGATAATGGCGGTTGGCTTCAAGTATTAAATGAGGAAGGAAAGGCGATTTACGCGTTTTTAACGCCTTCGGATGTTCCCGTGAAATATGAGCCTGGCCAGCTGGTCAATTATTTTAATCGCCAGGAGCCGTTTCCTTATCGCCTATACATTCTGATACGCCCGATTGAAGGAGAGACGGTAACGCTGCTTTATGGTGTCAAGGAACCGCTGGATACAGCGGCGGCCATATTGGCCTTGGGCGGCTCACATTCTGAGCGCTTGATCAAGGAGGCCGAGCAGGCCTCTGGAGCTGCCGCATGGCCAAAGGAAGTCAGCTATGCCCTGGAAGAATACGGAGCCGGCATTCAGCTTCTTACTTCGCAGGGGACAGAGCTTGCATCTTATCGCCTTCCCCCTGGCGTACCTCGTCAATATTCGCCGCAGGAGCTTGTTCTAAGGTTACAGTACCCCGAACGTTACGGCGTTCGCCTGGAGATGAGAACCGAGGAGGAAAGCGGGAGGATTTGGCTGATCCATGCCCCGTATCATGCTGCTCCAGGTATCCGATTGACCCCTGCCGGGCCTATTGTGAACAGCGAGAGTCAGCTGATGGTGTACGGTTTTGGCAGTCTTGTGGTCATTTTATTGCTCGCTTGCGGCGGATTGGCATTGTGGCAGGGGAATAAAATCGGTTTGCCGATGCTTCATGTGATGCGCTGGCTGCAGCATCTGGCGCAGAGGCATTACAAGGAGCCAACGGATCGCCGCGGAAGGCCCCGAAGCAAGAAACGGTCAGGCCGCCTCAAGAGCAGGTATAAAGCGTATACTGAAGTCCTCTATTCCGTTCAGGAATTGTCTCAGCAGCTTGAACGGCATGAGCTTGAACGAGAGCAGAGCGATCGAATGCGCGAGGAGTGGATTGCCGGCCTGTCCCATGATTTAAAGACGCCGCTCGCATCCATATACGGTTATGCTCAGTTGCTGCATTCGAGACAATATGATTGGGAATCAGAGGAGATCGCAGAATTTGCTGCAATCATGGTTGAAAAAGCAGAATATATGGACGGTCTTGTCCAGGATTTAAACTTGCTTTATCGCCTTAAACATGCCGCTGAGGCATTGAACCTGGAATGCCGGAGCATGAACGAGGTCGTAGGGGATGCGGTGACACGCATTTCGGAGGATCCAACCTGGTCGCGATATGAATGCCAGTGGATTCCCTCTCCCGAGGAAGTTTATTATTCCGTCGACACGACAGCTTTTCGCCGGATGATGGACAATATTATTATTAATGCCCTGCTGCATAATCCAGAAGGAACTCGATTAAGGATTCAGGTGAAGCTGGAGCCAGAGTCGGGCTTCAGCATCTGTTTTGAAGATAACGGGACAGGAATGAATGAGGCTACGCGGAACAATCTTTTCCAAAGGTATTATCGTGGGACGGACACCGATCGTTCATCGTCAGGCAGCGGACTTGGCATGGCGATTGCCAAAGAAATCGCCGAGGCGCACGGGGGCACGGTTGAGGTGCGAAGTGCGGTTGGCCTTGGAACGGCCATTGCGATAAGCTTCGGAGAAACCAAGGGGAGGACGTCCGGCTGATCGAAGTCAGACAGCCGGACGTCCCGTATCGCTGGGGAGGAGATTAAATGGATCTAAAACCGTTAGGTAGATTGCCTGTTCTGCGAATGGTTCGGATTTGCTCCAGACTCAGGCGAGAATTGGAACTGATAAGTGATTCAGGATCATTGTCAAAAATAATGTCATCCAGATCGGCAATATTAGTCACGCCCCGAAAAACTCTGAATCTTCCTTGGAAATTTCGGCGAGAGAACAAAACTAAGGTAGCGCCCGAGTTAGGAGAAAAGAAGCGTAAGCTCTCGATATCTCCAAAGGTTCGATCCAGATTACGTATTCCTACGTTGCCGCGGACTACAAATCTACGTCCTCTGAAATTTTCATCCCTAAACAAGCGGAGTCTAGGGAAAGTAGCTTGAGAGATAAAAGCTTTTGCCATGCTGTCACCTCCTTCTCGAACAGTATATGATTCTTTCATTCGGGTGATTGGACACTTTACCAAGCCAGAATAACTAAAATTATTTTCATAGAAAAAGCTTCCACGGAACCGATGCGTTCCATGGAAGCTTTTTTGTGGCGGCTACTTATTAAACTGTACAGAGGTGGAAGGGGAGGATTCGCCAAGCGCATTTATCGCCGTTACTCTAACCCATCCGCTTGCCGCATCCGTTTTAAATGAGAATTGTGTGGATGGAGTAGAACCCAATTTGGAATACGTTCCATCCGCAGTTTCGGACAAATAGATTTGATAGTTAGTAATATGCTCCTCGGAAGCGTTGGCTCCCCAGGTTACCGTAATTTCCTGATCATTGCTCAGCACTCCGATTTGAGCGGGCGTGCTAGGCGGTGCTAAATTTTCCACGTCGGGCTCCGGCAATGTTTCCTGGTTCGGATCATCCGGATTACGAATCCCTTCCCAACTGTCGAAGCTTACGACCGCGCTAGGAGCGGATTCGCGCCCGGCAACGTCTACAGCCGTGATATAGTAGGCGTAATTGCCGTCGGAACCGGAGTCCGTAAACGAGGTTTCCTGACCCGTCAGCACTACCTTTCCGGTAGACTGGAAAGGCGCCCCGCCTATCGATCGATAGAGGCGGTAGCCGACAATGTCCTTCTCAGGATTCCTGTCAAAAGTGATTTTTGCCGAGCCGCCTGCCGAAGTCATGTGGACATTGCCAGGGGCCGAAGGATCCGCTCCATCGTCCTCACGCGGATCGAGCTTGGTTGGCGCATCCTCGCCTGCGTCCTTAGGCAGGTAGAAGCTCAGCGATTTATGGCTGCCCTTCATGCCTGAGAAGGCCTTCTGAAGATCGTCCACCAGCTCCTTGATCGGCTTCTCGCGCTTCATAACGACTTTCTCGAGCACCATATCCGAAGGTGTCGTGTCATGCGGAATATAATTCACGCCTTCATACGTCACATATTTCGCCCGAACCAGTACGTCATCGGATTCGGTAGGCACATATTTCGCATTAAAGATGTCCGTTACCATTTTCCCAGCCTGTTGCGTAAGCGCCGTAGGCAGCTTGCCGCTATAGCCTGAGACGGTTTTAGTTACGATGCCCTCAGGCTTATCAAATGCTTTCTGCTCAAATAGCTCGGGCTTGCTCTCAGTAACCTCGTTCATGACTTTGGCCCAAATGGAGCGGGCTCTCGATTTACCAGCGGTAGAGAGCGTATTAACCGGTTCCTTGTAGCCAATCCAGACACCGAGCGAAACGTCGGGGGTATAGCCCATGAACCACACATCCGCATAGTTTTGCGTGGAGCCGGTCTTGCCGACGATCGGTATTTTTCCATAGCTTTTAAACTCATTTTTCAGAGATTTTGCTGTTCCGTCGGTAATGACCGTACGGAGCATATCAGTCATCAAATATGCCGTCTGCTTGGAGAAGACTCTTTCGGGTTCGACCTGATGCTTATAGACGACATTGCCTTTGAAGTCGGTAATTTTCTCGATCATGTACGCATCGGTGAATTCCCCGCCATTGGCGATCGTACTGTAGGCATTCGTGAGTTCCTCGACGGTAACTCCATATTTAAGGCCGCCGAGCACACCGGTTTGCGCTCCGTAGTCCTCTTCCTCCAAGGTCGTGATGCCGAGCTTCTTGGTGAACTCCCAGGCTTGCTCGATGCCTACAGTTTGGTTGAATACTTTTACCGCAGGCACGTTCCGCGATTCATTAAGAGCCGTTCTGGCTGTAACCAAACCTTTGTAACCGCCGCTGGCGTTCACCGGAATGTGATAGCCCTTCGAGTAATCCCGAAGAATAATCGGGGAATCGTCGATAATGCTGGCCGGTTGAATGAGTCCAAGCTCCATGGCCGGCAGGTAAGCGGCGATAGGTTTCATTGTCGAGCCGGGCTGTCTTTTCATCTGCGTAGCATAGTTCATTTGCTCGGTATAGAAGTCCCTGCCCTCAATCATGCCGAGAATGGCACCGGTCCGATTATCAAGCATAATCGCAGCAACCTGCTCGAGTCCCTTCTTTTCGCTGAACGGACTGAAGTTGTCGGCATTATCGGATACTTTATGCATGGAGTTATATACTTGCTTGTCGATCGTCGTATATACGCGGTAGCCTCCAGTTAGAAGCTGCTGACGCGCCTCCTCGAGCAGCTGCGGGCTGCTCAGCAGCTCCTCCTTGCTCATTTCCGGGTTATTCATCATGGCGATGACGAGAGCGCCCTGCCGCTCTGTTTCCAGCATAAGGTAAGGATAAGTCTCGTATGCCTTCTTCGTCTGCTGTGCCAAAGAGCCCTTAATGTCGAAGGCTAGTGCTTCGTTATATTGCTCTCTTGTAATTTTGCCTTCTTCCAGCATACGATACAGCACGAGCTGCTGCCGTTTAATCGCACGCGCGAATGCCTCTTCATTAAACTCCCCTTTGCCGTTAAAAGCAGAATAGGCGGAAGGGAGCTGAGGCAGGCCCGCCAAATAAGCGGTTTGGGCAATATTAAGCTCATTTAGGTTGGTGATATTAAAAATGCCTTTGGCGGCAGCCTTAATCCCATATACCTGGTATCCATTCGAGCCGTTGCCAAAAGGAACTTTATTCAAATAAGCGGTAATGATTTCTGGTTTGGATAAAAAGCGCTCCAGACGTACGGCAAGCAAAATTTCCTTAACCTTTCGGTTGTCGGTTTTGTCCAGATTGAGGAATACGCGTCTGGCCAGCTGCTGAGTCAGCGTGCTGCCGCCGGTTTGAATATCTTCCTTTAGAAGTCTTTGTTTAACCGCGCGCATCGTTCCTTTGAAATCGACGCCGATATGATGATCGAAGTTGTTGTCCTCAATGGCAATAACCGCGTCCATGACGGAAGCAGGAATCTCATTATAGCTGATCGGCCGCCTGTCTTCTTCGGAACGCAGCTGCCCGATCCCTGAACCGTCGCGGAAATAGGCGAACCCGGTCATTTCATTATGATTTATCTTCGCCTCTATATCAGCGCGGGATCGCACAGGGTCATCCTTAACGATCGAGGAGACGTATCCGAATACGGCGCCTCCGGCAAAGAGAACGGCAGCGAATCCGAGCAAGGTCAGCCAGCCTAACGTTGTCCAGACCCAGCGCCATTTCGAGCGCTTCGGAGCTTTTGCTTTGTTCTTCTGTTGCTTTTTGTTGGAGCTTGTATCGTTATCGCGAGCCATGAAATATCCTCCTTTTTAACAGCAACATTATAGCACAAATTAGGGAATTTGAATGCTCTTTCAAAGAATGGACATACAGAAAAATAACAATGAATGCTCAGAAGCAAGGGCTTGTCTTTTTAAAAGTATGTATGTTGCACACGGCCGTCATACAGAAGCTGTGCCAATTTCAGGAGCTTGGGGCATCTGGTTCAGCTGATCATCTAAAGAGCATACTGAGGTCGGCGGAACGGATCAGAAGTTCAACCTGCTTATCGGCCGTACCCTGCGGAAGGAAATAAAAAACCGACTCGCGTCCGAAAGGACTGAGTCGGTTTTTGTTCTTATTAACGGTTGTAGAACTCGACGATTTGTTTCTCATCGATGTCTTGGGACAACTCGGAACGCTCTGGCAAACGAATGAATTTGCCTTCCAGTGCCGTGTCGTTGAACTCAAGGTAAGCAGGAACGTGCGAACGGTTCTCAAGAGCTTCCTTGATTGCGGAAAGACCGCGGCTTCTTTCACGAAGACCGATTACATCGCCAGGGCTTACGGAGTAAGAAGCGATGTCGACTTTCTTGCCGTTAACAGTAACGTGACCGTGGGATACCAATTGGCGTGCGCCGGCACGGGAGTTGGAGAAGCCCAGACGGTATACAAGATTGTCCAAACGAGTTTCGAGGAGGAACATGAAGTTCTCACCCGCGATACCGCTCATTTTTTGCGCTTTGTTAAACAAAGTGCGGAATTGTTTCTCGCCGAGGCCGTACATGTGGCGAAGCTTTTGTTTCTCTTGAAGCTGCATGCCGTAGTTGCTAATCTTTCTCCGTTGGGTTGGACCATGCTGACCCGGAGGGAAAGGACGCTTCAATTCTTTTCCAGTTCCGCTCAAAGAAATGCCAAGACGGCGGCTAAGTTTAAATTTAGGACCAGTGTAACGTGACATTGTATAGGTAGACTCCTTTAATTTGAAATTTTCGTTATAGGGTTCTACTTGCGCGGACTTTGTTTATGTGAGCGAAGGATAGAGTATAATTACGCTCATCTGCCAGGAAAGTTCAGCCGCTGTCCCGACAGCAACAAAATCCAGAGGGTGCCGCATGCGTTACGCCCCAATCAAAGACCTATCCAGTCTTTATCAACAATATATATTATATGAAATCATTGAATAAAGTCAAGATGTGGTTTTTGTATGAAAAGCGGACTTTATGTCGATAGGGCTTTCGGCCTAAAAAAGTGTGGTAGAATGAAGTAATTTTAATGCAAAAAGGCAAGGAAGATAGTAAAATAAACATATAGTCACAGAAATCGGAATGACAGAGTGGAATCACAGCATAAAAGAGACTACATTATCAGTTATCATAAATGGACAGAGTTGAATAGCTTAGGTTACCAATAAATCGCCGTATTCCAAGTGCGACGAAAAGGAGTTTTCCTATGGCCAAACAATCAAGAGATGACCCGAAGATAGATACAATTCCGAATTCTTCCCTGTCTATGCTCTTTGAGGAAGCAAGCGAGCATATGAGTTGGCTGGAACAACTCGATATCACTGAGCATGATTACTCGTATATTGAATCGTTCATTCAAAAAGGCTACGTCGATTGGAAGCAGGAAGTCTCCGTTTTACCCGAACTTGGAGGGGCGCAGTGGTTTGTGGCCAATCATGCTGGAACGATCCTTGAGGCGGACATGCCGATTCCTCCGCTCGCTGCTGAGACGATTGCCGCCAGCATAGAAAGTCTCGACTGTGTCATGAGGTCAATCGAGCGCAGCAGCTGCATTGCAGTTCCGGTCTTCACGCGGACGAAAGGACAGTTATTTTCCGTATTTGGCTGTATGCTGGACGATGGGCTGGATGCCGCAGCGTCGATCATTCTAATAAAAACGAACGCGCATTATTTCCGGGCATGCTTTTACAAGAGATTCGAGAACTGGTTCGTACTGGATTTGTTGAATATTCAAAAGCAGGCCAAACGCGAGGAGCATCGCCGCTCGATCTTGTTTCAGGTTGTTCAGAAGCTTCATGGCAAAATTGATGTGGATTCCATTTTGTCCGAAGTGTTTGAGAGAATTGCCGGAATGTATCCGGATGCCAAGGTTGAGCTCCTGATGTCACAGGATCATCTTAGCCGTGATCCGAGGGTAAAGTCGCTGCTGCTGCATGGTGAGCAGGAGCATGTCTGCGTCAGGGCATTTATGGAGGGCAGGATGCTGCGCAGAGAGCTGGAGGGCGCCGAAGGCGAGCCTTACTTAGAAATCGCGGTACCGCTTATCGGCAAACAGGGAGTTTATGGCGTGTTTCATTTGCTTCTGCCGCGGGATCAGGTGGAGGAAGTCGATTTGCAGCTGATCGGCATGCTGGCTGACACGGCAGGCACGGCCTTTGAGAACGCAAAATTGTACGAGCAGTCCAATTTGTTAATCAGCGAACTGCGACTCATCAATGAATTGACCAAACGGCTGAATCAAAGCCTGCGTCCCAAAGAAGTCTTTAAATTCGCTACCGAAGAGCTGATGTCGATCTTTAAAGCGGAATACTGCTGCATATCACAAATCGCGAAAGAAAACGAGTATTTCGAGATTATGTCCAGCAATGTGCCCTCCTTGTCCCAAAAAGAGTTTTTTCCGAAGGATTACGGCTTTAGCGGGCTGGTTTACTCGACGCAAGAGCCGATTATATTGTCGGATTACAAGGCCTTTGGTAAATTTTCATCCAAATTAATGGAGGATACGGGCTCGAGATCCCTTATCGCGGCACCTTTGGTCGTTAGGGGAGAATTGAATGGCGTTATCATGCTGTCTCATCGGGAAGAGCGATTTTTCTCTTATGAGAATTACAAATTGCTGCAGGTGCTGGCTTCTCATATCGGCTTAGCAATCGCAAATGCCTCCTTGCATGCGGAAGTAAGAAGGATGGCGAACCGGGATATGCTGACCGGTCTGTATGCCCGCCATTATTTAGATGATACGATTCAGGAGTTTCAGAAAAAGGATACCAACGGATCATTGATCGTCGTGGATATCGACCAGTTCAAGGGGATCAATGATACGTACGGGCATCAAACCGGGGATCAAATTTTGAAGCAGGTGTGTTCGATCATCAAAAGCACGATTCGCAAGACCGATGTCGCCGCCCGGTGGGGGGGAGAGGAACTCGCCTTGTATTTGCCTGGGGCGAGCATCGAGCATGGTCATCAAATCGCGGAGATGATACGCCTGCGCGTAGAGCAGGAGACCGAGCCAAGGGTAACCGTTTCGTGCGGGATTGCGGAATGGAATCGCGATGATGAAAAGATTAGCGTTGAATCGTTGTTTTACCAGGCCGACATGGCACTGTACAAAGCGAAAAATAATGGCAGAAACCAGACGCAAATGGGTTGACTATAAATAATGTGATTCAAAGTCAGGAGCTGTCCCACGCTGTGGGGCAGTTTTTGCGTTGGCCAGCGAATAGATTCCCTGGGCAGGGACAGCCTACAGCTAACAGCCAATAGTGCCAAGGGAGGAAACCGCATTATGAGTCTATTTTACAAGATCATCTTCACGAGCTTTTGCCTGCTAGCCGTAACCACAATGTCAGCCTGTCGTTTACAAGAGGCCAAGACGGGGGAAGAATGGTTTAATCAAACGTGGTCTGGTCTGGCTGGCATCGATACTCTGACCTTTCAAGGAAAGGCCGCATTATGGCGAGGCGAGCCAAGAGTGCTGGAGCAAAATTTAAACTATAACGGAAAGCTGGATGATCATCATCGTCTGACCATACAGATGGTGATAGCGCAAGGCGATCCGAGCAAGCGAAGCTTACTAGCATCCGGTACACGTCCAGGGAAAGTCTATGAAACAAAGCTTCAGGCGCTTGGCCGGCGTTGGCATATTGTGTCTGACGAAGAGGATCTCGGCAAAGGATTGGCACGGCTAAATCCGCTGGATCAGCTGGAGCATATCCGCAAGGCTGGCAAGTCGATCAAGCTGGAGAGCGGAGCAGCGAGAGGAACGAAGGTGCTGCGGATTGAACTTGATCCCAAGGATGCCTTAGCTTTGATTGGCGGGGAGCTGGAAGAAGAGATGAACCAGGTCAAGCAGAAGTGGGAGGGCAAGCTTGCCAAGCTGCCGGGAACCCAGCGGACGAAGCTGGCTAGCCAGGCGGAGCAGTTATGGAGTGCGGGAAACGAACAGCTTGGACAAATGCTGGATCAAGCGGAGGCGGAAGTTGTATACCACCTTACGATTAATCCTAAGACAGGTCTTCCTATTCGTCTGACCTCTGAATCGAGGCTGGCGTATTTGAGTCCGCAGGGAGCATTCCAGCAGGAGATGCTGCGGACGGATAACCGATTTGCCGACTATAAATAACCGCTGAGAATACCAGATCATCCCTGCATCTCTTGGAAGAGCACAGCCTGCCGTGCTACAATAGGGAATGAATTTACCACTGTTCAACTAAGGTAAGCAGATTCTTGTCCTTTATGGGATGCTGCTTATGTAAAATTAGAGGAGGCGTAAGTCTGTATGCGAGATCCAAGAATACAGAAGCTGGCAGAGAATCTGGTTGGATATTCCGTTAATGTACAACCGGGAGAAAATGTGCTTGTTGAAATGATTGGAAATGAACGGGATTTGCTCATCGCGATCGTAGAGGAGGTCGGCCGGAAGGGCGGTAATGCATTCGTTGAATTGACGGATCGGACGGTTCAACGATCACTTTTTAAATATGCGAATGAGGAACAAATGAGAACTTGGGCAGAAATTGATCTGAACCGGATGAAGCAAATGGATTGCTATATCGGCATTCGTGCGGGTACGAACGTAAATGAGCTGTCCGATGTCCCGGAAGATAAGATGAAGCTGTATAATTCGCTTTATTCACATTCAGTACATAGTGAACAGCGGGTGAAGCATACGAAGTGGGTCGTGCTTCGTTATCCGAATGCGAGCATGGCACAACTGGCCAATACAAGCACCGAAGCATTCGAAAACTTCTATTTTGATGTGTGCAATCTCGATTATGCCAAGATGGATCGAGCGCAGGACGCACTGGCCGATTTGATGAAGCGGACCGACAAAGTCCGGATTGCCGGCCCTGGCACCGACCTATCGTTCTCCATTAAAGGAATCGGAGCCATCAAGTGCTCGGGAGAGCGCAATATTCCGGATGGCGAGGTTTACACCGCGCCGGTTAGAGATTCCGTCAATGGAACAATCAGCTACAATACACCTACCTTATATAACGGGATTACGTTCGAGAACATAAAGTTCCGTTTTGAGAATGGGAAAATCGTCGAGGCGACAAGCAACGACACAGAAAATCTGAACAAAATCCTGGATACGGACGACGGCTCCAGATATATTGGAGAGTTTGCAATCGGCTTTAATCCTTATATTTTGCATCCGATGAAGGATATTCTGTTTGATGAGAAAATTGCGGGAAGCCTTCATTTCACCCCAGGCCAAGCTTATGAGGAGGCGTTTAACGGAAACAAGTCGTCGATCCATTGGGATTTGGTGCTGATTCAACGTCCGGAATACGGCGGCGGAGAGATTTATTTCGATGATGTATTAATCCGTAAAGATGGCATTTTTGTACTGCCGGAGCTGAACGGGCTAAATCCGGAGAACTTGAAATAAATGATATTGCACCTTGCTAGGGAAGCGGATTCAATGTATCATGGTAATATATTTATTCCAAAGTTAGACGCGGAGGGATTAGAGTGGCGAACAACAATCAAGCGGTAGTTGAAATTGCTCAAACAGCGGGCAAATTTTCATCATCCATCGTTCTTCAAGCAGATAATAAGTACATTGATGTAAAAAGCATTCTGGGTCTCTTCACAACTCTGGTGAACACGCAAAGCTACGAGCTGCACGTTCACGGGCCTGATGCGGATGAAGCGAAAGCTGCCGTATCCGAAGTATTTGCGAAGCATGGTTTGAATGTGAAGGTAGTAGCCGAATAATGTTCGTTCGAGAAAGCACTCTTGCCATTGCAGGCAGGAGTGCTTTTTTGAGGAATAGTGTTCTTGGGAATGTCAGTATTAAATATATCTATTTGGAGAGACTTGGGAAGCGGATTATTTAGAGAGGTTCTTGTATTGGCTTCCGATTTCGTCTAATATTAAGAATAGAGTAGATGTGATCGACTTTATGGACATAGGGGGGAAGAAACATGACTTCATCTGATTTGCAGGAGCAACTGAATCTGAAAGCATTAAATCTTCTGCAGGAAGATGCAGATAAAATACAGAAGCTGATCGAAGTACAGATGGAGAACCTGGCTACGCGTTACTGCCCTCTCTATGAGGAAGTATTGGATACCCAGATGTACGGTTTCTCCAGACAGGTTGACTATGCGGTTCGTGTCGGGCTCATTCAAGAGTTAACAGGCAAACAACTTGTGAACAAGCTGGAACGAAATTTAGCTCTGTTATACGAAGCGATGAACAATAAAGAGTAGCCTGTTTAATAGAAACAGGCTTACATACGACAGAAAGCGTACAAGCTGCGGCATTGGCCCGGCCAGTACGCTTTTTTAAATTATAATTTTTCTGCGGAGCTGAAAAATCTATAATCGGCTCACTCAGCTCAACACTAGACGAGGTAGAATGACACGCGGGTAATCGATTTGGCGATGAAGACCGAAACGCCGATGGCAGCAAGCTCAATGATGGTGAATTGCAAAGTGGCTGACCAATGTGCGTAATGTCCTATGGCACTTAGTACAAAAAAACGATTAACAGGCTGGACGATATATATTTTCGCATGATGGCACCTCGGCTTAGACATAATATATAATAAGAATATATGTATCATTAACATACTTGAGTTCAAGTTCAACATAACCATTCTGGTGAAATTAAAAACGATACACAAAAAAGAATATTCCCTATTTGCTTTAAAGGAGCGTAGGAATTACAATAAATAATAATGAGGTTGAAGGAGGAAATTGACCATGACCGAACAATTACAGTTAGATAATGGGCTTATTCGAATTTCAGATGACGTCGTGTCTAAAATAGCCGGGATGGCAGCGCTGGAGACGCCAGGAATTGCGGCAATGTCCGGTGGGTTGTCAGAGGGCTGGGCCAAGCGGCTAAGCGGCAAGAACGTGCAAAAAGGCGTCACCGTAGAAGTCGGTCAGTTGGAAGCAGCAATCGATCTCCGTATTATTGTGCTGTATGAGACTCCGATCCATGAAGTGTGTCGCATGCTGCAGCAAAATGTTCGTGAAGCGGTCGAAAGCATGACAGGACTTAAAACCGTGGAAGTCAATGTGAAGGTTGAGGGCGTTGCATTTAAGGATGATGAAGTCTAAAAATGCAGCGGTTTCGGTACATAGATGGTTTGAGGCAATATGACCGAACCTGGAAGAAAGAAGAAGACTACGGGACTCCCGTAGTCTTCTTACGTTTTTATGCTATAAATGACGGCGTCTTGGACTGCCCAATTCGCGGGAAGCTTCCTTCACAACGACCGATTTTGTTCGTTCCTGCTTTGCAGGCATGGAGGAGTCGCGCGAAATGCTGAGGACGATTCCCATTGCTGCCATCATTACCAGCAAGGAGGAACCGCCGTAGCTTATGAATGGCAAGGTTACGCCTGTGATAGGAATCGTGCGCGTTACGCCCCCGATATTAACGAAGGCTTGAATAGCGATAAGCCCCATAATCCCTACACCTGTCAGTGTGCCGAACGTACTGGAGCAGCGAAGGGAAACAAGCAGTCCCCTCCATATAAAGTAGATGTAGAACAATAAGAAAATAATACTGCCGATAAACCCGAATTCTTCGCCGATGACGGAAAAAATAAAATCATTATAGGAGTTCGGCAAATAATGCAGCTTTTGAATGCCTTGACCAAATCCGGCTCCCGTCAAGCCGCCATGTCCAAGCGCTGTTAAGGAGTGGATGATGTTATAGCCTGTGTGCTGCGGATCCTCCCAGGGGTCAATAAACGATGTAATCCGTCCCACTTTATAGTTGCTGCCTGCTGGTTTCTCGCTTGGACTGATTTTCTCCCAAAGGGCGCCGGCGCCCAGAACGATGCTGGCTCCAAGGATAAGCAGAGCGATCGACCCTAAAATATGCTTTAAATTTGCTCCGCCGGCAAATATAATGAGACCTGCGGTAGCGACCAGAATCATGCATGAGCCAAAATCTGGCTGTAGCATAATGAGACCGGCTACAAAGCCGACGATGACCATCACGGGAACATAGCCTGTTCTTAAATCCCGAAAACGATCCCCTTTCTTGGAAATGAGCGCAGCCAGATAAAGGATTGTGGCTATCTTCGCCAGCTCGGTAGGTTGAACGCCGAGGCCGAAGATCATGAACCAGCTTTTTGCCCCGAAGATATCGTCAGCTAAAACTGGAACAAGCATCAGCATAATTATAGTAACAATAAAAATGGGAACAAAAAGCTTTTTGAACTTACCATAAGGAATGTTCATCGTAATGAACATGAGGAAAAGTCCAACTCCTCCGAAAGCCACTTGACGTTTCGTAAAGTACATCAAATCATAACCAAATTTCTCACTTACCAAAGTAATGCTAGAGCTGGAGCTGAATACCATGACAATCCCGAAGCCAACCAATAACAAGGTGAGAATAAGCAGTTGAAAATCGGGAGCTCCGCGTTTGGGCTCTGATTTGCTGTCTCTCATGCCAAGTTCCTTATGCCTCTAGGAGCTGCTTCAGTTCAGATAGCTTAAGGTTGGCCGTCTTCTGCACAAATGCTGGAATTTCAGACTCGTATTCCAGCCCGTGCGGGAAAGTAGCCCGTCCGATATAGACGGCTTCAATTTCCAGAACCGTGTCAGGACGCTCCAATTTGCCCTCAACGGCACGTGTGTTGATACGAAGGAAGTATTCGTTATCGTTTGCTTCTATTTTGCAATCATATGTAGCCCGGTAATATTCCCATTGCCAGCGAATAAACCCGACTTTCTCTGCTGATTCGTCCAAGTAGGACAAGTCGCTCTTTAATCCGTTCAAACCGGTATCTTCGAGAATCATCGTGTAAAATGCCTCCTTAAAAGTTCTCCTCCCATGATATTATGTTTCAACCACTTGTGCAAGCATAGGAAACGCTTCAAAATAGTGAGGGGACGCTGTTTGTTGTGAATTGGGCCATATTGAGGGCGGCGATTTTTCTGTTACAATAAACATAATGTTTGGCGGCAGGCTTGCTGCCGTTACTTGAGGCGTTATTGACAGAGAGGGAAGTGGAAGTCAATGAGACAGGAAGCGCTAAAATCGTTGTTTCCGATCATGGTTGAACGGAGACGCTATTTGCATCGTCACCCGGAATTATCATTTAAGGAGCAGAAAACATCGGCCTATGTTGCTGATGTATTGACGAAGCTAGGTATTGATATAATTGTTGGCGTAGGCGGGAATGGAATCATTGGTACGATTCGCGGCCAGTTGCCTGGAAAAACAGTCGCCCTGCGTGCAGATATGGATGCGCTGCCGATCCAGGACGAGAAGACATGCGATTATGCTTCACAGGTTCCCGGGGTCATGCATGCCTGCGGACATGACGGGCATACCGCCGTTTTACTCGCCGTCGCCGAGTATTTCAGCGCGCGGAAAGAGGCGCTTCATGGCGAAATTCGCCTTCTATTCCAGCCGGCAGAGGAGGTATGTCCCGGAGGGGCGCTTTCCATGATTGAAGCCGGTGCACTGGACGGAGTCGACGTTATTTATGGCGTACATTTATGGACGCCAATTCCAGTCGGCACGGCTGCTAGCAGACCTGGGCCGCTTATGGCCTCGACGGATGAATTTTTTATTGAGCTTTCGGGACGCGGTGGGCACGGCGGGATGCCGCATGCCGCAATAGACAGCGTTGTTGCAGGGGCTGCGCTGGTAATGCAGCTGCAAAGCATCGTTAGCCGTTCGGTCAATCCGCTTGATCCTGCCGTCGTTACGATCGGCTCGATTCATGGCGGAACGGCTCAGAACGTGATTGCCGATACCTGTCGGCTGGCAGGTACGGTTCGCTGCTTCCATGAGGAGACACGGCAGAGAATTCGTGAGCGGATTGAGCAATTGGCCCAGGGAACGGCACAGGCTTATGGGGCAGGGGTGTCCATCGAATATATGACAGGTTATCCGAGTCTTGTGAATCATCAGCCGGAATTTGAGAGATTTGAGCAAATTGCCGCGAAGGAGGCCGGGCTTGCCGTAGAGCTCTCGGCGCAAATTATGCCTGCGGAGGATTTCGCCTATTATTTACAGCGAGTCCCAGGCTGCTTCATGCTCGTAGGAGCCGGTAACCCCGAGAAAAACGCCACTTATCCGCACCACCATCCGAAATTTGATATCGATGAAGATGCGATGCTTCATGCGGCGGGCCTCTTGATAGCGATGGCACAAGCCTTTCAATCGGATCGGCAGTAAACCCGAATGCTGCCCTCCGCGCGATGTATCGAGCATGCATAAAATTGCTCCCTCCTAGGAAATCTAGATTTATGGAGGGATAGCATAATGAGAAAAGTAAAGGATATCATGACAGACGAAGTGGTTACTGTATCGCCGCAAGACAACATCTATGAGGTCGCGGTTAAAATGAAGGATCATGACACAGGCTTTATCCCTGTAGTTGAGGATGGAAGCCGGCTAATTGGCGTAATTACCGACCGGGATCTTGTCATTCGCGGAATTGCCGAGAAGAATCCTGGCTCAACCGCCGTAGAGACCGTGATGACGCGAGGCATTCGTGCAGCTTCCCCGGACACTCCGGTCGATGATGCTGCGGAGCTGATGGCCGAGCAGCAAATTCGCCGTCTGCCGGTAACCGAGGGAGAACGCCTGATTGGTGTTGTATCAATTGGCGATTTGGCTGTGCGCAACAATTTTGCCGATGAAGCCGGCGATGCGCTTAGCGAGATTTCTCATCAAGTTCACTAATTTCATTTCCCAGCCCAGGCAGTGTTCAATCGATTTTTGAACATTTCGCATAGGGGCATTTCAAGAGAAGAAGTTCGCATAATGCTTGCGGGCTTCTTCTTTTCCATACCGCAGATTCTCGAGGCGCACTTGCTTTAAGCAAGTAAGGATAGCCTGATGAAGGAGGCTCATAGGATGAATGGAACGGGAGCATGCATCGTGCAGCGTGATTTTACGGTACTGCTGGAGAAGGAGCATCCGGGGTTTGAACAAGCCAAATTGCAGCTGGCTCTGTTCGCGGAACTGGTTAAGAGTCCGGCCGGGTTTCATACATATCGAATTACGCCGCTTTCTTTGTGGAATGCTGCTGCTAGCGGCTGCACGGCGGATGACATTGTGAGCATGCTGCGAAACCTGGCGAGGTGGGAGGTTCCCGGCAAAGTGGTTTCGGATATCCGAACATGGGTATCGCGATACGGTTCACTAGCTCTGGTGAGGGTGGATGATCAGCCGGATATGCTCTGTCTTGAGCTGCGAGGCTCGAATCCTTCGCTGCTTGAACAGTTGGAGAAAGAAGCCTCTCTTCAACCTTTCAGACTGGAGCGGGACGGCAGCTCTCGTCTTCGCTTTCCGGCTGTATTCCGCGGCTTGCTCAAGCAAGAAACGGCACGTCTCGGCTATCCCCTCATCGACGAAGCGGGTTATCATAGCGGGCATACTTTACCGCTGGCTCTGAGGACGGTGCTTTCGGACGGTCGATCTTTTGCGTTACGGGATTATCAAACTGAAGGAGTTCAGGCCTTTGCTGGTTCGATGAATTCAATCGGACAGCAAGGACGCGGGGGGAGCGGCGTTATTGTACTGCCTTGCGGCGCCGGAAAGACGATAATTGGTATCGCCGCGCTTGAACGCTTGCAGTGCGAGACGCTGATCCTGACCTCGAACGTAACTTCAGTACGACAGTGGATTGCGGAAATATGCCAGAAGACGACGCTAACGTGCGAGGAGGTCGGAGAATACTCCGGTGACAGGAAGCAGGTGCGGCCGGTCACTGTATCGACCTATCAAATTCTAACCCACCGCAATAGAAAAGAGGAAGGCTTCAAGCATATGAGCTTGTTCAACGAGAGGGATTGGGGGCTGATTATTTACGACGAGGTGCACCTTCTTCCGGCCCCTGTATTTCGTGCTACGGCGGACATTCAGGCCACAAGGCGCCTTGGATTGACGGCGACGCTCGTTCGGGAGGACGGCTGCGAGCGCGATGTCTTCTCGCTGATCGGGCCGAAGTTGTATGAGCTGCCTTGGCGCGAGCTGGAGAAGAGCGGACATATTGCCCAGGTCGAATGCCAGGAAATCCAGGTAACAATGTCTCCTTCGCTGAGAGAAAAATATGAAGCTGCCCAAGGGCGAGGCAAGTTTCGGCTGGCCGCTGAAAATCCCCGGAAAATCACCTGGATTCAAAAATTGGTTCGCCTGCACGAAGACCGGCAAATTTTAATTATCGGTCAATATTTGCAGCAGCTGACCCAGGTGGCCAGCGTTCTGCAGGCCCCGCTCATTACAGGGAGCACGACTCAAGAGGAGCGAGGCCGATTGTTTCAAGCATTTCGGGATCGGCAGATTAACGTGCTCGTCGTATCTAAAGTGGCTAACTTTGCGGTGGATCTCCCGGATGCTTCGGTAGCCGTACAAATATCGGGGAGCTTCGGCTCAAGGCAGGAGGAAGCGCAGCGGCTTGGCCGAATATTGCGTCCAAAAATGGCGGGAGAAATCGCGTATTTTTATAGTTTAGTCTCAGCGGATAGCAGGGAGCAGCATTTTGCTTTGCGTCGTCAGCTTTTTCTCGTGGAGCAGGGATATGAATATTCGATCCGCCGCGGTGATCCATCCTGTATGGAACCAGCTTCTCAGAGGGAGGTTCTTTGAGTTTGAGCGACTATAACAGCTGTGATCGGCTATTGTTGAATAAGGCAAAAGCGGAGCATGCCATAAACGTCCGGCATTGCGATCTGGAGGGGCTGGCGCCATCGGTTCGCTGCGCTCTGGAATTGATCTTCCGCCAGTTCGCCGGACTTCCCTTCAAGCTGGAGCATTTGTCGAGGGCCGCAGCCGGACGGATAACGCCTGCTGATTTACGTGCAGCTGTTCCGGGTCTGCTGCGTCGTCAATTTGTTGCTTCGGCGTGCAACACATGGGGCGAGCGCTTGTACTTCATTCCGCAAGAGCTGCTCAGCGTTCTTCATCAGCAATGGATCAGGCCGCGGCTTGAGCCAAAAAGCGGCAGCGACGTGAAGCTTATAAAAGAGGCTAAGCGGGGACTCGCTTTAGATGTTTTTCGAAGCCTGGTCTGGATTGCGAGCCACGGTATACCGATTACGGCTAAAGGATTCATTCACCAGAGAGTGTTATCGAAATTAAGTCAACAAACAGCCTTGCAGCAGGAGGATGTAAGCGGATTGTCGCTTAAATATTCTCATCAGGATATCTACCCGGCTCATACGGTCATCATATTGGATCTGCTGCTTGAGCTTAACATACTCACAGAAAGCCCAAAAGCATGGCAGTTGAATGTTGAAGGTCTATCCTTATGGCTGAGGAACAACCTGGCGGGGATGAATTCAGTGCTTTTTCAACGGATGTTGTTAAAATATGTTCCTGCGGAGAAAGAACCGCAGCATTTCGTTTATTCTCTGTCATCAGCGGATTGGTTAGTGGGCGAATGGTATTCGTATGAGAGATTCATTGGATGGCTTCAGGAAGAGGGGCTGTTATGCCCAGAGCTGCCTGAAGAACGACAGAACTGGCTGTGGAGCTGGCTGGAGGCGATGTGCGGCTTCGGCTGGCTGGAGCTAGGCTGCGATGACGCCGGCGAGCACGCATTTCGCTGGATCGACTTGCCATTAGAGTGGGAAGTATCGCAGCCCCGTTCCGAGCCGGATCATCATGGGCAGGCAGGCAGCTGTTTTTACATTCAGCCGGACTTCGAGATTATGGTACCGCCGGATGTCCCCTTCGACGTCCGCTGGGAGCTGGAAGCCTTCTCCGAAAGCATCGTGACAGATCGTCTGTCGATTTACCGGATTACAAGGGAAAGTGTCGCCAAGGGGCTTCGGCTCGGCCGCTCCTGGCAGGATATGCGGCTCCATTTGCAGCGATATTCCCCAGGTATTCCAACCAATGTGATCATCGCATTGGAGGAATGGGGGAGGCAGCGGAGCGAATCGCAAGGGGGTTCGACTTTTCCAAGGCTGGCTGACCCCTCGTCTTTGAGTGGCGGACAAAGAGAAGTTCCGTTGGATGAGGGAATTTACCGAGGGATGATACTAGGCGGGGAGAATATGGCTGCCTACCGCTGGAATGACGCCATTCCTGAAAGGAAGGAGCTATTCCCGGGACTGGAGCAGGTTCCCGGAATGTGGCTAAAGACGGCTAGAAGCTACCACTCCTCCACGGCACGGCAAATGGTAAGCCAAGCGATACAGTGGCAAACGCTGCTTGCCTTACAGATCGGCGGACAATGGGTCGAGTATTTGCCAGCCAGTCTGGAAGATGGGGAGGATTGGCAGGTTGCCGGAAAATTGTTCGCGTCCGGCGACGCCGAAGGGTATGAGGCTATATTGGCTCCCGAGGACTGGGAGGCTATGCGTCTGCTCCTTCCGGTAATAGACGTTGCGCATCAGATATGAGGGAATCATGATGAAACCCTTCTGCTGAGAAACTGAATATGTTATTATAATGGAGTCTACTGATAACCTGTTTTTTTGAACAAATGTTTACGGTAGACCATTCTATGTAGAATCGAGTTGAGATTCATGAGCGTAACCGAGCTGAAGACGGTCGACATGGCCGAGCTTTTGACATACGCCTATGAATTAGGCGATATGATAAACAACTCCCTCGCGGTCTCCGATTATCTGTACTGGAAGAGACGGGTGGAGGAGGATGCGGAGATTCAAGTTTTCGTTAGAAAGCTTGCCGCGCAGAAAGAACTCTTTGAGGAGACGGAGCGATTCGGACACTTTCATCCCAATTACCATGAGGCGAAGGACAAAGTAGCCGAGGTCGAGAAGGAGCTGGAGCGGTTCGAAGCCGTACGAAACTTCAAAGCGGCAGAGAAAGAGCTGGACGAAATGCTGCATCAAATGTCGGAGACGATTGCCTTTGCCGTATCCGAAACGATCAAGGTACCAAGCAACGATCCGAATCCGACAGGCGGCGGGTGTGGAAGCGGCGGCAAGTGCAGCTGCGGATAGCCGTAGGAACGATGCAATCGAACTGACGCAACATCATTAACAGGCGACGAAATTGGGGGGATTACATGTTTCCGGAACGTACAGGCTATATTATATGGGTAAGCGATTTAAAGGCAGCAAGAAACTTGGAGAAATACGGGAGCGTGCACTATTTATCCCGACGGATGCATTACGTCGTCATGTATGTAAATTCCGAGCGTGCGGAAGACATTATGAGAAATATTCGCAAGCTGTCTTATGTTCGCAAGATCGAACGATCTTACCGCAATGAAATTAAGACGGAATATACGAAGGAAGTTCCCGACAAGACGCAGTATTATGGACTGTAGGTATTTGGATACGAATATTTATAGCCCGCTTGGCGTAAGCCTTACAATAATGTAGGCGGATATAATGAAGAGCGACCCTTATAAGGGCGCTCTTTATTTGTCCCTATAGGATGAACAAAATATACAGGAGGCGGGACAGGTGGAGTATGAATTATTGCTGCGCGTTCTGATCGCAGGTATTTGTGGTTCGATTATCGGCTTTGAGCGGAAGAGCCGTGCAAAGGAGGCCGGGGTCCGAACCCATTTTGTCGTGGCTGTCGGTTCTGCACTCATGATTATTATTTCAAAGTATGGCTTTCAGGATCAAATAGGCTGGAGCAATTTATCGCTAGATCCATCTAGAGTCGCGGCTGGTGTCGTAAGTGGAGTGGGCTTTTTAGGAGCAGGCATGATTTTTATGCAGAAGCATACGGTAAAAGGCCTGACAACAGCTGCTGGAATATGGGCGACGGCTGGAATAGGCATGGCGGTGGGAGCGGGCATGTATTTCATTGGAATTGGAGTGATGCTCATTATTTTTGTGGGTCAAATCATGCTGCATGGCCGCCTCAGCTGGCTGACCTCGCCTAAAATCGAAAAGCTCGCCCTCGTCATCGAAAATGAAGAGGAGGCATTGGAGCGAATTTTGAAGCGGCTGGGAGACCTTCATGTTTCCGTGCTGGCCTTTGAAATGGATCGTCAGGATGAAGAAGTGCTCATCGTTTTGACTCTGCAGATGAAAGGCGGGTATGACCTGGAGACTTTGCTGCTGATAGTAGGAAGCGACAAATTAGTGAAAAAAATAAAAATGGAGTAATCTCTCGGTAGATTTTAGTTCTAAGATGAAGCCCTCCCTTGTAGAATAATGGAAAGTGATGTATGATTATAGGTAAATATACTTAGTTATAAAGACCTATTAACTACAAGACATGAGGTGTGCGTCATGAGAGATAAGGTTACGGAGCGGTGGGGAACTTATGAGGCTTTTCACGTAACTTTAGGCGATAAAAGAGTCTCCGATATCGTGATCACTAACCATGCCATGATGCGATATCGCGACAGAATAGACCGGACGAATAAAGGCTTTGAGAAAATTGCCGCCTGGGCTTGGGAATGTCTCAAGCAGGGCCGTATCAAGCATTATTACCGCAATGAAGAGGATGTTTATTTGGTGGACGATGATTTGGTCATGGTCGCCGAATTTGCTGAAATTCCCGGTGAATATGACCTGGTCGGAAGACCCATGCACCGGATGATCATCGTCACTTTCCTTGGGCGCATGTCTGAAACGATCGAGCTGCGTGACCTGCGATCCTATTATTCCTGGCTGAGGCATTCCAGGCGCATGACGCTGATGAAGAACAGCCGCAAGCGGAAATAACGAAATATTGGAGCAAGCATAACAGACAGAATAATCAAGCAGACACTATAAGGGTGTTTGCTTTTTTTGTTGACCTGGACATGCTATTGTATTGAAGAAGAGGGGGTGAAGCAAGAATGGCTTTGAATTATCATCAATTACATATTTTTTATACTGTCGCCCAACGAGGCAGCTTCTCTGCAGCCGCTCAGGCGCTACATATGACTCAGCCCGCGGTAACAATGCAAATTCAATCGCTTGAGGATTATTTCGGCACGAAGCTGCTGGTCAGATCTACGAAGCGAATTGATTTGACCGAAGCGGGAAAGGCTTTATATCCATACGCGCGAAAAAGTATTGAACTCATGCGCGATACCGAGAAGGCGATGTCGCAGTTCACCTCCATGCTGGAAGGACGCCTGCTGCTCGGCTCCAGCCTGACAATCGGCGAATATGTGCTGCCGCGGCTGCTTGGGCCGTTCGGTCGCCAATACCCGCACATTTCTATTGTACTGAAAGTAATGAACACGACGCAAATTATCGATGAAATCGTCAGCCATCAGCTTAACTTTGGATTGGTCGAAGCGCCGGTGCATCATCCGGATATGATATCCGAGCCAGTTATGGAGGATGAATTGAAATTGATCGTGCCTGCCGGACATCCTTTGTCGAAGAAGGGCAAGCTAAAGCTGAAGGAAGTGCTGTCCTATCCGTTCGTTCTCAGGGAGAAGGGTTCAGGAACCCGTCAGGTCATGGAGGAGCAATTGGAACGCAGCGGAATAGACCTCGGGGAGCTGGACATCGTCATGGAGCTCGGAAGCACCGGCGCGGTGAAATCAGCGGTCGAGGCAGGCTTCGGGCTCACGTTTCTTTCGCCTTCGTCCGTGAAGCATGAGCTAGCACTTGGATTGCTGGAGATACTGGAAATCGAAAATGTGACGTTTAAGCGCCAATTTTATTCGATTCACTTGAAATCTACGCTGCTTCCGGTATCGGCAGTTACGTTTCTTACCTTTTTACGCGAACAAAAGCTTCCTTTGTAATCTGTTTAAGGAGATGATTAGGGCATGAAGGACACGGCGTTCCGAGAATTATGCGATCTGCATACCCACACCAGGGCTTCCGACGGCATGAACGCTCCAGCTGAAAATGTCCGCTTGGCCAAAGAAAAAGGCTTGGCAGGCATAGCGATCACGGATCATGATACGGTAGCAGGGATTGAAGAAGCGATTGCGGCCGGGCAGCAATACGGCATCACGGTTGTGCCTGGTGTTGAAATAAGTACAGTGGCAGCCGGACGGGATATTCACGTGCTGGGCTATTATATTGACGCCGAGGAGCCAGAGCTGTTGGGCAGGCTTCAGACACTAAGAGCGACGCGAGAAGCCCGGAATGCTCTAATTCTGGAGAAGCTTCACGGTTTAGGGATGCCGCTGACGCTTCAGGAAATCAAGGACGGGCTTGGCCGCCCGCTTCGTCCCGATGAGAGCATCGGCCGGCCGCATATTGCCGATGCGCTGGTTCGCAAGGGATATGCCGACGATATGCGGGATGCCTTCGACCGTTATCTCGGCGAAGGGAAGCCGGCATATGCAAGTGTTCCGAGAATAACGCCGGAAGAAGCAATGCAATGGATTCGTGAGGCTGGCGGAGCTCCCGTGCTGGCGCACCCCGGTTTATATGGGGATGACGAGCTGGTCAAGCGCATTATCGCCAGCGGGCAGCCCGTGGGAATTGAGGTATACCACTCCGACCATGGTATCGAGGAGGAGGAGCGTTATCTGGAAATCGCCAATCAGTTCGGCTTAATTCCGACCGCGGGCTCCGATTACCACGGCGAGCGGCAAGGCGTTATATTTCACGGGGATATCGGCTCGCGTTCCGTGCCGCTCCGAACCTTGGAACAACTGCGCATTCGTTCGGGCCTGAACGAAAAGTAACCTAAAAAAATCCTTCGACCCTGCTCATGAGCCATGAGCATCGGTTCGAAGGATTTGTTGTATGTCCGGATTTTTATTTAATCGCATTCGGCAGGCTTTTAATCAGCGCTTCGTCCGGCGTGACGAACAGGGTGCGCTGCTGCTCGTAGATGACGAAGCCGGGCTTAGCGCCGTTCGGTTTGCGAACATGCTTGATCAGCGTGTAATCTACGGGAACGCTGCTGGATTCTTTCGCTTGGCTGAAGTAAGCCGCTAACTGGGCCGCTTCATTCAATGTGGCCTCTCCGTAAGAAGCGCTCCGAATGACGACATGGGAGCCGGGAATATCTTTCGTATGCAGCCAGGTGTCATTATGGCTGGCCAGCCGGTTCGTAACGTACTCGTTTTGCAAATTATTCTTGCCGACATAAATTTCGATGCCTTCGGATGAGGTATAGACATGAAGCGTCGGCCGATCATTTTTCTTCTTTTTCTTGTTCTTGGTATGGCGTTCTCTCAAATATCCCTGCTGGATCAATTCCTCTCGTATTTCATCGATGTCGCTTAATGTAGCGTAAGCTAATTGCTGAAGCAGGCCCTCTAAATAAGTAATTTCCTTGCGCGCGATATCCATTTGCTCGTCAATGATCGCCAGGCTGTTTTTGAATTTATTGTATTTCTTAAAATAGCGCTGCGCGTTCTCGGAGGGGGTCAGGAGCGGATCGAGCGAGACGGCTACTGCCTTCTGCTCCTCATCATAGTAATTGATGAGCTCCACCTGGGTATCGCCTTTCTCTATCTGATGGAGAGAGGCGAGGAGCAGCTCCCCATAAATCCGGTAACGCTCGGCGTCCTCAGCTTCGACCAGATCTTCCTGCAGCTTGGTCAGCTTTTTCATGTTCTTGCTGCGCTCGTTTTGCAAAAAGCGCAGCAGATCGCTCGTTCTTTGCTTCACCGTATCGCGCAGCGCTTTTTCCCCGTAATAATCCTCCATGCAGGCGCTGATGGATGGATATGTGTGGACATCATCACGGATCATGCTTAAGGATACGGCTGAAAATACATGTTTTCCTTTGCTGTTGCTGCCGGACATCGGGTGATATTGATGACGGGCAATATCCAGCATCATTGCAGAGAAAGCCGACCATACCTCCTCATGCCCCGGTGCCTCCTGCATAGAATACGCCGTAGAAGCTGCGGCAGCTTCGTTGTCGCGGACACGGTAATAGATTTCCTCCGCTATAAGCGGACTGAGCCCGCTGTAGGCTTGAACCAGCCAATAGCTTGATTTGGTTTCCTCCCCGGCCTCGCGCCAGGCTGACAGGAAATCGTCCTTGCCGGCTTCGATGGGATTCAGCTTGTGTTGCTCCGGCGGTTCCGTATAAGCAAAGCCCGGCATAACAACGCGGTAGCTGCTGATGGAAGGGGTCACATGGTGGATGCCGTCCAACTGGGTTCCCGTGCTTGGATCAACGAGAATGATGTTGCTGTGACGCCCCATTAATTCGACGATGATCCGTTTAGCTGAAATATCTCCAAGCTCGTCGCGCTGCCTGATATCAAATACGATGATCCGTTCCATCCCGTATTGGGTGATGGCCTCGATAACGCCCCCCTCGCAGTGCTTGCGCAGCAGCATACAAAACATGGGAGCTTCCTGCGGGTTAGGAAAGGATTGCTCGGTCAGATGTACCCGCGGATAGGTCGGGTTGGCCGACAAAATAAGCCTTCGGTTGCCGCCCTGGGAACGTAAATTGATGATGATATCGCTGGTGGATGGCTGATGTATTTTATTGATGCGTCCGCCCACGCAAATCTGCAGCTCGTGAACAATAGAACGCGTTACGATTCCGTCAAGTGCCATAATGTGTAATCTCCCTCTATAAGTGCCTTGGGCGCTTATTGCGCTCTCTCTATGATGCCATACTTTATGTAAAAACTTAAGTCCTCCCCTGTGATAATTTAGGACTGGCCTGAATACATTTACCCTAGGTGGAAAAGCCTTCACTCTGTAAAACTGCATAAATTACGGGAGGGGAATAGGGAGCATGGAACAAAAAAACTGGCACCAGTGGAGTGGAGAGGAGCTTCTCGAACGGTTCGGCGTCTCGCATGAGCGGGGTCTGACCGAGGAAGAGGCTCGGCGCAGACAAGAGCAAAGCGGATGGAATGAGCTGATGGAAATGCAGCGCGTATCGCCACTGCTGCTTTTCTTGAACCAATTCAAGGATTTCATGATGCTCGTACTGATGGCAGCTACATTGATCTCGGGCCTTCTCGGCGAATATTTGGACGCCGTTACTATTATAGCCATCATCATTTTGAATGGGGTTCTGGGCTTTATTCAGGAATTTCGTGCCGAGCGGTCGCTCAGGGCGCTCAAACAGCTATCCGCTCCCCATGCCAATGTGCTGAGGGAAGGGCGCCTTCGCGATATAACGGCAAGAGAGCTTGTCCCCGGCGATATTGTTATGGTGGAGAGCGGGGATCGCATTCCGGCTGATATCCGCTGGCTTGTGACGAATAGCTTGGATGCGGAGGAATCCGCATTAACCGGCGAATCCCATCCCGTGAACAAGCATGCCGCAGCGATCCGGGAGGAAGAGGTTCCACTTGGCGATCAGAAGAATATCGGCTTCATGGGAACGATGGTCACCCGTGGGAGCGGGAAAGGCATCGTCATTCGTACGGGCATGGAGACGGAGATGGGGAAAATCGCCGATCTGATTCAGAACACGGAGGTGCAGGAAACACCGCTGCAGCGCCGGCTCGAACAGCTCGGGAAAATCCTGATTTATTTGGCTCTCGGCTTAACGATTCTCGTCGTTGTAGTCGGTATCATTCATGGACAGCCTGCCGGAAGCATGTTCTTTGCTGGCGTAAGCCTTGCCGTTGCAGCTATTCCCGAAGGCCTGCCGGCGATCGTGACGATTGCGCTTGCCCTTGGAGTACAGCGGATGATCAAACGCAAAGCGATCGTGCGCAAGCTCCCTTCCGTCGAAACGCTTGGCTGCGCCTCCGTCATCTGCTCCGACAAGACGGGCACTCTGACGCAAAACAAAATGACGGTGACCCACATTTGGCTGGAAGGGCGCCCGCTCGAAGTGACCGGGGATGGCTATGAGCCGGTCGGGCATATTTTGGAACAGGGACAGCCGCTGGATGTAAACAAAGACCAGAGTCTGCGCCGCCTGCTGCAAATCAGTGCTCTGTGCAGTAATGCCGTTATTTATGAGGAGGAGGCGGAGGAGAGCGCCCGCAATCGCCGCAAAGGCAAGGAAGAGCCCTCCGGCTCGCGCTGGAAGCTGAAGGGCGATCCTACGGAAGGAGCTCTTGTCACATTAGCGACTAAAATGGGGCTGACTGCCAGCTCGTTAAGCGGCATTTACAAACGCGAAAAGGAGCATCCATTTGATTCCAAACGCAAAAGGATGTCTGTCGTCGTGTCGCATCAAGGTGGGACTCTCGCCTTCGCCAAGGGCGCGCCTGATATGCTGCTGGAGCGCTGCTCTTATGTATTATGGGAGGGGAAGATCGTTCCTTTTACGGGCACCTTGCGTCAAAAGGTACAGGCAGCGAATGAAGAAATGGCTCGCAGGGCACTGCGCGTCCTTGGCCTGGCATACCGCGAGCTTCGCCCTCAGGAGGATGCGAACAGTGAAGAAACGGTGGAATCGCAGCTTGTATTCGTCGGCTTGACCGGAATGATCGATCCTCCGCGGAGGGAAGTACGGGAAGCGATAGCAACCTGCCGTAAAGCGGGAATTAAAACGGTGATGATAACTGGGGATCATGGTCTCACCGCCGAAGCGATTGCCCATGATTTAGGGATTTTACAGCGGGGCGGGGAATCGATCACGGGTTCACAATTGACGCTGCTTAGCGATGAGGAGCTCGATCAAAAGGTGGACAGCACCTTTGTCTACTCCCGCGTATCGCCGGAGCATAAGCTGCGCATCGTGAAGGCCCTGCAGCGCAATGGCCATGTCGTGGCCATGACGGGGGATGGCGTGAATGATGCGCCTGCCATCAAAGCAGCCGATATCGGGATCGCTATGGGGATTACGGGAACGGACGTATCCAAGGAAGCTTCCTCGTTGATTTTGAGCGATGATAATTTCTCGTCCATCGTCGCCGCTATAGAGGAAGGACGGAACATTTATGAGAATATCCGCAAATTTATCCGGTACCTGCTCGCCTCCAACGTGGGTGAGATCCTGACGATGCTGTTTGCCATGCTGGCCGGTCTGCCGCTGCCGCTTATGCCGATCCAGATTTTATGGGTCAATTTAGTGACGGATGGACTTCCGGCCATGGCCCTTGGCGTGGATCAGCCGGAGAAGGATTTGATGGAGCACAAGCCGAGGGGAGCGAAGGAGAACATTTTTGCCCGGCGTTTGGGCTGGAAAATATTAAGCCGCGGGCTGCTGATCGGTCTGTGTACACTCGGTGCTTTCTGGATTACGCTGCAAAGCAATCCGGGCGCAGAAAACCAGCTGATCAAGGCCCAATCCGTGGCGTTCGCCACGCTGGTTATGGCCCAACTGATCCATGTGTTCGATTGCCGCAGCTCCCGTTCTATTTTTCACCGGAATATCCTGCAGAATCGTCTGCTTGTCATCGCGGTTCTATCTTCCGTAGTACTGTTGCTGGGAGTCATTTACATCGAGCCGCTCCAGCCGATCTTCAAAACTATGCCGCTCTCGCTGAGAGACTGGTCCATTACACTCGTGGCCGCGGGAATCCCGACGTTCCTGCTCGGAGCGGGCAGCGTTTGGTCGGGCCGGAGGCATCGCCGCAAGTACAACAATTCGGGTCCGTTCGTGACAGTGAAGAGTACAAATTTTCGTCCATAAAATCAATACCCTTCCGAGCCCTCAAAATATAGACTAACCCCATAGCTTAGCTTTGCAAGGCGAAGCGCGGAGGGGTGGTTCAGATGAAATTCACGAAAATGCACGGGCTCGGAAATGATTTTCTTGTTTTTTACGGTGAAAAGTCATTGCCGGAGCATGCTTCTTATCTCGCTCAAAAATGGTGTAATCGTTACTTTGGCGTCGGAGCCGATGGACTGGTGTTTATTTTGCCTTCAGAACAGGCGGATTTCAAAATGCGAATCATCAATTCGGATGGAACGGAAGCGGAGCAATGCGGAAATGCCATTCGCTGCGTCTGCAAGTACGTGTATGAAAAAGGCTATGTCAGCCGTGAGCGGGTGACCATCGAAACGTTGGGTGCCGGCGTGCAGCAGGCCGTGCTTCAGACAAAATCGGGTGCTGTTTCGTCCGTGCGCATTGATATGGGGGAGCCGATACTTAACGGGCTTGCTATTCCAACGATCCTCGATGCGAGCCCGGTATTGGATTGGCCTATAGAAGCTGCTGGGCGCAGGTTTAGCTTTACGGCGGTATCGATGGGCAATCCTCACTGCATTATTTATGTCGATGATGCAGCAGCGTTCGATCTGAACACCTGGGGGCCGAAGCTGGAGGTGCATCCCTATTTTCCGCAAAAAACAAACGTGGAGTTCGCTAGCATTACTTCCCGGAACCGCGTGGAAATGCGGGTGTGGGAGCGGGGAGCGGGGCCAACGCTCGCTTGCGGAACCGGCGCCTGCGCTACACTGGTGTCCTCCGTGCTTCATGGGTATACGAACCGGACAGCATGGATCGGCCTGCCAGGCGGGGATTTGTACGTCGAATGGAACGAGGCGGATAACCATGTGTATATGAGCGGCCCGGCGGAGATCGTGTACGAGGGAAGCATGGGTACCGCAATTGTGGAAGAGGCCTGACCAGCCTCTTCTTTTTTTGAGTATATAAGATAGGAGAGTTTACGGCGGAGCCGCTATTAACTCGTGAAATGATAGCGGGACGATATAAGTTTAGCGGGCGCTTTTTCTAACCATTCAGCCTGATTTTATGGTACATTAGAATGAAAATAAGTTTACTAGAGTTCACTATAGTTCGTTCAAGTACGCAGGATTATGCCGAAAGATAGGGCATGAAATAGAATGAGGCTGTGGAGGTAACCATTATGAGGCCGGATTTACGCGAGAAAATGCAACACGAGGTTTTGATTGGAGATGGGGCGCTGGGAACCTATTTGTACCAGTTGGGTTTCCCTGTCGGTATTTCTTATGAAGAGTTCAATTTATTAAGGCCAGAAGTTATCGGCGATGTGCATCGCCGTTATATAGAAGCGGGAGCGCAGCTTCTGGAGACGAATACTTTCTCAGCGAATTATTATAAGCTCGCTAAGTTCGGATTGGAATCCAAAGTAGAAGAGATCAATAGAGCCGCTGTGCGGATCGCTAGAAGCGCGGCGGGGACAGATGCTTATGTTGCCGGGGCGGTAGGATCGATTCGCGGCGGTAAAAGGGTAAATGTCTCCGTTCAGGAGCTGAATCAGTATTATGAGCAGCAGATTTCCGCCTTGTTGACAGAGGACGTCGATGCGCTGCTATTTGAGACCTTCTACGATCTGGAGGAGATGCGAATCGCGCTCGGCAAGGCGCGCAAGTTCACCCCGATTCCGGTCATTTGCCAGTTTGCCGTCGATCAGTTGGGCCGTACGCTGGACGGCTACAGTATAAGGGATGCCTTCGGCATTTTGCGACAGGAAGGGGCTGACGTTCTCGGCTTCAACTGTCATTCTGGCCCCAAAGGAATTATGAGCGTAATGGAAGGCTTGAACGGACCGCTTGACATTCCGCTTTCCGTATTCCCTAATGCGGGTTTAGCCGACTATATAGATGGAGAGTATGTATATGGAGCAACTCCAGAGTATTTCGGGGAGTGCGCGGTTTCTTTCGCCGACCTTGGAGCTCGGCTGATCGGCGGCTGCTGCGGTACGACGCCAGAGCATATTTCGGCGATTGCGGAGGCGCTTTCCAATTATGCGCCGAAGCCGCTTCCAGAAGGAGCGGTGCTGCCTGCTACACGGCCTTCTATTATCGTTGAAGAGCGGAAGGAGCAGATTAGGGAGATTTCCGGCGGGCAAGACTCGGAGCCAAGCATCGTGGAATTGGTTAAAGAGCGCCATACCGTTATCGTAGAACTCGATCCTCCGCGCGATTTGGATATCCGCAAGTTTATGAACGGCGCTGCGGCTTTGAAGGAAGCAGGGGTCGATGCCTTGACCCTGGCCGACAATTCGCTGGCGGTTACGCGAATGAGCAATATGGCGCTTGGCCATCTCGTCCAAGCCGAGGTGGGACTTCGTCCGCTCATTCATATCGCCTGCCGCGACCGCAACCTGATCGGGACTCAATCGCATATGATGGGCTTCGATGCCCTTGGCATCGACCATGTTCTGGCAGTGACCGGCGATCCGGCCCGCTTCGGCGATTTGCCCGGCTCGAGCTCGGTCTATGATTTAACTTCATTTGAAATCATTCGCATGATCAAACAATTGAATGAAGGCATCGCATTTTCAGGGAAGCCGCTGAAGCAGAAAGCGAAGTTCGTTGTCGGTGCGGCCTTTAACCCGAATGTGAAGCATTTGAATAAAGCCGTCGAGCGCTTGGAGAAAAAAATAGCCTCCGGTGCCGATTATATTATGACGCAGCCGGTATATGATCCAGAGCTGATCGTTGCGGTCAAGGAGGCGACGGCTCACCTGGATATTCCGATCTTCATCGGTATTATGCCGCTGGCTAGCGGCAAGAATGCCGAATACCTGCACAACGAGGTTCCCGGCATACAGCTTTCCGACAGTGTCAGAAAACGGATGGACGGGCTGCAGGGTGAAGAGGGCCGCAAGGTAGGAGTAGAAATCGCCAAGGAATTGCTGGACACGGCTTTGGAGCATTTTAACGGTATTTATTTGATTACTCCGTTTATGTTTTATGAAATGAGTGTCATTTTGAGTAATTATGTCTGGGAGAAATCCGCACATCGATCACGCTACTTGTCTCGTTCATAATTATCAATTACAATAGGGTAACGGATGTGATACCTTTGTCTCACAGTATGACAGGATACGGACAGTCCGCTAGACAATACGGCGGTTATGTTATTCAATTTGAAATTAAATCCGTCAATCACCGGTATGCCGAAATCGTTCTTCGCATGCCACGGGAGTGGACATGCTATGAAGACGGACTGCGGCGCCTCGTACAGCGCCATATCAAGCGTGGCCGGATTGATGTATACATTAGCAAAGAGCGTGAAGATAACAGCTCTTTGCCATTTGTATTGAACTCTTCCATCGTGCGGTCTTATATGCAGGCCGCTGAGGAGCTCAGCCGGGATTATGGCGTGAGCGCCAATTTCACGGCAAGGGACATTCTGACCCTGCCTGATGTGCTCACGGCTCCAGAGCTGACCAAGGATGCTCAGGCTTCCCGGGACGATGAATGGGAGAGCGTGCTGCAGGATGGTCTGGAAGAAGCGGTATCTGGACTTATGCGGATGCGGGAGATGGAGGGACTTCATCTCGTTCGCGATTTGGAGAGCCGGCTGCTGAAGCTGGATAATCTGCATTCAGAATTAACCCTGCTCGCTCCGGAGGTGGTGAGCGATTACCGGGCCCGGCTGCAGGGACGCCTTAGTGAGTTGTTTGAGGGCGCGCTGGATGAACAGAGATTCGCGATGGAGATTGCGCTGTTTGCGGATCGATCTAACATCGATGAAGAATTGATCCGACTGAAGAGCCACTTCGAGCAATGCCGCGGATTGCTGAATTCCCGCGAGCCGATCGGACGTAGGCTGGATTTTTTAATACAGGAAATGAATCGCGAAACCAATACGATCGGATCAAAGGCCAACCACTTGGCCTTAGTCAACCGTGTGTTGGAAATGAAGGCGGAATTGGAGAAGATTCGTGAACAGGCAGCGAATATGGAGTAACATTATACTCTACTTGCAAGCGAATCGAGAAAATTAGGGGGAACTACCTAACCATGGCAATTAAACTTATTAACATCGGTTTTGGAAATATCGTATCTGCGAATCGCATCATTTCCATTGTCAGCCCTGAATCTGCGCCTATCAAGCGGATTATTCAAGAGGCGAGAGACCGTCATATGCTGATTGACGCCACCTATGGGCGTCGTACCCGAGCGGTCATCATAACGGATAGCGACCATGTCATTTTATCGGCCGTACAGCCGGAGACGGTCGCGCATCGTCTATCCATCAAAGACGACGACAACGACGAATAATGGAGAGAACAATGGCAAAAGGGCTACTAATTGTATTATCTGGGCCGTCCGGAGTGGGGAAAGGGACGGTCTGCAATGAATTGAGACATCGTTTGCCTCAGCTTGTATATTCCGTGTCTGCGACGACAAGGCAGCCGCGGCTAGGCGAGGAGAACGGTGTGAATTATTTTTTCAAAACCCGTGAACAGTTTATGGACATGATTGAGAAAGACCAGCTGCTGGAGTATGCCGAATACGTCGGCAACTATTATGGCACTCCGCGAGATTTCGTGGAGCAGACGATTGAGAGCGGCAAGGATATCATCCTGGAAATTGAAGTGCAGGGCGCACTTAAAGTGAAAGAGAAGTTTCCAGAGGGAATTTTCGTGTTTCTTCTGCCACCTTCTTTGGATGAGCTAAAAGGGCGCATTCAAGGGCGGGGCACGGAGAATCAAGCGACGATCGATCATCGGATGTCGGTAGCTGCGGATGAAATTGCACTGCTCAAAAACTATGATTATGCCGTCGTAAATGACGAAATTGAACTTGCTTGCAAAAGAATAGAATCCATCATTACAGCCGAGCATTGTAAAATCAGGAAATAGCTGGAAACGACTTTGCTGTGATTCGATGAATAATTGAAGAGGTGTTGTTGAACATGTTGTATCCATCTATTGATAGAATGCTGGACAAAGTCGACAGTAAGTATTCGCTGGTTGTTGCTGCATCCCGCAGAGCAAGACAGCTTCGAGAAGGGGAGAAGAGCGAGCTGCAGCAGCCTAAATCCCACAAGCAGGTCGGCGTGGCGCTTGAGGAGATTTATGGTGACTACGTACGGATCAAGCGGGACGTTAACGGAGATTTCGTTACGGCCGACGAATAATTGGCATGGCCTCCGGGCTGCTTTAGAACACTTTTATAGTGTTATTTACGACAACCGCGAGGTTGTTGTTTTTTTCTGTAATGAATAGGAGCGGAAAGAGAGGGGATCATCTGATGTTAACTGGCAAAAAAATACTGCTCGGGATTACCGGGGGCATCGCTGCATTCAAGGCAGCGTCGCTCTGCAGCAAGCTCGTTCAGCAAGGTGCCGAAGTTCGCGTCATTATGACGGAGTCAGCGACCCAGTTCATTACGGAGCTGACGCTGCAGGCGCTTTCCAAGCATCCTGTCTACACGGATACGTTTGATGAGAAAAATCCGCAGGTCATCGCACATATCGATCTGGCGGATTGGGCTGATCTGGTGCTGATCGCTCCGGCGACTGCCAATATCATCGCTAAAATGGCCGTAGGGCTGGCGGATGATATGCTATCCACTACACTGCTTGCGACCGAGGCTCCCATCATGCTGGCTCCGGCGATGAATGTTCATATGTACACCCATCCGACAGTTACCCGTAATTTAGCGGAGCTTGTCGCTCGGGGAGTGCTGATGATTGAGCCGGGGAGCGGCCAGCTTGCCTGCGGTTACACGGGAAAAGGGCGGATGGAAGAGCCCGAGAATATCATCTCTGCGGTTGAAGCGTTTTTTGCCCGGGAGGAACGTGCAGCCAAGCGGCCGCTTGCCGGAAGGAAAGTAGTCGTTACGGCAGGGGGAACCGTAGAGCGGTTAGATCCGGTACGTTATATCACGAATGATTCGTCTGGCAAAATGGGATTTGCCATCGCTAATGCTGCCCTGGATTTGGGTGCAGAGGTGACGCTGATCACGGGGAGGACGGAGGTCTCTCCTCCGCTTGACCGGGCGGGGCTGACTCTTACTCGCGTGGAGTCTGCCCAGGATATGTAT
This sequence comes from Paenibacillus lentus, assembly GCF_042714055.1. Taxonomy (GTDB): domain Bacteria; phylum Bacillota; class Bacilli; order Paenibacillales; family Paenibacillaceae; genus Fontibacillus; species Fontibacillus lentus_A. The sequence continues at coordinate 361,060 of NZ_JBHGVC010000003.1, forward strand.
GAAGCGGTAAATGCGATTTGGGATGCTACGGACATCCTCGTTAAAGCGGCAGCCGTGGCGGATTATCGTCCAAAACAAGCAGCTGAACATAAGATCAAGAAGTCGGGGGACTCCATGACATTGGAGCTGGTCAAGAACATCGATATTTTGGAGACGCTGGGTCAAAAGAAAAAGGCTCAGTTCATGATCGGTTTTGCCGCCGAGACGGATCATCTTGAACAGCATGCCATGGATAAGCTGCTTCGTAAAAACTGTGATCTTATTATAGCTAACGATGTTACTGCAGAGGGCGCCGGATTTGGTTCCGATACGAATATTGTGCATATTTATGATGCAAATGGACTGGTAGAGTCCCTTCCGCGTTCGTCCAAGGAAGAGATCGGGCTGCAAATTATGGAGCTTGCCGCGGACCGTTTGACGGGAGAGTCGAAGTAATGTACAGAATGGCAAAAGTGATTGTCGATGTGCCGAGTCGGGAAACCGACCGGCCTTTTGACTATTTGATTCCTGAGTCGATGAGCGGCTGGATTGAAGTGGGGAGCAGGGTAGGAGTGCCGTTTGGCCGCCGAACCGTGCAGGGCTTCGTCGTTTCCCTTCATGAAGAGCTTGAAATGGAGTCGTCGAGGATGAAGCCGATCGATGAATTGCTTGACCTGCTTCCTCCGCTGCCTCCGGATTTGGTGAAATTGGCTGCATGGATGAGCCACAAATACGCCTGCAGCATGATCTCGGCGTTGCAGGCTATGATTCCTTCTGCCTTGAAAGGTAAAGCTGAAAGATATATTCACGTTGCTGATGAGCACCAGGAGGAAGAAGGGGAAACGACCGAGGCGGGCGTGCTGTTCGATTCGGGGGCGCTTCTCGGACAAGCCGAACGGGAAATTATCGCTTACGTCAATCAATCGGGTTCGGTGACGATGGCTCACTTGAGCGCTCGCTACCCTGGGCGGATTGAAGTGATTAAGGGCTTGCTAGGGCAAGGGGTTTTATTTGAGAGCCAGGCGATTAAGGACAGAGTCAGAAAGAAAACGATAAAAACCGTTGCTGCGGCTGTAAGCGGGGAAGCTGCGAAGCAAGCGCTGGCCTCGTTTGGGGGAAAGGCGCGCCGTCAACAAGAGGTGCTGCAATTTCTACTGGAAGTGGGCGTTCCTTTATCCATGCAGGAGGTGCTGTCCACGCTTCGGGTTACGGCGGGAACGGTCAAGAGCCTCGCGGATAAAGGATACGCGAAGATTGAGGATGTGGAAGTGTTCCGCGATCCTTATCAAGACCGCCGTTTCAAGCCTACCAAACCGCTGGAACGTACCCCGGAACAGGAAAACGTATATCGCCATCTGGCAGGAGCTTTGGATGCTCATCGGCATGGCGTATATCTCCTGCATGGCGTGACGGGCAGCGGGAAGACGGAGGTATATTTGCAGACGATTGAACGCTGCATTTCGCATGGCCGCCAAGCGATTGTCCTCGTCCCGGAAATATCATTGACCCCGCAGATGGTCGAACGTTTTAAGGGGCGGTTCGGCAGTAAAGTCGCAGTTATGCACAGTCGTTTATCTACGGGCGAACGCTACGATGAATGGCGCAAAATCCGCGAAGGCCGGGTACAGGTCGCGATCGGAGCACGTTCTGCGGTGTTCGCTCCATTTGCCGACTTAGGTCTTATCGTCATGGATGAAGAGCACGAAACCTCTTATAAGCAAGAGGAGACGCCGAAGTATCATGCCCGTGACGTGGCGGTGGAACGCGCTCGCCAGCATGGGGCGGCGGTCATATTAGGCTCGGCGACGCCCTCGCTGGAAAGCTACCACGCCGCCCGCTCGCAAAGCAATGATGAGTTTGCTCCGATCATTCTAGAGATGAACCAACGGCCTTCCGGCAGCCGCCTGCCTGGGGTTCAAATTATTGATATGCGCGAGGAACTGAGGGAAGGGAATCGCTCCATGTTCAGCCGGGCACTGCATCAGGGGATTGCCCGAAGGATCGAACGTGGAGAACAGACCGTGTTGTTCCTTAATCGGCGCGGGTACTCGACGTTTGTCATGTGTCGAACCTGCGGTTATGTGGCCGGGTGTCCAGAGTGCGACATCTCGCTCACCTATCATCAAAAGTCGAACAACTTACGCTGTCATTATTGCGGTTATGCTACCCCCGCCCCATCTGTGTGTCCCGAGTGTCAAAGTGAGCACATCCGTTATTTCGGAACGGGAACGCAAAGGGTGGAGGGAGAGCTGTCTAAGCTGTTCCCCGGGATTCGGGTCATCCGCATGGACGTGGACACGACCAGCGAGAAAGGATCCCATGAGCGATTGTTACAGGCCTTCCGGGAGAAAAAAGGCGATGTGCTGCTCGGCACGCAAATGGTTGCCAAAGGACTCGATTTTCCGGATGTAACGCTCGTTGGAGTTATTGCTGCGGATACGGCGCTGAATTTTCCTGATTTCCGTTCCGCCGAAAAAACGTTCCAACTGCTTACACAGGTGGCGGGCCGAGCCGGACGCCATCAACTGCCTGGCGAAGTTTATATTCAGACGTACATGCCTGAGCATTATTCGATCATCCATTCCAGCAGGCATGATTATCATTCCTTCGTGAGGGAAGAGCTTCAGCACCGAAGAACATTGCATTACCCACCTTATAGCCGTCTTATCCTAGTGACCCTTTCGCATGAACAGCTTCCTGTTCTGCTTCGGATGGCGGAGAACTTTGCCAGCGAGCTGAGAGGGAAGGCGCAGCGTCTAGGATGGTATGGCGATTTGGACAGAAGGACGCCGGAGGCGCTGGATATCCTCGGGCCTGTAGCTTCGCCGCTCCCGCGCATTAAGAACCGCTACCGATTTCAATGTATGGTAAAATATCGGGGAGGTCTCGATGCAGTAACTCTTGTCCGCGAGACGTCAGCGGCTACGATGGATCAATTGCGCGATGCATCGCTGCAAATTAGTATTGATGTCGATCCGCAGATGCTGATGTAAAATGAACTTATCCATGATAGAAAGTACGATCATGCCGGAGCATTGGTGTGGACAGTTGCATATATATTTTGTAAAGAACAGGTTAATCTAAGAAGAGGCAAGAGGAGGATGTTTCCAGTATGGCGATTCGGATTATTGTCCACGAACCGGATGAAGTGCTGCATCAGGTAGCCAAAGAAGTAAAGAAAATTACCCCTAACGTCCAGAAGCTTCTTACGGATATGGCGGATACGATGTACGATGCAGAAGGGGTGGGGCTGGCGGCTCCGCAAATAGGAATATTGAAACGGATGATCGTAATTGATGTCGGAGATGATCATGGACTGATAGAGCTTATCAACCCGGAAATTGTATCTTCGGATGGGGAGCAGTTTGGGCCGGAAGGCTGCTTAAGCATCCCCGGGTACCGCGGCGACGTGCGGCGGGCCATGGAGGTTACGGTCAAAGGCCTGGATCGTAACGGCAAGGAAGTTACCTATACCGGGACGGAGCTGTTGGCAAGGGCATTCCAGCATGAAATCGATCACTTGAACGGTGTGTTATATACGGATATCGCCGAAAGAGTGTATGAAATTACGCCTGAGGGCGAAGAGAAGGAGTGACTCGCTGTTGAATATCGTTTTTATGGGTACTCCCCAGTTTGCTGTACCGTCTCTCGAAGCGTTGCTCCGTGAGGGATATAACGTGGTTGGCGTAGTTACGCAGCCGGATCGGCCGCAGGGACGAAAAAGAATATTGACTCCTACGCCGGTGAAGGAGGCCGCACTAAAGCATGGGCTTCCCGTGCTGCAGCCACAGCGCATGAGAGCGCCCGAAGCGGTTGAGGAGTTGGCGGCATTGAATCCCGATCTTATCGTTACCGCGGCATACGGTCAAATTCTGCCGAAAGCCGTGCTTGACTTGCCGAAGCACGGCTGCCTGAATGTTCATGGCTCGCTGCTCCCGAAATATCGGGGCGGCGCGCCGATTCAACGCTCGATTATTAACGGAGAAAAAGAGACGGGAATAACGCTGATGTATATGGCTGAAGGATTGGATACCGGAGATATGATTGCGAAATCAGTCGTCCCGATTGAGGATGAGGATACCTCCGGCACGATGTTCGAGAAGCTGAGTCTGGCTGGAGCCGAGCTGCTGCTGGAGCAGCTTCCGCTTATTCTTGAAGGCCGGGCCGAGCGGATACCTCAAAATGATGCGGAGTCTACATATGCTCCTAATTTGTCGCGGGAGGATGAGCGGATCGACTGGACTTCATCTTCTCGGGCGATCTATGACCGGGTCAGAGGATTAGTGCCTTATTCCGGCGGCTACACGCTGTGGAATGACGAGGTCTTTAAAGTATGGGCTGTCGCTAAGCCTGCTGCAGCGGACAAGCAAGCTGGTGGGCAAGCTCCGGGTACAGTACTCCATTTATCGGAGCAGGGAATCGAAGTGAAGACAGGAGACGGTTCCGTGCTGTTAACGAAAGTTCAGCCAGCCGGCAAAAAGGCGATGGATGCCTCTGAGTTTATCCGCGGCGGGGTTATGCAGACCGGGACGGTTCTGACATGAGCAGGAATAAGGGAGGCCGTTCTCGGAACGGGACGCGAGGGCAGCATGGCAGCGAACGAGGCGCAGGATCTCAAGCAGGGCAGCAAAGCCCTAAGGGAGGCCGTCGCCAGCAGCATCAAGCTTCTGCCCGCGATACGGCGCTGCATGTGCTTACTGAGGTGGAGCAGGAGGGTGCATACAGCAATTTGCTGCTGAATTCTGCGCTGCAGAAGTCCGGTCTGACAGGCTCAGAAGCCGGGCTTGCGACCGAGCTTGTGTACGGCACGATTTCCCGCAGGAATACGATTGATTACTACCTTGAGCAGTTTGTGGCCAAGGGAATGGTAAAGCTCCAGCCTTGGGTGCGGAATTTGCTGCGGCTGAGCTTTTACCAAATTTTTTATTTGGATCGCATTCCTCCGCATGCCGCTGTCAATGAGGCGGTCAATATTGCCAAAAGAAAAGGACATCAAGGGATTTCCGGGATGGTTAACGGCGTGCTTCGGAATGTGCTGCGACGCAAAGAGGAGCTGAAGCTGCCGGAGGATTTGCCGCCAGTGCGCCGGATTGCGCTGGAGCATTCGCATCCCGAATGGCTGGTATCCAGATGGATTGAGCAGTATGGAGAGGACACAGCAGCGGCGATTTGCAAAGCCAACAATGAATCTCCTCCGGTTAGCGTAAGGGTCAATAGAGCACGGATCAGCCGGGATGAGCTCATGCATAAGATGGAAGAGCAGGGGCTGAAAGTGGCAGCCTCCGGGGTCTCGCCTGACGGAATTATCGTGAAGAGCGGGGGGAATATGGCTCTGACCGACTGGTACCGCGAAGGTTTATTGTCGATTCAGGACGAGAGCTCTATGCTAGTTGCTGAGGCCGTTGACCCCGAAACGGGAATGAGGGTACTGGATTGCTGCGCAGCCCCCGGCGGCAAGACCTGCCACATGGCCGAGCGCATGGAGGGCGGCGGTGAAGTCATCGCGAATGACATTCATCCGCATAAAGTAAAGCTGATCGAGGATCAGGCTGCCCGTCTGCAGCTTGGCAATGTACAGGCTCTATCGGGAGATGCTTTAGAGCTTGACACACGCTTTGCTCCCGAGTCCTTTGACCGTATTTTGCTGGATGCTCCATGTTCCGGCCTTGGCGTCATCCGGCGCAAACCTGATTTGAAATGGACCAAAACAGCGGAGGATATTAAGGAAATCACTAAAATACAGCGTGATTTACTTGATAGGGCAAGCGTACTTCTCAAGCCGGGCGGAGTGCTCGTTTATAGCACTTGCACGATTGAACCCAGCGAGAACGTAGAGATGGTAAAGCAATTTCTTGCTCGACATCCTGAGTTCGAACCAGCTCCGGAGCTGCCTGAATGGCAACGATTTAGCCGGGAGGCGGGCAGGGAAGATGGAGAAACCGGGAAAACCGGTGGAACTATCGGCTTACAAATCCTGCCGCAGCATTATCATTCAGACGGTTTTTATATCGTTCGTTTAACGAAACGCGTAAATGCCTAATTAACTCCTGGTGGAAAATGGGATTTACGTACCAGAAAATATCTTATATAATAAGGTGCAGATGAAGCACATCTCTTGAATCGCACGGAGCGATTAGAAGAGGTGTGCTTATTTTTTATAGACTAAATTCCTTAATTTATCAATTTATCCATTTGAAAGGAGGTCTTTAGTCCTGTGAGGTCGAAGTAAGAGGAGGGATACTATGGGAAAAGAACCTAATATTTCATGAAAATTAATAAGGAAGTGGGTAAAGGATGAGAAAGCAGATCGTGGTATTGGTGGCAGGCCTTATTTTTTCTATTCATGCTAGTTTTGTTGCGGAGACTCAAGCTGCCGGCACTGATTTTAAGGATGTCCAATCCAATCATTGGGCCAAGAAAGCAATTGAGACGGCGGTAGATAAAGGTTACTTTAAGGGTTACGCAGACGGGACGTTTAAGCCTAACGCTACCGTTACTCGTGCAGAGTTTGCGGCATTGCTGGCGCGTGTGTCGAAGGGGGAGGTGAGCGTAAATTCAACGGCGAGCTTTACTGATCTAGCTGGCCACTGGAGTGAAGCAGAGGTTAAACGCGCGATATCGTTTGGCTTCATCCAGCCAAGTGATTATCCTAATGGATTCAAACCGAATACCCCCATTACACGCTTTGAAATCGCGAAATGGATGGCCTCGGGTTTGGCTGTGGCAGATTCGGGTTATAAGCAGGCTTTGGAGGACACAAAGACAACAGTTATTCCGGTAAAGGAATATTTTAATCCGGGAATACCGGAGTCTAAATCGTCTTATATTGCTGTAGCTATGGGAACCAAGCTTTTAAGCGGTTACCCGGACGGTTCTTTTGGCATGGATAACAATGCAACACGTGCTGAGACGGCTACCATCTTGCTTAGTTTTAAAAGTGTTCGCGCTCAGCAGGCAGATCATTTCTTAGGGCTTCAGGAGCTGAGACAGGTAGGTACGGAACGAACCAACCTCGAAACCATTAGCCCTTTTACGACGGGAAATACGTCCTTTAATGATGTGGTGGATAAGACTTATACGTTTAAGAATAATGCCGGCACCTTGAAGCTTCACAATTATATTGTCGTAGATACGGAGGATTTCAAGGATATAAACAGTATTTATGCGCCGTTGTTTGTAGACGAGACGGATTATATTGAGCGGATTGATAAGCCTGGAAATTATCGTGTATTTATGCAAATGACTATTTATCCAAAGGCAAGTGAGTTTGATTTGGGAGATTATATGAATGGTGCTATGTCGCCTCTTTTAGGGAGTGGTAGGGTAGGAAATGAGAACCCCAAAAAATATGGTTATTTAACACTTCCTAATTTTGAGGCAAAAAAGTTTTTTGAAACTCATAACACTGTCGATGGAATAACACTATGGGTTAAAAGTAATATTACTCCTAATCTAAAATGGGACGAATTTAAAACGGATGACAAATCATATGTAATTACCAAAAAAAAATAAAATGAGGATGAAAACATGAAAAAATGGACGGCCGTTTTTTTAATAGTAGGCCTTATCCAAATGTCATTTTCTATTCTGTCACTTGCTGACGGATTTGAAAATGGTCATCCAACGGTAGGAATAGAGGTAACACCAGACGGACCTGTTTATATGCAAACAGTTAAGGTAGAAGTTAAGGGGAAGGCACTGGCTAGACCTAAAGTTGTATGGGTACAGTCAGATACAGATATTTGGAGAGCTACATTTGGAAATACAATGATAGAAACTGGTACTTACAGTAGTGGAGATAATGCCTTACCCCTTAAAAAACAAACTGAAGAAATACTAGATATGAGTCAATATGCTCCAGAGTCGCTGAGGGACTCGTCGGATAATACTTTTCTGAATACTTTTGTAAGAGCATTATCTATTGAGGATATGGAATGGAGATTAGAGGATAGCTCCTATGAACCAATCGGAAATAAACCAAGCTTTAACAGAGGAGAGATTTTAGCTAATGTCAAAGTATATACTGGCTATCCTTTAAACGAAACCCTTAAATACCAATATTCTGTTCGAGCTGATGGAGCACCCAAGTTCATGGCCGAATATTACATACCCATGGACGTTTTCTACACCGGATACGTGGTTGAAAAAAAACAAATTCGCGTATTGGAAAATGCCGCCTTACAAATAAACGAAACGAAAGATATGAAAGCCGAGGTTAGAACGTTAGAGTATACCATGTCGGACTGGAATGACAAATGGTTTAATGTCTCTACCGCAGCAGAAACAACTTGGGCATCCAGTAACGAATCAGTAGCTGCTGTAGATAACGATGGCAAAGTTACTGCGATTTCTAAGGGAACGACTACGATCTCAGCTACATGGAAAAAAGGGCCGTATTGGCTGAGAGGGACAGCCACGATTACTGTGGGCAATACACCAGCACCAGATCCTGACCCAGATCTTGATCCGGCAGAGCCTGGGGTGGTCTGTACGTCACCTTCACCAGGAAGATCCATAACGGGGGAAGATTTCAGCCCGAATGTCAGTGCGGTCATAAAGGCAGATTCCCGGGGAAGCGAGCGGTTTAATGTGCTCGACGGAATACCGACGACAGAAAGCCTATACGGAAATGTGTGGACAAAAAACTATTTGCATAAGTTCGGTTATCAGCAAATGACAGGGCAATGTACGTTTACCGTTGATGTGACCGTCCTGCCGCCCCCGCCGCCTCCGGATGAGGAGCCTGGCGAGCCCTCAACCGTGCAAGTCCAGGTAGATAAGGAATATTCCTATTGGATCATCTCATATGTTGAGGTCTATGGCATTAAAGAAGCCGCCTTGCAAAATTATGCTTTCGAGTCTAACGGCATCCGGATACCTCCTAGCGGGTACACTGCCCCTTATTACGCCACAGCACAGACCCATCACTATGAGCCTTCTTCCGTTCCGAGTGTCAGTGTCAGCCACAACGGGGATCCCGAAGCAGCCGCCCGATCAGCGGTAAGCGTCCAGGTATGGAACGATACGTTTACGTTCAATAACCAGACCCTCATGAGCGGGACGGTGACAACAGGAAGCGGGCCAGCTCCATCGCCGATCCCAACGGCTCCCGTAACGGGCGACAATATACTGTACAGTCCCGGACATGTCATTCCTATGACTAAGACGAATAGAGCCCAGCAGCCCAGCACCGGAACGGTGTATTATGTCCAAATCAGCGGCGCCGGAGAAAAGAACTATCCCATTTATGGCATCAACCCAATTACCGTACATACACCTGTAGTCATTTATCCCGACGTGTCGGATGATCGGGCACATAACCAGAAAACGAAGCCTGCTGCAGGGCGCTCTGCCGTGATCCTGGATCGGCCGTTTACGATTGAAATGCCGAACTCGGGGCAGCATACGAGTTATTTTGGCTACGGGAACCGCAATTACTTGAAATACATCGGCAGCAAGCAGGTCAGGTTTCCGTTTGATGTCTATAACGGCTCCAAAAATCAATTTTATCCGAAAAATACCTGGATCGAGGTTGAGAAATCCCAGGAAACATACCCTTTCTTCCTGCCGGTGTGGGTGGACGAAGGATTTTACGATGTCGAGTTCCGAACCATTGCGCATAATGCTCCTTCCGGGGCAAGTCACCAAATGAATGCCAACCTGGATTTGACCCGTCATATTGCCTTTGACACCGTGGCTGTAGATGTCATCGGACGAATCTATGATTTTCGAGTTACGGATATTGCCGATTACAACTGGGAAACGGTATTTCGAACGGCGAAGGGGAGCAGCCAGCCGACAGGAACCGCCTATTGGGTGGGGCTCAGCGGCATTGATGGGGCACCCCGAGGAATAACGCCCAAATTCACCCTGCCGATTCGCCCGGGAAGCCATCCTTTATATAAGAACGCCTCGATTAAGACAGGGTATCATTTCAAGTTCGATCTAAAGACAAAAGGAAATATGTTTGGGCGGGAGGATGGAATCAAAATTACGCCCAGCTTTTATTTCATCAGCGCGGAGGATGGATCTCGAACGCCCGTTGACCTGTATTACCATATGAGCGGTAAAAGCTATGTTAAAGTAGGTTCCCCCAGTGACCAAGTGGCCCGGTACGTCATCCTGAATGAGCGCCTGCGCAATGTCCCTGTAGAGGAGCTGACAGATACGGCCCTCTATAAATACGACCATGAATACACATTTGACCAAATCGCCAGCATCGGGCGCCCGCAATTTGTGAACCATTATATCAACATAGCTGCGAAGCGCAAGACAATGGTCGGCAGCTTAAGCTTGCTTCGTCTTCCGGAAGGCGTCCGAACCCTGATCGGGCCGAAAGGGAACAATCCGGCAGGGGTCGACCCGAGCCGAGTCAATGCTGCCGTCCAGAAATGGTATGGCGAGTACAGCCTGCCTGCCGATCTGTACGCGGTAAAAACCGGGACGAATGTCGCGGATTATGGACGAACTCACCGGGGGCTCACGGACAAGTCGCCGATCTTTTTGAAGAACGGTTATATTGTAGTCAATTTTAACCTGGAAACGGTACAGGAAGGCAAAGCCGATGAGCCGCATTTGCAGTATATCCATGGGCCGCTGATAAATCAGTGGCACCAGATGGAGGGCTTTGCCCGCAGCGTGACGGATCCCTTCGGGGTGACCTACCGGCTGCAGGACGGGGACGTCGTATTGTATCATGCCAACCTCTCTAGCCGCGATGATTTTAGCCCGATGGTCACGCATTAATTTTATAGTTAAATAGTCTTAGCCGATCTTCGAGCCGGTTCACCGGAGAATGCTCGGCTTTCTTTTTTCGTCCATATGGAAGCTGGCAGGAAGGCTTGAAACTTGTCGCACTTTAGTGTAAAAATGATTTGTGCTAAAATAGGAAGAATGAGTGGGCAGCTGCATACGATATACTATAGGACAGGTGTGTGAAGATGAAACCTTTTATATACGATTATACTTTTGAACAACTGCGAGAATGGGCCGTTGAGCAAGGAGAGCCTGCGTTTCGCGGAGGGCAAATCTTTGATTGGCTCTATGTAAAGCGTGTAAACTCTTTTGAGGAAATGACTAACCTGTCAAAATCGCTCCGCCAGAAGCTGGATGATCAGTTCGCTTTTGTCACGTTGAATGAGATCACTAAATTCGAATCGAAGGACGGAACGGTCAAGTTCTTGTTTGGACTTCATGACGATCACGCCATTGAGACGGTTATCATGAAGCATAACTACGGCAACAGCATATGCGTAACGACGCAGGTCGGCTGTAAGGTCGGCTGTACGTTCTGTGCTTCTACGCTCGGTGGATTAAAGCGGAATCTCACCGCAGGAGAGATCGTCGCTCAAGTCGTGCAGGCCCAGAAGATTCTCGACGCTCGCGGCGAGCGGGTGAGCAGCATCGTTATTATGGGAACCGGGGAACCGTTCGAAAATTATGATGCCACGATGAACTTTTTGAGAACCATGATTCATGACAAGGGCTTGAATATCGGACAAAGGCATATTACAGTATCGACGAGCGGAATCGTTCCGAACATTTACAAGTTCGCGGATGAAGAAACGCAAATTAATTTGGCGATTTCCATTCACGCGCCTAACGATGCACTGCGTTCTAAATTGATGCCGGTAAATCGCCGTTTTCCTTTTGACGATGTAATAGAGGCGCTGCGTTATTACTTGGCCAAGACCGGGCGTAGAATTACGTTTGAGTATGCATTGATTGGCGGTGTCAACGATCAGCCGGAGCATGCGGAAGAGCTAGCCGGAGTACTCAAGGACATGCTCTGCCATGTGAATTTGATTCCTGTCAACCACGTGCCGGAGCGAAAATATGTCAGAACCTCAAGAAATGATATTTTTCAGTTTCAGCGTATTTTGGCGGATAAGGGCATTAACGTTACGATCCGCCGTGAGCAAGGACATGATATTGCAGCGGCCTGCGGCCAACTGCGAGCGAAGCATATGGAGTCTGGTGCGAGGTGATCTGGTTCGATGAAAATGGTGTATGTAAGTGATGTTGGGCGCGTTCGCCCTGTGAATGAGGATAGCGCCTGGGTTTCCTGCCTTGAACAGGGATATACGTTAGGCATTGTCGCCGATGGCATGGGCGGTCACCAGGCAGGGGATACGGCCAGCCAGTTGGCGATAGAGACGATAACTCAGGATATCGTTTCCTTGGCCCCGGGCCTATCTGTACAGGCATGCGCCGAAGCGCTGAAAAAAGCGATTTTACATGCAAATGAAGTTGTTTTCCGCAAAGCCTCAGAACATGATGAATACCACAACATGGGTACGACCGTTGTTGCCGTGCTTCTCAGCGGCCAGGAAGGGGTCGTCGGCCATATTGGCGACAGCCGGGCATACCAGTACCGGCAGGACGATCTTATTTTGCTGACGGAGGATCATTCGCTGGTGAATGAGCTTGTCAAGAACAAACAGATCAGCGAAGAGGAAGCCAGTGTGCATCCGCGGCGTAATGTGCTGACGAGAGCGCTGGGTACGGATGCCAAGGTAGAGGTCGATTTAGACCATATTATTTTAGAAGCCGGGGATATTCTGCTGCTCTGCAGCGATGGACTCAGTAACTATGTAACAACGGAACAAATGACCCTTACGCTGGGATTGAACGATCTCTCCTTAGAGGATCGGGCTAATCGCCTGCTTCAGCTTGCCTTGAATGCGGGTGGCGACGATAACATTACCGTTGCCCTGCTTGAACAACAAGAACTATCCGGGTCAAGCATAAAGGAGTGGAATTCATGATCGGACACGAATTGGGCGGCCGTTATCAAATTATCGAACGAATTGGCGGCGGAGGAATGGCGCTGGTTTATAAAGCGCATGACATTCTACTCAATCGCAATATAGCGATTAAGGTGCTGCGTCAACAATTTGTGAACGACGAGGAATTTATACGCCGATTTCGGCGGGAAGCGCAGTCCGCTGCGTCTTTGTCGCACCCGAACGTAGTGAGCGTCTATGATGTAGGACAGGAAGATGATATTCATTATATTGTCATGGAATATGTAGAAGGCCAGAATCTGAATGAAATTATTAAGGAGCGTGCACCGCTGCAGGTGGACGAGGCCGTTCGCATTGCATCGCAAATCGCTGATGCGCTGGATCATGCCCATCATAACCAAATCATTCATCGCGATATTAAGCCTCATAACATATTAATCGGCCGGAATGGCCGGGTCAAAGTAACCGATTTTGGTATTGCCCGTGCAGTTACGTCAACGACGATTACACAGACGGGCTCCGTCGTAGGCTCGGTGCATTATTTTTCCCCGGAGCATGCGAAAGGAGTAGCCACGGGGGAGAAATCGGATCTGTACTCGCTGGGTATCGTGCTGTATCAAATGCTGACGGGGCGTCTTCCCTTCCTCGGAGAAAGTCCGATCAGTGTTGCTTTAAAGCACTTGCAGGAGCATTTTGAGGAGCCGCGTTCCGTGAATCCGATGATTCCGCAAAGCGTCGAGAATATTATTTTGAAATCAATGCGCAAAAATCCGGGTGAACGCTATCAGTCCGCCAAAGAAATGCTGCTTGATTTAGAGACGTGCCTGCTGCCTGAACGACGTACAGAATCCAAGCTACTATTTATGGATGATGATGACGAGGACAGCACCCGGATCGTTCCGGCGATTAAACCTCAAATGACATCGAACGCTAGAAGCGGTTCCAAGCTGTCCAGGGATTCGCAGGCGGATGAAGATAAGCAGGAGCCGAAAAAAAGTACGAGCTTCTGGTCTAAACCCGTTTTGTGGGTAAGTCTGACTGTATTGCTGCTTGTGGCGATGGCAGGAGTCGTGTGGTATGTGAACAAGACCTTCACTGTGCCTGATGTAAAGGTTCCGAATGTCATTAATTTGAACGAAGATGAGGCAACACGAACTTTGCAGGATAACGGGTTGGCTGTCGGTGTTGTAAAACCGGAATACAAGGAAGGCTTTGATGAAGGAATCGTTTATGATCAGAGCAGGCCGGAAGGCGCAGTGGTTAAGGAAGGCGCAATTATAGATTTAAAAGTAAGCACAGCCAAGCCGCTGGAGAAAATGCCGCCCCTTACTGGAAAGACTTATCAGGAAGCCGTGGCCGAGCTCGTTCAGGCCGGGGTCGATAAGGATCGGATCAGCCAGACTGAGGAGTTCAGCGAAGAAGAGGTAGGCAAAGTCATCGGCCAAAGCCCGGATGCAGAGTCCGAATATGATCCCGCAACGGAAAGCATTACGCTTAAAGTGAGCAAGGGCGTTAAGGAATTTAACATGCGCAACCTGATAGGTATGAAACAGGAAGAAGCGGAGGCCGTAATCAAGGAGCTAGGCCTGAAGCTAGCCAAGGACGGCATCAAGACGGAGCCGAGCTTTGAAAGAGAAGCAGGCGAAGTCATCGGGCAATGGCCGTTCGCGCCGAACAGCTTGGCTACGCCGGGAACCGAAATGGTGCTGACGGTAAGCTCGGGTTATCCGCCGGAAGCCATTACCTACACATTTGAAGTTCCAGCTGCGCCAGTAGAGGAAGGCAAGAACAGCAAAATTCGCATCGTTTACGGAGACGCACGGGGTGATAACAGAGAATGGGGCACGAAAACGATCAATACGACCCAAACCTTCTCTGTAGACCTGGTATTGGCACCAAACAAAAACGGCGCGGTCTCTGTCATCCGGGACGGCGAATTGTTTGATACCTATCTTGTTTCCTATATTGATGCCAAGCAGGGAACGGTTCCTGTACCACAGCTTCCGGGAAATCAATACGAGGAGAACTCTTACAATGACTGGGAAGAGGACGGGATTGAAAACCCGGACACCGGGTGGATTGATCATGGAGCTGTAGCGCAGGCGGCAAAAGACAATAAGAACAAGAACAACGGCAAGGGGAATGGAAAAGGGAATAAAAGTCGAAACGGCAGTTACTAAACAATAGACAGACAGAGACGAAAGTGAGGCCGGCAGCATGCCTGAAGGTTTAATTGTTAAGGCATTAAGCGGATATTATTATGTAAAGCCCCTAGCCTCGGCAGAGGAGAATACTCTCCAATGCCGGGGCCGCGGCATTTTCAAGAAAAAAGGGATTACTCCGCTTGTAGGCGATAGGGTTCTATATACGCCAACCGAGAACGGGGAAGGCACGGTGGATGAAATATTGCCTCGGGAAACGGAATTGATCCGTCCGCCCATTGCTAATGCCAGGCATGCGGTTCTGCTATTCTCGGTGAAGGAACCGAACCTCAACCTGCAGCTGCTGGATAAATTCCTCGTACATATCGAGCATGCGGGACTTCGTCCGCTCATTTGTCTGACGAAGGAAGATTTGCTGGATGAGGATGCAAATGAAGAGGATCGCGATTTAACGAGGCAAGTGAGAGAGATCTACCGGAAGGTTGGTTATGAGGTCGTCGTAACGAGCTCCTTGACCGGAGCCGGAACAAATGAGGTCAAGGAGCGGCTGGCTGGCGAAATCAGCGTGTTTGCCGGGCAATCCGGCGTGGGCAAATCATCCTTGCTGAATGCGATGCTGCCGGGATTGTCCCTGGAAACGAGCGAAATAAGCTTAAAGCTCGGCCGCGGCCGCCATACGACGCGCCATGTGGAACTGATCGAGCTGGATAATGGGGGGTACGTCGCAGATACTCCCGGGTTCAGCCAGCTGGATTTCCTGGAGCTGGGCATCGAGGAGCTCTCATCCTGTTTTATCGAATTCGGCGACTATGCGGAGCAATGCAAATTCCGAGGGTGCAGCCATTTGCATGAACCGGGATGCCAGGTTAGAGTCGCGGTGGAGGCAGGCGATATTATGGCCTGCCGCTACAAGAATTACGTGCAATTCTATGAAGAAATGAAAGATAAAAAACGGAGGTACTAACTTCATGAAGAAAATCAACATAGCACCGTCTATTTTGTCTGCAGACTTTGGTAAGTTGGCTCAAGAAGTAGCTGAGGTGGAGAGAAGCGGAGCCGACTGGCTTCATGTCGATGTCATGGACGGCCATTTTGTACCTAACATCACGTTCGGGCCGCTGGTGCTGGGAGCTGTTGCCCCCCATACGAAGCTGCTGCTGGACGTGCATTTAATGATTGAGCACCCGGAGCGATATATCGATGCATTCGCGAAGGCTGGAGCGAACCTGATTACGGTTCATGCCGAGGCCTGCGTTCATTTGCACAGCGTCATCCAGCAAATAAAAAGCTTGGGCATTAAAGCAGGGGTAGCGATTAATCCGGCAACACCAGCAATGGCTGTTCGCGAGATCATCGAGGATATCGATCTTGTTCTTGTCATGACCGTGAACCCGGGGTTCGGTGGACAAGCCTTCATCCCAGGGACACTACGCAAAATATCACAAATCGCCGAGTGGAGAGAGCAGTTGGGATTAACGGGGCTGCATATTGAAGTAGACGGAGGAATTACTGCCGCTACGGCTCCGCTCGTCGTTGAGGCAGGAGCAGATGTGCTTGTTGCCGGGAGCGCCGTATTCGGCCATAAGGATCGCGCCGCTGCGATATCCGAGATCCGTGACAGCGTGAAGCGTTTCTAGTGAATCATCTTATCAGGTTGGTATAGGGATGGGCTGTTTCGCATACAATGGGTTACATGAGCAGGGTTCTCATGTAACCTTTTTTTTGTGTCCTCAATACACGGGAAGCAGACTTGGAACATAGACTATAGGTGAAGGCATGAGAATGATGGGGAGGGTGAAGGATGAAATTTTATACATTCAAGCTGCCTAAATTTTTGGGTGGATTCGTCAAAGCGGTATTGAACACGTTTCAGAAAAATTAGGGGAAGGGCATGCGCCAAGTCAAAGCGGGAAGGACGCGGCCCAATTCCCGCCTGTCACGAGGCGTCCCTCACCGGGCGGAGCAGGTAGCGGGGCACAAAAAAAGCACCTCTATTTAGAAAAGGTGCTTTTTGTCTATATACTTATTACAACCCTTATGCGCGAGTTACTTTACCGGATTTCAAAGCCCGGGTGCTAACGTATACGCGTTTCGGTTTACCGTCTACAAGAATACGGACTTTTTGTACGTTCACGCCCCAAGAACGCTTATTGTGATTGTTTGCGTGGGATACATGGTTACCTGTGCTTGGGCGCTTGCCTGTCACATAACATTTGCGAGACATTGATTACACCTCCTAATTACAACCTCTTAAAACAACACTTATCTATAATATCACAGTAAAAAAAGCGGCGTCAACCAGTGACTTAACTTTATTTCTAGCTTCATTCCTCTTCTTTTATTTATTTCTCTTTCTTCTTATAGTACAATGTTGATTAGTCCATAATAATTTTGGGGGAGGAGTGGATGCGGACGTGGCTATCGAATTAAATACGGAGTATGGGGCAATCCATATTTCCGAAGAAGCAATAGCGATAATCGCCGGATCGGCCGCCATGGAATGTTATGGATTGGTAGGAATGGCAAGTCGCAAACAGTTCAAGGACGGTTTCGCCGAATTGATTGGGCGAGAGAATCTGGCCCGTGGTGTGGAAGTGAACCTGGAGAATAATCAATTGTCGATTCATCTTTTTATTATAGTTAGTTATGGCACGAAAATTTCCGAGGTCGCACACAACATACAACAAAAAGTGAAATATGTACTAACCGAAGTCGTTGGACTTGAAGTGGCGTATGTCAACATCTCGGTTCAAGGCGTACGTGTATCAAGCTAGGAAGGGGAATTTTCATTGAGTAAGCGTTCTCTGAATGGAACAGATTTTACCGCCATGGTACTGGCCGGGGCGGAGAGGCTTCACCAGCATGCCGAGCATGTCAACTCCCTAAACGTGTTCCCGGTTCCCGATGGAGACACCGGAACGAACATGAATTTGACGATGACTGCAGGCGTGACTGAGTTGAAAAACAATGGTACTGGAGGCATAGGCACCCGGGCGGGCGTGTTGTCGAAAGGTCTGCTGATGGGCGCACGCGGCAACTCGGGCGTTATATTATCCCAGTTATTCCGCGGGTTTGCCCGCTACGCAGCTTCTTACGAGGAATTGAATACGATTCAATTTGCCGCTGCATTGCAGAGCGGAGTGGATACCGCTTATAAAGCCGTTGTTAAGCCCGTAGAAGGGACGATCCTTACCGTTGCCAAGGAAGCGGCCAAGCATGCCGTGTTTTATGCCAGACGGACGACGGATATAACGGAGCTGATGACGGAGGTGCTGGCCAAGGCCAAGGAAGCGTTGGCTCATACGCCTGAACTGCTGCCTGTTCTGAAGCAGGTCGGTGTCGTGGATTCCGGTGGACAAGGACTAGTATATATTTATGAAGGATTTTTACAAGTATTGACAAACGGAACCGGAACCGTGCCGACGGCAGCGCCTGTACAGGGACAAGCTGTTACCGCCAATGAATCGGCTTCTGCGGCGCCTCGAGTTGCGCCGGATGCTCCGATTTCCGCTCAGGCTAGACTGGAGACGGAGGATATCGAGTTTTTGTACGACATGGAATTTTTCATCAATCGTACGCTGGGTGAGGCCAAAGATACGCCATTTAACGAAGATCAGTTCCGGGAAGCGCTGTCAAAAAATGGGGATTCCATTATCGTTATCGCTGATGATGAAGTCATCAAGGTACATGTGCATTCCAAAGCGCCGGGCGAGGTGTTGAATTTAGCTCTGCGTCATGGAGAAATTACGCAGATTCACATTTTGAATATGCGAGAGCAGCATCGCGATTTGTTGTCTGCTGGGATGGATGCGGCTCCGATGCCGGAATTGTTTGCCGATATTCCGGCGGAGAGCCTGCGTCAAGCTGAACGTGCAGAGATGCCGGCGGATGAACTGGCGCCTTATGGTTTTATCGCCGTAGCTTCGGGGCAAGGCATATCCGATATTTTTACCAGTCTAGGCGTTGATGTTGTTTTATCTGGAGGCCAAACGATGAATCCGAGCACAGAGGATTTCGTGAAGGCCATTCATTCGATTTCGGCTCAGCATATATTTGTTCTGCCGAACAATTCGAATATCGTGCTTGCCGCTCAGCAAGCGCGTGATCTTCTGGAGGGCGAGCGCGAGGTTACGGTCATTCCAAGCAAGAGCATCCCGCAGGGAATCGCCGCTGCATTCGCATTTCAGGAGGAAGAGAGCGTCGAGTCGAACAGTGATAGCATGATGAACGCCGTTCAGCATGTGAGGACGGGGCAGGTCACTTATGCTGTCCGCGATACGGTGTTTGATGATCTGGAGATTACGGCCGGACACTATATCGGTATCGCCGACTCCAAAATTGTAGCAACGGAAGCAGGGCTGCTGGAGACGAGTCAGGTTCTGCTCTCCAGAATGCTGGAGGGCGGCGATGAGATCGTAACGATTCTTGTCGGCGAGGAATCTACGCCTGAGATGACGAATACACTAGTAGCCTGGATCCATGAGAATTATCCCGACGTCGAGGTGGAAACCCACAGCGGCGGTCAGCCGATATATTATTATTTATTTTCTGTAGAATCTTAGGCTATGCCTAGGAACGACAGGGAGAGTTGAAAGGATGGAGATCTCATGACCCAGGTTGTCATCGTTGCAGATAGTACGGCCGATGTGCCGAAATCCACGGTAGAGGAATACGGCATCCGGATTATACCGATGCGTCTTTCATTTGGCGAGGAATCCTTTCTGGAAGGTATCGACATCACTGCGGAGGAATTTTACGATAAACTGACGAAGTCACGTGAACTGCCTAAGAGCTCCCAGACCTCTCCGTCTCAATATGCTGAAGTGTATCGTAATTTGTTGGAGGCCAACCCGGGCTCGCCGATCGTTTCGATTCATATTTCTTCCGGCATGAGCGGAACGTACCAGTCGGCTATGCTTGCGAAGACGATGCTGGAGGAGGAGGCGGGAAAAGAGCTCGACATTACGGTCATTGACTCTCTGTGTGCCTCCTACGGCTTTGGTCTTCAGGTGGTCGAAGCGGCAAGACTGGCCCGGAAGGGAGCTTCCGTAGAAGAGATCAAGTCGGAAGTAGAACGTCTTGGCCGCAGCCGCAGGCTGTATTTCCTGGTCGATACGCTGGAATACCTGCAAAAGGGCGGACGGATCGGCAAAGCGGCGGCTATTCTTGGCACGCTGTTGAACATCAAGCCGATTCTTTCGGTAGATCAGGAAGGCATCATCTACGCGGTAGATAAGGCGAGAGGCCGCAAGAAGGCGGTATCGCGGGTCATTGAGCTGTTCGTAAACGATTTCGGCAATCATAAGGATTTGAATGTCGCGGTTTGCGACGGTGTGAATCCGGAGCTTGCGCAGGAGTTCGTGGATTTACTGTCCCGGCATTTTACGCTGCATGAGGTGGTTCGTACGGACATCGGCGCAGTCGTAGGTTCACATACCGGCCCGGGAGTGGTAGCTATTTTCGTGTGGCCGGCTTGAAGCGAGGGATTGGAATGAATTTGGATTTGAATGAAATTCCGGTAAAGCAGGTTAACGGCGTGAGTGCTCTCAAAGAAGGAGAGCTTCACGCCTTTGGCATCTTTACGGTAAATGATTTAATGGAATATTATCCGTTTCGGTACGAGGATTATCGGCTGCGCTCGTTAGCGGAGGTGAAGGACGGTGATCGGATTACCGTCCAGGCCAAGATCATGGGGTTGCCCGTATTGCAGCGCTATGGCCGGAAGTCGAGGCTGACGTGCAAAATGGTTGCCGAGGATTGGATGTTCACGGCCACTTGGTTTAACCGCCACTTTCTAAAGGATCAGCTGACGGCCGGGCGGGAAATCGTGCTGACGGGCAAATGGGATCAGCGGCGCAGCCAGTTGACGGTGTCGGAGTCGGAATTTCCCGACCGCGGTACGCTGCGCAGCGGAAGCCTGCAGCCGGTATATTCGGTAGGCGGGAAAATTACGCAGACCTGGCTGCGCAAGACGATCGGGCAGGCTCTACAGCAATACGGGGAGATGATTCCGGAAATATTGCCGCCGGAGCTGCTGCGCGAGTATGATCTGATGCCGAGGCGCCAAGCGATTTGGCGCATTCATCAGCCGCAGGACAGCGAGGAAGGACAGCAGGCGCGGCGGAGAATGGTGTATGAGGAGCTGTTCCTGTTCCAGCTAAAGCTGCAGGCCTATCGGGCGATGAATCACGAACGGATGGACGGGGTAAAGCATGAAGTCGATAATGCGACGATCCGTGAGTTCGTGCGAAGTCTCCCCTTCGAGCTGACGGATGCGCAGAAGAAGGTCGAGCTTGAGATTCTGCAGGACATGCGCTCGCCATTCTGCATGAATCGTCTGCTGCAAGGGGATGTAGGCTCGGGGAAAACAGTCGTCGCGGCGATCGCGCTGTACGCGGCTGTCAAGTCGGGACATCAGGGCGCGTTCATGGTGCCGACGGAAATATTGGCGGAGCAGCATATGCGCTCATTGTCCCGGTTGTTTGAGCCGTTCGGCATTACCGTGGGTCTGCTAACGGGAAGCGTGACCGGGCGCAAGCGCAAGGACTTGACCGCTTCGCTGCAGATGGGGCTGACGGACATCGTCGTGGGTACCCATGCGCTCATACAGGAGGATGTGTTCTTCCGTTCGCTCAGTCTGGTCGTGACCGATGAGCAGCATCGGTTCGGCGTCAACCAGCGCAGCATCTTGCGGCGCAAAGGCTTTAACCCGGATGTGCTGACGATGACAGCAACGCCGATTCCCCGTACACTGGCGATTACGGCCTTTGGAGATATGGACGTATCCACGCTGTCGGAGCGGCCGAAGGGCCGGAAGCCGATTTCGACCTATTGGGTGAAGCATCATATGATGGATCGGGTGCTTGGGTTCATCCAGCGCGAGGTGTCCGCGGGAAGGCAGGCTTATCTGATCTGCCCGCTGATTGAGGAATCCGAAAAGCTGGATGTGCAAAATGCGATCGATTTGTATGTATCGATGCAGCAGGCGTTCCCGCACTTCAAGGTCGGATTGCTTCACGGACGGATGACCGCGGCCGAGAAGGACGAGGTGATGCGTTCGTTCTACGACAATGAAGTGCAGTTGCTCGTTTCGACGACCGTGGTAGAGGTTGGCGTGGATGTGCCGAACGCGACGCTGATGATCGTGATGGATGCGGATCGCTTCGGCCTGTCGCAGCTTCATCAGCTGCGCGGCCGGGTAGGCCGGGGGGAGCACGCTTCGTACTGCGTGCTCATCGCCGAGCCGAAGTCGGAGGTCGGTCAGGAACGCATGAAGGTCATGACCGAGACGGACGACGGCTTCGAAGTGGCTCGCCGGGACCTGGAGCTGCGCGGTCCCGGGGATTTTTTCGGCACCAAGCAGAGCGGGGTGCCGGAATTCCGAATCGCGGACATGGTCAGCGATTTCGCGGTGCTGGAGGCGGCTCGGGACGATGCCGCCCGCTTGGTCGGCGACGAGTCCTTCTGGACGTCGCCGCAGTATGAGCCGCTGCGTGGGTACTTGCAGCGGGAGCAGGTTTTTCAAGGCGAATTGATCGATTGAATCAAAAGTTAATAGGAAATGCAAGAAATGCCCTACGTAAGCTTATCCTAGTTTACGAAGGGCATTTTTTAGTGTTGCAAAAAAGAAAACGGGTCAAGCTTTAAAATAATATTTTAAGTAATAAAATTTATATTGAAATTTAGTATCACTCACGATATAATGACATTGAAGAAAGCGATTTCAAGTATAACAAGGAGGTGGGCACCATGTTAGATAAATTAACCACGGAGACCCGAAATGAACGAACCATGCATTTAGATCGCATGAATATAGATGAGCTGTTGACGGTCATGAATGAGGAGGACGCCAAAGTGACCGGGGCAGTCAAGCAGCAAATTCCCCAGATCACTGAAGCGGTTCGGGCGATTACGAAAGCCCTGCGCAGCGGAGGGCGGCTCATTTATATGGGGGCAGGCACGAGCGGGAGAATTGGACTATTGGATGCGGTAGAATGCCCGCCGACCTTCGGGACTTCTCCGGAGCAAGTCGTAGGTCTGATTGCCGGAGGAAGCAGCGCCTTTATTAAGGCGGTAGAGGGAGCGGAGGATCGGAAGGAGCTAGGCGCCGCCGATTTGCGGGAGCTTGGGCTTAAAGGCAATGATGCCGTAGTTGGTTTGGCCGCCAGCGGCCGTACGCCTTATGTGATTGGCGGTCTGGAATACGCGCGAGAGGTTGGCGCCGTGACGATCAGCGTAAGCTGCAATAAAGGCGCGGAGATTAGCACGAAGGCGGACATCGCGATTGAGGTGGAGAACGGCCCGGAAGTGCTTACCGGTTCTACCCGCCTTAAGGCGGGTACGTCTCAGAAGCTCATTTGCAATATGCTGTCCACTGCCTCCATGATCGGACTGGGTAAAGTATACGGCAACTTGATGGTAGATGTTCAGCCTACGAATGAGAAGCTGGTGGAACGGACCAAACGCATCGTGATGGAGGCGACGTCATGCGATTTAGCGACAGCGGAGAAGACGTTGAGCATGGCCGAGCACAAGTCGAAGCCCGCGATTCTTATGATTTTGACGGGCTGCTCCTACACTGAGGCACTGGTGAAGCTGGAGCGGACACAAGGCTTTATTGGGCCGGCGGTAGACGGACAGTAAATATAGAGCCAAGGGGTAGGCAGGCATTCAAGCTTCATCATTAAAAAGGGAGGTTAAGCAGATGACTCAGGTGAAGAAGTATGCAGTAATGGCGCAAGAAATTATAGATCGGATCGGCGGGGCCGGCAATGTGCAGCAATTTACGAATTGTATGACTAGGCTCCGTATCAGTGTGAAGGATCATAGTCTAATTGATGAAGAAGCTCTGAAACAGGTGGACGGCGTACTGGGAGTAGTCGACGATGAGACCTATCAAATCATTCTCGGACCAGGTGTCGTCAATAAAGTGGCCGAGCAGTTCGGCGAACTTCTTCAGCAAACGGCAGAGTTCAGCGCAGACAAAGGAGAAGCGCCTGCTACCGGGAATTCTGGTGCCGGCAATTCTTCTGTGGGCAAAAATGATGATATTAAAGCTGCGCTGAAGAAGAAAAACAATACGCCCTTCAAAAATTTTCTGCGCAAAATCGGCAGTATCTTTATTCCGCTCATTCCCGCCCTGGTCGGGGCAGGTATTATTAACGGCATTGCCGGCTTGATGAACAATTTGATCACATCAGGGAACGAGGCGGCCTGGCTCTTGACGCTGCAGCCGATTCTCGGAGTCATCGGCTCGGCATTCTTTGGGTATTTGACGATTTTCGCCGGTATCAATGCCGCCAAGGAATTTGGCGGGACGCCGTCGCTGGGCGGGGCGGTTGCCGCTATTATCGTGGCTCCGGCCGTCGCGAAGATTACGTATACGTATCCGTTCTTTGGCGAGATCAGCTTAAACGCCGGACAGGGCGGGATCATCGGAGCCATTCTGGCTGCGGGTCTGGTCACTGTCGTGGAAAGATTTATTCGGAAGCGCGTTCCCGCTTCGATCGATATTATCGTTACGCCGACGCTGTCCCTGCTCCTTGTCGGACTGCTGACCGTCTTCTTCCTTATGCCGGTTACGGGAATCATATCGCAGGGCATCGGCACGGTCACGACATGGCTGTTGGCTCACGGCGGACCGCTATCGGGGTTTGTATTGGCTTCGTTATTTTTGCCGCTGGTCATGTTCGGACTGCATCAGGCGCTTATTCCGATTCATGCCGAATTAATTAACCAGGTTGGCTACACAGCATTGCTTCCTATATTGGCAATGGCCGGGGCAGGCCAGGTTGGTTCAGCCATTGCGATTTATATTAAGCTGAAGCATAACGCCAAGCTGCGGAATTTGATCAAGGGGGCACTTCCCGTCGGGTTCCTTGGAATTGGAGAGCCATTGATTTATGGTGTCAGTCTCCCGCTTGGCCGTCCTTTCATTACCGCCTGTCTTGGCGGAGGTTTTGGCGGAGCGCTGCTTGGGCTGTTCGCCATGTCGGAACGGTTCATCGGTTCTGTAGCCATCGGCCCTTCCGGTCTGGTTCTGATTCCACTGATGAAAGGGCCGATGGATTTTGGAATGACGGTGCTGGTTTATTTGGCCGGGCTGCTCATATCCTATACTGCGGGATTCCTGCTTACTTATTTCTTCGGTTTTACAAAGCAGATGCTTGTAGAGCATAATAAGTAAGAGAATCAAGGACAGGGGAGATGACGAGTGACGGGAAGTATCGTAGTGCAAATCGAGGCTGTGCTGCCGCAGTTGCCGGAATCGGAACGGAAGGCGGCCCAATACATTTTAGATGCGCCTGAGCAGGTTTCCAAGCTGAGCATCCATGCGATGGCGGAAAAAGCAGGGACGAGCGCGGCAGCGATTACCCGTCTATGCCGCTCCCTCGGTTTAACCGGTTTTCCGGATTTGAAGGTACGGCTCTCCGTAGACAATGCTAAGCCGCAGAAGCCGGGCTATTACGACATTGAGCATGGCGAAACGGTACAAAATGTCATCCAGAAAACCGTGGCCAACAGCCTGCAGGCCATTCAGGACACAGTGCTGCATTTGCAGCCGGAGCTGATTGAGGAAGTCGTCGGGCTTTTCCGCAAAGCCCCCGTTATTTATATGTACGGGGTGGGGGCTTCTGGAATCGTTGCGGCGGATGCCGCCCAGAAATGGCTTCGTCTAGGCAAACAGGCATCTGCGCTGCAGGACGGGCATTTACTTGCTGCGGCATTGGCAAGCGCCCCAGCGGATGCGTTATTTATGGGCGTATCCTACAGCGGCAATACGAAGGAAGTCGTTCAGCTGTTCCGCGTGGCGAAGCAGTATGGTGTGCACAGCATCGGCATATCCCGGTTCGGAAACCATAAAGTGTCCGAATTGGCGGATACGGTGCTGTATACGCCGCTTGCGCCGGAAGCTACGCTGCGCAGTGGAGCTACCGGTTCTCGTCTCGCGCAGCTCGTCGTCATCGATATTTTGTTTTTCGCCTATGCTTCTACGCAGTACGAGCAGACGATAGCTAGACTAGGACAAACGCACGAAGCGATTTCGTTCCTTAAATAGATCCGGGTTAACCGCGGATATTCGAACCTTGCAGGTTTGTGGCAACATGTACATCCTATCCGTCATATATTAATGGGGATTAGCGTTTGACGGGAGGTGTGGCATAGCTTTGAGTTATCAGCAGTATGGCATTAGTCCGCAGCTGGTGGAGCGCATTAAACTGAAAATGAAAAACCCGGCTGTAAAGGAGCGCATCAAAGGCCTTGTTGACGGCCTCACAAAATCAGATTTACAGGATCGGGGCAAGGTGAGACGGCTGGTTAAATCGGCGGCTTCGATCCTGAATGAACGACTGTCTAGCGTGCAGGAGGAGCAAATCGTCCAGTTTGTCATCGCCCAAAAGATTGATCCGCGCAATACGTTCCATCTGATTAAATTATGGGGTATGTTTAGATAGGCTAGAAGGCCACAGGCCTGTAAATCATAAAAACCGTTCGTCCATTTTCGGGCGAACGGTTTTTATGTGATTGTCTTATACGCAGAGCGCTAGCCCTTCGTTAGTCCGGCTTCGCTTAGAAAGCGGCGCACGATGTCGATTTGATATTGTACTCGGGTTGAAAAAGGAAGGCTCCAGCCCGTTTCCACGGTTACCGCCCTGGCTCCCAAAATGCGAGCAGCGGCAGTGCGGGAAGAGCCGGGGAGTTCATGCCGCCGCAGGTTGAAGTAATGGGAGCTGGCGCCGATGGTTCGGTTGATTTCCTTGATGATTTTACGGGCGACAGGCACGGCGCGGCTGCCCGGATTAGTGATCAGCGTTTGGCCCAGCACATTGGCATTGCGCTGCGATAAGCCGTTCGCTTCATGAAGATCCAGGTACCAGGAGGGATGATAGCGTTTTGCTACATCAAACAGCGCTGCGGACAACGCATGCTTCGCCGCCTGGCCCGCACTCCGGGGAAAGGTGCGATTCAAGTCCGGCACACCGCGAATACGTTGGCGGTATGCCTTCTTATTGACCGTGGGAACGATGATCAAGCTCCCTTTGTGAATCCGCAGCTGATCCTTGCGGATCATGCCGACGAGCTTGCGGGCCGCTTGAATGCTGCCGGTTTCTTTGCCGTGTATGCCTGCAACGATCATAACGGTTGGGCCTGGGCGGACGCTTTTTGCGATGTAATAAGGAGTAGAGTAGGAAGTGCCCGGCGACAGTGTATATTTCTGTACAAGCATAATCCTCACCTCCACTTCTACTTACATTTATGGCGAATATATCATTATAAATATGCGCAAGAAGGGAGGAACAACTGGACAGGTACCCTTGCATCAGCCCGTAAAAATGCCCGGATTACCGGCTTCCCGTTCCGCGTAAAATCGCGATCAAATTGTTCGTATACTGCCCAATCGCTAAGCTGACCTGGGATTTCAGGAAATCCTTGGTCATGGTAAACTCATCTTCAATTCCGCGGCATACGAACCGATAATGAATGTCCAGGCCGTCCGTCGATGGCTCGAAGATGCGGATCTGCTGCTTTATCAGGGATTTGCGGCATCGCTGCATATCTTCTCTCATATGCTGGGCCAGCACTTTGGTCGCTACAGCGTATAGGGACTTTAGGGTCTGGGAGGATCTTTCGACCTCTCTATTCTTCTTTTCAACGATTTGAAGGGCGACCGGCAGAATGATGTATTGTCTGATGACCTCGATATCCTTGGCCGTTGGGGGGGAAGGGGCTCGGATCCCCGCTGCTCCATTCGCCGCCGCTGTTGCTTGCTCCCTAGTCGATAAGGATTGCTCCTTGTGCTGGGGAAGCATCATCCGGCTTGATTCCCAGAGGCCGTTGCCCGCGAGCTTTTTACTCATTTATAATGCCCTCCAATCTTACGTGCCCGTTCTCTTGCTTGCCCCGATGTCGTCAATGAGGAAGCTCTGACAATAGCCGCGCTGCCGTAACGGTCTTTAATTTGATCGGTTACCTTATCCAAGGCGCGAAGCTTCACCTGATCCTCGAAAAGAGTCAGCTGATAGCCGCGATCTGTCGCAAGACCGCTAAGCCCAATGCCTAACCGGCGTACCGGCAGGCTGTTCCAGTAACGGTAAAACAGCTTTTTGGCGGCTTCATACACGGTGTTTGTATGATGGGTCGGATCCGGCATTTTCATTTGCCGGGAGAAGCCGATGCGTGCATCATAGGGACTGCATAGGCAGTTGACGGTGATCACCTGTCCCATATAACCCTTGCGCCGGCAATCCCGGCATACTTCCTCCACAAGCTCTAGCAAAACCGTGTCGATCTCGTCAGGCTCGGCATAGTCTCTCGGCAGCGTCATCATATGGCTGACCGATTTCGGTGCGGCATCAAAGGTGCGCGGCGTTACCGGGGAATCATCCAGTCCGTTCGCCGTTCTCCACATCACTTCCGCCTGAATATCGCTTTGCTTGCCGAAGCGGGCGCGGAATTTATCCTTCAGCACGGGCAGCGGCGTTCTGGCGATGTCGCCGATCTGATGCATTCCGAGCCGCGCGAAATGAGCGGCCATCCGGGAGCCGACTCCGAACATTTTGGGAATCGGCTGCGGCCAGAGTGCCGACGGCACGTCAATGCTGGGCAGGATGTACAGCCCGCTTTCGTTCTTCTTTGCCCAAATGTCTGTGGCCAGCTTGGCAAGCATTTTGTTGGAGCTGATGCCGACTCGAATCCATACCCCGGTCTGCTTCAGCACTTTCTGCTGAATCGATCTGGCCATGGCGAGGGGGTCGCCGTGGAATAGATGCAGGCTTCCCGATACGTCGAGGAACTGCTCGTCAATCGAGAAAATTTCGACCAGATCGGTATATTCTCGATAAATGTCCGTAATCATCAGGGATACATCAATGTAATGCTGCATCCGCGGGCGCATGACGACGAGCTCGGGGCATTTTCGGATCGCTTCGCCTAACCGTTCCGCTGTAGTGACCCCAAAGCTTTTGGCGATCGGGCAGGCGGCGAGAATAATTCCCGAACGGCGAGCGGGGTCTCCGGCTACGGCCACCGGCTTATCCTTGCATCCCGGATGATCCGCTTTCTCGATGCTGGCATAGAAGCTCTGGCAATCCGCCAAGAAAATAGTCCTTTCGCGCACGCTCTTCATCTGGATGCCTCCCATAGCTTCATCAGAAGAATCATAAGCTCCGCTTTCACTAGGCTTCTCAGCATTTTAAAATGATGGATATAGCCCCGAACCTTGTACTCTACCTCAACCCCCAGCGCATTCATCGTAGTGCTAAGTACTTGAATTTGCTGCTGCCGCATTTTACTTCTAAGGCCTTTCAGCTCAAGATGAATATGAACCTCAATCCGCTTAAGATAAAAAATCACGAGATTATAAATTAATTTATTCTGATGCAGGCTGAGCTCCTCAATATCCCTTGCCAGCATATCCAGCAAAATAGGCAGTAAGGTGTAGTCTTTGATGATTTGAATATCTTCTTCTGTCTCGATTGTTGAGTTAGTCATGATATTACACCACCATAATGCGAACATGTATTCGTTTTATATATTATACACCGAACATTAGTTCGTTATGCAAATGAATTTTATGGAAAACAAATGCGCTGACATAGTTCCTTAATATGATAATAATTGTAATTTAATGGTGCTATTTGAGGAGCAGGATTGTGGGCAAGAAGTCATTTACGGGACCTGGCCGTCCTATGGAAAAAAACGGAATGAAGTCGGCGGGCAACCAATGAGCCTGGCATAGGACCAGCGTACGTTTTTTAATGGAATGACATAAATTAACAAAATGCCTAAAAACCGCGTGGTTAAGCGATTCTTTAGCGAGACTTTGGTATCAATTTTGTAACCTTTATGGAAGCGGGTGTAAAAATAGAACGAAACTTCGAAAAAAGTTGTGCGTCTAACTATGAGCGAACAGCAGGAGCACTGCGTTCCATGAAAACGGCGACTTGGAAATGTAGCAATGTATTGCTTCGTTTTTCAAGTTGTTTTCATAAGGACGAGAGGTGCAGTAATTTAAAGGCGATAATGGAATTAACCGGGAAATAGGTGCTAGAAGCCTTCGATTAAGCAGGAAAGGGCCCAGATGCAAAACGCTTCTATTAGCCTAGTTACTTTATTAGAGTACTTGGTTAATGATAGAGGTAATACAAAAGGAGTGGAGGTGCGAGGGGACCGTACTGGTAAAATCGCCTGCATACAAAAAAATAGCGAGGTGACAAGAGCAGAACCGATGACAACGTTAGCGCGAAAACGGTTAGTTATTTTACTCGTACTTGGCGGTATTCTCATTGCCGGGGGGATTTACCTTTTCATTTCAAACCTGCCTCCGTCTCATACCACATTCGAGGCTTCAGACGGTGCAAAGATCAAGTTCCAGACTTCGGGAGATCGTTTCATGGAGTATAAGGGAGAGGGAAAATGGCAGGAGCTTTTCGTAAAGGGCATCAACTTGGGAGCTACGGTTCCTGGTTATTTTCCAGGTGAATTTCCGATTACTGAAGAGGATTATATGCGCTGGTTCAAGCAAATCGATGATATGGGCGCTAACGTGATCCGTATTTATACCGTGCATAATCCAGTGTTCTATAAGTCCTTAGTAAAATATAACAGAGATAAGGGAGACGATCCGTTGTACTTTATCCAAGGCATTTGGTCGCCTGAGGAGCAATTGATCGAGCTTAAGGATGCATACAACCCTGGAATTAAGGATACGTTTCACAAGGAAATCGAGAAAGCAGTAAAAGCGGTATACGGGGATTTGAAAATACCGGTGCAGCCGGGAGTTTCGGGAGGAAAGTACAGAGCGAATGCAGGGCCTTATTTGATGGCCTGGCATATCGGCACGGAGTGGGATCCCGAAATGGTGGACAATACGAATAAGCAATATGCCTCTATCGAGCCTTACAAAGGCAAGCATTTCTCGGCGCTGGAGGAGGCGAGTCCGTTTGAGAGCTGGCTCGCCGAACTGATCGATCAGACGGCCGAGCTGGAAGCCTCCTATGGGTGGCAGCACCCGATGACCTTTACGAACTGGGTCACGACGGATGTGCTTGAGCATCCCGGCGAGCCTTTGTTCGAGGAGGATCTGGTCAGCGTGGATGCTACGCATGTCGAGCCGGTGGACTGGGAGGCGGGCTATTTCGCAGCCTATCACGTCTATCCGTATTACCCGGACTTTTTCCATCTCGATAAGACGCTTGAGACGATCCCCGATGGAAATGGCGGGTTCAATACGTATAAGGCTTATTTGAAAAAGCTAAAGGAACATTACAAGGATATTCCGGTTATGGTGACGGAGTACGGCGTGCCTGCGTCTGTGGGCGTATCGCATATCGGCCCCGGTGGACGGAATCAAGGCGGGCACAGCGATGCCGAAAAGGCGGAAATCGACGTATCCTTGACGAAGGACATTTATGACGAAGGTTATGCCGGTGCCATATTGTTCATGTGGCAGGATGAGTGGTTCAAGAAGACGTGGAATACGATGCGCTTCGAAATTCCCGAGCATCGGCGTTCTTATTGGCTGAACGTCCTGACGAACGAGAAGCTGTTCGGCATCGTCGCCATGGGACCGGGCAAGGAGGACGATCTTATCATCGATGGCAAGCTGAGCGATTGGGATGCTCTGCCGGAAGGTGAGGTCAAATCGTGGGATAAGCCGGCTCCTGGCATTGAACGCTTCCGCGTGACGCATGATGAGGCTTACGTATACGTAGGACTTACATTAAGCGAGGATTTTGATCCGGAAGCCCGACAAATTTATCTGGGGACGCATACGCAGCCCGGAGGAAATGAGCCGGTCGCGGAGCTGCCCGGGATCAAGCTGAGCGAAGGGCTGGAAAATTTGGTCGTCATCGGACGGGATGACGAGACGGAGGTAAGAACGGCTCCGAGCTATGATTTTCATCGTCGTCTCTATGGACGAGACGGTTACCAGATGCTGGATGAGCTGACCGAGGAGCAGAAGGTTCAGTTCCAGCCATGGAAGCTGGCGGTCAGTTTGCTGATGTCGCCGCCGGATACCCGGCTGAGCCAGCCGTTTAAGGATATGACGGTCGGCGGCCTGGTACGAGGGACTTCGGATCGAAACGATGAGAGCTTTAACTCCCTGACTTCATGGGAATACAACGGCAGCGAAGTAGAGCTGCGCATTCCATGGATGCTGCTTGGCTTTGCGGATCCCAGCTCCCTTCAGGTCATTGATTACGGCCCGCTGAAGAAAGGTCGCACGTTTACAACAGCGCAAAGTGATGGAATTACTTTCGTGCCTTGGATTAAGGATCGCCATAGTCAAGTAGTTTCTGGGCCGGGAAGCAACGGGCCCGTCAATCTTGCGGAGCAGCCGAAATATACTTGGTCGCCTTGGGAAACCGTGAAATACACCGAAAATTTAAAATCCGGCTATTATGCGCTGAAAGAGTATTACGAAAGCTTGCCGGAACATAAACCTGAATAGTCCGGTGTTCGGTATATAGAAGGAGGAATGTTCTTTATGTATGCGCATCTTACCATGGCTATCTATTTTATTTACGCATGCCTGGGACTGATCGGGATTGGAGTTGTTCTCTTATTCGCCTTGAAGTTCAATCATTTGCACAAAGTAAAAAAGAGCCAGCAATATCTGCAAAAGCATCAGGATTATTTTAAATTTATTCAATCTCATATAAGCGGAACCTCGGAGCTGCCCCTGCCGCCAGGCAAGCTTAAGGGATTAGAGGCCCGGGTCATCCAGCAGAAATTCATCGAGTGGATCGAGCAATTCAAGGGCGAGTATCGGGAAAAGCTGGTTGAGCTCTGCCATGAAGCCGGCTTTGTCCGCGAGGATATCAAGCTGCTGGACAGCTTGTTCTACGGGCGGCGGATTGCGGCGGCTTTTCGGCTCGGCGGTATGCGTGCTGCCGAAGCCGTTCCCCGGCTGCTGACGATGCTGAAGAGCGAGCGTTACACTCCGCTTACGATCGTCGTAGCCCGTGCAGTGGCCAAAAGCGCGGAGCATGAGGAGCAGCTGAAGGAAATGCTGCAGTACCTGCTTTCTCACGGCAAGCCGATTCACAATATGGCAGCGGACATCTTGATGGAGAGCCGGCTTGATGCCAGCCGTCTCTTGCTGAAGCTGCTGGATGACCAAAACCCGGATCTTGTGAAGGTAGCTCTTGTAGCGATGTGGGGACAGGCGATTCCGGAGGTAGTGCCTTCCTTGGATCGTTTGGTTGGCGCCGAGCAAACGGATGTCCGGGCTGAGGCCGTCAAGCTTTACTTAAGCTCCAATCCGGTGCTAAAGGATGATACCATCAAAAATCTGATGGCCGACAAGGACTGGGAGGTACGCGCCGCTGTGGCGAAATCCCTCGGCTCCATGCATGCTGCCGGCAGCATTCCGCTCTTGCGCAATGCGTTGAAGGATGCGAACTGGTGGGTGAGAAACAACAGTGCCGAAAGCTTGGCCAAGCTGGGCGAGACGGGCTTTGAGGTTCTCTGCCAAATTGCGATGAATGGATCGGGCGTAGAGCGGGAGACCGCGATGTATCATATCGAAAGAACCATGCTGCAGGATAATGAGCATCAAAAACTCGACCAAATGGTCGCCTATAACAAAAAAAAGCTGCTGTACGAACGGTATTTCGGCGTAGCCGAGCAGAGACCGGTTCGTCAGGTTGCGGCGGTCGGAGGCGATTACACTGCTTAGAGACATATTGCTTATTTACGGATTGTTTGCCATCTACTACGTAATGACGGTAAATACGATTTATTTTACGATATTGGCTTTTTCGTTCCGCAACATTATGACGATTTTTCGCAGAGCGGCCTATTCAAAATACAACACGCTTTCCGGCTCGGAGCTGGTGCCTTCAGTATCCTTGCTCGTGCCTGCCTTCAATGAGGAGCTTACGGTCATAGAGAACGTAAAGTGCTTGATGACGTTGAATTACCCGACCTATGAAGTGATCGTCATCAATGACGGCTCCAGCGATAATACGCTGGGAGTACTACGGGAGGAATTCGGTCTGGAGCCGCTGCCGAATCCCGAAATGCGGAACTCGATTGACTGTCAGCCGATTAATGCTGTATATTACAATCCTCAGTATCCGCATCTGTATGTTATAGATAAGCCGAATGGCGGGAAGGCGGATTCTTTGAATGCAGGCATCAACCTGTCCCATTATCCGCTCATCTCATCCATTGACGCTGACTCCTTGCTGGAGAAGGATGCTTTGATCCGCATGGCTCGGATGTATATGGAGAATCCAGAAGAGACGGTAGCCATCGGCGGAGACGTACGGATCGCCAACGGCTGCCTGATCGAGAACGGTGCGGTCAAGGAAGTATCGCTGCCGCGTAAAATGTGGCCGATGTTCCAAGCGGTTGAATACCTGAAGGCATTCCTGGGCGGCCGCATCGGCTGGAGCTCCATCAATGGACTAATTATCGTTTCCGGGGCGTTTGGAATGTTCCGCAAGGATTATGTTATCGCCGTAGGGGGATACCGCGGAGGCTATCCCGGCGAGGACATGAACATCATCATCAAGCTCCATCGCTACATGCTGGAGAACAAGCTGAAATACCGGGTCGCCTTTTGCCCGGAAGCGGTGTGCTGGACGCAAGCACCGGATACCTACCGTATTTTGTCCAACCAGCGGAAGCGCTGGGGGCGCGGTAATCTGAAAAATATGATCGAGAACTACGATATGGCCTTTAACCCGAAATACAAGGTGATGGGGCTGCTGACGATGCCATATAACATTATTTTCGAGGCGCTCAATCCCTATTTCAAAATTACGGGGCTGCTCGCGCTGGTCGGGTATACGCTGATGGATATGACGCACTGGAGAATACTCGTCGTGTTCGGATTGATCAACATTTTGAGCGGTTATTTGCTCAGCATCGGCGCCTTGTTCCTGGAGGAGCTCGCGTTCAAGAGATTCACCAAGGTATCCGACTTGATTCGTCTGTTGTTCTTCTCCGCCTTTAAGTTTTTAGGGTACGCACAGCTTGGCGGACTATGGCGGATTCAAGGCCATATACAATATTTGCGCAATAACAACTCCTGGGGAACGATGACCCGAACAAGCTGGAAAGAAGAAAGTAAAGCAGCGAAGACAGCTTAAGACTTCAAGGTTCGGGAGTTCGGGAAGGGAGTTGATAGCAGCCTGTACAGCTCTGCATAAAGGTTAAATTATCCAAATCAAAAGAAAGGCGGGAATCAGATGCCGAATACGGCAGCATTGCAAACCAAGATCGAGCAATCCAATTTATATGTATCCATAGAGGAGTATGTGAAGGGGGCTGACCTAGAGGCGAATGGAGTTCTATTCCTATATTCCGCAAATGCTCCGTCCTATTTGGAATCGCAAATCCGAGGAGTTCTGGAATCTCAGCCGGGCGTATCCTTCGAGCTCTGGAATGGAAACGAGCCTGGAAGCTATGCCGTTCTGCTCCCAGGGCAGCAGCTCGACGCCGTACATTTTCAAGGCTTGCTGCTGAAGCAGCGGCTTCAAGAAACTAACGGAGAGCTGGATCTTCGCATGACATTATCGAGCTTTCCCGAGCAAGGAGAGCTTAACGGGCAGGTGTTAAAGCAAATGGAGGAGTCCGCCAAGCTGAGTGCTTTAGGGGATATTCACATTTTTACCCGACAGGAATTCCGTTCATCGCAAAGCCGCATTCTGATCGTTGAAGGCGATCCTACCGTCCGCGAGTTTCTGCAGATCCGGTTGCAGATGCAGGGGTATGATACGGCCGTAACGGATAACGGGATCTCTGCGCTGGAGCTCATCGAAAGCTGGAATCCCGATCTGGTGCTGACCGAATTGAATCTGTACGGGATTGACGGCCTGCCCTATATTCACCATATCCAGCAGGTCAACGTTAAGAATACACCCAAAATCGTGGTCTTAACCGAGCAGCGTGTGGAGCAAACCATCAGCCTATGCTTCCAAAACGGCGTAGACGATTACATTACTAAACCCTTCTCGCCGGTTGAACTGGATGCACGGATTCGACGTTGCATTCACTGAAAAGAAATACACTCATACTAGATAAATAAATGGAGGTTGAAACCTGTGAATAAACAATACCGTGATTTATTGGAAGCTATTGAGTCAAAAGAAGCCGTGCTGTGTGTCGTCGGCCTTGGATATGTCGGACTTCCGCTGGCCGTTGAAATGGTTAAGCAAGGATTCAAGGTCGTAGGTATTGATCTGGATTCCAACAAGATCGACAAGATTTACCGCGGGGAATCTTATATTCACGATATCTCCTCCAATACGCTCAACGAAGTCGTGCAATCAGGACGGTTCATTCCGACTTCCGATTATGCGGCTTTGCGGGACGTAGATGCGATCAGCATCTGTGTGCCGACTCCGCTTAGCGAGAACCAAGATCCAGACACGTCTTACATCGTAACCGTGGTAGAAAATATTAAACGCTATATGAGAAAAGGCATTCTGATTACGCTGGAAAGCACAACCTATCCAGGTACGACAGAAGAGCTGATCCAGCGAGAATTAGAGGGCCTGGGACATGTAGTCGGAGAGGATTTCTTCCTCTGCTTCTCGCCGGAGCGTGTAGATCCTTCGAATACGAAATTCAATACATTTAATACGCCGAAAGTCATCGGCGGAACGACAGAGGCTTGCCTCGCGCTTGGCTTAGCTGTCTATAGCAGATATGTCGAGACGGTCGTTCCCGTATCTTCGCCAAAGGTAGCTGAAATGTCTAAGCTTCTCGAAAATACATTTCGCAGTGTAAACATTGCCTTTATTAATGAAATGGCAATGATGTGTGATCGGATGGGCATCGATGTATGGGAAGTCATCGATGCTGCGAAGACGAAGCCATTCGGCTTCATGCCGTTCTACCCGGGGCCGGGAATCGGCGGACATTGCATCCCGCTGGATCCGATGTACCTGTCATGGAAGGCAAAAGGGTTCCGCTTCTACAGTCAGTTTATTGAGCTGGCTCAATCGACGAATGATAATATGCCTTATTATGTAGTGAACAAAACCTCTAAAATTTTGAATGAGTATGCGAAATCCATTAAAAAATCGAACATTCTTATTCTCGGTATGGCTTATAAACCGGATATCAGCGATCTCCGGGAGTCGCCGGGTCTTGAAGTATATGAGTTGTATAAAGACAGCGGTGCGGCTGTGGAATATTACGATCCGTTCGCCACAAGCTTCAAGGACAAAGCTGGAGTCACCGTTCATAGCGTGGAGTATGACCTGGAGAAGTTCAAATCCTATGATTGCATGGTTCTGGTGACGAATCACTCGGATCTTGATTACAGCGCCATTGCATCGCTTGGCGTTCCGATTTTGGATACACGCAATGCGTTCAAGGAATTCAAATTGCCTCACGTGTACAAGATCGGCCATTCCGTGCAGCATGTGGACGAACAAGAAGAAGTGCTTATTGTAGGATAGGCAGGATAGGACAAATAAAAGAACAAAGGACGGGTTTAGCCCGAAAAGATTAGGAGTGGAGGCGGAGATGAATATCGGATCATTGTATAAACGGTATAAAGGGCTTGCGATCATCGTAATATCAGGATCAGCTGTCCTGCTTGCTGCCTTGTTTGTTGTTCTGCTCCGTCCTTCCGTCCCGGAAGCGAAGGCGACTTGGCTTTGGGACACTAAGCTTGTGGAGAACCATACAGAAGATATTATTGAATTCGCCAAGGAGCAAGGAGTAACGACTATTTTTCTACAAATCGGAAACGAGGTGACCGATGCCTCGTACCAAAGGTTTGTTGCGGCTGCAAGCCAAGCCAAGATGGAGGTTCATGCCTTGAACGGACATCCGGAATGGGCTCTGCGCGGGCAGCGCAAGGAAGCGACCCGCTTTTTAAATTGGGTTAAGCAGTACAATAAAGCGTCCAATCCTGAAGAGCGGTTTGCAGGCGTTCAATTCGACGTAGAGCCTTATTTATTAAAGGGTTGGAGCACCGAGCAGGAGGCGACGATCGAGCAGTGGATGGAGAGTGCCCGCGTGTGGGTCGAAATCGCCAAGCGCGATCAGCTCAAGATCGGGGCTGCGCTTCCGTTCTGGCTGGATGGCATCGAGCATGAGGAGCTCGGAGAAGGCCGCGATTTACGGCAGTGGATGGTTGATAAGTTCGATTATGTAGCAATCATGGCCTACCGGGATGCGGCCGAAGCGATTTATGAGGTGTCACGCGCTACATTGGAGGAAGCGGACGAGCGGAACAAGCAGGTGTGGGTAGGCGTTGAGCTGACTAAGAGCCTAGAAGGCCCGGGAGTTTCCTTCTATGAGCAGCCCCTATCGTCTGTAACGCAGGAATTGAACAGACTGGTATCGCTGGTCGACAAGCATTCCTCGTTTGAAGGCGTCGCTGTGCATAGCTATGAATCATGGCGGGATAAGCAGGGAATGAAAATCGCGCAAAAAACAGATGATACGCCTGCGGAGGATGTATCTCCATAAAAGCAGCTGTACAAATTGCCCAGCGCCTATAAAGGCGCTGGGCTTGATGCGTAGACGGAATAATACGTTCGGGATCGTTTTTTTGCTATAATAATTGCTACGAGAGTTTATACAAACGAATGGAGCGATTTCGATGATTCTGCATAAAGGAGAGATTTTATTTCGCCAAGGAGATGACGGAAAGTTTCTCTACCATATCAAGAGCGGCCTGTTCAAAGTTACGCGGCTGCATGAGAACGGCAATATCGTTTTGTTTAATATTTTGTATCCCGGCGAGACAGTGCCGCACCATTCCTTGATTTCCCCTAAGGAAATTCACGGCACCGCAGTTGCTCTCATTCGCAGCGAAGTGGAGATCATTTCTGCCCAGGACTGGTATCGCGAGCTGGAGGAGAACCCGCAGAAGCCGCTTGAGGTAGCCCGTCTCCTTCAGGAAAAGGTTCGTTTCATGCAAGAGCGGCTTGACCACCTTACGGTGGGTACTCCCGGCGAACGATTGGAGCTGCTGCAGAAATGGCTTAGCCATCATGCGAATGGTGCTCCCCTAACCGACTACTTGACTCAGGAGGAGATCGGGCAGCTGATCGGGATCAGGCGCGAAACAGTCAATCGGCTGCTGCGCGGACAGCAAGTATAGGCTTTATCGTACGTTAGCCGGATACTACTGGGTTGGAGCTTAAGCCGGAGCGGAGCTGCTCAGGCTGCCGGCAGGCCCGAAAAATTCGTAATGAATATTCTCTTCAGGCACGTTCATTTCGTGTAAGGCCTGATAGATCGCTTTCATAAACGGCACGGGCCCGCAAAAGTAGAAGTCAGAATGCAAAGGCGCTATTGTCGATAGCCATGATGCATCGATATAACCGCTCTTGTCGCATTTATCGTCAGCGGCAGACGTTTCATAAACCGTATAGCATTTCAGATGCGGGGAATTAGCAGCAAGCTTATCGATGTGTTCCTTCATTATATGGTGTTCCCTGCTCCGGGCGGCGTGGATATATACAATCTCGCGTTCGGAATGCTGCAGCAGCGTCTCCAGCATGCTGAGCATTGGCGTCAGACCTACGCCTCCGCTAATTAGCGTAACAGGCGCTTGCAGGTTTTGATCCAGGGTGAAGTCGCCGGCAGGCGCGCTAAGCTCGAGAACGCCGCCTTCCTGCATGTGCTGATGCAGATAGGTGGAGACAATGCCTTCCGGGCGGTTAGCATCCGCATCCTCGCGTTTTACGGTAATCCGGTAATACGCAGCTCCTGGAGCCATGGACAGGCTGTAGTGGCGGAGATGGGTGAACTCCTGGCCTTCTGGCTTCACCCTGACTGTAATATATTGACCAGGCTCATAGGAGGCAATGGCTTTGCCGTCCTCAGGCACCAGGTAAAAGGACGTGACTTCCGCAGTTTCCTGAACCTTGCGATCGATGATAAAACGACGGAAGCCGCGCCATCCCCCGGGCTGCTGCTCGGAATGCTCGTACATTTCGGCCTCAACGCTGATAAATACATCCGCAATGACTCCGTAGGCTTGAGCCCACGCTTCAATAATCTCCTCAGTTGCAGCTTCGCCTAATACAGTCTTGATTGCGCCAAGCAGGTTTTCGCCTACAATGGGATAATGCTCCGGGAGGATGCCCAGCGCACGGTGTTTTTGAGCGATGCCGCGAACGACAGGCAGGATCCGTTCCAGAGCATCAATGTTCGCGGCAGCGGCATACACCGCATTGGCAAGGGCTGTCGGCTGCTTACCCTGGCGCTGATTAGCATGATTGAATATATTCAGGAGCTCTGGGTGGTTTCTGAACATTGTTTGGTAAAATGTGCGTGTTATCGTTTCGCCATGAACCTCTAACACAGGGACAGTAGATTTAATGATTTCGATCGTACGGGAGTCAAGCATAACAGTACCCTCTTTCCAAATTGAATTATGGTTCAAACTTCCCCATCAGTATAGAGCGGCAACAGCGCTTAAAAGGTGATTATCGTCACACGAAAAATTCCTAAAATGTGAACGAATTGACATTTGCAATGATATTCGTCACAAATTATGGAGAAAAAATAAATAACCTCGGGCAAGCTGTTTAGTCATCATTGCTGCTGTGTTATAATAAAGATAGATACAAAACCAAAAAGAAAGGATCAGGATACCATGTGTTCCCGAAGGACGAAATCCCTAAGGACGATTTGGAAACGTTGTGATCTCTCTTACACTTAGCTTCTTTTCGTAGTGATGCCGGTTATTTAAGCCAACCACCCTACGAAGGAAGCGTGGAATGATGCGAAGGATAAGCTCCTCAACAACCTTCTTCGTAGGGTGCTGCCGTAAGGTTAACCAAACTACGATAAGAGGGATTGGAAATGGGGAAACGAGTAAACTGGCAAGCCTTCGGCTTGCAGGTAACGATGCTGCTGCTGGGTACGTTTTTATTAGCTTTTACGTACTATCATATTAATTTTCAGAATGGTTTATCCGAGGGCGGATTTGTGGGCCTGGCGCTGCTGGGCAAATATTTATTTGATTTGCCGCCAGCTCTGAGCATGATTATGCTGGACATTCCGGTATTGATCGCCGCCGTGTTCTTGAAAGGACGCAAGTTTATTGCCAATACGTTATTTGCATCACTGGCCTTCTCGGCATTTTATGAACTGTGCGAGCAGTTCTCGCCGCTTACCTTGAATTTGCAGGGCAATTTGCCGATAGCTGCATTGTTGTCGGGCGTATTCACGGGAATCGGCGCGGGCGTTGTACTGCGGGTAGGCGGGGCAACGGGAGGAGACGATATTCTGTCTCTCATGATCAGTGAACGATCTGGCCTGAAGATCGGTACAGTCTTCATTCTGATGGATGCCCTCGTTTTGGGCATGTCTTTAATATATTTACCATTCACGGAAACGGTATTCACGATTATGGCCGTACTGATTGCCGGCAAGACGATCACTTGGACCGTGAATTGCGGCAAACAGGATACCGCAATTCTCCGTGCGCCATATGCAATCAAAGAGAAAACAGCTCGGGCCTGAGGCTTGGGCTGTTTTTGCTGTTAGGGAACAAACAATAAACAGCCCCGGAAGCTATTCATCGCTTTCCGGGGCTGCATCATAAGCATTACTTTTCGTTTTCATCTTTTGGGTGGTTTTCATCCCACTCATGGGCTTTGGCCGTGCCGATCGCGATGGCCTTGCCTTCCTCATAGCCCTCCTC
The DNA here is from genome assembly GCF_042714055.1 of Paenibacillus lentus. Classification (GTDB taxonomy): domain Bacteria; phylum Bacillota; class Bacilli; order Paenibacillales; family Paenibacillaceae; genus Fontibacillus; species Fontibacillus lentus_A. Next base: position 402,585 of record NZ_JBHGVC010000003.1, read on the forward strand.
AAGCAGGGCATTGGCGATCTCAATCGCTTTGTGGCGGACGCGGGCGTCCAGGTTTTTCATGGAAACCGGATAGTCATGTTTGTTCCAAGGCATGGATCGATCTCCTCCTTGTCAGGGTGCTGTATTCATTTCATTTATAACCATTACCCTAATCAAGGTGCTCGTTAACGCGGTTGCTTATTCGTCTGCAGCCTGCTTAGGCTCTTCGAATAAGTAGCGGTACTCTCCGTAGCCTTCCTTCTCGAGATCCTCCCTGGCGATAAACCGCAAAGCCGCCGAATTGATACAATAGCGCAATCCGGTCGGCTGCGGCCCGTCATCGAACACATGGCCGAGATGAGAATCGCCTTCGCGGCTGCGAACTTCGGTACGAACCATGAAATGGCTTGTATCCACTTTTTCTTTAATGCTGTATGACCTGAGTGGCCGCGTGAAGCTTGGCCAGCCGCATCCGGCATCATACTTATCCTGGGAGCTGAACAGCGGCTCGCCGGATACGATGTCGACGTAGATGCCCTCGCCTTCATGATCCCAGTATTCACCCGTAAACGGTCTTTCCGTGCCGTTGTTCTGCGTTACTTCAAATTGGATTTCGGTAAGCCGCTGTTTCAGCTCCTCCGCGTTGGCAGGGCCTGACCAATGGCGTTCAATAAAGTCTTCTCGTCCAGAGCCCTTGCGGTATCTTTTATAGTGAGCAGGATTCTTTCGGTGATATTGCTGATGATAGTCCTCTGCGGCATAGAACGGAGCTGCCGGAAGAATGGCGGTTACGATCGGGCTGGTAAAGCGCCCGCTTTGCTCCAACTCCAATTTGGACGCTTCGGCTTCCTTGCGCTGCTCCTCCGTATGGTAAAATATCGCGGTGCGGTATGAATCTCCCCGATCATGGAATTGACCACCCTCATCAGTCGGGTCGATTTGCTGCCAGAATAGCTCAAGCAGCTTCCTATAAGGAAACACAGAGGGGTCAAAGGTAATTTGCACCGCTTCATAATGCCCGGTACGATTGGAGCAGACCTCTTCGTAGGTTGGATTTACCGTATGGCCGCCTGTATAGCCGGAGACGATTCCGTAAATGCCGGGAAGCTCCTCGAAGGGGGAAACCATGCACCAGAAACAGCCGCCAGCAAAAGTAGCCAGTTCCTGATTTGACGTTGGCGTTGTACTCATCATTAACTCCTCCGTTTCATTTTAAATTTTATTATATCTTTTTTTGCCGGAATCCCCAAACCCATAACAGCAAGATGAGGAGGACGAAATAAGCCACGGCGATGATTGTTGCGGTTAGAGGCTGCTCTTCCAGCGTTGAACCCACATAAGCATAAACATAGACGGCTGGCAGCTTGCCGACAAGGGAACCAAGAATGAAGTGCACGAAGGACATTCCTGTTGCACCGGCATAAATATTGACTGCTGTCTGGGGGATGATCGGGATCAAGCGGCATATGGCAATCGTCCGGAAGGGCCTGCTGGCGGAAAATGTCGTCAGCTGCTCCAGTTTATTAAATCGGGCCAGCCAGTTTGTCGCTGACTCTCGAAATATAGCAGCTCCACCATAAACGATCGCTCCTGCCAGCGTAGAGCCAAATAAGATAATCGTACCCCCGCCCAGGGTACCCATAACATAACCGGCCGCGGCCACCACGATTTTATAAGGCATAACGGGAAAAAGAGCGAGCAGCGTTGAGAGCGTGAACAGCAGCCAGACTGGCGGAGTTCCCTGACTCCATGCCGTTAGCTCATGACGATATATATAAGTCAGTAAAAATAGGGCGGCATACAGTATTACGACAGACCATTTTTTCATAGGCAGGCCCTCTCTTTCTTTCTGTATCATACCAAAGAAGCGATTCACTAGGAACATTCGCAATGGTTCATATTTTTTCATATGGTATAGCGCTAGCTATAAGACCATGCTATAATGTTCACATTAAAGATGTATGGTTCCCAAAGGGGAGTAGCTGTAACAGTAAAGTCGTCATTACGGGATCATTTCCCCGGCTTTATTGACAACATTTTTTGTTGTTGGCGAGACCTTTGCCCACACGTGTATTGGGTAAAGGTCTTTTTGATGCGTAAGCGTCGTGCCCGATACCGGCACGGCGTTTTTTGTTGGGACAAGTTCATCCGCTAGAAAGAGAAGGGGGAGAAAAATGGACTTAACTTCGTTGGATTTTTGGGCCGCACTCATGTCGATCGTGCTGATTGACCTTGTGCTTGCCGGCGATAATGCTATCGTGATCGGGCTTGCGGCACGCAACGTAAAAAAGGCGGATCAGAAGAAAGTAATCCTCTGGGGAACGGTCGGCGCGATCATCGTTCGCGTCATTATGACCTTGCTTGTCTTGAAATTGCTCACGATTTCGGGACTTCGCCTTGCTGGAGGACTGGTGCTGCTGTACATTGCATACAAATTGCTAGTGGATGAGAAGGATCATGAAATCGATGCGGGCAGCCAGATGTGGGCGGCGATCCGTACGATCATTATCGCCGATACGATGATGGGGCTGGACAACGTGCTTGCCGTTGCTGGCGCAGCGCATGGTGATTTCGTGCTGGTTGTGATCGGGCTTGCGATTTCCATACCGATCATGGTATGGGGAAGCACGATGATTCTGAAGCTTACGGATCGATTCCCGTTCGTAATTACGATCGGGGCTGCCGTGCTGGCATGGACAGCAGCCAAAATGCTTGTTCAGGAGCCGCTGATTCAAGAGTGGTTTGCAAGCGGCTGGGTTAAATACGGCTTCGAAATCATTTGCATCATTATAATTGTAGCGCTTGGAACCTATATGAAGAAGAATCAGGCCAGGAAGCGTCAAGTCGAACAAGCATTGAAGTAGGAGAATTCTCCGATATAACAGGCGAAACGCCGCTTTGTCTAATGACAAGGCGGCGTTTTTTTGCACTATCCATTGCTGCGGGCGCTCTGGCGAAACTCCTTGGGCGACATGCCGTAGCGTTTGCGAAAGACGCGGTGAAAATAGTTATAATTCGGAAAGCCCGAGCTTTCCGCGACATGCTCCAGGGATAAATGACTGAAGATGATTCGTTCGCGGGCCATATTGATGCGAATTTCCAGCGTATACTGAATGATGCTCGTGCCGAATGCCTGCTTAAACAGGAATACCGCCCGGGATACGCTAATGCCGACATGGGAAGCAACGTCCTCCAGCTTGAAAGGGGACGAGGCGTTCTCTTCAATATAATTTTTGATGCGGTGGGCAAGATAGGTTTGGTGTGACGGAGCCTGATGCTCCTGAAGATTGCGATCGATATCCAGGCACAAAATTTTGAGATAATATGCGGCGATTTCCGGAGAAAGATTGGAAATTCTGCGCTGCTCCAGCATGATCTGCCGAAAGGCGCCGACCAGACCCTCGGACAGCGTGACTTTGAACTTTTGCGGCCGCGCTGTCTGCTCCCACCATCGCTCCACCCAACAGCCGGACAGAAAGATATGATAATCCGCGCTGTCCACCGTATATTCGCCGGATTGATTTTGTTCCGCTTCAATTTTTAGCTCATAAGGCTCTTCGGGAGCGAAGAGCAGCAGATCGCCCGGCTCAAGCAGCTCTAACCGGCCGTTAATGCGCCCCCGGCACCGCCCTGCCGTCTGGAGGCGGATTAAATAATGGCCTAACCCGTCATCATTGGACATATGGAACGGCTTGCGGTGAAGCGAGTAGCCTGCTGTCAGTATTTGCAAGTCATTATGAAGTGTCATACGTTGTCCTCCATTGCTTTGTTAAAAATAATAAGCAGATTGTTCATGTCTCAATCATATTATTCATTTTAAAATGAAGCTGAATTAATTACTATGTTAATAGACTGATCGCAAAACAACAATAAACGCTTCTGGGGGTACCTCGATAATGACAGGCATGAGAATTGGAATCATCGGATGTGGTAATATCAGCCCAGCCTATTTGAATTATTTGCAGGACAGCACCATCGTTAAAGTGACAGCGCTTGCCGATATGCTGCCGGAGAAGGCGGAGGAACGGGCCAAGGAGCATCGGATTGAACGGGTGTATACCGTGGAAGAGATGCTGCAGTCCCCAGACATTGATATCATCCTTAACTTGACGATCCCTGCTTCCCATGCGGCGATTAATATCGCTGCTTTAGAGCATGGCAAGCATGTTTACGCGGAAAAGCCATTGTCGATTTCACTCGAAGATGCCAAGCGTACGCTTGAATTGGCGGAAGCCAAGCAGTTGCGAGTAGGCTGTGCGCCTGACACGTTCCTCGGAGCAGGAATGGAGACCAGCCGGAAGGCGATTGAGGAAGGATGGATCGGCCGGCCAGTGGCGGCAACGGCGTTCCTGATGGGCGCAGGGCCGGAGGGGTGGCATCCGAACCCGGAATTCTTCTATGCGGAAGGCGGCGGGCCGATGTTCGACATGGGGCCTTACTACTTGACGGCTCTGGTCAATTTGCTCGGGCCGATCGTTCGCATCAGCAGTTCTGCGGCAAGCTTGGTTCCAGAGCGTATTGTGAAGTCCGGCCCGCGAGCAGGCACGCGCATTCCCGTGCATACGCCGACGCACTATAGCGGCACGCTGGATTTCGCGGGTGGAGCGATTGGCACCTTGGTAACGAGCTTCGATATTCCTGGGGGCAGCACGCTGCCTCGCATCGAAATTTACGGGACGGAAGGTTCCTTGCTCGTTCCTGATCCGAACTGCTTTGACGGCGATGTGAAGCTTCGCAGGTACGACTCTGAAGACTGGGGCATTGTTCCGCCTGCATTCGCCGGAGCTGCCAATGAAAGAGGCAAAGGAATCGAGGACATGGCCAAGGCCATTCTGGAGAAGCGGGAGCATCGGGCCAGCGGCAAACTGGCTTATCATGTGCTCGAAGCGATGCATGCTTTTCTCACGTCTTCTAATGAAGGAAAGCATATTCATCTGGAAAGCTCCTCGGCGCTCCATTTGGAATCGGCTTACAGTTCGTTAGGCAAGGCTGTACTTGTATAGGTCAATGAGGCTGCTGTAGTTAACGGTTATTTGCGGTTATCCAATCCAATAATCATATGAGGTGATAATGTGACACAGTTAGGACTGCAGTTGTATACGGTTAGGGATCATTTGGAAAAGGACTTTGAAGGCACATTGCGCAAGGTGGCGGAGCTTGGCTACAAGGGCGTTGAATTTGCCGGCTATTATGGGCGTACGCCTGGGCAAGTAGCCGAAATTTTGAAGGAAACGGGGCTGTCTGTTATAGGGGCTCATACGCCGTATGACCGTCTTCGTAACGCTTTGGAAGAAGAGATTGCCTTTAACAAGGCGATCGGCAGCCGCTATCTTGTTTTTCCGTATCTGGCGGAGGATGAGCGTGACCGCTGGCCTGAGGTGATTGAGGATTTGAAAGCGATCGGCCAGCGCTGCGCTGCGGCGGGACTCGTTCTTTGCTATCACAATCATGAATTTGAACTGACGGAGACGCTGGACGGGAAGCCGGTTCTTGATGCGATTTACGAGCGCGTCGCTCCAGAGCTGATTCAGGTTGAACTTGATTCATGCTGGGTATCCTATGCAGGCTTTGATCCGCTAGAGTACATATCTAAATACAGCGGAAGAATTCCATTGCTGCATTTGAAGGATATGATCAAGAAAGCGGACGGGTCGGCGGAAACGGTCGAGCTGGGCCGCGGGATCATTGATCTCAAGGCTATCGCAGACGCGGCGGTGCAGGATAAAGCCGAATGGATTATCGTGGAGCAGGATTATTGCGCCGGGGATTCGCTGGATAGCATTGCGGCAAGTATGGAATGGATCAACGGCTATATCCGAGAAGGAGGAAAATTAAATGTCTAAAACGTTAAAAGTAGCTATTGTCGGTTGCGGGGGAATTGCTAGTGGCAAGCATTTGCCAAGCCTGGCTAAGCAGCCAGAGGTTCAAATGGTCGCTTTTTGCGATATTATAGAAGAGCGTGCTCAAAAAGCCGCTGCTGAATACGGCGTGGAAGGCGCTAAAGTATTCACCGATTTCCGCGAGCTGCTGAAAGAAGAAGTGGACGTCGTTCATGTATGTACGCCGAATGATTCTCATGCCGAGATTACGATCGCTTCGCTGGAATCAGGCAAGCACGTCATGTGTGAAAAGCCGATGGCCAAAACGGCGGAACAGGCGCGCCAAATGCTGGATGCAGCAAAACGTACAGGGAAGAAGCTGAGCATCGCTTACCAGAACCGATTCCGCAGCGACAGTTTATATTTGAAGCAGCTATGCGAGAACGGTGAGCTTGGCGATATTTATCTGGGGAAGGCACTGGCGATCCGCCGTCGTGCCGTCCCAACCTGGGGTGTGTTCCTCGATGAGGAGAAGCAAGGCGGGGGCCCGTTGATTGACATCGGTACGCACGCGCTCGATTTGACGCTGTGGCTGATGGACAACTATGAGCCAAAAAGCGTGACGGGATCGGTATTTCACAAGCTAGGCAGCCGCGAAAATGCAGCGAACGCGTTTGGGCCATGGAATCCGGAAGAATTTAAGGTAGAAGACTCGGCATTTGGCTTCATTACGATGAAGAACGGTGCCACGATCATGCTGGAATCCAGCTGGGCGCTGAATGTCGTCGAGACCGGTGAAGCAAAAACGCTGCTGTGCGGTACGGAGGGCGGAGCGGACATGAAGGACGGTCTGCGCCTCAACGGCGAGAAGCTGAGCAGGCTTTATGAGACGAAGGTCGACTTCGGCTCGGGCGGCGTCGCTTTCTTTGACGGTGAGGAAGAGTCCGACGCGATTCGCGAGGCGAGAGCTTGGGTAGAGGCGATCCTCGAGGATAAGGAGCCTTTGGTTAAACCTGAGCAAGCGCTTGTGGTCACTGAGATTCTGGAGGCGATCTACACCTCGGCAAGAACCGGAAAAACCGTATATTTTGACTAATTTTAAGAAGAATTAAGGAGGATCATCCATGAAACTAGGTGTATTTCTCGTTTTGTTTGGCGGACGTCCATTAGAAGAGGCATTAGACATGGCGGCGGCGCAGGGACTAAAGGCCGTGGAAATTGGTACGGGCGGGAATCCAGGCAATTCCCACTGCAACCCCGATGAACTGCTTGAAGACAAGGCAGCCTTGGAGCGCTTCAAGAAAGCGGTGGAATCGCGAGGATTGATGATCAGCGCCTTGAGCTGCCATGGGAATCCGCTGCATCCGCAAAAAGCGGTAGCCAAGGAATTTCATGACGCATTCGTCAAGTCGGTGCAGCTGGCGGAGCGGCTGGAGGTTCCGGTCGTAAACACGTTCTCCGGCTGCCCGGGCGACCACGAGGACGCGAAGTATCCGAACTGGCCGGTAGCTCCTTGGCCGAACGACTACCAGGAAATCCTGACCTGGCAGTGGGACAATAAAGTGATACCCTACTGGACGGAGTGGGGAAAATATGCCGCTGACCGCAATGTAAAAATTGGCTTGGAGCTGCATGGCGGATTCTCCGTTCATACGCCAGCCACTTTGCTTCGCCTGCGTGAAGCAGCGGGCGAAGTGATTGGAGCCAACCTGGATCCGAGCCATATGTGGTGGCAGGGCATCGATCCGGTTCAGGCCATTTCCATCCTTGGCCGGGCGGGAGCTATTCACCATTTCCATGCAAAGGATACATCCGTGGATCCGGTGAACGTCCATATGCACGGGATAACGGACATGCAGCCATACACGGCGATGATGGATCGGGCGTGGCAGTTCAGGACGGTTGGATACGGGCATGACCTCAAGACGTGGAGCGACATTGTCAGCGCTCTTCGCCTCGTTGGCTACGATTACGTCGTCAGCATTGAGCACGAGGATGGATTGATGTCCGTAGAGGAAGGATTCACAAAGGCGGTGCGCAATCTGCAGGGCATCATTATCGAGGATTCGGCCGCTGACATGTGGTGGGTATAATTGGTTAAGGAAACAGTATAATAGAAATAGCGGCTACCGCATCGGTAGCCGCTTTTTTTAAAGGGCTTGCATAAAATAGCAAAGATCGAGTAGAATTGGAACTTAAAGCGGATTCATTCCGAGCTCTTTTTGCAGTAGAATCGAATATTATCCCAGTGTTCACGGTCAAAAAAATATGTTAAGGTTGATATATACTAACTAAACGTAAGTTTTGGGCTTTTCAAGTCCACTCGGGTAGAGAGGTGAAGAGCAATGGAAGATGCGCATCATACGTTGTGTCCCCGGTTCGAGTCGGCTTTCTCGATTTTGGGCAAACGCTGGAACGGACTGATCATCCATTCGTTGATGAACGGACCGAAACGGTTCAAGGACATTTCTAATTTAATTCCTTCGATGAGCGATAAAATGCTGTCCGAACGCATGAAGGATTTGGAGAACGAAGGCATACTGGTACGGCATGTATATCCGGAGACTCCCGTGCGGATTGAGTACGAGCTGACGGAAAAAGGACTTGCGTTGGGACCGGTCATGGGCGAGGTTCAATGCTGGGCCGAGAAGTGGATCGATTAGGCTTCGTGCCGTTACCTGTGACGGATCGGCACGAATAATAATGAAAGTGGGTGTACTTGTGGCTGAGGTCATTGTGATCGGAGCAGGGCCAGCGGGAGCCAGCGCAGCTTTGTTCCTGGCAAAGGCAGGGAAGGAGACCCTTGTTCTTGACAGCAATACGAGCATGACGAAACGGGCCTGGATTGAGAATCATTATGGAGCTAAAGGAATATCCGGTCCGGATTTACTTCAAATTGGACGTGAACAGGCAGAGAAGTTCGGGGCCAAATTCATCGAAGAGAAAGTATTGGCCATTGATACCAATGGCGGTTCGAAAGTGACCGTAAAGACGGAATCAGGCCGCAGCTTTGAAGCATCCCATATTATTCTGGCAACAGGCGTTCTGACGGAACTGGCAAGCTCGATCGGGCTAGAGCTGAAGGACGGCACGGAGCCTCGGATCAAAACCGTGATCCAGACGGACGGTGCCGGCAGAACGAGCAAGCCGCGGATTTGGGCAGCGGGCACAGCTGCCGGGGTTAGCGTCCATACGATCATTACGGCTGGCGATGGTGCTAAAGTAGCTATAGAATTAATCAGCGAGCTGAACGGTGAACGTTATGTTGACCACGATGTGCTGAAGTAGTGACAAACGAAGTTATAACTTATTGTTCATGATGAGGGCTGCCCTGGATAGGGAGCCTTTTTTTCGTTTACACACCGATTGAGTAATTCACAAAAATTAGATATTCCATGTGACTGGAATCACAAAGTAGGGGAGGTCCGCTCTATTACGATGATTGTATCCTGGAATGAAGGAGAACAAATCATGATATGGAGGGTGGATATATGCGCGAGAAGCTTTCCGAACTTCTGAAAAATGCGAGCAAAGCAGCCATAGTTCAGGGCGGCACAGCACCTCGTTAGCTCGAAATAACATCGAGGATCGTTTTTTATTCCAGTATATGTATTACGGTATGATTTGCTCCTATTTTAAGTTTGAGAACTGCCATCGAGTCCGTTATGCTAGAGAGGGAAAACTTCATTCGGCATATTCGGAAAGCAGGTGCAGTCATGAACTTCAAACCCGGTTTAATTCTTATAATGATCGCAATTACCGCTCTGCTTGGCACAGCCTGTGCAGCTCAGCCTCAGCCTATGGAAGAGCCGCCGATTCAGGTGGATGAGCAGGACGAGAAAGATGATCTTACTTTAAAAATCGACGGAAGCACATTGATCCCGGACGTAACCAACAGCCTTCGTTTCGACTATATGGAGGGACTAACCGTACGGCAGGCGCTGGAGAGCAGCCAGTCGATCCAGCTCACGAATGAAGGCAAAGGGATATTATCCGTTGGAGACGTATCGCTGGACTCCACTTTGGAATGGGGCGTGAAATTGAACAAGCAGGACTTGAAGCCCCAGGAGTGGAGTAAGAAGCTGAGGAAAGGCGATGTAATCCTTGTCTATGTCAAGACGGTGAACAGCGAAGCGGATTTGACGGAACAAGGAGCGCTGATTTTAACGGTGAACAACGGCTGGGCGAACGGCGGGGAACGCCTTTATTACGTGAAACGTTTTGAAGATAACATCACGGTAAGGGATTTGCTGAGAATGAGCGGAATCGTCAAATTTAATTTGAACAATAAGCAGATTATTACCGTAAACGGTCATCAACCGGGTCTGCATGAGAAATGGATTTTAAAGGTGAACAATAAAGAGCTTATGGAGAACGGTTTGGAAATGCGTTTAAATCCGCATGATAATGTGCAGCTGGAGCTAGTTAGAATGTAATAATTCAACGTCGGAGTCCTCATTTCGCGAAGACACTGCTAAAGCGGCTTGTGTCGGTGATCTTCGCGAAATGTATTTTGCAAGCATGAAATGAAAGAAAAGTGTGTCAAGTGTTGTGATTTTATTCACAATTAATGTGAATCAAATCACAATGTAATTAAAATTTTAATTATATAATTACAGCATAACTTGGAAAAACGAAAGCTCTAGTTAAGAAGGAGGCATTCCTTAACATGAATAATAATAAACCTAAACTGGTTGTCATCGGAAACGGAATGGCGGGAATCAGTACAGTTGAACAAATTTTGAAGCTGACGACACAATACGAAATTACGGTATTCGGCAGCGAGCCGCATCCAAACTACAATCGAATCATGCTTTCCTATGTACTGGAAGGAAGCAAGACGATCGATGATATTGTGCTTAATGATTGGCAGTGGTATGCCGATCACGGCATTACGCTGCATACAGAAACTAAAGTAGCCAAAATCGACGAATTGAGCAAAGAAGTAGTAACCGAACAGGGAATGCGGGTACCTTACGACAAGGTCATTATCGCTACAGGATCCAACTCGTTCATCCTCCCGATCCCCGGCAGCGATAAACAAGGAGTTATCGGCTTCCGCGATATCGCCGACTGCAACCAGATGCTTGAGGCTGCGAAAACCTATAAAAAGGCTGCAGTCATCGGCGGCGGGCTGCTCGGATTAGAAGCAGCTAAAGGGCTGGTTCAGCTCGGCATGGACGTTACGGTTGTTCACTTGATGGAGGATTTGATGGAACGGCAGCTGGATCACCAGGCTGCGCTCATGCTGCGCGCTGAGCTGGAGCGCCAAGGCATTAAGTTCAAAATGCAAGCACAGACGGTCGAACTGCTTGGGGATGACAGAGTGAGCGGTCTTCGCTTTGCCGATGATACCGTGCTGGAAGCGCAGTTTGTCGTTATGGCCGTAGGCATCAAGCCGAACGTTGAGGTAGCGAAGAACAGCGGTATTGCAGTGAATCGCGGCATCGTTGTCAACGACTACATGCAAACCTCGATGGAGAATGTCTATTCGGTGGGCGAGTGCAATGAGCATCGCGGCATATGCTATGGGCTCGTGGCTCCGCTCTTTGAACAGGGCATGGTGCTTGCCAAACATATCTGCGGCGTAGAAACGGCTCCTTATGAGGGCTCCGTCGTATCCACAAAATTGAAAATTTCGGGCGTGGATGTATTCTCCACCGGGGAATTCATCGATGGGCCTGAGCATACAGTCATTGCGAACAAAGACGATTGGAAGCGCACGTATAAGAAAATATTGCTTAAAGACAACGTAATGGTCGGAGCCGTGCTGTATGGGGATATTTCCGATTCTGCCGAATTGCAAAAATATATCAAGCAAAAAACAGTCATGACCGACGAGCTCTACAATGCGTTGATGGGCTCGGGCTGCTGCGGCGGTGGGGCGAAGAAAACAACCTCGATCGAAACGATGTCCGATGAGGAGATTGTGTGCGGCTGTAATGGGGTAACGAAAGGGAATATCGTTGATGCGGTAACAAATCAGGGATTGACGACCGTGGACGAGATCAAAGCCTGTACCGGCGCCACCCGTTCGTGCGGAGGCTGCAAGCCGGTAGTGGAACAAATTCTGCAGTATGTGCTGGGAGACGGGTTTAAGACTGCGGCCAAACAAGGCATCTGCGGCTGTACGACGTTGGATCGCGATGAAATCGTAGCCGAAATCAAAGCCAAAGGGCTGCAGACGACCAAAGAGGTCATGCATGTTCTCGGCTGGAGCCATCCCGAAGGCTGCTCGAAGTGCCGACCTGCGCTCAATTATTACCTTGGCATGATCTATCCGGATACCCATGAGGATGAGAAGGAATCGCGCTTTGTCAATGAGCGGATGAATGCCAACATTCAGAAGGATGGAACGTATACAGTCGTGCCGCGGATGTACGGGGGCGTAACGACGCCGGAGGATTTGAAGAAAATCGCCGATGTTTCCTTGAAATATGACGTAAAAGTAGTTAAAGTGACCGGAGGCCAGCGCCTGGATTTGATCGGCGTGAAGAAGGAGGATCTGCCGAAGGTGTGGGAAGAGCTGGATATGCCGTCCGGCTATGCGTACGCCAAGTCGCTGCGTACTGTCAAGACATGCGTAGGCTCGCAATTCTGCCGCTTTGGCACCCAGGATTCGATGAGCATGGGAGCCTTGCTGGAACGCAAGTTCGAGCGGATCGATTACCCGGCGAAATTTAAAATGGCTGTCAACGGATGTCCGCGGAACTGCGCGGAGGCCTGCACAAAGGATATCGGGATCGTGGGCAACGACGGAGGCTGGGAAATCTTCATCGGCGGCAACGGCGGTATCAAAGCCCGTCTGGCGGATTCGCTGTGCAAGGTGAAAACCGATGAAGAATTAATCGAGGTGTGCGGCGCGGTCATTCAGTATTACCGGGAAACCGGAAATTATTTGGAAAGAACCTCGGAGTGGGTCGAGCGGATCGGTTTAGAGCAAATCAAGGCCGTGATCGTCGACGATCTGGAAAACCGCCGGGCACTGATGGAACGCGTTGAATTTGCTCTGCAGCAGGCAGAGGAGCCATGGAGCAAAATGCTGAACGACGACAGCAGCCGGAATAAAATGTTCCACAGCGTGGAAATGAAGGGCTAACAGCCGGAAGGGAGAATGGATATGGGTGCGGAGCAGAAAACATTATTACATGTAGGTACACTGGATTTATTCATGAAACAAATCGGAAGGGTCGTGGAATGGAACGGCGAGCAAATCGCCGTCTTCCGCGATTCCGAAGACAGGTTATATGCCCTGGAAAACCGGAGTCCACATCCGAAGGGCGGGCCGCTTGCCGAGGGAATCGTATCGGGACATTATTTATACGATCCGCTGTACGACTGGAAGATCGATCTTACTACGGGGCAGGTTCAAGCTCCGGATACCGGGCAAGTGAAAACCTATTCGGTCAAAATAGAAGACGGCAACGTATGGCTCGGCACATAGAGTCTATTTGATTCAGAAGCAAGACGGGAGCAGAGGGGAGAGGGCTGTTATGTATACACAAAATTTAGAGGCCATTATTGAAGCGGCAGTAAAAAAAAGAGATGCGATGCGGGAGAGTCTGCCCCGATACATCGTATCTGCCCTATTGGCTGGTGCCTACGTAGGATTGGGCATCATACTGATATTTAGTCTTGGAGCTCCGCTGGCCAAGGCGGAATCCCCTATCCAATCACTGGTGATGGGCGCATCCTTTGGGATTGCGCTCACCCTCGTCGTATTTGCAGGCTCGGAATTATTCACGGGCAACAATATGTTCTTTACGATCAGTACGCTGGCCAAACGGACGACACCGGGCGAGACGCTGAAGAATTGGGTGATCGTATTCCTGGGCAATTTAGCGGGCGCCGTAGCATTAAGCCTGCTCATCGTCGGCTCCGGCTTGTTCAAGGCAGCCGGGCCGGAGCATTTAATCTTCGCTGCTTCCGCGAAGAAGATGGCGGCCCCGATGTCAGAGCTGTTTTTTCGCGGCATATTGTGCAATTGGCTGGTCTGCCTGGCGCTTTGGATGGCGAACCGGGCCAAGGATGATATTTCCAAGCTGGTGCTGATCTGGTGGTGTCTCTTTGCCTTTATTGCCAGCGGTTACGAGCATAGCGTCGCCAATATGACACTGCTGAGTCTGTCTGTCCTGCTGCCGAACCATCCGGAAACCATTTCGATCGCTGGGTGGCTGCATAATATGATTCCTGTAACGTTGGGAAATATGGTGGGCGGCATAGTATTTGTAGGTATGGCCTACTGGTTCATCTCCCCTGTGCGAAAGAACAACGGTATTTCAAAATCGAAATAATGGTGTTGTATTGTATTAAAATCTGAGCGTCCTATCGGCCAAATTCGGCTGTAGGGCGCTTTTTGCTTGGCTTGATCTGCCCTAAACTGCGATCACGACGAAGTCCATAGAAATATCTCCTCTAATAGTGGATTTGTCATCCTTACAGCTTGGAAGCCTTATTTTATAATGAAGGTGCAAAGCAATACTACTTATTTTTCTAGGGAGGTCAAACAGTGAGAAAAAGTCTGATCATGATGGTAAGTCTTATTTTCGTAGCGAGTGCTTTATTGGCGGGCTGCGGAAAAAGCGACAACGGAGGCGGAGCGAGCAACACAGGTGCAAATGGCGGAAATAAGCCGGAGGGCGCTAAAGTGGAGTCCTTCGAACTGAAAATGCGCCATATTGAAATTGGCGAACCGAACAAAAATCGCCTAGCTCGCTTGGAAGCCGTAAAGAAAAAGACTGAGGAGCAGGTTCCTGGATTAACAATGAAGCTGGACGGTGTAGACAGTGAGGTTAACCGGAAAGACAAGCTGAGAAGTGAAATGGCCGCAGGTAATCCTCCGGATATTTTCGATGCCTTCGGCAGCCCGGATATCGGCGTTTACGCTAAAGAAGGATTAGTGCTCGACATCGGCCCTATTCTGGATGAATTGAATTTGAAAGAGCGATTCATCAACCTTGACCCTTGGACATACGATGGGAAAATTTATGGCCTGCCGAAGGGCGGATCGATCGAAGGATACTTCTACAACAAAGAATACTTTGCGGCTAAAGGGCTGGAAGTTCCAAAAACTCTAGCTGAGCTGGAAGCGCTTGCTGAAACGGTGAAGGCAGACGGCAAGGTTCCATTTGCCCAAGGCTCCAAAGATGCATGGGTGCCTCTTATGACCACGAATAACCTCTGGTCGTACTATGCGGGAGCAGATTTCACGGCCGGATTCAAGACCGGGGAATCGAAATGGAATGATCCGAAAATGGTCGAAGCCGTGAGCAAGCACCAAGAGTGGGTGCAAAAGGGATATTTCAAAAAAGGTGAGCTGGGTATCGACTACAACAGCCAGCGCAACCAGCTGTTAACAGATGAGGCTGTCATGATGTACGACGGTTCATGGGCATCCTCGGTGTTCAACGATGCTCTAGATGCTGATGGCAAGAGCAAATTCGGATTCTTCGTGATGCCTCCACTGAATGAAGGAGATGGCTTCAGCTCGATGGTCGACTCGAACAATGGTTATGCGTTCTCCGCGAAGGCGGCGGAAGATCCGCAGAAATTGGAAGCGATCAAAGCCTTTATCTCAACCTTCTTCAGCGATGAAATTCAATTGCAAAGCTTGAAAGAAGACGGTTTGCTTCCTTCCATGATTTTGAGCGAGGAAGATTTGCAAGCCAACGCAGCTAATGATCTGATCAAGGAAATCATTCTGCGCATGAATGAATTAGAGTACAAATGGCCAGCATTCGATGCGTTGGTTCAGGCTGAAGTCAATACCGAGCTTAGCGGCGGAATCCACCGTGTAATTGAAGGCGTACAAAGTCCTAAAGACATGCTGGATGCTCTGCAAAAAGTGCAAGATGAAGCAAATGCAGCCGGTGAATAATCACTTGAATTGACATGTGGAGCACCCCGGGCTAATCAGGTGGTGCTCTTTTTCACAACATAGCCGAATGCAACTAAGTCAGAACCTGGAGGGTATATATGAACAAGGCGATGAGAAACCCGCTGATGTATACGTTATTTTTAATACCGACTTTTATCGGTATCGGTTTATTTTTCATTTATCCTGTCATCAATGCAGCATTTTACAGCTTTACGGATTGGAATGGAATCGCCAAATCTTACAATTTTACCGGACTCGCGAATTACACGAAGGCGATGAGCCAAAGCGCGTTCTGGGTGTCGGTCAGAAATAATGGATTCTTTATTCTATTTTCTGTTTTTATTCAAGTACCTCTAATCATTTTGTTTTCTCTCTTAATCGCTAACGTTAAGAAGCTGAAGGGATTGTACAAAACTGCCGTATTTATGCCTTCCGTCATGTCGACGGCGGTCATCGGTATTTTGTGGGGCTTTATCTACGAGCCGGATATCGGTCTGTTCAACAATGTGCTTGGACTGTTTGGCATCGATAAGATTTATTGGCTTTCGGATCGCAACTGGGCCATGATCTCCATCTTGATCACGAATGCCTGGCAGTGGACGGGATTCTATATCGTCATGGTATTGGCCGCGATCATTTCGATTCCGAAGGAGCTGGACGAGGCGGCGATGATCGACGGAGCTACCGGCTTCCAGCGAGCCATGCGCATTACGATGCCGCTAATTATGCCAATTGTGTCGGTCGTCATCATGCTATCGATCGCCGGAGCTATGAAGGCGGCGGACATTATCATCGTCATGACCAAAGGCGGGCCGGCAGGCTCAACCGAGGTAATGGCTACTTATATGCTGAAGCACTCTATCACCAGCTTTAAATATGGATATGGGAACAGCATCGCGGTGCTGATATTTATTTTCACGCTTATCATTACTGCACTTTATCAAGTCCTTGTAGCGAGAAGAACGGAAAGGATCGAATACTGATGACAAAAAAACTCAAGGGCAGCTTGGCTCATATCCTGTTAATGATCTATTTGCTAGTCATTTTGTATCCTTTTTTATTCGTGCTGTTCTCGTCGGTGAAGACCGACAACCTGGCGATTGCGAAAAATCCGTTCGGATTTCCAAGTGAGTTCCAATGGTCTAACTACGTAGAAGCCTGGGTAAATGCAAAAATCAGCACTTATTTCCTGAACAGCTTGTATATCGCGGTTATCGCAGCGGTAGCCACCATCATTATGGCATCCATGGCGTCCTTTGCCATTACGCGGATGCGGTTCACGAAGGTTAGCCCGTTTCTGTATCAAATTATTATTCTTGGCATACTCATCCCGGGTAACGCGCTGCTGCTGCCCGTGTACAATCTGATGCGCACAACCAATTTGCTGGATACGCACTGGGCATTGTTAATTCCGTATGCGGCCAACTCTATTCCATTCTCGGTCGTGATTTTGACCGCCTTCATGAAATCGTTGCCTAGCGAAATCGAGGAGGCAGCCGTTGTGGACGGGTTAAGATCACCTGGCATTTTTGCCAGAATCGTTATGCCGCTTACCGTACCGGCTCTCGTTACCGTTTTTATCGTTAATTTCCTGGGCAACTGGAATGAGTTCTTGCTCGCCAATTACTTCTTGTCCGAGGATTCGCTTAAAACGCTGCCGGTAGGGATGGTCGGCTTCCGGGATGCCTTTAGTATCAACTATGCGCAAATGTCCGCAGGGATCGTCTACAGCGTCGTTCCGGTTATGGTCATCTACGCGATTCTACAGGAAAAAATCATTGAAGGTTTGACGGCCGGAGGCGTAAAAGGGTAGATTAACAGGTATAACGGTGACAACGAAATGGGGTAATGCTCTGTGGATATCAAAGCGCTGCTCATTGATGACGAGCCCCTTATACTCAATCATTTGAAAAATGCAATTCCTTGGAACGAGCTTCAGATCGAGCTCGTCGGAACGGCTCGAAACGGTGTGAAGGGGCTTGAGCTGGTGGTGGAATTCGAGCCGGATATCATTTTGTGCGATATTCGGATGCCGTTGATGGATGGACTGGAATTTCTGCAGGAAATTCGAAGGCTGGGCTATGGTACGGAGGTTATCATGCTAACCGGGTACCAGGAGTTCGAATATGCCCGGCTTGCCTTGCAGCATGGCGTCAAGGATTATATTCTGAAGCCGATTAATTATGCGGAGCTGGAAGCTGCGATTAGCAAGCTCGCAGATGAGGTTCGATCTCGCCGGTCGGAGAAGCGTTTCGCGGAGCGGCAGATGAAAAGGATGGTCGGGCTCGCACACGAGAAAATGATGTTCGACGTGCTGATGGGCTTTACGGCAGATGTGCCGCGGTATTTGGCCGCCGAAGATGAGCGGGGGGATGAGCTTCGCTACGCGCTGATTCTTGTGGATTTAGATGGTTACGCACAGCGTACCGTGTCCTGGACGGAGCAGGAGCGCAAGCTGTGGAATTTCGCGGTGCGAAATGTGCTGCAGGAAGCGATTCCGGGTCAAGAGCTTCAATATGTCGTCGTTCAAATGCGGCAAGGGGAATGGTGTGTACTGCTTCAGTTTGAGCGTGCACGCTATGCCGTTACTTCGGAACAGATGCATGAATGGGCTCGGCAAATTCAGCATGCGGTCAGGGAGCACATCAAGCTAACGGTCAGCTTGTCCTGGGATCAGGGGCCGATTGAGATTCGGGCTTTATCCCAGACCTATATGAAGCTGCAGCGCGGTTTGATGCTGTATGCGGGTCATGAGCAGTTGCTTCCTTTTACCGAGGAGGATCTAGCCCGCGATGCCGCATCGGTATCGGAATGGCAGCTGGTAGAGGAAATTACCTCCGGTCTTAAAATGTACGACAAATCAAAGGTCGAGCAGGGTCTGGAAAGACTGAAGGCCAATTTGCCTCACATATCGGAACACTCGGCACTTGGTATCGAGAAATTTCTGCAATATGGCATTATCCATCTGCTGCGCGAAATGCGTGAGCTTGATTTCATGAATTCCCGCGAAGAGGGGATGATGTGGCAGCATCTGCAGCACAGTCATAACGTGAAGGATCTGCTCAACGTGATCACAAAGCTGGAAAGCCATATTAAGGAACTCGAAATCAATAAGAAGTCTAGCGAGCTGCTGATGATTTCGGCAGGGGAATATATTCAGCGCAATTTGAGTACGGATATTGGGGTCGACGATATTGCGAATCATTTGAATATAAGCTCAAGCTACTTCAGCCATTTGTTTAAGAATCATTACGGGGAGACATTTGTTGAGTATTTGCGGAAGCAGCGCATGGAGCTTGCCAAAACGATGCTGCGCCTGACTTCCCGCAGCGTTACCGAAGTGGGAACCTTAGTCGGATATAGTGATCGGCGATATTTTTCTAAGGTGTTCCAGCGCTATACCGGGGTAACGCCTACGGAATATCGGGAGCAGGAAGATCCGCCGGGGAGCAATGATGAAGGAAATTTATACGATGCTGATAAAAATAAGCAGCAGATATGAGACGGTGCAGACCTTTAGGAATGCAAATGTTCCACCGTCTCCCTGCGATTCAAACGATTCAAAGCTTGTTTGGTACAATCGAAAATTAAAAAATATCTTCAAAATAAAAAGCAACCTCCTCCCGGAATGAGATGAGGTTGCTTTTTTGCGTCCGCCTGCAATCAAATGCGGCATATTTCGTTTGGGCACAGTTCACAGTGACAAATGTCCTGCAGCATGACAAGATCTTTAATGAGAATCATGCCGTTCACATATTCCAGCGCGTCTTTCTTGCGCAAATCACTAAGCATCCGGTTGACGCTTTCGCGGGTAGCGCCGATCATATTGGAGAGATCCGTGTGCGTAATCTTTTTGTTAATAAGAATATTGTCGCCGTGCTTCTCGCCATAAGTATTGCTTAGGCGAATCAGGGTCGAGCAAAGCGCCCCCGGCTTGCCGTACATCATCAAGTCGCGGAATTTAGTCTGCGTCAGGCGGTGGTGGATGCCCATCCATTTCATGAAGTCAATGGCAAAATCACAATGCTGGCAGATCATGATTTCGAGATCCTTTTGTTCAATAATGCCGATTTCACTGTCTTCAATGACCTCGGCGGTAAAGCTGTGCTTCGAGCTGAAGAAGGGATCAGCTTGGCCGACCATATCTCCGCGTCCATACATGTATAGAATAAGTTCTTTACCTTCGTCCGTGGATTTAGTTAATTTAATACGCCCTCGCTTGACGAAGAACAGTTTATCGGAGAAGTCCCCTTCCCAGAACAAATGCGTTCCTTCAGGATACGTCTTGTCTTTCATAGTTACGAGAAGTCGATTGAAGTTTTGTTCCGTAAAACAGCTCGTATTCCCACGAGGCGGGGCTGCAGTTGCGAATTCAGTCATTTTAAAATCCCCCTCATACTCCAAATTTTTCTGAAAATTTTAAGTTAAATTAATTATATAATGAACTTGCGGCTTTGGGGCGGCTTCCAAAGGCCGAAAAGTGTCTAAATTCTAACATTGTGACTATTTTCACTATCCAAACGCCAAAAAACTCATTGCAGAACAGGTCAACCTATGAAAGATATCTCGTACCAGTTCAGGGCTAGAGCAATAGAAGCCGATAAACAAAAAATGATTCCGGTTGAACGAAAATGCAGTTATTGTTGAAAACATAGATGAAACACATCAATTAACATGAAAGTTTTCATTTCTTTAAAGTATGTGAAAAAATTCACTATACAAATCAAAAATGATATGCTATGATCGAGGTAACAAAAGAGAAGCAAAAGCTTCCAATGGATGAACCAGAAAGTGAAAATATTCACAACACTACCTTAGAGAGACTAGAATGGTTGATCCACATGAACTTAGGAGGATGAGAGAAATGGCCGTAAAGAACAATGTGACCCCGAAACAGCAGCCTACTGCAGAGGATTACATCCAATCCCTGATCGACAAAGCGAAGAAGGCGACAGAAGCTTTCATGGGAATGGATCAAGAGCAAATCGATAAGGTCGTACAAGCGATGGCTCTTGCAGGTCTGGACAAACACATGTACTTGGCGAAGATGGCTGTGGAGGAAACTGGACGCGGAGTATATGAAGACAAAATTATTAAAAACATGTTCGCGACCGAGTACATCCACAACAGCATCAAGTACGACAAGACGGTTGGCGTCATTGAGGATAATCCTTATGACAGCTTCCAGAAAATCGCTGAACCGGTCGGAATTATTATGGGGATTACACCGGTAACAAACCCGACATCCACAACGATCTTTAAAGCAATGATCGCCATCAAGACTCGCAACCCGATCATCTTCGGCTTCCATCCTTCCGCACAGCGTTGTAGTACAGAAGCAGCGAAGATTCTGCTGGAGGCAGCGATCAAGCACGGGGCACCGGCGGATTGCATTCAATGGATCGAAGACCCATCCATGGATCGGACGAACGCATTGATGAATCACCCTGACGTGGCTTGTATTCTGGCTACAGGCGGCTCTGCAATGGTTAAAGCGGCATATAGCTGCGGTAAACCGGCACTTGGCGTTGGCCCTGGTAACGTACCTTGCTTCATTGAGAAAAGTGCCGACCTGGATCAAGCCGTCAACGACCTTATTTTATCCAAGACATTTGACAACGGCATGATCTGTGCTTCCGAGCAAGCGGTCATCATCGAAGAACCGATCTTCGATCAAGTGAAGAAGAAAATGATTGCGAACGGCTGCTACTTCGTCAATAAAGAGGAAGCTGCTAAATTGACAGCTGGCGCGATCATCGCTGATAAATGCGCGGTGAACCCTACGATCGTAGGTCAGCCTGCAACAAAGATTGCTGAGCTGTGCGGGATCGACGTACCTGCCGGAACGAAAATTCTGGTGGCCGAAATCGAAGGCGTAGGCCCGAAATTCCCGTTATCCGCTGAAAAATTGAGTCCTGTTCTGGCCTGCTACAAAGTGAAAACCGCAGAACAAGGCATCGACCGTGCACTGGAAATCGTACAATTTGGAGGCATGGGGCACTCGTCGGTCATCCATTCCAATAATGAAGAAATTATTCAAAAATTCTCGGATCGCCTGCCAACCTGCCGGATCCTGGTGAATCAGCCATCTTCGCAGGGCGGTATCGGTGACATCTATAATACGAACCTGCCATCGCTTACACTGGGCTGCGGATCTTACGGACGCAACTCGACTTCGTCGAACGTAACGGCTGTCAATTTGATCAACGTGAAAAGGGTGAATCGTCGTACCGTGAATATGCAGTGGTTCAAAGTACCAAGCAAAATCTACTTCGAGAAAAATTCGACGCAATATCTTGCTAAAATGCAGGACATTAGCCGCGTATTGATTGTAACCGACCCAATGATGGTTAAACTCGGATATGTGGAAAGAGTAGAGCACTATTTGCGTCAGCGCCAAACTCCGGTTGCGATCGAAGTGTTCTCGGATGTTGAGCCGGATCCATCGACAACGACGGTGGAACGCGGAACTGAATTGATGGCTAAATTCCAGCCAGACTGTATTATCGCACTTGGCGGCGGTTCGCCAATGGACGCTGCGAAAGGAATGTGGCTGTTCTACGAATATCCGGATACCGAGTTCCACAACTTGAAACAAAAATTCATGGATATCCGCAAACGGACTTACAAATATCCGCGTCTCGGCCAAAAGGCGAAATTCGTGGCGATCCCTACCACTTCGGGTACAGGTTCGGAAGTTACTCCGTTCACAGTTATTACAGATAAAATCAACGGCAACACGAAATATCCTTTGGCGGATTACGAGCTGACTCCAGATGTAGCGATCATCGACCCTGAGTTTGTATACAGCTTGCCTAAAGTGGCTGTCGCAGATACAGGCATGGACGTTCTGACGCATGCGATCGAGGCATACGTATCGGTTTTGGCTAACGACTATACGGATGGACTTGCGATCAAAGCGATTCAACTCGTATTCCAGTACCTTGAGCAATCGGCGTTAACTGGCGACAAACTGGCTCGTGAAAAAATGCATAACGCTTCGACGCTGGCAGGTATGGCCTTCGCGAATGCATTCCTGGGCATTAACCACAGCTTGGCGCATAAATGGGGCGGTCAATACCATACCGCGCATGGTCGCACTAACGCGATTCTAATGCCGCACGTTATTCGCTACAATGCGAAGAAGCCTACGAAATTCGCAGCATGGCCTAAATATACGAACTTCGTAGCAGACGAGCGCTATGCGGAAATCGCCCGCATCCTGGGACTGCCTGCGCGTACGACAGAAGAAGGCGTGAAGAGCTTGATCAAAGCGATCCGCGAGCTGAACAAGAAGCTTGGCATCCCTGAAAGCTTCCAAGAACTCGGCTTCGATGCGAAGGATTTCGAATCGCGCGTGGATTACTTGGCTGACCGTGCATTCGAAGACCAATGTACGACGGCGAATCCGAAGCTGCCGCTGGTTACGGAGCTTGCAGAAGTGTACCGTGACGCGTTCTACGGCCGCTTTGAGGAGTAGATTCGAGACCAGAATTCAGACTCTTTGAATTTTAGAAATAAAAAAATAATGTGTTCAATAAATAGTGACAAATATCACTCGAAATGTGATATTTGTCACAATCCTTTTGTCCAATCTGTTATATCATAACAGTATAAAGATCCCTCATAACGTTGATGAGTTTAGTGGATTCGGCTAAATATACAGTTGACTTATCAGTGTCAGAGTTGTGAAAATTATCACAAATTTTAGGGATCCGAGGTGCGGGATGTAAACCTTCAACCCCGCATACACTATATAAATGGAGGGAATAAAGATGTCGGTGATTGAAAGAGAAGTAAAAGAAGTACAGTCCGCTTGGAGAGGCTTTAAAAAAGGTAAATGGATGAAGGAAGTCAATGTACGCGATTTTATCGACAACAACATTGCACCTTATCTCGGTAACGAATCTTTCCTGGCAGGCCCTACGGATAACACGGTTGCCCTGTGGGACATCGTGTCCGACCTGACCAAGAAAGAGCGGGAAGCCGGTGGAGTACTCGATGTTGACGTAAACACGCCATCCTCGATCGTATCTCATGCTCCGGGCTACTTGGATAAGGACAAAGAACAAATCGTCGGTGTGCAAGGCAGCGCGCCTTTCCAACGTACGATCCATCCATTCGGCGGTATTAACATGGTGTTCAATTCCTGTAAAGCTTATGGATTTGATTTGCCAGAGAGCATTATTGACATGTTTACAACGATTCGCAAGACGCACAACCAAGGCGTTTTCGATGCATATACTTCAGAGATGAGAGCGGCTCGTAAAGCCGGGATCATTACAGGTCTTCCCGATGCTTACGGACGGGGCCGGATCATTGGCGACTATCGCCGCGTAGCCCTTTATGGGGTAGACTACCTGATTAAGCAAAAACAAAATGAACTGAAAAGTCTTGAAGTCGATGTGATCGACGAAGACGTTATCCGTCTGCGCGAAGAACTGTCTGAGCAAATCCGCGCACTCGGAGAATTGAAGCAATTAGGCGAGATGCATGGCTTCGATATTTCCAGACCTGCTACGACAGCGAAGGAAGCATTCCAATGGCTCTATTTTGCATACCTCGCTGCGGTTAAGGAGCAGGACGGCGCGGCAATGTCTCTTGGACGCGTATCTTCCTTCCTCGACGCCTACATCGAGCGTGATCTTGCTGAAGGAACGATTACAGAAGTAGAAGCTCAAGAGCTTGTCGACCATTTTGTCATGAAGCTGCGCATTGTAAAATTCCTTCGTACGCCGGAATACAATGATCTGTTCAGTGGAGACCCTACTTGGGTAACCGAATCGATCGGCGGGATGTCTGTACAAGGCACTACTCGCGTAACGAAGAACAGCTTCCGCTTCCTGCATACCCTTTATAACCTGGGGCCTGCGCCTGAGCCTAACCTGACGGTGCTCTGGTCTGAGCAATTGCCAGAGGACTTCAAGAAATATTGTGCGAAAGTATCCATCGAGACAAGCTCGATCCAATATGAGAATGATGATCTGATGCGTCCGATCTACGGGGATGACTACGGAATCGCCTGCTGCGTATCCGCGATGGAAATCGGGAAGCAAATGCAATTCTTCGGTGCCCGTGCGAACTTGGCCAAAGCGCTCCTGTACGCGATCAACGGCGGCAAGGACGAGAAATCCGGTGCTCAGGTTGCTCCTGAATATCCGGTCATCGCTTCCGAATATCTCGATTACGATGAAGTGATGAAACGCTTCAAACCGATGATGGAGTGGCTTGCCAAGCTGTATGTAAATACATTGAACGTTATTCACTACATGCACGATAAATATTGCTACGAGCGGATTGAAATGGCCTTGCATGACCGGGACATTCTCCGTACGATGGCTTGCGGCATCGCCGGTCTATCCGTAGCGGCAGACTCTCTCAGTGCCATCAAATATGCCAAAGTTAAACCGATCCGCGACGAGAATGGCATTGCGGTAGATTTTGAAATCGAAGGCGACTTCCCATGCTACGGCAACAACGACGATCGGGTTGACCAAATTGCTGTTGAACTCGTAGAAAGCTTTATGGGTATGATTCGCAAGCATAAGACATATCGTAATGCGCTGCCGACACAATCTGTTTTGACGATTACCTCTAACGTAGTGTATGGTAAGAAGACAGGTACAACGCCAGACGGACGTAAAGCGGGCGAGCCATTCGCACCAGGGGCTAACCCTATGCACGGCCGCGACAAGAAGGGTGCTCTTGCATCCCTGAGCTCTGTTGCCAAATTGCCTTACGAGCACAGTCTGGACGGTATTTCGAATACATTCTCCATCGTGCCGAAAGCACTGGGTAAGGAAGAAGAAATCCGCAAGAACAATCTGGTCGCCATGATGGACGGATATTTCGGCAGCGACGCGCATCACTTGAACGTTAACGTATTTGATCGCGAGCAATTGATGGATGCGATGGAGCATCCTGAGAATTACCCGCAGCTGACGATTCGCGTATCCGGTTATGCCGTTAACTTCATCAAGCTGACTCGTGAGCAGCAGCTGGATGTTATTAACCGGACATTCCATGGTTCGATGTAATAAAAGCAGGGTATGAAATTTAATAAATGCAGCCAACACAGAAAGGGTGACGAACATGCTTAAAGGTCGCATACACTCATTGGAAACATTCGGAACGGTCGATGGCCCGGGCATTCGCTTCGTCCTTTTCATGCAGGGCTGCTTGCTGAAATGTCAATACTGCCATAATCCGGATACCTGGAGCCTGACGGACGGGAAAGAAATGACCCTGGAAGAGGTACTTGCTGAAATTGAGCCATACCTGAACTACTATCGTTCGTCAGGCGGCGGGCTGACGGTTTCCGGCGGGGAAGCAACGCTCCAGGCGCCGTTCGTAACGGAATTGTTCCGTGAGGTGAAGAAGCGCTGGAACCTGCATACGACCCTCGATACGAACGGTTATAATGAAGGCCCGAAAATCATCGAGCTTTTGAATGTCACCGATCTGGTTATGCTCGATTTGAAGCATATCGACAACGAGAAGCATATCAAGCTGACCGGAAAGCCTAATGAGCGTATGCTGAACATGGCTAAATGGCTATCTGATGAAAGACGCAGCATGTGGATCAGGTACGTGCTTGTTCCCGGGCTAACTGATGATGAACAGGATTTGCTGAATCTTGGACGATTCATCGGGGAGCTGCACGCTGTAGAGAAGTTTGAAATACTTCCTTATCATCAGATGGGCATATACAAGTGGCAGGAGCTAGGCTGGAATTATCCATTGGAAGGCGTGCCTTCGCCGACGGAGGCAGAGGTTCAGCGGGCATACGATCTGATTGAAGAAGGCAGGAAGCAGACAGTATCCGCAATTTCTTAACAATATAAATATTCACCGAAGAAGCCCCAATTAGTTGCTGACTAGTTGGGGCAATTTTTTTATCACTTCCGTATCGTCTAATCCTCCCCCTGTTCTAGAGATTTGTTACCTTACTAAATGGGAGGGCTCAGTTTATAATATAGATAGCTTCATATAAAATGGGGGGCTTAACAACCATATGAGAAATCGTTCCACGTTATGGCTGCTCCTGTTCTTCATGGCTGTGGTGTTTCTTGCAGCAGGCTGCGAGAAGAGAGCTGACGACATCAACAGCACAGCGGGGGACAACGGCGCATCCAACCATGGACAGACACAGCTCAACGATGAGCCTTTTGAAGTTACGATCAGGCACACGCAGATCGGGGAGTCCAAGAAATTTCGGCTGGCCATTCTGAAGGATGTTGTCCAGCAGACCGAAGCGGATATTCCTGGCTTAAAAATACGGCTGGACGCCGTGGATTCCGAGGTGAACCGGAAGGAGAAGCTGCGCGGCGAGATGGCTGCCGGCAAGCCGCCGGATATATTTGACGTGTTTGGCAGCCCGGATTCCGGCATATATGCGCGCGAAGGGCTAATGCTCGACTTGACCCCGATTTTGGAGGAGCTTGGGCTTAAGGATAAAATCAGAGGGCTTGAGCCCTACACACATGACGGCAAAATCTACGGCTTGCCATCGGGGGCGTCAATTGAGGGCTTTTTTTATAATAAAGCTTATTTTGAGGAAAAGGGGCTGCACGTTCCAAAAACGTTAGCAGAGCTGGAGCAGCTGGCGGAAGCCATTCAAGCGGATGGCAAAATTCCCTTTGCCCAATCCTCCAAGGAAGCCTGGGTTCCATTAATGACGACGAATAATTTGTGGTCTTATTTTGCTGGCTCCGAGATCACCTTTGGTTTTAGGTCGGGCCGTGCGAAGTGGACAGACCCAGATGTTGTAAGAGCCTTTGAGAAGCATCAAGAATGGGTGGAAAAAGGGTACTACAAGCCAGGAGAGCTGGCTGTGGAATATACCGAAATGAGAAATCAAATCATTAGCGGCGAAGCGATCATGATGATGGATGGTTCCTGGGCGAATTCCGTATTTAGAGATCCGGTTCAAGCAGGTGATTTAATAGGGAAAATCGGTTATTTCAATATGCCGCCGGAGACAGAGGACAGTCCTTATATCGTCATGAATGATTTTAATAACGGGTACGGGTTTTCGAGCTTCATGGCTGATGATCCGCGAAAATTGCAGGCAGTCAAGCAGTTCATCCAAAACTTTTGGACGGAAGAGATGCAGCTTCGAGGATTAAAGGAGGACGGCGTGCTGCCGGCTTTAATCATTGATAATGAGCAATTGTTGGATACCGTGGACGATCCCTTGCTCCAGGATATTTTTAACGGCGTGGAGCAGATCGATATATCTTATCCTGCGTATGACGCGCTCGTTCAGACGCCTGTGAATGAGGCTTTGAGTCTTGGCATTCAGCAAATGATCAGCGGAGCGGTGGAGCCGAAGGCGATGCTCGAAGCTCTGCAGCGATCGCAGGATGCAGCTAATACAGAGCTTCCATAGGCATTAAATTCAGCTAGGAGACGACTTATGAATCTGAGGATCAAAATGTTGACAGCTTTTCTCGGACTTGTCATCGTGCCGCTGTTCATCCTTGGCATCGTCACCTTCTTAGTGACCTTTCAATCGATCGAGAAGAAGCACAGCCAGCAAGCCGAGTATTCGCTCAAGGCCATTAGTTACAGCATCAAAAAAGTGTTTCAAGAGATGGACAATGTGACGGATAACGGGATTTCCAACGAAATTTTTAAAATGGCGCTTATGGCCGAGGATCCCGAGTCGCAAAACCTGGTCAGCCAAATTCAATTGAACGAAAATCAGAAGAACTTCCGCTCATTGCTCTATAACCACCCTGCTATCGACTACGCCTTTTTGTACAGCGCGCAGAGAAACGGCGAGGTCTCCAACGTGGTGACCTTGTTTAACAAGGAAAGCTTTCAAACCCTGCCGTACGAGAAGTTCAGGCTGCATCCCTTATATGAGGAAGTGAAAGCGCTCAAGGGTCAATCCAAGTGGATTGCGCCTTATGAATATCCCGAGCTGACGGGTTCCGAAAACGTATTCACGCAAATCCGGCTGATCAAGGATAAGCATACAATGAAGCCGCTGGGCATTTTAGCGGTGCAAATCAAAAACTGGGAATTTGAGCGCATTTTCCAAAATTTAAAGCTGGGCAGCGAGATGAACGACACCCGCTTCATGCTGGTCAATGACGATGGGTTAGTCTTATACGATCATCAGTCCGAGTTTGACGGCGAGCATATTCAGTATCACATCAACAAAGCATTTCGTCCGAATGATAACTACCAGAGCTTCAAAGGGAAATTCAATGGGCAGGAGAGCATCATATCTATTTATAATTTACAGGGATATCCATGGAGCTTGGTGTCCGTAACCTCCTGGAGCTACTTGTCGCAGGAAATAACGACCTTCGCCAAATGGTTTATTGCCATCCTTTTCATTTGCTTGATTACGGCGATGCTGTTCAACGTGCTGTTCATGAACCGAATTACCGGGAATATCGGCAAGATCGTCCGCTTCATGCGTAAGGTAGAGGCGGGAGATTTACATGCACGTGTGGAAGAGAAGGGCGATGACGAGTTATTTTTGCTGCAAAAAGGGTTTAACAATCAAATGAACAAAATCAATGAGCTGTTCGAGCAAGTGAAGATGGAGCAGGAGCAGAAGGCCAATGCGGAGCTGCGGGTTTTGCAGGCGCAAATCAAACCGCATTTTCTCTTTAATACGCTGGAATCGATAAACGTTCTCGCCATTCAGAATGAAGGCCGGAAGGTTAGCGAAATGGTGCTGCGCCTCGCCAGCATTTTGCGCATTAGCATTCAGGAGAAGGAGGAAATCAAGCTCAGTCGTGAAATCGAGCATTTGTACAGTTACCTGGAGATTCAAAAGATCAGATTCGACGATCTGTTCGATTATACCATCGATATCCCGGCAGAAATGATGCATTATCAGCTGCTTAAATTAACGCTTCAGCCCTTGGTGGAGAACAGCATCCAGCATGGTTTTGAAGGGATTGAGTATCCGGGACATGTCGCGATTACCGGCTTCCTGGAGGAGGACAGGATGGTGCTGCGCATTGAGGATAATGGGATTGGCATGACCAGCGAGCAGTTGTCTTGCTTACATTATGCGGAGTTGGATCATGGGAAATACGATGCGCTGAACTCTTATCCTAGTCCAGAGAGACAGGGGCTGGGCTTGCGAAGCGTTCACGACCGGCTGCGATTGAAGTATGGGCGTAAATACGGCCTGTTCATCTGTTCAGCCCCTGGGCAGGGGACGATCATTCAATGCACTATTCCGAAGCAAAGCTTTACTTAATCTTTTAAATATATGAAAGCAGGTGTTGAGGGTTGGTTATGTCAAAATTAACACTAGAACAAAAAATTGGACAAATGTTTATTTGCGGTTTTCCTAGCCTCGTTCCAAGTGAAGGAATCAAGGCATTGATCGCTGAGCATCATTTGGGCGGCGTCATTTATTTTCGCCGGAACATCGACAGCGTCGGACAGCTGGCCAAGCTATCCGCCGATTTGCAGAAGCTGCCCCGCAGCACGCCGGAAATTCCTCTCTTTATTTCCATGGATCAGGAGGGAGGCATGGTAGCCAGGCTGGATCATGACGGCGTGAGCCGGATTCAGGGCAATATGGCGCTGGGAGCCGCGAATGATTTGTCGCTGACCGAAGAAGCGGCCGTTCTGGCCGCCAAGGAGCTAACCGCTCTCGGCATTAACCTGAATTTTGCCCCATGCGTCGATGTGAACAACAATCCGGCCAATCCGGTGATCGGCGTTCGTTCCTTCGGCGAAGATCCGCTAAGGGTGGCAGAGCACGGGGTATCCGCGATTCGCGGATACCAGAGCCAGGGAGTGAGCGCCACAGCCAAGCATTTTCCAGGGCATGGCGATACGACCGTCGACTCGCATCATGGCCTGGCAAGTGTGCCGCACAGCCGAGAACGGTTATACAGCGTAGAGCTCCCGCCATTTCGTAAAGCGATCGAAGCCGGAGTCGATATGATCATGACAGCGCATGTCATATTTCCGGCATTCGAGCCGGATGCAATACCGGCGACATTGTCACGGCGCGTCCTCACCGATCTATTGCGTAACGAGTTGGGCTTCGAAGGCGTAATCATCACGGATTGTTTGGAGATGCATGCGATTTCCAAAAGCTGCGGAATCGCCGAAGGGGCTGTTCGTGCCATCGAGGCGGGCGCAGATATCGTCCTGGTCAGCCATACTCTGGAGGAGCAGGTACGGGCTATTCAAGCGGTATGTGCTGCCGTCCGCAGCGGCCGGCTGACAGAGGAACAAATCGATGAATCCGTTGCGCGCATTCTGGCCTTAAAACAAAAACGCCTCGGTCAAGCGCAGGCTGATTTGCCTGTACAACCCGTCGCAATCCCGCTGACTCCTGCGGAAGTGAGTGAGCCGCTGCTGCGCCGCATAGCGGAGAGCAGTGTTACGCTTGTGAACGATAGGAGCGGCAACTTGCCTTTAGCTCCTGAGGAGCCCGTGCTCGTGGTCTGGCCGGAGCTTCGCCACCGAACCGAGGTGGATGAGCCGGCAGTGCATCGGTATACGCTGGCCGACGCGCTCTGTCCTTATACGGAGCAAGCGACGCTGGCTGTGGTCGGAACATCTCCCGAACAATCGGAAATTCAGGACGTCATTGAGCAGAGCAGAAAATTTAAGCAAATTATCGTGATTACTTACACCGCAGAAGGAGAAATTTCCGAAGGTCAAATTTCCTTGATTAAGGGATTGAATGAAATTCATGGTTCTAGTATTATAGTTGTATCCACACGGAATCCATATGATATTAATTCTTTTCCTGAGATCGGAACGTATTTGTGCCTGTACGAGAATCGACAGTACTCGCTTGATGCGCTTGCGAAAGTGCTATTTGGACAGCTTCGCCCGCAGGGCAAGCTTCCGGTAGGCCTCAATCCAGAATTTCCGATGGGACACGGCCTGTAGCCTTGGAGTGCTGCTGATTCTAATATGGTACTAATTACCTATCAAGCCGGTAAAAGTCCGTATTATTGACGGATTTTTGCCGGTTTTTGCGTATCTGTAGTAAAAGTAGCAACTTTTTACCTGATTCGGCGTTAAATAATAAGTGTACAAGTGACAGTATTAAACAATGGGAGCAGAAGGAGTTTAGCAATGAATTTGAAAAAAATGGTCCTCACCACCGTATCGATTGCTTCACTAGTGACCATGGTTCTACCTGTTAGTGCGGCAGAGACCGTACCCGGAAGTATCCTAAGCACTGAAGACAATGCAGCAGCTCACAGGAACGCAGATGCCGGCTTAACAGATGCTCAAGCGGGCATAACCGATAAAGAAACCAGGGAGACAGAGCAAACTGGGCCAACTGATCAGCTCGACAAAAGCGGGCAAGCCGAACAGAGCCTCTCAAGCGATGCCCCGTTGTTAAATGATACTCAGCAGTCCAAGGAGACGAATCCATCGGCAAATGTTCAAGAACCGGGACTTATAGCAACGGGGACGACGAGTGCGGCCGAAAATTCGGATGTAAGCCAATTGGTTCTTATGATGAACAGCAATAAAATGTATCAGAACGGCAAGCTATATCTAGCCTCGCATCCGATGACTGTCAAGGATGGAGTATCCTACATTTCCATCCGGGCGATCGTAGAGCGCACGGGATTGAAATTATCTTATGATAATCATACGAAAGAGACGGTTATTCGGCGAGGCGGCGATGAGCTGCGCTTCAAGCTGAACAGCAGGAACTATAAAGTAAATGGAACCGTCAAGCCAATGAAAGGCTCCTCGTATTCCTCCAATGGTGTGTTTATGGTTCCCCTTACCTCCATTACGCAAGCTCTTGGCATACCCTATACGGTAAACCAGCAGGAGAAGAAGGTTGTTCTCAACCTGTCAACGAAGCCAGTTGCTTCTTTCAGCATTGGAAACCCAGAGATTTTT
Source organism: Paenibacillus lentus (assembly GCF_042714055.1). Taxonomy (GTDB): domain Bacteria; phylum Bacillota; class Bacilli; order Paenibacillales; family Paenibacillaceae; genus Fontibacillus; species Fontibacillus lentus_A. Next base: position 435,129 of record NZ_JBHGVC010000003.1, read on the forward strand.
GCAGGCGAAACATTGGTTCAATATATGCCTAACGCGTATTCACCAAAAGGACTGCCTATCGTGGAAGAGCAATGGGAAGGACGGGAAGACATATTCGCGTCGCCAGGCAGATTCGTGGTCAGCTACCGCGTCAAGGATTCCAGCGGGCAGTGGAGCGACACGTTTTGGTTGACGGTTACCGTCAACAAGCCGCATACGCCTCCGATTGCCGACTTTACGACGAATAAGGACACCTACAAAATGGGTGAGCTCATTACATACACGGACTATAGTACGGACGAGGACAACGCGATTGTGTCGCGGGAATGGTTGAACAATGAGCTGGCCTTTTTCCTGCCAGGGCCGAAGACGATCCGCTTGACGGTGAAGAACAAATACGGACTTTCCTCGACAGCGGAAAAGACGATTATGATTACGGACGAGACGCTCTATTCACGGGATGATTTCTACAAGCTGTATACGCCAGTCGGCAGCAAATACTCGTTTGACGGCACGAAGATTCCAACCTGGAGTAAAGTTCCATATCAATATGAGTCAGAGCCGGTAACGTTAATTCGCAGCAACAGTCCAGAGACGGTTTATTCCGAAGGAATTGTTTACCGGGAAGCGGCGATTGGAAATACGAGATTCATGCTTCATCATGTGAATTCAACCAGAAAGAGCGTGAAAATGTACGTTATTGCGACGAACCATAATTCGGAAACCGCCCGGCTGACCCAGACGAGTCTAGGGATGGGGGGACCAACCCGATACGCAACGGCTTCTGGGAAAATGTCTGTCCAGCGTTATTTCGAATCCATGCAGTACGGCAATAAATACAAGGATGTATGGCTTGCCCCAGGTCAGAGTAAAATCATTTTCAATGAGCTAAGCTCGAATGTAATGAGGCAGGGAGATGTCATTTCCCTATTTGCGGACTTATACAGCGATAGTACGATTCAATATCATGTTGTAATGGTTCAAAGCACGAGGGATCCAATTAAAGCCTTGCAGAATCTGTCGGTTCTCCCGCAGGACAATCATAATCGGGGAACTTATTACGAAGCGACGAGAAATATTCAGTACGGGGATCTGCTCGGTCTCACGCCTTCCCGATTAATGATCGGCGACAATTCTCAGGATCCTTATCTGATCGGTAAAGACGGCCCGACGGGAACGTACCAAATGAATGCGGGTAACTTCGGCGTGCTGTACCGGATCAAGCTCCATCGGGTCGCTCCGCAGACATTGATTACGTTTAACCCGCGAGGGGGGCAATACGACGGAGTAATCATGGTGAACGGCCGAATCGTTCAGCTTCCCGAGACGAGCGGCTTGAAGGCTCCTCACGAAGCGGGTGTACTGCACCGGACAGGCGACAGCGAGGAGACGGTTGAAATGCTGTTTACGGCTGCGCCGGGCAGCAGCTTGGCCGTTAATCTATTATTCCAGCCATTACCAGAAATCAAACATTAATATTGTAAAAATGTATACTTCCGAGGCAGGCCAAAACAAAATTCATTGGTCTGCCTTTTTTTGATGCTGCTTGGTGCGGAGAGGGCTTAGCTTCATTGACGATGCTGTTTTTTTCGGGCATTATTAGTAGAGACGCATGCATAAAGCATAACGAAAGTTCAGACGGGAGGTATGCACATGCTGTCGAAAGAACAAATTATCGGGATCATGTCCGCCCGAGGCCTGCGGATTACAGATCAGCGGAGAACGCTGGCCAAGCTTTTCGCAGAGCGAGATGGATATTTAACGCCTAAGGACGTTTATGAATATATGGAAAAAATATACAGTGGACTCAGCTTCGATACGGTATATCGCAACTTGCGAGTGATGGAAGAACTGGGGGTGCTGGAGCAGGTCATGTTCGAGGATGGCCTGAAATTCCGGGCCAGCTGCAGTGAAGGGCATCACCATCACCATATGATCTGCCTACAGTGCGAGCGGACGTATCCGATTCACTTTTGCCCCATGCCTTTGACGGACGCGCCTGAACAGTTCCAGGTCGTCAAGCATAAGTTTGAAGTGTTCGGCTATTGTAAAGACTGCCGGCCAGAGCTGGGCGGCGAGCGATTGCCGCAGCACAGCGGGACATCATAAGATGGGGATTGTACGCAAAGCGGTCAAAGGCCCGATTATCTTCTATCGTAAATTTATTTCGCCGCTTAAGCCGCCGACTTGCAGATTCTATCCTACTTGCTCGGCATACGCCCTGGAAGCGATCGAGGTGCATGGCGCGGTAAAGGGCTCCTGGCTGGCGGCCAAACGGATTTCCCGCTGCCATCCATTTCATCCTGGCGGATTGGATCCCGTACCGCCGAAGAAAACGACAGGGTCGAAAGGCGACGGCCAGCTGGGAGACCGAAGTTCGATCTGACGTACCCTTAAGCTCGGATCTGGCTGTCTTCGGCTCAGCCAAATCGCTTGACAGCTTTCACGTCTTTTTTTAAGATAGAAGGTAAACGTATCAGCGATTAGAATTTTTAATATCTTTCCGACGAACGGATAAGTACGAAGAAGGATTCAGTGACAGAGAGCCGGGGGAGCTGCAAACCGGTCTGAATCGGCTTTGGAAAATGGTCCGGGAGGAACTGCTTTCGAGCCAGCGGCAGCCTTTAGGCTATCAGCGGTAAGGGAGCGGCGCGCAATCCGGCGTTAATGGAGGGTCGTTAAGACCGACTGAGCCTGTCGTCTGCGAAGACGGAGGGAATTTGGGTGGTAACGCGTGAGTCATCTCTCGCCCCATAGGGGGTGGGAGTTTTTTGTTTTTTTGTGGTTGAAAATGAAGGAGGATTATGGAATATGGTTGAGAAAAAAACATTCTATATTACGACACCGATTTATTATCCAAGCGACAAGCTGCATATCGGTCACGCTTACACGACGGTGGCCGGGGACGCCATCGCTCGTTACAAACGACTGCGCGGCTATGATGTTCGTTACCTGACCGGTACGGACGAGCACGGTCAAAAAATCGAGCGCAAAGCCCTGGAAAGCGGCAAGACCCCGCAGCAATTCGTCGACGACATCGTGGTCGGGATTAAGGACTTGTGGCGGAAGCTGGACATTTCCAACGATGACTTTATTCGGACGACAGAACCGCGCCACAAAATCGTCGTTGAGGAAATCTTCGACCGTTTGCTGAGGAAAGGCGATATTTATAAGGGAGAATACGAGGGCTGGTACTGTACGCCGTGTGAATCGTTCTTTACGGAGCGTCAGCTCGTGGAAGGCAACTGCCCGGACTGCGGACGTCCGGTAGAGCTGGTCAAGGAGGAGAGCTACTTTTTCCGGATGAGCCATTATGCGGATCGGCTTCTGCAGTTCTATGAGGAGAACCCGGGTTTCATTCAGCCGGAGTCGCGCAAGAACGAGATGATCAACAATTTCATCAAGCCGGGACTGGAGGATTTGGCGGTATCTCGTACGACATTCGATTGGGGCGTCAGAGTCAAGGGAGATCCAAAGCATGTCATTTACGTCTGGATCGATGCTCTGTCCAACTATATTACGGCGCTTGGCTACGGCACGGATCATCCGGAGCTGTATGAACGCTACTGGCCTGCGGATGTTCATCTCGTCGGCAAGGAAATCGTCAGATTCCATACGATTTACTGGCCCATCATGTTAATGGCGCTCGATCTTCCGCTGCCTAAAAAAGTATTCGGACATGGCTGGCTCCTTACCAAGGGCGGAAAAATGTCCAAATCCAAAGGAAATGTCGTAGATCCGAACATGCTGATTGACCGTTATGGTCTGGATGCAACGCGGTATTACTTGCTTCGCGAGGTTCCGTTCGGCTCTGACGGCTCCTTTACGCCGGAGAGCTTCGTGCAGCGCGTCAACTCCGATCTGGCTAATGATCTGGGTAATCTGCTGAACCGGACGGTCGCGATGATCGGCAAATATTTTGACGGTGAGCTGCCTGCATACCGTCCAAACGTTACGCCGTACGATGCCGAGCTGTCTGAAATGGCTTTGCAGACGATTCAGAAGGTAGAGGAGGTCATGGAGAATTTGGAATTCTCCGTAGCTTTAACAGCCATTAGCTCCTTCATCGGACGGACGAATAAATATATTGATGAGACACAGCCTTGGGTGCTTGCCAAAGACGAAGCGAAGCGGGAAGAGCTGGCTTCGGTGATGGTGCATTTGGCGGAATCCCTGCGGATTGCTTCCATACTGCTGCAGCCATTCCTGACGCAAGCTCCAGCAAAAATATGGGCGCAGCTCGGCATCGAAAAAGGAGAGCTAACCTCCTGGGAGAGCGCGAAATCGTTCGGCTTGCTTCCCGCAGGAACGAAGCTGGGCAAGGGCGAGCCGATCTTCCCTAGACTCGATGCAGAGCAGGAAATCCAGTATATCGTCGACTCGATGTCAGTAGGGGCAGAGCCTGCTGCGGAGGAGCCTGTGAAAGCGAAGGAGACAGCAGCCGATAAGCAGGAGCAGGAGACAAAGCCGGAAATCGGCATCGACGATTTTGCCAAGGTGGAGCTGCGCGTTGCTGAGGTCATCGCCTGCGAGCCGGTGCCTAAAGCGGATAAGCTGCTTAAGCTGCAGCTTGATCTCGGGTATGAGCAGCGTCAGGTCGTCTCCGGCATTGCGAAGTTCTATAAGCCGGAGGAGTTGGTGGGCCGCAAAGTGATCTGCGTTACCAACCTGAAGCCTGTCAAGCTGCGCGGCGAGCTGTCGCAGGGCATGATTTTGGCTGCCTCGCAGGGCGATAAGCTTACCCTTGCCACGGTTCCAGAAATGATGCCGAACGGGGCTGTGGTCAAATAAGTAAATAGCAGGCTGCGTGAAGTAAACAAGCAGCCGGATATAGCAATGAACCGCCAAAGGAGTGAACTGCACCCCAATTGTTAGACACGGTCTAATATTGGAGGTGCGGCTCAGAGCTTTTTGGCGGTTTATTTTGTCGTTAGCCCGACAACACTAAATTGTGACAAGACAGCAAAAGACAGATTTAGGCGGTTGACAATCGTTTTGTGTTGACCCTATAATCCTACTAGTAATAATTACGATTAAGCATGGACTAGGAAGGAAGATCATCATGGTGTCATACATGAAAATAAAAACGGGCTGGAAAGGCATAGTCTTGCTGTTGGCAGTACTGCTCTTGCTGGCTGGATGCGGAAACAGTACCAATGAAAGCAAGGTCGTCGAGGGGAAGGTCAACGTGGTGACCAGCTTCTATCCACTCTATGAATTTGCGAAGGAAATAGGCGGGGAGGATGCGCATGTCATTAATCTGCTGCCTGCAGGCGTAGAGCCGCATGATTGGACGCCCCGCAGCCAGGAAATTCTTAATACATCCAAAGCCCAGCTGTTTTTATATAACGGTGCTGGACTCGAGGGATGGATGGATAGCTTCCTCAATGGACTCGGAAGCGATTCCCAGGTGAAGACGGTGGAAGTAAGCCAGGGAATTTCTCTGATTACTAGCGAGGAAGAGGAGGAACATCAACATCAACATGGAGCGGAAAACGAAGGGCATCACGATGAGGATGGACATGAGCATGGGGAAACAGATCATGACCACGGTCACATTGACCCGCACACGTGGGTAAGCCCGAAATCGGCGATGATCATGGCTGAAAATATTAAAAATAGCTATGTCGAGGTCGACCCAGCCCATCGGGAGCAGTATGAAGCCCGCTACGAGCAGCTTCATGCTCGTTTGCAGGAGCTCGATAGCAAGTTCACGAATGAGCTGTCAAAGACGAGCCGAAAAGAGATCGTCGTATCCCACCAATCGTTCGGCTATTTATGCCGGGATTATGGGCTTACCCAGCATTCGATTATGGGCTTGACCCCGGAAGCGGAGCCAAAAGCCCAGGATTTGATTAATTTATCGAAGCTGGTCAAAGAACAAGGAATCCAATATATCTTTTTCGAGGAGCTTGTATCAGATAAGCTTGTCAATACACTAGCCTCTGAGGCAGGCGTGAAAACGCTGGTGCTTAACCCGGTCGAAGGGCTGACGAAGCAGCAGGAGCAGGCGGGGGACAATTATTTTACATTGATGGAGAAAAATTTGCAAAATCTCGTTCTCGCTTTACAATAAAGAGAGATATTTTAGCGGAAGGACGGTCAAGATGAAACCGGACAACTTAGCAACATCGGCATTAGCCTGCCATGATAACATCATCGAGCTTGTCGATGTCTCCTTCGCTTATAAAGACAAGAAGGTGATCTCGAATTTTAGCTTTACGGTAAAAGAGCGTGACTTTGTCGGGGTCATTGGCTCCAATGGAGCAGGCAAGACAACCCTGCTGCGGATGATGGTCGGGCTTCTATCTCCCTCCGAGGGGGAAATTCGGCTGTTTGGTCAGCCGATCCGGCGCTTTCGCGACTGGGATCGGATCGGATACGTGCCCCAGAAAAACTCGTTTAATCCGTTATTTCCGGCAACCGTAAGAGAGGTCGTCATGTCCGGGCTGTACAACAATAAGAAGCTGTTTCGCCGCATCGGGAAGGCCGAGCAGGTGAAATGCAATGATGCGCTTGAAGTGATGCGCATTCGGGATATCGCGGATAAGCGGATCGGGGAGCTGTCAGGCGGACAGCAGCAGCGGGTCTTTTTGGCAAGAGCGCTGATCAATAAGCCGGATTTGCTTATTTTAGACGAGCCTACGGTTGGGATCGATGCACAAACGCAGGAGGATTTCTTTGAAATGATCTTTCATATGCATGCGCATCATCATATGACATTTTTGATGGTATCTCACGATGTGGAGATGATCGAGGAGAATTTGGGCAATGAGCCGCTGGATCGCTGCGGAGCGATTAAATTTTTCGTGAAGCATTCGCATGATCAGGACTGTTCGATCTCCGATCTTCAACATTCGATTAATTAGCTTCCGAAGTTAGTTTTGCTCTGCAAAACTTAAGCCTATGCTTACGATGTTAGTTTTTGCTCTGCAAAACTTTTAGCTTATGCTTCCGAAGTTAGTTTTGCTTCGCAAAACTTTTAGGAGATGTGAAACTTGGAAATATTAACGGCAGAATTCTTTCAAAGAGCGCTGATAGGAGGGCTGCTCATCGGCATCACAGCCCCCCTGATCGGTATTTTTTTAGTGCTTCGCCGCTTGTCGATGATCGGGGATACATTGGCTCATGTGACCATTGCGGGGGTTGCCCTTGGTTTTCTAATCCATGCCAACCCGATATGGATGGGGCTGGTCTTTGCGGTTCTCGCCTCCTTTGCGATCGAGAAGCTGCGTAAAGCCTATAAAGCTTATGCCGAGCTCTCCATCGCGATTATTATGTCGGGAGGCGTAGCGCTGGCCTCGCTGTTCTTTACGCTCGGGATAGGGTACAATACGGATGTATTGTTTGGCAGTATTTACACCTTGAGCAGGGAGGATTTGTATCTGGTCGGCGCCGTAACGCTTGTCGTTATCGTCATTGTTGCCCTGCTCTTCAAGGAGTTCTTCCTTCTTACGTTCGAGGAGGATGCCGCTGCGGTCAGCGGATTGCCCGTTAAGCTGTTAAACCTGCTGATTACCGTTCTCACGGCCTTGGTCATCAGTACCGCGATTAAAATCGTAGGCGCCTTGCTCGTATCTGCGTTAATTACGATTCCTGCCGCTTGCAGCCTGCTTATTGCCCGCAGCTTTAAAACTTCGGTAATTTACTCCGTTATTATTGCGGAAATTGCAGTTGTTATCGGGCTGATTATGGCTGGCGTATGGAACCTGGCGCCGGGAGCAACGATCGTTCTGCTGCTGATCGCCATGCTGATCGTTACTCTCGTAGGTAAAAAAGGATTGGCAGCGTAAACCAGGAACAATACATTCAATCTATCACGAAGATAGGAGGCTGCAATGGCTGATATTAATGTACTGGTAGCATTCGGGGCAGGCGTTGCTTCCTTCATCTCGCCTTGCTGCTTGCCGCTGTACCCGTCTTATCTGTCTTACATTACGGGCATGTCGGTGCAAACGCTAAAGACAGAGCAAAAAAAGCGGGAAGTCCGGATGAAGACGATGACGCATACGCTTGCGTTCATTTTGGGATTCTCTGTCGTGTTCTATACGCTTGGCTTCGGTGCGGGACTCTTTGGCGAATTTTTCGTCAGCAATCGGGATTTGATCCGTCAGATTTCTGCCATATTAATTATACTTATGGGCTTGTTTTTGCTTGGAATTTTTCAACCGCAATTCCTGCTTAAGGAGCGGAAAATGGATATCAAAATGAAGAAGACCGGATATGTGGCTTCCTTTATTTTTGGCATCGGTTTTTCCGCCGGCTGGTCTCCCTGCGTAGGTCCGATTCTAGCTGCGATTATTTCACTGGCGGTGAGTGAACCGGGAACCTGGTTAAGCCTTATTACGGCATATACGCTTGGCTTTGCTCTTCCATTTTTCATTCTAGCCTTTTTTATCGGCAGCACGAAATGGATTACCCGATATTCAGGAGCGATTATGAAAGTCGGCGGGGCGCTGATGCTGCTCATGGGGGTATTGCTTTTTACGAACCAAATGGCCAAAATTACGATTTGGCTGCAGCAAATTACGCCGGAATGGCTTAAATTCTAACTTCAGGCACACTTGCCAACGGACAAGCACAACATGTATCATTAAAGACAGTAGCGATGTTGCGTGGATATGAAGGGTCTACGTTAACTGAGGAAAAGAGGTTCGTAAGATGCCAACACCTAGTATGGAGGATTATTTGGAGCGCATTTATAAGCTGATAGACGAGAAGGGATATGCGCGCGTTTCCGATATTGCCGAAGGATTGGAAGTTCATCCCTCTTCCGTCACCAAGATGATCCAGAAGCTGGATAAGGACGAATACGTCATTTATGAGAAATACCGGGGCCTGGTGCTTACGAGCAAAGGCAAGAAGATCGGCAAACGTCTCGTAGACCGTCATCATCTGCTGGAGGAGTTTCTGGAAATGATCGGCGTCGATGAGGAGAATATTTATAAAGATGTGGAAGGAATCGAGCATCATTTAAGCTGGGACTCGATTACCCGGATCGCCGCGCTGGTGGATTACTTTAAGCGCGATGAATCCAGAATCCAAGATTTGCGCGATGTAGAGAAGGAGCTCTTGAACGAATCCTAGTTAAAGCATCTGTCTTATGCGGGCAGATGCTTTTTCTTTTTTTGGTTATGCAAGTGAAAATCCATTTTCTGCCCGGAAAACGCAACTCTTGGGGGCCGGTTGACGTTAGAGATATGGAGAAGTTAATTTGGACACTCGCAACATTTACTAACTATTGGAGGTTACTAATGAAATTTCGTGCATGGTTTTTTTCTTTCTTAATGATACTGCTGATCTGGCCTTTCTCCGGCCATACGAATGCCGCTGCGGCCCGGCCTATCGAAATCATTCTGGATGGCAAGGTTTTACTGAGCGATGCGCCGCCGTACATTAAGCCGAAAAACAATGTTACCATGGTACCGCTCCGCGTCATCAGCGAAGGCTTGGGAGCTCAGGTAGACTGGCTGGGAAGCACTAAAACCGTAACGATCTCGAAGGACGGAAATACTATTGTATTACGCAACGGGACTACAACGGCCCAAGTTAATAACACGGCAGTAAAGCTTGACGTGTCGGTCGAAATCAACACGGGACGAACTATGGTTCCGCTTCGCTTCGTGGGGGAGCAGCTTGGCTTGCAGGTGGATTGGAATTCTGCCGCCCGGACGATTACATTGACCTCCCCAGAGACAAGCCTTCCACCGGTAGATAAACCAACGCCTGTCATTCCTCCGGTTGAGCAGCCGTCGCCGCAGCCGCCAAGCGGCGGAAACACGACTGAGCTGCGGGGAGTATGGATTTCTACGGTCATCAATCTGGATTGGCCGACCAAGGGATCCTATGGAAAGGTGGAGCAGCAGAAGGAGGAGTACATCAAACTGCTGGACGAGATGCAGGACATGGGCTTAAACGCTGTATTTGTTCAAGTCAGACCTACTGCGGATGCTTTTTACCCGTCAACGCTTGTACCGTGGTCGACATATTTGACCGGGACAGCAGGCAAAGACCCGGGCTATGATCCTTTAGCTTTTTTGATTGAGGAAACGCATCGCCGGGGCATTCAATTCCATGCCTGGTTCAATCCGTTCCGGGCAAGCATGAATGCCGATACGAGCAAGCTGCCAAGCAATCATGTCGTCCATCAGCATCCGGACTGGATCGTGAAGTTTGCCGACAAGCTCTATATTAATCCCGGCATCCCGGAAGCGCGTCAGCATATTATCGATGCGATTATGGAAGTCGTCAACGGTTATGATATTGATGGTGTGCATCTGGATGATTATTTCTACCCATCGGGGGAAACGGCAGCAAGCAAGTTCAATGACGATGGCACGATGAAGAATTATAACCCGAGGCAGCTTAGCAAAGGGGACTGGCGCAGAGATAACATCAATCAATTCGTCCGCGATCTTGGACAAAGCATTCATGCGGCGAAGCCGGAAGTATCTTACGGGATCAGCCCGTTTGGCGTGTGGCGCAATAAGGCCTCCGATATTACCGGATCGGATACGAAGGCGGGGATGACGGCGTATGACAGTACCTATGCCGACGTCAGAACCTGGATTCGCAATGAATGGATCGATTATGTAACTCCGCAATTGTACTGGAGCTTGACGCGTCAAGAGGTACGATACGATATCCTCGTAGATTGGTGGGCCCAGGAGGTTCGGGGGACAAATGTGAAGCTGTATGTAGGGCATTCCCCTTACAAGATCGGGACGCCGGAAATCGGCTGGCAATCCGCGGACGAAATAATCCGCCAGCTGGAGTACAATGAGCGAATCCCTGAAGTGAAGGGCAGTATCTTTTTTAGCGCCAAAGACTTAAAGAAGAACCCGCTTGGACTTATACCATTATTGAAATCATATTTCAAATCTTAGAATGACATAGGAATAGCCCCCGTGACATACATAAGCAGTAGACTTGTGTATGGAATGGGGGTTATTATTTTATGCTGATAAACGGCGTGTTCGAGGGCGGGGGCGTCAAAGGGATATCCTTGGCAGGGGCTGTCAGAGCGTCGGAGCGGCATGGGGCGAAATTCCACCGGGTGGCAGGCACATCGTCTGGCTCCATCGTCGCTGCAATGATCGCAGCAGGCTACTCTGCAGAGGAAATGAAGGACATTATCATGGGCACTTCATTTGTTGAGTTTTTGAAAAGATCGCCGATCTTTAACGTGCGGATCGTCGGGCCTGCGCTTAGGGTACTGCTTAAAAAGGGGTTATATTCGGGAGAAGCCCTTGAGGATTGGATACGGCAGCTTTTGAGAGATAAAGGGATCAGAACCTTTGGCGACTTACCAAAAGGCAAACTGACCATTATCGCCTCCGACATTACGAGCGGCAGAATATTGATCCTGCCCGATGACCTGCAAAAGCTTGGTATATCGCCGCATAAGTTTGATGTTGCCCGGGCGGTGCGGATGAGCTGCAGCATCCCTTATTTCTTCGACCCGGTTTTATTGCGGCTTCCGCCGCAGTTGTCTATGGGGAAACCATTCTCAGATCAATTTTTGTACATTGTCGATGGCGGACTCTTGAGCAATTTTCCGTTATGGCTGTTCGATGAGGATAGCTGCAAGCCTCGAGGGGAAATGATCCCAACGGTCGGCTTCCAAATGGTTGGAAAGAACTCCAACCAGCCTCATCTGATCTCAGGGCCGTTTACGATGCTGCAGGCACTGGTCGAGACGATGCTTTCGGCCCATGATGAACGCTATATCGAGCAATCCAACCGGTATCGTACAATAAAGATACCGACCCTCGGCATCGGTACGACCCAGTTCGACATCAGCAAAGAAGAAAGCCTGCTGCTTTATGAATCCGGACTCCAATCCGGCAACCATTTCTTCGATGAGTGGAATACTCAGTACTACGAAGAACAGTTCATAAAGTATCAGCAGGCTAATAAATAAATATTCGATTCCATATTGCGAATTTACTTAGTGGTACTTCGGAATATCCTCGTCATTCTTCCCTTTGTTCCCTTCGATTACATGGAACGGATAATGCTTGCGCTTCTGTCCGGCGGACTGGCGCTGCTCGGCAGCCAGTTTGGCCATCGTGCGGGCAGAAGGCTTGACCTTGGGATGCCGTGCCCTGTATTTCCGGGGCGGGAATTTGTAGAGCCAGATTACGACTCCCACAAGGATGGCAGGAATCAGCAAGCTGCTCCAATTCATTTGTCCTTTTCCGAAAAGTGCATTAACCACACCAAACGCAGCAAGTCCTATAACAATCCAAAATAGGATGGCCTGCTTCTTCATCGCTTATCATCCTTTCACGGGATCAAAGGCCGTATTAGGGGCAGGCTGTTCCAGGACACCCTCCCGCTCATATTGTGCATCAAGTTCTCTCATTCGATTAAAAGAAGCGATCGATACCTCCACTTGGTCGTCCTTCGGCTCCTTCGTGGTCAACAGCTGAAGCCACAATCCCGGATACCCCAAGAAACGAAGCACAGGAATGTCGCGAACGGCATTGGTCAGACGCAGCAGTTCAAAGGAGACGCCGATCACTAGCGGCAGAAGCAGCAGACGGATATACATGCGCTCCCAGACGTTATCCCAGTGGAAGAAGGAATAGATTATGACGCCGACAATGACAGTTAGAATAATAAAGCTGCTGCCGCAGCGGTAGTGCAGTCGGCTGTATTTTTGAACGTTCTGCACCGTCAGTTCTTCTCCATTTTCATAAGCTGTGATTACTTTATGTTCAGCCCCGTGGTATTGGAACAATCTTTTGATTACCGGAGTTTGCGAGATCGCCCATAAATAAAGCAGCAGGAGAACGATTTTTATAACACCTTCCACTAGCGTATGCATCGCCCGGTTGTCAAAGGCGTACTGGAACAAATATTCCTCCAGGACGGCCGGAACCAGCGTGAAGACGACTTTGCCGAAGAGGAAGGATAGTACGCCAGCGATGGCCACGCCTACGATCATCGTCAGGGAGAAGCCCGATTCTTCCTTCTCCTTTTGCTTGGCGCGCTCTTCCGGCTCAATCTCGTCGTCGGCCATCGCTTCGGCGGAATAATTCAAATGCTTTGAGCCTTTGGCGCTGGAATCAATGATGCTGACAATACCGCGAATAAACGGGATTTTGCGAAGCCGCTTCACCCATGACTTGTCCTGTTTAGGTACTTCCAAAAACGTAATTTCACCATTTTTGCGGCGGACGGCAGTTACGTTGACATGCTTGCCGCCAAACATGACGCCCTCTATGACAGCTTGCCCGCCATAAATATTCGGTGTAGATTGCCTCGGCAAATATTTCACCTTCCCTAATTAATGTCGTTGTCACTAGAATAATTCCATTGTATCGAATCTGGGAAGCAAATTCTAGTTTGTTTAGTCTTTTTCGAAATGTGCATACTAAAACGACAATTGGAAGTCATGGAGGAAGCAGGAAAGGAGCGGAAGTGCATGCCGCAGCAGCAGGGTGAGAACAGGGGGAAAGGAACGAATGTGTGGAGCTTTGGTTTGCAGCTTGGTTTTTTTGCGGGGCTAATCTGGGGCGGCATAAAGGGGCTGATGTATTTCTTCAGGCTCACGGTCGTTGTGCCGGGATATTTGGCGGAGCCCTTTTTTAAGAACCAGTTTTTAAAGACGCAGGGCGGATATTATGTGGGGTGGCTGTTCTTTATTCTTTTCTCGATCCTCGCCGCATTGCTTTATACCTTGCTTTTTCGCCGCTTGAAGGGCCCCTATCCGGGGATTCTTTACGGCATCGTCTGGTGGATTGTCATATTTATCGTTTTGGGGCCGATGCTTCGTTTGACGCAGCCGATCTCCGAGCTTCCGAAGGGAACGCTGATCAGCGAGCTTTGCCTTTATTTACTGTGGGGTTTGTTCATCGGTTACACCGCAGCGATGGAATATACGGACGAACGTCACAGAGAACCGCAAAAAGCGCAGTAATAAGTACAAAAGGCTTCTCATTTGCCTCACACCTATGTTAAAATTACTTTTGGTTATTTTACAGGAAGGGTGTGGAATGATGTACCGTATCCTGGTATTGAACGGACCGAATTTAAACATGCTGGGGATTCGCGAGCCTGGTGTATATGGGTCTGAAGGGCTTCGTGAGATTAAGGACAGGCTTATGAAGCAGGGCGAGCAGCAGGGGCTGGCTCTAGAGTTCTATCAATCTAATCATGAGGGATATTTGATCGATAGAATTCATGAAGCGCTGGGCAGCATCGATGGAATCATGATTAATCCGGGTGCATTGACTCATTACAGCTACGCGCTGCGCGATGCCTTTGCTGCCGTGAATATCCCTTTTGTTGAAGTGCATATGTCGAATATCCATGCCCGCGAACCATTCCGCCATACATCAGTCACAGCAGCTTTGGCGGTCGGGCAAATTGCTGGCTTTGGATCATACAGCTATGAACTGGGCCTGATGGCGCTCGCGCGGCATCTGGAAAGTAGGAAATAAGGAGAGCATATGATGGCGAATTCAAGAGTAAGCCGCCTTCGGGATGCCATGAAGCAGAAGCAACTGCAGGCGATATGGATTACCGGAGACATTAATCGGCAGTACTTAACGGGATTTACCGGTTCATCCGGCTACGTCCTCATTACGTTGGACAAGTCCTACATGTTAACCGATTTTCGTTATATGACGCAGGCCGCGAATCAAGCGGCAGGCTTTGAGATCGTGGAGCATGGCCCCTCTGTGGCCGAAACGCTCAAGGAACTTCTTTCGGATCAAAAGATAAGCGAGTTGGGGTTTGAGGAGGAGAAAGTCGTTTTCTCCACCTATCGAGCTTATGAACAGGATCTGCATCCCGTCAAGCTGATCCCGGTGGCTGGCCTTGTAGAAGGTCTCCGTGTGTACAAGGATGATCAGGAGCTGGCATTAATGAAACAGGCTGCGGAGTTGGCTGACCAGACCTTCATGCACATGCTGAATGTGCTTCGGCCGGGTGTAACGGAACGGGATATGGCCCTGGAAATAGAAATCTTTATGCGCAAGCAGGGCGCTACTTCAAGCAGCTTTGATACGATTGTGGCCTCGGGTGAGCGTTCGGCTCTGCCGCATGGAGTTGCGAGTGATCGCGTGCTGCAAAGCGATGAGTTCGTAAAAATGGACTTTGGCGCGCTGCTGAACGGCTATTGCTCGGACATTACGCGCACCGTGATGATCGGTCAGCCTACGCCCAAGCATCGAGAAATTTATGATATTGTGCTTGAGGCGCAGCTGCATACCCTGCAGCATCTTCGTCCAGGAATGACGGGACGCGAAGCAGATGCTTTAGCCCGCGATATCATTACGCGATACGGATATGGCGAGCAGTTCGGCCACAGCACAGGCCATGGGCTTGGCATGGAGGTGCATGAAGCTCCGCGCCTATCCAAGCTAAGCGACGATATTCTAAGGCCGGGAATGGTCGTTACAGTCGAACCGGGAATTTACATTCCGGGCTTCGGCGGCGTTCGGATTGAAGACGATGTCGTAATCACGGACAGCGGCTGCCGTAGGCTGACGGAATCCAACAAAGATTTTACCGTCATTGATTCATAATGTACGGCTTTGAATTTTGGGTAATTTTAGATTATAGAATTTTTCAGCTGGGCTGAATCATTCTATAAAAACTACCGCAAAACGCGGTCTGGCTACATTGAAAGTACGTCGATAGACGTTTTTCTTATATTTTCTATACGAAGTTGTGCAACTCATTTGATCCTATAGGAGGTTCTATTCGTGATTTCAGTTAACGATTTTAAAACAGGCCTAACAGTAGAATTTGATGGTGATATTTATACGGTACTGGAGTTTCAGCACGTAAAGCCGGGAAAAGGAGCTGCATTTGTTCGCTCTAAGCTAAAAAATTTGCGCAACGGCAACACCGTTGAAAAAACGTTCCGTGCTGGTGAAACAGTCAGCAGAGCTATGATCGAAAACCGCGACGTTCAATATTTGTACGCCAGCGGCCAAGACCATACGTTCATGGATAACGAAACTTATGACCAATTCACATTGTCCTCGGATCAATTGGAATGGGAGCTGAATTTCCTGAAGGAAAATATGAACGTAAAAATTGTCAGCTATCAAGGCGAAATCCTTGGAATCAACCTGCCTAACAGTGTTGAGCTGCGCGTAGTGGAATCCGAGCCGGGCATTAAAGGGAACACGGCGACTGGTGCTACCAAGAATGCCAAGCTGGAGACAGGACTCAACGTTCAGGTTCCTTTGTTCATTAACCAGGATGATGTCCTTCTGATTGACACTCGTGAAGGCAAGTATATTTCCCGCGCTTAAATTTCACGTAACTTTCTTGCCTTATTAAAGGCAGTGTCGTCCTCCACTCCCGTCGAGTGGAGGAATTTTTTTGTATTGTGAAATATGGCGAAAACTTCGAATATTGTAATGAAAAGCGATGGATTAATACCGCTCTTTCGTATTATACTGGTTTAAAGCGTTACTGCTTGAATTTAAAGCGATTCTATCTCGCACTGATCGTGTGTTTATAGCCGTACTGTACTTAGATAGGATAGTCTATTTTTGGGAGGGTCTGATTTGGCTTTATTTGTCATGAAGTTTGGTGGAAGTTCTGTCGGCAATACAGAACGAATGCAGCGCGTTGCCCGGCGCGTAGTGGAGAAGCAGGATGAGGGGCATCAGGTCGTTGTCGTTGTATCTGCCATGGGGGATACGACGGACGATCTTATCGACCAGGCGAAGCTGCTTAGCAAGGAGCCGCCTTTACGCGAAATGGATATGCTGATGACAACCGGGGAGCAAATTTCGATTTCGTTGCTATCGATTGCGATTCATGCGGAGGGCCGCAAGGCCGTTTCCTTTACAGGCTGGCAGGCCGGTTTCCGTACGGATAAAGAACATTCCAGAGCGCGCATTACCGACATTCAGCCGCAGCGAGTACAAGCGGCGCTGGATGAAGGTAATATCGTTGTCGTTGCAGGATTCCAGGGAATGAGTGAGGACGGAGAAATAACGACGTTCGGACGCGGCGGCTCGGATACGACGGCGGTGGCTCTGGCAGCGGCAATATCTGCCGATTACTGTGAAATTTATACGGATGTGGACGGAATCTATTCGACGGATCCGCGGATTGTGAAGAATGCCCGCAAGCTGCAGGAGATATCTTATGATGAAATGCTGGAGCTGGCCAATCTGGGAGCGGCCGTGCTTCACCCTCGTGCAGTAGAATACGCGAAGCATAATCAAGTTCGTCTCGTCGTTCGTTCAAGCTTTAATCATAATGAAGGTACGGTTGTTAAGGAGGAAGTGAAAATGGAGCAAGGTGTAGTAGTCAGCGGAATTGCTTACGATAAAAATGTAGCCCGAATCAGCATTTTAGGGGTCTCTCATATTCCGGGGGTATTGGCCCAGGTGTTCGGTTCCCTGGCTGAAGCCAAAATTGACGTAGATATTATCGTCCAAAGCGGCGTTCAGGACGGTAAGGCGGATTTCTCCTTCACCGTAGCCCTTACTGATCGTGAGAAAGCACTTCAGGTCATTAACGGCATTCGCAGCAGCCTGCCATTCCAGGAAGTCACCTCGGAAGACGGTCTGGTCAAAGTATCGATCGTCGGCGCAGGCATGGTCAGCCATCCGGGCGTAGCCGCAAAAATGTTCGACGTCATTTCCAAGCAGGACGTAAACATCAAGATGGTCAGCACCTCGGAAATCAAAGTTTCCTGCGTCATCGAAGGAACGAAGCTGAACGAAGTGGTTAAAGCCCTTCATACCGCTTATGGTCTTGATACCGAGAGTCAAGTGTTTGTCGGCGGGCCGCAGGATCGCCGTTAATTTAATCGGTTGATTATAACCAAGAATAAAGTCGTCTTAGCTTGCAGAAATACTCTGCATGCGAGGCGGCTTTTTTGATGATGGATTATAAAATGAAGTGCGACACCTAGAAATAAAAGGCCCATCTAAAATACTCTTTCGAAATTGTGTGATTTTTCGATTAAAATAGCCGCGAACGATCGCCTCACGTGCGCCTTTGTACGAATTTTCATACACAGCTTTTGCTTCGGCCGCTTTCGAGAGCCCCATTGTATGATTTTTCATACAAAACAGCCATGGACGCCCGCTTAGCAATCGCGTATGTACGATTTATCGTATACAGTTCTTGCTCTTCACCGCATGGACCATTTTCCACGTAAATGTCTTTGATTAGAAGTCCGCCACGAATCCTTTATGGAAAAGTTGTCGCATTTAGCTTAACAATCAATCCGTCAGATTTAGAATGAATGGAATCCGGAACCTTCGCCTTTTATATCGCAAGAAAAAACTACTGCTAAACGCGGTCTGTCATTTTTAAATGCCCGTCGATAGACGTTTTTCTTATATTAATTATTTATTTTTGTTATTTTATCACTCCCTCGAGTTTAAACATAAGGTATAGGTTTGGATGCCTATACGAGAGGAACTGCGGCACAGGGAGGACTATAAACGTGTTCGATAACAAAGAATGCTTTAAGGAAATGTTCAAGAAAGAGCTGGTCAGCCAATTGGGGAAGCCTGTATCTCAGGCTACGGACGCAGATGTTTACAGCATACTCGGCATTTTAATTCGGGAAAGAGTAGGCGAAGATTGGGCGAATACGAACCAGAAGCTGAAAGCAGACAAAGCCCGGCAAGTGTATTATTTCTCCATGGAATTTCTTATTGGGCGGCAGCTCGGAAACAATTTGCTGAATTTGGGTGTGCTTGAGCTCGTTCGTGACGGACTAAGGGAATTGGGCTTCGATCTGGAGGCTGCGGAGGAGGAAGAGAGTGACCCGGGGCTAGGCAATGGCGGATTGGGTCGCCTTGCTGCCTGCTTCCTCGACTCCTTGGCAGCGCAGCAGCTGCCTGGTCACGGCTGCGGCATTCGGTACCGCTACGGACTATTCGAACAGAAAATTGTCGACGGGCACCAGGTAGAGCTGCCTGATTACTGGCTGCAGCGAGGCAATGTATGGGAGGTCTGCCGGGAGGATAAGAAGGTAGAGGTTCGCTTCGGCGGCGAGGTGCATATGTCAGAGCGCGACGGGCAGCTTCACTTTGAGCTCGCGGGCTTTGAGAGCATTTGGGCGATACCTTACGATATTCCGGTGATCGGCAGCGGCTCAAGCCAAGTCAATACGCTTCGGCTCTGGAGCGCCCGGCCGGGAAAAGGACCTATCAAGCCGAGTACAGGCAATGACGGCAGTTATTATAATTATTTGAATTATTACCGTTCGGTTGAATCCGTATCCGAATTCCTGTATCCCGATGATTCAGAATTCGAAGGCAAGCTGCTTCGTTTAAAACAGCAGTATTTCTTATGCTCTGCCGGCTTGCAAAGTATATTGAGAACCTTCGATAAGCTGGAGCTGCCCATAACGCTCCTGCCCGACAAAGCAGCGATACATATCAATGATACGCATCCTACGCTCGTGATCCCTGAGCTCATGCGGATATTGATGGACGAGAAGCGCTGCTCCTGGGAAGAAGCCTGGCATATCACGAACCGGACGGTATCGTATACGAATCATACTACCCTTAGTGAGGCGCTGGAGAAGTGGCCCGTTGCTATGGTAAAGCAGCTGCTGCCCCGCATTTATATGATTATCGAGGAATTAAATAAACGCTTTTGTGCGGAGCTCCTGGAGCGCTATTCAGGAGATCAAAACCGAATCTCCCAACTGGCCATTATTTATGGCGATCAAATTCGGATGGCCAATTTAGCGATCGTCGGCAGCTACAGCATCAATGGTGTGGCCGCGCTCCATACGGAAATATTGAAGAAGCGTGAAATGAAAGCCTTCTATGAGCTGTATCCGGAGAGGTTCAACAATAAAACGAACGGGATCTCTCACAGGCGCTGGCTTATGCATGCCAATCCCGATTTATCGAGGCTGATTACCGAGGTAATCGGTTCTCGCTGGATTACCCAACCCCAGGAAATGATCGGTTTAATCAAATACGCCGAGGATCGCAGCTTCGTGGAACGAGTGCGCGAGGTTAAGCGGGAAAACAAACTGCGGCTCGCTAAATACGTGCGGGATAAACTGCATATCAGCATTGACCCGGATTCCATTTTTGACGTTCAGGCCAAGCGGCTCCACGCCTATAAACGGCAGCTGCTAAATGTGCTGCATATGATGCATTTATACAACCAGCTGAAGGATAATCCTTCAGCCGATATCGCACCGCGGACATTCCTGTTCAGCGCCAAAGCGGCACCGGGCTATTATTTGGCGAAAAATATTATTAAATTGATCAATACAGTCGCCGATACGGTCAACCGGGATCAGATGGTTCGGGACAAAATGAAGGTCGTATTCCTCGAGAATTACTCCGTATCCTTGGCCGAAAAGCTGATCCCCGCCGCTGATGTCAGCGAGCAAATCTCTACGGCAGGCAAAGAGGCTTCGGGAACCGGAAACATGAAATTCATGATGAACGGCGCGCTGACAATCGGTACCTTGGACGGAGCCAATGTGGAAATGTACGACATGCTAGGCGATGACAATATGTTCCTGTTCGGTTTGCGAGCGGAACAAGTCATGGAATACAATCAAAACGGCGAATACTCCCCCTGGCATATTTATCATGTGGATTCGCGGGTGAAGGAAGTGATGGATCAGTTGATCCATCCAGGCCGCTTTTGTTCGGAAGGCCAGGACTTCGAGTCGATTTACCAATCGGTGCTTCATCATCAGGACGAATTTTTTGTACTGAAGGATTTCGCCAGCTATGTGGAGGCGCATTTAAGGATTGACCTGGCTTACCGAAATCCTAACGATTGGCTGAAGAAATCCATTTTGAATATCGCGCATTCAGGCAAGTTTTCCAGCGATCATACCATTAAACAATATGCGTCGGGCATATGGAATATCGAGCCTTTGATTATGCAGGAGAAGAAATAGCTTCGCCTAGTAGAAGGTCACCGAATACCGGTGGCCTTCTTTCTATTTTTTGCAAATAAAATAAGATGATGGGGCATAAGGTAAGAGAGACTGGACAAGAAGGGGGTTGTTATCCGGCTATGCTCGATAAATTCGTGACCAGCATGGCAGCCATTCGAATGATTTCCGGCTCGATCGAAATCGTAGCCGCCTTGTTGATGCTTAAGCTGGGGCGTGTAGATAAGGCTCTAGCGGTGAACTCTATGCTTGCATTTGTGGGGCCGACAGTCCTTCTGGTAACTACGGCGATCGGGTTGGCCGGAATGGCGGATAAGCTGTCGTGGAGCAAATTGGTTTGGATCGGCTGCGGCATTTCGTGTCTCTTAATCGGCATTTTGAAGAAATGATAGATTTCCCGTCATAAAGACAAAGTACAGGCATAAACATGAGATATAACACAAGCAAAGCAATAGAGTAGTTCATTTTTTAGGAAAGAAGTCTTTGGGGGGTACACCGATGAACAACCCTAGCTGGTTAACTGTATTTCCCGATAACATCCGTTCCTTGCTTCTTAAACTGCCTCCTGCTTTGTTCTCAAG
Source organism: Paenibacillus lentus (assembly GCF_042714055.1). Lineage (GTDB taxonomy): Bacteria > Bacillota > Bacilli > Paenibacillales > Paenibacillaceae > Fontibacillus > Fontibacillus lentus_A. Next base: position 456,567 of record NZ_JBHGVC010000003.1, read on the forward strand.
GCTGGAAGAGATCCGCATTCGAGAGGGACGGCCCTTGGAAGTGAACGCCGCTGGTCGGCATTATTACTTGACCCCGAATGGCGAGGTGACCAGTGATCCTGGCTTCGCCTATAAGCCAGGGAAGCAGGAAGGCAATCGGCTCCTTGATTTGATAACGAATCATTCGCTGTACACGATGGAGGAGGAGCTGCGCAAGGGCTTCATAACGATTGCCGGGGGCCACAGAATCGGACTTGCCGGCAGAACCGTGCTGAGCGGAGGAAAAGTAGAGCATCTTAGGGACATTAGCGGCTTTAATGTTCGGATTGCTAGAGAGGTGCTTGGCATCAGTGATCGTATTTTGCCTAACTTGATTGATTTCAGGCATAGAACCGTACTTCATACCCTAATTTTGTCTCCGCCTCAGCAGGGGAAAACGACATTGATTCGCGATCTAGCCAGGGGGATCAGCAGCGGTGCATGGGGGCATCCGGATGCAAAATGGCCAGGCCTTAAAGTCGGGATTATTGATGAGCGTTCAGAGATCGCCGGAAGCAAGCGGGGGGTTCCGAGCTTTGACGTGGGCCCCAGAACCGATGTGATGGACGGCTGTCCCAAGGCGGAAGGAATAATGATGATGCTTCGTTCCATGTCTCCCGATGTGATCATCGTAGATGAGATCGGCCGTCCGGAAGACGCGGATGCTCTCGCTGAAGCCTTGCATGCGGGTGTGAAAGTGATTGCTACCGCCCACGGCTCTGACGTGAACGAGCTGTCCCTCAGGCCTGCGCTCTCCAAGCTGGCCGATCCGCCGTTTTTTGAAATGTATGCCGTACTTAACCGCAGTGACAATGGGCTTGCCTTTCGACTCTGGGACGGCAAGCGGAGGGGATTAGACAATTCGGGACTGAGCATGAAGGGCAGGGAACGATATGGTTAAGCTTCTGGGCGCGGCAATGATCCTCCTTGCAGCGACGATGGCCGGATTAGCGAAAGCGAGGCAATTTGCCAGCCGTCCGAACCAGATACGGCGGCTCATATTGGCGCTTAAGCGGCTGGAAACGGAAATTATGTACGGCTTTACGCCGCTCCCTGATGCCCTGCAGCGCATCGCGGAGCAGAGCGGCGAGCCGATAAAGAATCTGTTTGAAGGAGCGGCAAATCAGATGAATCCGCCGTTAAATTGGACAGCCCAGCAAAGCCTGCATCATGCGGTTGAGGCAGGGTGGAAGTATACCGCGATGAAAGCGGCGGAGAAGGAAGTCATGCTCCAGCTCGGCTTCACATTAGGGACAAGCGACCGGGCGAATCAGTTGGGGCATATCGCAACGGCCGTTCGCCAATTGGAAAGCGAGGAGCATGCCGCGCGAGAAGAACAAGCGCGTTATGAAAAAATGTCCAGAAGCTTGGGATTGCTGGGCGGTGCATTTATCGTTATTTTGCTTTATTGACTGCGACTACCCTCTCATCACCGATGACCGTTACTGCAAAAATGATCGTGAGGTGCCAAATCAATGAACTTAGAAGTAAACGCCATATTTCAAATTGCAGGCATTGGCATCATTATCGCCATGATACACACCGTGCTGAAACAAATGGGCAAAGAGGACATGGCGCATTGGGTGACCGTGATCGGGTTCGTCGTCGTACTGTTTATGGTTATCCGATTACTGGACAGTCTATTTCAGGAAATTAAATCGATCTTTTTATTCCAGTAGGTGATTCGGCAGTGGAAATGATTCAGATCGTTGGATTGGGACTGATCGCCACCATACTTATCCTCACCATCAAGGAACAGAAGCCGATGTTTGCGTTTTTAATCGCGATTGCCACGGGCATCATGATTTTTATGTATTTGGTAGGTAAAATCGGCGGAATCATCGAGGTGCTGGAGCAACTAGCCGAATCCTCCGGGGTGCAGATGATCTACCTCAAGACGATCTTGAAAATTATCGGAATCGCCTACATAGCCGAATTCGGAGCCCAAATCGTCAGAGATGCCGGTCAAGAGAGCATTGCTTCCAAAATTGAGCTCGCGGGAAAAATACTGATCATGGTTTTGGCCATTCCCATCATCAGCATCATCATTGAAACCGTGATGAGGATTCTGCCTGCTTAACGAAATGGGGACAAATGATGAAAAAGTCGAAATTAATTTGGCGTTATGGGTCGATCCTTATTGTTGTCCTCAGCGTTGTCGTATTGTGGCCATTCCCGCTTTTTGCAGCAGAACCCGATAACGGATGGATAGAGAAGCAGGCAGAGGAGCTTCCTACCGATCAGGTCGAAGCTTATTGGCAGGAGCTGATGAAGGAATACGGCGGATATTTTCCGGATCAGGCCATTCCTTCATTTATGGATATGCTGCTGCAGGACGGAAACGGAGACTCATTCAGCGTCAAAGCAGGCATGGCGGGTCTGTTGAAATATATGTGGCACGAGGTGCTGTACAACGGACATATCCTGGCAACCATCGTTCTCTTGTCGGTGTTCAGCTCAATTCTGGAAACATTTCAATCTGCTTTTGAGCGCAAGCAGGTCAGTAAAGTTGCTTACGCCATCTGTTACATGGTCATTCTCATTTTAGCCATCAACAGCTTTCATGTGGCGATTAAATACGCTACAGATGCGATTCGGGGCATGATCGATTTTATGATGGCGATGGTTCCGCTGCTGTTTACGCTGCTCGCTTCGATGGGAAACATGGTTACCGTATCGGTCACGCATCCGCTCGTGGTGTTTATGGTACATACCGTCGGAACGGTCGTCTATACGATTGTTTTTCCCTTGTTGTTCTTCTCTGCTGTCCTGCATATCGTCAGCTCATTGTCCGAGAAGTACAAGCTGACCCAGCTCGCCAATTTATTGCGCACGATCAGCATGGCGCTGCTCGGAGTTATGCTGACCATCTTCCTGGGCGTCATTTCGGTAAGGGGGATCACCGGCTCGGTGGCGGACGGCGTGACGCTTCGAACGGCCAAATATTTGACAGGGAACTTTGTTCCCGTCGTCGGCAAAGTATTTGCGGATGCCACGGATACCGTCATTTCGGCTTCACTGCTTGTCAAAAATTCCATCGGACTCGTCGGAGTGATCATACTATTATTTTTATGCGCTTTTCCCGCTATTAAAATTTTGACTTTAGCCTTGATCTATAACTTGTCGGCAGCGGTTATGCAGCCGCTTGGAGAGACGCCGATCGTAACCTGTCTGGAAACAATCGGGAAAAGCATGATTTATGTGTTTGCTGCCCTCGCCGCAGTAGGACTGATGTTCTTTCTGGCCATCACGATTACATTAACCGCAGGCAACGTCACGGTGATGATGAGATAGAAGGAAATGTGGTGGTGAAATTTTGATGACGTGGCTGGCAGAATGGTTGAAGGAAATTATTTTTGTCGTGCTTCTGGCGACATTCATCGATCTGCTGCTTCCTAATCGCTCGATGGAGAGATATGTAAAGCTCGTGGTCAGTCTGCTCATTCTGCTTACGCTGATTTCACCGGTTATGCGTCTATTCGCTCCGGATGCACAGCAGAAGCTGGAGAAGGCCTTTATGGAAAGCACCGACGACGGTGCTATGAAGACAGCAGGCACCGATGAAATATTGCGTCAAGGGGAGCAAATGAGAATGAAAAGGGAACGTGAGGCGCTCCAATGGGCTAGTGAGGAAGCGGCGAAGCGGATGAAGGAGCAAATCGAACGGGAAACCGGTCAGCTTGTTGAGCGAGTAGTTGTTGCACTGGATGCCCCGGAGAACGGTGCAGATCCTGCGATTTCAGCCATAGAGGTCTATATCGATCAGGAGCAGGAGCCTTCAAATGCGAAGGATTCGCCGCTCAGCGGCCGGAACGAGGGGCACGAGCAAATCCCGATTGCGGCCGTCGAGCCTGTCCACATTCAAGTAAAGCTTATGGAAGATGAGCCAAATGTAGAAGAAAGTATTCCTGCTGGGAGCAGCAGTTTGCATGGTGAATGGATTTCGGAGGAGATAGAGCCTGCCTCCGAAGGAGAGTCCGTTTTCGCTGATGCAGGAGCATATGAACGAACGCAGCAAATTATCGATATCCTGTCGCGCAACTGGGGAATTCCAAGAGAGCTCGTTCATGTCGTCATACAGGAAGATAAGTAGCAAAGGGGGGATGATGATGCTGAATTGGTGGAAGAAGCTGGAGTCGCTCATTGGGCGAGGTTTGGAAGGCAAGAAAAAGCTGAACACATATCGGCTGCTTATTATACTGGGGCTAATCGGCGTGGCGATCATGCTGTTTAATTCTTTCGTCAACGTGAAGCAAATCGACTCTGGCGGAGCGGGAAGAGAACCTCCGGCAGGACAGGAGGTACTGACGTCGGTACTGCCGGATCAGGGAGCGGCTGCCGGCACTTTTGACGCCATCGAGATGTCGCTGGAGAACAAGACGAAAGAGATTCTGGAGAAAATAGTTGGAGTCGGAGCCGTAGACGTTCTCGTAACGATTGATTCGACAGAGGAGCTCATCATCGGCCGCAATACGAAGGATACACAGCAGCTTACGGAAGAGAATGACAGGGATGGGGGAAAGCGGCATATTACGCAGTATACCCGGGACGGCCAAATCGTAACGAATGAAGAGAGCGGCAGTGAAAAGCCGATCGTAACGAAAAAAATAAAACCGAAGGTTCGCGGCGTGCTAATTGTGGCAAGAGGGGCAGAAAACAAGACGGTAAAAAATTTGATCGTCGACGCCGTGGAGAAGGGACTTAATGTCCCGGCGTACCGGATCTCCGTCGTTCCAAGAAAGCAATCGCAATAAACCAGAGATTCAATTTATTAAAAATAATCAAAAATAATGATTCTAGGAGGAATATGTAATGAAATCGAAAAGACAGACAATTTGGCTCGTCTCCATGCTCAGCTTAATGGTTGTTCTCTCCGCTTATTATTTGTTTACTGAGGATTCTGCAACGAATAAGCCGAAAACAGCCGACGGGAAACAGGTTACGACGATGGAGCAAACCACATCTCAAACCGTGCTTGAAGGCAGCGCTTTATCCGATGACGATATTATCGTTTCCGAGGTTACGGTCGAGGATGAGGCTGTGCAGGACATGTTAATTTCCGAAGAGCAGGCTGACCCGAATGATAAAGGGGCAGACGTCACTAAGAACGAGCCGGCAAAGAATGAGGAAGCTGCCGAAAACGCAAAGAAAAACGATCAGCCGGAGGCGACAGATCATGCTTCAGAGAGTGTGAAGGATGAAGACGTGCTGAAAAAGCTGGAAACAGAGGGAACCTTAACGAGAGATTCCTTGACAGCGTATCAGATGGATCGAGCCGAGCAAAACACTAAAAAGCAGGAGCAGCTCCTCCAAACGATGAGTGATGATAAGAAAACCTTGGATGAAGCAGCTATGGCGCAGCAGCAGCTTGATGCTTTGGAAGAAAAGGAAGCTAAAATTACTGATATCGAAGAGCGTTTGCAGCAGCAGTATGCCAATGCCGTAGTAACGGAAGATAATGACAGCTACAGGGTAGTTGTCATCAGCGAGAAGCTGCAGGTAGAAGAAGCCGTGGACATCGTCGATTTGGTGATCAAGGAGCTTGGCGTGTCCCAGGATAAGGTAAAAGTTCAGTATGTATCTCAATAATATTTCGGGGTTCCAGTCCCATTAAGTTTATTCATTTTTAGAATGAAGCTGGAGAGTCCAAGAGGATCTTGGACTCTTTCCATTTTGATCGATTGTGATATAATACATAAAGTTATGATGCGAAAAGGCCCGAGCTTTGCGAAAAAGCTGAAGGAGTGAAGGAAATTATGTTCAAATTGAATGAAATCAAAGAGCTTATCGAACTATTGGACAAGACCTCTGTTCATGAGCTTGAAATCGAAAACGAAGGTACTAGATTATGTATTCGTAAGCCAGGCAAAAGCGAGCTTGTGCACGTTCAGCCAATGATTGCATCGAGTGCGCCTCAGACTTTGGCGCCGCTGCAAGCCGCACCGGTTGCTGCGGACAATAATCAAGCCGACGCTGCCGGACAGAGTGCAGAAAACGCAGCTGCCGACGCTAACCTACATAAGATTGTGTCCCCGATGGTTGGAATATTCTATAGAGCTTCTTCCCCGGATGCAAACCCTTATGTCAATGTAGGGGACAAGGTAGGCATGAAGACGACCGTCTGTATTATCGAAGCAATGAAGCTGATGAACGAGCTGGAGGCAGAAGTCAAGGGCGAGATTGTGGATATTCTCGTAGAGAACGGGCAGCTCGTAGAATACGGACAGCCTCTCTTTTTGGTGAAGCCGGAATAAGCTACGGTTGAAAGAGGCCTTGGTTAAAGGTCTTATCTAGCTTTCCAAGGAGGATGGGAGATCAGTGAAATTTCAGAAAATATTGATTGCGAACCGCGGTGAAATTGCTGTACGAATTATTCGTGCCTGCCGAGAGCTCGGCATTTCGACCGTGGCCGTATATTCGGAAGCGGACAAGGACTCGCTTCATGTCCGTCTTGCGGATGAAGCCTATTGCATTGGACCGACATTGTCCAAAGACAGCTATTTGAATTTTACCAATTTGATGAGCATAGCGACGCTTACAGAGTGCGACGCAATTCATCCGGGATACGGCTTCCTGGCCGAAAATGCCGATTTCGCAGAAATATGCGATTCCTGCAATATTACCTTTATCGGTCCTTCTCCGGAAGCCATTACGAAAATGGGCGATAAGTCTGTAGCCAAGCAAACGATGAAGAGCGCCAACGTACCTGTAATACCAGGCTCTGACGGCTTGGTTGAAGATTTGGATGAAGCGGTTATAATCGCTCGCGACATCGGTTATCCCGTCATTATTAAGGCTACTGCGGGCGGCGGCGGCAAGGGGATTCGCCTTGCAGAGGACGAGTCCTCGCTTATTCAGCAAATTACGATGGCACAGCAAGAAGCGCAGAAGGCTTTTGGCAATGCCGGCGTTTATTTAGAGAAATATTTGACGGGCATGAAGCACGTTGAAATTCAGATTATCGCAGACAAGCATGGCAATGTCGTTCACCTAGGGGAACGGGACTGCTCCGTTCAGCGCAGACGCCAGAAACTGGTGGAAGAGGCCCCATGCCCTGTGCTTTCTCCAGAGAAGCGTCAGGAAATGGGCGAAGCGGCAGTGCGTGCCGCCCTGGCAGTTAATTATTCCGGAGCGGGGACGTTAGAGTTTCTGCTAGGCCCTGACGGCCAATTTTATTTCATGGAGATGAATACGCGCATTCAGGTAGAGCATCCTGTTACCGAAATGATTACCGGGATCGATCTGATTCAGGAAATGATCTCCGTTGCCGAGGGCAATCCGCTCTCATTCAAGCAGGAGGATGTCATCCTTACCGGCTGGTCTATCGAGTGCCGGATCAATGCCGAGGATCCGTCGCGCAATTTCATGCCATCTCCGGGCAAGATCGGCTTCTATCTCGCTCCGGGCGGACCGGGTGTCCGCGTGGACAGCGCAGCTTATCCGGGATATATGATATCTCCGCACTATGATTCCATGATTGCCAAGCTGATCGTTTGGGCTGCCACTCGTGAGGAAGCGATTGCAAAAATGAAGCGCGCCTTGGCCGAGTTCGCGATTGAGGGTATTCATACGACCATCCCGTTTCATCAGAAGCTGCTGGATCATCCCGTGTTTATTCGAGGCGATTTCGACATTAAATTTTTGGAAGAAAATGAGATTTAGATTTCGCAGACAGTTTGTCATAATGATCCTGAAATGATATAGTATTTATAATAAGTGGCCAGCCTCTTTGTCATGAGGTTTTGTCAAACTTATTGAGAGGTGGATGAATAGTAATGAGTACATTACCTACTGAATTTGAACGTACGGATATTGGTGAAATCCAAATTGCTCCCGAGGTTATTGAGGTAATCGCCGGCCTTGCTACAGTTGAAGTAAAGGGAGTTGCAGGCATGAGCGGCGGCTTCGCCGGCGGCATCGTTGAGCTGCTTGGGAGGAAGAATCTGTCCAAGGGCGTTAAGGTTGAAGTCGGCCAGCGGGAGGCAGCTGTTGACGTATCCGTAATCGTGGAATACGGCAATCGTTTGCCGGAGGTAGCTACGGAAATCCAACGCAACGTGAAGCGTTCTATCGAAACGATGACCGGACTGACCGTGGTAGAGGTTAACGTACATATTCACGACGTCATTTTTAAGGCAGCGGAGAGAAGTGAAGAGACGGAACTGAACCATAGGGTGAAATAATGATCCAGCTTAAAACCCCCGACGATCACCGTCAGGGGGTTACTATAATTTAAGGAGGCTCTATCCGTCGTGCCAAAAATTTTGGACAGACTTCTGCTGTTTATTTACAGCTTAAGTATCGGAATACTATCCGTGATCGCCATCCTCCTGGTGACGAATGCCGTGCCTGTCAATCTGAAGCAATTCAATCAGAACTCGTGGATTATCGCTGCCATCATCGTGGCTGGCGTGCTGTTTCTGCTCAGTATTCGCTTTTTCTACATTTCGATCAAGCGAGATCGCGGTTCGCTTCCATCCATCGATCAGCGAACGGATTACGGTGATATCCAGATCTCGGTGGAGACGATTGAGAATTTATCCTACAAGGCAGCGTCCCGGGTGCGAGGCATTCGCGACGTGAAGACCCGTATCCGCATTATGGACTCGGGCCTAGAGATCATGGTTCGCGCTTTGGTCGACGGTGAGACTTCCATTCCGGAGCTGACGGAGGAAGTGCAGAAGCAGGTACATGATCATGTAGAGGATATCACGGGCATCCCCGTATCTTATGTTTCGGTGTATATTGCTAACCTTGTACAGTCTCCTGCCATCAAAAGCCGGGTTGAATAGGGGTGAAGCTCCCGATGAATTGGAAGCAATTATGGGAGGGTTATAAGGGACGCTTGCTGGGAACGGCGGCAGCGGTATTATTCATTCCCATTTATCTGTTTTTCGGATTTTGGAACATGTTATTTTGTGCGCTTCTCTTATATGTCGGTTATACGATCGGCAAATATAAGGATCTTGACCAAGGCCCGCTCATTCCGTGGAGAGAGCTGATGGACTGGTTGAATGCGCGCTGGCGCCCTTTTAAATGATTCCTGTGATATGCTGTCCTCCGGAAAAAGAGCTATTTTTTCTTCTTGCCCATTTTTGTGGAGAGAGCATGTCACGGGTTTTTTTTGTTTGAAATTTTGACTGGGTGTAATAGAACTCGAGCATTTTGGTTCATCATTTAGAGTAGGGAAGTATAATCGTTGTCTTATGGAGGTTAAGGAGGAAGCAGATGAAACGGAGACTGGCACGAGAAATTGCGATACAGAGCCTGTACCAAATGGAAATGAACGAGGTTGACGCGGAGGAAGCCGTATCGATGCTCATGGCGGAGGCGGCCGGCGAGAACGAAAGCGAAGTCGAAGTAACCGAAGTCAACAAGACGACATCCTTCGTATTGGAGCTCGTACGTGGCACATGGGAGCATAAAGCGGCAATTGACGAAATGCTGGCCGATTACTTGAAAAACTGGCAGGTTAGCCGTTTGTCCAAGGTGGACAGGCAGGTGCTGAGATTAGCGGTATACGAAATGGTATTCCGGAATGATGTGCCTGGCAAAGTAGCCGTAAACGAAGCGATTGAGCTGGCCAAGCATTTTGGCGTGGAGGAGTCCGGGAAATTCGTCAACGGAGTACTCGGAAAAATGATTCATGATTTGGAGAAATTGAAAACCCAAAAATAAGTTCAAAATAATAATCAAGGGGAGAAGTCAATGTCAGCATCAATCATTAATGGAAAACAGGTATCTGAAGAAATTAGAGCCAGTCTTCGCCAAGAAGTGGAGCAGCTCGCCGGCAAGGGCTTTACCCCGGGCTTGGCCGTTGTCCTCGTGGGAGAGGACCCGGCTTCCCAAGTTTATGTGCGTAATAAGGAGAAGGCCTGCCATGATCTGGGTTACTATTCCGAGGTTCACCGCTTGCCTGCTGCCACAACGCAAGAAGAGCTGCTTGCGCTCGTGGATAAGCTGAATCGGCAAAGCAATATTCATGGCATTCTCGTGCAGCTTCCGCTGCCAGGCCATATCGAGGAGAAAGCGGTCATCGATGCGATTGCGGTGGAGAAGGACGTGGACGGCTTCCACCCGGTCAATGTCGGCAATCTGGTCATCGGCGATGACAGCCTGCTTCCTTGTACGCCTGCCGGCGTCATCGAGTTAATCAAGCGCACCGGCATTGAAATGTCCGGGAAGCATGCCGTGGTCATTGGCCGGAGCAATATCGTCGGCAAGCCGGTATCCCTGCTGCTGCAGCGCGAGAATGCGACAGTAACGATGTGCCATTCCCGCACGGCGAATATGAAGGAACTGACGAAGCAAGCCGATATTCTTGTGGTCGCGATTGGCCGCGCAAACTTTGTGGATGCCTCTTATGTAAAGCCGGGGGCGGTTGTGATTGATGTAGGGATGAATCGCCTAGATAACGGCAAGCTCGCGGGAGATGTTGATTTCGAAAGCGTGAAGGAAGTTTCCGGTCCGATTACGCCGGTTCCTGGCGGTGTTGGCCCGATGACGATTACGATGCTGATGCAAAATACGCTGATCGCAGCCAAACGGCTTCAGGGCCTGGCCTAAGCCGAAACGAAAAAGGGGGAATGAAGCCCCATGGAACAGAAAATATATACAATCAAGGAATTGAATCGTTATATTCGCATGAAGATGGAGTCGGATACGCTGCTTTCAGAGGTATGGATTCGCGGAGAGATATCCAACTTTACGCATCATTCCAGCGGACATATGTATTTTACGCTGAAGGATAAGGACAGCCGGATTAAGAGTATTATGTTCGCATCGCACAATCAGCGGCTGCCGTTTATTCCAAAGGAGGGTACCCGTGTCATTGCCCGGGGCAATGTGTCTGTGTACGAGCGGGATGGGCAGTATCAGTTCTATGCGACACAAATGCAGCCCGATGGAATTGGCAGCCTTTACTTGGCCTTTGAACAGCTGAAGCAGAAGCTGGAAGCCGAAGGGCTGTTCGCGCCCCAGCGGAAGCGGCCGCTGCCTGCGTTTCCGCGCGTGATCGGCGTCATTACGTCCCCGACCGGTGCAGCCGTCCGGGACATTCTGACGACGCTCGCAAGGCGCTATCCGCAGGCGGAGGTCGTGCTGCACCCGGTATTGGTGCAGGGCAAAGGCGCTGCGCCGTCCATCGTCAAGGCGATCCGGACGATGAACGCGCTCGGCGAGGCCGACGTGCTGATCGTCGGCCGCGGCGGCGGCTCGCTCGAGGAGCTGTGGGCGTTCAACGAAGAGGCGGTCGCGCGCAGCATCTACGACTCGGCGATCCCCGTCATCTCGGCCGTCGGCCACGAGACGGACTTTACGATCGCCGATTTCGTCGCTGACCTGCGGGCCGCCACGCCCACTGCCGCCGCCGAGCTCGCCGTGCCGCACGCCGCCGAGCTGCGCGAGCAGCTGCGCCAGCGCGAAAGAGTGCTGCAGCAGGGCTTGCAGCACCAGCTCCGCCAGGCGCAGGAGCGCTTGCGCCGCCTGGCGGCATCGCCGGCGCTGCGGCAGCCGCGGCGCAGCCTGCTCCAGCACGCGGAGCGGCTGGACATGCTGCAGGCGCGGCTTGTGCGGCGCATGCGGGCGCAGGCGGAGCTGACGGGCGGGGCGCATGCCCGCCTGCATCAGCGCCTGCTGCGCTACCATCCGCAGGATACGCTGGCGCTGACGAAGCGGCGCCACGAGGATGCGGAGCGGCTGCTTCGCTCGGCGATGAACGGCATATTGAAGGAGAAAAGTCAGAAGCTGTCCTATGGCATAAGGCAGCTGGATGCCCTCAGCCCATTGAAGGTAATGGCTAGAGGCTACAGTCTTGTATATGACGAGAAGGGGCGACGCTTAGTCAAGTCGCTGAATGACGTAGAGCCTGGAGACTTGGTCAGGGTCAAGCTGGCCGATGGTGAGCTGGATTGCCAAGTTTGGGGCATGAGGGGAGAAGGTGACGATCATGGAGACTGAGAAGCAGAATCTAAAGGAGCTTGCGGAACGGAATTACAGCTTTGAGGAAGCGATGAACGAGCTGGAGAATATCGTGTCCCAACTGGAGCATGGAGACGTGCCGTTGGAGAAGGCGATTGATTTGTTCCAGAAAGGCATGCAATTATCGCAATTATGCGGCAGCAAATTATCTCAGGTTGAACGAAAAATTGAAATGATCATGGAAGCCGATGGAGAAATCGTGAAGAAGCCCTTCGATCCACTGATCGAAGAGAGTGGTGATTCGGTTGGATAAGCAGGAGATCACGCCATATATCGAGGAAATATCGGCTCTTGTAACCTCTCAGCTGCAGCAGACGGTTCCGGCTACCTGGGATATTCCTGCGCATTTGAGAGAGGCCATGAGCTATTCTCTTATGGCTGGCGGCAAGCGCCTTCGGCCGCTGCTGGTCATCGCTGCGGCAGAGGCGCTTCAGGGCCGCCGCGAGGCGGCGCTGCCCGTCGCCTGTGCCGTAGAGATGGTACATACATATTCTCTGATTCATGATGACCTCCCGGCCATGGATGATGACGATTATCGTCGCGGCAAGCCTACGAATCACAAAGTATTCGGGGAAGCCATGGCGATATTAGCGGGCGATGCACTGCTGACCCATGCGTTTTACAGTGTTGTCCAAGCCAGCAGACATCATGGTGTTCCTGCAGAAGCTGCCTTGGCTATTGTAGAGGAGCTGTCGCTGTTTGCTGGACCTTCCGGCATGGTTGGCGGACAGGTCGCCGATATGGAAGGAGAGCAGGGTCTCACCAATCTTGACCAGCTTCGTTACATCCATGAGCATAAGACGGGGGATTTGATCGTCTTTTGCCTTAAGGCCGGCGGGCGCATAGCTTCGGCAACAACAGAGCAGCTCCAGGCCTTGGAGACTTTTGGACGGGCTATTGGGCTCGCTTTTCAAATTCAGGATGATATTCTTGACCTCGTTGGAGACGAAAGCAAGCTGGGCAAAAAAACGCAAAGCGATGTCAAGCAGCAGAAGGTTACGTATCCTTACTTCATCGGTTTGGAAGAGTCGCGGGCTGAAGTAGACCGTTTGACCAAGCAGGCGAAGGAAGCGGTTTCAGGTGGTGTGATTCCTCAGCCGGAGTGTCTAATAGGAATCGCAAATTATTTAATGAACCGGGATCGTTAAAAAACGATGGAGAAGCCGCGTAAAACAAGGATAACTTCGACAAAAGCTATTCATATGCTATAATTAGTGTCATTATATTAGCAACATGAGAAATCCAATGAAGGAAGCGGGGAATTCGCTTTGCTGCTCTCTCAAATTAATGAGCCCAACGATCTGAAACAATATTCAATCGAACAATTGACGCCACTAGCTGCTGAGATCCGTCAGTTTCTTATTGAGAAGCTGTCCGCAACAGGAGGACATCTTGCGTCCAATTTGGGTGTGGTGGAGCTGACAATCGCGCTGCATTATTGCTATAACAGTCCGAGGGACAAATTTATTTTTGACGTCGGTCATCAAGCGTATGTCCATAAAATATTAACCGGGCGCATGGATCGGTTTGATACATTGCGTAAGCATAATGGCTTGTGCGGATTTGTGAAGCGCTGCGAAAGCGAGCATGATGTATGGGAAGCTGGTCACAGCAGTACATCGCTCTCGGCAGCTATGGGCATGGCCTTGGCCAGGGATTTAAAGGGCGAGGACAATAAAGTTGTCGCCATTATCGGCGATGGTGCCTTGACGGGCGGCATGGCTTTTGAAGCCTTGAATCATATCGGCCATGAACAGAAGGATTTAATGGTTATTCTGAATGACAATGAAATGTCGATTGCGCCTAACGTAGGTGCGATGCATAATTATTTGACGAAAATCAGATCCGATAAAAATTATTTGCGCGCCAAAGATGAAGTAGAGCAATTGCTCAAGAAAATTCCGGCCATCGGCGGCAAGCTGGCCAAAACGGCGGAGCGGCTGAAGGATAGCTTGAAATATATGATGGTATCCGGCGTCCTTTTTGAGGAGCTAGGTTTTACGTACCTTGGCCCGGTTGACGGCCATGACCTCGGAGGATTAATCGAAGCGTTTACTCAGGCTAACAATGTGAGCGGCCCAGTGCTGGTTCATGTGCTGACGACAAAAGGAAAAGGCTATACGCCTGCGGAAGAGGATTCTCACAAGTGGCACGGGATTACGCCGTATAAAATCGAGTCTGGCCAGGTGCTTAAAGCGGTAGGCAATCCAATGTATACCGAGGTATTCGGCAAGACGTTAATCGAACTGGCGGAGCAGGATGAACGTATTGTTGCGGTAACCCCGGCCATGCCTGGAGGTTCCGGGCTGGTAAAGTTCGGTGAACGTTTCCCGGATCGGATGATCGATGTAGGCATTGCTGAACAGCATGCGGCTACGATGTGCGCGGCGCTGGCGATGGAGGGAATGAAGCCGGTTTTTGCGGTGTATTCCACATTTATGCAGCGAGCATACGATCAGATCGTCCATGATATATGCCGCCATAACGCGAACGTTATGTTCGCTATTGACCGTGCCGGCTTTGTAGGCGCGGACGGAGAGACGCATCAAGGGGTTTATGACATCGCCTTTATGCGCCACATTCCTAATATCGTGCTTATGATGCCGAAGGATGAGAATGAGCTGCGCCATATGATGAAGACGGCGCTTGAATATAATGATGGCCCGATCGCCTATCGTTACCCTAGAGTCAACGTTCCCGGCGTTCCGCTTGATGAACAGCTTGTGCCTATACCGATCGGAAGCTGGGAGAAGATTCGTGAGGGGGATCAAGTGGCCATTCTCGCTGCAGGCCCTATGGTTCAGGTTGCCGAAGAAGCGGCGGAGACGCTAAAGCGGGAAGGCGTTAATGTGGCAGTGGTAAACGCCCGCTTCCTTAAACCGTTAGATCATAAAATGCTGGTTAGCCTGGCGGGAACGAAACTGATTGTACTTGAAGAAGCTTCGCAGGCCGGCAGCTTGGGAAGCGCGGTGCTGGAGTTCTACACCGAGCAGGGATTGGCCGGCGTAGATGTGTCCTTAATGGGCATTCCTGATCGGTTCATCGAGCATGGCAGCATTAAAGAGCAGCTCCAGGAGGTTGGATTGACTGCAGAAAATGTTGTCCAGCACATTCAACAGTATCGGGCAGAGCATCAGTTTACATTTGGCAAAAAAGTCAAACCATCATAACGAGACGAAGTCAGGAGAATGTTATGGCTGTTTCGAAGGAACGCATAGATGTCCTGCTGGTCGAGCAAGGATATTTCGACAGCAGGGAAAAGGCCAAAACCGCGATCATGGCGGGACTCGTATTCGGGAATCAGGAGCGGATCGAGAAGGCAGGAACCAAAGTACCGAGAGACACAAAACTGACAGTCAAAGGGGCTCTCCACCCGTATGTAAGCCGGGGCGGATTGAAGCTGGAGAAAGCCTTGAAGCAGTTCCAGATCGACATGAAGGAAAGGGTTATGCTCGATATCGGCTCTTCTACCGGCGGATTTACAGATTGCGCTCTTCAGCATGGCGCGAGCTATGTATATGCGATCGATGTGGGCTATAACCAGTTGGATTGGTCGCTGCGAAACGATGAACGCGTTAATGTGAAAGAGCGAACCAATTTTAGATACATGACGCCTGAAGATTTGGACGGCCCAAGCCCCGACTTTGCCAGCATCGACGTATCATTTATATCGCTGCGCATTATTTTGCCGCCACTCGTTGCCCTGCTGAACAAGCCCGCGGATATCGTTGCCTTGATCAAGCCGCAATTCGAAGCGGGACGTGAAAAGGTCGGGAAATCCGGGGTCGTACGCGATGCCAAGGTTCATCAGGAGGTATTGGAGACTGTGCTTGGTTTTGCGAGGGAGCTGGGATACATTTTGCAGGGACTCACTTTCTCCCCGATTACGGGCGGGGAAGGCAATATCGAGTTTTTGGCGCACTTAAGGCTCTTATTTCCAGAAGAAGAGGAAATGGGCCCTGATACAGAAGCATTGCAGCATATTCGCGAAACATCACTGCGCGTTGTGCAGGAAGCGAAGGATACATTTACGACAAAAAGCCCATCCTATTGATGGGTTTTTTGTTGGTTTCTATCTATAGATTTTTTCTTATGCATTTATTCATTAAGATCTTGCATATAGAACGGATGTTCGCTTATAATGGTTCCATACGAATAAATATGTAACGATACTTAACAATATCCACTTTGAAACAGGAGGTTATTCGAAAAACGTCGAATTATTCATCTGAGGTGATTTCGATGAGTGAATATACCGATGGTTTTCTCATGGTGGTCATTACGGGAATTGTGCTATTGCTGCTGTATCGGGGATTTAAAATATGGCTGCGCAAACCTTTCACCCTAGGCTCAGGCGTCGGCTTTGAGTTTAATGAGAACATTCAAGGGCATCCTGCCGTTGATTTGCTGGAGTCAGCAGGCTATGAGATTGTCAGCGATAAGCTGAAGGTTCCGCTAGCCTTTCGAGTGGATGCTCAAGTGCTTCACAGCCGGTTATACATCGATTATGTCGCGAAGAAGCATGGAGAATACTATTTGGTGAGGAGAACCAGGGAACGTCAGCCTATGGAATGGACAGGCGCCGGACTCCGCAGGGATATCCTCCCGTACTTGCTTTTGTATCCTGATTGTGCAGGGGTACTTTATATCGATACCGAGCTGGGGATCATCAAAGAAATCACCTTAAGCACGGATTTGGATGATGCCGAAGAGGCATCGCATATTACGGATATATGGAGGACAAGATGAAGGGTCAACGGCATATTAAGATCAGGGAAATTATTTCCGGCTATGAGATTGAAACTCAGGATGAGCTGGTCGAAGCGCTGCGTCAAGCAGGATTCCAGGTGACTCAGGCCACGGTATCTCGCGATATTAAGGAGCTTATGCTAATCAAGGTGCCCACGGACGATGGGAAGTATAAATATTCAATGCCTACGGCACAGCGTTATAATCCGGTGCAGAAGCTGCAGCGGGCGCTTGTGGACAGCTTCGTGCATATCGACCACACCGGCAATTTGGTTGTGATGAAATGCTTGCCGGGAACAGCTAATTCGGTGGCGGTTTTGCTCGATAATATGGAATGGCCCGATTTACTCGGTACGATTTGCGGTGATGATACGATTTTGCTGATTTGCCGCAATGAAGAGTACAGCCATTACGTCATCGATCAAATTATGGCGTTTATTTCATAGTTTTATTGACTTCGTTGTCGTTCGTTACTATTGGCGAAGGGAGTGCCGTTATTTGCTGGTTCATTTATCCATTCGTAATTTAGCCGTTGTTGAAGCGGTTGATGTCACGTTTGACCGGGGATTTCATGTATTGACCGGTGAGACTGGGGCAGGTAAATCGATTATTATTGATGCGCTTGGACTTATATCCGGGGGCCGGGGCTCGGCTGATTTGATCCGCTACGGCTGCGACAAGGCGGAGATGGAAGCGGCTTTTGATCTAAGCGATCATCATCCCGTATGGGCCATTCTGACTAAGCTGGGCATTAGCGCGGATTCTGGAGAAACGCTAATTATTCGGCGCGAAATCAGCGCCCAAGGCAAGAGTTCAGCCCGGATTAATGGTCAAATGGTCAACCTGTCCATGCTTCGTGAGGTGGGTGAGGGCTTGATCAATCTACATGGTCAGCATGAGCATCAGACGCTGCTTCATCCGGAGCGGCATTTGAAGCTGCTCGATGCCTTCGGCTCCGAGGAGCTTGCAGCTGTTAAGGCTAAGTATCAGGAAGCCTTCTCGGCATTTCAACGGGTCGATAGAGAGTGGAGAGAATTGCAAAGCACAAGTCAGCAGGCACTTCAAATGCTTGATTTATATCGTTTTCAGCTGGAAGAGATCGCGGCAGCCGCCCTAAAGCCCGGCGAGGATGAATTACTTTCGGAAGAAAAGGTCAAGCTATCCCATAGTGAGAAAATGATGGACTCCGTATCCGGTGCTTATGACTTGCTCTATGGACCTCAAGGACTAGAAGCAATTGCAAAGGCGGTATCTCGGCTGGAGGATGTGTCCAGTTATGATCCGAAGGGGATTGCGCCTTTGTTAGAGCAGCTGCAATCGGCCTATTATTTGCTCGAGGATGCCTCTTTTGGACTTCGCGATTATCGGGATAACATTGAGTTTAATCCGAATCGGCTGGAGGAGGTTGAAGATCGTTTGGATCTAATCTCCACATTGCGGCGTAAATATGGGGACGATGTGAAAGGCATTCTTCAATATTATGAGCAAATTTCTCGCGATACGGAGACGCTTGAGAATAAGGATGAACGATTAGAGAAGCTGTCTGAACAGAGGGAAGAGCTGCTTCAAGCAGCGCTGAAGGAAGCGGCAGCGCTAAGTACGGTACGTCAGCAGAAGGCTGCCCAGCTTGCGCAGCAAATCGAAGGCGAGCTTAAGGATTTGCAAATGGGCCGAACCTCGATTGAAGTTAAGCTGGAACGAACATTCGATGCGCAAGGCGTGGAGTGGGGGGGCAGTCGGGTACGTCTTAGTAAACATGGGATGGATAACGCGGAATTCCTGATTTCACCCAACCCTGGGGAACCGCTTCGCTCCTTGAGCAAAATTGCCTCCGGCGGGGAATTGTCCCGGATCATGCTCGCTTTGAAGAGCATATTTGCTCGTCATGACGAGGTTCCTGTGTTGATTTTCGATGAGGTCGATACGGGTGTTAGCGGGCGGGCGGCACAATCCATTGCCGAGAAGCTGTATCGTCTATCCAGTACGTGCCAAGTGTTTTCGATTACCCATTTGCCGCAGGTCGCTTGCATGGCGGATCAGCAATATTTGATCGAGAAGGTCGTGGCAGATGGACGTACGATGACCAGGGTGGAGCATTTAGAGGAAGACGGACGAATTAATGAACTGGCCCGTATGCTCGGAGGTGTGGAAATTACCGACCGAACGCGCCATCATGCTCAGGAAATGCTTAAACTGGCACAGGCCCAAAAGGGTTCGATTTAACGACCGGAACAATGATTGACAGTAATAAAAGACCACGCCCGGGGTATCTTAAAGGTACGCAATTGGCGACCACCTTTTCGTCAAGCGAAAGAAGCTAAGGGAGCGTGACAGCCATTGAACCCGAACCTCAGGAATAGATTTCTCGGTCTTTTACTTGCCTTCTTCTTTTGTTTTCTTGGCACGTCTGCCGTTGAAGGTCATTCGCCGATGCTGCCGGATGAACTGCGTATGTTTCAAGGCCAGGGTGCACAGATCGATTTGGCCATACCGGTACAAGCCGAGGTTAGCGTTGACCGACCGGATGTTGTGATGCTGAACGATCAGCCTAATTCCTCAATGAAGGTATCCCTCGGCTCACCGCTTAAGCTATCCCCGCTTAGCAGCGGTGAAGCAAAGCTCCGCATGAAGCTTTTTGGGCAAATTCCTCTCAAGACAGTTAAAGTGAATGTAATACCCGACTTAAAGGTTATACCGGGGGGACAAACGATCGGAGTTAAAGTAAAATCCGATGGAATCCTCGTTGTGGGTCATCATCTTGTGAATACGGAAAAGGCCAAAATGTCGCCCGGCGAGGCGTCCGGCATCCAGCCGGGAGATCTTATAACCCATTTGAACGGTTCCCGTCTTAAGGATGTCCATGAGGTGGCATCTTTGGTAGAACAAGCGGGCAAAAAGAATCAGCCCCTTAATGTCGTTTACAAAAGAAATAATCGTGAATTCACCACTTCATTAAACCCTGCCTTTGACAAGCAGGATAAAGCATGGAGACTCGGTTTGTACATTCGCGATTCAGCAGCGGGAGTCGGTACATTAACGTTCTACGCACCTAATCAAGGCGTCTATGGAGCACTTGGGCATGTCATAACCGACATGAATACGCAAACGCCAATCGTTGTAGGCAGTGGACAAATTCTTCAGTCCAGCGTGACATCCATTTCCAAGAGCGAGAGCGGTGAACCGGGAGAGAAGCGGGCTCATTTTGTCAAGGAAGGGAAAACTCTTGGAACGATTGAGCGCAATACGCATTTCGGCATTTTCGGTAAGATGTCGGAAAATCCGGATCACAGCGTATATAAAACACCGATCCCAGTTGCTTTTTCCGAGGAGGTCAAGGAGGGTCCCGCGGAAATATTGACGGTTGTGGAAGGCCAGCAGGTGGAACGATTCAAGGTGGAAATCGCTCATGTATCCAAGCAGACCGTGCCGCAGACCAAAGGCTTAGTCATACGCATTACCGATCCAAGGCTGGTTGAAAAGACCGGAGGCATTGTTCAAGGGATGAGCGGGAGCCCAATTATACAGAACGGCAAATTGATCGGGGCGGTAACCCATGTATTTGTCAACGATCCGAGATCAGGCTACGGATGCTTCATTGAATGGATGCTGCAGGATGCCGGAATCTTGAAAGGGAACACGACATCAACCAATCTTAAGGCGAGCTAGCGCCTTAAGATTGGTTTTTTGTTTTACCTTGATTCAATGTATTAGTTCCGCAGCAGAACTTGGATATACTTAAACTCCTCATTATGAAGATTTTTAATCAAATTCTAATATTAGCACTGCTAAGATGTGATTTAGTTTCTGTGGAACTTTGGCACTTGCTTCATCAAGATTTAAATTATATGCTTGTTGGGAAGCAAGAGCGATTTCACCATAACACTTAACAATGCTGTAGTGTCGCGTAATTACGACATAATGAAGTCAAGGCTTGTCGAATGGAAACGAATTACATCACTATTTGTAAGCAACAATCAATTATATATCAAATTATTAAAAAAATAAATAAAAATAATTTTCGACAGAAGGAATTTACTTTTGAGTGTCGAATCCTTATCCTGGAAGAAGGATTAAGGAAACTCATAACACAAGGAGGAAGTCGTCAGTGCAAAAAATTGAAGTGTTGTTGGCGGATGATAATCGGGAATTCACGAATTTGCTTGCAGAGTACATTTCTGAGCAGGATGATATGGTTGTTTCAGGTATCGCCTATAACGGCGAGGAAGTTTTGGAGATGATTGAACATGCTTCTAAAGTTCCAGATGTTCTGATCCTGGATATCATTATGCCGCACTTGGATGGATTGGGTGTGCTGGAACGTTTACGCGATATAAATGTATCTCCACAGCCAAAGATCATTATGCTGACTGCTTTCGGACAAGAGAATATTACACAGCGTGCGGTTCAGCTTGGAGCATCGTATTATATTCTAAAGCCGTTTGATATGGAAGTGCTGGCCAATCGAATCCGGCAGCTTGTTGGAGTTCAAAGCATATCCTCCAGCAGTTCACCATCTTCATCCTTTTCGAAGTCGAATGTAGTACCGCTTGGCAAAGGCAAAAATCTGGATGCGAATATTACTTCCATCATTCACGAAATCGGTGTACCTGCCCATATAAAAGGGTACCAATACTTGCGAGAAGCTATCACCATGGTATACAACAATATTGAAATTTTAGGAGCGATCACCAAAACGTTATATCCAGCCATCGCAGAGAAGTTCAAGACGACTCCGTCACGCGTTGAGCGAGCGATTCGCCATGCCATTGAGGTTGCTTGGACGCGCGGCAATATCGATAGTATAAGTCATTTGTTTGGTTACACGATCAACATCAGTAAATCCAAGCCAACGAATAGCGAGTTTATCGCCATGGTGGCCGACAAGCTGAGAATTGAGCATAAGGTTAGCTGAAAGCTTGATCAGATCCGGAAAAATGATGTTGACTAGATTCTCAATATTTTATCGGACAGTGCTCGGAGGCTCCGATAAACTATTGGGGCGCTATGCCGTTAAATATTTCGGTTTCACTTCTTCCTTCTCAAATCAAACTTAACGGATATTTAGCGTAACAATTTAATCCCAGCCCGCACAAATAACATTCATATTTTTCCTACCGCCCATCTTCTCGGCTATGCTGAGAGGTGGGCGGTATTCATTTTTATATCCGGATGAATAAGGGGTACAAGCTCGTCGGATTATTTCCGCCCAAAACCCAAAAAACTCCAGATACAAGGTATCTGGAGAAGAGAAGTAAAAAAGGTTATGAAGAACGATGTCTTCATTCTAATTGTATGATTTGAATAATGCAAATTCAAGAAGAATTTGTTGGAAATCCACAGATGGCACCAGGAACAGATTGACAGATGGCATAATATCATTATAATCTAAATATATGAACATATGCTCATATATAGATTGCGGAGGTGATGAACCGATGGATAAAAATCAACATTCTGTCTTAAGAGCAGATATTATAGACAAGGTATCAACGATTTTTAAGGCGTTATCCGATCCGACGCGAATTCGTATTCTTTATTTGTTGTCGGAAGAGGAATGCGCGGTCTCGTATATTGCGGAAAACTTAGAGCTATCACAGTCTGCAGTTTCGCATCAGCTCAGTTTACTGAGAAATTTACGACTCGTGAAGTATAGGAGAGAGGGCAGCACGTTATTTTACACCTGCGATGATGAACACGTTATTTCTTTGCTGAAGCAAGCGATAAGTCATGCTGACTGCAAGTAAGGGCATATTCACATATTTGAACGATGGAATAGGGGATAGAGATTCGTTTAAGCTGCTGCCTCGTCGAACAAAGAGGAGTAGGCCAAAGGATACTCGACTTACTTTTTCTGACGTGAAAAAAGGAGCTGATTTTTATGCAAATTGTTAATCTGGCGAGTTTAAGCTTATTTCTCATTTTTCTGACGAGTTATCTCATGAAATTATGGATGCTCCGAACCAAGGGACAGATTCGAGCAAATGTGCTTGGAAAATCGGGAAAACCGCTGCAAGTCCGCATTGTGGAATCAGGAGTCAAGCTGGCAACGCTGATTTGGGGCGGATTATGGTTTGCATTGAGCTGCTTTGGCGATGCCTGGCTCAAAGCTGCTTCGATTCCGTTAGGAGAGGGTACATTGGCCATTTCGGTAACCGCTGCCGGAGTGCTGGTAACGGCATTGGGCTTGGTGTTCTTTATCATTGCCATGCTCCATATGAGGACATCCTGGAGGGTTGGGATCGACAAAGCCACCTCAACGGAGCTAGTCATGAACGGTATATACCGATACAGTCGAAATCCCGCTTTTGTTGGATTTGATCTCATGTTCATCGGCTTGTTTCTTACCTATTTGAATTACGTAACTTTAATCGTCTGCCTTATGAACATCATTTTTCTGCACCTGCTGATTCGCCAGGAAGAACGGCATTTGGAAAGTGTATTCGGGGATATGTACTGCAAATACATGAGACATACCCCCAGATATATCGGCCTCATCAGGTAAGATCGGCTTAGCCCCCGAATTTATCGAAATTGAAATGAGCAGCGGCTTGAAGCGCTTCGTTGATGGCTTTATCGATAATTTCGCCCTCCATATGCGGAGCCGAATCGATACCTTCCACGTAGACCGTAGGCAGCACTTTAACTCCTAAAAAGGCCAGAAGTCCTTTTATGAACGGATCGGCGTAAGCGTTTTGTACACCATCCGAATAGACGCCGCCGGTTCCATGGAAATGGATCCCCAGCTTATTGCTAAGGAGGCCTTCAGCACCGTGCTCGGTATAATGAAATGTCTTGCCTGCCACGGCTACCGTATCCAAATACGCCTTAAGCATGGGAGGTACGCCCAGGTTCCAAAGCGGAGAGGCGATTACATACTTATCGGCATCTATAAATTGCTGGGTTAAGGCATCGAATTTGCCGAGCTTGTCCTGCAGCTGTTCATCGAACTGGTCGAAGGGCGTCCCGTTACGAAGCTGTCCCCAGGCGTTAAGCAAGGACGCATCGATCAGGGGGATATCCATGTTATACAAATCCAGTTCTATTACGCGATCCTCCGGGTATAAACGCTTGCACTCCTCTAGGAAGGCTCTGGCCACGCGAGTACTTCGCGATTGCGGCTCCGGCAGCGGGCTTGACTTGATAAAAAGTATAGTTGACATCAGATTCCACCTCTTTTGGTATCATTGGATTGATTATCTTCATCCTATCATACCTTCAATCGAGATGGAATGAAGCCCTAACTCATCCGTTTATGATACAATAATTGGAGCGAACTGCAGCACAGTCCATATTTGTTACGGATGTAATAAGAGGAGCAGGAAAATGAACAATATATCGTTAGATAAGGAAAAATATAAGACATTATTGAATGATTCAACGTTATCGGAGCAGCATCGAGCGCTAATCGAAGAGTTGTTGGAGACGGCTGGACAATTGTCGGCTGAAAATATGAGACTGCGGCGAACGCTGCTTCGAGTATCTTCCAATGGCCCAAGAATGTCCAGCAAGCTGAAGGATGCGCTATATGAATAGTTGAATCTTTCATAACAAACAAACCCTCTTGGGCTTGGCTAAAGGCCTGGCTCAAGAGGGTTTGTTATTTAAAGACAGTGTTCCATACATGAGTACTAAGATGTGGGAGTTTCTGTCTTCTTCTTAATGCGCGGGCCCAGATAATTGCGTTTATGATCCCGAAAATAAATCCAACCACCCAAAAAGCCGATCCCTGCCACGAATAAAACGAGGCCGAAACCGAAATCAAGCCAGTCGAAGCGAATATGGGTTAAAGAATCGTCTCCGTGTCTGGACATATATAGAAATAAAGCATCCTTCATTTTAAGGAAGCCGATCATGGCAGCAATACCGGGTATAACAAGAATAATAATCGCGATAAAACGGGATATCATTAATTTCATGGGCTTGTGTATTTCCTTTCCTTGTAGATTACCATCATCAGTCATGATCACTTTACGTTAATCATACCTTCTTCTTAGACGACTGTCTATTTCGTTCTTTATTTGTAAAGTGATTAAAACGAGGTACAATAGGAAACGAGAAGTGAGTGTGGCAATTTTTCGGGATAGGTGGAGATCAATATATGACGATTACATGTGATGTAGCGGTGTTAGGTGGAGGAACTGGAGGGTATGTAGCAGCGATTCGCGCGGCTCAGCTCGGCAAGCAGGTAGTCATTATCGAGCAGGACAAGCTTGGGGGGACATGCCTGCACCGGGGCTGCATTCCAAGCAAGGCGCTGCTGCGCAGTGCAGAGCTGTATGCACATATGAAGGACAGCGCAAGTTACGGAATCGAGACTCAGGGTTTATCTCTTGTTTTTCCAAAGGTGCAGGAGAGAAAGCAGGGCATCGTGGATCAGCTTCATAACGGAGT
Organism: Paenibacillus lentus; assembly: GCF_042714055.1. Classification (GTDB taxonomy): domain Bacteria; phylum Bacillota; class Bacilli; order Paenibacillales; family Paenibacillaceae; genus Fontibacillus; species Fontibacillus lentus_A. Next base: position 481,704 of record NZ_JBHGVC010000003.1, read on the forward strand.
TCAATACTTGATGCGTAAACATAAAATCGAGGTCATCCATGGAAAAGGCAGGGTGATCGGTCCTTCGATCTTCTCTCCAAAGAGTGGTGCGGTCGCAGTTGAACTGCATGATGGGGAAATGGAGACGATCGTGCCGACGAACCTGATTATCGCAACCGGGTCAAGGCCTCGAGTTCTTCCAGGTCTTGAGCCGGACGGCAAGCACGTGCTGAGCAGCGACGAGGCATTGCTGCTGGAAGAACTGCCGGCTTCTATAATTATAGTTGGCGGCGGTGTAATCGGCGTTGAATGGGCTTCCCTGCTCCATGATTTCGGTGTCAAGGTAACGGTAGTCGAGGCCGCCTCGCAGCTTCTTCCGAATGAGGATGAAGAGGTTGCGCGTGAGCTGCAGAAGCAGCTGCAGCGCCGTGGAATAGAAATAATAACCGGATACCAGGTACAGCCGGATACATTGAATAAGGACGAAGCAGGTATCGTCATTACAGCAAAACAAGGCGAAGATACGCTGCAATTGCAAGCAGACAAGCTGCTGCTATCGATTGGGCGTCAAGCGAATATCGAGAACATTGGCTTGGAGAATACGGATATTGCCTTGCAGCAAGGATTTATCCGCGTGAATGATGTGATGCAAACGACAGAGCCTCATATCTATGCGATCGGCGATTGCATCGGGGGGCTGCAGTTGGCTCATGCCGCAAGCCACGAAGGTTTGGTTGCCGTGCATCATCTGGCAGGGGAACCGCCCCACGGCTACAATGTCCGGCATGTGCCTCGCTGCGTATATACCCGCCCTGAGGTTGCTTCCGTTGGATTGACGGAGAAGGAAGCGAAGGAAAAGAACATTGACGTAAAAATAGGGAAAGTACCTTTCTCGGCGATTGGCAAGGCCCTTGTTCACGGCGATAAGGAAGGATTTGTGAAGGTGATCGCTGATCGGAATAGCAACGATATTGTAGGCGTGCATATGATCGGCGCTCATGTAACTGAGCTGATTGGACAAGCAGCGCTGGCTCAAGTGCTGGATGCGACGCCATGGGAGATAGGGCAGACTGTCTTCGCTCATCCTTCGCTTTCCGAAATCTTGGGGGAAGCCTCGTTAGCCGTTGATGGCAAAGCGATCGGGATATAAAAAGTATCCGGATAAGTCACATAATCCACACAAACGTTGCAAAGAACATTTTCTTTTTGCGAGAAAAGGGATTATAATAAGGTTAACCCAAGTCTTAGTACCAGGTTTTAAGATAAGAGCAAACATATGCAATAAACGACTACTGGGTTCTAATCGAAGGAGGTAACTCCCATGAACGCAAAAATATCAATGAAGACACAGCCCAAGCATGAGCAAGTCGGATTGACGGATGCTGAAGTAGTGGACATGTACAAATATATGCTGCTCGCGCGCAAGTTCGACGAGCGTAATTTGCTGCTGCAGCGGGCGGGCAAAATTAATTTCCACGTTTCCGGCATCGGACAGGAGGCGGCTCAGGTTGCCGCAGCCTTTGCCCTAGATCGCCAGCAGGATTATTTCCTGCCGTATTACCGCGACTATGGCTTTGTTCTGTCCGTGGGAATGACGCTTGAGGAATTAATGCTGTCCGCATTCGCCAAAGCGGATGATCCGAATAGCGGCGGCCGGCAAATGCCCGGCCATTTCGGCAGCAAACGATTGCGGATCGTCACGGGCTCCAGCCCGGTGACCACCCAGGTGCCTCACGCTGTCGGCTTTGCGCTTGCCGCAAAAATGAAGAAGAAGGATTTCGTATCCTTCGTTACTTTTGGGGAAGGCTCGAGTAATCAGGGAGATTTCCACGAAGGCTTGAACTTTGCCGGCGTGCAGAAGCTGCCGGTCATTTTCATGTGTGAAAATAATCAGTACGCCATCTCGGTTCCGGTGAAAAAGCAGCTCGGAGGTAGAGTCAGCGACCGGGCGCAGGGCTATGGCTTCCCCGGTATTCGCGTGGACGGCAATGATGCTTTGGAGGTCTATCGCGTCGTGAAGGAAGCCCGTGAACGGGCTGTTCGCGGCGAAGGGCCGACGCTGATTGAAGCGATGATGTACCGTCTTTCCCCTCATTCCACGTCCGATAACGACCTCGTATACCGTACAAAGGAAGAGGTTGAGGAGAACTGGAAGAAGGATGGCCTACCGAAGATGAAGAGCTATCTTATCGAAAACGGACTCTGGACTGAAGAGCAGGATGAAGCGCTGGCAAAGGACATCCAGCAGCAGCTGAAGGAAGCGATTGAGCGGGCCGAGAATGCGCCGTTTCCTAAGCCAGAAGATACGCTGCTGCATGTATACGCGGATAGCGAAGGGGAGGGGTAATCATGGCGGTGATGGAATATATCGACGCGATTCGTCTTGCGATGAAGGAAGAAATGGAGCTTGACGACAACGTGTTCGTACTAGGCGAGGACGTTGGAGTAAAAGGCGGAGTGTTCACGACGACGAAAGGGCTTCAGGAGCAATTTGGCGAGCTGCGCGTGCTGGACACGCCCCTGTCTGAATCCGCAATTGCCGGCGTAGCCATCGGTGCGGCGATGTACGGAATGAAGCCGATTGCTGAAATGCAATATTCCGATTTTATGCTGCCGGCAACGAATCAAATTATTAGTGAAGCAGCTAAAATCCGCTATCGCTCCAATAACGACTGGAATTGCCCGGTCGTGATCCGCGCTCCGATTGGCGGCGGGATATTCGGGGGGCTGTATCATTCCCAATGCACCGAATCGATATTTTTCGGAACGCCGGGGCTTAAAATTGTAGCTCCCTACTCGGCATACGACGCCAAGGGTCTGCTTAAAGCCGCGGTTCGCGATCCCGACCCCGTGCTGTTTTTTGAGAATAAGAAATGCTATAAGCTGATCAAGGAAGACGTGCCTGAGGACGACTACATCGTTCCGCTCGGTAAAGCGAATGTGCTCCGGGAAGGGACGGACATTACCGTGATCGGTTACAGCTTGCCGCTGCACTTTGCCATGCAGGCCGCAGAGGAGCTTGCAGCAGAGCAAGGCATCAGCGCCCACATCCTGGATTTACGTACGCTGCAGCCGCTCGACCGTGAAGCTGTAATTGAAGCGGCACGCAAAACCGGGAAAGTGTTAATCGTGCATGAAGATAATAAGACCGGCGGAGTTGGCGCAGAGGTGTCGGCCATCATTGCGGAGGAATGTCTGTTTGAGCTGGATGCGCCCATCGCGCGCCTGTGCGGGCCAGACGTTCCGGCGATGCCGATCAGCCCGCCGATGGAGAAGTTCTTTATGCTCAGTAAAGATAAGGTCAAGGAAGCAATGCTTCAATTGGCTCTGTATTAATGGGAGTGAGGGACGATATGTCATCTAAAAAAACATTGCAGGATGTCGTGATGCCACAGCTTGCGGAATCGCTCGTATCGGCGACGATCGGCAAGTGGCTGAAGAAGCCGGGAGATTCCGTAGAGCAGTATGAGCCGATCTGCGAGGTTATTACCGATAAGGTGAATGCCGAAATTCCGTCCACACTGGACGGGGTCATGGGAGAATTATTGGCAGAAGAAGGCCAGGAGATTGAAGTAGGTGCCGTGATTTGCCGAATCGAAACGACCAGCAGCGAAGGGGCTGACGCGGCAGTGTCCTCTAGTGCTGCTTCAACCGCTACTGCGGGCGAGTCCGCTGCAGCAGCGGGCGGGGCGCCCGGCGATCAAACGCAGCGGAGTCGATATTCCCCTGCCGTCCAGACGTTAGCGCAGGAGCACGGGCTGGATCTAACGGCCATTACCGGCAGCGGACTTGGTGGCCGCATTACCCGCAAGGACGTGCTGAATTATTTGGAGAGCAACAAAGGAGCAGCCGTGCAGAAGGGTTACCCAGCAGCCTCTCCCGCACAGCCATCTCCTGTGTCTCAACCGGTGCCAACGGCAGCATCATCGACGCCGGATGATCTAAGTCGGGCAGCGGCAGAGCGGGTGCGCAACTCAGGTCTGCATCTATCGGAAACTCCGAAGATACCAACGATTGAAGTCGAGGGCGGCGATCTTTCAGAATATTTCATCGATGTGACGCCGATACGTAACACGATTGCTACGCGCATGCGGCAAAGCGTATCGGAAATTCCTCACGGCTGGATGATGATCGAGGTCGACGTGACCAATTTAGTGCAGCTCCGCAATAAGCTCAAGGACGAATTCAGGCAAAGAGAAGGCGTGAACCTGACTTATCTTGCCTTCTTGCTCAAAGCGGTTGTCGGCGCGATTAAGGATTATCCGATCATGAACTCGGTGTGGGCAGTCGATAAAATTATCGTGAAGCGCGATATCAACATTTCGCTTGCTGTCGGTACAGAGGATTCTGTCATGACGCCGGTCATTAAAAAGGCGGATCAGAAAAATATCGCCGGACTGGCCAGAGAGATTGAAGATTTGGCTACGAGGGTGAGAGCAGGCAAGCTGAAGCTGGATGATATGCAGGGCGGAACTTTTACGGTCAATAATACGGGCTCCTTCGGCTCCATTCTGACACAGCCGATCATCAATTACCCGCAAGCGGCGATTCTAACCTTTGAGTCGATCGTGAAGAAGCCTGTCGTCATTAACGATATGATCGCGGTACGCTCCATGGCTAATTTGTGTCTGTCCTTGGATCATCGTATACTGGATGGAGTGATTTGCGGCAGATTCATGCAGCGTGTCAAAGACAATATGGAGAGCTATTCTTTAGATACACAAGTTTACTGATTATATAAGGTCTTCATGAATCCGAGAAAGGCGATGAACCGTATGACGAACTCCTTGGATGTCAGATATTTCCCGATGATGGAATACGGAGAGGCCTGGGATAGGCAAAAAGAGATCGTGAAGGCCATTGACGAAGGACAGCAGCAGGGGCACCTGCTGCTTCTTCAGCATCCGCCAACGTATACGATCGGCTCCTCACGTCATCCGGAGCATCTGCTGTTAAGTCCCGAGCAGCTGAAGGAACGAGGGATTTCATTGTTTGAAATCGATCGCGGAGGAGATATTACCTACCATGGGCCTGGGCAGCTCGTGGGCTATCCGCTGCTCTGGCTCGATGGGAACAAAGGGATAGATCTGCACGGATATTTAAGAGAAATCGAGCAGGTTATTATAAATTACTTGGCCGGGTACGGCATTTCGGGCTCGCGTAAACCGGGTTATACCGGGGTGTGGGTAGGGGATGCCAAAATTGCCGCGATCGGCGTTAAATTCAATAAATGCCGCCGGAGAAAAGGATTTATAACCAGCCATGGCTTTGCATTCAACATTAAATCCGGGATTCAGGAAGATGGCTTCCGAGGCATCATCCCCTGCGGCATTCAAGAATACGGCGTGACTTCTTTGGAGGATATGACCGGGCTTGATTTTTCAGTAGAACAGGTCGCTCGTGAGATCGTACCTTATTTCAATGAAGTGTTTCAATTTACTCTCCTTACAGAGTACTGGGAATAACTGGTGCTAGCGAATGAGCAGCGGCTCTAAAAACGCAAGCAGCATAGAACCGACCATAGCGAATAGCATAAGGTATACGACGACTTTGAACCATTTTTTTTGCATCATCAATAAAAAGCTCCTTTAACAAGTACTTGACCTACATTCTTTAATATTAGCGCAAAAGAGAAAGCGAGGAAAGTCCAGTGATCAATAAGGACAGAATCATCGCCCAATTCATGCAATTAGTGCAAATTGACAGCGAGACGAAGGACGAACGGAAAATTGCGGATTATCTGAAAGCCAAGTTCGCGGGGCTTGGGGTGGATGTTGTGGAAGATGATTCACAGCAGAGAACCGGACATGGGGCGGGCAATTTAATCGCGACCTTGCGAGCAAAGCCAGGTGTTCAGGCCGAGCCATTCCTGTTCACATGCCATATGGATACCGTTGCACCGGGCAAGGGAATTAAGCCTGTTATCGGGGAGAATGGATGGATCCGCAGCGATGGGACGACAATCCTCGGTGCGGATGATAAGGCTGGCTTAGCAGCTCTGCTGGAGATCATTCAGATCCTGCAAGAGCAGCGGCTTCCTCACGGACAAATCCAGTTTGTCATTACCGCTGGGGAGGAATCGGGGCTTCTGGGCGCGCGGGCCATGGATCGCAGTCTTATTGACGCTAGCTTTGGCTTCGCGATAGATTCCAATGGAGAAGTGGGCTCAATTTGTGTCGGGGCACCGACGCAAGCGCGAATCGAGATCGAAATTTTCGGTAAATCGGCGCATGCCGGCGTTAACCCAGAGGATGGAATCAGCGCAATTCAAGTGGCCGGCAAGGCAATTGCCCGGATGAAGCTGGGGCGCATCGATGAAGAAACGACGGCGAACATTGGCAAATTTGAAGGCGGCGGACCGACGAATGTCGTTACGGATTATGCGAAGCTCTATGCCGAAGCGCGCAGTCTATCGCAGGAGAAAGTAGATAAGCAGCTGGCGCTGATGAAGGACGCCGTAGATACGGCCTGCCGTGATTTTGGAGCCAGAGGAGAATTTAGAAGCGATATCATCTATCCCGGGTTTCATCTCGGGGAGCAGGACGCCGTCGTTCAACTGGCCCAAGAAGCAGCAAGCAAGCTGGGTCTCTCCGGACGAACGTTTACCTCCGGCGGAGGCAGTGATGCGAATATTATCAATGGATTCGGCGTACCTACGGTAAACCTTGCCGTTGGATATGAAGAGATACACACGACGCAGGAGCGTATTAAGAGCGAGGACATCGTGAAATTGGCCGAATATGCTCTAGAAATCGTTGCACAAACCGTGAAATCATAATTGAAGCAATGTAACGGAGCAACTTCTTTGTCATAGGTGTCCGGATAACTGTATTTTAGGTTGTCCGAGGCACCTTTTTACTGTTCAATTCAGACGATCCGATCTATGATGCCGCATATTCCTTTGTTGGGCAGGACTCCAAACTGTATGCCAATTTGAATCATGAACAATGAGCAGGGTTTGCTGAATTTTGTACAGATATTTGTCAATTTTGCACTTCTCTTGCTCCGAGGGATGATACAGCTCAATGCGTCTGAACAAGTTGTTCATCGTTTCATGCAAATAACAGGATGCTGCGCCAAAACGAGCATGGGCCATTTCAGGGGCTTGCTTGCTCAGTATTTCAAAAATGCGGGACGCTTCCGCATAGCATTCTTCATCATGCAGCAGCTCGGCTGAAATAAAGGCGATTTGCTGGAATATACTCTGCGATCCTAACGAGAGAGGGTCAGGAAGGCGGGAGAGATGCTGCTTTGCTGCAGCGATGTATCCTTCCCGATAAAGTGCCTCAATGAGTAGACCATGCATATAATCATCGCCTGAGGAAGCCAGCTTAGAGGCTAAATCAGGCAGACCAAGCTTAACGGCTTGATCGATCAATCCGGACAAGCGGGAGAAGGGAATGTCTTCTGTCAGGCTCTCTTGGATTTGGAGTTGGCAAACTTCAGATAGCTGGTGCATCTTTTCGATGAATTCAGCATCGTCCTGTGTCCTATTGTTCAGGCATTCACCGATATAGGATAAAGCTTGTCCGACGGCGCCGGTACGTATTAATGCCTCGGCATATAACAGCTGCACAGGCTTGCTGCGCAGGAGCTGGGGGGAGAATAGGGCTAAGGCGCTATTGTAAGCCCCAAGCTGATATAAGACGGCGATGAGCAGACTATTGCCGTCAGGGAGCTTATCCTGTTCGATGAGATTCCGCAGCTTCGCCGTGATTTCTTCGTCACTTCGCTGAGAACGATACAGCTCCAGTCCGATTTGCAGCAGCTGCTGCTCGGGATGCGAAGGCAGCAATTTCAATGGCTCCGTGATCGATTCGGATAGCTCATTCATATTCACGGTCGATCACCTTCGTCTTCAAATTAAGCCGAGCTTCAATCAAATCCTTGACCATGCCAGTCGGGCCGGATTGCTTCTGCCATTGGTGAAGCAGAATGCGAATTTGCCAGGCCTTGCCCTGAGCGCGAAGAGAATTGTCCGAGAAATAGCTCTTCATCAGCGATGCCCCTTCCTTTGTTCGGGTTTGGTATAATAACACCATATGTTCAAAATGGACAAGTTATGATTGTTAATCATTAGGGAGGATTTTTATGACGCTATCAAACGATAAATTAAAAGAAACAACCGTTTCAACGGAGCATGTTTTTACGGGGAAGGTCATATCCTTGCAGATCGATACTGTGCAGCTTCCCGACGGTAGCCAAGGCAAACGGGAAATCGTAAAGCACCCGGGTGCTGTAGCCGTTTTGGCCGTTCGTAACGGACGCTTGCTGCTTGTTGACCAGTATCGTCAAGCATTGGGGCGTTGTGAGCTGGAGATACCGGCCGGCAAGCTGGAGCAGGGCGAGGATCCTCTGGAGGCGGCTAGACGGGAGCTGGAGGAGGAGACGGGTTACCGCTGCAGCAAGCTGTCTCTGCTACATTCTTTTTATACCTCGCCAGGATTTGCGGACGAGATCATCCATTTATATTTGGCCGAGAATTTAGCCGAGGGTGAAGCTTCGCCGGATGAGGATGAATTTCTGGAAATCATTGAAGCGACCTTCGACGAGACGCAGCAGTATATTGCGGAAGGCCGAATTTCGGATGCGAAGACGATTTTGGCCGCTTATATATGGCAGCAAAGGCTATCAGTTCACAGTGGAAGCCAAGGTGCATGAGCATGACCGGCAGCGATAAGACCATGAAAGCAAGCGCAGATACAGACACAGACACCATCGCAAACAACAGTGTACATGCCCGTTCAGATACCAGCACAAAATTAAACCCATTGGGCACGTGTTATGCTGATCTTCATGTCCATATCGGGCGAACGAACGCAGGAAATCCCGTTAAAATCAGCGGCAGCCGGAATCTGACCTTCGGCAATATCGCAAGGGAAGCCGAGGAACGCAAAGGGATTTCCCTAGTCGGGATCATTGATTGCCATTCTCCGGGCGTACAACAGGATATTGATGATTATCTCCAGGCCGGCGAGATGAAGGAACTTCAGGATGGCGGCATTGCTTACGGAGGAACCACAATTCTGCTCGGGAGTGAGCTTGAAATCCGTGAGGCGGGAATGGGGCCGGCCCATTTGCTGGTTTTTTATCCCGATTTAGAGGCGATGAAATCCTTCACAAAATGGCTGGATAAGAATATGAAAAACGTGCATTTAAGCTCGCAGCGCGTTTACGCCCCCGCTCGTGAGCTGCAGCAGGAGGTTTACAGCCGAGGCGGAATGGTCATTCCGGCGCATATTTTTACCCCCCATCGCAGCATTTACGGCAGCTGTGCGCCGCGAATGGAGCAGGTGCTGAATCCCGAGCTGATTAGCGCGGTTGAATTGGGACTGAGTGCGGACAGCGAGATGGCAGGTTTGATTAGTGAGCTGGATCGGTATACGATTTTGACGAATTCGGATGCCCATTCTTTAGGAAAAATCGGCAGGGAGTACAATGAGCTGCGGATTGCGAAGCCGAATTACCGGGAATTCGAGATGGCGCTTGGCATGAAGGAAGGAAGAGGGGTTGCCGCGAATTACGGCCTGAATCCGCGCCTTGGCAAATATCACCGGACATTTTGCGGCGGATGCAATTATATTATCGATGAGGCGGACGCCGCTGTTGAACGCTGTCCGTATTGCGGCTCAACGAAGCTTGTTCGCGGCGTCCAGGATCGAATCCGTTCGATTGCGGATCGGACCGAGCCGGCAGTTCCTGCGCATCGTCCGCCGTATCATTATCAGGTGCCGCTGGAGTTCATTCCGGGTCTGGGCCCCGCCAAATTTGAAGCTTTGCTGCGGGTGTTCGGAACGGAAATGAATATTTTGCACCGGGTTTCCGAGCAGGAGCTGGCCGAAGTGGTCGGCAGCGAGCTGGCCGAGCGTATTTGCGCGGCACGTGCCGGTCGGCTCGCCTTAACATCAGGCGGCGGCGGAACATACGGCAAGGTCGATAAATCGAATTGATTTAGCAAATAGAGCATAAGGGGGCAGGCTTGTTCATATTTTTTACTTAAGAGGTTACTGCTCTAGGTAAACCATGTGAACGTTGAAAGGAGTACGCCCGCATGCTTCGACCTTTTCGTTATGCTCTGAAGGATCAAACCCCTGTATATGTGTTTGTATCGGTGCTTTTTCTGATGGGTGTTGTGTTCGGTGCACTGATGGTCAATGCTCTTACATTCGAGCAGCAGCAGGATTTGTCCCGCTATTTAGGCAATTTCTTCATATCCGTTAATGAGGGGGGAGCCGACTTTCACCCGGTGACCTTATGGGAAGTTGCCATCCTCCATTTGAAATGGCTAGGATTGATTTGGATTTTAGGCTTATCCGTGATCGGACTTCCGGGTATCCTTATTTTGGATTTCCTGAAAGGCGTTCTGATCGGCTTTACCGTCGGCTGCCTGGTCGGCCAATTTACCTGGAAAGGGCTGCTGTTTGCACTCGTTTCCGTCGCCCCGCATAATCTGCTCATTATTCCGGTTCTGCTGATTAGCAGCGTGGCTGCCATCGGTTTTTCGCTGAATATTATAAGAAGCCGGGTGCTAATGAGCCGCAGCGGCAGCGCTGCGCGCCCCTTTCTGACCTATACGGGGCTGACTATGGTACTAGGTGTGGTGATAATGGCCGCCTCCTCGTTCGAGACCTGGGTTACCCCGGTCATGATGGGCTGGGTTACCCCGATGCTCGAATCCAGCCTAGGACTCTAGCAAAATGTTTGACTTTGTTGATTAACTCCCCCTATAATGAAAGAAGTGATTGTAGAGATATTAGATCAATGAGCGGCAATTCCTGGGGGAGGGAGAACATGGAAGCAAAGATCGACAAAATCAAGCAGCAGTTACAATCCCAGGGTTATAAATTAACGCCCCAACGGGAAGCCACAGTACGGATACTGCTCGAGAACGAAGACGATCATCTTAGTGCGGAAGATGTTTTCATGCTCGTCAAAGATATAGCTCCTGAAATCGGTCTAGCGACCGTTTACCGTACTTTGGAGTTGCTGAGCGAACTGCATGTCGTGGAGAAAATCAATTTTGGCGATGGCGTAGCCCGCTACGATCTGAGAACCGACACGAGCAAACATCATCATCATCACCTCATTTGCGTACAATGCGGGGCGATGGATGAAATCCGCGAGGATTGGCTTGGGCCATTGGAAGAAAGACTGGAGGAAGAGTTTAACTTTACCGTACTCGATCACCGTCTTGATTTCCACGGGATTTGTTATCGCTGCAAAGACAAGAACGACAATAATCCCGATTCCGGCAATAAGAAATCTTAAGTCCGCATTTAAAGCCCCGCACGGCCTCCGCGCTGTGAGGGGCTTTTTTAATCAATTCACATAATCCCTGCGTCTCCCCTATATACTAATGATAAGCGCCTGTCCGACCAGCAAAGGTTGGAAGGAACGCAAGAACGGGTAAAGAAAGAGGGAGAGGGATTTATGGTCATCTCACTTCGGAAGTGGCTGCGCAGCGTGAAGTATATAGTGATATTTGTGGCGCTGGCTTATTTGCTGTACAAGATGATGGGCGTGTTTGGCGATTATTTTCTTTCGGCGGATAAATATCGTAGTCCTGATGGCTCTGCCGTAAAGGCATTCCAGGCCGATGCAAGCAGTGGTTCGGGATTTGAATATATGGCGGATCGTTTGAAGCTGTTTTATTGGTACGGAGAATAAGAATGAAATGGGGGGCCCAAAAGCTTGGAACAGTATGTTACCCCATTTATGGGTTACTTAGCCGATCACAAAAGGTTAAGCGCAGCAACACTGGAATGCTATCAAAGAGATGTGGAGCAATTCATCGATTATTTGCAGGGGCGGGAAATCACAGAGCCCGGACAAATAACCAAGGCGGGCGTGAAGCTGTATTTTTCCGCGCTAGGGAAGGCGGGCAAGGCCCCGGCCACGATCGCGAGATCCTCGGTATCCTTGCGGGCTTTTTTTCAATATTTGCAGGGGGAAAGGCTCCTGGAACAGGACTCGGGTGACTGGATTGATTCGCCAAAAATCGATAAGCCCTCTCCGCAAGTCTTGACCGTGGAAGAGGTCGATTTGCTGCTGGACATGCCTAAGCCATCCCATGCATCCGGGCTGCGGGACAAAGCCATGCTGGAGCTTCTCTACGCTACGGGAATTCGCGTTTCCGAGTTAATTGCCCTGAATGTCCAGGATGTGGATACCTCGATGAGGTATGTCAGATGCTCCGGGGGAAAGGAGCGAATTATTCCGATGGGTGCCGTGACGGCGGATTGGATTCATAAATACTTGGCGGAGAGTCGCCAGCTCTTATTGGGTCAATCTGCTGCAGAGGTTCTGTTCCCGAACGCCAGGGGAGAACGCCTCACCCGCCAAGGCTTCTGGAAAATCGTAAAGAAATATGGCAAGGAGGCGGGAATCGACGCAGACATTACTCCGCATACGCTCCGTCATTCCTTTGCTGTGCATTTGCTTGAAGGCGGTGCGGACGTGAAATCGGTGCAGGAAATGTTAGGACATGCCGACATGGTTACCGTGCAAATGTACTTAAGCAAAACGAAGCCCAATTTGAAATCCGTTTATGAGGCATTTCATCCCCGGGCTCAATCACAGCTGCCAAAATCATCCGCAGCAGAGTAAATTCTCGCTGAGGCAATCAAGATGAATGATGTAAAGGAGATCGATACAATGACAACGACATTAACGCAAGGAATGATTCAGGAAGCAGCGGACTATATCCGCTCCAAATCGAACGTAACGCCGAAGATCGGATTGATTCTCGGCTCGGGACTTGGCGTGTTGGCAGAGCATATTGAGGATGCCTCCAGCATTGCGTACCAAGATATCCCGTATTTTCCCCAGTCCACGGTTGAGGGGCATGCAGGCGAGCTGCTGATCGGCACCGTGCAAGGAACGCCTGTAGTTCTAATGAAGGGCCGCTTCCATATGTATGAAGGCTACGGGCCGGAGCTAACGGCGTTTCCGGTGCGCGTCATGAAGGCACTCGGCGTAACGAAGCTGCTCGTAACGAATGCGGCAGGGGGAATCAACACTTCCTACAAGCCGGGCGATTTAATGCTGATTTCGGATCATATGAACATGACGGGCCGAAATCCGTTGGCAGGGCCGAATGATCCGGAGCTTGGCGCCCGTTTCCCGGACATGTCGGAGGCATACAGCCGCAAGCTTCGCGAGATTGCGAAGCAGACAGCTCAGGATAAGGACATCCCGCTGCAGGAGGGCGTATATGTCGGACTGTTGGGGCCTTCTTATGAAACACCGGCCGAAATCCGTATGTTCCGAACTTTGGGAGCCGATGCCGTGGGTATGTCTACGGTATCCGAGGTAATCGTGGCCAGACATGCCGGTATTGAGGTGCTAGGTATATCCTGCATCAGCAATATGGCTGCCGGGATTCTTGACCAACCGCTGTCGCATGAGGAAGTCATCGAGACGACGGATCGGGTTCGCGAGAAGTTCCTTCATCTTGTATTGGGAATTATCCCTAAGCTTTAATCCTATAACCTTTAGGCCACAAGCGGCGTTTCCAGTTGATCTGCTTAGATCGCTGGAAGCGCCGTTTTTTTGCTTTGAGAGGAATATGTTGGCTTTATTTCGCCGATACTAGGTTAGCAGAATCCAATATTTTGTAAAATCCGATGAAGGGGGACTAATCTTGAGCAAGCGGCTGTTAATTTGGAGCATCGCAGTACTGCTTATCTTCTCAGCTTGGCCGGCGGCTGTATTTTCCGCTCCTGGCGAGGCGAATGAGGAAGGGGATGCTCTGCTAGCGGATAATGCCAATTCAGCGATATTGATGGATGCAGACACGGGAACGATCATTTACGAGAAAAAGAGCCATGAAAAGCTGCCACCGGCCAGCATAACGAAAATTATGACGATGCTGCTAACGATGGAGGCGATCGATAAAGGCACCTTGAAGCTGACGGACAAAGTGACAACGAGCGAATATGCGGCATCCATGGGCGGTTCGCAAATCTTTTTGGAGCCTGGAGAGCAAATGACCGTAGATGAACTGCTCAAAGGCATTGCCATGGCATCGGGCAACGACGCTTCCGTGGCGATCGCCGAGAAAATCGCGGGCTCGGAGAAGGCCTTCGTAAAATTAATGAATCAGCGGGCAGCTGAACTGGGCATGAAGGATACGCTATTCAAGAATTGCAACGGGCTGCCGGTGGAGAACCATTACAGCTCTGCCCATGACATCGCGATCATGAGCCGGGAGCTGCTAAAGTATCCGGAGGTAACGGAATATACCGGTGCTTATCAGGATTATTTGCGGCAAAATACGCAAAAGCCATTTTGGCTTGTTAATACGAATAAGCTGGTTCGATTTTATAACGGCGCAGACGGCTTGAAGACCGGATATACGTCGGAGGCCAAATTTTGCTTGGCGGCTACCGCGCAAAGAGACGGCCTGCGGCTGATTGCTGTCGTGCTAGGGGAACCGAACACGAAGATCCGGAATAGCGAGGTGTCCGCGATGTTCGATTACGGCTTTTCCCAATATGCCCTGCTGCCGATTTATAAAGCGGGTGAAGTGATCGGGAAGGTAAAAATCCAGAAGGGACAGTCTCCGCTGCTGGAGCTGTCAGCAGCACGCCAATTGAATGTGCTCGTCAATAAGGGTGCTACCCCGGGCAGCATTACGCATAAGCTGGAGGTGCCCGAGAAGCTGGCTGCTCCAATCAAGAAGGGCCAAAGCATCGGAAAGCTGATCGTCTATCAGGAGGGTAAGGCGATTACGGAGTTCGAGTTGAAATCGCCAACGGATATCGATAAAGCAGGCTGGTGGACGATGTTCAAGCGTACGGCCTCACACCTCTTTTTTGTAGATTCATAGGGTTTTTCTTCTAGTTTTGTCAGGGGGAAGGAATTCCGTGCAGGCTTAGCGAATTGTTGTGTTCATGTCAGGGAGGAGAGTGAACAGACGTGAATTTACATGTGGAAATGGTAAGACACCGCGAAACGCTCATCGTGCGTTTAAGCGGAGAGTTGGATCACCATACGGCGGATGATGTCCGTATGAGAATGGATGAAGAAATTGCACGAGGGGATTGCCGCCATCTTGTGCTCAGCCTGAAGTCCTTGCAGTTCATGGACAGCTCTGGTCTTGGTGTCATTTTGGGAAGATATAAGCTGATCAAGCATAAAGGCGGCAAAATGGTGCTGTGCGACGTCAATCGCTCGGTTTATCGGCTGTTCGAAATGTCGGGGCTCTTTAAGATTATGAGCATTGTCGAGAATGAGAGCGCTGCGCTCTCTGAATTGGAGGTCGCATTATGAACCAAGCCGCCAGCAATTTTATGTCGCTGCAATTTGCTGCAAGGTCGGAGAATGAATCTTTTGCCAGAGTGACAGTTGCGGCATTCGTCTCGCAGCTTGATCCTACTATGGATGAAATTACGGATCTTAAGACCGTCGTGTCTGAAGCCGTAACGAACTGCATTATTCACGGATACGACAGCGATCCGGAAGGAATTGTCACGATATCCGCCCATATTGAAGGGGACACGGTTACTTTAGTGATTGAGGACAAGGGACAAGGAATAGAAGATGTAGAGCTTGCGAAGCAGCCTCTCTACACGTCCAAGCCGGAACTTGAGCGATCGGGCATGGGCTTTACAATCATGGAGAATTTTATGGATGAGTTCGACGTCGCGAGTGAAATGGGCGGCGGCACGTCCATTCGGATGAAGAAGAGGATTGTATCCAAGAAAGCTTTATACAATTAGGGGTTGGATCTATGGATGCTGATGTGAAGCAAACCTCAAGAGAGTTTTTGGATGATGCCGAAGTGAAGCGGTTGATCGCTCTGAGCCAATCCGGGGATCACGGTGCCCGCGACCGGCTTGTGAACTGCAACATACGGCTCGTCTGGTCGGTAGTGCAGCGGTTTATGAATCGGGGATATGAACCCGAGGATCTGTTCCAAATCGGCTGTATCGGCTTGCTGAAATCAGTGGATAAATTCGATCTCAGCTATGACGTCAAATTTTCCACGTATGCTGTCCCGATGATTATCGGGGAAATCCAGCGTTTTCTGCGGGATGATGGGACGCTCAAGGTCAGCCGCTCGCTGAAAGAGATGGCGAACAAGGTTCGCAAGAAGAAGGATGAATTATCGAAGGTGCTCAATCGGCTGCCTACGGTCAAGGAGGTCGCCGATGAGCTCGGGTTGACGCCGGAGGATGTTGTATTCGCCCAAGAGGCCAATAAACCGCCTACCTCGATCCATGAGACGGTATTTGAGAATGATGGCGATCCGATTACGCTGATGGATCAAATTGCGGATGAGTCGCAGGATCGCTGGTTCGATAAGCTGGCGCTTCATGAAGCCATTCATGGCCTGTCCGATCGGGAGCGATTGATCGTGTATTTGCGATATTACCGCGATCAGACGCAGTCTGAGGTAGCCAACCGGCTTGGTATTTCCCAGGTTCAAGTATCCAGGCTGGAGAAAAAAATACTGCAAAACATCCGTGACCAGATTGCGCAATAATATACGGGTGTTCGTTAGTGCAGTAAGCTTTTATGCAAGAACGGCTTCGGCTAAATCCCGAGAGCCGTTTTTTGCTATATATAAGGCAGATAAGGAAGGTTGCTGCTGCAGTTACCGGGGCTTTTCGTTAATAACGAGTAAACCATCTCTCCGCTTGGCATACTATGGACAATTCGTCCTGGAAAGAGGTGTTGGGATGAAACAGAACCCCGCTACGATATATTTGCAGCTGCGCAAGCATGTCAAGCTTCCTATAGGCCAAGCTGTGCGAATTCGCGATGTAGCCCGTGTTCTAACGGATTCGAAGCTTGAGCCAAGGCTCCTGGATGTAGTGATCAAGAAGCCGCGGGAGCAGGACGGCAATTTGCTTCTTATCGATATGCTTCAGATCATAGCACGCATACAAGAACGTATCCCGGACATGCAGATAGAGTATATCGGCGAGCCGCAGGTGCTGGTTGAAATGGTCAGTACGGCAAAGAAGCCGCTGTTTCTATTGTTTATTGTCGTTTGGCTGCTCTTGTTCTTTGGCTCTGCGCTGACGATCATGAATTTCCATGCTGATGTGAGTATGGAGGCAGTTCAAGTCCGGATCGTGGAGATGATCACCGGCGAGCGCGATGAGCATCCGTACTTGTTCCAAGGAGCCTATTCCATTGGCATCGGGCTCGGAATGGTGGTTTTTTTTAATCATTTGTTTAAGAAAAAATGGAATGAAGAGCCCACTCCGCTTGAGGTTGAAATGTATTTATATCAGGAAAATTTGAATCAATTCGTCATTTCCGAGGAATATAAGAAGATGCATAAAGCGGCGGGACGGGGGGAGAAGAACCCTTGATCTCACCTTGGTCAGCGGCGATTTTTATTTTTCTGGGATTGGCCGGCGGCATAGCGGTCGGAGGCGGAATTATCGCTCTCTTCATCGTGCTTGACGTCATTCCGAGGCTGGCGCAAGTGACCGGATCCTATGATAAGGTGCATTGGTATGAAGGCGCGATGGTCAGCGGAGCGTTTATCGGGACGGTAGCAGATTTCTACCAGTGGCATATCCACGGCCCATGGCTCATCAGCGGCTTCATTGGCTTGCTGAACGGCGTATTTGTCGGCCTGCTTGCCGCGGCACTGACAGAGGTGCTAAATGTTCTGCCGATTCTCGCGAAGAGGCTTCGGATGCAGCATTATTTGTTCGGGCTGCTTCTCGCCATGGTATTCGGAAAAGTAGCCGGCTCATTGTTTGAATTTTTTGTTTATAACCATAGGTAGAGGACAAATCGTTGCAAAGCAAGCAAGGAGGTAAAGCATGACGGATCGGGAGCACAACGGGTTTTCTCATGAGCCGCAGCATCCGCCTGAATTTATTCCTTATCTGGAAGAGGATTCTGTTGAGGAAGCTGACGGCACGGACGATGAGCTGCGGAATCGAAAGATCGAGCGTGAGCGTTCAGATACGGTAGAGGAGTCAGTCGTTTATTGGCAGCAAAGCAACAGCATTAGCGAGGATTTGGATACGACGCGGAAAACGCTGGAGGAGGTTGTTGGCCTCGGCAAGAGCTTTGACGTTGATTTTCGGGAAATGGCGTTTGGGGATGTACGGACGGGATTGTTTTTCGTCAGCGGCTTTGCAAAGGAGGATATATTGCAGGAAATTCTTAAACGGCTGACATATCTGTCGCCTGACAATATAACTTCCGATGCACTGCATGCTTTTTTTGATCTGTATATACCGCATTTTCAGGTCAAGAAAATCGATAAGCTCAGCGACGTCATCACGATGGTACTCAGCGGGATGAGTGCTTTATTCATTGAAGGCGCGAACGAGGCCTTAGTAATGGATACCCGTTCCTATCCGGTTCGCAACCCTGAGGAGCCCTCGCTGGAACGCGTCGTAAGAGGGGCGAGGGACGGCTTCACAGAAACGCTGCTCACGAACGTTACCCTCGTCCGTCGGCGGCTTCGTGATCCTGGTTTAACCTTTGAAATGCATAAGGTGGGTCGCAGAACAAAAACCGATGTTTGTATCGCTTATATCGATGATATCGTGGATAAAACCCAGGTCGACTCCCTGCGTGAAAAGATTACCTCGATCAATATTGATGGAATCCCGCTCGCGGACAAGCAATTGGAGGAAGCGATCGTACGAAAAGGCTGGAATCCGTATCCACTCGTTCGGTATTCGGAGCGGCCGGATGTCGTTGCTTCGCATATATTGGAAGGAAGAGTTGCGCTGTTTAGCGATACATCGCCCAGCGTCATTATTTTGCCGACGACGTTCTTTGATTTATGCCAGCATGCAGAAGAGAACAGGCAGACGGCATTTATGGGCACCTATCTGCGCTGGGTACGATTTATCGGCATATTTGCCTCGTTGTTTCTGCTTCCGCTATGGCTGCTATTGGTTATCCATCCGGAGCTTAAGCCGGCTTCATTGGCGTTTATTGGCCCACAGGCCGAGGCTAAAATTCCGCTGATCGCACAGTTCCTTCTTATTGAATTTGGGGTCGATTTGCTCAGAATGGCTGCGGTACATACACCGACCCCTCTTGCTTCGGCTATGGGCTTGATCGCTGCAATATTGATTGGGGATATCGCCGTCAAAACAGGCCTGTTCGTCAATGAGGTGGTGCTGTATATGGCCGTTGCTGCTATCGGGATGTTTGCTACGCCGAGCTATGAGCTGGGGCTCGCCAATCGGGCTATTCGGTTGGGCTTGCTTGTCGCCGTAGCGATCTTCGGCGGATCGGGATTTGTAGTAGGAGTGACGGCCTTTATTATATGGCTAACGCTAAGACGCTCCTATAACTCCTCTTATCTGTGGCCGTTTATTCCGTTTAATGCAAAGGCGATGGCCGCAATTCTTTTCCGCTTGCCCGTCATGACCTCCAAGCAAAGGCCTTCCTTCAACAAGGCCAGGGATCGTACGCGAATGCCGCGGCAGGAGTAGACAAACAGGTTGTCCGACAAAAAATACAAATGATATTCGTAAAAATCCATTTTTCAGTTCACCTAATGTTTGCTATACTGGTGTAAAAATTGAAAGTGGAGAGTGCTAAATGTATTTACATGGTACTAGCAACATTAATGCCAAAGGGCATCTCGAAATCGGCGGCTGCGATACGGTCGATTTGAAGCAGCAGTATGGTACACCGCTCTACATCGTTGATGAAGCACTTGTACGGCAAAGATGCCGCGAATATATGGATGCATTCAAGCAATCGGGCCTTACGTTCCAGGTGGCCTATGCGAGTAAAGCTTTCTGTGTAATGGCCATGTGCAGAGTCGTGGAGGAAGAGGGCTTGTCGCTGGACGTCGTTTCCGAAGGGGAATTGTACACGGCTCTGCAGGCTGGATTTCCGGCCGAGCGTATTCATTTCCATGGCAACAACAAGACGTTGGATGAGCTGGAAATGGCTATTTCTGCAGGGATCGGCTGCTTCGTCGCAGATAATTTCACCGAGCTGCATATGCTTCAGGCGATTGCTGCTGAGAAGGGTGTTGCCGTGAACGTTCTCCTGCGCGTTACCCCAGGGGTTGAAGCTCATACGCATGAGTTCATTTCCACGGGACAGACCGATTCGAAATTCGGTTTTGATATCGGAAATGGCTCGGCAGAGGCAGCGGTTGAGCTGGCAGCCTCCAGCTTGAATCTTCGTTTGCTCGGATTGCATTCCCATATCGGCTCGCAAATTTTTGAGGTAGAGGGCTTCGAGCTGGCCGTAGAGCGTGTAGCTGATTTTGCTGCAGGCATCAAGGAGAAGCTTGGCGTTGTTTTCAAGGTCATTAACCTGGGCGGCGGCTTTGGTATTCGTTACACCGGAGAAGATGAGCCGCTGCATGTGTCTCAGTATGTTAAATCGATTACGGATGCGGTCAAGAAGCACTTTGCGGAAGTCTATGCGCAAATCCCAGAAATCTGGGTAGAGCCAGGCCGCAGCATTATCGGCGATGCCGGTACAACGCTATATACCATCGGTTCAACGAAGGATATTCCAGGGGTACGTAAATATGTCGCTGTTGATGGCGGGATGACCGATAATCCGCGTCCGGCGCTTTATGACTCCAAGTATGAGGCGATGCTGGCGAACCGTGGAAATGACGCGAATGAAGAGACAGTATCGATTGCCGGTAAATGCTGCGAAAGCGGAGATATGCTCATTTGGGATCTGGAGCTGCCTCAAGTGAACCAAGGAGATCTGCTCGCTGTATCCTGCACGGGGGCTTACAACTACGCGATGGCCAGCAATTATAATCGCATTCGCCGTCCGGCCGTCGTGTTCGTAAAGGATGGAGTCAGCGACGTTGTCGTTAAGCGTGAGACGTTGCAGGACATCATCTCCTGCGATGTCATTCCCGAGCGTATTTCGAAGCAGCCGTCATATAAATAAGGCCGCGTAATGACGATTTAAATACAGTAACAGCAGTCTTAAAAGGCTGCAGGGATGTTGGAATAGCTCCGCCGCCAGAAATGGTGGCGGGCTTTTTTTGCTCATCGCCCGATTTCATAGTAAACTGTAAGAGGTTTGTCTTATGAGAATAAAGAAGGAAGTGATCCGATATGAAAAAAGGTAAAATCGTACTGGAAAACGGCGGAGTGGTAGAAATTCAATTTTTACCGGAAGAGGCGCCAGGCACTGTAGCAAACTTCGAGAAGCTGGCTAACTCCGGCTTCTATAATGGACTTTCGTTCCACCGCGTTATCCCTGGCTTTGTAGCTCAAGGCGGATGCCCGAACGGAAGCGGAACCGGCGGCCCTGGCTACACGATCAAATGTGAAACAGCCACGAACACGACCAAGCACGAGCGTGGAGTGCTCTCTATGGCGCATGCGGGCAAGGATACAGGCGGCAGCCAGTTCTTTATCGTATACGAGCCACAGCCGCATTTGAACGGCGTACACACGGTGTTTGGGAAAGTGACGTCCGGTATGGAGCTGGTGGATCAAGTGCGCCCTGGCGACAAGATGAAGGAAGTTACTGTCTGGGACGAAGCTTAAGTTTAAGTAAAAGTACTGTTACACAGAGAAATGGCATCGATCGAGGATCGGTGTCATTTTTTTGTTTTCAAGGTCTGACTCGATGAGCGATTTTACAGTCGAAAGATTCCTGAAGAATTTGAAACGCGGGCTTCTGAGTTGCTGAATAGAGAACTTACACTTGTGCAAGAGGGGGAGAAATCTTGAATGAGGCGCAAAGCTGGTTCAGAAGGACGTGCAGGCTGTTTTGGATCAGATGATCAAGGAGAGGGAAGATACACGGGGGAATAATTGATGTGTGCATATCCGGGGAAAATAGAGAGAGAACGTTGGATGCTTGTTCTCGTTCTCTCTTATTGCTTTTATGCTTATGGTGCTCAAGATACGGATTATTCCGCGTCAGCGGCTTCGTCCTTAACCTCTTCACGGAAGCCTTGAATACTGTTAAGGCGACGTTTGTTTTTAGCTTCGATTTGGGCTTTCTCTTCACCGCTGATTTCATCGGCATGTTCGCTCAAATAATCCTGTCCCTCGCGGAAGTTTTCGATGGTATCCTCGATAGCATCCTGTAATCTTTCCACATTATCGGAACGATCGTCCGGTTTGGCCACAATTATTACCTCCTTATAAGCATGTTGAGTTGTTATTTTTCCACTAATTTATGATTTTATGCAAATGGAGGGAGGTATGGGGGAGGTGGAGCCATTACAGATCTGACGATAGGAGAGGAGAGCCAAAAACCATGATTTAGGTTAATCCTTAGAACAATCCTGCACGAAATAGTACAGTGATAATGTCATAAAAGTCCTTGCTTCGTCCATTTATCGTATTCAAAACGGGATTTCCGTTCTTATCCTTCATTTTACTTAATGCGTCAATGGCCGGCTGGGCGTAATCGGGAATGTCTTGCATGATGGATTTTCTATTTAAACTAGCGACTTGTTCCTTAAGTTCTTCAAAAGCCTTTTTCTCATTTGCTGTCATTGGCTGATCCACCGTTTCATTTTTTAGTCGTTCGAGTTCTTGCTTAATGGCAGGAATAAAGCCTTTATTTGCTGTGGCTACAGTATTGCCTTGGCCCCAGATGTTTGTCCCTGGACAAGTTTTGGATGATTTGCCTGGCGTATAATCGGATAATCGGATGCCTGAGCTTGTAAACCACGCATGATAAACAATATGGCTGGTATTTACGGGTATAGATAGTTTTTCACATAAACAGGCATACACATGCACGATGGATTGCTGTTGTTCATTCGTCATCACGTCATTATTTTTATCAAAATTTCCTATGATCTCTATGCAGATCGAGCCATGGTTCTGGTTAGTAATGCCCGCCGGTGTTTGGTTCAAATCTCTGTCTAACGAAATGGCGACTCTGCCGTCTTCCATAATGGTCATGTTCTGACCCGTAGCTCTCCATTTATTGGTGTAGACATGGTAATTGCGCATTCCTTCAAGACAAGTAAAAGGGTCTTGCTGCGCGACCCCGTTTTTCATTTTGCGAGTTGCGTAATTTGGAGAAGCAGTATGATGCACTTGCAGCTTGTTTATGCTTCTAGTAATTTTTTGTTTCTGCAGCCAGTCTCGGAATTCCGAGCGGTTCATCAACAGAAAATGGCCTTGCTGCTTCATGATTTTCTCCTTTGTGAGTCAATTTCATATCTAAAGCTAATGATTCTTTTCTTTCCCTTTAAGGATGGCTATTTTCTCTCGAATGATCTCTGGGAAGGGGAGCTCCAGTCTCCCGTAATTCTCGGCCAGAGAAATAATCTCATTGGCATACCAGAAATAAATGCTCCCGATCATTACGGCATTCGTGTTCATCGCAATGTCCACATGATGCGCGATCAGCACTGCTAGCAGCATCAAGCCTTTCTTGATAAGGCCCCAGAATGATGCGGCGCTTGCGATGCCCCGGCCTTCTTTAAGGCTGGCGAGGATGCCTGTAATGTAGTCGGAACCCATTAGGATAATAAGTAATGTCATTGCTGGACTCCAACCCCCATATGTTTGAGCAATCATGCTCCCGATAACGCCAAAAATGCCATAGAATCCGACTTCTTTAGCTGTTAGCGGCTTGAGATAGGTGAATATTAAATCTTTAATCTCTAGCAATTTTAAATATAACGCCATTTTGTTTGCTCTCCTCATTTAGAAAAATAAAAGGAACGCCCTTTAGAAGGGCATTCCTTTAAATAGTGTTACATGATGTATACATAGTTACTATTACCTTTTCCTTTAACAGAAATGAAGCTATCTAAATCGCTAACATCTCTTTTCCTGATCATCGCAACAACTGGCATATCTTCGATTCCCTCAGCACGAGGACTCAAGAATCCAGCTAAATCAGGCTGACTAATGACAATTTCTGCCTCAGTTTCTTCGATCTGCTTAACAATAAGCACTGCTTCAAGCTCATCTATATTTCTAATATCAATAACTGACTCTAGATATTCCCTTTCTTTAACTTCTATGAAAGCGTCTGTCTCACTCGTATGCTTGATGGAAATGAAGGAGTTGAGATCAGGTCGAGAAGCCTTAATAAAACTATCTAGGTCTTCGTAGTAAGGCACTTCTAAGGAACTATCAAGATCATCATCATTTTGGACTCTTATTGTTATTTCAGCATGGAGATCTTGTCTAGATACTGTAAGAAAAGATTCTAAAATGGTTTCCTGCTCCGTAACAACAGTAAATTCAGCTTCAAGGTCTTCAAAACGTCTTGTGTAATCAGAAACTTCTAGAGCTGCACCTAAGTCTCTTTGATTGACCGTAATAATGCTTTCAAGTGTTGATTTTTCCTTGCGTGAGACGATCATTTCACCCGGTAAGGAAATATTAGGATCAACTGTAATTACTGCTGCCAAATCAGGTTGACTTGTTCTGATTTCAGATATTAGCTCGGTTACTTGATTGCTGTGTCTAACGGTTATTGCAGATTCTAATTCATCATATTTACGTATTCCTACGGTCAGAGAGGAATCGATTTCTCTCTTACTTACAGTTATTACTGCATCTCGATCCTCATCCAGAGGATCTTCTTTTTGATGAACATAAATAGAAGATTCAAGCCACTCTAATCCAACATCACTCTTAACAGTGATCATTCCAGTTATATCTTTATGACCCTTACCTATGATGAATAGTTCAGACTCCATTTCGGAGCGTCCAATAGAGTAAACTTGAGACGTGATGTAATCAACGATTAGCAGAGGTGAAAGTTCTGACTCCTTAGTAAAAAAGCTAAGAGATTCCCCGTCAGAAGTTCTGATAATGAATCCAAAGTTATCCAAGGATTTATCTTGCCATCTTAACGCGATATCAAGAACATCAAACTCAACATATCTCTCTTTTGTGTTAATCACATATTGATCTTTTAATAGCTCAACAGAGTATGGCTGGTTTGCATAGGTAATACCCATCTCTCGCCATATTGTATCTGGTTGATGTAATTCAAGATTGCTGCCACTAGGCAGGTTGATATAATATAATCTTAGCTTTGCGCCCTCAAGATACTTTAAATCTGGAATGGAGTTGCTGAAATCAGCAAATTGTATAAAAGAGCTAAATTGCTCCTCACTGCTCCTACCAGTCAGCATACTTCTGGCGTCGCCATAGTTGATGGTTTGCAAATCAGAACGGCTTCTTGTCGTCGAGTCTGCAATTGGAGGCAATTTCACTTGCACTCTAGGCGCTTCAAGAAGCTCAAACTTCCCGAACATTCGATTATGTGGTCTGACCTCAATTGTTGATTCTATAAAATCTGCTGCTATGGCTAGAATCTCTGCATCCACATCATCATTGCCGCGATACTTGATATCTAGAGTAGCATCTAAATTCAGTTCATGCTTCGTTCTAATGGATATTAGTGAGTTTAGATCACTGCCCATTGGTTTTTTAATTAAAATGGTTGACTCTAAATCTTCATCAGCAGAGCGATAAAGAATAAAGCTGCCTCCCATTCGGTTAGACAGCCTGCTTTTTACTGTAATCTCACTGCTTATGTCAAATACTTCATCCAAAGTTTCACTTCCCATCTCATTGTATTGAGATAATTATACGGTGTCTGCCTTTGCTCTAATTTCAAACGTGCCATTTGGTGCAGGTGGAGCCAACAGTTCCGTTACAATTCTTACATAAAACTCGAACTCTTCATCCTCATTAAAAAATCTGTTGAACAAAAGAGGATCTTCAGCAATAAACGGAAAATTAGAGCGTGACATCTCTATGGTCACACCCTCGGGCAGTTTCTCTTTAACTACTTCAAGCAACAAATTCTGTACACGGTAGCCGATCTGGTTCTTTACAATCACCTTTTGCTCTAATGTGGTTTGCCCAGCAATAATGACTCCAAAGTCAAGATACTTTAATATCTCGCCAAAAGAATTGGATAAATAATTTTTATTTTCATCCATGAACATAATGCCAGAGTATGTGCCAATAAAGGTGGTTTCCCAATAATCTTGCTGACCCCAAGCATCCTGGAAGTCTATTCTTAAGGTGTTATATACACCAAATAAAATATCTCGATCTGAAATATTTATATTTATTGCTTGCGGGGAATTCATTAATGGCGTGTAATGTCCGCTTGAAGGATAATAAGGGTTGCCATTCAAAGATACCTTATATTGCACCTTACCTAAATCATCATCAGATAGCTCGCCACTTAACTTGTTACCTGCAAACTCAACTTGAATTGTAGCGGCTGTATTGAGTATGTAAAAAGCAACATCGCTAAACTTGATTGTTCCTGTAGGAGATGTAACGTCTGCTTTAGTGTTATGTAAAAAAGTGTGCCCATCAGCAAGGTGGATATTATCAGCAATTAAATAACCAATTCGGATTTTATCGCCCTTGCCTTTAAAGGATGCTTCTTGTAGCTTTGATACATCATGTGGCGACATACCATGTGAAATGATTGCATCTTTATTCGTATGGTCGATAGTTAACCATTTTCCATATTTATTGGACTCCCATGTTCGTCCACCGTCAAAAGACATGATAACTCTTAGTTTTCCTACAGAATCATTTGAATTTTCCTCTAGGATAAGAGATAGCAGTTTACCAAAAATCTCTTGTTCACTGGACGGAAGTACAACTTGCTCAAACGGAACTCCCTCAACATGAAGCAGGGGAGGGGCATCTGAATCGCTCCAGGTTACCACCTCAAAATCTCCATCCAATTCATCGAGAGGGGAGTAGTTGGCGTTGATCTCCAGTTCGGCAGAAGTCTTGTTTGGGTCGTCAGTGTAATAGAGAACATCGACTTCATCACCCAATTCGTCGTAGAGAGTGAATGGTTCTGTTTCTAAGGTGATTCTTGATTCTGTTTGGTTTGGATTGTCGGTGTATTCGATAATCTTGATGGTTTGACCTGCGAATTCGTCTTCGAGAGTAAATGGTTCAGTTTCAATAGTGAATTGGGCTTCGGTTTTGTTTGGATCGTCTGTCCAGTGGCACAATTCAATATCACCTGAGAGTTCAGCCCATGCTGATTCTGGAATAATTGAGGCATCGTCCATACCCTCTGTGAGAAATAACTGATCGGTTAGAGTATTAGAGAGAGATACCCAGCCGTTGTTATATTTTTTGTATTCATTGTTGTGGTGGATTAGTGTTTTATTGTCATAGACTAACTCCATCATTTCAATATAAGTTATTTGAATAGGATAACTTGTTCCGCCTGCTGCTGCTGTTATACTAATTCTGTAATAAGTATATGGGGTAACATTTTGGAATTCAAACTCTTTCTTAACATTCTTTTCCCATGTACTTTCGTTAATTTGAGAATCTAAAACCGTCCAATCTGAACCATCATTTGAGCCCCTAAAACTCCATGATTTCGGAGCATTCCTAGGATCAGAAGGAGTAATTGTATATTTACGTATTATTTTTTCATTATCAAATTTATATTGTATCCACCCAGTATTACTAGAGTTACTTTGCCAATAAGAATTGTTACTATTAATAAAAGCATGCCAAGGATATCTATTCCATGTGGTATTATAGCTGCTGGCACTGACAATACCGCTAGGTGTAGTATTTGAAGTCATACGTGGTATCACCGTTGTTTCTCCTACGTGAGCCAAATAATTTCACTCCTTTCTCAGTTTCCATTTAAAACAATCATTTTATTTTTCTATTTAATAGATATACTTTTTATTTGTGTTTTTAATGGCTCAATCTTCTGTTTAAAAATTTTACCAGTATCAAGTGACTCATTTTCATTAACAGAATAACTCGATTTATTTATCATAGAGCTCAAATCGATCGCTGTTCCTATATCAATGCCATAGTTAAAAAAATTATCTTCTGAAACGTTTTCTAAATGTACTATTTCATTACTGTTTTTAATAGAGAATAATTTTTTTTCATTCATGCCCCATAATAGAAATTTATTATCATAAATTATTTCCATCATGCCCATAAAGACTATGCCAACATAACCATCCCCATTGTTTTTAGAAACGTTAATTCGATACATCAAAAAGTATTCATCATTTTGAAATTCGTATTTATTTGTCACTCCAGCATACCATGTAGTTTCATTGATCCTTTCGTCAAGAATTGCCCAAGTTGTTCCATCATTACTTCCTTCAAAGGTCCACGTTTGAGGTGATCTACGCACTGTATCGGATGGTAGTATAGTATATTGATTAATTTTTTGTTTTTTAGTAAATGTATATTGTAGCCAACCAGTGTTTTGACCGACTTTTGTCAACCATTGTATCCCTTTTGTTGAAAAGGCTTGCCAAGCGGGATAAGAAGAGTAGTTACTGCTGGCACTAGCAACTCCGCTTGGTGCGTTGTTTGAAGTCATATCTGGTATTAAAGTATCGCTATACCTCAATTCATATTCCCCCCATTGAAAAGTGAAGTCTTTTTTCAGATACAATTTGATTTATTATTTTCTCCAAAAATCTATGTCATGTTCCCGAAACTCCCAATTTCGTTTTTCAATTACATATTTAATACTCTCGATTTTTGATGGTTATATTAATTTTAGTTTCTGTATTCCAATACAATCTTATCTACCCTTCGCTCACTCAAATCAACTGTATGCTCGAATGTTTTTCCTGAGCCTAGTGTAGTAGCTGTATCTACAATGTTTGTCATTTTATTTAAAATTGGAAATTCAATTGGTAAATTCATACCAAAATCAATAAAACGTTGCTCGTCTGCCGATGCTGTTGATGGTAGATTAATTAATCCATTGTTTAGTGAGTATATTTTATTGTTTGATGAAAGCAATGCGTTTTTGGGAATTGGGTCAATGACTTCATTGTATATCTCAAGTTCATCTAGATAACCATTGAAAAATCTCGGCGTGGTATCATCTACGAGTTTCCCAAGAGTTAAGTTGTAACTCCCTATAGTATCATTAGGATAGACAGATTCTGATGTTAGTCTCGGCTCTACCATATTGTCAATGTATAATTTTACACCGCCAATATTTGTGGTTCCATCCCAAGTAAATAAAACATCATGCCACTCATCTCCAAATGGAAAGGGAGTTTTTAAATTTAACCCCCATGCATTTGCTTTTTTTATACAGGAAAAAAACACTAATCCTCCATCCATAGTAATCCAGCATCGTATTCCAAAATGATTTGTCTGACTGTAAGCATTGGCTAATATTTCATAATTATTTTTAGTTGGAATAGACAAACACTTAACTTTAAATCTTATAGATACTGGTCCCGTAGGAATAACCTTTTGATTGAACAGCACATAACTATTTGTTCCATTAAACTTAAGACTATTTCCCTCTCCATTCCATCCTAAGCTTCTTTCTATTCCTGAAGTCTTTCCTAGAGTATCGCCTTTTAAATCAATTACGTCTCCACTCAATCCATCCATTTTATACCAGGCAACCCCATGCCTATCCATTAGTTTCTTAGTATATAAAGGATTATGTAAAATCATATTTCACCATCCCATCTTTTAAAATTGGTATTTTAAACACAAAAAGAAGTAGTCAAATTTAATTAACTACTTCACATTAATACTATTGATTTCTATGAACTTTTTTAAATTGATCTTTTCTTTAAACAACTTTCCATTGCCCAAAGATTGTCCTGATGGAGTGTTATCATCTATTGGAATTGTGAATGTCGTTGGATGGCGATCTAATATAGATAAGTCAGGCATTCCTTCTTTTATAAAAGTGTCTTTGGAGGGCGATGTTGTCGAGATGGTTTGCCAATCTGAATTGTATTTTTTATATTCATTTTTTAATTTTATAAAAGACTTATATTGAAGCGGAAATGTAATTACAATTACTGGACGAAAACCTACATTTGCTATTGAACTAGAAGTTCCTGCGCCCCAGTATGTTAAGGAGCTTCTACCTCGAATTACTCTTTGTGCCGAATTTGTTGGACTACTTGTTGTTGTCCATATGTTGACTCCGCCGTTCCAATTCCATACATTATTATCTCCTGCTGTAATAGTATCGTTTAGATTCGAATTTGCAATATATTTATCCCATTCGTTATCATTATCACTGGATGAGATACCGCCAGATAATAAGCGCATCAATATTTGAGGGTTTTCAGTTAAGGATTCCTCATAAGGTGAAAACTCCTTTGGCGGCGCATACCTAAAAGGAGAAGCACCAAAATTATAGGTAGCCTCAGTTCCCCACTTAGATGCATAGAAAGGATACCATTCTACTCCTGCTTCAATATTTTTTTCCTCAGACAAAACTCCATTTACATAAAAACTAATCTTATTGTCGTCTAAATTAACAGCTACGCCAACAATATTATTTAATGTATTATTGATTAGTAAGTGACATTTATTAACTGACGCAAGAAATTGATTTACATTGTCTCCATTTTGGGAATTTGAAATTACTGATTCCCTATCCATAATCCCAATAAAAGTTCTAGCCCCAGATTGTCTTGTATCATAACTTGTTGCAACTGCTTCATAATACCACTTTCCTTTTGTAACTCCCATATTCACACGGGTAGCAACATAACCACCAGTTGTTACATTAGAATCCTTTAACGTTAAACCCAATGACTTTATCTGTTTATTTGCACCGCCATCTTCGCCAAAAACAATTTTAGGTAAAGTATTTCCATTAACTACACCTGTATTGTTCAATGAATCCCAAGAAACACTATGCTGAATATTGCGATCTGCTATTAATTTCTTTTGTCCGTTCCAATCTTCCACCATAAGGAAGTAAAAATCTCCATTTGGAGTCGCAGTACTTTCAACTGGAATGGAGTCAGATGTTTCTTGTCCTAAACCGCTAAATACTCCAACTTGACCAGAGTTTGCTTGGTAATGGCAGCGTATTCGCTTCCCAACATCCAGGTCTTTAATATAAGTAACTTCATCTGGATGGAATAAGCGACCATTAGAGTCAATGTCAATAGCATCTATGCCTACATAATCTGTGTCTGTTGCTTCGATTGTAATATTATGAATTTCATCGTTTAAATTAGTCTTCTCAAATACAAGTATTTGAACATTATTTTCATTTGTAGCGACAGTTCCTTTCTCTGAGTAGTTCTCAATAACTCCATCAATTGTAATCTTTACTTGCTGAGATCGATTTAATACCTTAGAATCAATCAATCTAATTTTTGTACCTTTAAATGTAAAGCTAAATTTACTGCCCAAAGTATTGCTCGCTTTCAGAGAACCACCATAATAAGCGAATAGATTTTCAGTATAAGTATCCCAAGAACCTTCATATTTTATAGCAGGATCGGTATCATCATATCTTTTCCACCCAATTTCGGGCTGTTGAAGTTTATCTCCTACAGAAAACGGGGCTGCCATAATTGCTCCATTTTCATCAATATCAATAGCATCAAGTGTAAGCGAAGTAGCACTTGATGGGGTGTCTCCAGCCTTAATAATACATGTATGTTCTCCATTTTCTAAATCCAGTTTTTCGAAAGTCAAACACTGTTGAATGCTTGTCGTAGTATAATCTGAAAAAGTATAATGGACTCCATCAATTATGATAGTATTGTTATTAAATCTATTGTTAAATGGTTTAGTTATAAGTCTCAATCTAGTTCCCGTAAATTTAAACTTGATACTGTTACCCCTTGATAATGAAGATATATGCCCACCAGAAGTTCCACTTTCCTCCCATCCACCCATTACACCAGAGATTGTGAAGTTGTTAGAATCTGTTGTTATCTCTATTCTCCTCCAGCCACTTTCTGGTGATGTTAATGGTTTCCCAACTGTAGCCATATATTACACCTCCTTATACTCAAATACGGGGCGGAATCCTCGAATTGAATCATTTATACTACTTGGAGAGAAAGACACCGTTGCTGTTTCACTGTGGGTATCTATTAATCCCCTCATTATTCTGTAAGTGTTATTCGCAGTTCCTGCACCTAGATTTGAAGTTAATCCATTAACTGGGGTCTCTTGGCACCAAGTATATGGAGAGGCGCTACTTCTTCTTATGTGAAATATATCATCTAAGGATTTCCCGCTTTGAATTTTCTTAGAGGGAAAATTTACGATGTAATTATCCCATTCATTGTTTAAAGGCCATGCTCCATATCCTCTATCAGATAATGACATATTTCCAAATTCATCAGCGTAAGCAACTCCACCTGTTAAAGACCTTCTTAAGCCTTGAGTAGTTCCATATATCGTTACAGCACCCTCAATACTCCTGTCTGAATTCAAAGTATCCCAAGATATACTATGTCTAGTGACACGATCAGAAACTAATAGACCCTTATCCACTTTTACAAAATAATAAAAGCCCATTCCATCAGAATTCCCTGTGACAGGAATTTCTGACAAACCATTAGTGCCTAATCTATGTCCATGCGTAGAATCATTGCTAACCGCAACATAATCACCAATCTTCATCTCTTCAATTGTTGTGCATAATTTACCCGTTGTAGCTGGGACAGCCATTAGATCACCCTCCCGAAACTCTAACTTTATTTATTTTATTAAAAGTATTTCTTGTTATTAATTTTGTGTATATTGAATCACTGGATGACAAAGTATCCATCTCATATTCATAGTTCCTTTTTAACTCCAAAACACCCTTATCACTATTTACAAATTCATTGCTATACTTTCCCACAACCGTAAAATCATCAATCGTAACAATTTCATCTGACATGGTGGATTTAATTTCAATTCTAACTTTTGCAAAATTGTTTTTAGGACTCTTAATTGTGCCATCTATATAATCGATTTCTTCCCAACTACTCCACACAGATCTGTCTTCGGAGGAAGATGTAAATATTTTATAGGTTGCACCATTAACTAATTCAGACGTTTTACTAATTCTTTTGAATGCCGTAATTTTGTCTTTTATGCTTATTGCTTCAGACTCCCAGTGACCAGATTCTGCATAGATGGCATTACCTTTATCAGAAATCTTCATAACTTTTAATTGCAAAAATCCATCTACATATTCCGTATCAACAAATGTACCCTTGCTTAAATCGAGCGGTAATCCAACCTCATGTGTCACAGCCATATTTACACCTGCTTTTAAATAGAGTTAAAGAATTCATCAAAAAATGTACCATTAATATCCTGAATTTCTAAGCCATCCGACAAACGGAAAACAATACAATTATATTTTACATCTTTGTGATTACCACCAAGATATACGTCAACAGGGAACTGGTTATACTCTAATTCACTCGCTATTACCTCAATGAGTTCAGATTTATTTAGTGTATACTCTGTTTCATATGTACCTGTTGGAATAGTCACTGTATAGATATTGCTGCTGGATTCGATATTCAGAGTGTTGTTTGAGGATGTGACTTCCACAGTTCCGCCAATGTCTTTATTTCCCCAAACTCTGTTATAGGTATCAACGTAAAAATCTTCTAGCATTTATGCACAATCCTTTCTAAACATATTTATGGTGTCCAATTAATAATTCCAGCCATGTTCGCTTTTAGCGGTGCTTCAATTTCACTTGCCACTAAGCCATTCATACGAACAATTAATTTCCCGCTCAAATCTTGACTCGAAGATATTTTAATTTGTAAATATGCTGGCTGATCGAGTGGTAAATGCAATATCGTTTGAAAGTGGATATCCACACCTGCCAACTCCATTGCTTTTTTATATCCAATAGCATGTGCCGTGATGTTGCTATGCAGGCGACCGCTGGAATTTTGCTTAGAAAAGATATTTGCGTCGGCAACCGCTTCTTTAAATTGGATAATATCATTGTATAAAAAGGTTCTTCCTGTTAATGGGTAGTCAACACCATTGGCAGTATAAGAAATCATGATTCGATCGCGATTAACGTTAAATATTCCATTCGCTACATCAAAATAGATTTGATTCCCGCAACCGATTAATCCAAACCTGATAAGTCTTTCTTTGTCTATGTCATAAAAACTATTCGTTTTTCTATTTTCCAGATCATATTCTGTTAAGTATGAACCATCAAAATACTCCGCCAACCAAATATATTTTTGGGATTGAACTGGAGATTTTACAAAGTGACTATTGCCTAAAATCATATTTAAGATTCCCCCATTGTATTGTGGTATTTAAAGAAATAAAAAAAGAGACAGGATTAACCCATCTCTTTACCTAAATTTATTATTTTTACTTTTAAACGTAACGATATGAGATGCGCAGCTTAAACTGTTGCTGTCCACTTCTTGCATCAAGTGGAACTTCAGCTTGCACACTGACAGTTACATAGTTGCCTGCTGCATCTACAGGGCTTCCATTATTTCTAACGCCTAAAATCTCTTTTGCTCCAGGAACGATGGGCGTTGGATAGCTCGCACCAGTATTATCTTTAGTGGTTTCTCCAGTGGTGCCAATAGGTTTTGAATAGTCTTTACCAATCCGGCTGGATTCATCATTTATATCTGTTTCATCAAGAGTGTCCACTTGTGCGTGAAACCAGTTATTTTTCACCACTTCCACTTCATTTCCCTGAGTGCTGCCATCACCACCAGTCATATCTCTTGTGGTAATCGTGCAATCCTCCATTGTAGATACATCGGTTGTGCCGCCTCTATTATTCCAAATGTTAAAAGTGTGTACGGGTGAAAGATCTCCAGCATCAATAACACCAAAGTTATAAGGTACATCAACGGGTTTGGCGTGTGTTGCGTCTAACCAAGTAATAACTGGAACTGACATTCTACATTTCTCCTTTAGCTCTAAATTTTTATGCGCATTGTAATTGTTGCGTTATTTATGCCAATGCCTAGATTGGTTACGTTTATCCGAAAAAAGTCTCCAGGCTCAACTTCATTACTAGTCAAGACTATACCCTTGTCGTCCATATGAGAGTCCGACTCGAAGCGCATTCGGCGCGAAGTGATCTCTGTCCAATTTATTAAGTTTCGAGACTTTTCGATAGATAGCTCAGTTCTTGTTTCTCCTGCTGAAATACAAAAGCCATCCACCGCCACAATTTCACCCTTAAAAGGAAAAGGGGTGAATGGCAGGTCTTGAATACCTTGTGCCAAATCAGCTAGGCAAAAGACGATGATTCGATCTTTTAACTCAACAGGAAATGATTTTAACTTCAAATGTTCTGCAACAGACATGAGTCCGTCTTTATGCTCAGTAACCACCTGAAGGTTTGATCCAAAGATATCTATCAACACCCAATGGTTTCCATCAAACCGATATCGTTTGCCATCTCGTGTGGTCTGAACAACCCAGCCAACAGAAGGGTGGGGGTAAGTAGTGTAAATATCCTGCTCACGATCAACGGGCTCTTTCCAAACCAACCTAGTTGTCTCATAAGCATCTAAAGCCAAGTCCCTTGCGAGATCCGCTTCTTGGGCGGCACGATTGGCGTTATCCGTAGCCTTCTGGGACTCATCAATCACAATCCTTGTTTCGGAAATTAAATCCTCAACGCGCTTAATTAGTGAAGTGTTTTCTTTTATTTTTATTTCTATTTCTTCTATGTAATCTTGCAATGTGATAACCACATCTGGGTTTCTTCTAACCAGGGCATAGATGCGCGAGGCTGGATACATGATCAATCCACGCCCTTTATATCTGCATAAGACGATTGTTCCTTCGTGTTTCGGGTGAAATTGAATGATTCCGATGGAGTAGTGAACAAGAAATTCATTCTCTTTCAGTTCTTTTCTTCGTTCATATATTTCCTGATCAATTTCTACCATGCCAGAAATCTGAACCCTATCTCGTAATGAGGGAATCTCGAAAAGAGTAATTATCCCATTAACTACAGGCAAGGAATCTGATCGATCCTTGTATGGATCATCATCCGTACCTTTTCTGAAAATGATGGTTAATGGGTCATTGTATTGTAGCTGTGTTACTAAATCTGGCAATATTCCACCTCCTCTCTAATCACAGCAATGTATATTGGTATCTAAATTTGATATCAGCATAGCCGTTTACACGAAGCACATTTTTCCCAGGAGGAAAGTTTAGATAGTTATCATTGAAATCTTTATATCTATAAGTAACTGCTAATGTAGTTTCAATGTCTTGATTTTCATTATCTACATAAACAGTTTCACCATCGAGAAGACCAGTGAATTTAAATTCCTCATTGCTGTGAGTGATATTTTGAATACTGAAATCACCATTTCCTAGTTTAGTAATCCAAATTTCTGGCTTGCAATTTAAATCACCTTTATTGTCAAAAACAAGCACAGGTTCGAAGAAAAAAGTGATTTTTTTAAATTTCGGTTTAATGCTATAAGAATTAGACTTCATAATGACTCGATACATAATGTATGTTCCATGTAACGGCGTATCTTCGTCAATTTCAGGAATTTGCCCCCCATTGGTGCAAGCTCGCCATTCCGTCCAGTTGACACCGTCAAAGCTTAGTCGAGTCTGTACTACAATTTGACTGCCATCAGGCGTTGGACTTTCCCAAGAAACTTTGCTTAAGGCTCCATCTGCTTGCAACGGAATTAAAATAGAAGGGGAGGTGTACATGCCTTGTAGATTTAAAAGAGATATCCATCTAGCCATAAATCATCACCTACTCTATTTTCCCGAATGGTCTGTACAGTGCTGCAACGCCAGATTCTTGCCATTTAGCTATTTTATAGCCATGCCAGACAGCGTTTTTATCATAAGTTGTTGCACCATCAACCAGACTCCATGCTGGCTCAATATCACCTGACTCACCAGCTTGAATACAAACGTAGAAGCGGCCGTTATCAATTGTCGGTAGAGCAATGTCGTTTACTTGATAAAGGTGGTTTGCATTCCAGGTATTCGCCCCTCTAGTATCTTGCACTTGCCCTTGGTCAGAAACGGGGAAGATGGGTTCGATTAAGCCAGAATATCCACTTTGAATACAAGTGTAATAATGGCCGTTATCATTTTTCGGAACGGTATGCGAGCCATTGGCATAATACTTTAACTTCTCCCAAATAGGAGCTGCTATTCCAGTCCGAATATTTACCCAGCCGATGTGTCCACCAATCGACAACTGATTAGCATACAATATATGTTTTGCAGGCCAGTCACCGGATAGGGGAGGGGAGTCGGCATAATCAGCAGAGATATCATCGAGTGTTTGAAAATTTTGAGCTATTGCATCTATGCTTGAGCCAATCTCATCATTTGCCCAATCGGGCTTCACTAAGCCTAATTTAGTAGTGGTAGTTGCCATCTTAACTCCTTTCTCATGTTAGCAGCTGATCCAGCTCAGTCCACTTCATGGCGTATGAAAAGTCACTCCATTTTGTTCGTTGAGGATTGAGAATCAGTCTGCCGTCGGTATCGGAAATCAATGATAGTTTCTCTCCTTGAGAGAAATTCGTTATGGTATTCATATGATTGCTTTTATCCCATTTGTACAACTGCGATGTTCGTGTTGGAGCATATGCATAGGGACTATCGCATCGGAAAGTAAGATTTAAGTAGCCCTGTGACAGACCATTGTGAACCAAGGTAGGATCGTCAATTACAAGTGCATAATAAATGCGCTCAGGATCTCTTCCAATGTCGTTGGTAAAATAAAGCTCTTGGTAGTAGTCGTGCTCGGTTAGCCATCTGGTTACTTCACGTAGCTTCTGAGAATCCCAATGATTCTTGAAGGCGAATGAAACGTTAAACCTTAATGGATCTTTCACGGTTCCTTGTAAATAGGGCTGATCTCTTCCTTTGATGGAAACCTCATGGATTTCACGACTTGCCGCCAAAGGTTCTTCTGACATCCCGCCGCCGCTTAGGTTGACATTTAATATGTCGAACTCTGCGGACACTCTGCCAGCGTATGAAAAATATAACGAATCCCGAATTGTGATTTTGAACACCTCCTTTCCTAGTCTGAAATATTTGGTTTTGAAATATTTTATTCTTAACTGCTGAATTTCATTTTATCGCTGCCTGTTTTGATGGTGGTTATCGTCCCTAAGCAGGTTTCAACGGTTGAGCCGATTAGGGCGATGGACTTGCCATTCAGTTTTCCTCTGGTGCTGCCTGAAATGATTTTGCCTTGGCCACTGCCAGAAGTCCCAGGTTGTATGTTTCGAATTTCTGTACCACTACTATTGGACGGTACAGGGGGGGCAGCCACCCAAGTCTCAATTGTCGTATCTCCTACGACAGCGACACTAGCTCCGCCAATCTTCATCTTGGAAGATGCAACTATATAGCCCGTTATTTTGGCAGCCCTACTATCCCTTCCAGTTTGCCTCCAATCATAATCGTCATCCCAGTTTGTACAATAACCATCGTCATCTCTGGATGTACATGTTTCTCCCACTTTAATATAGCTCCAAATCTCATAGGTCACATACCCCTCAACAGTCGTTTCATATGTCGATCCGTTTACAGCCACTCCGGGCATTTTAAATCACCTCACAAAACAATTAGAGTAAGAAAAAAGCCATCAATAAGATGACTATTTGAAGATGAAACTATCATCCTGTGAATACATACTCAGTTCCAGAAAAACTGATAGTGCCAGCAGCTTCTATTTTAATACTATGAGCCTTAATCGTAATATGGCCTTGGCCATCCGATTGAATCGTAATGCCGTTGTCGGCCAGATCAATGCTTCTTTCGATCGCCGAACCGCTGGAATGATAGGAAGTTTTTAATCCGCCGTCATATTTGTCGATCAGCGATTTTCCGCCAGAAGTATCATTTCCATCCCCGATGCCCATACGAATGAATGGAGTAGCATTAGGCCTGGTGTCGTTAAGTCCGATGACCATTTTATCCTTCTCCTCCATGTCATAAGTCATGACCGGCCAATTCGTTACTTCTGTTGTCATTTGTCCGCTTTGCGAGGCATCAATCCAATAGAGCAGTCTGCCGTCCGGGAGCGACTTGTGCACGGCGGAACCAGGTTTAATGTTACCTCTTATGAACTTTTGCGTATGGCCGTCAATCCGAATATAATCCATTGCTCTTTCTCGGATCTCACCGGTCAAGGTAGTCATTCGGGATGCCGTCAGATCGGTGACGAATCCGTCCATCGCAGTTACGATGTTGGCCGATAGCAGATCCGTGTCAATGGCGCCAGCGCCTACAATATCCCAGTTGTTCATGAAAATCTTCTTTTGTTCGCTATCGATCAAAAGTTTGTTGTGTCTATCAGTAACGATTAATTTCTTGAATTTTGCCGTGCCGTCCATGGCTATGCTAGCAATGGCATCGTTAAACTGTTCCGCTCCAAACCAAAGTCCATGATCAGGATACATCTTGATAACCCCGCCAAGCGCATCACGCAATACGAGGGAGGAGCCTTCAATATGACCATCTTTGAATAGTGAGTTTTTTATTTCAGCGTTATTAGCGAATAAAGAGTCCAGCCAGCAATTGCCGCGCATGTCTACACGAAAAGGGGCGTACTCCCATATGCTTGCGCCTACGCTTATCCCATTGCGGTCGGCGATGAACACTCGCTCATCTTCACCAACCCGCAGATTGCCAATCATATATAAATCCCCGTCCGTGGAGGTATAGAGTGTTTTTTGGAAAGAACCATTACGATTTCGTTCCAGTACAAGGCCCTCATCTGCAGTAATATTCACCCGGTTCAGAATTGTTGTGTTGTTGCAGTCCGTTGGAGAGGCATAACGATTCACGAAAATGCCGAACTTATCCGGGGATTCGGAGAGTAAGCCAAGTTTGAGAACTTCCCTGCCGCAGCGGTCATCGATCATGAGACGAGAGCCTTCAATCGTAAAAACTCCTGTCGTATCGCCGATGACGACCCGTTGCCCGAGGATGATTTTACCAAGCACCATTTCCGCAATCACGCCGTCGGGGGAGATGGCCGTTTCATACTTCAAACCACCAGAACGCGTCAAGCCCAATACGCCATGGGTTGCGCGCAGAAATCTCAGAGGATCATTAGGGTCGATGATCGTAATGCCTTTACGGTCGATCACAACGTGTTCATTGGAGGCCATATTGATATCATTGGTGACCTTGTTCCAAAAATTCTCGAACAACTGCGACATTTCGGACACATCGACGATAGCTTTGCCCCATTTATGCTTGCTGGCGTCGACGATGATATTCGTATTGGTCGAGTTCTGGATGAATTTCTCCATATCCTTGCTGTCATCGCTGACGTCTTTAATGTTGGATAGGGTAAGGCTGATTTCTTGTCCTTCATAGTCGTAGCTGATACTTACAATCCGAGCCGTGACATACGTATCCGTAGGTTCATACTTAATATTTACAAAATCGCCGAGCACCAGCTTGTGCCAATTACGCTGTTCGCCTACGATTTCAAGAAAGTTCACGATATCGATATCGATCGAAAGCTGAGGCTGCTGCAGCTCTCGTAGTTTTCCCTGAGCCGCCTCATAAAGGTCATGCTCGTCGACGTACACATCGTCACTGAACTCCCGCTCTATGACGAACTCGTTCAACTCCTGAAGCTGAGCAGGGGTGAAGTTGTTGTCGGCTGCTAAAACAACCTGAAGGGCATCGATCTGATTTTGGATATCGGTGATTTGAGCCAACTTATTATTGATTTCAATTTCCTTTAGCCGCAGCTGATTTTCCTTGTGATCCAGGCTGTATCTCTCCACGATGTCCTGCTCGTTGCCTGAGCCGTTCCATTCATCGAGGCTAATATTGGCTACTTGAATGAATACCCCCGTGTTGCCCCCTTGGAGCGCAACTTGAATTGAGGCGATGTCCTTCACTTTGCCAAGCATAGCCCATTGTCCAGATGGCAGGCTCCGAAGCTGCCCATTTAGGTAGACAGATAAACCTGATGTGTTGTCGGCTTTGATCAAAATGGCATAGGCATAAGTGCTGTTTACTTCAAAAGTGTGCGAGGAACTTCCGCTATGCACATATTTTTCGAAAAACATTTTTCCATCAAACTGCTGGCTTAGCATTGTGCCTGTTATGACTTTCTCGTTGTTCTTGAGCCTATTATGGTCAATGTCTAATTGAGTCAGCTCATCTTCATATACTTGCCGCTGCTTAATGTAGCCTTCAATCAAGCCTGTCTTCGATTTCACAAGCTCTTCGTAGTCGAGCAGGGCGTGACAGAGGGAGTCGCTCATATGGAATGAAGAAGAGAGGACCGTTTGCTGGTCATTTCTTCTAAATGGGTATACAAAGTAGCTAAAGTTCTCAATGTATCCCTGACCCGTAGGATTGACGTGATGGATCGTTAAATCGTCTTTGCCTTTGGCCGTAAGCCTGGTCACCATTTGGTCAGCCGTGGTTTGTTTATTCATGCTTTTGAGATACTTGCCGAAGCTGAACGTCAGGCCCCGATTGAGGCCGAACAATTCCGGCTTTTTGAAGCTTACTGTTTTTGCGTCCGTATTAAACTCGACGATGGCATTATATTTGTCGGCAATCGAATAAATAGCGTCCAGAACCGTACTCGACTGGAACTCGAAAGCGCGGTAGGCCAGGTCGAAATCGGCATCGATATAGTCGATATCCCATACGGTATTAGCCAGCATATCCGTCAGCACCTGCCGGCAATAGTAGGCTTCGACGCTATAGCTCTTGATCATCTTGTCTGTCAGCATGTGATAGGTAGAATAACACTTTACCGTCATGCTTTCTTGGTCGTTCTCCGAAGCTTGGGAAAGACTGACCACGATAAACCAGTCGATTTTTCGGCCGCGAACCACTTTAATTAAATATCTCTCGCGGATGAGCTCGGCATATTTATTTTTGATCAGCTTATGATGAATATCGATTTGCAAAGGGATGGTGAATTCTAGTTCTCCTACCTGGTTTAGCGGCTCCTGGATGGAATCATTATAAATATGTTTCAGCTTGCCAATGATTTCCCGGTTTGGTTTGCAGAGAAAATACTGCGGTTGTATCGGCTTTAAGTTGTAATCGATCTCTCCGAGCACGTGGATATTACCTCCTAAATCGCAAAAAGCAGAGCGGGCCTTCGGATGGGAAAGCGGCTCTGCCAGCATATCATTTTTTAAATGTTCCTTTCTTAATGGATCTGTTCATCGCGGATTCGAACTTGTTCAGCAGGCTGGTTCCCGTCTCGCGGTCATTGGCTTGAATGATAACAGTATCGATCGCGACACCTCCGCCAGAGACCGCCGAAACCGCATTGGCAGTGCTGCTGGATGGAGAGAGGAGAGAGAGCTTCTTGGACATTTCGCCGGCAAAATTATAAACGAATTGCAGAGGATTATCCAAGACTACCTCGCCAGTTTTGAGAATGCCTAATTCTTCGTTAGGCTTCAGGGTGCTCTTTATTTTTTCCCACCAGGTTTGAGTCGTGGTTCCGGCTACTCCGACTTCTCCGCCGTTATGGTATAATTTGACCCCATTTTTGAACCATACTCCGGTTTTGTCATCGCGCGTAGCTCCAATCTGAGCACCGAGCCGCAAGTTTTCTGCAGCAATCTCATTTCTTCTGTTCTGATTTGTAGCTGCTGCCCATGCTTTACTGTTGCCCTTCATGAGTTCGATAATTTCCAGTTCTTTTGCTGTAAAAGCAGGGGAGGCAGGAGAGTTCGGGCTGCCAGCATTGTTACTGCTATTATTAGAACTACTATTATTCGCAAAGGG
Source organism: Paenibacillus lentus (assembly GCF_042714055.1). Taxonomy (GTDB): domain Bacteria; phylum Bacillota; class Bacilli; order Paenibacillales; family Paenibacillaceae; genus Fontibacillus; species Fontibacillus lentus_A. The sequence continues at coordinate 524,123 of NZ_JBHGVC010000003.1, forward strand.
GAAATTGGACATCTTGTCATAATCCAATTGCATAGCATAGTTTAGGTTTTCGAAAGCTTGGGAAGTATCGAAGGCATGGTTCTTTAGTATAGAGAAAAAGGTATCGTACTTGCCCTTTAGTTCATTAAGCGTTGCTTCAACAACTTGAGCATCCTGGCTGAGCAGATTTTTCTTTATTTCATAAAAATACTTCTCGTTTTCGAGAATATCTTTATATTTTTGCTGCGTCTTCTCTTTCTCGCTATCGATCTTCTCGAGCGTATCTTTATGAAGATCGTCTTGATCCTTTTTGACCTTCTCTGTATACTTCTTGCGATCATCCAACTGATCCTGCAGGCCTTCTTTGGTGAGGGTTCTTTCACGCTCTAATTTATAGCGCTCGATCTCTTCATCCGCAGCATCCAGCTGCTCCTGCAATTCTTTGCGTTTCGCTTTGCCTTCCATAGATTGATCCAGGGACCACTTGTTCAGGCTTTCCTGGAGCTTTTGCCGCTCTTTGAGTTTTTTCTCCAGTTCGCTTTCATAGTCATCCGAGGCATTCTGACGGTCGAGCAGTTTGATTTGCTTATTGATATAGTCTTCAAACCGCTTGTCTTCCTCGTCGATGTTCTGCATGAACTTTTCGTGTCTTTTGTTTTCCGCCTTGGTGCGTTCCTCAAGGGTATCCAGCTCTAGATCGCGCTGTGTCTCGATCATTTTCTTGAAGTTGCTGATAATCTGATCGGCGTAGGTTTCTCTGATATCCTTGATGGAACGGTTATATTCATGGTTAGCAATGATTAAGCTATGAAGTTCTTTGGTTAATTCTTCTTTGGCTTTTGCTGACAACTGTTCGCTTTGTAATTGCTCTTCAAGATATTTGATGGCTTCTTGATTAATGTCGATTTGCTTGCTGGTTAGCGAAATTTGCAAAGACAGTTCTTTAGAGTACTCAGCAGAATTCTCACTTGCCTGTTCCATTCTAGCTTTAGATAGCTCGAGCTCCTTATTAACGATGGAGGTCTTCTCGCTGAATTCATCAAGCTTACTATTAATGATCCCGAGATTTTTGCCGTTAATTTCTAGTGTAATATCATCGATTTCTTGTAATAGCTTTCGTAGATCGGCTTCAAAAAGCTCAGGTTCAAATCCTTTTGCATCAATCGTATTTTGGAACTCTTGATATTCCTGTTTTTTTATATCTCTCTTTTTAATTAAATTACCGACGACGTCAGCTTCATACTTTCTCCAATCCTCTGAGTAATCAGTGTAATTCGACTGGTTGAATTGCGATTTGTGAATTTTGTCGTCTTCGATATCTAGTAAATTTGTATAATAGGCGCGGACACTTTCTAGATAATTCCGCTGTCCTTGATAGATTTTAGCATTATTTTCGGCTATTTCTTGTGCAGCCTGTTTGCCTGCTTCGTCGAGGTCTTTTTTTGAGTGCCCACCTGTAAAGGAAGTACTGCTGGAATAACTGCTGTTAGTTACTCTTTTTGCACCTTGGTATTTTTCTGACCAATATTTGCTGTCCAATTTTTGAGTGCTTAACCCGCTATTGACACCCATATGGATGAACTCACCGTTACCCATATAAATACCAACGTGAGAATTATCTTTGCCCGTGGTATTAAAAAATAAAAGATCCCCTTTTTGCAAGTCTGCTTTATCGACCTTTGTACCTTGTTTGGCTTGTTCAGCAGCGGTACGAGGGAGGTTGATACCTAAAAACTCCTCGAACATTTCTTGTACGAATTGGGAGCAATCCGACACGGCTTGCTTCGTGAATTCCTCATAGGTGCCTTTGAACTTACCGGGAACTTGTTTATAAGTGAAAGTACCTTGTAAACCGGAAGCAGCAGATAGCATATTATTGATAGGGTTACTAGACGAGCCGCTAGTTCCAGAACTATTAACTTCTTGTTTTACTGGCAGCAACTTAGAAGGGTCTTTAACACCTTCTTCTAAAAGCCTGTTTTTTTCGGCTAATAATTTATTTTCAGCAATTATCGAGTCGCGATACTTTTGAGAATGTTTAGCGTAGCGTTCACGCTGGCTGTTGACTTTTTTGATAGCATCGTCAACGGTATTTATTTGCTGCTGAAGCCTTGAGAGCACCTCAGTAGTTTCTTTCAAAGTTTCTTTTGAATTCTTGGTTTCTTTTTCGTTTGAATTTTGCGTTTTGGTAAGCTCGTCGAGAGCAGATTTATATAACTTAAGTCGAACAGTCTCGTCTTCAAGTTCAGATTCTGTATTATTTTGTATTACAGCAATTTTGCCGAATGCCAGTTGTTCTGCTTGAAGATCAGTCATTGTACCATTTGCTACCTTAGCAGCATATGTCTCAATTAATGCCTGACGTTCTTCTTTAATTTTTTTAATTCTCTCATCTGCATTATTGATTAAGGTTTGGGTTTCTTGAATGTCTGCTTTTATGGATTCGATTTGCTGTTGTTTTTTTGCTTGCAGGAAAAGAAGTATTTCTTCGCGTCCCAGTTTTGTAACGTCAGCAAAATCGCCATATTTATCATTGAGCATCTTTATGGTCGATATTGAGAGGGACTGGCCTTCTTCAAGCTCTTTCTCAGCGTCATTCAGAAGTTTCATTTCTTCTTTTGCATCTTGCAAATACTCGCTCAAATAGCCGATCGTACCTTGGGTATTTGTTAAATAACCCGTAAATCCAATGACTTCATTGTTTTCCCCAAGAACTTCCTTTAACCCACGGAAGCTGCTAGCTGCCGCATCGGCTGCACTTGCTATTCTGCCGATTTCCCTTCCGGTTTCATCATATACCGGTAAGCCTGCTTTACCAGTTTTGGATGTCTCGGCTAAAGAAATGGCCAGATCATTCAGAACATTAATGTAATCAGGGAATTTTTTCTTAAGATCAACAATAATCGCAGCGGTGTTCCCTGACTCAATTGCTTGAGCCAGATCTATTTTGTTGTCTATCAGGTACTGGTTGATATCAGAGGCCAAGTCTTCATATTGAAAAACTAACTCATCTGAATTCGACTTCGTAACATTCATTGTTTTCGAAAAGGAATTACTCAGATTGTCTAGAAAAAGTCTGACATTATGATCTGTCACATTTGTTTCAGTAACGAGGGTGTTGTTATAGGTTTTAAAAAGATCCGTAAAGTCTTTTAATCCACTTTCATATTTGCTACTAGCATCCTGGAATTCTCCATCAAGTTTGCCCAGTTCTGATCTGGCCGCAGTAACTGCTTGAGTAATGCCGCCATGACCAAATATTTCTTTAGAAAGCCAGCTCTCATCAACGTACTGACCTTTTTCACTGAATATACGAGCAACTTCATCATTAAGTGACTGAACTTTTTTAATATATTCTTTAGAATTTTCATCCAGCTCGTCGAGATCTTTTCTATTATTATTAATGAATTCTTCGGCGAATAATAGTGCGTCAACCTTAGCTGAGGCGTAGTCATGCTTCTTCTGCAGCTTCCCAACTTTTTTTTGGTTTGAAGTAATTTCTTTCGCAGTATCTTTTAACGTTTCCGTTGATTCTTGATATAATCTTTTGCTTCTTTCTAGATTGAGGGCCTTTTCAGACTCAATAAGTTTATCTATTTCTGCTTTGGTTTTGTAAACAGCTTTTCCCTCGGCGGTGTAATGACTGATGATATCTGGGACGGACTGGGAGGTTTGCTCAAGAGCCTTATTTAATTCTTCTTGAGATTTACTTCGGTCACTGAGTGTTTTGCTTAGATTCTCAAGGGATACGATATTGTTTTGTGTATCTTCAATATTTTGCTTTAAATTATCAAAATACTCTTGCTGAGATTCTCCAGCACTCCCAAATAAATTAATGACCTTCTCAAGTACAAAACCCAATGCAGCTAGAGCAAGTCCCACTCCAGTACTTGCCATTAAGCCTCTTAGAGCTATTTTCGCTGTTGTTGCGGACACTCCAAGTGATGTCATACCTTTACCGAGTGTTAAAACGGCAATCGTGGTTGTTCTAAAATTTTTACTTACAGTGGCAGCCGAAGTACCAACGATTCCTAGCAGAGTAGGAAGCAAACCAATTTTATCAATGCTAAAGGTTAACACTTTCATCAAGCCCGTTAATACACTCGTTACGCCAATGATAGAATCGTTAATGACGGCATTTCCCATGGATAGGGCAAGCGTGTCCCAGGCGGTTCTCATCGTTTGGATTCTGGCTTCGAGGGAATTCATGTATTCGGCATTTTCCCGCATCGCGGATCCTTGAGAGTTAAGGGCGGTTTCGCTTGCTCTTGTGCTGGTATCGTAGTTCTCCATGAGGGCAATAAATCGGGAGAGCTGAGACTGGCCAGCTAACTGGAGTGCGGTGTTATGCTGCTGCTCCTTGCTTAGATTGCTCCATTTGCCGGCAACTTCGTCCAGAACCACAGATCCGTTTTTCACATTGCCGTTCATGTCTTTCATGGAAATGCCAATGCTATTCAGTACCTGTTCGGATTCTCCAAGTGTCGTCAGGCGTGAGTAAATCGTGGTCAGTGAGTTCAGGCTGTTACTTTCGGACATTTGGCGTCCTACGGACTGCACAATCTTAAACCAAGAAGTGCAGCGGAAACGGTGCTTCCAGGAGTGTCTTTACACTCGACCGCTTCTCACACTATTGCTAGTGTGTTCAGACTATCGCATCATCTTCACTCTTAAGCTAAGAAGGGAAGATGTCTCGACATTTAGTCGTTCAGGCTGTATTTAAACTTGCCCCTTGTCGTCCTATTCGGGAATAGGAGTTCCAAGTCCATTAGTCGAGATTTTCACTAATCAATCACTTGATCAGGCGGCAACGAGTTTACCGATCACTTCACCACTCTCACGCGTAGCTATTGAAATGGCTGTCGTATCACCGATCAGCTTTTCCATGGAAATTCCATAATTGTTAGCCGCAGTTCCGGCCTGGGTTAAGCTGCTGGCCAAATCCTGGCTTGTCACGGTGAATTTGTTGTCTACCGCGTTAAGCCTGTCGGCAATTAGAATGCTGTCCTCCGCTTCGATATTGAACGCAGACATCGCCGCCGTCATGGTCTGGATCGCTTGATCCGGCGTCAGCTCCGAGATATTTTGAAACAGGGCGGCCGTTTTGGCGAGGGCTAGGGTTTGCTTCTCGTCATAACCCATGCGGCCAATATCAATCAGCAGGCCATTGACTGCACCGATGGAATGTCCCAGCTCATTCGCCGTTTGAATGCTTCCACGCAGCATGCTTTCAAAATCCGTTCCTTCGTTCATGACTCGCTTGAGCTGCGTGATTTGCGTATCGACCTCAAGAATGGTTTTAATAATATCCTGCATGCCTTGCTTCAAGAGAGCCTTGTTATTTTTAATGAAAGTTTGGGTTTGTTTGTAAACCGATTTTAGCGCTTGACCGAAGCTGTTGCCGACCTTATCGCTTTCTTGCTTATCGATTTCAATCGTAATCTTGATTTTCTTCAAAGAAGGGTTCTTTTCGATATTTTTTATAGCTTTGTTGAGTGCGGTAATCGACGGGCTTATGTTGATATCGGCCGTAATTAGAATCTTCGTATCATTTGCCATGGTTCTCACTCCTTTACATAAAAAAAATGACCAACCGGTGGCCATTTTTAATAAACGGTATATTAAATTTCGTCCAGATTGAGTTCTTCAAACTTTGAAGCTAAAGCATCGTATTTAAACTGATCGTCACCTTCGAACTCCAGACCGCAATTCAGCACGGAGTAGGCAACGCTCTTCAGCATGTTTCGGCTGTTATCCGTAACCTCAATGATGAATTCCTCATTCAGCAGGGGGGCAAGGGAGGTTTGGAACGCATTAAGATCTTTGATATTGTAACGCTGGATCTCGCCCTCCGTAATAATTTCCGGTTGACCATCGTCATCCAGTACACAGTGCTCCATCACGAGGTCAAAATATTCTTCCTTATATTGCTGAAAGCGCTCCGCCAAAATTTTAATAAAGCGGGTTCTCATGCGCGAGCTAAAATCGATCAATTTCAGACGATATAGAAAAGAGATGACATATTCCAGTTCATGAATGAAAAATTTCAAAGCGAGTCACTCCTTTGGCATTTAGTTATTCTGGTTCAGAAGATTTTTAATGACATCTTTATTTTCTAAATTCGCGTTTTCAATGTATTCCAGCAATTCGCTTTGCAGCTCTTTGTTGTTTTGAACCATCTCCTCGTACATGGTGAACTTTTTCCAAATGCGAGAATAGATTTTTTGAATTTCCGTTTTGTCAAAATGCTCAAAAATGGTCTCGGCCAGCTCGCTGTCCAGCATTTTATTGAAGATATTGATTTTCTCCTCAAAGGAATAGTCTGTCCGCTCCGTTAAGGTAGAGAAGAATAACAGGATATGGAGACTTAAATAATCCATAAGTTTGTTTTCTTTCATTTCCGGAAATCTCCGATTATATTCCGTGATAAATTCGGAGAAATTAACAAGCATTTCATCGATTTGCGTAGGTCTGAAGCAGGCATACACTTCCGTATAACGACCGTCTTCAAAGCTGACCCGATGAAGCTGCTCGTATTTATCAACATCCTGAATCAAATTATCTAATGTTAGTTTCGTATTTTTTATTTTATTCGCTTTCGTGGATTTCTTACTGCTAGCTGTTGCTTTAGTTGCTTTGGTTTCTTCGGTTGCTTTGGTCGCTTTGGTCGACATAATCAATCATCTCCTAGGTTCGTATTCTGCTTATGCAGGTTTGGTCATGAAATAAATATGATGAGCTGTTTTCTTTTCATCTGAAAATGAGCAAAGGAAGCATTCACTAGCTTTAAGATGAGAAGAAAGGAGGGAGGAGGGGGTGAGCCCTCCCGAATCCTTACGCCAAATCTTCCTCATCGTAAATCCGCATCACATACAGATCGTGAGAGTCGGCCGGTTTTAACGCCTCCATCGGAATATCAAGCGGAGAAGGTTCTCCATCTGGCTGCATATTCAGATTCCAGTTATCCTCGATCTTCGCGTTATCAACTGTAATTTGCGCTGCATAGTCCTTTTGAAGATGGTAGTCGCGTACCAATACGTCGAGCACGAGCTTGAAGCTGCCTGCGAATTTATCGGAGGATGCACGGATCTCTTTCGTATCTGGACTTGCCGCTGTTTCGTAGTAAACGATGATTTTGCTTTGATCTGGAATTTCGTCGCTGGCGAAGGTAATCGTTTTGCCGCTTACGGTGTAGTTGTCCGATGCAGGTGCCGAGGCTGCATAATCAAAGGCTTTGCCAACCGTTCCATCCGCATGGAGCAAGTTCACGCTCACCAGCGCTCCGCTGGCAGCCGGCGTATATGCAAGCGTAGCGGCATCCGCACTTACAAAGCATACTTCATTTTTAATAACGTTTTTCGTGCTGGAGGTGACTTCATTGCCAAGCAGCATGCCAAGCATTTCGTTGGAGAACAGCGCATCCTGCAGCACGAATCTTGCGGAACGGCCACCGGAGAACCCGACCAATTTAGGGTTACCGCTTCCGCCAACGGCATATACCGTTTCTGCGGTGTTCTCAATATTAGACATTTTCAGCGTGTCGATTTTAACTTTCAGCTTTCCTGTTTCGATATCAAAAAATGATGCCGTTGCAACATCCCGTACTGCCCATCTATTTGTAACTGCCATAAAAAAATTCCTCCTAATAAATGATTTTTGTCCAATTGATTTCTTGCATATTAATATTTTTTGCATCTATATTGCCCGTATAAATTCCAGTAACAACACTGTTGTAATGATCGATATTTTCAAGCCGGTAATAGCCGTCATAGAACTGGTAGATACTCAGCTCAAAAATATTGCCGATATGAATGCCGCTGGTCGCTTTCCAGGATAGACCCGATATGATGCTGTGCAAATTGATGACCGGCTTCTTGGCCGGCTTATTCGCTTTGCCCTTCATCAGCTTCTCGATCATTTCTTTGGCCTTGGAATTTCCAGGAATATAGTCTTCCTTCTCATTGGCTAATTCCGCTTTATTCGCCATTTTCACGATCTCCTGGAAGCGGTGAAAATTGCCTTCGTGAAGGGTCAGCCCATCCCCTAAGTCAAAATAAGGAACGCCCTCCATCTCTAAAAGCTCGATTTCCTTATGTAATAGAAGCCTTATTCCGTTAGCAAAGGAATTTCTGAAGTGATCGTTTTGCATGAAGAAATAACACACCAGCACAAATGCCGATTCTGATACTTCTCCCAAGCCGGATATTCGAGACTTGTCAAACAATAGAGACGATAGAGAATCCATGTAGTCGCTGTAACCTAGCTTAATAACATCTCTTAGCTTTGGAGAACGAATATAACCGACATCTTCAACGAACACGGGTTCATTAGCCAGTAAAGCCAGATGAATGTCTTCTTCATTTACCATTTTAATAGCCCCGTCGATTCCGATTTATTCATATTAGCACCTCCTCGTAATTCTAAATTTAAAACGATCATGCTTCGCTTTAAAAATAAAATATTTTGTTTTTCAGGAATATAACGCATTCCTATCACTAATACAAATTAGGGACAATACCGCCGAAACCCTTGAAGGATCAACGTTTAAGGGACGTTTCTATCACTTCACAAGTTCATGTTCTCTTCTTTTTTTCATGCTTTTCCGTTGCCATTCCTTTTGTTTTGCCTTGGAGCATTCGCCGCAATACTTCTTGCGGTTGGAGGTTTGGCGAAGCAGGAGGCCGCAGGAGCTGCAGCTCATGATCTTCTCGCCACGCCACTCTAAGTAGAAGTAGATGAAATTTCTGAAATCCCTCACGGTGATTCCTGCATCATCCTGATCGTTCGCGAACAAGACTCTTTTACTTAACTTTTTGGTATTCAAGGTCGGTTCAATCGCGCCAATCGTAATTAAATCATTGACAAGCAGTCCCTGCTTGACGCTATTCGCCGTCACCTTGGCATCTTTAAAAATATCGCTTCGCGGAGTGTTCACCCAATAGGAGTCGTTGCCATTCATCCTGTTGAAAATTTTGCTGTACAGCAAATAGACGAAGGCCAGCTTTTCATGAACGAGACTATTTAGGCTCCTGATATATTCCAATTCCTTACGGGTAATCACGACCTCTTTGATTTCCAAGAGGGAATGCTCTTGTTTTTCAATGGATTTGACCCACCGATCCAGTGTATCCTGCCATTTAACGCTGTTGAAGTGCGGGTAATGCTCATGCATGAACTGCTCGATTGCTTCACGAGCTTGCTGCCGATTCATGCCAAGCGAGTAATAGTATTTAATTAAACAGGTAATAGTCTTTGAAGTTTTCTGATGGATGAAGCCTTCCGTCAGAGCCTTATGCACCAATTCCTTTTCGTTAATGATTAATTTCATGCTGCTTCAGCTCCTCCTAAGCAAGATCTTTTAAATATGTAGTTTCAAGGGAAAACAAACTGCCTCCAAAGGAAATCCCGCCATGCTGATCCAGCCGCGGATAAGTGATGGTATGACCTTTCTTCTCAAGCAGGTTCAAAATGATTTGATCACCGCAAATATCCCAAACGATTTGTTTAGTTGCATTTTTGCGGTAGCATAGATCCAGTAATATATTGCAAGCATCTTCTTTGTTGCTGCACTTTTCAAACACCTCTTGTTTTAGGAATTGTTTGAACATCATTCTGGCGGACTGCGATTCATCCTCTGTCATCCTAGTTTTCCGCTTCGCTAGAGAATGGCTTTTTACAGTTTCTTGGTATTTCTCCAGTACATCGGATAGTTCGCGAACTAATTTTTTGGAGTAGGGTTTCATTGTTTTATACATGCTATAGTCAAATTCTGCTTTAGAAGCGGCTTCTTTCGTGCGATCGAACACATCTTCAACCATCCAGCACAATCTGTTCATGACGGACTTGCTGATGGAGAGGGGCATGTAGTCATAGTAGTTTTGTATAAATAATTGCTCGTCGAGGGTTCGTTCTTCTTTGGCGATTAGCTCGCTAAGGCCGATTCTGAATCTTTCCCTGCTGTTCATTTCATACGCTTTGACATGGCTGCGATATTGTTTTAGGAGTTCCGGATAAATATAACCAAAAAAATAGGGTTTCTTGTCGGCCAAAATACGCAGATTCATGTCTCTATCCTTTGAGGCAACGGCAGCATGGCGGTCATACCACTCTTTAGGCATGTCCTTGCTGTTGATGCCTTTCGCTTTATCAATTGCGTTTTGCTGATAATTTTGGCCGCATTGAATGCGGTAGGTCAACGTTTTATACTCTTTGCTTTCTTTCGGGAACTTGGCACGGACATCAAACATGGAAGTAATCCGATTCGTCACTTTTCCGATCTCGTCGCCGAAGCTGTTTTTGTTCGCTTGAATCGCATCAGCTTCGGTTACGATTTTTTTCTCGGCGATTTTTTGAACGCATACGATAGCAGGTAATTTTTCTATGCTGTCCAGCAGTACTTTATTATTGGTGGTAAGAACGGCGTCTCCGTCCTTGTCGGCTCCGTTAAGAGCATGGGTGGTGGTGTCCCATGAATTGAAAATAGTAACGGTATCCATATATTTGTACCAATAACTCATTTCGGGCGTATTTTCTAAGTGAAGTATTCTAATATTTTCTGCGCAGGTCATCGGGGCCCTAAAGCAGGCGACCTGGCTTACGTTTTTGTCATTCCAATATTTCGAATAGAAGGAACCTGCACGAAGCAGCCCTGTAACCTCCATCCCAAACATGTTTTGGCATAGGCTAAATGGATCCCCGGAGATGGTGGAGAAGTTACCAGCTACTTTCACCACGCCCACCTTGGCATCATTGATTCTTTTCTTGATCATTCCGTAAATTTTATTTCTTATAAATGGATCGTGAATAACGCTGGAATCAGCCATAAGGGCTTTGGAGAAATCATTGCCTCTTTTATAAAAAGCGTTCGCAGTGATATCCTTGCCGTTTAAGAATAAGATGCTCTTATAAGGATCCAGCCCTAAAATATCATGAATTTCTTTAAGGGTTGGCGTAATTAACGCTGTGATTTGTTCGTCGGACAGATCCAGGGACTGAATGAACTGGTAATTAAGATTTCTTTCATCCTCCAAGGTCTCTGGAGTTACTTTGGTCACGCTGAAGGTATAGTTGTTTTGTTTGCAGTTATGGAGATAGTGCTCAAGATGATCATAGGAATCCCAAAGCTTAAGCATAGAGGCCGTCAGAATGATTTCCGCTCGACGGATGTCTCTTTCATTTCCCCAAATATCCTTTACGATATAGCTTTTGGCTATTTGCTCCGCAAAAGCGTGAAAATCAAACGTAAACAGCATTCCTTTCGTAAAGGCATTTCTTATGCAAAAGCCGCTAGGAATATAATTTTCCCCTAGCTGCTTGGCCCATTTTTCGCTAAGGGAAGGGAGGATTAGTCCATAACCATCGCTTTCGTTCAGCGTGATGTCGTAATTTTCTTTATATCTCATTTTGGGGTACTTTTTCGTGACCGAATCGTCAATTTCAATGACATTGCTGAAGAATGAGGTTTCACAATCATTTACGACCAGTATTCCATTAGGGTGAGGCATCGGTATGCTCGCACTGCAAACTAGAGATTTGTAGGCTTCAAGCCTGGCAGGGACAAATGGCTTGTTCATATTCCTGCCGTTATCGATTCTTCTATTCAACTCTTCATAGATTTCGCTATTGATAAAGACAACGGTACTATTCTTCGCCCCGCTTGTTGTCGCTAATAATCTTTTATATTTTATGCCATTGAGGTAAAATCCCTTTTTGCTGTTTAATCGGTCATAGTCCTGATTGTTGTCGATAATAACGCTCAAGTAACTGGACAAGAATGAGGCCTCGTACAGCTTTTTATATAAGGAACTGATCTTCTTTTTGTTGCTGGCTACATTGTCTTTCAGTTTTAAAGCATGGATCTGATTCCTGATGATTAATATGTATGGGTCTTGATTTTCTCTATGTTCTATTTCCGATATGAATCGAAGTGCCGTACTATCTGCTAATGCTACGATTTCCTCATTTCTCATGGCTTCTTCAATCGATAGGGTAAGATTCCATTTGGCCTTCCGAAGCCTGGAGGAACGAATTTTATAAACGTATTTTAAAGAAGCTGAATGTTTGGACAATAAAATTACCTCCTGCAGTATAACGATCCTCTGCCCGAATAATGATGATTTCCTGCATGTCCTCGTCGAAGATTTCGGTTCTGTCGTCGATTTCGCCGTCGTAGTAAAGATCTTGCCAGCTTAGCCTTGAATGTCCGCATTTCATCCATATCACCTCCCCTAAGCAGCTAAAGCCACGTTTTCAAATTAACATTTCTTTTGACTTCTTTATTTTTAATTATGTCAAAAATGCGATAATCCTCCGCCATAAAGTTTTCCAATGGCGATAGGGTTGGCGAAGCTACTTTCGTTCTTTTCCATGTTTCTAGCTTTGCGCAATCATCATAAGCAATCAGGCGCTCGATACAATAGCGCTTATTCGTACATGCAGCCACTCTGATGCTCCTTCCAAGATGTAATTCACTTCAAAAGGGACATAGGCATGCCCCTTGATCATTTAAATTTCACTGGCAGTCAGCACATCGTGCCAATGTACCTGGACATCTTTTGCGATGATCGGATACGTGGAGCGGTTCCAGGTATGTATGTCTCCGTGTATTACCGAAATGGTATCCTTATTGAGCAAGCTAGCAACAAATTTTAAGGATTCTTCCTTCGTATTCAGGTAAACAGGGAAGCAAACAGGGATAGTAATCTCCCCGGAAACGTATAATTTCTGCTGTTTTTCCATATTGAGACTCAACTCCATCATGTTATATTTATTAAGAGAATGATATTACCAATAAGGTAATACTAACATGGAATATGCTCGTTTGCAAACAAATGTTCGCATTGATCCTATTTTTAACTTGCGCCTGCTAATTACGCTAAATTTGATATATTTTCTTTTTATTTTTCATATGCTATACTCTGTTGGAATAAAATATGTCGTTTAGAGGGAGTTGGGGCTAGTGACAACAGAAGATGAAAAGAATATTTATGAAATTCTTTCCATGGTGCTATCGGAAATTGCTTTACATAGGGATTTGCAAAGAGGTATCGAGGATTATTTATCCGAAAAACATAACATGATTCGAGGAACATTCATTGAAATCGTTGCCCAGCCTGAGAAAATTGAACAGCTCGCTGATGAAGTCCTGGCTGTTTTTGTAAATGCGATATATGAGATTACCCAAGATTCGAGAATGGTCTTATCGGATTTCTTTTCCAAACAAGAGATTAGAAACGTGAATAAGTATAAATTTGAACAGCCCAGACAAATTGAACTACCATATACGATTTCGAGCGTAATTAGGGTAACGAATGAAGATTATTTAACAGCTATGTCCTATAAAGACATCGCTGATTTATGGATTTACAAAATTCTAACGTATAACTTCCAAACGCAGCGATTATCGAAAAAAAGAGTCAATGCGAAGGGGAAAATCATCGAAAAAGCAGATATTAAAAGCAAGAGCGTACAAAATATAAAGAAGCTGATGCTAGAAGGGAAATATAGTCCCTCAACGATCTTGTTTAATATTCTTGTGGATGGCCAGAGCAGCATTTCTTTTGAGGAGGGGGAGCTGATCATTCATGAAGGCTCGACCGTTAATATCATTGACGGGATGCATCGGTTAATGGCGATCGTTGAAATCATGGAGGAATATCCTGATTTTGAAGGCTACATGAATATTGATATCAAGCATTATCCTATTGAAAAGGCGCAAAAATTACTTGCCGTGACGAACACGGTAAATCGTTTTGATAAGACCTTGGTGAAATATTATGGCGGAGAAGAATACAGTGAAGAGATTACGAAATATTTAATGAGCATTCCTGTTCTGCATCGAAGAGTGGAAATAAAAACGGCGATCGACAAGAAAATCACGATCACGAACTTTGCCATTCTTGCAGACAGCATTAAAATCAGCTTTGCTCCGGAGAGCGTTAAGGATAAATACGATGTGCAGGATGTCTTAAGGAGATTCTATGAATATTTAATACCTTCGTATGAAGATGTTCTTGTTAAGAATCGCATCAAGAATCTTGAAGCATCCTGGATGAGTCATCATAACATGCATGTCGGTTTTATTGCCATAGCCAAGAAGCTATTTGACAAATATGGGAAAGAGTTTCCGGTGGATCAGATTGTTGCGATTATCGAAGGGATTGATTTTAACAAGGAAACCTCGTCTTTAACGGAGATTATGGGCGGCCAAGGTAAAACGAACTCCAATAAGGTGAAGCAGCAAATCAGAGATTATATCAATTCAGAAGTAGATCGGGTACTTGCCTAAAAAAGGGGGGGAATTCATTGAACATTATTCATGATGACAGGTTGTACAATGAGGAAGTGAAGCAGGAGTATATCTCAACCCACAAGAAGGGTACGCGAAACATTCTGGAGAGATTGTTTAAGATCGCCTCTCTATTTGAGATGGATCTAAACAAGGATATTTATGATTTCAATCGTGAAGAATTGAGAAAGTTATTTTTTACGTTTATGCCTTCTACGGAAAACGCCTCTAAGTCAACTGTGCTTTACGTTAGCAGATATATCGATTGGGCGATTGAGGAAGGATATCTTGAAGGTATGAATCCTTTGGATTCAACGGATACCGCGTGGAAGAAGCAATTCGCCGTCAAGCCCGATAAATTTTACTGGACGGATCAGGACTTGCATAACGTTCTTAAGAAGCTGGTAAATGCGCAGGATGCTCTCGTTTTATATGCCCCGTTTATCGGCATTCTGGGCTATGAGAACGCGGAAATCACAAACCTAAAGCAGAGCCATATCGATCAAGATCTTTTGACCGCGCAAGTCTTTGATGCCGATGGATGCAGCCGTGAAGTCGAAGTCGATGAGGAATTTATCCGATTAGTGGGACAGGCTATTAACCAGGATGAATACATAAAAAGCAATGGTAATCCCAAGGAAGAGATCCGCAGCGAGGCAGCCAAGCTAATCGACAACAATTTCGTTGTCCGATCCTCGCAAACGAGGGTTAAGCATATCGAAGAGGCCGATAAGAATATTGTTTATCGCCGTTATGCGGTAATCAAAAAGCAATTTGAGGTACCTCATTTAACTCCTACATTTATTTCTTATTCAGGAATGCTGCATGTAGCTAAAAATTATTATATCGAGAATGAACTGGAAGCAGGATTCGAGAAAATCAAAAAACAGTTCAACGTTTCAGAGGCTACACTTCAGCGGTATAAAGAGGAGTTTTTAAATGAACAGCAGATCGTCAAGCTGTATGAATTGTCCTAGAATAATCTAGGACTTTTTATTACATGAAATATTTTATTTACGTGATATTATTATGCGAAAAATGAGGTGAAATGTATGCAGCCTTCTAAACTAATCGCTTTGCTTAAGAATGATATGGATCATTTCGCGCAGGAGGAGCATATTGAATTAATTAAAATGATAAGTGATTTTCATAACGAAACAGGAGAATATGTTCTAGTGCCATTGGAAAATAATAGTTTGAGAATCATTAGCGCAAACGATATCTATTTCATCAAACAGCCGAAAAAAGGAAAAATATTCATTCATACCTATGAAGAAATCATAGAGTATACGACGATGAAAACGAATTTGTTAGATTATATGGTTGAAAAAAATAAAAAATTTAGATTATTAAATAGCGGACTAGTGGTTAATATCGATAAAATAGTCGGCTATAACTCTTATTATCGTAAAGTCTATTTGTCTGACGATCTGGTCATCGATGTTACTGGTGCGGCGATCAATAATATTGTGAAAAAAATATTGGGCAAGGACAAGGATCGGTGCAAGGATGCCCAGATTAACAATTATGCATTTTAGAGAGAAAAAAATTTTCGACAATATTCAACATATTTTCGACATAAAAGCAAGATCACAAGGAAAAGTAAACATCAAAATATTTGATTATTTTATTGATTTAAAGTAATTCGTGTTCTTGCTACTATTTACATAGAGCCTACTTTATTAAGGAGTAAAAAAGTATAAAATTCATGTATAGGAGTGGGATGAATGAATTTACTCTTCTTAGTGAGTGGAAGCAGCGGTTCAGGAAAATCTTCATTATTTCGTTCTTTAATGAACAATGAGCTCAAAGTCTTCACAACCCTGAAACCAGGGGAAGGAGACATGAATGAATCGGGGCACGCTTATTTAACGAGAAAAGAATTTGATTTCCTGAGAATGAATGATGGGTTTGTAGGGTCGATTTGTTGCGAGGATTATTGCTATGGAATCACGAAAAAAGAACTAAAAAATAAATTATCAAAGGGAAATGCATTTGTTATTGTTGATTTCAAGCTGAAGCAAATCATTGAAAAGCAGTATAAAAACTGTTTATCCCTATTTATTTATGCAGACAAAGAAGATGTACAAAAGCGGATGCTGGCACGCGGTGACTGTTTGGAGACGAGAGAGAAGAAATTAACTACATATGAAGAGGATATTCTCAACATGGTATATTACGATGAAGTCGTTGTAAATCATCAAAATGAGTTTGAACACACGCTTCAAACGCTTCAAGATATTATTACGGATTCAGAGGGGTTAAGTAATTATGTATAGCTGTTTACAATGCGGAAGCGTTTATTTAAGAAAAATGGATGCAGAAGAATGTTCAAGAAAAGCGGTTGAAACGCCGCTTATTGAAGTAGGCAAATTATTAAAAGATTACTCTTACGACCAGGAAATCGTAATCCGATGCTTCAGCTTTAAAAAGAGGGGGCACAGCATTTCTTATTTATTTGAATGGTTTGAACCAGAATTGAAAGAGTGGACCTATGTATTCACCGTACATAGCAATAAATGCTTAATAGACCACTTTGCTGAGCAAATATGACTTTAATTTAGGAGTAAAGAAGATGAATAAATACCAAAGAATTTATACCAAATTTATAGTTCAAAATGGCGAGGAAGTCATACTTACCTTTAGAGGTATAGAATCGTTAAATAAATTTATTGAAGATTCACCTTCATATATATTAACTGATATTAGGAATAAAAGATTTAAAATAGAGAATTAGATAATGAAGTTCCTGCCATGTGCAAGGATTTTTCTCGGAATTATTTTTATAATAAAAAAGCTCGGAATAACACAAAAATGATATCATAGTATCTCTAAGTCAGAATGAAATAGCTGCGTCTTGCAAGGTGTTCGTGTTTATTCGCGCCTTGCTTTTTAATTTTTTTGGTGGTAACATTTTAACGAAGTCACAAATTCAAGGTATACTGACAACTAAATATTTTGAACGTTAACTTCGGGGCAGGGTGAAATTCCCTACCGACGGTGATGACTGCTTCTGACTAAGCTTAAACCAGCTGAAGCGAGTACAAGTCCGTGACCCGTATGCGCTACAAATTAAGCATGCGGCTGAGCCGGTGAGATTCCGGGACCGACAGTATAGTCTGGATGGGAGAAGGAAACGCAGGATATGCGACGTATCGACGACGAGTGTATCCATTGTAATTAAAGCATAGCTTTCAAGTTCTAATTTTCACAAGGTTGATTTTTTCGAAATTAACAGTGAGAATGCAGGGCTTGAAGAGTTGGCTGAGTGATGGCGGTTTAGGGTCGCTTTGTCCCTATATTTCCGTCATGTTTGCTCATATCCGGCTCAGTGCTTTCATTTTGCGTATAAACTCTCATTGCCCCATCGGACTCCGATGGGGCTTTTGTAATTCCTTAGCTGCTGATGATCCTTGTTGTGAAGAGTGGAGGTGAAGAAATCATTGGAAATTATTAATGACGAATATTATATGAGATTGGCGCTGGATATGGCGAATCGATCACAGGGACAAACCGGCGTTAATCCGGTCGTCGGAGCCGTCATCGTGAAAAATGGCGAAGTCGTCGGGCTGGGCAGTCACTTGAAGCGCGGCACTCCGCATGCTGAAGTGCATGCGCTGAATATGGCTGGAGAGGCTGCTAAAGGAAGCACGGTATATGTCACGCTGGAGCCGTGCAGCCACTATGGAGCGACGCCCCCATGCAGTGAAGGCCTCGTTAAAGCCGGAGTGAACCGTGTCGTTGTTGCTTGTGAAGACCCGAATCCTCAGGTTGCGGGAAGGGGGATTGAGCTGCTGAAGCGAAACGGAATCGAGGTAGAGGTAGGTGTCCTTCGGGATCAAGCGATCAAGCTGAATCGTCGATTCATCAAATACATTACTACCGGAATGCCGTATGTCACGATCAAAACCGCCAGCACACTGGATGGTAAAATCGCTTCTAAGACTGGAGACAGCAAATGGATTTCTAACCCAGAGGCGCGCGAGCGTGTTCATACGATGCGCCACCGGCATGATGGAATTATGGTCGGAGTGGATACAGTCATTGCGGATGATCCATCACTAACGACGAGACTG
Organism: Paenibacillus lentus; assembly: GCF_042714055.1. Lineage (GTDB taxonomy): Bacteria > Bacillota > Bacilli > Paenibacillales > Paenibacillaceae > Fontibacillus > Fontibacillus lentus_A. The sequence goes on from NZ_JBHGVC010000003.1 coordinate 542,465, forward strand.
ACGGTACCGGGAGTTTCACCTACTAGAATCATTGTCGATTCAACTCTCCGCATTCCCGATGAAGCCAGGGTGCTTCGCGATGGTGCCGCCAAAACCATGATCCTTACTACAACGCAGGCACCCGAAGAGAGACGCACTTCATTGACAGATCAAGGAATTCAAATCATTACTTGCGGGGAAGGACCGCAGGTGGATGTACGTTCTGGTCTGCAAAGTCTAGGAGAGCTGGGAATATCATCGCTGCTCGTCGAAGGAGGAGGCCGACTGAACGGGTCGCTGCTCGACAATAGGCTGGTCGATGAAGTGGTATTGTTTCTGGCCCCAAAATTGATTGGCGGTTTAAGTGCCCCAGGCAGCTTCGTATTTGAAGGCTTTGAGCTGATGAAGGATGCGGTCACATTAAGCGACCTGTCCGTAGAGCAAATCGGCGATAATGTTTGTATCGCAGGATATCCTGTTTGGAACGCACATGTATTGGAACATATATAAAGCCATGGATTCACGCAGAAAGGGGGAACCGCATGTTTACAGGACTAGTTGAAGAAGTTGGCGCAATTAAGTCGGTACAAAGCAAGGGCGAGGCTATGGTAATCGGCATTAAGGCAAGCACGGTCACGCAAGGAATGAAGCTTGGCGACAGTGTGGCTGTTAACGGGGTATGTCTGACGGCTACGCATTTCGACGGCTCATCCTTCACAGTCGATGTCATGCCGCAAACGTTTCGCAGCACAAACCTGAGCCAGCTTAGATCAGGCAGCAAAGTAAACCTGGAAAGGGCGATGGCTGCGGATGGCCGTTTTGGCGGGCACATCGTTCAAGGACATGTCGATGGAGTTGGGACGATTACGGGGGTGAGGCAGGATCAAAATGCCGTCGTATATGAAATATCCCCAGCGGAAAAATCCTTGTTTAAGTACATTATTCCCAAAGGCTCCATTACCATTGACGGGATCAGCCTGACGGTTGTCCGCACCGAGGGACATCGATTCAGCGTATCGATTATTCCTCACACTTTGGCGGAAACCGTTCTTGCTTATAAACGCCAGGGCGATACGATCAACCTGGAATGTGATATTCTCGGCAAATACGTCGAGCATTTACTCGCGTTTGGCAAAGGAAATAACAGGGGAGGGTCGGATGACCAATCTCCATCGCCAGGCATCGATATGCCGTTTTTGATGAAGAACGGATTTGTATAAGTCAGTTCAATTCATTTTTTGCAGAGCAGCTAAAGGGAGGGACGTAAATAATGAGTGATATTCAATTGGATCGGGTGGAAGAAGCGATATACGAGCTTATGCGCGGCAAAGTCATTATTGTCGTCGATGATGAGGATCGGGAGAATGAAGGGGACTTCGTGGCGCTGGCTGAGAAGGCGACCCCTGAAGTGATCAATTTTATGATTACCGAAGGTCGCGGGCTCGTTTGCATGCCAATTACTGCGGAGAGAGCAGAGGAATTGGATCTAAAGCCGATGGTGGCGCAAAATACAGATTTTCACGGTACGGCTTTTACCGTATCCATTGATCATGTGGACACAACGACAGGAATATCCGCCTACGAGCGGTCTTTGACGGTGAAGGCCATTATGGATCCGAATGCAAAGCCTTCCGATTTCCGCAGACCAGGGCATATGTTCCCGCTGATTGCGAAGAAGGGCGGCGTTCTGCGGCGGGCAGGGCATACAGAGGCGGCGGTCGATTTGGCACGGATGTGCGGCTCATATCCGGCTGGAGTAATATGCGAGGTCATCAAGGAGGACGGAACGATGGCTCGTCTGCCCGACCTTGTTAAAATCGCCAAGCAGTTCGATTTGAAGCTGATTAGTGTAAAGGATTTGATCCATTACCGCAACGAGAAGGAGAAGCTGGTGACCCGCGAGGTTGAAGTGCGCATGCCTACCGATTATGGCGAGTTCCGAGCGATTGCGTATACGAACGATGTAGACTCCAAAGAGCATGTCGCTCTTGTCAAGGGTGAAATAGACGGCGAAGAACCCGTACTTGTCCGGGTGCATTCCGAATGCCTGACCGGGGACGTATTCCATTCCCATCGCTGTGATTGCGGTCCGCAATTCGAGGCGGCCCTCCAGCAAATTGAAGAGGCAGGCAATGGTGTTCTGCTGTACATGCGCCAGGAAGGGCGGGGCATCGGGCTTGTCAACAAGCTGAAGGCATACAAGCTGCAGGAGCAGGGGCTGGATACGGTAGATGCAAACCTGAAGCTCGGCTTCCCGGCCGACCTGCGTGACTACGGAATTGGGGCACAAATCCTGAAGGATCTCGGAGTCCGCAAAATCCGACTGTTGACCAACAACCCTAGGAAAATTACCGGGCTTGAGGGGTACGGCTTGGAGGTTGTGCAGCGGGTTCCTATCCAAATGACAGAAAATGAGGACAATAGCAATTATTTGCATACGAAGCAAAAGAAGCTTGGACATTTACTGAACTTTGACGCGATCGAGCAAAACGAAACAACCCAAAGCTAGCAGTTCTTAGCAAATGAACACTTTTTAATAATTACGAATTAATATTCACGAAAAATACAACATACTATTGGAGGAATCGAATTATGGCACAAGTATTTGAAGGACATCTCGTCTCGGAAGGCTTAAAATATGGAATCGTAGTCGGTCGTTTTAATGAATTTATTACGAGCAAGCTGCTTGGAGGCGCGCTTGACGCTCTGAAGCGCCACGGCGTAAAGGATGAGGAAGTCCATGTAGCTTGGGTTCCGGGAGCATTCGAAATTCCGTTTGCAGCACAAAAAATGGCCGAAAGCGGCAAGTATGACGCAGTTATTACTCTAGGCACAGTTATTCGGGGATCAACCTCTCATTATGATTATGTATGTAACGAGGTTGCTAAAGGGGTAGCGGCAATCGGCCTGAAAACAGGCGTTCCAACTATTTTCGGCGTCGTAACGACAGAGAACATCGAGCAAGCCATTGAACGCGCGGGTACGAAGGCAGGGAATAAAGGCTGGGATGCGGCGATGGCTGCAATTGAAATGGCTAACTTGACGAATTTGCTAAAATAGTGCTTATTTAATGTAGTACCCTTATTCAGGGTACTGCATTTTTTATTTAATTCGCGTGTTCGGGAAGGGTGCTCCTTCTTGAGCTGCCTCTAACGGGTGGAGGATGTCCATTGACGACAGTAACCTATAAGCTGGATACCTTCGAGGGTCCGCTGGATCTGCTGCTGCATCTGATCGATAAGGCAGAGGTCGACATATATCAAATTTCAGTAAGTGAAATTACGGATCAATATCTTGAATATTTGGATAACATGCAGGAGCTGGAGCTGGAAATTACGAGCGAGTTTTTGGTGATGGCCGCTACATTGTTATCGATTAAGAGTAAACAGCTGCTTCCTAAGCCGCCTGTCATCGAATTCGATGAAGACTTTGACTATTTAATGGAGGATGAGGAAGATCCGCGGGACGAACTGATCCGTAAGCTGATCGAATACCGCAAGTACAAGGGAATTGCCGAGCATTTGCATGAGCGGGAATGGGAGCGCAGCCTCATTTTTACGAAAGAGGCCGAGGATTTGACCCCCTTCATGCCCGAGGTATTCGAGAATCCCGTAAAAGGATTGCATGCGGCCGATTTGATTGCTTCGTTTCAGAAGGCGCTGCGCCGTGCTGTCAAACGCAGCTCGGTCGCCCGTATTCATCGGGACGAAATTTCGGTAAAGGATCGAATTCGCGATGTGGTCTCGGCGCTGGAGCGTACCGGGAGAGGAGGCAGGCTTTTGTTCTCCAAGCTGCTGCATCCGGATATGTACCGGCATGAGATCGTTGTCACCTTCCTGGCAATTTTGGAGTTAATGAAAATGAAGCAAATCGTTTGTTATCAGAATAAGCTGTTTGATGATATTGTGATGGAGTGGAGAGGGGAAGTAAAGGCAGATGAATTATCGGGACTTGAAATCGATTATTGAAGGATTGCTGTTCCTGGCCGGAGAGGAGGGCCTCAGCGTAAAGCAGCTTGCAGAAGTCACCGAACAGCGTCAGGATATTATTACCGATGCTCTGTTAGACATGAAGTCATCGTTTGAAAGGGAGGGGCGAGGGCTGCAAATTGTACAGCTTGCGGGAACCTATCAACTGGCTACTTTGCCCGAGCATGCTCCGTTTTTCGAAAAGCTGGCGTACTCACCGTCACGCTCGTCCCTGTCCCAAGCTGCGCTAGAGACTTTATCCATTATCGCTTATCGGCAGCCGATTACACGTATCGAAGTCGAGGAGATCCGTGGGGTTAAATCGGAACGAGCGATACATACGCTGGTGAATAAGGACTTGATCCATGAAGTGGGACGTGCGGAAGCGATTGGCCGACCGATTTTATACGGTACAACGGCAGCCTTCCTGGATTATTTTGGACTTGGCAGCCTGCAGGATTTGCCTGACCTGACCGAATTCGAAAGTGCAGAACAATTAGAGGAAGAAACGCAGCTTTTGTTCCAGAAGCTGGAGGAGCAGCAGCTTACTTTTGATGATGTAAATGAGGACAAGCTGCAAGATTAACGAATTATTTCCTTTTTACGAAGCCATACTATTTCAAGATGTTCATTTGAATTGGTATGGAGGGCTTTCCTGTGTGGATTTGGCTCGGAGTCATCCTGATCCTGTTGCTCGTATTTATCGCATTTGTCATCATCTTGGTATCCCTGATCAAGTTCCACTTGGTTGTCCGCAAAGTAAATGAGAATGAAACTGTTCAGCTTGAGGTTACTGCCCTATACGGTTTGGTTCGGCTCCGTTACTTAATTCCGTACATCGTATTCAAAAATATGAAGGACGGCATTCAGGTGGAGCAGCAGCGTTCGAATAACCTGGTGAAAGATCAGTCAGCCAGTAGTGGCCAGGATATTAATAAGGATAAAGTTCGATATTGGGCTGATCAGTTCTATGACATGCTGCGGGCAACGAGAGGACTCCAGAAATGGATGACAAGCACGTTGAAGCATATTTCTTTCCAAAGGCTGGATTGGTCTACTAATGTTGCTTTATCGGATGCTGCCCATACGGCAACTTTATCAGGAGCATTATGGGGATTAAAAACGACGTTGATAGGTTGGCTATCTTGTTACATACGCTTAAGTCGCAGACCGAGGGTGTTCGTGGTGCCTGTCTTTGGCAAGCCGCCGCTATTTGTAACCGAATTCGAGTGCAACGGCGAAATACGCTGTGGACGCGCCCTGTATGCCGGATTCGTATTGATTGTACGCGTGTTAAAAGTAAAAGGCGGATTAAAAAAATGGATCAGCATCACTGCCCAAGGGCAAAAAAATGGGAGTTCGCGATCTTAACGGATCAGCGAACTCCTTTTGTTCTCCAGCGGCGCATATTACGTCCCCTCGCTGAGCAAACTGTAGGAGTGAAGGTAGTTCTTATTATTTTAGTTTAAAGAGGAGGAGTAATCATGTCAGATCATCCGATCCAAGGGTTAATGCAAACGGCCATGGAAAACATCAAGGATATGGTTGATGTGAATACGATTGTCGGCGAACCTGTCGAAACCCCGGATGGCAGTGTCATATTGCCGATTAGCCGCGTTGGCTTTGGCTTTGCTGCGGGAGGCAGTGATTTTAATGTAGATGAAAATAGCGGCACCGCGTCCAGCACATCAGATAAAGCGCGTCCGTTTGGCGGCGGCAGCGGGGGAGGCGTGTCGATTAATCCGATTGCCTTTCTCGTCGTAGGTCAACAGGGCGTGCATATCGTTCCGCTGGATAACCAAACCCATTTATTTGAGAAAATGATTGATGCCGTCCCTTACGTTATGGATAAAATTCAATCCATGATTCCGAGTAACGGTGCGGGAACGACGCCGACAGCTTCAAATCAAGGAATTCCCGTCACCGATCCAAATCCAAACCATGGGAATACGTACAGTTAAACAGGCTAACTAAGCCGATTAGGTTGATCGATCCTTTCCGCCAATTTCGGGAGGGGTCTTTTTTTGCCGGGACAAGTGGACATACTCCCTTCGATTCCCGCATATAGTGTACAAGTATTAGCGCCACATACCGGAGGAGTTTCATGATGACAAAACGCTCAATATTTCACTTTAGCCTTACAGCAATGATGATTATTTCGCTGCTGACGGCCACCAACGCCGGTGCAGCAGACCTTGATGTGCCTCGGCCGCCCGGAACGAATGCGCAGGCAGCATCCCTCATTGACGTTACGTCAGGACGTATTTTGTACAGCCATCATGGAGATGCGGAGATGCCGGTGGCCAGCTTGACCAAAATCATGACAGCGATTGTTGCCATCGAGCATGGCAAACTGAATGAAGTGGTGAGTGTCTCCAAAAATGCTTACCGCAAGGAAGGCTCCTCCATTTATTTGGAGCTTGGGGAAGAGATGACCCTGGAAAACATGCTGTATGGTCTCATGCTTCGCTCAGGAAACGATGCGGCGACGGCCATTGCCGAGCATGTCGGCGGGTCGGAGGAAGGCTTTGTCCATTTGATGAATGAAAAGGTGAAAATGCTGGGTCTCAAGCATACCCAATTTCAAAATCCCCATGGACTTGATGCCAAAGGACATTACTCCTCAGCCAATGATCTGGCGGTTATTACCGCCTACAGCCTTCAGAACTCGGTCTTTAAGGAAATTGTTAAAACGCCAAGCAAAAAAGCTCCCAATCCTAACAATCCCTGGGATTACAAATGGGATAACAAAAATAAAATGCTTCATTTCTATGAAGGGGCAGACGGCGTAAAAACAGGCTATACCAAAATTGCCCGTCGCTGCCTTGTCAGCTCGGCAACTCGTGCCGGTCAACAGCTAGCTGTTGTTACCCTGAATGATGGAGACGACTGGAATGATCATCAGAAGCTGCTTGATTACGGTTTTGCTCATTATCCATTGAAGGAGATTATTGAAACCGGACAGTCTGTTCAGAACGAGCTGGTTACCGGCTCCGGCTTCAGCTATGCTTTGGCGACCGGGGAACTTGAACGGATCGAGCGGAAGCTATATGTTCAAAAAGCGAGGGCAAATGACTTTGGGTACCGGGGTCAGATCAAAATCACGTTAGACGGCCAAGAAATTGGGCAGGTTCCCGTATATGAGCAAGGAAGCTTCATACCCAAGCCAGAGCCGGCGAAGGGAAATTGGAGATCCACACCGAGTCTATCAGCTTGGAGAAACAACGGCTGGGGAAATACGTTCGCAGCAGTCATGAGATCACTGCTGTTCGCGGATTAGCTTATTTACCCTGTAGGAGAGGGGGATGATCGGCATGGTCAACAAAATTTGGTTGGGACTCATTGTGATTGGTTTTGCTTTTGCAGCGATAAAGGGAGATATCAATCTCGTCACGCAGGCCGCATTCGAGGGGGCTGCCACCGGTGTAACCGTCTGCTTCGGATTGATCAGTGTCCTTGTGTTCTGGATGGGAATGATGCGCATGGCAGAGGACGCCGGGCTTGTTAAAGCGATATCCAAGCTGCTTGGCCCCATCGTTACCTATTTATTCCCTGATGTACCGAAAAACCATCCAGCGATGGGGTATATTCTTTCGAATATGAGCGCTAATCTGCTTGGCTTGGGCAATGCAGCGACCCCGATGGGGATCAAAGCCATGCAGGAACTGCAGGAACTAAATCCCGATAAAGAAACCGCTTCGGCGGCGATGTGCACGCTGTTAGCCTTGAATACCGCCAGTATCACATTAATTCCGACGACATTGATCGCCATCCGGCTTAACTTCGGTTCGGCCAACGCAGCGGAGATTGTCGGCTCCACATTGTTGGCTACGGCCATAGCTACAGCGGCAGCCATCGCTGCTGATCGTTGGTATCGGAATAGAACCTTTCGCCGAACACCGAATCCGCCTGCGCCTGCTGCCCCATTAACTTTGAAGAGGTGATGGTTCTTGTTAGGCTGGATAAATATTATTTCGGCATGGGCAGTTCCGGCGATGATTGCGTTTATCCCGTTGTACGCATTTATGAAGAAGGTTCCGGTGTATGAATCGTTTGTAGATGGGGCCAAGGACGGCTTTTCCACAGCTATTGGAATCATCCCTCATTTGGTGGGCATGATGGTGGCGATTAGCGTGTTTCGGGCATCCGGGGCGTTGGAATTTTTCGTAGGGTGGATGGGTCCGTTTTTGGAGAAGCTGCACGTTCCAGCCGAGATTTTACCTTTGGGAATTCTTCGCCCGCTGACGGGAACCGGCTCCCTGGCCTTTACTACCGATTTGATCAAGACGTACGGACCGGATTCAATGATCGGCCGGATCGCTTCTACGGTTCAAGGAAGCACTGATACGACGCTATATGTGCTTACGGTCTACTTCGGGGCCGTCGGCATTCGCAACGGGCGTTATGCGCTGAAGGTAGGACTCTTCTCGGACGTCGTCGGCTTCGTGGCAGCGATCATGGTATGCTTGTTGATATTTGGATGATTAAGCCGTTTCGACTGTTGAAAAGCAGCTCGAGCGGCTCTTTATTTTTATCCGTGAACCCGTCCTATTGTGATTTTTCTTTCATATAGGTATCATGTTTATGAGGTGACTATTGGACAATGGAAAGATTACAAAAAATATTAGCCGGTGCCGGAGTGGCATCACGTCGCAAATGCGAGGAATTGATTTTGAACGGTCAGGTACAAGTGAACGGAGAAACGGTGACTACATTGGGCACAAAAGCCGACCCAGCAGTTGACGTCATTACCGTGAACGGGAAAACGATCGGCGCGGAGAAGAAGATTTACATCATGTTCAACAAACCTAAGGGTGTCATAACGAGCGCTTCCGATCCGCAGGGAAGAAAAATTGTCACCGATTACTTGAAAGGCATTTCCGAGCGGCTGTATCCTGTAGGTCGCCTGGATTATGATACAGAGGGATTGCTGCTGTTAACGAACGACGGCGATTTTGCCCATCTGCTGACGCATCCGAAGCACCATGTTCCGAAAACTTATTTGGCTACCGTAAAAGGAGTTCCGCACGGGACGGAGCTGGACAAGCTCAAGCAAGGAATCATGCTGGAGGACGGCATGACATCGCCTGCCGAGGTTGAGTATTATGATGTCGATCCCGAGGGCAAGCAAGCGGTCATCAGCATTACGATTCACGAGGGTCGAAACCGTCAGGTACGGCGGATGTTTGAAGCGATCCAGCATCCGGTCACGAAGCTGAAGAGAATCTCCTTTGGAGATCTGTATCTCGAAAATTTGAAACGAGGGCTATACCGCCATTTGAGCAAAGAAGAGGTTGAAGGCTTATTTAAACAAGCCCGAAACGCCGGAAAACCAAGAAAACGATAGAAGGTCACATAAAGTTCAAATTTACCCTAGCGGCATCTATGACACTTTTCGTTATAATGTTCATAGGATATTCACCTTTTGTCCATATAATTATGAGATTTGTCATAGAAGGGGTGTTGATAATGGGTAGGGCAAGACGTCCGGTACAAATTATCATATTGGCGCTCATTGTCATTTTGGGCGGCTATGCGATAGGCACCGCTGTATTTGGAGGCGAAAAGTTTAGACCTGAAGCAGGCGACAGCCCTCCTGATTTTAATTTGCGCGGCTTAGACGGGCAGGTACATAATCTGGAGAAATATCAGGGCAAGGCGCTCGTGATTAATTTCTGGGCGACCTGGTGTACGTACTGCGTAAGTGAAATGCCGGCCTTACAGGCGCAATGGGAGAAGTGGAAGGATCAGGACGTAGTCATCCTTGGGATCAATACCGGGGAAGATGACTTGACCGTGTCTAATTTTGTGAAGCAGACCGGGGTCGATTTCCCGATTTTGTTCGATAAGCAAAATGAAGTCGTTGGCAAGTACGGAGTTGTGCCGATGCCGACTACTTTTTTTGTGAATAAGAGAGGAAAAATTACCTCCGTTCATCAGGGCGAGCTGAATTTGAAGACGCTTAACCAACAAATTGACCAGTTGGTGAAATCCCGATGAGAACAGGAGGTCTAGACATTGATCAAGAATACGAAATGTGAATGCGGGCATCAGAATCCTGTCGGAACGGTGCTTTGCGAAGCGTGCGGCAAGCCACAGCATGAAGAGAAAAGCGAGAATTCCAGCGAGCTGCTGGAAATGCGCTATGACGGGGTGGCTCGCCGCTCGCAGCGGGCTAATCCTAATTTTATCGATAAAATTTGGAATTTCTTCTCCTCGGTTAAGGTAGCGGTGTACCTCATTAGCATTACATTAGTCGGGGCTATGCTCGGAACCGTGTTTACCCAGGAGACGATGTTCGTCAAAAATTTCAATCCTGCTGTCTACTACAAAGAGAAGTATGGAACCATCGGCGATATTTACTACAGGCTCGGATTATCCGACACGTACAATTCCTGGTGGTTCATTCTGCTGCTCGTTATGATCGGCGCTTCCCTCGTTATTTGCAGCCTAGACAGGGTGTTACCGCTATACAGAGCGCTGTCCAAACAGAAGATACGCAAGCATATGCAATTTTTAACCCGGCAAAGAGTCGTATATCAAGGCTCAATTTCCGAGAATGGAGAGGCCTGGGTGCAGCAGGCGATCGCGCCGCTGAAGAAAAAAGGCTACCGCGTTCATACCGATGGCGAAGCACTGCTTGCGGAAAAGCAGCGTTTCAGCCGCTGGGGACCGTACGTAATCCATATCGGCTTGATCGTATTTTTACTCGCCGTACTATTCCGTGGACTGCCTGGTCTGCATATGGACGAACACTATTGGTTTGTTGAAGGCGAGGCTACGCCAATCCCGGACACGAACTATTTTTTGAAAAATGAGAAGTTCACCGTTGAATACTACACCGAAGACGAAATGTCCGAGGAGTTCAGACAGAGGGGGAAAATGGTTCCCAAGCTTTTCGAAACGAAAGCGGTTCTGTATAAATGCGTCGACAACTGCAACGACCCGCTGAAGGAACCGGTGCTTGAAGAAGTCGACCGGCATAATATTCGTGTAAACGATCCTCTCAACTACAAAGGCTTTCAGGCTTACCAATTTGACTTCGAACAATTGACAAGGATCCGTTCAGTGCAGCCGACACTTGTAGACCAGGTGACTGGCGAGAAATACGGCAAATTTAAGCTGAGCATGATGAATCCCGAAACGGAGTATGACGTGGGGCCTTATCATTTGAAACTAAAGGACAAGTATTTGGATTTTGGCCTGGATGAAAATAAAAAACCGATTACGAAGTCCGGCGAGCCGAATGCGCCAGCCTTCTTGTTTACGATTACCGGCCCTGGCCTGCCGGAGGACGGGGGGCAATTCATCTATTTTCCATTCCTGGAGCAGCAGGAGTTTTTCGGTCAGGACAAATTGAATGAAGCGCTTGGGGGCATCAACGACAAGCTGAGATTTGATTTGCTTGCCATGGAAGACGTAGACATCATTCACTCCAGAAGCTATTTGAATATCCGTATTGATCGCGCCATGCCATTTGTATGGACCGGGCTCGGAATCGTTATGATCGGATTGATTATGGGCTTTTATTGGCAGCACCGCAGAATTTGGCTGCGTGTCGATGAGGGTGTCCTGACTTTGGGCGGACATACGACCAAGAACTGGTTTGGGATGAGGCGCGAAGTATCCTCATTCCTGAAAAATATGGGGATTGAAGTGGATGAGAAGTCTTTGGATAACGGAGGAAACCGGTCATGAACTTATTAGAAATTAGTAAACAGGCATTTGTCATTGCATTTTTACTCTATTGTGTGGCATTTTGTTTCTATGTGGTGACAATCACGGGGAAAACGTGGAAAAATCGCGATCCGCAAAATCATGAACGCAAATGGGGCAAAATTTCGTTCTTTACATCTACCCTTGGACTCATCACTCATTTGGTACACGTCATAACAAGATGGGCATGGTCAGGTCATATTCCGGTAAGTAATATGTATGAATTCATGACCTTCCTGTCATTAATGATCGTACTTGCGTTTACGATCTTATATTTGATTTATCGCAAAGCACTGCTTGGATTGTTCGCCACTCCGTTAGCCATCGTCGTTATGGCTTATGCGGCAGTATTTCCGCAGGATGTGCAGCCGTTGATTCCGTCCTTGAATTCAATATGGCTATATATCCATGTTACCCTTGCCGCAGCAGGGGATGCCTTTTTTGCCGTCGGATTTGCTGCCGGGCTGATGTATCTACTGCGTTCGATTGATTTCAAGGGTACGGATAAATCGGCGCGCCGCCAGAAACTCTGGCTTGAAATTACGTTTTATTCTATTATTATAGTAGTGGGATTTATTGCTTCGGTTTTTGCTTTCCGTGCCTCCGGATACGAAGCCGTATTTACGCCAAAAGCTGCTCAGGGCAATGAAGCCGAGCAGGTCAGAGTCGTGAAAGAGGTATATAATTTACCGCCGATCGTTGCACCGCATGACAGCCAATTGGAAAGTGCAGACTTCTTCCTTGGCATGAGCAAACCGTTGGTTGAGGTTCCGTCCTGGTTCAAAGGTGTAAACGCGGGCCGCAAATCCAATACGATTGTATGGGCGCTCATTACGGGAACGATTCTGTACGGCTTATTGAGACTTATCGTTCGCAAGCCATTAAGCGAGGCACTGGCTCCGGCTTTGAAAGGCATCGACGCTGATGATTTGGATGAAATCAGTTATCGGGCGATCGCTATCGGGTTTCCGGTATTTACGCTAGGCGCTCTTGTATTTGCAATGATATGGGCCCAGCAGGCATGGGGCCGATTCTGGGGATGGGATCCCAAAGAAGTATGGGCATTGATCACCTGGTTATTCTATAGCGTATATCTCCATCTGCGCTTATCCAGGGGGTTCCATGGCCGCAAAGCCTCATGGCTTGCGGTACTAGGATTTTTGGTTGTCATGTTCACGCTCGTAGGCGTAAATCTGATCATCGCCGGTTTGCATTCTTACGCGGGCACGGACTAATGATATAATGAAACCATTACTAGCGCTCAAGCGAGTGGGAAGATGATGAAGGGGTTGTTGTTCATGTCAGATCAAGAAAACCGCATTCTCGTAGTAGATGATGAAGAACGTATTCGCCGTCTGCTCAAAATGTATTTGGAAAAAGAGGGTTATGAAATCGATGAAGCGGAAGATGGTGAGACCGCTCTCAAGAAAGCAACCTCCAATGATTATGATTTAATCCTTCTTGATGTGATGCTGCCGGGAATTGACGGAGTGGAGGTATGCAGCCGCTTGCGGCAGATCAAATCGACGCCGGTGCTGATGCTCACGGCCAAAGGAGAAGAGATTAACCGGGTACAGGGGTTTGAAGTCGGGGCTGACGACTACGTCGTCAAGCCATTTAGCCCCCGTGAGGTAATATATCGCGTTAAAGCGATCATGCGGCGTGCTTCGGCAACGGCCTATTTGACGAAGGAGAGCGGAACCAGCAACAATATCGTATTCCCTCACCTTGTGATCGAGCATGACGCCCATCGGGTTACCGCAAGCGGACAAGAGGTCAGCCTCACGCCGAAGGAGTATGAACTGCTCCATTACTTGGCGATTTCTCCCGACAAAGTATTTTCTCGCGAGGAATTGCTGAAGGACGTATGGAATTATGAGTTTTTTGGTGATTTGCGAACCGTGGATACCCATGTGAAGAGGCTACGCGAGAAGCTGAACAAGGTATCGCCGGAATCGGCTGCCATGATCACTACCGTATGGGGTGTCGGCTATAAGCTGGAGGTCGCGAAATAAGTGAGCTTCTGGAGAACGCTTGTAGGTAAACTGTGGATTACGATTATCGGTCTCGTGGCCTTTGTGTTAATGAGCATGGGATTGTTTCTGCTGCCATATATCGATACGAATTTCACCGATCCCGTAGCGGTCAAGAAGCTATTTGTCATCGTCGCCATTATCGGCTTCTCGCTAACGACGTTCTTTGCCTTGTTTCTCTTCACGAAGATTACGCAGCCGATGCAGCAGCTGATCAGCGCTGCGGATTCAATTCGCAAGGGAAAATACGACACTCGGCTTTCGCTGCAAACGAGTGATGAAATCGGTGCACTGGCGAATACGTTCAATCATATGGCTGAGGAACTGGAGAATACCATCCGCAGCTTAAACCACGAGAAAGAACACCTGTCCAGCGTTTTAAGAAGCATGAACGATGCCGTGATTACGTTAGACTGGGGGGGAGCTGTCATTTTGACGAACCCTCCGGGCGATCAGCTTTTGCAGTTATGGGGCGATTTGCCGGACGAAGAGAATGACGCTCTCCAGTTCAATGTACCCGGTGAACGGACGATTACAATTCCTAAGCCGCTCCTCCCGATGTTTCGGAAGGTGCTGGATCAGGAAGGGGATCAGAGTGCCAATATCCACGTCAAGCAGAGCGTATGGTCGGTGCATATGGCACCGCTCTCCTCGGATGGCGAGGTCAGGGGCGCGGTAGCCGTCCTGCGGGATGTCACCGAAGAAGTCCGTTTAGAGAAGATGAGGCGGGATTTCGTAGCTAATGTATCGCATGAAATTCGAACTCCGCTTTCGATGATGCAAGGATATAGCGAAGCCCTGCTGGATGGTATGGCGGCGTCGCCTGAGGAAAGCCAGGAGCTGGTACAGGTCATCCACGATGAATCCCTGCGCATGGGACGATTGGTGCGCGATTTGCTGGATCTGGCCCGGATGGAAGCGGGGCATACCGATATTGCGATGCATCGGGTTGACGTCAAGGAGCTCATTGAGCGGGTATATCGAAAGTTTGCCGTGCGTGCCAAGGAGCATAATGTTCATTTGGAATTGGAGATGGGCACGGCGCCAATGGTTGCTGAGGAAGCGAATGAGGATCGATTGGAGCAGGTGCTGACCAATTTGCTGGACAACGCTTTTCGGCACACCCCGGAAGGGCGAAGCGTCTATATTGTTGCTGATGCCCAGGCAGGCAAGCAAGGCCCGGAATTGCACATTTCTATCCGGGATGAAGGCTCCGGAATTCCGACCGAGGATTTGCCCTTCGTTTTTGAACGGTTTTACAAAGCGGATAAAGCCCGGGTACGCGGTACTGCCGCCGGGACGGGACTTGGTTTAGCCATTGTAAAAAATATTATCGATGCCCATCGGGGTACGATCCAGGTTCATAGCGGAGTAGGCAAAGGGGCGAATTTCCATATTGTCCTTCCTGTCGAAAAGCTACAATAAACGTAAAACATCCTTACGGGTTAAGGATGTTTTTGTTGAAAATTTTCTGATCTCGAAGATAAATCTTGTTCATCGTGGAACATCAAAAGAGGGGCTTCAGACGCGGTATTCCTTTCGTCTGAAGCCCCTTGATTTTATGCTGGTTGTATTTTAATTGAATTCGATTTGCAGAGCGGTGTTCAGCTCTTGCAGGCTCATTAACTCATCAAGCACTTCTTTGGAAACCGTCTTATCCACGGTCAGCACCATGATCGCCTCGCCGCCAATAATTTTACGTCCAACTTGCATCGAAGCGATATTTACATCATTTTTGCCGAGCAAAGTGCCTACGCTTCCGACAATGCCGGGCTTATCATTATGAGAGATAAAGATCAAGTTGCCTTCCGGAGCGATATCAACCGGGAACTTGTCGATCCGTACGATCCGCGCGCCATATTCTTTCAGCAAAGTACCTGCGATGCGGCGATCCTTGCCGTCTTGTGTTTTCAGCGTAACGCTGATGCGGTTCGTAAAGCCTTTACTTGCCGAGGATTGCGATACAACCACATTAATGTCGCGTACCTTGGCCAGGTGCACCGAGTTGACGATGTTCACGTCGTTGCCGAAGTGGCGGGACAATACACCCTTGATGATGTAGCGTGTTAGTGGCTGGGTGTCTACCTCTGCCAAATCGCCGGCGTACTCGACATGGATTTCATGCACAGCCTGGTTGTTCAACTGGGCAGCAAATGCACCGATTTTCTCGCCAAGCTCGAAAAACGGCTGCAGCTTGTTCATAACGCTTGCCGCGACCGGCGGCATGTTAACCGCGTTCTTGAACGGCTCGTTGCGCAGAATGTGCAGTACTTGCTCCGATACATCGATCGCTACGTTCTCTTGGGCCTCTACAGTTGAAGCGCCCAAATGCGGGGTAACGATGATTTTCGGATTATGGAGGAAAGGATGATCCGCTGCCGGCGGCTCCTGCTCGAATACGTCAAAGGCTGCTCCGGCTACGATTTCTTTATCAATCGCTTCGATCAGTGCTTGCTCATCGACTACGCCGCCGCGAGCACAGTTGATAATCCGCATTCCTTTCTTCATGACCTCGAATTGAGGGCGGGAAATCATATGCTTCGTCTCCGGAGTCAGCGGAGTGTGGATCGTAATGAAGTCGGCGTTCCGTACGATTTCATCGACCGAAGCGAGCTTTACGCCCAGCTTTTCGGCGCGTTCTTCCGTCATGAATGGGTCATACCCGAGGATGTCCATTCCGAACGCTTTTGCGCGTTTAGCGACTTCGCTTCCGATCCGGCCCATACCGAGAACGCCTAGCTTTTTGTTGCGGAGCTCCACGCCGAGGAATTTGCGATCCCAAATCCCTTGAATCGTCTTGGCGTAAGCCTGCGGAATGTGACGAGCCAGAGCCATCATCATCGCAAAAGCATGCTCGCAAGTCGTGATCGTATTTCCGTCCGGTGCGTTGATGACGATAATACCGCGTTTGGTCGCTGCATCCAGGTTGATGTTATCGACCCCGACGCCTGCGCGGCCAATAACTTTCAGATTGGTTGCGGCTTCCATGATTTTCTCTGTAACTTTAGTTTGGCTGCGTACAAGCAGAGCGTCGTAGTTCGGAATGATTTGGATGAGCTCCTCCTCCGAAAGTCCCGTTTTTTTCTCTACTACGACATCGTTTGCGTCCATCAATTGTTGAATACCGAGGTCGCTGATCGGATCTGATACTAGTACTTTGTACATGATTTCTTTTCCTCCTAAAAGTTTTGTATATAGCATTGCTTCTTCGGAAAGTCGACGATACAAAACTCTCTTCGGAAGCACTCGCTTAAGTTTTGTATATAGCATTGCTTCTTCGGAAAGTCGACGATACAAAACTTTCTTCGGAAGCACTCGCTTAAGTTTTGAAAAAACACTATAGCCCAATACCGTTCCAATGCGTTAGAGAGGAGAAGCAGCGGAGTTCGAAGCGTCAAAGAATGGCCTGAATAAGCATAAAAAAAACTCTCAATCCGCACACTACTTCCGTAGTAAGGGACGAGAGTTGTTCGTGGTACCACCCTAATTCGCTGCTTCTTCGCAGATGCAGCCTCAGTTGTCGCAAGGACATGTTGATAACGGAGTTCCTCCGACTGCGCCTACTATTCTCGTTCAACGCAATTACTCAGGATCGCTCGAGTTACCATTCCGCTACCGGTTTGCAGCACCACCGGCTCTCTGTAAGCTTCGCGACAACTCGTTTCCTTCATCGTGTTTTACAAATGCAATTTTTCATAATGTATCATGACCTGAAGGAACGTGTCAATACCTGTAATCAAAGGGGACGGAGGAACCTTGAATAAGCTTGGTATTTTGGTTATGATTTTATTATTGTCGAAATCTCCCCGTTTCCCTGGAATACTGGCACCAGCCTATTGCTCGGAGAAGAAAGGGAGCTCAGGGATGAACTCGGTCGCATAATAGGTAGATTTCCATTTTAAGAATTCTTTGCCTTGCACCGCTTCCGTATCCATAAGAACTTTGACGATGGACGTTATCGAATTCAGCTTCATGGAGCTCGCCTTGCCGCTGTCGATCATCTGGTCTATTTTTGCGGTCATGTCCTGCGGAAGGTAAGATACATAAAGATTGCTGCTAGCCATCATATCGCTAACGATTTTGTTCTTTACCGCCAGCGGAAAGTTTGTCCATTCCTTGACAGTTGTGTCGTCTTGGAAAGAAAAGTCGGCAGGGATGGACTGATTGCTCTTCGCGGCCCATTTCATCATCGACGTATAATATTTCTGCTGGGCTTTAAGCCCGTAGTTTTCAGCGTTTTTCGTAAATTCGTCATTGGCTAGCAATTTAGCAAGCTCGGTTCCGTTTTTGCTTCCGATTTCAATCCGGCTTGTGCTTTCATCAAACAGCTTCAAGCTCTTCAAAACATCGGTTTGTGCATCTTTTAACAAGGGTGAAGACACTGTAATAGACTGTGATTGAATTTGATCATACTGCTTGCGCGAGGCTTCCCGGATTTCCTTCATAATACCGATTGACTTTAATCGGGAATCGCTGCGGTTCAGCTGATCGACCAGCTCGAAATACTGATCCTTGAATTGCTCGTAAGGCTGGAATACTACGTAGTAATACGCGACAAGATCCTGCTGCTCGTAGGAAACCGTAGTCTCAAACCCGGAATGATTTGACAGGTGAGCGTACTTGGCTTCGGTTTGATTGATCCCGAGCTTAAAGCCCAGAAAAAAGGTTCCAAAGGCGGCGATCAGTGTGAACAGAAAACCGAGCATGAATAAAATTTCGAAGCGATAAGATTTTTTTTGCATAGTCAAAAACGCTCCTCTTTCAAGTGTTTTTTGAGTCCCGAGAGCACTAAGAAACTTAAAATGCCTGGTACTGTTTTTGTATTAAGAACTATAATAAAGGACAGGGTTTGACGAATACTATGAGAAAAAACAAGTTTGGCAAAATAAAAATCAAAAGAGTCGATCCCGGTCAACTTAATGAGCGCTTATTATTGATTAATTTATATATTACTCAGGGACTTACCTTATTTATCGGAATTATCATACTTTTATTTCAGAAGCGAAGCGCATTATCTGTACTCCAGTTTCCGAAAGATATTCAATTTCTCTGGTGGGGCTGCGGACTCGCCGCAGTGATGTTCGGCTTCGATTTCATTTTATCCCGGTTCGTTAAAGAGGAGAGCCTTGATGACGGTGGGATTAATGAGATGCTGTTCCGCAATCGTCCGATTTGGCATATCGCCGTTATTTGTGTCATTGTGTCCATTTGTGAAGAATTATTGTTCCGTGGAGCGATTCAGCATGGGATCGGGCCCTATTGGACGAGCATTATTTTCGCGCTGATCCATATTCGTTATCTCAGACACTGGATTCCGACAGGATGGGTATTTCTAAGCAGTTATGCGCTGGGATATATCTATATACAGACGGGTACGTTATGGGCACCGATTGTATGCCATTTTCTCATTGATTTCATAGCGGGACTCGTCATTAAATTTCGGAGGGAAAAATGAGTGAACGCTTGAGCAGGATGGAGCGGTACGGTCAGCGCCGCAGTCCGAAAAACAGACAACATCGATCCGGGAGCGATACCCGGAAGCAGCCAGAGCAGCAAAATTCGAGCGGAGCTAAATCCAGAATTCTAAAAAGCAGCGCAGCAAGTCCAAAAAAGCCATTAAAGGAAAAGAAGGCCTCGCGCAAACGAAATCGAGAAAAGAGCATTAGCGCCAAGCATGGTGCTAATGCTGCTGAAGCTGTCCGAATAGATCATAGGAGCTATGCAGTTGATCCGGTCAGTCGGCAAGACGCAGCCGAGGTATCGTTGGATTTATCAGCCCAGGAGCTCCCGTCCAGGAGGGAGGTTTATCCTTCCCAGCGGGTGAAGCTGACGAGATATTTTTTCAATGCCTTGCTTTTTATCTTTATTACGGTGATGGTAGCGTTGTTCTGGTGGGGGATCAGCGAATCGCCATGGGGACAAAACAACGGCATGTAGTTTGCAGCCTTGTCAGGGGACTACTTTTTATCATATACTATGTAGAATAATTTCAAATCTGGAACATGCCGATGAAGAGAATCCAACTCGGAGGCGTTTTCGCCAAGGGAGCTAGCATATGCTGTGCTGCTTCTTAAGTTAACCGGCACCGCCCGTTATCGCGGAACCAAAGCGATTGGACTGCAATGCAGTTTAATAAGTTGGGTGGCACCGCGAGCAGAGCGCTCCTCGTCCCAAAGGATGAGGGCGCTCTTTGTGTTTTTTTGCAAGCTTACCCCAAAATAACCCCATCCGGGGGAAGGAGCGGTGTTGGTATGATGGAAATGAAATGGATTCGGGCGCATGCTGAGCAGATCCAACAGGCAGCGAACCATAAAGGGATTGATTTTTCGGTTCGTGAGCTTTTGGAATGGGATGATCGCAGAAAAAAGTATCAGCTGGAGTGTGAGGAGCTTCGCCGGCTCCGAAATGAAGGAGCAGTAAAAGCAAGCGTGCTGCTTGCTGAAGGGAAAGAGGCCGAGGCCGCCGAGCTGAAGACGACCTCAAAGCGTGTCAACAAGGCGCTGAAGGAATCGAGCAAACGGTGGGAGGAAGCAGTTCAAGAGGTTGCTAAACTGGTGCTGCTATCCCCTAACGTTGTATCTGAGGACACTCCGATTGGAAGCTCGGAGGAAGATAACGTGGAAATCAGGCGCGTTGGCAGAACCCCGGAGTGGAGCTTTATGCCAAGGGATCATGTGGAATTGGGCAGGCTGCATGATATGCTTGATGTCCCAAGGGGAGTCAAGGCAGGCGGAAGCCGCAGCTATTATTTGAAGGGAACAGGGGTACTGCTGCATCGAGCCGTACAACAGCTTGCTTTCGACCTGTTAACGGAGCGCGGCTTTACCCCTATGGAGGTTCCGTTGCTGCTTAAGGAACAGCCTTTTGTTCATAGCGGATATTTCCCTGCCGGGCAGAATCAATCCTTTTATATTGAGGATGAAGAGAAGTGGCTTGCCGGTACATCGGAGGTTCCCCTCATTTCCTATTATGGAGGAGATGTGCTGGATTTAAGCGAACCGCTAAGGCTAGTGTCCGTATCAAACTGCTTTCGCAGCGAGGTGGGATCTGCCGGACGGGATGTGAAAGGCTTGTACCGCGTGCATCAGTTTGCCAAGGTGGAAATGGTCGTGCTCTGTCAGCCCGATCCGGAATTGTCCGAACAAATGCTGCAGGAAATCACGAGTCACGCCGAGGAGCTGCTTACCCTTCTGGAGCTTGCCTATCGCGTGATGTCGGTATGCACAGGGGACATGTCGGCCAGGACGTATAAGCAGTACGATATAGAAACCTGGATGCCGAGTCGTGGCAGCTACGGAGAGACGCATTCTTCGTCTAATCTGCATAGCTTTCAATCGCGTCGTGCCAATATTCGCTGCCTTAGCGAGCAAGGTCATCCTGTGCACTGTCATACCTTGAACAACACGGCGGTTGCCTCTCCGCGCATTCTTATTCCACTTCTGGAGAATCATCAAGCGGAGGACGGCTCCATTTATATTCCGAAAGCGCTCCGCAAATATGTAGGAGGCAAGGAGCGGTTCAACATTCCCAAGATGGGTACTCTATGATTAGAAATTCATTATATATAGAGGAGTGGTGCTGCGATGGATCAAGCCCAACTGGAGCAGAAAATTATTAAGGCGATGGAGGATAATAAGTTCGGTTCACTCGGAACCGTTGAGAATGGCAAGCCTAGGGTTCGCTATATGGCTATTTTTAACGACGGGTTGAATATTCATCTGGCAACTAACCGAAAGACACATAAAGTGGAGGAGCTGCAAAGGAATCCCAATATCAGCCTGCTGCTCGGATATGAGATGGGCGGGACGAAGGAGCTCGTTGAGATCGAGGGTACATGTGATATTACGAAGAACGATCAGCTTCGGCAGCAAGTATGGAATGATGACCTGAAGCCATGGTTTGACGGGCCGGACGACCCGAACTATGTGATTCTGGATGTTACGCCAACGCGGATTGAGTATACGGCCCAAGGGTCTGAACCGCTGGTGTGGAAAGCGTAAAAGCCTAATATTAGGGGCTCCCTTGGTCGATCGCAGGCTATATGGGAGCCCCTTATCCTTATTCAATTAGGCGTGCCTTTTAGATACATTTACGATTCATTAGAGTCCCCGGGCGGAGCTGATATCGTTCGCGGATCAACGAATCCATAGCCTTTCGCCTTAATTTCTGTCAGGAGTTCATCCAGCGCTTCTTCCGTCCAGGGCAGCTCATGCATCAGGATATTGCTGCCCGGGTGAAGCTGATCCATGACATTTTGAATGACGCCCTCCGGCTTATTTTTAAACTTGGCGTCCCAATCGAGCGAGCCGTTCGACCAGGTCATGTAAATCATATCGTTTTCTTTAACTATGCTGTGGAGCGTGTCGTTGCCGGAGCCGAAGGGAGGCCGAAAAAAACGCGGGCTCTCGCCAATGGTTTCCTCAACAATTTGCTGTACATCCTCGACTTGCTTACGAGCGCTGTCCGCGGATTCCTTCTTCAAATCGATATGATCCCAGCTGTGATTGCCGATAATTTGACCGCGGTCATGGATGAGCTTCAACAAATCTGGATTGCTCTTAACGCGGTAGCCATTGACGAAAAATATCGCCTTTGCCTCATGCTTGTCTAGAGTATCCAGCAGTCCTTCCAGCATTTCCTTTTCTTTAGGTCCGTCGTCGAATGTCAACAGGACGACCTTCTTCTCGATACCATCTTCATTTGGGACTACCCGGTACACCTTGTTGATGTGATACTTATATTCTGGAATTTCGGGAGCTTCAGGGACGATGGCTTGCTGATCAGCATCTTCAATTGCGTTGTCATTACTGTTTGGCGTGCCGTCCGTTTTTTGAGCATTGCCCTGATCCGGTGCGGCTGCGGAATTCGCTTCCGAAGACTGGTTTAAAGGGGCTCCCGAACCATTATTGCTGGTAGATGAATGATCCAGACCGCATGAGCTAAGAATAAGGCAGCAGGCTGCGATGAGCAGAACCTTCTTGTTGAACAAATGAATTCATCTCGCTTTCCGTGTTTCTTCCTGTATTTAATGCGAATGAGTTTGAAACATTACGCGAACACTACAAATGATTTTAACACAATCAAGGAGGTTTTTTGGGTGAAATCTGTCTCATTCTTATGTGGTGCGTTGGTCGGAGCGGCAGCTGTCATTTGGTCTGCAAAGAGAAACGGCATAAACTTGGGAGGTCAAGGCAGCGGAGGGATTATGAAGCTGGCTGGATTATCCATGAACACTGGGGGCAAAGGAAGCGGACAACAATCCGCAAGTGAATCCAGTTCCTCCGCCTCCAGCGGATCCACGGTGTTTCCCAGTTCCACATCCTCGTCCGATGCGAGTCATTCGAAGGAATACAATCTGAAGCAGATTACGGACTTTATTAAAGGAAATGCGGATGTACGCCGCGAGGTCGAACAAATATTAAAAGAGACGAATTCGGTCATTCCCGGACTATAAATTTTGCCGATTTATGGATCATTTTCAGCTCCTTTGTAGTCGAGCAGAAAATGATTCTTTTTTTGTCTATTTTATTACGTGCATTTAGGTAAGATAAATGATAACATACTTACAAAGAACCATTTCCAGCACATATTACAGCAGGTTTCATAATCTGTTATTACAAGGCTTGGGGAGGAGGATCCTGTATGAAAATTGAAAGACTAGGCCAAGATAAGATACGGATTTTCCTCACGTTTGACGACCTTAGCGAACGCGGCATTCAGAAAGAGGACATGTGGCAGGAGATTCCCAAGGTTCATGACCTGTTCACGGAAATGATGGATCAGGCTTATAATGAAGTGGGATTTGACGCTACAGGCCCCTTGGCCGTTGAGGTGTTCGCGCTTCCTGCTCAAGGGATGGTCGTCATAGTGACGCGCGGTAAATATGATCACCATCATGGGATCGGATCGCACTATGAGGATGATTTACCGGATGAAGTCTATGAGATGGAAGTAACGCTGGAGCAGAGTGATACGATTCTTTACTCCTTTGATGATTTTGAAGTATTGATTGAAGCGGCTCACGTTCTGCGGCCTATGCTTACAGAAGCTGGCAGACTATTTAAATATAATGGGAAATGGGTTCTTCAGCTGGAGCCGGAGGATTTGGAAGAAGGCAGACATCCGGCAGTCATTGCGGTTCTCGCGGAATTTGGCGAGGCAACCTCCGTAACGCCAGCCATGCTGGAGGAGTACGGTAACCAGGTCATGTCCGAGAATGCGATTGGGGTTATTTGCAGTAACTTCAAGCGTCAGGACTAGACGATGATGCGGTGCTTTATGTATCGAATCAGCCCAATTTTGCAATGTTGTGAATGGTCGATGAGGGGGGAATGCCGTTGATTTTTTTCTCGATTGCGACCGCAGCGGTAGCCCCCGGAATCGCCTTGCTGACTTATTTTTATCTTAAGGACAAGTATGAAGCCGAACCGCTGCATATGGTCATAAAGGTTTTCTTACTTGGCTTTATTATCATTTTACCGGTTATGATTGTTCAGAGCGGCTTGATGCTTTGGCTGGGAGAAGGCTCCTTGATTAATGCCTTTTTGATTTCAGCCGGCGTTGAAGAGTCATTGAAATGGTTCGTACTGTTCCACATGATTTATAACCACACGGAATTCGATGAACCCTATGACGGGATACTTTATGCTACGGCTATTTCACTTGGCTTTGCGACAGTAGAGAATGTAATTTATTCCTTTGCGCAGCAGGCAACTGTAGGAACATTGCTGCTCCGAGCGTTATTGCCTGTTTCAGGGCATGCTATGTTTGGGGTCATGATGGGGTACTATATGGGGCGAGCCAAATTTTCTACGGGCAAAGATAGTCGCAGGTTTCTTGCATATTCGTTATTCCTGCCGTTGTTCTATCATGGCGTCTATGACTGGATATTGGATAATATCACTCACTACTGGATTTGGTATATTATTCCATTGATGGCGTTTTTGTGGTATGGAGGCATCGGGAAAATGTATAGGGCCAACAAGAGATCTCCCTTCCGTCGACTGCTTAAGGACAGGGTTAACAATACTGAAAATAGGGCATCCTAATGACAGTTTATCGAGATCGTTGATCGCGAAGCTGAAAGGGGTGTCTTTTTTTAATGCGTGTAAAAGTAAAAATTACTTGCAAAACATGCGGAGAGCGATTTATTCTGCGCGGGAAAAAAGAACGGGGGGAAATTGAAACAGGCTTTAAGCAATGTCTTTGTGATAATCGTCATTATTTCGACATTGAAGAGGACTTGCCTTAATAATTAGGTTGAACTAAATTGAAAATGATTTATGGAGTAACCATGAATAGTGAATAATCTTCCTTCCTTCTAGTCAAACTAACCTCAGTTCTTTGATGGAAGGAGTGTATATGATATGTATAAACGTTTGAGTGCCATATTGTTTCCGATCGCCACGGTTTTGTTAATCGGTTCTTTAGTATGGGGCTATCAAGAAAACCAAGAGAAAAATGCGATTCTAATTAAGGCGGAAAATCAGTATCAGCGGGCATTTCACAATTTGTCATTTCATGTCGACAAGCTGCATGGAGAGCTCGGGAATACACTCGCAGTGAATAGTGCCTCTACAGGGGCACAGCGCAAGGGTTTGGTGAACGTATGGAGAATTACGAGTGAAGCGCAGAATGAAATTAATCAGTTGCCCTTGACCCTGCTCCCTTTTAACAAAACGGAGGAATTCCTGTCACGGATCTCCAAATTTTCTTATCAGGCTGGAGTTCGCGACTTGACTAAACAGCCGTTAAGCGACGGTGAGCTGAGCAATCTGAAGGAGCTTTACAAGAGCTCGGCCCAAATTTCCAAGCAGCTGCAGGAGGTACAGAACAAGGTTATTTCTAACCGTCTTCGCTGGATGGACGTAGAGACGACGCTTGCGAATCCAAATGATCCGCAGGATAATACGATTATCGACGGCTTTAAGACGGTAGACAAGCAGGTCGGAGAATATCCAGAGCTGGATTGGGGACCGTCCGTTTCAAGCATCTATAACAAACGTTCAGTGAAGAAGCTTGGAGGACAACCTGTAACCGTGAATGATATTAAGAGTAAAGCTGCCCAATTCGCACAGGTTCATTCCGCACAGAACATTAAGGTTACCGAGAACGGCAAGGGGACGGAATGGGCCTCGTATACCGCCAAAGTACAAGGGGACAATAAGGACGAATCCGTCACACTGGATTTCACCCGCCACGGGGGACATCTTATCAATTACTGGAGCGATCGCCATATTGGGCCTAAGGCCATTTCTCATGAGACCGCGAGAGAGCGGGCGGATCAATTTTTGGAGAATAAAGGATATAACGATTTGACGCCGGTTACTTATGACGAATACGATAATATCGGCAGCTTTACTTACGTAAGAAAAGATGGGGATGTGCTCATCTACCCGGAGAAAATTTCGATAAGAGTAGCTTTGGATAACGGTCATGTTGTCGGGATGCAGGCCAGCGATTACGTATATGAGCATCAGGACGGGAAGGATCAAAAGGTGACCAAGCCCAAGCTTACTCTTGAGCAGGCCCGCAAATATTTGAATCCGGAATATAAAGAGCAGTATCATCGCTTAGCGCTGATTGAAAACGATTTGTCGGAAAAAGTACTGACTTACGAATTCGGAGGCGCTATTAACGGCTCGCGTTATCGCATTTATCTCAATGCCGATAATGGGAATGAAGAAATTGTCGAGCAAATTCGCGATGGCCATACGAAGCGAGGCATATAACATTTAACGTTGCTCGGCCTCGAGCAGCATTAGAAGGCGGACTAGAACGCATGTTTCTAGTCCGTTTTTTATTTTTCGCATAAATATTTTTAATTGATCCAATAGACCTATAGCGTGTTATAATCAAATGGTAACAGTTATATGAAAAACAAGGTGGTGCAGGGGCTTGTTTCCTAGTGTAAATGACCTGTTATATATTCAGGTTGCATCGGCAGACGGCAAGAATATGGAGAAGGAATACAAGTCGCGTATCGCCGATATCGAAGATGATACGCTTTTGATCGAGGTTCCGATCGAAAGCGGCAGCGGGCGCATGAAGCGGCTGCGCATGGGGGATGAGTTGTCGGTTTATTTTTTGACCGGCCAGGGGGTTAAAAATTACTTTAATACATATGTTCTTGGTTTTGCTGATGATATCGTTCAGCTTGTAAGGATAAGAAGACCTGAACTGGAGACGATCACCAAGATTCAGCGGCGCCATTTTCTGAGGGTGGTGGCCAAGCTTGATATCGCGGTGAAGTTAAAAGACGATACCCGTTTCGTAGCCTTGACGGAGGATGTCGGTGGAGGAGGGGTATCTTTTCTTGCCGAAGGCAATTACGGCTTATCCGAGGGGAATGAGTTATATTGCTGGCTGCTGTTGTCGTATAAGAACGGAACAATTGACCATGTTCCCTTCCAAGCAGAGATCGTGCGTACGAAGAAGCTTGAGACAGGGCGAACTATGGCGATGCTGAAGTTTGTCAGTATTTCCGATATGGAAAGACAAAAGATAATTCGTTATTGCTTCGAGCGTCAATTTGATTTTAAGAATCGGTAGGAATAAGCTGTGCTTTATGTCGCGGCGATTGGCTTCGCCCTGCTTTGGACAAGATAAAATTATCCAGAAGCAGGGGTGAGCTTGATGCCAATAGATAAAGAAGCTAGAGATTCAAACAATTCTATGGATTGCAAAGAAGCGGAGGAATATACAGAGCTTTTTTTGAAGTTCTGCAGCTGGATGGAGCCGGTGCTTCGAAAAGCTGTGATCGTCACGCTGGTGGGGCTTTGCGTTTTGCAAATTTTCCTTCGCATTCCCGCTTTGAGAGGTTTCATCGCCTTGACGGATCGTTTTGAAGGCGTGGCTGTCGACCGTTTGGAAGGACGATAACAAAGTTTGACAGCAGACGGGCGGTGTTTCGTTCTTTTGCATCCAAGCACGTTGTGTGGTATAATTTTCACGTCGCAGGCAATGCCTGCTTTTTTATTGAGACCGTGTTTTTGAGGAGGCGTCCCCGTTGGCAAGGACAACGTCATCACATAATGGCAAGATCAACATCGCGATCGACGGACCTGCCGGTGCGGGTAAGAGTACCATTGCCCGGATGGTTGCAAGCATGCTGTCATACGTCTATGTTGATACCGGTGCAATGTACCGAGCGGCGACCTGGTATTTGCAAAGTCTCGGGATCGGGCCGGAAGAAGTCGATAAAGTGCTTCATTCGGTACAGAATTTGGGTATTGAATTAATACCGGGAGAAGATGGACAACAAGTCATCGTGAACGGTCAAGACGTTACCGCGGAAATCCGCTCTCTAACGGTTAGTTCCCAAGTATCCCAATATGCGCAAATCGAGGGGCTGCGAACGTGGCTCGTGTCTCTCCAGCGGCAAATGGCTTTACGCAAAGGCGTCGTCATGGATGGACGCGATATCGGTACGACGGTGCTTCCGGATGCCGAAGTGAAAGTCTACATGACTGCAACTGTAGAGGAACGCGCTCACCGCAGATTCAAAGAAATGCGGGATCAGCAAGGGATTACTTTAGAGATGATCGCTCGCGACATCGCTGAAAGGGATCGGCTTGATCAGGAGAGGGAAGTATCTCCCCTTCGGCAGGCTGAGGATGCCATCCTGCTGGACACCACGCATTTGACGCCTCGCGAAGTAGCAGACCGCATCGTTTCATTAAGCGAATCTTATGGGAGAGAGAACAGGGATGATTTATAGCTTTTGCCGTGGTGCATTAATACTTATTTATAAAGCGCTATTCCGTTTGGAGGGGAAGGGACTTGAGCATATCCCCAAGGAGGGCGGCGTGCTACTCTGTTCCAATCATATCAGTTTGCTGGATCCGCCGACGATCGGTATTCTCTTGAAACGGAAAGTTCACTTTATGGCCAAGAAGGAATTGTTCGACATTTTCGGCTTCGGCTGGCTGATTACGCAGCTTGGCGCGTTTCCTGTGAAAAGGGGCGGCGTCAGCAAGGAGTCGATCAAGACGGCTTTAACCATTCTGCGGACTGGTAAGGTCATGGGAATTTTCCCGGAAGGCTCCCGTTCAGGCGGGATGGGAAAGAAAGGAGCGGCTACCTTTGCGCTTCGCAGCGATGCTGCTATCGTTCCCGTAGCCATTATTGGAAATTATAAGCTGTTTAAAAAAACGAAGGTTGTTTACGGAGCTCCAATCGATATTTCGGAGTTCAAGGATGGAACGGTTCCTGATGCTGCGGAGCGCGTGACGGAAATCATTATGTCCCGCATTGCAGAACTCAAGGCTCAGGGATAATGGATTGATTGCTTGACAAGGGCTTATGCATGAAGGCAGGAGACTTTTGGAAAGCTATCAATATCAAGTTGTTTTGAACTTCGCTTAAGCGGGTTTAAATAAATGGGTTGCTGAATTGAGGAGGGTATTGACATGTCGGAAGAAATCAAGAATCAAGAAGCTGCTGAGGTAGCGAACCAGGATGAACTGGATCAAATCGTATCCTTGAAAAAAGGGGACACCGTTAAAGGAACGATCGTCAAAATCGAGGACAACCAGGCTTATGTGAGCATTGGATATAAATATGACGGCGTTATTCCTATTCGTGAATTGTCCTCTGTTCATTTGGACAGCGCTTCGGACGCCGTTGAAGTAGGCCAAGAAGTAGAGACTAAAGTCGTTAGCATTGACGACGAGAAAGAGCGTCTCGTGCTTTCCAAGCGCGCGATCGACAGCGAGAATGCGTGGGAAGTGCTGCAGCAGCGTTTTGAAAGTCAAGAGACTTTCGAAGTTACGGTTGCCGATGTCGTAAAAGGCGGTATCGTGGCAGACGTGGGCGTGCGCGGATTTATCCCTGCATCGATGGTTGAGCGTCATTACGTGGAGGATTTCAGCGATTACAAAGGTCGCACGCTTCGCGTTAAAGTGAAGGAAATCGATCCAGAGAACAACAAAGTGATTTTGTCGCAAAAAGACGTTCTCGATGAAGAATTCGAAGCGAATAAGCTCAAAGTGATGGGCGAGCTGCAAGAAGGTCAAGTCATCGAAGGTACGGTACAACGCCTGACTCAATTTGGGGCGTTCGTGGACGTAGGCGGCGTAGACGGACTTGTTCACGTATCCGAAATTGCTTGGAACCATGTAGAGAAGCCTTCTGATGTTCTTTCCGAGGGAGAGCAAGTGAAAGTGAAGGTTCTCAAAGTTGATCCTGAGAAAGGCAAAATCAGCCTGAGCATCAAGGCGGCAACTCCAGGACCTTGGGATACGGCGGCCGAGCAATTTAAGAGTGGAGATATCGTAAGCGGTGAAGTGAAGCGTCTTGTCAACTTCGGTGCTTTTGTAGAAATTGCACCTGGAGTAGAAGGACTTGTCCATATCTCGCAAATTTCCCATAAACATATCGGCACACCGCATGAAGTGTTGAAAGAGGGACAGACGGTTCAAGTCAAAATTCTGGACGTGAATACAGCAGAGCAGCGGATCAGCCTTAGCATCAAGGAAACGGAAGAGGCTCCTGCTGCAGCGCCGAAGAGCGAGAAGCCGTCTAGAGGCAGCAGCGTAAGAAAAGAAGACTTGAACGACAATCCTAACGTTTCGCTGAACAATCAAGGCCTGAGCGTAACTCTTGGCGAGCGGTTTGGCGACAAATTGAGCAAGTGGAAATAGACGGGATTTAGCAGGTATAAGGATCGGCGGGCCCCCTAACACGGGTTCGCCGATTTTATTTTTTCTTGGCACGGCTCATCGGGAGTAAAGAAATATAAGGCGGCTATAATAAAAACGTTTACTTTACCCGAATATGGGCAAAACGTAGCCCCTTAAAATAAGCAATGAAACGTTAGCCAATTAGTGCTTTTTTTGCTATGATGATAATCGTGAATCATGGACTGTGTAAGCATTTTGTTTAAATATAGGAACAATATAGGAGGTATCCGTATGGCAAGACCCGTTGTGGCTATCGTAGGAAGGCCGAATGTGGGGAAATCCACGATTTTTAACCGGATTATCGGTGACAGGCTCGCGATCGTGGAAGACAAGCCCGGTATTACCCGCGATCGTATTTACGGCGTAGGTGAATGGAACGGCAAGCCGTTCAGCATCATCGATACGGGAGGAATCGAGCTTGGCGATGAAGAACCGATTTTAAAATCGATTCGCATGCAGGCTGAGCTCGCGATCGAAGAGGCGGACGTCATCGTCTTCATGTGCGATGCCAAAGCCGGGGTCACAAGCTCGGATGAGGAAGTCGCAACGCTGTTATATCGCTGCGGCAAGCCCGTTATTGTCGCCGTGAACAAGGTAGACAACATCGGTCGCAGCGAGCATATTTATGAATTTTACAATTTGGGCTTCGGAGACCCGATCGGTATTTCAGGCAGTCACGGCACAGGAATCGGCGACTTGCTCGATGCGATCGCCGAGAACTTGCCCGATTTGGCGGACGACGAGTATGACGAGGATGTTATCCGTGTCGCCCTGATTGGCCGGCCGAATGTCGGTAAATCGTCACTCATCAACGCGATTCTCGGGGAAGAGCGGGTTATCGTCAGCGATATTGCCGGAACGACGCGCGATGCGATCGATACGCCTTTTGAGAAGGATGGCCAGCGTTATGTTCTAATTGATACGGCAGGCATGCGCAAACGGGGCAAAGTATATGAGACGACCGAGAAGTATAGCGTCATGCGCGCAATGAAAGCCATTGAGCGGGCTGACGTCGTTCTCGTGTTAATCAATGGGGAAGAAGGCATTATCGAGCAGGATAAACACATCGCTGGTTACGCTTTTGAAGCGGGCAAGGCCTCCGTCTTCGTCGTAAATAAATGGGATGTCGTTGAGAAGGACGATAAGACAATGCATCAATTCGAGCAGAAAATCCGTGATCATTTCCTGTTCATGGCTTATGCGCCTGTCGTTTTCCTGTCCGCGAAGACGAAGCAGCGTCTGCATAAGCTGCTGCCAGTCGTTCAGCATGTGGCGGATCAGCATGCGAAGAGGGTGCAAACACACTTGCTGAATGATGTCGTGTCCGATGCGATTGCCATTAATCCGCCGCCTACGGATAAAGGCAGAAGACTGCGAATTAATTACGTTACTCAGGTATCCGTCAAACCGCCTACGATTGTCGTATTTGTAAACGATCCAGAGCTGATGCATTTTTCCTATGAACGTTATTTGGAAAATAGAATCAGGGCGGCTTTTGATTTTGAAGGTACCCCAATTCGGTTGTTTACGCGCCGTAAGTCTGATGAAAGTTAGGAGAGGACAAATGTGATTTTACCCGTGATTGCAGTAATTTTCAGTTATTTGTTGGGATCGGTCAGCTTCAGTGTCGTGCTGGCGAAGTCCTTGAAAGGAATTGACATCCGTCAGCATGGAAGCGGCAACGCTGGAGCTACCAACACGCTGAGAGTGCTTGGCAAGGGGCCGGCGATCATGGTGTTAGCTCTTGATGTAGTGAAGGGAATTGCTGCTGTCTGGCTCGGCCGATGGCTTGGCGGGGATTTTGTATGGGTTCCTCTCCTATGCGGCCTCGCCGCCATTGTAGGCCACAATTGGCCAATTTATTTCCGGTTCCGCGGGGGCAAGGGAATTGCTACGACGATTGGCGTAATGGCCTCCCTGTTCTTCTTTCCGGCGCTCTATGCAGGAATTATCGCTATCTTGTCTATCGTTTTTACGAGATATGTTTCTCTAGGTTCTTTGCTGTTTGTTCTGCTGACCCCTGTATTTCTCATGTTCTCCGGGCAATTCGGTCCATACCTATGGACAAGTCTCATTATTTTCGTATTTGCATTTTGGAGACATCGTACGAATATTGTGAAGCTGGTTCAAGGCAAAGAGAATAAACTAGGCTCCAAGGGAGGTAAACGAGTTGTCTGAGAAAGCGGCCGTATTAGTGGCGGGAAGCTGGGGAACGGCATTAGCCAGCGTTCTGGCCGATAAGATGGATGTGATGATCTGGACTCGTAACGAGGCTCAAAGAGATGAGATAAATGAAAAGCACCGCAATGAACGATTTTTGCCGGGAGTCGATTTGTCGCCTCGCATCGTAGCAACGAATGATATGGAGGAGGCTGTCACTGGAGCCAAAGCGGTAGTGATCGTAGCTCCATCCTCCGCCGTTCGGGATGTGGCCCGGGCGTTAAAGCCATTTTGGAATGAGGACATGACCGTGGTGCATGCGACCAAAGGCTTCGAGACGGAGAGCTTGAAGCGCATATCCGTCGTTATTGCCGAGGAACTGGGCTGTGAGGAAGGACGCATCGTCGTTCTGTCTGGCCCAAGCCATGCGGAAGAGGTCGTTCAGCGCTGCCCGACGACGGTCGTTGTCGCTTCATTATTAGAGCAGCAGGCACAGAAAGCGCAGGATTTATTTATGAACTCGTATTTCCGAGTCTATACGAACCGGGATATGGTTGGCGTAGAGCTCGCGGGTGCTCTGAAAAACATTATTGCCCTCGGGGCAGGCATGTCTGATGGGCTGGGCTATGGCGATAATGCCAAAGCGGCTCTGCTGACGCGCGGCCTTGCCGAGATTACCCGAATCGGGGTGGAAATGGGGGCGAACCCGCTCACTTTCGCCGGACTTGCCGGAGTAGGCGATCTGGTCGTCACCGCGACAAGCCGTCATAGCCGGAATTGGCGTGCGGGCTACATGATTGGTGAAGGCAAATCGCTAGATACCGTTCTGAATTCCATGGGGATGGTCGTTGAAGGAATTCGGACTACGAAGGCAGCACGTACAATTTCAGAGAAGTACCAGGTGCAGATGCCCATCGCTCAGCAGCTGTATCATGTCCTGTTTGATGGAATCGAGCCGCGGGTCGCGGTAGAAGCTTTAATGGGACGGGATCGGAAGACCGAGATGGAAGTCATGTCGCTGGAAACCTGGGAGCAGTGGCATACATAAAGGATAGGCTTGGGGAATCATCGGGAAGCTCTCTGCCTCACACACCTTTTTCGTTAACTCCTCATACACTGTGGGAGAGGAAAGCGAAGGGGGGAGAATATGAGCAAAATTTCCAAAGATGCCCTGAACGCGATTAACAAGAAGACCGGCAAGCGCATTTCCGAAGGCTCTGTTAAAAAGCTGGCAGGTACGGTTAAACCATCTACTATGCAAAGTGAAGCAGAGCTGCGGAAGCTGATTAAGCAGGTATCCGCCATGGCTAAAGTGCCCGTTTCGGAAAGTACCATATCGGAAATCATCGGAGCCGTGAAGAAGAGCGGTATGAATCCGAACAATATGGAAGCTCTAATGAAATTAATGATTAAGAAATAAAGGAGCGCTCGTTCTGCGAGCTCCGAAATTTTAGACTCCGCGGCAATGCGCCGCGGTTTTTTTGAGGGCACCGATCGGTGCCCTCTTCAATTTTTCGTAAAATTGCAGGGTTTATTTAGTGCTGCATAGCCTGTTCAGATTCAAAATGCTATAATATTCATCATATCAATTATGGTAAATGGGAGAGTTACACATGGATGCAATGACGAAGATGTGGTTATCGATTGCGGCGATTCTCGTAATGGGTGTATCTGTTTTTCTGGTAACCTTTGCCCGCACGAAAACGAAAGGCCTTGTGAAAGGAATTTTATCCTTGCTCGCCTTCATTATTATGCTGACCGGCTTTCTGATGGGGCTTGTATCGATAACATAGCCGTTGATTGATCAAGAGTCCAGAAAGGTACGACAGTATAACGGAGCATAGGGAAGAGGTATTTGAATGGGTATGGAAATAGGAGAGGAAGGACAAGCCCCTTTAGTCTCGGCTTTGAAAGAGCTGAGCAGCCGGCTGGGTCAGGATCAGGCTGCCTGGCTGCTGGGGGGGAGCTGCGGCTTATGGCTGCAAGGAGTTCCGCTGGAGCAGTCCCCTCGTGACATTGATGTATATTGCGACAGAATCGACGTGGAAAAGCTGCATGATCGTTTAACTTCTTTAGCGCTGGATGAGCCCGTACTGGACCAGAGCGGCAGTTACGCTTCCTTGCTCAGCCATTATCGGCTGGGTTCATTTACGATGGAGCTTGTAGGCGGTTTTGAAGTAAGGAAAGGCAGCTCCAGGTACCGTACCGAGGTGAACGGTATTTTGTCTGAACATTCAGGCCGTATTGCATTAGAGGGTTCAGCGATACGATTGATGCCTCTTGCTCATGAGCTGCTCTTTAATGTGCTGCGAGAACGGCCGGATCGTTATCATGCTATCGCTGAGGCGATCCGGCGGTCGCCGGAGCCTCATTTAAGCCTGCTGCATAAGCTGCTTGCACGGAACGAATGGGAAGCAGAAATGGTCATAAGCGTGGCGGAGCTGTTGGATGCTCCAGCAATCGCTGAAGAATGGCTGCAGGGGCCAAAGCAAGTAAAATAGGAGGAACCCGATAGTGGAGCTTAAAGTCAGATTTATGCCTCAGGACAAGTCGGTCAAAGTCCGGCCGGGGACTACCGTACTCCGGGCAGCGCGGAATGCCAGAGTTCATATCGCTACGCGCTGCGGGGGCAATGCAGGCTGTCTCATGTGCAAAGTGGAGGTTGAAGCCGAGCA
This sequence comes from Paenibacillus lentus, assembly GCF_042714055.1. Lineage (GTDB taxonomy): Bacteria > Bacillota > Bacilli > Paenibacillales > Paenibacillaceae > Fontibacillus > Fontibacillus lentus_A. The sequence continues at coordinate 577,678 of NZ_JBHGVC010000003.1, forward strand.
CAGCCAGGCCTTAAGCTCCCCGACTTCTGCGGAGCAGCGCAAACTGGGCCCGTTATTGGAGCAGGGAATTCGGCTGGCATGCCAAGCTAAAATATGTGGTTCGGCCGAGGTGCGCCTGCCGGAGGATCCGCTGAAGGCGGCTATTCGCAGGCAGCTCGAACGGCAGCAAGAGGATGATTTATGGTGAAGGAAACGAGCTTGACGTATGATATTGCAAAGGATGAAGAGCTTTGAATAAGACTACAGTTCGGTACGTAGTATGTACACTCATATTTGTCGCAGGGATATCTCTACTGTCAGGCTGCATGTATCCGGGCGGCAAGCGGCAGGAGCAGGGGGTATCCTACCGGGAAAGCGTGGAGCGAATCCAAAGCGCGATCGATGCTTTTCAGCAGGAAAAAGGGATTTTACCGATTATTACCGCGGGGGAAGAAGTGCCGAGATACGAGAAATTTCGCATCGATCTCGATAACCTGAACAAGCAAGGGTATATTGACCAAATACCGGCAACGGCCTTCGAGCAGGGGGGAAGCGCTTATTTTCTCGTCATTAATGAGGAGGTCGATCCGACGGTCAAGGTGATGGATTTAGTTACGGTGCAGAAAGTAAACGATGTTCAAAGACTTGTGGATCAGTACGGAAGATCTCATCTGGGACAGTGGCCGATATTGGGAGACGCAGAAGTGTATCCAGGTCTTCATGAGGTCGATTTGCCGAAAATCCGCGGGGAAGAGCATGCGCTTCTTAGCGTATTTTCAAGACAGCCTCTGCCCTATTTGATCGATGGAGAAGGGCGCGTATATGTCGATTATGCTTGGGATATTATGCAAGCGGTCGATAAATCCGGCATGGCGGTCGGCGAGGAGCATTCCGATCTTAGAGCCCTGTTAACGGAGCAATCCTTCTTCGTACCGGTGAAGTCCCTGCCTTATGCTTGGAAGGATGGCACGCCCGTAGCTCAAATCGAAAACTGAATTGCATAAGCGCTATAAGCCGATATTGTTATTTATGCCTTTCTATGATCCGTTCATAGGAAGGCATTTTTCATATGTCATAGGAATCAAGCAGCGAGCATACAATGGTGATATGGCGGAAGCCGTGGTGCGGCAGGTCGCAGCGGCATAGCAAAAAAAAGTAGGCTTGGACGGTATAATCCGTCATAATAGTGCATTTGCTACATATGATGTTACTAGTCCAAATGAATGTACGAGTTGTTGCAAATAGCGAAGCGGATGCTCTCAAAGCATTTTTCCTTCGGCGAATTTTGAGGAGGGGATATCATTGGTATTGGAGAAAGTGGACATTTACAAGGACATTGCCGAACGCACCGGAGGAGATATCTATCTTGGTGTGGTCGGAGCCGTCCGTACCGGAAAATCGACCTTTATTAAACGCTTCATGGAAACGGTCGTTCTGCCGAACATTTCCAGCGAAGCGGATCGGATCCGTGCAGTGGATGAACTTCCGCAAAGCGCAGCCGGCAAGACAATCATGACGACCGAGCCGAAATTCGTGCCCAATAATGCCGTGCAAATCAAAGTAGCAGAAGGGCTGGAAGTGAATGTACGGCTCGTTGATTGTGTTGGCTATGCCGTCGAAGGAGCTAAAGGCTACGAGGATGAGAATGGCCCGCGTATGATCTCTACGCCATGGTTCGAGGAGCCGATTCCTTTCCAGGAAGCAGCGGAGATCGGTACGCGCAAGGTCATTCAAGAGCATTCGACGTTAGGCGTCGTAGTGACCACTGACGGCACGATCGCGGACATTCCGCGCTATTCCTACGTTGAATCCGAAGAGCGGGTCATAGCCGAGCTGAAGGAAGTCGGCAAGCCGTTTGTTCTCGTCATTAACTCTACGCGCCCGACAAGCGAGGAAGCACAGCAGCTTCGCGGGGAACTGGCCGTCAAATATGATATTCCGGTTATTGCTTTAAGTGCCGCAACGATGACGGAGGAGGACGTAACAGGCGTCCTGCGTGAAGTGCTTTACGAATTCCCGGTACACGAAGTGAATGTGAATCTGCCTAGCTGGGTTATGGTGCTGAATGAAAACCATTGGCTGCGCAGCAATTACGAGAATTCGGTTCGCGATACGGTTAAAGATATCCGGCGCCTTCGTGACGTCGACCGGGTCGTCAGCAACTTCCTTGAATATGAATTCATTGATCGCGCCGGGCTCAGCGGCCTGAACATGGGGCAGGGCGTAGCGGAAATTGATTTATACGCGCCGGACGATCTGTATGATCAAATTCTCATGGAGGTAGTCGGCGTTGAAATCAGAGGCAAGGATCACTTGCTGCAATTGATGCAGGAGTTTACGCATGCGAAGAAGGAATATGACCGCTTCGCGGAAGCGTTGGAAATGGTCAAGACGACCGGCTACGGCATCGCTGCTCCGTCCCTTGCAGAAATGGCGCTGGATGAACCGGAACTCATCCGCCAAGGCTCCCGATTCGGGGTCCGCCTCAAAGCGACGGCTCCATCGATTCATATGATCCGGGTGGATGTGGAGTCTGAATTTGCTCCGATCATTGGCACGGAGAAGCAAAGCGAGGAATTGGTTCGTTATTTGATGCAGGACTTTGAGAATGATCCGATTAAAATTTGGGAATCCGATATTTTTGGCCGCTCCTTGCACTCCATCGTGAGGGAAGGAATTCAAGGCAAAATCGCCATGATGCCGGACAATGCCCGCTATAAACTGCAGGAGACGCTGGGCCGGATTATCAATGAAGGCTCGGGCGGATTAATCGCCATAATTTTATAGAAAAATAAACTATTCCCAACCGTGCACCAAGCTGAAAAGGCTGTGTGCGGTTTTTTATTTTAATAAAATAGTAAAAACCGATTTACATACTTGGTTTTAAGATATATATTAATTTATAAAGATTTTAAAGATACATATATCAAGGGGGAGAAACCATGAAGAAAGTCACATTTTGGCAAAAATCCTGGACGACAGCGTTAATTCTGCTGCTAGTGCTCGTCGTCAGCGCATGCGGCATCAAGAAAGAGCCCGCACCAGCGCCAGGAACAGAACCGGCATCAGCGGCTGAGCAGGGAAATGCTGTAGACGTCAGCGGGAAAGAGCTTGCAGGCAAGAAGGTAGCGCTCATCATGGAGTTCAATACAGGTACGTTCTCGCAGCAGTATGTGCAGGGCGTAACGGAGGAAGTGAAGAAGTTCGGCGGAGAACTGACCACATTCGTGGCAGAAAATGATAAAGCGAAAATGTCCTCGTTGCTCGAATCGGCGGTCAATCAAAATTTTGACATTATTTTAACCGATCACGGCGCGGCTGAGTTTTTGGAGCCAGGCATCAAGAAAGCGGTAGAGAAGGGGATTGCGGTTGTCGTATTCGATGCGCTTGTAGAAGTGCCCGGTGTGACCGTCCTATCCCAGGATGATCAAAGCATGGCGGCATTATCGCTGGAGCAGCTGAAGCAGGATTCGGGCGGCAAAGGAAATATCGTCAAGGTATGGGTTGCCGGCTTTGCGCCGATGGAGCGCCGGGACGTGGAATATAAGAAGTTTCTAGAGGAAAATCCGGAGATTAAAGAAATCGCCAGCTTTGGAACGGCATCCAATCCGGCACTCGATTCACAAACGCAAATGGAAGCTATTTTGAAGAGATATCCGAAGGGTGAAATTACGGCGGTATGGGCAGCTTGGGATGAATTTGCCAAAGGTGCGGCCAGAGCGATTCAGCTCGCCGGCCGTGACGAGATTAAAGTATACGGCATTGACTTGAGCGATGAGGATTTGCAAATCATTCAAGATCCTACCAGCCCGTGGGTCGCTTCCGCAGCCGTAGATCCGAAGGATATCGGCCGGGTGCAAGTCAGATATGCGTATCAGAAGCTGCATGGCGATGACGCGGAGGATAAGGTAGTTCTGCAGGCGGTGCTTGTTAAGCGGGATGCCTTGCCTGACGAGCAAGTATCCACGGATGACCTGTCCCAGTATGTAGAGGGCTGGGGAGGATCCAAGCAAGGCATTCAGGAGTGGATGAAAGAGTACGGCGTAGAGTAAGGAGCTAGGGCTGTAAAATGCAAAGAGCGCGCCGAGAGGCGCGCTTTTTAAGTGGGGAGTGCTGTTAAGTGGCATTAGCGGAAAAAACGACTGAACAACAATATGTGCTGGAAATGACGGGAATCACGAAGTCGTTTGCCGGTGTTCCCGCCCTTCAAAGCGTGGATTTCAGCTTAAGGAGCGGGGAGGTACATGCGCTGCTCGGGGCCAATGGGGCCGGCAAAAGCACATTGATGAAAATCCTGGCTGGAGCCTATGAGTACGATGAAGGCACGATGCTGCTCGATGGGCGTCACGTAAAGCATAAGTCGCCGGCGGATGCCAAGAAGCTCGGTATCCACTGCGTCTATCAGGAGGTCGATGCCAGCCTCGTTCCTCAGCTGACGGTCGCCGAGAACGTCATGCTGGATGCGATTGGAGCCGCGGATAGCAAGGTCTGGCTTAGCCCAAGACGCCAGGCCCAAGAGGCGGAGCAAATCCTCGCATCGCTGCAAGTGAGCATTCCAGTCAAGAAGAAGGTTGCCGACTTAAGCATCGCGGAGAAGCAGATGGTGCTGCTGGCGCGTATCGTCAGACAGGAAGCGAAGGTCATCATCTTTGACGAGCCAACGGCTCCGCTGAGCGGATCGGAGGCGGATACCTTCTTCCGTATTTTGAATGAGCTCAAGCATCGGGGGGCGGCATGCGTCTTTATTACTCACCGATTGCCTGAAGTGATGGAGCACGCTGACTATGTCACCGTCATGCGGGACGGGAAGAAGGTGCATTCGGGTACGTTAGACGCATTAAGCATGGAGGGACTTGTCGCCCAAATGCTGGGCAAGACATTTGCTGAGGAGTTTCCGAAAATTTCCACGGAGATCGGCGATATCGTTCTCAGTGTAAACGGACTGCGGCAGGGCCGGAAGGTAAAAGGTGTTGATCTGGAGGTGCGCAGCGGGCAAATCGTGGCTGTGGTCGGCTTGGTAGGAGCGGGTAAGACGGAAATCGCCAGAATGCTTGCGGGCGCGGATCGCCCGGATGGCGGGGAAATTTATATGCATGGCCGGAGAAAGCTGTTCAAACAGCCGGCAGACGCGATCCTAGGAGGCATTGTGAGTGTTCCCGAGGAGCGGCGCAAGCAGGGAATCGTTATTCAGGAGTCCGTAGAGCGAAATATCAGCTTGCCGCTGCTTGATCGCATCAGCAGCTTCAGCTTTATTTCTAGCCGTCGGGAGCGGGGCCTTGCCGAGCGAACGATTTCCGCCCTGGGCATCAAGACAGCTTCGGCGACGCAGCCAGTCAAATATTTAAGCGGTGGAAACCAGCAAAAGGTCGCCATCGGCAAGTGGCTGGAGAGGACGCGGATATATTCCTGTTCGATGAACCGACGAAGGGGGTCGATATCGGGGCTAAGAGCGATATTTTCCGCATTATAGGTCAACTGGCGGCCGCAGGCAAAGGCGTGCTGTATTTGACGAGCGAGCTGGATGAGGGGCTCGGAATCGGCGATGTAATCGCCGTATTGTACGACGGCAGCATCGCAGCCGTGATGCAGCGCAGCGAGGCTACTCTGGAGAAGATATTGTACTTTGCAAGCGGTGGACAGGAGGAAAACTTGTGAAAGATAGATTGATGAATGTGACGTTTCGGTATGGAACGATAACGGTTGTTTTGGCGGTTATTGCTTTTTTCTCGATCAGGCTCCCATACTTTTTTACCTATAGCAATCTTAGCGACATTTTAAATTCCATTGCGATTGTCACCTTCGTGGCTATTGGTGTAACACTGTCGCTGGCCGTGGATGGATTCGACTTATCCGTCGGCTCGACCGTGTCGCTGACAACGGTTGTCGCTGCATCACTGATGATTTGGTATCAGATGCCGCTTTATGTGGTCATTATATTCCCGTTGTTGATCGGGGCTCTCATCGGCCTGTTGAATGCTTTTCTGATTATCAAAATGAGAATCCCGGATTTGCTGGCGACGTTAGCCATGATGTATATCATAGCCGGAATACAGAAGACCTACGCCCAGGGTTACACGATTTACAACAATATGCAGTTCCCGGACGGCAGCAAAGCGGCGGGGAAAATGGACAAAACCTTCCTGATGCTGGGACAAGGAGAGGTGCTGGGCATTCCGATCAGCGTCATTCTGCTCCTATTCTTCGTTGTCGTTGTGCATCTATTTCTGACCAGGACGAAATATGGCCGCCAAATCTATATTACGGGGGGCAATGAGGAAGCAGCGCGCTTGTCAGGAATCAAAGTAAAAAAGGTGCGGATGTTCGCCTATATGGCGTCCGGCGTTTTTGCGGCCATCGGCGGCTTGCTTTTCGCCTCTCGGGTCGGCTCCGGTCAAATCGATGCAGGCGCCCCTCTGCTGATGGAGGCCGTTGCCGCCGCCTTCGTCGGCTTCTCCGTCTTCGGCGCGGGCAAACCGAACATTATCGGCACCTTTATCGGCTCCGTATTGATCGGAGTTCTCGTCAATGGACTGACGATGATGAACGTGCAGTATTTTGCGCATGACATCGTGAAGGGCTCGGTTTTGGTGCTTGCTTTATCTATTACTTTTTACGTGTTGAATCGATCTAGGACTTAAAAAACTTGAAATTATAGATAGGCTGTATTACTATAAGTTTGTTCCTCGCCATTGTTTATAAGGGCAAATGAACTTTTTACTGGGCAAAATTCCAGTAATAATGTAGAATAACGTATATTCTGCGGTAAAACGGAAACACAGAATATCAGAGTGATGTAATTTTTGTATGGGAGGTGAATTTTAATGAACAAATCCGATTTGGTAAATCAGGTTGCGGAAAGCACGGAGCTTTCCAAGAAAGATGCAACTAAAGCGGTTGATGCTGTATTTGAAGCTATTTCTACAGCTCTGCAAAATGGTGACAAAGTTCAATTGGTTGGTTTTGGCAACTTTGAAGTACGCGAACGTTCCGCCCGTAAAGGACGCAACCCGCAAACAGGAGAGGAAATCGAAATCCCTGCGAGCAAAATTCCTGCATTCAAACCAGGTAAAGCGCTCAAAGACGGAATTAAATAAAGATTTCTACATATCTTCTCTGATAAAAGTCCGTGGGCGATTGTTCACGGCCTTTTCTTTTAGAATGCAGAGGGAATGTAGGTCGTCAGTGTATTTATCCGATGGGAGGAATCACACAGGATGGAGCAGCACAATCAGAATGCCGGAAGCGGGGACGAGCGAAACGTAAACAACGGTGATTATTTCGTCGTCAAAGCGAAGGAGCAGGGTGTTCAGGTCATCGGGCTTACCCGCGGCAAGGACACTCGCTTCCATCATACGGAGAAGCTGGACAAGGGCGAGGTGCTTATCGCTCAATTTACCGACCATACGTCGGCGGTGAAAATTAGAGGCAAAGCTGTCGTTATGACCAAGCACGGCAGAATCGATACAGAAGAATGATTTTGATTTTGCAGGCATAGCCTGCTTTTTTTAATTGTACAATGGGGTATAGACTGTAATGGGCAGAATAAAACCAGGTCATAACCAAGGGAGAATGCCTCATGAAGCGTACCATTATTGTGCAGGCGGTATTCATTTCAATGGGCTGCGTCCTGCTGCTGGCGGCTTTATCCTGGCTTGCCGGCAGAGCAGGTGAAATTAGGCCCGTCCACGGAGCTGTATCGGAGAAGCGCGATCAGCCTGCCGAGCTGAAAAATGATAACCTTGTCGATGAGCTAATCGCTTGGGAGCTGCTTGTTCCCGTCGATAAGGTGGAGCTGAGCGGCAGCATTTTGGCCATTGATTTTAAAGTTACGGAAGGAGCAGGCGATCCCGATCGGCTCTATCAAGGACTCGCTCAGGCGATTGACCGCTCCTTTCAGAGCACGACCAACGTTCATCGGCTGCTGGTAAGGTTCATAGCGGAGGATCAGTGGCTTGGGAACAAGTATTTGCTGCTGGCTGCAGACGTCCGCCGGGGAGAGTGGCCCAATGATGCGCTGAAAGAGCTGCAAACCTGGGGAAACCGGGAATTGAACCATGAATTGAAAAGCTGGTTTAGAGTCACGGAAACGAACCTTTGGAAGACGATGATCAATAAGTAAACTGCATGCGGCCGCTGGCTTATATTTTATTGTGAAATAAGCGCTGTTCCTTGTGCGCGGCGAAATAACATATGCTATAATAGACAGGATTGTGACATCTCTTTGAATTTCAACTGAAATAAAGCAGAGATTGTCAGTATTAGCGGCTCGGAGGCAGAGGATGAAACCTTATCGCATAACTGAAATGGCACATAAGTATGTCGGATACGACATGATTACCAACCACACGGCGCTTCCGGATTATCCGGTTGCCCGTGTTCGTTTGCTTTATATGTTTTTAAACATCCGTGACAACGGCAAAATACGGGCGTATGAGACATCGGCGTTAGCAGCGTTTCTCGTTCAGCTTGGACTCGATACGCATGATATGATCGATGTGGATTCGACCTGCAAAGAGGAGCGAAGCATGCGCTCCCGTCAGCTAAAGGTTCTGGCGGGCGACTATTTTAGCAGCCTGTTCTATCAGCTGCTTGCGAAGGCGGGACAGATTGAAATGGTGTCCTCCATGAGCTCGGCAATTTGTGAAGTCAATCGGCTGAAGGTAGGCCTGTATAACAAGCTGAAGAAGCTCTTGCCTACGGAGGAGTATTTGAAGGATTGCACGCATATCAAGATGGGATTGTTCCAATCGTTCTCCCATTTGCTGGACAAGCCGCTGCAAAACCTGTGGAGATTGCTGTTGGCTGAGCTTAGCCGCTGCGAGGTCGTGCTGGGCGAAATGAAGGCGAGCAGCATGCTGCCGGAGGAACGACAGGGCTACGCCTATCTTCGCATTATGGAGACGGGAACGGTCGAGGACAAGGAAGTGCTATCGCGGCGGAAAGTCGATAAGCGCGAATGGTCTTCGCTTCTCGTGAAATATCATGTGAACGAGCAGCTTGTTCATAAGCTGCATCAGTCCGTGGAACGGGTTCAGGCACTGGTACAGGAGCTGAAGGGCGATAAGGAGCAGTCCGAGCTGACCGCCATTGTTGAACCATTTCGTGCCGCGCTGGCCATGCAGCGACGTGCAATGCAGGAAGGGTAAGGTGATTGACAATTATGAGTAATTCTACTTCTGAGCCGAAGGAACAGTTCGTCCATTCGGTATTCGAGAGCATCGCTCCAAAGTATGACAGGATGAACGATATTATCAGCTTCCGTCGGCATAAAGCCTGGCGCAAATTTACAATGGCCAAGATGAAGATGTCTCCGGAGGATACGGCGATTGACCTTTGCTGCGGTACTTGCGATTGGACGATCAGCATGGCTCAAACCAGCGGCGGACACATTACCGGCCTGGATTTCAGCGAGAACATGCTGCAGTTCGGCAGCCGCAAGGTGAATGAGCTCGGGCTGGGGGATCGGATTTCGCTCGTACAGGGAAATGCGATGGCGCTTCCTTTCGAGGACAATACTTTTCACTATGCCACAATCGGCTTCGGTCTTCGCAACGTGCCCGACCTGCATCAGGTGCTTCGCGAAATGCAGCGGGTAGTCAAGCCTGGGGGGATGGTCGTCTGTCTGGAATTGTCCAAGCCGACCTGGCAGCCGTTTAAGGGAATTTATTATTTTTATTTCAAGAAGGTACTGCCGCTGCTTGGCAAACTGTTTGCTAAACGCTATGAGCAGTATAAATGGCTTCCCGATTCGCTCTCCGCGTTCCCGGGCAGGGAGGAGCTGGCGCAAATCTTCCGTGATATCGGACTTAAGAAGGTCGAAGCGTATCCTTTAACGGGTGGAGTCGTCGCCTTACATATCGGAACGAAGGAGACGCCTTATGCTTAGAAAAGCCGTTATTTTTTTGCAGATGATCAAATTTGAACATACCGTATTTGCCCTGCCCTTTGCCTTTATGGGCTCGCTGCTCGGCTCGGTGATGATTCACCAGACGCTGCCGTCCTGGGAGCAGATCGGCTGGGTGCTGCTGGCGATGTTCGGTGCCAGAAGCGCTGCCATGGGGCTGAACCGCCTCATTGACCGGGTGAGCGATAAGAAGAACCCTCGTACAGCGAACCGGGCAATACCGGCCGGGCTGCTGAAGATCGGGGAAGTCATCGTGTTTATCATCCTATCGTTTGCTCTGCTGTTCTGGGCTGCGGCCGAGTTGGATCCCCTGGCGATGAAGCTGCTGCCGATTGCTGTCGTGATGCTCGTTCTGTACTCGTACACCAAGCGTTTTACCTGGCTCTGCCATGTCGTGCTGGGCTTGACGATAGCGCTAGCTCCGCTCGGAGGCTGGGTGGCGGTGACGGGCAAGGTGGATCTTACAGCGATGATTCTGTTTGCTACCGTGACGTTTTGGGTAGCCGGTTTCGATATCGTCTACGCTTGCCAGGACGTGGAGTTCGATAAGAAGGAAGGACTGTACTCCATCCCGGTGCGTTTCGGGGTTGCGGCCTCTTTGAAAATAGCCCAAGCCTTCCACATCATAACCGCTATCGGCTTTATCGCTCTGCTGCTGCTTAGCGATCTGGGCTGGTGGTATATCGCCGGAATGATTATCGCTTATCTCATCTTATTTTATGAGCATTATATCGTATCGCCGGGCGATCTTAGCCGCCTGCAGACCTCCTTCTTCCTGATGAATGGCGTACTTAGCATCGTGGTATTCTCGTTTACATTGATAGATTTGGTGGTGCGTCACTCTTGATGGAAAACAGCTCAGATAGACGAAGAGGGATGGTTGTAGGAATCACGGGTGCCAGCGGCTCGATCTACGGCGTGAAGCTGATCCAGTCTTTGCTGCAGCTGGGCTTCGACGTGCATCTCGTCATAACGAATGCGGGCTGGAGAGTGATCAAGGAGGAGCTGGGCTGGAAAACGTCAGATCGCGAAGCCGTGCTTCGCGAGCACTTTGCAGACTTCCCGGGGCAGTATATCTATCACCCGATTGCCGATATCGGCGCTTCGATTGCAAGCGGCTCGTATCTCATCGATAGTATGATAGTCATGCCGTGCTCCATGGGAACCCTGTCTGGAATTGCTCACGGCGCATCGAATAATCTGCTGACCCGCGCAGCGGACGTGATGCTGAAGGAAGGACGTCCGCTCGTCTTAGTTCCGCGCGAAACGCCTTTGCATGCGATCCATTTGGAGAATATGCTGAAGCTGGCCAGGCTTGGAGTACGTATCGTTCCGGCCATGCCGGCATTTTATTTCGGGCCGCAGAATATCGATGACCTGATCTCTTTCTTGGTTGGTAAAGTACTCGACAGCTTAAGAATAGAACATAACCTGTTTACCAGATGGGGGGAGCAAAGTGAAGAGCAGGGACAATGACGACGTGTTGATTGGACGAATAAAATATAGTAATGTCTGGCCGATATTTCATTATTTTAATACGGAGAGTCTGCCCGGCAGCCCTCGCCTCGTGACGGAGGTTCCCTCGCTGCTGAACCGGGGAATGCTGAGCGGCGAGCTCGACCTTGCACCGGTATCCTCATTTTCCTTCGGATTGGGCTGGGAGCAGTTCTTGCTGCTGCCGGGCTTGTCCGTAAGCTCGGACGGCCCGGTGAATTCCATTCTGTTATTTTCCCGGAAGCCGCCGGAGGAGATTGGCAGCGGAGTAATCGCCTTGACCAACACATCAGCGACCTCCGTTAATCTGCTTAAGATTATTATGGAGAAGGCCTATGGCGGGAAACCGACGTACTGGGACAGCGAACCGAATCTGGAAGCCATGATGGAGGACAGCGACGCGGCTTTGCTCATTGGCGATCATGCGATTGAAGCCTCATGGCGGGATCATGATTATATCGTGACGGATTTAGGGGAAGTCTGGAAGAGGTGGACAGGCTACGGAATGACCTTTGCGGTATGGGCCGTGCAGAAATCTTTCGCGGAGGAGAATCCTGTCTTTCTATCGCGTGTATGCTCCGCATTTGAAGATAGCAAACGCCGGAGCTTGAACGACTTAGGCCCGCTAGTGGAGCAGGCATGCCGCCTGATCGGCGGGACACCCCAATATTGGCGCCATTATTTTAACAATTTATGTTATGATTTTAACGATGAACAGCAGAATGGATTAGCATTATACTTCTCTTATGCTCGTGAGCTGGGACTTCTGGAACACGAGGTAAGAATGAATATATGGAGTGACAATACGTTGATACGGGTGAAAGAATGAAACTAATGGATATTTTCGGTACATTGAAGAAAGATATGGACTTCATCGAACGGCAGTTGTACCGGAGCATCGAAGGCGATGAGGAGCTGCTGAATGAAACCTCGCTCCATCTTTTGAAAGCGGGAGGCAAACGGCTGCGTCCGATTTTCGTGCTGCTGGGCGGCAAATTCGGCACGTATGATTTAAATCGGCTGCAGTACGTGGCTGTACCGCTTGAGCTGATTCACTCGGCATCGCTCGTTCACGACGATGTAATCGATGATGCCGGAACGCGGCGGGGCAAGCCGACGGTTAAGGCAAAATGGGACAATAAAATTGCGATGTATACGGGGGACTATATTTATGCCAAAGCTTTAATGCTGGCCACTCAGCTGCCCGATCCGGAGGTACACCAAATTTTGTCCAAGGCGCTCGTGCAAATGTCGATCGGCGAAATGGAGCAGATTCGCGATTTCTTCAATACCGATCAGTCGGTTCGCCATTATCTATTGCGGATCCGCCGCAAGACCGCCCTGTTGATCGCGATCAGCTGCCAGCTCGGAGCGGTTGTGGCGGGGGCCTCTCCTCAAATCAGCTCGCTTCTGTATCGATATGGCTACAATATCGGCATGGCTTTCCAGATCCGCGATGATCTGCTCGACCTGTGCGGTACGGAGAAGAGCATCGGCAAGCCGCCGGGAAGTGATATGCGTCAAGGAAATATTACTATTCCAGTTATTTATACGCTTGAACGCCCGGAGCTAAAGAAGTCTTTGCTTGAGGCGATCGGCGGGATACGCAGCGGGGCCGGCGCAGACCACATTTCGGAAGCGATAAATATTATCAAATCGGGCCCCGGCATAGCGCAAGCGGAGCAGTTGGCAGAGACTTTTACCGATAAGGCTTTAGCAGCTTTGGAGCAGCTTCCGGAGAGCAAGGCAAGAACTCATTTGAAGGAGATTGCTCTATTCGTGAATAAACGTTCCTACTAGGAGGAAGCTCCTTGAGAACGTGAATTTTGTGGTACCCTCGTTACCTTTTTTCTGGTAAAATACGCTGTAGTCATTGCATAAAGGATGTAATAATTAGTCGAAGTATTCATTGTGACAACATTATGGGAGGTAAACCATGGAACGGACATTTTTAATGGTTAAGCCGGATGGGGTTCAGCGTGGGTTGGTAGGAAGAATCGTTAGCCGCTTTGAAGACAAGGGACTGAAGCTGATTGCCGGCAAGCTTGTGCACGTTACGGAAGAGCAGGCTAAACGTCATTATGCCGAGCATGAAGGCAAGCCCTTCTTTGAAAGCTTGGTACGCTTCATTACGTCTGGTCCGGTGTTTGCAATGGTGTGGCAGGGGGATGATGTCATTACATTATCTCGGATGGTGATCGGCAAAACTCAGGTTACGGATGCCTTGCCAGGCACGATTCGTGGTGATTTCGCGGCTCATACGCCATTTAATCTCATTCATGGCTCGGACGGCTTGGAGAGCGCAGAACGGGAAATCGCCAACTTCTTCGAGCCTCACGAAATACTTAATTACTCCAGAAGCATAGATCCATGGATATGAGAGAGTTGACATCTGATCCGGTTCGCTTGAACCAGGATGGCGCACCTGATCCGGACTACTTAGGTTTCATCCGTAATATTAAACAGCAAACAGGGATAGATTTGGCGCAGTACAAAGAGGCTCAAATGAAACGGCGCTTAACGACGCTTCGTAATAAGAATGGGTTTTCGACCTTCTCGGCATTTCACTCGGCGATGACGACAGATAAGACGCTATTCTACGAGTTTTTGGATAAAATGACGATCAATGTGTCGGAGTTCTGGAGAAATCCGAATCGGTGGGAGACGCTGAGAGATACTGTCTTGCCCGGGCTGACGGCCGGAAAATCTCGGCTGCGGGTATGGAGCGCGGCTTGCTCGACTGGAGAAGAACCGTATACGCTGGCGATGATCCTGAACGACCATGGTCTTCTGCAGAATACATATTTGCTGGCAACCGATATCGATGATGGTGCGCTTGGGAAGGCAGCAGAGGGTTTATACTTGGAGCGCTCGCTCAAGGATGTCCCGCCCGATGTAGCGAAACGGTATTTTACGCCGGAGGGCATGATGTACCGTTTTGATAACAAGCTGAAGAAGGCGGTTACATTCAAGAAGCAAAATATGCTGCTTGATGATTTTGAAGAAGGCTTTGATCTCATCGTATGCCGCAACGTCATGATCTATTTCACGGAGGAAGCCAAGCAGCGGCTGTATCACCGATTTGCCAAGGCGCTTCGTCCAGGCGGCATATTGTTTGTTGGCAGTACGGAGCAAATATTCTCTCCCGGCATTTATGGCTTGGAGGCTTCGGAAACTTTTTTCTACCGCAAGAAAGAATGATGTATATTCGTGCGAGTCTTGCCCGATACTTGGAATATCCAATGTCGTGGAGGGTTAGTCGTGGATAAGAGAAAAGTGATCGATGCTTATCGGAGGGGCTTCCTGACGCCTCAGGAATGCGCACAAGTGCTTGGCGTGGAACGGGGCCAGTTAAACGGACTGCTTGACTTGCCGGCTGATTCGCTGCGAATTGTCGCTGCTTCAACGAATAACCGTCCGGCTTCCAGCTAGTTCGGTCATAGAAACGCAATCCAACGCACCGCAGTTACTGTTAGGACAGTAGCTGCGGTGCGTTTTTATTAAGCGGGGGAGTTCGCCGATTGCCCCGAACCCCCGCGAGGGCTTCCTTGTCAAAAGGAAAGGACGTATACTATAATTAGCAAAGATATGTTCGGATTTTAGCTCTTTACCGTTTAGAAGTTTAAAGGGGGAACGCATCATGAGCTTAAGATGCTTGACGGCAGGAGAGACGCATGGCCCTCAGCTTACAGCCATTATCGAAGGTATGCCAAGCAATCTTGTACTGGATTTCGAAGCGCTTAATTTTGAGCTTGCCCGTCGCCAGAAAGGGTACGGGAGAGGTCGGCGAATGCAGATCGAGAAGGATACGGCTCAAATTGTAGGCGGGGTACGCCATGGCTATACAACGGGGGCGCCTATCGCTCTCGTCGTAGAGAATAATGACTGGAAGCATTGGAAAAGCATTATGAACATTGAGCCGATAGAAGGCACGGACGAGGAGAAGCGGCGTGTACATCGTCCCCGTCCCGGACATGCGGATTTGAATGGCGGGTTGAAATACGGTCATAAGGATCTGCGCAACGTTCTGGAGCGTTCCAGTGCGCGCGAGACGGCGATTCGCGTAGCATGCGGAGCTGTAGCCAAGCAGCTGCTTGGACATTTCGGGATCAAAATCGCCGGCCAAGTTATCCGCATTGGAGAGATCGAAGCGCCGGCCCACAGCCTGCCGATCGATGAATTGATCCGAGTCACCGAAGCGTCGACCGTACGTGTTGCCGATCTGGAGACCGAGAAGAGGATGGAGGCTTACATTGATCGGATCAAAGCGGACGGCGATTCGATCGGCGGCGTAGTAGAATGTATCGTAGAGGGCGTCCCTGTGGGCCTCGGCAGCCATGTACAGTATGATCGCAAGCTGGATGGCAGAATCGCTCAGGCCGTTATGTCGATCAATGCTTTCAAAGGGGTTGAAATCGGCATCGGCTTTGAAGCGGGAAGACTTCCTGGGTCTCAGGTTCATGATGAAATCCTGTACACTCCCGAACGCGGGTATCACCGGGCCAGCAACCGCCTTGGCGGTTTTGAAGGCGGAATGACGAACGGAATGCCTATTGTGGTTCGTGGCGTGATGAAGCCCATTCCTACGCTGTATAAGCCGCTGCAAAGCGTGGATATCGATACGAAGGAACCGTTTACGGCGCAGGTAGAGCGTTCCGATGCATGTGCAGTTCCAGCGGCAAGCGTCGTGATGGAGCATGTTGTGGCCTGGGAAGTGGCTAAGGCGTTCCTTGAGAAGTTCGGCGGGGACTCTATGGAAGAGATCGAACGCAATGTGCAAAACTACAAAAAACAGTTGGAGAGTTATTAATGAGAACGTTAACGGTAGATTTGGGGGATCGATCATATCCCATTTATATTGGCGAGGGTTTGCTTCATAAGTCCGGGGAATATTTTCAGCAGCACCGATTGACGACGAAAAGTCCTATATTGATCGTGTCCGATGAGAATATCGCTCCGAAATATTTGCATGTGGTCGAGAGTTCGCTGCAGGCCAGCGGGTACCACACTGTCAGTTCCGTGGTTAAAGCCGGGGAGAAATCAAAGTCGCTGGACGTGTTTGAAGAGGTAATGACCGCGGCGATTGAGGGGGGGCTTGACCGCAAATCAACCGTCGTCGCTTTGGGTGGCGGAGTAGTCGGCGATTTGGCGGGCTTTGTAGCGGCGTCCTTTATGCGCGGCGTGCATTTCGTGCAGATGCCGACCACGATACTGGCACATGACAGCAGCGTTGGCGGCAAAGTGGCGGTCAATCATCGCCTCGCCAAAAATATGATCGGCGCATTCCATCAGCCTACGATGGTGCTATACGATGTAGATACGCTGCTGAGCTTGCCGGAACGCGATGTTCGCTCGGGCTTGTCCGAAATGGTCAAGCACGGCTTGATTTGGGATGAGCAATTCGCCTATTGGTGCCGAGATAACGCAGAACGATTGCTGGCGCTGGATCGGGAAGCGCTTATTTACGGATTGACGGAGGGCTGCTCCATTAAAGCCAAGGTTGTGTCCTCCGATGAAACGGAGCAGGGTCTCCGGGCGATTCTGAACTTGGGCCATACGATCGGGCATGCGCTTGAGGCCATCGGCGGATATGGCGAGTTCCTGCATGGCGAGGCGATATCGATCGGAATGGCTGCTTCGGCGCTTCTCGCCGTCAATCGAGGCAGAGATCGTTCCATTTACACGGAGACGACAGCTCTGTTAAGTAAATTCGGCTTGCCGACCACGATGCCCCGCCATCTGAACGATGATGATATCATTTCGGCGATGCTACACGATAAGAAATTCAAAGAAAATAAGATCGTCTTCGTACTGCCTGTCCGCATCGGAGAGGTAGAAATCGTATCTGATATGACATTGGATGAAGTGCGTAAAGTGATTACTCAATTGAAGGAGGAAGGGCAGCATGTATAATCGGGGGATTCGGGGAGCTACGACAGTTACCCGTAATGAGGAAAAGGAAATTTTGCAGGAAACAGCCGTTCTCCTGAAGGATATTGTCGCTCGAAACGAGATTGAGCCGGAGGACATCTGCAGCGTATGGATTACAGTAACGGCCGATTTGGATGCGACCTTTCCCGCCCGCGCAATTCGCGTGCTAAAGGGGTGGGAACTCGTTCCCTTAATGTGTTCTACTGAAATTCCGGTCAAAGGCAGCTTGCCGATGTGCATTCGCCTGCTGATTCAAGTGAACACGAACAAGAGCCAGCGCGAGATGAAGCATGTGTACTTGAATGAGGCGAAGAGCTTGCGCCCGGATTTGGCAGCGTCAGGCTCCTAGAATTTTTTAGCACCAAACGGTTGCCAATGAACGAGGAATCATGTATATTTAATACAGAATTTAGTCTTGCTAGTGTGTTATGAGCTGAGTAGAGTTGTAGATGAGCAGAGCAGAGTAGAGCTGAGTTGCAGTATTCTTGAACGAAGATACGAGAACATAAGTCATGGATTTCGAACGATTTCGGACGCCGTGTATGATGGGCTGGCCATGCGCCTGTGTACTATCATAAACTGGGGTGCCGCTTTCGTTTCTGGCTTGTTGCTTCTTGTACGATTCAAAATATCTGCGTAGCCGTACATGATTTGCGAATCTATCCAAACCTCTACCTCGGTAGAGGTTTTTTTATTTTACGACAACGAGATCACATCGCAGCTTGAGGCATCATAAATGTTGAGGAGAAGGAAGTGAAGGACATGACAACCGCGCATGTAGAAGAGGTAATCAAACTGGCTAAGCAATACAATCTAATTCCGATCGTACGTCCGCTGCTGGCTGATATGGAGACGCCAATCCGCATTTTCCGCCGGGTTGCTCAGCGGGAGCAGGCATTTTTGCTGGAGAGTGTAGAGGGAGGAATTCAGTGGGCCAGATATTCCTTCATCGGAACGGATCCTTTCATGATGGTCAAGGCGAAAAAGGGCAAGGTGGTCATTGAGCAGGCGGGCGAGCAGACGGAGCTTCCCGGCAAGCCGCTGGAGGAGCTGAAAGCAATCCTGCGGAAATACCGCAGCCCGAAGCTGCCGGAATTGCCGCCGTTTACGGGCGGGGCGATCGGATTTTTCGGTTACGATTTGCTGCAGTATTATGAGAATCTGCCGGCCCATGAAGTCGATGATATGAATTTGCAGGACATTCAGTTTATGTTCTGCGACCGGGTGATCGTGTTCGACCACGTCAAGCAGCACATTCTGCTCGTAGCCAACGTTCACGTCCAGGAGGGCGATAGCGATGAAGATATCCGCCGCACCTATGCCAATGCGCAGCAGGCGCTGGATGAAATGGCGGATTTGCTGCTGGATGAAGGGCCGGGCGAGAGACTCAACCGCAGACCGGTTCCCGTCGACATAGAATTGGGTGAGATTCAATCGAACATGACCAAGCAGCAATATCTCGATATGGTGGAGAGAGGCAAAGAATATATTCGGGCAGGCGACATTTTTCAGGTGGTGCTGTCCCAGCGCTTCCACATTGAGACGGAGGTCGATCCGCTTCATGTCTACCGCGTTCTGCGTACGATGAATCCGTCCCCCTATATGTATTATTTGAAAATGGGCGAGGAGATCATCGTCGGCACTTCCCCCGAAGCGCTCGTTAAGGTGGAAGGCGACCGCGTCGAGACGCGGCCCATCGCTGGAACGCGGCCGAGAGGAGCGACGACGGAGGAAGACTTGGCGCTAGAGGCGGATTTGCTGCAGGACGAGAAGGAGCGTGCCGAGCATGTGATGCTGGTCGATCTCGGACGGAACGATCTGGGGCGCGTATCCGAATTTGGAACGGTAAAATGCGAGAACTACATGGATATCGAGCGTTACTCCCATGTCATGCATATGGTGTCCAAGGTATCCGGCAAACTGCGGGGCGACAAGGACTTTTTCGATGCCTTCATCTCCTGCCTTCCGGCAGGCACTGTGTCAGGGGCACCGAAGCTGCGGGCGATGGAGATCATCGCCGAGCTGGAGCGCGAAGCTCGCGGCACTTATGCCGGAGCGATCGGCTACCTCGGTTTCTCCGGAAATATGGACTCCTGCATTACAATTCGGACGATCGTCTTTAAGAACGGCAAGGCCTATGTGCAGGCCGGAGGCGGAGTCGTATGGGATTCGCTGCCGGAGAATGAATATCAGGAATCGATGAATAAGGCGAAGGCGCTGCTTAAGGCAATTCGGACCGCCGAAGCGATGTTCCCGTCCGAATCGGGCGATGGAGCGGTCATTAACCAAGATTATTTGTATGAATATACCCCTTAAAGGGATGAGGAGGAAGAGTGATGAGCGGACAGCAAATGCTGCAATCGGTACTTAACCGTTTAATACAAGGTCAGAATTTAGAACGGGAAGAAGCGCGTGGCGTAATGGAAATGTTGATGAACGGTGAAATGACGCACGCCCAGATTGGCGGGCTCCTGACAGCTCTTCGTATAAAAGGTGAGACCGTCGACGAAATAGCCGGATTTGCCGAGGTGATGCGCAATCACGCGAACCGGCTGAACACGGAAACGAAACAACTGCTGGATACATGCGGTACCGGGGGCTCCGGGATTCACAAATTCAATATTTCTACGACATCGGCCATCGTCGCTTCATCGGTATCCGTACGGGTCGCCAAGCATGGCAATCGCTCGGCATCGGGCCGCGCCGGAAGCGCAGATGTGCTGGAAGCACTCGGCGTTAATATTCACCTTAGCGCAGATCAGGCGAAAAATTGCTTGGACGATATCGGCATCTGCTTCCTCTTCGCCCAGCTCTATCATCCGTCCATGAAATATGCCGCGGCTCCGCGCAAAGAGCTGGGCGTGCGCACGGTATTCAATATGCTTGGCCCGTTAACGAATCCAGCTGGAGCGGATCGCCAGGTACTGGGCATTTATGATCGGGATAAAACGGAAATTGTAGCTGAAGTATTAAGGGAGCTGGGACTGAAGCGTGCGCTGGTCGTGACGAGTCACGAGGGATTGGATGAGATCAGTATTTCTTCAGCGACGCGTATTTCGGAATTGAGAAACGGAGCCGTAACGACCTATGAACTGCATCCAACCGATCTTGGCCTTGGAACTTACCCGCTTAGCGAGATGATGGGCGGCGATCCGGCTGCGAATGCGGACATTATTCGGCGGGTGCTGCAAGGAGAGAAAGGCGCCTACCGCGATGTAGTACTGGCCAATGCAGGGGCGTGCATTTATGTCTCCGGTCTGGCGGACAGCATTCGTGAAGGAGTCGTCATCGCTGGGGAATCGATCGATTCTGGCAAAGCGTACAGCAAACTGGAGCAGCTAATTCAAACAACGGAGGCACTCAGCTATGTATCTTGATAAAATCGTGGAAACGAAGCGGCGGGAAGTCGCTGCACTGGCAGAACAATTCTCGCAAAAGGAAGCCGAGCGCCTTATTGCCGGCATGGGCCCGACCCGGGGGTTTCACCGGGCATTGACAGAAGGTCGGAAGCGGGAGCTTGGCTTAATTGCCGAAGTAAAGAAGGCATCCCCTTCCAAAGGCTTGATTCGCCCGGATTTCCATCCGGTGGAGATTGCCCGAAGCTATGAGGTGGCCGGGGCGGATTGTATTTCCGTCCTCACGGATGAAGCATATTTCCAGGGCAGCGGCGAATATTTGCAGGCCATCCGCGACGCGGTTCAGCTTCCGCTGCTGCGGAAGGATTTTATTATCGATGAACGGCAAATTTATGAGGCAAGATTGCTCGGCGCGGATGCCGTGCTGCTTATTGCGGCTATTTTGGATGATGCTCAGCTGCGGGATTATTTGCAAATCGCGGCTTCGCTCGGACTCGACTCTTTGGTGGAAGTCCATGATGATACCGAACTGGAGCGTGTACTCGGCCTAGGAACGGCGAAGCTGATCGGCATTAATAATCGCAATTTGAAGACGTTTGAGACGACGCTGCAAGTGACGGCGGATTTAGCGAAGCAGGTGCCTGCAGGAATTACGCTCATTAGCGAGAGCGGCATTCAATCGTCGAAGGATATTCAATTTTTAGCAGACTGCGGCGCTAAAGGCGTTCTCATCGGCGAGACATTCATGCGTAAACTGGATGTAGAGCAGGCTGTTCATGAGGTTATGGGAGCATATAGCAATGCAGGACAATAAATTTACGAATGAAGGGAGTCCGCTTGAAAATGAGCAGCACAGCGGTAAAAATTTGTGGACTTCAATCCGTTGAAGTGCTAAAATCTATGATACACTTACCTATAGATTACATTGGCTTTGTGTTCGCCAAGAGCAAGCGCCAGGTAAGCGGTGCTCAGGCTGCTGAATTAATTCCTATACTACAGGAATGGATCGTAGGAACCGCACCAGCAAGCGTTGGCGTGTTCGTTAATCCGACTTTACCGGAGCTTTCGCAAATTTTAGCGGAGGCTCCTCTCGATATAATACAGCTGCATGGCACGGAGACGCCTGATTTTTGCCGGGAAGTGAAGCAAGCGTTCGGGGTGAAGATTTTTAAAGCCCTGTCGGTGAAGGATGACGGATCGATTCATCATGAACGCCCGTTGGCCGGCTATGAAGGCGTGATTGACGGTTTGCTGCTGGATACGTATGACCCCCTCTATGGCGGGGGATCGGGAAAGACCTTTGCCTGGGAACGGGCGGAGCCTTACAAAGCATGGGCCAGCCAGCATCAGATTGAGTTTCTGGCCGCAGGCGGACTTCATCCCGGCAATGTGGAGGAGCTGATCAGCTGCCTTTCGCCAGATGGGGTAGACGTGTCCAGCGGCGTAGAAACGGACGGAGTAAAGGATATTACTAAGGTTACAGCATTCGTGGAGAGGGTGAAGGGGAAATGACGCAAGTACCTGACGAACAGGGGCGCTTTGGTCCCTTTGGCGGACGATACGTACCGGAAACATTAATGAACGCGCTCATTGAATTGGAGGAATCATACCGTAAATACGAGGATGATCCTGAATTTTTAGGGGACATCCGCTATTTGCTGAAGCAATATTCGGGCAGGGAAACACCGCTCTATTATGCCGAGCGTCTGACGGAGCATTTGGGCGGTGCCAAAATATATTTGAAGCGCGAAGATCTGAACCATACGGGCGCTCATAAAATCAATAACGCGATCGGGCAAGCCTTGCTGGCCAAGCGGATGGGCAAGAACAAGGTGATTGCGGAGACCGGTGCTGGACAGCATGGCGTAGCGACAGCAACGGTAGCCGCATTGCTCGGATTGGAGTGCAAGGTGTTCATGGGCGAAGAGGATACGAAGCGCCAGCAGCTTAACGTATTTCGAATGAAGCTGCTAGGAGCCGAGGTAGTGCCTGTCATGTCCGGTACGCGGACATTGAAGGATGCTTGCAACGAAGCGCTCCGCTACTGGGTGAGCAACGTTCAGGATACGTTTTACATTCTTGGATCGGCAACAGGGCCGCATCCTTATCCGATGATGGTGCGCAATTTCCAGCGGATTATCGGGGATGAGACGCGCCGGCAAATGATCGAAGCGGAAGGGCGGCTGCCCGATATGCTCGTTGCAGCGGTAGGTGGAGGCAGCAACGCTATCGGCATGTTTTATCCATTCGTCCAGGATACGTCCGTTCAATTGATCGGTGTGGAAGCAGCCGGAAGAGGGGTTGACACCGAATATCACGCGGCCACGATGACAAAGGGGACAAAAGGGGTATTCCAAGGCTCGATGAGCTATTTGCTTCAGGATGATCATGGGCAAGTGCTGCCTGCACATTCCATATCGGCAGGGCTTGACTACCCTGGTGTCGGTCCGGAGCATTCGTATTTAAAGGATATCAAGCGAGCTAAGTATGTACCGATTACGGACGCCGAAGCTTTGGACGCGCTTGGACTGCTAAGCCGCACTGAGGGTATCATTCCCGCACTCGAGTCCGCGCATGCCGTGGCTCAGGTCACGAAGCTGGCCCCCGAGATGAGCAAGGATGAAATTATCGTCATCTGCTTGTCCGGACGCGGGGATAAAGATGTCGAGTCGATCATGGCTTATACGGAAGGAGCGGAGCACTCATGAATGCAGCGGCATTAAACAGTTTGGATTTGACTTTTGAGCGGCTTCAGGCCGAGGGCAGAACAGCACTTATGCCGTTTATTACCGTCGGAGACCCGGATCCCGAGACGACCGTAGATATACTCGTGGCTCTTCAGGAAGCCGGGGCCGACATTGTGGAGCTCGGCGTTCCATATTCTGATCCGCTAGCCGATGGGCCTGTTATTCAACGCGCATCCGAGCGGGCTCTTGTACGCGAAATTACGATTGAGACTTGTCTAAATGTCGCGCGCAAGGCCAAAGAACGTGGAGTGACGATGCCATTCGTCCTTTTTACTTACTATAATCCCGCGATGCAAATTGGACTTGAGCGTTTCTTCACCATGCTGCAGGAGGCAGAAATCAGCGGACTCATCATTCCTGATTTGCCTTATGAAGAGTCGAAGGAGGTGCTTGCATTTGCGGATGCGGCCAATATCAGGCTCGTACCCCTCGTTGCGCCGACCTCGAACGACCGAATCGCCCGGATTATGTCTTCGGCCAGAGGCTTTATCTACTGCGTCTCGTCCCTTGGCGTTACCGGGGAAAGAACCTCGTTCTTCGAGGGTGTAGAGCATTTCATACGTAGCGTCAGAGCCCAAACGGATTTGCCCGTGGCGATCGGCTTCGGGATTTCAAGTAGGGAGCAGGTGCGCCGCTTCTCGGAAATTTGCGACGGCGTCGTGATCGGCAGTGCGATCGTGCGCAAAATCGAGGAATCCATTCCTCTTTTGCAAAATAAAGAAACAAAGTCACAGGGCTTATTGCAAATCCGTGATTTTGTGGCACAATTAAAATCATAGTTTTTTATTGAAGGAGGAACTTCTGATGCTTCCAAAATCCCGAATAGTCAATCTTCCTGTTTATCAGCCAGGTAAGCCTGCTGAGGAAGTCAAAAAGGAATTAGGCTTGGATGAAGTTATAAAACTGGCCTCCAACGAAAATCCATATGGCTGCTCTCCCCGTGCACGCGCGGCAATTGAAGCAGAATTTGTCAACATCACGCAATATCCTGACGGCAGCTCCGCAGAATTAACAGAGGTGCTTGCAGCCCATCTGGGCGTGAAGCGGGAACAAATCCTCTTTGGCTGCGGCTCGGATGAAGTGATCGCTTTAATCTGCCGTGCATTTTTGCTGCCTGGGGACGAAACGGTCATGGCTGATCAGACCTTTTCCGTTTACGCTACAAATTCACAGATCGAAGGAGCGACGATTATAGAAGTCCCGCTGCAGGACGGCACGCATGATCTAGAGGGAATGCTCGCTAAAGTCGGCGAGAAGACAAAGATCGTATGGATTTGCAATCCAAACAATCCGACAGGCACCATTGTTTCGGACAATGCTTTGAAATCTTTCCTTGACCGCGTTCCGGGTCATGTACTCGTTGTGCTCGATGAGGCTTACACGGAATTCGTCACCGACGGATCCTATACAAATGGCATCAGTCTGCTCGACAAATATCCAAATGTAATCGTGCTGCGCACGTTCTCCAAAATTTATGGCCTTGCTTCCTTGCGGATCGGTTATGGCGTTGGACAGCCGGAGGTTATTCAGTTAATTAACCGGGTTCGCGAACCGTTTAATACGTCCCGCTTTGGTCAAGCGGCTGCCAAGGCTTCCATCGCTGACCAAGAGTTTGTGAAGGAATGCCGGGAGAAGAATGCCGAAGGCATACAATACTTAAGCGCAGAGTTCGACCGTCTTGGCTTGGCTTATTTTCCAGCCCATGGCAACTTCATCTTGGTTAAGGTCAATAAACCCGGTGGGGAAGTGTTCCAGGATCTGATGAAGCTGGGGATTATCGTTCGTGCCGGCTTCGGAAAGTACCCGGATTTTATTCGCGTCAGCGTAGGCACCAAAGAGCAGAATATGAAGTTTATTGCGGCTTTGGAGCAGGTGCTGAAGAAAGACCAGGTACATGTCTAGTACTTGAAAGAACCCGCATTAAATCTAAATCGTAGAAATCGAGTGAAAATTTATGTCAATCAAAGTAGCAATATTTGGAGTAGGATTGATCGGCGGTTCGCTGGCGCTTTGCCTGAAAGGCAAGCCCGGCTTAACTGTCGTTGGGCATAGTCACCGTGAGGAATCTCAAAAAAGAATTATGGATCGCGGCGTCGTAGACGCCGTGACTTTATCTATGGAAGAAGCGGCGTGCGACGCCGACTTCATTTTTTTGTGCGTTCCCGTGGGTAATTTGGAGCCGTATCTGCGTATGCTAAGCGAGCTCCCGCTCAAAGAGGGATGCATCATTACGGATGTAGGCAGCACGAAGGCTTCGGTCGCCGCTTGTGCGGCGATGATGGGCCGTCCGGGGGTTCATTTCATCGGCGGGCACCCGATGGCCGGCTCGGAGCGTTCAGGGGTGGAGGCGGCTTCCTCGCTCTTATTTGAGAACGCGTATTACGTGCTTACCCCATCGGAGGATGTTCCTGAGGAATCCTACGAGCGGCTGGAGGAGCTGTTGTCGCATACGAAGGCTCAAATCGTCCGGGTCGATCCCGTGCAGCATGATGAGATTGTCGGAGCGATCAGTCATTTGCCGCATATTATTGCGGTGGCGCTCGTAAATCAAATCCGCGCCTACAATAATGCGGATGCCGATGGCTTGTATCGCATGCTGGCGGCCGGCGGCTTTCGAGACATAACGCGAATCGCTTCAAGCGATCCGCTGATCTGGCGAGATATCCTCCTGAGCAACCGGGATATTTTGCTATCCTTGCTGAAGGATTGGAATCGTGAAATCGAAGGCTTCATCGATCTGCTGGAGTCGAAAGATGGAGCAGGCATTGAGGCGGCGTTCAGCACCGCCAACCAATTCCGCAGCGAGCTTCCGGAGCGTCGCAAAGGCGCGATAACATCGTTGTACGATATTTATATCGACGTACCGGATCATCCGGGCATTATCGGTCAGATCGCGACGCAGCTCGGGGATCAGCACATTAACCTCAGCAACATGCAAATTATCGAGAGCCGGGAGGATGTTCCCGGGGTCATGCGCTTATCTTTTCGCCAGGAACCGGAAATGGAGCGGGCGAAGCAATTGCTGCTGTCTTTGAATTACAAAGTATATGTTTAAGCAGGCGGATTTGGTGCGAAGCACCTTCCGCCAAATGTAAATGAAAGCGATTTAAAAAATAGTGTTGACAGAATGAAAACGTATACAATATAATAGAACTACAGTATGGTTTCTCTCCACTCCTATCCAATAACTGTTGCTCTAAATTGAGCAGTGACCACTTTGCGAAGTGGTCTTTTTTTTTGCTTCTAAATAAATAGAAAATTTATGCAACATTTCGCTCCCCGCTTCCGTCTAGTCAGTAAATAGCGGATTTCATAGCTGTTATTTTTCAAATCAAAATTCTATGGTATAATATTCAAGGATTGTATGAATGCCTGCTAATTAAGAAATAATTTGGTTTTTAAAAATTATAGCTTAAAAACCGCAACTTTTTGGATCCTGTTCGGTAATAAAGAGGAGAGAGTCGAACGGGAAGAAGCACATGGATGGGCGAGGAGGATCGCACTCAAATGACGGATTCCCAAATGATTCGTGAAATTAAGGAAGGCAATACGGAGCTGTATTCGGAATTAATGCGAAGGTATCAGCGCAAAATATTGGCCTTCATCTACCACATGCTAAAGAGCGCTCATATGGAGCTGATGGCAGAAGATCTATGCTCGGAAACGTTCTATAAAGCATTTCGGAGTTTACACTCCTTCCGTGAAGTGGATGCATCATTCTCAACATGGTTATATACGATCGCCAGAAATACCGTGCTCAGCGAGCTGCGCAAGCAGCGCGCCGGAAGCGTCCCGTTGGAAGAAAGCGGCATTGTTCCGGTAGCGCCAAGCGAGCTTGTACCGGAGCAGGCGATATTGCGAAGCGAGAAAGTTGGAATGGTGCGTGAAGCGATTAATAACCTTCCGGAAAAGCAAAGGTCGGCGTTAATACTTCGCGAATACGACCAATTGGACTATCAAGAAATCGCGAATGTGCTAGGACAAAGTGTAAGCGCGGTGAAATCCTTGTTATTCCGTGCACGCAGCAGCGTGAAAAGTCAGCTTGAACCCTACTTTTATGAACAGATTTACGAGCCGTATGAAGGGATGAAAAGCAGATGAACTGTAGAGAGGCCCAAGAGCTGTTCGGCTTAATACCTGACTTACCGGACAATCACCCCCAGCGTAAAATGCTGGAATGGCATATTTTGGGCTGCGAATACTGTGCGGCTGAATATTCCGTATGGCAGGAAAGCATGGATATCATTCATGAATTGCCAGCGGAGGTGTCAACCGAGGAAGCCGAGCGAGTGAACCGCAAAGTCATGGATCGAATTTATGCGGAATCGCCTTGGCTCGCGCCTGGCGGTGAGCATAGCAGAGTTACCAATCGAATCAGAAGACGTGTTTCGATTTGGTCAGCCTGCTTTTTGGCAGTATTCTTGTGCAGCTTTCTCGTATTTATCATTGGCGGGTACGGTCAGAACAATGAATCGATCAAGCCGGCCACGGGGGTCATGCAGCCTGCCGTAATAGCAGCAGACAGAAGCTCCGCTTCAGAACTGCCTATATTTGATCTATCCAGCGTATCGAGAGGGATCGTAGAGCCTTTTGTAGTACAAATGGGCCCTGCATATCCTCAGTATTGGATGGTTTTATCAATGGCAGGAATGGTGCTGGCGTTCATATCCTTCAAAGGCATACGCCGGATAAGGAGATAATTGAAATAGCGAGTCAAGCGCTTCTTCACCTCTTATCCGGGGAAGAAGCGCTTGTTTTTAAAAAATAGACTACATACAATGACTGTTTAACGAAGCATAATTACGGAGGTTCAGCATGATTGTCGGATTAATTCGCCACGGGCTTACAGATTGGAATGCGGCAGGGAAAATTCAAGGACAAAGCGATATACCGCTTAACGACGAGGGACGGAAGCAAGCCGTCAAGCTGGCGGAAAGGCTTAAACACGAAAGCGATGCGCAGCCATGGGATTTTATCATTACTAGCGGCTTGTCTCGTGCCCAGGAGACGGGCTCGATTATTGCCGATATTTTGGGTATTCCGCTGTATGATCCCGATTCAAGATTGATGGAGCGGGCATTTGGTCAAATCGAAGGCTTAACCTCGGAGGAGAGGGAGACGCTGTGGGGCAAAGATTGGAACACGCTTGACCTTGGCCAGGAGAAGGATGATGACATCCGGGGGCGCGCTCTTGAATTCATGGAAGAGCTGTATGAACGCTACCCGGATAAGCGCATTCTTGTCGTGTCTCACGGGGCGCTGTTAGCCCAGCTATATATTGCCTTGTACGATAATAAATATACGGAGCGGATCGGCAACTTATCGCTTACGATCGTGGAAAGAAAGGAACAGGAGTGGGACTTGCTGCTGTACAACTGTACACGGCATTTAGAGGAAAATTTAAAGGAAACGAAATAATCCGGTTAACAGACCGGGTTATTTTTTTTGCGATTTCGGAATAAAAGCTGCAAATTTTCCCATAATGGTAGTAAAACAGCGAGGCGGTAAAATATGGACTTGGCGGATATGCTCACTTTTGCCGATATCGGACAGCTTAGCAGAATAGCGAGTCATTACCAGTGCGAATGCAATGGAAATTCCAAGCGCGACTTGATTCAGTCGATTCTTCAAACAATTGGGAGAAGAGAGTTCATTGAACAGCATGTCGAACAGTTGAGTTTGGAAGATTTACGCTTTCTGAATATGCTGCTTTTTGATGGACGACGCCAGTTCAGTTTGGAAGAGTTGATCGCTTGCGCCCAGCAGTCGCGCTTCACCCAGGACGCTAAGGAGCGCGAGAGTCCCAGGGATGTCATCACTAGATTCAGGCAGCGAGGATGGCTGTTTAACGGTTCAACGGCAAGTACGAAATACTTGTTCGAGGTTCCCGAGGACTTGAAACGGCGCTTCAAAGAGGCGCTGGAGACCCGCTTTAAATCAAGCGTAAAAAAGGCGGACTCGGAACCAACCGTCTACAGGGAGGAGTACGATTTGCTCCCGAAGGATTTAAGAGAGCTGCTGGATTATGTGTATCATCACGAAATTCCTTTGAATGCAGAGGGCATCATGTATCGCAGAAACCAAATGCAGCTCATGGAGAAGCTTCACATTGCAGAACCGCTGGTAGGAAGGGGCTGGAGGTTCGGGTATGGACGCAGGTTCAAGGATTATCCGAGCCGCCTGGCACTATTGTATGATTACGCTTATCACATGAAGTGGATTCGGGAGGAAGGCGGATTGTTGACCTTAACAGCTAACGGCAGTTCGTATCTTGCGGAGAATAAACAAGAACCGATGATACAGTTTGTTAGCTTTTGGTTAAGACTTTATAAAGGGCCTATCCCTAACTTGCTATCTCTAATGTATTGGATAGAGCGTTGTTCCGCCGAATGGGTGACGGCAGCTTCGCTGTTTGGGAGGATGGAGCTTTTGATCAAACCGTTTTTTTACGATACTCCGGAGTCGATTTTTGAAGAACGCATATTACGGATGATGCTGCATTTGGGCATGCTGCGGATTGGTGAAGATGATACTCGCGAAAGATTTGTGCAGACAACCCCTTTCGGCAAACACTGTGTTCAGCAGCTTCAGAAGCGTTGAGTTTCTTGAAAAATAGGCAGTTCCACATCATTGACAACGGCAAGTCGTACTGTTAAAATCACTCCCAATCAATGGCGGAGGAGTGGGTATTATGTTACTGGAATACCGGGGAAAAAGACCTGTAGTGGATGCTTCCGTATTTGTCGCGGAAGGTTCGAAACTGATCGGTGACGTAAACATCGGCAAGGAAAGCAGCGTTTGGTTCAATGCTGTACTAAGAGGAGATTTAGCGGAGATCGTAGTTGGGGAGAGAACCAATCTTCAAGACGGTGTTGTAGGCCACGTGAATGCCGGGCAGCCCTTAATCGTCGGGGATGACGTCTCTGTCGGCCACGCCGCGATTATCCACGGATGCCAAATAGGCAAAGGCACATTAATCGGTATGGGGGCTATCATCTTAAACGGAGCCGCTATCGGTGAATATGCTTTAATAGGAGCAGGTTCTTTAGTCACGGAAAATACAGTCATCCCCCCCTATACGCTTGCTTTGGGCTCACCGGCAAGGGTTGTCCGCGAGCTAACGGAATCCGACTTGCAGCGAATGAAGCTGACAACCGAAAGCTATGTAGTGAAAGGAAAAGAATACAGGATCTAGTTGGAGGTGCATCCTATGGATCAGATGAAGGTAACTTACGAAGTGATGCTTGGCCTTGCTGCGGAGATGGTATGGGATGAAGCTCTGCGCAAACACCGTTCCGAGCAGATTTATAGTGAAATAGATTCCGCTTTGGCCAAGGGTGACGAGGAAGCCTTTCGGGCTTTGACAGAAGAGCTGAAAGCGCTGGAGGACTTAAAGGAATGCCGCTAACGGCATTCCTTTTTTTGTAGACTGTAGATTGTACATTATATAATTTCTTAGCGGGACTGAACCATTCTGTAATCTCAAGAAAAACAACCGTTAAATTCGGTCTGCCTACTTAGAAAGTACGTCGATAGACGTTTTTCTTAATTCTTTCAATTCATGGCCTCCCTGTATATAATGTTTAAAGAATAAGGAAGGGGATAACTATGAAATTCAGTGAAATAGAGGCAGGATCATGGGAGGAATTGCGACCCTATTTAGACACATGTCTCATTCCGATTACCGGGCTTACCGGGAATGAACAGCCCTATGAAGTGACAGAGGCATTGGAAAAATTGAGAGACATGATGGATTGGATTGAGCTTCCTTTTAAAGGTAGAGTTGTTACATATCCTTCTTTTCAATATGGAAAAGAAAATATTTTGTCGCAAGTTAATGAAGTTTGTCATAATGTCAAGTTGTCCGGGTTTACCTACATTATCGTCGTTTCTGCCGAGATTGGAATCCCCCCGGAAATGATTCCGAATGCCGACTTAATCGTTGATCCAAGCCGGTTTGAAGGGTTGGAGAGCCATGAGGCTGGTGCCGCCCTGGGAAGGCAAATTCAGCAAATGTGGGAAAAGAGCTAAATTCGTCAATTGTGACAAATTATCAACATTTTATATGGTCGTTGAGCGATGGTAGCGTAAAAAGACCACGGATATTCTTGACGCTCTCAGAACCCTAATATATTATTAATATGTCTTACCAAAACATGTGATATTTATCATTGAAACGGGAGAGAGAATTGGCTTGCAAAGGGGGTTGAAGACAGTATGAGCATTCATAACGACGAGCATGAATCATCGCATAAACCGCCTACTCGTAAGGAAATGTCCCGTCGGCAGTTTCTTACATATACGTTGGGAGGCGCTACCGCTTTTATGGTAGGGGGTGCAGCGTTACCGATGGTACGTTTTGCTGTAGACCCGATTCTGCAGAAAAAAGGCGAGGGCACTTTTGTTAAGGTGGTTGAAGCCAGTAAAATAACGAATGAGCCGCAGGAGTTCACGTTCGAGCTGCAGCAGCAGGATGGCTGGTATTTAAGCACAGCTTCACTCGTTGCTTGGATTCGTAAGGATGAGAGCGGCAAAATTTATGCGCTTTCACCCATCTGTAAGCATTTAGGCTGTACAGTAGGCTGGAATAGCAATGCGAATTTCCCGAACGAGTATCATTGTCCTTGTCATGGCGCGCACTATACGAAAGAAGGCAAGCAATTGGCCGTTGCGTCGGCTCCGCTTGACGAATACAAGGTCATGCTGAAGGATGATTGGGTCTATTTGGGAGATATTATCCCGAATAGTATCGTGAAATAAGGAGGCGTAGATTCGGATGTTTAAAAATGTGTACAACTGGATTGATGAACGTCTTGATATCACGCCGATTTGGAGAGATGTGGCAGACCACGAGGTTCCGGAGCACGTTAACCCTGCGCATCATTTCTCCGCTTTCGTGTATTGCTTCGGCGGCTTGACGTTCTTTATTACTGTAATCCAGATCCTGTCGGGAATGTTCCTTACAATGTATTACGTTCCTGATATTATTAATGCTTATGCCAGTGTCGAGTATTTGCAGACTCAGGTCGCATTCGGCCAAATCGTCCGCGGTATGCACCACTGGGGAGCAAGCTTGGTTATCGTAATGATGTTCCTCCACACCCTGCGTGTATTCTTCACAGGCTCGTACAAAGCGCCGCGGGAGATGAACTGGGTTGTGGGCATGCTCATATTCTTCGTCATGATCGGACTTGGTCTGACCGGATATCTGCTGCCATGGGACAACAAAGCCTATTTCGCAACAAAAGTTACATTGGAAATTGCTAACTCTGTACCTGTTCTCGGGCCTGTCATCAAAGAACTGCTTCAAGGCGGTTCAATCGTAGGGGCTGAGACGCTTACTCGGTTCTTCGCTATTCACGTGTTCTTCCTTCCGGCCGTGCTGCTTATCCTTCTGGTAGGACACTTTATTATGATCCGCAGACAGGGTATTTCCGGTCCACTATAAAATTGAGAAGGGAGGCAATTACATGGCTAACGTAGACAAATCGAAGGAAAAAGTCGTATTTGTCGGCGATTCGCGCGTACGCAAGGGCAAAGGATTTATCACTCCTCCCGATTATACGGCATATCCAGGCAAATCGGAGGCATTTATTCCGAACTTTTTGTTAAAAGAATGGATGGTTGGCGTAGTAGTACTTGTTGGCTTCCTAGTATTAACCATTTCGGAGCCAGCGCCGCTCGGTTATCCAGCCAACCCAAGCGCGTCGGTCATCCCGATGCCGGACTGGTACTTCCTGTTCCTCTATCAGTACTTGAAGTATCCGTACGCTTCGGGAGATTGGGTAGTACTCGGAACATTGGGTATTCCTGGCGTAGCTTTTGGTGGCTTAATGCTCGCTCCATTTCTGGATCGCGGGAAGGAACGCCGCTTCTATCGCCGTCCGATCGCTTCCTCGTTGATGTTCCTGTCTCTTGCAGCGGTCGTTTACTTGACGAACGTAGCCTGGACGCACTACAAGCATGAGCTTGAAGCGTCAGGTACGCAGCCTGAGCACATTCAACGTGAAGAAGAGGCTAGGGAGAAACGGGAACAAGGCTTACCTACCTCGAATGCGGTAAGGCAGAAAGAAGTTGCCATTGTAGATAAGGACGATCCTGCCATGGAGTTCTACAAGAAGGCGACCTGTATCAACTGCCACGCAGCCGATTTGAAGGGTACAGCCGCTCCGTCATTGCGCGGGATCGGAGACAAGCACAGCAAGGATGAGATCCTAACTATTATCCATGATGGCTACAAATCGATGCCGTCAATGTATGATGCCGCAACTACTGCGGGTCTTACGGATGAGGATATCGATCACTTGGCCGAATGGCTTGCGAAACAAAAAGCTGAACAGTAAAATAGAAATGAATCAAGAACCTGATCGTAATCAACGGTCAGGTTCTTGATTTCATAAAGACAAGCGTGGCTGAGCGAACTTACACTTGGTGCATGGAAGGAGCATGAACGTTGAGGCTGTCATCGTTATGGAGCCGGGAATTTCTGGCGAGCCGGTTCATTTTATGGGTTTTGTTTATAAGTAACTTGCTAGGCACGATATATGGATACATATGGTATGGGGCACAGCTCCAGGAGACATGGAACAATTATCCGCGCTGGTTAATTCCGTTCGTACCTGATAGCCCGACAGCGAGTTTGTTTTTTACGTTGGCACTATTATTCCTTATGTTTCCGACGCCTTTGTCCAAGTATCATAGATTGCGGACTATAATTGAAGCTTTAGCCGTCGTGACCAGCGTAAAATATGGGATATGGGCTGTAAGCATTATTTTTGCGGGAGCTTATCAAGGAGAGCTGCTGGTGTGGCAGGATTGGATGCTGGTTGCTTCTCATTTAGCGATGGCGGTCGAGGCGTTATTGTTCGTGCGTCTCTTTAAATATGGAACAATGATGCTGCTTATAGCCGGAGCTTGGACTTTTCTGAATGATTTCATGGATTACTCGTTCGGCATCTATCCATGGCTGCCGCCAGCCCTATGGGATGATGTTGGCGCTGTGATGATCTTTACCGTAGCCTTAACGGGCGTCAGCATAGCCGCCGGCTGGATCGCGATGAGAGCGGCAAAAAGAATATAACCCGGTTCTAAGGCGGGACAGCTTGCCATACCATGATTGGTAAGGGGGGATGTCCGTGAGGCCGGATAAGGATAGACGGGGGCTGCTGGTGCTGTTGTCTGTACTGTTAGCGATATGCTGGACTGTGCAGCTCCCGGGCATAGCGCATGCCATAAGGACGGATTCTGCTGTACTTTCCACCAAGGAGCGAGACGAAAGATTAAGGAGCTTTGAAGCCGTGACGGAACGTTTGTATCATGCCATGCAGCAGGGGGATACAACGGCAGCTCACCGCGAAATGGATCAATTGATCCAGGCGTTGGAGGGGCTGTCCTTCAAAGGCTTGACCTCCGTAGACGGAATTCACGCTCTTGCCGAATGCATTATAGATACAAGGGAAACGATCAACCGGGTAAAGCTGTCGCCGGAGGCATGGAT
This sequence comes from Paenibacillus lentus, assembly GCF_042714055.1. GTDB lineage: Bacteria > Bacillota > Bacilli > Paenibacillales > Paenibacillaceae > Fontibacillus > Fontibacillus lentus_A. The sequence goes on from NZ_JBHGVC010000003.1 coordinate 612,586, forward strand.
CGAGGCGTCAGCTCGGCTCAGGCTGGCTGTAAACAGCCTGACGCATCAACGGGATGCCCTCTGGCAGCAATACTATAAAGTGATGTCCAGCAGCCTGCAGGATATGGGCAAGGCTCGCTCGGGCGGCGACCGGTCGAAATTCAAGGCGGCGATGCAATCGCTGCAATCGCATTACGAGATGATCAGGCCGGCGGCGATCATTCAACGAGATCCTCCGGCTATCCATAAATTCAATTCCTGGTTGTCTTACGTTGAGCGGCTCGGCAGCGAGGCCTCCTGGGACGAGTCGGCGCTAAAGGGGGCGATCGATCAAGGGGCTCCTCTGCTTCAGGAGCTGTTTGGACGAAAGGGCAATGAACCTGTATTTCTGCCCTTGATCGGTTCGAAAAGCCCCTGGTATTGGAGCGCCCTGATTGGCGGCTGGATACTGCTGGCCCTGACCTACACAGCGATGCGCAAATATCAGGCCGAGCAAGCCGTTTCCTCTGTGAGCAGGCCAAGGGGAACTGGCGGGCTGTTCAAGAAGCGAGATTAAAGTGAAGGAACATGCTGCTCTCTGTTAGCCCTGCTTCTTAATAAGCGGGGCTAATCCTCTTTAAAGCCCTCTCCGTGCACGTCGTGAACATCGCTAATAATGATGAAAGCCCTAGGATCTACCGATTTGGCGATTCCCCGCAGCCGTCTTATCTCCTGTCTCGAAACGACGCAATAAGCCACATGCTTGGCTTGCTTGGAATAGGCTCCCACCGCCGGGATAAGCGTAACGCCCCGCTCCATCTCCTTTGTTATGATATCTGCAATTTCAGGCGCGAAGTCGCTGATAATGGTAAATGCTCTGGCCGAATAAGCCCCCTCCTGGATAAAGTCGATGACTTTGGAGGCGATAAAGACGGCAACTAACGTATACAAAATATTTTCTTCCCGAATATAGAACAAGGAGAGGCCGATAATGATAATGTCCAGGCTTAAGATGACCTGTCCCATGCTCCATCCATATTTGCGGCCAAGAATTCTGGCGATAATGTCCGATCCTCCAGTCGTGCCGCCAAAGCGGAAGACCAGTCCCAATCCCGCTCCGAGCGTTACGCCGGCATAGAGAGAAGCGAGGATATAATCGTTCTGGGTCGTAAATGGATTGATCCAGCCGGTACGAATCATATTTTCGAACATCCACAGAAAAAAAGACAAGGAAGCAATACCCAGACCGGTGTAAATGATCGAGCGTCCCCCTAATATTTTCCACCCTAACAGAAATAGGGGGATATTCAGCACAAGGTTGGAGATGGAGGGAGATATGCCAAAGGCATAATTGAGCAGGATCGTTACGCCGGTGACGCCGCCTTCCATCAACTGATTCGGAATAATGAAATAGAGCAGTCCAAAAGCATAAATCGCAGTACCCAGCATAATGGGAAGTACCGTGCGCAGATAGCTTGAAAGTTTAAATATTCTCATAAATATCCCTCACCTGTTTTAAAAATAAGTTCGCCAATATCTTATTTTTCCCGATATAAGTAGAAGTCAACGCATATAGTATACCTTTTTAAACGCCGATTAAAAAATGATTTGTTTTCAAAACGTCTTTACGATAACATAGGGTTAAAACCTGAGTAAAGACGGGGGAGGCCTAGGCATTGCAAGAGAAAACACTGTCAGAAATGCAGCGCGAAGTAGACGAGTACATATCGCAGTTCAAGGAAGGCTACTTCAGTCCGCTCAGTATGCTTGCCCGAATGAGTGAAGAAGTCGGCGAGCTGGCACGGGAAGTAAACCATCGATACGGTGAAAAGCCGAAGAAGCCGGATGAGGCAGACAATTCCATCGAATTGGAGCTTGGCGATATATTATTCATTACGATTTGCTTTGCTAATTCTATGGGGATCGATTTGACGGAAGCCCATAATAAGGTGATGCATAAATTCAATACCCGGGATGCAGATCGTTGGACCAAAAAGGACACCGATTAGCAGGCTTTATCATATGCTGTAGTAATAATCAGCCCATCATTGCGGGGGGACAGCATATGCAGGTTGAACAAAATTTGAAGAAAGCCTATCGCAGCATCTTCGATAATGATTTTGAAGGAGCGATTCACTGGTTTGAACAGGCGCTGGCTGAGGGGCCGGACAATGCGGACATCCATTATCGCCTGTCTATTACTTGTGCGCGCAGTGACCGACTGGAAAAGGCGATTCATCATGCTCGTTTGGCTGCGACAATAGAGCCCGCACATATGGAGTATAAATCACATTATGATCGGCTGCAGTCTAAGGAATTGACGGTCATGGCGAAAAAGCAGCTGGAGCAGTCCGGAGCTCGTCATGGCGCGTTGATAAAGTCCGCGGTTACTCTTCTGGAGCGGGCGGTTCATTTGGATCCGCTGTCCGTTATCGCACAGCTATGGCTTGCGATAGCTTACGGTGAATTGCAGCAATACTCACTTGCTTTGCAGGCCATCCAGGAGGCTTCGCAGCTTCCGCAGGATGAAGCTATTACAAAGCAGCTTCAAAAGTTAGAACAACGATTTAAATCCAAGATCAATCAATCATCATCCTAGGAAATGTGAGGTAATTATGAAATGACTGAACAAATAAGAGTAGCTGTTGCCGGTGCGGGCGGCAGAATGGGTAAGGAAGTCGTAAAGATGGTTCTGGAGGATCCCGATTTCCGGCTTGTAGCCGCCGTGAATTTATCGGATGAAGGATTGGATGCCGGTACATTGGTTGGCCTTCCCGCTTGCGGTGTGACGCTAAGCAAGGACTTGGAGCTGGCATTGGTAGAAGGCAAGCCTCAGGTGCTCGTCGACTTCACTACGCCGCAGTCGGCGTATGCGAATACCGTGACAGCGATCAAGCATGGGGTACGTCCGGTTATCGGGACGACGGGCTTCACTCCGGAGCAAATCGAGGATTTGGACAAGCAGTGCCAGGAGCGGGGAATCGGCGGCTTGATTGCTCCGAACTTCTCGATTGGAGCCATTCTAATGATGAAATTCGCAGCCCAGGCGGCTAAATATTTTCCTCACCTCGAAATAATAGAATATCATGGAGATCAAAAGCTGGATGCTCCTTCAGGAACGGCGGTAAAAACAGCGGAGTTGATCGCCATGAACCGCGAAGAATTACGTCAAGGCAATCCGAACGAGGAAGAGACGATTGATGGGGCGAGAGGCGGGTATTATAATGGCTTCCGCATTCATAGCGTCCGTCTTCCAGGAGTTTTTGCACAGCAGGAAGTAATATTCGGCGGATTCGGCCAGACGTTGAAGATTCGCCACGATTCGTATGAACGCGCAGGGTATATGCCGGGGGTCAACCTTGCGATTAAGAAAGTGCTTGAATATGAAGGCCTGATTTACGGCTTCGAACATTTTGTGGACTGATACGAGATGCTGCTGAAAAGGAGATAACGCACATGATGAACATCGCATTTATTGCTCACGATCGTAAAAAAGAGGATATCGTTAACTTGGCTATCGCTTATGAACATGTGTTTAAGGATAAAAAACTGTATTCAACAGGAACGACGGGTGCCCGTATTATGGAGAGCACTGAGCTGAAAATTCATCGCTTCCTGTCTGGTCCGCTCGGCGGAGATCAGCAGATCGGGTCGCTGATCGCCCAGAATGAGATGGATCTCGTTATTTTTCTGCGTGATCCGCTCCTGGCACAGCCGCATGAGCCGGATATTACAGCACTGCTCCGTCTTTGCGACGTGCATGGCATTCCTGTTGCTACGAATATGGCGACAGCAGAAATCCTGATTCGTGCCCTCGATCGAGGCGATTTTGCATGGCGTGAGCTTGTTGAACAGAACAAGCCGGGATTATCGCAATGAGCCTAAAGCTGGATATTCTCGTCATTGGCGCCCATGCCGACGATGCGGAGATCGGTATGTCCGGCACGATTGCCAAGCAGATTGCAGCTGGATATCAGGTAGGAATCATTGATCTGACAGAAGCCGAGCTGTCGTCTAACGGCAATGTAGAGCTCCGCAAACAGGAGGCTGCGGCCGCCTCGCAGGTGCTTGGACTGTCGTATCGGGGCAATCTGGGATTGCCGGATCGGTCTTTGCAGGCTACGCCTGAAAATATTGCCGCTGTAACAGAGGCTATAAGGTCATTATCGCCCGGTATAGTATTTGCTCCTTATTGGGAGGATCGGCATCCGGATCATGTCGCAGCGAGCAGACTCGTAGAAGAAGCCGTTTTTAATGCCAAGCTGCGGCGTTATATGCCGGAAATTCCGGCCATCCCGGTTCCCGATCTATATTTCTACTTTATCAATGACTGGAGAACGCCCGACATCCTCGTCGACGTAAGTGAGTTCTACCGGCTTAAAGAACAGGCTCTGGAATGCTACCGCTCCCAATTTGGACAGGCCGCTCCTGGGGAGGATGTGGCTCCAACGCCTTTAAACCAGGGTTATGTGGAGCGGGTTAAAGCAAGGGATGCTTTGCTTGGGCAGCGAAAGCTCATTGCTTATGCCGAAGGCTTTGCAGTCAAGTCACCCTATTTGATAGAACTATTTGGTTCCAGCAGCACATAAGTTCAGAAGGTAAGCACAAGACAATGAAGGAGGTCCCTGACTATATGGACCCATTTCTAAAAATCGGCATAACCTGTTATCCGACGCTTGGCGGCTCGGGGGTTGTGGCAACCGAGCTTGGCAAGCTGTTGGCAGAGAAAGGACATGAGGTTCACTTTATTTCACATAGCGTTCCTTTTCGGTTGGGCAGCTATCACAAGAACATTTTTTATCATGAAGTTGAAGTAAGCGATTATTATGTGTTCCGGTATCCGCCCTATGATTTGTCCCTAGCGACGAAGATGGCACAGGTAGCCAAACAGCAGAATTTGGATATTTTGCATGTGCATTATGCGGTTCCTCATGCGGTTTGCGCGTTTTTGGCCAAACAGATGGTCGGGGAAAAGCTGAAAATAGTCACGACCCTGCATGGAACAGACATTACCGTGCTCGCCCAGGATGAATCCTTGAAGGATCTTATTCGGCTGGCTATTAATGAGAGCGATGCCGTAACCTCGGTCTCCCGCGATCTTATGAGAGAGACGCGGGAAGTGCTTGATATTACGAGAGATATTGAATTGACCTATAATTTTGTAGACGAGCGAGTGTATTATCCGCGTGATACGAAGACATGCCGAAGCGAATTTGCCGCTCCCGGCGAGAAGGTGCTCATGCATATTTCTAATTTTCGGCCGGTTAAGCGGGTTAGCGATGTTGTCGACGTATTTAATATGGTAAATGCAGAGATTCCATCCCAGCTTCTGTTTGTAGGCGAAGGGCCGGATCTTCCTAAGATTCAATGGAAGGTGAAGGAATTAGGTATAGCGGATCGGGTACATTTTCTTGGCAAGCAGGATGATATCGCTCACGTTATTTCCATGGCGGACGTTCTGCTGCTGCCATCCGAGAAAGAGAGCTTTGGCCTCGTTGCTCTGGAAGCAATGGCCTGCGGTATTCCTACGATAGGTTCGCTAGCCGGCGGGATTCCTGAACTGGTCGCGCATGGCGAGACGGGCTTTCTTTCACCGATCGGTGACACGCGTCAGATGGCCGATAATACGCTTGCTTTACTTAAAGACGGTAAACTTGCGGATCAAGTAAGGGAAGCGTGCTTAACCCGGGCAAGAGGCGAATTTAGCAGCGAGCTGATAACTGCCCGATACGAGAGCATTTACTATAAGGTGCTTGGACGCAAGATGCCGTTGTTGAAGCCGCTTTGCGGATAAACTCATGCCAGGGAAAGGCGAGTATCGGCGTGAGTCGTTAGATTGAGGGGAACCTCTGGAGGTTATAGACATGCGCGTATGGAAGCAGGTAGACCCCCTGATGCAGCATCAGGGGGAAAAGGTGCTTAAAGCGCTGCTGGAATCGGGCTACAGCGCTTATTTCGTCGGGGGCTGCGTGCGGGACGAGCTGATGAACCGTCCTGTTCACGATATGGATATCGCGACTTCAGCGAAGCCTGAGACGGTTATGGAGCTTTTCGAACGGACGATTCCGACCGGGTTGCAGCATGGCACGGTTACAGTGTTGATGGGGGATTATCCTTTTGAGGTTACGACCTTTCGCAAAGAATCCCATTATGAAGACCATCGGCACCCTGCTGCAGTCGAATTTGTTGACGGAATCATCGAAGATTTGCAGCGGCGCGACTTTACCATGAATGCGATCGCTCGCAGCCTGGACGGAGAACTGACGGATCCCTTTCTTGGCTTGCCTGATATTCGCAGGGGAATAATCCGCTGCGTCGGAGAGGCGGAGGAACGGTTTGATGAGGACGCGCTCCGCATGATGCGGGCGATCCGCTTTGCGTCGGTATTCGGTTTCCGTCCCGTGAAGAGCCTATGGCGCGCTTTGCTCAAAGGAAGGGATAAGTTATCTTACGTGGCTATGGAGCGCATACGGGCTGAATTGGAACGGCTGCTGCTGGGTTCTAATCCTCTTCGGGGGTTGGAGCTGCTTCGCCGCAGCCAGCTGCTGCATTACGCCAAGAACCCTTTCAAAGAGCTTAGGGAGCAGACTCAGGAGCAAGAAGAGAGGCTCCAAGCTTTGGGCGATATGCCAGCCGAGCCCCAGGAGCTAAGATGGTCCATGCTGCTCCAAGGGTTGGGAGTTTCGGGATTGGCTGCGGAAGCCCGGATGAAGGAATGGACTTTCTCCAATCATGTCGCCCAAACGACGGCAGAAATCATGATGTTCGATGAGACGTGGCACGAGATGAGGGCCGGCATAGGCCGGGAGGATCAAGAGCGTCTTCGCCGCGGCTTTATAGAGCTTCAGCTGTTGTATGGTCAAACGATTAGTGGATTATGGCTGGAACGGCAGAGCCGCTGGCTGGACTCTAAAGGAAGCGAGGGCCAGGAAGCCAGGCTTCGCCTGAACGAAGAGGAGCGGCGTTGGCATCGAACTGTGCCTGTTCATGATTTGAAAGAGCTGGCCATTCGCGGTGGCGATGTGCTGACTGCGTTAGGTCAGAGGGGCGGGCCCTGGCTTGGCGAGCTGATGAAGCGGATTTTGCTGCTTGTAGCTGTCGGCGATGCTCCGAACGAGAAAGAATATTTGCTTGAATATGTGAAAGCTGTGGTGAAGCAAAATGGGTCATAGCCGCTTGCTCGATATGCTGCTGTCCCGCCCGGGAGAGTATGTATCCGGGGAGGAAATTAGCCGCAAATTGTCGATAAGCCGGACTGCGGTTTGGAAACAAATCAATAAGCTTCGCGAGGAGGGCTATGAATTTGAAGCGGTCTCCCGCAAGGGATACCGGCTCGTCAGCAAGCCTGAACGATTGGAATACAGCGCCTTGCTTCAGGCGATGGATACGACTTCCTTCGGGCAGCGTTTAAAGCTGCTCGACGTTACGACCTCGACCCAGGAGGAGGTTCGCCTCTTGGCGGAACAGGGGGCGAATGAGGGCACTCTGGTGATTGCCGAAGAGCAGACGATCGGCAGGGGGCGTCAGGGACGGAGATGGCATTCCCCTGCGGGCAAAGGAATATGGATGAGCCTCCTGCTGCGCCCGCAGCTGCCCTTATCGGCGGCGCCCCAGCTTACTTTGCTGAGTGCTGTGGCGGTATGCCGGGCCATTCGAGCCGTAACCGGGATAGGTGTGGGCATCAAATGGCCTAACGACCTGCTTGTCCAGGGACGTAAAGTTTGCGGAATTTTACTGGAGTCGGTAGGCGAGGATGAAATGATCCGCTATTGCATCGCCGGAATCGGCATCGATGCGAATTTAGAGACGGACGACCTGCCGTCAGAACTCGTGCCCATTGCCACTTCGCTGCAAATCGAAAGCGGCCGGAAAGTGGATCGGGCTGTGCTGATCGGTGCGGTGATGGCCGAGATGGAGAAGCTTTATGGATTATATATGGAAGAAGGCTTTGCCCCTATAGGCCATTTATGGGAGGCGCTGTCGGTAACGACAGGCCAACAGATTACAGTAAAGACAGCTCAAGGGGAAGTGAGCGGCCGGGCGATGGGTCTGGATAAGAATGGCGGACTGCTCGTCATGCAAGGGGATGACAAGCTAACCACAATTTTCTCTGGAGAAGTTCAACTTGGCGGATGTAATCCTTAAAAAACTTTGCTATACTGTCCACATGAGGTGGTATCGATGATTCGAACTGCACTCATGTGGACATTGTAATGAGGAAGTGATAACCGTCATGACCGAAAAATTATTCGGTTACGTTGGATTCTGCTCTGAGCCGAAAAGGACCGAGACAGAAGGGACGAACGAGAAAGATACTCTTCTTTGGATTCGGACCTTTTTAGCGCTGCGACGATAAAAGGGTTATTTGTCGTTTGCGCAGAATCGATGTGGCTAACCCAAGCCTAAAGGCTTGAATACCAAAGGAGATGAAGTGAATGGCTGTTAAAAATGCTCTAAACATTGTTAAAATGAAAAAGATGAAGCAGGACAAAATTCCGCTTTCGATGATTACAGCTTACGATTATCCATCCGCCCAATTGGCGGAGGAAGCAGGGATCGACCTTATCCTGGTCGGGGATTCCCTTGGAAATGTGGTGCTTGGATACGAGACGACGATTCCAGTTACGGTCGAAGATATGGTATATCATACCCGATCCGTAGCCCGGGGCGCGCAGCATACTTTTATCGTTACGGATTTACCGTTCCTGACCTATCACGGCAGCCTTGATGAGACGCTTCGCCAGGTCAGAAGGGTGATGCAGGAAGGACATGCCCATGCAGTAAAGCTGGAGGGCGGTGCTGAAATCGCGCAAACGGTTCAAGCCGTCGTGCAGGCAGGCGTTCCTGTGCTGGGCCATATTGGATTGACGCCTCAATCTGTTAATCAGATCGGAGGGTATCGCATTCAAGGAAAGGATGAACAGGATGCGAAGCGTCTGATGGCCGATGCGAAAGCCTTGGAGCAAGCCGGAGCATTTGCCATAGTTCTGGAGCTGGTGACTGAGGAGGTCGCTGACGCGATTTCCAAGGAGCTTAAGATCCCGACGATCGGCATCGGCGCCGGACGGGGATGTGACGGGCAGGTGCTTGTGTTCCATGATGTGTTGAAATATACATCTTTATATCGCGAAAAGAAATTTGTAAAAACCTATGCCGATATCGGGGAGCAAATCCGTAACGGCATTTCAGAATATGTGAACGAAGTGAAGACTCGTGCTTTCCCTGGGGAGCAGCATGTTTTTTCCGCTGATGAGAAAGTGCTGGATGGATTGTATGGGAAAGGGAAGGTGGACTCGCCGTCATGATCGTTTTAACGGAAATAAAGGATGTCAGAGAGCATTTGAGAGCGGAGCGCTTTGCTGCAGCTAAAGAGGGAAGGGAGCTGCAAATCGGCTTCGTTCCGACGATGGGATATTTGCATGAAGGACATGCCAGCCTGCTGCGGAGCGCCAGAATGGACAATGATCTTGTCGTTTTAAGTATTTTTGTGAACCCGATCCAGTTCGGGCCAAATGAAGACTTCGACCGTTACCCGCGTGACAGCGATAAGGATATGGCCCTGGCCAAACGGGAAGGCGTCGATATTGTTTTTCTGCCATCCGTTGATGAAATGTACCCGCAGCCAACGAAGACGAGGATTCTCGTATCCGAGCTAACCGACCATCTCTGCGGCGCGACGCGTCCCGGCCACTTTGACGGAGTGACGACCGTAGTCGGCAAGCTGCTGCATATTGTGGCACCTCATCGGGCTTATTTTGGACAGAAGGATGCCCAACAGGTAGCTGTTGTTACGCAAATGGTCATCGATCTGAACATGGATGTCGAGATCGTTCCATGCCCGATCGTACGCGAAGAAGACGGCCTTGCCCTCAGCTCCCGCAATGTATATTTAACGCCGGAGGAGCGCCAGGCAGCGCTTGTATTATCCCGTTCTTTGCGTCAGGCAGAGCAGATGGCAAGGGAGAGGGAGGGGGCTACGGTTGCGCACATTCTTCAGGAGCTTGTTCGGACAATCGAGTCGGAACCTGCGGCGAGTTTGGATTATGCAGAAATCCGCAGCTTTCCTTCTCTTGCATCCCTTCCCGGCTCTATGCGCGCAAAGGAAGCGGAAGGCAAGCTATTAATCGCCATAGCGGTTAAGTTTGGGACAACGCGCTTGATCGATAACGTCATTTTAACGATGGAGGGAGAGAAATAGCCATGTATAGAACGATGATGAAATCGAAAATTCACCGGGCAACGGTTACTGAGGCTAATTTGAACTATATCGGAAGCATCACGATCGATGAGGATTTGATGGAAACGGCCGATTTGCTTGAGAACGAGAAGGTGCAAATCGTGAACAACAATAATGGAGCGCGTCTGGAAACCTACGTTATTCCCGGGCCGCGCGGCAGCGGAGTGATATGCCTGAACGGGGCAGCCGCCCGGCTGGTTCAGCCTGGCGATAATGTCATCATCATCTCCTATGCGCAAATGTCTGCAGAAGAGCTGAGAAGCCACAAACCAACCGTCGTGTTTGTCGATGAGAACAATCGTCCTGTGGAGACTGCCAAGGAGGAAATTCACGCCACGGTTCGATAAGGCGGTGCCTGAAGTGCCCTCTGTTATGCAATTAATGCCTTCGGGAATGAAAAGCCCCCTCGGAACAAAAAATGAACGTAAGGCCTCGTACTGATTTCATTTTCGTTAAAGGGTGGGTTGCGGATGATGTTTCAACATGTATTTGCGGAAATGAATGAAATGTTAGATGAGATTGCCCGGCATTACCCGATCGCCCAAGGTGCTCATAAGCATGAACTTGCCCGGAAATGGCATGTTTTGAGACAAATGAGCGACAGCATGATTGAAGAATGGCTTAATTTTGAGGAGAAGATGGGGGCCCTCCGTCAAAACGGCATTTGTCTGGAAGAAAAATATGAGCTGGATTTTCCGGAAATGAGCATTGATGCTTTTGCCAAAGGTCAGGGGTATTACAAGCTGCTGATGTTTCCCCAATCTCTGGTTCAGTTTAAAGCCGTACTGGAGCAATATCCGGACAGCTTGATCGGCCGCACTTATTTGGCGATGTGCCATCTTCATCTGGAAGAAAATGAAGAGGCTGTGCATTATTTTGAAGAGGTGCTTAAGGGAGCGACGAATATGCGGCTGCGTTCCATTATTTACAATGCACTCGGCTGCATCGAGGCAAAACGGGGAGCTCGCGGCAAAGCGAAGGAGTACTTCGCCTTGGCATACCATAGCGATCCCACCTTGCCTGAGCCGTTAGCCAATTGGGAAGCCTGTCTGCAAAGCACAGGAAAGCTTCAATACGGCATTCAGCTTACTTCATTGCTGTAGGCTGAAGCCAGGTTGCAGGAGCGATGCGGGAATCCGTTATTTTGCGGCGCATCGCTTCTTTTGTATTCATCTGTATTAATTTTCAAATCGTCCATCTTCTGTTATGCTGTTAAGAGGAAAAGAGACTGGAACGAAAGGGACCATAGAACAGAAATGAAATATGCTGTACTTGACTTTGAGACAACGGGCAATCAGTCCTCCGATGAAACTATTCAAGTTGGACTTGCCATTATAGATCATAATTTGACCGTTTCCCAGGTATATCATTCGTTCATCAAGCCGACGATACCGATTCCTCCATTCATTACAGGATTAACGGGGATTACCGAGGATGACGTCAAAGATGCGCCGGACTTGGATGAAGTCATGATGGAAATGGTTCCGCTTCTGAATGATGTGGTGCTCGTTGGTCACAATGTGGCCTTCGACTTCAACTATTTGCAGAGCGCGCTGGATAAGACAGGATACCTTCCGTTTACAGGACGTATTCTGGATACGATGGATTTTTTGAAAATATTATATCCCTCTCTCAGCTCTTATCAGCTGGGACTTGTTGCCGTCGAGTTTGGAGTAGAGCATGATCGGCCCCATCAAGCCGACAGCGATGCATTGGCTACGGCTTATGTATTCTTGAAATGCCTGGATGAATTAGCCGGTCTGCCGCTGCTGACCCTGCAGCGCCTGTCTGATTTGTTTGCAGGAGAAGATAGTGATTTGGGCTGGTTCTTTGATGCGGCACTGCAGGAAAGAGAGCTGCAAGGCGAGCAGGATACGGATGGATTTGCCTATTATCGCCAATATGCTCTGCAGGTGGAGGATTGGATGGATATCGTTCCGGCCAGGGATCATATGTTTGACAATCCGCTTGCCAACGTCACCTTTGAGCAGTTTATGGAGCAGGTGAGAGAACGCCTGCGTGCCCAGCTGCCGGGATATGAGGAACGTGAAGCGCAGAACATGATGCTTGATGAAGTAATGCGAGCTTTCGACGAAGATAAGCATCTGCTTGTTGAGGCGGGCACGGGCACGGGGAAATCGCTCGGTTATTTATTGCCAGCCATCTATCACGGCGTAAAGCAAGATGAGAAGGTGATGGTCAGCACGCACACGATCAACCTGCAGGAGCAGCTTCGGGAACGGGATATCCCGCTGCTGACAGAGGCCGTTCCTTTTCCGTTCCGCGCGGCGGTATTTAAGGGAAGGCAGCATTATTTGTGTCTGCGCAAATTTGAACATAAAATAAGTAGAAGAGATTTCGCAGCCCCCAAAGAAGATGTGATGATCGCGGCACAAATGATCGTATGGCTGACGCAAACCGAGACGGGCGACGATGAGGAGCTTAATATGGGCAATCGTGGCGGAGATTTCTGGGAAACCGTGGCCAGCGATTCCGATTCATGCTTGGGCCGTTCCTGCCCGTGGTTTCGCAAATGCTACTATCATAGGGCTAAACATGAAGCCGGTGTAGCCGATGTCGTCATAACGAACCATTCGAAGCTGTTCACGGACATTCAGGCGGGGCATCAGCTCCTCCCAGGCTATGAACGACTGGTCATCGATGAAGCACATCATTTGGAGGATGTGGCAGGCAAGCATCTGGGTCTTCACATGAAATACTTTACCGTTGTGCATACATTAACCCGCTTGTTCAAGGACAGTAAAACCGGGCAGTTGCCTAATCTGAGAATGCTGCTGCAGAATACACCAAGCGAGAAATCGGCGGATTGGTGCGGCATCATCGATGGCATTTATCCGGCGCTGGTGGATGTGAAGGAGAGCTGGGACAAGCTCAGCGAAATGCTATTCTCCTTGATGCCGGAACGCAGCGATGCGGCTCCTGGCGATCCCGGACAGTTCGTTCTTCGTCTGCTTCCACATAAGAAGCCAAAGGATTGGGAGACGCTCAGTTCGCTCGAAAATCATATTTACGTCTTGCTTGGCGATGTGATCCGCAAGGGGGAACGGATGATGAATGACATCCGGGACGAGCAGGAGGATTATGGGGCTGACAGCCTGCTGACGGATATCAACGGTCTATTTAAGGATTTGGCGACAGAGCGGGAAGCGATTCGTACGTTCATGAAGCTTGACGATGAAGAAACCGTGTATTGGCTTGAAGGGAATGGAAATTATCGCAGCCGTTCCTTGCAAATTTACGCCGTACCGATCGATGTCAGCGAGCAGCTCAAAAATTATTTCTTCGATAAGAAGAAAAGCGTAGTGATGACCTCCGCTACCTTATCCGTCGATAAGTCGTTCCAGTATATGATCGATCAACTGGGACTGCAGGAAGCTAACGACAACGATCGCCTGCTTACTTCGATGCTTCCTTCGCCGTTCAACTACCGGGATCAGGCTCTCCTCGTCATTCCTCGGGATTTCCCAAGCGTGAAGGGGAGCGTGGGGGACGCCCACTTCGTAAGCATGCTGGTGCAATCGCTGGCAGATACGGCGGTAGCCACGCGCGGACGAATGCTGGTGTTGTTTACATCCTACCGCATGCTGCGCCAGGTGTATGACCCGCTGAAGGAGCAATTGTCCTCAGAGGGGATTACCGTCATCGGACAAGGAATGGACAGCGGCAGCCGCACGAAGCTGACCCGCAGATTCCAAGGGCAGGAAGCGTCCGTGCTGCTTGGAACGAGCAGCTTCTGGGAGGGCGTCGACATTCCCGGTGAAGCGCTGACAAGCCTCGCCATCGTTCGCCTGCCTTTCCAGCCGCCGAATCATCCGCTCGTCGAGGCGAAGAGCGAGCGGCTGCAGAGAGAGAAGAAGAATCCGTTTATGAAGCTGTCCGTTCCGCAGGCCGTTATCCGCTTCAAGCAGGGATTTGGCCGTCTGGTGCGCTCTTCGCAGGATCGCGGGATCGTGGTCGTGTATGATACACGCATCTTGGAATCCTACTACGGAAAGTATTTCTTATATTCGCTGCCTGGGCCGAAAATGGAACATATGCCGACCGAGCAAATGGTACCGAGAATTTCCGAATGGCTTGATGTTCATGAAGCCCAGGATGTAAGGGAGCAATAACCGTTATTCATATCGCGCCATTTTGAGGGGGAAAAAGCTATGAAATCAGAAAAAATTTCCGATGCGGTTGTACGCAGATTACCCGTTTATTTGCGTTTCCTCAATGAGCTGAGCCTACGTGAAGTGCCGACGGTATCCTCTCAGGAATTAGGTCAGAAGCTCGATCTTAATCCTGCGCAAATCCGTAAAGACCTTGCTTATTTTGGGGATTTCGGCCGTAAAGGCATCGGGTACGATGTGTCTTATCTCATTGAGAAAATACGGCAAATATTGAATCTGGATCAGCAGATCAATGTAGCTCTCGTCGGAGCTGGTAATCTAGGCCAAGCGTTGTCCAACTATAATGCTTATTTGAAGGATAATATGAAAATCGTAGCGGTGTTTGATGCAGCGCCAGCCAAAATCGGCAGCAAAATCAATAACATTACCGTCCAGCCGATCGATGAGCTCGTTGAAACGGTGAGGGCTTTGGGGATACGGATTGGAATAATTACCGTTCCCGACTTTGAAGCTCAGCGGGTAGCTGATCAGCTCGTAGCCGCCGGCATCGGAGCAATCCTTAACTTTGCGCCAACCATTTTGAAGGTTCCGCCAGAGGTGAGAATTCATGCGGCCGATTTCACGACGGATTTGCTTAGTCTAGCCTACTATTTGCAAGACGGAAAGGAACTAACTTCTAATGAGTCATAAATTGTTAATTAAGAACGGCACATTTGCCGTTCTGGAGCAGAATCAATCGATCATAAACGGCTATATGCTCATTGAGGATGATTTGATCACGTATATCGGCTCCGAGCAGCCAGAACATAGCGAGGGTGCTGAAATCCTGGATGGAAACGGATTATTGTTTCTGCCAGGCTTAATCAATACGCACGGCCATGCAGCCATGTCGCTATTGCGCGGTTACGGCGATGATATGGTGCTGCAAAAATGGCTGCAGGAGAAAATGTGGCCCATGGAAGCGAAGTTCACGGGCAGTGATGTGTATTGGGGAACAGCGCTGTCCGTGCTGGAGATGATCAAGGGGGGCACAACGACCTTCCTCGATATGTATGATCATATGAATCAGGTCGCGCAGGTGACGGAGCAATCGGGCATCCGCGGGGTGCTCATGCGCGGAGCAATCGGTCTTTGTCCGGCAGACGTACAGAAGCAGAAACTGGACGAAGCGGTTGCCTTTGCCCGGAACTGGCACGGGAAGGCCAGCGGCCGGATTACGACGATGATTTCCCCCCATGCCCCTTATACGTGCCCACCGGACTACATTGAGCAGTTCGTCCAGGCGGCGCATGATCTCGATTTGCCGATGCATACCCACATGTCGGAAACGCAGGCTGAGGTAGAGCAAAATGTAGCCGATTATGGGGCAAGACCGGTGCAGCATTTGCTTGAACTAGGGATGTTCTCCCGTCCAACCTTGCTTGCGCATGGCGTGCATTTGACGGACGACGAAATTGCTGTGCTTGCTGCCCATAAAGTAGCGATTTCTCATAACCCAGGAAGCAATTTGAAGCTGGCGAGCGGTGTGGCCAGAGTGCCCGAATTGCTAAAGGCCGGGGTAACGGTTTCGTTGGGGACTGACGGTGCAGCGAGCAATAACAACCTGGATATGTTCGAGGAAATTCGGCTTGCCGCCCTAATCCATAAAGGGGTCTCGGGTGATCCAACGGCCGTCCCGGCGCTGGAAGCGCTGCGCATGGGAACCGAATACGGTGCCCGATCCTTGTTCTTGAACAATACGGGCAAGCTTGCCGTAGGAATGAAAGCGGATTTCATTGCTCTCAATACGGAACAGGCGCATTTTGTGCCTAGAACCGATTATGTGTCCCATGTCGTATATTCCGCAGGGCCGAAAGACGTTGAGCATGTATGGGTTGACGGGAAGCAGATCGTGAAGCACGGCTCTTGCCTTACCCTGGATGAAGAACGCATTCGCCGAGAGGCTCAAGCAGCCTTTGAAGGCCTGTTGGCTAGATCGTAGATTGGCTATCCAGACCGCAGGGACTGAAAGCTGAACTTGAGTGTATCATCCGAAGCAATTTGCGATTTGAGCTTTGTTAAGAAAGGAAGAGAAGGTTGAAGAAGAGAACCAAATGGATCCTGCTCTCTATCCTCATTCTGCTGCTCGTGCTCTTCGGCCTTCATCGTTTCTATGTTTATGTTCAGCAGGATACTTGGAATGAGGAGAAGTCGGCAATACAGTCGGCTAAACAACAAACGAGCATCATTTCGGTCGACAAGACGTGGAAATCGGTCTGGGATGAAGTTTGCTGGGTCATCCAAGGGAAAAACGAGGACGGCGAAGAGCTGATGGTCTGGCTGCCGGCAAGCGGGGAAGCTCATGAGGAGCTTCTGTCCAATGGAAAGTCGGAGCAGCAAATACGGGACGTGATCAAGGAATTGCTGCCTGGCATCAGAATCGTCAGGCTCATGCCGGGCATCTATGAGGGCGAATATGTATGGCAGTTGTTTTACAAGGAGAAGGAGCATCATTATTATCAATTTTTCCGATTCAGTGACGGCTCGGTTCTGCCGGATAAATTCACGCTGCCAAACCGTTAATAGGCAAGTTTAGAACGACTGAAAAACCTCACTCTAGGGAGTGAGGTTTTTTGCCATTTCCTAAAATTTAAAATATATTCATACTTTGGCTTCGATATTAGATATACTATATGTTATACTCTTATTTGTAACTCATGATAGATTAAAGTATATCAATTCATGCAGGGCATTTATATATATTAATAATAGGAGGAGGCCGCGAATGAAATTACGTATTGGACAAACCGTCGCCATCGCAGCTGTCTCTGCCGTATTATTGTTTGGAGGCTGGTTTGCCTATAGCCAATGGGCAATTGAGGCTCCGTTCCAGAAATTGGTTAAGCAATATGAGGGCGTGAATCATGTTCAACTCAATATTACCCCTAAAGAGGTGGGTTTGAAACTTGATCTCGAAGCGGGCACGGATATGGGCGGACTCGTCCGCCATCTTGAGAAGGACGGCAAGAAACTGCTGGGCAAGCGGACATTGAAGCTGGAAGTCACAGATCATTCGACGCCGGATTTGGATCAAATTTGGAGTGAAGCGCTGTTTTCCGTTGCTCAAGCGATGGAGAATAAGCAATATACTGAAATACAAAGCACGTTGGATCAATTGGAGGAGCAGCACGATGCATTGCAGGCGACTGCGGATATGGACGATAAGAACGTCTATGTGACGTTGACCGATGGAACCGCAAGCAAATACATTATTTTGCCACGCGTTCCGCAGAAATTGGGGGTGTGGCCGAATGCGTAAATGGATGTGGGAAGCCATTGCAGGATTTGTTCCTGTACTGTTGATATTTATGGCTTTTATGGGCCTAAATGTAGTCCCCCTTATCGTCGCTCTGGTGATGGCAGGCGCCATATTTGCCGCGCTTAAAATGCGCGGAGGCATCGCGATCGGAGCTGCTCAGGAGCGGAAACGGAAAAAGGCGGGGCCCGCCAAGCTGACGTTCGAGGAAATCGGCGGCCAGGAGAGCGCGAAGCAGGAGCTGCGGGAAGCGCTCGATTTCATGGTTCGCCACGAGGAGATTAAGCAGTTCGGCATTCGGCCAATCAAAGGGATTCTGCTCACGGGTCCTCCGGGCACGGGGAAGACGCTCATGGCTAAAGCTGCCGCCCATTACACGAATTCTGTCTTTGTTGCTGCCTCCGGCAGTGAATTCGTAGAAATGTACGTCGGGGTTGGAGCGGGCCGGATCCGCGAAATGTTCAAGGAGGCTCGAACCAGGGCCGCTAAGGAGAACAAGGAGAATGCGATTATTTTCATCGATGAAATCGACGTTATCGGCGGTAAAAGAGAGGGCGGCCAGCAGCGCGAATATGACCAAACGCTGAATCAGCTGCTTACGGAAATGGACGGCATCTACTCAGCAGAGGCTCCGCGCATTTTGATCATGGCTGCGACGAACCGCAAGGAAATGCTGGACAGCGCCCTGCTTCGCCCAGGTCGATTCGATCGTCATATTCAGGTGGATATGCCGGATAAGAAGGGCCGCACGCATATTTTGGAGCTGCATGCGAAGAATAAACCGCTCCATGAGAGCGTCAGTCTGGAGAAGGTAGCCGAGGAATCCTTCGGATTCTCGGGCGCACAGCTGGAAAGCGTCATGAATGAGGCCGCGATCTATGCCATGAGAGAGGATAAGAAGGAAATCGAGCAGCGCCACTTATCGATGGCGATCGATAAGGTAATGCTCGGCGAACGAACTGACCGGGAATCGACGGAGGAAGAGAAGCGCCGTGTGGCAATACATGAGCTCGGCCATGCGATAGCCGCCGAGGTGGTGGCTCCAGGCAGCGTCAACCAGGTTGCGCTTAGTCCGCGCGGCAGGGCGCTTGGCTATGTACGACATAACCCGCAGGAAGATAAGTATTTATACACAAAAGCCTATTTAGAAGGTCAAATTATTATCGCTTTGGCCGGCGCCGCTGCTGAGGAAATATATTACGGCGAACGGAGCACCGGCTCCAGCAACGATTTTGAGCAGGCGATTAACATCGTGCATACGATGATGACTTCCGGGCTTACTTCACTTGGGATCGTCAATATGGACATGATGACTAAAGAAGTGCTTATGAAAGAGAATTCAGCGATATTAGATGAATTGGCAGCCAAATCGAAGCAGCTGCTAATGGATCATTCAGCAGTATTCGACAAATCGCTGGAAATACTTTTGCGGGAGGAGCGCCTCTCGGGAGAGCAATTTAGATGTCAATTTGGTGACAGTGTCCTTTTACCGGCATAATTCCTGTGCCGGTTATTTTTTTTACTTTTTTTCCGTGCTAAGATATTATTAGATGTTGGGTACAAAAAATTGTATTATTCGACATGAAGGGTACAATATTATGTGTAGACGATGAAAGGATGGAGCGAGAGAACCATGAACTTCAAAAGAGTAGGTGTCATTGGTGGTGGCACAATGGGTCAAGGCATCAGCGAAATGCTGGCAGCCAAGGGGCTCGATGTGCTGCTTGTAGAGGAAACACCTGAGAAACTAAACCATGCTTACGATATGATAGAAACGAGTTTGGATAAGCAGCTCGAGAAGTGGGCCATTACCAAGGCGGAGAAGAAGCTGATTTTGTCCAAAGTTCATAAAGTAACTCATTTTGCCGAACTCGGTACCTGCGACATGGTCATCGAGACCATTTCGGAGGATTTGGATGCAAAGAAAGAGGTCTTCAAGCAGCTTGATCATGTTTGTCCGAGCAACATTATCCTGGCCAGCAACACGTCAACGCTGAGCTTGACGGAAATTGCCGGTTCGACGATGTATCCTGAGCGCGTGATCGGCATGCACTTTATTTATCCCGTATCCCGCATTAATCTCGTGGAGATTATCCGCGGTCTCAAGACATCGGATTCGACCTTCGAAGAAACGAAGCGTTTCGTCGAGGAGGTCGTCGACAAGCGCGGAATCATGGTATACGAGTCGCCAGGCTTCGTAACCTCCCGTATCATTTGCGTCATGATTAACGAAGCGCTGCATGTGCTTGGCGAAGGAGTTGCTGCTGCAGAAGATATCGACAATGCCATGCGTGTAGGATATCAGTTCCAATACGGTCCGCTCGAAATGGCCGACCGTTTCGGTCTGGACTCTGTATTGGCCGCGCTCGAGCGGATGTTCCGCGAATTCGGTGATCTGAAATACCGCCCGTCCTTTGTATTGAAAAAAATGGTTCGCGCAGGCAATCTAGGTGTGAAGACTGGTGAAGGCTTTTTCAAATACGACAAGGATGGTGACCGGTTATGAAGGTTCTTGTAATTAACGCGGGAAGCTCCTCCCTGAAATATCAATTGTATGACATGACGGATGAATCCGTATTGGCCAAAGGCCTGGTAGAACGGATCGGCATGGATTCCTCGATTCTGAACCATAAGCCTACGGGCAAGGAAGAGGTAACCGAGGTCAGCGATATTCTGGAGCATACGACAGCGATTCGCAAGGTGCTTGACAAGCTGACTCACAAGGAGCATGGCGTGCTGCAATCGATTGATGAAATCGAGGCTGTGGGACACCGGGTTGTCCATGGCGGTGAAGCGTTTAAAGGTTCGGCTCTGATTACCGGAGAAGTTAAATCCGAAATCCGCCGTTTATTCGATTTGGCTCCGCTGCATAATCCAGCATGTATGATGGGGATTCAGGCTGCTGAGGCAAACCTGCCGAACGTGCCGCAAACCGTTGTGTTTGATACCGCGTTCCACCAGACGATGCCGGAAAAAGCTTATTTATATGCTATTCCTAAGGTGCTATATAAAAAGCATAAGGTTCGCCGTTACGGATTCCATGGAACCTCGCATGAGTATGTAAGCCAGGCAGCTGCTGAATTTTTGGAGCAGAAGATTGAAGATTTGAAAATCATCACCTGCCACATTGGGAATGGTGCCAGTTTGACGGCTGTTATGGACGGCGTGTCTGTAGATACCTCTATGGGTATGACTCCGCTGGAAGGGTTGATTATGGGTACGAGAAGCGGGGATTTGGATCCCGCCATAGTTCCTTTTGTGATGAACAAAGAAGAGCTTACGATTAATGAAGTAAATTCCATGCTGAACAAGCACAGCGGGTTGCTTGCGATTTCAGGATCGAGCAGCGACATGCGGGATATTACCGACGGAATGGAAGCCGGGGAACCCAATGCGACGCTTGCGTTTGAAATGTACGAATACCGCCTTCGCAAATATATCGGCGCCTATGCTGCTGCAATGAATGGTGTCGACGTCATCGTATTTACAGCAGGCGTGGGTGAAAACTCGGCCATTGTCCGGGAAAGCGTCTGTAAAAACCTGTCTTACCTCGGCGTTGAGATCGATAAAGAACTGAACAAAGTCCGCTCTGGAGACCCGCGTAGAATCTCTACGCCAAACTCCAAGGTAGAAGTGCTGGTTGTTCCAACGAATGAAGAGCTCGTTATTGCCCGTGACACATTGCGGATCGTCGAGGAAATGAAGTAATCTATATTAAGGAAGAACTCATATTAGGTGATCTTAGAGGAGAGATAGAAGTATGGCGAACAAAACGGTGATTCGTCAGGTTAACGAGCACGTCGGCGAGACGGTCGTCATCGGCAGCTGGTTAAACAACAAGCGCTCCAGCGGGAAAATTCAGTTTCTGCAGCTGCGCGATGGCACGGGGTATATCCAAGCTGTCGTCGTCAAAAGCGAAGTATCCGAGGATACGTGGAACGCGGCCAAGAGCTTGACCCAGGAATCCTCACTGTATGTAACGGGGGTCATTCGCGAGGAGCCGCGCAGCCAATCCGGCTATGAAATGACCGTGACGGAGCTCGAAATCATTCATTTGACGGAAAATTATCCGATTACTCCAAAGGAGCATGGCGTCGATTTCCTGATGGATCATCGCCATTTGTGGCTGCGTTCCTCCAAGCAGCGGGCGATCATGGTGATCCGTGCCGAAATTATTAGAGCGATTCAGCAGTTTTTCGATCAGAACCATTTTACGCTCGTTGACCCGCCGATTTTGACTCCAACATCTGCGGAAGGAACGACGAATCTGTTCCATACGAAATATTTTGATGAAGATGCTTACTTGACGCAAAGCGGTCAGCTCTATATGGAAGCGGCGGCGATGGCGCTGGGTAAAGTATATTCCTTCGGTCCGACTTTCCGCGCCGAGAAATCCAAGACCCGCCGTCACTTGATCGAATTCTGGATGATTGAGCCGGAAATGGCTTTCACCAATCATGAGGAGAGTCTTGTCATTCAGGAGCAGTTCATCACGCATGTCGTGCAATCCGTACTGACGAACTGCCGGGCCGAGCTTGAGGCAGTAGGCCGTGACATTTCCAAGCTGGAGAGCATTCAGGCTCCGTTCCCGCGGATTACTTACGATGAGGCTATTGAGTTTTTGCATACGAAAGGTTTTGATATTCCTTGGGGGGAAGATTTTGGCGCCCCTCACGAGACGGCGATTGCCGAGCAGTATGACAAACCGGTATTCATTACCCATTATCCTGCCGGCATTAAGGCCTTCTATATGAAGCCCGACCCTAATCGGCCAGAGGTTGTGCTTTGCGCGGACATGATTGCTCCGGAGGGTTATGGAGAGATTATTGGCGGCTCGCAGCGGATAGATGATCCGGAGCTGATGGAAGCCCGCTTTAAGGAGCATGAGCTCTCACCGGAAACGTACCAATGGTACCTAGACCTGCGCAAGTATGGTTCTGTGCCGCATTCCGGCTTTGGACTTGGGCTGGAGCGGACGGTCGCGTGGATTTGCGGACTGGATCATGTTCGCGAGACGATTCCGTTCCCGCGGATGCTGTACCGTCTTTATCCGTAAAAAAGGACAGTAGCCCGGAAGTCATCTGCGTTATACAATACAAGTACGGGTTCTTAAAGGATAAGAAAGGGAGAGACGTATGGCATTGACCGAAGGCTGGAAGGTGTGGGCAAAAGGAGTCGCTTACGGTATGGAGGCAGGCGTTGTGCATATGCCCTCCTCTCTGCTGACACATTACCGGAAACTCGGTTTGAGTGATACGGAAGTCATGCTTCTGCTGCAATTGCTTACGTATAAGCAGCTGGAGCACAATGATTTTCCTTCGATAGAGGAGTTGGAGCAGCGAATGGGAGGAGCGCCCGGAGAGGTCTCCTCCGTCATCCAGCGTTTGATGAAAGAGAATTGGATCAGCATCGACATGGAGCTCGATGAGCGAACGGGCATCCAATTCGAAAGCTATAACCTGACGGGGACGTACGAGCGTCTGGCTCAGTGTCTTGCTGAAGAACGCGCCGCGATGCGGCAGCGGATAAGTCAGCGCGAGCGCGAGACTGCTGCAACCCAGCAGGAGGTTAATGAGCGCAATTTATTCGTTATTTTCGAGAAGGAATTTGCGAGACCCCTGTCGCCGATGGAATGTGAGACGATTTCCGGCTGGGTAGATCAGGATGGTTATCCGGAGGAGCTTATTTTGCTGGCGTTAAAGGAAGCTGTCTTTGCCGGCAAGGTGCATTTTCGCTATATCGACCGTATTCTGCTAGAGTGGAGCCGCAATCGCGTACAGACGGTAGAGGCCGCCAAGGCATATGCCCAGAAATTCCGGAGTTTGGGCCGTTAGTCGATGACAGTTTCATAAGTTATGAAAGGAACCTCTTCTTCGAGAGTTTGGCAACTAGTAGTCACTAGCATTTCCAAATCTCCCCAAGGAGAGGTTTTTTCTTTCTCGCAATCCTTGAAATATGTTATGTTCTATATAAGTTGAACGATAGATTTTACGGTAAAAGCAGCCGTGTAAAATGTTTTTTTGAAATTGTACGATTTTACGTACAAAATTGTTGCTAGTGTGTACGTGCGAACCGACAAGGTCGGATTCCACTTGTTTTTGCCTCCTCCGTAAACCATCAGCTGAATAGCGTGGAGAACGATGGCAACGGCCATAAGGCGGATATGGGAATAAGGTTAGTTCAACTTATCTAGTTGTAGCACTAGGATATATAACATAATTCAGTTCGCGTATTCAACAGATCGGGAGGAGAATGTCATGAAAGGCTGGATCATTTACAAGAACGCATCCAATGAAGTAAAGCCCGAAACATTTGAGCTGAAGCGTTTGCTAGAAGAGGCCGAGAGACACCATATGGAAGTCCGCGTTTTTTCTCCGGAGCAATTCGAGCTCATTGTGACCCGAGATGATCGCAAAAGCGTCATGGTCGACGGTGAGGTGCTGCAATTACCGGACTTTGTACTGCCTCGCATGGGGGCAGGAACGAATTATTTCGGTCTCGCTTTGATCCGGCATTTAGAAAGGCTAGGCGTAAAAACGTTCAATTCCTCACAAAGCATTGAGACGGTCAAAGATAAAATGTATACCCTGCAAATTTTGGCGGAGCATAACTTGCCTGTTCCCAAAACGAT
This sequence comes from Paenibacillus lentus, assembly GCF_042714055.1. Taxonomy (GTDB): domain Bacteria; phylum Bacillota; class Bacilli; order Paenibacillales; family Paenibacillaceae; genus Fontibacillus; species Fontibacillus lentus_A. Next base: position 636,840 of record NZ_JBHGVC010000003.1, read on the forward strand.
GCTTATTCGTTCGAAGGTTGATGTGGAGCTGGTGGACAAGCATTTGGGGTTTCCCGTTGTGGTCAAGACGATTTCCGGCTCTCAGGGCTGCGGTGTGTTCCTCGCTGAGACCAAAAATAAATTTATTGATTTACTTGAAATGATCAGTGCTTATAAAGAGGACGCCACGATGATTTTGCAGGAGTTCGTCGAGACGAGCCGGGGCAAGGATCTGCGGGTGCTCACGATCGGGGGGCGAGCGGTAGCGGCCATGAAGCGCCATTCCGGCAGCGATAGCTTCAAGGCGAACTTTTCACGGGGCGGCTCGGTGGAGCCATATGAAATTACGCCGGAAATCGAATGGCTGGCATTGGAGACGGCGCGGATATTAAACCTGGATATTGCCGGGATTGATCTATTATTTGACGGCGACCACTATAAAATATGCGAGGCCAACTCTTCGCCTGGCTTTGAAGGTTTAGAATCCTGCTGTAATGTGAATATCGCAGAGGAAATCTATAATTTTCTGAGGGTTAGAATTCATCGATATGACTAACGAAGACAAGATAGTTTAGGTGCAAGATTAAGGCAAGATCCAACATAGGCGGATACAAGAAAACGGTAGAATTTGGGCGTGAACAGATGCATGACTCATGACTCTTACTAGAGCGAATACAGGAGCTGAACAAAGAGGATAGAGACGCTAGCGATCGCAAGATTGCCAGCGTCTTTGCTGTGAAATGAAGGATTTCGTGATTTATAGTAGCCTTGGTAGGCCCAAATTTAAATTTTTTAAAAATTATATGCAGGGGTGGCATCAGGTCGCTTCGTCTATATATATGGGAAGGAGGGGAGAGTCATTGAAGAAAAGGAACTCATACTAAAAATACAGCAGGGCGATCGCGGCGCGTTTCGTGAGTTGGTGAGTGAATACGGCCCATATATTTACCGGATTGCTTATTCTGTACTTCATGACACGAAGGAAGCTGAGGATGCTTCCCAGGAAATATTTTTGCAAATCTACAAATCTCTCCCCGGATATCGTTTTGAAGGCTTTAAAACCTGGATGACGCGAATTGCGATTCATAAATCGATTGATTTGAAACGGAAGCGGGATCGCCGTAAAGAGGAGCAGTGGGATCCGGCGGAAGTTTTACATATCGCACCGGCTCAGGAGGACGATGTATTGCAGAAATTGATGGATGAGGAGCGCAAGACTCGGCTTCGAACCTGGATTTTGAAGCTGCCGCCAGGGCATCGCGACATTATCACGGCTTTTTATTTGGAAGGAAAAAGCTATGACGATATTGCAGCAGAGCAGTCCATTGCCGTGAAGTCGGTAGAATCGAGATTGTACCGGGCACGATCTTGGATTCGAGAGCATTGGAAGGAGGAGGAATGGAGATGAACAATAATGTAGACAAGGTTTTTTGCTGGGACAAATACATCCGTGGGGAGCTGGACGAGCAGCAGACAAGGCATGCTGAATCATTGCTGCTGCATGATACTGACGCACTGGAAGCCTACATGAATGCACTATCAAGCCTAGAGGCTGAGCTGCCTCGGCTGCAGCAGGAGGATGCCTTCATCAAAGCGATTATGCTGAAGCTTCCCGCCCAAAGCGGCAAACGGCAAAAGAATGAGCGGGCAAAGTCGTCTCCACGCAAACGCCGTATCCGCGAGCATCCGCTGTTCAATTACGTGATAGCGGCTTCGATCACTTTGTTCCTGTTATCGTTCGGGGTGTTCGATCGCATGACCTCGGGCGCTCAGCACGTCATTCCTCCTTCATCGGAGCAGCCCTTTAGCGAGCAGATCATGAATAAAACCTCAGACTGGATCGATCAATTGAAACCATAAACTAACTTTGAAAGGATGGGATTTAATGCCGCGTTACCGAAACCGAATGCTGGCGTTCATTCTGAATTTTATTCCCGGCCTTGGCCATTTATATTGGGGCCGCAGAACAAGGGGGGTTATCTACCCGCTATTTTTCTTCGGAGGATTGCTGTTTGGCTTCTTGGCTGCAATTGCGGCCAATGAAGGCGAAATAGCGCTTGCTGCTGTCATTTGCGCTTTTGTGCTATGGTGCATCAGTATGCTGGATTTGATTATTATCCTGCTGCGAGCTCCCGATGCGGATATGTCCAGCTATCCCTACGAGCCTACGCGTAAAGGCGAGGCTGATGCAGAACGCTTCTATACGATTTTACTATCGTTTGTACCCGGCCTGGGTCACTTTCAGCTGGGTTTGATGCATCGGGGCTTGTCTTTTCTGATCAGCTTCTTCGGCTTGATCACAATTATGTTTGTCATTACCGGCCTGACAAGTCAAACCGTATTTCTTCTATTTCTCGGTCTGCTGCCGATTATATGGCTGTATTGCATGTTCGATGCGGTTCAATTGGTGCACCGCAAGCAGGCTGGAGAACTGCTGGCCGACCGCACGCTGTTTGATGAATGGGAGTCAGGACGGGTAGAGGGCAAACGCAGCAAAGTGCTCGCGACGCTGCTGTCCGCCTTTCCGGGGGCGGGGCAGATGTACCTGGGGATGCAAAAGCGCGGCCTCCAGCTCATGGTATTGTTTCTGGGCAGCTTCTATATTATAGATGTGCTGCGGCTGTCGTTATTTCTATTTATTGTACCGGTCATTTGGTTCTACAGCTTCTTTGACGGTCTGCAAGCGGCAAGCAGGTATGATCGTGTCCTCGTGGAAGATCGCCCGCTCTTTGACTGGAAAGGGAATAACCAGAACTGGATCGGATTGATTTTGCTGCTATTGGGCATTTATTACGTGACGATGAGCTTAATCATTCCGGTATTCGATCGCTTTCTTCCGGAGTTCCACATCCATCATTTCATTAACACGTATTTGCGGCCGCTGATTGTATCGCTGCTGCTCATAGGCGGCGGAGTCAAGCTGCTCTCCAGAAGCAAGCATAAAGGCAGCCACTATGAGGATTATTAAGGCCATCGAAGGCTTAGAGAGGCTCTGCATTGTAGCAGAGCTTCTTTTTCGCATCTAGACACGTTTTTTTGCTAAGATAGAAAAGGGTGAACGAGCTATAGGCCATTTTGGTTCAGTATAAAGGAGATTAACATGTTCAAAATTTTCATCGTAGAGGATGATCAGGGACTCGTCAAATTGCTGGAAGCCTATTTGCACAAGTTCGATTATAGCACCTTAGCGGTAACGGATTTCGAGAGCATTAAAACGCAGTTTCAGCAGTATGCGCCTCATTTAGTGCTGCTGGATGTCAATTTGCCGAAGTACGACGGTTATTATTGGTGTCGACAAATTCGCAATCTGTCTACATGTCCGATTATATTTCTCTCTGCCCGGGATGGAAAAATGGATCAGGTGATGGCGCTGGAAAACGGAGCAGACGACTATATAACAAAACCTTTTGATTATGATATCGTTCTAGCCAAAATCCATAGCCATCTTCGCCGGGCCTATGGTACGTATGCAGTGGTACCCGCGGATCGTCCGCTTCATGTCCATGGTCTGCGACTGGATCGGGAACGGCTTTGCTTATTATTGGATGAGGCCAAGGTAGAGCTTAGTCATACGGAAATGAAAATTATGGATGAGTTGATGACGAAGGCGGAGCAGGTTGTAAGCAGAGATCGCCTGCTGGAAAAAATATGGGATGACCAAATTTTTGTAGATGATAATACGTTGAACGTGTACGTCACACGGGTTCGAAAGAAGCTGTCTGCGTTAGGCATCGAGGACGCCCTGCAGACCGTTCGCGGGCAGGGCTACCGGCTTGCTCCTAACTGGGGAGAGCGGCTATGAGGCTGTTTTTGCGGGAGCAGCGGCCTATGATCATCATTTATTTTATTCAATTGGCTGTAGTAACCTTTGTATATTGGCTGGACGGCTACCGCAATGCTGCGGTCAGCTTGTATGCCGTGCTGCTGAGCAGCTGTCTGCTGCTCATATATCTCGTGTTCCGCTACATGACCCATCGCGCCTTTTATCGGCGAATGGAGCAGCCCGCTGCATCGATTGGCGATTTTACGGAGGTGAAGCCGGATTCCCCGTTGTCCGCCGGATTGCATCGTCTGTTGAAAACGCAGTATCGTCATTATTTGTCGGAGCTTAACATGCGGACGGAGAAAATCGAGAGCCATATTCATTTCATCAACCAGTGGGTGCATCAAATGAAGACGCCGATATCGGTCATTCATTTAGTGATCCAGCAGGAGAGCGATCCGCGCTCGATGGCCATTGCCGATGAATTGGACAGGCTGAGAAAAGGGCTGGACATGGTACTCTATACCGCCCGCCTCGATTCATTCGAGCATGATATTTACGTCGAGGAGCTTGAGCTGGAGAAGATAGCCCGCACGCTGATTTCTGAGCAAAAACGCTTGTTCATTCGTGGAAAGGTATTTCCCGTCATTCAAGTGGAGCAGAAGCTGCTTGTCGTGTCGGATGAGAAGTGGCTGACCTTCGTCCTGACTCAACTGATCACGAATGCCGTCCGCTATACGTTAAAGGAGAACGGCAAGCTGTATTTTCGGGGTTACGCGAAGAACGGGCGAGCTATTCTGGAAATCGAGGATGAAGGGATAGGCATTCCCAAGAGCGATCTGCCGCGCGTATTCGATGCTTATTTCACCGGAGAGAACGGCCGGAAATTTCAGGAATCCACGGGGATGGGCATGTACTTGGCCAAGGAAATTTGCCATAAGCTCGGTCATGAGATAGAACTTGAATCGATAGAGGGAAAAGGAACGGTCGTGCGGATTTCATTCTAGTAAGAGCAAGCTTACAGAGTTGTAAGGAAAGTGTAAGATAACGATGTGGCAGCTCGGAGCCTAAGAATCGTATACTGTTAGCATCCCAACCAGACAGGAGCCATGGACATGCCGGTGCTTGAAGTCAATGCATTATCCAAAATTTATGAAGGCAAAATATCCACCATCGCGCTCCAGGGCGTCTCCTTCCGGATGGAACGCGGGGAGTTCGTCGGCGTGATGGGGCCCTCCGGCAGCGGCAAGACGACATTGCTGAACGTAATTGCCACGATTGATGAACCGACCTCGGGAAGAGTTGCCATCGATGGGCGGGAGCTGCACCGGATGAGTGAGGAGGAGGCGGCATTGTTTCGCCGCCGGGAGCTGGGCTTTATTTTTCAGCATTTCAATCTGCTGGATACCCTTACGATTGAGGAGAACATTGTATTGCCTTTAACGCTGGATGGTACGCCAGTACGGGAAATGGAGAACAGATCCACGGCCATTGCTGGAAAGCTAGGGATTCGTGAGCTGATGAAAAAATATGCGTTCGAAGTATCCGGCGGAGAAATGCAGAAAACGGCCATTGCCCGTGCGATGATTCATCGTCCTTCTCTCATTCTTGCCGATGAGCCAACCGGGAACCTGGATTCCAAATCCTCCCGGGAAGTGATGGAGGCTTTCTCCTTTCTGAATCAGGAGGAGCAGGCAACGATTTTTATGGTTACGCATGATGCTGTAGCAGCCAGCTACTGTCATCGAGTTATTTTCATTAAGGACGGCAGGTTTTATAACGAGATTTATCGGGGCAGCAATCGGCAGGCTTTTTTCCAGAAAATCATCGATATGCTGTCGCTGCTCGGAGGGGATACGTATGACCTTTCGACAATTCGCCTTTAACCATGTACTGCGCAATAAACGAACTTATGCCGCTTATTATTTAAGCAGTTCGTTTTCTGTAATGATATTTTTTCTGTGTGCCCTGTTCCTTTTCCATCCCGATATTCAGGAGAACATAATTTATAATCAGGCGGTTGAAGCGCTGCAGGTTGCGGAAGGCACCGTTTATTTTTTTTCGTTTTTTTTCGTGATTTACTCGGTGGGCTCGTTTTTGCAATCACGTAAGCGGGAACTGGGGATTTTACGGCTCCATGGCATGACCAGAAAACAGCTCAATCGGATGCTGTTCCTGGAAAATATGGCGATTGGCGGCGCCTCCATGGTGACCGGGCTCGTTGCCGGATTCATTACCGCCAAGCTGTTCCTGATGGCCGGCGCAAATATGCTGGGCATTGATCACCTGAAGTTTCATGTATCCTGGCTTGCCGTGCTGTTGACGCTGGCGGCGTTTGCCGTGCTGTTTCTGCTTATCTCGGTATGCACATCGGTATTCATCGGTAAAAGCAAGCTGATTGAGCTGTTCCAGTCCGGCTCACGGCCGGCTGCTCTGCCGAAGAAATCGCTGGTCTTGTCTATATTGGCGATTTGCCTTATCATGCTGAGCTATTATTTGGCGGCAACCTCGACGGCCGTGACCGTTGTCGTCCGTATGGTGCCTGTGACCTTGATGACGGTGCTCGGCACGTACCTTTTGTATGCCTATTTCAGCGTGTATCTCTTGGAAGCCGTGAGAAGCCGGCGCAAGCTGTTTTGGCGGAGAACGAATATCGTGACGGTGTCGGCACTGGCTCATCGAATGAAAAAGAATGCGCAAATGCTGTTTCTCGTCACGATTATATCCACGGTAACGTTCTGTGCGATCGGCGTGTTTGCCTCCATCCATCGATTAACCTATGAGTTCAGGCAGGACTATGTTGCGGCGATCGGTTATGTATCCAAGGGGGATAATCCGCTGGAAAGTGCTCATTTGCGTGAGATTTCAGAGGAACTGGCTGCTCACGGATTATCTTATAAGCGAGTCAGTCTAGCGATTAACATAGTTGAGGTAATAGAAGAATCTGATCCAAAGGGAAAGATTCAACGCATGCCTTTGGTAGCTTACTCGGATTATGAGCGATTGATCGCTGCGGCGGGTATCCCTTTCGAGGAAGCCCCCTTGTCAGGTCAAGATGCGCTCCTTATGCTGGGTTCGCAGCGCGAGAGACCCCTGCTGAAGGAGCGGCGGTTCACATCGTACGCTGTACCGGGCACGAAGCTTGGTCTCGTAGAGAAGGGGATTACGAGTCATGTGCCGATCCCGGAATACTTAACTTTGGAGCTTGGCGGCAGCATGGAGGGGAAATTCAGCGGTCTTATCGTTAGCGATGAGTGGCTGGAGCAGATCCCGGCGGCTGTCCAGGAGGATCGGTATTTTGCGTTTTATTTGGCCGCTCCCGAGCAGGGTGAGGGCATCGGCAGCACGCTGTCCCAGAACGGAAAGGTGACCTATGAAGGGAAGGAATCTTACGCCATGACGGTAAGCGGTACGTTGTTTGCAGTGCAGACCAGCATCTACAGCACCATGCTGTTTATTGCACTGCTTGTCGGCACCGTGTTTTTTATCGCGGCGGGAAGCTTCCTATATTTCAGGCTGTATGCGGATTTGGAATATGACCGCCGGCAGTATGCCACCATGTGGAAGATTGGCGTGACGCGGAAGGAAATCAATACGATGGTCACCCGGCAAATCGGCCTGCTCTTCTTTGTGCCCATCGGCATGGCGATGCTTCACAGCCTATTCGCATTTGTAGCATTACAAAGCTATTTCAATTTCTCCATTGCGGTGGAGGCCGGCTTTATTCTTGCAAGTTTTTTTATTGTGCAGGTTGTATACTTTTATTTCATTCGCAGAAGGTATTTGCGGAACGTAAGAAAAGCTATTCTATGAAACGGCATGGAGGTATAATATGGAGAACTGGATTACGGAATTCATGGAGCAGTTCGGGTACATAGGCATTTTTCTGCTCATCGCGCTAGAGAATGTTTTCCCGCCTATTCCATCAGAGGTCATCCTGACGTTTGGCGGCTTTATGACAACATATTCAAGCCTGACTATTGTTGGCGTAATCATTGCTGCGACAATAGGTTCGGTGCTTGGGGCTGTGATTTTGTACGGGGCGGGCTATATCCTTAACGTCGATCGCCTGGAAGCGATCATCGACAAGTGGGGCAAATATCTTCGCCTTAAGAAGGAGGACATTCGCAAAGCGGATGCCTGGTTTGATAAATACGGCTACTGGACGGTTCTGTTCTGCCGCATGATTCCGCTGATCCGCAGCCTGATCTCGATTCCCGCCGGCATGGCGAAGATGAAATTCGGCCTGTTCCTGCTCTTTACTACCATCGGGACGCTGATATGGAATATTGTTCTGGTCTCCGTAGGCGCAGCGGTGGGCGGTTCCTGGGAAAAGATCGTTGAATTCATGGACGTTTATTCAAATATAGCCTATGCGCTTATCGGGGCAGGGATCATCATCTTCCTGATTTGGTTCATCCGCAGGTGGAAGAAGGCTTCTTGAAAATAGGGGAAAAACCATCTATTCTATTAAAAGAGTTTTTATGCTGGCTGGCCAATAGTAGGTGTGCCGAGCGCGCGCAGATTTAGCATCCTACCAGCACATCGAAGAAGAGGGGAAGTAAGAGCATGTTATTTTGGGATATTATCAAGGCTATTATTCTAGGCTTAGTCGAAGGGGTGACCGAATTTGCACCTGTCTCCTCGACAGGGCATATGATCATCGTGGACGACATGTGGCTCAAGACGGAGCAGATCTTGTCCTCGAAGTATGCCGCGAATACGTTCAAGGTCGTTATTCAGCTTGGCTCCATCCTGGCGGTGCTGGTCGTGTTTAAGGATCGAATCCTTAATTTGCTCGGTCTATCGCGTTTCAGCAAGCAGGTGGTTCGTGCGGATCAGCCGAGATTGAAGCTTGCACAAGTCATCGTCGGCCTGATTCCGGCCGGGATTTTGGGCGTGCTGTTCGAGGATTATATCGATGAATATTTGTTTTCGACGTCCACGGTGCTGATCGGCCTTGTCCTCGGGGCTATTCTCATGATCGCTGCCGATAAATTCGGGCCCAAGCAGCCGAAGATTCAATCGGTGGATCAAATGACCTATCGGCATGCATTAGTCGTTGGCTTGATTCAATGCTTGTCGATTTGGCCCGGGTTCTCTCGTTCAGGCTCCACGATTTCCGGAGGAGTGCTGGCTGGCATGAGCCACCGCGCAGCAGCGGATTTCACGTTCATCATGGCTGTGCCGATCATGTGCGGAGCCAGTGCGATTTCGCTTTACAAAAACTGGGAGTACATGACGCTGGACGCGCTGCCGTTCTTTATCGCCGGATTTATAAGCGCATTCGTATTTGCCCTGCTGTCAATCCGCTTCTTCTTAAAGCTGATCAACCGCATTAAGCTGATGCCATTTGCGATTTACCGAATCCTGTTGGCTATTGTCATTTGGATCGTCTTCTTTTAATACAAAACGAACTGGAGGGGGAGCTATGGAGCTGCCCCTTTTTTGAGCTCTGGGAAGATTTGCCGAGGCGCTAGCCTAGGAAGCCAGGAAGCCTGGAAAGCGTAACGCAAGCTGCCGAAAAGCTGCTGAAAAGCTGCTGAAAAGCTGCTGAAAAGCTGCTGAAAAGCTGCTGAAAAGCTGCTGCTTAGTCAGCCTGCTGTCACCGCCTAGCGCCGCAATCTGGAGATAGAAATCGGCATGAAGATGATTACATCGAACAAAGTGACGCTCAATTCTGTCAGCTGAAGCAGGTGAACGGTTAGCTGCACGGTCAAAGCAACTGTCCTCTCTTGAAGCCGAGATTGGAGCGGAAATGCAGGCGCGTTGCTGAGGGAATGATAGGAGAGCTTTATTAGGGTAAAGCATTATCCGCCGCAGCATGTATAATAGTATTTAACAGTAAGCTTTTTTCATCGAATCCATACGACTGGATATATAACTAACTGTATTTGTAGTATTTAAATGATCCAATCTATCACTAGCAATATGATTAGCTGGATTTCATGTAGTTAGAATGAGGATTAAAGGCTGATATAGGCGAAAAAGGTATATTTAGATGCATGAAATCCAGTTATTTCTTGAAATCTACCTCTTTGAATCAAAAGTAGATGTATGAAATCCAGTTACTGCTACGGTAGGGAGCGTGTTACTAAGAATAAGTTATAACAATGAGCGATATCGAATCGAATATAAAAAAATTCCGATACGATCGGCGTTTTATTAAATTTATTTTTTCATACAAAAGGATGACTTGTGAAAAAATATTCTGCTGAACAAAAATAAAAGGCTGTCTCAAGCGTAGCATTGCTACATACGAGACAGCCTTCTTCTGTAGGAATTTACAATATTACTTTAATGCCAGCCTTCGGTATTCCACCTCGAATATAAATTCAAATGCTTCCAGATGCCGTTTAGCTTCGAAGGCATTTTTGCCCCAGACGTAAATACCGTGATTGCGCAGCAATATGCCGGGGATTTCCGGCTTCAATGCGCCGGGGACGAGCTTGGCGATCGAAGGGATATCGGCATAGTTCGGCAGCACCGGAATTTCAATGGCCGCATTTTCCTCCCAGATGCCCAGCCCTTTGATCAGCTCGATGCCCTGCACGGGGACGCAGCCCTTATCGCCATACAGCTCGCTCAGCACGTTGTTGAATACGGTGTGTACGTGAAAGATCGCGCCGCAGCCCGTCATGCGATAGATTTTGGCGTGGATCAGCGTCTCGGCACTCGGCTTTAGCTTTGTCGTCTCGCAAGGCTCTCCGGCGGCATCCACGAACAGGAAATCTTCCGGCGTATGGATCGATTTATCCTTGCCGCTCGACGTTACCGCGAAATGGAACGTGTCGGGGGAGAATTCTCCAACGCGGATGGACAGGTTGCCGCTCGTACCGGGAAACCAGCCGCGTGCGGCGAATTGCTCCTTGACCGTTCGCAGCTCGTCCAGCGCGGATTGTTTCTCTTCTAGTGAAATTGCTGTGAAACTCATTTTTTTACATGTCTCCTTCACGTTGGATAAGATCACCCCGAATATCGTAGAATGTCTCGAATGTCGTATGATTGACTCCGAGCTCCTGACACTTCTCGGTCAAGCGGGCCCGGGAATAAACCCGATCCGCGAGCTTGGCGCCTTCAAAGTCTGTCAGACTGTCACCGATAAGAATGCGCTCGAAGCGGCTGGCCGGGAATTGCCTCATGACGGTCGTCTTGCACATGCCGCAGTCATTGCTGCAATGCTCGTCACAGGGAGTAGGCCACGTAATCGTAATCCCCCCGGTGCTGAAATCGGCACTGTTGCAATAAATATGCTCCCTCGGAATATCAAATGGAGCGAGCAGCGGCAGCACGAAGAAGTCAATTCCGCCGCTGGTCACGTAAAACGGGATGTCCCGATCACGCAGGTAGCTTAGAAAATCCGCGAATCCCTCTCGGATTCCGGCTTGCCCCAGTACAAACTCCGTTACCTCCTGCTTCATCGAAGAGGGGAGCAGGGAGAACATTTGCCCGACTCCCTCGCGGATGGATAGATCATGAGACAGGATCCGCTCCATAATCGGTTCATAGCCTTCAGGTTTAAAATGCTTCATAATCGCTACAATATTATCGCTTAACGTAATCGTCCCGTCGAAGTCGCAGAAAATGACGGGCTGCTTGCGGCTGTTCATTTGCGTCCTCCCCAAATTTCGATTGCGGCCTTCAATTCAGGCAGGCTGTCCGCCGCCTGCTCGAGCGGTACGCCATTTAAAGAGGCGTCGATCGCTTGCAGGAAGGCCCGGCCGCCGCTGCTTGCTCCATCCGGATGACCGTGAATTCCGCCTCCGGCATTTACAACGACATCGGTACCGAAATCGCTGAGGATTTGCGGGACGAGTCCGGGATGGATGCCGGCAGAAGGAACCGGGAAGCTGCTGCGAATCGCAAGCTCTGATGTGACCAGCTCCCGTTGAATGGCCAGGTTCTCTTCCCGCGGCATGACGACAGAACCGTAAGGAGATGGGAAGAGCACCAGGTCGGCTCCGGCGATGCGCATGAGCTTCCCGAGCAGCAGGGAAGCGGCGATGCCGTAATGCGGCGATGGATACAGCGCTCCGGCAAGTGACGGATGCGCCGCAATCGGCACGGAAATGGCCGGATCGCTGCTCAGCTCCTGCAGGACGTCGAATCCATAGGGCAGCACGCTGAACAGAAGGGCGGATGCCCCGGCATCGATAGCCCGCAGCGCCTGTTCTTTCAGCGATGATGTGCGTCCGGTCAGGTTGACCGCGTAGAGCAGCTCCTTACCTGTAATTTGCTTGGCTTCTTCCGCGGCTTCGCGGCAGACGCGAACGCGCTGCTCGATGGGCGTCAGCGGGTTCTCGAACAAAATCTCATCGTCCTTGATGAGATCGACGCCGCCTAAGGCCTGAGCCATGAACTGCTCGCGCAGTCCGTTCAGGTCGTAGCCGATGACGGATTTAAAAATGCTCATGAGCAGCGGGCGGTGAGGTACGCCGAGCAGCTCGCGAACCCCTTGAATTCCAAATTTCGGACCGGAATACGCGCTCATAAAAGCATCGGACAACTGCAGCTCGAGCAGCTTGATTCTGCCGTCCATGGAAATTTTACCGAAGACGGTTATCAGCAGGGCCGGAATGTCGGAGGTGAAGTTGATGTCCGGATAAGAAATAGACACGTCTGCGTAACGCTCGCCAGAGGTGCCGCTAGGTGAATCGTGCACTTGCACGCTTTCGACGCGGCCCAAGTGCGCTCGCATTTCATCCTGCTTGATCTGCGGGAGCTCCGTCCATGTGCCGACGGTCATGCCGACGGCGATGGACTCGGCCTTTTTGTAGAAATCTGCTTTATCATCGTAAATACGGTAGGTGGCCGTACAATAACTCATAACAATGCCTCCTTTACTGCTTCGCCCATCTCTTTGGAGCGCTCGGCGGCGCGGTGCACAGCGGCCTTGACGGTAGCGTTAAAGCTGCCTTCAGCCAGCGTTTCCAGCGCTGCTTGTGTGGAGCCGTTCGGAGATGTAATATCCGCGCGGAGCTTGGCGGGGGCCTCACCCGTCTCCTTCATCATGACAGCGGCTCCGAGTACGGTTTGCACGGTAAGCTCCCGCGCCTGTTCCGGGGTAAGGCCCCCTTCAATGCCAGCCTCTATCATCGCTTCCATCATGTAGTAGATGTATGCCGGACCGCTTCCGGATACTCCGGTCAAAATCTCCATCTGCTCCTCGGGAATGACCTGGGCCGTACCGACCGCTTCGAACATAGCAAGCACCTGCGCCGATTGCTCCTCCGTCACTTCAGCGGAGAAGGCGATGCCGGTCGCTCCAAGCCCGATTGAGCTTGAAGTGTTAGGCATCGTCCGGGCAATCGGCGCCTGGTATCCAAGCAGCGCTTGAATGGTGGCGATGGAGAGGCCCGCAATGACGGAGACGATGAGCTGATCCTTGCGGAGCAGCGAGCCGAGCGCCTTAAGCGCCTCGCCAGCATCCTTGGGCTTCATCGCTAGGACGATTACCGATGCGGAGGTGAGGCGATCCTTTTTTTCTACGTCGTCACGCCCTGTCTTGATGCCGTAGGTGCCCGCTAAATAATCAAGCCGCTCCCGATTGCTGCGGTTCAGCATGGAGATGGCCTCCGGCGGGGCTACCTTGCGGTGGATAAGACCGCGCACAATGGCTTCCGCCATGGAGCCTGCGCCATAAAAACAAATCGAAGGTTCATTATTCGTGTTGTTTGTCGTCATCGATTGGCCTCCTTAGCTCCGAATCTGTCCACTGCCCTGAATAATGTATTTGCTTGAGGTAAGCGCAGGCAGTCCCATTGGTCCCCGGGCATGCAGCTTCTGCGTGCTGATTCCGATTTCTGCCCCGAAGCCGAACTCGAATCCGTCCGTGAAGCGGGTAGAGGCGTTATGGTAAACGGCTGCCGCATCGACTTCCTGCTGGAACCGCTCCGCGTTTGCGCCATCCTCGGTCACGATGCATTCGGAATGCTTCGTACCAAAGCGATTAATGTGCAGGAGAGCCTCATCCAGGCTTTCAACGATTCTCACATTAAGAATATAATCGTTGTATTCAGTAGCGTAATCTTCTTCAGCTGCAGGCTGCGCCCAAGAGATCAGTCCGCGCGTTGCCTCGCAGCCCCGGAGCTCGACGTTAGATTCGCGCAGCTTGTCGGCGATATCCGCTAAATGAGACTGCGCGAAGCTTTTATGCACCAGCAGAGTCTCCATCGCATTGCATACCGAAGGACGTTGAACCTTGGCGTTGAGGGTAATGTCCGCCGCCATGGATGGATTCGCTGTCGCATCCAGGTACGTATGGCAGATGCCGGCGCCGGTCTCGATGACAGGCACGGTAGCGTTCTGAACCACGTTTTGGATCAATGAGCTGCCTCCGCGCGGAATAACGACATCCAGGAGGCCGTTCAGCTTGAGCATTTCGTCGACGGAAGACCGGTTTGGATCCTCGATCAGTTGAACCGCATCGCGTGGAACGGCGCTGCCTGCCAGCGAGTCATGAATAATTTCTACAATTTTGCGGTTGGAGGACAGAGCAGAGGAGCCGCCCCGCAGGACGACCGCGTTGCCGGTCTTCAGGCACAAGCCGATGGCATCGACCGTGACGTTTGGACGTGCTTCGTAAATGATGCCGATAACTCCAAGAGGAACGCGTTTCTTGACGATATGAAGGCCGTTAGGACGATCGATCGTCTCCAGCGTTTCCCCGATCGGATCCGGGAGTTCCACGATTTGGCGCAGGCCTTCCGCGATACCGGCAATACGCTCTTCCGTCAGTGCAAGCCGATCAAGCAAGGACACGGAGGTGCCGTTCTCCCGGCCGCGCTGCAAATCCTCCTTGTTCGCCTCGATAATGGCTTCGCTATGATCGATTAAAGCCTGGGCGCAATCCAGCAGTGCCTGATTCTTCTGTTCTGTGGTCAGACTGTTCAATACGTTTGCAGCTTTACCGGCAAGCTTTGCCTTTTGTCTTACTTCGCTCATTTGAATACCTCCTCAAAATGGTTAATATTTGAAGCTTGTGATTTATAACTTTAATGAAATCCATTCATCCCGGTGAATCACCTCAAGACGATGGATGCCTTCCAGCTTCTTGATGACTTCCGTGCTCGCTAATCCCATTATGTCTTGTAATTGCTCAGAATCATAGTTCACAATTCCACGCCCGAGCGTTTCTTTGTCCCGATTTACGACTTCAACGACATCTCCGGCATGAAAATATCCCTGGGCATGTCTCACACCGACGGGCAAGAGGCTGCGCCCCCCGTGAATAAGCGCTTCTTCTGCGCCCTCATCGACGGTTAGCGTACCTAGCGGCGTGGATAAAAATCCAAGCCATTGCTTTTTGCGCGGCAGGGTGGATGAGCGAGTCTCGAAATAAGTCCCCTGGCCCCGGCCCTCCAGAATCTCGCTTAACTGGCCAGGCAAATGGACTTTTCCGACGAAAACGGGCACGCCGCCCCGAGTGGCGATTTTGGCGGCATCAATTTTGGAGCGCATGCCGCCCGTTCCGACCGAGGAACCAGCTCCGCCGGCAATGGCGTAAATCTCATCCGTGATTTCGTCAACGAGCTCGATGCGTTTGGCAGCGGGGTTAATACGCGGATCCTCCGTGTACAATCCGTCCATGTCCGTCAAAATGATCAAGTGATCCGCTTTGATCAAATTCGCCACAAGCGCGGACAAGGTGTCATTATCGCCGAATTTCAGCTCGTCGACAGAGACGGTGTCATTCTCGTTGATGATCGGCAATACGTTGCGCTTGAGCAGTTCCTCTACGGCCATGCTGGCATTGCCCGTTCGTTTGCGGTTCTGGAAGTCCGAGCGGGTCAGCAGTATTTGGGCAGAGGCGACGCTGTGCAGAGACAGCGCTTCGCGATAGTTCTGCATGAGCAGCGCTTGCCCTACGGCGGCAGCGGCCTGCTTTTCATGGAGCAGCTTCGGACGCTCCGGGTAGCCGATTTCCCGGAATCCGGCAGCTACGGCTCCAGAGGTAACCAGCAGTA
This sequence comes from Paenibacillus lentus, assembly GCF_042714055.1. GTDB lineage: Bacteria > Bacillota > Bacilli > Paenibacillales > Paenibacillaceae > Fontibacillus > Fontibacillus lentus_A. The sequence goes on from NZ_JBHGVC010000003.1 coordinate 652,548, forward strand.
CCTGGCAGCCGCGAGACTGAAGACTCGCTAATTCGGAAGCGAAGTAGGCGATAGCTTCCCGATTCAATCCTCCTTCCGGCGAAGTCAGCGAGCTGCTCCCTATTTTGACAACGATGCGGCGTAGCATGGAGATCACTCCTAGTAGTTATGATAAAAGAAAATAAAAAAACTTTCGCCTTTGCATGCAAAGGACGAAAGCTATACTTCCGCGGTACCACCTTTATTGATGAACATTCTCATCCGACTCAAAGCCCGGTAACAGGGGCACTGTCCGGCTTATAGGCCGGCCGCTCGGGGATAGGGTTCCGAAAGGGCGATTCGGTAAATTCTCACAGCCTAAGGAATTTACTCTCTGGACGACGCTGGTCTGACGTACTTGGTCCCGTCTTCACGTTTAGTCAAGTCATAATCGATTGGAATTACTGATAGAATACCATGCGCGCCAAGGCTTTGCAAAGCAAAAGAGTTAGAACAGCCCAAGCTTGCCGATCCGCTGTGCCGCTTCGCGCAAACGCTCCTCGCTGCTTAGCAGCCCGACTCTGACGTAGCCTTCCCCATGCTGGCCAAAGCCGATACCGGGTGCGACGGCGACCTTTGCTTCGGTCAACAGCTTTTGAGCGAATGCGGCAGAATCCCATCCATTCGGCACTGGCAGCCAGGCAAAAAAGGAGCCGCTTGGCTTCCGGGCAGCCCAGCCGATTTTGGCCAGCTCGTCGAATAAGGCGTTACGGCGGGATTCATATACGGCTACGCGTTCCGCGACGTTATCCTGGGGAGCCGTCAGGGCGACCTTGGCCGCTTCCTGGATACCGCCGAATAAGCTGACGTAAATATGATCCTGCAGCAAATTGATCAGGGAAATGATTTTTTCATTTCCAAGTGCAAAGGCGACGCGCCAGCCAGCCATGTTATAGGTCTTGGACAAAGTGTAGTATTCAACGCCTACTTCTTTGGCGCCTTCGGCCTGCAGGAAGCTGACGGGCTTCTTGCCGTCAAAGCCGATAGCTCCATAGGCGAAATCGCTCGCCACGACGATCTCGTTTTCGGCTGCAAATTTGACGGTGTCCTCATAGAAGGACAACGGCGCTGCCGCCGAGGTTGGGTTGTTCGGATAATTCAGGAACATCAGCTTCGCCCGCTTGCGATCTAGAGGCGATATTTTCGCATAATCCGGCAGGTAGGCATTCTCTTCGCGCAGCGGCATGAAAGACATTTCCGCTCCTGCAAGGGCTGCGCCTGACCAGTAGTCGGGATATCCCGGATCAGGCACGAGACAGAGATCGCCGGGATTAAGCAGGATCTGGACGATTTGCACGAGCCCGGTCTTTCCGCCGAACAAGATGGCAACCTCCTTCTCGGGATCAAGCGATACGCCATAGTCTTCAAGGTAACGCTGACATACAGCCTCTTTGAGGAAGCTGTAGCCCTGGAAAGGAGAATATTTATGGTATTGTGGATTGGCCACCGCTTGCTGTGCGGCTTTCACGATATGCTCAGGCGTAGGGCGATCCGGATTGCCCTGTCCTAGATTAATGACGTCATGGCCTTGCGAAATTTCCCGATTCACGCTTTGGACAAGCGAAGCGAAAAATTGCTTCGGCAGCTTATCCATCACGTCAGCAGCTTGAATTGGAAAAAAGGAACTTTCCTGCGATTGATTTTGTCGGCTCATATTCAACACTCCGGTCTATAAAATAACAATATTCATAATTTATCATGATTTATCCAATATGTATAGAATGGATTAAAGCCCGTCATGTTGGACATCACACCAAAAACGGTACTTGCATGGTTAAGGTCAGCCGCTTATGATGGTACTCAAGCAACTTTAACGGATGAAAGGAGAGTCGGCATGTCTCATCAACAAACGTCATGGAATATCGCCCTGATTCAATGTGACATTCAAATGGGAGATCCTGCAGCTAATCGGCAAGCGGTTGAGCGCTGGATGAAGCAGGCGGTTGACGCTGCCGTCAAGCCGGATCTGATCGTATTGCCAGAGATGTGGAATACCGGTTACGCGCTGGAGCAAATTCAGGAGCTGGCGGACGTAGAGGGGCGAGAGAGCGGGGAATGGATCTCCGAGTTTGCTCTGCACAACGGCGTTCACATCGTTGCCGGCTCGATAGCGGAGAAGCGCGGAGAAGAGGTCTACAACACGATGCGTATTTTTGAAAGCTCCGGTAAGGAGATCGCGTCGTATTCCAAAATGCATCTGTTTCGGCTCATGCAGGAGGAGAAGCATTTGTCGTCCGGTCAGTCTGTCGTTACCTTCGATTTGGAGGGACAAACCTCGGGGGCGTCCATTTGCTATGATATCCGCTTTCCAGAGCTCACCCGCACACTCGCGCTGCAGGGCGCCAAGGTGCTGTTCGTTCCCGCCGCCTGGCCCCACCCGCGTCTCCATCATTGGCGCACATTGCTTATGGCCAGGGCAATTGAGAATCAAATGTACGTCGTTGCCTGCAACCGCACCGGACAGAGCGGGAAGGATAATTTCTTCGGCCATTCGATGATCATTGATCCTTGGGGAGAGGTGCTCGCTGAGGGCGGGGAGGAAGAAGGCATCATTACGGCTCAAATCGATTTGTCATTAGTGGATGATGTGCGCTCGAGAATTCCCGTGTTCGAGGATCGGCGTTCAAGTCTGTATCGTTTATAATCCATAAATATTAAGTCAGAAAAAAGGCTGTCTCTTCGGCGTAGTCTAGCCTTAAGGGACAGCCTTTTACTATGCTTCTTCCTTCATTCGCTGCTCTATGGTTCTGCGGAACGTCTCAATAAAAGCCTCCGCCGCCTTGGACAGGTACCGTCCTTTCCGGTAGGCAATAACAAGGGTGCGGCTTGGCACCGGCTCTGCCAGCGGGACGTAAACGGGGATCAGCTCGCTGCGCTTGGCCCTGGCGATAAAACGCGGGACAAGGGTAATGCCCATCCCGGCGGCGACGAGCGACTGAACCGTCTCGATGTTGTTGCTCTCGAACACGATATCAGGCTCGAAGCCCGCAGAACGGCATAAATCGATCATGATTTTTCGGAAGCCCTGTCCCTTTTTGAGCACGATAAAGGGTTCGCCTTTAAGCTGCTCCAGGGATACGCCCCCTTTCGGACGATTGTTCGGGTCGGCCAGAACATGATTTGGCGGAATAGCCAGGTCGATTTTCTCTTCGCCTATCGCTTCATATGTTAAAGAAGGCTCCTGCAGGGGCAGAGAGAGGAGGCTTAAATCCGTTCCTCCGCCGGCCGTGAGCTTCTCCAGGTTCAGGGATGTATCTTCAAGCAGATTAACCTGAATATCCGGGTACGCTTCTTTAAATGCCGGCAGGACATAGGGCAGCAGGTGGGAGCCGGTTATCGGCATACTCCCGATGACGACGCGTCCGGCGCGAAGCTGGGAAATGTCGTCCATCTCCTGACGAAGCTGCTCGACCGCATCCATGATTTTACGGGCATGCTTAATGAAGCTGGCACCCGCGTGCGTAAGCTCGACCGTACTCGTATTGCGCTGAAACAATTTTACGCCGAGCTCCTGCTCAAGCTTGGATAATTGCTGGCTAAGCGAGGGTTGTGCGATGTGGAGCTTGTCGGCCGCTCTGGAAAAGTTGCGTTCCTCAGCAATTTTCAATGTGTATAGGAGCTGCCTTAATTCCATGGGATCACCTTTTTCTTGAATTGGGTGTTGCGATTAATGTCATAACTTCTATAAGTATAGCCTATCATTTTTAAATAAAATATAGGACTTATTGATGCTTCCAGTAGGCATACTGCTCTAAAATTTTATTATTATGTAAGTTGGTTGTATAATTATAGTAAATGGGAATTGGAGGTTGCCGTTCTATGAAAATATGGAAAGAGGTTCAGGGCTGGGGACTATCTATAATAATCGGCTTTATAATCAGCATGTTCATCGGCATATTTATAATACAACCATATAAGGTGAACGGTCATTCCATGGAGCCGACACTGGACGATAAACAGCGAATTTACGCCTGGAAAATATCGCAGGCTTTGGAAAAGCTGCCGAGCTACAAAGATATCGTCATTATCGATAGCCGCGTTGATCGCAGCCGTTCGTTCTGGGATAGCGTTAATGAGCATCCTTTGATCCGCATCCTGTCCGGAAACAAGAAGGAAGACTTCTTCTACGTCAAACGCGTTATCGGCCTGCCTGGCGACATCATTGAAATCAAAGACGGCCAAGTGTACAGGAACGGCGCCAAGCTGGAAGAGCCTTATATTAAAGAGCAGATGTACGCAGAGCAAAGTCAGGTATGGGAAATCCCCGACAATCATATTTTTGTGATGGGAGACAACCGGAATAACAGCAAGGACAGCCGGATGATCGGGCCGGTGCCGCTGGATCACATTATGGGGGTTGAGGGCTTCAACAAATAGCAGCAGCTATTCTCAGGCCGCTGCTGTTCTACAAGGGACTGAAGAAGAGACTTTCGATGGAACGAAGCATTCGTGGCACGAAGGTCTCTTTTATTTATGCCGCATTACACTCTCTATAGTCAAATCCTATAACTATTATAGAAATTATATCTTGGAACAATGACTAGAGAGGTGATATAGTAGTGACAACATACGAAGCGTGGATAAAGGCATGTCATGCATTTTTACGCTTTGTTACATGTTCGAATCCTTCAGTGGGGTGAATACGATGAGTAATACTAAAAAGACAATGTATGAGAAAATTTGGGACAATCACGTGATTCATGCGGAAGAAGGGAAGCCGAGCATCATTTACATCGATTTGCATTTGGTGCATGAGGTAACCTCTCCGCAAGCGTTTGAGGGACTACGCCTCAGCGGACGCAAAGTGCGCCGTCCGGAGCTTACATTTGCGACGATGGATCATAACGTACCGACGAAAGACCGTTTCAACATTAAAGACCCGATTTCCAAGCAGCAGATCGATACGCTAACGCAGAACTGCCGCGATTTCGGCGTTACACTCTACGATCTGGATACGATCGATCAGGGTGTTGTACACGTTATGGGTCCGGAACTGGGCTTGACTCATCCAGGCAAAACGATCGTCTGCGGCGACAGCCATACGTCTACGCATGGCGCATTCGGCGCGCTTGCATTCGGGATCGGTACGAGCGAGGTTGAGCACGTCATGGCTACCCAGTGCTTGCAGCAAGCCAAGGCGAAGACTTTGGAAGTACGTTTTGTCGGCAAACGCAAACCAGGAGTAACTGCCAAAGATATGATTCTTGGCGTCATCGCCCAGTACGGCACGGATTTTGCAACGGGATATGTTATCGAATATACCGGTGAAGCGATTCGCGAGCTGACGATGGAAGAAAGAATGACCGTATGTAATATGTCTATTGAAGCTGGAGCCAGAGCGGGCTTGATTGCGCCGGATGAGACGACTTTTGAATATCTGCGCGGCCGCCAGCATGTTCCGCAAGGCGAAGCGTATGATCGCGCTGTAGCGGAGTGGAAGAATCTGACTACCGACGAAGGCGCGGAATATGACCGTGTCGTGGAATTCGACGTTGACGCGTTGATTCCGCAAGTTACGTGGGGAACGAGCCCAGGTATGGGCACGAATATCAATGCAACTGTTCCGAATCCGAACGACTTTGCATCGGATAATGAACGGAAGGCTGCCGAGAAGGCGCTTGAATATATGGGACTTACCCCGGGTACACCGATGACGGACATTGAGATCGATTACGTTTTTATCGGCTCGTGTACGAATGGACGCATCGAGGATCTTCGCGCCGCGGCGGAAATCGCGAAAGGCTATAAAGTTTCTGACAAAGTAACGGCAATCGTCGTTCCGGGTTCAGGTCGCGTTAAGCTGCAGGCTGAGAAGGAAGGCCTGGACAAAGTATTTACCGAGGCTGGCTTTGAATGGCGCGATGCGGGCTGCAGTATGTGTCTTGCCATGAACCCCGACGTTCTGGAGCCGGGCCAGCGCTGTGCCTCCACCTCCAACCGGAACTTCGAAGGACGTCAAGGCCGCGGCGGCAGAACGCACCTCGTTTCTCCGGCAATGGCAGCGGCTGCGGCGATTAGAGGCCGTTTCGTGGATGTCCGTGAATGGAATGTGAAGAGCGAAGTCGTTAGCTAACGAAGGCGAAAGAGGGGAGAACTTAATCATGGAAGCTTTTAACAAACTTACAGGTGTCGTCGGTCCCGTGGATCGCGTAAACGTAGATACGGACGCTATTATTCCCAAACAATTTCTAAAGCGGATCGAGCGTACTGGATTCGGGCAATTTTTGTTCTATGAATGGCGTTTTGATACGGAAGGCAATGTAAACCCGGAATTCGAGCTGAATAAACAGCGCTATGAAGGTGCTTCAATTATGATTTCCCGCGTCAACTTCGGCTGCGGCTCCTCCCGGGAGCATGCGCCTTGGGCGATTCTGGATTACGGCTTCCGCTGCGTAATCGCACCGTCCTTCGCGGATATTTTCTACAACAACTGCTTTAAGAATGGTATTCTGCCGATCAAGCTCTCCGAAGAGCAGGTAGAGGACTTGTTCCAGCGTACTGCTAAGCATGAGGGCTATCAATTGACGGTTGATTTGGAGAACAAAACGATTACAGATCAATACGGCTTGAATATATCGTTTGATCTGGATGAGCACCGTCGCCAGTTCCTGCTTCAAGGCCTGGACGACATCGGACTTACATTGCAGCATGAGGATCTGATCTCGGCTTATGAAGCGAAGAGAGCAAGCAGCTCATTAGCATAATGTCAGCCAAACTTTAAGGACGGCTCCAAAGTCTATCCCATTAGACTCTGGAGCTGTCTTTTTTGTCTGCAGTAATATATCATTCTATTTCTCAAAAATAGATTAAAGTCTATGATCAGGGCGAATTTTCTGGTAGTATGGGATTAATTAGAAGATGGAATGAAATCGTGTATATTGTATGTCACTTTTTGTTGTCGATTGAACGGTAAGACCATCATAGCCAGTGGGCGGAAAAAAAGGATTGGTAGGGGATACGATGAAGAAGTTAGGTTTTCTGTTGATGCTGGTTGTTTTGCTGTGGACTTTGCCGGGAATGGGGCAGGCATCTGCCGCCAGTAATTCGATCTTCCTGGATGGCCAGGAATTGACACAGCCAGCCAATGCACAAGCGGGCCTGGTTAACGGCAGCGTAATGGTTCCTATTCGCGTCATTTCGGAAGGACTCGGCTATGAGGTCGGATGGGAGAAGCAGACCGGAACGGTAGCGATCAAGCAAGCAAGCAGATCGCTGCAGCTTTTCATAGACAACCCCAATGCAGTAGTTGACGGCAGCGACGTTACGCTATCTGCACCGCCTATGCTGCAGGGAGATACGACGCTCGTTCCTCTGCGCTTCATAGGAGAGCAGATGGGGCTTAAGGTTAGCTGGGATAACGAGACAAAGTCAGCTCACTTGTACAGTACAAGCGAGGGCTCGGATAGCGGGGTAGTCAATGGCGGAGCCAGCACGCCTCCGGCAAATGAAGGAGAAGCTGTTCCGGAGCAGCCCGTGAAGCAGCCGGAAGCTAGCGGCGGCAGCGTATCCGGAACGTCGGAAGCGAATAATCAAAATATGGATCTCGCGACGATCAACGGACTCAGCTTCAGCGATAACCGTCTTATGATTTCCGCCGACCGTATATTAGAGCCAAATGCATTCAAGATGATTGGCCCGGAGCGTGTCGTTATTGACGTGCCGAATGCAAAATTTGCCGATGGATTCAAGGAGGGCTTGCCCCTGGATGCGACGAATCATGGACAGCTAGCGGTTGAGGGCTATCCCGAAGTGTCGCAAATCCGTTATTCGTTGTTCAGCAATGATCCATCTACGATAAGAATCGTCATCGATCTGAATGAGAGCAGAGAATTCGTCATTTCGAATGAGAACGGCTTTACCTTTGTCGATTTGACTTTGGAGCCTGTCGATCCTTATATACCGCTAAGACCTGACGGCAAAAGCCTGATCGTCATCGACGCTGGCCACGGCGGAAAAGATCCTGGAGCAACGGGAATATCGGGTGTGCTTGAGAAGGATGTCAACCTGGCGATTGCTTTGAGAGTGGATGAGCTGCTCAAGCAGGAGCCGGATATCATTACAGTGATGACGAGAAGTGAAGATACATACCCTACGCTGGACGAGCGGGTAAAGATTGCGAATGATTTGCAAGCCGACATATTTATTTCCATTCATGCCAATAGCGGTTCTGCGACGGCGTCCGGAACAGAGACGCTGTATACCCGAGACGTCAGCATCTCTCTCGCGGATGCGGTACACAAGTATGTGATCGAAGCTGCAGGATTGAATGATCGCAAGGTGAAGCATCAGAACTTGAAGGTGACGCGTGAAACGACGATGCCCGCAATACTTCTAGAAACTGGATTCCTAAGCAATCCGTTAGATGAGGCCGTGTTGAAAGATTCTGTCGTACAGGATAGAATTGCAGCAGGCATCGTTGCAGGAATCAAAGAATATTTGGGCCTTCAGTAAAAGATCAGGAATATGGGTAAAGAATATAGAAGAGAGGGGGTATCGATTTGAAAAAATTAAGCATAGTCGGAGCGGCTCTTGTGCTCATGGCTGCCTTGGCCGGGTGTGGACAAAAGCCGCAGGCGGCTCCAGAGGTAACGCCGGAATCGCCTCCTGCTGCAGTGACAGATCCGAATGGTTCCCAAGGGGCGGGACAAAATGATGTAGAAGCGACGGAGCCGGAAATGAAAACTGCTCAAATCGAGCTGTATTATACCGATGATGATCTGATGGAGCTGACGAAGGTTCAGCGTGAAATCAAGTTCCAGGAGGATCAGGAGAAATACTCCGAAGCTTTTAAGCAGCTGCAGGTAGCGGAGAGCGGGTTGTTTTCCCTATGGGAGAAGGTTATCCTGAACACGGCATCTCTCGCGGATGGCGTTCTCCATATCGATATTCAACTGCCTGATGAAGCGCGGCTTGGATCGGGCGCCGAGGTGTTGGCGATCAATTCGCTTAAAGCAACGATGTTCCAGTTTGAGGAAGTGCAGAAGCTTGAGCTTACGGTTGACGGAGAGCAAGTGGAAAGCCTGATGGGTCATGTAGAGCTAGAGCATCCAATGACTCGTTAAGATTGGACAAAGTCTTACCTAAAATGACTATTCCTAAAGCTCAAGGCTTCGGGAATAGTCATTTTTTCGTCTCGATTTCGGCAGGGACCATTGTCGGAAAAAAGGAAAGATTACGCAACTTTTAAGTATGCCGGGCGTCTAATATGTCGTCTGGTGATGTCGAGGAAAGCGAATAAATCATCGGTCATCACGAGGCAAAATTTCAGGATGGTAGGGGTGACGGATGAAAAAAATTGGGTTTTTGGTTTTTATGCTTGTTTTTATTTTTGCTTTTCCGGCGATGGGACAAGCTGCCGGAGGCAGCACAAGTATTTATCTGGACGGAGAAGCACTGAATTTGCCCAAGAATGGACAGGTTCAGAACGTGAAAGGCAATGTGATGATTCCGATTCGTGTCGTCATGGAGGAGCTGGGTTTTGACGTCGACTGGGAGAAAGGGACGCGCACGGTAACTATAAAGCAAGCTGATACAACGATTAAATTGTTCGTCAATCAAACAAGCGCAACTGTAAATGACAAGAAAGTCGTCATGAGCATCGCTCCGATGCTAAAAGAGGATACGACGCTCGTGCCGCTAAGATTCGTCAGTGAACAGATGGGACTTACCGTAGGCTGGGATAATGCAACGAAGACGGTATATTTAATTACCCCCGATAATGGCAGTGGAAACGGAACGGGCGGAAATACCGGTTCAGGCAACGGGAATGCGGGTAACGGCTCGACTAGCCCTACGCCGATCCCAGAACAAAATCTGGCTTCCGTCAAAGGAATCAGCTTTGATGCCAATCGCCTGATCATTGCGGTAGATAAAAATGTAGCGCCCGACGTATTTAAACTGACGGATCCAAATCGGATCGTCATCGATATCCCGAATTCAAGGTTCGATGATTCATTCTCGAATAATCATTCGCTGGACGCCTATCAGACCGGTTATATGGATATCAATGATTATCCAGATGTAAGCAAAATTCGTTATTCGCAGTTCAGCGACCAGCCGTCGACGATTCGGGTCGTCATGGATCTAGCGGGCGCAAGAAACTATTCCTTGCTGAATGCGAACGACGGCTATGTCATCATCGATTTAAATGTGGATCAGAGCTATCCGTCTGGCAATGGCAAGCCGTTGGTCGTCATTGATGCGGGCCACGGAGGAACGGATCCGGGCGCCATCAGTGTGACGAAGAAGAAAGAGAAGGATTTCAATCTTTCCATTGCCAAGAAGGTTGAAAACTTATTAAAAAAGGAAACGGAATTAGACTATGTACTTACTCGCAGTACGGATGTTTTTGTGACGCTGAAAGATCGGGCGAAGCTTGCTAATAATATGAATGCAGATCTGTTCGTCTCATTGCATGCGAATAGCGGCTCGGCTACGGCCAGCGGCGTAGAGACGTATTATACACGCGATGAAAGCATTCCTTTTGCTAAAACGATGCATAAGTATCTCGTGGAATCCTCCGGTTTGCCGGATCGCAAGGTGCGTGCGAAAAGCTTGCATGTCACCCGGGAAACGACCATGCCGGCGGTACTTTTGGAATTTGGCTATTTAAGCAATAAAGGCGATGAGGCCTTGCTGTTTACGGAGAACTTTCAGAACAGCGTCGCCCAAGGAGTTGTTGATGGAATCAAGGATTATCTTGGCCTGAAATAACCAGCGGTTCATAAAAATGAGTGTTCAGGAAGTCGATTTAACGGCTTCTTGAACGATCTCTAGAGGAGGAAGAAGTAACCATGAACAAACAAATATGGATATCCGGCATGCTGGTGCTTCTGCTCACGGTGACCGCTGGATGCGGTCAAAAGCCAGAAGCAAGGCCCGGAGAGGGAGACCTCGGCGGTTCTAGCCATGGGGCAAACAATGAAATCGGCCAGATGATACAGGAGCCGCCGAATGATCCTGTTGCTCACGGTGCAGGCAATGCAGAAGGGAACTCCCCGGAAGAGCCCCAAGTCAAGAAGCAGGTTATCCAAGCTTATTTCACGGATGTGCAAATGGACGATTTAATTGCGAGGGAGATAGAAATTTCGTATAGCAAGGAAGAAGAAAAATATGCTCGAACTTTAGAGGCGCTTCAGCATAACGGAGCTTCGGAACTGTTGTCCCTGTGGGAGAAAGTGAACTTCAAGGGAGCAAAGCTGGAGGGCGGCATGCTGACTGTTGATCTATCGCTGCCGGATGAGGCCCGGCTTGGGGCTGGAGGCGAGGCTCTTGCCGTAGAATCGTTAACGAAGGCGTTATTTCAGTTCGATGAAGTGAAATCGATAGAGATTCTGGTTGACGGCCAGCAAGTGGAAAGTTTGATGGGCCATGTCGAATTAGAGTATCCTTTTCTAAGAAAATAGCAACTTTTTGGAGGAAATTACACCTCGCCGTCGAACATGGTTAAGAGATCATTTTTGAAGGAGAGAATTTAATGTCATCATTTAAACGCAGCTATAGACGAAATACCCAAAAAGCGGTTTCGGCCATGCTCGCAGCCACAATCTGTTTAAGCGGCAGCGCTGCTGTCTTCGCGGACGAGTCGGCAGGATCGACAGGCGGCGATGCGGGGAATAAAACGAGCAATACATCGAATACGGCATTTACCTTGTTTAGTGACGTTCAGAACGGTTTTTGGGCGGAGAAGTATATTTATAAACTGGCTGCTCAGGGCATCATTGTCGGGGATGCAGGCAAGTTCCGTCCAAGCGACAGCGTAACGCAGCAGGAGGCCATCACCATGGCGATCCGCTTCATGAATTTGAGCGGGGAACTTGGCAGCGGAGAGACGGCTCCCGACGATCTGCAAATCAGCGGATATGCCAAGCCTTATGTTGAGCTGGCTATAAAGAAGAAGCTGATCGATAAGGACGAAGAACTCGCAGCGATAAAAGCCAAGGAGTCTTGGGGACAGAAGAAAGCGTCCCGCGAGTGGGTAGCTAAAATTTTGATCCGGGCTCTGGATAAAGATGAAGAAGCTAAAGCGCTCGGAGCAGAGGCAACCGGTTTCGCGGATCACGACAAAATTTCCGCTTCTGCACGAGGCTACGTCAGATTGGCGGCTCAACTAGACATTACAAAGGGGATTGAAGGGAATAAATTCGATCCGCAAGGCAATGTGACCCGAGCGCAAATCGCAACCTTCTTTGGAAAAGGCGGAGAACATTTAAACGCCAATTATTCGAACGTGTACGAAGGAATCGTAACCGAATTAACTGACAATAAGCTGACCTTATACGTCGATAATCAATTGAAGAGCTTCATTCTGGATAACCGCAGCGTATATTACAATAAGGATTCGCAGCTAAAGATTGCAAAGAGTGATTTGAAGCCTTATACGAAAGTAATGGCCATCGATAAAGTCGGATCGGCGGCGTATGTCGAGGTGATCGATGAGAAGCAGCAGCTCGAGAGCACGGAAGGCACTCTGCTGCGCATTCTGGGCGGCAATCGGATATTGATGCTCGTGAATAATGATTCTGTGGAGTATACGTTCGACAGCACAACATCATTCCTGGATCAGAACGGGAATAAGATAGCTCCCGACAGCCTGACGCCGGAAAGCACGATTATTGTACAGCGGGAAACGTATACGTCTGCCAAGAAGCCGGTGCTTGTTCAGGTGAAGTCGGCTTTGGTCAGCAAATCGGGTACAGGTACGATCGATGCTGTGGATGTGACGGGCAAGAAAGTATCGATCCGCGATGCAGCTGGCAATGTCGAAACATTTGCAGTCGACGACACAACGATTTTGCTGTTTCAAAGTCAGAAGCTGAACAATCTAAGTGAATTGAGAGAGAACTCCTCTGTTAAGTATACGGTAAAAAATAGTGTGCTGGATTCGCTTGAGGTTACGCAAAGCGTGGAGCGCACGGTAATGGGAACGCTGTTAGGCCTTGATCAAAATGGACGCCTTCTGACTTACAGCAATGCTAGTGGTTATCCTGAAGTGAAGCTGTTGGCCGAGAAGCCGGACATCATCGTTGGCGGGATAAATGATGCAACTTTCGATGACCTCATTGCTGATCTGAACGGCGGAGATAAGGTCGAGCTGACGCTGGACGCTGAGGAGCGGGTGACGAAGATCGTGGTGCAGGGCCGTCAATCCGAGCAATTGACCGCAGCTACTGTCGTTAACTATGACAGCAAGTCGAAGACGCTGACCGTCATGGATGCGAATACGAAGCCGCATGTCTTTGTATTAGACGATAAGACCAAAGTGGAATATAACTCCACGCAGCCGACCTTGGAGGGCATGGGATCCGTCTTGAACAAGGATCGGAAAATCAATGTGACTTATATCGGCAGCCGCGCGCTTAGCGTGCAAATGATTTATAAATATGAAGGAACCTTCGTATCCGTAAATACATCCGAGAAGAAGCTTACGCTGCTTACTCCAGGAGGCAAAACGGTAACCTTGCCTTACCAGGGATCGGCTCCTACCATTGAATTGTATGGCAAAGGCGGAGCGACGCTTAGCGATGTTAAGGTCGGCGATCCGGTCGTCGCCATGCTGAGTGCCAATCAGGATGCGGTGCAGACGCTCGCATTAAAGTCTTCCGCCCAATTTGTAATCAGCTCGGTGGATACTTCCTATAGCCGCATTAGAGCGGTTAATGCCAATAATGGACTTACGGAGAGCTTCTATGTTGATCAGGCCGTACTGACGGACGAAAACGGGAATCCGATCAAGGTGTCCAATATCCAAAACGGCCAAACCGTTAACGTTGCATTTAATGGACACAAGGCGGTTTCATTGCAAGTGGTGAGGCTGACGCTTGGCAGCATACAGAATATTGACGCATCTACCTTGAGCGTAAAAACATTCACCGGCGCGCTTGAATCCTTCCCGCTGTCGAACAACGTCAAGGTAGTTCGCGGCACGTCCGTAACGACGGGTGCAGGCGGCTTGACGACAGCGGATCATGTGGAAGTGCGCAAGGACAGCGATGGTACGCTCATCGTTAAGGTTCTGACATCGCTGGAGCGGAAATTCTCCCGCTATGATGCAGCGTCAAGAGAGCTCGTTGTCAAAAGAGCCTCGATCGCGGATGATAAATATCGCTTTTTTGTAAATACAGATACGTATATTCACCAAGGTGACACGACAATATCCGTGCAATCTCTGAAGGATGATGATAAAATTGTTTTGTATTTCAATGGCGATAGACTCGTTGAAATCGAAAAACAATAATCATATTCGTGAGAATTAACCGTCTTGATGCGGGATCATTCCCGGATCAAGACGGTTTTCTTCGTGAAGAAAGGTTAGGTGGAGACATGAATGCCGCGGGTGTCCGTCATATTCTGGACTGTATCGGCGCTATGTTTCCGGATGCGCACTGTGAGCTCCGCCACAGCAATGCGTTTGAATTGACGATTGCCGTGCTGCTGTCGGCACAGTGTACCGACGCAACCGTAAACAAGGTGACGGATGATTTATTTCAGAAATATAAGACGCCGGAGGATTACCTCTCGGTTCCGTTAGAAGAGCTGGAGCAGGATATCCGGCGCATCGGATTATTTCGGAGTAAAGCCAAGCATATTCAGAATTTATGTCGGATTCTCATCGAACAGTATGACGGAGAAGTTCCTCGTGAGCATGCCCAGCTAGTAACGCTGCCGGGCGTGGGGCGCAAGACGGCAAATGTGGTGATGTCGAATGCTTTTGATGTACCGGCCATCGCCGTGGATACTCATGTGGAACGGGTCAGCAAACGGCTTGGGCTGGCGGGCTGGAACGACTCTGTTCTTGAAGTCGAGAAGAAGCTGATGAAGCGGGTTCCTAAAGAAGAGTGGACGATCACACATCATCGGCTCATCTTTTTCGGAAGATATCATTGCAAGGCCCAAAATCCGCAGTGTGAGGTCTGCCCGCTGCTGGATGTATGCCGGGAAGGCAAGAAACGTATGAAAAAGTCGCAGGTCAGAAAAGATAGAGAGAAGTGACTTACAAACCTAGTTAGAAGAGGATGAGACTCCATGAAATGTATTTCTGTGTACACCGACAGTTTTGAACTATTCTCGGATATGTTTGAACAAGTGATCGAAATTGATTTGCAAGAGAATGATGAGCGGGAGCTCGAAGGCATTACCATCAGCGACTCTGGCGAGGTGCCGAGCCATTACCTGGAGCGAATGGCGTCCAAACCCGAGGTGGTCGTGATGAAGGATAAGGAGAAGGGGATTACGATTCTCCAGCATGGTAAAGTGTTTGAAATTTTGATTCCGTCTGAGGCCGATTTGCTCGAAACGCCTTCGATGTAGCCGTCGCGATCAGCACCGCACGTCTAGAACATCGCCGTCTTGCGAAGTGAAAACTCGCAGGGCGGTTTTTTTGCTCTTGCTACAGAAATAATACGAGGTATGATAGGGGAAAGCAGGCGAATAGAATAAGTGTTGATTAAAAGGGAGAAATCCTTATTTTTTAATCAAAAACGAAGATAATCGTAACCTGGCATCGAAGAATGTGCTCTGTACCGTGTTTTTCTTTAAATAAGCGGGAAGTTCTTTAATTTTTACTGGAAAATCACTAATTATGAGACTTCCCTGTCGGATGCCACTCATGTAAAATGGATGTATTTCCTAAGACATGGATGATGTAGGAGAATGAGATTACAAAATGAATACAGCTTCTTACTTCGCCTGAATTTTGCAAACATAAATAAGGAGAGTACATATTTATGGAAACGTTGACAATTGGTCGGGATCAGCGGCTTCATGATCGTCTTGACCAGTTTTTGGATGTATATGAGACAGGTAAAGACCTAAGGGCGCACGGGGAGATTCGGGATTTAAAGAAGAAGCTAGAAGCTCAGGAATTAACGTTATCGTTCTGCGGACATTTCTCTGCGGGAAAGTCAAGTTTGATCAACAGGCTGTGCGGCAAGCAGGTGCTGCCGTCAGGTCCCATACCCACCACGGCTAATGTTGCTGCTATACGCAATGGCGAACCGCGTGCTGTGCTCACGCGAGCGGAAGGTGCGGGATCGGCTTTTGAAGGCGTAGAGGAATCGGAAGCAGCACACTCCGAGCAAATTGAGCTTAATCTCAATCAGTTGGACGACTATTGCCGGGATGGAAATACATATTCGATGATCTCCCTGTGGGATGATGTTCCTATCTTAGGCCGGCATGGCGTGCTGCTGGATACGCCTGGCGTCGACTCCAATGATGCTGGCCATGCGCTGGCCACCAATTCAGCGCTGCATTTGGCCGATGTCGTATTCTATGTAATGGATTATAATCACGTGCTGTCGGAAAGCAATCTATCGTTTGCCAAACGGCTGGCGGATTGGGGAAAGCCTCTCTATCTCGTCGTGAATCAGATCGATAAGCACCGAAGCAACGAGCTGTCATTCGAGAAGTACCGAACCTCTGTGGAGGATGCTTTTGAGCTGTGGGGGATCGTACCGGCAGGCGTGTTCTATATTTCCTTGAAGGAGCTGTCTCATCCGCTAAACATGCTAAGCGAGCTTGAGGAGACGATTAACGCTCTCTTTGACATTCGGCAAAGCCTGCTGGAGTTTAGCATCGGCTGCTCGCTCTTTCATGGGGCGGAGCAATATTTAAAGCGGCTGGATGATGCGGACGAGGAGGAGCGGGAACGGCTGCTGGAGGAAATCGGCGGCGAGGAAGCGGTGCAAAGCTTGCAAAATGAATTGTCGTCCTTGGAGCTGGAGTTGAAAGAAAAGGATGGCTTCATCGATCGATTGCGCGCTGGCTTTATGAAGGAGGTGGATGCACTCCTCGCTAATGCGCATGTCATGACGCCTGCGCTTCGGGAGGCGGCCGCGCTGTATTTGGAGAGCCGGAAGCCGGGCTTCAAGACCGGACTTCTGTTCCATGGAGCCAAGACCGAGCGTGAGAAGGAACGGAGAAGAGATCAATTTCTCAGCGAGCTGCAGGAGCAGACACTGGCCCAGGTCGATTGGCATGTGCGCGACCTGCTGCGCCGTCTCGGGCAGGGGGAGGCGCTATGGAGCGCGGAGTGGGAAAGCCGGCTCGAGTCCGAGCTTCCGCAGGCGGAGGAGGAGTGGATCGCCGGCCCAGCCCGCGAGGGCGCGCTGCTTTCCGGCGAGTACACGCTTCGCTACGCCGCCGACGTGGCGGCCGGGATTACCGGCCGCTACCGCCGCGCAGCCCTCGCCCTGGCGGATGGGCTGCTCGCGGAGCTGGCGCCGCGCCTGATGGCGGCGCGGCAAGAGCTGGCCGCGCAGCACGAGGCGCTACTGGCGCGCTCCGGCGCGGCCGCGCGGCTGCAAGCGCTGCGCGCTGCCGCTAAGGAGCGAGCTGCGCGCATACACGCGCTGCTCGGCGCGCGCCCGTCCCTCCCTCCCGGCATCCTGCCGGAGGTGAGGGACGTTGCGCCGGGGGCGCTGGCTGCGCCTGCTACGGCGCAGCGCCCGGCAC
>NZ_JBHGVC010000030.1:0-3031 GCF_042714055.1 Paenibacillus lentus
GTCTGTCGGATCCATGTATTCGCCTGCGTACCGGAACGGATTGTCCATCTCTCCGATTTGACTACTAATATTCCCCCATGGATCGTAGTCGTATGTCCCTAATAATTCGCCTAACGGATCGATCATCCCTCGAACATCGCCATGTCCGTCGTATAAATAATAGGCCCGGTTATCTCCATCTGGAAAATAGGCTGACGAGCCTGGTCCTAATATACGAGCCAATCGCTGCAAACCATAGGTATTATATGCAATGATCTGCCCGGCTGCGTCGGTTTCTAGCGAGATTTGGTCTTGATCCCAGTAGAATTGATCCGTTGCCCGTCCATAATCGACCCTATTCGCAAACCATCCCCGTTATATTCATAGAAGATTTGGCCATATACCGCATCAGTAATGGAAATCGCATCATATACGCTATCCGTTACCGTAAGCAGACGATTCAAAGAGTCATATGATTATAGATATCTGCCATCTTCCAACAAGTTGCCGTTAGGATCGTAAGTGTACGCTATATTCTTGTTATCATCAGCAAGACCAATTAACTGATTTAGCGCATTGTAGCTATAGAGACGCGTTTGTCTCAGTTGCCCTGCAACTACGTATAGGGATTGAAAATATCCGAACCCTGTCTTGTTGTTGCCATTTGAATAACTCGGTCGTTTGGATCATGAGCATAGGTTCTGCTCACGACGGTTTCTGTGTAGTCTATAGTAGATACCAGTTGCCCCGAAGGATCGTAAGAGTATGATATTTTCTCGCATCAGGAAGCGTCTTTTTCTTCAACCTTCCAGCGGCTGTATTTGTCGTCCCTGTCTGATCGGTCGTTGGTTGTATTGTACGATCTTGCTACCACAATTTAAACCCGATTTACATTTTGTATCGGTCAAATGTGTTTTTGATAGAATGATGGATTTATTCGGCACTCGGCTAGCCCACCACCAGAGAAAAAACCTTGAAGGGCATGAAGCTAATCAAGGTTAGTGTGGTGTCAATAGCTTCCTAGTTCTTCCTTTTGTAGCTGAGCAACTTTTCTAAATGGTTCGTACAATGCAGATATTTTCTTTCGAAAGTCATTGTCCTTCATTAGGAGTGTATCCTTTTCTAAGGCATTGCTAATTGCATAAAACTCTTCACATTCAACAGATGCACCTTCACCACCATCTGCCTCGTCCCCAGACTTTAACAATAAATCTTGAAGAGATAATTTTCCATCTAGATACATCAGATAAAAATATCCAATTATTGCATCGCTAGAAGGAACATCATTTTTTACCTCAAACCTCTCTGAAATCAATAAATCACAAAGTGCGTCGCTTAACATGTCAATACTATTGGCTAGCGAAATGTTAATCAGCCAATCTTCAACTGATGTTTGTTTTAAAATACGTTGATCAGCCCAGTTTTGCCAGTCCTTCTTTTTGTAATAACCACTAAAAGATATCGCAAAAAGATAGTGAGCAATTGGTACCATTCTACCACCTCGAAGTATCAGGATGAAGAGCAAGAGTGTTAGGACCGTGTTGTTGTAGGATTCTGCCATGGGTTTGGATGATGGTGTGGGCTTTCATGATGATGTGGTTTCCCATGGTTTGTATAATCGTTATTTCCAATCCTTCTGCCGAACTGGTCATAAATTGTTACTCTCTTGTACAACTCTCCAGTATTACTTAATTATTATTCTATAATGCTCCGCGTACCAGTTGCAGTATGCGTTCTCTCTCTCTTGTGTTTGGTGCTCCCTTATAGTTTGGATTTATATCCTGCTCCCAGTACCTTGCCAATCCATAACCATTTCTCGAGTAACGACCCCCTTCTATATGTAACTCCATAATCTTTTTATTTCACTCGGAAGATTTCCTAAATCCACTCTAACAATTGTTCTACTTTTTGGGTAGTACAGGCGTTGTAAATCGTCAACTCCTTTGAATTTGGGCATGTAAAAAGGCTCATTCCCACTCATCGTTCAAGAGGAATAAGCCTTTGATAATTAGTTTAAGCTTGCATCAAGGTGATTTAGTGTTTGGTTTGTTGGTTGTATTGTATGGTCTTGTTATTGGGCTTATAAATGGGTTTACAAAAATTTTCAATAGACCCCAGTGAGACTATTTATTCAGCTGCAAAATAAACCTTGATTTCGTCAGCTAGTTCAAGTACTTTCCTCCATTCAGGTGAATTTCTAACTGCGTTAATATTCCATTCATCGCCTTGTTGTAATTCTAGAACTAAGTTTCTTAAAATAGAACTTTTATACATCATCTCAACACTAATTAGTCCAGCATCGTTTAGTCTTTGCAAGATATCATCGTGTAAAAAAGAAGTAACCCCAGTATCAAATTCTTCAAAAATGTTATACCCGATTTCCATATCATCCTCCCTTAACAGATATGTTCCACACTTATTAATCGTATCAACGTATAGCTCCATAAGTTTTTCTATAGATATTTTCTCCATTCAACAAATCTCCCTTATTATTGAATAATCGTAGCTTTATCACCAGGTAACGGTTTATAATCAGATCCCACCACCTTGACTTTACCTGTTTGCCCACTAGAGAATCCAATGTATGACCCTCCATGCACTCCCCCTCCTGGATGATAGAATACTGACTTATCGCCGTTTGTAAATTTCCAGCCAGTACCGGCAGAGCCATACGTACCTCTCGTCCATCCATCTCCAAGGGTCCTTCCAACTTCATCAGCTGATTTTCCCCATAAAGCTTTGGGATTACTTAGTATATCATCGTAAGATTTCAACTCTGTTACCCATGTAACATTTCCGTTTCCATACTTGCTCTTGTAGTATTCATTCCATTCTGCTCCTGTTCTAGGTATCTTTGCAGAATCACCCGTCCCCCTAGCAGCCCTAGAAGCAACTTTTGACGTGTCAAAAGCGTTATCAGCAATGCGAATCACTTTTGCTATTTTACCCATAGGAATAACGCTAATTGCGGCTAATATCTTTTCTCCATCCGTAGTGCATTCGTCTGCCAAAGTCAACAGATCATCCATTATGAACACTCGGCCCACTGATG
>NZ_JBHGVC010000031.1:0-2598 GCF_042714055.1 Paenibacillus lentus
AGCGTATCCAACACGATCCCGTCGAACAGTTTTGCCTACTACAAAGTCAGCTTGAAAGCCGGAGTGCAGTATATCTTCCGCTCTTCCTATGTGAGTGGGATGGTTCTGCAGGACGGTACGGGCATTGAAGTCAATAGTGCGCAAGCAACTTCATTGATTTATATCCCGGAAACAGACGGAACGTATTATTTGAAATTGAACTCCGGGAAGGATGTTAGGAGTCACACCATTTCAGCGGAGGTAGGGAACACCGTTCTGTTAATGGCTCCAAATTTTCTTACAGATACTTCACTTCGTTTGAACTGGAGCTTATCTGAGACAGAGAACATTCAGCAAGTTGAACTCTATCTGTCAAATAATTCAGGCACATCATTTGTCATGGATTCGTCTTCAAAAATAGCTGAAGTTAAAGATCCGACACAAACTAACTACACGGTCACGCAACTATTACCTGATAGTACGTACTATTTCAAAATTCGAGTTGTTTATAAGGACGGTAGAACACTAGCCTCTAATGAGGTATCTGCTGTAATACGTGGAAATACGGATGCACAGATGATTACCTATCAATATGATGCTGTCGGTAATATGATAGCTACCCGGGATCCGAACGGAAATACGACAACGTATGAATATGATGCCCTCAATAGGGTAGTGTCGGTTGTGAATGCAGATTCTTCTGCGGTAACCAATACGTATGATGCGATGGGCAGGCTTGTCTCTGTTGAAAACAGTATTGGGGCTACTGAGCAATACGAATACGATGTAATCGGTCGCCAGATCAAATATATCGATCCGGATGGAGGTGTCCTGGAGTGGAAGCACGATGCAGCTGGTCATGTTAGGAGTGAGACTGACCCAAACGGTCACGCTACGAACTTTGTTTACGATGCAATGGGAAGAACGACTAGCGTCATCAATCCGCAAGGAAGCGCTACACATTATAAATATGACGCTAATGATAACCTGGAGACAGTTACTGACCCGAATGGCAACAATACCTCTTATAGATATGATGGGTTGAACCGTCTAACATCCGTTATCGATCCGATGGGAAACACTACAACTATGGGATATGATGCGATTGGCAACAAAACGAGTCTCATACAACCTAATGGTTCGACCTGGAACTACACGTATAATGAAAGAAATCAACTGGAGAGCGTCACAGAACCCATCGGAGTAACGACAGCGGTTTATTATGATTTGTATGGAAGGATGCAAGCCACTGCTGACGGAAACAACCAGTTGACTTCATATGATTACGATGTATGGGGCAATATCGTGGTCGTGACGGATCCGTTAAATCAACAAACGCAGTATGTGTACGATGCTAATGGCAATGTGATTCGAATGATCGACCGTTCAGGTCGAACGACAAATTATGAATATGATGTGATGAATCGTCTGACTGCTGTTGAAGCACAAGACATAATGATCCGGTTTGGTTATGACGGCGCGGGACGCCGTATTCAAATGACCGATCAGACAGGGACGACAAATTATACGTATACAGCTGCCGGAAGGTTGAAGGAAAAGACGCTTCCTGATGCGAAGAAAATATCATACACTTACGATCCTGCAGGGCAACTGGTATCTACTATAGACTACACAGGAACCGTAGTGAGCAGAACCTATGATGATATCGGCCGGCTTACGCGTGTACAAGACGGTGAGGGGAGTTTTGCCGACTATACTTATGATGCAGGTGGGCGGTTAACACATGTAACCTTGCCAAATAACGTCATTACATCATATGCTTATGATCCAAACGACCGAGTTATTCAAATGACAACAACAAGACAGGGTTCGGATATTTTCAATCCCTATACGTACACGTATGATGTGGCGGGCAATATCACAAGTATGTCTGATCACCGTGGAACGTCAACCTATGCGTATGACGGAAATAACCGTTTGTTAAGGACGACTTCAGCAAACGGAACGCAGGTTGATTATAGGTATGACGGGGCGGGGAATCGATTAGCGGAATCGACGATGTTGCCAGGGCAACTGAAACAAACGCGTCTCTATAGCTACAATGCGCTAAATCAGTTAATTGGTCTTGCTGATGAGAACAAGAATACCGCATACACCTACGATCTTAACGGCAACTTGTTGGAAGATGGCAGATATCTATTTTCATATGACTCATTGAATCGTCTGCTTACGGTAACGGATAGCGTATATGATGCGATTTCCATTACTGATGCGGTATATGGCCAAATCTTCTATGAATATAACGGGGATGGTTTACGAATAGGGTCGATTATGGACGGGCAACGGATCAATTACTACTGGGATCAAGACCAAATCTCGCTAGAAACCGACGCAGCCGGGCAGATCATTGCATATAATACCTATGGTTTGCAGCGATTGGCTCGTATATTAGGACCAGGCTCGTCGGCCTATTTGCCAGATGGAGATAACCGGGCCTATTATTTATACGACGGACATGGCGATGTTCGAGGGATGATCGATCTGTTAGGCGAATTATTAGGGACATACGACTACGATCCATGGGGGAATATTACTAGTCAAATCGGAGAGATGGACAATCCGTTCCGGTACGCAGGCGAATACATGGATCCGACAGGT
>NZ_JBHGVC010000032.1:0-1701 GCF_042714055.1 Paenibacillus lentus
ATCGAGGCCACTGAAAAAGTCCTTAATATGAAAAAGGCACAATCTCCTCAAGTTTTTTGAGGAGATTGTGCCTTTTCTCTGTATAATTAAGGTATTAAATCAAGTAGGTGAAAGTGATGATTCAAAAACAACAATCTATGATTTTAAGCCCTTATATGGAACTTTATAACTTGGTGGTACCAAAAGACAATATGTTACGGCAAATCAACGAACTGGTTGACTTCTCTTTTGTATATGAAGAACTGAAAGAGCGCTACTGTCTGGATAACGGCCGAAATGCGATCGACCCGATTCGAATGTTCAAGTACTTGCTTTTGAAGGCCATTTTTGAGCTGTCCGACATTGACATTGTCGAACGTTCGAAGTACGACATGTCGTTTAAATATTTTCTTGATATGGCACCTGAAGATCCCGTGATTGACGCCAGTTCGTTAACTAAGTTTCGGACGCTCCGATTGAAAGACTTGAATTTACTTGACATGCTTGTGGGCAAAACGGTTGAAATTGCACTAGAGAAGGGCATTATTAAAAGCAAAGCCATCATTGTCGATGCCACTCATACCAAAGCCCGTTACAACCAGAAATCTCCTCGGGAAATCTTGCTGGATCGTTCTCGCAAGTTGAGAAAAGCGGTCTATCAGGCGGATGAATCACTGAAAGCCAAGTTCCCGGTCAAGAATACGAGTAATGTACTTGAGGAAGAGATCAGCTACTGTGAGAAGCTCATTGCTGTGCTTGAAGCTGAAGGTGGTATTTGCGAATTGCCAAAAATTAAAGAACCATTGAATTTCTTGAAAGAGACGGTCGCCGATGACCTGCAACAATTACGGATCTCAGAAGACCAGGATGCAAAAGTCGGCCACAAGAGCGCGGACTCTTCGTTCTTTGGCTATAAGACCCATCTTGCCATGACCGAGGAACGAATCATTACGGCAGCCGTTGTCACGACGGGTGAAAAGAATGACGGCAAGCAACTGCAGGTGCTGATCGAAAAAAGCAAGGCAACGGGTATGGAAATCAAATCTGTCATCGGAGATACAGCTTACTCTGAAAAAGACAACATCGTTTACGCTAAAGGCAATGAAATTGAACTTATCGCCAAACTCAATCCGCTCATTACACAAGGGGCACGCAAGAAAGAAGATGAATTCCAATTCAATAAAGATGCAGGCATGTACGTGTGTAAGGCCGGCCATATGGCGATTCGGAAGGCACGGACAGGAAAAAAAGGAATTAACGATAACCAAAAGAATACCTATTACTTCGATGTAGAAGTATGTAAGAGATGCCCGTTTAAAGAAGGTTGCTACACCGAAGGGGCAAAAAGTAGGACCTACTCGGTGAGTATTAAATCTGGCGAACACACGGAACAAATGTCGTTCCAGGAAAGCGAGTACTTCAAAGCAAAATCTAGAGAACGCTACAAGATTGAAGCGAAGAACAGTGAACTCAAACACAGGCACGGGTATGACGTAGCGTCATCTTCGGGTCTTACTGGCATGCAATTACAAGGAGCAATGACGATCTTTACTGTAAACTTGAAGAGAATATTGAAGTTGATGAAGTAAGAAACGACATAAAAAGCTGAATTTATAACAAAAAAGACGACTTTCATTCCCTATTACTGGGAAATGAAGGTCGTCTTTTACTTCATGTTTTTAACTGCTTCCGTCAAACTACGAGTTCTTCAGTGGCCTCGAA
>NZ_JBHGVC010000033.1:0-1509 GCF_042714055.1 Paenibacillus lentus
TTTACAGGAGCAGGGCGTCGGCCCCGGCACCTTTGTCGGCTTGATGATGGACCGCAGCTTCGATATGGTCGTCGGCGTGATCGGCATCCTCAAGGCAGGCGGGGCTTATATTCCGGTCGAGCCTGCCTTCCCCGATGCCCGGCTGGAGCATATCTTTACCTCCATGCAGGTTCCGTATGTGTTGACGAAGTCGGCATACGCAGCGAGACTGGACGCGCTTCAGCAAGCGCAGGGCGGCCTGGCACGTCCGATCTGCATGGACAACCGGGAGATGCTGAGCGGTTATCCGGCGATCAACCCGCAGGTGCCGGGAAGAAGCGCAGAGCAAACCGCTTATGCGATCTTTACCTCGGGATCGACAGGAGTGCCTAAGGGCGTCATCGTGAAGCATCAGCCTGTTGTGAACCTGCTGGAATGGGCGGAGCAGACCTTCGCCTTCGGCCCGGAAGACCGGGTGCTCTTCATTACCTCCTTGTGCTTTGACTTGTCGGTGTTTGACATCTTTGGCCTGTTGTCCACGGGAGGCTCGATTCAACTGGTCGGGGAGGATGATATTCGCAATCCCGAGCGGTTGATTGATCTTCTGTGCGAGGAGCCGGTCACGTTCTGGGATTCAGCGCCAGCCGCGCTGCAGCAGCTGGCCCCGCAGTTGACGGAAGCTCGGCTGGCCGGAAGGTCGTCCCGGCTGCGGCTGGTGTTCCTAAGCGGTGACTGGATACCGCTGACCTTGCCGAAGCTGCTGCAGGAGACGTTCCCAGGCGTTGAGGTGATCGGCCTGGGCGGAGCGACGGAAGCGACCGTCTGGTCGAACTATTATCGCATTGGCAAGGTGCAGCCGGACTGGGCCAGCATCCCTTACGGCAAACCGATCCAGAACGCGCATTACTATGTGCTGGATGCGGAAGGCCATGTGTGTCCGGCCGGTATTCCCGGCGAGCTGCATATTGGAGGGGAGTGCCTGGCCTCGGGGTACAACGATCCGGAGCTGACGGCCAGCAAATTCATCCCGAACCCCTTCCATCCTGGAAGGATGTACCGCACGGGAGATCTGGCGAGATGGATGGACGACGGAAACATTGAGTTTCTGGGCAGATTGGATTATCAGGTGAAGATCCGGGGCTACCGGGTGGAGCTAGGAGAAATTCAGGCCGTGCTCTACAGGCATCCGGATGTCAAGGACACCGTGATTATAGATCATACCGATGAGAGCGGGCAGAAGTATTTGTGCGCGTACGTCGTATCGGACAAGGAGCTGACCGCCGCTGAGCTCCGTGAGTATATGGCGAAGGAACTGCCGGGCTATATGATTCCTTCCGCCTTCGTACAGCTGGCAGCCATGCCGGTAACGGCGAACGGGAAGCTGGATCGCAAGGCGCTGCCGGAGCCGAATCACCGGATGGCAACGGGCAGTGAGTATGTAGCTCCGCGCAATGAGCGGGAGGAGAGGCTGGCGGCCATCTGGAGGGAGCTGCTTCAGGTGGAGCGTGTCGGCGTGAGGGATGACTTCTT
>NZ_JBHGVC010000034.1:0-1397 GCF_042714055.1 Paenibacillus lentus
AGATGATTCCTGTATTCTTCAGGGGTCATCCTTTTTAATGTCCACTGATAACGTTCAGTATTGTAGGTTGAAATGTATTGATCGACACGTAAGCGTAGTTCCTCAATTGAATCGCAGTATCGGTAATCAAGTTCATCTTTTAAGTGCCCAAAAAATGATTCCATAGGGGCATTATCCCAACAATTCCCTTTACGGGACATGGATTGCTTGAAACCGTATCCCTTAATTAGATTTCGTATCCTAGCGTGCGTATAGTGCATCCCTTGGTCGGAATGGAAAATGGCCTCGGGATGAATATTGCCCGAGAGGCGATCTGTGAGAAGAGCTAAGGTTCTCTCCACAATAGATAGTTCCAGTGAAGAGGATAGATAGTGAGCGAGGATCTCCTTCGTAGCGCCATCCTTCACACAGGAGAGATACGCCCACTTGCCCCTGCCATAACGCATATAGGTTATATCTGTTAGGAGCACTTTTTGCGGCTCTCCCTGATCGAAACGGCGCTCCAAAAGATTAGGGCAAGTGGAGTGCTCATGTGTTGCCTTAGCCATCTTGCGGTAAGGGTTAGCTTGGCGAACCTTCGCAACTAGGCGATATTTACGCATTAAACGACGAATCTTCTTATGATTCATGATAATACCATCGATTTTTTCCAGCCGCATTTTAATGACCAGCGCACCTGCCTTGCCATCCAGAGCATCAAAGTGAAACTTTATCCGTTGGAGCTCATGCTCGTCCGCCTGGTCCTGCCGTTGCCTACACTCTTCGGCAGACAGCCAGCGATAGAATCCACTCCTGCTGACTTCTGCAAGTTGGCACAGGTATCTCGTCATGCCCTTCAATTCATAGTTGTGAATAACGTGCTGAATGAGTTGAAAGCGCTCGGAAGAGGAGAATGTATTACGATTTCTTCTTTCGAGCGCTTCGAGCTTTTTTAGCAACTCATTCTCCGCTTCAAGAAGTTTAATTCTTGCTTCGGCCTTCTGTAGCTTTTCCTCTACCGACATCTCTCCAGCAGGCTTCCTTCCAGGTGAACCCTTGCCTCTGCGCTCTTCCAGCAGCCCTACCTCCCCGTATTTTGCATAAGCGGTACGCCATCGTTGTAAGCACCATTTAGGCGTTTTGGAACCAATTACCGCCATGTCAAAGCCGCCGTTGATGAATATCTCTATGGGTGCCGCTCCATCGTAATATGCCTGCACGGACGCCAACTTAAAAGTTGGAGAGTACGTGACACTCTTCTCAGAGATCTGTTTCACGTTAGGGCTACCCTCTAATTGTCGTATGTCTTCCGCAGAAAACTTGATCCTCGAATTTTTCATAATGTTTAACCTCGCTGTCCTCGTTATTCTGATTAAAACACAAATGACCCGTAAGAGGGTCACTTTTTTCAAAGTGTC
>NZ_JBHGVC010000035.1:0-1273 GCF_042714055.1 Paenibacillus lentus
AAGGCTGGGCTGTGATGGGGAGGGAAAATTTACAGTACCGAAGGTCATGATCTCACACTGCCAAGAAAAGCCTCTAGCCAGGAGAAGGTGCCCGTACCGCAAACCGACACAGGTAGGCGAGAAGAGAATTCTAAGGCGCGCGGAAGAACTCTCGTTAAGGAACTCGGCAAAATGACCCCGTAACTTTGGGAGAAGGGGTGCCCCGGTAGTGTGAATAGCACGAGGGGGCCGCAGTGAAAAGGCCCAAGCGACTGTTTAGCAAAAACACAGGTCTGTGCGAAGCCGTAAGGCGAAGTATACGGGCTGACGCCTGCCCGGTGCTGGAAGGTTAAGGGGAGCGGTTAGGGGTAACCCGAAGCTGTGAACCGAAGCCCCAGTAAACGGCGGCCGTAACTATAACGGTCCTAAGGTAGCGAAATTCCTTGTCAGGTAAATTCTGACCCGCACGAATGGCGTAACGACTTGGGCGCTGTCTCAACGAGAGATCCGGTGAAATTTTAATACCTGTGAAGATGCAGGTTACCCGCGACAAGACGGAAAGACCCCATGGAGCTTTACTACAGCTTGATATTGAACTTTGATGCGATTTGTACAGGATAGGTGGGAGCCTAGGAATCCGGAGCGCCAGCTTCGGTGGAGGCATCGTTGGGATACCACCCTGATCGTATCGAAGTTCTAACCTAGGACCGTGATCCGGTTCGGGGACAGTGTCAGGCGGGTAGTTTGACTGGGGCGGTCGCCTCCTAAAGAGTAACGGAGGCGCCCCAAGGTTCCCTCAGAATGGTTGGAAATCATTCGTAGAGTGCAAAGGCAAAAGGGAGCTTGACTGCGAGACTGACAAGTCGAGCAGGGACGAAAGTCGGGCTTAGTGATCCGGTGGTACCGCATGGAAGGGCCATCGCTCAACGGATAAAAGCTACCCTGGGGATAACAGGCTTATCTCCCCCAAGAGTCCACATCGACGGGGAGGTTTGGCACCTCGATGTCGGCTCATCGCATCCTGGGGCTGAAGTAGGTCCCAAGGGTTGGGCTGTTCGCCCATTAAAGCGGTACGCGAGCTGGGTTCAGAACGTCGTGAGACAGTTCGGTCCCTATCTGTCGTGGGCGTAGGAAATTTGAGAGGAGCTGTCCTTAGTACGAGAGGACCGGGATGGACGCACCGCTGGTGCACCAGTTGTTCCGCCAGGAGCATAGCTGGGTAGCTACGTGCGGATGGGATAAACGCTGAAAGCATCTAAGCGTGAAGCCCTCCTCAAGATGAGATTTCCCAATT
>NZ_JBHGVC010000036.1:0-1205 GCF_042714055.1 Paenibacillus lentus
GGATTGAATGGCTCCTTTTTCTTCCCAATAACGAATTTTACGAGTCGGAATCCCTGTGATTTTGGATACCTCACCGATTCCAACCACCAGCTTTTTCAACAAATCAAAGTCCAATAGTGCATTTAAATTTTGATCCTTTTCACTCATAGAGCACCCTCCTAACTTATCTAGAAACCTTCGATATCTATTTTATTTTTTCTATGTTGTCGGTGAGATACCGCTTCTCTTTTTTAGAAGGCCTTTTCACGCTGATTCTTGTAATTATTCTACAATAAAAGAAGCTAATCTACAAATTACCTATTGACTTAATTTTGTAATTAAACTACAATCTACATCAATAAGTTTCAGTTTAGGTAAATTAATTATAAAGGGGGTTTTATAATGTTGAGGAAAGAAAATACACCTTTACATCAGAACTACAATGTACTAACTATTATTTTGTTCTGGTGCGGATTAGTGGTGGTTGCAAGTAATTATTTAACCATTCCTTTAATGTCTATATTCAGTGAAGTTTTTCATGCAAGTGTTGCTCATGTTGCTTGGACGGGAAGTGCGTTCTCTTTTTTTATGCTGTCGGTTCTTTATTTTCTGGTCCATTATCTGATCGTGTTGGACGAAAACAAGTCATGTTCACAGGACTATTGATGTTGACTATTAGTACATTTGCAGTACCCATTTTTAGCAACTTATCTTGGGTGATTGCATTACGTTCTATTCAAGGATTCGCCGCAGCCAGTTTTGCACCAGTTGCCATTGCCTATGTGGTAGATAAGTTTCCGGTTCAAAAAAGAGTGACCACGATTGGATTTATTAGCTCCAGCTTCTTAATTTCTTCTATAGCAGGGCAAATATTTAGTAGTTATATCAGTCAACAGTTTGGTTGGCAAGGCGTTTTTTATTATTCTGGTTCGATTTATTTATTTACTTCTGTAATAGTTCTATTACTACTTCCCAAGACTGACATACAACAAGCAAATCGCAAATTGCAGACCATGTTTCAACAGTTTCAAACGCTATTGACCGATAAAAGTTTGATTCAAGCGTACAGCATTGCGATCACGTTATTACTTTCATTTGTTGCTTTTTATACGGTGCTCGGAGATTACTTAACGGAGAAATTTTCTCTGAATGAGGATGGAATCATATATGTTCGCATGGTTGGGATTATTGGGATGTTATTTGCACCTTTTGCAGGCAAATTAGCG
>NZ_JBHGVC010000037.1:0-1203 GCF_042714055.1 Paenibacillus lentus
GGCTAATTTGCCTGCAAAAGGTGCAAATAACATCCCAATAATCCCAACCATACGAACATATAAGATTCCGTCTTCATTCAGGGAAAATTTCTCCGTTAAGTAATCTCCGAGCACCGTATAAAAGGCAACAAATGAAAGTAATAACGTGATCGCAATGCTGTACGCTTGAATCAAACTTTTATCGGTCAGTAGCGTTTGAAACTGTTGAAACATGGTCTGCAATTTGCGATTTGCTTGTTGTATGTCAGTCTTGGGAAGTAGTAATAGAACTATTACAGCAGTAAATAAATAAATCGAACCAGAATAATAAAAAACGCCTTGCCAACCAAACTGTTGACTGATATAACTACTGAATATTTGCCCTGCTATAGCAGAAATTAAGAAGCTGGAGCTAATAAATCCAATCGTGGTCACTCTTTTTTGAACCGGAAACTTATCTACTACATAAGCAATGGCAACTGGTGCAAAACTGGCTGCGGCGAATCCTTGAATAGAACGTAATGCAATCACCCATGATAAGTTGCTAAAAATAGGAACTGCAAATGTACTAATAGTCAATATCAATAGTCCTGTGAACATGACTTGTTTTCGTCCAAAGCGATCAGATAATGGGCCAGAGAATAAAGAACCGACAGCATAACATAACGAGAACGCACTTCCCGCCCACGCAACATGAGCAATACTTGCATGAAAAACTTCACTGAATATAGACATTAAAGGAATGGTTAAATAATTACTTGCAACCACCACTAAACCGCACCAGAACAAAATAATAGTTAGTACATTGTAATTATGATGTAAAGATGTATTTTCTTTCCTCCGCATTACACCCCTCCTTTGTAATTAATTCACACATGACGGAACTTATCGATGTAGATTGTAGTTTAATTACAAAATTAAGTCAATAGGCAATTTGTAGATTAGCTTCTTTTATTGTAGAATAATTACAAGAATCAGCGTAAAAAGGCCTTCTAAAAGAGAAGCGGTATCTCACCGACAACATAGAAAAAATGAAATAGATATCGAAGATTTCTGAACAAGATAGGAGGGTGCTCTATGAATGAAAAGGATCAAAATTTAAATGCGCTGTTGGACTTTGATTTGTTGAAAAAGCTGGTGGTTGGAATCGGTGAGGTATCCAAAATCACAGGGATTCCGACTCGTAAAATTCGTTATTGGGAAGAAAAAGGAGCCATTCAATCT
>NZ_JBHGVC010000004.1:0-648961 GCF_042714055.1 Paenibacillus lentus
GTGTGTTACCGTTGTTTCAGCGGCAACTCTTATAATATAACACTTGCTGCGAACAATTGCAAGAGTTTTTTAAATTAATTTTTATTCCTTAATTATCAACTCTTCTCAGCTATCGCTGCAGCAAGTCATACTATATCCTATTTCCTATCTAAAAAGCAAGCCTAGGAAAGAACTTCCTCAATATACAAACTAGTATCCTTCACTAAATTCATAATTTCTCCATTGATCGATACCATAGGCCGTGTAGGATGATTGCGATCCGTGAATATAATTTCGCCCGTCTCCCCATTGCTAAGGCGCACTCTCATCCCATTATGGAACTGAGTTACTTTTTCCACGAAGGTTTGTACGATACTCGGATCCAGCTTGCCAAACGCTTCTGTCTTTAACTGCTCCAGAACCAAATATGGCGACCGTGCTTTTCGGTATCTACGATTAAGTGTCATAGCATGGAAAATATCCGCAATCGCTACAATTCTAGCATATACATGTATTTTATCGCCCGTTAGGTGGAATGGGTACCCTGATCCATCCATTTTCTCATGATGCTGCAGCGCTGTTAGACGCACTCCCTCATTGATTGCAGACGTTTTTCGAAGCTGTTGATATCCATAGGTCGTATGCATACGCATTTCTTCGACTTCGCTCTCAGAGAGAGGATTAGGATTATATAAAATCAACGGATCAATCCTCGTATTCCCAATGTCGTGCAGCAGACCGGCAAAAGCGACCTGCATCCAATCCTTTTGCGGCAGGCCGTGCCATTGGGCAAGTAAATAAGATGTCATCGAGGAGAGGATGGCATTGTGGTACAGGTAATCATACTCATTCATATTCCGCGGCGTAAACGTCAATACTTTATAATGCTTCATTTGATGGATCAAAGCTTCTAACTGACGACGAAGCTCATATATTGGAAGCTCGGCCGCCAATACGGATTGAAAAGCACTTTTCGTCAAATGAAGCATTCGGTCGTACTCTTCATGAAGCGCACTGATTGGCAAATGCTCCACCTCTGGAGCTGATGCTGCGGCTGTATCCGTTTTTCCCGTCATCGGTGCAGAAGAAGTGGAATTAAAATCATCCTTCGTAATCTGGACAGACTCTTCAACTTCTACAGCCGAAATCAAAAAAGCGCGTAAAATATCCAAATCCCTCGGCAACAGCACCTTCCCCTTTTGCAATATTAAACCACCTAAGGGACTGTATACGTTGGTAGCAATTTTTAACCCAGGCTTGAGTTCTGTCACAGGGATCTTATTCATTACATTCTCTCCTCAACTCTCTACTTTTAGGGCGTACTCCCTATGCACTCCATAAGAACTGCCGATAATTAGTACTATTGTCATTATAGTATGACTGTGTTGACCCAACAATCTCCTTTTAATAAATGGAGTCTTGAAATGTTAAAGATTCTCATTTATCTGGGAACAAATAATAGGCTTCATCGTCTAATCAACAATAGAGCAAATCGGCATATTCCATCAAATATGTCTTTGCCCGCAAAGGGAATGTGGAAGCTCGACGCTTATGTTGGAGATCATTTGTTTGGAACCATCTTTGTACAAGTACATGAAAGTTAAAAATACGCTTTTAAAAATAGCAAAAAAGCGGCCCCTATAAATCGGGCGCCGCTTTCTTTATCACTACTTTTTCGCATGCCGTGATACTTAATTACTCTTCGGACGAATCATTCTCGACATCTGAATCTGCATTGGCCTCACCAGACTCTTCTTGATGCTCGGTATCGACCGCTTCCTGGCTTAGCGTTCCTTCGAGACTCTCGCCGTTCTCCGCATCCTCGTGCTCCGGATCTTCGCTCTTATCTGAGCGGCAAACCGTAGCTACGGCATCATCTTCGCGAATATTAATCAGCTTTACACCCTGCGTGTTACGACCCATGGTTGAAATTCCTTCCATGCTCGTACGGATGAGTGTGCCGCTGCTTGTAATAATCATCAAATCCTCTTCATCTTTGACGACCTTCAGACCAACGACAGGGCCGTTCTTCTCCGTTACATTGATCGTCTTGATCCCTTTACCTCCACGGCTCTGGATTCGGTACTCGGAGACAGGTGTACGTTTACCGTAGCCTCTCGTGGTCACGATAAGAATATCCTGATCAGGCACGATAACGTCCATCCCGATCAGTTCATCATGCTCATCGAGCGTTATCCCCTTAACTCCGGTAGCTGCTCTACCCATAGAACGAACATCGCTTTCCGGGAAGCGGATGGACATCCCTTGAGCCGTACCCATGATCAGCTCTTGCTCGCCATCCGTTAATCTTACATCAATCAGCGTATCATCTTCCCGTAAATTCACGGCGATCAGTCCGCCTTTACGAATATTGATGTAATCCTCCAGCGGCGTTTTCTTCACGATACCTTGGCGTGTCGCGAAGAACAGATATTTATCCTCATCGAACTTCTCTACCGGAATAACTGCGTTAACGGTTTCCCCTTGCTCGATTTGAATTAGGTTAATAATCGGCGTACCGCGTGCCGTCCGGCCAAGCTCTGGAATTTCGTAGGCTTTCAGGCGATACGCTTTGCCTCGATCCGTAAAGAACATCAAATAATGGTGAGTATTCGTTACGAATAGATGCTCCACGAAGTCGTTATCTTTCGTATCCATACCTACGACCCCGCGTCCACCACGCTTCTGACTGCGATAGGTGGTCACTGGCAGACGTTTTATATAGCCGGTGTGCGTAATCGTAATGACGACTTCCTCTTGTGGAATCAAGTCCTCATCGAGAATGCTCTCCTCACCGATCGTGATTTCCGTACGGCGTGGATCTGCAAAACGCTCGCGAATCTCCTGAAGCTCATCACTGATAATTTGCAGAACGAGCTCTTCATTGGCGAGAATCTCGCGATATTCGGCAATTTTGATAAGCAGCTCATTGTACTCGTCCTCGATCTTCTCGCGTTCCAAGCCTGTCAGGCGTTGAAGACGCATATCGAGAATGGCTTGCGATTGCTCCTGACTCAGCCCGAACCGCTCCATTAGCCCTGTACGGGCGATTTCCGTCGTTCGCGACCCGCGAATAAGGGCAATGACCTCATCCAGATTATCCAGGGCAATACGCAAGCCTTCCAAAATATGAGCACGTGCTTCTGCCTTCTTGAGCTCAAATTCTGTCCGGCGACGAATAACTTCTACCTGGTGCTGCAAATAATGATGAAGAACTTCCTTAAGCGTCAGAATCTTCGGTTCATTGTTTACAATCGCAAGCATGTTAATGCCAAAAGTACTCTGCAAGGACGTATGCTTATATAAATTGTTCAGCACGACATTCGGATTGACGTCACGACGCAGTTCAATTACTACGCGCATACCGTTACGATCGGACTCATCCCGCAAATCGGTAATGCCGTCAATCCTCTTCTCGCGAACGAGCTCAGCAATTTTCTCGACCAGTCGAGCTTTATTAACTTGATACGGAAGCTCGTCCACGATAATGCGTGCTTTATTATTATTCTCTTCAATCGTGGTTCTGGCTCGCATTGTGACAGAGCCCCGACCTGTAGTGTATGCCTGACGAATGCCAGAGCGTCCCAAAATATAACCTGCGGTCGGAAAATCCGGACCTTGAATATAATCCATCAACTCGAGCGAATCGATATCGGGATTGGCAATCATCGCTTGAACCCCATCGATAACTTCACCTAAGTTATGCGGTGGAATATTCGTCGCCATACCAACTGCGATTCCGGATACGCCGTTAACGAGCAGGTTCGGATATCGCGCCGGAAGCACAACAGGTTCGTGCTCCTCTCCGTCATAGTTCGGCATGAAATCGATGGTTTCTTTATTGATATCGCGCAGCATCTCCATCGCAATCTTAGACAAACGCGCTTCCGTGTATCGCATTGCCGCGGCAAAGTCACCGTCTATAGAACCGAAGTTGCCGTGGCCTTCCACAAGCATATAACGCATAGAGAAATCCTGAGCCATACGAACCATCGTTTCATATACCGCCGAATCCCCGTGCGGATGATATTTACCGATAACTTCGCCGACGATTCTGGCCGATTTCTTATACGGCTTATCGGGATACATACCAAGCTCGGACATCGCATACAAAATACGGCGATGCACCGGCTTCAAACCATCCCTCACATCTGGCAGAGCACGGCTGACAATAATGCTCATCGCATAATCCATAAAGGATTCGCGCATTTCCACATTAATGTCCCGATCTACGATTTGCGAAAATTTTTCTTCCGCCATGCTGGACCTCCTTCAAATTCTATCCAAATGCCTATGTTCGGGAAAACCTTGAAAAAACCGGTAAGCCACTAGTACCTATTATATTACTTTCACAAATTAAGCACAATTAAACGTATTTGATTTCCCGGTTATCTTCCCAAGTAAGGCACCTTAAAAAAATGGGGATGTGTCCACTCCCATTATTACTTCCGCTCATATACTACGGATATAGGCATTTTCTTTACACGCCAATGAACTAACAAGATTCCCACATCACATAATTATATCATTTTTTATCACTTCTGTCCTATGTTTTCATCCTTGAAGAAAATGTACAACAACTACTCAGGAAAGGAAGGAACATGACTTGGCGATTCAGCGAGTTGCAAGCAAATGGGAGAAAACCAAAGCTTTGAACAAAAGAGAACATATTACGCCGTATATTCCCGACACCCGCCAATATTCCCTTGCTCAGCTGCAAGACATGTTAGGCACATATGAAATGATATACATTAAGCCTGACTGCGGTACTTACGGCATAGGCGTAATGTGCGTCGAGATATTGAGAGACGAAATTAACGAAAACACCGCCCCCCAATTTAATTTGAAATTCGGAACCGAAAGTGAAATCCATCCAAATATAGAAGAACTTCATAAATCTATCAAGGAAAAGATCGGTGCAAAGACGTATTTAATTCAAAAGGGGATTTCATTGTTGACCTACAGGCGCCGAAAATTCGATATCCGTGCTCTTGTGCAAAAAACGCCTCATAACACCTGGGAAACCACCGCTTTCATAGGCCGGGTAGCTGCACCGCAAAAAATCGTAACCAATCATCACAGCGGAGGAACGGTTCAACCGATCGAGGAATTGTTAGGGTTCCATTTAACCCCCTCGCAGTTCTCCAGTTTATACAAAGAAATGAAAAACATCGGCGTTCAAGTAGCCTCGCAGCTATCGCGGAAATATCCCCGGCTCAAGGAAATCGGCCTCGACCTGGCAATCGACGAGCAGCACCGCATCTGGATCCTCGAGGTCAATACGAAGCCCGCTCTCTTCCCCTTCAAATGGTTACAGGACAAAAGCATTTATAAAAAGGTTCGCCGATACGCAGTTGCATACGGAAGGCTGAAACCCGCAAAATAGTACAAAAATGCAGTGATACTAGGCTTTTACAGCGGTATTGTTCTGGCTAATTATAGACCGAGCAAACGGTAGAGGTTATTTTATCCGTTCGCGATCCTTGCAAAAACAAAAAGAGTGCTGTCCCGTAAGACAGTACTCTTCACTTCCTAAATACATCAAAATCCAAATTTAAATATCCAAATTCGTTACGTATTTAGCATGCTCATTAATGAAATCACGACGTGGTTCAACGTTGTCGCCCATCAGCGTATCGAAGATGGCATCGGCCTGAATCGCATCGGAAATGGATACCTGCTGCATTGTACGGCTCTCGGGATCCATCGTTGTCTCCCAAAGCTGCTCAGCGTTCATCTCGCCAAGACCTTTATAGCGCTGCACGTTGACTTTGGCATTCTCTCCAAACTCAGCGATGATTTCATCGCGCTCTTGTTCCGAGCCGGCATAGCGTATGGTTTTGTTGCGCTCGATTTTGAAAAGCGGCGGCTGTGCGATATAAATATAACCAGCCTCAATCAGCTTCCGCATGTAGCGGAAGAAGAACGTTAGGAGCAGCGTACGGATATGCGCACCGTCAACGTCCGCATCCGTCATGATGATAACTTTGTGATAACGGGCCTTGGTAAGATCGAACTCTTCGCCGATCCCCGTCCCTAGCGCCGTAACAATCGCCCGAATTTCCGCATTGCCGAGAATGCGATCCAATCGGGCCTTCTCTACGTTAAGGATTTTACCGCGCAGCGGCAGAATCGCTTGGAAATGCCGATCCCGTCCCTGCTTGGCCGACCCGCCCGCGGAGTCCCCTTCGACAATATACAGCTCACTGATCGAAGCATCTTTAGAGGAGCAGTCAGCCAGTTTCCCTGGCAGTGCGCTGACCTCTAAGGCACTCTTCCGGCGCGTCAGCTCACGAGCCTTCCGGGCAGCCTCCCGCGCCCTTGAAGCCTGCAGCGCCTTCTCCAGAACTCGGCGTGATACCGCCGGATTCTCCTCCATAAACTCCTGCAGTTTCTCTGCAAACAACGATTCAACGATACCGCGAACTTCACTGTTGCCAAGCTTTGTCTTCGTTTGGCCTTCAAACTGCGGCTCAGGGATTTTCACGGAAATGATCGCTGTCAATCCTTCACGCACGTCATCGCCGGTCAAGTTAGAATCGTTATCTTTGATCATATTATTCTTGCGGGCATAATCATTAATAATCCGGGTCAAGGCACTCTTAAATCCGGATTCATGCGTTCCGCCTTCATGCGTATTGATGTTGTTTGCAAAAGAATGGATATTCTCCGTGTAGCTGTCGTTATACTGCAGCGCTACCTCTACCACGATCATATCCCGTTGTCCTTCGACGTAGATTGGCTCTTCATGAAGGACTTCTCTGTTCTGGTTCAAATATTTTACATATTCGATAATACCGCCCTCGTAGTGGAAACTCTCGGATTGCCCTGTCCGTTCATCCGTTAAAGACAAGTTAATGCCCTTGTTCAAGAAGGCCAGCTCACGAATCCGGGTCAGCAAAATATTGTAGTCGTATACCGTAGTTTCCGTGAACACTTCTGAATCCGGATAAAAGGTTGTCTTTGTGCCAGTAAGCTCTCCTGCTTCTCCAACGATGCGAAGATCATACTGGGGCACGCCGCGATGATACTCCTGCATGTATACATGTCCATCCCGCCGTACTTGTACGATCATCTTTGATGAAAGGGCATTAACGACAGATACGCCAACGCCGTGCAGACCGCCGGATACCTTATAGCCTCCACCGCCGAACTTTCCACCGGCATGGAGGACGGTCATAACGACTTCGAGCGTAGAGCGCTTCATTTTGGGATGCTCGCCAACAGGGATACCGCGCCCGTTGTCCGTAACGGTTATGCTGTTATCCTGATGGATCGTTACATCGATTGTATCGGCATAACCGGCAAGCGCTTCGTCAATACTATTGTCCACGACTTCCCACACCAAATGATGCAGTCCCCGGGAACTGGTTGAACCAATATACATACCGGGCCGCTTACGAACGGCCTCCAGGCCTTCAAGCACCTGTATCTGACTCTCGTCATACGATTGTTCGTTCATCGACATGCCTTCATTCACCTACTTCTATAGATTCAAATCCCCGTTTTGCGGGGCAGTTAGATTGCAAGGGATATGTTTGCTTTCTTCTTGAGGGTTGCGGAAGAAATCGGCGAATAGTATACCTTGGTTTTCGTTACTACGATTGACTTAGCTTCTTCCTCTCCGATGCGCTGTACGTTTTTCTCCTTGATCGCGTGGCTAACGAACTGCTTGGAGATCTTCGATGATTTCTCAATCGAAATATCGAAAATAGCAACCAGTTCAGAAGAGAATATGACCTTCTCACCACCTAAGTGAATGTACATCTCTTTCCTCCACTCATTATGAATTGACTTGTCCTTCATGCACATGAAAAATGCTGGCGTCCTGCAGCCGATTCGCATTGATGCTCTCAATGCCTGTTGCCGTAATGAACGTCTGCACTTTGCTTTGAAAAGTCTCGATCAATTGAGTTTGGCGATATGGATCAAGTTCTGATAGCACATCATCCAGCAGAAGAATCGGATATTCCCCAATCTCCTCATGAATCAGCTCAATCTCGGCTAGTTTAAGCGATAATGCCGTCGTCCTTTGCTGTCCCTGGGAACCGTACACCTGGGCTTCATTTCCGTTAATATGAAAAGCCAAATCATCGCGGTGCGGCCCGGAAAGCGTCATGCCACGGCGGATTTCCTGATCTTTCATTTGTGATAACTTTATCATAAATTGCTCCATTAGGACAGCTTCATCTTCTTCCTCGGCCTTTCCGAAGGAAGGTAGATAGGATAATTCCAGCTTTTCTAGGCCCCCCGTAATGCCCTCATGAATCTGTTCCGCCCATTTTTGCAGCTTTCTTATAAATTGTTTCCTTCTTTTGATAATTTTAACACCATGCTCCGCCAGCTGCTCATTCCAAATCTCCAGCATGGTTCCCATTTCAGGGCCTGCTCCATAGGCCTGCTTCAACAGATTATTTCTCTGTACTA
This sequence comes from Paenibacillus lentus, assembly GCF_042714055.1. Taxonomy (GTDB): domain Bacteria; phylum Bacillota; class Bacilli; order Paenibacillales; family Paenibacillaceae; genus Fontibacillus; species Fontibacillus lentus_A. The sequence continues at coordinate 8,407 of NZ_JBHGVC010000004.1, forward strand.
GCACCTTCTGGTACTGCTGGAGATGGAACAAATAGCTTGGCTGAACCTGGCCGATTTCCATATCAAGAAAGCGTCTGCGAATTCCTGGCGTTCCCTTGACGATTTCCAAATCCTCCGGAGCGAACATGACCACGTTCAGGGCACCGATGAAATCGCTTAGCTTCCGCTGCTCCAAGCTGTTTATTTTGGCTCTTTTCCCCTGCTGGGATAGACGAAGCTCCAAATTCACTGTACCGTACTTCTTCTCTACTTCCGCTCCGATAACCGCATGATCACTACCGAAAGCGATGAGCTCTTTATCCTTTGCCGTACGGTGTGATTTCGTCAATGCAAGCACAAAGAGAGACTCCAGCAAATTGGTCTTTCCCTGCGCATTACGGCCGATCAGCAAATTGACATTACCGAAATTGTTCAGCGCCAATGTCTCGTAATTCCGGTAATGCTCCAATCGTAAATGATTTACATACATGCGGTCTTCAGCCCCCTTCTTTCCCGCTGCTCCAACATGATCGTAAATTGGCGAGCAGTTAAGGGACTTTATTGCTTAGCAACCTGAAAAGCGCCGCATCCTTCCACGTCAACGGTATCCCCGGGATACAGCTTCCGACCCCGGCGTTCCTCCAGCTCACCGTTGACCTTTACGGCTTCATCCTGCAAGAGTGCTTTGGCCATGCCTCCCGTGGGTACGCAATCGGCCAGCTTCAAAAATTGATCCAGCTTAATGTATTCGGTCGATATGGCGACTGTCTTCATCTAGGTTCTTCCTTTCTCCTTATCGTAATTGCGGCGCGTCTAATAGCGCCTCATCACGATTAATTCGTTGTGCGGTAAGGGAGGATGAGATACAGGCTTTGGCTGTCATCCAACGGTTTGATAATAATTGGGCTCATCGCGCCCGTAAAACCGATATGCAGCTGCTGGCTTTCGACGACCTTCAGCACATCAAGCATGTATTTGGAGTTAAACGAAATTCGCAGCGGATCCCCCTCGAATTTAGCGACTTCCAGCTGCTCCGTAACTTTGCCGAGCTCCGACGAGCTTGAGGAAATTTCAATCGTTCCGTCATCCATCGTTTGCAAGCGGACAATATTCGTTTTTTCTTCGCGGGACAGCAAATAGGCCCGGTCAATGGAATCGCTCAATTTCTTCGTATCCAGAACGAGTTCTGTTTTATAAGTTGTCGGAATAATCTTGGAAGTATCCGGGTAAGTACCGTCCAATATACGAGAATAAAACAGGATGCGGTCGATTTTGAACAACACTTGATTGTCTGCAACGACAATTTCAATCATTGTATTTTGATCAGGAATAATTTTGCTCAGCTCGTTCAGTGTCTTCCCTGAAATAACAATGTTGCTGAACCGTATATCAGCAGCATCGTCTAATACGGCTGTTCGGCTGGCCAGACGATGGCGGTCGGTAGCGACGAATTTGAATTGGCTATCACTCAGATTCCATAGTATTCCCGTTAAAATAGGCGATGTTTCATTGGTAGATATGGAGAATGCCGTTTGTTTGATCATATTTTTGAGAAGATCACCGGGAATCATAATAATCTGATCTTCTTCAATGCTAGGAAGAACAGGAAATTCCTCTGGATCGAGTCCCACCATTTGAATATCCGTTGAGCCGGAGCGGATTAATGTTTGGAAACCCTCTTTAACCTCCATCTCGATCTCCTGGGAAGGAAGCTTCTTAATAATTTCCACGAAAAATTTAGCCGGCAGAACGACGCTGCCCGGACGTTCAATTTGAACGATTTGTTTATCATGATCTTCGGCCGGAATAAATGCTTGAATCGAGATATCCGTGTCGCTTGCGGTCAAAGTCATGCCTTGAAAATTTACCTCCAGTTTAATGCCTGTCAATATGGGAATCGTTGTCCGGCTGGAAATTGCCTTGGAAACGTGTTGAATCGATTCATTTAATTCGTGCTTAAGAATACGGATTTTCATAATTTCAACTCCTAAAAAATTTTATGCAGCCTGTATTCATAAAACTTGTCTCTAAAGCATACATTTCAATAATATCGTCCAAAAGCCCGCAAGTATTTGGCAGTTAGGTATTTGATTTGTATACTCGCGGCTTGAGCCGCTTATATGATGATATATCTTTTAAATATATATAGAAGAAGTAGTAGGGGCACTGAATATGTGGATAACACCCGTAATTATATGAAATGAAGCCTATCCACATGTGCATAGAATGTGCATAGGCTCAAAGCTTATTCAGGATAAGTTTTTAATTTTTTCGATCAGGTTATTCACAATTTTGTATAGCTCCTGGTCGTTCTTCAAGGCTTGGGATATTTTGTCATGCGCATGGATGACGGTCGTATGGTCGCGGCCGCCAAAGGCGTCTCCGATTTTCGGCAGCGAGAAATCTGTCAGCTCCCGCGATAGATACATCGCGATTTGCCTCGGAAAAGCGATGGCTTTTGTTCGTTTTCGCGCCTTGAAATCTTCGATTTTCAAATTATAGTATTCGCCGACTTTTTGCTGAATATCTTGAATGGTGATCATTTTGGGACGACTGGATGGGATGATGTCTTTCAATGCTTCAGCGGCCAGATGGGTAGTCACATCCTGGTTGATCAGGGAAGAGTAGGCCACGACTCGTATTAATGCTCCTTCAAGCTCCCGGATGTTCGTATCGATTTGATTCGCGATATACATCATGGCTTCGTTCGGTATATCCAAATTCTCAGCCTTCGCTTTTTTGCGTAAAATTGCGATCCGGGTCTCCAGATCAGGCGGCTGGATATCGGTAATTAATCCCCATTCGAACCGCGATCTCAGCCGTTCCTCCAGCGTCGGAATTTCCTTCGGCGGCCGGTCACTGGAAATAATAATTTGCTTACGTTCTTCATGAAGGGCATTGAAGGTATGGAAAAATTCCTCTTGCGTGGATTCTTTACCCGCCAAAAATTGAATGTCATCAATAAGCAAAATATCAATATTCCGGTATTTGTTGCGGAAACTCTCCGCCCTGTTGTCTCGGATCGAGTTGATGAATTCATTCGTGAATTTCTCGGAGGAGATATATACCACCTTGCTGCTTGGACTATGCTCCAAAATATAATGGCCGATGGCATGCATAAGGTGGGTTTTGCCTAAACCAACGCCGCCGTATAGAAATAGCGGGTTATAAGCTCGGGCCGGCGCTTCAGCAACAGCAAGGGAAGCGGCATGGGCGAAACGGTTGCCGGATCCGATAACAAACGTATCGAACGTATATTTCGGATTCAGCATATGGGAAACGCTTTCCTCCATTGCGACCGGTGCGGGCGTCTCTTTTTGCTTCTGGGTTTGCTCGGCTGGAGCGGATTCCTCGATGACAAAGGAGACATCGACCTGCTTATCGAGATATTCGTATACGGTTGTTGCTACCAGCTTGGTATATCGGCTTTCCAGCCATTCCACAGCAAAGGTAGTGGGGGCGGAAATGACGATCGATTCATCGGTGAGAGACACCACCTTTGTTGCCTTGAACCAGGTGTCGAAGCTCGGTTTACTCAGCTTGGTATTAATGATGGATAAGATATGCTGCCATATTTCGGAGGTATGGCTGTCCACAGACTGTCACTCCTTTTAAATCTCACATTGTGGCTTGAGCCATGCAGAACGAGTCGAAAAAAAGCATAAATAAAGGGGACTGTTATCCCCATTAGTAAGAAGGTTATAATAATTATAAACGTGGATAATTTAAAATTGTTCACAATGTTATCCACAGACTGTTGATAATTATGTTGTTAACATCTAGATATTCACAACAAAAGCAATCTAATCATAGCAAAATAAGCCTTGTATTTCAATGATCCGCACCAAATTATCCACAAATTCAATAACTTGTGTATAATTTTAATTCACACCACTACATATTGTTTATAAATTGTTTAGTATTCGACATAATGAGTGAATTATCGTCAAAAATTATGCACAGGTTGTTAAATAAAAGGTTGGAATTTGTGGAATGATTTTCTCGCGAGGCTTTTGTGAATAACTTTGAAGTGCGGCTATTTGGCATAATTGTTGGAAAAATAAAAAGGGAATAAGCAGGGGACGAACTCCCGTACTTATTCCCTTTTTGCGTCGATAGACGTTTTATAGTTATTTTTCTGACAGACCCGGCTTGATCTTCCTTTGAAAACGGGCAATCGCCTCGTAATCCTCCTCCAGTTTACGCGAAATGCGGATATAGATCGGCAGCAGTTCCTTGTAGATCGCTGCATGATCTTGACGAGGAGTATGTTCATGCGTACCACCGATCATTTCTTTCACGACATCGAAAGAATCGATTTTGCCGAGAGCATATAAGCCCAAAATTACGGCGCCCAGGCAGGAGCTTTCGATGCTTTCCGGAATGATGACCTTCTGGTCGAAAATATCTGCCATCATTTGACGCCATAATGGAGAGCGGGCGAAGCCGCCGGTAGCCTGGATTTTACGCGGTTGGCCGATTTGTTCCTCCATGGCGAGCAGAACCGTATACAAGTTATAAATGACGCCTTCTAATACAGCGCGGATCATATGCTCTTTCTGATGGTTAAGCGTAAGTCCGAAGAATGAGCCCCGAGCGTTCGAATTCCAGAGAGGAGCCCGTTCGCCGGATAAAAAGGGGTGGAACAGCAGTCCATCCGACCCCGGATTGACGCGTTCGGCAATTTTCGTCAGTACATCATAAGGACTGATGCCAAGCCGATTGGCCGTCTCGATTTCCGAGGCCGCAAATTGATCGCGTACCCAGCGAAAAATAACACCGCCATTATTGACAGCACCGCCGATGACCCAATGCTTGTCGGTCAGCGCGTAGCAGAAAATCCGGCCTTTGGGATCAAAGACGGGCTGATCCACGACAGTACGGATCGCTCCGCTGGTGCCGATCGTTACCGCTACGACACCAGGATCAATCGCGTCGACGCCGAGATTCGACAATACTCCATCGCTTGCGCCGATGACAAACGGGGTAGAAGCGGATATGCCCATTTCTTGCGCATAGGTTTCCGATAGGCCCTGTACAGTATGCGTGGTAGGTACGAGCTCGGACAGGGAATCCGGTGTGATTCCGGCAAGAGCGAGCGCCTCAGGATCCCAATCCAGCTTCCGCAAATCGAGTAATCCCGTAGCCGAAGCGATGGAATAGTCTACGATATATTGTTTAAACAGCTTCTTGAATACGTACTCTTTAATAGAAATAAATTTATCGGCTGCTTGAAATATTTCAGGGAGCTCATGGCGAATCCACATCAGCTTCGTGAGTGGAGACATCGGGTGTACCGGGGTTCCGGTACGCAAATAAATATCATGTCCGCCAAGCTCATTTTTTAACTTTTCAGACCAAGGTTGACTGCGATTATCCGCCCAGGTCAAACATCGCATCAGCGGATTGCCACCCCGATCCATCGGAATAACGCTATGCATCGCCGAGCTGAATGAGATGAACATGATCTGACCGGGAGGGACTTGGCTCATCTCCATGATTTGCTTGACAGCATGGATGACAGCTGCGAATATTTCCTCCGGATCTTGCTCAGCGACGGAAGTTGTCGGGGTATAGAGGGGATATTCCTCATTGCTTGAAGCAACAATCCGGCCGTTTTGCTCGAACAAAACAGCTTTGGTGCTTGTTGTTCCGATATCTACACCGATCATATACAGGGGATGTTCCATACTCATTACCTACCCTCTATTTTTAATAAGCTTGAGGTCGAAAACCTGCTCCGTTATACATTGTATTACTTTAATGAAAAGAAATTTGTTGTTGTATATGCGTTTTCAAAATCATTTTCAGTATCCTAGTGGACAATGGATTAAGAATGAGGCAAGCTGGCCTGCAGAGTACGGCGTGAATCCGCAAAATACTCTTCCACTCCCGATTGGATGATTGACAAGTCCCGGGTTTGCAAGCATTTTAACAGCTTTCGGTGCTTGTTGATGACATATCTGGTTTGTTCCTCGCCGCGAGATAGGACTTCCTTATTCGTAATCAGCATGACCGTCAAGACGATGGGACGGATACTTGCCCATAAATGCATGATTCTCGTATGCTGAGAATCCTGGATCATCGTCTCGTGGAAGCTCAGATCCTGGTAGGTAAAATCCACATGATCCTGGTGCTTGGCAGCGAGCTCCATTTTATCGATAATTTGCTCCATGCGTGATAGAAGATCATTGGGCTTCGTTATATGCGGCTGCTGCCAGGCAAAGCTTTCAATCAGGAAGCGTACGTCGTACAGCTCGATGATATCTTTGAGATGAAGACCTACGACGACGGCTCCCATCCGCTGTAATGTAATAAGGCCTTCGGCGGACAGCGTCTTCAAAGCCTCCCGTACAGGAGAGCGGCTGGTGCCAAAATCGGCAGCGATGCGATTCTCGGACAGGACTTCCCCGGATTTGATCTGGCCTCGTATAATTTGCAGTCGAAGCTGATTCGCGATCGACTCTCCCAACGAGCTTCCTTTTAACCAGGAAGGAGGATACTCCATGATTCATAACTCCTTATCTTAAACAGAAAATTTCCATGATATAGCTGGAATAATTAAATCATAGCATGATTTCCCTTTAGGGGGGAATTATCCCTGCGGCAAGCTGATAAGCTGGGATGCTGCTCTCGTTATGGTTGATCTGCACGGACTACGGCATGTCCGCCGAATTCGTTTCGTAGCGCTGCCACCACTTTTCCATGGAAGGTATCCTGATCGAGGGAACGATAGCGCATAAATAAGGACAAGGCAATCACCGGGGCGCTTGCCTGCAAGTCCAGCGCAGTTTCCACCGTCCATTTGCCCTCGCCGGAAGAGTGCATGATGCCGCGAATATTTTCTAGGACAGGATCTTTGGCAAAAGCTTGCTCCGTAAGCTCCATCAGCCAGCCTCGAATGACGGAGCCGTTCGACCAGACCTTGGCGACTTTTTCATAATCGAATTCGAAATCGCTTTTGTCCAGCAGCTCGAAGCCCTCTGCGATCGCTTGCATCATCCCGTATTCGATCCCGTTATGCACCATTTTGAGAAAATGGCCGCTGCCGGCTTTGCCGGCGTAGAGATAGCCGTTGGGAACTGCGATATCTTTAAAAACCGGTTCGATATGGCGAAAAATCGTTTCGTCGCCGCCGATCATGAAACAGCCCCCATGTTCAGCGCCATCTACTCCGCCAGAGGTTCCGACATCGAAGAAATGAATCCCATGCTGCGACAGCTTGCCGGCAAGGGTGATGGAGTCCTTATAGTGAGAATTTCCTCCGTCAATTACGATATCTCCTTGATCTAATAGGGGAGTTAATGTGGAAATAATGGATTCCAAGGGATCGCCGGCCGGAACCATGATCCAAATTACTCGCGGAGTTTGCAGCGAAGCCACCATTTCCTCTAATCCGGCTGCGGGAATCACTCCATTTTCGGCAGCTTTATGCACGGCCTGTTCATTCACATCGTAGGCCACTACTTCATGCTTATGCTGAAGCAGGTTGAGCACCAGATTATAACCCATTTTTCCTAGACCAATCATGCCAAGTTTCATTATTGTATTGCTCCCTTCCTTAATTGGTATACTTGTATACAACTTGATTCCGATTATACTTCTGGATTGAAGCTGCTGTAAACCTTATTTTGAAATAGTTTTCCACATGTGTATAACTATTATTCCGTTCAAAAGGGAGTATAAACTTGTGGACAAGGGGAAAATGATGTTTTTCGGAGTTGGGGATTGTGCATAAATTAAAATTTTTGATCCAAATTTGATCCAAAAGAAGGTGAAAAAGAAATGCCGGGCCCGGTTGACTTTCCTCCGGGTTTTATGGTTAAATGAAAAAAGGCATTTTCTGTGGATAATGAAAATGGTGAATATAGAAGTTAGTCCTTGTGAGGGGGTGCAATAGATGAAACCGACTTTCAAACCGAATGTGAGCAAACGTAAAAAGGTTCACGGTTTCCGTAAGAGAATGAGCACGAAAAATGGCCGTAAAGTTATAGCTGCTCGTCGTCTAAAAGGCAGAAAAGTACTCAGTGCGTAAATGACTGCGTGAAGACCACTACGGTGGTCTTTTTTTAGAGGCTATGCAACATATGGTTGATTAAGGTTCCCTGCAGTGAACGTTCCGCTTTCTCGTTTCCGTCCCTCGGTTGTGGTACCGCATGATATTAGCCGGAAGTGATTTTGAAGCGCTCTTTTAGCTGCGGGGTTATTTTTGTTATTTCGTGATCCTTTGGCATGTATTTTCAGGTATGCATCTTTGCATCCTTATAATAATGAACGTTATGATTTTCACGTACGTGGAATATGGTTGTTCAAGGAACGGGATACCTAAATTTAATTGAGGTTTACCGTTTTTGGCATTGGTTTATAATACAAAGAAAGTGAAGCCCTGCATTGTCTGTTGTATCGCGGGGTTTCGAGTCAAGGAGATTATCGTGCACAAGAAGCTACGATTAAGGAACCGGGCTGACTTTAGCCGAGTTTATCGCTTCGGCAAGTCTTTTGCGAACCGGCAGCTTGTCGTCTATTGGTCCAACAAGCCGGACATTGAACGATTTCGGCTAGGCGTCTCGGCCAGCAAGAAAATTGGCAATGCCGTCGTCCGCAACCGGATGCGCCGGATGATCAAAGAGATTGTTAGGCTGCATGAGGCTAAGATCAGGGATCATGTGGACATCATTTTTATCGTGCGAAAAGGCGCAGTCGGGATGGAGTATCAGGAATTGGAGAAAAGCGTGCTTCATGCTCTGCGTAAAGCCTCGCTGCTCAAGCCTTCCAGACCGTAGGGATGCTTGTTTATTTGTCCTTTTAAATATGTTATGATTTACGATGAATGGATAGGTTAAGAGAGGGGTTTTGAAGTGTCGCGTTTTAAGAAGAACAGAAGCAAGTGGCTTCTCCTCATTTTAGCGATCGGTCTTGTTGTCGTGCTTGCCGGTTGCGGACAAGTTACGAATAATGCTACGACAACTGAAAATATGCGTAACAGCGGTTCGTGGTGGACTGCAAATGTCGTTTATTACTTCTCGCTTGCTTTGGATACGTTTGCGGATTGGTTTGGCGGCGAATATGGATTGGCGATTCTCGTTCTTACCATTATTGTTCGTACACTGATTTTACCGCTGACGCTTAAGCAGGTCAAAAGTTCAAAATCGATGCAAGCCATTCAGCCTGAATTAGCGAAGATTAAGGAAAAGTATAAGGACAATCCGGAACTGCAGCAGCAAGAGACGATGAAGCTGTTTCAGGAGAACGGCGTTAATCCGATGGCCGGCTGTTTCCCCTTATTGATTCAAATGCCGGTATTCATCGCACTATATAATTCGATTTACAATAACTCGGCGATTTCTACACATTCATTCTTGTGGCTGCAGCTGGGAGAGCCGGATAAACTGTTTATTTTACCTGTAATTGCGGCGTTGACGACATTTATTCAAACCAAAATGATGTCGAGCATGAACCCTTCAGGCATGCAAGGACCAATGCAGTTCATGATGCTGATCTACCCTGTGCTGATTTTCATCATGGCCTACAATTTCCCTGCAGCACTACCTCTATACTGGGTGTACAGTAACCTATATACGATTGCGCAAAACTATTTCATTTATCGCAAGAAAGATCCTGTCGTGGCTACGGCTGGTGGTAATGGCAGCGGTGGAAGTGGCGGATCTAAGTCGAAAAAGGGCGGTTCCAACTTAAAAGCCGGTCATCCCGGTAAAGGAGCCAAGGAGGCCAAAAAGTCGAAATGAATAAAATTGTGACGTCGGGAAAAACCGTTGAAGAAGCTGTAAAACAAGGATTGGCCAAGCTCGGCACTACCGAGGATAAAGTCGCCGTGAATGTGTTGGAGCAGCCGTCAAAAGGATTCCTGGGGCTGATCGGTGTCAAGGAAGCCAAGGTAGAGTTAACCTTGCTTGAAGAGACCCCTTCAGAACCGCTTCAAGGAAGCCGTTCGAACAATGCTGTTCCTGCAACTTTTAAAGAGGATGAGGTTAGCGACGGACGGGATCCTTACGAGGAGGCGGCGTCATTTGTTCGGGACGTCGGCGAGAACATGGGTCTTCAGGTAAATGTAGAGGTACAGCATAAGAAGGATAATACGGTACTGAACATTTCCGGCAGTGATTTGGGATTACTCATCGGGCGAAGAGGTCAAACTCTGGATGCCCTGCAATATTTGGCGAATATTATCGCTAACCGTTATTCCGATAGCTTCGTTCGTATCGTGCTTGATGCGGAGAATTTCCGGGAACGCCGGAGAAAGACGCTCGAGGATTTGGCCGTCAGGCTTGCTGGCCGGGTGATTCGCACCCGTAAAGAGCTTGCCCTTGAACCGATGTCGCCGCAGGAGCGCAAAGTGATTCATTCCAAACTTCAGGATCACCCGGAGGTTAAGACTTACAGCAAAGGTGAGGAGCCTAACCGGCGCGTAGTAATCGCCCTGAAGCAGAGCAAATGAATGAGGACGCAATGACGTTGTTTCGGCAAATGTCATTGCGTCTGTTTTTTATTATCTCATCCCACCCAAACCCTCCCTTACCGTAAGGGAGGGCTCCCAGGGCTTGCAGCCCTCGGGACACCCGCAAACTAGAGTAACGTTGGAGAAGGAGAGGTGCACCTGCATCGCTGTTCCCTTCGGGAATACGCTTGGGTTTGGTGGTCGGCACGCTTTTCCCCCTTCGGGTATGTCTTACTTTTTGTGCACCCGTGCGACCTGGAAACACGCTGCAGGCACTGCTGCTGTAGACGCACCTGAGGGACGCTAGAGATGGGTGTCGCTTTCGCCCTGGCGGGCACGCTTTACTTAGGTGCCCCCGCGTGTTTAGAAGTAAGGATAGTGGTGGATTCTGCTGAAGAGTGCAAAGAGTCGCTGTCCCTTTGGGATGCGCTTGGCTGTGAGCGGGAATTATAGTGTTTGAATGTGTTTTGGCTCTGGGGTGATGCGTGGGAGCGATAATGCCGGACTGCGTGAGGTTAAGCATAGTAGGTGAAAAGGATTAGCAGAGCAGGCCGTTTGAATTCGGAGAAGCGGCAGCGTTCGCCTTTGTCGGCGGATTATTACCTAGTTGGATTTCATAAAGTCATAATAATCTGGCGACAACAGCGATCGAAGGATCAAACGGAATGCGGCGCGGTTATATTTACACCACAAGTTCTTTTCACACGCCAACCCTGTTACCGTTCTGCTTCCCGAGAAGCAGAGCGAGCATTTTTATTCTATAAATCATGAGGTGAATTAGCCATGTTGAGCGATACAATTGCTGCTATATCAACGGCAGTAGGTGAAAGTGGAATTGCGGTCATCCGGGTTAGCGGGCCGGAGGCGATTGCTGAAGTGGGAGCATTGTTTCGCTCCAGGAAGCCGCTGGCAGAAGTCGAGAGCCATACGGTACACTATGGCTTCATTATAAATCCAAAGACGCAGGAGAAGCTGGAAGAGGTGCTGGTATCGGTGTTCCGGGCTCCTCGTTCGTTCACAACGGAGGATGTCGTCGAAATCAGCACGCATGGCGGAATCATTTCCGTGAAGCGGGTGATGGATCTTCTCCTGCTGCAGCCGAATATTCGCCTGGCGGAGCCGGGGGAATTTACGAAGCGGGCGTTCTTGAACGGGCGGATCGATTTATCGCAGGCGGAAGCGGTCATTGACTTGATCCGCTCAAAGTCGGATCGGGCATTCTCAGTCGCGCTGAAGCAGGTTGAGGGCGATCTGTCGCGAAAAATCACGGCGCTGCGTCATACGCTGGTGGAGACGTTAGCGCATATCGAGGTCAATATCGATTACCCCGAGCATGACGTGGAGTCAATGACGACGCAGTTCATTAAGACGAAATGCACAGAAGTGACCGAGGGTATTGAACAGCTGCTGAAGACGGCGAATCAGGGCAAGATTTTGCGGGAAGGCATTACGACGGCGATTGTTGGGCGGCCGAATGTCGGCAAATCCTCGCTCCTGAATGCTTTGGCCAGAGAGAATAAGGCGATTGTTACCGATATTCCGGGGACGACCCGGGATGTGATTGAGGAATACGTGACGATTAATAATATTCCGCTCAAGCTGCTGGATACGGCCGGAATTCGCGAAACGATTGATGTCGTAGAGCAAATTGGGGTGGAACGCTCAAAGGCTGCGGTGCATGAGGCGGATTTGATTTTACTTGTTCTGAACAATGCTGAGCTGCTGCATGAAGACGAGATTCATTTGATGGAACAGCTCCGAGGGCGGCAGACGATCATACTGTTGAATAAGATTGATTTGCCTTCGCAGCTGAATAGGGAGGTTGTCAGCCGTTATTTCCCGGAGGAAGCCATCGTGGAGCTGTCCGTGAAGACGGAGGAGGGCCTGGATCATTTGGAGGAAGCCATTTCGAAGTTATTTTTCGGAGGACAGCTGGAGTCCGGGGATCTCACTTATGTCAGCAACGTACGGCATATTGCGCTGCTGAATAAGGCTAAGCAATCGCTAGCGGACGCCTATGAGGCTGCGGATATCGGGATTCCGATCGATATTTTGCAAATCGATGTACGGTTAGCTTGGGAGCAGTTGGGCGAGGTGATTGGCGACGCTGCGCCGGATGCGTTGATTGATCAAATTTTCTCCCAATTTTGTCTGGGAAAATAGTTTCTCGCACGTATGACCGAGGTTCATTCATGGTATGATGAAAAAGAACGTTTTGAATAGTTTAATTTTAAAATAAATACAGGTATCTACTATATAATATTGAATTCAAAGGGGGTTTTAGGATGGGATTTGAAGCAGCAGAATACGACGTAATCGTCGTCGGTGCTGGACATGCAGGCAGTGAATCTGCGCTGGCCGCAGCACGTATGGGCTGTAAAACACTGCTGGTGACGATTAACCTGGATATGGTCGCGTTCATGCCGTGCAATCCTTCCATCGGGGGGCCGGCTAAGGGCCATGTCGTAAGAGAAGTGGATGCCATCGGCGGTGAAATGGGCCGTAATATCGATAAAACATTCATCCAAATGCGAATGCTGAACACGGGTAAAGGACCTGCGGTTCATGCGCTTCGCGCACAGGCGGACAAGGTGCTGTACCAGCATACGATGAAGGAAACGCTGGAGAAGCAGGAGAACTTAACGCTGCGTCAAGGGATGGTTGAGGATTTGATCGTGGAGGATGGCCAGTGCGTTGGTGTGGTAACCCAGACAGGAGCCAAGTACCGCGGCAAGGCGGTTGTACTGACGACAGGAACCTATCTGCGCGGCAAAATTATTATGGGTGAGCTGGCTTATGAGAGCGGCCCGAACAATCAGCAGCCTGCCGTTAACCTATCTCATAGCTTGAAAAAGCTTGGCTTCGAGCTCGTCCGCTTCAAGACGGGGACGCCGCCTCGCGTTCATCGCGATTCGATTGATTTTTCTCAGACGGAAATTCAGCCGGGGGATGAGAATCCTAAGTTTTTTTCTTATGAAACGAAAAGCTCGGATAATGAGCAGATGCCATGCTGGCTGACTTATACCTCGGCGGAGACGCATGAAATCATCAATGCGAATTTACATCGCGCACCGATGTTCTCGGGGATTATTGAAGGAACGGGTGCCAGATACTGTCCGTCTATCGAGGACAAAATCGTTCGGTTTAGCGATAAGCCGCAGCATCAGGTTTTTCTGGAGCCGGAAGGAAAGAATACGGCGGAGTATTATGTTCAAGGACTATCGACTAGTATGCCGGAAGAGGTTCAGGAGCAAATCGTTCGCTCGGTTCCCGGATTGCAGAATGCGAAAATTATGCGCAACGGCTATGCGATCGAATATGATGTAATCGTACCGACACAGCTGTGGCCGACGATGGAGACGAAGCTGCTCCCCGGCTTATTTACGGCCGGACAAATTAACGGTACATCCGGATATGAAGAGGCATCGGCTCAAGGGGTTATGGCGGGAATTAACGCGGCTCGCAAGGTGCAGGGCAAAGAAGCCATCGTGCTGGATCGCTCTCAAGGTTATATCGGGGTGCTGATCGACGATTTGGTGACTAAAGGCACGAATGAGCCTTACCGTCTGCTCACCTCGCGCGCAGAATATCGTCTATTGCTTCGCCATGATAACGCTGACCTCAGACTCACTGAAATTGGTTATGACATCGGCCTGATTTCACCGGAGCGCTATGCACAGTTCCTTGATAAGAAGGAGAAGGTGGAGCAGGAGGTGGAGCGTCTTCGAGCAACCAAAGTTCGTCCGGTAGACATCAATCCACTTTTGGAGTCAATCGGCTCAGCGACGATCCAGGATGGCAGTAATTTGCTGGCTATTTTGCGGCGTCCAGAGGTTACCTATGCCCATATCCATCAATTTTCACCAGCTGAAGTTGCTTTGGATGAGGAAATGATGGAGCAGGTCGAAATTCAAGTGAAATACGCCGGATATATCGAAAAACAGCTTCTGCATGTTGAAAAATTGAAAAAAATGGAAAAAAAGAAACTGCCCGAAAATATCAAGTACGAGGATATTCAGGGGCTGGCCATCGAAGCACGTCAGAAGCTAGCCAAAATTCGTCCGCTCTCCATTGGGCAAGCTTCACGGATTTCTGGAGTATCGCCAGCGGATATTTCCATTTTGCTCGTCTATTTGGAACATTATAACCGGGTTACCGCTGCAGGAGGATAAGTGATTGGATCAAATACAATCTGAATTTCAATCATTGCTTCGCGATCATAGCATTGAGGTGAATGCGGAGCAATTAACCCAATTTGAAACGTATTTTAAAGAATTAGTCGCATGGAATGAAAAAATGAATTTGACGGGGATCACCGAGCGTGATCAGGTGTATGTGAAGCATTTCTATGATTCACTTTCCTTGTCTTTTTATGTGAATATGAAAGATGTTCATTCTCTGGCTGATATCGGCTCTGGAGCAGGATTTCCAGGTATTCCATTAAAAATTTGTTTTCCGCATATAAAGCTTACGATCGTAGATTCACTTAATAAGCGAATTCAATTTTTGCAGAATATAGTGGATCAGCTTTCGCTAGATGGCGTTGAACTCATTCATGGTCGGGCAGAAGATGTTGCTCGTAAGCCGCAATATCGCGATCAATTTGATTTAGTGACTGCTCGGGCTGTGGCCCGCATGGCTGTGTTAAATGAATTTTGCCTTCCTTTCGTTAAAGTAGGCGGCGTATTTGCAGCGATGAAGGGGAGCGATCCCCGCGAAGAGGTAGAGGAAGCTGCACGCAGTATGAGGGTGCTTAACGGCAAGCTATCGGACAATCATCACTTCACCTTACCGATGGATTGCTCTGATCGCCATATTATTCTTGTTAAGAAAACTGCCGCGACCCCAAAGGCTTATCCTCGTAAGGCAGGCACGCCTTTAAAATCACCTATTATTTAGTTGTAGAGCAACTGTTTCAATTGCGTATTTGCGATCCTACCAGCCTAATTGTTCCACGTGAAACAAATGGGCTGGGGGATCTCTTATTCATGCCAGAAAATCAGAAAAAATAGCTGAATAAGAGAATAGGATTATAGTGAAAAAAGTGGTAGAATAGATATATCGATCATCATTTGCCCAATGTTAGTTGATTTCTACATTTCGTACAACATTCTATCTATCATTTACTAATCTAGGTCATGAATATTTAATCGTAGAAATTCACCACGAAATACTACCAGACAAGAGATGATTCACCTTGAAAGGTATACATAGGTGATCGATTTTCTCGATGGGACTATTTCAAGATATCAGAATGTAACGCAATCAAAGAGAGCACCCTGATATCGCAAGAAAAACTACCGCTAAAAGCGGTCTGTCTACTTAGAAATTACGTCGAAGGACGTTTTTCTTAAGATATCAGAATGTAACACAATCAAAGTAGGCACCCTGATATCGCAAGAAAAACTACCGTTAAAGGCGGTCTGTCTACTTAGAAATTACGTCGGGAGACGTTTTTTCTTAAGATATCAGAATGTAATGCAATCAAAGTAGGCACCCTGATATCGCAAGAAAAACTACCGTTAAAGGCGGTCTGTCTACTTAGAAATTACGTCGAAAGACGTTTTTCTTACCGTTTACTGCGCAGCTTTCCCTTTCATAAGCAAGGAAATGCAGCCCATAAGGTTATTGCCTTATGACACTATGAAATTAGGTGGTAATTTACGGAATGAAAGAACAATTTTCGAAATTGTTTGGTTTTACCGAACGAAGCAGCGGAGATGAAGTGAAACAAATTCCGGTTGGTGAAATTGTAAGCAGTCCATACCAACCCAGAACTATTTTTGACGACGATAAAATTGAAGAGCTCTGCCAGACGATCAAGACGCATGGCATCATTCAACCTATCGTAGTCCGTTACCGAAATGATAAGTATGAGCTTATCGCTGGAGAAAGACGTTGGCGTGCAGTAGTGAAGCTAGGTTATGAGACAATTCCTGCAATTTTGCGGGATTTCAATGATTCTCAAGCTGCTTCGATCGCCTTGATTGAGAACCTGCAGCGAGAAGGGCTTACTTCGATTGAGGAAGCTCTTGCTTATCAAAACTTGATTGATTTGCATCAATTAACCCAGGAGAGTTTAGCTCAGCGACTGGGGAAAAGTCAATCGACGATTGCCAATAAAATACGGCTGCTTCAGCTGCCTGATCAAGTGAAGACGGCACTCATGGAACGTAAAGTTACGGAGCGTCATGCACGGGCTTTATTATCATTAGAGACAGAAGAGCTTCAAATAAAGGTACTTGATGAAATCATCAGTAAAGAATTAAATGTGAAACAGACCGAAGCGCGAGTGGCTTTTTACAAAGAAGTCGCTAACAATAAGAAGTCGCCAAAACGAATTTCGTTCTCCAAAGATGTTCGTTTGGCTCTCAATACGATTCGCCAATCGATTGATATGGTATCTGGCTCTGGAATGCAAATCAAGACTTCGGAGAAAGACCATGAAGATCACTATGAAATCGTGATTCAAATTCCTAAAAGATAATGTGTGATTCTCGCTGACCATAACCGCGAGGTTGAAGAGGTCAGCTTCTTTTTCGGCAAAATGGCTTGAGTCATCCAGGTGCATTTCCATCAAACCGAACACGCAGCTAGCGGGAATGAGCTTATTTATGAAGAATGTTGCATACACTGGGATGACTTTGTTGTCTTTTTGTAGCTTCAGCTTAGTTGATACTGCCTAGATTTATACTACAAGAAGATTTTTAACGGATACTGAGGTGAAATAGATTGTCTAAAATCATTGCCATTGCTAACCAAAAGGGGGGAGTCGGTAAAACGACGACCTCTGTGAACCTCGGGGCAGGACTTGCTGCGATCGGTAAAAAAGTACTGCTCATTGATATTGACCCGCAGGGTAATACGACAAGCGGCGTTGGTATCAATAAGGCCGATGTTGCTAATTGTATTTATGATGTGCTTATTAATGAAGTCAATCCGAAAGAAGCGATAGCTTCTACACAGGTGGATGGACTGGATATTATTCCTGCTACCATACAGCTTGCAGGAGCTGAAATAGAGCTTGTGCCCACTATATCGCGGGAAGTCCGGCTTAAGAAGTCGATTCAACAAGTCAAGCATATGTACGATTATGTGCTGATCGATTGTCCGCCATCGCTTGGTATTCTAACCATTAACTCATTGACGGCGGCTGATTCAGTGTTGATTCCTATTCAGTGTGAATATTATGCACTTGAAGGGTTGAGTCAGCTTCTGAATACGGTACGTCTCGTTCAGAAACATTTAAATACATCTTTACAAATTGAAGGTGTGTTACTCACGATGTTTGACGCCCGAACGAATTTGGGGATTCAAGTGATTGAAGAAGTTAAGAAATATTTTCAGCAAAAGGTATATAGGACTGTTATTCCACGCAATGTTCGCTTAAGCGAAGCACCATCGCATGGTCAATCGATTATAACGTACGATCCCCGGTCTAAGGGAGCGGAAGTATATTTAGAGTTGGCAAAGGAAGTGGTCTCTTATGAGTAAACGATTGGGGAAAGGTTTGGATGCGCTGATACCATCACTCTCCATTCAAGAGGATGATAAGGTGGTGGATATTCCACTGAATCAGCTTCGTGCCAACCCGTATCAACCACGTAAAACTTTTGATGAGGATGCCATCCGTGAGTTGGCGGAGTCGATTCGACAGCATGGCGTTATTCAGCCAATCATTGTTCGTAGCGTTTTGAAGGGATATGAAATTATTGCCGGAGAGCGGAGGTTCCGTGCTTCTCAGTATTGTGGCAATGATACCATTCCGGCGGTTGTGAGATCTTTTTCCGATCAACAGGTTATGGAAATTGCTTTAATAGAGAACTTGCAACGCGAAAATTTGAATGCGATGGAAATTGCTGTAGCTTACCAAGGGCTAATGGATCAATTTCAACTCACCCAAGAAGAGCTATCTATGAAGGTGGGAAAATCGCGTTCCCATATTGCTAATTTTCTGCGGCTGTTATCGTTGCCGGAGGAAGTGAAGGAATATGTTTCACGTGGAACATTGTCTATGGGACATGCCCGAGCTCTTGTTGGTTTGAAGGATGCAACCACAATTAAGGAACTGGCTAAGCAATGTATCGATCATGAGTGGAGTGTACGTGAGCTTGAGGATGCTGTTCAGCAGATGGATCGCAAGAAGAAGGATAAGCAGAAGCCGGCATCTCAAAAACGTGACCCTTATATAGAGGAAGTTGAAGGAAGTCTGCGAGAGAAGTTCAAGACAACAGTGAAAATTAAAGCCACCAAGGAAAAAGGTAAAATTGAAATAAATTATTATAGTCAACAAGATTTGCAACGATTACTTGACTTACTCTCTTAAAGATTTTATTGGTTAGCAGAGCTGAATAGTTTTATAATCGCAAGAAAAACTACCGCTCAACGCGGTCTGGCTCCTTAGAACGTACATTGATAGACGTTTTTATCTAGAGTTTAATGCGGATGACATATTCGTCTTGTCTGAGGGATGTTCAGTCTCTGCAGCGGAGGGGTATGTCATTCTTTGATCTTATAGGCAAGTTGAAGTGATTTAATATTTTAAGTGAAATGGTATAAAGATGATATAGCGGCGATATAGAATTAAAGGAATCTGGAGTTTTAGAAAGTATTGAGGGACAGGCGCTGCGTGTCAAGGAGGGGAGTTTTCTGAAAAAGCAATCTGTCATTTATTTTGATCATGCAGCTACGTCTTGGCCTAAACCGCCGACAGTAGGAGAGGCTATGATGTCGATCCTGAATGGTCAGGCTGCCAGTGCCGGACGAGGAAGTCATAATATGGCACTTCAAGCGGGGCGAATTATATTTCGTGCTAGACAAGCGCTAGCGACGTTGTTTCATATTTCCAATCCGAATGACATTGTTTTTACCTCCAATACGACCTCTGCTTTAAACTTGGCCATCAAGGGTTGGCTGAAGCCTGGAGATCATGTGATTGCAACGATGGTTGAGCATAATTCGGTGAGAAGGCCATTAGAGTATTTGAAAAGAACCATTGGAATTCAAGTTGATTATGTGACGGTGGATGGTTTGGGGCAATTGGATATGGAGGAAGTCAGAAACTCATTTCGCCCAGAGACGACGTTGGTTGTTTGCTCGCATGGCTCGAATTTACTGGGGAGCATCCTGCCGCTTCATGAGATAGGGCATTTGGCTCGGGAGCATGGAGCAGTCTTTCTAGTGGATGCGGCTCAAACTGCCGGAACGTATCCCATTGATGTGGCCGAAATGGGGATTGATTTGCTTGCTTTTCCAGGGCATAAAGGGCTGCTTGGTCCACAAGGGACAGGAGGATTATATATTTCGCCTCATGTGGAGCTGGAGCCGATTTTACATGGAGGAACAGGAAGTCAATCGGAGGAGCTTGGACAGCCTACTGTACGGCCAGATCGCTATGAGGCAGGGACGGCAAATACGGTCGGTATTGCTGGTCTGGCGGCTGGTGTGAATGCTGTGCTTGAATATGGGGTAAAACAAATTTATGAACGCCAATGGTTGCTTATCCAAAAAATGATGGAGGAACTGGCTGGGATGCCTGGCGTATCCTTGATTGGGCCAAAACGGGGAGAACCACGAACCGGGCTTGTGTCTTATAATGTAGCAGGCAGAGACGCTGCGGAAATTGCTTTTTTATTAGATAGAGAATATGGAATCGCTGTGCGCGCCGGTTATCATTGTACACCACTAGGGCATATGACAGCAGGAACATCGGCGGGCGGTGCTGTTAGAGCCAGCGTAGGGTTTGATACGACGGAGGAAGAGGTAGAGGCGTTCGTACTAGCCATGCGACAAATTTCGGCTCAATGAAAAGAACATAGGGGAGAGGAAGCATGCAAGAATGGAATGAGCTCATCCTGGAGCAGTTGGTTTGGGTCGTAATCGGATTAGTTATCGTCGTAGTTTGGCTGCTCATATGGAACTTGCTTCAAGGGGGCAAGCTCAGAAAGATTCGTCGAAAATATGATGTCATGATGCAAGGCTCAGGTGTGGAAGACCTAGAGGGACTGCTGATCGATTTAAAGCTGCAGCAAGGAAAACTGGAAGATGCCCAGGAACAGCAAAAGAAGATGCTTGATCAGCTTCAAAGGCTTGTCCCAAAACAAAAAGCAAAAATCGGCATGAAGCGTTACAACGCTTTTGCCGAGCGTGGAAATGATTTAAGCTTTTCTATTGCGTTTATAAATGATGAGAAGGATGGGGTCGTCATAACAGGCATTTATAATCGGGACGGTTCTTATGTATATGCCAAACCGTTGACGAAGGGAGAATCCCCCCATGCACTCTCTCCGGAAGAGGTTGAGGTTATTGCTCTCGCCGAGCAAGGGGAATAAATCCTTTGTTCCATTCCTTAATGGCCGAATAGAGACTGCTGGCAATAATTTCAGATAACCGCATGACGAGACTGAGACGTGTATTTTGCAATACAAAATATTCCATGAAGCCGCCGACGTTGACGATGCCTGTAAGATGGATATCGCCAACCGGCGGCAATTCTTTATTTACGCCTGCTCCGGGACGCAGAGGGCCTTGAACCACTTGAATCGATCCAACACTTGAGGTTTGACCCAGGCAGGCATCAATTCCAATGATATAAGGGTCTACAAATGTGGTATTAATATGTTGGAGCGTGTCTTTTAAATTCATCGCATGCACAGGCTCTTCCAAAGTACCGTACAAGTGAAAGTAAGGGCAATTATATTTGGATAAGGAAGTGCCCACTAAAGGACCCAGGCAATCGCCGGTAGAACGATCTGTACCAATACACACGACAACGATTTCCTGTCCGGGTTCGATCTGAGCGAGATGAAGAAGCAATCGGTGAATGATGGCGGAATGAATGCCCGGCTCGGTATGGGGTATTTTTAAATAGGGAATTTCTTGTCCTGTGTACGAAGGATTTAGCTGAGACATAGAAATCTTCCTTTCCGCTTGGAATTATCCGTTATAGCTGCCGAAGCATCGAAATATATGCTATAAGGAATAATAGATAGTATATGGAAAAAAGAGCATTTCTATACTCCGACTAAAGTATCGCTTATCATAGGGGGCTAAAGCAGTGGACACATGGTTAGTCATGGCGTTTGATTCGACGCAGCAAGCATTAAGAGCCGAGATGCTGCTGGAATATGCAGACATAGAAATCGACCTGTTTCCGACACCGAAAGAAATCACGGCAGGTTGCGCTCTATCGATTCGTTTTCCAGAAGAATCTCTGCTTACCGTCAAGGAGATTATCGTTCAGGAGCAAGTAGATATTCGGGGGATCTACTCCCAATCAGAAACAGGTTATGATAACATCGAATTGTAGGAGGAGCAGATGACAATACTAACAACGGGGACTGATAATGATATAGATTCTGCTGAAGATGTGCTTAAAGCTGCGGTAACCTGGAAGGATAAGCTGTGGGACTGGGTGACAAATGTAAATATGTGGGAAATGGTCATGTTTTCTGCCTTAAGGATTATTCTCATATTTATACTGACGCGAATATTCATCAAAGTTATTTACCGGGTTATTGACCGCTCTTTGGAGAAAAGGGAGAACAGCCGACTAAAGGTTAATCCCCGCAGGTTCATAACGGTAGGTGAGCTGCTTAAAAATATTACCTGGATTACAAGCAATTTTATTATGGTTATGCTCGTGCTTGGAGAAGTTGGCTTTCAGCTTGCGCCGCTGCTTGCCGGAGCCGGGGTGCTGGGTCTAGCTATTGGTTTTGGGGCCCAGAGCTTGGTGAAGGACGTGATTACGGGCTTTTTCATCATCCTGGAGGATCAATTTGCCGTAGGCGATGTGATTCAGACCGGCAGTCTCAAAGGGACGGTAGAGATGATCGGGCTTCGCTCCACACGGCTGGTCAGTTGGACAGGCGAAGTGCATATTATTCCCAATGGCATGATTACCAATGTGACGAACTATTCGTTAAATAACGCGATGGTTGTCGTGGATTTCCCATTCAGTAATTCTAAGAAGCTTGAAGACAGTATTAGCTTAATGAAAAAAGCGATGCTAAAAATGAAAGAGGATCACCCGTATGCTCCTGATTCCCCGCATGTGGTTGGTATTCAATCCCTGTCAGCCAGCGAGTTTGTCATTCGTATTGCGATGGAATGCTTGCCGACGGAAAGAGAAAAAATGGAACGGCAAATACAGACGTATGTTAAGCAAGCGCTTGAAGAAGCAGAAGCATTGAGGCTGACTGAAGGAGAGTAAAGATACTCATAGGGATAGAGGATTGAATAATCGACCCCGAAGGGCGATAATATAGAATAATGTGGATGAAGTAGGAGAGGAATGTAGATGGAACGTAAATCGTTTGGGCTGGGCGATGTGGTGTTAATGAAGAAAAATCATCCTTGCGGCAGCAATGAAATGGAGATTATTCGCATGGGAATGGATATCCGGATTAAATGTGTAGGCTGCAAGCACAGTGTACTCGTTCCAAGGGCAAAATTTGAGAAAAATATGCGGAAAGTAATACGATCGGCCGCAGCCGGAGAAGAGGGTACAGCGACGCAGGATCAATCATAATCGGACTATAACTCCCTCATAGGGTTAGGGCGATAATAATTCATGTCGT
This sequence comes from Paenibacillus lentus, assembly GCF_042714055.1. Lineage (GTDB taxonomy): Bacteria > Bacillota > Bacilli > Paenibacillales > Paenibacillaceae > Fontibacillus > Fontibacillus lentus_A. The sequence goes on from NZ_JBHGVC010000004.1 coordinate 31,420, forward strand.
TAGCAAGTCGGGGAACGTAAGTTCCCTTGATCAATTGAATGGTTTATGGTATGCTCATTAGTGCTGTGGAAAGGTACCCAAGAGGTCCAAGGGGGCTGACTCGAAATCAGCTAGGCGTGTCAAAGCGTGCGTGGGTTCGAATCCCACCCTTTCCGCCATATAGTCGCTAAGACTATAATTAGCCGGGATGAGAATTGAATAGTAATAATAATGATGAATCTCCTACAAGGGCGTAGGGGATTTTTTGGTGTTCTAAGGGAACGAGGGGAAAGGGAAGAGACTTTAAATCGGCAGGTGAAGGATGCGGAGAAACCATTTTTAAAGGGATTGATCGCCATTATGCAGCCCCTGCTTCTGCTCTAACAACAAAGGAGAACCCGCAAGGGTTCTCCATTTGCAGACGGGATGCGGATTGGAATTCTTCTCTCACGACGGAAGAAACATGCGATCTTCGCCTAGGCTTTAACGAAGTGACAAAGAGGGGTCTTTCTCAATTCGCGATCTTGTGCTTCTAAAGTGTAGTGAATAAGACTCCAGACAGCTGTGTTGCTCGTGGATGCTCCAACGGAACCACACCTCTCTTTGCATCACCGACTGAGTGTATTATGTGCAGGTTGGAGTGTTTTATACACGAATTCATAATTAGATATCCTTAATTGCGCACCCGTTACCCGAGCTAATGGACTCGGGCTTTTTCAGCCTTTTTCCATTTGCGATTCTTGTTGGTGGTTTTAGGAAATGTCTCGCCCCGTTCTAGTTCAATTCGTTTTGGGTTCTTGATTTGGGTATGGAAGCTTCGCGCTTCACCTACTTCGGTGTAAATACCAGGGTTTGGTGCTTTGTCTCCAGGTTCGAATTCGGTTTGTTCGCCCATGATCAGACCTCCTTTCAGAATAAAATGGCGCTAAAGCTGTTATAAAAGGTAAGAAGCATGCCTATTGTATGTAGTTCGTTCGTGTTTCATACTTGCAGGGTTAACGCCGGTTTGGTATAATATTTTGGTGCGAGTTGAAGCTCGCTCCTTGCTCCCATGTGTAACAAGGTGGGGGCCATAGTCCAAGAGGAGGTGACATATATGCGCAAATATGAAGTGATGTACATTATTCGTCCTGAACTTGAACAAGAAGCTGTTCAAGCTGTAGTTGACAAATTCCAAGGCATCATCCAAAACGGCGGTGAAATTACAAAGCACGATGTAATGGGCAAACGCCGGCTTGCGTATGAGATTAACAAGATCCGTGACGGTATTTACGTTCTCGTGAACTTTACAGCGACTCCTGAAGTCGTTGCTGAGCTCGAGCGGATTCTGAAGATTTCCGATGAGGTTATCCGTTATCTCATTACAAAAGACGTAGCCTAGTACTAAGTTTTGTAAGCATTAGCCCGGAGGAGGGGATTTGATTGTTGAACCGTGTCATTCTGATCGGACGTCTAACTAGAGATCCCGAGCTGCGTTATACGCCATCCGGCGTAGCGGTTACCCAGTTCACGATTGCTGTGGACAGACCGTTCACATCGCAGGGCGGAGAACGCGAAGCGGATTTCATTCCGGTCGTAACCTGGAGACAACTGGCTGAGACGTGCGCGAATTACTTGCGTAAGGGTCGCCTCACAGCGGTTGAAGGACGCATTCAGGTACGGAATTACGAGAATAACGAAGGCAAACGTGTATACGTAACCGAAGTCATTGCTGATAATGTCCGTTTCTTGGAGTCTAATCGTGAAGGTGGCAGTGGTGGCGGACAGCGCGAGGAGAATCCATTTGGAGGAGGCAGCGCGGGCGGCAATAGCAACCGCAGCAGCAATTTCTCACGCAGCAATCAAGATCCATTCTCTGACGATGGGAAACCGATCGACATTTCGGATGACGATTTGCCATTTTAATATAGGAAGGACTGAATAGCATGAGCTTCAAGCAAAGAGAAGGCGGAGACGACAAAAGACCGGCACGCCGCGGCGGCCGCAACAAACGTCGTAAAGTATGTTTCTTCACTGTGAACAAGATTACTCACATTGACTATAAAGATACTGAACTGCTCAAGAAATTCATCAGCGAGCGTGGTAAAATTTTGCCGCGTCGCGTGACAGGAACGAGCGCGAAGTATCAACGTCTCTTGACGATTGCAATCAAACGCTCCCGTCAAATCGCATTGCTTCCGTACACTACGGAGTAATCGTATAGATGACAATAAGAAATCCCCTTTAAGTAGACAAGGACAAGAACCTCACTAGAGGATGACTTCCACTTGTTGAACGAAGGGGATTTTTATTTTATAAGAATGCTTAATGTTGTGAATAATTACCAAGTATATCCTGAATTACAAAAAAACACTTGGAATATATATGGCAATAATATATAGTAATAAAAAAGAATATATTTCTAGTAGAGGTTATTTTTATAGCAAATAGCATTTTAAAGCTAATCTTTAAACCGAGTAAGCAGGGCAGAATAATTGTCCTTGGGCGGTTTCTTAAAACGTTATGCTAAACCTTGCGATAGGGTGATGAATGTGACTGAAGAACTCTTAAGAATTGAGAATCTGTCGACTTCATTCCACATTTCAGGCGAGCTTTTTGCTGCCGTGGATGGCGTAAATCTAACGGTAAATAAGAATGAAATATTGGCCATTGTCGGTGAATCTGGATCAGGGAAGAGCGCCTTGGCTTTTTCCATTATGGGATTGCACACCCGTGCCCAAATTCAGGGACGGATTTATTACAAGGGTCAGAACCTCATAGCGTTGTCTCCATCTGAGCTAAACCGACTTCGCGGCAACGAAGTCAGTATGATTTTTCAAGATCCTTTATCCGCACTCAATCCTCTGATGATCATTGGTGAACAAATTGAAGAAGTGCTGCTTCTTCACGAATCCAAGCAAACTGTGCCATCTAAGAAATCCAAGAAACATAGGAAAGAACGAGCGATCGAACTATTGCAGAAGGTTGGGATTCCTCGTCCCGAATATGCTTATGGGCAATATCCCCACGAATTATCCGGCGGAATGCGGCAGCGGGTTGTCATTGCCATTGCTATCGCCAATCAACCGAATCTTTTAATTGCCGATGAACCTACGACGGCCCTGGACGTCACGATCCAGCTGCAAATTTTGGAGCTGATTCGGCGCCTTAAGGAGGATATGCATGCGGGAATTATTCTGATTACGCATGATTTGGGCGTTGTGGCTGAAATGGCGGATCGCGTAGCGGTGATGTATGCCGGGCAAATTGTTGAAATCGCTTCAATTCACACCTTGATGACGAATGCAAAGCATCCCTATACACGTTCTTTAATAAGCTCCATACCTACAGTGAGTAATGAGAGAACGAAGCTGCATGTTATCCATGGGGTCGTGCCTTCCTTAAAGCATCTGCCGCGCCAGGGCTGTCGATTTCGCTCACGGATTCCGTGGATCGAGGAATCGGCGCATGAGGCTGATCCTCAGCTGCATGAAGTTGAACCGGGTCATTACGTTCGCTGCACATGCTATAAGGATTTTCACTTTCTCGATCACTGAGAGGAGGAACAGGAATATGGCGCTTCTTGAGGTTAGGGATTTAAAGGTGCATTTCCCGGTATACGGCGGGATTTTCAGACGCGTCATCGATCAGGTAAAAGCGGTGGACGGCGTCAACCTGAACATTGAGGAGGGACATACTTATGGTCTCGTCGGAGAGTCAGGTTCGGGGAAGACGACGACAGGGCGAGCGATTATCGGCTTGAATCCGATTACTTCGGGAAGGATTCTATTTCAGGGTGAGGATATTGGAGATGGGATACGAAGCAGTCATTCCCGGTTTCGGAGAGATATTCAAATGATCTTTCAGGATCCGTATTCCTCATTAAATCCGAAGAAGCGCGTGCTGGATATCGTGGCAGAGCCGCTGCGCAATTTTGAGCGCTTATCTGCTGCAGAAGAGAAGCGCCGCGTGCAGGAGCTCCTGACACAGGTAGGCTTAAGCGAGGAAACGATACATAAATATCCGCATGAATTTTCCGGCGGACAACGGCAACGCATCGGCATTGCCCGGGCTATCGCATTGAGGCCGAAGCTGATTATCGCGGATGAGCCGGTATCCTCACTCGATGTCTCGGTTCAGGCTCAGGTGCTGAACTTTATGCAGGACATTCAGAAGGAGCTTAATCTGACTTATTTATTCATCAGTCATGATCTTGGTATTATCCGTCATATGTGCGACTATATCGGCATCATGTACAAAGGGCGGCATGTGGAACAAGGGACAACGCGGGATATATTCGGAAACCCTCAGCATATTTATACCAAACGTCTATTGGCCGCTATACCCGATTTGGATCCCAAGCAGCGAGAGAAGCGTCAGCAGCAACGCCAATGGATCCATCGGGAATATGATGAGGCTTACTCCAAGTATTTTGACCATGAGGGACTAGCCTACGACTTAAAGCCGTTGTCCGACACTCACTTTGCTGCATTGCCCGAAAGGGGGTGAGGTCGATGTGGAAGACGATACTGCGCAGGCTGCTGATTATGATTCCGCAAATTATTTTACTGAGTATTCTTGTTTTTATTATGGCGAAGGCTTTACCGGGGGATGCATTGACCGGGATGCTCGATCCAAGTGTCGATCCGTCGATGCTCGAAGAGCAGCGGGAGAAACTGGGCTTGAACAATCCCTGGTACATTCAGTATTGGGACTGGATCACAAGGGCGGTTCAGGGTGATTTAGGCCAATCGTTTCGGTTCAAGATGCCAGTCGCCGATTTGATCGGGCAGAGGATCACCAATACGATCTGGTTGTCTCTGGTTACGTTAGTGATCACTTATCTCATCGCGATCCCTCTTGGAATCATTAGCGGGCGTTATAACGATTCCTGGGGAGACCGGCTGATCACCGGCTATACGTATCTTGGCTTCGCCGCACCCTTATTTATATTTGCCCTGCTCATGCTGTGGATTTTCGGTTTTCATATCCGTCTGTTTCCCACAGAGGGAAGCGTAACCCCTGGACTCGTACCCGGTACCCTCGATTATATGGTTAGCAAAATATATCATCTGCTGCTGCCCGCATTATCTATGGCTTTGATCACTACCGTGTCTACGGTGCAGTATTTACGCAGCGAAATTATCGACACGAAGCAAAAAGATTTTGTTCTGCTGGCCCGGGCGAAGGGAGCATCCGAATCGCGCGTTTACACGCATCATATTTTACGGAATTCGCTTCTGCCGATAGCGGCGTTCTTTGGTTATGAACTAACGGGGTTAATCGGGGGAACCGTTTTTATAGAATATATTTTTAGTTATCCAGGGATGGGGCAGCTCTTTCTGAATTCCATTCTGATTCGTGATTTTAGCGTCGTAACTGCGCTGGTTCTTCTCTATGGCATTGCCTCTATCCTAGGTTCCTTGATTTCCGACATCATTCTAGGCATCGTGGATCCTCGCATTCGGATTAAATAACGATTTGAACGTATGGGGGTGATGAAATGAATAAAGTGAACGGGCGAATGGAGGACGGAGCGTTTGACTCAGCGGCCAGTCCCTCCAGTTGGCAAATTTTATGGCGGGAGATCAAGCGGGATAAGCTGGCTTTGGTGTCTCTGATTTTCTTAGGGTTGATCATCGCGGCGGTTTATGGCGTATCTCTCGTCTTAGACCAGAAGCAGATTGTGACGGTCGATTTATTTGCATTATACCAGCCGCCATCGGCCAAGTTTTGGCTGGGTACCGACTATGGCGGTCGAGACGTGTTCGGCCAGTTGATTATCGGGACGAGAAATTCACTGTCGATCGGAATTATCGTGACGGTGTTGACCGGGTTGATCGGCATCCTGGTTGGGCTAATCTCAGGATATTTCGGGGGGACGGTTGATAATGTATTCATGCGGGTCGTTGATTTTTTCATGATCCTGCCTACGCTTATGATCGTCATTGCCTTTGTGGCCGCTGTGCCAAAGTATAGCATTCTATCGTTCTCCTTGATTATGACAGCCTTTTTATGGATGGGGATTGCCCGGCTCATTCGCTCGAAGACGCTGCAGGAGAGAGAGTTGGAGTATGTGAAAGCCTCAAAAACGCTCGGCTCATCTCATTTACAAATTATGTTTTCTCAGGTTCTGCCCAATTTAAGCTCCATTATCATTGTGACGATGACCCTGAATTTAGCAGCTAATATTGGCCTGGAGTCAGGATTATCCTTCCTAGGCTTCGGTTTTCCGGAGAGCACGCCTAGTCTTGGCACTCTTGTCAGTTATGCCAGGAACCCGCAGACGCTCGAATATAGGTGGTGGATTTGGTTGCCAGCATCACTACTCATTCTTGTATTGATGCTTAGCATAAATAATGTCGGTCAAGCGCTAAAGCGTGCGACGGATGCAAGACAAAGAAAGGGATAAAGGGAGGAAATGTTATGAAAAAAAGGGTTAGCTCCAAAATGCTGCTGCCGCTATTATTTGTATTCATTATTGTTCTCTCTGCTTGTACTTCCGATAAAGGGAACAATGCGACTCCGCCAGCGCCAACGAATACGCAGAATCAAACGGATGGCGAGAAAAAGCCGGCAGAGGAGGGCTTGTACTCCATCGAGGATTTCAGCAATGTTAAAACAAATGAGGGGGAACCAATCAAAGGGGGCACGATTACGTATGGCCTTGTCTCCGATACGCCATTTGAAGGCATTCTAAATTACAATTTTTCTTCGGGTGTTCCTGACTCTAAAGTTCTGTCCTGGTTTGATGAATCGCTGTTGGATTGGGACAAAAACTATGTATTCACGAACAACGGGGCAGCGACTTATGAAGTGTCCGAAGACGGCAAAACCTTTACCTATACGATTCGGGACAACGTCAATTGGCATGACGGCAAGCCGGTAACCGCGGAGGATTGGGAATTTGCCCATGAGGTCATCGGGCACAAGGATTATGATGGCCCCCGTTATGGGTCTGATTTCACGAACATTGAAGGTATGATCGACTATCGGGAAGGCAAAACGGATAAAATATCCGGCATTAAAGTGCTTAGCGATAAGAAGCTGCAAATTACCTATATCAAATCCACCCCGTCTTTATTGACAGGCAGCATATGGACGTATCCGCTTGCGAAGCACATCTTTGGAGACATGGAAATAGCCAAAATTCCTTCCTCTCCGGAGGTTCGGGAGAAGCCGATCGGCTTTGGTCCCTTCAAGGTAGAAAGCATCGTTCCGGGTGAATCCGTTGTTTATACAAAAAACACGGATTATTGGCGCGGAGAGCCTAAGCTCGATAAAGTTGTGCTCAAGGTCATCAATCCAACAACGATCGTGCAGCAGTTAAAGTCGGGCGGAGTGGATCTGGTAGATACATTCCCGATTGACCAGTTCCCCGACAATGCCAATATGTCTAATGTAGAGTATTTAGGTGTTATCGATCGTGCCTATACGTACATCGGCTTCAAGCTGGGCAAATGGGATGAGACCAATAAGGTGGTTGCCCCGAATCCCGATGCGAAAATGGCGGATGTGAACCTGCGCAGAGCGATGTGGCACGCGGTGGATAACGATCAGGTGGGTAAGCGCTTCTACCATGGTCTACGTTGGAATGCAACAACGCTGATTCCACCGTCCCATCCGGAGTTCCACGATGCGAGCAATCCGGGAATTGCCTATGATGTAGAGAAGGCCAACCAAATATTGGATGAGGCCGGATACAAGAAAAACGGCGAATTCCGCACCAATCCGGACGGCAGCGAGCTGGTGATCAATTTCTTGTCGATGACGGGCGGAGATATAGCAGAGCCGTTGGCCCGGTATTACGTCCAATCCTGGAACGCGATCGGGCTGAACGTTAATCTGGAATTGGTTGAATTTAACACATTCTATGACCGCATCGGCAATAATGGGAAGGATGATCCAAACGTCGATGTATATCAAGGCGCATGGACCGTAGGCATTGACGTCGACCCGACAGGACTATATGGACGGGATGCGTTGTTTAACTTCTCAAGATACGCCAGCGAGGAGAATGACCGTCTCCTGGAAGAAGGGGTCTCTGAGAAAGCCTTCGATGTTGCGACTCGTCAGGCCATTTACAAAGAATGGCAGCAGTTTATGCTCGAGGAAATTCCGGTGTTCCCGACGCTCTATCGTTCCGAAATCGTACCCGTAAATAAGAGAATTCTCAACTTTGCCATTGGCGATGGAACAGGAATCTATCTCCATGAACTAGCGGTATCGCAGGATAAGCCGTTCGTGGCGGAGTAGAATATTGAATAGAAGGATTAGAAGAAATCCCCTGGTGCTTTTCGGCACTGGGGGATTGCTTTTGGCGCTTTTTTTTACATGATATTTGTATGAAAAAACCTCTTTATGGTATAGTACGAAGCGGTAGAGTTATTAAATTCTTTCGGTTAAATTACTATTTTGTAGTTTTTTGCCGAGGACTACGGTTTACAATTAATTGAAGACACCTGGTATTGCGGCTGTATACCGTAAAACGGAAAATGCTGTGAGGAGAAGCCGTATAGTACAAACCATGGGAGGCATATGATGTTAGAACGAAGAAATAAGGAAAAGAATATAACGAAGAAGCGCAGCAGACTTAAAGGCCTGCTCATTACATTGCTGGTTCTGCTTATTGTCGGGGCTGGCGCATATACATTCCGCAAGCCGTTGGCGTTGATGGCATTTGATTTGTTCCTTTCGGGGCAGGTCGAGGAGAAGCTGGAGAAATCGTATTCTCCGATAGAGGGAGAGAAGCCTAAACCCGTTGCCGCCAAGCAGGCAGAGCCATTTACCGCCTTGCTGCTAGGGATCGACCAGCGGGATAACGAGCCTGCACGTTCAGATACGTTAATTTACGCCGTTGTGCGCCCAGAGGACTCCAAGGTACTGCTGATCTCGATTCCACGCGATACGTATACGGAGCTTGTCGGCCGAGACAAGAATGACAAAATCAATCATGCTTATGCCTTCGGCGGAGCCAAGATGTCCAAGGATACGGTAGCGAATTTCCTCGGTTACCCCGCGGACTATTATGCAGCTATTAATTTTGAAGGCTTGCGGAACGTGGTGGATGAGCTGGGCGGGATTGAGCTGCCTATCGATAAAGATATCGTAAATAAACACAAGGATCATGAGAAGTTTACGATTAAAGCAGGCAAGCCGTTGTATGATGGGCAGGAAGCGCTTAATTTTGTAAGATACCGGGAAGATAGCGATTTCAATCGAACGAAGCGGCATCAGATCTTTCTGAATGCCATGGTAGAGCGTATGCTGAAGCTGGATCAAATCGGCAAAATTCCAGAGCTGATGGATATGCTGGGAGAGAATTTCAAGACGGATATGACGCCTAGCTTTATTATAGATCTTTCCAAGCAGCTGTTAACCAATCAATCGCCCCAAATCAACGGATATACTATTATGGGCGAAGGCATACGCAAAAACGGCATCTACTATATCCAGGCCAATGAGGAAGACGTGACCTATGCGGGACAGTTGATCGAGAACTGGACCGATCCGAATACGAAGACAGAGGATTTGCTGAGTCCTGAAGCACAAGCGGACCAAGAGGCGCAAAATAGCGAGCAGCCATAATGATCAATGATTTATTTATGTCCAAATTGTAACTTGATTCGGCAGTCCGGTATTCCGGCTGCCGATTTCGCACCTATCATGGAACAGAACCTGTTTTGAAACGTAATAAATAGGTGAGTCTGAAAAGGGTAGAGGAGGACTTTTATCTATGAATATCGCGTTTTTTTTGCTACCGAAAAATGACGTCGTTGCCGTAACGCTCGATTCTACATTGAGACAGACTTTGGAGAGGATGGAGTATCACAGATTTACGGCCGTGCCGATTATCGGCAAAGACGGGGTTTACGTCGGTACTGTTACAGAGGGAGACCTCTTGTGGTATATGAAGAATTCCGGTGGAAAGGTTACTTTTGAGAACGCTTCTAAATTTCTGCTTAAGGACGTTCCGCTAAAGATGAACATTAAACCGGTATCGATCGACGCGGATATGGAAGGCTTGATTAATCTCGCCAAGGTACAGAACTTCGTGCCTGTGGTTGACGATATGGGGCGATTCATCGGCATCGTTCGCCGCAGCCAAATTATTGAGTACTGTGAGCGTTTTGTAACGCGGGATGTATCCGTTCCCAAAAATTAGCACATAGCACGTCAGGTTTGCTTCGTGGGAAGGATTTGCTTTATGCTATAATGAAGAATAATGCTTTTTCAGGGAGGGTGGAAGCTGTCCGCCATGCAGAAAGAAATGGATGTGGCCAAACGCGCCAAAGTGATTGAATGGCTCAAAACGGAAGTAGTCGATCACGTATCCCGTTTATTCAAGGCATTGTGGGAAGGCAGCACGACACGGGTAAGTGATAGTCTTGCCAGTCTGATCGTCAGTTGTTACATATTAGGACGCAGGCTTGGCATATCCTATAAGGATATGGACGCTCATATTCTGGAAAAGTTGAAGAAGCACCAAAAGGAAGGGCATCAACTGGAAGACTGGTATCAGGATATTTCTACATTGGAAGAACATATGCGTAAGAGGTGAACCCATTTGAATTTACGCTGGACCTCGATTGCATGGAGCGTAGTTTATCTGCTGCTCCTGCTGTCGTTTGCTACACCTTTTTCTTTTATCACCATTTTTGTCATGTTATTGCCCGGCGTAATCCTCTACACAACACTATCGCTGAGAGCATTCTTAATCCATACCGCGGTCGTGTGGGCAGCGGCATCTCTTCTGCTGTCTAATCCCATGATTATTCTCGTGGCCGTTTTCTTTATGATTCCGGTCGTCGTCATGGGACACCTGTACAAGAAGAAGGCATCAGCGCTCAAGGTTGTCGCTATGGGAACGGGAACGCTTCTGGCGGAGTTCTTGCTGGCGTTTCTAGCCATAACCGTCATTTTTGACTTCAATCTGGCGTCATCCATCGAAGATACGCTAAATATGATGACAGCCTTTATGCAGAATATGGCGGATAGCGAACTCGTCGCTACTGAATTGGTATGGTCTCCGGAGGTTGCGCAGCAGCTATCCAGCTTGGCGGCTAGAATGACGCCATTCACGATGATTGTATGTTCGCTTCTGCTTGCTGCAGTTACTCACATGATTGCTCGGCCGACTTTGAACAGCCTGGGGCACGCCGTGCCTAGCTTCCCGCCGCTGCGGGATTGGAGATTGCCAAGATCATTGATTTGGTATTACCTGGCTACGGTATTGCTGATGTTATTCGGCAGCGCTGCGCTTATGGAGGGCTTCATCGGCACGATTCTGCTCAATTTGTCGCCTATGCTGAACTTCTTGTTTATGATTCAGGCCGCCAGCTTTTTCTTCTTTTTGGCCTATCATAAGAAGTGGAACCCGGCAATTCCGATTTTGTTAATTATAGCGATGCTGTTTATTCCGCCTCTGAAAATTGCCGGAATTCTGGATATCGCTGCTCCGCTGCGTGAGATGATTACGAGATCAAGACGATAGGGTGAGAAATCATGCCTAATTTACTTCAAAAACGTTGGCACGGCTACCAGACCGTATGGGTGTTCGCGCTGCAGCTTCTGCTCGTTATATTCATCTCGTATTACAATTGGATCCTGGGCTTGATCAGTTTATGTTTGGTCTGCGGCTTGTCTTTTATAATGCTGCAGGCAGAACGGCGCTTTCGCAAGGAGCTCGTTCGCTATGTGACTGATCTGACTTACCGGATTAAACGGGTGGAAGGCGAGGCAGTGAGCAGGCTGCCGTTCGGCATCCTGCTTTATAGCGAGGAACGAACGGTAGAGTGGCACAATAAATTTGTGAACAAAATGTATGGTCTGGACTCGGTTGTGGGACAGCCGCTTTCCGAGCTCCTTCCGACATTGCCTTCGCATCCCCTACGGGATAAGAAGGATGCTGCTGCAAATCCAATAACTACGGTCGAGGCGGTCGTAGCAGATCGCCATTACGAATTGACGGTGCTGCATGATGAGCGCCTGATTTACGTTCACGACGTCACCGAGCTTGCCGTTCTACGCGATCGCTATGAGGACGAGAAGGCGGCGCTAGGTATCGTGATGCTCGACAACCTGGACGAGGCTACTCAGGGAATGGACGACCAGCAGCGTACCGCAATTATTGCGCGCGTGGCGACGGCTCTAACCGAATGGGCGAAGCAGTACAGAGTTTATCTGCGAAGATTGTCCTCCGAGCGTTATTTGATGATGCTGAATCAAAAATCGCTGAACGAGCTGGAGCAGAGCCGGTTCGTCATTCTGGACGAGGTTCGCGAAATGACCGCGGACCAGAAGGTGCCGATGACGCTGAGCATCGGCCTCGCCTTTGGCACCGAGCGCTACAGCGAGCTGGGCGAACTCGCCCAGTCGAGTCTGGATATGGCGCTCGGGCGCGGGGGGGACCAGGCCGCCGTGAAGGCCGGTCAGCGGCTGTCCTTCTATGGCGGCAAATCTGGCGCCATAGAGAAGCGGACGCGTGTCCGGGCACGCGTTATCGCTCATGCCCTGCGCGATTTGATGCAGGAGAGCGACAAGGTTATTATTATGGGTCACCGCATGCCGGATCTGGACGTCATCGGGGCGTCCATCGGCGTGCTGAAGGCGGCCGATATGTATGGAGTCGAGGCGCATATCGTGCTCGATGACAAGAACCCGGGCATCGATCGCCTGATGGAACGCATCGAGAAGGATGAATCTCTGCGACGCCGGTTCATTACGTCGGAGCATGCGCTGGATATCATGACCGAGCATACGCTATTGGTCGTTGTCGATACGCATAAGGCGTCGATGACGATGGAGCCCAGACTGGTCGAAGAGGCCAGCCGGGTGGTGGTCGTTGATCATCACCGGCGGGGCGAGGAATTTATCAATGATGCGGTGCTCGTTTATTTGGAGCCTTACGCGTCCTCGGCTTGCGAGCTTGTTACCGAGCTGCTTCAGTATATCCATGAGAAGGTCGAGCTCAGCTCGCTGGAAGCTACTACCTTGCTTGCGGGGATTACGGTAGATACGAAGCATTTTGCACTTCATACGGGGTCGCGGACATTTGAGGCCGCGGCATTTCTGCGGCGGGTCGGCGCGGACTCCGTGATGGTACAGCGAGTTCTGAAGGAAGACCTGCAGGAATATATCGCAAAAGCCGATATTATTAAACATGCACGCATGATTTATAATCATATCGCGCTTGCGGTAACGGAGCCTAACCGTAAAATTCCACAGCTGCTGATCGCTCAAGTGGCGGATACCCTGCTCAATATGACGAATGTGCTGGCTTCGTTCGTCATCAGCGAGCGGCCCGACGGCTTGATTGGAATCAGCGCCCGATCGCTTGGCAACATGAACGTGCAGATCGTTATGGAGCGGCTTGGCGGCGGCGGGCACTTAACGAACGCCGCTGTGCAATTGGAAGGAACCCAGGCTGAGGCGGAGAGAAGGCTGCTCGAAGTACTGGATGAAATAGAAAAGGAAGAGGGGTTATTCGAATGAAGGTCATTTTCTTGAAAGATGTAAAAGGTCAAGGAAAAAAAGGGGAAATCAAGAACGTATCCGAAGGGTATGCACAGAACTTCCTGCTGCCGCGGGGGCTGGTTCGTCCGGCGACCGAGGGCAACGTCAAGACGCTGGAAGTGCAGAACGCGGCAGAGCAAAAGCGCAAGGCCCAGGAGAAGGAAGAAGCGGCTCAGCTGGGCAAGAAGCTGGAGGAAATGACGGTAACGGTACAGGCCAAAGCGGGAGAAGGCGGCCGCCTGTTTGGTGCAATCACCAATAAGCAAATCGCTGAAGCTTTGGCTAAAGCGGGCGTGAAGATCGATCGCCGCAAAATCGAGCTGGCCGAACCGATTCGGACGCTTGGCGTAACTCAGGTGCCTGTGAAGCTTCACCCTGATGTGAAATCAACGTTCAAGGTTCAAGTAACGGAGGAATAAAATGGCTGGAGATCAATTCTTCGACCGAATCCCTCCGCAGAACCTTGAAGCGGAGCAGGCAGTGCTTGGGGCCATATTGCTGCAATCCGAAGCGCTGATTACGGCCATGGAGCGGGTGCGGACGGAGGATTTCTATGATCCTCCCCACCAATTGATCTATGATGCCATGGTTCAGCTTGGGGAAGAAAGCCAGCCGATCGACCTGATTACGCTAACCTCGAAGCTTCAGGATCGCGCACAGCTGGAGGATATCGGCGGTGTCAGTTATTTGGCTAAGCTGGCAAATGCAGTGCCTACAGCGGCCAACGTCGATTACTACGCCCGAATCATCGAAGAGAAGTCTATGCTTCGCCGATTGATCCGGACGGCCACGCAAATCGTCAGTGAGGGCTATTCGGGCGGCGAGGATGTATCCGGCATGCTGAGCGATGCAGAACGGAAAATCCTTGAAATTTCCAATAGCCGTTCCGGCAGCGGATTTATCGCGATTCGCGATGTCCTGATGGAAGTGTTCGAAAAGGTGGAGGAACTGCATCAAAATCGGGGCAATACCACGGGAATTCCTTCGGGCTTTGTCGATTTGGACAGAATGACGTCGGGATTCCAGCGTAACGACCTGATCATCGTGGCGGCCCGGCCGTCAGTCGGTAAGACGGCGTTTGCTCTGAACATTGCCCAGAACGTGGCCGTTCGGGCCAAAGAGACCGTCGCTATCTTCAGTCTGGAGATGTCGGCGGCTCAGCTCGTTCAGCGGATGATTTGCGCCGAGGCGAACCTCGATGCGGGGGTAATGCGTACGGGGGACTTTAAGAATGATGATGACTGGTCCAAGCTGACGATGGGGATCGCCGCTTTGTCGGAGTCGGAAATATATATCGATGATACGCCCGGGGTAACGGTAGCCGATATTCGCGCCAAATGCCGCCGTCTCAAGAAGGAAAGGGGACTTGGCATGATCGTCATCGATTATTTGCAGCTTATTCATGGGCGCGGCAAGGCGGGCGAGAACCGGCAGCAGGAAGTTTCGGAAATTTCCCGTACCCTGAAGCAAATCGCCCGTGAGCTGGAAGTGCCTGTCATCGCCTTGTCCCAGCTTAGCCGGGGCGTAGAGCAGCGGCAGGACAAACGTCCGATGATGTCCGATCTGCGGGAGTCCGGTTCGATTGAGCAGGATGCGGATATCGTCGCGTTCTTATACCGTGATGACTACTATAATCAGGAGACGGAGAAGAAGAACATTATCGAGATTATTATCGCTAAGCAGCGTAATGGTCCGGTAGGCACAGTCGAGCTGGTGTTCCTGAAGAACTTCAATAAGTTCGCCAATTACGAACGTGCGCATAGTGATGCGTTTGCGGGGTAAATTATAGATTGAATAAGCTGAACTCCTAATAATTAATAGTTTTTCACTTCAATTCCGAACAATCACGTATTTCTATGCGTGATTGTTCGCTTTTTAATTTGACTTTGAAAAAAGCTCCTGTTACACTGAGATTGCTCTTTTTTAGAGCAGAGAAGAACAACCGAATCTAAAGTACGAAAATCCACGCAAGGCAAATTTGGGTGCCCTGTGCACCGACGGAGGAATGTACATGTCAACAGTAGTGGTTGTGGGAACGCAATGGGGAGACGAAGGTAAGGGCAAAATCACGGATTATCTGGCTGAAAGCGCAGATGTGGTGGCGCGTTATCAAGGCGGTAACAATGCCGGTCACACCATACTTATTGACGGGAAGAAGTACAAGCTGAGTTTAATTCCATCGGGCGTTTTTTATGAAGATAAAGTGTGCGTCATCGGTAACGGGATGGTCGTCAATCCGGCAGCTCTTATCGAAGAAATTAATTATATTCATGACCATAAATTCTCGACGAACAATCTGGTCATCAGTGATCGGGCCCATGTCATTATGCCTTATCATATGGTGTTGGATGCGCTGGAGGAAGACCGCAAGGGGCCGAATAAGATCGGGACGACCCGTAAAGGAATCGGGCCGGCTTATATGGATAAAGCGGCGCGCAACGGCATTCGTATTGCCGATCTGCTCGATCCCGAAGAGTTCGAGTTGAAGCTTCGCCATCTGATGAAGGAGAAGAATCATATCATTGAGCAGGTTTATGGATCTGAGCCGTTAGATGTCGAAGAAGTGCTGAAGCAGTACCTGGAGTATGCGGAGGTTGTGCGTCCATACGTGCGAGATACCTCGGTCATTCTCAATGATGCCATTGATGCGCAGAAAAAAGTGCTGTTCGAGGGTGCGCAAGGCGTTATGCTGGATATCGACCAAGGGACATATCCGTTCGTCACTTCCTCCAATCCGTCTGCAGGAGGAGTCTGCATCGGCTCCGGCGTTGGTCCATCGAAGATTGATCAAGTGATCGGTGTGGCAAAGGCCTACACGACGCGCGTGGGTGACGGCCCGTTTCCAACGGAGCTGAACGATGCCCTGGGCGATGCGATCCGCGAAGCAGGCCACGAATACGGTACTGTTACGGGGCGCCCCCGCCGCGTCGGCTGGTTTGACAGTGTCGTTGTCCGCCATGCCCGCCGGGTGAGCGGCCTGACCGGATTGTCACTGAATTCGCTGGACGTGCTGACAGGGCTGGAAACGGTCAAAATCTGCACCGGCTATAAATACCGCGGAGAAGTCATCAGCCACTATCCGGCCAGTCTTAAAATGCTTGCGGAATGCGAAGCGATTTATGAAGAGCTGCCAGGCTGGTCTGAGGACATTACGGGGGCGAAGACGCTGGCCGATCTGCCGGAAACGACGCGGAACTATGTACAGCGCGTATCTGAGCTGACAGGCATTCCGATTGCGATCTTCTCGGTAGGCCGGAACCGTGATCAGACGAATCAAGTATTGCCTATTTACGAATAAGACAGCGTGCTATATCATTAATACGTAAAGCGTCATGAAATTTGCCGTTTGGAGGCTGCTGCTCCAAGCGGTTTTTTTGTGTTCTTTTCCCCTTTCGAGAGGTTGAATTGCCGTTCTATCGTCCATACTGGTTGGTAGGAATGCAGAAGGAGGGATAGAGATGAAGTGGGTCGCTTGGGTTGTGAAGTTATCTATTACTGTTGTTATAGTGAGTATGTTAACCGTCGCAACGACAGGATATGTAGTGAATTGGTATGTCCAATCGCTGCTGGGCAGTTATAACATCCCTCTCGAAGTGCAATCGTTGAGCCTCGGGAGTATGATGAAGGGCATGCTGGGCTTTGGGGAGAAGGGAGCCGCCAATAAAAATGTTGGGAGCAAGAGTGCTAACAGCAAGGGCGCGGATAGCAGGGGCACGAACAGCAATAGCTCAGATATCGGAAATGAGAGCGCTAAAGCCAACGCGGATGTGAATAGAAATGACAAGACCGATGAAAATATAAATGAAAATGCGGATGAAAACCCAAATGAAAATGGAAAAGCCAACAATAATGGCAGCGGGTCTAGCAATCCTAATCACGACGAGATGAATACGGGAGAGGACATTCCAGAGGATGCACTCCCGGTCATGGGCGGAATGTCAGGCCAATCCCAACAATCTCAGCAATCGCAGCAACAGGGAAATCTCGGCAGCGACCAGGATCAATTGGTCGTCATTACGCCGGATGATTTGCTTGCGAAGAAAGATGAGCTTCCTGATCAGCAGAAGGAGGAAATATTCAACATATTGATGTCCAAGCTTCCGGAGGAGGATATGCGAAAAATGACGGAGGCCATGGAAGGTGGATTGACTGAATCAGAAATGATAGAGATTCAGCAAGTTCTATCTAAGCATTTAGATAAAGAACAGTATGCAAAGGTGATGGATATGCTCAAAAAATAAGTAGAAATAGCACGACCCTATCACTATGTTAGCGGTTCCATTCACAGGATTGTAAATAAAATACTTGCTGGTTAATCCAGTAAAAAACCTTTAAACCCGCTCCTGGAGCGGGTTTTCGGCATTTGTGAACATAGTTGAAATTCTAGTTGGTCGTATGCTAAAGTAGACCATAGTGATAAAAGGTTAAAATTTTGAAACTATTTACTGTCGAATAGTGTCAACTAGAAAAGGAGATTACCATGAAAGGTTTCAGGGGAAAGCTCGGTCTCGGTTGGCTTACGAAATGGCTCCAGGCTGACGGAAAGAACATCCGACCGGACCACAATCTAGCGATAAATGAGCAAGACCAAATAGATAGCGTAAATATAGAACAGCAAACGAGATCACGCAGAGTCAAGATCGGAGCTATAGCTGCCGTACTTACGGTAGGCATGCTTCTAGCGGGATTTCAATATGTGCAAGCGCACACGGTTACCTATTACCGCGTTATGATCAATGGTGAAGAGATCGGAACGATCGAGAATGAGGAACAGCTGCTGGCGCTTTACGAGCGTAAGGAGCAGGAATATGCGGAGAAGTACCCGCAGGCCGATATGGTAGTGAACACGAAAGGCATTACGACAGTCGAGGCGAAAAATTATAAAGCCAAGATCGATACGGAGGCAACGCTTGCCGAGCTCGATGGCAGACTGACCGGTTATTCCCGGGGCGTGGAACTGAAGGTCGATGGGAAGACGATTGCGATCGTGAAGGATCAGGCTACAGCGAATGCAATTTTGGAGCAAGTGAAGGGGAAATACATACCGGACACTTCAACCAAGGGCAATGCGCCTAAAATTAAATTGCTAAGCAGCAATCCGAATAAGACGGCGAAGTCGACAGAGAGCGGCGTGAAGATTGAATCCGCCGAAATTGTAGAGGATGTAACACAGGTCGCCGTGAAGACCGACCCGAATAAGGTGCTGGGTGCCGAGGAGGCACTGCAGAGCATTGTACAAGGCAGCGAGGCGGCGATCACCTATACGGTACGCGAGGGAGACACAATTTCCTCGATAGCCAAACGATTCGGGGTAACCCAGAAGGAGTTGTTCGCAAACAATCCCGGCGTTCAGGAGAAAACGATGCAAATCGGAACCGAGCTGAATGTGAAGGCATTGAAGCCCGCGCTAACGGTGAAGACGGTTGAGCTGATGTCCGAGGAGATTGTAACCGAACCGGAAGTCATTATTCAGAAAAACGCCGACATGCAGGCAGGCAAGTCGAAGGTTGTGGCTGAAGGGCAAAGCGGTCTTAAAGTGATGGAATATCGGCTGACGAAGGAAAACGGCGAGGTGGTCTCCGAGGAATGGCTTGGTCAAGAGGTGCTCAAGGCTTCATCCCCGCGAATCATCATGAAAGGCACGAAGGTGATCGGCGAGGGAAGCGGACAATTCGCATGGCCGGTATCCGGCGCACGGATGACGAGCAGCTACGGTAAGCGTTGGGGCCGAACCCATAAAGGAATCGATCTTGTCTCCTCGAACCGGAACATTCTGGCGGCTGATGAAGGAGTCGTTAGCTTCGCGGGTACCAAATCGGGATATGGCAATGTTATCATTATCAATCATAATAACGGATTTGAGACGCTGTACGGGCACTTGAGCAAGATCAGCGTGGAAAAGGGCGACGTCGTCGAGAAAGGCACGAAAATCGGAGTCATGGGCAGCACGGGACGTTCTACGGGAACGCATTTGCATTTTGAAATTCATAAAAATGGCAGTGTGCAAAACCCGATGAAATATTTATAAAATAGATAAGCGGATAATAGTATCCAAAAAAGCGAAAAGAACCTGGCCTTATTTCGGTCAGGTTCTTATTGTGTCTGCAAGTCGATTTAGAGGAAGCCGCAACCAGTAGGTTTAAAGTCCTGAATAGGTCATAACCATGACTTTTTATGCCGCATTTTTATGAAGGGCGGGGTCAGGTATGGTAAGATAGAGGAAGAGTGGCCAAGGCCTGAGAGTTTGGGGTGAATCGCAAGATGCAGGGTAAAATTTTAGTCGTGGACGATGAGCGTCCGATTGCTGATATTTTGAAATTTAATTTAGAAAAAGAAGGATATGAGGTCATCCTCGCTTTCGATGGAATCGAGGCCGTAGAGCTGGCGTTCAACGAACAGCCCGATCTCATTTTGCTGGATCTGATGCTGCCGGGCAAGGATGGCATGGATGTGTGCAGAGAGGTGCGTGCCAAGCTGCAGACGCCGATTATTATGCTGACCGCCAAGGACGGCGAGATCGATAAGGTGCTTGGGCTGGAGCTCGGGGCCGATGATTATGTCACAAAACCGTTTAGCGCACGCGAGCTTCTTGCCCGGGTGAAAGCGCAAATGCGGCGGCAGCAGAAGCCGGCTCAGCTGGAAAGCACCGAAGGCAAGCAAGGAATCAGCTTGTTTGAGCTGTTTATTGATACAGACATGTATACGGTGTACAAGAACGGTGAACCGCTGGATTTGACTCACCGGGAGTTTGAGCTGGTTCATTATCTAGTGAAGAACGCCGGAAAGGTCATGACCCGAGAGCATTTGCTGCAAGCGGTGTGGGGGTATGACTATTTTGGAGATGTGCGCACGGTGGATGTAACGATTCGCCGGCTGCGGGAGAAGATTGAGAGTGATCCGAGCAAGCCGGAGTACATTTTGACCCGGCGCGGACTCGGTTATATGATGCGCAGCTCCAAGGCGGGTGGATTCTAGGATGAATCTGCCCTCCTTCTTCCGTACGATCCAGGCTAAGCTGATCATCATTTACGTGCTTTTGATCCTGATCGCTATGCAATTGATCGGGGTCTATTTCGTGAGCGCGATGAAAACCTCGCTTACCAGCAATTTTACGAAGGAACTGCAGGAGCGGGCAGCATTGCTTTCGGTACTGGCTGCGCAAAACTTAGGGGTCACTGGAGAATCGGCAGATGCATCGCTAGATAATTTAAGCGTTCTTGTCAACAATTTATTCAATATTAACGGCGCTGAGATCCAGGTGCTGGATTCGAGCGGCCGGGTTCTGACGACCTCCAAGCCGTCGCATGCGGATTATGTGGGCACGAAGAATACGCAGACCGTAGTCAGCCGGGCACTGCAGGGTATACGCGATAATGAAGAATATATGATCGATGAAGACAATGTGCGCAAAAAAGTGGTAGCCAAGCCGGTCGTAAGAGACGGAAAAACGGTTGGCGCCATTTATATCGCCGCATCCATGACGGATCTTTATAACACGATGGAGCGGATCAATAGCATATTCATCTCCGGCTTACTGCTGGCTCTGGCACTGACTGCAGTGCTGGGTGTGATACTCGCTCATACGATCACATCGCCTATCAAAGAGCTGACCCGGCGGGCGACCGCGGTGGCGGAAGGACAGTTTCACCAAAAGATGCCGGTGTTAGGGAACGATGAGATCGGTCAATTGAGCAAGGCGTTCAACTATATGACGAGCCGGCTGCAGGACGCGCTGGCTCAGAACGAGGAAGAGAAGGAGAAGCTTGCTTCGATTCTGACCAATATGAGTGATGGCGTGATCGCAGCGGATGAGAAACGCCAGGTCATCCTGATGAATCGCCGGGCAAGTGAGATGCTGCGGGTTCAGGAGCAGGCGGTCAGCGGCATGGATATTATGACGCTGCTGCATTTGCCGCTCGAGGAGCGGGCCGTACTGGAACGGGGAACGATGCATTCCGCCATTCTGGAAATTGATTCTCCGGAAGGGGATACGTTCCTTATTCGCGTGACGTTTACGCCGATTCACCGACGGGAGTTCGGAGTGAGCGGTACGATCGCGGTGCTGCAGGACGTAACGGAGCAGGAGAAGCTGGAGGCTTCGCGCAGAGAGTTCGTGGCGAACGTATCTCATGAGCTGCGGACGCCGCTGACAACGATCAAAAGCTATACAGAGGCGCTGGAGGACGGTGCGCTGCAGGATCCGGAGCTCGGGCCTCGGTTTGCTTCCGTGATTCAGAATCAGACCGAGCGGATGATCCGCCTGGTTACCGATTTGCTTCATTTGTCTCGTCTTGATTCAAAGGAGGCTTTGCTGCGGAAGCAGTCTACAGGGGTGCTTGAAATGCTGGAGGAGGTCGTAGACCGCTTTTCCTTCCAGATGCAGGAGAAGGAAATCCTTCCTGAGATCTTTATCGAGGAAGGCGTCGATACCGCTTGGATGGATCGGGATCAGATCGACCAGGTGCTGGACAACTTGATTTCCAATGCGATGAAGTACACGCCGGAAGGCGGAAAGATTGCGTTTGAGGCCCGCAGGATTGACGATGGAATGATAGCCATTTCTGTTAAGGATAATGGAATCGGCATTCCGAAGCGCGATTTGGAGCGTATTTTTGAACGGTTCTATCGGGTGGACAAGGCTCGGGCCCGCAATATGGGGGGAACGGGTCTCGGTCTGTCCATTGCCCGGGAAATTGTGAAAGCCCATGGCGGGACGATCATTTTGGATTCAGAGCTGGGGGAAGGCACCAAAGTAACCTTTACACTGCCGACACAGGAACAAGGAGGCGAAGGACAGTGAAGGAAACGGTGAAATCGCTCTTGCTCACTTTTCTTGTCGTTTGCAGTTTGGTGCAGAGTTATTTCTTGATCTATCGGCTGCCGGGCAGCAACCCTGTGGTCAAGACGGAGAATGATTATATTAAGACCGAGAATATGGGTTCGGAGATGCGGGCTGAGGAGCTGATCTTTCCTGCGCAAGTATCCATCCATATGGGGGACAACCGGCATACGGTTTTCTACCCGGACTCCATGTTCTATGATCTGATTTATTCTCGCTTGAAGGGCCGGATGTTTGAAGGGTTTCAGCGCTATGCCGTGGACAATATGAACTGGTCTGAAATTCGCAGCCGTTATGCGGGCTTGGAGCTTCAATTCGACCGCGGCGTACCCGTATCGCTCCTGCAGAAGGTGATGCAAATTTCCGCAGACCCTTTATTTGAGGAAGAGAGCATCAATCGGGTGTTCATCTACAATGGGGAAGATGAAGAGCGGGCGAGGGTGTTCTTTTTCAGTTCCCAGGGGGACGTCGTATATGAAGCGACCAAGGCGGACTTGACGGTACAGGACGTGAGGCAGCAGGTCGATTTCGGCAAGGACTGGATTCCGTATACGCTCAAGGATGGCTACTATATTCCGGAGAAGCCTATCGATATGGTGCAGACCGTACTGAAGGTGGGCACTTTCTCGACCGAGCAAATTCAGGGCAGCTTGTTCTTTGACCCGAGCATTACGAGAACTATTCGGGAAAAGGACGGCTCGGAGATTTATACGGATAGCAGGCGGAGTTTGCAGGTGAAGCAGGATGGAAATTGGATTAATTACACCGACCCGGCGGCACCGTCTGCGGGCGAGAACAGTCCGGCGAGCAACGCGTTATCCTCGATCGACTTCGTAAACCAGCATGGCGGCTGGAACGGCAGCTATCGCTTGGAGCAGGTGGACGGCTTGGATGAGATGAATACGGTCGTTTTTCGCCAATATTTCGGGAACGGGCAGTTTGGAGCTTTTCCGATTATGGACTTCAGCTCCTTCCGCTATGGAACCATTTCGCTCGCCATGCGCCAAGGTACGATTACGGGATATGAGCGATCCTTGCTGTACGTAA
Source organism: Paenibacillus lentus (assembly GCF_042714055.1). Taxonomy (GTDB): domain Bacteria; phylum Bacillota; class Bacilli; order Paenibacillales; family Paenibacillaceae; genus Fontibacillus; species Fontibacillus lentus_A. Next base: position 54,779 of record NZ_JBHGVC010000004.1, read on the forward strand.
AAACGGGAGACTGGGAGAAGCAGGTCGTTCAGCTGTCCGGCGGTAAAGAGTTAAGGGATAAAATTGAACAGCTGTCCGGCGTCGTTAATTTGTATCCGGCGTATCTCCCTTCTCTTAGTCAGGAGGGGCTGCTTCTGAAGCCGACCTGGATTGTCGAGCTGAGCAGCGGTGCCGTGCATGAGCTGAAATAGGTGTCGTGCAGGGAGCTTTGATCAGAACACAACTATAACCAAGGGAGGTCATGAGTATGGATTGGGGCAGAGCTAAAAATGTGCTCATTTACGCTTTTTTGCTGCTGAATTTAGTGCTTGGTTATCAGCTCTGGAATGATCTGAGGGAGCAGGCAGACTCCAATCCAGACCTTACCTCCCTGGAAAGCAATATTCAAAAAGTCATGGAGAGCAAACGAATCAAGGTATTGGTGCAAATTCCGAGCGAGTCGCCGCAGCTGCGAAAAATATCTTATCGCTTCGTGAACGGGCAGCAGAGCCACAAAACGGTCGAACTTCCGGCACCGGTGGACAGCGGGCTGATCTTTTCACCGAAGGAGCTGGCCAATGCGCTGCGGTCAAGTTTGCCAAATATCGGAAATTACCGTTATGACGAGTGGGCCGGGAGAGAGAATGTATTTGTCCTGCATCCGCTTGTGGACGGGAAATGGCCGCTGTTCAAAATCAACTTGGAGCTGTATCACGGCAACCAAAAGATTGTATCGTATCGTGAGGACATCATTGAAATCAACGAATCAACGGATGAAAAGGAGCAGCAGGTGCTGTCCGCGTCCAAAGCTTTGGGGAATCTCATTGAGAACTTTTTGCCTGATGGCGCGGTAGTAACAAGCATCGAGCTCGGTTATTACGGACAGGTGTTTGATTCGGACGCCGACCTTCCAGCCTCGCCGGCTTGGCGTTTTTTGCTGGAGAGCGGTGAAGAGTATTACGTACAGGGCATTAGCGGGGACGTCATCAGTCCAAACACGAAGGAATCAAAGGAGTAATGGGGAACATGGGCTTACAATTTACGGTACTGTCGAGCGGATCTACCGGGAATGCGACGGTGGTGACGGACGGAGAGGTAACACTGATGATTGACGCGGGGTTCAGTGCCCGACGCATAGATGAATTGCTGCTGGAGCGCGGGTTGACCGGGACGCATCTGACAGGCATCCTTGTGACGCATGAGCATTCTGACCATATTAAAGGGCTTGGACCAATAGCGAGAAAATATAATCTTCCCATCTACGCCAATGAGAAAACGTGGCAGGCCATGGAGAAATCGATCGGCAGCATTGCCGAGGAGAACCGCTGTCTTCTGGGGACAGGTGAAGCGCGTGATTTCGGTTCGATGCGGGTAGAGTCGTTCGGCATTTCGCATGATGCGGCGGAGCCGGTCGGTTATACCTTCAGCGACGGCCGGGAGAAGCTCAGCGTCTGTACGGATTTAGGCTATGCCAGCGATAAAGTGAAGCAAGCCATTGCCGATTCGGACGTGCTCGTTCTCGAGGCGAATCATGATATTGAAATGCTGCGCATGGGGCGTTATCCCTGGAATATAAAGCGGCGCATTCTTGGCGATATGGGGCACCTATCCAATGAGGCGTCCGGCGAGGTGCTTAGCGAGCTGCTCAACGGCCGCATGAAGCGAACATATCTGGCTCATCTCAGCAAGGAGCACAACATGCTCGATTTGGCAAAAATGTCGGTTCGCAGCGCGATGGAGGATCGGGGCTGCTTTTATCGGGACAGCGAGTTCCGTCTATGCGAAACTTATGCGGATCGTCCTACCCCGTGGGATAGGGTGGGTGAGCCATAAAGTTGTCCAGCTCGGTGGCTTTCTTCGTGATTTCTTCGCGGGTGAGGACACCCTTCTCAATAAGCAGCTCCATCATAGCGCTAAGCGTTAGCAGCTGCTGGTAGTGATCCTCCTTGAGATCGGCCAGTTTGGCAAGAATGTTGACTTCGTTCATCGGCGAAGCATAAGAATCCATAAAAATCCTCCTCAAATAAAAATTCCCGGTAATTCCCTTGCTGGAAAAACCTTCAGGAACGCGCCGTTTATGGTAAAATAAATCTATGAATCTATCGCAAGAAAAACTACTGCTAAAAGCGGTCTGTCTACTTAGAATTTATATCGATAGAAGTTTTTCTTATTAGTGTAGTCTTTTATGAGCAGAAACATTCCTGACGCTTGGAAAAAAAGAAAGAATTACGGGAAACCAGCAACTTCATACTGAACCATCTCGTCAAGAAGTTAGGGGTTTGTACGGACATATGGCTTTGCCTACCGGGAATAAGTTGAAGTAGGGCTTCACTCAAGTTATAAGCATGAGTCGAATCGGAAGCGAGTAACCTGGGAGCAGAGTCACGGAGGGAGAGAGTTCGGATGGGATTGTTTGATGACGATTTTTATTCCACGAAGGTATCGCGGCGGCATGATCGTAAAGTGGAGAGCAATCGCGGCTGGAAAAGAAAAAAGCACAGCACGGGATGGTCTACACTGCAGGTGTCGATAGTCTCATCCGTGCTCAGCGCGATTGTCGCTGTGCTGCTGTTCAGCTTCATTACGGGTCTTCCCTCCTCCAAGGCCAGATACGGCTCTGGCGGTGGAGCCTTTTTTGGTGGGGATCCTGATCCATTCAGCCGAATTAGCACGGCTGCTGCCAAGGTTGTGCCGGCGGTCGTTAGCATTCTAAACCATAACGAGCTGTCGGGCGGAGATCCGGCGCAGGCGGCGCTTGGGTCTGGCGTTATTTTTAAGAAGGAGAAGGGCAAGGCCTTCATCATTACGAATGCGCATGTCATTTACGGAGCCAGTGATTTGGAAATTCTCACGAGCAGTGGGGATTCCAAAGAAGCTAAGGTTGTGGGCCAAGACGTCATTAGCGATATTGCAGTTTTGGAAGTTGATGATAAGGGGATTACTTCGGTGATTTCTCTTGGCGATTCCACCAGCCTGCGGCCGGGAGAGACCGTGCTTGCCGTAGGCAACCCATTGGGTCTGGGGGGAACGTTAACCTTTGGCATTGTCAGCTATACGAGCCGGGTGATTCCCGTATCGATTAATCAGGACGGTAACTATGACTGGGAGCAGGAAGTCATTCAGATGGATGCGGCCATCAACGATGGCAATAGCGGCGGGGCGTTGGTGAATCTGAACGGCGAGCTGATCGGCATTAATACGATGAAGATTGCTGATATGGGCGTGGAAGGTCTCGGATTCGCAATTCCAGTTAGCGAGGTCATGAAGTCAGTTGACGATTTAATGGAGCACGGGAAAGTGTCGCGTCCTTATTTGGGCGTATACACCCTCGATTTGAATAATCCGTTCACCGGGCTCAGCGAGGAAGACCGCCGGGATTTGATGCTGCCGAAGGATGTGAAGGAGGGCGTGATTGTGCTCGAAGCCCACGGTCCGGCGAAGACCGCAGGGCTCAAGCTGAATGATGTCATCGTTCAGCTCGACAAGCAGCCGATCCATTCGACGCTTGATCTTCGCAAGTACTTATACGGTCATAAGAAGATTGGGGATGAGCTGGAGGTTGGCTTTTATCGGGACGGTCAACTGCAGCGCGTGAAGGTCAAGCTGGCGGATAAGCCAGCCGACAGCGAGCTGGAGGATGACATATATGATGAGGGTCAGAATGGGGACAGCGATTTGGGCTTTGGCTTTGAGGAATTGGAGCCCAGTCCTTAGAACCTGAGATAAATCAGCCTGAAAAGAAGTGAATGAAGTTAATAAGAGGGATCACATTACAAGGCAGCCGCATGCGTACGGTGAATAAGTAATTGTGATCCCTTTCTTGCGAATAAGAGGAGGTAGACGAGTATGACAGCTCCGTTTGCAAGCAAGATGAGACCGCATTTTCTTCAAAATATGGAACAGGCACCGCTCGACTTACTCATCATCGGCGGAGGGATAACTGGCGCCGGAATTGCTCTCGACGCGGCTGCACGCGGCATGAGGGTTGGACTGATCGATATGCAGGACTATGCGGCTGGCACGTCGAGTCGTTCGACGAAGCTTGTCCATGGCGGGCTGCGTTATTTGAAGCAGCTCGATATCGGCGTCGTAGCCGAGGTGGGCAAGGAACGGGCGATCGTGTATGAGAACGGCCCGCATGTGACGACGCCGGAATGGATGCTGCTGCCGATTTATAAAGAAGGCACTTTCGGCAGATTCAGTACGGCGCTTGGGCTGAAGGTGTATGACTTCTTGGTCGGCGTGAAGCGGGAGGAGCGCCGTCAGATGCTGAATTCGGCCGAGACGCTAGCGAAGGAACCGCTGATATGCCGCGAGGGATTGCAGGGCGGGGGCTATTATGTAGAATACCGGACAGACGATGCCCGGCTGACGTTAGAGGTGCTTAAGGAAGCTGTTGCCCATGGGGCGCTAGCCGTGAATTATGCGCGGCTTGAGCGATTCAGCTATGAGGATGGCCGAGCTGTAGGAGCAGAGATTGCGGACGTTCTCAGTGGCAGGCTGTATAAGGTCAAGGCCCGGCGCATCGTCAATGCGGCCGGCCCTTGGGTCGATACACTGCGGGAGCTCGACGGCTCGAAGCAGGGTAAGCGATTGCTGTTGACGAAGGGGATTCATCTGGTGGTGGATCAGAGCCGTTTTCCGCTGGGGCAGGCGGTGTATTTTGATACGCCGGACGGCAGGATGATGTTCGCTATCCCTCGGGACGGCAAGGCCTATGTAGGCACTACGGATACGGAATATACGGGGGATATGATGCATCCCCGCATGGCGGATCAGGATCGGCAGTATGTACTGGATGCGTTGAACGGCATGTTCCCCGATGTGAGAATCACGGAGGAGGATATCGAATCCAGCTGGGCCGGCATCCGTCCGCTCATCCATCAGGAAGGAAAGGGGCCTTCGGAAATATCCCGCAAGGATGAAATTTGGCAATCCGAGTCGGGACTCATCACCATCGCTGGCGGCAAACTGACAGGCTATCGCAAGATGGCGGAGACCGTAGTAGATCGGGTTGCGGCTCAGCTAGTGGCTCAATTAGAGGCGGAAACCGGCCGAGGCAGTGGTATTGGTCGCGGTGGAGAAGGACGTGATGGGGAGAACGGGGGCAGGCGTCAGGGGCAGGATACGGGTAAGGGTGAGGACAACGATAAGGATAAGGATAGGGCTCAGAGCGTGAGTGATTCTCGGGGCGGGGAGCTATCCGATGGCAGCAGGGATAGTTTATGCTCTGGTTACGAGGGCGCTGGCGGCTTCGACAATGGCGCTCCGAACGGCGGGGTTCAGACAGGCGGTTCTTTGGGTTCAGGCAAGAGGTTTCGACCGTGCAGAACGAAGGAGCTGCCGATTTCGGGCGGTCATGTGGGGGGATCGGCTTCTTTTCAGAGCTATGTAGAGAAGAAGACCCTAGAAGGGATCGGTCTCGGCTTGCCTCGTGAATTGGCAGCACAATGGGCGGCCTGCTATGGATCCAATGTGGATCGTTTGTTTGAGCTGGTGCGGGAGATGTGGACGGATGGATCTCAAGTGAAGCAGGCATTGGAGGCAATAGAACCGGCAGGATCGGTCGAGGCCGCAGAGGCTGCAGAAGCATCAGAAGTACCAGAAACATCTGACATAGCAGAAGCAGTAGAAACAGTAGAAACAACAGAAGCAGCTTATCAGGTTGGACTGGCTGGAACGATGGAATTATCTGGTGAGAATGATTTTTCTAATGAAATTAGTTTTCCAGATGGGATTGAAACGACTGAAGCATCGCAAACATCCGGTAGTTCCCAAATATTTGAGGTTATTGGGCTCCCTCTAGAAGTCAGCGTGCCGCTGAGGTATGCGATGGAGCATGAGATGGCGGTGACGCTAGAGGATTTCTTTGTCCGTCGGACAGGGGCGTTGCTGTTCGATATCGATTGGGTGAAGAAATGGAAGGGGCCTGCTGCCGCGTATATGGCTTCTTATCTGGGCTGGAGTGTTGAGGAGCAAGCTCGTTATTTGGAGCAGCTAGAGAAGCAGCTGCATAATGCAGTTGTCCCGGAGGATGCAGCGGAAGAATATTAGGCGCGGGAAGATGCGAAAACGGGGTATATTTACAGTACAATTTGTGCGTAAAGATGTTCCTTTTTGCCCGGGAGTGTGGTAGAACTGAAAAGGGTATACTTTGTTTATTGTGGAATCGAGAGTCGGATCGTGAGACGCGCTAGAGAAAGGATGCTTTCACTTTATGTATGTAGTTTGCAAAGATCATGTGGAATTAGCGATTGATATGTTCGTGGATGAATTCGAGGAAGCACCGGACATTGTCGATTTGGATCAGACGAAATTTATCGAATGGGATCCTCCCGTAACGTGCCAGGAATGCGAGCAGCGGGCGAAGTTTTTGATTATTTGACGTGCGGCTAGCCTGGGAAGTGCATTGCGGCTTATGTTTGGAATACTGCAGATGCATTTTGGTTCAGGGGTTAGTTTCAGCAGTGTGAACTTATTGGAATCAGTGATTGAATGTAGAGGGCGGCGTCTTCATCCTTGGGTATGGGGAGCGGCCTTTTTGCGTGGTTGGGCTGTGTATGGGTAAAATGGGTGGGAGAGCGGAAATTACTTAGGGTATGAGGGCCAACTAGAGCCAATCCATTTGTCATTTGTAACGCTATTCAGAGTGTTATAAGGAATTTACATAAACGATAAATCGTATAAAAGAGCGATTTATCGCAAAATATCAGCTGCTGCGATCGGGCAGGCAGGACAGGAGATGCTTGGAATGTTCATACAAATTGTAGCCGTCGGCAAATTGAAGGAGAAGTATTTGGTGCAGGGGATCGCGGAGTATGCGAAGCGGCTTGCCCCGTATGTGAAGTTTCAAGTCGTGGAGGTGCCCGACGAGAAAGCGCCGGAGACGATGAGTGAGGCGGAGGTGCAGGCGGTGAAGGCACGCGAGGGGGAGCGCGTGCTGGCACAGGTGAAGAGCGATGCGCATGTCATCGCTCTGGATGTGGGCGGCGAGCTGTGGAGCTCGGAGGAGCTCGCCGCTTCTCTCGACAGGCTCGGCACATATGGGACGAGCCATGTCGTGTTTGTCATCGGCGGGAGCCATGGGCTTGCCGATAGCGTGCTCCGCCGCGCGCAGCAGCGGTTGTCGTTTGGGCGCATGACGCTGCCCCATCAGCTCATGCGTCTGGTTCTGGCGGAGCAGATTTATCGCGCGGTGAAGATCAATCGGGGGGAACCATATCATAAATAGGGCGAATTAATTGGCTTAATCCCCCAAGGTGTGTGGTTATTCTTATCATAACATCAGTAGTGAGTGCTGCAGGAGAGATTGCAAGGCTGTCGCTCTTCATATCTATGCTCGGATGGGTGTTGTACAAAGGAAGTCACAACATATACTCGATAAGGAACTTCATTTAGTAGTAAAAGGGAGTGTGCAGTACGGTTTTCGGGAGGCTCGCTTGCGGGCTCGAGGGCCTCGGCTTGACGGCACCTTGAAATTACCTTTGAACAATAAACTCGCGAAATTCCAAGTAGGTATTTCTATATGATAGACATAAAGATGTCTCTATCGTCCGTTTCTCTGCTATATTAACTGTGGTAAATTATGGAGAGTGCTTATTTAAATGTCTTAGAAGAAAATGACTAGGGGAGAAATACTTCTTGGAAACTCACTCATCCAAATATCAAATGAAAAAGAGCTATATTATATTATTGCTAGTCTCCATATTAGTTGTTTTAACCGGTTTGCGCATTTTGTGGATGGAAACGTTTCATGTTCCCAAACAGGCGTTAATTTATAATGGGCAATCCGATTTGCGTAATTGGAATGCAGAAGATGGCAGCATTCTCTTACTTGATGGCGAATGGGAGTTTTATCCCTCGCAATGGTTGATAGATGGTAGTCGGCAACAATTGTTAGGCGATAATGCGCCAAGGCATATTCAGGTACCGGGAGGATGGAGTGAAGCTTTGCATGCTGACAAGCCATCTCCATACGGGTATGGCTCTTATCGTTTGCGTCTTTATGTAGACCCGGCAAAGCACCTTAATTATAGTATTCGTGTACCCAGCGTACGCACTGCATCAGAATTATATGTAAACGGTCGATTGCTTACTAAATCCGGACAGGTAGCGACAACAAAGGATGAATATATTCCGAAGGACCTACCTTATTCTACAACCTTTACAGCAGATGACAACGGTGTAATCGAAATCGTCATTCAGGCGGCAAATTATGTGGATAGTCGAAGCGGGGGCATTGTCCGATCCGTTAAATTTGGTTCAGAAGAAGCCATTGCCAAAGAGATGAAAGCTTCCACTTTTATGCAATTTTTGGCAGCGATTATATTTATTATGCATGCTGTCTATGCGCTTATTTTGTATTTGCTAGGAAATAAGGAAAAGAAGCTGCTTTATTTCAGTTTGCTTGCATTATGTGTAACGATCATGAGTGTCTTTAGTACGGATGAGAAGTTGTTCCATCAATTATTTTACATTGGGATTAATTGGGATTTCAGGGTGACTAATATTGCTTTCGTTATTGCAGCCTATGCTTTGCTCCAGTGTACGGATCATCGCGAGCTTCCATATTGGCGTAGGATGTACCCTGTCTATAAAGTAATGAATCTAGGGACTGCTGGCATCACTTTGTTTTTAGATCCAACTCAAGTGATTATGCTCTTTCCGGTTTATTATCTATTACTTGGTACTGCTGGAGTTATTACGCTGATTACAATGTTTAAAAAAGTAATCAAAGGTTTAAAAAGCAATCTTTTACTGCTTTTCTCTTTTTTTGCGTTGATGAACCATTCTCTTTGGTCGTTAATCTTGTTGGATAGCGGTTTGAGTCTTGTCTACTATCCGTTCGATATGATTATTGCGATGGGCTGTTTAGCCTCTGAATGGTTTAAGGGTTACTTTATCATGCATGCGAACACCAAAGAGCTTGCTGCAACCTTGCAAAGAATGAATGATCATAAGGATCAATTTCTGGCAAACACTTCGCATGAATTTAAAAATCCGCTGCATAGCATTCTTAACATGTCACAATCTGTTTTACAAAGGGAGCAGCATTTATTGCAGGAACGAAGCATCAAGGAGCTTGAAACGGTCTTATCTGTAGGACGTCGGCTGACATGGATATTAAACGACTTAATTGATGTAATGAGCTTACAGGAAGGCAATCCGCGTCTACAGAAAAAAGTCATATTTATTCAGCCGATCGTGACCGGAGTAATGGATATGCTGCAATTTAATGCAGAAGTAAAGTCTGTAAAAATTGCAAATCAAATTCCTGAAGATTTTCCTCCAGTAAATGCGGATGAGAACCGGGTTGTTCAAATCGTGTTCAATCTACTTCATAATGCTGTGAAATATACGAATGAAGGGACAATTTCAATTCAAGCTTTTGCCAAAGATGGAAGAGCGTATATTGTGATTGCTGATACGGGGATCGGAATGGATGAGCACATGCTTAAGCGCTTATTCCGTCCGTATGAGCAAGGCAGTACGAGTGTGACCATGATTGAAGGCGGCTTTGGGTTAGGTTTAAGCATAAGCAAACAGCTGATTGAGCTTCATGGAGGTACGCTAGATGTATCCTCTGTTTTAGGGGAAGGCTCGAAATTTACATTTTCATTAAGGTTAGCAGGTTTGGGAGCGGAGGAAGAGAATGATGTGACCAACTCATTTGAACCATTACCATTACAATTCATGCCGATTCAAGAAATAGCCTCCTCAGTGGATATGGAAAAAGTGAAAATTCCGCCAGCTACGAATCAAACAACTTTAATAGAAATGAATCGTGAACGTCCGATTCTATTAGTTGTTGATGATGATCCTGTCAACCTTCAAGTACTTGAAGCCATACTACCACCAGACGAATATGATTTAACGATGGTAACGAGCGGTAAAGAGGCATTAGCTATACTAGACACTAAGGAATGGGATCTGGTCATCTCCGATATCATGATGCCACAGATGTCCGGTTATGAGCTGACACGAATGATTCGTGAGCGGTTTACGCTCACGGAGCTCCCTGTATTGCTCCTTACCGCAAGAAGCCAACCGAAAGATATTCAGAGCGGTTTTATAGCGGGGGCAAACGATTATGTGACGAAGCCAGTGGAAGCAATAGAAATAAAATCGCGGATCGAGACGTTAGCTACGATTAAACAATCCGTTCGAGATCAACTGCGATTAGAAGCTGCATGGCTGCAAGCGCAAATCCAGCCTCATTTTTTATTTAATGCTTTAAATGCTGTAGCAGCTTTAAGTGAGATTAATCTAGACAAGATGCGTGATTTGCTCGATGAGTTTAGCAATTTTTTGAGGAATAAATTTACGTTTCAAAATATGGATGGACTTGTTCCAATTGAAGAGGAGCTAAGTCTAGTACGCTCTTATTTATATATTGAGAAGGTTCGATTTGAAGAAAGGCTGGAGGTTGCTTGGGAGATCGATGAATACGGAGAATTGGAAGTTCCATTTCTTTCGATTCAGCCTCTGGTGGAAAACGCGATAAGACATGGCGTTATGAAGCGCACTCGTGGAGGAAAGATTAGTATTCGAATTTCTGTCCATGAAACGCATGCAGAGATAACCGTTGAAGACGATGGGGTCGGAATGGACGAGGCTCAATTGCAACGAATTTTACAAAGTAAAGCAGATAAGAGGTCAGGTGTCGGATTGATCAATACGGATCAACGATTAAAACGGCACTTCGGAACAGGACTTCATATCACAAGTACGTTAGGTATAGGGACAAAGGTAACTTTTCATGTACATAACAGGTTGAATAGCGGGGATAAAGCTAGGTGATAAATAAGTGATTGAATGGGGAGCATCCTTGGCTGCTCCTTTCTTAATTTTCGCTGATAGCCCCGTTAAGCTGAACCGTACCATAAATAAGGCGAAATATTTGGTGAAACGGCTCTTTCTTAAACCTTTCATCAAAAATGGTCGAATGAGTATAGTTTATATTTGCAATGTTTCGCTCTTTTATATTGATGTAAGTATGTTCATCCTTCATCTCTAATTGATCATATTTACTTGCTTTTTTGTCCCAAAAACTTTCTGATTTATTCAGTTCAGTTACACCTTCTTTTGTAAAGCATTCACCTTAATTGGATACAGAATCCTGTTCCGCCCGGTTGAATCCTTTAATGATTAGCCATATAGCCAAAACCAATTGTTGAAAGGCTATTGGAATGTTCAACATCATGTAGGTTGCATCCAGACCGATGAAGCGAATCATAAATAATAAGCTTGCCAAAATGGACAATGTAGACCCAATAAGACCCGAAACTGACAATCAACGTGGAACTGATTTTGTTTGGTAAAGTTTGGTTTTGGGTTGAAGGTGCACTCCGATCGCTGATAACCCCGTAATTTCTTCCTTCCCAAGATCCACCGGGATTCGATCGAGGACAATTTCATGAGTGGCTTAACGCTGAAATATTTCATTTTTTATGTCGTCATTCATAATCAATATAAATCACATAAGGCATCCCGACGGGGATGCCTTAAAATCTTGCCGTTTCAGACAGCGTGGAGAACCGTGCTATAAATAACAGGTATGTTGCTGAACTAACGGGTACGGTAGTTCAATGAAGTAAAATTTAGTTTAAACCCTACCGGTTCCTGCATACCTATGCATGCCAGTTATTGGATAATGGTGCCCCCTTAGATTTTATACAGGGGATGCTTGGCCACGAAAAAGCATCCACCACACGAATGTGTTTTAACTGAAGCGGATACCGGCCCTGATGGTAGTTCTGCTATGCTAAGTAAGATAATCGGCAACACGGCAGTTAAACTTAAATAGTAGAGCCGCCATCAACTGCAAATGACTGCGCCGTGATATTGTTGGCAAGATCACTGCATAAGAACACAGCCATGTTAGCAATATCTACTGGTTCTTGTGGGCGCTTTAGTGGAATCATATCGGTAAAACTTGCAAAAATTTTAGCTTTTTCCTCCTCATTTCCGTTACCTGCCATTTCGTTAAGCTGTTTCTCCCACATATCGGTTCTGACGACACCAGGACAAATTGCATTGATGTTAATATTTGAGCTTGCAGCTTCTCTAGCTAATGCGGCAGTAAGAGCCATAACACCAGCTTTTGCAGATGCATAGACACTGGAAGCTGGAGTTGCCATTTTTGCCGCAATGGAAGAAAGATTTACAATTCGTCCGGAATTTCGTGGCATCATGTAAGCTAGAGCCGCCTTACAACCGTAAATTGTACCTTTTAAGTTGATGTCAATTAGACGGTCTATTTCGTCGGTAGAATACTCATGGATAGGTTTCATGATACCAATACCTGCGTTGTTTATCATAAAATCAAGTCCGCCTAAATTATCTGTTGTTGTATCAATAAGTTTGCTAAATGATTCTGAATCACGAGTGTCAATCTGGAATGTAATGGCTTTGCGACACAAGCTTTTAATCTCCTCAGCAGTTTCCAAAGCGCTGCTTATGTTAATGTCAGCAACAACCACATCTGCTCCTGCTTGTGCAAATCTAAGAGCAATGGCTTTTCCAAGACCGCTTGCTGCACCCGTTACAATGGCTACTTTACCATTCATGTTTATATCAATCATAGAGTTACCCCACCTTTCTTTTGTTGCCTCTATGGTATAATAGGGAGTAAGACAAAACATCGGTAATATTACCGATATTTGTTGAGTGATATAGAATTTATAACTTTCGTGTCATAAATTCTAAGTGTCACCTTAAGAAACGCATCCGTCTTTATAAAGACGGCGAAGCCGTTTCTTCTTGATAATATACGGAAATCAAAGCGCTGATAGAAATTAACATAGCCAGTCTGACAGTAAGGGAGATGGCGATATAAGATGAAACATATTACAGTAGAGGACTATCAAATGATACTTGATTTGTGCTTAATGATGGATTATTATGATCAGCCGTATCGTCAGAGAACACTGAATGTCCTGGCCGAAGGGCTAGGCCCGGGGTTTCATCACCTTACCTTTCTTACACTCAATAAATCAGATAAACTAGCAAACCCCGTTGGAATTAATAAAGTACAACATTTGTGTGACAGTTACACCAAGTTTTACTACCGTTATGACATGTTTAACCATTTGTATATTCCTAAGAAGCCCATTGTCGGGGTTATGTCAATTGAGGATATTATGAGCTTTCATGAATATGAGCGGACTTTTTATTATAATGATTTCCTCCGTAAAGAGAACCTTTATTATGAATTGGCCGTTCCACTTTACTATAATAATAGGCTCATTGGCGGCCTTGGGTGCTTTAGAGAGGAAAAAGAGGGCAACTTTACGCCCCGTGACAAGGAGGTCATGAGTCTTCTTTCTCGCCATTTGGGATTGAGTTATTACAATTCGATAAAGGCTCAAAGATTAATGTCCACTGAAAGGCTTTTAGCCAAAGGCAATCAAGAGGATAACCTTATTTTACAGCTGACATCGACCGAGAGGAAAATCGTTCGTCTGGTGGCAAAGGGAATGACTAACCGAGATATTGCTAAACACAATCATATCAGTTTTCATACAGTTAAATCCCATTTGGAGAATATTTATAACAAACTAGAAGTGAGCAGCCGAACAGAAATGCTCCACCGAATTTACGGCAAAGAGAAAAGGGCTTAAAGTCATTGCAGCAAAATTAGGTTCTTCCCAGTTTAGCATGACTACTTCCCGCCAATCATTGTAGTAGAACCCTGAAGGGAGATACTTTAGATAACGGAAAATGAGATGTTTAGTAGAGCTATGAACTTAGGATCAGGCTGAGAAGTATACCTTGTTGCATTCGAAACCAGTGTACGCAATCGAGGTTATTTTAATTTGGACCTCTGTCAATAGACTGGTTGACGGCCGGAATCAACTGGTCACTTACGTGAAGTCCAGCTATCTCACGTGCAGAAATTATTGCAGTTATTGCTCGTATAATTAATTTCAGTTCTATAGAAAAACCAAGTAATGTTCATTTTGAAGATATATCTGGTCATCGGAATAATTAACAAATACAAGAAGCAGCCGAGATAGGATTAATTAAAGGTAAGGATTCATCAGCCTTTGCTCCAGATGAGCCTTCTAACAGAGCTGAAACTTTAACAATTGTTTTAAGATCATTAAAACTAATTCCAGAAATCATCAGTATTCTAAACCAAATTAATTAATCTTAGTAGAGTGACTGACTATGCAATATTGAAGTTTGATTTTGCAAAACTATGGTATGTTGGCTTAAATACCCTTCTGAACACATTAAGGGCACCCACTCAGGTGCCCTTAAAATTCCGCATTTAGAGTGTTACGGGGAACCTTATCACAAGTGACGGCGAAAAATTTTGTTGGGGGAAAGTTAGGGAATGTTGAAGGCGGTCAATAAAAATACGGTAGTGAAACGCGCCGCAATTAAAGATATCGGAAGTCTCATATTTCATGGTATCTTATGGGGGTGGCAAACCGATTACAATTCTATCGTTAATGGAGAACCTATATGAACTATGATTGTTTAATTGTGGATGACGAGACGGTCCTTGCGGAAACTACGAGTGAGTATTTTAATATGTTCGAGGTCAAATCCGCTTATGTGACTAGCGCAGATGGATGTGTACAATTTTTACGGGAAAATGAAACATCATTGATCCTCCTGGATATCAATCTCGGCGATACATCTGGCTTTGATTTGTGCAAAAGGCTGAGGCAAACGACGCAGATCCCCATTTTGTTTATTAGCGCCCGTTCTAGTGATGATGATGTTCTCATTGCACTGAACATAGGCGGAGATGATTACATACAAAAGCCATATACACTTAGCATATTGCTTGCCAAAGTAAAGGCTGTACTCAAAAAATATGGCGGGAATAGCAGCCCCCCCTTTGTATAACCATTTAGAACTAATGAGCATTCAAGCAAAGGTTCTCTATATTCATGATCATGCTGGACGGATCACGACGATCAATGAGCCAACGAACAGGCCTGCTCCCCGATTTTTTTTGGGACAGACTGTTGCTGGCCGTATTGTACGATTCCGGAGCGATGTACCCGAGCGCTTAGTCCATGACATTCTGCAATTTATGGATCAGGGCGATTCAACTGAGCAACTTGCCAATGTTATACGCACGTTGGACAAGGATAGAGAAGTTAGAGGCTTATGGATGGGCCCGGCTTTTACATTTCATGAAACCGTAAAGGATTACATGGGTGCCACCTTGGTTACGGAAGACAATAAATACTGCTTGGAACCAGGGTTCCCTACTCTATTATCGGAACTGAAGTTTCGAGGGCCTTGTTTTATGATGACGGAAAACAACATGGCTGTATCTGTCTGTTTTAGTGCAAGAAGTAGCGATAAGGCTGCAGAGGCCGGAGTCGAGACACTGAAAGATTATCGTGGAAAAGGATATGCGATGCGCGTAACGTCCTCATGGGCCCAAGCGATACGACGGTCTCGGAGGATTCCCTTGTATAGTACA
Source organism: Paenibacillus lentus (assembly GCF_042714055.1). Taxonomy (GTDB): domain Bacteria; phylum Bacillota; class Bacilli; order Paenibacillales; family Paenibacillaceae; genus Fontibacillus; species Fontibacillus lentus_A. The sequence goes on from NZ_JBHGVC010000004.1 coordinate 70,209, forward strand.
TCATGGGATAATTATTCATCGCTTTCCATTGCAAGACGCCTCCGTCTTCACCTTTATGGAACGGATATTTCAATACTTTAAAATTTACATCTAAAAGATAGGCCATCCCGCAAGGATGGCTTTAAACTTGCCGGTTCAGTTTCTTGTTGGTCTTGAAATATGAAGCGGGCACACCACCAAAAAAGCGATCAAGGCAACAGGAATACCTGAGGCTACGATCGCTTTTTTGTTCTCTCCGACAGTTTAGTAATCGATTCAATGTCTTGATCGGTTAATAGATCTAGAAAATGCTTGCGTATTGACTTTGAAACTATGGGGAGGGCTTCATCTAAGGCTGACTTCCCGGCGGAAGTAATGATGACTTGAACGCCACGATCTGTGTCTAGTGGCTTTCTCAGAACAAGACCGCGTTTTTCCATCCGCGTTAGATGGTGTGATAATCGGCTCTTATCCCAGTCCATTGAGGCAGCTAATTCATGTTGGCGAAGCTTACCATCCCCAAATTGGACTAACCGGTCTAACACCCCAAAATCACCCTCTGATAGTCCTGTGTGTTCAGACATCTCCTTTACTACGCGACCGAAGATTCGTTTAAAGGAGCCTTTCCACATATTCCATATTTGCATCTCGTCTTCGTTTAGTTCGCTCATATCCATGCATATATAATAGCATGGTTGACATATCAACATCAAGGTGTTAAAGTACACTCAGGTTGACACGTCAACCTGAGGAGATACCACAAATTTATGGTTGATGTATCAACTATAAATTTGTGGTACATGATCGAACAGTAAATAAACTTGAAAGGAGTTCATGCTCATGCATGATAACCCGTTGCCTTGAACACCGGAACCAATCAAGGAATTAATTCTCAAATCGCGTAGGATTAATTCGTACTGGCGGGCGCGTATTCCAATGCGAAACGCCAGCTCTCATGGTAAAGCAGTTCGAACCTGGATCGATGTTGAGATATGTATAGACAACCTGAAGATGTGGATATCTACACAAATACAAGGAGTGTGTTATCAGATGGAATATGTAAAACTTGGACGTAGCGGATTAGAGGTTTCAAAGCTAAGCCTTGGAACCATGAGCTTTGGAGTGCCTGAACGCGGCAATACCCCATGGTCGCTGGATGAGGAGCAAAGCAGACCGATTATTAAAAAGGCACTCGAACTGGGCATTAACTTTTTCAGTAGTGCTAACATGTATTCCGACGGAACAAGTGAAGAAATTCTTGGACGTGCTTTAAAGGATTTTGCTCGTCGTGACGACGTCGTTATCAGTACAAAGGTATTTGTTCCAATGCGCAAAGGCCCAAATGCAATGGGGCTTTCCCGCAAGTCTATCATGACCGAAATTGATCATAGTCTAAAACGACTTGGGACAGATTACGTTGATCTGTACCAGATCCATCGTTGGGATCCTAATACGCCTATTGAGGAGACAATGGAGGCTTTTCACGATTTAGTTAAAGTAGGCAAGGTCAGATACATTGGAGCATCCTCCATGTTGGCATGGCAATTTGCGAAAGCTCAGCATGTCGCAGAGCGCAACGGCTGGACGCGATTCATTTCTATGGAAAATAGACTTAACTTGCTCTATCGGGAAGAAGAAAGAGAAATGCTCCCCCTTTGCAAAGATGAAGGTGTTGGCGTCACTCCTTACCTTCCTTTGGCTGCAGGTCGCTTAACCCGGGATTGGAATGAGCAGACCTCGCGATCCGAGAATGACCAAGTAGCAAAGTCGTTGTTTATTAAAACGGAAGAGGCCGATCGCATAGTCGCGAAAAGAGTTGCGGAGGTTGCCGCTAACCGAGGAATACCATGCGCACAAATTGCACTTGCATGGCTGCTGCAAAAGGAGGAGGTCACGGCACCGATTATCGGTTCGACCAAAATCAGTCATATCGAAGATGCGGTTTCGGCGTTATCGGTTAAATTGACGTCTCAAGAAATTACCAGTTTAGAGGAATTGTATATACCACATCCATTGGTATAAATTTGGCGCATATAAGACGTGCATTCGCCTCGATATCATTCTGAATCGACATCCTCACCAATGATCGATTCTAAAATCGAAACCCTATGAATTGAACTCTTCATGGATGCTATCCATGAAGAGTTTATTCGCTTTTGCAGTGATACGGTGAACCGTATCATAAGTGACGGCGAAAATATAGAAGATGCGGAATAGTTCAAAAGAAGGTGTCTCGAAGTTCTAAAGTGACGGAGAGACACCCTCTTTTCTCATGAGGAGTGAATCATATACATTTCCAGAATTCAGGTAAAAAGTAGGTGGTTTCAGGACAAACGAACACTATAATGAAAATAAGATACATATTATATAGGGCTAATTTATTGGTAATGGAGGTTATCCTGTGGGGAGATCATTCGCAAATTTGCATATTAAGTCGAATAACCTTGAGAAGACTATCAAAGCATTAAGAGAGTTAAGCAAAGGGCATCCCAAAGTATTAGGTGAAAATGAGAATCAAGAGGCTAAAGTTGTTATGTACATAAGCAAAAGCAACGAGAACTGGGTCAGCGTGCTCCATGATTATTTTGTATGGGGCACGGTAAAGAAGATCGGCAAAACATTGTCTCAGCTTACCGGGGAGCCAATAATGACCGCCGGATATATGAATGAGGAAATATTCGAGTTGTCGATTTTCGAGGATGGAGACATCCAGGCCGAAAGAATCTTTTGCGAACCGTGGACGAGGGATGAATATGAGCTTAAAGAAGAACGTCTTAATGATGACTACTTGCGAGAAGCGTTGGATATCCGTAATGAGGATCTTGACGATTTTATAAGGATCACTAGCCCAGGACAAGCCGTAGATAAGCTGTCGGAAATTGTAAAAATGTCTTTATGGAGTGATTCGGAGTGGATACCATACGAAGAAACTCTTAGAAGTAGATTTGAGAAATATGAATTTTGAAAGAGTAGCGGTGAACCAAGAATGGCTAAGGACGTATGGGAGAACATTCTAAAACATATTGAAACGATATCGCAACCGATTTATTCTACGGTAAACCCTCCTGCTACAGAGGAAGAAATAAACCTCTTGGAAAGCACATTAAACGTCCAACTACCTAGTCATTTTCGCAGCTATCTGTCTACATGGAACGGACAACAAGAGCAAGTACCTTTTATCGGCTACAACTCCTTTTTGTCTATCCCGGATATCATCGAAACATGGTCCATGATGAATGATTTGTTTGAGGACGAAGAGCGGGTGGATTGGATCGACGAAGATCGGATCAAGCCTCTGATTTGGAGCAAAAAATGGATTCCGTTTACCGATTTTGAAGCATCCTCGCGTCTGATACTGGATTTAGACCCGGGGAAAAACGGCATCTCGGGACAAATCTTTAAATATCACTCAGGTATGAGCTATCAAGAGGTGATTGCAAACTCATTTGAAGAATTCTCTAACGAAATTTTAAAGAGGCTCCAGTCCAATCAATTTTCGTATACTGACGATGTTATTGCGTTTGATGATTCCTATTTTGTTTGAGATCTGTCCAAGGAGGTATAAATGAAGCTAGATTTCTCATTAGATACACATGGAACGTGCGTCGGTCAATTGAGAGATGAACTGTTACCGTTAGAGGAATTGGCAGAAACATGGAAGTTTCCGTATGATATTCATTTTATATTACGTGTTTTACCTGAAAGTTACGGTCGAAAAACATTCAGACGCTTTGATAGCAGGGATCACGTTTTATATTTAGACATCAGCATCATCTATGAGCAGTATCAACGGATGTCAAAAAATGAACAACGCGAAGCTTTAGGTATTTATCTCTATGATTATATGTCGGAGTCAATTACAAAATATAAAAAGCACGCAGATGAGAAAACACAAGATCAATTATCGATCCGGGTAAAAAATTGGATGCTAGAAAACAATTGGTTGGATGGAAAGATCAATAGAGCAAGGGCGCTACTTACGCAGAATACGGGGCTTTACGAGGTCAGCCGACAATTCCAAATGCCATTAGAAGAAATTGAGTATATCCTTCTCCGCATGCATGACTATGAGCCAACTGAAGCTCATCCGGATAACATTGCAGCAGAAAAAGCCCCGCCATACCATTTGTAGAATGCATATGGATTGGGATCCATAGTGAATCCGAAATTTAAAAACAGAAAGGGGGCAACGGTTATGAAATCGACGCAAGAGATTGAGGAGCTGGCGGCAGAGATCGCTGGTGCTGCCAGGATGTCTTTTCGCACTCTTTTTGAAAATGGTGAGCGTTTCTATTACTGCACCCTATTTACTACTGAAGAGGGACATGCGCCAAGCATCTCCGCTTGGTCATGGGAGGCCTTGGAGAGGGAAGCGGCCAGGCAAGGAGACGAAAGCAACACGCCGGAATCAATGATTGCGGAACTCATCAAATGGTCCTATGCCGATTCGCCCTATTGTTGTTTCAGGGATGAGAACTTCGAGACGTTAAACAATTGTTTATGGAGCGTCCTGCCATGGCGGGGCTTGAGGCTGATGAAAGGAATCGCGAGTTTGAATCGAGGCTGAAGGCTATGGAGCTAGCGATGAAAATGCTCGATGATGAAGGCGTGTTTGCCTTGAATCAACCGCGAGAGTCGGTGTGCGTTCTTGTCGAGGTCATGCCGCCGGATGAAATCAATACCGAAATCGCCCTGCGTTTGAATCGGGCGGAGTCTTCGGCTATGCAGGCATGGCTGGCGGAGGCGGCGGAGTAAGAGTATCTGAATTTTAGAAAGATGAATCCACTCTCTGACTTATTAGGCGGTGAAATAAATGAATAGATTAAAACACAGCGGATTCTATAAACTTAAATTCTTTATAACGCCAGAGGAATTTAACGATGTTTTAAAACTTTTTGAGCAGAAACAAGCACAATTTAGCCGTACTAATTATGCCCAGACAAAACATGACCACACACAAGTTTATGAGGCTTATGAAAAGTTCTACCAATATTTCATACCGCAAGAAAAGCCCGATTACCACCCTTTCTTTGTATATTCTATTTCTTTTACTGCTGATCATGAAAGTTCTGGATTCTTTGTAAGAAACGAAAGTATTAGGTTTCCATATCTCCAACAATGGGCAGAAGATGAATTGCCATATATTATGTTTTCCTTACCGAAAGGTTTTCAAATTGATTTGGAGGACGAAAAAGGGAAGTATTATATTTACGAGGATATTCGGGAACATCAGCCATTGACGTATACGTTTTTTAACGAAGTAGCAAACCATATTAAAAAAATCACAACACCGCTTCGTTTTTTTGCACATGCGGCAAATGCTTTGCAAGAGCAAAAGCCGCCTTTTCGCATAAGCAAAAATGCGATAAATGACATAACGAACTCTTGGATTTTTAAAAAATATAAGCTTGTTATGACCAGCAAGTAAATCACAGACTTCTGCTTCATGCCAAATAGGAGGTTACGGATGCGCAAAAAATGGAAAAGAAAGATTCTGATCAATAATCCTGTTGCGCTGGATCGGGTACAGATCAAGGAGGACTTGCGCGACGGTAACCAAGTAATTGTTCAGTTCTCTCACCCGGATTTTTATGCCTCCATTTTGGAGGAAGTAGATGAGCTTTGCGCGCGTTTGGATGAGAACTTCGGAGTACGTTTCTACGGGCATTATTCCCTTTCGTTCGATGGTCGTACGCTCCTGAGGATTCCCCATGTCAAGATGCTGCATCTCAATTGTCTCGTCCAGGCACATAACACCGAAACATTGGCCAGGCTGGAACACTTGCACAGTTTGAATCTGGGCATATATGAGCTGGAGAATTCGGATATTTTGGGAATAGACTCGCTGCACTCTTTAAGAGATTTAACCATTATCTCGGATAAAAAGATTCTCAACCTGCAATATTTTAAAGAGTTCTCTCATCTGGAACATTTGCATGTTGGGGGCAAGGTGAAAAACCTGGACGCGATAGGCGATCTGGAAGATTTAAATTACCTCGCGCTACATTCGATTAGTAAATTACCGTTACATTTTATAAATCGATTGAAGAAGTTGAAGCATCTTCGTATTTTGCTTGGAGGGCGAGAGCATATTCAGGAAATCGAAGAGAATGATATCGACGACTTGGAGATTTGTAGAACCCGGGGTTTTCATGACCTGAGCAATATTACGAAATTCCGAGCGTTGACGAGCCTTAAGATTGAGGATCAAGCCAGGCTGCGGGAAATCGGCTTTGACCGGGGGATGGAGGCGCTGGAGGAGATAACCATTTCTAATTGTAAAGGTTTGGCTCGTTTGTCGGGAATGGAGCGGTTGCCGTCGCTGCGCAAGCTCCGCATTTTCAAAACGGCCATCGATTTTGAATCCTTCATCCAGCAAAGGCTTCCAAGCCCATTGTCCGAGTTGGAATTCATGACCTCTAAGAGCAAAGCAGATCAAGAAATACAAGATTCCTTATTGAAGCTGGGTTTTCAAAAATGGAGCATCTAAATCAAGAGTAGAAGAAAGGATGACGGAAGTGCCAAATGATAACCATGCTCGCCCTTCGGCTTCTGTTAGAGAAGCCGGTCGTTATCCCATCGACCTGACGGGTTCCCGCAGTCACACTCTTGTTATTCAGCCCGGTGTGGGCAGCCTATCCATCGGACCGTCGCAACTGGGGAAAAAGGCGGACCTTCACGTTGCGCCAGACGAGAGAATCGATTGGACCGTATTCGATGCCTTTGCCACGCCGGCGGGCTCGCCCTGGCCGAGGTTTCTGCACTATACAGGCAGTGACGCGGGCTTCTTGGATTGGGCGCAGAAGCGTCCCATTGAAGAGATGACGTGGGCTCCGGTCCTGTCTGCCGATACGGTGATGGACGCCAGCCAGTCCAATATTTATGGCTTGCATATCGAGCTGGGCCCGTCTGGAGGGCGTTTGAGCTTGAAGCTTCCGAAGAAGCCTTTCCGCTTGAACGTGTCCGGCGATCTATTACGCTTCTCGGCCACTGGAAATATGCCGTCTTCACTGACACTAGCCCCGCGCACCAGCCGACGCAAGAATGATCCTCCTTTCACACTGCCCGACCTGGATGAATTGCACCAGGTGACGAGCCTGACGCTGCAAAACACGCCGCTGGGACAGCCCATCTCGCTGGACTGTCTAGACCGGTTCCCAAACCTTGACTCACTGAGCCTGTGGGGGAACTTCTGTGACATGGACTTGTTGGCTCGTCATGTCCAGTTAACGAATCTGGAGCTGCGCTTCATGCCTGATTTGAAGGACTTGCCCTCCTTGGACACGTGGCCGTTGCTTGACAGATTTATCGCCTACAATGTGGAAGAGACCACGGGCAAGCGCCTAAGGCAGCAAATGAAAGCACGCGCTAAAACACGCCCATGGGCCGGCTATGCTTCAGTGAGCCAATTGCGAAAGTCTGAGTGGTGGACGAGCGAATTCGGACGCCCGTTCTCGTCCTGGCCTAAACGTCTGGCCAAACTGGCTAACGAAGCTTATAACGCTGCACAGGCAGCCTTGGCTCAGGCCCGCAGCTTTGCCGATGCCGAGGCAGCCATTACCGCTTTCACCGTGCGCTTCAATACCCTCAAAGGCATCGAAACCACCGAAAGAGAAGACCTTGGCGAAGCAGTATGGCAACTCAGCCAGTCTGATCACCTGATTGGCCAGCCAATAACGGAGGAGATGGCTCAACACTGGTTCGATGCAGCGCGCGATTACTGATTAAAATGTGCTTATGAACGGGCACTGGAAACAGTAAAAATTGGGAGAGGAGTGTTGACCGGTGATCACCGTTTATGAGGAACAGCGGAATGGAGCTGTAGCGGAAACGATCGAGCATTCCCATGCATCGCTTGACACGTGCGTGGAAGTCATCCGGCGAATGGATGGATTCATATGCAGCCAGGTCACGATTCGGTACATGGAGAACATGATCATGATCGGCGGCGGCAGTCATGAGTTCATTGTTACCGTGGAGACCAGTGCTGCGATTCACAACCTTCTCGGCCCACTGGAGGAAGAAGACGAGTTTGTTGAGATTACAGTAGGCGGCCAAGCCTGTGAATTCCCACAGAAGTACATTGTTAGCCTTGAGCTTATTGAATCCGCACTCCTGCAATTATTAGAAGGCATAACTGCTGAGCTGAACTGGGAAATTATTGATAAGTAAGTCAATAAAAACAGACGAAGTTTATCCCGAAAACAGCATTGGCTGGGAAGGAGATTACCTATGAAAGATGCGTTAATGGAGAGATTAAAGATTTTTCTCCATCGGGAAGATAATAGAACACTAGTAGGCATTCCGGCGAGCGAAGAGGAAATTGCTAAGGCACAGCAACGACTGAATGTAAGCTTTCATGAGGACTACATACACTTTATCAAGACGTTTGGGGGAGCCTATGCAGGTCTTGCGATACATGCATTCTCTAATGGCTCTAGTCTCGGAAATGAAACGGTTATCGATTTGACGCTGGGGTTCCGAGATCAATTCAAGGAACCTCCCTTTGCAGAGGTTCTGCGAACCAGTTATGTCATTTCTATGGATGGATCCGGCGATCCGATTATCATTAATCAGGCAGGGAAGGTTTTCATCTGTTATCACGATACAGGGAGATCAAGTTGCTGGCGGATTCCTTCAGGGAGCTGATCGAGGATAATTTTTATGAATGGTAGTTAGTCCAGTTTGGTAGATTAGGTGGTCGGGGCGGTACGGAGTCCTGCATGTCCACCTTGAAATCTATGAGCGAATTGAAAGACAGGGGGAGTACTCATGTACATCGTATCACGGCCAAAACCGCTGCCTGATGGCCAAAACCAAGTGCTTGCGAAGGAAGACGCCGCTGTTTATCCACCAGGCTACCTTCGGTTTTTGCGGCGATTCGGCGAAGGGACTTACAGAGGGTGGATCAATGTCCAATTGCCTGATCCGGAGGTGCTGAAGCCTTTTGCCGAGTACGGGTTATGGGAGTGTGACGAAGACAGCCCCATTACTGAGCAGCAGATCGGCGAGTGTATCGCTATAGGTACGACGGTGGACGGTGATTTTCTGGCAGTACATCCCCAGACGGCTGGGCTGCTCTGGCTGCCTCGGCATGCGGAGCATATAAAAGCCATTTCGCCGCAGACACGTGAGCAGGAAGACGATGGGATGTATGCCTTGGTGCTGGACGAAATATACCGTAAGGTGTATGGAAGCAGCCAAGAGGAAGCCGTATATTATGAACCGTGGACGGGCACTCGGAGTCATCTCTTTTTGCGTTTACCACCAGGGAAGGGCCAGATTTCGCTGCCCGAGTTGGCCGGAATGTGCCAAGTGGATTTTCCACCGGATTTGTCCATTGAGACCTCATATGCTTGCTTCCTGTTCTACCAGCGACTGGGTGGCTATGTGCGATTGAATTATGCCTATCAGCAAGAGGTGGCTGTCTTCTATGATCAGGATGCACAACAGGCGTTTGCCGTGATAGAGCAATGGCTCTTATCGAAAGGGTGCGAAACGATTTCGTAAGATTTTGAAGTAGGGGTGTGGTATGGGATGATCGTTCTGAAAGATATCGGGAGGTTCGAGGAGCTGCCGGAAATCGCGATGCATATCTACAAAGGAAATATTCCGGCTTTACACGCTGCAATTGCAGCAGGCTGGGATATTGAGGATGGCATCGAACTTAGCAAGTATACCACGTTAAGTCCGTTGGATCTGGCGCTTGTATCGGAGAGAATGGATGTTGTGAAGCTGCTGGTAGAGCATGGCGTCAACCTGAATGTTAATCATAATCCGGCCTTTTTGCGAGCTGTTCGCTATTGCAAGGAGGATATCATTCGCTACATTGCAGCGCAAGGCGCCAAGATGGACAAGCTCAATCAAACGGGGTCAGGCGCATATTCCCAGGCCTACTATGGCAACAAAAACAATATTCCGCTTATTTATGAGCTGGGATTAGATATCAAGCTGCATGGCGGTGCTGTATTGCGTCAAGCCGTATCGAGCCATGACTATAAGACACTCACGTATTTGCTCGATCAAGGGGTGGACATTAATTACAATGAACCGGATATGGTCTATCCTTACCAAGCAACTCCGTTAACCGTGGCAGCGCGTATGGGTAATTTGGCTATGGTCAAATTTTTGATTGATCACGGCGCGGACGTTACTTTAGCGGAAAAGGACGGCGAGCGGCCGTATACCATTTCAGTCAGCAATAAGAATACAGTCTTGGCTGACTATTTGAAATCGCTGGAGCCGGTTGATTTTCATAATGTGGAAAACAAAAAGTATGAGCTGAAAAAATACAAATTAACCGATGAACTGGTCGGTTTTCTTACTGGAGACAAGCTCCGCCTTGAGCTGGCGCAAAATGAATATGAAATCGGTTATATCGACTTTTTCACATTGACGGATACGATTGAGATGAAAGTCGGCAGGCAAAAGCTGCTGCGTCTATCAGCCGATATCGACAATTACTCCGATCTGCAGTTGGTTTGGAATCCGAAGAAAAAAGGTCTGATAGGCTGTTATGACGTGGAGCATCAGGCTTATGCGGATTTATGCAGCTTTACCGAGTTCCTCACGCAGCCTGAAATGTACCTCATAAAGTTTCTTGAGGGAGAGCTGTAAAATGCCTATATATTTTCACCAAAATGGGGACGACCTATACATTCGTACATAAAATTAAACAAAGATTAAACCTGACGGCACCAAAAAGCCAACCTAAGAATGTTAGGATGCTGTTGAGGTGATGAGAATGAACGTTAAGAAGAGGAAATGGGCAGGGTATGTGGCGTTCATCTGCGGGTTATTATATGCTCTTCCGCACTTTTGGTGGGGTTTGGGGATTTCTTTTGGTTTCCCTGGAGATTTTGCAAAGGTACCGGATGCTGCCCTATTCAGCTTATCATTCGTTTATAAGTGGGGAGATAAGCTGCCGAGGCTGTTGAAGCTCATTCCTGCATGGATCGGATGTATTGGATTATCCATATGGGGCTTTAGCTTCTTTGTCCTGAAGTTTCAAATGGCGATTGGACGTGTCGTTTCCGCTCCCTCTTTTGCAGAACAGGATGCAAGCCCGATGGCGGCATGGGGATATGTATGGTATGCACTGTTCCTTGTCTGGGGAATCTCGCTTGGCTTTGCTGCCTATTTCGAAGGCAAAATCACAAAAAAGTAGACAGCTCATTACCACTAGACGATTACTTCGGTGATGCTCTCATTTATATAAATAACATCTTTAAGGGTCATCCTTTGCGGGATGGCCCTAAAACTTGCCGTTACAGACACCGCGGAGAGCCATGCCATAAGTAGGGCAAGTTTTTTTCGGAATGGTAACCATGATTACAATTAATGAAGCAGCTGTATAATTGAAAAGGATATGTCTTTGGAGCGGCTCGTCCAGAAGGAAAATTTAATTATAGACTTGTTGGATTGTGGGCACTACACTAGGTAAAGCGACAGAGAAAAAATAGGGTAGGAGCTTGTTAAAAGTGACATTAACCGATCGTATTCCATCATGGAAAAAACTTAGTCTTTTTGCTGTAACTTGGCCTATTCTCATCGATTCCGTGCTCCGGATGCTGCTGGGCACGGTGGATGTATTTATGTTAAGCCGGATCTCCGATAAGGTGACCGGGGCCGTAGGCTTGGCCAACGAAATTATTTACTTCTGTATTCTAATGTTCGGCTTTGTCGGCATCGGCACCAGCGTTGCGGTTGCCCAGTATATCGGCGCCGGACGGGAGAAAGAGGCAGGCCGCATCTCGGCGAACGCCATTACGTTAAACCTGATTTTCGGAGTGCTCGTCAGTCTGGTCCTTTTTCTATATGGGGAGCCCATCTTGCAGCTGATGAAGTTAAATCCCGACCAAATCGGAATTGCAAGCCATTATTTAAAAATCATCGGCGGTTTTATTTGGATTGAGGCGCTCTCTTATGCGGTTTCGTCGGTTATCCGTTCGAGCGGACACACCAAAAGCGTGATGTTTGTAACCCTGGGCGTCAATCTCGTTCACGTCGCAGGAAATTATCTGCTTATTTTCGGGAACCTGGGCTTTCCGGAGTGGGGCGTGACGGGAGCAGCCGTATCCACGGTCGTTAGCCGCTTGCTCGGCATCGTCGTTCTTTTTATCATTCTGTACCGCCGCAGTCCTGCACCGATTCGTGGAAAAGATTACGTGGTCTGGAACGGCACCTACGTAAAACAGATTTTGCATGTCGGCTTGCCCGCTGCAGGCGAGCATCTCGCCTGGCAGTCGCAGTACCTCATGATCATCAGTTTCGTTAATATGATCGGCATTACTGCGCTAAATACCCACGTTTACGTCATGAACATCTCGAACTATTTTATGGCGATTGCTTTGGCGATCGGAGCAGGTACGGAAATTATTGTCGGGCAAATGGTCGGTGCGGGGGAAATGAAAGCAGCTTACAAGAGACTCATGAAAAGCGTGAGAATCAGCTTTGGGTTAACTTTAGCTATCGTGGGTGTGGCATCGATATTCCGGCATGAGCTCATCGGCATGTTCACGAAAGACCCCGAGATCATTGCCGCCGGAGCGGGTATTTTTCTGCTTTCCATCATTCTCGAACCCGGCCGGACGTTCAATATGGTCATCATCAATTCGCTGCGGGCCGCCGGGGATGCACGTTTTCCCGTCTTCATGGGCGTGCTCTCCATGTGGGGAGTCTCGGTGCCGCTTGCTTATGCGCTGGGTGTTCATTTCGGGTTTGGGCTGCTTGGCGTATGGATTGCTTTTACGGTGGACGAATGGCTGCGCGGTATGATCATGCTGCTTCGCTGGAGAAGCCGGGCCTGGGAGAAAAAGGCCCTCGTGAAGCCTGTTTCCGTCCCGGAAAATGGCATGGGGGCGCAGGCTTAAACAGGTATGTTTTATTAAAGGTTTTTGCAAAAGGCCGCTTCTCAAGGGAGGTGGCTTCTTGTGTTAGTATGATTATGTTGAGAAAAGATGAAACACGCGGAAAGGCGGAAGACAATGGACGAACTACAGAAGGAAGCGCTGGAAGAGATGAAAACGGCCATTTATAAATGGTTTGACGAACAGGAGAATCGAATTGACGTAGAGAAAGTGGTCTTGCGCACCACGCTGCAAGTAGGGATCTTTAATTTTATCATATTGGATTATCGCCCGGGCAGAACCAGGGTTGACAGTTCGAAATCTATGGGGAGTGCCGCAGGCAGGAAGTCGATGAAGGCTTCACCCTTTACGCGGGAGCAGATATTGCATGAGGTTCAGCCCCTGCTGGCGGAAATCGTAAGGGAGAGGCTGGACAAGCTGGAAACGTCGCCGTTGATCAACTACCGGTTTACCTTCGAAGGAAGCTTCGCAACAACAGACGGGCTTGTGGAATTAACGGTGCTGGAAATGGTATATGAAGAGAAAAAGCAGCAGCTTCTGGAGCGAATTCAGTCCTATATTGAGAAGAAACTGGAGAAGGGCTCTTATCCGACAAAGCCGCTGGAAACCTTCTTTTTGGCGCGTCATCTGCTGGATCCGTATTTATTTCCCGAACCGGAGGCTGCAAAGACGATAGCTTTATTTGACCGGATTCAGGAGTTGAATAAAGGGCGGGTTGAAGCTCTCGCGGAGCATCGAAGAGATATCATTGGGGCTTTGATCAGCTGGGCCGAGGATGTATTCCTGCCACGTTATTATGACGTTACCCGTTCCGAATACAGAACCAATGAATATGTGATCAAGCCGGATGCGGTTCTTGAGAATAAGGATGAGCCGAATCAGCCTATTGACCTTCTGTTGTACGGAGCGGTAATGATTATTCGTTATGAGCCGAACTACAGCAAATCTAGGGGGCAGACTTTTCTGGAGCTGGCGAAGCAGCTTGGCAGCGGCAAAGCCGCACGCATGCTGAAGGAGGGCAGCGACAGCTTCTCACACGACGAAGTCCATATGCGCCATGAGTTGGTTGAATGCAAGGCTAACGATGTTTTCTCCCTTTTCACCATCGTTATTCGCAGGGAAGAAGCCGAAGCGTACGAGCGGGCGATTTCGTTTATTCTCTCCCTGCTCCGAAAGGACTTCCCGAAAAGCTACAAAATCAAGCTAAAATCCACCGTGAGAGAGTATTTGCCTATCAAGGGGCTAGCCAAATCGGACACGCACCGTTTCTTTGCGAATGCGCTGGCTTATTCCGAGCTGTATCCGTTATTGGAGGAATACGCTCGTGAGGCGATGGTCGAATTCGAATGGTATGAAGATACGGATGACGAAAAAAGCGTTATGCCAGGCAGTTATGCTGTGTTCGGGCTGGGGCTTTCGTCCGAGCAGTATTTTCCGCTTGTTGAAGCTTACATGAACCTTGTGGATGATGAACATCAGCTGGGGCATGACAAGTTCACAGCCGTTTTTGCCGAAACCTATGGCATAACGGAACGTTCGACTCCTACTTTGACCGCCTGCCTGCTGCGCTCCCACGATTCGCTAAAGCTGAAGATTCAGCCGGAGCTGGAAAACGAAGACAAGCTGTCGCTATTCGTGCAGCATATAGAGACTCTGTCGGATGACGAGGCCGAGCGGGTACTATACCCGATCTGGGGCAAGGCGGAGAAGCTGGCTGCAATAGCTCGCAAGGCGCAGGAACCGCGCAAGGAGCTGCTGCTTCGTCTGCTAAAGGCGGCGGGTATAGCCTGACGGCGGCTCGCTGAGAGCGGCATTGATAAGTATGCTTTTGAGGGATTAAGCGTAATTAAAGCCCATGACTCTTATATAATGAATCTTATTTAAGTAATTATAATGCTTAATAGAAAGTAGGAGAAGAACATGTACATAAGCAAATGGTGGGGAGACTTGATTGGCGGTTCCGATGATTCGCTGGCATTAATAGACTATTTGGAACAATTGGGCTCAACGGATGTGACGCTCAATCAGATTTTCAAGGATTTGGGTCTGGATGTTCTGCTGTCCAAGGGAGACTTGATAAACGGCGGAGACCTTGGATTTGATATAAAAAATGCTGACGGCACGTTTCGAGCGGAGCTTGATATTGCCTGCTCTGTTCTAATCGATCTCTCAGCCATTGTATTGGAGTGTCATAAATCAGGCTATGTCGATTTGCATGATTTGGATGAGGCCAGGCAGCCGTACAAGCTTTATATAGATGCCTCTGAAGAAAAAAGAATCCTGCTACGGGATGAATTGTACAAGTTCTCCCGTAATCCGCTGGCCTATGAGTTAGCTGAGCTTGTTCCGGCTGAGGATATGAGAGAGCTTGCGGACAAGGCAAAAATGATCGCAGATGAGCTGTTATAAGTTGCTGAGCGAATACGTGAAAGTACGGTGGAAGGAACTTCGGAACCGTAACGGATACCGCTTGACCAGGCGAAGATTATCAAGGGAGAACACGTTGAGACAGTAGAGCTGCAAAACAGCCCCTCTGTGAGGGGCTGTTGTCATTTGTAGACGTAGATATTTTATTTTACGTTACCAACTCCATTGGAAGGAAAGCATAATCTCCGTTACGAATGATCTCACCTTTGCTTACGGAGATTGGCTTATGGAATAGGGGGCCATCGATGACTGCCGTATGGAACTCCCCACCCTCTCCACAGGGGTCGATCCCACGGGATTCGAGCTCCTTTACATAATCCAGAGTTAGCACACGTCCCAAGTCTTCCTCTTTCATGCCTAACGATACATTCACCGTAACGATAATTGTGATGAATCCAAGGTCGATAAATTCTTCAACAACGTCTCGATGATTCATCTCCCATAGAGGCATGCCGAGCTTTAATCCAGCATTTTTTGTTACCTTGTCATGCCAGCATCCGTGGGCAGGCATATCTAGATCCCCGGTTACTAACACCTCTGCCCCTTGATTTTTAGCGTTTACCAGCAGCCGTATAAAGTTCTCTTCGTAATCTGCCCAGCTTGAGGCAGCGGTATAAAGGGGTAAACCTATAGACTCCGCTTGAGCCTGCAAGAACGCTGGAGGCAAGCCATGGGATCGGGAGCGGTATCCTTCTTCTTCTAACATCACGATAAGTCCAACGGCCTCTCCAACCTTCATAGCTTTGTATAAGGCTAGTGTGCTGTCCTTTCCTCCGCTAAAGGAAGCTATAAATTTATGTCCACAAGCGCCTGTTTTCCAATTTGAAACTTCGGTCATTCCTCTTGGTCTCCTTTAGTATGTATGATTTTATTCTATCATTTTGCTGGATTTAATATGTACTTTCACTGTTATAGAAAGCCAATTAGAATCCATCAACTTCTACAAAATTTAAATATCCGGATTTCATAAAGAGAGCAACACGTAGTGACAGGCACTTGTGCTGCTCTCTTTTCTAAACACCAGGCTTCTTAACGACAGGGATCCAAACTTCCATTTCGTACATGTTGTTGCCTCGATCGTAAGTTATTTCAAATTCGGATCCGTTTGCGAATTCGTAATTAGAGCTCGGGAACCATTCCCCCCAAATTCTTCTCCACAATTCATGAATACCGCTCTGTCCGTCAGGGTAGAGGCCAGTTGAAAAAATAGCATACGTTTGTGGGGGGACTTGAAGTTTTTCAAATCCTTGCGGCAAGCCACTCTGAGGCAAGAAATAACCGATCATGTAAGAAAATTTCTCGCCCTGGCTGTTATATAATACCCCATGAATCTGGCCGTTTTCCCCCAAGCCTGCGGCGGCACGGATACGATCTACGGTTCCGTCGGATACACACTTGGTCCAAAATTTAGGAATTTCAACAAATGGTTGCTCTAAGAAATCTTCGTCGACGTTGACTACAGTCGAGACGCCGAACATGTCAAAAGCTTGTTTTTCCTCGATTTTGTAGTTCATCTCCACATCTCCTCGAATTGAAATATGAAAGGATAATCGAGGATAGGCCTTTAGTGAAACTCCTTTGTCGCGCGCTAAACTGGGCATAACACCGTGCAATTTTTTGAACGCTCTTGAAAATGCCTCGGGCGATTCGTAACCATACTTCAAAGCGGTGTCGATTACCTTTGTATCGCTTTGTTGCAACTCGAATGCGGCAAGGGTCAACCGCCTGCGCCGAATGTACTCCGAAAGCGGCACGCCGGTTATAAACGAGAACATCCGCTGAAAATGGTAAGTGGAGCAACAGGCGATTCTAGCTACTTGTTCGTAATCAATTTCTTCAGATAAGTGTGTTTCGACATATTCCATTGCCCTATTCATGCGGTTCAGCCAATCCATTCAGATCCTCCTTTCAAGGTTACTATAAGGGATGTTAGAGGATAGCACCTTGCAATCCGTGCACAGAAATATCATGTTCGATATTGGTTTTACAAAATCCTCTTATGTAGGTCTAAACTAATATCTACTTTTACAACATTAATCTCCTTCCTCAGGCGGAGGCCATTTCCATCTGGAGCCAGTTAAAAAAACTAATATACAAAAATACAATGAAGGTATATAATGGCATCACTTTTTTATTTCGTTCGGGAGAGGATGGTTGTGAGGTGGACAAAATTATTGAAGTACGGGGCATCAGCAAAGCGTATGGACGAAGAAAAACGAAAGAGAAGATCCATGCGGTTCGTGATGTTTCTTTCACTGTGAACCGTGGAGAGGTTGTCGGTTTATTAGGGCCCAATGGGGCTGGGAAGACATCAACGATAAAGATGCTCTGTGGTTTGTTGGAATCCGATGCTGGTTCTATCTCCATTAATGGTCTGGATATTAATAAGAAGCGACTTAAAGCTCTAGAGCATATTAGTGCTGTATTAGAAGGAAACCGAAATTTATATTGGCGTCTTACCGTCCGGGAAAACCTGGAGTATTTTGCAGGTAATCGCGGTTACTCTCGGAAGCAGGTTGCCGATCAAGCGAATAAATTATTAGAGCAATTCAACCTTAAGGAGAAGGAGAATGAGCTGGTTAATGGTTTGTCTCGGGGGATGCAACAAAAGCTGGCAATCGCAGTAGCACTATTAGCTAATACGGATGTCATCTTGCTGGATGAGCCAACTCTCGGTCTGGATGTTGAGGTTAGTTATGAATTGCGTGAAATTTTGAAGACGATCGTTAAGGAAGAAAAACGTACGATTATTATTAGTTCACATGACATGCCCGTCGTTCAGGAGTTGTGTGATCGTGCCATTATCATTAATAAAGGTGAAGTTGTCATCGACGACAGGGTGGAGAATTTACTTAAGCTGTTTGAAACAAGGGCATATTCTATTAAGTTGGGTGAGCAATTAAGCTTGGAACAGGAGAATAAGCTGTGTAGTCGATTCCCTTTAAGTATATATAAAGCAAGCTCCCATGAGAGCATCGTGGAAGTTAATTTAGAGCATAGTCAGGACATCTACGAGTTGTTCGATCTTCTAAAAGAGGAAGGAACCATTGTGGAGAGTATTGATCGTATAACCATCGACTTTGAGCAAGTGTTTATTCAAATTGTTAAGGGAGGGAAGAAGCATGAAATGGCTACACTTATTGAGTGCTAATTTTCGTAAGGAATATATCGAACTGAAACGTTATCTGCCGAACACCTTTGCGTTAGTATTCACTTTTTATATTATTTTCTTGGCTGCATTCTTCGGAATTATGTTCATCGGTGATCCAGCAAGCTTTGATACGAATGTCCAGTATTCGATTGTAAGTGTAGCCTTCTGGAGCTTAACGATGATGACAATGAATTTCATTGGTTATTCGGTGATCACAGAGGCAACACGCGGAACGTTGGAACAAATATATATGTCTCCTATGGGGGTATGGAAAATCATGCTTACACGCATCATCGGGCAATTTGGCTTACAGTCTGTTGTTATGGTCATTTTGCTGTTTGCTGCGATGCTTACCTCCGGGCAGTGGTTGAATCTTAATCCCATGACGACGATCCCGATCATTGTAATTACAATGATAAGTATGGTGGGTGTTAGCTTTATGATTGCTGGCCTAGCTATTATAGTGAAGCAAATTCAGGCGTTTTTACAGATTTTCCAATTTGTATTGATGGGACTTGTATTTGTTCCGTTAACTGTAGCTCCGTTTCTAGCATTTGCCCCATTCGTCAAAGGAGTGAATATGGTAAGGACGGTGATGATCGAGGATTTGACGTTGACACAACTGCCTTTGGCGGACTATGCGGCCTTAATATTAAATTCGCTGGTATATCTAATTGTAGGGCTCTTTATATTTCATCGCTGCGAAAAAATAGCCATGAAGAAAGGTCTGCTAGGACAATACTAATACTCTCGTAAAAATGTCAGGGCATACTTCACAGTTTTTCAATAAGAGTGAGCGTTTTTGCATGCAGAATATTTAAGGAGATGAAGAATGGAGCGGCAATTCTCCACATCATTTCGGACAACTTTTGCGGAGCGACAGGACAAAAAAAGAGGACAAGTGCAAGAGTTGATCTTGACCTGTCCTCATTGTGCTTTAGTTTATTTTATTTCCGCAGCTGCAGTTTGTCCTGCAATACGTCCAAAGACAATGATATCTGCAACTGCATTGCCGCCAATTCTATTTCCGCCATGTACGCCACCAGTTAATTCACCGGCTGCATAAAGGCCTGAGATAGCTTTTCCCTCTGTATTCAACACATGTGTTTGAGTGTCAATCTTTACACCACCCATAGTATGGTGAATGCCAGGCGTTACGGGGATTGCATAATAAGATCCTTTTTCAAGCGTTTGAGTTAAATGTTCTCTACCAAACTCTTCATCTTTACCGTTTTTAACATATTGAGTATATGTGTTCAAGGTTGTTTCGAGTGTTGTTGCATCAATTCCGAGTTCATTAGCTAAACTGGCTAGATCTTCACCCTTTGTAGCATATCCATCTTCAATATAACCTGCTAAAGAAGCATTTTCCTCTGCCATCTCTTGATTTACAATGAGGTACGCTATTTTATCAGTTTGTTTCAGAATATTTTGTGATACAACATCGCGAGTTAATAATTCATTTGTAAATCGTTTACCCTCTTTATTTACAAGTATAGCACCATCTCCACGAAGCCCTTCTGTAAATAGATACCCCGACTTAGGATCTGTTGTTGGATGAATTTGAATTTCTTCAACTTGCATTAAGTCTGCTCCAGCCTCTTGAGCCATTACAATTCCTGAACCAGTAGCACCAGCATGGTTGGTAGTTGAAAAGCCCTTTAATTCAGGACGATATTGTTCTACCATTTCGCTGTTTGCACCAAATCCGCCAGTAGCTAGGATGACTGCTTTTGCATTAACTTTGAATGGATTGTCATTCTTATCAACGGCTTCAACGCCTACGACAACACCATCCTGCTCGATTAGTTTTACCGCTTTGGTATTTAATAAAATATCAACATCTAGCTCTTTTAATTTCTTCGATAGAACATCAACGACTACCGGACCAATAGGTGAGCCATCTGTAGGTGTATGAATTCTTGGATTTGTTGCACCACCTGATAAAGTAACCCTCGAAATGCCTGCACCCATATCATTTAACCAATAAATAGCTTCAGGAGCATTATCAACTAAAGTCTGAAGTAATTCTGGATCGTTAATATTATGTCCACCTTTTAAAGTGTCATCATAGAAGGTTTGTTTTGAATCCGTAATTCCAGCCTCTTCTTGAATGGTTGTTTCTGCTGCGTTAATTCCACCCGTAGCACGGTTGGTGTTACCCCCGATAATAGGCATTTGTTCGAGGATAATAACAGATTTACCGGCTTCTTTAGCTTCAACAGCTGCGGAAAGACCAGCCCCACCTGAACCAACGACCACAACATCTACTGTTATATCCTCTTGTTTTTCTTGTTCAACCACTAATTTATTTGATGGGTCTTTTAGAGCTGCAATATCTCCACCGGCTTTTTCAAGAGCTAATGTAACTGCCTCAATAATGCCTGCACTTGATTGACTTGCACCTGAAACAGCGTCGACAGCTAAACTTTGAGTGCTAATAATCTCTTCTGTTAACTGAGTAATGGCTCCGTCTCCAATACTTCCTGTTTCACCGTCTGCCGTAATTTCAATATTTTCAATTCTATCTTTGGATACCGTTACTTTTGCCGTGATTTCTCCGCCATGACCCGTCGAGATGCCTTCGTAAGTTCCTGGTGTAAACTTACCTGCTTCCTCATTATCTCCCGATGACTTATCTGGGCTGCAACCAACAGCTAATAACATGATAAGTCCTAAAATAAGAATTCCGATTAAGCTTTTTTTATTCATTGTGCTCGTTCTCCCTTGTGTAATATTTCACAATGTTGTATGCATAATATAAATTATCAGGATTAGAATGTATAGTTTATAACTTATGTCACACTGTATTGAAGATTTCATATTGAAAAAGATGGATCAACCATATTCGCCGTTAGAGTGAGACAGTGAAAGCAGGGAGATTTTCGTCAAATTAAAAAACCCGAAAAATAACACTTTTCCACCGTGTTTTCTTTCGGGCTACTGTTGAATTTAGGATAAAATTTTGGGTCATTTCGTCATGTCAAGGACGATTCGGCCATTGATCTTGCCTTCTAACATCAGATCGTAAATCTCATTTATATCCTCTAATTTACGTGTCTCGATGATAGTTTTAATTTTCCCATCCGCAGCGAATTGCAATGTTTCTTGCAAATCCTTGCGAGTGCCGACAATCGAGCCGACAACCTTTGTACCATTTAATACCGTATCAAAAATCGGAACATCCATGGATTCAGGAGGCAGTCCAACCATAACGCAGGTACCGCCGCGACGAATGGCACGATAGGCTTGGTCGAATGCCTTTTTCGCAACCGCTGTACAAATGACGCCCTGAACACCGCCGATTTCTTTTTGAATCCATGCTGCTGCATCTTCTTTTGACGCGTTGACGGTTTTGTCTGCGCCAAGTTGTTTGGCAAGCTCCATCTTTTCATCCGACATGTCGATCGCCACTACATTCATACCCATCGCTTTTGCATATTGCACGCCAAGATGCCCCAATCCTCCGATGCCGAAAATGGCTACCCACTCCCCCGGCTTTACGCACGATACTTTTAAAGCTTTATAGGTCGTAACGCCAGCGCAAAATAAGGGAGCCGCTTCGATGAAGCCTAGATTATCAGGCACCTTTACTACATAATCGGCGGCTGCCACACAATATTCCGCATATCCGCCATCTACGGAATATCCGGAATTCTGCTGATCCAGACAAAGGGTTTCTCTTCCTGTCAGACAATATTCGCAATGACCGCAGGCTGAATACAGCCACGGAATTCCTACGCGATCGCCTACCTTTAAGTGTGTAACTCCTTCACCTACTTCTTCAATAATTCCAACGCCTTCATGTCCGGGAATAAGGGGGAGTTTCGGTTTAACAGGCCAATCGCCATGAGCGGCGTGCAAATCAGTATGGCACACCCCGCAAGCCTGAATGTGGACAAGGATTTCTTTATGTCCGGGTTTTGGTTTGGGTACATCTTGCAATTCCAATTTTTCTTTGAATTTTTTTACTACAGCGGCTTTCATCTGCATACTCCTTTAGTTTTATTGCATTTCAGAAAGTAGTATGTTCTTTAAGCTTGCTTCAAATTCTTATGAAGAGAAGAAATTGTAAAAACCCGTTATGAAACGGGCCCCCCAAATAATGGTATTCAAGCAATGTCTGAGGCGGACTTTGAACGGTGGAACTCTCTCAGAAACGGATATTGCGCAGGATATTGATCCCGTCTTTACTCTTCCTAGTTGAGCTTGCTAAAGAATATAATGTAATTGGGCAAGACATTCGAAATCGAAAAGGATATTCCTATCCCCGAAAAAAGGGAAAGCCCCTTATGCCGTTGGTTCAGCAGAAATGTTACAATGTTACGCTCATGAGCAATCGGGCTGTATGTGAAGTTTCAAGTCGTGGAGCTGCCCGACGAGAAAGCACCGGAGATGATGAGTAAGGCGGAGGTGCAGGCGGTTAAGGCACGCGAGGGTGAACGTGTGCTGGCACAGGTGAAGAGTGATGCGCATGTCATCGCTTTGGATGTGGGCGGCGAGCTGTAGAGTTCGGAGGAGCTCGCCGCCCAGATCGGCAAGCTCGGAAAGTATGGGACGAGCATGTCGTGTTTGTCATCGGTGGTAGCCATGGGCTCGCTTTCACATTAAAAGATACATTATCGACAGTAAATTGAGGGTACGTTCTCGTTTTTCATACTCGGCGCGTTGCAATAAAAATTTCTATTAAATGGTGTTTATTTTTACAAAAAGATGATAGAATGGGTCTGATTGGGAAAAAGAGTAATTTATTTACCCGAAATCCCCAATTATTAATGATGTTAGGAAGGGGGGAATTAAGAAAATCAGGAAAGAGAGCTGAAGGAAGGAGCTGTGGTAAATTTATATTTTTTTGAATGCGCTTTCTTAGCATCGTGACGAACTCCACTTCATCATGTAGTAGACAAAAAACCAGCACAATGGACTCATATTTATTCCATGGAGGAGGGTTTAATGATGAAGAAGTTTACAAGCTCTATGCTAGTCGCTATTTTGTTAATGGCAAGCTTTTTTACAGGGGTATCGTTTGGCAGCTCCACTCAAGGCAGCTCGAATGATTATATTGAAGGTCAACTCGTGGTGTCGATCGCAGAACAGTCCGGTGTATATTCGATTCAAAGCACGGATCATACATTGATGAAATCGGCTTCGCTCACGAAGAGCGGTTTTGCTATTGTCGATTCACTGTTCGAACAGGATGCTGGCAGCTTCACGGTGCAGTCGCTAGATAGCGCTGTCAAGGCTACGGCGGTAGAAAAAATGGGATTGGTATATTTGGTCGAGTACTCTGTAAAGGACTACGGGTCAATCGATTCCGCCAAAAAAGAATTGAAAAAAACACTAGACAACCTCGGTCTCAAAGTTCGGTACATCTCGGAAAACCGCAAAGTGTATGCGCTTGAAACCGAAACCATGCAAGATGTTTCAGTTCAAGCTATTCACAATAACCAGCGTTGGCATTATGACATGATTAAGGTTTCGCAAGCATGGGGGGTTACGACCGGGTCAAGCTCAGTGCGGATTGGCGTGCTTGACTCGGGAATTGACAGCAACCATCCAAGCTTGAGTAACCTGGTGAACACTAGCTTGGGGCGCAGCTTTGTAGATGGCACCACAAGCGACCGTCATGGGCACGGCACTCATGTCGCGGGAACGATCGCCAGTTATGGCTCGGTGTCAGGCGTCATGCAGAACGCGACCCTGATTCCTATTAAAGTGCTTAGCGACAGCGGTTCAGGTACGTCGTATGGCATTCAACAAGGTATTCTTCACGCCGCTAATATTAGAGCCGATGTCATCAACATGTCGCTAACTAGCGGCGGTTACGAGCGCGGGATAGATGAGGCGATTCAAACAGCAGTCAGCTTGGGCACAATCGTGGTGGCGGCCACTGGTAATGACGGGCTTTCAAGCATCTCCTATCCGGCAGCTTACAGCAGTTCGATTGCCGTTGGTTCCGTTACATCGAGCAGAACGCGTTCGAGCTTTTCCAATTATGGAGCGGGTATTGATGTGATGGCTCCTGGGTCGAATATATACAGCACATATCCGAACGGTCAATATACAAGCATGTCAGGCACTTCGATGGCAACCCCCCATGTGGCGGGGGTACTAGGGCTAATGAGATCGGTCAATCCGAATCTTACCCCTGCTGCGGCCAGAGATATTCTCAGGAATACAGCGCAGCCTGCTGGAAGCTCCAATCAGTATGGGTATGGCATTGTTGATGCGTACGCTGCTGTGCAAGCGGCAGGCGGCGGCGGTACGCCTCAGCCAGATCGAGAAACCAGAACAACAGTCCAGACGGACAAAACAGTGTATCAACGTGGGGACAATATTAACATCACATCAAGAGTTACGGACCAGCAAGGCAATGTGCTGCAAGGAGCTTCGGTAAACTTTACCTTAACCCGTCCAAACGGCACCATCCTCACCAGCGCGGCTACATCGAACAGTTCGGGTATAGCAACCTGGACGATAAGCTCCAACGTGCAAACAATGCTTGGCACTTATCAAATTTTAGCCGAGACCACACTTTCAGGCTATCAGCCTAGCTCAGCCAATACATCGATTCAGTTCAGCGACAGCGGCGGTGGCGGAGATACGCAAGCCCCGAGCGTACCTAGCAATTTAACGTCCGCGGGTAAAACCAGTACAAGCGTATCGCTTAGCTGGAGCGCTTCTACTGATAATGTGGGCGTAACAGCTTATGAAGTATATCAAGGAAGCTCATTAGCGGCCACAGTTACGAATACTTCGGCGACGATCACCGGTTTGACGCCCAATACAACATATACTTTCACAGTTAAAGCGAGAGACGCCGCAGGTAATCGGTCTGCAGCAAGCAATACCGTAACGGTAACGACGGATTCCGATTCGACACCGTCCCCGACTACGCCTTGGGCACCGGGCGTATCGTATAAGATTGGGGACGAAGTGACTTACGGTGGAGCAACGTACCAGTGCCGTCAAGCACATACTTCGATGGTGGGCTGGGAACCGACTATCGTACCGGCATTATGGTTGAAGAAATAGTATTGTTTAATTGATCCAGAGTAAATGCCCAGAGCGCCTTCGCAGATCCGTCTGTAAGGCGCTTTTAATTTATTCCGTTTTCATGATCCAATAAGCTTAGCCATTAATTCAGGCTCTTGACATATTCCCCGGGGGATACGCCAATATATTGTTTGAAAATTCGTATGAAGGTATTGGTATTATTGCATCCTACAATGGTCGCCACCTCGTGGACTTTATAATTCCCCTGATTTAGAAGCTCCTTAGCTCTTTTCACCTTCAATGTATTGACATATTGCTTGAAGTTAATGTCTAGTGAACTCTTTAATAGCTTGCTGACATAGCTCTCAGACAGGTTAAATTCATCGGCAATATCTGTTAACGATAAATCTTTATCAAAATTCTTATGGATATAAATAAAGATTTGGGAAGCGGTAGAGCTCTCTAAGCAGAATTTTTCCTTGTTGCAATAATTAAAGATCAATTCAAATAGTGTGAAGGTTTTTTCCGTAAACTTTGAGGCAGGAGCCTCCATAAACTCATTCAGAATGTCAGGATATTCTTTGACAAATTGGTTCAACGTTGTTCCACTTGTATTCAAGCATCGTTTAAAGGTCGTTAAGATCGAATGCTTCAGGCTCGACAGATTCACAGGACTAAGTGTGGATTGATTTATATTGTGATCCAGAAGATTTTTGAGCAGATCGTATGCCTTGCCCAATTCATTTGAATGGACATAGTTAATGAGGCAAGTCTCTGTCTCTATAGGATAATAACAAACCGCTTCTTCGAGATCCTGAACACACTGTGCGGTCAACACCTTGTTCGCCGTCACATATTGATAGCTGCTCATCCGAAGCAGCTCCTGCAATGCAGAGGTTAACTCGCTTAGCTGATATGTACTGGAAATACATGCTGTAATATCGAGCGACAGATCCTTCTCGATGGTATGGACAACCGTCTCAGCAATTTGCTTCAAGGACTCTGATGAGATGTGATTGAAAATAATACAGTATTTATTCTTATCTAATGGCAACGTAAAGAAATCCTCGTATTCGCACTGGATTTTATTGATCAGATTACTGAAAATCAAGGATAGATTTGGAGCAGGCACCGTCATATCCAGTGTTCCAATCCCTTCGCATTCTAAAAGGATGATATTCAAATCCTCTTTAAATCTCTCTAATTTCAGCAGAGGGAGATTCTCTTGAATAAACTCGTCGCTCGCAATTCCGTAAACCACCTTCCGGAAGAAATCCTCCCGCAAATGTACGAAGGAATAATCCAGCTTATCCTGCAAGGCATGATTGATGGAATACACCTGCTCAATACTAGATTTAATGTAATCAAGCTCATGAATTTGGTTGGCATTTTCATTCGAAGCCGCAGTTGAATTTCCCCTTTGCTCATCCAGGAAATGAAGCAACTGACGGATCGGTTTGTAACTTGATCTCGTAGCCATGTAGGCAAGTACGATACCCAGCAGCAGCAAAAGCAAACTTGGGAATAACGCCGCCTTCCAAATTTGGGCAAATATAGTGCCAAAAGAAGTTACTTCACTGGAATAAACATAGTTAAGATTTGGAATCACCTTGGAGGGATGAATATAATTGATGGTCGATCCCACCCTCAGATGATTAATATTTTCCTGATTGTTCAGTGTATTGATTTGAGTTAAGACTTCTGTATCTAACATTTTATTATGAATATAGGAGCTGATCGTTTCATGGGTATGCAGATAGAAATTGCCCTTAGGGTTATCGGCAATGCCGGGTAACAAAGAGATTCTATCGATCACAATAAAGAAATAAAGCGGTTCCAAATTTGAATTTACCATTTGATGGATCATCACAATATTGCCAGGCTTCTTGGACAGTGACTCAGGAACGACATAGGTATTCGACGCAAGAAATGGGCTATCCATATGCTGAACCTGATCTAGTGCTTTTGCATCGATACCGAGCTCTTTCAAATAATTTTTAATATTATAAGTCCCTGAAGCTGTTACCACTAGGTCATCTGTAATCTTGGTGATCCCAAAGGTGAAGCCTAGCTGGCCGAAGCCTTGCATTTGATCGGTCAGCTCATTGTATAAGTTCGCAATATATAGGTAATTTGTATCTGTATTATAGCGATAATCGATCAAGCCCTGCAGGGTAGATATCTTATATACAAATTCCATTGCAGTACGCAGCTTGAAGTCCGCATAATTGCTGTTTTGTTCGATATACAGCTTATTACTATGATTGTTCTGGGCATCGGCCATCTGGTAGCTTTTATAAAAAATGATGGATGAGGTGATCAAGGAATATAGCAGGACAATTACGATAAACAAGGTTAGCATCTGATATAAAAACCTCTTCTTGACCATCATTAAATACTCCCCTTCAAATCTTCATGATAAATCGAGTCTATATCATTCTTCGGGTAGATTCCTATTGAAAAAATTAACAAATGAGCACTATACTCATTTCTTGACCTGTTGAAAACCTTACAGAAAGCGCTTTATTCGTGATTTATATCGGAGAATATTGATTTTTTGTTCACCTTCAATCTTATCGATATTCGGCAATTTTAGTCACGAATCAATAAAACAACATGATATCAAATATTCAAGATATACCTTTCTCCCCATCTCCTTTAGGATTCAGTTATGGCAGAGCACAATAACAGGAGGTGATAACTTGAATGTGAGAAATTCTGCTGCGCCAATGAAATCACCTACCCAATTTGATAAAAGGGTGAGGCCTAAAAGAGATCTGAAAACGTACTTTAAGGAATTAATAAGAGATGTAATTAAGGATCGAATGCTGTATTATCTGCTTATTCCATTTTTGGTATGGTTCTTAGTTTTTAAGTATCTTCCTATGTGGGGAATTCAAATTGCCTTTAAAGACTTTAGCTTATTTAAAGGGATCGGCGGAAGCGAATGGGTTGGCTTTGAACACCTTCGAGAATTCATGGGGAGCGAGTACTTTTTAAGAGTATTTAAAAATACGGTCATCATCAGCTTGTATGGACTCCTGATTTGCTTTCCGGCCCAGATTATATTGGCCATTATGATTAGTGAGGTTACCAGGGAGCGTTTTAAGAAAGTAGTGCAAACGCTTACGTATCTGCCTCACTTTATATCAGCAGTCGTTATCGCGGGGATCGTAACCACATTCCTGGCTCCGGACAACGGCTTGATTAACCTTATTTTAGAAAAGCTGGGGATGGAGAAGATTTATTTCTTGACCGATCCTGGTTACTTCAGAGGAATCTATACTACCATGAACCTCTGGAAAGAGACGGGCTTTGCCTCAATCGTCTTTATCGCAGCTATTGCTGGTATAGACACGCAGCTCTACGAAGCTGCAAAAATGGATGGAGCCAATAAATTTAAACAGATTATGCATGTAACACTGCCGGGAATTCTGCCCACCATTGTCGTTATGCTCATTATGAAGATCGGCAGCCTGCTGAGTGTCGGATATGAGACGATCATTCTGCTCTACCAGCCGGCAACGTATGAGACGGCGGATGTCATTAGTACATATGTCTATCGTTCAGGGCTCGTTGATGGCAGATATGACTTTGCGACAGCTGTGGGATTGTTCAACTCCATCGTAGCCTTAGTTTTGGTCGTTTTAGCGAATAGGATTAGTAAAAAAGTAACTGATGCAGGCTTATGGTAGGTGATAGATATGATTGAGTCAAGAGGAGAGAAAATATTTAAGATCATCAATAATATCCTGTTAGCTCTGATGGCGACAGCGGCGTTATATCCTTTTTTATATGTATTATCCGCTTCTATAAGTAAGCCTTATAACGTAATTACGGGTAAGGTGCTGCTATTTCCCAAAGGACTTACATTTGATGCATATAAAGAGGTTTTGGGCAATCCGGACATATGGATAGCTTATGGAAACACCATATTCTACACCGTGGCCGGAACGGCGGTATCCATGTTCTTTACGATCTGTGGTGCCTATGCTTTGTCGAAGAAGCGCTTGAGAGGAAGGAAGTTTTTTACGGTATTAGTCACGTTGACGCTCTGGTTTGATGCGGGGATGATCCCTTTCTATCTTATTTTAAGAGATTTGGGGCTAATAAATACGCGAACAGGTATTATTATAGCTTTTGCATGTAATGCATTTAAGGTTATTCTGCTTCGAACAAGCTTTGAAGGATTGCCAGATGAGTTGGAAGAATCGGTGAAAGTAGATGGTGGCCATGATCTGCATGTGCTTCTTAAAGTTTACTTACCGTTGGTAAAGCCTGGACTTGCGACAGTTGGACTATTCTATGCCATTGAGAGATGGAACGGGTATTTCTGGTCGATGATCCTGCTGACGGATACGGATAAGATTCCACTTCAAGTATTGTTGAAGAAAATGGTTGTGGAAAATGACCTGCAATCGGAATTTACAGCTGCATTGGACTTTTCTTCTACTATATCTGCGGACACCGTAACTTACGCTACCATTATTGTCTCAATTATACCTATTGTACTTGTGTATCCTTATATCCAGAAATATTTCATAAAGGGTATGTTGGTAGGGGCAGTAAAAGGATAAATCATATATTCTAAATCGGGGTGACATTCATGAAATTGAAAAAGATCGTTTGTGTTTTAGCTGCAACAACGTTATTGGCAGGTGCTCTTGTAGGATGCTCATCGTCATCATCACCTAAAGAAGAAGCTGCTGCTCCAGCCGAAACGGCGGTACAAGACAGTCAGAACCCGAATCTGGCTTCTGAGAAGCCGCTTAAATTAAAGGTTCATCTGGGAACGAAAGAATCAGGCGTATTTAAGAATGACTGGCCGATCTTCGTGAAAGCGGCAGAAATGACGAATGTGACACTGGAAGGAACATTGCCGAGTACGGTGTCAGATTTTACGGAAACCTTTAGTGTCGTCATGGCATCGGGTCAGCTGCCAGATATTATGCAAGCGCTGTCCAATGATTTCTTGAAGTTTGGTCCGGAAGGGGCTTTTCTTCCGCTTAATAATTTGATTGACATGCATGCTCCTAATCTGAAGAAATTTTTTGAAGACAATCCGGATGTAAGAAGCGCGGCCTCGGATATAGAAGGGAAAATATGGTTTATCCCATTCATCCAAGATGGAGAAGCTGAAAAAGGCTGGTTTATCCGCAAAGACTGGTTAGAGAATTTGGGATTGGATGAACCGAAAACGGTTGACGAGCTGCATAATGTATTAACGGCATTCGTGAATAATGACCCTAATGGCAACAACAAGAAAGACGAAATTGGATTTTTCCATAGAAATACCTCCCTTGGAATTGAAGGACTTATGGCGCTGTGGAATGGATATCCAGGCTATCGGGCATTTGATGGCAAAGTGATATACGGGCCTCTAGAGAACGAATATGGCGTGGCCATGGAGAATCTGGCGCAGTGGTATAAAGAGGGGCTTATTGATAAAGAGATCTTCACTCGTGGAGGCAAGGCCAGAGATATTCTGCTTGCTGATAACGTTGGAGGTTTAACTCATGACTTCTTCGCTTCGACAGGGAATTATAACGAGCAATTGGAGAGCAAAATTTCTGGATTCCAATTTAATCCTATGCTTCCGCCAGCGGATGTTGATGGCAATGTGAAAGAGCCTTCCAAACGGGATCGCGCCAGAAACTTTGGATGGGGAATCTCCCACAGCAACCCGGATCCGATTGCAACTATTAAATATTTTGACTTCTGGTTCTCAGAAGAAGGCAGAAGAATGGCGAACTTCGGTATGGAAGGCGATACGTATACGATGGTCGATGGCAAGCCGATTTTCACAGATAAAGTGATGAAGTCCGATAAAGCGCCTGTAGATGTGATTCGGGAGACAGGAGCTCAATCCAGCTTTGGCTTCCAGCAAGACTATTTCTACGAAGAACAATGGACATTGCCTCTGGCGAAAGAAGGTATTAACGCTTATAAAGAAAAACAAGTATTCATGGATAAATATCCTGTTCTGAAGTTTACAACGGAGGAGCAAAGAGAAATCCAGAAGATTTCCCCTAAAATCGATACTTATATTGCTGAAACGACACAGCAATGGATTTTGGGTGCGAAGCCAGTAGATCATGCAGCATTTGTCAAAGAGCTTGAAAAGCTGGATGCGCGTCGTCTGGTAGAGATCAACCAGGCTGCATATGATCGGTATGTTACTGAGCTGGAAGAAAAATAGAAGAATGCGGATAGGCTGTAGATGTCATACTCTACAGCCTATTATTTAAGGAGAAACAAAGATGAATATACAAGCCTTGTTGAAAGAACCGATATCTACCGGGCAATTATTAGCTAACCTGCGGTCTAGATTAGAACCTATCGCAGTCAAGAGCGCCTATATTTCTGATCACATGCCAGAGCTTGTTCGAGAAACAATAACCAATGCAGAGGAGGCTTATCGGGGATTTCTTAAACTTCCAGGCACAGGAGGCGTGCGTGAATTTGTAGGGAGTCCCCCCTGCTGGCTGGATATCAGACATAATGATAATGAATTTCTCTGGCAGCTGAATCGAATGACGCATTGGCAGGACTTATTAGAAGCATATTCTTTAACACAGGATGAGAAATACGGACGCAAAGTTATTGAAGAGATGTTGGATTGGATCGGAACGGTCGAGATTCGTGATGACATGATCGACTATCCGATCAGCTATTTTGAGGGATGCCATCCATTGCGGGCACTAGAGCTCGGCATTCGGAATTACAAGACCTGGCCGCTAATATTAGAGCATCTGGGGCATACAGAGATGTTTACAGAGGCCGTATTGGAGCAGTATTTAGAGGTTGTATACAAGCAAATCAAGATCTTGCGCAAGGTATCGCCGCTGCTTTGGCCTAAGGCGGATCATAACCATTTTCTTATGGAATGCCTTGGTATATTGACAACTGCACTATATTTTCCAGAGCTGCGAGAGGCTGAAGAGTGGAGAGCCTTTGCGATCGAGGGGATCGAGAGATGCTGCCTTGCGCAATTGACCGAAGACGGCGGCCAGATTGAGGGATGTCCTTCCTACCATAATGGCTGTATGTTTTGGTTTGGGCTGGCTGTCGTACTGGCCAAGCGTTTTCGTTTCCAGTTCTCAGATAAGTACATGGAATTGTTCCGCAAGAACCTCGATTATTCTATTTATTCTCTGCGGCCAACTGGAAAATGTGTGCCTGTAGGAGATTCGCATGCCAACAATCTG
Organism: Paenibacillus lentus; assembly: GCF_042714055.1. GTDB lineage: Bacteria > Bacillota > Bacilli > Paenibacillales > Paenibacillaceae > Fontibacillus > Fontibacillus lentus_A. Next base: position 102,839 of record NZ_JBHGVC010000004.1, read on the forward strand.
GCTGTTATGGGGGCGGTTTATGGCTACATGGCGTTAGATGATTTAACATGGCTAGGGCTAGCAACTAATCTGATCGGCACTCAGGAGACGGTGCGTGAGGCTAGCAAGCATGTTTGGCGTGCTTTAGATGTACAGCGGTTCTCTGAGGACTTGAAATCCCTGCAAGGCAAGCATTATGAATGCGATAAGCTTACAACCTTCTGGAACCGAACACTTCATCAAGCGATTATTCGCAGCGGATGGGACTTCGAGGCGCTGAGCTTTCTGTTTACATGCAGAAGCCCGATTCAAAATTCCCACGCTCATATCGATCTCATGAGCTTTGACTTTACAGCACTAGGGAAAAATATGATTTGTGATCCCGGTATTTTCTGCTATAGAGAGGATGAGGATCGCAAGCAATTTAAAAGCGCCAACTATCATTCAACTCTTCTAATTGATGAGAGGGATCATTTTGAGTATATAAGTTCATTTCAATTTGGTCCACAGAAGATCGGGGCAGTTTACAATGTGGAAGACAGGGGCTTCTACCAAATAGCAAGCGCTTACCATATGAATTATGAGCCTATTGTTCATCATCGTCATATGGCCTTGGTGGATAACCAACTCATTGTTATTGCAGATTGCGTTGAAGGCTTAGAGCATAACGGAGTTCAGCGGTATTTTCATTTGGATTATACAGAGGTAGAGGCAGCATCGGAGGCTGTCATCGCCACGAGTGACATTGCGAATCTTGCCATATTTACGTATCCCCAGGAAGAAGTAGAGCTTCTGCCGGGAAGGCTGTCCGATATGAATGACATCGCAAGGCCTGCAACAAGAGTCCGATTCCAAGGAATTTACAGCGGCACGGTTACCTTCTTGACTGTATTAGTTCCTTACAAAGGTGACCACGTACCAGCTGCAGATATTCAGCTTACGGGTGATGCCTGCTACGAGCTCAACTATGGCCGGCATTATCGCATTATGGTCAGAGACAATGATATTGAAATCTTTAAAATTCGACACTATTAAAAATATCTAAACCATGGCAAAAGATAAAGAAATCGGAGGTTAGCAAACCAATTGTTATCAAAATAAGCAGAGAGAAGAGTCCTTCTCTCTGCTTATTTTTCGATTCAATGAAGTCTAGTCGACCCTGCGCAAGGTAATTATACCCAATAAATTTACTCCGAAAGCCCCTCGATTCGTTGGAATTCATATAGTCTAAAACGATTAATTAATTCAAGACTCTCTGCTTTAGAGGATGCCTTTGGTTCTATGTACCCCTTACATTTGGAGGGGGATTTATATCTAATAATTAGCATATGAATCTATCATAGGTTAAATAGATAACAAAATGTTACAAAAAACAACGAAATATTATAAAAAACAAATATATTTTCTTAATATTATGATTTAGCTGCATTACATGTTGACAATATTCTACGAAATTTGCAAAAGTTACTTATAGCCTATACCCAACTCTCTCAAATATGGGTAATATTGGTGTGCGGTTGTGAAAAATTTAACTGCAAGAGGTGGGAGCCTAGAATTAACCATCGGCTAATAACCTCACCAACAAAATTATTGAAAAAGGAGAAGAATAATGACAACGCAATATTTCAATCTTCGCTTGCCTTCCAAGGCAAAAGCACTCATGGTAGGTTTTTCAACTTTTATACTAGGATTTTTATTGTTAACCGTGTTTGCAAATAGTGCTTCCGCTCACGGTTATATCGAGTCACCAGCAAGCCGTGCTTATATGTGTAAGCAAGGCGAGAATACGAACTGTGGTGCTATTCAATATGAACCGCAAAGTGTTGAAGCGATTGGCAACTTCCCGACGACAGGTCCTGTAGATGGAGAAATCACGGGCGGCGGTATTTTTAAAGAGCTTTATGAGCAAAAAGCTGATCGTTGGAATAAAGTAACCTTACAAACAGGTCTTAATACATTTACTTGGAAGCTAACGGCTGCTCATGCAACAAGTGAATGGAAATATTACATTACGAAAGCAAATTGGGATCCAAATAAGCCACTTGGTCGTGATGATCTTGAGTTGCTCTTCTCTGTTGATGACAACGGAGCGAAGCCAAATCCTACGACTTCACACCAATTCAATATCCCTGCTGATCGCACAGGTTATCATCTTATTCTTGGCGTATGGGAAATCGCAGATACACCAAATGCCTTCTATCAAGTCATCGATGCGAATATTGTGAGCAGTGGCGCAGTACAAGGGCCGACTGTTCCAGCAAATGTTAACGCAACGAGCAAAACAGCTACAAGTGTAACGTTAAAGTGGACAGCTTCTACAGCGCCAACAGGAATCGCAAGTTATGAAATTTACCGTAACGGTGTTCTCGTTGGAACTTCAACAACAAATACCTATGTAGATCAAGGCCTTACTGCCAGCACTTCTTATGTGTACACAGTAAGAGCGGTTGACGGAGCAGGTGATAAATCACAAGCTTCTCCAGCTGTAACAGTTACCACATCCACTGAAGGTAATAGCGGCGGCGGTGACAATAACAATAATTACCCAGAATGGGCTTCCACAAAAGTGTATTTAGGTGGAGCTAAAGTACAATATAACGGTGCTACCTATGAAGCTAAATGGTGGACACAGAATGAAACTCCTGGTAAAACGCAAGTATGGAAATTAATTAGTGATGCAGGTCAGGGACCTACTGGCCCTTCAGTACCTACAGGTGTTCACTCGATGAAAACCACATCGTCAAGCGTATCTCTTATGTGGACAGCTTCCGAAGGTGCTGCACAGTACGAAATCTATTTAAATAATACTTTGCTTGGTAAGTCGACATCAGCGGTTTATGAAGCAACGGGACTTTCAACGGGCACTTCTTATGTGTTTACGGTAGTAGCTGTTGATGGTGCTGGTATTAAATCACAAGCATCATCTCCGTTCACGGTGAAGACAGCAACTGAAGATGGAGCAGGCGGGGGAGGCAATGAAGGAAGTCTTTACCCGGAATGGGATGCCAAAAAAGCGTATGTAGGTGGAGATAAAGTGCAATTTGATGGTGCTACCTATGAAGCTAAATGGTGGACATATAATGAACTTCCTAATAAAGCAGACGTATGGAAACAAATTAAATAAACAACTTCATAAATCTCCTTTAAGAGAGAAAGGCACCCATTCTGGGTGCCTTTCGTTTCATTCGTACGGATGTTCGATCTGAAGATAAGGGTATTGTCTATCAAAATAGTTGATTACTCATATAGAAATCAATTTTAACGCTTACTATAATTGGAATTATAGTTGTATTTTCTGAATTGAAGGATGAGGATGGAAACAAAGCTGACAAGCAAAAAGCTTTTTTATTAGCGCCGTTGTACTGCCTGTCATATTACCGCAAGCCCCATGAACCACCTCATCTAAAGTGAAAACTGGAGGGAAAGTGAAATGAAAAGTGAAGCGAAATCCGAAGCTTTAGATGATTTAATTGTTAGCCAAAGCCGCGTTCTTACCGATTCCCAAGTCATATCCTTGTGGGGTGGAATAGATCCACAATTTTCACCAGACAATGCTGTTGCTGCCGTACAAAGTGCACTGCCGCAAGAGAAGTATGAACAATTGTTTCCCTATCGAATTGGCACGACGGAATGGCACAAATTTGCCGCTAATCAACCATATTACAATGCAGACCAAACCGACTATTATTCGTACAACAATTTGATTGCTGCCGTTACGGAAGTAGCTAATATCAAATATAAGGTGGAATACAGACAGGACGATACTAAGAACAGTCGCATATTTCGATTAGATAAAGAAACAAAGACAGAAACGCTCATCTACCAGAATACGAACTTTAATACCTCCTCAAATATGACGGTTCCAATTATATCGAAAACGGTTGATTTTGGTTCCTTTATTAAAGAAGGGTCTGACTTGAAGCGAAAGCATGAGCTGGCAGCTTTTCTCGCCAATATTTCGCACGAAACGGGCGGAGGTATGCCAACATTCCCTGGAGGCTCACTTGCTTGGGGTTTGTATTGGAATGAGGAAGTATCTTATATTAACACCACCAGTGTCAATTATGTTGAAGCACATGACATCTTTCTGCCAGTAGAGGGCAAGTCTTATCATGGACGTGGGCCGATGCAGCTGAGCTGGAACTACAATTACGGATTGATTAGTGGAATTATTTATGGCACCAAAGATAAGCTGCTTCAGCAGCCTGAGCTTATTGTGAACGATGGCAAGTTAGGCTTTATGACGGCTATCCTGTTCTGGATGACGCCGCAGCCTCCGAAGCCCTCCGCTCATGATGTGATGGTTGGCAGCTGGACGCCCTCTGAGTCGGATATTTCTAAAGGATTAATACAGCCGGGCTTTGGTGTTACCATTATGATCATTAACGGCAATCTTGAAGGCAACTTAGATGAAACCGACCGTCGTATAGCTAGCCGTGTTGGTTTTTATCGTAAAATTACAACAGGAATGGGGATTTCGATTGAAGGAGAGAAAGTAAATACGGCAGGCATGAGTCCATTTGAAAGCTGAACTATCGGGTTCAGCTTTTTTGATGGTCACCAATGATTATTTTCAAATTCATTAGACCTAATTTTTTTAATATGATAAGATTTCGGTGGAAAATGGAAGATATCTTGACTAATAATTTTTATTTAGAGAATAGGTTGGTGGATATGGAAAATAACGAAAAAAAAGACCCTATGATTTTTGACATTCATGTGGCTGAAGGAAGCAATTATGAGGTGGGTAAACAGCGGGCGATTACATTTAAAGAGAAATATCCGCAGGATATTGCTTATTTTATTAGTCCGATGGAAGGACAGGATTATATCTCTACAGTAACGGCCCATAAGAGAATGATGTTGATTGATAAAATATGTCCAGGCTTTGTGGATGAAATACAAGGATTTGCTGATGAAATAGGTATAGAGCCGGAAAAAATATTATGCTATGCGAATTCATATCAAGATTCTCAGCATTGCTGTCAATTTGCAGTGCTTCCTTCAAACACGAGCGACGGGCATTTTTATGTGGGAAGGAGTTATGAATATTTTGTAAGGGATGAAAGAAGTTTATGCATTACCCGGGTAACAGGAAAACCAAAGCATATGGGGTTCTCATTGCAAAATGCGGGAAGAATGGACGGGATGAATGAATACGGGCTCGTCGTTTCCATGTCCAGTACTGCGTACTTGAAGCCTCTTGATGGGGATGGTTGTGAGTTCTGGGTCGCCATTCGTGCCATTTTAGATCGCTGTAAAGATGTTTATGAAGCGCAATGTTTGCTTGAAGAAATACCATTATGTACGAATACAAATTTCTTGGTAGCGGACGCTGCTAATAATGTTTCAATTTTCGAGGTGGCAAGCTTTACAGCAGACAAAAAAAGAATGGCTGTGAGGAAACCCGTTGGTGGTTTATTGGTCGCCACAAATCATTATGTGAGCCATGAAATGAAAGAATTTGATGTATATCACTTTTGGCATTCCGAAATGCGCTATTCTTCTGTGTGGAATACATTATTGCGAGATGCGCCTTATATCAATGAAGATAAGATAAGAGGGTTATTGCAAACTCCGTATCCGTATGGTCCATGCTGTCATTTTTATTCAAGTGGGATGGGTACACTTAGAAGTATGATATTTGATGTAACTGAAAAGAAGCTGAAGGTTAGTTTTGGTCCACCAGATATGAATCCATGGTATGAAGTTGGTTTTGACGCACCGATCGGGCTTGAAGAGATTGTATGCAAATATGATGATGTGAAGATCGAGAATCCAGAACAATTTTGGCGAGAAATGGATTGATGGTAGGAATTGAACACTGTTCGCAAATCTTGCATTCAGACCATGGTGTCCTAAGTTCTGGGGAACAGGGTGAACATATTAAGCTCTTAAAACGTCATGTTGATTTTCTCGATAGCCGACAAAGGTTCCTTCTGCGATAGAAGCTTCGTCATATCACTTTCGGCCTCGGTAATGTGAGGAGGATTGTTAAATCGCATAGAACCACCCTATTATCCGCTGAAGCGGGAACGGAGTGGTTCATTGCTATTATTTATTGTGAAGGATTTTGCCCTTAACCTCACCAACTTTGATTTCCAGATCAACTGACCCCGTTAGCTTTGGCCAAAGCATCGACTTCGATTTTATCCGAGCAGCTTATATCATCAATGTCTGAATAAAATGCCTCTGAAACCGCTTGGCATCGACACCGATGCAGACGTTGACATTCGGCGGGTCGGTACAACGCGGACGCAGATCGGCGATGGTTCTGCCATAGGAGTGGATGCCTTCCAAATCTATCTGGAGTACCATCGGCTGAACCTCGACCAGGCTGGGGTCGATCGCAACAGCTACCGCCAGCGGATCATGCAGGGCACAGCCTACCCGATCGCTAAAGGCCTGGCAATAGCCTTCGATATAGTAGGAGGTAATATCAGCCAAAAAGCGGGTCAGATCCGAATCCAGCTCTCTCCAGCGCTGAATATCCTCCAGTCTGAGCTCGGTCTGCATGGTCACATCCAGTCCGACCAGCGTAATCGGAGCTCCGGATTGGAAGACGAGTTGGGCCGCTTCTGGATCGGAATATACATTTGCTTCCGCATGCATACGGCGGTTGCCCGCCACGTTGACGGCTCCGCCCATCACGATAATCTGCCGAACCAGCGAAGGTATCTCCGGCGCTTGCATAATGGCCGCGGCCAGATTGGTCAATGGGCCGATACAGACTAGAGTCACCTGCTTCGGGTATCGTCTGATCTGATCCACCATAAAGGCCGCTGCGGGCGTTGATACCGGCTTGCCCGCCGGATCGGGGAATGTCAGGTTGCCCAGTCCATTCTCGCCATGAAAGTGGGCAGGATAAGCCTTCGTAAAGGGATGGAACAATGGGGCGGCTTCCCCCATAGCGACAGGAATTCCGGTGGCTCCTAATCGTTCCAGCACATGGAGCGTATTGCGTGTCGCGTGGTTTATCGGTACGTTTCCGAAGCAGGTCGTAATCCCGATGACATCCAGAGCCGAGGATCGGACAGCGTAGGCAATCGCCAGCGCATCGTCAACTCCTGTATCCACATCCAATAATATTCGGTGCATCAATCATGCTCCTCCTTCCTCTGACGGTTATGACAGCACCGTGCGAATGTAATGCTGAAGGAATGCCTCTTCACGGACATGCATGCATACGGAGGCATTGATCCGTGACTGCGGATGTCTGAAGTCGACCAGCGTCGCTCCAGAGGATACCTGTCCCTTCGTCTCAATATAGACGTAATAATCCTCCGTCTCCACAAGGGAAGCATCCTCGACGACAGCCAGAGCCAGCGGATCGTGCATCAGCCGGTATTTACCCTCGTTCAAGCGGTCGCTTGCCTCAAAGCTGAATGTAAATATATGATGCATGAATGCTCTTAATTCTGCCTGTTCATCCGTAAAGCCGTTCATGAGCTTATGAAAATGAGCTTCGCTGAATTTGGCCTTCCCGGTTACGTCCAGACCTACCATCGTAATCGGAATCCCGGACTCAAACACCCGGTGCGCCGCTTCTGGATCACCGTGGATGTTGGCCTCGGACACGGGCGTCGTATTGCCCGGCACCTTGATGGCGCCTCCCATCAACACGAGCTCCGCCTTCTTCGCGATCGACGAATCCTTGGCGAGCGCCACCGCCAAATTGGTCAGCCTGCCGGTGAATACTAGGGTAATGTCATGTGCCTGTTCCCGCACCTTCCGCACGATGAAATCGGACGCTCTCTCGTCCACCGGCAATTGGCGCGTCTCAGGCAGTTCATACCCGGCCAGGCCGTTGGCTCCATGAATGGCGGTTACATTCTCGCGGCGGGGGCGAAACAAAGGGGCGTCCGCCCCCATGGCAACCGGAATCTCGTAACGGGGCTGCGCCAATTCCAGCACCCGGAGCGTATTCTCCGTCGCCTGCTTCACATCCACATTGCCAAATACCGTTGTAATGCCTTCTATATGCAGCTTATTGGATTTTACGGCAAAGATGAGCGCCAGGGCATCATCCACGCCGGTATCCACATCCAACAGGATGTGCTTTACCTGCTCCTGCTCCATATTGTCGTCACTCCCTTATTCCCTCACTTAAGCTTGGCAAGCTCGTCCGCAAGCTCCGGTATCGCCAGGATCTTGTTGCCGATATCCAGGGAGTAGCTGAGCCTGCTGATATGCGGCTGCTTCAGCATCGCCTGCTCCAGTACATCCAGATTCCAGAAGATGGCCCGCTTGTCGTCATCCGCAATAACCTGGCGGTTCGCCATGACGATGACTCGATGGAAGTTGTTTACGACAAATTCCATATCATGCGTGATCGTGATAATGGTTTTTCCTTCCTTGTTTAATGCTTCGATCAGACGGGAGAGCCGTTCCATGGCCGGAATATCCTGGCCCGCTGTCGGCTCATCCAGAATGATGACACTGGAATCCATCGCAATCACGGAGGCAATCGTAACGAATTTACGCATGGAATAAGGCAAATTGTAAGGATTATCCTTAAGAAATGGAACGACGCCTGCCAGCTCTGCCGCTTTCATGACGTTCGCTTTGACCTGCTCCTCCGGAAGACCCAGCTTGCGGGGGCCGAATTCAATCTCGCTGTACACATCGTTATGAAAGATCTGGTCGTCCGGGTTTTGGAACACATAGCCGACCTTTCTCGATATTTGTGCGGTGGTATAATCCCGCGTATTCCAGCCATCGATGATGACATCCCCTTCGGAAGGCTTGAGCAGCCCGTTCATCATCTTGACGGTCGTTGTTTTACCCGCCCCATTCTGGCCGACAATGGCAACGGATTCGCCCTTTCTAAAGGACATGTTGACTCGATCTACCGCTTTGTAGCCGTTCGGATAGGCAAAGGAAACATTCGTCAAAGTCAGAAAGCTCATGCTTTAACCCCCTTCTTCATCCATGTCTTCACGGCTTCGATGGCTTCTTTTTCCGTTAACGGGATGCTGCCAAGCTCCATCTGCCGCTTGCGCATTTCCAGGCCGAACAGCGAATATTGGGGGAGCGCAGCCCCGAACGCAAGTGCACGCTCATCGGTAAGAATCTCTCTCGTGTTTCCTTGCATAGCCACTTCACCCTCGTTTAGCAGGATGATATAGTCGGCATATTCGGCAATCAGCTCAATTTTGTGCTCAACGAGAATGATGGTTTTTCCTTTTTTCTTCATCAGCTCGATAATCTTGAACACTTCTTCCGTTCCCTTCGGATCAAGCTGCGAGGTCGGCTCGTCAATCACCAGCACATCCGGCTCCATCACGATGATCGAAGCTAGGGCAACCCGCTGCTTCTGACCGCCGGAGAGCTCAAACGGGTTTTTATCCCGCAAATAATCGATCTCCAGCATCCGGATCACCTGATCCACCTTCTCGCGGATGAGTTCAGGCTCCATGCCCAGATTCTCCAGGCCAAATGCAATCTCTTCGAACACGTTATCCTTCACGCCGCTAATTTGTGTAAAAGGATTCTGGAAGACATAGCCGATTTTTTGGGAGAGCTCGCCCATTTCCCATTCACGGATATCCTTGCCCTCAATCAGCACCTCGCCGCGCAGATCCCCCTTATAGAAGTGGGGGATAAACCCGCGGATGACATTGCACAGGGTCGTTTTTCCGCCCCCGTTGGCACCAACCAGTGCATACAGCTTGCCTTTTTCGATGGTTATATTCACTCCCTTGAGTGCATCAGACTCGCTGATCGGATACTGGTATGATAGATTCTTGATCGTAATTATACTCATAGCGCAACTCTCCAGACGATTAAGATAGCAAGCAGTACAATCAGCAGAATTTGAATCAGCCGGTCATGCTTTGTTTTCTCCAGTTTGTAGATGCTGCTTTTTTTAACATTGGCCGAGAACGCTCTCGATTCCAGCGTTAGTACCCGTTCCTCCGTGCTTGCCACAGATCCGAGAATAAGCGGACTAAGTGTCGGCAGGAAGGCCTTCATGCGGACAAGCAGCTTGCCTTCGGTTTCAACGCCTCTTGTTTTTTGTGCGTCCATGATAACATGGGTCAGCTTTTTCATCTCAGGAATGAGCTGCAGCGTGGACAAGATGACATAGGTTACCTTGGACGGCAAGCCGATCTGTTCCAGCGAATGAACCAAATCCTTAACCTTGGTGATGCGGAAGAACAGAATGAATGCCGAAGCTACCGCCACGATTTTGGAGGTCAGGAACAGGGCGAATTCAACACCTTCCCGCTTGATGGAAAAAATGCTCCAGCTCCACAGAATATCATTGCCGGGATAGAAGAAACTTTGCAGAATAAAGATAAATACTACAATCATCAGCAGTGCCTTGACCGCGAGATTGGAAAACTCCTTGAAGCTGCCGGCAAAGTAGGCCAGCACCATGCAAATCGGCAGAATGGCGTAGCTGAACCCATAGCCGGGTACGATAAATGCAGCCAAACATAAAGCGACAGTAATCATAAACTTGGTTGTTGGATAAAGACGGCTCAACATGGACCGTTCGTTATTCACAAGAACCCCCTCCTTCTGAAAGCGTACCCATTACTGACTATACGTCATTTCTTTTTGATGAAAATCGTGCCGTAGTTCAGCTTGGACAAGTATCTCGGGGACATCTTCATAACGATGATAAAGGCGATGACGTTGCTGATGATTTTGTCGACGCTTTCCACCAGAATTTTGGTTGAGAATACCGCCGTCCAGATCTGCTGCCCGGAAGCCAGGAATGTAGCAACCACGGCATCCGAGGAGTTGCCGGTCGCTCCGCCGAACATCAGCACCTGGATCGGAGATGCAACGACCAGTACGGTCAGTACGACGGCGAATGAAGACAAGATCACTTTCCACAGCTTCGTATACATGCCTTTCATGGACAGCAGGCCGACCATAAGACCGACGGCCATTTGTACGGGCGTAAATGCGAACGAGACCGGATTCGTTATTCCGACGACGAGATTGGTACTGGCCCCCGTAACCATACCAACCCAAGGGCCGCCGATCATGGCTGTCAGAATCGTTCCGATGGTGTTCAAGTAGATCGGCAGCTTGAGCAGCAGCACAATTTGCGCACCGACAAAGTTAATTGCGATACCGATCGGAATTAACAAGATGGCCAACAACGAAAAATCATATTTAAATCCGCGCTTGATTTCCATTGCTTATTCCCCCTAGAGCATAGTTTGTCATAAAAGCAATTCAACTAAAGATTATTCGTCAGCCAAGATGGTATGGAGTGCTACCTCCACCATGTCATGGAAGGACTTCTCGCTGTCTTGATGGGACGAGCGTTCATTGGTCAGCAGATGACTGCCTACCGTTAATATGGACAGAGCCCTTACGCCGTATTTGGCAGCCAGCGTGTACAAGGCAGCACTTTCCATCTCAACCGCGAGCACTCCGAAATCCATAAATTTATGAAGACGATCCAGAGTTTCCCTGTAAAATTCATCGGAATTATAGATGTTCCCGACAAAGACATTTACTTGCTTCTCCCGAGCTAGTTGATGGGCTTTGCTTAACAGGCCATAATCGGCTGTTGGCGCGTAATTGCAGCCATAAAATATTTTTTCCATCAAATTGCTGTCCGAAGATACGGCTTGGGCCAGTACGATGTCGCGAACCTGAAGCTCTTTTTGCATGGCGCCGCATGTACCGATGCGAATCAGCTTTTTGACCCCGTAATCCTGGATCAGCTCTGTAGCATAAATACTCATGGTCGGGTTGCCCATTCCTGTACCTTGGACAGAAACCGGAACCCCTTTATAAAGGCCGGTGTACCCATACATGCCTCTCACTTCGTTGTAACAATACACCTCCTCCAAAAAGTGCTCTGCTACAAACTTTGCCCGTAAAGGATCGCCGGGCAGCAACACACGTTCTGCGATTTCTCCCTGTTTTGCTCCTAGATGTATACTCATCCTGCTCCTCCTGATTACTGGCTTCCTTTAGGAAAGCGCTTTATTATCTATCTGCCTTCATCATAGTAAGAATCGGAGCGATAACCAAGACCAGAAAGTTACGGAGCTTAACGGAAAAATGCAACCATGAGGTCTCATGGCTGCATTAGTTCCTTGCGGATATTTTCCAGATCCCGCTTGGTCGGTATCGTTGAAATGATGACTACCGGTACCGAATTCAGCTCAACGGGAAATGTGCTGATCACAAAATCGATGCCGTGCTTCTGAATCATCTCATCAGTAAGACCTTCCAAAATGGAGGTGTTGATGATCAATTCGTCACCGATTTCATTCTTGATAAGCTTGGCGACGTAATGGCGGATGGAGAATTCCTCGCCGATCAGCAGAAAGGCCCTTTTGCTGTTATAGCGCATGCTGGAGATGATCAATAACGTCAGCTTGGTCAGATGATAGTCGTTATACAAAATACCGGGATACGACTGCCTCCATTCCTGCATGCAGCTCTTGACTCTCTGATACATGGGACTGCATCCTCTTTGGACATATTCTGTCAGGCTGCTTGTCGAGACCGCGATTATATCGGGAAGCGCATTTTCCAGCCGCAGCTTTTCGAAGAATTCTCCGATTTCCCAGATGAACCGGTCATTCATATCAATGGCAGGGAAAGCGGCAAGCGCAAGCATGAGAAAGTGATTGACGATTTGATATTTTTCCTCTTGGATCTGCACGAGATTGGTTTTCTCCATCGCTATCATCGTACTGACTTTCGCTTCATCATAATAGTTGTATTGGCCTAAACTGAACATAGCCTGTAAGAACCGGATTTCGTCCATCGGCAAATGAATGGAATACTGCTGCTCAAGCGCTCGGGCCAATGCGGTAACGGATGAATGGAGCATGCTGCTCTCCCAGTCGTATTGACCTCTGGGAACGTCTGCATATTTGCCCTGCAGTACCCTCGTCATAATGATGGCTGCCAGAAAGGACAAACTTCGCTTGGCTTTGAGGAAATACACGATATCATTCTCCGACTCGACTGCCGTGATGTATTCGTGGATTTGAGCCTGGTCTATGCCGGGGAACGGCCAGCCGGAAAATTCGTAGGCATCGTAATACAATTTCCAGTAAAAATAACGGATATTAATTTCACTGCCTTTGACCTCAGGCATGGAATACGCGATGCGCAAATTGTATCGCTTCAACTCATAGTTGTTTAACCGGATAATCAGCTTTTTCAGCGATGAAGAGCTCATATACAGCTTGTCGGCCAACTCTTCCAGTGAGTTGCGTCCCCCCTCGGCGAATAGCAAATCGAGCAGTTGATATAAGGTTCTCTGTCTGTACATGGATGAAATGACTTCGCCGATCGCCACATTCCTTTTCTCATAATGGAGAATAACGCCTTTTCCTCGGGAAATCTCAATATACATCGAAGGAGGAAGCTCCTCCTTGGTTTCGTCAATAATTTTACGGATCGTTTTGTCTGATACGCCAATCTGCTCTTCAATCTCGGCCAAGGTAAACCATCGATATTCAGAATCGAGCAGGGTCAACAGCTTTTGTGTCAATATAAACTCCTTCTCCATGCGTCTGTTCTCTCCTTTCCTGAAAGATCGGCTAGATGTCAGTCGTTTCACAAGTTGATAGACCTAAGTATGGGACGGAATGTGCGTATTTATAAATAGCCCCGTAAAACGTTCAAGGATTCCCGTTTCACGCGGCTTACAGTCAATGTACTTTTTTTATTTTAAAAGATAAGTCCTTGGACAAGTATCCTTATAATTAATCGTAACGGGCTTTGGAGTTTTAATCAATCGATATATCAAGAACGGGGAAGTTATAGCTTTAAACGATATTGGTGAGGGGAAATGCCCATCGATTTTTTGAATAGCTTAATAAAGTAAGAAACATTAGGCAGGCCTACCTTTTCGCCGATGATTTCAATCGATTGGTTCGAGGTTTGGAGCAGGATGCATGCTTGCTGCAATCTTCGGACAGTGAGATACCCAGTAATGCTCGTGCCTGTTTCCTCACGAAATATTCGAGATAAATACCCCTTCGATAAATGCAAGTCTGCCGCAAGCCTATCTAATTCAAACGATTCCATATAATGCGTTTCAATCCAATCCATAACTTTTTCTGAAACGGTAATTCTTCGCTGGCTTTTCTGCCCCTCATTTGGAATTAAATCATTTTTTAAAATCGTCAGCATTCTTAACATAAATAAGCCAAGCTGTTCGTTGGCTGCTATCGAAGGTCTGAATTTGCTATATCTGTCGAAATCACTACAGGTGCTCCTGACAGCCTCAAGCATGCTTTCGTTTAATGATACTGCTTGCTGTCTAATGAGTCCTTTTTCTACTCGTGTAAAGAGATCCTTGAGAACGGTGAAGCTGTTCAAATAGGAAGCAATGGCAGAAGGCTCTAAATGAATCGTTGTACGTACATATGGGCTGCTTTCACTTACCCGAACGTGGACATTATGCAGTTGATGAGGCAGGAAGAAGAACACCATACCAGGTTTTATAGGGTATGTCTGCTGATTGACTACAACGTTCCCTTTGCCCTCTTCAATAATTAACCATTCAAAACCCCTATGCCAATGATAATACCCATGAAAATCGCTTGTCGTACAATTTTCATATGACCAAATAAAGGGTTGCTGCGTGAAATTAAAATGCTGATATAACGTTCTCAAAATTACTCCTCCGAAAGTTAATAGGGGAACATTTTTAATCATTGTACTGCAATTTCGGCGTCTTGTCAGACATTATAATAAAAATTAGAGGAGAGTGACGAAATGGATATTGCATATAAAGAAGAAATGATGCGAAAACTGGATGCAAAAGTAAAGCGTATGATCACATTAATTGGAGAAAAATCACCGCACGTCGCAGGTGCAGACGGAAAATATGATGATAATGCCCACGATTGGTGGACTTCCGGCTTTTGGCCTGGGCTGCTGTGGGTGATGTACGACTATACGGGAGATGAAGTTTACAAAGCTGCTGCCTGGGACTGGGATCACAAGCTTAACCTTTGCTTTGAGGATTATCCCGTGGAACTTCATCATGATGTGGGATTTCAATTTTTACCGACAGCGGTATGCAAGTATGAATGGACAGGTGATCAAGAAGCGTTAAGAATTGGATTAAAGGCCGCAAATTTTTTAATGGGCCGTTATAATGCAGCAGGCGAATTTATTCGTGCTTGGAATGTTGAAGATGGCGTTGATTATCGGGGCTGGGCTATTATCGACTGTTTACTGAATATACCGCTTCTAACTTGGGCGACGAAAACGACAGGAGACCCGCGCTATCAACATGTTGCGATGAAGCATACAGATACTTTCTTGAAATATGGCATTCGCGATGATGGTTCATCCTGTCATGTTCTTTCTTTTGATCCACAGACAGGCGAATTTATAGAGCAAATAGGCGGACAAGGCTATTCACCTACTTCTGCATGGAGCAGAGGGAATGCTTGGGCGCTCTATGGTTTATCTTTAGCCTACAGACATTTCGGGGATCACAAATATTTAACTGCTGCAAAACGTGTCGCCCATCACTTTATTACCGCACTGCCTGATGACTCTATTCCTTATTGGGACTTTAGATTGCCGACCCTTGAGGGCGAGCCTCGCGATTCCTCTGCTGCTGCTATCGCTGCATCAGGCTTAATGGAGCTTGCAGAGCATTTGGATGAGCATGAGAAGCGCATTTACCTATCCGCTGCCGAACGGATGCTGTATGCGTTAAGCGAGCATTATGCAACCTGGGATCAGCCAGGGCATGAAGCCATCTTGATAGGTGGTACTGGCCACAAGCCAGCAAACAGCAATATTAACGTTTCTTTAATTTATGGTGATTATTATTTTGTTGAAGCTTTTGCTAAGTTGAACGGCTGGAAAAATCGTATATTTAGCTTCTAAGCAACAAAAATAGCAGGTTCCGTCTTTTAGCGGGTCTGCTATTTTTTATTCCTGCTAATCGATTTTGTTGATAGATGAAATAATGCACACTTCTGTAGATGACATATAATTTGTTGTTGAAGAAGAGGGAGTGAAGAGGGGGCAATGGAGACTCAAGTTCCTTCTGAAGACATATAATTTGCAGGAACAAGCATACTGGATGTTGAATATATCCCAAATCGGTGTTATTGAATATCAGGCGTGTTCAGGGCGCCATAGCCGCAGGAGGAGTACAACATGAAGACGATCACTGTTCAAAAACTTAAGGAAACGTTCCAATTGGAAGTTCTTGCCGGAGCCAACCACATGGATCGCGAAGTTACCCGTCCACGGACGCATAGACCTGGGCTGGAGTTTGTCGGATATTTTGATTTTTTTCCTATGAACCGGGTTCAGGTGCTCGGCCGCAAAGAAATTACCTATCTATTAACGCTTAGCGTAGAGGAACGCAAGCTGCATATCGGAAACATCGTCAAATATCATCCGCCATGCTTTATTGTAACGTCGGGGCAGCAGGAAATCCCATATTTGATCCTGTTCTGCGAACAGGAGGGGATTCCGCTGCTGCGGACAACGGAGACGACGACGGAGTTTATCGCCAAGCTGGATAGCTATCTGATCAAGGCACTTGCGCCGGAGATATCGATCCATGGAGTATGTGTGAATGTATCGGGCATAGGCATCCTGCTCCGGGGCAAATCCGGGATCGGCAAAAGCGAAACAGCCCACACGCTCATCCGAAGAGGCCACCGGTTCGTGGCGGATGATATTGTGGTGCTTAAGAAGCTCGGCCCAACGACTCTTCTCGGGACACATAACGAAACAACAAGGGAGTTTCTCGCGCTGCGCAGTGTCGGCCTGATTAATGTGGTACGCCAATACGGGCGCAGGGCCTTTCAGGACGAGACGCGAATTGTGCTCGACATTGAATTATCTCCATGGCAGGAGGATTCTCTGAACAATGAGCTGGAAGTGGTACCTCAGTTCACAGAATATCTTGGCGTTAAGATTCCACATATCGAAGTCCAGCTTCAGCCGGGACGTGACGTGGCGGGTCTGATTGAGGCGGCGGCTAACAATTGGTATCTCAAGCAGCTCGGCTACAGTGCCGCTGAAGAGTTCATGAAGCGAATCGAAGACGAAATGCAGTCGTAAGAGTACTCTAAGCATATTTTCAACCTAAGAAGGGGCTGTCCAGAAAGTCAGTGAAAACTGACTTCTGACAGCCCTCTTTTTAATTTTATTTTTACAATTGTGCCCGCTAAGCAACGATCCCTATATCGTAGGCTCTGCCATTCGCGAAAGGACTTAGTTTTGGGGTTTTCCCATCCCTATCCAGTTTTTTTCTTTTTGTATAGTCTTAATCATGCGGAGCGTTTCCTCAACAATCAGTTCTGGTCGGTCAAACATAACGTTATGGGTACTATTTTCAGCTATTACATGGCGCTCGGCAGCAAAGGCCTGTTGATGGTCGTACCATCCTTGTTGTAATAGGAGTTCATCATCCTTAGAAAATCCGAGTTCAACGGCGTTCATATAATGGGTGTCCGGTGTAATGACAGTTATCGGTATACCTTCGGGAAGCGGCGAAAGCTCGCGTTCAAAACGGCGCATGTTGCCAACCTCTTCAGTAATTATATCGAAGAAGTGTCTATCCCATAAAACATTCATGTAGACATCGGTGTCAAACTGTTCCGGAAGGTGATCAGGGGCAAATATGCCGTTCATTAACCGGATTGCACCGATGCGTGCAAGAAAGCTGTTCCATTTTTGAGTTTCGGCTGCGAGCATGGCCTCAGTATATTCAGAAAATTGCTCGGAAAAGCCTTCGTGCCGGGCATCGACTAGGATGAGTCCCATGACATCTTTAGGATAGTGCTCTATATACATACGTGAATAAATTCCGCCAGAAGAGTGGGCGACGAGTATAATCGGTGTATCGACACCCACCTCTTCGAGAAGCGCATGCAAGTCGGAGGTGAGTTGTTCTGAACTTAACGGCTCTGAAGAGGGGTCACTCCAACCATATCCGGCCCGATCATAGGTGACGACTTGCACGTCTTTAGATAGCTGCTGCTGAACGATTTTCCAATCCTCTGACCAACTACCGGTTCCGGCTTCTATGACGACAGTAGGTGTTTCATCAGACTTATCACCTTGAACGTTGGCGTGGAGGAAACGACCGCCAATATCAAACCGTTCACCTGGTGGCGGATAGTCTTGAAAGATATTCCTGAGTGTGTACTGTTCGTATAATGCGCCAATTGCAATAAGCATAGAACAAAGTAACAGTAAGACTGAAACGGAAACGATAATTGTTTTCTTTACCTTTTTCATAAAGTTTTCACCCCTTTGGAAAAGCTGATCATTAATGCTAGGATCATAACGCCAAGTATGATGAAGAAGATTGTCATCATCCCCGGGGAGAATATAGTGAGTATCATAACGGCGCCGCTGATGACGAGAATCCTTGAAAACGGACGGATGCATTGGTTCCAGATGCGATTGACAGTTGAATTATCTGGCAATCTAAAGCGTTGCAGCGTGTTACCGGTGATAATTAAAACGGTGCCAACGCACAATGGCACGATAATGAACAAATCGAAGGTGTATCCAGATTGAAAGGCAATTACTGCGACGTGGACGACAAGAATGATGAACAGAAGCGTAATGAAAATGGTGAAGATACCACTTTTGAAACGCTCGTAATAGGGTTTCAGGCTTTGTAGGCGTGGAAGAATGATGGCGTTAGCGATAATGAGAAGCATCGTAAGTGGGTGTAGAAAAGCAGTGATGAAGTCCGCTGTAGCTGCATAGTAAAAGAACCCTGACAGAGTAGCGATAGTAAATAGTAACCACATAGAAATGAATTGCATTATGATTCCTCCCACTATAATTTAATGTTTTCTTACGCTTTCTCACTCGTTCTTAGATTTCCAACCATCGACCATCTCAGAATGAGTAAAAATTATGTAAATGTGACAGTATTTTCTGAAGAAACCGGTGGCGGGAATAGAGGTTGAGATGCTGTTCCCAATCTTTAGGCGAATCATATGACCGCACCTTGGATATCCACTCCATTCCCCCGACAGCTCACCCTCCAATGTCACGTTGGGTCATAGCCCTTTACATCCCTTCGTTCTGCTTCTCGAGGTGTGGACGCCGTCTCTTGCTTCTTATTGAATTTGAGCAGCCACTTTAGAACGTCTTGAAATACCGTCGTATTGAGAGAGTAAATGACGTATTGACCATGTTTTTCTGTATAGACGAGCTTGGCATTTTTAAGCACGGTTAGGTGCTGGGAGATGCCGGCCTTGCTCATCTCAAAATGCTCAGCGATTTCCCCGGCAGTTCGATCCCCGTCGAGAAGAATGTCCAGTATCTTTCTGCGATTTTCATCAGACAGCGCTTTATATACAGTGTTATTGAACAAGGCTTATCACCTGCTTATATTTAAGTATTTAAGTGATTACTTAAATATAACCATATAATTCAAAATAGATCAAGTGTTAAGCAATTATTCGGATATTGCATTCAAATTGTGCAAGCTAATATGGCGGATTATTAGCAGTTTTCATTGAATACCTTCGATCGACTTTAACCAAACTGATCGGCGGGCTTGGTAAATGGAATCAAAAGCCCCTTCTGCTGATTTAACAGCAGAAGGGGCTTCGCCTCGCCATCCGCTTCAAACAGCGGAAAGCCGGGACTATTGACGAAGACAATAGTCGGTTAATGGTTGATCGCGGTATGCATTAAATACGACGACTTGATCTCATCCCAGCGCAATCGATCGGTCGATTCCACCAGATAGTCGGCACCGGATAGAGAGGGGCCGACTCCCACGGCGAACATGCCGCTTGCTTTAATCGCCAGGATGCCCGCGGCCGCATCCTCAATGCCGATCGAGTGCCGAGGGTCGGCTCCCAATCCAGCGCACGCGGTCAAAAAGATTTCAGGATCCGGCTTGGATCGCTTAATTCGCGCGGCGTCCGCGATGTAATCGAACGTACCTTCCAAGCGCAAGGATCGCAGCACGGTTGTTGCGTTTTTGGATACCGAAGCAAGACCGATCGGGATGCCTTCCTCTTTGATCGAAGTGATCAATTCTGGAATATCGGGCAGGATGTCGTTCGGCGTTAATTGCGTCAGCAATTGACAGTAATGAGCGTTTTTCTCATCCGCCATCCGTTCCTTTTCCATCTCGGTATATTCGTACTTCTGCTTCCCCTTACGCAAAATTAGCTCCAAAGAATCCAGTCGGCTAACGCCCTTCAGCTGTTCGTTGAAGGCCTCGTCAATGGTTATGCCCAGTTGTTCAGCCAGCTTCTTCCACGCTACATAATGAAAATGAGCCGTATCCGTAATGACGCCGTCCAAATCAAACACAACCGCTTCGATTGGCTTGTCGGCCATAATTTGCTTCCTCCCCTTATTCATCCCATCAAGCTGACGGGCTGTTGCTTTATGAAGTCAAACGCACTTCCCGTCCGAAAATACGGATCGTCAATTCGTCACCCGACAGCAAGGTGACCTTCGGTTCGTTTTGATCCACGCTGATTAACAAGCGTCTTCCCAAATATAGAATCGTGAACGAATAAGAATCCCATTGCTTAGGGAGAACCGGCGCGAGCGACAAGCCGCTGTCCTTAATGCGCAGTCCAGCGAAACCAAACACGATCGCCATCCAGGTTCCGCCCATGTTGGCCATATGGAGGCCGTCCTTCGTATTTCCATGCGTATTGTCCAGATCCAGCCTCGCCGTTTCGATAAAGTAATCATACGCCTTGTCAAGCTCTCCGATCTTTGCGGCCATAATACTGAAGACGCAGGAAGACAGTGAGGAATCGTGCGTCGTTATTTTCTCATAATAGTGATAGGAGGCCCGGATGACCGATTCATCCTGTTCGTCCTCCAGCAGGAAGTGCGCGAGCACCGTATCAGCTTGCTTGCAAACTTGATAACGGTATAACGTCAGTGGATGATAATGCAGCAGGAGCGGGTAGTGATCCGTCGGCGTTCCGGCGAAGTCCCAAACTCGCTTTTGCAAAAAGGCGTCGTCCTGAGGATTGATATGGAGTGCCGATTCATAAGGCAAATACATCTGTTCCGCGGCTTTCAGCCACTCGTCGATTTCTTCTTCCTTCAGTCCGATTTTTCCAGCCAATTCGGCTAACGCCTCGGGAGCGCGCTCCTTCATTTCCGCCACCGTGCGGGCGGCCCACTTCAAATTATATTTAGCCATCACATTTGTGTAATAGTTGTTGTTGACGATCGCCGTATATTCGTCCGGTCCAGTTACCGCGTCGATCTTGAATTTTCCATCGTGGTAATGGCCCGTATCGATCCACAGGCGGGCCGTCTCAATCAGAAGCTCTGCTCCATAGCGCTCGATAAATTCAAAGTCTCCAGTGACCAAATAATATTGAACAAAGCTGTAAGCGATGTCCGCGCTGATATGGTATTGGGCGGTGCCAGCCGGAAAGTAGGATGAGCACTCTCCGCCCGATATGGTTCGCCACGGGAACAACGCGCCTTGACCGTGGCCCATTTCCCGTGCGCGAGCCCGTGCGCCGTCCAATATCGAATAGCGATAAAGAAGCAGCGACTTAGCACGCTCCGGGTTCGTCATCAAAAAGACAGGCAGCATATAAATTTCGGTGTCCCAAAAATAATGGCCTTCATACCCTTCGCCCGACAAGCCCTTCGCTGCTATATTCGAATGGCGGTCGCGGCCTGCCGATTGAAGCAAGTGGAACAGATTAAAGCGGATGCCTTCCTGAAGGGCCGGATCTCCTCCGATTCGAACGTCCGCCTGGCGCCAGAATTCGTCCAGGTAGCTGCGTTGGCCTTCCGCGACCTCCTGGAAGGACAGGCTGGACAATTTAAGGCTCAGTTCGTAGGCGGCTTGCAGAGGTGCCTCTCCATGCCGGAGCGAATCGGTGAAGATATTAACCTTCGTTAAGACGACCTTCTCCCTCAACTCGAAAGCAAGCACTGTCTCGATACGCTCATCTGTTCGGGTGATATGCTGCCTTCCGCCCTGATTGACCCGGCATGTAGAAACACAAGCGGCGCGAAGCTTGGAGCGCAGTGTTTCCATCTCTATCCCGGCTCTGCTGCCTTCCGCCTCCGCCGCCGTGACCCGCAGCAGCTTGACATGATCGGAACCGACCCTCGGATCGTTTGGATCGGCAAAGTTCGATACGTCGCCCCGCAATACCGACACGACGGTTACGGCTCCGAAATAATTTACGGGCTCTAATGAAATTTCCTGAACAAACAGTTCCTTGTCGCGGAAGGAGACGATGCGCTTGAAGCGCAGCTTGATTTCCTTGCCCTGCGGCGATCTCCAATGCACATACCTTTCCGCATATCCTTTATCCATATGAAGAATACGGCGGTATTCTATTATCTCGCCTTCGTCCAGTGCAAACCGCTCCCTACAGCCCTCTTCGCCGAAATAAATCAGCACGGTCTGCGCATCCATGACATTAACGAGCTTCTGCTGGGTTTCGGGAAACGCGTTTAATTTTTCCCCGTACGCGATGCTAGTAATATCGTGGAACGCGTTCAAATATGTTCCGCGAATCGTGCCGGACGTATTGGGAAGACTGTCATTTTCCTCAAGGTTTCCGCGCACGCCCAAATAACCGTTTCCCGTAAAATAAAGGCTCTCCTCTTGAAACAAGCTTGCTTGATCTGGCTGATTGGATTGAATGATCCAAGACATGTATACTGAATTCCTTCCTAATTCGAAATTTCGATCGATACGACCCCTTCCATACCGGAAATGGTGTGGTATAAATTCGTAATCGATTTGTTAGAGCTCACTTTTGTCCGAAGCTCAAGTAAATGGACAGCGTCCTTTTTAATATCTTTTATCCGTGAATGTGAAATCCGGATTTTCTGCGATTGGATATTATCGATGATTTGCTCCAGGCTGGACGGCTTGTCGACCGTGATTAGAATCAGATGCTCGTTCCCCAGCCGCTTCATCGGCCTCTCCAGCAAGAAGGGAATCAGCTCTACACTGACGATCAGCAGCACGACCACCATGATCGCTTCTATAAAGAAGCCCGCTCCAACGGCAATGCCGATTCCGGCGGCGCCCCAGATCATTGCGGCTGTCGTCAAGCCCGAGATATGGTCGTTGCCCCGCCTCAGAATGACACCGGCCCCTAGAAAGCCGATTCCCGAAACGATTTGCGCGGCAAGCCGGAGCGGATCCATTTGGATAGTGATATCATGCTCACTTCTGGTCGCCAGGTAGGCGGACTCCATGGAGACGATTGTAAGCAAGCAGCTAATGATCGCGATGACGGAGCTCGTCTTCAAGCCCAGCGGCTTTCTCTTAATCTCGCGCTCCAATCCGATAATAAAGCCGAGCAGAGCTGCCAGGCCCAGCTTTATAAACAGTTCATTGTTAACCATTCCATGGGATCTTCCTTTCAAAGGGCGGAGCCTGTGACATGATGTATGACTCTAGCTTCTGCTTTTTCTTCCATACACAAAATATAGCGTTAAACCGGACATGATCATAAGAATAACCGTATAGACCAAAGTGAGAGCCTTGGCGTCACCCAAAGCCTGCGGATCGGTGCTGTTCTTGACCACGATTCCGAGTGGCTCAAACAATGGATGGTACAGGAACACCGTCACGTCGTAATCGGCCAATATCCCGTTGAAGTTCAAGGCGAGTACGGCCAATGTGGACGGAAGAATGATAGGGAGCAGTACTCTTCGGAACGTATAGAACGGTTTGGCTCCCAAGTTGCGGGCCGCATCCTCCAAGTTGCTGTCTATGCTGAAGAAGGAGGCCTTCACCATCCGAAGCGTAAACGGAATATGCACGATGACATACGCTAAGAACAGCATCCAGACCGTGCCAACGAGCACGGAATTTCCGACAATCCATCTAGGTACCCCGAACGTAACAATCAGTCCGATGGCGATCAGCGTGGAAGGCAATATCCAGGGAATGAGAAGCGCATACTCCAGCATCGTGGACCAGGCATTTCGGTATTTATGCAAAATCCGGGAGGCCATCAACGCAATGGCTACCACAGTAACTGAAGCCGCCGCCCCGTAGCATATGCTGACCAGGTAAGGCTTGAACGCCGACAAGCTGGAGAATACCCGTATATAGTTGTCCAGGCTAAAGCTGCTGAGCGACAGCGTTCCCGAATAGATGCTCTGTGCATCCGTGAATGAGAACAGCACGATCAGAATAACCGGAATGACATAAATCAGGAACAGGAAATAAGCGATGGCATGAACGATAATATTGCCGAGCTTATGATTGATTTTTTGCTTGACCAGATCCGCCTTCACCTTCGATACCGACATGAAATTGCCTTTACGCTCGAAACGAATCATGATCGACAGCAGGATCAAAGTCGCGATACCCAAAATAAGCGCCAGCAGTGCGGCTAAATTCCGCGAGGTTACGCTCTTGGAAAAAGTCAAAATCATCGGCGTGATCGTCTGGAATTCGGTTCCACCCAAGATAAGCGGAGCAGATGTTGCCGCAAGCCCCGTCAGGAACACCAGAATGGTGAGTGCGTATATGGTGGGCTTCAGAACCGGGAGCACGACACGCCATAAAATGTAGAAGGTAGAGGCGCCCATGTTTCTCGCGGCTTCGACCGTTTGATAATCAACCTTCCGGATCGCGTTGCTCAGGAAGAGAACGTGATTGGACGTACAGGCGAACGTCATGACGAACAGAACTGCCCAGTAGCCGTGAAACCATGTCGTGTCGAAGGACGGGAATATGGCCGACAGCACTTTCGTCATAAACCCGGTTTCTCCATAAATCAGTTTATAGCCCGAGACTAGAACGACACCGCTGTAGATCAAGGTAGTAAAGTAACCAAGCCTTAGCAGCTTCGCACCTTTGACCTTGAAATATTCCACGACGAGAACGAGAAAGATGCCTACAATATTAACGGTGACAACCAGGGAGCATGCCAGCAGGAAGCTGTTGTACAAGCTCTTCATCGCCCGTTCCGATCGAAGCAGCTTTTCGACAGCATCGAAAGAAAATTTTCCGCCGGAAAAAAAGATTTCATAATAAATATTCAGGTTGGGATAGATCAGAAAGGCTATGACAAACCAGGCGATCAGCCCGTACATGATCATAGCGGTCGGTCGCATCGGCAGTCGGCCTTTATTTTTCATTGCAAACAAACGAATGTCACCCCCTAGTACTGAAGAATATCATTGGCATTGATGTACACGTCGATCTCGTCTCCTACGCCGGGCTGTGCCGATCCGCTCTCCGTTTCCAGGGTTTTCAGCAGCCCGCCTCCGATCACCTCGATGGTATACTTGGTGTACAGGCCATAAAACTCCTGATCGACGATTTTGCCTTTAAGCCGAACGGTATCTGCTCTTTGGGCCACGGGAGAGAGATTTACCTTCTCATTGCGAATATACGATTTCTTGTGGGGATCCACATGGTTTTTCAAATCGCTGTTCTCGATAATGGACGGAGCAATCAAATTAATGTCACCGATAAAATTGCATACAAACTCGGTTCTGGATTCATTATAAATTTCGCGAGGCGTGCCTACCTGCTCAATGACGCCCTTATTAAACACCGCGATGCGATCGGACAACGTCAGCGCTTCCTCCTGGTCATGCGTAACGTAGATCGTCGTGATGCCAAACTTTTTCTGCAAGTCCTTAAGCTCGTTGCGCAATTGTACCCGCAGCTTGGCATCGAGGTTGGATAGCGGCTCATCCAACGCAAGGATGCTAGGCTTGAGCACCAGCGCCCTGGCGATGGCCACGCGCTGCTGTTGGCCGCCCGACAGCTCCGATACTTTCTTGGCGAGCTGTTCGTCGTTCAAGTCTACCTTGCCCGCAATTTCCCTGACCATTCGATCGATGTCCGCCTTGGGCATTTTCTTGACCTTCAAGCCGAATGCGATATTCTCGTAAACGTCCAACGTTGGAAACAATGCGTAGCTTTGAAACACCATGCCGATTTCCCGTTTTTCGATTGAGACATTCGTGATGTCTTTGTCCTTTAAGAAGATTTGTCCGTCCGTCGGCTGGATAAAGCCGACCAGGCTGCGCAGAATCGTCGTTTTACCGCAGCCCGACGGCCCTAGAAAGGTGAAGAATTCACCCTCTTTAATGTTTAAATTTAAATTCTTGATGGCATGGAAATCGCCGAATTTAATCTGGATATCCTTGAATGTGATCATGTTTACCCCTTGTTTATGAATTTTTGTGGATGAAAATCAGCAGACTGCATATCGGCCATCTTTAACATGCAGTCTGCTGTCGAACCGTCGATTATGTTTTAGGTCTTATTTCTTGATTTCTAATTCGATCTTTTCGACCCATTGCTCAACATTGTTCGAGAGGAAGCCCCAATCGAACTGCTGCGGCTTCAGCGCCGAATACAGATTCTTCACCTCGTCGTTTGCCTGCGCCACAGCGTTCATATTAGCCGGCATCGCATCGAATTGCGCCACGAATTCGCCCTGAACCTCAGCCGTGCCTAACCATTCAACGAACCGCTTTGCTGTATCCAATTTCTTTGTCCCGTTAATAATTGCGGCATGCTCCACGATCATAGGAACGCCAACCTCTGGCGCAACCGTGCCTGCCTCAACGCCATATTGCTCTGTTTTACTCTTAAGCGTGCCGGATACGACGGTGACTAGCGGAGTTTTGCCGCTGGACAGGTTCGCGTACGGATCTTCTCCTTCAACCATCGGAACCCCGTTGTCGTACATTTTTTTCACTTCATCCCATCCTTGCTGCGAAATACCTAGCTCCCCGTTCTCGTCGATGTGGCGAGTCAGGATTCCGGCAACCACGAGCTGAGGCGTAATTTGTCCAAGCAGCGTCGGCGCCTCATATTTGCCATGGAACTCAGGATTGTTCCACAGGTCTGTCCAATCTTTCGGCGCTTGATCCGCCGCGATGCTGTCCGGATTGTAGCCCAGCAAAATCGCTTGCTTGATCAAGCCGTGGTAATATCCTTCCGGATCGTTTAGGCCTTCCTCTACATCTTTTGCCCAAGCGGGTACGTATTCTACAAGCACATCTTCTTTTTTCAGCTTTTCATACAGCATGTTATTCAGACCGTAAACTACGTCGGCTACCGGATTATTCTTCTCGGCAATCAGTCGGTTCGTCAGATCGGCACCGCCGGCTCCCACGATTTCGATTTCATAGCCGGCTTCCTTCGCTTTAGCGACCAGCCATTCGCCGCGTCCGTCCGAGTTGGCGTTCGTGTAGACAATCAGCTTCTCGTTTTTAACCGTCTGCCCGTCGCCGGAGTCCGTGTTCGAGCCTCCGGCATTGCCGCTATTCCCTGAGTTATTGCCACAAGCTGCTACGATCATTGACAGTACTAAAGTTAACGTCAAAAGCATCCATTTCTTTTTCATATTGAAGTCAGTCTCCTTTGTGGTCAGTTATTTCTAAAGTGGCTGTAATTGGAAAGTGATCCGAAGGATACTTCCGGTCAAAACTGTCGGTCACGGCTCTCGTTCTCAGCACCTTTACCTTATCTGCAAAGATATAATCGATCTCCTTCAATTCACTCCACGGAATGTCGTAACGGAAATCGGCAAAGGTTCCCCAAGGGCCGTAGTGATTCGCATCCGCCACCCTTCGGGTGTCAGTTAAGCGCTTTATAATTTCTTTATAACATCTTTCCTCTGGAGAAGCGTTGAAATCTCCTGTGAGCACAACCGGAAGGCCTACCGCGTACTGTTCGATCCAATCCAGAATCATAAGAGCGCCGCGGTACCTTGCTTCCTCGCTGATATGATCCAAATGGGTATTCATGAATAAGAGCCGCTTTCCGTTCCTCATGTCCTTCAGTCTTACCCAGGTGCAAATTCGCATGCAGTCCGAGCCCCAGGATTTCGAAGGAACGTCCGGCGTTTGCGACAACCAGAAGGTGCCGCCATCCTCTTTGTCAAACACCGATTTTTTGTAGAAAATCGGACTATGCTCGCTTTCGGGATCGTGATCGCGGCTTGCGCCTTCCGTCCCGTAATCGTCCAATTCGGACAAAAATCTTAGCTGATTGCCCCTTGCTTCCTGCAATCCGACGACATCCCAGCGGTAATGCGCCATCATGCCAAGCACATGCTCCTTGCGGCACTCCCAGCTGTTCTCGCCATCGGCGGGATTGTCAAAGCGAATATTGAAGGACGCCATTTCATAAATCGTCATGTTTGTCACCATCCCCTCCTCGGCTGTGTTTTTCGACACTTTCGCTTCCGTTGCAACCGCTTTAACTTATGTTCTCCCTAAGGCGCTGCCTAAATCGCCCTCTAACATCCCCCTAATGTTATTTACTCAGAACGAAATGACTTTTGTTACATATTGAAGTGTATAAGTTAAAGGGTTATAATGCTGTTAAAAAATAAAGATTTTTAGTATAAATTAAAGGGTGAAATATGGCAGCCACAAATAATATAGTCCCTCAGAAATTTATAAAAAAATTTATGGAAGAACGCGTCAAAAACAAGCAGGAATTTTTTGTACACCCTTCCTACAATTCGGAGCAGAAGATGCTACAGGCTTTAACCAAGGGTTTGCTGGACGAGGCAACCCAAGCCCTCGATGCGATTAACCGCCAGGATCGTGCTACGCTGGCTCGGGACCAGATTCGTTCTTTGAAAAATTCGTTGATCTGTACCTGCACCTTGTTCACGCGGGCAATCATTAGCGGCGGGGTTCACCCGGAGCATGCTTACAATTTGAGCGATGTATTCATCCGGCAAATCGAGGAGACCAGCGAGATCGGCGGTCTGAAGGAGCTTGAGTACGAGATGCTTCACTCCTTTTTCTGGACGCTGCGCAAAGAAAAAAAGCCATCATATAACTCTATTATCAATAAGACAATCTCCTACATTCATGATGAAGCTTTCGGCGACTTATCGCTTGAGCATCTAGCGGCCAACGTGAAAGTGCATCCGTATTATTTGTCCAGCCTATTCAAGCAAGAAGTCGGCATGTCCATTGTGGAGTATATTAATAGAAACCGTATCGAGGATTCGAAATATTTCCTCATTCATAGCGATCTTCGCATTCTGGATATTGCTGTGCTGCTCGGCTTCTGCAACCAGAGTTACTATAGCCGGCAGTTCAAAAAATATATGTCCATGACCCCGTTGCAGTATCGGAACCGATACTCAGAGCTCGAAGTGCTTTAGAGCTTTAAATTGATTTAACTCAAATAAAAGCGTTACTGTAATAAACCAGATTCTAAATAGCTTAAAATTATCATATAATTGTAAATAAACATTTTAATCTATCAAAATTATTGATACACTAGGGTCAGGTTATAAAATTGATCCAGAAAAGGTGTGTGACTAGGTTCCGCACTGGCTTGCTGTGACGCCTTAGCAGGAGCGCATCCTTTCTGCAAATTTTAGGGTATAAGGGACGGTAAGAATGAGTAACAGACAAATTAGTACAGATGTTATCTTAATTGGTGCCGGAATTATGAGTGCAACTTTGGGGACGCTGCTGAAAGAATTAGTACCGGACTGGGAAATTTCAGTGTTTGAGAAGCTTGCAAATGCAGGAGAGGAAAGCTCTAACGAATGGAATAATGCGGGAACGGGACATGCAGCACTGTGCGAGCTTAACTACACCGTCGAGAAATCAGACGGAACGGTAGATATTAGCAAAGCTATCAAAATTAATGAACAGTTTCAGGCTTCTATGCAGTTCTGGTCTTATCTTGTAAGCAGCAATCTGATCGCTAATCCGCGGGACTTTATTGCGCCGTTGCCTCATATGAGTTTTGTGCAAGGGGAGCAAGATGTATCGTTTTTAAAGAAGCGATTTAAAGCGCTATCAAACAACCCGTTGTTTCAAGAGATGGAATTTTCCGATGACCCGGTAAAGCTGATGGAATGGATTCCGCTTATGATGAAAGACCGTCCAGAGAATGAACCTATAGCGGCAACACGAATTGAGTCTGGAACGGATGTCAACTTCGGCGCTTTAACGCGCATATTGTTTGAGCACTTAGAGAGCAAAAGCGTCGATATAAAATACAAGCATAGCGTAGATCATATTAAACGTACTGACGACGGCTCGTGGGAATTGAAAGTACGGAATGTCGATAGCGGCAGCATCGAGCGCCATACTGCAAAGTTCGTCTTTATCGGCGGTGGGGGAGGAAGCCTTCATTTACTGCAGAAGTCCGGTATTCCTGAAGGAAAACATATCGGAGGATTTCCGGTAAGCGGGCTATTTATGGTGTGCAATAATCCGGATGTGGTGGCGCAGCATCATGCCAAAGTATACGGCAAAGCTAAGGTAGGTGCCCCTCCCATGTCTGTACCGCATCTTGACACGAGATATATTGACAATAAAAAGTCGTTGTTGTTTGGGCCGTTTGCCGGTTTTTCACCAAAGTTTTTAAAATCCGGCTCGATGCTTGATTTGATTACTTCCGTAAAGCCGGATAATCTCGTAACGATGTTGGCAGCAGGCGCAAAAAACGTTCCATTGACAAAATACCTGATCCAGCAAGTTATGTTATCGAAAGAAAAACGCATGGAAGAGCTACGCGAGTTTATCCCGGACGCCAAAAGCGAGGATTGGGGCTTAGTGGTAGCCGGCCAACGAGTGCAAGTGATTAAGGATACGGATGCCGGCAGAGGGATGCTTCAATTCGGTACGGAAGTGATTAGCGCCGCTGATGGATCGATCGCTGCCTTGCTCGGCGCTTCTCCAGGTGCTTCTACCGCCGTTTCCGTCATGCTTGAGGTATTAACTAAGTGCTTCCCGCAGCATATAAAAGCGTGGGAGCCGAAAATCAAAGAAATGATTCCTTCTTATGGCGTGCCGCTATTAGAAAACCCAGAACTTATTCAAGATATTCAGACTTTAACAGCACAGACGCTTGGTCTAAGTGAAAAAGTACCCGTATACAACTAATTTTTAAGTGCATATCGTTAATGATATAACCTGGAACCCTTGATCTATCTTTGGATCAAGGGTTCTTGTTTTTTCGCAGTCAGAAAACTCCTCGCCGCAATGATCCGAGCTGCCACCTTGCTGTTAACCGCGAGAAGTCAATCGGCTGATATTTATACCGGATTTCTGGCGGGAGCCAACGAACTACCTCGCTGTTTATCTCTAACAAAAAGAGAGATCACCTGCTTTGTCGCAAGGTGGTCTCTCTTGAGTTGAGGATTCAAAGTATGGATTTTGGGCTAATTAGTTTACTTTGTGAAGTTATCAAAATAGCCTTGGATATAGACGATAGGTGTGCCTTTATCCCCGCTTCCTGAGGTTAAATCAGACAGGGAACCGATGAGATCCGTAAGCTTTCTAGGCGTGGTACCTTGTGCTTCCATCGATCCTACGAGATCATCATTCTTATTGCTGATGTATTCAGAAATGGCCTGTTTAAGTTCGTCGCCGCTTAAATCAGCAAAGTTGTTATCCGCAAGATATTTCAACTTGATTTCATTCGGTGTTCCGTTCAGCCCGGATGTGTAAGCCGGTGATACAACCGGGTCAGCCAACTCCCATATTTTACCGACAGGGTCTTTGAATGCACCGTCCCCATAAATCATGACTTCAACATTTTTCCCTGTCTTTTCTTTGAAAATTTGCTGGATCTTATCGACAGTCGGTTGGCAGTTGCGCGGAAAGAGCTTGATTTCATCTTCAGTAGATTTATTCGATCCGAGCAGACCGTACTCTTCATTAAATCCGCTGTTATCAATGGATTCCGCCAGGATGTCGCCCAGGCTATATATTTTCTCTCCGCCATTTGCTTTTAGAATTCTGGCCGTTCTAAAACGAGAATGAATGTCACAAGTCAGCACATTTTTAGTGTACTCTAAAATGGTTTTTGGGTTATTGGAGAAGATGACCTCGCATTCCGCGCCTTGTTCTTCCACTAATGATTTATAGTAATCAATATAATCTATGCCTGTAAACGTATGCTTGTTATAGCCGAAGAGCCCGCGGAATTGTTCTTCCGTCAAAACATCTGTCCAAGGATTAACGCCTTTTTCGTCAAGCATGTCGAGATCGACCAAGTGATTGCCAACCTCATCGGATGGATAGCTGAGCATTAGCACGATCTTTTTAACGCCTTTTGCAATGCCGCGAAGACAGACTGCAAAACGGTTGCGGCTTAAAATCGGGAATATGACGCCAACCGTCTTATCGCCGAACTTGGACTGCACATCTTTGGCAATATGATCAACCGTCGCATAGTTCCCTTGAGCGCGGGCGACGATGGACTCTGTGATCGAAACAATATCTTTATCCTGGATTTGAAAGCCTTCAACTCCAGCGGCTTGTAACACGCTATCTACAACGATATTCTCTATATGATCCCCTCGTTTGATGATTGGGCAACGGAGGCCTCTAACCACGGTTCCAACTACTCTTTCCAATACATTCAACTCCTTAGGATGATAAAGTTTATTTCCATTATCTAACCACCTACTTGTAATATACATCAGCCGAGTGGTATAAGTTAAATTAATATATCGAATATAGGGTATAAAGGATGGTTATATGATAAGTAAATTAGATTTATATAAAATTTTTAGTCAGGTTGCGAAAAGCGAAAGCTTTTCCAAGGCAGCCAAAGAGCTATATATGACACAGCCGGCGGTTAGCCAGGCGATCATGCAATTAGAAAAGGATTTAGATACACGGCTTTTCAATCGAACACCAAAAGGGGCATCTTTGACCAATGAAGGCAGCCTTCTTTTTGAATATGCGAATTCTGCGATCAACTTGCTACAAACTGGGGAAGAAAAGATGCTGGAGTTTAAAAATTTAACAGCGGGTGAATTAAAAATCGGCGTAGGGGATACGATCTCCAGATATTTTTTGCTTCCATATTTAGAAGCTTTCCATAATAGATATCCGAATATTAAATTTACCATTGTGAATGGGACAACGTTGGAGCTTTGTTCGATTTTAAAATCGGGCGAGGTAGACATTTCTATTTGCAACCTGCCCATCGAGGATTCCTCATTAGAGGTAAGACCTTGTTTTGATATCCAGGATACATTTGTTTATGGGGAGAGGTTTAGAGAAAGCTTATCACAGCCGGTGAGTCTCCACGAATTAGTAAAGCTTCCATTGATATTTCTGGAATTGAAATCAAACTCCCGTAGATATGTAGAAGACTATATGATCTCTAAAGGAATTAAGATTGCACCGGAATTTGAACTAGGCTCGCATGATTTATTATTGGAGTTTGCTAAAATCAACTTAGGAATTGCATGTGTGACGAAGGAGTTTTCTCAAGAATATTTATCGAAAGGCTTGCTATATGAAGTCCGGCTAATAGAAGGGATTCCAAGCAGAAGCATAGGCGTTTGTTATATTAAAAGCGTACCCCTATCGCCAGCGGCAACAAAATTTGTGGAGCTTTTGGAAAACAAATGATCATAACAAGATATTACTTAAAGAAGCTATCTATTCTCGATGGAACAGATAGCTTTAGCTTTAGGCGAAGTCCACGACAACAGCATTGCCACCCGATATGCGCAATAAGGGGATGCTCTTACCTTTAGTTTCGAGTCACGAATTTTCTCGTGTCTTTGACCTTGAGTACCTTCGCCATTCGATCCAGCAGCTTGTTATCGCTTACGATCCAAGTATGGTCTTTGGAATTTTTTCGGCGATGTGCAACAAAGTTGTAGGGGTTCCCGGAATAAATCTTGAAGCCCTTTGCCCGGCTGGCGCTACAAAATTCTACGCATTCACCCCGGTTTTTATGGGGGAAGCTGACTTGCTTGAACACGTGGCGTTTTACTAGAAGAGTTGCTCCCTGAACTAGGGAGACATATTTATCGGCCATATGATAGTAACGATGTAGGAGCACTTTTTTACCGTTCAGGTACATATAGTGGGCTCGTTTCCCTACAATATCGGCGTTTGTTTTGCGCAATATTTGCATGCTGTCTTTGAGATAGCCGGGGGCATAATAATCGTCATCATCGAATTTGGCAATATGGTTGTATTTGGCTAATTTAACTCCGTAGTTAAGACAGCCGCCAAGCGAATGATTCGGCAGGCTGTATATTCTTACGTTATTGTATGGCTTTGCGGCGTTAAGATAGTCGTTCATTTTCAAATTCTTGTGATTGAGTATGACGATAAGCTCTTTATTCTGATAATTTTGTCTGGCATAGTTACGGAAAAGCGTGTCCATGCAGTATCTCCGTTTCGTACAGGTAATTATGGAAACGGCGTTTCGGTCGTTGGAGGCATCGGACTTCGCCATTATTTTCCCCCCGTCGGTGTACGCTGCACAAATTTTTTGTAATTTTGAACCTTCGGGATTCTTTTGTGATGAGAGAGCAGCTCTTTGTCGCTGATCATCCACGTATGGCTGGAGGAATTTTTACGGCGTATCGCGACAAAATTATATCTTCCGGCAGAATAGACCTTGTACCCCTGTTTTTTGCTTCTGATGCAAAAAAGGTCGTCTTCCCCCACATTCTTATTAGGAAACTGCACCTTGTTCAGTACATCCCGTTTGATGAAGAGCGTAGCGCCTGGAATTTTGGTAACGGGTTTGTTCTCATCCCGTGGGAAACGAAGGATAAGCGTCTTTGATCCGCGTAAATACATATAATGTGCCCTTTTTCCTACAATATCGGCATTTGTTCTTTGCAATGCCTGCAGGCTGTCTTTTAAATAGTAGGGCGCATAATAGTCATCATCATCGAACTTGGCGATGTAGCTGTACTTCGTTTTACGGACGGCAAAGTTTAAACAAGCACCGAGAGAGTCGTGTCCTGCAACGCGGAAAACATGTATGTTTTGGTCTTTTTTAGCTAAACGTTGATAAGGCTCAAGTGGTATTTTATCGTTGTTTACAATAATGATGAGTTCCTTCTTCGGATGGCGCTGCCTGATGTAATTATTAAACAGGTTCTTTACAAAGCTCGGGCGATTCGTGCAGGTAATAACGGAAACTCCCTGCTGCTTCATAGAGTTTCTTAGGCCGGATCCCATTACATCGCTCCCCCTATCCGTGATGATTAATAGTAACTCACTTTACAATATGTAAACGGAACATAAGGGTAACGGCATATCCACCAAAGAATAAACGAGCATTTTATTACTGGGAGCTTAAGAGCTTCGTACAGAATTACATGAAATCAAAGAAATAACGGATAACGTGGAAAAAGACCGGCGAGGTATAAGCCAGACTATCAACCTGGCTGAGGTAGCTTTTCTTTAACGCATCGAATTTATTGTCGTCACCGATTAATAAATCCCGCTTCAGCACGGAAACCGTTAAGCTGCCGAAGAAGCCGCTCAAGCTGATCAGCATGCCGGAAAACACCCCAAATGCCGCGCCAAGCGGCGTCAGATAGGGATGAATTAGATACGCAATCCCTGTCGTAATGAGAAACGCGAAGACAAACCCTTCCCAGGTCAGATTCGGGTTGGCAGTCGGAACTACTTTGCGCTTGCCGAAATAGATCGATGCCAGATGGTGTACAACATCATTCAACTGGGTCAGCACGACTAAAAAGAGCACAAGTCCCGCTCCGTACTCCGGTGTGGCAAACTGGAAATAAGCCAGATGGCTAAGTCCGAACACCATCAGCATCAGTCCCCATTGCGTAGAGCTGACGCTGCGCAGAAAGCCGACCGTTCCTTTGTTGATCAACCGCGGAAGCGGCAGGAATAAGAATACATAGATAGGTATAAAAATAATGAACATCCCGTACCACTCGATATATATCCAATAAAATTGCACCGGAATGGACAAGTAGGCCCACAGATACAGTCTGCGGTCGGCTTTTCTCGATCGGATCATGGAGAAATACTCCTTCAGCGCAAAGAAGGTGAGCAGCATAAGGGACAGTAGGGACACGACCGGATTAAATAAGGTGGCCAAACAAAAGATAACGAACATGCCCCACCAGGTTTTGATCCGGGTACCGATGGCCGCATAATCTTTGTTCGGCTGTATTTTGCTCAGCACATAAAATATCACATGAATGGCTGATAACGCTGTAAAAATTAAAGTTAAGGTTATTAGCGAGCTGTTCACGGGCCATCACCACCAACTTGTTATGAGGTAGGATCGTCCCATCGGGGCGATCATATGTTATTATGAAGGAACAATTCAATTTTGATAAGGGGAATTTCGTAAATGGCAGCTGATCGATCGGTCTTTATTTTGCTAACGAATACCGGGACGCTTTTTACGAGGATTATTAAGGGGTATACAAGAGCACCTTACAACCATGCTTCGATTTCCTTCAACCGGGAGCTTTCAGAGCTGTACAGCTTCGGAAGGAAGAGCCCGAACAATCCGCTGAATGGGGGATTCGTGAAGGAGGATATCAAGACGGGCACGTTCAGCAAATACCCGAATACGACATGCGTCATCTATGAGCTTAGGGTATCCGAGCGCGAAGTCGAGAAGATGAAGCGGGTATTACATATTTTTATCCGAAGCCGCAACAAGTATCTATATAACATTCTAGGCGTGGTTGGCATCGCTCTGAAGGAACCCGTCGAATTCAGCAACTCTTACTTTTGCTCGCAATTCGTCGCAGAAATTTTGGATAGATCCGGTATCAAGTTATGGAATAAGCTGCCGGCTCTGGTTACGCCGGACGATTTTCGCCAGAGCGACCGACTCCATTTGATCTACGAAGGAAAATTAAGCGAGTATGAGCCAGAGTAGGTGTAAATTGGACAGCGTCTTCACACTCCAATCGCCAAGATGACCACTGGGGGGGGACGCTGAAAAAAAAGGATGAATTTTCCGCTTGCCGTTTCCTTAAGGGCTGAAATGCGTTCCAATTGCGTCTAAAAGCATATTTAATGCTTGAAACCGTACTTGATTTGAGGTACGGTTTTTGGCTATTTCTAAAGCGAGGAAATAGGAAGAAGAGAAATAAGTATTTCCTGGGAAGTGTGCTGTTTGAGCGTGCATGGTTTGTCGAATAAGGGTAAACTGTAAATCTAGGTGTTTAAATAAAGAAGAGTGGATTCGTAAAAAGATGGGATAGATGGATCACTGGAAGGAGTCGGGAAATGTCTCAGGAGAGGGCACAAGCAAACGAACAGGAACAGGGGACGCTTCACAAGAAATTGCTGCCTCGTCATATTACTTTTATGGCGATGGGCGGTGTTATTGGTACGGGAATATTTAAAGGAAGCTATGAAACGATCAGTATAGCCGGGCCGGGGATTGTCATTTCCTACATCTTGGCGGGCTTGCTGCTGCTAATCGTGATGGCGGCCCTTGCTGAGATGGCGATGGTATATCCGAATCGCAATATGAAGGATTTTATTCGGGAGGCGTTCGGCGAACGTTTGTCCTTTATTATCGGCTGGCTATATTGCTTTATGTGGCTGACGGTGTGCGTGATCGAGGTGCTTGCCGCAGGGAGCTTCTTGCAGTACTGGCTTCCAGATGCGCCGCTGTGGCTGTTAACCTTGGGGTGTGCAACACTCGTGCTGGGGATAAACATGCTGAGTGTTAGCGGCTTTGGAGAAGCGGAGTTTTGGCTGGCGGGCATTAAGATCGGCATGATCATTGTCTTTATCGTGCTGGGCATTTTGATTTTGTCGGGCGTATGGTCGGTGGAAGGGACGGGCGGACTGCATAATTTGGTGGATTACGGTGGCTTCCTGCCGAACGGTTGGACGGCGATTGTTGGCGCTCTGCTGGTGGTGATGTTCTCTTATGGCGGGTCGGAGCTGATCGGGCTTACCTTAACGGAGACCAAGGATGTGGACAAGGTTCTCCCCAAGGTGGTTAAGAGCTTTATTTTGCGGGTCATTCTGTTCTATACGCTGCCAATCCTCATCATTTGCAGCTTAATTCCCTGGAATCAGTTGAACAGCGAGAGCAGTCCTTTTGTTCAGGTGCTTGCCAGCACGGGGATGCAGGGATCGGCGCACGTGATGAACTTTATTCTCGTTACCGCGGTATTGTCTGCGGCGAATTCAGGGATTTATGGTGCGACGCGCATGCTGCATTCGATGGCAGCCAGCGGTGAAGCATCGCCTTACCTGGCCCGTACGACAAAACGGGGAGTGCCGTTGAACAGCTTGAAGCTGTGTGCGGCCGTATTGATTGGGGGCGCCATACTAGCCTACCTCTTTCAGGATGGATTATTCCGCTTTCTTATGGCGGTGCCGGGCTTTGTCGTCCTGTTAGTCTGGATTAGCATCTGTCTGTCTCAGCTTAAGCTGCGCCGGAGCTACCCGGTACAGCCGAGCTTTCGCGTCTGGGGCTTTCCATACATCACGATTCTGGCGACGGTAAGCCTGTCGATCATTGCCGTACTGTTTCTTTTTGATCGCCAAAATATGCTTAGCATTGGTGCTTGCCTGGCGTTCCTGCTGTTTCTTTTTCTTTGGTCGCTGGTCAAGTTCAAGAAATCCCGGCGATAATTGCGGGGTGTCCTCTTTATCTGTTGTTCAGGACTGGAATTAGCAGCAAACTGTCGAGTGGGAAGAATAGAAGGCAAAGTTATGACCGTTCTTCAATAAACAGGAGAACGGTCATTCATTTCTCTAAAAAAGCGATTGACCAATATTCAAAAAGGAAATATCATGGGTGCTAAATTGGAATAAAGAGGAGGACATTCACGCATGAACATGGAGCAGCAGGGCAGCATAGCCGTTAACCAACTCGGTTATCGGAGCAGAGATGCGAAGATTGCCATGATCGCAGGAGAGGGGGGGCGCTTCCGGCTTGTGGATCATGTAAGCGGCGAAGCGGTTTGGCAAGGTCAGACACTGCCTGCGACCGAAGATGCAGCCAGTGGAATTAGGGTGAGCCGTGGTGATTTTTCTGCTTGGGATCAACCGGGAACGTATCGGATTGAGGCCGAAGATGGTCAAAGCTCTTACCCGTTTGTGATCTCAGATGCAGTTTATGAGAAATCCCATCAAGCATTGTTGAAAGCGTTTTACTATTTCCGCTGCGGGATGGAGCTGGAAGAGAAGTATGCTGGCCCATGGAAGCATGCGGCTTGTCACCTTACGCCTGCAATAGTCTACGGAGAGGAGCCGCGAAGAGTCGACGCTTGGGGAGGATGGCATGATGCCGGGGATTACGGGAAATATGTAGCACCCGGTGCTAAAGCGGTAGCAGATTTGCTGCTGGCCTATGAATGTTACCCGCAAGCCTTTGCCAAGTCCTTGCCGCTGCCGGAGAGCAATGACATTATGCCGGATGTGCTTCACGAATGCAGGTATGAGCTGGAGTGGATGCTTCGCATGCAGGATGGCGGGAGCGGTGGAGCCTTCCATAAGCTCACAACATTGCACTTCCCCGGCTCGGATGTGATGCCCGAGGAAGATACGGCGGAGCTGTACATAACACCTATTTCAGCGACAGCAACGGGATGCTTTGCCGCCGTCATGGCCATGTCCGCTCGAGTGTATGCTTCTTACGACGCCTCCTTTGCTGCAACATGTCTAAAGGCAGCGGAGCTAGCCTGGTCATGGCTCGAACGCCATCC
The DNA here is from genome assembly GCF_042714055.1 of Paenibacillus lentus. Taxonomy (GTDB): domain Bacteria; phylum Bacillota; class Bacilli; order Paenibacillales; family Paenibacillaceae; genus Fontibacillus; species Fontibacillus lentus_A. Next base: position 142,198 of record NZ_JBHGVC010000004.1, read on the forward strand.
TGAATATCCGGGCTTCCGCAATCCGCCGGAGATCTTTACTGGGGAGTACGGGGACGAGCAGGACATGGATGAGCGCTACTGGGCCGCGGCCGAAATGTACCGGACTACCGGGGAATCCCGATATCATGTGGCCTTCCAGCAATTTTCTAGACAGCATACCTTTGATAAATACGAGCTGGGCTGGGCCGATATGGGCGGATATGGAACGATCTCTTACTTGATGTCCGAGCGGGAGCAGGAGCCTGAGCTTGCTGCCCGTTTACATGCCGGCCTGCAGCAGCGCGCCGCTGAGCTTGCCGCGGTTAGCCGCCAAGACGGGTTCGGTATATCGCTTAAGCCGGAGCAGTATATTTGGGGCAGCAACATGCTGGTGATGAATCATGCTATGCTGCTGTTAGTGGCAGATCGTTTGTCTGATTCAAATGCATACGAGCGCCATGCGGTTGAACACGTCCATTATTTATTTGGCGCCAATGTGGCAGGCATGAGTTATGTTACCGGGTTCGGCAGTCGGCCGATCCTGCATCCGCATCATCGTCCCTCCGAGGGAGACGGCGTCCAAGCGCCTGTTCCTGGGCTGGTCTCGGGCGGCCCGAACTATGGCAAGCAGGATGATTATGCGCGCGAGCACCTAGCAGATCGAGCGCCAGCCGCTTCTTTTGCCGATGTCATGGAGAGCTACGCAACCAATGAGGTCACGATTTATTGGAATTCTCCCGCGGTGTTCGTGCTGTCCCATTTTGTTAAGTAGCAATAATAAGCAGACAAACCCCGCTGAGAAAAGCGGGGCTCTGCTTTTTAATCGAGTTTATCGAGAAAATCTCTGACTACCCGATCAAAGCCGTCCGGATCGTCAGAATGGACGCCATGGCCGCATTCATCAAAAACCTCAAGCTTTGTGTTAGGTCTTCGTGCGGCCATAAGCTCTGCTTGGCTTGTGTCTAGAACGAAGCTCTTTTTGCCGTGAATCACGCATTCCTTTTAAGTCCGAACGCTTGAAGGGGATATTGGGAAAAATGATATTATGTATTTTACAAGGTTTTTCATTAGCTTGGGCCAAGAAGTAACGGTGAAGAACTCTCCAGAGCTTTTGGACAGTATAGCAAGACAGCTATACGAGCTCATGATTAAATATAAAAGGAGCTTACCGAAATGGAAAAAGAATCATTAGGAACCAACGTCATCACGCAGATCGGCATCATTGTAGGCGACATCGACAAGGTATCCCAAAGCTACGCGGATTTCTTTGGCATTGAGAAGCCGCAATGGTTCTGGACGGATACCGTTGATACCGCACAAACGGAATTTCAGGGAGAATCCTCAGAAGCCCGCGCCAAGCTGGCTTTCTTGGATTGCGGTCAGCTTCAAATAGAGCTGATTGAGCCTGATGAGCATCCTTCTACCTGGCGAGAGTTCCTGGATGAGCATGGTGAAGGGGTTCACCATATCGCCTTCGTCATTCAGGGCATGAAAGAGAAAATCGCAGTGCTGGAGGCGAAGCACATGCCGCTGATTCAGAAGGGCGAGTACACGGGTGGCCGTTATGCGTATATGGATACTTTTAAAGAATTGAAGGTCATGGTCGAACTGCTTGAGAACGATAATTAGAACTCCCGAGGGACAACGTTAAACAACAGGATTAATTGCTGAAAAAGGTGGCGAGAAGAGCATGAATATTTTAATCACTGGTGCAGGCAAGGGACTGGGTCTTTCTACAGTAAGCGAAGCTCTCAAGGGCGGGCATCATGTCATCGCAGGTGTAAGGAGCTTGAAGCAGGAGAACGAACAGCTTCAGGCGATGCGTCAGGAGTATCCCGGGCAGCTGGAAATCATCCAGTTGGATGTAGCGGAGGAAAGTGACATTATCCAAGGAAGGGATGCAATTGAACAGCAATTCGGCACAGTGGATGTCCTGATCAATAACGCGGGAATTTTGGTTGGACGCGATAAGAAGCTGGAGGAGCTGGATATGGCAGAGGTGGAGCAGTCGATGATGACCAATTTATATGGGCCGATGAAAATGGTCAAGCATTTTCTGCCGCTGCTGCGCCGCAGCGCCAAGCCTTGCATTATCAATATCAGCTCGGAGGCGGGGTGCTTTACAGGAGCTTACGGCGGAGATTATCCGTATGCCTTATCCAAGAGCGCGCTTACCTTCTTCTCGGCCCAGCTTCGCAAGGAGCTTACGCCTCAAGGATTTGCCGTCTATAATGTTCACCCCGGCTGGATTCGAACGCCGATGGGGGGAGAACAGGCACCGGGAGATCCCAAGAACACGGCACTTGGTCTGATAAATCTTGCGGAGCGAAGGGTCGTTCCTGAGCAGGAGAGCTGGATGATTACTTATAAAGGCGAGCCTATGCCCTACTAAGAGCGGATTGGAGATGGTTGCGAATGAAGCGTATACTAGTGATCGTTGGCGATTATTATCATGATGCTGAGCTGGCCAGACAATCTTTTCAGAAAGTGGCCGAGCCTTATGTTAAGGCAGGAAAGCTCCAATTGATCTATGCTGGCGTGGAGCAGTGCGAACAGGAGCTTCTCAAAGCGCCGGATTTAGTCGTCTTGTTTGCAGGATATTATATTGATCCTCGGGCGGAGCCGGTTAGCTACTGGATGACGGAACAAATCGCCGAGCGGATCGAGAAGTATGTAGCCGGCGGCGGAGCCTGGCTGGCCTGGCACTCGGGATTGGCATCTTATCCGTATGACGGGGCCTATGTCAGAATGCTTCGCGGACACTTCCTTATGCATCCGGAGCAGCATAGCCAAGTGACTTATACGCCGCTATCTGGCACGGAGCTGGGTGCTTTAGGAGAAGCCTTCAGCTTCATGGACGAGCATTATTTTGTCGACTGTAAGGAGGATGAGACGAATGTGTTCATGCGTTCCTCATCCGTGGATGGTGAAGCTGTAGCCGGATGGTATCATAGCTATGGGGCTGGCCGCGTCGGATGCATGACGCCGGCACATCTCTCCGATGGCCTGTTGATGCCGCAGTTTGTTGAAGCCATGAGGAGCCTGGTTGCCTGGTGTGCCAAGCTTGAACCATAATATTGCAGGGGATACTGTCTGTATAGGTGGGTATCCCTTTTTCTTGACGGGCGCACAAACGCTTAAAGATAAGGGCGATCATATTTGCAAGAAAAAAGGAGGGTTTCTATGAAATACACGACAATTCCGCAAACAGAGCTTCATGCATCCCGAATTTGCTTGGGTACGGCATCGATCGGCGGTGCGATTGGCGAGGCCGACTCATTTGCTTTGATGGATACTTATTGTGATGGCGGAGGTAATTTCATTGATACGGCAAGCGTGTATTCCGATTGGGAAAGCGAAGTGAAAAGCATCAGCGAGAAGACGATTGGCAAATGGTTGAAAAGCAGGGGAAATCGCGACCGGATTATCCTCGCTACGAAGGGGGCGCATCCCCCTTTGGATAACCTCTTTGCCAGCAGACTGTCGCCGGAGGATATCGCATTTGATTTGGAACAAAGCTTGAACAATCTAGGCACGGATGTGATCGATATTTACTGGCTGCATCGCGATGATCCATCCCGGCCGGTTGAGGAAATTATCGATTCGCTCGATGAGCACGTTCGAGCAGGGCGTATTCGTTATTACGCCTGCTCAAATTGGACGGTCGATCGGATTGAAGCGGCTAGGCAATATGCCTTATCTGCGGGGAAGCAGCCTTTCATTGCCAATCAGATGCAATGGAGCTTGGCGGAGGTGAACCCAGGAAGCCTTGATGATCCGACGACCGTCCTGATGGATGGGCGGATGATGGATTACCACCTCACCACGGAGCTTACGGCTGTCCCGTATACGTCGCAGGCACAGGGATTTTTCAGCGGAAGATTTCGTCCTGAAGACCGATCCAAGCCAAGCGTCGTAAAAATGTTCTACAATGAAGCTAACTTTGGCCGCCTTAGCCGGGTCGAGGAACTGGCTCGGCAGCTCGGTCGCTCTGGTACCGAAGTGGCGCTAGCGTATTTGACGTCGCAGCCGTTTGCGACATTTCCGATTATCGGCAGCCGCACCATGCAACAGCTGGAGGAAAGCGTAAGCGCGGGCGATCTCCAGCTTGATGAGGATACTGTCCGCTATTTGCGAGACGGTGCTTAGCAGGAAAACAAGGCCGGAGGAAATGCCCCGGCTTTTCTTACGTAATATAAAAACGAATGAAGCAGACATAAAGGAGCACGGAAAATGAAAGCGGGAAATACGAACAGGCTTGGGAGAGGCTGGGTGCAGGCCGTTTTTTTGATATTGGTCTGCATGGTTCTAGCCAGCTGCAATATGGCCGGGAATAAAAATACAAACGGGATTGAACAAGTCGAAACTAGGCAGCCGATAGAAAGGTATACAGGAGCTCCAAGCCAGGCGATCTCCTCTGTGTATACGACCGGACGCGAGTTGGCGCTTACCTTCAACGGAATGGCGGATAGCGCCACCATGAACAAGCTGCTGGATAAGCTGGACGGTTACGGGATCCAAGCCACCTTCTTTTTACCGGGCATGAGAGTAGCGGAGGAGCCTGATATCGCTCGGGAGATCGTGTCCCGCGGCCATGAAATCGAGAACAATACGTTAAATGGAAGTGATCTGAGCAAGCTTTCCTATGATCAGATTTATAAGGAGATCCATTTAGCGAATCAGGTTATTCGGAAGGAAACGGGCATCACTCCCCGATATGTAAGAACCGGGAACGGTGAATACGACGATGATATCCGGCTTGCAGCCGCACATAATGGGCAGAACGCGGTGATTTCTTATAGTTTGTTTCTTCATAATTGGAACAAGGAAACCGAAGCCCAGAAGAGAAGTTATGTTCGAAAATACATCCATCGCGGGGGAATTATCGCGCTCGATACGGGGGAGAATAAGCAGCTTTTCGAAGACATCTCACTTCTTGCCGCTGCAGCCGAGGACGTAGGCTATACGTTCGTGCCGCTAAGCAAGCTCGTAATGAAGGGCGGAGAGCGGGAGCCGCTCGAGCGAATCGCAGGATATGATGCTGCCAGTCTGAACGCCGACAAGGAGTTAGCGTCCTACAACCTTGTCTACAAAGAAGAAACTACCAGCAAAAAAATAGCACTGACCTTTGACGACTGGGGGACGGATTACACGATTACCCAAATCCTCGACATTCTGGACAAGTATCAGATTAAGGCCTCCTTCTTCCTGCGCGCGGACGGGGTTGAGAAGAATCCGAACCTGGCCAGGGCGATCGCGGAGGCAGGGCATGACGTTGGCAATCACACGTATAGCCATCCGGAGCTGGCTGATCTCACCCCAGCGGAGCTGCAAAACGAGGTGGTCAAGGCCCATCAAGTCATTACGGAAGCCATTCAAGAAAAGCCAGCGATGATCTTCCGGCCGCCGACCGGAAATATCACGCCCGAGGCTGCAAAAATTATATCAGCCACCGGCTACCATACCATTGTCAATTTCGATGTAGATCCGAAGGACTGGGATCGAAGCCAGTCTGCTGCTCAAATTACCCAGAGCATTATGGAGCAGACGCAGAGCGGCAGCATTATTTTGCTGCATATGCTGGATGATCTGCACACCATCGAGGCGCTTCCAACAGTGATTGAGAATCTGGAGCGGCAGGGTTATACGTTCGTAAGGGCTAGCGAACTTCTATCGTAAGTTAACCATTTCCAAATAGGTTAATAATAAAGGTTATACTACTCTAATCTAAGGATGAAATGATTAGAGAAATTTCCCCCTTTTGATTGTATTTTTTCTAGTATAGTAGGTATTAAAGCGTTTTATATCTATTGGATAGCGTTGTAAAACCTATGAAATCAGGAGGGAAGAGATGAAGCTGCGTTTTGAAGGAGACTTGACGTCTCTGCGGCCTGGAATTCAGGCTTTGTCGAGGGAAATTGCCTTTATTGAAGGGGAGGAGGGTCTGCCTGTTCAGGTGGAATCCTCTACCGGAGATCTTGAAGTTGAATTGAATGAAAGTGGAGCATACATACGCTTCGGTAAGAAACATCAATTCTTTCGCGGCTTGGGACTGCTTGTACAGCATGGCCGCAGCGGCAGGCCTTTTGCGATACGGGAATCCCAACAGTTCGACACCATTGGCCCCATGTTTGATTTGTCCCGCAATGGTGTTCTGACGGTAGACAGCTTCAAGTTTTTGCTGCGCAAAATGGCCTTGATGGGTTTGAACACCGTGATGCTGTATCTTGAGGATACATATGAAATCAGTGGCGAACCCTACTTCGGCTATATGCGTGGACGTTATACGCAAGACGAGCTCCGGGAAATTGATGATTATGCGGATCAATTCGGGATTGAGGCATTCCCGAGCATCCAGACTCTTGCGCACCTGGAGGAGTTCCTAAAATGGGAGCCAGTATCCTATTATAAAGACACGAAAGGAGCACTTCTGGTCGGAGACGAGAAGACCGAGGGACTGGTCGATCGCATGATCGAAGCGGCAAGCGCTCCGTTCCGCAGCAAGAAGATCCATATTGGTATGGATGAAGCAGAGGAGCTTGGACGAGGCAAATACCTTGATCGAAACGGGTATGTTGAACGGTTTGAAATCATGACCGGCCATTTGGAAAAGGTGCTTGAGATGGTGCGTCGCCGGGGATTGAAGCCTATGATGTGGAGCGATATGTTCTTGAAATTCGCTTCGAAGGACGGGGCTGAGCATTATGACACCGAGACTCAGATCCCTGAGGAAATGGCTCGTAGAATTCCAAAAGATGTGGATATGGTGTATTGGGATTACGCCCATATCGACAAAGAGGATTATGAGAAGCTGATTGCGAAGCATCGTCCGCTGGGCTGCAATCTGGCATTCGCCGGGGGTGTTTGGGTGTTCAATACCTTTGGCGTGAACTATGGACTATCCTTGAAAGCCACGGATTCGGCGCTTCAGGTATGTAAGCAAGAGGGAATCCGTGAAGTCTACGCCACGATGTGGGGCGATGACGGTATGGAGGGGAATCCGTATGCAGCGCTGCTCGGTTTGCAGTTTTACGCGGAGCACGCTTATACGGAAGGAGAGTTGGCGTGGAGCCAGGTGGCAGAACGGGTGAAGTTCTGTACGGGGATTGGGGCTGATGCATTCCTGAAGTTCAAGGATCTGGATGAGACGCCTGGTGCGGAGCCTGATAATCGGAAACAGAGTAATCCGTCCAAATTCCTGCTCTATCAGGATGTGCTGCTGGGTCTGTTTGATAAGCAGATCGAGGGACTGGCCATGGCAGATCATTACGCGCAGCTTGAGCAGGAAATTCGCCGAGTGCGCGTGAAGGACGCGGAGCTGGATTATTTGTTCGACGTACCGGAGAAGCTGTCCGCGGTGTTGAAGCAGAAGAGTGAAATCGGCCTCGAATTGAAGCGAGCATATGACTCCGGCGATCATGCCGAGCTGCGGCGTATTGCGGAGGCGGTGCTGCCGTCCATCGCGGAAGCGGTCAAAGCGCTAAGAGCTGCACACCGCTCACAATGGCTGCGGATGTTCAAGCCCTTCGGCTGGGAGGTTATCGATATCCGTTATGGCGGAATCATAAATCGGCTGGACACCGCTGCCTTAAGACTGCTTGACTATGTGGAAGGGCGAATCCCGGCAATTGAGGAGCTGGAACAGGAGCGGCTAGTGTACAGCACGGTCAACCGATTCAATCAGAAGGGAGCCGGCTGGTGCAGCTACTATTACCGCATGGCTTCGCCGAACGTCTTTTTCCATGTAATTAATCCATTTTAATTCTACCGGTTCACGGTCTGAATTTCTGAATGTTAGAAGAAGTATTTCATTTGTTTTGCCGCTAATAAGAAAAGCAGCAAGCCTCCCTCGTTGAGGGGACTTGCTGCTTTTCTGATTTTGCAGATGTTTACTTAGAGTTAATTTGATAGTTCCAATGCGCGCAGCATTCTCATTACGGTAGCAATGTTCTGCTCACGAGTCACATTCGCTTGAGGAGCCAGCTCGTCAGTTGACATTCCGTAAAGGACGTTTTGCTCCACCATGAACGCCATAGCGGATCGGGCATAGGAAGAAATAGCTTGCTGATCCTTAAATTTGTCCAGCGCAGCCTCTGCTGCAGCATTCTCTTTGCCTGCATAACTCATCGCATTAGCAAGCATCACCGCCAATTCCTGACGAGTGACCAGGCCGTTTGGATCGAACGTACTATCGGTTCTGCCTTTGATCAGCCCTGCTGCATAAGCTGCGGCAATATCATTCGCATGCTTCGATTGCGGGTCTACATCCGAAAACACGGATGGATCTGCGTCAGGAATAATCCCCAGGCCTCTTACAATCATGGATATAATTTCGGCGCGGGTAGTTTCCTGCTTGCCTCCAAAATGATTGGCATTTTCGCTCACCGCGATCAACTTGGCTATAGCTTCAGCTACATCCTTTTTAGCCCATGGCGAGACATCGAGAAGGTCAGGGAGGCTGGATTGAACCAGTGCATAAATACCGTTGCCTGTTTTCTTGATTTCCACAGTGATTGTACCGTCGGAATTGACTTGAATTAACGTCGGCACAGAACGAATTTCATTCGTTTCTGGAATATAGACGATTCCGACGAGGCTTTTTACGTCGATGCCGTCTGCATCCAGTGTAATAAATTCGCTTACCATGGACTTGCCGAAATGCTTAAGCTCTTTCGCTGTGTTATCCGCGTTCGGCTTTTCGATTCTAAGCACGGTAGGCTCTGTTAGTACTTTCTTGCCTTGCAGCAGCTCCATCATAGCAGCCGTCTCGGCTTCAGTTGGAGCAACAATGGAAATGCTAGCGCTTCCATCTCCGGATATTAGAGCTGCAGGAATTCGATGTTCCCTTCCGTCCACAAGCACCGACAGGCTGCTCTGTGGGCCTTTTTTGGCCAGTGCGGCAATCACTTCTTGTGGAACTTCAAGCTCTACCTGCTGCGCTTTATCTCCAGCAGAGATTTGGAAGTTCAAGGAGTTTGAATTGTTAATTGCTTCAACCGCCGTATTGGTCGGCACGGTTACCACGGCCTTGTCTCCATCAAGAACTACTTTGACGTCGAGCTGCCCTTCAGGCTTAGGCTTTTGTGGGGCTGGCGCAGGTGATCCCGAACCGCTTCCACCAGAGCCGCTTGATCCTCCGGAACCTCCAGAGCCTCCAGAGCCACCGCCTGTTCCGGCACCGGTTGAAGTCTGCGCACTCAGCACATTAGAAGCTGCTGATACCTTTTCAATTTGATCATCTGACTTTACTATAGCCAGCAAATGAATCTTGTAAGTAGTATTTGAGGCAAGAGAACTGATCGTGTATTTGTCGGCTGTTGTTGTTCCCGCCATCGCGTTATTCACATAAACCTCATACTCCGTCGCCCCGCTAACTGCTCCCCATTGAATTTGAATCGAATCGGTCGATGTGGAGGCCACTGACAGATTACTTGGAGCCGCTAGAGCGGAAGTATTCACATTGCCGTCGATTGGCAAGTCGTGCACCAGTTGAGTAGTCAATGTCCGGTTGCGGTCGCCGCTGACATCCCAGCTCATAACGCCTGCGATATCCAGAGATTTGACGATCGATGCCGTGTACATCATTGTTGCTTTGTCGTTATAGGTAATGAAGCCTTTAGTCTCCTCGCTGTACAGATAAGGGACTTTGGCTGCTTCGTTCCAATAACGGACATAGCCGTCTTTGTTCAGGAAGTTTTCCTCAATATCTGTAAAATCCAGTATACCGGCTTCCCATGTTCCCGGCATAATACTCTCGCAGGTTTGATATTGTCCGCTAGCCGGGCAATCTGCCCATGCTTTGCCGTAATAAGGTACACCCACCATCAATTTATGCTGCGGTACTCCACCGTTTAAATGGCCCAGCAGGCCGCCAAGCACATGATTTCTTGGGGCTGTGGTCGATGCTCTTGGATGCTCCTTGTCATAGAATAAAGGCGCATTATGATGAGCGAGCGTCTCCCAGCTTCCGCTAAAATCGTAAGTCATAATGTTAATGAAATCGAGATACTGTACGGAGTTGGCAAGATCGGCATTTCTAACGAAATTATCGCCCTGCCCGGAGGCAATCGTCAGTAAGTAGTACTTGTTATCCTCGGAGCCGGCTGCATCCAGCGCTTCGCGAACGGTCTTCATCAGAAGCGTGAAGTTTATCGGATCCTCCGGGCTTCTGGAGTTGTCGTCTTCTCCGCCCTCAACAGGATACTCCCAGTCCACGTCTAATCCGTCCAGCTTGTACTCACGGAGGAAATTGACCGCAGATTCCGCGAAGGAGCGACGGGTTTCTTCCGTTCTTGCCATATTGGAGAAATGGTTGGACCATGACCAGCCGCCGACGGAAATCATTAGCTTCAGATGAGGGTTCTGATCTCTAATCTCCGAAAAGGATTCGAAATTCACGAAATCGAATTCTGGATCCCCTATGATCATTTCGCCATCATAGACGTAACGATCTTGAGCAGGAATATCAGGGTCTTGGCAGGCTCTCGCAGCGCTTCCAAACTTCTTCCAGCAAAGATCGGCGAAGGCGTAATTGATATGCGTGATTTGCGATACATCAATATCTTTCGGGTGGAAATTTCGTCCACCCTGACTAGCAGACCAGGATGTGTAATAAGTAATATTATTATAATTGCTGCCTGGTACTACCGTGACCTCCTCGCTTGCGGAAGAAGACCATAAGCTGTTTTTGGCAACAATCGTATAACGATATGCATTGCCTTCCTCAAGTCCCTTGGCTACATAACGGTTATCATTGCTGGAACCGATCTTAGTTCCATCTTGATAGATGTCATAGCTTGTGGCTCCAGGGACTGGTGCCCATCCCAGAGCTGCAGAGGATCTTGTCGCAGTTACGACTTGCAGCCCCTTCGGCTGAGCAAGCTCGCCCCATTTCACGGTAACTAGGTTGCTTTTCTCGGAAGCAGGCTCCTCATCGTTCACCGCACTCACGGCGAATGTATAGGTTTCGCCTGCTACAAGAGGGCCGTAGGACAGTGTAGTTTCGTTATTGCCTGAAGTTGCATCTTCCTGGATGCCGTTCACATAGAGATTGTATCCAGTCGCTCTTGGGCTCGAACCCCAGTTTAAAGTTACCGTATCCGCAGAGACATCAGTGACCTTCAGATAGCTTGGAGGCGCTAAAGGTGCCTCCTCGTACACGGTTGTATCGGCAGTAGTTGTAAATTCGAGAATATTACTTTTGAGCTCTTTAGAAGGCCTATGATCGTACCAGGTAATGTAGATTCGATAGGTGGTTTCCGGCTGAAGGCCCGAAACTGCTTGCGTAGTTAGATTACCATAAGTAATATACCCGTTTGTATCGGCGTTCCAGACATCGATATTATTCGGATCATTAGGAAGATAATCCCACACGAAGGTTGCTTGGTTATGGGTTACTTCCACCAGTCGAAGATTAGCCGGGCCGGAGGTTTTCTCGGGTTTTCCCGGGCCGTCGAGAGTCGTAAATTCTACAATATTACTTTTGTGTTTTAATGCTTCTTCTGGGGACGATTCATCAAGCCAAGTTACATAAAGCTTGTAAGTTGTATTCGGTTTCAAGTTATCAATTGTTCGGCTGCCAATGTATCCCGAAGTGAAATACTCATCGGTATCAGCGTGCCACACATCGATATCAGCCTTATGATTCGGATCGTCGGGATCATAATCCCATTCTATCGTAGCTTCAGTAGAGGTAATCGAATCTTGAACAACTCTTAAATTTTGCGGTGCTAGCGGATCTTGAGGTGCATAAGTAGAACTGGTCACTGTCGCAGGGGCGCTTGTGGGGGCTGTAGACTGAGGAGATGAATTGCCATCTGCAGCATGGGCTGTCAATGAACTAAACAGCGGTGTAAAAGATATTGCAATAATCAGAAACCATGTTATCCATTTGGAGTGTTTCCTGGGCACTATTGAGTTCACCATTTTCACCTCTATTATGTTATTCATTTAAAAATCCATTCATATCCTTCTAACATGCAAGGATATTCTACAGATCTCGAGTTATGAAATGATGTGTTGAAACCATGATGTGAGCTTGCAAATAGTTGCCAAATTCAAAAGCTCAGCAACCTGAAAGCGTTTACTAAATTGGATGTCGATTTAGCGCACCAACCTCCTTCGGGTTGTATTTTCATTGGTTCCCCTTTAAATACTTAATTCCCTTCCTTTCTACAGAGTTGAATGTTCATAAAGTGTTAACAATCTAATCATGGAATCTACCTGATAAATTGGGAAGGGGGAAATATTTATAAAAAAGGGATAAAATTTTATAATTCAATATTTTCACCATATTTAATAGAAGTAAATGTTAAATATCTTGAGGTGGTTTGCCAATATGGGCGGACTATGACACTATATAAGGCAGACGAGCACCTATGTGTCTTTGGTGGGGCTCACAAATCATACAATGCTATTGAAAATGAATGGAGGATATAAAATTATGTCATTACCCAATTGCCCGAAATGCAGTTCAGAATATACATATGAAGATAGAGACTTGTTGGTATGCCCGGAATGCGGTCATGAATGGTCTGCTGATGGGGGTGGCGCTGAGGGAGAAGAAGCCAAAGTCGTGAAGGATGCTAATGGAAATATTCTGAACGACGGCGATTCTATTACCGTCATCAAGGACTTGAAGGTGAAGGGAAGCTCATCCGTCATCAAAATCGGCACCAAGGTGAAGAACATTCGCCTGATTGATGGCGATCATGATATCGACTGCAGGATTGACGGTTTCGGGGCGATGAAGCTGAAATCGGAATTTGTGAAAAAGATATAGATTCGCGCTGCGACAAAAAGGATCAATCGCATAAGAGTGCAGCTAAGAGTGAAGTTTTTAATAAGCATGTAAGCTCGTAAGGAGCTTGCATGCTTATTTGCATACGTACATAACATTTCCGCAATAATGGGGGAACGATCCAAGTAAAAAAAGATTGACGGAGAAGAAGAAAAGTATCTATGATACTAACATATTTTTTCTCTAAAGATCTCAAAACTTAGGTACGTAGAAAGGGAAGGAGAACGGATCGTGTCTGACCAAAATAAAAATTCGGAATCTAGATTCGGGGATGGGGGCAAATACAGCCACAGCTTGCAGGCTGACTGCGAGAACTGCTTCGGGCTGTGCTGTGTTGCGCTGCCCTTTGCGGTTTCGGCAGACTTCGCGAACGATAAGAACGCCGGTGAGCCTTGCCCGAATCTACAGCCTGATTTCCGCTGCGGCATCCATCAAAGCCTTAGACAGCAGGGCTTTCGGGGCTGTACGGTATATGACTGCCTCGGTGCGGGACAGAAGGTCTCCCAAGTGACCTTTGGAGGACGCGACTGGCGGCAGAACGAGGCAGCGGCGAAGGCGATGTTCGAGGTGTTCCCGCTCATGTGGCAGCTCCATGAGCTTCTCTGGTACTTGACCGAGGCGTTAACCTTCCAGCCTGCCCGCTCTATTCACAATGACATCCGGGCAGCCCTGGAAGAGACGGAGCGGCTGGCTTGCCTCGATGCTGATACTCTCTTGAAGCTGGATGCAGCCGCACATCGGGCCGAGGTGAATATGCTGCTCTTGCAGGCTAGCGAGCTTGTGCGAGCCGCAGCCTTACAATCGCTGAAGAGCCCGGCTGCCCGTCGCCGGAAGGCCTTTGGCCGGGGCGCGGATCTGATCGGAGCAAAGCTGCGTGGGGCGGATCTTCGCGCCGCTAACTTAAGGGGAGCCTACCTGATCGCCGCAGACCTTCGGGGCGCAGACCTGCGTGCGGCTGACCTCATCGGGGCGGATCTGAGAGATGCGGATCTTCGGGGGGCCGATCTCAGGGATAGTATTTTTCTCACCCAGGCTCAGATCAACTCCGCGAAAGGTGACATCCAGACCAAGCTGCCGCCGTCCATCAATCATCCGATGCATTGGCAGGCCTAAGGTGCAATTGGTTAATCCGACGAATCCCGGAAGGCTTCCTGTATATCTTGAGCCTCTTCAAAGCTTTGGGCCGGAGCTGTAATCACTAAGTCAGTCCAGGTTTTGCTGCTTTCTCCTATAGGCTCATACACGGAAATAAGCACTTTATCAAACTGGTTTAATTTCCGGATGTCGCCGAATGTGTTGAGGCTGACTTGTCCGTTCGCTACTTTAGTATAAGACAATGTTCCCCACCCATTTCTAATATTCTTATGGAAAACAATATCGATGAGCTCATATTTTGTCGTGAAATCATATTTCTCAATGAAAAGCTCCCCAACGAATCTCTCATCACGAAATAACGGCCTGTAGAGAACGCCTTTTAGGGTTAGTGTGGTTTGTTCAACGGCTTCGGCCGGATGACCGCGGAATTGAACCGCTGGATATTCGATATCAATCTTCTTGGGAAAAGGGTATAACCAGAGGAATAGGCTAATCAGGAGCAGCCCTGCCAACGTCCCTATGAGGGCCTTAATGGTATTGTTGCTCATACGGATAACAGCTTCCTTTCTCCAATTCGTAGAATATGAACGAAATTTGCGTTTTAGAAAATTCCTTTTCTGATGAATTTGAATTAGCTGTAAAGCCAAATTAAAATTCATCATAGCTGAACTTGTGTCAAAACAAGTTTAATTAAAAGTAGCTAGCGAACGTTTTGGGATAGGCGATCCTTTGGGAGTTGCTTTCCACCTTAGTTGGTTTCATCTAATCAGGAAAGTAACGGACAACAGAGCGAATTGCCCAAAATGAGAGCGATAACATAACGTTCGAACAAGTCACCATTAGGCATAACCTTCATGATTGGGATAGAATGAGATATAGTAAAATTCGCTCTCCAATGTGAGATTCCTTTTCAAGTGTTATGAGGAGAAGCGTTAATAATCGAAGGATGCAGGAGGGATTGACCATGGAAATAGGTGTAAGCACTTTTGTTGAGACATCGCCGGACGTACATACGGGTGAGGTGATGAGCCATGCCCAGCGGCTGCGCGAGGTAGTGGAGGAGATCGTTCTGGCCGACAAAGTAGGGCTGGACGTTTACGGGGTAGGCGAGCATCATCGAAAGGATTATGCGGCATCTTCTCCAGCCGTCGTGCTGGCTGCCGCTGCGGCTCAGACGAAGCGGATTCGGCTGACGAGCGCGGTCACGGTGCTTTCCTCCGACGATCCGGTACGGGTGTTCCAGGACTTTGCCACGCTCGACGGCATTTCGAACGGACGGGCCGAAATTATGGCAGGGCGGGGCTCCTTCATTGAGTCCTTTCCGCTGTTTGGATATGACTTGCAGGATTATGACGAGCTGTTCGATGAGAAACTGGATCTGCTGCTTAAAATATGCGAGTCCGAGAAAGTGACCTGGAGCGGCAAGCATCGCCCGGCGATTCATAACCTGGGCATCTATCCGCGCCCGGTTCAGAACCCACTGCCCGTATGGATCGGCAGCGGAGGGAACAGGGAATCGGTAATCCGCGCCGGGCTGCTTGGCTTGCCGCTCGTCCTTGCGATTATCGGCGGCCGCCCGATTCAGTTCGCCCCGCTCGTACAGCTGTACAAGCGGGCAGCGGCGCAAGCCGGACATGATGTATCGAAGCTGCCAATCGCCTCGCACTCCCACGGCTTTGTCGGGGAGGAAACGGAGGCTGCGGCGGACAAGTTCTTCCCCTCTACGCAGGCGAGTATGAACGTAATTGGCCGCGAGCGGGGCTGGGGCCATTACGATCGTTCGAGCTTCGACACCGCCCGGAGCCTGGAAGGGGCGTTATACGTAGGCGACCCGGAGACGGTGGCCCAGAAGATCATCCATCTGCGCAAGGATGTAGGGATCACTCGCTTCTTCCTGCACGTTCCGCTCGGTACGATGCCGCATGAGGATGTCATGAGGGCTATTGAGCTGCTGGGTACCGAGGTTGCCCCGCGTGTGCGAGAGGAAGTCGCTCGCTGGGAAGCAGAGAACGAAGAGAATATTTAAATAGTTTCTATACGATTAACGAACATGTCCATTGACAAAGCCCGGGGAAAGCAGTTATAGTTAAAAAAACTTGATATTCTTCCTAAAGGGGAGTAGCTGATACAGCAAAGTCGTCAATTCGAAGACCGATGTCTTCCGGCTTTGTTGGCAACGAATTTGTTGTTAGCAAGACCTTTGCCTGCTTTTTATACGGGTAAAGGTCTTTTTTATTAAACCTTTGCCGTTTGGCAAGGGTTTATTTTATTTTAGACGGGCTTAAGGGGGATTCGCTAATTGCTAGAAAGTTTTTGGATGATTTGTAGGGTGACAAGCTAACACTAGAAAAGGTAAAAGAACGATTCGGAAAAGGGGATGGAGAATGGATTTTTCAATGTTGCTGGAATACGGTTGGGTTTTAGTATTATTAGTCGCTCTGGAGGGCCTTTTGGCCGCGGATAATGCTCTGGTGCTGGCCATCATGGTAAAGCATTTGCCCGAAGCGGATAGGAAAAAGGCATTGTTTTACGGGCTTGCCGGTGCTTTCGTGTTCCGATTAGCCTCGTTATTTATCATTTCTTTCTTGGTGGATGTATGGCAGATTCAAGCGATCGGCGCTTTGTATTTATTATTTATCGCGATCAACCACATCGTCAGAAAAGTGTTTATCAAGAAAAAAGAAGTCAAGGTCAAAAAAGAAAAGAAGCAGCCCGGCTTCTGGACAACGGTCATCAAAGTGGAATTAGCGGATATTGCGTTTGCGGTAGACTCGATCTTGGCGGCCGTCGCAATGGCGATGACGCTGCCAGATACTCCGCTTCCGGCGATTGGCGGTATGGATGGCGGCAAATTTATCGTCGTGTTTGCGGGAGGGTTAATTGGACTGGTTATTATGCGATTTGCGGCTAACTTGTTCGTGAATTTGCTGAATTCCAGACCTGGTCTCGAAATTGCTGCCTTTGCAATTGTCGGCTGGGTTGGCGTTAAACTCGCCGTTCTAACGTTGGGACATGAGGACGTGGGACTCATTTCGCATGAGTTTGCGCATTCCACGCTTTGGAAGCTCATCTTCTATTTTGTTCTTATTGTGATTGGTGCGGCTGGCTGGTTCCTCTCCAAGGAGAAGAAGCCGGCCGTGGCTGGGCAAAATTAGACATCCCGGCCGCAGGAGCGAAGGAAGTCGTTCACTGGGCAACGTAGAATGTGAATGCTTAATTTTTTAGGTATTAGCTGGTTTGCATCATATCTGGCTGCTGACACCTTTTTTGGGGTCAGCAGCCTTTGTTTACTGGATTGCTCTGGAATAAGATACGAAAGAGGAGTCCTGCAGCTTTTTTGCAAAATTAAACGATGTTTTTCTCATATCGAGCCAGCAGTGCGCCTGTATGCGACTTCTTCTTCCTATTGCTGCTCTCGGCCACCTCGCGAGGAGTGCCCTCGGCGATAACGGAGCCGCCTTCTGCACCACCCTCAGGGCCTAGATCAATGATCCAGTCGCTGGCCGCGATCCATTCCAGGTTATGCTCTACGACGCAGACAGTATGCCGCTTTTTCACCAATTGCCGGATCATTTGGTACAGCACTTCGATGTCTTGTGGGTGCAGTCCAGTCGTCGGTTCATCGAGTAGATAGAGAATATGGCCACTCGCCTTCCTGCTTAATTCTTTTGCTAATTTAATTCGCTGGGCTTCACCGCCAGACAGTGTGTTTGCCGATTGCCCCAGCTTTAGATAACCTAGCCCGATGTCGGAGAGGAGCTGTAATTTCTGCCTGATGGCAGGCTGAGAGAAGAACAGCCGCAAGGCTTCATCGACGGACATTTGCAGCACATCGTGGATGTTAGCGCCTTGATAGCGCACGGCCAGAATATGCTCTTGGTATCTCCTGCCGCGGCAGGCTGGACAGAGTGATTCTACATCCGGCATGAAGTGCATGACGGTTGTAACGAAGCCGGCGCCTTCACAGGTCTCGCAGCGTCCGCCGGGGACGTTGAACGAGAAGTCCTTGAGCTGGATGCTTAGGTTAGCTGTTTTGGCGACTTTAGCGAATAAGGAACGAATCGGTGTGAATGCATCGGTATACGTAGCCGCATTGGATCTGGAGGACTTGCCGATAGGCGATTGATCGATCTGAATGATCTCGTTAAACTGCTCCAAGCCCTTGATAGCCTTGGCACCTTGCCCCCGAGCCAGCACATCAAAGATCAGGGTGGACTTCCCTGAGCCTGAAACTCCGGTTACAGCGGTCAGCGCTTGAAGCGGGATTTTTACATTAATTTGCTTCAAATTATGGCTTGAGGCTTGTTCGATATGAATCGCCGATGATAAATCTACAGGATTATGGGCTAAAATCATGTTTTTCTTCATATAGCGGCCTGTGATGGATCGTGGATTCGTTAAAATGTCTTCAGGTGTCCCTTCGGCAATGACTTCGCCGCCATGAACACCCGCGCCAGGGCCAATATCGATGATCCAATCCGCCTGTCGCATAAAGTCCATGTCATGCTCGATCACGATGACCGTATTTCCCAGGTCTCTTAATCGTTTGAGCGCGGAAACCAGCTGATCGGTATCCTTCGAGTGAAGTCCTATGGTTGGCTCATCCAAAATATACAGTACTCCGGTTAACCCGGAATCCAGGAGAGCCGCCAAACGAAACCGCTGATATTCTCCGCCAGATAATGAAGAGACCACACGATTCAGCGTAAGATAACCTAGTCGAATGGACAGCAGTTTGTCCAGGTTCGAACGCATCTCAGCCAGGATCGGCTGGATCTTGGCATGCTCATCTTCAGGAAGCTGCGTGCTCAACTGGTCAACCCAGCTTGACAGTTGCTCCAAGGAGCGCTTGGAGAGAGCACCAATTGTTTCGCCATCGATTTTAATCTGTCTGCTTGTTTCGTTCAGCTTTTCTCCTTCGCAAGCAGGGCAGGACGCGGTAATCAGCATTTGCTCAAACTTGGCTCGCTTGGAGGGATGATCTCCGCTTTCGGCATATCTGCGCATGATATTCGTGACAAGGCCTTCAAAATTGCCGGCCGTGACGGTCTTAGGGGCAGGGACATGCGGGAAATGTCTGGTGAATCGTTCATCCGTCGTCCCGTACAGCAGAAAGTCTTTAGCATCGTTCGGCAGTTCCCGGATAGGTTTCTTTGTATCGAAGCTGAATCCATAATGCTTAGCCGCATTGGCAAAAACGGTCTTATTGCGCCGAATATAATGAATATCCCATTCATAGATGGCATGATCTTCAATCGCTTTTGATTCATCGAGTACCTTCGATAAATCAACCTGATGCAGCTCGCCTAGTCCGATGCAAGAGGGACAAGCGCCCTGCGGCTTATTGAAAGAGAAGTGAGCAAGGGTTAGATTTGGCACATGGCCTTGGCATTGCTGACAGGCGATCGCGTCTGCATCCGTATCCTGGCTGGCTGACGTATATTGCAGGCAGTGCGGACAGTGCTGCTGTCCTATTTTCGAGTATAATAATCGAAGGTAAGAATATAAGTCGGTCATCGTTCCGACCGTGGAGCGGGGATTGCGGTTCGTATGGTGCTGGTGGATGCTGATAGATGGGGACAGTCCGCTCATTTTCCGTACTCGAGGCTTCTGGAATTCCTCATTCAGCAAACCGAGGGACTCCATGTACTGGCGCTGGCATTCTTTCTGCAAGGTATCGAGAACCAGCGAGGACTTGCCTGAACCGGATACACCTGTAACTACAATCAGCTTATTCTTCGGAATAACGACATCGATCTGCTTGAGATTATGCTCGGACGCCCCTTGAATTACGATGTTCTGAGTCATTGCCACGTTTCCTCCTAGATTTGATGAGATCATTCTAGCAAAAGCTTAAACCTTGGTGTGCTAATGGAGGGTTTGGAGGGGTGGTGCTATGCCATTCAGAATTTTAAAGGAGGGAGAGTCATCAAGACGTACTCGACATCTCAAATTGCCAAAGAAGTCCATGTACATCCCAATACCGTCCGTTTGTATGAAGAGTGGGGCTTCATTTCTCCTGTCCAAAGGCTGGAGAACGGCTATCGCTGTTATACCGACCTTCATGTATGGCAGATGAAGGTAGCTCGCGCGGCATTTCGGAGTGAAATCATCCAGGGCCATCTTCGCGCCAAAGCCCGGGCTATCGTAGAGGCGACGGGGCAAGAGGAGTATCCTATGGCTTATAAACTGGCCGAGGATTATTTAGCTTGCCTGCAAGTGGAGCATGCTCGCGCTTTGGAGGCGGCGCAGCTCGTTCATCAGTGGGTTCATGGCACGGCTACATCGTCCGTCGATGAATGTCGGTATACACGCAAGCAAGCTGCGGCGAAGCTGGAGGTGTCGGTCGATGTGGTGCGTAACTGGGAACGCAACGGCTTAATTGAAGTGCCGCGAATGGAGAATGGCTATCGTATGTATAGCGGCGTGGAAATCGACCGAATGAAAATTATCCGAACACTGCGGAGCGCTCATTTTTCTATGGCAGCTATATTAAGGCTGTTCCTGGCGCTTGATCAAGGGGGACAAACAGATATCCTATCTGTACTCAACACGCCCCGAGCGGATGAGGATATCGTGACCCTCACCGATCGGCTGATCGTCTCTCTAGAGGAGGCGATGAAGAACGCCCGGGAGGTTCTGGATTTATTAGCGATGAAATAGAACCTCGCAGGTAGTATTGGCGTACTCTTAATCCTCAATAAAAAACCTTGCTATGCAGCAGATCGAGCGCACGCTCGATTTCTTGCAACTCCTCCTCGGAAACATGAGCGATTCGCTCAGCAAAGCGGGACTCCACACACCCGAAAGCCTCATTCATCATCTTCTCCCCTTGCTCGGAAAGCCGAATATATTGCTTGCGTCGGTCTTCTTTATCCGTCAGCTTATCGCATAATTGCTTCTCGTTTAGCTTTCGCAGCTCCCGGCTCGTATTCGGCATGGAAATATGCATGCATTCACTGATTTCACTCAGCGTGACCGGTTGGCTGATCGCAATGTATTCGAGCATTTTATATTGAAGGGGTGTTATGTCTTCGGATCTCACATCTCTAGTCATATCACTGGTTATTTCATGAATGGCCGCGATAAAGGCCACAAATTTCTGGAATAGTGCATGCTTATCCATAGGATCACCTCTACGAGATACGATAACAAAATGATTATCATAAAACAATTATCATATAATAATTATCATTTGACAATTAAAAAGAGTGTATGCTACCCTTTGTTTATCAAATGATAAGTAAAGGGGCTTGGCGATGAAGTTATTGATTATATATACGCATCCGAACCATCAGAGCTTGAACTATGCTTTTTTGCAGGAAGTCATCCGGGGGAGTCAAGAGAACGCAGCGATTCAGGAGGTTAAGGTACTCGATTTATACGAAGAAGGCTTCAATCCCGTCTTGGTGTTCAACGAGCATAAGCGCAGGAGAGATATGCATATTGACCCCGCTTTATCCCCATACAGGGATCAGCTTACATGGGCTGACAAGATTGTATTTATCTATCCGATCTGGTGGGGACGTCCTCCAGCGATGCTGCTCGGATACATTGATCAGATGTTTGCTTCGGGGTTCGCATATAGGGATAAGGGCGGACTTTTGCCAGAGGGATTGTTAAAAGGGAAATCCGTAGTTTGTATTTCGACGATGATGGGGCCGGCCCACTATCCGCTGTTCTGGCTGAACAACGCTCACAAAACGTTAATGCGCAAAGCGCTGTTTAACTATGTTGGGATCAAGAAGGTAAAGTTCTTTGAGTTCGGCAATATGGAGAGCCCGCGGGGCAAGCAAAAGGAGAAGCTGGAGAGGGTGTATCGGTTTTTTAGGGAGGCTAGTGGCTTATGATGCTGCTTAAAAAAGCGAGTGAATAAAGCAGATTCTTATAACGCAGACTAATTTGAATACTAGTAATTAATGAATATATTCCTGAAAAACAGTAAATAAATTAGATATTTAGTTGTTATTTCCTTGAAAAACGGGATATTTTA
Source organism: Paenibacillus lentus (assembly GCF_042714055.1). Lineage (GTDB taxonomy): Bacteria > Bacillota > Bacilli > Paenibacillales > Paenibacillaceae > Fontibacillus > Fontibacillus lentus_A. The sequence goes on from NZ_JBHGVC010000004.1 coordinate 164,064, forward strand.
AAATAAATTACTGAAAAACTGTACTTCGTAGCATGGTTTGAATATAATATAAAATAAGGGTGGTGATGGTTATGGCATCAAATCAGAAGATAATTCTAGATCGTATCAATCTTTATCTAGACGGTGAAGGCTTCAAGAAAGAACGATTGGCTAAGAGGCTTGGCAAATCTCCTTCCGCTTTTTATGCGAATTTAAGTGGCAAGAATCAGAAAGTTGCTCAGTTTGCAGTGGAACTGGCTGAAGTACTAGGCTTACCTCCTTCTTTTTTCATTGAGGAGGATTTTCAATATAAGGCAGAACAAACGGTACAAATTGGTTTAATGAGTAGTATCGCCGCTTTCTCAGCTGGCGAGTTATCAGAAGAAGGAAGACAAGGTCTCGAGCAAATTGGGAGGATTTGTGACCTGGTCAATATCTATAGTTAAGGGGTTATTATATGCCGGAATTAACTTTCGACCATTTACCCGATATTTTCGAGAAAAATAAAGAAATTTTTTATGAAGTGGATGGTTACGTAAAGGCTTACTTAAGGGATTATCATCTGAATGGATGGACGATCCTGGATGGGGCTAAACGCTGGATTGAAGAGAACCATTTTTTGATTCAAGCGCCGATTAAGGATCAGACTCTTGGTGGATTCATTTTATTGAAAAAACCAAAGGTACTGTGTTACCTGAATAGCTGGCAGCCCCGAATTTATCAAAATTTCATTTTGTTGCATGAAGTTTTTCATATTATATCCCGTACTCAAAATGATCCCGAAAAGCTGCATATTATTGAATCAGATTTAGATCGGGATTTAGACGAGCGGAAGGCCGATTACTTCGCTTCCTTGCTGTTGATGGATGCGGCTGAGGTTATTAGCTTTTATCAGAGCCTTAGGGAGGAAGTGTTACTGGATAAGATTATACAAACGATGTCTCGGTTCTCAGCCCCGTATAAGGCTGTACTTATTCGACTGTATGAATTGCATCTAATTGGCGTTGAAGATTTAAGAGTATGGTTTGATCAGAAGCTTCAATTTGAAGACGAGTTTGTACGCTTAGGATTGGATCCCTCACCTGTGCAGAGAAGTATGCTGATTCATTTTCAGGAAGTAGAGAAGCTGATGGAGCATGGGCGCGATCGTTTGCCCGACATGGCCAATGAAAGCAACTGGGGTACTCTGAATGCGGTAAAAGAATATTTTAAAAATATAAAAAAGGTTTAGATGATATGTTCATTACGGACTTTAAAGAAATCATGGATATCCTCGATACTTCGCAAAGCGTATTCCTCTATGACACAGCAGCTATTTCGGTGCATGAGCTGGCCTTCTTTCGTCATGGCTATCAACTGCCTAATGAATTTATTAGTAATCATCCGATTATTATTTCGCAGACGATCGTAGACGAATTGAGGCTGCATGAAGATGCTGACTTAAGGTACTCTCATTTTTTTAATCAGTTTAGCAAGGTAATTTTAATAAATGAAGCATCGTTTGTTCAATACTTCCACGAAATGTACTCTCCAAAACAGCGTTCCTTAGCGAAATATCAGAATTGTACCATCCGTTCCTTTCTTACAATCCAGTCATTAGCCGAAGCAATTAAGAACATTCCGAATCAGCAAATCGAGAACAAAGTAATGGATTTGTTTACTACCCATTTTTACGGTGGCAGGAATAAAGGGGAATATTCTTTATTATGGCTGTCGAATCTCATACGTGATGTATTTCCGACGCTTGATATTAATTTCATAGGTCTTGATCGTGACTTATATCGCATTGTGGATCACTGCTATTATAGATTCGATAGTATCGCTTCTGAGATTAGAAGCAGGGTTAAGGTTCGTATTTTTAGTAACGATTCGATGCTTCAAGCTCGTATAAGAAGGGGATTGTCGATAGCAGAAATAGTTGATAGTTACAGAGATCCGGCAAGAAAAGTATTGTATAGGGAAATAAATAATGGGATCACAGAACATACGATCATTGAGGGGGCGATGGATAACTCATTGTTTATAGAACTCTTGGAGTTACGGCGAATTGAGGTTGTGTATTAGATTTTTCTGATAACCAATGGATAACACTTTCGTTTTGAGAAATGAGAAGAAACTCTGACCCCGTTTACTGACTTAATATCCAGAAAAGGAGACCTGTATTTGTATTTAATAATAGGTACAATCAGCTTTATCAAGATGTTATTGTTGCAGCAATTACTTCAATTCTATCTGGCTGCGAATATCAGGTACTTATCACAAACGACAATATGGCCGAAGGGGAATTAAAAGCATAATCTGGAGTACGAGCAGATAAAATATATACATTGGGTCAGTTAATTATGGTCAAAAGGTTTGGTTGAGGCTAAAGCCCCGATCTTAGAGCTTGTGAGAGTCCAGATTGATCATTGATCTGTGTTGGGAACCCTCTAATTTCCGACTGCTGCAAAAGTCTACTTTTCTGAACAACAAAAACAGTAAATAACATACGAGCCTCTAGAATCGCTTCTAAGGCTCTTTTTTTGTGCTTAGGGAGACATAATTGTACCCCCTAAAATCTTGGCTTTTCGAAAAACATGACTTTTGCAGGACTCTCTAATTTTAATTTTTGAATGTTTCTTAATTAATTCCAGGTTTCTTTAATAAGATTTTAAAGAAGCCTCAGTCATAGATACTCCTCCTTTACTAATCTTGATGAATTCTGAGAATTCGACAAATACAAATAAATAATAACACACCCTAAATCTAATAATGGTGTGCTAGCGATAAGATGATTATATGCAATAGGGTAATAGCATCCTAATAACATTTAAACTGTATAAAACAACATTTTGTGCATGGACTCATTGTTTTAATATTATTTCTAAAGTATCAGAAAAAGGTATTTCCCCTTTTTAGTCCCTGTTATGTAAGTCCCCTTTAACGATCATAATTGCCCTAGCTAGCATATTTATAACTAACACCTCAATCCTCTTCCAACAGCATTTCCCGAATCACTCGATACACTTTACGTTGAGTCCGTTCGTCTTGTTGCAACATCAAATTTATGCTATCCCAAACCCATTTCTTAGATTGCAAAAAGGGCTCATGTTCATTATCAAATAACTGCTCAATGGATAGATCTAGGGCAGTGATTATTTTTTCAACTGTATCAAGGCGTATGTTTTTCTCGCCGCGTTCAATTTGGCCAATATAGGAAGCTGTAGAACCAATCGCTTCTGCAAGCTGTTCTTGTGTCCAATTTTTTGCTATGCGATGTAGCCGAATTTTTGCACCGATTCGCTGTGTAATAGATACGGATAATTCCATAATATTTTCCACAACCTCTCTCTATATCAAAGTGTAGACCAAGGAAAGAGAGGGTTGGAGTTAGTTAAAAGGACTTTTATATTTATGAAAAGTCGTTTTAACATTGAAACCACTAGCAATGTGAGGTATAATTTCCATATAGTCACATTCTTTTCTTTTCTGCCGATCTACGTTGAATTTTTATCATAACTAAATTCCCATCTTCTCGAAAGGAGGTTCCGTCCATGCAACCAACAACCACGATCCGGCAGCTATTGGAGGATTACATTAAAGAGAAGGGTCTGTCGCTTCATCAATTTTCTGAAATTTCCGGTGTTAATGCTGGAACGCTGAGCGGCCTGATTAATCACCGTAAGCGGATGTCGATGCTTCAGTTGGATCGGATTAGTGTGGGCATGGGGTTGACGGAAGGCAGCTTATACGAGTTGTATGTCGAGGAATGTTTGGCGGAGTCCTCGCCGGATTGGCGCAGGCTGAGATCGCTGCTCCGGCGTTGTGCGGAGCTAGGCAAGCTGGATTGTATCCAGCGAATCATAATTGCCACCATGGACAATTTAGCATATGCTCCACATCTTTTTGAGCTGGCAGAGCAGTGGTACCAAGCAGGAAGAACAAGAGCGGCGGCGCTGTTATACCAATGTGTGGCTGAAAGTGAGAGGTATCAGCATTCGGAACGATTAGCTCTTTGTCAGTATCGTTTATTCACGATTCATCTCGGGGAGGATAGGGAAGTCAATTTATCATTAGCGGCTTCTTTTGAGCCTTATGTGGAACGCTTGGAGGAAGCAATCCAATTGGATGCGCTTAAGGATCTGGCCAATACCTATGCTGCAAATCAACGTTGGACTAAGGTCGAAGAACTTGCTGAACAACTGGGGTATAAAGCGGATATCCAATACAGACTTTCTCCTGGCACGAAGCAACGAAGAAAGCCCTGCACTGAATCGTCTCAATCGAGAACACGAAGGCCTGTACTTTTCTATATTTTTTACGCTTATCTGCTGAGAGCTAACGTTTGTGAGGCGAGGGGAGACTACGAGCAGGCTCTTGATTATGTTTCGTTATACATGGATATGAGCTGGGTGCAAAGTTACAGTGAGACAGAGTGCATAATCATGGAACAGTTTAAGGAATGGGGCCGGGCTAATGCATGCCTGTATCGGCTGATGGCCGGGCAGGAGGAGGTTCTGCCTGAATACGTGGATTACGTTGCTTCCCATGACAGCGAGAAGGTTTCAGCCCTGCTAAAAATCACGGAGGCTGCTAATCGTCATCATTTTCAAGTGGACAACATCCTGGAACGTTTCGGCCCGCATTTAAAATTGCAGGAGCGTGAGCACGCCTTTGGGGGTTATCATGCTGGAATCGCAGCAGATCAACACACGCGTTTGCTGTCCGAGCTGGCGGCTTACTATTTAACTACAGAGCGGGCCGAGCTCGGCATGAACTACATCATCGCCTGTCTGGAGTCCTGTGCAGCAATTTATAGTGAAACGGTAGTCATCCGTTGCGTAGGCTTATTTGAGAAGTATCGGGCATGGGCAACGCCAGAGATGAAGGAGCAGTACACAAATCTAATAAGTGAGGTGCAAAGGAACCATGAGGAGAAAAAAATTGCTGATTGTGTGTAGTTTTGTTCTGACCAGCATAACGTCTTACGAGTCCTTATTTAAGCCCTTGATTCACGGCTTGGGAGGTTGATCCTAAAGGTAATAATAAAGGGGGAATCCAACGGCAAATCGACGATTCTGATGCTTTACATAATTTAATCCAAAATAACGAAGCCTATGGCATAGCAGTAAATTTGAATCAGGAGGCTGTGTTTGCCATGAGGTTCCGTTGGATTGTTATTTGCCTTGTTGTCCTCTATTTATGTTCAGGCTGTACGCAAAACAATACGCAAAACAATACGCAAAACAATACGCAAAAAGCGCAGCAAATCAAGCCGAACGCCAAATCAGAACAACCAAAAACTTTACAGGCTGAGTCTGCTACCCCTAACTTGGCAGGCGGGCCGGAAAAAAAGGTACGAAAGCCGCATCCGCTCTCCTTGGCTGACTTGCGAAAGAAATACCGCAGCACTTTCATATTGAATGGGCCTTCTTCTAAACGAGAAGTGGCTCTGACATTTGACGATGCGCCAGATGATCAGTTTACACCGCTGGTGTTGGATGTGTTGAAAAGGGAGGGTATACAAGCTACATTCTTTGTTGTTGGGAACCGGGTTGAAGCACATCCTGAGGTTGTTAAGCGCATAGTTGAGGAAGGACACCTCCTAGGGAATCATTCTTATAACCATGCCAACCTCCCAAAAATATCGGACGCTGAATTTCGGGAGCAAGTGAACAAGACGGATAAGCTCATCAGCCAATATACGGGATATATCCCGAATATTATTCGACCGCCTTATGGAAATATAAGCGAAGGACAAATTCAGTGGTTAGCAAGCCAGGGTAAGAAAATCATCAATTGGAACGTGGATTCCCTGGATTGGAAGGGATTAACTCCAGAACAGGTAGAGACCAATGTCCTTGCCCATATAAAACCAGGAGCGATTATCCTGCACCACTCTGGCGGTGGAAAAGGTGAGGATTTGTCCTGCACGGTCGATGCCCTGCCTAGGATCATCAACCAGCTTAGAAATGATCAGGTTAAGCTAGTAACGGTTTCAGAGTTATTGGAGCTGGATATTCCAACTAAATAACAGAATGTGCAAGGTATACTGAGCATAAAGTCAGTATACCTTTTTTTTATTCAACCCTTCCGAAGGTTAAACCGAGGAACTACTAACCAGAGGCCGTATCCCTTAATCTCTTTTTATTGTAAAATCATACTAACGCCATATAGTTCTAGAAGCATAGGATCTGGGAATTGGATGTAAGGCTCGGATTAAGGATCTTTTTAAAGTGAGATACGTATACAACTATTAAATATACATACAAGGCAGGTGACTCAGGTGCCTTCCATCCGAATTTCGAGGATTGAGAGAAGAACAAGGGTCGAGGGACCCGGGCTGCGCTACGCCATTTGGGTGCAGGGCTGTCCTATCAAGTGCGAGGGATGCTTCAATCCCCATACTTGGGATATGCAGGGCGGGGAGGAGCAGGAGATCGAGGAGATAGCTCGCGATATTGAAAGAACATTAGAAGCCACCCCTGAGCTGGAAGGTGTCACTTTCTTAGGTGGAGAACCTTTCAGCCAGGCGAATGAATTAAGTATCCTTGCCGCGAAAATAAAGGAATTGGGCTTATCTTTGCTTACGTTCTCGGGCTACGAATATGCAACGATCAGGAGCTCGACCCATCCAGGCTGGCGCCGCCTGCTCCAAGCGACGGATCTGCTGATTGATGGCCCGTACATCCAAAGTCAGCATGATCTTAGCCGCCCTTGGATTGGTTCGAGGAACCAGCAGTATCGTTTTTTGACGAAGGCATATAAACACCTTGAAGCGGAGCTTCCGTCGATCCCCAATAAATTAGAAATACATATCCATCCTGATGGAACGATTACTGCAAATGGCATGGCTCGTGCACTAGATCTGGACATGCTGCATCAGCTGGGCTATACACGCAAGGAGGTATAACGATGAGTATTGAAATTTTGCTAATACCATTAGCTATTGCTGTAACGAAACAGGTGGCGGATAGCATATCGAATTATACGGAAAATAAGAGGAATGAATTCAAAGTCATAGAGACCCGGATGAAGGATGAAGCGCTCTTGAAACAAGCCTTGGAAGAGTGGAGCTGCTCGTTAAGGCAGGTGGAGAGCTTGGATTCCTTGAAGTTGAGCAATGAGAATGAGGTAACCTTCCTATTGAATCAAGAAGGCTGCTATTCCTTGGTGATCTCCACAACCGCAGATGAGCAGGCATTCAGAGTATGGGTGGATAATGTAGAGAAATCTTATACCCACTATCTTCAGCAGAGGGTTTACCAGAACCTGATTGAAAAAGCCAAAGAACAAGGCTTGATCCTGGAGAAGGAGGAACTGCTGGAGGATAATTCCATACAGGTTACTTACATACTCAATGAACAGCAATAAGGGGAGGATGGCGTGAGCAAAAAATACACCAACAGAGGCTCAGCTTGGGCGGCAGCGAATAGCTGGTGGATTTTAGCAACCTTTGTACCTATCGGACTGGCTAGCTTTATAGCCTTCTTATACATTGGGTTCAGAGTGAAAAATAATACCTGGAGAAACTTTGGATTTCTATATCTCGGGTTGCTTATTATAGGCCTCTACATACCTAGTTATGATATGGGGGTACGTATTCTTCTTCTTTCGTGGATTGCATCTATTATTCATGCTTTTATCATTCGCTCAGCTTACTTGGTTCAGTTAGATGTAGTAAAAGAGAATGAGGATATCTTGGAGCAGCAAAGACGTCAACAGCTATGGCAGGAAAATCAAAATAGATTCCAGGGTGCCCCTTATGGGCAACCCCGGCCACAATCTGGATCGGGACATAGGCCACCTTTGCCGAGGAATATGCCTCCGCTGCCGGGGAGCATCCCGCCACCGTCAGGCCACAGACCACCGCTGCCGGGGAATGCTCCGCCACCGTCGGGCTATAGGCAACCGCTGCCAGGGGGCGTCCCTCCCTTGTCAGGCAATATGCCGCCATTGGGAGTAAATACCCCGTCACCATCGGGCGGTATGCCTCCAACGGGCAATATGCCTCCGACAGTAAGGGCTCCGTTGGATGGAAAAATCATAGATATCAATACGGCATCCGAAGCTCAAATCGCCTCGATCCCGGAAATCGGAATTGTACTAGCTAAGAGAGTAGTGATAAAGCGTCAGGAACTGGGAGGGTTTCGATCCTTCGAGCAATTCTCGCAAGTAATGGGGTTGAAAGAACACACCATGAGGAGCATCGCACAGATTGTCGTTTTTTCGCAAGCAACCAGCAACAATATTACTCAGCCTAAATCAGGTAGGATCATAGACTATTAATTCGATCTGGAGGAAACGACGGAATGACTGTACCAGGAATATCAGGCACGCCAGGCACGCACGGAGTACCAGGAATACAATCGAAATCCAGAACATTGCTGGCTAATCTGCTCAAAGCACGGTTCCCCTATTTATATATTCAGACCTGGGAGGAAGACCGCGCCATGTCGGTCATTCGCTCGATTGCCCAGGAGGTTGCTCTGATTAAAACACCGAGAGAAGTGTTGATTTGGCGCATGACGACAGGCATCATTGATGTGAGTGGGCACTCCCGAGGGGACACCAGGCAGCCTTTGAAGGCGCTGGAGTTCATTGAGAAATACGATCGGCCCTGCATTGTCGTCATGCAGGATTTCCATATATACTTCGGGGGGCAAGGAAGAGCGCCGGATTATCAAGTCATTCGGAAGCTGCGCGATATGTTGATTCGCATTAAGCAAAGCCCGAATCCGATCAATGTCATCTTTACATCGCCGTTTCTAATCCTGCCGGAGGAATTGCAGAAGGATATTACGATTGTCGATTTCGAACTCCCTTCCTTCAACGAAATTAAAACCGTGCTGGATGAAATGATCGCCGTGAACGAGCAAAGGGGTCGAATACAAATCACAGTCACGCCGGAGGAACGGGAGCGCATTGCCAAAGCAGCGCTGGGCTTGACGCTTTCCGAGGCCGAGAACGCATTTGCCCGTGCGATGGTGGAAGACGGCCATTTGGACATTCGGGATGTCGAAGTCATCCTCGAAGAGAAAGAGCAGATCATCAAGAAGACAGGCATTCTGGAATTCATCCGCAGTGAATTGAAGATGGAGGACGTCGGCGGCTTGGAGAACCTGAAGCGCTGGCTGACGAAGCGGAATAAGTCTTGGCTGGAATCGGCAAGCAAATATGGTCTGCCCGCACCTAAAGGGGTGCTGATTACGGGCGTTCCGGGCTGCGGTAAAAGCTTGATCAGTAAATCGATCAGCTCCATGTGGCAGCTGCCCCTGTTAAGATTGGACATCGGGAAAATCTTCAGCGGTCTTGTAGGAAGCAGCGAAGAGAACATGCGCAAGGCGATCAAAACCGCCGAAGCGATCTCGCCTTGTATTTTGTGGATCGACGAGATCGAAAAAGGCTTCAGCGCTACTTCCAATGGCGGAGATGGCGGCACGTCGGCCCGTGTCTTCGCCCAATTCCTGACCTGGATGCAGGAGAAAACCAGCCAGGTATTCGTCGTAGCTACGGCCAACAATATTGCCGGATTACCGCCGGAGCTTATGCGCAAGGGCCGTTTTGATGAAATTTTCTTCGTCGATCTGCCGACCAAACGGGAAAGAAAAGAAATTCTGAAGGTTCACATGGGCAAACGCTTGAAGCACCCGGAGGTTATCGGGGAGTTCCAGTTAACCGACGAGGTGCTGGAGGATTTGGCCGTTCAATGCGAGGGTTTCGTCGGAGCCGAGATCGAGCAGCTTGTCATCGATGCCTTATTCGAAGCTTATGCCGTGGATCGCTCCATTCAGTTGGATGATTTCGAGCGGGCTATCGTAAATACGGTTCCGCTATCGATCACCCAGTCCGAGCAAATTCGGGCGATACGCGAATGGGCCAACGTACGCGCGGTTACCGCAACGCCGAAGGAAGATTTGGAGGACTATGTTAAGGAAGACGCTCCAGCTGTCAGCAGCAATCCGGCTCCGGATAGCCAGGATCATGGAGACGACGATGTTCGCTTTAAACGGGGCGGAAGAACAATTGATTTCTAGGGAGTGAGTGATCATGGCCGAAAAAATCCAAGTCCGCATCTTTCCGGACGGATCGATCCATGCCGAGACAAAAGGCATAAAAGGGGAGAAGTGCACGGACCTAATCCCCATTCTGGAGAAGCTGCTGGACGCTGAAGCCGTCAAAGCGGAGTATACGGAAGAATTCTATGAAACGGAACAGATTCAGATCCAGCAAGCGCAAAATATAAAGCTGGAATAAAAGAAGAACCGGGCAGTCATGTATGGCTGCTCGGTTCTTTAGGTTTGCGCATGCTTGACTTCAATTGCTCTACTGTTGGTTCTGTTGCCAACGCTACTTAGGAAGAATTAAATGGATTTCATGATTCTATCCTAGCTCTATAGCGGAAGTTAGCCGAAATAGCTGTATATCATGCATCTAATGCATCGCCTTTTGGCTTATTTCCCTCCAAACCTCATTTTAACTACAAGAAATCCATCTATTTGTACATTCAGTGATAGAGAGCGACTTTAAATACAACAAATCCAGTAACGTTGCATGAAAACCGTCAAATACCGACTGGCCGCCAGTACATTCACACCCTCCTGCAATGATTTGAACCCTTCGCATCATTACCATTGCAAGCCTCTACAATGCCTCCCGAATCACTCGCTTATAATACAGCACCGAAAGGATTGCAAAGATCGAATAAAGCACTGTGTACAGCAGCATCACCAGGATCATAGGCGTCCATAGCTCGGTGCCGAACAGGAACCAGCCGGACTTCACGGCAAAGTAGCTGTGCAGCAGCCCCACAATGAGCGGGATACCGAAGTTGAACAATTGTTTGGCTTGAATACCTTTTAACAAATCTCCTTGGCTGAAGCCAAGTTTTCGGAGTATCGTATAGTTCGGCTTCTCTTCCTCACTTTCATCCATCTGCTTGAAATACAGAATGCAGCCGGAGGTCATCAGGAAGGTGAGCCCCAGGAAGCCGACCACGAACATGATTAGTCCCATCGTTTGCTGCTGGTTGCGTATGACGGCTAGCTGCGATTCATTGATGCTGTCTTGGCCTAATTCTAATTTTTCAAATATCGCGTTAGCCTCGTTCAGTTCGGCAGCATCAGTAATATCGATTCCGATATACGTGGAGGATTTCTTCTGAATCTCAGGGTCGGCATCCTGCTTCAATCGCTCGAATACGGTTTGATCTACAACAGCTATCGGAAGGCCGCCTCTGAAATGCCACGACACAAGGTGTTCTCTATTTATAGCCCGGATCTGTTGCGGAATCACTTCCTGCTGCCCCATGAATTGAATCTCTCCGCTATCCTTAATCGCAAAAAAGGTTTGCATCAGGTCGCTAGACCCCGTCAGGAGCGTCTCCCCTTCGGGCAGATCGAGTTCATTGACCGATGTATCGCTAATGATGCCGATGATCATCACCTGGGCATCAGAATCGTCATTTCCTAAGCGATTTTCCATCACCTGGGCGAAGTCGGCTTTCACCTGAAGCACATCAATGAACGTTTCTTGAAACGGAATACCGCTGGAGGTCAGAGCCTCTTTGAACTTATCCGCATCGGCCTGAACCGTAAACGAGAAATCATTGGGCACGTCGTTCTTCCCCGACCGCTCTGCGGAATAGTAGGAGATATAGCTGAGCGACAACAGGCCGATGGCCAATGCCGATACCGTCGTAATGATGGTCAGCATCAGAGCGTTGGATTTCATTCGGAACATGATGGAGGAGAGGGACAGAACCTCGTTGATGTTCAGATAGCCCCCTTTTTGCCTGCGAATCAGATAGAAGATGAACCGCACCGACCCTTTATAGAACAGATACGTTCCCACGATCACCGAGCCGAGGATCACTACCATCGCAAGGAACAGTTCGGTCATGGCGATAAAGTCTCCGCTGAACAGCTTCGTGGAAATATAATAGCCGAGCGCGATTAAGGCTAAGCCAAAGATCCCGAGGATCATCTCCCATCCCGATACCTTCTTCACCTTCTCTTCCGTGGACGAGCGTACTCTGAAGAGAGAGAGGATACTCTGCCGTTTCATAAAAGTATAATTCATCAGCATGATCAGCAAATAAATCGCGAGGAATACGATGATCGTCTGAATAACGGCTTGAACAGAGAACCTTAGCGTTGCCCCGGACTCCACCGCAGTAATTTTAAATAGAATCATAATAATCAGTTTGGAAAAAGAGAACCCGACGAACATCCCGATCAGCAGTGAGCCAAAATAGAGTATGAAGTTCTCCACCGTCAGAATACGAAATATCCGGTTCTTGGTCAGCCCGATCAATTGGAACAAACCGATCTCTTTGCTGCGCCGTTTGATGAACAAATTGTTGGCATACAGCAGGAAGATAGATACAATGGCAATCAACAGAATCGATCCGGCGCCGATCGCCGCCCCGCCCTTGATGCTTCCTTTGATCTCATCCATAGCTGGATCATACTGCAGCGTGACGAAAGCGAAGTAGAGCGCTACGCTGAAAATGAGGGCGAAGACATACAGGTAGTAATTTTTTGCGTTCTTTTTGAGGTTGCGGAGAATGATGTAATTAATGCTCAACCTGCACCCCTCCTAGTACCCCTTGAGTCTTCATAATGTCCTTGAAGAAAGTCTGCCGTGTCTCTTCCCCCTTATTGAGCTGCGTGTAAACCTGTCCATCCTTGATGAAAATAACCCGGCTGCAATAGCTCGCAGCGACCGGATCATGCGTCACCATCACAATCGTGGCTTGCCGCTTCTTGTTCATTTCGCTTAGCTTGTTCAGCAGATCCGAGGCCGACTTGGAATCCAGCGCCCCCGTAGGCTCATCCGCAAAAATAATGCTCGGCTCGTGGATAAACGCCCGGGCGGCCGAGGTGCGCTGCTTCTGCCCGCCGGAAATTTCATTCGGATACTTATCCTTGATCTCATGAATCCCCAGCTCGGTTGCGACGGCTTGAAACTTTTGGTTAGCTTCTTTCTTGGACACATTGGAAACTGACAGCGGTAGCAGGATGTTCTCCTTCACGGTGAGCGTATCCAGTAAATTATAATCCTGAAAAATAAACCCCAAATGCCGCTTACGGAATTCCGCAAGCTCCTTCTCCTTCATTCCTGTCATCTCATGGCCTTCGATCAGCACGATGCCGCCGCTCACCTGATCGATGGAGGAGAGAACATTCAGCAGCGTCGTCTTCCCGGAGCCTGAGGCTCCCATGATCCCGATGAATTCCCCTTGGTCGATGCTCAGATCGATCCCTTTTAACACTTCCTGTTTATTGAATCTATTGCCGTAGCTTTTATGAATTTTAGTGGCTTCCAGTATCGCCATTTCTCCACACTCCTTTATTCGATAGCTCCATTATAAAAGGGATCGCTCTCCTCGTTCCTTCGTTTCGGCGAACAATTGAATAAGGCATGTGACAATGCTGTCACATGCCTGTGCTATCCGCCTTGAATCTGAACGAACGCATTCCGCTGCGGGAAGGTAAGTATTACCGTCGTACCGGTTCCCGGCCTGGAGTCGACATCGATCCGGATGTGAAGCGCATAGGCAGCCTTATGGGCTAAGTATAGTCCCATCCCCGTCGCTTTATCCTCATGATGCTTGGTTGTCGAAGTGAAGCCTTTATCGAAAATGCGGGGAAGGTCGCGCGGATCAATTCCTCTCCCCTCATCTTTTACCTCAAGCACGGTATAGTCGCCGCAGGTATAGCTCTTTACGCAGACATCCCCGTCCTCGCTGTACTTCACGGCATTGGTCAGCAGCTGGCGGAGAATGAACGCAAGCCACTTGGCGTCGCTGAGTACCTCCGAAACTTGCAGATCCACGTCGAAGCCGATCCCCTTCTGCATGCACCATGACCGGAGGGTACGAATTTCCGCGAAGAGCAGGGCTTTCAAGTCGACGTGCTCGACATACATATCATTTTCCATGGAGGGCATCCGCTTCTGATGCAGCTGTTGATCAAGCAGGAGATGGATGCGCAGCCATTCGTAAGTCAACTGCGTCTTTAGAGTCTCGTCTTCCAGACGCTCCAGCATAAGATGCATGGCGGTCAGCGGCGTCTTGACCTCATGAATCCAGGACAAGAGATAGTCCTTCTCCTCTTCGAGCACCGTACGGTTGTGCGCCGCTTCCTCCTTGAGCCGTTTGGTCTGTTCAAGCAGTAGAGTGCGGGTGATCCTCTCGAAGGGGCGGTGCCCTTCCACTAAGTCCGTTACGTCGAGGTGCGGCTCCCATTCCTCCAAATTCTTATAGAACCGGGTCTCTTGATGATAACGAACGACGAGGAAAATCACGAAGATCATCGTCGATAGAAAAACGATGTAGAGCAGGGATTCCAGCGGGATTTCCGAATCGAGGTAGGCAACGGATAAGGTCAGCAGCTGCAGGACGATGACGAGCAGAATCCAGCTGCGGCGTTCGATCAGGAATTTTCTAATCACGGCCTGCACCTTCCTCAATGGCCATGTAGCCTTGTCCAACCTTCGTCTCAATCATTCGTCCCAGGTCGAGCTCCTCTAGCTTCTTACGCAGCCGGTTAACGTTGACCGTCAGCGTATTATCGCTGATAAACCGCTCGTCATCCCAGAGGCTTTTGACCAGCTCTTCCCGGGTGACGATTTTGTTCTTCTTCTCGATGAGCAGCTTTAAAATGTAAATCTCATTCTTGGTCAGCTCGACCGAGCCTTCGGCATTCGTAACCGTGTTCTTCTCATAATCGACCGCGGCCCCGCACCACGTGCGCAGGGAGACCGCTTCGGTATTATAGTCGTAGACGCGGCGCAGGGTCGCCTGGATTTTCGCCACAAGCACTTCGAAGTGAAAAGGCTTTTGAATAAAATCGTCCGCCCCCAGCTGCATGGACATGACCATATCCGTCGGGTGGTCGCGCGACGACAGGAAGATAATCGGAACATTGGAATGGGCCCGAATCATCCGGCACCAATGAAAGCCGTCAAACTTCGGAAGCTGAATATCAATAATGACGAGATCGGGCTTCACGGCCGTGAATTTCTGCATGACGCTGCTGAAATCCTCCACTCCATGTACGTCATATGACCACTGCTGCAGTCGTTCCCGAATCTCGCTGAACAGGCTGGCATCGTCTTCGATCAGCATAATTTTGAACATGGCGTCACCACCATTAATTAGTTTATAACTTCCTTGCTTATTTTCTCACTTCATCTTCACATTAAATGCAGTGATTGTAAATCTTTGCTGAGGCAACTTTAACAAAAGGAGCAGAAATGATAGGAAAGCCATCGTCTGGAGGCATAATAGTTGGCCGAATGAAAACCGATTGAAAATAAACATCGCAATAAAGGAGCAGCTCAATATCGAGATGCTCCTTCGTCATAGGAAAATATCTAATTATTCGGAGAGGGTTTCTTGTTACAACCCCCTGCTCAAAACATTCTGCGAGCTGTTACGAATCGCTCTCTCCACTGGCCGTCGAATTCCCCGATATGAACGCCAAGCTTCTTCGAGTAGGTATGTAGAATTTGATTGTTCCCCGCATAAATTCCCACATGCCCAATGTCCAGCCCGCGCGCGCTGAAGAACAGCAGGTCTCCGGTGCGCAGCTCGTCTATTCCGACCTCTTGGCCTTCCTTGGCTTGATTGTAGGATACCCGTGGGAGTTCGATAGACAGCGTATCCTGAAAGACGCGCTTCACAAAAGAAGAGCAGTCGAAGGTATTCGTTTGGTCGGGTGAAGCCCCAAACTCGTACGGCGTGCCTAGGTATTGCTTGCCGTAAGCAATCAGCTCCTCTCCTTGCCGTTCAAGGAGGGAGGGGCTCGAATAATCGGTATATTTCGGCTTGGCTGAGATATATCCGCGCTTTTGATCCCGGGTACGTACCTCTAGCCAGAAAGCACCGACCTCGCGAATGACATGAACCCTTTCGCCTGCAGGGATCAGCTCACCCGTGGCAGAGCTGCTTGCCGCCTCCGGTTGGCTGCGCAGATTGACGCCCCAGCGGATCGTCGTCTCATAGTTCACCGGGGAGGAGATATGGATCGTCCGCGTGTCGGAAGACCATTTGACGGTGCTGCCCAAGGTTTCACTGACGAAGCGCAGCGGCATTAAGGTATAACCGTCCGCAATTCGGCCGGGAATTGACAGATTAATCGGCTTCCCGTTGAGATTGGCGGTAGATTCTCCTATGCGATAGATGAGCGTCATGTTGTCCTTGGTTGCAGTAATCGTCTTGGTTGCGCTGCTCCAGATCAGTTCCGCCCCCTGCTCTTCGAACAGTTTGCGCATCGGGACGAGCACGGTGCCGTCCACGATCAACGGCTCTGCTTCAGGCTCAAGCTGGCGGTCGTCCAGGTAAATAGCAATTGGCTTAGACTTGGCTTGATCCTGGGATTGGGCCGCAGGTTGAATTTGAGCTCGATGCTGTGCTTGAATCACAGTTTGCGAAGGAGCTTCTGCTATAGCGGTCTCAGCCTGTACAGAGGCGGGAGCAGTATACAGTAGGGTGGCTGCCAGAAGGAGCAGCAGCGTGATTTTGTTGTTTGTCATATGTGCATCACCTTGTTGATTGGTTTGTTTCATATATTTGGACGAGGACAAGCCGGATTAGTTGTGTACCAAATATTGGCGAGTGCTTTGTATACGAGTCTAGTAGAAAAACATAAAGTTTTGAACCGCACTCCCCTCATTTTGAGGTGGCTGCGTTTTTTTTGCTTAAATCTGCTAATTTTGTGGCGACAAATCAATGGAATTAGTATAGAATCATAAACTAGGTAGGAGAGATAAATTTACTAAATAAGTTTAGTAATGGAGAGCAAACCGCAGCATGACCCAAAAATTTGAACAAAGGAGAGTTTGGCGATTTGAGAAAACTACAACGTTATTTGGCTGTAATTGTATCATGTTTGCTTATTTTTTCTTCTTTTCCTTTGGCGGTTGATGCAGAAGAGGGGAGCGATCCATCTCCCGGTATGATCGACATCACGAGTGACTGGCAGGGCAGCGTTTTCGGGGATGTGGGTGGATCGGATAAGATTACGCCTGATCATTTCGGAATTGCCGAAAATGCCGGAGGCACGGTGATGCTTCGAAGCTCCAATGACAGGGGAAAAATTTCGAGCAGCACCGAAGGGATTGCCTATTATTTCAAAGAGGTCGCACCGGACGCCAACTTTGAGCTGACAGCTACGGCACAGGTGGACGCTTGGACAGCCCATAATCAGGTGTCATTCGGCTTGATGCTCCGCAGCAACGTGCTGGATAACGAGAGCGTCGGGACATTTACCGGAGATTATGTAGCAGTGGGTGCTTTAGACCAGAAAATGAAAGCGCTTAATAAATCGCAAGGGAGCGGTTTGCAGAAGACCGATGCCTTTGCTTCGGCCGCTTCCCCTGCACCGGGCGAGGAATATCGGCTCAGCATTAAAAAATCCGGCAACCTGTACATCGTACAGATCGGCGATGAAACGGAAGCCATTACGGACTTCGCGGGAAGTGTTCGCTATGCAGGGCTGTATACTGCCCGGAATACGACGGTCACCTTTAAAGACGTGAGGTTAAGCATCGAAGGTTCTGTCGAGCTCGGCGATTGGCAGTTCAGTGCTTTTGGCGGCAACACGAGCGAGTCCAAGAATCCTCCTCCTGTGGAGCAGAGCGAAACCTCGGTAACGCTGGCGACTTACGGCGGGAAAATAGCCAGCGGCGATGAGGGGATGTCCTTTTACTTCAAGGAGCTCCCGGCCGAGGCTAACTTCGAGCTGATCGCGAAGGCGGAGGTCATATCGTTCAATAGCGACAGCGGCATTAGTACGCCGAATCAGAAGTCTTTTGGACTAATGCTTAGGGACAGTGTAGGCGCCCATGGGGATGCAAGCACGACGACTTCAAGCTATGTGGCGGTCGGTGCATTGGATACGGTGATGAAAGGCTTCTACAAGAGCCGGGGCGTCCAAGCGAAGCTGAATCCGCAGCCTGGCGTCAATGCGCCAACCGCGGGAGAAGTATATGATTTGCGCATCAAAAAATCAGGCGCGACGTACTTATTGTCCGTGAATCATCAGAGTGAAATTCTCACGTTGGAGGAGATGTTCACAGATACGCTTTTTGCGGGGGTATATGCGGCTAGAGATGCAAGGGTTGCCTTTAGTGACATAGATATTCGCGTGGAGAACAGAACAGTGAGCGCCTTGTCCGCTGATTTCAGTGAGATGGCGAAAACGTCGTACTTAGTGGGCGAAAGCCTGGATTTAACGGGGCTCGTGGTCAAAGCGCAATATTCTGACGGCAGCGAGGAGGTACTGGCGCAAAGCGAGTATATAGTTACAGGCTTTGATAGCAGCATAGTGGGGCCAATTGAAATTATGATCCATTATAACGGCGCTACAGCAAAGGTTCCGCTGCAAATTGTGCCGCTGACGGTGACTTCACTAGTGGTAAAATATTTCCCAGCTAAAACGGTTTACTACTTGGAGGATATTTTCGATCCGGAAGGTCTTGTTGTTCTGGCGGAATACAATAACGGCTTCCAAACGGCGGAGCTGACAAGCGATCAATATTCGATATCCATTGCAGGGCAGCCGGTCACGGAGCTGATGCCCTATATGTTCAGGCAGGCCGGTACTGTGGAGGTGACGATAATGTCTGAGGAGACACCAGGAATGGATACGACCTTTGAAGTGAGCGTCAAGGCTGCAGCGCTTGCGGAGCTTGAAATTAGACAGCAGCCGGAGCAAACGGTTTATTTTATCGGTGATGCCCTGGATTTGGACGGACTCTTGTTGTATGCGAAGTATAGCGATGGCTCGGAAGTGAGGCTAATGAGGGATGAATATACGGCTTCGTCTCTTGACACCGCTACTCCTGGGCAGAAGCAGGTTACTTTGCATCACAAAGGGCTGACGGCTTCTTTTCCGGTGACGGTGAAGGTCAAAGAGTTGGCCGGGATCGAAGTGACGAATTATCCGAAGACGACTTTTGAGCGTGGGGATGTTTTTGAACATACCGGCTTAGAGGTCTCGAAGGTGTTCGACAACGGCGACAGGGAGGAGCTAACCGACTTTACGGTCGATCCTTCGCAATTCGATGGACAAACAGTTGGTGTATATGAGATTAGCGTTGTCCCCGCTGACACGTCGATCAGCCCGATAACGTATAAGGTAACGGTCAGAGAGAAGCTGGCACCGGAGTGGAAAACCACTCAATTCGGCCAATCCACTTCGGCTAAAAGTAACTATGCAGTGATCCACGAAGACGGCTCGATCGAGCTGGTGGCTGCGGATGGCGGAAAAGTAACCGGAGACCATGACGGAATTACGTACTATTACACGGAGCTGGATGCGGACAAAGACAATTTTGTATTGTCGGCGGACATTCAGGTGGTGTCCTATGCGAAGAATCCGCACGATGGGCAAGAGTCTTTTGGCATTATGGCGAGGGACGCGATTGGCGTGCAAGGCAATTCCAGCGTGTTTGCTTCGAATATTGCGGCTATTGGCGGATATAGCGGAGGCACGAGAAATGACAACGGTACGCAATTGTTCGTGCGCACGGGTGTCGAAACCCCGGATGGCGCGGGCAGTCAGGGAATTCAAGCCAGAATGCTTAAAAACGAGCGCCCGGCCGCGGGCAACACACATCCGGCTGCGCCTTATCAATTGACGCTGGCGAAAACGAACAGCGGCTTTACGGGCAAGCTGAATCAGGGGCAAGAGGAGATCATTTTTACGCCGGATATTTTAAATGTACAGGATTCAAAAATGTATATCGGCTTCTATACGGCACGTGTTGCGACCATCGTCGTCAACAACGTGGAGCTGACCGTAAGCGACGCGGGCACGGATGCACCGCAGGTTGTACCGCCAACTGAACCTGTCGAGCCAAGCCTGCAAGTCCTCTCCTTGGATAAAACCTCGGACACGGATTACGAATTGGTTCTGCGTTCGAATGTGGACGGCACAGTTACGGTGAAGCAAGGGCAGACAGTGATTCTACAGGATGCTCATGCTGGCGCGGGGGAGCGGCTGGCCGTTCAGGCTGAGCTAGCTGTGCAGAGCGACACGAATTTCAGCATTGTTTTTGTACCGGATGATACCCAGAAATTAACCTCCTATGACAAAATCGTTCGCAACTTTACCGTTATGGTAAGGGAGTATGCAGCCGGCAAAGATATCATCGTATCTCCAGACGGAACGAGCAGCGGAAATGGAACGGCAGAGCGTCCATTGGATATCGATACGGCAATCGACTTTGTAAAGGCAGGCCAGCGCATCGTCCTGCAAGAGGGCCGTTATGTGCGCAGCTCCAAAATGGAAATCAAGAAGTATAACGATGGAAAGCCCGGCGCGATGAAATATTTAGTTGCGGCAGAAGGGACAAGGCCTGTCATCGATTTCGACAAGAAATCGGAAGGCGTCGTACTGAGCGGGAACTATTGGCATATTCAGGGGCTGGACTTCACTCGCTCTGCAGGCAATACCAAAGGCTTTACCGTAGGGGGCAGCCATAACATTGTGGAGAACAGCAGATTCTTTGCCAATGGAGATACGGGATTGCAAATCAGCCGAACGGATACGAGCGCCCAGGATCCGGCGGAATGGCCATCGTATAACCTGATTCTGAACAGCTCAGCGTTCGATAATCGCGACCCGTCTGATAACAATGCCGACGGCTTTGCCGCCAAGCTGACTTCAGGCGTCGGAAATGTGTTCAGGGGCTGCTTGGCCCATAACAATATCGACGATGGCTGGGATCTGTACACCAAGGCGGGAACCGGCGCGATTGGCGCGGTGCTGATTGAGAATAGCGCAGCGTTCAATAATGGATTTCTGACGGATGGCACTGTAGGCGCGGGAGACAAGAACGGCTTCAAGCTGGGCGGTGAGGGCATTCACGTTCCGCATATCATCCGTGATTCCATCGCCTTCGGCAATGGCGCTTACGGCTTCACCAGCAACAGCAATCCAGGCGTCATTGCGATAAACAATATCGGCTTCAATAATGACGGCGGTAATTTGAGCTTTACGACGTATGCGCATATTACGCCGGACTTTACGATCGATGGCTTCTTATCCTACCGGACGATCGATATTGCCAAGGATAACTATCCGGCATCGCTTGCATCGGATAACAACTTTATGTTTGACGGCAAGGTTTCCAAGAACAAGTCGGGCAAAGAGCTGACCGATGCCAATTTTGCCAGCCTTGACCCGGTAGTTAACTATGAAAGGGATGCGAGCGGCAATATCCTTTGGGGAGACTTCTTGAAATTCATCGATTTCCAGGAGCCTGAGAACCCTGATGGGCCGGGATCAGGTGATCCGGGCGAGGGTGGCTCTGATGGCGGCTCCGGTGGCGGTGAATCCGGCGGTGGAAACACCAGCGGGAGCAATCCGGGCAGCTCCAGCAGTGGAAATGCAGGCACGGACAGCACAGGAGACACCAGCGGCACGAAGCCTAAGGATTCTGGAAACTCACTGCCAGGGAAGGACAATGACCATGGGGGAAGCAATGGTGACTCGGAAGCCTCGACTCAGCCGCACGTTGTAAGCCTCTCCGATACGGCAGGGCATTGGGCTGAAGCAAGTATTCAGAAAGCGGCAGCAAGAGGATTCGTGAACGGTTACCCGGATGGAACGTTCAAGCCGAATGAAGCGGTTACTCGCGCGGAGTTCGCGGTGATGCTGACCAAAGCATTTAAGCTGACCGGGGATGGAGAGGCAGCTGCAGAGCTTAGCTTCACCGACCGTGAAAGCATCGGGCCTTGGGCGCATAACGCTATCACTAAAGCCGTGCAGGCAGGGATCATTCGCGGCTATGAAGACGGCAGCTTCCGTCCGGCCAGGGAGATCACGCGGGCCGAGATGATATCGCTGCTGGCTAGAGCGGCAGGACTTAAAGCCGGCACGGGGGCAGGTACCGACTTTGCCGATGACAAGGAGATTCCGGCCTGGGCAAAAGGGGCGGTCATCGCCATGCAGGAGCAGGGACTTGTTGCGGGACGCAGCGATAACCGATTTGCGCCGCAGGAGACGGCGACCCGTGCTGAAGCGGTAACGATAATACTCCGGCTGCTGGATCGTCCGTAAGCCGGGCATAACAAGCGCGCGGCGTTGTATAATATGGATATTCCACTGCGGTAAGCCGCTTGATAAGGGGGATTCCGATGTTAGCAGACATCCAGCAAGTCCAGCACGGATATATCGCGCGTTTTGAGCGCCAGCTAGAGCATTCCGCCGAAGAGATCTGGGCATGGCTGACCGAGAACGGCAAGCTGGGACAATGGTTCCCGGAGCTTCGGGTCGACGAACTTCGTGAGGGAGGAGTCATTAAATTTGATATGCAGGACGGAACGTTCGAGGAGCTCGATATTACAGAGTTGAAGCCGAATTCTGTACTGGAATACACCTGGGGCGAGGATCTTGTACGTTTCGAGCTGTATCCCGAGTCTGAAGGATGCCGTCTCGTTTTTATCGAGAAGCTGCATCAAATGACGGATCATACCCCGAAGGATCTTGCCGGCTGGCATGTATGCCTGGACGTCATCCAGAAATTACTGAATGGGCAGACGGTAGAATCGCGCCATGAGGAATGGCAAATATGGTACGAAAAATATGTGCAGCTTGTTTCGCCGTAAGGAGGGCTTGTCCCTCCTTTTTTTCGTATATTCAACAACTTTTCAAAAGTTAATGAGAAATCGTTGTAAGCCTCGCGAATGATAAGTATGATAGGGGATCAAGAAAGGCTATAACATGACATAAAATGAGGAATTTATCTATGGCTGAAAGAAAACATGATCAATCGCTGCGAATTAGGACGGTCGGCATGAGGGAATGGCGGAACGGAACGGTTTGTTATCATCGTTACGAAGCAACGCCCTACAAGGCACTAGATAGGTTGTTTCAGGTATATAAATTGAATAAGTCGGACAAGGTCGTTGATTTTGGATGCGGGCGAGGGCGGGTGCCCTTCTATATCCATCACCGGTTCCAAATTCCGGTAACGGGCATTGAGGTGCATGACAAGACGTATGAGGAAGCGCTCCAAAACAAGGCAAGCTACAGGCAGCAGGCCAAGCACATCCATGCTCCGATCCGATTAAAATATGGACTCGCTGAGCATTATGAAGTGAAGGGGACGGATAATACCTTCTACTTCTTCAATCCTTTCGCTATTGAAATTTTCAGACAGGTTGTCCGGAATATTCTGCGATCCGCCGAGGAGGAGCCGCGGACGATCGACATCATTCTTTACTATCCCGTTGCGGAGTATAAACAGTTCCTTCAGATGCACACCTCTTTCCAGTTAATCCATAGAGTGACCGTACCCGGAGCGACCCATAAGAAGGAGAAGTTTCTAATTTATCGCCTAAAACACAATAGAATAACCTGATTTCTGCGGAATCCATAAGACAGGATAAAGATGACCCATGACGTTAAAGGGTCATTTTTATTTGGGCAAGGGAGCGACATATTATATTAGTGATACATTTCACAATCATTTGTGGCAAAACAATCTATCATAAAGGTAAGTCGCTACAGCGGCACACAAAATTATGAAATATAGGGCGACCGCAGGAAGGAGGACAGCGCATGAAGTATTCCATCGGTGAGTTTGCTTCGATCGTCGGCGTGTCGCCAGATACGCTGAGATTGTATGAGAAGCATGATATTATCCGTCCGATAAAGAACAATCAGAACAATTACCGGTTCTTCAATGATTTGGACGCCAGAGATTTGCTTATGAGCAGATGGTATCGCAGCATGCAAATTCCCCTTTATGAGGTAGCGTCGCTTATGAAGGAAGCTTCATCCGACGAAATTGTCGATAAGGTCAATGAAGCGCAGCAGCTTTTGGAGGCGGAAATCCAGAGGAGCGCCATGCTTTTAAATAAAATGAAAGAGATCCATGAAGAGCTGGGACAAATCAGAGGCTCCATGTATCAATGTCAAATCAGGCAGCTGCCGGGAAGATATCGAATTAAGCAGACGTACAAGAATGATTTGTTGAAGCAGGAGGAATTAAAATACGTGGTGCAAGATTGGATGGAAAAGCTGCCCTACACCTACTATTCCTTCCGAATGGAGAATAAGGATCAAACGATAGGATATGACGTCATGGATTACAGCTGGGGTCTTACTTTGCTTGAAGAGGACAGTTTGCGGCTTAACGTAGCCATGAATGACAGCGTCGAGTACCTGCCTCCCGAAACTTGCGTCTCCGCGGTTATTGTTCGGTCACAAGAGGAATATATAAGCAGTGAGTCATTTCGGTTTATGCTGGATTATATTGAGGAGCACGGATATTCGATAGTCGGCGATATTACGGGGAAGATTCTGCTTAACGAGAAGCTGGGCGAGCATAGCCGCACGTATTTGGAAATTTATATTCCGATTCGAGCAATAAAATGAATACACTAGTCTAATCCCGGGGTTCATCGGTTTTGATGGACTTTGGGATTTTTTTCACATATCTTCCATTGACCTTGGAGCTGCACCAATGTTTACAGTAATCTCATATCTTCATTCTCGAAGATGGGAGAACGAACATCACAGAACAGGGGGAACAGCTATGCGTCAAAAGGCAGTCCACAACATCACGATCATTTTGCTGTGTTTCGTACTGATACTAACTATTTTAGGAGGGTGCAGCGGCAATAATGCTGCAGAGCCCACGGAATCGGAGCCAACGAATCAGCAGCAGGAATCCGGCGAGCCGTCAAGCTCCTTTAAACCGGGTACGTATAAGGCGGAAGCGGACGGAAAGGACGGAAAGATCCAGGTCGAAGTCACATTTGACGAGGCTGAGAACATTACGGACATTCGCATTGTAAGCCAGACGGAGACCGCTGGAATTGGCGATACCGCTATTGAGAAAGTCAAGGAGCAGATTATTGCCGGGCAAACCTTATCGGTCGATGCTGTGAGCGGGGCTACGGAAACGAGCAGCGCTCTATTGGCTGCGGTAGAGAATGCCGTCAAGCAGGCGGGTGCAAACATAGAGGCCTTCAAGGGCAGAGAGGTTCAAAAAGCCGGAGCAGGAAAAGTCGAGGAGTTAACGGCAGACGTTGCCGTAGTTGGAGCCGGGGCTTCCGGCGTATCGGCAGCCGTCTCTGCGGCGGATCAAGGCGCAAAGGTCATCATCATCGAAAAGACGGCTACGATCGGCGGGGCAAGCAATTTATCCTGGGCCGGGAAGTTCTATAATTCCTCAGCTGCTGTGGAGAGTGGGCTGAAGGTCAATGTGGAACAGGAAATTGCCGATTGGATCGTGAACAATCACTGGCGAGTCGATGCAGCTGCGATCCGGCAATATGTGACAAAATCAGGAGACACGTATGATTGGTTGGCGGAAAAAGGGTACAAGACAACCTTCCTGAACTTCGCCGGGGAACAGCTTCATGTTCTGCCAGCTTATGAGACCCGCCAGGAGACACTGAGAGCGATGCTCTCAGAATCGGTTGAGAAGCAAGGCGGACAAGTCATTACGGAAGCAACCGCCACGCAGCTCATGACCAATAACAGTGGAGAGGTCATCGGGGTGATCGCCGAGAAGGCAGACGGTACGACACTGGAAATTAGCGCGAAGAGCGTCGTCATGGCGACGGGCGGTTATGCGGCCAATAAGGAAATGGTGAAGGAGAGCTTTGGCTTTGAAGGTGTGAATGGCGGTCTTGGCCAGAACATCGGAGAAGGCTTGAAGATGGCATGGGAAGCAGGCGCGAAGGTACCGGATAACTTTGGCGGGCAAATGCTGCACCAGACCTTGGCGCGGGCTACGGATAAGCTGAAAACGCAGTTTTCACCGTATGAAGCCAGTTATCCGCTGATGCTCACCTATTTGCCGAATTTTATGAATGTAGGCCCTTCGGGTGCAAGATTCCGAGATGAGGCATCCACGCTTACAGCGGTAGCCGCTGCCAATACGAGTGCGTTCAACGGAGCCTATCACCTCGTGATCGTCTCGAAGTCGCAGGTAGATGCGCTCATGGCCAAGGGAATGAACGGCGTTAACGCACCGAAATTGCCGGGCATGCCGCCGGAGTTCTACGCTGCATTCCAGGATCAGTTTACATTGGATAATCCTTGGAGCAATGCGGATAAAGTCTTCGATGCCATGGTAGAGAACGGAGATGGCTATAAAGGCAATACGCTCGAGGAATTAGCCGAAAATGCCGGAATGGACAAGGACGTGCTGCTCGACGCGTTCCATAAATATCAAGAGGCGACAAAGACAGGCGTAGATACCGAGTTCGGCAAAGCCAAAGATTATTTGCTGCCGATGGGTGAGCAAGGGCCATACTACGCGATTATTGCGGAAATCAACAACCTGGGGTCTGTCGGCGGTCTACTCGTCAACACGAAGTTTCAGGTACTGAATGATAAGCGCGTACCAGTGAAGGGCTTGTATGCCATAGGCTTGGAATCGGAGGGCGTGTTGTTTAACGATACGTATGTCGGCAACGGAGTAGGTATTGGTTATTCGTTCACCTCTGGAAGGCTTGGCGGGGAAAGCGCAGCGAATAACGCATTAGCAAAATAGGCCATGTCGATAATAATCTATGATCAATAGTTGCGCTAAAGGCACCTTCGAAATATATCGGAGGTGCCTTTTTTATGGAATGAAGCCGGATAAGGTACGGCGGATTGTGGGGCTGTGCATGCTCCATATCGTGACTAAGCCTTTTTCCCGGAGGATAAATTGATTAGATCCCTAACGGTTACCAGTCGGTATCCCTCGGCGATCAGCTCTCCAGCCAGAATCCGAACCGCTTCCACCGTTTGTGAACGGTCACCGAAGCCGTCGTGAAAGAGCAGTACGCTGCCGGGGGACAGATTCTCCTTCGTCTTTTCGACAATATGGCGTACTCCCGGCTGTTCCCAATCCATGGCTTCGCCGTTTACGGCCCCAACCAAGGTATAGCCCCGTCCGCTAATAAACTGAGCTGCTTGCTCGTTATAATCAAAGTAGGGTGGACGGAATGCTTGCGGCTTGATGCCAATAGTCTTCAAAATTAAATTCTCAGTCCGGATAACTTCATTGGCGCATTCCTGTTCACCCAGCTTCGATAAATAAGGGTGGGTATATGTGTGGTTGCCGATTTCATGCCCTTGAAGGTGCACGGTTCGCGCAAGCTCGGGATGCTGCTCAATTTGGCTGCCGATCATGAAGAAGGTCGCCTTTGCGTTGGCCCCCGACTCTCGAAAAATATCCAGGATTTGGGGAGTGTAAACGGGATTTGGGCCGTCATCAAAGGTAAAAGCTACGACCTTCTCCTCAGTAACAAACTTATGAATAATTGCGGTGCCGAACATGATAGAAGCCCTCCTTATGCTTTATAAAGACCATTGTATTGATTAATTCTGGATGTTTCTTTTTTATTCCTCCTTTGATAGAATCAGGCTTACCTAAGTATCCTTTTACCGGTGCAAAGACATTGCAAGTAATGTATGCGCTTTCATATTGCGTGGCGAATTGAACTAAGGAGGCAGATTAGCGTGCTGAATGTATTGCTGGTAGATGATGAGCCCTGGATTCTCGAAGGGCTGAAGACGATGATTGCTTGGGAAAAATACGGCTTTCATATTTGCGGAGAAGCTTTGAGCGGCACCGAGGCACTCCGCATGATACAGGATCATCGCCCCGAGCTGGTGATCACGGACATCAATATGCCGAACCTAAGCGGCCTTGAATTGATTGAGCAGTGTAACCGATTGCTGCCGAAGCCGCCTAAATTCGTCGTACTCAGCGGCTACGACGATTTTGACTATGCTCGTTCAGCGATGCGCCAGAAGGTTGCTGAATATTTGCTTAAGCCTGTTGATGATGAAGATATAGATACCTTGCTGATCAAGCTTAGTAAAAGCATCCTGAATGAAATAGCCTCGGAGCAAAGCCAAATCAAGCAGCAGCTATTCGTCGTGAACAATATCATTAACCGTTTGATCCAAGGCGAGTCCGGCGAGTGCTTGCAGCAGCAGGCAGCAAGCTCCATGCAGCTGCGGGAGGACTCCGAATTGCAGTGCATTTTAATTGATGCATCGCCGATTCCCTTGGATATGACAGCATGGGCTGACACCTATTTCCCCCAGGAGGTCGTTCACTCCTTCCACGATAACTTCGGGAGAACCGGCTTGCTCGTTCAATCGAGCCATAGCTTGGACGGCCGGCTGGGAGAAGCGGCCCTTGAGCTGCACAAGCAGCTTTCGATTCATGCCGGGGAGTCCGTCACGGTAGCTGTTAGCGATAAAGGGTGCGGGATCGGCTCCATCCGTGAGCTGTACCGGCAAGCGGATGAAGTGGTCAGAGCGAAGCGCAGCCAGGGAAGAAAAGGGCTGTTCTATTTTTGCGGCGATCACAAAGGGCAGGCGAGACATGAAGTCCATAAGGAGAAATTCGATCAGATGTTCGCTGCGTTTGCTGCAGGAATTTCGGAGCTTATCGATGCTAGCGTTAAGGAATTTGTCACCTCCTTTGCTTGCCGCTTGTCAGACATTGAGATAGCGAAGGCTTATGTCGTAAATCTAGAATGGATGATCTGCGAGCGAATCGCCGAGCTCGGCGGGAATCCGGATACGGTGATGGAAGAGCTGCAGAAACAGCATGGCGCACTAGGTGAGCTGGCGGATTATTTCGTGATGGAGCAATACGTTCAGCAGTTATGCCTGCGGGGAGCTTCCCGGTTAAGCGAATTAAAACGGGAGAATGAGTGCAATACGATATTCCATGTCATCCAGTACGTGGATCGGGAGTTTCGCAGTAAGCTCCAGCTTCAGGAGCTGGCCCGGCAATTTCATATGAACGCGACTTATTTGGGGCAATTATTCAAGAAAAATACGGGCCAATCGTTTAACGCGTATCTGAACGAGAAGCGGATTGAAGAAGCTAAACGCTTGCTGAAGCGAACCCAGATGAAAATTTCCGATGTGGCGCTGCAAGTCGGCTATCCCAATACGGACTATTTTATTAATAAATTCAAGCTGAGCACGGGAATATTGCCGTCGGCATACAGGCAGGAAGCCGGGAATAGGGCCGCTTTGGAAGCAGGAGGAGCTACAGATGCCTGAGAGAAAATTCAAGCTTAGAAAAATAGTGAATGACATTCCGCTGAATTATAAGTTTTTTCTTATTTTCTTTATCGGCGTGCTTCTTCCGATCATTCTCATGAATCTTTTATTTATGGATCGCATGTCCCATTTGATCACGTCAAGAGAGGAGCAGAACCTGGAGATTTCACTAGAGCGGGCCAGAAAGGATATCCACGACTACCTCGACGGGGGCGTGGCGGTCAGCCATGCCTTAACCAGGGATCGGACGCTGTATGAGATGCTGGATCAGACCTATGAGGATCAGTTGGACTTCTACGTCGCCTTCGATGAGCAGCTTCGCCATCGGGTAACTGGCTATATGCCGGTAAATAACCAAATTCAACGCATCACGATTTTTACGGATAATCAGACCATCGTGAACGGAGGGAATTATCAGGTCATCAATGAGGAAGTCAAGACCAGTGACTGGTATAAGCTCTGGAGAGAATCGAATGAAAGCGTCATGGTTGCGGCGTACCAGGCGACAGATAGCAGCAACAAGGCATATACGGCCCCTTATTTAAGCGTTATCGAGAAAATGAATTACATTGATCTTTTCAATACCTACGAGAAGCTGCTTCGCATCGATATTGATTTGAGCAAAATTTACGATGTAATCGTGCGGGAAAGAGACTATTTCACACTCTACCTGGTCAATGAGCATAACCAAATCATCATGTCGTCTGCGAGCGGCTACCAAAGAGGCAGCCTGGATCCGTATCCCGTCTTTAAATTGCCGGAACAGTATAGCGACGAGGATGTACATACGATTTCAATCGGCACGGCCAAATATGTAAAGGGCTGGCGGCTGATCGGGCTCGCAGAAGGAACCCGAATTACGAAGGCGATGCTTGATATGCGACTATTCGTAGGTGTAATGGCTGCAGCCGTCACCTTGATGGCTACGATGTTCATTTACGTGATGCTGAGATCCTATAATTACCGGGTGAAGCGGCTGTCCCGGCATATGCAGAAGGTGTCCAACGAGAAGTTCGATCTGATTCAAATTGACGAGGGACGCGATGAAATCGGCGGCTTGATCCGCAACTTCAACAGGATGACTACTCAAATCAATTCCCTGATCAACAACGTATACAAGCTGGAGATCCAGAAGAAAAATCTGGAGATGGAGCGTGTTCGGGCGGAGCTGAACTTTATGCAGAGCCAGATGAATCCCCATTTCCTGTTCAATACGCTGAACGCGATTTTGGTCGTATGCACCAAGAACAATTATTCGGACGTGACCGATATAATCAAAAGCTTGTCCAGGCTGCTGCGAAGGCTGCTCAGTTGGAAGGAAGATGTCGTAACTCTCGAAGAAGAGCTCATGTTCATTGAAATGTATTTGAGAATCGAAAAATTTCGGTTCAGGGATAAATTTAATTATCAATTCGAGATCGAGGAGGAGGCGCTCCAATATAAAATTCCTAAAATGAGCATTCAGCCGCTAGTCGAGAATGCCTGCAAGCATGGCATTCAGATGATCGATGGGCTTGGCATTGTACGGATTAGCGCCACGATAAGGGATGCCCGTCTTCGCATTGTCATCGCGGATAACGGGAAAGGGATGGAGGCCGGCAAGCTGCGGGAGGTCATTCTCGCCGTGCGAAATGAAAACTCCTCGGGCACCAGCATCGGCATCCGCAACGTGTATCGCAGGCTGGAGCTGTACTATGACGACCAGGTTCGCTTCGATATCGTCAGTCAGCCTCATCTGGGGACGGAAATTAGCTATGATATTCCGCTTAAGCTTCTTGATCACACATAGGCAAGGGGGATGGAAAATATATGACATTCAAAGTGCTCTTGATCGACGATGAGCCCGGCGCACTGGAAGGGATGCAGCTCTGGATCGATTGGCAGAAAATCGGGTTCGAAATCTGCGGGACGGGGAGCAACGGGATCGAAGGCCTGCAGATGATCCATGAACTACAGCCGGATTTGGTTGTTACGGACGTCAACATGCCGCTCATGGACGGGCTGGAAATGATAGCGGCTTGCCAGGCGGAGCAGGCTCGTGGAGTGCGATTTGTTATTCTCAGCGGGTACAGTGAATTTGAATATGCCCAGCGGGCGCTGCGTTACGGCGTGAACCACTATTTATTAAAGCCGATCATTCCCGAGGAAGCGGAGGAGGAATTAGCCGAAATCCATGAGGAGCTGGTGCAGGAGCAGGAGAAGCAGAGCCTGAATCAAATCGCCTCTTACGAGGAGATCGTATCGAGCATCAAGGATATGCTGCAGGAGCAAACACAGGATCAAGCCGCAGTTTCGCTGTTAAGTCGAGTATCGGAAGCCCGGGAGACATGGAATTTCTGCCTCGTACAGGCGGAGGCCGACTCGTTCGCTGAGCTGCGAATTAAAGCCGCAGCCCTTATGTATCAGGAAGAAGCGATGTATTTAATCGATTTGGACATGAACCGCTTTGGAATCGTATTCGGCTATTCTCAGAGCATAGATAGTGGACAAAAAACCTGGCGGACGCTCGAGGAGCTGGTACGGCAATATTCCGGAAAGCGGGTATTTGTGGCTGTCGGCGCCGGGGCGGGCAATCTGCTCCAAATCGGGCATAGCTATCAAACCGCGAGAGAAGCAATGATTTATAAATTTTATGACACGGGATATGACAGCATCTTCCGTTATGAACAGATTGCGAATCAGCCTTTGAATTACCACTATGATCAACTGCAGCTGGTGGAGGCGATCATCGGAGCGATTACGCTTCTGGATCAGGCCGCTTTTCAGGAGGCCGTAGACTCTGCGGCCCGCAGCTTTCGGGAAATGCTCGTTGCGCCGGAAATCGTCAAGAAGGTCGTCATTCATGTGATGTGCAGAATCATGGAGTATTTGGATGAGTCGAGCGAGATGCAGACCGAGTTATTGTTCGAGAAATATGCGCTTCCCGGTTTATCGGATTCAGTCTTTGTTATGAACGATCTGATGAACCTTCTGCTAGCCTGCGGCACGGACGGCATCAAGCTGCTTTTGAGGGAGCAAACCAAACAATCGCAGGGGATTGTTCAGGAAATTAACGATTACATCCGCGAGCATTACCGCGAACGCCTCACGCTGAAGAAATTAGGCGAAATTTTCTATATGCATCCGGCGTATTTGGGACAGCTGCTGTTGAAGAAGAATGGAATCAGCTTTAATGAGCTTGTACATAACCTGCGAATTGAGGAAGCGGTGCGCCTGCTTGCTCAGAGTGAACTGAAGAATAGCGAAATTGCAGAGCTCGTTGGCTACAGCCACTATGGTCAGTTTTTTAAACAATTTGAAATCAGGAAGCAGATGTCTCCCAATGAATACAAAAGCACCATGTTCTAAAATTTTTAGGGTTAATCCTTTAATTGTGGTATAGTTCGGCTCTCATAGCGCTTCTAAAATAAAGATAAGTTACATGAAAGGGCTTACAAAGGGAGCTTGTGTGTAGCTAAAAATTTTTACGGAGGTGCTTTTAACAATGGGGGGTACATCTGAGACATGGCTTCGGCTCGGGACAATTCTGCTGTTGTCGCTCAGCGTCGTTCTATCAGGCTGCGGCGGCGGGAATGCGAAGCCAAGCGGGAACAATACTCCGGAGCAGACGGCGACCGGAAATAATGATGGCAAGGTAGAACCGTTCGAAATCAGTATCTTTATCGGGGAAGCCGGCCAGCAGCCGACGCCGGACAATAAAATATACAAGATGATCAAAGAAGAAACAGGTGCTACCTTCAAGTTCGAGTTTCTGGCGGGCGACATTGACCAGAAGTTGGGCGTTATGATCGCTGGCGGCGATTATCCTGACATGATGACGGATAATCAGAAGCTGAAAGCGGCGGGCGCATTTATCCCGCTCGAAGATTTGGTTGAAGAACATGCTCCGAACTTGAAAAAGCATTATGAGAAGTACTGGAACATGATGAAAGATCCTAATGACGGCCATATCTATACTCTTCCAAACTATGGCGTTTATAATTCTGACCCTGACACCACTTGGTATTCCGGTCCTGCCTTCTGGATTCAAAAGGATGTTTTGGCTGATGCAGGATATCCTCAAGTGAAAACATTGGATGAATACTTTGATTTGATCGCCAAGTATAAGGAGAAATATCCAACGATCGACGGCACTCCGACGATAGGCTTTGAAATTCTTAACTATGACTGGAGAAACTGGGGGCTATTCAACGCTCCGCAGCATTTGATCGGTCATCCGAATGACGGCGGCGTAGTTGTCAAAGACGGTAAGGCGGAAATTTTTGCCGATAAGGATTATGCGAAGCAATACTACAAGAAATTGAACGAAATGAACGCAGCTGGCATCATCGACAAGGAAACATTTACTCAAAACTATGACCAGTATATGGCCAAAATCTCCAGTAGCGCAGTCTTGGGCATGTTTGACCAGCACTGGAACTTCCAAAGTGCAGAAGACTCTCTGACTACTCAGAAGAAATTTGAAAGAACGTATGTCGGTCTTCCACTTGTTTATGATGAAGGCATAAAAGATCACTATAAAGATC
Source organism: Paenibacillus lentus (assembly GCF_042714055.1). Lineage (GTDB taxonomy): Bacteria > Bacillota > Bacilli > Paenibacillales > Paenibacillaceae > Fontibacillus > Fontibacillus lentus_A. The sequence continues at coordinate 197,602 of NZ_JBHGVC010000004.1, forward strand.
GCCCGGCACTTAACCTGGACAACGGCTTCGGGATTACTGTCAATGCATCTGAAGAACAAGCTGTGAGAATTATTAAACTGTTGGATACGCTGATTCAAGAAGAATGGCAGAAAATATTCACTTGGGGTATTGAAGGCGAAGACTACTATGTCAATGAAGAGGGCCGTTTCATGAAAACCCAGGAACAACGCGACAAGTTTACCGACGGAACCTGGAAATTGGCTAACAAAGCCGATGCCTTCTATGGCAGAGCTCCAAAAATGCAAGGCAAATTCTCTGATGGAAACTCTACGGACGCTGCTGCTCAACCGGAAGAATACAAGGCTGGTTTGAACGAGTATGACAAGAACTTCCTTGCTCAATACGGGTTCAACAGCTATGTCGATTTCTTCAGCCCGGCTCCAGAGAATGAAATTGCTTACCCTGCCTGGTCGGTTGATCTGGTAGACGGATCTGAAGCGAAGATCGTCAACACGAAGCAAAATGAATTATCGACTAAATTCTTGCCGAAGGCAATCCTTGCAAAGCCTTCTGAATTCGATAGCGTCTGGGATGAATATACCAAAGAAATTGGCAAACTTAACATCAAGGCTTACGAAGATCGTATCAATGAAGTGCTGCAATGGAGAAGAGATACCTGGACTGTAAAATAACTGGCTTTAAATCGGAGGATGGAAGGCGTTCATTAGCCTTCCATCTTCCGAAATAAGAGGTTTTGGGGAGAAAAAAATATGGATCAGACCTTGAAAAAAGACCGAGCCGTCCGGAAGCCTAAAAAAGAAAAAAAGATCAACTGGTCCCTTATCAAAGGTCAGAGTCAGCTGATTTACATGTCCGTACCTCTGCTGGCGTATATCGTATTGTTCGCCTATGTTCCCATTTGGGGCTGGACGATGGCTTTTCAGGACTACAGACCGGCTAAGAGCTTTGGTGATCAGAAGTGGGTAGGGTTTAAGCACTTCGAGTTCCTGTTTAAAGATGATAGTTTCATGCAAGTGCTGCGAAATACACTGGCCATGAGTGTTATCAACCTGATTCTTGGATTCACAACCGCGATTATATTGGCGCTGCTGTTGAATGAAATTAAGAAAATATTTTGGAAAAGAACCGTACAGACGATTTCCTATCTTCCGCACTTTTTGTCCTGGATTATCGTAACCGGGATTGTGGCGACAAGCTTGGCCTCGGACGGAATCATCAATGATGTCCTGATGAAGTTGCATCTGATTAAAGAACCGATCCAATGGCTCAGTGAAGGGAAATACTTCTGGGGTATCGTCGGAGCCTCGCATGTTTGGAAGGAAGTCGGCTGGAATACGATTATATATCTGGCCGCCATGGCCTCGATTGATCCGGCACTGTATGAGGCCGCCGATATTGACGGCGCAAGCCGCTACCGGAAAATGTTCCACGTAACATTGCCGGGGATCAAACCTACAATCATTATTCTGTTGATTATGCAGGTCGGCCACATTCTAGAGGCAGGATTTGAAGTCCAATACCTGCTTGGTAACGGTCTTGTTGTCGATTGGTCGCAAACGATTGATATTTTCGTGCTGAAATACGGGCTCGCTCAAGGAAACTATTCTTTAGCTACTGCTGCCGGTATATTTAAAACGGTCGTTAGCGTAACATTGCTGCTGCTTGCAAACGGGGTCGCTAAACGGCTAGGGGAAGAGAGGCTGTTATAGTTATGGCAAATCAAACCATCAGCCCTGGGCCAGCATCTGCTGCCGCAGTGACTAGATCTGTCGGAAGAGGAAAAATTGAGCCGATCCTATTTAATACTTTTAATACCATATTTATGATTTGCCTTGTTATTGTCACGCTCTATCCCTTTCTGAATACGATCGTCGTTTCCCTCAATGCAGGGAATGATACTATTCGCGGCGGACTGTATCTGTGGCCTCGAGAATTTACATGGCAGAACTACAAGGCGGTATTCGCCTCAGGAACCATTTTCGATGCATTCTGGATTTCCGTGGCAAGAACGGTACTTTCGACGCTGCTGAATCTGGGACTAACCACCATGCTAGCTTATACGCTAAGTCGGCGGGAATATGTGTTCCGCAAACCGATTACCTTTATTTTTATTCTGACGATGTATTTTAACGCCGGTTTGATTCCAGGATACTTCCTGATGAAAGACCTGAACTTAATCAATTCGTTCTGGGTATATGTTATTCCTTCAATGATTAGTGCGTTTAATATGATCGTCATCCGGACATATATCGGATCGATTCCGGAAAGCCTCGTCGAATCAGCAAGAATTGATGGGGCTGGGGATTTTAAAATATTTATTCGCATCATATTTCCGCTTTGTAAACCGGTTCTGGCTACAATCGCTTTGTTCGTCGCTGTTGGTGCGTGGAACTCTTGGTTTGATGCATTTATCTATACTTCTTCGAGACAAGAATTAAGTACCTTGCAATATGAGTTGATGAAGCTGTTGTCTTCAAGTATGAACGCGAACAATAACCCTGCGGTGGCTGCTGGTGCAGGAGTAACACAGGAAACTGCAGCGAACATGGTAACACCGATCTCGATCCGTGCTGCTGTAACGGTTGTAGCATCAGTACCGATTCTGCTAGTTTACCCATTCATGCAGAAGTATTTTGTCGTCGGACTGAATGTAGGAAGTGTTAAGGAATAACAGGAATTGGGGACGTAATGATCTGAATCAGATGATCAGTCAGGAGGAATCCATTTTGTCTAAGAGTAATAGGCGCACGGAAGCAGCGCTGAAGGATATTTTTACAAATGACTTCCGAATCGGGGCTGCTGTAAACCCGCTGACCATTCGAACACAGGAGGAACTGCTGGCCTATCATTTCAACAGCATTACGGCGGAGAATGAAATGAAGTTTGCCAGCTTGCAGCCGGAAGAAGGAGTTTACGCGTTCGACGAGGCGGATCGATTAGCGGCCTTCGCCCGGGAGCACGGTATGGTGATGCGGGGACACACCTTGGTGTGGCATAACCAGTCTACCGGCTGGCTGTTTGAAGACAAGCAGGGAAATCCTATAGATAAGGCGACCTTGCTGGAGAGGATGAAATCGCACATCCATACGGTGGTAGGACGTTATAAAGACGATATCTACGCTTGGGATGTGGTAAACGAAGTTATAGAGGACGAAGGGGATGGCCTCCTGCGTCGGTCGAAATGGCTGGATATTGCCGGACCGGAATTCATTGCCCGGGCGTTTGAATATGCCCATGAGGCTGACCCTCATGCGGTGCTCTTCTACAATGATTACAACGAATCCCATCCGGCGAAGCGCGACAAGATCTATACTTTGGTGAAGTCGCTGCTGGAGCAAGACGTCCCTATACACGGCATTGGCCTACAGGCCCATTGGAATGTGTATGATCCTTCCCTCGACGAGATTCGAGCTGCGTTGGAGAAGTATGCTTCCCTTGGTCTGCAGCTGCAGCTTACGGAACTGGACATGTCGATGTTCCGCTTCGACGATAAGCGTACGGATTTGACCGAGCCTTCGGCGGAGTTGCTTGAGCTGCAGGCGGAGCGGTATGATCGGATCTTTAAATTATTGAAGGAATACCGGAATGAGATCACTTCCGTGACCTTCTGGGGAGCTGCGGATGATTATACTTGGCTGGACGATTTCCCTATACGCGGGCGAAAAAACTGGCCGTTCCTGTTTGATGGGCTGCATCGTCCTAAGCCAGCTTTTTATCGGCTTACCGAGCTTGCTTCAAAGTGATTTCTGATGTCATAGGTGAGCTGCATTACCATAAGCTAAGAGGTTTATTGAAAAGCTGTAATAAGAAAAGGGAAGCCCGGTTCGGGCGTCCCTTTTCTTGCTGTATTGCCGATTAAATAAAACGTAGGGTCAATTGTCCTGGCGGCAAACGAATGATATCGTAAGAGAGGACGAACAATTTGCGGAGGTGGCATATGAAAGTACTATTCATCGGCGGAACGGGAACGATCAGCTCGGCAATTACGAAGCAATTGGCGGAGACGGGCTGCGAGCTTTACCTATTGAATCGGGGTACAAGAAATAGCGGCTTGCCGGCGGGAGTAAATATCCTGCAAGCGGATATAAATGATGAAGATAAAGTGGCCAGGCTGATTGAACATATGAACTTTGATGTCGTGGCTGACTTTATCGCCTTCCATCCTAAGCAGCTGGAGAGGGATTATCGGCTGTTCAATGGCAGAACGAAGCAATTTATGTTCATCAGCTCGGCGTCTGCCTACCAGACTCCTTTGTCCGATTATAGAGTTACCGAGGGTACGCCTTTATCTAACCCTTACTGGGAATATTCCAGAAACAAAATCGCTTGCGAGGAATACCTTATCAAGCAGTACCGCGAGCATGGCTTTCCGATTACGATTGTTAGACCAAGCCATACGTATAGTGAACGCTCCATACCGCTAGGCGTGCATGGAAGCAAGGGAAGCTGGCAGATCGCTAAACGGATGCTGGAGAACAAGCCGGTCATCATCCATGGGGACGGCACCTCCCTGTGGACGATGACGCATAATAGCGACTTTGCCAAGGGCTTCATAGGCTTGATGGGCAACATCCATGCCATCGGCGAGTCCGTTCATATTACGTCCGATGAGAGCGTGACTTGGAATCAAATCTATGAGATTATCGCTGATGCTTTGGGCGTGAAGCTGAATGCGGTGCATATATCCTCCGAATTTTTGGCAGCTTGCAGCTCGGATGATTTGCGGGGCAGCCTGCTGGGAGACAAGGCCAACTCAGTCGTGTTCGATAACTCCAAGCTGAAACGGCTGGTGCCGGAATTTGTAGCTACAACTCGGCTCGATCAAGGAATTAAGCAAACGGTGAAGCACATTTTGGCCCATCCAGAGCTCCAAGTAGAGGATCCGGAATTTGATGTGTGGTGCGATAAAGTGATCGGAGCGTTAGAGTGTGCTGTGAAGGCTGTAACGGAGTAGGAAAACCTAACCTAAACATGTAAGCCCCCAAGCGGAAGGTACCAACCTTCAACTTGTGGGGCTCTTGTCGTTCGGCTTATTTTTTGAGCAGCAGATAGACAAAAGAGGGGGTGCGATCAAGGCAACCATGATGCCCGCCGAATACCGTCCGGCTGCACGATTTACGACCGATGGTTGTCGCTGCATAGAAATGAATAGCTGTGACTTTCGAACATTCACTTGATAATGATTATCAATTTCAATATAATTACTATAAAATGGCCTGATTTTGTTATCAACAATTATTTCAGGTCTTTATCTATAGCTGAGGAGTGAGTGGATGTGGAGGAGCAAGGGCAGGAAATATTTGATGTAACCATAATCGGTGGAGGGCCTGCAGGGCTTTACTCCGCCTTTTATAGCGGACTTCGAGAGATGAAGACCAAGCTGATAGAATACCAGCCAAGGCTGGGCGGGAAGATTCATGTCTATCCCGAGAAGATGATTTGGGACGTTGGGGGTCTGACTCCGGTTTCGGGCGAGAAGCTCATCGAGCAGCTTGTAGAGCAGGGATTGACCTTTAACCCGGAGGTCGTGTTGAATGAGAAGGTAGAGTCTATATCCCGCGATGATGAGGGGATTTTTATATTACAGGCCGCGTCGGGGCAGAAGCATTACTCCAGAACGGTGATTGTTGCTGTAGGCGGAGGCATATTGAATCCCCAGAAGCTGGAGATTGAAGGAGCGGAACGATTTGAAGTTTCCAACCTCAATTATACGGTAAAATCACTTCAGCGTTTTAAGGGCAAGACTGTGATTATTTCCGGCGGCGGCAACTCCGCGATTGACTGGGCTAATGAATTGGAGCCGATTGCGGGTCAGGTATATTTAACTTATCGGAAAGAGGCGCTGTCCGGGCATGAGGCGCAAGCTACTCAACTGATGAATAGTTCGGCGGTATGCTATTTCAATACGTCGATTACGAAGCTGATGGCTTGCGAGAATCACGAAGCGATAGAGCGCGTTGAGCTGACAAATCATGAGACGGGCGAGGTTATTTACCTGGAGATCGATGAAGTGATTATCAATCATGGTTATGAACGTGATAAGGCCTTGCTTGAGAATAGCGCATTGAACATAGATATAGCGGATAATTATTATATCGCCGGCAGCGCTGGCAGCGAGTCCTCCATAGAAGGACTGTACGCCGCGGGGGATATTTTGAAGCATGACGGGAAATTGCATCTTATTGCGGGCGCTTTCCAGGATGCTGCCAATGCAGTCAATCGGGCCAAGCAATATATTCAGCCCGACGCTCATAAGAGCGGGATGGTCTCCTCCCATAACGAGATTTTTAAGGCTCGCAACCGGGAGTTGATTCAGCAAATGATCAAGTAATTTGAGCTTCACCCTTATACTTAGTGCGGCGCTCTGCCGCTCAGGAAATCAACTGTATTTGTAGGCGGGGAAAGGGCCTCATACAGTTGATTTTTGTTTTTCCTAGAATGCAGTGTGTGCTGAGTCCTAGGTAGGATATTGCATAAATCGTGCAACCTTTTGAAGAAATATTGAGTTTATATAGCAATAAGAGGAGGTATAAATATCATGAAAAAAATAGCAAGCACTTTGCTGTCCATAACCGCAGTACTGACTCTAACCATAAGTACATTAGTTGCGCCCGCTGCGCCTGCTGTGGCGGCGAACGCGAGCGGTGATCCCGAAAGCGATATTGCCAAAATGTACCGCGTGAAGCATGAATTGAAGTTCAATATGAAGGGAACCTCTGCAACTTTGGATGGGAAGGCCGTGCATGCGGATAAGCCGATCTTGAAGGATGGTCGAGTCTTCGTGCCGCTGCGTACGCTTCAGGAGAGCGGGGCGGCCGCTTCGGTCACTTGGGATGCCAAGAAGCAGGAGGCGCGAGTCGTCATGAAGGCGCAGGTTTCTCCAAGCCTGCAGGAGCTGTCATTCCGGATCGGCTCAGATCAGGTTTATCTGCCTGGCGGGGAAGCGGCTGCTAACGAGAAGATCCCGAAGCCTTTTTTGGCGAACGGTCGCACTTATATTCCGGTTAAGCCTTTGGCCTGGATCGGTATTTCCCCCTCGTTGAATCAGGGAACGGTCACCTGGAACTGGAGCGAGAAAATCATCGAAGTGCTGACCCCGAGCTGGGAGACAGATGGGGAGACGGCCAAGTTCTCGATGTTGTATCAGGAGGACATGTATACGCCCCAATTTTTGTACTCTTTTGGCAGTGGGGGATGGGGAGGCGGTACGGGTAAAGTAACAGCAAAAGGAATAGAGCTGGACGGCCGGCGGTACAACCGCATGGAATTTACGGCTAATCTGCGTCCAGGCATTAATCCGCTGCAGCTTTATGCGATTTCTGCAGGCACGGCTGATTTCACTGTTCTTCGTAAGGTTAGCGAGCCGGACGCGATATCCATAAAGTTGACGGAAGAAGGACAGCAATATATAACCATCAATAGGCCCGCGTCAGGCTACGTAAGAGCGAAGAGTGGAGCCCAGATCTCCGTTGAGGGAACGATTGTGAAGCCAAATGACAACTTTGATCAAGTCACCGTAACGGCGGAGAAGTATGATCCTAAGCCTGGAGGACTGGGTCATGGCGTGTATACGACGGTAAACTCAAACAAGCTCCCGATTCAGGACAATAAATTCTCCGGAGCTATTCAAGTGGACGGCCCCGGTTACTATTTAATCATTGTCAGCAGCCCTAAATACATTCCAGCCCCTGAGCACGGGCCAGTCTCAACCGCCTGGGCCGAGTTTATTGTCGAGGTGGAAGGATAGGCTTGGATGCTTTCGATTTTTGGGATGCCTTTGCCTCTTTGCGTATAACAGATCTGCAAGCCACAGAAATGCTGAAGCCAAGCCAGGCTAAGGAAAGCAGCGTTAATCCGTAGACGGTGTCGGGTGCCGTCGTAAGCCGATATAAAGAAGGTACGCCGCTCGCATATGGAACGTATAGGTATATATAATAGAAGACACAAATTAGGATGAAACCATTTAACATGAAGCAGATGAACAGTGTTGCAAGGGATGGCTTTGCTATGGAGGAGCATGTTCTCTTCCTTAGCCATCCTACTAATGTGGGAAGCCACATCAGCAGAGTCACCAGGATAAACAAAGCGCTAATATATAGAAGACTTTTATTTACGTAAGAGATAGCAGGAAAATCGCTCTTGTTTAATTGCCGAAGAGGCTCCCCCTCCAGTATTCGATAAATGTTAAAATTCGTTTCGTCGGTAATGTTTTGCTTGGAGTTGGCGAGCAGGGCGAAGCCGTACGATTTGCCGGGCAATACAATCAGATTGGCGGAAAACCCGGGGAGCCCTCCTTTTTTCTCAATGGTATTTGTCGTGATCTCCCAGCCGTATCCATACCCAATCGAAGAATCAAAAATAGCTGCCATATGCATCTCACGCAAACTATCTGCTTGGATGATAGGATTGCCCGAGACGGAAGAGCCGCTTAGAAGAAAAGTAATGTACTTCCCCAAATCTTCGGCATTCGTCGATAATCCAGCAGAGCCCAAGGTGGCGTAGGCCAGCTTCTCATGAAAAGGTCGAGCCTTCCCCCAGATATATCGGTGCCCGGTTGCCGAATTGGGATCAAGTCCAGCCTCACTAGTGAAGAACGTTCGATGCATGCCTAGAGGTTGAAATATATGATCACGCATATAGTAGGGAAAATATAAACCGCTGACTTCCTCAATAATGAGCTGCAGCAAGTCATAGTTCATATTGGTATATTCATAGGTTGTGCCCGGATCGGCGACAAGCTGTACGTTCTGAAGCTTGCGAGCCATTTGCTGTGCGATCGCATCTGGATGCGATCCATTTATATCATGAGTATTGAGCCGCCCCGGGAGTCCGCTCGTATGATTCAGCAGATCGTGAATGGTAATGCGGTCAGAGAGAGTGGGGTTTTTCGTCGCAAACCAAGGCAAGTATTCTGTGACAGGGGCATTCAGCTGGATAAGTCCTTGATCCCGAAGCTGCATGATTGCTAGTGAAGTAAACACTTTGGAAATAGAGCCGATTTGAAAAGAGTTTGTAGGTTCAACCTCCTCAGCACTACCCCATTCGAGTACCCCATACCCTTTGGTATAAATAGTACCGTTCTCATCCGCAAGCACGAAGGCCATACCCGGAATGTCAAAGCGCTGCATGTTCTGGATAATCTCTTCATCGATATGATGCAAGGTATCCTCCTGAACTGTAAATTCTATGGAGCTGGAGGCCTGGATTGGGAGAGATAAGAGGCTGCAGAACATCATAATAGGGAGCAAGATAGATAAGCGGCGAATAATAAGACCTCCTAATATGGATGATAGACGTATCTCGTTCTCATAGGGGATAGGGATAAAAGAGAAGGACTACCCGATAGCGTAGCTCGCTGCTGTCAAGTAGTCCTCTTCGTTGTTTGTTTGTGATGGTTTTACTCAATTAAAGGCACATGGGCTACAGGCCTTACTTCGAGACGGTTTCCAGAGCAACCTCGATCATGTCGTTGAAGGTCGTTTGTCTCTCTTGAGCCGTCGTTTGCTCTCCGGTCAGGATATGGTCACTTACCGTGAGAAGACTTAAGCCTTTAACGCCGAATTTGTTCGTGAGGAAATACAGTGCTGCTGTTTCCATTTCTACAGCCAACACGCCGTGCTTACCGAGTTTGCTGAATTCATCGCTGTTGTCCGTGTAGAACAGGTCGGAAGAGAGGACGTTGCCGACACGCAGATTCAACCCTTTATTGGTACCGATTTCATAAGCGGTCTTGATGGAATCAAAGTTCCCGATTTGCGGGAAGTCGTATCCAGGGAACTGGTTGCGAATGATCGCGGAATTGGTAGCCGCCGCTTGAGCGACAATAACGTCACGAATTTTGACGTCCGGCTGAATAGCGCCGCATGTTCCAATCCGCACGAGATGCTTGGCACCGTAATCGTTAATCAGTTCTTGGATGTAGATAGATGCGGAAGGCATCCCCATGCCTGTGCCTTGAACCGATACGCGTTTACCTTTATAGGTTCCTGTAAAACCCAGCATGCCGCGAACCTCATTGTAGCAGACAGCATCCTCCAGGAATGTCTCGGCAATATACTTTGCGCGCAGCGGATCGCCGGGCAGTAAGACGGATTCTGCAACTTCGCCAACCTTAGCTTCGATGTGAAAGCTCATGTAAAATCCCTCCAGCTTAGTTATATTGTGCCTGTGGCAACATTACACGAAAAGCATATCACAATGCAAGGTCCGCGAACTGTTAAGGGGTTAACCCCGTCTTTGTGAATTGGTTAACAAAATAATCGTTACGCTGTTAACGGAATTAAAGCGCTGTCATTTGCTATATTGAGAGCAATAGGCAGGCCTAATTGTTATACCACTTGCGAAGCGTAGGGAACTCTTCCGTCTCATGACAAATAGATTCTAACAGTTTCATATCAAGGAGGTATAGGTACTTATCACGAATATCGATTAGTCCTTCGGCTTGAAAATCGCCAAGCGTTTTGGAGATCGATTCCCTAGTGATGCCGATCATATTGGCGAGCAGGGATTGATTAATTTTCAAATCGATTTTGTAAACGTTTCCGTGCGTGGTTCCAAAATTATAATAAAGATCCATGATTAAGTTAGCGACTTTGCCGCGAACGTCATAGAAGGTTAAATAGCGGATCATGCGATTGAGCATCCGGGTACGCTCCACCAGAATCTTGTAAGCGTTTCTCAGGATGATGGGATACTTATCGACAAGGTGCATGAAGTCCTGACCCGAAATTTGCCAGACGGAGACATTCTCCAGCGCTTCAATCGATGAAATTCGATGGTAGCTGTTCGACAGTGATTCGACTTCGCCGATAATGTCGCCGGGCGTCGTAATGCTGAGGACGACTTCTTTACCTTCGTACATGCGGTAAACTTTAACCATGCCTGAGCGTAGAAGATAGATCTCATCACTTTCGTCATTCTCAAACATCAGAATATGGTTCTTCTTGAATTGCCGTTCTTTAAGAAATGGGACTATATATTGCAAATCATCTTCAGGAAGGCCGGAAAAAATATGAATGTCTGAGATGTTATCAATCATGAATTCTACGTCCTTTCAGTTTCGTTATATGAACAGCTTGGTTATGAGATTGTAAGTAGCCCTACAGATTATTGTAGCATGATTTAAAGAAAACATAGCATAGCAGCATATATTGTTATTTACAGAATCGAGGTAATGGTATGAAATTTGAACGAATATGCGTCATTGTCCTGGACAGTGTAGGGATCGGCGCTTTGCCGGACGCTTCGGCCTTTGGGGATGAAGGCAGCCATACGCTTGGCCACATTTGTGAGCAAGTCCCTACGATCAGCTTGCCGAATCTTACTGCGCTTGGTCTGGGTAACATTGCTCCGCTGCCTGTAATCCCAAGCGTCGAGAAACCCTTGGCTAGCCATGGAAAAATGGCGGAGGTATCCGTAGGCAAAGATACGATGACCGGGCATTGGGAGCTGATGGGGCTCAAGGTAGAGGTGCCGTTTCAAGTATACCCGCAAGGATTTCCCGCAGAGCTCATCGCAAAGTTCGAGGAGCTGACCGGTCGCAAGGTAATTGGCAACAAGCCGTCATCGGGAACGGAAATTCTCGATGAGTACGGAGAAGAGCAGATGCGGACAGGCTCCTGGATCGTGTACACCTCGGCGGACAGCGTTTTTCAAATCGCCGCTCATGAAGAAGTGATTCCCCTGGAGGAGCTCTACCGTGCTTGCGAAATCGCCAGGGAATTGACTCTTCACGATCCCTACGTGGTTGGGCGCGTCATCGCCAGACCTTATGTCGGGGAGCCCAGTGCATTTGTACGCACGCCGAATCGCCATGATTATGCATTGGCTCCGTTCGGCAGCACAGTATTGGATCATTTACAGGCAGCCGAATATGATGTTATCTCTATTGGTAAAATTTATGATATATTTACAGGACAAGGAATAAAGGAGTCCTTTCCAACAAAGAATAATTTAGACGGTATTCAAACAACGATTCGGTTGTTGCAGCGCTCGTTTAAAGGCTTGCTTTTTACTAATTTAGTGGACTTCGATTCCTTATACGGCCATCGCCGCGATCCTGCCGGTTACGCTGCCTGCCTCGAGGAATTCGATCGGCATATTCCAGAGCTGATGCAGCAGACGGGAGAACGCGATTTGCTCATCATTACGGCAGATCACGGGAATGACCCTACAAGCCCGGGAACCGATCACACCCGCGAGTATGTCCCGATTCTAATTTACAATCCTGCACTGGCTGATCAAGCCACTTTGATTGGCACAAGAAGCACTTTTGCGGATCTGGCGGCCACGATCGCCGACAACTTCGGGGTGGACAAGCCGGAATTGGGGGAAAGCTTCCTAGGGCAGCTAGTGGCTCCTGACTAGTTTCTAACTGGCGATTAACCAATTCAAAGCAAAGACCAAAGGCAAATCACATTAGGGAGGAAATTAAAAATGAAAAAGACAATGAAAACTGTATTGCCTCTTTTGTTGGTATTTATACTGGTTCTTACGGCATGCGGACAAAATGGAACGAACCAGAACGGCGCTGGTGCGGGAAATGCCAATACGCCTGCTGACAACGGTAATCAACAAGAAATCAAGAAGCTTAAAGTCGGTATGGTTACTGACCTTGGAAGCGTCAATGATAAATCCTTTAATCAAAGCGCATGGGAAGCGCTTCAGCAGTTGAAGAAGGACTACGGCTTTGAGGTGAAATACCTGGAGCCGAAATCCGATGCGGACGTTGTGCCGAACCTGAATCAATTCGTAAAAGCGAACTATGACTTAACATGGGCCACTGCTTTTACCCTGGCGGATGCCGTGACTCAGTTGGCCAATGAGAACCCGAATTCAATGTTTGGAATCGTGGACTCTGATCTGACGTTGCCTAACGTTGCCTCTGTATCCTTTAAGGAGCAGGAGGGCTCTTACCTCGTCGGGGTTATCGCGGGACTTACCACGAAGACGAACAAAATCGGATTTGTCGGCGGCATGGAGATTCCGGTCATCAAACGTTTTGAAGCTGGTTTCCGTGAAGGAATCAAAGCGGTTAATCCGGATGCCAAATTGATTGTGAACTACACCGGTTTGTTTAACCGGGTAGATATGGGTAAATCAGCGGCCTCAACCATCTATAACGATGGGGCGGATATTATTTTCCATGCAGCAGGCTTAACAGGGAACGGTGTGTTTAACGAAGCGAAGGAACGCAACAGCAAGGGCGGTAAAGTATGGGTTATCGGGGTCGATAAAGACCAATCCTTGATCTTCGGCGATGATGTAACACTCACGTCCATGGTGAAAAAAGTAGATGAAGCGGTTTATCAAATTTCCAAGAGCCTAGCCGAAGGTAATTTCCCGGCAGGACAAGTCACGCTGATGGGCCTAAAGGAGAACGGTGTCGATATTGCTCCGACCTCCGAGAAGAACGTAGCCCCTGACGTGCTGGCTAAAGTCGAAGAATATCGTCAAAAAATCATTAACGGCGAAATTGTAGTACCTGAAGAATAATAAATTCCGTCCCCTGTCACCTCTCGCGATAGGGGACGGAAACTTTGATGGAGGGGTCTACTTTGACTAAGGCGGATATTGCGTTAGAGCTGAAAGGAATCACGAAGAGATTCCCCGGAGTAGTGGCCAACGATTCGATCAGTTTTCAATTGAAACGCGGTGAGATCCATGCTTTGCTCGGAGAAAATGGTGCAGGCAAGTCGACGCTGATGAGCATCGTTTTTGGACTATATCAGCCGGATGAAGGCGAAATTTACGTGAATGGGCAGAAGGAATTGATCGATAGCCCGAATAAGGCGATTGATCTTGGCATCGGGATGGTCCACCAGCATTTTAAATTGGTCGAGCCCTTCACGGTGACGGAGAATATCATTCTTGGCATGGAACCGAAAAAGGGGATGAAGATCGATATTAAAGGCGCCAGCGCACAGGTCAAGAAGCTCTCCGAGCAGTACAAGCTCGATGTTGATCCCATGGCTACGATTGAATCGATCAGCGTAGGCATGCAGCAGCGGGTGGAAATTATCAAGACGCTCTACCGGGGTGCGGACATTCTTATTTTTGATGAGCCGACCGCGGTGCTGACGCCTCAAGAGATCAGCGAGCTGCTGGAAATCATGAGACGTTTGGTGGCCGAAGGCAAATCGATTGTATTGATTACGCACAAGCTTAAAGAAATTATGGAAATCGCGGATACATGCACGATTATTCGCCGTGGAAAAGTCATTGAGAGCGTTGAAGTCGCTAAGACTAATCCGCAGGAATTGGCGGAGAAGATGGTAGGGAAAGCCGTAAACTTTAAGACCGAGAAGCAGGCTGCCAAGCCTGGAGATGCGTTATTGGAAGTGAAGGATTTAGTTGTTGAAAGCGGAAAGGGAAAAAATGCGGTAGATGGACTGTCCTTCTCCGTTCGCGCAGGCGAAATCGTCGGGATTGCCGGGGTCGATGGCAACGGTCAGACGGAGCTGATCGAAGCGATTACCGGCATGCGAGGCATTAAATCAGGTGAAATCCTGCTCCAGGGCAAAAGCGTCACTAATCAATCCCCACGTTTCATATCGGAAAGCGGATTGTCACATATACCTCAGGATCGGCATAAACATGGGCTCGTTCTGGATTTTACCGTCAGTGAAAATATTATCTTGCAAACGTATGATCATCCGGAGTTGAATCAACGCGGCTTCATTAATGAGAAATCGAGGGATGAAATGGCCGCGCGTCTAGTAAAGGAGTTCGACGTACGGACGCCAAGCATTGATACCAAGGTTCGCTCTATGTCTGGGGGCAACCAGCAGAAGGTTATTATCGCGCGGGAGATCGACAAGAAGCCTCAGGTTCTCATCGCGGCTCAGCCGACGCGGGGACTTGACGTAGGTGCGATCGAATTTGTGCATCAGCAGCTCATTGCTCAGCGAGACGAAGGGAAAGCCGTGCTTCTGGTCTCCTTTGAGCTGGAGGAAATCCTGAACGTTGCTGACCGGATCCTTGTCCTGTTCGGGGGGCAGATCGTTGGCGAGACGACGCCGGAATCGACGAATGATCAGCAGCTTGGGCTGATGATGGCCGGCAAGCATGAAGGAGATGGCACACATGAATAAATTAATGAGTATTTTCAGGCGTGAATCTGCTGTTATTCCTGTTGTCTCTATTATTATTGGTCTATTATTGGGTGCAATAATTATGCTGATTGGCGGGTATGATCCACTGCTCGCTTACGACTCCCTCGTAACCAAAATATTCGGCAGCAGCTATGACATCGGGGAGGCCTTGCGTACGATCGTTCCCCTCGTCATGTGCGGTCTCGCGGTAGCCATTGCTTTCCGCGCGGGTCTGTTCAATATTGGGGTGGATGGCCAGATCATTATGGGCTCGCTCGGTGCGCTTATCGTAGGAACGAAGCTGAGCCTGCCTCCTCTGCTGCATGCTGTAGTTGCTGTTATATTCGGTGCAATCCTCGGAGGATTGTGGGGTGCACTCGTGGGGTATATTAAGGCGAAGCGGGGCATTAATGAAGTTATCACCAGCATCATGTTCAACTTTATTGCGCTCTATTTCAGTCATTACATGATTCGTACTTTCATGCCGCAAGCAGGTACACAGCGATCTGCGATGATTCAAGAATCGGCCAGCATTCAAATTGGCTGGCTATCCCAGCTCATGGGGGGCGCCCGCATTCACTGGGGATTCCTCATCACGATCCTCGCCGTAATCTTCTACCATATTTATTTGAACCGAACCAAATGGGGCTATGAGCTGCGGGCTGTCGGACTTAACCCGGATGCGGCCGAGTATGCAGGGATGAAGGTATCGAATGTCATGGTGCGCACAATGTTTATTTCCGGCGTGTTCGGCGGCTTGGTCGGTACCTTTGAGGTGCTGGGCGTATTTAAATACATCGCTATTAACTCGGTGACCTCGGGTCTAGGATTTGATGGAATCGCAGTCGCCCTGCTTGGCGGGAATACGGCTCTCGGCGTGTTCCTTTCCGGCATGCTGATCGGGGCGCTGACCTATGGCTCGCAAGGCATGAGCTTCGGTGCGGAAGTCCCGGGCGAGATCATTCGGATGGTCATCGGCTTCATTATCTTTTTCGTTGCCGCACCGGGGATTGTGAAGCTCTTCTTCCGCCCGCTTACAAATAAATTGAAGAAGAAGGTGTAAGTGATGGACATTATCAGCAATCTCATTAATGGGACGCTCGTATTTTCCACGGCCTTTATCTTTGCTGCCCTTGGCGGGCTTATATCCGAGCGTTCGGGCGTCATCAATATTGGACTGGAAGGCTTTATGGTGTCCGGAGCTTTCTTCTCGGCCGTCATTGCTTATTATGCAGAAACGGCAGGGTTAGGCGGGCTGTCGCCATGGCTCGGAATTATCGGTGCCTTTATATTTACGGCTATATTCTCGAGTATCCATGCCGTAGCCACGATCAGGTTTAAGGCAAACCAGGTCGTCAGCGGGGTTGTCATCAATATTCTTGCGGCGAGCTCCACCTTCTTTCTGGTGAAGCTGATCTTTGAAGGCTCGGCGGAAAGCCCGCTGCTGACAACGGTATTCCATAAATTCAGAATCCCGTTCCTAAGCGACATTCCGTTTATTGGCAATGCGTTCTTCAACAACTATCCAACGACCTACATCGCTATTGCGTTCGTGATTGTGATTTACTTCATTATCTATAAGACGTCTGTCGGGCTCCGACTACGTGCGGTCGGCGAGCATCCTGGCGCTGCGGATACCGTGGGGGTCAAGGTCAACCGCATGCGTTACATGGCCGTTATTCTCAGCGGCTCGATTGCGGCGCTAGGCGGAGCGACCATCGTGCTTACCTCGAACGGCAACTTTGCGTTCAACACGATTTCCGGTCAAGGCTATATCGCCCTTGCGGCGGTTATTTTCGGCAAGTGGAATCCGGTTGGCGTCATGCTGGCCTCCTTATTCTTCGGCTTGGCACAAGCCGTCAAGGATCAACTGCAAATCTTCGAATTCGCAGCTCGCATTCCGAATGAATTTTTCTACATGCTGCCGTATGTGCTGACGATGCTCGTACTGATTGGCGCGGTAGGGAAGGCGCGTTCACCGAAAGCATTAGGGGAACCATACGAGGTCGGGAAGCGGTGAGTCTTATGTTGTTTAGCTGTGGGCTTATTGCTGAATTTATAGTTGGATTAGGGGCTGGAGTCTTTAAGACCTCCAGCCCTTTTTAAAATGAACATTCGGCGAGCTGCCAAATATTTAGAAGAAAATGCTGCAAAAATGCAGGGGAATTCCGTGTAATGGGCTCGTGAGCAGGAACAGTAGTGCTAATAAAGAGGTGTTCTTCATTGGATAGCAGACTAGAAAGATGGTTTCACCTTCAACAAGAGAAGACAACGATCCGTACTGAAATGGTAGCGGGATTAACCACGTTTATGACGGTAGCTTATATCATTGCCGTGAACGGTTCCATTCTGAGCATGGTGGGAATGCCGTATGAAGCGGCTACGATCGTGACGGTCATTTGCTCCTTCATCGGCTGTATGCTGATGGCGCTGTGGGCCAACTCGCCCCTCATTCTTGTCCCGGGCATGGGGGATAATGCGTTTTTTGTATTTACGCTCGTGTTCTCGCTAGGGTTAACCTGGCAGCAGGCACTGGCTGCAGTATTCATTGCCGGGCTTGTATTCATGGTCACGTCAGTGACGAAGTGGGCCGACTATTTATCCCGCTCGATTCCAAAGTCAATGATACATGCAATGACGGCAGGGATTGGTTTTTTCATTGCCTTTCTAGGCTTAAAAAACGGTGGTGTGATCGTGGCCAACGAGAGCACCTTTGTGAGCTTGGCTAGCCTCAATGAGCCACATGCGTTAACGACGATTTTAACTTTAGTTATCGCGCTGCCGTTATTCTTACGTAATGTGAGAGGGAATTTCTTGATTGCGATCATTGCCGGAACGGGGATTGGCGCGGCGCTTGGCATTGTTGATTTCTCGGTGCTGCGAGATTTCAGTATTTCTTTTGGCGGGTATGGGGAACTGTTTCTTGCTTTAGATTTCAGCGGGATAGGGACGTTCCAATTTTGGACGGCCGTATTCTCTTTATCGATGGTCATTATCTTTTCAAATATGGGGGCCCAGCTGGGCATGCTTCCGAATAAGTCGAAGTTTAGAAAATCGTTTCAGGCGAATTCCTTTTCGGTTATCAGTGCAGGGCTGCTCGGATGCAGTCCGATGACGACGGCGGCAGAAGGAGCGACCGGCATTGCATCCGGCGGAAGAACGGGTCTTACCTCGCTGACCGCAGGACTGCTTTTTATCCCCGCCTTGTTTCTTGTCCCCTTATTCAAAGTTATCCCGAGCAGTGCGATTGCTCCGGTGCTTATTATTGTAGGATGCCTGATGATTATGTCGATTAAGGAAGTGCCTTTCGACGACTTTACCGAAGCCTTTCCGGCTTACATGATGCTGGCGGTTATGCCCCTATCCTTCAGCATTGCTAACGGAATTGCGTTTGGCTTCATCGCTTATCCGATCGTGAAGTGGGTGACGGGTCGTCGTGCGGAAGTGTCTATGACCATGTATATGATCGCCTTCTTCTTCCTGCTGTATTTCATCTTGGGCTCGATTTAGAGGCTGCGGCAACTCTCTTCTTGGCAAGTTGATTTTTCACGATTATGATGAGAAGGAATAAGAATTTTCCTCAAGTTGAAAAATCAGGAGGGGTATTGTGGCTTCATATTATTCATCTCCATCCATTATGACAAGGCAGCCAACAGGCTCAAAACTTGCTAAGTGGGTAAAGGGGATCGGAATTCCAATAGTTATACTAGGTGCCATCCTCATCGGCATGCTGCAGATCCAAGCACCACCGGCGGCTGGGCCGGATGCGCCATCTGAGGATTTCTCCGCTGCGCGCGCGATGGAGAAGCTGAAGGTCATTGCGAAGGAGCCTCATCCCGTAGGCACGCCTGCCCATGACGAGGTCAGGGATTATCTTATGGCCGAACTGAAGGCGCTTGGGCTCAGTCCCGAAATTCAGGAGACGGTGGCCTTGGATCGGCGCGGCGAATCGAGGACACTTGAGAATATAATGGTACGGCTTCCAGGCACCGATCATAGTAAAGCCCTGATGCTTGCGGCACACTATGATTCTGTTCCGGCTGCGCCGGGAGCCGCGGATGATGGGGCAGCGATTGCAGCCATGCTGGAGACGCTGAGGGCCCTGCAGGTATCCGGGGCGCTTAAGAATGACCTGATCGTGCTCATGACGGACGGCGAAGAAATCGGGCTGCTCGGCGCGCGGGAATTTATGAATGAGCATCCATGGGCTAAAGAAATTGGACTTGTGCTCAACTTTGAAGCCCGTGGAAATAAAGGCCCGTCATTTATGTTCGAGACCAGCGAGCAGAACGGATGGATCGTTAAGGAATTCATGAAGGCCGCTCCCCAACCGATCGCTTATTCGCTCATATATAACGTTTATAAACTTATGCCGAATGATACAGATTTGACGATGTTCCGGGCCGGGGGATTAGCTGGGCTGAATTTTGCCTTTGGCATGGGATTGAATGCGTACCACACTGTACTCGACACTCCGGAAAATTTAGACCCGGCCAGCTTGCAGCACCATGGGGAATATATGCTGAGCTTGACCCGCCATTTTGGAGATTTGGATTTGGGTCAGCCGCATGTGAAACAGGAGAACCGGGTGTACTTTAACGTGTTTGGCTGGAAGATGGTCAGCTACCCTGAATCCTGGGGAATCTGGTTCATGGTATTCGTAGGAATATTATTTGCCGGAACGCTCTGGCATGGGATATACCACAGAAGGATTAGCTTTAAAGGGCTTATTGGAGGCTTTATGATTACTCTGCTCAGCTTGGTGGCAGTAGGCGGAGTAATTACACTTGGGTGGAGCCTGGTGCGCTCTAATATGCCGGTAGATCAATACGAATCGACGGTCACTGATCCGGGCATAAGCATTTACTACTTTATCGGCCTGCTGATCCTTACGGTTGTGTTGAACCTGCTGTTGGTTCGCTTGATTTCGCGATATATTCGCGCAGAGAACCTTTGGCTGGGAACATTGCTGTTGTGGCTTTTGTTTTGTGTGATGTCGACGTTCTCTTTACCGGGTGGAAGCTATTTATTTACCTGGCCGCTTCTATTCAGCTTGATCGGCTTGAATCTTTCCTTTCGAATGGAGCAGGGAGATTGGACATGGGTGTCCGTGCTATTCGCCATCCCAGGTCTTATCCTATTTACGCCGATTCTTTATCTCGTATATATGTTGATGACTTTAGATATGGCGGGTATTTTACTCACGGTTGCCGCGCTGGCGCTCTCTCTGATTTTTCCTGTATTTTGCAGAGCCGTGAAGAATCGAAGATGGGCTTAGGGTATAAAACCTGAAGTGATCGGCGGTCAAAGGTTAAAGCTGAACGGTAAAGTGTTGAAAGGAAATTGGAGTATTCCCCGAGCGGGGAATACTCCTTTTACATCAAGAAGAGCGGTAGCTTGAACGTTCAAACTTATTACTGAGAAGTTATGAAAAACAAGAATCTTGCGCGCGATGCAGTTCCCAAGGCGCAAGTGTATACTCTGGAGGCTATACATAAACCAAAAACTGTTCATACAGCTCATCCAGGCCCAGCATGCGGACATCATCAGGAAATCGGTCATGCTGCGCACAAACAGACATTTTGTACGAGGAATCGATGTCATACTGCTTGAACGAACAATTCTTGAAATCATTTCGAGTGTTTAGCTCGATCCGCTCCTGTCCGACACGGATGGAGAAGGAGTCCAGCGGCAAGGAGAGCCCCATGCCCGCCGCTTTGATGTAGCTCTCTTTAAGCGTCCATAAATCGAAGAAATATCTTAATCTGGCACCACCCTGACGCATATAAAGATCAAAGCACTCCTGTTCGGAGAAAAAACGCTTGGCGAGGCTGAAGTCAATATCTGCGACCTTTTCCACATCGATCCCGACAGGTGAATCGTCTATGGCGCAAACGACCCATTCCCCGGAGTGGGAGTTGTTGAAGTGCAGACCGGATTCTCCCTCCAACAGCGGCTTGCCGTAAGCATTTTGAATCAGCCGTATATCTCTGTTCTTCATGTTCAGCCTGCTGCAGATAAGGAGCCTGGATAGAATATCGGCTGTTAAAGTTCTTAGCGCGTCTTCTTTGCGCATAAATCTGTGGATTCGCTCCTGCCTCTCGATAGGAAGTACATCGATCAGGCTCCAAATAGGGAGCGAGGTTAAGTTTGGTTCTAGCTGGACACCGTAAATCTCAGTCATTTTTTCCCCGCCTAATCTATCAATCAGTCAGTTGTCTCTTCTTCCATTATAAGGATATTATTGCGGAGGGCAAATGCAAGCCAGCAAACCATGGTTCTGCCATTATTTCACTTGAAAGTCATTCCTCCCCTGAATGCTCCATGATAAGATATAGATAACTTAACGAAAGAGATAAATTGCTGCGAAGAGTGGGGGAACAGTTTGAAGAAGAGAAGTGTCATTCGGATTTGTTGCTTGATGGTAGGCATTTGCATGCTGGGGATGCTGAGTGCTTGTACTCAGTGGACCGCTTACAGAGGCTCTGAGGATTGGGGGAAAATGGTAAGAAATAATGCAACAGGGTATAGCTTAGTGGACAAGGGGGAATATGAAGAGGCGATCAAATATTTGGAAAAGGCGATTGAATATGCTTATAAAATGGAACCGGCTCTCGTTGATTTGGAAAGCGAAATGAAATTGGATCAGTATATGGGGGCTCCGTTTAACAATCTAGGCTGGGCTTACAACGAGCTGGAGGATTATGAGAGAGGCTTGGAATACATCGAGAAGTCGCTCCTCATTGTGCCCAATCAGGATTGGGAGTATGTGAATAAAGGAAATGCCCTGTACGGTTTGTATGAATATGAAGCGGCGCTGGAGAGCTACGATCAGGCTCTAGCAATTGGCAATGAGAAATATGCTTATTATGGCAAGGGCAGAACGCTTTTTGATTTAGAGCGATATGAAGAAGCGCTGGAGCAATTCGATATTTATTTGGGTATGGATGAGTCAGATATGGATGGGTTTGAAGCGAAAATATACACCCTGCTCGAACTTGATCGGTATGAGGATGCGAGCAGGCTGGCCGATGATCTCATCCGGCAGAAACCGGATAATTATGAGACCTACCGCATTAAAGCCGCTGTACTTGAAGACACAGGCGATATAGATCTTATAAAACATCACTATAGGGGCATGACTGAAAAGTTTCCCGACCATACCGAAGTTTATGTGCAGATGATGGAGACTTATAACGCGCTGGGAGATTTTGAACGGGTGAAGAACAGCTATGACGCCGCCGTTCAGAAGGATAAGTCCAATGCAGATATACATATAGCCATGGGAGACGTTCATATGGAACGATCGATGTACGTCCAAGCGGCGAAGTATTATGATCAGGCGGTTCAGCTCCAGCCTCAGCATGAAGAGGGCAGCATCAGCAAGCTGAGGGCGCTGTACAATGGCCGCAGAAATTATCAGTGCATCGCTTTTGGCGAGGAAGCCGGGAAGCAAGAGTTCTCCTCTTCCCTCATTCCATGGTTTACGGGGCAATGCCATTTTGATCTAGACCATTACACGGAAGCCATCCAGGCTATGGAGCGAGTGATTGAGTTGGATCCGCAAGATGACGAGGCCTACGCGACGATGGCGTATTCCTATCTTATGCTGGAAGAATACGATCGGGCGGAGGAGTATTGCGAGAAGAGCTTGGAGTTATACTCCGGCAATCCGATGGCCTTACATATTCAGGATGCATTAAGGGACAGCAGGAAGCCGCTCGGTGAGCGGATTAAGCATTTTTTCAAGGACAATTATTTATACATAGGGAGTATTCCTGATTTAGATACGATTTTGTCCAAGCTGGATCAGGAGGAGTTGACGACGGCGGAAATAGCTGAGGTTCTCGATCGTGCGATGCATCAAAGGGATGTATTCACCTCTGTCATTTATGGGGAGGAATACGATCAGTTCACTGAGCGTCCAGATCAAGATGTGCTCTATGAAGACCAGGGGACGATCGCTTACTTCCGCATCTACGAATTTAACCATAATACCGATGACAGGTTCGTTGAATATCTCGATCTAATTGCGAATTCTGAAACCAAGACGCTAGTCATTGACCTGCGGGGGAATACAGGCGGGAATATGGACAGCGCTAATTACATTTTGGATGCGCTGCTGCCGGAATGCGTGACAAGCATGCTGATCGAGCGGGACGGTTATGCGGACAACTACTACTCAGATGCGGATTATATTGCCTTCAAAAAAATATATGTTCTAGTGGATGGAAATACAGCGAGCGCCTCCGAGTTATTAACTTTGGGCCTTAGCACCTACTTGCCTAATGTGACGATTATAGGCCAGGACACATACGGCAAAGGAGTCGGGCAACGCGTATTTGAGGACAAAGCGAATAAGATTATGGTGATCGCGGTAAATCACTATTGGAACGTAAGGCAGAACAATATTATGTACTCCCACATCCGTCCGGATATCTACGTTAAAAGCTCCAAGCTGGAGGATTATATGAAGCCGATAAAAGCAGGGCGGTAGGGGCGCGACGTCCCCGGAAGGTTATGGACACTAATCACAATTGTGATAAAGTTAAATTAAAGAATTGACGAGGAGGGTAACTATATGCAAAACCATGCAGAACACGAGGCATTGCCGCCTAAGACCTGTTCGATTGAGCGATTAGTAACTATGCCAGCCGATGTGGAGAAGGTATTGGCAGGTCAGAAGACGGCGACCCGCCGCAACGGCCGTTACGCCGATGTGGGGGAAGTCATGACGTTGAAGGGGCGGGATTTTGTAGTAGAGCAGGTGTATTCCCAGACCCTCGGCGACCTGACGGAAGAACAGGCTATGCAGGAAGGCTACGCGAGTCTTGAGGAGTACAAGCAATCGATCCTATCGATTCATCCCGGCATGCGCTGGGTACCGACCATGCGCGTTTGGGTTCACGAATTCAACCCTGTGCGGAAATAGGTGAATGTGGAAACGCTGCGCACTCTGCTATTGTATATTCACATTCTCAGCGCGATCACGTCGATCGGCCCGTTTTTTATCCTGATACCGTTGGTTCCCCGCCTACGGACGGCAGGGCCCGAAGCGCGACAGGCCTATTTGAATACGTTCAGGTCGGCGATCCGGCTGGTTAAGCATATGGGCCATGTATTGGTTGTCTCGGGAATTCTTCTGATTGTGGTTGCGTCATGGTCTTGGACGGAGTCGTGGCTTATAGCGACCTATATTATATTGACAGGCTCGCTCTATTTTATGGCCCGCGCCTTTACGCCAAAGCTGCGCAAATTCGGGGAGCCTGATGCGGACAAGGAGAACCTGGTCAGGAAGCTGCTCCGCTCGGTATGGGTTTATTTGCTGCTCCTGCTCGTTATGCTATGGCTCATGGTTGCTAAGCCGCAGTTATGGTAGTTTTTTATCCAAGTATGCAAGACAGCCATGTGACGGCAAGATTATGATTGACGGAATCGCCCTTCATCGAAGTGTTAAGCAGATGGGAGGCGATTTCTTTTTTCTAGGCGAATATCAGGTTATAAGGATAATAATGAAGCTGGAGGTAGTAGGATGGTTAAAGTATATAAAAATAAGCGGGCCGAACAGCAGGTGCTTCAATCCTACCAACGCATATTAGACATGTGGCCTGTAGATTTCCAGGAACATCATATCCCCACGAAGTACGGGCTAACCCATTGCATTACTTCGGGGCGTCCCGATCTTCCCCCTTTGCTGCTGTTCCATGGGGTGGGAGATAATTCGGCGGTGATGTGGGTTCTGAACGTAGAAGAGCTGTCCCGGCATTTTTATTGTATCGCTGTGGACACCCTTGGCGGCCCGGGCAAAAGCATACCCAACGAGCACTTTGTCAGGGGCAGCTTTGACCAGGTGGACTGGATCCATCAAATCATCGATCATTTTCAATACGAGCGCGTTTACTTGGCGGGCGTATCCAACGGGGCATACATGGCTTACAACTACACGGCGGTCAATAGCCACAGAGTACATAGAACCGTTTGTTTGGAAGGCGGGATGGTGACGAATCCATTCAAGACGATGGTACGGACGCTGTTGATGATGTTTCCGGAAATATGCATTCCCACCCATCAAAATTTAATTCGAATATTAAAAAAGCTCAGCTCGCCCAATTCCGAGATTTTTACGCAATACCCTTGGTTGGCGGATCATTTGGCACTTCTTATGAAGAGCCATAATCAGCAGGCGATGTTTGTTCATAAGGTGGAGAAATATAACCGGGAAGAGGGGGGCGCCGCAGGAAGCCAGCTCTATTTTCTCGTGGCGGAACATCGGATTGATCTGCAGCGGGACTTCCTCCGAATATTGGACGAAGGAAAATATCAGTATAAGGTCATTCCGGATACGGGGCATGGAATTAATCATGAACAGCCTGAACGGATCAATGAAGAAATCGTAGGCTTCCTGCTAGGGTAAGCTAATAGAAAGCGGCTGATTCCTCGGCATGCAGCCAGGAAATCAGCCCCTTTAAGCTTCTGTTGATTCCATTACTGGACTTCTACAATAATCACTTCATCACTAATCATATTGTAAGCATAGTCCCCGATTCTGCCTAAGGTAACCTCAAACTGATCGCCAGGCTGCAATTGAAGGGAAGTTACTGTTTCTTCCTTCAATGTAATCATCAATTTCTCTTTATGAATGCTATGGGTGAAATCAAAATAAGGACTGAGAGGGCAGTGATAGTAGCTGCTGTTACTGTCTATCGGCACCTCCTTTAGCACAGAATTTATGTATATTTTGTGTCCATCAACAATCACATTGAAGTGAATACTATCTGCGCAATCATTTTGTGAAAATATAGAAGATTATTGACTCTTTCGATGTTTTTCCATCCACTGTACAGCCCAGTCCACGAGTTGTCTCTGTCTCAAAAAACGAACCTCAGCCGCACCAACCTTGTGAATTGTTACGTTATGAGCTCTATCATATTGTTGGCCTAAAGGAATAAAATCCTCGTCATCTACGGCTTGAGTGCGGTAGGTCACCCATGTTCTTTTCCCGTCGATCATGATCGCGCTGCTTTCCTCCGTAAACCGCTTCGTGGGAAAGCTCGCCCTAGTCTCTGCTAAGTGCAGCGAGGTGTTCTTGTCATATCCGACTCCAATGAGCAGGATATGACCATCAAGCTCATACAGCTTATCAACAGGCGAGCCTTTGCCGAAAATCTGGCTTAAATCATGCTCTTTCGTAAGATATTCCGCATGCCAGCCTACGGCAGCCACGGATCTTGCCGGATGGTTGGATCTAGCTGCGCCGGGCCACTTACGGAACATCTCCGCAACAACGCCCATGCCAATGGCCGGTGTAATTTCTTTATCGTAAGCCGGCCAATGCTCACGTATTAAAGGCCAGCTGTCAGTTGGAACCTCCCAATGAACACCTGCAGAGGGATCAAGATTCTTCCAGGTCTGGGACGGCATCATTAATGTGCCTCTATCGCCAACAATTTCAAGCAGAGCGCGGATTAAAGACTCGGCTCCGCCAACCACATATCCAATCTGGCTTAGCGAAGTATGCACGAATATCGTTTGTCCTTCCGCTACGCCGCAGCGCCGGAATTGCTCTTTTAAATCGCTTTTGGTTAGAATCAGGCTTTGGCTCGAACGTGGATCTGTCATCGTACTCACTCCTTTATTAATTATAAGAAAAACGTTTATCGACATACTCTCTTAAGAAGATAGACCGCGATTAGCGGCAGTTTTTCTGGCGATATCAGGAGGTTTATGCTCGATTTATACCTTCTGAGATCTAAAAAAAGAGACAGCCCCTCATTAACCGAGGGGTTGTCTCTGATGCCACCAGAAAAGCATTGCCCTTACATTGTTTGCTTCCTTTTCATTATATTAAAAAGGGCAAGCCATTTCAATAATCTTCCAGACCGGGCTCGTACATAAATTTTAAGATAAATATTATGAAAGCAAAGTGTAGTCCCGATAATTATTTTAAGGTAAAAAAATAAATAAAACGTGCTACACCCTATAATCAGCATGAGATTAGAAAGTCAAGGGGGCAGGTGTTACAGCATGAGTTTATACGGCAACGCAATCTCTTGGTCTATTGATCAGAAGACCCGTTTTTTAACCGTGGTGAGCAATGACTTAAGGAAGTGGATCGGCAGCTTGGAAGAGAAGGCTTCATCCCTCTTTCGGCCTGATCGCTTGCTAGAAATGGTTCATAAGGAAGATGTCCATATGTTCGTCGAGCATATGGACATCTTATATTCCGGGCAAATAAGCAGCCTGGAATATCGTATTCATACGGATACAGGGGAGATGAAATGGGTTCATAGCATCGGCGTTCCTGTCCGGGATCAGGATAACATGGTGATTCGCATCGATGGATTCCTTGCGGACATTACGGATCGGCGGCTAATGCAGGAGCGATATCAACGAACGTATGCCATGTACGAGAGGGTGCTGGAGAAAATTGATGTAGCCATCTGGTCATATGATTGCGTTTCCGATCATATTTCCTTTGCTTCCGAGGCTATTACTAGAATTACGGGCTATCCCCTGGAAAAGGTGACAGAGCCACATTTTTTGCAGGAACAGATTTATAAAGAGGATCTGCCTTTGTTCGAAAAAGTAAAAGCTATCGTTAACCAAGGGCTTCCAGACTTGAGCGAGTACCGGATTATCCATGCAAGCGGGGAAATTCGCTGGATTCAAGTCAGGATCATTCCCGGCTTGGATGATGCTAACAACGTTATTCGGCTGGATGGCGCAGTAATGGATATTACAGATAGAAAAGCTGTGGAAGAAGCTCTGCTCAGGAGCGAGCAGCGTTACAAATCTTTGTTCGAATATAATTCCGACGTCGTGTGCGAACTCGATTTGCACGGGAACGTCTTGGCGATTAATCCAGTGGCGGAGAAGATTACAGAGGAAGAACTTAGTATAGATAAAGGAAGCTTCTCTCTCAAGGCGTTCTTAGGCACGGAACAGACGGAACGGTTAAAGAATTACTACGAGCAGACGCTGAAAGGACATACTCCGCAATATTCTGTGACTTCTTGCCATAAGAATGATCGAGTGATTCATTGGGACATGAAGAACGTACCGATTTATGTGAATCAGCGGATCGAAGGCGTGTTTGTGATCGCTAAAGATGTTACCGACCTTATAGGCAGTGAAGCGCGCTACCAAAGATTGATTGAGCTGTCGCCAGTAGCCATAGCAGTCTATAAGGATCATAAATTCACTTACATTAACCCGGCGGGAGCAAAGATGCTTGGCGTGGAGTTTAAAGGGCAAGCGATTGATCTTCATATTATGGATTTGATTCATCCGGATTACCGTGAGCATGCTAGGAGGAGAATAGACAACACTTTGTTGAACGGCTACTCTCCACCTACGGAATATGAGATTATTCGCACCGATGGTCAGATCATCGTCGTGACTATGTTTTCCATATTTGACTCCCAATCCTCATCCGTTCAGCTTATGTTCGAGGATATCACGGAGAAGAAGCAGGTGGAGCAAGCCTTGATGGAGAGCGAGGAGCTGAGTCGGCGCCTCATTGAAATGTCACCGGAAGCGATCATTCTGCACAGTGATTACAGGTTCATCTACGTCAACTTGGCAGGCCTGGAATTGTTCGGGGTATCCTCCCAAGGAGAACTGGTCGGACAACCGATATTTAAGTATATCCATCCGGATTACAGGGAGCTGGTCAAAGAGCGGCTGGGGGAAACGATTTATACGGAGGAAAGAAGCGCCTCTCTTATAGAGGAGAAGCTGATTCGTTCGGACGGTGAATGGATTGATGTTGAGGTGGTAACCAGTACGATTTTATATAAGGGGAAGCATGCGGGGATATCCATGTTTCGCGATATCAGGGATAGGAAAAAGGCCGATGAAGAACGAAGAAGGACGGAGCAAGTCATTCGTGAGAGCGAGGAGCGGTATTACCGCTTGCAGACAAGCCTGGATCAATTCTCCCATGATCTGTTCGGCATGATGAAGACGAGTCACATGAAGCAGCGTTTATTAGCGGAAGTTCGAAATATTTTATGGATCCCGAACGCAACCATCATGGAGGCTGAATATAACCATGATAAACTGTGCGAAATCATTGAAAACGACAGCGGCTTTTCCCTGAAAATCGGAGAGGTACGCGGAAAGAGTTATTTGCTCCATATTCCTGGCAAGCCCCCGGCTTTGCGAATTACAGCGATACGAGTGTGGCTGAAGACGATCACCCGTTATGTCAGTGTTCTATTCGACAACTTTCTACTGATTGAGGATTTGACGGAGGAACTGGAGCAGGTTGTTTCCGGACAAGTTACGCCTACATGGCTGCTGCGGTTCATGTTTAACTTATCGGAGAAGGAACGGAAACGGCTTGCGCAGGATCTGCACGATTCGGCACTTCAGGAGCAAATTATCTGGTTCCGCAAGTTGGAGCTGCTCTTATCGGACACATCCGTTACGGGAGAGGTTCGAGAGCAGCTGGAGCAAATCAGCGAGGGGCTCCTGGATGTCATATATCAGCTGCGCGTCACCTGTAATGAGCTGAGGCCTCCGCTGTTAATCCGGGACGGGCTGGTGCCTTCACTTGAGGCGCTGTTCGAGATTACGCAGATGCGAGCCAATTATCGTATACACTTTGACTCCGAGCACTTCCACCATAAATTGAATAATGATATTCTAATCGGGGTATATCGTATTGTCCAAGAGCTCTTGGCAAATGCGACGAAGCATTCTTCTGCGACCGAAGTACGTATTTTATTGTCTAGCGGCGGGGAACGTACTCGATTAGAGTATAAGGATAATGGGATTGGCATGGATCTGGCAAAAATGGAAGACTCGTACACAAGCATGGGCATCTATGGCATGAAGGAGCGGGTACGAAGCATGGACGGGACAATCCAATTTCTGTCCTCGAGAAATGAGGGGCTGTCGATCTATATATCCATCCCCGGCTGCAGCTGATATTTTTTAGAATTAACATTAATTGATTTAGGGGCATGTATATGATTCGTATATTGTTAGTAGACGATCATCCTACCGTAATGGAAGGAACAAGGATGATGCTTGAGCAGGAAGGGGATATGAAGGTCATTTTGGCTAATTCCGCCGAAGAAGTACTGCAGATGGTAAGCGCGCAATCCTTTGACGTAATGCTATTCGACCTTCATATCGGGGATGTTAACGGGATGGATCTGGCCAAGCAAGTACTTGAAATGCATGTCGATGCCATAATTTTAATTTACACGGGGTTTGAGTTTAATAACCATTTCAATTTAATGATCGAAACGGGAATATTCGGATTTATCCCAAAAACAACAACCCGAGAGCAGCTCGTAATGTCCGTCCGCTGCGCCTTAAGGGGGCAGGTCATTCTTCCTTTCTCCTTGGTCAAGCAGTTGAGAAGAGTTGAACAGACCGGGGAAGCCAGGGGTGAAGATCATGGATCTCCTTCAATTAGCAACAGGGAATATCACATTTTAAAAGAAATTGCCAAAGGAAAGAGCAACAAGGAGATTGCAAAGATCGTTCATATGAGCCAGCGTTCGTTGGAATATAACCTGACGAGCTTATTTCAAAAGCTTAACGTGAAGTCCAGGATAGAAGCAGCTCTAAAAGCGAAGCAGATCGGCTTATTGAATGACTCGGATTTTCAGTTATCTTAATTTAAAATTTTACGCGAAATAGCACCGTGCAGGGGAGGCACCGTGCTATTTTTTTGTTTGCAGGATGCCGCAATATATTTGCGGAGGTGCGCCAATTTTTTTCGGTTACTGGAATAAGGCGATAGCTTATGATGATTCTAGTTATGAGATGTCAATCAAATTGAAGAAGCTTATCTGGAGGCTGAAGCCTGCGTGGATAGTGGGTAGGACAGCAATAAGGCTATGTTGTGGGGCTTTGTAATACATCATGGAGAAAAATGGGGTGTGTTAGCGTGAAGTGGTTCAAAAATATGAAGACAGCAGTAAAATTAATCGTCGCTTTTATGATTGTTTCGGCCATACTATGCGGAGTCGGGTTTTATGGCATCAGCAATCTCGGGAAATTGAATGAATCGATTGAGGATATGTATGATCATCGACTCACGCCGATTCTTTATCTTTCGGAGGCTACCGACTTATTTAATTTTAATAGAATCGAGATTCGGGATATTAATGCGATGGCAGACTCGAAGGAAGAAGTTAAGGAGTATGAGGCTCGAATTCGCGATAATACCGATAAGCTCGATGTGTTGCTTGATAAATACTCCAGCATGGCCTCGACGCCAGCGGAACTGGAAAAGCTGAAGGAGCTTCCTGAAGCATGGCAAAATTACACTGAGGGGATCGAAGAGGTGCTGGAGGTAAATCAAACCGATATCAGCACACAGGACTATACGAATTATTTGCGCACGGGCCCTCTTAAAACGGCTACCGATCAGTTAAAAGCCGTTATGGACGGGTTGATTGAGATTAACCTGGCTCAGGCCGAGGAAGCAAAGGAGAGCGGAGACAAGCTGTATGAGACTTCACGCTACATTACGATTGCAGTGATTGTGGCTTCAGTTATGATCAGCATCGGTCTGGGGCTCCTTATTTCTCAAATTATCGCCAAGCCTCTGAATAAAGTTGTGCAGCTGCTAGGCAAAGTAGCCGAAGGGGATTTAAGCGAAACTTCGGATATGGATACGAAGGATGAAATCGGGCAATTGGCCAGCTCGGTCAATGATATGGTCGTGAATCTGAGACAAACCGTGGGCGGGATTCTCGCCTCGTCCGAGACAGTCTCCGCGGCCTCTCAGCAGATTTCGGCAAGTACCGAAGAAATTGCGAGCGGCAGTATGAGCCAGGCCAGTGCAGCTCAGACGATGAACGAGCTGTTTCGTGAGCTGTCCGCAGCGATTAATTCTGTGGCCCAAGGCGCAGAGCAAGCATCTGAGCTGTCTGAGAAGACGATGAGCATCGCGCAGGATGGGGGAAAGGTTGTCCAGAACTCGATTGATGGAATGAATCGCGTGAATGAGCAAATGGTGCAGCTTGCGAATGATTCGCATAAAATCGGCGAGATTATTGAGGTCATCGATGAGATTGCCGAGCAGACGAATTTGCTGGCTCTAAATGCAGCGATTGAGGCGGCGCGTGCCGGAGACCAGGGAAGGGGATTTGCGGTTGTAGCGGATGAGGTAAGGAAGCTGGCGGAACGCAGCAGCGAGGCAACGAAGCAAATCACTACTATCATTAAAGGAATGCAGGAGAATACGCAGCATAGCGTAAAAGTGGTAGATGAAGGCGTGATATCCTCGCAGAGAACCGGGGAAGCGTTTGAACATATTTTATCCATGGTCAATGAGACGGCTTATAAAGTGACGGAAATAGCAGCAGCTAGCGAGGAGCAGGCGGCCCAATCCGCAGAGGTTCTAGAGGCTATTGAGAGCATTTCTGCGGCAACCGAAGAAGTAGCGGCAAGCAGCGGCGAGACAGCCTCTACAGCACAATCGATGGCGCAGCTGGCGGAGGAATTGAATGGCTTAGTAACCATCTTCAAAATCGAATGAGGAGGGGCGGGCAGACCATGGCGCAGCAACAATACATTGAATTTGCTATTGAGGAAGAACCGTATGCCATTCATATCCAGGACATCTATGAGATTATTCGGCTTCAGGATATTACCCATATTCCTAATGTTACATTTTATGTAGAAGGAGTCATTAATCTAAGGGGTACGATTATACCCGTCATCAATTTGCGAAGGTTTTTTGGTCTTGAAGAGAGGGCTCATTCCAGAGCGACCCGAATTATTGTAGTTCATCATCAAGAGGGAACTGTAGGGATTATCGTAGATCGGGTGAATAAAGTGGCCAAATTCAAGGATATACAAGCACCTCCTAAGCATATCGGAGGAATTGATTCGAGCTATTTCGTAGGGATTGGACTATCGGATAACGGTTTGGTAGGCATATTAAAGCTGGATGAAATTTTGCTGTACCGATAGGATGAAGGATGGGTGTCACGGTTTGCTTTGATGGGCCTAGGCAGGGCGAGACGTATGTGTTTAGCCAGTATAAGGCAGCCCCCTAGGCTGGGGGCTTCGTTTCTACCGACAGTACCTACCTTTTGGCGAAAACGGAATAGGGTTGGGGCTTGTCGAACCCAAGCCTTTCCGCCAGCTTGATCGAGGCGATATTATCAATATCACAGTCCCACTTCGGGATCAGGCCATGCTCCAGGCAATGTTCTATAAACAGTTCCCCTGCACGGTGAGCGAGCCCCATTCCTCGATAATCGGGATGAGTGGCGATATCTATTTCGGCATAATTTGGCGAAGCAAATATCGATATACATTCACTGGCAATCTTATCACGATGCAGCAAGCAATACCCGAAACCATGCTGAAGAAAGCGGGATATCGATCCCCAATACTCAAGAATGTAAGACTCATTGAACTCCAGGCTTTGGGTTACGGACTCGGCCGTGATTTTGCCGGCATGAAACGGTTCGTTCGCTTCTTTTTTCTGCAGGACGCCGGTGTTGGTATTTGCATTATACTTGCTGTTATTGAAATGAAAGGAGTATCTGTGCAACTGCCTTAGCTCGCCTCCGAACAACGAGCCTATGGCCTGCCTCCACTGCTCAGAAGGTGAGAATAAAGTGAATCGCTGCCCTTCATGTTTCCGGCGTGTGTACACGTCCAGCAGAAGATCTTGGAATTCCTTGCTTCGCTCGTCACCAGCGGTGACGAAAACCCCGGAACGAGTGCCGATTAAGGCGCTCTTCTTTGTAGAATCGAAGTAGATTTGCCCAGGTAAATATTGGCTTAGAATTGAGTATGCGAATGTTGGAAAAATGCCCTGCTGCGTTTTATCCAAAATTTCCTGAGCTTGTTTTAATTCGATAATGTCACTAAGTTCGTTATTCATATTGTCTTTACCCTCGGCTTCTATCAAATGATTTCATACACAGTAGTTCTACATATTGTACGACTTTTCCTCGTTGACTTGCCCAAACAAGGCTTGTTGTTATAGGCAGGACAGGTATAATGATGATGGATCATTCAATTAACAACAGTTGGAGGTTTGTCATGCACACGAAGAAAAGTTTGATGGATCAGCTTGAAAGCGCTGGCATTAACCGGCATGGAACCGTGCTGATGCATTCATCTATGAAGAGTATCGGTGAAGTAGAGGGAGGAGCTGACACGGTTCTGGATGCCCTTTCGGAATATATGAAAGACGGGCTGTTAGTTTTGCCTACGCATACTTGGTCTTATATTAATGCGGATAATCCGAAGTTTTATGTCGAGTCATCCAAGGTATGTGTCGGTATTCTGCCTGAATTGTTCCGTAAACGTCCAGGCGTTATCCGCTCTTTGCACCCAACGCATTCCGTAGCAGCTCTTGGGAAGGATGCGGCTGAGTTTACGGCTGGCGACGAGCGCTGGGATACGCCATGCCACCGGGAATCGGCTTGGGGCCGCCTGCTGGATCGAAAGGCGACCATTCTGCTCGTGGGCGTTGACCTGCGCAGAAATACGTTTATTCACGGAATCGAGGAATGGGTCGATATTCCGGGGAGAATGACGGATGGGCATGAGCAGCTGTACACGGTGCTCCCCGACGGCAGAGAGGTATTGGTTCCATCCCGCCGCCACTGCGGCCTGTCTTGGTCGGAGCACTTCTGGAAGGTTGAACACGTACTTGAAGAACAGGGAGCGCTTTATCGCGCACGTCTAGGCGATGCTGAGGTTTTGGTGTGCGATACGGTGAAGACGACGGAAATCCTTACGGACATGCTGCTGAAAAATCCGGATTTATTCTCGGATAACGAGCCATTAGCGGAGTAAGGGAGATAGCATTTCAAGCATAATGCCGACTGCAGCAAGCAGTCGGCATTATGTTTTTTATTTTTTAGTAGAGATGCTGTATTTGACCAAGGAGCCGGTTATCTTGAGCGGTAAAAAGTATGAACGTTTGATAGGCCCCATCCCGAGCACTTCATTTGAGAGAGGTATCACAGAAACGATTCAAGCCTTAAAAAGTAATTACAGATATTGTAAGAGTGATATAGTAAAATAGTATTTGAGGATAAGTGATATTTTTGATATGGGAGAGGTGTGTAATGGAGCAGGTGAATGAGACAGTAATCGTTACAAAACAGGCTTTTTATGCAGTGGGGCTGCGTTGGGAGGGAACATTTGCCGAGGCGGGAGCAGGAGGTATACGTGCAATACACCAGGAGCTGCGCCA
The DNA here is from genome assembly GCF_042714055.1 of Paenibacillus lentus. GTDB lineage: Bacteria > Bacillota > Bacilli > Paenibacillales > Paenibacillaceae > Fontibacillus > Fontibacillus lentus_A. The sequence continues at coordinate 232,870 of NZ_JBHGVC010000004.1, forward strand.
ACGTTGTGAGGAAATCCACGGCATTGTCGACTCCAGCAATTTCTATGGCCTGTCTTACCATGCATATCCGGATGGAAACGGTTTTGTGCATTATGCGGTATTCGAAGTGTCCGGCCCCAATAAAGATCATGTCCCGGACGGTATGGTTACGGTTCACGTTCCAGCGATGAAATATGCGAAATACGAACACCAAGCAGAGCAGAAGATCGACCAGTCCTACAGTAATATCTATGCCTGGATCGAGCAGCAAGGGTTAAAGGCGCTCCCGCAGGAGGGCGAGGAGCTGACGCATTTCGAAATATATTCCAGTCGTCAGGATCCTTATAGCGAGCACCCGGAATTTACGATCATGATCCCTATTGCGAAGGGTTGAGCAGAATCGAGTAATAAAGACGCCGTTCAGGCGTTTTTTATTTTTCTTTCTAGCAGAGAGATACACAAAAATGCTCCCCCTTTCACGTGTTTGCCGTCTGCTTTACTCAGAGTTGACCATCTTGTGTAGAGGTTTAAGAAGTTGTAATTTATAATAGGAGCTTGGAACGAGACATCAAGTCATAGTTAGTGAGGTAGGTAAATATGAACGCAATAGAAGTGCAGGATTTGCGCAAAGCTTTCAAAATACAAAAGAATCGTGAAGGCCTCAAGGGAGCCTTCGCGGATTTGTTCAAGCGGCAGTATCAGGAGGTCATTGCCGTTAAAGACATTACGTTCGCCATTCCCCAGGGAGAAATCTGCGGCTACATCGGGGAAAATGGCGCGGGTAAATCAACGACCATCAAGATGCTGACCGGCATACTGGTGCCGACCTCCGGCAATCTCAGGGTCGGCGGCTACGTTCCTTATGAGGAGCGGGAGCGCTTCGTCCAGAACATCGGCGTTGTGTTCGGACAGCGCAGCCAGCTGTGGTGGGATATCGGCGTGATCGAATCATTCCAGCTGCTGAGAAAGGTCTACCGGGTATCCGAGCAGGACTTTAAGAAGCGGCTGGATGAGCTCGTGGAACGGCTGAAGCTTCAGGAATTGCTGAACCGCCCGGTACGCAAGCTCAGCCTGGGGCAGCGCATGCGCTGCGAGCTGGTTGCTGCGCTGCTGCATAACCCGTCGATCCTGTTTCTCGATGAACCGACGATTGGACTCGACATCGTGGTGAAATCAGAAATTCGCGACTTCCTGAAGGATATGAACCGCGAGCACGGAACGACGATCCTGTTGACGACGCATGACTTGCAGGACATCGAGGCCCTCTGTTCCCGCGTTATTATGCTCGATGATGGGCGGATCATCTATGATGGCGGGCTGGAGGAGCTGAAGCAGCGCTGGGGAACGGGGCGTGAGGTGTTGTTCCATTTCGGAAGAGCAACGAAGCTGGAGACGCTGCGGCACTGGACTGCGGGCCTGGCTGTAGAATGGTCGGCCGAGAACGATCTCAACGCCAAGGTCTGGATTCCGCTGGAGCTTAACGTTTCTGACGTACTCGGCCGGGTTGTGGGGCAAGCCGACATTACGGATATCAAAATCATCGAGACGAACACCGACGAGATTGTCCGCAGCATCTATCAATCCGGGTCAGCGGAGAAGGCGGAAGATTCGAGCAGCTCGATGACGGACAGAGAGGTTAGTCATGTCTAAGCATCTTTCAACAGAATTCTCATCAGCCAAATCGGCCCACCCGGGCGGACGAAAGCCGCATTCTAGCGGAAGACGCCTGCTGCTGGGCGCATACTTGGACTTTATCCGTATTCGGTTTCTGACCATGCTTGCTTACCGAATCAACTATTACACCGGCATTCTGATTTATACGCTCAATATTGGGGTCAACTATTTTACCTGGAAGGCCATTTACGGCGATGGAGACTCCTTGGGCGGCTTCACCGCCGTACAGATGACGACCTATGTCGCGGTATCCTGGATGGCTAGAGCTTTCTATTTTAACAATCTGGATCGGGAAATATCGACCGATATTCGGGACGGCAGCATTGCGATTCAATTCATACGTCCCTATAACTATGTATTCGTCAAAATGATGCAGGGACTCGGGGAAGGCATGTTCCGCTTCCTGCTGTTCATGATCCCCGGCATGGCCATTGCCATGCTCTTGTTTCCGGTACAGCTGCCCACCGCCCCGTCGGCATGGGCTGGGTTTCTCGTCATGCTTCTCTTCAGCTTTTTGATCAATTCGCAGATCAATGTCATTACGGGCCTCTCGGCCTTCTTCATTGAGAATAACGAGGGCGTTATGCGAATGAAGCGCGTCGTCGTCGATCTCTTCTCAGGGCTCATCGTGCCGATCAGCCTGTTTCCGGGCTGGCTGTCCCAGGTGCTGCAGGTGCTGCCTTTTCAGGCGATCACTTATTTACCGGGCTCCGTATTTACGGGACGAGTGCAGGGCGTGGGTATTTGGAACGTGCTGGGCATTCAAGTAGCCTGGTTTTTGGTTTTGATCGTACCGATGATTCTGTTATACCGGGCGGCTCGGCAGCGTCTGTTTGTGCAAGGAGGTTAGCGTAAGGATGACGAGGATGTTTTACTATTTAGGACTGATTGTGGAATATTTCAAAAACTACATGAAAACCCGGTTGACCTATCGGGCCGATTTCTGGGTTGAGGTGATCTCCGATTTACTGTTCCAGGCGACGAACTTTATTTTCATATTAGTCGTGTTCATGCATACCGACAGCCTGGGCGGCTGGAGCCAGAGCGAGGTCATTTTCGTCTACGGCTTCTTCATGGTGCCATATGCCGTCTTCAGCTGCTTCGTCAACATGTGGAATTTCAGCGAACGCTATATCGTCAAAGGGGAAATGGATCGCGTGTTGACGCGCCCGGCCCACCATTTATTTCAGATCTTCCTGGAAAATATCGATCCGCCCGCATTGATTGGCGCTATCGTCGGCATGATCATCATGGTGATCAGCGGCGGGCAGCTCGGGCTGCCGTTCGAATGGTGGACAATTCCGGCGCTCATGATTCTAACGCTTAGTGCGGTAGCGATTTATGCCGGCATCTACACTGCGCTCACTTCGTTATCGTTCTACTCGGATGCACCGACAGGGATTCTTCCGCTCATGTTCAACATCCAGAACTATGGGCGCTATCCGGTGACGATTTATAACCGGACGATTCAAGTTCTGCTTACTTGGGTGATTCCGTTCGCCTTTGTCGGCATCTACCCATCGGCGCTGTTCCTGCAGCGCGAGGAGATGACGGGAATGGCGCTGCTCACTCCGGTGATGGGAGCGATATTCCTCGGCATCGGCTTGCTGGCCTGGAATATGGGAGTTAAACGCTACAAGGGCGCTGGCTCCTAAGAACGAGGGTTCAGAGCTTTAGTAACCTCAAATATGCACTGTAAGCCTAGGGCATACAAATAACCCGCTAAATTTTTAGCGGGTTATTTGCTTTACTTCCTATTCGCTCACCGTGTTGCACTGCATGCCAGTAGTCGGTCGACCATATCTTATTTCAAGGCAGGTGCGATCCGGTCAATTCTGTTCGTCCATATCCCACCGGTATAATCCTTAGGAAGCCTGGTTAAATCGTCGACGGTATCAAAGCCTTCCGACCACTCTCCGCTGCCTGCGACCACAATGACCCGAGTATTGACGCTATCCATCCGGTTCAGGAATTTATTCGGCCACCCCCACAGCCAAGGGGCGAACTTCTCGGGAATATGCAGCTGCGTATTCCTGCAGCCGGGCGGCACATATCCGCTCCACCCGATCCCTTCATACGATAGGAGACAGCTCTTTAACGTAGCTTTTGACATTACTCTTATTTCTGGCAAATCTTCGTGCAGCGCAGCTATCGGGGCATCTCCACCATAAACGGTAAGCTGAGCCAAACGTTCCTTCGGCAGCTCACCGAGATATTGTGCAAGCTGGCGGCCCTCACCAGAATCGTTGCTCTTAATGTGAATCAAGAAAGTACCATCAGGAAAATAGGCCAGCACCTCATCCAGCGAAGGCATCAGACCAATCCCTTTGCCGCGAAACGGGTACGTAGCGCCATGATCGGCGGTATAGCCATAACCGATATCGATTTCCTTTAGCTCGGCCATCGTGTAATCACTGACCATGCCCTGCACATTCGTTCGGCATTCTAGCGTCCAATCATGAAAAACAGCAAACTGCCCGTCCTTCGTAGGCTTGATATCCAGCTCTACCATATCCGCCCCTGCATTAAAAGCAGCTTCCATTGAGGGAATCGTATTCTCCAGATAAGGGTGCTCGGGATCGAATATCCGGGCAGCCGTACAGGTATCCCCTTCGATCCCTTCCATGCTGAATGTTTGCCCTAGACCGCGATGGGCCAGCAGGAAGGGGGATCCACTGCGTCCCTTGGTAAGCAGGGAGGAATTATTTAAATAGATAAACGCGGACAAAATGAGCAGAAATATAAATGCTCGCCGCAGCCCTTTTTTTAGCTTCATTTTCACTGTCCTATCCATGTAAAATATGACGAAGCGTCTGATCCAGCTCTGGAAACTTAAACACGTAGCCTTCCTGCTCCAAGCGCTCTGGAATCACCCAGCGGCTCTTTAGAATCAGCTCCGTCTCCGTCTGGATCATTACGGCGCCCAGCTCGAGCAGCCATTTCGGAGAAGGCAGACCGAAGCTGCGATTCATCGCCTGCCGCATTTTACTCATCAGCTCCCGGTTTGTAACAGGGTTCGGCGAAGCGCAGTTGAACACGCCGCTCAGATCCTCCCTAGTCTGCAGAAACGAAATTATCCCGTAAATGTCTTCGACATGAATCCAGCTGAAGCGCTGAGTTCCAGGCCCTTGAACACCGCCAAGCCCGAAGTGTACGAGGTTTTTGTACGGGGTCATCACGCCCCCGTGTTCTCCAAGAACAATGGCGATGCGCAGTGCCGCTTGTCTTGTTGCCGGCAATTTAAAAGCAAAAAAAGCTTGCTCCCATGCTTTGGCCACATCAACAGAGAAGCCCGTTCCAAGCTCGCCGCTTTCTTCTGTCATGGGCCGATCCTCGGCATGCCTGTAAATCGTAGCGGTGCTGGAATTGATCCATAGGGCAGGCGGATTTTTACATGCCAGTATGGCAGCGCCGAGAAGCTGTGTTGTCTCCGTGCGCGAGTCCATAATGGCTTTTTTGTTTTTCTCGGTATAACGGCAGTTGACGGACTTCCCCGCCAAATTGATCAGCATGTCCGCCTTTTCTAGCGCTTGCACGATTCCCTTATGGTTTCTCCAAGAAATATGTTCGGGCTGCCTTGAAATATGTATGATCTCGTAACCTTGCTCTTGAAACTTTTCACTTAAATAGGTACCGATGAAGCCGGTTCCCCCAGCCAAGACGATCTTTCCGGTCATAAGCACAACAACTCCATTTCTACGCCCGGTGTTTCATGGGCGGGGTTGATTTTTGCAAGACTCAAGCGGCCTATTTCACCGTCCATTTAATTATGTAGACGTTAATAGGGGGACAAAGTTACACTTTCGGATATATTTCTCAATAATAGAGCCTTGTTTTAATAAAAAAGATTTGGGACAATAATAAGCAGAATTTTAAGTTCTGAAAAGAGGATAAAATATATGAACACACCATCCATTTATGGATTAACGCTAGATCAGCTTATCGCCTGGCTGGAGGAGCGGGGACATAAGAAATCGCGCGCACTCCAGGTATGGGATTGGCTCTACCGCAAGCGGGTAAACCGCTTTGCTGATATGAATGATGTCAAACCGGATGTTCTTGCGCTTCTGGAGGAGCACTTCGTGCTGGAGACATTAACGGAGCAGGTGAAGCAGCAGTCGGCCGACGGAACGGTCAAGTTCCTTTTTAAACTGTCCGACGGCAACTTAATCGAGACTGTCCTCATGCGACATAAGTTCGGTCTGTCCGTTTGCGTTACTACTCAGGTGGGCTGCAACATCGGCTGCAGCTTCTGCGCGAGCGGATTGCTCAAGAAGAGCCGTGATTTAACGAGTGCCGAAATCGTGGAGCAAATCATGAAGGTGCAGTTTCACCTGGATCAGGCCGGTCAGGAGGAGCAGGTCAGCCATATTGTCGTTATGGGAATCGGCGAGCCGTTTGACAACTTTACGAACGTATCCAATTTTATTCGAACCGTGAAGGATCATAAGGGTCTGGCTATCGGCCCGCGGCGAATTACCGTGTCGACTAGCGGCTTGGCGGATAAAATTATCGAGTTTGCCGACTCCGATCTCAAGGTTAACCTGGCGATTTCCTTGCATGCCCCCAACAATGAGCTGCGGACGCGCATTATGAAAATCAACCGGGCCATCCCGATTGAACAGTTGATGGAGGCCATAGATTATTACCTGGCGAAGTCGAATCGCAAGGTCACCCTGGAATATATTTTGCTAAGGGATGTTAATGATGGCCCGGAGCATGCGCTGGAGCTTGCAGAACTGATCGGCGACCGCCGAAGCGGGGTTACGGTTAACCTCATTCCGTATAACCCGGTAGATGAGCATGGCCAGTACCAGAGAAGCCGCAAGGAGTCGATTCTGGCCTTTTATGACGTGCTGAAGAAGCAGGAAATCAACTGCAGCGTTCGTTTGGAGCACGGCACCGATATCGATGCGGCCTGCGGTCAGCTGCGGAGCAAGCAGATTAAGAAGGATAAGAGAATATCTTGAATTAGACGGCTGCGCTGTAAATGATCCTGCGACCTATAGACCTATGCCGTTACCGTCCCTCATTCCTCTCATAGACTAATATGTAATATGAAAAAGGAGGATGAGGATTTTGGTTGAAGCCTATTATAATTGCCTGCGCTGTAAAAATAAAAGGGTTCGCATTCTGACCAGGGACGGACGGCAGTATACGGGAACGATTATGGATGTGGACTATAATAATGTTTATTTGCGTCCTGATGCCAGAGGGGTTGTCAAAACCTCGGCATTCTATCCAGGCTTTTATGGGAACGACATTTTGACGTTAAGCCTTTTTACGCTGCTGGCGATCGCTTTAATCTAAAATATTTTACGCGTGCATGTTACTCTCCTGATCAAGGGGAGTTTTTTTTATGTCGAATCATTGCAAAACGAGCTGGACGATCCAAATCCAGCTGCTGCCGCAGCCAGCTTTCCTTTCCCGGCAAATCGAATCTGCGCGCGCCCGTGCTATGAAATGCCGACAGCGTCAACAGACCGCTGTTCACGGAACCCATAGGCTTAAATAGAGGAACAGGAACCCAGGGCACCCTATTCAAAAACTTACCATGAAGCGAGGAGAGGTGCTAGAACTAGTTGTAAATACATACAGCATGTTTGGTATTTATAGGATAGAATGAAAACTGCAAGCTCGAAATTTATGTCGGTTTCCATTGAATAAAATGGATGCATAGGATTTAATACCTGAAAGGAAAAGGTGAGAACAATGCCCGTACGGCGCTATAGCTGCAAAAATCTGCTGATCATTTCCACGCTGATCATTTTAGGACTTTCCACCGCCATCGGTGTGTATTCCAAGGAGGCGGCCATGAAAAGCACAAATTCGTCTACAGAGAAATTTATTACGAAGCATATGACGAATGCCAATGGAACCTTGGCCACTTATTTAAAGCCGGACACCTCTACGAATCCCGATATTGTTGCAGGTCGCGAGGCGCTATCCGAGTCATTGGGCTTTTGGATGCAATACGCCGTCATGAAGCGGGATCAAGCGCTGTTTGCACACGGCTATCAAATATTGGAGAGCAAGTTTTTAACCCCGGAGAAGTATATCGTATGGAAGCTGGAGCCGGATGGCCGGGCCAAAGTAAATACAAACGCCCTCGGTGACGATCTCCGTATCATCGACAGCCTGCTGAATGCGGCGCAGCTCTGGAAGAAGGATGAATACTTATCTACGGCAAGGGAAATATCGGATACGCTGCAGATGTATGTACAAAACGGCGGGTACTTCGTCGATTTTCATGATTTCTCCAGACATGAGTCTCCCTCGACGCTAAGCCTGGTTTATGTGGATATAGCGGCGCTGAAGTTAATGAGGGATAACCAGCTCATCGACTCAGGCACTTACGAGCAATATGCGCGGGTGATCTCCGAAATGCCTGATGACGGTGTTTTTTATCCTAAAACCTTCGATGTTCATAAGCTGGAGTATTCCTTTGACAATCAGATTAATCTGATTGATCAATTGATTGTAGGTATGCATCGCGCAAAGCTGGGTCAGAAGCCAACCGCCTTACTTTCGTTTCTCAAAAATGAATTTCGGGAGAACAAGACGATCAAAGGACGCTATAACCGGGCAACCCGGGTGGCAGAGGTTTCCTATGAGTCTCCTTCCGTTTATGGCCTTGCCATACTGTTGGCCTTGGAGTGCGGGGATAAAGAATGGGCCAAGCAGCTGCACAAACATATGATAACTTTAAAAAATAGGGACAATTCTTATTCTGGCGGGTATGTATTCAATAAGAATACCCATTTTTTCGACAATGTTCTTCCATTGCTTGCCGAGACGGCTATACAAATTCCTTAATTTAGGATAATTGTTAAGAAAGTGTCTAGATACCCGTTGTAGAATATAGTCTTAATAGCTCGAAATCTCCGTTTGTTTCACGTTTATGATGTTGTGCTGCGGCATTTCTCGTATGAGCTTGTATATGGGAATGCCGGGATGTGGGAGCTGTTCAAGCTGGGGACGATTCCGGGAACGAATTTTATTATTAAAACGGCGCTGATTAAAGAAATCGGCGGCTGGGACGAGCAGGCATTAACCGAGGATACGGCGATTTCGTTCGAAATCCTTACGCGCGGCCAGTTGATCGCGCTTGCTCCGCAAGCCGAGGCTTACCAGCAGGAGCCGGAGCAGCTTCGCGTGTATATGAAGCAGCGCGAGCGCTGGGCCAAGGGGAATTACCAGGTTGTGATGGACAATTTCCATCACTTGTTCAAGCCCTCCAGCTGGCGTATTAAGCTGCATGTGCTTTACTATGCGGCCAGCTATTTCTGGTTCTTGGTCACGATTGTAATTTCCGATCTGATCATTATCGTGAATATCGTTTATTGGCTCATCGCTTTGTTTAAGCCGGAGGTACTGTCCCCATTTCAGTTCGAAGGCGATGTATACATCTACCTGATCATCGCCTGGGCGTTAATGTACTACTTGTATGTACTGCAGATCAATCTGGCGCTGGCGTCGGATATCGGGCAGAGCAACGTCCGCAATTTTATTTTGTCTTGCTTGACGTATTTTACCTATGCCCAATTATTTTTTGTTATTTCACTCCGCGCCACCTATAACATGATCGTGGATAAGATTACGCATCGCGAGAGCAAATGGTACAAGACGCAGCGATTCGATTAGATGGCATAACTCTAGTAACAGTATAAATTGAGGCTGCTCCTGTGCATAGGATTGCGTAGGGGGCCTTTTTATTGTTTCATAGCGACTTTAATTCCCGGAAGCATCGTCCAGCAATTCTATTTTCACGGCCTTTTATGGTAATGTACTAGTATTGAAGTAAATGAACCATATCGGATGAATCGGGAGAATAAACAGCTTATGAAGAAGATGAATGATACGTTGACAGGGCTTAGGGGATGGCTGGCGATTTCGGTCGTCATTTTTCATATTTATGGCTCATCGATTCTAGAGGGCTACTTAAGGGAATACCCGCGCAATCATTGGAGCTACCTGATTCATTATGCAGGGCCGATCTCCGTTAATCTTTTCTTCATTATCAGCGGCTATCTTATTACGCGGACACTGCTTCAGCACGGGACGGTGAGGAGGTTTGCCTTAAATCGCATCCTTCGGATTTATCCCGTGTTTTTGTTGATCCATATTATCGTTTTCGCGGCCGGGCCATGGATCGGCTATAAGTGGATGGAGGATATCGGCATATTAAGCTATGCGGCCCATTTTATCTCCAATCTGCTTCTGCTTCCGGGAGTATTCCCCTTGCCTATTGCTCAAATCGTAGCTTGGTCATTAAGCTATGAAATGGTTTTCTATCTCCTTGCAGGCCTGGTGTTCGTCATTTATCGTAAACCCTCTATGCCCGTTTTGGTTAAAGCCCTACTGCTAGGAGTCTTGCTGCTGGTTAGTGCAGTGCTCATATACTATCATCCGAACATGCTGTTCTTTATCGTCGGAATCGCATCCTATTTCACGGAGCCGTTCCTGCGCAGGGCGTACCCTCACAGGAGGGTGTTTTACCTGAACGGGATTCTATTATTCGGGCTCTTGTATATGTGCTACCACTATAGCGTCCGGCATGTGTATATACTGATTCCGCTAATGATTAGCTATTTTTTCTTTCAGTCTATTTTGCTGCAGCGAGGATTCATGTCACGGCTTCTGCAGCTGCGCCCGATGCAATATTTGGGGAAAATCAGCTATAGCTTGTATATGTGGCATACGATGGTCATGTTTCCGTTGAAAAAAATCATGCCCAAGCTAGGTGCGGTTGCACCTTATCCTTGGCTCGTATTCGTTGTATATGCTGTATTATCGTTAGTCATTTCTATCGCTGTCTCACACATTTCCTATCAAATTATCGAGCTGAGACTAACGGACTATTTGAAAAGGCGGTTTACAAAAAACAGCCCAAGCGTTCCCGCAGACTCGCTGCAATTATCACATCAGCATTAAACATGCGACGCATAAAATTCCTTTGTCTAAATGGAGGAAGTCTGCTACAATTACCCCGAATCAATCAATTTCATATTTTACTTATACGGTGCTGCCAATAATCTATGATGAAGCAGCTTAATAGGGAAGTTCGATGTAAATTCGACGCGGTCCCGCCACTGTAACGCGGAGCTGACTATCGTAAATCCACTGTTGATCCATCAACGGGAAGGAGATAGTCGAAGCGATGATGCGAAGCCAGGAGACCTGCCGTGTAAGAGCTCTATAATTTTCTCACGAGGATGAGATGGAGATGTTAATTCGTGCTGCTGTCGTAATAGTCATTAGGGCGGCCCGAGTGTGTATAGTGTTACACGGACAAATCTTCGAAACATCTTTCTACGGGAAAGATGTTTTTTTGTGTTGTCCACAAATAAAAGGGTAAAGGAGAGCAGACGTTGAACAGTTGGAAGAATTGGATGAAGAGAAGCTTGCCTGCATTGATGAGCTTCGTGTTGCTGTTGTCGCTAGTAAATCCTCAGCTCGCCAAGGCGGCAGAAGGGGCAGACAACACGAAACTGAACCGTATGATTGCAAGCACCGTGGATTACTATGCCGAGCAGTATAGTGACACAGGCTCGACAAAAAAGATCGAGTCCTGGTGGGAACTCGTAGCTTTGTGGGGTGCAGGAGTAAATTTGCAGGATGGAAATTGGAGACTGCCTGCCTGGGAGACGACGGCACCTAATTTGAAGCCGGAAAATTATGGAACCGAGCATATCAGATACATATTCGGGCTGCTGGCTATGGGTCAAGACCCGGCGCATGCCTGGGAGACGGATCGGAATTTATGGGCCGAGCTGGCTGCCCAGCAGAACCCCGATACCGGAGCGATTGGCGGAGTTAATAAGCATATCTGGGCTATGCTTGCCCTCGATGCGGGTATCAAGCTTGGCGCAGATGTAGGACAATGGGATGACACCGCGGCGCAGAAAGCTTTAAATTATTTGCTTGGATGCCAGTATGATGACGGCGGATTCGGACTAAGCCCGAGTGGAAGCTTCGGAGATACGGACATTACGGGTATGGCGCTCTTGGCGCTGGGGAAATATCAGGGGCAAAGTGCCGTAGACAGCGCTATTCTGCGGGCGAAGGAGCTATTGAAGCAGAGACAGCTCGACAATGGCGGATTCGATTCACCCGGGACATGGGGATCTGGAGACAACTCGAACAGTCTATCCACTACGGTGTCCGGTCTTGTCGCCGTAGGCGATGATGCTTTATCCTCCGAATGGATGAAGAATGGCCATTCGGTATTGGATGCGTACGAGCTGTTCCAGCTGGCTGACGGCTCCTTCAAATGGAAAGCGGCCGATACGAGAACGAACAGCATGTCTACGGAGCAGGCGCTTATTGGGCTGCTGGACATCCAGCATAGCCAATCGACCTGGTACCGTATTGCAGCTGGGCAGCAAGCCCAACCTGGCATTGCCGCACAGCTGCAGGTGACGGGGATGGACGGCGAAATTTATGCGCCTCAGACCGTAACGGTAGCGACAAACGGTGAGGAAGTAACGGCACTTGACGTTATGAAGCAGGGACTGGATACGGCTGTGCCGTCCATTGATTACACCATTACAGGCAGCGGAAGCTTTGCCTACGTCGAGTCGATAGCCGGTCAAGCCGCCGGGACCTTCGGGGGCTGGGATGGCTGGATGTACACCGTTAATGGAACTATGCCTGATGTCGGGGCGGGCGATTATGTCATTCAATCCGGCGATCAAGTGCATTTCTATTACAGCCGCTGGGCCAGTCTATCGACGACACCGGCTGAAATCAGCCATGGAGCCGTAAACCCGGCGATTGACATGAAGCTGGTAGGGGATACGTTTACGCCGGCTGCGCAGCAGGCGAACCATTGGCTTATCGACTCTGGTTCGACTGGACTGCAGGTGGCTAGCATAACTCTGGTTAACAACCAACAAGCTAGCATTGCATTTACCGGCCAAGCTGCAGAAGGCAACATTTCCGTGCAGGCCTTGGCGGGAGCTCTGGGCGGCCAGAGCGACAGCGAGGCGGTAAGCATTGTTGTTCCGGCCTATACCGGGCCGGTTGAGGAACAGATTATTCATGTTCCGGACAGTGAGACTCATTTTGAACATGGATCATATACAGACCCGCTGACCGGAGATAAAGTCATTCTGGAGTTCAGCAAGCCGGAATTGCCACAGGTCACTTCCGTCACGGACAGCACGTATTTTGACATTGAGCCGAATACGGAGGTTACCTCTTCCGGTTGGGATAGGCACATCCAACTGCCGACCAAGCTCAGCTCTACGGACGCTGTGTTGATCAGCAAGATAAGTGCTATTCTGGCTTCAACGAACGAGGAGCTTACCCAGATCGCGATTCGCGTGAAGGTAGGCGGCAATGAACGGATCGATTTCAATCGCCACGTGACTTTGAAGCTGACGGGTCAGGGCGGCCGACATGCCGGATGGATCGGCCACGATGGCAGCTTTAACCCGATTCCGAAATACAGCGACTCATCAGCAAGAGCGGATGCTGTATATGCCTATGCGGATGAACACGGGGATTTAGTCATTAAGACGACGCATTTTACCGAGTTTATCGCTTATGATTTAAAAACCAAGGATAACCCTGGGCAGGGCGGCGAGCCGGGGAACGGCGGAACCAGCCCTGGAGATGGCGGTGGAAACGGCAACCCAGGTAACGGAGGCGGTACGCCTGGCGGTGGCGGGAATCCGGGTGGAGGTGGTGTAACCAATCCACCAGCGGCTCGTACAGTTACTCTATCTGTTGAGAAGCGTACGATTGGTGAGGGAGATATCATCTCACCGGTATCGGTTACGCTGCAGGACGGAGATACCGCATTTACAGTTCTTAGAAGAGCCGCGCAAGCTCGGGGCATATCGGTTGACTACATTGGTTCGGATGCAACCCTGTATGTACAGGCAATAGACGGTTTAGGTGAGTTCGATAAAGGGCCGGAGAGCGGCTGGATGTATCACGTAAATCGTATAGAACCGAATTATAGTGCAGGACTGTACGTTTTGCAGAACGGTGATGTCCTTCGCTGGCGATACACTACAAATCTAGGGAAAGACCTTAAAGACGAGGATGCTGGAGGCGGTGCACCGGCACCAGGAACACCTGGAGCTGGAGGAGCAGCAGGGGGAGGCGAAGCCGGCGGATCGCTAGGACAAGCTGCGGCGGCAACGCCAGAGCAGCAAGCGGCCTCGCTGGCACGCATCAAGGAGGCTATTGCTCGTTCATCGGCCTGGATTTTGAGCAATCGCAGCTTTGCCAAGCATGACAATTTTAATGATTGGGATGCCATTGCGCTGGCACGCTCCGGCAAGCAAGTCCCTGCGGAATATTATTCCGTGCTCGAGAGCCATGTTCGGGAGAAAAACGGCGAATTCCGCCTAGTGACGGATTATGAGCGCATGGCGCTGGCCGTCGCCTCGATCGGCAAGGATCCGCGCAACGTAGCCGGGTTCAATTTCTTGGAGAAAATCTATAATAATGCACGTATGACCAATCAGGGAACGAATGGACTCGTGTTCGCCCTGCTGGCTCTTGACGCAGCGAAGGCCGAAATTCCAGGCGATGCGCTGTGGACGCGGGATAAGCTGGTCGCTGCTGTATTGCAGCAGCAGAACTCCGATGGCGGGTTCCCGATCAGTAAAGAGTCCAATGGTCAAAGCGATATTGATATGACAGCTATGGCCCTGCAAGCCTTGGCGAAATACCAGGATCGGAAAGAGGTCAAGGCGGCAACGGATAGCGCGCTGGCCTGGCTGTCGCAGCAGCAGCTGGCGAGCGGCGGCTTTAAAGCATGGGGCGTAGAGACGAGCGAAAGCATTTCGCAAGTCATCATTGCCTTGTCCAGCCTTAACATTTCGTTGGATGACAAGCGGTTTGTCAAGACCAGCGGCGATCTGCTCACGGCGCTGCAGGTCTATATGAACAAGGATGGCGGCTTTGCCCATACGGTTGGAGGAGCCAGCGATTATATGGCGACTCATCAGGGCCTGATGGCGCTTGGGGCGTATGAGCGGATGCTGCAAAAGCAAAGCACGCTGTTTGATATGTCCGATATTCAAGCTTCTGCTTCCAAACCGGCTCCGGCAGCATACGGGGATGAAGCATCCATATCTGCATGGGCCAAGGAAGCGGTTGGTAGAGCAACAGAGCTTGGCCTGATGACAGGGACGGGGGCGACAACGCCGCAGTTTGAACCGAAGCGTAGTTTAACGCGTGCAGAATTTGCGGTGCTGGTCGTCAAGCTGGCAGGCGAACAGCCATCCGGCGAGGCAGCCGGATTTAAGGATGTCAGCCAAGGCTCCTGGTATGCCGGATATGTAGCTGCAGCCAAGGAAAAAGGCTTGATTTCCGGTCTGAGCGAAAGCTCCTTTGGGCCGAATCAGCAAATTACAAGACAAGAGATGGCTACGATTCTTGTACGCATGCAAGGACAAGCGCTGCCGAATATAGCGGATGGCGCGACAACAAATCGCGTTCCCAAAGATCGTGAGCAGGTATCCGATTGGGCTGCCGCTTATGTGGACTTGGCTTTCCAATCCGGCCTGATGTCAGGGGATGGCGACTATTTCAGACCGCAGCAGCAGGTGACTAGAGAAATGGCTGCCGTTGTGATCGTGAAAATGCATGAAATGATCAATTCATAGAACCAACCGGGAGAAGGAGACTTAAGCCTCCTTCTTTCCCTATTTATACGATTATCGTAGCTTGGGGTGGACATATGCTGAATTGGAGCAGAGCATTGTGGCGCAACAAAAATAAACTCTTCGGACTGCTGGCTGTTATGGCTATTGTGCTGGCTGCGGTATGGTTTTACGGGGGAGGGCGTCCAGCAGCAGAGCCAGAGCCAAAGACTAAGCTCGAGGCGGTGCAGCAGGCGAATTCCACGGCAGAGCCAAGCCCAGGGCAGCTGGAGTCATCCGGTGATGCAGGCGGAGACGCCTCCGCTGATTCAGCGGGGCCGACGGAGGCAGGCGCTGAGGAATCGGGAACAGCAGCGAGCGGGGAGGCCGGGTCGCCGCAGCCGGTGGTGTCGGGGCAGGAGGAGCCATCCTCTTCATTACCGGCCGGGAATACAGAAGAGAAGCCGTTCTCTGGAAATGGCGACAGCGGTGCTTCCGGAAGTGCAGCAGCTCTTGAAGCGGGAGCGAAGGATAGAGAGTCCTCCATAACTGTTCCTCAGACTGCGCCTTTGCCTAAAGCAGGCAAGCAGACAGGGGATGACGATAAGAAAACCGATACTACTGCAGAAGCTCAACCGCCTAGCGGAAGCGGCTTAGAAGCAGCGACCTCTTCCCCTCTGCCGGGTGCTGCTACGAAGCCAGGTAAGGATAAGGAGAGTGCCAAGCAGGCGGAAGCAGGCTCCGGGGATGCTGTTACATTGACTATCGTGGGGTCACCGGATATCGGGACGATTATGAAGACGATCGAGGTGGACATCGGCGATTCGAAGACCGTGCTGGATGTATTAAAGAAGGCTACACGTAGCCAAAAGATGCAAATGGAGTATACCGGAAGCGGGGCAACCGCTTATGTGCAGGGCATCGACAATTTATATGAATTCGATAAGGGCTCGGGCAGCGGCTGGATGTATAGCGTGAATGGCAAATTTCCTAACCGGAGTGCGGGAGTATGGCCGCTGAGCTCGGGGGATGACATTCGATGGCTGTATACGGAGGATCTGGGCAAGGATTTGGGAGCAGGTACGGATGACGGATTATGGGATGGGAAGAGCTGATATGGTCTACGGGTTTTCAGGATTGCATCCACGATTAAGCTTGCTGTATTTCATCGTACTGCTGGGAGCATGCATGATGTTTCAGCATCCGGTTTATTTGCTGGCGTCCTTTCTATGCATTATAGCTCTCCTCTTTTCTCTCGACGGGGGGCGGGCTTTGAAAAAAGTGATCAAAGGCTATCTGTTGATCGCCTTCATCATATTGATTTCGAACCCGTTGTTTTCCAGCCGAGGCGCTACGATCCTGTTCTACGTTTGGGATCGTCCCGTCACGCTGGAGGCCATTGTATATGGTGCGATTTTTGCCTTATCGCTGCTGAATATCCTGCTGGCCTTCGTCGCCTTTAATTTGGTAGTAACGCCGGACAAGCTGCTGTATTTACTGACGCCGTATGCGCCGCGAACCGCTTTTGTGATTACTGTGACCCTGCGCTTTGTTCCTCTGTTAACCCGCAGATTGCAGCAAATTATGACGATTCAGAAGGTGATGGGTTACTTGCAATCCGGGGGAAATAAGAAGCTCCTGATGCGAGAGGGGATGGAGACGCTGCATACTCTCGTCGGCTGGTCTTTGGAGGAAGCGCTGCAGACGGCCAGCTCCATGAGGGCGAGGGGCTACGGGATCGGGCGAAGAAGCAGCGGCACGGCCTACCGGATGGATCGCCGGGACAGCATCGTGCTGTGGATCATGATCATCACAGGGCTAAACGTAGCGATTGGGGCGTTCTTCGGCGTTAATCAATATGAGGTGTACCCTCGGCTGCAGGCGCTGCATTGGTCTTTCCAGCTTGGGATTCATTTATTCAGTTATGGAATATTCATAGCAATTCCCCTTGTGATGAATGGGAAGGAGTGGCTGCATTGGCGCATTATCAGATCAAGCATGTAAGCTTCAAGTACCCGGAAGCGATGGATGCGATGCTCGAAGACATAAATCTTACTGTTGAAGAGGGAGACTTTGTGTTATTGTGCGGGCCGTCCGGTTCGGGCAAGACGACGCTGCTTCGCCAGTTGAAGCGGGAGGTTAGGCCAGAGGGACAGCGAGGGGGGGAAGTTCGGTATCGCGGGTGCCTGCTGGAAGACCTGGAAGAGCGGCGTTCTATCGAAGAAATCGGAATGGTTTTTCAGGATCCGGACAACCAAATCGTCATGAATACGGTCTGGCAGGAGCTCACTTTCGCGATGGAAAATCTGGGTTATCCCACGGAACAGATTCAGCGCAGAATCGGTGAGCTCGTTCAGTTTTTTGGCATGGAAGGGTGGCTGCAGCTGGGAGTACATGAGCTGTCCGGCGGTCAGAAGCAGCTTTTGAACCTGGCCTCCGTCATGTCCTTACGGCCCAAAGTACTGCTGCTGGACGAGCCGACGGCTCAGCTTGACCCGATAGCCGCCAAGGAATTTATTCAACTGCTGGCGCGGATCAATGAGGAGCTGTCTATCACGGTTATTATTAGCGAGCATCGGATAGAGGAGCTGTTCCCCCTAGCTTCACAGATCGTCATGCTTAAGGCCGGGCAAGTGGCCTACGCCGGAGCCCCGCAAGAAATCATACGCAAAATCTGGAACGGCCGGGATGAATTCTTTATTCCCTACCTGCCTGCTGTAAGCCGATTATACTTGGGAGCTAATGCTGACGCTCCGCAGGAAGAGCGAGAACAGCCTGTTCCTTTGACCGTAAAGGCGGGCCGCCACTGGATCAGCCAGCATCGTGAGAAGCTGCTGTCCTTGGATAAAGCTGCTGTATCAACAGAAACGGCGGTAGAGACGCTTGCTATGTCATTAGCCTCCGAGCCGAAGGCGGAGAAGCAAGCAGTGGGACTGGCAGGAGGACAAGAGGTACGACAGGTGCAAGCGGGACAGCAAGCAGCACGGTCAGTAACGACGCCGCTGCTGGAATGCAGAGAACTGTTCTTTACCTACGAGAAAAACGCGCCCCTTGTGTTGAAGGGCTGTTCACTGCGTATTCAGCAAGGGGATTTCTTCACCCTATTCGGTGGGAATGGCTCGGGCAAGTCCACGCTCCTGTATCAAATCGCAGGTGCCAGGAAGCCGCAGCGCGGGAACATTTTCTTGGATGGAAAATCTTTATTGCGCAGCAGTACCGCCGAGAGGAGCCGGTTCATCGGATACGTTGCCCAGAATCCGCTGCTCTACTTCACGCGGGATACCGTAAGGGCGCAGCTCAAGGATCGAATAGAACGACTGGAGGCAGGTTCAGGAACAGGGAGCGGGCAGGGCCATTCGCTTGCCGTCGGCAGGCAGGAGCGGTTGGCCGAGCTGGTGGAGCTGTTTGAGCTGGAGGGGGCGCTGGACATGCACCCGCTTGACTTAAGCGGAGGACAGCAGCAGAAGGTAGCGCTTATTCTCGTCCTGCTCGCAGAGCCGCGATTGCTGCTGCTCGACGAGCCTACGAAGGGACTTGATCCCACCTCCAAAATGAAGCTGGCCGCACAGCTCGAAGCCATCCGCAAGAAGGGGACGACCATTCTGATGGTTAGCCATGACATCGAGTTTGCGGCAAGCTATGCGACCCGATGCGGCCTGCTGTTTGATGGCAAGCTGGCTGCGATTGAGGAGACGAGGGAGTTTCTGCGGAACAACTACTTTTACACGACGATTATTCATCGCACAGCGGGCGACTTATTTCCGGGGGCCATAACGATGAAGGATGTAGGACTGCCATGGGAAAAATAAAGCGCATTTTCTATGTCAGCAGTATGATCGCAGTCATCGTATTGCTAGCCGCGGTGTTATGGTTTGAGGATTATTATATGCCACTGAGCTTCCTGCTGATTGGTTTAGCCATGATCCCGTTCTTTATCCGATTCGAGAGAAAGAAGCTGCGGGCGGAGGAGATCTTGCTTGTAGCCATGCTGGGAGCCATCGCAGCGGTGAGCCGAGTGCCGTTTGCGCCGCTCCCCAGCGTGCAGCCGACGTCCTTCGTCATTATTATGGCAGCGCTTGTCTTCGGGGCTGAGACGGGGTTTCTCGTAGGCAGCATCGCCGCCGTCGCCTCGAATATTTTCCTGGGACAAGGGCCATGGACGCCATGGCAGATGTTCTGCTGGGGGATGATCGGATTCACGGCAGGGCTGCTTAAGGATACTTTTTTCATGAAAAGGATGTGGGCCAGAAATCTCTTTGGCTTTCTATGGGGATTTCTTTTTGGCTGGATCATGAATTTGTGGTTCCTAATCGACCTCTACGATCAATTATCCTGGCCGGTTTTCGCGTCGGCCTATGCGGCCAGCTTCTATTTCGACTTGGCTCATGCGCTTTCGAATGTTTTCTTTATCACGCTATTCTCCGGGGTATGGATACGAATCCTGACCCGGGTGAAGTCGAAGTACGGCTTGTTGAACCCGGAGGACTCGCCGCTTAAATCACCGCGATCGCCATAAGAACCCAGCCGATAAGGAAGGCCACGCCGCCTAGCGGTGTAATTGCACCGAGCTTGCGGATGCCTGATAAGCTTAGCGCGTACAAGCTGCCTGAAAAAAGGATGATTCCCGCGAACAGGAACCAGCCTGCAAGCATAATAAGGGACGTTGATTCGATTTGCGCAGAGATCAAGCCTAACAGCAGCAAGCCTAGCGCATGTGCGATATGGTACTGGATTCCGGTCTGGTAAATTTTCATCATTTCCTCGGAGAGCTTCTTCTTCAAGGCATGGGCTCCGAACGCCCCTAGGGCTACAGCAAGAAACATCATGCCCGCTCCGAGCAGCAACAATGTTGTCATAGATACAACACCTCCTGTTCCAAATAGTAGCGATTACAGGTGAAGCCGTCAATTCATGAAAGGGAAGTGTCGATGGATCGCTGTCTTACAGCGCAGTGCCGAACGCTGAAATTTGCGCCTGTGAGTGTCACAAAATCGGAGGTTCATTTGTCTACCCTGTATCACATTATGAGGGAGAGATGAGCCAATGAGTCTGCGATTAAATTTTCGAACGGCCAACCCTGCAGCGTATCAAGCGATGTCTGGATTGGAGAAGTATACTAAGGATAGCAGCGTGGATCCTGTTGCGAATGAGTTGATTAAGCTTCGCGCGTCGCAAATCAATGGATGTGCCTACTGCCTGGATATGCACGCTAAAGATCTGATGGCGATGGGCGACCATGCCGACCGGATTTTGCTGCTAAGCGTATGGCGGGAAGTTCCGCACTTGTTCACGGATAAGGAACGGGCTGTTCTGGAGCTTACGGAATGTGTTACGAACATTTCGCGGGAAGGAGTGCCTCAGGCGGTCTATGAGAAGGTGCGGGAGTACGTAACCGAGAGCGAATACGTGGATTTGCTTATCGCCATAAATACGATTAACAGCTGGAATCG
Source organism: Paenibacillus lentus (assembly GCF_042714055.1). Taxonomy (GTDB): domain Bacteria; phylum Bacillota; class Bacilli; order Paenibacillales; family Paenibacillaceae; genus Fontibacillus; species Fontibacillus lentus_A. The sequence continues at coordinate 253,577 of NZ_JBHGVC010000004.1, forward strand.
CCTGGCCATTTCATCGGGGCTTTTTCCCGGCTGCTTTAAATCATAAAATGGTAATATAAGAAAAAGAAAGAGGATACACCAATAGGAAGCCGCCGTTCCGGCTTCTTTTTGGCATTTGGAGGAGGTGAACGCCTTGTCGGCGTCATCGCGGGATGAGGAGATTCGGACTCAGCAGGTTAGGCAGTCTCAGCAGGTCGTGCAATCTCAGCAGATCGTGCAATCTCGGGAGAGCAGACAAGCCTGGCAATCCGAGCAAACCGGGAAAATCCGAGGAAATGGAGCTGCCGAGCAGACGGGGATGGACATCGATGCTTTGTATCGGAATTACCGAACGTATGCTTTTTCTATCGCTTATCGGATGCTGGGTGTCGTATCCGACGCTGAGGATGTGGTTCAGGACTGGTTTACAGAGATACAAGCCAAGGATATGACGGAAATCCGGGATGTAAAAGCCTATTTGGCAAAAGGAATTACCAATCGCAGTCTGAACGTGTTGAAATCAGCACGCAAACAGAGAGAGGTGTATGTCGGCGAATGGCTTCCAGAGCCTCTTGTCGCGGATTATGATTCTCCTGAGCGGATTTTAGAACGCCAGGATGTGATATCGTATGCCTATCTGGTCATGCTTGAGCGCCTTACTCCGATGGAGCGAGCGGTCTATCTTCTCCGGGAAGTGTTCCAGTACGACTATTATGCGATTTCGGAGATGCTGGGCAAGTCGGAGAGCAATTGTCGCAAAATATGCAGTCGGGCCAAGCAGAGCCTCAAAGCCGAGGCTGTGAGAATGGACGATCATGCAGCTTCCAATAATGAGGCCGCTCAAAGAGCGTTGATCGAGCGATTTATTGCCGCGTTCGAGCGATACCAGGTAGAGGAGATGCTTGAGCTGCTAGCGGAGGATGCGGTGATGATTACCGATGGAGGTGGATATACCCGTTCCGCTATTTTCCCGATTATAAGCCGGAAACGCGTGTTGGCATTGTTGACTTCTCCCAAAGCGTTTAAGGAATTGCGTGGCTGGGAAGCCGTGGTAACCGAGGTAAACGGAGAATTGAACCTCATATTCAAGAAAGAGGGCCAATTGAAAGGGATGCTATGCTTCCAATGGACGAGCGAAGCGAACGGTATTCAAAATCTATATTTGCTGCTCAATCCCCAAAAGCTAAGCCATCTGCAAACCGACTGGCATGAGTGAGATTATAAATCTTGCTCATGCTATTTTTATGCAGTTAAAAATAATTAATAATATGCACTTTACAATAGTGTGTGCCATACAGTATATTGAAAGCAGGAGTTGATCAGGATGACTGATATTCAAGAGGTCGTGAATGGATTACTGCAGGAATTAAGGCGAGGAACGATCATCATTGGCGTGCTGAGCCAATTGTCAGAGCCCCAATATGGTTATTCGCTTGTAATGATTTTGGAAGAGAAGGGCATGGCGATCGATCCCGGCACGCTGTATCCCTTGCTCAGAAGATTGGAGAAGCAGGGGCTGCTGGAGAGCGAGTGGGACACGTCGGAAAGCCGCCCGCGGAAATATTATCGGCGCAGCCATTTTGGAACAGAGGTATATCGGCAGTTATGCGCGGATTGGCGGGAAATGAACCAAAGCGTAGAAGGCCTGCTTGATTTGAATTGAATATTTAGGAGGAGTGACTCGTGGATTATGTTCAGAGATATATTTATGCTGTAACGCAGAAGCTGCCCGAAGGGCAGAGAGAGGACATTAAGCTGGAGCTGCAGGGCTTGATTGAAGACATGCTGGAGGAACGGACGCAGGGAGAGCCAGTGTCGGATGGCGATATCGAAGCGGTACTCCGCGAGCTGGGAAGTCCGCAGGAGCTTGCGGTCAAATATCGAGCATGGCCAAGATACTTGATTGGCCCCGCATTTTTCGATGCATATATCTCCATACTGCGTATTGTCATGATTTCTATTGGTATTGGACTTACAGTCAGCTTTGCCGTTCAAGCTCTCATTACGCCAGGGGAGACGCTACAGCATTTTATTTCCTATATCGTATCGATCATAACGATCGGCGTGCAGGGCTTCGCCTGGGTGACCTTGTCCTTTGCCATTATTGAATACGCCGGCGTGAAGCCAAAGGATTGGGGCAGCAGGCGGGAATGGTCTCTTGCCGATCTGCCCGAGATTCCTGACCGCAGGCTGCTCATCAAGCGGAGCGAGCCTATTGCGGGGATTATTTTTTCCGTGCTCTTTGCCGTGTTGTTTACGTTTTCGGTGGAGCTGATCGGGGCGATTGTTTTTAAGGAGGGCCAGTTCATAGGAACCGCCTCCATATTCCATGTCGAGAACTTCGCCCGGTACTTGCCGCTCATTTGGGGGCTGACGGCGCTCAGCATCATGAAGGAATCGGTCAAGATGATCTTAGGAAAATGGACGCGCGGCGTTATGCTGTCTCATATGGCATTTAATGCAGCCTTGTTCATACTGATGGTCATTATGTTCAAAGACCCGGCCATTTGGAATCCGCATTTTATGGAGCAGCTGGTGCAGCTAAATGTCATGACACCGGGCAGTGAGGCGTTTGAATGGGTCGAATCGATCTGGAACGAGGGCAGGAAATGGTTTATTTATATCGTGGCACTCGTGACATTTATCGATATGGTGACCGTGTTTCTGAAGGTATATCCGATCCATAAAGGCTCCGTAGAGGATATCAAGAATCTCTAATCAGGCGGCATGAAGATGCTCTTAACTTGTTTGCCGGGACTCTCATTGGGGTAAAGGTTAGCGACGTACTCTGTACTCTGACTAACGATCTCGATCGGGGAGGAAACAGGATAATGGAACAACAACGCAAGGCAAACAGTAACCGCAAGCAGGAGCAATTGGAGCAATTTCGCGTAAAGGATGAAGGCCGGAAGCTTACGACGAATCAAGGGCTGCGCGTCTCGGAGGATGAGTTCTCCCTCAAAGCAGGGGAGAGGGGCCCGACATTAATGGAGGACTTTCATTTCAGGGAAAAAATGACGCACTTCGACCATGAACGCATCCCGGAGCTTATCGTGCATGCGCGGGGCTTTGCGGCTCACGGAGAGTTCGAGCTTTATACATCGATGAGGCCATATACGAAGGCAAAATTTCTGCAAGATCCGGGTACGAGAACACCCGTGTTCGTTCGGTTTTCTACGGTAGCAGGCTCGCGCGGCTCAGCGGAAACGGTGCGGGACGCGCGGGGCTTTGCCACGAAGTTTTATACCGAGGAAGGAAACTACGACCTGGTGGGCAACAACATCCCGGTATTTTTCATCCAGGATGCCATTAAGTTCCCGGATCTGATTCATGCGCTGAAGCCGGAGCCGCATCATGAGATGCCGCAGGCGGCTACAGCGCATGATACGTTCTGGGATTTCGTGGCGAACAACCAGGAGTCGGCGCATATGATCATGTGGGCGATGTCGGATCGTGCTATTCCGCGCAGCTTCCGGATGATGGAAGGCTTCGGGGTGCATACGTTCCGGCTTGTCAACGAGCAGGGCAAGGCCCATTTCGTGAAATTTCACTGGAAGCCCGTGCTGGGAACGCACTCGCTCGTTTGGGACGAGGCGCAGAAAATCTCCGGTAAAGATCCCGACTTTCACCGCCGCGACTTATGGGAAGCGATTGAGCAGGGCAATTACCCGGAATATGAGCTTGGCGTTCAGCTTTTGCCGGAAGAGGATGAGTTCAAATTCGACTTCGATATCCTGGATCCGACCAAGCTGTGGCCGGAAGAGGAGGTTCCCGTGCAACTGATCGGAAAAATGACTTTGAACCGTAACGTGGATAACGTATTCGCGGAGACGGAACAGGTGGCCTTCCATCCGGGGCATGTCGTGCCAGGGATCGATTTTACCAATGACCCCCTGCTGCAAGGCAGGCTGTTCTCCTACACCGATACGCAGCTCATTCGCCTTGGCGGCCCGAACTTCCACGAGCTGCCGATTAACCGGCCCGTCTGCCCGTTTCATAACAATCAGCGGGACGGCTATGGCCGCCAGACAATCAATGTGGGGCAGGTCAGCTATCATAACAATTCACTGGCCGGGAATACACCGGCACCTGCATCCGAAGCAGAGGGCGGCTATGTCCACTATCAGGAGAAGGTGGAGGGCCGCAAGATTCGCGCCCGCAGCGACAGCTTCAAGGATCACTTCTCGCAGGCGACGCTCTTCTGGAACAGTATGAGCCTGGCGGAGAAGCAGCATATCATCGATGCCTTTTCGTTCGAGCTGGGCAAGGTCAAGAGCAAGTCAGTACGCCAGCAGGTGGTCGACATGTTCGGCAATGTCAGCCTCAAGCTGGCCGTGCCGGTCGCCGAGGCCATCGGGGCAAATCCTCCGCAAGGCGCAGGTTCGCAGTCCATCAAGTCATCCCCGGCGCTCAGCCAGGAGAACACGGTAAAATCGCCGAAGACCCGCAAGGTCGGCGTTATCGTAGGCAGTAACTTTGACGGAGCCGAGGCGATGTCCGTACTGAATGCGCTGATCGCCGAAGGCGTCCAGGTTGAATTCATTAGCGAGAAGCTCGGGGTGCTCCGCGGGTCGGAGGAGACGGAGTGCGAAATAACGCATACCTTCCTCACCGCGGATTCCGTATTGTTCGATGCGATTTATGCGCTGGGTGGAGAGCTCCTCGTCGATTCTTCGCACATGAAGGCAGCCTATTTCATTCAGGAGGCTTACTCGCATTATAAGCCGATTGGGGCTGCCGCTGACGGGTTGAAGTGGCTTGAGCCGCAAATGGAGAACAGCCCTGGCGTCATTACGGGGAAGAGCGGCAGCGAATTCGCGGCCAGCTTCATTGAAGCGATTGCGGCCCATCGTCATTGGGAGCGCAACTGAGGCATTTCTTGGATGAACGGCAAAAAGCCCCGCAGTGGATGATTCCAACTGTGGGGCTTTTCTATAAAGTCGTTATTATTGCTCTGATGGCAGTTCAGCTTCCACCACGATTTTGACAGCTTGGCTGATCGCAGGCAGGCTTTTTGTCATCTCGGGCTGATAAAAGCCGATGACCTTCGTTCCTTGCTTGATCGAGCTTTGCTCTACTGGCTTGCCCTCTTTGTCCACGATGGCCGTGTCAGCGCTCGATTGAAGAACAATCTCGTCCTGGGACAGGTCAGTCAGTCCTTGTCCTTTGACCACGTAGCTGATATGTCCTTGTTTATTCGTGCGGATCTCCTCAACCGTACCCGCGGTACCGAGCAGCTCGCCAGGCAGCTCCGTGTCCAGCACGGTGATGGCGTAGGTTGGGGTTTGAGGCGGCAGGCTAAGAGTCATGGCCAGGGAATGATCTGCTTGAACGGTCATCCCGAGCTGCAGATCCGACCATTGGAGCTTTGTGCCGTCAGCGCGTTGATATATTGTATCCTCGCTTACATTTAGAACAAGTCCATCGGGCCCGATTCCTTGAATTAGCACCGAAGCATATTTATCGCTCTCATGGATGGCGGTTATGACGCCGTTGCTCTGTGCGCTCTGCTGCTGCACCGGTTGATCTGGCTGTTGTGCATCCTGCGCCTGCGTTGTAATCGAGACGGCGCCGGCGTTGATCGCTACGGAGGCATGCAGGGCATTTTCGATGAAGGCGGCCGGCACATGCAATTGCCCCTTCGTCATTTCTGGAGCGACCGGAAGAGAAGCGGATATTCCATTGACCGCATATTCCTCCACTGTGGTCTTAACGGCTGCGCTCACGCCGTCCTTGCTTATCGTCGCAGAACGATCGGCTTGGCTCCATTTCACACTATAACCCAGCTGCTCAGCAACGGCGCGGAGCGGCAGCATCGTTACGTCTCCGTTCTGCGCTTGGTAGGCCGTCACGGGCAGAAGCGTTCTATTGATTTCAATAGTGATGGCTGATGTCTGCGCCGGGGACGCAAGGGGTGTAACATCCGCCGAGGCGGCAGGAAGGCTAATCGCAGAGTCGGCAGAAGCGGCGCCGGAGGCGATGACTGTAGATAAGGCCAGCATGGCCAGTGATGTTTTCAAAGTAGCTGTATTCATGTTAACAATCCTCTCAACCTGTAATTTATGTAGCTACAAGTCAAGACGGGACGACTCCATGAAATGTTGCAGGAGCGGATGATTACACCAGTTTTTTGCGGATGGAGCTGGAGATCATGTCGATGATCGTTATCATGACCACGATGCCGAGCAGAATAATACCGACTCGCTCCCAATTGCGGGAGCTTAAGGCGAAAATGAGCGGCGTGCCGATTCCGCCTGCTCCGATGATACCCAGAATCGTTGCTGAGCGGACATTAATTTCGAATCGGTACAAGGTGTAGGATAGAAAGCCCGGCAGTACCTGGGGGATTACGGCAAACCACATGATTTGCAAGCGATTCGCCCCCGACGCGATCAAGGCTTCAACGGGCCCTTTGTCTAAATTCTCCACCTCATCGGCGAACAGCTTGCCCAGCATCCCTACGGAGTGCAGTCCAAGCGCAAGCACGCCGGCAAAGGAGCCGGGGCCGACCGCTTTAATGAACAGGATGGCCATAATGATTTCCGGGAAGGTGCGGATGAAGCTCAGAAGCATTTTCCCCGAGCCGGATACCCATTTGGATGAGCTCATATTGGTCGCGGCCCAGAAGGCAAAGGGAATGCAGACGATGGTCGAAATAAAGGTGCCGAGCATGGAAATCGCCAGCGTATCCAGCAGGCCCCGCAGCAAATCCTCGCCGTCCGGCAAATAGACGTAATCCCAGTCTGGCGAGAAGATTCCGGCTACGATTGCCTTGGAAATTTGCCCGGCCGTTTCTTTGATGCCCGTATAGGGTATACCGGCGAATGCCCAAATATAGATGATGGCAAGCGCTGCATAAATCAGCCAGCGATAGGCTTTTTTCCGCGGCTTGCGCACGATTTCGTTCCTAGATTTAGTCATAGCAGTTTCTCCCGCAGCTTCATACTTATATAATCGATCACCAGAACGATAGTCAATGTAAAAATAATGATCGCACTGGTCTTGTCATACTCCAGAAAACCTAACGTCACCTCGTAATAATGCCCGATGCCGCCGGCCCCGACCAAGCCGAGAATCGCTGCTGCGCGCACATTAATTTCGAAGGTGTAGAGCACATAAGAGACGAAATGTGCTTGAATTTGCGGAATGACGCCATAGGAAATCCGCTGCAGCGCGTTCGCCCCAACGGAGGTCATCGCCTCCAAGGGGCCCTGGTCGATTGTTTCCAGCGCTTCATAAGTCAGCTTGGCGATCAGGCCCATTGAGAAGACCGCGAGGGCGAATATGCCCGGCAGCGGTCCAAGCCCGAAAATGGCGACAAACAGGGCGGCCAGCAGCAAATCCGGGATGGTACGAACGAGATTAAGCAGAAAGCGTACCGGATAATAAACCCAGCCGGATCTCGCCAGGTTGCTGGCGCACAGCAGGGCGACGGGCATGGCGGCGATCGCTCCCAGCGTCGTTCCTACGAGGGCCATACGAATCGTCTCCAGCATCGCATCGACAATATGATTGAAATAGCTCCATTTCGGCGGGAACATCTCCCGCAGCAGATCGAGCATATTAGGGATGCCCGCCACAAGCTCGCCGAGCGTGGACTCCGTCTGTACCGCGCTGCCCCAGAGCAGGAGCAGGATAATGGCTGCGGTCAGAATATGCTTCAGCCGGCTCGGTGCCTTGGGGCGTGCTTGAATCGGGATGCTTGGCTTGGCGTTCATACGACCCGCTCCTCCAGCAGCTCATCCTGCCCAATCGGCCGCCCATAGATCGAGGCGAACGCCTCGTCGGTCGCTTCCGACACAGGGCCGTCGAAGACGACTGCTCCGGCTCTAAGCCCGATGATTCGAGTGGCATAGGCTCTCGCCAAATCGATGAAGTGCAGGTTGACGATCGTCGTAATGCCGAGCTCCTGGTTGATTCTTTTCAAATCATCCATGACCTGCTTCGTCGTCAGGGGATCGAGAGAGGCCACCGGCTCGTCTGCGAGAATGATTTTGGCTTCCTGGGCGAGTACGCGGGCGATCGCGACCCGCTGCTGCTGTCCGCCGGACAACTGATCGGCCCGGACGTAGGCCTTCTCGGCAATGTTGACGCGGCTAAGCGCCCCAAAGGCAATGTCGGTGTCCTCCTTCGGGAATAGCCCCAGCACGGTACGCAGCGTAGAATGGTAGCCGACCCGACCGGCCATGACATTGCGCAGCACGGTAGAGCGTTTGACCAGATTGAAGCTTTGAAAAATCATGCCGATATCGCGCCGAATGCTGCGGAGCTGCTGTCCCGATGCCTTGGTGATCGACTTGCCGCCAATTCGGATGTCCCCTTCAGTAATGTCGTGCAGGCGGTTCATCGAGCGCAGCAGCGTTGATTTGCCTGCTCCCGACAGCCCGACGATGACGACGAACTCGCCTTGGGAAATAGACAGATTAATATGATTCAGACCCTTGGTTCCATTCGGGTAGGTTTTAGATACATTCGACAGCTCTATCACGTATATGATCATTCCTTATAAGAAATTTTATCGTACATTTCGGTATAACACCTCTAAGAACAAGCTCAGCCAGTCACAGTGCGGCAGCACTCCAACTGGCTTGGCTCAATTCGCGTAAGGTTGTCCAGAGACAGCCATTCCCAAGTTCAGCTACTCCGTTTTCACTTTCTCCCCATATTCACGCACGATATCGAAGGTGCTGTCTTGGGATTTCACGTAGCCCTCGTGGGAGTAGATTTCTTGAATGATCGCGCGTCCAGCTTCATCCTGGCCGATATCGATGAAGGCGCTGGCGATCTTCTCGCTCCACTCTGCGTTCATGTCCGTGCGAACAGTAATCGTGTCGTTCGGGATCGGTTCGGTGAAGGTCAGGACTTGCGTATCCTCGAATACCGTCGGATAGTCGCCCTTCACGATATTTCGCGCATCCTGGAAAATCGCCGCGGCATCCACATCGCCGTTCAATACGGCGAGCACGCCTTGGTCATGTCCTTTGACCGTAATGGCTTGAACGTCCTTGAGGGGGTCGAGTCCAGCTTCCATCAGCTTGCCGGCAGGCCATACGAATCCTGCGGAGGATGTCACATTCTGATAAGCGATGCGTTTCCCCTTCAAATCGCTTACGGATTGAATAGCGGAGTCCTTCTTGACGATAATCATCGCTTTGTAGAAATCGACGAGCTCTTCGGTAGGAGCACCTGTATCATCCTGCACCCCGTAGCGTTGAGCTTGCAGAATGACCTCGGCAGCGCCCTTCTCTTTGGCCAAGACATAAGCGGTCGGCGGAAGGAAGCCGACATCTACTTTTTTGGAAGCCATCGCTTCAATAATCGTGTTGTAGTCGGTCGATACGCTGACTTTGACGGGAATGCCGAGACGGTCTGTCAACAGCTTTTCCAGAGGCTTGGCTTTAGCTTCGAGGGTGTCCGCATTTTGAGATGGAACGAATTGAACGGTTAACGTTTCCGGTACATACCCGGTAGCTTCCGGTGTATTCGCAGGCTGGTTCTCCTGTTGATTGGCGGATTGGTTCGCCGCAGCGTCTTTCCCGGTGTTGCTGACCGCAGCATTGGTACCGCAGCCGCTAAGGAAGACGGCGGATAAGAACAAAGGCAGAAGGAATCGGGTTATTTTTCTCAAACGGTATGACCTCCATAAATCTATTTTGGATTGCTCATTTAACTATAGGAGAGGTTTATTAACGGCTCGTCAGCGGAAATATAGCATTATGTAAAAAATTGTGATTTTTAAAACGGCCCATTTAATATAAAACGTGATTTCGCTTGATAGACTAAAGGAGAAAGGACGATTGGATTTGATATGGAAGGGGTTAGGAGACGGGGATGAAGAAAAACCAAACAGCTGTCTGCGAAATACTCGTCACAAGCGATATTCACGGGCATATCTACCCGACGGATTACAGAACCGCAGAGGACAAGAACCTCGGCCTGGCGAAAATAGCATCGCTAATTCGGCGGGAACGGCAGCACGCACCCGATTTGCTCCTGCTGGACAATGGTGATTTGATACAGGGGTCTCCGCTGACCTCGTACTGCGTCAAGCACTGCAGCGGCGAATCCCACCCTGCGGTCGCTGTATTGAATCTGCTGGCCTATGATGCTGCCGTTCCGGGGAATCACGAGTTCAACTATGGGCAAGACATACTGCGAAGTGTGATAGAGGAGTCTAATTTCCCTTGGTTATCGGCGGGAATGATTGACCGGCTGACGGGGGAGCCTGCCTTTGGCAGACCTTATATCGTCAAAAAAGCAGGTCCTTCCGCCGATCCCGTCAAAATAGCGATTCTTGGAGTTACGACGCATTATATCCCCAATTGGGAGAATCCGCTCCATCTTCAGGGACTGGAGTTTCGAGATGCGCTTGAGACGACGAGGGCATGGGTATCTCATATCCGCGAGCAAGAGCGTCCCGATCTGCTTATTGTCTCTTACCATGGCGGGTTCGAGCGCGATCTTGCCAGCGGCGAGGCTACCGAGAAGCTAACCGGCGAGAACCAGGGTTATGCGATCTGCCGGGAAATCGAAGGGATTGATGTTCTAATTACCGGGCATCAGCATCGATTGCTGGCGACTCAGCTGGACGGGGTAACCGTCATCCAGCCTGGCTGCCATGGACAGGCCTTGGGTAGAATATTGGTGGATTGGGAGAAGCGAGGGGATCAATGGAAAATTCGGCATAAGTCCGCCGAACTGTTGATGGTCGATGAATCGGTGAGTGCGGATGAAACGATTCTAGCAATGCTCTCCGGCCTGGAGGCTAAGACGCAGAGCTGGCTGGATCAGCCTATTGGACAGGTGAAGGGAGATTTGCGCATAACTAGTCCGTTCCTTTGCCGAACGGCGGATCATCCGTTCATGGAGTTCGTAAATAAGGTGCAAATGGAGGTTGCTGGAGCCCCGATATCCTGCGCCGCCCTATTGAGTGATGAATCCCAAGGCTTTGGCCCGACGATCACCATGCGGGATGTGCTGGGCAATTTCATGTACCCCAATACCCTGACCGTGCTTCGTCTTCAGGGGAGGGATATCCGGGCGGCCTTGGAGCAGACCGCCGCGTACTTCGTCGTCGGCTCCGACGGGAGGCTTGCGATCAATCCGGCTTACATCGCCCCCAAGGCTCAGCATTACAATTATGATATGTGGGAGGGCATTCGGTATGAGCTTGATATCTCCAGGCCGCTCGGGCAGCGGGTCGTGAAGCTGACATATTTGGACGGATCGGCCATGGAGGACGAGATGGAGGCAGAGGTTGTCATGAATAGCTACCGGGCCGGGGGCGGGGGAGATTATGAGATGTTCAAAGGCAAGCCCGTAGTGCGCGAAATCGGGGCCGATATGGCTGAGCTGGTCGCGGAATATATTCGGGAGCACGGGACGATTGAAGCGAGCTGCAATGATAATTGGAGGGTAATCCCGCCTTATCCTGTGGTACAATGACAGACATCAGGGCAAGCTAGAAACTGTATGAGATTTTATGCTGATGCGCATAACCTAACGTGAAAGAGGAGCTGACTATCTATGAGCGAACAAATCAATGAGCAAGAGCTGGTTCAATACATAGCCGAGCGATCCAAGGCCAAGCCGGAGGCGATCCGGCTTGTGCTGAAGCATGAGAATGCGTTTATTAACAATGCCCATAAGGGAGCCAAGGGCGAGGTCGATATCGACGGCGATGAACTCGTTGACTATGTGGTGAGCCGTCCGGACGTGAAGCTGGACGAGCTGACCGTCGAGACGATTCTGGAGCTGGAGATGGATTATTTGATGGATAAAGGCTTAGCCGGTTACGCTGACTAGAGCCGTCAGAGAGAGTGCGAAATAAAGACACGATTTGAAAGAAGCTATTCCCCTTCTGCTTCGTGAACAGCGGAAGGGGATTTTTTTGTGCTGTCAGAAATGATGTGCAGTCCATTCAGGCTATTTGTCGGAAAGTCTATTTCAAGCCCAATAAATCTGTTCCGAAGCCTTGCGCAATGTTATGATATTGCTAGTGTAGCAGGGTTCTTACATAACTATAAAACTAAGAATTACACAGGAGGAACAACCGTGAATAGCCCTATGATCATCACTCTTATCGTTCTGCTTGCAGCGTCGATATTATTTGTTTCGGGGAAAATCCGCTCCGATCTTGTCGCGATCGGTTCGTTAATCATTTTGATGCTGCTCAACATACTGACCCCTGCTGAGGCGTTATCCGGCTTCTCCAATTCGGTTGTCATCATGATGATCGGACTGTTCGTTGTGGGCGGAGGCATATTTCAGACCGGCTTGGCCAAGATGGCCAGCCGGATGCTGCTGCGCCTGGCCGGTACGAGCGAGACCCGGCTGCTGATTATGGTCATGCTGGTTACCTCGGTCATCGGGGCCTTCGTCAGCAATACGGGTACGGTTGCCGTTATGATGCCGATCGTAGTGAGCTTGGCGATGAGCGCGGGAACCCATCCGGGGAAGCTGCTTATGCCGCTCGCCTTTGCCAGTAGCTTAGGCGGTATGCTTACGCTAATCGGTACACCGCCTAACCTTGTTATTCAGGAGACGCTCCTGCAAGCCGGGTACAAGGGGCTGTCCTTCTTTTCCTTTGCGCCCATCGGCATCGTCTGTTTGCTGACAGGCGTTATCGGCCTCCTTTTTCTGCGTCGTTTCCTGCCTGATCATCAAAGGGAGGAGGGCAAGCGCAAGAAGAAGGGCCGCTCGCTGAAGGAGCTCGCCAAGCAGTACCAATTAACGCAGAATCTATTCCGTGTTCAGGTGGGGAAAGACTCGGCAATTCACTCCAAAACGCTGCTGGAGCTGGACATTTCCGCTAGATTCGAGGTCAATGTCATAGAAATCCGCCGTAAAATATCAGCGAAGAACCAGTTTTTTAAGACGATTAACCAGGAAATTGCCGGCCCGGACACGGTCATACATGAGGATGACATTTTGTATGTGAATGGCACATTTGAGCGGGCAGAGCAATTTGCCCAGCATTATGGGCTAACCTTGCTTGACCAGCACGTCCCGGAAAGAAGCGGGCCGCAGCCGGAGCAAGCGGAACAGTATGCGACCAGCGAGGTCGGTATCGCCGAAGTGATGCTGACGCCGAATTCCACCCTGATCGGCAGATTGGTCAAGGATTCGGGATTCCGGGAAAAGTATCGGGTAAATATTCTCGGCATTCAGCGGAAGGAGCATTATCTGCTGCATAATTTGAAAGAAGAACGAATGAAATTCGGCGATGCTCTGCTTGTTCAAGGCACGTGGAAGGACATCGCGCTGCTGGCGGCGGATCAGGCAAATGTCGTTGTGGTAGGGCAGCCGATCGAAGAAGCGCGCAAGGTAACGATGGATATCAAGGCGCCGATCGCTGCAGGGATTATGCTGCTCATGGTTATTTTACTCATAACGGAGCTGGTGCCCGCGGTGGCAGCGGTGATGATTGCCGCCGTATTAATGGTCGTTTTTGGCTGTGTTCGTAATATGGAAGAAGCTTATAAAAGCATTAATTGGGAAAGTATCGTGCTGATTGGCGGAATGATTCCGATGTCGATTGCCATTGAGAAGACCGGAGCCGCTACTCTGCTGTCCGAGGGTCTGGTCAACACGCTTGGAGGCTATGGCCCGATTGCGCTGCTGGCCGGCGTTTATTTTACGACGTCCCTGCTCACGATGTTCATTAGCAATACGGCTTGCGCGGTGCTGTTTGCGCCGATTGCTTTGACCGCGGCGATTCAGCTTGGAGCGAGTCCGTATCCTTATTTGTTTGCGGTATCGATCGGGGCGAGCATGTGCTTCGCATCCCCGTTCTCCACACCGCCGAACGCTCTCGTCATGTCGGCAGGACGCTACAAATTCAGCCATTATATTAAAGTCGGCCTCCCGCTGCAGATATTAATCGGCTTAGTGATGGTGGCGGTGCTGCCATTATTTTTCCCGTTTTGATACATGACCGATCAGGGATAAGCCTTGAGGAAACTCAGGGAGGGAACGTCCTCTTTCGCAGCTTAGGCGGCGAGGGAGGGCGTTTTTTAATTGTGGTGAGTCAAGTTCTGTTGTCATTTATATTATTTATAATGCAATATATATTTGACATAAAGACATGTTTATAGTAAATTTGATGCATAAGTGAAGTATCTATTACATGGAGAGGGTGTCTAGAATGAAATGGTTTCCGTGGCTTTCGAGCAAGCGTAAGCAGATGGATGAGAGAATCGTTAATACACAGAACAAAATTTATAAAGAAATATATACGCTGGTGATGTTGATCTGTTTGTTATCGGTTATTGTTAAATTTGTTGCATTGGGGACGGATACCTCGGTAATTACAGAGGTAGTCATTATGCTGGCCTCTAGTCTGTATTATTTGATTCGCTCCGTTTCCCTGGGGGTGTATTCGGATGCGGTTGAGGTTCATGATCGCAGCAGTAAATTTAAGATGAGTACCAAGAACATTGTAGCAGGCAGTGCCTTGGGGTTAGGGCTGGCCTTGTTTTTCGGCCTCCGCAGCGCAAGCCTATATGCCGATGGGACAACGCAATCCCTATGGTACTTCATTCTTGTGTTTACAGTCTCCTTGATGATTTATGCCCCAGTATTCCTGTTGTTGACCTTCGGCCTTCATATGGCAGCCAATAAAGCCAGCACGTATGTGAACAAGGATGAGCTCGAATGAAAAATATTAGAATGAAGCTGGCTAGAGTCGAAAAGGATTTGTCCCAGGAGCAGTTGGCCCAGCTTGTCGGCGTATCCAGACAAACAATCGGATTAATCGAGCTGGGAAAATATAATCCTAGTTTGAGTTTATGCGTGGCCATCTGCAAAACCTTGTCCAAGACGTTGAATGACCTTTTTTGGGAGGAATAGCGGGGAGAGCATTAATCCGTTGTTTTTACCGAAATAAAATGGAGTTGTTCCTGTTCAGGAATGGATATGTTAGTAAAAAATCCCCAAAGTTTAGCCGATAAATAAAGCAGATGGGTAAATAGAATGGGGGCCTACAATAAAATGAGGAGACGCGTACATCTCGTATTATCCAGTTTACTGTTTTGTATCCTGCTAACCTCCTGCAGCTTGGTTGATGAGCTTAAGGGAAGCTCCAATGTTAACGGAGCAAGCGTAGAGGAGGAGCATGCCGCAGCCAAATACAGCGCCTATATTAACTTAAATAATATAATGACGGGCGGAATGTTCGATAGAGCCATTGAGAGCTATACTGACGAATTTGGTATGGGTGAAGAAATTTATATCGGTGAAGACTTCGACAGTTTTACCTCCGTTCCTGGACTGGATGGATTGGTAAGAACGGTAAATACGGCAGTGGATCGCGCCGCCGGCGAACCGTCATACGGTGCTGCAGATGAAGCGCTCATTCAACTAGGACCCGCCATGCTCGATTTACTGGATACGATGGAGGAAATCTCTGATTATTATAGTGCCCAAACCTTCAAGGAGGATCAATTCCATAGAGGTAAGGAACTGCACAGTCAATTCATTGCCCAATATAATACATACGAGCCTTTGGCCGATCAATTTTATAATGATTTCGACGAGATTGCGGCACAGCAAAAGCTGAAGGATCTGGAGACGCTGAAGGAGCAGGATTTTTTAATCCGGTACTATGCTCTAAGTGTGGTTATGCGCGCTCAGGATATTGAGAAGGCATTTTATGAAGCCGAGATCTATGATGAGAATATTCTGGATTATAATGTAGAGGAATACAGGGGGTTGTTCGACAGGCTGGTCGATGACTCAAAGCAGTTCATGAAGTATGCGAAGGAGGATAAGCGAAGAAAGCAGGAATCCTGGACAACGCTTCCGGAGCTGGACGCTGCCCTGCAAGAGGTGATCGGGACGGCGACGGATATTTTAACAATTTTGGAGACCCGTGATACGAGCATCAATAGGGATAACATGATAATGAGCAGCTATTTCTCCCAGGTGTCTCTTCTGATCGATGCATATAACTATAATATACGCGTGGATAAAGTGAAATAATAAATAAGCCGTTTAACGGAATCATGCCACAGGCAGGTGTTCACCTGCCTGTTTTTTGTGTTCGTAGGGGAAAATGGGGACTAACCCTTATTGCGCATGGTATACTATAGAGAACAAACGTTCTTTAAATGATCGGCAGGTGAACTCGTGAATCATCGGGTAGAAGTAGCCGTCCGCCATCTTGTAGAGTATGTATTCCGGGGCGGAAGTCTGGAAGGGGGCTTCCGGAGCGTCTCTACGTTGACGGAAGGCACGAAAGCGCATCAGAAGATACAGAAGCAGTACGGCGAACAGGATCAGAAGGAAGTCTATCTGTCCATGGAAGTTCCCTATGGCGAGTTCGTGTTCGTTATAGATGGGCGTTGTGACGGTCTATTAGTCGATGAGGATGGAACGATCACAATCGATGAGATCAAATCCACGGCGATGGAGCTGGAGGGAATCGATTCGGATACCTTCCCTGTTCATTGGGCTCAGGCTAAATGCTATGCCTGTATGTATGCCAAGACACATGACGTCCCCGAACTAAACATCCAGCTGACGTATGTGCAGGTCGATACGGAGGAGCATAAACGGTTCGTTCAGACGATGGCGCGGGAGCAATTGGAAGCATTCGTGACTGACGTTGTTCAGAAATACGCCCCGTATGTGGAAATGCTGCACCGCCACCGGACGAAGCGGGATGCGAGCATCGCGAGCCTGGCGTTTCCTTTTCCAGCATACCGGAAAGGGCAGCGCAAGCTGGCGGGTTCGGTGTATACCAGTATTGCTGAAGGGGTGAAGCTGTTTGCCCAGGCGCCGACGGGAATAGGCAAGACGATGTCCACGATTTTTCCGACCGTCAAAGCGATGGGTACGGGACTGCTGAAGCGAATGTTCTATCTTACAGCCAAGACGATAACGCGTACGACGGCAGAGGAAGCTTTTGCCCGGATGCAATCCCAGGGCCTGCACCTTCATGCGCTGACCATAACGGCGAAGGAGAAGATCTGCTTCCAGGAGCAGATCAACTGCCGCAAAGAAGAATGCGTTTATGCGGACGGTTACTATGATCGGGTAAATGAAGCCATACTGGACATGCTCGGGCACGAGACGCTTATGGATCGCGAGGTCGTAGAGGCTTATGCACGCAAGCACCGCGTCTGTCCGTTTGAATTTTCGCTGGATGCGGCCTACGCTGCCGATGCGGTGATTTGCGATTATAATTATATTTTTGACCCGCGGGTATCGTTAAAGCGGCAGTTCGCCGAGCAGAAGCGCCAGACTGCGCTGCTTATTGATGAAGCGCATAATTTAGTAGATCGTTCCCGCGAAATGTTCTCTAGCGCGCTGAGCAAGTCGGTATTCCTCGCTTTGCAGCGGGAGTATAAAACCGTGAATAAGGGCGTGTTCGAAGCAGCCAAGGCGGTGAATGCCTATTTTATCCGGCTGCGCAAGCAGACAAAGGAGAAGCACATGATCGAGCGTGAAGCTCCGGTTGAGCTGCTGGAGCTTATTGAGGATTTTGTCCAGCAGGCCGAGCGTGAGTTGGCAGCGGGTGCGAGCCGTGCAGCTCCGGCGACAGAATCGCTGCTGCTCGAAGCGTATTTTGAAGCGGTTAATTTCGTAAAAATCGGGAAGCTTTACGATGAGCGCTTCGTGACGTATGCGGACATTTCCAGCCAGGAGGTTCGGGTCAGGCTATTTTGTCTGGATCCCTCTCATCTGCTGCGGGAAATGGGCAAGGGATATCGGTCGCATATCTATTTTTCGGCAACGCTGTCGCCGATCGGTTTTTACAGAGATATGCTGGGGGCAGATCGAGACGATTACACGGTGTCCATTCCATCCCCATTCTCCAGCGAGCAATTGGAGGTTGTACTGCTGCCCCTTTCCACGCGCTATCGCGATCGCGAGGTGTCGATGGAGCCGCTGGCGGAATATTTGCAGCAATTAGCAGAGGGAAGGTCCGGAAATTATTTATTCTTCTTCCCCTCCTATGCCTATATGAATATGATTTATGATCGCTTTATGACCAGCAATCCGCAGGTAGAAACGATTTTGCAGCATGGGGAAATGACAGAGGCGGAACGGGAGAATTATTTAGCTGCCTTTGAGGAAGGCGACAAAGAAACGACGTTAGTGGGATTTGCCGTCATGGGCGGTATATTCTCGGAGGGCATTGACTTAGTTGGGAGCCGTTTGACGGGGGTAGTCATTGTCGGCGTAGGCCTGCCCCAAATCGGCCTGGAGCGAAATATCATTCGGGACTATTTTGATCACACGGGGAGAAATGGTTTTGACTATGCCTATGTATTTCCGGGCATGAATAAGGTACTGCAGGCCGGGGGACGGCTCATTCGTTCTGAGCAGGATACCGGTTTGCTCGTGCTGGTAGATGACCGATATCTGCAACCGCATTATGCGAGGCTGTTGCCTGCGGAGTGGAATGATCGCACAGTAATCATGTTGTAATTCATGAAGCATCTCTGGGAGTTTATGTCTCAGGGATGCTCTTTTTTCTGGCGATGAATAGGATGGGGCAGTTAGACACAAAATCGACAAAGGGGTATTTAAGGGGCAGTTGACTCTTCATCTCCTTAGATTTAAGATAAAAATATGATAATTAAATGGTCTAAACTATTAATATCCTTTAATTAAATTTGAAAAGGTCGCAAATAGAGGTGATGACGCTGAATAAGCAGGAACGCTTGTCAGTCCAGATTTCAGAGTATATGAACCGCTTTGTAGTCGGATATGCCAAGATGCTTGAACATGATTTGACGGCACCTCAGTATTTGATCATCCAGATTTTGAATGATAGCGAGCTGAAAAACTGCTCCGAGCTGGCAGAGGAATTGGATGTCACGCTGCCGGCGGTCACCAACCTGACTAAGAAATTAGTTGATAAAGGGTACATTGAGCGAATCACGCCGGAAACTGATCGGCGAAGTGTGTATCTGCAGCTTACAGAGCAGGGGCGAGAGGTTAAAGCTAGGATGCTCGAAAAGTATGAGGAGCTAACTAAGCCTTTGTGGGACAACCTGACAGAGCAAGAGATCGATGCATTGTTAAATGCCTACGAGAAGATGGTGAGCCTGCTGCCAGTCGGTAAAAGATTATAAAGTTAAATGACAAGGAGGATGCACTATGGGCAGATTAGAGAACAAAGTAGCTATTATTACAGGTGCAGCTGGAGGGATGGGGAAGGCTGACGCGCTTCTTTTTGCCAAGGAAGGAGCTAAAGTGGCCATTTCCGATATTCAGGAGGATAAGATTCAGGAGGTCGTCCGGGAAATTGAACAGTTGGGCGGGGAGGCCATTGGCTTTGCCCATAACGTAGCTTCTGAGGAGGATTGGACTCGCGTTGTAGAGGGGACGATAGCGAAGTTCGGTAAGATCGATATTCTTGTCAATAATGCCGGGGTCTCCAATTCGACGCCTTTTTTGGAGCTGACGCTCGAGCAGTGGGAGAAGACGATGTCGATTAACGTAACCGGCGTATTTCTTGGGCAAAAGCATGTGATCCCGCACATGATCAACAATGGCGGCGGCTCAATCATCAATATTTCCTCCATCGCGGGGCTGACGGGCGGAAGCGGCACCGGGCCTTACACAGCAAGTAAAGGAGCCGTTCGCATGCTCACCAAGGCAACGGCCGTTGACTTTGCGAAGCATAATATTCGTGCGAATTCTGTCCATCCGGGCTTTATTGAAACGCCGATGACTGTCGACATGATGGCTGATGAGAAAATGAGAAACTGGTTCCTGTCGATGACGCCGCTTCCGCGCCTGGGCAAGGCTGAAGATATTGCGGCTGGTGTATTGTTCCTGGCTTCGGATGAATCTTCTTACATCACCGGCATCGAGCTGCCGATTGATGGCGGATATGTAGCGAAGTAAAACACGGCGGCGTATTCGGATAATTGTGTGTAATTTTATTAATTTACAAATACGAAAAGAACCACGTCCAAGTTTTCACTTGGGCGTTTTTCACTTGGGCGAGATCAGTATTAATGAGGGTTGTGTATAAAATTCATTTCAACTCAACTTTTTATACAAAGTATATTTGATGGTTGACTCTTACCTTAGAGGATACTTTAGTATAAAGAGCAATTGAAAGGAGGAGGAAAATTGTATACCGTTCATGAAGTCGCAAAACTAGCTCATACAACAGTAAAGACATTACACCATTATCACAAAATAGGTCTTTTGATTCCGGAGCAAACGACAGAGGCCGGCTATCGCTTATATGAAAAAAAAGATTTAGAACGATTACAGCAAATACTTTTTTACAAAGAATTGGACTTTCCTCTTAAGGAAATTAAACAATTATTAAATGGCGAAATCAACAGGGAAAATACGTTTGATCCAGCAAAAATATTTACTAGAACAAAAAATCGATCGATTTAAAGGACTAGTCAAGACGATCAATTCGTCTATTAAAAATACTAAAGAAGGAGTTGATATAGATATGGAAACAATGTTTAAAGGTTTTGAAACTGAAGAAGAATGGCAAGAAGCCTTAAAAGACCAAAATGAACATTTGAAAAAAGAATATGATTTGGACTTGTCGAATGAAACAATTGATGTAGAATCAATGAACGACTCTGCCATGGAAGCACAGTCATTTAATGAAGATATGATTCGGTTTTTACAAGAGGGTTTCTCTCCGAATGATTCAAAAGTTTTGGATCGTGTAAAAGAACATTTATCCTTTTTAGAAAAAAAAGATCATCCATCAACACCGCAAGACTTTCTGAATCAAACAGAGTTTTTCATCGTTGACGATTTTCATAGAAATGTGCTCGAGCAATGGCAAGTAGGCTACACTTATTTTCTGAACAAAGTAGCAGCTAGCTATTTGTCAAATATTAAATAGAACCAATATCAACTATGGTGCTGACTTTTCCACACTATTTTCCGATTACCCAAAAAGATAAAAGACCCGACCTTTCGTATCTGAATGATACTGGGAACGGGTCTTAAGCTATTTAAAGTAAATAAAGCATGTCGCCGCCAAGCGATATTGGCTAGGTTACAAAGGCAGCAATGCTACCTCGGTCTGGCCTTCAAGACGCTCCACCATGTCATACCAGGATTGCGGCCGGTTAGGCAGCACAGCATAGTAGCGCTTCAGGAAGCTAACGATCAGCTCGGCTGACAGCTGTACCTGCTCGTCATCGGTCGGCAGGAAGCACAAATCCAGCCCTGTGACGGCTTCTCCGTCATTGTTCCAGGAAGGATGCACGTATTCAAAATCGAGCCGTTTATATCCGAGATGCGATAAAACTTCCCGGCGTACGAAGGGATCCATCGGCTTCACTCCGCCAAATTCATGCTCTTCTACCCGGTAAGGATCGTAGATTTCCGCGAACATGCCATGCAGCTTCACGCCGTTTGCGGCAGCCAGCGCCTCTAAGTCTTTGCCCCGGTTCTTGGCAAGAAAGCGACCGATTCCGAGCCCGGAACGTCCGATAATCGTAAAATCCGTCATGGCGACGTTAAAATCATCATAGTAACGATATTCTGTAGCGCCAACTACTTTGCCTTCATGCACCGCGACAAAGACGCGAATGCCCGGATCCTCCAGGGGCTCTTTCCATAAATCGAACTCTAGCACCTCCTCCGGCGGGAATACTTCCTGCATCAGCTCGTGCATGCTGCGGAAGAGGGGATCTTCAATATTCGTAATGCGATGATATTCCATGCAAAAGGCCTCCTAATCGATTCTTATTTTACTTGTAAAAAGGATTGCGCCACTCCATTAACGCCCCGTAATGGCAGGACTCTTCGTCTTCTAAATAATTGGCCGCAACGCCGACCGGCGTACGTCCGCAGCGAAGCATGAATGTGACGATGGGATCCTTCAGCTTGCCAGCGACCACGGCTTCGAGGTATTCCCCAGCCGTCATTTGCTCTGAATGCAGATGATACCCGGGCATCCGGCCTCCGCCAAGCAGCCGCCGAAGTCCGAGCTGGACAACGACGTCGTACATTGACAGCATGAGCCATTTCCCAAGCCCCAGCTTCCGGTAAGTCGGGCGGACACTAATGTCGGCAACGTATAGCGTGTCGCCATGGGGATTATGGTTGCAGATATATCCGCCGTCCGTCACCTCTTCCCATGTATGGGCATGCCCTGGACGAACGGCTTCGTCCCCGACAAGCAGTCCTGTCATCGAGCCGGCGATCTGCCCATCGACTTCGATACATAATGCTCCTTCCGGGAACAGCCTGATGTGATTGCCGAGCTGCTCTGTATTCCACCAAAGCTCTGGCGGAAAGGGGGGAGGGAAGCTCTCCTGCTGGATAGCGATCAGACCGGGGAAGTCACGCTGTTCATAATTTCGAATGACCGCGGGAACAGGGAGGCTCCCGTCAAACACATATAGCTCCTTACGATACATGAACAAGCCTCCTTAACAGGCAGATGGACAGGTAGACAGGTTGGACAGGTTCCATGACGAATCATCCTGCTAATTCCAACAATCGTTGGTGCTGATACGTCAGGATGACCGGTTAGCTACTTCCAATCCGTATACAAATCGGTGCGGCGATCTCGCCAGGTTGTTACCGATCCGCTGTCTCGGACTTGGTAGAGCAGCTCCAGATCAAGATCGGCGGTAACGATCATGTCATGGTTGATTTCGCCCTCTGCCAGCAGCCCGCGCGGAGGGAATGGAATGTCGTTCGGCGTAATGATCGCGGCCTGTCCGAAATTGGCCCGCATGAAGTCCACCGTCGGCAGTGAGCCGACCGTTCCCGTCAGGACGACGTAAATTTGGTTCTCAATCGTTCGGGCATGGCTCGTATAGCGAACGCGATGGAAGCCGTGACGGTCGTCGGTGCAGGATGGGCAGAATATTACGTCCGCACCTTTGGCTTTGGCCATTCGCACGATTTCCGGAAACTCGATATCATAGCAAGTTAGCATGGCGATCGTCCCTTTGTCCGTCTCGAACACTTGGAGCCCATCGCCCGCGCTCATATTCCATTCCTTCACTTCTGTTGGGGTGATGTGGAGCTTGGGCTGCTCGGCGATCCTGCCGTCCGGATAGAACAAATGAGCCGAATTATACAGCTTGCCGGCTTTGCGTACAACATGGGTTCCCCCGATAATATGGGTGCCGCTCTCTTTCGCCAGGGCCGTGAAGAGCTCTAAATATCGGTTCGTAAAGTCGGGAAGATCGTTAATGGTCAGCGCATGGCCCTGCTCGTCCCCGATCGACATCAATTGCGTCGTGAAAAATTCAGGAAACAAAATGAATTCGGCATCATATTCGGCTGCCGTTCTAACATAATGCCGGCATTGCTCGGCAAATTCCTCGAACGAGCGGATCGTATGAAGATGATATTGTACTGCAGATACTCTAATTTTCATTAGTACCTCCTTAATGTACGAATGAATTGTAAGTACAGTTCAATGGATTGGATTGAACTTATTGTGCTAAAAAATGCATTTGACTGCAAGTGCAGCAGTAATCTTATTGCCTGAGCTTTCAGAATAGCTCCTTTTATATAAAAATTAAAGTGCTTGACAGAGAAGTCAGTTGGAAGTATTCTAAAGTCAAATAGAAATGCCAACGATGGCAAAGAATTATAGGAGTGTTCAGATGAGCCGAGTAACGATTAAGGATGTGGCGCAAAAAAGCGGAATGTCTATTCGTACCGTTTCTCGAGTTATTAATAACGATCCGAATGTGAAGGACAAAACCCGAGCTAAAGTGCAAGCGGTCATTGAAGAGCTTGGCTTTAAGGTCAACCTGCTGGCTAGAAGCCTGAAAGAGATGAAGACCAATCAAATTGTAGTATTCATTGACCGAAGACGGGGAATGTACTGGGGAACCTTTCATAACGAATTCCTCCATGAGCTTCACCGTGTGATGAAGAAGCAGGGATACCGAATGGTGATTTCACCATCGTCACCCGATAGCTTTGAAGAGGATGAGAACGATGGGTTCTACCTCGTTAAGAATGGGATGTGCGACGGCGCCATCATGTTTGATCCCAATATTGGGGATAAGAGAATAACTTATTTGAAGGATATCTCTGTTCCATTTGTTGTTATTGGCAAGGATGTCAGCAGGTATGACACCTCGTATGTTGATGTAGACAATCAATATGTGGGATATGTCGGTGCCAAGACGATTCATTCCTACGGTTATCAGGATTTCGTTCTTCTTCTTGGAAGCGAAGGCTCCCCGATTAATCAGGATCGAGCCTCGGGCTTTCAACAATATTGTTTGGAGCAAGGAATCAAGAGCAAGCATATTTTTGGTTTATCGGATTTAGAGTCTGTTTATCAGCAAAGCTTGAGACAAATTCAGTCAGAAGGCACCAAGGCCATTTTCGTATCTGGGGATGAGCGTGCCCTAGGCGTATACCGGGCAATATATGAGAGTGGATATAGAGTAGGAGTGGATATCGGGGTGCTTGGGGTAGATGATATTCGAACCGGAGAATACATGTTTCCAGCGCTCAGTACCATTGGCCAGCCTAAGCGAGACATAGCAGAGCTTGCTCTCAATATGCTCATAGAGCAAATTCATTCCGAAGACCCGGCAGCGAAAAGGACCCTCGTAGCTCCGACGCTTATCCACAGAGCATCATTGGTAGAACAAAAAATAGGCTAAGGCCTATTTTTATAAAACAAATTGCCATCGATAGACAAAACGCGATATGAAGTGATGTAACCATCACTGAATATAAAACCACACCCAAGGAGGAACACCGAAATGGAATTTCTGAAACTCAATGAAGAAGTCAAAACTGCGCTGGCAGAAGGCAAACCGATTGTCGCCCTGGAATCTACGATCATTTCTCACGGCATGCCGTACCCTGACAACGTGAAGATGGCATTAGAGGTAGAGCAGTTGATTCGCGAAGAGGGAGCAGTTCCTGCAACAATTGCGATTATGGATGGCAAAATATGTGTAGGTCTGTCAAAGGAAGAAATCGAACGATTAGGTACGGATAAAAACGTGTTCAAAGCAAGTATTCGCGATATTCCAAAAGTACTTGCACTCGGCATGGTTGGCGCAACCACAGTAGCTACAACCGCTTATGCTGCTGAATTAGCAGGCATTCGTTTCTTTGCGACAGGCGGATTGGGTGGGGTTCACCGTGGCGTGAATGAAACATATGACATTTCGGCAGACTTGCCAACGTTGGCAGATTTGAATATTTGTATTGTTAGCTCCGGTGTAAAGTCGATTCTCGATATCCCTAAGTCGGTGGAATATATGGAGACTTTTGGTGTAGCTGTATACGGCTTTGGGACAGATCGCTATCCTGGCTTCTATGTTCGGGATTCTGGACTGCCTGTAGAGAAGATTGAGAAGGAAGAGCTCGTCAAGCTGCTTAAAGTAAAAGAGGAACTCCAATTAAAAGGTTCTGTTTCCGTGACTGTTCCGATTCCTGTTGAAGCCGAGCTTAATCCTCAGCTAGTGGAATCCACCATTGCGAAGGCGCTTGAAGATGCAGGAGGGCTTGGCATTAACGGCAAGGAAGTTACCCCGTTCCTTCTTACTCGAATCAAAGAGAGTACAGGCGGACAAAGCTTGCAGTCGAACATCAAATTGATGAAAAATAACGCTTTGACGGCGGCGCAAATTGCGGTTGCCTACCATCGGTCATGATTACGGTAATCGGTGACCTAGTATCGGATATTATCGTCCATCGGGACGTGATGAATTACGGTACGGATACCGATGCATCCATTCGGCTGCACTGTGGAGGGCAAGGCAATAATGTTGCCGCTTGGATTGCGCACGAAGGTGTGGAATGCCAATTGATTGGCAGAGTGGGAGATGATCCTTTTGGGTTCCATCTCCTGGCTCATGCCAGGAAATACGGGATTCGCTGCGAGGTGAAAGCAGATCCTCTCCATCCTACCGGAAAAATCATTGTCATGATCGATAACGATACAGGCGAACGTTCCATGATCGTTGACCGTGGCGCTAATTTGGAGCTGGGCAGTGAAGATATTGTTAATGTAGAGCAAAGCAAGCTGCTCTATTTATCCGGCTACAGTTTGTTTGCGGACAAGCCAAGACAAGCGATTACCCACGCCAAAGGAATTGCCCTGAGCCAAGGGATTCCAGTCGCGCTGGATCCGAGTTCAACCTATAACTTAAGAGATCATAAAGAGGTTCTGTTTGATTTTCTGGACGGCATCACTTTCTTGTTTCCGAATCTTGAAGAGGGGATGTATCTGACTGGAGCGATTGAACCAACACGTATTCTAATGAAGCTTGCTGAACTTGTGCCGCATCCTATTTTGAAAATGGGTGAGGGGGGCTGCTTGTTTCTGGAGGGACAAAACATCATTCATCTGAAGCCGCCGCATGTCAAAGCCATTGATGTGACGGGAGCTGGAGATTCTTTTATTGGCAGTTTTCTAGCGAAATATTACAGGACTCAAGATATTCGAAAATCGGCTCAGAGAGCGATTGAAGTTTCATCGAAGGTAGTAACGCAGAACGGCTCGATGCCGCATTTACCTGAATAGGCATGAAGAAGATTGAGGGGGAAAATGGATATGAAAAAGATTGTTTTCAGATTTCATGCGTTATTGTCGGTACTCCTTATTAGTGTATTGGTTCTGTCGGCTTGCGGAGCAGGAGGGAACAACGGCAATGCCAAAGGAAGCAGCTCAGGGGATAGTGGTGCTGATCCTAAAGGCTCTAAGCAAATTGGTATGGTTACTGATGCAAGCGGTGTCAATGATAACTCCTTTAATCAGGGGGCATGGAGCGGATTGCAGAAGCTTGGCGAGACAGAGAAAAACGTCAAGGTCAAGTATTTGGAGAGTAAGTCTAACGCCGATTATGAGACAAATGTGAATAATTTTGTAAAGCAGGGATGGGATTTAACCTACGGTATCGGCTTTCCGCTAGAGGAGGCGATTAAGAAAGTATCTGGGGCAAATCCTGACTCGAAGTTTGCAATTATCGATTCTAACCTGGGCGGAGATATCCCCGCCAATGTAGTAGCTGTAACCTTCAGAGAAGAGCAAGGCAGTTTCCTAGTGGGTGTCATTGCGGGACTGACGACCAAGACGAACAAAGTCGGATTTATTGGCGGCATGGACAGCGCCACCATCAACCGTTTTGAAATCGGTTTTAAAGCAGGAGTAAAGCTATCTAATCCTGACGCAGAAATTGCAACCGCTTACGTAGGATCGTTCGGGGCTCCGGATTTAGGCAAGCAAAATGCAGCCACTATGTATGACCAGGGTGCCGATATTATTTTTCACGCTTCAGGCGGGACTGGAGACGGTTTGTTTAACGAAGCAATTGAGCGTAAAAAGGCAGGTAAAGAAGTGTGGGTGATCGGGGTGGATATGGATCAATCCCTGCGATTTGGCGAAGAAGTAACGCTGACCTCCATGATCAAGCGTGTAGATAACGCAGTCATACAGATCTCCAAGGATTTCTTGGAAGGTAGATTCCAGGGAGGCAAGGAGGTTCAGTACGGATTGAATGAGGGCGGCGTGTCGATTGCAGATACCTCTTCGGTCAATGTTTCCGCTGAGATCCTGGAGAAAGTCACTCAATTCCGTCAGGAAATTATTGATGGCAAAATTGTCGTTCCTCGTACGCATGATGAATTTTCCAAACAGTTTCCATGATCTGAACGGCGTATAGCGTCCGAGGGAAGAGCAGCAATGCCCTTCCTTCGGACAGGTGGTCAAAGTGACCCATAGGAGGTGGCAGGTATGACTCTTGCAGTAGAGATGAAGAACATCACCAAAACGTTCTACGGCATGAAGGCCAACGACGATATTTCTTTTCAAGTGGTGAAGGGTGAGATTCATGCGTTAT
This sequence comes from Paenibacillus lentus, assembly GCF_042714055.1. GTDB lineage: Bacteria > Bacillota > Bacilli > Paenibacillales > Paenibacillaceae > Fontibacillus > Fontibacillus lentus_A. The sequence continues at coordinate 281,344 of NZ_JBHGVC010000004.1, forward strand.
TAGGTGAGAACGGAGCCGGTAAATCTACATTGATGAACATCCTGTTCGGATTGTATCAAGCTGATCAGGGAGAAATACGGATTCATGAAAAACCTGTAAAGGTATCAGATCCGCAGATGGCTATTCAGCTAGGGATCGGGATGGTTCATCAGCACTTTATGCTCGTTGATAAATTTACAGTTCTTGAGAATATCATTCTTGGAGCTGAGCCTCGCAAGGGAACTTCGATAGATTATCACAAGGCTTCGAAAGAAATCGAGACTCTATCGAATCAATACGGACTTAAGATCAACCTTAACAGTCAGGTCAGGGATATCTCGATCGGTATGCAGCAGCGCGTGGAAATTCTGAAAACCTTGTATCGAGGCGCTGATATTCTAATATTTGATGAGCCGACAGCCGTTCTAACCCCGCAGGAAATTCAGGAGCTAGCGAGCATTATGAAAAATCTGACGGATGAAGGCAAGACGGTCATTCTTATTACACATAAGCTCAAAGAAATACTAGCCATCGCAGATGCCGTAACCGTGATCCGCCGGGGGAAAGTATGCGACTCCTTGAGGGTCAAAGACACGGATGAAGCAGAGTTGGCGGAGAAAATGGTAGGTCGAAAAGTAACACTGCAGCTAGACAAGGAAGAGAAGGAACGGGAAGGACTCGTTTTAAGTCTTCGTGATGTTCGAGCACGGGACAATCGTGGATTGGAGGCACTCCACGGGATTGACCTTGAAGTATACGGCGGTGAGATCGTCGGGATTGCTGGAGTTGATGGCAATGGCCAATCGGAGTTAGTTGAGGTCATCACAGGATTAAGGCAAGTTCAATCCGGCGAAATCGTCCTGGCCGGAGATCATATTACAGGACTTCATACCAGGCAGATTAACGAGATGGGAGTCGCTCATATTCCAGAAGATCGTCACCGTACGGCCATTGTTATGGATATGACGCTCTCTGAAAATCTAGTGCTGAATAGCTATTTCAAAGAGAAATTTAACAAGCGGGGATTATTAATTGAGAAATCGATTAAGTCCCATGCTCGAAAGCTGATCGACAAGTTCGATATTCGTACGCCAAGTGAATCCGCCAAGATTCGAGCCTTATCCGGCGGCAATCAGCAGAAGGCGGTCATTGCACGAGAAATCGAAGGCAATCCTCAGCTGCTGATCGCGGCCCAACCAACGCGCGGGCTTGATGTTGGGGCAATCGAATTTATCCATCGTCAAATACTCCATGAGCGTGATCAGGGAAAGGCTGTTTTGTTAGTGTCCTTCGAACTGGAGGAAATATTGAGTTTGTCCGATCGGATTGCAGTCATCTATGAAGGAAGAATTGTAGGTATTGTGGATCCTAAGGAGACAACCGAACAGGAGCTGGGACTTTTGATGTCGGGCCGTATCAAGGGGAAGGAGACCGCAGATGAATCTTAACATGAAGAAGAACAACGTAGGTGTTCCTTTTGTCTCGATCCTATTAGCTATGCTAGTAGGTGCGGTAGCTATGTTGCTGGCTGGCTATAATCCGATCAGCGCATACGCTTCCTTCTTTGATGGAATATTCAGCAGTCCGTATTTGATGGGAGAGACGATCAGACAAGTAACACCTTTGATTTTTACAGGGCTGGCGGTTGCATTTGCGTTTCGTACAGGGTTGTTCAATATCGGTGCTGAAGGGCAATTTCTTGTTGGGCAGCTAGCCGCGGTAGCTGTCGGTATTTTCTTCAAGCTTCCGTTTTTTCTCCATATCCCGCTCGCTCTTCTCGCTGCAGCCATTGCCGCTGGTTTATGGGGAGCGATTCCAGGCTATTTGAAGGCTAAGCGTGGAGTTCATGAGGTTATTACGACGATTATGATGAACTGGATTGCTTTTATATTGACGAATTATTTGATTCGTACCTATATGAAGGCGGAGTCGGAAAGAAGTCTTGATATTCAGCCGACGGCGTCGATTTCTTTTGGCTGGCTGAGTGATTTGTTTCAAGGAGCCCGTATTCACTTAGGCATCATCATTGCGCTGCTGTTCGCGTTCCTGATGTACTTTTTGCTGTGGAGAACGAAGCAAGGCTTTGAACTGCGTGCGGTAGGCTCTAACCCATCGGCTGCCAAGTACGCAGGCATGAACGTTAAGAGCAATATTATAAAGGCGATGTTTGTCAGCGGTGCTCTTGCAGGTTTAGGTGGAGCCTCGGAAGGCCTTGGCGTTTACGGTTATATGACCATCTCTAGCGTGTTTCCCGGCGTAGGATACGACGGTATTGCTGTTGCATTAATTGGTTCGAATACGCCGATTGGCGTTATATTAGGCGCGATCCTGTTCGGAGCCCTTACCTTCGGAGCGCAAAATATGCAAATGGCTTCCGATGTTCCTTATGAAATCATCCGCATCGTTATTGCGTTTATCATTTTCTTTATAGCTTCCAGCGATATTGCCAAGAGCGTTCTCGGCCTCTTCAAAAAAATACCGCTTCCCGGCAGAAAGGGAGGGGCTTAAACATGGAATTACTAAGCATTCTCACAACGATCATCCATAATGGCGTTATATATGCAACCCCTTTGATCTTCGCAGCGCTTGGCGGGGTTTTCTCTGAAAAATCGGGTGTCGTCAATATCGGCCTCGAAGGATTAATGATCATTGGAGCTTTTGCAAGCGCTGTCGTAACCTTATGGACGGATTCTCCGCTGCTCGGGCTGGCTGCAGGCGCACTGGCAGGTGTCCTGTTATCTATTCTGCATGCTGTCGCATCCGTAACCTTTCGTGCCCATCAGGTCGTTAATGGGATGGCGATTAATTTCCTGGCGCTGGGCTTGTCCATCTATTTAACGAAGCAGCTGTTTAACGGGTCGGCACAGACAACAACGCTCAAGACACTAATCCCAAAATGGGATATTCTCTGGTTAAGCGAAATTCCTTATCTCGGGCCGATGCTCTTCAAGACGTACCCAACCTCTTATCTGTCGGTACTCGTCGTCATATTGTGCGGGTATCTTCTATTTAAGACCTCATTTGGCTTGCGACTGCGTGCTGTTGGCGAGCATCCGGCAGCAGCGGATACAATGGGGATCCATGTTGGAAGAATGCGTTACACAGGCGTGCTGATTAGTGGGGCACTAGCGGGTTTAGGCGGAGCGATCATTACCCTAACGACAACCAGTAACTTCTCCTATAGCACGATTTCGGGACAGGGTTACATTGCTCTCGCTGCGGTCATTTTCGGAAAATGGAATCCTTTCGGCGTGCTGGGCGCTTCCCTCTTCTTCGGGTGTGTGCAGGCACTGAATAGTTCGGCACAAGTGCTTGGGTTCTCTGCTTATATTCCTACTGCATTCATTCAAATGCTGCCATATGTGCTCACGATTATCGTACTGGCCGGCTTCGTCGGCAAAGCAGAGGGGCCTAAGGCCGCAGGGGAACCATATATTAAAGGAAGCCGATAACCGGATTTCTGCTCAGACATCTACCGCCCTCAGTAACATGGGAGGTAGATTTTTTTATCTAAACAAAGAAGAACAAGACGCAGTCCGCTTACGACTGCGCTTGCTCCTCAAACCGCTTTGCAATACCGATAATAACCTCGGTTGCCTTGATCATGTTATCTACCGAAATGTATTCGAATCTGCCGTGATAATTTTCGCCTCCGGTAAACAGGTTAGGCGTCGGCAGTCCCATGTAGGATAGCTGGGAGCCGTCGGTGCCGCCCCGGATCGGGGTCATGATCGGCTCGATCCCAAGGCCTTTCATGACCTCGGCGGCGACGTTCACGATGTCCATGACCGGCTCGATTTTTTCACGCATGTTGTAGTATTCGTCCCGGATATCGAGGACAAGTTTGTCCTGACCGTATTGAGCCTTTAAGTCATGGACAATGCTCTCTATTCTAGCTTTTCGGGCCTCAAATTGCTGGCGGTCAAAATCGCGAATGAGGTACTGCAGCCGGGTTTGCTCCACATCCCCCTTGATGGAGGAGAGGTGATAGAAGCCCTCGTACCCCTCGGTATGCTCGGGCGCTTCGCCGACCGGAAGCCGGGCGTTAAATTCCATGGCGATCTTCGCCGAGTTGATCATTTTGCCCTTGGCTGTTCCCGGGTGTACATTTACCCCTCTGCACGTAATTTTCGCTGTAGCGGCATTGAAGCTTTCATATTCCAGCTCACCCAAGGGCCCGCCATCCACCGTATAGGCAAAGTCGGCGCCAAAAGCAGCTATATCGAAGCGCTCCGGCCCTCTCCCGATTTCCTCGTCGGGTGTAAAGGCGACCCGGATGGTGCCATGCTTGATCTCGGGATGGTTAATTAAATAGGCCATCGCGGTCATAATTTCGGCAATCCCCGCTTTATCGTCAGCGCCCAACAGGGTGGTGCCATCTGTCGTAATCAACGTATGTCCTATATATTTGTGCAGCTCCGGAAATTCCCGGGGGGATAGCACGATATTTCCGGCTTCCCCCAATGGAATGTCTCCGCCATCGTAATTCTCAACGATTTGCGGCTGTACATTAGCGCCTGAGAAATCGGTAGCCGTATCCAGATGAGCAAGGAATCCGATAACCGGTACGTCTTTGACCGTGTTGCCGGGGAGGGTGGCCATGACATAGCCGTTGTCGTCCATACTGGCGTCCTCCATACCGATCTCTTGCAGCTCTTGAACCAGCTGTCTCGCCAAAGTGAGTTGTCCAGGAGTAGACGGGCAAATCTCGTTATCTTCATTGGACTGCGTATCGATTCGGGCATAGGAGGTAAATCTGTTGATGATTTCGTCTCTCACGGGAATCAGCCTCTTTTCATCATTATCATCTCTCATTAGAATTGTATCAAACCGGATGCCTGCATGAAAGCGGTATGGCAGGATGCTAAGAAGAATAGAGCTAAGGAACTTCATCAGGGTTCTTATGCTAAAGTATCTCAAAAATCTTACCGATATACAGGTTAGGAGCGTTCTGGTGAAATTTAATTAAAGAGATGAGGTTAAATATGCGTATCTCATTCGGGAACAATATAGGGCACAATTATAACGTTGCTTCTCCACAGGCGCAGAATATCAGCCGGAGTCAGGCTCCCTTAGAATATAAATTTTCCTTAGAGGAATCGGAGTCAGACGAAGAGCAGAAGAAGGAAGATCATTCCGGAAAGCTAGTAACCAGCCGGGAGGGCGGCTATATCAGGCAATATTTAGTGAAAGCGGACGGTACGCAAATATTAATTAGTGAGCTTCAGGAGGATGCTGAATCGGCCCCTGCTGCTAACCATATGAGTCGTCCGGCAAATAGTATGCAAAGTGATGGAATTCATCAGAATGCAGAGGAAATGATCAGCCTTCTCAACTTCCAGGCGGGGATCATTAACAACAAGAAGAGATAGCTGGGAGCAGCAAGAGAAAAGCGCCGGGTAGCGGAATTAAACCGCAGAACCCGGCGTTTTTTATATGCTGTAAACAGATGCTTCTACTGCTTAACCTTTTACCGCTCCGGCAACAACACCCTTGACAATATGCTTTTGCAGGAACATGAACACGATGATGGATGGCAGGACAGCCATAACCATCGCCGTCATGGCATATTGCCAATCCGAGGTGTATTGTCCTACGAAGGTATAAGCTGCCAACGTTAATGTCTTCGTGGTCGGAGAGCCGTTGACCATAAGAAGTGGAAGCAGGAAGTCGTTCCAGATCCACATAACGTCAATAATAATGATCGTTGTCGTTACCGATTTCAGCAGCGGGAAGATTACCTGGAAGAACAGGCGGAAACCGGAAGCGCCGTCAATCGTCGCACTCTCGTCAATTTCCTTCGGAATCCCCTTCACGAAGCCGTGGTAAATGAACATGGCCAGCGGTGCGCCAAAGCCCCAATACAGGATGCCGAGGCCCCAAGTGCTGTCCGAAAGATTCAGATTCTTCGCCATTTGCAGTACAGACAGCATGATCGATTGGAACGGGATCAGCATCGGCATAATGCAAATGAAGTAAATCAGGTTACTCATCTTGGATTTCGTTCTAGCCAGCTTATATGCAGCGATGGAGGAGATCAGAATGATCCCGACCAGCCCGAGCACGGTAATTACGGTATTGTTCAAGAACAATCTCGGATAGTTAATGTATTTCCATACATAGCTGTAGTTCTCGAAGGCCAAGCTTTTCGGAAGAGCAATGACGTCCGTCATAACTTCGGAGAAGCTCTTCAAAGAGTTGATAATGGTCAAGAACAATGGGTACAGGAACAGCAGCGAGAGGATGACCATGAATACCTCAAAGACGATACGGCCTGCCTTTTTGTTCGTCATTATGCCTCAACCTCCCTGCGTTTGAAGATCGTCAATTGGATCACGGTAATGATCAGCACCGCGACAAATAGAATGAGCGCCTTGGCTGTACCATATCCATACAGATTGTTCTGGAACGTATCGCGATAAATGTCATAAGCGACGCTATAGGTTGTACCGCCAGGTCCGCCGCCCGTGAGGGACAGGATGACATCGAATACTTTGATGGAGTTCGTCAGCGCCATAAAGACAGAGATGGTGATGGACGGGGCCAGCAAAGGCAGCGTAATGCTGAAGAACCGGCGTACAGGGCCAGCGCCATCCACTTTAGCTGCTTCTTTCATATCGTCCGGCACCGATTGCAAGCCGGCGATGTAAATAACGAGATAGAAACCGACCGACTGCCAAATGGAGACGAGCAGCACGGAAATAAACGCAAGATTCGGTTCGCCCAGCCAGCTAAGCTTGAATATCCCCCAGCCCGTGCTCGCTCCGAGCGATTCAAAGCCCTGCATGAAGATAAATTTCCAGATGAAACCGACGATAACCAAGCTAAGAATATAAGGAATGAAAAAGGCGGCTCTTAGCCAGGTCGTGGATTTCAGCTTCATGTCCAGGACAAGAGCCAGCAGAATCGCCAGCACATTCACCAGCAGGATATACAAAATCGCATATTTGATTGTGAACCAGCTTGCATTCATGAAGTTGGCATCCCCGCTGAATATTTGCTTGAAGTTATCCAGGCCTACGAATTTGGGGTTTTTAGATATACCGTTCCATTTGGTTAAGGAATAGCGAATCGTCATCATAAATGGATAATAGAATACGGCTACAATGCTGATTAGAACGGGCAACGTAAAAGCGCCGAATTCCAATCTTTCAGCCCATTTTCTCCCGAGTTTGAACATATCGCACCTCTTTTTCGCAACGTTTTTTCTACAGACAAGAGAGCAGCCCTTTCTATACACTCTGTCGTTTTCGGCTATAATAATTATAATTCAGCCGCAAACCCGGCTAAATGGACATAAGAAAACAGTTAAGGGTAAAAAGGTAAACTGTAGCACTGTGGGGGGGATAGCACAGCATGATGAAAAGATTAACAGCTGCTATGAAATTGCTTATTGAACGGATGTCTCGCAGACTGGTCAATAAGCTTAATTTGCTTTTTACGTCAATAATTATACTTATCGTGGGCTCGCTTACGGTGATATCTTATCAGATGCTCCAGAAGGAGTCGGTCAATAATAGCATTGCCAGCACGACGAACAACTTGATGCTTGTGAACCAGAAACTGGAGGATTATTTGGACGGAATTGAGCAATTCTCGCTCCCGCATAACAAATATGACGAGATTATTCGGGCGGTCATGCAAGAAGGGAATGATTATGCAGCCCGAATGTATCTTGAAGATTATTTAAGGGATATGTTCTACAGCCGCAAAGACCTGGAGAGCATTTATTTGTATTTGATCGATCAGCAGAAATATTATTCGATTTCCAAGGAGGCTTACAATATTAGCATCAGAGTCGGCTACCAGGGTGGAATTGATGAGCAGCCGTGGTATCAGGAGGCTATGAACAGCCCGCAGAACCGGTCATTTCAGTCTTTTGTTATGCCGGATGCGGTTAGCGGCTATCCCATGATTACCGAGCCGGAATTCATGGGCTACCACCGCGTGCTGCGCTCGATTGCTTCGCGAGAGCCGAAGGCCGTCCTATCGTTTTACTTGAAGCCGACGGTGAAGGACAGCATTATGAGCGATATTCCGTTCGAAGAAGGGGAGCACTTGCTGTTCCTGGATCCGAATAATGTTCCCTTCCATTTGGATGACCCAAAAGTTTATGAGGCGATCAGCTCTGCCGATTGGCTTCAGAGCAGCAGCGATGATACGGGGAGCCCTGTCACGTGGTCAAATGAGGACAAGCGTTACCTTGTCGTTTACGATGTCGGACAGGAGGACGGCTGGAAGCTGGTTAAACCGATTCCTTACAGCAGCATATATGAAGCGGCAACGAAGGCGAGAAATTTGAGTTATTTGATCGGACTTATTTTTCTGGTAATATCAGTATTTCTCGTAACCTTAACCTCCAATGCCATTACGAGGCCGCTAAATCGGCTCTCTCGCCATATGCGGCGGTTCAGTGAAGGAACGTTCGATGAGGAAGCTCCCGTGCAGGGCAGGGATGAAATTGCCTACTTGACAAGGCACTTCAACCAGATGGTGCGGCGGACAAATGACTTGATCAATGAACGCTACCGTATGAAGCTGGTGGAGAAAAATGCGATTCTCAAGGCGCTGGAAGCGGAGATCAATCCCCATTTTCTTTATAATGCGCTGCAGGCTATATCGACAAAAGCTTTGAAGAGCGGAAACGATGATGTGGCCGATATGGTGGATGCCCTAGCCCTCACGCTGCGGTACTGCATCAGCGGCAAAGATATCGTATACGCTAGGGAAGAGCTGAAGCATATTGAGCGTTACTTAGCGCTGCAAAGCGCAAGATTCGGCAGCCGGCTCCAGGTAGAAATCGATTGGGACGAGTCGCTGATGGAGCTGCAAATTCCGAAGCTGTCCATCCAGTCCTTGGTGGAAAATTCGATCAAGCATGCGGTGGAGAAAGTATCCACACCGATTAATATTGTCGTTCGGGCCATGGTGAGCGAGAGCCATGCTATCATATCGGTCTATGACAACGGGCCAGGCATTGCCCCGGCCAGGCTGGAGCAGATATTGCATACCTTTGAAGTGGATTGGGAGGAGCAAGAAGGGGAGAATATTGGATTGAAAAATTTGAATACCCGCCTGAAGCTGCTGTATGGAGATCAGTCGGGACTAGCGATTCAAAGCGATGTATCGGGAACGGAAATGACGATGATGATACCACGGGGAGGCGCAGGACATGTATAAAGTACTGATTATAGACGACGAAGAGCCGCTGCGCGAAGCCATTAAAATTTTGGGCGACTGGGACGGACTGCAGGTCGAAGAAGTATTGGAGGCCACGAACGGCGTGACTGGACTGGACATGCTAAAGAAGCACCGGCCGGATCTCGTGATGGTGGATATGAAAATGCCGGAAATGAACGGGGTAGAGTTTCTGCGGATTGTCGAAACTGACTATCCCGAGCTGCTCACGATCGTGATCAGCGGTTATAACGATTTTGAGTTTACAAGGCAGGCGATCCACTCGAAGGTAGTGGACTACTTGCTGAAGCCGATCAATCGGCAGGATCTGAATCAAGCCCTGCGGAAGGCTGTCGATTTGCTCGAAGCCAAGCGGCAGACCCATAGCGAGCTGATTACAAAGAATATTGCGTTCAACATGTCTCTTCCTAAATTGAAGGAGAAAATTTACCTATCCATCATTGAGCGCGGCTTCAAAAAACAAAGCAATCAGGCGTTTTTGCCGCTCATTGGCGCGGATAAAGAGGATAATCGCTTTGGTGCGCTCGTATTGAAAATTATGAATCTGCAGCATGTCCGGGATCATCGCTTTAACCGGGACACAGAGCTGTTATATTTTGCCGTGGCGAATGTCATTAACGAAGTGGCTATGGAAGACGTCACTTGCTTCAGCTTTCCTAATCCGAAGCAGGATGGGGAAATTATCGCGATCTTTACGATGCAGGGCGGCTATCCGGAGGATCACGCCTTCCGGGCGGATTATTTGTTGAAAAAGGTCGGGTATACGTTAAGCGATCTATTTGGCATTGTATCGGCGGCGGGGATCGGGCAAGTGTATGAGGAGGTTTCGCAGTTAGCCGATTCCTACGAGGAAGCGCGGGCGTCGATTTTTGCCATCGATTTGCACAGGATGAATGGGGCCACTGTATTTGGCGTTAAAGGAAGAGTGAGCACACCGGAGGTTCTTTCCTTTACGAGCCGAATGCCGATTCTTCGCAGTGCCTTGGAATCCGGAAATACGAATCATGCGAGGATCGCTTTTGGGGAATTTACGCAAAAAATAAAAGAGGCGGACAGCTTCACGATCGGAGAAGCAGAGCGGATGATTCGGGATATTATTGTCTTGTTCAACGATATGGCGCTGGATTTGGGCGTAGCCCCGGACAAGCTGCCCGCCTCCGGCTCGCATAGCTCGCTGGTTGGGGTGGAATTATCCAGAGATTTTAGCACAACGGATGAATACGAGCAGCTGCTCCATCGCATCCTAGAATATTATAGTGAGCAGATTCGCCAATCGATGGTCGTTAACCGCCCGTTTAACGTCGAAGATATCAAGGATTATATCGACCAGCATTATTTTGAGGACATCAAAATTTCCATGTTTACCGAAAAATATTTCCTGAGCCGGGAGTACTTGATGAAGCTGTTTAAGCAGCAGTTTGGATTCGGGATTCATGAGTACATGCAGAAGGTGAGAATGGATAAGGCCTGCATTTTGCTTGACGATTCCTCTTTGAAAATCCAGGATATCTCGGAGATGCTGGGATATAAGGACAAGAACTACTTCAGTAAAGCGTTCCGCAACTACTATGGTTTATCGCCATCGGAATACCGCGCCCAGCCAAGGGAGGATAAAAAGTGAACAGAGGGAGAACTACACTTTTTTACCCTCAATGTGCCACTTATCTACATTTTTATCAAGAGTCCATTTCTTTAGAATAGTCTCATAGACATACTAACCAAAGAAAGTGGGGGCAAAAACTTATGAAGAAGAAATTTCTGGCCATGTCCTTCAGTCTAGTGCTGTTAATGGGACTTCTGTCGGCATGCGGCGGCAATAATGCAGCCAACAATGGGGCAAACGGTACGGCAGGCGAAGGTGGTAACGCTGATTCCTCCAAACCGGTAACGATTAACATGTTTACGGCTTCTCCAGAATACACAGATGCATTTAATGCTTATATTGAAGAGTACAAAAAAGTTAAACCGAACGTAACGATCAACCTGGAAATTATGCAGGCCGACTATAATACGGTGCTTAAATCCAGAATCGCGGCTGGCAGCACGCCTGACGTATTCCAGACGACTGCAGGTGGAGATATCGATACCTTTGCGGAGTACAGTGCTGATTTGACGGGTGAGCCGCTCGCTGCAGCGATGACGGATGCTGTTCGCTCGAATATGTCTTCTTCGGAAGGTAAGGTTCTTGGACTTCCGATTAAAGGTAACCTGTTCATGATGATTTACAACAAGGATTTGCTTGAGGAAGCCGGGATCACGCAAGTGCCTGCTACCATAGCTGAGCTGGAAGACGCTATCGCCAAGCTCGAAGCGAAAGGCATCACTCCTTTTGCCAATGCTTATAAAGAATGGTGGGTATGGAAGCACGTATTCCAGCATTTCGTGGATGCGGCAGCCCAGGATGCCAACATGAGCGCGAAGGATTTGGTTGAGAGCTTTATCGATGGGAATGCGACTTTCGAGCAGCATCCGGTTCTCGCCGACAACTTCTTTAATTTTGTGGATCTGACGATCAAACACGGAACAGACAAGCCACTAGAGCGTGACAGTAACGCACAGGTCAGTGATTTTGCTTCCGGCAAAGCTGCATTTATGACAGGTAAAGGCGCTTGGGACGAGGAAGCCATCAAGAAAATCAACCCGGACATCAACATCGGAATCGCGGGCTACCCCGTAAGCGACAAAGCGGAGCAAGCTCTGATTATTACTGGAGCCGACCAAGCTCTGCGTATTAACAAAGACTCTAAAGTAGCTAAAGAAACCATTGAGTTCTTTAACTGGCTGTATACTTCGGATTATGGTAAGAACTGGTTCTCTGGCGTAGCGAAGGTTATTCCTCCAATCAAGGATGCTCCGCTGCCAGATCTGGATATGCCGAAACAAATGGAAGAAATTCTTCAAGTGCAGCCATCCGGCGACTTGGCCATTAACTACTCATTGGATACATTCCACCAAAAATTTGGTGAGTTGATGCAAGCTTACATTGGTGGAAGCCAATCGAAAGAGCAAACAATCAACGAAATTCAAAAAGCTTGGATTCAACTTGGATCCGCAGAATAACTTAACGAATCCTGAAATACCCTTCCTTAACTCAGCACTCCCCGGTGCTGAGTTAAGTTATATATAAGTGCTTATAAATGTAAGATGAACCATAAATGGAATGAGCGAACGTTGAGGATTAACGGACGGGCTACAAACTGAAAGGAAGTGCTGCAATGGTGAGTCAGATGATCATAATTGAGGAGAACGGGTTAAATCTCGTATTCGAGGTAACGGACAAACGGGATATTTTATTGCTGCATTTTGGGCAGACGCCTTGGCAGGATGTAAAGGGTAGAATAAGCGGATTATCAGATACGTATAAAAAAGGCTTTCGTTTGCTTGAGCTTCAGCTGACGGGAGAGGATCGGGAGGAGTACCACGGCAGAACGCACCGGGCTACCTATCCGGGCTTGCGCCTGCAATATGAGACGCATCAGGACACTCGCAACGATCATGGCCGGAAGCTAGAGATTGTTCTGAACGATCCCGCTACCTCCCTACAGGCTGTACAGCATTTTCAGTTCTACGACCGCACTGCTATTGTCCGCTGCTGGGTAGAGCTGATCAATAAAGGCTCGCAGCCGGTAGCGGTGGAATATGTATCCAGCTTCGCCCTAACCGGACTTGATAAGGAAGGCATAGAGGATCGGGACAGCAAAATGAAGCTGTCGATTCCGCACCACGGCTGGCAAAGCGAGCTGCAGTGGCGAACGTACCTGCTGCCCGAGCTTGGCATGTCTCATTTGATTGACAGGGGCTCCAAGCGGATATCCTGCAGCAATACAGGCTCCTGGTCAGCAGCGGAGCATGTCCCTATGGCTATTCTGGAAAATCAAGAGACTGGGACGAGCTTGTTCTGGCAAATCGAGCATAATGGCTCATGGCATTGGGAAATCATTGACCAGTCCGATCTTCTGACGCTGCTGATCAGTGGGCCGACAGAGCATGACAACCATTGGTGGATTTCGCTTCAGCCGGGAGAAGAATTTGTTTCAGTGCCTGCTGCGGTTGGCGCTGTACAAGGCTCTATCGATGAGGCGGTTGGGCAATTGACGCGTTACCGACGTCTGATTCGGAGACCGAACGAGGATAATCGCAAGCTCCTGGTCATCTTCAATGATTATATGAATTGTCTATGGGGTGACCCTACGACGGAGAAGCTGCTCCCGCTGATCGATGCGGCAGCCGATGTAGGCTGCGAATATTTTTGTATCGATGCCGGGTGGTATGCCTCCGGTGAATGGTGGGACGGCGTTGGCGAGTGGCTTCCGTCGAAGGAGCGGTTCCCTGAAGGCATCAAGTATGTGCTGGATTACATTCGCAGCAAAGGAATGGTTCCCGGGTTATGGCTGGAGCTTGAAGTGATGGGCATTAACAGTCCAAAGCTAAAGGATGCGGACGACAGCTGGTTCTTCCAGCGTCACGGGCAACGAGTGAAGGATCGCAGCCGGTACCAGCTGGATTATCGGAATCCGGATGTCATTGCTCACGCCGACGAGGTGATTCGGCGGCTCGTAGAGGATTACGGCGTAGGATACATCAAGATGGACTACAACATCAATGCCGGGATCGGGACGGAGAAGGATGCCGATAGTGTGGGAGATGGACTGCTGCAGCATAATCGCGCTTATTTGAGCTGGCTGGATCGTATTTTTGCGCGGTATCCGGATCTGGTCATCGAGAATTGCTCCAGCGGCGGAATGCGGATGGATTACGCGATGCTTAGTCGTCATAGCATTCAATCGACAAGCGATCAGGAAAATTACGTGAACTACGCCGCAATCGCCGCGGCTTCACCTTCTGCGCTTACGCCGGAGCAATCCGCGATCTGGTCGTATCCGCTGCGTGAAGGCGACGATGAAGAGGTCGTATTCAACATGGTGAACGCCTTGCTGCTGCGGGTGCATCAGAGCGGTCATCTGGCTGAGCTGAGCCCGCGTCGCCGCGAGCTGGTCAAAGAAGCGCTCGATTATTACAAATCGATTCGCCATCATATTCCGCAGGCGCTGCCATTCTGGCCGCTCGGTCTACCGACGCAGCAGGACGATTGGATCTGTCTGGGCCTGCGCCACGAAGACAATGTCTACCTGGCGGTCTGGCGCATTCGCGGAGAGTCGGCCGAGGTCGGCCTGCCCCTTTCCCAGCTCCAGGGCCGGTCGCTTGATGTTCGCTGCGCCTATCCGCAAGGATTTGATTGCAGCTGGAGCTGGAGCGAGGCAGAGGGCGTACTGAAGGTTGCTCTGCCGAAAACGGAGACAGCAAGACTGCTGGAAATCAAGCTAAAGTAAATTAGTAGGATGCAAGAAGGCATTTTGAATGTAGAAAACAGTATATAGCTGCTATAGGTGATACAGGTATCTGCTTGTATTCGAATGCCGCATCCGCTTAATTATAAAGGGGATGCGGCATTTTAAGGTTCCTCACGGTATCGCCTTCATTATACGATTACTTTCGGAGCATGCTAAAGAAGAAAAATCTGCATCTTGACATGAAACCTTTTGGTGTCATACTATGAAATGCGAAACTAAATGGTTTCATATTCTTCCGAAACAGATCTACTATATAAGGAGAGATTTTGAAAATGAGTCCAGCAAACCACGACAACGGCGGCTCGCTTCCTGATATTCGGCGTACGCTCTTATTGAATGCACCAATTGGAAAGGTATGGGAGGCGGTGGCTACCTCGGAAGGAATCGCAGCTTGGTTTATGCCCAACAATTTTGAACCGAAGGAAGGGTTCGAGTTTGTTCTGAATGCGGGGCCATTCGGCAATTCGCCCTGCAAGGTGATGGAAATTAGCCCTCCGCATCGACTTTCTTTTACATGGGGGAAGGATTGGACGTTGTCTTTTGAGCTTGTAGAAGTAGGCGTGCAGACGGAATTCACTCTAATCCATGGCGGGTGGAGTGCTGATCAGATAACCGAGTTTGGAGAGGCTCATGGGATTGTACGTCCCCGCATGGATCAAGGCTGGGGTGGACTGGTGGAGAAATTGGCCTCTTACGTGGAAGGCTAGAGATGTCTGCAGCCCCGAAGTATGACGTGTTCCAAGCCATAGCTGATCCGACCCGCCGGCAATTGCTGAATTTGCTTAGCAGGGGGGAAATGCCTGTTAAAGAAATCAGTGGGCATTTTCCCATGAGCCGTACCGCTGTATCCAAGCATTTGCATGTCCTGTCCTCAGCTAGGCTTGTCCGGGAACGGAAGGTAGGCCGAGAGACGAGATATCGCCTAGACCCGGATCCCCTGCAAGAGCTGCAGCACTGGCTGAATTACTTTGAGCAGTTCTGGGACAACAAGCTCTCCATGCTCAAACACTATGTGGAGAACGAGGAGTAGGACAGGAGGATGGATGCTCGGTCTGCGTATGGCATATTGCCTTAAAGCGGATCGGGCAGCTCAAGCATATCGCGAGGCATTTCCGCTGCTTTCCGCTGCTCTTGTACCTTCCGCTGGAACATTTCCGCCGCTAAGGTGAGGGAGCCCTGTCTGTTGCGTATAACGGACAGCTCCCGCTTCATAGCCGGCCCGCTAACCGCAAGTTCGCAGAGTTCACCGTTCTCAAGCTCTTTGCGGACGGCCAGGCGGGAAAGCACGGCAATCCCCAAACCCGCAGACACAGCCTCTTTGACACCTTGGCTGCTGTTGAATACATATGAACGCTTGACGGTCAATCCGTTCGCTTGCAGGAAATGATCGCTAAACGCGCGGGTGCCTGAGCCATTCTCGCGAATAATCCAATTTTGATCGGTTAAATCAGCCGGATTTAATGCTGAAGCAGAAGCCAAGGGATGCTTCGGAGCAGCGACAACAATCATTTCATCCTGCATGTATGGAGTGATGATCAAATCCGGATGATCGTCTACACTGCCCTCCACGAGCGCTAGGTCAAGCTCATTGGAACGAATTCCCGCCACAATCTCCTCCGTATTGCCAATGGTCAATTCCAGATCGACCTCGGGATATTGCGCGGCAAATTTGGCAAGGAGCCGGGGCAAAATATATTCTCCAATCGTAAAGCTAGCGCCGATCTGGATTGAGCCGGTTACCACTTCATGCAGTAGGTGGATTTGCTCCTTGGCTTCCTCATACAAACCTAGAATTTGCTTGGCTTTACGATATAATATTGTTCCTTCCTCTGTCAGCTTCACTTGCTTGGGCGAACGCAGCATTAATTTCGTGCCGAGCTCGTTCTCCATATTTCGGATGTGCTGGCTTACGCCAGGCTGGGACATGTTCAGAAGTTCTGCGGCCTTTGAGAAATGACGTTGTTCCGCAACCGTAACAAAGACACGTAGGGTGTCGACGATCATATTCACTTCCCCTTTCAATAATCTCATTGTAGCCTTCTTCGAGACGACTCTCAATCTGTCCGCGTCAGTTCATTTTATTTCAATTGATATATCATAACACTTTAATCATCAGTTTTGCTTATGATCGAAATAGCAGATCCGTATTTCACATCTGGCCTGCCGGGATTTATAGTTAACATAAACCAGCGCTGGATTCCACAAATACGATCTTGGAGTGATCTTCATGGCACAAACTGTACAGTCACAGACAAAGGTTGCACCGTTCAAACGGAGACAGAGCTTCGGTTTTGTGCAGGGCATCGGATTAACCGTGCTGCTGGCCATAGCGGCTAAATTTTTGTCTTATCTACCGCTATTAAGCGTAATGGGACATCTCGTGATTGCCATTATGCTTGGGTTAATTTGGAGGGCTGCCATCGGTGTGCCAGAGCATATCGTTGGCGGCATTTCCTTCTCCAGTAAAAAGCTGCTTCGCCTCGGGATTATTATGCTCGGCATGAGGCTGAATTTACAAAGCATTATTCAAGCAGGCCCAAAGGTGCTTGCTATGGCCGTTATCCATATTGCATTTACGATTGCGGTCGTAGCCGGCTTGGCCAAATGGTTTAAGATTCCCGGCAAGCTCGGTGTTCTCACGGCTTGTGGAACCGCCATTTGCGGGGCCGCAGCAGTAGTTGCGATAGCGCCGCAAGTGGAGGCCAAGGACGAGGAGACGGCCATTGGCGCAGCCGTTGTCGCCATCCTGGGGACAGGGTTTACTTTAGTTTACAGCCTTCTGTATCCGGTATTCGGGCTGTCCGCCCATAGCTACGGAATTTTCGCGGGAGCTACGTTACACGAAATTGCCCATGTTATCGCAGCGGCGGCACCAGCTGGAAGCCAGGCTGAAGATATCGCCATTGTCGTCAAGCTGGCGCGTGTAGCGATGCTTGTGCCTGTGTCGTTATTGCTGGGAATGTGGATGAATCGCAAGAAGCGGACAGGGCCGCGAATTTCTCGTAAACGTTCTATTCAGATTCCGTGGTTTATCCTCGGGTTTCTATTGATGAGCGGAGTAAATACGTTAGGAATTATTCCAGAGCGTGCTACAGGAATGATCGTCGCAGCGGCTTACTTGCTGATTGCCGTAGCAATGGCTGGGCTCGGCCTTGGAGTTGATCTTGCCGTATTCCGCCGACTGGGGATCAGGCCTTTCTGGGCGGGGCTCATCGGGTCTATCGCATTGTCGCTGCTTGGTTATGGCAATTTATATCTGTTCGGATTGAATGGATAAAATAACATTAAAGGTCAACTCATCAGCAAGCAGCTTTTTAAGCTTCGGATGAGAGGACCTTCTTTTTTAGGGGAGTTTTTTTGTCTGCAGGCTCCATATCAGTCTACGTCTGTCCGCCACAATAGAACAAATCTACGTAGTGTCCACCTTTCTCCCCCTCTAACATACAACAAATCGATGCAATTTAGACTAACCTCATTAATAGCAGAAGCCTTGGTGCTATAATCGAAGGACAGATGATATATAAAGTGAGGTTTCCCGCGAGATGGTGAATCGACGGCGTACCCTGATCCCGCAAAGCCTAAAGTACAGGCTGTTTTCTGCCTTTGTGATACTGATCCTTTTGCCGTTTTGCGCGCTAAATATTTACAACTATCAAAATATTGAAACTTTAGTTCAGAAAAAGATCAGTCAGCAAAGTCACTCCCAACTCGAGCAAATGTACCGTACTTTAGAGGATCAAATGAGCATCGCGTTCAAAACGCTGATCTTTCTGGAGCAGGACTCTACTGTGCGATCCATTTTGCAAAACCCTGAACTTCGGCCAGGGCTTGAGAACAAGAGATTGATGGAGGAAAAATTCAAGACGCTGAACAACAGTTTTTTTCTATATAATCCTTCGGTTTATTTTACAATTCTCGATTTCAATCATAGCGTATATACGTCCTACCCGCCTAAGGAGGCGCTAAACTACGAGAGGCTTAGAAATAACTCCGGCTTTAATCTGGAGCGGATGGAGACGGCTTCCTATCACTGGGTATCTAGTGATGACAATTACGTATTCCGGGACGTATCGACGAGCCCCTATTTATTGTCTCTTTACGCGTATATGAAGGATCGATACAACGAGCCCTATGGCATGGCCCGGATTAGTATTGACTACTCGTTTTGGTTTCAGTCCGTGCTGAAGCAATCCACACTGCGACAGGAATATTTCCTTATTACGAGCCAGGGGGAAAATATTTCACAGTCCGTACAGGACAGCTCTCTGTCAGCAGCGATCAAGAAGCAGATTGTTAGTCAGGAGGATAGCGAATATTTTACGGATAAGACTTCAGATACGCTGATTAATTATATTTACGTTGAATCCTTGGACTGGTATATTGTGAACCGAATTCCGCTCAGTATTCTGTTCACCGAGATTGAGGAATTGAAACGGCAATATTTTGTGACCTTCTTTGTTCTGATGGGAGCTTTCATCCTGATGACTTTCATCATTGCTTCGACTATAACGCGTCCGCTCTCTCATTTACAAAATAAGATGAGGGAGGTTGTCCGAAAAAATTTAAAAGTTCGGCTGCCAGAACAAAAATTTAGAGGAGAGATTTTAGAGCTGACTCGAACCTTTAATACGATGCTCGATGACACGAACGAATTGATCCGACAGCTTAAAGCAGAGGAGCGGCAGAAGGAGGCGGTTCATTTTCAGATGCTGCTAGCTCAGATGAATCCGCATTTTCTCCTGAATACTTTGAATACGATTAAATGGATTGCGATCCGTGAGAAAAACGAGGATATTACGAATATGACGTTGTCGCTCGGGAAGCTGCTTGAAGCTAGTCTTAGCACAGAGAAGGATCTGGTTTATTTAAAGGATGAACTGGAGCTCGTTCAGGCTTACGTTCATATTCAGCAAATACGTCATAATTATCAATTTAAAGTTACTTATCATTATGAGGAACAAATTCAGTATGCTCTTGTTCCTAAGCTCAGTCTGCAGCCGCTGATTGAGAATTCTATTATGCATGGTGTTGGGGGCCTCGAGGCTCAAGGATGGATTGAAATTCGAATATATCGAATAGGCAATGACAAATTGGCGGTTGAAGTCGAGGACAATGGGATTGGCATGGATCAATCAAGACGTTTGCAGCGGCAAGCAATCGGCAGGAAACGGCCGGGAATCGGTTTAAGCAATGTGCGGGAGAGACTGAAGTTACTTTTTAAGGAGCAGGGCTCCATGGAGATCATTTCCTCCGACGAGGGCACCTTAATTCGTTATACGATTCCGTTCTTGTTATCTACGCCATACGTGTCAGAGCCAGGGAAGGAGCATCATACTATTTAAGCTAGCTTACCAAGTCAACAAAGCCAACGGCAGGAGGAGAACAGCTCATGTGGAAGGTGCTGCTTGTAGAGGATGAAGTGTTCGTCCGGGAATCCGTCCGCGAAATTATTGCATGGGAGGAGCTTGGATTTACGGTAACAGGGGAAGCCGGCAACGGAGCAGAGGCGCTGGATATGATCCGGCTGGATCCACCCGATCTCGTACTCGCTGATATCGTGATGCCGGAAATGGATGGCGTGGAATTGCTGAGAAGAACGCGGGAAGAGGGATACGGCTCGAAATTTATTATGCTTACTTGCATGAGTGATTTTGAGTATATGCGGCAGGCGATGGAATACGGGGCTTCCAATTATATTCTCAAGCTGTCAATGAGCGTGAATTCACTTCGTGACACGCTTCGCAAGCTTAGCTCGGAGCTAATCAAAGATGAGGAGCAACAGGTAATGACACGCTCCAAAGGGGTTGGAAAACAGGAGGAAATGACTTCCATCGTCCTTCAGACCGTGGAGCCTGAAGCAATTACTTCACATCCCGAAGTGCTCAAAATATTGCATTATATCCAGCAGCATTATAACCGGGATATTACTGTTAAATTTATGTCACAGTATGTCATGATGGGCGAGAACTACGTCAGCGCACTATTCAAGAAGAAGACCGGACAGACGCTGATTCATTACTTACATCAAGTTCGAGTCGAGAAGGCGAAGCATTATTTGATTCATACCGAACTCCCGGTGCATGAGATCGGTCATCAGGTTGGTTTCCTGAATGACAATTATTTTATCAAGATATTCAAGCGACTGACCCAACATACGCCCAGTAAATACAGGCAGCTTAACAAGTCTGCGCAGTCTAACAAATCTATGCAGTAAATTTGTTCTACTGTCTGGCGATTTGCATCATTTTGTTTGGTAAACTGAATGGTTTTGTATATTAAAAAACACTCCCGATCCCTGCTACGATGAGAGGGAATCAGTTATATTACCGAAATAGGGAGGTCTTCCATTGAAAAACAAAAAAAGAATGTCCATACTCCTTGCAGCGACAATGCTCTTCGGACTGCTCGCTGGATGCGGCGGAGGCAATAAAGAAGGTAGTCCGGCAAATGCTGCAAGCGGTTCCAAACAGGAGTCCGCAGGGAAGTCGATCAAGCTGACGATGTGGGGAGGCGTGCCGCCGGAGACGGGGCCGCAGGCGGTGGTAGACGCTTGGAATGCAGAGCACCCCGATATTCATGTGGAATATGTGCGCTTTGTTAATGATGACGACGGGAATTTGAAGCTGGATACGGCACTGGCAACAGGTCAGGATGTCGATTTGTTTGTCAATTATACGCTGACCCAAGTAGAGAAACGGGTTAATGCCGGGGTAGCCCTTGATTTGAGCGAATTTACGGATTATAACATTGATGAGAAAATGGGCAGCGATGCAGCGGAGTGGAAAATTGGAGACAAGTACTACGGTGTGCCCACCAAGAAAAATGTTTTCTTCTTTGCTCTGAACAAGGATGCGCTGGAGCAAACGGGGCTTAAGGTGCCAAAGACATGGACATGGGATGAGGCAAGACAATATGCCAGGACGCTGAAGGAAGCTGGCTTCCAATACGGACTTGTGCAGCACATTGAGCCATTTGTAGATCCAATTGATTCCGTGCTCGTTAAAGAAGGCTATGTCAAAGAGGACGGGAGCTCGAACCTAGATCATCCACTCGTCACAACTTGGCTCGAGACGATGAATGCGATGATGAAGGAAGATAAGACGACGCCACCGCTTGGCGAACAGCTTACGTCCAAAATGCCGGTCGAAAACATGTTCCTTGGTGGTGAATCGGCCATGATTAATATTGGAGAATGGCTGATTCGCAGCTCTAATAATATGAAGGATTTTCCGCGTGATTTTAAAATAGCTTTTGCCCCTGTACCCAGATTGTCTGCAGATGAGGAGGATTTTATAGGCCGCGGGGGTCTGGGCGATTTGATCTCTATCAATGCCAACTCCAAGAACAAGGAGGCTGCCTGGGAATTTCTGAAGTGGTATGCTGACGGAGGGATGGCACCTATGGCGGCAGGCGGACGTCTACCGGCTTCAAGTGCGGTAGATCAGACAACGGCTATTACGAATCTGCTTGGCGAGCATGAGGACACTTATGATAAGGAATCACTGGAGTATGTACTGTATAGTGACAAGACGCCAACTTTCGTTCGGAGCTTCCCGCAGGAAATGGTGGATATGCGCGCGCAGGAATACGAGAAGTTCTTCTTGGATAACCAGACTGTGCAGCAGACGGTGCAGGCGATGATGAAGCGTCATAATGATTGGTTGAACCAGCAAAAGTAAAATTGGGGGGGGGGCTGTCTCAGAAGTCATCATAGATGACTGAGGGACGCCCCTTTCTTTTAGAAAGCTATCTGTTTTTGCGGGATAATTTTTGCCGGAATCAATTTCTCCCTTGCCCGCATCCCCTTCTTTAGCTCATCTTATATAAGCTGTCGAACTCGAACATATCTATCGAACACAAACCCTAAATGGAATTCATGTATCTAATTATGCTCTAAACGAATGTTTCGGGGGATTAGATGGATTTCATGCATCTAAAATCAAGCATTCAGCCTGTGATAGCGATCTCCCTTCTTCTAACGACATGAAATCCATTTAAATCTACTTTTCTTTCTTTGCAGCAGAAACTAACTACTATAAATCCATTTAGAATGTGAAATCCGCGATTTATGCTTGGCGTAAAAGGGAGGCAGAGAGCGTGATTGGTCACATCAGGGGTAACCCGGCAGGGAGCCTGATTGGTCACATTAGGGGTAACCCGAGGCAGAGGGCGTGTGTGGCCAAAGGGGAACCGATCGTTTTGCAGGTTTTCCCTGCGAGGCTTGGACAAGGTTCATGGGCAGTTTGGGCTTGTTGCCTTAACCTACAATCTCTGAAAATAGCAGGCATCCGCCTCGCTGCTTTCCTACAAAAGCATTGGCCATAAAAAGGTTGGAGTGGAAACTTTACGTTTTCCCTCCAACCTTTTTATTTTAGGGACTTATTGGACATCCCCTCTAATTTCCTGGAAATGGGGATGAACATACCGGGGTATAGAACGAATCAGTTCACCCCTGCGCAAGCACTAGCGAAAATGCGTATTTTTGTAGTATGGGATTCGTCGTTTTGTTCATTAAAAAGGCCTCGATCCGCCTGCTATGCTTAACATGTAATTCAAGACTGGGGAGTGTTGCGTATGAGAAGTTCCTGGATGAAACGGCAGCAACTGCTGGGGTATGTGTTTATCGGGCCCAATATGCTCGGGGTGCTTCTGTTCTTTATTTTACCGGCCATTTATTCTTTTTATCTCATGTTCACGGACTATAAGTTTATGAATCCAAACACTAATTTTATTGGATTTGAGAACATTCAAAGAATGTTGGGAGATGAGGTGTTCTATGTCGCCTTAAAAAACACGATGATCTTCCTGCTGGCGGTTCCTATTTCCATCGGATTGGCTTTTGTCGTGGCGGTAGTGCTAAATCGCTCCGTCCACTTAAAGAAGCTGCTTAGGGCATTATATTTTATGCCTTACATTACTAGCGGTGTAGCGATCGCTTTCGTCTGGATGCTGCTGTTCCAGCCGACCAATGGACCGATTAATGGCATGCTAAGAGCTATCGGGATTGCGAATCCTCCGGGCTGGTTGTCCACCATGGATTCTTCCATGTATGCGATAGATATCATTTGGATCTGGTTCATGCTTGGCTATAACATGATTATTTATTTGGCTGCATTGCAGGAAATTTCGGGAGAACTGCTGGAGGCCGCGAAGATCGATGGGGCCCGGACATGGCAGACAGTTCGCAGTGTCATTTGGCCGCTCGTTAGCCCTACAACCTTCTTGCTGCTTATTACTGGATTAATTATGACGATTAAGCAATTTGGGATTATTCAGGCCATCACGCAGGGGGGCCCTGGCAACAGTACGACGGTGATGTCGCTGTATATTTATCAGAACGCATTCCGTTACTACGAGATGGGTTATGCATCAGCTATCTCCTGGGCATTATTCTTGATTATTATGGTGTTCACCGTTCTGCAATGGATCGGTCAGAAGCGCTGGGTTCATTACTAGAGGGGAGGATTGGCAGATGACACAAATAAATATTCGCAAACTTATCCTGACGTTCATCATGCTATTCTTCGGGGTAGTGATGGTAGTTCCCTTTATATGGATGATCAGCACTTCATTTAAATCGCCGGCGGATGTATTTAAATATCCAGTCGAGTGGGTTCCTTCTACTTTAAATTGGGAGCACCATGTCAAAGTATGGTCAGGCAAAGATAGCTTCGCACAGTATTATTTAAACTCTTTGAAAATATCATCCATCAGTGTCATTGGAGCGGTGTTGCTGTCATCTTTGGCCGCCTATGGATTCTCGCGGATCGAGTTCAAGGGACGTAACGCAATGTTCTTGGTGTACCTGTCCATGATGATGGTGCCGCCGCAGGTGTTATTCGTTCCGAAATTTATCATGTTTGAGTGGGCAGGCATATATAACACGCATTGGGCACTCATTCTTCCTGGCATGTTTACCATCTTCGGAGTGTTCATGATGAGACAGTTTTTCATGTCCGTACCAGCGGAAATTTCAGAGGCTGCCTTTATTGATGGCGCTGGACATTTTCGAATATTTTTCCGTTTGATTCTCCCGCTGGCCAAGCCGGCTCTAGCCACGCTGGCGATTATCGATTTTTCCTGGCATTGGAACGATTACGAGAATGCGCTCGTGTTTCTGATCAACCAAAATTTGTATACCGTTCCGTTAGGCTTACAGAACTTTATTCTTGAGAACAACGTGGATTATAACGGTATGATGGCTGCGGCTACCGCTGGTATTATTCCGATGATCATCGTCTTCCTGATCGGACAGAAATATATTATTCAGGGCGTATCCAGTGCGGCGGTCAAAGGATAGCCAAAGAAGAGAGGAGAAAGGAGACTATTCATGAGATACGAATCGATACAAAGTGATATTACGGTTGTTGGCGGAGGGCTTGCTGGGGTATGTGCTGCCATTGCGGCAGCAAGGCTCGGAAGGAAGGTAGCGCTTGTTCAGAACCGTCCGGTACTTGGAGGTAATTCCAGCAGTGAGGTTCGAGTGTGGGTATGCGGAGCAACTGCTCACGGGATCAACCGATACGCACGGGAAACGGGTATTATGGGCGAGCTGTTTCTTGAAAATCAGTACCGTAATCCCGACGGCAACCCGTACATTTGGGATCTGGTTGTATTGGAGAAGGTTAAGGCAGAGCCCAATATCGCACTTTATTTAAATACAGATGTTCATGAGGTTGAAGCGGACGGGAAGGAAGAGAATCGGATGATCCGTTCTGTCACGGGCTGGATGCAGGGTTCGGAGCGGCGGATTCGCTTTGAAAGCCCGGTATATCTGGACTGCTCAGGCGACGGGCTGATCGGCTTTCTGGCCGGAGCACAGTACCGGCTGGGACGGGAAGCCAGAGATGAGTACAATGAGGAGTGGGCGCCGGAAATTGCTGATGATGTCACACTCGGCAGCACACTGCTGTTTTATACAAAGGATGTGGGTCATCCTGTTAAGTTTATCCCTCCTGCATTTGCCAAGGATATTACGAAGACGCCAATCCCGCTAAAGCGTGTCATACGGAGCGGGGATTCCGGATGTCACTACTGGTGGATTGAATGGGGCGGGGAGCATGATACGGTTCATGATAATGAAAAGATTCGGGACGAGCTGTCCTCTGTTATTTACGGTATTTGGGATTATATCAAAAACTCTGGTCAATTTGATGCAGATAACATGACCCTGGAATGGGTAGGTGGGGTTCCTGGCAAGCGGGAATACCGTAGATTTGTTGGCGATTATGTACTGACACAGAACGATATTCTTTCCCAGAGGCTTTTTCATGATCGTGTAGCCTATGGAGGGTGGTCGATTGATCTTCATCCACCGCAAGGCATGTATGCTACTGAGAGCGGCTCGAAGCATACGCATGCCGATGGCAACTACCATATTCCTTTCCGTTCCTTATATTCAGTTAACGTGGCTAATCTGCTATTTGCCGGAAGAAATATTAGCGCTACTCATGTCGCCTTTGGAACTACTCGAGTCATGGCGACCTGCGCTCTGATGGGAGAAGCGGCGGGAACGGGGGCCGCCTTATGTGTAGAGCATGACATATCTCCAAGAGAGCTATCGCAGAATCATATCGAGCTGCTGCAGCAAACGTTGCTTAAGCAGGATGCCGCGGTACTCGGCTTGCAGAACAAAGATCCGGAGGACATAGCAAGAGAGGCGAAAGTAACCGCATCGTCTGCCTTATCACAGCTTAGGGTCGAACCTGCCGGGGAGCTTGCAGCATATCATTTAGTTCGGGATGTCGGCATGATTATGCCGGTTCAAACCGGTATGGGCATTATACAGTGGCTGGTCGATGCAGCAACAAAGACTGAGCTGAAGGTTGAAGTATGGAGCACGGGGCGAGCGGAAAATTATGTACCTGTTAAGCTGGAGTATGAAACGATGGTAACTGTAGAGCAGGGGGGGGAACAATGGATCCCAGTTATGCTGGATTGGAATCCGTCCGAGCCGCAAAATGCTTTCATCATATTAAGGCATAATGAGGCTATCCGCCTGCATATGTCAAATGCTTCGATTAGTGGTATTCTGGCCTTTGAGCGGGGGGCTCCCGCACACGTATCCAAGGATTTGGAGGATCATGACGACAGCCAGCCGGTCATCGAATGGAGCATGCGAAATCTCGTGCGTCGCGCATTCTGCTTCCGGGCGTTATTTCCAAGCGGATGCTATGATCCGGAACATATCATTGACGGCTATCTAAGGCCGTACGGCGGCCCGCATATGTGGCTATCCGAGCCGATGAAGGATAAGCAGGCGGAATGGGTTCAGTTGTCATGGGATGAAGTAAAGGAAATTCGGGAAATACATCTTGTTTTTAATGATAATGTGAACGAGGATCTGATCAATCTTCATCGCCATCGTACTCCGTTTGAGATCATACCTGAACTGGTAAAGGATTATCGGATTGAAGCGTACGTTGATGGGAAGTGGATCGTACTTGCGGCGGGTCAGGATAACCACCGGAGAAAGACTGTTCATCGGCTGGATCAGAGTATTTACGCTTCTTCGATCAAACTAATCGTGGATTCAACGAACGGATCAGCTTATGCGGAAGTCATTGAAGTAAGAGTTTACGCTTAGTACATTTCTTGTTCATTTTTACAGACTATAAAAAGTCGAGCAACGGTATGATGCTGCCTTTGCTCGACTTTTTGAGTTCAATCCATCAACCGTTCATCACGCTGCCGCCGTTAGCTCCAAGCACTTGGCCCGTGTAAATATTAGCGTCGTCCGAAGCGAGGAACATGACGGATCTGGCGATTTCCTGAGGGAACGCTAATCGGCCGAGCAAATGTCGTGAATCTTTTTTGTGCTCGCCTTCCTCCAGCGAAGAACGAACGTCAGAGAAGGTTCCGCCCGGAGCGACCGCGTTCACGAGCACATAAGGAGCAAGCTCCCTTGCCAATGATTTGGTCAGGGAAGTAACGCCGCCTTTGGCTGCGGAATAATGAGCCAGCTCCGCTCCGCCTTGACTGGCTAAATCGGAAGTGACATTAATGATTTTGCCTGCCTTTTGGGCCAGCATGCGTGTCGCTGCCTCGCGTGAAGTATAGAATGCGCCATAAAGGTGAATTTTTAGCATCCGATCCCACTGCTCGTCGGTCATCTCGGTGATTTTTACAGCCTGGGCAATTCCTGCATTGTTCACCAGGATATCTAGTCTGCCGAACTGCTCGTCCATCGCCGCGAACATATCCTTGACTTGGTACGAGTCGCTGACGTCGGCATGGAACACTTCCGCGCGGACTCCGTGGGATTCCGCCTGCCTTTTGACGTCGGCTGCTTCCTTGTCATCGCCATAATAATTAATCATGACATGGATGCCTGATTTAGCTAGCTCCAGTGTGATCGCTTTGCCAATCCCCCGGCTTCCACCCGTAATGAGGGCAATTTTTTGCTGTTTACCGCTGCTTGTCATCATAATTGGGCTCCTTTTGATTAACTTTGTTGTTGTGATGAATGACTGTATCTTGTGTGTACCTAGATCGAACGACCTATAAAACAGATCTATGAAATTATACTATATAATTTGTGAATTGGAGAACAATTTGTTGAAGGAGTGATCGGAAGGCTTGACGAGCATGTGAGTTCGCAGGAAAATAAGGGATGTTCGAATTGGTTAATACTATGGATAAGGCGTTTTAACAGGAAGGGAGAATAATCATTTATATGAACCAGGTTCTGAATAAGTATTTCAAGCTGGAGGAGCACGGGACGAATGTGAAGACCGAGGTGCTGGCCGGCATTACGACCTTTTTAGCTATGGCGTATATTTTAGTAGTTAATCCGGCGATCCTCTCTGCGGCAGGGATTCCGTTTGAGCAGGTTTTTATGGCCACCGTGATTTCGGCGGTTGTCGGTACTCTCTTTATGGCGTTGTTTGCCAAGCATCCGATAGCGATCGCGCCGGGCATGGGACTTAATGCTTACTTTACGAGCGTAGTCGCTTCGACCGGTTTAACTTATCAGACGGTACTCGGAACCGTCTTTCTTGCCGGTATTTTGTTCTTATTGCTCAGTCTGACACCGCTGCGGGAGGCGCTGATTCGCGCCATTCCCGATTCGCTCAAATTCGGAATTACGGCCGGAATAGGCCTGTTTATTGCTTTTCTTGGATTGCGGATGTCCGGCATCGTTGTAGCGAATCCGGATAATTTGGTGACCTTCGGCGATTTACACCGATCCGTTACGCTGCTGACGATCTTCGGTCTGTTCGTGACATTGATTTTATTGGCGCGGCGAATTACTGGAGCACTGTTCATCGGGATGGCTCTCACTGCACTGGTTGGCTATTTTACGGGCCAGCTATCTTTCGACGGCATTGTATCCGCTCCGCCGGCCCCTGTGTTTTTCGATATGGATGTGCCCGGCGTGTTCAGCCAGGGGCTGTACGTAACGGTATTTGCCTTTTTGCTCGTTACGCTCTTTGATACGACCGGCACGCTGATTGGGGTAGCCGAGCAGACGGGGGCGATGAAGAACGGCGAATTTCCGCGGGTCAAGTCGGCGCTTCTGGCCGATGCTACTGCAACGACGGTAGGTTCGCTGTTTGGAACGAGCCCCACGACGGCTTACATCGAATCGACGACAGGCGTAGCCGCAGGGGGACGAACGGGCTTAACCTCTCTCGTCGTGGCTGGACTGATGATTTTGTCCATGTTCATTTCGCCGCTGGTCGGGGCGATTTCCTCACTTCCGGCGATTACAGCTCCGGCACTCATTATCGTTGGCTGCTTTATGATGGAAGGGCTGGCGAGAATTCAATGGAAAAAATTCGACGAGGCCTTCCCGGCTTTTGCCATCCTGCTCATGATGCCGCTCACCGCAAGCATCGCCACAGGAATAGCGGTCGGCTTCATTACTTATCCGGTGATGAAGCTCGTCAGCGGGAAGGGCAGGGAGGTACACCCGCTGCTTTATATTTTTGGAGTAATCTTCATTGTTCAATTGACGTTTTTCCCAGCACACTAAGGCATAGCTTTATCGGGGATAGGGGTAATGCTGCCTCTAAATGCGGTCTGTCTGTTTACCTAGAAAGTACGTCGATAGACATTTTTCTTAATAAATAAAAAAATATTGTCACCCCTTTTAACATAATTGAGACCCTTTTGCTGCCGCCAAAACATATAATTAAGATGAAATCATTTATTTTAAGTTTAAATGAACTGAAAATGGTTATAGAAGGGTATAGGCTTATAAGTCTTTATACTTATAGATAGATGGAATTTCATCTCGAAGACCTGAAAGGCGGGAGCACACAATGATGAGAAAATGGTTGGCCGTATTGATCCCTTTAGTCCTTATAGTTGTTATGTCTTCGTTTAGTACGTCCAGTTCGGGGGCTGCGGAGCCGGGATATATCCCCGTAGAGCAGACGCCTGATACCAAGGTCGTATATATTGAACAATTGAACTCTCTAGCGGATGGAAAAAATGAGCTGACCGTGGATGAAATCCAGTGGTACGAAGGGGAGGCTGCCGAGCAGGCCTTTCTGAAGCATGAGCCGGATGCAGGAATCGATGGCCCTCCGGACGGTTATTACATCGTGAATGAGGATCATGAGCTGATGAGCTATCCGATCGCCGAGAATGCCAAAATTCTTATGCAGATTTATGATCGTACGGGAGATATAGAGGATATGGATATCCAATGGGATGAGCAGGTAACGTTGGAGCAGTTCAAGAGCATTCTTGAGAACGCCGAATGGATCGATGTTCGGGATTTTCCTTTCCATATTACCGTGAAGGATGGCACTATCGTGCAAATTGTACAGCAGTACATTCCGTGAACCTGCGCATCAATGGCAAATGACCGAACCACTCATAGAATTAATAAGATAACGCCCCATCCAGGCCGAAACGGATGGGGCGTTGCTATATATTTGCTCGATCCTCGATCATCTCTTATTCATCATTCTGTTGGTAAATAACTATCATATCCAAGACCCAATTCTTAAGAATCGTCTAGCAAAAAAATGCTGATCAGGTATACTATAATTTAACACGTAGTTCATTATGCCTATTCAAGGAAAGAGTGAAGTGAATGCATAAAGAAGCTGAACTAATCCATCAAAAAAATATATTGATGCTAAAAATATTATGGGGATTTTTTACGGTCGCCAATATCATTAACTTGCTTGTAGAGGGAAAGCTGGCCCCGGTTTATCCATTAGTCGGATTGATTCTGCTGACGCTCCTCACCGTTATGGTCATGCAAAAGCGCTGGCCTACCTTTACGATGATGCTGACCGTATGCTTCTTCTTTGTGTTTTTCTACTTTCTGATTGCGGGAGATCCTTATCTGCCAAATTTTATATTTATGGCCCTTGCTCCTCTTCTAAGCTTATTCTACCATGACTTCCGGGCAGTACTCCTATCTGGGATTTTGTTTATCATTTCTTCGGTCTATTTTTTCTTTGCTTACCAAGAGACGCTTTTTCCGGGTTTTCAGGGAAGAGAAGTATCCTACTTAATTTCTTTCGGTGTATTTATTACCGCCTTTTCTATTATTCATACAAAGCTGACACAGAGCTTATGGCGTCGTACAGGGCAAAGCGAAGAACGGTTGAGAACGATTCTGGACAGCGTCTCCATCGGAATTTGGACATTTGATCTAAGTACGATGCAGATGGAAGTATCCGAGGGATTTGAGCAATTGACGGGCTTCTCCGCGAAGTCATTTCAAAATGATATTAACCGGATGAATGAGCTGATCTATCCTGAGGACGAGGAGCTTTATCAAAAGTTCCAGCAGGAGATGATTCTTGGCCGCAGCAGCGCAGTGAGCGAGTATCGCATTGTATGCAGCAATGGTGCGGTAAAATGGGTGCAGAATCGCGGCACGCCTTACTTTAACCATTTAAATCATATGGTTCGGTTGGAAGGCGTCATGATTGATATTACCGACCGGAAGCAGATGGAAGAGAAGATTGAGCATCTTGCTTACCATGACGAGCTGACAGGCTTGCCTAATCGTACGCTGTTTAGTAAGAGATTTGAAGAATACGCTAACAAGGGAAAGTTTTCACTTGCGATTCTGTTTATTGACTTGAATGACTTCAAGGAAGTGAATGACACCTTTGGTCATGATGCCGGAGATTTGCTGCTGAAGGACATTGCGGGAAGATTGACCGGCATTGTGCGCGAGCAGGATATGGTATGCCGACTTGGCGGCGATGAGTTTCTGGTGCTGCTCGTGGATATCGACGAGAGCCGTGTTGTTAAAGTGGCCGATCGGATCAAAGCGAGTCTGTCTGAAGGATACTTGTATCAGGGGTATCGGCTGACGGCTGGGGCGAGCATTGGCTACTGTGTGGCTCCAAGCGGTACAGGAGATCTGGAGGACATGATCCGGCAAGCGGATGAAGCGATGTATGGCGCGAAGAAGAGCAGGGTACGCCAGTATTTGTCGCATCAGGAGAAGGTGGCCTCTCATGAAGTGTAAGTGTGGTTTAAGGATGTCTTGCAGCAAGCAAGTTAAAATGCAAATTAAAAACCTCGCCAGGACGGCGAGGTTTTTCTATTATGTATCAAGCCGCCATCCCATCAATGGTTTAACTTACTTCCGTCCCAACGCCTTACGAACCGGGTGAACTCCTTCTCCGGCAAAGGCCTGCTGAACAGATATCCTTGGAATTGATCGCATTTCAAGCTTCGCAGGTAGTGAAGCTCCTCTTCCGATTCGATCCCTTCGGCTACAATATCAAGCTCCATGTGATGGCCGAGCTCAATAACGGCACGAACGATGGCCGATTTCTTCGGATCATGGGCAAGTCCCTGAATAAAGGATCGATCCAGTTTCATCTCATGGATCGGGAGACGCTGAAGCTGGCTAAGGGACGAATAACCGGTGCCGAAGTCGTCCAATGAAATGGTGATGCCCATCGAGCGTAAATCGGTCATGACTTTAATGACATATTCCGCGCTCTTAATCAACGAGCCCTCGGTGATTTCAAGAATGAGATCGCGAGGATCAAGCCGGGTCTTCTTAAGCACGCGGGAAATCATGCCGATCAGATTCCCTTGATAGAAATGCCTTGCCGAAAGATTGACCGCGATCGGAAACCGCGGCAGCCCCTGCTCCTGCCAGGCTTTGTTCTGACGGCATGCTTCCGTTACAACCCATTCATCGATTTCCATAATAATCCCTGACGTCTCCGCCAATGGGATGAACTTGTCGGGAGGCACGAAGCCGTAGTCCGGATGAAGCCAACGGATCAATGCTTCCGCACCGCTGATAAGGCCCGTTTGGGCATCGACTTTAGGCTGATAATTCAATGAGAACTGTCCTGTTAAGAGGGCGCTGCGCAAGCTGTTCTCCAGCTTCATATTTTCAGATCGTTGGTTCTCGATAATCCGATCATAGAAATGGTAGATGCTGTCTCCTTGCTCCTTGGCTACGTACATTGCGATATCCGCATTGCGCATGATCAGGTCAAGGTTATCGCCATCGTAAGGATATATGCTGATTCCGATGCTCACCGAGACGTACAGAACGACATCGTTGATCATGATCGGCTCATTCAAAGCATCGCAGATCGCCTGAGCCGCCTGCTGGACGGAGGCCGTATCGTTGTAATGGAAGACGAAGACGAATTCGTCCCCGCTGAGCCTGAATACCCGCAGCTGGTCGTTCACTAGCAGAGAGAAGCGAGAGGCGACCTTTTGCAGCAGAATATCGCCTGTCTCATGACCTAAAGTATCGTTGACCTGCTTAAAGCGGTTTAAATCGGCGAACATGACGGCAAAGGAATGATCCGGTCCATAGTGAACGCCAAGGGAGCCGATATATTCCGTAAAATGCAGGCGGTTCGGCAGTCCGGTCAGGCCGTCGTAGTAAGCCAGATTTTGCAGCTTCTTCTCGGATTGCTGGAGCTGGAAGGTCTGTTCCTGAAGGAGCTGGTTGTTCCTTAACGACTCTTGGAACATACTCAGTAATTTATTGGTCATCTGCTTGAAGTTCACAGTCAGCGAACGGATTTCATATATCCGGCTCTCCGGCCACTCCAGGCTATGCAGATGATATACTTTGCCCGGCAGTCCGGTCGTAACGTCAGCGAGCTCGGATAGTCCGCGAACCAGCCGACGGGTGATCCACCTGCTGGCAATCGCCGCCACGATCATAAGCAGAAGCAAATAAATGAATTGCGTTAAATATTGGCCGTAGACCTGTTCCTGGTATGGTTGCAAGGGCACCATGACATATAGGATCAAGGGAGCCTGCTTCAGCGTCGTCCCGTAAATATAGCTGGCCTCTTGCCATTCCTGGTTCGGCAGCAGTCGCAGCCGTTTCTCGGGAATATGCAAGTAGAAATCGCCTTGTATGGTCGATTTGTCTAGCAGCGGCAAAAGCTTTCTTATGGACTGCTGATCGAAATCATACTCGCTATCCGCAACGATCTGTCCACCCCGCGAATCGAGCATAACGATATGATAGCTCCGGTTTGCCGCGAAGAAGTCTACGATTTTCTGCAGCTCCACGAGCTGGTTCCTTCCAGGATGCTCTAGCCGGCGGATTTCATCCCGGCTCCAGCGATCGAGCTCGTTGGAGATGCTGTTGGATGCGTGCAGGGCGACCTGCAAAGAGTTATAGCGTACAGAATCATATGTATTCCTGCTGTTAATGAGAAGATAGAACACGAACGGTAGGGCAATAGCCAAAAATATGATATGGTAAAGCAATTTATTCAGGTAAACAGGTTGTTCCCGGGCGGCCTTATGTATGTGAAAATATTTACTCGGAAGATACTCCCAGATGGCATCGGACAGCAGTACGTTGAACAAACCGTTCGATATATAAACAGCTGCCATCAGCCACATCTCCATCGAAATGGCGCGATAGGATAAATAGTATAGCAGGAAGAAGATCGGAATGCCGACGGCCACCCAGAAAATGAAGTCTGCCCCAATCGTTGTCCTAAAGCGCTTTCCCCAGTGCCAGGATAGGCAAAGAAAGACGATCTCTAACCAAAGAACCCCTTGAAAAAGCGGATTGCCCCAAACAAAGATGGACATGGCATATACTAGCGTCGCCGCACACAGTCCTAAACCCGTTCCGTACACGCGGGTAAGCAGGAGCAGCACTAGATTCGTGAAGACGAGCGAGATGCCAAAGATCAAGTGAAGGGGATGATACTCACTGGCGAGAGCCAGCCCGAGCCCCGCTAGAAAGATAATACCTGCTGTGTAAGAGAAATATCTTCTTATGGTCATGTTGATCCTCCCCCGGAGGAATTATAATCCGTAGTACCTATATTTCGGCACGGTTTGAGAAAAACCCTCTTTTTTAGAGGAAAATAGCGGAAACCGCGCTCGGAAATTTAGGGCTATGGAATGAAAAATGTACATGTCAATGACTTATGGAACAGTAAATATTTAAAATGTGAGATATCATCTTTTTAAAGACTGGAAAGCTTTGAAAGCAAATTATAGATGGTCTAAAGGGTGGTACCTATGGCGATTAAAAAATTCCTGAAGCTGGTGGAAATTCAAACGAAAGCCGCAAGCATGATTCCTTTTTTATTTGGCACAGTCTATGCCTTATTCCGATTCCAGCAATTCAATGTCTATCACTTCGCGTTGATGCTGATTTCCCTGCTAAGCTTCGATATGGCGACTACGGCGATCAATAACTATTACGACTACCGGAAGGCGGTCAAGAAGCATGGCTATGGCTATGAAATTCATAATGCGATTGTGCAATACAATATCAGGCCGTCCGTTGTGGTCGCGATCATTGCGGTCTTGCTTACTTTGGCTGTAGGCGCTGGCATCGCTTTATTTCTAGAGGTTGGTTTACTGCTGCTGCTGTTAGGGGGCTTGTCATTTGCCGTAGGCATTTTGTATTCCTTTGGGCCCATCCCGATATCGCGGATGCCGCTGGGGGAAATATTCTCGGGACTGTTCATGGGCTTTGTCATTATCTTTATTTCGGCATACATTCATGTGGGGGATCGCTTTGCTTCCTTGACGCTGGCAGGAGGCGCTGCCACGCTGCAGATCCAGCTTGTCGAGGTCATATTGGTCTTCCTCGTTTCGATTCCGGCGATTCTTGGCATCGCCAACATTATGCTGGCAAATAACATTTGTGATATGGAGGACGATATCGAGAACAAAAGATATACGCTCCCCGTCTACATTGGCCGCTCGAATGCTATTGTTCTGTTCCGAATATTATATTATGCCGCATACCTCGATCTGATCGTGCTGTGTGTGCTTCGCGTCCATCCGATTATAGTTGCGCTGGTTCTCCTGACGCTCATTCCTGTTCGGAAAAATATGAAACGGTTCTCCGATCAGCCGACAAAGCAGTTTACCTTCGGTCTTGCGGTGCAAAATTTCATGCTGACCAATGCCGCCCGCATCATTGCCCTTGGTGTCGCGGCGCTCATGCTGCACTGGAGCCTGTAATGAGATGGAGCGGCATCTCTCAGCAATATTGCAGCTAGAATAGGCTAGCTCGCGTCATCCTCTTTCGGCGTGCCGGCGCTTCGTTGTCCCAGCGGAAGGTCATAACGGCAGCCCCCAGGCAGATAACGGTAAAGCCTGCCAAAATCAGCAAGGAAAACCCGAAGCCCGCTAATGAGCCAGCCTGTGCCGAGGCGAGGTTCATCGCCTTGACGAGATAATAAAAGGGCTGGAGGGAACCGAAGATTCTGATCCATTCTGGAGCTTGCTGCAGGCTGTAGAAGGCTTCGCTTGTGAACAGCAGCGGAAAGCTGATCAGATTAGATATCATGTTGACGTTGTTCTCGTCCCTGGAGAGGTTGGCGGCGATGAATCCGAGTGCGGTGAAGCACACCGTTCCGATCAGAAGAACGATCAGCATCAGCAGCAGACTGAGGGGACTGAGGCTGACTCCGAGCACCAGCCTACCAGCTGCAATGATAACAGCGTTAACAATAAGAGCTAGCGCTGTTCTTGCCCCGGTCATAGCGGCTACAAAAGCCGTAGTCGAGAAGGGAGTAGCTCGCAGCAGCTTATATACGCCGCGGTTGCGATGCGACATGACGTTGAAGGCGGTAACTATTGTGGAGCCGAATAACACGTTCATTGTCAATACGCCGCTGAGCAGTCTTTCTGAATAAGCCGGCTGCTGATGATAGAGGCCTAAGCCAAGCAGCAGTGCAATCGGGAAGGCGATCGTCCAGAACAAAGTATGCATATCACGTACCATTCCCCGCAGCATGGTTGTAAAAACAGTAATCATGCCAATTCCTCCTTTATGATGCTTTCACGTACAGGTTCTGATAGTTGGACATACAGCTCCTCCAAGCTGGCGGCTCCATATTCCTTAAAGAGCTCCTCAGGGTGCCCGTCTGCCCTTAATACACCTCGATCAATCATTACGATTCGCGTAGCCAGCTTGAACACTTCTTCCATATCATGCGATGTGAATACGATGGACGTTCCATTATCCGCAAGCTTCGCAATAAGCTCCCGTATTTCGCGGCGTGCCCGAGGATCAAGCGCGGCCGTCGGCTCATCGAGGAATACGAGGCTGGGATTATGAACGAGGGTCATGGCGATGGCGAGCCTCTTCTGCTGTCCGCCGGATAGACGGTTTGCATCCGTTTTGGCGGCGTCCTTGAGCCCGCAGCGTTCGAGAATGTCCAGTATGGCGTCTGTTTTTAGCCGTACTCCGTAGAAGGCGGCGAATAGGCGCATATTTTCCAGGGCGCTATAACCGGGGAAGAACGGAGTGGATTGCAGCTGCACGCCGATATGTCGATACGGCTCATGACACCAATACTCTACGGTGCCCTTGTCTGGGGAGCGGAGCCCCAGCAGCAAATCAAGTGTCGTCGACTTGCCAGCCCCATTTGGCCCGATGATCCCTATGACTTCTCCTGGATGAATGCTTAGGCTGATGTCGTGGA
Organism: Paenibacillus lentus; assembly: GCF_042714055.1. Lineage (GTDB taxonomy): Bacteria > Bacillota > Bacilli > Paenibacillales > Paenibacillaceae > Fontibacillus > Fontibacillus lentus_A. The sequence goes on from NZ_JBHGVC010000004.1 coordinate 318,755, forward strand.
CGACGCGTTGTTTTCGATAAATTTTGGTTAGCCCCTGCGCTTGAATTAAAAAGCTCATTGAACTCACTTCCTTATTCAATATTATATATCCAACGTTGGATATAAGGGTGAAAAAATAGCCTGCTATGCTGTGCTCATCATGAGGCCAGAGCAGGCTTCTTGCTTATGACGTTCAGGAGATCTCTGTCGGCTTTTGCTCTACAAGCTGAATAATGCGTTTCACATATTGAATATCCAGCTCCAGTAAAGCCATCGCATTATCGAAGGAGGCCACGGCAAAAGGAGAAAGGCCGTATTGCCCTTTAATTTCTTTGCCGACGCGCCATAGATCCAGCGTTTCCTCCAGCTGCTGCAGATTTTGCTGCAGGAGGACAATGGCTTCTTCCGGCGGAAGCTGCTCGATCCACATCAGACCGAGGGAGAAATCCGATTTGACGGAGTGGGGCGATAAGGTCAGGGATTGCCGCAGCATTTGCTGAAACATTTCCTCGCCGGCCTCGGTTATCGCATATATTTTGCGCAGGCGTGCGCCCGTCCGCTCCTCCGCTTCCGTTCGCAGGAGACCGTCCTGTTCCATTTTGTTGAGCGCGTAGTAAATCGAGCCCGATAATAGATTCGTCCAGGTATCCATGCGGCTGTTCTGGATAAGCTGCTGGAGCTCGTAGCCGTGCATCGGTCGTTCGCGCAGCAGGGCCAGCAAGATCAGGTTAGTCACCTTACCATCATCCTTTGTGATCTAGAGATGAAATTAAAATATCCAACGTTGGGTATATCTTAAGCTGATTATATAAGGGAGGCTAACCTGTTGTCAAACGGTTCTAGAATTTATTTTTTTTCGGGGCAAACATGATTCCCGCACCGATGGCAATCAAGGCAACTGCGAGGACAGGCTGTCCAAATACTACACGATTATAAAGCGCCCCGAAGGAGATCACGGCAAAGAAGAGCAACGACAGCACGCCTAGAATATTGATCGGGATCAGCAGCCACTTGTTCCGGTTCCCGAACCAGTAAAATTCAAACAATCCGACTGCCGGAGCGAGAATGAACCCGGGCCACAGATATTCCCAGCTATCGAATAAAGTGGAGAGCTGGCAGACGATGCCGACCGTGAACAGGATGCCTCCTGGAATGAGCAGGCCGATTCCGCGGCGGGCGGTTAGGGAAAAGTACATCCAGTGAAAGAAAAGCCCTAGCGGTATAACGAACAAGGTAGGCCAGAAGTTGCCAAACAGGCTGCCCATCGACACGGCTTCCTTATGGAAGAAAAATAGGTAAATACCCGCTAAGATCATTAACGGTCCAAGCCAAGACATACGATTCATATTGTTTCTCCTTTACATATGTATTGAATTACGTTTAGCATACTATATTCATTTAATGTCATCTTCGGTCTCTGGGGAAGAAAAAAACTAGACTTTGGTCTAGCCGTTTAGGAGGAAGCACAAAATTTTACCGTAAGCAGTGCAGGAAATATCCAGCAGTGATCGCGCCGATGGTCTTGAAAGACTGGATCCAGTGGGGACTGCGTTGCCGCTTAACACCCATGATTGAAGTTGCTAAAATGCTGCAAAGCTACTACGACGATGTTATTCGCTGGTTCTCATCCAAGCTGACGAATGGCCTTCTCGAAGGGGGAAACAGCTTGTTCCAGGCCGCCAAGCGGAAGGCCCGCGGGTACCGGTCTGAGAAGAACAGAGGATGACCGTCACCTCTGGCCTCATCGCCATGGTGTACGTTCTTGTGGGCAAATTAAACTTCGCCTTGAAGTAAGAAAAGAACTGGCTACAGCCTGGAGCCACGCATCACTCACACCTGAAACCAATTCCCTTGACCGATTTTCAAAGATTCTATTAAACAATACTAGGGCTATTCGATCAAATTACTGCTAGCGGCGAAGAGCCAGAAATGCACCATTAGCTTCAGGGGATAGAGAAGATTCAAGATTTGAGGCAGACAGCAAAAAATAGTTGATAATGTTTTTTTGATTTGGTATACTTGATTAGGTTATTGAAATTGATAATCATTATCAATATCATTATTGTGTTGTTGCTGTGCACTATGTGAAATAGAGATAATTATTATTTAAGTCGGCACAAAAGTATAACATAGATATTAATTTCATCAATTCAATAATCTGTTTGACTATAAGCATATATATAAAGGGAGAGGTACAAGAAATGAGGAAGTTTAAAGTTACGGTCTTTATGGCAATTTTGGTTTTGATGCTGGCAGCTTGTTCAAATTCAAGTAATGAAGCTGGTAAAACAGAAACGAATGGAAAAGCAAACGATTCTACTGAAGTTGCAACGGTTGAAATCACTGATGCCCATGGAACGGTTACTGTTCCTGTAAATCCGAAGAATGTAGTTGCTTTAGATAGCAGAACTTTTGAAACTTTAGCTGATTGGGGAATTGAATTAGCAGCTGCTCCAAAGCCTGTAATGCCTGCGGACTCACTATATGTAGCTGATAATTCAGTTCAGGATATTGGAAATCATCGTGAACCAAATCTTGAAATTCTAGCAGCCGCAGATCCTGAACTTGTAATTGTCGGCCAAAGATTTGCTGGTTTTTATGAAGATATAAAGAAAATAGTGCCAAATGCAGTTGTTATTGATCTTAATTTTGATGTTTCTGAGGCAGCTGCTACACCTGGAGAAAACTTAGTAAACGGACTTAAGAATTCTACACTCGCATTAGGTCAAATTTTTGATAAAAATGCAGAAGCTGAAAAATTAACAGCTGATTTTGATCAAGCGATCGAAAAGGCTAAGTCTGCCTATAATGGAACAGATACAGTTATGAGTGTCATCGTTTCTGGTGGAAATATTGGTTTTTCAGCTCCTCATTCTGGACGTGTTTGGGGCCCAATGTATGAAATTTTTGGATGGGTTCCAGCATTAGAAGTTGACAAATCTTCTTCAGATCATCAAGGTGATGAAGTTTCTGTTGAAGCGATTGCACAAAGTAATCCTGATTGGATTTTTGTACTAGATCGTGATGCTGCAGTATCTTCTACAGAGGGTGCTACTCCTGCTCAAGACGTTATTGATAATTCGCCTGCCCTTAAAAACACAACGGCTGTTTCTGAAGGAAAGATTGTGTATGCACCAGACGACACTTATACAAATGAATCAATACAAACTTATCTAGAGTTATTTGAGAATCTTGCAAGTACTTTAGCTAAGTAGTGTATAAAGGAGTATGAGGTAGTGCCGAATATAATACAAAAAAATGCTGGGGTTGGGAACGCTCAACCCCAGCGTTATAATCACAATAAGATATGGACAAAACCCTTTATATTAGCGATTATAGTTGTTTTTATTTTAGGTATTATATCACTGTTTACTGGAGTTTATGATATACGAGGGCAAGACGATGGAATGGAAATGTTTTTCATCACTCGTGTTCCAAGAACAACTGCACTAATGCTGACTGGAGCTGCAATGTCAATGGCGGGACTTGTCATGCAGCTTATTACACAGAATCGTTTAGTTGAACCTACTACAACAGGAACGATTGAATGGGCAGGTTTGGGGCTTCTTTTTGTTTATCTGTTATTTCCAGCGCCAACTTTAGTCCTAAGAATGACGGGGGCAATCATTTTTTCTTTTATAGGAACAATGATTTTCTTTTTGTTTCTAAGAAGAGTTAAACTACGCTCGTCTTTAATTGTTCCGATTATCGGGATGATGCTTGGAGCAATCATATCCGCGATTTCCACATTTATTGGACTCGTTTTTCAAATGACACAAAATATTGAAAGCTGGTTTGTAGGTTCTTTTGCTGCGGTTCAGGTTGGAAGATATGAGTATCTATGGATCATTGTTGTTGTTACTTTATTTATTTTTATTTATGCTAATCGATTGACTTTAGCTGGACTAGGGGAAGATGTTTCAACAAGTCTTGGAGTAAATTATAATAGGATCATTCTTATTGGTACTGGTCTTATTTCTTTTGCCGTTGGAATTGTTGCAGCTGTTATTGGAAATTTACCTTTTTTAGGTTTAATCGTACCGAATATTGTTTCCATGTATAGAGGAGATGATCTGAGGAGTAATTTGCCCTGGGTATGTGTGATAGGAATGGGCACGATAACTGTTTGTGACATCATTTCTCGAACAATTATAATGCCTTTTGAAGTACCTGTCTCTTTAATACTTGGAACAGTAGGAGCAGTCGTATTTATTGTTATTTTATTGAGACAGAGGAGGCTACGATGAACGCATTAGAATATAGTAATAAAGAAAATGTCAAAATCGATCCTAGCCTTCATAATAAAAATAGATCAGCCAGAGCTTTTCGTTCTAAGAAAGAAGAAAAACGTTATTGGATTTTGCTGATAGCATTGATTGCACTGGGCATTTTTTCTTCGTATGGACTTTTAGTTTATAACAATCCGGTTCCAGTAGATTCTCCTTCTTTTATCCCGGTTGTTAAAAGAAGGCTGGTAGCTCTTGGTGCGATGATTATTGCAGCAATTTGTCAGAGTTTGGCGACCGTCGCTTTCCAATCGATTACGAATAATAGGATTATAACTCCTTCACTTTTAGGTTTTGAAGCACTTTACTCAGCAATTCATACGAGTACCATGTTTTTCTTTGGTGTTGGTGCATTTATAAGTTTTACTGGTGTTGGATCATTCGTATTTCAAGTTGTCCTTATGGTTTTGCTGTGTTTGATCCTTTATGGATGGCTGCTTTCTGGAAAGTATGGAAATTTACAAATTATGCTTTTGGTGGGGATTATTATTGGAGTTGGGCTGAGGTCTCTATCATCTTTTATGAGAAGACTTCTTGCGCCGTCTGAGTTTGATATTTTACAGGCAAGATTATTTGCTTCTGTCAATAATGCGGATGCTGGCTATTTTCCTATTGCAATTCCAATTGTAATAATTGTAGCATTCCTTCTTTTTGCTTATTCCAAGAAATTAAATGTATTGTCACTTGGGAAGAATGTCTCCCCTTCTTTAGGAGTTAATCATAAATTTAGTGTAATTTATGCTCTTGTATTAGTTTCTATATTGATGTCCATTTCAACGGCTTTAGTTGGACCACTTACATTCTATGGATTTTTAGTTGCAACTTTGAGTTATCTAGCAGCGCCAACTTATGATCACAAATATATTTTTCCAATGGCTTTTGCTATCGGATTTTTGATAATAACGGGTGCATACTTTTTTATGTATCATGTATTCAATGCTCAAGGTGTTGTTTCAATTATTATCGAACTGTTTGGTGGAATAACATTTTTAATTGTAATCTTAAGGAAGAGGGCTCTATGATAAAGATTGATAATGTTAGAAAGTTGTATACTGATGAGGTAAAAATAGGACCTTTGGATATTACAATACCAAAAGCTGGTCTTACTTCTTTAATTGGGCCAAATGGCGCTGGAAAGTCCACGACACTTATGATGATCGGAAGACTTTTGAATATGGATGAAGGCCAAATTACGGTGGCCAATATGGATGTTTCTAAAACTAAATCAGAAGACTTAGCAAAAGTCTTGACTATTTTGCGTCAAGAAAACCATTTTGTAACGAAGCTTACGGTTAGGCAACTAGCTGGATTTGGACGTTTTCCTTATTCAAAGGGAAGATTAACTAAAGAGGATGAGGCTATTATTTCTAAATATATCGATTTTTTAGATTTGACTAATCTGGAAAATAGATATTTAGATGAGCTTTCTGGTGGTCAAAGGCAAAGGGCATATGTAGCAATGGTTTTGTGTCAAGAGACTGAATATGTACTTTTGGACGAGCCTCTGAACAATCTTGATGTTGCTCGCTCTGTTCAAATGATGGAACATTTGAGGCATGCTGCTAATGAATTTGGAAGAACAATTCTGACTGTCATGCATGATATCAATTTTGCAGCCAAATATTCTGATAGAATTTGTGCTATGAAAGATGGACAAATTGCCGCTTTTGGAACAGTAGAAGAGGTTATGAACCCAGAAGTCTTGACAAATATATTTGAAACGAAAATAGAAATTCTCGATGGTCCTTATGGGCCAATAGCTATTTATTAGGATTATTATAATTAACTCAACTTTCGGTGCGACCAAGCCTAGGTTGTGAAGTTTAGCAGGTGGAAATCCTCCAGATCACGGACTATATCCGCAAAGAGAAAAAAGAGTCCTCCCCGCGTCCGGTCATCATTCGATTGACGCCGTTTGTATCCAGCGCATGTCGTAGATTCGTACGATTTCAGCTGCATCTAGCGTTACGTTATACTTAAGATCGCAAGCCATTCCCGTTTTTTATTCCGATTGCGTACAAAAACAAGCTTCACAGGCAGACCACAACCTGTGTGTACGATGACGGAGCCTTTGATGTCGTTTGCATTCGATTTGGGAAGGGTTACACACCTTTCTTGTTGACATGGTTGTTCGCACTTCCATGATACCAAACAAGCGAGGTGTTTTTTGTCAATATGAATAAATCATTTGAATTCTTCTTACGGCCATAAGGATTTAAGTCACTATTCTAAGTGCGAAAGTTGAGTTATTTTATGTGAAGGAGCGTGAGGTGGCGGGTGAATAAATGGACTTTGTTCAGAAAGGCATCCCGGTTTCAGGTCATTCCCGTCATGCTTATTCCTGTTTTTCTTGGAGCGCTGGGCGCTTTTGTATGGAAAGGGGAATTTCATCCGGTGCTTTTCATTATTACACTGATCGGTGCGGGAGCGGCACATCTGTTTTCCAACATGATCAATGATTTATGGGATTACCGGAACGGGACGGATACGGCGGCGAAAAATACCCCTGAGGTGATTTCAACCAATTCCGGATTTCTCGCCGGTGGAATCATGTCCGAGCAGACCTTTGCCCGGCTGACCTGGTCTTTGCTAGGATTGGGCGTGCTCTGTGGCTTCGTTCTCAGCTTGTATAGCGGCTGGCCGGTTCTAGTATTCGGGGGTCTCGGCGGACTAATCGCTTATTTCTATGTAGCGCCTCCGATTCAGTTCGGATACCGCGGCAAGGGCTTTAGCGAGGTGGCGATTCTTCTGTCCTTCGGCGTGCTGCCCATTATGGGCTCTTATTATGTGCAGACAGGGGACTTAAGCCTTCGTTCTGTGCTGCTGTCGCTGCCCATCGGATTGCTGACGACGCTGCTGCTGTTTAATCATCATTTTCTGCACTGGCAGGCGGACAAGCAGGCGGGTAAAAATACGCTGGTCGTCGTTTGGGGCGAGAAGCGGGCGCTGCAATTTTCCAAGATGCTGCTCTTGCTGGCTTATGGCTTTTTATTGCTATGCATCGTATTGGGGATACTGCCCATATATGCATTAGTCGCACTTCTGACGGCTATTCCGCTCTACCAGGTCTATGGCCGATTGAAGGAGCATAACGCTCCAGCGGCTTATTTACCGCTCATGGGAGCTTCATTACAGGCCTCCATACGCTGTGGTATTGTGATGATGGCTGCTCTTTTGATTCAGGGGATTTTGCAATAATGCAGAATAAGAAGTACAGAAGAACATCAGGAAAGCGAGACGATAAAGATGGACAAGCAACGTGTAATTGGCGATTTTCATACGATACTTAACGAGGGACAGGTTTGGAAAATAGGCGGATTCCCGCTGCCGGACGGTACGTTCTGGGAATACCGCGAGCCGGATGCGGTTGTCATCGTGCGAAACGGCATACTGTATGTACGCGCTCCGCTCAGCCGGCAGCATGACCATGTGCAAATCTTGGACAATGCCAAGCACATGTATTATTCCGTGGAAGAATTTACGGTGCCGGAAAATGGTGAAATCAGCTTCGAATTGGATATTCGGGCACGTACGCAAAACACGGTGCCAGGCGATCTATACGACGGCTACGTATCCCTGAATCTTCTGGATTTCACTACAGGGGCGGCGCTGGATTTCTTTGCCGGAAACGATAAGTATGCGAGTGTATATGCAGTGCTTCCTTTTCCAGGAGTCGAGGTGCCGCCGAGCGATAAGACGCGGTTCTTCTGCGTGTTTAAGGAGGATACCGACTTCAAGCCGCGGGAGTTCAATAACTACAAAATTACGTATAACCGCAGCGAGGATGAGGTCGTTTTCTATGTGAACGGCAACGAGATTCGCCGGGAAAAAGGCGTTCCGATTAAGTTCAATAAATTCACGATCGCTCTCGGTATTATGACGGAGAAGGATCTGACGCCGGAAGGCAGCGTATCCATACACGGACAGACGGTGATCGCAGAGTACTCCCCGGTCAAGGTGACGATCAAGGACTAACGGACACATGAACCGCATAAAACAAGCCCCGATGTCGAACCCTAACTGAGGATAGCCGAACATCTAGTCTTCAGTTCTGGTAGGACATTTCATGCAGGAGGTGCTTGATGATGACGGATCCCAATTTGGAAATTCAAAAGCAAGCAGGGAATGGCAGCAGCAATGGACAGAACCGCTCAACGGGAAACGGCGGAGAGGGCGGCAATGGTCGCCTGAGCCAGTTCAAGAACCACAGCGCGCAGGGCGGCGACGTTCCGAATGAGTATATTGACAGTGAGAAGCGGAAATAGCTCCTTTTGACACCTGCATCGGTGAGAATTAGTCCAAAGGGCCATTCCTCAGACAATAGCTGAGAATGGCCCTTTGCCATGGAGCTTACTTTTGCGTGCCATGCTGCTTGGTCGCGAGTTGGCCTGCGGGATTGCCCTTTCCGTGGCGCTCTTTGTTGCGGCGATCCTTTTCTTGCTTGTCATGTACCTTTTCTACGAATTCATGCAGATTGTCCATCTTGCTCTAGCCTCCTTTGCGGCAAGGTCATGCTGCTTCCTTTACTATGTCCAAGTTGGGGGCTTCCCATGACGTTGTCTGCTGTACTTGGATGCAATCCGATTGTACAATGGGGAAGTAAGGCGCATCTAGGAAAGGGGAACAGAAAAATGGATAAAAAGCTTCGATTTGGAATACTCGGCTGTGCAGGGATTGCCATCAACTTGGTTATGCCGGCGATTCAAAAGTCGGAGTACGGCGTTCTGGCAGCGGTTGCAAGTCGGAATTTGAAGAAGAGCAAGTCGGTAGCAGAGCAATTCGGCATAGCTGCAGCCTATGGCAGCTATGAGGAGCTTATTGAAGATACAAGCATTGATGCTGTATATATTCCGCTTCCGAATCATTTACATAAGGAGTGGGCCATCCGTGCCATGGAGGCGGGCAAGCATGTGCTCTGCGAGAAGCCGATTGCGCTTACCAGCGAAGAAGCTGCAGAAATGGCTGCCGTTGCCAAACGGAAAGGCGTTATCCTTGCCGAGGCATTTATGTATCGGCATCATCCGCGCTGGATGAGAATCCGGGAAATTATTGAGAGCGGAGAACTGGGCAAGCTGCGCTTAATTCGCGGTGCATTCACCTATAATAACGCCGAGGATCTGGATAACATTCGGCTGCGTCCAGAATGGGGCGGGGGCTCCCTTTATGATGTAGGCTGCTACCCGATCAGTGCAGCGCGGTTTATTCTCGGACAGGAGCCCGAGGCAATCACTGTGCATGCCCAGTTCTCGCAAGAGCATCACGGAGTGGATATGATGGCGGCGGGGGTCGTAGAATTCGCTGATGGCTTGGCTTTAACGTTCGATTGCGGCATGTGGACCGAGCCTCGCCAGCTGCTGGAGATCGTAGGCAGCGAGGGGCGAATCGATATTCCGCATGCTTTTACTGTAGGAGATCGTGAGGATGCTTCTTATACGGTTACGATCCGCGGCGAGAGCCGGGTGGAAGGCCGTGAAGATAAGTCAGATCCCTATGCCATGGAAGTCGATGATTTAGCCAGAGCCGTATTCGGGATAGAGCCGCAGCGCTTCACTCCCGATGATGCCGTTCAAGGCATGCGCATCCTGGAGGCCGGATTGGCATCTGCCCGTGAACGCGCCCGGATCAGCTTGAAATAGGCTTTCGAGAGACATGGAATCTAATTTCCATAGTTTGATGACAGCTTGTACTTCTCGTCCTGAAGCAGGATGAGAATTACAAGCTTTTTTGTTGAAATCGCTGTCTCTCCTACGACAGCGGGGACGATGGATTCCACGGGCTTTGGTATTATTCATGATGAGTTCGGGATTGCGCCTGTTGACGAAACGATCGAATCCTCCACTCACGGACAAAGCATCTCCTTCGAGTTCGTAGCGGAGAAGAACCCGGACTACTTGTTCGTCATCGACCGCGACGCTGTAGTCAGCTCAGCAGGCCAGGAGGCAGAACCAGCATCCAAGCTGGTAGAGAACGATCTGGTGAAGAAAACGAATGCCTACAAGAACGGAAAGATCATTTACCTTGATGCAAGCTATTGGTACCTTTCCGGAGGCGGATTGATCTCCGTGCCAGAGATGGCGAAGGAAGTCCAAGAAGGCATTAAGTAGTAATGAACGGAAATAAATTGAGTGAAAGCTGAATGTTAGCGAACGTAGAATATAATGCAGAGCCCTCCAGATGTTTGGAGGTTTTTGCTTTTTGCCGAGGCTAGTTGTGTTTACTGGGTTGGGCGACTTTGCTGATTTTTAAAAGCGGAATGTATTTTATACAGCTAGTTAAAGCCCTTTAAAAAAATACATGCGCTAAATGTAAAACATGCATAGTTTGCCTGAATCGAGCTAGTTCGTCGAAATAGCTTAAAACTAAATGTAGGTTTTGCAGTTAGTTCCCTCTAAAACAGCCAAAACCGATGAACTAACTGCATGAAATACATCAGTTGCCTTATCCTGACCATCTAGTCAAAATCAGTACATTGCATGAATCTATACCGGATCTCCATTTTGCTAGTAGTGATTTTCGGTTAGCACTAGGACACAGGGAATATCGCATATAAGCGTGATCTTGCCTAATAATACAAAAGCCTTCGTTGCAGTGGTCTGCAGCGAAGGCTCTTCAGCTTCTATACCTCGAACAAATCATCGACCTTCACCGGTTGTCCGGTGCGGATCGAGCGGTTGGCGGCAATGCCTGTCATGATGGACAGTGCCCCATCGACATGGGAGGCGGCGCGATTGAAGCGATCCTCCTGCTTCTTGTCGAAGATATCGCGCAGCATGACCGGGTCGCCACCGCCATGGCCGCCTGCGCCTTGCTCAACCTCCACTTTGTAAGGCTCCGCAAAGTGAGGATAGATCATGATCTCCATGCCCTCCAGCGCGCCTTCATTTTCTTTCTTGCCGCCGGAATTGACGTAGGATTGCTCGGTGATCCGTACCTCCATGCGTCCCTTCGTCCCGTTGAACACAATGATAAAGCCTTCCCATGGCATATAAGCGTTAAGGGAATAGTTCATGACTGTCTTGTTCTTGTACTTCACCATGACGCTCATCGTATCTTCAATGCTAATATTATCCCCGAACACGCTTTGGTCGCGCTGATAGCCGTCCTCATGCTCAGCGTCCAAATACATACTCTTCAAATGCTCGTTCTGGTCGAGATGCAGAGCGAAAGGATCATTCTGCGCAGCCTTGCTGCCGTAAGCGCGTTGATAGAATTCGGTAACTCCGCGTTTCTCGGCGTTCTCCTTGCCGTAGAAGCGCAGGTCGCCCATCGCGAATACAGTATCCGGCTTGGAATCGAGCCAGAAATTCATCAGGTCAAAGTGGTGCGTAGATTTATGCACGAGCAATCCGCCGCTGTTCCGCTTATCGCGATGCCATCTACGGAAATAGTCGGCACCGTGCTGGGTGTTGAGCAGCCATTCGAAATTGACGGATAGAATTTCGCCCAGCGTCCCATCCATGATGACTTCGCGGATTTTCGTATTATGGGGAGCATAGCGATAGTTGAACGTAACGCGAAGATCGCGGCCCGTACGCTCGATCGCGTCGAAAATTTCCTGGCACTTCTCCTCGTCCACGGTCATCGGCTTCTCGGAAATGACGTCACAGCCCAGCTCCATCGCGCGAACGATATAATTATGGTGCGTTCGGTCAATCGTACACACCAGCACATAATCCGGCTTCGTTTCCTCGATCATCCGGTCAAAATCCTCCGCCTTGTACGTAGCGACCTCATGGTAATTGTATTTGTCTTTCAACAGCTTGTTCGCATAATTCATTCTCGTTTGGTTGACATCGCAGATGGCGACCAGCTCCGAGGTTTCTTTATACGTTGTAATCAGCTCACTATAGAAAAATTCAGCCCGGCCTCCGACACCTACGATGACATATTTTTTCTTGGACAAGGTGATCACTCCATTTACATTGGTTTGATTCTATTTTATAGTATATGAAATGCAAAAATCTAAGCGTTTCTTAGTCAATGGATTAAAAACTATGCATATATTATCCTAATCATGATTTGAGGGAAATTCCATGAAGACAGCGCCATTTTTTGACGTCGAGCAGATTAAGCGAACCGGCACATTTAATATGGATTCTGACCATTTTCATGAAAGCTATGAAATTTATTATTTGCTGGCCGGGGAGCGATATTATTACATTAACGACCGGATTTACGCCCTGCAGGTTGGCGACCTGCTGTTCATCAACAAAAACCAACTGCACCGGACGACAAGCAAGGGACGGTCAACCCATGAGCGAATATTAGTCAATTTCGACGATTTGTTCATCCAGCCGCTGCTGGAGCTGGGCGTAGGCGAACTGCCGCTGTTTCAGGGAGAGAGCTTCCTGCTGCGGCCGGATGTTCATGAGCAGGGACGGATCGTGGATATCCTCTATGCCATGCTGGGCGAGCAAAAGGAAGCCGCGGCGGACTATACGCCGTACCTGCAGACGCTGCTGCTTCAGCTGCTTATTCTGCTTGGCCGCATTCGGGAGGCGGCGCCGGAGCCTGTCCTGCCCGAATCCAGCGAGAAGCAGCGCAGGGTATACCGGATTCTCGAGTATTTGAATGCCCATTTCGCGGAGAGGCTGACCCTGCAAGGCATTGCGGAGCATTTCTACATCAGCGAGACGTATTTATGCCGTATTTTCAAACAAACGACTGGATTTACGGTGATTGAGTACTTGAACTATGTGCGAATCCGGGAAGCGCAGACGCTCCTGAAAGAGACGGATCTTAAAATCACCTCCATCGCCGAGGAGACGGGCTTTGACAGCATTGCCCACTTCGGCAGAGTGTTCAAGCAGATTGCCAAGCGTTCGCCGCTGCAGTATCGCAAGCAGAACAAAATGTGAACCCAAAGGCCGCAAGCAGAGCTATTCGTAAACCCCAAGCTTCCAATGCTTGCAGGCTGAAGAGCAGCATGACTAGTCATGCTGCTCTTCCTGTATAGGAATGATGATTTCAACCATTGTTCCGCGCCCCGGCTTGCTGCGAATGCGGAAGCTGTACTTGTGGTTGTACATCAGCTTCAGTCTTTTGTTCGTATTAAACATGCCGACATGCTTCGTCCGATCCTCCTCGGCATCAAGCCGGCGTCTGATTTCATCCAGCGCTTCCGGCTCGATGCCGGTACCGTTATCGATGACGATAACGCGCAGCCTCCCTTCTTTGCAGGTGAGCTTCACTTTAATCAGTCCAGGCCCTTCCTTCTCCTTGATGCCGTGGTAAATGCTATTCTCCAGCAGCGGCTGCAGGAGCAGCTTCATCGTATACAGCTCTGTAACTTCCTCTTCATATTCGAAGATGACGTCGAATTTATCCTTATATCTTTTCTTCTGAATATTGATATAGCTGACCGCATTGGCGATTTCCTCGCCCCAGGTGACCGATTTCGTCGGATTGCTGAAGGAATAGGAGAGAATATCGGATAGATCCTCAATCATTTCGCTTGCCTTATTCGGCTTACCCGTCAATGCGACCGACTCCCAATACACGGAATGAAGCGTGTTATAGAGGAAGTGCGGGTTGATTTGCGATTGCAGCGCGAGCAGCTCCATTACCTGCAGCCGGTATTTTTTCTCCAGAAGCTGTGTGCGGATATACCGATGCTCAATAAAGTGCGTAATCATATTATGAAGAATATACGAGTATTCGTCCCTGACTTTCCCCGGCGGCTTCAACGGCACATGGCGATCCTCAGCCGATTTGATCAGTGTGCGGATCATTCTCAGCTGCTTGTAATTGCGGCTCACGACAAAATAAGTTAGGATAAAGCCGCAAACCACCGCAAGCGCTACAAAAAGCAGCGTGTAATTGAAAATACGCGTCGGCGTCTTGTACAGCTCGGAATGAGGGATAGCCGATACATATTTCCATCCGTAGAGCTCCGACTCTACCTTAGTGATATTGACCAAGCCCTGCGAGGTCTTCATATCAAAGAATGCCGAGGATTGATCGGCGATCCAATCTATGTCTTGATCCTGAAAAAAATCCCCGTGATGATTGGAGAAAATTACGTTGTTCGCCTCATCCAATACGAATAATTTCTGCCCCTCGTAAGTCGTAATGTCATCGAGAATATTTTCGATATATTTTGGGCGAATATTAAGGATGATGCCTATTTTTTGTGGCACCAGCACATTGTAGAACGTTACGATCGCTGTCGGGCTCTTCTCAAAATCATAAAAACGGATATCCCTGCGCGTTGTCCACTTTTTAGGCGGGCCGGCATAGTTCATGAACTGCTCGTACCAGGCCGTATCGTAATAATGATCCAGCGTCACCAGGCCGTCGACGGAGGAGAGAAAGCGCTGATGCGGGTTATCGACATAAAGATAGAAGGATTGGATATAAGGCTTGGAGCTGGTGAAGGCATTTAAAAAGCTGGAAATGATTCGGTTGGAGGTAGAGCTCTCATACGTGTAGTACGGGTTAATTAATACGGCAGACAACTCGTTAAAAATCTCCTTATTGTCATATAATGCCAGATACAGCGTGTCCAGTTCATTTAGAATCATTTCCAGCTGGGTCTGCGACTGCTTCAGCAAAAAGCTGCTGTTCTGATTGATATCGGCTCGGATATCATGCTGCGAGGTTACCATCGACAGAGAGCCAAGAATGATAATAGGCACAAGCAGCGGAATGAGAAAGGTGGCCAGATGCTTGATGAAATACTTTTCTCTCATGGCGCGACGGTGCCATTTCTATATTCGCTTGGCGTTTTTCCATAATAGCTTTTAAAGGTTCGCGTGAAATTTTTGGCATTGCTGTACCCGACCATTTCGCTGATTTCATACGTCTTGTAGCTGACGTCCTGCAGAAGATGTACCGCGACCTCCATTTTTGTTCGGATTAAATAATCGGAGAAATTTTGCCCCGTCTTTTGCTTGAAAAAAAAGCTGAGATAGTTGGCGTTCATATGCACCAGCCGTGCGACTTCTTCCAAAGAAGCATCCTTATAGTTTTTCTGCACATAGGATTTTATTTTATGAATAACCAGACTTTCGTCGTTTTTGAAGTGCTCGACGTCCAGCTTAGGCTCTGACCCGGCCTTTTCAGCTTCCAGCTCCTCTTTAATTTTAAGGAATACATCCATAAGCACATGGTATTTGGCTGGCTTAAGCACATAATTTTTTACGCGGTAGTGCAGGGCCTTCTGGGCATATTCAAAGTCACGGTATCCGCTGATAAACACGATTTTGATGTGCCGCTGACTGTTATACAGTCTTTCCGCCAACTCGACGCCGGACATGACAGGCATTTTAATATCGGTAAGGACGACATCGACGCGCTCTTCTCCCGTTAAGAAATGAAGCGCCTCTTGTCCATTGTTGACTTGCCCGACGACATGAAATCCTACCTCACCCCAAGGAAAATAGCTCGATAAGGCTTCGCGTGTCTCAGCCTCATCGTCTACAATCAACAGGTTATACATGATACCACCCCACGACGCATTGATGTAAAGTTATCGCTTTCATCTGAATTATAGCAGATTGGCTGCTTTCCTATGTAAGCGATTTAATTGACAAGTTCAACATCTGTAAAAATGATTCATTTCACAACAACAGGATACCTTTCCAGGAAAAGAGCGTGTTAAATGATACCTTTTTCTAAGATCAGCTACCTTAAAAAAGCCGCGGGCGAGGTCTATAATTAAAAGCGCTTACACCAATTGGTCAAAAGGAGAATGCACGATGAAGAGAAAAAAAGTAGGGGCGTTATTGATTGCTGTTGCACTCATTCTATCCATTCTTGGCGGCTGCTCCTCGGGGAATAGCGATTCTGCTAAAGGCAATACAGCCGGGGACAAGGCCGCCGATGAAAAAGTCACCTTGCGCTTCAGCTGGTGGGGCGGAGAGGATCGCCATGCGGCTACCTTGGCAGCGATCGAGGCCTACAAGCAAATTGCGCCGAACGTAACTATCGAAGCCGAATACCAAGGCTTTGACGGCTATGAACAGAAGATCAAAACTCAATTGTCGGGAGGAACCTCCGCGGATATTATCCAGCTTGACCTGCCATGGCTGCAGGAGCTGACGAGCAAAGGCGACTTCTTTGTTGATCTGAAGGGTCATTCGGATTTTGATGCCTCCGGATTTGACCAGAATTTCCTCAGCAATTTCGGCGTGTATGACGGCAAGCTTGTTGCAGTTCCTACGGGAGTCAATGCTTACTGCATGATCATTAATAAAACGCTGGCAGACAAGCTGGGCCTTCCATCCGATGCACAGTGGGACTGGGATTCCATTTACGAAGCAGGGAAGAAGCTGCATGCCGAGGACAGCTCTAAATATTTACTGCTCGCCGACCACGCAGCTCTGCGTCAGGATATCGTCACGATGCTGAAGCAGCGTACAGGCAATCAATGGGTCAATGAAGATTACACGGTAGGCTTTAGCAAGGAGGATGCGGCGGCCAGCTTCGAGTGGCTTCGCAAAGCGATGGAAGCTGGAGTGTATCAGCCGATCGGAGAAAGTGATCTCTTCTTTGGCAAGATCGACCAGAATCCTAAATGGATCAATCAAGAAATTCCGATGGCTCCATCGATGAGCAGTACGCTTCTGTCGCTCAAAACGGTACTGCCCGAGGATGTTGAAATCGTAACGGGTCTTCCGGTCATCGCGAAGGACGCCAAGGATACGGGCGTGCTGGTAAGACCATCGCAGCTGTTCGCCGTCAGCAATAAGAGCAAGCATCAGGATGAAGCTGTCAAGTTCTTGAACTGGTTCATGAACGATTCGGAGGCAGCGGCTATTCTTGGCGACGTACGTTCGGTTCCGCCGGTCAAGTCGGCACAAGAGGCAGCCGTGGCGGCAGGCAAGATCGATGCGGCCATTACGAATGCGGTGGAGCTTGGCTTGAGCCATGCAGGCATCGTAGACAACAGTATCGCGAACAACTCCGAAGTACAGAAGGTATTGGAGGACGTGATTCAAAAAGTAAGCTATGGCAAAGCGACGCCGGAGCAAGCCGCAGATGAGCTCATTTCCAGCTTGACCTCCAAGCTGGACGAAGTCAAAGCCAGACAATAAATAGAGCTTTAGAGGATAGGAAGGGAGAGAGTCCGCTATGTCTGTATCACATTCGGTATTGGCCAAGACTCAAAATAAAACGGGACAAAAGGTAAAAGCCAAGAAAAACTATCAGTACATCGGACTATTATACATTGCACCATGGATTATAGGCCTGCTCGTCTTTCAGTTCTATCCGTTTCTGTCATCCCTGTATTATTCGTTTACGGATTATAACATGGTAAGCACGCCTAAATTCATCGGCCTGGAAAACTATAAAAAGATCTTTACGGCCGACCCTGACTTCTACCAATCACTGAAGGTCACGGGGATTTACGTTCTGCTCGCAGTGCCGGTGAAGCTGGCCTTCGCCCTCTTCATTGCGATGCTGCTCAGCGCTAAGCTGAAAGGAATCAACTTCTTCAGAACCGTTTATTATCTGCCCTCCATACTGGGCGGAAGTGTAGCGATTTCTGTGCTGTGGCGCTTCCTTTTTATGAAGGAAGGGGTCATCAACAATATGCTGGGCTATCTTCATATCGGCCCGGTCGATTGGCTCGGCAGTCCGGATGTGGCCCTCTATACGCTGGGGCTGCTGACGGTATGGCAATTCGGCTCGTCGATGGTGCTGTTCCTGGCGGGAATCCAGCAAATTCCTAACGATTTGTACGAGGCCGGAGCGATTGACGGAGCATCGAAGCCGCGCATGTTCTTCAAAATCACAGTCCCGCTGCTTACGCCGATCGTATTGTTCAACCTGGTCATGCAGATGGTCAATGCCTTTCAGGAATTTACCGGCGCATTCGTCATTACGAATGGAGGGCCGATGAAATCGACCTTCCTGTACGCCTTGAAGCTATATGAAGAAGCTTTTAGCTTCTTTAAGATGGGCTACGCCTCGGCTTTATCGTGGATTTTGTTCGTAATCATTATGGTGGTTACCGCTATTATTTTCAAAACATCCAACAGCTGGGTATATTACGAGGACGGGAGAGGATAAATCATGAGAGAATCCAGCAGCAAGACGAACACCATGCTCAATTATAGTTTTCTGATCGTTCTCGGCTTCATTATGGTATACCCGCTCATTTGGCTGTTTGCGTCTTCATTCAAGACGAATGCTGATATCTTCGGCTCCAGCAAGCTGCTGCCCACGACTTATGTGTGGGATTCCTATGCTTTGGGTTGGCAGGGAACGGGACAGTATGGCTTTCAGGATTTCTTCATCAATACCTTGATCCTGGTCGTACCGACGGTGGTGTTCACGATTATTTCGAGCATTATTGTCGCGTATGGCTTTGCGAGATTCGAGTTTCCTTTGAAAACGTTGTTGTTCTCGATCATGATCGCGACCTTGATGCTCCCGAACGCTTCAATCATGATTCCGCGGTACATTTTGTTTAACAAAATGAACTGGCTGGATACGTATTTACCGTTCATTATTCCGGCGGCTTTCGCCACGGGCGCCTTCTTCGTCTACATGATGATCCAGTTTCTGCGCGGCCTGCCCCGGGACTTGGATGAAGCCGCGACCATTGACGGCTGCAACTCGTTTACGGTGCTGACCCGGGTACTGCTGCCGCTGTGCAAGCCGGCGATATTCTCCGTGGGTATCTTCCAGTTTATGTGGACGTGGAATGACTTCTTCAACTCGATTATCTACATCAGCAGCGTGAAAAAGTTTACCGTATCGCTCGGTCTCCGGCTGTCGCTGGATGCTTCGTCGGCCGTATCCTGGAACCAGGTGCTGGCCATGTCCGTCGTCAGCATCGTGCCTTGTATCCTGTTGTTCTTCTTCGCCCAGAAATACTTTGTTGAGGGCATTTCGACGACGGGCTTGAAGGGGTAAGGATGCTAGGGCAACATTAGCTTGATTTGCATCGTAAAATTTCAATGCGGATTCAAGAACCCCAATCGAATGAATCCAAATCAAAACCCTCGCCGTCTGGCGAGGGTTTTGACCTGTGAAGCAAGAATGATTTAGCTGTTCTGGCTGGCAAGGAACTGCTGGATCAGCTCATTTAATGTTTTCGCTGCCCTTGTAGGTATTTGATGGCTGATTTTTTTAATAAAAACGAGCTCATTGTTCGGCAATTGCTGATGAAGCATTTGGGCGTAACGATAGAATCCTTTGTCCTTCTCTCCGTAAACCAACAAAACGGGATGGGCAATACTCCCCAATCGTGCCGTGCAATTATAGCCCAAACTATATTGATAATACTGATCGGCATTTTTAGCGTTTCCCTTTTTGGCATCGTTATATAATAACCGCCATAGGGACAGCCTTGCTCTCGCCTGCCTCCAGGCGATCGATAGGGCGAGCGTGCCGACCGCGCCGACACGGGAAATGACAGAGCCGAGCCGTATTCTGTTTCTTAACTTCCTGTCGCTTACTTCTGACATTCCACCGATTACAACACCGCCTAATGCACGATCAGGATACGTTAACAAGAATTCGAGTACGATGGAACCACCTGTCGAATAGCCGCATAAAAAAGTCTTTTCAATCTTCAACTCATCCATCAGCTTCTTGATATCCTCGACTATTAAGGGATAAGTGACGCTTTCCTCGGAAGGTTGGCTTTGGCCATGACCCCTGATATCAAAAGCGACGGTTCGAAAACGGGCTGACAAGTGCTGAATTTGATATTTAAAATTCTTGCTTGTTAACACCGGGGGATGGATGAATACGATGGCTGTTCCTTTTCCGCGATCAATGTAGTGCATCTTGTATCCATTTATAACGGATTCAGGCATAGGTACTCCCCTTTTCTCGAGGATTGGATCAAATATTAGTTTGAGGTTAATGTTACTCCATCATCTTTTAACTATTCATGGAATAAAATGATATCCCCGCAAAGGCTTGGCGTACTTATTCATTTCCCCATTCCATCTTCATAAATCCCTCATTTAAACTTCATGCAATCGGGTGTGAGAACATGATAATATCTAATACAGAACTTAGATTAAGTCTAAATACAATAGCAAATTGAGGGGATGATATAGATGACAAATTGGATGACAACGAACCAGGGGGCTCCGGTAGGAGATAACCAAAACTCAAGAACGGCTGGACAAAACGGGCCAACATTGCTGGAGGACTATCATTTGCTGGAGAAGCTGGCTCACTTCGATCGCGAGCGTATTCCGGAACGGGTCGTTCACGCCCGGGGCGCTGGCGCACATGGAGTGTTCGTGACGGAGAGCAGCATGGCCCCGTATACGCGAGCTCATTTCCTGCAGGAGGCCGGTAAAGAAACACCGGTGTTCGTCCGCTTCTCGACGGTTATTCATGGGACGGGATCCCCGGAGACGGCACGTGACCCCAGAGGCTTTGCGGTGAAATTTTACACTGAAGAAGGGAACTATGATCTTGTGGGCAACCATCTTCCTGTATTTTTCATTCGCGACGCGATCAAATTTCCGGACATGGTTCACTCCTTGAAGCCATCGCCAGCCACGAACATCCAGGAGCCTGCCCGGTATTGGGATTTCATGACGTTATCGCCCGAATCCACGCATATGATGACCTGGCTGTTCTCGGATAACGGGACACCGGCGAACTACCGCCAAATGGACGGCTTCGGCGTACACGCCTTTAAATGGATCAATGCCGGGGGCAAGGTTACTTATGTGAAGTATACGTGGAAGTCGAAGCAAGGCGTCGCTACCTTCTCCGCTGCAGAAGTTGGCGAAGTGCAGGGACGCGACTTCAACCATGCTACTCGCGATCTATACGACCATATCCAGCAGGGCCAATTCCCGCAATGGGAGCTGCATGCACAGTTGATGCCTGTGGAGGACTTGGATCGTTGGGGCTTTGATCCGCTCGACCCTACCAAAGTATGGCCGGAGGACAGCTATCCGCTGGTAAAAGTCGGCACGATGACGCTGAATCGGAACCCCGATAATTTCTTCGCCGAAGTCGAACAGTCCGCATTCTCGCCGAGCGTGCTCGTTCCCGGCATTGAGCCGTCCGAGGATAAGCTGCTGCAAGGCAGACTGTTCTCTTACCCGGATACCCAGCGTTACCGCTTGGGGGCGAACTATCTGCAAATTCCGGTCAATTGCCCTTATGCGCCGGTGCGCAACCATCAAAGAGACGGCCTTATGAACATGAAGCAAGACCCTTCACCGATCAATTACGAGCCGAACAGCTTCGATGAGAGTCCAAAGGAAGCGCCTGCTTATCGCGATAGCGTGATGCCGTTAGCCGGCCAGGCAGGCTGCGAACGCATCGCCAAGACGGATGATTTCACGCAGGCTGGCGAATTGTACCGCAGCTTTACGGCAGAGGAGAAGGACAGTCTGATCCATAACCTGGTAAGTGATTTGAGTCAGACACCGGAGCAAACCCAGCTTCGAGCAGTATGCAACTTCTTCCGCGCAGACGCAGAATACGGTATGCGGTTAGCACAGGGACTTGGCGTAGACATTAGCGGCTTCATGCCGAAAGAGTCATAATTTTATTTAAAATTATCGAGATTGACTCCATGCTAGAGGTTAGCTTGGGGTCAGTCTTTTTTTGATGGAGCCCGGTATTCCGAACGGATATGTACATTATACTAACAATGCGTAGTAATATTGAGAAAATGGTGCATATCCTGGATAATATCTATAAAGCAGAATTTCGTTAGGACATGGATTAAGAAGGAACAGGCAAATGGCTGAGGGATAAGCTTCGTGTTTAGTTTGGACGAGAAGGGGCTGGGAAAATGAACGAATCAAGGCAACCTCTGATTTCGATCCGGGATTTGCGGATGAAATTCGAGGAGAAGTATGTGCTGAATGGAATCGATCTGGAGGTTTATCCTGGACAAATTATTGGATATATAGGGCCTAATGGGGCAGGCAAGAGTACAACGGTGAAAATTATGCTTGGTTTGGTGGATGGCTATGATGGGGAAGTGAGAGTCCTGGGCCAGAGTCCAAAGGACGGGGACGTGGAATATAAACGGAGAATCGGCTATGTTCCTGAAATCGCCGAAATATACGACACGCTGACGGCAAGGGAATATTTAACGTTCATCGGGGAGCTGTACGGGATGACTGCCCAGGATGCGGAGAGCAAAGCCCGGAGATTGCTGGAGCAATTCGGCCTTGGTCATGTATTGGATACCCGGATCGCGACGTTTTCTAAAGGCATGAAGCAAAAGGTATTAATCACCTCCAGCCTGCTGCATAATCCGGATATTTTGTTCCTGGACGAGCCGTTGAGCGGTTTGGACGCCAACAGTGTAATGGTAGTTAAAGAGCTGCTGGCAATTCTGGCGGCGAACGGCAAAACGATTTTTTACTCCTCGCACATTATGGAGGTCGTCGAGAAGATCAGCAGCCGGATTATCCTGCTGGATGGCGGTAGGATTGTGGCGGACGGCACCTTTGAGGAGCTGAAGGATCGCAGCCAGGAAGGCTCGCTGGAGCAAATTTTCAACCAGCTCACGGGCTTCAATGAACATAGAGCGATCGCTGAGCAATTTGTAAATATCGTCCAAGAGGTGTAAGTGGATGAAAAATTACAAATCATTGCTCGTATTGGATCGCTTCCGAGGTTTATTTGAAAAGGCCGGTGTGGATTATGCCGTCATGCGTCATATTTTACAGGTGAAGCTCATGATGGACGCCCGAAGAGTACCTTCCTTTATGAACAAAAATAGCAGTAGGAAATCCGCTGATCGGCAGGAAACCAAGGACAGCAACAACTTTCTCGGCTCCTTGTGGATTTACGGTATTTTCGGCGCATTCAGTACACCGTTTATCCTGCTCGGCGAAAATTACATTTTTCAGATGAGCCTGCTCTTCGGCATCTTTATGTTTATGACGCTTACCGCGCTGATATCTGACTTTTCCTCGGTGCTGCTGGATATTCGTGATCGGAATATTCTCGGAACGAAGCCGGTCAGCCGCAAAACCATTTCGATGGCGAAGACCGTCCATGTATTTATCTACATGGTGTTTTTGACGGGGGCTATCGGAATTATTCCGCTTATCGTCGGATTGGTGAAGCACGGTGTGCTGTTTTTTTTAATCTTTTTATTAGCTTTGATTTTAATGGATCTGCTGGTTGTCGTGCTTACGGCGACGTTGTACTTAGCGGTACTGCGGTTCTTTGACGGCGAAAAGCTGAAGGACATGATCAACTATGTGCAGATCGGCTTTACAATTGCGATCACGATCGGCTATCAGCTGCTCATCCGACTGTTTGACATCGTGAATCTTGATGTAGTGTTTCAGCCTAAATGGTGGCAAATTTTTGTTGTCCCGGTCTGGTTCGGAGCTCCATTCGAGGTGCTGCTGCAAGGAAATCGTGACCCGTTTTATGTCGGTTTTACGCTGCTTGCCATAGCGGTGCCTGTTCTGGCGATTTTAGTTTACATCAAGCTGATGCCGTCGCTGGAGAGAAATCTCCAGAAGCTGGCCGACCCGGGGGAACGCAGCAACAAGGGGGATCGAGGCTGGAAACGATTCATATCGGGGCTGCTTCCGGTAGGCCCGCAGGAGAAGGCGTTCTTCCGATTTGCCTGGACGATGATCGGCAATGAGCGGGACTTCAAGCTGAAGGTTTACCCTTCACTCGGCTTCTCGCTGATATTCCCGTTTATATTTATTTTTGCGCAATTGAAAGAGATTGGCTTTAAAGGCCTGCCTGGAACGAAGCTCTATCTGTTCATTTATTTCTGCGCGCTGCTCGTTCCAACGATTATTATGATGCTGCGCTATTCGGGCAAGCATAAGGCAGCCTGGATTTATCATACCGTTCCGATTGCCGAGCGGTCAGCCATCCATAGAGGAACGATCATGGCCGCGCTAATTCGCCTCGTGCTTCCGATTTATGTGCTGGAAAGCATAATTTTTGCGCTATTGTTCGGCGTGGTTATTATTCCGGATCTGATCGTGTTCGGTTTTGCCATTATGCTTTACTCGGTCATTTCGTTTGCCTTTCTATCCAAGGCATTGCCGTTCTCCCAGCCCTTCGAGGCGGCTCAGCAAAGCGAGGGGCTGCGCATTATTCCGCTCATGCTGCTGTTGGCCGTGTTCGGCGTGATTCACTTGGCGGCTACCTTCGTTAACTATGGCGTATATATTTACTTGGTTATTTTGATCATCGTAAATATGATCACTTGGAGCCGAGTGTTCTCTTCATCCGCAGCTAAAGCTAAATAGGAGGCTTATACGTAAATGACATCTGAAGCTAGAACAGCAAGGCGGGAGGGGCCGAGAATCCGCCGCGAAAAAGTAACTGTAGCCCATATGATCGTGATCTACTGTCAGGGACTGCATCCGAAGGCGGAGAAGCGTTATTCCATGGGTGAATCCCTTTTATGCGACGATTGCTATGCCTTGTACGAATACAGCCAAAAGCGGCTGACCTATTGCCGCTTTGGCGAAGAGAAGACGACCTGTGCAGATTGTCCGGTGCATTGCTATGCACCACAGGAGAAAGAGAACATCAAGCAGGTGATGCGTTATGCCGGGCCTCGAATGCTGTTGAGACACCCATGGCTTGCCTTTCGTCATATTCTCGACGGCAGAAATCGCAGCAGCAGCTAGTTGCTGCTGCTGCAGTCGGGTTCGTCTGTCCGGGAACCAAATCGGCCTGCAGCAAATGCTGCCGGGGGTGGCTGTTGATTTGTAATGCCTTGTACTTCATTAATGTTTAATTGCAGGAAGAGGCATAAATAGAATAGAAAATGGCAAGTTGCTTCCTGCGGACGGTGTTGTCCAAATGTCTACGATTTCTTCGGAATCACCTGTGCGGTGCAGCACGCTGGTCTGTCCGGAAATATTGTCTTTGCCCGTATGGGAGAAGCTGACGAGATTTCCGTTGACCAAGGCCGCTCCCATATATAAGCCGCCGCGCGGGTTGAACGTAATGAGGGTACGCGGAGCTACACGTAGCTTGATTTTATAGATTACGCCATAGTTCCCGGCGTTTACGCTGGATATTCCAAGCGTAGTATCCATTCCGATCTGGAATGGATCTGCGGTATTATCGGTCAGGGACAGGCGATAATTTTTACCGCCGCCAATTGTATCCAAATGCTCGAATATCCGCGTAGAGTCCGTAAATGTGCCGCGCATCACCGATTGAATCGGATCGAGAACCGGCAGCGTGTCAACCACCTCTAAGGGATCCTGACCGTCTTTCACGAAGACGCTGGTATATTCGATCGGTGAATCACTGTAAAGGTCGCCTAGGAAAGAGATCGTTTCCTCTGGCTTCAAGGCGAGCTTGTTCATATCCTCAAAAATGATTGTGCTCTCGCCGGGAGCAAGGACGATCGTTTTCTTCTTGCTATCGTTCTGGTAATTCTCGAAATAACGGGCTACGGATTTCGTGCCGGTAATTTCAGCATAGATATCCGGCCCAGCCATACCTGAGGTGATAATTTCCAGGTTAGCCGGAACCTCATTATTGTTCTTGGCAATGAGGTAAATTTTGGCCTTCTCCTCCGTCTTATTGACATGGTGAGTCATAAAACGGGTAAGGCCGGTAATCGTATCCCTGTATAGAACGCCTTCGGAGGATACGGGCTCGGGGCCATTATCCTTGAACAGGGTATACGGCTCTGTCGAATAAGTGTATGTCAGCCGCTCATAGCCGAGAGCTTCTCCGCCGTTGATCATAAAGTTGCTGCCGACCGGAGTAAAGAGCTTGTAGAACTCGTCCTGCGTATACAGTGTTTCTGTCGTAATGTTAATCGTATGCTCTACCATTGAGGACGCTCCATGCTGGTCTGTGACGATCAACTGGATCGTGACCGGGCCGGGGGTGAAGAATGCCGGGTAGTTGTTCATCCATTGGCGGTCGACAATTGCATCCTCTTCATCGTAGCTCAGATCGGTAATCGTGATCGGCTCGCCCATTTTGTATTCTTCCTTGTCCGTCTTGAACTCGGCTACAGGAGGAATATTCGGATTGACGACGACGATCGTGCGGGTATAAGGATCGCTCCACTCTCCATTGGCGTCCTGAACGGAGTAGGAAACCGTATAAGTGCCAGCGGCTTCGAAGATATCCTGCCGTCCTTCCCATCTCTCGTTTACGATTTGCACACCTCTAGGGGAAGAGGACTCTGTTTGATAAAGGACTGTCGTTTCGCCGGCGACAATTCTTTCATTCAAAACAGTAAAGGAAGCGACCGGCTTG
Source organism: Paenibacillus lentus (assembly GCF_042714055.1). GTDB lineage: Bacteria > Bacillota > Bacilli > Paenibacillales > Paenibacillaceae > Fontibacillus > Fontibacillus lentus_A. The sequence continues at coordinate 345,187 of NZ_JBHGVC010000004.1, forward strand.
GTCGATAGCTGCATAATGACTTTTTTGCCTTCTACTTTATAAGAAATGTTCAGGGCTTGAGTGATGGAGGTGAGCGGCACCATGAACACGTTGTTGTCCTGGTAGCTTGGGCCTTTCATCGTCATCGATTTACCGTTTACCCGGTAAGTCTTGCTGTCCGTCTTGAACCGCAGTTCATCTTCTCCGTATTTGATAATCGTTTCCTTCGTTTTCGAGTCATAGGCGATTTCATAGCCGACCCGGTCTACCAAGGATCGAATACTGACATAGGATACGCCGTCTTTTACAATCATGGGCTGGGAGGAGTTGTAGGTCTGGCCGTCCTGCTCCATAAGCGTGCTGTTCATATGAAGAATAAGCTGGCTTCCTCCGCCTGAAGGATTAGCCGCATTATTGGCATTGCTGCCGGACGGATCGGTCTTGTCTGTATTACCCGCGGGTTCTTCCGGCGTCTTAGGAGCGTCTGGAGCCTCTGTCTCTGTTGCCGTCGTGTCTGCCTCGCCGGGTACAGTCGTTGCTGCCGGGCTTTCTGCAGCATTTCCTTTTGTTTCGTTCGTGTCTGCAGATCCAGTTGCCACCGTATTCGTTGAAGTATGTACCTGGTGATCTTGCAGGTTCTCCTCATGGACAACTGAACCGGAAACGGGCGATTGCGCCAGGGCGGCAGGTACAGCCAATACGGCCTGCGAGACGAGGAGCGCAGTAGCTAGGGAGATACTTTTCAATTTCATCTTGATAGAATGACTCCTTCTAAATAAAATATTTGAGTTAAAAAATAAATGATACGCAGCGGTTTCAGGCTTCCTGTACCTCATGTTTAGACGCTTCTTAGGGGTGAAAAGTTACGGTCATAGATAAAAGATACTAGTTGACATTATTCAAGAAAATCTCAACAAACGCTCATTCACAATATCTCCACAAATGCAAGGGCCTGGAAAAACGTTGTCGTGAAGCGGGTTTGCGGAGGTGTTAACATATTGGACACAAGATTATGTGATTCTTGTCACAAAACGATTACTTTTTGCACGTTTGTTTTCATAAATCCGTGATAGAATTCACAATAGTTAAACCAAAGATGAAAGAAGGGTGTATTTATGGATCCGGTAATGCTTGCACGTATCCAATTTGCGGCAACAACGATATTTCACTTCTTCTTTGTGCCGCTCTCCATAGGTCTGGTGTTGCTCATCGCGATCATGGAGACCATGTATGTAACAAAAGGGAAAGAAATTTATAAGCGCATGGCCAAGTTTTGGGGAAAATTATTTCTCATTAACTTTGCCGTAGGGGTCGTAACCGGGATTCTGCAGGAATTTCAGTTCGGCATGAACTGGTCGGACTACTCGCGCTTTGTGGGTGACGTCTTCGGTGCGCCGCTTGCGGTTGAAGCGTTATTCGCCTTCTTCATGGAATCGACGTTTATCGGATTGTGGATTTTCGGATGGGATCGGTTATCCAAGAGAGTGCATTTGCTAAGCATTTGGCTCGTGTCCATTGGTACGATTGCTTCCGCCTTCTGGATTTTAGCAGCAAACTCGTTCATGCAGCGTCCCGTCGGCTTCGAGATCAATAACGGCCGGGCGGAAATGAATGACTTCTTCGCGCTGATCAGCAACGGCCAGCTGTGGGTGGAATTCCCGCATACGGTGCTCGGCGCATTTGCCACAGGGGCATTCATGATTACAGGTATTAGTGCTTACAAGCTGATGAAGCGCCAGGATGTGGAGTTCTTCAAAAAATCGTTTACCATCGCTGTCGTCATCGGCTTAATTGCCTCCCTCGGTACCGCTCTGTACGGTCACCAGCAGGCGCAATATTTGGTGAAAACCCAACCGATGAAAATGGCGGCCGCCGAAAGCTTATGGGGCAAAAGCGGCGACCCGGCTCCTTGGACGGTATATGCGCATATCGATCCGGAGACCGGAAAGAACAATTTCGAGATCAAAATTCCTTACCTGCTTAGCTTCTTGTCCTATAGTGAATTCTCTGGAGAAGTCAAAGGGATGAATGAGCTGCAGGCGGAATATGAACAAGCCTACGGGCCCGGCGACTATATTCCACCGGTACGAACCACCTTCTGGAGCTTCCGGATTATGGTTGCAGCCGGATCTCTAATGATCGTATTAGGGCTGTACGGTGCATATCTGGCTTGGCGCAAAAAGCTGGAGCGTCCGAATAAATGGTATTACCGCATCATGCTGTGGGCGATTTCCTTGCCGTTCATTGCGAATACGGCGGGCTGGATTATGACGGAGATCGGACGGCAGCCATGGACTGTGTTCGGCTACATGCGGACAGAGGACAGTATATCGCCGAGCGTAACCTCGGGACAAATCCTGTTCTCGCTCATTGCGTTCACGGCGATTTATGCAGTATTAGCCGCAGTGATGGTTTATTTATTCGTCAAGGTGATTAAGAAAGGCCCTTATGCCGAGAATGTAGATGATGGGCAATCGGCAGATCCATATGGTAAGGAGGGATACCATGCTATCTCTTAATGAGCTTTGGTTTATCCTCGTTGCAGTTTTATTTATCGGCTTCTTCTTCCTTGAGGGCTTTGACTTTGGGGTGGGGATGAGTACTCGTTTTCTAGCGAAAAATGATATGGAGAGAAGGGTGTTGATCAATTCGATCGGCCCCTTCTGGGATGCTAACGAAGTATGGCTTCTGACGGCGGGCGGCGCGATGTTCGCGGCTTTTCCAAACTGGTATGCGACGTTGTTTAGCGGTTATTATACACCGTTTGTCATATTGCTGCTGGCACTGATCGGCCGGGGAGTGGCGTTCGAATTCCGGGGGAAAGTCGAAAATACACGCTGGAAAAACACCTGGGATCTGGCCATTTTTCTAGGCAGTCTGCTGCCTCCGTTTCTGTTCGGCGTCGTTTTCTCCGGTATGCTCAAAGGACTGCCGATTGACGGCGACATGGAGATGAAGGCCGGACTATTCGATATGGTCAACCTGTACACGCTTGTTGGCGGGATTACCGTCGTCGTGCTTTGTCTCGTTCACGGCCTGCTGTTTACATCCTTGCGGACGACGGGCAGCTTGCGGGAGCGGGCTCGCAAATTGGCGCATAAGCTATTGATTCCGTTAGCGGCATTGTTTGTTGTTTTTGGTGTGATGACGTTCTTCCAGACCGATGTGTTTGAAGTTCGTGCCCTGCCGCTGACGCTTATAGCCGTTGTTGGCCTTGGTGCATTCCTGCTCGCCGGATGGTTCATCATGAAACAGAGAGACGGCTGGGCATTCGGAATGACGGGAACCTTGATTGCACTTTCCATCGCTTCCGTGTTTATTGGATTGTTTCCGCGCGTCATGGTCAGCTCAATCAGTGAAGCTTACTCGCTGACGATTCATAACGCGGCATCAGGTCCATATTCATTAAAGATTATGACGATTGTTGCTTTGACTTTGCTGCCGTTTGTACTTGGTTATCAAATTTGGAGCTATTTCGTCTTTCATAAACGCATCAATGAGAAGGAGCATTTAGAGTACTAATGGGACGCGATTTAATGAAGTACAAGGGAATCAAGCCGGTTCTTGCCGGAATCGGCGTCTTGACCCTCATTCAGAGCATCGCTATCATATTGCAGGCCAAATGGCTGGCGGAGGTCGTCTCCGCCCTGTTTGCCGGCGCTAAGCTGCAGGAGCAATTCGGCGGGGCCGTCTTGTTCCTGCTTGCTTTTATCGTCAGGCAAATTTCTGCGCTGCTGCAGCAGAGGATCGCCTACAGGTTCGCCGAGCAGACAGGTAAAGAGCTGCGCAAGCAGGTGATGGAAAAACTGTTCGAGCTGGGCCCCCGCTTTGCAAAAAGAGAGGGAACCGGCAATCTGGTGACGCTCGTTCTGGACGGCGTGACGAAGTTCCGCAACTATCTGGAGCTGTTCCTGCCTCGTATGCTGGCGACCGGGCTGACGCCGGCTCTCATTCTGCTGTATGTGTTTACGCTGGATATTACGGCAGCTGTTATTTTAATTGTCACGCTGCCGATTTTAATCATCTTTTTGATTCTGGTCGGTCTTGCGGCACGCAAGCAAATGGATCGCCAGTGGAAATCCTACCGTACCTTGTCGAATCATTTCGTAGATTCGCTGCGTGGACTGGAGACATTGAAATTTCTAGGGCACAGCAAGAGACATAGCGAATCTATTGAAAGAGTGAGCGATTCCTACCGCTCCGCGACGATGCGAACGCTTCGCGTGGCGTTTTTGTCCTCGTTCGCCCTTGATTTCTTTACGATGCTGTCGGTCGCTTCGGTAGCGGTTAGTCTCGGTCTGCGCTTGATCGATGGCAATATGACGCTTCTAACGGGTCTGACGATACTCATCTTGGCCCCGGAGTATTTCCTTCCCGTGCGGATGGTCGGGGCCGATTATCATGCGACCCTGGACGGCAAAGAGGCCGGTCAAGCGATGGATGCGATCATCGCCGAAGGAGAGGCGGAGAAGGCGGCCTTGGCGCGATTGCCTGAAGCGGCTTCAGCTTCGCTGGAATGGCGGGCGGATAGCGTTATGAAGCTGTCTTCGGTGACGGTGCGGCATGAGGAAGAAGGCCAGGCCTCGCTGGATCGGGCAGGACTTGAGCTGAGCGGCTTTGGCAAAATCGGAATTATCGGAGAGAGCGGCGCCGGCAAATCGACGCTGATCGATGTGCTTGGAGGATTTCTGCGGCCGACGGAAGGCGAGATCGGGATTAACGGCGTGAAGCTTGGAGATCTCGCTAGCCCGGAATGGCGGAAGCAGATTACGTACATTCCGCAAAATCCATATATATTTAGCGGAACGCTGGCTGATAATATTGCGTTCTATTCGCCGGGAGCCTCCCGTCCGGCCATCGAGCAGGCAGCTGCCGCCGCGGGTCTCGGCGCTTTAGCGGCTTCACTGCCCGCCGGGTATGATGAGCCGATCGGCGGGGGAGGCCGGGCATTGAGCGGCGGCCAGGAGCAGCGAGTGGCGCTGGCTCGCGCTTTGCTCAGCGAGCGGCCGATCCTGCTGCTGGATGAGCCGACGGCTCATTTGGACATCGAGACGGAATATGAATTGAAGGCGACGATGCTGCCCTTATTCGAGGGTAGGCTCGTGCTGCTGGCTACCCACCGCCTGCACTGGATGCGGGATATGGATCGCATTATCGTCATGGAGCAGGGACGAATCGTCGAGACGGGCACGCATGACGAATTGGTGGCAAGAAAGGGAGCCTACTATCATTTACTGACATCTCAGCGGGAGGGGATACTGTGAGTATGAAAGAGGGTGCTGCGGGACGGGATCGTGAAGTGGATGTTGTCCGGCACGAGCAGTGGATTGCTCCGTATTTCCGCGCCTACAGCGGCCGCTTCGCCCTGTATCTGATCCTCGGTACGCTGACGATATTAGCGGCTAGCATGCTTATGTTCACTTCGGGCTTCCTCATCTCCAAATCGTCCCTGCAGCCGTATAACATATTGCTCGTCTATGTGCCTATTGTCGGCATTCGGGCATTCGGGATCGGCCGGGCTGTCATTCATTATGTGGAACGATTGGTCGGTCATGATGCAGTCCTGCGGATTCTGTCCAAAATGCGAGTGCGCCTATATAAAATATTGGAGCCTCAAGCGCTGTTTATCCGTTCCCGTTACCGGGCAGGGGATATTCTCGGCGTCCTGGCAGACGATATAGAGCAGCTGCAGAACGTCTATATCCGCACGGTGTTCCCGAGCCTTGTCGCTGTTATCGTCTATGGGATCGTCATCGTTGCCCTGGGCCGGTTCGACTGGTTGTTTGCCTTGCTGATGGCAGGGTATATCTTTATACTCGTCGCCGTACTGCCTTATATCTCACTAATGCTGACCAAACGCACGAATGCAGAGGTGAAGCGGGAGCGCAATGGATTATACCAGAAGCTTACCGATGCTGTGATGGGCATCGGCGACTGGGTCATTAGCGGCAGACCCGCAGAGTTCCTGGAGTCCTATGAGCATGATGAAGACATCGTAGCCCGTAAAGAGCGCAAACTGCGGACCTGGGCGAGATGGAGAAGCCTGATCGGCCAGCTCGTCGTCGGGATCGCCGTCGTTTCTATGATTTATTGGTCGGGCGGCCAAGCTGCTGCGGGGCATATTGATCCCGTCTTAATCGCTGCCTTCGTGCTGGTTGTATTCCCGCTGGCGGATGCATTCCTGCCGTTGTCCGAGGCCGTCGAGCGCATTCCACAGTATCAGGAATCGCTGACCCGATTGGATCGGATAACGGGGCCAGCCATGGGGCAGAAGCTGTTGCAGAGCTCGAACGAGGCTGGAGAATCGGCAGTGCGCGGCGAGAGAGGTAAGTCCGTGGAATCCGCAGAATTGGTTAGGAGTGTCGAGAAGGGCGAGCTCGCGGGATTCACGGATTCGGCTGCACATGAAATCCATTTGGAGCTGCGCGGAGTCTCCTTTGCTTATGACGCTGAGCAAGGCTTACAGAAGAACCCTGGTGCTTATTCTGTTTCCGATGTATCGCTCGATATTCCGCAGGGCAAGCGAGTCATGGTAATCGGCCGAAGCGGTGCGGGCAAATCCACGCTGCTGAAGCTGATTCAGGGCGCACTCTCGCCAAGTGAAGGCAGCGTGCTGATCAACGGTGTTCCGGCAGCGCATTTCGGGGATGACATCTCCAAGGTCATCTCGGTATTGAACCAAAGCCCGCATTTGTTCGATACGACCGTAGCGAACAATATCCGGCTTGGGCGTCAAAGCGCTTCGGAGGAGGAGCTTCACCTGGCGGTGCAGCAGGCGCAGCTTGACGCGCTAGTCGCTACGCTGCCGGCGGGGCTGAGCACGCCGATGCGTGAGACCGGGCAGCGCTTCTCCGGCGGAGAGCGGCAGCGCGTAGCCTTAGCGCGCATCCTGCTCCAGGATGCGCCGGTGCTCGTCCTGGACGAGCCGACCGTGGGGCTTGACCCACGCACCGAGCGCGAGCTGCTGTCGACGATTTTCAGGACGACAGCGGGCAAGACGCTCGTATGGGTCACGCACCATTTGGTCGGCGCGGAGAAGATGGACGAGATCATCTTCATGGAGCACGGCGCGATCCTGATGCGCGGTACGCACGAGGAGCTGCTTGAGCGCGAACCAAGGTACCGCAGCCTCTATGCGCTGGATCGACCGGAAGATATGATTGATTGATCTCTTAGAAAGAACCTCGCAGATGAAATGACCCCAATGGATAGGTTGTAGCCTAACCATTGGGGATCAGTTCAGAGCGAGGTTTTTCTTAATGAAAAAGCACTTTAAGGCTCAATTCCCCATTGCAGTGCACCGGATACGTAGCCGGTCATTCGCGGGGCATCGGTGTAAGCCGTTGAAGCTGAGTCGAAGGAGTAATCATCGCTTTGGGAGTAATTGCTCCAGTCGGATTTGGAAATGCGGATTTGCAGATCGATGCTCTGGCCAGCGGCTAGACTGCCTGCTCCGCTCGTAAAGCCGACCTCTGCATAATAATCCGCGCCGCTTACGGCAGCGGGAAGCTTGACGAAGGTGCCCGTTACGTTGGAGCTGCCTACCTGCGTCCAGTCGCAGAACAGAGTTTGCGGTTTTTCTCCGTCAATGGTGTAGTAATAGCGCAGCTTGACATCGGATAGATTAATAGCCTCGCTGCCGTTATTTGTCAGTTTAATCCGGGGATTAAGCGTATTCGTCACATCGGCAACGGATCCATTGAACATTTGTACCGTAATGTCCCCGGCAGGTGCTGTTACGCTGGTGTCCTGGATCGTGATGCTCAACACCGGGGAAGCCCCGGCGCTGAACTGGAACGACAAATTCAATTGACCAATTGGCTGCGCTGCCAAATAACTGCTGTGGATCGTTACATTTGAGCCGGAAATCGTATAATCGCTGCCTTCCATTAAAGATGTCGCCCCGTTGCGAATAGCCGTTAGGGTATTTCCGTTAAGCGTAAGCGTTACCGGAATATCAGCCTGATTGTTAACGTTCTTATCAAAGGCAGCGGTAGTGGGCGAGATCGTAGAGTCGGTAGCAGGCACTTCCGGTTCTGGCGGGTTTGTTAGCGCATCCCCGTATACAATGCCAAGTCCATTCGTACCTATATAGACCCGTCCGTAGATTCGCGGATCCCCGGTAATGGCCGAATTCGTAGAGGCATATTGGTGCTGGTCGTCATTGATTCGAACCCAGGTAGCACCCGCATCATTGGAACGGAAAATACCACGCACACCATCTATTTTCGCGCTAGTATAGAGTGCCATATAATTTTGGCCTGGCGCAGCCTTGCCGAACCCGATCACATTCGCCTCTTGAACATTGGAGAGCTTTGTGAAGGAAGCCCCGGAATCCGTGGAGTGCCACAGGCCATATTTGCCTGCCGTAGTATTGCCTCCCGCGAGCCAGATATCGCCTTCTATGCCAGGCATAGCTTTGAAGTCCAGATCACCCTCGGCAGGAAGTCCCGTTGCTGCCGTATTTGTAAACGCAGCTCCGCCATTGGTGCTCACATAGAAATCACCAGCCGACCAAGCGTAAAATTTATTGGGATTGACGCGGTCAGAAGCGATTTTCGCTCCGTTAGGCACACCAGTACTGGCTGTCCAGGAATTGCCCCCATTGCTGGAGTAAAAGACGCCTACATCCGAGGTGCTCCATAGAATGGCGCTTCCATCCGCAGAAAGGGCAACCTTGCCACCGCCCGCAGTACCGGCAGGCTCTCCGTTTCCAGCGTACCAATTCGATCCTCCGTCCCGGGAGAAGCCGATGGATTTGGCGTTGGGATCAGCAGACTTGTCCGCCTGTCCAACGCGCACAATAAAGCTGGGATCAAACTCTGCGTAATCGATGTCCGTCGTGCTGTTCGGATGGGTCATCATTTTTGCCGGAGGCTGGGTCAGGTCATCGTGCCTGAAGCCCGTAACATCAAGCAGGCCGCTGATCAAATGCGCGCCGGACGGCGGGCTGATGAGATCGCTGACCGCAGTCTCTTCAATGCCTTTGGCCATCACGCTAATGTTCACTTTGCTGCCTGTATCCCATGCCGTAAGATTGTTGGAGCCGTAAATGGTTGCTCCGGTTCCGTACATCATCCGGTCGGAGTTGAACGGGTCAATCTCCAGATCCCCGATCATCCAGCCGAGCTTCGGCGTAATCTCCGGCGGAGAAGGGTTGTTCCCGAAGTCGAGCCACGGGGCACCGGAAATATCATGAGTATACCGGAGCGTCCGGTTCGGGTATCCGTCCCAATCCCAAATACGGCTCCAGGTTGCTCCCCCATCCGTACTGCGGAAAAGGATCGCGTCCGGCCACCAGGAGTTGAGTGTAGCGACGACAAGCGTATTCGGGTGCTGGGCATCTACGGCTATTCCGCCGTACCCGAAGTAATTGTCGCTGCTGCTGGATGGAATCGGACTAATATTCGTCCAAGCGCCGGTGGCCGTATCATATTTCCATAGATCGCCTTTCGTTCCATCGTAAGGGCCTACCCCGTCGCTATACGGAATATATAGCTGGCCATTAGAGGCCAGGACGCCGTGATGCGGGAGATAGCCGACAGGCTGACCGGGAACGGCAGACCAGGTAGCTCCGCCATCGGTGCTCCGGTATACGCTTTCATTTTTGTCCGCGACGCCTACATATATCGTTTGTGTAGCTTGTCCAGGCGAACCAGTGGAGGGGTCGAACGTAATCCAAGCCAGTCCGACGATATCGCTCTGATATTCATAATCGGGGTTTTCGACATAGGTGCCTGGGTTAGGGAAGCTGGTTACCTTGCTCCAGGTAGCCCCGTAATCGGTGCTTCTCCATAATCCGTTGCCGCTGCGTGCTCCGAAATAAAGGATGTTATTCTTGTTGGGGTCAATGGCAAGCCGTTCACCCATCGAGCGTCCGGGCATGTTGCCGCCTACTTTGAAAGGCAGACTCGACGCTTGCCAGGTATTTCCCTTGTCCGTCGAGCGTAAAATGCTGCCATTATTCGGATCCCAGCTGTTCGTATAGGTACCGACGGCAAGGTAGAGGCGATTCGGATCGACCGGATCCGTGGCTAAAGCATCAACGCCAGTCTTGCCCCATTCATCCATGCCAACCCAGTCCAGCAGTTGAATCCAGCTGTTGTCAGCCGGGTTCCAGCGGTAGGCGCCGCCAATATCCGTACGAGCATATATCAAGTCGGGTTCGGTCGTATTAAAAATAATTCCGGGTACAAAGCCTCCACCGCCGCCAGTGACCACTTTGCGCCATTGATAGCTTTCACTATCCGCTGCATGAGCTTTGTCTGCACCTAGCAAACTAGTAAAAGCCGATCCTGCAATGAGGATGGATAATAGAACGAGCTGGAATCTTTTAAAAAGAGTCCCCTTCTTAATAGTTGTTTTTTCCACTTTACAAACCTCCCTACTATTAGATGATTAAATCAGATCGGACAATAACGCTAAATTTATGCACACGTTAACATTTAATTCGTTAGTAATCTAAGGTGCGTTGAGGCAACGACAATGATCGCATATTGGCTGGGCGGAGAACACCTCCTTTTCTTCAGGAATCTGAATGAAGCGGTTAGCTACTTGGATTTCGCTAGGCAGCGGATTCAGCTATGAAAAGTAGTGTAAATATTAGAATAGGTAGGTTAATATTACCTTATAATTGTAAAATATTCAATAAATAGTATAAGCGCTTTTGTTCTGTTTGCTTAACTTATATAATGGGGCTATCTACATTTAGGGAACCCGGAGGTGGAGCGGCAGAATGGAATTAAGACAAATTTTGTATTTCATCGAGGTTGCGAAATTGGAGCATGTGACGGAGGCTTCCTATGCTCTTCATGTATCGCAGTCCGCGGTCAGTAGGCAGATATTTAAGCTCGAATCCGAGCTTGGCGTAGATTTGTTCATCCATGAAGGGCGGAGGGTAAAGCTTACTCCCATCGGCAAGCTATTTCTCGCTCATATGGAGCAATTGACGAAGGTGCTTGATAACGCGCGCCAGGAGATTAGTGAATTTCTGGATCCCGAGCGGGGGACGGTACGGATTGGTTTTCCCAGCAGCTTGGCGGCTCAGATGATCCCTGGAGTCGTGTCGGCATTTCGGGAGCGATATCCTTCCGTTCATTTTCAATTACAGCATGGTTCTTACCGTGAACTGGTCGATTCGGTGATCAAAGGGGACATGAACCTGGCCATCATGGGCCCCGTGCCTAAGAACGAATCGCAAATTAAGGTGGAAGTTCTTTTTCGGGAAAAATTCAAAGCGCTGCTCCCGTCCAAGCATAAATTGGCGGAGCGATCCTCGGTCAAGCTCAGCGATCTGAAGGATGATTTGTTCGTGTTGTTTCCCGAGGGCTTCGTGCTGAGGGAAATCGTCGTGAGTGCCTGCGGTGATTTGGGCTTCAAGCCGAAGGTGACGTTCGAAGGGGATGATCTGGACGCGATCAAGGGGCTTGTCTCCGCGGGACTCGGCCTGACGGTGCTGCCGGAAATCGCACTTAGTGAATATTTGCCCGATTCTATCGTAGCCTTGCCGATCACCGAGCCGATTGTTACCCGCGATGTCGGAGTGATCATTCCGGCGAACCGGGAGCTGCCGCCTACTGAGAAGCTGTTTTATGACTTTTTGAAAGAGTTGGCCCCGAGCTACGGATTATAACCATAACCATAACCTAACAAACCAGCAGTAATGCAAAGAGGAGCTGTCCTGTAGTAGAAATTCTACTCAGGAGCAGCTCCTTCATTTTTATGTCAGTCGAAATATTCTTCTATATCTTATACGACGCCATGAACGATCATCGTATCAGCGACTTTAAGGAAGCCGGCAATGTTCGAGCCAACCAGAAGGTTGCCGGAGTATCCGTATTCCTCGGCTGCGTTGACACTGTTTCTGTAAATGTTCTTCATGATATCTTTCAGCTTTTTGTCCACTTTCTCGAACGACCAGGCAAGTCTGGCGCTGTTCTGAGCCATTTCCAGCGCGGATACTGCTACCCCGCCGGCATTCGCCGCTTTGGCTGGCCCGAAATAAACCCCATTGTTCAAATATACTTCAATAGCTTCTAACGTCGAAGGCATATTAGCGCCTTCAGCTACGTATTTCACGCCGTTGGCTACGAGTAATTTCGCCGACTCCTCGTTGATTTCGTTTTGCGTCGCGCAAGGCAGGGCGATGTCGCAAGGAATGCTCCAAATGTTTTCGCAGCCTTCAACGTACAGGGCGGAAGGATGATCGTTGACATATTCTTTGATTCGTTTTCTTTCTACTTCCTTGATGCGTTTCACTGTAGCCAGATCGATCCCGTTCTCATCATAAATATAGCCGTTGGAATCGCTGCATGCGACAACCTTGGCGCCGAATTCCTGAGCCTTCTCAATGGCGTAGATGGAGACGTTCCCGGAGCCGGATACGACCACGGTTTTGCCTTCCAGGCGCTCGCCCTTGGTCTTCAACATTTCTCTCGTGAAGTAAACCAGGCCATAGCCCGTCGCTTCGGTTCTTCCCAGGCTGCCGCCGTACAGCAGTCCCTTTCCTGTTAGTACACCGGCTTCGTTGCCGCCGACAAGGCGTTTGTACTGTCCGAACATATAGCCGATTTCTCTTGCGCCTACACCGATATCACCAGCCGGAACGTCCGTATCCGGGCCGACGTATCTGGACAATTCGGTCATGAAGCTTTGCGTGAATCGCATGATTTCATTATCGGATTTGCCTTTAGGATCGAAATCGGATCCGCCTTTACCGCCGCCAATCGGCTGCCCGGTAAGGGAATTTTTGAAGATTTGCTCAAAACCGAGGAACTTGATAATGCTGGCATTGACGGACGGATGGAAGCGAAGGCCGCCTTTGTAAGGCCCGATGGCACTGTTGAATTGTACGCGGAAGCCGCGGTTGACTTGCACTTTACCGTTATCATCAACCCAAGGCACGCGGAACGTAATCAGACGCTCAGGCTCCACGATTCTTTCCAGAATCGCATGATCCTGATATTTCGAATGTTTAGCGAAGACAGGCACGAGGGAATCCAGAATTTCCTTAACTGCTTGGTGAAACTCTGTCTCTCCGGGATTTCGTTTCTTGACCGTTTCATATACCTCATTGACATATTGCCTAGCCGCGTCCAGGTTACTGCCAGATTGTTGTTGTATGATAGCCATGGCTATTCCACCTTTCGAACTAAAATAATATTCGTACTCTTCGTCTGAATCAATTGTAGTATGTATTTTGGTTCTAAACAAAACTTTATTTAGATGAACTTCATGCCATAATGAGATCAACTTTAGGGTACAAGCTACGAACTTCATCACTTTATTATATGAAAAATGGCATAATTTTAGTGGAAAAGATTGCCGAAACCATGACAGAAATCTGATGAAAATGTAGAACCTTTATTGAAATGATCGCTGCAAGGTGCTCCAATGTGTAATTTTATCTCCAAAAGGTCTCTTGTCTTAATTTTGAAGGTATAAATTTATCGTTGTGCTTTAAAGGGGGAGCGGTTACGCTAAATTCAATATGCAATAGCTGGATGCTTTTTAAAATCAGATAACGCATAAAGGAGAGATTAGAAATGACCTTGAATATTGGCATCGTCGGTACGGGCTGGTTCAGTAAGGTGCATGGGGATATTCTTGCAGAAATCGAGGGAGTTCGTGTTGCCGCGGCATGCGGAACGAGTATGGAAAAGGCGAATTCACTCGCTTCCCGTTACACGGGCGCGAAGGGTTATGATCATCTGACGGCGATGCTTGACAGCGAGCGGCTGGATGCTGTGTATTTATGCATACCGCCGATGGCGCATGAGGGAATGGAGACGGAGCTTATTGCTCGGGGAATTCCTTTTCTCGTAGAAAAGCCGCTTGGCGTTGATTTGGACGGGCCCCATAAAATCTTGGAGCAGCTTCGCCGTAAACCGGTTATTACATCGGTGGGTTATCATTTTCGCTATAAGCAGTCCGTTTTACAGCTTAAGGAGATCCTTCACGGACAGACTTTGGGCATGGCCTTGGGCACATGGATGGGCAGTATGCCAAGAGTCGGCTGGTGGAGAAAACAGAAGGGCTCGGGCGGACAATTTATCGAGCAGACGACCCATTTAGTAGATTTGCTTCGCTACATCGCTGGAGAGGTGGAGGAAGTATATGCTGCCTACGGCAGCAGGATCATACATGAGCAGCATGAGGGCGTCACGGTTCCGGATGTCGGAACAGTAACCCTGAAGCTCTCTAGCGGCGCGGTGGCTAATATTTCAAATACTTGCGTGCTGCCGGACCCGGTAGGAGAAATCGGCCTGAGCTTCTACACCGAGCAAGGTATTTTGGCCTGGGATCCAGACAAGTTAGAAGTTAAAAGCAACGGTATATCTACCAGCTATTCTAGTACGGATAATCCATATGCTGCAGAGACGTTAGCATTTCTTCATGCGGTGCGTACGGGAGATGCTTCCCGAATTCGTTCCGATTATGCGGACGCCGTCAGAACCCAAGCGGTAACCTGCGCGGCTCTGGAATCTGCGCTGACCGGGCAGCCAGTTCGCGTCCCTTAAGTCTAGTGATCTCTTAAAAACAAGCGAACCTCCTAGTCTACTCGTCCAATCTATTCCTATCGCCCTTTCATAGTATGAAGTAATCCTTGAAAGGAGTTGATAGAGAAATGGCAGAGCTTCTTCAGCATGTTACGAATGTTCCAACCCCTATTACGAATGGTGCCGCGATTAATGTTCCGCAGACGCCTGCAGGCCAGGGCATTGCTTTGGTGCGGGTATCTATTCCTGCCAACCGTCCGGTAAATACGGTAGAATTGACAGCAACGGTAGGATTACAAGGCTTGACGGGCATTCCTCGCGTATTGTTCCGTATCTTCCGGGATGGTCATGAAATCTACTACGCTGCGCAAGCCATAGAAGCGGATTTTGAGACCATCAACCTTACGGCATTGACGGCGGTAGATTCGAACGTAGCACCAGGAGTGCATGATTACATTTTATCTGTAGAACAAATTGCTGCCGCTGCGAATACGGCTAGAGTCATCGGTCCAATCGTATTCAGTGCCCTTGCAACGGCTCCGTAACTTCATGGACCAAATCGTTTAGTTCCTGAGTAGTCAGATTCACAAGAACGGACAACCTAGGTTGGGAGCTTGCTCTCAGCTTAGGTTGTTATGTTGGACGGTAGTTTTTCCGTATCTAAAAAAAGAGGCCCTGCCCTCCGGCAAAGCCCATACCAATACATATATATTAAATTTGGAGGAACCCCGTAGATTAACGCTCATCCATAGAACAGTACCGTGATGAGCATCGGAGCCACGCCTAGCGTAAACAGGGCGGCAAGGATCATGGAAATGCTCGATATCGTTCCGGTCAGGGAGCTAAGCTCAAACGCTTTGGAGGTGCCTGTGCCATGGGCCCCAGTGCCGAGCAGCACCCCGCGGGCAACCTCGTTCTCAATTCGAAACCACTTTAATACATAAGGCCCGATGATACTGCCGAGCAAGCCTGTGATGACGGCAAAGATAGCCGTTATATTGGGAATTCCGCCGATAGCCTGGGATACGCTCATTGCGATGGGCGCGGTGACGGATCGAGGGATCAGGCTGCTTACGAGCTGCTGATCCAGGCGCAGCCATTCCGCCAGCAGTGCGGAGGAGAACATGGCGACGACTGAGCCGGACAGCACGCTGACGATAATGACTGCGGCATGCTTCTTAAGCACGTTAAAGTATTTGTACAGCGGTACGGCAAAAGCGATCGTAGCAGGCTGGAGCATATCGCTCAGCCATTTCCCGCCGGAGTTGTACGACTCGTAAGGGACATGCGCCCACATCAGGCCGACTACAAGCACGATGGGGGTTACCAGCAGCGGGGACAAGTAGACGCGTGGTCTGGCCTGGTATAACCGTTTGGACAATGAATAAACCAGGAGAGTTAGCGTTAGCCAGAATAGACTGATCATCATGAGGCCTTGCTCTCCTTCCGTTTCGTGATTTGCGAGGCAATCAGCCCCGAGCTCAGCATCACGATAAATGTGCTGGAAACAACGACAACCAGAATACGCACGCCGTCACTCTCCAGCAGCGGAATATATTTTATGATGCCGACCGCAGAAGGAATAAAGAATAATAGCAGCTCGGCCAGCAGTAAATTGGCTCCCTGCTCGATCCAGGTCAGCTTGATTACATTCGTTTTGAGCAGCGCAAAAATAACGATAATGCCCAGGATAGAACCTGGGATAGGTAAATGGAGCAGCTCTGCAAGCTGGTTCATCGCCATGGAGATGAAGAACAGAAGAATGACTTGCAGTACGCTCAAGGCAATCGTACGTAATTTATCCATTCAGCAGGTTCCTTTCCTATTCGTTGAATTGTTAATGAAAATACTACATCAGTTACTTTCATGAGTAAAATGAATATAAATAATATATACTATTCCTAAAAGTTATCGATAAACTGTATCTGAAGGAGATCGGGAGAGAATGGACATTCGTCAGCTTCAGTATTTAATCGAAGTCGCACGGTTGAAAAGCTTTACGAAAGCTGCGGACACCCTGTATATTACGCAGCCGGCGATTAGCAAGGCGATCAAAGCGATGGAGGAGGAGCTCGGCGTCATTTTATTCGACCGACTTGGCAAGAGGGTAGAATTGACGGATGCCGGCGAAATCATTGCCGGGCAGGCCCAGCAGATCGTTGCCTCCTTTCAGAACCTGACCTCGGAGCTGGATGATCTACGCAATTTGAAGAAGGGCCATATTCGCATCGGTTTGCCGCCGATGGTTGGCGCCAGCTTTTTTCCAAAGGTAATTGGGCAATTTCACAAAAAATATCCGGACATTACGATCCAGCTCTATGAGGACGGTGCCAAAAAGGTAGAGCTGGAGGTCGCCGCCGGAACGCTGGAAGTAGGCGTAGTCGTGCTGCCGACAACTCAAGAAGGATTAAGCAGCTTTCCGTTTGTGGAGGAGAAGCTGAATTTGGTCGTGCATCCTTCCCACCCGCTGGCGGAACGGAAGGAGGTCGAGCTGGCGGAGCTGGCCCAGGATGATTTCGTATTGTTTCGTGAGGATTTCACATTGCATGACCGCATCATCGGCGAATGCGCGAGGCTCGGATTCCAGCCGCACGTGATATATGAAAGCTCACAGTGGGATTTAATCAGCGAGATGGTAGCCGTTGGCTTGGGGATTACGCTTCTTCCGGAAACGATTTGCCGGGAAATCGATAATAAGCGGGTCAAAATCATTCCTCTGGTGAAGCCCATTATTCCGTGGAAGCTAGGGATTATATGGCGGGATGATCGTTATATGTCGTTCGCCACCCGGGAGTGGATTGCATTTGCCAAGTCGGAGCTGGCGGAGGCGTTATAATTGTCATCCTGCTGCAGATAACATATTTCTGTACCGTGGGCTGAACCGGCTTCCAATGGTATAATAAGAGCATTCAATTTGTACAAACAGCATTGGGCGACTTGCGACAGAGGAGGAACAGGAATGGCTATTCAGGTAGGGCTTATTGGATTTGGGTTATCGGGCTCGGTATTTCATGCTCCGCTGATTGATCGGACGGAAGGCTTGAAGCTCGCAGCCGTCGTATCTTCTCAGCCGGACAAAGTTAATGAGAGTTACCCTGACGCGAAGGTATATCGGGACGTCGAGGCGCTGCTGAATGATCAGGACATCCAGGTTGTGGTTATATCCAGCCCAAATTTGACGCACTATGAATATGCGACCCAGGCGCTGGAGGCGGGCAAGCATGTCGTTGTGGAGAAGCCCTTTACGAACAGCTCGGAAGAAGCGGAGCGGTTAATAGCGCTTGCCAGGGAGAAGAAGCTGCTGCTCACGGTATATCATAATCGCCGCTGGGATAATGATTTCTTAACCATCAAGCGTCTGCTGGAGACGGGCGTCCTCGGTAACGTCTCCTATTATGAGGCTCATTTTGACCGTTTCCGTCCCGAGGTGTCCGGCCGATGGCGCGAGCAGGATCTGCCGGGGTCAGGCATCCTCTACGATCTTGGCTCTCATCTGATCGATCAGGCGTTGACGCTGTTCGGGAAGCCCAATACCGTATGGGCGGATTTGCGTAAAGAACGGAGAGGCGCCAAAGCCAATGATTATTTCCACCTTGTGTTAGGCTATTCGAGCCTGCGGGTCGTGCTTCACTCTGGATCATTAGTGCGCGAGCCGGGCCCCCGCTTTGTACTTCACGGGGATCGGGGCAGCTTCGTCAAGCATGGGTTCGACCCACAGGAAGCGCAGCTAAGAAAAGGGTTTGGCCCCGGGGACGAAAATTGGGGCCTTGATCTCGAGGCGAACCATGCTCAGCTTACGACGGATATCGGCGGCCTGGCTGTGACCGGCACGGTGGAGACACTGCTCGGAAGCTATGAAATGTTCTACCGAAAGCTGGCCGATGCTATCAGCCATGGACAGCCTTCGCCTGTATTAGCTGAAGATGCCCGTGATGTGATCCGAATTATCGAGCTGGCTATGGAAAGCCACTCCAAGGGGCGGGTGCTTACGGTGGATCATCGCCATTCATAAGCTTATATATTCAAATACCGCTGGCTATCCCGCGAGTCTTCACACAGATTCTGCGGGATAGCCTTTTTTGTCGTGGGATGCATATTTTCTGCCTCTGCCGCTGAAAATACAATGACCTACTATGATGAAAAAGGAGAGAACGAAGGATGAGAATGGCGTTGTTGACGGCGATGGCGGCCTGCTGTCTCCTAGGTCTCCTGCCGATCGGGTCAGCCGCCGCAGCTTCGGCCGCAGCAGATGGACCTTATCATTTCGGTTTCAAGCGGAGCGTGAACGGACAGCTTCCCTCGATTGACGAAGAGGGGTTTAAGCCGATCGTTGATAAGCATAACGCAATTTTTTTGGGCGATACCTCGCGAAAGGAATTGTATCTGACATTTGACAACGGGTACGAGAACGGGTATACGGCGCCTATTCTGGACACGCTTAAAGCGAAAAAGGTGCCGGCTATCTTTTTTGTGACCGGGCATTTTGTAAAGGATCAGCCTGCGCTTGTGAAGCGGATGGTGTCGGAAGGGCATATCGTCGGAAATCATTCGTGGAGCCACCCGGACATGACGACGATATCTGATGCTCAAATAAAGGAAGAGCTGGAGCGGGTGAACAAGGAAATCGTGGCTTTGACCGGACAGAGCGATATGGGATACCTCCGTCCCCCTCGCGGCATTTTTAATGACCGGACGCTGCGTGTGACGAAGGAGCTTGGCTATACGAACGTCTTCTGGTCGGCAGCCTACAAGGACTGGGATACGAAGGATCAAAAGGGGAGCGACTATGCGTTTAAAAAAGTAGTAGCGCAATTGCATCCCGGAGCCGTGATATTGCTGCATTCGGTATCCAAAGACAACATGGAGGCACTAGGAGCAATTATCGATGAAGCGCGCCGTCAAGGCTATGAATTCAGAGCGATTCCTGAGCTCGGGGGAATGAAGCTGCCGTTTTAGAACATATAGGTCAAAGAGCCTCGCCAGCGGCGGGGTTTTTTTGTATGTTTTCATGTCAATTCAGCATGGTGATCGCCCCGATTTGTACACATTTGACTTTGAAAAATGACGGAAATATAATTAGGTAGACTAATAAATAGCAATGCTAATTATTAAATAGTATAAATAATTTTTTGGGAGATGATAGCGTGATTATGGGCGACGATCCGGTAGCCCAACGACTTATAGAGGCAGTTCATCGCTTCCGCCGTGCGGGATGGCACAAGATGGCCATAGACGGGTGGAACAATAGCGAAGTCAAAATGCTGATGTGCATTCAGTGGGGATGTACTCAGGATGAGAGGGGATCATCTGTCTCCTCCCTAAGCTCCATGATGGAAGTCACTTCACCGACCATTACCCAACTTATCAAAAGCCTGGAGCGCGGCGGGTTAGTCACCAGATATAACGATCAGGAGGATCGGCGCGTTGTCAGAGTAAAGCTAACGGAGAAGGGGAAGGAAGTAACGAAGCAAGCCCGGGAGGATGTGGCCCGGAGATTCAAGGATTTATATGAGCATTTGGGAGAAGAGAAGACGGAGCAGCTGGCCTCGCTGCTTGAACAGGTTTATGAGTATTTGGATGCTAGCATAAAAGACAAGCATAAGATTGATAGAGAAAGTGGAGATGATGGACGATGATCAAGCTCTTTCGTTATTTGAAGCCGTTCCGGCTGCCTATATTCGCCGTGCTTGTGCTCGTGTTTTTTCAATCGCTGTCTGAGCTTTATTTGCCGACGCTTATGGCGGATATCGTCGATATTGGCGTAGTTAAAGGGGACACACCTTATATATGGAAAATCGGCTCCTTTATGCTGCTCGTGGCTCTCGGGGGAATGCTCTGCTCCATTGCAGCGAGTTATTTCTCTTCCAGGGCGGCGTCGGGATTCGGAAAGCTGCTGCGGGCCAAAGTATTTAATCATGTGGAGAATTTCTCCTTAGAGGAATTCGACAAGGTCGGGACAGCCTCGCTGATTACGCGTACTACGAATGATATTACGCAAATTCAGCAGGTGCTCATCATGATCCTGCGAATGATGGTCATGGCTCCGATGCTCTGCATCGGCGGAATCATTATGGCTGTTTCCAAGGATGCGACGCTGTCGCTTATTTTTGTCGTAATTCTTCCCGTGCTGGCGCTCGCTATTTTCCTGATCGCCAGAAAAGGAATTCCTTTATTCAAAGCGATTCAGAAGAAGATCGATAAGTTGAATCTTGTTATGCGGGAGAACTTGACGGGAATCCGCGTCATCCGCTCCTTCAATCGCGTTCAGCATGAGAAGATGCGGTTTGATCAGGCAAACTACGACTTGACGGATACCTCGATCAAAGTGAATAAAATCATGGCATTCATGATGCCGATCATGATGCTGGTGATGAACTTATCGTCGGTAGCGATCATTTGGTTCGGCGGACTTCGCATTCAGGCTGAATCGATGCAAGTCGGCGACCTCATGGCCTTCCTGCAGTATGCGATGCAGATCATGTTCTCCCTGATCATGGTATCGATGATGTTCGTGTTGATCCCGCGGGCGTCCGCTTCGGCCGTCCGGATCAATGAGGTGCTGGACATGGCTCCGGTGATCAAGGATGCGACGACTATGGCCAGAGCAACCGGGCAGAAGGGATACGTCGAGTTCCAGAACGTATCGTTCAGCTATCCTGGAGCCGAGAAGCCGGCGATACAGGATATCAGCTTTGCGGCCCGTCCGGGCGAGGTGACGGCGATTATCGGCGGCACAGGCTCCGGAAAATCCACGCTGATCAACCTTATTCCGAGATTTTATGACGTGGAAAGCGGGCGCGTGCTTGTTAACGGCACCGATGTCAGGGATATGTCGCAGCAGGAGCTGCGTGCGAAGATCGGCTTTGTTCCGCAGAAGGCCGTTCTGTTTACCGGGACGATAAGCGACAACATTCGATATGGCAAAGAGGACGCCAGCGATGAGGAAGTGATGCATGCGGCGCAAATTGCCCAGGCCGCTGACTTTATCTCCAAGATGGAGGAAGGGTACAATTCTCCAATTGCGCAAGGCGGCTCGAACGTCTCCGGCGGACAGAAGCAGCGTCTCTCCATTGCTCGGGCATTGGTGCGGCAGGCGGAAATCTATATTTTCGACGACAGCTTCTCGGCGCTTGATTTCAAGACCGACTCGAGGCTGCGCGCCGCGCTGAAGCAGGAGACCCAGGAATCTACTGTAATTATTGTTGCCCAGCGGGTTAGTACCGTATTGGATGCCGACCAGATCATCGTGATGGATGAGAGCAGAATTGCGGGGATTGGCACGCACCAGGAATTGATGGAGACATGCGATGTGTACAAAGAAATCGTCTTGTCCCAGCTTTCAGAGGAGGAGATCGCATGAGCCAGAGCCAAAATCGAAGTGCACGGAAGCCTGGCGGTTTCGGCGGGCCGGGCGGAGGCCGGGGGCATGGCGGCCCTGGGATGGGAGCACCGGCCGAGAAGGCGAAGGATTTCAAAGGCACCCTCAAACGTTTGATAACTTATATGCGTCCGTTCAAGCTGCAATTAGGCTCCGTAGTGCTCATGGCAATTCTTAGTACGGTGTTTGCCATTATCAGTCCGAAGGTCATGGGGGAAGCAACGACGGTGCTCTTTGAAGGCATCATGGGTAAAATGCAGGGCATCCCGGGAGCAGCGATCGATTTTGACGCCATAGGGAAAATTATTCTTTATTTGCTCGGACTGTACTTATTGAGTTCATTATTCAGCTACTTCCAGCAATATTTGATGGCGGACGTTTCCCAAAAGACCGTCTACAATTTACGGAAGCAAGTGAACGACAAGCTGTCGCGTCTGCCGCTCAAATACTATGATGCTAGAACGCACGGCGAAATTTTAAGCCGGGTAACGAACGATATGGACAATATCAGCTCGACCTTGCAGCAGAGCATGACCCAGCTTATCACGTCGATTCTGACTATTATCGGGGTCATTGTGATGATGCTGACGATCAGCCCGTTAATGACGTTGATTGCCATATTGACGATACCGCTGAGCATTGTGGCAATTACCTCAATCGCCAAGCGTTCTCAGCGCGAGTTTGTCCGTCAGCAGAAGGAGCTTGGCATGCTGAATGGCCATGTGGAAGAAATGTACACCGGCCACAAAGTGATTAAAGTATTCGGACGCGAGCAAAAATCGCTGCAGCAATTCGATGAAATTAACGAGCGCCTGTATGAGGCGGGCTGGAAGGCACAATTTATTTCCGGCGTAATTATGCCGATTATGAGCTTCATTGGCAACATCGGTTATGTGCTTGTTGCTGTGGTAGGCGGAATACTGGTTTTGAAGGGGAAAATTAAGATCGGAGACGTGCAGGCGTTTATCCAGTATACGAGACAGCTGTCCCAGCCGATCGCGCAAACGGCTAACATTGCGAATATTATACAATCTACCGTTGCATCCTCGGAACGTGTATTCGAGGTGCTGGACGAAGCAGAGGAAGCGCCGGATCCGGCCCATCCCGTTAAGATTGAAGAGCCGAAGGGCGAGGTTTCCTTCAATCACGTTCGTTTTGGCTACCAGGATCATGCAGTGCTGATCGAGGATATGAACATTCACGCCTCAAAGGGACAGACGATTGCGATTGTAGGGCCTACAGGCGCGGGGAAGACGACGCTGATCAATCTGCTTATGCGGTTCTATGAGGTGAATGACGGATCGATTACGGTCGACGGCGTGAATATCGCGGAAATGAGACGCGGCGATCTGCGGAGTATGTTCGGAATGGTGCTGCAGGATACATGGCTGTTCAATGGGACGATTCGCGACAATATCGCTTATGGACGGGAAGGGGCGACTGAGGAGGAGATCATCCGGGCTGCGAAGACGGCGCATGCCGATCATTTCATTCGTACGCTGCCGGACGGCTACGATACGATCTTGAATGAAGAGGCGTCGAACATCTCGCAAGGCCAGAAGCAGCTGCTGACGATCGCCCGGGCGGTGCTCGCCGATCCGGCCATTCTTATTCTTGATGAGGCGACGAGCAGCGTCGATACGCGGACGGAAATTTATATCCAGAAGGCGATGAATGAGCTGATGAAGGGACGAACAAGCTTCGTCATTGCTCACCGTTTGTCGACGATCAAGGATGCGGATTTGATTCTGGTGATGAACCACGGATCAGTCATCGAACAGGGCACGCATGAGGAATTGCTGGCTCAGGGCGGATTTTATGCCGATCTGTACAACAGTCAGTTTTCTAAGGGCGGCTTCGATCTTGAAGTAGGATGATTTTTGAGCATGAACTTGATCAGGATTGGAATTCGTGGTAATAATAAGGTGTAACGCAAAAATTCATTATTTTAACGATACGGAGGACCCTTTGACGATGGAGTAAGAACACGTTCCCACAAAGACAACTTGTCAGCAGGCAAGCGGCGCTCTCCTAACAGGAAGAGCCGGTCAGGGATACGTGTGTCGACTTAGGGTCTTCTTTTTTATACTCAAAAAGAGAGATATGATCATGAACGGAGCGAGCGAATGTGTATTCAGGGCGTTCCCGCTAGTTCATGCTTTCTACCCTATTTCCCCGTATATGACCGTGTGCCGCTGGCCACGGTTATTTTTGTCGCTATACTGCGGAAACGGGGGATGATGTGAAATGACGATGATTTTATCGGTCAAAGGCTTAAAGAAGGAATGGAATGGTGCGGTATTGTTCGAGGATATCTCGTTCGAGGTTAGCAGGGGGGAGCGGCTGGCGCTTTTTGGCCGGAACGGCTCCGGTAAGACGACCTTGCTGAAAGGCTTGCTGGGCAAGTTCAACTTCGACGAAGGACGCATTCACCGAATACTGCCGCAAGAAGAATGGGGCTGGATGGAGCAGCAGGCAGACCGCGAATCATCGCTTACGCTGCTGGAATACGTTCAATTCAGATCTGGCAAAATCTACGAGGTGAAGCGGGAGCTGGAGCAGCTGCAGACGGAAATGAGTTCAGGCAGCGCTTCGGAGGCAAGCGTGGAGAGATACGGCTTGATCTATGAACAGTATATGCAGTTGGGTGGATATGACTGGGAGGTCAAGGTAGAGAAGCGGTTGAGCCAAATGAATTTGGCGCCGGAGCTGTGGCGTTTGCCGTTTGTTCAGTTAAGCGGAGGACAGAAGACGAGAGCACAGCTGGCTGCCCTCATGGTTCGGGAGCCGAAGTTCATCCTGCTCGATGAGCCGACGAATCATCTGGATACGGAGTCGTTGAACTGGCTTGAGCAGTGGGTGAGCAGCTATGAGGGAACTATTCTGTACGTATCGCATGACCGGACATTCATGGATCGGACGGCTACATCGGTTCTGGAGCTGCAGCCGGATGGATGCCGGCGTTATGCTGGCGGCTACAGCGATTACCGTCAGCAGAAGGAGGTGGAACGGCGAACCCAAATGACGCTCTACAAGAAGCAGGAGCAAGCGCGTCAAGCTCTGGAGCAGTCCATTCGGCGCTACCAGGAGTGGTTCCACCAGGCTCATCGGGCCGCTCGCGCCGATAATTTGGACGTGGCGATTACCGCCAGCTTCTATAAAGCGAAGGCGAAGAAGAATATTTCGCGTTATCACGCGAAGCAGAAGGAGCTGGAGCGGCTGGAACGGGATCAGGTGGAAAAGCCACGCGAGGCCAAAGTGCTCCAAATGAATTTACGGGAAGGAGCGTTTGCGGCGTCTACCTTGCTGCGCATGAATGACGTAGGATTTGGCTATAAAGACGCTGCCGCAGGGGAGCTTGGGAGCAGTCATTTGTTCCACCGCTTCAATCTGCAGATAGAACGGGGTGATCGAGTCGGCGTGCTGGGGCCGAATGGCTCAGGCAAATCTACGCTATTGAAGTTGATCACTGGGCAGCTTACTCCCTCCTCGGGGACAGTGATCCTGCATCCGCAAGGTTCGATCGGGTATTTTGCCCAGGAGCTTCAAAACCTTGAGGAGAGCAAGACGATTCTGGACAGCCTGCTGGGACTGCCGGATATGACCGAGTCGCATGCAAGGACGATTCTGGGCTGCTTTTTATTTTCCAGGGAAGAGGTATATAAGAAAATAGGGGAGCTGAGCATGGGGGAAAAATGCAGAGTAGCGTTTCTGAAGTTATTTTTTGGCGAAGCTAATCTGCTGATCCTCGATGAACCGACGAACTATTTGGATATCGACACGCGAGAGGTCGTTGAAGAGGCGTTATGTGCTTATCCTGGAGCATTAATGATCGTAACTCACGACAGGTATTTGGCCCGCAAGGTGTGCAATCGGCTGCTGCTGCTGGATAGGCAAAAGGAACCTGAATGGTTCCCCGGGACGGTCGAGGAATATGAATCCAAGGATCGAACCCATCGCCTAGATGCGGCGGAGCAATGGGCGGAGAATGAACGGGAGCGGCTTGAGCTCGAGCTGACGTTCTTAATGGGCCGAGAGGAGCCGCAAACTCCCGAGGAACGGGAAGCGCTGACGGTGGCGATCGCTGAAATCCGTCGGCAGATTGAGGAGCTTCCTGAGATTTAAGATCGAATCGGATAGATCGGAACATTTTGGTAAATTCATGGATTCAAATATACTTTCGAATACGAAGGATAATTGGATTCTTGGTATTAAAAAAATGCCTTCGAGTAAAATTTGTTCAATGAACTGGATTTCATGCTATTAAAAGGACTGATCTTCCTATAAAAGGTAGTCCGTCGGTTTTTAAGGGCATGAAATCCTTTTATTTCCACAAATGCTTCTTTTACACCTAAGTAAATACAGAAAATCCACTTAATCCGGGGAACCGAAAGAATTCTTGCGAACATAGACTCTCCGCACCCTTTTCCCTTGCTTCAGATGTTAGATGCTCATAGGGCTAGCACGAATCACGTTTAAGCACGTCCATGACTTAGCGATCAGGTCAAAGCAAAGATCACATCCAAGCAAGACCGCGTCGATGCCCATCGATGTCTAAGTGCGGCCACGGATACCGTAAGCGTTGTTGTTCTTCCCAGCTTATCTCGCCAGCAGGTAGACGCCAAATAGGATAACGGCAACGCCAGCTAATTTAGTGGCCGAAATAGATTCGCCAAACAGAAAGTATGCAGGAATAAGAGCGAGAACATAGGCAAAGGCCTGCATTGGATAAGCTACGCTTAGGGGCAAGCGGGTTAATACGGCGAACCACAGTACGGTAGCAAGACCATAAAGTGCTATGCCGCCGAGAATCATGGGAGACAAAATCAATTTGTTCCACACGAGTCCGCCTGAGCGGGTCAGCCCGATTTTAAAGAGAACTTGACCTGTGACTAGCAGTAGAATGTTTCCAAACAGCAGTACATAACTAATTGTTTTTTCCATAAGAAGCCTCCCGAGCCTTAAGGATTGCCACTTCCTGGGTCAGGCGAAGCACTTGGCTCGTCAGCTTGGTAATGACAATCGTAAGATGAAGTATGAGCGAAAAGCAGAACAGAAGGCCGAACAAGAAAAGAACGGCCGGAGCATATTTGACGCCCAACTGGTCTGCAATCCATTCCATGAAGAATACATTCAATGAAACAATAAGCAGTACGATGCTAAACAATATCCATAGCAGGGAGTACTGCTCCTTGAGCCGCTGCCTTCTCACCAGCTCCAGAACGGTAATCAGAAAGACAATGGCTATCGATACCGATAGAATGTTGATGAACATCTATTTGATCACCGCCGTTCTATTATATCGCATCGCGCTCATAATTACAGAAAAGGTTACTTTGATCATATAATAGACGGATTTCACGGGAGTGATAGAGGATCTGCCTGCTTGTCTCCGCTTCATTTCAGTGGATACCTCCGTAATTTTGCAGCCATGGCGTTTGAGATAGACGAGAGATTCCACCTCCGGGTAATCGATCGGATAATAGCTGGCATACAAGTCAATCACTTTCCGTCCTGCCGCGCGGAAGCCGCTTGTCGTGTCCGTGAAGCGCTGCTTCGTAATCAGCGTGACCAGGTTGGAGAAGAAAATCATGCCGATGCGCCGCATATAAGATGAGCGATATGAGGTGGATTCCACGTATCTGGAGCCGACCACGAGATCGTACCTGGCGACCTGATCGATCAATTTGGGCAATTCCTTCGCAGGATGCTGTCCATCGGCATCCATTTGCACCGCCACGTCATAGCCATGCATGCGGGCATACATATATCCCGTCTGCATTCCACCGCCGATCCCTACGTTGTAGGGCATTGTCAGGACGCGGGCACCGCTTGCTTTGGCGACTTCTTCCGTTCGATCGGTGGAGCCGTCGTTGATGACGATAATGTCCGCTTCCGGTACATGTCTGCGGATATCTGCAATGACGGAGGAAATGCTGCCTTCCTCATTATATGCCGGGATGATGATGAGCGTTTTCATGAAGTCACCGTCCTCCTTTTTCTCAAACCGTTACTGGAAAGCTTGCTGAAATACCCGAGAAGCTGTTCTATGAAATATGACCCAAATAGTATTAACAGAATCATGTTCGGATAGCCGTACCGGTTAAAGGCGACGAATGGAATATAAATGATGGTGAAATAGCCCAAGGCGGCAGCTAAAGGCAGCAGCCGGTTAGAACGGTGCTTTATCAACGCCCAGCATATGCCCAGCATATTGATGATCATGAGGATCTTTTGGATGACATTCATGTCGGGCCTGGTGATGGGCCAGATCGGACGAGAGTAGAACGGATGAAAATACAGCTCCATCCATCGGCCTGCGGTAAACCAGTAGAGATACTTAAACGGTTCATGCGTAAACCCGTATTTGATGATGTCGATCCCTTTTTGTACGGCCAAACGATCAGAGCCTTGAAACAGGGTCTTCGGATCGTACTGTGGATACGCCTCAAAGAAGCCGGCCGGCGGCAGTTGTCCGTGTATTCGTGTTCCGAGGAGGAAAGGACTGCCTCCGGAGCTGGTGAATAAAATGAATTCATGAAACGTAACCCAGTTGCGAATCCACCAGGGCGTAAGCAGGAGAATATAAACCCCGGCCATCAGCAGGGCATATTTTAGCATAAGCCGCCACGGAATATGATGTCTCCACCAGAGAACGAGGAACACGGCCGGATACAGGGAAGCATGAGGTTTGAAATAAGCGGCCGCAGCGGTCAGTGCTCCCAGCAGAAGGTAATAGCGTGCCTTGTTCCGTTCCAGGGCAATGATCGTGACGCATAGCAAGAGCAGAAGTATCGTTCTGAAGGTCGTTTCGGATAGGATGACGCCGGAGGAAAAATAATCGGGCAAATAGATCGCGCTGATCGTACAGGCGATTATAGCAGTGCGAGTGTTAAAGATGCGGTGACCCAGCCAGAAGATCAGATAGATCGACAGCACTTGCAGCACGCATTGATACAGCCTGTAAGCAATAACCCCGCCATCCTCTTGACCAAACAGGGCCATGAATCCGGACAGAATAAGCGGCAGTCCGGGCATGATGAAGGCCGAGGGCTTGTCCCCCGTATTATAGGCGAGCACCCCTTCGTTCAGCAGAAGGCGGGAAGTCTGAATATATTTAACGTCATCGTTGTTAGGCTTGAGCGGATCGCCAAGAAAGAAGTAATCATTGTAGACGAGAACGATAATAGAAGAAACAATGCCAACGAAGGCCATTAAGGCAAACAAATACAGCTTGGCCGATCGGCTGACCCCGGTTATTCGGAACAATAGGCTTCAACTCCACTCTAGAAAATGTTCAAATATATATATAAACAAATTACGAAGATTTAAATACGTATCGTTTATATATCATATAGTATGGGAAAATATCCCATAAATATGAAGTGCTCTAGGGTGGAATTTATATTTGTTACTTGGATAGAAGCTGGTCGAGCGTCTGGCCTGAGTCTACATGTCCCGCATTAATCCCCTCCCACAAATAGAGCGAGGCTATGGAGCCATACGGACTCCATAAACCCATCACCTGCTGCAGATACTTGCGGTCAGCCCGCTCCTCCAGGTTATAAAGCCATCTTGCGGCACGCTGCAGTCCGGCATCCCCGGTGGATACGACATTTTCGCGCCCCAGGCCAAAGATCAGGAACATTTCAGCCGTCCACTTGCCGATGCCTTTAATGGAGGTTAACGCTTGAACGACCTCACTATCGCTCATGTCGTGCAGTTGTTCCAACACAACCTCGCCTGCGAGTACTTTACATGATAAGTCTCGGAGATACACTACTTTGGAGGCGGATAGTCCGGCACCCCGCAATGCCTCGTCACTTACCGAAGATAAGGCAGCCGGGGAGAGCTCCCCGGCTAATTCTAGCACCCGGCCGCGAATGGTTGCTGCGGCTTTTACGGAAATTTGCTGACTGATGATCGAGCGGGCCAGGGAGGCGAAATGCGGGCCTTGCGGTGTCGTCATTATTTCGCCGATCAGAGAGATCAAGGCCCCCATTCGGGCATCGGCTGCCGACAAGGCAGCAAGACGATCATCATCAAGTTGAAGATGAAAGGTAATCGGCTTCATCGGTCGTTCACTCCTAACGTATTGGCTATTATTTGGCTATTGCTCCAAAAGAGCGATATATTTGTCGATCATCTGGTCGAGATGCTGCTGGGCTTCCTCCCGTTCTACCAGCAGCGCTGACAGTTTCTCTGCGTCATGGGCGATGTCCGGGTCAAGCATAGCTTCATCGATGTCTGCAATCCGCTGCTCAGAGGCCGAAATATCCTGTTCCAGCTTGCGCAGTGTGGCAGGATTTGCACCGGATGGGGCGCCATTGTTTCGATGTTTTCTTAGCGGCTGACCCGTGAACCGCTCCTCCCCGGAAGGGAAAGCGTCCCTAACGGGTGGACTATCGATGTGATTCTCATCTGGCGGGACGCGACCGGGCTGTGCGGATGGGACGGCCTGCGCGGATTCCGCAGATAGCTCGGAGGATTTGGGCTGCATGAATGCCTTAGCTTGCCCGGACTGCCCCAGTTCCCCTGACAGCCGCCGCTTGAGCTCTGCCTGGTAATCCTCATAGTCGCCTTGGGTTACGAACATCGTGCCTTGAGTGAGCTCCCACACCTGGCTTGCAATCTTGTTGATGAAATATCGGTCATGGGAGATGACGAGCACGGAGCCGGGGTATTCCTCAAGCGCTTCCTCCAGAGCTTCCCGGGAATCGATATCCAGATGATTGGTCGGCTCATCCAGCAGCAGTAAATTCGGCCTGCGGTACATCAATATAGCCAGCCGCAGCCGCGTCCATTCACCGCCGGACAGGCTGTGAACCTTCTTAAATACGTCACTGCCGTAGAACAGAAAGCGCGCAAGCTGATTACGGGCTTCCCCGGCTTCCATGCCAAGCTCATTTCGAAAATAATCCAGCACCGTGTCGGGATAATCCTTAGGTGCCGATTCCTGGGCAAGATAGCCGGTTTCTACCCGGGAGCCGAGCCGAATTTCCCCCTCCTGAACAGGCTCCAAGCCTAAAATGCTCTTGATGAGCGTGGTTTTCCCCACACCGTTTCCGCCGATCAAGGCAGCATTCTCCCCGTAACGAAGTGTATGATTTATTCCGCGGTACAGTATGCGTTCTCCGATGCACTTACCTACCTCTCGCAGTACGATAACATCATTTCCTGAACGGTCGGTCTGTGATAGCTGCAGATCGATGCGCTTGCGTTCGAGCACGGGCTTTTTCAATTTTACCATGCGATCCAGCGCCTTTTGCATGGAGGCCGCTCTGCGGTGGAACCCGGCGTTCGGCGGGTTGGAGCGGTTGCCCCATTCGATCAGTTGTTTAATGGCCTCCTGCATTTTCTTGATCTTCTTCTGCTGCTCCTGATAGTCGGCAAATTGCTGCAGCAGCCTGTTTTCCTTCTCCTTCTTGTACTCGCTGTAGTTGCAAGGGTAGGTAAATGCTTCGCCGTCCTCGATTTCGATGATTTTATCGGCTACCCTATCGAGAAAGTAACGGTCATGAGAAATCACGATGACGGTACCTTCAAAAGCACGGAGAAATTCCTCGAGCCATTGGATAGCGGCCATGTCTAAATGGTTGGTCGGCTCGTCGAGCAGCAGAACATCCGGCTGCTGCAATAAAATGACGGCTAGACCGAGCTTCGTCTTCTCTCCGCCGGACAAGGAACTGAAGGCTCGCGCGTAATAGCTTGCAGGAATGCGGAGCCCGTGAGCCACGCGCTCAATGGAGGCCTCCATCTCAAAGCCGCCATTTCGCTCGAAGGCCTCCTGCAGGCTTCCGTATTGCTTCAGCAGGCGATCAAGGTCAGACGGATTCGTGCCCGCTGAGGATAGCACGGACATTTCCGCTTCAAGTTGTCGCATTTCCGCGTCAATCGCCAGCAGTGGCTCGAAGGCAGACTGCAGCACATCGTATACCGTCATGCTGTCAGGAAAGTCAGGGACTTGGGCGAGGACGCCGAGTGTGGTGTCTTTACGGATAGCGAGAGAGCCCCGATCTGGCATTTCATTACTGGACAAGAGGCGCATCAGCGTCGTCTTGCCGCTTCCGTTGCGACCGATCAAGCCGACCTTCTCGCCGGATTTGATTTCACAGGTAACATCGCTGAGCACAAGCTCGGCGCCGTAATATTTTTGGATATTTTTGCATTGGATAATCATTCTTATTAATCTCCTTCGGCCGATGCCGCTTCCATCGAAGCTAAGCTCCCTTGGAGACGAAAAAAGGCTGCAGAAATTCTGCAGCCTTCTTCACGTAACGATCCGTTAGGTTAAGGTAGGAGCGGCATTTCGCAAGTGTAATTTGGATATCGTATGGCTGAAAATGAACAGACTTCTCCCGTTGATAGCTGCAGCATGAAAAATGCCGAATAATGCCATCGGCAATTGGCTGATTCGATTCCATACGAACTTGCGATCCACTCTACCCACCTCCTTCGAACACTGAATATTCAAATTGTATCCGTTTTGGCGATCAATTTCAACACTGTCTTCATTCTAGTAAAAAGTATTGACGCAACATAAGATGGAGAGGGCTTGTCTTGTTCAGTACGGTTTTGTAAAAAATAATGGTTGCTCTGTTATTCATTTCTGAAATCGGTTGGATTATAATAGGGAAGGCAAAAACGTTCTGATCGATACAAGTCAGAATAAGAGGTGTCAATTCTATAAGAAATAAGGGGAGTCAACTTGGAAAGAACAGCACAGCTTATATTGGATCAATTGTTGGCGCAATCCGGCAGTACGGTTACTCTTGACGTTCGCTCTCGGTTTCCAGGGGGGCGGAATGTGGGTGGAAAATACAGCATCGCTAATCATAAAGTCACGATGTATTTAGGAGAAATCAAGAAGCAGTGCTTAAGTCTCTTTGGATCACTGGAAGCTTTTCCGCAGGTGCTGCGCATCGTATTCGCCCACGAGCTTGGGCATGCCGAGGATGCAAGCCTGCAGGAGCTATCGGATCTTCTCGATCATTGCGATAGTGAGCAGGAGCGCCGGAGAATTGCATTGCGCATTGAAGAGAATGCCTGGGACTATGCGAAGACGCTCGTGCCTGAGGAAGATCAAAGCATTCTGCAGACGGTCATCTACTATTCACTGAAGTCCTATCGTGAAGCCATTGCTGGCGTAATTGCCTAGAGGGATAACCATATGTATTCACTAAGTCATAAATAGCCCCCGGCTTAAGAGCCAGGGGCTATTTTGTACGTTGTAGCAAGCACGGAAATTATTTAATCTTAATATTCCCGGAAGTAGAACGAATCTTAATAATATCCTGGCTCACATTAGGCGAATCCGGCGATTCGATATTTCCTGAAGAAGCTCTCAAGTCGTACGTGCCCTGAAATTCAGGGTCGGTGGACAGGCTTACGTTTCCGGAATGAATGGATATATCCAGCGAATCCGAACGCTGATCGTTAATGGTAATGTTGCCGGAGGTGGATTTAAAAGCACCGTTCCCCGTCCAATCATTGATTTTAATATTCCCTGAAGTTATCGTAGCCTGAATATCGCCTTGAAGATCTTGGGCCTTAAAATCGCCAGAGGTCATTTTGGAGGTTAAAGAGCCTTTGAAGCGGTCAATCCTCACATTTCCTGAGGTAACTTTAAGCTCTGTATCTGCCTCGATTTGCTCCAGGGATATTTTGCCGGACAGAGCTCCTATTTGCAAATGATAGGCTGTCAGATTCTTGCCTGACAAATTTCCTGATTTCGTTTCAAGCCATATTTCTTTGGCACGCAAAGCCTGGAAATTTCCATTGTTGGAGTGCAGGTCGACAGCAATTTTATCCAGAGTCTGCTGCGGATCGGCTAGAGCGACCGTAATTTGCTGAGTTGTCGATTGGAAGTTGAAGCTGAGAAAAGTAAAGACGTGCTCCTCGCTTAATTGGAGAGCCAAGCTTTGGTTGGCGATCTTAGTTTGCATCAATTTATCAATCGACTTTTGCGGCAGGTTTCCGCTGGCTTCCACATAGTTCGTGCCATCTGGACTTTCGATAAATTCAAATTCGACATTATAATCACTGTTAATGGAGAGCGACTTCAGCTCATTATCGCTGAACGTCCATTTCTGGGTATAGGAAGGCTGCTCCTCTCCGAAATTGAAGCCTTGATAGATCATCCCGCTGATGCCAAGAATGACGAAAATGCTCGCTACAAGGGTCCATCCTTTTTTATTCATTGATCTTTTCTCCTTTGGCGACTCGGACGTTCCATGCCCAATAAGACGCACTTAATTTAATGAGGCTCGAATATACATTACGCGAAACAATGGCAAAAAGGATGCCAATACCGATCATTACGAGCACGGCAAAGGCTTTTGCGGGATAAAATGCGCCGTTGAATATATATTCGAGGAGAAGGGCGACAGGGCTTAGTATGCCGGCGACAGCCGTCATGGCGATAGCCAGGCCCAAGGCCCATAATGCGATAAGCAAGGGCATCGTGATCAGGTTAAGGAAAAACAGCCCGGTGTAGATTGCGGCAGTCATGATTGGTTGGCGGCTGCCCGCTTCCGCCCACGGAACCGAGGCAGTCTGACCCTCGGGTGGCTCGCCGAACCAATACAATGGATGCTGGGGATTAACCCGGTTATCCAAGGCCTCCCGAGCCAGCTCGGTCGGGTCGCCCAACTCACGGACGATATCTTCCTCGGTTCTTCCGTTCTGAAGGCCGAAAGCGAAATGGGCCTCATAGTCCTCCAACAGCTCTCTCTGCTCCTCCGGCGGCAGCACCGACAAATGGGAGCTGAGCAGCGAGATGAATTCTCTCTTTTTCATAAATGGCTTCCTCTCTCGATTAAATTGGATACGTTGCTGACGAACCGTTTCCATTCAATCACCAGCTTCTTCATGTGAATTTCCCCCTGGGGGGTTAGTTTATAATATTTACGGGGAGGGCCTTCGCTCGATTCCTGTAAATACGTCGTGCAATGCCCCTCGTTCACGAGCCTTCGCAACAGAGGATACAGGGCGCCTTCCGCCACTTCGATATGCTCGGAGACGGACTGGGCTAACTCATATCCATAGCGATCCTTCTCATGGATAAGTACTAGCACGCAAATTTCCAAGGCGCCTTTTTTAAATTGGATACTGATATCCAAGTGCCATCGCCTCTTTTTCGTATTATTAGTGTTATTCTTAAGCAGACTTTCCATCTACATACTATCATCCAGTACTGAATAAAGCAAGGTACTATAAAAAAAGAAAAAGGCACTGACAGGTGCCTTTATGCAGCGTGGTCATCCTTCGGCAGGTTAATGCCTGTTTCCAGATTCTTGGCTAAGCAGCGGCAGGTTCTCTGTGGCCGGCCCTTCCAGCACTTCGCCTTTATAGTTGAATCTTGAGCCATGACAAGGGCAGTCCCAGGAGCGCTCGGCGTCGTTCCATTCAACTTCACAGCCGAGATGCGTGCATGTCGTATCAACGACAAACAGTCTGCCCTCGGCATCCTTATAGCCGCCGGCTCTTTTGCCGAGATGGCGCACGACTGCGCCTTCATCGGCTTTTAACTCTTCTGCCGTTCGATGGATCAGCTCGACTTTTCCAGATACCCATTCCTTGGCCACATCCGCGTTCTGGACGGTAAAGTTCTTGATTCCGGGATTTGCCTTAAAGCGGGAAGGCTTGTACAGCTCCGTAAACTTGTTGCCGTGTCCCATAATAAGATCGCGGAACATTAAGGCAGCTACCGTGCTGTTTGTCATACCCCATTTGGCAAAGCCGGTTGCAACAAAAACGTTATCCACGTCTGCGGTAATGGTTCCGATGTAGGGAACCTCGTCCAGTGTGATGAGGTCTTGGGTAGACCAGCGATAAGGAATGCGTTTCGCTCCGAAAAGCTCGCCGCCAAACTTCTCCAGTTCTTCATAGTGCTTGAAGGTGCACTCGCCTTTTCCCGTTTTATGCGATTCTCCTCCGACGAGAATAACCTGTTCCCCGTCTAACAGGGCCGATCTCAGTGAACGCTTAGGTTCTCCGCAGTTAATATACATGCCGCGCTCTAACGGGATTTCCGGCTCAATTGCAACCACATACGAGCGTTCGGCATGCAATCTCGTAAAGTAGAATCCTCTTCCGTCATGGAATGGAAAGTGGGAGGCAGAGATGGCATATTTGCAAGTGATCGTATGTCCGTCCTCTGAAGTGAGCCTTCGCCGTCCATCTCCGGTATTGTCGGCTGCATCCTTCATGGTCGTATTTTCATAAAAGACTCCCCCATGAGCTGTAACGGAGTCGACAAGGACGCGCAGGTAATGAAGCGGATGGAATTGCGCCTGATTCTGCAGCCGGATCGCTCCATGGACTTGAACGGGGATCGGTAAGGCTTCACACCATTCGCCCGGTATTCCAAGCTGTTCATACGCCTCCCATTCCTTGCGAAGCTGCTCCGCCTGTTCCTCGGAATCGGCATATAAATAGGCATCCTCCTGCTGCAATTGGCAGTCGATTTGATGTTCTTCCACCGTCGATCGAATGAAGGAGAGGGCGGCCTCATTCGCTTCATAATACAATCTGGCCTCCTCATCTCCAAAATGCTTGCGCAGCTTGTCGTAAATCAGGCCGTGCTGCGAAGTGATCTTGGCCGTCGTGAATCCGGTCGTCCCGTCGAGAATTTCAGCCGCATCTACTACGGCCACTT
The DNA here is from genome assembly GCF_042714055.1 of Paenibacillus lentus. Lineage (GTDB taxonomy): Bacteria > Bacillota > Bacilli > Paenibacillales > Paenibacillaceae > Fontibacillus > Fontibacillus lentus_A. Next base: position 381,701 of record NZ_JBHGVC010000004.1, read on the forward strand.
TAAATCCTGCTTTGGACAGCAGATAAGCGGTGGTAATGCCTGTAATTCCAGCGCCGACGATCGCCACATCGGTCTGGATATCCTCCTCCAGCCTAGGGAAAGCGGGCAAATCCGTCGTCTGTCTCCACATGGATTGGGGAAACTGGGGCAATGCACCCGGGTTGTATTCTCGATTATTCATCAGCTACCTCCTTTGATCGCGCATATTGTTCATTATTACCACGTTGGCCGGTAAATAAAGCAAGATGATCACAAGCAGCCCTTTTTCCTCAAGGCTGCTCGAATCGGTATGCGAATCCGCATGAAAACGGGCCGATTAGCAAATAATGGAGGTATGTTTAGGGACAGGAGCTGCCAGGTATGAGACGCAATCAATTTATCGGAAGAAGCAGACGCCAACCTCTTGGGAACCATGAACAAGATAAAGGTAGGAATATTAGCACACAGAGCAGTGTTAGTTCTCAGAATGAAGCTAGCATGCAGAGCAGTGTTAGTTCTCAGAATGAAGCTAGCATGCAGAGCAGTGTTAGTTCTCAGAATGAAGCTAGCATGCAGAGCAGTGTTAGTTCTCAGAATGAAGCTAGCATGCAGAACAGTGTTAGTTCTCAGAATCAAGCTAGCACACAGAGCGGTGTTAGTTCACAGAACGATGCTAGCATGCAGAGCAGTGTTAGTTCACAGAATGAAGCTAGTATGCAGAACAGTGTTAGTTCTCAGAATCAAGCTAGCACACAGAGTGGTGTTAGTTCACAGAATGATGCTAGCCCGCAGAACAATACTGGTTCTCAGAATGGACAGTTGTCCGGTAACAGAGTTATTTCGGGGGATCTGCAGCAGACGATCGACCGAATTCAGCAGGAATCCGGGGAGAGCGCGGATATCGTCGTTCGTAAAATGAGTTTGAGTGGTTCCAAGTCTGTTCCGATGGTTGTCATTTATATAAATGGATTAAGTGATCAGATGATGATCAATTCCTTTGTTATGCAGTCTTTAACGAGCATGGAGCAGGGCGAGGGCAAGGGCAAGGATTCGGAGGCTCTGCTGGATCAATTGCAATCCAGCTTTCTGTCCCTGGGAGAGTCCACTGTAGTTTCAGATTGGAATGACGTTATTCTAGCTATTTTATCCGGTGATACGGCAATTTTCCTAGAAGGAAGCACCAGGGCAATCGTTGCGGGAACTCGAGGGGGGGAATGGAGAACTGTCACGGAATCCACCTCGGAATTGGTCGTTCGGGGGCCCAAGGACAGTTTTGTTGAGTCGATTGCAACGAATATATCACTGATTAGACGGAGAATCAGGAACACGAATTTATGGCTGGAGACGATGAAGATCGGTTCGGTTACCCATACTCATGTGGCAATGATGTACATTAAGAGCCTGGCTGATCCCAAGCTTGTTCAGGAAGTCAGACAGCGCCTTGAGAATATTCAGCTTAATGGGGTGCTGGACTCCGGGTATATTGAGGAGTTTATTCAGGATAAGACCTTTACCCCGTTTCCTACCATATACAACACGGAGAGACCGGATACGGCGGCTGGTCACTTGCTGGAGGGACGGGTGATCATCATTGTTGATGGAACGCCGTTCGTCTTGATTCTGCCGACCGTATTCGGCCATTTCTTTCAATCTCCAGAAGACTATGCTCAGCGTTTTGATATCAGTATCCTCATGCGCATGATTCGCTATCTCAGCTTTATCATACTGATCCTTGGCCCAGCCCTATACATTGCGTTGACGACGTTCCATTATGAGATGATTCCCTCCCTGCTGTTGGTAAGTCTTTTAGCTCAGCGGGAAGGCGTCCCTTTTCCGGCATTCGTTGAGGCTTTGCTGATGGAGGTTACCTTCGAACTACTGCGGGAAGCGGGGCTGCGCATGCCGCGAGCAGTCGGTCAGACAATTTCTATCGTAGGCGCACTCATTTTGGGGCAAGCCGTTGTTGAAGCAGGATTAATTACTCCGGGGATGGTTATTGTCGTTGCATTGACTGGAATTGCGAGCTTTGCGCCTCCGGCTTATAACATAGCAGTGGCAGGCCGCTTGGTTCGTTTCGCTTTCATGATTCTGGCTGGCATGTTTGGACTCTACGGCATTACCTTGGGGATTCTTATGTTGGTAGTCCATATGAATAGCCTTAGATCCTTTGGCGTGCCGTATCTAGCACCGATTACGCCGTTTGTTCCTAAGGATCAGAAGGATTCCATTCTGCGGATGCCAGCTTGGATATTAAAAACATCACCAGACAGGCTCCAAGAGCAGCATCAGATTCGAGAGGGACGAAATAAACATTCCATAGGAGCAGACCAGCAGCAAGGTCAACAAGCTCAACTCGTTCAGCAGGTTCAGCAAAACCAGCAGAACCAGCAGAACCAGCAAAACCAACAAGGGCAACAAGGACAACAAGGACAACAAGGACAGCAGGGACAACAAAACCAACAAAACCAACAAGACCAACAAGACCAACAAGGTGCTTCGGATCACGGAATGTGAAGCGCTCCTCTTTAAGCGTCTGCAATGTTTTTGATTGGCTCCTATATTCTCACAGCATACTAAGACCCTGGTAAGGAGGGTGCCGTCGATATGATTACAAGGACTATAGCCATTGCGTTGACCCTATGCTGCGTTATGCTGTTGACCGGATGCTGGGATGCTCTCGAATTGAACCGGAGGGCAATCGTGGCCGGGATCGGCATCGACCATGCTCCTGAAGCGGAGGGCCAATATCTAGTTTCCTTCCAGGTCATTATTGCCGATGAGATTTCAGGCAAAACGGGTCGGGGAGCTACGCCTACATCTATATACAGCGGCACGGGGCATACGATTAGTGAAGCGATACGCAGTGCTTCCCGCAAGGTACCGCGTTTGATTTCAACCGCACATGCCAGGCTTATAATTATTTCGGAGTCCGTTGCCCGCCAGGGTATCTCGGAGATTATGGATTTTTTGGACAGGGACTCCGATATCCGGCTGACGGCCGATGTCTTAATCACGAAGGGAGATATTAGGGCAGCCGACGTGGCGGCCTCCTTGACGCCTATTGGCAAAATTACGGCATATTCCATCTCGCAAAAGGCCGAGCTGACGGCGCAGCAATCGGGAACCAGCTTTTTGATACAAATTGATGATATTTTGCGTGATTTACTAATACCGGGAGGCGGGCCTGTCATCAATAGCGTAGAACCCGTTGGCAATTTGAAAGAGGCAGGGAAGAAAAGCAGTTTGGAAAACGTGGAGAGTCCAGGGGTTGTCCTGATTGGCGATTTGACTATTTTTAAAGACGATAAGCTGGTGAATTGGCTAACCCCCGATGAGAGCCGAGGGATGGTGTGGATTAGAAATAAGATGAAAAAGACGGCGCTGGTGATCGAATCTGACGATGAAACGGGGGATATTGCAGTAGACGTTAACCGCTCAAAAACAGCTTTGAAGGCTCAGTTAAACGATCCGTACCATCCGGTTATTCAAGTTAACGTCAGCGTTCAGTTATCGGTAAGGGAAGTAGGCGCCGAGATTGATTTACGTAATCCCGAGGTGCTTCACCAGATTGAACAAAAGATAAATGAGGTGATCGCTAGGGATCTGCGGGCCGTCGTTCAAAAAGCCCAATCGGCCAAAAGCGACGTTTTTCGCTTCGGAGACGTTGTTCAACGCCAAAGTCCCAGAGTCTGGAACAAGATCGAGGATCGCTGGGAGGATCTGTTCCCTCAGCTAGAGGTCGAATACAAAGTAAATTCAGTCATTCGGGGTACGGAACTGCGAGATCGCTCCCATAAATACAATCAAGACTCCTAAGGAGGAAGCAGCATGGAAAAAATCAAAATTACTCCTCTGCAAATTTTTGCATTAATGCTTTTGTTCCAGCTAGGAACCGCCCTCGTCGTCAACTTGGGTTTGGAGGCCAACAAAGACGAGTGGCTGGCGATTCTGTTCGGCCTTGTCATTGGCCTATTACTGTATGCTGCTTACGCGCTGCTTTATCTGTTGTTCCCCAACATGCTGCCCACCGAATATTTCAAGCTATTGCTGGGAAAATACCTAGGAACCCTGCTTGGGATTGTCTATATGGTGTTTTTCTTAAACAAAGCAACCAGGGATTTGATGGATGGCGGGCTTCTAGTCATATCCTCCACGCTGAGGGAAACTCCCTTGTTCATTATTAATTTGCTAATGATGATTACTGTTGCTTATACACTGCATAGAGGATTGGAGGTGCTTGCACGGTCGGCGCTGATATTCATGGCTATTATTATCATGATTGGCATGCTGAGCCTGCTGCTGATCGGGTTTGCGCGTATTGTCGATATTAATCGATTGCTGCCGGTTTTGGGGGAGGGAATAGGGCCGCTGCTTCACTCCGTTCCTAGGAAAAATTACCAATTTCCTTTTGCAGAGGCCATTGCGTTTAATATGCTGCTGCCGTTCCTTAACGATTCTAAAAAAGGGGTTAAGGCCGGCTTTTGGGCTCTTTTATTCGCCGGCCTTATTTTAAGCTTAACTGTTGCGACTATCATCTCCGTGCTAGGCGTCGATATAGCCGAACGATCGATGTTTCCCTTACTAACGACGATAGGGAAGGCCTCGATTTCTGACTTTATCCAGCGGCCGGATATTTTTGTCGTCATGACGCTGATCGTCGGTGTTTTCTTCAAAATCAGCATTTACTTTTATGCCGCTGTGATTGGCATATCCAATATTTTTAACATTCCGCATCAAAAGCTCATTTACCCGATGACCCTTATTATCCTGGTATCCACTACAATGATAACCCGCTCATACAGCGAGCATTTAATGAAAGGAAGCAAAATGCTGTATTTAGTTGACCCCATATTTTATATCGTACTGCCGTTCATAATTCTTATAGCGGCATTGCTTTATAAGCTCATTTCGTTATTGAGAGGCCGAACTGGATCCGGAGGCGGAGCCAGCGTCGGAACTAGCGGAGGAGCCGGAAACACAGGCGGAGCTGGAACCGGAAACAGTGGTGCCGGTGGATCCGGTACCGGGGCTGGAGCTGAAGCTGGTTCCGGCACCGGATGCGAAATTGCCGGAGCTGGAGCCAGTACTAGAGGCGCTGGAGGCGGGGCCGGCTGAGTGGGCGGGGGAGTTTTTTGGGGCTTTGAGGGCATGGTACAGATCAGGAACAATCAAGAGCACTAGCAGCATCCCGGCCGCCCACTTCTCCGATCCCGTAAAAAAGGAATGCTTCAAGTTAATGAATATGGTGTTCCATGAGAAGCCGACGCGAATATCCACCCACATGCCGTATAATGCGCATAACAGGAAGAACAGAATCGTAAGGGCATATTTTTTCATTAGCACGGACAGCTCACCTCTCTATAGAAGTAATAGTCTTATTATGAAAAGAATCTTGTGTTTCCATGCAGGGCTTACGTTGTTCGGAAAATATATAAAGCAGAGGACTATGCTTGACGTATCATATAATAAGACTTATACTAATTCTAAAAATAAATCATAAGGAATGATCCTATATATGAAATCATTAAATTTAACGACGCAGCGTAAAGCGGTCTATGACGTTGTCCGCAATGCAGATGATCATCCGACTGCCGCAGAAGTCATGAATCGTCTCGTGGAGCAGGGATATAATTTCGCTTACGGCACGGTATACAATTCACTCAGGTATTTAACAGATAAAGAGCTGATTCGTGAATTGAAGCTGGGCGAGGCTGCCAGCCGCTATGATGCCAAGCTTGACGATCACCAGCATATTCTGTGCGAAGTATGCGGGAGAGTGGATGAAGTCATGACGAAGGTTCCGGAGAAATGGAGTGCTGCGGTAGCCAAGGAGACCGGGTATGACGTGCATCATGCCCATGTTGTATTTGGGGGGGTGTGCCAATCATGCAGGCAGAAGAAATAACAAAAAGAGTGCAGCTGGGAGCATTATCCCCGTTCAGACGTCCTGGCAGCGAGCATTCTTACAGCGAGGAGCAGTTAGGGAACGGTATTCCTGTGGCATGTCCAACTACGCAACGTGTTATCCTCGTCAGCCCATTTCCAAGTGAGATTTATGAACTGGTCAGAGATTTGTCCGTGGGCTGCTTTGATGTTCTTGTATTCCATCACTGGGAACAAGGCATCCGCAACGCATCCGCTGCCGATCTGGTCATTTTTGACCTTACGGCATATCGCGGCCAGGATGAGGCGACAATGATTACGACGCGGATGCTGCAGGACTTGGAGAATGTTCCGTCCCTGCTGCTTGTTAGTGATACTATGCTCCAGCAAATGGATCAGAGCTTGATGAATTTGGAGCTTCTTGTCTGGCCGGCTTCGCCGAACGAGATTCTGTATCATGTCCAGCGGATCATTCGCACGAGCAGTCATCGGCCTGCTGTTTCCCGAGCTTTACCGACAGCGAATACGGTCATTTACAAGGACTTATGGATTGATCGCAAGAAGATGCAGGTATATCGAAATGGTACAGCGATCGAGCTGACCAAGACGGAATACGAGCTGCTGGTGAAGCTGCTGGATCAAGAGGGAAGCGTCCTGTCCCGGGAAGAGCTGCTGGCAGACGTATGGGAAACTACCTTTACGGGGGGCAGCAATGTGGTGGATGTGCATATCAAGAGCTTGCGCAAGAAGCTTGGCGACCGAGCTGTGAGCCCAACGTATATTGCGACCGTTCGTGGTGTGGGATACCGTTTGGCCGATTAATAGGTTGACGCGGGTATTTGGCTGGATTCCGAACCCAGGGCAAGTTCGACAACTACAATGATTTATCAAACCGTTCACAAAATTGGGTGAACGGTTTTTTACGCTTTTCCAAGAGGGGAATGTTCGGTTTATGTCGAATATCAGAACATATACATAATTCATAGCTCAAAGGCCGATCCCCATTTTTTTAGGAAAGGAATTGTACAAATGAAAAATCGCGTAACCTTCTCTTTATTCATTGCTAGTGTATCGGTTGCTGTCGTTCCTATTGTGCTGATGCTATTATTCAATGATTCTTCAGGGTGGATCATTGGGGCTATATCCATTGCCTATGCTCTGCTCGTCGCTTGGCTGCTTACTCGGGGCATTGTGGGGCCGCTCCATCGTCTAAGCGACTCCATTCTGAAAATCAGCCAGGGCGATATTTCGGAACGTGTCAGCGATGCCGGACGAAGCGATGAGATTGGCATAGCGGCAAGGCGTCTTCAGGATGTTGTCGATCATCTGAATGTTATGATGGCTGGCGTGATGCAGACGACCAGGCAGGTCTCCTCGTCTGCGAATCAGTTATCGGCGAGTGCAGACCAGACGAACAAAGCGATCGAGCATGTGACTTTAACGATTCAAGAGGTTGCGTCCGGAAGCGAGCGCCAAATGCAGAATATGGGCCGGGGCGTAGATGGAGTCGAGGATATATCGCGTCAGGCAGCGGCCATTTCCGTTCATATTCAGGATGTAACCGAAACGATGGAGCAGACGACGGCAGTAGCCGAAGAAGGAAATACGTCCGTAATTAGCGTTGTAGAGAAAATTGAACATATCCACCAAACGGTTGATGAGCTTGGCAAGGTGATTCAAACCTTGAGCGAGCACACCGAGAATATTGGCGGAATCGTCGGTGTCATTACAGGAATCGCCCAGCAGACCAATTTACTCGCTCTGAACGCTTCTATTGAGGCAGCAAGAGCCGGCGAGGAAGGGCGTGGATTTGCCGTTGTTGCGGCTGAGGTTCGCAAGCTTGCCGAAGGCTCGGAGAGCTACGCCCATCAGATCGAGGAACTGATCGGCGGAATCCAGTCGGAAGTAGTGCAAGCGTTGAAATCGATGGAAAATGCGAAAAAGGGCGTTGAGGAGGGCATTGTTGCCGTCGATATTTCCGGTCGAAGCTTCTCGCGAATTCGCAGAGCTGTCCGGGGAGCAGCTGCCAAAATCGAAGAGGTAGCCGGTGCGGCCAATGAATTGACGGTTGGGGCCGGTAAAGTATCGGAAACGATATCCGAAATCCGTAATATTACGGAGGAAGGCACGGAAAACATAGGAACGATTTCCGCAGCAGCCGAGGAGCAGTTGGCCTCGATTCAGGAAATCGCATCCTCTACAAACCAGTTGTCTTCCATCGCTCAGCAGTTGGAGGAAAAGGTCAGCAAGTTCAAATTACGTTCATAATTGAGCAGCAAGCAAGAAGGAAGCTATACCTAGCAGAAGCAAGGTTGCCCTGCAAGTCATGAAGATGACGGGTTGGGCGGCCTTTTTCTATTGATGGGATCTCTACAATCAGATGGTCATGATTCTAAAGTTGGATGCATAAATGTTCCAGCAGGAATTCATTCTAACGAGAAAGATGCAATAGAACGATTTACTTAGGCCCCGGTGTCGTTTAAGCTTATGATAAAAGAGGCTGTTTTTTAGATAGCTTAAGACGGGGGTAGAATTGTGGCTAGAAGATTAGAGGGCAAGCGAATTGCGCTTACCGGGCCCCGCCGTGCGGAGGAATTAGGTAAGCTGATCGAGAATATGGGGGGGATTCCTTTATACCGCCCGGCGCAGGGGACTGTATTTTTGAATGATGAGGAGCTTCGCCAAGGAATACAGATGTGGGTCAATCATCCGCCGGACTGGTCGATTTTTACGACGGGAATCGGACTGAATGCACTGTTTGAAATGGCCGAGGAGATGGGGCTTCTGGGTTCAATACTTGACAACCTTTCCAGGTCGAATATAGCAGCGCGGGGATATAAGACGGTAAATGTGCTGAAGAAGCGGGGACTTTCCCCTCATGTCCGCGACGATGACGGCAGTACGGATGGACTGATCCGTGAGCTTGGCGCATATGATTTGAAGGACGCCACGGTATTGCTTCAGTTATACGGTGATACTGCCCCGAAGCTTGTAGCCTGGCTGGAGCAGCAGGGGGCTTCCTGCACGGAGATATTGCCTTATCGCCATATTGCTCCGCCAGAGGAGGCCTTAGATCGTTTATTATATGACATCCTTGAGGAACGGATTGATGCCGTATCCTTCACAAGCAGTCCGCAGGTGAGATTTCTGCTGGAATATGCAGAGAAGCGCGGACGATTTGATGATCTTATAACTGCGCTGCAGGGGGATGTCATCGCCGTTGCCGTGGGGAAAGTGACGGCGCAGGGATTATATGAAGCAGGAATTCCGCGTGTAGTCGCTCCAAAGGAAGAACGAATGGGCAGCATGATTGTCGAACTAGCCCGCTATTACGCCGGTGAGAGCGATCCCCTGCTGGCAGGCAAATAAGCCCTTCGGGAAGGGAACTTAACAGACAGGAGGAGCAAATCATGAATAAGAAGAGAGCGCTGCTGATCGGAGATTACACTCATCCTAAATTTTATCCCCTGCAGGGGGTGGATCGGGAAATTACCCATATTTTAAATGACCATTTTTCGGTACAATGTACAGAGAACAATCATATGCTTGAGGAAAGTAACTTGCAGTCGTTTGATCTGTGTATTTCCTATCATGACAGCTGGAGAGAGAAGCTATCTTCTAAACAGACCGCAGGTCTTCTGTCTTGCATCAGTGGCGGGCGGGGATTGCTTATTCTTCATAACGGCATTGTTTTGCAGAAAAAATACGAGCTCGCTCAGCTCATCGGCGCCAGAAACACGACGCATCCTTCCTTGCGCAAATTGGAAATGCGCGTCGCGGCTCCAGAGCATGATATCATGCTGAATATCTCATCCTTTGAAATTGAGGACGAGCCGTATCAATTTGAATTCGACCCGTTTAGTGAAACGACGATTTTACTGGAATATGAGATGGACGGGGAGTGGCATCCGGCAGCATGGGCACACTCTTATGGGCTCGGCCGCGTAGTCTATCTTCTTCCCGGGCGCGATCAAGCCGTATTTCAGCATCCGGAATATCGCAAGATCGTGCTGCAGGCTGCGAAGTGGGCGGCAAGATCGCCGGGGTAAGGCTTCTTTTTAATAGACGACATGTATGTTTAAATAACGGATTATAGATCCTAAAAAGGCCGGGACGCTGATTGGATGGCGGGTTCGGTCTTTTTAAATCAGGGATGATCAAACGATGGGGTGGATATATTTGACAACTTTTGAACAATGGGGCATTGCGCCTGGGCTGATTCATACCTTACAAAGTCACGGCATTAGCCGTCCGACGCCGGTACAGGAGGCGGCTATACCCGTGCTGCTGGCAGGGGAGGACGTGATCGTTCAAGCGCAGACGGGAACGGGTAAGACGCTGGCTTTTCTGCTGCCCATTATGGACAAGCTGAAAGCTGATCGTCCTGATGCGCAGGCGCTGATTATTACGCCGACGCGGGAGCTGGCGATCCAAATCACCGCAGAAGCACGAAAGCTGGCAGCCGCTCGTGAAGGAATATCGATTCTGGCTGCATACGGAGGACAGGACGTAGAGCGGCAGCTTCGCAAATTGCAAAATGGCACTCAGTTGGTCATCGGTACTCCGGGCCGCCTGCTGGATCACTTGCGCCGCGGTTCGCTTACGCTGGGAGCCGTGCGCATGCTGGTGCTTGATGAAGCGGACCAGATGCTGCATATGGGGTTCCTCGCCGAGGTGGAGGCCATTATTCGCCTGGTTCCGAGGAACCGTCAGACGATGCTGTTCTCCGCGACCATGCCGGATAATGTGAAGCGGCTTGCCAAGACTTACATGGATCGGCCACGGGATATTCGGATTGCAGAAACCTCCCGAGTTACTTTGGACAGCATTCGGCAAATTGTAGTAGAATGCACGGATCGGGGCAAGCAAGGCGCGCTGATCGAGATGATCCGAACGCATCGTCCTTATCTGGCGGTCATTTTCTGCCGGACGAAGCGCCGGGCCAGCAAGCTGAACGAGGCTTTGCAAGAGGCGGGCTTTGCCTCGGACGAGCTACACGGCGATTTGTCCCAATCGAAACGGGAGCAGGTCATGCGCGCATTTCGCGAAGCGAAGCTGGAGCTGCTTGTGGCGACCGATGTCGCAGCACGCGGGATCGACGTAGAAGGCGTAACCCATGTATTTAACTATGATATCCCTCAGGATGTGGACAGCTACATCCACCGGATCGGCCGAACGGGCCGGGCTGGCGAGAAGGGAGTAGCCATAACCTTTGCTTCTCCAAGAGATATCGATGCGCTGCGCAATATTGAGCGGGGCATTGGTTTGAAGCTGGGACGGCAGCGTCAGGACAAGAGTGGGGAAGCAGTCGTCGTGAAAGAGCAGACCGCAGGAAGGCGTCAGTCAAAAGATGCGGCCGGAAGAGGAAGAAGGCCGGAGGGCAGGAAGCAGACGAGTGGAAAAACGAATGAGGGACGACGAGGCCAGGGCATTGAAAGCACTGGTGGCCGGGGACGAACAGCCTCCTCATCGGGGAGGGCTCGGGGCGGCAAGAATGCAAACACAAGAGCCGGTTCTTCCCCGCGTGGAGACGGTGGAGGGAGACGCGGAGGCCGCCGTGGCCGTTAAATTCAGCTGAGCATGAAACGAATTGAAACTTAATGGTTTTAGAGTACGTTCTAATGAATAGACAAGTCACCCCTCTTAATGGGGAAGGGAGCAAAGGGGAGAGCGCAAAAGTGAATTACCGAATGACATGGTTATCCGTGATTTTCGTTTGTTTATTGGCAGTGGCCGTCATGACCGGATGCAGCAAGGAGGACTCGCCAAAGCCGGACAATTCGGCTGTTACAGGAGCTAACGCGAATCCATCGGATAACAACGAAGACAAGGAGGCTGCCGCAGAGGAACCAGGGGAAGACTCCGGCCAGGATTCCGATCAAAATTCGGGGGAAGGCACTAATGTAGCGGACAAGGCAGCTGCTGCCGATCCCGAGAGCGTTGCCGTGCTCGTAAATAAGGAGTTGGCGCTTCCGGAAGATTATGAGCCTTCCGATCTGGTCTACCCGGATGTCCGTTTTACGTTCAAAGAGAAGATCGAGAAGCGGATGATGCGCAGTGAAGCCGCCAAGGCGCTGGAGGAAATGTTCGCCGGGGCAGAACAGGACGGTATATATTTGGCTGGGGTATCCGCCTACCGTTCCCACAGCACGCAAAGGTCTTTGTTTAACCGATATGTGGAGAGGGATGGAGAAGCCAAAGCCAAGACGTACAGTGCTGTCCCCGGGCATAGCGAGCATGAGACAGGGCTGGCTATCGACGTATCGGGAAGCGATGGGAAATGCGCGGCCGAGGACTGCTTTGGGGGGACGAAGGAGGCCGAATGGCTTGCACAGCACTCCGCTGAATACGGCTTTATCATTCGTTATCCCGAAGGCAAAGAATCGATTACGGGCTATAAGTATGAGCCTTGGCATTTGCGTTATGTCGGCAAAGAGATAGCAGCGGATATTTTTGCACGCGACATTACGTTAGAGGAGTATTATGATGCCGTTCCCGTTTCCGGGACGCCTTAAAGTTCATAGGCTCGTTGGAAAGCTGATTCATTGTTCTTTTTCCCGGGTTATGTAGTTACGAACTCCAACAAAACTTTAAGGAGTCGTATGGACATGTCCGAGCATAACCATATGGTGAACAAGGAAGGCGAGCTGGCGCTGAATAAAGTGGATGATGCGCTGGATCAAGCTTGCAAGCTTGCCCAATCGACGCCATAAACATGTAATTACAAGGGAGGGTTCCTAAGGGAATCCCCCTTTTTTTCGTGCGAATTGGGGATGTCGCTCATAAAACAGTTGACAACTGATAATGATTATCAGTATCTTTAGAGCAGAGGATTGATTTTAGTTAGATCATAGTCGGGTTGTGTTCATATAAATGATCAAAAAGTCGTAATTTGGAAAGGGAGATTGTTATGGTGGCATTAAATACATCCCACTTGAGCATTGCATATGGAGAACGTCTCATTGTGGAAGACCTCAATATCAACATACCCAAAGGTAAAATCACGGCTCTTGTCGGAGCCAACGGCTCAGGTAAATCGACGGTACTGAAAACAATGGCCCGAATATTGCAGCCTAAAGGCGGAACTGTGCTGTTAAACGGGAAATCCATTCATAAGCAATCGACCCGCGAAGTAGCGAAGCAGCTGGCTATTCTGCCCCAAAATCCGACGGCGCCTGACGGCCTTACGGTATACGAGCTGGTGTCATACGGTCGTTTCCCCCACCAGAAAGGATTCGGCAGCTTGAAATCGGAGGATCGGAAAATTGTGGATTGGGCCATTGACGCCACCGGGATGAATGAGTTTACGGATCGGGCGTTGGAGCAGCTATCCGGGGGACAGCGACAGCGGGCCTGGATTGCTATGGCGCTGGCTCAGGAGACGGACATTCTATTTTTGGATGAACCGACGACCTTCTTGGATATGGCGCATCAGCTTGAGGTATTGCAGCTGCTTGAGCAGCTGAACGCAGAATCCAGCCGAACCATCGTGATGGTCGTGCATGATTTAAACCATGCGGCAAGGTATGCTCACCACATGATTGCTATCAAAAAAGGGCAAGCGATTGCGGGAGGAGCGCCTGCGGAAGTCGTGACTTCTTCAGTTCTGCGTGAGGTTTTTGGCATTGAAGCAGACATCGTTACCGATCCCCGCAGCGGAGTGCCGCTGTGTCTGCCGTATGAGCTGTATCGGGTGGCGGGAAGCAAGGGACAGCTTCCGAACAACAGCGTTCTTACAGGCGAAAAGGTAGCTGTGTATCAATAGTAGCGGATGATGCGTAAATGCGGATAGATCGGAGCAGGAGGGAAATATGGATCGATCGGCTATCGACTATCAATTTCTAGAGCAGCAATGTCACGTAGTTCGTGGCAATAGAGAGCAGGCTATTTACACGATCAAAGGAGAGACCCTCCTGGATCGGCAGTGGATGGAGAGGCTTTTGACTATGTATCAAGCCGAAATCAAAGGGCTCGACAATCAGGTTGCAGCGACGTATTATGCGGCAAGCTGGCGAGTTCTTTGTACGGCAATGCAGTACATGGTTTCAATAACACATTCGCGGTTGAATTTTCAATTGGATAATTTAACATTACAGATCGTTCCGGTGAATCAATTTCCGACGATCTTTTTCGTGCTGCACGACGATACAGAGTCCGCATGGCCGGAAGGGGAGGCCAGCCAGTGGCGGGAAGAGCAACTGGGCAGCTTTTACAAGGAGACGCTGAGGCCGGTGATGGAGGCTGCGGCAGACGTATCTAAGCTGCCAGTAACGCAGTTGTGGGGGCAGCTTCCCTTAGGGATTACTTATTATCTCAAGCAACTCGCGAATAAACTGGAATCCGAGGAGCAGCGTGAGCGGCTTTGGTCAGACCATGAAGCTTTGAAGACGTTTTCCGCGGATTGGTTTGGCATCAAGCGAAATCCGTTTGCATTAAAGGAAATCTTGGTGGATAATCCCTATTCGCCTGGCGAGAAAGTGCCCCTAAAGCCGACATGCTGTCTTGCCTATCGCACGGAAACAGGGCTGGGATACTGCTATAGCTGTCCGAAGCTGAACAAGCAGCAGAGGGAGCAGAAGCGGGACGAGCTGCTGCAGCGGCAGATGGAATCCAGCCGTAAGTAAGCCGCCTCGAATGGGGCGGCTTTCATTTGGATTTCTGTTCATTCAGCAGCATTCAACCAGCATGCTGCGGCGCACGCGACATGCTGCTAATTACTTCAACGACTGTAAAGCTTGAGCTGTCGGGGTATCCCCGGCGATCAAATTAAAGGCGGTATTTTCCGTCTCAGACAGCATTAGGGCAAGGACAGCTGCTTGTGCCACATCGCTTCGTGAAATGAACCCTGAATGGGTGAATTCATGTTGTACCGATACTTTGCCGATAGGTAAATCATCCGTGAGCCCCCCCGGACGTACAATGGTATGGCATAGCGTGCTCTCCTCCAGCACTTTTTCGGCCCGGCGTTTGGCTAATAAATACGGCTTGAGAATTTTCGGCATACGCTCCGGCTCCAGCGTACCCATCGAGCTGATCAGGATAAATCGCTTTACTCCGAGCAAAGACGATTGCTCGATTAAACGGACGGTTCCAAGATGGTCGATTTCCTCGGGATCGCCTTTATCTCCTGCACCCACGGCGCAAATGACGGCATCTGCGCCTTCCAATCCTTCCGAGAATACCGAGCTCAAATCACCGATATACGGTTTGGCCCCCCATTCAAGTAATTTATTCCGTTGTGTTTCACTGCGAATTAACCCCCTAACGTTATAATTTTTCCTTTGCAGCGCCTTAACGATATGCCGACCTGTTCTTCCGTGCGCTCCCGCTACAAAAACGGTATACATGGGCAGCCCTCCGGTCTCTAGATAGTCTGGATCATCCAATTTTCAGGGTTATTTATCATTACCCTAATAAAAAAATATGGATCGCCCCTTGCATTGTGAAAAAGATCACACTATAATAAGGGATACAAGGTGAATGATTTCACAACTATTTGTTTTTATAAGTGATACATTTCACAATAAACATCCCGATTTTTGAACAATATATAACATCGGGCGATTATAAGGAGGAAGAAATAATGAGAGTAGCAGTTATTGGATGTACGCATGCAGGGACGGCAGCTATTGTAAATACAGCTCAGCTTTATCCAGAGGCAGAGATTACCGTGTATGAGCGTAATGATAATATTTCTTTTCTGTCGTGCGGCATTGCCCTATATGTCGGCGGCGTAGTCAAGGATCCCCAAGGATTATTCTATTCATCGCCCGAACAGCTTGCGGAGCTAGGTGTAAAGACGAAGATGCTTCATGAAGTCATTTCCGTGGATACCGGTCGGAAGGGGTTAACTGCCCGTAATTTGCAGACTGGAGAGGAGTTTGTAGATCATTTCGATAAGCTTATCGTGACGACGGGATCATGGCCTGTTGTACCTCAATTTCCAGGGATTGAGCTGGACAACATCATCTTGTCCAAAAATTTTAACCATTCCAACATGATTATTGAAAAAGGGCAAGAAGCGCAAAATATCGTTGTAGTCGGCGCTGGATACATCGGCATTGAACTGGTTGAGGCCTTTCAAATGAATGGGAAAAACGTGACCCTGATTGATGCGGAACAACGGATCTTGAGCAAATATCTTGATGCGGAGTATACGGACATGATCGAGGATTCGCTCCGCGAGCATGGAATAACGCTGGCTCTTGGCGAGAAGGTTGTTCGCTTTGAGGGTAGCGGTGGCAAAGTGAATACCGTCGTTACGGATCATGGGCAGTATGCTGCGGACGTCGTTATTCTGTGCATCGGCTTCAAGCCGAATACGGAGCTGCTGAAAGGGCAGGTCGATATGCTGGACAATGGGGCCATTATCGTGGATGAGTATATGCGCACGAGTAAACGGGACATCTATGCGGCAGGCGACAGCTGTGCCATTTACTACAACCCGCTTAAAAATCATGCGTATATTCCTCTCGCTACGAACGCCGTGCGCATGGGTACTCTTGCCGCCCGCAATCTCGTGTCTCCAACTGTAAAATATATGGGAACACAGGGAACCTCCGGCATTAAAATTTACGAGAACAATATTGCGGGTACCGGCTTGACGGAGACGGCGGCCAAAGAAGCAGGGCTTCAAGTGGATTCAGTGCTTGTGAATGACAGCTATCGTCCGGAATTTATGCCTACCCATGAGCCTGTCATGCTGAAGCTCGTATATGAGCAAGGGACAAGACGCATCCTCGGCGCTCAAATTATGTCTAAGGTAGACTTGACGCAATCGATAAATACCATTTCCGTCTGCATACAGAACGATATGAAAATGGAGGAGCTGGCCTTCGTGGATTTCTTCTTCCAGCCGCATTTTAACAAGCCATGGAATTTCCTGAACAGTGCTGGCCTGCAGGCGCTCCCTGAAGTGCCGTCACGTGAAATCGTGCACGCTTAGGCGCTGCTGTAAAGCCGCATTTCAATGATTACTGACAAGGCCACCGTCCGAGGGAGCATAGCCCCTTGCCCGGTGGCTTCTTTCCCGTCTGACGTGACTTATGTTACATTGCGGGCGCAGCAAGGCACGATACAATAATGATGAGGCAGAGATAGAGATATAGATAGAGTAGTGTCTAGTTATAGAGGAGATGATGACCATGGCTTATTACAAACCCCAGCAAATTGCGGAAATAACGGTAGATACGGGAGTTCAGAAGGCGCGCAATCCGCTTCTGACTGTGATGATATTAGGATTTCTCGGCGGGGCCTTTATCGCTCTCGGCTTTTTGCTCGATATTCGGGTGATCAGCAACGCGCCCCAGGAATGGGGGAGCATTGTTAACTTCATCGGTGCTGCCGTGTTCCCGATCGGCCTTATTCTCGTTCTTCTCGCCGGAGGCGAACTGCTCACGGGCAATATGATGGCCGTACCGCTCGCACGGATGGCCAAACGCATTACTACCATGGAAATGCTTAGAAACATTGTGCTCATTACCCTTGCTAATTTCCTGGGTGCCCTCTTTGTGGCTTATTTCTTCGGGCATGTTGTCGGCTTAACAGCCAGCGGCCCCTATCTTGATAAATTGGTAGCGATGGCCGGGCATAAGCTGGACGATAGCTTCTTGCAGGCCTTTGTATCTGGAATCGGCTGCAACTGGCTCGTTGCTCTCGCCGTGTGGCTGTCTTATGGCGCTGACAATATGAGCGGCAAAATTCTCGGCATCTGGTTTCCAACCATGGCTTTTGTTGCGATCGGCTTTCAGCACGTGGTCGCCAACATGTTTTTGATTCCTGCCGCGATTTTTGAAGGATATTTCTCCTGGGGAGATTATATTAGAAATTTCGTGCCTGTCTGGTTGGGCAATTTGACCGGAGGCGCCCTGTTTGTCGCGGGGGCTTACTGGACGGCTTACCTGAAAGACCGGAGCCAACAGGCTAGCTCCAAAACCGCTGCTGCCAGCGCTCGAAAGCTGGCTTAATTCTGTTCTATACACACTTGGCTAAAGGCTTTTCTCATCCATGGTAAAAATCCGGATGGGAAAGGCTTTTTTGTTTGGCGTCCTTAAAGGCGCTAGTAGACTGTGAACGGAATTGCTCCTTTACATCGATTTGTAAAGAGCTATATGATAGATCTGATTATAATCCTTAACTTACTGTTTACTGTTTGCTTGGAAAGGTGTGTATATGACATGATTCACGAACAGAATGGAATTTTTCCGGCTGTGTGTCCCTTGGATTGCCCCGACACCTGCGGCCTGTTACTGCATAAAGAAGATGGGAAAATCGTCAAGGTGACGGGAAATCCAGAGCACCCGATTACCAAGGGTGCCATTTGTAATAAAGTCCGCAACATGACGGAACGGGTGTATCATCCGGAGCGCATTCTCTATCCGCTGCGGCGTACAGGAGCCAAGGGCGAGGGCAAATTCGAACGGATTTCCTGGGAGGAAGCGATTGAGGAGATCGCCCGGAAATTTACGGCATTGATCCAGGATCATGGATCTGAAAGCATTATGCCGTATAGCTTCTACGGAAATATGGGAGCGCTGAGTGTAGACGGCATGGATCGCCGCTTTTTTCACAGACTTGGTTCGGCCCGCCTGGATCAGGGCATTTGCAGCGTTGCTGGCAATGTAGGCTGGAAGTACACAATGGGATTTATGGGAGGAACGAGTCCTGAGGACGCCGCCAAGGCGAAGCTGTTCATCGTATGGGGACAAAATACAGTGAGCACGAATATGCATGCGTGGTCATTGATCGAAAAAGCCCGCAAGCAGGGAGCGAAGCTGGTCGTCATCGACGTACACCGGAATCGAACTGGTGATCGTGCGGATTGGTTCATCCCACTGCATCCAGGTACAGATGCGGCTCTGGCGCTCGGCATGATGCATGTTCTGTTTGAGCGAGGGCTAGTCAACGAGGAGTTTCTTGCCCAATATACGATCGGCCATGAAGAGCTTCGTGAGCATGTTAAGCAATATACGCCGGACAAGGTCTCGGCGATTACGGGGGTTCCTGCGGAGCATATTGTGGAGCTGGCCCGGATGTACGGGGAAACGTCCCCGGCATTCATTCAAATCGGCAACGGAATTCAGCATCATGACAATGGGGGCATGAACATCCGGACGATCGCTTGTCTCCCCGCATTAACAGGGCAGTGGCTCGTAGAGGGAGGCGGAGCGATCAAATCGAACGGGGATTATGCGAAGTTCAATGGAACGGCATTGGCGCGTCCCGACCTTCGTCCGAACCCGGATGCCCGGGTCGTCAGCATGAACCAGCTCGGCGAGGCGCTGCTGACTCTGGATCCGCCGATTCGCGGGATGTTTGTCTACTGCTCCAATCCAGCCGTGGTAGCGCCGGATACGGAGAAAGTGGAACGAGGCTTGCGGCGTGAAGATTTGTTTACAGTGGTGCATGATCTGTTTATGACCGATACGGCCAAATATGCGGATATTATCCTGCCGTCCACCTCGACCTTCGAGAATACGGATCTATATAAGTCGTATTGGCATCACTATATCCAGCTTCAAGAGCCCGTCATCCCTCCACAAGGAGAAAGCAAGAGCAATATGGAGGTATTCAAGCTGCTCGCGCAAGCGATGGGATTTCAGGAGGAAGCCTTCCAAGATACAGAGGAGGACATGGTTCGTCAGGCTCTGGATCATCCGGCTAACCCGTATATTGAGCATGTCACACTGGAAGGTTTGAAGGAGCACCGTTTCCTTAAGCTGAATATGGAGCATCAGAAACGCTATCTGGATACACTCCCGACCCCATCCGGCAAAATCGAACTGTATTCGCAGCGGATGGCCGAGGCTGGACTTCCGCCACTGCCAACCTATGTTCCGCTCATTGAAGGCTATGATGGTGAACGGCGTCCGGGCAAGGCTTCCCTTTACCCGCTCATGTTCATCTCCCCGCCGAACCACAGCTTCTTGAACTCCACCTTTGCCAATGTGGAGAAACTGGCGGCGCTGGAGAAGGAGCCCGTACTGCAAATCCATTCGCTGGACGCCGAGGCTCGTGCGATATCGGACGGGGACGAGGTGCTCGTATGGAATGATCGCGGCCAGTTCCATGTCACAGCCCAGGTGACAGAGAAAATGCTGCCCGGAACCGTCGTTAGCCAGGGACTGTGGTGGGAGCAGGAGGGGAAGCGTCAGCGCGTGAATGCCCTCACCCCAGAACGTCTGGCCGATATGGGAAATGGAGCGACTTTCTTCTCGACTATTGTCGAGGTAAAGCGTCAACGGAAGTGCTTGCCGGAGGAATAAGATTGCGCGATACTAGATCATTATTTTTATGTGCAGGAAAGCCCGAAAGGGCTTTTTCCTCTTCATACAGAATGTGGCTGCTCGTTTCGGACGCATTTCTCTTCGGAACATGGCATATGACGCATTTTTTAGCCAATTCTATGTAGTGGTATAATAGTTAGTAAATCATACGGACGATAGAAGGGATGGCAGCATGCAATGCCGGATGAATCAAATCGGTCTCAGGATTCTAATCTGTGGATCAGGCGATCCGAAATGCGGGACGCGAGCCAATTAATGAAGCTAGATGCGTTGGTGTGGAATAATAAGACAAGTCCGTCTCCCATCGTGTGGACTTCTCGGGAGCAATACTTGCAAAAATGTCCGCCAGGCGGCCAGCTTGTTGCCGGAATCGATGCCGAATTGTGCGGGTATTTGGGGTTTGCCGCACCGTCAGCTATGGCGTGCCATCAGCACGTGTATGAGATTTATATGGCGATCCATCCTTCCTGGAGGCGGCTTGGAATCGGCAGCAAACTGATGACGGCGATGAAGGGGCTGGCGGCAGAGGAGGGAATCAGGAAGCTGTCTCTGCGCGTGTTGAGCACGAACCCTTGCGCTGTTGCGTTCTATGAAAGCTGTGGATTTATAATGCAGGGCAGGCTGATTTCGGAATATTGTATTGATGGGCAATATGTAGACGATATATTGATGTGGTATCCCGTTTAGCGGCGCATAAAGCGTTATAGCTGTCCCCTTCTATCGTTGCCATTTTTGCATTCACAAGCTGCCATCAAACGATAAGCCCTGATCATATACATAAGGAGCAATCTGCTTCGGGAATTGCTTCCCAAGGGCGATTGGCGGGGCGCTAGAAGCCCGAGTGCCTATGCCATTGAACTATTGCGGAGTTATCGGTATATTTATAAGAAGAAAAATCGGGCCAGAACGAGGTTCATCAAATAAGGAAAGGTTGATATCCGTGGAGTATAACAGCAGTAACAGCACCCCTCCTAACTTTATTAAAAATATTATTACCGAGGATCTGAAGAACGGCAAAGTGAAAGAGGTCGTGACTCGCTTTCCGCCAGAGCCTAACGGTTATTTGCATATCGGGCATGCCAAGGCAATCTGGATCAATTTCACGATAGCGGATGAATTCGGGGGCCGTACCCATCTGCGCTTTGACGATACGAATCCGGTCAAAGAAGACGTGGAATACGTCAATTCGATTAAAGAAGACGTGAAATGGCTTGGTTTCGACTGGGAAGAGCTGCATTTTGCCTCTGATTATTTCGAGGAAATGTATGAGCGGGCGATCGTGCTGATCAAGAAAGGCAAAGCCTACGTCGATGATCAAAGCCCGGACGAAATTCGCGCAACCCGGGGAACGCTGACGGAGCCGGGTCAGAACAGCCCATATCGCGACCGTTCTGTGGAAGAGAACCTGGATTTGTTCACCCGGATGCGCGCGGGAGAGTTCAAGGATGGCGAGAAGGTGCTGCGTGCCAAAATCGATATGGCTTCACCGAACATTAATCTAAGAGATCCGGTCATTTACCGAATCCTTCATGCTTCGCATCACAACACGGGGGATAAATGGTGTATTTATCCGATGTATACGTACGCACATCCATTGGAGGATGCGATCGAGGGCATTACGCATTCCCTTTGTACGACGGAGTTTGAGGATCAGCGTCCTTTCTACGATTGGGTCATTGAGGAGACGGAAATGCCGAGCATTCCGCGCCAATATGAGTTTGGACGTCTGAACCTGACGCAGACGGTGACGAGTAAGCGCAAGCTGAAATTACTGGTCGACGAAGGCATCGTCGATGGCTGGGATGATCCGCGGATGCCGACGATATCCGGCCTGCGCCGCCGGGGGGTAACTCCGGAAGCGATTAAGGCTTTTGTGTTCGAGGCGGGGATATCCAAGGCTTATGGAGAGATCGATCTGAAAATGCTCGACCATTTTATCCGTGAGGACTTAAAGCTGAAGGCGCCTCGAACGATGGCTGTACTCGATCCGCTCAAGGTCGTGATTACGAACTATCCGGAAGGGCAAAGTGAGCTGCTGGAGGCCGAGAACAACAGCGAGAACCCGGACATGGGCCATCGCCAAATCCCGTTCTCCCGGGAAATTTATATTGAGCGCGAGGACTTCATGGAGAACCCGCCGAGCAAATATTTCCGGTTGTTCCCGGGCAATGAGGTTCGTCTAAAGCATGCTTATTTCATTAAATGCAACGATGTGATTAAGGATGAGGAAGGCAATGTGATCGAAATCCACTGCACCTATGATCCAGAAACGAAGAGCGGCAGCGGCTTTACCGGGCGTAAAGTGAAGGGAACGATCCATTGGGTGGATGCGTCTCAAGCAGTGCCTGCCGAATTCAGATTGTATGAGCCGCTGATTTTGGATGAACAGCTGGAAGGCGGCGTTAATCTTGACGACGAGGAAGGTGCGGAGGAGAAGACCTTTATGGATTACCTCAATCCTGACTCCCTGAAGGTGGTTCAAGGCTTTGTAGAGCCGGGCATGAAGGATGTGAAGCCACAGGATAAATTCCAATTTTTCCGCCATGGCTATTTCAATGTAGATTCCAAGTATTCGACGCCGGGCCATCCTGTGTTTAACTTGGTCGTTTCGTTGAAAAGCTCCTTCCAGCTGCCGAATAAAAAGTAGGAGATAACAGCAGAGTTTATAAGCATCTGTTCAACCCCCGCGTATGTGCGGGGGTTTTTGCGCTTGAATTTTCCAAGGAAGGGCTGGCCTGCCCGAGGCAGGTTGTTGAGACGCGATATACTTTCTCTCCCCGATAATCCGTTAAATTCAGCGAGGCGGAGGAAATAGCGGTATATTTTGAAAAAATATTTTTAAAAGCTGTATTTTTAGGAAATAGTAAACATAACAACCCATAATTTATATTTGAATTCCCGATAGGAGGAGTTAACGTGAAAACATTAGATACGATTGCCCTTACACTGCTTATTATCGGCGGTATTAACTGGCTGCTGGTCGGATTGTTCCAATATGACCTGGTTGCCTCAATCTTCGGTGGGCAAGATAGCGCTGGCGCTCGGATTATTTATACGATCGTCGGAATTTGTGCCTTGTATTGCATTAAGTTTTTTGGCGGAACGGCCGTCGACGACAACAGAGCCACACGTTAATCGGTGGATAGCCGACCGTATTGACGAATCATTCCAAGCCTGCACAAGAAAGCTGCCCCGATCGATCCATTGACATGGATGAAACCACGGGGCAGTTTTTTCTGTATTTGCGCTGAATGGGCTAGTGCTAAATGAACTAAATGAACTAAATGAACTAAATGATCTAAATGAGGGATCGCTTCAAGCTTTAGACAGTGGATCGCTCCACGAGTTTAAAGCCGAGCTCCTGAATGATCGTGTTATCGGTTTGTTCCGTAATATGCCTGTAGACGATCCCAAAGGCCTCAGCTCCAATTTCATTCAGCCGATTATCGATCGTTGTGATGCCGAGCAGCTTGGAGATCGGCTGGTTATCCCAACCGATAACGGCAAGGTCGCCGGGAATTCGTACTCCGTGACTTTGCGCGGTAATCATCAATCCAGCGGCAACGTGATCGCCGGTAATGATCAGGGCGCTTGGCGGTTCATTCATGGTCATGATATGCGTCAGCAGTTTAGCGCCGTCTTCGATATAGCGACAGTTGTCGAAAATCCATGCTTCCCGGCTCTCGCCCCCGAGGGAAGCCAGAGTATCCAGGTACGCCTTGTGCCGAGTGGCGCTGCTGGCGCTATTTCTGCGGTTGACCGTATAACCGATGCGGCGATGCCCTTTATCCCAAAGGTAGGTAATCGCCTTTTGAAACGAGGCATAATGATCGAAATAGACGCAGGACAAAGCCCGGCCGCGCACTTCTTCGCACAGCGTAATGGGCCCGTATTTGGCATATTTCTCGATTTGGTTCAACGACAATGAACGCGAAATGATGATGAGTCCATCGATGATTTTATCCCTCAGCATGTGAAGCGCTTTTCGCTCCTCTTGGGTGCGGTAATCGGTTTGGCACAGCATCAGCTGGTAGTTGACTTCCAGTGCATGCTGTCCGATCCCTTCCACGACCTTGCCGAAATAGGCATTGTTAATCTGAGGGATAATGACGCCGATCGTTTGGGTCGTTCCTCTGACCAGGTGGACGGCGTTCATGTTCCGTGAATATTGCAGGCGCTCAATAGCATCTTCAACGGCCTTTCGTTTATCCTCTCGGACATAAGGGTGACCATTCAGCACCCGGGAAACCGTGCTGACCGATACGCCGGCGGCTTCGGCAATTTGCTTGATATTTGGCACAGTAGGAGAACTCTCCTTCCCTCCATAATTTTTATGAAATTAAATATTTGATCTGAAATGCATTTCATAGTTTAGAATAGAGAAGTACCAGGGAAAACAACACTTTTGCTGTTGGCGTGACCGGCGTTAGCTGGGCGTGACGAGGCAGGGAGTTGTTTTCCTTTTTTTAAGATAAACACAGAGTATCTTGATCCATATTTTTTATGGCCCACGCTTTAGAAAAGCCCGATGCTCTCTTGAGCATCGGACCTTGTAGCAGCACCTAAGGTTCTTCGGATAAGGGGATTGGCGAGTATCCGGCCTTGTAAATGCGGTACCACATTGCCGCGAAGCCTGCTGCTCCAAATAGTGTGAAAGCAACGCCGATCCGGTACATAATGACCGCCCCGAAGCTCTGGAACAGCCACCCGCCAAGGAATCCGGCGAGCATGAAAGCGAGGCCGCTTAACGCGAAGGCATAGACGGCTTGTCCGGAGGAACGCAAAGGACGAGGCAGCAGCAGGGCAGTCAGCCGGGTGCCTACATAGAAGAAGCCGCCGAATGTCACAGAATGGAGCACTTGAATGAAAATGATTTGCAGCGGCGTTGAAGCCATGGACATCAACTGCCACCGCAGGGCGAACAGGAGGCTGACAATCGTGATGCAGGCCATGAGATAGGTCATTCTGCGCTTCAGGAATCGGTGCAGCAGCGTAAAGGCACCCGCCTCAAATAGGGTGGATAGGAACACCGCTCCACCGACCTCCAATCGGGAACTGCCCAAATCATTCATGAACAGCGGCATAAATATCGTATTAACGGCATTGGGGATCGAGACCATGACCCCAAACACAATGAACGCGATAAAGTACTTGTTTTGCACGACCCGGGCAATTTCATATGATTTCAGCCAAGGCGTGTTCGTGGTCTTGCGAATGGACGGAAGCATCAGGGCTGTTCCAATCGCCAGCATTAAGGTCATGCTGAATAGCAGGGAAATGCCGTTATGCCCCACCTGATCGATAATTACGCCTGCAGCGAGAGCCAGCATAGTCCAGCCTAATGAGCCCCATATCCGATAAGTGCTGAATTTTAAATCCGTCCCTTCAATGTACCCTAGTATCAGACTATTACTCTGCGATAACAGGGGGCTTTGGAAGAAGTACAGCAAAATCATCGTAAAATAGAGCATATTGTAGGTACTGACTCTGAAGACCATTTGTCCGGCTATAAGCAAGCCCGTAAGCATAATAAGCAGAATAATACGAATATTCTGAGAGCGGTCACTTAAATATCTCCAAAACGGATGAGCAAAGAGAGAAACTAAAGGGGCGATCGCCATTAGGCTGCCAATCTCCAGCTTGTCCATGCCCACGTCCAACAAATATAATTGGAAGAAGGCTGCGAAGATAACCATAGTTCCATAGATGAAAAAATTAAGCAGCCCTAAGGGCAGTAAAGAATTTGACGGATTCTCCGTATAATTCCGCAAACGCGCCATTCCCTTCTGTCCAAATCGATAGCTTATAATGCAGGTTCAAAAAGTCAGTTCATCATCGTTAATGGTTACGTTCTCAATGTAACACAGGGACGAAAAAGGTTACAAACCATCTTTTTCCGTATTAACTGAAATATTACTAATTATAACCTTTCTATAACATAAGGAGACAATAAGATGAATTGGAATGCAATTATTTTGGCAGGAGGAAAGTCGAGCCGAATGGGAACCAATAAGGCGGTTCTGCCATTGGGAGGGCAGCCGGTCATTGAGCGCATAGTTGGTCAATTGCAAAAGGTTACCGGGGATATCTTCATCTCCTGCGGCCATTCCAGCGTCTATGCCTATCTCGGCCTCCCGCTGCTGCAAGATATCTATCCTGGGTGCGGGCCGTTGGCAGGGCTGCATGCCGGCCTTGCGGCATCGCCTCATCCATGGAATCTTGTGGTGAGCTGTGACATGCCCTTCGTGAACGCCTCCTTATTTCGATATTTGGCGGAACAGGTTCTAAAGCTGGAGGAACAGGGCGGTGAGATATGCGGCAAGCGGATCGAGGCGGTTATTCCTAATGTGAATGGCCGAGTACACCCGCTGCTGGCGATGTACCATCGAAGTGTATTGCCTGGCTTAGAGAGGACGTTGAATAAAGGCGGCTTGAAGGTGAATCACTGGTCTTCGGGACTCGCCGCCCAATACATCACCGGCGAGGAACTGAGCCGAGCCTCTGGACTGCCTGCGGAGCTGGCTGCCTTCAATATGAACCGGCCGGAGGATTATCAAGCTGCACAGTTATATCTGGATAAGAATAAAAAATAAGAGGCGAACCTCTTGGCTCAAAGGTTCGCCTCTTTCCTATTTTAGCCGCCGATCTGCGACATTCGGCGGGAGGTCGGCGTCCGGCTCTGCTCCTTGCGTTCCAGCGCCAGTGCCATTTCGTGATTTTTCGGCTTGCCGCCGAGCGCCTTCATGAACTTGCTGCGGATCGCCTCACGATCACCCGCAGCGGCAGCGGGGCGCACATGCAGCTCGTCAGACCAATATAGACAGGCTTTGATATATCCATCCGCCGTCAGCCGCAGTCGGTTGCAATTATCGCAGAAATGCTCGCTGACTGGATGAATCAAGCCGAAGGTGCCTTTAGCGCCAACAATTCGCTTATTCTCCGAAGGGCCGTTGCCTTTTGGCAAATCGGCGGACTCGATGTCCCAGCCTGCCTCCCGGCACAGATCAGTAACCGCCGTTAGAGGCAGGTAGGTGCTGCGCCACGTATCGCTTGCGCTGCCGATCGGCATATACTCGATAAAGCGTACATGGATCGGCCGCTCCAGCGTCAGAGAGATGAAATCCTTGATTTCATCCTCATTCGCCCCCTTCATCAGCACGACATTAAGCTTAATCGGGTGGAGTCCAGCTTCATCCGCCGCCTGAATGCCCTCCAGCACTTTTCGCACGTCTCCGCCACGGGTTATGGCGGAGAAACGATCCTGCCGCATGGAGTCCAGGCTTATATTCACTCGGGTCAGCCCCGCCTCCTTTAGAAGCCAGGCTTTGCTGGTGAGAAATATGCCGTTCGTTGTCATCGCGATATCTTCAATGCCGGGGATTTGCGAGAGCATCGAAATCAGTTTGTGTATATCTTTGCGCACGAGCGGCTCGCCGCCCGTTAATCTTATTTTACGAAGCCCCATGGGAGCCAGGGCGGCAACGGTCTCCGCAATTTCCTCGTACGTCATGATGTCCTCATGGGGCTGGAACTCCATTCCCTCGGCAGGCATGCAGTATACGCAGCGCAGATTGCAGCGATCCGTCACGGAAATACGGAGGTAGTCGTGAATCCGGCCAAAAGAATCCAGCAATTGTCCCATTTCAGATTCACTCCTTCCTTGTTAATGCTTCAAATTTTATATAGTTTCGAAAGGGGCGTCAATGTCGTGGCTCACACCAGAAGAGTTAACCGAAATGTAAAATATATCATATAAAGCGCTTTCATTTATGAGGTATAATGAGGCTGAACGATACATGAACCCCTTAATCATGTGTCGGTATATGTTCACTTGGATGATTTCCGAGCCAACTTAAGGAAATCATCTTTTTTTAAAGCAGGGTAAGGCATAAACCTTAACATACGGGCCTATACTTGTCTTATATTTCTTCGCAGGGAGATGACCAATATGACGATGTTGTTCAAAGAACCTGTTCAAGCTTCGCCGGATCAAATTCTCTGGCTGGAGCGTCGAGGCTGGGTATATGAGCTGCTGATGGATTTTCTGAGCCGTCCGCCGCGCATGTCTTTAATTGCCCAATGGCGGCAGCGGGCCGAACAAACCCAGAGAATTCCTAACAGCAGAGGCGGCCAAAGACTAAGAAGTTATTTGGAGAGCATACCCGAACAGCATTTTCGTAGTGCATGCTATCAGGAGGCGGAGGAATATCGACGTCTCTTCATGGGAAATCAGGCCACGCTAGTACCCTGTGAGGGGGCGTTCCGGGCTAAACGGGACGGGGCGGATGAATTCGCTTGTCTCTCTCATATCCGGGCTATGTATGCGGATAGCGGCGTAGTGTTTAATAAATTGTATGGTGAAAGCGACGATCATATCGCCATGGAGTTGGAGTTTATGGCGGTGATGGCGGAGGGGATGCGCAGCAGAGCAGATTCAAGCCATATGCGGCACAGCTGCCTGGAACTGGCTGACACCCAGATTCGCTTCCTGGAAATTCACTTGCTGAAATGGGCACCGCGGTTTGCGGAAGAGCTGATCAGAGCAACGAATAGTCCGCTGTACAGCGGACTGGCCGAGCTGCTGAGAGAGTTCTTGGCCTACGACCTGAAGCGGCTTCGCCAATGGAGAGCGGATGCAAGTTAGTTCTATATAATAAATAATGACTATAACAAAAGAGAGACAGACTGCGTGATTAGGAAACCCTGAACCGCAGCCTGTCTTTTTTCATGCGGCAAAGAGTTGCTGCCCGTTACAAATATATTTAAAACGTCGAGTTTGATATTTGCGTATAAGTTATAATAGGAGCATGTCTTTACAATTATATTAGGAAGAAAGATGCGGATCATGTAAAATAGAATCACCGCAGCATACTGTGAAAGGGAGTACAACCATGAGACGTGGATTGCAAATCTTGATTATCGCCGCCATACTTATTGCATTTTATTATTTTGGATTCGGCGTCTTCGGCAAGTTCGGCGGTACCCTGGTCAGTATTTTTCAAACCTTGACCGTGATTACGATTGGTTTTGCGATATTTATGGAGAATCGGAACCCTTCGAGTACCGTCGCCTGGATTTTAGTGCTTGGCCTGCTTCCGGTGGTCGGTCTTGTTTTTTATTTTCTGTTTGGCCAAAATTATTTCAAACGCCGTAATTTCGATAAGAAGGCGGAGGAGGATCGCAAGAACTACGAGCGCATTGATAATAATGCTTATATGCTGCCTCGTGATTTATCGCAGTTTACCCCCGAAGAGCAGCGTCTGCTTCAGCTGTCCCAGCGCTTGGCGCGTACGCCTTTTTCCATGGCTACCCAGACGAAGGTGCTGACCAATGGCGAGGAGACCTTCTCTTCCATTTTGAAAGAGCTGAAGAAGGCCGAGCATCACATACATATGGAATACTATATTTACCGGGCAGACGACATCGGACGGGAAATCCAGAAGACGCTGATCGAGAAGGCCAAGGCCGGGGTCGAGGTTCGGTTTATGTTCGATGCGGTCGGCAGCATCGGTCTGCCGAAGTCCTTTATCCGCGAGCTGGAGGAGGCCGGGGTTAAGGTCGGTATCTATGGACAAGTCCGTTTTCTGGCCCTGTCGAGCCGGGTGAACTACCGCAACCACCGAAAAATCGTTGTGATCGACGGGAGAACGGGCTTCATCGGCGGTCTGAACGTCGGGGACGAATATTTAAGCCGCAGCAAAACGTATGGCTTCTGGCGGGACACGCATATGCTCGTCAAAGGGGAAGCGGTTCGTTCGCTGCAAATCATTTTTCTGCAGGATTGGAAATACGTCACCGGAGAGAAGATCATGGCTCTGCAATACCTGTCTCCGGAATTGGAGAGCGGCAGCGGCGGGGCTGTTCAAATTATACCTAGCGGCCCCGACAATGAGAGCCGCACGCTGAAGAACATCTTCTTTTCGATGATGTCCTCGGCCAAAAAGTCAATCTGGCTGGCTACGCCGTATTTTATTCCCGATGATGATATTTTTACGGCGCTGAAGATCGCCGGCTTATCCGGGCTGGACGTACGGATTCTATTTCCGGCCAAGCCGGATAAATGGCTGCCTTTCCTGGCCTCGCACTCTTATTTTCCGGAGCTGCTGGAGGCGGGGGTGAAAATCTTTGAATATGAGAAAGGCTTTCTCCATTCCAAACTGCTCATTGTCGATGGGGAAATCGCTACCGTCGGAACGGCCAATATGGATATGCGCAGCTTCCATTTGAATTTTGAGGTGAATGCTCTGCTCGTGCGGAGCGACAGTATTGCGCAGATGGTTAAAGATTTCGAGCGCGATTTACTGTTTACGAAGCAAATTGAGCATAAGGCGTTTATGGAGAAGAAGCTGTTCGTTCGGTTCATGGAGTCTGCGGCCCGGCTTTTCTCGCCATTGCTGTAGCTTGAGTTTGTTTTTTTGGGAGTATAGAGATCCACGATAAAAAGGAGGGGCAGTATGGGAAATACATCCGGACGTAAAACTGAACACATCCGCATATGTCTGGAGGAACAGGTAGGCGCAGAGGGTGTGCTGACCGGGTTTCAGAAGTATAACTTCCGCCATAATGCGCTTCCTGAGCTGAATTTTGATGAAATCAGCTTGAAAACATCTTTTCTGGGCGCTTCTGTCCGGACACCGCTGCTGATCAGCTCGATGACTGGCGGGAGCGAGCTCGCCGGAGTAATTAATGAGCGGTTGGCCGAGATCGCGGAGCATCGCGGCTGGGCTTTAGGCGTAGGCTCTGTCCGCGCGGCGGTCGAGCGGGAGGAGCTGGCGGCTACGTTTGCAGTACGCAGCAAAGCGCCGACGATTCCGATTATCGCCAATTTAGGTGCCGTTCAACTGAACTACGGCTTCGGAGCAGAGGAAAGCATGCGGGCGGTAGACATCGCGGGGGCGGATATGCTGGTGCTGCATCTCAATGGATTGCAGGAGGTTTTCCAGCCTGAAGGCAATACCGCGTTTCGCGGCGTGCTGGCTCGCATCGAGGAGCTGTGCAGGAAGCTGCAGGTTCCGGTCGGAGTGAAGGAAGTCGGCTGGGGAATCGATGGTGCGACGGCGAAGCGCCTGCATGAAGCGGGCGTCGCTTTTATCGATGTGGCTGGGGCGGGCGGCACGTCCTGGAGCCAAGTCGAGAAGTTCCGCAGCGCCGACCCGGTGCGGCGCGTCGCGGCGGAGGCATTCGCGGATTGGGGCATCCCCACCGCCGAATGCATCCGCGAAGTGCGGGCGGCGGTGCCGGACGCCGCCCTGATCGGCAGCGGGGGCCTGAACACCGGCGTAGACGCAGCCAAAGCGCTGGCGCTTGGCGCGGATCTGGCCGGGTTCGGCCGGGCGCTGCTGGAACCGGCGGTGCATTCGCTGGAGGCGCTCGACGCTCAGCTGGAGCGTGTCGAGCTGGAGCTGCGCACCGCCATGTTCGGGATTGGCGCCGGCAATATTGCGGCGCTGAGGGGCACGGCGCGCTTGGTGCGCCGGGAATAGACGCCTTTTTCATATAAATCCGATGTATTTACACAGATTTCCATTGCCTTTCTGGATATTCCCCCTTATATTGGAATCAGAAGCAATTTTACCGGTACGACACGAGGAGTAGGCGCTTGAACGGTAAAGAGCCTGGCAAGTTAAAATAAGGGGGAATGTTGGATGAAACCATCCATCTGGAAATGGAGTACACGCACGGTCGTAACGATCGGCATCGGCGCTGCGCTGTACGGGGCAACGAGCTGGATCGGGATTCCGATCGGGACGGACACGCAGCTGCGGCCTTCGATCGCGCTGCTGGCGATCTTCGGAGCGCTGTTCGGCCCGGTTGTAGGCTTTATTGCCGGCTTCATCGGCCATGTCATCAATGATTTTATTACGAGCGGCACGGTCTGGTGGGGCTGGGCTCTCGGCTCGGGTATTTCCGCTGCCTTCATGGGGCTGATCTATTTGGCCAAAGGCTTTAATCCACAGGACGGAGAGATCAGGAAGGTTCATATTTTGAAATTCATCGTATATGGCATTATCGGAATATTTGTGTCCCTGGCCTTCTCGTATTTGTTTGATATTTATGTCATGGGCGAGCCTGGCGGAAAGGTTGTCGTTCAAGCGGTAGCCGCAGGGCTTGCAAATACAGCCGTCTTTTTTATTCTGGGCATTCCGGCCGTTTGGGCTTATGCCAAGCGCAATCGGAATGATACGAACTTGAGTGTAGATAGTTAGGAGCTTATGTCCTTATGCAGCCTGTGATTTCATTTCGGAATTTTAGTTTTCGTTACAAGAAGCAGTCCAAGCCGACTTTAATTAACATCAATCTCGACATCCTTCATGGCGAGAAAATATGGATTGCCGGGCCAAGCGGCTCCGGCAAGTCGACATTAGCCCATTGTATTAATGGGCTAATTCCCTTTTCCTACAGGGGAGAGATTTCGGGTGAGCTATGCTTGAACGGGCAGCCTGCGGCTGGGCAGGGGATTTTTGAACGGAGCCGCTCGGTCGGGACGATCCTGCAAAATCCGGATGCCCAGTTCGTAGGCCAGACGGTAGGAGAAGACGTTGCTTTCCAAATGGAGAATGAAGCCATTGCGCAGTCTGAAATGCGGGCCAAGGTGATATCCTCGCTGGATATGGTCGGCATGCTCGCTTATGAGGAGCAGGGGCCGCATGATTTGTCTGGCGGCCAGAAGCAAAGCGTATCGCTTGCCGGAGTGCTGACGACCCAGGCGGAAATTCTGCTATTCGATGAACCGCTGGCGAACTTAGACCCGGTTAGCGGAGTGCGGGCTATGGCGCTGATTGATGAGATCCATCGCGGCAGCGGCAAGACGGTGATTATTATTGAGCATCGGGTAGAAGATGTGCTGGAGCAGCCGGTGGATCGGATCGTCGTCATGGATCAGGGGGAGATTGTTGCCGTCGGCGCGCCAGGGCAGATTTTGGCTGGCGGTGTGCTGCCTCGCCATGGTCTGCGCCAGCCGCTGTATCTGGAAGCGTTGGCCTATGCCGGCGTGTCTGCGGAAGCTGCCTTTACAGCCGAGCCAAAGCAGCTTGGAGGAAATCTGGAGCAGTGGATAAGCTCCATCCCGCCAAGCTCCCTGCGGGACAGCGCCCAGTCCGAGCCTCTGCTTGAGGTGCAAAATGTAACGTATGCCTATCCCGGAGGACGGGATGTCGTTCGAGACATTTCTTTTCAAATACACGCAGGGGAAACGGTTGCTTTGCTAGGCAACAATGGGGCGGGAAAATCCACGTTGTCCGGCTTGATCACCGGACTGATGAAGCCCCGTTCCGGCGAAATAGCCTTGCGGGGCGAGGTCATTAACGGCTGGTCGATTCGCCGCCGGGGCGAGCAGATCGGCTATGTATTGCAAAATCCGCATCAGATGATTACGCAGCATATGATCCGGGATGAGGCGGGTCTTGGCCTCGTCGCCCGCGGCGTGGCCGCAGAGGAGCGAGAGGAGCGGATCAACGAGGCGCTGCGCGTATGCGGGCTGTATCCGTATCGGAATTGGCCCGTCTCGGCGCTAAGCTTCGGGCAGAAGAAACGACTGTGCATCGCCTCTGTCCTCGTATCGGATCCCGCCCTCATTATTCTGGATGAGCCGACGGCGGGACAGGATTACCGCCATTACACTGAGTTTATGGGCTTTATCGAGCAGCTGGCGGCCCGGGGAACGGCTTTTTTATTCATCACGCATGACATGCATTTGGCATTGGAGTACGCTGATCGTGCGGTTGTTTTGGCTGACGGCGAGGTCATTGCTGCAGATGAGGTCGCCGCTGTGCTGTCGAACGATGGGGTGACGGGCAGAGCCCGGCTTCGGGAGGACAGCCTGTCCCGGTTTGCCAAAGTCTGCGGCCTATCTTCGCCTGCTCGTTTGGTACAGGCCTTTCTTACTGTAAAAAAGGGGGTGCAGCGCCCTAATGAGTAGAACGGGAAGCTTGTATGTGGAGGGAAAGTCGTTTTTTCACCGGATGGACGGGGCAGTCAAGCTGATCATGCTGCTGAGCTGGACGATCATTACTTTTCTGTTCCTGGATTTGCGAATATTTGCCGTTATGCTGACCGCAGGGATCGCCATGCTGCTGACGACGGGGATTCCCCTAAAGCGGATGTCGTTTCTGTTCTGGATATTGACGGTGTTTACGGTGCTGAACAGTGTTTTTATTTTGCTGCTTACCCCGCGTTTCGGGACGACTCTGACGGGCAGTCATACACCGCTTATCCCTCTCGGCTACAATACGATCAACCAGGAGACGTTATTCTATGTGCTGACGTTATCGCTTAAATATTTGACCTTGCTGCCGATCACGCTGTTATTTATATTCACGACGCATCCAAGCAAGTTTGCCGCGAGTCTCAATAAGCTGGGCGTACCGTACAAAATGGCTTATGCCGTGAGCATCGCCTTTCGTTACATTCCTGATTTAACGCAGGAGTTTCGGACAATACTGAACGCGATGCAAATGCGCGGGCTGGGGATTTCGCGGGGAGACGGAAATTTGCGGAGACGGCTGAAAAACCTGTCTTTGATCGTCGTCCCGCTGCTGCAATCCTCCCTCCAGCATATTGAATCGGTATCAGATGCGATGGATTTGAGAGGGTTCGGCACGGGCCGCACACGCACCTGGTATATGGGAACGATCATGTCGATCATGGATAAACTGGCTATTGTGCTGTGCGTGCTGCTGCTCTTCCTGGCGATATTTTTGAAGCTTCAGGTATTTCGCGGATTTTGGTATCCGTTCTGAGAAACAATGAGAGTAAAGCAGGATATTCCACAGGGTTGTCCTTGAAATATGGACGGGGTATATGTACTATGATTGAAGAAGATAAGAAGCTGAGCAATTACTATAATGAGGAGTTGTCATTCATATGGCTTTAAAAGCAGGGATCGTGGGTTTGCCGAACGTCGGAAAATCTACGCTGTTTAATGCAATAACGCAAGCGGGTGCGGAATCCGCGAACTATCCGTTCTGTACGATTGATCCTAACGTCGGGGTGGTTGAGGTTCCGGACGAGCGTCTTGATAAATTAACGGAGCTGGTCGTGCCGAATCGCACGGTGCCGACTGCTTTTGAATTCGTGGATATCGCAGGTCTGGTGCGCGGTGCGAGCAAGGGCGAGGGGCTCGGCAACAAGTTCCTGGCTCACATTCGTGAAGTGGATGCCATCGTGCATGTCGTGCGCTGCTTCGAGGATGAGAACATTACCCACGTCGATGGAAAAATCAATCCAATCAGCGATATTCAGACGATTAATCTGGAGCTGATTCTCGCTGATTTGGACAGTGTGGAGAAACGGATCGAGCGCTCCCGTAAAAATATGAAGGGCGGCAACAAGCAATACGCACAGGAAGTCGAGGTGCTGGAGCGCGTGAAAGAAGCGCTTTACAACGACATGCCTGCCCGCAGTATAGAGCTGTCCGATGACGAGAAGCTGATCATTCGCGACTTGCATCTACTGACGATGAAGCCGGTTCTGTATGCGGCAAACGTGAGCGAGGATGGCGTAGCCGATGCGGACAGCAACCCGTTCGTGCAGCAGGTGAAGGAATTCGCCGCGGCGGAAAATGCCGAGGTCGTGCCGATCAGCGCCAAGGTCGAAGCAGAAATCGCTGAGCTGGAGGGCGAGGACAAGGCGATGTTCCTGGAGGAGCTGGGTCTTGAGGCGTCTGGTCTGGATCGGCTGATTAATGCGGCATACCGCCTGCTTGGTCTGTATACGTACTTTACGGCTGGGGTACAGGAAGTGCGTGCCTGGACGATCCGTAAAGGAACGAAGGCGCCGGGGGCGGCCGGAGTTATCCACACGGACTTCGAGCGCGGATTTATTCGGGCCGAGGTCGTATCCTATGACGATCTGCTAGCGGCGGGTTCCATGAACGTGGTTAAGGAACGCGGTCAATTGCGCCTGGAGGGTAAGGAATACGTCGTTCAGGACGGAGACATTATGCATTTCCGTTTTAATGTGTAAGTCTTGGATCACAAATAAATGTAATAGAAAGGCTTGCCGAGTCGGCAAGCTTTTTTTGTGTTGTTGCGTGCCCGGACAAGCGCGCATCTTCTAGCTGGTGAGAGTCCGGCCGCGGGAGGAACCAAGGCCCCCGTAGCTTGGATACTTGCGTATGGAGAAATCTGTACGTAATATAGGTGCTTTTATTTAGGAGATGGGTCAGGAACAATATTTAATTCATATGGGAAGAACATGTAACCTGGACTAAAGAATTAAAGAAAGGCTACAATAGTTTTGGAGATTAGATTCATTTTATATACCGTAGTATATATACTTAGGATAAGCAATATCCAAAAGCAACTGGTGCGAACCCCAAGCTCACATGATAATCCCTAGGGGATTCGCACCACGCATTGCAACAGGGCGCAGCGCCATTATGGGATAAAATACAAGTGAAAAAATGCCCTAAAAAAATCGATTCGCATTTTTTGGCCTGTGAGCCCTTGATACAACTGGGCCTACAGGTGCCGCAGTCGCACTCTATGTGAGTGCGTGGATTGAAATTATCTAGTGAGCCAGGGTGTCTCCCCCATACACCGTCGCACTCTATGTGAGTGCGTGGATTGAAATCCGAATTATTGCAGATGAATTTCAACGCCGAGAGTCGCACTCTATGTGAGTGCGTGGATTGAAATATCGCGGAGTGTTTACGTGTAGGAGCCGGATTGTCCTCGCACTCGCCAAGGGCAAGGGTGTCCGTCGTGAATTAGCCGAATGAGTTGCCCACACAACGAAATCCGAAGCCGCCAGGTATGCTGAAGTGTCGAGTTCTTCGTCGGCACAAGTCGCCGTTCCTCTCGCGAAGCGAATGACGACTTGTTGAAACAAATGCTCGAAGGAGAAAACCTTCGACCTGCTTACAAGCGACTGGTATAAAACAGAGAAGCTCCCGGTGTGGGCGGAGTAACGGTAGGGAGCTACAGGTTTTCCTGAAAACACACCGGGAAAGAGTGAAAACGGAACTCCAAACGGGAAGCTACAAACCGGTGCCTGTCAAACGGGTGTGAATCCCAAAACCCGAAGGCCGTACACGGCTGCTCGGCATCCCGACCGTCATTATAGTCATTTATTCTTCCATGATCTTGTAGGCCGTTGCTTCATCCGTGACAAGCATCTGGATGTATCCACCCTTCAAGGCCGCCTTAATGCTTTCGATCTTGTGCAGCCCGAAAGCCAGACCAACCACGATATTGACTTGCCTCAATTGCTCTAGTCCAATTCCGATGATCTTATTGTTGATCGGGTGATGGACGATTTCCCCCGCCCGGTTAATGAATCTCGAGTTGATGTCGGCCACGGTATCCAGCTCCTTCAGCTCTCGCAGTACCGTTTCATTTAAATAGCCGTATCGCTCCATCGTGGACATGGAATAGGGATTCCCGATCCCTACAAGCGCCAGGTCGATCTGCTCGCCCTCCTGCAGAACGGATGCAATGTTGGGAAGCTGGATGATTTGCTCGTGCAGTTCTTCCGTCTCGACCATCGACGGGGCATATAGAGATTCACATTTTCCGCCAAGCCTTTTGGACAGCTCATAGGCAATTTGATTCGAGTGTACCTCGGTTCGTTCATTGCCTGTTCCCCCGATCAGCGGGATGATTTTGACGTCATCCTTCTTATCAAGCGGAAATTCTCTGACCATATGATACAGCGAGTTTCCCCACGACACGCCAATCCGATCACCGTTCTTTATCAGCCTCTGTACAAATTGAGCAGCAGCCTTGCCAACAGCGCTGGTGACAAGCTCTTTATTTAAATCCCGCGTGGGCACAACGAGCACCTGCTGCAGCCGGTAGGTCTTTTCCAGCTCTTTTTCCAGCTCGGTGGTTTGCTGCGGATCATCATGGACAATGATTTCCACGACTCCAATCTCCCGTGCCTTCTGAATCATTTTAGAAATGATCGGGCGCGACATCCCGAATTTCTCGGCGATTTTCTCCTGCGTCCAGGCCTCGTAGTAGTAGAGCTTGCAGATTTTACTCATCAATTTGATGTTGTCGTCATTCACATGCAAAGCCACCTTTATCTTTGAAAAATCAAATGAGAACGTAGATTACAAAAAATAGTATACACGATTATGTTGTGCAAAAAAGCGAGATCCGTTTTACCGCGCCAGATTTTACAATCGGATGACGCAGCTTTAACGTACCAAAAACAATGCCGTTTTACAATTGTATTGTGTCGGAACAAATGTAAAGGATAAAAAACGAAAAAGTGAATAACGGTTATTTCTGCATAAGAGGAGCTTGAGGTGAGTGAATGCAATGGACATCAAAATTTTAGGTTATTGGGGAGGTTATCCTTCGGCTGGCGGAGCGACGGCGGGTTATTTGATCCATACAGGTGAAGGGCAGATTTTGCTGGACTGCGGCAGCGGGGTGATGAGCCGTCTCGTTCAATACACGAGTGTGGACAAGCTGAACGGGGTTATTCTGTCGCATCTTCATTATGATCATATGGCGGATATCGGCATTCTGCAGTATGCGGCGGTAAGCGCCATACGCAATGGGAGGATGAAGAAGAAGCTGAAGCTGTTCGCTCCCGATGAGCCGGCTAACATTTTAAATACGCTGTACGGAGATCATTCCGATATTCATCGCATTGATTCGAACCGCAAAATCCATCTCGCCGGAGCGGAAATCGAGTTCGTATCCGTGTCTCATACGGTTCCGTGCTATGCGGTCAAGGTGACCTATCAAGGCAAGGTGCTGGTTTACTCCGGGGATACCTCTTATTGCGATGCTCTTGTCGAGCTGGCGAGAGACGCGGACATCTTCCTCTGCGAAGCTACGATTTGCGAAGGGAGCGTCCATACGACCGGGGCAGGCCATATGAGTGCAAGCCAGGCGGGGATGATCGCGGATCAGGCGAAGGTCAAGAGACTGGTGCTCGTCCACTTGCCCGGGGATGGCAATTTGGAGTTCATGCGTCAATCGGCCAGTGAAACGTTCAGCGGCCCCGTCGAACTGCCGGATACCTCGGTCATGTACTCCGTATGAAGCGGCACCGGGATACCCGCAAAATAACGAAAGAGAGCAGGAGATAGAGAATTGCAGATGACATCGAACATGCAAGAGCGGGGAACAGCCCCGGCACAGGGAACATATCGGCTGCTGGCATTGGATATGGATGGGACGCTGCTTAATCCTCAAAAAATAATAACGCCAGCCGTTCACGAGGCGATCAGAGCTTACATGCGTAGAGGGGGGAGGGTCACTATCGCCTCCGGCCGATTCCCGGCTTCGGTCTGGCTGCATGCCAAGGCCGCGGAGATGAACGCGCCTTTAATCGCCCTCAATGGCGCAGTGATTTTGGATGAGACGACAGGCGAGCTTAAACAAGGAACTCCGCTGCCGACGGAGCATGTCCAGGAGATGATTCGCTTCACAGAAGAGCGCGGCGCCTATGTCCAGCTGTACGGTTATAACAAGCTCTATGTTCGCGAGCTCAACGCCATGAATGCCCGCTGGCCTCTTGCGAATGTCGTTGTCTCTCCGGATAAGGAGCTGAACGAGGAAAATTATGCGCAGCAGCTCGGAATGATTGAAGTCGTGGCGGTTGGCGATTTGCAGCAGTTCGTATCTGATCCTTTATTGCCAGCGCCGCCGATCTACAAAGCAACGGTCATTGGCCCATCTCCCGAGCTCATCTCGGAATGGATGAGGCAGCTGGAGGGTGGTCTTAGCCCCAAACTGCAAGTAACGCCCCCGTCACCACAACCGCATAGCGGAAAGGCATTCACACTGACCCGGACGGGCAGACATCGCTTCGATGTGAACGCTTATGGGGTAAGCAAGCGCTCGGCAATGGAGGTGCTTTGCGGCGATCTCCGCATCCCGGGCTCCGCGGTGGCGGCGGTTGGCGATTATGACAATGATATCGACATGCTGTCCTGGGCCGGACTCGGCGTAGCCATGGGCAATGCGGAGCCGCATATCAAGCGGCTAGCCAAGGCCGTGACCAGCAGCAATGAGGAAGACGGAGTAGCGAAAGCTATACAAGATTATCTACTTTAGGATAAGGGGAGAAACCTACGATGCTTATAAACCAAGAGAGACTGTTCACGCTCAAA
This sequence comes from Paenibacillus lentus, assembly GCF_042714055.1. Classification (GTDB taxonomy): domain Bacteria; phylum Bacillota; class Bacilli; order Paenibacillales; family Paenibacillaceae; genus Fontibacillus; species Fontibacillus lentus_A. Next base: position 421,922 of record NZ_JBHGVC010000004.1, read on the forward strand.
AAAACTTCATTCGTCGCCGTCATGGCGGCAGCCATGATGATATTCAGTGCTTGCGGTTCACCGGCCAATCCGGCCGCTAACGGCAATACAGGCAGCCCGGCGGCAGGAGCGGAGCAGCCTCAGTCTGCCGAAGCAGCTCCTGCCGGACTATCCGGGCAGCTCACGTTCTATACGTCCCAGCCGGAAGAGGATGCCGCGCAGCTAGTCCAAGCGTTCAACAAGAAATACCCGGACGTCAAAGTAGAGACCTTCCGCTCGGGAACGGAGGAGGTCACCGCCAAAATTCAAGCGGAGAAGCAGGCGGGCAGCGTACAGGCTGACGTCTTGCTGCTGGCTGATGCCGTCACCTTTGAGGGCTTGAAGCAGCAGGATTTGCTGCTGCCTTACAAATCCCCGGAGGCGGAGCATATCGCTGATGAGCTCGTAGATCCGGACGGCATGTACACCGGCACGAAAGTGATCGCTACGATTCTGGCTGCCAATACCGACAAGGTGCCTAATCTGCCGACATCCTGGCAGGCTCTTGCTTCGGCGGACAGCAAAGATGCCGCGATCATGCCGAGTCCGCTCTATTCCGGTGCCGCTGCCTATAACATTGGTGTATTCTCGCGGACGAAAGGGTTTGGCTGGGATTACCTCCAGGTGCTTAAAGACAACAACATGTCGGTCATCAAAGGGAACGGCGCCGTATTAAAAGCGGTTGCCAGCGGGGAGAAATCCTACGGTATGGTCGTGGATTATATGGTCGTGCGTGAAAAAGCGAAGGGTTCCCCCATCGATTTAAGCTATCCGTCCGAAGGGGTGCCGATCATCACGGAACCGATTGCCATCATGAAGGGTACGGATAATCAAGAAGCAGCGCAAGCCTTTGTAGATTTCGTTCTGTCCGAAGAAGGTCAGAAGCTGTCCGTGGAGATCGGATACACGCCGATTCGCGAAGGCGTTGCTCCGCCGGAAGGACTGAAGGGGATTGCCGATATTAAGATTTTATCCGGTGACCTGAACACGCTGACCCAGGAACGCGAAGCCGACAAAAAGAAATTTACGGAACTATTCGGTAACTAAAAAGGTGGCTGACAGCTTATGACGGACATCAATACTCCCGGCGTGGAGCTGAGGGCCAAGAAGGGGAACAGGGGCTTTCCCTTTTCCCTTCCTAGTGCTTCCTCGGCAAGTCATAAAATAGGTATTGCCCTGGGGATCGTCGCAACCTTCTTCTTCTTTGTACTGCCGATCATCAAGCTTATTTTGCTTAGTGTGCAAGGGGAGCAGGGCTTGTCCCTAAATTATTATTCCGAGCTGCTGCAGCAGGAGCGCTTCTGGCGAACGATGAAGCATACGTTTGTGATCGTCATCGGTTCAACGTTATTGTCCGTCGTTCTAGGCGTGACAGCGGCTTGGCTGATGGCTTACACCGACCTGTCCCATAAAAGACTGCTGCATCTGCTGATGCTTCTCTGCTTCGTGCTGCCCTCCTATGTGCTCACCTTATCCTGGTCATCCTTTATGAGCCCCCAGGGGTGGATGGCGAGCCTGCTGCAGTGGTTTCACCCAGGGGCTAAGCCCTGGAGCATGTACAGCGTGGGCGGCATTATTTTTGTCATGGGCATTCATCATTTTCCGCTCGTGTATTTGTTTACGGTCAACGTGCTTAAAAAAATACCGCGCGATCTAGAATGGGCGGCGAGCACGGGGGGAGCGGGAAGATGGAAGATCTTCGTCCGAATCACATTGCCTCTGGCATTGCCGGGCGTAACGGCGGGGGGACTGCTTGTCTTCCTCGCCTCCCTTGATAATTTCGGTATTCCTGCTTTTCTTGGGACGCCGGTCAACATCAGCGTACTCAGCACGCTTATCTACGAGGAAATTATTGGTTTTGGCCCTTCCGCCTTTGGGCGGGGCGCCTCTTTGTCCGTAATTTTAGGCTTGATTGCCGTCGTAGGGACAATTCTGCAGTGGTTCTCCGTCCGGAGGAGCAAGCAGGCGGAAGCCCTGCGGGCCGATGAAGAACCGCGTTATGCGCTCGGCAAGCATCGTTATTGGGTCAGTCCGCTGCTGTGGGGCAGTCTGATCTTTATAACGATCATTCCGCTAGTGGCGATGGTCTCTCTTTCGCTCAAAAAATCTTATGGAGGCAAGGGATTTGGCAATCTGACGCTAGACAACTATCGATATATTCTGCTGGATAATCCGTCCACCTGGAAGTCGATCCAAAACAGCCTCATGCTCTCCTTCACGACGCTGATCGTCTGTCTGGTCATCGGTACCTTGTTTGCCTATTTCCGGGTGCGCAGACCTTCGAAAATAAATCGGCTGGCCGAGCTGGCCATCTCTGTGCCTTATACGCTGCCGGGCATCGTTTTCGCCTTATCCATGATTCTGGTGTGGATGGAGCCGATTCCCGGTTGGAATCCGGGCATCTATGGAACGACGACGATTTTATTTATCGCCTATGTTTGCCGTTTTCTCGTCCTGCAGATCCGGGCGGGAGTGACTGCCTTTACACAGGTCGATGCCTCCATGGAAGAAGCGGCCCGCATCTCGGGAGCGGGAGTCTGGCGGCGCTGGCGGAAAATCCTGCTGCCTATGCTGCTGCCGGGACTGCTTAGCGGAGCGCTGCTCGTCTTTTTGACTGCGCTGACCGAGTTAACGGTATCCGCTCTGCTCTATTCCTCCGGTTCACAAACGATCGGGGTGACCATTTTCGGATTTGAACAAGCCGGAAATACGCTGTATTCCACGGCTCTATCCAGCCTGATCGTATTCCTGATTTTTGCGGGCGCCGGATTGCTGGGGCTTCTTCAGAAATTTACTTTACGAAAAGGGGTGCAGTCATGACCATCCAACTGAAACAGGTGAGCAAGACGTTCGGAAGCTTTCAGGCTTTAAAATCCATCGATTTAAACATTGCCGACGGCGAGTTTGTAGCCATCCTGGGTCCCTCCGGCTGCGGCAAAACGACCCTGCTGCGCATGCTGGCGGGCTTTGAGCAGCCAAGCTCGGGAGGAATTGCCATCAATGGTACCGTTGTAGCCACCTCCAAATCGAGTGTCCCTCCGGAAAAAAGACGGATCGGCATGGTGTTCCAGAACTTTGCCTTATGGCCGCATATGAATATTTATGAGCATGTCCGGTTTCCAATTCGCACGCATAAAGAGACGCCGAGAGCGATTCGCGAACGGGAGGACGAGCGGATTAACGAGGTGCTTCGGCTGGTCGGCTTGGATAAGCTGGCGAAGCGGATGCCTCATGAGCTGTCTGGCGGCCAAAAACAGCGCGTAGCTATTGCCCGGGCGATTGCTCCCGAGCCGACGCTGCTGCTCATGGACGAACCGCTGAGCAGTCTGGATGCGATGCTGCGAATGGACATGCGGCGGGAAATTCAGTCCGTGCACCGCGAGACCGGCTCCGCCATCGTATACGTAACGCATGATCAGGGAGAGGCCCTGTCCATGGCTGACCGGATCGTCGTCATGAAGGACGGCCAGATCGAGCAGGTCGGCACGCCGCAGGAAATTTATTTGCGCCCGGAAACCGAATTCGTCGCCCGGTTCGTATCCAAGGCGAATTTAATCCAGGGGAGCTGGAGCCATAACCGCTTTACGCCGCTCGGCGCGGATGCTTCTACGTACTGGCCGGGGGAGAATGTGGCGGAGTGCTTTAAATCGCAGGGCCTCTATCCCGTACGGCCCGACCAATTTCAGCTTGAGCCGGTGCAAGCCGGCGGACTGTACGGCGAGATCGTAAACGTGCAGTTTCAGGGGAAAGAATTCAATTATGATGTTCGTGCCGCCGGACAGCAGTGGGAAGTGGTCTCACCAGCGGCCTTTAAGCTCCATGACCAGGTATCCCTTCATATTCCCGCCGTGGCCACGAATACAGCTTCTTTGGATGCCGTGTCTCAGGCCATATCTGGGTGGTGAGAGATACGGATGACATTGCATGTGGCGGAGAGTCGTACATTTAAGACTCATAGCAAAAAGATTATATTTTTCGATATTGACGGGACACTGTTGGATTATCGCAAGCGGCTGCCTGTTTCGGCCAAGGAGGCTGTGCACAGATTGCAGGAGCTTGGGCATGAAGTGGCGCTGGCGACGGGCCGTTCGCCCTTTATGCTGCAACGGGTAGCCGAGGAGCTGCGGATTGACTCCTACGTCGGCTTTAACGGCCAGTATGTTGTAATGAGAGGAGAGCGAATTTACACGAACCCGTTTCAAGAAGAGGAACTGGGCGAGCTCTCCCTGTTCGCAGCGTCCAGCGGCCACCCGCTGGTCTATTTGGATGAAGATTCGATGCGGAGCAGCATGATGCATCACTCCTATGTAGAGCAGTGCATTGCATCTTTGGAATATGAGCATCCCGAATGCGATCCCGAATATTACCGGGGACGTCCGATTTATCAGACGATGCTGTTTTGCGAGGAGCCGGAGGAGCTGCAATACCGTGAGCGGTTTACGGGATTGGACTTCGTCCGCTGGCATCCCTTCTCGCTGGATGTGCTGCCGGGCGGAGGCTCGAAAGCGGGCGGGATCGCTCAACTGATCCGCAGAATGGGCTTTGAGCCGGAGGAGGCCTATGCCTTTGGCGATAATCTGAACGATATGGAAATGCTGCAATATGTGGGCCACGGCATTGCGATGGGAAATGCGCCGGACTGCGTGAAGCAAATTGCCAGGTATGTGACCGCCGATGTAGACCGGCACGGGATTGCTTCCGGGCTTCGCATGGTCGGGCTGCTGCCGTAAGCAGAAATTCAATTCGGATTGGGAACAAAGAGCAAGAGAATAAAAGGGCAGAGCATGGGGCGATCTGGAGGGCTGTTCAGAAGTCGGAAGTTATGGTATAATAAACAGTCGTTTGCTCTTAATGTGCTGAACGTTGAGGGACGGCTATTTTCAGGAAACTTCCATGTAAAGAGAGGTGGCTTCCCTTGTTAGATCGACTTCAATCCCTGGCTGATCGCTATGAGAAATTAAGCGAATTGCTTTGCGATCCGGATGTGGCGAATGACACGAAGAAACTAAGGGATTATTCCAAGGAACAATCGGACTTGCAGCCTGCTTATGAGGCTTATACCGAATATAAGAAAGTCATCGAAGAGCTAGAGGCGGCTAAAGCGATGCAGGCCGAGAAGCTGGACGATGAAATGCGCGAAATGGTCAAGATGGAAATCGAGGAGCTGTCTGCTCGCCAGCAGGAGCTGGAGGAGACGATCCGCATCTTGCTGCTGCCTAAAGATCCGAACGATGACAAGAACGTCATTGTGGAAATCCGCGGTGCAGCGGGCGGGGACGAGGCGGCTTTGTTTGCGGCCGACTTGTACCGCATGTATACGCGCTTTGCCGATAACCACGGCTGGAAGGTAGAGATCATGGATGTCAACGAGAGCGACCTCGGCGGCTTCAAAGAGGTTATCTTCATGATCAACGGCCGCGGCGCATACAGCAAGATGAAGTACGAGAGCGGCGCGCACCGCGTACAGCGTATTCCTGCGACAGAGTCGGGCGGACGGATTCATACCTCCACCTCAACGGTTGCGGTGATGCCGGAGGCTGAGGAGGTCGATGTCGAGATTCTCGACAAAGACATTCGCGTCGATACGTTCTGCTCCAGCGGCGCTGGCGGGCAGTCCGTCAACACGACGAAATCCGCGGTACGGGTAACGCATATCCCAACGGGGATCGTGGCTACGTGCCAGGACGGCAAGTCGCAGAACTCCAATAAGGAGAAGGCATTGCAGGTGCTCCGCGCCCGGATTTCCGATATGATGCGTCAAGAGGAAGAGGCGAAGTACGCCGGTGAACGGAAGAGCAAGGTAGGTACGGGCGACCGCAGTGAGCGGATTCGGACGTACAATTTTCCGCAGAGCCGGGTGACAGATCACCGGATTGGCTTGACGATTCACAAGCTGGATCAAGTCATGAACGGGGACATCGAAGAGTTTGTGTCCGCGCTGACCTTGGCGGAGCAGGCCGAATTGATGGATAAAGGAGAATAACGCTTTGAACAGAGACGGCGTAAGCTATACCCTATCTGATAAGCACAATATTTCGGAAGCCCGCAGAGAGGCTTCTTCTTTTTTAGCGGCGGCGGGCGTGCAGGAGCCGGATTCCAATGCCGAGTTGCTGATGAGGCATGTGCTCGGCCTGGAGGGCGCCGCTTATTTGGCGGCGCTGCGCGATCCGTTCCCGCGCGAGAAGAAGGAGGCGTGGGAGGAAGTGATCCGCCGCAAAGCGGCGGGCGAGCCGGCGCAGTACATCATCGGGGAGCAGGAGTTCTACGGCTTGACCTTGCAGGTCACGCCAGCTGTACTGATTCCCCGCCCGGAGACGGAGCTGCTCGTGGAGGCGATCGTGCAGCACGCCGATCGCCTCTCGGTCGGCGCGCTGTACGCCGCCGACATCGGCACCGGCAGCGGCGCGATTGCCGCTGCCCTGAAGCACCTGCGCCCGGGCTGGCGCGTGGCGGCGAGCGACATCTCGCCGGACGCGCTGGCGGTGGCGCAGGGCAATGTCCGGCGGCTCGGCCTGGACGTGGCGTTCAAGCAGGGGAACCTGCTTGAGCCGTTTGCGGGCGAGCCGCTGGACATCGTGGTGTCCAATCCGCCGTACATTCCGGCGGATGTCATCGCGGGCCTCCAGCCGGAGGTGCGCGACTATGAGCCGCGCACCGCGCTCGACGGAGGCCCGGACGGGCTGGCGCCATACCGCGAAATGATGGCGCAGCTATCGCTGCTCCCGCAGCCGCCCCGCTTGATCGGCTTTGAGCTCGGCATGGGCCAGGCCGCCGAAGTCGCCGACCTGCTGCGCGCAGCGGGACATTGGCAGGAAATTGTCACGATCCCGGATTTGGCGGGGATTGATCGGCATGTGTTAGGTATCGCGGCTCTTTTAAGATAAATAGGGTAACGTGGAGAGAGTAAGTTCCTCGGACGGAATAACGGGTGTGAAGCCTGTTGAAACCGGACGAGGATTTTTTTGTTTGAAAATGATTTACTATAAATCCGGAAATTTAGAAAATTATTTTCCTGAAAGCATTTACAGGCATCGTTTTTTTTGTTAGCCTAGGATTAGGAAGTGAATAATTCTTATCAGGGGAGAGGAGTTTGGGAATGGAAAATACACAACAATTTGATGTGGTTGTCATGGGCGGCGGCATTTCAGGCGCCATGGCGGCGATAGCTGCTTCCAGTACAGGTGCGAGGACATTGATCATTGAATCGCATGGCTTCTTGGGCGGAACGCTTACCGCAAACGGGGTAGGGCCGATGATGACGTTTCATGCGGGCGAGAAGCTGGCGATTCAAGGGTTTACGAATCAGCTCATTGAGCGCCTTCAGAAGCTGGGTAAATCGCCAGGCCATATTTTTGATACAGTAGGCTTTACGTATTCCGTTACGCCATTTGATGCAGAGGCTATGAAGCATGAGCTGGAATTGATGGTGGTCGAAAACGGCGGGGAAATTCTATATCATACAATGCTAGCCGGAGTGAAAACGGAAGACGGACAAATTACTGGCATTACGGTATGCAATAAATCAGGACTTAGCGAAATTCGCGCCAGTGTATTTATCGATGCTACGGGAGACGGTGATTTATCCGCCGGAGCAGGAGCCCAGTATACAATCGGCCGGGAGTCTGATGGGGCTACACAGCCGATGACGCTAAAGATGAAGATGTACAACGTGGATATTCCGCGAGTGAAGCAATATATCCATGAGCATCCCGAGGATTTCCCGCTATATAACGGCGATACCTCGATCATTGAGAAATCACCGCGTTTGTCGGTAGGCGGCTTCGACAGTCTGTTCAAAGAGGCGAAGGCGAAGGGAGAAATCTCGATTCCGCGTGAGAATATTTTATTCTTTGAGACGAACAATCCAGGCGAGGTGATTATGAATACGACCCGGATTCTAGGCCATGACGCGACGGATGCATACAGCTTAAGCAAGGCGGAGATGGAAGGCCGCAAGCAGTGTCGGGAACTGGAGTTATTTTTACATAAATATGTTCCTGGCTTCGAAAATGCTGTCGTAGAATCGACGGGGCCGTCTATCGGCGTAAGGGGATCGAGACAGATTAAAGGAGTATATACACTGACAGCGGAGGATCTTCTGGAGCAGCGGAAATTTGAGGACACGATCGCCCATTCGGGATACCCGATCGATATCCATAGTCCGGACGGAGAAGGAACGAAGCATCAGAAGCTGGAATGGGGCGGCATGTACAGCATACCGTATTCCTGCATGATTACGGAGTCGGTCAAGAACCTCATTGTCATTGGTCGGTGTATTTCGGCAACATTTGAAGCTCAAGCCGCGATGAGAACAACACCTACCACGGGAGCGATTGGCCATGCTGGAGGCGTAGCTGCAGCGATGGCGGCTAAGCAGGGGATACCGGTTCAGGATGTAGACATCAAGAAAGTACAGACCGTGCTGAAAGAGCAAGGAGCCTATCTGGAGATTTAAAAAAGTGGAAATTTTAGTGAGATGCATCTAATTCGAGAGGGGAAATTACAGTGACATCTTTGATGTGGTTTCAAGCTATTGGAATTCTAGTCGTCTTCCTAGTATTCGTAGGGCTAATGATGACAAGGAAGCTTCCGACGATTCTAGCTTTGCCGGCCATGGCGATTCTGTTCGCGGTGATTGCCGGGGTTCCATGGATATCGAATGATCCGGAAGCAACCTCAATCGCTAAGACCATTTTATCCGCTGGCTCGATGCGACTGTCAGGGGCAATCGCGGGTCTGGTGTTTGGTGCCTGGTTCGGGCAAATTCTCAATAAGGTGGGCATTACGAAATCGATTATCCGGAAAGCCGCAGAGCTTGCCGGGGATAAGCCAGTCATGATTGCCATTCTGTTCTTTGTTACTGCTTCTATTATTTTCTCGGCGGCGGGTGGCCTGGGCATGGTTATCCTGGTTGGTACCATTGTTATTCCAATTATGCTGACCGCCGGAATATCCCAGTTCGTCGCCTCCATCGTCGTTATTTCAGCCGTTGGAGTAGGCGCCTTGTTCAACGTATCGAACTGGGCCGTATATGTAGACGTGCTTGGTCTTTCTGTTCAGACGATTGCGGATTACACGCTCGTTGCCGCACTGCCATTAATTATCGTCTCCTTGGCCATGATTGTTTTCTATATCAAAAAAGACGGCAAGGGCCGCAAAGCATGGGCGATGCCGACCGCTGGCGGAGGGGAGGGCAAGAAGGTTCCCGCCTTTGCCCTGATTAGCCCGCTCGTTCCGGTTATCCTCGTCTTTGCGTTCAAGATTGATATCGTACCGGCTGTTATTATCGGAGCGCTTGTAACGATTCTGTTGACCTTGCCGAAACGGCCTATTCATGTGCTTTCCAGTGCCCTTGTAGAAGGTATTCAAGATGTGGCGGGAGCTATGGCCCTGATGATCGGTATCGGTATTTTGCTGAATTCGGTTATGGCTCCTCAGGTGGCATCGCTCATTTCGCCGCTGATTGAGAGCGTGCTTCCAAGCAGTCCGTTGATGTATATTATTTTCTTCACCCTGTTATCGCCTCTAGCGATTTATCGCGGGCCTCTGAATGTATGGGGACTCGGCAGCGGGATTGCCGCCCTGTTCGTCACTGCGGGAATGACCCCGGTAGCGGCTATGCTGGCTCTGCGTGTCGTAAGTAACGTTCAGGCGGTATCGGATCCGACGAACTCGCACAACGTTTGGGTTGCTGATTTTACGAAGAGTGATATTAACGAAATATTGAAAAAGACGCTGCCTTGGATGATGGTTGCTGTACTCATTTCCATGATTTTCGGGTCATTCATGGTCTTCTAATTGTAGAGATTAGCCCGGGCGGGGAGCCTTACAGCGCTCCGCCCGTCATTCCAGGAGGAGAATATGGAGAGAAGAAAGGTTAGAGTTGGGATCGATGTCGGGGGTACGTTTACCGATGCTGCTGTTATAGACAATGAGACGTTTGAAGTTATCGAGAAAATGAAAATTCCGACCACTCACCACGACGAGGACGGCGTGGCGAAGGGGATCGTTCAAATTTTGAATCAGATTTTGGAAAGCCGGGGCATTTTGCCGGAGGATGTGGCCTTCATCGCCCATGGAACGACCCAGGCGACGAATGCGCTGCTGGAGGGTGATGTAGCCAGGGTAGGCATTATCGGCATGGGCTCGGGACTGGACGGGATCAGCGCTCGCTCGGAGTCCAACCCGGGTGATATTGAGCTCGCCCCAGGAAAATTTTTAAAGACTTATCATACGTATCTAGATTCCAAGGACTTGAAGGAGGAGCAGATTGCTGCGGCGATCGATGAGCTCTCCAAGCAAGGGGCAGAGGTTATTGTCGCTTCCGAGGCATATAGCGTGGATGACCCGACGAATGAGCTTCGCGTCGTCGAAATCGCGAACAGGAAAGGGATTTATGCTACCGGAGGCCATGAAATATCCCAGCTGTACGGACTAAAGACTCGTACCAGAACCGCTGTCGTTAACGCCTCCCTCATTCCGAAAATGATGGAAACCGCCAACATGACCGAGAAATCCGTCAAGAATGCGAGCATCCAATCCCAGCTGATGATTATGCGCTGCGATGGTGGTGTGATGAGTATTGATGAGGTGCGGAAACGGCCGATTCTTACGATGCTTTCCGGCCTTGCGGCAGGCGTTGCCGGAGCCTTGATGTATGAGAAGATCTCGGACGGGATTTTCTTTGAGGTCGGCGGGACAAGCGTGGATATTTCCGTGATCAAAAACGGGAAGGTCATGATCAAGAATGCCCAGGTTGGCGGACATCGCACGTATTTGCAATCGCTGGATGTGCGTACCCTGGGAATCGCCGGGGGCAGCATGATCAAAGTGGTAGACGGCAAGATTACCGATGTTGGGCCGCGAAGCGCCCATATTGCCGGCAAAGAATATGAGTCGTTTGCGCCTAGTGATCAGATCGTGAATCCTAAAGTAAAATTCCTTAGTCCCAGGGAGGGAGATCCGCAGGAATATATCATTTGTGAATGCGAAAATGGGAAGGAATATTCTTATACCCTGGCAGGAGCGGCAAATATTCTCGGATACATTCCCGAGGGGGACTATGCCCGGGGAAATACGGAAGCGGCTATCAAGGCTTGGGAAGCGCTCGCCTCTCATGTCGGCTTAACGGTCGAGGAAGCGGCAAGACAGGTGATGAATATCGCGATCGACAAGACGATGAAGACGGTCAATGAAATGATCGAGGATTATGAATTGGATCGTTCCTTTACAACCCTGGTCGGCGGGGGCGGGAGCGGGACGGTTCTCATTCCGGCCATGGCGGAGCGGGAGAACATGAAATGTAAAATCGCAAGCAATGCTCCGTATATATCGACAATCGGTGTAGCTTTGGCCATGGTGAAGGAGCAGCTTGAGAGAACCATCGTCAATCCGACGGAGGATGATATTAAACGGATTCGTGCCGATATTGTAGAGCGGATCGTCAAGTCTGGAGCTAATGAAGATACCGTTGAGGTTACGATTGAAATTGATAGCCAGAAAAATATCCTGCGTGCAGTAGCAACGGGCTCGACGGAGCTCCGCTCCAAGGATTTAGGGCAGGATGCCATGGCTGAAGCGGACATGCGCGTCATTGCGGCCAAATCGGTAGACCAGCCGCTGGAATCCACGAAGCTGGCCGCCCAAACCGGAAGATGGAGCCTTTTCAGCAGCGAGAGCGTGAAGAAATCATTTTTCGGCTTGCTGAAGAAGAGATCGACCTATGCGAGCGTGCTGGATCGTGAGGGTGTCGTACGCTTCAAAAAAGGGAATGTCCATTTTACGAAAATCGCAAAATCCCAGTTTGGAGGGGAACTCAGTCATTTCCTAGACGATAATACGATCTATTCCGATGCCAATGCGACACTGCCTAAGGTATTTGTTTTCTATAAAGAGAAGATGCTGGATTTAACGGGGATGCAGACGAAGGAGCAACTGATGTCCATCTTGGAGATCGAGACCGAGATGCTGGCAGCGGGAGATGAACTCATCGTCGTTGCGTACCAATAGGAGGCTTATGCCCGCCGTGTACTAACCTGCCGCGTCCAATAGGAAGCTTATCGTAGAATCGCGTATCAAGTAGGAAGGAGATGGAGCCATGCTGCAGGAAGCGATAGACGCTCTTTCTGATGAGGTGCTGGCTTGCGCGGAGCTTGCGCAGGATCCTTTGTTTCATAAAATCCCTAAGGATAGAATTCCGTACTATGTCAGGGCTTCACTGGACAGGGGAAAGCAAATGGCCGGGAACTACGCTGGCGCTTCAATAAGAACGTTGTGTCAGCGTGAAGGGCTGAGGTATGAAATTTCGGGCAAGTCCGGCAAATTCCATCATGTATCCTTTCGGGCCCAGATAGACTTTGCAAAGAATCCCCCGGAAATCATCGTATATTCCTCTTCCTTATCAGAAATGCAGCAGGCTCTGGAGACCATCCTGGGGTATGAGGAGAGCCCGGATATGGATCGGCTCATCGATATCCATTTGGCGCATGAATTTTATCATTACCTCGAATACAAGGCGGGGCGTTTCACCAACGAATTGCTGGAGCCGATTGAGGTTCTGAAGCTGGGCTTCTATACGAAACGATCCAGTGTCGTAAAATGCAGCGAAATTGCGGCGCATGCTTTCTGCAAGGAATTGATCGGGCTTCCCTACCTGCCGAATTTGCTGGACTATGCATACCTGATTAAGACCCAGGCGATGCCGCTGGAACAATTTCAGCGAAGTATGGAAGAATGGCAGGGTTGGTTATAATTTACTTTCGGTACTCTTAATACCTTACTCGGTATGATATAATGAAGGATGCTAGCGGGGATACCGGATAGCATTATCCATCGTTAGATCAGGAGGAGGTAGCATGTCTTCACAAGTTCCGGCAGTCATTGCAAAGATCGTATCGCAAACGCAAAAGCTGACATTTGGAGAGAATCAGATTGCCAATTTTGTCATTCATAATCCGGAGTTCATTACTCGCAATACGATCACGGCTATTGCCAATGAGATCGGCGTGTCGGAGACGAGTATTAACCGTTTCTGTAAAAAGGTGGGCTTTAAAGGCTTCAATGATTTCAAAATAGCCTTTGCCCAGGATTCTTTTTACCGGGAAATGCAGGCGAAGAAGAAAGAGCGGCGTGAGATCAATCCGATTGACGCGCTCGCGCTTGATTATAATGAGCTGATCGTAAATACTTCGGCGCTTATTACGGAGGAGCAGCTCAATCGCGTGGTGGATATTCTGAAGAACGCACGCAGGATCTTTATGTTCGGGCTGTTCGACTCTTATTTGGCGGCTATTGCGCTAAAGAATCGCTTGTCTATTATCGGCATCATGTCCGAGGCGATCAGTGATAGCAGAGCGATGCGGATAGCAGCCTCCCAGTGCACTTCCGAAGATGTGGTCATTGCTTTCTCGCGCTCGGGGTCGACAAATGAGATCGTTGACGCGGTTTCGATGGCTCAGGTGAATCAGGTGAAGACGATCGCAATAACCTGCTATGATTCTTCACCGATTACGGAAAATGCAGATGTCGATATTATTGTCCCGGATAAAATATCCGTGAATAACAGTGCTTTAATGTCAAACCATATCACGTTCTTGTTCGTCGTGGATTTGATTATGAGTGTCTTCATTTCCTCCGACAAGTCCTACTTGAAGAAGAAGCTGGATAGTGAAGCGGTATTGGCTCAAGGCCAATTCATTACCAATTATTTTCTCTAGTCCAAAAAAGGGCGCTTTGTAGACGCAAGCGAGGTCTGCAAAGGGTCCTTTCTTGGCGTTCCCAGATAGACTTTGACCTGACTTTTACTTACAATGATGAAGGAGTGATTTTTATTAAATTCATCATTTGGGGCAGGAGGACAGCAAATGCTTAACAAGTTTAAAAAAATTGACTTCACGATCGTTTTTATTTTGCTAATCCTCATGGGTATCAGTATTGCGGTGTTGTACAGCGCCACCTCTGGTACGAAATATAGCGGGTATCACCTTCAAATGCTGAAGTATTACATTTTGGGTTTTATCGTATTTTTCCTCGTATCTCTGCTTGATTTCCGCCTTTTGATCAAAAATGCGATATATATTTATTTATTCGGATTAAGTCTGCTCGTCGTGGTCATGTTTATCGGCAACACGTATCATAATGCGACGGGCTGGATGACGCTGCCGGGGGGAGTCAGCTTTCAGCCCGCGGAGTTTTTTAAATTGATCCTCGTCATCTTTCTCGGATTCATGCTTGTGCGGAAGCGAAAAACAGGGCTGCTGTTCTGGCGGGACGTCGTGCCGATTTGCTTGCTGACCTTGATCCCGTTTATGGCCGTGATGGCTCAGAACGACTTGGGAAATGCGCTTAGTTATTTAGTGATTTTAGCGGGGATGCTCTGGATCGGGAATATCAAATATACGCATGCCCTGATCGCATTGGCTATTTTTGCAGGCTCGCTGATTGGTGGAATTAGTGCTTACAAAATATATTATGAGCAGGTATATGCCTTTTTCGAGAATATCGGGCGGGAGCACTGGATCGAACGGATCGACCCTTGGCTCATGCCTGAAATGGCCACGGATAAGGCGATCTATCATACGAGAAACGCCAAGCTGGCTATCGCTACGGGCGGGATGACCGGAGAAGGGTTCATGAAAGGCGGCAACGTCCAGGCTGAACTGGTGCCTTTGACGTATTCGGATTCGATCTTCGTCGTCATTGCCGAGGAATTCGGCTTTATTGGATGCTCGGTTTTGTTATTGCTGTATTTTGTGCTTATTCACAGGCTGATCCTGATTTCACTGGATTGCCGCGATCGATCCGGGCCGCTCTTGATCGTGGGTATTGTAGCGATGCTGCTGTATCAGATTTTTGAAAATATCGGGATGTTCATTGGCCTCATGCCGCTAACGGGGATTACCCTGCCGTTTATCAGTTATGGAGGAACGTCCCTGATTATCAATATGGCGAGCATCGGGGTGGCGATGAGCATTCTTATTCACGGCAAGGAGGCGGAGGAGGATCAGCCTTTAACCGCCACGCGGTATGCTTCTATTAGATCGCAATAGATGGTGAGGGGTCACCGGAATTGCTAGTCTAGGTTTACGTTTCTCTTAAACGGACATACTGATAGACATCAGTAGTTTTGTAGAGGGGGAACGAAAAATGAGGCAGCAGCTCCGCAATATTACACTTATTATTTGCAGTTTAATGATCTTATTGATGTCATGGGAAGGGCAGAAAAGCGATGCGGCCGCTCTAGGCGGCTCTATCCCGGAGGAATCGATCCGGCTGCGGATTTTAGCCAACTCGGATCGGCCGGGCGATCAGGTGATCAAGCGGCAGGTTCGCGATGCGATCGTCGAGCAGATGAACGGATGGGTTCAACATTTGGAGAACCCGGTGAGCCTGGCGGAAGCTCGGGAGATCATAGAGAGCAATCTTGCACTGGTGGAAGATACGGTAGAACGTACGCTTGAAAAAAGCGGCAAAAGCTACACGTACAAAGTAGAGCTGGGGGTCGTGCCCTTTCCGACGAAAATGTATGGCGGGGCCGTTTATCCGGCGGGTGATTATGAAGCGCTGCGCGTAACCTTGGGAAAAGGCGAGGGCAAAAATTGGTGGTGCGTGCTCTTTCCTCCGCTATGCTTCGTGGATGCCGGAAGCGGGGAAGCGCTGGCAAAGAGCAGGACTGATGTTCAGAATGCAGCCGGTAAGGCGGCTGGGGCTGAAAATGCCGCAGATAATATCGACGCTGCCGGGGCGGGCGCGAATGATGGGACGGTTCAGCTGCAAGTGCAAGCCCAGCAGGAGGAAACCAAGGTTCGCTTCTTTCTGTGGGATCTGCTGTCGGGTTTGTGGGATTGGATTGTAAGCTTGTTCTAAATCAATAGGAGACTCGTCGGGCTTGTCATGCCAGTTTTGTAACCGGTTAGGTTGGGTTATGGTGGCGGGGCAAGCTTTTTGCGTTATCCAGGTTGGGTTATAATAGAATTTACGACTATAGATGAAAGTTTGAGTGAGTGACTAATGAACGATTATGATGAGGCTAAAAAAGCGATAAAAGAAAACGAAACGGATGGGACGCTCGGCGAAGGAGCCAAGCGGGATAGACAGGCAGAACAGGATCGGCGAGATAATAGTTCGGATGAAGGCTCCCGCAATACAGTCTCTTCCAAGGTTTGGAATAACGGCGGGGAGCATAGGACTCGCTGGTGGGACATTAATGGCTCGGGCGGAGAAGAGGCCATCGCGGAAGCGGCGGCGGTGCTGGCGTCCGGAGGAACGGTCGCTTTTCCGACCGAGACGGTATATGGACTCGGTGCAGACGCCCGGAGCACGGCAGCGGTGGAGTCGATCTTTGCCGCCAAAGGGCGGCCCTCCGACAATCCGCTGATCGTGCATATTGCCGACATGAAGCAGCTGGACGGTCTCGTCACGGAGGTGAACGAGACGGCCCGGGCGCTCATGGAGGCCTATTGGCCGGGGCCGCTGACGCTTGTGCTGCCGGCGGCACCCGGTGCCGTCTCGCCTCGCGTGACGGCGGGGCTATCCACCGTGGCCGTGCGGATGCCGGCCCATGACGTGGCGCTGCGGCTGATTGCCGCAGCGGGGTGCCCGGTGGCGGCGCCCAGCGCCAACCGGTCGGGGCGGCCGAGCCCCACGCTGGCACAGCACGTGGGCGAGGATTTGGCCGGCGCGATCGACGGCATCGTCGACGGCGGGCCCACGGGGGTGGGCTTGGAGTCGACGGTGGTGGAAGCCGGCCCTGACGGCACGGTCATCGTGCTCCGCCCCGGCGGGATCACGGCCGAGCAGCTCGCCCGCATCGCGCCGCGCGGCGTGAACCTGGATCCCGCCCTGCAAGGGGCAGGCGGGGCCCAGGACATCCCGGCACCGAAGTCGCCGGGAATGAAGTACACGCACTATGCGCCGCGCGGTACGCTGCGCATCGTGCGCGGGGCCGCCGCCGAGGCTGTGGCGGCCCGCATCGCCGCCGAGCTCGAGGCGGCCTCGCAGCGCGGGGAAGTGACGGGGGTGCTCGCCTTTGACGAGCACCTCCCGCACTACCGCGCCGACTGCGTGCTCTCGCTCGGCAGCGTCAACGCGCTGGAGACGGCGGCGCATCGTCTCTATGGGGCGCTCCGCCGCTTCGATGAGCGCGGCGTCACTTACATGCTGGCCGAGTCCTGTCCCGAGGACGGACTCGGGGCCGCCGTCATGAACCGCCTGCTTAAAGCGGCGGGGCATGACGTAATAGATGTATAAGAGGTCATTCAAACTCAGTAAGCGAACATTCAAAAAAAGGCGGTGAGGCAGTATGATATCCATCGGACTTACCGGGTGGGGGGATCATGACGATTTATATCCGCCTGGAACGTCCTCCAAGCAGAAGCTCGGGATATATGCGCGGCATTTTCCTGTCGTGGAAGTGGACAGCTCGTTTTATGCGGTACTGGGCAGGGATACGTATTCGCGCTGGCTGGACATGACGCCGCCTTCATTTACTTTTATTCTCAAAGCTTATCAAGGCATGACCGGGCACGCCCGGGGCAAAATCCCCTTCGAAGGGCCGGGATTCATGTTCCAGGCTTACTTGGATTCAATCGCTCCGGTCGTGGAATCCGGGAGATTGCGAGCGATTATGTTCCAGTTCCCGCCTTGGTTCGATTGCAATCCCGACCATGTGCGCCAGCTCCGGGCCGTAAGAAAATGGATGGGACGGCTTCCGCTTGCGTTGGAATTTCGCCATCAGAGCTGGTTTGCCCAAGGTATGCGGGAGCGGACGCTCGAATTTATGCGGGAGGAAGGCTGGATTCATATCGTTTGCGATGAGCCTCAGGTAGGACAGGGCTCGGTTCCAACGGTGCTGGAGCCGACGGATGAGCGTCTGACTATCGTACGGCTGCACGGGAGGAATGCAGCGGGCTGGACTCAAAGCGGGGCGCCGAATTGGCGGGAAATCCGCTATTTATACCGCTATAATCGGGAGGAGTTGACGGAGTGGCGGGATAAGCTGCGCGAGCTGGAATCGAAGGGCGCGCGCGAGATCTGCATGATTTTTAACAACAACTCCGGCGGGGATGCTGCTGCAAACGCCCGGGAAATGATGGCGATCTTAGGCATGGAGCCTGCGGAGCTGCCGCCTTCCCAGCTTGATTTATTCGGCGAGGAATTGGAAGGATAGAGACTGTAAAAAGCGATTCCAGCCGCTAGTCATGAACTCCCCCTTGTCTGCATATGGTTGTACAAAACAACCTCGGACATGGGAGTGTGGCGTTATGGCGACAATATACGAGCGACTGGGTGAATTGGTAACGATTCTTTTGATGGCCGTCGCTTTAGGAATGGACGCCTTTTCCCTTGGCATCGGTATAGGCATGAGAGGTGTAAGGCGCGTGGAGATGCTCCGCATCGGCGTTTTGGTTGCGTTCTTTCACCTTTTAATGCCGCTGCTTGGCATCGTAGCCGGACAATACGCAGGAGAATTGCTTGGAAGCTTGGCCAAGTACGTATCCGGCGGCCTGCTCGTGCTTCTTGGAGGGCATATGATATGGAGTTCTCTACTCGGCAGCGATGAACAGGCAGTGAATTATCGTTCTTTTCTTGGGATACTGTTGTTCTCTTTGAGTGTAAGTGTAGATTCGTTTTCTGTAGGCGTATCCTTGGGTATGTTTCATAGCGACCTGCTGCTAACGGTCATCGCCTTTGGTTTGTTCGGCGGGATCATGTCCATTCTCGGATTGCAGCTTGGCCGGGGCGTAGGCGAACGCCTTGGCGAGTACGGGGAAGCGGCAGGCGGCGCCATATTGCTTGCGTTTGGACTAATTTTCATCTTCTGATACAATGACACACATACTATGATCGTATATTTGGTTTTAAGGCTGGAGGTGAATAGGCTTGCGTATATTGTTTGTCTGCACCGGAAATACCTGCCGCAGCCCGATGGCGGAAGGGATATTCCGCAAGCTGGCTCGGGAGCGGGAGATTAATATAGAGGTTTCTTCGGCGGGTGTCGCGGCTATGGAAGGAGTGCCGATTTCTCGCCATGCCGAGGGCGTGCTCAAGGATTTGGGGATCTATGATCCGATCACTTCTACCCCGCTTCATGCGGAGCTGATTGAATGGGCCGATCTCATCCTTACGTTGACTCAAGGACATAAACGCCAGGCGATCGCAGCATTTCCCGAAAAGGCGGATAAAATTTTCACTCTTAAGGAATATGTAGAGGAAGATGAGGCTATCCTGGCGGAGCAGGCTGAGCTCAGTCATTTGATCGCGGAGCTGGAGCTGAGCCGGGCGCTGGGCCAAAAATTGGACGAGTCCAAGGAGCTGCGGATTCGCGAACTGCTGCGGCGGATGCCTCAATACGATATTTCCGATCCGTTTGGAGGCAGCCGCGAGGATTATGAGGCTGCTGCCCGGGAAATTCGCGCGGCATTGGAGAAGCTCATCGTGAAGCTGGAGAGAGAGCGTTTTCGCTAAAATCTTAGAAAAATGCGGGTTGCAATTGTAACGCGCATGTTTTATTCTTAAGTGGAATGGAAATGAATCCGATGTAACTGGCGACGATAGTGGATCAAACCACAATGGAGCATCGGAATATACGGCCGGTCGCCTGGGCAAAGAGCACGACGCGTATGCTGCGTCATGCTCTTTTCGTCATTTCAGAGAATTCATTGCTGCGCAGCCCTGATCTCGGCTTTATTCGGTTCATCCTTTTCGCCTGGACTAAACCAGTTTGTCACCACTGTCGCTCGGTTATATTAGGTATAATAAAGGCAGGCTTGTCTTTGAAGGGTGGTTACGATAATGGATAGAGGACAACAGGCTCAATCGCTTCGTGCGGAGGCGGCCGAGGTCTTGGAAGAGCTGGCATCTGCAGCTTCCCTGGGCTCGGGGCATCTGGTCGTGATTGGCGCGAGCACGAGCGAGGTAGCGGGTCAGCGAATCGGTACGGCTGGCGCAGAGAATATTGCGGCAGAGCTGTATGCCGGATTGGCCGACGTGCAGAGCAGGTTTGGCTTTGATTTGGCGTTTCAGTGCTGCGAGCATCTGAATCGGGCGCTCGTTATGGAGGGTTCCGTGCTTGAACGGCTGGGCTTAACCGAGGTTGCAGCGGTGCCTGTACCCAAGGCGGGAGGCTCAATGGCTGCAGGGGCATATCGTCAAATGAAGCAGCCGTGTCTGGCGGAAAGCGTTCAGGCGCATGCCGGTATCGATATCGGCGAAACGTTGATCGGTATGCATTTGCGACAGGTAGCTGTACCCTATCGTCCAGCACGCAGAACTGTGGGGCAGGCGAGGGTGACCGCGGCTTGGACGCGTCCGAAGCTGATTGGCGGAGAGCGGGCAGTCTATAAGCTGCCGGAGGTGCAAGACTCGCATCTTTGCGATTAATTGGGAATGTCTTCACATTTTATAATTTAAGATATAGGGAGGATTTTGGACAATGGATCATTTGAAAAAACAAGACCCTGCAGTATTGGAAGCTATGAATCTGGAGCTTAAGCGTCAACAGAACAACATCGAGCTGATTGCTTCCGAGAATATTGTAAGTGAAGCGGTTATCGAAGCTATGGGTTCCGTACTAACGAACAAATATGCGGAAGGATACCCGGGCAAACGCTATTACGGCGGCTGTGAGCACGTGGATATCGTAGAGGATATCGCTCGCGACCGTGCTAAGGAATTGTTCGGAGCAGAGTATGCCAACGTTCAGCCGCATTCCGGAGCTCAAGCCAACATGGCGGTATATTTGGCTGCGCTAAATCCCGGCGACACCGTGCTGGGCATGAATCTTGCGCATGGCGGACACTTAACGCACGGAAGCCCGGTAAATGCTTCCGGTCTGCTCTATAACTTTGTCGCTTACGGCGTGCAAGAAGACACATTCCTCATCGATTATGATGAAGTCCGCAAAGCGGCCTTCAAGCATCGCCCTCGCCTTATTGTAGCGGGAGCCAGTGCCTATCCGCGGATTATCGATTTTGAAAAATTGGCTTCCATCGCCAATGATGTTGGCGCGCTCTTTATGGTAGATATGGCTCATATCGCGGGTCTGGTTGCTGCTGGCCTGCATCCGAATCCTGTTCCTCATGCGCATTTCGTCACGACAACGACGCATAAGACGCTTCGCGGTCCTCGCGGCGGTATGATCTTGTGCCGCAAGCCTTGGGCTGCCGCGATTGATAAGGCGGTATTCCCGGGTACGCAAGGCGGGCCGCTCATGCATGTCATCGCTTCAAAAGCGGTTGCTTTGGGTGAAGCATTGCAGCCTTCTTTCAAAACCTATGCGGAGAATGTTGTAAAGAATGCCAAGGCCTTGGCTGAAGCGCTTGTTGCTGAGGGACTCAACCTCGTATCCGGCGGTACGGACAACCATCTGATGCTGATCGATACGCGCAACCTGAGCATCACTGGTAAAGATGCTGAGCATGTGCTTGATTCCATTGGCATCACCGTAAACAAAAACGCGATTCCGTTCGATCCAACTAGCCCGTTCGTCACAAGCGGCATTCGGATCGGTACTCCTGCGGCTACTTCCCGCGGCATGGATGAAGCGGCGATGAAATCAATCGGACAAATTATTGCCTTGGTTCTTAAAAATGCCAAGGACGACTCTGTCCTTGAGCAAGCCCGTAAACAGGTTAGAGCCTTGACAGATCAATTCCCGCTTTACCCGGAATTAAGCTACGAGTAATATAAACGAAGCATTTGAATTGAGGCTTTAATGAAGGAGCTCTCCGAGGCCGTATGGTTGAGGGACGCTCCTTTTTTCTATACAATTCATCCTAATGCAAAGTCTGGTGTTTTAATTAATGTTTGCATGGGGCTAAAGGAAGTCAGGTTGATAGAGTTCGTAGCAATCGGAAAAAGACAGTGATATAATAAACAGGATTTGTGCATCATTTGATGTAAAGGATCATCACCTAAAGAGAAGACTCAGCTATAAACCGGAGGGACAAATAATGGGAAAACTGGTGGTATGCGATCACCCTTTGATTCAACACAAACTGACTTTTATTCGAGACATGCAAACGAACACGAAGGACTTCCGCGAATTGGTGGATGAAGTAGCTACGCTGATGGCCTATGAGATCACAAGGGAAGTTCCGTTAGAATCGATCAAAGTGCAGACTCCGGTCTGCGAGGCTGAGGCGAAGGTCATTTCGGGCCGGATGCTGGGGTTGATTCCGATTTTGCGCGCAGGTCTAGGTATGCTGGACGGCGTGCTGAAATTGCTTCCTGCGGCTAAGGTAGGCCATGTAGGGCTGTTTCGCGATCCGCAGACACTCCAGCCTGTAGAATATTATGTCAAGCTGCCTACGGACGTTCAGGAGCGCGAGCTTATCGTGATCGATCCGATGCTGGCTACGGGCGGTTCGGCCATCGCGGCGATCGATGTGCTTAAGAAGCGCGGCTGTACGCAAATTAAAATGATGAACTTGATTGCGGCGCCTGAAGGGGTACAAGCTGTACAGGAGGCCCATCCAGATGTAGACATTTATGTTGCCGCTCTGGATGAACGCCTGGACGAGCATGGCTATATCGTTCCTGGCCTGGGAGATGCCGGTGACCGATTGTACGGAACGAAATAATATATCGTAAAAGACGATATTAATTAAGGAAAGGAATTATCATGTCAAAAATTAAAGTGATGACGATTTTTGGTGTCAGGCCTGAAGCGATTAAGATGGCTCCGCTTATTCTTGAGCTGCAGAAGCATAAGGAGCATATTGAGTCGGTAGTCTGCGTCACGGCCCAGCATCGCCAGATGCTGGATCAGGTGCTTGAGGTGTTCAAGATCGTTCCGGACTATGATCTGGATGTCATGAAGCCGAATCAGACCCTGAATGAGATTACGATTCGGGTGCTGGGCGGACTGGAGAGCGTCCTGCGTGAAGCAAAGCCCGATATCGTGCTTGTCCATGGCGATACACTTACGACGTTTCTGGCCAGCTACGCGGCATTTCTGCAAGGGATTAAAATCGGACATGTCGAGGCGGGCTTGCGTACCTGGAATAAATGGTCTCCATATCCGGAGGAGATGAACCGGCAATTAACCGGCGTTTTGGCCGACTTGCACTTTGCCCCGACCGAGTGGTCGGCGAACAATTTGCGCAAGGAGAATAAGCCGGAGTCAAGTATATATATCACAGGCAACACGATTACTGATGTGTTTCAATATACAGTACAGCCTAATTATTGTAATTCGGTGCTGGACTTTGCCGCTGGAAAGCGGCTTATTCTTATGACGGCTCACCGCAGGGAATCGCAAGGGGAGCCGCACATGAATATTTTCCGTGCAGTGAAGCGTATTGCTGACGAGTTCGAGGATGTGGCCATCGTATATCCGGTTCACCCGAGTCCTCCGGTTAGAGAGCCGGCGTATGAAACGTTAGGAGGGCATCCTCGTATTAAACTTATTGACCCCCTTGATGTGGTGGATTTCCATAACATTTATCCGCATACCCATCTGATCGTAACGGATTCAGGCGGTATGCAGGAGGAGGCTCCATCATTTGGCGTGCCGGTTCTCGTTCTGCGGGATACGACGGAGCGTCCCGAGGGGATTGAAGCAGGAACGCTTGAGCTGGTCGGCACGGAAGAGGAGATGGTTTATGGACGGATCAAGGCGCTGTTGACGGAAAGTTCACTGTATGAGTCTATGAGTCGCGCGGCAAATCCTTACGGGGACGGAAAGGCATCTGAAAGAATTGTCAATGCGATATATCACCATTTTGGTGTAAACGATGATCGGCCGGAGAATTTTCACAGAAAGTTCACAAATTCGATTGATCAATAATTGTGTTTCTGAACAAGATAGCATACAGTTATACTGTACGGTTTGAACGCTTTCGTTGACAAAAAGTAGACACATTCAGTAAAATAAGTTGGGATTGTTCGGTATGAGAATTCCTGATAATAATGGCAATCTCTGGATTGCTGCCGCTTACATTAGCGGGGCGGGTTTTTTGCTGGCTATGTATATTGTTGTCGGCTTTTTGAGTGCAAGATGGCTGACGGAGCGTTTTGACGGCCCGAATTACTGGATTGCTATTGGGGCTATTACCGGCCTTGTGCTGGGAATCGTCAACATATTTGTACTAATCAAAAAGTTTTTGGGGGCGCAGAATGGATGATTTAGGTTCCATTGTCACAGCCGTATTTCGGATTACGTTTCTGCTCCTGTCCGCATTGTTGTTCGGATGGGCTGTTCTCCCGGAGTACAGGCCGGTTCTCGCCGGATTTATTTTGGGACTGGCAGTTGGATTAATCTACGTCCGTTACTTATCCCTTAAAGTACGGCAGTTGGTTCAACTCGTCGTCAGTCAGGAGCAACGCAGATTTAATTTTGGTTTTGTTACTAGAATTTGTCTAGTTTTTCTTGCAGTCATGGTTGCGGTCAAGTTTGAACAAGTGTCATTGATGACCGTCCTTCTTGGATTATTCATTCCGCAGCTGCTGACGATCCCGGTGAGCATATTCATCGGAATACGCAACAAAGCTTAAACATCTTATACGGGGAAAGGGGTGAATACATATAAATGCATGACGCACCGATTATTATGCTTGGAGGATTTCACCTGGATATATCCGCCGTTATGATGCTTATGGTAAGCATGCTCATCGTATTCGTCATATGTCGACTAGCTGTAGCGAATTTGTCGGTCGAGAATCCATCCAAGATGCAGAACTTCATGGAATGGGTCGTTGAGTTCGTTCAAGGGATTGTTGGAAGCACCATGAGTTTGAAGAAGGGCAAGCCTTATATATCTTTGGGATTGACCTTGTTATTATTCATCTTCGTATCCAATCTATTAGGGTTGCCTCTGGGAGTGATCACTGAGGCGCATGGCCCGGAGAAGGTTTTTGGGAAAGTCATTGAAGCTACGGCTACTTTGCAAGCCGGGGAACATGCCCACATTCTATGGTGGAAATCTCCGACCGCTGATATTGCCGTGACGGCTGGACTTGCGCTGGTCGTATTTATTCTAATGAACTTCCTGGGAATCAAGAATAATAGGAAGCATTATTTCAAGCATTACCTTGAGCCGTTTCCAATTTTCTTGCCGTTGAACATCATCGAGAACTTGTCCAAGCCGATCGCATTGGCTATCCGTCTATTTGCGAACATCTTCGCGGGTGAAGTTCTGATCGCTGTAATCATCAAGATGGGTTACCTCGGTATTCCGTTTATGGGCATTTGGCAGGGCTTTAGTATATTCGTTGGGGCACTGCAGGCTTACATCTTCACCATTTTGACGATGGTGTATATTTCGCAGTATACGATCCACGATGAAGAACATTAGTAAACTCTAGGGAAGAAGCCGGTTGGCTTCAACCTGTCAGAGATCTATTATAACCAATAATAATAGGAACATATTAAAGGAGGAAATTTAAGATGGGATTGACGTATTTGGCAGCAGCTATTGCAGTAGGTATGGGTGCACTTGGTGCAGGTATCGGTAACGGGATGATCGTAAAAAGTACGGTTGAATCTATCGCTCGTCAGCCGGAAGCGGCGAATAAGCTTCAAACAACCATGTTCATCGGTGTTGGTATCGTTGAGGTTGTTCCGTTGGCAGCAACAGTTATCGCTTTCTTGATCATGTTCTCTTAATAATAGTTTCGGTTTGGCGGGGAGGGCCTATGCCATCCACGCCTTCGTTTTAAGAACAAGAAATAGCACAAGAAACTATTATTAACGGAAAGGAGTGACATCCGTGGAGGTCCTTTGGGAGAACATTGTCATTACCATGGTGGCGTTTGGGATTCTTTATTGGCTGCTCAACAAGTTTGCATTTGGCAAGCTGTTTGAAGTAATGGAGAAACGTCGCGAGCTGGTACTGGGGCAATTAGAAGAAGCTAAGCAAACTAGAGAGCAAGCGAGCGCGTATGTCGAAGAGCAGAAAGAGGCTCTTAGCCAGGCACGTCAGGAAGCTTACGAAATTATTGAGCAATCGAAGCAAAGCAGCAGCAAGCAAGCTCGGGATTTGCTGGAGCAAGCGAAGCAGGACGCTACGCGCCTGAAGAACGAAGCTGTCCGCGATATCGAGAACGAGAGAAACAAAGCTGTCGAATCTCTGCGCGGCGAGATTGGTGCTTTCTCCGTCAACATTGCCTCCAAGCTGATCGAGCGTGAGGTCGAGAACAATCCGGAAGAACAAGAAAAGCTTGTGAACCAATATCTTAAAGAGGTAGGTAGCAAATCATGAGCCGTGAAGCTGTTGTAGCGGGCAGATACGCCAAAGCCCTGTATGAAATTGCTGCGCAGGAAGGGCGTACACTGGAAGTTGAACAGGAAATCAGAGCTCTCGTACATGCTTTTTATGAAGATAAGGATATACAGAAATTCATTTCTACTCCGAATATTTCAGAAGCGGCTAAATGGGAGGCGCTCGAGGCTGCGCTTGAAGGCAAGCTCTCCAAGCCTGTTGTCTCATTGGTGAAACTGCTTGTGGAGCGGGGAAGAACAGGAATTTTACCGGAATTGCTGAACCGCTATATCAAAATTACAGGCGACGCATTTGGACTTGCTACAGCCATCGTCTATACGACTTATCCTTTGAATGAAGAGGAAAAGTCGGCAATCGCGGACGAATTTGGCGCGATGGTGAACAAGAAGATTCGTGTTCTGAACGAGATTGATAAGGATCTGCTCGGCGGAATGAAAGTCAGAATCGGCGATACGCTGTATGATGGAAGTTTGGCCGGGAAGCTTGAACGGCTTGAAAAGTCTTTTCGAAGACAAGCACTGTAGATAGGGGTGAAAAACTTGAGTATCAGACCTGAAGAAATCAGTACGCTGATTAAAAGTCAGATCGAACAATATAAATCGGAAATTGAAGTGGCCGAAGTCGGCACCGTTATTCAAGTTGGTGACGGTATCGCACGCGTCCACGGGCTTGAGAACGCCATGGCAAACGAACTACTCGAGTTTGAGAACGGCGTTTTTGGTCTTGCGCTGAACCTGGAGGAAAGCAACGTTGGGGTTGTTATTCTGGGGCCATACAGCGATATTCGCGAAGGTAACCAAGTTAAACGCACCGGGCAAATTATGCAGGTTCCCGTTGGGGATGCCTTGCTTGGCCGTGTCGTAAATCCGCTTGGACAGCCGGTTGACGGCAAGGGTCCTATCGAAACTACAGAGTTCCGTCCTGTAGAGAATAACGCACCAGGCGTTATCGAACGGAAATCGGTTCATGAGCCGATGCAAACCGGGATTAAAGCGATCGACTCCATGGTTCCAATCGGTCGTGGTCAGCGCGAGCTGATCATCGGTGACCGCCAAACTGGTAAAACCGCTATTGCCATTGACACCATTATCAACCAAAAGGGCAACGGCGTGAAATGCGTATACGTCGCTATTGGCCAGAAGCAATCTACGGTAGTTAACGTAGTTGAGACGCTTCGCCGCCATGGAGCTCTTGATTATACAATCGTAGTTACGGCATCCGCTTCAGAGCCATCACCGCTTCTGTATATCGCACCATATGCGGGTGTAGCGATGGCCGAGTACTTTATGTATAAAGGCGAACACGTGCTTATTATTTATGATGACTTGTCCAAGCAAGCAGCTGCTTATCGTGAGCTGTCTCTCTTGCTTCGCCGTCCGCCGGGCCGTGAGGCATTCCCGGGTGACGTCTTCTATCTGCATTCCCGTCTATTGGAGCGTGCAGCGAAGCTGAGCGATGAGATGGGCGGCGGGTCAATTACCGCACTGCCATTCATTGAGACGCAAGCTTCTGACGTATCGGCATATATTCCGACGAACGTCATTTCGATTACAGATGGACAGATTTTCCTGGAGTCCGATTTGTTCTACTCGGGTCAGCGTCCGGCGATTAACGTCGGTATCTCGGTATCCCGTGTAGGGGGATCCGCGCAAATCAAAGCGATGAAGAAGGTAGCCGGTACGCTTCGTCTTGATTTGGCTCAATACCGTGAGCTGCAGGCGTTCTCTCAATTCGGTTCCGACCTCGATAAGTCGACGCAAGCTCGTCTGACTCGCGGTTCCCGTATGATGGAAATCCTGAAACAGGGTGTAAACCAACCGCTTTCTGTTGAGAAGCAGGTTATCAGCTTGTATACAGCAGTTAAAGGATATCTCGACGATATTCCACTTGGCGATGTGCGCCGTTTTGAGGCTGAATTGCTCTCCTTCGTGGACAGCCAGCATGAAGAAGTGCTGCAATCGATCCGCGATACGAAAGATTTGACAGCTGACAACGAGGCAAAACTGAAGGAAGTTATCGAGAAATTCAAAAGAGGTTTTGCTGCTTCGCATTAATAAGGTTCATGAATCGGTTTAGGCCCTAAGGCTCTATGCCGGTCATGATGATGCATAAGAAAACTCGTTTTGGCTCTGCCAAGGCTTGAATGCATGAAGGCTACGGTTTTGGTGTGTTGTGCCAGAACCAGAGAATGCTTTTAATGCAGCTTTGGCTTCGAGCCAGACCTTGAGAATATGTATACGGTGGAGTTCGGGCGTAGCCTGAACTAATGCTTACGATGCCGGTTTTGGCTTTGCCAAAACGAAGTGCATGTTTCGAAGTAACTTTGGCCTTCAGCCAAAGCAAGGTAATGCTTACGATGCGAGTTTTGGCCTAGCCAAAACTTTAAGGTGGTGAAATCATGGCAAAAGGGATTCGCGAAATAAAACGCCAGATCAAGAGTATTCAGAACACCCGTCAGATCACGAAGGCGATGGAAATGGTCGCTTCAGCCAAGCTTAGAAGAGCGCAGGAGAAAGCACAATCTTCTCGCCCATATGTTGAGAAGCTGAAAGAAGTCGTGACTAGCATCGCTGCCGGCTCTGATGGAATTACCCATCCGATGCTCGTTACTCGTCCCGTGAAGCGGACGGCCTATATTGTTATCACGGCCGATGGCGGGCTCGTTGGCGGATACAACACGAACATCCTCCGTAAGGTGATGGATGTCATTAACGAGAAGCATGCATCTAAATCGGAATATGGCTTGTTCGTCGTTGGACGTAAAGGCCGGGATTATTTCAATCGCCGGGAGCTTCCCGTGGTGAAGGATGTCGTCGAATTATCTGATTCTCCAAAGTTCGCCGATATTAAATCTTTGGCTTATGCGGCTGTACAAAGCTTTGAAGAAGAGCAATTTGATGAGGTTTATATTTGCTACAATAAATTTATTAATGCGATGACCCAGCTGCCGACAGTAGATCGTCTGCTTCCATTCGACAGTGTCGAAACGAGCGGTCCAGCAGCGGAATACGAGTATGAACCTTCTCCTGAAGCCGTGCTCGAAGTCCTGCTTCCCAAATATGCTGAAACCCTCATTTTTGGAGCCCTTCTTGAAGGGAAGGCGAGTGAGCTTGGCGCTAAGATGACAGCAATGGGCAGCGCTACGAAAAATGCATCGAAAATGATCGGTGAACTGACCCTGACGTATAACCGCGCTCGTCAAGCGGCAATTACCCAGGAAATTACGGAAATTGTGGCAGGTGCAAACGCCCAAAGCTAGCATTTTCGTTTTGATGATAGTTTGCGGATATGCAGGAACGACAAGTGCTGTGTAGCTATTAGTGCGTGAGCGTGAGGGGATCTATCTTGGAAGGTAATTTTCACCAAACGTACTATATGCTTAGGACTCTTGTTCCGTTAGCCGAAACTAGGAAGCATAGCTGGCTGAACGATGCTTATGCTTCAAAGTAGTTCAACCAATGAAGCATAGCCCTGCAAAACCTAGCTTGTGCTTTCGAAGTGGTTTTGCTGCGTAGTTAATCGAAGAAGCGTAGCTCCGCAAAACTTAGCTTGTGCTTTCGAAGTAGTTTTGCTATGTGGTCAATCGGAAGAAGCATAGCTCCGCAAAACTTTAAGGAGGGAAACAACAATAATGAACAAAGGACGCGTTGTTAGCGTAATGGGTCCGGTTGTTGACGTTGAATTTGGACGCGGCCAACTCCCGGAAATCTTCAACGCTATTAAAATTGTGAAACAGGACGCGCAGGAAGAAGGAAACGACCTGATCCTGGAAGCATCCAATCACTTAGGCGACAACCTTGTCCGCTGTATCGCCATGTCCTCGACAGATGGTCTTGTACGCGGTCTGGAAGCGGTAGATTTGGGCGCTCCAATCTCTGTTCCAGTAGGTGAAGCGACTCTGAGCCGCGTATTTAACGTGCTTGGAGAAACAATCGATAATAAAGGCCCGGTTACTACGGCCGAAAGAAATCCGATCCACCGTGATCCTCCTTCATTTGAAGAACTGTCGACGCAATCCGAGATTCTCGAGACAGGCATTAAAGTTATCGACTTGCTTGCTCCTTATGCCAAGGGCGGTAAGATCGGCCTGTTCGGCGGCGCTGGCGTAGGTAAGACGGTAACGATTCAGGAGCTTATCAATAACATCGCTCAAGAGCATGGCGGTATTTCCGTATTTGCTGGTGTAGGTGAGCGGACTCGTGAAGGTAATGACCTGTATCATGAAATGACGGATTCCGGCGTTATCAATAAAACAGCCATGGTATTCGGTCAAATGAACGAACCGCCAGGCGCACGTCTTCGCGTAGCCTTAACGGGTTTGACGATGGCGGAGTATTTCCGTGACCAAGAGGGACGCGACGTTCTTCTCTTTATCGACAACATTTTCCGCTTTACTCAAGCAGGTTCCGAAGTATCGGCCCTTCTTGGACGCATGCCTTCCGCGGTGGGTTACCAACCGACGTTGGCAACGGAGATGGGGCAGCTTCAAGAACGGATCACATCCACGAAAAAGGGTTCCGTTACTTCCATTCAGGCCATTTATGTCCCTGCGGATGACTATACGGATCCGGCACCAGCGACGACATTTGCTCACTTGGATGCAACGACAAACCTGGAGCGTAAAATTTCCGAGAAGGGGATTTTCCCTGCGGTTGACCCGCTTGCCTCCAGCTCCCGGATTTTGACACCTGAAATCGTTGGCGAGGAGCACTATAACGTAGCGCAAGGCGTTAAACAACTCTTGGCTCGTTATAAAGAATTGCAGGATATTATCGCAATCCTCGGTATGGATGAGTTGTCTGAAGATGACAAGCTGATCGTATCCCGTGCCCGGAAGATCGAACGCTTCCTGTCGCAGCCATTTCACGTTGCCGAGCAGTTTACCGGCCTTACGGGTAAATACGTACCCATTGCAGAAACTGTTCGCAGCTTCAAGGAGATCCTGGAAGGTAAGCACGATTCGCTTCCAGAAGCAGCCTTCCTCTTCGTTGGTACGATTGAAGAAGCTGTAGAAAAAGCAAAAACGTTGTAATATGCACCGTTAATTCGGATGCTTCAGAAATGAACTGTCCCACGAACAGGAGGGATGACTAGTGAGCACCTTTTTATTGGAAATTGTTACGCCGGAACATGTGGTGTTCTCCGAACAGGTGGATAGCCTGACCGTCCGCGGAGTCGAGGGCGAGCTTGGTATTTTACCGCATCATATTCCGCTTGTAACACCGCTTCAGGTTGCTCCAATTGTGGCCAGATCCGGTGGAAATTCGACCACAATTGCGGTGCATGGCGGCTTTGTTGAAGTTCAGAAGGACAAAGTTATCGTTCTTGCAGAGAGTGCCGAGCTTCCGGAGGAAATCGATGTTGATCGTGCGGTAGCTGCACGCGAGCGGGCGGAGCGTAGATTGTCTGTAGGTAAAAATCAGGATCGAGTTGATCATCGTCGTGCCGAATTGGCCCTGCAAAGGGCAATTACGCGGATTAATGTTTCCGGGAATACGAAGATCAAGAAGCATCATTAATAGTACGGATAAAGCAAAACCGAACACGGAGGTGTTCGGTTTTTGTTTTTGTGGAGCACGGAAACATATTGCTTGTGTCTCATCAGGATGAGCTTCATCAGCGTAGATGGATTTTTTAGGTAAAAAAATCCCGTGAAAATGACTTCCAAAACGTAGTAACTGGCTGCTATGTTTTCATTAAAAACAGGTATAAATTAAGCAGCACTTGTAAAATGTACTAATTAATAGGGGAAATAAGCTATTTCCTAAGCCCCTTTTATAACCGACTAAAGTTTCAAACTGTTTTGGGACATTTGCCTATTCGTGAATGATTTTAATCAAAAGCGGTCTGCGATATGACGAACTTTAAGCAGCAGCTCTGAATCGATCGGCTGAAGCAGATTGTTATCCAGCCTTGCTCCTGAGCCCATATGAAGCTCTTTTACCAAGGTTCTGCCCAGGAACTCTTCCAAGCCATCATGATGAAGACCTCCTCCGGGCATGATGGAAATACCATATGGTTGACTTAGTCGCACCAATTCGGATATAGTATCCACGGCTGAGTTTTCCAGTGCTGATGGACGACCGCCTGAGGTCAGAATATGCGTGATTTGGGGATGGCGGCTTAAAGTATCCAGTGCCTCCGCAAAGTGGGCCACTTCATCAAATGCCTTATGAAACGTTACGGGAAGGCCATCCGCTGCATCAAGCAAACGCACCAGGGAATTCTCATCTACTTTGTTGTTCCGGGTTAAGGCTCCCAAAACAAAACCCGAGATACCTAGGTGGCGAAAGGCGGCAATATCTTGTAACATAGTAGCTATGTCCTCTTCATCGTAGTAAAAATGACGACTATGGGGACGAATCATTACCCTGATATCGATCTGAGTTCGTTCCTGGATTTGCTGCACGAGACCGAAGCTGGGTGTTAATCCACCTTCTTGGGGGGCAGTAATGACCTCCAAGCGATCCGCCCCGGAACGGGCAGCCAATATCGCGTCACCCAGGGTATAGGCTATAATTTCGACTTTCATTTAAACGCTCCTTCCTGCATTTTCGTTAACTACATTATAGCGTATTTGCAGAAAGTGGCTTGGCTAAACCATGATTTTTAAATTTATTCAATTGGAAGCCCTCACAATAGAAAGAAATGCTGGATTATTGTCACTCGGGCAAGTATGATATATAAGGTCTATAAATTTTTTACATTATGCTTGCCGATATATTTTTATAGTGTATTAACCCTTTTAGGGACGGTTGCATAAGTATAGAACGAGGCGGGGGGAGCGGATATGAATCCCATGGATTCAGTGCCGGCTACGGTTGGCATGAATGGCTTGACGGCCATTTTAGTATCGCTGGCTTGTATTGTCCTGTCCTGGTGGGCGCTGCAAAATCTCAAGCTGGATTTAATCATCCGGCATCCGAAGGGGCCGCAAGGCAAACTGCTTCAATTGCTTCTGGCCGTAGTGCTGGGACGATTTGTCGCTGCCTTCATATTGGAGTACTTGGGATATACGCAGATGCTTCGCTATATGTTTTAATTCCTAAGCCTTTGGTTATAAGTGTGTTAGACTATTAGAGGTTATTAAGGGACTTGACCTCGGCCGAAAAATGATTTTAATTGCGTGTGATTACGCAGAGTGAAGTTTGTCGAATAACATCAAAACATTGTGTCAACAATGGTGAATAAGGAATAAGCCAAGGGGATCTAATGATTGCTTGCAAATAAGACGAAATTCTTCATGATTCGCGCTATTTCAACACGTTTAGAGCCTTGTGCGCCTCAAGCTACCGATGATATGATGAAATTTAGGGAATGAGCGGGGATGCCTTTATTTTGCATCGAAAATAAGGGTGAAAATGAACGCGCGGAGGGAAACAAGATGAGCAAATTTATCGTCCGCGGTGGCAATATTTTGTCCGGGAACGTTAAAGTTAGCGGAGCTAAAAATTCAGTGCTGCCGATCATCGCAGCATCGTTATTAGGGGAGGAAGGCGTAAGCGTAATTCGTGATGCCCCGCCGCTAGATGATGTGATGACCATTAATAAAGTATTGGAATCGCTAGGAGCGACCGTTACATATGATCGTGAGGTAATTACGGTCAATGCCCAGAAGATCGCCAATTGTGAGGCCCCGTACGAATGGGTACGGAAAATGCGGGCATCTTTTCTTGTCATGGGTCCTTTATTGACCCGCACGGGATACACGCGAATTTCTCTTCCAGGAGGCTGCGCGATTGGCACGAGACCGATTGATCAGCATTTGAAAGGCTTCGAAGCGATGGGCGCCGAGATTAACTTGGGACAGGGCTTCATTGAAGCTAAGTCCAATGGCCGCCTTCGTGGAGCGAAAATATATTTGGACGTAGCCAGCGTTGGCGCAACGGAGAATATTATGATGGCGGCTACTCTAGCGGAAGGCACGACGGTCATTGAGAATGCGGCCAAGGAGCCTGAAATTGTTGATCTCGCTAACTATTTGAACGGGATGGGAGCTGTTGTCCGCGGTGCCGGTACAGGCGTCATCCGTATTGAGGGTGTTGAGAAGCTGCGCGGTGTTGATCATACCGTGATTCCTGATCGTATTGAAGCAGGCACGTTTATGATTGCTGCTGCAACGACAGGCGGAAATGTGTTTGTAGAAGGGGCAATTGCCGATCATCTTGGCCCCGTCATTGCTAAGCTTGAGGAAATGGGCGTACAGGTGGAAGTACAGGAGAATGGCGTACGGGTTATTGCCGATAGGCCGCTTAAAGCCGTAGACGTCAAAACGCTGCCGTATCCCGGGTTCCCGACGGATATGCAATCCCAAATGATGGCTCTGCTGCTCGTGTCCGAAGGTACCAGCGTTGTAACAGAGACCGTGTTTGAGAATCGTTTCATGCATGTGGAGCAGTTCGCTTTGATGAATGCGGAAATCAAGGTAGAGGGGCGCAGCTCTATCATTACGGGTGGAGCTAAGCTTAGCGGTGCAAAAGTGTGTGCAACGGACTTGCGTGCCGGGGCCGCATTGATTATTGCCGGACTCGTGGCCGATGGTACGACTGAAGTGAGCGGAACGCATCACATCGACCGCGGTTATGTTAATTTGGCTGAGAAGCTTTCTGGGCTTGGAGCTGATATTTGGCGGGTAACTGTGGACGAGAAAGAATCCGCTGCCCAAACTGAACGGATTTCTGTAAATATGCAGGATGAGCTCCCGGTACTTAAAGTGCAGCCGACTTGGGCATAATTGCGAATAATTTTATAATCTAAATGCAATTCGGAGACCGTGTGTAGAGCATGGTCTTTTTTTAATATGCGGCATTGACTGACGATTGGTGGAGGCGGCTGGTTAACCAACATGGGGAACGGGTGGATTGACCCCTTGTGAACCGACTGATCTTTTCGGCTGTTTGGTGAGGGGGGCAGGGTGCGGGTTCGGGGCATGCTTGGATGGCTGTCTGGCAGCCCTTGGATTGAAGTGTATTGGGCTTGGGCTAATGGCTGAGTGATTGATATGATTAGGTTGAATGATTATTGATATAAGTTATAGGTTATAGGTATGGGTTACCGATATGAGTTACGGATATGAGTTGCTGATATGAGTTATTTGGTAAGTATTATGGGGTTTGTTATTGGTATGAGTTACTGATAGGAGTCATGATTGAGCTACTAACGAGAAATGATCGATGATGTAGGTTTGTACGAATCGACTTGGAAGGAGCTTCCCTACAAATTCGAGGGCGGCACGCGGAGCTATTGATGTGGGTAATGGATATGACGATATGAACAAGTGGCACTGGTTGATCAGGCTTACTGATCGGCCACTATATATTGGTTTTCGAAACGCCGTAAGGCGTTTTTTTGAAGATTATAGAATTTATAAGTTTTCAGCGGAGCTGAGCAATTCTATAATCGCAAGAAAAACTACTGCTAAACGCGGTCTGTCTTCTGTGAATGTACGTCGATAGACGTTTTTTTTATGAGATAGGAAGGTATGAGCGTCTGATTGTTTGATTCATTAAGGTATAAAAGTTTGATTAGCGGTACGATCCGCCGGATGGATAAAATATTAAGAGCAAGCTTTCATATGTAAGCTTCTGGACTTCGATCTCGTGTTTATATAGTTATGGTTGGGCTATGGTCGGATACAAAGTACAACGAATACAGTGAATACATTGGTTGAAGTAGTTAAATTAGTTAAATTAGTTAAATTAGTTAAGTTAGCTAAAGTGGTTTAGAGGTTGCAGAGGTTACATGGGATGCAGAAAATGCAGAGGATGAGGGGATTTATTAAAAAGCTAACTGTATTTGTTGCAATTATATTAAGCGATCCTATCTTAAATGTGAAATGACCTGTATTTACTGTAGTTAAAATGGAGTAAAAGGGGCAGAGACGCGGAAAAGGATGTTTTTAGATACATGAATGCAGTTAATTTATAGAAAACTCCGATTTGGACTTAAAGTAGCTGCATAAAATCCAGTTAAATCTACAGTAGGCCGACTCGGCACGTCATATCTAACCAAGCTCAGTCCTTGAATTGCACTTTATTTTGTTTGTTTTGGCTATTCTGGTGTAGTGTGTAATTGTTCTTTACAGTTGTTTTTATAACTTGTATTTTGACTGTGCTTCACTTCATTTTAGTCTTCATATTAAAATTCTCCGATCTAATATACTCTGAGGGCTCCAACTTTCCATCCAGGTTCTAGCAGACGTTTCAGAGTCATATCTATAAGTATAGCGAACAAAAAGTATAACGAATTCAAACGCTAGGATCGCATGGTCTTGTGGCAGCAAAAGAAGGCGTGCGATTGCAGCATGAATCGGGATGGAGGTTGCTTGCTTTGGGTATGGAAACGAAAAAAAGCTCCTTAATCATTAATCTAGCGGCTCGCAACAATAAAATAGAGCAGAGCTGCGCTTCGATTGGAAGCAGCTTGGACAGTATGAGGCTAAAGAGAACGGCAGGGCAAGGACAGCGAGCTTCCGAATCGCTTTATACCCGAGTGGAAGGAAAGAGACCGGGGGTTCAGGATAGGAAGTCGTTAAAGCGGCCGCTGCCGCCATCGGAGTCCGAGTTTGGGGCGGCGTTGCGGTCGGGAGCGTTAGAAGCTGCAGAAAGGGCAGCAGTTGAGAGTGATCCGTTCCAGTTAAATAGAAGGAAGGATGCTATGAAGCCCAACGGGAATGCAGCTCTGCCGCGCCCGCCACGCAGCAGCGAGCTGCCCGCGCCGCGCTCGCTGCGCGCTGTCCGCGTACGCGTCCCTGCGGGCACGCGCGCGCACCGTTCCTTCCGCCATCGCGGAAGGAACAGTGCCAAGCTCGGCGCTGCGCTCGCCTCGCTGGCCGCGGCGGCCGTGCTGCTGGCTGCCCTCGTTGGCAGCCGGAGCAGCCCCGGGCCAGCGACTGCGCCGCTGCCGGGCGCGGCCGAGCAGCCTGCTGCGCCCGGGGCTGGGAGCGCCGGGCTCGGCCCGGTGGCGGTGCCGCCCGCAGCCCAGCTCCCGGCAGCGCCGGCCGCCAGCGAGCTGCCCTCGGTCAGCGTCTATTTGACGAAGACCGGGGGCATAGAGACGCTGCCGCTCGAGCAGTACGTAACCGGCGTCCTGGCGGCAGAAATGCCGGCCGACTTCGAGCTCGAGGCGCTCAAAGCGCAGGCCATCGCCGCCCGGACGTTCATCGTTCGCCGGCTGGCAGACGGCGATCGCAGCGGCGTGCCGGTCAAAGGCGCGGACGTCGTCGATTCGGTGGATCATCAAGCCTACCTATCCAGCAAAGAGCTGGATAAATGGCCGGAGCTTGGGAAGAGTGAGCAGCTGGCCAAGCTTCGCCGCGCGGTTGAAGAAACGAAAGGCATCATTATGACTTACCATGGCAAGCCGATCACCGCGACCTTTTTCTCCGCGAGCGGCGGCTATACCGAGAACTCGGAGGAATATTGGTCGCTGAAGCTGCCTTACCTGCGCAGCGTGCCCAGTCCTTGGGAAAAAACGGTGAATCCTTCCTTCAAGCAGACGGTGACAATTTCGATGAACGAGCTGTTCGCCAAGCTGGGGCTCAAGACGCCAGCCCTTCCCGTAACCGCCTCCGTAAAAGATAAAGAGCCATCCTTGTCCTCGGCGGCGTCTTTTCAAATCAAAGCTTATACGGCAGGCCGCAGCGTAAAAAGTATGCTCATTAACGATCATTCCTTTACCGGGCGAGAGCTGCGGGAGAAGCTTGGGCTGCGTTCGGCTCAGTTTACAATGAGGTTGGACGGGGACAATGTACAGATAACAACGTACGGGAACGGGCACGGCGTAGGGATGAGCCAATGGGGAGCCCATGGGATGGCCAAGCAGGGATATACGACTACGCAAATTCTCAAACACTATTACACGGGTATATCATTTGAACAGGCATCCGCCTTGTTAAAGAGCTGAATTTTTAAAAATATTACTATAATCGAAGTATAAAAGAGTCGCCCTCGGTAACACTGGTTATTGAGGTGATACCAATGAATGAACAAAAACCAAAAAATCAACCCCATGAGGAAGCTCCCAAAAATATAATGGGTGAGCCGGAAGCTCCGGTATCCACATGGAAAAAAGTATTGTCCAAGAGATGGGTATATCCAGCAGCGTATGTGGCGGCAGCGGCAATTATACTAACCTTAGTGTGGGTCTACCAGGATGCAGGCCGCAAGCCGATGGAATCGACCCCCGCCAGCGTAACGGATACCGTTCAGCTTCCAGATGACGAAATTGTTCGGGACAACACCCCGGAAAAAGCAGATGTACAAAAGACAGCTAACACGGAAGACTTGATCTGGCCGGTGGCCAATGTGTCCGAGGTGTCGATCGTTAAGCCGTTCTATGAAAAAGAAGGCTCGGCAGAGGATCACCAGGCGGCGATGGTCGAGTACAAGGATACCTTTACACCGAATACGGGCATCGATTTGGCCCGCGAGGATGACAAGCCTTTTGAAGTAAAAGCCGCGCTCGCCGGAAAAGTGACTCGGGTTGAAGAGCATCCGCTGCTCGGTTATGTGGTGGAGATTACTCATGCGGACAATCTGAAGACCGTATACGAGAGCTTGGCCGATGTTAAAGTGAAGCAAGGCGCCGAAGTGAAGCAGGGCGATTCCATTGCCAATGCTGGGCGGAATGAGATGGAGAAGGATCTAGGCAACCATGTCCACTTTGCGGTATATGAGAATGGAGAGTTAGTCAATCCGGTTACTGTGCTTCCTAAAAATTAAAAATCGGTTTCTCGGTCTGAAAAGGCGAAGAGCTTCATAGCTCTCCGCCTTTTCTTGCTGTTTGGCCCGCTTTTGCAAATAAATGATCTTGTCCGTGCTTGTCAGGCCTCAGAAACCGTGAATATATGGGCACGCCCCTCATATAATGTACCAAACTATCTCGAGTAGGGAGGCGGGAGCGTGCACGATTACATCAAAGAACGGACGATTAAAATAGGACGCTGCATCGTGGAAACTCGGCACACGGTTCGCACGATTGCCAAGGAGTTTGGCGTATCCAAGAGCACGGTGCATAAAGATTTGACCGAGCGTCTTCCGGAAATTAATCCGGATTTGGCAGATCAGGTGAAGCACATTCTCGAATACCATAAGTCGATTCGGCATCTCCGGGGAGGAGAGGCGACCAAAATCAAGTATAAAAAGAAAGGGCAGAATAAACGCGAGGCGATCGGCTCGGCAAAATAACTTTCATTCAGGCAAGGAATATCCACAAGGGCAACAGGATTGTCATTGAACACATCCCCCAAAGTATGGTATTTTTAAATATGGCATGGAAAAGCGGATTTTTATCTATAAATCCCGAAATATAAAGGATTAATCGTACTTTTTGTCGAATAATAACGAAAGTAATGAAGGGAAACTTTTACCATATACTAAAGGCAGCGTTTTCCACGATTTACAAAATACGCTTTGGGGGAGCATCGGGATGATGAGCAAGGATATTGGTATTGATTTAGGTACGGCAAATGTATTGATTCATGTAAAAGGAAGAGGGGTTGTTCTCGATGAACCCTCTGTTGTAGCGATAGAAAGCGACACGAAGCGCGTGCTTGCCGTCGGTGAGGATGCGCGGCGCATGGTCGGGCGTACGCCTGGAAATATCGTTGCCATCCGTCCGCTTAGAGACGGAGTCATTGCTGATTTTGAAATTACGGAAACGATGCTGAAATATTTTATCAATCGGGTTGGAGCGAAAAGCTGGTACAGTCATCCCCGTGTTCTGATTTGTGCGCCCACGAATATTACGTCTGTAGAACAGAAATCGATCCGCGAAGCCGCAGAGCATAGCGGGGCAAAAGATGTATTTCTGGAAGAAGAGCCGAAGGCGGCAGCTATCGGCGCAGGCATGGACATATACGAGCCGAGCGGTAACATGGTGGTCGATATCGGCGGCGGAACGACGGATGTGGCGGTGCTCTCCATGGGGGACATCGTCACGGCTTCGTCGATCAAAATTGCCGGGGACACCTTTGATACCGCCATTATTAAATATATTAAAACAAAGTACAAGCTTCTGATCGGAGAGCGGACAGCCGAGGATATCAAGATTGCCATCGGTACGGTACATCCGGCAGGGGTGGTGGCCGAGCTGGACATTCGCGGAAGAGATATGGTATCCGGCTTGCCATTGACGATCACGATTACTTCAAAAGAAGTCCAGGAGGCTTTGTCTGATCCTGTCTCCTCGATCGTCACTGCAGCGAAATCTGTACTGGAGCGTACACCGCCAGAGCTGTCAGCGGACATTATTGATCGGGGCGTTATTTTGACCGGGGGAGGCGCTCTCCTGAATGGATTGGACGAGCTGTTATCGGAGGAGCTGCGGGTTCCGGTGCTGATCGCGGAGGATCCGATGCACTGCGTCGTTAAGGGTACAGGAATGATGCTGGATAATTTGGACAGGGTCATTAAGAAAAAGTTCTAACAAACCGATATATAATTGAAGAACAATTTAATCTTCATTAAACAGTAATATAGATAAGTTAATCAGTTTGGAGGTTGTCCCATGTTAAGAGGTCTCTACACCGCAGCATCCGGCATGATCACGGAGCAAAGACGCCATGATACGGTGACGCAGAATATAGCAAACATTAATACACCGGGCTACAAGCAAATGAACAGCGTATCGCGTGCCTTTCCCGAAATGCTTGTATCGCTCGTGGGTGACAGCACAACCGGTACAAGGCGGATTGGGAAGCTGAACACCGGAGTTTTTGTGGAGGAGAGTTTGCCGTCTTATATGCAGGGCGACTTGATGGAAACGGGAAAGAACTCGGATTTCGCTCTCATTTCCAATATCGAGCTGGAGGATCCTGCTACGGGAGAGCCTATTCCATTTGATGCTTCCGGGAAATACGTGACGGAGGATGGAGAAATCATTTACCGTCCGGCGGCATTTTTTTCCGTCATGGACAGCAGCGGGAATGTCCGCTATACTCGTGACGGCAGTTTTTATGTGAATCCCGAGGGCGAACTGCGAACCATGCAAGGCTACCAAGTGCTTGACTCGGAAGGGAATGCGATTATTCTCGGGCCGGATCAGCCGATCGATTCGCTGAAGATTGATGCTCAGGGAAATCTGCAAAGCAATGGAGAGCCGATTGAGATTCAATTGGGCATCTCGGTTGTTACCCGGCCACAGGCGCTCTTTCGCGAAGGAAACGGCGTGTATCTCGTTCAAGATGAAGAGGCTGCGGAAGTTCGGGCTCTTGAAGAGGACGAGCAGGTACAGGTACAGCAAGGTTACGTCGAAGGCTCTAACGTAAGCATCGCCCAATCGATGGTTGATTTGATGGCTGCGCAGCGGGCTTATGAATCCAATCAGAAAATGATCCAATATTATGATAAAAGCTTGGAAAAAGCGGTTAATGAAATCGGCCGTGTATAATAGGAGGGCCACATGAATAACTCTATGATCAGTGCTATGGTATCCATGAATGGAATCCAGCAGCGCCTGGATTTGATTGCCGATAATATGGCTAACGTGAATACGGTTGGATATAAGCGGAAGGAAGCAGCCTTTCAAGATACGCTGAACAGCGTCATGCAGCAGTCCTCCGATTTTCAATTGGCCGGCCGCGCTACTCCGCTTGGTGTTAATATGGGCTTCGGTTCCCGGATGTCGGAGCTTTCGGTGAACTATACGCAGGGAACCATGAAAGAGACCGGCAATATGACGGATCTTGCGATTCAAGGCAATGCGATGTTTCAGGTTCTGACTCAGAATGGGGAGATCGGATACACCCGGGCAGGAAACTTCAATATTCAACCTAACCCGGAGGATCCAGGAGTAGGGTATCTCATGACGGCTTTGGGAAATCCTGTGCTGGATTCCGATGGTGAATTAATTGAAGTTCCCTCTGGTTCAACATTGCATATTGATGGAGCAGGAAATATTATAGCTATAGATGGAACGACGGAAACAGAGGTCGGGCGGATTGGGCTGGTTACTCCGCTGCGTCCCGACTCGCTGATTCAGAAGGATAGCAATTTATTTGTACTGCCTCCGGGCGAGAGAGAAGGCGTCATCATGGCTACCTCAGATCTGGCTCAGGAAGAACAGGCTACGATTCGGCAGGGTGTCCTTGAGAACTCCAATGTCGACTTGGCAAATGAAATGGCTGAAATGATGAAAGTGCAGCGGGCTTATCAGCTTGCTGCACGCGCGCTAACTTCCAGTGATACAATGATGAATTTAGCCAATAACTTGCGCGGATAGGTGGAGAATTTCATGAGGCAAGATAACAAACCGGTTAAGAAACGTTCCGGCTGGATCATACTCCTGCGGATCTTTCTCATCCTGCTGTTCCTTGGCCTAGCACTGTTTGGTGGAGCAGTTGTAGGGTATGTCGTACTCGGCAAGCAGGATATCAGCGGTGTCCTGGAATGGAGTACATGGAGACATGTGTTTGACTTAGTATTTGCTCCGTAACAGGTGCTAAATCATGAGACAATTGCAAAAAAATGACGAAGGACTCCCGGAAATCGGGAGTTTTCTTTTTTAAAGCGGAAAATGTATAATGATGGGGGTGCTATATGCCAGGAGAAATTCAAAAGGGCTTGATCCATAATCGGCATAATGCCTCATTATGGATCAGCCCCTTATCTTAACCCTCGCTTCTGCAGAGGCGAAGGATAATTACAGTTTGGCCGTCTCCCGTCATTTTTATACGGTAGGGCGAGTGAAAAATAGAATAGTGAAGGGAGTATTACATATGTTAGACTCAAAGCAAATTCAAGAAATCATTCCACATCGTCCTCCATTTTTATTGGTGGATCGCATTATTGAAATGGAGGATGGCAAACGGGCTGTCGGAATTAAGAACGTCACGGTCAATGAGCCGTTTTTCGCCGGGCATTTTCCGGAGTATCCGGTAATGCCGGGAGTGCTCATCACGGAAGCGCTTGCCCAGGTTGGGGCAGCAGCGATTCTCAATGTGGAGAGCAACCGGGGTAAAATCGGTTTTCTCGCCGGTCTGGATGGTTTCCGTTTTCGCGGACAGGTTGTCCCTGGCGATACTTTGCGGCTTGAGGTAGAGATTATCCGGCTTAAAGGCTC
Source organism: Paenibacillus lentus (assembly GCF_042714055.1). Classification (GTDB taxonomy): domain Bacteria; phylum Bacillota; class Bacilli; order Paenibacillales; family Paenibacillaceae; genus Fontibacillus; species Fontibacillus lentus_A. The sequence continues at coordinate 465,223 of NZ_JBHGVC010000004.1, forward strand.
CATCGGAAAGGGCCGGGCTGTAGCTTCGGTAGAAGGCAAAGTCGTGGCGGAAGGCGAGATCATGTTTGCGCTGTCCTAATGGACTTGGTTTGATTCCCACCAACAAGTGGTTTGTACACCTATAGAGATAAGTTTAAGGAGGAGCGTGTAACCATGGCTGAATTGAGTCATACCGTTGAGGAGAAAGTGAATAGTTGGCTTCAAGATCCATCGATTGACGAAGCAACGAAAGAGGAACTGAGAGCATTAGCAGGTGATCCTACGGAGCTGGAGGATCGTTTTTACCGGGACTTGGAATTCGGTACGGGTGGACTACGGGGCGTTATCGGAGCGGGGAGCAACCGGATGAACCGTTATACGGTTGGACGCGCAACGCAAGGGTTGGCCCAATATCTGATTAAGGCTCATGGCAATCAAGCAGGACGGCCATCGGTCGTCATCGCGCATGACAGTAGACACTTTTCCCCGGAATTCGCGCTTGAAGCCGCTTTGGTGCTGGCTGGGAACGGGATTGAAGCCAAGCTGTTTCCGTCTCTTCGTCCTACGCCGCATCTATCCTTCGCGGTTCGTCATCTCGGAGCAACCGGAGGGATTGTCATTACGGCCAGCCACAACCCGCCGGAGTATAATGGTTATAAAGTGTACAACGCTAACGGGGGGCAGCTTGTCCCGCATGAGGCGGAGCAGGTTATTGCGAACATTAAGGAGCTTACTTCTTTTGAACAGGTGCAGCGTCTCACCAAGGAGGAGGCTGAAGCCCAGGGCCTGCTTGTCTGGCTAGGTGAAGCCGAGGATGAGGCATTTTTTGATACGGTGGCTAGCGTCAGTTTGAATCCTGAGCTGCTATCCTCTGGTGCTGGTAAAGAGGTTGTTGTGGTATTTACGCCTCTTCACGGTACGGGCAATATACCTGTGCGTCGCGTACTGGATAAGCTTGGCTTTACGCAGGTTCATGTAGTGAAGGAGCAGGAGCAGCCTGACGCTGAATTCTCTACCGTAAAATCGCCAAATCCGGAAGAACGCGATGCCTTTAAGCTGGCCATTGAGCTGGGGGAGAAAGTGGGGGCGGACATCCTGATCGGTACCGACCCGGATGCGGATCGGATGGGCGCTGTGGTCAAGAACGCGGCAGGCGAGTACGAGATTCTAACAGGCAATCAGTCCGGCGCTATTCTCGTTCACTATATTTTGAGCCAGATGAAGGAAGCCGGCAAGCTGCCGAGCAATGGGGCCGTTGTCAAGACGGTCGTCACTAGCGAGTTCGGTGCTGAAATTGCCCGCTATTACGGGGCGGAAGTATTCAATACGCTGACCGGGTTTAAATATATCGGCGAAAAAATGGATCAGTTCGAGCAGTCCGGAGACTACACATATTTGTTTGGTTATGAGGAAAGCTACGGTTATTTAGCCGGAAATTATGCCAGGGATAAAGATGCTGTCGTCGCTTCCACGCTCATTTGCGAAGCGGCCGCTTACTATAAGCAGCAAGGCAAGTCGCTGGTCGATGTTCTTGAGGAGTTGTATGCCAAGTTCGGCTATTATCGCGAATCGTTAGTGTCGCGGACGCTAAAAGGCAAAGACGGGCTGGCGCAAATCGTTGCATTAATGGATCAATTCCGGAACGAGCCGCCGAAGAGCATTGGAGCTATACCGGTAACCAAGGTAGAGGACTTTTCCTTAGGCCTCTATGGACTGCCGAAGGAGAATGTATTGAAATTCGCGCTTGAAGACGGCTCATGGTTCTGCCTTCGTCCTTCCGGCACGGAGCCAAAAATTAAGTTTTACTTCGCGGTGAGAGGAACTTCGGGTGTGGATGCGGCAGCTCGGCTGAAGCATTTGCAGGAAGAAGTGCTGAAACGCGTTGACGCATAAGCTTAAAGCGCAATTGGTTACTGTATTGTGATTGCTTATTAGAAGCTTGACTGCTTATTAAATTATAATTGGTTATTGAATTAAGATATTGAGTTAGATTTATACAGCGGAATTGAGTTCGATTGAGTAGTTTGCATGAAAACTCGCAAATGTTGGCGAGATGGATTTCATTTTGTCCTTTCCCGGGATAATTCGGCCAAAAGCGGAATCAAACCGGGAGAGGGCGGGATTCATATTGAGGAGGTACCTTTGTGATCCAAGGTTGGCCGCGGTGGAATAACGCTTCCCGCAAATGGTTGTGGATATTGGTTGTAGTCGGCATCGTTGCTTCTTTGCCTGTCATTTATCAGCGTGTTCAGACGGAGGCATCGGCTAAGAAAGTAGAGTTTGTTTTTAATTATCGCGGATTGCTGGAGGTTGCATCCTACCAGGCTGATCCTACGGCCTATATGAACGAACAGCTAGATCGTTTGAAGAAGGCTGGCGTCGGCTCGATGGCCATGTTTGAAACGACTTTAGACGAGCTGTCCAAGGCGCGTCGGATTATGCTGTTTACGGCTGCGGATGTAGCCAAGCAGAATAATGCCGTCATTGAAGAGAATGGAAACTATACTTACGTCGCTTTTACGAATGAAGAGAATGAACGGCAGCTTCGACCGCTCATCGAGCAGGGGCTGCGAAATTTGGATATTGCTGTTTCTTCTTGGCAGTATGGGGAGCACGGCGGTCTTATGATTGCAGCGGGGCCGGAGGATGCGGTGTTGAAGCCGCTTCTGGAGACGGATCCGATCGCATTTGCGATGCTGCGGGATAAGGGGTTTAGCATCGTGCCTCGCCTTAGTGATAATGTACCGTTTAATGAAGAAGATGTGGACAAGCTGCTGTCTTTTTATAAAGAAAATGGAGTAACGCGGATCATGCTCGACGGGGAAGGTGTAAAAGGCTTCCGCGAGGATGAGGAGAAGAACAGCGTCGAGACGATGGCAGAATTATTGAACAAGCATGAGCTTGGGATCGTTGCTATTGAAAATATGAAGATTCAGCCTAAAGGCTTCCATAAGATCGCCTATTTGACCGACTATAACGCGGTTCGTCTGTTCTCGTTGTCGGATACCGACGTTAATTTAGATAAAATGGTCGTTGCCGATAAGATCGCACTAGCGACTAAGGATCGGAATATTCGCATGATTTATATTAATGCCGCTCCAAGCAAGGATTTGCAAAAGGGTGCGGTAACGAATCCGCTCGACAATATCGTGCATACGCTTCTGGAGCCGGGAAATGCCGTAGAGCGCGTGAAGAATAATGGCTTTGAATTGGGACAGGCGGAGGCTTTTCAGGTTGTGGATGCCTCTTGGCAAAAATATTTGAAAGCCGTCGTCGTTGTAGGCGGCGTAGCATTTGTGGCGCTTCTAGTGTCCATTTTTGCTCCATCGCTGACGCTGGGCTCATTTCTTATCGGACTTGTAGGCTCAGCAGGTTTATATGTATTGAAGCCTACTTTACTGGAGCAGGCTCTGGCTTTGTTCGTGGCGATCAGTGCGCCGACGATTGCAATGATTTTGGCTATACGCAAGGTGAGGGAGCTCAATAAGGCGATACCGGACATGTCCGCCGGCCGCAGGCTGACTCACACGCTTGTACTGTATTTCAAAACAGCCGTACTGTCTTTGCTGGCTGTGCCGTTTATAATTGCCTTGCTTAACAATATTACGTATAGCTTGGTTCTTAACCAGTTCCGTGGGGTTAGTCTGCTGCACCTGGCTCCGATATTCTTGGTTGCTGTTTATATTATGTTGTATAAGGGTACTAACTTGGTGCAGGAATTACGGGCCTGGATGCGTATGCCGATTACTCTCGTGATGGTTGTAGGAGCGGTTGTGCTTGGCGCTGCTGCATTCTATTACTTGTCCCGTACCGGGAATGCGGGAACCCCGCTTCCGGGAGAAGCGGCATTTCGGTCGATGCTGGAGAATACATTTGGCGTAAGGCCGCGTAATAAGGAATTTTTATTGGCTCATCCATTATTCATTGTTGGTATTTTTGCTGCTTTCCGTTATCGGTGGGCGCTGTATGTTATGGTTGTGGCGGTAATTGGTCAGCTGTCAATGGTAGATACCTTTGCCCATATTCATACACCGGCCGTGCTTTCGCTCATTCGCGGCATACTTGGTCTAGGCCTCGGTTTGATCTTTGGATTATTGGCCGCTCTAGTATGGTATATCCTTGAAAGGTGCTGGGAGAAATGGTCGCCACGTCTTCTCAAACCATAGTTATTTCGGGTTACTACGGATTTCGCAATATTGGGGACGAAGCGGTGCTGCAATCGATTTTGGCTGCTTTGCGGGAAGAGAGCGAGGCAGCCGGGGTAGCGATCGAGCCCGTCGTCTTATCGATCGATCCGGAATGGACGGCGCGGACTTATGGAGTCAAGGCTGTACACCGGATGAAATTCAGTGAAGTAAGGAACGCTATCAAGAATAGCAGCGGTCTCATTAGTGGCGGGGGCAGCCTGCTGCAGGATGCGACCGGTATAAAATCCATACCTTATTATTTAGGGGTCATTAAGCTGGCGCAATGGATGCGTAAGCCCACCTTCATTTATGCTCAAGGGATCGGGCCAGTGAATCGAGGGATGTTCCGGCCTTTAATTGCTTCTGTGTTTCGTCGCTGCCAGTATGTTTCCGTTCGCGATGTGGAATCGGCAGCTTTGCTGCGAGACATCGGGATTCCCCAAAATATGATTGAAGTCGTTCCCGACCCGGTGATGGGGTTGTCCTTGCCTGATGGGAATCCGTTGACGAGGATGACTGATGATTCTGTAACATCTACAGGCCCTGGAGCTTCGAACGTTAAAAATGAGTCAGCCAGTTCAGAAGCAGTCGATCCTTCCGCAAAGCCTGAGCTTCCTGTTGTCGGCGTCTCCGTCCGTTTCTGGAATCCGCAGCGGACGGAGTTGATGCAGCTGGCCGAGGGCCTGGATGCGATGATGAGTAGAATGCCGTTGAATATTCGATTTTTGCCGTTCCATTATCCGGGTGATGACGAGGCTTCCCGCTTCGTGATGAACATGTTAAGTCATGTGGAGGATCAGGGCAGCAAGGTCAGCATCGCGCCTCAGAGCGAGACCCCGCTGGAGATGCTGGAAGAAGTAAGCCGGTGCGATTTACTGATTGGCATGAGGCTCCATAGTCTGATCTATGCAGCCTCCCAAAATGTGCCGATGCTCGGTATCTCGTATGATCCTAAAATCGATCACTTCCTCGGTCGTCTCGGCAGCGTGCCTGCAGGAACGAGCTATGACCTGGATCATCGCATTGTGGCTTCCGAGAGCGAACGCCTTTTACTCGACCAGGAAGGGTGGCGCGCATCGCATGCAGCGCAGCTGGAGAAATTGCGGCGGGAGGCGCAGCTTCCTGCAAAACGAATCGTGGAATATTTACGAAAGTAAGGGAGAGCTTGGCGTGGATGGCGACAACAATATCGTAACGATTTTTGGGATTCCTTTTTCCAAGTGGGGAATGCAGGAGACGGTTCAATATTTAACCGATGTGATTTCTTCCCGTAAACCGCATCAAGTCATTACCGCAAATCCGATTATGGTCATGGCCGCTCTAGAGGATCCTTCATATAAGAAGATGATGCAGCAAGCAGAACTGATCGTGCCTGACGGAACGGGCGTCGTCTGGGCTTCCCGGGTGGGCGGCGACCCGGTCTCTGAACGCGTGGCCGGCTATGAGCTCCTGCATGAATTAATGAAGCAGGGAGAGCGTCACTGCTGGAAGGTGTATTTGCTCGGAGCCAGTCCTGAGGTCGTGCAAGAGACGGCGAAACGGCTGAAAATTCAATATCCGGGAACGGAAATTGTTGGCTGCCGGGACGGTTATTTTAGCTCGGAGCAGGATGAAGAGGTCGTGGAGGAAATTCGTAGAACAAGCCCGGATCTGCTGTTTGTTGCCCGTGGTGCTGATACTCAGGAGCCGTGGATCGCCAAATACAAGCAAAGGCTTGCCGTTCCCGTCATGATGGGTGTGGGCGGCAGCTTTGATGTCATATCTGGCCGAACCAAACGGGCTCCAAAAGTGTTCCAGAAGCTTCGGCTGGAATGGTTATACCGCTTATTGAGGGAACCAACCCGGTTCCGTAGAATGCTTGCGCTGCCGAAATTCGTAGCTCGTGTGCTACGTGAGAGAGGAAACCTTACAAAATCGCGTTAAATAAGATGCTTTTGGAGGAATACGGCGCAAAACTGCTAAATTACGGACTTGGTGATTTACTTTTAAACAGAGTATAATTCATTCCGGGCAGAACAATTGGGGGTTGAATTTTACATGTGGCTTATATATGTCATCGGATTTATTGTTTCGCTCGGCCTTGCGCTGGGTTTGACGCCGCTCGTAAAGAAGTTTGCTTTTAAAGTCGGCGCGGTAGACGTACCTAATGCCAGAAAAGTGCATACGAAGTTAATGCCAAGATTGGGCGGATTGGGAATATATTTAGCATTTATCGTTGCTTTTTTCATCGTACTCCCGTTTATTCCGGAATCGTTCTCCGTACGCGAAGTAAACTTCGTTAAAGCTTTTCTTGTCGGTGGAACGATGATTCTGCTGCTTGGCGCATTAGACGATCGTTTCGATCTGTCGGCCAAATTGAAGTTTCTTGTACAGATTGCTACGGCGTGTGTCGTCGTATTCGGCTTTGATATTAAATTGGAATTCGCCAATATTCCTTTTCATACGTACTCCTCCCTGGAGAGCTGGATTGCCATTCCATTCACCATTCTATGGATCGTAGGCGTCACGAACGCCATTAATTTGATCGATGGTTTGGATGGGCTCGCCGCAGGAGTTTCCGCGATTGCCATTGGTACTATTGCGGTCATGGCCTTCCTTATGGGGAATGTCGTTGTGGCTTTGCTATGCCTTCTGCTGCTTGGCAGCATTATCGGATTTTTATACTTCAACTTTCATCCGGCCAAAATATTTATGGGGGATTCGGGAGCGCTCTTTTTGGGATTTAGCTTGGCGCTGCTCTCGCTCCTCGGCTTCAAGCAGATCGCGATCGTGTCCTTCTTGACGCCGCTCATTTTGATCGGTGTACCTTTGTCGGATACGCTGTTTGCCATCGTTCGCCGCTGGGTACAGAAGAAACCGATATTTTCGCCGGACAAAGGCCATTTGCATCATTGCCTGCGTGAGCTTGGTTTTTCCCACCGTCAGACGGTGCTCATTATTTACGGAATTGCTGCGTTTTTCGGCGTGCTGGCCGTCATTCAATCATCGGCTGCGATGTACAATGCGAACTGGGTAACGTTTGTCGTCATTTGCATCATGGTCTTCTTCCTGCAAATCGGCGCCGAAGTCATCGGCCTGATCGGTAAGACTAAGCGTCCGCTGCTTGATTTCTTTGCCCGGCTGCGCATGAAGGCGAATGCGGAGCGCGGTTCGAAGTGATGTGTTTAGAGTAGTAATGATTAGGACAATATGAAGCAATCGCAATTATAATTTTGACTTTCTATCGGACAACCCTTGCTGCGTCCTAAACGCAGTAGGGGTTGTCTTGTCTTGAGTGGACTGCTCAATGCGGGTGGATGTGGTTGCTGCACACACTAGCTGTATTTATGGTAGTTAAAGGGCGGTGTATCGCTAAATGTGTATAACTAGTTGGAATTCTTGTATTTAAATTGAGGCCAAGGGACGAGGAGGGCCAAAAGCAGTGCCTTTAAATACACGAAATACAGCTAATTCTCGAAATTGCTGAGAAAAGACAAAAGTAGTTGCATGAAATCCATCTAAATCAACGATAGGCCGTGCGATCAAAGTAAAGAAATGTAAACAACTTGTGAAAGGGGCTCGACAGACGTCTTTCTTGTTCTTACTCCACTGCCTTTATTAATCCGTATGATGTAAGTATAATAAAGTTAGGTAAGAAACTGTCGAATTTATTTTTATCAATTTGTATGAGAGGGAGTTATTCCGATGAGTGAACAACTGCTTCGAGAGATACTACAAAAGGTAAGCAATATTGAGATTGAACAGGGATCGATGAAGTCAGACATGCAGACCATGAAGTCTGAGATGAAGATCATGCAGTCAGACATGAAGACCATAAAATCTGAGATGCAGACTATGAAGGCGGATGTTCAGTCTGTCAAAGGGACTCAGGAGCTGATGCAAACTCAGCTCAATGAGACGAATGCTATCGTCAGAGCGATTCGTGATCGTCAGGACGAGACGGATGCGAAACTAGATGCGCTTAGCATGGACGTTCATAAGCTTCGGGGTGATTTTGTACGGCTTCAAGAAGGGCAAGAACGCCATGAAAAGGTATTGGAGAAGCTTTCCCTGCGATCCATTGAGCAGGAGACGGACATATCGGCGTTACGCCGTGCAAAATAATGGCATGTATTATTCCTTGGCTACGCCAATAATATAGTTTGGACAACCCCTGTGAGCATCTTATGCCCATCAGGGGTTATTTTGTTTTTTCAAGATGCCATGCTGTTGGACTAGAAACACCGACATATCAAGGATGCACGAGAAATTTACGGATTAGGCTGCTAAAGCGACTTATATTATGAGAAGCTAATGCTAATCTTTTTTACATAATTCCTAAAAAGTTGGATGTTACTGGCCGATAACTAATTTATATGACTCTTGGACGGTTTCCGACACGTGTTGCGGGAATCACTCAAAATTACTAGTAAAAAAGGAGAGATTATACTCATGCAGCGCATTAAGAAACCTTTCGTATGGCTTATGCTAATCGCATTGGTTATTACGTTAGTCCCGGTCGGCTTAGCTAAGCCTGTGCATGCGGCAACAAACATTTTTATGCTTGATGACAGGGAGCTTCAAGCGACCTCCTCGCTAACGACAGAATTTGGGGATAATCAAATCAAGCGGGAGAACGTCTTGGTGACAACCAACTCCACGCTAACCATTACAGGGACTTATACGACAGTTAATGAAGAATCCCTGAGAGCCAGGGTAGAACAGTTGACCTCTACTAAGAATGCTAGTGGCCAAATAGAATGGGTTACTGATAGTACGCACTTTAAAGACGGTTCGATCACTAAAGATACTTCATCTACAGTTCAAAGATTTAAGGCAACCAACTTATCGTTATTTCCTGGCTTCAATAAAATTACGTTGTCAGGCTCGCAAAACGGGATAACCCGTTCCGATGTGTTTTACGTTCTTTATGACCAGGTTCCTTACGTACAGGAACTGAAAATGCTGGGATCCAGCAGCGGCGAAATTTATTTGAACGAGGGAATCAAGGTGGTTTCCGACCGGGAAAATATTTCGATCCAGGGCGAAGTTAAAAATGCAACAGATGTAACAGTTGCTATTAACAATGAGAACCCGCTCATGTCTACATTGACTCAGACCGGTAAGTTTTTCTCCCCTTCGCTCAAGCTGAAGACTGGTCTTAATACGCTGACCATTGTTGTTAAGACTGGCGCTGACTCCGTGACGCTCAAGCGCGAAGTATATTACTTTGATAAAAGCAGTCCTTTTATAAAAATTATGATGACTCATGACGGCAAGGACTATGACTTGTTCCAAAAAACACCTACTGTAACAGGAGCAGTGACGACAAGTCCTACCGGTGTGCTTGAGGTAGAAGTTTTGCTGCCGGATACCGGGAAGTCATTTACAGAAGCTGGCGTTGTGCATATTGATAGCACGCCTGTTTCGGCATCTGATATTTCCATCGTCTCTGATGTTGCGATTCCTGCTCCAGATGGAGTGAGCGCAGCCTATCGCTTGGTGACGTTCAAGATCAATTCTTTTGCTTTCAAGGAAGATCCAAATAATGCATCGGTATTGCTGGAGAATCAAGTGGCTTCTTTAACGGTAGCTTATGACAATGCTTTGAATGCATCATATTCCATGAGCTTTAAGTATTTGCCGGGTAGAATCGGTATCACCGATATGAAATATTTGAAGAACTTCGATCCAGGGAAACAATTGTCTGATCAAAGCCAAATAGCCCTAAACGGGGCTGAAGTCGACAAGGAAGAGTTCTACATTCTAGTCACTGGCGATCAGGATATTAGTGGTGCAACCTTGGGGGGACAATATTTGCCAATCGGCGGTGCAGTGACATTAACGCCGCAGTCTTCTATCCCTGGCATGACCGCAGAGCAAAGAATATATAAGGTTGAGGGCTTTTCCAGCGGAAAGCAGCAGGTAAGGTTCTCCTTTAATGGTTCGAATGCCTATTATGTTGCGACGATTTCATATGCAACGAAAAACTTTATTTACATCGAAAATATGTATGATGGACAGACCTTTGAGGTAGATTCATCCATCACAACGACCCAAACAATCAGAATTAAGGGTCAATATAAAGATTTCGAGAATGTGGAAAACGCTGAGTTTTTTGTAAACGGAAAGCCTGGCAAGGAATTAACCGATCCTGTCGATCTGATGGCTGGTGAAAAGTATAAGGATTTTGATTTCGATCTTGCAGTAAATATAAACGGTCCACTGTTCTATGGAGAGAACCGGATTGTCTTTACAGGTACATCTGTCGATGGGCAAGGGAACTCCCGTACAGTTCGCAAAGAGCTGCGGATTTACATCTTAGATAAGAATTTATCCAATATTACAATATTCCGTCCTGCCTTGGCAGACTCTGACAAGCGGGAGTCCTTCCTTGGATTGGAATTGAATGATATGACGGTCAATCCGAAGCTGGATCGAATTTTGGAGTTGTCTCCGGAATTTGAACTGAAAGAAGGCAGTTATGAGACTAGCCAATTGAAATATGACCTTGTTCTGCAAGGTGGCGGAGCCAAAATTATTAATCTGAATTTAGGTTCGGCTAAATTCTTCTCCTCTCAGGATATTAAAGCAGTCGGTTGGGATAGCGGGGACTTGTCAAATAATGGGCAAGGCGATACACAAATTGTTTCTGGCACTTTCAAAGACCGAAATAATGTGGAGTACAAATATAATCTAGCTGTATTCAAAGACAAATTCGTGCTGCGTATTGAGGATGTTCCATTTGATACTCCAGGCAGTCATGTTTATAATGTAGAGCTGATTAATGCAACGGGATCTCGAACTAGCCAACGACTTGAAATAACTAGGGTATTGGCTGCGTTCCGTATTTTGTCTCCGAAGCCAACGGTTGGCGATCAAATTATTGTGAATAAAAACTTTGTCCGCTTCGATATTGAAGCTGAAGGTGCTACAAGAGTTATTGTTGACAAAGAGGATGCTACGAAGCGTACAGACATGAACAACCGCTTCTTCTACGATTTTGTGGGATTGAAGCCGGATAAAACGACGAAGATCAAGATTCAAATTATTCGCGGAACTGAGACGCTAAATCACACGGTTGAGGTTTACTATGCAAGTGCGATAGCGATAGATTCTCAGTACATGACTGAAAAACCAGCGAATAAATATTCCGCCTTCAACAAAGCGTTAGAGCTCAGCTTTCCAAAGGGAACTGTGCTGCAAACAGCAAATGTTGGAACCAATGAAGTCACAAAGTTCTATCCGGACAATAAATACTTGTTCGGGATTGCTGATCCCAAAAATGGGATTGTAGAAATTCGAAACGACTATGGAAATATTATTAATGTGAACAAGGATGATCGTACACCAAACGGCGAAAGCAGTATCCGTCTTCCAGCGGATCTCGTTGAGCTGTTTAATCTTCCGACGAAAACCTATAACTTTACTAGAGTCTCCAACGTATATTGGATTAGCGGAGGGATCGGCGAGAAGGGCAGTAAGACCGACCCTGGTTATAAACCGGCTACGAATGGTTTGCCGCCTTATTCCGTCCTGCCGCAGTATTCAGACTATGGTAACTTTAAGGATGTAGCGATTTTCGAGCCGGAAAGAAAGCTTGTTCCATCGCAAAGAGGTACTTTGAAGCTGGCATTCGATAAGAATGTAGTTGATGCAGCGGGTACAACGATTACGGTATTCCGGTTTAACGATAAGGCGGAATGGGAGAATATTGGCGGTGCGGTCAATACGAAGGATAACACAATCACTGTTCCGTTTGATGAGTTCGGCTATTACATGGTTATGAAACAAAGCCGTGGCTACAGCGATATTACTAACCATCCATGGGCGCGAAATATTTTAAATGCGTTGTATGCAAAAGGCATTATGACTAACGTACAAGCAAGTGCGTTCGGTGCTGATGACCTGACTACGCGCGGTGAGTTTGCTACTCTCCTCGTAAAAGGGTTAAACCTTCCATTGAATTATGATATGAATGTTCAAACTTACTTTGACGTTGTGCCTGGTGCCAGAACGGATACTTGGGATTTCAAATACATCGAGACTGCCTCAAGAGCTGGTATTATCTCTGGCCTTGGCGAAGGGTATTTTGGCGTAGAGGAGCCAGTGACAAGACAGCAGGCGGCCATGATGGTTGCCCGTGCGCTTAAACTGAAGCTGCCTGCGAATGATAACAAGCTGAAAGACGCTCTTGCCAAGCAGTTCCTTGATTCGGGTAGAATAGACCCGTATGCCCGTCCTGCTGTTCAGGCTGTGTACAAAGCGAAAATCATGGAGGCCCAACAAACCATGCTTCCAGGGCAGAAGAAGGCATCTTATAACTTTAATCCTGAGAGCAGCATGACTCGGGCTGAAGCCGGTAAGATTGCGGTAGAGCTGCTTAAAAAGAGCACGAACATTTTCCCTAAAAACTTAAGTTAATCATGAAAGAGCCCTTGCCCGTAATGATAAGCGGGAGGGGCTCTCCTTTTTTCCAATTACATCATTTTGTAATTTGTTGGAGATTACGTTACAATAGCAAAAGAAGTAGTAGACATTTTAGCAAAAGGGTGAATATGGACAGATGAAACCGATCCTATCGAAGGCTCAGCTAGGCTATATGAAAGCAAAGACAAAATTCGAGGATAAATCGAAAGTTTTGGAGAAAAAGATCGAAGAAACGGCTAAAGTCCAAGAGGTTACTCAGGAAGTGATGGAAGCCCTAGTAGTGGAAACTGGATTCCATGAAGCATTCAACGCATTGCGCAAAGCTGAGAATGAGCTCATCGATTGGTCGCATATGACGATGAAACATGAGAAAACCTATAAAGACAACAAGAAGCCGATTGAAGATATGTACGCTAAGCTAGATACAGATCCTCAAATGCGCGCCCGGATTATTCAGCTGGCGATGAAAGTCAGATAATTGCATTATAATGGAATAATCTTTTTATTTTTAAATGAATGAGACGTCCAATTGGACGTCTTATTTGTGCTGAACGGGCATAAGCTAATGATATTGAGGATTGGCAAATGTTGCTTAATGACTGGGATAAACAGGTATGTTATACTAATTTCCGTCAGGCGGTAAGGGAAGAAATAAGTTGTAAATGAGGATAAGCTTAGAAAAGTAACAAAGTTGCAAATTTTTTTAAAAAGTCCGCAACTTTTTGAATCCTGGCGCGTTTAAGATGTAGAGCATTTACAATGATGACCAATTAATGTGACTAAATTAGACATCCAAGATGTACCTTATGGGGAAACTTGTCTATCTATTAGAAAAATTAGCTTTACGGTTGTTGGTATACATTGTATAATGTCTAGGTAGGATTAGGTAACTAGTCTATTTCTACGTTCTATTTGCTTGCTTCGTTTACAAGTTTCTGCGGCCAACCGCAGACCTAATTTATAGGAACTCGCTCAAGACTCTGGAAAGGAGGTGCAATGGCTAATGAGTAACACGAGCTATTCATTTAAAGAAAACTCTCATATGAAGGATATTCAAGGAGGAGAAAAAAAGGTTATGAAGAAAATTTTATCCGTAGCTTTGTCTACAGCAATGGCATTCTCCATGTTTGCTTCCGTAGCATTCGGTGCCGATGCAAAACTTACTCCACAGCAACAATTTGATGCTTTGAAAGCAGCTGGTATCGTTACTGGATACCCAGACCAAACAGCTGGTCTTGAAAAAACAATCACTCGCGCTGAGTTGGCAACAATCATTGTTAAAGCAATCGATCTTGAGCCTGTTCTTGGCGTAGCTACTTACAAAGACAAAAACTATGATGTTAACCACTGGGCAGCTAAGTACATCGAAGCAGCTACTCAAGCTGGCATCCTGACAGGTAAAGACGCTGTTAAACAACTGTTCGGACCAAATGACAACCTGACAGTTCAAGAATTGGCAACAGTTCTGGTTAAAGCGTTGAAACTTGAAGTTCCAGCTGACACTAACAACACAGCTACTGAGTGGGCTAAAGGTTACGTTCAAGCTGCAATCAACGAAGGCTTGATCGAAGCTGGTATCAACTACCAAGCTAACGCTACTCGCGCTCAAGCAATCGTAGCAGCTTACGCAATCTACGAAGCTAACCAAGTTCCTACAGTTGCTTCCTACGAAGTATCTGAAGCTGGTAAAGTTGTTGAGTTCAAACTCTCCAACGACGAAGTTGTGAAAGTAACTTTGGAAGAAGCTCTTGCGCCTAACAAAGAAACTGAAGTGAAATTCACTCACAACGGTAACGAGTACACTCACAAAGTAACTTACGTTACTACTGTGGCTCAAAACCTGCAATCCGTAAAAGCTGAAAACCTGAAACAAGTGGTTATTACTTTTGACGGAACAGTGGATGAAGAAAGCGCAGGAAATGAAGATAACTATGTTATCAAAGACAGATCTTTCCATAGTGCTACCGTATCTGATGACAAAACTTCTGTAACGTTGTTGTTGGATAACGAAAATGCTAGCAACTTCTTGACAAATCAAAAAGAAATCGAGTTGGAAGTTAAAAACATCAAAAATGAAGACGGAACTAAAACTTTCAATCAAAAAGTGAAGTTCACTCCTTCTGATGTTACTGCTCCGACTGTTCAAGAAGTCACTGGTCTAGGTACAAAGGCATTCAAAATCAAATTTAGCGAGCCGATCAATCCTGCTACTGCATTGGCTTCCAGCTATTATAAAGTAGATGGTAAAGCTATTGGAGCGTCTGTTAAATTTGCTTTCCCTGATACTGTAATTGTTGAAACATCCTTGCCAGTTGGGGAACACAAAGTAACAGTTAGCAATGTAGCTGACTTCTCAGGATTGAAAGTAGCTCCAGTTGACAATGAGTTTACTGTTGCTGAAGATACGGCTGCTCCAGAGGTAGTATCTGCTAAGACAAAGGATCTTAAAGAAGTTACAATTGAGTTTAATGAAACTATCAAAAATATCTCTGAGGCATATGCCAACACAACTAGTCACAAGGCAAAAATTACCTACGAAGATACAAAAATTAAATTGTCCTTCAATGATCCTTTGAACTACAGCGAAAATACTATTACCCTGAAAGGCGTTACTGACTATAGTGGTAATAAAGCGGACAGAGAAGTAAAAGTGACTCCAACTTTGGACACTACTCGTCCAACTGTGTCGGAAGTAAAACTTACGCAAAATGCTGATGGCCGTTTCATTGCTGAATTGAGATTTAGCGAAGAGTTGGATAAAGCAACTGCTGAGGATAAAGAGAACTACGTTCTTAAAAACTCTGACGGTAAGATTGCAGACGTTAGTGGCGTAAACTCCAAAGGACATCCACTTGCAAAACCGACCCTGAGCACTAACAAAAAAGTTGTTTCCGTTGATCTTGGAACTGGATTGAAAAATGAAGATTACACATTGACAATTTCGGGTGTCAAAGACACGGCTGTCGTGGGTAATGTAATTCTTCCAGTAACTGTGGATCTTAAAGCGGGCGAAGCTCAAAATGGTGAAATTGACCGCGTTTGGGTAGAGCATATCAGCGGTAATGAGTATTATGTATTCTTCGAGTTCAACAAAGAACTTGCTACATCCGGTGACGGCAACGCTTATGCTGTAGAGAAATATTCGCTTATCGACACAGATGGTAGAACTGTTATTGGCCAATTGACGGATGATGAGAGCGATGTTGATTTGATTGCTTCGAAAACAGTTCGTATCAAATCTAATCTTAGCCAGCTTTCAAGCCCCAACATCACTAGCTACTATGTTCAAGCTAGTTACATTGCGAATTCTGAGGGTAAATTCCTGAAACAAGCTGGTAGCTTTAACTTGACTAAGAAGGTTGGCTCTGACAAAATTGATGTGGTAGCTAACTCTGCTAAAGCAGTTAGCACAACAGAAGTGAAGGTTGAATTCGAATCCAAAGTTACAAATGTAACTCTAAGCGACTTTAGTATCGCTGGACGTACTCCAATCAACTCCACTTCAAGTGCAGATCAAAAGACAATCACGTTTATCCTTGATAGCGATGAGAAATTGCCTGCTGATCTGTCAGGAGAAAGCCTGACTATCTCTACAAGAGTAGCTACTCCAAATACTCAAAATGAGTATGGAACTAAAATTGCTACATTCACTCAAACTATCAAAGATGAAATCAAACCTGAATTCAAGGATGATCAAGTGAGTGTTGTAAGTGCAACTGGTGCTACTTATGAGCTTTCGGTAGGATTGACTGAAGCTGTAGATCACAATACTGCAAGATATGGAAATAGTACTGAAGCTCTGCAAACAGCGTATAAACTGTTTGAGGTTAAAGCTGAAGTAGGTAGAGTAACTTACACAGGCGAAGTTATAGATGTCGAATTTAATGACACTACTTACTCGAATAGCTATCCAAACCGTATCATTCTTACTGTACAGTTTAAGGATGCAAACGGTAATGTTGTTAATACCCTAGGCAACAATGCTTACATCAATGTTAAATTTAGCTCTAACAACGAAGGCGGTAAAAACATCGTTGATGCTAAAGGTAATGCATTGAAACAATTCGAGGGTTCTCTGAACTACAGAAACTAAGTTTTTAAAAAAACGGGCCTTAGTGCCCGTTTTTTTGTTTAGTTTGACTGGATAAAATTTGGCTTTCCTCAGAGTAAAAGATTCTGAATGTAAGTAGGCTAAACATTTATAATTCCAGGGATAGTAGCCTGATGTCAATAAAAAATTGTGTTTGAATTGTGAAGCCAAAGAGGTTCATTGATGAAGGATACAGTAACCTTTTGGTTAGTCTACCGATTTAACCCAAGTAATTGTTATATATTCTTTTTATAAATGAGATATTATTGAACTTTTTTTAATTTAATGCGTATATACTATATACGACTTTTTTAAATTAGGAGGTTTAATCTTGAATAGGACGAAGATGGTTGTAGCTTCATTAGCTGTTGCTGCTTTAATGGCACAGAGTGCTACTGGGGTTATAGGCGCAGCAGCAGCGAAATCGGAAACGAATACAGCAGCCGCGCAAGCGCTTAAAACGCTAGGTAACTTAAGTGGGGTTAAAATTTCAGGCAAGAGTACTGTGAAGTTAAGCAATGTGAATATTTTATCTCAAGACGATGGGAACATACTGACGTATACTTTAACGTATCACAACAATGATAGTAAGAGCTTGTCTTTAATTGATTATTGGACGAAAGTTAAAACGAAATCCGGTACGGTATATAGCGTAAGCGTGGTAGGGGCAGATAAGGAGAAGAAGAAGGTTGTACCAGGTTCTTCAGTTAACGTAACCTATACGACCAAAATAGCTAAGCATTTGAAGTATAGTGATCTAAACTTCCAAATCGTCAAGTGGGATTTTAGTGTGGCAGGCTATGAGCAAGTGTTAGGGAGTATTAACATTCCATCTACATATGCTGTAGCTACCCCGGTGAATACTACTCGGAAATTAGCACTAAATGAGTTTTCGGCAAATGCAAAGGTCATGACTGTGAATGTTCTGGGATTAGGCGATTCTAATTATGTAAACATAGCTTTGTACTTGCAAAATACGGGTTCTAGCTCTATAGAGAATCCGAACCTAAAGTACGTCGTTCAGACAGCAAGTGGTACGGCATTTGCCGTAACACCAGATTCTGCGAGCTCTAATATTAAAATATTACCTCAAGAGAATAAGACGCTGAACTTGATTGCTAAGATTCCTAAAAACGTCAACTTGAACAACCTACAGCTCTTGCTTGTACAAAATGATGAGGCGTCAAAAAGTGAACTTCCGGTAGCATCCATGGGACTTGGCACCAAGCAGGGACAAAGCTCTAAGACTGCTGCTAGTAAAGAAAAACTGTTAAAGATTGATAGCACCAATATAACAACTAGAATCGAGAGTATTGCTAGAAACCAGAGCTTTGGCAAGAGTGATATATCGATTCAATTTGCAATCACAAATAAAGGTGATAAGGCCATCACAATTCCGAATTATTCCTTTGAAATCCAGTCTGGTTCAAAGTCATATCCGCTTGTTGCTAGTGGTTTGCAAGGAATAACTTTAGAGCCGAATGATGAACAGATCATTTCGGTGGATGGTACCCTGCCGATCGTTGTTAATGCCAATGAGATGGATCTGGTATTGAAGACGCCAACAGGTGCTTCACAGGGATCATCTGAAGAACCATCAGCGCCAACTACAACTAATAACTATCCAGTGGCCATATATAGCTTGCCAGACTATACGGAAATGCAGCATGTTCAAGGTCAAGAGCGTACAATCAAAAATAATGACGGTGTATTTGGCGTTACGCTAGATGCGGTACAAAAACTTCCTTGGAATGATGGGAACTTATTAGCTACAAAAATTACGATAGTTAATAAAGGCACCAAAGCGGCCAAGCTGCCTGAATTTGCTGGAGCCTATAAAATGGACTTAACCACGCTTAACGGCACTGTACAGCTGGTAAATACGAATACAACGCAAATTCTCGGCCCAGGAGAGAAGACAAGCGTATATGTAGTGGCAAATGTTCCAACAAGTTTGAAATTCTCTCAACTACAAGTACAATTGCTGCAGAAAACTGGTGCAGATAAAACGAGTAACTGGATCATGTTCTCGAACTATGGAAAAACGAGTGATCTAAAACAGGTTGCAGAGGGAACATACTTTAACCTGGATACAGCAGGTAAGAAATCGGATCTTAAGACTCGTAAAACTTATTTGTACAAAGGCAGCACAAGCGATATCATTTATACGGAACTTATTATGAGAAATCTTGAGAATAAACAAACGAACTTGTCTCAGTTGACGGGCTATTTCCAAACAGATGATGGACAGTACTATAAAGCCGATGTTAATCAAGTGAAGCACGCAGTGGGTCCTGATTCTGCTAGCTTGGTCTCCTTCTCGGCAAAAGTGCCTAAGGGAACAACGGTTTCCAACTGGAATCTGGTTGTTGGTGAGAGCATTACGGAAGATAAATTTGCCGATTCGGAAGGAAAACCGACAGGCTTTGTAAATGCTTCGGCAATGGAGCTGAATTTGGATAGCAGAAGTATTCAAAGTACGTTGAAGGATGTTCAATTGTTCCCTTATACGTTAACCGTAAGAGAAATCGAAGGGCGTACGAACTCATCGGGCTTAGAAGTGAAGATGAAGTACGACTTGAAAC
The DNA here is from genome assembly GCF_042714055.1 of Paenibacillus lentus. Lineage (GTDB taxonomy): Bacteria > Bacillota > Bacilli > Paenibacillales > Paenibacillaceae > Fontibacillus > Fontibacillus lentus_A. The sequence goes on from NZ_JBHGVC010000004.1 coordinate 484,473, forward strand.
GTGATTTGACGTTTGATATGGGTGAATTCCAGCATAAATTTATTCTTGAGGTAACAGATTCCAGTGGAGCAAGATTCGAGAAAGAAATTGAACTGGAAAAAGACTTTATTGTTGGTGGTAACCAAAGCTTCTCTTATGTTATAAATGATCCGATCTTTGCAACTTCTAGATCTGGAGGTTTCCAATTCTCCATCTATGATTCATACCAAGGGGAGAAAACGAAGATCGCTACTCAAGCTGCACACTTTATTAATAATGATTTGTATAACTAATATTTATATCAAGCAAAAATCCCTCCAGCAGGGATTTTTGCTTGTTTCCATCTCTTGAACCTACTATCATGGATGAATAGAGATTGATAGAGTGAAATAGAAGTAAGCATTGAAATGTATTCATAATAGGAGGTACATAATGAAGACAACATGGAAAATAGCGGCAGCGATTGTATTGATTGGTGGAGGAGTATGGGCTGGCTCATTGTTAAATGAAAAAGTTGAAGGAGCAGGCGTGACGAATCAACCGGGAACCGCTGATGATCCTGTGGTGACGAAGAGTTACGTAGATCAGCAAATTCAACAGGCTTTAAAAGGCGGAGGCAGCAGTTCAACGCCATCTCCCCCAGTATCCACGGACTCAAACTCTGGAGTAGCAACTGGAGGGAATACTGCCACAGCTTCAGATGAAGTTAAAATTGTTGAAGTGAAGCCTGGCAAGAAACTGATCGCAGCAGCGGGCGCGGAATTTGTCGTACGAGCAGGGAAAGCAGCCATCTACAGTGAGGATCAAAATGGCGTAGCTGATTTAACGGATGGAAAGGACATCACAAACGGTGGAATTGTCACAAACAATCATCTGTTATCTTTCCCAAGGGCAGGCCGGGGTATTCAGCACCAAGAGGGACAGACACATCCATTGACTGTCATGGTGCGTGGCGGTTATTCTATCAAATAATTCCGGGAGCAATGGATGTTGTCCCCATGGCAGAATAATACCAGCAGTTACAAACATTGAGACGGCTAGCCAATTGTCATTGACGCATACTACTCCTTGAAGGATTAATTTTATAGGAGGTGTCAAGAACATGGCTAGAAGCAACCGCAAAATCATTCCGGAAAGCCATCAAGTACTGCACCAGTGGAAATATGAGATTGCTGCCGAGTTTGGCCTCCCCGTAGGAAGCAATGTAGGAGCGTCTGGCTCTGCTGATACAGAGTTTGCAGGTGAACTTGGTACATCAGGAGCTTCATCAGGGTATTCAAGCTATTGGGGGCATCTGACATCCCGAGAGAACGGCTCTGTTGGCGGTGAAATCACCAAAAGATTAATCGCACATGCTCAGCGTAATTTATTGAACTAATTTTTTTCATGGATGGCCTTTTTTATTTTGACATGACCTGGCAAATGCGTTAATATGACTTTTAAGGATTGTCAAATCAACCTTTTCCGCTGCGGAAAAGGTTCATTTTTTGCTGAGGCTAATTTTTGGGAATCCTCACAATGTGGCAGGGTAGCCCATTCAAACTATGAAGCGCATTGTATAATATTTTTAGTATCGGATACTTAGGCAAATGCCATACTATTCACATGGGGAGGTTGATTGAAATGTCCATCAAAGGACGCCATTTATTTACTTCTGAATCCGTCACCGAGGGTCACCCGGACAAGATTTGCGATCAGATCTCGGATGCGGTGCTTGACGCTTTTCTTAAGGAGGATCCTTATGCTCGCGTTGCGTGTGAAGTATCTGTAGCTACTGGTCTTGTACTCGTTATAGGTGAAATTAGCACGAAATCGGAGTATGTGGATATTCCTGCACTTGTTCGCAAGACGATTAGAGAAATTGGTTATACCCGTGCAAAATACGGCTTCGATTCCAATACGTGCGCTGTATTGACATCGTTGAACGAGCAATCAGCTGATATCGCCCAAGGCGTAAACGCTGCTCTCGAGCATCGCGATCCGGCTCAGATGGACAAGGAAACCGAAAATATCGGAGCGGGCGATCAAGGGTTGATGTTCGGTTTCGCAACGAATGAAACTCCTGAGTTCATGCCGCTGCCGATTGCTCTCTCCCATCGCATTGCCCGTCGTTTGGCTGAAGTGCGTAAGGATGGAACGTTGAACTACCTTCGCCCTGACGGTAAAACACAAGTGACTGTTGAATACGAAGATGGTAAAGTGGTTCGTATTGATACCATTGTAGTATCGACACAGCATGCTGAAGAAATTACACTGGAGCAAATCCAGAAGGATATCAAGGAACATGTCATTCTTCCTGTCGTTCCTGCTGAGTTGCTGGACGAGCAGACAAAATATTTCATAAACCCTACGGGCCGTTTTGTTATCGGGGGGCCGCAAGGGGATGCGGGTCTTACCGGCCGCAAAATCATCGTGGATACGTATGGCGGTTATGCTCGCCATGGCGGCGGTGCATTCTCGGGTAAGGATCCTACAAAAGTGGATCGCTCCGCGGCTTATGCAGCGCGTTATGTAGCTAAAAACCTCGTAGCTGCTGGATTGGCAGACAAACTCGAAATTCAGTTGGCTTATGCAATTGGCGTAGCGACTCCTGTCTCCATTAACGTAGATACGTACGGAACAGGTAAAGTACCGGAGGAGAAGCTCGTTGAGCTTATTCGTGAGAATTTCGACCTTCGTCCTGCAGGTATCATTCAGATGCTGGATTTGCGACGTCCTATTTACCGTCAGACAGCGGCTTACGGACATTTTGGCCGTACGGATCTGGATCTGCCATGGGAGCGTCTAGACAAGGTAGAGGCTCTAAAAGCACAAGCGGGTATTTAAGCCCAAATTTCTTACTTATAAATAGAAAACGGATATCCATTGCAATCAGCAACGGGTATCCGTTTTTTGAATTCTAGCTGTCTTTCTTATCCTTTTCCCAGTTCAGAACGGTTTGAAGCAAGTTTAACGCTAATGTATGATTTTCCTTGGAACGGTTCGATAGTAATTGAATCAGTTCACTTAGGCTGTCAGTATAATGATCAACAGGTTCCAAATGTCGAAAGAACTCCTCAAGCGTCATTTCAAACCCTTTAGTCATTTTATGAAGGGTGTCAATTGTCAAATTACAACGGCAAGCTAATACTAACGAATCAACGGCTTGTTTATATTCCATTGAATAAGTCGAGAGAACAAGTTGAGAAAGGAAGTATAATTGTAAGCCAACAGGATGGGGAACAATTAAAATTTACTATTAAGGAACCGCATAAATGGGAAGAGGAGCTGCAAAATATGTGATATACTGAATCCAGCAGGTTAACATATGAGAGCAGGATAAATACTGTAATTCGTGAAAAAAGGAGGGATAAAAGTGAGTGAGCAAAAGCTTGATTTGATATTAAAAGAGCTTGGAAATATTAATGGGAGATTGGACGGGATAGACCAACGATTAGATGGCATAGATCATCGATTAGATGGTATAGACCAACGATTGGACAGTCATGAAGGATTGATAACACAACTGATTGGTGTGGTAAAGTCTACGAATGAGAAAGTAACGGTCATGCAAGAGGAGCTTTTAGAGTTAAAAGAGGGTCAAAGCAGGCAGGATCGGATATTGGAATCTTTAGCTTTGCATTCGCTAGAGCAGGAAACGATCATTCGGGAACTGAAGCGCATAAAATAATGAGCAGGATGAGTAAACCATGAAAAATAATAGGATTCGGTAAACTCCTGGACAACGAGTAATATGTGACCAGGAGTTATTTGTGTATCATGAAATATTGAATACAGTCGACGAATTTGCCCCCTGTTCTAAACTTGAGGAGCTGATTTGCCGTTATTATACATAGGTGTGTATTTGGCTACCGTACACGGTGTTATATACAGAATTATGGAATGGACGGAAAGGGGAACGTGAAATGCAAAGGAAGGTTTCATTTCTGATTGTTGCAGTTTTAATGTTGAACATGCTGCTAGGGGGGATTGCTGGTGCAGCCAGTGATTATCGTCAAAGCACAGGTGAACCCATAACTACGGCTTCAACAAATTCACTGAATACAGGAAAAATGCTGCTGAGCAAAGGATTGCTGGCGGCGATAAGCAGTACTCCCTCAACCTACAGCCCAACAGGTACGGGCGTGCCTATAAACACGAAACTGGAAGTAAAGTTCGGGAGTAATAAGGTACGAACGAATGGACAGAAAACTTATACGATTTCCAGAAATGTTTCTGGCTACATTGAAAAAATGGATGTAACAGTAACCCAGTCAACATACACGAATTCTATCATATTAACTCCACCCACAAATTTGCAATATGGGAGTAATTACACCATTATGATCCCCGCAGATACTTTTATTGTTGGGGAAAGAAATGGTACGAAGTCTTCGACAATCAGCTGGTCTTTTACAACTGCAAATGCATCAACAACGGCATTGAGCGCAACTGCATATAGCCCGACTAATGGGAGTAGTTATGTAAATGTTAATACGAAGCCGGTTATTACGTTTAACCGCAACGTGAATTTAAATCGTAATACTTCTAATGCGGGAATTACGCTTAAGAAATCGTCCAATCATGTAACTGTTCCAATTACAGTGACTTCTAGCGGGAATCAAGTGACGATCTCTCCGAATAGTTCATTGGAATCGGGAGTTAGCTATTACATTGAAATTCCGAACAACAGCATCTATGATGCCCAGAACTCTTCTATTTATTTCGCTGGCCTTTCGGGCACGAATAGATGGACGTTCCAGACGGGAACCGTAGACAAGACGGCTCCGGTTCTTCAAAGCGCAACGATGCACTCGAATACGGCTATCCGCCTTCTTTATAACGAGGCGTTGGAATCCTATTATAGTTTGTCCACCTCTAGCTTCAAGGTTAGTGTGAATGGAGAGGATCGTCGTATAAGCAGTGTATCTGCATCAGGTGAGAGCGTCTATGTTTACTTGGAGACTGGCGTAGCTGTGGGGCAAAACGTCCGCATTAGTTACACAGCCGGCGGTATCCGCCCAATTCAGGATTTGTACGGCAATGTGGCTGCGTCCTTCGCCAGCAGGGAAGTAACGAATGGAATAGACTCTGTCATGCCAAAGCCGCAGGAGGGCTATATTTCAGGCAGTACATTGACGCTGCGTTTTAGCGAGAGCCTAAAGGATGTTTCCAGCTATGCTTATGAACAGTTTACTGTAACGGCAGACGGACAAATCAAAGGAATCAATAGAATTAGCAGAAGTGGTTCATATATTTATCTTTATTTAAACAGTTCTGTATCCAATGGAGATGTTGTTAAGGTTTCTTATACACCGGGATCTTATCCACTGCAGGACTATCGCGGTCAAAATATTGCGCCGTTTAGCGACTATTTTGTTCGCAATTATAATGATACGAAGGCACCGGAATTCACTAAAATCGAGGGTTCCGGCACTAAAATCGTAATTACCTATAACGAAGCACTAAGAAGTACAAGCATTCCGATGAAAAGCCAGTATTCTGTATTAGTTAATAATTCGCCTGTATATGTCACGGGGATTGAAGTTTTGACCAACCAGGTTATTCTGACGTTGGCATCCTCATTCTCAAAGGAGCAGAATGTAACCTTATCCTATGTATCCGGCGCTGGAGGGATTGCCGATTTGAACGGCAACCTTGCAGGCTATATTAATCTAGAACCTGTAAATTACAATATGGTGGCTGAGGGGATCCGTTCAGCGGTTGTTCGCGGAGATACGATAACAGTTACCTATAATACGGCATTAAGAGCGGCGAGCTTCGTGCCTGCCAATCAGTTTAATGTCAATGTGGATCAAATAAATCGAGCCATACAATCTGTGAGCATTAATGGAGACACGATTACCATAAAGCTGAGCACGGCAGTACTTCCGGGACAGGTTGTGGATTTATCCTATATGCTGGGCTCAACTCCGCTCTACGACAGCCTTGGTAATACGATTAAGGCGTATAGTAAAATTCCGGTGCAAAATCTTACTCAAGGAGAAGCGGGGAGCAACTTAAGCAGCGGACAGCCATCGTATATTTCGGTCTTCTCTCCTTCTGAGTTTGGACTGGGCGGATACTTAATGAGCCTGAATACCGCGCAAGCTCAAGAGAGCTTAACTCGCAGCAAGCAAAATATTAAAAAATATGTACTCGATGCAGCTAAGCTGCAAGAAGCTTATCAGTTTCTCATCAGCAACAATTCAGCGCAGCGCAAATTAATATTCGAAGTTCCACGGACGGAAAAAGCAGCAGAGGTTGTTATTCCGATGAGTGCGCTTGTAGATATGTACAGTCGAGGTAAGACGGGCTCATTAGTGGTACGTTATCAGGAAATGATGTACGAGCTTCCGATCGAAAAAATTCCGTTCGCCGAGATCTCCAGATCTCTTTACGTCAACAATTTAAATACAGCATATCTTAAGGTGGAAATTGAACCAGTAGCTAGAGTTCAACTGCCGACGCAGAATTACAGCAACGGAGTAACGATTACTCCGACCGCCGACCCCGTTCAACTATTTGTATCTGTCTATAATGGGACTGCAGCTCAAAATGCAGTAAGTGTAAATCATTCGGGCCAGGCGTATTTCAGAGCTGCTAATCAAGGAACTGCGAGCCAGGTATCCTTGATAAAATATGACCTGACAGCACGTACATCTTCCTTTGTTCCTGGAAAGGTGACGAACAGCGGCAGTATCGTTATTCTTAGTGGAAAAGTTAGTGGCGATCTCGTCATTGGCCCAGCAGCGGGATATAGCTATTTTACGGATACCAAAGATCATTGGGCGAATGCATCGATTAACAGCTTGGCAAGCAAGCTGATTGTAGATGGGCGACAAGGGGCCAAGTTTGATCCAAACAGCAACATTACTCGGGCCGAATTTGCCGTATTCATTGCTAAGGGGTTAGGTCTGGCAGGAGATGAGGCAAGTGCCCGCCGCTTCCCGGATGTTCCATCAGGAACGACGGGAGCTTATATCGGAGCAGCTGCCAAAGCAGGCATCATCGCCGGCAATATGGACGGTACGTTTAAACCGAACAGCTACATTACGCGTGAGCAAATGTCTCTGATGATGGTGCGTGCGATGGCATATGCGGGACACGACATATCCTTGAACGGCTCTGCCGCGCAGACGCTGAACCGATTCAAGGACAGCGCCAAAATTCAATCCAAGGAAAATGTGGCCAAAGCAGTGAAGGAAGGGATTATCCAAGGGATTAGCCTCGATACATTCCAGCCTCAAGGCAACGCTACTCGTGCTCAAGCAGCTGCAATGCTGAAGCGGGTATTGGAAAAGTTGAATTACATTTAGTTCATATAGAGTGGGAAAGACCTTCTACATTTAACGTAGAAGGTCTTTCTTTTAGTAAAAGCTGATTATGGATGAAACAATAACTCATGATCCGAAAGCTCTGGGTAGATTACTTAAATAATGAGCGCAGCTCCGCACATGGTCCCCTCAGTGATTCCACCTTTTCCAAGTACAGCACCAAAGCTTCTAACACAACATTATTCTGGGACGATTCAAACGACTCTTCCCTTATTTTTTTCAAGGCCTCACCATAGTTCGCCTTCTCTGTGTCTGTTAGCAATTCATTCTTTCTGATATTGAACTCTAATTCTTCGAACACTTCATGTAACCGGCGTGCTTCCCAAATGGCATTCTTGACTTGGCAGCTTCCCTTACTTTCTAAGGAAGAAGGGTCGAACAAAGAAACATGTTGCATTTCAGGAGTATTAAACCCTTCTACTAAAACGTGGATAATCCGCCCGACATACATGGCAAGGTTGCGGCATTGTTGGTCGGGAATATCGGAACCTATAAGACGGAAATATTCCAACAAAATGCTGCCGGCGATAAAGATGATGTCCATAGCATGCTTCCCAATATCTTCTCCATACTTATCGGCTATGCAATCCTCTAACCAAAGATAGAACTTCTCCTCTAATTCCGTCCATGCCTTTCTAATTTTCTCGTCACCGGAGTTTTTTAGCGTAGGCAGCATGTTGAACATTAGCGTATGAAAGTTATGATTCAGAACAACCCTTAAATAGGTGGCAATAAGTTCAACGATGCGTTCGCCAGGGGAAAGCTCTAAGTTGCGATACAGTTTATTAACCTCTCTATCCAAAGCTTTGCTCAAATTTGAAAGGCTTTCTAACAGCAAAGTCTCCTTACTGTCAAAATACTTATATAAAGAAGGCTTGGTCATCCCGCTTTCTTTGGCGATTTCATCGACCGTAGTCAGCGTAACTCCTTTCTCGCCAAAAAGCCGGAGAGCATTCTGTATAATAATTTCCCTTTTATCCTTATTCATTTAAGAGTTCCTTTCGTTATAGTAAGTAGCGAAGACCTCACTCGCAAATCTGCAAGCGAGGTCACCGATTACATGGAGACGTTATCTGAAGCTGTAGAGATAGATGGATCTGGCGTACGCTTGCGTCTATGCCTATTTTCTTTCCAATTAGCAACCACCGTGTATATGGAAGGCACCACGACCAGCGTTAGAACTGTCGAGAACATTAATCCGAAAATAATGGTGTAAGCCATAGGCCTGAACAGTATGCTACCTGCAACAGCCAATGGCAGCATTCCGATCATTGCCGTGAATGAAGTGAGAACGATTGGACGGAAACGAGCGCTTGCTGCTGATATGACCGCTTCGTACAAGCCGATTCCTTCCCGTCGTGCATCCTCGATAAATTCAAGGAAGACAATCCCGTTACGTACAACAATACCTGCTAGTGAAATAATACCCATTATACTCATGAAACCAATGGAAGATCCAGAGACAAAGATACCAATGATTCCGCCAGCGGCGGCCAGATATACCGTGGTCATAATAATAATCGGTGCTGATAGAGAGTAAAACTGAATCGTGATCATAATAAAGATTAGGAAAATGACGACTACGAAAAGCATAGCCAAATCCCCGAATATATCCGCTTGGTCTGATGTTTCGCCGCCAAATTCAATCGAATATCCTTCTGGAATGACCATGTCATTCAGAATAGCGCGCACCTCGGCGTTTAGCTCAGATGCCGTCTTTCCAGTCGCGTTAGCTTCCACCGTGATCATACGTTCAAGGTTGTAATGCTGAATTTTTTGCGTTGTAAATGACGCCTTCATTTCAGCCAGTTGTGCTAGAGGAACTTGGGCCCCTTGTTTATTGGTAATAAAAATTTTCTGGAACAATTCATTAGGACTTGCTCCTTGACTCGAAGCTTGAAAATTGACATCGACGATTTGCTTGCCCGTATCAAAGTCGCCGATGTCGAGTCCATCGCCCATTAGCCGGAGCGTTTGCGTCAGCGTACTGTAATCGATCATGTATTCGTCCATGGCCTGGTTGTTAACTTCAAACTCTAGCGTATAGCTCTGATTTCCGAAATTGTCCTTGATCCCGGTCGCGCCTTCTAATTTGGAGATTTTCTCCTTTAGCTGCTGCGACAGCCTTTGCAGCGTATCCAGTTCTTCACCGGCAATCCGGACGGATACGGCAGAACCCACTGGGATTCCGAGCCGGGGGACGTGGGTCGATATCGTTGCACCAGGGAAATGCTGCTTCAGCTCTGCTTCCCAGGCGGAGACAGTTTTATCTAATTTAAATAAATCCGACTTGCCAATAACAGAAATCTGTCCGACAGAAGTTGAAGGGGCAAGAGCATTTGTAATGTCAGAGTATAATTGTGGAGCCCTGCCGCCAACTCCTACGCTTACAAACTCGGTCTCGGGCTGCTTTTCTACCCACTTGGTTATATTATTCACCATGCGGTGGGTCTCTTGGAAGGACGTACCTACAGGCATTTCTACATTGATGCTAACATAAGGATCCTCAGACTCAGGGAACAAATCAACCGGCGTAATCAATGCTAAACTGAACGAGGCTGTTCCGATCAGGAGGCCTATGCTTGCATACAATTTAGGTTTTTTAAGCACTTTCGGAATCAGAGTACCAGAATACCATTTAGTAACCATCTGGATTTGTTTACCGAGCAGGCCGGCTGGCCTTGGCTCCTCGGAAGAAGGAGTATTCTGATCGTCGTTGACTTCTTCGCCAACAGAACTGCTCTTGGCTGCTGCTTGTTGCCTGCGCCGTCTCTCATGCCACTGACGGAAGATCGGAATGATGGTTAACGACATAATCATGGAAGCAAGCATGGAGCAGGAAATAACAATGGGAAGCGGCTTAATAAAGGAACCGATATCTCCAGTTAAAAATAGCAATGGCGCAAAAGCAAAAATTGTCGATAAGGTTGCAGTCAGGATGGATACGGCTACTTCCTTCGCCCCTTTAATTGAGGCGACTTCGGGACTTTCTCCAAGCACGCTTAGTCTACGTTCGATGTTATCGTTCACAACGACGGCATCGTCGACCAGAATCCCTAGTACAATAATCAAACCTACGATAGAAATTTCATTGATGGTAATTCCCGTGAAGGGCATCATAATCATTCCCATGGCAATGGAAATCGGTATGGCAGCCGCCACGACCAACGAGGTCATTAGATTAAGCCCTAATGTACAGACCAAAATTACGGCAGCGATAGCGACCAGCATCTCCTGAAGCAGCTCGCTGAACATTTTGCTGACGACTTCCTTCTGACCGAAGGCAGAAGCAAAATGCGTTCCGTTGGGTAAGCTTCCCTTAAGCTCGTTTAGCTTGTCAGAAATCAGTTTATCCATCTTCGGAACATCCGAGCCGGTCTGTGCGGACACATTGATTGAGATGGCAGGCTTCCCGTTGTAATAGGCAAGATAGGTTGGCTTCTTATCCGCCAGCTGAACCTGGCCGACATCTTTTAAGTACACCGGAAATCCGCTCTGAGTCTTGCTAATGAGCACCTCATTAAGCTCTTCGGCCTTTTTAATTTCGGAGACGACTAATTCATAGCTGCGAGCATCATACTCCAACGAGCCAAGTGGTGTACGGTTGTTCATATTAGTTACAGCCTGCACAACCTGTTCCCAAACGATTCCGTACTGCTCTAGTTTTTGCAGGTCGACCTTAATGCTCACTTCTTTGTCAGGAATACCATCGATCTTTACATCCGCAACACCGCTCACCTGACGAATCTTATCCCGCCATTCGATCATGAGATCGCTGAGAGCATGCAATGTGTCTGGGTTATCGGCATAGATGACATAGGAGCCTATGAAGGAGGAGAATAGGTCGTCGTTAACTATAGGCTTTAGAGCCCCATTCGGCAAATCGGCGGTGGCGTCCTCCACCTTTTTACGCAATTGATCCCATGTTGCAGCAGCATCCGCCTCTGGATAAGCATATACCATGATGGAGGAAACGCCACTTGAGCTGGTCGATTCAATCTTTTCAATCGTTTCAACCTGCTTGATGGTCTGTTCCAGTATCTTCGTGACGGATTGTTCCACCCGCTCTGGCGTGGCTCCCGGGAAAATAGTGGTGACTATCGCTTGCTTCAATACGACGTCAGGCATATCCTGACGGGGGAGAGTAGTCGCGCTAAAGATGCCGAATAAAATAAAGATTACAAATAATAATATCGTGATTTTTCTTTTTTTTATGGAATATTCGATCATTCTGCATTATCCTCCACGATCGTGATCGTGTCTCCGTCAAACAAGCTGTCGGCCCCGATGCTGACAACGACATCGCCTTCATGAAGCCCCGAGGCGATGCTCAAGTGGTTGTCCTCACTGATACGAGCGCCTAATTCAACCACCGCTTTAACGGCTTTGCCGTTAACATGTTTGAAGACATAGGGTTCCTGACCATTACTAATTACCGCTCCTGCTGGAACAAAGATTCCTTCCTGCCCGATGGAGGATAGGCCTACACGAACCACTTGACCTGGAATCCAGTCCTGCTTAGGATTGGGGACGCTCACTTCCACGGTTAATGTTCCTGTCCCTTGATTAGTTGAAGGAGAGACTCTTACGACAGTACCTTGACGTTTGCTTCCGTTCTGTTCCAATGCTATCACTTGTCCTGGCTTCCACTGGGCGGCTTGCTCACTTGGAACGGCGATTGGTACCATCAGTGTGTCGATCGTGCCGATGACAAAGGCTTCTGCTCCAGCAGGTGCCATTTGGCCGACGACGGCCCTTTTACTCAAAATAACGCCGTCTTGCGGCGCGGTCAGTTTTGTTTTGCTTAATGACAATTGGACTTGCTCCAACTGGACCGTCGCCTGATCGTATGCCGCTTGCGCTTGCATTTGCGCACCTTTAGCTTGGGTCACGGCTGCCTCGGCCGCGCTTTTGCCGGCTTTGGCCTGTTCAACTCCAGCTTGTGCCGACTTACGCTGCTCTGCAGTAGCACCTTCGGTCAACTCAGAAAGCGATTGCTTAGCGTTCTCCAGTGAAGTTTCCGCATCTTTAAATTGCAGTTGAAATTTTTCGTAATCATCCAGCGATATGAGGCCGGCAGAATAAAGATTCGAATAACGCTCTTGATCTGCCAGGATTTTGTCATAGGCACTCTGCGCCATAGCAACTGCATTCTCCGTCTGGGCAAGCTTCTGGGCGGAAGCTCCTTTCTCTACGGCAGTAAAGTTTGCCTCGGCTGTATCCAGTTGTGCTTTGGCCGCCTGGGCCTGTGCTTGTGCTGCTTCTACACCCGCCTTAGCGGCGCTGAGCTGGCCAGCTGCTTGAGCTACGCCGTTCTGCGCTTGCTTCAGTTGCAATTGTGCATTCTCATCATCAATGACAGCCAATACATCCCCTGCTTTGATCTGATCGCCGGCTTCCACTAGCGTTTGTTTAATCTGTCCCGCGACTTGAAAGGAGATGCTTGCTTCCTGTTCCGGCTTCAGCGTTCCCGAGAAATGGTACTCCGCATTTAAAGGTTCTTTTTTAATTGTAATGACCTGTACGGCAATCGCTTCTTCCTCGGATGCCGTTTGGTTATCAGCTGAGCCGCATGCTGCTGTTATCATAATCATTGAAATGGCTAAAAGAATAGCCGACCATCGTCCTTTCATCCGTTTCTCTCCTCCTGAAATTTATCACATAGTAAAATTTTTAACCTTAAAGTAACCCAGTCGTGGCGCGCTTGTCAAGCGAAGCCTAAAAAGTTGATTTCTAAATTTTCTGATGATATTATGGGAGCGATATGACTAGTCTGATTTGGGAGAGAGAGGTAAAAATTCTATGAAAAGATGTCTATCGGCAATGATATCGTCACTGCTATGTTTGAGTCTTTTATCAGCAGGGCCGGTAGCAGTTCATGCCGCAAAGGCGGACGAAGACAACACGATTCGTACCGGGAAGGAAGCGACTGTCAAAGAGGTATTAAAGGATTCCTTTATTGATTCGGGCACCCTGGTACCCTTAAAGCGACTAGACCTTGATACGGTACTGAAGTTATCGTTGGATCATTCACTGAATTATAGACTGTTAACTTTTAAACTGACGGCTGTAAAATTAAATGAAGGAAGTCTTAAAGAACAGAAAAAAGAGCTTGATCATGCCAGCGGAGGGGCGGGCAGCTCATATACATTACCGGAATCCATTGAAGAGATTCAGGAGAAATATGGCGAAATTCCAGAAGAGATGCTGCCATCCTTGTACCCGACGCTAGAAACTAATATGGTTGTTAATCAGTTGCTGAATGGTGTTGGAAATATCGCCGATGCCATGAATAAGCAGTTGCAAGGACAGCGCGACCAGTTGATTCTTGCTTTAAAACAAATTGAAATGGAGCAGTCCAACACTGTCCTTGAGTTAGAGGAAGCTCGCATAGGAATTAAACTGCAGGTAACTTCGCAGTATGCGGAATTGCTTTCATTAAACAAACAACGGACTGTCGCCGAAAAGTACTTGGAGATCCTGAAGGCCGACTTGAGGAGAGCCGAACTGATGCAGGAGATGGGCATGACTTCAGCGGCCAAGGTTACCGAAGCGCAAAGGGAGGTTCAAAAGCAGGAGCAGCAGATGGAGGGGCTAAATAGTAAGTATGAATTGGCATTAGTCCAGTTTTGCTTTGATCTTGGCATCGCCTATGACCCAAATATCGAACTGGCAGACATGCCGGATTTCACCCCGCAGCCAATCAGCCGCATGAAGCGAGAGCGTATATTGGAAAAATCATTTGAAATGAAACGGCAGTGGAATTCAATTATTTTGGCGCAGCAGCAAGTGCATTACACCAATACTTCCAGTGACGATCAGAAAGATTTGTTGGAGTTGAATGTGCGTATTGCAGAGCAGCAGGCTGAAAAAACGAGAATTGAACTTAACAAAAAAGTCGACGAACTGTACAGTAATGCGGAAATGGCTTATAAGGCTTACGAAAATGCAGTGAACGATTATAATAACGCTAAGCAAGATAATATACACATGATGAAACGATACGACAACGGATTAATATCTCGCCATGATTATGACAAGTCAGCATTCATTTTGACGCAGCAGGAGACGGCGAAGGAACTGGCTCGAATTCAGCTTTACGTAGTAGAGCGTTCCGTAGATGCGCTTGAAGAAGGCTTCATTATGTAACCAGTAACTTATGAATGTATATTAACCTACTTGCTTTATGATTACGGTGAATTAGTCGGGCATACAAAACGTCCTTCCATTTAAGCGATGGCAGGACGTTTTTTCTTGTTTTTCAGTCTGGTCTACCATACAAATCTTGGTATACAAACTATGGTACGCCGTCGAATGTAAGAGGATGATTCACGCATAACTGGATTTGCTGTATGTAAAAGTTGTGCTTTATTGCTGAGTGTACGATTAGCTGGATTTCTTGTAGTTAACTGGATTCAATCAACGTTTTTCATAAGGGTTAGGAGGTCGTAAGGGTTACGGAATCATAACGGGTTAGTTTATTAAGTCCCAAGCGTTTCTAATAAGTTCATACTGATGTACGCGCAATCCTGCGCCGGAGTGAATGGGCCGAAGCCAGCCTTTTTGAGTAAGTGAATGTAAAATCCGAATAGCCGTGCGATGATCAATACAAAGATGAGTTGCTACTTGTTTGGGGCGGATGGGCAGCATAGAATTTAGGCATAGGCGAATAACCGCTGCTTCTTCTAGAGCGCCTGGCTTAAGAGGATGTTGTTGTGTCAAGTAACGATTGAAAAACAACTGCAGTAAATTGCGGCATATTTCGGGCCTATTGGCAACGTCATCGTATGCTAGTGATATTACTCGGTAGCCAAGTGTCTGCAAGTAAAGCTCGCGATTCAATTCATTGCTGTATTTTGTCCGATCCATCTCGGTGACATGCGAGCCATAGCCTTTAATTTCAAGTATGAATCTTAAATGCCCTGGTAAGAAGGCGAAATCCCCGAAATAGGAGCGTCCGCGCCAGTCAGGGACTTCGTACTCGGGATGAAGATGATCGAGGTTTCTGTACAGAGGCCACCAGACATTTTTCAGGAAGAGTGTCTCTCCGTGACCGTGACCCCTCTCAAGACGTGCTTTACGCTCTCCCTTACGACGCAGAATATGGCTGTTAATAAATTGCCTGTGAGCTTTTTCAAATTCCATTCTAGCCTACCTCCTGAAAATGAATGATGGCAAACTAAAGCACACAAAAACGTCCTACCCATTAAAAGATGGACAGGACGTTCTTCGTCATGTATATCACTATTATACGAACATGTTTTAGATTTAGCTAGCGGCATAAGTAGTATTGATTAGATTATCTTTTGCAGGAGAAGGGGCTTAGTTAGGAGGGGAGAGCCGTATAACGGTAATGTAAATGGATTTCGTGCTATTAACTTAATTAAATTTCTAGCTAGAGTAAATCTAATTGGATTTAGAGTACTTAAAATGGCTTAAAAATGTAAAGATTGCTGTCGCGACTAATTTAAACACTATGAATCCACTTAAATCTTTTCTGAGCGTCTCTTCTTTAAAATAGATACAGTAAATCCACTTATCATCAATCTATAAATTCCAGCTAACTCCACCCGCCCAATCACTATGATGCTATTCCAATCCATGCAACCTTCACTCCACCATTAATCAACACAACCTCAATTCACCGCACCGCACGCAGCTCCCAGCGTGCGGTGCTTTGGTTACATGACGGCGGTCGGTCGACCACATGCGGCACCGTTCATTACGACACACTCCCTCTCTCCAAATCGTCCAAAATTGCTTTCAGTTTTATCAATCTTGTGATTTTGCGTAACTTTTCCGTCTAAAAGTAGTCTATTATTTATGTACTAGATTCCCGATATGGAAGAATAGGGATCAATTTCTGCATAAAGCGTACAGATGGGAGAGTTATAAATTACAATGGTAGTTCGCAAAGACACAAAATTGGTACGGGTTGCGGCAAGAAGCGGGAAGAAGCTATTTCTTGTTACGCTGGCCGGTTTGATATGGATTCAGCCTGTTTGGGATATCGGAACCGGATGGTTTGGATCTACCTCATCGGTTCATGCGGCGTCGGAGCAAGTGGTGAAATTAAACGGTGACGGGGAAATGATTACGTCTGGAGCTAAGCTATTAAAATATCAATATACTACAACGAGATCAGGCAAATCGGTGAAAGTTCTCGCGGATGTCATTCAAGTAGATTTAACCAACCCTTACGTCCATCTTGATGTCATGACGGGAAAAGAAGGACAAGTGACCACCAGACAATCCGTCCAAGGAATGGCTAGGGAGACGGGGGCGGTTGCAGGCGTTAACGGCGACTTCTTCTCTACTTCGGGTCAAGGCGTAGCACTCGGCGGTGCGGTATCTCAAGGAACGCTCGTCACGAGTCCGTCGCAGCTGACGGGGATGTATGCTTTCGCTGTACGAAGTGACGGAACTCCGCTCATTGATCGATTCGAGTTCCAAGGAAGTGTTTTGACCGACAACGGACTAACCTTCCCCCTGTCCGGCATTAATCAGGAAGCGTACATGATAGAGCCGGATAAGACCTACAGCCACGCTAACAAGATGTATATATATACAAGTGCCTGGAAGTCCGAAGACCGGCCTAAGGACAGCTCTACGACGCCTACGGAGGTGCTCGTCCAAGGCGATATCGTACAGCAAATATCGATCAAAGCGGCGATACCAGGTCAAGTGCCTTCAGATGGTTACATATTGCGAGCCCATGGTGCGGCGGCTGATTTTGTCGCGGCTAACCTGTACGTAGGACAAAGACTGGATACAAGCTATCGGCTGCGCTCGGTGGCCAGCGGACAAGAACTGAATCCGACTGATTTGAAAATGATGATCGGCGGACATACGCTGCTTGTCGATCAAGGAAAGCCATCCGCGTTTACCCGCTCTATTACGAGCATAAGCGGCAGTAGTGCCGTAGCCCGTACAGCGGTAGGCTATTCCCAGGATGGAAAATATGCCTACCTGATTGCTGCGGAGAAGAACGGCAACAGCTCGGGCATGACATTGGCTGAATTGCAGAAGTTCATGGCAGCGATCGGCGTGTGGAAGGGGCTGAACCTGGATGGCGGCGGCTCCACGACGATGGTCGATCGCCCATTGGCAGAGAATGAAGCTACCCTTACCTTTACGACGTCGAATGGGGACGGCTCGCAGCGGGCCGTTGCCAACGGGCTCGGCGTGTACACAACCGCTCCTCAAGGAACGCTTAAGGGGCTCAAGGTTAGCGGCGCATCGTCGATTCTGATCGGACAGACGGCTGCCTATACTCTCAAAGGGTATGATAATTACTATAACCCGGTAGACACCTCCGGCATCCAGGCTAACTGGAAGGCAGATAACGGCAATGTGAACTGGACGGGGGAAGGCTTTAAGGGTGTGAAGGCCGGCACGTCCCAGGTAACGGCGATTAGCGGCGATGCAAAGGCGAGCATGGCGGTAACCGTATTAGGCGGTAAAGATCTGGCCAGTCTCTCTTCAACGACAACCTATGCTCCTCTTGAGGCTGGTACGAGCGTATCCGTGCCAATGACGGCCAAGCTGAAGGATGGGCGCACAGTAGAGGTGCCGGCAGAGTCCCTGACCTGGGAATTCAAAGGAATGAAGGCCTCGGTATCCGGTGGCGTTTTGACGGTGCAATCTGTTAATGACGGAGCTAAAGTAGGATATGCTACAGCAAAATATGATGGATTCAGCGCGACTCCAATCGTTCTGTCGACCTCGGCGGAGCAAATATGGGAGAATTTTGAGAGCACGTCTTATCCCGTATCCTTCAAAGGGCTGCCTGCGGAAGCGACAGGGACGGCCTCCATCGTGCAAGGAACAGAGGATCGTCAAAACTCCAAAGTGCTTAAGCTCGATTATGATTTGACGAACGGCACAGGCAACAAGTTTGCATATGCGGAACTCAACGGAACGACGGGCAAGAGCATTCCTGACGGTTCAACAGCTATGTCGGTAGATGTTCTGGGAGATTCCAGCTTGAATTGGCTGCGTGCTGAATTTGCCAACCCGGATGGCAATGCGGTGTACGTGGATTTGGCCAAGCCGCTTAATTTCTCGGGCTGGAAGACGCTGACGGTCGATCTGACCTCAGCAGGCTTGAAGCCTTCCGCGAAGCTGAAACGCTTATACCTTGTCAACCTGGAAGAAGGTCAGGACGAGCGGGCATTAACCGGTAGCGTATCTTTTGATAATATTAAATTTACATCGCCTGTGATAGATGGAGATACTGGGCTGCCAAGCGCAAAAGTAGTGATGACGGTAGGTCAGAAATCATTGACCGTTAATGGCAAGAAGCAGGGTATCGACGTAGCCCCCTTGCTAAAAAATGATACGACGTACGTACCGATTAAATATGTGCTTGATTCCTTCGGCGGACAGTCGGAATGGAACAGTACGGCGAAGAAAATTACTGTCATGTCAGGCAGTACGCTCCTGGAATTAACGGTAGGCAAAAAGGAATTTACGCTGAACGGAGCGCGGAAACAATCGGAGGTATCGCCGATCATTGTCGATGATAGGACTTTAGTCCCGTTAAGATTAGTGTCGGAAGCACTTGGTATCGATGTAAAATGGGAAAAGAAAACCAAATCCATCACCCTTGAATCATGATATGATTAAATATGGCATATATGGATACAAGGAAATGGAGAAGGTGTAATTGGATTTTCAAGCCGATGCAATAGATCGCGTTATAAAGAACGCCATAGGCGTTATGGAAAACAGTAAACTGCAAATGTTGGAAATATTAGATTCGGCACGAAATGAGCTGAAAACGCTGAATAACGAGCTTCAGCAGGTCATGAAGGAAACGGCAGAGACCGTGGAGAAGGTCGACCAGCTTGAAGTGAATTACAGGCGTTCCCGCATCCGGCTGACAGAAGTCAGCCGGGATTTTGTGCGATATAAGGAAGAGGATATCAAGCAGGCCTACGAGAGAGCGACACAGCTGCAGCTCGACCTGCTTATTTACCGTGAAAAAGAAATGTATCTGAAGGCCAGACGTGACGAATTACAGAAGAGGGCTCGCAATGTGGATAAATCCGTGGAACGGGCGGAGACGATCGGCACGCAAATGGGAGTTGTGTTAGAATACTTGTCAGGGGAACTGGGACAAGTTACACGAATACTGGAGTCCGCTAAAAACCGCCAAATCATCGGCTTGAAAATAATTCTCGCGCAGGAAGAGGAGCGTAAAAGAATCTCCCGGGAGATTCATGACGGACCCGCCCAATTACTCGCAAATCTAGTACTTAGGACGGAAATTGTAGAAAGAATGCTAGCTAGGCAGGAATTTAAGATGGTTCAGGACGAAATAATAGATTTGAAAGGACAAGTGCGCTCCAGCTTAGAGGAAATGCGAAAAGTCATCTTTAATCTTAGGCCGATGGCTCTTGATGATCTGGGGCTCATTCCGACATTGCGCAAATATGTGCATGACTATGAAGAAAAGACCAAAATTCGGACGACCTTTGAAACGAGAGGCAAGGAATTCCGTTTGACCTCTGCCATGGAGGCGGCGGTATTCAGATTGGTCCAGGAAGCGCTCACTAATGCGGCAAAGCACGCCTTTCCTACGTATGTCGTCGTAGAAATTACGTATCAAGCCCAAATGGTTAAAATTATGGTTCAAGATAACGGGCTGGGGTTCAAGGTGGATCAACTGGAGCTAAAAAACAAAGAGCATACCCATTTTGGATTAATCGGCATGCGGGAAAGAGTAGAATTGCTGGAAGGAAGAATGGAAATAGAATCAACGGCGAATTTGGGTACCAAAATCGTCATCCATATCCCGACAAACGCAGAGAAGAGGAAGGAGTTACAGGATGGATAATCTCAATTCTAACACTAGACAAACAATCAAAGTTCTCTTGGCTGATGATCATCAACTTTTTCGTGAAGGTCTTAAACGAATTTTAAACATGGAGGAAGACATCGAGGTCGTCGGCGAATGCGGCGATGGCTCCCAGGTGCTGGAATGCTGTCAGCAATTTTTCCCTGAAATCGTCTTGATGGATATTAATATGCCGCAATTGAACGGGGTAGACGCTACGGCGGAGCTGCGCGATGCTCTCCCAGAGATAAAGGTTATTATTCTGTCGATCCATGATGATGAGAGTTATGTTTTTGAAACGCTTCGTAAAGGGGCTACCGGTTATTTGCTTAAGGACATGGAGGCGGAATCACTTGTAAATGCGATTCGTACTGTGGCCGAGGGTAATGCTTTTATTCATCCGAAGGTGACGGGGAAATTGATTCAACAGCTCCGCCGGATGGAGTATTTAAGCGAGACTGGAGCTATTGCTGAAGATAGCGCTATTCGCGAGGCCGGGGTTAAATTCGTAGCTGGAGACGACAATCCACTGACAAGGCGTGAGGCGGAGGTGCTTCGTCTGATGGCGGAAGGCCGCAGCAATAAAATGATCGGCGAACACTTGTTTATCAGTGAAAAGACGGTCAAGAACCATGTCAGCAGCATTTTGCAAAAAATGGACGTAGACGATCGGACGCAGGCTGTAATCAACGCCATTAAGTTCGGTTGGGTAACCTTATAAAGATGAGAAAAACTTGCAATTCGCCGATACAGGCACAAGCAGGGAGTTTTAGCGCTTTTTATTTCCAATATTTTCTTAATATTGAAATGTGAGGTCGTAATCCATTGTTTTTGAACAAGGAGAAGAATAAGCGGCTTGGCCTGTAATACAGCTAGACAGCATAATTCTAAGGCGACAAATTATAGTTTAAGTCCTATCAGGGGATACGAAATGAAAGCCCAGTAACCGACCTCCTTTCAGCGGCATATATTGTCGCATAAGGAGGTTGAGTCGCATGGTTCCTTACATGGCTTGGATCCTGTTTAGTTATGGCGTTGCCGGAGTATTGGTGCACTTTTTTCACAGCAGGAATTTAAAGTATAAACCGATTTCCCGCAAGCGGGTTCACTATATTTTGGTGGCCCATAACCATGAAAATCAGATGGAATGGTATTTGCGGGCTTTAATGTGGTACAGCTGCTTAAGGGCGCAATCGTTAAGGGTAACTATACTAGACGAGGGCTCGCAGGATGACACGCTGGCCATTATTGAGCGGATGAAGTATGCAAACGGAATGAACCTGACCGTAATTGGCACGGCCGAAATTCAGGATGAGCATGAATTCATCCGGCACAGTAACCCTGACGACGGAGAGCAATCGAAGTTCATCGATCTCCGGATACCGCAAGAAGCGGCTAAAATACCGTATGTTCACGTATAGCTTGACTCAATTGAATATGCAGGTGAATCGTAAGATGTGAAGCACACTCTTGGGCCATGGCCGAGGGGTGTGCTTTTTGCATTTATTAGAACGGATGCGATTCGGAATGTGGGTGAAGTAATGCTTAAAGCATGGGAATTGGCAGGTGTGGTTGGTAGCAAAGGAATGTGTATGAGGGGGAACGTTGCTGAAGGGGGACGTATGGTTATACGGAGGCAAAAACAAGCGGAATCGGATCTCCGACCTTATCGGCTGCAGCAAGAGCAATGAACGATAACTCGTAAAAAAAGCCCAGGAGACGGTCAGTCACGGCAGTTTTGAACGAAGATTCGTACAAAGTTGTTCCCTGAAGCGTCTGCATCAAGAGCTTTGTACGAAAAATCGTATAAAGGTGTTCTCGGAAGCATCTGCATCAAGAGCTTTGTATGAAAAATCGTACAAAGGTGCTCCGGAAAGCATCCGCAGGAAGAACTTTGTATGAAAAATCGTACAAAGTTGTTCGTGGAAGCATCCGCAGCAAGAGCTTTGTATGAAGAATCGTATAAAGGTGTTCTCGGAAGCGTCTGCATCAAGAGCTTTGTATGAAGAACCGTACAAAGTTGTTCCCGGAGGCGTCTGCATCAGAGCTTTGTATGAAAAATCGTACAAAGGTGCTCCCTGAAGCGTCTGCAGCAAGAGCTTTGTATGGAAAATCGTACAAGGTTGTTCCCGGAAGCGTCTGCATAAAGAGCTTTGTATAAAAAATCGTAAAAGTTGCTCCGGAAAGCATCCGCAACAAGAACTTTGTACGAAAAGTCGTACAATTTCGAAAAGAACAATTCACATGGATGCCTTTACCGCGAAAATCTATAGTTCAACTTGTATGGCATTGCAGTTGTAGAAGTAAGTTGGGTGAGATTAATCGATCCTTAAAGCATCGTATGCGATTTTTAACCTCTTAAAATATCAAAAGGTATGAAAGGGTGAGTCCGCAGCTCGGGTAGGGAGATGGATTTATCAGCATCAATTTCCTATTGCTTCCCTAATATCGCAGGGCAATACTGCTTCGCGTAACGGGCTCTGTTTTCCAAGTTCTTCAATCGGCGTTGTTTATTTTAGTGGGCTGTCTGGGGGCTGAGATACAGAATTGATACTTTAAAAGTTAATGGGGGGATAAGGTTGAAAATCTGTTTATATGCGGTCAGATGCAAAAAAGGATGGGAGGTTAGAGTTAGTCTTGATTTTGCCGTTGATCTGGAATGGTGGACGCAGGAGGGGCAGAGGGCTGGCGATTGGAGTAGCACGGGGCGGAATAGTTTATATGGTCGAGTTATGAAGAAGGCAGAGGTATACGAACGTAGCAGGGTGCCGGTTGAGCATGAAACAGATGAGCGAAAGGCAGAGATCCTACTGCTATTAGCTGATGAGCTGCCTCTTGGTTTGGCGATCGGCCTGCGTGATGAATTTGTACATGAAGATGTAATGGATGATTGGGGCCCTAAGGAGTGGAAGAAGTACGTGCAAGCAGAGTGTGCCGGGCAGCTTAAGAAAAATGGGAACGGTGATCAATTCTTTCTACAAGAGCTTAATCCCATGCAACTAATATGGACAAGGTTAAGTGGAATGACACCGGAGGGTCGAGCCGTGGAGAAGGAACTGAGAGCAAAGCAGGCTCGGGCGGGAGAGCTGGTGACTGAGCAGGTTGCGAGTATGGGGACATTGGATATGCAGGTATTGAATGTAGAGCTAGCGGATAGGGAGGAGATGAATACGCAAGTAAAGGGGATTGAGGCTATGAGTAGCTCGACACTGAACACAGGGGCGATGAATATGCAGTTAGTGGACAGTGATGTAATAAATAAGCAGTTACTGAACATGGAGGAAATGAATAAGCAGATACTTGATAAGCAAGTGCTGGACGCGGAAGTACTGAATCAGCAGATACTGGGCACGAAGGCAATCGCGCATGGCGCGTCACGGCTTGGGGACGCGCTGATGGGCCGCTCGCTGCTGGCTGCAGAGCTGCAGCAGCTGCTGGCGGAACGCCTGCCGGAGCTGGCGCCGGCTTGGCGCTCCGCCGCCCAGTACGCGCACCTGCAGGGGCGCGTACAGCTCACCGCGGGCGTGGCCTCGGCCACCGCCCGCCACAACCGTGCCCTGCTGCGCAGCAGGGCACGGCCTCCCCGCTGCCTGCGTTGCGGCAGCGAAGCCCCTCGCCGCACGCCCTGCGGGTCGTGCGGCCTGAGCAGCTGCGCCTACTGCGAGGCCTGCCTCGCGTTGGGGCGCAGCCGCTCTTGTGCGCTGCTGCTTCGCGGCAGCGCGGGCGTCGTGCCGCAGCCTGGAGGCGGCACGGCAAGAGCAGCCCCCACCGAGTCCTTGCTGGACCGGTGGGGGCTTAGCCCCGCGCAGCGCGCAGCTGCGGGGGAGGCGCTGCGCTTCCTGGCGCAGCCGCAGGAAGCGGGGGCCCGCGGCGGCGGCAGGCGCGCGAAGCCTTCTGGGAGCGCTGCTAGGCTGCATGACGGCTGCCGCACGACTACAAGAGCCGCCGCACAGATGGCAATCCCTCGCTTCCTTCTCTGGGCCGTGACCGGTGCGGGAAAAACAGAGATGATTTTCCCCTTGATTCAATATGTGCTTGATCAGGGAGGTACAGTGCTGGTAGCTACGCCAAGACGAGACGTTGTCCTGGAGCTGGCACCTCGGATTGCTGCAGCATTCCCTGATGAACCTGCGGCAGTCCTCTACGGAGGGAGTACCCAACGCTGGGAAAGGGCTCGACTTTATTTGGCAACGACACATCAGCTTTTGAGGTTCCATCAGGCTTTTGACCTCGTCATTATCGACGAGCTTGATGCCTTTCCCTATCACAACGACCCTATGCTGGCCTTCGCAGCAGAAGCGTCGTGCAAGCCAGAAGGGTGCTTCATATATTTATCAGCTACGCCGCCGCTGGCTTTACAGCGCGAAATCCGACAAGGGAAATTACCGCATGCTAAAGTTCCGGCGCGATTCCATGGTTATCCACTGCCTGTACCACGGCGGGTTGCCATGAGCTCCGTAGCAGAGGCGCTGGGGCATCAGCGGCTGCCTGGCTCATTACTCCAACCCTTAAACGAGTCCATTCAACGAGGAGCGCAAATTTTTATGTTTGTATCTCGCATCAGGCATATTGATCCCTTTGTTGCCCTTCTTCGGCGTAAATTTTCTACTCTCCCGATCGCTGGCACTTCTTCACAAGATGAGGAGCGTTCCAATAAAGTGCTTGCCTTTCGCGCGGGTGAAATTCGTATCCTCGTCACGACGACCATTCTGGAGCGAGGCGTCACCGTGCCGAAGAGTGACGTATATATTTTAGATGCGGATAGCGCTCTTTTTGATGAGGCGTCTCTTGTGCAGATGTCAGGCAGAGCTGGGCGTTCCAAAGACGATCCTGCAGGCGTTGTCATTTTCGCTTCGCCCGAGTGGACAGCATCCCAACGCGCTGCCGTGAAACAAATCAAGTCGATGAACAAGATCGCTCTCAAAAAGGGATTCCTGCGGAATGAAAACCGAAATTAGAGAATCGACTATTTTAAGATTATAGAATTAATAAGTTTTCAGTAGAGCTGAACCATTCTGTAATCACAAGAAAAGCTACCGTTAAATGCGATCTGTCTACATAGAAAGCACGTCGATAGACGTATTTCTTGTGATCAGAAAATACAAGTGTCCAATACTTTGCATTCTAACAAATGAAGAAATTTACCTACATATCCGAGGTAGTATTCGCACATTTTTATAATCAGGGTGAAATAGTAAACTTTCAGATCGAACTGAAAGACGTATTTCTGATGAGAGCAACACTGATTCACTTTTCATTCATAATAGATGACTCGCTCGGTGAGGCAGAGCTAGGACTATGAAGCTCAAAAGAAAGGGGAATAGCATGACACTTGCTGTAGGGAGAATAGGCGTACTGGAACATGGCTTTTATAACCATCCGAATGATGCTATTTACTTATCAGGGCGTTTTAGTCAGCTATGGTCTGGGATGCTAAAACCGATCCATCAATTACTGGCTCCGGCCGGAGAATTTTGTTTAGCTTGTGGTAAAACGGTTTCTGTGCGCGTACCTGGCTATCCCGAACTATGTCTGCCGTGTTATTCAAGTATCCCTTGGATCGGGCATCCTCGCTGCCGCATTTGCGGCCGTCATGTCGGTTGTCCGGACTGCAGCCGAAATGGGGGAGTGAAACGCAGTTTTGTGATGAACCGAAGCAGTGTGGCATATAGCCCCTCTATGCGTCAATGGCTGGCTCAATATAAATACCGAGGGCATGAAGCGTACGGTGCTGTACTCGGGCGAATGATGGGAAAAGCCATGGCGCAAATGAAGAGTGAACTTAAAACTCCGCAGTTTGCTTTCGATGCGGTTACATTTGTGCCGCTGAGCGAAGCGAGATGGAGCGAACGGGGATTCAATCAGGCGGAAGAACTGGCTAGGGGAGTGGCTCTGGCTGGAGGGCAATTTGGAGGAAGCTTTTCCTTATTAAATTTACTAAAACGATCTCGTCACACTGACAAGCAAAGCTTTAAAAGCAGAAACGAAAGACTCAGAAATATGCAGGGGGTATTTCAAGCTCTCCCGGATGCAACTGAACGACTCGGAAGGGTCGTATTGCAATCTAGTCCTTCCAAACGTTTTCATGACAAGACGATTCGTCTTCTGCTCGTGGATGATGTGTATACGACGGGAAGCACGATGAATGCCTGCGCTGCTGTGTTACAAAACATGTGCGAAGAGCTTGGATTTACCGGAGAAATTTACAGTTTGACCTGGGCGAGATCATAAAATTAACAAATCTCAGTATTTTTGTGCGCGAAATTATGGACGTACACCCCTAAAATAAGGTAATCTATCATAAACAGCTTTACGAATGGAGTAGTAGGGGGAATGGTTATGAATTTAGGGAATTGTCCGCGCTGCGGCAAACTGTTCGCCAATAATTTTAGGGACATCTGTCCTTCCTGTATTAAAGATATTGAGAAAGAGTATGAAAAATGTCTGAAATATTTGCGCGAAGAGAAGACGGCTACCATTCAAGAGGTTTCGGAAGCAACAGGCGTCTCGATTAAACAGATCACGAAGTTTATCAAAGAGGGCCGCATTACTGTGGCTGATAACCCGAATATGATGTATCCTTGCGAAGTATGCGGGGTTCTTATTCGCGACAATAACATGTGCGATTCGTGCCGATCTCGTCTTACGCGGGATTTAACCGCTGCGGCGAGGGAGGATTCCGGGGCCGGACAATTAGGCTCTGCCGATCGAAAAGGCAGCGGAGCTTACGGTGCTGTCGACAAATTCCGTAATCAGTAAGGCTAAAAGAACTTAAATAATGCTATAATTATATAAATAAACCTATAGTTCGCTATTAACAATGTTTCAACCGACGCCGATAAACTTAGTAAAGATTATCGGCTTTTTTAATTTGGAAAGAAAGGTGGAGCCCATGAAGATCAACGAAACAGGACGGGTCGGAGCCATAAATAATTATCAACGCCACATTGAATCCCAGCGTCAGGAATCAGACCGCAAAGCACGCCGCAAGGATGAGGTGTCCATCTCAACGGAGGCGATGGAGCTGTTGCAGGCACAGGAGAACGCACAAGATCCTCGGCGCTTAGAACGGATTGAGGAGCTCAAAGCCCAGGTATCCTCGGGCACGTATCATGTCGATGCCGGCAAACTGGCGGAGAAGCTCGCTCCGTATTTTAAGTCTATGACTGAGAAGTAGGGGGCAGCCATGTCAGTTCAAGGATTGATTGATGCATTGGAGCAAATGGATCAGCGCTATGAAGCATTGCTTGAAGTGATGCTGGAGAAGAAGCAAGCTATCATTAGCAACGAGTACGACGGTTTAGTTCGTACGATGTCCAAGGAATCAAAGATGCTCAAAGGCATTGAAGAACAGGAGAAGCAGATTCTGGCGTCAGCGCAAGCCTTTTTGCAGTCTAAGGGAATTAAATCCCGGTTGGAATTAACCATAACGGAATTGCTTCGGCTAGTGTTTGATCCTGAGGAGAAACGGGCTCTTTCCGAGATTCAAAACAAGCTAAGCGAGCGCTTGGACAAGCTCAAGCAAGTAAATACATTAAATCAAAGCCTGATCGATCAGTCGCTTTCTTTTATCGACTTCTCTCTGAACCTGATGGTGGGCGGCATGGATGAAGAGGCGACTTATGCCCCTCCGCAGCAGCAGGAGAAAAGAACCTCGGCAAGAAGCAACTTTGATACGAGAGCTTAAACTTTTGATGATATAAAGGAGAATGATGATGACCTCCACATTTCATGGATTAGAGACGAGTAAGCGAGCCTTATTTGTAAATACAACTTCAATGCAGACTTTAGGACATAACATCGCTAATGCGAGCACGGAGGGCTACACTCGGCAGCGCGTCAATACAACGGAAGCACGGCCGATCTGGGCCATGGGGATGACGAGGAGCCAACAGCCAGGAATGCTTGGCACGGGTGTCGAGTATGGCAGCATTACGCGAATTAGAGACAGCTTCCTGGATACGCAATTTCGGCGTGAGAATCAGTTTCTGGGCTCCTGGGAAGTACTGAACTCAACGATGGTTTCGATTCAAAGCATCATGAACGAACCTTCTGGCAGCGGCCTTAGTAAGGTCATGGATGATTTTTGGAACGCTTGGGAAACTCTTAACCGCGACCCTTCTCTGTTAAGTGCCCGTGTAGCCGTCGCTGGAGCAGCCAGCAACCTAACGGATACACTTCAGCATATAAGCTCAGCTTTGAATAACTTGACGAGTGATATCACGGCAAATATCGACAAGAAGGTTATGGAAGCAAACAACATTCTCGATAATATCGCCAGACTGAATGTTCTTATTCGCGATAATGAGAGCTTTGGTGATAACGCTAACGACTATCGCGACCAAAGAGATTTACTGATCGACCAATTGTCTACGATCGTAGACGTTCAGTTCGTCGAGGACGAAGCCGGCATGGTCAGTCTGACATCCGCAGGAGCGAACGTGCTTGAAGGAGAGAACATAACGTATTTAACAGCAGCCAGTGCTGCTACAGCTACTGCGGGACAATTGAACGGCTACACCAGATCGCTCGAAGAGACGAGCACGATTCGTAACCAACTGAACGCATTGGTAAGCACGCTCGTTACAGGAGATGTAAAGGTTACTCTTAGCAATGGATACGTCACTTCCCAGGACATGACGGCTTTGAACGATGTTACTTTGCAAGGCGGCGCCATTATTCCAGCCGGGCAAAATATTCCCGCAGGCTCTACGATTACCTCTTCCATGGATGTGATGGTCAAAGGATTCAATGGCCTGCACCAGTTGGGTTACACCCTGACGGATCCGCCGACTACGGGAATTCCGTTCTTCCTATCGACGGGCGGAGCCTTTACGATCGACGACATTCGGGTTAACCCGGACATTATAAGCGATACGAATAAAATCGCAGCATCCTCAAAATTCGAGAATGTGAACGGAGTCAACAAGGTGATTCGGGGAAATAGCGATATTGCCAACGCTCTGGCTTCGATGCGTGACGCACTGTTTACCTTCCCGGCGAATCTGACTTCTCTTTCTACAGGATCGACGGACGATTACTTCCGGGCTCTTGTCGGCGATTTGGGAATCCGGGCAAGCAATACGCTGCGGAATTACGAGAACCAGTACAGCATGACAGACAATCTGCAAATGCAGCGCCAATCGGTGAGCGGCGTTTCCTTGGACGAAGAATTTGCGGATATGATCCGCTTTCAGCAAGCATATAATGCAGCAGCGCGTAATATGACGACGGTGGACGAAATGCTCGACCGTGTGATTAATTCGATGGGCATCGTAGGACGGTAATTATGAGGAGGGTTAGTTCAGTATGCGTGTAACAGGATCAATGCAAAATATTCAACTCCTTCGTAACTTGCGCAACATTAACTTTGCTATGACGCAAGGACAGCAAGAGCTGGCAACAGGCCAGCGTATCAGCAAACCGAGTGACGACCCGGTAGGCGTCGGTTACCAAATGAGATACGACACAGACCTCGCTAGAAGTGAGGAATTCATGATGAATGCGCAGACAGGAACCGAGATTTTGAAGACGATGGATTCCTTAATGCAGCAAGGTTCGGATGTGCTAAAGCGTGTAAGGACGCTTGCCTTGCAGGCTGCTAACGGTACTTTGGATGCCCAGCAGAGAGAAACGATTGCGGCTGAGGTTCGGCAATTAAAAGAACAGATGGTGACCATCGGAAATAGCACCTATAATGGTCGATACCTTTTTAACGGCCAAAAAACAGATCAGGCACCTTATACGGTGAATGGGGCTGCGGGAGAAGAAACCGATCCAGGATTGTTTTATCTGAATGTAAGTCCGGCTGTTAAGGTTCCGGTAAGTATTACCGGCGAGGTTGTTTTTGGACAAGCTAATTCTGCAAATAATGTATTTGGTGTGCTGGATGAGCTTATAACTGCGCTGGATTCTAATAATATTACTACAATATCAGCAAGTGTTGATAAGATTGACGCCGCTTCCGACCATATGGCCATTAGCTGGGCTGAAATCGGGGCGCGTATGAACCGGTTTGAGTTGATGGAGAACCGAATTCAAGGCGAGCATGTAAGTTTGAAGGAACAGCGCTCCAATGTGGCAGACGTCGATTTTTCCGAAGCTATCATGAATTTAAAAATGAAAGAGAATGTACTGCAGGCAGCCCTCTCGACAGGGGCCAGAGTGATGCAGACCTCTCTTCTGGATTTTCTAAGATAGTTTTTATCAAGCTTATATTAGGAGGGGACGGTATTGCCAGGTATTCAGCCGATGATTTCTAATGATTGGGGACAATATAGACCAGCGGAGCTTACCGTTCGTTTAACCCCTCCAGAAATGATCACGGATTGGTCAAGTGTATTCGATGATTTGGGGCTTAAGCGGCCGCACTCTTTGATGAGAGAAATAGAAGGCAGAATTCAAGGTGGAGTTTTGCAGGATATTGCAGCCAAAGTCCAAGAAGGCGACAGGGTAGCTAATATATCTTCGGGAGAGAAAAATGTTTTCGGAAATATTGCTCACCAAAGGTATATGCGTAACGGGCAGAAGGAGATTACAGTAGAAGCACTCCCCAGGCAAGGGGTTTATATAGATTTCCGAATTTATCCGCCAGAGATTAACGTTGAAGCGAGAGGAGCTCTTCCGAAATGAACCAACACGCGGATCAAGCAGATACCGTCATTATTGAAAGCGAGGTATATGGCCGCATCGTTATAGGAACCAATCACATTTACCGCTTTGGGTCAGGTATAATTGGCGTTCCGTCAATTCATGAATATGCTTTGATACCGATTGAAGATTCTCCTTTTTATATTCTTCATGCACTAGATGAGCAGATCAGCTTCATTGTAATTGAGGCCCATCAGGCGGTAGATGACTATAACTTTGCAATATCCGACGAAGTGGTAGATTTTCTTGCGGTAGAACAAGCAGACGATATTGCTGTTATGTTGATCGTGAATATTCAACAGGAGCAGTTTTATTTAAATTTGAAGGCTCCGATCCTTCTAGCTCCGAATTCCCAGCAAGGATGTCAATATATTATTCATGATCAGGAATTACCGATACGGCATCTCCTTCAACGGAAGGAGGAGTGAGTTATGCTCGTTCTGAAGCGTAAGCTGGGGGAATCTGTAATGATTGGGGATCAGATTCAGGTTCAAATTCTAGGCATTGAGGGTGACCAAATTAAACTTGGATTTGTGGCCCCTAAAGAAGTTCAAATACTACGCCAAGAGCTCTATATCGGAATTGCTTCCGAGAATAATGCAGCAAGAGAACAACCTAATGTCATTCAACCGGAGCAAATCTTGAACCTGCTTAAGAACTTTAAAATGTAATACCATATTACAATTTAGGTGGGGTTAGAATGAATATTAATCAAGTACAAGGAAAAGAATTACCCATTCATCATTTAAGAGGGGCCTTATTGAGGGATAAAGGCGGCGAAGCAGCTCAGGCGAATTTGATTACGCAGAAGTTTGATTACCAGTCCTTAACCGAAGAAGAAAAATTAAGTCTTGAAGAAGAGATAAAGAAGCTCAATCATTCAATAGCTTCTTCCGGTAAGCATTTGCAGTTCAAGTACAACGAAGACGCTGCTCAACTGTATGTTGAAGTTATCGATTTGGAAACGAAGGAAGTATTGTCTAGCTTGCCGCCAGAGTTCCTGGTGGATCTATCCATCAAGATGAAGGAACTTGTCGGGATGTTTTTCGATGAAAAAATATAGAGAAGGGTGTGAGTTTATATGGGAGTAAGTTTAACGGGCTTGGCTTCCGGTTTGAACACTGCTGAAATTATTAGTAATTTAATGAAGTTGGAACGTATTCCATATGACAATTTGGAAACGAAGAAGACGAAGATGACAGATAACAAGAATACTTTCAATAATATTAATTTGAAGCTGAAAGCGCTACGTGATGCGGCGACCAATTTATCCGATGTGGACGCATTCCGATCCAATAGCGCGGTCAGCTCCGATTCAACCAAGCTCTCTGCTGTTGCCGGGAGCAATGCACTGAATGGGAGCTATTCTGTAGAAGTTGTACAATTGGCAAAGCGCCAGGTGAACGCTACGGCAGCAATCCAAATGAAACAAGCTGACGGGGAAGATAAATTGTTCAGCAATTCAGATTTGCTGGCGGCTAAGAGCATTAAGGTGAACGGCGTGAGCCTTAATCTGGATGACTTGGAGCTGGAAGGGAAAAGCTTCGAGAATGCGCTTGTAGAAATTTCAAATCAAATTAACAAGCAGTTTGGGGAAGAGGTTCAGGCTTCGCTCGTTCAAACGGCTGAAGGCCAGAAGAGCTTGGTTGTGACCGCTAAGGAAACCGGCAAGACCGTTGATCTGGAAGGTACGGGGATTTTTGAGCTTCAATCCAAAGTGACTGCGCAGGTGGCCAAAATCAAGGTCAATGGCATTGATGTAGAGAGCTCTAGCAATACGGTATCCGATGCTATTCCTGGGGTCACGCTGAATTTATTGGCTGAAGAGTCCACGGTTAATATTGAAGTCAAGCAGGATGTTGATAAAATAGCGGAGAAGGTCGAGAAGTTCGTTAATGCCTTCAATGATGTTGTTAAATTGATTCGTGAGAATACAAAGAAGATTACGAACGAGAAGAACCCTGATGGATCTTATAAAAATTTCAAAACAAACCTTCAGGGTGATTCTATGTTAAAGAGCCTCCAAAGCGAATTGTATAACATCATCAATGCCGTGGAGGGAGCCACTGGGAATGATAAGCTATTCTTGATTGGCCTAGAAATTGATAAAGGGGCTACTACTGCTGCGATGATGACGGGAGAGCTTGATTTCGATAAGGAATTATTTAAGGAGAAGTTGATTGCCGATCCCGGTATAGTCGAGGAACTGATTAAAGGGGATAACGGGCTGGGGACGATCGCTAAAGATCGTCTGCATGACTGGACAAGAACAAATGGATTGCTTGCCTCTCGAATGGAGGGGTATGATAGCGAAATTAATTATATCACTGAACAGATGGATAGCATGGAGCAGCGATTGATTCTGAAGGAAGAGGCCATGAAGAAGAAGTATGTACAAATGGAAGTGGCTCTATCCAAATTGCAGTCCCAGCAAAACTGGATGGCCGGACAGCTTAATGCGCTCACAGCTTCAAATAAATCATAGATACTTATAGGAGATGAAAGTAATGGCCCTGCAAAATAGGTCTGCCTATCAAAGCTACCAGCGAAACAAGTATGAGACGGCCTCTCCTCATCGTCTTACGTTGATGCTGTATAATGGTGCCGTACAATTCGCTACCCGTGCTGAACAAGCTATTCAGGAGGGCAATGTAAAGGATACGAATACATTTATTCAGAAGACGCAGGACATTGTCTATGAATTGTTGTCTTCCCTAAATGAACGTGAAGGCGGCGAATTGGCTCGCAATCTTAAAAATATTTATTTGTATATCGTGGAGCAACTGGTTCAGGCCAATGTTAAAAAAGAGCAAGGCTATGTCGCTGAGGTCATCGTCCTGCTCAAAGAACTTCAATCTGCCTGGGAGCAGATTGGGAAGGAAGTTAGTCTTGGACAAGCTTGATCTAATCATGGCCGATCGCCGTCAGACACTGTATGATCAGCTCCTTCAGTGCGCCAATGCACAGCTTCGCTTATTCACGGAGGTGCCTGTGGATGAAGCTACAGAGCTAGGGGCTTTTGTGGAGGATTTTCTGCAGTTGTCGCAGCAATGGGAGCAGATTTGTGCTGAAATTGAGGATCTGGACAAGAAGGCAGAGACACGATTACCGCCGTCGCCTTCTCTTGTGGCACTTATGGAGCAAATTGCCGAGACGCTGCAGCAGATTGATCAGCGGCTGCATGCCTCCGTGAATGAAGCTGGAAGCGAGTTAAAGGCCGTGAATAATCAGAGATTAGTCATGAATGCTTACTATGGTATGAACCAAAAAAGCCAGAGCTCTTTTTACTTTGATGAAAAAAAATAATTTTTATGTTTTAGGTATAAAGTTATATGAAAGTTCTACCGATATATTATTTAGGCCACAAGGATGTAGCCAATATAAACCAAATCACGGAGGATGATTACGATGGGAATGTTTATTAACACGAACGTTGGCGCGCTGAACGCTAACCGTAACTTGAACTTCAACAATACTCAAATGGGTAAGACAATGGAGAAATTGTCTTCCGGTTACCGGATCAACCGTGCGGCTGACGATGCAGCAGGTCTGGCAATCTCCGAGAAAATGCGTTTCCAAATCAACGGCTTGTCCCAAGCACAACGCAATGCTCAAGACGGTATCTCCTTGATTCAAACAGCTGAGGGTGCTTTGACTGAAGTTCACTCTATGCTGCAACGTATCAATACGTTGGCTAACCAAGCAGCTAACGGTACTTATGATAATACTGACCGTGCTAAGATTCAATTAGAAGTTACAGAGTTGCTTGGTGAAATTAGTAACATTGCTACTACAGTAAATTTCAATGGTATTAATCTTCTTAGCCAATCTTCAACTGTTTCATTCCAAGTTGGTTCAGATGCTGATACTACTATATCTATCGACTTGAAAGCAATGGGATCAACTGCTCTGAGCATTAATAGCCTAAACGTATCAGGTGAAACAGCATCTGGAGCAAACGCAGCTATTTCTGCAATTAAAGCAGCAATCGAAACAGTGTCTGAACAACGTGCTACTTTTGGTGCTGTTCAAAATCGTTTAGAGCATACAGTTAACAACCTTGGTGTTATGGTTGAAAATTTATCTGCTTCTGAATCTCGTATCCGTGATGCTGATATGGCTACGGAAATGACAGCATTCACTAAGAATCAAATTCTTGTTCAAGCAGGTACTGCAATGTTGGCTCAAGCTAACTCTGCACCACAAGCAGTTTTGAAATTGCTTGGATAATATTATTAGTATCATTCATCAAAAGGCTCCCTATGGGGAGTCTTTTTGCTTTGTATGCCCAGCAACCCGTCATTTCTAGGGTTAGATTTCCGAACATGGGCTGGCGAAGGCCTACACAGGCAAAGATATCGACCGGGAGGTTGAATCTGATGGAAGCTGGAGGCAAATGCAAGAGTCAAGGTACACGAACTCAATCTGAGGCAGAGATAGCCGGACGAGTCACCACACCATCACGAAATTCTAAGTCGCCAACAACCAAGCTTGTAACCCGAGTAGTTGCGGATAGAAAGTTGATTTCTTATCTGGGGAGGCCTGTGAAACACGCGAATTAACTTCGTAACAACAGCCGAAAGACTGTGCTGAGAATCCACAGGAGTCAGCAGCATATGCGATAGTACGCGAATACCGGACGCCGGAAATCTGAAAGACTGAACTAAAGGGAGAGAAGAAATCGATAGGTTCTTGCAAGAACAACGACAGTAGCCAACTTTATATGATGGCTTACGACAAAGAGTAGTGGCGAAGCCGCAAGAATATGTCGGAAGGCCGAGTTCAACCGGGGTCTGCGCTTCGTACGTTACGCAGGCCACTGTAATATCTCCGTGAAAAGCAAGCGTGCGGTGAACGCGTAATGGAATCAGTGATCCGCTTCGTAGAGGGAAAGCTTAGACTGAAAGTAAAACGAGACAAGATAAGAATTATTCGAATTGTACCGAGATGCTAATAAAATGAAGGAACGAGTAAGGGCGATCACCTCAAGAACCAGAGGGATATCTACGGAGATCGAAACAAAGAGCTTAACAGTTATTTAATAGGATGGAATGGTACTTTCGGTTTGCATACGTAAAGACCACTGCGAGGAACTAGACGAATGGATTTATCACAGATTCCCATGTGTACTTCGAAACAGTGATAACAACCTAGAACTAGATTGCGTGAAGCTGTATGCTGAATGGGTTACTAGATGGCTAATTCGCACCCAGACTACTGGGAAATGTCCGAAACATGATAATGCCATCACCTTTTGTACTGGAAAGTCTAACGACTCGCTTTCTCGAAACTCGTTAACCTGTAAGAACCGCAGTATACGGTTCCGCATACTACGGTGGGGTAGATCAGGGGCTAGCCGTCCCCACCCACTCGATTCCTACTATACATTTACTCGTACTGATATCCGATATATCTAATATATATTTAAATTTATTAAGGGTGTGGGTGTTATGAAGGTAGCGATTGATCAGCAGACCAAACAAATTCTTGATTCGACAATTAGTAAACTGGACGAATGGTGGAAGAAATCTATTGCTTATATTTCAGAAAATCAAAGATATATCTACAATGTCGAAATAGATGGGATTATTTTATATGATGGTTATGAAGACTATATTACCGAAAATATTAACAAAATAAACGAGATTAAAGTTAATACATTGTCAATAGAAGAGAGTATTTTGAATACTGAGAAAACAATAGATGAATACCTTGATCGGTTTATTCCTACTGCAAACAGAATTACAGAACAATTGTATGGGAAAATAGACCTGAGACAACGTGATTTATTTTCTAAGTTGGTGCAAGGCCTTGATTGGATAATACAAGCGATGGAGTTTAACCGTACACTTAATGCTAGGATAAATACAACAAGTTCTTCTTATTCTTTGGGGGTAAAAATATTTGATTCCTTAACAAGCTGCGTTGGAGAAATTTATAAAAGTATTATACAAGAAGACTTCGTTTCAGTAGGTGATGTACTAAAATATGAAGTAATTCCTTTGTTAGAGAAATATCGTGATCGAAATAAAAAGAGTGATTTGATATGAATATATATGAGCAGAATGTAGAGTTTTTAAAGAGGGAATATCCAGAAATTGCCGCCCTAATCGAAGGTTATAAAGAAGATGGTGATTTTGAGACCGTAATGACTAAAAACGGTGAAGTGAATCTAAAACTAACTGTTAACAATAAATTATATTTCTTGCATAGCAAATACAATGCGAAGGAAGAATCTGTGAAATGGCTAGAAAGTGTAAAAGAAGAAATTAATAAGAATGGGCAAATATTATTATTTGGAACTGGAATGGGGTATTTTTTAGATGCTGTTATAAAATACTCAAATGCAACGCATGTAATAGTATATGAACCGAATATTGGGATTTTTAATCAGATGATACGTTCAAAAGATATTCGGTGTCTACTATCTGATGATAGAATTAAGATGCTCGCTGTAGGTTGTCATGAGTATGTAATAGCTCAAATTGCACATTCAATTTTAAAAATGTTTGCAGATTCTATATCTTTGATTACTACTCCTATTTATTTGCGAATATTTAAAGAAACATATAAGCAATTGCAAATGAGTATATTAAGTGAAGTAAACAATGATGCATCTAATTTGCAAACGTATCAAATGTTTCAAAAGACTTGGCTTAAAAACATATTGTTCAATCTTCCCTATACAATTAATCACCCAAGCGCAACCTCACTTAAGGGATCTATTAACGGTGGGATAGTAATTATTGTGGGGTCGGGTCCTTCA
The DNA here is from genome assembly GCF_042714055.1 of Paenibacillus lentus. Lineage (GTDB taxonomy): Bacteria > Bacillota > Bacilli > Paenibacillales > Paenibacillaceae > Fontibacillus > Fontibacillus lentus_A. The sequence goes on from NZ_JBHGVC010000004.1 coordinate 522,025, forward strand.
CTCCAGAAAGATATACATTATTTAAAAAAGATAAGGAATAAGTGTTTTATTATTGCAGCGGGATCCAGTATACAAGCTCTGCAATATTTTGATTTAGATCCAGATTTAGTAGTGACAATTGATGGAGGCATTCCTAATTACAAGGTTTTTAAAAATATTGATACATCTCGAACTCCATTGCTATTTACTACTCAAGTTCATCACAAAATAGCTGAAGTATACCGGAACGATTTGCTGTATGCTATGTTTTCTAATGACCAAGTTAGCGAATATATGCTACGAGAACAACAAGTTCTCACAATGAAGTCCTCATCTTCTGTAACAGGTACAGCACTTCAATTGGCGGCATATATGGGGGCTAAAGAAATCATTTTGATGGGGCAGGATTTATCTTATCCTGAAAAAACGTTTTATACTCCAGGTGTAAATCATATTACAGAGGAAAGGAAGCAAGAAGTTTTAAATAGTGCTACAGAATGGGTAGAAAATGTAAATGGTGGTATGAATCCCACAACTAAGGCAATGGAAGTAACTAGAAAGGACATTGGGCAAATTGTAAAATTACTTGCCTTCAAAGGATTAAAGGTTGTAAATTCTTCAGATGGTGGAGCTGTAATTGATGGGGCAAGTTGGATTTCTATGAAAGAAAAATTCATTGAATTAGAAGCTTTACCTGATCATAGATTTAATATTAATGAAAAAATATTACCTCCTACAATAGAGGAGCAAAATAATTTATATCAGTCCTATGTCTTAAGGTTTAATTGTATACTTCAGGAGTTAGAAGCGATGAAGAAGAAGTTAAGCCGGTTAGAAGTTAAATTGAACAAATTGAATAGAGACCTTAAAATTGTTATTAATGTTAACCAATCTCTGCAAGAAATTAATAATGACTGGCAAATAATTACCTCGGAGGAATTGTTTGTAAAATTCTATTCATATGGACTAGCATATAATATAAATAAATACATGAAGATGGTTCCACTAATTGTTGAGACTAAAGAACCTTTGAGAAAAGCGAAGCTAATTTCTCAATATTTGGGGGATTTAGTAAGGGAAATGGTTGTATTTACTCCAGAATTAGAGGGATTATTAATCCAATCTCAAAATCGTTTAAATGTCTTTGCAGTGAATAACAGATTAGGTGATGCGAATAATGAACGGACAATTTAAAGACGCTAAGATTCTAATTGTGGGTGGTACAGGAACCATAGGTCAAAGTTTGCTTCAAGAGATTCTTAAGGATAACCCAGAAGTTGTTCGTTTGTTTAGTCGGGATGAATTTAAGCAATTTCAATTACAGCAAGAGTATAAGGAATATACTAACATTCGATATCTTATTGGCGATGTACGTGATTACAATCGACTGGAAAGAGCTATGCAGGACATTGATTATGTATTCCATACTGCTGCAATGAAACATGTACCTGCGTGTGAATATAACCCTTTTGAAGCTGTACAAACTAATGTTCTGGGCACGCAAAATGTCATTCAAGCAGCATTAGCATGCAATGTTAAGAAAGTGATTTTTACGAGCACGGATAAAGCAATTTCACCTACAAATACTTACGGAGCATCAAAGCTCATGGCTGAAAGGTTAATTACAGCTGCTCAATATCAGGCAGGTTCAAAACAAACCAAGTTTGCTGCTGTTCGTTTTGGTAATGTTATGGGATCGAGAGGGTCGGTTATCCCGCTTTTTAGATGGCAGATCGAAAATAAGAGAAAGATAACTATAACAAATAAGCAAATGACACGTTTTATGATGAGTTTGGAAGAGGCGACCGAGTTAACTTTGAAGGCGGCACAATTGGCTCGTGGGGGTGAAATCTTTGTTCTCAAAATGCCAATAATTCGACTCAATGACCTTGCAAACATAATTATAGATAATACTTCAATGTATTTAGGAATAAATTCTGATTCAGTAGAAATTGAAGAGATGGGACTAAGACCGGGTGAAAAAATGTATGAAGAGCTAATGACTGAAGAGGAGTCTTATCATGCATATGAAACAAAGGAAATGTATGTGATCCCTAATGTATTTCTTAATGAGAACTATGATGATTTGCAAAAAGCACAACATCAAAGCTACAGTTCTTGCTTTTCTAATCCCATTGAGTATGGTGATCTCTACGATCTTCTTTTAAAGGCAAACTTATTATATCAGAATACACTGTCCTCATCTTTAAGTCGTAAATAACAAAAGAATAGTTAGCGGGGTGATTTTATGCATGTTTTGTGCGTCGGAGCAGGACTAGAGCAACTTCCTTCCATTATTACTGCTCAAAAAATGGGGCTGAAAGTAGTCGCTGTGGATAAAAATCATACAGCTATAGGATTGAAACAAGCGGATATTGGTATAGCTGTAGATATTGCTGAAGAGCAGCAAGTCATAGAAGTTGCTAGGCAGTATAATGTGGTAGCAGTTATACCCGCACCGATTGGAAGATATCTGACAACAGTGGGGGGCGTGAACGATGCTCTCAATTTGAAAGGGATTTCGAGTACAGCCGCCGAGTATTGTACAGATAAAGTGAAGTTCCATTCGATAGCTTTTAGTAATGGAATACGGAGACCGCGTCAGTTTTTTGTTGGCGATAGATTTATGTTACATGAAGCAATACAAGGATTTGGTTTTCCCTGCATTATAAAACCGAGATTTGGATCCGGCAGTAAAGGCGTTTTTGCAATCCTCAATCCAAATGAGTTAGATAAGACCATTCAACAATTTTTTGAAGAACCTTATGATAATATTATTCTGGAGGAATTTATAGAAGGAAATGAAGTAGGTTTTGAAGGGGTAGTACAAGATGGGAATTTAATATTTCACTTGTTTCGTGATAAAAAACAAACAGAACTACCCTTTAGAAAAACATTCGGTTCTGTTACACCAGCAAGGTTACCTCAATCTATTGAGTCAGAAATATGTTGGCAAGTAAATAAGTGTATTGAAGTAATTGGCTTAAAAGATTGTTTGATTAATGCTGATATCATAGTTAATCAACAAACTAAAAAAAGCACCATTTTAGAGATCACAGGAAGACCAGCAGGCACTTTTATTGCTAGTGAAATGATTCCACTGGCTACTGACTTTGAGTTTTTAGAGACAGGAATTAAAATTGCATTGGGGTTTCCTGTGGAGATAAGAAAGAATACCGAAGTAAAGCCTACAGCAATGAGACTGTTATATGATGACATAAAAAGATTGCCGAAGAAGACCGAGGATTTGGTTAGAAAAAAATTTCCAGGACTTCTTCGTTTCTCAACAGGTGGCGAATATGACATCGACGTCACCCCCATTAAGTATATGATTACGACAGGTGCATCTATTGATGAGGCTCTTTTGGAATCTAAAAAAGTCTACAACTACATCAGGGAAAGTGGAGATGAAGGATAAATGAGTCAACAAAAAAATATTAAGGCATGGGCTAAAGTTTTGGAGAAACGTCAACTAATTTACCCTGATGAGAGAATTGTTAGTTTTCTTGCTGCCAACTATCCCGACATTGATACGAATAGTAGTTTTAAGGCATTAGATATCGGTTTTAGTTCTGGGAGACATATTGCGTTACTTCGTGATTATGGTTTTGAGACTTACGGGATCGATTATAATGCCGCTGCAGTGGACACAGTGAGTAGATTATACAACGAAAAAACCAAAAATGTGAACTTGCAGGTAGCCGACATTAGTAACTTGCCATACACTTCTGAATTTTTTGATGTTGTGATTTGTTGGGGAGCCATATTTTATAAAACAATTGATTATATTAAAAAAGATCTTGAATTGATTAAAAATCGTATGTCCAAAGGTGGAAAGATGATTATTAATTTCCGTACAAAAGACAATTGGTTCTTTGGAAAAGGGTCGGCAATAACTGAGGGAATAACTTATGAGCTTGATGCCTCAGCAGGATCATATGAAGGGATAACCTATACATTTTTAGACCAGGATGAAATAACATCTGTGATTCAGTCTGTTGGGTTTAATATTTTCAACTTTGAAAGATTGGATTTATTTAAAAATAATGCTCAAGAACAGCATAGTTGGATAATATGCTGGTTAGAGAAGCAGTAGGTGGTATATTTTGATTGTTTTACATGCTGCAGGGAATGAAAAAATTGGTATAGGGCATTTAAAAAGATGTCATACCCTAGCTAAATGGCTAAAAAAGTTTTGTAGTGAAGAAGTGTGCTTATTACTTGAATGTGAGAAGTCATTGGCCGATTTTTTTTCAAGTGAGGACATAACTATTATTACGGCCAAAAATAGAAATGAAGCTATAAAATATAGAAGAGAGCTTTTTTCTAATGGTGGGGTACTCATTACTGACTTGTTAGGACTAGATGAATTAGACAAAGTCGAGGCTCAGAATGAGGGAGTAAGGTGGGTGGTGCATCTTAATGACAACGGGATAGAAAGCTATAAGCCGGATTTAATAGTAGATGGCGATTTTGATGCTGCAAAGAAATATTCCGGAAAAAAGCTTGATGTACTGGCTGGTCCCGCTTATTTTATTATTAATGATAATATCACTCAATTGCGACCTAAAGTTGTAGAAGGCAACGGTATAAGAAAAGTACTAGTAACTTTTGGCGGTGCGGATCCGGGTAATTACACTGAGTTCTTTGCTGACAAACTTGTTGGTGTAACAACTAAAGAATTCACGTTTATTATGGGCCCAGCTTTTTCTACGAAAAGAAAAGAATATTTGAAATCCTTTATGCACAATAAGCATTACATATTTATTGATTCCCCTTCCGATATGGGGCGGTTATTGTTGGAGCATGATCTCATTGTATCTCTTGGGGGAATAACGAGCTATGAAGCGATGTGTTTAGGCAAGCTGGTTGCTACGGTAGAATGGCAAACTATGAAGAAATATGTCAAAATTCTTCAGGAAGCTGAAGTGGTTTTTAATCTAGGTGACAAGTGTGAGAGTATATCTAGGTTAATTAAGGTTATGAATACACCTTTGGAAGAATTAAGACGTATAAGTCGAAATGGATGGTTATCAGTGGATGGAGCAGGAGCACAACGAGTAGCAGAATATCTTGTCAAGCTTATAAATTCGTCCGGGGAGAGACAAATATGAAAGATGTTAGAATCGGTAAGTATTTAATTGGGGAGGATCATTCTCCATTTATTGTTGCAGAAATGTCTGGGAACCATAACCAGTCCCTTGAACAAGCTTTGAAAATTGTCGAAGCTGCAGCCGCTGCTGGAGCTCATGCATTAAAATTGCAAACATATACAGCGAACACAATTACTTTAAATGCCCGTACAAGTGATTTTACAATCAATAATTCACACAGCATGTGGAATGGTAGAAATCTTTATGATTTATATAGCGAAGCATATACACCATGGGAGTGGCATGCTCAAATTTTTAATAAATGTAAGGAATTGGGGTTGGTTTATTTTAGCTCTCCTTTTGATGAGACAGCCGTGGATTTTTTGGAATCTTTGGATGTCCCATGTTATAAGATTGCTTCCTATGAAAATGGTCATATTCCGTTAATAAAAAAAGTTGCTCAAACGGGTAAACCTATCATTATGTCTACTGGTATGGCTACTGTGGCAGAGTTGGATGAAGCAGTAAGAGTTATTAAAGAAACCGGAAATGAAGGGTTGATATTGCTTAAGTGCACAAGCAATTATCCTGCTTCTCCTAAAAATAGTAATGTTTCAACCATTCCATACTTGAAAAAGTTGTTTGACTGTCAGGTAGGTTTGTCTGATCATACGATGGGAATTGGTGCGCCTTTGGCCGCAGTTGCTTTTGGTGCTACATTGATAGAAAAGCACTTTACTATATCAAGAGCTGAAGGTGGAGTTGATGCGGCGTTTTCCATGGAGCCTAATGAAATGCAGTCTTTGGTTATCGAAAGTAAGCGGGCCTGGGAGGCTATTGGTAAAGTTCAATTGGGACCAACTGAAACGGAATTTAAATCTAGAAATAATAGAAGGTCGATCTATGCTTCTGAAAACATTTCTATCGGAGAAACAATAACAAAAGAAAATGTCAAAATTGTACGGCCTGGATTTGGATTGGAGCCTATATACATGGATACTATATTGGGCAGAACTGCTAAAACGGAAATAAAAAAAGGAACCCCGATTAGCTGGGATTTAATCTGAAACAATTTGGAGGTAATTAAAATCTCAACAATAATTATTATTCAAGCTCGTATGGGTTCGACTCGATTACCGGGAAAAGTGTTAATGAGTCTTGGCAATACTACGGTATTAGATTATGTAGTGAAGAGATGCCAACTTATAAAAGGAGTGGATCAGGTTATTGTAGCCACAACACAGTTGGCAACCGATGACTTAATAGAAAATTGGTGTAGAGACAATAATGTAGCTTGCTTTAGAGGTTCGGAGAATGACGTATTATCAAGATATTACTATTGTGCATCTCAATATAATCCGCAGTATGTAATAAGGGTGACTTCTGACTGCCCCTTTGTTGATTATGAATTGGCAAGTAGTGCTCTAGATACCATGTTAAAAAATCCTTCAGAAGTGTTAGTCTTTGAAGGAAATTTACCCCGTGGGTTAGCAGTTGAAATTATCTCTTTTGAAGCTCTAGAAAGAATGCATTTGGAAGGGCTCGAACCCCGATATAGAGAGCATGTTACTTATTATGCTTATGAATACCCAGAAAAGTTTAAAACAACAACCTTCTTTTTGGAAGACGAGTATAACTATCCAAAATTAAGAATTACGCTAGATACGCCTGAAGATTATAATTTATGTAAAAAATTGTCATATAATGTTGAAAATAGCTTATTTTCAAGTTCTAAAAATATTATCAAATACTTGAATGAACATCCTGAAGTTGCTGCTATCAACGAACATATTAAGCAAAAGCCAGTAGTTTGAAAGTAAATGTTATTCGATGAAAGAATCAGGGGGATTAAACGAATGAATATCCTACTCACCGGCGGTGCCGGTTTTATCGGCCGTTGGGTTGCCAAGAGGCTGCTTGATGAAGGCTATAATATTTGGATTCTTGATGACCTGTCCAACGGACGGGAAGAGAATATAAGTGAATTTCGCGATCATCCTGGGTTTAAACAGTTCATTAAAGGAACGATTTTGGATGAAGCATTAATAGAAGAATTGTACGCTAAACATCAATTCAATATCTGCTATCATCTCGGGGCCTCCATCAACGTCCAGGATTCCATCGACGATCCGCGAACGACGTTCAATAACGATACAATCGGAACTTTTTATATTTTAGAACAATGTCGTAAGCATAATACTAAGCTAGTTTTTATGAGTACCTGTATGGTATACGATCGTTGCAATGACGAAGAAGGAATAACTGAGCTGCATCCAACTAAGCCAGCCTCACCATATGCCGGAGCAAAGGTAGCTGCGGAAAATATGGTGCTTTCTTATTACTACGCTTATGGTTTACCTACTGTGGTCATTCGTCCGTTCAATACCTACGGTTCTTTCCAAAAAACAGGTGGCGAAGGCGGGGTTGTAGCTATTTTCATTAAGAATGATCTTGAAGGTAAGGATCTTAATATTTATGGAGATGGTTCTCAGACTCGGGATTTACTTTATGTCGAAGATTGCGCTCGTTTCGTAGTAGCTGCTGGTTTCTCTGATGCGGTTAATGGAGAAATCGTGAATGCAGGGCTTGGTAGAGATATTACAATAAATGACTTGGCACTATTGATTTCGGGGGACTCCTCTCGGATTAAACATGTTAAGCATATCCACCCTCAGAGCGAAATTCAAAAATTGCTCTGTAATTCAAGTAAAGCCAATAAACTATTGGAATGGAAGCCTGAGGTTAGTCTGGAGGAAGGCATTAATCGGACAAGGGAATGGATCCGTAGCGGTGGCTTAGCTTAATGTGAACTAGTAAGGAGGAGCCAGGTATGTCAGAAGAATTTCATAAACGGCCATCGTATCCAGTACGGAATACTCTGCTGCCTTATGGACAACAATGGCTGGATGAAGATGATATCGAGGCTGTTGTTAATGTGCTGCGAGGAGACTTCATAACTCAGGGGCCAGCTATAGAAGCGTTTGAGACCAAAGTGGCTGATTATGTTGGAGCTAATTATGCAGTTGCTTTTACAAACGGTACAGCTGCATTACATGGGGCTTGCTTTGCTGCAGGAATTGGCGAGGGGGATGAAGTCATCACTACGCCAATTACTTTTCTGGCGAGCAGTAACTGTGTATTGTATCAGGGCGGAACTCCAGTATTCGCAGATATCGACATGGAAACATATAATATCGATCCTTTAGAGATCGAGTCGAAAATTACCGATAAAACGAAAGCAATCATCGCTGTTGATTTTAGTGGACAACCCGTAGAAATTGATCGTATATCTATGCTGGCACGTGATCATAACCTGGTGCTTATTCAGGACGCCGCTCATTCATTAGGGGCTACCTATGCTGGTCAAAAGGTTGGTTCGCTGGCAGATATGACGATGTTTAGCTTCCACCCTGTTAAACATGTGACTACAGGGGAAGGTGGAATTATTGTTACTGATAGTGAAGAGTATTATCGAAAGCTTATACTATTCCGTAATCATGGTATGACCAGAGATTCAAACATGCTTATGAAAAACGAGGGCCCATGGTACTATGAAATGCAGGAGCTCGGCTACAATTATAGAATGACAGATATGCAAGCAGCTCTAGGCTCAAGCCAAATGGATAAGCTGGATCAATTTATTCAGAGAAGAAAAGAAATTGCATTACTATATAATGAACAGCTATCTGGCTTACCTGGGATTATTTTACCGAAGCAATTGGAACAAACGCAATCAAGTTGGCATTTATATGTGACTAGATGGAACACAGAGAAATTTAGAGGGAGTCGTAAAGATTGGTTCGAGGCGCTTCGATCTGAAGGGATCGGTGTTCAAGTGCATTACATCCCAGTGTATTTTCAGCCTTACTATCAGAAGCTTGGTTACGAATGCGGCCTTTGCCCTAATGCCGAAAAATTTTATTATTCAGCAATAACGTTGCCTATATTTCCAAGAATGTCGAACTCGGATGTTTCGGATGTGGTTGAAGCGGTTAATAAAGTACGAGCGCATTTCTACCTATGCTAGCTAAATGGTCATTCCGTTTTTTGCGACAAGATTTTACAATAAATTAACAGTAAAACCTTTTCTTTTCCAATTGACACGATTTAAGCTGGAGTGGTATAGTCAGAAATGTGAGCTTGGTTACAGGATCACACTCTTATTTGATAATGAAGGGAATGTTAGTGAATGCAAGGTAAAGTGAAATGGTTTAACGCAGAGAAGGGTTATGGCTTTATCGAAACTGAGGAAGGCGCAGACGTGTTTGTACACTTCTCGGCTATTCAATCCGAAGGCTTCAAAACGCTGGAAGAAGGACAATCTGTAGAGTTCGAGATCGTTGAAGGCGCTCGTGGACCGCAAGCGGCTAACGTAATCAAATTATAATCATCCGGCAGAGCCGACCTACATATAACGGTACGATGGTTAACAATTGAAGATTCGCTAGCATAGACCCTGGGGATACCTGGGGTCTTTATTCATTAAGTATAATCTTAACTTATATTTTAGGCAGGGAGATCAATAAATTATGGCTAAAGAATATGAATTTGCTATGGCTGGTCATCCAAATATCTACAATGGGGAACATCGGGATTTGAAGGTTTATTTTACTGAGCCGGAAAATGGAGTAAATGAAGAAACTGGTTTATTATTATTTATTGCAGGCTATGGTGGAAACGCGAATTCTAATGTTTACATAAAAATGCGAAAACAATTTGCTGATACATATAATTTGGTTTGTATCCAATGCGATTATTTTGGCTATGAATTCATGCAAGCGCAAGTCCTTAAAGAGGATATTGCGAATTTCAATGATATGTCGATCATGCAAGCACTTGATAATATTACATCTGTTCTTGTTGTCATTTCTATTTTGAAGGAGAATAATCTTTCCTTTAATGAGAACAAGATCATTTCCTATGGACAATCACATGGTGGTTATCTTGCGCTTCAGTGTAATAGATTTGCACCTGATCTTTTCTCGTTAGTTATTGATAATTCCGCATATGTATATCCGGTTTATTTACAAGCAAATCGACATTTACCTTCTCAAAACTTAGTGTTTGATTACCTAGTCAAAAAAATTAACATCGATCATTCACTTTTGCATTTGCCAAGTATTTATGAGAAATTCAACAATCGAGCATCTATTGCATGTTTTCATGGCATTCATGATAGCATGGTGAGTTATTTAGATAAAGAGCGTTTTTGTAATAGTATTAATAACTGTACTTTGTATCTGATAAAAGACCCATCACTAACCGGGGGGATTTTTACATCTACCGAGCATGGATTAGGAGCTGACTTCTTGAAATTATTCGATTGGGTGATTAATAATTGCAACGTGGAAAAAGAGAAGCGATATGAATTGCCTAATGTAGATATCGAAACAAAAAAGGGGAAATATATATTCGATTATTCATCGGGATTAGTGGCGCTTGAAGTTGTATCAGAGTAAACATTTCCCCACACAAATTCGCCACACATACAAAGATCAACCCCGGCGCCATACGCTGCGAAAGTTGATCTTTTTTTGCCATTATTCTCCCGTTTACACTTTTTACATTGCCTTAACACCATGATATAATGAAGGTGCAAAGCAAAGGAGGAGTGCCCTATGAATTTTAGTATTCGAGGACAGCAAATTGAAGTGACTGAAGCACTGCGAGATTATGTGGACAAGAAGCTCAGTCGACTTGACAAGTACTTTGAAGCACCCCCTACCTCAGAAGGCTACGTCACTTTGAGTGTCGTACGCGGTTTGCATACGGTGGAGGTAACGATTCCTCTGACCGGCGTCATGCTTCGCGCTGAGGATCGTAGTGATGACATGTACGCATCAATTGATGCCGTCGTGGACAAGCTCGAACGCCAAATACGCAAGCATAAAACAAAGATCAACCGCAAGTTCCGTCAGGAAGGCAGCCTGAAGAGCCTGTTCGTAGAGAACGGTGGCTCCGTGGTCGTAGACGAAAGTGATAGCGATGATCTGGAAGTCGTCCGCACGAAGCGGTTTACAATGAAACCGATGGATGTGGAAGAAGCCATACTGCAAATGAATATGGTCGGCCATAATTTCTTTGTTTTCTCTAACATTGATAGTAAAGAATTGAACGTTGTTTATAGACGGAATGACGGGAAATATGGTTTGATCGAGCAGGATTAGTATAACGTATCCAATCATGACGATTGTATGAATGACTTGGTAATTCTTGCAATTGAACTTAAGGACACGAGCCTTATCCGCCCGCGGATAGGGCTCTTTTTAAATATCAGAACGGCATGAATTCAGAGTATGAAATGCCTGATATCACAGGAAAAGTTACCGGAAACGCGATCCGTCTACCTTGAAAGTACGTCGATCGATGTTTCTCTTATTCATAAATAGAAAGTGCTGGAAGGCCGCAGGAAACGTGATGACGCGTGTTGCGGCATGCCTTACAAACTGTTACAATTTAGGTAAATCATTTGTTTTGCCGTGAAAGGGGTTAACTATGCTAGGAATAGTGAAGAAGATATTTGGCGACACGAATGAACGTGATGTCAAACGTCTTATGAAGACGGTGGACTTTATTAATACATTGGAACCGAAATTTGAGGCGCTATCGGACGAGCAGCTGCAAGGCAAAACGGCTGAGTTCCGCGAACGGATCGAGAAGGGTGAAACGCTTGACGAGCTGCTTCCTGAAGCTTTTGCCACCGTAAGAGAAGCTTCGCGCAGAACGCTGGGGATGCGCCATTTTGACGTACAGTTAATCGGGGGGATGGCCCTCCATGAAGGCCGCATTGCCGAGATGAAAACCGGTGAAGGGAAAACATTGGTCGGTACCTTGCCGGTTTATTTGAATGCGCTCCTCGGTAAAGGCGTGCACGTCGTTACGGTCAATGATTATTTGGCTCAGCGCGATAGTGAGCAAATGGGGCAGATTTATAATTTCCTCGGTATGACCGTTGGGGTGAACCTCAGCGGAATGGAGCATGCCGATAAGCAGGAGGCTTACGCCTGCGACATTACTTACGGAACGAACAACGAGTTCGGCTTCGACTATTTGCGTGACAACATGGTTCTTTACAAAGAGCAGATGGTTCAGCGCCCGCTTTATTTCTGTATCATTGACGAGGTGGACTCGATTCTGATCGATGAGGCGCGTACGCCGCTGATCATCTCTGGACAAGCTCAGAAGTCGACGGAGCTGTATTACGCAGCCGATCGCTTTATAAAGAAGCTTGTGCCTGAAGAGGACTTTACGGTTGATATTAAAGTTAAAGCTGTATCTTTGACGGAAAAAGGAGTCGCCAAAGCCGAGCGTGCTTTCGGAATTGACAACTTGTATGATCATGCGCATGTGACGCTGAATCACCATATCGTTCAAGCGCTTAAGGCGAACGTCATTATGCGCCGCGACGTAGACTATGTCGTGACCGAGGATGAGGTGGTCATCGTCGATGAGTTCACGGGCCGTCTGATGGCTGGACGCCGGTACAGCGAAGGGCTGCATCAGGCGATTGAAGCGAAGGAAGGCATCGAGGTTCAGAATGAGAGCATGACGCTGGCCACGATTACATTCCAGAACTACTTCCGTATGTATCGCAAATTGGCGGGTATGACGGGTACGGCAAAAACCGAGGAAGAAGAGTTCAAGAAGATCTACGGTCTAGAGGTGCTTCAAGTACCTACGAACCGTCCGAATATTCGTGTCGATATGCCGGATGTTGTGTATAAGAGTGAGGAAGGCAAATTCCGGGCCGTTGTAGAGGAAATCGTGAAGCGGCACAAAGAGAATCAGCCGATCCTGGTAGGTACGGTGTCGATTGAGAACTCCGAGCTGCTTTCTGAAATGCTCAAGCGTAAAGGTATAAAGCACAAGGTGCTTAACGCGAAATATCACTCGGAAGAGGCTGAAATTATTTCTCGTGCAGGCGAGCCGGGTTCGGTGACGATCGCCACAAACATGGCAGGTCGTGGTACAGATATCCTGCTTGGTGATGGCGTATCGGAAATCGGCGGATTGCATATCATCGGTACTGAGCGCCATGAGTCGCGACGGATCGATAATCAGCTTCGCGGACGTGCGGGCCGTCAAGGCGACCCGGGCTCCACACAGTTCTACTTGTCGCTGGGCGATGAACTGATGAAGCGTTTTGGCGCGGATAACGTGCTTAATATGATGGAGCGCCTCGGGTTTGAGGAGGATCAGCCGATCGAGAGCAAGATGATCACTCGTGCGGTCGAATCTGCCCAGAAGCGGGTAGAAGGAAACAACTTCGACGTGCGTAAAGTCGTCCTGCAATATGACGACGTTATGAACCAGCAGCGCGAAATTATTTATAAACAACGCCGTGAGCTGCTCGAATCCGATAACATTAAGCAAATCGTTATTGATATGATTAAACCGGTCATCGAGCGGGTAGTTGAAGCGCATACGGCTGATGAAATTCCGGAGAACTGGGAGCTGCAGGACGTAGCTGACTATATGAACGCCAAATTGCTGGATGAAGACGCGATTGCAAAAGATGACCTATGGGGCAAAGAGCCGAATGAAATGATCGAGTTTATTTTCGACAAAGTGATGACCAAATACGATGCCCGCGAGGAAGCGCTCGGGCCGGAAATGGTTCGCGAATTCGAGAAGGTTATCGCACTTCGTGCCGTTGACAGCAAGTGGATGGATCATATCGATGCGATGGATCAGCTGCGTCAAGGCATACATCTTCGTGCATACGGCGGAACAGATCCGCTTCGCGAATATCAATTCGAAGGCTTTGAAATGTTCAATCAAATGGTAGCCAGCATTCAGGAAGAGGTTGCCACATATATTATGAAGGCACACGTCGAGAGCAACCAGGAGCGTCAGGCGGTCGTGGACGAGAGCAAAATCTCAACTAGCGGCGAGCCGGCTGAGAAGCGCCCGATTCAGCGCGGCGAGCAAATCGGCCGAAACGATCCATGTCCTTGTGGAAGCGGCAAAAAGTACAAACATTGCCACGGACAGAACGCTTAAGCTTGCCAAGGATTTAGCATAGCCATAGGAAAGCATTCCATTACTAAGGCTGAAGGGTATTGCTTCTGTCAGAGGCATGGAGCACACCTTAAAGTACAATTGGGAAGGTGAATGAACAACGATGATCGACCCGAGCATCAAGCAGGATATGCGTGAAATCGCGAAGAAACTATCCAATCTTAGGGGGTCTCTTTGACTTAGATCTCAAGCATGAAATGATTGCCAACTACGAGGATAAGATGGCGGCCCCCGATTTCTGGGACGATAACGATAAGGCTCAGGCCCTTATTGCCGAGCTGAATGCCATCAAGTCCTCGGTAGATCAGTATGAAGCTCTGCAGCAGGAGTACGATGATATGGCGTTGATGGCCGAGCTAGCCGAGGAAGAGGGCGACGAAGATCTTGCAGCCGATATCGGAGGCTCCGTCGAAGCCTTGCTGAAGAAGCTGGAAGATTTCGAGCTCCAGCTTCTGCTCAGCGCACCATATGATAAAATGAACGCGATTCTTGAGCTGCATCCGGGAGCGGGAGGCACTGAGTCGCAGGACTGGGGCCAGATGCTGCTTCGGATGTATACTCGCTGGGCGGAGAAGCACGGCTTCAAGGTCGATACACTCGATTACCTGCCAGGTGACGAGGCGGGAATCAAGAGTGTTACTCTGCTGATCAAAGGGTATAATGCCTACGGCTACCTAAAGGCAGAGAAAGGGGTGCATCGCCTGGTGCGGATCTCCCCGTTCGATTCCTCAGGAAGAAGGCATACCTCTTTCGTATCCTGTGACGTCGTACCGGAGATTACGGATGATGTCGATATTGAAATTCGGACAGAGGATCTGAAGATTGATACGTACCGGGCTAGTGGAGCCGGAGGGCAGCATATTAATACGACGGATTCCGCGGTACGGATTACTCACTTGCCTACGGGAATCGTCGTGACGTGTCAGAACGAACGATCTCAAATTAAGAACCGCGAGCGGGCGATGACGATGCTCCGTTCCAAGCTGTATGAGCGCAAGCTGGAGGAGCAGCAGAAGGAGCTGGACGAAATTCGCGGCGAGCAGTCGGATATTGCCTGGGGCAGCCAAATCCGTTCGTACGTATTCCATCCTTACAGCATGGTCAAAGATCACCGTACCTCGGTGGAGACTGGAAATGTGGGAGCCGTCATGGACGGGGAGCTTGATCCGTTCATCGATGGATATCTGCGCAGTCAAATCCGGACGGAACCTCAAAATTGATTCATCGATTCAGAAATGAATTCCTACACTAGCATAAACATATGCGTGTAGGAATTTTTTTGGAGTAAAGTAAGGAGGAGTATTGTGTCACCTAATTCAAATAAACGCAGACCCACGGATTACTTTCCAATAGATGGCCCATTCCGACATACGTTGGATACGCTGATGATTTTGACCGGGTCATTTATTACGGCGATGGCCTTTAACTTGTTTTTGGTGCCTAGCGGTATCGCCTCGGGCGGTGTTTCCGGGCTATCCATCATTGCTAAGTCGCTTTTTAATATCGAACCGGCCTACACCCAATGGGCACTGAACATTCCATTATTTACCTTAGGCTACTTACTGCTAGGTCGAAACTATGCGCTTCGTTCATTGCTGGGTACAGTAGTTCTGCCGCTGTTTGTCTTTTTGTCCAGAGACTGGATTGCGCCTACGACGGATCCGCTGTTGGCCTCTCTGTATGGGGGGATTGGCGTCGGGCTAGGTCTGGGTCTCGTTTTTCGGGGGCGAGGATCGACCGGAGGATTAGCAACTCTAGCGCAAATCATTCAGAAGTACAGCGGTCTCAGCCTGTCGCTCTGCGTGGTGCTGATGGATGGATTGGTCATTGTGCTGGCAGGTATCGTCTTGTCGCCGGAACGGGCGCTTTACGCTTTGATCGGTCTATACATTACAGGCAAGTTCATTGACGTGGTGGAACTCGGATTCAACTACACGAAGGTAGCCTATATTATCGCCGATAAAACGGACGAAATAACGAATGGGATCCTGCACCATCTGGATCGGGGGCTAACCAAGCTGTCTGCCCAAGGTGGTTATACCGGGGATGACAGAACGGTATTAATGGTCGTGGTCGGGCAGAGCGAAGTGACCCGCCTCAAGACGTTAGTCCAATCCATTGAGCCTACGGCATTTGTGATCATTTCGAATGCTCATGAAGTGCTGGGCGAAGGATTTTCACTGGGAAGACGCAATAAACAAAATAAATGAGATGTGGACAGAATCCGGGCATATAGCATGTGCTCGGGTTCTTTTTTTTGTTGAGAGGTATTGGTCAGATGCTAACAGATGTAGGACTCGGGTTTGTTAGAGGCAAAAGTACATATGTCAAAAGGAGATCAAATTGGTTACCATGGGATAGCATCTCCGATACGCCCTGCTCCAACTAGATAGATTCTAATAAAGTCCTGTAAGCTCGATAAGATCCGATAAAAGGAGAAAGATTCATTATTCCTGTTAAGACCCAATAAGCTGTTCATATAGCGGATGCACCGATCCGCCGAAATCGATGCAAATGTTAACTGGACTTCATGTATTTAAATGAGGGGGTAACCACTGAAATACACAATTAAATGGATTTCCTGCAGTTAAAAAATGAACTTTAACAGTAGTAAGGCGAAAAGGGATGATTTAGAAACACAAAATCCAGCTAATCTGCGTAAACCGTCCCATGAACCGAAAGTAGATACACAAAATCCAGTTAATCAAAAACAGCAAATCTAACGTGGAGTTACTTTTTGAGAAATTGGGCTCCCAAACCTGATAATCGCTAATTACTCATACGCATTCCACTGACAATTTTTGCTGCAATAAATAATTATGCAAGCCAGTTGTATTTATATAAGTATAATCGTATAATAATACATATTTTACTTTCGGATAGCAAGCTAGCAGGGAACGCCAAGAGACATACCGAAATTGTAGGGAGAGGAAAGAGAGGTTATGGCTGTGACGAATAACGTAAACGGAAACGGAAATGGAAATGCGAACGGACATGCAGACAAAGTAAAAGTGGCTATCGTCGGTTCTACAGGGTATGGAGGGGTGGAGCTGATTCGTTTTTTATTGGGACATCCGCAGGCGGAGATCGTCTCCGTCATCTCGGCTTCAAGCGCGGGAGTGCCTATTACGGACGGATTCCCTCATTTATCGGACATTTTAGTACGGGATTTGGATGGAGTCGATCCAGCCGAGATCGCCAAGAAGGCGGATGTCGTATTCACGGCAACGCCTTCCGGGGTGAGCAGCAAGCTCGTGCCTCAATTGTTGGAGACGGGCGTCAAGGTCATTGACCTCTCTGGAGACTTCCGGATCAAGGATGGCTCGGTCTATGAGGCTTGGTACAAACATGATGCTCCAGAGGCGCACGCGCTGGAACAGGCGGTGTACGGATTATGCGAAATCTACGGCGACGATGTAGGCGGCTCGGAATTCATTTCGAATCCGGGCTGCTACCCGACGGCGACGCTGCTGGGCTTAATTCCGGCTTTAAGCGCGGGCTGGATCGATCCGGCCACAATTATTATCGATGCGAAGTCCGGGGTCTCCGGCGCGGGCCGGGGCACTAGCCTGATGACGCATTATGCGGAAATGAATGAAAATTTTAAAGCTTATAAAATTAACAAGCACCAGCACATTCCGGAAATTGAGCAAAGTCTGGCTCAAATCGCGGGAGAGCCGGTGACAGTAACCTTTACGACTCATCTGGTACCTATGACGCGGGGGATTATGTGCACGATGTACGCCAAGTTGAAAGGCGCTTATACCGAAGAGGATCTTACCGAGCTGTATCGTCAGTATTATGAAGGAAGACCGTTCGTGCGGATCCGGGAGGCAGGCAAATGGCCGGCAACGAAGGAAGTGTTCGGCTCGAACTATTGCGATATCGGTTTTGCGGCCGATCATCGTACAGGAAGATTAACGATCGTATCCGTTATTGATAATGTGGTAAAAGGTGCGGCAGGTCAGGCCATTCAAAATTTGAATCTAATGATGGGTTGGGATGAAACGACAGGACTGAAGCTAAGTCCGGTTTATCCGTAATAACGAGGGGAGAGCGTCATGGGAGAGGTTACTAAGTTCACGGTAGTTAGAGATGGTACAGTTACAACGCCGCTAGGATTTCAGGCAGGGGGGCTGCATTGCGGTCTGAAAAAAACATCGCGCAACGATCTGGGCGCGATCGTATGTGAAGTTCCTGCTGTAGCAGCGGCTGTGTATACATTGAATGTATTCCAGGCCGCTCCGCTCAAGGTGACGCGCGAAAGCCTCGCCTCGGGCAGCCAGCGCCTGCGGGCGATCGTCGTCAACAGCGGCAACGCCAATGCTTGCACAGGCAAGCAGGGCGAGGAGGATGCCTATGCCATGCGCTCAGCGACGGCCGAAGCCTTCGGACTTCGTCCCGAGGAGGTCGCCGTGGCGTCCACGGGTGTCATTGGCGAGCTGCTGCCGATGGAGCGGGTGAATGCGGGAATCCAAGAACTGCCGGCCGTGTTGACGGGCGGAGCCGATGGCGCCGAGGAGTTCTGCCAAGCGATTCTGACGACGGATCTCGTCAAGAAAGAGGTCTGCGTGAAGCTGAACGTGAATGGCCGGGAAGTGAATATCGCCGGAGCGGCCAAAGGCTCGGGGATGATTCATCCGAACATGGCGACCATGCTCGGCTTTGTAACGACCGATGCCGATATTGAGCCTCAGGCTCTGCAAGGACTGCTCGGGCGGGTGACCGATGCTACCTTCAACATGATTACGGTGGATGGGGATACGAGCACGAATGATATGCTGTTAGCCATGGCGAGCGGGCTTGCGGGCAATGAGACCTTGACGCCGCAGCACCCTGACTGGGAGAGCTTTGCAGCGGGCTTTGGCTACGTATGCGAGGTTCTCGCCAAGGCGATTGCGCGAGATGGGGAAGGTGCATCGCGGCTCGTAGAGGTGAACGTGGAGGGCGCGGTCAGCGATCTGTCGGCCAGGGCCATTGCCAAGACGGTGATCGGCTCAAGCCTGGTGAAATCGGCTGTATTCGGCGCCGATGCGAACTGGGGCCGCATTATCGCGGCGGTGGGCCGCGCCGGCGAGCCGGTAAACCCGGATACGGTAGATATTTCGCTGGGCAGTATCAATGTGCTGACGGGCTCCCGTCCGATTCCTTTTGATGAAGAAGAGGCGCTGGCCTACCTGCAGGGGGATACGGTGGTTATCCATGTACATCTGCATCACGGGGAAGGCCGGGCCACTGCCTGGGGCTGTGACCTGACCTATGACTATGTCCGAATTAACGCGGCCTACCGTACTTAAGAGCGGAAGTTCAAAAGGCGGAAGATCGAGGTTTTATAAAAACGACGCATAGAAAGAAATGAGGCTTTTAAGGGCTAAGAAGAAATAATGAGCCCATAAAGAAGCTGTAAGCAAACTTTTTATTAACGAAATATATGGGAAGATCCCATGAGATTCGGAGAGGAGTTTTGGAGTGATGAGGACAGCGTTGAATAACAACAAGACTACAAACAATCAGCCTGCGGCAGGCGGTACGTTCGTCATGAAGTGCGGAGGCAGCACGCTCGCAGAGCTTCCGGATTCCTTTTTCGAGGATCTGGTTAAGCTGCAGGAGAACGGGGTTAAGCCGATCATCGTTCACGGTGGCGGGCCGGCGATTTCCGACAATCTCAGCAAACTTGGCATCGAAACCAAATTTGTGAACGGTCTGCGGTATACATCCGAGGATGTGCTTGATGTCGTAGAGATGGTGCTTGCCGGGAGCATCAATAAAGGTATCGTGCGGCGCATCGGGCAGTCCGGAGGCAAGGCGCTGGGCTTGTCCGGCATAGACGGCCAACTGATTACCGCTCAGCCGGTGGCTGCGAGCGCCGAGGTAGGGCTTGTCGGTGACGTCACCGAGGTAAACGCCGCGTTGATCGAGGGCGTAGTGAAGCTCGGCTTTATGCCGATTATTGCTCCGCTTGGCGTGGATGCCGATGGACAGCGTTATAATATTAATGCGGATACGGCGGCCGGAGCGGTAGCGTCAGAGCTCGGAGTGGAGCGGATGATCGTCGTGACCGATGTCCCGGGAATTCTGAAAACCGTAAACGGGGAAAAAAGAGTTCTACCGTCGGTGACGGTACAGGAAATTGAAGACATGATCCAAACCGGGGAGATTTACGGAGGCATGATTCCGAAGGTGCGAGCGGCCATTGCCTGCATTCATGGCAAAGTCCAAGAGGTCATCATCGTGGACGGCAGCGAGCCGGGCATTTTAAGCCGTGTGCTTGCCGGCGAGGAAATCGGAACTAAAATCGTGCGGATGCAGTAGCCTGCCTTTCTGGTCTGCGTTATAGTTAATAGAGTGAAATAAGAGAGTTGATCTAAACGATAGGAGTTGACAAGCGATGGCACAAAGTGATCTTAAAGAAGCAAAGGCAACCCAAGCTGCGGACACAGGGAAGAAAAGCGCACTGTTTCCTAGCTATGCCCGTTATCCGATCAGTCTCGTCAAAGGACACGGGAGCTGGCTTTGGGATGACCAGGGGAATCGGTATCTCGATTTTATGAGCGGATTGGCGGTCACGAACTTGGGGCATGCCCCGGAAAAGGTAACGGCCAAGGTAAAAGCTCAGCTGGATGAGCTGTGGCATGTATCGAATCTGTTCCATATCCCGCAGCAGGAAAAGGCTGCGCAGCTGCTGACAGAGGTCACCTGTGCCGATGTCGTGTTTTTCTGCAACAGCGGGGCGGAGGCGAATGAAGCTGCGATTAAGCTGGCGCGCCGTTATCACCAGAAGGTAAAAGGAACTGGCCGCTACGAAGTGATTACATTCGAGCAGTCGTTCCACGGACGGACGCTGGCTACGCTGACGGCTACGGGCCAGCAGAAGGTGAAGGAGGGCTTCCTGCCGCTGCCGGAAGGCTTCAAGACGGTGCCGCTGCACGATATGCCGGCGCTTAAGGCGGCAATTGGGCCAAATACGGCGGCGGTTATGCTTGAGATGATCCAGGCTGAAGGCGGCGTGTATCCGGTAGACCCGGACTTCGTTCAAGAGCTTGTCGCACTATGCAAAGAAGAGGGCATCCTGCTGATCGTAGACGAGGTGCAGACGGGCATGGGCCGAACCGGTAAATGGTTCGCGCACGAGCATTATGGCATTGAGCCGGATATTTTCACTTCCGCAAAGGGCATTGCAAGCGGACTGTCCGTCGGGGCGATGCTCGCGAAGGAATATCTGCGTGAAGCGTTCACGGCGGGCAGCCATGCAACCACGTTCGGCGGCAATCCGGTAGCTGCGACAGCCGTCGTTGCTACGATTGAAACTATGCTGGAGGACGGCATTCCGCAGCGTGCGGAGGAAATGGGCAAGTACTTGCACGAGCGGCTTCACGAGGCTTTCCAGGATGAACCATTCGTGAAGGCCATTCGCGGCAAAGGCCTGCTGATCGGCATCGAATGCGCCGAACCGGTAGCGGATTTGGTTACCGAGGGCCAGAAGAACAAATTGCTATTCGTGACGGCAGGGCCGAACGTCATTCGCCTGCTGCCTAACTTGAACGTGAGCCGGGAGGAGATCGATCAAGCTGTCGATACGCTGGCTGCGATTATTTCCGCCCATACATCCGAGGAGGAAGCATAAAATGAGTCAACCAGATGCAACGAAGCATAATACATTTAACTTGAGCGGTCGCGATTTCATTGAGCTCAACGATTATACGACGGAAGAAATTCAGTATTTAATTGATTTGGCGGTTGAGATCAAGACCAAGCACAAGAAAGGTGAAGTCTATCATCCGTTAAAAGGAAAAACCGTCGGTCTTATTTTTGAGAAATCTTCGACGCGGACGCGGGTATCCTTTGAGGTGGGAACCTACCAGCTTGGCGGGCACGCCCTGTTTTTGAGCAAAAACGATATCCAGCTCGGACGCGGAGAGACGATTGCCGATACGGCGGCTGTCATGTCGAGATACCTGGACGGCATTATGATTCGTACCTTCGGTCACGATAATGTCGTGGAGCTGGCCCGTCATGCTACCGTACCGGTCATTAACGGCCTCAGCGATTTGGCGCACCCTTGCCAAGTCCTCGCAGATTTGCAGACTATTTATGAGTATAAGGGAGCCCTGAAGGGCCTGAAGCTGGCTTACATCGGCGACGGGAACAATATGGCTCATTCTCTAATGATCGGCTGCGCCAAGCTTGGCGTTCATATTTCTGTGGCGAGCCCGGAAGGCTACGGGCCGGATGCGCAAGTTACAGCAGAGGCGCAGCAAATCGCCAAGGAGACCGGAGCGGTTATTGAGGTCATCCGCGATCCGAAAGCGGCTGCTCGGCAGGCTGACGTCATTTATACGGACGTTTGGGCCAGCATGGGCTTCGAGGAGGAGCAGAAGGCGCGCGAGGCGGCCTTTGCCGATTATCAGGTTGATGAAGAGCTAGTGCAGCATGCCAAGCCGGATTATTTGTTCATGCACTGTTTGCCTGCCCATCGCGGCGAGGAAGTGAGCGAAGGGGTTATCGACGGCAAAAATTCGATTATTTTGGATCAGGCGGAGAACCGTCTTCATGCCCAGAAAGCACTGATGGCGGCTCTGATCGGATAAAAAGGGACTTTATGTAAAAAGCGGAACGACACGCAGGTAACTTAGAGATATATGAATTAACATGTATAAGGGCTTGTGAGCAATGCCAACTTTTAGGAGGATCATTCATTATGGCAAAAAATAAAATCGTATTAGCCTACTCTGGCGGCTTGGATACATCCATTATTCTCAAATGGCTCAAAGAGACGTATGATGCCGAAATCATCGCCTTCACGGCAGATATCGGGCAGAAAGAAGAGCTCGACGGACTTGAGGCCAAAGCGCTGGCCACCGGGGCTTCCAAAGTTTATATTGACGATCTGCGCGAGGAATTCGCCAAGGACTTCATTTATCCGATGTTCCAGGCCGGTGCCATGTACGAGGGACAATATTTGCTCGGGACGAGTATTGCCCGTCCGCTGATTGCCAAGCGCATGGTTGAAATCGCGCGTGCGGAAGGTGCAACAGCTATCGCTCACGGAGCTACGGGGAAAGGGAATGACCAGGTGAGATTCGAGCTGGCTGTCGCAGGCCTGGCCCCGGAAATTAACGTAATCGCACCATGGCGTCTAAGCGAATTCCGCGACCGCTTCCCGGGACGTGCCGAAATGATCGCCTACGCGGAAGAGAACGGCATTCCGGTAACGGCGTCTGCCGCGAAGTCGTATTCGATGGATCGCAACCTTTTGCATATCAGCTATGAGAGCGGCGTTCTCGAGGATCCTTGGTTCGATGCCAGCGCAGCGGAAAGCAAGGACATGTATTTGCTCAGCGTAGATCCAGAGGATGCGCCGGATCAACCGGAATATTTGGAGCTGGATTTCGAGCAAGGCAACTGCGTTGGCCTCAATGGGCAGCGTCTTGACCCGCTTGGCGTGATGGAGAAGCTGAACGAGCTCGGCGGCAAGCACGGCATTGGCCGGGTGGATATGGTTGAGAACCGCTTCGTCGGCATGAAAAGCCGCGGCGTATATGAGACACCGGGAGGCACGATTCTGTTTGCTGCTCATCGCAAAATGGAATCCCTCACGATGGATCGTGAAGTGATGAATTTGCGCGACAGCTTGATTACCCGCTACAGCACGCTTGTGTATAATGGCTTCTGGTTCGCTCCGGAACGTCTTGCATTGCAGGCGCTTGTTACGGAAAGCCAGAAAAACGTTACCGGAACGGTACGCGTGAAGCTGTATAAAGGCAACATCATCGCTGCCGGCGTCAAAAGCCCAGTCAGCCTTTACAATCCGGACATTGCTACGATGGAGGCAGATCCAACCGAAGCTTATGATCAAGGGGATGCGACCGGCTTTATCCGTCTTAATGCACTGCGCTTGAAAGTAAGCTCCGGCGTAGAGCAAAGCGGCAAGTAAAAGCTTCAGCCTGAAACGATGGGCTGTCAACAATTGAATGATTCCACCTGAACCTGCGGCCGTTTTCACATATGAACCACGATATGGGAGACGGCCTACGGTTTGAATCAGATAAGATTTGAATTATAAGAATAAGCTAGAAATACCGAACTAGAAGATTGAATCCGTATGGGGTTTGAAACAGATAAGGAGTGAATTGGGTGAGCAAGCTATGGGGAGGCCGCTTTACGAAGCAGACCAACAAACTAGTTGAACAATATACCGCATCCATCGGGTTTGACAAGGCGCTGGCCGAGGAGGATGTGCAGGGAAGTCTGGCGCATGTGGCGATGCTGGCCAAATGCGGAATCGTTCCTGAAGAGGATGCCGAGAAGATTAAAGAAGGGTTGCAATCCGTACTGCAAAAAATCCGCGGCGGAGAGCTGGAGTACTCCGTCTCGGATGAGGATATTCATATGAATATTGAGAAGAACCTGATCGAGGAAATCGGATCCGTTGGCGGCAAGCTGCATACAGGCCGCAGCCGAAACGATCAGGTGGCGACGGACATGCACCTTTATTTGCGCAAGCGGGTCGTCGAATTCGTGGGACTGCTGCATGATTTGCAGGAGGCTTTGATTGGACAAGCGAGAGCCAACCTGGATACAATTGTGCCGGGTTATACCCATTTGCAGCGGGCTCAGCCGATTCTGTTCGCTCACCATTTGCTGGCTTATGTATCGATGTTCGGGCGGGATATCGAGCGCCTGCAGGACAGCTACAAGCGGATTAACGTTCTGCCGCTCGGCGCGGGGGCTCTAGCCGGAACCACCTTCCCGATTGATCGCCATTTCGTAGCTGAGCAGCTTCATTTCGACAGCGTCTATGAGAACAGCCTGGATGCGGTCAGCGACCGTGATTTCATCCTGGAGTTTCTGGCAGACGCCTCGATTCTGATGATGCATTTATCTCGTTTGAGTGAGGAACTGGTGATGTGGAGCAGCACCGAGTTCCGCTTTGTTGAGCTGGATGATGCTTTCTGTACGGGCAGCAGCATTATGCCTCAGAAGAAAAATCCGGACGTGCCTGAGCTCGTGCGCGGCAAGACCGGCCGCGTCTACGGCAACTTGATGGGACTGCTGACGGTGCTGAAATCTTTGCCGCTGGCTTACAATAAGGATATGCAGGAAGATAAGGAAGGCATGTTCGATACAGTAGCTACGCTGGAGGGAGCGCTGCAATTGTTTGCCCCGATGATTGCTACGATGAAGGTGAACAAGGAGCAAATGCGCGAGGCCGTGAACAAGGATTTCTCCAATGCGACCGACATCGCGGACTTCCTGGCGAACAAGGGATTGCCGTTCCGCCAGGCGCATGAAGTCATCGGCAAGACGGTATTGTATTGCATCCAGCACAATAAATATTTGCTTGATTTATCCCTGGAGGAGTTCAAGCAATTTTCGCCGCTGTTTGACGACAGCATTTATGAAGTACTGCAGCCTGAAACGGTCGTTAACGCACGCAACGTATACGGCGGAACGGCAACAAGCCAAGTGGCAGCTGCAATCAGCCGGGCGGAGGAGAAATTGCAGGCTACCGGGCAATGGGTGCAGGAATATTTGGAGAAGAGTAAGTAGTACTCATCATGTGGTATATCTGGATCAAATAACAGTTTTGAGTAAACCGTAAAATTGAGAGAAAAAGTAGTGTTGAAGGAAAAAGTATAAAGAACAGGAATTGTCCTTTGGACAGAGCCTGTTCTTTTTTTGCTTAGATGATTAAATTGATAAGTGCTCCGTGAAGCCGAACAAGCTCTGTTGTGATTTGATCAAAAACCTATGAGAAATTAAAGGAACGATGGAAAAATTTAAAAAATAAATGAACGGCAAATGAAAAACCAAATGAAAAGAGAATGAATTACTTGAATATGTCAATAGATTCGTAAAAAATTATCAAACTTTGTCGAAGAAAGATATATAGGTTATTGATTTTTTCAAGAATATCGAAATTCAAACTTTAAAAATTGAAAGGTTTGAGAAGAGTGGCTTTAAAAGGGAGGGATAATATGAGAGGCACGGGGGGCTCGCAGCTTTTGTCAGATTGTGCTTTACCATAAATAGAAGTTTTATTTTACGGAGGGAACTACATGAAGAAAATTTGGTCCAGCATTAGCCATTTGTTGGAGATAAGGTCATTGCGTAATCGTCTATTTATTATATTTGCCATTATATTAATCATACCTAATTTGTTAATTGTCATATTTAGCCTTGAAAGTGCCCATGATGAGCTGGAGGCTAAAATGGAGGAAACTGCTGTATCTAGCATCAAATTGCTAGATGAGGCTCTTAATCTTGCAATAGTTGCACAGATGCGTAATGTAGAGGAATTAGTTATGAGAATGAATTCAGAGCAGGTTGATGTGAACTCCCCTGAGCTACAAGACCTCATGGAGCTGTTCATGGAGAAAAACCCTGAGCTTGAAACTCTAACGGTGAGAAATAATAGAGGGGCATGGATGAAAGCGCCAGATCGTAGGCATGGGCAGGAGGAGGAAAATGCAGAAACGAAAGATTGGTATAAGACTGCACTGGCCGATCCGACGAATACGGTAATTATTGATCCGTTTAAATCCAGTACTACCGGTAATTATAATATATATATTAGCCGGGCACTACCAGATGGCCAAGGTGCGATTACAATATCTTTGGATATGTCCAAAGTCAATGAGTTAACACAGAATGCAAAATTGGGGGAAGAAGGATATATATACATATTTGATCGCAACAAAAAATATCTTTCCCATCCTACATATGAGACTGGGGAAGAGGCTGCGGGAAAATATATTCAGCAGCTTCTATCTATGGAATCGGGATTAATGGAAGTAGATGATGAATTGACCGGCGATCATCAACACCATTACGTCCAAACAAATGAACTTACAGGCATGAAAATTGTCGGTGTATTGGAAATTAAAGAGTTTGATAAAGCGATGCTGCCGATTTTAAGGATCTCACTTATCGTACTTGGTATTTCATTGATTGTATCAGGAATATTACTATTCATTGTCATTCGAAGTGTAACACGTCCTATTGAGCAGTTGAACAACTCCGCTAAACGTGTGGGAGAAGGCTATCTTAATGAGGAGGTTCAAATTAAGCGAAAAGACGAGATCGGGCAATTGGCGGGGAATTACAACGAAATGGTTGCCTCGATTCGGATGATGGTTATGGACGTTGCAGAAGTATCAAGTCAGCTTGCCGCTTCCAGTGAGGAGATGATGGCAGGTATAGAGCAGAATGCGAAGACGGTGGAGCACGTCGTTGATTTGGTGCAGGAATCGTCTGCTGGGGCAGAGAAACAAGCTACAGAATCGATGGAAAGTGCCAAGACGATGGAGGAAATGTCGAAGGGGGTCTATAAAATTGCCGAAGCTTCGGGAACCATCGTCGAATCATCTTCCCAGACGGTAGGGGATGTCCGCTACGGCAATGAAAAGGTTGAGCTGGTTGGCCTGCAAATGGAGGAAATCCGCCGCTCGACGCAAGAGTCAGCTGAGCTGATGCATCGTATGAACGAAGCAAGCGCCGAAATTGCAGACATGAGCACGGCAATATCGGATATTGCCGTGCAGACAAACTTGCTGGCATTGAACGCAGCTATTGAAGCTGCCCGTGCAGGCGAGCATGGCAGAGGCTTCTCTATTGTAGCCACTGAGGTGCGGAAGCTGGCCGAGCAGTCCAAAGTGACAGCCGAGTTAATTGGAGAAGAAATCATTCAAATGACGAGCTTGACCGAGAAAGCCTATGCCGTAATGAATCAGGAGGTCACGGATAATGTGGAGCGAGGTATTAGTGTTACTACCGAGACACAGAATGCATTTCAGCAGATTGAACGCTCGACCCGTCATATTACCGAGCAGATTCATGATGTATCTGCGATTACGCAGCAAATGTCGGCTAGTGCCCAGCAAATTACCAGTTCTGTTAGCAACATTGCCCAGACTTCGCAGCAGAGCCTAGATTCCTTCCAAAGCGTTACTGCCGCAACGGAGGAGCAGTTGGCATCCATGGAGGAAATCTCAGCGGCTGCTGAGGGCTTAGCTCGAATGGCTGCTGATCTGCAGACCAAAATAGAGCACTTTAAGCTGTAAAGTACTTCAAGCTGTAACTACATTCATTGCGAGCATTATAGCACGGAAAAATTTCATGTTTCACATAGAAAAAGGTCGAGTAGGGGATGTGTCGTCCTATACTCGACCTTTCTAAAATATAAGAAAGAATTACTATCATACTTACCAAAATACTATAATGATTTTCACTGTAATGCTTGTTTCTAATTAACAAGTAGCCTGACCCGCAGGAGTTGTATTTATGATGAGGGTTCACAAGATTACGATTAGGGCTATACGTTTTACGTCTTAGCCTATTTTTTGTGCAAAAATCACATTTCGAGGAAGAAAACAAATGAAAGCGCGGTAAATTATCAGTAAACCATCATTATTTTTCTGAATATTTTCATAAAAAGTATAAAAAATTATCGTTTTTTGTCGAAAATAAATATAGAGAATCATTGACTCAACAAATTCAAGCAAAAATCTAGTTGTTTTGAGCTAGGTGAAAAAGAAAAAGCAGGCATTGAGACTCTGCTTAACACAGAGAAAAAAGATATTCGGATGGAATGAAGCGATTTAATAATATCAGCTTATTAAATGCTGCAGGGAGACTAGTCAGAAGTCGCATTAAGGTGGGTGAGCTGTGATGGCTTAAGGAGGAAGAAAAATCAATCGAATTCGCAATAACTAAGCAGTACATCTAAAAGATCTTGAGGGAGAGAAGAAGATGGGAAAAATATGGTCGAGCTTGCGCCGAATGATCGAGTTCAGATCGCTTCGCAATCGTTTATTGCTTGTTTTTACTATTATGTTAGTTGTACCAAATTTATTAATCGTGGTATCCAGTATAACGAGTGCAAGGTATGAGCTGGAATCCAAGATTGAGAATTCCGCTAGAACCAGCGTCGAGCTGATGAACGAATCTCTGGATCTGGCCATTGGTGCGCAGGTTCGGAATATAGAGCAGCTGGTCATGCAAATGAATGCGGAGCAAATTGACGCCAAATCTCCCGAGCTGCAGGCTTTGATGGAGCTGTTCATGGAGAAGCATCCTGAGCTTGAACTGCTTACTGTCGGAAACAATAATAAGGCTTTTATGAAGGCGCCTGATCCAGGGCCGCATGAATACGATCCAACGGAACGAGACTGGTATAAAGCCGCGCTTGCTGACCCGACGAATACAGTAATCATTGATCCTTTTAAATCAGCTACTACGGGGAATCACAACCTGTTCATCAGCCGGGCGCTTCCGGATGGGCAGGGGGCCATAACGGCATCCTATAATATGACCCAAATCAATGAATTTACGGATAATGTAGAGATCGGCAGCGAAGGGTACGTATACTTGCTGGATCGCAGCGGTAAATATACTTATCACCCTTCGTACGAGCCCGGGGAGGAAGCTACGGGAGAGCATATTTCGCAGATTCAGGCGATGGAGTCCGGTTTTATCGATTACAAGAGTCCATTGACCGGCAATCCTCAGCGGGGCTACGTTGTAACCAATAAGCTGACGGGCTTAAAGGTTGTTGGAGTGCTGGAAATCAATGAGTTCGCTAGAGCGACCGCCCCGATTATGTGGACATCCTTCATAGTGCTCGGTATCGCTCTTGTTGTCTCAGGCATTGTGTTGTTCCTGATCATTCGCAGCGTGACGCGCCCGATCGAGCAGCTGAACCGTTCGGCTAAGCGGGTAGGAGAAGGCTATTTGAATGAGGAAGTCCAGATCAAGCGGAAAGATGAAGTCGGCCAATTGGCCGAAAATTATAACGAAATGGTCGCCTCGATCCGCGGGATGGTCATGGACGTCGCCGAAATTTCCAGCCAGCTTGCCGCCTCCAGCGAAGAGCTGACGGCAGGTACGGAGCAGAATGCGAAAACGGTCGAGCATGTCGTGGATCTGGTGCAGGAATCCTCCGAAGGGGCGGAAAAACAGGCAAAAGTCTCGATGGAAAGCGCCAAGACGATGGAGGAGATGTCCCAGGGCATTTATAAAATCGCTGAAGCTTCGGGAGCTATCGTCGAGTCATCCTCGAAGACGGTGGAGGATGTCAGCTATGGCAGCGAAAAGGTAGATCAAGTAGGGCTGCAGATGGAGGAAATCCGCCGGTCGACGGGGCAGTCGGCCGAGCTGATGCACAAGATGAACGAGCTTAGTGCTCGCATTGCCGGAATGAGCACCGCGATCTCGGATATCGCCGTACAGACGAATTTGCTGGCGCTGAATGCAGCCATTGAAGCGGCACGTGCCGGCGAGGAAGGACGCGGCTTCTCCGTCGTAGCGGGCGAAGTACGGAAGCTGGCCGAGCAGTCCAGACTGACGGCGGAGCAAATCGGCGAGGAAATCGTGCAGATGGCCAGCCTGACGGAGAAGGTATATGCAGTCATGAATGAAGAGGTCACGGGCAACGTGGAGCGCGGCATCACCGTAACTGCGGAAGCGCAGAATGCATTCCAGCAAATCCAGGATTCGACACGGCATATTACAGAGCAAATTCACGATGTATCCGCAATTACGCAGCAAATGTCGGCGAGTGCAGAGGAAATTGCCAATTCCGTGAAGCATATTTCGCAAAGCTCGCAGCAAAGCTTGGATTCCTTCCAGAGCGTTACGGCGGCCACGGAGGAGCAGCTGGCATCGATGGAGGAGATTTCATCCGCTGCGGATGGACTTGCCCGGATGGCTGCGGATATGCAGACCAAAATCGAACACTTTAAAGTTTAATTTTGCAGGGGTAGTCACACAATAACTGGATTTGTTGTATTTAAAATCTGCACTCTATCGCTGAATGTACTGTTAGTTGGATTTTTGGCAGTTAAAAAGAGGTTTAAAGGGGAGAAAGCTAAAAAGCGATGTTTTAAATACACGAAGTACAGCTATTTCGCGTCACTGTCGTGATGGAACTAAAATAGGCACAAGAAATCCAGTTAAATCAAGACATGGCGTTGCGTGCGCACTGCTCCCTGTGTGCACGGTGTGTGGTTCGAGGCAAGCTTGGATGGCTGTCGACCATATTAGCCTTAATTCGTGCGCCAAGCACCAGAGCACTAATACTTGTGCTAGTGTGAAGTACAGCGATGCAAATCCGCCAATGAACCAGTGCGAAGTGCACTAATGTGCCAATGTGAAGGGGATCAACTGTCCCAATCTGTCCCAATGTGAAAAGCACTAACGTATATCCGCCAATGTGCCAATTTTAGAGCAGTTCAATTCAGATTCGCCATATCTACAGTACCGTCCGGAGCAATTTCAAATTGCCGGACGGTTTTTTATTTCACTGCACCTCGGATATTCTGAAAATATTGAATGATTTTGAGCAATTGTCTCCTGTAGCTCCCCGGGACTCTCCATCTATACTAAAAGTACAGAAAAGGAGAGTGAACTCATGGAACGAACAACACCTTTAGCTTCCGGGACACCTGTGCGTAAAAAATCATTTCTCAAGCGTTGGGACTCTCCCATTGCAGGTTATTTATTCATTTCCCCGTGGCTGATCGGGTTTTTGGCGTTAACGGCCTATCCGATGCTGTTGTCCCTATATTATTCCTTCACCAACTATACTCTAATGAAGCCGATCGAATGGGTCGGCATGGAAAACTACAATCGTATTTTTACGGCGGACGAGAAATTCGCTCAATCGATCAAAATCACGTTTTATTACGTGCTGGCCTCGGTGCCGCTGAAGCTCATTGCTGCGCTGCTTGTGGCCATGCTGCTGAATAAGGCGGTGCGCGGGATTTCAATCTATCGTACGGCCATTTATTTTCCGTCCTTGATCGGGGCGAGTATCGCGGTTTCCCTGCTATGGAAAAACATCTTTGGCGTAGACGGCTTCTTCAACAAAATCCTTGGCATCTTCGGCATTCCAGGCACGGGCTGGGTGACGAACCCCGATACGGCGCTCTGGTCGCTGATCGTGCTGTCGGTATGGCAGTTCGGCTCTTCGATGGTTATTTTCCTTGCCGGCTTGAAGCAGATTCCGACTGACCTTTACGAAGCTTCGGCCGTGGACGGTGCGGGCAAGCTAAGACAATTTTTCAAAATTACGCTGCCGATGCTGTCGCCAACACTGTATTTCAACCTCATTATGGGGGTTATCAACTCCTTCCAGGTGTTCACGCCTGCTTATGTGATTACCGCCGGAGGCCCGATGAACTCCACCTATGTGTATGCGCTTTACTTGTATGAGCGGGCATTCAGCCGCTATCAGCTGGGCTATTCCTCGTCATTGGCCTGGATTATGCTGCTGTTGATCGTCGCTGCTGCCGTTGTCATTAATCTTACGTCAAAATACTGGGTATTCTACGAATCCGAGAGCCAAGGAGGGAAAAGAAAATGACCAAGTCAAAATGGAACAGCTTGATCCGCCACGCGATGCTTATCGTATTCAGCTTGATTATGGTCTATCCGGTCATTTGGTGGGTCGGTGCTTCTTTGAAAAGCAACCAGGAGCTGAGCTCGCCATCGCTTTTCCCGACCGTGCCCCAGTGGTCCAACTACATTAAAGGCTGGCATTCGGTTCCAGGATTCACGTTTACTGATTTCTATGTGAACACCTTTTATCTCATTATTGCAGTCATCATTGTGACGGTGATTTCCAGTACGCTTGTCGCTTTTGGATTTGCCAGACTGGACTTTCCGCTGCGGGGCTTCTGGTTCTCCCTGCTTATGCTTACGCTGATGCTGCCGGGACAGGTGCTCATTATTCCGCAGTACGCGATGTTCCACCAATTCGGTTGGGTCAATACGTATTTACCGTTTATCGTGCCCCACGCTTTAGCGGGGGGAGCGGGAGGAACCTTCTTCGTCTTCCTGCTCATCCAGTTTATTCGCGGTATTCCGCGGGAATTGGATGAATCTGCAAAAATTGACGGCTGCAACTGGTTTGGTATCTATTGGAGAATCATCATGCCTTTGATGAAGCCGTCCATCGTTACCGTCATCATTTTCTGCTTCCTGTGGAATTGGGACGATTTCCTCGGCCATCTCTTATACATTAATTCCGTCGATAAATACACGGTAGGACTGGCTTTGCGGATGATCAACGACGCTCAGGGAGGCGCGGAATGGGGACAACTGCTGGCGATGTCGCTCGTGTCCATTCTACCGGCAACCGTGCTGTTTACCTTCGCTCAGAAGTACTTTGTAGAGGGCGTGGCCACGACGGGAATTAAGGGGTAGCCAGTTCGGAACATAATATATTAAAATGAGAAAACATTGAGGCTGGCTCAGCTTCAATGTTTTTTTAAGATAGTTGAACGTATATGGAAAAGGGGACGTCTTCATGACTAATCCATTCAAAAAATACCGTATCGATCTTCTGTTCATCGTCTGCTTCGCCGGTCTGATCACGCTTGTGCTGGCGAGCACAGTGTGGATCAGCTACGCCATCTCATCCCGCGAATTGGCCGAGAATACGTCCTATTACCAGAAGAGGCTGCTGGAGGAGCTGAATAATGAAATTACCGGTCGGCTGACGTCGATCGAGCAGGTGTCTCTGACAACCTCCAGAGATAACGATTTGCTTGCGTTTCTGTCAGGCAAGGACGATGTATTCGACCGATACCGGAGATCGATGGGCATTAAGCAGGCTCTTGCTCAGCTAACTTATTCGATCCCGCAAATACAAGCCATCGATTTATACCTGGAACAGCCGCAATGGGGTGACCGTCAAAGCTATATTCAGTTTCACGAGTTAGAAGCGGCCGTAGATCAATCCTGGTATTCGTCCTTGGAGAAAAACGACTTCGCTTGGTCGGAGGAGCATCAAATTTCGACCTTTAAAGGGGAAGCGTCCGTACTGAGCTTTTCTCGTAAAATTTATTATAATACTCGATTTATGGGTATTCTTGTCGTACACGTGAAAGCCGATTGGATCCGAAGCATGCTTGAGGGATACTCGCAGGATTCAAACCGGATTATGCTGGATACGAACGGCAGGGAATTGCTCAGCGTTGGAAAGTCGATGCAGGAAGCTGGATTGCTGGAGTCTGATCCGCGGTTCGTAGGCGAGTCCGGCGTCTTTCGCTTGCATACGCAGCCGCATGGCATCGATTCCCTGATCGTCTATTCGAAGGTGGCGGACTCCGACTGGATGCTCGTCGAGATTACCCCGTGGGAGCAAATTACGGCGGGCAGCGTGAAGCTGGCCGGGGCGATCATTTCAATCGGCATCGGGGCATTGGTTTTGGCCTTCTTATTAACGCTCTGGTTAAGCCGGCAGTTTATGAAGCCGATTGCCCAGCTTGTGAAGGCGATGAAGACTTATGTGGTCGGGGGAGAGCAGCCGGAACTGACGAGCGACTATACCAATGAATTTGGCGTTCTATTCGCAGGCTATCGCAGACTGAATGAGAGAATCGAGGCCTTGTATTTATCGCTGGCCGAGCGTTACGAGCAGCAGCGCAAGGCTGAGATTGAAGCACTGCAGGCGAATATTAATCCGCATTTTCTGTACAATACGCTGGATCAGCTCAATTGGATGGCGATTGCGGAGGGCCAGGATAAAATGAGCCGCATCCTGGAGCTGATGGGCCGCATGTTCCGCATTGGTTTGTCTCATGGGGAAAGCTTCATTACGATTGGTGAGGAGCTTACCCATGTGGAATGCTATTTAGAAATCCAGCAGCTGCGATGGGAGGACGGTCTAGAATACGAAGTGCAGGCTTCCCAGAATCTGCTTCAATTATTTATTCCTAAAATGACGCTCCAGCCTTTCGTAGAAAATTCGATTATTCACGGCTTTAATTCAAGGCAGAGCGGCCGCATCGTCATCAAGGTGGCAGAGGAGGGCGCGCGCGTACGCATGACAATTATAGATGACGGCAGCGGGCTGTCTAACAACGACAAAGGAAACAGTCGACGGAAGGGCGGATACGGTATACGGAACGTGAGGGAAAGATTCACTGCGTATTTCGGAGAGGATTATGATATTTCGCTTGCGGAGGGGGAACAGGGGGGAACGGTTGTATCGATAACCTTTCCGCGGCTTGAAGAAGCTCCGGGAAAGAGTGAAATATAATCGGACGATTTTATAATAAATTGTGCATCTCTCTTATACTCCGATTTACTTGGAGTTGATAGGATAAGTATTGACTACAATATATTTTTTCTTTAGGGGGTAAGTCAACATGATGAAATGGAAGCGATTCCAGATTGTCGCAGCATTGCTTGTATGCTCCTTGCTGTTAGCGGCATGTGGCGGCGGTAAGGAAGATAATGCAGGAGCAACGGCGGGTGATAATCCGACCGCATCTAATTCGGCTTCTGACAAAGTAAAATTACGGATTATGTGGTGGGGCTCACAGCCGCGTCACGAAGCTACATTGAAGGCATTGGAACTGTACACGGAGAAAAACCCGCATGTGACCTTCGAGCCGGAATACTCCGGAATGGACGGATACCTAGATAAACTGTCCACGCAGGCAGCAGCGCATAACGAACCGGATATTATGCAAATGGATCCAGGCTGGATTTCCGATTGGACATCACGTAACCAATTGGAAGAGCTCGATTCCAAGGTTAAATTGGATGAATTGACGCCAAGCCTGCTGCCGATTGGCCAAAAAGATGGCAAGCAGTATGGAGTTCCGCTGGGATCGGTTGCTTTTGGTATGATATATGATAAGGCCGCCTTGGAAAAACTGGGCGTATCTACTCCGCAGGACGGCTGGACATGGGATGATTTCTTCGCCTTGGCGGAGGAAGTAAAGCCTAAATTGGCTAAAGGCCAATACTTTACTTTGGATTATGCCGGCAACTACTTCATGTTTAGTGCTTATCACTATGCCAAAGGCAAAGGAACGCTGATTACGGATGACGGTAAATTCAACATCGATGAAGCGACGTTCCTGGAATGGACGAAAAAGTTCGAACAGCTGCGCAATGAGGGACTTGTACCTCCAGCGGATCTGAACGCATCCGATAAGGAAATGGATCCGACGGCTGACCTTTTGGTTAACGGCAAAGTATTGTTCCGATATTCTTTCTCGAACAACTACACGACATGGGATAGCATGAAAGAAGGGGCATTTGATCTTATAACTATGCCGCGGGCCGAGGAAGCGGGAGGCTGGTTGAAACCGTCCATGTTCCTTAGCTTGTCGCCAAACTCCAAGCATAAAGAAGAAGCAGCGAAGTTTATCGACTGGTTCATCAATGATCCGGAGGCAGGAGCAGTTCTTGGAACAGCTCGCGGAGTACCTGCCAATGCTACGATCGCAGCCAGCCTGATTCCTAACCTTCCGGAAGGCGAGAAAGTCGGCATGAAGCTGATCGATGCAACGACTCCAGATGGGCAAACCTTTACGACTGGGCCGGAAGGCTGGGTGAACTTCATCGATAAAGACTTCCCGCTCGTGCGCGATGAGCTGAGCTTCGGCAGAACAACGCCAGAGAAAGCTTATGAATCCTTGAAAAAGGCCGCGCAAGAGTACGAATAAGGTCTAAATTATAACGTCATGCCTGAGAGGCTTAACAGCTTATCGGGCATGACGTATTATCATCATTGCGAAGCATTATGCGGAGTATGCTGCTGAGGCACGACGAAGCACAGTGCGAGAACATCACGGTTGCAAGAGAAGGGGGCTCTACAGATGTGGAAAATTGGAATCATCGACGACGACCGCGGGGTGCTGCAGGGAATCAGGAGAGCGATACCCTGGGATGAGCTGAATGCAGAGTGGGCAGGAGAGGCGATGAACGGAGAAGAAGGGCTGGAAATGATTCAGTCCACAAGTCCCGACATCGTCATTACCGATTTATATATGCCTGTCCGGAATGGTCTGGATATGATCGAGCAGCTGCGGCAAAACGG
The DNA here is from genome assembly GCF_042714055.1 of Paenibacillus lentus. Lineage (GTDB taxonomy): Bacteria > Bacillota > Bacilli > Paenibacillales > Paenibacillaceae > Fontibacillus > Fontibacillus lentus_A. The sequence continues at coordinate 558,958 of NZ_JBHGVC010000004.1, forward strand.
GTATGCGGGAAAAGTCATTATTTTGAGCGGATACTCGGACTTTGAGTATGCCCGTCAGGCATTGCGCCTGAATGTGAGCGACTACTTATCCAAGCCGGTCAGCGTTCCTACCTTAAAATCTGTGTTGAGCCAGGCCATAGCCGATTTGGAGAAGCAGGAAGAACGGCGCATGAAGCAGGATGAGCTGCTGCAGAAGCTGCGGCTCTACGAGCCGTTCGTCGAGAAGGAATGGGTCAAGTCGGCTGCGGCGGGTACCCTGCAAAATTCCCGGCTTCAAACGGAAATTCCGACACCTTATCGCTACTGGTCTGAAAGCGATCATACCGTTCTTGGCATTGAATTGGTTCGTGATCAACGGGCAGCCAAGCTGAGCTTGCCAGACTGGAGCCTCCTTCGTTTTGCAATCAGCAATATTATTTGCGAGGTAACCGAGGAGGCTTTCTCCTCCTTTGACTATACGGATCTGCACACCAACCGCTCCGTGATTATCGTGCATAGCGATCGCATGGAGAACGACAGGCGGCTGCGCCAGCGGCTGGAGCAGCTCGGCGTTCGCTTGATCGATTGCGTCCAGAGCTATTTGAAGCTGAAGCTCCGCATCGGAATCGGCGAGCGGAAGGGCAGCATAAAGGATATCGGCGATTCAACGGAAGAAGCCTTCCGTGTCATCGATTTGAATCCCCAGCCGGTGATTTCCGGCTATGATTTATACGTCTATACGCAAGAACTGCAGAGCGGAAGCGCGGAGACGCCGATCCGTCCCGTTAAGCTGTACTTGGAGCTGGCGGGAGCCATCCGAACGTCGCAGGAAAATCAGGCGCGAAAAATTATCGTCGATTATATGACGCGTTTAGAGAAAGAGGAGGGCATCACGAAGCCGTACATCGGCATGCTGGCAGGCGAGCTGTGGGGCATTATCGCCTTTGCCTTTTATGAGATGGGTACGGTATTGGATGATATTTTCTCGAATGATTGCATTACCCGCGAAATTGCCGATCTCAAACGTCCGTCCGAGCTGGCCGAATGGCTGAGCGCCAAGATCGGAATCGTGTTCAGCAGCCGCGAGTGGGGCGGAAACGGCAAGCATCGGCAGGCCGTCGACTTTATGATGGAATATATTCACGAGCACTATGCCGAGGATATTACCCTCGCCGGGCTGGCGGATAAAGTGTATATTTCGCGCAACTACCTGTCGATGATTTTCAAGAACATTACAGGCGAGACGTTTAATAATTATTTGACGAGAGTGCGGATTGAGAAGGCTCGGGAACTCTTAATGGAGAAGAAAGCATTGGTGTATGAAGTCGCGGAAATGGTCGGATACAAGAACGTTCCGTACTTTAGCACCGTATTTAAGAAAATCACGGGTATGAACCCGACGGAAATCGTGAAATGAATAAGGGGTGGCAAAAATGAACAGCAATTATGATTTGACTTGGCTGCGGTACGACGGGGCGTCAGCGGAACGCTCGGCAGCGATCAAGCCGATTGAAGGATATTTGAATCATATCGTGACCGCAGCGGGAGTTCACTCGAAGGTTTTCCGCACGGCAATTCAAGAGTTGACGAAGGGTATTGCTTCCCTGAGAGGGGAGCAGCCGTCCGTAGGGCATGAGGCGGCTGCAGACCGATTCTTGGCGATAGGTACGCTCGAAAGCAGCGGAAGTATGCCCTTGCTGGACGATGCGCTGGAGGCAGAGGAAGCCGCTCGCCTAGGGGAAGAAGGATATATCATCCGCAAGACCGCGAGAGAAGGGAAGGAATATATTTTCATTGCGGGAGGAACAGAAAAGGGACTGCTGTACGGCGTCTTTCATTTTCTGCGTTTGCTGCAAACCGGGCAGGCGTCCGAAGCGCTGAACCTGGTAGAAATTCCGAAGTACCAGCTTCGCATGCTCAATCAATGGGATAACATGGACGGAAGCATTGAGCGTGGATATGCGGGGCATTCGATATTTTATCAGGATAATAAAATCGTCTCCGATCTGACTCGTGTGCGGGAGTATGCCAGAATGCTGGCCTCCGTCGGCATTAACGGTATCGCCATCAATAATGTGAACGTGCATGAGGTAGAAACGAAGCTGATCACGCCGGAGCTGCTGCCTGACGTAGCCCGCGTAGCCGATGTGTTTCGCGATTACGGCATTCGCCTCTACCTCAGCGTGAATTTTGCTGCGCCGATCGAGCTGGGAGATACGTCCACGGCGGATCCGTTGGAGCCGGAAGTTCAGGCATGGTGGAAGCAGAAAGCGGCTGATGTCTACCGGTACATTGCCGATTTTGGCGGATTTCTGGTCAAGGCAGACTCCGAGAACCGCCCTGGGCCGTTCACCTACGGACGGGATCATGCGGATGGAGCCAATATGCTGGCTGAGGCACTGGAGCCCTTTGGCGGGCTCGTCCTGTGGAGATGCTTCGTATATGATTGCCATCAGGACTGGCGGGATCGCAAGACCGATCGGGCTCGCGCCGCATACGACCATTTCAAGCCGCTGGACGGCAGATTTAAGGACAATGTTATTCTGCAAATCAAGAACGGGCCGATGGATTTCCAGGTCAGGGAGCCGGTATCGCCATTGTTTGGCGCTATGGCGCGTACTAATCAAATGCTGGAATTTCAGGTTACCCAGGAATATACGGGGCAGCAAAGACATGTGTGCTACTTGATCCCGCAATGGAAAGAGGTATTAGAGTTCGATACGCTTTGCCAGGGTGAGGGCAGCAAGGTGAAGGATATTGTGGCCGGACAAGTCCATCCGTACAAATACAGCGGAATTACGGCGGTATCCAGCATCGGTGATGATTTTAACTGGACGGGGCACTATCTTGCCCAGTCGAACCTTTATGGGTATGGCCGGCTGCTATGGAATCCAGAGCTGACGGCGGAGGAGATCGCCGAGGAATGGACGGGCATGACCTTTGGTTTGGATCAGGCTGTGACGAATACGATTCTGGGCATTCTTATGGAATCCTGGCCGACCTATGAGAACTATACATCTCCGCTTGGTGTGGGCTGGATGGTCGTGCCGCATTATCACTACGGCCCTGACGTGGACGGGTATGAGTACTCTAAATGGGGAACGTATCATTTCGCAGACCGCGACGGCATCGGCGTAGACAGAACCCAAGCGACGGGAACGGGATACTCCGGCCAATACGTTGGCGCCAATGCAGCTTTGTATGACAGTCTGGAATCTTGTCCGGATGAGCTATTGCTATTTTTCCATCATGTTCCTTATACCTATGTCTTAAAGTCCGGCAAGACGGTGATTCAGCATATTTACGACACTCACTTTGCAGGGGTAGAGCAAGTGGAGCAATGGCTGGCGCGCTGGGATGCCTTGGAGCACAAGCTCGATCAGCAGCGTTATATGCACGTCAAGGAGCGTTTGCTGGAGCAGCTCGACAGCGCCAAGCATTGGCGGGATGTCATCAACACGTATTTCTACCGCAAATCCGGCATTGAGGATCAGCACAAGCGCGTGATCTACTAGAAATAGATTGCTTTAACACTGGATAGGAATGCTAGGAATTAGGCGGTTAGATCAGTAGGAGCCTTGAACTTCGACCTCGGTTGAAGCTCAGGGTTCTTTGCGTTTTACAGGTATTATCTCATTTTGTATGATGGGTATAGTAGAAGCGAGGTGGATGAGTTGGAGAAACAGGACGTCAAGGATTTGAGGATCCATGGAATGGGGAATGTGCCAGGCGGAGCTTATGGAAAAATAAGCACGGACGGCACAGCGACATTCAAAGGGGAAGTGAAATGTGCTTCGCTAACGGCAAATGGGTCGTTGAAGCTGAGAGACTCGGTCTATGCAGAGCAATTTCGGTTGAACGGAACGGGTCGGGGAACGGGAACGCTTGCCGGAAAGCGGCTGCGTGTAGACGGAACGTTGAAGATCGACGGCGATGTGAGCTTCGGACATATAAACATAAACGGAATGCTGCAGGCTAGCGGCGGTGCAAATGGCGAAGATGCGGACATCGACGGCGGAATGAAGCTCGGCGGTTCTGCAAAATACGGAACGCTGAAGGTTCACGGCGTGCTGCAGGTTGGCGGGAGGCTGAATGCAGGAGATTTGGATATTTTAATGGCCGGAGCATGTCATGCCAAAGAAATTGGCGGTGATCGTATACATGTCCGTAAAAAACTAGGCGTTGGTCGCCTGTTGAGTTTGTTATCGACTTCCTTGGTGCCGGGCTTGACTGCTGAGCTTATTGAAGGCAATGACATCGTGCTGGAGGAAACAAAGGCGGGGATTGTCCGGGGGCATACGATCCGGATTGGGCCGGGCTGCGTAATAGACCGCGTTGAGTACAAGCATCATTATGAAGTCGATCCCAACGCGTCTGTTGGCAGGGCGGAGCAGGCCCAATGAGGCTGCTTGTCCGCTGAAGCTATTTATGGTTCATTCGCAGCCGATCCAAGTTTATATATTTATTTTGTTTGCACCGTTATTCTGGCCCGACATAGCCTTTGCGCCCAGCGGCATATCCAAAGAGGATGGTTAGCAGCGATAATCCGGTAATCGTGGCCAGCGGGACTGCCCAATTTCCGCTCTGGTCATGGATGAAGCCGAACAGGGTCGGGCCAACAGCGGCTAGCAGGTAGCCTATGGATTGCGCCATGCCGGACAGCTCTGCCGCCTGATCGGCCGTTCGCGAACGCAGGGCAAAGAACAAGATAACGAGACTGAAGGTTGTTCCACAGCCGAGCCCGATCGCTGCAATAAATAGGGGGGCCAGGGCTGGAGTGCTGAGCCATACCCCTCCGAATCCGATGAGGAACAGGGTAGAGGAAGCAGCAGCCAGTCCTTTCTGGCTTTGCGTCCGGGATGCGATCAGCGGCATCAGAAACGAGCCGGCCATGCTGGCGATTTGCATCAGCGAGAGCATCCAGCCTGCTTTGGCAGGACTCATCCCCTGCTCATGAAGAATTTCCGGCAGCCAGGAAATGCCTACATAGAACATGATCGATTGGAAGCCCATAAAAATCGTGACCTGCCAGGCAACGGCTGATTTCCAGACAGTGCCTGTTTTGCGATAGGAGGCCGCTCTTTGCGATTTGCCTCGATGGATGCTGCGGCGCAGCTGGGGAACCCAGAATAAGGCAGTCACCGCCGAAAGAATGCCCCAGTATACCAGAGCGCCTCTCCATCCCGCGCTGCGGGAAAGAGGGATGCTGATTCCAGAAGCGATGGCCGCCCACCCATTCATGGAAGAGGTGTACAGGCTGGTCATCAGGCCGATTCGATTTGGAAAATCACGTTTGATTAAGCCGGGTACTAATACATTGCAAATAGCGATTGCACTACCGATTAGAGCAGTGCCCAAAAACAACGCCGGAATAGCAGGCAGAGAACGCAGAAGAATTCCGGCCGTCATAATGATCATGCAGTAGAACATCGTTCGTTCCATGCCGAATCGCCATGCCAGCTTGGGAGCGGCGAGCGCGAATACGGCAAACGCCACGAGCGGCAGAGTGGTCAGCATCCCCGCTGCCGTATGGGACAGCCCTGTATTGCCTTGGATCTGGCCGATGAGCGAACCGACACCAGTGAGGGGGGAACGCAGCGTCGCCGCGGTCAGCAGAATAGCGGCAATCAGCAGGGCTGAGGCGCCGAGCCGTTGATTTGCAGATTGATCGCCGCCCTTCGAGATTCCCTCTGAATTATTGCCGGGGTTAAGGTTTGGGCCTGTCCTAGAAAATGGTTCAGCTTCTATTTCTAATGGCAGAGATATGTCGTTTTTTGATCCTTTCATAGCTGCAGATACTCCTCCTGATATGTTGCCGTACTTGTAAAGTGGCTTAACCTTAACATATGAAAACTTTTACAAGCAATAGTTAAGTTAGGGAAAACGCTTAAATCTCCTCCTGTCTCTCTCGGATCGATATTTGATTTCAAAATTAGAAGTTTGGCCCTCCTACGCCGTCTTCCAGTATGATCTTTGGTGCCTCTACGCCCGGCGCTGGGGGGACTGCATTCTTTGGAGCATCGTTAGCCTTGGATTTATCTTTGTCCTTACTGCCATGGTTACCGGCACGCTGGCTGCTGTCTTCGCTAGGCTGGCCACTATTGTCTTCGTCGCCATGAATAGCGATAACGGTAGGCTGGGGCGGATAAATGTCGCGGGATAGCTTGGTTTTACCGACAGGCTTGCCGGCGATTTTTTTGATTCGATAGGATTCGACGATGTAACCGGCTTTTCCCTCGATAATTATCTCTTGGCTACCGGGGGAAAGAGTGCGGTTGGCGACGTATTTATTAGGCGCGGGGAGCGTTTTTGTCGTGAAGGATTCCACGTCGTAAGTGATATCTTCAGGCATATCGCCAAATAGCTTCACAGTCAGTTGGTCATGCTTTACCTCAGATTGGATGAGCAGGTGGTGGTCGGTGATATTTTTGAAGCGGAAATTGATGTACCCTCTCGCGAAAGTGGCATCCAGCCCTTTAGGGACGTAGCTGACAGGCAGCGTATGATTGCGTCTCTCTACGATATCCAGCCCGGCCAGGATGACGGCATTGTACAGGGTGCTGGATACTTGGCAAATGCCGCCGCCGACTCCCGGAACGAGCTTGCCTCCGTAGATGACCGGCGCTTCCTGGAAGCCGTACTTGTCCTCCGCAGCCTTAATCACCTGCTCATAATCAAAAGTATCTCCCGGTGCCAGCACCATTCCGTGTATCGTACGTGCTGCAGCATCGACATTATGACGGCGGCCATTTCCGCTGCCTTGCAGGTTGGTGGAGAATTGCGCGATTTTTCGTCGGATGCCTTCCTGTTTCAGGCTTTCTATCGTAACTTCGGGCTGCAGGGTGTAAAGCGGAATTTCGAGAATCGGCGGCTTCTGCTTTTTAGTTGGGGGAGCTTGCAGCCTTTTAAGACTTTGCTCGCGAACGATGGCCCCGAACGTGCTCCAATCGATTCGCCTGGCGGAATGGCTCGGCAGATAACTAATGTTGTCTTGGGCCGAAACGATGCGTACGGCATTGATCGGGCTGCCGAAATGGGCCTGCTCCCAATCTGGGGTGAACAGCTTGCGCAGCACTTTCTCATCTAATGTAATGTTAAGCTCCCAGGCTTTGGGGAAATGCCATCTGGCCTGAGACCGCTCCCATAAGTTTCCATGAAATAAATGAGCCAGCGCATCGTAAAAATGAGAAGCGTCGTACTGAACGCCTAGCTGTTTCCATGTCGAATCGATCTCCGTTTGCTGTATCACAACGATAACTTCGTCCTGCTCCATGGACTGGATCATGGCTTCAACCAAGGCAGTCACTTCGTTCCGTTCGATATTGCCGATTTCCACTCCATTTATCGTAACACCGGACGGCACTGTATCCCGGCTTGCATATAAAAAAAGCGCTCCAAAAAAAATTGACCCAAGAAGCAGCGCGAAAGAGAGCAAAATAGTTACAAGGTGTAATTTCTTCATACGGTTCTCCTTTCAATTCGAGAAAATGATGGCGTACAAACATATATATGATGAAATTCTGGAAACTTTCGGTTGTTCAGGGTCCTCAAGAGGTAACATATTTGTTACAATAAAAAACGGGCTGATGAAATAACTCAGCTTTTAAAGGAATTGGCTGGAACGTGTCGAAATGAAATACAGGCAACCATAGGATAAGGAATCAAGTTTTAGGACGTGATGAATTGATAGAAATGCAGGATGTTTGGAAGACCTATCCCAATGGAACACACGCCCTTCGCGGCGTCTCGGTTCAGATCGACCGCAATGAATTCGTATATGTCGTAGGTCCCTCAGGAGCAGGGAAATCGACGTTCATGAAGCTTATATATCGAGAAGAAGTACCGACTAAAGGACAGATTTCAGTTAATGGCTTCAATATAGGCAGGCTGAAGCCGCGGAAAATTCCTTATGTTCGCCGGAATATCGGCGTGATCTTCCAGGATTTTCGGCTGCTGCCCAAGCTGACGGCTTACGAGAATGTGGCCTTTGCGCTGGAAGTCATCGAGGCACCCAAGAAAGTGATCAAGAAACGCGTGATGGAAGTGCTGGATCTGGTCGGACTGAAGAACAAAGCGAACCGCGACCCTTCGCAGTTGTCGGGGGGAGAACAGCAGCGCGTAGCCATTGCCCGGGCGATCGTGAACAATCCTTCGGTCATCATTGCGGATGAGCCCACCGGGAACCTGGATCCGGAGACCTCCTGGGGCATTATGCAGCTGCTGGATGAGATTAATTTCAGGGGAACGACGATTGTCATGGCTACTCATAATAAAGACATTGTAAACAGCATGCGTAAACGCGTTATCGCTATCGAACAGGGCCATATTGTTCGAGATGAACTGAGAGGGGAATATGGTTATGATTTTTAGTACCCTCTTGAGACATGTACGTGAAGGCTCGAAGAACGTTTTTCGGAATGGCTGGATGTCGGTGGCCTCCATTACGTCCATCATTGTATCGTTATTCATTCTAGGCGTATTCATTTTGCTTGTACTGAATGTCAATTCGTTCGCGGATGATGCGGACAGCTTGGTACAAATCAAGACGTACCTTAATTCGAACGTGGATGATGCTACGCGGGAGAAGCTGCATAACGAAATCGCGGCGATGGAGGAAGTGAGCCGGGTTACTTTTATATCCAAAGCTGATGGGTTAAAGGATTTCCGCGAGCAACTCGGAGAAGAAGGCAAGGATCTTCTCGAAGGCTACGATGAGACGACGAATCCGATCCCGGATACGCTGCAGGTGGAAGTCGTTGAACCGACGACCGTTCCTTTTGTAGCCTCCAAGATCGAGCAGCTCAACACGAAATACCCGGATGAGCCGATATATAAAGTTAGATACGGGCAAGGAACGACGGAGAAGCTGTTCAAGATTACCCGTGCCGTTCGCAATATTGGCTTTGCTTTCGTAGCGGGGCTTGGATTAATGGCCATGTTCCTGATTTCGAATACGATTCGTGTAACGATTTTAGCCCGTCGCCGGGAAATAGGCATTATGAAGCTGGTGGGTGCGACGAATATGTTTATTCGTTGGCCGTTTTTTGTGGAAGGTGCGCTGATCGGGCTTATTGGCTCCTTGATTACGGTTGGCATTCTGTTCTTCGGGTACAACCAGTTGGCGTTTTCCGTTAAAGAGGACATTACACTGGCCTTCCAGCTAGTTTCGTTAAATGAGGTCGGGCTCCAGCTTGGGGTACTTTTAGTCGGACTGGGCCTGCTCATCGGAATATGGGGAAGTACAGTTTCCATACGTAGATTTCTCAAAGTGTAATTATTGTGAGCAAGAAGAAAATGATGAAGGACGGGGAAGCGAAGTTGAAAAAATGGATTTCCGTTGTAGTCGTGGTCACTTTAGCTGCTATAATCTTCCAACCTGATAATGGTTACGCCAAGAGTAAAACAATCAACCAAATCGATAAAGAATTGAAGCAGCTGCAGGAGCAGGCCAAGCAAGCCAAGAAGCAGCAGGAGAAGGCCGCTCAACAAAAGCAGGAAGCTCAGCATTACGTCAACAAAAATACGAATTATCTCAAAGAAGTTTTAAGGCAGATGGATGTCGTGAGCGCGGAGCTCGCCAAGATTTCCATGCAAATCCATGATACGGAGGAAAGCCTGAGAAATACAGCCTTGAAGCTGAGCGAGACAGAAGCGCGGATTGAGGAGCGTTCGGGCTTGCTGGATTCCCGTGTGCGTTTGATGTATACCGATGGCGCTGTATCGTATTTGGATGTGCTGCTGTCGTCAACCAGCTTTACGGACTTTCTCGAGCGGGCGGACTCTTTGCAGGCGATAGCGAATCAGGATCAATTGCTGCTCAAGGAGCATAAGAAGGACAAGCTTTTGATTGAAGAGCAAAAGGCTCAATTAGAGCTGGATTATGCGAAAGTAAAGCAGCTTTACGCAGACGCTGAGGTTCGCAAGAGCGAGCTGGAGCAGAAGGAGATCGAGAAGCAGCAGCTGATTGCCAAATATCATGCCGAGATTGAAGAGTCGGACGATATTAGTGAGGAACAGGAGCAGCTTCTCATTGAGCTGGCAACGAAGCGCGCGGCTCTGGAAAAAGAGAAGAATAAGCTGAAAGCGGCACAGGTGTATACTTATAAGAAACGTTCTTCCTCCGGCTCAGGCGGATTCAAAGGGAACGGCGGCTCGATGGCGCTGCCGGTCAGCGGAGCCCGCTTGTCATCCAATTATGGCACTCGGATTCACCCGATTTCCGGGCAGAAGAAGAAGCATACGGGCATGGACCTTGCAGCTCCACAGGGAACGGACATTAAGGCGGCCGAAGGCGGCGTAGTGATCGTTGCCGAGTGGTGGAGCGGTTACGGCAACACGGTCATTATCGACCATGGCGATAACGTATGGACGCTGTATGGACATATTCGTAACGGTGGGATCAAGGTAGAGAAGGGCGAGAAGGTCAAGCGCGGACAAAAAATCGCCGAGGTGGGCAGCACAGGCAACTCGACAGGCCCTCACTTGCATTTTGAAGTACGCATTAACGGCAGTCCTGTAGACCCGTCCCCGTATTTGTAGTAGATTCGTTGGACTTTTTCATCTGGCACTTATAAAATAGAATTATGCGATTATAAAACGGATACCGTCCTCGCAGGATGAATATCCGTTTTTCCTTCTTTAGTCGTTGTATATATTCCGTACAAGCTGAACATATACTATGATGGTTATAATTAGGTGGGCTTCGAGTCGGCCGGACTAAACAGAGGCGGTGAAATTCATTCATGTTCAAGGGACGCACAGTTACTCTACTCGTTTTGGTTGCTATGGTGGTTAGTAGTCTACTCACCGTGACTTTGTCGGGCCAATGGAGCTTGGCTGGCTCAGGGCAGCTTTCGAGCGGTCTATTCGCGGATATCGGTGGGCAATCAAAGAACGATATGAAGAAAATCGAAACAGCGCTTGATCTGGTAACTAAAAACTACGTGGAAAAAGTGGATCGCAGCAAGCTCGTGGACGGCGCTATCAATGGAATGATGAATGCGCTGGAGGATCCTTTCTCTTCATACATGGCTGGAGCAACAGCCCAGCAATTTTCGGAGCAAATTGAAGGCTCCTTTACGGGAATCGGCGCGGAGGTGTCGATGGAGAACGGCAATGTGGTGGTTATTTCACCAATCAAGGGTTCTCCAGCAGAGAAGGCGGGAATTCAGCCGAAGGATATTTTATTGTCCGTGAATGGGGAGTCTTTTGAAGGATTGACCTTGAATGAGGCGGTATCCAAAATCCGCGGCCCTAAAGGAACGGAAGCGAAAGTAAAAGTCAAACGCTCTGGAGCTTCGGAAGCATTGGAGTTTTCGATCGTACGCGACGATATTGCCTTAGAAACGGTTTACGCGCGTATGGAGAATGATAAGGTCGGCGTGATCGAAATTACGGAATTCTCCATGAATACGGCGAATCGTTTCAAGAAAGAGCTTGAGGCGCTGGAGAACCAAGGGATGAAGGGCCTCGTAATCGACGTGCGGAACAATCCGGGCGGCGTATTGCCGATCGTCATTGAAATGTCCGAGATGTTCGTGCCGAAAGGCAAAGGAATCGTCCAGGTGGAGGATAAGAACGGACGCCGCGATTCTACGCTATCGACAGGGTCTGGCAAATCGTATCCGATTGTTGTCGTTACGAATAAAGGCAGCGCCAGTGCCTCGGAAATTTTAGCAGGGGCCTTGCAGGAATCGGCAGGAGCGAAGCTGGTCGGTGAACCGACCTACGGCAAAGGCACCGTTCAATCGAGCTACTCTCAGGAGATGGGCGATGGCAGCATGCTCAAAATAACGATTGCCAAATGGTTGACGCCTAATGGCGAGTGGATTCACAAGAAAGGAATTCAGCCGGACGTTAACATCTCCCAGCCGGATTATTTCTCGGTAGCACCGATCAATAAAGAAAAAACCTATAAATATGATATGCTCGGTGAAGATGTGAAGAGCGCGCAAATTATGCTCAAGGGTCTCGGGTATGAGTCAGGCCGGGTGGATGGCTATTTTGACAAAAATACAGAGAGTGCGCTGAAGAAATTCCAGGGCGCTCATGAGCTCGAAGCAAACGGTGTGCTTGAAGCCAAGACGGCAGAGAAGCTGGAGAGCAAGCTGATTGAGCTCATCCGCGATCCGAAAAATGATGCGCAATTGAACCGTGCCCTGGAGGAAATCCGGAAGGAAATAACCTAGGCAGCGTCGAATCCATAAGAGGGCTGATTTCAGCCTTCTTTTTTCTTAAGCTGGTGAAAATTTAATCGTCGTTTGGATCGTTGCTCTGAGCTTCTGGATCGGCCCGTTATCGTGAGACATTCTCGTGAGGGCCGTTATATAATAACTGGATTTGATGTATTTAAAAGCTGCACTTTAACATTCAACATACAATTAGCTGGATTTTGTGTACTTAAAATGAGTCTTATAGGAAAATTAGGCGAAAAACAACACTTTAGATACAAGAAACACTGCTATTTCGCCAAGTCTATGCTAAAAAGAAAAATAGACACAAGAATTCCAATTAAATTGAATATTGCGCTAGTGTTCTAATTTTTATGTAAAGGATAGATGGATCCAACAAAACGTAAAGCGTTTTGACGCTTTTTCGGATTCTCACTTAGAGGGACAGAATGTATCAATTTGGAGTATGAACAGGGTTAATCTTGTTATAGGCACCGAATGTGCTTCTTTAAAAGGATAGGAGCGTGAATACCTCTTGGATACAGTGCTTGAAGTTCTGTGGATGCTGGCTGAAGCGGGATGGCAGCTTCTCCTGCAGCCGTTCTATTATATTTCAATAATATTGATTATGCTCATTTATAGACGGCAGGTGCTGTTGGAGCGCAAGCTGTTTCATGTAAGGTTGCACAGCTGGGGAGCTCAGACTTGGCGTACTGTACTTGGAGGGCTGTTGGCGGGGATCTTCGTATCGCTCGTTTCGATGTTTATCGGAATGACGTTAACGGTGGAGGGTGTCATTTGCATCTGGGCTGTCACGCTTATCTTGCTGCTATTCCGTGTTCGCTATTTATGTCTGGCCTATTCTGTGGGGCTGCTTGGCGTAGCCCAGTTTATTTTAAATATCGTTCCGGGTCTTCAGGGTGTTGGATGGACTGCTGAGGTCGTGCGCATCATCCGGGAGTTGAATATTCCTGCGTTGCTATGCCTCGTAGCTGTGCTGCATGTGGCTGAGGGATTGCTAGTAAGATGGCAAGGCGCTTCCTTCGCGGGCCCCCTCTTCTTTGAAGGAAAACGCGGAAAGCCGATTGGCGGCTATCAACTACAAAGCTTGTGGCCGGTTCCGCTATTCTTGCTAATCCCGGTACAGACAGCGGGGACAGTGCTGCCATGGACACCATTGTTTGGCGGGGATGCTTGGCAGGGGGGATTTCAATTGATTGCGTTCCCAATCGTGATTGGTTTTACGGAAATAACTGTCGGGCTGCTGCCCCGGGCCAAGGCTAGGGTCTCTTCTGGCCGATTGGTCGCTTACGGCATCGTTATGCTGGCTTTGGCGTTGTTAAGCGCATGGTGGAGTCCGTTTGTGGTTGTGGCTGCGCTGGCGGGAATTATTTTGCATGAAGGATTGATCTGGTTTAGCCGCTTCGAGGAGCAGAACCGTAGTCCGCTGTTCGTCAATCCTCTGGACGGGGTTAAGGTGCTGGCAGTGTTGCCGGGAAGCCCTGCGGAGGAGCTTGGAATTCAAGCTGGCGAGACGATCATCAAGGTCAACGGCACTCCAGTGCCTACAAAGGAAGAGCTTCACGCCGCACTGCGCATGAATCCGGCTTTTTGCAAGCTGGAGGTGCGCAACTTCGCAGGCGAGAGCAAATTTCTCCAACGTGCAATTTACGCAGGAGAGCATCACCAGCTTGGCGCCATCCTCGCTCCGGATGATAAATCGCCAGTCGCTGTACGAATGCGGTCGATATCGCTCATTCATCTGCTTCGCCCGAGACGCGAAGGCGAGCCGGCGAATAGCGGTTCTCGCCGTTCTGCGAGATGGTTTAATAGACGGAATGCGAAGCTTTCGGAGGACAAGCATCGATCCTCTTCGCAGGGAGAGGTGCAAGCAGAGACGGAAGCTTAACGGAGAATGCTTGGATCACGCTTTTTCGCACCGCGCGAGCTCCCAGCGTGCGGTGTTTTGCTGCATGACGGCGGTCGGTCGACCACTTGAGAGGATGAAGATCTAAGTGCCTTTAAGGATAATTAGGGTTAGTTTGCCGTGTTAATGTGGATCTTTCGATTGGTTGGATTGGATTAGATTCGGGAATCAATTGCAAAGGGCAGATAAGAGGAGAAGCCTCTGGCTGCTCTTTTTTTCTGCTTTTTTGCCTCTTTTATGATGGCTATCATCCATGTAGCAGAAATGTTCGAAAAAATCGCACCGCGCGAGTAAACGATCACGCGATGCGAGGAAGGGAGGGCAGCTATATCCAATGTTAGAGCAAGCTACACAGCCAAAGTAGAAAATAGAAAAAAAGCATGTGGGTAGAACAACTGGCAATGATAGTAGCAAGTAGAACAGTAAGTAGAGCAGCAAACAGAAAACAGCAAACAGCAAACAGCCAACAGCCAAACATAAATCAGAATAGCAAGCAGAACACACGGCTGCTTCTATCGTAAAATCTTTAGTTCAACTTATATAGCTGCCCTCAAGGATCCCTTGCACATAATCCCCAACGGCTACTGCTGCAGCTGGCGAAGCACGGTGATTTCAACGCGCCGGTTTTTCTGGCGTCCGGCTTCCGTGGCGTTGTCTCCATCGGGCCGGGTGTCCGCGTATCCGGCATATTGGAAGCCTTCCGGATCGAGCTTCTCCGTGTCAATGAAATAGCGCAGTACGGACAAAGCTCTGGCTCCCGACAGTTCCCAGTTATCCTTGTACTCGGAGGCATGGACGATAGGCAGACTGTCGGTATGGCCTTCGATACTGATGGCCGTGTCAAGCTTGCTGAACAGGCTGGCGAGCTTGGACAGCGTCTTGGCAGAGTCTGCTTTAAGCTCGGCCTTGCCGACATCGAACAGGAAACGGTCGCTTAATGTAATCGAAATGCCCTTTGGCAGATCGGCTACCGTAATTTGATCCTCGAGTTCATTGTCTTTAATATAAGCTTCAATCATATTCATTAAATTGAGGAGCTCTTCCTCCTGTTTGCGAAAGGACAGCTCACGCTCGGTTAGCGGCCCTTGGGAGGAAGCATCCGGCTGGGGGGCGGCACCCTGATTTTGATCCGGCCCCTGGGCGTCCTTGCCGTTGTTGCCTTCTTGATGGGTGCCTTGCTCTCCTTCAGAAGGAGGGTTGCGATGCGTGTAACGGTCGGCTGAGCCTAGCAACCCGCTGCCCTTCTCCAGGATGGAATCCCCGCTCTTGAACGTATGCTGCAGCGAGGCGGTCACGATCTCATATTTTTCGATATCCAGACGGCTCATAGCGTACATAATAACAAAGAAAATGAGCAGCAGCGTGATCAGGTCGGCATATGTAATCAGCCAGCGATCCTTGGCCTCGGCTCCTTCTCTCCTGCGTTGCCTGTTGCGCTGTCTCATAAGTCATTCTCCATAAATGATGTCGAAGCTGAAGCTGAGGATGAGGACATCTCAGAATGGATATCCGTTTGGAACGATCCCATCTTCCGCCGAACGAGCATCGGGTGATCGCCGTTTTGAATCGATAGGACGCCTTCCAGAATCATCTCCATGCGGCTGATATCGTCCTCCCCGCGGGCTTTGATCTTGGAGGCAATCGGTAAAAATATGAGGTTGGCGCTAGCGACGCCGTACAACGTAGCCGTAAATGCCAACGCGATCGCAGGGCCTAAGGCTGTAGGCTCCGTCAGACTGCCCAGCACATGGATGAGTCCCATTACCGTTCCGATGATCCCCATCGTTGGGGCATACCCTCCGGCAGATTCGAATATCTTGGCATAGCTGTCGTATTTTTGCTCGACCGCATCCATTTCATACTCCATGATTTGCTTGACCATCTCCCGATCCGTGCCATCTACGACTAGCTGGATCCCTTCGCGTAGATAGGCATCGGAATGATTGATGATTTTATTCTCCAGAGAGAGGACGCCTTCGCGTCTTGCCGTTGTTGACATATCGACAATATCTTCTATTAATTGCTCCGTATTTGTGTTCGTCGTTGTGAACGCTAGCTTTAAGGCTCGGGGAATTGTCTTTAATCTGCGCAGAGGGAAGCTGATCATGACCGCAGCAAAGGTGCCGCCAAAAACGATCAGCGCAGCCGTAAGCTGCATGAGGCCTGCAACTTCTCCGCCCTCCCACAAAAATCCGCCAACCAGGGCGGCCAGTCCGATAATAATACCAATGATCGTTGCGATATCCATAGATTGCGACAGCTCCTATCCTATACTTACCGATTGCATCCAAAGGATGAAAAAGGTATAATGACATGGGAACACCCATTCCTATTTTGCGTAAATGTGGAATACGGGTTCTGAATGTATTGCTCGAGATACGGTGTAAGCCGATTCGTTTCTTTTAAGAATATAGATATAGGTTAATATAATAAGGAGGCAATGTCCTCCTTTTTAGAAATATAAAGTTATTTTCATTCCCTAGTAATTCATTTTAGACGATAAGGGTGATGTTGGACAATGAGTGATATTGTCTTTAGCAACAATAAATTTGAAATTGTCTCTGAATTCTCTCCTCAGGGCGATCAACCTTCGGCTATCGACGAGCTGGCAGAGGGTGTTCGTCAAGGCAAAAGGCATCAGACATTGCTCGGTGCGACGGGCACAGGAAAGACGTTTACGATTGCTCAGACGATCGCCAAACTCGGTCGTCCAACGCTCGTTATCGCACATAACAAGACGCTGGCAGCCCAGCTTGCGAGCGAGTTCAAAGATTTCTTTCCGAACAACTCCGTAGATTACTTCGTCAGCTATTATGACTACTACCAGCCGGAAGCTTACATTCCATCCTCCGACACGTATATTGAGAAAGATTCCAGTATTAACGAAGAGATCGATAAGCTCCGGCACTCCGCGACGAGCTCGCTGTTCGAACGGCGCGATGTCATTATAGTAGCAAGCGTATCCTGCATTTATGGCCTCGGCTCCCCGATGGAATACCGTGATCTTGTGCTTTCCTTGCGAATTGGCATGGAGCGGCCGCGCAATCAGATATTAAGCCGGCTCGTGGATATCCAGTATCAGCGGAACGATATCAATTTCGTGCGGGGAACGTTTCGGGTGCGCGGAGACGTACTGGAGATATTCCCGGCATCTAAAGGAGAGCAGGCGGTACGGATTGAATTTTTCGGCGATGAGATTGAACGCATTACGGAGATTGACGTGCTAACCGGAGAATTGGTGGGCGAGCGCGATCATGTAGCTATATTCCCGGCCTCTCACTTCGTAACCCAGGAAGAGACGATGCGCATCGCGATCAAAAATATCGAGAGAGAGCTGGAAGAGCAGCTCGAGCTGTTCCGGTCACAGGGCAAGCTGCTTGAAGCACAGCGTCTGGAGCAGCGTACGCGGTATGATATCGAAATGATGAAGGAAGTCGGATTTTGCTCGGGGATCGAGAACTACTCCGGGCCGCTGACCTTCCGGGAACGGGGGGCGACCCCATATACCTTGCTGGACTATTTTCCGGACGATTTGCTCATTGTGGTAGATGAGTCCCACGTCACTTTGCCGCAAATCAGGGCGATGTACAATGGTGACCAAGCGAGAAAAACGGTGCTCGTCGAGCACGGATTCCGGCTGCCGTCGGCGCTGGACAACCGACCGCTGAAGTTCGAGGAGTTCGAGGAGAAGGCGAATCAGCTGATTTACGTATCCGCGACGCCCGGCCCTTACGAAATTGAGCATACGGATAAAATGGTAGAGCAAATTATCCGGCCGACAGGGCTCCTGGATCCGATCATTGAGGTGCGTCCGACGAAGGGTCAAATCGATGATCTCATCGGAGAGATTCAGGATCGCATAGAGAAGGATGAGCGTGTGCTTGTTACGACGCTGACGAAAAAAATGGCCGAGGATCTGACGGACTATTTGAAAGAGATCGGCATTAAGGTGCGCTATCTTCACTCTGACATCAAGACGCTGGAGCGAATGAGCATACTGCGGGATTTACGGCTTGGCACCTTCCATGTGCTCGTGGGTATCAACCTGCTGCGGGAAGGCCTGGATTTGCCTGAGGTGTCGCTGGTGGCGATACTGGATGCGGATAAGGAGGGCTTCCTGCGCTCGGAGCGTTCCCTGATTCAGACGATTGGCAGGGCTGCCCGGAACTCCGAGGGACGCGTGCTCATGTACGGCGACCAGATTACGGAGTCCATGGATAAAGCGATCAAGGAGACGGAGCGCCGTCGCACGATTCAGATTGCCTATAACGAGAAGCATGGAATCACGCCGCAGACGATTCGTAAAAAGGTTCGTGACGTGATCGAGGCTACCCGAGTGGCTGAGAGCAAGAGTGAATATCTGTCTGACGTCGGCAAGGGCAAAATGTCCAAGCGCGATCGTCAGGCGATGATCGGTCGTCTGGAGGCCGAGATGAAGGAAGCTGCAAAAAACCTGCAATTCGAACGAGCCGCAGAGCTGCGCGATGCTATTCTGGAGCTCAAAGCCGAGTAATATATTCTAAGCTAGTATCAAGGAGATGAAATCTTTGGCCATTGAGAATATAGTCATTAAAGGCGCAAGAGCGCACAACTTAAAAAATATAGATATTACGATTCCGCGTGACAAGTTTGTTGTATTAACCGGACTCAGCGGATCAGGAAAATCCTCTCTGGCATTTGATACGATTTATGCGGAAGGGCAGCGCCGTTACGTAGAATCGCTTTCCGCCTATGCGCGTCAATTTTTAGGGCAAATGGAGAAGCCGGATGTGGATTCTATCGAAGGCTTGTCTCCGGCAATTTCAATCGATCAGAAGACGACGAGCCGGAACCCCCGTTCAACGGTAGGCACCGTAACGGAAATCTACGACTATTTGCGTCTGTTGTTCGCAAGGGTAGGACATCCTCATTGCCCCGAGCACGGCATCGAGATTACTTCGCAAACCGTAGAGCAAATGGTAGATCGAATTATGCAATATCCGGAGAAAACGAGACTGCAAATTTTGTCGCCCGTTATTTCAGGCAAGAAGGGCGAGCATAAAAGCCTGTTTACCGAAATTGCGAAGCAAGGCTTCGTTCGGGTGCGGGTAGATGGAGAGCAGCGCGATCTTTCGGAAAATATTGAGCTGGAGAAAAATAAGAAGCATTCGATCGAAGTGATCGTTGACCGAATTGTCGTCAAGGAAGACGTGCGAAGCCGGTTAGCAGATTCGATTGAAACGGCTTTGAAAATGTCCGGAGGACAACTGCTCGTCGATATTATCGGTCAGGAGGAGCTGCGGTTCAGCTCTAATTTTGCTTGTCCGATCTGCGGCTTCAGCATCGAAGAGCTGTCTCCGCGGATGTTCTCCTTTAACAGTCCATTTGGTGCATGTCCGGAATGTGACGGACTCGGCGCAAAAATGATCATTGATCCAGATTTGCTTATCCCGAATCCGAATAAGAGCATTGAAGAGGGCGCATTCGAAGCTTGGGCGGGAAGTACATCCAACTATTATCCGCAATTTCTGAAATCGGTATGCGAGCATTACGATATCCCGCAGGATGTGCCGGTCAGCGAATTGACGAAGGAGCAGATGGATACCCTTCTGTATGGAACAGGCAGCACCAAAATTCGCTTCCGTTATCAGAATGATTTCGGCATGAGCAAGGATGCTTACGTCACCTTTGAAGGGATCGTGCACAATTTAGAGCGGCGTTATCGGGACACGGCCTCCGAAGGCATTCGTGAGTTCATCGAAGAATTTATGGGCTCCAAGCCATGCGGTACTTGTAAGGGTCATCGCCTGAAGAAAGAAGTTCTGGCCGTGACGATCAATGATCAGAATATGGCTTATGTGACCAGTCTTTCGATCGGAGAGGCAAGGGATTTCTTTAATGGCCTAAGCTTGAGCGAGAAGGAGACAGCCATTGCTCATATGATCCTTAAAGAAATTAACAGCCGTCTTGGATTCCTTGTGAATGTCGGTCTGGACTATTTGACTCTGAGCCGGGCAGCCGGAACGCTATCCGGGGGAGAGGCGCAGCGGATTAGGCTTGCTACACAGATTGGGTCTAGTCTCATGGGTGTGCTCTATATTTTGGACGAGCCGAGCATTGGGCTTCATCAAAGAGATAATGACCGGTTGATTTCAACGCTTTCCCACATGCGTGATCTCGGGAATACGCTGATCGTTGTTGAGCATGATGAGGATACGATGATGGCTGCCGATTATATTATCGATATCGGTCCGGGAGCTGGCATGCATGGCGGACAGATCGTTTCGCAGGGGACGCCTAAGGAAGTTATGGAGGATCCGAACTCGCTGACGGGCCAATATTTGAGCGGCAAGAGGTTCATTCCGGTTAATCCGGAGCGGCGCAAGCCGAACGGCCGCTGGCTCGAGATTAAGGGAGCCAAGGAGAACAACCTGAAGAATATTAACGTGAAGTTTCCGATTGGTGTTTTTACTGCCGTTACAGGAGTATCGGGTTCAGGTAAATCAACGCTCGTCAATGAAATTTTATATAAAACCTTAGCCCGTGATTTGAATCGGGCTAGAGTACGCCCGGGGCAATATCGGGAAATCAAGGGCCTGGAGCATGTCGATAAGGTCGTTGACATCGACCAATCACCGATCGGACGTACGCCGAGATCGAACCCGGCGACTTATACGGGGGTGTTTGACGATATTCGTGACCTCTTCTCCCAGACCTCGGAAGCGAAAGTTCGCGGCTATAAGAAGGGACGCTTTAGCTTCAATATCAAGGGAGGACGCTGTGAAGCCTGCCGTGGCGACGGGATCATCAAGATTGAGATGCACTTCCTGCCGGACGTTTACGTACCTTGCGAGGTATGCAAGGGACAAAGATACAATCGCGAAACGCTCGAAGTGAAATACAAAAACAAGAGCATTGCCGATGTGCTGGAAATGACGGTAGAAGTAGCTACGGACTTTTTCCAGAACATCCCGAAAATTCACCGCAAGCTGCAAACCCTGCTTGATGTTGGACTTGGCTATGTTAAAATGGGACAGCCAGCCACGACGCTGTCCGGCGGGGAGGCACAGCGGGTGAAGCTTGCTTCCGAGCTGTATCGCCGCAGCACGGGCAAGACGATCTATATTTTGGACGAGCCGACCACAGGGCTGCATGTCGATGACATCGACCGCCTGCTTAACGTGCTCCATCGCCTGGTAGATTCCGGGGAGACGGTGCTTGTGATCGAGCATAATCTGGACGTCATTAAAACGGCGGATTACCTCGTTGATCTCGGCCCCGAAGGGGGCAGTGGAGGCGGAACGATTATCGGCACAGGTACGCCGGAGGAAATTGCTAAGAATGAGCAATCCTACACTGGCCGTTATTTGAAGCCTGTTCTGGAGCGCGATACGAAGCGCACCAAGGAGCTGCAGCTTCAAGGCTGATAAGCTGCAAAGGCCGAAAGGCTGGAAAAGTCTGCTAAACTACTATAGGGACAAAGAGTGGCGAGTCCAAAAGTCCAGGGATACAAGTTCAAAGGTTTAGCAGATGAATTTAAGATTTTAGGATACTCATTTATTTAATTTATTCCCCCCTGATTCACATAATAGTGACTCAGGGGGGTATTTATGTGAAGTCACTGGAAACTACGTAATTTCATCAGATTTCCGATTGCCGCCGTTTAACTGGTTTTCAGGTATTTAAAACATACTAAATGGTGCAAAATGTACAATTAGCTGGATTTCATGTCCTTAGTTAAGCTTGATGGAAGGAACGTGGCGGGTGATGAAATGTTAAATACACCAAATCCAATATTTTCACCGTATAGATCACATTTAATAAGAATAAATACATTAAATGCAGCTAATCTGAATAGACCGAGTGAATTTTCGAGTAGGTACCCGTAGTTGCGTTTCTTGCAGGGGCAAAGTCGGACAAAAGCCAGAACACTTTTAACGAATAAAACATGAAAGTCAAGGAAGGTGGTTACTTTAATTCGGTGAACCGCGCTTAAATATTGTCTAAATTGTGACAAATTCATTTTTTATCCACTGTTCCCCTTGCATCCGAACCATAGGAAAGATAACATAGAGGAAGATGTGTATATACGTGATTTTATAGAAGGGGGTTACGGCATGCGACTGCTCGCAGAAGCGGCAGGGAATACATCAAACTTCAACGGTTTCGATATTTTTATGCTGCTGTTTACAGTAATTATTTTTATCGGCGTGGTACGGCTTATGGTCGCCCGTCCGAAGAAGAATTTGTTTGCCATCGGTTTCGGCATCGTAAGTTTGCTCGTTTTCCTGGCATCGGATGCTGTGATGATCAGCGAATGGTTTAAGTAAATACGATGAGCTGAGGACACTTTGTTTCGTAACAGGAACAGGGTGTTTTTTCAATTCCAGGATGGTTTGGAGGATGTATTTAAAGCTGCTCTAAGATGGAGTGGCTATTTGCACATAACACATAAAAAGGTAAGAAAAATTATCCTACGGAAGGATGTAGTCGTTACGGCTAATTTGTAGTTAAAGACAATTTTTCTCGTAAATGTTCATATAGCTTCTTATAACGTAATACAGCATGGTCATCGTTTATTTTAGAGGATTTAAGCATCCATTCGGATAGAAAATAAAAGGATTTATCATAGTCGTCCCTAAAAAAATAATAGTCCGTTAATTCACTCAGTAATCCAACAACCTGATTGTTAATGTTCTTTTGGTCATAGATACTGCTTCCTTTCTTTTGAACAAGGTTGGAAATCTCTTTCTCAAATTTAGCAAGAATATGATCAACGTTAATATTGTGTCTATTTGCTGCTGTGATTATATTCCAAAGACCTGTAGGGAGTTCCTCTTCCCTAGATTCAATATAGTTTACGTATTCGGGGAGCACGTCCATTTCGCCGGCCATTAATCTGGTTAACAAGATATTGGCTTGCATCCACTCATAAAAAAGATTTTTCCAGTACAAGGTTTCTTCATCCGTTTCTTTGACCCACGAGAGGTCTGCGGAATCAACAGCGATTTGGAGAGCCTGCTCATAATTTTCTTGCTCATAATATGCTGCTCCGATGAATGAATTACTAAAGGCTACGTAAAAAAATAAAGGTCTTACAGGTTTCTTATAAGATTTTTTCTTTGATTTTTTTGTTAAGTGGATTAAGGCATATTGATTTTTAGCTAGGTGATTTAACTTTATAGCAATGTCGAGCGCTTTATCCCATCGACGAATCGAGCGATAAGTATTTATTAGCTCTCTTAGAGCGTCTAATTGTTCAATTTCATCTAAGCGCTCTACAAAGGGCTCAAATTGCATGGCAGCCTGATAGTTTTTCTCTTGATCCGCACTTAAGCGAATAAGAAATAGCCGATATTGAGATAAAGCAAGACGCTCCGAATGCTGATGCTTTTCGCTGGCAGCTACGTTTTCAAATAATAAGGCTGCCACCTCATGTTTACCTTGAAGAAAGAGATCCTCGGCAATTTCAAATAAGAGAGGAGTATACATGAGATTTTCCAATAGCAAATGAAGGACATTCTGAATACATTCGAGCCTGTGCAATCGGCACAGCGATATATGAAGGGCTTGAATCTCCTCCAGTTGGGAGTCAATATAGTCAGATACTCTTGAATATATTGCTCATAAAAATTGCCTGCGGGAAGATTCATTACGGCCGTAAGTCGGTCTAAATGATCTACCGTTAAGGCTTTATTATTATTAATAATAGAGCTTAGGGTACCGGCGTTAATGCCAGCCATCCTTGCAAATGTAGTCAAGTTTAAATTCTCTTGCCGCATATATCTTTTAAAATATGCAAGAATAGAGATTGTATCGTTCATATAATCACCTTTGGATAATATTGTCTCTAAATAGTAAGTATCAATTCATAAAAAAAGGATATGTAATAATTTGACAACACTTAATTATTGTTACAGTAAATAAAGGGATCAGAAAGATCAGGGTGATTGAGTAGTTTGGTTATCACTTCGAAAAAGCCATATTAGATCTCCATGATAAGTCCATCGTAGCTAACTTTATTTTTATAATTATGAGCGGTTACAGAAAATTAAACAGCCTTAGCTCAATGGAAGCTCGAGCTAAGGCTGTTTAATCATTTAATTTTATTCCACTGTCTACTTGATGGGGTGCACGTCATAACGATGGGCTCGTTTAGTGCGAATTTTTCTTCATTGGGATGAATAAAGGCTTTAGAAGTAGGAGTAAGTTCTATCCTCCGTGCTGTAGTAGATAGCTGCTAACTTTAGTGTTTGTCGGTAGTTGAGTAGGAATGACCAAAGCAAATGCAAAGCTAGCTGTCAAAACAAGTACCAGGATTTTTCTCTTCATTTTCATGTACTCCTTTTATTAAAGTTTTATAACTGATCAGGGTTTCTGAGGATGCCAGGTCTCTATATTGTTCAAACAATCCCATACATTTAATTATATACCTTTTATTGTTGATTGAAGAGGATGTTTCAAGACTCTTTAACAAATATTCGAATCCGGTATTGTAGTCATTTTTATTTAAGTAATAATAGGCAAGTTTATATAATAATTGTGAAAAAAAGTTTTCAATAAATTGGGTTTTGTATATGTTAATAGTCATTTCCTGGTTGATATAAATTGTAATTTCTGACTCGAATTTTTTGAGAATATCATCTACATTGATACGATATCGATTAGCTGCTTCCAGGATGTTGAATAGACCTGTCATAAGTTCCTCTTGTTTAGTTTCGATATATGCAACGTACTCAGGGAGTATACTGGCATCTCCGGACATTAACTTGTTGACATAAGTATTTGCCTGTGCCCATTCCTGAAAAATGTTTTTCCAATGCTGAGTGTCGGTGTCATCTTCTTTAACCCAGCTTAAATCGGCATAGTAATAGGTATATTGTAATGCCTGATTATAATCTCTACGTGCATCGCAAACATCGGCATAGAATAGGCTAGATAGCGCGATATATGTAAACAATGGTCTGCTTGGTTTAGAGAATTTCTGAATCTTATCAGGTCGAACTGTGGAGTATAGAGTATTAGCTAAATGCCCCAGTCTATTTGCTATCATTTCCACCTTATCCCACTGGTTTAAAGAGCGGTATATATTACCTAAGTCTTTCAATGCATCTAATTGATCAAGTTCATCCAGCCGCTCTACATAAGGCTCGAATTGTATAGCTGCTTGATAGTTTTTCTCTTGATTGGTTCCCAAGCGGATTAAAAATAATCGATATTGGCAGAAGGCGAGTCGTTCTGAATGTTGTTGCTTCTCGCTAATTGCCACATTTTCAAACAATAATTTTGCTGCTTTAGGTTTATCCTGCTGGTAGAGGTCTTCAGCTACTTCGAATAGAAGGGGAGAGTACATAAGATTTTCCATTAACAAGCTGATAATTTGCTTCATACAGTCCAATTTATCGAGATCTGCGCAGCGGTATAAAAACGGCTTGAATCTTCGCCAGTTGGGGATGTCTTGGCTTAAATGATCTTTAATATATTGCTCGTAGAAATGTCCCTCTGGATATTTCATTACCTTTGTAAGACGATCCAAATGATGTACCGTTAATATTTTGTTTTTGTTTAATATTGAACTAAGTGTGCCTGCATTGATATCGGATTTATTTGCCAATTCCCTTAGATTCACATTTTCCTGTTTCATGAAATCGGCGATATGTTGGAGAACAGAAGTTGTATGGTTCATACAAATCATCCTTCTTCAGAAGTAATTCTTACAAAACTGCAAAGCTTTAGAAAGAGAAAAGCTTCTGTCTTCAAAATATGTTTTTATATCCATGAATTGCTAACATATTACAAATATAAACAATATTTGATGGGTGGTCAATTCTCTTTAAAATATTTATATATGATGTAACAATTTAGTTTTCCGAAATTTAGAGTTATAAGTTAATTGCCTGGAAGGGATTAAAGCTAGAGTCTGTGGGGAATGTCTGATAAAATAAGTAGGTTATCGTCGTTTCATTTTAAATTTAATGGAAATTAATTTACGAGGGTCTATACTCTAGATCACTCTGGGAGGAATATATGAGCAGTACAACATTAACGCGGCAAGACGTAGAGTTGCTGGCGCCGGCAGGCGATTGGGATTGTATGCGGGCGGCAGTGGCGAACGGAGCGGACGCGATTTTTTTTGGAGTAGAGAAGTTTAATGCTAGAGCCCGGGCGAATAACTTCCGCATGGACGAGCTTCCGGAAATCATGGCTTTTTTGCACAGCTATGGGGTCAAAGGCTTTCTGACCTTCAATATCCTCGTGTTCGAGAATGAGCTGCGGGATGCCGCTGAGCTGATTGAGGCTTGTATTGATGCTGGCGTTGACGCGGTAATTGTTCAGGACTTGGGACTGGTCAAAATGATTCGGGAAATGTCGCCGGACTTTCCGATTCACGGCTCCACTCAGATGACGATTACTTCGCCGGAAGCGGTGGAGTTCACGAAGCCATGGAATATGGAACGTGTTGTGCTAGGCCGCGAGAATAATTTGAAGCAGATCCAGAAAATCGGGGAGCAGGCGAAGCTGCCGATGGAGGTTTTTGTGCATGGTGCGCTTTGCGTGTCGTATTCGGGTCAGTGCCTGACGTCCGAAATGTGGGGCGGTCGCTCGGCGAACCGGGGAGAATGCGCTCAGGCCTGCCGTCTTCCGTATGACCTGATGGTGGACGGTGTTCAAAAGCCGATGGGGGATGTCGCATATTTGCTGTCTCCGAAAGACCTGGCAGCGATCGATTTGATGCCGGAGTTGATCGAAGCGGGAGTGACGTCGTTTAAAATCGAAGGCCGCTTGAAGAGCCCAGAATATGTCGCTAACGTCGTGAGTAAATATCGCAAGGCGATTGACCGTTATTTTGACGGACAGGATGCCCGTCCTTCGAAGGAAGAGGTTCGTGAGCTGCAGCAGAGCTTCTCGCGTGGGTTTACGCATGGCTTCCTGGAAGGCACGAACAACAAGAAGCTGGTGGAAGGTACGTTTCCGAAGAGCCGTGGCGTGTACCTGGGTCGGGTAGAGCAGGTGCTGCGCGATGGTGTGGTGTGCCGTCTGGAAGCCCCTGTGAAGCGCGGGGATGGAATTGTCTTTGATGCCGGAGATCCTACCAAAAAAGAAGAAGGCGGACGCGTCTACGATCTGCGCCGCAAAGGCGTGAAGCTGGAGGGCGAAGCGGACGAGAAATGGATCGTCGATATCGTTCCCGGACGGAATGACGTCGATCTGCGGAAGGTTCACGTCGGCGACCGGATCTGGAAGACGAGCGATCCGGCACTCGACAAGAGACTGCGCCAGACCTTCGAGACGGACAAGCCGTACCGGGTGTTCCCGGTGCATGTCCGTGCTACGGGGCGGGCAGGCGAGCCGCTGGCGACCTTCTGGAGCGATGTGCAGAAGGGAACGACGGTGCGCGTCGACTCCGAGCTGCTGCTCGAGACGGCGCAAAAACGGCCGATGGACGACGCCCTGCTCGAAGAGCAGTTTGGCCGTCTCGGCGGTACGCTGTTCCAGCTCGAGCAGTTGGACACGGCGCTGTATGGCGACGTGATCCTGCCGATGCGAGAGCTGAACAGCATCCGCCGGCGCGCAGTGGAGCTGCTAGCCGGCGAACGGCCCAAGCCGCCCGTTTATGTGAAACGGGCGGATGCCGCCGCGGCCGCAGCTGTGCTGGGCACGGCAGCGGGGGGCGCACCGCGGGTCGCGGGTGCGCCAGAAGGCGGCGGCGCGGGCGTAGCCGCGCGCCGCGCTTTGCGCGGCGGTGAAGCGGAGCTCACCGCGCTGTGCCGCAGCCTGCCGCAGGTGCAGGCTGCGCTGGAGGCGGGCGTAGGGATGATCTACGCCGACTTTGAATTCATCAAGCAATTCCCGGCAGCGGTAGAGGCCGTGCATGCAGCGGGCAAGCAAATCGCTCTGGCAACGCCGCGCATCCATATGCCGGGCGAGAACGGCTACCACAACAACATCCTGCGTCTTCAGCCGGACGCGGTGCTGGTGCGCAACACTGGAGCGCTGTATTACTACCTGCGCCATCGGCAGGAGAATCCGGAAGCGAAGCATCCACAGCTTATCGGCGATTTCTCGCTGAATATTGCGAATCATAAAACGGTGGAGCTGTTCCTGGATGCAGGCTGCGACATTGTTACGCCATCCTACGATCTCAACATTCAGCAGATGGTTGATTTGCTGGGACAGAGCCAGGGCATGGCGGCAGATATGGAGATCGTCATTCACCAGCATCTGCCGATGTTCCATACGGAGCACTGCGTATACTGCACCTTCCTGAGCGAGGGTACCGATTATACGAATTGCGGCCGTCCTTGCGAAGAGCACAGAGTATCGCTGCAGGATCGGATAGGAATGTCCCATCCCGTTCGCGTCGATGAAGGATGTCGCAACACGGTATACAATGCGATTGAGCAATCCGGTGCGGAATATTTGCAAAATTTCCTGGAGCTAGGCGTGCGGAGCTACCGCGTTGAATTCCTGGAAGAGACGCCGGAGCAGGTGCATGAGGTCATTCGCCTCTATAGCCAAGCCTTGCGCGGAGAAATTAGCGGCACTCAAGTATGGAAGACGTTAAAAGCAACAAACCAGCTAGGCGTCACACGCGGACAGTTGGTGAAATAATGTAACCCCCTCGGAACGTCATAGCTATTGACGGGAAGAGGGGGTTCTTTTTTACAAAAGTATGTCGCGAAGATAAGTCTAATTACTTCTTAACCTTACAATCAGCTGATAGAAGATATATATAATCGAGCGCAGTAGCTCATACATTAAATTCAATCTCCAAGCGAAGCGATTATCCTGCCCACAGATAGGGTTGTCGTATAATCAGCAGGCGTTACGGTATGCTCATAACAGTCGGCCAAAAGATAGTTAAAGCCGGTGGATTAGAATTCGATGAAGACATCGTTACCCACATGCCGCTGCAGTCTCTATAGCTAAAGCAGTCGCATATTACGGCATCATGACGTGTCGTCCATTCGGGAAGAGGATCGGGAATGGATTCGAATTTTTGATCGCAAGCCGCGACGACGAGCCTGGCATTGGTTAAAGCACCAAAGGGCTCAGCTTCGGCAAAGAAAATTTTTACAACCTCACCGCCAACGTACTCTAGTTGGTATTTCCGTTCAATTCGCTTTTGCGTTTCGGCTGTTTCTTCTCGTAGGATTGGATTGCTACACTGTCGATCGGCACGTAACTTCCATCGATGGTTCCTTCCTCTTTACAGCGTGTGACGAGATCCTCAAACAGACGTTTAGCCAGTCCGCTACTGTGCTGAAGAAGATAGATAAACGCTTTAGTTTCAAGTTTTTGAAGTTCTTCAAAGAAAAATGACTCTTATAGAATATACATAGTGACTTCATTCTCTTGGGTTTACTGGGTTTATCGGCAGGACCCCAGAACCCCAGAACCCCAGGACCCCAGAACCCCAGGACCCCAGAACCCCAGAACCCCTATAAGAGCATGGATGATGAAGGGTTATTTGGATTATAGGTCTGAATGAGTATTATTTGGTAAAAAAACCATAAAAAACATAGGGTTTTATGTTGATTTATACCAAAAACAATATAAATGATGAATAAATACAACATAAAACAATAAATATTAATTGCAATGTCAGTAAGAACATGATAACATCTGATTACAAACAACAAAATGATACGTTTAGCTGGATGTAGTTGAAAGTTTGTTGCTTGTATTCTTTATGAAAATTTATATCAAAACAAAGGGGCTGGAAATATGAAATACAAATTTATGAAAACGCTTATCATTAGTTTGCTGGCCGTGATTTTGGTGGCTACAGGCTGTTCGACTGGTGGCGGAACTAACAAAGGGACTGATGAAGGTTCTTCCAAGAGTGCAGGCGAGAAGAAAGTCGTCGTCGAAGGATTGCCGGATGCCATCAAGAGCAAGGATAACATCAAATTAATGGTAGTCCGCAAAATCGGTGGGGATGACCATACTGCACAGTTTCTGGCTGGAGCCAAGCAGGAAGGCGAATCGATGGGAATTACAGTGGATACTTTCACGGCAAATGGCGATACGGCAAGATTCCATGATGCAATCTTGCAGGCTGTAGACAAAAATTATGATGGAATCATTATTTCACATGGTGATGATGCAGCTACCGTTGACGAAGTGAAGATGATCGTTGATAAGGGCATTCCCGTAGTAACTTTTGACTCAAACCCTGATTTGAAGAATATTCCCGGTGTCACATTAACATCGCAGGATGATGAGGCGCTTGCCAAGTTAACTCTTGATAACCTGATCAAAGAGAAGGGCGAGAATGCGAAGATCATTTATCTGTGGGTTGACGGTTTCCCTCCAATGGTAAGACGTAACAATGTGTATCAAGAAGTATTGAAGCAATACCCTGGTATCGTTGAAATAGAACGCTTTGGCGTAGCTGCTGGAGACACTTCTGTGCAAACGCAAAATGCGGTTTCCGCCATGCTGACGAAGCATAAGAAAGGTGAGATCGATGCTGTGTTCGCGGCTTGGGATGCATTCGCTATCGGTGCAACCAGAGCCATTAAGGAAGCTGGACGCGATGAAATCCAAATCTATGGTATCGACGTATCGAACAGTGACCTTCAACTGCTTCAAATGGAAGGAAGTCCATGGGTATCCACGGCTGCAGTTGATCCTCAAATGATCGGTGCTGTTAACGTTCGAATTCTACTTAATAAAATTGCCGGTGAAGAAACACCGCAAACTTATGATTTGGAAGCAAGTCTTATTACACAAGAGAAGCTTAAGGAGTCCACGGAACCGGTCAACATGGTCAATCTGTCGGAGGTTGTTCCGGGATGGGGCAAAACAGATGCATTCTTAACAGACTGGATGAAAGCGCTTAAGGACGCTTATAAAAAATAGCGTTACTAATACCCCGGTTGTAAGCGCTCTCCCTATAGAGGGCGCTTACATACAACTACACGGGCTAGAGGGTGGCAAGAAATGGACGATATGAAAAGATCCAACATCGAAATGAAAAAAATCTCGATCGAGTTCCCTGGAGTTAAGGCGTTAAAGGAAGTTGATTTTGTTACAGAATCTGGAGTAAGCCATGCTCTGATCGGTGCCAACGGCGCAGGTAAATCAACGCTTATGAAAGTCCTTTCCGGTGCCTATAACCACTATACAGGTGAAATCTTCATTGATGGCAAGCTGGTCAATATTCGTTCTCCGAAGGATGCCAAGGATTTGGGCATTCAGATCGTGTATCAGGAGGTCGATACAGCCTTAATCCCTTATCTTACCGTTGGTGAGAATATCATGCTGGATGAAACCGTAAATGATATGGGCGGCAGGCAGTTTGTGAACTGGAAGGAGATACATCGTAAATCAAAGGAAGTGCTGGCTAGACTCCATGTCCCAGTCTCCACCAAGAAGCTTGCCAGTGAGTTAACCTTGGCAGAGAAGCAAATGGTGCTTATCGCAAGAGCCATCTCCAAGGAATGCAAATATTTGATTCTTGATGAGCCTACAGCTCCGCTAAGTCATGCCGAAACCGAAGAGTTGTTTCGAATAGTCAGAGATTTGAAGCAAGCGAACGTAGGCGTAATCTTCATTTCTCATCGTCTGCCTGAGCTGTTTGAAATTTGTGATGATATAACGATCATGCGCGACGGCGAGTTTGTCATTAAAGAGAAGATTGGGAATTTGGCTCAGAATCAAGTGGTTGAATATATGCTCGGCAAGAAAATGGATCAGCAGTTTCCGAAGCATAATATCACCATCGGCGAGAAGTGCTTTGAGATCAAAGGCTTCAGTGACGGGACGAATATTCAGGATATTAACATGTATGTGCGCAAAGGCGAGGTTGTTGGCCTGGCTGGACTCGTTGGTGCAGGGAAGACAGAGCTATGTAAAGCGTTGTTTGGTTTAAGCAAGGTCAGGACGGGAGAGTTGATCCTGAACGGCCGAAAGCTGGCTTATAAAACTCCGCATGCAGCAGTGAAGGATGGGATTGCCCTTGTGCCGGAGGAACGCCGCAAGGAAGGCATTCTCGTCTCTGAATCTGTTTCAGTCAATCTAACTGCGGTAAGCTTGGGCAAATTCACCAGCTTGAGGACTTTCCTTAACTTTAAGAAGGAGAAGGAGATTTCTAGACAGATGATCGCCAGCCTGGGCGTCAAGACACCTCATGAACAAACAAAAGTAAAAAATCTTTCAGGCGGTAATCAGCAGAAAATTGCTATCGGCAAATGGCTTGTCGGTGATGCCGAGGTATATATATTCGATGAACCAACCAAAGGCGTCGATGTCGGCGCAAAGCGTGACATATTCGAACTGATTTCCGGTTTAGCGGCAAAGGGGAAATGCGTCATTTACGCATCCTGTGAAATGTCGGAGCTGCTGGGGATTTCTGATCGTATGTACGTGCTCTATGACGGTCAGGTTGTCAAAGAGCTGGAAACAAGCAAAACAAATGAAGAAGAGATACTGTTCTACTCGACTGGAGGCAAGTAGTATGAGCAAAGGGAACTCGGTACAAACAGCTCGTAAATTTGATTTCTTTGATATCCTGTACAAGTACGGAACCTTGATTACCATCGTGGCCCTGATTGCATTCTTCGGAATAATGTCGGATAGCTTCCTGCAAGGATCTAATATTATTAATATTCTAAGGTCAATCTCCATCGTAACGATTATCGCGATCGGGATTACGATCTCCCTGTCGGTTGACGGTTTTGACTTGTCGGTCGGCTCTGTTGCATCGCTAGCGAATGCAGTCGTCATTTCTATGTTCGTCTGGTACGGTCAGAACATCGTGCTGGGCATTATTGTAGCAATTGCCGTTAGCCTGATTGTCGGGATTCTTAATTCCTTCGCGATCGTAAAGCTGCGCATTCCGGATATGTTAATGACCCTGGCTATGATGTTCATTGTTCAGGGGATTGCCTTGACTTATACAAGAGGCGCGACCGTATCCGAGAACATGGTTATGCCGGACGGCAGCTTCGCGACAGGTACAATCAGCCCGCTCTTTGCCAAGCTGGGTCAGGTTCCTTGGATCATTATCATTATGGTCGTTGTCGTAGCCGTTGTTCATATTTTCTTGAATTATACGAAACACGGTCGCTATATGTACGTGATCGGGG
Organism: Paenibacillus lentus; assembly: GCF_042714055.1. Taxonomy (GTDB): domain Bacteria; phylum Bacillota; class Bacilli; order Paenibacillales; family Paenibacillaceae; genus Fontibacillus; species Fontibacillus lentus_A. Next base: position 592,110 of record NZ_JBHGVC010000004.1, read on the forward strand.
GGAACCCAGAAGCTGCCAAGCTCTCCGGGATCGCTGTAAATAAATATCGCGTTGCAGCTTACCTGTTGTCTGCTCTGTTCGCAGCTATCGGCGGTATTATTCTGGCATCGCGGGTTATGACCGCTGAAGTTAACGCAGGCGCTCCATATCTGATGGATGCAGTAGCTGCGGCCTTCATCGGCTTATCGGTTCTTGGTTCGGGAAAACCGAATGCGATTGGTACCTTTGTCGGTGCGATTCTGATCGGGGTTCTACAGAATGGGCTTGTTATGATGTCTGTTCCGTACTATGCGATGGATATTGTCAAAGGGACCGTTCTAGCTCTGGCGCTAGCTCTGACCTATTACAAGAATAAATCATAATGGACTAAGGCTAACTTCATTGATTTCATCAAAATAACTATCGTTTCTCGCAGGTGAAGCATTTAATCTTTACAGGAGGTATGGGAGAAAATGAGAGATTTCAGCACTTATTTCACAATGAAGGAATCAGATGTAATTGCATATGCAGCAACACAACTAGACATATTTGATCAGGATGCGGACTTGGTATGCACCGAAATCGGGGATGGAAATCTGAACTTCGTGTTTCGGATCCAGGACAAGAAATCGGGCAAATCAATGATAGTGAAGCAGGCGGGTCCAGTAGCTAGAATTTCCAGTGATATCGTGGTTTCTACCGACCGTAACCGGATCGAGAGCGAGATTCTTGCCATCCAGTACCAACTCGCGCCCGGTTCTGTTCCGCAAATTTACAAATTTGACAGTGCGATGAATTGCTGCGTAATGGAGGATTTGTCCGATCATGTCATTATGAGAAAGGCGCTTATGGAACATAAGCAATTTCCTCTGTTTGCTGATCATATCACAACCTTCTTGGCAAGCACTTTGCTGCTTACCTCGGATGTTGTCATGAACCATAAAGAGAAGAAGGATCTCGTTAAGCGCTTCATTAATCAGGATCTGTGCGAGATTACTGAGGATCTAGTATATACAGAGCCGTTCTATGACTGTCCCCGTAATGATGTATTCGGTCCAACCCGAGCATTTGCCGAGGAACATCTATGGAAGGATGAGGCATTGCTGCTGGAGACCGCTAAGCTGAAGTTTGAATTCATGACGAATGCACAATCGCTAATTCATGGCGATCTGCATACCGGATCGATCTTCATCAAGGAGGATTCAACTAAGATCTTCGACCCTGAATTTGCCTTCTACGGTCCTGCAGGCTATGACATCGGCAATGTCATAGCTAACCTGATCTTTGCATACATTAACGCTGAAATGACAATGGAGGCAGGTGTGGCCAAGGAGAAGCATATCGCTTGGTTGCTTGAGACAATCCAGTCTATCATAGATTTATTCCAGGATAAATGGAACAAGCTGTGGGATGAGAAGGCGGCGGATCGGGTTGCCCGTTACGAAGGCTTCAAGTCCTTCTATCTAGGCAATATACTTAAGGATACCGCGGCTGTAGCTGGTCTTGAAATGATTCGTAGAACCCTTGGTCTGGCTCATGTGAAGGACATAACGTCTATAGCTGATGAGGCTAAGCGCGCAGAGGCTGAGAAGTTCTGTTTAATTGTAGGCAAGCGGTTCATCATGGAGAGGGAGCAGTTGACTACAGGCACTAAATACGTGGAAATTTTGCAGGCGGGGGTGCAGCATGACTAATCAACAGGATATTCTATCATCTGTAATTCAATCCGTAACATTGGACGATACTAACGATACACTCATCATTCTTGATCAGACCTTGCTTCCGAATGAGAAGGTGTTCCTCGAGCTCCAGGAGATGAAGGATATATGGGATGCCATTTATCATCTGCGTGTTCGCGGTGCTCCCGCTATCGGGATTGCAGCGGGATACGGTGTATATCTCGGAACGAAGCAATCCGGGGCGGAAACCTATGATGAACTGTATGCTGATTTCCTCAAGGCGAAGGAATATTTGGCTTCCTCAAGACCAACGGCAGTGAACCTGTTCTGGGCGCTTGACCGTATGGAAGCCCGTTTCAAACGAGCGGCGGGCAAGTCTGTGGCTGAAGTGAAGGCTGCCTTGCTTGAAGAGTCTGAGTTGATCCGCTCCGAGGATGAGCAAATCTGTAAAAATATCGGTGAATACGCACTATCCTTGCTTAAGCCGGGGATGGGCTTATTAACGCATTGCAATGCCGGAACGATAGCGACTGCCAAGTATGGTACTGCGCTTGCACCGATGTATTTAGGTCAAGAACGTGATTATAACTTCAAGGTTTATGCGGACGAGACGCGCCCGCTGCTTCAAGGTGCCCGTCTTACGGCATGGGAACTGAAGGAAGCCGGCGTAGACGTTACCCTGATCTGTGATAATATGGCTTCCATCGTCATGAAGGAGGGCAAGATTCAAGCTGTCCTCGTCGGCTGCGACCGTGTTGCCGAGAATGGCGATACTGCGAATAAGATCGGTACGTCGGGTGTGGCTATTCTGGCAAAACACTATGGAATTCCGTTCTATGTATGCGCCCCGTTATCCACGGTTGATTTGAACTGCAAACACGGCGACGATATTCATATCGAGCTAAGGCCATCTGAGGAAATCACTACGAAGTTTTACGTGAAGCCGCAGGCGCCGGAGGGTGTTCAGACGTATAATCCTAGCTTCGACGTAACAGACCATAGTTTGATTACGGCGATCATTACGGAGAATGGTATTGCATACGCTCCGTTTGAAGAGAGTCTGCCGAAGATGTTCAAGGACAACCCATAGGGTGATCTAAATATAGCTAGCGATTTTAGCCGATGAAGAGCAACCTCTGGCCTGCAATGGCTCTGGGTTGCTCTTTTTTTGGAGTATTCAAATAAAGAGCCGCCTAGTCTGTGAATGTTCTGCAGGCTGGGCGGCTTGTTCGTCTTATGTTCCGGAGTGCGGCCGGAGTGCGGAGGGATTATTCCTCGCATTCCGTCAACGCTACATTATGGGCTTCCAAGAACTCGTGCCACTCCAGGCTGAGCGGTGTGTCAACGACGATGTTGTGGATATGTTCAAAGTCACAAATACTTGCAAAAGAAGTCCGGTCGAATTTAGTGTGATCCGCGATTAAGTACACGGTGTTAGCGCGTTCCACAGCCAGTCTCCGTACTTCAGCCTGCTGCTCATTGGAATCTGTGATTCCGTGCTGCATGCTGATCGTCCGGCAGGAGATGAAGGCAAGATCGAAATAATAGCTGTTCATGTTCTGCTCAGCATTGCGGCCCAGCGCAGACATAGAACTGTTCGATACAACTCCGCCCACGATGACTAGACGAACATTCGGACTGTCTACTAGTGTGTTGACGATTTTGATTGAATTGGTTACTACAGTAATTCGTTTGTTTGCGATCATGTTGGCAATATACAAGGATGTTGTGGAGGCATCCAGAAATATAGAGTCCCCATTCTTGATGAATTCCACACACTTGCTGGCGATTCGTTTCTTGCCCTCCACATGGATATGTTCTCTCAGATTGACATTCACGTCATTCTGCACTCCGTCCGGGATGTAGGCGCCTCCGTAAATCCGAATTAAAACCCCTTCGTCCTCCAATTGTTTTAGGTCTCGGCGGATCGTTTCCTCAGTTACATTGAACATCTCAGTAAGTTCGGCAACAGTTACATTTTTCTTCTCTATAATCAACTCTTTTATTTTGGCCTTACGGGCAACTGGTAACATAAAGCGATCACACACTCCCCTAATTAGTTATGGTTTGTAGCTATTATAGCATGTTTGTGGATGGAATTTACTGCAATTGTGGGTTTTCTTGATTGAAAGCTTGCAGATTTAATTGTTGTTTGGCCTTTATTTACGTATTATTCCGTATATCTCTAAGATACATCACATAAAAACAACAAAACATCACACAATCAGAAATAAACAATTGACAAACAGTGTATAAAGTAGGAAAATCAATGTATGATCAATGTATGAAGTTATGATTTTGTTTGAAAGAGAATTCAGGAGGTGACTACATGTTGGATAATCAGAAACATTTAAGCGATTTTGAAGCAAAGAAGATGATTTGTGAAATTGGCAGACGGGTTTATGCGAAAGGCTTTGTAGCAGCGAATGATGGAAATATATCAGTGAAGACCGGGCCTAATGCGATTTGGGCTACACCTACGGGGGTTAGTAAAGGTTATATGACACCGGATATGCTGGTGAAGGTAGATCTGAACGGTAAGATACTGGCTGGCAAGCTGAAGCCTTCCTCAGAGATCAAAATGCATTTAAGAGTCTATAAAGAAAATCCAAATGTAAACGCTGTAGTCCACGCGCATCCGCAGGCGGCAACGGCTTTTGCGATTGCTGGGATCGGGTTGGATCAGGCGTATTCGCCGGAAGGCGTAATTTTACTTGGCAATGTGCCTGTAGCACCGTATGCAACACCAAGCACTCAGGAGGTGCCGGACTCCATTGCGCCTTACTGTAAGGACTATAACGCAGTGTTGCTGGCCAACCATGGCGCACTGACATGGGGCAGAGATATTACGGAGGCTTACTTCCGGATGGAATCGCTGGAGCATTATGCGATGACTGTGATCCTTACGAAGAAGATTACGGATCAAGTTCAGGAGCTAACCTGTGAGCAGTTAACCGAACTGATCAAGATCAGAGAGAGCATGGGGATTAAAACTGGAGGTACCCTGACCTGCCGTACAGACTCAGAAGCACTAGCTGCGGCACAAGCAACTAAGCAAGCTGCATCAGAAGCGGACAAACAGGAAATGATTTCGACGATAGTTGCCAAGGTAACGGAAGAAGTAATGAGAAGACTTTCATGAAATGATTAAGTACGGCTGGAAGTTAATGATTAGAGGGGTGAAGCATCGATGAATTTAACCGAAGCAGACGTTCAGAAAATTGTTAGCAGTGTCATGACCAATATCGAGAAGAAGCTATCGGATACGATCCCAACTGTTTCAGCAGCGGCACAGGTTGAACCTGCACGGCAAGCAAAGGCAGCCTTCGGCGGTGATCATGGGGTGTTTGATCGGGTCGAGGATGCCGTGAAGGCGGCTCATCAGGCTCAGGCTAATTTTGTTAAGAACTATAAGCTGGAGGACCGCGAGACGATGATTACGGCTATTCGTCAAGCAACTCTCGCGAACAGGAATGAGTTGGCTCAGATGATCGTCAGCGAGACGAAGCTGGGCAAGCTGGCGCACAAGCTGGATAAGCTGGAGCTAACGGCTGTCAAGACTCCAGGGACTGAAGATTTGAAAACGCTAGCATTTTCCGGAGATTCAGGCTTGACGATTGTGGAGCAAGGGCCATTTGGTGTAATTGGAGCGGTGACTCCTGTTACAAATCCGGTAGAGACGATTATCAACAACTCGATCGGAATGATTGCATCAGGCAATGCGGTTGTCTTCAATGTCCATCCGTCCTCGAAGAAATGCAGCGCATTCGCTGTCCAAATGATTAATCAGGCGATGCTTGCTGCGGGCGGTCCGGAGAACCTCGTTACGATGGTGAAAGAACCAACGAAAGAAACTCTGGATCAGATCGTTGCGGCACCGGAAACGAAATTGCTGGTTGGTACTGGCGGTCCAGGACTGGTCAAAGCGCTGCTAAGCTCAGGCAAGAAGGCGATCGGTGCGGGAGCAGGCAATCCTCCAGTCCTTGTTGATGAGACGGCAGATATCGAGCACGCGGCCAAAGAGATTATCAAGGGAGCCTCCTTCGATAACAACATTCTCTGTATTGCTGAGAAGGAGGTATTTGTTGTTGATTCTGTAGCGGATGACCTTATTTACCACATGATGAATAACGGTGCATACCGCCTGGATCAAGAGGAGCTTGAACAGGTGATGAGCTTCGCCCTGGAGGCGAATGAGAAGCAAGTAGCAAGAGGCTGCTCGCTCGATACGAAGCGTGTGTACCACACCGTAAAGGATTGGATCGGCAAGGATGCGATGGCTTTCTTGAATAAGCTGGGTGTGAATCCGGGTAAGGAGATCGATCTCCTCATTTGTGAAGTAGATTTCGATCATCCGTTCGTTCAATTAGAGCAAATGATGCCGGTGCTGCCGATTGTCCGGGCACGTAATCTGGATGAAGCGATTGATATGGCGGTTAAGGCGGAGCACGGCAATCGCCATACAGCGATGATGCATTCACGTGATGTTGATAACCTGACACGTTTTGCGAGAGCGATCGGGACGACGATTTTTGTAAAGAACGCATCGTCATTGGCAGGTGTTGGCTTCGGGGGTGAAGGGCATACGACGATGACCATTGCGGGGCCGACAGGAGAGGGCATAACCTCGGCAAGAACATTTACAAGGCAAAGACGCTGCGTACTGGCAGAAGGCGCATTTCGAATCGTATAATTTGTGACCTATCAGGAGGTGATGAGAGATGGATCGTTACGCACTAGGTTTCCTGGAGGTTCAAGGCTACAGTGTAGCGCTTGCCGCGATGGACAGAGCATGCAAGACAGCGAATATTACGATTCACGGGATAGATTGCAACAATCCGCCTGATGAGAAGAATGCCGTCATTCCGGTCATGGTACAGGTGAAATTTACCGGATCCATCAGCGATGTGCAGATGGCGCTTGAGGTTGCACGTGAAGCAGCCTGTGAGTATGTAAGTCCTAATGAAGTGATGATCCGCTGCATTCCTTCAAGCTCCAAAGAATTACATGCCTTACTGCCGCTTGGAAAGGTAAGGCGCAAATAAGCAGATTGTCAGCAGGAGGAAGAAGATGAGAGAAGCCCTGGGCATGATCGAGACGATCGGGATGACTGCCGCGATCCGCGCTGCGGATATGATGATCAAATGCGCTTATGTCGAAGTGATTGGATTTGAACAATCCGGTGCCGGTTATGTAACGGTATTGATCAAAGGCTCGACCGCTTCTGTACAGGCTGCCTTGGAGATTGGAGAGGAAGAAGCGGGCCGTACGGGACACATCATCGCCGTACATGCGATTAACAATCCCTATGAAGGAATCCACCCTATAATTCCGGTTGACAGAATGGAGAATGAAGATGAAGAGCTATGAGGCGATTGGCGTTGTAGAAGCACAGCATTTTACGACGGCACTGGAACTGGTCGATGAAATGTGCAAGACGTCTCATGTTCAACTGCTCGGTGCCGAGAAGTATCTGGGAGGAAGACTCATTAGCGTGATCGTGGCTGGCAGTATTGCGAATGTGACGGCAGCCATTGAAGCAGCTAGAGAGGTTTGCGCAAAGAAACCGAGTAATCCGCTTAAGATGAGTCTGGTAATCCCCAAGCCGCATGGCGAAATTATGAAGTTTATTATCCCGGTACAAGAAGAGGGCGAAGCGGCGAAGATAACCGCCTCCGAGTCGTTATTGCAAGAGACAGTTGCGCAAGATTCGGCGGTGCAGAATATAGCGGAAGATGAAGATGCACCTCGGAAGAAGAAAGCAAGGCAAAAGCTAGAGCCGGAGAAGAAGGTTGAAGTGAGCCATTCTGAAACAGTGCAGGATCAGCAAGTACAAACTCAAGCAGAGGTTCAAACACAGATTTCTAGCCCTCGCAAGGGTATGAAGAAACGTAAATAAAAGTACGAACCAAACTCTTTCAAAATACAACCCTATTAGGAGGAATTATCCCATGAACGAATCTATAGCGATTATCGAAACAAGAGGCTTGACGGCAGCGATTGAGGCAGCCGACGCGATGCTGAAGGCAGCGAATGTTGAAATTGTAGGCACGGAGAAGATTGGCTCCGGTCTTGTCACTGTCATTGTACGCGGCGATGTGGGTGCAGTGAAGGCAGCAGCAGAGGTAGGTTCCGAAGCAGCGCAAAGAGTTGGCGAGCTTGTAGCGACTCATGTTATTCCAAGACCGCATAGCGATGTGGCGAAGCTTCTTCCTATGTTGAAGTAGTCCTCTGACACCTTTCAGCAGGTGTGAGTGATTTAGGTGTATCTTCTGCAATTACTATATCGATTCTATGAACTTTTTAAAATTTGAGGAGGCATCCCCATGAAGGAATCTATCGCCATTATTGAAACAAGAGGCTTAACAGCAGCTATTGAAGCGGCTGATGCGATGCTGAAGGCAGCGAATGTTGAAATTGCAGGTACAGAGAAGATTGGCTCAGGCCTGGTGACGATCATTGTCCGCGGTGATGTAGGTGCAGTGAAGGCCGCCGCAGAGGTAGGCTCTGAGGCGGCGCAGAGAGTTGGCGAACTTGTAGCAGTACATGTTATTCCAAGACCGCATAGCGACATAGCGAAGCTGCTTCCTATGCTGAAATAATGAATATGAAAATTAACGATCGGCCCTAACAAAAAATAAGGAGGTTACATTATGAATGAATCTTTAGGTGTTATTGAGACAAAAGGCTTGACGGCAGCGATTGAAGCGGCTGATGCGATGCTGAAGGCAGCGAATGTTGAAATCATAGGCACAGAGAAGATCGGCTCCGGCTTGGTCAGCGTGATGGTGAAGGGGGAAGTAGGCGCAGTGAAGGCGGCGGTAGAGGTTGGTTCTGAAGCAGCACAAAGAGTTGGTGAACTTATCGCCGTACATGTCATTCCTAGACCGCATGGAGACGTTGTGAAGCTTCTCCCTAGCATGAACTAAGAAGTGGTGATCCTATGAAACAATCACTTACAGCTGAATGGACAGAGACGATTACAAAGCTTGTGATAGAAGAGCTGAATAAAGCTGGATTGGCTCCCTCCGGGGAGCCTCGAAAATATGTACCGGTCGGTGTATCGGCCAGGCATGTGCATGTAAATCGCGAACATTTAGACATCCTGTTCGGATCGGGATATGAGTTGACTAAATTCAAGGATATTTCCCAGCCCGGCCAATTTGCAGCAAATGAGCAGGTAACATTGGTCGGTCCGAAGGGCAGGCTCGAGAAGGTTCGCATACTCGGACCATTGCGCAAGGATACGCAGGCAGAAATAGCGCCCAGCGATGCCAGAAGGCTTGGCGTAAATCCTCCAGTCAGACAATCCGGCGTACACCATGGCACACAGGGTATTACCCTTATTGGTCCTAAGGGAACCGTTGTTATAGAGCAGGGATGCATCGTAGCCGAGCGTCATATTCATATGACACCTTGCGACGCTACTGCCTTCGGTGTTCAGAATGGGCAGAAGGTCCAGGTGAAGATCAATGGGCCGAGAGGTGGATTGATGGATGAAGTCATGATCCGAGTAAGAGATGATTTTGCACTGGACATGCATATTGATACGGATGACGGCAACGCCTTCGGATTGAAGACAGGGGATACGCTTGAGATTATTAAATAGTAAAGTGAGGACAAAGGGATGATTATTGGTAGAGTAATAGGCAATGTCGTTTCTTCCCGTAAATATGACACGCTTCAGGGCTATAAATTGCTGCTCATTCGTCTTCAATATACGGATAAGAGAGAAGTTATCGTCGCTGCTGATGTGATGGGTGCCGGTATAGGTCAGCAGGTGATCGTGTCATTTGGGGAGGGCAACCAGTATGCGTTAACCAAGAACGCTCCGATCGACGCGTTAGTCGTCGGGATTGTCGATAACGAGCCGATCATCGATTTGTCTGAGCAGCCTTAGCCTTAAACGAAGGGGGAAGCTGAATTGACAGAGACGATTCGCGTTCTGGCTGTAGGCGATCCGGCAGTGGCTGCTTATGTGGAACAGAAGTATGGCCTGATTACCACCTATGAGCAGAGGAATCAAGTGAAGGTTGATTTTGACATCGTACCGTTTGAACAGTATTACGGCACAATGATGGCGGCTTTTCAGGGAGAGCAGAATTATGACGTTGTCATGATTGCAGGACATTTGTGGCTCAAGGATTTCGTAAATAAAGGTCACTTGGCCGAAGTCAACTATCCTCGGAATGCCGCTTGGAATCTGCAGGATATCGTCCCTGTCGTACGCCAAGAGTTGGAGATAGCGGGAAATCCTTATTTATATCCTTCATTCTGTGATGGACATATGGTGCTGTACCGCAAATCAATCGTTCTCCGTCTCTTAGGCACTCTTCCTCCTGACGTGATTACGACGGATGAGCTGCTAGGCATGGCAGCAAAATGCCATAAGGATTCCTCCATGTACGGCATTGTGCTTAAAGCGCATCCGAGTGAAATATTCCTCGATTTTCTGCCATACTTACGTCAGGAAGGAGCGGATACTTTTGATCCAAATACGCATCTTCCTGTCTTCAACAATGAGCAAGGCCGCTCGGCACTGCGGAAATATATCGGGTTGCGGCAGTTCGCTCCGCCGGACACCCATTTGTATGGAAATGATGAGGTGCGGGAAGCCTTTCAACAGTTACGCTCCGTATTCGCTGTCACTTGGGGAGGGCAACTCGGTGTTATGCTGGATGAACGTTGTGAGCAGGTAGAGGATGTCGGTTTCTCAACATTGAAGACAGCCTGGAACGTGACGTGGAGCTTCGCTATAAATGCGAAGTCGTCTAAGCAACAGGAAGCTAATTCATTACTGCAGTATCTGGCTTCACCAGAAGTAGATCGAGTGGTCGGCGCCTATGCAGGCTCGCCAGTCAGACGTTCAACTTATGACATGGACTCGGAGAAATACAATTGGTATTCCGCTCATCTTAATATGATAGAGAATTGTGCACAGCCTCTTCCTGCGCTGGATAACGCTGGTGATATATTAGGAGTGCTGTACGATAAAATAAGCAAGGCCTTTCAGGCAGAGTTGACGGTTGAGGAAGCGCTTCTGCAAGCGGAAGCGGAGATCCTCTCCATGCAGAAAGAGGGGAAGTCATCATGAAGGTAGTTGTCGTTGGAGGAGTTGCAGCAGGCATGTCTGCGGCTTCAAAGCTTAAGCGAATGGATCAGACTGCAGAAGTGGTCGTGTATGAGAAAGGGAGCTTCTTATCTTATGGAGCATGCGGATTACCGTATTATATCTCGGGTGTGAATGATGATTATACGAAAATGATCGCCCGTCCGCGTGAGAAATTTGAAGAGGCTGGCATTAATACACATTTGCGGCACGAGGTGCTCAAGGTGATTCCGGGTAGCAAGCAGATTATGGTCAAGGACTTGGAACGTAATCGGGTATTCATGGAATCCTACGATAAGCTGATGATTGCTACAGGGACTAGGCCGATCATGCCGAACCTGCCAGGCAAGGAACTGGACGGGGTTATGGCACTGAAGACGCTGGAGGATGGCATTGCGATGCAGCAGATCGTCACGAAGCCGGATGTTCAAGATGTCGTCATCGTTGGTGCCGGTTATATCGGGATCGAGGTCGCGGAGGCCATGGTCGAGCTTGGCAAGCGGGTACGAGTAGTAGAGCTTGGCGATCGCATTCTGAAGACCTTTGATCAGGAGATAACTGATATAGCGACAGAGGAACTGCTTCAGCATGGTGTTCAGCTAAATCTTGGAGAGATGGTTCAAGCAATTACTGGAGATGGCAAGGTGCAAGGCGTGCAGACAGATAAAGGCAGCTATCCGGCAGATTTAGTCATCATGTCTATAGGGGTCAGACCGAATACCGATTTTCTGCAGGGCTCGGGTGTTGCGCTGGCCCGCAACGGAGCTGTCATTATTGACCGTGAGATGCGTACTAGCGTTGAGGATATTTATTCTGCTGGCGACTGTGCTGAAGTGTACAGCAGAGTGATGGAAGAGAATACCTTCATCCCGCTCGGCACGACCGCGAATAAATGCGGACGGATCGCAGGCAGCAATATGCTTGGCAAGCATGAGAAATTCATCGGCACACTGGGCAGCGCAGCGATCAAGGTGTTGGGACAGGAGCTTGGACGGACAGGGATGTCTGAGGCGGATGCGCGCAGGCTGAGTATCGATTACAGCACGGTGTTTGTTACTTCGGGTGATCACCCAAGATATTATCCTGATCCGACTCCGATCCGGTTCAAGCTGATTTATGACAAGCGAACACATGTTCTACTCGGTGCCCAAGGCATTGGTAAGAAGGGAGTCGTGCTGCGGATCGACATTTTTGCGGTTGCTATTCACGCTGGCATGACGACACGCGAGTTGGGCATGGTCGATCTATGCTATGCTCCACCTTTCGCAGGTGTGTGGGATGCCGTTCATATTGCTTGTAATGCAGCGAAGTAGCCTGGGAGGGAGAAACGGATGAGTTCAAAAATGATAAGTTTGGAAGAAGCGGCGGGATTAGTCCATGACGGTGACCGCATTGCCTTCGGCGGCAATGTGCTGCACCGTGCGCCGATGGCAATGGTGCGTGAGTTGGCCCGTCAGCGGCGGAAGAATCTTCGCATTGTGAAGACGGCAGGAGCGCATGACATTGATCTTCTGTGTGCTGCTGGTTGTGTGGAGTCCGTTGATGCGGGATTCGTCAGCTATGAGACGGAATTTGGTCTGGCGATGCATTACCGCAAAGCGGTAGAAGCCGGAAGAGTGATCGGTAATGAGCATGCCTGCTATACCGTAATTTGCGCTCTGCGTGCCGCGGCAGCGGGAGCGCCGTTTATGCCTGTTGTTGGACTTAAGGCTGGAGATCTGTTGGAGGCAGCGGATTATTTCCGGGTGATACAGGATCCGTTCAGCGGCGATCCGGTAACGGTTGTTCAGGCAATTGTGCCGGATGTTGCTGTCATTCACGTTCAAGAGGCTGATGATCTGGGCAATGCCATCATTTATGGACCGAAATTTGAGGATGCGCTGATGAGCCGTGCGGCACGTAAAGTGATCGTAACAACAGAGAAGGTCGTACCCCGCAGTAAAATCAGGATGCGCCCTGATTTAGTCAACATTCCCGGATTTCTAGTCAGTGCCGTGGTGCATGCCCCGAGAGGTGCGGCGCCTTGCTCGGTGGAGAAGGCCTATGATGCTGATACGAAGGCTATCGAGCGCTTTAAGAAGCTCAAAGCTGAGGAAATGGACGTCTATTTGCGCGAGTACGAGACGAAGGACAGAGGTTTTAAGGCAGGTGGATTAAGATGAGTATAAATTTCATGAGCAAGGGCGCTGAGCCGAGAGTATGCGATATTATGATCTGCGCGATGGCAAGGCTATTAAGAGATGAGGACCGTGTATTCCACGGCGTATCGTCGCAAATGCCAATGGTAGCGATGATGCTGGCCAGACATATGCATGCCCCGAATCTCGTTCATCTGAATATTCCCGGTGGTGTCAATCCGGCTTCGATTAAGAAGCCGTCATACTCCTCGGCAGGCTCCGAATTGCTGGCGAGCGGCGAAGCTTATTTCCCGCTAGATTATGTATTCGATCTGTCCATGCGCGGAGGGCTTGATGTAGCCTTCCTTGGTGGCGTACAGTTTGATGTTACGGGCAATGTCAATGCATCTGTCATTGGTGATTATCATAAGCCGAAGGTACGTCTGCCCGGCGGAGCAGGCAGCGCGGTGCTGATCCCTACAGCGAAGCGCGCGATCATCTGGCGTACGAAGCATGATAAGCGTACCTTTGTGGAGAAGGTTGATTTTGTGACGACTAGGGGAAACCTGTGGAAGATCGTCACGAATCTATGTGTCTTTGAATTCAAGAATGGCAGCTTGCACCTGGATTCGATCCATCCGACCTCCTCACTTGAAGAGGTGGCTGCCAACACGGACTTCCCGCTGCGCTACGACGAGATTCGTTATACCCCACTGCCGACAGAGCGCGAAATGAGCCTGTTGAAGCAGATCGACCCCTTCGATTATCGTGCGAAGGAAATGTAAAGTCTCGCATAGAGTCGCCCGACCGGTATAAAGCCGGGAAACGGACGGCTCTTTTGGCATGTTCTTGAATCTAGTTAGTAGGGTGGTGGATGGGCTCGGGGGTAGAAGTTTGCACCAGGAGTTGCTCAGTTCATCTGAAGCGTGGAAAGTGGTCGGCTCTGCTGCTCCTTTGTCTCTCTAACGAAATTACAGAACGCTATTACCTCAAAAATAGTGCCAAATTGAATCCAACGAAACTGCATATCGTCATTGAGACTAAATATAGGCTTACAGTGCTTCGTTTACATTACTTTAAAAACAGACCCAAGCTTTTTGTATCATGCATTAATAGCATAAATTATATTTGTAAATGAGCATTTTGCATTAATCTAAGCCCTGATGAACAAAGGTTTTTGAGCACAAAAAAGGGACTTCACCCCGACTTGGAGAAGTTTTCAAGTGACCAAACCAGAAAACCCAAGGGAGGGAAGTCACTTTGTATATTCTACAAGAAAGTCTATTTTCCTTTGATGAGCTACAAAAACTTGAATCTAAGGAATGTTTGCCTATCTTTTTCAGTCCCCTAGACTTACGACCCTATGCTAAGTAATTGAGAAGTTATTCAGCCCGAGGTGCTGACGGGCATTGTAGGCAAGGGATTCCTCGAGCGCTGCTTGCTGCACCGCTCGAGAATATCAATACATTTACGGGTCTACATCGTCGTTTGGATGTCGATCTTCGCTTTCGTTATCAATGTGGACTTCGGCTGGATCGTGAAGCTCCTTCTATCGCGACATTAAGCCGCGTGTTTGCTGAATTAACCAGCAAGGGGTTGGCTAAACGCCTGTTTGAAGATTTCGTCCTCCAATGTAAGAAGGAAGGAATCATCGACGGAAGTCATGTTGCGATCGATAGTGCAGCAATTCATGCCTATGAGATGAAGCAGCCAAAACGGAAAAGCGAGCGGACTGGCAATGTCAACTGGGGCGCGAAGTTCGACTCGTTTGGCAACAAGGTCAAGTGGTTCGGCTACAAGCTTCATCTTGCAGTTGACACTGCAAGCGAGCTACCGATGGAGCTCTCCGTCACACCAGCTCATGTCAACGACGGCGATATGGCTCCGTCACTCATAGGACAAGTAGCAGCGGGAACGAAAGTGAAGTTCTTTATTCTTGATGCAGGATATGACCAACTGAAAAACTACGATGCAGCGCGAAACGTAAAAGCCCAGGCGATTATTCCGATGAACCTGCGCAATGAAAAGGAACCTCCTGCGGGTATGACATCCAGTGGTACACCCTGCTGCTCGATGGGTTTGCCTATGACCTACTGGGGAGCCGATGGTGATTACTTGAAATTTCGCTGTCCCCATGCCACAGGTAAGATCGACTGTTCGCTCGGCATGGCTTCATGCTCGGCATCCAACTATGGAATGGTCGTTAAAGTCGATACGAAAAGCGATTTACGACGCTACTCGAGTCCACATCGGGACACGAAACGCTGGAAGGAGCTTTATAACGAAAGAACAAGTGTTGAACGATGTAACTCCCGGTTGAAAACTTATCTGACCGCGGATGCCATGCACGTCTGGGGCATTCAAAAGGTGACCACTCACCAGTACCTAAACGCGATCGTATTACTGGCCTCTGCGTTAGCGGTGGCCCGTCAGGAAACCGCCGCTTAAATTTTTGATACAGCAAAAATTCTGCAGGTCTGCCCTTTTTTGCGATTCAAGTCGGTTAAGCTAATAATCCCGTTCTACTAGGCCCTGGACTTTGTCAAGGTTCAGCCACTCACCGGCGAGAGTCGCGAGTCCGTATTTGTCGTCGATGATTCCATGTTTGAGCGTAATCGGAGTAAGGTGGTCGAACTGCTATCCCGGTTTAAGGATCATGCAACCGGCTGCTACTACAAGGGATTCCGCATGCTCACACTGGGCTGGTCGGATGTTTATTCCGGTCGACTTCTCTTTGCTCGCTTCGCTCCGGTCGCAAGTAAACGGCATCCTGGAGGGGATCGATAAACGAACCTCCGGCTACAAGCGGCGGATCGAGGCTTTGCTGCCTGCTCCCGAAGTCATTCCCTCCATGATCGATCGTGCGATTTCCATTGGTGTGCGGGCTTCTTACGTGTTGATGGACAGTTGGTTTACGCACGCTCCGCTCATCCAATCGATGCTCGATCGCGGTATGGGTGTTATCGGTATGGTCAAAGCCGATAAGAAACGGTATCTGTTGGGCCGCCGTCGCTTGACCCTTCAAGAGCTGTACTACCAAGCTGTCCCCGTTCAAGGAACGAACAAAGGGATTTTGCGTTCCATCCATACGAAGCTATCACCGGGAATACCCGTTACCATCGTTTTTGTGCGCCACCGGTCAAACAAGAAAGAATGGCTTGCCATTCTGTGCACCGATCTGACGCTGTCCGAAGAAGAAATCATCCGAATCTACGGAATCCGTTGGGATATCGAGGTATTCTTCAAGTGTGCCAAATTGTTACTGCGTCTGCAAAAAGAGTTCCAGGGCCGTTCTTATGATCTGCTAGTCAGTCACACGACAATTGTCTTCTCCCGTTACATCCTCCTGGCATGGCAGCATCGACAAAGTACCGATAACCGTACCCTCGGAGGCTTATTTCATCTACTTTGTGATGAAGTCAGTCAACTCGATTGGGCGGTTGCTCTCAAGCAACTCATTGAAATCCTTGAAGAGGTGGCGAAGAAAGCGAGCAAGAAAATCACAACTCACATCCAAACGCAACTCCAACAATGGATTGCCGCTTTGCCCAGTTACATCAAGGCTTATTTGCCGATTTCAAGCTGCGAAAGTTGAGTTAAAAATATCAAATATATAGAAGAATAGCCTAAAAACTGTCCTCAATCTTTAAGCGAAGCGATTATCCTGCCCACAGATAGGGTTGTCGTATAATCAGCGGGCGTTCCAGAATGCTTGTGACCAGTCGGCCAAAAAATTGTTGAAGTCGGTGGATTAGAATTCAATGAAGACATCGTTACCCATGTACCGCAGCTGTCTCTAAAGCTCAAGCAGTCGCATGTTACGGCATCATGACGTGTCGTCCATTCGGGAAGAGGATCGGGAATGGATTCGAATTTTTGATCGCAAGCCGCGACGACGAGCCTGGCATTGGTTAAAGCTCCAAAGGGCTCAGCTTCGGCAATGAAAGTTTTTACAACCTCACCGCCCACTTTAAAGTCCAGATTGTTATCACAATTCATGGATAATTCAATAGGAATCGTTGCACCGCTTTTTATCATGTAGGGCCCTCCATCGTTGGCGAATCCGGTATTCCAGAACCAGTGCCAATTATCGTTAGCTGCTTCGGCAGGTTTAGTGGACAGGCCGCACTCGTAATGGACACTCGCGCCATATACCCCTAAATAGAAGTTAATGAAGCCGACATTCTTTTCGAAGATCGCACTTTTCGGAAGCTGAATGGTAGTTTTTAGCCCATATACGGCCTCATCCTTTGACCAACGCAGAACTTTTGCATACTCTTCCATGAATATTACCTCTTTTCGTTATATTTTAGGAAAAAGAGAGGACAAGCAGAGGGCATGCCTAGCAATTACCCCTCTCATAAGATAAAGGTAATTTTGGGAGGTTTTTAACAACCTATTCTTATAAAAAATGCTTGATGCTTAAACATCGCCTACCCACGAATTTTCAAACTTTTAGTGAACACAGTCTGTAAAGAGCCTAGAAAGATAAAGGTTTCACCGTCGAGGAAAGTCTATCCATGGTATAATGTAAGCGTAACCAATATGATATACGTTCGTGTTGTTCATTCATTTGAAGGAGGATGAATTTCATGTTCGAGGGGTTCTTGGAAATGCAGGCCGTGGTTACTCGTGTACATGAGAAGCTGGAGCTTGGCGGGGAATTGGAGTATCGCAAGCTCGAGTATGGTACGGATCGATTTCTCCACACGCCGGAGCCAGGCAGACACCATCCTAGCCAGGAGCAGTCTGGGCGCTTCTCTATACGCAAAATTTGGAGTCAGTAGACGCAGCCAGGCTCTTTTAACAAGGGTCGGGGAGCAGCAGGATGCAGTACAATTCAGGAATTGGCGGTTTTCCGGATATGATTCGGGGGATCGCCTTTTTTAATGGGGAGGAGGGTACCATTTTAAATGGGAACTACCTCAATCAAAATAATTACATAAAATCCACAAGTTGTTTGGTGGATCGTGTAATAGATCGTGTTCATGTCCCTTTTTTGTGTATAATAGGCATATATTATTTCAGGTCTGATACTTAGAAGGGGACGTAATGAGATGAAAATTCGGAAAGCGATTATACCTGCAGCAGGATTAGGAACGCGGTTTTTGCCAGCGACGAAAGCGATGCCTAAAGAAATGCTGCCGATCGTGGACAAGCCGACGATTCAGTATATTGTAGAGGAAGCAGTCGCCTCAGGAATCGAGGACATCATCATTGTAACTGGGAAGGGCAAGCGGGCGATTGAGGATCACTTTGATCATTCCTTTGAGCTGGAATTTAATCTCCATGAAAAAGGCAAGTGGAAGCTCTTAGAGGAGGTTCGAAAGTCTTCGGAGATGGCAGACATCCATTATATTCGGCAGAAAGAGCCGAAGGGTCTGGGGCACGCGATTTGGTGCGCGAGAAAGTTTATAGGGGACGAGCCTTTTGCCGTGCTGCTCGGGGATGATATTGTCGAATCAGAGAAGCCATGTCTGAGACAAATGATTGAAGTGTATAATGAACAGAAGTCATCGATCGTTGGCGTGCAGTCGATCCCATGGAGTGAAGTTTCGAGGTACGGCATCGTGGATGGAACGGAGATTGGGGATCGTGTTTACATTGCCAATCAGTTGGTAGAAAAGCCCGATACCGATAAATCGCCGTCTAACCTGGCTATTATGGGCAGATATATTTTAACTCCGGCAATCTTTAGTATATTGGAGGAACAGCGTATCGGCGTTGGCGGCGAAATCCAGTTGACGGATGCGATTTCAAGGCTCAAAGAGTATGAACGGATTATCGCTTACAATTTCGAGGGAACCCGTCATGATGTAGGCGAGAAGCTCGGATTTATTGAAACGACGATACATTATGCTTTGCAGAACGAGGAATTAAGAGACCAGCTGCTGGATTATATGGCACAGATAGTAGATAGAAACGAACGTAAAAAAACGGCCTCTCGTTAACCGAGAAGCCGTTTTTATGTTGTATTTAGAACTGCAGCATTACGAGCTGATCAATGGAGTCTTTCTCAGCAGGATCGATTTGGATTAGATTATCGTAAACCGCTTGATCGCTTGAACCGCTCTTTTGCAAAGCAGCCAGATACCAGCGGGCAATTTCCCGCACGGTTGGATCATTCAAATCTTCAGTCAGGCCATTTTTTAAGATGGCAGCTGCCTGATCGGGCTGATTCATCATAAATTGCATTTTACCAGCGCTTAAAGACATCTGCGGTGTAATGTAGAATTCGCCACCTTGGAACTGTCCTGGAGGCAGGCTTTTCAAATGCTCGACCCCAGCGGCAACATGCGCATACGCATCTAATCCGGTTTTAAAGTATTGTTCTTTCTCAGCCATATTTGCTTGGCCAAGTGCCTGATAACCAAGCTCATAGGATTGATAGATCAGTTGATCGTACCAATTCATATCCCAAGCATATTTGTCGGCGTTGTCCCTAAGTATAGCGTATACCTGTTCTGTTTCCCCTTTTAACTGGTGTAGTGCAATGAGCTGGTTGTAGATATTTTTATTAAAAGGTTCCTTCTTTAAAGCCTTCGTTAGCAAGCTGTAGTTTTCATTGTAGAAAGATTCGTCCTGCGTCTGCTCATACCCCGCTTTCAAGAGTACATGCAGGTTCAATACAGCGTCTGGCTGGTTGGCGCGCTTCTTAAGCGCACGATCCAGCGGCGATTTGATCTCCTGGAAGTCTGAACTTGTGCTCATTAGGTATTTGCCCTTTGTCACTTCATCATTAGCTTGAATATAGCGAATAGAAGTAAAGATCAGGACGAGAGACGCTACTACCGCTACTACACTATAAAGCCCGCGTGCTGTAGAAGGCTTTAGGGCTAGCCGCTTCACGGGTTGGTTATCCATAGCCGCAGCCATTCCAGCCAGTCCAACGAAAACGATGATGCCGATGTAAACATAGCTCATATTGAAGTCCATCATACTGTGAATCAACAACGAGAAAACGAGAATGAAGTAAATGAAATAGGATTCGCGCTGTTCCTCGGATGAACGAATATAACCTTTGATATATTTATAGAAAATAAACAGGATGAAGGCCAAGAACACTACAAATCCCAGAATACCAACCTCAACTAAATATTGCATGACAAAGCTGTGAGCTTGTCGGCTGAGATAAGGGTTGTTCTGATATTTTTCATACAGGGAAGCCCAGGCTCCGCCGCCAGCCCCGATAATAGGATAGTCCTTCATAACTTTAAGGGCATCCTTATAGAAGGTTAAGCGTTCAAGCACACTGTGCTGCTGGAAGTTAATGTTTTCCAGACGCTCGCCGATGTTGCCTGGCAATAAATGCTTGGCGTTCGTTCCAAGAAAGACCGCTGCTAAAATAACAACAGCTACGACAGAGCTGATAGGCAGCCATAAATTGGATAGCTTCCGCTGAGATAGGCCGCTTAGCCGCTCCTCGAGCTTAGGAGCCAAGAAGCGCTGAATGACCCAGGCAAGAGCAGAAACGATTACAGATACGATGAGTACGTATCCCCAGCCTTTGGCTGGATCATTAATGAGACCTTTGTGGAATTGCTGCCCCAAATCCGTGACGGGCTTGGCGATTAGCAGCGTCCCAACCCCGGCAATTAAGCAGTATAGGATCCATAGAATTTGCTTCGCAGGCTTTAGGAATAGCAGTAATACGATAAACACGACTGGCAGGAAAACTAAGCCACCACGTGACAGAGTCAGCAGGATGGAAAGCGCCATCGGCACAAGCATGAAAGCATGGATGGCTTGCTCATACCATTTCTTGGAGCGTGTAATAGCGAACACCGCGACAAAGAAGAAAGCCATCAGGAATGCGGCGTATGTATTCGGATATTGGAATACCGAGGCTAGCCGCGGGCCGTTTGCGTCAATCCATACCGCCTGGTTGTAATACCCGTCGATTACTGTTCCAGAAAACCAGCCGACCAGTGCGGATGCGGTTTTCCCCTGACCGAGCCAGTTTAGCAGCCCGAACAGTACAATTAGGTAGGCTGCAGTAATCGTCGTTGTCTCCACGAACCGATTAGCCTGTTTATTTTGCAGCAAATATAAGCCTATAATAAACATAATGGCGTAGATACACTGAATGAGCACCATATTCATAGCAAAATAATGCGATGCTGCAGATATGATCGAGAGCAGGTACGTGATCGGCAGCAGCAGTACGAAGGCGGCCGTCCAATCTCGCTGATCCTCGAGTTTAATATTTTTGTAGTAAGCGACTAACCAGATCAGCAGCAGAAAGCTGCCGATGATGACCGACCAATAAATTGGCTTCTCAAATTGCAATAATAGACCATTGAACAAGCCGGCTTGAAAGGGAGCCCAGATCATCAAAAAAACAATACCAATCTTTAACAGCCATGCAGCAATCGACAATTTGTCCCCATTTCTCGACGCTGAGGCTTTTTTCCCGTATACTGGATTCGACAAGGTTACAATCTCCTTTGCTTGTAGATACGTCAATTATTTTAGCATAATGGTAGAGTTGGAGCCAAATATACATTTATCGTTGATATACAATTTCGGTGGTGTTGAAAATTAAAAGTGTTCTTTATCAAATCACATATAAGATTGCAGTTGTCTTTAAACCATTAATTGTGCGTTTGTTACCTCAAGAGTTAAGACAAAAAGCAAAAAAAGTGCTTCTTAGAAAGGCATTCCCCATTGAGAAAACATATAGAAACCAACCTAAGACCAACTTATCTAAAGGTGTTAATTTGATAGGTTATTCAAGAGCTGAGATGGGTATTGGGGAATCATGCAGGATTGCGGCAAGAAATTTATACGTTGCTGAGATTCCATTTGGAATTCTTAATTTCATAGGTACTAATGCTGCCAGGATGCTAGATTTGACATGGAGCCATAAAGAAGTGGAAAATCCACTACATAGCGTTAATTTGTTTCATATTAATGCTGAGCAGATGACGGAAGTTTATGCTCACTACGGCAATTCTCTCTTTCAAGAAAGGTATAATATAGGTTATTGGCATTGGGAATTACCAGACTTTCCTGATGAGTGGATAGATAATTTTAATCTAGTGGATGAGGTGTGGGTGCCTTCCACTTTTGTGGCTGATTCGATAGCATTGAAAAGTCCAGTCCCAGTAGTGAAGATACCCCATTCGATCAAAGTTGATATAGAGGAACCTAGAAATAGAGAGTATTATTATTTACCCGAGAATGCTTTTTTGTTTCTATCTATGTATGATGTGAAAAGCTACAAAGAGCGAAAAAATCCACGTGCTTCTATAGAAGCCTTCAAATCAGCGTTTGCACCAGATGATCTACGTGTTGGTCTGGTGCTTAAAGTAAATAGCTTTAAAAGTGGTCAGGCCGAGTTAGAATTACTAGATTCCCTTATAGAAGATTATCAGAACATTTATTTAATTAAACATACGATTAGTCGAAATGATATTAATTCATTATTATCGATAACGGATTGTTTTGTATCTCTGCATCGTAGTGAAGGATTTGGGCTTGGTTTAGCAGAGGCAATGTATTTAGGAAAACCTGTGATAGGTACGAATTGGTCGTCTAATATAGATTTTATGGATAGTGGAAACTCCTGTTTGGTCGACTATACGCTAATTTCACTAGGTGAGGATTATGGCCCTTATAAAGGATATCAATATTGGGCTAATCCTGATATTGATAACGCAGCGAGATACATGAAGAGGTTAGTAAGTGATAAAGATTTTTATCAATCCATTGCCCTCGCAGGACAAAAGCATATTCTGGAACACTATTCGCCAGAAGCCGTCGGTAAGTTAATCCAGAAACGTCTTGACTATATTTATTTATGGAAATTTGGAGGATAATATGACAATTACCTGTGTAATTATGGCTGGAGGAAAAGGAGAACGCTTTTGGCCCAAAAGTAGAACGAACTTGCCAAAGCAATTCCTTAATATTTCAGGGAATAAGTCGATGATTCAGCAGTCCATTGCCCGCCTTGAAAAATTAATAGATATCAGTCAGATTTTTATTGTCACGAATGAACTTTATGCCGAGTTAATTAAAGCTCAAATTCCACATTTACCTTATGATAATATTATTATTGAGCCTGTTGGAAGAAATACTGCTCCTTGCATAGGGCTAGCTTCGATTTTGATTGAAGAGAAATTCCCGGATAGTACAATGGTTGTATTACCATCTGACCATATCATAGAAAATGAAGAGGGTTTTATACAAATTCTGAAGACTGCAGCGGAAGTGGCACAGGATAATATAAGTTTAGTGACTTTAGGGATCCGGCCTACTTATCCAGAAACTGGGTATGGTTATATTGAAAGCACCGATCATAAGGATATGGTAAACGAGCTTGAAGTGTTCAAAGTAAGTAAGTTTGTTGAAAAGCCAGACCTTGCAACTGCCGAGTCCTATATGGAAGCAGGAAACTATTATTGGAATAGTGGGATTTTCGTTTGGAGAACTGAAGTCATACGTCGTTATATTAGGCAGTTGATGCCGGAAATGCATGATATACTTGAAACGATCCGTGCTGCTTTTGGTCAAACAAACGTCGACGATATTATTCGGACAGAGTTTATAAAGATGCCTGATCAATCAATTGACTACGGTATAATGGAAAAAGTGAATGACATCTTTGTAATTCCGTGCATATTCGGATGGGATGATGTTGGCAGTTGGACAGCGCTTGAACGAATTAATGACCTTGATGAAAATGGTAATGTAATTAAAGGAAATATTTTAAATTTGGATACAAAAAGATGCATTATTGAGAGCAATGGAAAGCTTATAGCAACACTGGGAATTGAGGATCTAATTATTGTTGATACTGAGGATGTAACTCTAATTTGTAGTAAGGATAAGGCTCAAGAAGTCAAACTGCTGCTTAAAGAGCTGAGAATGCAGAAGTTGGAACAATACTTATAAACATAAAATAAAGTAAAGTCATTTAATTAAGGATTAAAGGAGATTAATACCATGAATAAAAGTGCATTGATTACAGGAATAACGGGACAAGACGGTTCGTACTTGGCAGAACTTCTGCTAGAAAAGGGTTACAAAGTATATGGTCTTCGCCGTAGAACAAGTACGCCAATGATGGAAAATATCGAACACATTAAAAACGAGATAGAGTTTATTGAAGGAGACCTGCTGGATCATGGTTCTCTTGTTAATGCTGTTCTAGCTTCAAATCCAGATGAGGTTTACAATTTGGCAGCCCAGTCTTTTGTTGGAACTTCTTGGGATCAACCATCATTAACTGGCCAGATTACAGGCATTGGTGTAACCAATTTATTGGAGGCAGTGAGATCTAAGAAACCCGAGGCTAAGTTTTATCAAGCTTCAAGCAGCGAAATGTTTGGTAAAGTGGTGGAGACACCACAAAAAGAGACAACTCCATTTTATCCACGCAGTCCTTATGGGGTCGCCAAGGTTTACGGGCATTGGATTACGGTGAATTATCGTGAGAGTTATGATTTATATGCTTGTTCGGGTATTTTGTTTAATCACGAATCTCCTCGTCGAGGCATTGAGTTTGTAACCCGCAAAGTAACCGATGCGGTAGCGAAAATTAAACTAGGAAAGCAAAAGGAATTAAGAATGGGCAATCTGGATGCCAAACGTGACTGGGGCTTTGCAGGTGACTACGTCAAAGCAATGTGGCTGATGCTGCAACAGGATAAACCAGAAGACTTCGTTATTTCGACTGGCGAAACACATACTGTTGAAGAACTGGTGGAAATTGCGTTTAGCCATGTAGGTCTAAACTGGAAGGATTATGTTGTAATTGATCCTAAATTTGTCCGTCCGGCCGAAGTGGATCTGCTCCTTGGAGACTGCTCTAATGCCAAAGAAAAACTGGGATGGAAGCTTGAGGTAGGTTTTGAAGAGTTAGTGAAAATGATGGTGGACAGTGATCTAGCTCTTAATTTGAAGAAATAAATACTTAACCTAAGAATATTAGGGAGATGCACACGCAGAAAGCAAGTTACAAAGTGATAAGTTACTTTGTAACTTGCTTAATCCATTTTAAAATCAGTCATTATATCAATAAGTTAGCTTAGGTGGTAGTAACAGAGATGATTAAAGAATTTAAAGAAATATACAATTACAGACAGATGCTGATAAGCATTGTACGTAAAGATTTGCGTTCTCGATACAAAGGTTCTTTTCTTGGATTTCTTTGGACATTTATTAATCCGCTTCTTCAGCTGATAATTTATTCAATTGTATTTCCGTACCTTCTTAGGTTTAATCAGGAAAATTATCCGATGTTTTTGTTTGTAGCTTTGTTGCCTTGGATTTTCTTCTCATCATCTCTGCAGGGCTCTACCAGCAGTATTGTTGCAGGGGCTAATCTAGTTAAGAAAATCTACTTTCCTAGAGCGATTCTCCCACTTTCTGTAGTGTGCACTAACCTAATGAATTATATATATGGTCTAATCATTGTATTCCCTGCCTTGTTACTAACAGGTGTTAATTTAACTTTCAATGTACTTTGGCTTCCTATTGTATTATTTGTGGCTTTTATCTTCACATTGGGACTCTCCCTACTATTATCAGCTCTATACGTTAAATTTAGAGATTTAGAACATATTGTTGGAATTGTTATTATGGTTTGGTTCTATTTAACTCCTATTGTTTTTAGTATTGATATATTTCCAGCTCATATAGCGGATATTATTAGTTACAATCCAATGGTACCCATTATTAATGGGTTTAGAGATACTTTGTTATACGGTCAATCTCCAGACTGGCTAGCCTTATCCTATGCATTGGCAGTAGGGCTTGTTATTCTAACTCTTGGAGTATATGTGTTCCGTAAATTTGAAAAGACCTTTGCGGAGGAACTTTAGCATGAAGGATCAATATGCAATATCAATTGAAAATGTAAGCAAAGCTTTTAAAATATACCATGATAAACCACTAACTTTAAAAGAAAAATTATTGAAACTAAGAAGTAACGACTATAGCATGTTTAATGCTGTTAATGGAGTAAATCTTGAAATAAAAAAAGGAGAAACCTTAGCGTTAATAGGGCACAACGGTTGCGGGAAAAGTACACTGCTAAAACTTATAACGAAAATTCTTTATCCCGATAAAGGAGAAATTAAGGTTAATGGGAGAATCTCCAGTCTTATAGAACTGGGAGCTGGGTTTCATCCTGACTTTACGGGACGTGAAAATATATATACAAATGCCTCTATTTTTGGATTATCCCGCAAAGAAATCGATGAAAAATTGGATGAAATTATTCAATTTTCTGAGTTAGGGGAGTTCATTGATAATCCAGTCCGTACTTATTCATCTGGTATGTATATGAGATTAGCATTTTCGGTAGCCATTAATGTAAACCCTGAAATCTTGTTGATCGATGAAATTCTTTCCGTGGGGGACGCTAATTTCCAAAAAAAATGTTTTGATAAGATTGAAAGTTTTAAAAATAGCGGGGCGACCATAGTTATTGTTACACATGATCTGGGAACAGTTGAGAAAATATGTGATAGAGTCGTATGGCTAGACAAAGGCAAGATTATAGAGCAAGGTGAGCCCGATCGGGTTGTGAATTTGTATCAGCAGCATATGAATAAGAAATTTGTTGAACAGCGGGAAAGTGAATTTGCTCAGGATATTCAGATAGTCGTTCCTGAAGAAACTACTGTGAATAATAGCAATACGCAACAAAAAGTACAGCAGAATTTTTCTGATGATAATCGATGGGGTTCTAAAGAAGTAGAAATAACTGAGGCTAGGATTATTAATGGGAACGGTAAAAGTACAGATATTATATTAGCCAGCGAATCCATGACGATCGAGATAGATTATAAGGTAAATAGTCAACAAAAAGAATGTATATTTGGTATGGGCTTCTATACTTTGAACGGAACTTTGATATACGGATGTAATACAGAAATAGATAAATTGAAAATAGAAAATTTAAAAAAATCAGGAACTGTTCGTTTTTATATTCCAAAATGCAGTTTGTTAACTGGTAAATATAAATTAAATGTTGCGATTGTTGATTCAGAACACAGGGCATTAGATTTTATTAAATATTATATGGACTTTAATATAATTTCTAATGAAAAAGCGGTTGGTGTTATTTCTATAGATCATAGATGGATACTTTGATAATAATTTAGCGGACTGTTTTTAGATAAAGGCGGGAAGGATGAGCGCTATGGAACATAAATTTAGGAATATTGAACATGAGGTGATTTTTAACAAGTTAACTAATGATAATTATCTCTCATATGATAATCCAGAGCCTATGAAAAGCGAGGATTACTATAGGGAGATAAGCCATCATATTAATGTTATGAATAATACACGAGAAAATTATGCCTATAGGTATATAAGTTCACATAGAAAGATTTTAGGTTCTACGATTGTATTCGGCAAAAAAGTAATAAGAAAATTATTGAAGTGGTATATTGACCCAATCGCTATTCAACAAACTAATTTTAACAATGCAGTAACCCCTTCTATAGGGAAATTAACTGAATTAGTGAGTGGGCTTAATAGTGACTTTTCAGAGAATATTCAACAACAAAAAATGAAAATGTTCGAATTGCAAGAAAATTATGAGTCCCAACTAAATCAGATGAGAATTCAACATCTTCAAGTAATTGAACGATTAGAAGCGAAACTGGAAGCAAATCAAGCGTTGCTCGATTTGCATGCCGAAAAGCTCGTGGCAGTTGCTAAGAGTATGGAATTACTTGAAAGTATTGATTCCACTTCAGTAAATACGAGTGAATCCAATTTTTATTTGAAAAAATCCTATTCTCAATCGGGTGAAGACAGTATATTAGCCTATATAATACGGGGGTTGGGAATTTCACCTGATAAAGTGGATTATATAGATTTAGGAGCTAATCATGCTCGGGAAATGAGTAACACCTATTATTTTTATAGCATGGGTGCAAAAGGGGTAATCGTTGAGGCGAATCCAGAGCTCATACCTGAGCTTAAGTTTTACCGACATAGGGATATTATTTTAAATAATTGTATTGACGTCATAAGTGGTAAAAATGTGGACTTTTACTTATTTAATGGTGATGGGTTAAGTACGTCAGATTATAACATGGCTCAAAATTACTGTAACGTTAATAGCGAATTGGAAATAACGGGAAAAACGATTGTGAGAACAATTACATTACCTGAGATACTAGATACTTATTTCGCTAAAGGTCCTACAATATTGTCTATAGATATAGAGGGGAAAGAAATGGAGATTCTAGAGTCCATAGATTTCAACAAATACAGACCCTTATTAATTGTAACAGAGATGATAGAGTATGATACTAAGTTGTCTTATCGGACTAAAAATGAAAAGATTAAACAATGGCTAGAGTCTAAGGACTATGATGAATATGCATATACTGGAATTAATTCTATCTTTATTGATAGAAAGTATTTAGAGGAAAGGAATTTTTAAGAATGAATGTTGCGATAGATACTCTGGCTATTTTAGGACCTGGATCGAAAAATAGAGGAATAGGCAATTATACTACTAACCAATTAAAAAAGTTATTTGAGATTGATAAAGAAAATAAGTACTTTCTATTAAATTTCTACGAAGAAATTCAGTTAAGAGATCTTCTTGATTACGATGGTAATGTAAGTGAACATTACTTTAATCTTGGAATAAATGATTTTCTGGCAAAGGACTCTAAGTATGGTTATATTGTTGGGGAAATTATTAAAAAGTTCATTATAGATAATAAAATTGATGTTTTTTATATAACATCCCCATTTGATGGAAGTATTCGTTATCAATTAGATTGGCTTAAAGGTACTACAGTAGTTGCGACGGTATACGATATTATTCCTTATTTATTTAAAGAGAAGTATCTTTCAGAGAAAGTAACATATAAAGAATATATGTATAATCTCAATAATGTAATCCAAGTTGATAAAATGTTAGCTATTTCAGAAAGTGTGAAACATGATGTCATTAATCAATTAAAAGTGAATGAGTCAAAAATTGATGTTATTTTTGCTGGAGTTGATGAGTCATTTGAGGAGAAAGAATATTCTCCTTCTGAATATCAGGAAGTGAAAGACGCTTACGAGATAGACGACGCTTTCATACTTTGTACGGGTGGCGATGACGAACGTAAAAATATTGGGGAGTTAATTATAGCTTTTGCAAAATTACCAAAGTATATGATAGAGAAGTATCAACTAGTTGTTGCGTGCAAGTTAAGTAAGCATTCTGAATCTCATTATAAAGATTTGGCAAGAAAACATAAAATAGCGGATAGAGTGGTATTAACCAATTTTGTACCTCATGATCATCTTATTAAATTGTATAATCTTGCGTACGCATTTGCTTTTCCATCAAAATATGAGGGGTTTGGACTTCCTGTTATTGAAGCAATGGCATGCGGTACACCCGTTCTTACATCAAATAATTCAAGTTTAGGTGAAATAGCACAAGGTGCTGCTATCTTGGTTAATCCTTTTGATATTTCTGACATTACTAGAGGATTAATTGAGCTATTAGAGAAAGATGATCTCGATGAACTGGTTAGAAAAGGTTTTGACAAAGTGGAAAAATTCACGTGGGAAAAAGTTGCAATTAATACCCTCGAGGCATTCAAATCACTAATACAAATAGATAAAGTAACTGGTAATAAGTCCGAAGTGATTCGTAATAAGATTGCTTTCTTTACTCCACTACCTCCATTGGAGTCTGGAATCTCAGATTATAGCGTGGATATTTTAAATGAATTGTCTAGTTATTTTGACATAGATGTATATATTGATAATAGTTATGACGCTAATTGCAGTCTTATGGAAAACATTAATGTATTGAAGCATCCTTTATTTTTAGAAAAATCTGAAGATTATTTAGATATTATATATCAGGTTGGGAATAGTCAGTATCATTCTTACATGCTTAAGTATATTAGAGAATATCCCGGTACTATTGTTCTCCATGACTATAATTTACATGGATTATTACATCTTGAATCCACTAAGCAAGGGGAATTGAATGTTTATAAGGAATTTTTGTATGAAGATTACGGCTCAGAGATTATCGATAGTTATATTGATGATCTTAAAAAAGGAAGAACTAATATTAAAGAGTTTGATCTTCCAACAAATGGTGCTGTGACTAACTATGCTAAAAAAATCATTGTGCATAGTGATTATGCAAAACGGTTACTATTGGAAAAGAATATTGGGAGAACTGTAAAGAAAATATTATTGTATTCTAAGAGTGAAGAAATAAAGAATAACTCCAATCTTAGAGCTGATCTTAATATACCGAATGATGCAATTGTAATTTCAGCATTTGGTCATATTCACGAGACAAAAAGAATAGTTCCGATAATAAAAGCTTTTAATTTGTTGCAAAAAAAATATGAAAATGTGCGATTATATTTAGTCGGCAAGCCATCTCCAAGTATTACTCAGGAACTCGAAGATTTAATTATTAATAATGACTTAGAGGATAAAGTTGTAGTTACAGGTTTTACTGAATTGTCAGTTTTTGAAGACTATATTGATGCTTCAGACATTTGTATAAATTTGCGATATCCCTATAACGGGGAGACATCGGCAAGTTTGATGAGGATTTTAGGAAAGGGGAAATGTTCGTTAGTTAGTGATTTAGGGAGCTTCTCAGAATTGCCTGATGATTGTTGTATTAAGTTAAGATGTGCCGAAGGACTCTCTGAGTATCAAGAGGTTCAGGATATTTTTGTAAATTTGAGTCAATTGATAGATAATCCAAGATTATTCTCGAGTATTAGTGAAAATGCAAGGAAATATGCTAAGGAAAACTTAAACCTTACTAGTATTAGTAAACAATACAGAGACTATATTCTAAAAAGTGTTAATAATACTATTTCTGAGACAGTAATTAAAAATCTTTCAGACATTTTGAGGGATTATAATAAAGATGAATTGTATAAGCTGTCTCTTACTCTTGCATACCTTATAAAAAACTAACAGAAAACAATGAGAGAGGAAGACAGATTTAATGTCTCTTGGTATAACTAGTAACATTTTTCTAAAAAAAGAACGTATAGCACTTTTAATGATTTTTTTTGTAATATTCACCATTCATGTTTGGAGAATTAATGATTTTTATCTTCCTTTTGTATTAGACGATGAATTTGGATATTGGAGTATTGCTGCATATTTTGCAGGATTGGATTGGTCAAGTGCCACATCACATATTGCTTATTATTCATATGGATACTCTGTCCTATTGACTCCATTATTTTGGATATTTGATGATCCGATTATAAGATATCGAGCGGCATTGGTTATAAACTCCGTTTTACTGAGCTTAATTCCAATAATCTCGTTTAATATTGCAAAAAGGTTGTTTTCGAAGACTGACAAAATCCTTCTATTGTTTGTATCCATTTGTGTATCTTTGTATTCATCGTATATTGTATTTGCGAATGTCGCGTGGAGCGAGAGTCTGCTGATTTTTATGTGTTGGATGATTGTGTGGTGCTTCCTGGACATTAATAAAAACACTTCAATATGGAAATTTTTATTAATTGGTTTTTTGTTAGTCTATGCATATACTATACATCAGCGAGCGTTAGGTGTTTTAGTTGCAGGAATAATTGTAATTTTAATCATGAAATTCAGTAAGCATTTAACTTGGAAACAGGCTTCTGTGTTTAGTATATCTATTGTGAGTTTTTTTACTCTACATATATTTATAAAGAGAGAAATTGTCTCGAATGTATGGCTAAATTCTTTTACATCTACCAAAAATGATTATTCTAGTCAAGTCAGTAAAATAGAGAGTTTATTCACGTTAAATGGACTTTATAAAACATTTTCTACGTTGAGTGGCCAATTATTCTATATTGGTGCTTCTTCTTATTTAATGTGTTATATCGGAATGATTTATTTAATTATTGGTATCCTTAAGCCAATTTGTTGTAGAAGACTGAATAAAGATATAAGTTTTAGGGAATTAGTCTGTAATAATAAATCAGTACATTTTTTTTTAGCGCTTTCTTTTTTAGCAACCTTATTAATTAGTGTAATTTCTATGAATAATCCTAATCGTTTGGATCATATAGTGTATGGGCGTTATGTAGAAATGATCCTAGGCCCATTAATATTAATAGGAATTATTAGTTTGTTTGAAAATACTAAGCGTATGTTAGTTCCTCTTATATTAAGTTCAATAGTAATAATCATTAGCGGAATGATAACAAAGCAGGCAATTATTAGCCTTGGGAGTACAGCAATTAATCCTGTAACCTCCGTTGGAACTTGGAACTTTTTTTCTGAGGGTAGTTATAAAATATTTACACTATCTATTATTACTATTGTTGGTGCATTTGTACTCTGGGGGAGTTTTATTTTAAAAAATAAAACGAAAATGTTGACCTATGCAGTTTTAAGCGTGATTTGCTTTTTGTTCATATTTATGGGAAAAAAAGTGTTGATTGATGGAGTGATTCCTGTTCATCAGTCTTTTGTAAAATCAAATAATATTGTTAAATACATTAAAAATCAACATGGGGGAAATAATAAATCTGTTTATTTCTTATTAGAAGATACCTTTGACATTAACAGTTCAAAAGATTTGTTTCAGTTTCTTCTTGGTGAGAAGCCATTAATTTGTGTAAATAACGATCAATTAAGTAAGTTAACTGGCGATAGGTATGTTATAACTAGCAACCCTAATCCTCTTTCATTTCCCAATAAAAGTGAATACTCATTAAAGTATGCAATAGGCTCATACTTTTTGTGGGGCGCTGAAGATAATATCCCAAATCAAAGTGGAGAAATA
Source organism: Paenibacillus lentus (assembly GCF_042714055.1). Lineage (GTDB taxonomy): Bacteria > Bacillota > Bacilli > Paenibacillales > Paenibacillaceae > Fontibacillus > Fontibacillus lentus_A. Next base: position 624,753 of record NZ_JBHGVC010000004.1, read on the forward strand.
GAATTACCATTGTCTCTGTTTAACACACTAAATGGAAAAATATATACAGATGGAGTAACTTATAAATATATAGAATCAGATGGAACAGCCAATTTTTTGTTATATGGTCCTTACATGAGGCTTGAGGAAGGTAAATATTTTGTTAATTTTGATCTGGAGTTACTTAGCAGTTCCCAAGAAGAATTGGGATATATAGATATTGTTAGTGGTGATAGGACTCTAATAAAACAACCATTTAGTAGAAGTTCGATTAATGATGATCACTTATTAACCGTTAAATTGCCAGTTGAAATAGAAGAAACGAAAAAAAATATTGAGTTTCGAATCTTCACTAATTCCGGTGTTAATTTACAAGTGAAACAAGTCTCTCTTTTTTCAGAAGAGTATTAATAACTTTTTAAGACTTAAATCTAATTCTGGTAATAAAATTAAAAAATAAGATAAATAGATTTGGCATTAATCGTTAACTTACTTAGGAGGATTCTGAGTTGAAAACTAAAAAGGTAACTATTTTAGCTGCTACATTTTCAGGCAATAAGGGTGCAGCAGCAATGCTACAAAGTATCATTTTAAATCTTAAAAGTGACGTAGAATTTTTTAACGTTTTATCAGTTTACCCCAAAGAGGATAGGAAACAAAATCCTCATCAAAATGTGCGAATAATTTCGGCTAAACCGGAAGAGGTTATTTTTATTACGTTTCCTCTTGCACTTTTATATTACTTAGTAAGTTGGATAAAACCATTGCGAAAATTATTGTTGAAAAACAAGTTGTTAGTGGGATTTTATGAAACTGATTTGACGGTAGATGCAGCGGGGATTAGTTTTGTTGACTCAAGGGGAATAGTGATGAACACTTATAATTTTATGTGCATAGCTATTCCCGTTCTTTTAGGTAAAGAGGTTGTTAAATTCTCTCAAGCTATGGGACCATTTGATCGTTTCTGGAATAGAACGCTAGCTAAGATAGTTCTACCCAAAGTTACTCAAATTTGTGCAAGAGGAGAAGTGACGATGGGACACTTGAAGAGTATTGGTCTTAATAATATAAAATTATGTGCAGATGGAGCCTTTTCTATGAAGGATTCTGATCGAGCTAAGATGGCAATTGATAATTTGATTAGATCTGATGAATTTTATTCAAAGCCTATTGTTAGCGTGTCAATAAGTTCGGTTGTTGAGAAATACTGTTCCAAAGTTGGTATTGATTATATTGGAATTCTAGCAAAATTTATTGACTATCTTATTGAGGAAAAAAAGTATGGTGTTTTAATAATCTCAAATGCTGCACGAGAAGGGAAACATGGTAAAAAAAATAATGATTTAATTGTTTGTCAAGATGTATATGATCATGTATCTAATAAAGCTAAATGTAGATATTATTCGAAAGAATTTACTCCAGAGGAAATAAGAGAGATGATTGGTCTTTCAAATATACTAGTTGCATCTAGATTTCATGCTATGATTGGGGGGTTACATGAATCAGTCCCCGTTCTGCTTGTTGGGTGGAGTCATAAATATAAAGAAGTTTTAGATATGTTTGATTTGTCTAAGTATGCTTCAGATTATAAAAATTTAAACTTTGAAGATTTGGTCAAAGAGTTTAACCGTATAGAAATAGATCATGAAGATATTATAAAGAAAATTCAAAAGAATCTACCTCAGGTGAAGGGGAGTTCTTATAACAATATAGAGATTATTAAAGATATATTAAGAGTACAGTGAGGTGTGCTATGCCACTAAATTACGATAATCCAGAAAAATATATTGGGCAATTTGAAGAGACTTATTTAGGATATGCAAGTGAAAATTTAATTAGGAATGGAGCAGGTTCTGGAGGAGTTACTTCTGCAATTTCGATATATTTATTAGAAAAAGGCTATGTTGATGGCGTATTGGTAAGCAAATCAGAAGTTAGAAATGAGAGAATTACAGCCGATTGTTTCATAGCTACAACTAGACAAGAGATTTTAGATAGCAGACAAAGTATTTATATGGATTTTAATTATACTAAGAATTTGCGGGCTATTTTAGATTTTAAGGGTCAAATTGCTATGGTGGGATTACCTTGCCACTTTGAGATTCTCTCAGGTCTTGAGAGCAAGCATCCAGAATTAAAAGATAAAATTAAATTCAAGTTATCCTTATTTTGTAGTGGAGTTCCAAAAACAAGTATGGTACATGAAGTTATTAATAATAAAAAAGTAAACAGTTCTGATATAAAAAAATTTTATTTTAGACAAGGACACTGGAGAGGTCAATCCAAAATAGTAAAAAATGACGGAACCGAAATTGAATTTTCGTATTTGAAAAATTTTGGAATGTACAAGAATATGTACTTTGATATGTTACCTCGGTGTAGTGTATGTAAAAATCATTTTGGCTATGATGCTGACTTTAGTATTGGAGATGCTTGGTTAAAGGAAATGAAGGTTAATCCAATCAAACATAATTTATTTATAGCTAAAAATAATAAAGCTAATCGAATTGTTCAGAATATGATAAATGATGGTTTTTTAAAAGCTAGTTTATTTGATTATAAGAAGGTTTTGTATTCTCAACGTCGTCCAATTACCTATAAGTTTTATGCAGCTAAAGCTAGAAAAGTGGTCGCTAATTTGTTTGGTATAAATTTAAAGGTGGATACTCCTGATAAATCAGCTTTTCATCATTATATTGTAAGTATATTTATTAGTCTTAATGTTAAGTTGAGTGAGAATAAAAAAATGAGAAGAATAATATATAAAGTCCCCAAAAAAATAATGTATTCTTATCACGCTTTCATTCGCTTATTGTTGAGCCGTTAAGAAGGTGAGTTCGATTCTTAAAACTATAAAAACAAGTTTTGTTATTTTTGCAGTTGCTTTCTTGTTTTTGTTAATTTATAAAAATTTCAATGAAATTAATTCACTCGATATCTCAGTGAATTGGATGTTAATATGCGTATCATTATTTCTATATTTTCTATTTAAATTTACACAGTCTCTTATTTGGCAGTATATAACTGTTAAAAATGATTGCTCTATCCGTTACTCAACTGCACTACTATATTGGATCAATTCACAGTTAGGAAGATATATTCCTGGTAAAGTGTTTTATTTAGGTGGAAGAGTCTATCACTATCAGAAAAAAGGTATTAGTAAGAGTAAAATTACTTATTGTTTTCTTCTTGAAACGGTTCTATCTTTAATAGCTTCTGCTGTGGTATTGATTATTTCTCTACCAATGATGGATATATCTATATTTGAAAATATAAACCTAGTTTATGTTTTTTTTGTCGTTATCTTATTAGTTTTAGTTGTTCATCCTAAAATATTTCAGAGTATACTTAATTTTATACTTATGAAATTAAAACGGAACCCTATAGTCATTAAAACATCTTTTTTAACAATGATTAAAATATTACTCTTATATTGCATCAGTTGGTTCATAATGGGATTGGGTTTTGTGATGCTTATAGATAGCATGATTGATTTGGAAATAGCTTTTTCAATGTATTTTAATTTAACAGGAAGTTTCGCGTTTTCAAGTATGGTGGGGTTAATAAGCTTTTTTGCTCCCTCTGGTATAGGTGTACGCGAAGGAGTTTTGCTATTTTTATTACAAAATCAATTTTCATCAACTGAATCATTGATTATCTCGGTGGGTTCACGCTTATGGGTGATTATAGGTGACGTAATATTGATTGGTTCTGCCTTCCTTATAGGGGTGTTATTGAAGAGAAAAATAACAAGAAGAATCCAATAAGTCAAACTAGGCCATATCTGAAGAAAAGAGGGGATAAAGTGAAACTAATCATTCAAATCCCATGTCTTAATGAAGAATCTACTTTACCGATTACTATTAAAGACATTCCCAAAAAAATAAAAGGTATCAGCAAGGTGGAAATCTTGATTATTGACGATGGAAGTACAGATAAGACAATTAAAGTAGCTAAAATGCTCGGAGTCGATCATATTGTTCGATTCTCAAAAAACAAAGGCTTAGCAGAAGCCTTTAAAGCAGGAATTGATGCATCTCTAAAGTTAGGTGCAGATATTATTGTAAATACGGATGCAGATAATCAGTACAAGGGATCTGATATTCCTAAATTAATTGAGCCCATACTTAATGGGAATTATGATATGATTATTGGAGATAGAAAAACGGATAATATTTCACATTTTTCACCAACAAAAAAATTTTTTCAGCGGTTCGGTAGTAGTGTGGTTCGAAAATTATCTCAAACAGATGTACCTGATACAACGAGTGGTTTTCGTGCTTATTCTCGTGATGCTGCACTCCGTTTAAATGTTGTGTCTGAGTTTACATATACATTAGAAACAATTATTCAAGCTGGTCATAAGAAACTTGCTGTAGGTCATGTGGAAATCGGGACGAATGGAAAATTAAGAGAATCCAGGTTGTTTAAGAATATAACGAGTTATATGAAACGATCTGCAAAAACAATTGTGCGAATTTACACAATGTATAGGCCAATGAAGGTTTTTGTTATTGGCGGTTCTATTTCTGTATGTATCGGTTTATTAATTGGATTAAGATTTATGTATTTTTATATGATCGGCAACGGAAATGGACATATTCAATCTCTTATATTAGCCGCGGTAATGATGATTGTAGGATTTCAGCTCGGCACATTGGGACTTATTGCAGACCTCATATCTAATAACCGTAAACTACTTGAAGAAACTCTCTACAAAGTTAGAAAGATTGAATTAACTCAACCGTTCGAAATGGGCGGAAACTATGAAGCGAATACAGAAATAACTAAGAACAATAACAAACAAACCTCATAAAGTGGTGACTGAAATGAAATTGGCTGTAATTGGTACAGGATACGTTGGATTAACCTCGGGAGTTTGCTTTGCTGAGATGGGTAACGATGTAATTTGTGTTGATATTGAAGCACAAAAAATTGAACAATTAAATTTGGGTATAATGCCCATATATGAACCAGGAGTCGATGAGATTGTCTCAAGAAACCGTGTTGCCGGTAGATTACAATTTACTACGGATATTATAGAGGCAATCAAGGCATCAGAGATAATTATTATTGCTGTAGGGACTCCTTCATTACCTGACGGGGATGTTGATTTGTCTTATGTTCACACAGTGGCAAGGCAAATAGGTTCCTGTATGAATGGGTATAAAGTAATAGTTAATAAGAGTACAGTCCCTGTGGGAACGGCTGATAAAGTAAGAGAAATTATTAGTAATAATCTAGTTGACAAAACTATCAGTTTTGATATGGCTTCAGTTCCTGAATTTTTGAAGGAAGGATCGGCTATAGAAGATTTTTTTCATACAGATCGCATAGTAATTGGTGTGGATTCAGATGTTGCTAAGAATTTACTTGTTAATCTTCATGAGCCTTTGAACACCAATATTCAGGTGACTGACATTCGAAGCGCAGAATTAATTAAATATGCTGCAAATTCATTCCTAGCTATGAAAATCTCGTTTATTAACGAGATAGCGAATATTGCAGAATTAGTAGGAGCGGATATTTCTGAAATTGCAGCTGGGATTGGATCTGATTCTCGTATTGGCAGGAAGTTTTTAAAGGCGGGAATTGGTTTTGGCGGGGCGTGTTTTCCTAAGGATACAATTGGGCTCGTTAAAACAGCAGAGAATCTCGGACACGAATTTAAATTGCTTCAAGAGGTTATTAATGTTAATGAGTATCGTTATAGGACGTTAATCAATAAATTAGAAGACGAACTTCAGGATCTGAACTATAAAAGCATAGCAATATTAGGACTCAGCTTTAAGCCTAATACTAATGATATAAGAGAAGCACCATCTATTAAAATAATTTCAGAATTGTTAATAAAATATCCTAAAATAACAATAAAAGTATATGATCCTGTGGCTATGGAAGCTGTTAAACAGGAACTTGGAGATAAACTATATTATTGTGTTACTCTGCAAGAAGCAGTTTTTGAGTGCGACGCGGCAATGATTGTTACAGAGTGGGAGGAAATTGTTTCCTTCGGACTGGATAATTACAAAAAGTATCTTAAGCAGCCTGTAATCATTGACGGAAGAAACTGCTTCAATCCTCTAGAAGCTTCAAAATTAAACATTGTTTATAGAAGTATCGGAAGAGAAACCCCAGTAAACAACTTAAAAGTTCTGGAAAGGCTTTAATATATAAAAATATGAAGCGTCATTTTGATTCAAAGATAGAATGAAAATGACGTTTTTATATTACTCTATTGTTAATCATGTTATCTCATTAATAGGAATTTTTGTGTTTGGCACATTAACAAATGGGGTTATCCTTATAAATGTGAACAATAAGACTTATTAATAATGGCGAAATTTAAGAGGTGTATTCATGAAAGCAATAATCCTGGCAGGCGGGACAGGTTCCCGCCTTTACCCTTTAACCAAAGTTACCAACAAACATCTCCTTCCAGTTGGCAAATATCCAATGATTTTTCATCCTATATATAAGCTCAAACAAGCGGGGCTTACGGATATCCTTATCGTAACAGGCAAAGATCATATGGGAGACGTAGTGAACCTTCTTGGAAGCGGCAGCGAAATGGGTGTCACCTTTACCTATAAAGTTCAGGATGAAGCAGGGGGGATTGCTCAGGCGCTTGATTTGGCTGAACAATTTGTAGGGGACGATCAGATGATTGTCATCTTGGGAGATAATGTTTTTGCTGATGATATCACTCCTTTTGTCGCCAACTTCCGTAATCAACAGATTGGTGCAAAAATTCTCATTCAAGAGGTATCTGATCCTTCAAGATTCGGTGTTCCTGAACTGCATGGCAACCGGATCTTGTCTATCGAAGAGAAGCCACAGCTGCCTAAATCGAATTACGCGGTTACCGGCATATATATGTTTGATCATAAGGTATTTGATATAATTAAGACACTTAAGCCCTCCGCTCGAGGTGAATTGGAAATCACTGACGTCAATAATGCATATATTAAACGAGGAGAGCTTACTTTCGATGTACTCCAAGGTTGGTGGACAGATGCTGGAACACATGCTTCACTAGCTCGCGCTAATGAACTTGCGCGGGATCTGAAGTTTGACGAATCGTTTGGTAAACTAAAGTTATAGATAAAACAAGGAGGAGCATTAACTATGAATTTGACTCCTTTAAAAATGGCAGATGCTTTTCTTTTAGAACCGGTGGTACATGGCGATCACCGGGGTTTTTTTATGGAGAGCTACAATGAAAAGATTATGAAGCAGCTCGGGGTGAGTTATAACTTTATCCAAGATAATCACTCCCTTTCCGCAGAGCCTGGTGTCTTGCGTGGCCTGCACTACCAACTTAATCCTAAAGCGCAGACCAAACTTATTCGTGTACTTTCTGGAGCCATTTACGATGTAATTCTGGATATTCGTCGTAACTCTCCAACCTACGGCCAGTGGATTGGGGTTATCCTTAGCGAGTATAATAAGCGCCAATTATTGGTTCCTAAAGGCTTTGCTCATGGGTTCTGTACCTTGGTGCCGAACACACAGGTACTGTATAAAGTGGATGAATACTATTCCCCGGAGCACGACCGCGGCATATTATGGAATGACCCGGCATTGAACATTGACTGGCCGGTTAGCGAACCTTTGCTTTCTGACAAAGATCGGAATCACCCGACATTTGTGGATGCAGAAATGAACTTTGACTAGGAGGTCTCTTTTCATGAAGTTGCTGGTTACAGGTGGTGCCGGATTTATCGGCAGCAATTTTGTGCTATATATGCTACAGCAGTACCCGGAGTATGAAATTATTAATGTAGATTCCCTTACGTACGCAGGCAATTTAGAAAATTTAAAATCGGTGGAGAATAACTCTAAGCATACTTTTGTGAAAGCCGATATTACAGACGCTAAAGCAATGGATGGCCTTGTCAGTCAGGGCGTTGACATCATTGTGAATTTTGCGGCTGAATCCCATGTGGATCGAAGCATTCTGGAGCCGGACGTGTTCGTGAAGACAAATGTGCTGGGCACGCAGGTTCTGCTGGATATCGCACGTAAATATGAGATCAGCAAATTTGTTCAAGTTTCTACGGATGAGGTGTATGGAACGCTCGGAGAGACCGGGCTGTTTAAGGAAACAACTCCGCTAGAACCCAATAGTCCTTACTCTGCAAGTAAAGCAGGTGGCGACCTACTCGTTCGTGCTTACCATGAGACATTTGGTCTCCCTGTAAATATTACACGTTGCTCCAACAACTACGGCCCATATCAATTCCCGGAGAAGCTGATCCCCCTCATGATCTCCAGAGCTTTGGCTGATGAACCGCTGCCGATCTATGGAGATGGATTGAACGTACGGGACTGGTTATACGTCGAGGATCATTGTAGTGCAATTGATCTTGTTATCCATAAAGGACGAAATGGCGAGGTATATAATATCGGCGGAAATAATGAGCGGACGAACTTGCAGATTGTTCAGACCATCCTGGAACAGCTCGGTAAGCCGGAGTCACTAATTACTTTCGTTAAAGACCGTCCAGGACATGACCGGCGTTATGGCATTGATCCGACCAAAATCATGAGCGAGTTGAGCTGGAAGCCAAAACATAACTTTGAGACAGGTATCAAGGAAACAATTGAGTGGTATTTGCAAAATAAAGAGTGGTGGACTCGCATCCAATCCGGTGCATACCAGGAGTACTATGCCAAGCAGTATGGCGATCGCCTCGGTGAGCGTGCATGAGGATTCTTATTACCGGAGCCAGTGGCCAGCTAGGGCAGGATGTTGCATATGTATTTCAAAAAGCAGGACACATTGTGCTCGCTTGTGATCGAGACACATTGGATATTACTGACTCCCAAATGTGTGTGGAGCGTATGCAGGAATTCAAGCCAGATGCGGTCATTCATTGTGCAGCTTACACGGCTGTGGATCAAGCAGAGAGCGACATAGATAGGGCGTATGCGGTTAACGCTTCCGGAACTAGAAACATGGTGGTGGCTACTCAGAGCATAGGTGCGAAGTTCTGTTATATCAGTACGGATTATGTATTTGATGGAGAGTCGGAGGCGCCGTATCATGAATATGATAATACGAATCCGCAAACCATTTATGGCAAATCAAAGCGGGCTGGCGAAATGCTGGTGCAGAGCTTGTCGCCCGCTTTTTTCATCGTACGAACCTCTTGGGTATATGGACTGAATGGTCATAATTTTGTGAAAACAATGCTGAAGTTAGGCCAGGAGAAATCCGAGCTAAAAGTGGTGCATGATCAGAAAGGATCTCCAACATACACGGTTGATTTAGCTGAGTTTCTACTGGAACTCATCCAAACGGAAAAGTACGGAGTCTACCATGCCTCCAATTCTGGAGAATGTACCTGGTTTGAATTTGCCGAAGCAATATTTGCTGAAGCAAAGAGTATTTTGGGTGAAGCTTACCGGGTTCGTGTAGAGTCTTGTACCACAAAGGATTTTCCCCGGCCTGCTCCAAGGCCTCGCAACTCGGTCATGGAACACTTGGCAATACGAACGAACGGACTCAAGGATCTCCGTCCATGGAGGGAAGGTTTACGATCATTTTTGAGGGAGCTTGCAGCGAGTAATAACGACAAAATAGTGTAGCAGCCACTAGTTCGGTTTGTTATAATGAGATGTATTAGAGGTGAGTTGTTGAGATGGAAATCGAAAAAGTATTTCAACAACAGCAGGAATTACTCGCATAGCTTATTCAGATGGCTGCAGAACAGACAGCAAAAATCAACGCCATCTAGCACAAGCTGGATAAATTGTCAGTTCGATTGGAAGAATACCGCGACGACTCATACTCGCTACGTCGGCATATCACCGGAATGGAAGCTGATTTGAACGAAATTTTTCGTCGGATTGCAAGATTAGAAGAGCATGTACAAATCTAATCCGAATAAGGATATAAATCGTAGAGAGCACTCGGACTTTAGCGGTGCTCTTTTCTAATAATATGATTATTTCAGAAAAGGATCTAGCCTATGTTACCTACCGTTAGCGTACATATCGTCACCTATAACAGTGCGGAAGACATTGAGGAATGTCTGGATGCCGTTATGCAGCAGACCTACGGGATTCAGCAGGTGGTTATTATAGACAATGCCTCATCAGATGACACGGTCGATCGCGTCAATTCATTTATTGAGCAAGCTAGCAATGTTAGCAATTCTAGCATCACCAGCCACAGCGGTACAAAAACTCAAATTTTACTAGTTCCTAATCAAGAGAACACGGGATTTGCCCCGGCACATAACCAGGCTATACAGCTTACGGACACCGACTACGTTCTAGTACTAAATCCGGATGTACAGCTTCAGCCGAATTATGTCGAGCGCCTTGTGGATTGTATGCACCAAAACCCGAAAATTGGCAGTGCCACGGGGCTGCTCCTTCTGAAAACCATGCCAGATATCGTCGACAGTACCGGAATCGTCATGAACGGGATTTGGCGCGCATTTGACCGTGGGGCGGGAGAAGCGGCTGAGCAGTGGCGCAAATCCGGTGAAGTGTTTGGCGTATCAGGGGCGGCAGCTGTATATGCCCGAACAATGATCAAGGATATTACTATCCAAGGGGAGTTTTTTGACGAGGATTTCTTCGCTTATAAAGAAGATGTGGATGTGGCCTGGCGGGCTCAGCAGCTTGGCTGGAAGGCTTATTATTGTTCGGAGGCGGTCGGAACACATGAACGTGGCTGGAAAAAAGGAGGCCGCAGGGAGCAGCCTATTTTCATTCGCAGAATGTCCTATATCAATCGCTATAAAATGATCTATAAGAACTTAAACGGGTACGGCTGGCTAAGACAGCTTCCCAAACTTTTCATCTATGAACTGTTAACTCACGGCTACATCCTTCTCAGAGAACCGAAAGTATTAGGTGCATGGAAAAGCTTTTGGCACCAGCTTCCCTCACTTAAAGAGAAACGACAAGCAATCTGGAACAAACAACGGCGATAACGCTTCTACCTAGACAGAACCATCTAAACTCGGTTTCTGTCTTTTTGCTATCGGAATGGAATTCGTTTACCCAAAAGAAGTAAGCAAACTCTATTAAATTTTCAGTAGCAGTACCCCACCTATGTTATAATGTCGATAGATTACTAATTTTGTCAGGGGCGCGTTTTATAATGGATTTAAGCATCATCATCGTAAATTACAATACCTGCCGTTTAACGCTCGATTGCCTGCAGTCGGTATTCGACTCCGAGACGGCTTATCAATATGAGGTTTTTGTGGTCGACAACGCTTCTGCGGACGATTCCGTAGAGGCAATTTCGCGCGAGTTCCCGCAGGTTCAGCTTATAGCCAACCATGAGAACACGGGCTTCGCCAAAGCGAACAACCAGGGGATGGAGATCGCCAAGGGGCGCTATGTGCTGCTGCTTAACTCCGATACGATCGTTCAGCCGGATACGCTGCAGACGATGGTATCTCTTATGGACAACAGGCCTGACCTCGGTGCGGCGGGCTGCAAAATCATCCTTCCCGATGGCTCGCTGGACAAAGCCTGCCGGCGGGGCTTTCCGACGCCCTCGGCATCGTTTTACTATGCCTTCGGCTTCTCCCGGCTGTTTCCGAACACGCCGCGCTTCAACCAATACCAACTGGGCTATCTTGATCCAAACGAAGCTTATCCGGTCGACTGCCTGATGGGGGCCTTTATGCTGGTTCGGCGAGAGGTGATCGAGCAGATCGGCGGCCTGGACGAGACTTTTTTTATGTATGGCGAAGATGTCGATTGGTGTTATCGCATTAAGGAAGCGGGCTGGGGCATTCACTACGAGCCGGCTACATACATTGTTCACTATAAGGGAGCAAGCAGCCGCCGTAAGCCCTTCAAGATTATCTATGAGTTCCACCGGGCGATGTGGGTATTTCACCGCAAGCATTACAAGCGCCAATATTCGTGGCTGACGAACGGAGCGATCTACTGCGGGATCGCGGTAAAGTTCATGCTGTCCTTGATCAGCAATAAATTAAAGCCGGGCAAACCGGCGACCCGCTCGGTACCAGCCCCGGGTTCATCCCAAACGCCGCAAGGAACCAACAGCAATATGGAGGTGAGACGATGATACGGAAAAATCAACGTTTCCTGACCCAACTGTATATTTTGACGGATTTCGCGTTCATTCAGCTCGCTTTCCTTCTGGCCTGGTGGCTGAAATTCGAGAGCGGCCTGATTCCTTATGAGCATCCTCTTCCCATAGAGATTTATGCGTTCTGGAGTCTGGTTTATGGCGCCGTATCCATCCTGGTCGGCATTCTCGTTTCCTTCTATTCGCCCAAGCGCAAGAAGAGGTTCGCCGATGAAGTGCTCAAGATCATTCAGGTGCATTTTACGAGCCTCGTCATCCTGCTCAGCTTGATGTTCTTCGTAAAGCAGGTCGACATTTCGAGGTACTACCTGGCTATTTATATGGGCTTTAATCTGCTGTTAATCATGCTGTACCGTTACTTTTTAAAAAGATCGCTGAAACAGCTGCGCAGAAAAGGCTATAACAAGCAGTTCGTCCTCATTATCGGAGCCGGCTCGCTCGGCCGCAAATTCCACGATAACTTAAGGCAATATCCGGAACTCGGATATGAGATTATCGGATTTCTCGATGACTACCAGCAGTGGGATGCCGCTGAGAAACGCAAATACAGCCCCATTCTTGGTTCGGTCGATCAATTGGAAGAGATATTGGAGAGCAAGCTCGTTGATGAAGTCGTGCTGGCCCTGCCGCTGGACGCGCATTCTCGTTATGCTAAAATCATCGCCTGCTGCGAAAAAGCGGGCGTACGCACGCTGATCATTCCCGATTTTTTCGATTACCTGCCGGCTCGGCCGTATTTCGACAATTTCGCTGGCATGCCGATGATCAATGTGCGCGACATTCCGCTCGATATGGCGGGAAACCGCCTGGTGAAGCGAGCTTTTGACATTGTTTTTTCCATAGCTGCGATTATTATAACTTTACCGGTGATGCTGTTTGTCGTGATCGGGATCAAGCTGACCTCGCCGGGGCCCGTTATATTCAAGCAGGAACGAATGGGTCTGAACCGCCGCACCTTTCAAATGTATAAATTCCGCTCGATGAACGTGCTGCCTGAAGGAGCCGTCGATACGGGCTGGACGACCGAGAACGATCCCCGCCGGACGAAGTTTGGGGCGTTTCTCCGCAAGACGAGCATCGATGAGCTGCCGCAATTTTTCAATGTGCTCGCCGGGCAGATGAGTGTCGTGGGTCCTCGTCCGGAGCGTCCCTACTTTGTGGAGCAGTTCCGGGAGGAAGTGCCGAAATACATGGTGAAGCACCATGTTCGCCCGGGAATTACCGGATGGGCCCAAACGCATGGCCTGCGCGGGGACACGTCGATCGAGGAGCGGATCCAGCATGATATTTTTTATATCGAGAATTGGTCTATGCTGCTGGATATTAAAATTATTCTGCGCACGATCATCCACGGATTCGTGAACAAAAACGCTTACTAGAGGTTGTTTGAGCTTCATCTTGCGAACGACTGCTTAGAAATTTCCGTAGAAACGAAGGATGTTGTTAGACATGAGAAAGAAGCTGTTATACAGCCTGCTGGCCGTCTGTGCCATAGGTATCATACTATTTGTGATACTGATCAAGCCGCCGGAGCAATCATTTACAGGCTTTAAGGCTTACCGCATTATTGCTCATGCGATGGGCGGCATTGAGGACATGACCTACACGAACACGCGCGATGCCTTTATTGCTAATTATGAGAAGGGTACCCGTGTGTTCGAAGTGGACTTGCTGCTTAGCAAGGATGATGAATTGATCGCTCGCCATGAATGGGGAGAGTTCTTTACGAATATGCTTCGCCAGCAAAATGAACTCGGTGAGGATCGGCACGGTGCGGTATGGACGGCGGCCGAATTTAAACAGGTCAAAGTGGACGGGCAGTACGAGCCGCTATTATGGGACGATATCGTGGAGCTGTTAGCGGAATATCCGGACATCTACATCGTGACGGATACGAAGCAGATTAAGCCGGAGGAGATCGACAGCATTTTTGGCAAAATCGTAGATCTTACGAAGCACAAGGATCCGAAGCTGCTTGAACGCATCGTGCCGCAAATTTACAGCCAGCCGATGCTGGCGCAAATTGAGAAGCATTACCCTTTTGATTCCATTATATATACGCTCTATCAATCGCAGGACAGCGACCGGCAGGTCATTGACTTTGCGCGGAGCAACGGAATCGCCGCAGTGACCATGTCCGAGGGCCGAGTCAACAAGAAGCTCGTCAAATCCTTGCAGAAGGCGGGTATTCCGACGTATGTTCATACGATTAATGATAAAAAGCTTGTGTCCGATTATATGAAGATGGGCGTTTACGGCTTTTACAGCGACTTTCTGGCCGGAAATGACGCCGAGGCTTCCCGTTGATCTGTTCCCCTAAAATGCGAACATTGACACGGTATCCTTCGTCACTTAGACTAGGAATGAAATGATTTTATCACCATTAAAAAGGCATCATGGATAATGAGATTTCAAGTTGGCGGGGCGTGTGGCAGGCCCCGTTTTTCGTGCCGATGTGGGAGGAATGGAATTGAAGCAAACGATATCGTCTTGGCGGCATGTGTTCAAAATAGACCCCGATCGCACTCTGGATGATGCTGCCCTGGAGGCCATTTGCCTGTCCGGTACGGACGCTGTCATGGTGGGGGGCTCGAGTGGCGTCACTTATGATAACACGGTCGAGCTTCTATCGCGTGTCCGCCAGTTCGAGGTTCTTTGCGTATTGGAAGTTTCCGACCTGGAGGCAGTCGTTCCGGGCTTTGACCTATACATGATTCCGATGGTGCTGAACACGAAGCATCCCGACTGGCTGATCGGCCATCATGCGCGAGCCGCCCATAAATATAGTTATTTAATCCCTTGGGAGCAGTTGATTCCTGAGGGCTATATCATTTTGAACCCCGACTGTACCGCGGCGGCTATATCCGAAGCGAATGCTTCTCTCGAGGAATCCGAGGCCGCTGCCTACGCGCAGATTGCCGACAAGCTGCTGCATCTGCCGATCATTTATTTAGAATATAGCGGCATGCTTGGCGATTTCGAACTGGTATCTGCAGTGCATCGCTCACTAGGCGATTCGCGGCTGTTCTATGGCGGAGGCATCAAGGATGCCGACACGGCTCGGCTTGCGGCTGCGGCTTGTGATACGATTATCGTGGGCAATGCGCTGTACAGCGATCTGAAGCAGGCGCTGTCTACGGTGGCCGCAGTGAAGAGCTAGGGTGAGCAGAAAGAGCTTGGGCAAGCTGGATTCTGATCTGGAACCAAAGCTGGAGCTAAACTGCATTGGTAGTGGCGTTTTGAATTGATGGAAAGGAGTATCTCTATGCAACCTGTAAATATACAACAAGCTATAACTAGGCTGAATCCGGAGCAGCGCCGAGCGGTGGAGACCACGGAGGGCCCGCTGCTCATTATGGCGGGGGCCGGCAGCGGCAAGACGCGGGTGCTGACGCATCGCATCGCTTATCTCATAGCTACCCGCAAAGCACCGCCATGGGCGATACTTGCGATTACTTTTACCAATAAGGCGGCCCGGGAAATGCAGGAACGCGTATCCCAACTCGTCGGACAAGAAGGAAGGGACATTTGGGTCTCGACCTTTCACTCGATGTGCGTCCGTATTTTGCGCCGGGATATTGAACGAATCGGCTTTTCCTCGAGCTTTTCGATTCTGGATTCGACAGATCAGCTGTCCGTCATCCGCAATTGCATGAAGGAGCTCAATATTGATACGAAAAAATTTGAGCCGAAGGCGGTTCAGGCGATGATTAGCACCGCGAAGAACGAGTTGATTACCCCTCAGAAATATGAGCAAAAAGTGGGGGACTATTTCGAAGGGCTCGTTGCCAAAGTGTACACGATGTACCAAAAGCGGCTTCGCCAGAACAACTCCCTGGATTTCGATGATCTGATCATGAAGACGATTGAGCTGTTCAAGGAAGTTCCTGAAGTGCTCGAATTTTATCAGAAGAAGTTTTCTTACGTTCATGTCGATGAATATCAGGATACCAACCGTGCTCAATACATGCTATGCAAGCTGCTGGCCAACAAGCATCATCGCATTTGTGTCGTCGGCGATAGCGATCAGTCGATTTATCGCTGGCGGGGAGCCGATATTACTAACATTCTCAACTTCGAGCAGGACTATCCCGAGGCAACGACGATTCTCCTCGAGCAGAACTATCGCTCCACCTCGACGATCCTGAATGCGGCGAATGCCGTCATCGGCCGGAATACGGGCCGCAAGCCCAAAAATCTATGGACGGATAAGGGCGACGGCGACAAAATCAAAGTATACCGCGCAGGCTCTGAGCATGACGAGGGTTATTTTGTAACGTCAGAAATTCATAATAGTATAAAAAGAGGCAGAAGCTATCGCGATCATGCGATTTTGTACCGGACGAACGCGCAGTCCCGGGTCATCGAGGAAACGCTGATCAAATCCGATATTCCTTACCAGATTGTGGGCGGGATCAAGTTCTACGACCGCAAAGAGATTAAGGATTTGCTCGCTTATTTGCGGCTCCTCTCCAACCCTGATGACGATATCAGCCTTACGCGGATCATTAATGTTCCCAAAAGAGGCATAGGAGACACGACGCTGGCCAAGCTGGCGGCAGCGGCAGCCGAGCGGGGAATATCGATCTTTCGTCTGCTCTATACGGTAGATGACCTAGGCTTTGCCGGCCGGACGCGGAATGCGCTCGTCGAGTTCTACGATATGATTTCGGCGCTGCATCAAATGGTCGAATACTTGTCCGTTACCGAATTGACGGAAAAAGTACTGGAAATGTCGCAGTACCGTTTGGAGCTGCAAAATGAGAATACGCTCGAGTCGCGTTCCCGGCTTGAGAATATCGATGAGTTCCTCTCCGTGACGATGGAGTTTGAGAAGAATAACGAAGATAAGACGCTGGTTTCGTTTCTAACGGATCTTGCGTTGATTGCTGATATAGACACGATGAACGATGAGGAAGAGGAGCAGTCGGGAGATGCGGTCGTTTTGATGACGATGCATAGCGCCAAGGGACTGGAGTTCCCTGTCGTCTTCATTATCGGCATGGAGGAAGGGGTCTTCCCGCACAGCCGTGCGTTCATGGATAATGAAGAGCTCGAAGAGGAGCGGCGTCTCGCTTATGTAGGCATTACCCGAGCGGAGGAGCGGCTGTTCCTGACCTGTGCGCAAATGCGGACGCTCTTTGGCCGGACGTCAGCGAATGCGCCGTCCCGGTTCCTGGAGGAAATTCCGGACGAACTTAAAGAGGACACCGAAATTGCCCGCGATCGTTATCGCCGCGGCGCAGGGATTGGCGGTGCCTATAGCGGACGCGGCTTTGGAGCGGGCACGGGCGGCAACTTTGGCAATCGGCCGTCCGCACAGGGGACAAGGTCAGCTTCCACGGCATCCAGCGGTGTAACCGTATCTACCGGCGTGTCGGGAGCTTCGGCCGTCAAGCCTTCAAACTCTGGCGACTTTAATGCTGGCGACAAAGTGTCGCACGGTAAGTGGGGCATAGGAACTGTAGTAGCCGTTAAAGGCACGGGGAATGATATGGAGCTGCAGATTGCTTTTCCTGCTCCGGTAGGGGTGAAGCGCCTGCTGGCCGGTTTCGCGCCAATCACGAAGGTAGAGGAAGAGTAACTGCTGCCTCGGATGGAAGATGATAGCAGTAAGCGAGAGACGGAGGGGGCCGGGCAACATGGATCCGGTCTCTTCCGACTTCGATACATATAATGTTTAGGAGGGTTGTCCGTATATGGATGCGATGCAAACGATGGAACGGCTCGTCGAACAATTGAATCAATACAATTA
Source organism: Paenibacillus lentus (assembly GCF_042714055.1). GTDB lineage: Bacteria > Bacillota > Bacilli > Paenibacillales > Paenibacillaceae > Fontibacillus > Fontibacillus lentus_A. The sequence continues at coordinate 642,578 of NZ_JBHGVC010000004.1, forward strand.
TCATTACTACACCTTGGATGAGCCTCTGGTGAGCGACAAGGAATATGACGCCTTGTACGATCAATTGACTGCGCTGGAAACGGAGACAGGCATCATCCTGCCCGATTCCCCGACAGGACGGGTCGGCGGGGAATTGCTGAAAGGCTTCGAGCCGCATCGGCATTTAGCGCCGCTCTGGAGTTTGGATAAAGCGCAAACGGAAGAGCATCTGGTCAACTGGAACAATCGGGTAGTTCGTCTGATCGGTGATTATAACAGTAAAAATCCCGATAAACCGCTTCCCGCGCCTACCTATGTCGTCGAGCTTAAATTTGACGGGCTGACGCTGAACCTGACTTATACGGACGGCAAGCTCGTCCAAGCCTCAACCCGGGGGAACGGCGTTGTCGGCGAGGGGATTCTGGCCCAGGTCAAGACAATCCAATCGGTACCGCTGACGATTCCCTATCGCGAAGGAACGATTGAGGTTCAGGGAGAGGGCATCATGAATTTGTCCATCCTTGCCAAATACAACGAGACTGCTGTCGAGCCGCTCAAAAATGCCCGCAATGCCGCCGCAGGTGCGCTGCGGAATTTGAATCCGCGAACGACGGCGGAGCGTAAGCTAAGCGCGTATTTTTATAATGTCGGCTACTCCGATAACATCCAATTTGCCGATCATCGCGAAATGATGACCTTCCTGAAGGACAATCGATTTAAAGTGAATTCGTACGTTGAATACTTTGACGATTTCACTCTGGTCATGAAGGCGCTGGAGCAAATTCAAGAACGCCGGGCTTCGCTCGATTATTTGATCGATGGGGCTGTTGTTAAGGTCACTGATATGAGAACCCGCGAGGTCCTGGGCTACACCGATAAATTCCCAAGATGGGCGATCGCTTATAAATTCGAGGCCGAGGAGACAACGACCATTCTGGAATCGGTGTCCTGGAACGTAGGGCGTACCGGAAAAATTACACCGCTCGCCAAAGTCGAGCCTGTCGAGCTTGCGGGCGTAACGGTGCAGAACTGCACGCTGAATAACGCCGGCGATATCGAACGCAAAAACTTGAAATTTGCCCTCGGAACGCGTGTGTTTATCCGTCGCTCGAATGATGTCATCCCGGAAATTCTCGGAAAAGTAACCGAGGAGCAGGACGGCGGAGAAATCGTGTTCCCGGATACTTGCCCGGCCTGCGGCTTCCCGCTGGAGCAGCGAGGAGCCCATCTATTCTGCAACAATCGATTTGATTGCAAGCCGCAAATCGTGACCCGCATCACCCACTTTGCTTCCCGCGATGCTATGGATATCGAGACGTTAAGCGATAAGACGGCGGAGCAGCTGTTTGAGGAGCTGGATGTCCACGAGCCAGCCGATCTATATACAATCGAGTTTGATCAATTGATTAAGCTGGAGCGCTTTGGCGAGAAGAAAGCCAATAACCTGCTTGATGCAATTCATAAGAGCAAAGGTCGGGATTTGGCGTCGTTTCTGTATGCATTGGGTATTCCGAATACCGGTAAATCGACGACGAAGGTGCTGGCTGATCACTACCGTGATTTAAGTGCGATTATGGCGGCGACAGAGGAAGAACTCATGCAATTGCCGGATATCGGTGGCATCGTGGCGGAGAGCATCGTTACGTTCTTCGCTGACCCATTCATGCAGGCGGGCATCCATAAGATGCTAGAGCTTGGAGTCGAGGCAAAGGCGCCGGAAGAACGTGCCGAGGTGAAGGATTCCTTCTTCACGGGGAAGACGGTGGTACTCACCGGAACGCTGCATCAGCTTACCCGGGATGAAGCAACGGAGCGTCTTGAGGAGCTTGGTGCCAAGGTGACGGGAAGCGTATCGAAGAAGACCGATCTCGTTATCGCCGGAGAGAAGGCGGGCAGCAAGCTGGCCAAGGCCAAGGAGCTTGGTATCCCGGTTATCGAGGACGAGAATGAGCTCATTCGCTTGCTGAACGAGTAATTTGTATATGTTAAATTCCATCAAGGAGGATACCCTTGGCGAGCAGCGGCTTGTTGAAGTTTTGATAAAATCAGTTGGGGAAGAAATATCTGTTGTAGAATAGGCTGCTGAACCAAGAGTTATAGAATGAACACATATTGGTCTAATAGCTGATTGAACTTAAAGGTGTGCTGGCATGGAGCTGTTAATTAATCGGCATAGTCAAGTTATATACACGGTAAACGAATATTGTGCATACTGTAACAACAGTACTCCGAGGAGCCCCTCGTATGGATGCCCCACGTATGGATGCCCCACGTATGGATGTCCCTCGTATGGATGTCCAACGGATGGATACCTCACGTATGGATGTCCCGGATGCCCTCTCGGCAAGCAGAAGCTCGCTGGGGGGCATTTTTTATAAATAGTAAGCTTTGATAGTTGATGGGTTAGAGGTACTAAGTTTGGTTCCAGGAGCACTAATTTGATTCGCTGCATGTTTAAAGCGTACATTATAGTGGGCATACGGTCCAAAATAGGGGGTGATTGGTTTGATTGGGAAAAGGTGGCTTAATATTTGTGGATTTGCTGGATTTAAATGGATACGGGCGGATACTGGTCAGCATAGCATACAGTTTGGGGAAACAATAGATATGGCCAATTACCGTAAATGCCTACCGTAAATGCCGCAAATACCGCATACCGTAAAATGGTACATACTAACTGTATTTGTTGTATTTAAACTATGCGACATATCCCTTTACATGTAACCTAGATGTATTTTATGTATTTAGAAATGGAGGATAACGAAATGAGAGGGCTGATAGTCCGTTTTAAATACACAAAATACAGTTATTTTGCAAAAATTGCCTACATAGTTCAGAAATAAATGCATGAAATCCAGTTAAAGTTAGCGAAGCAGTGGAACCTAGAGAGACCAGCTATGAAAATGCAACCCAAGTTGAAGTTAGCAACCTGGTTAATCACTGCTAATCCAGCTAACGCTAGCATTGATTTACCCTGAAATTAATGGCGGATTACTATAAATTTAGGCAGATTTTTAAGCGTAAAATCACAGCATAGATTTTTTAAACGGAAAAATGCTTCCAAAATGTAACCATGTCGCCATGAAATACGTTTATAATGGTGAATTAGTGAAAATACAAATTTTGGAGGTAAAGATGTCTATTAAAGGAATGAGAAAGGCGCTATTCTTTATCATGTGCCTCGTGCTGGTAGCAGGATGTACGAGCAACCCTGGCGCCAAAGAAGCAGAGACGCAAAGTTTGAGAGTGATGTTCTGGGATGAAAGTTATTTTTTCCAACAATATGGCGATCTGTTTGCCATGCAGCATCCTAACATTGAGATTGAGGTCGTTACTACGAATAATATCTACAGAGATTTGGGGCCGGACACGGATTACGATAAGGCTTTCAAGGATTTCATCGAGAAGGAACAACCGGACGTCCTCATGGTAAGCATAGATCAGCTGGGGACTTATATTTCGGAAGGCAAAGTCCGGGAGCTAGATACGCTGATTGAGCGGGATAAGTACGATATCGAAACGATCTACCCTGCACTGATTGAACTTTTGAAGGAGCGGGGGGATAATAAATTATATGGTCTGACTCCGAATTTCTATGGATCGGCTATTTTGTACAATGCGGATCTGTTTGCCAAGCATGGTGTTGAACTGCCGCGTGATGGCATGAGCTGGTACGATATTCTTGAGTTGGCCAAGCAATTCCCTACCGAGGGAGACGAGAAGACCCGAATTTATGGCTTCGACAATAACTGGGGAATTAGTCTGACGCAGCTTGCATCGATGATTTCTTCATCAGAAGGGATCGAACAAATTGATACGAATGCGATGAAGGTTACTTTAAACACTGAATCCTGGAAGAAAATATACCAGACCGCACTCGATGCGATGAAATCGAACACGATTTACAACCCTGGGGAGAATGGCTTCAGAGGGGGATCGATGGAAGAGTACTACCAGAGCCAACCATTTGTAATGGGAAGAGCGGCGATAACGACCGGCGATTCGTATATTCTGCGGAATATAAAGGACGCCTCTGAAGCTTTGAAGGATTATAAGCCTTTCGAGGTAGGTATCGTGGCGGGGCCGGCGTCGTCTACCGAGCCGGATAAATCCAGAAACATCAACGTGAGTGAAGTGTTCGCCATTGCTGCTAATTCACCGAATACCGATGCTGCATGGGAATTTATCAAATTTGTGAATGGCGATCAATTTGCCAAAATTAAGTCGAGAAGTCTGAACAACGGATTGCTGTCCCGGATGGGATACACGAAAGAATACAACGGTATTAGCCTGGATGCTTATTATAAGCTGAAGCCGCTGCCGGTCGATTACTCGGGCATGAGAAAAATTCCTAACGGATTCTATGAAAAATTCCAACCTCTGCTCGATTCCGAATTGAAGCTAGTAGAGGATAACTCTAAGTCCTTGGACGACGCCCTGGCCAAGATTGAGACTGAAGCTCAAGTTGCTCTGGATCAAGCCATTAAGGATCAGGAAGAGAAGAAGAAGGAAGAGGAAGCGAAGGGCGGCTCAAGCGATGGAACGACTGACGATTCATCTGAGGGCTCATCGGAGAACTCGACAGATGCAGCTGGTAGCGAGGGTGCTAGCACTAGCAGTAATAGCGAGGTTATCATTATTACTGACTAAAAGAATAGATGGATAGGTTATGAAACGATTACTGTATGGCATTGTCATGCTTTGCTTTATGGACTTATTTATACAACTACCTGTAATGGGACCATTTGCCAAAAGCCTTGGAGCCGGATCATTCGTGATCGGCCTAGCGGTTGGATTATATTCACTGACCAATATGTTTGGGAATATTGCAGCGGGCTATTGGATTGATCGTTATGGGGCAAGGGCTATTTTGCTGTTGGGCTTTGTTTTGACAGCTGGTGTTATGCTGCTATATCCCCTCGTAACTCAGCCTTTGCACTTGATCATCGTACGTTTTATCCATGGTTTGACTGGGGGGCTTTTAGTGCCGAGCGCATTTACTTTAGTCTCGCACTATGCTTCGGGACAGCTGCCGGGAAGAGCGATGGCTCTCTCCGGGGCGGCTGTCGGAGCAGCAGCGATTGTTGGGCCGGCTGTAGCAGGCATCACGAAAGCCCAGCTCGGCCTCACTCCCTTATTTATCGGCACTTCGATTTTGCTGGCATTAGGCGCGCTGCTAAGTGCGGTTGCTGTTCCAGCATCTAGAGTGAAGCAGATCACTCGGAAGCTTCAGTCGTCATCACCCCATTCAATGACGGGGTTTGAGGTTATTCTTCGCAAGAGGCCGGTGGTGCAATCCTATATCGGGGCATTTTCATTGATGTTTGCGATGGGAGCTTTAACCTATGCCTTACCACTGAAAGTTGACGAGTTAGGTTTTTCTGCGCAAATATCGGGGTTATTGCTGAGTACGTTTGGCGTGGTAGCTATCATCGTGTTCGTCCTGCCAAGCAACCGATGGTTTGATCGCATATCGCCGCTGACGCTGATGTATTCCGGCGGGGCAGTCATTATGCTTGCACTGCTGCTGCTGTCATTTTCTAATGACCAGATGGCCATGTTTGCCGTGATGGGCTTCTATGGATTCGGATTCTCCTTATTATTTCCTTCTATGAATGCCTTATTGGTGAACAATGTTAGCGCGGAGTCCAAGGGAAGAGCATTCGGGCTGTTTTATGCCTTCTTCTCTCTGGGCGTTGTTGCAGGCTCCTCTGGGATTGGAGCTTTGACAGCGAATTATGATATCGCGCTGAGAATCGCGGCCGGATTTATATTACTGGCCGGCTGCGTTGTTGCGTCACTACAATATGCGGAACTGAAGGGGAAAGAGAAAGAAGCCTCTTAAAGAGGCTTCGACTACTTTTTTACTACGAAAAATAAAACAATAATTCAACAAAAGGTTAATCCTCGTGCGCAAGTACAGGATTAACCTTTTGTGCTATAAACGCAAAATTGCAAAATACTATAATTTCTTATCCGTTAAGGCATCTTTTCTATTAGATCCTCTATGAGGGTCTTAATAACATATACTTTGATTGATCATCTTCTATATTGAGTCTTTAATACAGTTGATTTTTACCAGCATTATTTTTAAAAAAATATATTGCATTATGTTTTCGATCGTGGTAAATTATTATTTGTCGCTTGAAACGAACTGAATAAATTAGTTTCGAAAAAAGTTGACATTAGCACATAAATTTGTTATTATATTTAACTGTTCAACAAAATTTTATTCAGCTAAAATGAGTTGAACAGAAGTAAGCAAGTTCTTTGAAAACTGAACAAATGGAACTCGTTAATTTTAAGATTTAACAATGAATCGTCAGATTCAAAATGAGCAAGTCAAACATGGGATGGAATACCTCATGACCTTCGGGTAAGAGATTCCTTCCGATCCTTATTGGA
>NZ_JBHGVC010000040.1:0-820 GCF_042714055.1 Paenibacillus lentus
TAAAGCCGCCAACCCACGATCTCGCGTGTGCACAGATCCATCAGACTAGCCAAGTACAGCCGTCCTTCTCGGCAGGGGATGTAGGTAATATCCGCAACCCACACTTTGTTCGGTTCAGATACGGCAAAGTTCTGGTCCAATTCGTTGGGAGCAATGGGTGAGTCATGATTGGCATCGGTCGTCTGCACCTTAAATTTACGGGAGACACAAGAACGCAACCCCAGTTCTTTCATGTAGATGCTAACTGTGCGCTCCGCGATCTGGATACGTTCTTTCCACAGCATTCGGGTAATCTTAGGACTGCCGTAGCGTTCCTCGGAGTCATGAAAATGATACATGACCCTCTCCAGAACCTTCGCCTTTCGAAGTTTCTGCTCGCTAGGCAATGCCTTTTGCCACTTGTAGAAGCCACTCCGAGACACTTGTAAAACCTTGCACATCTTCTCCACCGGAAACTCGGAGCGATGTTCTTTGATGAATTGGAACCTCAGTTCCTTTCTTTGCTGAAGATGTGCAGCGCCTTTTTTAATATAGCGAGTTCTTCCTGGAGATCTTGATTTTCCCGCTCCTTCTCTTGATTCTCCAGTTCCTTTTTACGCAGTTGTTGTTCGAGTTGACGCACTCTCTCCGGTGTGACTAAAGATTCCAGCTGGATATCATCACGGTAAAGTGCTTTCCAGTTATGCAACACACCCGCAGATATACCGAGTTCTTCGGCCAACTGCGACATTGACTTACTTTGCTCTAAAATATACTTCACTGTCTGCTTCTTAAACTCTTCACTGTAACTATTACGTTCCATCCGGACATCTCTCCCTTA
>NZ_JBHGVC010000041.1:0-551 GCF_042714055.1 Paenibacillus lentus
AATGCTTCGGTTTTGCGCCTGGCGCTCTGTTGTTCGCCGATTTCTTGATCAAGTAAATTCATACAAGGTAGAAATCGCCTCACAAAGGATCTCCAGTCCCAAAACCTACGCTAGCCACTTTTCACTTCACTTGTTGACACAAGTTCAGCTATGATGAATTTTTAATTTGGCTTTGCAGCTAATTTAAATTCATCAGAAAAGGATTATTTCTAAAACGCAAATTTCGTTTCGTTATCCAGTTTTCAAGGATCAAGTGCGAATCATGAGCAACCATCACCTAGTGAGTGAGATTGAAATGATCAGCAAGTTATATACCACCGTTTTATCGGCGGAAGAATATCTTATCAAATCCGCGCCTACTGTTCAAGCGGTAAGTTATGGAACTGATATGATGTTAGATGGTCTTTGTTGGTGGAGCCAAGCGGGATCGAACCGCTGACCTCCTGCTTGCAAGGCAGGCGCTCTCCCAGCTGAGCTATGGCCCCGCAAACTCCATCAAAACTGAACAAATGGATACTCGTCATCGTTACTTTGCATTCGCAAAGTGTATC
>NZ_JBHGVC010000042.1:0-543 GCF_042714055.1 Paenibacillus lentus
AAATCAATGAATTCTCATCCCTTTTTCAAGGAAGTAATGGCGGAGCCGACGGGATTCGAACCCGCGGTCTCCTGCGTGACAGGCAGGCATGTTAGGCCTCTACACCACGGCTCCACACTAGGTAATGCAATTGCGGGGACAGGATTTGAACCTGCGACCTTCGGGTTATGAGCCCGACGAGCTACCGAGCTGCTCCACCCCGCGTCAGTTATAAATTATATATGGTGGAGGCTAACGGGATCGAACCGCTGACCCTCTGCTTGTAAGGCAGATGCTCTCCCAGCTGAGCTAAGCCTCCATATGTACTGTATCTAATAAATAAGGTGGTGACCCGTAGGGGATACTCTCACTTCGTTCGAGACTGCGATGTTATTGCTAACGAAGTTTACGCTCCGACGAACCCTTTTTATGGGATTCTCATCCCCCGAAGCATATGAATAAAAGTGGTGACCCGTAGGGGATTCGAACCCCTGTTACCTCCGTGAAAGGGAGGTGTCTTAACCCCTTGACCAACGGGCCACATGGCTCCCCGAACAGGGCCAC
>NZ_JBHGVC010000043.1:0-393 GCF_042714055.1 Paenibacillus lentus
GTACAAATGGCTGGGGATATAGGATTCGAACCTATGAATGACGGAGTCAAAGTCCGTTGCCTTACCGCTTGGCTAATCCCCAATAAAATTTCTAATGGTGGAGGCTAACGGGATCGAACCGCTGACCCTCTGCTTGTAAGGCAGATGCTCTCCCAGCTGAGCTAAGCCTCCATATGTAGACAGTGGTCTTGCCACACCTGTGGTATTAAAAATGGTGACCCGTAGGGGATTCGAACCCCTGTTACCTCCGTGAAAGGGAGGTGTCTTAACCCCTTGACCAACGGGCCGGATTATTTACTTCACAAGCAAAGACAGTGGAGCTCTCAACCGGGATCGAACCGGTGACCTCATCCTTACCATGGATGCACTCTACCTACTGAGCTATGAGAGCAA
>NZ_JBHGVC010000044.1:0-373 GCF_042714055.1 Paenibacillus lentus
TTATGGTGGAGCCAAGCGGGATCGAACCGCTGACCTCCTGCTTGCAAGGCAGGCGCTCTCCCAGCTGAGCTATGGCCCCATACGCCACTCCAATAAGCACGTATAAGCGAATATGGAGTTGTATGGTGGGCCCTAGTGGACTCGAACCACCGACCTCACCCTTATCAGGGGTGCGCTCTAACCAGCTGAGCTAAGGGCCCATAATTGGGATATAAAATTTAAAAGGCAACCCATAAATGGGCTGCGCTTGGCGACGTCCTACTCTCCCAGGACCCTGCGGTCCAAGTACCATCGGCGCTGGAGGGCTTAACGGTCGTGTTCGAGATGGGTACGCGTGGAACCCCTCCGCCATTATCACCAAACGCATAAGAGG
>NZ_JBHGVC010000045.1:0-366 GCF_042714055.1 Paenibacillus lentus
GAGCCATTAGCTCAGTTGGTAGAGCACCTGACTTTTAATCAGGGTGTCGAAGGTTCGAGTCCTTCATGGCTCACTTTTAAGAGTTGCGCGTGTGGCGGAATTGGCAGACGCACTAGACTTAGGATCTAGCGTCTTCGGATGTGGGGGTTCAAGTCCCTCCACGCGCACCACAGTATGCGGACGTGGCTCAGCGGTAGAGCATCGCCTTGCCAAGGCGAGGGTCGCGGGTTCGATTCCCGTCGTCCGCTCCATATATATTTTGCGCCCTTAGCTCAGCTGGATAGAGCGTTTGACTACGAATCAAAAGGTCGGGAGTTCGAATCTCTCAGGGCGTGCCATTTTTTATTTGCATATGATATGCCATTT
>NZ_JBHGVC010000046.1:0-310 GCF_042714055.1 Paenibacillus lentus
TGCCCTGGGAGGGCATTCGCTTAAAGCGACTATGCTGGCGTCCCATATCCACAAGCAGTTTGAAGTGAGCGTTCCGCTGCGAAGCCTGTTCGAGCGAACGACGGTGGAGCAGCAGGCGGCATATATCGAGCAGGCGGAGATCCAGCAGTATCATCGGCTGGAGTGTGTGGAGGAGCGGGAGAGCTATCCGCTGTCGTCCGCGCAGAAGCGGCTGTATATTCTGGAGCAGTTCGAACAAATGGGGACGAGCTATAACATCTCGGAGTTTATCGAGGTGGAAGGGCCGCTGGATGTGGAGCGGCTGAGGATT
>NZ_JBHGVC010000047.1:0-310 GCF_042714055.1 Paenibacillus lentus
CGCCCTGGGAGGGCATTCGCTTAAAGCGACCATGCTGGCGTCCCATATCCACAAGCAGTTTGAAGTGAGCGTTCCGCTGCGAAGCCTGTTCGAGCGAACGACGGTAGAGCAGCAGGCGGCATATATCGAGCAGGCCGAGATCCAGCAGTATCATCGGCTGGAGCGTGTGGAGGAGCGGGAAAATTATCCGCTGTCGTCCGCGCAGAAGCGGCTGTATATTCTGGAGCAGTTCGAACAAATGGGGACGAGCTACAACATCTCGGAGTTTATCGAGGTGGAAGGGCCGCTGGACGTGGAGCGGCTGAGGATC
>NZ_JBHGVC010000048.1:0-304 GCF_042714055.1 Paenibacillus lentus
TTAATCCATGGGCAAGCATTCCTGCGGGCTTATTCTTCTCTTCAATCCAGGATAAGCCTGTCTCTAAGTTCCGATCATAGTTGCGGACATACTCTTTACTAAAGGGCAGCCATTCCGGACCTTCGCGCCACGCCTCGATTGGATTCCTGAAATGTCCAGACGGGTCAGTATAAATCAGCGGATTATTACCTACATAGACATATAAATTCAAGCTCTGTGGATCTTCCAACCAGCCTCGGTACGTATCCTCCGTCAAAAATCTACCGATTTCTGGATTGTAATAGCGTGCCCTTAAGTATTGCAT
>NZ_JBHGVC010000005.1:0-606164 GCF_042714055.1 Paenibacillus lentus
GGAAGCTGAGCTACAGGAAGTAACGGAGCGACTGGTGAAGCCGTTTGATCTGACCCAAGCCCCGTTGTTCCGCTCGGCAGTCATAAAGACCGGCGAAGAGAAGCATCTGCTGTATTTTGACATGCATCACATCATCTCGGACGGCGTGTCCCTGGGAATTCTGATCGAGGAATTCATGAAGCTGTACGAAGGCGAAAATCTGGAACCGCTGCGTATTCAGTACAAGGATTACGCGGTATGGCAGCAGCAGCATATGGTATCGGAGGCTTTTGAACGCCAAGAGCAGTATTGGCTAGAGGCTTTATCCGGGGAACTGCCTGTCCTGGAGCTGCCGACCGATTATCCGAGACCGCTAGTTAAAAGCTTTAGGGGCTCCAGAATAAAATATGTGTTCAGTGAAGAGCTGGCACGCAGCATATATCAATTCTCTGAAGACCAAAGCTCGACATTGTTTATGACCTTATTGTCCGCTTACTACCTCCTGTTGGGCAGGTACAGCGGAAATGATGATATCGTGGTTGGAACGCCGGTTGCTGGCAGAAGCCATCCGGATCTGGAGCCTGTTGTCGGCATGTTCGTAAACACCTTGGCTGTTCGCGCGAAGATGCATTCCGGCATGACATTTGCGGAACTGCTGCAGCATGTAAAAGACATCACATTGCATGCGTTGGAGCATCAAGAGTATCCCTTCGAGGAACTGGTCGAAAAATTGGCCGTACGCAGAGATACCGGACGGAGTCCGATTTTTGACACCATGTTTGCGGTACAAAATATGGAGCTTCCGGCAATGGCTACCGATCAGCTTGTATTTTCCCCGGTTCTTTATGAAGGGGATACTTCAAAATTTGATCTGACGTTCGAAGTATTCGAAGACGGGCAGCGGATTTATCTGGATATCGAGTATTGCAACGATCTGTTTAAAGAAGAAACGATTGCACGCATGCTCCAGCATTATGAGAGAGCGATCGAGTCCGTAATCGCCTCGCCTGGAACAATATTGTTTGAGATTGATGTTATACCTGCGGATGAATTGGCCTTCATTGAAGAAATCAATCAGGCAAGCGGCACCGCTTTTCCGAAGCAGCCTGTCACACGTCTCTTTGAAGAACAGGTTCGATTGTATCCTCATCATCCAGCGTTGGTGTTCGGTGAGCTGAGCTGGAGTTATGAAGAATTGAACGGCAGGGCAAACCAACTGGCACGTAAAATACAGGTCAGGTTACAGGAGCACAGTGATCGCCAAGCCATTGTTGCCTTGCTGATCGATCGCTCTCCGGAAATGATCGTGGGAATACTAGCTGTACTGAAGGCAGGAGCGGCTTATGTACCGATTGACCCGGCATATCCTAAGGAACGGATAACATCGATTCTTCAAGAAAGCGGAGCCAGCCTGACTCTGTCATCTTCTATTGATCGGATTCCGGATGCTTATGCCCATCGTGCAATAGATGTCACGGATCCTGCATTATACGCAGGCGAGCTTACCAATCTGGAGACTTGTCCGGCAACGGATGATGTTGCTTACGTGATGTTTACCTCCGGAACTACCGGAACCCCTAAAGGAATATTAACGACGCATCAGAATATCGTCCGGGTGGTCAAAGAAACGAATTACATCGAGATTACCCCTAGCGACATCTTGCTGCAGTTGTCGAATTATGCCTTTGATGGTTCAACCTTTGATATTTTCGGAGCGCTGTTGAATGGGGCAAAGCTCGTTCTGGTGCCAGGGGCTGTTTTACAGGATGGCAATCGCTTGCGGCAGCTTATACGCGAGGAGCGCATCAGTGTTCTATTCCTTACTACCGCACTATTTAATACATTTATAGATCTGGAGCCTTCCTGCTTTGCCGGAATAAGAAAAGTATTGTTCGGAGGCGAAAAGGTATCGGTAAAGCATGTCCGTAAAGCGTTGGACCGACTCGGCCCAGGCAAACTGGTTCATGTCTATGGTCCGACTGAAACTACGGTTTTTGCCACATATTTTCCAATTGACGAGGTTGACGAAAAGGCCGTTACGATTCCCATTGGAAAGCCGATCAGCAATACGACGTTATATGTGGTCAACGAGGAATATAGGATGCAGCCTATCGGTGTATGGGGAGAGCTATGTATTGGAGGGGAAGGCTTGTCCAAGGGCTACCTGAACCGACAAGATCTGACCGAGGAAAGGTACATAACGCTTCCCGATGGCAATGGAGCGCTGTTGTATAAAACAGGAGACATGGTTCGTTGGCTGGCTGATGGAAATATCGAGTACAGAGACCGAATGGATCAGCAAGTCAAGTTGAGAGGCTTCCGCATCGAGCTGGGAGAGATCGACCAAGTTTTACTGCAGGATTCATCGATTTTGGAAGCTGCGGTCATTGCCCGAAAAGAGCAGGACAATATGATATTAGCCGCTTTTGTCGTGGTGAAGAAGGAATGGTCCCTGGAAGCGACCCGGAGACATATGCAGAACTATTTACCGGATTATATGATTCCTTCCGTGTTTGTACCCGTGGAGAGCTTGCCGATTACCTCCAACGGAAAAATCAACAGGAGAAGTCTGGAGAGCTACCCGCTTGGCGAACTGATGACTGCCCGAACCTATGTGGAGCCTTCCACGTCGACGGAGAAATTACTGGCCTCCCTTTGGGCGGATGTTTTGCACATGGATCAGGCAGGAGCGGGAGATCACTTCTTTGAAAACGGCGGTAATTCATTAAAAGCGATGATGCTGAGCGGCCGCATTCATCAACAGTTCAACATCGAAGTATCTTTGAGCGATATGTTCCGCTACCCGGTACTGAGTCAGATGGCGGAGTATATTCAGTCCCAGGAGAAAACCGGGTTTATCCAAATTCCCAAGGCAGAGGAGCAGGAACAGTATCCGGTATCGCCAATGCAGAAGCGGCTGTATTTACTGCACCAACTCGAAGGAACAGGAATCAGCTATAATATGCCTTCGGTATTCAAAGTGACAGGAGACCTGGATGTTGAACGAGTGCAGTCGGCGCTGAACGAATTGATCGGACGGCATGAAACGCTTCGCACGTCCTTCTCCATGATCGGGGAAAATATATACCAAACGATTCATCCAACGGTAACGGTACAGCCGGATTATTTTGACGGAGAGGAGAAGGATTTGCAGCAGCTTGTCTCTTCGCGAATCCAACCCTTCAATCTCAGTCAGGCTCCGTTAATCCGCCTATCTGTGATTCGTCTGGACAGGCAAAGCCATGTGTTTGTATTTGATATGCATCATATTATATCCGACGGAATTTCAATGGAAATACTTATGGCGGATTTTGCAGCATGCTATAGGAATGAGCTGCTTCCCGCATTGCCGATTCAGTACAAGGATTATGCGGTATGGCAGCATGATCTGCTGGCGGAAACATCGAACCGGAGTCAGGAACAGTTCTGGCTCAAATGCTTCTCTGGAGAGCTGCCGATTTTGAATCTGCCGACAGACTTCACCCGGCCCGTTATCCGGCAATTTCAAGGGAAAAGACACAGGTTCGAAGTACCGGATCATTTGACGAATAGACTAAGGGCGATCTCAAAATCGACGGGGACAACAATGTATACCGTTATGCTTGCCGCATTTAACATGATGCTGGCAAAATACTCGGGGCAAAGCGACATTACGATCGGAACCCCCGTTTCCGGCAGGCGCTATGAGAGCCTGGAGAATTTGATCGGAATGTTTGTCAATACGCTTGCCATGCGGAATTACCCCGAAGAGGATAAGAGCATTCTGCAATTTGTGGAGGAAGTCAAACAGAATACGTTGAATGCCTTCGCTCATCAGGATTATCCCTTTGAAGAATTGGTAGACCGGTTACGGCTTCCTAGAGACCTGGGCAGGAATCCTTTATTCGATGTGATGTTCTCATATCACAGCGAGGAAACATCGGCGTTATGCATGGATCAATTAACCGTAGAAGCGATAACACCGGATACCGATACGGCCAAGTTTGATTTGACTCTCGATGTGACGGAATCTCGAGAAGGATTGCTGGCGGAGCTGGAATATGACGTTCATCTGTTCCGGGCGGATACGATTGCCGGTATGGCAGTACATTTTGTCACCTTATTAGAGGAGATGACGGCAAATCTGCATCAAACGATCGGCAATTTGAATATGATTCCGGTGCAGGAACGAGAAATGATGATTAGAGCTTTTAATGATAATCAAGCTGAGTATGAAGACAGCAGAATGATATCGGAGCTCTTTGAAGCACAGGCTGCTCAAACGCCGGACGCGATCGCCGTGGTTTGTGATGAAGAAGTCCTGACTTATCGAGAGCTGAATGAAAGAGCTAACTGTTTGGCAAGAGTGCTGCGCGAGCATGGGGCAGAGAGCAATCGGATTGTGGGGCTCCTACTGGATAGATCGGCCCAGCTGTTAGTCGGTATTCTGGGGGTATTGAAGTCAGGAGCAGCATACCTGCCTATTGATCCTTCCTTCCCGCGGGATCGGATTCAATTCATGCTGGATGATGCAGAGGTTGCTATTGTCCTGGATGACCGGGAACATATTAAGGATTATAACTTTGCAGGCAAGGTGCTGGGGATGAATGATTCTTCTTTATTCCTTGAGGAGGAATCTTCAAATCTACCACCGTTGGGTACTGCCGAGGATTTGGCCTATGTCATTTACACTTCAGGATCTACGGGTCGACCTAAGGGAGTAATGATTGATCAAAAGGCCGTACATAATTTTATGTGCGGAATGGGACAGCATCTTCCATTTGAACCTGAGAGTAAGATCCTGTGTCTTACCACCGTGTCTTTTGATATTTTTGTTCTGGAGACACTGCTTCCGTTGTGCAGCGGGATGACTGTTGTTATGGCTAGGGAGCTCGAAAGAAGAGAGACCGGCTTGCTGCTGGATCTGGTGGACAAGCATAAGGTGTCTATGCTGCAAGCTACGCCATCGTCGGTCGAAATATTAATGGCTCATCACCAAGCCGCAGACAAGCTGGCTTCCGTCCGTCAATTTATCATCGGGGGCGAGGAGCTGACTCCGAAGCTGCTGAACCAGCTGCGGGATAGAACTAACGCTGAAATCTTCAACGTATACGGACCTACGGAATTTACAGTGTGGTGCACGATCGCTAATGTAACCCGTGAGGATAGCATTTCAATCGGCACACCGATCCAGAACACCTCGATCTTTGTTGTGGATCAGCATCATAGAATTCAGCCTCTGGGAATTCCCGGTGAATTATGCATATCCGGAGATGGCATGGCAGCCGGATATTTGGGACGGCCATCCTTGACGGCAGAGAAATTCGTTCCGATCCCGTTTCTGCCCGGCCGCATGATGTACAAGACTGGGGATATGGCGCGATGGAGGCCGGATGGAACCCTGGAATATTACGGCCGGATGGATCATCAAGTGAAAATTCGCGGATATCGCATCGAGCTGGGTGAAATAGAGCATCTCATTCACTTGGAGGCGGGAGTCAAAGAGGCCGTGGTCATAACCAGGACAGATGCCCAGGATCAAAGCTATCTGTGCGCATATATCGTTTCGGATATCGAATACACCTACGCACAGTGGAAGTCCTGCTTAGGCGAACGCTTACCGGATTATATGATTCCGAATCACTTTGTGTATTTGGATAGGATGCCGTTAACGCCAAACCAAAAAATAGATCGCAAGGTGCTCCCGGAGCCTACAGTAGGTTTAATCAGAGAAAACGAATATGAGGCCCCTAGGAATGAGATTGAAGAATTGCTGTGCGAATTATGGAAACAAATTCTTGGCACGGAGCAGGTAGGGATTAATGATAATTTCTTTGAATTGGGAGGGCATTCCCTCAAAGCGGTCGCGTTAGTGGGAGAGTTGATGGGGCAGTATGCGATAGAGATGCCGCTGCGGTTCGTGTTTCAGCATCCAACGGTCAAAGAGCTGGCTATGATGCTGGACAGGCTTCGTGCAGGCTATGAGATGGGGCAGCCGATCGCTTTGCTTAAATCCTCTCCGGATTTCGGCAATGTATACTTTTTCCCTCCTCTAGCAGGCTATGGTGCGGTATTTAAGTCTTTGGCGGATCCAATGGAATTTTGCAATTTCTATGCCATGGATTTTATCGCCGAGGATGACCGCGTACAGCAATACGTTAACATCATAAAGGAAAAGGAGGCTGGAAAACGCCCTGTTGTTCTTGGAGGCTACTCGGTCGGTGGAAATTTAGCCTTTGAAGTCGCTCAAGCCTTAGAGGATAGTGGCTATGAGGTTAGTGACGTAATTATGATTGATTCCTACTTGAAGGATCAATCGGTAGGGCAATCCGCTGAAGAAGCATTACTGGAGGTTCGCGAGGTGTTGGGAGACGGTGGCGAATATAAACATTTGCTAACCAATGACAGAATTCGGGAGCAAGTGGAGAATACGATGCTCAACTATAAATTGTATTTTAACGAGCTTCGTAATAGCGGCACTATTCATGCGAATATTCATCTAATCCGATCCGAGGAATTTATCTCCCTGCCTGTGTCTTGGGGCTTAGCTTCAAAAGGTTTCTGCCAGGAGTATCAGGGCAGTGGAAGCCATGACGATATGCTGCTAAATCCGGAAGACTGCCTGAATACGGCAAGGATCGTGCAGGAGATATTGTCGGTAATCCAGGAAAGGCACGGCGGACTTGTCATTAAATCGTAGGATAAGGGGAAAATCTCGTCAAATCTAGCCTTAATTAAGGAGTGTTCCCATGCTTCGAATTTTTAAGAATACGAACTTCTCATTGTTTCTCGGTTCAAGGACGATTGCGAATATTGCGGATAGCGTCTATTTCATGGCTATATTGTGGATGATTCAAACATCGACAAACTCTGTAGCCTATACAGGTATGGCCTATAGCGTTATGTCTGCAGCTCTTTTGTTCAGCTTCTCATTCGGGCCGCTGATTGACCGATACTCTCCAGCCATGCTGGCCAGCGTCTCCTTACTGGTTCAAGCCTTTATCATACTTTCCATTCCTTTTATAGGAATGGAAAGCGGAGGGGGCGTCCTAATACTAGGCTTGCTGTTTGTAGCTTCTCTATTTTCTGCCTTGTATTATCCCGCGACCCATACCATACTTCCAAGTATTTCTCGAAATAGGGATGAGTTATTTTCCGGTAATTCGATTATCGGCTCCACCGATGAAGTGATTAATTTGGCGGGTTTTTTGGCAGGAGGCAGCATTATTCTCTTTATTGGAGTGAATCAAACCTTGATTCTATCTTCATCTTTGCTGCTACTGGCCTGCCTGCTTTATGTGGTGTTGATGCGGCGACTTAACTTGAGTTCCTCTTCTCCGGTCGAACAATTCGAGGCAGAGGATGAGGATCAGCGTCCTCCGGCCAATATCAAAGTCTATTTGGCTGATTTGAAGGAAGGCTTCCAATTCATTAAGGATAATTCTTTTTTGCGGGCTACTCTTCCACTCTCAGCCATATCGAATTTGGGACTAGCCATTGTGATCATTGTCGTACCATCTATTGGGGAGTCTTTTGGTTCGGCGCTGCATTTTAGCTTACTGTATGGGGCTTGTTTCTTCGGGATGATCCTTGGGGCATTGGTAAGCAATGTCTTGAAGAAGAATGGCGTGACGATGATCAACTTTTGGATCGGGGAAGGAATCGCCCTGATGCTGTTTGCTCTGATGCCGGGTGTTTTTTGGTGGAAATTGACAACCGTAGTTTTGTTTGGTATATGCTCAGGAGCCAATACGGTACTGCTGACCACATTTGTACAATTGATGACCAGGCAGCAATTGCTGGGAAGAGTCATGTCAGCCGTTTCTACCCTAGCGAGCATCTCCCTTCCATTGGGAGGATTGCTAGGGGGACTGATGGCAGTGTGGCTGGATGTGAGCTGGATTGTATTTATCAGCGCAGCGCTTATATTGACCAGTGGATTGATGTTGTTGCTTTATAAGGAGATCCGGAAGTTCTCAGCAGATGATTTCAATGCGACGAAGGAACTGACTGCATAAACAAGTGCAAAGGAGGATGTTACGGAGTGAATATCATTTCCTATGATATCCGGTCAATCATGGAGCGTGATCCGGCAGCTAGGAACAAATGGGAGGTGATCCTGTGCTATCCAGGATTCCATGCGATACTATTCCACCGGATCGCCCATTCCCTTCATCTTAGAAGGTGGAGACTGCTGGCAAGAATTATAGCGACTTTCAATCGTTTCTTTACAGGAGTGGACATCCACCCGGCTGCAGTTGTCGGTAAAGGATTGTTCATTGATCATGGCTTGGGCGTAGTTATTGGGGAAACCGTAGAAATCGGTGAGGATGTGACGATTTATCAAGGCGTAACTTTGGGAGGAACAGGCAAAGATACGGGAAAGCGCCATCCGACCATAGGGAACCGGGTTGTCATCAGTGCAGGTGCCAAGGTACTTGGTCCGTTCAAGGTGGGGGATTACTCCAAGGTAGGAGCAGGGGCAGTCGTTCTTAAAGAGGTTCCTCCAAATTGTACTGTAGTCGGTGTACCCGGAATTATCGTGCGTCGGAATGGTCAAGCGAACAGGAAGGAAATTGATCTGGATCAGACGAGGCTGCCCGATCCGGTTGAGGCTCAGCTGCAGGAACTGCAGTCATCGATCAAGCAGCTGGAGAAGCAGATGGAGGAACTGAAGCGACGCTTAGGCAATGAGGCCATACAGGCATCATAGATTCAAAAAATAATTGATGAGGTGATGAGTTTATGAAGTGGATTTGGTTGGGAATCGTTTTGCAGTATGCCGGGTTGATTTGGGATGAGATCTATCATCAAACGCGAGTAATCGTAGTCGAGTATATACCGATTCCGCATTGGCCCATTGTAGCCGCCCCTTTTGTTATCGTCATTATGACCTATAAATATTTACGATCTGAACAACCGCAGGTTAAAGTGCTCACGATTTTGCTTCTAGTGGCCTCGCTCATTATGTTGACCGGTACCGTGTGGGACAACTTCGGTTACCATATTCGGGGAATAGAGCTTCCAGAAGATGCGCCTCCCCATGTTACGTTACAGTTGGGATCTTACCTGACCTTATTGCTCTTGATTGCCTCTACTATTACAAACACAATTAAGAAGAGAAGAGTGAAGAGGGATGTCTCAGCTTAAGTGAAAAAGGCAGTGCAGGTATCACCTGCACTGCCTTTTTTTAATTACATTCAGAATACGTTATAAGTTGTGAGGCTTTGCGTCTAACGTGTTCTTTCTGGCGCGGGAGCGTATTTTGTAGCATCCCCACAAATGAAGGAGGGCGGCTAATAGGGTTATCCCCGCTATGATCATTAAGATATAGCCTAAGTCAGGCTGATACAGCATAATAACCGATAAAGGCGCGCCAGCCAGTTCTGGTAACAGCTGCAGGATGAACCATATGACAAAGCCTTTCAAAAGGAGGGGGAATCCCGCCAGTTTAAAAAGCGACTTCCCGGAAGCCTTCGGCTTGTTTCGGATTCGATAATCGACCCAAAATTGTACTAAAGCGGCAAGAACAAGAATAAGAAGAACAACATTCATAACGTTCTGGCTTGACTTCATGCTTTCCCCTACCGGTTCAACGGGCTCGCCCTTGATCATCTCTGTAATGTTATTGCTCATTTGATATAGCATGGGAGCCAGACTGAAATAACTGTTGGCGTTGGCCAATAAAACGATTCCCCAGGAAGCTCCATCTTTGTTGAGAATAATCATGGCGCTGTGAAAATGCTCTAAATCCCCGTGATGCCATTTTGATCCGCTACCCAAATTGATATACCAGCCCATCCCGTAACCAACCGCGTTCGATTCCCGGCCACCCGGCTGGAATAACTGGGCGAAGCCAGACTTGGACAGAATAGGAGCAGCCTCTGCTCCTGCTTTTATATGGGCTTTTAGATA
The DNA here is from genome assembly GCF_042714055.1 of Paenibacillus lentus. Taxonomy (GTDB): domain Bacteria; phylum Bacillota; class Bacilli; order Paenibacillales; family Paenibacillaceae; genus Fontibacillus; species Fontibacillus lentus_A. The sequence goes on from NZ_JBHGVC010000005.1 coordinate 9,874, forward strand.
TTTTGTCATATCCTCGGCGGAAGAAATGACATAGCCTGTGGCGACATCGTGGGATAAATAATTGGTGCTTGTCGGTACAGGCCTGCCGAACCAGACCCGGTGTCCGGCAGCCAATCCATGCTCCTTCGCGGATTCGTAGGACGTAAAACTGTTGTTCATGTTCAGTGGGGTAAAGATATGGCGCTGGAAATAGTGATTGAGAGAATCCCCAGTGACCGTCTCGACTAGCCATCCGAGCAGGGAGTAATTTATATTTGAATATTCGAATTGCTCTCCTGGAGCAGCTGCTAGCGTTACCTTGCCGTACCTTAGGTTCCGTTCCCTCAATGGAATATCTTCCTGCTCCGCAAGATCCTTGCGTCCATCCGCCTCCGTAAGCCCGCTGGTTTGATTCAACAAATGGCGCACTTTAATGCGGGAGGTAAGCTCTGGATCGCTGGTCTCGAATTCGGGAAGATAGCGTCCAATGGGGGAATCCAGGTCTATCAAGCCCTGTTCAACCAGCTGCATCACGGCCATAGCCGTGAATGCTTTGCTGGTGGAGCCCAGCAACATCGGAGTTTGCGGTGTCATGGGCTGATCATCGGGGCCAGCAGTTCCGTAGCTTCTCAACAGCAAAGTTTCATCCCCCTGAATAATACCTACCGATAGACCGGGGATATTGGCTTCGCTGATTTCCTTACGAACATACTCGTCAATTTGCTGAAGAAGCTCATTATTCTCGCTCGCGGGCTCGGCAAATGATCGGGAAAAGGGCATACCCAACAGAATGAATACGGTGATAAAGGCGGTTAAGAATGAGCTGGGTTTCGGAACATTCAATAAGGTTATCCTCCTATAAAGAGCGGTTTATTTTCTTGCCGCTAAACAGCCATGCGATTAAGCCAACCAGGACAATCAACGCAGCGGCAATAATGATGTGGCCGGTGTTTATTTTTGACCAGAAGCTCGCGTCCTGACTTGTTGCCGGAGCAGCCTCCTTGTCCATTTGTTGATGCTGTTGATCCGTTTCGGAGGCGATCTCGGATAAGCTCATTTCCCCTTCTTTCAATTTAAGGAAGGATAGCTTAGGTTCTTCCGATTCAGGATCGAGCCAGCTCTCCTCAAGCTCTTTCCCCTCCCAGATCGTCAGATCGGTTGAGCCGCCTATGATTTTAGGATGATTATTTAAAGGGTAGCGCTGGCCGTCCACATAAATGTAGTATATATGATACTTTGACTGCTCTTCAGTTACCGTTTCGGATTCCACTTTCTCAATGATACCGGAAGGCCCTTGAGTTACACCGATCCTTTCGAACAGGGATGCTCCATCCACAACAGTATGAATATGCTCCATCATCCATGAAGAGAACTGTTCCCGGGTAAACTCCTGATCCAGCTCCTCGGACACAGGTAAATTGCCCTTCCAATATACAGAGATGATATCCTCCAGAGTGGCATTTCCCTCCAAAGTCTGTAATTGTCCCTGATTCAGGATAAACTGCTCCAGCTCGTTTCTTTCCATTTGAGTTGCATCAGGCGCAGTAAGACTTCCAGCCCAGAACGCTAAGTCCGAACGCGTTAATTTGTTCTGCGGCTTAAACAAGCCGCTTCCGCCTTCATATGGAATGATATTTAAAGCCCGAAGCTCGACAATGGCTTCCTTGGCCGGGGAAAATTCAATATCGTCGTAAATATTATTGCTATTGGTTACATGCGCATAGGTAGGGGTCAACAAACTTCCGCAGATAATAACCATGAGGATGAGTGCGAATAGTTGCCTTTTGTTTTTCATTTAAACGTATACCTCCATTATTCCATCATATTTTCAATAGGTTGGACGATGATGGAGCGAGTCGTAGATTCAACGTAAAAATCGTTTAACTCGCCGTGTATATCCCGGTACGAAATATTAAAGCCCTTCAAAAGCTCAAGCCAGTCGTAAGGAATATGAAATCCGTTAATAAATCCGGCTTCAAAATCCAACTCAATGAATTCCTCGTTGCTTTTGCCAATCATGCCGACGAGAATGACTTCTGCTTCACCTCTTGAGAAGAATGCATATACGTGGTCATTACGGATAAAGTATCGCAGCTTGCTTTGCTCATTAATCAAATCCTGCTCAATTCGATAAGGTGAGGTTGGGGTTAACTGTTTGATGAAATCCATGGGGTTCTTCTCAATCATCTTGCTGTCTGACCTGAGCTCAAGCAGGTATCCGATATTTTGGGTCCATAGGCGGCTTAGCGTTTCATCGATTTCATCGTCGGAGGCATTGGCCAGCTTAGCCTGAAGCTGCTCTCTCTTGGTCAGGCTGGATTCTACTAATTTTAAAAGAGCTTGATAATCCTGTGTCGTGTTTACTGCATTTTCTAGCGGCAAATAAACCCTATACAGCGATTCTAGCATGGACACATCAGCCTCCAGCTTATGCTGGAACAAACGCTGATAGGCAAAAACATCGATAAGTTCCTCTGAGTTCATTAACAACTCGATGTATGTATCTGTTGCGGAGGTTCGGTAAAATTGCAGCATGGGCTCGAATTGTTGTGACTGCTCTTGATACTGCTGTCTCATGTCCGCTACTTGAGGCATCAGATTTTCCAGCTCGAGCTCGGTCTGATTCAATTCTTCACGTAAGGCAAGGATGGAATCACTATCATTATAGTTTTGAAGGAAATCTCCGAAAGTTCCGAAAATATGAGCGAATCCGATGGAGTAAGGGGAACTAAAAAACAAAACCAATGCAAGAATGACGGCAAGCTTCCATTTTTTTGCGCTAAGGGACTTACGCATGCTTGATCATCCTCCGGGTAGAGATGTAACTTCCCATAACCCCCATGAGGGATCCTCCTAATATGATGGCTACAATAGAGGTCAGCAGAATGAGGTTGGGCAGTTCCAGCTGCTCAAGCCAGGTTTCCTTAAAAGAAGACAGGATGAAAGAATAGAAGAGATACAGGGAAGTGCCGGCGAGAATGCTTCCCATCGTACTGAGCAACCAGGCTTCAAATAAATACTGTCCCCGAACATGAATGGGTTTAGCGCCGAGCAGCAGCTTGATCCGTATGGATTTTTGATTCTGATATAACATGAGATTGATGGTCATGATGATGGAGAAAAAGCTGGTTAAGAAGAGAAGAGCCATTAAGCCAGTACCGTATTTTTTAAAATTTTGGGATAGCTGAACAATTTGTTCGACGTAGCCCTGTGCATAAATGACATCGGAAATCCCCTTCATCTCCTTCAATTGCTCGGCAATTAATGGAATTTGTGAAGGATCTGCCGTTTCGATGGTTATCATATCCGGATAATTGCTTTCCAGGAATACATCCAGTAGATAATTGCGATTTTGAAGCAGTTGTTTCATTTTATAAACCGTATCGGCTTTGGTTTCAATGCTGATATCCTTGACAAACTGTTTGTTTGCTAATGCGTTGGCAATTTCGTTAGCATCGGAGATTTGATCATCAACAAATATTTTGATTTTGGCTTGCGAGGTTAAAAAATCAGTGGCATTCTTTACACTGGCCTGGACTAGAAGCAGTATGCCGGACATCGTAAGGAAAAGAAAAACAAGCAAAATGGTTGCAAAACTGGGCCCTTTATTCCGCATGATATCTTCCCGGGCGTCCTGAAGATAGAATTTAAACATTGACACTTTCCATCACGTATCCTTCCTCTATGTTTATGCTTTTTAGAGGATATCTGGAAATCAGCTCCTGAGAATGAGTAGCCATGATAATGGTAAGTTGTTCTGTGTGGTTTAGCTCCATAATCAGTTCCATAATGTTCATGGAGTTATCCATATCCAGATTTCCTGTGGGTTCGTCCGCCAAAAGTACTTTTGGGCCATGGAGAAGAGCACGGGCAATGGCGACTCTTTGCTGCTCCCCGCCGGATAATTGGGGAGGGAAACGGTATTCTTTATTCTGGAGTCCGACCTTCTGCAGCAAATCAAGCGTTCTTTGTCTGATTTCTGGCTGAGGCATGCCTGAGATCTGTCCGGCGAGTGCCACGTTCTCAAATACGGTCTTCTTGTCCAATAATTCAAATGATTGGAATATGGTGGAGACAAGCCGGCGAGTCTGCCATTTAGGCATTTTTTTTAAATCCTGATCCATAAATGTAATCCTTCCCGTATAGGCATCTATTTCGCGATAGAGGAGCTTTAATAGGCTGCTCTTGCCCGAGCCAGATGGACCGCATAAGTAAGTGAAACTGCCATCTTGAATATGTAGATTAACATGATTCAATACTGCTGTTTCCCCGTAGTTTACAGATACGTCATGAAATTGAATCATAAAATCACCTCCCCTCAAATATAACAATCTACTAAACTTTACATTTAATATTGAATTATTTAAAAGTAAGTTATATTACATTATATATACAATAAATCCCATGGATTTACAAATTATTTATTTATTTTACATTACTTTTCTTTTGATGATTAGGAGGAGCTGCTAATTGAAGAAATATCTATTTTGTGTGCCTCATGCGGGGGGAAATGCGATGTTTTATACTAAATTGAAACCTTTCCTTGATCCCCGATTGATGTTCTGTCCTGTTGAGTTGGCGGGCAGAGGAGCAAGATTCGGGGAGGCCCCTTTTACCTGTCTTGATGAAGTCGTTGCTGATATTTTCCCTTTTTTCGAGCGAAACCGTCAGCCCTATATCCTTATGGGCTATAGTATGGGGAGCCTGATTATTTATGAACTGCTTCATAGGATCGTAGAGGAGGGAGTGCGTTGTCCGGATCATGTGTTTCTGGCGGCAAAATCAGCTCCCGGCGTAGTCGCTTCGAATAATCAGGTTCATCTTTTGCCGAAGGATGAATTTATAAGGGTCATTCGGGATATGGAGGGAACACCTCAGGAGTTTTTTAGTTGCCCGGAGCTTATGGATTTATTTATTCCAGTCATGCGTGCCGATTACAGCGTTGTTGAGAACTATCAGTGGCAAAGCGGACGGAAGCCGCTGCAGCTTCAGGCTACTGTTCTATACGGTAATCAGGATGATATATCTGTGGAAGACATTGCTGCCTGGCAAACTCATTTCGAAGCACCAATTCATATAGAGGAGTATCATGGCGGGCACTTTTTTATCAATGACCATTGGGCAAGTGTTGCGGATTTGCTGAATCGGAGGGTGTTTTAGGGGAATTTCCAAAGGAGGGCAGAATGTGCTCTATTATTTTACTCAACCATTTTTAAAGCAATCAACAAAAACGGTTCATAAAATAACCAATGATCGACAAGAAGTGATCGGCGGAATACAGCGATACTATAAAACTTCATTACAACGCTGTGTGGATTTTTTTTTAGACGGATTTTTTTTGAATTTTAAAGTCTATGATGAGGATGGAAACATTAAGGTCGAGGCTATTGATAGACTAACTTTCCTTAAAGATAGTTGGAGCATTATTGAAGACGGGAATCATCATCTTTTAAAGTGTGCTACTAAAATTAAAACTCACCCCAGGTACATTTTTAGTTATGGAGGGAATGAGTTTATTATTCAAAAGAACTTCATGGATAAATACATTCGGATTAAAGACGTAAGTACTGATAAAGTTGTATCAGAGTATAAGTACTTGACCTTAGTGCCGCCCAGAAAAGCAGCCATTCATATTATTGAACCGACATTAAGTATTTATGTAACGATATGCCTTTGTTTGATATTATCTACTAAATATGATTAATGGAAATGAAAAGGATTAGCTTTCTAAAGCAGGTATGGAAAACGCAGGAGATATGTTGTTTGTTTAGGTTGTTAATCTCAGGATGGTATGGTACAATAATAATGCTGTTTTTGTATATCTCATGATTTTTTCATTCATTATATTCGATTAAGGAATATGGATGTTCTCACTTAGGAGGTGGATACAATGGAATTGTTTTTGAAAGTGTTGCTTATTATTTTTTCCATCGGTGTAATCACAGCAGTCCTTCTGCAAGAAGGGAAGAGTGCTGGTCTTACCGGTGCCATCTCCGGAGGAGCGGAACATCTATTTGGTAAGGCGAAAGCACGCGGCATGGAGCTCGTTCTGGAACGGATTACGATCGGGGTTGCCACGGGATTCTTCATCCTGTCCATTGCTGTTGCCATTGTTATGGATTAGTAAATGAAATAAGAGCCTTCGTTCTTGGTGGAACGGAGGCTTTTTTGTGCTTTATATGTTCGATTAAGCAGAATGATCTTATGACGTTAGAGCAACTGGAAAGGCGAATAATGCCTTGCTAATTATGTTTCCGATCATTTTAGGTGAAACGGATGCGGACGGTTAATTTCGTGTATACTAGGGTATATACATGAAGGGTATTTCATGGAAATTAGAATCTCAAAATACATACCGGTCGAGGACAAGCCGAGCCGGGCCGAGGTGAGTTTATGGTAACAGAATCAGAGCTGCTTGATTTCATGCGGGAGACCGCTTATAAACCAATGACGTATCAGGAGCTTGAAGAGCATTTCCATATTGCAGACGCGAAGGAATTCAGGGAGTTTCTAAAGCTGCTTAACCGCTTGGAGCAGGAAGGAAAAATCATCTTGACGCGCACTCACCGTTACGGCATGCCGGAGCGGATGGATTTGGTGCGGGGGCGGCTGCAGGCGCATGCCAAGGGCTTCGCTTTTCTCATTCCAGAGGATCGCGAGCACCCCGACGTATATATTCATGCCAATGATCTAAAAAGCGCCATGAACGGCGATACCGTGCTTGTACGCGTGAATTCCAAGAGCGTGGCGGGCGGCAAGCTGGAAGGCGAGGTCGTACGGGTCGTGACCCGGGCCATCACGCAGGTTGTGGGCATATTCCAAAACGAAGAGGCTTACGGTTTTGTCATCCCGGATGATAAGCGAATTAATCGCGATATTTTTATTCCGAAAGAAGGCTTTAACGGAGCGGCTAACGGACAGAAGGTCGTCGTGCGAATCGTTCAATATCCGGAGGGAAGAGCCGCAGCCGAAGGGGAAATTATCGAGATTCTCGGGCATAAGGATGATCCGGGCGTCGATATTTTATCGATCATCCGCAAGCATCAATTGCCGGAGGCTTTTCCCGAGGATGTCATGGAAGAAGCGATGAATACTCCCGAGGAAATCGACCCGTCGGAAATTGCCAAGCAAGGGCGGCGCGATCTGCGGGACAAGGTAATCGTGACGATCGATGGCGAGGATGCCAAGGATCTGGATGATGCGGTAAACGTCGAGCGTCTGCCGAATGGCAACATAAAGCTGGGCGTGCATATTGCCGATGTTGGCTATTATGTGCGCGAGAAGTCGAAGCTCGACCAGGAAGCGTACAACCGCGGATGCAGTGTGTATTTGGTGGATAGGGTCATCCCAATGCTGCCGCATCGGCTGTCGAACGGCATTTGCTCCCTGAATCCGAAGGTAGACCGGTTCACGCTGTCGTGCGAGATGGAATTCAATGAGCAGATGAAGGTCGTGAAGCACGATATTTTTACGAGTGTGATTCGTACGAAAGAGCGGATGACCTATACGAATGTCCGCAAAATATTAGAGGATGAAGATCCAGAGGTGACGGATCGCTACAGCGATCTGGCCGATATGTTCCGCCTGATGAAGGAGCTGGCCCTTAAGCTGCGGAGTAAACGGATGCGTCGCGGGGCGGTGGATTTCGACTTCGAGGAATCGAAGGTGATTGTGGACGAGAATGGCAAGCCGACGGATATCGTCAAAAGAGAGCGGTCGATCGCAGAGCAAATCATCGAGGAATTCATGCTGGCGGCGAATGAGACGGTGGCGGAGCATTTTCACTGGCTCAAGGTACCGTTCATATACCGGATTCATGAAGACCCGGATCAGGAGAAGCTGCTCAATTTCATGATGTTCGTGGCTAACTTTGGTTACACGGTCAAAGGCGGCAAGGGAGATCGCGTTCATCCGCGCGCACTGCAGACGCTGCTGGAGGATATCCAGGGAACGAAGGAGCAGACGGTCATTAGTACGATGATGCTCCGTTCGATGAAACAGGCGAAATATGATGCGGAGAGCACCGGACATTTCGGGCTGGCCGCGGAATTCTATACCCACTTCACATCGCCGATCCGGCGGTACCCGGACTTGGTCATTCATCGGGTGATCCGCGAGGTAATTGAGAACGGCGGGGCATTGACAGCTGCGCGGCAGGATTATTTGAACAGCCGGATGCAGGAGATCGCCCAGCAATCCTCCGATCGGGAGCGGGTTGCCGTGGAGGCCGAGCGGGATACGGAGCAGCTGAAGAAGGCTGAGTTTATGCTCGATAAGATCGGGGAAGAATTCACCGGGATTATTAGCAGCGTGACGAGCTTCGGCATGTTCATCGAGCTGGAGAACACGGTGGAGGGATTGATCCGTCTCAGTGCGATGACGGATGATTATTACCACTTCCATGAGCAGCATATGGCCCTGATCGGCGAGCGCACATCGAAAATCTACCGCATCGGCGATGAGGTGGAGATTCGCGTAGCCCGGGTTAATATGGACGACCATACGATTGATTTTGAGATGGTCGATATGAAGCCGCGCCGCCGCGATGATGGCTCTTACGGGGGCGGATTTGGCGGGAAGCCAGGGCAGGGTCCCGGTAAAGGCGGCAAGGGCGGCAAGAATGGCGGCAAAGGCGGGAAGGCTGGAGCCGGCAAGGCCTTTGGCAAGGCGGGCAAAGCCGCTGGCGGCAAGGGCAAAGCTTCCGGCGGAGGCAAGCGCAGCAAGCGTGGTGCCGCGGGTGCTGGAGCGTCTGTTGACGCTGGGCCAGCGGTGAGCTTTGGCTTCGGCTCCGGCAAGGGCGGCTATGCCCCCGGGCCGGCGGCCACAAGCCGCAAAGCGGGCGGCAGCGGCGGTGCGGGCAAGGGCTCGCGGCGGAAGAAGACGTCCGCGAGCGGGATTTTCATCGGCGGCAGCAGTGGCGGCGGAACGCCGGGCGCCGATGGGAAGCCACCGCGCAAGAAGCGGTAGCTCTTGCGCGTGCGGCCGACCGACCGCCGCCGTCCGTGGCGGTCGGCGGTTTGGGCCGCGGGCAAGCTCCTTGATTTTGCAGCATGGAGTTGATACAATAAATTTCTGGTATACTAGAGTCAGTGGCCTGGCAAATGGCGATGAGGAGGATGAGCATGGGTAAGAAGAATGATGGTAAAGTATTAGCACAGAACAAGAAGGCTTCCCATGATTACTTCATCGAGGATACCTTTGAGGCAGGAATGGTACTGACTGGAACAGAGATCAAGTCGATTCGTAACGGAAGAGCGAATATCGGCGATGCGTTTGCAACGATTCGGAATGGCGAGATCCATATTCATAACATGCATATCAGCCCGTTCGAGCAAGGTAATCGGAATAATCCATCGGATCCGACTCGTACGCGCAAGCTGCTGATGCATAAGGCACAGATCAGCAAGCTGCTTGGACTGTCCAAGCAGGAAGGATATGCGATTGTGCCCCTGAAAATCTACATTCGTAACGGTTACGCCAAGCTGCTGATCGGCCTTGGTAAAGGGAAGAAGCAGTATGATAAGCGGGAAGCCGCAGCCAAGCGTGATGCTCAGCGCGATATTCAGCGCGTGCTCCGCGAGAAGCAGAAGGTTGCGCGGTAATCTTTACTCGATTTAAAAGGCCAAAACCTCGGATTGCAGCGACATGGTATTTGCTGAAATCCGAGGTTTTTATACTCCTAGAGTGAGGTTGGCGGCTTTTTATTTTCATCTTCAAGTTCGAATTTTGATTTGAATCTGGAATCTGTGTCAGCTTCGACCGGATTGCCTGCATGCGAGCTATTATCGAATCCATCCTCTGGGCTAGTCTCCTGATCCGATTCATCCTGTGTTTTGTTCTTGCCTTTGCCACGGAGCTTGCGGAACAACCAAATGAACGGCAGCATCAGCACGAACCAAAATTTCTTAATCAGCACGGCAAGCAAACCAAACAGTCCAGCTTTTTTGGCGACCGCCAGTCCCGCTCCGCCTAAGATGAGTCCCGTCAATCCCATCGAGGATTTTTTATCGACCGCAGGATCAAAATCCTCATAGGTTTTCCCTGGGTTAATAACGAGGTTCGGCAGGATGTCACGCTCTAAAGTCGCGCGGTCTGCTGCTAGATTCTCAGGATCCGAAGCCAGAATGACCGATAGGTAGCCGGTACGCGTCAATATTCGGACGTGGTAGTTTATGGTCTTCTCCCCTTTGTAATCGTGCAGGAGCAAAGACCAAATAAGACTCCGCGAGGATTCGTTATACACCGGTGGGATGTCCCATCCTTCAACATAAAGACGTTTCTCCTCTAAAATTTCTTTGTTGGCTTCTTCCGTGCCTTTTTTGAAGCTATCCAGAAGTTTGTCGGCATCGATTTTGGTCTTCTCATCATCCGAGATATGACCCGAATCTACGTATTCAAAATAAGCAACCCAGTAAGCATCCTCGTCTATAGGAAAGACAGCACCGATCTCTAGGTCGGAAGGGAGCAGTCCATATTGTCTGATATATGTCTTGATATCTGCGCCATTGAGAAACATGTAATCCTCATTAATGGTGACTTGGGCGATATTTCCTACGGGAATTGGCTGATTCGAGCCTTGGATCCAATTCAGTGGGGTCTCATTGACGGCTTCAGCACTGGCAGATAAAGGCGCAGCGAAAGTACTGATGATTAGGATCCATGCCATCATAAGTTGTGTTGCATGACTTTTGAATAAACGGCTAATTTTCATAACATCCTCCAATATTTGTTTGATCAACCATTTATATCGGCGGATCTTGTTAGACTTTGTAGATTAATGTTTAATATATACAATAGGACATTGTGAATCAGCCGTTGAAAACTTGCATTTCGGTGCTTGGGTTGTTACAATTATGATCACCTGCCAGTAAATCACCAGACATGGAACATGGCAAAGGTGGTATAATGATTGTAGGCAAATTGAGCGTTGTTCGCTGATTTGCTATGAATAGGTGCAAATAGCACTTATGCTCGGAATGAACAGGCATCAGCTGCCGACCCATTCGAGTCGCTGTTTAGGGCTGCGGTTCTTTCTGAACATGACCGCTTGTCTTATTTCGGGGGCGTTTTTGGATTCGACGGGGGTAGATCGAGCATAGGTAGCGGGTAGTGGGGACGCGTCCGCTTTATCAACGCTAAAGCCAATTAAACGGCAAACAACAAAACAACTTCGCATTAGCAGCTTAATAACCTGCTAGCGAGCTCCTACTCTGCATCGCCCATGTGCCGGGATAGGGGCCCAACTTTAGTGGGATACGCTGTCACATCTCCGCCTGGGGTGTGCTGAAGAAGACAAACAGGCTGACCTTAGCGATAGCCGGTTACGGGGCGCTTGGGCGTCGCTTTCGATGCCAGTCATTGCTAGCAATGACTCTTAGGTGACATCAAAACCGTGACTACACCCGTAGAAGCTTATGTGGCGTTGCCTTCGGACAGGGGTTCGACTCCCCTCGCCTCCATATGTACCACCAGAAAGACCACCGCTGAAGGTGGTCTTTCTTTATTATACCTTTACCGAGCATCTCCCCAATCAGCCCCGAATGTCTTATCTTGGACTTTGCTTAGCACTAGAATCTAACTTATAATAATAGGCTAATTCATACTGCGTTAGGAGGAGACAATGGAATTTATCAAAAATCAACTAGACGGATATGGCATGAGCGAACAAACCATTGGATATCTTTCGAATATGATCATGGTCGCTTTTATAGCTGTGGTCTGTATACTGGCTAATTTCATAGCCAAAAAAATTGTGTTGAAGACGATTATTCATATCGTCCATAACAATAGGTATACGTGGGATAATATTATTTTGGAGAAAAAAGTGTTTCATAAGCTGTCGCATCTCGTGCCAGCCATCATCATTTATTATTCTGCTTCTATCTTTCCGCTTTATCAAGCTTGGATTGAAAAGGCTGCGCTAATGTACATGATTATTGTAACCGTCACGGTGCTTAATGCGCTGCTCAATGCTTTTGATGCGATTTATCGTTCGTTTGAAATCTCTAAGATCAGACCGATTAAGGGATATATTCAGGTGGCGAAAATCGTCCTATTCATCGTTGGCGGCATTGTAGTGATCTCGAGCCTCATCGGTCAGAATCCCTTGATCATTCTCAGTGGCCTTGGTGCTTTATCGGCTGTTCTGATGCTCATCTTTAAGGATTCCATATTAGGCCTGGTCGCAGGCGTTCAATTATCATCGAATGATATGGTGCGTGTCGGTGACTGGATTGAAATGCCTAAATATAATGCGGACGGCGATGTGATCGATATTACGTTAAACACGGTTAAGGTTAGGAATTTCGACAAGACGATCACAATGCTTCCGAGCTATGCGCTCATCTCGGACTCGTTCAAGAATTGGAGAGGCATGCAAGTGTCCGGTGGCCGAAGGATTAAGCGATGCTTCTATATCGATACGAGCAGCATAAGCTTTTGTACCGAGGGAATGATTGAGGAATTCAAGAAGATTCACTTCCTTACCGAATATGTCACGACAAGATTAGATGAAATTAACGCATACAATCTGGAACACCGGATTAATACGGAAAGCAAAGTGAACGGTAGACAGCTTACGAATGTGGGCGTATTCAGAGAATACATTCATCAATATCTGCGGAACCATCCGAAAATTCACCAGGAAATGACGCTGATTGTCAGACAGTTAGCGCCGGGAGATAACGGACTGCCATTGGAAATTTACGCTTTCAGCAATGATACCAACTGGGGAGTTTATGAATCGATTCAAGCGGACATTTTTGACCACATTTTTGCGGTTGCGCCAACATTCGGGCTTCGTGCCTTCCAAAATCCAACGGGCCACGATATCGCCCAACTCAAAGAAAACACGCAATTTTCGCGAGGGTATTGAGATCGAATCGGAGGTAAGTTGAAGCGATTTGCAGGGTGAAGGAGCACTCGTAGACACCTATGTGGCGTTGCCTTCTGACAGGGGTTCGACTCCCCTCGCCTCCATACTGAAAACCCGCTCTTTGAGCGGGTTTCTCTTATTATTAAATGATAAATTGTAGTTTGGATATAGAAACAACAAGGAATCGTCGAGAACTTCGTCAAAGAAGAACTAGAACTGAAAATGAAGCTAGAACAGATTTTGACCCAATTAAAGGATTCTAAGCTGAATGCTTATAATCAAATGGGCAATGGGCAGACATTTAGTTTAAAATAGATCGTAAGAGAAGGTGCCTGCAATAGGTACCTTAATATAATGGAGGTTACAACATGATTACTGGTGAGATCAAAAACAAGATCGATACTATTTGGACAACATTATGGACAGAGGGGAATACAAACCCTTTAACAAATATTGAGCAATTAACATACTTACTCTTCATTAAAGGCCTAGATGAAGGCGAACTGGAAAAAGAAAACGAAGCGGAATTTTTAGGGCTTGAATATAAAGGGATTTTCTCGGAAATGCCAGCAGACTTCAATGAAGTGCAAAAGAAATACTGGCCAATGATGCGTTGGACACAGTTTAAGAACTTACCTGCCCAAGAAATGTATGAAGTAATGGTGAATACGATTTTCCCATTCATCAAAACGTTAGGTGGTAAAGAAGAATCTGCATTCTCAAAGTATATGAAAGATGCAATGTTCCAAATTAATAAGCCTGCTACATTACAAAAAGTAGTAACAGCACTTGATAGTATCCCAATGGAAGAACGTGATACAAAAGGGGACATTTACGAGTACTTATTATCGAAGCTACAACAAGCGGGGACAAATGGTCAATTCCGTACACCACGTCATATTATCAATATGATGGTAGAAGTCATGAAGCCGTCACCAGAAGATATCATTATCGATCCGGCAATGGGCTCAGCGGGTTTCCTAGTTTCAGCAAGTGAATATTTACGAAAGAACCATCAAGACTTGTTTTTAGTACAAGGGTTAAATGAGCATTTCCACAATCACATGTTCTATGGTAACGATATGGATACAACGATGTTACGTATTGGAGCAATGAACATGATGTTGCACGGGGTAGATGCTCCAAATATTGATTATCGTGATTCACTATCTGAAGAAAATAAAGATGAAGATAAGTACACATTAGTACTAGCGAATCCACCATTTAAAGGATCGTTAGACTATGATGCTGTATCGAATGACTTATTAAAAGTAGCGAAAACGAAGAAAACAGAGCTACTATTCTTATCACTAATTTTACGAGTGTTAAAGGCTGGTGGACGTGCAGCGGTAATCGTACCGGATGGCGTATTGTTCGGTAGCTCAAATGCGCATAAAGCTATTCGTAAAGAAATTATTGATCACAATAAATTAGAAGCTATCATTTCAATGCCAAGTGGCGTATTTAAGCCGTATGCAGGGGTTTCAACAGGTATTATGATTTTCACGAAAACAGGTACAGGTGGAACGGATCACGTATGGTTCTATGATATGAAAGCGGATGGATATTCATTAGATGATAAACGCGCACCAATTGAAGCGAGTGATATTGAGGATATTATTGCCCGTTTCAGTAACTTACAAGGTGAAGTAGAACGTAAACGTACAGAGCAATCATTCTTTGTGCCAGTGGATGAGATTCGTGAGCAAGGGTATGATTTGTCGATTAATAAGTATAAGGAGATTGAGTATGAGGAAGTGGAGTATAAATCTCCGAAGGAAATACTTAAATACGTTCAGCAATTAGAGGTTGAAATTACTCAAGGGTTAGAAGAATTAAAGGAGCTATTAAAGTGAAACTGAAAGAACTCGTTGACATTATTGGTGGCGGTACTCCATCTCGTGATAACGGCGTTTATTGGAATGGGAAGATACCATGGGTAACTGTTAAAGATATCAATCGGGAGTATATCGATTCTTCACTTGAATATATTACAGAAGAAGGACTGAATAATTCTAGTACAAACTTAGTTGAGAAAAATAGCATTTTACTACCTACTCGAATGGCTCTAGGAAGAGTAGCCATTAATACAGTTGATGTAACTATTAACCAGGATTTGAAGGCATTGGTACCTAAAAATTCTGAATTGATTGATAGGAAGTTTTTATTTTACTTTCTAAAAAGTAAAGCAGAATATTTGAAGTCTCAGGGGAAGGGAGCAACAGTTAAAGGAATAACTTTAGATATTTTAAGAGAATTAGATGTTCCATTACTGCCCCTAGAGAAACAGAAACGAGTAGTCAATATTTTAAACATTGTTTATAACTTAATTCAACATCGCCAATCCCAAATCACAGCATTTGATGAATTAACACAAAGTTTGTTTTTAGAGATGTTTAGAGAAGACATAATAGGAGGGAGGAAATTCCCCAAAAAAACCTTGCAAGATATTGCAATAGTTGGCTCAAGTAAGCGTGTATTTGTAAATGAGTTAGTAGATAGAGGAATCCCATTCTTTAGAGGTACAGAAATAGGTGAACTTGCAGAGGGTAAAGATATTTCTCCAGAATTATTTATTACAGAAGAGCATTATAGAAATTTAAAGGAGATTAGCGGTGTACCTAAAATAGGTGATTTATTAATGCCTTCTATCTGTCCTGACGGTAGAATTTGGATTGTGAAAGAGGATAGCCCTTTTTATTTTAAAGATGGACGAGTTTTATGGATAAATTTTAAAGATAACTCTGTTAATCCTGTGTATATTCAATATGCTTTAAAAATAAAATTAATAAATGATTATTTGAAAATTGCCTCTGGCACAACATTTGCAGAATTAAAAATCTTTTCCTTAAAGAATATTGAACTTATAATCCCTCCAGTTGAATTACAAAATGTTTTTGCGGAAAGATTGCTAGTGATTAACAATGAAAAGGAAAAAATGAAAAAATCTTTATTGTGGATGGAGAATCTTTATAACTCACTTCTCTCCAAAGCCTTCAAAGGCGAACTCTTCCAAGAACAATAACTATCTCGCATAGGAGATGAGTATATGTTGAACTTCGATTTTTTAAAGGATAAACAGTTATTCACTAGCTTTGCCAATGCCTGTTTTGAAGCGGAAAAGGCGATGCAAGTTAGCCCAGCCACGGTTGCGATTTTATCGCGCCGTGCGCTCGAGCTTGCGGTGAAGTGGGTATATCAGTTTGATAATGATGTTAAAATACCCTATCAGGATAACCTTTCAAGTTTGATTCATAATCGTCACTTTTTGGGCATCATTGATGAAGAACTTTTGCCAATGATGAAATATGTGGTAAAGCTTGGTAATGCAGCTGTACATACGAATGTGGCAATCACTCGTGATGAAGCGGTGTTGTCTTTACATAATTTACATCAGTTTGTGGCATGGATTGATTATTGTTACGCAGAGGAATATACCGCATCTACGTTTGATGAAGCGTTACTGTATGATGCAGTGTATAAGCGAGAGCGTCCAGAGGAACTAAGTGATTTATATGACAAGCTAAGTGCTAAGGATCAGTCACTTGAAGAGCTTCGTAAGCAGAATGAAGAGCTCCGGGCGCAACTCACGGCAAATCGTGTAGAGTCACAACGAGATTACGATTTTGATGTCGATACGATTTCGGAATTTGATACGCGTAAACGTTATATCGATTTAGACTTAAAGTTAGCTGGTTGGGAAATTGGCAAAAACATTGAGATAGAATATTCGGTAACAGGTATGCCAAATGCAAAAGGCGAAGGTTACGTGGATTATGTGTTACGGGGTACGAACGGTAAAATTTTAGCTGTTGTTGAAGCAAAACGTACTTCACGTGACCCCAAAGAAGGGCGTAACCAAGCAAAACTGTATGCCGATTGTGTAGAGCAGATGCAGGGGTTACGACCAGTCATCTTTTATACAAACGGCTTTGAAACGCATATTTGGCATGATCCATATGCAGCACGTAAAGTGTCAGGATTCTATACACAAGATGAGCTGCAATTGTTAATCGACCGTCGCCAAATGAAGCGTCCTTTAACGAATGTTGAAATTAATGACGATATTACAAACCGTTACTATCAAAAAGAAGCGATTCTAGCGATTTGTGATACGTTCAGTAACAACCAACGAAAAGGCCTGCTCGTAATGGCCACAGGCAGTGGTAAGACACGAACGGCGATCTCATTAGTCGATGTGTTAACGAAACATTATTGGGTGAAAAACGTACTGTTTCTTGCGGATCGTACATCTTTAGTGAAGCAAGCATTCCGTAACTTCAACACACTACTTCCGAATTTATCATTAAGCAATATGCTAGAGAAAAATTCGAACCCTGAAGCTGCTCGTATGGTGTTCTCGACGTACCCAACGATGATGAATGCGATTGATGAAGTGAAGCGTAAGGACGGTAATCGTTTATTTACGATAGGGCATTTCGATTTAATTATTATCGATGAGTCACATCGTTCGATTTATCAGAAGTATAAAAGCATTTTCGATTACTTTGACGGGATGCTTGTCGGGTTAACAGCAACGCCTAAGGATGAACTTGATAAAAATACGTACACGATTTTTGATTTAGAAAACGGCGTACCGACCTTTGCCTATGAATTAGCGAAGGCTGTAGAAGATGGCTACTTAGTTGATTATCGTACACGAGAAACGACGTTGAAAATTTTAGATGATGGTATTCGTTACGATGATTTATCTGAAGACGAAAAAGAAGAATTTGACGAGATTTTTGAAGACGAACCGCAAGTAAGAGATATTGATAGCTCTGCGATTAATCATTTTGTATTTAACAAGAACACAATCGATCACGTGTTAAGTGACTTATTGGAATTTGGCTTGAAGGTTGAAGGTGGAGATAAATTAGGGAAGACCATTATTTTCGCCAAAAACCACAAGCATGCGATGGCCATCAAAGAACGCTTCGATTTGAAATTCCCTGAATACGGTGGTAATTTTGCAGAGGTAATCGACTATAGTGTGGAATATTATCAGACGCTCATTGATGACTTCTCAACACCGGACAAAATGCCACAAATTGCTATATCGGTTGATATGTTAGATACGGGAATTGATGTGCCTGATGTATTAAATCTAGTCTTCTTCAAAAAGGTACGCTCGAAAACGAAGTTCTGGCAGATGATCGGCCGCGGAACACGTCTCCGTAAAGACTTATTTGGACCAGGATTGGATAAGGGCTACTTCTTAATTTTTGATTATTTAAGAAACTTCGAGTATTTCCGTGAGAATGAAAAAGGCGAGGAAGCGAAAATAACCCAAACCTTAACGGAAAAGTTGTTTAACGCTAAAGTCGATATTGTACGTGAATTACAATCGCTTCAATATCAAGAAGCACCGTTTATTTCATATCGTGAACAGCTATTGAAGGAAATTGTATCGGACGTTCGAGCATTAAAAGATGAGAACTTTCGAGTGCGCCAATACTTACAATATGTGCATAAGTATCAAAATGAGGAGAGCTGGCAAGCGTTATCGGTCGTGCAGACCAATGAAGTGAAAGAAAACATTTCACCGTTAATTACACCGATTGAAGATGATGAGTTAGCCAAACGCTTTGATCTGTTAATGCTGACGATTGAATTAGCGAGCTTGCAATCAAATAATGCCACAAAGCCAATTCGCCGAGTTATTGATACAGCCGAAGCACTTTCAAAACTAGCTACAATTCCACAAGTATTAGCACAAAAAGATGTGATTGATGACGTACGAACGATGGAATTCTGGGAAGAGGCTTCGCTTGCTGATCTAGAAAGGGTGCGTATTGCACTACGTGATTTAATTCGCTATATTGAGCGTTCGAATCAGAAAATCTATTACACGGATTTCCAAGATGAAGTGATAACTGTTGCAGAAAATGCGTCGATTTATAATGTGAATGACTTACAAAGCTATCGTAAAAAGGTGGAGCATTACTTAAAAGAGCATCAACATGAGGACACATTAGCGATTTATAAGCTGCGTAACAATAAACCATTAACGAAGCAAGATGTGGAGTACTTAGAGCGAATTTTGTGGAGTGAACTTGGTTCCAAAGAACAGTACGAAAAAGATTATGGCGATACCCCGGTAACAAAGCTCGTTCGTAAAATCGTCGGTCTAGACCGACAGGCTGCTGTTGAAGCATTTTCAACGTTTATTTCTGAACAGAACTTAAATTTACAACAAACGAAATTCGTTGAGCTGATTATTGATTACATCGTTAAGAATGGCACATTAGAACGCCAAGCATTACAGCAAGATCCGTTTAGTTCAGTAGGTGGGATTATGGTTGTGTTCAAGGACCAGCTTCTAAAAGCTCGAGGAATTTTGGATATCATTGATCATATTAACCGTAATGCGGAGGATATTTCTTAAGGGCTATTTACAAAGTCCTTTTTGACACAATTTTAAGTGGGATTTTTAAAAGCAGGAATGTTGTTATATTAACGTTTCTGCTTTTTGCTATTGATGTATTTTTGATGAAATACAGCGATAGTGACAGGGTCCCTTGCATTGAATGAGATGACAACGACTGCGAAAAAGTCATGAGATTACGACGGTACATACCTTTTATATTAAAAGGACACTTTAGTTATGATTTTTATTTGATACTTTAGGAATGCAGCAGAACATGCGGCAGTATTTCTAAAGAAGGCGTGCTAAGCGTGTTTTCCAATCTGGAATATTTCGCTAAATCAATCGTATTTATCGCGCTAGTGTTGCCTCTGGCGCTTGGCTTCAGCATTATACCAGGTATGAATCCTTTGCTTATATGATGACGCCAATTGTGCAAAGCCATGGTTCGCCTCCACCATCATGAACACCATCCGCATGAGGATGGTGTTTTTGTTTATAATAAGTCAAAGCATTTCCTACAGTTGGAGTGAAATAGATGAATCATAATCATAATGAGGGAACAATGATATCGGTACTCAATATGGATGGTCAAGAACTAACACCATGTTTGCCTCATCGAGCTTGGCGGGAAGTCGAGCGTTCGCGTGCCGTCTGGATTGATGAGGAGACGATCCAATTACTTTATAACCCGTTCTTATTTCGTGACTATCGAAAAGTAGCGCTAAAACGGGATCATCACACTTGTTTGTGGTGCGGACGTCCCGCCACGACAGTGGACCATATTATCCCCTCAAGCAAAGGCGGCTCGGATCTTCCACACAATCTGCTTGCTTCATGTAGCGATTGTAATACGAAGCGAGGAAACCGTACTGCGTTCTCTTATCTTGCCGAAAATGCACATTCGGCTCCTAATCTTATCAAGCTTTGTTGGCGCATTTTTAGAGCTAAATACAGACATCGTTAATTGTAAAAAACGATACTTGAGCAAAGGTAGAGAATTGTCGTTTCTACCACTAAAGTCACTACAGGCATCGTAGCAGGCGTTTGCTTTACCGACATTAAAACTGTGACTACACCCATGCGAAGCTCGCTTATGTGGCGTTGCCTTCGGACAGGGATTCGACTCCCCTCGCCTCCATATTGAAAATCCACAACCGATTGAGGTTGTGGATTTTTGCGCTTCGTGATATGAAGATTTATTTTTCCAGAAGATTGATCATTATTTGTTTTATAGTCAAACTGTACACCCAGAAGGTGTCTTTTGCCTCTTGAGAATTATATGTTTTACTAAGTTGACGGTATCAAAGGAGAAATGTATAATTAAGGTAACAGATCCCGCCCGCGCCTCTTAACAATGCGAAACTGGGCGGGCCATTTTATTTTTACGGAGGTTTTGGCTATGAAATTGAATGCTGTGCCTGAGTTAAAGCCTCCTGCAACATATAAAGAAATGGTTGAGATTTTGAAGTCCCGAGGTTTAGTTATTGTAAATGAAGAAAGAGCCATCGAGATTTTTCAACGTATTAGTTATTTATCGACTTACAGGATATCTGCTTCCATTTAAAGTGAACGAAGAAAGTTACTTAGGCGGAACAACCTTTGAACAGATCGTGGATCTATATGAATTTGATATGCGTTTACGATCGTTACTTTTAGATATTTTTGAATATGTAGAAGTAAGCGCACGTTCTAGGATTTCCTATCACCTTGCTCATAAGTACGGAGCGGAGTGTTATAAAGAATCATCTAATTTTTCTTTTCGAAAAATAGAAGACTATAATAACTTCGTTGCAAAGATGAATGATGAATTGGGACGAAGTAAAGAGTTGTACGTTGCTCACTATAAAAGTAAATATGGTAGTCGATATCCAATATGGTTAGCTGTTGAAGTGTTATCATTTTCTAGTATGTCTATCTTGTATACCAATTTAAAGCCTGAAGATAAAAGAATAATATCCAAACAATATGGATTGAAGACTGCTAGTCTGTTGGACAGTTGGCTCCATTCGATGTGCGTCCTCCGAAATCGTTGTGCGCATTTTTCAAGGATATACGACACTAAGTTAACTAAGCAAGTATCGCTAACTTTTAATGCACAGGACTTAAAAATACAACCGAATTCATTATACGGCGTTATTTTCACCTTGAAGTATTTGGTTCGGGAATATTCTATTTGGAATCCTTGGATCATTAAATTAAGTGCATTAATCGACCGATATGATCATGTCTGTCAACTTAATAGAATGGGTTTTATTGAGGATTGGGAGAGGCATTTGAGATCCGTTCCGACAGATATTCTTAGGGAGTAAATGATGCATGACAATCATACGGGAGTCTCTAGGCATCAAAGTTTTTCACTTCACCCATGCGAAGCTCGCTTATGTGCCGTTATTTTCGGACAGGGGATCGACTCCCCTCGCCTCCATACATAAAACCCGCTCAATGAGCGGGTTTTTATATGCTTTGAACTAGAATGTTGCCGAACTCTGATCAATGAACTATGGTAGAAATATTAACTTGGTGGATCCCCCTTTAATCTGAACAGTTGTGTCATTTTCCTGTAGCGATAATCAAAGAGCCCTAGATTTTTTAATGAATCGAGGGCGCGTTCGATAAGAATTCTGATATATACCCATTAATGATGGTACTCATCACAATTGAACTAACGTTCTCCGTTAGCTTCACTATAACTTCCATCGTGCCAAACTTTCGCAAAGAGCCTTATAAGCACGCACCGCGATATTAGCATCATCTGCAAGGATGGTGATTGAATCCTCGAGATACGAGACAATTATTCGCAAATAGAATTCTCCCTCCCCTTCAATCCAGTAATAAATTTGATAAATCATTTGTTCTTTACTGGCGTGCTCTAGTACCACTTTAGCATCTATAAATTCATCAACTATAGCCTAGGAAGAAAAGGTAAATAAGTACGCGAACCCAGAGGCTTCCTGTACCCGTAGATGATTAGTTTATTTTCCCAGTCTCCAACAATTCTATTCGCCATCTTTAAGCTCCCATCTCTATTTGATACTACTGATATTTTCATTTCCACTTTTTCGCTCAAGAACTGGTAGGCGCTGTTTCAGGTGTACGAGGAAGCTCGCGCGCTGCGGAGCAATGAGTTGATATAGCCAAGTTATCACTCCTAAAATTGTTCATAATAATTTTGCCATTTATTGGAGCTGCTCTGCCCGTTAACTTAATGAAGTATCGTCATCGTCAGTCTACCACTTTATTTTTCTGTTTAGAACTTTATTTTCTTCTAACATCTGCTCTTTGCTTTTGGATTTTATTTAGGTCTCCTCCTGTCACACAAAACTTAATGAAAATTTCTTGAGTTCTGCCAAAAATGCATCCACAAATGTAGTAGTTAATAATTTATTAGGAGTGTGCGGGGTATAGTCTATATGATACAGAGAAACACACTAATTCAATGTTTCTTTTCGTTTCGGCTTCCATTTTACGGGAGGAACGGATGCCGTTTATATAAAGTAAAGATAGAGCTTAAGAAGATCTTCCCGGTGATAACGTTTTTGCCCCGCTCTGATGCCTGAATACACCTGAAACCCCAATCGATGACTCGAACAGGAAAATCGTCCGAGTAAATGAATTTGATGTCTTGACTCACCTTCGATATAGGGCATATAAGCTCATCTCCTTTGATATAGAGATTCAACAAAGAACAGAAAAACGAGGATTTATTAATAATTGTTAGACAGTCTGACGTACGGTTTGATGAGGAGGGGCTGAAAAAAACTCAGCCCTTTACTCTAGATTTAATCGGTGTTATACGGCTGAGGAATATCTTCTCATAAGGAAATATGGTTATGAGTAGCAAAGCGGATATACAGATAATATTTGAATGCACTCTTCTCCCTAGTTAACATAACCGCAATGTTTAATGATAACCAAGTCACATTGCAGATTTGTATTGGAGCATAGTTTACCTCTAGATATGACAGAAAGACTCAAGGGCAGCAGGGGGAGAAAATTTTCTCACTGCACTTAGTATAAACACTTACTCAGAAAGTTTGGAAAGGAGAAAAAATTTAATTTTAATTATAAAATAAGCGGAAATATTCTTCCTCAAATGTGAGTTGTCTGTTATGATGAATATAACGATTTATTCACATTTTTGGGGGTTGGTAGGTTGTATGAAGCACACACAGAAACTAATTAATTCCACCAACACGTATTACTGATCTCTAGTATTTATTCTTCCTTGACGAAGGCGGATAAGAAAGTTGCCGATGCTGTACAGAGCAATCCTGAGGAAGCGGTACTGGCTACAGTGACAAATTTAGCGGAACAAGCAGGTGTAGGAGAAACATCTGTTATTCGATTTTGCCGGACTTTAGGGTTAAACGTGGAAATTCAACATGATTCCAAATCATAGCATAAGAGGAATACTCCATAATTATTGTTGGAGGTGATGCTTATAAGAAATTCGGCAAAAAATAGAATTGTAGACGAGATAAGTTGTATATAAGAGGGAGTGCTTGGGAAGCTGTTTTTTCATGAACAATATGGGGAGGTACGATAATGAGATTAAAGAATACGCTGTCTTTCATCTTATGTTTTGTTCTCATTTTTTCAGGAATGACGTTGAGTGTGTCGGCCGATGAAGCCATCACGGCGAAAGCTTCAAATGGCAACACCATCAGCATTACAGCAGTGAATCGAGCTATCGGAGCTTCAGATGAAATGATTTTGTTTACGCGAGAAAACAGTAGTAAGCTCACAGATTCGAACCCTTACGCGGCTGCCGCAGTCGTGGACTACCATGAAGGTATTTACAGCGTTACGGACGTCACTTATCGTGAAGGGGCTGTACAAATACCGACGAATGGCTTTGTACTGTTTGGTCACGGATCGAGTGAACAGTGGATTAAAGAAAATATGAGTCCGGGAGACCCGGTTGAGATTGTTGGCTACACGCTACCTGTACCGGTAGTCGGAGGTCCACAGCTCATCACAGAGCAGGGCACCATACCGATCGACGTTGTAGATCAGGATCAACCGACCAACACCATCGCGGTCTATACACGTCATTTTGGTGAGATGACAAGACCATTCTCTGAAGATACCGTTCAATATATCATCACCAATGATGTGTCAGTCGTGAAAAGCACATATGATGTCCATGGTCAGAGTGGAACCTACATTCCTGCGAACGGTTATGTCATTTCGGCTTCTGGCAATGCTGCGTCATCCTTGAATTTGGAGGTGGGACAGTCCGTACAAACGATTAACTTAGATATTCCTATTCTGCCTAGCAAATATTTGAAAGTGAATGGTATTGCGGTAGGCATTGATAAAATAAATGGACCGCGTGGAGCGGGAGAAGTGGTGTTGTACCAGCCTACTTATGGCGCAACCACCAATCAGAATGCTTGGGGAATGGAGCTTACAGTTGTTGGCAATAAGGTAACGGGCGTCGTGGAGATTGCATACGATCCCAACACTGGGGCTTATCTTGATAACAACTCATCCATCCCATCGGATGGATATGTACTGTCGATTCAATCGGCAAGTCCATTCTATAACCAACTAGCGGGTAAAGTGCGTATCGGCACAGAGGTTGAGCTCGTGACGGACAGTTTAATTTACCAAGCCGCTAGAACTTCGTTTGATGCATTTAATCCGAAAGTGAAAGAAGATAATCCCGGAGGCTGGGACAATGTTGGCAATGTGCCTTATCCAGGATTTCGTGGATCGGATCAGTTGATCGTCTATGATCGTAATTATGGTGTGGAGACTGGCACGAACCCATGGGGCAATGAAATCATTGTTAATGCGGACGGATATGTGACGAACAATGGCGGGAACAACAGTAAAATTCCTGAAGGCGGCTATGTATTATCCGGTCATGGGGTTAAAAACACATGGTTAAAGAACAACGCACTGGTCGGAGCCAAATTGAGTCTGGATTTTGCTAAAAAAGAAGTGTTGGTTATTTTTACGCCGGAGTCTTATTTAGATAAAGCATCGATAAGTATCGATAGCGCAGAGAAGGCGCTCCAGTTATCCAAGAATCAATTTATGGATGTGCCTTATGCCGATATTGAACAGAAGATTGTAGAAGCGAAGGCCGTTTATGAATTGGCTAAACAGCGACTAAATAAAAGCGGTACCAACGGATTAATGGATTTACTGAATGAATTGGATCAGAAAGTTACGGATGCAAGCTATATGAATTTTGAGTCTCCGAAAGTACAAACTCGAGGTCTCTGGATGCGGCCGAAGGAGAAGAACTTGGAGCAGGTTCGAGATCATGTGAAGAAAATCAAAGAGACCGGTATCAATGCGATTTATCTGGAAACGTGGTGGGATGGATATACCACTTGGCCAACGTCTTTGCCAGATACTGAATTAAATCCTTTGTATGAAGGCTTTGATGTACTTGGAGCATTTATTGAGGAAGGCAAGAAACAGGGGATTGAAATTCATGCCTGGGTGGAGAACTTCTTTGTCGGCGGACCGGTTGTGGTGAATCATCCCGATTGGCTTATGGAAAGTAGAAAAGGTATGAATTATGAAGAAGGTAGTCACAATGCCAAGTGGTATTGGCTTAATCCAGCGCTCCCGCAAGCTAGAGATTTCGTTGCTTCTGTATACGATGAACTCATCACGAAATATGACATAGCTTCACTGCATTTGGATTATGCGAGGTATCCAGGGTCCGGAGATTACACGAATGATTTTGGTTACGACACGTATACCCGTAATTTGTTCAGCGAGAAATATGGCGTTGATCCGCTTGACCTTCATCCAGGAGATCGTTACTGGGATGAATGGCTACAATTCCGTGCGGACATTATCAATACCTGGGTCGTTCGGGTAGTTAACGAGGCGCATCAAATCAAACCAAACCTACAAATTACAACTGCGGTATGGCCGAATTATGAAGAAGCACCGAAATCGCACGCACAAGAAGCGAAATACTGGTTAGATCATAATTTGATCGATCACTTGTTCCATATGTCATATGCGCCGGGTTCGGAATTAACGGTAACTGACTTGAGAAACTCGATGGCATTAGCAGGGGACAATGCATTCGTCTCATCGGGTCTAGATACGTTCCAAGGCAATCCTACATCGGCTGTTGTGGATCAAATTACCGAAGCGACAAAGAATGATGGAGCTGGAGCCGCATTATTTGAATTTGAAGGACTATTTTTTAATTATAAGTATGACAAGTTGCTGAAGATTGGGGTGTATCGTAATCAAGCCATTTTGCCTCAATATGATACGACCAAGCCTCTAGCGACCGTGATGGAAGAGATGATCCGTAAAATCAATGAGATTTACGTTCCCTTCCAAGGGATGAGCCATAAAGAGGGCGAGAAACTAATACAGAAACTTGAATCCGCTGTAAAGGTTCTAAATGTGAATCCCAATATGACGGATGAGACTGCAAGTGAGATGAAACAAAAGATCGACAGCATAAGCAAACTTCTTGCAAGCAACTCGATCAATACAGAAGTGAAGAATCGAATGAAGCATGATTTGGACTATGGCAGCAAAATGATAGACATCTATTTCTCCAAAACAGCGAAAACGCAATTAAGTAATTTGACGGTGAACTCGGGGAAGAAGTTAATGAAGTTAACGCCTTCCTTCTCACCATCGACGTATGATTACAGTGTAAAGGTCGGTCATTCGTTTACGCAGGTAGACATTACGGCGAGTACAAGTAATCAGAATTCAGTGATTTCCGTGGATGGCAAGCATGTTGAAAATGATTCGGTCATTCCCGTACAACTTAAAGTGGGATCGAATCTAGTTACGTTACAAGTAATGTCCGAAGATGGACTAATGAAAAACTACACGGTGACGATTCAGCGCGCTGGTAATGATAAAGGGAACCACGAAGAATAACGACAGAGTTGAAACTGCAATATTTAGGCTTCATCAATTCCTAATGAATTCAGGGGGTGTCAGAGATCGATTTGGCACCCCGAATTTTAAAATTTATATAGTTGAGGTGATCCCAATATGAGTCTATCCATCGAAAAAGGTGCAAATGTGTTGTGGGTTGATTTTATTGCGAATGGAGTTCGACTAGCGGATCGTGCAGAGAGGCAGCGCCTTGTTAACAATGCGAAGCAAGCTGGAGTAACCCACTTGGTGGTGGATGCCAAAATCCCCTATGGACATACGACATTCCTAAGTTCTTATGCTTATCATGTAAGTTGCTGGTCGGACGGACGTTATCAAGTATGGGAAGGAAGAGACTTTCTTGCGGAAATGATAGAGGAAGCGAGTGTTGTCGGGCTTCAAGTCATTGCCAATATGGATGTATTCGCTGAAGGTACGACGCATTCAAGAGACGGTATTGCTTATGACAAGAAGGATTGGCAGGTCATGCTGTATAATCCGAGTCTTTCTTCGGAATCGGTTGCAGCTGAAAATGCGGATGATGATACGATTTTTGTGAATCCGATTCATGAAGAAGTTCAACTGCATCAACTTGGGATTCTGAAGGAGATTGCCTCGAACTATAAAATTAGTGGTATTGTGCTAGACCGCTGCCGCTATCCGAATGTCTATGGTGATTTTAGCGAATTAAGCAGGAGAGCATTCGAACAATATATTGGGCAGCCGGTAGCACAATGGCCACAGGACATTTTTACCTTACAAGAAGGTACGAAACAAATCGAGTATGGGCACTGGTTCGCGAAATGGACGGAATGGCGTGCTCTGAACATTAAACATTTCGTGCAATCTGCTAAGCAAGTTGTTAAATCGACAAATCCAAGTCTGTCGTTCAGCATTTATGTCGGATCGTGGTATCCGTTATATTACAACGAAGGTGTCAATTGGGCCAGTGAAACATATCGTTCGAACTTGCCATGGGCATCAGAAGAATATCATATTTCCGCGTATGCCGATGAATTGGATTTCATTATGACAGGTTGTTATTATCCCGAAGTGCGAATTGAAGAAGCCGTACATAATGGCAGGCCTGCGGAATGGTACAGCGTAGAAGGCGCGATCCAAATGAGCCTAGAGGCAATTAACGGGCAGATTCCAGTCATCGCGAGCTTATATTTGAAGGATTATGAAGGAAACGTTGATCAATTTGAAAAAGCTGTTCGGATGTGCCGAGAACGTACGCACGGTGTCATGTTGTTCGATGTGAGCCATTTGGATGATTATAGCTGGTGGGAGCAACTGGATTCTGTATTTTCTGTGAAATCTTGAAGTGAGGGGCGAATGATGGCGGGTTACTATATCAGCATGTGCAGAACGAAGCTACGCCGTATTTCGATCGATTAAAAGCCAACGTGAATAGGAGTCAATACATGTGAAGAAAATAATCTCCTATTATTCAAAAAATAGTGGAGAATTTGTTTGGTGCGTGTTACAATGAACATGCAAGAAGGGAGAAGGTTGCAGGAACGACTCTTATTCCGAAATAATTCATGGATTGGAGCAACTACAGATATAGCGTAGAATAATAAGGCTTTTTTGTAAGCGCTACCGTTTTCGGACTTACAGTCATTCCTTCTCCTTGCTTTGAGAGATAGTTTATAAAGAAGAGAGGGTGTTGTGGCATGAGTTTCAAAGGTAGAAGGTTGATTTCATTACTATTAGCATCAATGATGATGGTGGGGCTATTGGCGGCGTGTGGTTCGGATTCATCGGGCAACAAGGGGGCTGCTTCAAGTGGGAACGAAGATAGCAAGAAGCCCGCGGAACAAGTCACGGTAGAGTTCTGGACAATCTCATTGCAGCCGACCTTCAATGATTACTTCAACAAATTGATTGCGGATTATGAAGCGCAGAATCCGAATGTCAAGATCGATTGGAAGGACTACCCTTACGATGCTGTACTGAACAAGCTCATGACGAATATTGCTGGCGGTGATGCGCCAGACGTGGTGAACCTTAATACGGAGCTGGCCAATCAGATGGGAACCAAGGGTGCATTGGTTGACTTCAACCAAGAGCTGACAGCGGACCAGAAGGCAGCTTATTTCCCGGGAATCTACTCCTCAACAGAAATGAACGGCAAAGGGTTCGCACTCCCTTGGTACACTGCATTGCCCGTCCTATTCATGAATAAGGATCTGGTGGAGAAAGCTGGACTGAATCCGGACAATCCGCCGAAGACGAAACAGGAATTGAACGAATGGGGTCGCCAGATTAAAGAGAAAACCGGCGCCTACGGTTACATCTTCACGATGGAGGCGCGCACTCTGCTGGAAGAGAACTTGCCGTTCCTGACCGAGGATTATAAGAAGGCAGCTTTTAATACACCGGAAGTGGAAGAGTATGTTAATGAGAATTTACAGCTGTTAAAAGACGGCGTCATTCCAAAAGACATTATCGACTACGATAAACAAGTGCAATACTTCGCGGGTGAGCAAGTGGCCATGTCCTTATCCAGCTCGCCATTCATTAACAAGATCAAGACAGCCGCGCCGGATGTATACAACAAAATGCTTGCCGTTCCAAGTCCGGTTGGCAAAGCGGGCATCCGCTATTCCAACACGATGAACATCGTCGTGCCTTCGGCAACATCTCATAAGAAAGAAGCGGTCGACTTCGCTGTATTCGTAACGAATGCTGCCAATCAACTGGAATTCTCCAAGCTCGCTAATACATTGCCTTCCACAGTAGAGAGCGCCAAAGATCCGTTCTTCTCGGAAAATGACGGAACTCTGGAAGGGATGGCTAAGGCCGTATCTGCAGTCAGCCTTGATAAAGCCGAGGATTTCTACATCGGCGTTGAGAGTGCCAAAGACGTCAATCAGGCCGTCACCAAAGCATTGCAGGAAATTTATTTGAACGGTGCTGATGCGAAGAAGACATTGACTGAGGTCGAGGGCGAGGTTAACAAAATCTTAGGCAACTAAATACGTCTGAGTGGGCAGGCTTGTCCTGCCCGATTCTTATAGATATAGAACTATCTTTAATAAAGGTGGTGGAGGAGTACTATCATGAAAAAAACATCCTTCTTTACTAGATTCGGCAAGTCGGAAGCGTCAGTGGCTTGGCTCTTCATGACACCGGGTTTGATTCTACTGGCCCTATTTGTCTTCTGGCCGATTATTTATAGCGTACCGCTGGCGCTGACGAATTACTCCGTCATAGGCAAGACCGAGTTTGTCGGTTTGGATAATTTCGTCAAAGCATTGCAGGATAAGAGCTTCATCACATCGCTGGTCAACTCGTTGCTATATGTAATTGTTGTGCCATTTATTCAGATTTTCTCTATTCTTATGGCGATTCTAGTAAATAGCAATGTCAAAGGAATTAAAATCTTCCGTACTGCTTATTACATCCCCGTCGTTACTTCTATGGTTGCAGTAGCGCTTATTTGGGGCTGGCTGCTCAACCAGAATGGGGTCATAAACTATGTGCTGTCCAATGTAGGGTTAATGAAAGAGCGAATTACCTGGCTGTCCAACAAAGATACAGCACTGTGGACACTGATGTTCATTACGATGTGGAAGGGCCTTGGCTACTATATGATGATTTATTTGGCCGGATTGCAATCCATTCCGAAGGATCTGACAGAGGCTGCGACGATTGATGGCGCGAGCCGAGCTCAGACGATTCGTAAAATTACAATTCCGCTGTTGAAGCCGTATGTCTTTTTCTGCACGCTTATTTCACTAATGGCGGCAATCCGTGTGTTCGATGAAGTGTTTATCCTGACGAAAGGTGGACCGGGGGATTCAACTTTAACATCGAGCTTGTATATTTATCAGCAAGGCTTCCAACAATTTGATTTTGGCTACTCCTCGGCACTTGGCTTAATTGTCAGCGTCATGATTGCCGCGCTTAGTATTATCATCTTCAGATTCAACCGGAAGGGCGGTGTCAATCCATATTAATGGATGCATGATATGAGAAGAAAACCACTTCGATTAGTGAGATCATTATTGTTGTATGGAGCTTTGATTTTATTTGCCATTTTTATGATGGGACCGTTCCTATGGATCTTCAGTGTGTCGCTTATGCCCGGCAAGAATGTGTTCAGCTTTCCTCCGGCGATCTTCCCGACTTTTATCGACTTTGACAATTACGTCCAAGTGTGGAATTACATGGACTTTCCAAGATATTTAATGAATACCGTTATCATTGCTCTGATGGGCGTCGTTATGAACATCTTTTTCTCCTGTCTAACGGCCTACCCGCTCGCCGTATTTCGGTTCAAAGGACGGGATCTTATCTTTGCCTTATTGGTGGCGACGATGATTATCCCAGCTGCAGCCGGGATGGTCGTCAACTACTTAACGGTGAAGGCACTAGGCTTGATGGGCGGGTTTCTTGCAGTCGTGCTTCCTTCAGCGGTTACCGTGTTCAACGTATTCCTAATGAGACAGGCGTTTATGGGCATGCCACATGAGCTGCGCGATTCCGGCAAAGTGGACGGTGCCAGCGAATTTCGTATTTGGCTGCAATTGGCGCTGCCGATTGTGAAGCCGGCGATCGCCGTTATCGGACTATTGGAGTTCATGGGGATGTGGAATAGCTTTCTCTGGCCGATGATTGTGCTTAATGATACGAAGCAGTATCCTATCGCGTCCGCGCTTAGCTTTTTAAATGGCCAATTTTCCTATAATTTTGGCTGGATTGCCGCCGGTACCGTCATTTCGGTTATACCGATTATCATCGTGTTCCTGTGCACCCAGAAATATTACATGGAAGGTGTATCCGGAGCAGTTAAAGGATAGGAGGACACTACTCACATGAGAAAAATTATATATATTCCGCTGGACGAACGTCCGTGCAATTACGAATTTCCGGCATTTCTTGCCGCGGGAACGGATTATCATGTCGTCCGTCCGGATTTGAGCATCATGGGGCTGAAGAAGCGCCCTGGAGACATCGAACAGCTATGGGCCTGGTTATTCGAGCAGGCGCGTGATGCAGACGGAGCGATTGTGGCCTTGGACACATTGCTGTACGGAGGAATAATCCCTTCGCGGCTGCATGAGATGACGGAGGAACAATGCGGGGAGCAATTGGAGAAGCTCCGTCAATTGAAGCGGATCAACCCGGATTTGCATGTATTTGCTTATCAGCTCATTATGCGTTGCCCGCGCTATTCCAGCGGTGATGAAGAACCGGATTATTACGAGAATTGGGGCAGGGAGATTTTCCTGCGCGGATATATCCGCCACCGGTTGGAGCTGGGCATCGCGACAGAAGAAGAGCAGAATGAATTGCAGCAGATTGAGGGCGTTTTGCCTGAATCCATGTGGCAGGACTACACGGAACGCCGTGCTGTTAATTTAACAGCGAATAAGAGAGCAATCGAACTGGTGCAGGACGGGGCCGTCGATTTCATGATCATCCCACAGGATGACTCGGCTCCTTATGGTCTGACTTCTGTGGATCAGCAGCACGTTCGCGAGCATGTCAAGAAGTGTCAGCAGCAGCTGTCCGTCTATATGTATCCCGGGGCCGACGAAGTGGGATGCACGCTACTTGCCCGCATGATCAATCATTTTGAGCGTCGTAAACCACGGGTGCATGTTCATTTTGCCAGTGTGCAAGGGCCGTTAGTGATACCTCTATATGAAGACCGCGTACTATATGAATCGGTCAAATATCAGATTATGGCGGCCGGAGGACTAATGTCGCCTTCCCTGGCAGAAGCCGATATGGCCCTATGCATCAATACACCCGGCGAGAGCATGATGGAGTCGAATGATCAAGGACGGCCCTTTATAGGGTATCAGGTATACCGGAATCTAGTTGAACTGATCGAGGTGGCTGATGATATTGTTCACCATCTCGGCAAGCCTTGTGTTATCGCCGATGTAGCTTATGCCAACGGAGCAGATCTTGAACTGCTGCAGCTGCTTCGCGATAAGAAGCTATTGTTCGAATTGGCCGGTTATGCAGGCTGGAATACAAGTGGTAACACGCTCGGAACTTGCATTGCACAAGGCATGATCTATGCCGTGTATGGCAATACGCCGCAGCATCGCGATTTCCTGTCACTACGCTATGTCGAGGATGGGGGCTATTGTGCCTCCGTGCGTAGGGATGTAAGTGATCGGGTGCTGCCTGGTACGGGATACAATTATTTCTCGATCGACGGACAGCGGGGACAAATCGCCGAGCGAGTCAGAGCTGAATTGACTCGGTTCATCGAGCAGCATTTGCATGATCCAGAGAATAATTATGAGATCGTGATCGACGATTGCTATATGCCTTGGAGTCGGATGTTTGAGGTCGGATTGAAGACCCATGTCCGTGATACTAAGCAAGGACAATAAAGTACGACGAGGGTTCGAGCTTCGCTAATGCTGCGAGGGTCTACAAATTTTGCAAATAACAGAAAAGGTGCATGAACAGCTCAGGTGGATGCTGGAAGCGCCGGAGAAGGAGCCAGCGAGAGATGAATAACGAGCGAATGACAGACGTCGTCGTCCTAGGCGGCGGGTTGGGCGGATGCATGGCCGCATTGGCTGCAGCCAAAATGGGCGTGCGTGTGATCATGACAGAGGAGACGGATTGGATCGGCGGTCAGCTGACAAGTCAGGCGGTTCCGCCGGATGAACATCAGTGGATCGAGGAATTCGGCTGCACAGAGACGTATCGCGAGTTTCGAGACCGGGTACGTGCTTATTATCGAGAGAACTATCCGATGTCAGAGGAAGCGAAGAATAATGAACTGCTTAATCCCGGCAACGGTTGGGTAAGCCGCTTATGCCATGAGCCGAAGGTGGCGTTGCGCGTCATCGAGGATATGTTGGCCCCGTATGTGAACAGCGGCCGTATCACGGTATTGTATCATTTCAGACCAACTGCAGCCTCAGTGAACGAAGATCAGATAGAGAGTGTAACCGTTACACATATAAGCTCAGGTGAAGAAGTTGTACTAAGGGGATCATACTTCCTCGATGCTACGGAATGCGGAGATGTGCTGCCATTAGCGGGGGTTGAATATGTGATAGGTGCGGAGTCCAAGCATGAGACAGGGGAGCCGCATGCGCTGGAAGAGGCAAATCCGCTCGATATGCAGTCGATTACCCATGTGTTTGCACTCGATTATGTAGAGGGTGGCGATTTCACAATTGAGAAGCCAGAGCAATATGATTTCTGGCGCAAGTTCGTACCGAAGCATACGAATATTCCGCTGTTAAGCTGGTACGCGAACGATACGGATGACGCGGAGAAAATGAAGGAGTTCGCCCTATTTCCAGGCAGCACGGACGCTTCCGGGCGGGAGCTGTTGTCGCTGTGGACGTATCGTCGTGTCATCGACCCGGCTTTATTTGAGCCTGGGTTATATGAAGGTGATATTACCTTGATTAACTGGCCGCAGAACGATTATTTCTTGGGTTCAATTATTGACGTTCCTGAAGCGGAACGGGAGGAGCATCTGGCAAATGCTAGACAATTAAGCCTCTCATTGATCTACTGGCTCCAGACCGAGACGCCTCGCCCAGACGGAGGAAGAGGGTATCCGGGCATCCGGCTGCGCACGGATGTACTGGGTACGGAGGACGGACTGGCGAAATATCCGTATATTCGCGAGTCGCGCCGGATTAAAGCGATGTATACCATTACTGAGCAGGATGTCAGTAAGGAAATCCGCGGTGAACAAGGGATTTGCCGTTACGATGATAGCGTCGGAGTAGGAAGCTACCATCTAGATGTTCATCTGACGACCGTCACGAACCGGACATTCTATATTCCGAATTATCCGTACGAGATTCCGCTTGGTGCGTTACTGCCGATCCGGGTCAAGAATTTGCTTCCCGCTTGTAAAAATATCGGCACCACTCAAATCACGAACGGATGCTACCGCCTTCACCCGACAGAATGGAATATTGGGGAATCGGTCGGTTATTTAGCGGCCTATGCGCTACAGAATCAAGTGACGCCGCATGAGGTACACGCCAATTCGGAGCATCTTCAGGCCTATCAAGCGCTGATTCAAAGGCAAGGGGTCCAAATCCACTGGCCGGACGATCTGGTTCTTTAACACCGATAGAGTAGAATAAATCAGCAGACAGCCACTCTATTGATAATAAGGGGTGGCTGTTTGCTGATTCTAAGGAAATGGAAGAGTACGTACCCATGCCTTATTGTCTCTGCCGAGTCATGGAACAGGCCTTGTGGTCCTTTTTTTGGTTCGATCTAGATTATCTGCTCAAAGGGTGTTTACAAAGAATATGTATCTGCTATAATCGAAGAAAATAACCATCATTAAAATGAAATGTGGAGATAATATCCACGAAAAATGCACTACATATTACACAATGAATACCATTTCTTGTTATATGGAGGTTTGCACTATGTTACATTCAATTATTCAAACTTTAAAAGGTGGACTTATTGTTTCCTGTCAAGCTCTTGAGGAAGAACCATTCTACGGAAGTGATTATATGGCCCGCTTTGCTCTAGCGGCTGAAATGGGCAAGGCGGTAGGGATCAGGGCGAATACGCCTCAAGATATTAGAGCGATAAAAAAGGTGACGAATTTGCCGGTTATCGGCTTATGGAAGAAGGAGTATACCGGTTCTGACGTTTATATAACTCCTACCTTAACAGAGGTTGAAGGTATAATCGCTGCTGGAGCCGATATTGTCGCTACGGATGCTACTTTACGCAATAGGCCGGGCAATGTTTGTCTTGCGGATTTGGTTAAAGAAATAAGGGAGAAGCACCAAGTACTATTAATGGCAGATGTATCTTCTGTAGCAGAAGGAGTAGAGGCGGAGAGAGTGGGTTTTGATCTTATTTCTACTACGCTATCTGGTTATACAGCCTACAGCCCGCAGAGTGAGGAACCAGATATTCAATTAGTTGCTGATTTAAGTCAAATGGTTAGCATTCCCGTGTTAGCTGAGGGGAGAATTCATAGTCTTGAACAGACTGTTGAGTGTCTTCGGGCCGGAGCTTACGCAGTTGTAATTGGCGGAGCCATTACCAGGCCGCAATTGATTACTAAGAAATATACGGATGCTATACTTCAATATCATAACGTTCCTGAAATTTAGTCTTTATTATTTAATTTGCAGCAGCCTTTATACGAGGAGGTTCTATGGATGGGACATACTGGGGAAGTAGCTATAGGTCTGGCTATCGGTGGAACAAATATTAAGTCGGGGATTGTAAATGCGGAGGGAGTGGTCATTCACCATTTGAATTGTCCGACGAAGGCAAATGAAGGTGGCGAAGCACTGTTAAATCGAATTGCCGAAATTACGAAGGAATTAGAAAGGTATTCAAGCAGTTAAGGATGGAAGGTAAAAGGTGTTGGCATCGGGACTGCTGGTCAAGTTAATAGTCGGACAGGCGTTGTAATGGGGGCCACAGCTAATTTGCCGGGATGGGCCGGAATGGAGCTTGGAAATCGGCTGCATTCCATGACAGGTTTGTCTGTATTGATCGATAACGATGCGAATACCATGGCATTCGGCGAAGCGTGGGTAGGGTCTGGCAGACAATGGAACGATTTCATCTGTGTTACCTTGGGAACGGGAGTTGGCGGTTGCCTGATCATTATTCATAGGCCGTATCAAGGACGGATGGGTTTACGGGAGAAATAGGCCATCATGTTATTGAGTACAGTGGTTATCCATGCAATTGCGGAAGAACAGGCTGTTGGGAACAGTATGCTTCTGTTACAGGATTGATGAGAATGGTAGAAAGAAGCTGGGGCAGAGCTAAAAAGGGATTAGTACCGCGGAAAGTATATTCGCATCTGCGCAGGAAGGAAACGAAGCATCTATTCACGTGCTGAGAAGATATACTCAGTATATTGCTGCTGGTCTGGCTAATATGGTCCATACATTTAATCCAGAGGGGATTGTCATTGGAGGGGCCATTACTCGGCAAGGCGATTTTTTACTTAATCCGGTTCGTGAAAGTCTGTCGCGCCAGCTGCTTCTTGTTTTTAGAGAGAGGGCTCGGGAAATTGAGGTAGTTTCGGCTTCTTTAGGAGATAATGGAGGTGTAGTAGGGGCTGTAGCAGGTTATTTTATTTAAAATTAAATTTACATTATAATGTAAATTGTTATAGCATACTAGTTTGCCTTTCAAAGGAATTTGTGTATAACATAAATATAGGTTAGTCTAAAGTATCATTATTTGTTAGGCAACCTGAAAGGAGAATGGATTTGTCTAACGAGCAGGGAATGGGAAAGACATTGTTGTCCATTAGAAGTCATTTTAATGGATTAACCAAAACAGAACAAAAAGTTGCAAATTTTATTCTGGAAAACGCTCAGGATATTATTTATCATTCGGTGACCGAACTTGCAGAGAGAGCGGACGTCGGTGAGACGACGGTAATTCGCTTCTGCCGGAAACTGAAATTCCATGGTTTTCAGGATTTTAAATTATCTCTGGCACAAGATTTGGTTAAGCCTTCCGACCGCTTGTATAATGAAGTTACTGAAGAGGATGATGCAGCGACTTTAAACCGTAAGGTTATATCTATGCATATTGAGACGCTGGAACAAACTTCGGAACTTATTAGTTCAGATCAGTTGGAGAAGACCATTGATCTATTGACTGCAGCTAATCATATTCACTTTTTTGGAGTAGGATCTTCAGGATTGACGGCGTTACAGGCCGCGCATAGCTTCTCCAGGATTGGCAAGCAAAGCTTCGCTAAGACAGATACGCACTTTCAGGCCATGACAGCTGCATTAATGCATCCAGGAGATGTAGCTGTTGGGATATCCATTTCGGGAAGCACCAAAGATACGCTGGAGAACTTAAGCCTAGCCAAGAAAGCAGGCGCCAAAATAGTCGTTATTACCAGTAATGCGCGTTCCCCTATAACCAAACTGGCAGATATCGAGCTGTTAATGGTTGCTAGAGAAAATCCATTACAAGGTAGCTCACTTGCTGCAAAGATATCCCAGCTAGCTGTTATTGATATTTTGAATGTCGGGGTTTCTTTAAAAATAAAGGATGAAGCTCTGAAATACCGCGAGATAACGGCAAAATCAATCTCTGAGAAACTGTATTAATGATTAAATCATTAATTTCAATTATAATTAGTCGATAAAATGAGAAGGGGCTGTCCCAAAAGATCTTAGATCTTGCGGGAGGCCCCCTTCTTGCTGTTAGAAGACGCTCCATGTACGAATCGTTCCTCCCATCGCTGTTGCCCCCACATTTCTTGGAATGGTTCTGAGCAAGGACGAAATGTGTGGGCAAAGGCGAGCGCTGACGCTTGTCCGGAATCGATTCGTTCTCTCCGCTACGCCGTACAGATTCCTTACTTCTTTAGACGCAAAGGAACCGTTCTTTGGTAAAATGGAGGTGCGACCCAAACCATTTACGAAAGGAACGGTTTCTTTTCTACATTCAATATACCATGGACCAACTCTATCTGCCAATGGATTTGGAGGAAGATATCCCTCAACACCATCTGGTTCGCGTCGTCAATGAAGCCATTAACCGTTTGGACGTTCCCGGCGGTCGAGACAGCTACCATCCCAAGATGCTCACTAAAGTCATCGTCTACGCTTACACACAACGGAGCTACTCTTCTCGTCAGATCGCCAAAGCCGTTCGCGAAAATGTCATGTTCATGTGGATTGCCGAGAGACAGCGTCCAGATTTCCGCACCATCAATCGCTTTCGTTCCGAGCGTATGAAAGACGTACTGGAGAAGATCTTCACGAGCGTGCTTCAGTTTCTTGCCCAGGAGAATTACGTCAAATTGGAACATTACTTTGTGGACGGCACCAAAGATCGAAGCGAATGCCAACCGCTATACGTTCGTCTGGGGCAAAGCGGTCGTCAAGCACAAAGCGAAGCTCCAGGAGAAGGTCAAAACTGCACTGGGAAAACTGCCGAAAACGGTCATTGCGGATGCAGGATACGGCGGTGAAGAAAATTACGCTTATTTGGAAAGCGAAGAGCTGGAAACGTTGGTGAAATACAGTACATACCATAAGGAAAAATCGAAGAAGTGGCAACAGGATCAGCAAGCTGGATAACTGGCAGTACGACGAAGCGGAAGATATATGGACGTGTACCGCTGGGCGAAAGCTTCGGTTTCGCTATGAACAAAAGGAAACGACGGAAAGTGGATATGAAATACGGAAGCGGCTCTATCGAAGCGAAAGCTGCGAAGGTTGTCCGCTCAAAAAAACATGTACGAAAGCCCAGGGAGACCGGGAAATCACCGTAAGCCTCAAGGAACAGTTAAACGGCTGGTCACAATGAAGTATTGGAACAAATATAGGAGGGATTACGATGGGTACGGTAAAGGATACTCATTTGTTAGCAACTTTTCAATTTATCCTTTGGACTGGACGGAGCAAGCTTATGGACAAGTATAGCTTCAAATCTCCCGGCCTTCCTATCTGTTAACATCTGCTGGATGCCCGGACGCTTCTTCATCGTCTTACCGCTGATACCAGGATCCGAATAAACCCTGTATAGCTCCATGCCCTTCTTCTCCAGCAGCTCCATTAGAATGTCATGCTGTGCCTCTAGGGAGAAACCTTCCTCCTGCCGCTCTGTACTAACACGGATGTATATTGCTGCTTTCATGGTAGACCTCCCATATTGTACTTAATAGGATTGTACGGTTTAGGGGCAAAATGAAAAGCCCCGAAATATCGGAGCTTGTATGCTATAATTTGGAATGTACAACACACCTTGAGTGGGTGGGGCTTCCTCCGGAAAGGAGGTGAGTCCATATGAACTTCTCTTTTTCCGATGTGATCGTATTCGCAGGGTTTATCATTGCGTTACTGACCTATATCGACCGAAAAAAGAAGTAACCCACTCTTAAGGTTGGCAAACCGTGGGTTACTTCTCAGGACAAGCATTACCCTGGAGGGAATCCCCACTCAAGATGTTGTGCTGGGGACGGACTGCCATCCGTCCTTATTTCTATTCTTATCTTATCATACCCAGTTTTAGTCCTCAATGCTGGGATTATTCAATCAAAAAATTATTATCTGTATAATCCCATCCAGTTACTTTATCGTTTTCAAATGCAGCATGTTTTCTTATTATCAAAGAAAAGTCGATGCGAGCGGGATGAAGATTTTATTTTTTACGGGAATCCCTTTGATCGTTATGGTGCAGTTGCACATAGTGCAACTACTCAAGGGGACCAAGAGACTATTGAGCTGCATCTATCGAAACTGCCGAAAAGCGTTGCAAAAGTAGCCTTTTCTGTGACTATTCATGCTGGGGACGAGCATGGGCATACGATAAGTATGCGTCAGACTTTTATTTACGGCTTGTAGATACGATTACGGGAGAAGAATTATTTCGTTTTGAATATGGGAATGATCTGTCAAAAGAAACAGCGATTGTCGTGGGTGAGTTGTATCGATATAACGAGGAATGGAAGTTTAATGCCATTGGCAGTGGATTCTATGGGGGTTTGGCTGCGCTGTGCACGAATTATGGGCTTGTGGTCGAGCAGGCGGAAGAGATTGTCGAAGCTGTAGCAGTCGCGGAAGAGATCGTATTGTCCAAAATAGACTTGCGTAAGAAAATTGTGGCGTACACATTGGAAAAGAAGAAAATGACCCAATCTACGATGAAGTGCTGTATGACCAACTCCTGAATGAATTTCCGAAGTGGATCAAGGATGCGACAGAGAAAAGGATTATCCGGTGATCATACACCTTCTTCACATTGCCATTCTGCTAACGGGAAACAATCGTTAAGTCAGGCTATGTTATGTTAGGAGCAGACGTGTAGACAGATTGATTACGCAACTTCCTCAAACAATTTCAGCATCACATTCCGGCGAATTGTGGTTTTGCACAGCCACGGTTCGCCTCCATACATAGAACCCGCTCATTGAGCGGGTTTTTACAGTTTTGGAGTTATCCATGACAACTAAGATGGTCAGACCTGCACTAAAGATCGTTAACCCTCTAGCGATTTGATTTAAGTCAAGTGAATTCATGGCAATCAGGCAATCGGCAAATCCTGCTCCTATAAGTTTGAGGAAATTTAGTGAGCAACAATAACGTATTTTTTGGAATGACTCCGAAAAAGGGAAACAGGACTGATGCTCAAAACAAGAAGGAATTATGAGACTTACGGAGAAATTTTCTAGTGAAAATGAGATTGGCGGGTGAATCCTCAATGAGTAAAAAATTCTGGTTAGTGGTACAATATCCACTTAAAAGTGCTAAAGGCAGTCAACGTGACCACTGGTTAAGAGATAAAGTAATGGAATACTTAGAGATCTCTCTAGCAGATACTAACTTAGGCTATGTTGATGGATCAGATATGGGGAAATGCATTTCCGACCCGAAAAAGTATGCTCTTAATATATTTTGTGTTGTTACGGAAGAAGAACGGAGTATTGCCTTGGTGAAAAGAGTTTTAAGAGAGAGCAGGCTTGATTACACTCGTATCAAAATTGCTACAATGCCCTATGGAAAAGAAGAAACATATACGCTTAAATATGCATATAAGAAGGGCTTTACCGATTTTTCACTATAGGGTGACATCAAAACCGAGACTACAACCACCGCGAAGCGCCCACCTTTGTCGTTATCTTCGGACAGGGTTCGACTCCCCTCGCCTCCACCATGTAAATCCTCAACCGGATGAGGTTGAGGATTTTTGCTATTTGTAGGGAAACGAAGAGCAAGTCAATTCCGACCATGTGCCTCAATCTATTTTTATTCCAATATTCCCAGATTGCTCCCCCTGTTGCATTCGCTGAAAGGCTTGAAGGGCTTCTTGTAAAGGATACACACTATCAATGATAGGGCGTATCGAGTGGAGTTCCATAAATTGAAGCATAGCAGTAAACTCTTCACTACTTCCCATTGAGGTACCAATGATACTGATTTGGGGGTAAAATATGGATCTTACTGCTATTTCCATTCGATCTCCTGAGCTTGCTCCAAACGTCACGATACGGCCATTTGGTTTAATGATATCAAAATACTGTTGGAACGTCGCTGGCCCGATACTATCCAGGATGAGATCCACTTTTTCTCCTTTCATACTTTCCTTCCAATCACTATGACTGTCAAAGGCATGATCTGCCCCATGTGAAAGAGCGGCTTGCCTTTTTGTTTCACTGCGTGATGTGACACTGACTCGTGCACCCGCCGCTGAAGCCATAAGCATGGCATAAGTTGCCACACCGCCACCAATACCTGGAATAAGGATATGTTGGCCTTGCTGTAAGCGACCTCTCGTGAACAAAGCCCGATAGGCCGTCAAAGCAGACAAGGGCAACACTCCAGCTTCTTCCCAAGATAAGTATGCTGGTTTGCTGACGGCATTTTGTGCAGGGATGATGATAGACTCGGCGAATGTACCGTCCGAAGGACCACCTACTATGGCTGGAACGGTTGGGACATTTTCAGTAATTTCCCATCCGATACACGGATTAATGATTACATCGGTGCCTATTGTTAGGTTTGTTACGCCTTCACCTACCGCTTCAATTCTACCCGCGCCGTCAGAACCCATAATCAGGGGAGCATCCTCGCTTGTTCGATCCGCCATGAGAAATAAGTCT
The DNA here is from genome assembly GCF_042714055.1 of Paenibacillus lentus. Classification (GTDB taxonomy): domain Bacteria; phylum Bacillota; class Bacilli; order Paenibacillales; family Paenibacillaceae; genus Fontibacillus; species Fontibacillus lentus_A. The sequence goes on from NZ_JBHGVC010000005.1 coordinate 52,561, forward strand.
CGATGATTCAACCCTGCGGTTTTCAGCCTTACTTTTACTTCGCCGAAGCCCGGCTGTTTGTCAATAACGTCTTCATATGTTAAACCCTTCAAGCCATTCATTCCAGCATGTACGATTGCTTTCATCCTAATTCCTCCAGTATATTCGTATTTCGTTGAATCTATTTTGAATTGTACAGAGTGGCAATCATACAGTAAAATGAACAAAATCGAATGTGAGTATCATAAAAGATCATACCAAGTAGGTGACATTGAAATGGAAAGCGGAGATTTAAGAATATTTCAAGCTGTAGCTCGCGAGGGGAGCATAACGAAGGCTGCGCAAATGTTGAACTATGTACAGTCTAATGTGACGACCCGGATTCAGTATCTTGAGGCTCAGTTGAAAATCCCCCTTTTTCGGCGATCCAATCGAGGGATGATGCTAACTCCGGCAGGCGAGAATTTGCTGGAATATGCGGATAAAATACTGACTCTGATGGACGAGGCTGTGAAATCTACACAATACTCGGACCATCCTGCAGGGCCTCTTCGGATAGGTTCTATTGAATCGACTGCGGTCATTCACCTGACTCCACTATTGGCCGAATATCGATTACGATATCCGGATGTTAATTTATCGCTCATTACGGGTGTGACACATACTCTCTTGCAAAAGGTGTTGGAATACGAGCTTGATGGAGCTTTTGTCTATGGACCAATTGACTATCCAGATATAGATCATGTCGCGGCTTTTGAAGAGGAGCTGGTTCTGATCTCGGAGCCGGGAAAAGGCGACATGCATGAGTTGCTTTCGAAGCCGATGCTGTTTTTCGATGTTGGATGTACGCATCGGGCAAAAGCGGAGAGTTTTCTTAGAGGAACTGGCCTGACCACATATCAGATTATGGAATTTGGCACATTAGCAGTTATTCTAGATGGAGTTTCTGCGGGGCTCGGTGTGTCTATGCTGCCACGATCATCGATTGCCAAAGCGGAAGAGCAGGGCATAATTGCTTCCCACCGCTTGCCTGAAGATTACCGAGATTTGCAGGTATGGTTTGTGCATAGACATGACTCGATTTACTCTAGTGCGTTGTTAAAATTAGTACAATTAATTGAAACTAAGCAATCATAATTAACCCGCAACGATTGATAGCGCCTAGTGTTTGTGCTAGACCATATCATCTAACGATCTTAGCATGACTCGGCGGTGAATTGTGGATTCATCTCGCGACGCTTCGCCTGTGAACTGGATTGGCCTCCAGAATAGAAGCTGTAGAAGCTGTTGGATCAACTTCGTTATCCGGGAGGGATATATTTGCAATATGAGAGTATTGTGTTACCGCAGAATTACACGGTTCCTTATAGATTACTCATGCACCAGGTGAAGGTTGTACCCTATCACTGGCATGATTTTATAGAGATTATTTTTATCATCAGAGGCTCGATCAAGCTGGAGGTAGAGAAGCAGGAGATGATGCTCAGCGAAGGGGAGATCGCTATTGTTAATAGCTGTTACCGCCACTCCATCCAATCGCTGACAAGTCAAAATATCGTCTACGCTCTACAAATTCGTGAAGATTTCCTACGCAGCGAGATGGAATGCTTCGATTCGTTGACCTTCGGAATTGCCCATCAGACGACAGCGAATGACACTGCTCTTTTGAAGAGATATTTATCGGAATTAGCACTCTTGGACATTAAGAAGAAGAGGAATACACATATTCTTCGCAAGATGAAAATTCTTGAAATATTGAATTTGATTGAGCAGCGCTTTTCGCGAGAGAAGCAGAAGCAAGAGGGCATTCTCTCCCTGGATAGAAAGATCATGGATATTCTCTTGTATATCAACAATAATATCGCTGAGACACTAACTTTGGAAGATACCGCAAGGGAGTTCAATATGAGCCCGGCTTATCTGTCGAAGCTGTTCAAGAAGAGCTTTGGCATCAATATGATGACTTATATTTTGAGTACCGGCTGCAGCTTGTATGCTCTGATCTTGTGATTACTGACCGGAAGATTAGTGATATCATCTTTTCCAGAGGCTTCAATTCGATCAGCTCGTTCAATGACAGGTTCAAGAAGCATTTTGGGATGGCGCCCAATCAGTATCGAAGCCTAAATAAACAGGAACCAGCGATTAAGGAAGAGGATATAACTCACTCCCTGTACAATTATATCAATCTGATGAAAGAGGATTCGCTGAGCGAGTTATTCAGACCGGAGCATGAAGAGGATCGGTTTACGAGTGAATCCTTCCACTCCTCCAGCTACGAGGAGAGAATCATTGATACATCCAGTAGTCTTGCGCCGTATGATTCCTCGATTACCCGAATGATCGGCGTCGGGAGAGCGAAGGAATTGCTGGATGCCGACATGCAAAGTCAGTTGGCCCAGGCATGTAAGGAAGCTGGATTGAACCGTGTACGATTCCATGGCATTTTCTCGGATGATTTAATGGTCTACCATGATGAGAATGGCGTTAAAGCTTACAATTTCAGATATATCGATAAAATATTTGACTTCTTCACTGAGCATCGGATCATTCCTTTTATTGAGCTGGGGTTCATGCCAAATGCTCTGGCGAGTGGGAAGCAGACGATGTATCGTTGGGAGGCCAATACGTCTCAAGCGAAGGATATCCATGATTGGACCCGGCTCGTCGGGCAATTTATCCGCCACTTAATCAATCGTTATGGACAGACGGTTATCCGAACATGGGATTTTGAGATCTGGAATGAGCCTGACCTTGAAGGATTTTATTGGCATGGGACACAGGATGAGTATTTGCATTTCTTCAAGGAGACCTATCAGGCTATCAAAAAAGTAGACAGCAAATTGAAGGTGAGCGGCTTCAGCGGCACAAGCTGGTCTGTAGTGAATACCGAATGGACGAGTAAAGCCCTGAAGTATATGGAGGAGAATGACATTATCCTCGATAGCTTCACTTACCACATTTACCCGATCGAATGGAATCTGGAAGCAACCTACTTCAACTTATGGACGGCGAGTCGAAAGGGGTTGTACTCCTACGCTGACTCCAATTACATCGTATCGACTGTGAAGGAGATACATCGGCTCGTTCACGCAGCGCCTAACGTAAATCAGGGAAGAACGATTATTACGGAATGGAACTCTTCCTCCGATCCGCGAGATCTTCTGCACGATACGGTGTTCATGGCTTCTTTTATCGTCAAGAATGTAATTAACTCCGTGGGTTATGTTGATGTAATGGGGTTCTGGACTTTATCGGATATTTTCGACGAGCAACTGTTATCCCTGGACACTTTCCATGGAGGATTCGGGTTAGTGACGGTTGAAGGTATCCGAAAGCCTAGCTATTATGCGATAGCTTATCTGAATCAGTTGGGCAATACGCTTGTTTACCGCGATGAACATGTGATTGTAACGAAAGATGATGAGGATAACTATCAAATCCTGATGCATAATTACCAGGAATATGATGAGCTGTACAAGAGCTTTAATACATCACATATATCTTTGAAAAATAGGTACGGCGTGTTTGCGGAGGAAGCGGATAAGCGCCTCAAGCTTACATTGCAGAATCTGTACGGTTCATATACGATCACGAAGCAGCAAGTGAACCGGACTTATGGCTCTGCCTATGATGCATGGGTCAATTCCGGCGGAGCAGAGATGAATCCTGAGTATGTGAATTATTTAAAGAGTATTTCCGTTCCACGGATGACGATTCAGAAGGAGAGAATTCAGGGTGATTTCGTCTTCGAGCTTAGTCTCGAGCCTCACGAAATCGTATTTCTCAAGATGGATAAAACAATATAATATTCCTGTCTTAATGCGCATGCCTGGCTTCCTGATTTTGGGGAGCTGGGCATGCGTTTCTTTGTTATTGGTAAGACAAAATAAAAATCAGGAAGGGTTTGTGCAATAATACGGAGGTTTTGCCCCGAAAAGATGGCCGATGACAACAATCGACAAGGGTTAGGTCAAAAACCGGTTAGCGCGGTGCTACCCAAAAAACTAAGATTTAACTATAAGAAGAAAGGGGTTACATTATGCTAGATTTCAAAAAAGTGAACAGACGATTCGCGCTTGGTGGCTTGGGTCAAAACCTGGTATATGCACTGATGTCTACAGGTTTTCTCTTTTACTTCACGGAGGCTGCCGGATTCTCTGCTGCAACAATTGGAACACTTCTATTGGTTGTCAGGATTTATGGATTAATTGCCGACCCCATTATTGCCGTCATTATCGAGAAGACGAATACAAGATGGGGAAAATATAGGCCATATATCACGGTGATTCCGCCCATCATTAGCATACTGTTCGTGGCATTGTTCTTTAATCCATCCTTATCTCACGGTGCCCATCTAGTATATGTTTACGTGATTACTATTCTTTTCTGGACGGCGTATGCGTTCTTCGATATTTCCTTCTGGTCCATGGTTCCTTCGATTACGAAGGAAGAAGATAAGAGGATGAAGCTGCTGACAACTAGTAAATTTATGATAATGATCGCTGCGTTTGGTCTTGGTATGGCACAAATGCCGTTAATCAAATTGTTGGGCAATAACGATTACTCAAAAGGCTTCTTCCTAATAAGTATCATCCTTGGTGTGATTTTTACAGTGTTAGGTCTCTTGCTCGCACAAGCTTTGACTTTCATGAACCGAAATTCGGAGGACGTTGCTGCGAGAGCGGAGGGCACTCAAATGAAGGGCAAGGACATGGTCAAGTCGCTTCTTGCTAATACACCGTTGATATCCGTCATTCTAGGTAAACTGTGTATCTATATCCTGGTTGCGCTCAAAGGAAGCATTGCGATTTATTTCTACAAATATACCTTGGGTAACGATATTCTGGGCTCGTATGCTTCGATGATCTCACTACCGGCTACTCTGTTGCTGGTGGCATTCGCACCGAAGCTGATCAAGAAATTTGGCGATAAGAAAGTGATGCTATTTATTATCATTGTGCATGCCGTACTGTCATTTGCTTATATCGTCAGCACGGATGTCTCCACCTTCTATGTTCTTCTCGATGGACTCTCGAATGCGGCTATGGGGATCTATTCCTTGATTATTACGAACATGGTAGCTTCAGCAGTTGAGTATGGGGAGTGGAAGACAGGCATCCGAATGGAGAGCATTATTTTCTCTACGAACACGATCAGTTCCAAGCTTGCTAGTGGTCTCTCGGCAGCGATCGCTGGTTGGGTACTTTCGGGTATCGGTTATGTATCGGGTGCCGAGCAAAGTGCACAGACCTTGCGTGCCCTTCATCAAGTCATGGTGTGGGTGCCTACAGCCGGTTGTATTTTAGGAGCTCTAGTATATATGGGATATAAGATGAACTCCAGGATGTATAACGAGATTTTGGCTGACTTAGAGAGCAGAAAGCAAAATGAAGGAGCGTGAGAAAGACAATGATTAATACAGATATTTTGAAGGAGAGACCATACTGTCTATCCGAAGAGCAGCGGAAGAAGGTTGCGGATCAGATTGAACAGATGTCATTGCAGGACAAGGTAGGGCAATTATTCTTTCTAGCATATTATGGGCAGTTCATGAGCGATGAAAGTGTGCTGCAAATCGTAAAGAATATACAGCCGGGCGGAATGATGCTGCGGCCGACCCCTCGGGTGAAAGCCACGGAGATTATTGATCTGATTAAGGCCAACAGCCGAATTGTCCCGTTCATTTCCGCGAATCTGGAGAATGGGGTAAACGGTCTGGTAGAAGACGGAGTCAGCTATGGGAGTCTGATGCAGCTCTCCGCTACAAATGACCCGCAGCTAGTTAACCTTGCTGCCAGCGATATTGGGAAGCAAAGCCGTGCACTTGGTGCAAATATGGCCTTCGCTCCTGTAGTGGATCTTAACTATCATTGCTTGAATCCGATAACCGGAACACGTGCATTCGGGGAAGAAGCAGGGCATGTGAAGGAGATGGCTGTGAGCTTTTCTAAAGGGTTCATGGATAACGGCATCCTACCAGTGATCAAACATTTCCCTGGTGACGGCGTGGATGATCGCGATCACCACGTCCTCGCTTCTGTAAATAGTCTCTCCTTCAAGGAGTGGGAGGAGAGCTATGGATCAGTCTATAAGGAGCTTATAGACCAGGGAGTTCCTTGCGTGATGGCCGGTCACATTCTCCTCCCTGCCTATGAGAGAATGGTTCATCCAGAGATTAAGGACCAGGAATTGCTGCCCGCAACATTATCCAAGCATTTATTGAATGGTCTATTGCGGGAACGTTTGGGATTTAATGGTTTAATCATTACAGACGCTTCGGGTATGTGTGGATTTAATAGCTTCGCCACAAGGCAAGAGACGGTGGTTCATTCGATAAATGCAGGCTGTGATATGCTGCTGTTCACGATGGATCTGGAGGAGGATTATTCAGCCGTTCTGCAAGCGGTTATGCGCGGTGTAATTTCGAATGACCGATTAAATGAAGCATTAGTCCGTATTCTGGGCATGAAGGAGAGCATAAATACGAAGATGATCGCTGAGATTGAGCTGCCGCCATCCGCACACCTAGTGGATCAGGTCTTCGATCAATCAATTACACTGGTGAAGGACAACGATAGAATTCTACCTATTAACGCAGAAACCTATCACAAAATATTGCTGATCCCGCTTGGAAATGAGGACAAGAGCGGCGATATTTTAGCCAAAGAGCTTGAAATGAAGGGCTTCCAGGTTACATTGTACGATACAAAGAAGATGAATCTCAGCCTTATCTTTGGTAAAGTAGCAGATTTGAGAGCCAAATACGATCTGGTTATTTACGCTTGCGACTATCAGGTCAAGAGCAATCAGACCTCGAACCGAATTGAGTGGGGCATGCCCGCAGGGCAATATATGCCTTGGTTCGTGAAGGATCTCCCGGTGATTATGATCTCGTTCGGCAATCCGTATCATCTATACGATGCGCCGCGGATTCCGACCTATATCAATGCTTACAGTAATGTAGCCAAAAATATAGAAATGGTCGTTAAGAAGCTGGTTGGCGAGAGTGAATTCAAAGGGGTTAGTCCGGTAGATGCATTCTGCGGGATGTTCGATACAAGATGCTAGAGATTAAAGGGGTTATATTTGATCTTGACGGGGTGATCACGGATACGGCGGAATTTCACTTTCTGGCCTGGAAGCAACTCGGCGAGGAATTGGGAATCCCAGTGAGCCGGGAGTTCAATGAGCATCTGAAGGGTATTTCCCGAATGGAGTCCTTGGAGAAGATATTGGAATCAGGGGATAAGGCAAGCTCATATACAATGGATGAGAAACTAGAGCTGGCCGTTCGAAAGAACGGATACTATCGGCAATTGATCGATTCAATTGCTCCCAAGGACATCCTTCCGGGTGTGGAGGCTCTACTGCAAGGGCTTAGACAGGGCGGGATTCGAACGGGCTTGGCCTCGGCCAGCCACAATGCACCATTTATATTGGATAAGTTAGGGCTTCTCCATTATTTCGATGTGATTGTTGATCCAGGGAAGATTCGTAGCGGAAAGCCGGATCCTGAGATCTTCCAGACCGCGGCAAAGATGCTGCAGCTCTCTCCCAACACCTGTATCGGCATTGAAGATGCCGCAGCCGGAGTGGAGGCAATCAATAGCGCCGGTATGTATTCGGTCGGTGTAGGCGATCGAATCATTCTGTCACACGCGAACTATGTGGTGGAGAGCTTGCTGGGTCTGCGTTTGCAAGATTTGGGATAGATTCATAGAAGAAAACTTAATGAAAAAGATGACTTCCTTGATAGGGGTCATCTCTTTTTATATTTTCGTTAGGTGACATCAAAACCGTGACTACACCCACCGCGAAGCGCCCACCTTTGTCGTTGCCTTCGGACAGGGGTTCGACTCCCCTCGTCTCCATATAGAGCATACACAAAAAGACACCCGAGAGGGTGTTTTTTTATGTTCACCCACCATTTTAGGCCGGATTGTGATGTAATCATGTCAATTTACCTTAAATAGTTCAGCCACTAGTAGTTGAATGATATAATAGGAGAAGTTTATTTTTGGTATCGAGCTTAGGCTGCCTATTTTCCAGTCAGGCTGCCGTACTGATTATGAGCATCGTCAACAGCATGGAACAGTTAGAAAGAGGGATGCAACAAGTGAAAGGTACCATTCTTATATTTGTAGCTATTATGTTCATGCTACTGACTGCTTGTTCGTCAACTACAAGTACAAATTCAGTTAATGAAGCTGATTCCAACTTGCAGACTAATGAAGTGACAATAGATCAAGCAACGCTAACAAACTCAACGAACTCAACAGACTCAACAGAACCAACAGATTCAACAGACTCAACAGACTCAACAGACTCAACAGACTCAAATCTCCCCAATAACACTTCTGAGCAGCTAACTACAGGAGGACTGGAGAAAAAAGGACATTTGCCTCAAGGGTTTGTTTATTTGGATGAATATATTCCGTCTGCGCAGCAAGTTATGGGTTATAGTGGTGAGAAAAATTTTGTAGGCATGCCGATTGACGGCTATCTGGCTCCGCTAGCGATCGCTACAGAAAAGGCGGCTCTTGCTCTGCAGGCGATTAGTGATGAATTAGAGCAACAGGAACTTATATTAGTTTTCTATGATGCATATCGGCCTCAGAAAGCTGTTAATCATTTTATCCGCTGGTCGCTTGATGAAGAAGACTTATTGATGAAAGAAAGCTTTTACCCCCGTGAAGAGAAAAGCACCTTGTTTCAAAAAGGATACTTGTCCAAACGATCCGGACATTCCCGGGGAAGCACCGTGGATGTGACACTCGCTTATGCGGATACAGGGGAAGAGCTAGATATGGGAAGCCCAGTCGATATGCTGGATGTTATTTCCAACTTTAATACCGAACAAATTACTCAAGAACAAGCTGCAAACAGGCAGCTTCTTAAGAAGGTTATGAACAAGCACAATTTTAAGTCGTATAGCAAGGAATGGTGGCATTATACGTTAAAGGTCGAGCCATTTCCTAATGAGTATTTTGATTTTGATGTCGAGTAGCTAGGAGGGCACTACTCCACTCAAGGGATGATGCATGATGCAGTCAGCCTATAGAGAGCTTTAGAAGCTCTCTCTTTTTTAAACACTACTTGAAGCGTATCGTCAAAGTGTTAAATCCTCTTTGGATTGGGTGCATGAATAAAGCATGGAGGTTATAATAAGTATAAAGAAGAACCGATACTTACAGACCGTCAGTACAATAGGCCGGGTACCTTACGATGGGCGGTCTATTTTTTTTGTTTATGGTGCTTATGGACAAGTCGTACAGTCGGTATTATTGAAAGGTGATTCTAGATGCTTAAAGCTTACGATTTAATTCCGACTCTTTTTACTTGTCACTCCCCGTGAATATTTGGATACTGCTTTTTTAGGTATTCGAATCCGCCTTTAGATATGCCATTTCTTCTTCCATACTGGCGAACCTTGTCCTTGGTTTTCCTCGTCAAACCTCTGATGCCTCCAATATTGCTCCTGCCTGATACTTTTTCATCCCATTCTCTACCTGAGTCTTACTTCGAATGCCCAATTGTTTGGCGACTTCCCTCAAGCTGATGTTCACTTCCGTTACTAACCTCACAGCTTGAATTACAAAATAATATATAGCACTCAATATGGTCACAACAAGCATTATGAAATTGATTCGATGATTTGAAATTGAGCATGCGTTTGAGTGGTGATACTGGCATCAGTCACAGCTCCATTATCACCTACGACAAGAATCTTATTATCAAACACATTCATATTGCGAAGATCACTTGCTTGAAATTCGATATATTTCCATTCTATAGCATTGGATGAATAGAGAAGAGAGGGTGGTTAATCCCTCTATGAATGAACTCCAATGAATATAGATAGAAATCAGCTACAAAAGAAAAAAGAGAGACACTGAAATGCCTCTCTTCCCTAGAATAATCCTTCCTTCTGTATTCCTAACAATCCCCGAGTTATTGTCTTTCTAGTATCTTTCGAATGAGCGACTCGCCCAAAATCTCAATCATCCTATTCATCTTCGAATACAAATAGCAATTCAGTTGAACCCAAAGCGAGAAAGTAGTACAATGTAAAACAAAGAAAACATAATGGGTTATTTGTTTTCCTGACAAACACATTTTGGAGGGAATTATGGGGAAATCACTGAGGTTGTCTATGCTGATCACGGATATTGGATTTTTGGCTTATTGGCTGATTGTATTAATGGGTTTGCTTCCAAGTGAGTTTCTGTATAAGGATTATGATAATCCAATTATGGTGGCATGGAATCTTTCGTTTATTCCATTGGATTTAATGGTTTCCATTACCGGCTTACTAAGCATCGCTCTTTTTCGGAAAAAGAGCAAAACTTGGCTGCCGCTTAGTATTGTTTCCCTAAGTTTAACGTTTTGTGCCGGGCTGCAAGCAATCTCCTTTTGGGCGATAAGGGGAGATTTTGATATTTGGTGGTGGTTTCCAAATTCGTTTCTGATTGTCTATCCACTTATTTTCTTACCGAAGCTGATCAGATCAATCTTATAATGCGCGAAATAAAGGGGAGCTAAGAATGAAACAACGTGTTATGGAGGCTGCAAAGGAGGAAATCATCGAGAGCGGGCTGAGGTTTACGATGAGGGATTTAGCGGCACGTTTAGGAGTCAGCACCAAAACCATTTACCAGTGTTTTGACTCTAAGGAGCAAATCATTGATGAAATCGTTACAAATTCAATCCTTGAAATGAAAAATTCGGAAGCTTCCATTATGAAGGATACAAGGCTAACGAATCTTGGGAAATTAAAAAAGACGCTTGTTAATCTTCCAGAATGGTTTATGCTGTCTGACATACGTCTCCTAAAGGAGTTCAAACAGAGATATCCGAAGCAATGGGCTGAGATTGATAAGCTTGTAACGCTTGGATGGAATCAAGTTCAGGTGTTGGTGGAACAAGCAGTCCAAGAAGGTGTTCTACGAACATTCAATCTGGATTTGTTTATTCAAATGTATATCGGCTGTTTATATCAGTTAATGGAAAATCGGTATGATCGCAGAGCAGCACAAGTGCCATTGGAACAAGTATTGGATCAAATGGTGGAGCTTTTGCTTCATGGAATAGCTCTAAAGGAGTAAAGAGATCCCCCATAGAAGCAAGAGCGGCCTGCCTACAGCTACGTCAAAGCTGCAGCTAAACCTGTAGAAAGCCTGCGGCGTGACCGGTCAGGATAAGAAATAACGCTTGGCAAATGCTAAAGCCATTCTCATTCACCATATTCATAAGCATAGCTATAGGCTGTTGCGTAAAATTGATTTTGTAAATGATCAGCCAAAGACTTCATTCGACAAGATTAAAAGAATAGAACTGCGAGAATATGTGAATCGTATGGATCATAACTAAAGACAAAAAAATGACTACAGAAATATTCTGTAGTCATTTTTTTAGAATTCAGAATATTAAGGAATCACTTTCCAAACATCGGCTTTACCCGGAGTTTCGCCTAAAGTCCACCATTTAGCTTCATAGTTTACACCGTTATAGGTGACTTTGTCGCCACCAACATAAACAGTGGATGCATCCCAGGCTGGGTATGTGACAGGTGCGCTAGTAGTAGTTACATTGACAATATTGCTAGCAGCGGATACATTACCAGCGGCATCAACAGCCTTTACAGTAAAGGAGTAAGCCGTATTTGGCGACAAACCAGTAACGCTGTATTCAAGCGTTGAACCAGAAACTGTAGCGACTAATGTCGAGCCTTGGAACACTTGATAGCCTGTTACACCCACATTGTCCGTTGAAGCATTCCACATTAAAGGAACTGTAGTAGATGTAGTTGTACCCATCACATGTAAGCTTGTAGGAGCGGAAGGAGCCTGAGTATCAGGACCTTCTACAGCTTTTGTAGTGAAGGATACAGAATTGCTAGCCGGTGATATGTTCCCAGCAGCATCTACTGCTTTAACGGTAATGTTATAGGTTGTATTAGGTGTTAAGCCTGTTAGATTGTAATTCAGTGAACTTGTGGAAGCGATTTGAGCTGAACCGTTAAAAATACGATAATTCGTAACGCCTACATTATCTGTAGCAGCATTCCAAGAAATTGTTGCACTAGTGGTTGCAACATTGGAAGCGGTTGCTCCTGTAGGAGCAGTTGGCGGTGTTGTATCTGGATTTCCACCACCGGAGAAGTTAACATCTATAACGTTATAGAATGCATTTCCTGTGTCCGCAACTTCCCAAACAGCGAGAATGACTTGATATCCCGTTCTGCTCGGTACGTTACAAGTGTCGGAATAAGTATTTGACGGCATGCCTTTATACGGTACATTACAGAATGGAGTTAAGTCGAAGGATGCACGAGTTAATGGTGCATTCGGGTTCCAATCCTGCTTGGTAATGTAGTATTTCCAGCTAGCTGTCGAATGAGGCACTTTTAACTTCCAGTCAAAGGTCGTTGGTCCAGGTGAAATGTTTACTTTTGTCCAACGAGTTTCGGATTGCTGATCTAGTGGAGCGAACAAGCCGTTAGCACTTGCGATTTTACCATCGGCTGGACCTGCTGCCGGGAATCCTTTTGCTGCTTCTAAGCTATACGGCTCATAAATAATAAGTCCACAATTCTTATTGACTCCTTTTGCACATAAATCTGCACGGCTGGAAGGATTACTTACATATCCGTGAGCGGATGCTTTGGATTCGAATAAGAATAGAGCCATAAAAGCGAGCGTCATCAATAGACCGCCGGCCAAAACCTTCTTAATAAGTCTAGAATTAGGAAAAATTAGGGCTGACATCAAAAAAACTCCTCCTTCTTTTGATAAACTATGCACTAAGAACCAAACGATCATTCGTACCTTGATTGCATTACGACATGCTTCCTTACCTCCTTCCAGGTCAATATGTATGCTCAATAAGCGAACATATATAACTAATGTTTTGGGTAATAAATGATTGTGTTGGTGAATAAGAGGTTATTGTGACGTAGGTAGTAAAATAAACGTTGATATTGGATAATGGGGGATGTCTAAAAGGTCATAATTTCTTTGTTATATTCACTGCTCTATTTCAGAATGACCGGCAGTTGTAAATTGAATTATTCCTAAACCGTGTTTGAACGGCTCATTTGCGGTATATAACAATATAGGGTGTCAAAATTCCTCCACAAAGGGGCTGTTGAATCATGTCAATTCGTTTAACAGATCAAAAAATCGTTCCGCATTTATGGTACGACAAAGAGGCAAAAGAAGCAGCAGAGTTTTACGCTTCCTTATTCCCGGACTCAAAAATTACGAATGTAACCACATTACATAACACACCATCTGGCGATAGCGATCTAGTTTCTTTTGAAATATGGGGTCAAAAGTTCATGGCGATTAGCGCAGGATCCTATTTTAAAATCAATCCGTCTGTGTCTTTCATGGTTAATTTTGACCCATCTCGAGATAAAGATGCGGGAGAGAGAATTAATGAGGTTTGGAACAAATTATCTGAGGGTGGCACAGCGTTAATGCCGCTCGATAAGTATCCGTTCAGTGAGAGATACGGCTGGATTCAGGACAAGTATGGTTTGACGTGGCAGTTAATTCTTACCAACCCAGAAGGCGAAGTACGCCCTACGATAATACCGTCGATGTTGTTTGTCGGTGATATATGCGGTAAAACGGAAGAGGCGATTCATTTTTACTTGTCCGTATTTAAAAACTCAAAGCAGGGACATACTGCTCGCTACCCCAAAGGTATGGAGCCCGACAAAGAAGGGACGATCATGTTCGCTGAATTCATGCTTGAAAATCAGTGGTTTACCGCAATGGACAGCGCGCACGAGCATGGGTTCAGTTTCAACGAGGCAGTTTCATTCATGGTGTATTGCGACACACAAGATGAAATTGACTACTACTGGGAAAAGCTCTCTGCGGTTCCTGAAGCCGAGCAATGCGGTTGGCTGAAAGATAAGTATGGTGTGTCCTGGCAGATCGTGCCGAGAGAGATGGACGAGATGATGAGCAAGGGTACACCGGAGCAGATTTCTTCCGTAACAAAAGCATTTCTTGAAATGAAGAAATTTGATCTTGCGGAATTACAGGAAGCATACAAAAGATAATGTGATTTAGCCCCAAAAAATATCACATAATAATTCCTCTGTGCAATAATGTAGCGGCGGCGAATTGTGGAATTGAACAGCCACGGTTCGCCTCACCATAACCTTCGATCCGATCAAGCTCTTTGAGCTGTTGAAACTGGGTGGTGAGCGCTCCGTTGTAACGATCATGGCCAACAAACATTCCGATGTATTGATAGGTGAGTTAGACGGCCATATGATCAAAATGATGCATGGGCTCAAAGTAACGTGGCGGCTTGCATCCTGGCGGGAATCGTCGCAGGTAGAAGTGGATGCTACCATTGCGGCGAAGGCAAACATCAGAAGAGCAGAAGTAACTGTCATGCTGCAGCAATTGTTGAAAAAGTCTGATCTGATGTAATGAGTGGAGAAAAGCGACCGATTCAGGCAAAGGTTGGAGTCACCAAACAAAAAACATCATCCCCAGGAGGATGGTGTTTTTTGTTTTTCACCTGGAATAACACAATTTCTACGAATTTAATTTTTTCAGAAGTTCTTTTATTTCATGAAGTTGTTCTTCAGTCATTTGTTGAGATTGATGAATTGTATTTAGCTTTTCCTCTACTTTTTCTAATCGAAATTGGGTTTCTTTTTGGATTTTCTCGGTGTTCTTTTGCGTTTTGGAGTTATCCATGATGACTAGGATGGTGAGGCCGGCACTAAAGATGGTTAGTCCTCTAGCGGTTTGATTTAAATCTAATTGATTCATGGCGAATAGGCAATCGGCAAGTCCTGCCCCAAGTAGTATGCCGCCTATAGTTACAATCCCATTTCGTTTCCACTTATCAGGGATAATATTTAATGCTTGTTTCATTAAGAGATCTCCTTCAGCTAGGTAACAAGTTTATTATTCTTACTGTATTCTGGAGTTTTCGAAGCCATTTACTCCACGGCAGGTAGCGGAGCTTATTTCGTTCCTGCTCAGTGACCGATCGGCACATATTACGGGCACAAACGTCTATTATCGATGGTGAGAAATCTCTGCTGCGGGGTTAGATGCCGAGGCTGATGGCTTAGGCGGGTAAAAACAGAACAGGCATCCTAAGTCCAGCGGGCCGCCCACAGCTTCATTTCGTGGCATATGACGTGCAGATCCTGCCCCTTCGGAGTCAGCGAATATTCGACCGTCACGGGCACCGTTGGGAATGCATTCCTCTCCAGTACCCCCTTCTCTTCCAGATGCCGGAGCGTACTGGTCAATGCGCGAGGACTTATGCTAGGAATTTTCCGCTGCAGCTCCCCGAACCGGAGAGTGCCGCAGAACAGCTCCCTGATGACAAGAAACGCCCATTTGCCACCCAGAACGTCCAATGTTTTTTCGATGTTGCATTCAATATGTTCAGGCGTCTTTGGAATATAGCTGCTAGCTTTTTTGGTTGTTGTCATTAGACATCCCTCCGATATATCATTACTATATTTTATATAGTATCTATACTGCATATAATTAAGTGAAAAACATTTCACTTCTTCAAATTGTATATGAGATTATATAGAATGAAAAGAGAGATTGGAAAGGGTTACAATATTTATTAAGGAGGCCTATAAGATGAGATATAGAAGATTAGGCGGAAGCGGACTTAAAGTAAGTGAAATCAGTTTGGGGAGCTGGCTTACATATGGAGGTTACGTGGAACGCGAGAATGCGGTAAATTCCATTAAAGCCGCTTACGACCTGGGGATTAACTTTTTCGATACAGCCAATGTTTATGAGAAGGGAGCTGCGGAAGAGCTAGTTGGGAAAGCTTTGAAGGCTTATCCGCGTGAATCCTACGTGCTTGCTACGAAAGCGTTCTGGCCCATGGGCGAAGGCCCGAACGACCGCGGATTGTCGCGCAAGCATATCGTCGAACAGGCCAACGCCAGCCTGAAGCGCCTTGGCCACGATTACGTTGATATTTTCTACTGCCATCGCCATGATCCGGAAACGCCGCTGCATGAAACGCTGCGCGCTATTGACGATCTGATTCGCCAAGGCAAAGTGTTATATGCTGGCGTCAGCGAGTGGCAAGCTTCCCAAATCGCGGAAGCGCTTGGCGTTGCCGACCGTTATCTACTAGATCGTATTGTCGTCAACCAGCCTGTTTACAATATGTTCAACCGTTATATCGAAAAGGAGGTCATTCCGCTCTGCGAACGTTCAGGCATCGGGCAAGTCGTCTTCTCTCCACTTGCACAAGGCTTGCTGACCGGCAAATATACGTCCGCTACCGACATCCCGCAGGACAGCCGCGCGGCTAAGCTCGATTGGATGCGCAAAGGAATTACGGAAGAGAAGATTGCCAAGGTTCAGCAGCTTGAAACGATTGCAGCGGAATTGGGAATTACCGTAGGCAACCTTGCGCTGGCTTGGATTCTGAGTCAAGAGAACGTAGCGAGCGCGCTCGTCGGCGCCAGCCGTCCGGAGCAGGTCACGGAAAATGCCAAAGCGTCGGGCATCGATCTCAGCGAAGATGTTCTGAACCGTATTGAAGAAATTTTGAAATAGGAAGCGTCCGACGCCCCCGTTTCATAAAGAGAGAGGCCGCACTCAAAAGCGAATCGCTTTGAGGCGGCCTTTTTTTGAGGCAGGGATATATAATTTCTGGTATCATATACGCCATCAGGGTGCCTCCCTAAAATATGAACTGATCACTTTCTGCCGAAATCTGCTTTGATCTCGCCCCAAGCTTCGGTATTCCATTTTAATACTTTGTTTTCATAAGTGTTTGCATGGAGCCATTTCAAAGCTCTGTCTGCAAGTTCCCAAATTTCTTTTGTGGTAGAGTCTCTTACAAGATTAGAGTTAATTTCTTTCTTTTTTAGCCAGCTAAGTGCGGTTCTGGAGTCGGAATAAACGGTCTTGTTGCTGCCCTTTTTCTTCAAATATGCTAGTCCGTGAACAATCGCAATGAATTCTCCGAGATTATTTGTTCCTTTTTGTATGGGCCCATGATAAAAGAGGAGTTCACCTGTTTGAGTATCTACTCCCTTGTACTCAACGATCCCTGGATTTCCGCTACAACCGACATCGACACTTATGCTATCCATATCAATTTCCTCAATTTGATCTTTTACGAGTAAATTTGGTTTCTCATGGACTGGCTTCGCTGTACTTTTTTGGCCCCAGTGCATTTGCCACCCATCCTGGAAAGCTTGCTCGGCCTCTTTGCTAGAGTTAAATGATTTAAACTTTGCATCAAAATATTGATTGGTTTGTTCCTGACATTCGGCCCACGAATGATATACTCCAGGCTTTTTGCCTACCCAAACCACATAAAATTTTTGTTTTGCCACTATGTCACCTTCTCAACTTCGCGATTGGAAATTAAATTAATGTAAGCTAAGCTTCGACAGAAGCCTGCTTATTTCCTTTTATTTTTTAGAAATGTAAAATGATTCTTTAAAAAGAAGGGGATTCTTATTGGCTTGTCCCAAAGCCGATCTACATCTACATATAGATGCATATATCGAACGAAAAAGGAACCTTATGATATAATTTTGTTATATCTTTTTTTACAATGGTGGGAGGATAGAACTTGAGATGGCTATATTGAAGAATGACTGGGCGTCTGAATTGGAGCAGGAGTTTTCGAAGCCATACTACTTAAATCTGCGGCAATTTCTCATCGATGAGTATCGGACAAAGACCATTTATCCGGATAAATACGACATTTTTAACGCTCTGCACTATACATCACTGGCTGATACTAGGGTGGTAATCTTGGGCCAGGATCCTTATCATGGACCGGGACAGGCTCACGGCTTAAGCTTTTCGGTCAAAGAGGGTATAAGCACACCTCCATCCTTACAAAATATGTTTAAAGAGCTGCAGGATGATTTGGGCTGCTTCATTCCCAATAACGGTCATTTGCTTAAATGGACGCAGCAGGGGGTGTTGCTTCTAAATACGGTGCTCACAGTAAGGGCGCATGAAGCGAATTCTCATAGAAACAGAGGATGGGAAAGCTTTACGGATAGAGTCATTGAAACGATTAATCGAAAAAATGAGCCTGTCGTGTTCCTGTTATGGGGAAGCCACGCTCAGAAGAAGGCCGAGCTCATTACGAACCAACGGCATATGCTTATTCGTTCGCCGCATCCGAGTCCGTTGTCTGCCCATAGGGGCTTTTTTGGCAGCAAGCCGTTTTCTCGGGCTAACGAATTTCTACGAAAGATGGGGCTTCAAGAAATAGATTGGCAAATTCCTAACTTGTAAGAAGGCTTGAGTTCCCTTGCTTTCACCATGTAAATCCACAGCCATATGAGGTTGTGGATTTTCCGCGCTTAAGCACATGAACGCGGATAAGATTAAGCTTACGCTTTATTCAACTAAGGGAGGTTGCGCCCTAAGTCGACTTGATAATACATAAAATTTATATATACAAATTTTAACTTATCAACTAATATAAATTTAATGTAGAAATTATTCCAATAATAGAATTAAATTATTATATTTAGAATGAATTTCAGAAAATATCTGCGTAATACTACTTCCTTCATACGATAATCATCTACTTTAATTAAGGTAATAATCCGTGAACACCTCAGCCTCACTTTATTTCATGACTGGAATTCTAATCAACCTGTGGTTTATGTGATGTATCCCCTCAGCAATCCGCTGGAAACATGCCAAATAGAAGCTGCATAAGCCCTTACAATTATGTAAATATAACAACGTTTAGGAGAGCACCGTAATGCAAGAGGTAAGACTGTATTATATCGATTGGTTAAGAGTTCTCGTCATTTTATCATTAATCCCCTATCACGCCGCTTTGACCTATACCGAGATTGGCAGCACATATATTAAAACAACCATCTACGATAGTCGGGTGCTGCCATTCTTGGCGATTAAATCGCCGCTCGCCAGTTTTTTTATGGTGTTATTGTTTTTTGTGTCAGGCGTAGCGGCTTATTATTCATTTCACCGCAGAGGGAGAGCCGTGTATATAAAGGAACGCATAACCAAGATCGGGATCCCGTTCTTGCTGGGAACAGTCCTTTTATGCCCTGTACAGGCTTATTTCAAAGCACGGTATGAAGGATATTCGGGAAATATCGTGCATTTTGCTTCGGAGTTTTTCTCCGCAAAATTCATTCATTATTTAGCGTATGCCCATCTATGGTTTTTGCTGTATTTATTCATCTTCACATTCGTTAGCGTGCCGCTATTTACAAAGTGGGCCGGCGATGAAACTAAGCTGAAAAAGATATCGTCGTATTTAAGCCGCGGCAACAAAATACTCATTCCTATTTTCGGTTTGGTGTGGGTTGAAATTTTGTTGAGGCCTTTTTTCTTTGGTCAGCAAAACTTCGTCCTGGATTGGGCCAACAACATTGTCTATTTCAGTGTTTTTATATTCGGTTTTATTTTTGCTTCGGATGACAGGCTGCAGCAAAGAGTCTTCCAACTGGCGGGGGCATCCAAAATTTTATTTGTTATATTAATGCTCTTATATATCATGATTGAGTACTTACATATGACACAAGGAGCCATGGGCAAGTATCTGATGCCGGTATGGATCCTTACGAAGGGCATCTATGAGTGCGCTGCGGTTATTTTCTTCGTTACGTTAGGCAAGAAGTTTTTTGATCGGGCTAGCCCTATACTAAGATATCTAAATCAAGCTTCGTTTACATATTATCTGGTTCACTTTATTCCCATAAGTTTTCTTAGTTATTATTTAGCAGCTAAAGATATTCATATCTATGTGAAATATTTGATCGTTGTATTGTTTTCGTATTTGTTTGTTTGGATGGTTTATGAAGGGATCAGAAGATTAAAGTCTGTGCTTGCGAACAGCCTAGGGAAGCAGAAACAGAAATACATGAAATTATAAGGAGAGGTTGGTTGCCGACACGCCTCCTGTGCCGGAGCCGTTGCTTACGATGCACCCTAAGGATGGCATTAGAATAAAGGTCGAAATGCGAAATCGATGTATCGTAAAGGAGATTCTATATGCGTTCTACAGCGGTTCAAACGCATCAGCCGGCCTTGCTGACAGAAGGTCCTATTTTTAAAAGGCTATTCTTGTTCTCCATTCCAATTTTATTAGGAAACGTACTCCAGTCCTTAAACGGTTCCATCAACTCGATCTTTATCGGCAAGTTACTTGGCGAAAGAGCCCTGGCAGCGACATCGAACGGGTTTATTATTATGTTTTTTCTCATTAGTGCTATTTTCGGGATGGCGATGGCCTTGGTTATTCTGATTGGGCAGCATCTTGGGGCGCAAAGGATCGAGCATGCCAAAAAAGTAGTAGGCACAAGTGTAACCTTTTTCTTCATTTTATCTCTTGTGACTGCACTATTGGGCATCTTTTTTACTCCCTTCATTCTTGATTGGATGGGTACCCCGCCTGATGTTGTAGCAATGGCCAATACGTATATGCGAATTATTTTCGCCGGTGTGCCATTTGTTTTCGGGTTTAGTCTGGTTATGGCCATATTGCGCGGCTCCGGGGACTCTAAAACACCCGTCTATTATTTGCTGGTTTCCGTTGTATTGGATATTATACTGAATCCGCTCCTCATTAATGGAATGGGTCCATTCCCGCAGATGGGCATTGCCGGCTCGGCAACGGCTACCTTTTTGGCTCAAATGATTGGCTTCACCCTGCTCCTGTTCCATCTGTACGCAAAAAAATATTTTTTGCGCATCACGAAAAACGATCTGCATTTGCTGCGTATAGACGGTTCCATTATCCGTTTTGCCACGCTGAAGGGGTTCCCGATGGGGCTCAATATGGTCGTTGTTTCTGGGAGCAATGTATTGCTTATTAAGCTGGTCAATACGTTCGGCTATGAGGCCGTGGCAGCATTCGCAGCAGCCAATCAGATTTCCAACTACGTACAATTACCGGCCGTAGCCGTTGGCGGAGCGGTGACCTCTATGGCCGCTCAAAGCATCGGAGCCAGAATGTGGGGGAGAGTATCCCATATCGCATGGGCAGGGGTAATCTTCAATATCGTGATGACAGGTCTGCTAGTCTTGCTGTTGTACGGGTTTAATCGAGAAGCGCTTGCCTTATTTTTGCCTCTGGATGGGAAGGCAATGGAGTTAGGGATGCAAATCAATGCCATAACCCTGTGGTCATTTATGATTTATGGTGTTTTTAGTGTCATCGCTGGTGTTGTTCGATCTGCAGGGGCGACCATGGCTCCGATGATTATTTCCTTTATTACAATGATTCTTATCCGAATTCCGCTTGCGGCCTATTTAGGTGAGAACTATGGGTTTGATTCGATATGGCTTTGCTTTCCGATTGGTTTTGCGGCAGCATCTGTATTCATTCTCGGTTATTATTGGCGGGGCAACTGGAGGAAGTCGCATATGCGAATGACGGATGCAGCTTGAGAAGAACACTAAATTTATCGATGTGCTGGCTTGCTTTGACGGATTGGCCCTGCAGAAGCTGCTAAACCCTGAGTTTGATTTAGATCGCGCATACTTGGAGCTCGAGAAAAGGGTGAGAACTACATATACAATGACTGAATAGGATTAGGTCGCTTTTTTTGCGTCTAAATTCAACCACATAGAGCTGCGGCTATATGTGGTTTTTTGTTCGATTATCCAAATTCATCATATTGATGTTAAATATTCGGAATAACTATGTAGTTTTTCCTATGAAAAGACGATACATCTTATAGATGAATTTATCATAGGACCATAAACCTATAAGTAACTAGTCACATTAGGGTCTTTCCTCTTTCATCACTATTCGAAGCTATGGAGGGAATAAGAGATGTGTAGTCGTAAGTTGTGGAGTCAAATGAAGCAGGGAGTGGCATTGTTACTCACTGTACTACTTGTGTTACAGGTATGGCCTTGGCAGGAGAGTGCATATGCAGCAACAGCACCGCCCGAACAACGAAGATTTATTCGTGTTGAACCCGCAGTGTTCCAGCCAAGTCAAGGAGAATCGACTCGTATACGCTGGAATTGGGAGCAGGATCATCCTACGGTAATCAAGCTGATGAGCGGCGGGCAAATCGCGGCAATTATTCAGGAGGAGCGGAACTACGCCGGAGGTTATGTTACTCATGAATTTGTCTGGAACGGGAGGGACAGCGGCGGATCTTTGGTTCCAGAAGGTACATACGACATTCTTATTGAGCCTCAGGACAAATACAAAGGGTACGGCTCTCAACATCCGGTTACGGTACTAGGTCAGGGCGGCGCGGATATCGCTATTAGTCCTAAAGCGACCGGTGATCGATTCCTTGTCTACGGGCAGAAAGGACGGAGCCATGGTGTTAGTACGGTTAAGCTGAACATAACCGCTAACGGTGTACAGCGCACTCTGGATGCTAAGGTCGAGGATAGTCGCTGGTGGGCCGAGGTGGGAATAACACCGTATACTCAGACGAAGATTGAGGCGGAACTAGCTGGTGCCGGGTCAGGGAAACCAAGCTTGACGGTAACGAATCATAGATACCGTATTTTTGATAATATGCGTCAACTGGCGCTGGCTTATTTCGGAGATGATCGTCGGCAGAGTGATATTGCCAAGGACAATCATTTGACCTCAGTAATTGATGAGGACACACTTGTCGGTACAAATATACTTGTAATTAATCCGGCTAATGAGATCCGTATCCCGCAGCAGGAACCGGTGTTAGGCGGCAACATGGGTGTGGTGGATATGCTCTCCGGCACGAATACAAATACTCCGGCTCATATGGGAATGGGGAATAATCTTGGGATTACAAGTGATATCTACATCGGAGGAAGCTTTCCATTATTTTTTACACGTACTTATAACTCTCGTGATGATTATTTTAGTGCATTAGGCTTAGCTTGGAGCCACACGTTCAGTGAGCGGTTACGGGATTTGGATCGTGCTGTATTGATCCGCTTTGAAGATGGACATATCGAACGATATGACAAGCAGCAGGATGGTACATATCGTGCAGGAAAAGGGGTTTATCATGAACTGAGCCGTCAAGCGGACGGACAATTTGTACTCGTAACCAAAGATCGGAACAAATTATATTTCGACACCAAAGGTTTACCTGTTATGTATGAGAATGAGCAGGGAGTAGCACTTCGGCTATCCTACTCGGACGGTCGATTGAGCCGGGCGGATAGAGAGGGCAACTCGTTGACTTTCTCGTATGACGCACAGGGCAAGCTGGTTGGATTGAGTGATCAGAGTGGGCGGAAAATCAGTTATACCTATGAGGGGCGTGCCCTTTCCGGCATGACGGATGTGGAAGGTGCCGAGTATCGCTATGTGTACGATGCCGAAGGGCGAATTACACAAGTTAACGGCCCGGATCATATCACCTTAAGATCCATGGCCTATGACAATAAAGGCCGACTCACAAGCATCCGTTATGCTGATGGATATAGTCAGACCTATTCTTATGATGAAGAGAAAGGAACGGTGACCCTTAAAGAAGGAACAGGCTTGACTACGACTTACCATTACGATGATCAACTCCGGTTGATCAAGATTGTTGACTCTAAAGGGGAGCAGACGTTTCGTTACCCGGATGGCGGCGCCGCAGGTACGTCAGCAGCCGATTCACCGAGCTACGAGACTGTAGCGCAGATGGAGAGCATGACAGCTAAGTCGTCAGCCGATTCTGGTGTAGTGATGCTGGCTTCAGCAGAGACAGCGACCACTTCATTCATGAAGTTACTAGCCAGTTCGAACACTGCTCGTCAGGTCGGTTCGGCTACATGCAGTGCCGATACCTGGGATGCAAAGAAGGTATATGTGGCAGGTGATTATGCCGCTTATCAGGGGAAAACCTGGATGGCCAAGTGGTGGACACTGGGCGAGGCCCCGCGAGGAACCGACTGGGATGTGTGGAAGGAAGTTAGCGAATGCGGCGATACGAGCAACGGTGGCGGTAACCATAACGGAAATGATAGTGGAAATGGAAATACGGAGCCATCTCCACAGAATTGTAACGCTGCTGCTTGGGATATCAAGAAAGTATATGTTAATGGTGATCATGCTACTTACAATGGCAGCATGTGGCGTGCCAAGTGGTGGACACTTGGTGAAGTGCCGGGTAACGGGGATGAATGGAGCGTATGGAAAAAGGTAACCTCCTGTACAGGGGATCAGGGCGGAGATAACAATCCGAATCCACCGGATCCTGCCTATGACGAAGCAATTATGGCTCCAGACACCGGAAGTAATCCACTTCGAGTGGAGATGTACAATCAGAACCGAGCTGAGAAATATAACACATTATATCCATGGTATCGACTTCATAATATTTCCGATGCGCCGATTACAGTATCGGATATACGTATTCGATATTTTTTCACAGCGGATAGTAAGGATCGGTTAATGTTCTGGGGTGATTGGTCGAGTATCGGCGGCAATTACCGCGTGAATGGGAGCTTTACCCGTCTAAAGCAACCGGGAATGAATGTAGATACGGTTTTGGAGATCAGCTTTGATGAAGGGGCCGGAGTGATTGAGCCAGGAGCATCATTGGATCTTCACACACGGATCAGCAAGGATCGCTGGATTGAATTTACTCAGACTAATGATTACTCCTTCAACGCGCAGGATACGGATTTTGCGGATTGGGATCGAATTGCCGTATTTGTTGGAAGTCAGTGGGTATGGGGCAGCATGCCGAATGCAGCAGCTATTGAAGTAGGACCTCCATCCAGCGACAGCGAAATGAAGATACCGGTATTTCATTCCAAGGAATCATTTGTAGAGAGCAAGGATGCGAACGGTTCAAGAACGAGCTATGTACTTGATCATCGCGGTAACGTAAAGCAGGTGACGGATGGTCTTGGTCATGTCACTAAATTCGACTATGATACCGTGGGTCGTGTTACCTCAGTAACTGATGCGCTAGGAAACAAGACGACGTATTCCTATGATGCTCATGGAAATATGCTTACGATGACGGACGCCGAGGGCCATAAGACAGAATACACTTACAATGCTAAAGGGCTGCCAACGGCCATTTCTGCTCCCGACGGGAGCAAGCTCACTGTATCCTACGATGGGAATGGCAACCCGTCAGAGATCAAAGATGGAACAGGGGCATCTTACAAGCGTAATTATGATGCCTTGAATCGTCTGGTGGAAGCTGCTGACCCAACCGGAGGGAAATATCGTTATGCTTACAGCCCGAGTGGAAGAGTCGAGAAAATAACCGATGCACTGGGTCAATCTACGCAAGTGATCTACAATGCAAGAGGTGAACAAGAGCAGCTTATAGATGCGGCTGGAGGCAAAACGCTCTATCGGTATAACGGAAATGGTCAACTCGACTCCGTAGTCGATCCGCTCGGTTATGCTACGAAGTATATTTATGACGCGAACGGTCGCACCGAGCAAATTGTTGCTCCGGATGGAGGCATAACTCGTTACAGCTATGATCAATATAGCCGAATCTCTTCTATAACGGATGCCGAAGGCGGAAAAACAAGCTATCAGTATGACGCTATGGACAATCTGATTTCAGAGACGGATGCCCGTGGCAACAGCACTCGTTACAGCTATGATGTAATAGGGCGGATGACTGAGTTCAAAATGGCAGATGGCGCTGTCACGAAGTTGAGCTACGATGCCATCGGCAGAGTAGAACAACAAATTGACGCTGCTGGTAGTATTACACGCTTCAAATACGATGGAAATAGCCGTCTACTTCAGGAAATTGACGCATTAGGTCAAACTGTTCATTATGCGTATACTCCAAACGGACAAATTGCCAGCATTACGGATGCAGCCGGGGGCGTAACTTCGTATGAGTATGATGGAAATGGCAGATTAATTGCCGTAATGGATGCACTTAAGCACCGGACGACATATAACTATGACCCTTCCGGGCGCATGATCGAGGAAACGAACTCATTGGGTCAAAAAACGAAATATTCGTATGATGCGAAGGGACAGCTGTTGACGATTACGGATATCGGTGGACAAGTGACCCGATTTGCTTATACTTCTCTAGGACAGTTAGCCAGTCAGACAGATCCGCTGAATCATACGACCATTTACGATTATGATGCTTCTGGGCAATTGACGGAAGTGAGGGATGCTCAAGGAAACAAAACACGTTACAGCTATGACGCTTCAGGTAACCGTATTGCTCAGGTTCGTTATGGGGCAAATCAAGAACAACAAACGATGAAATACGCATACGACAAATTGGGTCGCCGTATTGAAGAGACTAATCCATTAGGACTTCAAACTCGTTATGTGTATGATCAATTAGACAATTTGCTGACCATCACTCATCCTGATGGTAAAGTGACGAAGCATACCTATGATACCCAAAACCGGCTTACTGAGATCGTCTATGATCATGATCAGCGTGCCAGCTTCACATACGATAAGCTCGGCGGACTTGTCTCCCTGAAAGACTGGAATGGGGATACACAAGTGAAGCGGGATCAATTGGGACAAATTATTTCAGTTACCGATCCGAAGGGCCGAACGGTGAACTACACATGGACACCTACAGGGTTGAAAGATACGTTAACAACACCAGACGGCCAGAAAGTGGCCTATAGCTATGATGCCATGCAGCGATTAACAACCGTGGAGGACAAAGCAGGAATCACTCGTTACACCTACAATGCGGTAGGACAGGTTGCCGAGAAGAAATCGGCGAACGGCAGTAACACCACCTACGAATACAACAACATGGGGCGGCTGCAACAGTCTAATGAACGCAACCGGGCTGGTGAAGTAATTAATCAGCATACTTATCGCTATGACGATGCTGGTAATATTTTGAGCTGGATCGAGAAGATCGGAGGACAGACTCGCGACAAGCAGTATACCTATGATGAACTGAATCAACTCATTCAAGTGATCGACAACGGCCAGATGAATAAGTACCGCTACGATAGCTTTGGCAATCGGATCAGTAAGAGCACGGGAAGCTCTGAAACGACCTACACCTACAATGCAGCAAACCAGCTTCAGCAGGAAAAGACAGGCGCATTGTCTAAGAACTATCAGTATGACAAGCGTGGTAATTTAATTTCGGTTCAAGGCGGTCAGGAGCAAGAGACCTACACCTACGACGCAGCGAACTATCTTGTCGGTGTAGTCAGGAACGGCAAATCGCTGGAGTATCGTTACAACGCCCAAGGTGTACGAATCCAGAGCAAAGATGTCTCGGCATCGACAACACAGGACTTCCTGGTTGATATGACATCGGCCTACAATGATCTGCTGTCTGTATACGAAGGCAACGAGCTGATAGAGAGCTACAGCTACGGCCTGAATCGCTTGCATGTCTATCTAAGCGATGGCACGAACGAGACTTACAGTTACGATCATCTGGGTAGCATTGTTGGATTGCAGGATGGACAAGGGAAGCTGAAGGATACGTATCGTTATGACGAGTTTGGTGTTCTGGATAAGAGCACACAGCCAAGTGATCGACTCGCCGTCAATTTCGGCTACACGGGTTACCCAAACGAAGGTAACGGACTTTACTTCGCCCAAGCCCGGTATTATAACCCGGAGATCGGCCGGTTTGTGAGTGAGGATACGTATGAAGGGAGCATAAGCAATCCGCTGAGTTTGAATTGGTATGTTTATGTGGAGAATAATCCGCTGAGGTATGTTGATCCGAGTGGACATTTCAAATTTGAACCCTATGACATACAGGAGCTTAGAGACGTACTGAAACAAATCAGTGAGAAAGATTTAAGTAAAGAGGATGAATATTATCAGGTATCCAAGGATTTTATATGGAATCACTACAACTTCAAATCTTTCATGGATGAAAACCAGTACAATTATTTATTCGGCCTGTTAACAGGCACGAGTGCCTATACGAATAATACTGGCAGAGCAAGTTGGGCAAGAGAACAGTTAATAGATGCGTATTATGAATCGAAAGAGGCAGAATATGTTGCGTTACTTGCTATGGCAATGGCAGGTGCGAACATGCCGGGTAGCAAGGGTACAGGTACCAAGAGTGCAGCTAAGAAGACTACAACTAAGGGGACAGGACAAGCTTTCGGTAAAATAAACCCAACAAACATTCCGAATATGTCTAAAAAGGAAATACTTAATGGATTACCAAAAGGTTGGACGTATACTGAAAATAATGGTTTTGTCCACGTAAGGGATGCAAACGGTACAATACGTATGCGAATAGATCCACCGGACAAAGTAACCAAATACGACCATGTGCATCTATACGATGGAAATAAAAATCCTCTTGATATTAATGGGAATATAGTGAATCCAAAAAGTCCAGATGCACATATTCCATATAAAAAATGAGGTGAATAGATTTGAATGCACAGGAAATTCAAGAGAAAATTGATTCCTTACATTACTGGGATGCATGGGTGTTGAAATTGTCTTGCGATCATTTTGCTGACGAAGTAACATTGGTGTATGAAGATTCAGATGGTGATGTGACTTATAAGTTTAATGGTTGTTATAGAACAGTGTTTGAACATAGTGTTGGATACCAGAAAGAAGTGGCGGTAAAGGATTTATCTCGTTCGCAAATGCCGTATTTTTTACATGATGTAGAAATAGGGGAGGTTGAATTAGAGGGGCACAATTTCTACTCCTGCACAATAACTATGCCCCCAATGAAATTAGAAATATGGTGTAAGGATATAGTAGTCAAGAGATAGTACAAAGTATAAACTGCGTTTATAAATATGAAAGCAAGATCGTACAATACAACCAACAAACCAAACACTAACTGATTCAAACACTTGATAAACTTTCAAAAGCTCTTTCCCACTTGAACCATGAGTAGGAATGGGCTTTTTTTTGCATGTCGAAAATCAAAGGAGGACGAAACGAATGGCAAAAGAAGTACAGGCAGTAGCAAAGGAGACCGGATTTATTGAACAGGCTCAAGCAGAGTATAAAGCGATTAGAGCACAAATCGCGGAGCATTAACAGGCGGATAAGCTGAAACATCAGGACGAACCGATACACAGGTAATGACAAAAGTAAATCAATTGCTTGACCAAGCAGAACGGCTGACCTCGTTAGCAGACCCAGCTAGACGTTTATGCAAGGCTGGAAGCGCAACATGAATGAACTTGAAACTGAAGCCTCTGTATTGAAAGAGAAAATTGGCTAACGGGGGGGATCATATGGAGAGCAGCAAAATGAGGAACGAGTAAGTGAACAAATGAATCCTTGCTACCCACTTAAAGCTGTGCTAATATTTGATTTAATTGGTCAACCAACCAAATGAAGAAATGCGGTGATTACATGGTACAACAGAAGAGGGATAAAGTCGTTGAAGCTGCATACAAAGTGATGGCAGAAAAGGGATACGAGAAAGCCTCCATTAAAGATATTGCTAACGAGGCGGGGATTACGCCTGGGCTGATTCATTATTATTTTCGAAATAAGGAAGAAATCTTGACTGATTTGCTATTAGCTTCCTCCCAGCAGTACACGCAGGATATGCAGCGGCTCCAATCCAGCGTACCTTCCCAATATCTCGCGAAAGCGGCTCTTAACGAACCTAAGGAGCGTGTTGAAGGGCAGCCTGATTGGTATAAGCTCAGATATGAATTATTTGCCTTGGGGCTTCGCAATCCTCAAATTTCGGATAGTGTAAATGCTTTGTTGGAGAACGCACGAACGGGAATTGAGAAAATCCTTCACAAGGTTGCTGGCAGCACCGGAGAAGAAGCGGCTTCGGTTGCGGCAATTATGCTGGCTTGCTTTGACGGATTGGCCCTGCAGAAGCTGCTAAACCCTGAGTTTGATTTAGATCGCGCATACTTGGAGCTCGAGAAAATGGTGAGAACTACATATACAATGACTGAATAGGGGCTGCTTTTCTTTTTTTAAACATTATTGGTTGGTTGACCAACTAAAAACTAGTTCGAAAAGGAGATGGTTACTATGTTCATTATCGTTTTGCAAGCCATTGAAAATCTTGCGCTGGCTATTATTGTTGGCGGAGCCATCGTAATGGCCGCGGCTGTTCGTCCGCTTTTGTCTGAAAAGCTGGCCTTAAGCTCTAACTCGGGAATGGTTGCGACGCTTGAGGAGATATCTATAAAGGCATGGAACAAATATAACCGGTTAGCGCTTGCCTCGACTGTATTATTTACTGTCGTAGAAATGATTCGGTTACTCGGTCAGCTTTCATCAGCTTATTGGCACTTGGGCTTAACCTTATTGATGCTGGCAGCTCTTATTGGCAAGCTTGTCGTCGACAAGCAATTGAAGCAGCGCCTGAGCACTTACGCCGCAGAAGCCGTTGACAGCAAGGAACAAAACGCCGGCCATCGTCAGGTTGAACGGCTAACTAAATTGATTCTTGTTATTGCTTTGCTATTAGTCATCTTACCTGAATAGCCGCTGAGGCTGCGGATTTTTGCTTTATGTCCAAGCTTCCGCTGGGTACTGCTTGCAGCGCTGCTGTTCATACTAGCGGGAATCGGGACGTATTCTCTCGTTCGCAATAAAGCGACGAAGCTGGAATACCAAACCTCCCGGATTGTCGTAAAAGCAATTATGTTGACTTTATTGCTAGTCCTTGCGCTTGTACCTGCACTTGTTTTTCCGCAGTATAAAATACCCAAAGTGACGGGCTAATATGGAATCGCAACTGCATCATACACATACGTCGACAGTAACCGCATCGAGGAATTTGAAGATAACGGCAAGAACAGGGCCGTGAATGTACAATTTTGGTACCCTGACAACGCCGAAGGAATATATCCGCTCGTAGTATTCTCGCATGGCGCCTTTGGGATTAAGGCAAGCAATGCCTCTACGTATAGGGAGCTGGCCAGCCACGGGTATGTCGTATGCTCTATCGATCATCCTTACCATTCTTTTTATACGGTTGCAGACGATGGAGCAGTTACCTTGATCAATTCAGAATATAAAACGGAAGTCCATTTTTTAGCGAGTTGGTTTATGATCAAAAGTCTGGTGATTTCGCTGCAAGCGGAGAATCCTACACGACGCTCATTCTTCAATTTTTTGATTATGCTTTGAAGGGCATTGGCCGATTCACTACGGAAGACACTGACCTGTAAGGGTTAGTGTCTTATTTTCTTTCTTAAGATGTACAGAGGGCCGCTCCCTCTTGACATTCTATAATGACATGTTAAGATATAACAGACAGATAGACAGACAGACAGTCGGTCGGTATGGTGAGGGGAGGCATATAAATGAGAATTGTAAAAAATGCAGAGGAGCGCAGAAACGAAATACTGGATGCGGCGGATGAGCTCTTCGGTAAGAAGGGCTTTGACGGCACAAGCACAAACGATATTCTCGCCAAGGTCGGCATAGCGCGGGGAACCTTGTATCATCACTTCAAGTCGAAGGAGGATATTATGGACGCGCTGATTGAACGGTATAGCGCCCGTCTTTTAGGCGCGGCCCAGAAAATTGCCGCAGACAAGAGCATCCCCGTAGTCGAGCGCATTATCCGCGTTGTCATGGCGCTGAACATCAGCGGCGGAGGCGACAGCAGCAAGGAAATTATGGAGCAAATCCATAAGCCGCAGAACGCGCTGATGCATCAGAAAATACATAGGGTCATTATCAACGGCGTTCCGCCGATATTGACGGAGATCATCCGCGAGGGGATAGAGCAGGGCATGTTCAATACACCGTTTCCGTATGAGTGCATGGAAATGGTCGTGATTTATGCGAATACCGTTATGGACGATGATATGGTTCAAATGACGGACGAAGAGCGTGGTTTACGCATGCAGGCATTTGTTTTCAACATCGAAAGGCTGCTTGGAGCGAAAAGCGGGAGCCTGATGTACATCATAGAAATGTTTGGAAACAGAGATGGAGGAAGCCATGAGTAGTTCAGGGAAATCATTTAAAAAATTTCTTCTTTTATGGTCCGGACAATTTATTTCAGCGATCGGAAGCGGGCTTACCTCATTCGGGCTTGGGATTTATGTGTTCCAGCAGACGGGAAAGGCATCGGCCATGGCGCTTGTGACCCTGCTTGCGTTTATGCCGTCGCTTCTCTTAAGTGCCCTTGCCGGAGTGCTTGCGGATCGTTATGACCGCAGGCTTTTAATGGTTCTGGGCGATGGCCTGTCTGCATTGGGACTTGTATTTATTCTGATTTGCATGCTTAGCGGAGAAGCGCAGCTATGGCAGATTTGCGTAGGCGTCACCATAAGCTCGGTGTTTTCATCGCTGCTTGCTCCTTCATACAAGGCTACGGTTACGGATTTGCTTACCGAAGAGGAGTACACAAGGGCAGGCGGTTTTGTTCAGGTTGCAGGCTCGGCGAAATATCTGATTTCTCCCATAATTGCGGGATTTTTGCTCACCGTGTCGGATATAAAGCTGCTGCTAGTCATCGACATCTGTACATTTTTTGTAACGGTTACTTCAACCCTTGTCGTACGTAAAGGTCTTGTGTCAAAAAAATACGAACAGGCAAAATCGTTTATTCAGGAATTCAAAGACGGCTGGGATGCCATTTCAGACAACAGGGGCGTGCTTGTTCTTGTCATCATGTCATCGGTCATGACTTTTTTCCTTGGCTTCATCGAAACACTTTCTACGCCGATGATCCTCGCTTTTTCGGATAGTTCCGTAGTAGGGACACTTGCAACCATTATGGCTACTGGAATGCTCGTATCAAGTGTGATATTAGGGTTTCTTCCCATCAAAAAGGATTATGTAAAAATTCTTTCCCTTGCATTGTTTTGCGAGGGCATATTTATGGCGGTATTCGGACTTCGCGAAAATATTGTACTTCTCTGTATTTCGGGATTTCTCTTTTTTGCGATGATGCCATTGGCAAACACAACCCTGGATTTTCTTGTTCGTACCAACATTGAGAATTCCGTTCAGGGCAGAGCTTGGTCGCTTATAGGGTTAATTTCACAGCTTGGCTTTGTGGCCGCTTATGCGCTTGCGGGTGTACTTGCGGATTATGTGTTTACTCCTTTGTTAGTTGACGGGGGAGCTCTTGCTGATAGTGTAGGAAATATTATTGGCACGGGCAGCGGCAGGGGAACAGGATTCCTCATTATTATCGCTGGGATTTTATTATGTGTTACCTCCCTAATTCTGTACAACTTGCAATCGGTCAAGAAGCTTGAAAACAGAGGTGACTTATGTATTACAGAATAATCCGCAATGATATTTCAAAAAGCAAACTGATCACGCTGACAGCCACGATATTTGTCGCTGCTGCAGCCATGCTTGTTTCACTTGCGGCGATACTCGTTGTCAATCTGTCGGGCGCGATAGATACGCTTATGACACGGGCGGAAACTCCGCATTTTATGCAGATGCATACGGGTGAAATGGATACTGCCCGGCTAACGGAATTTGCGGATCAGAATAGCAGTGTCGATGAATTTCAAGTGCTGGAGTTTCTCAATATGGACGGTGCGCGGATTGTATTAGGCGATCGTTCGCTTGCGGATCGTGTCCAGGATAACGGGTTCAGTGTCCAGAGCGATAAGTTCGACTATCTGCTTGATCTTAATGGGAACATCATAAGCGCATCCGACGGCGAGCTTTATGTCCCCATTAGCTATATGAGGGATCACACCACAAAGCTTGGCGACAAGGCAGTAATAAGCGGAAAGGAATTTACCGTTGCGGGATTTCTGCGAGATTCGCAGATGAACTCCATGCTCTCTTCTTCAAAGAGATTTCTGGTTAGTGCAAATGATTACGCAGAAATCAAAAGCCTTGGCAGTACGGAGTATCTGATTGAGTTCAGATTGAAGGATTTGTCGGCTTTAGGGGCTTTCGAAACGGCTTATGCCTCTGCAGGACTTGAAGCGAACGGACCAACGATTACATATCCGCTTTTCAAAATGATCAATGCCATTTCCGACGGAATGATGATCGGGGTAATCCTTTTAGTTAGCGTGCTTGTCGTGGCTATCGCCTTGATGTGCATACGCTTTACGCTCCTTGCGAAAATCGAGGACGATTATCGCGAAATAGGGGTTATGAAGATAGTAGGGCTGCGGGTTTCCGATATCAAGAGGATTTATCTTGCCAAGTATGCGGCAATTGCGGCGGCAGGCTGCATGCTCGGTTATGCACTTTCTTTAGTATTCAAAGATATGCTTCTTGAAAATATACGACTTTATATGGGGGAAAGCGACAATTCTTCGTTGGCCCTGCTCTTCGGAATAATCGGCATCCTGCTTGTTTTTCTTGCCATTACAGCTTATGTAAGCGGAGTGCTTAGACGCTTTCGGAAAATATCTGCTGCAGAAGCCATACGTTTTGGCACCTCACAGGAAAAAACGACAGGCGCTAAGCATATGCTTTTGAGCAGAAACAGGCTGTTTAACACGAATATTTTTCTAGGGGTCAAGGATGTTCTCGCCAGGAAAAAACTGTACGCCACTATGCTGACGGTGCTGATCATTTCGGCATTTATTATGATTGTTCCGCAGAACCTGCACAACACGATTTCCTCCAAAGGCTTTATCGAATACATGGGGATAGGAAACTACGATATGCGCGTTGATATTCAGCAGACTGATCATATAGCTCAAAAAGCCGCTGAAATTATAAAGACGATGAAAAGCGATAAGGCCATTTCTAAGTATGCCGTTCTTACAACCAAAACGTTCAAAGCAAAGGCGGGTACCGGCTCGGATATAAATATAAAAATTGAACTCGGCGATCATTCGATATTCCCAACAGCCTATTCCCAGGGCAGAGCACCTGCCGCAGCAGACGAAATTGCGCTATCGACTTTAAATGCGGAGGAGCTGAGCAAAAAGGTCGGCGATGTCATGACATTGGTGATCGAGGGGAAGGAGAGAAATCTTACGGTAAGCGGCATTTATTCTGACATTACCAACGGAGGCAAAACTGCAAAGGCTGTTTTCACCGACTCGTCGGCAGACGTGATGTGGTACGTGATCAGTGCGGAGCTTGCAGATCCATCCCTTATCGACAATAAGGTTTCGGAATATACAGGCAGGTTTGATTATGCCAAGGTTGCGGACATCGATGAATATATTGCACAGACATTTGGCTCGACAATAAGCTCTGTCGGAAAGGCCTCCTATGCCGCCATTGCGGTGGCACTGATGATCATAGTACTGGTGACACTGTTGTTTATGAAAATGCTTGTCGCAAAAGACAGATACTCCATTGCCGTCATGAAAGCCTTCGGTTTTACAAACTCGGATATTCAGGCGCAATATATTTCGCGTTCGGTATTCGTTCTCATTATCGGAATTGTTCTCGGCACGCTTCTGGCTAACACGCTCGGAGAGATGCTTGCAGGCGCGGTGATCTCCTCCTTTGGAGCTTCGACGTTTCACTTTACGGTTAATCCGCTTGCTGCATATCTGCTAAGTCCGCTGATGATGATCGGCTCGGTGCTTATCGCAACAATCATCGGCACATCGGGTGCGGGACAAATCAAAATTTCCGAACATATAAAGGAGTAGGCATATGAAGAAGATGATTATCGGTGATCATATCGTAAAATCTTTTGGCGAGGGAGATGAAAAACGCAATGTTCTGGGCGGCGTGTCCGTGGAAATCAGCGAGGGTGAGTTTGTTGCGGTTATGGGGCCGTCAGGCTCGGGAAAATCAACGCTGATGTTTGCCCTGAGCGGAACGGATGCCGTAAATGGCGGGAAAGTCGTCTTTGACGGAAGGGATTTATCGGAGCTCGAAGAGAATGAGCTTTCAGATATACGCAGAACCGAAATGGGCTTTGTTTTCCAGCAGTCGACGATGCTGAAAAATTTGAATATCCTCGACAACATCATTCTTCCGTCTATGCGGGGCAGCAGAAAAAACGCCGCAAAAATTACGGAAAAAGCAAGGGCGCTTATGAAAAGGGTAGGCATTG
Source organism: Paenibacillus lentus (assembly GCF_042714055.1). Classification (GTDB taxonomy): domain Bacteria; phylum Bacillota; class Bacilli; order Paenibacillales; family Paenibacillaceae; genus Fontibacillus; species Fontibacillus lentus_A. Next base: position 88,394 of record NZ_JBHGVC010000005.1, read on the forward strand.
CGGAGCTTGAGAAGCGTGATATTACACAAGTTTCAGGGGGCCAGCTTCAGCGTGCGGGAATATGCCGCGCGCTGATGAACAGCCCGAGGATTATTTTCGGCGACGAGCCTACCGGTGCGCTCAATTCCCAATCTGCGCAGGAGATTATGGATATATTCTCTGAAATCAACGCCGAGGGTACTGCGGTTATGCTTGTAACTCACGACGCCAAGGTTGCGGCGCGGACGGAGCGTATTATGTTTATGCGCGACGGAATCCTCGTCAGCGATTTGCAACTCCCGAAGTTTAACGGGACGGATCTGGATGAAAGGGTCAAGCAAGTGGTTGTGAAAATGAGGGAAATAGGAATATAAAAGGAACATTATAAATTCTAAAGCCCGGCCACGTTAGGTCGGGTTTTTGCTCTTTTTGGCGATTCAAGATATTCAGGGGCGATATTCAGAATGGGACCAGGCATGAAGCCATAAGCTTAGGACAGGCTCTTGAAGGAGAAGAAGCTCCTGTGATCGATTCCTGAAAGAGCACTGGAATCAGATATAAAAATCGACGGAAATCTACAACCGAATGAGGTTGTGGATTTTACTTTTTTTCCTCAGTAAATGCCCTGTTTTTTATTCTGTAAAAATAGTGATTCGCCTAATACATATTTTTTTATGGGTCATATGATGGGGTAGAAAATGATTTAAGGAGGATTTAAATGGCAGCACAAGTAAAGGTAAGCCCACAATTCAGAAGGCTCTGTGCTCAATTTGGAAGAATCTTAGGAGGCGAATCTGAAATTGAAGAAGGGCCGGTTTGTTTTGTCACGCGGATGACGGATTTAAATGAGACCATCCTGGGAAGAAGAACACGATCCCCGTTGGTTCAAATGCAAATGTTCTCGTTCGAATCTTTAGATAAATCGGGTCGCGCGCTTTGTTTAGGGGAGACTGCCGTACATCAAAACCAGGTTAATCGATTATTATCGAATCTCCGTAAACGGGGGATAAAAGTGACCGCCCTTCATAATCACTGGTTAAAAGAAAACCCGCGCTTAATGTATATGCACTGGGAAGCCATTTCAAATCCTGTTGTGTTTGCCAGAAATACAAAAGAATCCATTGCATTTTTGGGTTAATGCAGTTTGGCTAGGAAGTCGTTTTTCTTATTATGAATTGAAAGGATGAACTCATTTGGCGGAACAAGTGAAGGCAAGTCCTCGCTTTAGAAGATTATGTGATCAATTTTCAAGCATTTTAGGTGGAACGGAGCATGAGATAACCCAAGGACCGGTTTGTTTTGTATCTAGAAATAGGAGGATAAACGCTTCAATTTTAGGCAGAAGAACCACATCTCCTTTGATCCGTTATCAACTATTTTCGTTTGAATCACTGGACAGTTCAGGCCGCGCACTTTGTTTAGGAGAAACGGCTCTCTTCCAAAATCAAGTCAATCGATTGCTGACGAATCTTCGCAATAACGGAATCAAAGTAACGGCGGTTCATAATCACTGGCTGTTCGAGAAGCCGCGTCTGATGTATATCCACTGGGAGTCGATTGATGATCCTATCGCATTCGCAAGGAAAGTAAAACGTTCGATTGCTTTCTTAGGTTAATATGATGTCCAAAATGTAATAGCGCGGAAGGGTTCAGCAGGCTGACTTCCGCCTTTGAAAGCCCGGCCTCGTTATGGCCGGGCCTTGTCTATTCGTGTGGAGCAAGCCAAAAATCAGATCTTATATATTGGCATGAATAAGAGCCAGATCGATTCCAAGAGGTTGGTTAAGGCTGATGACGAATATACGCTAAGTCGATGAAATCATATCATTATGAAGGCATCAATATGTGGTTTCATAACAATATTTTAATCTTCATGCATGTTTCGGAGACTTCCCAAGAGGGGCGGTTCCAGACGAGAGGATTAGGCATTGGCAGTGATGCAAGCGAGATTGTGCTGGCTTATGGGCACGAGCCTATACATAATCCGGTTTTTAATAACTATAGTTATATCATTCTGAAAGATGATCTTTATTATTTCAAATCGTTGGATGATCTCAAGGGGAAAGGTGATTCCGATTCGAAGTTTTACATGGTAGATTTCAATATCAACGAGGGGAATAAGATCAGAAGCTTTAATATTGCTAATGAGAAATATGTCGCTCCAAGCGAATAAGAGCTTACACTACTTACAAAGCTGACGCAGGCTATTGCCTGCGCTCAGCTTTTTTTAGGCTACGGAACTTTGTCTTCCTGATATCGCAAGAAAAACTACCCCAAGAAGCGGTCTGGCTCCATAGATAGTATGTCGATAGACGTTTTCCTTAAGATAGGCTGAATGAACGTGAAAACAGTCTGATTGAACTCCTCGGCCTTCTCGATAAAAGGGAGATGGCCGCAATCCTTGATGATCTCGCTTGTGGCTTGAGGCATGCGTCTACCAAGCTCATCGGCTGTCTTCAAATTGAAGGGGTGATCGCGATCCGAAGCTATAATCAAGGCAGGGATCTGGAGCTCATCAAGCCGTTTTATAGTGCTAATGCGGGTGGAGATGGCGAGATGAGGGGGAAACCTGCAAAAATTGTTAGGGTTTCGGACATTCTGCAGCACCTGCTCTCTGGCCGCCATGTTCTGAGCGGAAGGGAAAAAATAGCTCCAGTATGGATCCTGGATAAAAGCTTCTATGGCGGATCGGCTGCCGCGGAGCCGAAGCTGATAGAAATTTATGAAGCCCTTCCACAGCATGCTCAGCGGATAACGCTGCGTCGTTACAGAAGGAGCTGCCAGCACCAGGCCACGTACACGCTCAGGATAGGCGAGGGCAAAGTCTATGGCAATGCCCCCGCCCATGGATGAGCCGACAAGGATGACCTTGTCCAGGTTCAAATATCCGATCAGATGCTCAAGATCATTGACATGGGAGAAGGATGCGGTCGGGGTGTCTGATTGCCCATATCCTCTCAGGTCATAGCGAATAACTTGTACATTTTCGGCGAAGTGGTCGGCTTGCCGATCCCAGATATGATGGTCATTAAAATTGCCGTGAATGAAAATCAAAGGCTCCCCGGATCCATCTATCCTGTAAAACAGGCGGGAATCGGGCAATTCTAGATGCTGCTGAATCGACATACGTTCTCCTCCATTATAATTTCGAAGCATCGAGAAGGTCTGCTTCCTGCAGGTAGTCTTCTACGATCGCTCGTAATACCTCCGAAATGGAATAATCGGAGTTGAGGCAGCGCCGGTCAATTTCTGCCCAATAGGAAGGCGGTAATGTTAGAGAAATTTTGCGGGTCTGGCCTATCGGTTTGCGGCCGGCTCCAGGGCGTTTTCCTCCTCTTGCCGTACTTTTGCGTTCTTCTGGAAAGATATTTTGATTTACTGAAATATCCATTTGCATCACCTATACCAAGTTTTTCATATTTGCACATAAGAATCAATTATTGCTACCTTATTCAAACGCAGCCCGGGTGATATCCTTCGAAAGGGATGCTCTCCGAGAGGCCAGCGGCCCTGTTCGAACCCCTCGCAGGTTGCAGATTGCAGCTCCTAATTCCCAGCGCTATGACGGCGGTTGATCAACCACATGTCGCTCCTGCCCGCATCCCAAATGTGTGATCAATGTCATAGATTGTGACAAATGTCATCGAAAAGAAATATTTAAATTTTGAATAATGATGATATCCCACGAAATATGAGGGTAACACTTTGAAAGGGGCATGGAGCATTGACAGCTATTCGAGGAATTGTCGAACAGGATTATATTATTGAACATGTGCAGCGAAAGTTTCAATGCACGGTTTTATGGTGCGAAGGGCGTGCATGCCTGGAGTATGGCAGCAAGGAAGAACTGGATAAGCTAGCGGAATATGTGAGAAGCCGCTTTGACAAAGAACTGTTGGATGTGTTTTTTACTGCAGTTGAGAGCATTCCTTCCGATTCCTAAGATGACGAACGTAAGATGGTGCTTCAAGTATGATGAAATGGAGAGAATGCTGGAGAAATCAGGGTTATTAATCTATGAGCATCTAACGCCAGCTGGCATAAATGAGCGTTTCTTTAATCAACGGAATGATGATTTATCCGGATTTTAGACGATCCATTATTTTATCTTGTGAAAAAATAAATAAGGCCCTCCCACTTCCAGCATGGAATGGGAGGGCCTTAAAAGCTTGCTTCGTTGCCTTGAGCTATCCGCTGCGGTGAGTTATTGCAGCTTCCAGACGCGGTACAGGATAGCGGCTGTTTCCGCGCGGGTAAGCGGATCATGCGGCGCAAGTTTGTCGTTCTTGCCGGCTACGATCCCGTTCTTCACCAGCGCTGCAATGCCGTCCTTAGCATAATCGGCAATGCTCGCCGCATCTGCATAAGCGTCCAAAGCTCCGCTGTCTTCCGATAACTTGCCGGCGGCTGCAAGCGCACGTGCCGTCAGCGCCATCATATCCTGGCGGGAGATTGGGCTGTCGGGTCTGAACGTGTTATCCGTAAACCCGGCAGCGATGCCCATCTCCTTGGCGATGGCTAGTTCATGACTATAATAAGCCGTGGACAGGACATCGCTAAAGGCCGCCTCATTGTTACCGCTGCCTTTCAGTTCAAGGGTTCTAATCAGAAGCGCGATGAAATCCGCCCGATTGATCGAAGCCACAGGAGAGAAGCTCTCCTCAGCCGTTCCTTTGATGATTTCGCGAGCTGCCAATGCCTCAATAGCTTGTTTAGCCCAAGGGACATTTTGCAGATCTCCAAAGCTCTTGGATACGTAAGCCACGGCATAAGTACCAAAATGGGTAGTTTGAAAAACAACTGTTCCAGTTGCCGCATCATATCGCCCGTTTGGAATAGCTGTTACGCTGCCGTAGCCATCGATGTACAGCGCAACGATGTGATCCGGATGGCTTAGCTCTTCCGCGGTCGGCGTGTAAGGAATAGCTACCGTTACAGGCGCATCAGGGTTGTTCAAGGCAATGACATTGCCGCCAGCCGCGATGCTCAGATCGATTACCGGACGGCTGCCGATCTGCTCTAGGGTAGCCGTATTTAACCCGTCCGTAGAAGATTTACCTATGCGGACGGACACTTGCTCAGCGTCAACAGTCACATTGGACAGCAGGCTGCTTGGAATTTGAAGCGTCGCGTTTTCCGTTTTTATCTTTAGTTCGAAGGCTTCTTGACCCTTTAGGCTTGAAGTTGGCAGTTGTACATCATACGATTCGACATCTGCCAGCTCCGCTACCTCGATGACGATTTGTTTCTTGCCGTTAGCTGCTGGACTAGCTTGCTCAAGCGCTTTGTTCAGGCTGTCGTTGGAAATTGTGCTTGTCGCACGTCCGTTGTCGACCTTCACCTCCGGCTTGATCGTGACTACTCCGTCCTTGCTCTCCACGGTTCCAGTCTGCGGCGCAGATCGGTTGCCGCTGTTATTGCCGCTATAGCTGCTACCATTAGTACTGCCACCGTTACCAACGCTATTGTCACCGTCGCTGCCATTCGAGCCGCCGGTCTTGTCGATGAGGGTAAGCACACCGTAAACGGAAGTGTCTTGATAGCCATTGCCGGTCGTATCGTTCCATGTAGCGACGCTTTGACGGGCACCGTCTTTGGCGTCATTGATCTGGGCATCGAAGCCTATTTTCATATTGTTGGCCGGGGTAATCGACTTGAACGGGATTTTCATTTCCACCGTGTAGTTCGAGCCGGAAATCTGGGTTGCCGATTCGAAGCCTGCCGCAATGCTTTCCGGGTTAAAAGAAGTCTCGTTATCAAAGTTAACTCTGTACTGCCCGTCATCATCCTGATAGAACGAGGTTTTGGCATTGTTCTCGTCCAGGAAGACTTCGACGGAATCGTGTTCCCATTCGTTGGCGCTGGATTTGTCAAGCTGGGAGTCGCTCACTTGGATCAATACGTACAGATTCTCGTTATCCCATAGCGCTTTGGCTGCTCCGTTAGCTCCCTGCCAAGCCATCTGATACCGATTGATTGGCATTCCAGGGGTGTCGTTCCAGACGGCGTCGATAGTACCGTCAATTACCGGAGTTGCAAATTTAGCCGTTGAATGATTGGCGTCGTCCTGTTCAGGCTCGTGCTCTTCAATAAATTGATTCGGATCGATTACTGCATAGTAAGCTGGCTTGGCCTGCAGGTTCTTATCGAACAGCAACGGATTTTCCGAAGCTCGCCAGCTTGTGGCGTCATCCAATCCCCAGAAGGTCACGCGCGCGATATGATCGGCGTGCTCCTGATAGATCTTGAACAGCTGTGCGTACAAATAGCCTTGGGCATTGGCAAGCTTCTCGGAGAGTTCGTAGTTGCTTCCGGCTTGAATATCAAGCTCGGTAACGCTGACCTCTACGCCTAAGGAAATGAATTTTTCGAGAGACAGCTTAACATTGGCCGGGTTGGTGTTCACCGAATAGTGTCCCTGCATGCCGACGCCGTCAATCAGCAGTTTCCCAGGGTGCGAGCTTGCATAGCTCTCATTGATTTCTTTGACCATGTTATAGATGGCCTCGGCCTTATTCTGGTTATCATCGTTATAATCATTGTAGTACAGCTTGATATCCCAGCCCTTCTCGTCCAGCACCTCTCTGGCCGCGAGGAACGCCTGCTCGATATAGTCCGGGCCGATCGCTTGGTACCACGGGGACTTACGCAGCGACGCTTGCCAATCGCCGGGATTTGGCGGGTTATCAGTCATCGCTTCGTTAACGACGTCCCAGGAAATGACTCTGTCGCCGAAGTGCTCTACAACCGTTCTGATATGAGCTCTCAAATTGGTGAGAGCTTCTGCACGGCTCAAAGGTACAGTGTCGCCTTCTTGATCCGTTGTTGTATTCATCCATTCCGGAGACTGCTGGTGCCATACCAGCACATGCCCATGCATCTGCATTCCTTCAGCGAGAATTTTATCGACCATGGCATCCGCTGCGTCAAAAGTAAAATCGCCCTTCGTGCGCTGCAGCGCGTCCGGCTTCATGGCGTTGCCTGCTGTGGCGACGTTGTGATGCATCTTCAGGAGCTCAAGCCGAACGCCTTCCAGATCCTCCGCCGATATTGCGTTTCCAATGAGGAAATCGTTTTGGTACGCCTCCTTGATCGGAACTAAGTCCCTCTGGATATCGATGGGGCCGGAGCTTGTTTTCTTAAAGCTGATATCATCGATATAAAAGGATGCCGCCGCGTTGTTGGAGCTTTCCACATAGATTGTTAAATATTCGTTGCCGACGCTGTTATAACGATAGGTTCCCTCAAACTGAACCCAACCGTCACTGGAACTAATTGTCTTTGGTGCAAGAGTAACATAATTCGCGCTGCTTCCATTGCCAATCTGCGTGGATAACTGGAGCTGCGAGCTTGTGGGCTCGATCAGCTTAACCCAGGCTGAGATTTTATATTCGCTCCCCTTATCGACATATTGCTCGACACGAAGCGATGGGCCATGCCATGTAGATGTTCTGCCTTCTACCTTTAAAGCACGGGAGCCGCCTTCGGTATGATTCTCTTCAGAGGTGACGGTTAGAATTTCCGTGCCTGCCCGCCCCTCAAATCCGCCGGTCGTTCCGTCCTCGAAGGTAATGGTCGTGAAATCCTTCGCTGGCGGTCTAGGCGGTTCAGGGTTGCCGCCGCCGGAATTCGCCTTCTCTGTGATCAGAACATCTCCGATATAGAATGGAACAGTGGCCCCTTTATCGTTGGATTGAATGCGCAGAGCCGTATCTTTGCTCGTATCTACGGTAAAATCTTGGGTAAGGATTAAGGAGCTTCCGGGTTCAAAATCAGCACTGCTCCAATTCCCATAGCTATTTACGGTTAAAAGAGCGGCTTGTGCACCTTCCGGTATAATTTCATCTGGATCAACATATACAGATGCGGTTACCGTGTAGTTTTTGCCGTTTACTAGGCCGATGTCGGCAAATTTGAAATCTGCTGCGTCATAGTCATTTGATCTATTGCTTACATATATAGCCGCTCCGTCGTCATTGCCGTCAAATACTTTACCGGTGACAGGCGTCAGGCTAGCGCCGCCCGATTGAGATGCAGCGCCTTGGCCGTTCTCAAAGGACTCGTGATACACCGTTACCGGGTCATCCGCTGCCGGCGCAGCTTTCGCTTCCGGAGGCAGCCATCCTAAAGGAATAAGCAGAATAGCTGCAAGCAAAATCGCGATACTTTGTTTGATCCTTCTACCCATTCGTTGCACTCCCCCTACAGTAGATTGGTTAATTCGGTTAAGCGTTTTCATTTCTTTGAATGAATCCTCCTTTCCCACCCCAAATCATAGCACCCATCAAAAAAACGCTTCTAGCTAGAAATTAAAGAATATTCCGTAGTTTTTATATATAAATTCAACAAGAGCATGCTGTTCATTGGACTAATCCCTGCTCTTCCAGGGCATATTGGAAATTATGAAGACTTGGTGAAGTTGTTTGACAGTGAGAATCAATAGCATATAATAATAATTATAAATAAGAACTGGTGTAGATGAGTGAGACAGTGTGATAAACTAGTCTTAAGCTTCTATACTAATTGCGAAACCAAAATACTTAGGAGGTAAGATTAACTATGGCATTGATTGGAACAGAGGTACTACCGTTTAACGCAATGGCTTATCACAACGGTGAATTCGTCGAGGTAACTGACGAGAACTTTAAAGGAAAATGGAGCGTAGTTTGCTTCTATCCAGCAGACTTTACATTCGTTTGCCCTACTGAGCTGGAAGACTTGCAAGATCAATATGCAACTTTGAAGGATCTTGGCGTAGAAGTATATTCCGTATCTACGGATTCACACTTCGTCCACAAAGCTTGGCATGACAGCTCCGAAGCGATCGGCAAAGTTACTTACATCATGATCGGTGACCCTTCCCATACGATTTCCCGTAATTTTGACGTGCTGGATGAAGCGAGTGGTATGGCCAACCGTGCTACTTTCATCATCGATCCAGACGGCGTGGTTCAAGCAGTTGAAATTACTGCAGACGGCATCGGCCGCGATGCAAGTACTCTAATCGGCAAGATTAAGGCTGCTCAATATGTTCGTAACCATCCAGGTGAAGTTTGCCCGGCGAAATGGAAAGAAGGCGGAGAAACATTGAAGCCAAGCCTTGATCTCGTAGGTAAGATCTAAGGAGAGAGATAATATGAAACTGGATGCAGACATTAAACAACAACTGGAGCAATATCTTCAGCTTATGGAGGGCGATGTTCTGCTGAAAGTCAGTGCAGGTACGGATTCTGTATCTAATGACATGCTGGATTTAGTTAATGAACTATCCAGCATGTCTGACAGAATCACTGTAGAGCATACACAATTGCCTAGAACTCCAAGTTTTAGCGTAAATCGTGTAGGTGAAGACACTGGCGTAACATTTGCTGGAGTTCCATTGGGACATGAATTCACTTCGCTCGTTCTGGCACTGCTTCAAGTCAGCGGAAGAGCTCCTAAAGTTGAACAAAGCGTAATTGATCAGATTAAGAGCATTAAAGGCGAGTACCACTTTGAGACTTATGTTAGCCTATCCTGCCACAACTGTCCTGACGTAGTACAGGCGCTGAACCTGATGAGTATTCTCAATCCTGGGATCACTCATACGATGATTGACGGGGCGGCTTTCAAAGAAGAAGTGGAGAGCAAGGACATCCTGGCTGTACCAACCGTTCATCTGAATGCTGAATTCTTTGAGAGCGGCCGAATGACCATCGACGATATTCTCGCTAAATTAGGCACCTCGGATGCATCCGAGTTCGAGAATAAAGAGCCTTACGACGTATTGGTTATCGGTGGCGGACCGGCTGGAGCGAGTGCGGCAATTTATGCGGCTCGCAAAGGAATTCGCACAGGGATCGTTGCTGAGCGCTTTGGCGGACAAGTGAATGATACCCTAAGTATTGAGAACTTTATCAGTGTGAAATACACGGAGGGTCCTAAGCTTGCTGCAAGCCTAGAGGAGCATGCGAAGGAATACAATATTGATATCATGAAGGCACAGCGTGCGAAGCGCCTGGAGAAGAAGGAACTCATAGAAGTTGAATTGGAAAATGGCGCAGTGCTGAAGAGTAAGACCGTAATCATCTCCACAGGTGCCCGTTGGCGTAACCTGGGCGTGCCTGGTGAAGCGGAATATAAGAACAAAGGCGTGGCATACTGCCCGCATTGTGACGGCCCTCTATTTGCAGGCAAAAGCGTTGCAGTGGTTGGCGGCGGCAACTCGGGTATTGAGGCGGCAATTGACCTGGCAGGTTTAACAGAGCATGTGACCGTTCTGGAATTCATGCCAGAGCTGAAGGCGGACTCTGTATTGCAAGACCGTCTGAACAGTTTGCCTAATACGACAGTCATCAAAAATGCGCAAGTGAAAGAAATCACGGGTTCGAACAGAGTTGACGGCATTAGTTACATCGAGCGCGAGAGCGGTGAAACGAAGCACGTTGATCTGGAGGGCGTATTCGTTCAAATCGGTCTAGTACCTAATACCGATTGGTTGGGTGACACGATTGAACGTACCCGCATGGGTGAAATTGTCGTAGACAATCATGGTGCCACCAGCATCCCTGGCGTATTTGCTGCAGGTGACTGCACAAACGCACCTTACAAGCAGATCATCATTTCGATGGGATCCGGTGCTACCGCAGCGTTAGGCGCATTTGATTACCTGATTCGAAATCAATAAGCCTGATGCTTTCTATACCGTAAATCAAAAGAAATCATCACCTTTATAACAAGAGGTGATGATTTTTTTTATGGGAAAACACTCAAAATAGATGCTTAAAAATTTAAATATCTTCATAGATTCCACACATTTTTTGTTTACAGTGGTTATGTAACAGAAAATGATGAGGAGGTATAGGGTAATGAAGAGGAGTATAAAAATATTGTTGGCCATCGGTACGATAAGTATGATCGTAGCAGGTTGTACGAATGCCAAGGGTCAGGACGATATGGAAGCAATGGATCACTCCAGCATGAATATGAATAGCAGCCAGAATGAGATAGAGCGTCCATCGACGGCAGATCAAGCCGGCAACATGGTTTTAACACAAGAAACTCCACAGGTGGATGGCAAGGAATATACAATCACGGCGCAAGCGAGTAATTTAGAGGTATCCGAAGGGAAGACACTGCCTGTATGGACATTCAATAATTTTGTGCCCGGTCCAGAGATTCGGGTCAAAGTTGGAGATACCGTTAAGATTCATTTGAAGAACGAGCTTGAGGAACCCGTCTCTATTCATTGGCACGGTTATCCTGTTCCTAATCAGATGGATGGCATTCCCGGCGTTACACAAGATGCTGTTGTTCCAGGCAAAAGCTTTACGTATGAGTTTAAGGCGGACATTCCAGGCACCTACTGGTATCACTCGCATCAAGACAGCGTCAATCAGCTTGATAAGGGGCTCTATGGTGCGTTGATCGTTGAGGATCCGAAGGATAGCTACGATCGGGATTATACGCTGGTGCTTGATGAATGGATAGGCTCGGGCAGCATGGAATCCAAAACAAATAGCTCCAAACAAGCGGATCACGAAGAAATGGCAGATATGGATCACAGTAAGATGGACATGGGCGATATGAGCGGCATGGATCACGGTCAAATGGACATGGGTGATATGGCAGGTATGGAGGGTCACGACATGAGCATGTATGATCTGTATACCATCAATGGGAAGACAGGTGATGCTGTAAACAAGCTTGTGGTTAAGGAAGGTGAAAAAGTTCGAATTCGTCTGATTAATGCGGGTTACCTCGTACATACGATGCATCTGCATGGACATGAATTCAAGGTGGTCGCTTCCGATGGTCAACCTATAAACAGTCCGGCTGTTATTACGGATCAAGGGATTGCTATTGCCCCTGGTGAACGGTATGACATCGAGTTTACAGCGAATAATCCCGGCTCTTGGCTGCTGGAAGAGCATGGATCAGAAGACCGCGTGAAGAACATGAGAGCGGTTATTCAGTATGAAGGCTCCTCCGTACAGACCGATGTCTCCAACGCCTCAGAAAAGCTTCCGCATTTCGATCTTATGAAATATGGCAAACAAGCGGAGACGAATTTCTCTTTGAATCAATCGTTTGATCAAGATGTCCTTCTTAATCTGAATACGGAAATGCAGGACGGTGAGATGGTATATACGATTAACGGAAAGGTATTCCCAGATACCGACTCGATCAAGGTTGATAAAGGGGAAAAGGTAAAGGTCACCTTTGTCAATCAATCGAAGACCGAAGATCACCCAATGCATCTGCACGGGCATTTCTTCCAGGTGTTAAGCAAAGACGGGCAACCGCTTGATGGTGCGCCTGTAATTAAGGATACCCTCAATGTGAAGCCAGGCGAAGAATATGTGGTTGCATTCGAAGCAGATAACCCGGGGGATTGGATGTTCCATTGCCATGATCTGCACCATGCGTCTGCAGGTATGGTGACCGATGTGAAGTATAATGGCTATCAAAGCAGCTACATTCCTGATCCAAGTGTGGGAAATAAGCCGGAATAAGGAGAAAGCACCTTCTACAGGCCATACAGGAGGAAGCAATCTATAAAAATCATCACCTCTATAACAAGAGGGGGTGATTTTTTTGTTGATAAAAAGGATCGATGCCTGAAGATTGCACGTTGATTAATCCTAGATAGAAATTTGTAAATTTATGTCGAATAAACATTTTTATCATTTTAATGTTATTTATTAGAGGAATATGGTAATACATGTCGAAGAAATTAAATAACTAGTTTGTGACGGCCGTGTGACGAGATCATGACGAGTGTGTGACAAACCAGGAGTTGAAAATGGGATATTTCGCCCTTGGACTCATGCAAATCTTGTATTTGTGAAAAAATAACGCGAGATAAGAACCTTTGAGAAGGGGAGTGTAACTGAAGAATCTGGAGGAAGTCGTCATACATACAGCGGGAAGGAATTTTGAGATACAAGGATTTTATTGGCTTAACAATAATTTGGCAGGTGAGTTCTTAGTATGGAAAGCAATTTAATGACAAGTAAACACTTCATTGGCGAGAAGTATTTTCAATCCAATCAAATCATAGTAAATCAATTCTTCGAAAAACAGCGAAAAATGTATGAGCTGCAGCAGGCTCATTTTATAGAGAGCAATAGTCCTGGGCTTTTTTTATATTTAATGGAGCTTAACAAGACCATTGTCTTAAATACATTAGATGCTCAGAAGCATGGAGCTCTTAATTTTTGGAGCGATCAACCAAATACTTCTTCCAGTGAAATAAGTGATCCCCAGACAGAAATTATAGGCATTCCTTCAAAGTTAGTACTGGAACAATGGTTGAAGCGAAAGCTATCCAAGATTACAGGTTATCCTGCCGAGAAAATCACAGGCGAAATGAAATTTGAAAAGGATTTAGGGCTGGTTTCTTCAGATGTGGTTGAATTGTTTTATCATCTGATCGAAGAATTTCCGGATTTAAATAAAGACCTGACAGATGTTGCTGGCGCTGTTAGTGTTCAAGAATTTTTAGGGATGATGCTGCAAGATCATAGTCATAAAGAAGATAAAGCTCAAGGTGTAAGCATTGGTGATTTTTTGAAAAGCAGCAATAGCATGTTTGGATTTGAGTTTCAACAAGAAGCAGCGGTGGCTAATGATCAAGCAATAGAAAGCGTAACACTAGCAGAGCATGTTGGCAGCGTTAGCAGGAATGAAGGTAAACCTGCTGAAATCATTTGGCCTGAGGCCAACCCTGATTATATCGAGAAGCCTATCCAAAATCCAGTGACTGAGCAAATTTGCAAGAGAATTGTTCCTATGGATGAAAAGGATGCGACGGAAGTAGCCATTGTCAGATTATTTTCAGATCCAACGAATGAGGATGATATACGAATTTTAGGTGTTCCTTTTGATAAAGGACGGCATTCCTTCATTACGATCGAGAATATCTCTAACAGTACTATAACTGTAGGACAACTCTTCTTAGCTCCTGGAAAGACCTTTTCATTAGGGACATTCTCTTTGGGTAAAACCAAAGAGCATAATGGCTTGTGGTTTGGGCTAGAAGCCAGAAATATAGTTGTAGAAGACATTTACGGGCCCCGAGTATCGATTCGGTGCGATATTACAAGCTCAAACCTCGACATGATGAACAGCTTGCTTCCAGAATTCTATGACGGTTGGTCGTATAGTAAAAATTGCGCATTATTTGCTACAGCGATGTGGAATAGTATTTGTTCGGCAACAATAACTGGAAAAACGGCAAAGCAGGTATATGACAGCATTATTAACACAAAAATGTATGCCTTAGGTATCGATGTCCCCTACCACTTTAGGGTGTACCATGCCAATGCTTTGGACAAGCCAAATAAGAGCATGGAATGGAACTAAAGAATAAATGAAAGGATGGATTTTGTATGGAAAGAAATAATGCGAATTATTTAGTTTTTGAAGAGTATTTCAAATCAAATCAGTTTATCGTTGATAAATTTTTTGACGAACAATTTAAAATGTTCGAATTGCAGCAGGGGAGTCTTGTGGAGACCGATCGTACCAAGTTATTTATGGATTTAATGGAGCTGAATAAAAATATCATTCTAAGTGCATTGGATGCACAGAAATATGGCGCTTCCTTTTTAATCAAAGACCCTCAAAATACCCATTCGATTGAATTATTGCCTTTGAACGAGGCAGCCGCAACCTCTATGAACAGCCGCCCTGAAGTTATGGAGCCCGTTGAGAAGCCAGAACTGCCGAGTACGCCTTCCATGCGAGCTACATTGGAACAATGGATACAGCGGGAGCTGTCGAGGATTACGGGCTTGCCAATCGACAGAATTACAGGCTCGATGAAATTTGAAGAGGACTTGGGACTCGTATCCATCGACATGGTTGAATTGTTCTCTGGCCTTGTTGAGGAGTTCCCGCACCTGAATAGAGATTTGGCCGATGTCATAGGTGCCGCCAGCATTGATGAGTTTCTGGATGTTATGCTGCAGGACGAGATTAAAAAAAAAAGTGATGCCGAGGTCGTTGACACAAGCGCCTTATTAGATCCCGAAATTGATGAAGTAAATGGACTGATGCAGGAAATTAAAAAAAAAGTATCCATGAAAGCTAATATTCCTATAGAAAAAATAGCGTCAGAGACCACTTTTGACAGTATGAATGTAGATGTATTTTCACTGGAAACGATTTATGACGGCTTATTGTCGAGAAACGGCAGATACCACCTGTTTAAGCAGGAATTATTATACGCGGTTAATCTCGAACAAGTTGCCAGGCTGCTAGATCATTGCATTTTGCTGAGCCCCGAACAGAGCGATCAATATCATCGTGAGAATGAAGTTGATGTAGAGGAAGAGGGCTTGTCTGAAATTCAGAGATATACTTTCGATTATGTAAAATGGGATGCTGGTGTTGATTACGAATTGCCAGAGAGCATGCTGCTTATAGGTATTAAAAATCAGATGTTTGATCATTATGCCGCTCAATTTAAACAGAATGGAATCAAGCTCCATGAAGTTTATATCACTGAAAGTGGATGGAAGGCGCCGAATATGGGCTCTGATTTCATTGATTTTAATGATAAGGTCGGATTTCAAAATTATTTAGCATCGTACGTTGATTCTGCTGGAAATTTACCTTCAATGACATTTTTAGTGACGGACTCTAATGAGGTCTTAAATGAGGCGGAGCATCAAACGTGGAATGTAAAAATTGAACAAACAGCCGTAGCGTTATTTATTATTTCAGATTTATACAGCCAAGCCAAAGAAATTAAAAGCCCAAAAAACTTTGTATCGATCATTGGGGAAAGCAGCTCTTGTCCCATTAGCTCCACAGCGCGAGGAATTGCTAGAACGATGGCTCATGATTTGAAGAATAAGTATCATATACGCTCTATATGGCTGGAAGAGGCCTATAACTTAATTCCAATTGTACATATATATCGTGCTTTATTTCGGGGTCCTAGCGATCATGACATATTTATTGATTCAAACGACATTACCATAAGAGCTTTAAAAGTTCAGGCTGTAGAAGAGACTTCTAAAAGCTCACTGGACATCAGTAATTCCTCGACAATTGTCGTGTTTGGTGGCGGAGATGGCATATCGGCAGAAATCGCTTGTGCGATGGCAGCGAAGTACGGATGCAGGATTATAGTAGTGGGCAGAACAAGCTTTCCAACAGAGCATGTCTATGAAGATCTACAAGATGAGACGATGCTAAAACAAAAGATATTTGCCGAGCTATCTAATCAATTGAACGGGGCTGAACACGTTACTAAAGATCTTCTAGAGAGCGAAACCAAAAGAATATACAGGCAGCGAGCACTCCTGCACACGAAGAATCGCATTGAACAGGCAGGGAGTGAATTTCACTACTATTCCTGCGATATTTCGAAATACAGTGAATTAAAGGACTTGCTGGAGATTATCCATGAACAGCATGGGGAAATTTCCGGCATTATCCATGGGGCTGGGGTAGTTAACGGTCAGAAAAATAAGTCTATCGATTCGTTTAGGAATAACCTTTATATTAAAACGAATTCGATGTATGCCCTGTATCATTTCTTTAAAAATTATCCGCTTAAGTTTTCTATATTATTCAGCTCTATCTCGGCATATGCGGGAATCCCTAGAATTTCTGATTACTCCGCAAGCAATGAGTTCGTAAATGCATTTGCGGCAAATTGGAGGAGGCAAGCTCAATATCCGGTTCTTTCAATGATGTGGTCTTTATGGACGCAGACAGGCATGGGGAAAAATACAATGCGCAATGTAGAAAGGCTAAACCTGCAAGGCATCTCCAATCAACAAGGAATTCATCTATTCTTCCGGGAGTTGGAGCATTTGGATCAATCGCCGGATAGTGTACTACTAACACATAATTCGATGTTGGAATTTTCCATGCCTTAATCTGAAATTCAATGATGGAGGGATCAGCTTTGGAATACGCAATTACAAGTATGGCAGGTGTTTTTCCTGGTGCGCGGAACATTGACGAATATTGGGAAAACATCTTAAATGCTGAAGCAGCTTCTGTGACTTCATTGGAAAAAAGATGGGGAATTCCCCGGGAACAATATATGGATCCCCAGGATACTAAAAAAAGCTTAATCTACAACGATCATGGCTTTTGTCTCCCGGAGGAGGCTTGTTCCATTGGCTTCATGGATTCAGGACGTCAAGTCATCGTTGCTAAAGAGCTGCTTAAAGAAATCTCTAAACAATTTCAGGATCAATCCCATGATTATGATTTCAGCAGCACAGGCTTGATCCTGGGTACCTCATGGAGCGATGTTGATTATTATAATAAAGACATTGATTTACTGCTCGGGAAGCCCTCCTCGGAAATCAAGGGAGAGATTTATACGGCAGATAATCAAATCCGTGCAATTGCGGAAGCCCTAGGGATCGGAGGGCCCTGCTGTGCTGTGGATACGGCATGCGCTTCATCTCTTTATGCACTGGATAGTGGTATTGGATTAATTGAGAATGGGCTGGCAGATTCTGCAATTATTATGGGACTGAATGTTTCTATCCCGCATTTTCTTTATATTGGTTTCTCCAGGCTTAATGCGTTATCTCCAAGCCATCAAATACTTCCATTTTCTAAGGATGCATCTGGTATTCTTGTAGGCGAAGGTGCAGGAGCGATATTAGTTGAACCCATGGACAGAGCACTGAAATCTGGACGCAACATACTAGCTGTAATTAAATCGATAGGCCTGTCATCTGACGGCGAGGAAAGATCGCCATTTGCTCCAGGATACAACGGACAAAGGCTGGCGCTGGCAAATGCGTACCGTAATTTACAAGATATCAAAATTAATTATATTGAAGCCCACGGCACCGCTACAAAAATCGGAGATGAGACGGAGCTTAAGGCACTGATCGATTTTGTAGACAGCACTGAACATGAAGGAGTAATTCCCCTCGGCTCTGTAAAATCCTTAATCGGTCACGGACTTGCTGCTGCGGGCATTGCCTCTATAATTAAGGCCGTTTTAATTATTAATAAAGGGATGATTCCGCCTCATATTTCAGTTCAGCCTCATGCTTTATTAGATAAATCAAAGTTATATTTACCGATTAAAGCAGAGAAAATTACCGATCATGGCTCGGGAATTAACATTGGCGTAAGCTCTTTTGGCTTCGGAGGAGCAAACTCCCATGTGGTCTTAAGTTCATTCGACAAAAATGAAGTTCTAGCATCCAAGCCAAGTAAACAGGATGGCGGCGCAAATGTTCTTAAAGAGCCGCTTGCGATTTTAGATTATGCCAATGATAGAAACGGCGACATAGAAGCAGCATTACATACGGACTTAGGGAAATTCACGTCTTTTCCGTTTCATCGGTTTCAATTCATGAATGGATTAAACGGCTTGGAGAAAGACAGGATCATCGGGGATTTCCTGGCTGACTCTATGATCATTGATGCTTCTGGATTAAAGATGGGGCCCAATGCTTTGAAAAAAATCGATCCCTTTCAAGCCTTAGTAAGTCATACCATCCATGTTATGTTGCGTAGAAATGAAGAATTGAAAAACACGCAAGACACCGGTGTCGTTTTGTGTAGCAACATGAGCGGCCTGATGTCGCTTCGGCAATTTCGCAAGTTTTATTTCATGTTTAATCAGGATAAAATCACCTCTTTAGAACATGGGGAAATGAGCGGTTTGGTGGATGGTGAGGCGAGTTTTGAAGAGATCACCTCGACGATCCCCGCCATGCTATCTGGCTTTCCAGCTAGACATTTTAACATTAAGGGATTTCATCAGACGATGTCTGGCGGTGAGACCACATTTTTGCAGATGCTTTTACTATCCCCATATTGGCTGAATACGCATTGCAAAAATCTCATTATTGGCGCTGGTCATATTATAAAGAGTCCGGCCGATCTTGTGTCCTATCAAAGAGGTATAGATGAATTACCGCCTCTTCGTGAAGGTTTTTTAACCTTTGTACTAAAAAAACTTTCGGACATTGAGAAAGGTAAAGAAGAGATCCTCGGATATATCCCAGCTATTATTACGGGCTCGCACGTTAATACTTTTGAAGAGGCGTGCAAGGCGGCAGATATTGATCCGCTGCTCGTTGAAACCATTGAAACATGCCAATTAAACGTATCTTCCTTATCGACAAATAGTAAGAAACCTGGAGAAGAACTGTTTTCCGGGTACATGGCTGAAGCCTCCGGGACGGTTGAGCTGATAAGGATGCTTCAATCCAAGAGTAAAATATCCTGTCTTCAATTTATGAATAAGGATGAATTCGTGGCTGCTGTTTTTTTCGTAAAGGAGAAAGCTGCCCTAGAGAAAACAGAGCATACAATAGACCTTCCTACCGAGATTAACTTTACTGCACCTAACACGAATATCCAATCCAACCCAACTCAACAATCCAATCCATCCAGCATCATGAGCATCAGGCCAGTGAGAGAAGACGTTTCGTTTGTATATGAAAGCATGTCGTCTTTGGTAGTCAAATATTTGGAGCAGCAAAAGAAAATATTGCAATCTTTTCCTAGCTTCAAAGCTGTTGACCCCAAGGAACCTACGGCTGTCCTGATCGAAGACCCGATCAATAATTATTTTAGAGAATTATATAGGAAAGAAAACATCGTGATATCGGATGTATATTTCCACCCTACTCAAAATTCATGTGAAAGTATGCTTATTGTAGACGAAGGGCATTACTACTTTTTTGACCATGAGCTAGACCATGTTCCTGGGTTTCTTATCGTGGAAGGTATTTTGCAATTAGTCAAAATCAATGTCATGCATCATTTAAAGCTGCAGAACTTGGATGATTTTTATTTTAATTCGCTAACCATTAATTTCAGTAAATTTTGTGAGAAGGATGCTTCAATAAAGCTCAAAGTAAAGGAGCTAAAGAATAACTCGAATCAAGAATTTGTCTATGAAGCAGAGGTTATACAAGGTCAAAGCGTCATATGCGTGGCGAAGGTGGGAATCAAGCATCATAACTCGAGGATCGTAAGTGCACGATCTCATCATAAGGATACTTCTTTAGCTGATCAACGATATGTGCACAAGCAGGATATGAAGAATATTGTCGTCGAGGATATATACATAGATGCGAAAACAGAAAAAGCGATATGTAAATCTATTACTCCGCCAACGAGTCATATTCTTTACGACGGAAATGGCCAAGCCGCATCCGTACTGTATTTGTTAGAAGTTACAAGACAATTTCTGGCCCAGATGTCCCATACCTTTGGGGTTCCGTTTGATATGCCGCAAATTTTATTGTCTATGGATATCCGTGTCGAAAAACCACTCGACAAAGATACCACGGTATACATTGAATGTGAAAAGCAAAAAACGATCAAGCTCAATGACAGCTACCTATCGAACTTAAAGACAACGATCAAATGCAATGGTCTAGTGATAGCTGAAACTTTGTATAAAGCTCAGGCTGTAAGTAAGGATATTTATCATGAGCTGCGTTGGAAGAAATAAAAGACAGAAGGTGTGTGATATGAGATATGCCAAGTATACAAAGCGAATATAACTTCATCGATAAATTTATAACCGCAGCCGAATTATACCCCGATCATATCGCTTTCGAAATCGGGGGGACGGATGTTAAGTATACTTATCGCGAATGTTACACAGGAATAGAAATGTGGAAGGGCTATTTCCAAACGTTAAACATTCGACAAGGTGATCGGGTATTCATTTTGCTTCCTGAAGGAATAGAGTTTATTTTTAGCTTTTATGCCCTAGCTTCCATAGGGGCCATCTCGGCATTTTACGATATTAAAGCGACCGATTATGAGTTGAATCAAGTAATAACTGAATTTGACCCTGTCGGTATCGTTGCTTCCAGCAAGTTTCTAACTACAAGAGAAAATTTAATAGAAAACAAAAGCTTACAGTTTGTCCTGGTTAATGAGTCGATCGATGGGGAGAGCAATTATTTTGCATCTTCCAAAACAGTAACGGCTGCTTCATTGCCTCATGAACCACAGAAATTAGTAGCTCCTGATAGCGATACTATAGTGAGCTGCCATTTTACGTATAAAGGACTAGGCTATCCACTTCAGGTACGCCATAAATATCATGATTACTCTTTATTTTTGGAGCAGTCCATGAATATATATCCACAGAAGCCGGGAGCGGCCAATTTGACCTGTTTGCCATTTTATCCGATATACGGCATTTCATCCTCGGTTCTATTTCCCTTAAGCAGTGGAGCGAAGCTGCTGTTGTACATCGATTTGAATAAAAACAGCATTCTGAACATTTTGGAATCCTATCAGGTAAGCCTCGTGTGCCTTGTCCCCCTTCTCCTGAAAATGCTTGTGAAGGAGGCAAAGTCAGCAGGCGCAGACATTAGGGATCGACTAAATCCATCCTTGGAAATTATCTCTGGGGGGAGCTATTTAGACAAAAATATTCAGGAGGATATTTATAGACTTTTAGGTATAAAAGTTTATCAGGGATACGGACTTACAGAGTCCTTCCCGATCACGTTTAGTTACAAGGATAAGGTGAAGTTTGGGACGATCGGGGCCGCATTCGAAGAATTTACAAGCCTGATGATTGTGGATCATGATGGTCAGCCCTTACCAACGGGTACGGTTGGGGAAATCGCCATTAAAGGCAGGACGCTTACAGAGGGCTACTTTGGCAGGGAAGAAGAAACTTTGAGATTATTCAAGGACGGTTACCATCTTACGGGCGATTTAGGCTTTGTAGATCATGAGAATTTCTTGTATTTTGTGGGCAGAAAACAACCTTTTACAAAAGTGACCTCCAGAATGGTCGATTTATCCGAAGTAGAGAATGTGCTTAAAAGTCATCCCCAGGTCATGGAGGCTAGAGCGGTAGTTAGGGAAAACAAAAAATTTGGAGAGCTGGTGTATGCCACGGTTAAGCTGGAGGAACATCAGCAATTAACAGAAATAGAACTCAGAAACTTATGTAAGAAATACTTATCGAAGCATAAAATACCGAGCAAAGTAACTATTTGTTACTAAATATAAAAATTACATATGGAGAAGAAATGGATGAAAAGAAAAAATATTTCCTCTGCAGTTCCGCTGATCTTTACGATCATTGGATACTTGTTAGGCGGCTCCTTTGCCATCTATAGATTTATCATGCTCGAGAGCTACTTGGAAAAGATCTTATTGTTTATTTTAGTTTTTGCCTATGTGATGTGGTCCATTTGGGAAGTGAAAATTACTTTAACGGAATTACATTTGGAAAGCGCCGAAAACGATAAAAAAACACTAGAGCTGGCCGGTCTCATAAAAAACTTTATGCTGGTTGGAGCGCTTGCCGGTACAAGCAAGATCCTGGTTACAGCCTGGGCAGCAGGAATCTGCATTATCGGCCTGGGGCTATTATTCAGAGTGATGGCGATTAAAGCCATCGGCCCAGCTTACTCGCATAGAATCAGGGAGTTAGTAGATAAACCGGTAACAACGGGTCCATATAAAATCATTAGGCATCCATCCTACATGGGAACACTCTTGATTCACACAGGATTAGTGGTCATTCTATTTAACCCTTTTTCTTTAGCAGGTTTAATTCTATGGTATGCCAATGCCATTTACCGAATTTTAGTCGAAGAAGGGCAATTAATTAAAAATCAATATTACTTAAAATATGCACAAGAAACCAAAAATAGATTAATTCCGTTTTTGTGGTGATCCTATGAAATATGAAGATTTCTGCGTAGTTGTAATAGGCGGAACAGGATTTGTAGGCCAAAAAATGATAGAACAACTGAATAGATTTAGTGAAGGCAGGCTGGAGATTCGTGCTCTTGTAAGGGATACAAGAAAAATAAAAGACATGCCGAATCTGGTTAAAATTGTGGGCTCGCTGCCGGATGTGCCGTCAGAGCTTTTTTCGTCCAAGCCTCATGTCGTGATTCATTTTGGAACCAAGAACAAGGATCAGGATGGAAAAGGTTTTGAAGAAGTTAATGTGGTGGGAACAAGAAATATAATGGCCAATTTGCCCGAATCGACATTAGGCGTCATCTATGGAAGCTCGTTTTCCGTGTATGGCCAAGGAAGCTTAAATGATGTCAACGAAAAGCAAGAAATTCATCCTGAAACTCCTCTCGCCATTTCTCGTGCAAAGGCTGAAAATATCATTCTCGAGGAAATGAAAAACCGCGGGAGAAGCGGGTTAGCTTTACGGCCGAGATTTATCATTGGGAAGGATGATCAGCACACGATCCCCCTGCTTATTAAAGCGTATCAGCATCACTTCAACATAGGTACAGGAAAACAAGCTTCCACTTACATTGATGTGGAGGACTATGCCAGGATCATAACGGAGCTCGTTCTTTACATTTTACGGGGTGCTGAAAATAATCAATATTTCAACACAGCGCTCAACGTGGGCTACCAAAGACCAATGGCATTAGCTGAATTGCACGAGATATTTAGCGAAGCTTTGGGGTATAAGCGGCAATTTTATATTCCGATTTCGGAATCATTTACGAAATTATTACATGCTTCTCCGATCCGGGCTTTTAAAAAGCTTGCGACGACTTTGGAGCTTGGCGCTTTTTCCCACTCTGCGGATGTAACCCTTCTAAGGGATATGATTGGGTCGGATATTATTGGCCAAGACCCTAGACATGTGGTTTCTAATTTGCTGCAGGAGTTTGTTCAAGAGGTCAAATCAAGCAGGATGGAGTGAATTTCATGTTAAGCATGCTGGTCACAGCTGTACCTATTATATCAGCCACTATATGCAATATGTTTTTTCTAAAAACACCCTGGTTTCAAGCCTTAAATAAGCCCATGGATAATTACAAGACTCTGCAGGACGGTAAACGGCTTTTTGGAAATAACAAAACATGGCGAGGCTTCTGGGGGATGGTCTTTTTTAGTGCCCTGTGCTGTGTGTTATGGGGATTCATAGGCCAATTAAGTCCAGCTATTGAAAGCTATAATCTACTCTATGCTCATTATTCGAATAACGTGGTATATAACATCATTATTGGCGGTTTGCTGGGAATAGCCTATGGCGTTTTCGAATTGCCGAATAGCTATCTCAAGAGAAGAATAGGGATTCAGCCCGGGAAGAGTAAATATAATGCGGTAGGTATTTTATTTATAATCGTCGATCAGATCGATTCGTTAATCGGATGTATTCTAGTCCTTAGCCTCGTATATCCTATGTCATTCATTTATTATATGGCCTACGTTATTTTAGGGGGGATTGTACATATTTCATTAAGTTCTTTGTTCTATTTCATGAAATTGCGTAAAAACTTTTAATATAAAGCGATTGTCTTTATGATACAAACTCCATAAACCAAGAGGATGAAATATGAAAAAAAACAGACTTATACTATTTTCTGTCCTAGTCCTATTGTTGGCAGGTGGTTTTGTTTTATTCGGAAAATCGATATTCGGCTCTTTAACACCCGTAGTGAAGTATACCGTCCTCGAAAAATCGGAATTGCTTAAAAGCATTAGCACGGAAGGTTTAGTGGAAAGTGATAACAAAGTTAATCTATTTTCAACTCTTTCGTATCCCGTCCATAAAATCAATGTAAACACAGGCGATATCGTGACCAAGGGACAAGTCCTAAGTGAATTAGATACAGCGGATTTGCAATTGAATATCGCTCAGCTTAAAGCAGAATTGGACGAAATGGAAAAGAACAAATTAAATACCGATGCGAAAGAGATTGCCATTCAAAGGCTAGAGCTCCAGCTTTCAAAATCAGCCATAAAGTCGCCTATTAACGGAACGGTTACGGCTGTATATGCCAAAGAGGGCGAGAATCGTCCAGGCCTGCAATTTGTAGTTGAAGATACGCAGCGTTTAAAAATCATGGCTAAAATTAAAGAATATGATGTGACGCGGATAAAAGAAGGAATGACGGTCATAATTAAGTCTGACTCCTTGGATGGTACCGAATATAACGGGAAGGTTGTCAAAGTGCACCCCGCTGCAGTAAAAAATGAGCAGGCGGAGACGATGACCGTACCTTACATTGAATTTATATCCGAAATTGAAATTCAGCAAAATACGGAATTAAGAATAGGAATGAATGCAAGACTTCTAATCATCATCGATAAAAAAGAAAATGTTCTCAGTCTGCCCTATGATGCTGTTGGGAGGAATGAACAGGGGGATAAAGTCGTTTATGCCCTAGAACAAAATTCGCAAAACAAATATGTGGCGAAGGAAATAAAGGTGACAACAGGGCTGGAAACCGATTTTAGGGTCGAGGTGATCAGTGATCAATTGTCGGCAGGCATGAAAATCATTAATGATGCCTCAAATATGAAGGATCAGATGAGAGTAGATTTCATGGACAAGTCGATTGGTGATCAATAATGGATGCGATCATAAGAATGGATCATATATCCAAATCGTATTTTGTTGGGACTCCGAATGAGCTTCAGGTTTTGAAGAATATGAATATTTTAATTCATGAAGGGGAGTTTGTATCGATTGTAGGACAATCAGGCTCAGGCAAATCAACATTAATGAACATACTAGGTGCACTAGATCGGCCCTCAAGCGGCCAGTATAAATTGGATGGCCAAGACATCGGGAAATTAAGCGATGATGATTTATCGGAGATTCGCAGTCGAAAGATAGGATTTGTGTTTCAAACCTTTAATCTAATCCCCAAAAGCAGTGCTCTAAGCAACATTGAGCTGCCCATGATTTACTCAGGCATCCACCGAGCGGCTAGAATCAAGCGGGCGAAGGAATTGCTAGAGATGGTTGGGATGGGGGACAGAATGGAACACCTGTCCAACGAGCTTTCCGGAGGGCAGAAGCAGCGCGTTGCTATCGCAAGAGCCTTAGCGAATAATCCTTCGATTATATTGGCGGATGAGCCGACCGGAGCCCTGGACTCGAAGACAGGACGAAGGATTATGGATATTTTTCATGAGCTTCATCAGAACCATGGTAAAACGATAATATTAATTACGCATAATGAGGAGTTGGCCGCGGAAACCGATCGAGTGATCGCAATAAAGGATGGTTGTATTATCGAAGATCATCGCACCGAGAAGAAGGTGATACCGTGAGTTTCCTTGAAAATATGAAGCTGGCTGTGGCAAGTCTAAAGGCGCATAAAATGCGTGTACTGCTCGCTATTCTGGGAATCATCATTGGTATTAGCGCTGTTATTATTATCGTAACCGTCGGTGAAGCTATTTCGAAATCGGTGTCCTCTGAGATGCAAAATTTAGGGGCGAATAACATCTTGGTTAGATTAAAGGAAAAGGATGCGCAGACAAGCTCACTTCCTCCAATATTAAGAGCTGCTCCGGCTGTAATACCCGAGGATGACCTGATGAATAATGAGATGATTCATAAATTAAAGGAGAGGTTTCCTGAGGAAATCGTAGAGGTCAGCGTATTAAAATCGGCTGGCTCGGCTAAAGTCCAAGAGGGGAGACTGTCTGCTAATGTAACTGTAGCTGGGGTGAATGAGGGATTTGCTGTGGCAAATAATTTAAAGCTCTTGAATGGGCGATTCCTCAAGGAAGAAGATCAAATGGCCAAAAGATATGTCGCCGTTGTATCGGATAAACTCATGGATAAGCTATTCGATAAAGACACGGATCCGATTGGAAGTGAAATCAAGCTTAGCATGGGGAACAACCTGCAGACATTTTCGGTTATTGGTGTATACAAATATGAGCAGGCTACGTTAATCAATAATGATACATCAGCCGATCAGGATGTCACAACGAATCTGTTTATGCCCCTAACGACTTCGAATATGATCACATCCAGCAGCAATGGATTCCAGAATTTTACCGTAATGACCAGAATGGATGTGAACTCGGCGGAATTTGCGGATGAGATTAAAAATTTCTTATCTGTCTTTTATCAGAATAATCCCCGGTATGAAATAAATACAACGACCATGGATTATGTATTATCCATTGCGAATGATTTGCTGTCAACCGTTTCTATAGCTGTTTCGTTAATAGCTGGAATCTCACTCATTGTTGGCGGTATAGGGGTTATGAATATTATGCTAGTGTCCGTGACGGAACGAACCCGGGAAATTGGCACTAAAAAAGCTCTGGGCGCCAAACAGATATACATCAAAATCCAATTCATTACTGAAGCTGCTGTCATATGTGGAATTGGAGGAGTCATTGGGGTATTTTTCGGAGTTATCATTGGTTATATTAGCTCTAGTCTTCTTGGATTTCCGATGATAACCTCACTTCCCGTCATACTCATCGCGGTTCTTTTTTCCATGACCATCGGCGTGTTTTTTGGCTATTACCCATCCAATAAGGCTGCAAATATGGACCCCATTGAAGCTTTACGATATGAATAACGGAATTGATTCAAGAATACATTTCAGACATGGAGATGAATAATACTATGAAAAATGAGTTGTTAAAGATCGGGCCAGTGACCATTTACGGGTATGGGTTAATGATTGCCCTTGGTATTATCGTAGCTTATATGATCGTTTTGCATAGAGCAAAAAACAGACAAATCGATCAGTCGCATATTTCTTCCTTAACGATCTGGGGCGTACTATTTGGGTTTGTAGGAGCTAAATTATTGTACTGGATCACGCAATTCAACAATATAGTGGAGGATCCTCGATTGCTTTTGGATCTATCTGGAGGCTTTGTGGTCTATGGGGGCATCATCGGAGGCATATTAGCCGGTTATGTGTATTGTAAGAAGAAAAAAATGAATTTTTTACAAAGCCTCGATCTGTTTGTGCCTTCGATTGCCCTGGCACAAGGATTTGGTCGGGTTGGCTGCCTTCTTGCCGGTTGTTGTTTTGGCGAAGAGACGGATCATTGGTTTGGAATTACATTTCACGAATCGGACTTTGCACCCAATGGCGTAAGTCTGGTACCCACGCAAATATTCGAGAGCGTATTTAACTTCGCCCTGTTTTTCTTCCTCATATTCATGGCGAAGAGAAGAAGGCCGGATGGATTCATTGCCAGCTTATATCTATTATTTTATAGCCTGGGAAGATTCGTGATTGAATTTTATAGAGGCGATGTCATTCGCGGGAGCGTAGGCATCTTTTCAACCTCCCAGTTGATCGCGATGATTATTTTTGTAATCACTTGTGGTATTTTGATTTCGAAGTCCATTAAATCCAATAAACTGGATTATAAGTAATTGTGGTAATGAACGTAGGAGAGGAGCCTTTACCCCTAAACGGGGGGATGCTCCTTTTTGGTGTTCTCTCTTATTTAGCTTTTATTGTGGGAATTGTGATGGGGAAACCAGGGAAGATTTATGATAGCTTTTCATGGGCTACAGCCTTTGTGTGGTGGGGTGGGGGCTTTATATCAGGAATACTGATTGTAGGATTTGGGGAAATAATCTCAATCCTCCATGAAACGAGATATTATACTTATCAAAGTTATTTAATTCATGGGGGAGAAGCCAAAGCTGAAAAAGTTAAACCAACAGATTATGAGTTGCCTCCTAATATAAGGATATAATTATGTATTCAATCCTAGCAAACTCTATCATGATGTACATACAGTTGATCAAGCTGACCGCTCTAAGAGCGGTTTTTCTGTTGTTTTCAAAAGGGGAGATTTTATATATTTCGCTATGTGTTGATATGTTTCATACTTATAATAGTGAAAAAAGACACCCCCGTAGGAAATTGCGATCGCTATAAGGCGAATGGATAATTGGCTAGCGAGAAACGGAAGGAGTGACTGATGATGAAAAGCTGGGATGACAAGAGAAGGAACTAAAGTCCATAGATCCAATACGGATGAATGAGCTTGAAGCGGTTGCACAACTAGTGAATGTTATTCAACAAAGACGAACCGAGCTCGGATGGACACAACAGGAGCTAGCAGATAAAGTAGGGCTTCATTGGGAGTCCATTGCTCGTATTGAAAATGGCGGGTCTGTTCCTCGCCTCGATACAGTACTTAAATTAGCATTTGCCGGATATGAAGATAAGTTTGTATTAAATCCACAAATAGAACTTTGGAAAAAGAATTTTAACGAAGGGTAAAATCAAGGGATTTTTGAATTTCTAACCCTCTTTTGAAGTATAAAGTATATTCTCCCTTCTCCCATTCTAAATTATGAAGTCTCATTTCAAACGAGGCTAAGTCATCGCTCTCTCTCATTTTCTCTTGCTGAAGAATTTCGCTTTCTCCTCGTTTTGTTACATATAATTGAGCTTGAAGTAAGCTTTCCTTTTTATCTGGATAAATAGCTAAAGCAATTAATGGAGCACTGTTAATAAAATTATTAGAAGTATCGTTTATTTTGGGGAATTCGTTATTTTGTGTAAATCCAAGTTGGAGATCATAGTTGCTGTTCGTGGTTAGATTCGAAAATAATATTCGGGATAGTATAAGGACGGAGATTACCCCTAGAATTGAAATAATAATTAGGGTGGTTTTTCTTTTCATCATTGCTTTCTCCTTTCGCTTGTCTGTTAACTTATCGAATAATAAACCGAACTAGGAACAATTAAGTGTTCCTAGTTCGGAGAATATTAATATTTATTCAAACGTTCATCTCCGTTTAAAAAAGTAAAACTTGAACAATTGTACCCCATATTTTTATATCCCGTATAGTAACCACCATTCTTAGGTAAGTGATTACAATAGGAATTACTTTCATTAGAATCTTCACCAGAACTCATTGCTTCCTGAACACAGAAGACTCCTTGAGCATAATTAGAGTACAGGGCTGGTTTATTTAAATATAACAGGCCGCCAGCTACTGCTTTTGTGCAATCTGCGCCATTAAGAGGGAAGTTCTTACCTTGGTCGTAATCAGACTTGTTACAACTTACATGTCCTTCTGGTG
The DNA here is from genome assembly GCF_042714055.1 of Paenibacillus lentus. GTDB lineage: Bacteria > Bacillota > Bacilli > Paenibacillales > Paenibacillaceae > Fontibacillus > Fontibacillus lentus_A. Next base: position 118,149 of record NZ_JBHGVC010000005.1, read on the forward strand.
TCAGCATTTTCATTCGGCCTTTACCCAGCCCGAAATAAGTACCAACTTTAATGCCATTGTAATATGAGTCAGGGTCATAAAATGGAGTAATCAATTGTTTGTTTATACTGTTACTGTCATCGGAATTCATTTTCAAACCAGCATTAATTACCAGATTGTTAAAGTCGAAATTCAATTCTAAAGGTATATGATTCACTCCACTCACAAGAGTATGTTCTTCTTCATAGATTAAGGAATCTGAGTAATATACCTGTATTAAAGGCTTGCTAATAGTCAAATTACTTACAATAAACTCCCCGTCCTTTATTTCGGTTATGTTATTATCAATTTTCAATGTGAGGAATGATGGGTCTAGTTCTATTTGTGGGATATTATCATTAAGTTTGAGAATTGAATCTTCCTGATTGGTATCAATATCAGTGCCAATCGACTTATAAAGTTCTTGAACTTCTTCTAACGATCTACTAGGAAATTTCACAACTGTTTTTAAATGTCCGTGAATATTGATATTTTCTGAACTATCAACTTCTTGGGCGTTCACCGGAATAGCAAACGACAGTAATAAAACTAAAGGCAGAAATAACTTAACAAACTTCCTCAAAATAATCAATCCTCCTAATTAATGGTATTATATATCCGATTCCAATAATAGCTATTTATGTAACTTCTGGAAGTAACTTTTATCACACAAAACAACTTTCTTATAAGCTTATTTATGGCTTGGCTTGTCAAACTAACTTCGACAACCCATCTACGAATGATTCGCAGCTAAATTCCGACTGTGGATTTGTAGGAGCAGTTATTATCAAATCATTTGATTAAAGCTATGGCTATCTTGGGATATATTAACAGATAATTAGCAAATCCTTAATCAGCCCACCTATATTTCCGTACATCTAACTCCAATCTATCAAATCAGGGAGGATTTTCCTCGAATTTGTCGAAAGTACCCCTACTAGAGAGCTTAAGGAGTGCTTCGCTCTCGAATTATTTAGAAATGTCACTGGATCATCCCTTTCGGAATGGATACATGAACAGTATCGTTTACCCAATGAAAGTTATCTTTTCATGAGTGGTCTTGTCACTGGAACTTAGAAGTCGATCCAAGATCTTTACGGCAATATTGAGATAGAGCAAGCTCAATCCCTCTACAGCTAACGTTTGCGAATATAGAAAGTCAACCTCTACTACCTTCGTTGAAGGGAATCGATTCTTAGAAACTCTCTGCTGGTCGCTATGGACAGATGTGCAATCAGTTCTACCTATCCAACTCGCAGCGACAAGCTATACATCATGCAACGCTGTTAGAAGACGGGGACTTGACTGCGGTCAACGGCCCGCCGGGAACAGGGACAACGACACTCTTACAGAATGTTGCCGCCACATCTGTTGTTCACCATGCACTTAATAAAATGGAGCCGCCCGTCATCGTCGTGACTTTGACGAATAACAATGCGGGTTACTAACGTTATTGAAATGTATGGAAAAGTGAATGAAGTGGGGGAGAATCCCTCGCAGGTTGATGGATTTTTATTAGTTCATACATGATTTGAATTCTTTATAGAAGTTAACACATATTTTTACCAGAAAAGAGGGTCAACATGATTACTCAAGTAAGAAGTTGGACACACGATGATTCAATACCTAACTTGATTGGTAGAAAGAAAGTAGATTGGTCTATTTTTGAATATGGGTCTACGATACCTAACGATTTTAAGGTGTATTTTTCCCAAGCTAATGGCGGGGAAGAGATCATAAAAGGCAGCGGTAAACAAGTTACTCTAATTTATGGTGATCAGCATTACAGTGCCTCATTAAGAAATGTTGATCAATCAAGTGCTGGTAGGGAAACGCTACAACTACGATTTCACTCTACGGAAATAAAAGGATTAATGGTATCTGTTTTTAAATCTAGTTATAAATACATAACAGAACGGAAGCCTAAGGATCCTGGTAACAAGAAGCAAGTGAATGTTCCAGATGAATTAGCTGAGTATATTGAATTTTATTCAACGGATTCACCATTCACATATGAAATGAAATTGATATCCGTAGATGATATAGAAATGCCCAACATCTGGTGGGTTAATCAAGGATCAAATCTTAATAAGGAACACGAAGAGGGAATATTACGGGCTCCGTTAGTAGGTAAAGGCGGTCGTTCTCTATACCACTGGGACACGATGGATGAAGTAAAAAAAGGAGATATTATACTACATTATGCAAATGGATCATTACGTTATATAAGCAAAGTTACTGAAGATTCCATAAATACTAAGATGCCTAGCTCAATGTCAAATTCGATGTTGAATGAGCAAGGAAGGCTTATTCGTACGGAGTACTTCCCGATTGAGCCCAATATTCCCTTAATCAGTTTTTCCAAAGAGATTCTAAACTTAAATATTTATCAAGGCCCTATTCATTCAGGTGGAGGGGTGAAACAAGGTTACTTATTCCGTTTTTCAATCCGGGGACTTAACATCATTCAAAGCCATTCACCAAATGTTGCTTGGCCCGAATTTACACGTTTTGAGATTGATGATTATGAGGATTGGGATGAGGTGGAGCCTATACAGACCATAATTGAGGATGGGGAAGTAGCAGCGGTTTTGAGTAAAATCAAAGTTTATATTCAGCAGCAGGGCTTTTATTATCCGCCGCACCTCATTGAGAACTTCTACCTTTCTCTCAAAACCAAACCCTTCGTCATTCTAGCTGGCGTGTCGGGAACGGGGAAAACCAGGCTGATTAAGCTCTTTGCTGAGGCGATGGGGGCCAACTTGGATAACGGTCAGTATACACAAATTCCTGTTCGGCCGGATTGGAGTGATCCTTCCGATCTGATAGGCTATAGTGATCTGACGGGTAAGTTTCGTCCGGGGCCACTGGCTAAGGTACTACTGAAAGCAACCCAATACCCAGGTAAACCTTATTTCATTTGTCTGGATGAGATGAACCTCGCTAGAGTGGAACATTATTTCAGCGATATGCTTAGCATACTTGAGACGCAGGAATGGCAGGATGATCGCATAGTCACTGCGCCAATCATTTATGAAGAATCACTGGTGCAGGATGAGGATCGAGTGGTATATGGCAATTTGTCTATTCCCGAAAACCTCTATTTAATTGGAACGGTCAATATGGATGAGACGACGCATCCTTTTAGTAAAAAAGTACTCGACCGGGCAAATACAATCGAATTCAATGACATCTATTTGCCTCAATTTCCTGAGGAAGAGCCGCAGGCAAGATTAAGCCCTGAGCCTGCTCCAAATCAGTTTTTGCGAAGTGACTATCTTCGACTCGTGGATGCTTACAATGCCGATACAAAGGCACTTATTACGAAAACGACCGAAGCTCTAGTGCGAATCAACAACATCTTAGAGGAAATTCACGCTCATGTAGGGTTTCGAACTCGGGATGCAGTATGCTTCTATTTGCTCTATAGTCAGCGGTACAAATTGCTTTCCGAGGAAGAGGCGTTGGATCGCCAATTACTTCAAAAGATACTGCCACGAATTCAGGGCAGCAGTGCTTCAATAAGAAGGGCTCTTTTGAAATTGATGAGGGAGTGTGTAGGTTCTTCTTTTGTTATCAAAGACTATTTAGAAAATGGAGACTTGTTGCTTGAGGAACGCAAGCTCAATGAACTGATAAATCAAGCGAAGTATCCTCAAAGCGTAAAGAAAATCGCATCTATGTTACGGAGGCTAGAAGAAGATGGATTCACCTCTTACTGGTTATCGTGATGCGCCGGTTGAGCTTCTACGAATAGAAACTAATCTGTTTAATTTATATATTCAAGGGAAACCATTTCATCCGACGGTCGAAACTTTACAGCTCCATCGTCAGGAGGGGGAGGTTTGGTCCGATGCCCATTTTCAGGTTCAAGCTCCCTCTTCGAAGGTGGAGATTAGTTCGGTTCAGGTTTTTTCTCGGCAGTCGTTAAGTCTTCAAGCGTGGGATCATGGCGATCAAGCAGAGCCTTTGTTTTTCGAGACGCAACCCTATGAGCTCGTTATTGAAAAGAAGCAGGCTCTTCCAATTGTCTTCTTTCATGAGAATATTCATCTTCGACAAGCTATAAAGCCCTTGGGTGATAGGTTATTATCCGGTGTGCTTAACTTCCGAAACGAAGTGGGCTTTTCGGAGCTTGAGCTTCGCCTGCAAGGTGAGGTTATTTTCAAGCTGCAGCTCGAGGTGTTTCCCTCAAAAATGGATTACAAGCGCGATTACGAAGTGATTTTGCGGGAGGTCAATGAGCAGATCTATAATCTTTCTTTTGATTTTCTCCGCAGGACATTTCATCTAACAGGGTTAAGGGAGACCAGGTATCAGAGTATTACCGAATTCTTTACGATATTACAGCAGGTTTTTCAACAGTTAATCCAAGGCGTCGATCGCATTAAAAACGCACCTCATTCCAAAATGAGGCGTGAATCTCATGTCGTGGAAGCATCGAGAGCAAAAAGGGTGGGGAAGGAGAATATAGCGTTTTTGCGTAAAAGGCCGGAGCTTTTTATCCAGGGACAACCGCACCCTACTCATGTGCTTGAAACAAGGCGATATGTGGACTTCGATACGGCTGAAAATAGGTTTATTCGCTGGGCATTGCTACGCATTTCCTCGAAATTGAAGGAGCTCAGAGCTCACGTAGCGAAGAAGGGCAACCCGGATCCTGTGCTACTAAAGAGAATCGACATGATGAGCTCGCAGTTACAGAGGCTATTGAAGCAAGACTTTTTAGATGTGGGTGACATGAAGCAGGTATCCTTGACCCTTGTGCTGCAAATGGCTCCAGGTTATCGGGAAGTATATCGGATTTATCTCTTGCTGATGAAAGGCCTTTCGATACAAGGAGATTTGTTCCGGTTATCGATGAAGGACTTGGCACAGCTATATGAATATTGGTGCTTCCTGAAAATCCACCAGTTAATCCAGCGTAAATATGAGCTGGTCAGTCAAGATTTGATTAAGGTGAATCGGAATGGGCTATTTGTTACGCTGAAGCGAGGGCAAAAGGCTAAGATGGTCTATCGAAATCCGCGAAATGGCGAGGTATTTACTCTCTACTATAATTCTCTGCCTAAGGGTGATAGCAGTTCTACCTTGGCACAAAGGCCCGATAATGTACTGACTTTGAAAAAGAATGATGCATCGATTGAGTATAAATATATCTTTGATGCGAAATACCGACTGAATTCAGCTTATGAGGGAAGCCCTTACTGGGCGAAATACAAGCAGCCAGGCCCAGAGGAAGAGGATATTAACACGATGCACCGTTATCGTGATGCGATTGTTTACCAGGATCATCGTAACGGGGAGTATGAGCGGAGTATGTTTGGGGCGTACGTACTGTTTCCGTATCCTGATGAGGCAAGATTTAAGGAGCACCCTTTCTATAAAAGCATTGAGCTAGTCAACATTGGGGCTATCCCGTTGTTGCCGAATGCCACGAGCCTCATGGAGCAGCTTCTTGATGAAATAATTCAAGACAGTCCAGAGAAGGCCTATGAACGTTCAACCCGGCCTCGCGGAACCAAAGAATACTATTTCAATAAGTTTGAGGGGAAGAATGTTCTTGTTGGCTCGTTGAGAGAGCCCTCCCAACTGGATGTGGCTTTGTCAGAACGTTTTTATCATATGCCGCTTAAAAATATCGTCGATCACAAGCTCCTCACCCAAATCGAATATATCGCCATGTGCCAGTCACGTAGAAAGTTTCAGGAGCCAGGAAATACGGGCATCCATTGGTTCGGCCGGATTCAGGATTGGAAAGTTGTTCGAAGAGGAGAAATCACAGAACGGCCTGCCCGCCCCGGCACAGAAGAAGAACTATATGTTAAATTTACGATTGAACAGTGGGAACGGCGGAACAAGCCCATTGCCTTAGGTGGACAGGGCATCTATACCTGTCTGTATACGAGCAAATACATGTTTGATCGTGCCAGTGAAATTGCAGAACTGAAGCTAGAGAATGACGAGGATTTGCGAAAATGGCGCGAAGCCCGAAGAGTCGGCAAGGTTAAAGTAGAGTTGGATCATACGCATGTTGATTTGGCGGGATCTGTGGTGGGGATTCGGGTGGAGGAGTAAGGCGGGTTGAATAGGAGGGAAATGATTATTTGGTAAAGTAAGAAAAGCCGCTTTTTAAAGCGGCCTTTTTCTGTTGCAATGCATTAAGAGGTTCCTAATGACGTAAATAACATCCAACGAATCATCATCTAATCTATTTTACCTGGAATGTACATCTGTTAGTGCAAATGCACCATTCTACCTACGTCTTTTTCTTTGGCACTAATTATCTAAAGGATCTTAATATTTCTTCAGTAATCCTGTGAATAGCTTTAATGTCGTCTAATGTTCTTTTCATTAACAATTGATTATGAAGAAATAGTATGTACTCTTTATTTGTTTCTTCATTACTTACTATTTGATGATCGCCAACTTTAAATAATTCACTGTAGGTGATATTTAAAGCATTAATAATCTTTTCTAACGAGTCCAATGAAATGTTTCGAGTGCCTCTTTCTACTCCCCCGATGTATTGATATTGCAATTCAGCTTTTTCTGCTAATTCTTCTTGAGTTAATCCTTGTTCTTTTCTAACTCGCCTTATGTTCTCTCCAACTAGTCTCCGTAAAATAGACATTCTATCACCTCTATTAAAAAGAATAGGTAAGAAAAATAAAATTTATAAGTGCTAAATTGGTATTATAAGTTGAAAATAAAACTTATTAGTTTTGTGATTGATTTATAGGTTTGGGATCGTATGTTCTTAAAATCATTGTTCTTTCTTGTTTCTAAGTGTATACTTACTCCTGGAGAGTATTCTCCAGCTGTGGTTAGAGAGGGGATTACATATATGGCTTATGCAAGACATCAAAGTTTTTATATACGTGACAAGTGGTTTAGTAAAGGCTTAACGGCTGTTAGTCAAAACAGTAGGTTTTTTTACGATGATTTTTCTTTTGAAAAAATAGGTCTAGGAAAGAATATGGTGGAATCATTAAAATATTGGCTTATAGCTCTAAATGTAATTGAGGAAAGATTAGTAGAAGGGCAACGAGGGCATTATCTTACTGAGCTAGGGCAGATTTTCTATGAAAATGATAAATTACTCCAAAAGGGTGAAAGTTTAGCAATCCTCCATTACCACTTGGTACGTAATGAGGATGATCAGTCTACAGTGTTTGAATGGTACTTCAATCACTACAAAGAAACAGTTGTAAGCAAGCCTGATTTATTAAATTCTTTTATAACTTGGGTTAAGCAGAATGAGACTAGAGAGATATCAGAGAAATCAATAAAAAGAGATATTGATTGTTTGATTCAATTTTATACAAAGCTACCTGATGAAAACGATCCAGAAGATGTTATTTTCAGTCCTTTTTCAAAACTTGCGTTAATGAAAACAGAGCGCTCAGGAGAAGGTTTCGATACTATTAGAAAGATATCTCTTGATATCACTATTGTAGGGATATTACCTTTATATTATGTTTTACTAACACATTGTATGAGAAAAGAGACTGATTTGGTAAGTATAGATGAGATAATTAATGGGGATTTTCTATGGGGAAAAGTATTTAATCTTTCTAGAAATAAAATTATCGAAGCTTTGAACGTTTTAACTAATCATGATCAATATCCAATACAGTATGTTCGTACAAATAATTTAGATTATATTAGGGTTCCGCAAGTTACTCCTATAGGTTTGCTACGTGGTTAGAGCTTTGACGATCGGAGGGTTAAATAGTAATGGGATTTAAGACAAGTGTCAACATTAAATTTGATATTGGAAATGAAGAGTTTCTAAGACGGTATATACCAACCCCGTCTCATGGTGAAGTTTTTAAAGGAATTATTGATGGATTTACTGAAGAAAAATCAAACCACTCTCATATTATTATAGGTCCATATGGAACAGGAAAGTCGCTTTTAGCAAATGTTATCGGAACTATTGTTTCTAAGATGGCTAGAAAATCAGACCTATCTGCTTTAATTGATAAATTTGAGCAAGTTGATGACTATATTGCTGAGAAAATACGGGAAGTGAGTAAGTTAAAACTAACCTATGTGCCTATTCTATTAAGTGGGAATGAGGGGAGATTCAGACAATCAGTACTATCCACGATCATAAATAAACTTAAGGAATATGGAATAGATATTTTACTCCCGGGTCTAGCTACTAGAATTATAGAGTCGATTAACATTTGGGAGAAAGATTATCCAAATACTTATAATTCTTTTGTATTAAGACTAAAACAAGATGGGAAGAGACTTGATAAATGGATTGAGGAAATAAAGCAACAAAATGAAAAGGAAATATCATATTTTTCAAGTATATATCCACTCTTTTCTGCGGGAGCCACTTTTGACGTTGACTATAATCATAGTTTCATATCTCAAATTGAATATGTAACAGAAGTATTAGAAAGAAATAACATAGGATTATTTATTGTATATGATGAATTTGCTCGATTTTTACAAGGACTAACAAGTGAAAAATTTAGTGAAGCTATGCAAGATATCCAAGACTTATCTGAAATTTCAAATAGAACTAAATTAATTCAATTTCTTTTAATTACGCATAAAAGCTTGCGTCACTATTTTAATGTAAGTAACGAAGATTACCTTAAGGAATTCCAAAGAATTGAAAAAAGATTTAGGCAATATTTGATTAAAAGCGATCAGGCCACATTTTTGAGAGTTGCAGAAATTGTAATTACTGAGAATATAGATGAAAAGCCGCAAATAAAGCCCGAGGTTTTTAAAAGTATCCAAGGTTCAATGAGGAAATTCCCTTTATTTCCAAGCATTAATCAAACTGAAAGAGACAAGTTAGTTATTCGCGGAATGTATCCTTTACATCCGGTAGCTTTATTTTTATTGCCTAGTTTGACACGAGTTTTTGGGCAAAATGAAAGAACTTTATTTACATTCCTGGAAAGTCAAGAAACTGGTGGGTTTATAAATCATATTTCAAAGACAGATCAATATTACTTATCCCATCAGTTGTTTGATTTCTTTTTCCCAGATCTAAATGATCATAATACTGAAGATGTAGGGGAGCATATTCTTTTATATAAGAAAGCTCTTGCTCGAATGCCAGTAAATATTAAAAATAAAAAATCTGCACTAAATGTAATAAAGCTGATTACAATTTGGAATCTCTGTGAAGTTCAAAATGAACAAAAACTGACAACCGATTTTTTATTGTTCGCATCTCAAATTAATGAAGAAAAGCTTTCCGCTTTATTATCGGAATTAAGTGAAAATAAAATAATCAGATTTAATCGAATCAACCATTACTGGGAGTTGTTCTCTGGTAATTCTACGGATCTGAATGAAAAAATAGAGTTAGAAAAGCAATTAATTAAATTGGATAAAGTTAATGAGTTAGATATTCTCTATAAAAACCTTCCCAGAAAGTACTTTTTTCCCGATCGGTATAATGACGAAAAAGGTATGACGCGATTCGCAGCTATTAAATTTATTTGTGATAATGGGACGCTAGAGAAAGTATTTCCAGAGAACGTAAATTCTGATTTATCGATTTATTATGTTTTACCTGATACAGAGGATGAATATAAATTTTTAGATTCACAATTAATAGAATTAAGTAGGGCTGAAGATGTTTTACTTTATTTACACCCTAGACCAATTCAAAGTATAAGAGATGAAATCATTAACATAATTACTCTAGAGTCTTTAAGAAAAAATAGAAATCTTCTATCTGAAGATAAGGGAATTAAGGAGGAGCTTGATTTATTAATAACAGAAAGCAGGCATGAGATCTCCTATTATTTATCGGAGCTATTTAAGTACAATGATAATCAATTATGGTATATCGATGGGGAAAAATATAGTATTTCTAGCGAGGTACAACTTGCCTCAGTCTTGACTGAAAAGTGTTACAGACTTTTCAGGCATACTCCTATCATTTTTAATGATTCCTTTAATAGAAATAATATTTCAGGTGTACAAAGGAATGCGGCAATACGTTTAATCGATCATATTCTTAATTTTACGCAGTTAGAGAACTTTGGAATTACAGGTAATGGACCTGAATACGCTTTGTTTGCCTCGATATTTAAAAATAACAATCGATTCGATAATAATATTAATCAACTAGACTATAGAAATATTCAAAATGAACATTTATCTATGCTTAGAAATAATTTAGTAACTATTTTAGAAAATAACCCTTCAGGAAATTTCTCGGATATTATTAATTTATTTATCGGCCCACCTTTTGGTATTCGTAAACCACTAATACCAATCTTACTAGTTGCTCTGCTTAGAGATCGGTGGAGTGAGTTTATGTTGTTTCGAAATGAAATGTATGTTCCCGGTTTAGATGGTTCAAAACTCTTCGAAATTATTGTTGAGACTGGGGCAGAGAAATATGAATATGAATATGAACGTATTAGTAATGAACAAATTGAATTCTTTAATAAAATTGAAACACATTCTCAGGATTCGCTTGAAAGTAGATTAGAGAATAAATCCAGATTAATTTTCATCGCAGGAACACTATTGAAATGGCTGAGATCGTTACCAAGAATTACCCAAACGTCAGAAAAAGTTCAAGGAGATTTTAAGGAATTAAGGGATACAATTAAGAGATCCGAAATTCACCCACATCAAAGTATTAATTATTTATTTGATTTATTTCATAATGATTTTGATAAGTTTTTGACTTTGAAAAAGTATGGTGAAGAGCATATTTATATAGTTGAATCTGAATTAATTAGAATACTTTTAGAAACAATTAATGTAAAAAACCTCAACGAATTAAAAGAGTGGGTAGTCGGTCAAAAGGAAATGGGGATTAGTAACAAGCTCGTAGATAAACTCCATCTTTCTCTCGAATCAATAAGCTTTGATAATTGGATACAACAATTTGCCGAAAGTTATATCGGGATTGGATTAAGCGAATGGGCGGACATTACTTTTGAATTATATAAAGATCAACTAGAATATGACTTTCATGAGTTAATAAATTCTAGTGAAGTAGAGAATATCTATTCTAAGGATGATATTGTAGTAGTACAGCTTGATGCAAGTAAAAAAATAATCAACAAGATGGATTTATCTGTTAAATCTACTACTGTGTATCAAAATTTGGAAAGAATGGTAACTACTGCTGGAAAAAATATTCCTCGTCAAGAACTTCATTATCTTATCTACAAGTTATTTGAAAATTATGTTGTTAAATCGGAGTGATATCTATGGGAAATAATAAGAAGTTCGTGCATGTAGCAATGTTTAGTGGTGGGGCAGGAAGTGCTTTTGTTGCTAATCATATGGTGCAAACCTATGGGAAAGAAAACTGTATTTTGTTTTTTACCAATACGCTGTGGGAAGATGAAGATAATTATAGATTCATGAATGAGGTTTCAAATTATATTGGATTAGAAATTACTGAAAGAATAGATGGAAGAACACCTGAAGAAGTATTTCATGATGAACGATTTTTGGGAAATGCTCGATTAGCAAAGTGTTCTGAGGAACTCAAAGTACGACAGACTATTATCTTTTTAGAGGATGAGTTACGTAATCAAAGAGATTTAGTGCCTATTCTTTATTTTGGAATAGGCCCTCATGAAAAACACCGTGCAGTTAATTTGAAGGAGTTTTATACACATTTTCCTATTGAACCAATTGAAACCAGGTTTCCTTTAATAGATTTATTTAGGGAAGATCTTGATGCTAAAGGAATAATTCAGGAAGAATGGGGAATTAAATTACCAAGAATGTATACGATTGCGGAACAGCTTGCAGAAAACGAAAATAATGAGAATGCAAAAATTGTTCTGAAGAATGGAATTAAGGGTTTCTCTCATGCTAATTGCGCTGGAAGATGTGTCCGTGGGGGTTTCCAACATTACGCAACTTTATATGCTTTATGGCCCGAGAGATATAAAGAGCAAGAAGAAATGGAAGAGCGATTCCGTGCTACTTTTAAAAAAGATGTATCCATTCTTAAAAAGAATAGTGGATCATACACCATGAAGGAATTTAGAGAAGTAATGGAGAGAGAGGGATTTGAGAAGTTCTTGTTTAAAGAAGATGCGGATATTCCATGTGTCTGTTCTTTTTCATAGTTTATATTATGTGTATTGGGTATTAGATTTCCGGAGTTCCGTAAATGTTTACGGGGCTCTTTTTTATAGCTTAGCAGAAACTATCTTCTAATCGATAAGCTTAATAATTTTTATATAAAGGAATAAGTAGGAAAACGTCGAATAGTACCAATTAATCAATACATTAAGGCGGTAGTTCAAAATGACTATTATTAAATCTGAATGGATTAGTTTTCTTCGACAATATGGACCCATTCCCCGAAATGATAATATGTATGATGAAGCAATCCATAGAATTATTAAGAGGAAAAAAATGGAGCCAATAATTATTGAGTCTGTTTATTTATCCGAACTTATCGAGAACTTTAAATCAAATACACCTAAATCAGTAATTCTTACGGGTACAGCTGGGGATGGAAAAACATACAATTGTAGGGAAGTATGGTTGGAGTTAGGTGGTTCGATACAGGTGTGGCAAAATGAGGAGAAGGTCAAGGAGCATGTACTATCCAATTCAAGAAAATTATATGTTGTAAAGGATCTCAGTGAATTGAAAGATGAGGAAAGGGGAATATTAAAACTTTTTGTTAATTCTGTTCTTAATCCTGATGATTGCAATGTTTTTTTAATTGCTGCTAATGACGGGCAGTTAATTGAAGCGTGGAAAAATATTGATTCTGATTTCCAAATTGAGCGTGTGAAACAATGTGTAGAGGATCTGCTTGTTTCCGAGGAACAAGAGATGAGAGGTTTTAATTTAAAACTATACAATTTAAGTCAAATAAGCGCCGCGAGACTTTTTCCACAAATCGTAGACGTTGTACTACAGCATCCGGGTTGGAATGATTGCCACGACTGTTCCTTAAAGGGGAACGATCAAACAGACAAAAAGTGTCCTATATGGGAAAATCGAAAAAGACTGGAGGGTGACACAGACGATAAACTAATTCGTTCAAGGGTAACCGATCTTTTGGAGTTATGTGAACTAAATGGTGTTCATCTTCCAATAAGGCAGTTACTTCTTTTAATATCAAATATGCTTTTAGGTCATCCAGAGGCAAAAGATCGGTTGATGTCATGTTCTGATGCACTGAAAATAGTTGATGATAATAAAACATCATTTGCAAGTATTTATAGAAATATTTTAGGTGAAAACCTTACGGAAAGACGTCGTGATTCAACAGATGTATTCGCTACCCTAGGCAGATTTGGGATTGGCTATGAGACAAGTAATACCATTGATAATATTCTAATTTTTGGAGAAGATGATCCCGGTCTCTATTCGTACTATCAAGAATTCGTACTGGAAGATACATACTATGGCGCTGATTTAACATTTCGAGCACATCAAAAAGATTATTTAGAAGGTGTAACGGATAGTGGTGAGCTCTTTTTAACTTCGCTCCGATCTCAGAGACAGAGGATGTTTTTTGTAATCCCAAGAGATAAGGAAGAAGAACTTAAACTTTGGCATCTTACGACTTTTCAATATGCTGGTGAATTTTTAACTGATGTATACAGAGCGGCAGCCAAGAATGGTAAAGTGCCGACACAGATTACTTCAAGAATATCTCAGGGGTTAAATCGGATTTTTACAGGATTATTAGCAAAGAACAACGACGAACTGATTTTAGCTACTTCTGGGAGTCACTCGCAGGCTAAAGTCAGCAGAATTTTCGAAGAAAGTATTTCTGTTCCAAAAAAACGCGGCGAAAGTATGCAAATCAAAATGAACGATACTGGGAAACTTGTAATTGAAGTAAGACTTTCATCTTCTATCGCCACTGTCGAGTTACCATTGAAATTAGTTCGATATGAATTTCTATTAAGAGTGGCAGAAGGTGCGCTGCCGGGGAGTTTTTCAAGGGAATGTTACGAAGATATACTTGGATTCAAAAGCAAACTTTTGAAACAATTGGAATCACGTCGCGAATTAGACGAAGAAGAAATGGATGATACAAGTGACCTATCATTTAGAATTATTCGGCTTAATCAAGAAGGTTTGATAGACGATAAAATCGTAGAGGTAAACTACAATGAATAACAGACTTCCACGTCCAACTCAAGTTGATTCAGATATGTGGGTAGATGAGGCTATTTGGGGGCATCGCTTATACGATGAGCAGACTCCATGGCTATGTTTTATGGAGTTTTTAAATGTACTTCAGGCTGAAACTGACTCAGGAAGAGCATTTTTTGAAGCGGAGCCTAATAAATTGGCTTATTTACCTCAATCAAGATTATATTTGCGAAATATCCTATTTAATAATCCTCAATTAACATTGATAGCTAGCAGGTATAAACATAATGATAAAGAAGCTTGGTCACAGTGGTATAAGGCGATGGGGAAGGGACAGGCTGGAATTATAAATGCCGATTTTACATATCTAGAAAAGCGATTTCCCAAATTCGAAGATTTTGCCTTAGTAGTACAATTTTTAAGAGAGACAACTATTGAAGGAGATAACAATAAACGTTGGAGCTCACAATTTATTTTTCCATATGGACCGAATTGCCTGTACGAAGATCTAAATGTTAAAGAAAATAAGACCCCCACAAATGACAGAAGATTTTTTGGTAGAACGGGTGAGCTTTTATACTTAATGTTGGCGAGAAGTGGAAAAGGCTCTAGGATACTTAAAAGCTTACAAAACAGTGTTTTAAATCCAACAAATAAATTTAATCGTCTCGTTGCTGCGCTAGAGCCTAGTGAAACAATAAACTCTTCTACTGTGAAACCAGGGGGGTATTTACCGTATTTAAATTTACCGGAATATCAAGCGCTTGCAGATGATTGGTTGAGTTTATTAGAGAGTGATATTCCGAACTATGATGCAATACCTCATCTTGTTAATATAACTGGATTACACATGATCTTATATAGTTTAAATCGGGCAAAGGCTGTATTACAGGAAGACAAAAAAATAACATTTATATTAGAAATCGTATCACCTAAGAAAACAATTATTAGGGAGCTTTCATCTGATTCATTTACAGAGCATAATAATTTGTCGCGGAAAGCAATAGAAGCCTATATTAGACAGGTTGTTTATACAGAAGAATGGGAACAAATAACGGATATTAGTGAAGCAATTTCTTTACTGAAAAATGAATATGTATGGCCTAAAGACAATAAAGAAAGTGAAATAGAATCTGCAAATTCACCTGAAGACTTGATAGATAAATTTGTATCCGCTGCTATTAATAGACACAAACAGCACGTCGATAAGTTTCATAGTGTTTGGGGGAAGGAAATTGGGTTTTCTTCCAGGAGAGGATCAAGGAGGCTTAGATACGCTCCTCAAGATATGTTATTAAAATCTTTAGTATTATGTGTTGTGCCGAAAAGAATGGAGTTTCAAGATTTCTTAGATAAGTTGTATGAAAAGTATGGTTTCATTATTGGCGATAAGCAGGCTGTCGAACTGACTGAGGCTGGTAGAGCTGACTTGGAAGCCTTTTCTGACAATTCAAGACGGCTTGAGCAAAGACTAGCTAGTATGGGACTATTACGCAGACTATCTGATGCTTGTGCATATGTTGAAAATCCCTTCGGAATTCAGGAGGAAACTATTTTATGAATCAACTAGAATTAATCGGACAAGTAGCAACAGAATATCTACGTCGTCAGTTACAGAATAGCCAATCCGATGAGGGGATCGCACGCTTTTTACTAGATCGACTCACAGGAGATCAGGTGTCGCATATATGCAAAACAATTAATCAGGATACGTTACTGTCATCGACATTAGCTATTAAAGTTCCTAGAAAATTGGTCGAGGGCAGCGGTTTACCAGAGGACATGGTTACGGATGAAAAGACCACATACTGGAGAAACGCTCCCTGTGATAAACCCGCTATATTACTAGCCAATACAAATGATGATCAAGGACCATCTTTAAGAGATATTACAAAAGTTGGCGCGGGCGACTTAAAGGGGCGGCCTGATATCTGGGTTCAGGTAGCAAGCAAAGATCTACCTTTAAGTGATGACCAAAAAAAGTATTGGCAACAAGCGTTAAAGGGTTTGCAGGAAGCGAATGAATGCAGTCTTGAGGAATTTAGTGAATTTGTTGTAAAGGTTCGTGCAACAATTGACGAAGACAGTGTCCCTGTAGTACGAGCACTTGGCTGGGCATTGCCGGCTCTTCGAATTCCTCGTGACTCCTTTTATTTTGATACTATTCCTGAAAAAGCATTAGGTCACGCTAGTCGTTGGAAGAAGATGTTTGCGAATGCGTATACCAAAAGAGCCTGTTATTTATATAAGCAACATCCGAACCGACAAATTATTGAAAACAGTGATATTCAGGCATCTTACGATAAAGTAAAAAGCCAAATTGATCCGTCCATTCAACCAATTATGGAGTTATTCATTGAGTCTGATATTAATTGGTCTACTGCTGCAGAAAATCTTGCAGAATTAGAGTGGGAATCGGATAAAGTGAATTTATTATTTTTTGAGTTAAAGCCAATGAAAATAAACTTGGCTGAAAAGACTCGCCAACTTTTTGAAGATGAGTTCCCTGATACTCTTACAGATGATGAAATCACTTATTTAAACAATCTTAATGAACTGTTTAATAAACGAAAAGCAAAGGAAGCCTCTGAGGAAGATAAAGAGTTTTACGATAAGTATCGGCAAAACTTAGAGATGGATAAGGCCTTAAAAGCAGAGTGGGATCGATTTGTTTACGGAAAGCCGATTGAGTGTACTGATTTTTTAGTTGGTTTACTAGAGGCAACTGAGCGTCTTTTTACACAATGTGAGAATTTTAATGGGGAAAAGACACTGAAAATTCGTACCCAAAAGACCACAAGTAAAAAGTCCTGGTTGGATTTAAACGAAGATGTTGGTTTATTTTTCTGCAATGCATATAGAGGGCTAGAAAAGTTAACTAATTGGCAAGTAAACTGGGATACGTATTATTTATTTAAGTATGATCAATTAGTTTTAGAGGCAAAACCGAAAGATAAGTATAAAAAAAACACTTCCACGGCTAAATCTGCCATTCAAATTTCTTTTTATATTGAACTAACCTATTTTGACTTGCAAGGATCAAAGCAAAAAAATGAAGTAAAGCTTATCTGGCAGGGGAATCCATTGGAGATTGGGCTAGAACTTTATTATGACTTGAGGCGATTAGCGGAGCACCCATTCTCTTATTCAACTGTATCGCAAAATCCAGTTAGCAAAAAGGGAAAACTTCAAGGACTTTCTTTAAGTGATATAGGTACAATACAAGCAGTATTCGGCCAGGATAGAGGATCGCTAGTCGGAGTTTACGCAAAAACAATAGATTTAGAAAAGCTTATATTGAAGAATTTGGAGGAATCATTTGAAGAGAATAGGATCTCACAAAAGGATTACGATACTCTTAAGGAAGCGTGGGGAGAATTCGCAGAAAAATATAAGCAATCTATTGATGATTGGCTAAGAGACGGTGTCAGTTCAGATTCGATGATTGATCAAAGTGAGCTGTATGATAAATTCTTACGCTTTCTTCAAGGGCATGCATTAGGAGATATGAATCGGATTAAAATCATGCATCCTGTTATGAGTATTGGAAATGTTAAAGTGGATGGGGATAAAAATAAACCGATGACCATAGTAGCCCCATGGCACCCGATGCGTATGGCAGAAAAGTCCGTGAAAGCCCGACAAGTCATTGGGTTAATTAATTATGCATTAACTACAGATCAAATAGACTTTGGCGATCAACGATTATTCTTTACAGACCTTAAAGAGGTAATTTTAAGTCCTTACTATCCTGAAGTAGCGGTAGGCTATAAGGGCCAAGAACCTAAACTTCTTTCGATTACAGATGCAAAAAATGATTACACCTTAATGGAATACCCAGTACGCGAAGATGTTGATACACAGACTAATGAAGACCCAAAAGAAGCAAGTAATAAGCTACTGAGCCTTGTTGAACGTTATTTGGATCTTCAACCTCATGAAAGGACTAATTTAAGTTTGGTCTTGTACAATTGTGACTCTACGAGGCTCCCCGAGGCAATCGTTAGTTCACTCGCTACGATGCATGAGGCAGAGGATGAGGTTCGTTGTCAGGTTATTTTGAGACATCGTGACATGAATAAGTTAAATGAATTGTATATGAAAATGATTGAGAATGCGGATAGTGATGCGGATTCCTTTGTGGCAAGTGAAGTAACTCGTGACTTTATGGCACGTTTGCGTGTTGGTGTCATGGCACATGAAGCGACTTCATTAGATCCCAAAGAAGGAAAACCGGCTGATATTGTGTTCCTGCAAGACGTAATTTCGAGACAAGCAAATCTTGAATGGGATGAAGTACATGTTAGGCAGATTCCAGGGCTTCTTAATCATTACCCTCCTCGATGGACGAAGAGACGCTCTACGGCAAAGGATGAGCTCAAATCAACCGTATACCTAGCATGTCCAAGCCAACCGTCTGTAGGGTGGACGTATCTTTCT
The DNA here is from genome assembly GCF_042714055.1 of Paenibacillus lentus. Taxonomy (GTDB): domain Bacteria; phylum Bacillota; class Bacilli; order Paenibacillales; family Paenibacillaceae; genus Fontibacillus; species Fontibacillus lentus_A. Next base: position 136,698 of record NZ_JBHGVC010000005.1, read on the forward strand.
ACAGTTTATTCTGTAGTAAAAGGTATGGATATAACCTCAGGAAGATACTTCTTACCAGCGAGACAGATATCCTTTCAAAACGAAAACGTTAAAGCTATTTTTGACGAGGCACATGAGTTGGGTGAATGGGTTGTCAACTATGACGAACTATTAGAGCGTAGACAACTAAAGAATTTAGGCGTTAAAGTTATAAAGTATCAACACAACAAATCACATGGTTCTAATATTGTTGTCTCCTCAAAAACGCAATTTAATTTACTTAATGTACTAGTAAAAAGAAGACTGAGTGCTTTGAACCTGGGTTTAACCGACATTGAGTTGGTACAACTCACTGATCGTTTTATCGAGGAGGCCAATGCAATCTCAGGTGATATTGTACTCCGTGCTGCAAAGCGTGGTATATTTGCTGGTGAGTTAATTGGTGTTGTATTAAGTAAAGCGATTCTCCAATCTGAGATGGAGAAAGAACAAACTGCAGGGTGGTTTTTCTTGGACGATTATGCAACATGGCTCGGACAAAAGGAAGAACAGATTGCAGATATATTAGCTATAGGACCTAAAATGGTTGATGATAAACCACAGCTGCAAGTATTCATTACTGAAGCGAAGTATGTTGATGCAAAAGGCGTTTCCGAAGCGAAAAAAAATTCCTCAAAGCAGTTACGTGATACTGTATCGAGAATGGATAATGCACTTTTTGGTGATCCAGGAAGGCTTGATCGAGATTTATGGTTATCTAGAATAAGTGACATGTTAAATGATGGTATCGAATTACCTCCGGGTGCCCCATATACCGTTGAGGAGTTAAGAGAGGGCATTCGCAATGGAGAAATTCCCATTGAGATTAAAGGGTACTCCCATGTATTTTTGTCCACGTTACCTGATATTTCACTAGATAGTGAAAGACTTCCTATCTCGAATGCTAAAAAATGCTACCAGGAAGTGTTTACTAGGGATCTCTTACGTGAATTAGTATTGGCATATCACAAAGGAGAATCTATCGTCTCGATTCGTGAGAAATTAGATGACAGCAAGCCGTGGGAAGTATCCGAAGCTAAATTACCCGCTCGGAGAATCAACTATGTCGTTGCGAGTAACAATGGTGATACTTCTAATCAAGGCATTTTCCCTAATGACTCAGAAGATGTGGATAAGGAAAACGTTTCTGATGATGCCGCGGCGGATATAGATGAGGTTAATAATGATGCTGATCAAGTAGAAAGAAGTAATCCCGATGATTTAGCAAATGAAAAAAAATCGGTTGTAGAAAGTAATATATCATGGGCCAGTCCTCAATTAGCTAATTGGATTGAGCAAAATGCCCAAATCACGAAAGAAACTAACGAAGGTCAAGAGTGGGTTAATGAAACGGTGAATAAACTGAGGTTGGCACTTATAAGTTACAATCTGCAAGCAAAGGTTATTGGCCATCGTTTAACGCCTAACGCTATTGTTATAAGATTAAAAGGTTCTGATCAATTAAAGGTTGATGATATCGAGAAAAGAAGATCTATACTTCTTACAACACATGCCCTTGATGTAATAAACATTATGGCGCAACCAGGCGAAATTATTGTTTCTTTGGCTCGCCCACATAGACAAAGTATTTCATTAGCTGATGTGTGGAAAGTAAGGAAGGTACAGAACAATGCATCGAATTTAAATATGAGTTTCGTCATTGGTGTTAAAGAAATTGATGGTGAGCTTCTTTACTTAAACCTAGGTGGTGAGTTTGAAGGTGGAGCCCAACATGCACCACATACACTCATTGCTGGTGCCACAGGAAGTGGTAAATCAGTATTGCTACAAAACTTAATACTGGACATATGTGTGACGAACAATAAGGAGCTAGCATATATTTATTTAATTGATCCTAAATATGGTGTTGATTATATGCATCTAGCTGATCTGCCACATCTTATTGAGGGTATCATTGATGATCAAAGTAAAGCTACCCAGATACTAGAGGATCTTGTCGTTGAGATGAATGATAGGTATCAGAAATTTAAAGAAATTAAAGTGAATAACTTGAAAGATTATAATGCCAAGGTAAACGATAGCGAGAAACTTCCTCTTATCTTTCTAATCCACGATGAGTTTGCTGAATGGATGCTAGTCGATGAATACAAAAGTGCTGTTTCCTCGATAGTTCAACGCTTGGGGGTAAAAGCACGGGCAGCGGGAATTCATTTGATTTTCGCAGCTCAACGACCAGATGTAAACGTGTTGCCGGTTCAGTTAAGAGATAACTTAGGGAACCGATTAATATTGCGGGTCGAAAGTGTTGGTACTTCTGAGATTTCTCTTGGGGAAAAGGGGGCAGAAAAGCTACTTGGCAAGGGGCATTTGGCTGCAAGACTTCAGGGGGAAGCAGGGTTGATATTTGGGCAGGTTCCTTTTCTTTCTACGGAGCAGATAGCTGTTATTGCGGAAACACTTTAGTATGAATTATTTTGATTGTTGTCATTGGTAAATGTACTGTAATTGCTGGTACGAAAAAAAGTAGCGGAATAGTTCCGCTACTTTTTATGTTTGTTATTCATTTGAATTCGATTGGTTTAACTGATTAAGGCTTTTCTGGGCCTCTTCAGCATTGCCAATTTTACCTATGTATTTAGTTGTAAGGCTTATTTTTTCGTTTTCCTTTAAAATATCAGGTTTATACATGTACATTAATAGCAACTTTACTAATTGGTTGTCACCGGATATTACTTTCTTTTCATGATCATTCCATAAAAATCTAATCCACGGTTGTTGATTTAGTAATAAATTCACGGTGTTAAACTTGTTGAATGTTGTGTTAAGAGTAGAACTATTCTCCCTACGACATATTTCTAAGGTCGCGGTGACAAAGGGGAGAAGCCCAATAGGTCTGAATAAAAGGTGTCCCCCAGTATCCCTATTTCTAAAAGGCTCGGCAGGTGAATTACTTTCTATCGCTACAAATTTTTGTATAACATCTATATTCGACATAAACTGATCGCAATATTTAAAAGTGTACTTCTTAAACAATTCAATTTCTTCGTCTGTTGGCAATCGTAGGTAATCTGCAAGAGCTGTCTTATTATTATTAATTGCTTTATAACTTTTTAATAGTTCCTTATTGTAATCATATAATGTAATTACTGAAGTAAGAGCATACTTATTTGCATCTGGAATTGGTTTGCCTTTGGAATCTAACACACGATCATTTTCGAAAAGAGGATGGTCAACCAAAAGTTCTCTCGTTACAATTGCTACTACGTCATCTTCATCTAAGGCGATAATGTCCCTCATACTAACTGGTTTGGCGTAACGATTTAGTGTGCTAAATAATCTCCGTGTTCTTTGCATTCCTTCATCATCTGTACTGTGTCCAATAAAAATAACCGGCACAGTTTGTGTTAATAAGCTTTCATCTTCCTCTATTGCACGTTTTATACCCTCAGCACGATGTTGTCCATCGACCGGAAAGATTTTCTCTTCACCATCGTCGTAGCTAATCTCTACTTCAACCCACTGGGGGTGACCATCATAAACTGCTAGTACAAGTGAATTGAAAAAACGTTCATCCTGATTCAGAATATAACTTTTTATTTTTTTATAATTATCAGTTATGCTTCGCTGAATCATTTTACTCAGAGTGGTGGATTTATGCAGCACATCATTTATTTCTTTTACGTATCGAGCTACATCCTGAAAACTCATTATGGAAACGTAATAATTCCATATTCCAATTTTTCCACGAATAGCGGGTAGTTTCTTTTTGGTCATCCATAATCTGTAATCTTTTTAACAAAAGACTTGAAAAAGTTGAGTTTTCCCAATAATTCGATCGCTTCTTGAAGGGGAGCTGTAACGGCTTTTCAAATATTAATAAGCACAATATTTTTAACCCCCCGACTCTATTCCACCATTACGCATACCCGTACCACATATCCCCCCTCCTTCTGCTATCCTATAAGAAAAAAGGAGGCCTCCCCATGCAATCCCTACTCGAATCCCTATACTACGGTCATCTCATTCCCGAAGAACAATTGGTCCCCAAAGATCCCATGTATCGCAAGAAGGGAAGGGAACTGTCTGAAAAAATAGAAGCATGGAAGAAGAAGCTGACCAGCGATGAGTTTGCCGAACTTGAGGCGCTGTTGGACTTGCAGCAGCAAATCCAGAGTATGGAGATGACGGCGGCGTTCACCTACGGCTTCAAGCTGGGAGCAGTTATGATCATTGAAATCCACCTCGATCATGGGGTGGGTAATAACGCCAAACATGATGATGAATAAGCTACCGCCCAACCCAGCTAAAGATCCCCCTAATCAAAATACTCTTTACCCTTAAGTCCCCCCAAAAATTCCTTCCATGTTCTCTAACTCCCTTCCACGTCTGCATTTATAATATAGTCACACAGCAGCAAGGCTGAATTAAGCCACATTACTACTAACGAGGTCTGCAGGTGATGGGCCTTATAGCGGTCGAGTCGCAGCTATGATCGCTGTCCAGCTTCATTGTTGCCTATATCCACCGCTTCCACCGCCGTCGAACGGCGCTATTCCAAAGAAATGGTTGTAAATTTCAATTGCTTCTTATAATTTCTTAACTAACAGGGAACTTCGAAAGGAAGGTGAGCGCGGCTATGGGAAATAACTGACCAAGCTATTTCCTATTTGCTGGTGCTGCTGTTTCCGGTTATGATCATCATGCTGTATTACTATCCGTATTCGGCGGAGGTGGTTAAAGAGAAGGAATGGACTGGAACGCCCACATTACGGAGCAGTTCATGATGTCGATGGACACGTTCACGCGGTACGTGTACAATCTGCCGTTCAAGTTGGTGCAGAACCGGGAATTCCGGCTATATCAAGCCGAGGAGAGCGATTATCAGCGTGTCCTGATTGCGAATGAGATGAAAAAGTACAACGCGACCGAGGCTTTTATATAAAACACCCTGCTGTATGTAAGAAGCACCGGTTATTTGTTCTTATACGATCATGAACGAGGGATTTCAGGGTATTTATAGAATTATTATCTATAATGGAAGACAACAAGTGCGAGGAGAGTAAAGATCCGGAGGTGATCAAATGGTTTCTCGAAAGGAAACGCCTGGGGAGGTAAGAGAACGTTTAAGGCAAGCAGAATTAAAGAATAACCCTTCTGGTGCTTTTGGTGATGGAGTAAACCGGGCTGAATATGGAAATTTAGCTGATTTAACGAGCGGTTTGGGCTGGAAGGGAACCGGAGTATTAATTTTATTATTGATCGTAGGGTATGTCATATATAAACTATGGTCTTAAAAATGGCAGGGGCAAATTATACATCTCGCAAGGCGTTCCGGTTGCTTAGGTCTTGTGTTACTCTTAGTGGATAGAAAGCGATATCATTAGGAGGTTAGAATTATGGCTGAGACACGTCATATACTCGAGTGGACATTGGTATCCGAGTGCCCGATTCCTCCAGATGTAAGCAGCTTGCTCGTTCCTGGGGAAGAAGCAGTAGCTGCCTATAAAACGTTTCGGGACAGCGCCATTTTTACCAACAAACGGTTAATTGTCAGGGATGCGCAGGGGTTTTCGGGCAAGAAGGTCGAGATTTACTCGCTGCCTTATTCTTCAATTGATATGTGGTCTACAGAGAATGCAGGAGGGTTTCTGGATATGAACGCGGAGGTGGAATTGTGGACGCGTGCGGGTCACATTAAGGTGAAGCTGCAGAAGGGCGTCGATATCCGCAGATTCGATATGCTCATCGCTCATGCGCTTTTAACAAAGTAAACCCGAGCAAGTCTTGTTCCTTATCTTAAGTACATAATTAGCTTTATACCGCAAAAAAACCGTCCATTGGCAGCAAATGCAGCCGTTGGGCGGTATTCTTATGTTCACAATAATATTCATTGCAAATTTACATGTACAGGCTTTGACAAAAGGTGACTGGTTGCATATTATATATGTAACTAGTTGCCTTTTTTGATGCGGAGGGATTTATATTGATCGATATGGAGAAGCAGGCCTATGTTTTTGGCGGCATTCTTACTCTGGCGAACCGGCTGCAGGCGCTGGGCGACAAGCTGGATGAGAATATGACGCTGAAGCAGTGGTTGTTCATCGCCGTGATCTCGAAGCTTGAACAGCCGGCTCCAACGATAAGCGAAGTAGCCAAGGTGACCGGTCACTCCCGGCAAAATGTGAAGAAAATGGCGGCCCTGCTAGAGAAACAGGGCTTCGTAGCGCTAACGAAAGACGAGCAGGATGCGAGAATCGTCAGAATTCACCTCACCCCTAAATGTATCGCTTATTTCCAGAACAGAAGCGGTAAAGAGGAAAAGTTCATGTCCAGCTTATTCGACGCTTTTGATCACAAACTGACGGATGGGCTGTACGAAGGAATGATGAAGCTGGCTGACAACGTGAATAGAATGGAGAATACGCGGGATGAGAAGGAAAGGGGGTAAGAGACGCATGTGGATGATCCTGGTGATTCTTGCGGTCATAGCAGCAGGAATCCTTGCCTTTTTTACCTTACCTTATTCTGTCACTAGAGCCCAATTCGCGAAGACCGTTACGGAGCAGATGGCTGCCTCCCCAGTTAGTTCAGCTTCGGATGATATTTTTACGTCGGACGATATTCAGGAATTACCGGAGCCTGTCCGAAAATATTTCGAATACAGCGGATATATCGGCACTCCGAAAATGTCCTACATGAAAGCCGCGTTCAAAGATGTCGATTTCATCATGTCGCCGGATAAGCCGGCGATCCGAATCGATTACACGCAGTACAACTTCGTTCACGAGCCTGTAAGGCTTGCTTATATTGATACGTCGATGTACGGCATCCCGTTCGAAGGGTTTGACTCATATGTTGATGGCCATGGCGGCATGAAAGGAGTCCTCGGCAAAATCATCCCTTTATTTCATCAGACAGGAGAGGCGATGAATCGAGCTTGTCTGGTCACCTTCCTCTCCGAATCCTTGGTCATGCCTAATGCGGCCTTACAGGACTACATCACCTGGGAAGCCGTGGATGCTACTCATGCCAAAGCGACGATTACCTATAAAGGCATATCGGCCAGCGGGATATTTACTTTCAGCGACAGAGGGCAGCTGCTGACCTTTACGACGGAAGACAGGTCGGTCATATCTGCCGACGGAACCGTTCAGCAGGTGGCATGGTCGGCTTTATTTGACGATTACAAGACCATTGGGGGAATCAAGCAACCGACTCACTTGCAAGCCGTCTGGAATTATGAGCAAGGCGATCTAATTTATTTTGACGGAAGCAGCTTTACGATAGAGTATCATCCCTATTGATGCCCCTCAGATCGATGATCCTCTACATTAATTGGGTCGGGCACGGATTAATCGACGCCAGCAGCTAGCATAACCCACTAGGAAGGATTTTCCTGCATTTTGTCGAAAATAATCCCCATAGACCAGAGCTTTGGCTGCGGAAGGAAGTCAGGCAGCGATCATGAACGCAGCTGCTCTAACAATAAACGGGGGAAGCCATCATTTATGGAGAATGTCGTTATCGAGAAAGTAGTCAGTGGTCTGGGCAAGCTGGCTGCGGATCTGATGAAAGAAAAAATAATGCAGTCGAAATATGTCCGCGATCTGAAGGAAAAGTGGGTTAAAGATAACTACCACGCCAAGACTGTAGAGATGTTTAAGGCAGCGGTGATTGATGCTAAATACGCTGTTGAGCTGCCCGATGACTTGTTCCGTGATTTAATTTCGGATCCTACCAACCGTGATGTGATATTCCGTTGGATCCTTGAGGGTGTTCAGCCCGGTCATCTGGATAAAGGCAGACTTAACACCGAAGTGTATATGGAGACGTATCCAAGGGATCAGGATCGCATCTATCCGTTCTTCGAATTGATACTCGGCCGGTTAGAACACTATAAAATAACGCATTGGAGCCCGGAATTCCTGGCGCTGCTGAGTCAACTAGAGGAACTGAAGACGTCGAGTCACGAAGGCTTTAGGTGGATAGCGGATAAGCAGGATAGGATGGCGGCCAAACAGGAGCAATTCCAGGAATGGATGTACGGCCGACTAGGAGACCCTATATTACAACAGAAGTACACGCCGGAGTGGTTCGCAGACCGGGCTAGAGAAAATATGAAGAATATCGGGGAAAGATATTCTGAGGATTTAAATGTGGAGGTCAAGGCCTCGAAAATGATCGATGTGATCGAGCAGAACGAGAAATTCAGGGCTGACATTCTAGAGGAGTGCAGCAGCATTTTAGCGAGCAGCAGTTCTTCTAGAAATATGGATCAGGAAATAGCCGAAGGCTTGAATAAAATCAAGGAAATCAAGAAAGATTTCACATCGCCTAACGCCCTGAACGGGTGCCTGCCGCAATTGGCTCAAGTCATTACGGGGTTGAAAAGCCACCTCGACAGCAACCCGTACATGACTGGCAGTGGGTCTTTAAGAAGAGAGGTTTATGATTTCTACTCTGAATATGTAGATAGCGGCTTATTCCAAATCGCTTTGAACCCTTTTGTCATGATATCCGGTGGGGCCGGCGTCGGTAAGTCGCATTTTATAGCCGATCAAGTATCGAAGAGATTAAGGGCTAAAAAAGTAAGCATTTTTCTGTTAGGCCAGTTATTCCATTCGGAGGATACCATCCTGTCGCAGATCAGAAAGCAGCTGGACATTGCCAGCGATGAAGAAATGGAAGCTGTATTTCAGGCGTTCAATGATTACGGAGTAGAGCAGGGCGAGCGGGTGGTCATTTTTATCGATGCCCTTAATGAGGGAAGAGGCAAACGTCATTGGCTGAATTCGATCGGCGGCTTCGTCGAGCGGATTAGAAAATATAGCAGCATGGCCTTAGTCATGAGTATCCGCGATACCTACGAAAATGAAATCATACCTGAAGGATTTTATGAAAATAATAGCGTGATCAAAGTTGAATTTAAAGGATTCGATGATCCCGATCAAGCCATTCATGAGTTTTTTAACTACTATAAGGTGCCTCTAAATTTAAACGACTATTTAAAATATGAATTCAAAAATCCTCTATTCTTGAAAGTGTACTGCATGGCCTATGACCGTACGAATGCATCCGGCGCCGAGAGCCTTGAGGGGATCTTTCATCATTATTTCAAAAAAATCAATCAAAACCTAAAATCAAGGATCGAGAACTATCCGAAACACGGGAATTTGGTGGTCGAGGCTTTGGGCTGCTTCATCGATTCGAAGCTTAGGCATAAAGGCAGCGAATTTCATTTCTTCTATGAAACTGCTTCTAGGGATGTAAACCAGGCTATGGCGTACTATGGATTAGGTGTAAATTTCTTTGACGAGTTAATTCATGAGAAGGTCATCACCGTTAACGAGATAACCCATCAGGGAGAAGAACAAGAAATCGTCTATATCGCGTTTGAATTGTTTGAAGAGTTCATTACCGCCAAGAAGATCGTTGAAGCCAATAGGGTACATACATATACCAATAAAAGGGATCTGGATCATTTCTTCTCGGATCGCAATCCCTATGCTCATTTGCTGTCCAATCTGCTCTCGAATCAAGGGATATTTGAGTCATTAGCCGTGCAAATTCCGGATGCGGTATTCCCTGATTATACAGAAGAATTTGAAATGTACCGTTGGCCGCAGCATATTCTGAAGTACAAGAGTATTGATTTTAAAGCGGCCTATTATAATAGCCTCACTTGGCGAAGGCCGGAAAGAATCAACGGGATATCGCATTCGTACATATTAAATGAATTTTTATTAATGAGCTATTCTAGACCGGATGAAATGTACGATTTCTGGGATGTTGTGCTTAAATTTACGGTTGTCAAAAATCACTTTTATAATGCAGATTTTTTATTTGATCAATTAATTGACCTGAAACTAGATGAATTCAACGCGTTCTGGACGGTTTACGTGAGTGAGCAATTTGATCAGAACGACAGCTTCAAGAGGATCATGAAGTGGGCCTGGAGGGGGCATACGGGCCGTTCTCAGCTAGATGACGAGTCGATACGCTTATTAGGGATGAATATGGCCTGGTTTACGGCTAGCACCTGCCCTCGTGTCAGAGATGTATCCATTAAAGCGTTGATCAAGCTTTTTACGAACCGGATCGATATGTTGACGGGCATCCTCAAGAAGTTTAGGACAGTCCGAGATGCCTATATATTAGAAGCGCTATATTGTGCTGCCTATGGATGCGTGATGAACACGCGCTGCATGGATCAAGTGGAGAGCTTGGCCTCATATATCTATGAAGAGTTTTTTGCCGGGAAAAAGGTTATACCTCATGCCATGATTCGCAATTATATGACTGGAATCCTGGAGTTTGCCCTGTCTAAGGAGCTTTGCCGGAATATCCAGACCAATGACCTGAAGCCGCCGTTTACGAACCGCTACGGCTACTATGAAGTCAAGCAGGAGGAAATGGATGAGCTGAGAAAAGAGCCGTCAAAAAGCGATATAGAAAGCTTGGATCCGCATTATGCTTATCGCAGTCGTGAGGATCTGGATCTGGATATGGACATGTTCCTTTACTATCGAAAAAATATAATAGCTAACCTGGAAGCTTGTTATACGAATGTTCTTATTCAACGCAGAGAGAATATCAATTTTGAATTAGCGGAAATCGTCGATCAGATCTTACCCGAATACAGAGAAAATTTCGTTAAAATGGTCATCAAAGAAATTTTTGAAATGGGCTATAATTTTATTAAATTTGGCGGATTTGACTCTTATGTAGATCATAATCAGAATGGCAGCTTAGGACAGAAGTATGAATGGATAGCCCTCAATAAAATTCTAAGCATCTATCTGGATAGTAAACATTATATTTGTCAGCGATTTTCTGAGGATCGAATTGAACCCTTCGAGGGAGTTTGGCAGTTTAGCTCTTTTAGAAAGATAGACCCTAGCATTGACTACTTCAGTCCTTTTGACACGAGGATTCATGAATATAATGCAGAAACCATAAGAAGCGAGGATCTGTTAAACGAATTCAGTTCATATGCTGAGAAAAACTTGAATCAGATCGATTGGATTGCAGTGAATCGTATCAAATATCAGTCGAACGATAAAATTTGCAGAACAGACCCCTTTCTGCTGGGTCACAGCGAATTAGAAGCATTTCAGCGTTATATCCAAGATCCCGGTAATCTGAAAGAAGATTCCTTTGAGGATTTATATGTGGGGGAAATTTATTGGTCAGAGGCTTATCAGAGCTTACTTAAAGAAATGAATCAGGATAGGCTTGATGATGAATTCAGTGACAATAAGATAATTGACACCTATATATGGGATATCAACGACGGGGCGATGGAGAACTATATTGAATTTAGTATTTTATCCCCGTGGATGCTGGCGGAATTGAAGCTTTCGATTGGCAGTCGTGTGTTTGAACTAATCGATGAACATGAGGAATTAGCCAGCCTCCAATTATATGATCGCAATTATGACGACATCCTTTTGATAAGGAAGGATAAGCTGGTTAGGTATTTAACACGTTCGGATAAAGTGATCGCTTGGCCTGTAATGCAGGATGAGCAAATGAAAATGGTTATTTTTGACGGACTTCAATTCCGTATGGCTTAGATATGATGGTAGACATTTAAAATAAACACAAGCCCCCTGTCTCATTATGAGAGCGGGGGCTTTGCTATATACGGATCAAACGTCAGGGTCTAATGCTTCATATATCTCCAGATCATGGTCATAATATCTTTAGCCTGGTCATAGCCCTCCAAGCCCTTAAAGGCCTCGACATACGGCTTCAGCAGGGCATTGACCACCGATTCGCGCAGGGGCTGCTGTTCGATTTCATAGCGCAGTGCTGCCGTCAGATCCGCCTGCGCCTTCGTGAATCTAAGCTGGCACGAGGAATCGTCCAAGGCCTGAAGAATATCCTCCTGCTTGACCTCCTCCTGCGTCACTGAGCTTTTCGCTACATGCAGCTTCTCATCGTCAATCACGGATGTGTTCTTCTCGACCAAACAATCGATAATATAGCTCATGTAGTGCAGCAATACCGTACGGGCGACGTTTTTGGGCTCGATATTGGACTGGTTGATCGATTTGGCCGTAAACAGCAGATGCTGCTGAATTCCCATGAAAATCACGGCCGCTTCAAAGGCATATCGGCGTAATTTCTCGCCGTACACGTCGACAAGGCGGCCTGCAAGCCATTCGATTTCGAAGAGGCGGTGCTGCATCACGTATTGCTTCATTTCTTTATCGCGAGAATGCAGAATTTCTTCGAACAAGGCGGACAAGCCGTATTTTTGACTGCTCTTCGCAATCATCGAGATTTGTTCGATTAAGACGTCGGGATCGCTGGGATCCTTGCCGACCTGCAGCTCGCTTCTATTCATATGCGCTTCATACCGGAGCTGCTCCAGCACGGCACTAACGCATTCATTCTTTGAGGCAAAGTAATTGTAGAACGTTCCTTTAGAAATGCCTGCCCGCTCAATAATATCCTGTATAGAGGTGGGCACGATTCCTTTCTCAATAAATAAGGCAAAGGCATGGTTGACCACTTGAGTTTTCCGTCGATTCATGAGCTCCTCCGTACAATCTGATACCAACAAGTATATCTGTGATGATTGGAAAATACAATGCATATTGTACCCTCGGTATAAAAACTTGATTTTATTAGACCGATGATATAAAATCATCAAGTAACTTTAAAATTTAAAATAGAGATAGGAGAAGCATCAGCATGAGCAATACGCTTAAACAATTAGAAAAGCCGCCCTACTTAATGCTAGGCTTGTTATTTTTCGCAACCTTTGTTGCATTTCTTAATAATTCATTATTAAACGTAGCTTTACCGACCATCATGCATGATTTTAAGATTGATTATTCGGCCGTACAATGGTTATCTACCGGTTATATGCTTGTAAGCGGGATTCTGATTCCCGTTTCTGCCTTTTTACTTACTCGGTTTACAAATCGCAGTTTGTTTATTACGGCATTATCCATTTTTACTCTAGGTACCGTAATCGCAGCTTATTCTCCCAACTTTGGTTGGTTAATCGCTGGCCGTATGATCCAAGCGGCAGGCTCCTCCGTGATGTCTCCCTTGTTGATGAACATTATGCTAATCAGCTTCCCACGTGAAAAGCGCGGCGCAGCTATGGGGATATTCGGTCTGGTGATGATCGTCGCTCCTGCCATCGGCCCTACGCTTTCCGGTTATATCGTTCAATATTACGACTGGCGCATATTGTTTGAAATGATTCTTCCATTCGCCGTTATTGCCTTACTCCTGGCGATTTGGAAATTCCGCAGTGTTATGCCAACCAAGCCGACCAAGCTGGACTACTTATCTGTGGTATTAAGCACAATCGGTTTCGGTGGACTGCTATACGGCTTCAGCGATGCCAGCAGTGCTGGCTGGGGCGACCCTGTAGTCGTAACCTGCTTGATTGCTGGTGCAGTCGCACTTGCGCTATTTATTATTCGTCAATTGCGTCTCGACGTTCCATTATTGAATCTTGGCATTTATAAATATCCGATGTATTCGATGGCTTCGATTATTTCGGCTGTAAATGCTGCGGCCCTATTCTCAGGTATGATTTTAACGCCTGCTTATGTGCAAAATGTTCGCGGGATTACGCCGCTAGAATCCGGTTTAATGATGCTGCCAGGTGCCATCGTCATGGGGATCATGTCGCCGATCACAGGTAAGCTGTTCGACAAATTCGGGCCTCGTATTCTTGGTTTTATTGGCTTAGCCATTACCGTTGTAACTACATTCTTGATGTCCAGATTCGATCTTGAAACGACTTACAGCTATATTATCACTTTGTACTCCGTTCGTATGTTTGGGATTTCCATGGTCATGATGCCGATTATGACGAATGGCTTGAATCAGCTGCCTACCCGTCTGAATCCACATGGTACGGCTGCTAACAATACGATTCAGCAAGTGGCCGGCGCGATTGGTACGGCGATCTTTGTATCGATCATGAACTCCAAGACAAAGGCAAGTGCTGCTGATCAATTAGCTGCTATCGACCCATCGGCGATTACAGAGCAGGTTCAAGCTCAAATCGGCCAAGCTGCTCTGCTTGACGGCATTCAATTCTCCTTCTTGATTGCAGCTGCTACTACCTTAGTTGCTATGATTCTTACCCTATTCGTGAAGCGTGTAGACGTAAGTAAGGCTGCTCTGGCTAAGATTGAAGGCGAACCTGTGTCTGGAGCGAAATAAGTGAAATAAGCGAAGCGCGAAGTAAATGGAATACTGAAATAACATTGGTTGTACCTCTAAAAGTCGAAGCCCCAATCCTAAGATTGGGGCTTCGACTTTTTAAACCCATATAGACTGTTCCCAGGACGCTGCTAGGCATTGTTCCGTTTCAGCAGCTCAATGAGCTTATAGAGATAATGTGCCCCGCGAAGCTGTTGTTCGATTTGCACATCCATATGGGCCAATGAATCCATCGTAATTTTTCTAACCTCTGACAGGCTTTGTTGGTTTATTTTTTCCATGATTTCGCGCACCGCCTCCAGCAAGTAAACGGAGGACTGTACGGTTCTAATGATTAATAATCGGCGAATATCGTCGCGATGATATTGCCGATAACCACTCTCGGGATCACGATCGGGAGTAATCAAGCCTTCCTTCTCCCAGTGCCGTAATGTGGTAGCAGGCACACCTATTTCCTCCGCGACTTCCCCAATGGTATACCATTGCTTCTTCCGGCTGGCAAGGAAGCTTTCCATTTGATCCGGCTTCAGGATTTCCAATGCCTGCAAAGCTTGCTGTTTCTTCTGATACAGCTCAGCTTGCACGCGATTGATCTCCCACAAGGCTTCCGAAAACTTCTTCAGTTGAAGCATCGGCATAATTTTCCGCACCAAGGCCATGCCAAATCCCGGATACATCGCCCGAATGCATTGAAAATAAGCCTCATGTTCTTCCGTATAAACGCGATAGCCATTTGGATCCCGCTGAGGAGGCGGAACAATCCCCCAGGCTTCGTAATGACGCATAGCACTCGTGCCGACATCTAATTTTCTCGCGATTTCAATGGGTCTAAGTTTCATACTGCCAACTCCCCATATGCGTATTCATTCTCGCCACTGCTTATAGCATAATGATACCACTCGGATAAGGATTAAGTTAACGCATTAAAGTAATGTGACGGATTATGATATTTATTGCTTATCATACCAAGCATCATAAACCAAAACCTTCACATTTGCACGAATGTTGTAATATCGAGTCAGGTTGAACAATTATGGAGGAGCAATAGCGAACAGCTTGAACTGAAATAAAATTTCCTAGGAGGTTATTTGAATTGGCTGAGCAAATGTTTGGAAAGGTCATCCCGATTCTGCCCTGCAGATCCATGAATGAACAGCTTGATTTTTACCAATCGTTAGGCTTTGAAATGACGTATAAGCAGGCAAGGCCGAACCAATATGCTTGCGTACGTCATCCGATAGCAGAATTGCATTTTTTTGTGCTTAAAGAATTGGATCCTGCGAAAAACTACAGCATGTGTTATGTCAATGTGGATGATGTGGATACCGTATACGAGACTTTTTGCGAATCGTTAAAAAGAAACACGAATAGGATACCGACTAGAGGTTATCCGAAAATAACGAAACCGAATAATCTTGCCGAGGATCGCAGATTCAATCTCGTTGATCCATCGGGAAATCGCTTGTTAATTGGCGCAAAGCATGCTGTGCCCCAATCCAATGCTGAGCAGCAGCCTTATGTCACAGTGCATGCTTCAAAATTTAAAAATGCATTTGAAACGGCGTACAGATTGGCCTATGCCAAGGATGATCCTGCGCATGCTGCCAAGGTTCTGGATTTGGTGCTGCCAGGAATGGAAGAGGCGCCGCTTCCCCTTAGGTACAGAGCCGTAATATTGCGGGCGGATATCGCGCATTTACTGGATGAGAATGAAGCCGCGCTGTCATTTATCGAAAAAATCAATCAAATTAGCCTATCCCATATCAGCCTATCTGCGGAGGAACACCATCTGGTGCAGGAGGCGGCCAAGCGCTTGGAGGAGCTGAAAGCAGTGCTGATGGCAGGTCAATAGCATAAGCGACATCATCCCTGACTGGGGAAAGCTAGCTTCATTTAAAACATTAAAGTAATGTGGACGGCTTTTGTTCCTGATCACACCGCTGCATACAGCAGCCGCTTCTTAAACCTTAGCACTTGCACGAATGTTGTAATATCGAATTAGATTGAGAAGTTTTCTAGGAGGAGATCGTTTGAATAACGCGATACTTATTAAGGGTGCTAGAGAACATAATTTACGCCATATTTCCTTGTCCATCCCTAAGAACAAGCTGGTTGTACTGACAGGTCCATCCGGATCGGGGAAATCAACCTTAGCGATCGACACCTTATTCCGGGAATGCCAACGACAGTATCTGGAGTCCATGGGGATGCAGGGAATCAATAAACCCAAGATGGACTCCATCGTCGGCCTATCTCCGGCAATTAGCGTCAGCCAGCACGTGACCAATCGCAATCCCCGTTCCACCGTAGGCACGGTTACCGATATGTACACGAGCTTGCGCATGATCTTTGAGAAGCTGGGGAAGCGGCCTTGCCCGAAGTGCTATCAGGAGATCCTGCCGACGCTAAACCAGGAGGACATCGAGAAAGAAGCAGGCAGCTTCAGAGAATTTATCAAGTGTCCGCATTGCCAGCATCGTATGGAAAAGCTGACACGCACCCATTTTTCTTACAATACGATAGAAGGCGCATGTCCGACCTGCAAGGGATTAGGAGAGGTGGTGCAAATTCATGAGGCGTCCGTCTTTCATCCGGAGAATTCGATCGAGAATGGCGCTGTTGACCTTTGGAAGGGGCGATATGCGGAATATCAGGTGTCGATTGTTAAGGCGGCCATGAAGCACTACAGCGTACCGATAGAGGACGGTTCCCCCTTGAAGGACTACAGCCCGGCGCAAAAAGCGATTCTGTACCATGGCGTGGAAAGTCAGGAGGTGAAGCAATGGTTTCCTGATATCGCTCCTCCCAAGACGGTAGGCGAAGGAAAGTTTGAAGGCGTTCTGACGGGAATGTGGCGGCGTTTCTCTGAGAAATCAGGCGCCTCGGCAGAGGCGGAAGCGTACTTCTATTCGCAGCAATGCCATGACTGTCATGGCAGCCGGTTAAATGAAATCAGCAGAGCGGTCACGGTTGCGGATACGACGATTCCCCAGCTTGTTCACCATTCGCTGGAGGAAATGCTGGACTGGGTGAAGCGGGTCGAGTCAGCATTAGATAACAATTCCCTGCTGCAGGTCGAGACGTTCACTCTCGATATGACCACCAAGCTCAATCGATTGATCCGAACCGGGCTGGGGTATCTGACCTTAGACCGTCAAACGGTCAGTCTCTCCGGCGGCGAAGCCCAGCGCATCCGATTAGCCTCTATCCTGGATTCTGCCTTGACCGGCGTGCTGTATATTTTGGATGAGCCTACGGCTGGCCTGCATCCGCGAGATACCTTAGGATTGGTTAGCGTGATGAAGGATTTAAGGGATCTGGGAAATACTGTCCTCGTCATCGAGCATGATGTCGATGTGATGAGAGAGGCGGATTATATTATCGATATGGGGCCGGGAGCGGGGGCTTATGGCGGGATGGTGATCGGCGAGGGGACCCTGTCCGAGCTCATCCATCAGGAACAATCCATAACCGGCCAATATCTACGCCATGAACCTGCAGCAAGAAGAAATGTCCGCAAAGGTACGGGACAAGCGATTGCTGTGCATCGGGCTAGCCTTCATAATTTGCAGGATGTGACGGTATCTTTTCCGATCGGCTGTTTAATCGCGGTGACGGGCGTCTCAGGCTCTGGAAAATCCACGCTCGTGTTTGATGTGCTGGCGAAGGGAAGTGACAAGATCCATGAAGGCTTTGAGCGGGTGGACGGCTTGGAGCATTTCGGCCAAATGGTTATTGTGGGCCAATCGCCTCTCAGCAGGATGAAGCGTTCGAATGTCGCAACGTATACAGAGGTATTCACCGAAATCCGCAATGCCTTCGCACAATTGAAGGAAGCTAAGCAGCGAAAGCTGATGGCCAAGCATTTCTCCTTTAATACGGAGGGTGGACGTTGCGAGAATTGTCAGGGGCTCGGGTATGTGCCGATGAACATGCTGTTTTTTCCGGATTTGGAGGTGACATGTCCGGTTTGCCATGGACAGCGCTTCAAGGAGGAGGTACTGGCGGTTCAGTATCATGGGTATTCCATCAATCACATTCTGGAGAGCTCTGTACAGGACAGCCTGGACATTTTTAAGGATGAAGGGAAAATCCGCTCGATCCTAGCACTGCTGGTTGAGATTGGCTTGGGCTATTTAAAACTGGGGCAGTCGCTGACCACGCTTTCCGGCGGGGAAGGACAGCGATTGAAGCTAGCAAAGGAGCTGATGAGGACAACTCAGACCAGCACCCTCTACTTATTAGACGAGCCGACGACAGGGCTGCATCCCAATGATGTGAAGCAATTATCCCAGCTGCTGGATCGCCTCGTGGATGCAGGCAATACCGTGATCATTGTCGAGCATAACAGCGAGCTGATTAGAGCTGCGGACTGGATCATTGATCTAGGCCCGGAGGGAGGGCGGCAAGGCGGTCATGTCATCGCAGAAGGGACGCCGGAAGCGATCATGAAGCATGCGCGCTCGCATACCGGCCGGTATTTATGATAATACAAGGCAACTTCTTAATATTTTAGGGTTAAATCTTTAATATAGGCCATTCCACCGGATATGCGGATGAAGTAAGATCGAATCAAGCATACCAATGAGAGGGGAATGGCCGATGGTAAAGCTGCACAGCCTGCTGAGCGACGGGATGGTGCTGCAGAGGAACACGAATGTGCTGATATGGGGAATGGCCGGAAGCGGTGAGGAGATCCGGGTGACTTTTCTTGGCCAAACCTATAATGCTGCGGTGGACGCAGACGGACACTGGCGAGTCGCCTTGGAGAAGCTGGAGCCGGGAGGCCCGTATGAGATGACGATATCGGCCGAGTCTCAGGAGACCGTCATTCACGATATTTTGATTGGCGATGTATGGGTGCTTGGCGGGCAGTCCAATATGGAGCTGCCTGTCCGAAGAACGCTCGATGTGCTGGCGGAGGAAGTGGCAAGCGTAAATCTTCCCTTCATTCGCCAGTTTGCTGTTCCACAGACTTACAACTTTCATTCGCCGCAGCAGGAGCTGCATGAGGGACAGTGGATCACAGCCACCCCGGAGGATGTGCTGAGCTTTAGCGCGGTCGGATTCTTTTTTGCCAAGGAGCTGCATGAGAAATACCAGGTGCCCATCGGATTGATTCACGCCGCGGTAGGCGGGACGCCCATCGAGGCCTGGATCAGCGAGCGGACGCTTAGAGACATCGGCGGCTATGAAGCCGTACTTGAGCAGTGTAAAGACGATGATTATGTAAGCGAAACCAAGCATAGAGATGAAGAGCGTAACCGCATATGGTACAGCCATCTGAATGACACTGACCTGGGACTGAAGGAAGGCTGGTTTCGTTCATCATGCGACACTTCGGATTGGGGAGATATGGAGGTTCCGGGCTCCTGGTCAGGAGGCAGGCTGGCCTCGGTGCGCGGCACGGTCTGGTTTCGTAGAGAATTCGATGTGCCCGCCTCCATGCTAGATGGTGATATTCTGTTGAAGCTCGGAACGATTGTCGATGCGGATGATACGTACATCAACGGGGTTTGCATCGGCAATACCGGGTATATGTACCCGCCGAGACGCTATCCGCTTTCGAAGGGACTATTGAAGCCGGGGAGGAATACAATTGCCGTGCGCGTGATCAGTACGCAGAATACCGGATCTTTTGTACAAGACATGCCGTACAAGCTGGTTGCTGGAAGACAGGAGCTTGATTTGCGGGGCACTTGGAAATACCGGATCGGTACGGTCACCGAGGCTTTGGAGCCCCAAACGTTTTTTCAGTATATGCCTTCCGGCGTTTACAACAGCATGATCGCCCCTTTGCGAGACTATCCGATCAAGGGGATTCTATGGTATCAAGGCGAGTCCAACACGGGCCGGCCTGCGGGATACAGCGATTTATTCTCAAGCTTAGTTCGGGATTGGCGGCGGAATTGGGGAAGCGGGGAGATCCCGTTCATTTATGCGCAGCTTGCTAATCTGGGAGAAGAGGACGACTCTCAAGTCAATTGGGCGGAGCTTCGGGAGGAGCAGCGGAAGGGCTTGACGGTTCCGAATACCGCGATGGCTGTAACCATTGATGTTGGCGAATATAACGATTTGCATCCGCAGGATAAGAAAACGGTGGGTCAACGGCTCGCGCTGTGTGCCAAAAAGCTGGCCTATGGCGAGGAACAGTTAGTGTATAGCGGCCCGATGTTCAAAAGCATGGAGCGTACGGGGGAGGCGAATGCGGATGATGCGATTGCGATTGCCCTGCATTTTGATCATGTCGGCAGCGGACTGACCACGCGGGGCGGTGGCGAGCTCCAAGGGTTTGCGGTATGCGGCGCGGATGGCCGCTTCTTCCCTGCGGATGCAGTCATTTTCGGCGACACCGTCATCGTCAAGCATGACGATATCCGGGAGCCTGTCCATGTCAGGTATGCATGGTCGAACAATCCTGCTAGGGCGAATTTGTGCAACCGGGAGGGCCTTCCGGCGTCGCCGTTTAGTACGTGCGGGAGTAAAAATTGTGAATAGGTATTATTTGCAGATTTGCTCCACATTAGAAACCCCGCTTGCATGAGCGGGGTTTAATGTCTAACGGACATAATGCTGTACATCGAAATTTATACCTGAAATTCTATGTATAGTACTATATTCATATTCTTTTAAATTGTTAGAGAATAACCCCCTCCTCTCTTTGTAACTATGTACTTTGGATTTCGTGGATTATCTTCAATTTTCTCTCGTAATTTTTGAATCGTAACATATACATTGGCATCAGAGCAGATCCCTCCCCAGATAGAATTTATCAGTTCTTCCCGTTCAACTATTTCACCTTTAGAATCATACAAAAATTGTAAAACTTCAAACTCTCTATGACTTAATTCAATTTCTTTACTATTAACAATCACTATTCTTTTAGGTTGAATCAACTGAAAATGTATTATAGAATCTTTAGAATTTGGTTTTTGTAAAGGCGGATATGGCATAAGGTAAGCTATTGGGTCATGATGAAGGGTCATATTTTTATGAGTTAGAATAGATAAATTTACAATATCGCAATTCTTATAAATAATATGTATAGGAGCCTGGCATTTCTCGCGGATTAATAAGCTGACTTCTAATTCACTTTGTCCGAATCTAGGAAAGTATAAAAAAACCAGATCTATGAAATCCGTTGAAATATGTTGTAACCAACTTTTATCCGTTATAGTGAGAACATGATATTTTCTGTATAGCAATTCCGATGTCAGATGCCATGAAGAAGTCCAGCAATGCGACAATAATAATATATTCATCTTTATCTCCTTTTTCATTAGCCCGATCACCCATCTGCTTCAAGTTATATCGCTTAGTTCTTTGGCGTCCAAGTCAAATCGATTCGTAATGAATTGAAGGGTGTTCCTTGAGGATCTTTTAGTTCTAGGCTCGCTGAAATGATTGCTTAATCGTCAGCATGATCGTATTGCTATTGGTGTAATTATTTCCTCATTCTTCAGCTTCGCTGACCTCATCCGTTTCTACATACTTCAGAGCATCCTGTAAAATGTCCCGTGCGTCATCAGGTAGGACGACATCTCCGTCTGGTGAATAATGTTCTGGGAACGGTATCGATGAAATTGAATCGCCGTTAAAAGCATTATAGTATTTCGTAATCATCGAATACATGTCCGTGTAATCCATATCCGTCTGCACGTTGTCTGAAACGATTTTTAAAAGTTTAAGTGTCTTCGTTGTATTTTTCCAAGATAGAATTTCGTCAGCCAACGCTTTTACGACCTCCTGCTGGTGCTTCCCGCGTTCAAAATCGCTAGCGAAATAGCGTGATCCCCGGTCATCTTCTCGGAAACGGGCATATCCCAAGGCATCTTCTCCGTTTAATATTTGCAGCCCTGGCTTTAGATATAGATTTGTTGCTTTGTATTGCATTGATCGCTTGACATCAATTTCTATTCCGCCAACCTCATCGACTAAGGATATTACCGTATTGAAATTGACTAATATTGTGTGATCAATTTCAACATCCAATAATTCCTCTATTTTATTTCGAATATTGGCCATAGATCCACTAAGCAGGGCTTTATCTAACTTTCTCGATCCCAATTGAACGGTATCTCCCGTCAAAATTGATGGATCTTCCGCTGCCTTTTGCCGAGAAATTGAATAACCTTCACTAAATAAGGAATTAATCTTGACCGTATTTCCATTTGCATTTTCGACTAGTAGATCCCTAGGAATCGAAAGCAATCGAATAATCGACTCTTGGGGGATAATATGCAGCACCATAAGTGAATCGGTCAGTAAAGCATTATGCTTTCCTCGATAATCTAGGCCCAGTACCAAAAAATAGAAATCCTTATTGTTTTCTTCTGGTTGACCAGGAACAATTCCTGTATCTATTTTCGGATCAAGCGCTGTGTCTATTTTCGTATTGGGTATGATCATCTTATCAATATTCGATTTGATTTGATAAGTAAAAACGGCTGTCGAGACTATAATGACACTCACCAGGAAGAGCATTATACGCAAGATTATCTTTTTCTTCTTGCTCATAAGTTGTCTTCTATTTCTTACTCTGCTAATGTTACCTTCCAATTGCTTCTCCTTATTCACAAAATATACCTCTTCTCTTATTAATTCTTATAAGAAGATTATACAAAAGAAACGGAAAAAAGTTACGAAAATATTAAATAACTTCCATATCTGTTTTGTCTTGTCGATTTAAAGTTGGTCACCTATTACATCATCTGACAAAATTCTCCCTATTAGTGTATTTAAAAGTTATTTTGTTAATATTTTTCCTAAATTATATTTATATATAATTTATTTTGAATTTATTCCAATTAATGGTTTTTAGATATATAATACAATTTGAGTTTGAGAATAACAGAAAGAGGTGAAAGCCGCACTTTCGTTCTTAACCTCAAATTAAATTATTAAAGGAGTGTTTTCTATGTCAAAGAAATTTGGTAAGAGGTTTATTGGTTCTATAGCAGCTGCTGTTCTTTGTTTCTCTATGGTTACAGCAGGTGCATCGGCAGCTTCTTCTAGCAGCAAAGATACTGTAGGCTATGGAAAACTGAGAGGTGCTATATCAGTTAATAGTCTTAATGATTTTCAGATAACTACCACCGTAGAAAAAAATAATGACAATGCGTATTTAACTGGTTCGGTTGAGTGGCAAGACAAATCTGGTAACACCGTATTTACTGGTGATGCTCTGAGTCCTGGTAGGGGAGCTACATTTCTTTATGATTTTTGGACGATATTTGGTAGCAAACCCCATCAGGCGTTTGGATCTCATGGCGTACAGGGTGGTCACACATATGGAGCAGCTGCTGTTTACACCTTTACAGTTCTTTAATATAAAATTCGCATCGAAGGTAATGAGATTTAAATAAGTCACTTATACCCAACAGATAGGGCTTTCAATTAGCTCTTTCTGTTTGGGTATAAATTGTTTTTTCTTTTTTATTAAAACAAAAAAACAAGGGGAAATTAGAGTGAGGAAATTATGGATTTATGTATTTATAGTCATTATTGCAATAGTGGCAGGTTGTTCTCACAAGAATCAATCTACCAATGAACCAGATTCTTTAAATAGTACCACCAATACAACTAATAACCCGTTTGAAACAGATCAAAAGGATACCGTCATTATGGGAAGTATGAGCCATAGATTCGATAATCTTCTATTTGATGAAAAAGGACAAGTACTTCCCCTACAGTACAATGGTGGGGAATTGAATATTGATTATTCTGTCAGTGCTTCTGGAGAAGCCAAGAATGTCGGTTTCCTGGTTTTTATTGACGGCATCCCTCAGCCTTATAAAATGAATACATCCGAAGCCCCCTATGAATATATGCATATCTTTGAATTAAAAGAGGATGATAAAGATACACCATTTACATTCGTTTTTTCCCCTGTAACAGGTAATGAAGGAGATACTATGCATGTAAGCGTAACTAGCGTATACAATCCAGGATTTAGACCGGATATGAAAGAATCAAGTTCATACGGTGGTTACCATAAGACCTTAGAGTCGGGGATATCGTTGGTCTTTAATAAAGATGCAGAGAAAATCGATTTTACCTCTGTCGTACAACAAGAAATTTTAAGCAATGTAGAAATATCAACGGAGCTTGTCACCAAAGAATTATTGAAGAAGATTAGCCCCTTAAAGGAACTAAGTATGGAGGATATAGGAAAAAGGGTGTTTACCCAGCTGCTTGTAAACAATGAGGTAAGAGATCAAAATTTCCAGGTCGACAAAAACGGGATTCTCCATGTGACATTTAAATTGTTCGGTCATCCTGGTGTCCGGTATAAAAATACGTTTTATATCAACCATAACGCCTTGACGTATAAGGAGATATCTTCATTTGAAACTGTAATAACTGAAGGAAATGTGTCTGTCTTCGACGCGGATATTCATTTAGAGCATTTGGAGGATTACAGTACGTTTTATGTTGTTTCTGTTCCAATGAATGCTAGCGATTTTCCGGATGATGTTATCCTATTGGAAAAAACCCCCTCTCTCTTGCTTTATAAATGATAGGAAAAGAGTGAAGCATATACATGCTCCAAATAATATAGTCGAGCCTGTAATCAATCAGTATTAAAGAGAGAGGAGGCTGCTTGTGGAAGTAATGTTCGAGAATATTTCAAAGCAATACAAAGGGAAGTATGCATTAAAAGATTTTACCGCAAAACTAGAGAACGGAGTTTGTGGACTCTTGGGAGCGAACGGTGCGGGGAAAACAACGCTAATCAATATTTTTGTCGGTATTTTGCAAAGTGATTATGGACGAGTTTATATCAATGATATGGATACAAGAAGTATGGGGAATGCCTTTTTATCCCATATTGGTTATTTGCCGCAGTATCCACAATTTTACAGAAATTTTGAAGTAATGGATTTTTTAAGGTATATGTGTGTGCTGAAGGATATTCCCAAGAAGCAAGGCGAAACGAGGGCAAGAGAACTATTGGAGATCGTAAATTTAAGCGATGACTGCAATAAAAAGATTGGCGCATTATCGGGAGGAATGCGTCAGCGCGTCGGCATTGTGCAAGCGATGCTCAACGATCCCAGCATCCTCATTTTGGATGAACCCACAGCTGGACTCGACCCGCAAGAACGAATCCGTTTCCGTAATTTAATCTCCAAATTTTCTGAAAATCGTATTGTCTTATTAGCCACGCACATTGTTTCCGATATTGAATGTATTGCTAACCAGGTCATTTTGCTAAAAGAAGGGAGACTAATGAAACAGGGTACGCCCCAATCTCTCATCGACGGTTTGAAAGGGAAGGTCTGGACGGTAACCGTTACAAATGAAGCAATGAATGAAACGCTAGATCGGTTCAAAATAAGCAATATGATGCGGGATGACGAGAAAATTCATTTAAGAGTAATTAATGAAGAGAAACCAGATGTCCATGCCATAAATGTACAAGCGAACTTGGAGGATGTTTTTTTGCACTACTTTGGAGGAGGAGAACAGTGATTAAGTTAATTGTTTTTGAATACAAAAAACATTTTCTTAAACCGCCCATCATTGTGGCTGTACTTCTCTTCTCCTTATTAAGCGTCGCTAAAATATATAGTATACATGATGCGGATTCACTGCTCTCGGAAAGCAATACCAGTCCAACTTGGAAGGGACTGTATTGGAAACTATATGAGGGTTTCAGAGGACCCATCACTGACGAAAAAATCGGAAAGCTTATGGCTATTTATCGTCCGCTTGAAAATCAGACGGCCGACCGTACCGCAAGTTCAGAGGATAATCCGAATACATATACAGGCGGAAGTGTATATACCGACCGCAATTTTTTCTTGTGGAATTATGTGAACCCTATGAGATATGCCTATGAATATAAAATGTATGCTAATAATGTCGTAACTGCGGCAAAGAGTAATATGGAATTCTATAAATCGTTGGGCAATACCTATGAATACAAAAAAAATGCTGTTATTATGGATCTTTTTCGAGATAGATCAGTGTCTAATTTCTCCTATATGGAAATGTATCGTTATTATGTTCAGTACGATTTCTCCGCATTTTTGGTTTTATTAATTTGCTTATACGGCTTAATGCATGTATTTATATCTGAGAAAGAAACGGAAATGGACGTACTGTTATTAACAACAAAATCAGGAAATAGCAAAACAGTTCTAGCAAAGCTTATTTCTTCTGCCATCTTTGTCTGTATACTCTGCACGTGGTTCTGGATTGTTGACTTTGCGGCTTTTTCCTTCATATTCGGTTCTTTGGAGGCTGCTTCTACCCCGCTGTATGCGCTTGAAGATTTCGTCAACTCGTCAATTGATGTTAGCATGGGACAATATGCGCTTCTATCTGGTCTGATAAGGACAGTGGGAATTCTCGTGCTAAGTACGTTGTTCTTGTTTGTTTCCTGCTTATTCAAGAATGCATTGATCCCTTTTATTATCAGTTTATTCGCTGCTTTTAGCTGTATTTATATGAATGAAGTCTATATGGGTTCCGGACGCATTTTGTTCAAAGTGGTCAATCCGTTTGTATTAGTTGTAAATCGGGAATTGTTTCGTAAAACGGAGTTTGTTGCTTGGTTTGGATATCCGATGCTTAGCTATATGGCTGCTCTTTTACTGGCGGTTACCTGGGGGGTACTGTTTATTTTGGGCGTTACCCTTTTCGTAAAGAAGAATGCTTTGCGTAAGGGGGGAAAAGAGCGTGCCATTATGGGTCTATGAGATGAAAAAAATGTTCTATTACCAAAAGGGTTTGGTATTTATTGGTTTGTTCTTTGTTATCAATATCGCGACTTTAATAGTTTTTGATAAGCCGACAAATGCGAGTGTAGAATTGAATGCTTCGCAGTATGCATTTTATCTCAATCAAGTACAAGGTGCATATTCGGAAGAAACAGAGCGTTTCTTTGCGAATGAAGCTGTCAAAATTTCCGATGCAAAAGTTTCCCTGCGTAAAGTAAGTGATAATTTTTATGATGGGAATATAAAGGAGAATGAATTTATTTCGATTACAACTCCACTCGAGGAAATTTTGCACAATGAAACAGGTTATAAGATTATTTATGATCAATATACATATATCCGTGAAAAACCGGAAAATCGTTATTTCTTGTATACCAATGGATGGGATGGTCTTTTATCAAACGACAGTTTGGACTTCTTATTTGTATTATTGTTATTAGTCCTGGTTACTCCAGTGTTTTGTTTAGAGTTTGAAAACAGGATGAATTCCCTTATACTCACAGTAAAAAAGGGAGCGACAAATAGCGCAGTTTGTAAGGTAGGTTTGGTCTTGATAATCGTTGTTGCACTCTGTCTACTCACTGCAGCTTTAAATTATGGATTCTATTGGCTTAAATACGGATTAGAGAATGGTAATTATCCGCTACAAAGCCTGTCCTACTATGCAACATCGACAAAGAATAGCACGTTGTTTGAAGCCTTTATGTGGATAACAGCCTGTAAAATTTTTGGGAGTTTATGTTTTGCGATGTTAATTATGCTTGTTTCAGTCTTGATCAAAAAATATGGATTTACTCTATTTACCTGTACAGCATTCATTCTTCTCCCATATTTTGGGTTTCGTATGGAATCTTCAAAATATTTTTTACCGGGTCCCCTTGGGTTTATGGTTTCCACCGGTTTTTTTAGAGGGAATGAATACGAGCATGACATCATTGAAGATCAAATGATTTTTGAATATCACGAAGTTTCGATCATGATGTGGATTATATTGTTTGTTATCACGCTGTGCATCAGTATTGTTATGTTCGTCGTCATTATGATCCGAAATACAAACGAATGGAGTTCAAGAAAACCAAGTCATAAGCTGATGCCGTTCAATTTTATGCTTATGGTTTGTATATCCTCATCCTTCCTTTTCGGGTGCACTCCTCATACAAGCACAGGAGAAAGTAATGTTTACAACTTTTCCTCCAGGCAATACTATGAAAATGATCACTATCATTTTTATTTGGATGAATCGGACTTAAATGATGGCCGGATCGTGTTCGTAGACAAACAAACTGGGGAAAAACGTAACTTTGTCCGAAACCCTATGACCTCTTTGACGAGAGTGGAGAGTACTATTTATGGGAACGGTTCATATGTATATTATATGAAATATGATTCGGACAAGTCGGGATTTTATGAACAAGTTAACCGTCTTTCCCTTATTGAGGTAAATACGGACACCTTTGATGAGAAAATCGTTTTCGAGAAGGACTTTAACACGAAAAAAGCTGCATTAATAAATATAAACAAAACTAAGGATAAAGATCAGGTATTCTTTTATAGCATTAGCGGCTTTTTTCTAGATGAATTGAACATTTACTTCGTCGGACAGGATCAGATCCGCCGAGTCAATCGACGGACCGGGAAGATGAGTATCATTATTCGGTTTCCAGTGTTAAAACATCTCGCATTCGACGGTCAAACGATTTACTATGTCAATGAGAAGTCGCAAGTGGTCAAGTATAATACAACAACTGATTTAGAGGAAATTAATCCTGATCTGATCACACGGTTTTTTGTTTTGACAGATACAGACCTCTTATTTTTAAATCGAAAGGATCAGCAGAAAATCTATGCCATGAATTTACGCGATTCTACAGTGCGAAAGATTACGGATGTGCCCGTGCTTGAATTTCATTGTTATGAACAATCCATCTTCTACGTTAGTAAGGACGATCTTAAACAATATCGACTGGAACTTGAACAACTGCCGGAAATTTAAAGATTCATCCAGAGCATTCATCGTTCTCAGAATGGCCCTACAAATAACAAATCCATACCTGTTTCAGGTATGGATTTGTCGTCGTTCTACTTATACTCGCCTGTATATTTCGGAGATACCAGGTTGACGCCCGTTGCCTTCTTAAACTCTTGCACACGCGTATTCTTCGCTGCTTCGATGCTGCCAAGGCCAAGCTTATCCAATGTAGCCATGGCTTCGCTGTAGAGGGATTCGAACTCTGCGGCGTTTTTGGCCAAAATCATTTTCTACCGTAATCCCTAATTGATCCATGATGTCTTTTCTTACAATAATCTGACCGTTCGAGCGTTCGTTATAGAATTTCTTAACGTCCGGATACTGCTCCAGCATTTCCGGAGACACGTAGTAGTTCGGAATCGTGTAGAGATTACCGTCCGCCTGCGTATACCAATCAACCATCGTCTCCGGCAGAATTGTAGACAGGTAAGGATCATATTTCTCTATTAATTCATTCAGAGGAGCCGCTTTATTGTTCAGATCGACCTGATTCCGCTGCTCCTGCAGATCAAGCCTGTAAAATTCAAAACTCGTTGCATCGGTAATTTCTAACCGGTATCCCTGATTGCGGATCATCCGAATGCGAAATCCGTGCTTCTCCCCAATCTTGTTCAGACTGCGGATCAGCTCTCGGATCGTTCTCTCCGCAAGCATGAGCTCGCGGGTCAACTCGTTTATCTTAACCGGGAGTGGGCTGCCGGTAAGAAGGTCTATGATCTTTCGCTCCCTCATGGTTAAATCCCTTATTTACGATACTAGTATCATGTAAAGCAACTCAGCTGATTATAGTAGCTCTGTCTATAGGGTAGGTTATATTCATGTATAAGAACAGTTTGGATTATGCAATTTGGATTGGCAGAAATCATCGGATATGATATTTTGCCTAGATTACTCCTATTTATGAAAACTTACCAAAAGGGCAGGCGCCCGGATTACAGTGCTGTAGGATGTCGTGAGCTTGGGGCGATTTCCTTCCTTTGTTAGCTTCTGTCAGATTATTAAACATAAATTATACTAAGATGGATGGAAAAAGAGGTATAATGTTATCTAAAAAATAATACAGGGAGAGAGTAAAGTGACGACTAGTAAACTAGGGATTCCATTAGAGGGCTTTGCTGAGTTCAGTAGAAAAGTAGCTGCCGAAGGCGCTGTGCTGTTAAAAAATGATGGACAAGCTCTGCCGCTGCAAAATCATGAAAACGTTGCAATTTTCGGCCGGATCCAGGTCAATTACTATCGCAGCGGCACGGGCTCGGGCGGCAGCGTGAATGTCGCTTATACCACGAATCTGTTAGACGGTCTTCGTGCTAAGAAGAATATAACCGTCAATGAGGAGCTGGCGGCCGTATATGAGAAGTGGATTGAGCAGAACCCATTCGATAACGGCGGAGGCGGCTGGGCGGCAGAGCCTTGGCATCAGAATGAAATGCCTCTAACCGATGAACTGGTGCGTAAAGCCAGAAGCAAGTCGGACAAAGCCATTGTGGTCATCGGCCGTACGGCGGGTGAGGATCAGGATAACGCCGATGAGCCGGGCAGCTATCAGTTAACGGCAGCGGAAAAAACGATGCTGAAGCAGGTCACCGCCCATTTCGACAAGACGATCGTTGTGCTGAACGTATCCAATATTATCGACATGAGCTGGATTAACGATGCGGCTTTTTCGAAACCGATTTCGTCCGTCATTTACGCTTGGCAGGGCGGCATGGAAGGCGGCAATGCCATCGCTGACGTATTGACCGGGGACGTGACGCCAAGCGGCAAATTAACCGATACCATCGCTTATTCGATTGAGGATTATCCATCCACCCGCAACTATGGCCATGAATTTAAGAACCTGTACCAGGAAGATATTTATGTGGGGTATCGGTATTTCGAGACGTTTTGCCCAGATAAGGTGCAATTTGAGTTTGGCTATGGTCTATCTTACACGGAATTCAGTATGGAGTCGGAAGAGGCGAAGCTGGTTGACCGGGAAGGGAAGCCTTGCGTTGAAATTGGCGTTACTGTAACGAATACGGGGAGCGTCTATGCAGGCAAAGAGATCGTCCAGGTCTATTATGAAGCGCCTCAAGGCAAGCTGGGCCAACCGGCCAGAGTATTGTCTGCATTTGGCAAAACAAAGGAGCTTCAGCCGGGAGAGTCGCAGCGCTTGACATTGACCTTCCCTGTTCAGGCTATGGCTTCTTACGATGACGGCGGCGTGACAGGTTGCCCCTCTGCATATGTGCTGGAACCTGGAGTTTATCATTTCTATGTAGGGAACAGTGTTAAGAATACAGCGAAGGTCGCTGTTGAGGGACGGGACGGCTACGAGGTGGAAGCTCTTCAAGTCGTGAAACAGCTGGAAGAAGCGCTTGCGCCAACAGAGGATTTCACCCGAATGAAGCCGGGCGTCCGGAAGGACGACGGCTCCTATGAGCTTATGTTCGAAGCCGTGCCGAAACGGAGGATTTCTTTGGCGGAACGAATTGAGCACAATCTTCCGAGAACCTTGGAGCAAACGGGGGATCAAGGGTATAAGCTAAGAGACGTTCATGAAGGCAAGGTCAGTATGGAGGCCTTCATTGCCCAGCTCAGCGATCAGGATTTGGCTGCGATTGTCCGAGGCGAGGGTATGAGCAGCCCGCTGGTGACGCCGGGTACGGCATCGGCCTTTGGCGGGGTAAGCGATCCATTGCTGAGCTTTGGCATCCCGGTTGGCTGTACGGCGGACGGGCCTTCCGGCATCCGCATGGATAGCGGGGAGAAGGCGACCCAGGTTTCCATCGGAACACTGCTGGCGGCTACTTGGAATGTGGAGCTGGTCGAGGAGCTGTATGTCATGGAAGGCCAGGAGCTAGTAAGAAACAACGTCGATACCTTGCTCGGCCCTGGCTTGAATATCCGGCGCAGTCCGCTCAATGGACGCAACTTTGAGTATTTTTCGGAGGATCCGCTAGTCACAGGGATTTTTGCGGCAGCTTGTACACGGGGGATCATTAAAGGCGGCTCTAACGCCACGTTGAAGCATTTTGCCTGCAATAATCAGGAGAAGCACCGGAGCAAGGTAGATGCGGTCGTATCCGAACGCGCGCTGCGGGAAATCTACCTGAAAGGCTTTGAAATGGCGGTGAAGGAGGGCGGCGCGAATTCAATCATGACCTCGTATAACCCGGTTAACGGGCATTGGGCCGCTTCGAACTATGATTTGAACACGACGATTCTTCGCGGAGAATGGGGCTTTAAAGGCATCGTGATGACAGACTGGTGGGCGGTGATGAATGACGTTGTCCATGGAGGCCCGGCCGATCGCAAATATACGAATTGGATGGTTCGCGCGCAGAACGATCTTTATATGGTCGTCACTAACTATGGCGCGGAAATCAATGCCTATGACGACAATACGCTGGAAGCCTTGTACAATGGCACGTTGACCCGTGGAGAGCTGCAGCGCTGCGCGATGAACATTTGCGCTTTCCTGATGCAGGCCCCGGTATTCTCCCGCAAGCAGGAGATTGTAGAGACGGTACATAAATTCGCGGCAAATCACGACTTGGTACCGGATCAGGCTCTGGTGCAGGAGCTGTCTCGCGATGCTCAAATCAAACCTGCCGCTACAGGAGCGACTTATATAAAGGTGGATCAGGCGGGACAATACCGCATCATCGTTAACATGATGTCTCCGGAACCGGAGCTGGCGCAGAGTGCGTGCAATGTCACGCTGAATGGCCAAATCATGACAACTATTCAAACGAACGGGACAGAGGGCAAATGGATCCGACAGAAGCTAGTGAAGGTCGAGCTGGAAGCCGGCCTGTACGAGCTGACGCTCGATTTCCTCAAGCCGGGTCTGCAAATCGGCTGGATCGAGTTTAATCTTATATAAATTGAAGCAAGGTATGTGAATGCAAAATAGGGTGCTAAAAGCCGGGATGATGTTGATCCCGGCTTTTTTGTCGTTTGATTGTCGAGCTGGTTGACAAGAAATCTGTCCATTAGCGGTTAGCTATCCAGGTTGCGTTAAGCCTCGGCTCGTAAATTGCTCGTTCATGAGAAAATCGGCAGGTATTGGGGAATACTCATACCCAAGGCGGAAATCATTTGAGGATTGTGCAATATTCCGTGACTTGATGGATAACCTAAGGAGGATTTTGATGATGCGTTTTTTGGAAAAGAGCCTAATATCGCTAGATGTTGAAGTGAAGGATGCAGAGGAGGCGATACGCGCGGCAGGGCAGCTTCTGGTTGACAATGGCGCTGCGGATGGCAGCTACGTGGAGGCCATGGTGGCTGCATTCCAAAATAGCGGTTCGTATATTGTCATCGCGCCGCATATTGCCTTGCCTCATGCCAAGGCGGAGAACGGTGTCCGGGAGGCTTCCGTTTCTTTTCTTCGGCTGCGAAATCCGGTTGCTTTCGGCCATCCCGAGAATGACCCGGTTGAGCTTGTGTTCGCTCTTGGCTCCTCATCCAGCTCGGAGCACATTGCGCTGCTGCGCAGATTAACTACTCTGTTGAATAATCCGGCTAACGTAGAGGCGTTTAAGGGAGCCAAAACCGTTGAGGAGATCGCGGCATTGATTCAATGACCGATTGCTTTGCATCAGAAATAACCATATTTCAGGAGGAAGCGTTATGAAAATTTTATGCGTTTGCGGGTTAGGGCAAGGAACGAGTTTGATTTTAAGAATGAACGTAGAGACCGTATTAAAGGAGATGGGTGTACAAGCGGATGTGGAGCATACGGACGTATCCACGGCTTCCGGCATGGCGGCTGACTACATTGTAACGAGTAATGAGCTGGCACAAAGCCTGCAGGGACATGCGGCCAAAATCGTGATCGTCAACAACTATTTCGACCTGAAGGAAATTGAACAAGGATTGAAAGCAGCCATGTAAAAGATGAGGGGGAAAGTTCAGTGAACGTTATATACTGGATAGCCAACAATATTTTTGGAACGCCTGCAATTCTTCTCGGATTTATCGTGCTGGCCGGCCTTCTGCTGCAAAAGAAAACGACGAGCCAGGTCATCAGCGGTACATTCAAAGCGATCATCGGCTTTTTGATTATTTCGGCTGGCTCCGGAGTAATCGTCGGCGCGCTTAACGTGTTTGAACCGATGTGGAAAGAGGTATTTGGCCTGCCATCTGTCAGTCTGGGTCAGTTCCTTGGACAGGAGGCGTTCAATGCCAGATTCGGCAGCGCCGTTACCATGTCCATGCTGCTCGGCTTTCTGATCAACGTGTTGCTGGCCCGGTTTACGAGGTTTAAATATATTTATTTGACCGGGCACATGATGTTCTGGACAGCTACGGTTTTTGCGGGGGTTGTCATCCATACGGCGGGAGGAGAGGTTTCACAATGGAAGCTGGTGCTGTTCCTCTCAATTATCCTGGGCTTGTACTGGACGTTCCAGCCCGCACTGACACAGCCATTCATGCGCAAAATCACCGGCAATGACAATATTGCCCTTGGTCATACCTCAGCTTCGGTCGCCTTGCTGGGTGCATTATTCGGTAGGTGGTTCGGGAATAAAGAGAACGATTCGGAAAAAATCAAAGTGCCAAAAGGACTTGAATTTTTGCGTGACTCTAACGTCATTACGGCGCTCAGTATGGGGATTCTGTTCTTTATCGGAGCTATCGTCATCTCCTTAAAGAGTACGCCTGCAGCGCAGGAACTGATGGCGAGCGCTGGCGAACAAAACTTTATCATGTACTCGATTATCCAATCCCTTACCTTTGCGGGCGGGATCGCGATCGTACTGCTGGGTGTGCGGATGTTCATCGGGGAGCTGGTTCCGGCCTTTAACGGGATTGCCACGAAAATCGTACCTGGCGCCAAACCGGCCCTGGATTCTCCGGTTACATTTCCATATGCGCCTAACGCCGTTATCCTCGGTTTTATCGGGGCTTTTGCCGGCGCTCTGATTTGGTTGGTTGTGCTTGGCAATACGGTGGCATATATCTTTGTGCCCACGATGATTGTATTGTTCTTCCACGGCGCCACGGCAGGTGTATTCGGCAATGCGACTGGCGGGGTACGCGGCGCACTGATGGGCGGTTTTTTAACGGCTACGGTTGTAGCCTGGGGGCAATTTATCATGGTTCGCTTCATGATTTCCTCCACCATACCGGATACGGCGATGTGGGCTGCGGATTCGGATATGTTCATACTCGGACCGATCATTCGTTTCTTGGCACAACTGCTGTTCTAAGGACAGACTTATTTTAGGAGGAGATCCGCCACATGACTTTTGTACGAACACTTGATGCAGACATCTCTCCAGATCAGCTTGGCTTTACGTATTCCCATGAGCATATCGTGTGCCGTCCAGCTCATTGGTCGGAGCGTGGGGTAGATGATTTGCTGCTGGACGATCCGGAGAAATCCAAGCTGGATGTTCTTGATTTCAAACAGCACGGCGGGCAGACTATCGTTGACGCAACGGCCATTGATTATGGACGGGATGTCCCCGCAGTTTACAAGATCATGCAGGAAACGGGTGTGCGTATTATCGGTACTGCCGGTTTTAACAAGAGCTTTCTTTGGGATGCGAAGGTCAAGGACGAGCTAAAGCCGCTGATCGGAGACTATGAGACCTATTATAAATGGATTGAGGCCAGGAGCATCAATGAATTAACGGACTTCGTCATCCGTGAGGTGGAGGAAGGGCTGGAGGGCACGCCTTTTAAGGCTGGACAAGTTAAATTCGGCACAGGCTATAACCGGATTACACCGCTGGAGGAAAAAACGCTGCGAGCCGTCGCCCGCGCTCATCACGAGACGAAGGCGCCGCTCCATTCCCATACCGAGGTCGGTACGATGGGGCTGGAGCAAATTGAGCTGCTGCGCAGTGAAAAGGTGAACTTAAGCTTCCTCAGCCTCGGCCATATGGATCGCAACCCGGATCCTTATTACCATGAGCAAATTGCCCGGACTGGAGCCTTCCTGTCCTTTGACGGCATCGCTAAAATCAAGTATGCGCCTGAAAGCACACGCATCCAGCTTATTCTGGAGCTTGTCCGCAAAGGCTATGAGGATCAGATTCTGGTTAGCGGAGATACGGCACGCAAAACTTATTATAAGCATTATGAATACGGGCCAGGGCTGGAATATATTATCGCCAAATGGGTTCCAAGGTTCGTGGATGAGGCGGAAAAAGCCGGATTTGACGGGCGCAAGCTGATCCATAAATTTTTCGTGGCAAATCCGGCTAACTGCTTTGCCTTTAAGAAGTAGGGGGGCCAGACATGATTTTTCAAGATGAGAACGCCTTTGACATTGTGGAGAAAATCAAGAGAATGCCCTGTGCCATTTTGCCGATTGGGGCTGTGGAGGCGCACGGCCCCCATCTTCCCCTGGGCACGGACAATCTGCTGGCCGAACGGCTGGCCCGTCGGTTGGCGGAGCGGACGAAGAGCTTCGTGCTTCCTACGCTCCCTTACGGTCAGGTGTGGAGCCTCCAAAATTTTCCTGGCAGCATTAACGTCTCCAACGAAGCGCTGATTCGAATGCTGTATGACATCGGGGAAAGCCTTTACAGCCAAGGTCTGCGGATTTATGTCATGCTGAACGGGCATCTCGGCAACGCCGTGGCGCTGAAGGAAGCAGCTCGCCTGCTTTACAAAGATTATCCTGAGTTGAAAGTGTACTATTTCTTTTACCCCGGATCAAAACAAGCCATTGAGCGGATGAGGGAAACCCCGGCTTCGCATGCATCCTATTTTCACGCCTGCGAGTTGGAGACGTCTTATATGCTTTATTTGGCCGGCGAGTATGTCGATATGGATAAAGCGCTCAATGATATCCCGAACATCGGCGTTGAGGCTGACTGCACCCCGACACCTTGGGAGGAGTTCACATCAACGGCCGTTCTGGGCGATGCGACGCTTGCCACCAAAGAGAAGGGCGAGGAGATCATTGAAGCGACCTTGAATACGATGACAGCCATGATCGAAGGGGCCAAGCAGCGATTACTTAGCGGGAAGGAGCAGTGATTCCGATGCTTCATACTTATTTTGAACATATTCGCCGGATCTTGAATCAGGTCGAGGAGCGGGAAGCTGAAGCGATCAGCAAGGCCGCGCAGAAGACGGCTGAAACGATTATGGAGGGCGGTATTATTCATCTGTTCGGCTGCGGTCACTCCCATATTTTGACCGAGGAAGTGTTCTACCGAGCCGGCGGCCTCGTGCCGATTCGTCCAATCTTTGTAGAGGAGCTGATGCTGCACGAAGGGGCGGTTCGCTCCTCCGAACTGGAGCGGCAGAATGACTTGGCTGCATCCTTTATGAGCGAGCAGGATATTCGTCCGGGAGAGGTGATGTTCGTCCTGTCCACCTCCGGCCGCAACCCGGTTCCGATTGATACTGCCCAAATCGCCAGACAAAAAGGCGCCTTTACGATCGGCATCACCTCGCTGGAATATTCACAAAGCCAGCCGTCCCGGCACGTCAGCGGCAAGCATTTATTCAATTCGGTGGATCTGGCCATCGATAATTATTCGGTGAAGGGCGATGCGGTGCTGACCCATCCGGGCTTGCCGGTTCCGTTCACGCCGACGTCTACCGTAATTGGGGCGGCGATCCTTAACGGGATCTTCGCCGAGGCGATTGCCGTCATGATTGAACAGGGCTATGAGCCCCCTGTTTATTTAAGCGGCAATATCGACGGTGCCGACGACCACAACCGCAGGCTGATCGAGCGCTACCGGGATAGAATCCCGCTGCTCTCCTGAGATTAAAAGCTGGTCGAGCTTCAGCGGCTTCCCGAAGTGATGAAATTGAACATTTATTCGAAGGAATAGACGGGGGAGCGCCCAATAGGCGCTCCCCCGTCTTCTTTGTGCTTATCATCTACAGTTCATCCGCGATTCCTAGCAAAGCGATGCCAATCATGACTAGAACGATAACCCCATATTGAAGCTTGCTTAACCGCTCTTTAAGAAAGATACGAGATAGTATTACGGAGAATATACTGTATGAAGCGATCAGCGGTGCCGAAATGATGGCATTGCTGGACATGGCGAAGACATAGAAGAACTGTCCGGTTGTTTCAAAGATCGCGGCATATCCTTTGATGCGCTCCTGGAGGAGGTTGAACCTCTCTTTTTTAATGAATTTAAGATAAATATAGGCAAATACGGCACAAATGAAAAAGGTGAACTCGTAAGCGAGAAGGGCGGCATCTTCACTGATGAGCTTAAGCTCATCCAAATAAATCCCGTCGGCAAACGTTCCGAGTCCATCGATGAGGCAGTAAAGAATCGGGAACAGGATGGCCATGAAGCCGATTTGATATTTGGCATCGATTTGGGCAGCTCCAGCCCCGAGAGCTGCCCGCTCGGATCTCTTCTCCAGAACGGCCAGGCCGACTACGCCGAAGGTCACGACAGCCACGCCGATAATTTGCAGAGCACCTAAGTCATGGGTGAAGAACACGTATAGCAGGATGGCCGTGATGGCTCCGGACGAGTTCTGCACCGGGGAGGAAATCGAAAGCTCGATATATCTGAGACCAAAATAACCGATCGCCATCGACAAGATATATAGCGCGGATACGGGTAAATACCGGAGCATGTCGACAGGGTTGAAGTGCAGCCCTTTCAGCAGCATATAAGCCGTGCCATGAATCCCCATGACGAGGCCCACCATGATCACGATCTTAATATGGCTGTAGCGGTCATGGGGATCGCTGCCTTTTTTATAAAATAAATCGGCACCTCCCCAAGCGAAGGCAGTGAGTAGAGAAAATAGAAACCACATCATTGAAGGCAAGTCTCCTTGTTTTTGACATACCTCATGATTATAATGGCTCCATCAACCCAAATGTCAACGACAAAACTAACTTGATTATATTCTTAAGCTCACCGCTCTGCGCCGTGAAGAAGTGATATCCTATTCCTTACTCTTTTCTTTCGACAGAGGATAGGTTGTTTCACGGAATTGAAACCTTTTTGTCGAAAATAAAGTATTATAGGTAAATGCAAACTTTCGAGGGGGGAGCTCATGATGGGAATCTTATCGAGGTTTAGGGATATTATGAGGGCCAATGTGAACTCGTTCTTGGATCGGGCAGAGGATCCGGCGAAGGCCATGAATGAATATATGCGGAGCTTGCACAGCGACCTGGGCCAGGTTAAAGCGGAAACGAATTCGGTGCTTGCGGATGAGCGAAGGGCCAAGGCCTCATTGGATGAGTGTCAGGCGGAGATTAAGAAGCTGCAGCGTTATGCCGAGAAAGCTGTAGAAGCAGGGAATGAAGATGATGCCGTAAAATTCCTGGAGAGAAAGGCCGAGCGGGCCGAGAAGTTAAACGAGTTGCAAAAGGCTTACGAACAGGCTTCGGCCAAGGTGGCAAGCATGAAGCAAATGCAGGAGAAGCTGATGTCCGACCTCGGACAGTTGGAAGCCCGGAATGCCGAGCTGCAGGAGAAATTGACTGCTGCCAAGCTGCAGCAAGGATCCATTTCAGGCAACTCCTCTCTAGGCAACAATAACTCCTCGTTCGATGAAATGGAGGAGAAGGCGTATCTGGCTATGGAAGAGGCGATAGCCCTGACCGAGCTTAGATCAGGAACGAGCCAAAACAATCCTGCTGACACGGCTGCAAAGTTGGAGCATTGGAAGCAGGAAGCCGGTGCGAAGTCGAGTGTGAATTCAAGTGTGAATTCAAGCACGAGCACCCCAACAAGCATCGAAGACGAGCTTTCGGCTATTAAAGAGAAAATGAATAAGAAGGAATCATGATCTACGTTATTTTTTACGATCCGAGGTGAGCAAATGGCAGTAATCGACTATAAATGCCCCAGCTGCGGCAGCGGCATGGTCTTTGACGGAAGAACGGGAGCATTGACCTGCCAAGGCTGTGGAAGACAAGACAATATTGAAAAGCTTCCTGATCCTCTCAAGCAGCAGGCATTTCCAGAAAATGGGATGAAGGAGTATCACTGCAATAGCTGTGGGGCCGATATTATGACGGAAGCGGAGACAACCGCAACAGTCTGCAGCTTCTGCGGCTCGGCCGTCGTTCTCGGTGACCGTCTGGACGGGGAGCTGACTCCGGCGAAGGTACTCCCTTTTTTGATCAGCAAGGAAGAGGCAATGGCGGCTTTTCGGAAATGGTGCAGGAATGGCCTGCTTACCCCCGGCGGCTTTATGACCGCAGACCGTGTTAAAGGGATCACCGGAATCTATGTCCCCTTCTGGCTGTATGAATTACATAACCGAGTTGAGGTTCATGGCCAGGCTACGAAAGTAAGAACCTACACGCGAGGTGATTACCAGTATACAGAAACGCAGCATTTCGCAATATACCGGAAGCTGCGCTTGAATTACGTCAATTTGCCGATCGATGCGTCGCAGAAGATGAATGACGAGCTGATGGATAAGCTGGAGCCTTTTCCTTACGAGAAGCTGCGGGGCTTTAAGTCTCCTTATCTCGCCGGTTATAATGCGGAGAAATACAGCTATGACGAGAGGGAGCTGCTCCCGCGGGCCAAGGAGAAGATTAGAAGCTTCATTGAATCCTCCATTTCATCCGCAGTGACAGGATATACGTCCGTCAGCTATACCAATAAGCAGATCGATACCGACTTAAAACAGGCTGATTATTGCTTGATTCCCGTATGGGTAGTGAAATACGACTACAATCGAACGGAGTACGTGTTCGCGATGAACGGCCAAACGGGGAAGGTTGTCGGCAAGCCGCCGATCAGCAAGGCGAAGGTCACTGCTTGGTTTGCAGGCGTTTCTGGCGTGACCCTGCTGTCCTTGAAAGTGATCTCCTGGATGATGGGGGGAGGATTCCTGTGAGAAAGCATTTTGCAATACTGGCAGTTCTGTTCTTTCTTGCCGTACATCTCGCCGTACCCGCTCGAATGGCAGCAGCAGCGGAAACTAAATCATTGATTTATGATGAAGCGAATCTGCTCAGCCAGCAGGAATATGCTGAGCTTAATGCGATGGCTAATGAGTATGGGGCCAAGAGAGAAACGGATATCATCATTATTACTTCAAATAACGCTGAAAATATCGATGTCGTGGTTATGACGGAGGATTTTTATGATGACCATGCTCCGGGGTACGACAAACCGCATGGCAATGCGGTTATCCTGACGCTGGACATGAAGAATCGGGATGTCTATCTGGCCGGTTTCTACAAGGCCGAGCAGTACCTGGATGATGGCAGGCTCGATCAAATACGTCACAAAATTACGCCGGATTTATCGAATGGTGATTATAAGCAGGCTTTTGAAAAATATATTAAAACCGCCCATAAATATATGGGCTTCAAGCCGGGAGTGAACCCGGACAACCCGCTGTTCAGTCTTTGGTTCCAACTGGGTGCCGCAGTAGTCATGGGGGGGATCGTCGTAGGAGTCATGACTTACCGCTCCGGTGGCCGGGTCACGGTCAACCGGCGCACCTATGAGGATGCGAGCACTTCAGGAGTAGTGGATCGTCAGGATCAATATATCAGAACAACGACTACGAAGCGGAAGATCGAGCGGAACACAAGCAGCAGCTCGGGCGGCGGCGGTGGAGGTATCACCGGGGGCGGCCACTCGCATAGCGGCAGCCGAGGAAAATTTTAATCGAAGGGACGGAGATCCGACATGGGATTCTTGAGAAATCAATTTGCAAATGTAGTGGAATGGGAAGAATTTAGAGATGATATGATCTTTTGGAAGTGGAGCAACCGGGAGATTAAAAAAGGCAGTAAACTGATCATCCGGGCAGGACAGGACGCTATTTTCGTGAACAATGGCAAAATCGAAGGGATTTTCGAGGATGAGGGGTCGTATAACATTGAATCGGAAATCATTCCATTCCTGTCGACGTTAAAAGGATTTAAATTCGGCTTTAACAGCGGGATGCGGGTAGAGGTTCTATTCGTGAATACGAAGGAGTTCACCGTCAGATGGGGAACGCAAAATCCTATACTGATACCGACGCCTCAATTGCCGGGCGGTATGCCGATCCGTGCCAACGGGACGTTCAATTTTAAAGTGAATGATTATGTGACGCTGATCGATAAGATTGCCGGAATGAAAGACAGCTATCTCGTTGAGGATGTTAAAATCCGCATTACTTCGGTGCTGGATCAGCTGTTAATGAAATGGATCGCCAGGGAAGGTAAGGACATGTTCAATCTGCAGGTGAATGCTTCTGAAATAGCCAAAGGCATTCGCGAGGATTTGGATATGGAAGTGATGGATAACGGAATTGCGATTACCGGCTTCCAGGTGATGAGCTTCAACTATCCTCAGGAAATTCAGGACATGATCACCAAGACGGCATCCCACGAAATGATCGGCAACCTGCAGAAATATCAGCAGGTCAGCATGACGGACGGGATCGCTTCAGGCAAGGTGCAGGGCGGCGGCATGGCCTCGGACATGGCGGGTATGATGATGGGGATGACCATGGCGAATGAAATGATGAAGAATATGAACATGAATCCGGGCCAGAATCAAAATCAGGGTCAGCCCCAGAATCAACAGCCTCAAGCGGCGGCTCCTTCAGCTTCTGAAGGCGGTAAACGGCCTAACTTCTGCCCGAACTGCGGCGCGAAGAACGAAGGGGCTAACTTTTGCCCGAATTGCGGCCAGAAGCTGAACTAATTTTATTTAAAGCTTAAAAAAGAATTAAACGATGAGCATCATTCGATGGTTCATGCGTTTAATTCTTTTTTTCGTACAACTGAATATTAACCTTCCTACCATTCCGTCCATGTCACGTTCAATTCAATGACACCACTCATCCTATTCCATCGTTATAGCGGGCGTGTTGAAGCTGAAGGTGAAATAATCAAACTTAAGACATAGAACACAAAAAAACGAGTCAGCCGAAGACTGCAGGTCATGTAAGCGCACTATTTAAACCGGAAGGGGTATTTTTGGTTTAATTCGGGACTCCTTATTTCTTTACAGGATCTTTTTTTGGGAGTAAGATTTCATTCTTTTTCGTTATCAAATGACCATATCCAAAAATTAGTTATTGACTTCAATAATATTTTGCTTTACTCTCTAAACAAGACATAATGATGTCTCTAAAAATTAGAGATGTGATAACCTCATTAATAAACTATAATCAGGTTGGAGAGTGTATCATGAATGGCGAAAAAGTCGCTGTATTTGAAGGTCAGGGACGACCTGGCCGAGAAAATCAAGAATAAAACGTATAGGAAAGGCGAATTCATTCCCAGCGAGAACGAATTGGAAGAGGAATACAAGGTAAGCAGAACGACGATTCGCACCGCGATACGGCAGCTAGTGGACGAGGGCTATCTTACGATCGTTCGGGGCAAGGGAACCCGGGTGTCGTCCTCCAAGCTCGATTCTGCGGTACCTAATATTATGAGCTTTACGGACATCATCAAACGAAAAGGGCTGGAGTCCTCGATCATCGAGATGTCGGTCAAGAAAATGCAACCCACTGTTGAAATCGCCTCCAAGCTGGAGATTTCTACGGACGAGGAGGTCATTGAATTTTACCGGGTTCGCTCGGTAGACGATGAGCCGATCACCATCCATTGCTCCTATGTTCCGGTCAGATTTGTAGGCTCGTATGATCTTAGCATATGGGAGAAGAAGCAATCCTTCTATAAGGTTCTCAAAGAAGATCATGGAATTACGATTCAAACCGCCCTCGACAACATAACGGCTATCGCCGCAGACGCCGAGATGGCGAAAATTTTGCACATCGAAGAGGGAGAGCCCGTACTTCACGTGGATCGAATCGCTTATGACCAGAACAATGCGGTCGTAGAATTCACGAAGGTGTATTATCGCGGCGATCGTTACAAGCATACTGTTATTACTCGAGAAACTACCTGACATGTGATGAACAACCTAACCCGGCTGACTAGAACGATCAGCTGTGGTTCCCGACTATTTTGTAAGCGCTAACAACGGCCGGTGTTCAGCGTTTATATATCCAAGCAGCTTTGATATGCCAGACTTGTTAAAGGAGTTG
The DNA here is from genome assembly GCF_042714055.1 of Paenibacillus lentus. Lineage (GTDB taxonomy): Bacteria > Bacillota > Bacilli > Paenibacillales > Paenibacillaceae > Fontibacillus > Fontibacillus lentus_A. The sequence goes on from NZ_JBHGVC010000005.1 coordinate 180,597, forward strand.
TGAAGCATCTATGGACAATCATAAAGGAGCTACCGTTATGACTGCGACCTTGCCGAAGGCGTCCTTCTTGAAAGGAATGAACCTCTACTCGAAATTTGCCATATTTATCGGTTTTGTAGCTGTAGCCATGGTCTTTAATAATCCGATTCATCTGCTGCCGGTGTTCTTCCTGGTACTGGCAATGTGTCTGAGCGCAGGAGTAAGTCTGAAGGCGCTGGCTGGCATGGCCAAATCGGTGCTCGGAATATTTCTGATCCTCTTCGTGTTCTCGGCCTTTATCTACGATGTCTCGAGCGCACATACCGAAATCGCCAGGAAAGTGTACTTCGTGTTATGGGAAACCAAGTTTATCGACATTGGACTTACGAGTGGGGGGATGCTGGCGGGAGCCAATTTTATTCTGAAAATGCTCATCATGATTCTTGCCTCGAACCTGTTCTCGCATACGACTCCGATTGAGGAAATGCTGTACGGCCTGAATCGGATGGGCCTCCCTTATCAGTTCGGCCTGATGCTCAGCATTGCGCTGCGCTTCATTCCGACGCTAAAGAAAGAGGTCGAACAAATTCAACAGGCACAGAAATCAAGGGGCGCTTCAAGCAAGAAGAGCGCTAATGGCAGAAAGGGGGCTGCCGTCCAGGGAGTTATTCCGTTATTCGTACCGATGATCGCATCGTCGATGCGCAGATCCGACACGATGGCGATGTCTATGACCTCGCGGGGGTATGGCTTCAGCAATAAGCGGACTCAGATGCTCGATATTAAGTTTGGTTTAGTGCAAGCGTTATTCTGTCTGATCGTCATAGGAATTATTGCACTTTCTGTATATGCAAAATCCAAGTATGGCCTGGGCCTGTTATAACAAAAAGGGGGTTGTCAGCATGGCAACAACACATGTGGTCGTTAGAAACAAGAAAACTTTCTTTACTCCAAAACGGATGTCGCGTATGTCGATTCTAATTGCTTTATCTGCGGTTGGCGCATTCGTGAAGATTCCTACTCCAACGGGAGATATCGGAATAGACTCGGCCCCTGGTTATTTTGCCGGCATGGTGAAAAACTGGGACTGGAAGGAAGCGCAGATTATCGGCATATTCGCCAGGCTTCTGGGGGCGTGGGTCGTCGGCTTTCCGCTCGGCATTCCGATCCAGATTTGCTGGGGCGTCTTCCTCGGAGGCTGCATGGGCGTCTATGCCAGGCTGGCCCGGCTGAAGTTCGGCCATCTAGCCGCCATTATTGCCGCAACGCTGACGAATGGAGTGCTGTTCTCCCTGGCCGTCGTCCCCGTCTCCTTCATTCTGGCCGGCGGAAGTACGATTCCCGCTGCATTTGGTGCCGGAATTGCCGGCCTCATCGGCGCATGCGTCGCTTCTGCAATCGCTAGCTCCATCGGTGCCGCAGCTCATAAAATGCTTGCAAAAACAAGTATCGTGAACGGATAAGGAGGAATAGCCATGACATTAATATGGGTGCTTATTTTACTTGTAGTATGCTTTGCGCCGACCACGATCTATTTGGCAGTTACGAAAAAATGCGGAGGAGAGCCGCTGGTTCTGAAGGATCAGCATAAGTGATGGCAGCATCTAAGACAAATCATTTATAGCCAAAGTCATATTCTATAGACGCAAAGATTGCTGGTGAAATGATCGAAGGTTAGGCAAATGATTCAGCGATCTTTGCGGAAAGGGGTTCTCATGCCGATAGTTGAATTGCACAAAATAAGCTGGAAATACGATCCGAAGAGCTCTAACGTACTGGATGATATTTCTTTAGAAATCGAACCGAAGGAATTTATCGGAATCATGGGCCCGACGGGGGCAGGCAAAAGCTCGCTTTCCTTGGTTTTGCGGGGCATCATCCCTGACTTTTTCGAGAATGGCGTGCTGGAAGGGAAAGCTATTGTCTCGGACGTAGAAGTCACGGCGAGCTCGCCCAACTTGTTTGTGGATATTGTGGGCAGCGTGTTTCAGGATGCTTCGAGCCAGATTCTCGGCACTACAGTATTCGACGATATCGCCTTCGGGCCAATGAACCTGGGTCTGCCTAAGCAAGAGCTGATCGAGCGCGTGAACACGTACATTCAGAAGCTGAAATTATCGCAAAAAATCAACCGCAAGCCCGACTCTCTATCCGGCGGTGAAACGCAGCGACTCGTGTCGGCAGGCGTACTGTGCATGGAGCCGAAGGTGCTGGTCATGGACGAGCCCGCCGCCGAGCTGGATCCTAGAGGACGTAAGGATTTATGCGATATTCTGGACGATTTGCGGCAGGATAAGGATATTACGGTCATCCTTATTGAGCAGGATCCAGAGCTGATCGTACAGTACTCCTCCCGGGTGGCTCTGATGAGTGAAGGGAAGGTGGTGGCTTATGCTCCGCCTCGCGAAGTGTTTAAAGATAAAGCCTTATGCGAACGCATCGGCGTTTCTCCGCCGGAGATGGTTAGGCTGGCTTATGTGCTGCAAGAGAAAGCGGGAATCGAGTTTGCTAGACTACCGCTAACGACGGATGAGATGTATGAGAGCCTGGCGGACGCTTTAGACATTCCAGGGGCAAGCTCCACGCCTTCCGAGGAACCCGTGTATCGTTACGTGCCTTTTGAGAAAAATGAGGTGCCGCTCTACCAATTCGATCAAGTCGTTCATACCTACAATACGCCTGGCGGGCCATTCAACGCGCTGGACGGCGTGTCGTTGAACATTTACAAAGGCGATTACATCACCTTCATCGGCACGAATGGGGCCGGAAAGAGCACGTTTACGAAGCATATCAATAATATTCTGACCCCTACCCGGGGAACAGTTCGCTTGAAAGGGAAGGATATTCAAGGCAAGGACACATCTGAATTCATCACGGAAGTGGGCTATTGCTTCCAAAATCCGGATCATCAGATTTTCTCGAATACCGTCAAGGAAGAGGTAGCCTACGGCTTAATCAACTTGGGTCTAGAGCAGGATGAAATCGACCGGAAGGTCGACGACGTTCTGGAGCTCCTGGGTCTGAGCGAGCTGAAGGACGAGAATCCTTTTAATCTCGGTAAAGGGGAACGCCAAAAAATCGCCATTGCCTCGACGGTCGTGCTGGAGCCGGAGTTTCTGGTCATCGACGAGCCGACCACGGGCCTGGATTGGGTTGAAAGCAAACAGATTCTGGAGCTGATCGAAACGCTCCATCAGCGCGGGATGACCATCCTGGCCGTCACCCACGATATGCGCATCGTGCGCGAATATTCCTCGCGCGTGGTAGCCATGCATCAAGGGAAAATCGTTTACGATGGCGATGTGGGCGGACTCCTGGAATACCAGAAGCTTTTTGAATCTGCCAATATAAGTCTTCCTCCTATTCTTGAGCTATATCACAAACTGAAAGCGAGCGTCCCTTCGATCGAAGGGAGAACTGCCCGAACGATTGAGGATATGGCCGAGATCATTATGGACATCAATAAGACAGTGCAGCTGAATATATAGGGGGTATTTACGGTGGAACAGAAATCCCAGGTTGTTGTTATAGGCGATATCTTTGCCGATATGGTGTCGCGCATCATCAGCTACCCGGCCAACGGCGACGGGACTTACGGATCGCCGCTCGAAAGGAACGGCGGGGGAACGGGCGGCAACGTAGCTGCGGGTCTCGGCAGGCTAGGCGTGCCTTGTACGATGGTTTCGCGCTTGGGGAATGATGAGACGGGAAATTTTCTCAAGGAGGATTTGAAATCCTACGGGGTGGATACCTGCGGCATTGTGCTTGACCCAGTCATTCCTACGGGAACTGTCGTCATCACCGTTGATCCGCAAGGAGAGCGTACCATCTTCGTATTTGCCCTGGATTCAGCCTACGGTAATCTCCAATTGGAGGACACGCGCATTCTAGAGGAAATCCAGCCTCAAGCGATCTTCCTGTCGGGCGTACTGCTGGGGCTCCCGGTGACGGAGGCTACGATTTTTGAAGTGGCGAAGCAGTGGAAGGGCAAAGCGAAGCTGTATTTCGATCCGAACCTGCGACATCCGACGGATGCGGTGCCGCCGCAGATCAAGGACTCCATGCAGCGGATGGCGGAGCTCTGTGACGTGGTTCTGACGGGGAAATCGGAGATGGAGGCGCTCGGGCTGTATCCGAGAGAGGAGCAGACGTTTATCGTCAAATGCGGCAAGGAAGGCTCGTATTTGCTGCAAACTGACGGGGAAATTGCGTTTAGAGTAGCGCCGACTTCTCATATGGCGATCGACGCTACGGGAGCCGGGGATACCTTCGCCGCAGCCTATATTTCGGCTGAGCTTAGGGGCCTTGACGTAAGGGAGGCTATGGAATTCTCTACGGTTGCCGCAGGCATTTCCGTGACCCGAACCGGGGCAAGAAGCATGCCGGAGCCGGACGAAATCGAACAATATAAATTCATCAATTCATAAACTTATGAGCGGGGGAAATCATCTATGAGCAACTGGTATGAAACTTATCATTTTCCGAAGGAAGTGCTGGAGCAAGCAGATTCCATTCAAAACTGTCTAAACTCTTTGAAGGGCGATATTGCGAAAATCCGTGATGTCAGCAAGGAGATCAGCGAAATTCACCTCATCGGCTCCGGCGACTGCTACTTCATCAGCCTCGCGGCTGCCGAAGCCTTCAAGAAGATAGCCGGCGTTCAAGCCGTAGCATTTGAGGCCTACGATTACTATCTGAACAAGCCTGTGGTTTCATCCAAAACCATGGTCATTTTGTTCAGCTCATCCGGCAAATCTCTTTACGTGCTGAAATCGAAAGACTATGCTGCGGAAAAAGAGGCGATCACGATCGGCGTAACGAATCATGCAGACAGTCCTTTAGGCACCTCCTGCACGATTCCTCTGGTCACCACAGCGACCGGGGTGTCAAAGACTTTTCCATCGAAAACGACGACAAGCGTGCTGGCCCTCTACTATCAATTGGCGGTGGAAATGGGCGTGCAAAGAGGCACGATTTCCGAGCACGAAGGGCAGCAGCTTAGCGAGGAACTGGCCGTAACCGTGCCTGAGATGATTCATCGCATTTATAAGGAAGAGCATCAAAAATTGATGGAAGCTTCCCAGGCCTATCTTGAGGCGAGAAACTATGTGTTCGTCGGAAGCGGTCCTTCCAGATCGTCGGCGCTCGTAGGCGCGGCCAAAATCGTCGAAACCTCTCGCGGCCAAGTGACGTTCTGCAATGCGGAGGAGTATATGCACCTGTTCGGCTTTGCCGTGAAAAGCCCAGACGTCGTCGTTGTGATCGGGAACAACATTTCCAACCATCGCGAGAATCAAGTCGTGGAATACGCTCAAAATCAGCGTGCCCGCGTATTGGTGATCGGTGGCGTGGATATCGAAAATCCGAACATCGACACGATCCATGTAGCGCCTTATTTGCACAGCCTGTCCCCATGGGGCGTAACTCTGGCATCGATGGTCGTGCTGCACTTGTTCGCCTCCGAGCTCTCCCATAAGTCCTATAAGAACCCCGATGCGCCGCATGACGTAGACTTGAAGCATGTCATTAACCTGCTCTATACAGGCCCGGTAGCCGGCTGGCAGGTTGACTAGAAGGGACAGAGGCTTTATGAACAAACATACCATCCGAACAGATCCGCATGGATTATTGGATATTACACAGAGCATCAAGAAGGATGTCGAAGCCGCAAGTATTCAGACCGGTCTCTGCTGCGTATATCTCCCCCATACAACAGCGGCAATCACAGTGTACTCCGGTGTAGATCCGCTAGGGCTGCTCGACATGAACGATGCCATTAAGACGATTGTCCCTATCCGGGCGGATTTTCACCATCAATGCGACACGCCAACGGATGCTGCGGGACATATCAAATCAACGCTGGTTGGCCCGTCCATGACCTTCATTGTTGAGAACGGCGAGCTTGTCCTCGGCAGCTCCCAGAGCATTTATTTCTTTGAATTCGACGGCCCGCGGGATCGCGAGTTTTATACGCAGATCGTGGGCCAGTAATGAACCCCAAAACTATGAAGTACCGTCAGCTTGGATGCTTGACGGTACTTTTGCATGTGCGCAATGTTTTACGTTTGTGATTTCGCAAAGGTAACGGTGTGTGCTCATTATTTCCCTGCCGCAAGATAAGGAACCAATCCCTTGGCGATAACCTGATGGCCTTGATCGTTGGGGTGAATGGGCAAGAAGCCGCTTAAGGCATCCTCGATTTTTCCTTTGCGATATCCGTAGATGAGCTTTCCTTGTTTGCCTTCGAACCATTTATGAACGGGAGCGACCTTCGCGTTATAGCTTTTGGCGACCTCATTCGTGGCTAGATTTAAGCCATCTATCGCTTTAGCGGAAAGGGGGCTGTTCGGAAATGGATTATATTGCGTGCAGCAAATGATTCGGGCGGGGCTGCTATTTTTGATCTGAGACAGAAGGGCATGCAAATTACGCTGATAGCGGCTTAAAATGGGTTTAGCGTCTAACGGCTGCTTGCTGCTGAGTGCAGACAAGGCGGAGTTCGCTAGATCCACGCCTCCAATCCATACCGAGACCACGGCCGAGCGGCTGAGCACGGAGGAGCCTTGCCATACTGCGGCATCCAATAAGTCATAGGTATTCCAGCCAGGGCGTGCCAGAACATACCCGATCACTTTGCGGGTATCTGAAGCATTTAGCAGGGATACGGCGACTCGGGGATAAGCCCTTGCGAAGGAAGAAGCATTTTCCCCAAATGTAATGGAATCTCCAAGAGCGGTATAGATCATTGGAATAACCCTCACTTATTCATAATCACACATCTCAGAGATATCATATGGCATTCATACACAGGTTGTGCAGACGCGGGAAGGCAGCGGAGACATTTAAAGCCGGTTTGGGGAAATCTCTTATGTCCGGTTGATGAAGGTAGCTGGAGGAGAAAAGGAGGGCAAGCGCCCTCCTATTAAACTTCAGAATGCTATGGTTGCTGCGCAGCTGAATAATTCTATAATTTTGGGAGAAAGACTACAGCTAGATGCGGTATATCTTCTTGGAAAATAAGTCGATAGAAGTTTGCTTATCTTCTAGGAAGTATTCCTACTGCCCTTGCAGCGGCAGCACTTTTCTCGACGAATGCAACGGGATCATCAATGGATTCCCAGTGAATATATTTGAATGGATTGCTTTGGAAAAGCCAGTGGTTATGAATCGCAGTAACTTTGATTCCACGCTTACGCAGCTCCGAGACGAAAGGATTGATTTCCCTTTCTAAAATGACGGTTTCCCCCAAATTCAGAGTGCGTCCGCGTGAGTCTTTGGATTCAACCGATAGAGCAAACGGTAAAGTTAAGGGGGATCTGCTGCGCCGCCCCAGGATTTTAACGTTTAATCTCCGCAAAGTTTGAACAACGCAGGCTGGCTTAGTAGTTATAACCTGCCCGTTAATAATTTTTGCTAAACGGCTGCATAAGGCCTTATTAATCATATTTTCATACCTCCATTTCATTTGTGCGAACAGTATAAGGTATGTTTGACAAGATGAATTGGACAGGGCTTTTGCAGATAGATTAGTGGCTGTTTCAAATTATTTAAAAGAGTTCCGACGTCATGGTAGAAGCGTTTCAATATGAGTATGACCTGCTTAAAATTCTTGACACCATTCTACGCCAATGATATTATTCAAAATAATCCAAGTTAGTTGGTGTGGATAGACAGAATTAAATCGACTTAACCGGACAGCCGGAAGGTCTCTCTAATCGAGCATGGGCAGTGACTGTGCCTATCGATCAGGGGGACCTTTGTGTTTTCCAAGGGTTGCTATCAGAGATGATAAATAGAAGGGGGAGAGTTGGTTATGGAAAAGAGAAAATCAAGACGGTCGGCACAAGGGGTTATCGGGGCAGAATCAGCATTATTTCTGGCGGTGGCTTTGGCTGCTTGCAGCGCAAGCGGCAATGGCGGCAAGGCAGAGGGGCGCTCAGCTTCTGCGGACACGGCAGCATCGGCTCCATCAGGCTCATCGTCACTAAATTCGCCGTCTGACACGAGGAATATTACGATTCGCATCGGTTACCAGAAATACGGGACGATCAATATTCTAAAAGCGGACGGAGCGCTGGATCGCCGGTTAGAGGAAGAGCGTAATATTAAGATCGAATGGACGGAATTCCCGGGGGGCCCGCAATTGCTTGAAGCGTTAAACGTAGGAAGCGTCGATCTTGGGCACACCGGTGAGGCGCCGCCAATTTTTGCCCAGGCCGCCGTATGCTTGCATCGGATCATAGAGAGAAAGTGAAGCCCGGCTAAACCGGTTCTAAAAATATCGATGCATGAATAGAAATGAAGCATGCTCTCCATACGGAATCATTCATAAATCAAGCGATCCTGATCAGGATCGCTTGATTTATTTCATCGGACGGATTCAGCAGCATCAGACAGCTCCAGTTGAAGTATCGTTCGGGATTGCATCTCACTTTTAGCGTATAGGGGCGTGGGGGACATGAGAACGAAGGGGAAATGGATCAATTCACCGTACATGTTTGCATTAGGAATGTTTGCGATGATGGTGCCAAGTCAGGCATTCAATTCTTTCTATAGTTATTTTTATGTAGAGAAGCTGGGGCTAGGCCTTGGACTGGCTACTTTAGCGCGGACTATTTTTCTAATCTGGGATGCCGTGAATAATCCGTTATTCGGGTACTGGTCGGATCGGACGAATACCCGATATGGACGCCGCAGGCCATGGGTGTTCGGGGCCATCCCTCTTTTTATGCTGTGCTTCGTGCTTGTGTTCTCCCCCCCTGCTGGATTGGCAAACCATGGGCTGTTCACCTGGTTTCTTGTCACTCTCGTTCTTTTCGAAGCTGTGGCTACGGTATTGTGGGTGAATTACGGAGCGCTTTTCCCGGAGCTGTTTCGCGGAGATCGTCCCCGCGCTAAAGCCTCAGCGATTCAGCAGGGTTATCAAGTAGTGGCACTGCTCATAGGAACAGCATTAACGCCTATTATTTTTACGGCAATAGGCTTTTCCAATATGGCTGTCGTGTACGCCTGCATATTCGGTGTATTTATGTTCCTTTGCATGATGAGCGTGCAGGAGAACAGGGCATCCGGTCAAGGGGAGCCGCTTAGGCTGGTGGCTGCTTTCAAGGAGACGCTGCGGAATAAAAAATTCTGGGTGTTCAACATCTCCAATTCATTTGCGCAAACGGTGAATGGGCTGATCAGCTCGATCATTCCTTTTTACGCCAAGTATGTTTTGCACATTTCAGAGGCCCATGTCTCGATCCTGCTGGCATCGGTTTTCGTGTCGGTCATTCCCCTAGTGTTCGTATGGTACTGGATCATTCGGAGAATGGATGGCGTCAAGGCCTGGCGATTATCGCTTATGATATACGGGCTATCTGTCATTCCGCTCTGGTTCGGTTATAATTTGCTTAGCGGCATAATTGCAGGTGTCATCGTTGGTTTTGGATTGGCCGGCTTCCTGGTTACTCCGGCGCTGGTCGGAGGGCGAATTATTGATGAGGATGCGGTTAAAACCGGCTTAAGAAGAGAAGGCATATATACGGCAGTAAGCGGATTTATTACGCGCTCGAGCGGCCTGATTTCGGCATTGGCTTTTTTTGTGGTCGGCATGATCTTTGGGTATGAAAGCGGCGATCGCCCGGGACCCGAGCCGGAGCTGACGTTCCAGTACTTAATTAGCGTTGTGCCGCTATCCTTACTGCTGATATCCGTGATCATATCTTACTCGGTCAAATTTGATTTTTCAGAAAATAAAGGAGGGAGCTGCCGCCACCATGAGCAGAAAATTGATCATTAACTGTGACGATTTCGGACAAAGCCACGCCATGAATCAGGCGATAATGCATCTGCTGGAGGAGGGCAAGGTGTCATCGGCCACCCTAATGGCCGTGGCTCCCGGCTTCGAAGAAGCCGCGGCTTGGAGCGCACGTCGGCAGCAGCCCAATATCGGGCTTCACTTGACGCTGACCAGTGAATTCGAAGCGCTGCGTTGGCGCAGCTTGACCGGCCATGCCTCGCTTCATGATGAGAGCGGCCATCAGTATACGACTGTTAGGGAATTCGAACAGAGGGTAGAGACCCGAGCCGTCTTGAAAGAGCTTGATGCCCAATACGAGAGGGTAAAGCGTGCGGGAGTTGCGATCAGCCATGTCGATAATCATATGGGAACTTTGTACGGCATGGAAACGGGACGCAGTCTGCTTCCGCACATGTTTTGGAGGGCTTCCCGTTGGAAATTGCCAGCGAGGTTCTTTCGTTACATCGATGACCAGGATCCGCTACTAAGCTCGTTGTCGGGTATTAAGCGACCGGTCGCTCGTGCTGCTGCGTTGGCAGATACGCTTGGGGTATCGATTCCGGATTATCTGTTGTCGCATCCCTTTGGCTTGCAAGCCGGGGAAACGTATGACAGCTTCAAGCAGTCGATAATAGACAAGCTTTACAGACTTCCTAATGGCGTCAGTGAGACGTATATTCATCCGGGAGCGGAGGATTCGTGGATGAGTATGCATATCCCCCATTGGGAGAAGCGGGTATGGGAGTTCCGCTTGCTGTTTGATGACGATTTTGACTATGCGATGCAGGATGCCTGTGTGGAATTGGTAGACTACCGATATGTGGAGGAGAAGCTTAGGCGTTCGCGTATTCGGTCAGGCATTAGGCTTTTAGGAGAACTTGCGAAGTAATACGAATTTAGGATAAAAGACTTAAAAAGTTCATAATATTCATGGTTTACCCCCAAAAAAATAGCGATATACAGGCCGATATAATCTGAATATTGCTATTTTTCGTTAGGAATATAGGTCTACCATACTAGGGGGTTCTCATCATGAAGAGGTTTAATTCTATTCACTGGAAGTGGTCGGCGGTTTTACTAGCCATATCGATTGTACCGCTGTTGATATCTACAATTTTCTTCACGAGCTATTTCAGCGGCGTGGTAGGAGACGATACCGAGGAGATGGCAGAGCAGACGCTTCATATGAATATAGATCGGATCGACGAATGGGTCGAAAGCAAAACAAGGGCCGTAGAAGGAGTAATAGCCGAGCATGAGGAATTCAAGTCGATGAAGGAAGAGGAGATATTTCCTCTGCTTACGATTTTGGATCATAGCGACACCCAATCTGAAGGATACAGCTTGCTTGATAACAAGGGCATCTTAAAGAATGAGCTTGGCATGACCTCAGATATGAGCGAGGCCGATTATGTTCTGGAAGCTAAAGAGACGAAGCGGCCTTCAGTTGCAGATATGTCTTATTTGGAACCGCTTGATATTTACATTATTCCGGTAATTGTTCCTATTCTCGGCGATAACGGAGAATTCCTCGGCGGTGTCGCTTTTTCCCTGACTCCGGATTCCCTTGGGGAAATGAGCGAACGGATCAAGCTGGGAGAGAGCGGATACGGATATTTTGTCTCGAGCAGCGGAGTGTACTATAGTTCGCCGGATCCTGAGCGGATAGGCAAATCTATTGAAGAATTCGAGAATACACCGGAGAAAAAAGCGGCTTTTGAGACGATTTTGAGCCAGGATAACGGTTCGGTTAGCTATCGTGATGAGAATGGGGAGAAGCTGATTAATTACTATGGCACCGTTCCGAATACGGACTGGAAGCTGATTATTACTGTGCCTGAAAGCGAAATTTATGCCAAGGTAGAGAGCGCGCGGACTCTGTCCACCGTTATAATTATTATTTCTGTACTGATCATGTCGCTGATTTCCTTGCTGTTCACCCGTTGGATTGCAAAGCCGATCGTTCGTGTATCCAATGTGATGAAATATGTAGCCGGGGGAGACTTGAAGCAGCGAATCCAGGTGAAATCGAAAGATGAGATCGGCCAAATGGGCACGAATATCAATGCTATGATCGACTCTCTGTCCGACATTGTGCAAAAAATTAATCTGACCGTAGGCCAGGTTTCTACGGCATCCTCCGAGCTGCTCGTGTCGGCGAATCAGTCTGCAGAGGCTTCTGGCCATATTGCCTCAGCTATTGGCGAGGTGGCTATGGGGGCGCGTACACAGCTTATGGGCGCTGAGCAATCGGCAAGAGCCATGGAGGAAATGTCCATCGGTGTGCAGCGAATATCGGAAACGGCTGTGGACGTAACCGATCAATCGGAAAGCGTGACAAATGAAGTGGAACGTGGATATGAAGAGGTTCAGTCGGCCATTGCCCAAATGAACGTCATCGGTGAAGCTGCGCAGCATACCGCCAAGGAAATACAGGAGCTGGCCAGCCATTCCGAGGAAATCGGTCAGATTGTTGACGTCATCTCGATGATTTCCAGCCAGACCTCTCTGCTGGCGCTTAATGCCTCTATCGAGGCGGCTAGAGCCGGAGAGGATGGCCGAGGATTTGCGGTTGTGGCCAATGAGGTGAAGAAGCTGGCTGAACAGACGAACGAATCGGTCTCAAGCATCGTTGAGCTGATTAAGGTGATTCAGAGCTCAACGACTACGACGGCCGAAGCCGTAGAGCATAGTATTCAAGTGATGGGAGAAGGAATTTCGCGCGTAGAGAACATCGGGGGAACCTTTGGGCATATTCTCTCCTCGATTCGGGCGGTAGCCACTCAAATGCATGATGTGTCCTCGACCACGCAGCAGCTATCCGCCAGCTCCGAGGAAATCACGGCTTCGGTGGAGGAAATGTTTAGAGCGGCTCAGGAATCGGCTGCAAATTCGGAGTCCGTATCGGCTACTTCTCAACAGCAAAGCGCGATTATGGGGATGATCTCGCAGTCCTCTAAAGATCTGGACGAAATGATGCAGGAGCTTAAACAATTAATTCATGTATTTAAGGTCTAAAGACTGAAAATCTTCTAGGAAGCTTATGATAAAAGACACCTTTCGAGGTGTCTTTTTGTTATATATTTCAATTTTAGTATTGAAATGGAGTGATGGAATTATCTCGTTGTAGGTATCCCGGTTTATTCCTCAAAAGTAAGTATTTTGGTAAAATATTTGATACTAATATTTTCCTGAAATGAGGTTGGGTATGCTGCATAAAGTGGAACCCGGCAGAATCGGTGGCTTGGCACGTGACCTGGAGCGTCTAGAGCGGACGATGGAGAATGGAATAACGGGAATGTCCAGGGAACTGAGGCGGTTAGCTAGCGATGTTGAAGCTGCTTATACCGAGTCTTCTGAGCATGACGTGCGGTCGACGGCGCGCAAAGTGAGTGGTTTGCTGCAGGAAATTGAGAAGCTGGCAGAGCGTATTGACGAGCAAATGAGGGAGAAGGTTCAGGCTTTACGCTATGCTGAAAGAGAGTACATAAAAGCAGAGAAGGACGCTGCCAAGGCAAGTGTGATGAAGAAACCGTCCAGGTTTACCCTGAAAGGGGCGATCCAGAGCTGGTTTCAACGGTTTAGGGATAAGGTGAGGCAGAATGTCTCTGATCCAGGGGGATCTTCGTCTGCCGAGTCACGGCCATCACTGCTGCAATGGATCAAGGGAACCTTGCTGGAAATAAAAGATGCATCCCTGATACATCGCTTAGAACCTGTGAAGGAGGACGAGCGGATCGCTTCTCTTTTGCAAATATTAGATACCGGGTCTGCGGAGGAGCAAGCATGGGCTCGCCAGGAATTGGAGACGATTGCCAAAGCATTCGAGGAGATTGCCCGCAGCCAGGCGGCTTATAAAATGTACGCCATGTATGATCATGAGTTATACATGGGATATGCCCATAAGTTTGCTGAGCAGCAAAGGGAGAAGCTGACGAAACTGGGCGTGTCTGAGGAATGGTATAAAACGGGTATTCGTTTGGCCGAGTTCTATAAAGGGTCTCCCTTGGATGCTTGCGACTATAATCCGCTGAAGCAAGATATGTCTGCGATGCCTAAGGAGAGCGAGCTGCGCCTGATGATTGCGGCCGGCATGTTAAACCCGTACTACCGGGAGTGGGCCAAATTGAACTACGACTCCGTCGCTGCAGCGATACATCAAAAGGCAGAGCGGCGGAGGCAAATGCAGGAGCTGCTGGATGAATATAATCAGGCGATTCCTGCCGAGGATATTCGGAAAATGCAGCAGTATTTGAAGAATATGAACATCTATCACGGCGAAGTCACCGGGGAATACAATCAGGAATTCCTGGTGGCCGTAGCGGGCTATCAGCATATTGCCAACACGGTCAGTACCATGGCGGCGGTTAGGCGGGAATGGTTTGGACTGGAGATGTTCGAGGTAGATGGAAAGATCACCAAGGGACTGCTGGAATTAGCTATGGCTGAAAGTGGTTATGGAATGAGGAATAATCCGAACCTGAACACGAGCGGCTTGACCGCTGCCGTAACGATAGTTGGCGTGGGGGACGGCATCGTCAGTCAACTGTATGAAGACGTGAAAGACGTAGCCGAATTCGCCATCAATTCCAATCCGGCGAATTTGGGATTCTGGACAGATACAGTGCCGGGGTATTACGCTATAGGTGAAGCGATTGTGAACGGCGAGCTTACGATCAATGATATGAAGAAGCTGCTTGGCGATGCAGCGGCAGAGGAATTCGTTGTTCCTTTCCAGGATATCATCGAACTGCAGCCTAAGGTTCTTTCCGGAAAAGCCACCTATGAGGAGAGCGTAAAATACGGACGAGCTCTGACGAAGGCGTTTTTTGCGCTCACGGTGGTAGAAGGGGCCGTCAGAGCAGGAGCCAAATTCTCCGGCAAGACCGTGAAGGAACTTGTGAAGAGCGTGAAGGAAGCGGCTCAAACGCGGACGCAGACATCGCTTAATACACCCGATGGCCTTACAATCCCTGTCCGGGATTTAGACATGCCGAAGACGGAACCGCTGTTCTCCAGAACCAAGCCTGATTCAGGATCGAGTGGCGGGTCAGGTAGGCCTAATATTAGCCCGGATGCAATTCGGAAAGTAGATAATGATATTCTCGATAGAATGGAATCTGCTGGAGGGCATACTCTTGATAGACATGTTTCTAAGACGAACGAGGAATTGATTAGAAGAGCAATACAGGAGGATGTTGAAGCAGCTACTTCATTTAATGATAAAAATACAGCAATAAGAGCCATTCAAGAAAACTTGCGTAAAAATGCGGACGATATTGCCATGTGGCTAAATGAATCTGATACGGGAAGAAAGATTTTTGATGTTTCACATAAGAATCCGGTAGGCAAAGGTGTGCTTGAAGATAAAAAACAAGTTGTTTACGATCTGACTGATTCTAGAGTAGTCTTGATTAGAGATTCGAACCAAGAACTAGGATTTAAAATTTTAACTTTCTTTCCAATCATTAAATAACAGTAGTAGGTGGGGATATCTTGAATCAAGAATTGAGCTTTGAAACTTTTAGGTATTTTCTTGAATGTTATTTTAATGTAAGTACTAATTATGATGAATTGGAAAAAATCATAGATGATTTCAACTCATCTGAAAATCTAAAGTATCGACAAAGTCTTAAAGCGGAGTTAGAATTGATTCTTCAACTGGGTAATTGGGATATAGTTCAGAGATTTGTTAAAAAATATGGTATGAGAAAAATGAATGAAGAAAAGCTTAAATGGCTAATTCAGCATGTTTTATGTAATTTAGAACTAAGTAAATAGGCATCTTACCCGAATCTGAAACCTTGATCCGAACGTCCTAACCATTATTACATCCAAGGGGATGGAGGCCGGGGAACATCACCACGCTACGATATAGATGATCTTTTTTCACAACCTATTCTCGCTAGGCTTATTGGAATAAAGCCCAAGTTCCCCGAAGCTTGCCGGATTTGCGAAACCAGCGGCTCAAAACAAAACAATACCGGCACAGGCAGACAAACCGATCACTGTAAGCGGGTGGATTTTGTATTTCACAATCGACACAAAGGCTGCGCCGCCAATCAGCAGGGTCGCTAACGTTGTCCAGTTGAACAAGCTGCCCGTCAGGCTGGGGAAGCCCAAGTGAATCGCCGCATAGATGATGAGCCCGATAATAACCGGACGCAAACCGTAGAGAGAATATTGAACCCAAGGCTTGGTATGGATTTTGTAGAAAAATCTAGCTGCCAGAACGATGATGATCAACGATGGCAGGATAATCCCCACAATGGCGGCAATAGCTCCCGGCAAACCAGCTATATCAAGGCCAATCAGCATGGCGGCGTTTACCGCAATGGAGCCCGGGGACATCCCTGCCAGAGCGACAATATGCTGGAAACGCTCGGGAGTGAGCCATCCATATTGACTAACCTCGTAATGGATCATGGAGATTACGGCATAGCCGCCTCCAAAGGACGCAAAACCAATTTTCATGAAAATAAGAAACAACTTCCACAGCAGCACACAATTCACCTCTTATAATAAGTCCATTTTCATCATCCAGCCTGTTCGAAGCGATTGGTTCAAATATAATATTCTATAAACTCTACAGCCGAGCTGCCGGCCGGAGATTGCTTTTCCGTATGAAGAGGCAATCCCAGCGCTTTCTTGACGCCCATAATGACGTTGCCGGCAATGAGCCCGATCAAGATCAGGAATATCGGATTTAACCCGGTAAACAGCAGCACCAGAAGCGAGGCGATGGTCACCAGCTTGGTAGAAAGGTCAAAAAGCGAGGCTTTGCCCATCCGATAGGCCGCCACGGCGATTAACCCGATAACCGCACCGTTGATACCCTTGAAGGCGGAGATCATTTTCGGCTCATTTTGCAGCAGAGAATATCCGGCGCTTAAGCCGATTAAGATGAGAAAGGTTGGAAGCGTAATGCCTAGAACGGCGGCAACCGCTCCAGGGATTTTGCCCAGCCGGTAGCCGATAAAAGCGGAGGAATTAACACCGACTCCACCCGGAGCAGATCCGGCGACAGAGAAAATATCGCTAATTTCCCGTTCATCGATCCACTGTCGCTTCTCTACGACCTCGTGCTCAATCGTCGAAATCATTGCGTAGCCCCCTCCGAAGGTAGAAGGCCCTATTTTAAAAAAAGTCCAAAATAAATCACGAAGCACAATCAACTTGCTCTTCAATCCAGTTCGCATGCTTATTCTCTCCCTAATCTGCTTGATGTCACAGCATACTTTTGATAAAACCGTTAAAGCCTAACTCCATTATAGCAACTTATTTCCAAATTGAAATTAAGTTTTTCGATTTGTTTCTAACTTTTCGAAAAAATGACGTTCCAGATGTAATATAATAAATTCAAATAAGAAAGCAAGTTTCTTTTCACAGTAATCCCATGGGTTATAGAAATCTTTTTCCTGAATTGAACAAAAGTATCCGCCTAGATAATTCGAAGCCAAATAGATATAATGAATAATAGATATCCGATAAGAATAATGCGAATAAAACGAGGCGACTCCTTATGAATAAAATAAGTCAAGCAGCATTGAGCGCAAAGAGAGCGGTTTTTGAGCGAATAGCGGGGCAAGATCACGTCTCCAAAGCAGAGCTGTTGGACGAATTCAGCTTGACCAGCAGCAGCCTGACGAGATTGCTGGATGAATTAACGAATGAGGGTTGGCTGGCCGCGGCGGGTTTTGGAGAATCTACGGGTGGAAGAAAGCCTATTCTTTATCAGGTCAATTCTACGCATAAAGTGATTTTCGGCTTGGAAATATCCCGGCTCTATTCCTCGCTCGGCTTATTTGATTTGAATATGAAGGTTCTTTCCTCTTGCCGCTGGCCGATGGATGAAAGCATGACCCCGCAGAAGCTGGTTCGCTATGTCGGCGGGAAGATCGACGCTATGCTGCAAGAGAGCGGCATGGATAAAAATAAGGTGGCGGGAATAGGAGTAGGGGCCGTCGGGCCGCTGGACAGACATCGAGGCCTTATTTTGGAGCCGCGGTATTTTTCCGCTGCAGGCTGGGCCCATGTTCCGATATGCGAATGGCTGGAGAAGGAGACAGGTATCCCGGCGGCCCTGGAAAATGGAGCGAATACAGCGTTGATCGGCGAGCATTGGGCTTTGCGGGGCGAGAAGGTTCAGCACATGCTGTATATTCATGCCGGGTCGGGACTGCGATCCGCGATGATGTCCAACGGCTCCTTAGTTCATGGGGCGATGGATATGGAGGGCTCCATTGGACAAATGATCATTCAGACGGATGGGCCGAGATTGCATAATGAGGGGAATTATGGGGCGCTTGAAGCATTTGCTTCCGTACAAGCCTTGGAAAAGCAAGTAAGGGAGCAGCGCAAAATGGGCAGAAACCAGTTGGCTGGGGTTGAGGAATTTCAGCCGGATGGCATTCATTTCGATATGCTGGTAGAGGCCTTGAACCAGGGAGATCCCTTTATTCGTGAGCTATTTACCCAATCCGCCGTTTATATGGGGATCGGCCTGGCTAATCTGATTAATATCCTTCACCCGGAGGCGGTCATATTGGGGGGAGCATTGATCAATGCCCACGGGATCTATTACGATACCGCGATTTCCGTTGCTCAGAAGAACATCTACTACTATCCGGAATACCAGCCCAAATTCTCTAAAGGTATTCTCCAGGAAAATGCCGTTTCCACGGGCGCGGCCGTAATGATGTTTAAGCAGCTGCCGCTGTGAGAGCGAAATAAGGAGGCCCCTTCCTTCGGGGTCTCTTTTTTAACCGGTTACTTAGGAATACGGAAGCTCAAGCAGTACATTAGCCCATCGCAGATTTCCTTCACCTGAACGTCCTGCATCTCTGGCGGGATCAGATCCAACGGGGCCTGGATCGCGCTGCGATTTTTGTACTGACTGCCTACGAGAGGTATTTTCTCATAAGTTCCTTTTGCTAATTTCTCGGTTTCATCGACAATGACGAGCTTCGTTCCCCGCTTCGCGACCCGGATCATTTCTTCAATGGCCTGCGTTTTGTCATTAAAAAAATTGATGCCCCCAACATGATATACAACGTCAAACGACGCATCCTCAAAAGGCAGCTTCTCAGCGGAGGCGTGATAAAGGGAGGCAGTCAGCCTCCATTTTCTCAAGTGCCTTTGGCAGGTCTTCAGCATTCCCATCGATATATCGAGTCCATGCAGTTCAATGCTTTTGGGCAAAAATCTAAAATTATCCCCCGTGCCGCAAGATACCTCCAGCACCTTATCTCCTTCTCTAATCTCCAGCTCATCTAGAAATTGACGTCGATAATTCGCTTCCCCACCAAATTTCAACCAAAAATAGAGTTTGTTGGACAGGTTATAGACAGGTGCGATTTTGTCATACATGCGCTGATACTTTTTGTTCTGACCGTCAATGGCGGCAGAGTCGATAAAGCTTTGGATTTCCTGATTGGCAGCAGCAATGGAATCCGGATGGATATCGTTCTTGGCGAGCATAAAGGGATCCCCCCTACGGTTTAATCAATGCGTAACGCATATTGTCTATTAATTTAACCACATTATGGGAGCAGGGGAATCCATCTTGAGGGTGATAAAATCTCAGACTGGAGAAGGAGTCAAGCTTAAATCTGCCCTGCTATATCTATGATTCTGCCATTTTCCTATATTCCAAAGTAATCGTGCCTGATTTTCGGGGTCATTACATTCCCTACCTGCTCGAACAATTGGAGTAATTCGGTATATGTATTCGGGTCGCCGCCGATTTTGTTCCACAGCTTTGAACCGATGAGGACGGATGCGTCCTGATCTAGATTCATGATTTTAAAAGGGATGGAAAACCCAGAGCTCCGGTAAGGATTTCCGTCTCCAGCCGGGTTGAACGGCAGTCCGAAATAGGGCTCTCTTGCCGGATCGCCGGCAATCAGTCTCAGCATGTCTCGCTTGGCTCGTTCCGTCTGATCCAGATTGGGCTTCACTGTTTTGAAGGAGTAGAATTCCTCCGTGCCGCTCGGACGGCGAATATAAAGGTCAGAAAGCACGGTCACCTCTTCGAATCTCTCATTTTCCAGCGCCAATATTTCCTCGACTTCCTGCTGCCAGTTTGGCGTGCTTTTGTTTTGCCGCAGTTTGCTTAGAATAGAATCGATTTTCTCCAACCGCCAGGTACATACTTTAAAGGTGATCGCATGCTGATTTATGGCTTCAGCGCCGCTGCCCAGCGCAATCAGCTTGCCGATTTGCTCGAAGATGCCTTGTCCCAACGTCGTTACAAATGACCTTTCAAATTTAGCACCCTTCCAAACCTCCAGCGGCACAAGCCGAAAACCGAAGGGATTGGCGTTCTCTACGGCCTTCTCATCAAAGGGCTCCATAATGCAGCGTCTCTCGATAATACGTTCCATAACTTGGGCCAAGTGGCGGACAATCGCTTCTTGCGTATGAGCATTCAAATGATTACCTCCCTGCCAATAAATAAGTAAAAGGCGCGGGACTATTGTCCCACACCTTTATTCTAATCCCGTTGATTCGTCGCGGCAATCTCTCTTTCCGCTGGTAGGCTTGGCGTCGTCTTTCGCTGCTGGATCAAATCATAGATGGATTCTCCGATCGCTTTCGCCAATCTGACCGGAACCGCATTGCCGATTTGTACATATTGCTGCGTCAGGGAGCCGGACATGATGTAGTTCACGGGGAATTCCTGGATTGCCAGGTACTCTTCAATGCTTAGGGGCCGATCCTCGTAAGGATGCCCGAGATTGGTGCTTTTTTGCATGGGGGAGGTCAGCAGCGTCGGGGAGGGTTTATGGACATGCAATCGTCTGAAAAAGCCCATTTTTCCGCCGCCGGATTCATAGGCTCCGCCCATCGCCTGCTTAATGATATCCTTCGGCAAGTCTCTCCAATATCCGCCGCCCTGCGGAACCATTTTCATATATTTTAACCGATCCAAGGAATATTCCACGTAATGATGCTGCTCTACGGATAACTGGCTTAGCACTTCTCCTAAGGTGACCCATTTGGAGGTGCCATCCGCACCATTCGGCGTGTGCGTCTTTGCTGGAAAGCGATAGCTCGTATGAAGGTCGGATCGCACGCCTACGATAAACACCCGTTCTCTCGTTTGGGGAACGCCATAATCGGCGGCATTTACAAGCTCCAACGTAATGTTATAGTCGGGAATTTTGCCCAGCAGGTAGCTTAATGCGCTCCCAGGCATCTCCTCCGGCTCCAGCGGCGGGAAGTCCTCGCCCCTTTGATTGATCGGTCGGTGCTTTAGAGCTGCGGACAGGAGTCCGCGTACATTTTCTAGCAGGAACACCTTGGGGCGGGCCTCCGTAACCAATTCCGCAAACTTTAGCATGGCTTGTCCGCGCGCATCTGTGAAGGCTTGTCTCTTTCCAGCGGTACTAAAGGATTGGCAGGGGCTTCCCCCGAACATCAGATCGATTTCCTGTCCGGGCTCAAGTCCGGCTTCTTCGTAGATTTTATCCTTGCAGTAGGTCATGATATCCCCTTGCACAACGTTTAACTCGGGGTGGTTTGTTTTTAGCGTGTCACAGTAGGTTTTCTCGATTTCAACAGTCAGCTTGATATCGAATCCAGCTTGCTGGATTCCCATGTCCAGACCACCTGCTCCAGAGAAAAAGGATATCGCCACCGTCATTTTGTCACCTCTTACGTCTTCAAGTAAAACAATTATATCATCGTTTGGGAGATAGGTCCAATCTTTCTCGTTCAATTAGGAAGCATAAGGGATAGGCTACGAAATCCTTCAATATTAAACGCTTTTCAGCCGTTCAGGTTGCAGGAAAGCGCTTTTTTGACTATTCTCATATTGAGACAGGTACTAAGGAGGATGGAACGATGAATTATCGGCAATTGGGAGATACAGAATTACGAGTCAGCGAGCTGAGCTTCGGGACATGGGCGATCGGCGGCAGCTGGGGTCACTCCGATGACCAGGAGGCGCTGCGAGGTCTCGCGACAGCGATGGAGCAAGGTGTTAATTTTTTTGATACAGCGGATGTATACGGCTCGGGGCATGCGGAAGAGCTTCTGGCTAGAGCGACCAAGGGCAAAGAGGACGAAATCCATATTGCCACTAAGTTTTGCCGGGCGGGGGATATCCATGACCTCAATACGTACTCGGAAGAAACGGTGCGCGCCTACTGCGAGGGCAGCCTGAAGCGGCTGCAGCGCGAGCGCATTGACCTATATCAGATTCACTGTCCGCCGCTTGCGGTGCTGAAGGATGGCAAAGTTTTCGAGGTGCTGGACAAGCTGCAAGCGGAGGGCAAAATCCGCCACTACGGCGTCAGCGTGGAGACGGTGGAGGAAGGACTGTTCTGCCTGAGCGTACCTGGCGTCAAGGCGCTGCAGGTCATCTTCAATATATTTCGCCAGAAGCCGGCGGAGGAGCTGTTTGCAGAGGCTAAGGCTGCAGGTGTCGGGATCTTGGCCAGATTGCCGCTGGCGAGCGGTCTCCTGACGGGCAAGTTTACGAAGGATACGAAATTTAGCGAGGACGATCATCGGAATTTCAACGCGAACGGAGAGCAATTCAACGTGGGCGAGACGTTTGCGGGCTTGCCTTTCCCTAAAGGCGTCGAGCTGGCATCCCAGCTGTCCTGGATTGCCGAGGGACGCGGGGATATGGCCCGTGCTTCGATGCGCTGGATTCTCGATCATCCGGAAGTGACCTGCGTCATTCCTGGCTTCAAGAATGTCCGTCAGGTCGAGGACAACCTCGGTACGCTGCAGGTTCCGGCGTTTCGTCCCGAGGAGTTGGAGCGGCTTCAAGCGTTTTATCGGAGCGAGGTAGCGGAGCATATTCGCGGTGCTTATTAATAGCGCAGTTTCTTAGGGCAATTCGTTTACAAAGATTGGGGTAAATGATAGGAATGTAAACTTCAGAACAGGCGAAAAACCATATTGGCCGACGGAGTCAGAAGGCCCTTCAAAAGAAGGGATATCCTATGTTACCAAAGCTCTGAATATAGTAAGCAGTCTTGATTTAGTATTTAACTAAAACAGGGCTGCTTATTTTTTTAAGAAAATGCTCAGTAATCTTAACATAAATGTAGAAACTTTATCTAAGATATTATTTTAAGTAATAACAGTGTTCCAACTCTCTTTATATAAAGTAGAAGTTAAAAATTGTTTTTCTGCAATAGAACATTATATAACATTAGAGATAAAAATAACTATATAATTATATCTCAAGGTAGGTGTATAAAAATGAATAAAAAAATAATAATTAATTTAAGCGCTCTTACACTTATTAGTTTGTTCGGTATACTTTTTTTCAGCTCAATACTTGCGAAAATTGATACAATTTATTCTTTTTTAATTTGTTTATTTATAAGTTTAATTAGTTTTGGATTAGGAATTTATTCGTTACTGAAAAAAATATCAAAAAAAGTGTCTATTTTAATTATTATCTTGTCCTCGTTGATACTACTATACACCTTTTTTGCATTCCTTCTCCCTGAAGCAGGCTATCCACCATTGATAAATATTTCCCGATGGTGAAAGGAGGATATTATGAATACTAAAGTATATATCTTACTGTTGATTTTGTTTACTTTTATTCTAACTGGTTGTAACTCTATTAAAACTGCTGTAACACCTGTTATCCCAATAAAGCATAAATATAAGGATGGAATTTTAACTTCTATTATTGAAAAAATGAACCTAGAGGATGCATACTCTATTGAGTTCGATGCACATATTGAAAATATGAAGGAGCATAAAATTACTCTGAGTGAATACAGGGATCAGGGTGATATATATTTAGCGGAAGTTGAATTACCTATGGAAGGGAAATGGATATTCAGTTACATAATTTCAAATGAAAAAATGACTTGGAGCTACTCTATTACTGAAAATATTGGGGCAGATGAGGTTGAATACTATATAGTATCAAATATCTCTCCAAAAATAATTTCTAACAATCAAAAAGTAGAATTAGAAATTAAGCTGATGGATAAATTTGGAAACATATTGAAGGGTGAAGATGTTAAAATCGAACTATCCTTAAAAAATGAGGTTGTTATTTCTGAGGGGCTAAAAGATAAAGATGGAGTTTTTAATTTTGTTCATGAATTTAATGAAGAGGGAGTATGGAGGTTAGATGTTATATCTAAGGTTACATCTGAAAGCTTCCTCATACCGGTAGGGGAAGAGGCTAGAAAATATCTGGAGGAAGGCGTAACAAAAATGGAGACTCAAAACCACGATATGATTCATTAAATAATTTTAATAGGTATTGCTTATATGACGGGAGCTTGCTTCGACCATTGATGATGCAGGGCCCTTTAGCGTCGCTACTGTCTTTGAATTTATGTTGCATTTGGAGATGTAACCTTGTCAAAAAAGAACGATACCTTCAGTTCATTGGAACCTGAGTAATACAGTCTGAGATTTTTGTCCGAAGTCAAGAGGAACCACAACAGGCTTTATGTTTGTTGCTGCTTCCACAGCGCAAGGTTGGTTTCGTCCCCGCGCCTTGCCTTTAAATGCCTTCTGTATGTTGCGGTCATACAGTTCCCGGCGGATCCGGTCGCCGAGTTCCTGCATCCTCCTGTCGGCATAGGCATAAATCTGCATATAGCTTTGACAAAAGAAATCGGGATCGGATCGATCATCTTCGGCATTCCACATCCGATTCCGAAGGCACCCTCCGTAGCATAAACGCTGCCACTCGCAGGATCGGCATTTTTCCGGCAAGGCCGGCTTCATCCGGTGGAAGCGTTCATAGTTTGGATGAGCCAGCATGCTGGCAATAAAATCAGCCGGCGTTACCGATTTTCCATTTCTCGTTAATATAGAAATCACAGGGGAAGGCATCCCCGATTTTCTCGAAAAAAAGAAGCCCCTCGTTGGTAAAATGGTAGGAACAAGCACCATTTCAAAAGAGAGGGCTTCTTTTGTGCAATCCGGATCCCAAACTTCATGATTTTCTTTCCTTCAACTTCTTGTGCAGGTCGTTGAGCTGCCGCATTAATTGCTCGTATTCATCCAGCCCGATTTGACAGGAGCGTATTTCCTCACGGATTGAAAGCGTAATGCTCGGCTTTTCTTCAAGCGCCTTCGGCTGTAAATGGATATACACTTTGCGTTCATCTTGCTGAGATCGCCTTTTCTGCAGCCAGCCGTTGGCCTCCATCCGGGCAAGCATGGGAGTCAACGTGCCGGTTCCCAGATCAAGTTTCTCCCCAAGGTCTTTGACGGTGATTCCATCGCTCTCCCATAGCGCCAGTAAGACTAGATATTGAGGGTAGGTTAGCCCGAAGGGCTGAAGCACGCGGGCATATAGCTTATTGAATTCACTGGCTGTTTCATAGACGGCAAAGCAGAGCTGTTTTTTTAGCGTTAAAAAATCCTCCAAAATGTTCACACCTTAATTATTATGTTAAGAATTTAAGTTGACCCAACCAGCCAGTCTGAAATGTCTTACAGCAGAGGGATTAAATCCTTCTCGATTTTGCTTGGCAGGGCCGTCGGGCTGTATCTTTTGACAACTTTTCCTTCGCGGTCAACCAGGAATTTAGTAAAATTCCATTTGATTCGGCTGGACAGGAGCCCCTTTTGCTGCTGCTTGAGAAATGTATACAAGGCATCCTCATGATCCCCGTTGACGTCGATTTTAGCAAAAATCGGGAAGGTCACGCCATAATTGATCTGGCAGAACTGCGTCGTTTCCTCGATATTATCATACTCCTGATTGTTGAACTGATCACTGGGAAACCCCAGAATGACCAGTCCCTGATCCTTGTATTTGTTATACAGCTCTTGAAGCCCGCCAAATTGAGGGGTAAATCCGCATTTGCTGGCGGTGTTGACGATAATTAAAGGGTGGCCTTTGTAATCTTGGAGTGACTTCTGCTCCCCGTTGGTCATTTTAACCTGAAAGTCATACACGCTATTCATGGATAATCCTCCTTTAGTAAGCCTATGAACAAATACACTTAACACATATGACGAAGATGTTTTTATATACGACAAATATATCGTATGCGATTAAATCGTATACGATTAAAACGGTTTTGGCAATGGATTTGTTTTGAGCACTGCAATAATATACTATTCCCCATTTAACCTAGGCTCTATAATGCAAGGGAATTTCACCTTTGTAGGAGCTAGGAGCAGCGTTTTTATGAACATTACATCATTTCTCATTTATTGCGTTATCGTTACGTTTACGCCGGGGCCCAGCAATATTGTCATTTTAGCAGCAGTTCACCAATATGGAACTAAGAGGGTTATGAAGTATATTATGGGGGCTTCCCTCGCTTTCTTCATCTTAGTAGCAGCTTCTGTTATGCTAAATCGTACAATGGCCGCAGGCTTGCCATCCTTTTTATCTGTGATCCGGGTGATAGGCAGTGGATTTATGCTTTATCTGGCCTACCAAATTTACAGAATGGACGTGTCCAAAGGTACAGCGAAACAATCAGTAACTTTTGCCTCCGGCTTTATGATGCAGTTCACCAATCCTAAAGTCGTTCTTTTTACGTTGACCGTGATTCCAACCTATGTTATGCCCTATTACACGTCAGGGCTTGTTTTAACCTTCTTTGTCGCTATAGTATCTTTCATCGGGATATCGGCTTATGTAACTTGGGCGGTATTTGGCACTCTTTTTAAAAGGATTATGCAAAAATATCAAAAAGCCACGAATATCCTGGTAGCTTTGTTTCTAATTTATTCCGCGTTCTTGGTGTCGGGAATCGCTGAACTTATAAAGGGGTGAAGGAAATGGAGCAATTCATATACAGGCAGTCGGCAGGAATTACCGCTTTATCGGCCAGCATATCTGATTTTCAATATAAAAAGCACTGTCACGAGGAGTATGCCTTAGGGGTAACCTTGCGGGGGATTCAGCAGTATCATCTGGACGGCAGCCTGCTGTCATCCCACCAGAGCGGGGTGATGCTGTTCAACCCTGAGCAGAATCATGACGGACGGTCGCGGGAACGGTCAGGAATCGATTATGTGATGATTTACATTCATCCTAAGCTTTTTTTGGAAATGCTGGGGAAGAAGGAGGTTGTTCTATTTGATGCACCGATTGTATACCATGCCGGGCTGCGGCAAAGCATCTTAAATCTGACGAAGGCGATTTTTAGCGGTAAGCCAGAAGCACTCTGCCATGAATTGCTGCTTGCGCTCGCGGATCATTTTTCCGAGGTCGATCTCAGTCCGGCCGGTTATCAGGAGCATTCTTTTGTTAGAAAAGCGAAGGAAGTGATGCACAGCAATCTGGGGCAGGTATTAAAGATAGAGGATATCAGCACTTTGTTCGGGATGTCGAAATATCAATTCATTCGCTCATTTAAAGCGAATACGGGAACGTCGCCGTATCAATATTATTTGAACTGCAAGGTGGAGCGCGCCAAGCGGTTGATCGAGGAGAACAGGGATATCTATTTGGCGGTAACCGAGTGCGGTTTTGTGGATCTAGCCCATTTAAACAGGCACTTCAAGAACGTGTACGGGACTACGGCCTTTGAATATATGTCGCATTTGGGCATATAACTCGGATTGACAGCATAAAGATTCCAAGGATATATTTGTAGCGGAAATAATTACTGCAATGGATTGGATTGCATTGGTGAAGGAAGGTGGCTCATGAAGACTCATGCTGCAGTAGTGGGCAAAATCATACTGAGCTTAGTAATGGTTATGGTTGTCATAACGATCGCTTCATTGGTTTTTGCGATTGTAGGCACCGCTTCAGGGATGGATCTGGCTGAATTGGAGACCTCGATCGGGGAGGGCGTGCTGATCCCATACTTGCAAATGATTCTATTTATAGCGAGCTCTTTTGCGATGTATGCATTCTTTGAACGGAAGAAGGGGTGGTCGTTCGGTTTAAAGCAGCGGCAAGGAGCGGCATACGCTCTTCATGGCGCTGTGGCTGGCATCATTCTGATCTCGATCTCGGCTGTCCTTATTTGGGCTTTCGGCGGAATCGCCTGGCAGACGCCAGCGTGGGATCAGGAAATGCTGGTTCCTATGCTTAAGGGAGCTGTTCTGTTCGTAGGCGTGGCCGTATCCGAGGAAATTTATTCGCGCGGGTATGTTCAGGGACTGCTGCGCTATCATTACGGAAAAACGGTTGCCATCGTGATGAGCTCTATTTTGTTCGCACTTCTACATAGCTTGAATCCAGGTGTGTTCAGTTCCCCGTTCCCTTTCGCTAACCTGATAATGGCTGGCGTTATTATGGCGGTTGCCCGCGAGGTTACCGGCGGATTATGGTGGCCGATCGGTCTCCACTTAACCTGGAATTACTTTCAAGGCTACATATATGGCTTTAATGTTTCTGGAACGGTGCCGGACAACTCTTTACTGAGTACAGTCGATCAGGGACCGGCCTGGTTATCCGGCGGAATCTTTGGTATAGAGGGGAGCGCGCTAACTGTAGCGGTATTGATCCTGGGTACTATTGCCGTGTATATGCTGTATAGGAATAGGAAGCTTGACGCGGCTTCTATTATCAAGTGACTGGAGATGAAGATTGCTGCAACAGCTGTCCAAAGAGAAGATAATAGCTTGTTTCAGGACTCATACTGACATCGTTTAGTGATGTTAATATGAGTCTTGTTGTATGTAGTACCTTGGGAATCAACCTTACCTAAAAAATATCCCGGAAGGGGAAGCCGGAAGGACTTCCGTGACCCCGGGTGTTGGAGTACAATAACCAATACTACGTGGTTTTAGGATTTAATGATCCACAGGGCGGGCACTTCGACAATCTCCAAGAGAAGTTAAGCTCGAAAGCTCAGTTCGAAAGCTTAGAACATAACATATAGGGGGCGCATGCAAATGGCGACAGTGTATACGATCGGAGAGGCATTGATAGACTTCATTCCGGCAAGGAAGGGTGTAGAACTGAAGAGTGTGGAGAGCTTCACTAAGGCAGCCGGCGGCGCGCCGGCGAATGTGGCGTGTGCGGTAGCCAAGCTTGGCGGTCATGCGGCGTTCATCGGTAAGCTTGGGGAGGATGCGTTCGGTGATTTTTTGGTGGAGAAGCTGGCTGATAGCGGCGTAAACGTCTCGTGTGTGCTCCGCACAAGCGAAGCGAACACGGCGCTGGCATTCGTCAGCCTCAAGGAAGACGGCAATCGGGATTTTTCCTTCTACCGTAACCCGAGCGCGGATATGCTGCTGAATGAGGATGAGATTAGCGATAGCTGGTTTGCGAGAGGAGATCTCCTTCACTTTTGTTCCGTGGATCTGATTGAAGCCCCAGTGAAATATGCTCACCGGAAAGCGATTGGATTAGCACGTGAAGCAGGGGCGGTGATCAGCTTCGACCCGAATGTCAGGCTGCCCCTATGGCCGGATGGAGAATCATGCCGCCGTGCGATCCATGAGTTCCTGCCGCTAAGCCATATTGTAAAGATCAGCGATGAGGAGCTATTCTTCATCACGGGACATGCGGACGAGAAGGAAGCAATCGCCTCGTTATTCGTCGGGGATGTGCAGCATGTGATTTACACACGCGGAGCGGCGGGAGCGACCTGGTTCTCGCGCAGTGGTCTAGAGGTGTCCGTACCTGGCAATCGCGTGAAAGTCGCGGATACGACCGGTGCCGGCGATTCGTTTATCGGAGCGCTGCTCTATCAGGCGCAGTCAACGCCGCAAATATTACAGCAATTGGCACAGGTGGATCACGAACAAGTGCAGGAGCTGCTGAGGTTCGCCAATGCTGCCGCGGCCCTTACCGCGAGCCGCCCCGGAGCAATCGATGCACTGCCGTCATTGCAGGATGTCGAGGCATTTCTCAGAGGGGAAGCGGATTAACAAGGATAAGAAGACCCTGGCCTAATGCGTCAGAGTCTTCTTTGTATTAAGGCAGCAGTTTTTTGTTTCCAGTCGCGAATGAGAAGGTTTGCAGCCTATAATTTATTCCTTGATTTGGTGTATGCTAAGCGGGTTGAAGCGCTCTTTTACTGAGACAACGTCTAGTAAATATGATATAGTGGTCTGTTGAACCTATATCACTTCATGCGCATATTACGGAACCCATTTTTGCGCACAATACAGAATAGCACCTAGTTATGCAGCAGTTCGCCCATGAATAACAGATGCGCCAAGATGGAGGACACCAATCATGAAAAAATCTATAGAAACTCAGTCCCAGTTGAAGCCGGATTCTACTTCGGGGGTTTGGTTGCTGATTTTGGGCATTATTTTTCTCGCCACTAACCTGCGAGCCCCGATTACCTCCGTAGGCCCTTTGGTTGATACTATTCGTACCGATTTAGGCATATCCAATACGCTAGCCGGGCTAATCACTACGCTCCCGCTTATTGCCTTTGCCTTACTATCTCCTGTTGCCCCGAAGCTGGCCCGCCGTTACGGCATGTCGCTTGTTCTCTTGGTTTCGGTAATATTGCTCGGCGTCGGAGTGCTCATAAGATCCGCTTGGGGGATCGGGGCGCTTCTTATCGGAACGGTCATCTTAGGTCTGGCCATCTCCGTTTGCAACGTTCTCATGCCCAGTCTGATCAAAGAGAAATTCCCCCTGCGCACCGGGCTTATGATCGGCGTATATTCAGTTGCCATGAACTTGACTGGGGCCATCGCTTCCGGTGTCAGTGTGCCTGTTGCCGAAGGGGCAGGTCTAGGATGGAAAGGGGCGCTCGCGATTTGGGCTGTGTTGGCTTTGATTGCTTCCCTATTATGGGCCCCTCAACTGCGGCGCCAGCGCCAGCAAGCAAAAATATCCGGGCAGCTGGACAAATCGACGAATGTATGGAAATCCGCTTTGGCCTGGTACGTGACCCTTTATATGGGGCTTCAATCCTTGCTGTTCTATGTCGTCGTAACCTGGCTTCCCGATATATTAAAAAGCCAAGGCATGACAGCCGATTCAGCGGGCTGGACGCTTTCGTTCATGCAGCTGTCGGTGCTGCCGATCACTTTTATTATGCCTATCGTTGCCGGGCGTATGAAGAGTCAGGTGGGCTTGATGATTATAACGGTATCCTTCTTCTTTGCGGGAATGGGAGGGATTCTCTACGGCAGCGATAAGCTGACGATGCTTTGGGCGATCATGATCGGCATCAGCTTAGGCAGCTCCTTCAGTCTGGCGATGATGCTGTTCGGATTAAGGACGAGCAATGTCTACGATGCCGCCGAATTATCGGGAATGGCTCAATCCGTGGGCTACCTGCTGGCCGCGATAGGCCCAACCTTCGTTGGCTACCTGCATGATTTGACGGGCGGCTGGCGGATGCCTCTGTATTTCCTTGTTGGTGTAGCCGTGCTTGTGCTTATATTCGGCGTAGCCTCCGGGCGGAACCGTTTAATTGGCCAGCAGGCACCCGGACAATCGTGACAACAGAAAAGGAGCTTCTCCATGATGATGGGGAGGCTCCTTTTTACATACTGAAGGTTCAGAGATAATTATGGTTTAAAGTGAAGCATTGGATTTTGAGAGAAGCTCATCATTTGCATAATATATTTCCGGTTCTTGCTAACAAAGCTGAAGGGGTACTCGTGCAGCAGGTAATTTTGGCCTACAGCATAGCTGGTGATATAGATTTCCCACTCGGAGAAGTTTTCTTTAATCATCGGAATAATACGGCCGATATAAGCCCACATTTCATCCTCTGACAAATATCCCACCTGCTTGCCGGCCAAGCATTTTAACATCGTCCACGAATAATCATAAGCTCCTATGCCTCCGGGAGAGAGGCTCCATAAATGACGGTTGACGACCGTAAGCTGGCGTTTTCTTTGCTCATCCGTCAGCAGGTGAATATATCGGCTGCGCTCCGCTGCAGATAGAATGGAGAGATGACAGGAATCTATATAAAATTCATGGCGGCGGCCTGTCTCCAAATACCACTCTATATTCGTTATCAGCTGCTCTTTATTCTGAATATCATCCTGTCTGAGAAATCTGCGCATGCGATTCCACATTAGGTATTGCATTTTCGGATTCATTACGAAGTAGCCTACCTCCCGGCCAATGGAGCATAGGGAAAGTACGGCATGTACGTAAGGCATCCAGGCTTTGCGCTCCTCCTGAGTATGAATGTTCATTGGCTTGATTCACCCCGATCTTTAGTTGTACCGCATGTATCTCCATTGTCTGCGCAGCTCCTGAATGAACGGGATATAGAACAGAATAAGGAGTGCAGTAAGGTACAGGATGTTCGCAGATAGCTTGCCTGCCGGATGGTTTCTGATGATTCCGTCCTTGGCGATGATGTAATAATCGGACAGCGGATGATCTTTTAAGTAACTTTGAGAACCCGACTGATTCTGCTGCCAGCCTTCAACTTGCTGCTTGAGCTGCTGTGGTAGATTGGGCCGTGCTTCACCCGTGATCTCCATGGTCTTCTCCTGATATGCTGACATGGCTTGCTCGTAATTTGAAATGATGATCACAGAGGCATCCCCTGCATATCCGATACAGACGTAACCGCTTAATTGATCCATAAGTCCAAGCCTTTTAGCTTCATCCATATGGATATATTGATAATCGGATTTTTTGGCTTTGCTGTCTTTGATCTCCAGGATACCCATGTATAGGGCGTTGGTCAGCTTCAACCGAACGGCATGATTTTCTACTGGCAATGTATCGAGAGCAGACGCATTCTCAACGGTGACCGCCGCTGGGGGGGAAACTAGAAGCTTCGCATAGACCCAAGGAGAGACGCCAGTTTGTTTGACTATAGCCTCGCCAATAATGAGATGAAGAACGATAATGATGGCAAGAATGGGCCATCTTCGTGAAAGCAGCAGTACTGCTGCTCTCTGGAGCCGGCTTCGTAAAGGAAGTCTTCCCAGCTCTTCGTTGATTTCCCGCTGCGCGTTTTTTCGCTCCTGTCGTTTTAGCTGATGCAAATTCTCTTCGTTATGGCGATGGATCTGGGCCAGATAGAGTACGGCCTCAATTTCTTCCCGATCAATCGCTAGCACTTTGTTGAACGCACTCTTGGCCTGCTCCAGCTGTTCCAGCTTCATATGGCATTGTCCTGCCAGGGAGAGAGCTTCTATGTGATTCGGGGCCAGTGCCAGGACACGATGAAGATCCTCCAACGCTTCAGCAGCTTTGTCCATGCCGAGCAAGAAACGGGCTCGCAGTATAGCAGCGTCGTTGTTCTCGGGGTCTATTCGGATATACTCATTGCAGGAAGCCAGAGCCTTCTCCAAGTCACCAGCCCGGCGGTAGAACTCGGTTTGCAGCCGGATTAAATCCTTATCCTCCTTAAAGATGTCGAGTGCTTTAATTAGATTAAGATGAGCCGAGTGCATATCGTTCTCCAAAAGCGCCAAAGCGAGGGCCTCCCGGTAGCGCAGAAAGTCATCATGGTGGATGCCATGGATATGCTGAGCCTGCAAAAGGTTGTTGAAATCCATCCGGAGCACAGGGAACTCTATGATGGCATAGGCGTATATTTTTGGATATTGCTCGGAGAAATCTTCATCTTCCATGCTTCGTTCTTTCCAGCGGAAGGAGTCTTCAAGGATCTGCCAGACTTCGCTCGGCAGAAAATAATTTTGTTCAAGATACTCCAGCATTTTATCGGAGATCGCCCGTTGATTGTCGATGTTCCATAACGTATCCGAGCTTAGCAGCTCCAGCCAGGGATGGATGTCCATACGGGAGGAGAAGTCCAGATATAATGAGTTTACCTCGTCCATGAATTTATTAACGGGGTGCGCTGGCTCATCATAATCTTCGTTAAACTCATCAGCGAAATCATCTTCGTCGTCATATTCATCAAAATCTTCCTCGTCATCCCAGTAGCTTTCCTCAGCCTCTTGTTCAGGTTCGTGATCGGATTCCGGTTGGTGCTCCAGTTCGTGCTCAAGTTCCTCTTCAAAAGCATCTTTATGCGCATCTTCATCGATGTCTTCTTCATCGACTTCTTCGCTGCTCTCGTCAAGCCTTTCTTCCGTTTCGTAACTCCATTTGGGGAGACGGGGAATCCGTGGAACATCGGGCTCTTCCTCTTGTTCGCTGTCAATCTCGCGAGAGAGCTCCCCTTTAGGAATCCGTGGAACTCGGAGGATTTCCTCGGCTTCTGCGCCTTCCATGTCCTCTTCGTCACGATCATTCTCGTAATTTTCTCTTGCATCATCCAAATCAATATTCACATTCTCGTCCTGGCTAACTACATCTTGCTCCTTACGTTGGTTATCTAAGGATTGTTGAGAGAAAGAAGAGGAGGATTCCTCCTCCTCTTCTGTGAACGATATATTGATCTGCGATTGCTGGTGCTGCTTCGCTAGCCTCATAGCCTGATCATAGGCTTCCCTGAGCTGTTGATAACCCTGGGGATCATCTTCCGGGTGGTGGATTTGCAGCTTTTTGGCATAGGCTCTCCGGATGACCGAAGTATCATAGGTTTGCTCAATGCCGAGAATCGTCCATATCCTCAAAAGTAGTCACTCCACTTCTCCAGATGCTCAAGCTGTTTTCTAAGCTTCACGGCAGCCTTTTTAACCTCTTGTTCATTTTGGGAAGCCAGCACCCGCTCAAATTCGAGCAGGAGAAAGGCGATCTCATCTCTTTTCTCGCCAAGAGCCTCTTCATACAGCCGTTCGCCTTTGGCAAGCAGCAGACGATTCTCGCTGCGTTCGCGGGGATGAATTTTTATGTCTTTCAGCTCGTTTAATCGCTTTTCAATTTCCTCGGGGGTCAATATTCCAGGATTCTTTTCAATAATGATTGTTTTCTTAAGCCCGGTACTATTGATCTTGACCTCGACTTCCAGAATGCCGTTAATATCGTAAGTAAATCTTACATCTATGCTTTGCTCTCCCGCTTTGTCTGGCGGAATATCAATCGAAAGCTCCCCAAGCTTGATATTGTTGGCCACTAGGCGGCTTTCGCCTTGATAGATGCTGACGCTAACCTCTTTTTGCTGGTCGTACAAAGTATAGTATGTCTGTACCTTACTGACGGGAATAGGCGTATTACGCTCGATGATCGGTGAAAAATGACCGTGGTCATACTGATTGTTGCCCAATCGTTTAGAAGTATCGGTGCCCAGCGTATACGGGCATACATCCGTCAAGACGACTTCTTTCAGACTTTCGTTTCTTTCCTTGAGCGCAACCTGTATGGCAGCGCCGAGAGCGACGGTTTCATCGGGATTTACTCCGGCAAAAGGAAGACGGCCGAACATTTTGCTCACAATCGATTTAATAATCGGCATTCGAGTTGCGCCCCCGATGAGAATTACCGCATCCATATCGCGTGGGGACAGCGCGGCATCCCTCAGCGCTCGCTCGATAGGATGACGCAGACGAAGCATAAGCTGGGCAGCGATTTTTTCGAATTCATCACGATCCAGTCTCATTTCATAGGTAGTATCATCCAGGGTGAAGGTCATTGCTCCGGTCGGTTCTTGGCCCAGCGCCCGCTTGCATATTTCCGCCTGCTTAAATAACCCGGAACGGGCTTTTAAATCCAGGGAGGCGTAATCGAGACCATTCTTTTGCACGAAATAAGAGACGAGCAGCTCGGTAAAATCCTCCCCGCCTAAATAGTTGTCTCCCGCAATCGACTTGACCTCCATAACGCCTTCAAAAAATTCGAGGATCGACACGTCAAAGGTGCCGCCGCCGAGGTCAAATACCAGGAATTTGGTCTCCGATTCTTCCTGGTGCAGCCCATAGGCGATCGCCGCCGCCGTCGGCTCGCTAATCAGCCGCTCTACCTTCAATCCGGCAAATTCAGCCGCGCGCTTTGTGGCCTTACGCTGGGTGTCGTTAAAATAAGCAGGTACGCTGATGACCGCCTCGGTAACCTCTTGGCCAAGATAAGCCTCCGCATCGGCTTTGAGCGACTTTATGACAAAAGAAGAGAGCTCCTCGGGAGTAAAGGTATATTTGCCCATGCGATAGAGTTTTTCCGTCCCCATGTAGCGCTTAAAAGTAGAGGCGGTAAGATCAGGGTGTGTCATCAGCCTTTCCTTGGCGATTTGCCCGACCAGTATTTCACCGGTATCATCCACGCCGACCACGGATGGCGTCAGATGCTCGCCGTATACGTTCGGTATCAGTTTTGGACCTTCTTCCGTCCAATAGGCCACCAGACTATGGGTGGTTCCCAAATCAATCCCGATCATTGTCATTCAGGTAACCTCTTTCTCTAATATGTATTGATTTATTTAGGTATATATCGACATATTTTATCATAAAATTCATAAATTTCTCCAAATACAGTCTTCTATATATAAATATCATTAGGATAGAGGAATTGCGTCATTGGGATCATATCCCCCTATGAGAATAAGTGATACTATGCAGGTCAGTATCCGAATTATTGTTTCACTGCCCAGAAAGGGCGCAAAATGGATAAATATTTAATATGACCGAAGTTACGGAATGATATATAATGATTTGAATATAAAGATAGATGGAGTCGATATAATGAGTGCGCAGAGGAATGGTATAAATACGAATGAACGGAAAAAAGACCGATTTTCTTCTACCGGTTTTATATTGGCCGCAATAGGGAGCTCTGTCGGCCTAGGGAATATGTGGAAATTCCCTTACATTACCGGCGAAAATGGAGGAGCGGCCTTCTTCCTGCTCTTTATAGTTTGTTTGATCATTATTGGCTTGCCGGTGCTTCTGGCCGAGCTTGCTATCGGACGCAGTGGGCGGGGCAGCGCGGCAACGGCCTTTATCAGAGCCGGCGGGAAACGGGGCTGGAAGAGCCTGGGCATTCTGCAGGTTCTCACTCCCTTTTTAATTTTGTCGTTTTATATTATTGTTGCGGGCTGGACGCTGCACTATGCTGTATCGGCCTTTACCGGGAACTTGTTTGCCAACACGGACTTTGCCGGGCAGTTCTCTCACTTTACTTCAGGCTACATGCCGCTCGTCTGGCAGCTTGCCGCCTTGCTTATTACCGGCGGAGTGGTGATTCTCGGGATTTCTGGCGGTATTGAGAAATTTAATAAAATACTCATTCCGAGTCTCGTCATACTATTGATCGTCTTGATGATCCGGGCGGTTACGCTTCCGGGTGCGGAGGCAGGGGTATCATTTTTCCTTAAACCGGACTTTTCGCAATTGAACGCAGAATCGGCATTAGTAGCCCTGGGACATGCCTTCTTTTCCTTGTCGCTCGGTATGGGGATTTTGCTGACATATGGTTCATATGTACGGAAGGAACAGTCCTTAGGTTCTGCGACGCTGGCCATCGGCGTGGGTGACCTGATCTATGCGTTTATTGCGGGACTTATCATTTTCCCGACGACCTTCTCGTTTGGCATTGCTCCGGATGAGGGGCCGTCGCTCGTGTTCATTGCTTTGCCTGCAGCCTTCTCGGCTATGCCTATGGGTTCGTTCTTTGGAGGCTTGTTCTTTATCCTGCTGGCAATCGCTGCCTTAACGTCGGCAGTATCCATACTCGAGGTTCCCGTATCTTATACGATGGAGCGTTTTAGCTGGAGCCGGCCCCGATCCGTATGGACTGTCGTAGGGCTTGTCTTCCTGCTAGGGGTGCCCTCCGCGTTGTCTCTCGGCTTGGTTCCAGAGCTTACGTTTGGCGGGAAGGCCTTCTTTGATTGGGTAGATTTCATAACGTCCAACATCATGCTGCCGATCGGCGGACTTATGATTACGATATTCGCAGGGTACTTCTGGAAAGGAGCCGCGGAAGCGTCCGGCTTGCGTGCAGGCTGGTTCCGGGTGTGGCTGTTCATGCTGCGCTATATCGCGCCAATTCTTGTATTCCTGGTGCTGCTGCATACGTCGGGGATCATCAAGTTCTAATAATATAGAAAAGCTCTCCCAACGAACCATTTCATAGGGTCGAGGGAGAGCTTTTTAGTTTCGTAATTAAGCAGGCTACAGGGACTTCGAGGTCTGGACTTTTGTACCTGCCGGCTGACTTGCGGCTGCTTTAATACTGGCGTTTCGCTTCGCGGGCAGTTGTTGTTCCTTTTGCTCTTTGCGTTGAACCAGATTGTTACGTACGATAGCAAAAATGACAAGCAGTGTACCGAAAATTTCGAACATCGATACATGGTAGCCTTGAAAAGCCATAATGATCAGAGTAGTGATCGGGACAAAGTTGATATATAAAATACCGTTGAGCGGTGTTAGCATTTTTAATCCCGCATTCCAGCTTAGAAGAGCCACGATTCCCGGCAATGTGATCATAAAGGCCATTTCCCATTTAACGGAGCCCAGCGTTTGCAGGGAAGGAGCAGGCAGCAGGCCAAGCATTGTGGCGATGGAGACAATGACTAGTGATACCAGACTTCCCAACAGACAGGTCAAAGTAGAATAACGCAGGACAGACCAGTCTTTGAAGCGGCTTCCGCCCATAGAATACAGCACCCAGCCCGTAACTCCGATAAAAATAAGCAATAATGGAAACAGCGATTTGCCTGCCATCGTAAAGAAAGTCAGCTTGCCGTTGGTGATGACCAGTATGGCACCCGCCAGACATAGAGCCATGCTGACCATCGTATATCCGGGCGGCTTGGCTTTCGCGGTGATCCAAACGAACAGGATAGAGATCATCGGCATAAGCACTTCAATTAATGAGGCTGTAATGGTGCCGGTATCTCCCATAAGATGCTGGCCCGAGAACACGAACATGTTATAGACGGTAAACGCCATTGTGCCATAGAACAGGAGAGCCTTTCCTTTACCCTCCAGCCGAAAAGCCGCTTTACCCTCCTTCATCCACAGTATGGCAGACAAAATGGCCGCCACGACCGCATAGCGGATAAATGAAAAATAGAACGGATCAATTTTATGCAATGCGACTTGTGCGACGGGAAACATCGCTCCCCAGGACATACTTGCAATGAGACATAAGGCCGACCCCAAGATGACTTGTTTTTTATTCATTCCATCGTTCTCCTTAACTATATCCGAACCCGATTTTCATAACAAATGATAGATTAATCACAGACAACAGTAAAGTGATTGTAAATTAACTTCTTCATCATTTATAATGATACCTGAAACAAGACAACTACGAGCATGCCAGGCAGGAGGAGAAGAAATTGGATTTGAATGATTTGAGAATATTCCAAATGGTCGCGCTTCACGGCAGTGTCAGCAAGGCAGCGCTGGAACTAAATTATGTTCAGTCCAATGTCACGGCCAGAATTAAGCTGCTGGAGCGCGAGCTGCAGACCCCGTTATTTTATCGGCATAAACGCGGCATGGTTCTCAATACGGAGGGGAAGCGGCTGCTGGAGTATGCCAACGATATTTTAGCTAAATTTGATGAAATGAAAAAGGTATTTCAAGGCTCGGCCACGCCATCGGGCATATTGGAAATCGGCATTGTCGAGACGGTCATTGCACTGCCTAACTTGCTGTCTTCCTATCTGCAGACGTATCCTAATGTTGACTTGTCCTTGAAGGCGGGTGTCACCGAGCAATTGCTCCAGGAAGTGATTGATTTCAAGCTGGACGGTGCATTTGTGACGGGGCCTTTACAGCATCCGCTAATTGAGCAATATGAGGTGTTTCAGGAGGAATTGGTCATTGTGTCCAAGGGAACAAGCTTCTCGCTGGATGACATTACCGCAAAGCCCCTCCTGTTGTACAATAAAGGCTGCAGCTACCGCGAAAGATTGGAGAGCTGGTTAAGAGATGAGGGCATTGTCCCGAAGAAGATCATGGAGTTCGGCACGTTCGATACGATCATTGGCAGTGTAGCGGCGGGCATCGGACTGACGATTGTACCCGAATCCACGGTCGGCTATATGGCTGCACAGGGCACGCTTCATTGCCATCGGGTGCCTGATCCTTATCGGGAGGTCACTACGGTATTCATTCGCCGGAAGGACTCCCAAATGACGAGTTCCGTCCAGGCTTTTATTGATGAAATTATCAAGGTAGGAAGCCCGCTGCCGATGTCCAAATGAACGAACATTGAACTTCGATGCTTTTGGAGTATTTTTAACTTTAATTAGGTAAAGTCAGTAATTATGCATTATAATTTAGTAATTATACATTCGGCGCTTGCTGATAAGAGATTAAGGATGGTGTATATATGATTGTAGGGGTGCCTAAAGAGATCAAGAATAACGAGCATCGCGTCGGGATGACGCCTGCTTCGGTACTGTCATATGTCCAAGCTGGGCATGAAGTGTGGATCGAGAGCGGGGCAGGGCTCAGTGTTGGATTCAATGATGAGGATTACAGCGCAGCAGGTGCAAAAATCGTGCCAACGGCTGCTGACGCATGGTCGGCGGAAATGGTCGTCAAGGTGAAAGAACCGGTATCCGAGGAATTTCCGTTTCTTCGCCGAGGTTTGATTTTGTTCGCTTATCTGCATCTGGCTCCCGAGCCGTCTTTAACAAAGGAGCTTGCTGAGCGCGGCGTTATCGCTATCGCTTACGAGACGATTCAGCTGGATACGGGCGCTTTGCCGCTCCTGTCGCCGATGAGTGAAGTGGCGGGGCGGATGGCGATACAGATCGGTTCTCATTTCCTGGAGAAATCCAATGGCGGCAAAGGCGTTCTGCTTAGCGGGGTGCCTGGCGTAGAGCCTGGCAAGGTGACGATCATCGGCGGAGGAATGGTCGGCGTAAATGCAGCCAAAGTAGCTCTCGGTCTAGGGGCAGAGGTACGGATAATCGATTTGAACCTGGATCGGCTGCGGCAGCTGGACGATTTATTCCAAGGGCGGGTCAAGACCCTGGTCTCAAACCCATTCAGTATTGCAGACAGCGTCAAACAGGCCGATCTTCTGATCGGAGCCGTTCTGATTCCGGGAGCACGTACGCCAAGGCTTGTCAGCGAAGAGATGGTCAAGACGATGTCTCCCGGCTCTGTCATTGTCGATGTAGCCGTAGATCAGGGCGGCTCAATTGAGACGATCGACCGGATTACGACGCATGATCAGCCGACCTATGTAAAGCACGGAGTCATCCATTATGCCGTAGCCAACATGCCAGGAGCGGTACCTCGCACCTCGACCTTGGCTTTGACGAATGTGACGACGCCGTACGGCTTGCAAATTGCCAATAAGGGATATGCGCAGGCCGCTTTGGATAACCGTGCTTTGGCAAAGGGCATTAACGTCCTGAACGGCCATGTCACTTATCAAGCTGTAGCCGACGCTCAGAATTTGCCTTGCAAGGATGTGTACAGCCTGCTGAATGCTTAGGCTGTATATCCTATGTTCGTAGGTGATGGTTACAACTTAAGATTTATGTAAGAAATGAGTAAGAAAAATGAGAACACCCCTCTTTATGATGAATTCATGAGAGGGGTGTTTACTATTTACCAGTCCAGTGATTCGGCCAAAGCTTCATTGATCCGCAATCGAACGTTTATGTTTTTCTTGGCCTCTATCATATTCACCAGCCTGACGACGCCGATGTATATGTTGATTGAGAGCTGGTATGTCGTTGATTATCTTAATATGCCGACGATGCTGGGAATCGTTCTAATGGTCACGGCTATTCCGCGTGTGCTGCTCATGACCGTAGGCGGCGTTTTATCGGATCGATTTTCCAAGACAAAAATTATGTTCTTTTCTGATTTTATGCGCTTTATTTTGCTTATTAGTATGGCTGTACTATTTACGATAGGCCAGCTCACCTTTGGCGTGCTGCTTGCTTTCGCAGCGATTTTCGGCATCCTGGAGGCATTTTATTGGCCAGCTTCGTCTTCGATTATTCCTACCCTCGTCGCACCAGATCAGCTAAGGACAGCGAATAGCTTGAATGTCATCATTCAGCAGCTCGGGATGTTCGCCGGTCCGGCTGCCGCAGGACTTGTCCTTACGTTCGGGTCGTTTCAGCTATCATTTATTACGCTCGGCATATTGCTGCTGATCGGAGCGATATGTCTGTTCCTGGTACGGGAACCGATACAGAGTCGCTCGAATCGCCGGGCTTCCATGTGGTTGGAAATGAACGAAGGGCTGCGTTATGTATGTCGTGATCCTTTCAAAATGTCCGTTATAGTTACCGTGGGAATTGCCAGCTTCTTCATTTCCGGTCCGGTGAACGTAGCCTTCCCAACGTTGGTGAAAGAAGTGTTCCAGGGGACGGCCATGGATTTGACCTATCTGCAAGTGTCCTTTGCAGCCGGGAGCATACTCGGCGGGCTGATGCTTGTCGTGTTTCGTCTGAAGGGGAATATGACGCTGCGGGCTTATGCTGCTTTTA
Source organism: Paenibacillus lentus (assembly GCF_042714055.1). Taxonomy (GTDB): domain Bacteria; phylum Bacillota; class Bacilli; order Paenibacillales; family Paenibacillaceae; genus Fontibacillus; species Fontibacillus lentus_A. The sequence goes on from NZ_JBHGVC010000005.1 coordinate 222,483, forward strand.
TTTTGCTATGCCTAGGTATTGTCGCTCTGGGCTGGGTCGATCAATTGTTATATGCCGTTATCATAAGCGGGTGTGCGGGAATGATCTCAGCCTATGCGAATATGCTGCTGTTGACGGTATTTCAGTTGAGTCTGGATCAGGATAAACTAGGCCGTGGCATGAGTGTATTTACGGTAGCCTCAACCGGACTGTATCCTCTGTCTACGGGACTCGTGCCTGTCCTGCTGATCAGCGGCTGGAGCATTTCGGAAATATTGAGGATTTCGGGGATGATGGCTGGAGGTTTTTTAATTGTCGTTGTTTTAAGCGTAAGGGCACTTCGGGCGGGAGCTCCTGCTGCAGCCTCGTTAAATGCGGATGATTAAGTGGAGGGGAGGATTGCTATGCGGAAGCATCAAATTATGAAGTGGATTTTTTATCTTTGCCTCGTATCATTGCTCGTAAACGGAATGATTTATATGGCGTCAAAATCTAATGATGTGCTGATTAGCTTATATAGTGCAGCGGGCCTCGGTCTGATTATGGGGATTGGTGCCTTGATGACGCGTAAATCGAATTAGAGGAATCACGTTCGTTACATGATGCCAGGGAGGAACAGAACTGGTTAAAGATTTTAATCAATATCAAAAGGAAGTCACTTGATTTCGGATGGTAGTTTGGATCGTAGTGGCAGAATGTCATGAAGAGCAGGGCGTCCCGTGAGGGGCGCCTTGTTTAGTTTTTTGATTTTGGTGACCGATGTAACTTCCATTCATCCACGTCTTTAGGATCAATATTAAGTATACTGCAAATCAGCAGCGCCAATGTCACAGATGGAATACCGATTCCATATTCAATGTTTTGATAATTCCGCAGCGTACAGCTCATGCTTTCATTGAGTTTATATACCAATGATTCTTGAGTATAGCCTGCTGCTTCTCTGGCATATTTCAGCTTCAACTTATTGGCTCCTTAGATTAGTATCACTGTAAAATTTATGATACCTAACAAAGGAAAAATATATCACGTTATTTAAATCGTGTATTATAATTGTTGCAAAATTATTCACGAATAAAAATTCGTATTTTTATTCAAATCCTCCTATTGAACATTGTAGAAATTGCTTTTAATATACATTTATGAGCAATAATGTGCTAAATTTAGGGTGTGAATAAAGAGTTAGATGGGTGGATTGATATGAATAATACAACCACGATTCGGTCAGAATTGAATAATTATTTGAGAAATAACGGCTATACATTGCAGTATTTTTCTGAGATATCCACAATAAATGTAGGTACATTAAGCGGCATTGTAAATGGCAATCGCCCGATTTCTATGGAGCAAGTAGATCGCTTGACAGCAGGTATGGGTCTTCAGGAAGGGGCTTTATACGACTTATTTGTTGATGATTTTTTTGTCCATCACTCGCCTAATTGGCGTCGACTACGTCCTTTTCTATTTCGCTGTGCAGAGTTAAAAAAGCATGACTGTATTCATAAAATAATATCCCATCTACTAGATGACTTAAGACAAATACCTAATCTTTTTATAACTGCTGAGATGATGTTTGAAAATAACTGGAAAGAGGCGGCAGCAATTCTTTATTCCAGTGTCGCTGAGTGCGAGAGATATCAGCATGCGGAACGATTGGCAGTCAGCCAGTATAGATTATTCCAACTGTCCTTGGGAACGGATACGACAATGAATTTTCGAGCGGCTATACAGTTTGAGCCCTTTAAAAATAGACTTCCAGAGAACTTAAAGCTCGATGCACTTCTACAGTTGGCTAATATATATTATACATTGCAAGATTGGGTGAAAATGGAGGCTCTTGCAGATGAACTTCGCATACTTGCCAATTCTATATATTCTCAAAGGAATATTAAAGAGGATCCGTTATTTAACACTGAACGTCATTTAGTAGTTTATTATGGTCAGGGTTATTTAATAAAGAGTTCCGCATTAGAACATCAAGGGCGCTATCAAGAAGCAAAAGAATATATTTCGGGATACGCTGATCTTAGCTGGTTTGAGGGGTTAGATGATGTAGGCCTAAAAGAAGTCGAGAAGTTTAAATTGTTCGCAACGGCTAATTTACATAATATTAACTTACTAATGGGTAATTTTGACAGTTTAAGCGAGTATGTTACATTCTTAATGAGATATCCTAATGAAGCCTTGGCAAGCTCAGTTATTATTCTAATGGCAGCAAATAAATATCATGTCCGAATTGATAATATATTAATTCAACTAGTTGGATTATTTGATAAATCTAAGGATAGTTATTACCATGAAGTGATTAAGACTAATCGTTATATAAACTTTTATTATCAGCTTGCTCTTTATCAGTTAAATAGTGGAGAAAGTGAAGGAGTTGACAATATTCTACGCAGTCTAGAAATGTCTCTTAAAGCAAATAATAGAGGCCATATATTAAATTGTATTACTGAGACATTAAAAGAATGGCTATTACGCGGGGATGATATAAAGCTGAGTATAAAAGAAGGACAAATCCTGGATTAATTCAAAACGAGATAGTTCAATAAGACGACAAATTGAATCGGTATAGAGCAAAAGTCAACAGATAATAATGATATGTGTTGATAATCAGTCTGTAAAAAACGACATAACCTCCTAGAATATTACAACAGGAGGTGTGGTTTTATGATGCAGCCTGTAACTATTAAAAAAAGGATTGAAAAGGCAAGACAAAAACTATATCAATTGGAACTACAATACGGAGAATTGAGGCACCCAAAGGTACTTGAGCAATCAATACATTTGGACGAACTTATAAATAAATATAACAGACTTATATACCGAGATTATGCGAAAACTTCAGATTGTGAAAAGGGTATTCAGGGCGTCCCGTGAGGGGCGCCTTGTTAGTTTTGTGCTAAAATATAATCAAAAATCCTAAAGTTAGGGGCAAAACGATGTATTCAGCAGACCAAGTTGCAGCGTGGATGGTACAGGAGATTAAGTTTAAAGGGCTGCTTCGACAAGAAGAGGCTATTGCGCATGTCAGGGAGCATTTCGGGGAGGAGCATGTTTTTATCAATGATAACGGAAATCCCTCCCTCTCTAAGGAGGTAAAGAAGGCTTTTCGCAAGCTGCATGGCGGGAGAGTCGCATGGGATCGCGACGGTTTTTTCTGGGCTTGGACTTAAACAGAGAAGTTGTAAAATTTGCAGAAAAATACGGGATATCATATACTTTTGATGTTCTCGGTTGGAAATATACGGAAGTATAGTAGGGGGCTATATCCTTGAGGCAGGATCGCAAGAAATTACAAACGCTTTCACATCGTCCCACATCGATGCTGCTTAGGCGCATAGGGGCAACTCTACTCGATTATTTACTATTCGCGGCATTCATTCGCTCAGCGATGGATATAGAGAAGATGTTTATGACTCGGCATGTGCTTCTGACTCAATTGTGCGTCATCGCCCTCGTATTATGCTACTATGTGCTGCTGGAAGGCTTAACGGGCAGCACGGTCGGTAAATGGGTTATGCGCATTCGGGTGGTCGATCAGGATGGGAAAGCGCCGGGACTGGTCAAAGCGTTCATCCGCAGCGTACTCCGCGTGATTGACAGCAATCCCTTGCTGCTTGCCGGTCTTCCCGCTGCCCTGGCGATCGTTGTGACGGAGCGGCGGCAGCGGATTGGAGATATGGCGGCTGGCACATATGTGATCATGGTGCGGGATATGCCTAAGGACAGGTTGAATCGCGGCAGGGATGCTATGGCTCTTACCTTTGCGGCTGCGCCTATTTTATTGGCCATGATATTCCCTATGGTTGTCCGGATCAGTCCTCCGGCTGAGGGTGAGCGTTCCAAGGAAATGAACTATAGCGATGAGAAAATACATATCAGTCATAACGGAAAGTTTAAAATTACGACGAGTCCGGATTGGCTCTTTGACCCCAATTTGGACAATCAAGCGGAAATCTCGATTTCCAATCGCTTTTCGAATAAGTATTTAGCAGTATTCTCCGAGCCCAAGAAGCGCTTCAAGAGAGGCAGCACACTTGAGCAGTATCAGAAATACGCCGAACAAAGCTTTACCGCAGGCCTCGCCCGTTCACCGATTTATAAGCCTCGGCCCCTCTTTATCAATGGATACCCTGCGTATCAGTTTGCTGTCGAACAAGAAGTGAACGGGAGAAAGGTGGCCTACATCGTGACTACGATTGAGACGAAATTGTACTATCACTGGATTACCGTATGGACGGATGCCGCCAAATATAAGGACTACCAGCAGGAGCTGCATTCTGTAATCGGCACTTTTGACAATTTTACCACTTAACCTTGCAATAACAGTCTGGAGCAGGTATAGTTCCGTTGTTTAACCTAGAGGTTGGACAATCGGGGCTATTTTTTTTAGGCTTTCGTACTGGAAGCTTGACTTTTTGGATCTGTATTTTTAGATAATTGTGTATAGTAAGTTCTACAACGCTATGACGAAGGATGTGTGGTCATTGTCAAAGTTTATTCGGATAAATACGCTGCGCAATCAAATCTTTCTTGGCTTTATGCTGGTGATGATCATCGTGCTGGCTTCGGTCAGCTTTTTCACGTTCGGTCAAGTCTCTGTCCTTCTGCGCAACAATGCTGAGAAGCATATCCAGCAAACGGCGGTTCAGGCAACGGGCAAGCTGGATGCATTATTGCAGCAAATCAATACGCTGACGGCTCAAGTGGCGATGAGTGCAACGACACAACGATTGCTTGCTGAAGAAACGGCAGGGAAGCCGATCAGCTTTGGAGATCGCCAGCTGCTGCAGCAGGAAGTACGTAAGTATGAAGCGTACGCGACAGGCATTCGATCGCTTGAACTATATACGGCTGATTACAGGCGGCTGCTCCCGCTGGATGATATTAGATTGACTGAACGGGCTCCCAGCGAATGGATTGACCGGGTAGACGAGCAAATGGGCAGGCTGGTATGGTTTGGACTCGATCCTCAGAATCCAGATGGCGTTATCGCGATCCGCAGCATCCGATTAATCGACAAGTCGTTTTCACACGCCGGGTATTTAATGGTTCATATTGAGAAAAGCTACTTTGAGCTTACGGATTCAACGATGGAGAGCGAAATGCGCGAGTCGATGGGGCTGTTCGATAAAAGCGGTAAAACGATATTCTCCGATTTTCCCGCAGAGGTTGATTCAAGTATGCTGCTCAGTCACGTCGGCGAAAGCATCACCATTGACGGCAAAGGGTATATTGCGATCCAGAAGCAGTCCGAGGCTACGGGCTGGACGCTTGCCATACTAACCCCCATGGACTATGTCACCGAAGGGATTTCCGTGCTTCGCACGAATATTCTCGTATCCGGCGTAGTCGGCGGCTTGCTCTTTCTGATTTTTACCTTTATTCTATCCACGATGATTACGCGTCCCATCTTGAACCTGATTAAGGCGATGCGGGGGGCTCGCTTCGGTACGTTGAAGCCAAGTCCCATTACGTCTACGACGATGGAAATCAATGAGCTCAACAATTCATACAATCAAATGGTCGTTGATCTGAACGAGCTGATTGAAGTCGTCTACGAGAAGGAAATCATTCAAAGCCGTACGGAGCTGAAGGCGCTCCAGGCCCAGATTAATCCACATTTTCTCTTTAATACACTGGAAGCGTTCTATTGGGAGCTTGAAGACAAGGGGGAAGAAGAGCTGGCTCAAATTGTCGTGGCCATGTCCGGCTTGTTCCGCTATGTCATTAACAAAACGGATGAAGATGAATGGGTAACGCTCGGTGATGAGCTGGATCATGCAGAAAGGTATTTGAAAATTATGGAGATGCGTATGGTGGACAGGCTCTCATGGCGGATTGAAGCGAACGAAGAGTGCCGACGGGTACCCGTACCGAAGCTGCTGATCCAGCCGCTTGTCGAGAACGCTATTTTGCATGGCGTAGAGCAGCGGGTAGGCCCCGGCACGGTTATTTTGCGGGTAGAGCCCGGCAGCAGACCGGAACTTACCCGAGTAATTGTGGCCGATGACGGACCGGGGATGGATCAGGAGAAGCTTCGATCTTTATATACCGTCATGAGGAAAGGGCATGTGAGTGCCACCAAAGGACATGGCATCGGCATCGTTAACGTGGAGAGGAGACTAAGGCTGAGTTATGATACCCTGACTGACGGACTCGATATTAAGAGCGAGAAGGGTCAAGGAACGACGATAGCCTTTGAAATACCGAATGAATATGGGAGTGACAATAAGTCATGAAAACAATACTTATCGTGGATGATGAACCGAGAACCAGGGAAGGTGTCCGCAAAACCTTAGAGGCTTGGTCGTCAGGGCGCTACCGGATCGAGACCGCTTCCAGCGGCGTGGAAGCTTTGGCATGGCTGCAGGATCATGAGGCAAATCTGCTCATAACCGATATAAGGATGCCGGAAATTGGCGGGCTCGATCTTATTGAGAAGCTGGAGAATATGAAGAATCCGCCGGTTGTTATCGTGATCTCGGGTCACCCGGAATTCGATTACGCTCAAAAAGCGCTAAAATTCGGGGTCATTGAGTATTTATTGAAGCCGTTAGACAAGCAAAAGCTGGTTCAGGCTGTCGAGCTAGCGCTCCAGCGCGAGGAGAAGATTCACCGAATCGAGCGGATGGAGAAGCTGGTCGATCCGAAGCTCATGGAGACGATAGAGCATGAGAATGTTTACAGCACGCAGGTGCGCGAAGCCATTCGCTATCTGGACGAGCATCTGCATGAAGCGGTATCTATGCGTGACCTGGCAGATCATCTTCATATGAATGCCAGCTATTTCAGCGTTCTGTTCAAGGAACAGACCGGATTGACGTTTAGCGAATATTTGACGAAGCAGAGAATCCAGCGGGCAAAGGTTCTGCTTACAACGACGACACTTCCTATCGCTGAAATTGCCGAAAGGGTTGGGTACCAGACTGCAAGATATTTCGTGAAAGTATTCCGAGAGCTCGAACAGGTAAGTCCTGGGCAATATAGGAATAACGCAAAGGATCCGGCGGACACAATCCAATAATAGTGGCATAAATCCCAATCCCTATATCATTACGGTATGATCACACCATTGTTACAATTTAATTAAGCGGAATGAAACCGCTAGCATTCGTAGAAAAGGGGTTGTAAACGTGTTCAAGAAAAAATGGACGATGCTGCTATTAACATCATTGTGTCTGGCTTTGGTCTTAGGAGGCTGCGGTGCGAAGGGAAATAACGCCGGCGGTACATCTCAGGGCGGTGGCGAAGGCAAGGGCGGCGACCAGGTCACAGTCAGCTTTATGCACCTATGGCCTGAAGGCGTATCCGCTGGTCAGAACAAAATTGTGAACCAAATCATTACAGAATATCAGAACGAAAACCCTAACGTTAAAATTAAACAAGAAGTATTGGATAACGAGCAGTACAAAAACAAACTAAAAGTACTGTCCGCATCCAACGAGCTTCCGGACGTAGGCGTAACCTGGGCGGCGGGATTCTTACAGCCTTATGTTGAAGGCAAGCTTTTCTCTCCAGTAGATGACCTGCTGAGCGGCGAACTGAACGGAAAATTCGTTGCCGGTACTACCGAGGCATATAATATTGACGGTAAAACGTATGCGCTTCCACTAGAGTTCAATATTGCACCGGTATACTACAACAAGGCGATTTTTGAGAAATACAATCTTGAAGTTCCACAAACGTACGATGAATTTAAGCAAGTTGTGAAAACGCTGTCCGATAACGGCGTAGCGCCGATTGCACTCGGCAATAAGGATCGTTGGACGGGTTCCCTCTGGTACATGTACATGGCTGACCGGATCGCGGGACAACAAACGTTGGCTAACGCAATCAGCGGCTCCGCTTCCTTTAAGGATGAAGGATTTCTGAAAGCAGGGGCTGAGGTTCAAGCATTGGTAGACAGCAACGCATTTGTCAAAGGCTTCAACGGCTTGTCCAATGAAGAGGCGAAGTCCGAGTTCCTGAACGAAAAAGCGGCCATGTACATGATGGGCTCATGGGATCTTCCTAACTTTACGACGAATGAAGAAATTCCGTTGGAATTCCGTAACAGCGTTGGTTTCTTTAAGTTCCCGACCATTGAAGGCGGCAAAGGCGACATCAACAGCTGGGTCGGCGGCCCAGGCGTAGGCTTGTTCGTGGCCGAGAACTCCAAAGTGAAGGATGAAGCCAAGAAATTCGTAGAATACTTCGTCACCAAATGGGGCGAGCAATCCGTCACCGGAGCAGGCGTTATCCCGGCTACGAAGGTAGATACATCTAATCTTGAATTGCCTCAATTGTACATCGATCTGTTTAACGAAATGAATCAAGCAAGCAGCATTACCTTGTTCGCAGACGTACAAATGCCTGCGAATGCGGCTGAGACACACCTTAACATGATCCAGGCTCTTTTTGGCAAAGCAGTAACACCGGAAAAATTCTCGGAAGAGCATGATGCGGCCATTGCCAAAGGACAATAATAGCTTCGGTTCAAGACATTGTGCAACAGGACGAGGAGACCTATCCGGCAGCATTGCCGGATAGTCTTTTCTAAAGAAACGACTATGAAGGAAAGGAGTCGGACAACGTGGATAAGGTGCTCTCAAATAAAAAGATAATCGCACTCTATGTACTGCCATCACTGCTACTCATCTTGGGCGTCGTTTACATTCCAATTATACTTACAGGCTTTTATGGATTGAATAAGTGGAATGGAATCAGCGCCATGGAATTCATCGGGATGGAAAACTACCTGGCTCTAGCGAAGGATTCTGCATTTTGGAGCAGTGCCTGGCACTCGCTTCTGCTAGCTTTGTTCTCCACGCTCAGTCTTGTGATCTATTTGGCTGTAGCGATGGTTCTTGCTACCCGCATTAAGGGGGCAAACCTGTTCCGTAAAATTTATCTTATTCCGATGCTGTTGTCTTCGGTTGCGATTGCGCAATTGTGGCTTAAAATTTACCATCCGACCAACGGGATTGTAAACAGCTTCTTGGAATCTATCGGTTTCGCTAATCCTCCTGCATGGCTTGCAGAAACATCATTGGTATTGCCTGCTCTATTCATTCCGATTCTGTGGCAATATGCGGGTTTCTATATTCTGATTTACTATGCTGCTTTAAAGAATATTCCGGCATCCCTCGAAGAAGCGGCGAAAATCGACGGTGCCAATGCATTGCAAATCGCCTGGAAAATCAAGCTTCCGCTGGCTATGGAAGTGATCAAGGTGACGATCGTTCTTGCCGTTGTCGGGTCGCTCAAATATTTTGACCTGATTTACGTTATGACCGATGGAGGGCCTAACGGAGCCAGTGAGGTTATGGCCTCCTACATGTATCGCGTAGCTTTCCGGGCTCATGATTTCGGCTACGGCAGCGCGATCGGATTCTTCCTGCTCGTGATTTGTCTTGTCATTACTTGGATCATTCGTAAATTAACCGCTACTAAAGATACCATTCAATATTCATAAGGAGGGACGCTTCATGATGTCTGGAACCGCAGGACAGCTTCAGAGCGGACCGGCTAGCTCGGGGGCAGCCCTTGGACGCAAATTAGGTTATGGCATATTGTACATTGTGCTTATTCTTGTAGCCGTCCTGCAATTGCTACCGCTGGTATGGCTGCTGTTCTTCTCATTAAAAAACAATCAGGAAGTGTTCAACCTTCCACCGTTCTCACTCCCTATGGACCCTAAATGGGAGAACTATTCCAAGGTGTGGAGCGCAGGGAATATCAATGTCTACTTCTTGAACAGCGTATGGGTTACCGTATTGGCGACCGCCTTGACGGTTGTATTGGGCAGCCTTGTCACGTATGCCGTGACAAGAATGAAGTGGAAGGGAAGCTCCTTCGTGCTCGGCCTGTTCATGGTAGCGATGATGATTCCCGTTCACTCGACGCTCATCCCTTTATTTAGCGTATATAACAACATCGGTTTGACGGATCATCCGTTATCACTAATTTTCTCATATGTTGCTTTTAACATGCCGATTACGATTATGATTTTGCTCGGCTTCTACTACGCGCTGCCGCGGGAAGTAGAGGAGGCGGCGGTCATCGACGGCTGCTCGGTGAATCGAATGTTCGCGCGAATCGTGTTCCCGATGACCAGCTCCGTGCTTGCCACGACGGCCATCATCAATATGATCTATAACTGGAACGAATTTATATTCGTAAATACGTTCATCAGCTCGGATATCTACAAGACCCTGACGGTCGGCGTTCAGAACTTTATCGGTCAGTATACGACGGATTGGGGCGCAATCGGAGCTACCCTTATGATCAGCATTCTGCCGATCCTGATCACCTTCCTGTTCCTTAGCGACAAGATTGTTGAAGGGATCGCCGCTGGCTCGGTTAAGGGTTAAGCTTTAGCTAGGCTAAGTTATTCTAAGCTAGGTAACTCTGACGCAACTCCGAGAATTTGGCTATAACTTAAACCGGATGGGGATCGGATGTGGAATAAGCAAAGGTGGAGGTTACAGACCGGGTTTGGTTATATCTATATCTGCTAAAGAATCTGAGGCTTGCCTCAGGTTCTTTATTTTTTGATGAGGAAATGCCCGGATCGGTGAACATAGGAGTCATCCATCACGATCCATCCCATCTGAGAAACACAAAAAAACAGGCCGCTCAAGGCAGGAACCCCTTGATACGACCTGTTTGTATATTAATTGTTCTTGTAGATGAAGTAGTCGAAGTCGGCAGGCTCGTTTTGGCCGGAGGTATCCTGGCATTGCATGCCTACAAACGCTCCTGTAAAGAAGCCTCCGCCTTGGATGTAATCGTCGGACAGCTTATAGGAGTAGAAGCTGACCGGGATAACCGTCCAGTTATCTCCATCGAATGAATAGGAGTAACGATATACATCCGTCTCTACATCTACGCGCAAGTACACATATTCAACATCCGCAGGAACTGCGATTTCATTGCCTTGCAGCGGGGCGGAGAACGTAAAGTTGTCGCAAACGACGAGTTCCAGAATTCTTCCCTTGTCTTCGTTCCAGGAGATTTGGCAGGAGGTCCAGTTCTGCGTGTTATAGTAATTCACTAATCCTGCCGACTGCTGGAAGGTCGTCGGATTGAATGCAACCTTAGTTTCCGCAGTGAAGTTAAAGTGCTGCCAGCGTCTGGCGATGAACGCCTGCGTAAATTTGGACGTCAGCGATTCCTTACCATACAGGCGCAGATGCCCCGGCTTGTCGGTTAGCGACACGATATGATCGCCCAGCGGAATGCGCAAGCTTTGGAAGTTCAGATTCAGCTTGTCGCTGTCGAAATCGTCCTTCTCCGGGAAGTCGGGTTCCCACTTCACTTCCGGAATGCTTGGCCCTTCGATTTGCAGGGATGGCTGGTTGCCGCCAACAACGTAAGGCCAATCATTTTTCCACTCCAGACGCTGAATAGCCGTCTCTCTGCCAAGCGGACAGAAGCCGCGAGGGTCAAGCAAAGGCTGGCCTTCCCGGGATAATGGTCTTCCCGTTAAGTGTACAAGGAACCATTCATCGGTATGCGTGTGCACGATCGAAGCATGTCCCGCCTTTTGCAGCGGATTGCGCGGTACGGAGAACGACGAGATCAGCGGGTTCTCTGGATGCACCTCATATGGACCGCGCAGATTTTTGGAACGGGCCATCGTAGCGCAGTGATCGTACTTGGTACCGCCTTCGGCCGTGAGCAAGTAGTAGTAGCCGTTTATTTTATATAAATGGGGTGCTTCCGTCAGCTTAATATCGGTTCCCTTGAAAATAATCTCCTTGTCGCCGACGAGCTTCCGCTCGCTGGCACTATACTCTTGAAGCACGATGCCGTAGAAGCTGTGGTGACCGACGCGCTGATCCCACAGCATGTTGACCAAATATTTTTTACCGTCTTCATCATGGAACAACGAGGGATCGAAGCCCGAGCTGTTCAAATAAATCGGCTCTGACCATTCGCCGTCGATGGTGTCGCAAGTAACGAGGTAGTTATGGCAATCCTTCCATTGTCCTTCCGTCACTTTAACGTCGGTGTAAATCAGCCAGAATTGCTCGTCCGCATAGGACAACTGAGGCGCCCAAATTCCGCCGGAGTCCGGATTTCCCATCATGTTGAGCTGACTCAAACGGTTAAGGGGTCTCGTTACGAGTCTCCAGTTCTTCAAATCCTTCGAGTGGTAGATGCCCACGCCAGGGAACCATTCAAAGGTAGATACGGCAATATAGTAGTCCTCGCCTACGCGGCAAATGCTAGGGTCTGGATTAAAGCCTGTCAAAATCGGGTTTTGAATTGTAGCCATGCTTCTTCTCCTTTAACATGTTATTTTGAAAAAAAAGTGTGAGTCAGAATTGGGGTTCACAAAGATAAATTACCCATTTCAATTTAAAGACAGAAAGGGTCGTAAATATGGTACAATAACTATATTATATCAATGTTATATGACTGTTCCCATATCCATTGCATGTTGATATTTACCCAAATCAATCAACTTCAAATTCGTGTCTAATATACGTAAAGGGGGTAGGGATTATGGAGGTACAAATGGAGCGCATACGAAGGGAAATGATGCTTCCCGACATGGAGTCCACCTTTCGCGTGTTTGCTGCCCACTGGCGCACGGTCGACCCGGGATGGAAATACCCTTCCCATAAGCATCCGCTATTTGAGGTGAATTTAGTCCTGTCAGGTACGCAGGAAATGATTGTGAACCGGACGGTTTATGTACAGAAACCGGGTGACTTCCTCTTGCTTGGCCCGGATGATGTTCATGAAAGCCGAGTGCTTGGCGAGACGGAAATGACCTATTATTGTCTGCATTTTGACGTCGATGAGAGGTCGTTTCGCGAGCTGCTGTATCGCAATAAAGCCTGTTACCACGCTTCAGGAAGCGAATTGGCGTCTGCGATTCGGCCTGCGCTCGATAAGCTGATTGCTTTGACCTCGGAGGAGGCGGTCGTGCGTGTAGAATCCCGCATGGCCGCATTATCGGCGATATTTGAGGTTTTTGCGGGGATTAGTGGTACGCTTGGCAAGCGGAATGGAGATACTGCCCCATCGCGAATGTCCCAAACGGCATCCCAGGTGGCTGCCCTTTTGGAGCAAGCCGTGGATGAGACCGCAGACGGAAGCAGAGACGGGCGAGAAATGGAAACGATCGAGTCAATTTCAGCGGCAGTAGGCTACAGCCCATCCTCCGTTAATCGAATGTTTGCATCCGTATTCGGTATATCGCCCCGGCAGTATATGTCCAATTTAATGCTGAAGAAATCCAAGCTGCTGCTCATGGATCCCGAGCTGACGATCGAAGGCATTTCCAGCAGATTAGGCTATAAAAATATCGCTCATTTCAGCCGGCAGTTTAAGCGTTGGACAGGAGAATCGCCGAGCAGCTTTCGCGCGCGTTTTCACACTTAGGTCTTAATATCTAATTTTGGGTTTAACATTTACAGAAGTATAAATATAACATATACTCCTTACAGTTTGGGACTAAAAGAGGAAATCATCTACAAATTGTAAGGAGTGATATTTCGTTGGATCAGACCCCCTTAACTAATGCATCCTCAGTTGCAGACACAAATGCAAATTCAACTCTCAAATCAAATACCTCAGGACCTCCTCCGTGGGGAAATTACAAGGGCCCCCCAATTCAGCCGGGTTCATTCCCTTCCGTTGCAGACATGATCGTGTATAGCTATAGTTCATCCATTATTTTTAGGCGTTGGGCTGCTACGGTGCTGGATCTCCTAATCTTTGTCGGTTTATTCGGTACAGCTCTCTTTTTTGATAGTATTTATCTAGCTTACGTCATTACTGGATTCATTTTGCTGTATTATCTACTGCTGGAGGGTTTTACCGGCTATACGGTAGGTAAATACATCCTTCGTATTCAGGTTGTACGAGAGGATGGAAGGCCGCCCGGATTCGTAAAATCCCTCATACGAACACTGCTGCGGATTGTCGATACGAACCCTGGACTATTAGGGGGATTGCCAGCCGGGATTTGCGCTCTGGTGACGAAGAAGAGGCAGCGGTTAGGAGATATGGCTGCAAATACATATGTAGTAAAAGTAGCTGATTTGAGCTTTATAAAACCAAGCCGCAGAACCAAGATTACGCTAGCCGTCATATTTTCTGCCATTATTTTATCTGCTGTAGTGCCGAACGTGATTGCCTGGACGACAACCGGTTATCCCGAGTCCAAACCCACAAGTGTTATACATAGAAGTGAAGATGGAAGATTTCAGATGACGGATTGGGGCCGGTTAAGGCGGGATTCTTCGTCAATGGCTGAGCTTGACGCCAATATGGCATTATCTAATGCTTTGAAAACGAAAAATATCGTCTTGTTTACATATACTAAAGAAGAAATGGGAGCAGATATCACTTTAGAGGATTTTTATTTCTACATGCAGGAGCAGAGGCTGGATCGTACGACGGAGGTAATTCGAGAAGGGGAAGCCGGAGTGTACGGCGGCAAGGCTTATGAGCTGACTTATCGGGGAGAAGTCGATGGCGATGAATATATGTATATCGCTACTTTTGTAGAAACTTCAGAGCATTTTCATGAAATCATTGCCATTACGGAGAAGAGAGATTATGCGAAATACGGGCCTGAACTCCGTGCAACAATAGCAACCTTTAGAGAAGTGAAGGGCGAAAACTAATCACGCAGCTCTCAGTGCTGCCCCAACGGTCTAAGTATTATCGTTTACGCACGGGTGGCTACAAGGCTATCCCTTTGGATCTACTGAAGATCCCAAGGGATAGCCCTCTTTACTTGGAATAGGACTGTTTTTCCTCGCGTTTCCTGGAGGCCCGGGGCGAGTGGCCGATCACCTTTTTGAACATTTTCGAGAATAGAAACGGGTCGGTATAGCCAACCGAGCGCGATACGTCACTGACGGTAAGATCGGGATTGCGCAGCAATTCCACGGCCCGATTCATTCGATATTCCAGCAAAAAAGTTTGCAAAGAGACGCCGAATTGCGCCTTGAACAGTCCTGACAAATAGGTTCGATCCAGCCCGACGGAACGAGCGATATCCATGACGCTGATTTTTTGGCTGTAGCTGCTCTCGATCCATTCGATCGCTTTGCGCACATAGACTTCTTTCGGGTAGGAGCTCTTCGGCTCCAGAACCGAATCCGGAGAGGAGGAGATAAGCTCGGCCATGAAGCGGTATATCATGCTCTGAATCAGCACATCCCCGCCTCGTTCCGAACGAGCTCCGGCGAGATCATCGTAACAGGTTTGAAATATGTGGCTATGAGACTGAAAAACAGGATTCATTAGGGATAGATTGGCTCGTTGCAATAGTGATTTGACGTGAAGCCCTCGGAAGCCGATCCAGGAATAAGTCCATGGGCAATCGAAGTCAGCTTCGTAGTAAACTAAGGTCTCCGGGGGGATGAGAAAGCCATGGCCTGCCGTCAATTCATAGGTTCGGTCATCCATGCGGAAGTGTCCCGATCCTTCATGGACGTAGTGGATAATGTAGCAATCGCGCAGACCAGGACCCCAGGCATGCCCGGACAGGCACTCCTCCTTGCCGAAGAACAGCAGATTCAAATCCATTTGATTTTGGAACGTTTCATTAAAATGAACGATGTCGATACGGCTCATGCTTCACATTTCACTCCCCCGCTTCTGCACCTTATCATATATGCATTATAACAGGTTTAATGTCGTGGACAAACGGATTATCCGGGTTATGAAATGGGATTATGACATGTTTTAGCGGGAAAGAGCCATGTTCATCCTGTTGCGGCGCGCTTATAGTTAAGGTACGTTCTAGCGAATAATGGAGGCGATGAATCAATGTCGAAAATTACATTTATGGGTGCGGGAAGCACGGTCTTTGTCAAAAATGTTCTCGGAGATGTCATGCTCACAGAATCCCTGCAAGGCTTTGAACTCGCTTTATATGATATTGATATGGAGCGGCTGAAGGATTCGGAAAACCTGCTGAACAGCTTAAAACAATCGCTCGGCAGTACCTGTGTTGTAAAGGCTTACAGCGATCGGAAGGAAGCGCTTCGGGGTGCGAAATATGTCATTAACGCGATCCAGGTAGGGGGGTATGACCCTTGCACGATCACGGATTTTGAAATTCCGAAGAAATATGGCCTGCGGCAGACGATTGCCGATACATTGGGGATCGGCGGCATCTTCCGCAACCTGCGGACGATTCCGGTCATGCTTGATTTTGCCAAGGATATGCAGGAGGTATGTCCGGATGCCTGGTTCTTGAATTACACGAATCCGATGGCCGTGCTGACGAACGTGATGAACACGGTTGGCGGCGTTAAGACGGTGGGACTATGCCACAGTGTGCAAAAGTGCATCCCTGAGCTGTTCGGAGCGCTTGGTTTGAGTGAGGAAGGGCTGGAGACGAAGATCGCCGGAATCAATCATATGGCCTGGCTGCTGGAGGTGAAGCGCGACGGCAAGGATCTGTATCCGGAAATTCGCAGACTTGCCGCGGAGAAGCAGAAGGAAAGCCATCATGACATGGTGCGCTTCGAGCTTATGCTGCGCTTTGGCTACTATGTGACGGAGTCCTCGGAGCATAACGCGGAATATCATCCGTATTTCATTAAGCGCAATTACCCTGAGTTGATTGAGCGTTTTAACATTCCGCTGGATGAGTATCCTCGGCGCTGCATTGAGCAGATTGAAGGCTGGAAGGCTCAACGGGAGAAGCTGTTTGCCAGCGAAAATATCGAGCATGTCCGCAGCCTGGAATATGCCTCGTACATTATGGAGGCTATGGAGACGAATCGCCCTTACAAAATCGGCGGCAACGTCATGAATACAGGTTTGATTACTAACCTGCCGCAAGAGGCCTGCGTGGAGGTGCCTTGTCTGGTGGATGCGTCAGGCATTACGCCGACTTACGTGGGGGCACTGCCTCCGCAGCTTGCCGCTTTGAACCGGACGAATATCAACACGCAGCTGCTCACGATTGAAGCAGCCGTTACCGGGAAGAAGGAGCATATTTACCATGCGGCGCTGCTTGATCCGCATACAGCAGCGGAGCTCTCGATCGATGATATCGTAGCGATGTGCGATGATTTGATCGAAGCACATGGGAATTGGCTTCCAGAGTTCAGATAAAAGAGAGGCAAAACGGCATACACCAGGCTCTTGAGGAAAAGGGGCTTTAATGGAGCAATCAAACGCTGTGAAGATTTTGAAGCAGATGACATATGATCGACCGACTGCTTCATTTAGCACAGCACCGATAGCTAGGAGTTGCATGATTAGAAGAAGGTTTATACGTGTTTCCAGAAGAGGGTCTCACCATTCAAAGTTGGGATATTGCCGAGATAAGGGGTAAAGCCTTCGCAATTATAATAATTATGGCTGTGCTGTGCTGTGCTGTGGCCAATGGCTAGCGTCGAAAGTCGGCCGTAAGTAATATGAGAAAGGGGCTCCTGCGCTCTGAAGCGAGCGGGGAACCCCTTTTTCTTACTATGAGGATCTAGATTATGAACACGAGCATAGTTCTGATCTATCAAAATCCATTTATATCCAGTTAGAAGTTCATATAAATAAATTCCTGCGTTTCGCCAGAGAAGAATAAGATGCCTAGCACGATAGCTATGATGACAATGGCTCCGCCGATTGCTGTCCCCAGCATCATCAGTGCTCGGCCCACACGATGACTGAGGCGATTGGCTTTCGCTCTGGCTAGCTTGGCGCTACGAGTTTGTAATTCCATATTGCATCAACTTCTTGTATAGAATTTCGCCGAACATCTTGTTGCCTTCATCCAGAAGGTGGGACGGATCGCGGTATAATTTATGCGGGATCGTATTTTCCTTCCCCTTGTTAAACTCGATATAAGGATAGCCTCTAGATTCAATCAGCTCCTGGTAAGCTCCCATCACTTTGTTGTAGTCTTCCCAGTTAAGCAGCTTTTTCTTGGTAATATGCTCCTTATCCAGGGGAGCGGAGTAGAAGACTGCCGTCTTATTATGCTCCTGCAATAGATCGAGCGTCTTCTCGATCATAAACAGGCCGAAGCTGTTGTCTTTATCGAACGGCTTATTCCAAACGTACAGCTGTTTGAAATGCTTGTTGATTTCTTCTTTATGTTTGTCCTGCATTTTTTCGTATGCCGTGTACATCGGAGCATAGCTTGGCGTCACGCCATTCTTCTTATCCTGTTCTTTCTTGATTTCCCGGCGGATTTTCTCCATCGGAGTGCGGGTCTTGAACAGCTTGTAGCTGATGACGTCGCGATCGTGATACAGTGTCCATTTACTTAGGAAATTGGATGTAGCCCAGTTGTGAATCTCGCTTGGAAGCGATTGACGGCTCTTATCCGGGAAATCATTCAGCCAGCTTCGCGGAATATTCTGGTCCAATTTGGTAATGAGAGACGGATAGACCGTTACACTAGGCTCATTATCCGAGACAACGGCAATTCCGTAGTTAATTTCATATACGACATAATCGACTTCATCGATGATTGAGGCTAGAACGGCATAGGTTTCCGTAAATCTGCCGCCTGTAAGTCCCATGTTGAGCACTCGACTGTCTTTCAGATGAACCTGGAGAACGCCGGCAGAGGTGTTGGCTCCTTTCATCACCGTCGTACCGAACACGGTAGAGGGACCGAATAGGCCGACCACCTGCTTCCCGTCATCCGGCTGCTCTTTTAAGTATTCAATCCACAGCGGCGTATAAACGATGGAGTCGTAAGCCGGAACCCGCAGCTCTTTCTTCGCGTGGGTCACCACGTCTTCCTTCATATGATCAACAATCGGATTGGCCCCGTCACTAATCCCAATCAAACCTGCAATAGCAAGCGAGACCATCATAACGGTTACCGTCTTATTCATGAATAAATTCGGCACTTTGTAATCCTCACTTTCCTTCAATCCATTTTATCGTAAACCAAGTAAGCGCAGCATTAAATCCCATCCGTCAACGATCGGCAGAATGAAGAATACCCGGCTCATTGTTACACCAAAGAATGTAATCAGAATGGCCATCAATGTTGTTCCCGGCTTCAGCCATTTTGGAACAGGCTTTAATTTTGGTTTGATTTGCTTCACATGGAATCTATGAATGCACAACATAACGCCATGGAACATTCCCCAAACGACGAAATTCCAGGCTGCACCGTGCCATAGCCCGGATACCGTCATCGTAGCCATCAGATTCAAATAGACCCTTGGAGCAGCTACGCGGCTGCCGCCGAGCGGGAAATACACATAGCGGGTCAGCCAGGAGCCCAGCGAGATATGCCACCGGTTCCAGAACTCGGCAACGCTGCGGGCAAGATATGGAAAACGGAAGTTCTCCGGAACGACGATACCGAACAAGCGGGCTGTACCAATAGCGATGTCTGAATATCCCGAGAAATCAAAGTAAATGACAAACGTATAAGCGATCAATGAAATCCATAGTGTCCCGATATCGGCTCCGACAATCCCGGCTTTAGAGTAAACCGGCTGAGCCAATAGATCGATCGAGCCTGCCAGCACAAGCTTCTTGAACATCCCAAAACCAATCCGGGTGACCCCGACCATAATATGGTCGATGTGAAACTTTGCTTTGAGCTGCGGATAGAACACCTGGAATTGCTTGATCGGCCCGGCGACCATCGTTGGGAAAAAGAAGATGAACGATAGCAGTCCTTCCGGTCTGTGCTCCGGCAAATTTCCGCGCTTGCGTTCAACCAAGTAATGGATGAGCTCGAACGTAAAATAAGAAATTCCTAAAGGAAGGACGATTTGCTCCGCCTTTGGGAAGAAGGGCTGCTGCATAAACGCGAACAAGCCGTTTAACGTGTCCAGCAACATATTCGTATACTTGAAATAACCGAGCACGAGAATAACCCCGATGATTGCAGCGGGGTAAATCCAGCGTTTACTCCACTTGGCAGCCGCCTTGACGACGATAATCGCAATGACGACCTCGGCCAGCAGCAGGAACAGGTAGGAGCCTGCGTAGTAGTAATAAAAAGTGACACCTGCGGCGAATAATACCCAGGGTCTGATTCGATGCGGCATAATGTGATACGTGACGACAGCCACGAGCACGAACAGCCAGTATATCCAGTCTGTATAAATCATAATATTTCGTTTCCACCATCCAAGTTGTATACTGTCTCTACTATTACTGCTTGTTCATGATAGCACAACATCGAGGTAACCGGTTATATCAAAATTCGCTAAATGCCCCAAATAACAGGAATATGAATGTACCCTGGAATACAAAATTCGCCAATTTGCAATGTTATTCCTCCTTTTTCTGTATAAAAAAAACGATGCTGCAATTGGTCTATAGATTAGACGTATTTCCTCCATAAAAGTTTCCAGCATTAGCGGGCTATAACGGCGAGCAGCACGAAAATGGCGCGGCCTGCATACGATATGAGTAATTCACCTAGGGGGTAATGCCGTGATTATTACGTTGAACATGGGGGCTGGCCGGCTCAAGCAGCTGGCATCGACAGAGCTGGATCAGAGTATTATTCGCCAGAAAAGATGGAGCACGGCTGTGCATGCTTATCGTTCACCGGAAGCGCTGAATTTTGAACTGAGTATGAGAGCGGCGATCGTGCAGGCCGCTAGAGACTTTTACGCAGGAGGAGCCCAATTCGCGACCTTCAAAAACTCCAGGGCTAATGAGCAGTACTGGACGCGCATGCCTAACGGGGGGTTTAGGCTTAAGGAGGAGGCCCAGCCATCGGAAGCGATTGTCGATATTTTTACTAACGGCCACAGGTATGCGATGGAATGCGCTACGGCCATGGTCGTTATTCTTTATAAGGGGGTGCTGGATTCCATCGGCGCTGAGGCCTTTAATAGCCATTTTAATCAACTGGTGCTCTACGATTGGCAATATGACAGTGACCTTCAGATGATTCGAGCACAGCAGGCAGCCGCCGGAGACGTCGTTTATTTTGAAAATCCCGATTTTAATCCGCAAACGCCCGAATGGCAGGGGGAAAATGCCATTGTATTGGACAATAACCTCTACTTCGGTCATGGGCTGGGCATCTCTTCGGCAGAAGCAATCATCGACGCCTTGAACGCAAAAAGAAAACCTGGAAGCACCACCTCGGCCTTTTTATCCGACCTGGTCGTCCATCCTGATTTTGAATACATCCGCAGGCTCGGCGGGCGTCGTTATCGGCAATGAATATATTCGACAAAAATCGAGGAAATAATTAACAAATATATCAATATATTTAACTATATAAAATATTTTTCTAGACCTAAGCAGTGGAGTATGTTATACCGATAATAAATTAGGAAAAACTTATTGTCATAGCGGGAAACACCGTGGAAAAAAGTCCAAAGTCGTTTGTTGCTGCACTGCTTTTAGCATTTTTTCTAGGATCTTTAGGAGTTCATCGTTTTTATGTGGGTAAGGTTGGAACAGGAATTATTCAGCTGCTTACTTTAGGCGGTCTAGGAATCTGGACATTAATCGACTTTATTCTCATCGCTGTGGGCAGCTTCACGGATAGCGAAGGCAGACCAATTAAGGCTTAGGTTCAATACATAGAACAACCCGATCGAGCTTCAAGTCGCCATCTGGTGGTATATGGAGATTCACGAACATAAGTAAATGCAAAGCGACCGCATTTCGGCAATAGCCGGGGCGGTCGCTTTCATTTACTTGGCGTACTGTTCGATTTGCTGAGAAGAATATATGGCTATCCTCTTAGGATCGTCCTTAGCTATCAGGTACATCGACTGGGCTACAGTCTCTGCTTCGATCGCTCTATATTTTCTAAGAGGGCCGGTAAATAGAAAGGAAAGGGCTTTGAAGCTCGCTCCTCCCCATCGCTCGGCAGGCCGGCATTCCTGGCGATCCCCCAACAGCAGCGAGGGCCGCAGAATCGATATGCTTTCGAAAGGCATTTGGCAGAGCTCTCGTTCAGCAATGCCCTTGATCCGGGAGTAGAATATGCGAGAGTCAGGATTGGCTCCCATCGCGCTAATGAACAGAAAATGCCGCGCTCCTTGCTGTAAGGCTAGTCTAGCAATCGTCAGCGGATATTCGACATCTATTTTATACATGGCTTCCTGTGTCTTGGCTTTTTTGATTGTGGTGCCCAGGCAGCAAAATACGTCATCTACGTTGAAGTACTGCTCATATTGCTCCAGTTCGTCAAAATCGATAATCAGCTCCGTGAGCTTGGGATGTTCCAACTGAAGGGGAGTCCGGACGATGGCTACTACGGCCTCGTAATGCTGTCCCTCCAGCAGCAGATGGAGCAGCCTATGGCCGACAAGTCCGCTGCCTCCGACGATCAGGGCTCTTTTTTTCATGAGATGCTCCTCTCCAGATTCGATCTAATTGTTTGCATGATTCTAGTTTACTATAGTTGAATAGCTTTTGGATTTGTTTTGAAGCGCTCGCAAGTGTACAATGTGGACGAAAGCAGGTTATTGATCAGTTGTCAGCTACTTAAGGAGGGATTAGGTTGAAGTATCGGAGACTAGGCAAAACAGAATTGAACGTATCCGTCATCGGCATCGGGACATGGCAGTTTGGCGGTGAATGGGGCATGCAGTTCAATCAGGATGAGGTGGATGCCATCCTTGATAAAGGCCAGGAATGCGGCATCAATCTTATCGATACGGCGGAATGCTATGGCGACCATCTCTCGGAGTCGTTTATTGGCGACTATATTAGCCGCCGCAAGCGGGAGGATTGGATTGTTGCCACGAAATTCGGCCATCATTTTCATGAGCGTTTTACCCGTACGGACGTATTTGATGCCGAGGATGTTCTAAAGCAACTGGACGCCTCTCTCAAAGCGTTGAAGACGGATTATATCGATTTGTATCAATTCCATTCGGGGCCGGATCAGGTATTCGATAACGATAAATTATGGACGATGCTGGACAAGCAGGTTGGGGCCGGTAAAATACGCCATTTGGGCACGTCGATCGGCAGCAATGATAATCTGCACCAGACCGATGCGTCGAGCCAAGTAAACTCTAAGGTTATTCAAGTCGTGTATAATCGCTTGGATCGCGTGCCGGAGAACCGTGTCTTTCCATCCTGCGAGCGGCAGGATCTTGGCGTGCTTGCCCGCGTTCCGCTGGCCAGCGGCTTCTTGAGCGGAAAGTATAAGCCGGGTGCGCAGTTTGGTGCAACGGACGTGCGGCATCGCCAGGATGCTGAGGTGGTTCGCCGTAAGCTGGAGGAGGTAGAGCGCATTCGCCGGGAGGAAGTGCCGGCGGGCGTGGATATGGCGCAATGGGCCTTGGCCTGGTGCCTCAAGAATCCAGTTGTGAGCTCTGTCATTCCTGGCTGTAAAAATCCCGAACAGGTTGCATCCAATGCAAGTGCAGCAGATTTAGTAGAATAATGATAAACAGGCCCCGCTAGCGTTAGACGCTGGCGGGGCTTAATTGTGCTAATGTGCTTAACGGCTATTTCAAAATTTACTCTTCGTGGGATTTCAGGACGATTACCGCGTTATGTCCGCCAAATCCGAAGGAGTTCGATATCCCGATGCGGAGCTTGGCCTGCCGTGCCTGATGAGGCACATAGTCCAGATCGCAAATCGGATCGGGATCATGCAGATTGATCGTTGGCGGAATGATGCCCTGCTCCAGCGATTTGACGAGAGCTATGGCTTCTACGGCGCTGGCCGCACCCAGCATATGCCCGGTCATCGATTTATTGGCTGTGACCGGAATCTGGTAGGCATGCTCTCCGAACAGCTTCTTTATCGCCTTTGTCTCCGACCAGTCGCCTACCTCCGTACTCGTTGCATGCGCACTGATAACGTCTACGTCCTGCGGCTCGATATTCGCCTCCTTCAGTGCGAGCTTCATGGCTCGGTAAGCCCCGATGCCTTCCGGGTGAGTCGCAACGATATGGTAGGCATCCGAAGTGGCCCCGTAGCCGATGACCTCGGCATAGATGCGGGCGTTTCTCCGTTTGGCATGGGTGAGCGATTCGAGAATGAGGATGCCAGCGCCTTCTGCCATAACGAAGCCGTCGCGATCCGCATCAAACGGCCGGCTTGCCTTAGTCGGCTCATCATTGCGCGCCGAGAGCGCGGTGGCATTGCCGAAGCTGGCTACGGAAATGTCCGTAATCGCCGCCTCGGTTCCTCCGGCAATGATCATGTCGGCACCGCCCGAGGAGATGAGCCGATATGCTTCTCCTATCGATGTATTTCCGATGGAGCAGGCGGTGACCGGAGATAGGGTAGGGCCGATCGCTCCGTATTTTATACTGATCATCGCAGCGGCCATGTTGGAAATCATCATCGGAACGAGAACTGGGCTAATTCGTTCGGCTCCTCGTTCCTGCAGCAGACGGCTCTGCTCCAGAAGTGTCTCGATTCCTCCCGTGCCCGAGCCTACATACACGCCCATGCGCTCCTTATCAATCTGCTCCAGATCCAGCCCTGCGTCGGCCACAGCCTGGTCGGCAGCAGCCAGCGCAAATTGGCAGAAGCGATCCATCCGGCGCGCTTCCTTGCGGCCGAACATCGCTTCGGCATCGAAGTCTCGCACGATGCCCGCGATCTTCGATTTATGCCTGGACGTATCAAAAGTATCAATGAGGGAAATTCCCGATTCTCCGTTCATAAGGCGATTCCAGAACAACTCTACCTGATTGCCGAGCGGTGAAATTACGCCCAGTCCTGTAATTGCGACTCTTTCCATAAGAACCTCCTTTAGAGCTGTTATGGGAGTCATTGTGCCATACGATTTATCCTATTACAAGTTGTAGTTTATTATAGTATAATTAGTACCACTTTAAGACGGATAATGAAGGAGGATATGGCATGAAGCAGCAGACGCGATTGCAGGAGCTATCCGCTTTTTTGAAGGCGCAGCGCGCCAAAATCGTTCCCCAAATGGTTGGACTGCCAGCGGGAACGCGGCGCCGAACGCCTGGTCTGAGGAGAGAGGAGGTTGCCCAGTTAGCAGGCGTCAGTACCACCTGGTATACCTGGCTGGAGCAAGGAAGGGACATTAAAGTGTCCGCATCCGTACTGGATAATATCGCAGCGGCCCTTCGCCTTACCCGTGATGAGCGAAGCTATCTGCATGCGTTGGCGATGGATACCGGGGGAGGCCCGGGCGCAGCAAGCCAGCTGCTGCAGGAAGGGCAGCCGGAGATCAGCCCTTCCCTGCAGAAAATTTTACAGGAGTTAAGATACTGTCCTACAATTATTTCTGACCGAAGATGTCAAATTGTCGGCTGGAACGAGGCGGCCTCGCATGTGTTCCTCGATTTTGAGCAGATTCCGGTAGAGCAGCGGAACATGATCTCACTGCTGTTCATGAGACAGGAATTTCGCAGGCTGGCCGTTAACTGGGAGCAGTTTGTGCGCGGTTTCCTGGCTATTTTTCGAGCCTACTATGGGCAATACGTGGAGGATGAATGGTATAATCGCTTTTTGCTAGAGATGAAGGAGGCCCATCCCCATTTCAATCATCTCTGGGAGCAAAGCGAGGTCAGCTCGGCGCCGGAGGTCATCTTGGAGTTCAGGCATGCAAAAGGGGGAAAAATGCATTTTCAGCTCACTTCGCTGCAGGTGCATGGAAATGTGGATTTACGCTGCAGTATTTATACTCCGGCCCCGGAGACAGCAACGGAGTACAAGCTCCGGCAGTTGATGGAGCGGCAGGAATAGTACATCCACGAATTACCAGTGTATTTTCGCGCATGTTATAATGTTCAGAAGAAAAAGGCGAAGATATGAATCGAAACGCTGTAATTCGTTTAGAAAAGTCAACTTCCAGACAGGTCAAGCAAGGAGAAAGGTATAGGTATGGAGCGAATAAATGAATGGTATAAATCGAAGCTAGTCGTGTTTTTTATGCTGTTTGCCCTTAAGCTACTGCTGCTGCGCACGTTCTTTTTTGGAGAAATATATTGGAGTGGTCTGCCCGCAGAATGGCTGGCCATTCTGGGGCTGTTATGCTTAGCAGAGCTGCTGACGCCAGCCAGGGGCAAAGGGGTCGTCTATTGGAGCCTGAACGCGGTATTCTCTTTCCTGTTATTCTCGTCAGCTCTTTATTTCGCTCATTTCGGGACAGTGCCTACGTATGCTGTGCTGAGCGGGCTGAATCAAGTTCCTCAGGTACGGGCAAGCGTCAGTGCGCTGCTGCGACCGGAGCAGTTCTTATTTTTTGCGGATTTTGTGATCTTCGCGGGATGGCGGATCGTCCGGGTTATACAGCGGCACCGCAAGGGTGTAGTTTACACATTTACGTTTAAGGAGCAGAAGAATCGAAACTGGATTTGGAGCATGCTCGTCACGGCCTTGCTTTTGGTTAGCGTGGTCTCATCCATATATTATGTTCGTCAGGGCAAGCAGATCGACAATGAGCTCGTTCGGGCGGAGAAGGTCGGATTTTTGAATTATCAAGTCGTGGCTGCGATCAGCAGCCGTGAGGAAGACCAGATGATCGCGGAAGGAAACATAGAGGTAACGAAGGCCAACATTGAGAAGCTGCAGAGCAGTTACCCTTATCGAACGACAACGAATGTGGCCGACGGAGAAAGAAGCCCGGATTATTTCGGCATAGCGGAAGGGATGAATTTGATCGTCATCCAGATGGAGTCCTTCCAGAACTTCCCGATGAACTTAAAGCTGAATAATGGCGCGGAGATTACGCCGGTATTGAATAAGCTGGCTGGAGAGGGCGTCTATTTCCCACACGTATATCAGCAGATCGGGCAAGGCAACACGTCGGATGCCGAGTTTATGTTCAATACGTCCATTTATCCGACGGCGGCAGTGGCGATGTCAACCGGCTATGGCAATCGGGAGCTGCCCAGCCTGCCGAGATTGCTGCAGCAGCGAGGTTATACGGCCAATACGTTTCATGTAAACAAGGTAACATTCTGGGATCGGAATATGCTGTATCCGGCCCTGAACTTTAACCAATATTACGATAAGCCCGCCTTCAATAATGATCATTTCAACGATTATGGGGCATCCGATGAGGAGATGTACCGGGTTGGCGTGGAGAAGATGAAGGATCTCCATGCGCGGAACAAATTGTTTTATGCCCAGTTCGTAACGACCTCCAGTCATTCTCCGTTCGTCGTTCCGAAGTCCTTCCAGCAAATTGAGCTGCCGGCTGAACTGGAAGGAACGAATCTGGGAAATTACATCAATGCGATTCATTATACGGACTATGCTATCGGCCAACTGATCGAGCAGCTAAAGGAAGCCGATCTGTGGGATAATACGATGCTTGTCTTCTATGGAGACCATTTTGGTCTTCAGCCAAAAGAGACGAGTGCGGAGGAAATCACCGCCAAGCTTGGCGTGCCTTATGATGATACGATTAGCCGTTTCAACATTCCCTTTATTATTCATGTGCCTGGCAAGAAGCTTGGCATCGTATCAGAGCGTGCGGGGGGGCAGGTGGACATGCTGCCGACCGTAGCGAATATGCTGGGTCTTTCCTTGAACAAGGAGCATTTCACCGCTCTGGGTCAAGATTTGCTGAATATTGACCGCAATGTATTCGGCGTCCGGTACTACTTGCCGACGGGATCTTTTTTTAACGATGATATTATGTTCATCCCAGGTCAAGGCTTCGAGGACGGACAAGCTGTCTCGATCAAAACGCTGGAGCCTGTTGCTGACTTTACCCAGTACCGTGAGGATTATGAATATGTGACTTCGCTCATGAAGCTTTCGGATGAATATGTAAAGCTTCTTCCAAAACGCAAGCGCTGAAGCCGGTGATTCAGCAGGCGATTTACTCATTTAGTAGAAAAATATAGCCAAGTAAAGAAACTTTTGCTGGTCTCAACACGTCAAATAGTCTAGACAACAGAAATAGGGGTAAGTTACCTATACCACGACATAGGAGGTTAAGCATGTGAGGAAACTTTGGATAACTATTCTATCAGCACTCTTAATTTTTCCATTAGTATTACAGACGCAGGCTAATGCAGCACAAGCCATCAGTATTTACATTAATGGGGTTAAGTTGCCGACAGATCAGGCTCCGATCCTGGTCAGCGGCCGGGCGATGCTGCCTCTCCGCGCCATATTTGAAGCGCTGGATGCAGATGTAGATTGGAACAACAAGACGAAGACCGTAACCGCTTGGAAAGACGGGACGACCGTCGTACTAAAAATGAATACCAAGGCGGCAACGATCAACAATCAAACAGTGAGCCTTGACGTTCCCGCACAGAACGTAAAGGGAAGAACGATGGTTCCCGTGCGCTTCGTCAGTGAAGCTTTAGGCGAAAGCGTAGTATGGGATCCTAGCAGCAAGACGGTGTACGTTACAACCAATAATGATCCTGTAGCGGCAGAACCCGTAGCATACGTTTCGGCTAGAGACATTGCCAACAATGGGGATGGACGCGACCTTCAGGTCAGCTTCTCCCGGCCTTCGAACCAGTCTTCCATTGATCATTACCGGGTATTTATCGTTAAGGCCAACAAAACCTCCGGTTTTAATCTGGCCGCTGCCTTAAAGGTACCGTCGGGCAACTATACGAGCGTAGCGGTCGGCAGCATTGATCCTACGATCACGTTGACGTCTCAATCTCGCGACGTTGAGGGAGATTTGATTAAGGCGAATCAATCTTATGTTGCCTATGTGGTCTCTGTCGGCAAGGGGAACTTGTCCAGCGCTCTCTCTTACCCGTCTCCTGCGATCACGCTGGGCACCAGCAGTTCGGTAGACGCGGCAACGAATGTCAGAGTCAGCGACGTCAGTGACTATGGCGATGGCAGAGATCTTTATGTGACCTTTACGAAGCCATCCAAGGACAGCGACATTTCCAGCTACCGCATCTTTGTCGTGAAGACGAAGGATGCAGGCAAGTTTAATCTCACAACGGCCAACGGGCTGTCCAGCCAGTATTACACCGTTGTCAATAAAACATCGAACAGCACGCTGACAGCCACATTAAGCTCCAGCGCAAGAGATACTTCCGGGGATTATATCAAGAACGGCGTTGCTTATACTGTATTCGTGCAGTCGATCAGCAACAATACAAGCAAGGCATCGCATAAGCTGTCTTCAGCGTCATCCTCGATTACGCTGAACAGCGGTTCCATCGCGGCACCAGTTATTACACAGGTCATCGATGAAAGCGACTATGGGGATGGACGCGATTTGCGCATCAGCTTTACGAGGCTGTCGGATGAATCAAGAATTAGCGGCTATCGCGTTTTTGTCGTTAAGGCTAGCGATTACGGCTCCTTTAACTTAGCGAAAGCAAATAATGTATCTAGCGCGAATTATACGGAGTGGAACAAAGACGGCTATAACTTTAATAAGAACTTGCCGTCCGGAGCAAGGGATGTAGATGGAGCAACCATCCGTAATGGAGTCAGCTACCGTGTATTCGTGATGGCGGTAGGCAACGGCGCTTATGCGGGCAACAATGCGCTGTCCAGCCCGTCTTACGCCATTACTCTGCTCAACAACTACAGTGTAGGCACCATTTCTAATCTAAGTGTAAGTGATGTCAGCGACTATAATGATGGCCGCGACTTGCTAGTTTCATTCAACCGGGCATCGGATGAATCCAATCTGAGCCATTACCGCGTGCTTGTCGTGAAGGCTTCGAATGCCAGCAGCTTCAACCTGGCGAAAGCGAATGCCGTGAAGAAAGAGAATTATACGCAAATCAACAAAGGCAGCAACAGCTATGTATCTCAGGCATTGTCATCTGGTGCTAGAGACGTCGATGGGGCAGCTATCCGCAACGGGGTCAGCTACCGGGTGTTCGTATTGTCGGTAGGCAGCGGCAGTTACTCAGGTAACAATACGCTATCTAGGGAATCCTCCGCAATCACGCTGTCTTACAATTATAACGTAGGCGCCGTAAACGACCTTACTGTAAGAGATGTGAATGATTATAACGATGGCCGTGATATGCAGGTATCGTTCAATCGCGCATCTGATGAATCAAACATCAGCCACTATCGTATCTTTGTAGTTAAGGCAGCGAATGCCGGCAGTTTCAATGCTTCCAAAGCTATCGGCGTATCGAGCAGGGACTATACCCGTGTCGACAAAGCAGGCTATAATTTGAGTCAAACGCTTGCGTCCACCGCACGTGATGTGGATGGAGCAACCATTCGCA
This sequence comes from Paenibacillus lentus, assembly GCF_042714055.1. Classification (GTDB taxonomy): domain Bacteria; phylum Bacillota; class Bacilli; order Paenibacillales; family Paenibacillaceae; genus Fontibacillus; species Fontibacillus lentus_A. Next base: position 252,510 of record NZ_JBHGVC010000005.1, read on the forward strand.
ACGGAGTTAGCTATCGCGTATTCGTACTCTCTGTAGGCTATGACGGCTCCGCAAATCAGAATGCTTTGGCCTCCGCGCCTACAGCAATTACGCTGACCGGGAATAGCGCGGTTACGCCGGTTGGCAATTTGACGGCGAACGTGAATGGCAACAATGGCGACGGACGGGATATCGTCGTCAGCTTCACTAGATCGGCTACTGAAGACAACATTTTAGAACACCGCATTTTGGTCGTGCCGACCAGCCAATATTTTGGCAAAGAAGAGGCTAATACGGTAGGCTCAGCGAACTATACGGTAGTATCGTCAGGCAGAGACATTTCCCAGGGCTTGACTGCTTCTACCCGAGATGTGAATGGTAATGTGATTAAAACGGGTGAGACGTACCGGATATTCATCCTATCTGTGTCCAGAAGCAATACGGCTTCGCTGAACGCTCTGGCCGGCCCGTCAAATGAGGTAAGATTATCTGTCATTGACCCTGCGGCTCCTGCCGCGACGGGTGTCAATGCTTGGTCAGACAGCAATACGGCAAGCCTGATCGTCAGCTTCACTAAACCGTCGAATGAGAACGGCATTTCTTCTTATGCGGTAATGATTGTTCCGGCAGGCGAGGGCATGAGCGAATCCCGGGCGAGCGGACTGGAGTCGCGGGTGTATAAAACCGTCAGCAAAGGCGCTGCTCCGATCGTAACCTTCACCGAGGCCGATTTGGATGCATCCGGCAATCCTATTACAGCGGGCGTATCTTACCAGGTCTATGTGCTCTCCGTTGCTGATGGAACGAACGCTACAGCAAACCGTTTGTCCGATCCATCCAACTCGGTAGCTCTGGCCAGCAGCAACTTTTTAAGTACCGAGTCTGAGGCCATATAACTAACTTTCATGGCCGAGCGTCAAGTGAAAAAGCGCGATATGCGCTAAGGCCATGGGCACCAATCACCAAGTACGACAAAGAACCTGAGGAGACTCCTCAGGTTCTTTTTTTAGATATTAGGAATGCGGACTGTCTGCTTAGAGAGTAATCATACGGCTATAACAGACGGATAAGGCGGCGATGGCCGGATGATCCGTTATTTAACGAGATGAACTGGCGGCGGGCCATCACTCTTCAGTAGGCTAAAGCATAGGATATCGATGAATTCACCATCATCATATTCGGCCTCTCGCTCGGTTCCCTCATGGCGGAAGCCTAGCGATAATAACGTACGCTGAGCCGCTTGGTTGCTGCCCTCTATTCGGGCTTCAATCCGATTCAGCTCCATGTCCTCGAAGCCAAAGTCAATGAGTGCGCTTAACGCTTCTTTAATAAACCCCCGCTTCCGGAAGTCGGGATGAAGCTCGTATACGAGCTCTGCTTTGTAATGAGCCTTGTTCCAATGGCAAAAACCGCAGGAACCGATCAGTCGGCTGCTGTTATTCAGATAAATACCGAAGCGGATTCCCCGTTGCTCCTGATAGGGGGTCATGAACCATTCCTGTATGCGATAGGCTATGGCTTCCTGTTCAGGGAGCCGTTGCTTGCGCTCTTCCTTGTTCGCCTGGGAGTTCGGGTGCTTGTCATTGCCCTGGCGAGTCTTCATCATCACGGAATTTCCATACAACTCTGCGGCCGCGTCCATGTCCTGCAGCGTCACTTCTCTTAATTGCAGACGTGCGGTGGACAGGGCGGGGAAGCGGTCAAACATGGTGATCCTCCTTGGTCAATCATTATTCTCGGGTCCTAGTATTCACGTCCTGTATATTATAACCGATATTGCGCTTAACCGCTTCTTGAGACGGATTGAAAAACTTCTCTTTTTCAAAGGAAACCTGCTGTTTGACAATCGACCCTAACGTTAGTACCCTTACAATAATAACTTGTACCTGAAAGGTCATATGATGGAAAATAGGCATGAGATAGACGATGTTCTTATATATGTATCCGCCAGCGGCGAGCTCGATGATCGCCATGTGTGGAGAAGGGATAAACTTTATCAGGGCATGAACGGCAAGTTCGTGGAACGCTTCTATGCGTCGCCGGAGCAGAGCTACATCTTCAAGCCGGTAACGCATGAGGGGAGCGAGGATCGTGAAGCCTGGGTGTACAAGCACATTCTATCCGCTTTCCCGCCTATATATCCGCGGTTGCTCGGCTGTTCCAAACCCGGTCAAGGGAAGGCGGGCTGGAGTATATTCGAGGATCTCGGCGAGATAAGCCATCGGTTCAACGTAAAGCATGCCCTGCTCGTAGCCAAGCAGATAGCTTGGTGGCACTCTTTTCCAGCCGTGCATTGGGGCGATGTGCCGGACATGGGACAGAAGCCGAATTTGAGACGGATGTCAGCCGATTTGTATGAGCGAAAGGAAGAGGCGGAGGCTTCTTTGGAAGGCGCGGAGCTGCCGCGAAGCCTGGCTGGCGATATTCTGCACAAGCTGGAGCAAGCAGGCTCCGGCCTGTTGGACAAGGATGCGGAAGTGCTGTCGCACGGGGATTTGCACTTGGGCAACTATGCAGTAACCGAAAGCGGCGAGCTGTATATTTTGGATTGGGAGCATGCTCATCTGAATGTCCCATACTGGGATCTGTATTATTTGCTCGACATGTCGCACCCTCGTTATCCGAAGCAGATGACACTGGCCTACAGGGAACGGATATTGCGGTACTATTTGAAGCAATCCGCTTACTACGGGAAGACCTGGGATGAGGAAGCTTTCATCAAGGATTACAGTCTTTTGGCGGCGGTATTCTCGTTATGGATGCTCATGCTGATCGCTAATGATCTGCAGCAGGGAAACAGCGTATGGTCGAGGGCGGAGCTTCTTTCACAACGTAACGAAGTGAAGGCCAGCTTAATCGATTGCTGGGATAGGATTGAGGCGGGGGATGACCAGGAAAATCATGTATTGCACAACACAGAAAGGGCGGCGAATCAGTGAAAAAGGTCGGTTTAATCATGCGTAAAATCCAGTTTGCCGAAGCCCAAGGTCCGCGTGTTTTTGCGGAGCGCCTTCGGGCTCTCGCTGCTGAGCTTGGAGTAGAAATCATCTTTATCTCGCCGGAGCGCCATGTCAGCGATCACGACTGGATTCCCGGTTATGAACACGAAAAAGGGGACTTGGTAAATTACGATATCGTACTGGATCAAATTCACGTCCAGGGCATTGAGCATGTCATTTTTACCGTCTCCGGCTTCACTTATTTAAAGATGTTTATTAAGAACAGCGTGCTGTTTCCGCACAGCTTTCCCGACCCGGCCCTGACGGGCTACGAGATGATGAAGCCGTTCTATAGCATCGTCGATAAAGCTGTCGTACAAACCGAGTTTTTGAAAAAACAGCTGGACAGCGTGTTCGGCGTCACGGATGTCGATGTGATTCCGATCGGCTTCAGCGAGGAATTGGCACATCGCTATTTCGATCCGGACGCGATCGTGCACAATCGTGTGCTGTGGATCGGCCGGGACGAAGAGAATCGCCGGCCGGATTTGGTGCTGGAATATGCCCGGCGCAACCCGGATCAGGAAGTATTTATGGTGTTCGGCGGTGAACGCTACCGGGAAAGCATGAAAAAATATGACATTCCCGGCAACGTGAAGCTGCAATTTGCTCTGTCGCAGACCGAGATTTTTCAATTGATGAACTCAGCCAAAGTATACTGGAGCTGCTCCAGGTTCGATACGTTTGCGATGCCGCTGACAGAAGCCTTGGCCATGGGCAAGATCGTCGTCAAGCCGGAGCATCCGTGTTATGACCACATCAGCTCGCGTCACGCTTTTGCGGGGAATGAGCAGAACTGGTTCGAGCTGGTCAATATGGCACTGGCCTCGCCCTTGTCTCACTCCTTGGATAACCGGGAATATGCTTTTGGCAAATTTTCGAGCACGGTGATGAAGGAAGGGTATCGGCAATTTTTCGATCAATGGTTGAGATAACCCTCCTCATCCAACCAGACGAAGCTTAAGCGGCCGACCTGCCGTCGTCGTGCAGGCGTAGGTTACTGTGAGCTGGGAGCTGCGCGCTAATATCAAATGCTAGTGCCAATCTAATAACGATGCGAAGTAGCGTCGAAATCTCAACTGGGCTCGAAGCTGCTTAATCGGTGCGGAGAGCGTAAATTGGCTGCAGCTTGGCAGCTTTATTTAAATCAAACTGAAAGATTGCTGAAAGTATGCGTGCGCTAAAACGGCAAAAGGGCTTATTGCCGAAATCGGTGTACCGATTCGCAATAAGCCCGTCTTAAGCCCCAAAGGCGGTTATTTGCTATTTTGGATCATGGATGATATGGCTCTATTGAGCTGCCATCAGCAGCTTTTCGATCGCCTGTTCTTCCAGCGGACGGCTGTAATAGAAGCCTTGAATTTGATCGCATCCAATTTCCTGCAGGAATTTGAACTGATCCTCGGTCTCGACGCCTTCCGCCAATACGGTCATGCCTAAAGATTTGCCAAGTTCGATAATCGAGCGGAGCAGTGAGCTGTCCCGCTGGGAAGATGGTGTTTCCTGAATAAATGTTCGGTCGATTTTTAACACGTGCAAAGGTAATGTTTTTAAATAATAAATGGAGGAATACCCTGTGCCGAAGTCGTCCAGAGATAAGCTGATGCCTCGTTCCTCTAAGGAATCGAGCTTCTCTTTGATCATCACCGGGTTGTTTATGAGTGATTCCGTCAGCTCCAGCTCCAAATATTCCGGTGCCAAGCCGGTTTGCTCCAATACATATTTCACCATATGAACGAAATGGGGATGCCTAAACTGAACTGCTGAGACGTTGACCGAAATCGGCAGCTTCGGATATCCGGCGTCCTGCCACTTTTTATTCGTGCGGCAAGCTTCCCACAGTACCCATTCTCCTAGTTGGACGATGAATCCGGTATCTTCAGCGATAGGAATAAATGAAGCAGGCGAGATACGCCCCAGCTCAGGATCATTCCAGCGAATCAGCGCTTCCAGCCCGGTAAGCTTTCGGGTGGCGGCATCGATTTTCGGCTGATAATGCAGCTCGAACTCTCCTTCGGCCAGCGCGCGCGGCAGCTTTTTCTCGATGTTGACCCGCTCCAGCAGCTTGTCCAGCAAATAATAGTCGAAGTAATGCGGGCCATTGAGCACTTCGATCTTCGCTTCCTTCATAGCGAGCTCGGCGTGCTTAAGCAGGATTGTCGATTCTGAGCCGTCATCGGGATAGAGGCTGATTCCCATCGCGAATCCGAGCGTTATTTCCTCATCGGATAAAATATAGGGCCTTCTCAAGGCATCGTTCAGCTCATTAGCGATCTCATGAACTTTCAGCGGATCGGCAATGCCGGTCAGCAGAACGATGAAGTCATCCGCAAAGCTGCGGCAAATCGGCGTTCCTTCCATCAAAGTGGCTTTGAGCCTTAGCGCCACTTCCTTGAGCAGCTCGTTGCCGGTACCTTCGCCGTAGCTCTCATTGATGTAACGGAAGCGATTCAGATTCAAACGGATGACGGCAGCCGTGTGAGTCTTCATTTCCGGTGCCTGGAACTTCTTTTTCATCGTCTCCCGAAAGCCGTTGTTATTCAAAAGTCCAGTGAGAGGATCGAAATTAGAGAGCAGCTTGATTCTTTGCTCAGAGGCATCGCGCTCTTCCATCTCTTTGGTGACATCAAATTGCAGGCCAATGAAATAGGTCGGCTCGCCCTCCGAATTAATGACCGGGCAAATAATAAACTGGTTCCAGAACGTGCTTCCATCTTTTTTGTAGTTTTTAATCGTAACGCTATCGGTTCGGCCTTCCTTGATCGCCTGGCGGATAACCTCTAAATGGGCTTTGTCCGTCTCTTTGCCTTGCAGAAACCGGCTATTTCGCATGAGAACCTCTTCGCGAGTATAACCGGTGATCATTTCAAAGCCCTGATTGACATAGACGAGCGGGTTGTCCTTTAAATTAGGATCGGAAATGGCTAAACCGATCCCCATCTTATCGATAGATCGCAGCAAAGTGGCCGAATCGATAATTGATTCGATACCCGAATGACTCAAAATATTAGCCCCCTCAAGTTGAACCGCGAATTGGTGTAGGACTTATGATGTAAGCATATTGGATTATGCCTTAAAAATATCATATTGCGGACGGTGTAGGAAATCAATGGATAGAGCATAAGAAATTCAGGAAAAATGGAGTTTTTTGTCGAAATATCGCAAACTCTTCAGGCAAGAGACATGAATCGGGCAATTTACATCTGTCCGAACGGGCTGACATTTCGTATGAGGTTACTAAATTTTGTATAGGTTTGACGGGCTCATGAAGTTCGTTTTACAATGCAGGGGAAGTTCAAAAAGCAAGGCGAAAGCGCATACGAAAGGGGCCCCTATCCCTGAAGTATGCGCTTTTTTTTATGCTCAATCCCTCTTCATGATGTCCTGGCGTGGTTTAGGCAAGCTGTCGTGAGAGGGATTTATTCGTTTAGCCGAAATTTATGACCCCTAACACGAAATCTGAAGCCTTACGACAGTCGGAGATAGATCGTACAATGAATCCGAGCGATGAAAATGCTTTCACGTATACGTTTAGGAACGAAACGAACATCTTGGAGGTCAAGCTATGGGACTAGAGCACCATGCCGAATCAGCCGCATTGTCAAAGATGAAAGGTACGCTCCCTGAGCCGCCTCGCCGCAATGGGCTGAGGAAGCTATACCGGCAAAGGCATATTCAGGTGATGGCTTTGCTGGGAATCGCTTGGATTATTTTATTCAACTACGTACCCATGTACGGAATTATTATCGCCTTTAAGGACTACAGAATCATTAAGTCCATTGCTGAGGCACCGTGGGTGGGCTTCGAGCATTTCAAGGCCTTCTTCGAGGATGATAATTTCGGAAATGTCATGAAGAACACTTTAGGCATCAGCCTGATTAAGCTGATCATCGGCTTTCCACTGCCGATTATCTTCGCCCTTTTTTTGAATGAAATACGTTCAATTCGGTTCAAGAAGGCTATTCAGACGATCTCTTATTTGCCGCACTTCTTATCCTGGGTCGTCCTCGGCGGGATATTGGCGACATGGCTTGCGGATGTCGGGATCATTAATAACATTTTGTTAGCCTTGAACCTGATAAAAGAGCCAATATCGTATCTTGCTGAGCCGGATTATTTCTGGGGAATTATTATTACCTCGGATATTTGGAAGGAGCTTGGCTGGTCCGCGATTATTTACTTGGCCGCAATCTCCAGTGTATCGCCTGATTTGTATGAAGCAGCAACGATTGACGGCGCGGGAAGGTTCCAAAAAATGTGGTATGTCACGCTGCCATCGATCAAGTCCACGATATCAATTCTGTTCATTCTGGCTGTCAGCGGCGTGTTGAACTCCAATTTTGATCAAATTCTAGTGCTGCGCAACGCTTTGAATGAGAGCGCCAGCAACGTCATCGATATTTATGTATACCAGACAGGGATGCTGTCCGGACGCTTTTCCTACTCTACTGCGGTTGGTCTGTTCAAATCGGTGATAGCCCTGATACTTCTGCTGATCGCGAACAGCGTAACCAAGAAGCTGAATAACACATCACTCTTCTAGAGAAGGAGCCTAGCAGAACATGCTGAGTCTTAACCGAAAGACCAAGGGAGAAGCGATCTTCGACCTGGTAAACCATATTGGAATGCTGCTGATATGCTTTGTGACCCTATACCCGATCTGGTATGTCGTCGTAAATTCGTTGAATGAAGGCATGGATGGCATGCGCGGCGGGATCTACTGGTGGCCTCGGATATTCAGCTTCGAGAATTACGTGGCTGTATTCAAAAGCCCCGGCATTATGACGGCTATGGGCATTACGGTCGCCAAGACCGTGCTTGGAACGCTGCTCCATGTATTTTTCACAGCGATGGTCGCTTACGCCTTTTCGAGGCGGGAGTTGATCGGAGGCAAAGTTTATATTTTCATCGGTACGGTGACGCTGTTTTTTGGCGGGGGGCTTATCCCTACCTACCTCTTGATGAAAGATCTACATCTGCTGGACAATTTCCTAGTATATATTATTCCGGTTTTGTTCAGTTTCTTTGATCTTATTATTTTCATGACCTTCTTTCGGGAAATTCCCGATGGACTGGAGGAAGCGGCAGAAATCGACGGAGCCAATGATTGGTCAATCTTCATTCGAATCATTATTCCGGTCTCCATGCCGGTCATCGCTACGATTTCGCTGTTCCACGGCGTATATCAATGGAATGATTATTTCACCGGTGTGATTTATATGAACAATATGGATCTGCAGCCGATCCAGACTTATTTGTATCGGGTGGTCGCTCAATCGAGCTCCAATCAGATGGCGGCCCAGGTGCCTGGCGGAGTCGGCAAAACCGTCACTTCGCAATCGATCAAGCTGGCGACGATGGTCGTGACTACGATGCCGATCGTATTCGTCTATCCATTCCTGCAGCGCTACTTCGTCAAGGGAATGATGATTGGCTCGATCAAGGGTTAGAAAAGGGTAATCTCTCTTGCTAAGCGATTAGTGAGAGTCACATATATTTTTATTAGAAAAGGGGTAGTTTTACATGATGGCAAAGCGAAAGACAAAGAGTTTGGCAATGCTTCTATGCGCGCTGCTGTTAGTTCTGTCGACGGCCTGCTCCAGCGGGGGAGGCGGCAAGAACGAGAATGGCGCTCAGCAACCGAGCGGGGAGCAGACGGCTGAAGAAGTAAAGTTAACCGAGAATGATCCGGGCTGGAAGGAAGATACGTCACCGATTACGTTTGATTGGTACATTAACTTTGCCTGGTTCCCGAACAAATGGGGCGTAGATATTACGAGCCAATATGTTACGGAGAAAACGGGAGTACACGTAAATTTCATCGTCCCGGCTGGTAATGAAGCGGAGAAGATGAACACGATGATCGCGTCCGGCAATCTCCCGGACTTCATTACGCTGGGCTGGAATGAAGACGCTGTTAAACAAATGATCGAAGGCGGCCTGGTGCTGCCGCTCAATGAGCTTGCCGATCAGTACGACCGTTATTTCTATAAGGCAACCGACCCGGCGAAGGTATCGTGGTATACACAGGAGGATGGCAATGTGTATGGGTATCCGAATGCGTCCTCCTCGCCGGAGGACTATAAGAAATTTGGCGATAATCTAACCTCCACCCAGACGTTTCTTGTACGCAAAGATATGTATGAAGCGCTGGGCAAGCCGGATATGCGGACACCGGAAGGCTTCCTGAAGGCGCTGGAGGATGCCAAGAGGATGTTCCCGGACGTGAACGGGCAGCCGTTAATTCCGCTCGGCATGTACGATTTTCATGAGAAAGGTAACGCTTCACTGGAGCATTATATTCAGAACTTCCTGGCAGTTCCTTATGAGAAGGACGGCAAGCTGAATGACAGATTTACCGATCCCGATTATGTGAACTGGCTAAAAACAATGCGCAAGGCGAACGAGATAGGATTGCTTGCCAAGGATATCTTCATCGATAAGCGCCCGCAAATGGAAGAGAAAATTGCCCAAGGCCGTTACTTTGCAATGCTGTATGCAAGGACCGATCTGGCGGCCCAGCAAAACGTATTATTTGCCGAAGATCCGAACTCGGTATATATTTCGGTAGACGGCCCGGCCAATTCCAATTTGGATCAGCCTACTCTAGCGGGGCCTTCGATTTCCGGCTGGACGATTACTTTGATCTCCAAAAATGTTAAAGATAAAGCTCGGGCCATTCGCTTCCTGGATTATATGATTTCAGAGGAAGGCCAGCGGGATACGTTCCTCGGGAAGAAGGGCGTAACCTGGGATACGATCGATGGCAAGGATCAATTCCTGCCGGAAGTGGTCGATATGCTGAATAACGACCGCAGCTCCTTCGATAAGCAGTACGGCGCTTCCCATACGTTCTGGATGCTCATGGACACAAACATGACTCCGGCCTGGGCACCGCCTGCCGTGGAGCCGTTTAAGCAAATGGAAGACTGGACGCGCGGCAAGACGATGAGCTTCTCGCAATTCGACCAGATCGATCCGCTCGGCAACTCGGATGAAGGCATCATGAATACGAAAATTTTGCAGGAGTGGGGCAAGGTACTGCCTAAATTAGTACTATCCAAATCGGATGAGGAGTTCGATAAAATCTGGAACGACTACCTGAAGAAACGGGATGAGCTGGGCTTTGCCAAAGTTCAGGAATACAAGCAGAAGAAATACGAGGAAAACCTGAAAAAGCTAGCCAAGTTTATTGAATAGAAGAATAGCCTTTATTGTTACGGGGTACCCCATGTCCGGCTTGGCCGGGTGGGGGCCCCTTTGGCCTTGTTTTCAAGTAGAATATGTACGAGTGGCCGTAAGGTAACGTATTTTTGTGCAGACAGGAAGTGCAGGGGATGAAGCAGCGTATGATCTCGGCTGGACAGCCGGTCATTTATTGGCTCAAACGCAGATCGATGCAGAGCCGACTTGTAACCGCGTATATTGTTATCATTTTGATTCCGAGCATCATTATTTCCAATTACTTCTTCAATGAAATTAGCAAGACATATACCCGGGATGCGCTGAAGCAAAGCCAATTTATGCTGGAGCTGGAGAAATTCCACATCGAGAAACAAATCGAGATCATGGAGTCAGCTGCACAAATTTCGACTTTAGATCAGGAATTAATGGATTATTTAAGCCTAGATGAGGAGCCGGGAACGATTGAATTGCTGGAGCTCACCAGGGGAACCTTTGCCGACTTCAGTCGAATTCAATTCAATAATCCGAGTATTCTTCATTGGCGGCTCTTCGGGAATAATCCGCTGATTCACGAAATATGGCCGATCGTATTCCATGAGAAGCGGATTCAGAATGAATCCTGGTTTGCCGAGGCCAGCTCGTTGGGCAATGCCGAAATGTGGGTGTTCCAGAACGGCGATCGGGATATTATGAAGCGCTATACGATAGAGCCGAATGTCGATCAGCCCAAGGTATCCCTGCTGCGGGAAATCAACAAGGGCGGCAGGCATGTTGGAATTATCAGCATCGAAATGCTGCTGAAGGAGTTTTCGCCGAAGACATTTGCCGGCATCGGGGACGTTGAATACCAAATGATGATCATGGATCGAGACGGCGTACTGTTTATGGATCAGAGACGAAATATTTCCGGCGATAATGAGGCGCTGGTAGAGGAAGTTCGTCATCAATTCGCTCAGCTGCAGCAAAGCGGCGAGGGAAAAAGCGAGTTCAAGATCAATGATCGTTCGTATTTGCTTACGGCCTCCCCGGTAGAACGGGTGGGAGCGCATCTGCTTAATATTATATCGATGGAAGAGCCTCTAAATCATATATCCCAATTAAAAAAGCAGATCATCGCCGCCAACATTATATTGATTCTTGTCCTGTCGGTGATTACGTATTTCTTGAATTCTATGATTCTAAAAGGCTTAAGACGTCTAACCGAAGCAATGAAAAAGGTACGCAAAGGGGAGCTCAATACAACGGCCCCGCGCCTTGAAGGAAGCGGCGAGGTCGGCGAGCTGGCGCATCATTTCAATAAATTGCTGCAAACGATTAATGAGTTGATCGCACAGGGAGTCCGAAAGCAGGCCATTACGAAGGAGGCGGAGCTGCGGACTCTATACAGCCAGATCGATTCGCATTTCCTCTACAACACGCTTGAAAATATCAAAATGCTGGCCGAGATTGAGAACCAGAGGACAATTTCGGACGTATTAACCTCGCTGGGCGGGATGATGCGCTACAATTTCAAATGGACAGGTGAATATGTAAAACTCAAGGACGAAATACGCCATATTGAAAATTATATCGATATTATGAATATACGTTTTGACGAGCCTGTTGTGTTGTCTTTAGACATCCCGTCCTATTTTATGGAGCTGGAGGTGCTGAAGATGTCGCTTCAGCCGCTTGTCGAAAATTGCATCAAATATGCCTGGCCAGACGGGGAAGACCGATCCCGCGAGATCAAGATTACCGTGAAGGACTGGGAAAATAACGGAATTGTCATCACGGTGGCCGATAACGGCAGAGGCATGGATGAGATCCATTTAAGCCGGATTAATGCCAGCATCGTGGCTGCAGGGCTGCAGGAAAGAGAGCGGGTGGCGTTTGGGCGGAGCGAGGAGAAGACGGAAGGGATCGGTCTCCGCAACGTTCATGAACGGATTTTGCTCTATTACGGCAGGCCCTATGGTCTAGAAATCACCAGCGTGTGGGGGCAATATACCGAGGTTGTCATGAGAATCCCGAAGGTGCTGCTAACAGGAAGGGGGATGGACATTGAGAAAGCTGTTGATCGTGGATGACGAGAAGAATATCCGTTTAGGGCTAAAAATGATGATTGAGCGCGAATTTCCTGATACCTATGCCATCATGACGGCCACACAGGGGGAAGAAGCACTCGCATTGTATTGCAGTGAAGGAGCGGACATTCTCATTACGGATATTCGCATGCCGGTGATGGATGGGATTACCTTAATAGAGAAGCTGAGTGACATCGATTCATCGGGAGAGCAGCGTTCCAAGCCGAACATTATCATTCTTAGCGGCTATGAGGATTTTGAATACGCCAGGGCTGCGATCAAATATCAGGCCCAGGATTATTTGCTGAAGCCGATTCGGCGGGATGAGCTTTTTGTATCGCTGCGCAAATGCGAAGAGGAGCTTAACAAGCGTTTGCAGTTAGCGGAGACAATAGCGGGGGCAGAATCTTACCGCCGCAAGCTGCAGTCCAGCCGCTTGCAGGAGCTGCTGCTGCAGACGGAGCTGGCCGATCAAGAACGGCGGGAGCTGGAGCGGGAAATTGATTTTGCGAGCTATGTCACTCCTTTTACGGTAGCCGTAGCAGCTTATAAGTATGAGGATGGACGAGAGATGAAGCGCGGAGAATTGATGGCGCTCGTCGAGCAGCTGCTGCATTGCGGGGATGGCATTGCACTGAACGCGTCGTTGCATGATCGGGAGGGTCGAGTCGTGCTCATCGGCAGCACGGACGAGAAATTTGTCGAGCTGGCTCGAATGGCGGAGAGTCGGGGTTTGAACGGAATGCTGTTCGGGTTAAGCGAGGAGGGGGAGCGGCTTGAGGATATTCACAAAGGCTACAATCAAGCGCTTCAGGCCTTGCAGTATTCCTTCATTTATCCTCATATACAATGGATCAGGTACCGGGACATCCAGGGACAACGATTGTTCTATCCCGTGCCGGAGGAGGACATCCGCAAGCTGGGCAACATACTGGGAATGAACCGTGAGAAGGAAATAAGCTCCTTGCTGCATGCTATTTTCCATAGCGATCAGCTAGCCAAGCTGGATATCGGCTATATTGAGCGAATTAGTCAAAGGATCAATGAACAGGTGCTCGACGAAGTATTTCGCGTGTATGGGGAGGCATCCGTCGAGGTGCTTAAGCTGTACCGCAAGGTCGGTACGATGAGCCGCTTTCGGCATTTTCATGATTATTTCAGATCTTTGGAGCAGCTATTGTTCAGCTTGCATGAGTATATTAAGGGAATTCGTTCCGCCCATTCCGAGCATGGCGACATGAAGGAAGCGGTAGCCTATATTGAAGACAATTATCATCGTTCCCTCAATATGGCGATCGTCAGCAATCATGTGTCGTTGAATTATTCCTATTTTAGCGAGGCGTTTAAGGCGTACACCGGGGAGAGCTTTGTAGTATATTTGAAAAAAGTAAGGATCCGCAAGGCCAAGCAGCTGCTGCACGATCAGACGCTTAGGCTTGCGGATATCGGGACAGCGGTAGGCTTCGAGAATACGAAGCAATTCTCCCGTGTATTTAAGGAGCTGGAGGGAGTTTCCCCATTCGAATACCGGACAAAGCTGTTAGCCAGCCAGGATCAGACGCATTGTCAGGCATGAGCTGCAGTTTATTTTGAATTTGTTTTAGCGGACGCTTTTTTTATAATATCTGCTATTTGAGCTTCGAGCTTGTACATGCTCTGCTTATGAGTTAGAACCTGATTGGATAGATTCGTTAAACGGTTCAGCGTATCTGCGGCTCTGCCGGCATCTTTATTTTTAAGAGCTGTTTTGAAATTTTTCCATTCAGTAGATATGCTCTTATTCTTACTGGTAATAGCGGTTCGCTCCGCCTTGAGTTTAATTTTAACGGTATCGATTTGGGCTAGGATCGCTCGAATTTCTTTCGTTTTCCTTGTCTTCTCGCTTTTGGCGGCCTTCAGCTCGGCATCTTTGTTTCGAATGTGGAGGCGAGCGAGGTTAATCGCTGGCTTTATCGCGTCGGCCTGCTGCTTCAGCTTTTTGTACAGACTCTTGTCTTTCAAAGATTTGACGGCTGTGGCCTGTTTATTCAAGGAGCTATGCAAATCGATTAACGGCTGAAGCTTGCTACGGGCAGCTTTGGCCTGATTGTCCAGCTTGAGGATTTTGTCGGCGTCCAGATTCGTGATCTGCTTGCGCACTTCGGTAAGCCGCATTTCATTGCCCAAGCGCAAACTGTTGGTCTTGGCGTCCTGTGCATCTATTTGCTTCTGAAGAGCGGCCAGATCATTGTACTGCTTTATCAACCGGGTCTTAGCGCTACCGTCCGCAGCCTCCGCTGTTTTCTCCAGAGCGGCTTTCACGGAATCGGTAAATTCCAGAGCAGCCGCTCTGACAGAGGACGCTGGGGTCATAAGGTGATGAAACAGGAAAATTAGCACTCCGATCGCTAACGCCGTTCTCCGTCTTCGTATTCCCTCTTTACGTAAATCCATTTTCACTCATCTCCTTTAGTCATTGTTTGTTTACATTAGAAACTCGTCCCAAACGACAAAAAAGCACCCGTGAGAATAGGCGCTGGCGCCTGCTCTTACGGGTGCTTCCGTCGTAAGTGGGTAGTAAATCGTTATACACATCTAATATACATTTAAATGGAATTTATGTCAATTTAAAGTGCTGTGTCTGCTTAGAAAGTACATCGATAGATTTTTCTTCTTATAAAAATCAATAATTTATGTTAATAAACCACAATTTGCCAAATTAGGATTGACAGTCCAAATTTTAATAACATAGAATACAATTAATTCTAAAATCTAGGAGGAATTGGTATGAATGTTGGTTTAGGAATATCCATATTTTTATCAACTATTCTTATATATTCCTTTATCTCGAAGTTTCTATCTTATAAGGATTTCAAGAAAACCATTGAAAAGTTAGGCTTTCCTAAGTTTACAGCATGGTTTGTGATGGCGGCTGAAATTGTTATTGCTGTCTTGCTATTAATAGATTCTGTGCGTCAAATAGGGAAGCTTGGAGCGTTGCTTTTATTCCTTTCGTTTTATTTTGTAGCCGGTTTATCCCTTTACAAGAAGCTGGATGTTACCTGCAATTGCTTCGGGAAGGCAAGCGAAGAGAAGCTTGGGTGGGGAACGATATGGAAAGTCACTCCGTTATTCGTATTGTCGGCAGCCGGTATCGCCATTAACGAGACCTCTTCTATTCTTCTACTTGATGTCACTGAACTAATCAGTTGTGTCGGACTTTCGATAGGCTTATTAAGTATTTACTTAATGCTGAAGAACAGAAAACTAATCATAGGGGAAAATCCAAGATGAATCTATTTAATTTGTCGTATCTCGTCTTGTGGATCATCGTCGCTTTGCAATCGTACTTCATTATTCAGTTGGGCAGGAATAGACAATTCATGCAGAACAGGGAGGCGGACAGCGGGCCGACTCTTTTAAAGGAAGATCATGGGGTTCCCAAGGGGCAAGTGTTTAACAAATTACAATTTGAATCTGTCAACCAGGGAAACATTGATTTAACAAAAATACGTAAAAACGGTTTTTTGATAGCGCTTACCTCGCTTGGCTGCGATCAGTGTAAGCCGCTTTATCCGATACTTGAAAACTTCCACAGGCAGCATGCAGATCTTCAATTGATTCTGATGACGGTAGGCCTGGAAGAGGAAGTTATCAACAACATACATAAATTTCAATTGACGATGCCGGTTGTGGCAATCACCACCGCAGATATGAAAATGATGCAAACAGGATACTTCCCTTTTATTTATTACTTATCACCGCGAGCCGAAGTGTTAACAAAGAGTCTTGTGTTTGATGAGGAGCAATTTGCTCTATTGCTTGAAAGAGGAATGATAGCCAAGACAGCATAACCCTCTTGCTAGATAGTTGAGGCAAATGCCTTTGACTATACATATCAATGATGAAAGGAGGGACCAAAATGTGCTATATGTATGAGCCTTGCACTAGTACGCAATGTACAACACAAGCCTATGACCAGAATGGAAAGCCACTGCCGTACCAAATCATAAAAAATGTTAAGGAACACTACCTGGAGAACTGTGGCAGCGGTTCTGGCTACAAGGGATCAAGCTGCAGCTGCTAATTGTATCGCATAAGTCAATGTTAGAAAAATTAGAAGATGAAAGGAGGGAAGAAAATGTGCCAAATGTATGAGCCTTGCACTAGTACGCAATGTACAACACAAGCCTATGACCAGAATGGAAAACCACTACCGTACCAAATTGTTAAAAATGTTAAGGAACACTACCTGGAGAATTGCGGTAGCGGTTCTGGCTACAAAGGATCAAGCTGCAGTTGTTAAATCTCATACGTATAAGTGAAGAGTGAACCTCACTCTTCACTTAATATTTATTATGGTTAAGGTGGATATTATGCAGAAAAACTCGATTCATAGTGCGGGAAGCACATTTCAGGAGAAGAAAAAAGTCGTTATCGATATGTTTCGCCGGTTCATACCGATTATGCTCAGGGTCATTCCCGGGACGACGGTTTTTCTCGTGCTGCTTAAAATAATTCCTTCTTTCGTGCCGATTGTTCAAATTTATCTTGTGAAGGAACTAATTGATACCATCACCAAGATATTTAATCAGCAGCAAGGATTACTACCTGATGCTTTCCAATTGTTAGCCATTCAAGCGGCTATCATGCTTTTTGAAAGAGTCTGCTTTTATATAGAAACATTAGTCGGACTTCAGGCTCAGCAAAAGCTGAAGTACCATTTTGAGCAGCTATTAATCCATAAGTCAGCTCGGTTGCCCTTAAGCTTCTATGACCGGGCGGATTACTATGACCAACTAGAGAAAGCAGCATTCGGCGTGGATATAAAGGGGTTTAATATTTTCAATTTAATTCTAAACGCTGCTCGTACGATCATTACTATGGTTGGACTAGTCGTTGTTATACTGTCCTTTCACTGGATATTGGCTGTAGCCGTCCTGCTCATGCTCGTTCCAAACATTCTGGTAAACACCTATTTTGGCAGGCAAAAATACAATCAAATGGTTTCCCAAACGCCAACGCAACGAAAAGCTCATTATTTGCTAACAACGCTTCATAGCAGAGCTGCTGCCAAAGAGCTGAGGGTATATAACTACGTATCTTATTTATTCTCCAAATGGAAGACCCTATTTTGGCAAACGTCGAATGAACGTTATGAGCTGGAGAAGCGTTCAGGTTCAAAGATGCTATTGGTTCACTTATCCCATAATCTATTAAATACTGCTGCGATTATTATTCTTATCTTCTTTGGTGCCAGTGGTGCATTGACGATCGGTCATTATGTCTCATTGACTCAGGCCATCGGGCAAATTCAATTTATGATAACCAGCTTGGGCTCTAATATAGCCAGTATTTACGAAGAGTCTCTTTTTGTAAGCGAGGTATTGAATTATCTGGATTTGGAAGACGAGAGCACGGACGAACGAACACAGAAGTTTCCTGATCAATTAACTACCATGATTGAAGTTGACAATCTCTATTTTACATATGCAAGTCATTCTGCCCCTCAATTAAAAGGAATTAGCTTTACAATCAAACCGGGAGAGAAGATAGCCATTGTAGGAGAGAATGGCGCAGGGAAAAGTACGCTGGTCAAATGTTTGCTAGGACTCTATATGCCGGACAGCGGAACTATTCGGTTTGATGGAATTGACATTGACTCCATTGATCCCACAAGTATGCGTAAGAATGTGTCCGCCGTATTCCAGGATTACGTAAGCTATCAACTGACGGCCCGTGAGAATATTGCAATGGGACATGACCGAATGCATGAAGATGCCTTTGTGCAATCGGCTGCTGCTAAATCGGGCATTGGCGGGCTGCTGGAGCGGCTGCCGAACGGTCTGGACACGGAGCTTGGACCGGCGTTCAGCAACGGATACGAATTGTCAGGGGGGCAATGGCAGAAGATTGCGCTAAGCCGAGCGTTTATAAGAGATGCTCAAATTGTTATTCTTGATGAACCGACAGCGGCATTGGATCCAAGAGCAGAAGCGGAAATATACGATAAATTCGCAAATCTATATGAAGGTAAAACTACGATTATGATCTCGCATCGCTTAAGCAGCTGCCGATTTGCGGATAAAATTATTGTTTTGAACAACGGCGAAATTGTTGAAGAGGGGAGTCATGATGACTTAGTTCGCTTAAATGGTACTTATGCAGAGATGTTCCATACTCAGGCCAAGCGATATACCGCATAAATCAGGCCTTCACAGAATGCAAACAAAGGACCAGACTCCTGAAAGCAAGGGGAAGGGTCCTTTTACGATATCATTATTCGATTTTTATAACAAATAACTTGATATACAAATGATATAATTAATTCTATAATTTGGTGCTGGCGTAATCACCTATGTAAAGGAGGATATGATGAGAGCTTTTATTGTCTTAATAGCTATTGTGCTGCTTACGGCATGTACGAGCGGGACATCCAACCCGGAGCAATGGGATCCAGGCAAGAAGACGATATTAACGGTATTAACTTATAATGAACGAATTTTTAAGGAGCAGTATGGAACGCCCTTTTCGATCAAAAATGGGAATATCACCTTGATCACTAAGCTGCCTGGTCCAGGTGAAGCAAATTGGGAGAAAGAGCTTGCGGAGAAACAGCCGGATTTGCTGCATATTACCAAGGAACAATACATAGAGCTGGTAGAACAAGGGCTGTTATATGACCTTGAGCCGATGCTCAAGGAGGAAGGATGGAATCCGGAGGGGCTGCACCCGGCCGTGCTCCAGCTTCTTCGCGATAATATAGACGGAGTCATGTACGGAGGCGCGGCCACGCTGCAAAGCAAGGCTTTATATTATAATGCCGGGCTGTTTCGCCAGTATGGGGTTCCCCTGCCAGAGGATCACATGACCTGGGAACAAGTCTATGATCAGGCAAGCCTTTTTCAGGGGGGGATCAGCGAAGATGAGCCCATCTACGGCTACTCTTCTCAGGAGCCTTCCGTACTTGATCAACTTTTGCAAATAGGCAGATCTGAAGGACTTTCCCTCTTTTCCCCAGACGGGAAGCAGTTTCTGTTAAACACGGAAAGCTGGAAGTCTATCTATGGCCAACTGGCAAAAGCGCTCAAGACCGGAGCTGTCTTTACGCTTCCAAGCTCAGCTTACAGCCCGGAAACGCAGTATAGAAATCATCCATTTGTGATGGGGAAATCAGCCATGTTTGCAGGAGATACCAGCTATCTAAGCATCATTAATTCACAAGCCGTAGCAGAAGAAAAAAAGATAGATTGGGGAGTCGTGACCCTGCCTCAGGGATCGTCGCAGTCGGGGAGCAACCCAGAATATCAATTGTTCGATATTATAGCTGTTTCGAAAGAAGCAGCGCAGCTTGGTGCAGCTAAAGCGTTTATCAAATTCATTATGGGTGAAGAATGGGCCAGGGAGAATGCAGAGGCTAACCCTTACTCCCTGCTGGCCAGATCCCAATTGCAGAAGGAAGAAGTCGTACCGGAAAGAAGGCTGGATCCATTCTTCTCTTTGGATTCCATTGCGACACTGGAGGGTATGCAAATTTCCGATGAAGTGATGGCACAAATTGAAGACATCGTATTGGAGGAAACCGAACAAGCAATATCTGGAACGGTAACGGTCGAAGCGGCGCTGCAATCGATACAAGCGCGAGGTCAGGCGATTCTGGACAATGGTAGCCAATAATATGGGGGAGAGAATAGATGAATAGAAGCATCGTTATGATGTGCTGTATAGTGATCATTGCGGGATTGCTAGTCGGATGCAGCAAGGAGCACTCGAAGCCGCCGGAGCCGATCGTTATGAAAATCATGGTGGATAATAAGACATTTTTTAGCTATGAGAGCATTATTCGTTCAAAATTTCCGCATATTACCTTGGAAGTGATCGATGCAATGCCAGCTCAAATTATTCAGCCAGAGGATGAGAACATATTTGAGGGCGTGGAACAACGTCTTCGGGACTTAATACAAACAGAAGAACCCGATATGTTCTTCCGCTTTCGGCCGGAAGGTATTGCCGAGAACGTTGAACTTGTCGATCTTGAGCCTTTAATCAAGCGCGATAACTATGAGCTAAATGAGATTCAGCAGTATCTTGCCGAGTCAACCAAGCAGTCTAATGACAGCATTATCGGGATGTCGCCAACCTTTGAACGCGGTGTGTTGTTTGTCAACCGCAAGCTGTTTCGACAGCTTGGAATTAGTGAGCCAGAAGCTGAGTTGAGTTGGTCTGAATTTCGACAATTGGCAGAGCGCTTCTCATCGCTGGAAGCAAATGATAAGCCGGTCTATGGCTATTATTTGGGAAGCAATCACTGGAGAATAATGCTTGAAATCGCAGGGAATATTCACAGCATGCAATTATTCAATGGTGAGGGGCAGCTTGTTTTGGATCAACCCGCCTGGAGAGATCTGGCGGAAGGGTTGATTGCCGACTATAAGAACGGCACGCTTCTTATGGATGAACAAGTCTTTGAAATCGATGATATGAAGCAAACGGCTATGTTTATTGGCGGCTCCAGCGAACTGGCAACGTTGTTGTTAAGTAATGAATCTGCGGATGACTGGACAATGATGTCAGTACCTATTGATCCACGAAACCCTCAGGGCAGTTCCATCGAACCTAACGGGTTATTCTCTATTAATCGCTCGAGCGGGCATGTGGAGGAGGCGTGGGAGGTCATTAAGTATTTGAACAGTGTTGAAGCGGCGCCTCATATCGCAGCTTCTTTATATTATCCTCACCTGATGACACACTTATCTTATACGCCGTCCGGGGCTTTTAACGTGGAGGCGTTCACTGCAAATATTGGAACTCCAAATAACGAGTATAAAGCTCCGCCTATAGGGACTGCGAAGCAGAATCAATTGGCGCTTACTATTATTGAAGAATTAACCGCTGCAGCGGAAGACCAAAAGACATTTGAGGAAGCCTGGGAAGAGCTATTGAGGAAAAGTAAGGCATTGCTTAATGCCAGCTCTGATTAGCTCAGGGTCTGATGGATAAAAATAACCTTAGTTCGGAATTTAACCGGACTAAGGTTATTTTGCATCCATCTATTTCGCCTTGACGGTGCAAGAATTATTTAACGGTTCATCTCGGCTACGGTATCCTGCATATATTCTAGTCTGCGAATGATCTCTTTCTGCCACTTCAAGTCGCCCAACCGGGTAGCCAGATTCAGAAGATCCAGATAATCATCGACTTGCAGGGAAGCTTTACGCGTAGATACGTTCATGGGCACTGACTCCTTAATGTTTATAGAAGCTGATTCAAAACTTATATACGGATGGAACATTCGGGAATTCGTTCCTGTACTGGTAGCTTGCCAACGATCAATAATGATAATCATTATCATACTATACATCTTATTATGCACAATTTATTTGGAAAAGTAAATATCAAAATGGAAAGGTACGTTTAATTATGACATAGTGGTGTAAATATCGCTAAAAGCGGTCTGGCATTGTATTAAACTAGTCCGGTGCTAAATATACTTGGTTTTGCCTTGACATCGGTCAAGATATATGGAGAATGAGGAAGAATATAATACATAGGAGGCGCTATGGAAACAGAATCGCTATACAAAGTAGAGGAGCTGGCTGTGAAAAAGCATCGGATCTACAAGCAGAACCTGCTCCATTACATCGCAAGATCCATGCTCGCCAGTATGTTTATCGGGTTCGGGGTTATTGTTGCTTTTAAGACGGGCAATTTCTTCTATTTGGAGCAGTCGCCGTTGACCTATCCGATGGCAGCCATTACATTTGGTGCGGCTATAATCCTGATCGCTTACGGGGGCGGGGATTTGTTCACGGGGAATACGTTCTACTATACGTATGCCGCCTTAAGGAAAAAGCTAAAGTGGATTGAAACGATTAAGCTGTGGGTCTTCAGTTACACAGGCAATATCATGGGGGCTGCGGCCTTCGCTCTTCTGATCTTTTTAACCGGATTATTCACGGATTCGTCGGTAAACAGCTTTCTGCTAAACGTAGTAGAGCATAAAATGACGACGTCTGCGTCCGAATTGTTCTTCCGGGCTATTTTGTGTAACTGGCTGGTTTGCCTTGCGTTCTTTATTCCCATGTCCTTAAAAGGGGACGGAGCTAAAATGTTCGCGATGATGCTGTTCGTGTTCTGCTTCTTTATTTCGGGATACGAGCATAGCATAGCCAACATGTGTACGTTCGCGATTGCGCTCGTATTGAACCATCCAGGCACAATTTCCTTCGCTGGCGTGCTGCATAATTTGGTTCCGGTCACGATTGGCAACTTGATCGGAGGCGTCATATTCATGGGCTTTATGTATTACTTTGTGAACAAGCCCTATTTGGATGCGGAGGATCAAGAGAAGCTGTTGATGAATAACACGCAAGATAACCCAAAGAAATAATGGATCAAAAAAACGGAAAATAAACCGGCCTATCCCTCCAATGGCGGAGTGAAGGCCGGTTTATTTGTTTTTCCTGCGCTGCAGGAGCTTGAAAACATTATGAATCATCCTGAGTAGGATAGGAGCCGATCAAATGATGTTATTTCTGAGACCTGCGCCTCTGTTACTGTCCAGGTTTATACGTATGCATTTGGTAGGTCACATAACCGCCGGTCAGATTTCGGGTGCGGAAACCGTTTTGGTTTAGAATGCGGGAGGCTGTATATCCACGAAGACCAACCTGGCAATAAACCCAAATTTCCTTGCTGGCATCCAGCTCGTCCAGGCGATCGCGCAGCTCATCAATAGGAATATTGATGGAGCCGGGAATATGGCCGCGCGAATGCTCTGCCGCTGTTCTTACGTCGACCAGCAGAGTGCTGCCTTTATCTCTGTCTTCCAGCTCTCTCGGCAGAAATACATGCGTTTTCCCGGTTAACACATTCTCCGCCGCATAGCCGGCCATATTTACCGGGTCTTTTGCAGACGAATACGGGGGTGCATAGGTTAGCTCGAGCTCGGTTAGATCCGTGATGCTGCCTTTAAAGCGAATGGCCGAGGCCAGAACGTCAAGCCGTTTGTCTACGCCGCTTTGTCCAACGGCCTGCGCTCCGAGCACGTCGCCTGCAGGGCCGAACAGCAGCTTGATCGTCATCGGCGAGGCTCCCGGGTAGTAAGTCGCATGGGAGCTTGGATGCACATAAATCGCATGATAAGGCGTGCCGAGACGCTGCAGCGTCTTCTCGTTATTACCAGTCGACGCTCCGGTCAGGCTGAATACCTTGATAATGGATGTGCCTTGCGTTCCTTTATACGTCGTTCCCAGCCCGCAGATGTTATCCGCGGCAATTCTTCCTTGCTTGTTAGCCGGGCCGGCCAGAGGAACCGCCGTCTGCGAGCCGCTGACGAAATCGGTTGTCTCAACAGCATCACCGACGGCATATACATCCTTAAGATTCGTCTCCATATGCTCATTAACAAGGATGTGGCCTTTCGGACCAATACCAATGCCGCTGGATTGCAGGAAGCGGGTATCCGGAGTGACGCCGATGGCCAAAATGACGAGGCCTGCCTGGATTTCCGTCCCGCTGGCAAGCTTGACCATTACCTCGCCGTCGGCATCCTCGAAGGCAGTAACACGGTCTCCAAGCCGCAGCTTTACACCGTGCTGCTCCATTTCTTTTGCCAGCATATTAGACATTTCTCCGTCAAAGGGCGCCAAAATCTGCGGGCCTGCCTCTACAAGGGTGACATCCAGACCGATTTCCCGCAAGTTCTCCGCCATTTCGACGCCGATAAATCCACCCCCGATAACAACAGCCGAGCGGCGGCCTGCTTCCGTTACCTGTTCTTTAATTCGATCCGTATCCGGAATATTGCGCAGCGTAAAAATTAACGGATGCTCTATGCCCGGCAGTGCTGGCCGGATAGGTTTTGCTCCAGGCGACAGAATTACGGCGTCATAGGATTCCTCGTATTCTCCGCGTTCTTCGCTGCGAACCATTACTGTGCGTGCCGCCGGATCGAGAGAGAGTACCTCGCTTCCTGTACGGACATCGATATTGAAACGCTGGCGCATCGCCTCCGGCGTCTGTACAATCAGCTTCGAACGCTCTTTAATCGTATCCCCAATGTAATAAGGCAGTCCGCAATTGGCAAAAGAAATATACGGATCACGCTCGAACAGGACGATATGAGCTTCTTCATCCAGCCGGCGGAGCCGAGCGGCTGCGGAGGCGCCGCCTGCTACGCCGCCAACAATCAAAATTTTTCTCTTCATTAGTTATTCCTCCCCAAATAAAGTACGTATGAGCTGCTTGACCATCTCATTCTCAATGGTGTAATGAATTTCATGCCTTTGGCGCTGCGCCTTTACGATCCCGCTCGTTCTCAGCTTCTGCAGATGCTGAGAAACTGTAGATTGCGGGATTTCCAGACAATCTTGCATGTAGGAGACATTGCAGGGGCCATTTTTTAGCAGCCCGCGGGCAATGCAGAGGCGAACGGGATGAGCCAGCGCTTTTAGCATTTCGGCAGCTTCTTCGTAAGCGTTGAAGTTGTTATCCATAAGCAACCTCCATCTTTAACGACATCATAATATCGTAATATTACAATATAACGATATTAATTGCAAATCTGTGATGAAACGCACAGAGGATCAGATATCTTATTTTTAGCAATAAGGTATATAATATGTACTAGATTTAACCGCTTCATCTTGTCAAAGGAGGAAGATTAGATTTGAAACCGATCATTATGGATGTAGATACAGGCATCGATGACGCTCTGGCTATCGCCTACGCCGCACATTCTCCCGAGCTGGAGCTGATTGCTCTAACTACCTGCTTCGGGAACATTAGCGTAGAGGAGGCGACCCGCAATTCCTTGTACGTGCTGGAGAAGCTGGGCAAGTCTGTTCCCGTATACGAAGGAGCCGGCGCACCGTTAAGCGGTACCCTGAATAAGCGTTATGCAAGGCATATTCATGGGGAGGACGGACTTGGAAATGCGCTTAAGGGAGAGCCGCACGGACAAAAGGCTAAACTGGCGGCGCCTGACTATATCATTAAGCAAGTGAAGGAGCGGCCGCATGAAATGACGATCATCGCCGTAGGGCCGTTGACGAATTTGGCGCTGGCTATCGAGAAGGCGCCGGAAATCGTTCCCCTGATCGGTGAAGTCGTGGTCATGGGCGGGGCGGTCACCGTTCCCGGCAATATTACCCCTCACGGCGAAGCGAATATTGTGGCTGACCCGGAGGCAGCAGCGGTCGTCTTTGCGTCCGGCGTTCGGCTGAAGCTCGTCGGACTGGACGTTACGCTGCAGACACTGCTGTCCAGCGTGCATTTGGAGACGTGGCGCAATTCCGGCCATGAGCTGGGACGGTTGTTTGCGGAGATGACGGAGTTCTACATCGGCGCCTATGAAACCCGCTATCCCGGCATTGGCGGCTGCGGCTTGCATGATCCGCTTGCGGTAGGCGTGGCTATAGATCCGAGCCTTGTTTCGTGTGAAGCGATGCGGGTTACGGTCGTTACCGAAGGGGCCGCCGCAGGCCAAACGGTGGGATCGACTGAAGGAGAACCTAGGATCAAAGTATGCACGAGGGTAGACGCCGATCGCTTTCTGCAGCACTTTTTAAGTCGGGTTATATAGATCTAGAAGAATACGGCACAGAAAAAGCAGCCCTCGCCATGATGATTCATGGGGGGCTGTTCGCGATTAAAGAGATGCATCAAGCCGATTTGCCTCAGGCAAGCTTCTCATCCAGGAAAATATTCTCCAGCGAGACCTTTTCCCGTTCCAGGCTGTAAACTCTTATTCTACACGCTACTGCGGCTTCGACAATTTCCGGGATAACCTCTTCCTCGTCCAGTTCAATCTCGACATAAGGGGTCTTATGCCGCACTGAACCGACCATCTGCTGTAACCGATCCAGCCACAGGCTTTCTTGGGATTGGTCGCTGGCTTGATATTTGATGGTTAAGTTTATCTTGCGGGTATGTGCCTCGCGAAGCTGATCCAAGGTTCCCATTTTTTCAATTTTTCCATGGTTCAGAATGGCCACCCGATCACAGATGCGTTCAATTTCTTCGAGATTGTGGGACGTCATAAATATAGTAATGCCTCTAGACGCTAGCGTACTGATCAATTGACGAATTTGCAGTGCGGACTCGACGTCCAGCGTCGAGGTGGGCTCATCTAGAAAGATCAACTCCGGGGAGCCGATCAATGCCTGAGCGATGCCTAATTTTTTTCTCATTCCAAGCGAGAATTGCCCGACCTTTCGGCCCAAATCCTCTCCTAGGCCTACCGATTCAAGCAGGGCGGCAAGGGAGTCCTTTCGGGCAGAAACTCCTTTAACTTGAGCGAAAAATTTCATGTGCTGGATGGCGGTCATCTCATTGTAGTAATTACTGTTATCTGGCAAGACGCCGAGGCGCTGTTTGATTTTATTCATATGCTTGTAAGGTGTATTCAGAATCTCGATAGTGCCGGAGGTTGGCGTTAATATGCCCGTCAGCATGTTGATTGTGGTACTCTTGCCTGCTCCATTTCTTCCGAGAAGAGCGAATACTTCTCCAGCCTCCAGACTAAAGCTGATTTCCTGCACGGCCTTCTTCGTTCTATATTCTTTAGACAATTGGTTCACGACTAACGCTTTCATGCTTATAAATCCTTTCTCTGAAACAAAACCATGGCGGCTGCTAAGAAGACCAAGACTTCGACCACAGTTACGAGCAGCAGTACTGGTTGTTCAGACATTGGGTAGTAGGGGAGTACATAACGTAGAGCACGAATAGGTACAACGGAGGAGAATAAGCTCCAGGTTCCAAAAATCGGCAGGGCTAAACCGAGCAGCACGCTCAGGATAACGGAATAGGCGTGGTTTATCACTACGGTCGACAGCATCACACAAATGCTGGCCAGGAAGGCAAGATATATCCATAGAAATAGCAATTCATGAATGACAAATGTTCGGGTAATGAAGGATACCAGTACAAATGAAATGAGAGATACGATGACCCAAAATAACCAAACCGCCAAGAACTTACCCAGAATCACTGAAGTGCGTGAGGTTTTTGTAATTAAAAGTCGGATGCGCTGTAGTTGAATGTCGCGATTCACAATATCATGCGAAAGAGTAAGCACAAATAGAGCTCCAAAGATAACAAGTATAAAAGATAATCCAGCGAGAGCCGTAGCCGATGGATTTGAGGATTCGTCCATAAATAGGGGGCTATTTCTCAAACTCCGTGCCGCTAAAATGGATACTCCCGTAATAAATAAAACGATTAGTATAGACTTAATTCCTCGGATCAAGCCAATAAATTCTTTAATAACGATTCCCTTCATACCGGTTCTCCTTATCCTACAATTACTTCTCTGTTAATATATCCTCCATGTTGATTACTTTATAGTAAATAGCTCTGACGACAGCGCCTACACGCGTGGATGCATTCAATTTGCTGGTGATCTACTGAACCTAACAGTTCAAAGAATCTCCGTATTAAAAATTTTTCTCCTCTTTTTACTAAGTTTTTTAATATTTATATTAAATTTATAAAAAAAACCTGTCAATGAGTGATTGTTAATTTTCTCCAAAATAGTAAAAGCCCTGACCAGGATATCATCCTGGTCAGGGCTTTTTCAGTTTAAGGCTGTATTTTCAGCGAAGTTACATCCGGATCGGCCAGAAAGGAAGTTATCGGCATCGAGGCTGCTCCAAGGGCAGTGCTGCGAATGCCCAGCTCGGCAAAGGCGACATGCGTCTTCTTCATGTGATAGGATAGGCTGCGGCTTTCCAGCGTATGCAGCATCGGCTCCTGAAGCAGATCTCCGGCCATCGAGAGGCGGTTGCCGATAACGATCAATTCGGGATTCAGAATGTTGACGAGGTTGGCTAGACCGACGCCCAGATGGTTTCCCGTCTCTTGCAGCAGGGTAATCGCATCGGGATTTCCTTTTCGAGCCAAATTCAACAGACGGGCCAGCCCCTTTTCCTCAGAGGCGGCCGCATTATCCTTCCAATGCTGGGCAGCGCGGTCGAGCAGTGCTTTCTCCGAAGCGAGCGTCTCCCAGCAGCCGCGATTCCCGCAGCGGCATAGGGGGCCGTTCTCGGTGACCGTCATATGCCCCACCTCGCCGGAAAAGTTGGAAATGCCGCGGTAGAGCTCTCCGTTAACGATCATGCCTGAGCCGATGCCGACGCCGATGCTGAGATAAATCAAATTAGCCGCGTCGCGCCCAGCCCCGTACAATTTCTCGCCGATGGCTCCTGCGTTGGCTTCATTATCTATATGGATATTCTCCCCGAACTCTGACATGAGCGAGTTTTGCAAAGCTACATTGTTCCAGCCCAGGTTCGGGGCGGAAACGATTCGGCTCTTCTCATTGACTAATCCCGGAACGCCAATCCCGACGCCGACGATGCCATAAGGAGATTCCGGGGCTTTTTTGCTGAGCCAGGTGATTATTTTATGAATTTGGTCAAGCGCATGGTCAGGGGAGGAATCATCCAGCGGAATCGTTCTTTCCTGAATGACATTGCCTTCCAAATCAACGAGCAGCGCAAAGAGATCGTTGACGCGGATATCTACCCCGATGGCGTATCCGGCCCCCCGGTTGAACAGCAGCAGCGTAGGCTTCCGTCCGCCGCTTGACTCGCCCGGCCCAATCTCGGTCACCAGCTGGCTTTCGATCAGCTCAGATACGAGTGAAGACACGGTGGCTTTGTTCAAGCCAAGCGTCGCGGCTATATCGGCACGGGACAAGGGCTGCCGTTCGCGGATCGTATCCAGAACGATCGTTTTGTTCATTTTCTTGATCAGTTGCTGGTCGCCCGTAATTTTCATGATTAGTACCCCACAATTCTACTGAAAGATAACTACATCATACACATAACCGTTGAGCTAAATCAATAACTTAGTTAGTTTACTAGACAAACTAAGTTGACCGTGTTAGGATAAGAATATCAAGCAGCATGCCCCGTATAAATTTAGGCCATGCTACTAATAATCATCACGATGTAAAGGCTTACTTTCCAAAAGTAATTCTAAATTAGACTGGGAGGATTTCAAGCATGAGTTATTTCAAAAACGTAGGCAAAATCCAGTATGAAGGTTCAGGCTCCAACAATCCGCTGGCATTCAAACATTATAATGAGGACGAAGTCGTTCTCGGCAAAACTATGAAAGAGCATCTGCGTTTTGCGGTTGCTTATTGGCACACTTTGACGATGAACGGAAGCGACCCATTTGGTCAAGGCAATATGATTCGTCCCTGGGAGACTCGTACGGGTCTGGATTTGGCGAAGGATCGCGTGGAAGTAAACTTTGAGTTCCTTGAGAAGCTTGGTGCTCCTTACTTTGCTTTCCATGATCGCGACATCGCTCCAGAAGGCGCTACACTGCAAGAAACGAACGAGAACCTTGACGTTATCGTAGCTAAGATCAAAGAAGGCATGAAATCCACTGGCGTTAAATTGCTTTGGAATACGGCTAACATGTTCACCAACCCTCGTTTCGTTCACGGCGCAGCGACTACCTCAAATGCGGATGTATTTGCATATGCTGCGGCACAAGTGAAGAAAGGTTTGGAGACTGGTCTTGAGCTCGGCTCCGAGAACTATGTGTTCTGGGGTGGACGTGAAGGATATGAATCGCTGTTGAATACAGATATGGGTCTTGAGCTTGACAACCTGGCAAGATTCTTCCATATGGCTCTTGATTATGCGAAAGAAATCGGCTACACCGGCCAATTCCTGATCGAGCCTAAGCCGAAAGAGCCTACCAAGCACCAATATGACTTTGATGCGGCTACAACGATCGCCTTCCTGCAAAAATACAATTTGCAAGACCATTTCAAGCTGAACCTGGAAGCGAACCATGCGACTCTTGCCGGCCATACGTTCGAGCATGAGCTGCGCGTTGCACGCATTAATAATATGTTAGGTTCCATCGATGCCAACCAAGGCGATATGCTGCTCGGCTGGGATACGGATGAGTTCCCAACGGATCTGTACTCCGTTACGCTTGCTATGTACGAAATTCTGGAGAATGGCGGCCTTGGAGCCGGTGGCGTGAACTTCGACGCGAAAGTAAGAAGAGGTTCCTTCGAGCCTGAAGACTTGTTCTACGCTCACATCGCTGGTATGGACGCATTTGCTAAAGGACTTAAGGTAGCAGCTAGAATGATCGAGGACAAATTCTTCGACAATCTGCTGGAAGAGCGTTATGCCAGCTTCAAGAGCGGGATCGGAGCTGACATTGTATCCGGCAAAGCCAACTTCAAGACACTCGAAGCTTACGCATTGAAAAACAGCGAGATCCGCAACAAATCCAATCACTTGGAATTGGTTAAAGCTCGCTTGAACGAATATATCTTCACTACGAAATAAGATGAATAACCAAGGGGACGCTGGACGTCCCCTTTTGACTATGAGAAGTAGTTCAAAAAGTCAATCTTTGATCACGAAGTAGCTCAGGTGGTTCATTCGACATCGAATCTTGAATTCAGCCGAGCCTTCCGGTGCTCACGTAGGTTTTTCCTACGCTCCGCTCCTCAGTCTCTAGCTTCATTCAACCTTCTCGGTGCTGAAAGATTTACTTTTTGAAACTTATTATAAGAAAAACTTCTAATTTGTGAAGGGAGAGTCACGAATGAAATATGTAATCGGTATCGACCTGGGCACCAGCTCGGTAAAGACGCTGCTGGTAGGCAAAGACGGAGAAATTAAAGGAGAAGCCACCGCCGCTTATCCGCTTATTCATGAGCGCCCCGGATACAGTGAACAAGATCCTGAAGAATGGGTAAAAGGCACGATCACCTGCTTGAAGGAGCTAATGAAGAGTACGGGAGTATCGGCAGAGGATATCGAGGGAGTTTCGTTCTCCGGTCAAATGCACGGCCTGGTGCTGCTGGATGACAAGAATGAAGTACTGCGCCATGCTATTCTGTGGAATGATACTCGTACGACGAAGCAATGCCGGGAGATTGAGGCCAAGCTTGGCGACAAGCTGCTGGATATTACCAGAAACGCGGCGCTGGAAGGCTTTACGCTGCCAAAAATCCTCTGGGTGCAGGAGAATGAGCCGGAGCTGTTCGCCAAAGCTGCCCGCTTCGTACTGCCGAAGGATTATTTGCGCTACCGCATGACAGGTAATGTAGCCATGGAGCTGTCCGATGCGGCAGGTACGCTGATGCTGAACGTGCCAGAAGCGAAGTGGAGCGAAGAAATTCTGGAAGCGTTCGGGCTATCCGGCGATTTCGCGCCGCCGCTCGTTGGAAGCACCGAAGAGACCGGCACGCTGCTGCCGGAGTTTGCCGAACTGACGGGCCTTTCGACGAGCACGAAGGTGTTCGGCGGGGGAGCGGATAATGCTTGCGGCGCTGTTGGAGCCGGTATTGTGCGCCAAGGGGATGCGCTGTGCAGCATCGGAACGTCCGGCGTTATTTTATCGTATGAGGAAGATAAGAACAAAGATTTTGCGGGCAAAGTACACTTCTTTAACCATTCGCACCCTGGTGCTTTTTATGCGATGGGAGTTACGCTGGCTGCGGGATACAGCATGAGCTGGTTTAAAGATTCACTCGCGCCGGAGCTGAGCTTCGACGAGCTGCTGAAGCCGGTAGCCGATATCGCGCCAGGCGCGGAGGGACTGCTGTTCACGCCGTATCTGGTCGGTGAGCGGACGCCGCATGCGGACAGCGTGATCCGCGGCAGCTTCATTGGATTGTCCGGTACACATCGCCGCGAGCACCTTGCTCGCGCTGTGATGGAAGGCATCACGTTCTCCTTGGCGGAATCCCTGGAGCTGTTCCGTCAGGCGGGAATTACCGTTGAGCGCATCATTTCGATTGGCGGCGGAGCCAAGAATCCGGTGTGGCTGCAAATGCAGGCTGATATTTTTGGCACCCCGGTCGTCGCATTGAACAATGAGCAAGGCCCGGCGATGGGCGCAGCGATGATGGCTGCAGTCGGCAGCGGCTGGTTTGACAGTCTGAAGGACTGTGCAGACCAGTTCATCGGATACCGTGCAACGTATGAGCCTAATGCGGCTAATGTCGAGAAATATGAGCGGCTGTTCAAGCTTTATCAAGGGGTATATTCGGCAACACGTTCTTTGAACGAAGGCTTGCAGGAGTTTAGAGAGCAATAATCGCTTGCTTTTCGTTACAATCTAAGGTCAACAAAACACACCAATAATGGGCACCGGAAACGGTGCTCTTTATTTTGGGCTTAAAACCGGAAGGATATAATAACAGGTATCTTGCAATATACAGTACTGGATGTTAATATATGTATATTCAACTACTAAACATTAAACAGTACTGAATATAACGATAGTGAGAAACGATGAGAATCAATTTAAGAAGGGCTCGCACCATTCGTGTTGATACAACGCGTTTTCAAGGAGGAATATTTATGATTACAGCCAACGCTACAAAGGCAGTCATGCTCGAGGCGGTTAATTTGTGCAAATCCTACACCACGGGAACAGAACAGTTTCATGCGGCCAAAAGTGTAAATCTGAAGCTTTACGAAGGGGACTTTACGGTCATGATGGGCAGCTCGGGCTCAGGCAAATCAACGCTGCTGTACCTGCTGAGCGGTCTGGATTCGGTAACCTCCGGGGAGGTCTACTTTAAAGGGCAGAGGATTGATAAATACTCGGAAAAAGAGATGACAGATTTTCGATCCAACAAAATCGGATACGTCTATCAGTCCATCAATTTAATCCCGGATTTCACCCTGCTGGAGAATGTCGCTTTTCCGGGATATGTGGCCGGCCGCAGCAAAAGCAAGATCAATCTACAGGCCATGAACCTGCTGCAAATGATGGACATTGCAGAGCAGGCCGATCGTCTGCCATCCCAAGTATCCGGCGGGCAGCAGCAGCGGGCAGCCATTGCCCGGGCGTTGATCAATTCGCCTGAGGTCATTTTTGCTGATGAGCCGACGGGGGCGCTCAGCCAGGAGCAGGGCATGATCATTTTGGATATTTTGACCGAGATGAACCGTCAATCCCAATCGATTGTCATGGTCACTCACGATATTAAGGCAGCCTGCAGAGCGGATCGTTTGATCCTCGTGAAGGATGGGAATATAGATGGGATTCTGGAGCTTGGCAAGTATTCTCCGGATCAATTGAAAGCAAGAGAAAACCAAATCTTTATGTTCATGTCAGGGAAGGGGCGGTAACGGATGTATGCTATATGGAAGCTATGCTGGTCGAACCTGAAAAATAAAAAAATACAAAACAGCTTCATGGCGATCATCATCCTGTTATCCACCCTGCTTCTCTCTACGGCTGTACTGGTCATGAACAACACCAGCCGGGTATATGAGAATATGCATGCCATGGTTCATGGCGCCCATCAAATTTTGCAATTGGAGAACGGCCTTCACGATCCCAAACAGGTTCATGAGTGGTGGGCCGGGCAGCAGGGGGTTACAGCCTCAGACATGATGCGGTACCGCTATCTTTCCAGCATGTCTCACGCCGGAGAGGAAATTCCCAATGTCAACTTGTTTATGATGGATACGCCGAGCGGCCCTTTTCCCGTCGATAAGCTCTTGTTCGTCCAAGGGGGGGAGAGGCCAGCGCCCGAGCCGGGAACAGCTTGGATTCCCACATCTCTCGCCTATTCCAACGATATTGGGATCGGCGATCCGATTGAATTCAAGACGGACAAGGAAACCTTCCAATTGCAAGTCGCTGCCGTAGTCGTAGACATATCGTATTGTTCACCGTTTGCCACCAGCGGGAGAATATGGATGAATGGTCAGGACTACAATATTCATATGTCCTCACTGCCAGGCAATGACAAGTACATGACCGGGCTGCGCTTTGAGGATTACAGCCAAAACCGCGCCTACTGGGAAGGCTTCGAGAAATATCTAGGCACTCCCTATTTGGAGTCGGTAAAAGATTTTGAGAGCATATCCTCTTACTATATGATCGCCAACCAAGTCATCAGCTTCATTATGATCTTTCTAGCGGCCGTCATGATCTTCGTTGCCCTGTACACGCTTGGATTTACGATTTCCGATGCGATTCTTTCGAGCTATAAGACGATAGGCATTATCAAATCCGTCGGCTTATCCTCTCGAAAAGTGATCTCGGCCTACGTGACGCAATATACGCTGCTGGCCTTCCTCGCGGTCATTCCGGGGATATTGCTCAGTTATTTCTTCTCGAGCCAAATCGTTAGCAGCTCCATGGCTTATCTCAACACGGGCACAGCAGATAGGAATGTTCAATTTTCGGCGATAGCGATCTGGGTGGGGCTTGCGGTCATCGCAGTGATTTTCCTCTCCGCACTGCTGTTCTCCTATAAAGCTCGCAGGGTCGAGCCGGCACAAGCGATTCGCTACGGCATGTCGGAAAAGGATAGCTCCAGAAAATCAGTTCGTGGAAGCACATGGAGGAAGAAGCTGCTAAGGCTAGGCTCCCTTCCGACGGAAATGATTATCGGGCTCAGAGGCGTGACGAAGAACATTCGCGGCTCCGCATTGATCATTCTGATCTCAGCTTTATCTACTTCGGTGCTCGTGTTTGGATTTTTGTTCGTATACAGCATTTCTTCCATCCATGGAACGATTGCGAAATGGGGTTATGATTCGGCTGATTTATCCGTAAGAATAGACAATCCGGCCAAGCTGACCTATAAGCAGCTTCAGGAAGAAGTACTATCAGATCAAAGGGTGAAGAACTACAGCCGATTTGGAGACGCCAATGCCGTAGTGCCGATAAATAAGGAGCTCGCAGCCAAAATAGAGCAGGATACGATGGGGATACTGCTGACGGTGGCAGAGGGGAATTATGACGAGATCGGCTATGAAAACGTCAAAGGCCGTAATCCGATGAACGACCATGAAATTTCCATCGGCGTAAACATCGCCAAAAATCTCAATATGGATGTAGGAGATTCCTTGGAAATTTACATTGAAGGAGAGAAGCATACGCTAACCGTGACAGGAATTTATCAGGCGATCGCGAACATGTCCTATACGGGACGCATCACGGCCGACGTCGTCAGAAAGGTTAATCCAGACTTTGGAGAGGCGATGAATACCACCTTCATTAACCTGCAGGACGGCGTTTCCATCGATGAATTTGTGAACAAGCTGCATCATAAGTACGGCAGTGCGATCTGGACGGCGAGTCAAGCTTCGTTGGTCAATGAAGTATTCTCCCAGGCCGTGACTGTATTGATTTTGCCGATGTCCGTGATGGCCTTGCTGTTCATTGTGATTACGTTCGTCATCATCTACAGTATTTGCCGCATTAATATGAAAACAGAGAGCCGAACGTACGGCATATATAAATCGATCGGCATGACCTCCAGGCAAATTCGCATGTCGGTGACAGCTGGAATTTTGGTGGTGTCGGCTATCGGTGCTCTAGTAGGAGCTCCGCTGGGGCTAATCGGTCTTCCTCCGCTGCTTAACTTCATTTTGGCTGATTACGGTATTGTCGAAGTGCCGTTGATTATGAATAGGGGAGGAATTGCGGCGATGATTCCCTTGAGCATTTTAGCTGCGTGCCTGGGCTCCTGGTTCGCCTCCAGATCTGTGACAACGACATCGCCGCGCATCCTGACGATCGAATAAAACTTTTTGCTATTTTGGGAAATTGCCGCTTATTAAGGGCCATTTCCTTTTTTTGTTTCGTGATGGCCGCGTTTCCACATAAGAAAATAGACGTGAGGCATGTTATAATAAGCGGTATTCTGAGGAGGTTACCATGGTTATCGGCAATGTATACCGTAAATATTTCAAGAACAAATTATTTTTGAAAATGATTTTGTTCTTTTCAATCATCGCGATTGTGACAATTATAACTTTCTCGTACCTGATGTTCTTATCCTTGTCGGAGGCTGCCGTGCAGCGGCAGATGAACGTTCAGAAGCGGGCCGTTGAAAGCGTTAGCAGCTATATCAGCGGTAAATACGAATCCGTGCAAAATATGATGCGCGATGTATACCGGGACAGCGAGCTGGCTAACAACACTTCATTTTTTATGGAGCACCCTTATGAGGAGTATGTCCGTTTCAGATTGGATAAGTTCTACAACGATATCGGGTCAACGACCGATGCGGTACAGTTTTTCCGCAATAAGATGGAGGATGACCCTGACATTCGCAGCTTGATGCTGTACAGTGCGGATCAACAGCATTTATATGTTTACAATCAGCATAAGCAGTTCAAAATCATATCCACGAACGCCGCTCGTTCATTCATTCCTGATGTCATGTATTTGGAAGAGGAGGCTCAGGTCTCCATTCCGAACGTTTGGGTACGGAAAACGATTAATTTGCCGGACGAGCCCATGTACTCGCTTCGCGTTCCGGTAAATAACAAGCAATCGCTGCGCAATATCGGACAGCTGCTCGTTTATTTTGACGGGGAGCGGATTAGGGAGAGTCTCGCCAACTATCGGGAAGATCTTAAAGGAACGATTGTCGTGCTGTCCGCCGATGGCAATGTGCTGTTCGATTCATCAAATACGCTGTATGGCCAAAAGTACCCTTATGCCGAGCAGCTCAATTCGATTTATGATACAGGTGTCATCGGTGGGGACATGACCGTAACGAAGCTGACCCAGAGTCAGGGAGGATTTACCGTACTCAGTGCCGTTCCCAAAGAGGAAATCGCCGCCACCTATGAGGGCATTCGGAACTCAATCATTATGATCGCCTTGATGGGTATATTGGTGGCAATCGTCGTTCCCTCCTTATTCATTGGCAATTTTGCCAAACGAACCTATAACATTATCCGTTTTATGAGAAAGGTGAAGAAGGGCGACCTGAAGGCGCGTATCGCAGACTCTCGGGAGGATGAGCTCGGCCAAATTTCCAAGAGCTTTAATGATATGCTCGATGAATTGAACCTGTATATCGACCGGGTGCTTAAGGCGGAAATTAAACAGAAGCACACCGAGCTTGCCGCGCTGGAAGCTAGGGTGAATCCCCACTTTTTATACAATACGCTTGAGGTCATCCGCATGCGGGCTATATCGCAAGGAGCCGGCGATGTCGCTGAGATGATCTACAGCTTGTCGGTTCTTTTCAAAAGCTATGTTCAGCAAAAGAGCAACTACACGCTGAAAGATGAGCTGGAGGCTTGCCAATTGTATCTCGAGCTGTTTCGCATTCGCTATAGGGATAAATTCGCTTATACGATCCATTGCAACAAGTCCTTCGAGAGTATCCCGATTTTCAAGATGTCCTTGCAGCCGATCATCGAAAATTACATTTTGCACGGCATGAGACTTGACCGAAATGACAATCATATAGAAATATCCGTCGAGTCCCGCGGCGAGGATTGCATCGTTCAGGTCAGGGATAACGGAAAGGGCATACACCCGGATCGATTGGAGCAAATCATCCTGGGGCTATCCCGTCCGCAGGAGAACGCGGAGTCATTCGGGCTTCGCAGCATACATGAAAGACTGGGGCTGCTCTTTGGCGAGCGTTACGGCCTGAAAATAGAAAGCGAGGAAGGACGGGGCACCACGCTGACCGTTCGTTTTCCCCGGCAGGGAGAGGGGGCAATCCAACATGTTTAAAGTGTTTATTGTCGACGATGAACCGTTCATTATTGAAGGTCTTTACGATATTCTGGACTGGGCCAAGCTAGGCATGGAAATTGTAGGTCATGCCGAGAATGGCGCCCTCGCGCTTGAAGCGATGAAGGGAACGCCGGCCGATATTTTGATTACGGATATTTCGATGCCGGTAATGAACGGGCTGGAGCTGATTCGCCAGGTGCGG
The DNA here is from genome assembly GCF_042714055.1 of Paenibacillus lentus. GTDB lineage: Bacteria > Bacillota > Bacilli > Paenibacillales > Paenibacillaceae > Fontibacillus > Fontibacillus lentus_A. The sequence goes on from NZ_JBHGVC010000005.1 coordinate 290,429, forward strand.
GCCATTCACCCCGAGCTCAAGGTTATCGTCCTTAGCGGCTATAATGAATTCGATTATTTGAAGGAAGGCATGGCTTTGGGCATAGAGAATTATTTGCTGAAGCCCATTAATTTGGAGGAATTCCAGGGGACTTTACGAACGGTTGCACAGAAATTGAACGAAACTCGATCAGAGCTTGCTTTTAACGAGCACAGCATCCGGATTTTGAAGGATAATGTGATGTATCGCTGGCTTCGCAATCAAATTAGCCCGAAGGAATTCCAGGAGCGGGCGGATCTTCTGGGCACCCAATTGGATAAGCCTTTTGTACAGGTCGCCGTCATTCGCGTCGAGCATTCGTTCACGGAGGTGTTCGATTCCATTACGAATCAATTGATTCAGGCGTCCGATGTTGTTCCTTTTCGCGATATGGATGGCGATATTGTGTTGGTCTTTAACGTCGATGACGAGACATCAGGCAAGGAGTATGCGGAATGGGTCAGCGATAATTTACGCCTGCTGCTATCTTCTCATAACAAGCTCTATGTCTCGCTTGGCAGCGTAGAGAGGATCGAGGACGGCTCCCAAAGCTACGACAATGCCAAGCGGGCTCAGGAATATTTTATGGTCAGGCAGCCTGACCGGATTTTACGCTACGAGGATTTGGTCAGCCAGCAGCAGGAGACGCGTCTAAAGGATGGGCCGATCGACTGGAATGAATACGAGAAGGAGGTTATGGCAAAGGATACGGAGGCGCTGTTTCTCCGAATCGAGAGGGATTTCACCTACCTGCAGCAATTGGAAGACATTACGCCGGATATGCTTCAGGAGATGGCGATGGAATGGCTGATCCGCTTCAAAATGCTGCTTCAGGAAATCACCCATACTGAAGAGCCGGAGCTGTATAAGGGCGGCCTTAGCCAAATTCGGAGGACGATGACGGTAGCTGGGCTGATCGAAATGATCAAGGAAGCAGCAGCGATGACGGTGGACATGCTGGATCGCGATGTGAAAAGTCCGGTCGTGCAGCAGGTGCTCAATTATATTCATGACTCGTACAATGAGGACTTGTCGCTTAAGGTGCTCGGCTCGATGTACAATATTCATCCGGTGTACCTGGGACAATTGTTCCATAAAGAGGTCAACGAGACGTTTACGGAGTACATTAACCGATACCGGATCGAGAAAGCGAAGGAGCTGCTCCGAACGACAAACCTGAAGGTGCAGGAAATTGCACGCAATGTCGGTTACTGGGAGACGGGTTATTTTTATAAACAATTCAAAAAATATGTCGGCATATCGCCGACCGAATTCAAAGGGCTTATCTAGCGGAAGGATCGCTGGAGAGCTCTTTTCTTTATTTTAGACATGATTTATTTAATTTAGCTTCTATTTGAAAATGCTTTCATAAATTACAGTAAAGATAGTCCTTATAAGGAAACAAGGCGAAAAGCCAGCCTGCGAACGGCAATCCGGTCAATTCCTCCAGCAGGAGCCGAAGCATGAATAATTCGGAAATCCGGAGGAACGATAGCGTTGTCATGCTTTATCATTCGACAGGCTACATCAAAGGGGAGGTTCACAAGTAATGGCTAAACAAAGAAAAAGATTTTCTCTGGTGCTTGCGTCTCTGATGGCGCTTACATTGGTGCTCAGCGCATGCGGAGGCGGCAAGGCTAATGATAGTGGAGCGGCTGCAGGCTCGGGGGGCAGCTCGGATAAGCCGGTTGAGCTGATCTGGTACACGATCGGTCCGCCGCAGAAAGACGTAAACAGAGTCATGGAGGAAGTCAATAAATACACCGCTGAAAAAATCAATGCGACGGTCAAAATGAAAATGATCGATTTCGGCGATTACACGCAAAAAATGCAGGTCATGGCCGCATCCGGCGAGCCGATGGACATTCTGTTCACCAGCTCATGGGCCTTTGATTACGTGCAAAATGCACGCAAGGGCGCATTCATGGAAATCGACGAGCTTCTGGAAACGCATGGCCAAGGCATCAAAGAAGTGCTGGATCCTGCTTTCCTGGAGGGCTCCAAGGTTGACGGACATAACTATGCGGTTCCTGCCAACAAGGAATTGCCAGCTCAGGAGGTTTACCGCTTCAATCAAGATTTGCTTGATAAATACAATTTAGACATTTCGAGCGTTCGCTCTCTGGAAGGCCTCGAGCCTCTGCTGAAGGTCATCAAGGAGAATGAGCCGGGCATAACGCCATATGCCATCGTGAATGACCATGTACCGCTGATGCCGTTCGACTATGTGATTGAGAAAATGCCGATGGCTGTATACACGGATACCAAGGACTATAAGGTCGTGAACATCCTGGAAACCCAGGAAGCGAAGGAAATATTAAAGACGATGCGTAAGTTTTATCAAGCCGGTTACATTTCTCCAGAGGCAGCAACCACGACTTCGGTAGACGACTTGTATAAATCCGGAAGATGGTTCTCGGATCGTGCTGCTACACAGCCGCTGGCTAATAACCTCTGGTCCGCAAGCTACGGTTACCCTGTAACCTCAACGCCGGCTGGCGATGCTTATGTATATAACTGGTCCGTTATGGGTTCGATGCAGGCGATTTCCGCGAACTCGAAATACCCTGAGAAAGCCATGGAATTCTTGAACCTGCTCAACACAGACCCTGTGCTTCGCAACATGATCGATTCGGGGATCGAAGGCGTCCACTATGAAAAAGTTGGCGACAACGTCATGAAAAACCTGGAGGAATCCAAGAACTATGACATGCCTACCTTCTCCCTGGGGAACATCCTGATCACTTACTTGAACGAGAACGATCCTGCCGACAAATGGGAGCAATTCAAGGAGTTCAATGCTTCAGGTAAAAACGCGCCGCTGCTAGGCTTCAACTTCGATGCGACGAATGTAGCCAGTGAAATTGCCGCCGTTCAGAACGTGAAGGATGAGTTCTGGGCATCTCTCATGACGGGTACCGTAGATCCTGAAGAGTACCTGCCAAAAGCAAATGAGAAATTAAAAGCCGCAGGTCTGGACAAGATTATGGCGGAAGCTCAAAAACAGATTGACGAGTGGAGAGCTGCAAACAACAAATAGGAACGAATCGAAGATCGGGCGGGTGAATGGCCCGCCCGGTCTTCTTTTTCAATAACCAACAGGAGGGGTAAGCGTGAGAAAAATCGGCAGCTTTTTTAAAGACATCGCGAAAAACAAAGTTATGCTGCTAATGGTTTTGCCGGGTGCATTGTGGTTTCTCTTCTTCTCCTATCTGCCGATGCTGGGTACCGTCATTGCCTTCAAGCAGTATCGTTTCCATAGAGACGGCTTCTGGGCGAGTATCGTGAACAGTAAATGGGTCGGATGGGACAATTTCAAGTTTCTGTTCAGCACGAACGACGCTTACATTATTACGCGCAACACGCTGCTGTATAATCTAGCATTTATTTTTATCGGTTTAATATTGTCCGTTTTACTGGCCATTGTACTTTCCGAAATCGTAAACAAACGCTTAGCGAAAATATATCAAACCGGCATGTTCCTCCCGTATTTTTTGTCCTGGGTCATCGTCGGCTATTTTGCGTTCAGCTTCCTGAGCTCCGAGCGCGGGCTGCTGAATCAGGTATTCAAAGGTTTTGGCATGGATCCTATCCAATGGTATGCCGATCCGAAATATTGGCCTTTCATCATTATTTTGGTCTATCTGTGGAAGGCGGTCGGCTACAACAGCGTCGTCTATCTGGCGGCGATTATGGGGATCGACAGATCGCTATATGAAGCGGCGATGATCGACGGTGCGAACAAATGGCAGCAAATTCGCCGCATCACGGTGCCGATGCTTGCTCCGATCATTACGATTATGACGCTGCTTGCGGTCGGGAAAATATTCTATGCGGACTTCGGTCTCTTCTACCAGGTGCCGAGAAACTCCGGAAGCCTGTATGCCGTGACGAACGTTATCGATACGTATGTGTACCGCGGTCTTAAGACGACAGGCGAAATCGGCATGAGTACCGCAGCAGGCCTGTATCAGTCGATCGTCGGCTTTACGCTCGTCATGACGTCAAACTACATTGTGCGCAAGTTCGATAAGGACAACGCACTGTTCTAGAAGGGAGTGAGAAGCAATGGCACAAAGTGCTATAAAAACGAGGGATTTTCACCATTTATCCAAGCCTTGGAATATTATATTCAATCTGGTTGCCGGGATTTTCTCCTTTATATGCGTATTTCCATTTCTATTCGTAGTCATCATTTCCTTCACGGATGAAGGAGTATTGGCGCGTGACGGCTATCGCCTGCTGCCTGCCAAGTGGAGTCTTGAAGCCTACAAATACGTGTTTCAGACGGGGGATACGCTGCTCCGTTCATATGGAGTAACGATATTCGTAACCGTCGTAGGGACGTTGATCAGTCTATTGTTTATCGCATTTTATGCTTATGCCATCTCGCGCAAAAGCTTTAAATATCGCAATTTTTTCTCCTTCTTTGCTTTCTTTACCATGCTGTTCAACGGCGGACTCGTTCCGACGTATATCGTTACGACGCAGCTGCTCGGCCTGAAAGATACGATTTGGGCGCTGATTCTGCCGCTGGCCGTTAATGCGTTCTATATTATGATTCTGCGAACCTTCTATAGTACGAGTGTTCCGGATGCGATTCTGGAATCGGGTAAAATCGACGGGGCGGGCGAATTCCGTATTTTCCTGAAGCTTGTATTGCCGCTGTCTTTGCCGGGCCTCGCTACGATTGGACTGTTCAGCACGCTGGGCTACTGGAATGACTGGTTCAATGCCCTGCTCTATATCGACAATCCTAATCTGGTTCCGCTGCAATCGATGCTGATGCGGATCGAGACGAGCATGCAATTCATTATGCAAAACTCTCAGAATAGCTCACTTAGCCTGGAGGCGCTGCGTTCGATGCCGCAGGATACATCCCGTATGGCGATGGTTGTTCTCGCGACAGGGCCGATTATTTTCGCTTATCCCTTCTTCCAGCGCTATTTCATTCAAGGTCTGACCATTGGCGCTGTTAAAGAATAAGATCATCGATAGAGGAGAGAGTGGAGACGATGACTATGATCTATAAAGATATCAACAAACCAACGGAAGAACGGGTAGAGCATCTGCTCGGGCTTATGACTTTGGAAGAGAAGGCGGGACAGCTGATTCAAAATTTCGGCTGGCAGGCCTATGAGAATATAGATGGAAAAATCAGTCTTGCTGAATCCTTCAAGGAACAGGTGAAAAACGGAGGCATTGGCTCTCTCTACGGTACGCTTCGAGCCGACCCTTGGACAGGGGTTACGCTGGAGACGGGTCTGTCACCCCGGGAAGGGGCCGAGGCCGTGAATGAAATTCAGCGCTACGCCATCGAGAATTCCCGGCTCGGCATCCCGATTCTGATCGGGGAGGAATGCTCGCACGGTCATATGGCGATCGGCGCAACGGTGTTCCCCGTGCCGCTGTCCCTCGGCAGCACTTGGAATGTAGAGCTGTATCGCGAGATGTGCCGGGCTGTCGCATTGGAGACAAGAAGCCAAGGCGGAGCAGTCACTTATTCTCCCGTGCTGGATGTCGTTCGCGATCCGCGCTGGGGCCGCACAGAGGAATGCTTCGGGGAAGACCCGCACCTCATTAGCGAAATGGCGGTCGCTTCGGTGGAAGGGCTGCAAGGAGATTCGTTAGATCGGGAAGACGCCGTTGCAGCTACCCTCAAGCACTTTGTCGGGTATGGCAGCTCCGAAGGCGGCAGAAATGCCGGGCCTGTACACATGGGCATGCGAGAGCTGCTGGAAGTGGACATGCTTCCGTTCAAGAAGGCGGTCGAAGCAGGCGCGTTGTCGATTATGCCGGCTTACAACGAAATTGACGGGGTTCCTTGCACGACGAACCGGGAGCTGCTGGAGCAGGTGCTCCGTTTGGAGTGGGGCTTCGATGGCATGGTCATTACCGATTGCGGCGCAATCGATATGCTTGCGGCGGGGCATGATGTGGCTGAAGACGGGATGGATGCCGCGATCCAGGCCATTACCGCAGGCATTGATATGGAAATGTCCGGCGAAATGTTCGGCAAGTACCTGGTTGAAGCGGTACGCCAAGGAAAGTTGGATGTGGAAGTGGTCGATACGGCCGTGCGCCGGGTGCTGACGCTGAAATTCAAGCTGGGCTTGTTCGAGCGTCCGTATGCTGACCCGGAGCGGGCGGCGGAAGTGATCGGCAGCGATGAGCATAAAGAGCTGGCTCGCCAAATCGCCGGTGAAGGCATCGTGCTGCTGAAGAACGAGGGCGGCATTCTGCCGCTGTCGAAAACGGCAGGCAAGGTCGCGGTGATCGGGCCGAATGCGGACGTGGGGTACAACCAGCTTGGGGATTATACGTCCCCTCAGCCGAAGGATAAGGTGGTCACCGTGCTGGACGGCATTCGCAGCAAGCTTGCCGACCAGCCGGAACGGGTGCTGTATGCGCCAGGATGCCGCATTAAGGGTGATTCAAGGGAAGGCTTCGAATATGCATTATCCTGCGCGGAGCAGGCCGATACGGTCGTTATGGTCGTTGGAGGCTCCAGTGCCCGCGATTTCGGCGAGGGCACGATCGATCTGCGGACGGGAGCATCCAAGGTGACGGAAAATTCCTGGAGCGACATGGACTGCGGCGAAGGGATCGACCGCATCTCTCTGCAATTGTCGGGCGTACAGCTGGAGCTTGTTCAAGAGATTCACAAGCTGGGCAAGCCGGTTGTGGTCGTCTACATTAACGGCCGGCCGATTGCCGAGCCATGGATCGAGGATCATGCTCATGCGGTCGTAGAGGCTTGGTATCCGGGACAGGAGGGCGGCCACGCGGTCGCGGACGTGTTGTTCGGCGATGTGAACCCTTCAGGGCGTCTGACGATATCGATTCCGAAGCATGTCGGTCAGCTTCCGGTCTACTATAACGGCAAGCGCTCGCGGGGCAAGCGCTATTTGGAAGAGGACTCCCAGCCGCGCTATCCGTTCGGTTATGGTCTGAGCTACACCGAGTTTGCTTATTCTGGCCTGCGCGTAGAGCCGGAGGTCATTTCGGCGGATGAAGAGGCTGTCGTCAGCCTAACCGTGACGAATGCCGGTCAGCTTGCAGGAGCAGAGGTCGTGCAGATGTATATTTCCGATGTAGCGAGCAAAGTAACAAGACCGGCCAAGGAGTTGAAGGGCTTTGAGAAGATCCGGCTCGCGCCGGGGGAAAGCCGGGAAGTAAGCTTTAAGGTCGGCCGGGAGCAGTTGGAGTACATCGGGCTCGATCATAAACCGGTCGTGGAGCCGGGGCAATTCAAAATCTATGTCGGCAAGCACGTGAACGACGGACAGAGCGTTGAGCTCAGGGTACGGGAGGAGGAATAGCGATGGAACGGATCAGGAGATTCATTCGTGAGTTGTCGGAATGTCAGTGGCTCGAGTACCGTGAGCTGACGAATTGGGATATTTCTTATGCGACGTATCATTTGCCTGGTCAGTATGAGCATTTCGGAACGTATACCGAAGGACGGAATTTGCAGCGGTTCCCGAGTACGCAGGGGACGACCTATTTTTTCAGACAAAAGCTTGAAATTCCTGCGGCTTGGCTTAACGGGCACATCGGTCTCATCTTTGAGTCGGGCGGAGAAGGACTTCTTCGAATCAATGGAGCCTCTTATCAGGGGCTGGATCGCAACCATACGTTCGTTACGTTAAGACCTGGGCGGGATAGCCGAGAGCTGGAGCTTGAAATTGAGCTCTTCGATCCGATTCCCGAGCCGGTGGATCCACTGAATCAGCAGGCGGTCATTCAGCCGCCGATTACGGCGATCCGCAGCGGTCTGGCGCTGGTGAATCGTGCCGTGCAAAGCCTGATGTACACGGTTACGATCGTCCGTGACTCTGCGATTCTCCTGCCGGAACAGGATTTCCGCCGTACTCGGCTGATCGAGGCGCTGTATCATGCGATGGATCAGTTTGTATCCTTGAGCGAGGCGGAAGTCTATAACGGTGAAGCCGTTGAACATATAGAGAAAGACCTGAAGGAAAGAATTCAGGAAATTGGCGGAAATGCGGAAGGCACGCTGCATATGGTAGGGCAATCGCATATCGATATCGCCTGGCTGTGGCCGGTACGAGAGACGGTTCGCAAGGCGAGCCGCACCTTCTCAACGGTTGATGCCCTGATGGATGAGTATCCGCAGTATCGTTATGCGCAAAGCCAGCCGCAATTGTTCGCTTATTTGAAGGATAACGACCCGGAGCTGTATGAACGCGTCAAAGAAAGAATCCGGGAAGGGCGCTGGGAGCTCGTTGGCGGTATGTGGGTCGAACCGGATTTGAACATTCCGAGCGGCGAATCGCTGATGCGGCAAATGCTGTACGGTCAGCGGTTTTACCAAGAGGAATTCGGCATGACTTCAAATATCGAATGGCTGCCGGATACATTTGGGTATTGCGCTTCGCTGCCGCAAATTTTGCAGCACGGCGGTATTCGCTACTTCATGACCACGAAGCTCGGCTGGAACGATACGAATGTGTTCCCGTATGATCTGTTTCACTGGGTCGGCATAGACGGAACGGCGATGCTGTCCTATTTGAACCATGGCGTGAACGAAAATACGCTGCCGAAGGATGTCCATGATCACTGGCAGTCCTACCGGGAGAAGGCCAAGCATAACGAGCAGATGCTGCTCTATGGCCATGGGGACGGCGGAGGCGGCGTCACTCGCGAAATGCTGGAGTATATTGACCGTGCAGAGCTGATGGTCGGGCAGCCTGCCAGCCGGTACAGCACGGCGAAGGAGTTCTTTGCCGGAATCACGGAGGCGGAGCCGAAGCTGCCGGAATGGCACGGCGACCTGTACCTGGAGCTGCACCGCGGAACGTATACGACCCATGGCCGCAACAAGCTGAACAATCGCAAGGCGGAAATATTGTATCGCGAGGCTGAGCTGTGGAACGCATTGGCGGGGCAGGATATGAAGCCGGAGCTGCAGCAAGAGGTCGATCAGCGCCTCCATGACGGCTGGAAGCTTATTTTGCTGAACCAGTTCCATGACATTATTCCTGGCTCGGCGATCACCGAGAGCTACGTTACTTCCATGAAGGAGTATGCCGAAGTATTCGACCACGGCCAGTTTGCGCTGAAGCATGGCGTTAACGCACTGGCGGAAATGATTACGACGATACCAGGCGCAGATACAGGGAATGATGCAGCCCAAGGTATTAGCCAAGACGACACGGGTAAGCCCTATATTATTTTTAACAGCCTGGGGTGGAGCCGCAGTGAAGTCGTCGCGATTGAAATCGGGGAGAGTAATGCGGAAAAGAATGATTCCCCTGCTGGTGTTGCCGCTTATGATGCGGAAGGACAGCGCCTCACGCTTGACGTTTACACCGATGAACAGGGCAAGCGGACAGCATCGGTACTGGTAAAAAATATTCCGGCCTTCGGTTATACGACAATTTGGCTCAAGAAGGATGGCGCAACGGCTGACGCGTCAGCTGATCTTGGATTGCACAGCAGCGAGAACTCTATTTTGCCTGCTGACAAAGCCGAAGCCAAGCAGGAACTTGGCGACATCTGGGAGACGGAGTATTACCTTGTCCGCTTCAATCCAAGAGGCGAAATCGTCAGCCTGCTCGACAAGCGGGCGAGTCGCGAGATTGTGAAGCAAGGAGAAGCCGCCAATAGGTTTCATTTCTTCCATGATCGTCCGACACTATGGGACGCATGGGATATCGATGACCGTTACGAACAGCAGCCGGCGGGAGAGGCTGGGCTGCTGGAGAAGCGCATTTTGCGGACGGGGGCGACCAAGGACGTGCTTCGCTTCCGTTGGAGCATCAGCCAGTCGATCATTACGCAGGATGTGATTTTCTATCACGATAGTCCGCGCATCGACTTCAAGACACATGTCGACTGGAATGAGGCGCACAAGCTCCTCAAGGTCGGTTTCCCGATCGATGTTGTGACGGACAAGGCGACCTATGAAATTCCTTTCGGGGCCTTAGAACGTACGACTCACCGCAATACGAGCTGGGAGCAGGCACAATATGAGGTGTGCGGCCATCGCTTTGTCGATGTGTCCGAGCGGGGGTATGGCGTAAGCCTGCTCAATGATAGCAAATACGGATATGATGTTCAGGGCAGCACTATCCGGCTATCCTTGCTGCGCGCGCCGAAATGGCCCGATATAACGGCAGATCTTGGCGAGCATGAGTTTATATACTCGCTCTACCCTCACCAAGGGGACTGGCAGTCTGCGCATACGGTAAGGCAAGCGTCCGAGCTGAACCATGCTTCCGTCATTGCCGCCGCTGAGCGGAGACAAGGCCAGCTTCCTGCGGAGCATTCTTTCATCGCCTTCACGGGAGAGCACGTGATTATCGATACCGTCAAGCCGGCAGAGGATGGAAGCGGGACGATCCTGCGTTTCTATGAATCCTCCGGGGGCCGGGAGGACGTGGAGCTTCGCTGGGCACAGCCTGTGCAGGACGCTTGGCTGTCTAATGCACTGGAAGAGGAAGCGGAACGGCTAAGCCATGACAACGGGGTTATTGCTCTGTCTTTTGCGCCGTATGAGATTAAGACGTTGAAGATCAAGCATTAAATATTCGCACTCATGAAGCCTATTATTACTGATATATAAGGAGAGAAACGACATGGAACAATTCAGATTACCGAAGATTCCAATGCCGAAGCTGGAGCTGCCAAGGGCTGTGCAGGAGGTACTGCAGGAGGCCGAGGAGAAGCTGGCGCACCGTCCTAAGCTGCTGAAGCTGTTTAAAAATACTTTTCCAAACACGCTGGAGACAACCACCAAGCTGATGGATGACGGCACAACCTTCGTCATTACCGGCGATATCCCGGCGCTATGGCTGCGCGACTCCGTGGAGCAGGTCATTCATTACGTTCCTCTAGCTAAGAATGATGCGGATTTGCAGCGTATTATCGGCGGGCTGATCAAGCGCCATATTCAATATATCCATATCGACCCGTATGCCAATGCGTTTAATGAGACAGCCAATGACTGGCACTGGAACACGACGGACGAGACGGAAATGTCGCCATGGGTATGGGAGCGGAAGTTCGAAATCGATTCATTATGCTTCGTGATTCGTCTCGCTTATATGTATTGGAAAGAGACGGAGCTTACCGATATTTTTGATGCGGGATTTAAAGCGGCTATGCGTAAAATCGTCGATGTATTCAAGATAGAGCAGCGTCATTTCGAGCAATCGTCCTATCGTTTTACCCGGAATAACGGGATACCGGAGGATTCCCTTCGCAACAACGGCCTGGGGATGCCAGTCAACTATACCGGCATGATCTGGTCAGGCTTCCGTTCGAGCGACGATGCGTGCGATTTCCACTACAACATTCCGGGCAATATGTTTGCGGTCGTGGCTTTGCGTCAGATGCAGGAGTTTGCGGAATGGGTGTTCCGGGATATGGACTTCCTGGCGGAGCTGAAGGAGCTGGAATTTGAAGTGGACTACGGAATCAAGCTGTACGGCATTTACCGCCATCCGGAATTTGGGCCGATTTATGCTTACGAAACCGACGGCTACGGCAACTACTGTCTGATGGATGATGCGGGAACACCGGGATTGATGTCGATTCCGTATCTCGGCTATGTAACGGCAGACGATGAAATTTATCAAAATACACGTCGTTTCGCGCTCAGCAAAGAGAATCCATTCTACTTCGAAGGCAAGGCGGCGCGAGGAATCGGCAGCCCGCATACGCCGAAGGATTACATCTGGCATATGGCTCTGTCCATGCAAGGCATTACCGCTCAGACGAAGGAAGAGAAGCTGGAAATGATTGCGCTGCTGGAATCGACAGACGCCGATACAGGCTTTATGCATGAAGGCTTCCACGCGGACGATCCTACGGTCTTTACGCGGAGCTGGTTCGCTTGGTCGAACAGCTTGTTCTCCCAGCTCGTGTACCGTGCGATGAAGGAAGGTATATTGTAAGCCCAGCCATCTTGTGATTTTGTAAGATTTTCGATGATTAGCAGGTTCTTCGGTTATGGATTGAACCCCAATTTCAATGAATGATAACCCAAGTGCAGTGCAATTATGATGCAAAGGAGACATAAACAATGAGTAAAATTATTGGAGAGTCCTTAAAAAATATCCCTTGGCAGGATAAGCCTGCTGGTTTGAACGCGCCGGTCTGGCGTTATTCTGCAAACCCGATTATCGAACGGAATGCGATACCTAATTCCAACAGTGTATTTAATTCCGCCGTTGTTCCATTCGAGGGCAAGTTTGCTGGTGTGTTCCGCTGCGATTCCAGATCCGTGAGCATGGATATTTTCGCCGGGTTTAGCGATGATGGCGTGAACTGGACGATCAATCACGAGCCGATTGTTTTTGAGGGCGACCCTGAAATCACCAAACGGGAATACCGTTACGACCCTCGGGTGATTAAGATTGGAGAACGCTATTATATTACCTGGTGCAACGGTTATCATGGCCCAACGATCGGAATCGGCTATACGACCGACTTCAAAACGTTCCACCAGCTGGAAAACGCCTTTTTGCCATATAACCGCAACGGGGTGCTGTTCCCGCGTAAAATCGGTGATTATTATGCTATGGTCAGCCGTCCGAGCGATACGGGGCACACGCCTTTTGGGGATATCTTTTACAGCGTAAGCCCGGATCTCACTTTCTGGGGAAAACACCGCTATGTGATGGGAACCGTTAACGGCGATGAATCCGCCTGGCAGTCCAAAAAAATCGGGCCTGGCCCGGTTCCAATCGAAACCGACAAGGGCTGGCTGTTGATCTACCACGGGGTTATCAATACTTGCAATGGATTTGTTTACCGCATGGGTTGTGCTTTGCTTGACCTGGATGAGCCATGGAAGGTGATCGCTAGGTCGCGCAACTATATCCTCGGCCCTGAAACGATGTACGAGTGCGTAGGCGACGTGCCGAATGTAACCTTCCCTTGCGCTGCTTTGACGGATGCAGATACCGGCCGCATTGCGATCTATTACGGCTGTGCTGACACGGTGACAGGACTGGCCTTCACGACGGTGGATGAGCTGCTGAGCTATATGGATGAGTACCCACTATAAGTTGTAGTCAGTGTGATATAAATAGTTAAAGAAGGCGGGTAATCGAGACATGAAAAAAATAAAAACAGCGCACATCATTTCCCATACCCACTGGGATCGGGAATGGTATTTGCCTTATGAGAAGCATCATGTAAGGCTGGTGCAGCTTATCGATGCTTTGCTGGACAAGCTGGACGGAGATAGCGAATTCCGCAGCTTTTATCTCGATGGACAGACGATTATCCTGGAGGATTACCTTCAGGTTCGCCCGGAAAATCAGGAGCGGCTGCAGCGGCATATTGCCGACGGCCGTCTGCTGATTGGCCCTTGGTATATTTTGCAGGATGCCTTTCTGACGAGCGGGGAAGCCAATGTGCGGAACATGCAAATCGGACATCAGGATGCCAAACGTTACGGAGAGGTCGCCAAAATCGGCTACTTCCCGGATACGTTCGGGCTGGTGGGACAGACTCCGCAGCTTATGCAGCAGTCCGGGATTACGAACGTATTCTTCGGACGCGGCGTGAAGCCGACCGGGTTCAACAATACGGTATCGGATGCGGGTTATGAGTCTTCCTTCTCGGAGCTGATCTGGGAGGGGCCGGACGGCTCCAAGGTGCTCGGCATTCTATTTGCGAACTGGTACTCGAACGGGAATGAAGTACCGGCAGATGAAGCGGAAGCAAGAGCGTTCTGGGATCGCAAGCTGGCGGATGCGGAGAAATACGCTTCGACGAGCCAGCTGCTGTTCATGAACGGCTGCGACCACCAGCCAGTGCAGCTGGATTTGCCGGAGGCGATCGAAACGGCGCGGAAGCTGTACACGGATACGGAGTTCGTTCATTCGAACTTCCCGGATTATCTACAGGCGGTGGAGCAGGCGATAGACAACGACAGTCTGTCGACCGTTAAGGGCGAGCTGCGCAGCCAGCGTACGGACGGATGGGGCACGCTCGTCAATACCGCGTCGGCTCGTGTCTATTTGAAGCAGATGAACCAGGAGGGACAGGCGCTGCTGGAAAAGGTCGCGGAACCGCTGGCATCGTTTGCTCAGGTGCTCGGCCAGGACTATCCGCATCATTTGTTTACCTACGCCTGGAAGACGCTCATGCAGAATCATCCGCATGACAGCATTTGCGGCTGCAGCGTAGACGAGGTTCACCGGGAGATGGTGACGCGCTTTGATAAGAGCCGCCATGTCGCGGAGTCGATCATCGACGATAGCAAGCAGGTTATCGCGTCTGCGGTGGATACATCTGTCTTCGCTTCCTTTGGCGAGGATGCGCTGCCGCTTGTAGCGATGAATACAACGGGCTGGAAGCGTTCCGGCACGATTAGTGTCGAGCTGGATGCAGCCCGCCTGTATTTACGGGAAGGCTTTACGCTCGAGGAGACGGCTCGGCGCATGAAAGAGGTCGACCTCTCCGGCCGCGTGCTTGTAGACGATCAAGGAAATACGCTCGATGTGACGGTAGAGGATCTCGGCCTGCTGTTCGGCTATGATCTGCCGGACGACAAGTTCCGTCAGCCGTACATGTGCCGCCGGGTGAAGCTGACGTTCCTGGCGGAGCAGGTGCCTGCGCTTGGACTCCGTGCGTATGCATGGGTACGTCGTTCCGAGGCTGCCGCGCCTCGCGCCGGCAAATCGCTTCTGAATGGCCAGCGGATGATGGAGAACGAAATGCTCCAAGTCGAGGTGGCTGATGATGGATCGTTCTCACTGACAGACAAGGCGACCGGCCGCGTCTACCGCGATCTTGGCGTGTACGAGAACACGGGAGATATCGGGAACGAGTATATGTACAAGCAGCCGGAGGGGGAAGCAGCGCTGACGACAAAAGGGCTACAGGCTAGCATTTCTATACTGGAGGATACCCCCTACCGCGCATCCTTAGAGATTTTGCATGATTGGGAGATTCCGGCTTCGGCGGATGCCAAGCTCGATGAGGAGCAGCGTGCACTCGTGTACTATCCAGAGCGTAAAGCTCAGCGCAGCCGGGAGACCGTAAGCTTGAAGCTGCGGACGATCTTGTCCCTGGAGCGGGGCGGCAGAGGGGTTCATATCGAGACGACCATCGATAACAAGGCCAAAGATCATCGGGTACGGGCTTTGTTCCCGACGGATCTGTCGGCTTCCGCGCATCATGTCGATTCGATGTTTGAAATCCCGGTACGGGACAACGAGCCGGCGCCGGAATGGGTCAACCCTAGCAACACGCAGCATCAGCAGGCGTTCGTGGATGTTAGTGACGAGGCTGGCGGGGCAGGCTTGACCGTAGCTAACCTCGGCTTGAATGAATACGAAGTGCTGCGCGACGGGCGCAACACGATTGCGATCACATTGCTGCGCAGCGTGGGCGAGCTTGGCGACTGGGGCTTGTTCCCGACGCCGGAAGCGCAGTGCCTTGGGGAGCATACGGCGCACATGATGCTGATCCCGCATTCCGGAGACGGCATGACGTCTGGTGCTTATGCGGAAGCCTACCAGTTCCAGATTCCGTGGACGGTATGCCAGACTGAGGTGCATGAGGGAGTCATTGCACCGGCTTATACGCCGTTTCAATGGGAGAGCCCAGAGCTGGCCTTCTCTTCATTGAAAATGAATGAGGAGACGGGAGATCTGCTGCTGCGCTGGTACAATATGAGCAATCAGACGGCAGAGCTCACGTTGACTTCAGATATGAATCAGAAGTATTTCTATAAAACGACGATTCTGGAACAGCCGCAGGAGCCGATTTCCGGCAATGCCGCAGGCGGATTATCCCTGCTGGTACAGCCGAGCGAAATTGTGACCTTGGGTCTTCGCCGATAAGTTGCGCTAGTTTCGTTCCAAAGACTGTCTCCAATGCCAATAGGCTTGGAGGCAGTCTTTTTGCTTCGGTACGGAAAGTTGACTTTCGAATATGCAGCTAGTAAAATGTGTGGAAAATAAGCGAAACCAAATGTTTTCCTTGTTTTTCAGTCGTAAGTCTACTAATGAACGGAATGCTAGAGATATGTATGCACGCTGCTTCATTATTAAAAAGCGGTATAAAAAGGAAGGTGCAAGGTCATTGAGAGAGGCTATTATTCAAGCGGCGACGACGGAGATTCGCTACAGGGGGCTGAAATTTTCGATTCGCGATGTCACTGCACGGCTCGGTATGAGCACGAAGACATTGTATCAGTATTTTTCGTCCAAGGATGCCTTGATAAGTGCAGTCATTCAGCAGTCCATTGAGGAAATGCGGGCGACGGAGAGGCGGATCCGGGAGGATGAGACCTTAAGCTTGACGGATAAATTGCGGCAGTCGCTCGTCATTTTGCCTGGTAGTATGGCCTTTAAGGATCTGCGTATGTTGAATGAGCTTCGAATCGGCTATCCTGAGGCATGGGAATATGCGGATAAGTACATGCGTGAGGGCTGGGATGGAATCAGGCTGCTCACGGAGGAAGGGATTCAAAGCGGGAAGATCAGGCCATTTAACTTCGAGCTTTTTGTGCAAATGTATATAGGTTCGATATATCAGCTTACTGAGCATGTATTGGCATCGCGGTATGACGGTCTTTCCTTCCAGGAAGCGTTAAACGGGATTGTCGATATTTTGCTAAATGGCATAACTGAGGGAAAAGGGGGTTGCTAGCATGGCATATGTTTGGCTTGCGATTGCTATCGTATTTGAGGTTATTGGCACAACTTCAATGAAAATGTCGGAGGGCTTTACCCGGCTGTGGCCTTCCATTGGCATGGCTGTCTTTTACGTAATCAGTTTTTCTTCTCTAAGTATGTCGCTTAAAAGCCTGAACGTTGGTACGACCTATGCGATTTGGTCAGGGCTAGGCACAGTTCTAATCGTCATCGTCGGCATGTTCCTGTTCAAGGAACAGATGACCTGGTTTAAGGCCATTTGCCTCATGCTCATTATCGCGGGTGTTATTGGTCTTAATCTGGCCGAGGCTACGAAGGATTCCGTTGCAGCCTCCGGGAGGATGGACGCGGAGAGTAGCTATCAAGGTAAATAACAGGGAACCGCGGGAACAAGGCTGTTTATCAATAAGGGATAGCCAAAGGTGGTTACCGTTATACTGTGTCGGTTAGTTAAGCAATGATTTAGGTGGTAAAAAAAGCCCCTCTGCTAGCAGTGGAGGCACATCTGTGATCGCTAGGCAATGTACAGATGTCTTCGCTCGCTGCTGGCTAAGAGGGGCTTAATATTTTAATGAGTGATGGAGATACGGATTGGAGCTGCTTGTCGTCAGACTTCGTTCCAGATCCGGTTTACGTTGTCGAAGGCGATTTTCGTGGCTGCTCGGCATTCCTCCATGCCCTCGTACTCGATGGACATGTAGCCGTCGTATCCGGACGCCTTGATCAAACGCAGAATTTCATATAAGTCAAGATCGCCATGTCCGGCGATGGCGCCGCGCAGGTAGTCGCCGCCTGTGCTTTTAAACCAGCCTTCCCCCGGATTGCGGTACGAAGGGCGGATGTAAAAATCCTTGATATGAATCATGGAAGCATACGGAAGATTGTTTTTTACAGCAGCGACCGGATTTTCATCTACGCATACGAAGTTGCCGACGTCGAGCGTCGTCTTGAAGTTCGGGCGGTCTACCGCATGAATAAGCGCTTGTACCCGATCGCTGGCTTGTACGTAGTAGCCATGATTCTCCACGCTCGTCGTAATGTCATACTGCTTGGCATGATCGGCGATGCGCTGGCAGGCCGCGGCAATTTTGTCCAAATCTTCATTGAAGCGGGCAATGGAAGTATCCGGGCGGGAAGCAACGTCATGGCGCATCAATTTGGCACCCAGGCGATGAACGCGGTCTACCTCGCGAATGAGCCGGGCGATTTCCGCTTCGTACTGCTCCTCCGTCTCCGTGATAAAGTTGCCGCCGATGGCATAGTTGGAAATATCCAGACCAACGGCTGCGGCCTTCTCCCTGATTTGATCCTCCAGCTCAGGATTCGCCTCAAAGTCAAAGCCGAGGTTCGGCACAATCTCGATATGGCTGGCGCCGATTTCCGCCACCCATTCGATAACCTCCCCAATGGTCATGCTGCCCGCGTGCATAGCTTGATACAAGCTGTAAGAACTGATTCCCAATTTCATAAGGATGACTCCTTTTCGGTATGTTTAGGTGTGAAAGTATAAGCAAGTATCTTCAATGATTTAGCCTCGGTAAGAGCGGATGAATTCCACGGCCTTGCGGATATCTTCAGCCGGGTTGGTGCCGACCTCCCGCTCAATCGTCAAATAGCCTTTATAGCCAATTTCTTGTAATGCCGCAAAATAAGCCGGGAAGTCGACCGCGCCTTCGCCAAGCGGAAGCTCTTCAAAGGCGGCCCCGGAGGAAGCCATCTCGGCGATTTTCTCGTGATCCATAGCGCCGTATCCCAAAAAGCCGTATACATCCCTCGGATCAACCGGTCGCAGTCTCCGTCCGTCTTTGACATGGGTATGGACAAGATAGTCTTTCAGCAGTTTAACCCCTTCCACAGGGTCATCGCCCGTCACCATCACCATGTTGGCCGGGTCAAAGTTAACGGAGACTCCGTTCGTGCTCAGCGTGTCCAGGAAGCTCTTTAAATGTGCGGCTGGCTCCGGCCCGGTCTCAATGGCAAAATAAGCATTCATGCTCTTCGCGTATACGCCAAGCTCTTCACAGGCCTCCTGCATCGCATTGTAGATGCGTCCATTCTTATCGTCCGGGACGATGCCGATATGCGTTGTTACGACGTTGCTGCCGAGCTCGACGGCCAGGTCGAGAATACGCTTAGACTTTTCGATTTTCTCGGGATTGGCTTCTGCATCCTGGAACCCATGTCCGGCCAGATCACCGCAAAGGGCCGATATTTCGAGCCCAAGCCCGTCAATGTAGCTGTACAGCTCCTTGCGTTTGGCCGGTGTAAGCACCGCAGGATCCATTTCGCCGGATACGGCATAGATTTGTACCCCTTCCGCACCGACTTCCTTTGCTTTTTTCAATCCTTCCGTTACGCCAACTCCAAAGCTGTCTACAATTACACCAATTTTGTTGTTTAGTTTCATCTTTCCTTCGCCTCCTTTAATACTAATAAAAGTTTGACTATATATAAGTCGAACGGATGGCACGACAACAGCGGAGAGCACGAAATGATTCTGAAGAAGTGAAACGGTCGCCTTTGTCCCCGAATTTCAACGATTAGAAAGACTTAATTAAGAAATTTGGGGACAACAGCGATCATAAGAATATTTCGTACTCGTAGCACCTAGAAATGGATTTCGCGGCCTTCTGCGGCGGACTGATAAATCGCGTTCAAAATTTTGATCATTTCCACGCCGTCTTCAACCGGACTGTTCGTGTCGATTAATCCGAGGCAGCTATCGACGAAATGATCGATCTCGCGATTGAAGGCTCCCTGAAAATCAAAGCCTGGCGTGCTGATTTGCGGATCGATGTTAATAATCGTGTCATGGCGCTCCGTGACGATGGACAATAAGGGTTCGACTTCGGCGCCGCCTTTGTCGCCGTAGATATTGATCTGGGCCGAGTTGTCCTTGGCATGCAGCGAGAAGCTGACATCGACCATCAGGGAGGCGCCATTTTCAAAACGAATAAGGGCATTAGCCATATCCTCGACGGTATTCAACGATGCATCGTAATCGGCGGCTTGGTAGAACTCGTAATTTTGAATGTTCGAGCGGTTGCCTAGCTTGTTATATGTGTTGCCGCTAACGGATTTAACCTTCGGTTTGCCCATCAAATACCAGCACAGGTCAATGGCGTGAACGCCGATGTCGATCAGCGGGCCTCCCCCGGAACGCTCGCGATCCGCGAACCATCCGCCCGGGTTGCCGAGGCGGCGGATCAGGCTCGCTTTGGCATAATAAATGCTGCCAAGGTCTCCGGCATCAATGAATTTCTTCAATACGGCAATATTGGAAGCATGGCGCCGCACATAGCCGACCTGGAGCAGCTTGCCGGTATCGCGTACCGCCTGTTCGACTTGCAGGGCTTCATCCACGGTTTTGCAGAGCGGTTTTTCGCAAAGCACATTTTTACCTGCCCGAAGTGCTGCGATGCTGATTTCGGCATGGGAGTTGTTCCATGTGCAGATGCTGACCGCTTGTACCTCCGGGTTGGCAAGAAGCTCGCGATAATCGGTGTATACATGCGGAATATTGTATTTTGCGGCGGTGTCGCGTACTCTATTCTCGTTCAAATCACAGACAGCGACCAGTTGTACTTTCGGATTGGCTTGATAAGCTTGCAGATGGGATTCGGAGATCGATCCAGTACCGATAAGGCCAATTTTCAGTTCACTCATGCGTACGCTTACATCCTTTCGTTTATCTGTGTAGAATTTGTGCGATTGAGCAGGACGTTTCAACACAGATATGTTATATTTATTCATAATTGTTTAAGCACAACTAATTTAACATAGTTGTTTTAAAGGGAGAATGTATAGGATGACAAAATACATGGACTATATGATCAGTTCTCATCCGATCCGTATCTTCAACCCGATGGTGGATTCCAGCCGCCAGAAGGTCAAATCCCTGAACCTGGTAAATGCCGGGCATTTGCCGGGTAGAACCATGCAGCGGAGACAGGCCAACTTCAATAATTGGGCCTTTGTGGTGATTACGGGCGGGAGCGGGTATTACCAGGTGAACGGTGGAGAAATGCAGCAGGTTGAGGCGGGCAGCTGGTTTTGTCTTTTTCCCGATGCCGTATTTAATTATGGCCCCCATACGGGTGGCTATTGGGACGAATACTATTTTACCGTAAAAGGCAGCCGGGTGGCCGAATGGCTGACGGACTGGCTGCCCCATCCAGGCCTGGTGAAGAAAGCTGCTTTCGACGACTCGTTCATCCACCGGATGGAGATGATGTTCCTTCTGATTGACAGCGGGGTGCCGACCAATCTGGATCGAGCTGCGTTGATGCTGGAATCCTTTCTTTATGATGTGGTGTCGCAATCGGATCGTCGCGAGGCGAACAATCGGGAGAGATTCGTGCTGAAGGTGATCGAGGATCTATCGCAATCTCTGCATACGCCTCAGGAGCCCGCGCAAATGGCAGCGCGGCATCATATATCCGTATCAACGCTCCGTCGTATAGTACATGATTACACAGGCTACCCTCTGAACGAATTCCTTCACCGGCTTAAAGTCGCGGAGGCGAGGAATATTTTGCTGAATACGGAGCTGACCGTAAAAGAAATCGGCGAGGCCCTGGGATATAAAGATACGTTTTATTTTTCCCGGGTATTCAAAAGAATTACAGGCGTCTCTCCAAGAAGCTACCGCAATAGGGGCGGCCAGTAGCTGGAACGCGGGTTAGCAGGCTGTAGGCTATATACTTTGTTCCTCATGAAGTATCGCCCCCGTCATGCTAACCTTTAATGGAGTAAATTTGAAATATGCTATAGTATTAACGTTGTTAATTAGATGGAGTTAGTAAAGATGGGAGTGGACGGTCAACATGACGATCCGTGAAGCTGTAGAAAATGAGTTCGTGGACGCTTCTATTGCCAGGATCGGCAGAGAGGCTTTATATCTATATACGCCTTTATGCGGGACATGCAAGCTGGGGGAGACGATGCTGGATATTGCCCTGCAATCCGGGTCTACCATGCCCGTGTCGAAGCTGAATATTAACTTTGCGCCCCGGCTGCGGAATGATTGGCAAATATCCAGCGTGCCTTGTCTTGTCCTGCTGGAGCATGGAAAACCGGTGGCCAAGGAGTATGCGCTGCGTTCGGTAGTAGATCTGCATCAGTGGCTCAAAATATAACAAGCAGGCGTCGGCAAACTGCACCAAGGATGGATTATTTTGATCAATGGATGGATGATCTATCCCTTTCGGGCATAGGCTAAACACACGGCGGAAGTCTTCCGCATAGGGTGTAGCATCATCATATTCTCGAAGGATAGGGAAGGAGCAGAACAGTATGGCAGAAATGGAACGTCACTATTTTGCGCGGGGCAACACGGCTGAAGGCTTGGTAAGCCTGGTGGAATCTATCTATAATAGATTGGATACGATATACGTGCTGAAGGGAGATCCTCAGGAGATCGGCACCATTCTAGCCCGCCTGGCTAACGGCTGGAGCCGCAAGGGCTGGAGCCTGCATCATATCCACCAGCCGCTGCAAAGCGATTTGCTGGAAGGGATCATTATCGAGGACGCGCGGATTGGCCTGATTGATCGCCGGGCTTGGCCGGAGGATTGGAGCGCGGAGGGAACGGAGATTTATCACGTCGATTTCCGAAGTGATCCGGACGGTGTACAATTAGCAGAGCATCAGGAGCATATTGCCGCGCTGGAACAAAATATTGCCGAAGGCTATACGAAAGCGTATGAGACCTTTCAACGTACCCTGCGCATTCATGACGATTGGGAGAAAATTTACATCGACAGCCTGGATCGTGCAGTCATGAACCAGCTTGCCGTAGATTGGGCCGATCAGTATCTCGTAGCGGCGGCAGATTCGGGAAAGGAAACGGAAGCAAGCAAAGAACCTGGCACGATAACTCGCCGCTTCCTTGGAGCTGCCACCTGGAGAGGGGCGGTTGATTTCATTCTCAATCTGACCGAGGATGTACCGACACGAATATTCGTGAAGGGCCGTCCCGGCTCAGGGAAATCTACTTTATTCAAAAAGATTGCGGCCACCGCGGCCGAGCGCGGCATAGATACCGAGGTGTACCACTGCGGCTTTGATCCGAACAGCCTTGATATGCTGGTTTTTCGCTCGCTGGGCGTAGCGATTTTTGATAGTACGTCGCCGCATGAGCACTTCCCGCTGCGTGAAGGGGACAGCATCCTGGATGTCTATGAGCTGGCCATTGCGCCGGAAACGGATGAGAAGCATGCGGAGGAAATTGCCGATGTAAAATCCCGTTACACTACCTCCATGCAAATCGCCATTTCCTATTTGGCGGAAGTGAAGCAAAATCAGGATCAATTAAGCGCCATTTACCGCAGTGTGAGGGACGAGGAAGCCGTATCCAAGCAGGAGCAGCGATTGGCCGAGGAAATCGAAGCGAGGGTGGCGAAATAAGACGCGAAATCCGCAGAATTGGGACAAATCTTGGAACGGAGACGGGCGCTCTGCAGGGGCGTGCGTCTTTTTTCCATGAATGCTCTATATCTTGCTTTTTAAATATGTAATAATCTTATTATGATAGCGCATACAAAACTATGAACAATCGGGTGACATTATGATATCAAGCAGACAACAGCGCATGGTCAAGCAATTGATGGAAAGCGATGTCTATATACCCTTGCAGCAGCTGGCCGAGGATTATGGGATATCCCTGCGTACGGTGCGGGGCGATTTGCTGCAGCTGGAGGATTGGCTCCGGAAGCGGGGCGTCCGTCTGGATCGTGACCGTTCTGCCGGCGTTCGTCTGCGGCTGGATACCGGCCAATCGGAGAGCCTTACCGTTCAAATGGGGAAGAGGCCAGATTACATGGATGCCGAGCAGCGAATCAGCCTACTGTTGAGGCAACTGCTGCAGGAGACGAAGCTAGCGGTGAAGGCAGTCATGGAGGAGCTGGGGATCAGCAAGAATACGCTGCTGCAGGATTTGAACGAAATTAAGCTGTGGCTCCAAGATTGGGAGCTCACCTTGGTTCGGGATCGAGGCCTGCTCCATATCGAAGGCGCGGAGAAACGAAAGCGCAGAGCTTATTTGAATTTGCTTCGATCCGAAATTACGGATGACAAGCTGCTTCGATATATTCTCGATCAGCGGGGAGAGTCGTATTTGCCGATGGCGCCGTGGAAAGAATGGTTTGAGACGGACGATGCGATCATGCTGTTCGATACGATCCAGCGGCTGGAGGAGAAGATGGGCGTGCAGTTCACGGATGCCGGGTACTCTACGCTGATCCTCCATATGCTGATGGCGATGGAGCGGCTGAAGGGCACGCATTCGATCGAGATGGATCAGGACTCGCTGTCCGAGCTGCAAGGCCACGAAGTATATGAGCTGGTGAACAACGAGGTCGCGCCGCAGATTGAGCAGCACTTCGGGGTGAAGCTGCCCGCTTCAGAGATTGGGTACATTACGCAGCATATTCTAGGCGCGCAGAAGCAGAGTCTGCCTGCCGAGGAGCTGATCATTGCCGATTTGGCCAAGCAAATTATATTGCGAACCGAGCAGGAGCTCGGCCGTCCACTGCAAATGATCGATCAGATCGTGCAGGGCTTAGTCATCCACTTGAAGCCGGCCATTTACCGGGCAAAGTTCGGGCTGCAGTCCAAAAACCCGCTCATGGAACAATTGGAGGCGCAGTACGGATCGCTGCTCAATTTGCTGGAGCGGGTGGTGAACGAAGTGATGGAGCCTTGGTCGGTCGTCTTCGACCGGGATGAGGTCGGCTACATTATGTTCCATATCGGCAGCGGGCTCATTCCACCGAAGGCCCCTGTTCGGAAGCGCGTGGCGATCGTATGCGGCTCGGGGCTCGGCACTTCAGCGATGCTGAAGCGGCGGGTGGCGGTGATTTTTCCGCAGGTGGATATTTCAGGCACCTACTCATACAAGGAATCTGCGGGCATTACGCTGGAGGAAGCGGATGCGGTTATCAGCACGATGGAAATCAGCCATGCCTTGCAGGTGCCATGGATCAAAGTATCGCCGCTGCTGAATCAAGAGGATCAGAAGCAGATTACCAGCTTCCTCGGCGTGGCGCCTTCGGGCGAGTCGGCAGCGGCTGCAGCGGCGGTGCAGGCGGTGAATGATATTTTTCAGGTGGTGGAGCGGAACGCGCATATCCATAACCGCAATCGATTGCTGGAGGAGCTGCTGCACCTGTTTCAGGGCGGAGGCCGGTTGGACGAGCAGGAGGAAGAGAATTACGCATTGACTGCGCTGTTATCGCCAGAGTCGATCCAGCTTGGATTAGCGGCTATGCCGTGGGAGGAAGCGGTTCGCGAGGGCAATCGGCTGCTCATGGATCGCGGCGTATCGGACGCCAAATACGGGGACAAGCTGATCGAGATTATTCGTTCCAACAAGCATCCGTTCATCATTCGTTCCGGCGTGGCTTTTCCCCATGTGTATATGCCGGAGTGCGTGAAGCGCACGGGATTTAGCGTGATGACTTTTCGCGAGGAGCTTGCGTTTGGGCCCTCTGCACAGCCGGTCTGGCTCATGATCACTTTGGCGGCTGTGGATAAGGAGCGGCATGTCGCCGCCTTGGGAACGCTGCTTGATGCGCTGAACGATGAAGCGTTCATGACGGATTTGCGGCATTCGCAGGATGCGCGGGCGATGTGGCAAAGGCTGCGGGAGAAGGAGGGCTTATGAAGAAAATCATTGTAGCTTGCAACAGCGGCCTCGGCACCAGTCTGATGATTCGGCTGAACGTGGAGGCGCTATTGAAGGAATGGGGGCTCAAAGCGTGGGTTGAGCATACGGACATTTCGTCGGTTGATGCTTTTGATGCCGATCTGATTATAGGCTCCAATTATGTTATGGAATCGCTGCAGCTCGCCAAGGACGTCGAGACAATCGGGCTGGACGATATTACGGATCGCCAGTACTTAAAGGCTAGGCTGCTGGAGAACGATACGTTCCAACAATGGCTGGCCATGTAGGCATTATAATTTATAGGTCAAAAAATCAGATTTTCAGCACCAAAGCTTATGCTTTCGATGTAGCGTTTTGTCAAAACGCTTTAGGTCGGATGAAGGTGAAACTGAGGAGTGTAGCGTAGGAGAAGCCTACGTGAGCACCGGAAGGTTCGATTGAATTCAAGATTCGATGTCGAATTCGCTCCTGGGAGTACTTCGTGATCAAAAGATGTTTTTTTGACTACCTATATAGATATAGACAAATATTATGACAAAAGCGGGGGCTACCCATGAACGCAACGCAAATGATCAGTAAAGGGCTGCTCGGGGAACCTGCCCTGCTGCTCGGGTTAATCGCGTTTGTTGGATTACTGCTGCAGAAGCAGCCGTTCCAAAGGCTGATTCACGGTACGATCAAGACGATGCTCGGGTACACATTATTGCAAATCGGGGCTAATGCCGCAGGGTCTTCCCTTTCCAATTTATCGGCGGTCATCCAGAAGGGGTTCCAAATTATCGGGATCATTCCCCATAATGAGACGATTACCGCTTTGGCACAAATCAATTACGGCGAGGAAATTGCGTTAATTATGCTGGCCGGTATGATCGTCCACTTAATGATCGCCCGTTTTACACGGATCAAATATATTTTCCTAACCGGGCACCATATGCTGTTCATGGCTTCTCTTCTGGCGGGAGTGCTAGTGTCGATGTCCATGCCATTATGGCAAGTCATGGTGGGCGGAGGAATCGTGCTGGCCTTGAGCATGTCCTTTGCTCCGCTGATCACGCAGCCGTATGTTCGGCGGGTCACGGGGAGCGATGACTTTGCTATAGGGCATTTCAACAGTGTCGGCTATGTGCTGAGCGGATTTATCGCTTCCTGGTTCAAAAAAGGGCCGGAGCCGCCGGAGTCGAAGGGGCTGCAGAAGCTGCGCTCTTTTTTCCAGGATCATATGGTCGTCATTACGGTGTTTACCTTCGTGCTGTTTCTCTTCTCGGGACTATTCATCTCGCCCGGCGGGATTGAGGAAATGTTCTCGGGCAGGCATATTCTGGTCGTGTCCTTGATCCAGGCGACTTGGTTCGCGGGGGGCTGCTACGTCATTCTGGCGGGGGTTCGCATGCTGCTGTCCGAAATCGTGCCCGCCTTCAAAGGGATTGCCGACCGGATCGTACCGGGGGCGATTCCAGCGCTCGACTGTCCGGTGTTATTCAAATTTTCGCCGTTTTCGGCGATGATCGGGTTCCTGCTTAGCTTTGCCGGAGGGCTTGCGGCCATGGTCGTTCTGCTGCAGGTTCAGTATACCGTTATTATACCCGGGGTTATCCCGCATTTTTTCTCCGGAGGAGCGGCTGGGGTTATCGCTTATAAAATCGGGGGTCGTCGGGCGCTGATCGTATCGTCCTTAATCCATGGGTTTGCGATTACGATTCTGCCGACCTTCCTCATTCCGCTGCTGTCGAATCTTGGCTATTTGCGGGCAACCTTTGCCGACAGCGATTTTTCGGTGATCGGGGTGCTGGTGAATGAGCTGTTCAGCTGGTTCAAGTGACGACGGATCAAAGGCGATCATGAGAAGCCTGATTCCATCCTTGCAAGAGGGGTGGGGTCAGGCTTTTTTGCTGTCTATTTTTTTGCCGGAAGAAGTGGCAGAGACTTGGACTCACGCTATTGTAAGCGCATCCAATATAATTAAGCCATAAACAACAAAGGGGGATATTCAATATGGGTATGAAAAAATGGATGAGCTCCGTTACCGCATTAACGATGGCTGCGCTTCTGTTCACAGGCTGCGGGTCATCGGGCGGCAACAGTGCCGCAACGGGGAATAACGGAGGCGGGGACGCCGCACCGGCGAAGCCGCAAGGCAAGCTGACGGTGTACGTCGGATTCCAGGAAGACCACGCGGTAGCCGCGATCAAAAAGTTCACAGAAGATACAGGCATCGAGGCCAGCATGATTCGGATGTCTGGAGGCGAGATTCTCGCGAAAGTCCGGGCGGAGCAAGGCAACCCGCAAGCCGACGTGTGGTATGGCGGGCCAGCGGACACGTTCGTGCAGGCCACGGCGGAAGGACTGCTGCAGCCGTACAATTCGCCGATCGCCGAAAAGGTCGACGCGAAGTATAAAGATCCGGATGGCAACTGGACAGGCATCTATGTAGGGGCGCTTGGTTTTGCTTCCAATAAGGAGTTTTTGGCGAAAAAAGGCCTGGAAGCTCCAAAGACATGGGAAGACCTGCTTAACCCGGCGTATAAAGGCGAAATCGTCATGGCGGATCCTGCTTCCTCCGGTACGGCTTATACGGCCATGTATACCGTGCTGAAGGTTATGGGCAGCGAAGAGAAGGGCTTCGAGTATCTCAGCAAGCTGCATCCGCAAATCCAGCAGTATACGACCAGCGGCTCCGCTCCAGGACGAATGGTCGGTATGGGTGAAGCTGGCGTAGGCGTTCTGTTCGCGCATGACGTGATCAAGTATCAAGAGGAAGGCTTCGATAGTCTGGAGTTGACGATTCCTGAAGACGGGACGGGCTACGAGACAGGCGCGATCGGGATTGTCAAAAATACGAAAAACGAAGAGCTTGCGCAGAAGTTCGTAGACTGGGCACTGTCTCCGGCAGGCCAAGAGGTCGGCAAAACCGTAGGCAGCTACCAGAACCTGACGAATCCAGATGCGGTAGGTCCGGAGAAAGCCGTCAAGCTGTCGGATATCAACACGATCGACTACGACGTCGTTGAAGCCGGTAAAGAGCGTCAACGCTTGATCGACAAATGGAGTGCCGAGGTTAAGAAATAACTATCAGTAGATACTCAGAGAGGAGAGAGCTTGAATGAGCGCCATGTTCAAGAGATTCAAGCGCGAGCCGCTCCTGCCGATTCTCATCGTGTTGGTCATGCTCTGCTTACTCGTATTCATCGTCTATCCATTATTCCAAATCGCGAAATCCAGCTTCGTCGGGTCTACCGGCGAAGTTGGCTTACAAGGGTATCAGCGGGTGCTGTCCGGGGGAGGATTATTCCAGGCCCTGGTCAATTCCCTGGTGCTGGCCGTCCTGACGGCCACGTTGTCCACGGCGATTGCGTATGTTTTTGCCTATACGTTTGCTTATGTAAAAGTACCATTCAAAAAGCTGTTTAACGGCATTGCCATTCTGCCGGTCATTTCACCGCCGTTCGTCATTGCACTATCCGCCATGCTGCTTCTCGGGAAGCAGGGGCTGATCACGAAAAATTTGCTGGGACTCGAAAATGCGAATATTTACGGGCTGCACGGCCTGGTTCTCGTTCAGACGCTATCTTTTTTCCCGATTGCATTCCTGACACTGTCAGGGCTGCTGCGTTCCATTAGCCCTTCTCTGGAAGAGGCCAGCCAGAACATGGGGGCCAGCCGGCTGAAGACGTTCCTTAGCGTCACGCTGCCGCTGTCCGTACCGGGCATCGCCAATGCGTTCCTGCTCGTGTTCGTCCAATCGCTTGCCGACTTCGGGAACCCGATGACGATCGGGGGGAACTACTCCACCGTTGCCAGAGAGATTTATTTGCAGGCCGTCGGAAGTTATAATTTGCAGGCCGGTGCCGCTCTAGCGATGGTATTGCTCACGGTGACAATTATCGTCTACATTCTGCAAAATTTCTGGGTAGGCAAGAAAAGCTATGTCACTGTAACGGGCAAGCCGACCGGACAGCGGAGAATGATTGAGTCCGGGGCTATTAAATATGGACTATTCACATTTTGTATGATCATGTCGATAGCTGTTATCGCGTTCTATGCACTTGTACCGATCGGTTCGTTCATCAAGCTGTGGGGCATCAACAACAGCCTGACTTTGGATCATTACAAATATGTATTCTCTATAGGACAGAAGGCGGTTAAGGATACGCTGATGCTAGCCATTGTCGCCACGCCGATTGCTGGCTTGCTGGGTATGATCATTGCCTTCCTGATTGTCCGCAAACGTTTCTTTGGTAAAAAAGCTTTGGAAATCATCAGCATGCTGTCGATTGCGGTGCCGGGCACGGTCATCGGGATCGGGTATATTCTCGCTTTCAACAAAGCTCCATTAGCGCTGACCGGCACAGGGATTATTATCGTTGCTGCGTTCGTCGTGCGCTCCATGCCAGTGGGCATTCGCTCCGGCGTCGCAGCCCTGCAGCAAATTGATCCGAGCATCGAGGAGGCGGCGACGAATCTGGGAGCCAGTGGAGGCAAAGTGTTCACGAGCGTCGTGCTGCCGCTGATCAAGTCCGCCTTTTTCAGCGGTCTCGTGAACAGCTTCGTCAAGAGCATGACCGCGATGAGCGCCGTTATTTTCCTCATCTCGGCCAAGTACAACCTCATTACCGCGTCGATTTTGGCGCAGGTCGAGGCCGGCCGGATCGGCGTCGCCAGCGCCTATTGTACGATCCTGATCCTGATCATGATCGTGGCGCTAGTATTGTTAAACTTGCTTGTGAAATGGGTGGGCGGCAAAGAGCAGTCCGCTTGATGTGCGGATGGTTAGGAGCAGCGGTTGGCCGAACTGGCGGGGGCGAGTGTGTAGTTGGCCGAGTGGGTGTAAAGCCGCTGCCATAGTGCAGTCACTGGTGTTTTAGTGAAGTTACTGTTGCTTGGTAAAGCTGCTGAAGCTTAGTGAAGCCGTTGTGCTTAGAGCAGCCGAAGCGCTTAATGTGCCATTGATTTGATGGGCAGCTTCTAGTACTAATACAGCCAATAGTTACTGCCCACTCGCCTAACGCTGCTCTCTGACTGTTCTGCATTTTCTCGAGACTAACGCTTCCATTGCCGGTTGGAACCATCCTTAAGGAGGTATGTTAAATATGGCTAAATCAGTCACACTTAAAAATATATCCAAAGCCTTCATGAACGATAAAGGCGAGAAATCCTACGCCGTGACCGGGGTCAATTTGGAGATCGGGCAGGGAGAGTTCGTAACTCTCCTTGGCCCGTCCGGCTGCGGCAAAACGACAACGCTCCGCATGATCGCCGGATTTGAGGATATCACCGAGGGGCATATTTACTTCGGGGACGAAGCGGTGGATCAGATTCCGCCGAACCGCAGGGACTGCACGATGGTGTTCCAATCCTACGCCTTGTTCCCGCACCTGAACGTATTCGACAACATCGCTTACGGCCTCAAGATCAAGAAAATGGCCAAGCCGGAAATTAGCTCGAAAGTTGAATCCGTCTTGGATATAATGAATCTACAGGATTATCGGGATCGGATGCCGAACCAGCTGTCGGGCGGTCAGCAGCAGCGGGTAGCGCTGGCCAGGGCGCTCGTCATGGAGCCGGGCGTGCTGCTGTTCGACGAGCCGCTGTCCAACCTCGACGCGAAGCTGCGCCTGGTGATGCGGGATGAAATTCGCCGCATTCAGCAGCAGATCGGTATTACTGCCGTGTACGTCACGCATGACCAGAGCGAAGCGATGAGCATGAGTGATAAAGTAATTGTCATGAATAAAGGTAGAATCGAGCAGGTCGGTACGCCGATGGAGATTTACCAGCGTCCGAAGACAAAGTTTGTAGCAGACTTTATCGGAACCGCCAACTTTATGGAGGGTACGGTCAAAGGTTCGGAAGACGGCCGTTTGCTCGTAGAGACAACTTCCGGTGTACTGCGGGTTCGCCGTGAGGGATACAAGGCAGGAGACCGGGTTATCGTTGTGATTCGCCCGGAAGCCGTAACACTGGCTAAAGGCTCGGGGCATAAAGGCGTCGTTAAGAAAAGCGTATTCATGGGACAAACGCAGGAATACGAGGTGCAGGTGGAGGATCAAGTGTTCCAGATTACCGAGCATAACCCGATTCAGGAGAAGGTCTATTCAGTCGGCACTACTGTATCGCTGCAGTTTGCGGAGGATGCCCTTCATGTAATTTAACTTCAGCCTGCATCTAGAATCGTTGACATCATGCCACAGAAAGAAGGGGATTGCATGAAAAAAATAGCCATAGGCGGTTTGCTGCTCTCCCTGCTGATGTCATTATTTCTGTCCGCCTGCGGCAAGGAGAGCCCGGGAACGCTGACGGTGTATGCCGGGCTGTATGAAGACCATGCGATTAAGGCGATGGAGACCTTTCAGAAGCAAACCGGGATCAAGGTGAATTACGTGCGCATGTCGAACGGGGAGATTTTGTCGAGAATCCGGGCGGAGCGGAATGCACCGAATGCCAGCATTTGGTTCGGCGGGCCGGCAGACACGTTTATTCAAGCCAAGACGGAAGGCCTTCTGGAACCGTATGTTTCTAAAAATGCCGAATCCATCCCTTCGGAATATCGAGATCCTGAGGGATATTGGACGGGGATTTATGTTGGCTCAATCGCTTTTGTCTCCAACAAAACCTGGCTGCAGGAGGTTGGACTGCAAGCACCGCAATCTTGGCATGATCTGCTGAAGCCGGAATACCGGGGCATGATCTCGATGGCAGATCCCCGTTCCTCTGGGACGGCCTATACCACATTGGCTACACTGGTGCAGCTGTTTGGCGAAGAGAAGGCGTTTGACTATTTGCGCCAGCTGCATCAGCAGGATGTTATCTACACCACCTCCGGCAGTGTTCCCGGGCGGACGGTTGGCATGGGAGAAGTGGGAACGGCCATCATGTTCTCTCATGATGCGCTGAAGTTCTACAAAGAGGGCTTCCGCAATCTCATCATCGGCTTCCCGACCGAAGGCACGGGCTACGAGATCGGCGCCGTCGGCATCATCAAGGGCGGCCCGCACCAGGAGGAAGCCCGCCAATTCGTCGACTGGGCGCTGACCAAGCAAGCCCAGGAGCTCGGCAAGCAGGTCGGCAACTATCAGCAGCTCACCAACCGCGACGCCGTCGCGCCCGAGGAAGCCATCCCGCTGGAGAAGCTGAACGTCATCCCCTACGACCTCGACTGGGCCGGCCAAAACCGCGAGCGCCTGATCAATAAATGGACGACCGAGGTGCTGGGAGTGGGCAAGGGGAAGGATTGATGGCGTTTTTTGGCAAGTGAGGGTTTGGTGAGGGAATGCAAAGAGCTTAACTACAATGTTGTAGTTAGGCTCTTTTTGTCGTTTCCTTGATTTTACAAATGGGCTATAATCTTGGGTAATGATGGATGGTGTTGGGGGTAGAGGTACAGCAAAGAAAGGATGGGAGGGATGAGGGGGGAATTCCGCAGGAATGGAACGGTATGCGAAGTTCGAGAAGCATCCGCTTGGAGCGGATTTGCGAGGCTCGCAAAAAGTAGTTATAGGAATTCAATGCAAAAAATGATAGGAGTAATTCAAGATGACATTTCCAAAAAGAAATAAGAATCAATTAAAAGGGAACGTAGGACAAACATTCTTTCAACATTTTGTTAATGCAGAACTTAATTGTATATATCACCCCATTAACCAAGAAAACGATTTTGGAATTGATGGTTATATTGAACTAGTAGAAAATGATAATGTTACAGGAAGACTTATAGGTATTCAATTGAAGCATGGAAATTCATTTTTTAAATCAAAAACTAGTGGAGGATACAAGTTCATTGGCGAGAGCAAGCATTTAAACTACTATTTAAACAATCAATCTCCGGTATACATTGTCATAATGGATGAAGAATTTAAGCGTATGCACTGGGTTCAGTTCGAATTAGATAAAACCTCACCTTATGGTGGAAATGGCTGGTGGATAGAAGTATCAAAAGATAATGTACTTACAAGTAATTTTATTAATGAACTTTTTCAAACTTCAGGTCCTATTGTTGATTATGAAGAACAGATCAAACTAAACTGGGCAATTGACGCTCTTCTGTACGATTCCAAATTTAGAATTGTAGCGATTCCAAAAAGTGAAATTCTTACAGGAAGCTATGAATTTTTAACTGGTTTTATTGAACGATTATCAAAAAATAAAGATATGTTAATAAGATCAAGAGCAACATTGGATATATTCTTTCCGGAATACGATGAAGATGACCGAGAAATTTTTCAAATACCAGAAATAATGAATTGGTTAAAAAACTCTATAGAAATAGGAATACCGTGGTTTTACTTTTTGAATACATATAAAAAAAGTGCTGGACTAACATTGTTAATGCACTCCTTTTGTAAGAAAATCAATATTTACGAGAAGGATAGAGGTTATTTGATTGAATTCGACAAAAATGACTTAGGTCAATTCTTAGAACAAAATTACATTAATCTGAATGCTTACATGGAAAAAAATAATCTATCGTTAAAAATTAACAAAGAGATTTCATCAGGTATATTTGAGTACTTAAAAAAATATTTACTAGAAAAACCATAAATTCGAATTTCTCTTCATATAACACCGTATTCACGCTGCGTTGCTATCGCTCCTTGGTCCGGCCGAAGTAGGAAGATGAGGTTTCGAAGAAGGGAATTCAGTAGCAGGAAAGATTATTCAGCCGGACAACCTTGAACTGCCTAACCGCATGGCGGCCACTCCCTATAGTCGTTTAAGGCAGTGAAGATTCGTGAATGCAAGAACGTTAGGTGAAATGCTCTAAACAGATATAATCAATGATATCAATCGTTTTTTCTTTAGAATTCTAATTCAGGAGGTAGTTTTTTTGAATGTCATCGAAAAGTTTTTGAAAAGTTATTCAAAAGAGTATGATTTTTATCTGAAATTAGCTGGAATGTGTGCTGTTCAATGTGAAAATATACTTGAAGGTAGTGGTATTAGAGCAATAGTAACATATAGAGCAAAAAGACCAGATAGACTTAAAGAAAAGCTAGAGAAAAGAATTATAGACAAAAAGTATAAAAGCGTAGATGCAATCTATAAAGATATTGTAGATCTTGCAGGCGTACGAATTGCCATATATTTTCCAGGGGATAGAGAAGAGATTAATAACTTTATTGCAAAGAATTTCTTTATACATAGTAAGAAAGAATTCCCTAGTGAAGCCACCCCGTCATATGATAAACGATTTTCTGGTTATTGGGCATATCACTATCGTGTTTCTTTACAACCTGAAGTGTTAACAGATTCAAACAAGAGATATACCGATGCAATTGTAGAAATACAGGTTGCATCGGTATTAATGCATGCATGGTCTGAAGTTGAACATGATTTAGTTTATAAGCCCTTAAGTGGTGAGCTTTCTGTAGAGGAATACCAAATATTAGATGAGCTAAATGGGCTTGTTCTGACTTGAGAAATTGCTTTAGAGCGTTTACAAGATGCAGCAAAAAATCGCGTCTCAAAAACGGATAAAGAATTTAATAATCATTACGAGTTGTCAGCTTACCTTTATGATTTAATAAGAAGTCACATCAAAAAGGGCGACTATAAAAACCTGTTATGGGTAGAGCAGATGTATTATATAAATTTTTGCAATATGTTGAATTAAACTCACCCCAAAAATTATCTCAATTTACAGTGGATTTAGATCCTGATACTGAAAACAGGCCGATAGTAGACCAACTTGTAGATAGAATCTTGTTAGGAAGTGAAGACAATTATGAGTTTTACAGCAGAGCAAAAAATGAAATTGGAGCTAGAAACCCTTACAGCACTAAAAACGAAAAAGTATCGTCTTTGGTAAATACTAAATTGGCTCTAGGATTATTTTTGTCCAAGTGGATTATTTTTGAATCTGTATTAAGAGAAATTTCTAATATCCAAAATAATAATATGGTCACAATATTTGAATCAAGAAATCAAGTTTTTAATTTTAGGCGGATAGAATCTTTAGGGATTTTTGATCAAGCATCATTATTTGAAATAAATAGTACTAGAAAACTCAGAAATGAGGCCGTACACGGAATTAGGGCATACCCTGATAATGTGTTATTTAATGCTGCTGCTACCTTAGAAGCTGTGCTGGAACATAGTAAAGAGAACGTTCCAAATGAATATAAAGAAATAATGAACAATGCAATTAACGAGATGAAGAAAATTAGCATGTAGGAATCTAAACTCTTAAGTCGTATCATTTGTTTGTAATCCAGAAAGAAGGCCACTCCACCTAACATAATATTCAAGCTGCGGCTTCTAAGGGAATCTTGGTCTGCTTGGATGAATTTCGAAGAGGTGTTTCAGCAGATACATCCGGCTTTGCCGGACGTCCTGAATACGGGAACGTTATGCGAAAAAATTCTGAAAATGATAGGTGATAGTTTGATCGGTGATGAAGAAACCCTACAGGATAAACTTGAGTTGTTTCATTTAGTTTTTGCAGAAGAGTTTGATTCAATTTTCTCCGCTAATATTATTGGTTGTGAAAACTGAAGATTTATTAAAACTTAAAGACAATATGAAGTAATAAGTGTGTAACGCAAGGATGACCCCAATATCACATAACACGATATTAGATATTCCACGCATCGGGCATTCGCCCTTTGTCTGGCAGAAGTTTAAGAGGTTGACTGGAGCGAGCTCAGATTACAGGGAAGCGGAATCAGGCCGGGTACATCGCACTGGCTACGCAAGCGCAGCCGGTTCCTGACGAAACCTCAAGCCAGCGGGATGTCGTGAATACGAGAACGTTATTTGAAATTGAAGATTAGTCTGGAGGTAATTATGATTTGGAGGATAATTACAATAATTACTTAATGGCAAAGCGAGATTTTGAAAACATCGCCAAGGAAGTTCCGTTGCTTTTTACATGGTTAATCGACATGCTTCAGAAGTTAGAGTATAAGCTCGCTACTATATTGTTTTTAAGAGAGCAAGCAGAACTTGTGGAAAAGGAAGGGGTAAGCAAGCTAAGTCCGGATCTTTTCGACGAAAATATGGAAGTTCATATTAGTGAGAAAAATAGAAAAAGATTCGTTGAAAAGATTGAAAAATCAGTTGGAGATGTATCATTTGACAATGAGAAGTTACTAACTATTTTGAGAAATGTTGAGTTTAATGTTTTTAAGTTTGGAGATAGTAGTAGATTCGTAGATATTTTTCATGAATGTAGAAAGTACAGAAATTATCTAGCTCACGACTTTTTTGTGAAACACACCCTTAGTGGAGTTGAGGTAAATAAAGTGAAGGAAATGGAAAAAGAACTTGAGAACATTCTATGGGATACAAATAAAGTAGTTTTCTTGGCGGATCAAATATGTTATTCATATGCTCATTTTATTCTTCAATTCATTGTCGCTGAAGCTGAGGAGATAGAATGGACAGAGTAGTGTTAGAATTACAAAAACTTCAACTTTACATAACAATAAATCTACGCTGCAGGCTTACCCTCGGTTCGCAAGATGAGGTAAGTGGGAAGTCATTCATTTTACAGCTCTTTGAGGCTAAGCACCTTAAGCTTTTCGGGTTCCTAGATACAATATTAAACTTTAATATTATATTAAGAGAATTCTTTGGGGGGGGGATAAGTTGAAAGAAAAATTTAAGATCTATTATAAAGGTAGTGAGGAAGAATACTCCGAGTTATGGGGGGATTGTATATTTGTTTTCGACGCAAATGTATTTTTAAATTTATATAGATACTCTGAAGAAACAAGAAATCAACTAATAGATATTATGAATCAGTTAAAAGATAGAATCTGGATACCCCATCAAGCTGCATTAGAATATCATTCTAACAGGATATCTGTATTACTTGAACAACAGGATGCCTTTAATAATGTGCAAAATAAACTCCAAGAGGTATCAAATGACTTTTTGAAGGATCTTGAAAAAAGATTAAGAGACTATAATAAACAACATCCAAGTATCAATATTAAATCTATCCATGAACGTATAAAATTGGCAATCTCAGAAATAATTGATGACTTAAAAGGTAAAGAGACAAAGCATCCTGATTTTTTTAAATCTGATTCAATACTGGAGACATTAACGGAAGTATTCACCAATAATGTAGGAAATGAATATGACCAGCAAAAACTTGATCAGATATATCAAGAAGGAGAGAAACGTTATAAAGATAAGTATCCACCTGGATACGAAGATGAGGCTGATAAAAAAGGGAAGAAAAAATACTATAATAACCTAGTTATTTTAGATATGTATGGGGATTTGATTATCTGGAATCAAATAATAGATAAAGCTATAGAGCTAAATAAGGCAGTTATATTTATTACAGGTGATAATAAAGAGGATTGGTGGCAAAAGATACGTGGAAGAACGATTGGCCCTAGGGTTGAACTACTGAATGAATTTCAAACTAAAGTTAATTTACAATTCCATATGTATCAACCAGAAAAATTTATTGAATACGCTCAAAATTATCTTAACCAACAAATTAATACTAAAGCCATTAATGAGATAATTGACCTGAGAAACTCAGACGAGGAGAAGATGAACTTATCGGATGATGACGATTTGATCGAAGAATTTTATGAAGTTTCCGAACCACCAGAAGAAATATTAGACGAGATTAAAAAAATGTTTAACTTAAATGAAATTCACAAAGCACCAGTTAAAATACCTAAAAAAAGAGAGGTGAATTATTCAATTGGAGAGCAAGTTGCACATTCTAAATGGGGGATAGGTGTGATTGTTAATGTTTTAAAGTGGAAGGGAGAACAAGAAATACATGTAAGCTTTCCTGCTCCTTTTGGTGTTAAACGATTATTAGCAAGGTATGCTCCAATCACGAAGGTAGAAACATAAATTTTGAGGGTTACCTTAAAAAGAGCGGCTTCGTATAACACCGTATTCATTCTGGGTGCTTTTCGACCTTTGGTCACAACCTTGTACTGGCTAAGTCCCCCGGATCTGGAACTAAGCTCCCTTTAAGCCAGTGCAGGGTTCGTGAATCTAGGACGTTATATGACAGGGTCAGAAAATAAAAAGAAAAGGGCCACAGGCCCTTATTTCATTTTGATATGTAATTCATTAAAAAGATATAATGCATCTTTAAAACCTTGTAGATATATTTTACTTTCCAAAACAGTTTGTAATGAAGTCAGGGCATCTTCATAAAGGAATAGGGTATGTTGAAGGTTATCGGGAAGCGATTCTCGAAGTATTTTTAGATACTGCTCACATTCAGAAGAAAATGGTTCAAGGTTTGAGTTTGAGCATAACTTTTCTATACGATTGCGAATTAAAGGCTCAGCTAAAACATCTAATGATTCAATCAATGACTTCCCTCCTTTTATTAACTCTACAAGGTGATTATATACCTCTTTGAGGTTAGTTGTAAAGATAATTATTAACTCCGTAAGGCGAAATAATGATTTCTAATTGAAAAATATGATTTTGAGAGATAATATAGTGGGCATAGGAGGGAGTTCGTTTGATAAAGTGTAATATTAGAGTCCTAATGGCAGAGCACCGGATCGATGATATAACAGAGTTGATGGAAAAATCAGGACTGAGTAGAAATTCGATTAACAAACTTTATAAAGAATTAAATATTGAGACGACAAAATTAGAAACATTATTTAAGCTGTGCGATACATTTGAGTGCCAGCTATCTGATTTAATTGAATACACACCTGATAATTAAAGACTGTTAATGATGAGGGTATATTCATAGAAAAGTCCTATCGTATAACAATGCATCTACGCTACGGGGCATTTGCTCCTTGGTTGTCAAATGTAAAAGCATAGAAGAATATTATGACAACACACGACCCGACCTAAGATAAGAACTATCTAAGGCCGGGTTTCGTCGTAGATCCGGGAATTTTTTCAGAATTACAAAAATAAAAGGGGAGAAAACATTATGAACTATAGTCAGGAAGCAATAAAATACGTAAAAGATTTCTTTAAGGATGTACCAAATGAAGTGTTGAGTAAAAGGATGTATCTGGAAGAGAGAGATGATTCCAGAGAAAGGAATCAATATCAAAGAGACTATGCTAGAATTCTATA
Source organism: Paenibacillus lentus (assembly GCF_042714055.1). Taxonomy (GTDB): domain Bacteria; phylum Bacillota; class Bacilli; order Paenibacillales; family Paenibacillaceae; genus Fontibacillus; species Fontibacillus lentus_A. The sequence continues at coordinate 329,792 of NZ_JBHGVC010000005.1, forward strand.
TTCCTCGTCTTTTAGAAGGCTTCAAGGCAAGATGCAACTTCTTGGAGTGCAAAGTGAACAGTTTTATAGGAACAGGTTAACTCATAGTCTTGAGGTTTCACAAATTGCTCGTGCTATAGCACATGATTTAGGATACAGCGAGGAAGAGTTATATATTGTCGAATCATGTTCACTAGCTCATGATATTGGGAATCCCCCATTTGGTCATTATGGAGAGACAATATTAAATCAAATATCCGATGATTTTGGTGGTTTTGAAGGTAATGCACAAACTTTACGTATTCTTTTGGATTTAGAAAAGAAAAGCCCAAACATTCCTGGATTAAATCTTTCTTTAAGAACAAATTTAGGAATAATAAAGTACTTTAATACTAGGGAAAAGGGGAAAAAGAAATTTATATATAAAAAAAACTATGATCAAATTAATCATTTTGTGAGTGAATATAAAATCAATCCTAGAACTATTGATGTTCAGATAATTGATTTAGCTGACGAGATAGCATATGCTGCCCATGATCTGGAGGATGCATTAAGTCTCAAACTGTTCACAATAGATGAACTAGTACATGAGTTTTATTTATATACAAAAAAAAATGAACAATTAAAAGTATTACAAGATATCATTGAGCAAGCATCTGATGTAGCTAGGAAGGGCTGTGCATTCAACTCTTCAGAAGAATACTCCTTTCTATTCAGAAAAGAACTAACTTCAATTATTGTAAATAAACTTGTAAATGATATTGATCTTGTAGAAGTTACTACAGAGTTTATTGAGAAAACGGGAACTAGAAACAAGAAAGAACTAGGGTTTAAATCTTTAGATTTCCTTGCCAAGGGCCTTAAGGAAATAACATTTAAATGTATAAATAGATCAAATGTAATTCATATATATGAAAAACGTGGAGAGAAAATATTAAAAGGTTTGTACGAAGTTTATATAAATGAAAAATATAATTCGAAATTTAACCTATTACCAGTAGAGTACAGGCCACGGGAAGGAATGGATAAAAGAAGACTTGTTATTGATTATATCTCCGGTATGATGGATTTATTTTCCGTATCAATGTATGAAAAATTTTATGGTAAGGGTAGTCTTGAACAGCATTTTGATAAGAATATTTTTATGTAGCACCACAGAGTAGGGTCGGTCGCCGATTCCTTAAGGTTCTAGCTATCGTGAATACAAAAACTTTAACTAAAACAGACGAGGAGGACATATGTGAAAGACGGATTAATCTATATAACGGATGGGATAACATTTCAAGATTTAAGAAAAGGAACAATAAAAAAATCAGAAGTCTATTTAAAACAGATGAAAAATTGGTTTATTAAACCCGCTAGAATATTACTTGAGAATAGTAAAGAAACAGGTGATTACGAGAATGAGCTTCCATTACTAACAATACTGATTACATTTTTTGAATCACATGGGCAATATCTAAATGGTACAAGCAGTCATGGTGATTCAAATAGAGTTTTTCAATGTGGTTTTAATGCGTACCTAGATTATCTTATTACTGTTAAGAAACATGATAATGGAATATACAGAGACCTGGATCGTAGAAAGTTTTATACTCTGGTTAGATGTGGCCTATTACATAACGGATACATAAAGAATGATGGAGTTAGTTTCTTTATTGATAGGTTTAAAATTGATAATACTCATGTGATTTATCCTAACAAAATCATTCATAACAGTTGGCTAATAAACACAAAAAATATGCTTGATTGTATTGAAGACTACCTAAGCCACTATATAAATTTAATAGAGACAGAAAAAGAATATAAGAATAAATTTGAAAAAATGTTTGAAACATTTTATAACATAGACTAGTAAATTCGAAAAATCGTCGGCATATCGTGAATAAGGAAACGTTAGGCGACGTCCTTAATAAGGAGTTATTCAATGAAGATAGAACCTAATAAAGAATTTGCTTGTAAATTAAGTATCATGCTTGATAGTAAATTAATCTGGTATAAGCACTTCCAGTTGTTTTGTGATGATATAATTCTTGAATATACAAAACCACCGTATTGGCTAATTGAATTAGCAACAGTGCGCTTTCAAGGAAGCGCTATCGAAATAGTCAACAAATATATTAATTCAGAACCATTTATTGATTTTTATAATAGTAATTTGTTTGATCAATACATTGCTTGCTTGTACATAAAGTACAATCGAAGAGAAATATCTTGGGCTAGTTTTCTACTTGCGTCTGGGCAATATGCTGACAATTGCCAAGGTGTGAAAGAACCTTGTGAATATTTTTTTGATTTACTAAATGAGTATGAGGACTCTGATTTCAATATTGACCTCGAATACAAACAAAAAGCAGAGATACAGAATAAATTCTCTGAGGAAATCAAAGAAATACAAGCTGTTTATGAAGTATTTAGGGGTTATTACAAACAGTTCATTAATAAGGAGAGGAATACATCTTAGTAGGGATTAGGGCCTTCGCCTAGCCCCGTATCTACTTTGAAGTATTACTGAGATCAGCAGAGAAGTTGTTTCGGTTATCTTTTTATAAGCTTCTAATAAATAACTTAAATCAGAGACTCCACTTTCGTGGAGTCTCCTTTTGTCATTTCCTCCCTTTTACAAATAGGCTATAATCTTGGGGAAGAGTGTAGAAAATTGTAGAAAGTTGTAGGAATATAGTTGCGCCTGAGTGGTCAGCCATTTGTTTATGGGATTGTTTTCAAAATAAAGAGGGGTCTAATTTGAATTTCATAGAGTAGTTACAAGTTCTAGCAACTGGAGGTTGATGTGATGCAAGTTCGGAAGATTAAGATAGTAGGAACGGGTAAATATATGCCGGAGCAAGTGATTACAGCAGAAGACTTAGATAAAAAATTAGGTGTGCCCAGCGGATGGGTGCTGAAGAAAACAGATGTTAGAGTTAGACATGTTGTAAAAGAGGAATCCGCTTCTCTCATGGGAGCAAGGGCAGCGGAGGCTGCGTTAGAGGATGCTGGGCTTACTTTTTCGGATATCGACTGTCTTGTATCCACGAGCGGCACCGTGGAGCAGTCCATTCCATGCACAGCTTCTTTAATCCAAAAGGCATTGGGACAAGAGCATTCCGGAGTTCCTGCATTTGATATAAATTCGACTTGTTTAAGTTTTTTAACTGGACTGGATGTTATGTCTTATATGGTAGCGGCAGGGCGTTATGATCGCGTTTTGCTCGTAGCGTCTGAAGTTGCTTCGGTTGGTTTAGATTGGTCTCATAAAGAAAGTGCGGCTTTGTTTGGGGATGGGGCTGCGGCTGTGGTGATCAGTAGGGCAGAGGAGCATGAAACCTCCCGCATTATCTGTTCCTCCATGCAAACGTTCAGTGCGGGAGCTCATCTCTCTCAGATTAGAGGCGGAGGGACGAAAATTCATCGCCGGCATACCGATCAGCTAGAGCCATTCTTATTTGAGATGGATGGACGAGCGATTTATAAAATGGCGTCACAAATAATGCCTGACTTTGTCGATGCTTTATTCCAAGCGGGGGGCTGTAAGATGACCGATCTGAAGCTCGTCATTCCGCATCAAGGCAGCGCGATGGCTATGCGGTTGATATCGAAGAAGCTAGGGATAGCGGAACACCAATTAGTGAATATTTCACCAACGCACGGAAATACGATTGCAGCATCGATTCCGATGGCATTGCATGAAGCCATCAAGCAAGGGCGGATCAAGCGGGGAGAGCGGCTGTTATTGTTAGGCACATCGGCAGGCTTCTCTGTCGGAGGAATGATCCTTGAATACTAACTCAAGGTCAAGAATACGAGAGGAAGAAGGGCAAGGGTGGCAGCGAGGGCAAGAAGGGGCGGAAAGGCAAGAAGGACAAGAGAGGCATGAAAGCCAAGAGAGGCAAGAAAGTCAAGAGGGACAAGAAGGACGGCATCAGCGGATATTGCTGACAGGCGGAAGAGCGCCGGCTACTTTGGATTTAGCTCGTCAGCTTGCTGCGGCGGGGCATAAGGTCTACATGGCAGAGAGCTGTCCGGTTCACCTTTGTTATCATTCGCGCGCGATCGTTCGAAACTATAGTGTGCCAAAGCCCAATGAGGATCCAGATGGCTATATTAGCGCACTCCAAGAAATTATTTTGCAAGAAAAGATAGATTGGCTGATTCCAACTTGCGAGGAGATATTTTTTGTTGCCCGAGGTTTAGATCGTTTAAGCCAGCATTGCCTAGTTTTTACGGATTCACTAGACAAGCTGCGGCGCTTACATAGTAAATGGGAATTTATTGTCCAGGCGAGGGAGTTTGATTTATTCGTACCGGCAACAAGTCTATTAACCTCTCAAGAGGATGTGAAGGCCGCCTTGGCTGTCCCGGGAAAATGGGTTTTTAAGCCGGTCTACTCCCGTTTTGCGGCAAAGGTTTTCATGGTGCAAACGAGGGTAGCGAGTACAGTTGCTAAGGGCGAGAAGAACAAGGAGCCAGATGAAACAGAAATACCAGATGAGACTGAAATATTGGAGAAAATGAAGCATCTCTCTCCACAGCAGCCTTGGGTTGCACAGCAATTTATTGAAGGTACAGTCTATTGCAGCTACAGTATAGCCAAGCAAGGGAAACTGACGGCTCATGCGGTTTATCCCGTGAGATTTACGGCTGGGCCTGGTGCTTGTATTAGCTTCGAGGCTGTACATCACCCAGACATTGACCGCTGGGTCCAACACTTCGTGAGTTTAGGGCAATTTACGGGGCAAATTTCTTTTGATTTTATCGTCACCGATGCTGGCCATGTCTATCCTATTGAGTGCAATCCAAGAGCAACAAGCGGAATACACCTATTTCGAGTGGAAGATCAGCTTGATCAGGCGCTTTTTCATCATGAAGAGGGGTCAGAGCAGATCATAACCCCGCGCCCGGGTCATAAAGCCATCATTTCCTTGGCGATGTTGTCCTATGGATTGCTTTCGATTCGTTCATGGTTCAAATTCAAGGAGTGGCTTCGGTTATTCATGGGTGGTAAAGACGTTGTGTTTCGATTTCGAGATCCGCAGCCGTTCTTTCAGCAGTTTAGGCTTCTTTGGTGGAATGTAAAGGTAAGCAGGCAGCAGCATATCTCGATATTAGAAGCATCAACGAATGATATTGAATGGAATGGTGAGGAAGAGAAATGAGTTCAAGCGTATTAGTGACAGGCGGGACGGGATTTCTCGGAAGGAGCTTGGCACAAACCTTAAGTAAGCTGGGTTATCAGGTTACAGCGACTGGACGAAATGAATCCATAGGGGAGGAATTGAAAAACGAAGGTATCGCCTTCATCCCCTGTGATCTTGCGGACACCAAGCGTATCGTTCAGCTATGTGCTGGACAAGACTTTGTGTTTCATTGCGGCGCATTGTCTTCACCTTGGGGGAAATACAGTCACTTTTATGATAGTAATGTGGTTGGTACCCGAAATATATTGGAAGGCTGCTGGCAGCATCATGTTGGCAGGTTGATCTATGTGTCGACACCGAGCTTATATTTTGATTATACCGATCGCTTTAACGTATCAGAATCAGCTCCACTTCCAGATCAAGCAGTGAATGCGTATGCCGCAACGAAGCGTCTGGCCGAAGGAGAAGTGGATCTTGCCTTTGAGGCAGGACTTCCGGTGATTACCATCCGTCCTCGTGCGATCTTTGGCCCGGGGGATCAGGCGATACTTCCGCGGCTGCTTCAAGCGAACCGTAAAGGACGTGTTCCATTAATTAATGGCGGCCAAGCTCTGATGGATTTGACCTATATCGATAATGTGGTTGATGCGCTAATCCAATGCATGTCCTCCCCTACATCGACGCTAGGCAAAAAGTACAATATTACCAATGGCGAGCCGGTAGCTTTGATAGATTTACTTCAACGTCTATTTGATAAGCTGGGGGAACCGCTGCGCGGAAAACACATTTCCTATCCTCTGGCCTACGGGGCAGCCGCCTTGCTAGAGTGGAAAGCCCACCTGACCAGGAGTAAAAAGGAACCTCTGCTCACTCGCTATACGGTGGGTCTATTAGGAAAAAGTCTTACGTTAGATATATCAGCGGCGGAAAAAGATCTGAACTATACACCACTTAAAAGTGTTGATGAAGGGATATCCGAATATGTCACATGGATCAAACAACGAGACCCACATATTTAGCACCAGTGTCAAATTGACTCTGTTTTCGGCGGGGAGCTGCTCCCAATCTGAAAAAATAACGATCCGTGGCGGAGAGCGGCGGACGATTCAAATTCCTGCTCTGTTTGCCTGCATGGAGCATCCGAGGTTAGGCCCGATCTTATTTGATACGGGGTATTCGGAACGATTCTTCCAAGCAGCAAGTCGTTTTCCTTATTCGCTCTATCGAAAGGCGACCCCTGTTTCTATCCCAGAAAGGGAGACGGCGGTCTACCAATTAAAAGAGGCGGGGATTAAATTAAGCGACATTAAATATGTAATTTTATCCCACCTTCATGCAGATCATATTGCCGGGGTTTGTGATTTTCCTGAAGCTTCGTTTATTTATTTAAAAGCAGCTTACGATAAAATGAAGCACCGCAGAGGGCTAGCGGCGGTTCGGGCAGGCTTCCTGCCGGACTTATTACCGAGTGATTTTGAGGAGCGTTCTCTACCGATAGATGAACAACAACTAATCTCGCTGCCCTCTAGTTTTCCATTTGAACGGGGCTTGGATCTTTTTGGCGATGGAAGTGTGATTGCCGTGGATTTGCCAGGACACGCTGCCGGTCAAATTGGCGTTCTACTTCATACTGGGGACCAGCCGTATTTTTTATGTGCGGATGCTGTATGGTCCAGTCGAGCGTATCGGGAATCCCGGCCTCCCCATTGGCTTGCTGGCCTGATTATGGATGACCGGCGGCAGTATCAAGAAAGCTTCCAGCGCATATGCCAATTCCACAAGCAGCACCCAGAATATCGAATTATTCCATCCCATTGCAGCGAAATCGGGGAATCTCTTAAATAGGGGAGGGAGTCATGTTGATCGACAAAGGAGCTATTGTATACCACTACTTGCGGACAAAATTTCGTCAATGGCCAGCCAGTCGTCAAGGGGTTGTACAGTGGCAGGAGGAGAGAGTACGAAGCCATGTTCGTTTTGTCCGCAAGCATTCTGCTTTTTATCGAGAGCTTTGGAAGGATTATACGGATGCCCAGTGGCGGCAATTTCCGATCATTGATAAAGAGCTGATGATGGAGCATTTCGACCCATTAAATACGGTGGGGATAACGAAAGAAGAAGCTTTTGCCGTTGCGTATCAAGCGGAAAACAGCCGGGATTTTGCACCTACCATCGGTTCGATTACGGTCGGACTCTCATCAGGGACATCTGGAAATCGAGGTATTTTCCTCGTCAGTCCGCAAGAAAGAAGGGCATGGGCTGGAACAGTCCTCGCTAAAATGCTGCCTAACTCACTGCTGCAAAAGGAGAGCATCGCTTTTTTTCTGAGGGCGAATAGCAATTTATATGGCAGTGTCGGCAGCAATCGGCTTCAATTTCATTATTATGATTTGTTAAGTCCGGTTCAGGAGCATATTGAACGATTGAACGGGCAACGTCCAGGATTAATAGTCGCTCCGCCATCGATGCTCCGGATTTTGGCTCAAGCTAGACAACAAGGGCATTTGCAAATCCATCCCCATAAAATCATCTCTGTTGCCGAAGTGCTGGATCCGTTGGATCGGAAGGAAATAGAGACGCAGTTCGAACAAAGGGTTCATCAAGTCTACCAATGCACGGAAGGTTTTCTGGCTTGTACTTGCTCCCATGGCACCCTTCACCTGAACGAAGATATTGTGATCATTGAAAAAGATTATTTAGATCAGAAGCTTGGTCGATTTGTTCCGATTATTACTGACTTTTCGAGAAGGACTCAACCGATCGTGCGCTACCGATTAAATGATGTCCTAACCGAACGTGCTGAGCCATGTCCGTGTGGCTCTCCTTTTTTAGCAATAGAGTCCATAGAAGGACGCTGTGATGATATATTTTATGGCTACAGTTTGCATGACAACAGGCTAAAGCCGATATTTCCTGACTTTATTAGCCGGGCGATTATTCATGCCTCCGAGCAAGTGCTTGAGTATTTAGCGATTCAGCATACGCCTGACCGCGTTGAAATTTTCTTGAGGATAGATGAGGCTGGCTCTAGGTCTGCACAAATTGAAGAGCACATCACTCATGCCATGAATGATTTATTTCTTAAAATAAATTGCAAGCCGCCAGCTATTGAATTTAATGTATACGAACAGGATATTTACGCTAGATACGATAAGCAGGGAGAGCTAACCGAACTGAAAAAACTACGCCGAGTGGAAAGGAGATTTCAGCTTGGAGAGGATACAGATCCGTTTGTATGATGCAGATACCATAGACGATCTGCCATGGCCGGACACCAAAGATGGGCAGTACGCTAAACAGCTTCTTTTGCCGTTCGTGAAGCGCCAGCCCTCGCATTATATAAACAATGTTCAAGGTAGGTATTTGGCGGTATCAGTTGATGGTATCGTGCTTCCTATTTCAATCACTGAAACACAATATGAAAATTCCTATGTATGCTCTCCTTATACGCATTATGTAAGCTATGCCAAGCAAGAGCTCGTATTGCTCCAAAATGCACTGCTGCGTAAAGGCTTGTCAGCTCTGCTCAGCGGATTAGGGCAATTTTTTAAAGCGAGCCAGATCAATAAGGCGGTTCATGTAAACAACTGGTTAGTCTCAACTAATTTATATCCCGAATTAACACCTGATCAACTAAGGGCGCTTCACTCTTTTTTCACAGGGCAGTTCCCTGACTATGCGATCATCTATCGATCCCTTAATGAAGCGAACCATGAGAAAATCATTCAGGAGTTTCGCCGATTAAATTATAAAATGGTAGCTTCCCGCCAAATCTATCTCGTTCATCCTAGCCAGTCTGCTTCGTTAAGTTCCAAGTCACGCAAACTGTTAAAAAAGGACTATGCATTAATCGATCGTCATGGCTATGAGATGTTAGATAATGAACAATTGTCAGATCAAGATATTTCGCGAATATTGGAGCTGTACAATGCTTTGTATTTGCAAAAATATTCGATGTACAATCCGCAATTTAACGAAGATTTTATCGCTCTCGCACTCAAGAATAAGATTCTTCATCTTAAGGCGCTTCGGAAAAATGGCCGCATTGATGCCGTGATAGGTTATTTTTGCCGCAACGGAGTCATGACTACCCCATTGCTCGGTTACGATCTTTCTCTGCCGAGAGAAATGGGTTTGTACCGGATGTTGTCTGCACTTTTATTCTACATTGCGCTGGAGAACGGTTATTTATTAAACAGAAGCTCTGGTGCTGCTCATTTCAAAAGGAATCGAGGTGCTGCGGCTGAGATCGAGTACTCGGCTGTTTACGATGCGCATTTACCGCTTCGCCGGCGGCTTTGCTGGTCATTCTTGCAAACCGTCATTAACAAAATTGGAATTCCTTTGATTCGAAAATATAAACTCTAACTATAAAGGAGGATGCAGGGCATGATGCAAAACAGACCGATTGCTTTGGTAACGGGAACATCCAGCGGCTTTGGGTTACTGATCACGCTGGCATTAGCCGGAAGCGGCTATCATGTCATTGCCACGATGCGCAATATCACGAAGCAGGATGCGTTGATGCAAGCTGCGGAACAAAACGGTCTAAGCCAGCATATAGAGTGCTGTTCCCTTGATGTGAGCGATCGGCAAGCAATTCGCAAGACCGTGGATGAACTGATGAAGCGTTATGGGCGCATTGATGTGCTTGTGAATAATGCCGGCATCTCACTTGGTGGCTTTGTGGAGGAGATTCCACTAGAGGATTGGATGCATGCCATGGACACCAATTTTTTCGGTCTTGTTGCTCTGACTCAAGAGGTATTGCCACATATGCGATCGAGAAAATACGGGAAAATTATTAACATGAGCAGCATCAGCGGCAGACTTGGCTTTCCAGGATACGGGCCTTACGCTGCTTCAAAGTTTGCAGTGGAAGGATTCAGTGAATCACTTCGTTTGGAAATGCTGCCATACGGGGTTTATGTATCTTTAGTTGAACCAGGCGCATACAAAACCGCGATTTGGTCCAAAGGCTTCGATTATATTTCGATGAGGGCAAAGAAAGATTCACCCTATCAGGAGCCTCTTGCAGCCATTCTGGCCTACAGCAACAACGTAGCTAACAGCGCAAGCGATCCACAAGATGTGGCTAGGACGGTGGTGCGAATCGTTCAAGCTCGCTATCCCAAATTGCGTTACGTTTTAGGAAAGGGAGCATGGACTGCGATATGGGGAAAGGCGCTTATCCCTTGGAAATGGTTCGAACAAATTGTATTGCGCCAGCTCCGGAAATAGGAAATTAAGAATATCCAGACAACAGAGGATCTGGCCTAGGATAAGAGCTTCAAAGCCCGGGTCGTACATTGATGCGGGAACGTATCAGAAATCGAGGAAAAGGAAGTAATCATCATGAAGCTATTGCCAGAATATGCACAAATCTTAATTGTGGGAGTAGTATTTCAGAATTCATGGACTTGGTATATAACTGAAAGAGAGTATTGGTTTTTGAACATAGAAATGGAAGATCGATTTGGGATTGAAGTTCTTGATGAATCAACAGCTGAGACTTTTTTAAATAAAATAAAGGAATATAAAGTATCAACCTTAGAACTGACTGATATGATCGTGGAGCTTAAAGATGTATTCCAGAATTACGACGAAGTGTTAGAGTTTTTACCTACAATTTATGTCGACTTTGATAAGAGAGAATTCTTTTCGTCATTTCCAGAGCCTATGTCTTTTGAAGATTATGTTCCAGAAGGTTGGATAGGCGAATATAAAAGTTTCCATGAGTTAGTACCGGTTAAGGAAAGATATTGGCTCGTCGACAATGAAGATATATTTAAAAAATTATGCATATTATGAGAATGAATATCTAGGTGTTGTGCCTGTGTTGTAAGGAAAGTGAAGGGAGTGATTACAGGAACGTTATCTGAAATTCGGGCAATTTATAAAAAAAACATTTGTAAACAAATGTATCATAAATAACGGCAAGTTTTTTACAGACAAAACGAAGCATTTACGAACCGGAAGCCATTTAGTCGTTCTTCTAAACTGAATACAGAAAGGAGATGAGAACGAGTGGAAGCACTTCGATTGCTCCAGCAAGCGATTGATTATGTAGAAGATAATTTACAATCGAGCATTCAAGTTGAGGATATTGCTAAAGCTGCGATGTCATCAAAGTATCACTTTCAGCGGATGTTCCATGCTTTGACTGGCTTTACGGCAACTGAATATTTGCGTAACCGTAGACTTACACTGGCTGCCGAAGAGTTAGCCGGTACGGATATTAAAGTCATCGAGGTTGCGTTGAAATATGGTTACGAGAGTCCAGAGTCGTTCTCTAAAGCGTTTCAACGCTTACATGATGTAACGCCGCTTGCTGCCAAGAAAAAGAACGTGAAGCTCAAATCATTTCCTCGCATCTCCTTTCAAGTTCAGATTAAAGGGGAAGTAGAAATGAATTATCGAATTGTAGAGGAAGAGGCTTTGACGGTTGTCGGAAAGGATGTCATGATCAAGAGTGATCCATATAAGGAGATTCCGGCTTTCGTAGAGGAAATTTGGAAGAACGGTACAATTGCACGAATTAATGAAGCGGTAGGTAAAAGTGGAAATGCTTTGCTAAACGGCTATCATTACGACTTTAATGAAGATGGCACCAAACGCTATCTCTTTGGAACCGATTTGCCTAAGGGCAGCAACACAGTACCACCAGAGTTTGCGATCCTCTCTATTCCTGCCCAAACTTATGCTGTGTTCGATAGCCATGAGAAGGTACCAGAGACTGAGGAGATAGGCTTGGAGGTTCTAAATGTCTGGAGACGGATTTATTCGGAATGGTTTCCATCTTCAAATTTTGAACAGGTTGAAGGGCCATGCTTGGAGAAGTATTATTGGATGGATGAAAGCGAAACAGAATCCACTTGTGAGGTTTGGATTCCCGTTAGACGAAAAGCATAATTGATAGTCCAGGCCGCCATAATGGCGGCCAATCTTTATGAAAACTTGCCGGTACAGATAGCACTGAGAAGACGGTAATCACATAACAAAGCATTAACGCAGCGGGCCTGACGATCCTTGTCGCCCGGAGCGATTAGAGGGAGAAAGTACATAACACATTAGAAACCAAGTGAAACCTAATTTTAAGTTCAGAGGTAATGGAGAAATTAAACAATAAGTTTCGGCCAGAGGTAGAGGGATTTGTTAAGGTCTCATTAAGCCGGAAATAATAGATTAAGATAACTAATAAAAACAAATTGAGAACGCTTGTACGCAGATGTAAATAAAGGTAAAATATAACTACAATTGAATCTTGGGTGGGCATGGTTTCCCTTCGAGCAGATGCTTTCGAAGTAAGTTTCCTTCGGAAACTTTGGAGGAGGTGAAGCCATGGAAGTAAAAGATGCATTAACGATCATGTTCCTCTTTGGAACGTTCATTCTTGCTCTTTTAACATACATCAATAATAACAACAAGAGAAAGTAAAAACCCACCCAAAGGTTAAGGCCAAAGGTGGGTTTTGTTCCTATACGACTTAGAAGGGAATAAACCATCCAAGCCAATTGTACTGACCAAGTGTTCGAGCACTTGGTCTTTATTACATATATAATAACACAAAGAAAAAAATGTATCAAAGCGTGAAATACAATTGAACAAAAAATAAGTTGAAGGTAAAACGAAGATGGCATCCAATTACCTTTATATAACTCGAATGGTAGTGGGCCGCTTCATCCATACATATATTAATCCTTAGAGATAACGACATTGAAATCATATCCCATCACAGTAAGTCCTACAAAGATATCTCCTTTGGAATAATAGGAAATCTCATTATCGGATGTATCACTTTCATAGATATACCCCTGCTTCTCCAATTCCTTAACATACTTTTGGATATATTCATCAGTCGCATTCGTAACATCATATGCATACATCACCGTTTTTCCATCGGATAGCTCTATTCTTTTTCCGGACGAGATACCATTTACACTTGCATAATTAGGTATATCACCATTGTAATCCGAATAAAACTGTCCCTTTCCGGTGTTAATTTCCACTCTTCCAAGTTGATCATTCCAAACATAGTCTACACCAGTAATGTCGCCTAACTTAGCAAGAGGAACATAAGTGCTGCCTTCATAATTTAATACTGGACGTTTAACGTCCTTATACTCTACGCCATCGACAATTATGGGATAAGTGACAGGAGTCAATATGAACTGCTTAATTTGTTCTGCATAGGCCGTTGTTCCTAGCATGAGACAAGCACCTACAAGGCAACCAGAGATAAATTTTTTCAACGAAAGACCCTCCCTAATATTTTCCTACCATTCTATCATAATTAGATAGCAGTACGTATAGATAAACTTCTAAAAAATATCAATATCGTCGATCATGTGAAATACGAAGCCGCCTTCGGTGCGAAGACAACTTGGGCATCCCGAAGCGATTCGGGATGCCGTGGAGTGGTTTAAAAGGCGGGTTTGATCCTACTTAAGAAAACTGTGGGAAATAGTCTTTTGACTAAAGTGCCAGCATCAGCGCCATCCTACATGCCACCACCGCCACCCTATGGTGCTTACCAGCAATCTAGCGAGGATGAACTCATTCATTTACTAAGATTACATACAAAGAATGATAGATCCCTGAATCTCTTTGCGATTTATAAGGATTTTTATGATTTTATAGGCAAACCGGAATTGTTTAAGCTGAAAAAAGCGAGGGTGCTGGAGTTTTCTGATGTTTTTCCACTTGTATATTTGCAGATTCTTGTGGAAGGAGTGAAGAGCTTCGATGCCGTGAAACATTTATTGGTGGATGAAATGCAGGACTATACCCCCGTTCAATACGCCGTAATATCCCGCCTGTTCACCTGCAAGAAGACGATTCTGGGAGACAGCAGCCAATCTGTCAATCCTTACTCCTCTTCATCGATCACCGAAATTCAGAAGGTTTTTCCCGAAGCGGATACAGTTGAACTATTAAAAAGCTACCGATCCACGATTGAAATCATCAATTTTGCCAGACAAATCAACCCGAACAGCAGGATCGTTCCCATTGAACGCCATGGGTTGTTCCCCCAGATCAAAAAGTCTGAAGGTTGGGCTGGCGAATTGGCGGATGTGAAACATGCGATCATGGAATTTCTGAATTCGGATCATCGCTCGTTAGGCATCGTTTGCAAGACGCAAGCTCAAGCCGAGCAGATTTATGAAGAAATCGCGGATATTCATAAGGATGTCCATCTGCTCAATTTCAGCAGCGACCAATTTCATGAGGGGATTATGGTAACTTCGTGCCATATGGCAAAAGGCTTGGAGTTCGATCATGTGATCGTGCCGTTGGTTGACGGTTCGAATTATAAGACGGACATGGACAGAAGCCTGCTGTATATTGCGTGCACGAGAGCCATGCATGCCCTGACGTTAACCTTCCATGGAGAGCAATCGTCGTTTATCTCGAATATGAACATTGATTGAAGCAAAATTGGCGGTTCTCGCTCTTCCCCTCTATCTGGACGGATCGCTGAACGCGGCTTCGATGGAGTGGAGCGTCATCTGACGGCCGCTCTTGACTGGTGTGGGTATAGGTCTCTCCGTGGCTCCTGTAATGGGGGCTTCCATCCGCAACGTACCGGAGGAGAAGGTTGGCATCGCCTCGGGGATCACGAACTATGTCCAAATGTAAACAAGATAAAGCAGCAAGTCCCAATTGTCCGACGCTTCTGAAGCGGTGAAGCCAGAGACCCAAGCCGCCTTCGCACAACTGCGGCAAGAATTGGGGCAGCAGCTGTACCGTATCATAGTTTTTCGACAGGGGTCAGGCCAACTCCAACTGAACCTTTGCAGGGCGCTAAAAGTAATTAAAAAAACGCTGCTCTCACAGCATCACGGACTTTATGGATCGACCACTTTTTTCTTTTTGGTTTTGTCACTAGGTTTGAACGTTAAGCCTTGGGAGTGCAAAGCATCCCTAAGTATTGGCATTGAACGAGGTCCCATGCCGTGCAGTTGCAATATCTCGCGTTCAGTAAAGGCCGATAGCTTTTGTAAAGTGGTGATCCCGTGGTGCTGCAATGCCCGTCTGGCAGGATTCGAAAGAAGCGAAAGGAATCCGGTGTCTAGTTTCATTCCTTGTTCACAAACCGGACAGGTTGGACAATCACTGCTTTTGTAGTATTGGTGTCCTTTATCGCAAGTTTTTAATGTCTTTTGTGAAGGTGCCATCGTAGATATCCTCCTTCATAACTTGGCTAACACAATTATGTACTTGGAAGATAATTAAATCAATGACGATTTGTTACAACCGCCTGTCCTTGATATGACTATAAGTTTATCCTATAATTCAAAATATGGAGATGGGGAAGGGGACTCGCAGGCTAATGTGGACATCCTTGTAATGGTTTGATTGAAACCGATCCGCATGAATCCGGTAATGGCATACGCCATTGCTCTGGTTCTTCATGCCGATCTTCAACCATTTCAAGGAGCGCGAGCAACCGTTTGAATTACCTGCTGCGCGGATACTTGAGGTATCCGCTTTTTTGTTTAGCGGCGGGATGAATCCATCTCCAGGGGCAGCTCTCGCCTCCTCTTAACGGGAGGTATATCAAAAAATGACCAAATTGCAAAATAAAATTGCCATAATCACAGGTGTGAGCCGTCCAGGCGGAATTGGCGCCGCGATTTGCCAAGCATTGGCTAGTGAAGGTGCTAACCTGTTCTTTACACATCTGTATGACTACGACAAAAAGTTTTATCCAAATGTTGCTGATGAAAATTGGCCCGATGATTTCGCAGGAGAACTGCGGCTATTGGGCGTTCAAGCTGCACACATGAGCTTGAACCTCGCCGTACCGGGTTCCGCGTCTTATTTGTTGGAGGAGGTCCGGAAAAGAGTTGGTCTTCCCACGATCCTCGTCAATAATGCAACGTATAGCGTTGATGCTGATTTCCGCCAATTAAATGAGTCTCTCATCGACGCTCATTGTGCAGTGAACATTAGGGGTACCTTCATGTTATCCGCCGAATTCGCACGCATGCTCGAGGCGGAGAACAACGCTTGCTCCTCTAATAGCGAACTCGGCGGCCGGATCATCAACCTCACTTCCGGCCAAGGGAAGGGTCCTATGCCTGGAAATCTTGCTTATGCAGCGACAAAAGGGGCCATCTCCGTGTTTACCGAATCCCTGGCCGCAGAGCTGGCACCACTACACATTACCGTCAACGCGGTCGATCCTGGTCCTACTGATTCCGGCTGGATGTCCGAAGAGGTGAAGAATGTACTGCTGTTGCAATCTCCGATGGGCCGGATTGGTCTTCCGGAAGATGCGGCTCGACTCGTCGCTTTTCTGGCAAGCGATGATTCACGATGGATTACCGGCCAAATCATTCATTCTAGAGGCGGCTTCTAAGGGAGTGTTATGGGCCATCCGTGAAGGATGGCCCTACAACTTGTTTATGACATTTGTTCATAGTCGACCGCAGAGCAAGCCAAATGGCCTCTCCAACCTTCATCGCTTTGTACAAAGCTAGCGTGCTGTCCTTTCCTCCGCTAAAAGAAGCTAATGTCCACAAGCGCCTCTTTTCCAATTTGAAGTCACGATCATTCCTCTCGTTCTCCTTCAAAACTTGTTTAATTTGCAAGCCTTTTTCTTAAGTTAATATATATCTTTTAACAACATATCTATGTATACTTTGCAGTAATTATTGAAGAGGGCTTAAGCTGGATAAAAAACAGCAGCAGAAAGGAAGTCACTATGGAATTCATAATTTCACAAGAGATTTTAAAAAATGTAACCGCTTTAAACAACGGCACATCCATGTCAGGCGCGTTATTTTACCGGGAAGAGGAAGCTTTCAGCGGCGTGAATAAGATTGCCCAAAAGGTGATGCATGATGTGGAGCTGGTATTTGGTTATGCACCGCAAGCCACCACAGACAGAAGTCAGCTTGGGAAGAATGCAATTCTGTATGGAACCGTGGGCCACAGCCCCATGCTCCTCGAGCTTGAAGAGAAACAGCTGATTAATTTGTCAGAAATTCGGGGAAAGAGGGAAGTATTTTTATTTCAGGTCATCGATCGTCCCTTTGAAGGCGTCGAAAAAGCATTAGTCATTGCAGGCAGCGATAAACGCGGTACGATCTACGGTCTGTTTCATCTGTCGGAGCGGCTAGGGGTTTCCCCGTTGGTGGACTGGGCGAATGTGAAGCCACAGCGCAAAGCATCCTTTTCTTTAATTGAGGATTTGAAATATATCTCTAAGGAACCCTCTGTTCGTTTTCGCGGCTTTTTTATCAATGATGAATGGCCGGCGTTTGGCAATTGGACGATGAAAAATTTCGGCGGGTTTAATGCGGAAATGTATGAGCATGTGTTTGAATTGCTGCTGAGATTGAAGGGGAACTATCTCTGGCCTGCGATGTGGTCAGCTCGTTTCTATGATGATGGCCCTGGCCTAGCTAATGCGGAATTGGCAGATGAATATGGCGTCGTCATGGGGGCGTCCCATCATGAGCCTTGCTTGCGTTATGGAGAGGAATATAAGTATCTTCGCGGTAAGGATTCGATTTATGGAGACGCCTGGAATTTCAACACGAACCGAGAAGGGATTACGAAATTCTGGGAAGACGGCCTGAAGCGGAGCGGTAAATTTGAGAGTGTGATTACGGTCGGGATGCGGGGCGAAGCGGATACGGCCATCATGGGTAAAGAAGCTACACTTGCGGACAATATCCAGCTGCTGCGAGAGGTACTGCAGACCCAAAACCGGTTAATTCGGGAACAGGTTCATCCTAACCTATCTGAAGTTCCAAGAATGCTGGCTTTGTATAAAGAAGTGGAGCCTTTCTTCTATGGAGATGAGCATACGCCTGGATTAATCAACTCCGAGGAGCTGGAGGACGTCATCCTTATGCTCTGCGATGATAATCACGGCAATCTCCGGACCCTGCCAACGGAAGAAATGCGCAGCCATAAAGGCGGATATGGAATGTATTATCATTTTGATTACCATGGCGGACCCATCTCTTTTGAATGGATAAACAGTTCTTATCTCCCGAAAGTTTGGGAGCAGATGACGATGGCTTATGATTTTGGAATCCGCGATCTTTGGATCGTCAATGTGGGGGATATTGCAACTCAAGAATTCCCGTTATCTTACTTTCTGGACTTGGCTTATGATTTTGAACAATGGGGAACTCAAGCCATCAACAAGACGGATCTATATACGAAGCAATGGATCCATAAGCAGTTTGCCGGCGTGTTCGATGAGGGTGATATAGCCAAGATATATGAGCTAGTGACAGGCTATACCCGGATTGCCCATAAGCGCAGACCTGAACATATGAATTCAAATGTATATCATCCGGTAAATTACAAGGAAACGGATGATTTGCTGCATCAAATCGATCACCTGTTGGATCTGGCGAATGAACTGGTTAAGACGGTGGATGAAGCGGATTTGCCGGTTTATTTTGGGCTAGTCTATTATCCGGCTGTCGGGAATCTCAATTTGCAGAAAATGTGGCTGCTTACAGGTAAAAATCATTACAAAGCCAAGCTCGGGAAAATGGAAGCCAACAAGCTCGCGGAACAGATTCGAGAATGTATGAATAGAGATAGGGAGCTTGTGAACCAATTCCATACGATAGATCATGGCAGGTGGTACGGCATGGGGCTTTCCGAGCATATCGGCTTTACGCAATGGAATGAAGACGAAGCTCACAATCCGATTCTCATGCATGTTTTGCCTGCGAATAAACCTAGATTATTGGTAACTGTAGATGGAACGACTCAACGCAGTGAAGGGAGCGCTTGGCATAATAATAAATTAGTTATGAATGATTTTTTACAGCCGGATGTGGAGGAAGCTTCATTTACGATTTCCAGTATTAGCGATCTTCCTGCGGAGTATAAGATTACATGCAATCATCCGTGGCTGAAGTGTTCTAGCACGAGCGGGAGCCTGGACGGAAAAGAGAAAACTACGGAAGTCATTCAAGTAAAAATTGACCGCAGCGCGATGAATGGTGAGACAGAAGGCCATATTGTTATTGAAATGCCGGTAGGTACCTGTACAATAATGTAAACGTGTCTAGCTATGATTTTAATGAGCTGCCTAATATGACCTTTGTAGAAACCAATGGGTATATTTCCATAGAAGCCGAACATTATGCTCTAAACAAGGAAGCTGCCAAGGCGAATGGGGATGTTAGCAGATTTGAGGTAATTCACGGATACGGCAAGACCGTATCAGCGGTGAAGGCTTTTCCAACAACAGAATATTTTGCGGCCGGTGAAGACGCCCCTTATCTGGAATATCATTTCTGGGTACAGGAAGGCGGAGGGTATGAGGTGGAGCTCTATATACAGCCGTCTAATCCAGTGACAAATGAAGGTACGTTATTGTGCGGGATTCAAGTCAATGAGGAAGAGATCAGCGTAGTCAATACACTTCCTGAGGGCTACCGTGTGGATGACGAGAATTGGGCCATAGGCGTGCTTGATCACATTCGCAGGCACAGTACTGGAGTACATTGCCGGGAAGGATTGAATACATTAAGGATTTTTGCCGTAAGCCCAGGGTTTGTATTGGAAAAACTGGTCATTTACCCAGTTGGCAAGAAACCTGCAGACAGCTATCTGGGACCTACAGAAACCTACTTTGTAGGTAAAGAAGGTAAGCTGTAGTTCACTATGACTACCTATATTATTCTCCCTACAAAAATTGTCTAACTTGTTGATGTGGATGATAATAGAAAGAAAAATATACATAACTCTAGTTATTAAGGCGGTGGAATGATGGACTTGCAGGAAGCGGTATCGATATCGAAACGGATTCATGCCAATATCAGCCAAGTGATCGTAGGGAAGGAAGAAGTGATTGAACTGTTGCTGGCTTCCTTGTTCGGCAACGGACATGTGCTGCTAGAGGATGTGCCTGGGACGGGCAAGACGCTCATGGCCAAGGCTCTGGCCCGTTCACTGGACGGACAGTTTAAGAGAATCCAATTTACCCCCGATTTATTACCCTCTGATCTGAGCGGAATCAATTTCTATAACCAGAAGACGAGTGAGTTTGAGTTCAGACCAGGCCCTGTGTTCACTCAGGTGTTGCTGGCCGATGAGATTAACCGGGCCACGCCGCGAACCCAGTCCAGTCTATTGGAATGCATGGAGGAACGGCAGGTAACGATAGACGGCGTGACCCATGAGCTGGCCAGACCGTTCTTCGTTATGGCTACTCAGAATCCGATCGATAACCAGGGAACGTTCCCGCTCCCCGAAGCTCAACTTGACCGCTTCCTGATGCGTATTGAGGTCGGTTATCCTTCGCTTGAGGAGGGCGTAGACATCCTGCAGCGGTTCCAGGTGCAAAGCCCGCTGCAGGAGTTAGGCCCCGTAGCTGCTGGTGTGGAAGTTGCTGCTGCGCAGCGGTTTGTGGCCGGAATCAGCGTGTCCAGGGATTTGCTGGGATACATAGTTCGTCTCACCGAGGCGACCCGGAGACATCCTGATGTGAGGCTGGGCGCTAGTCCACGGGCGAGCAATGCTTTGTTGCGTGCCTCGCAGGGAATTGCTCTGCTTCAAGGCCGCGCTTATGTAACGCCGGATGATATCAAGCGGGTTGCCGAGCCGGTGCTGGCTCATCGTCTGCTGTTGCGCCGTGGACTCCGTCCTGATGATCAGCAAGGAGATGCTGTAGTACGTCAAGTGCTCAGTGAAGTTGAGGTTCCTGCGGAGGATGTACTGGGAGGAAGAGGGAAGTAGGTGGAGACATGCAATTAACCTGGTTGATGATTAGCGCGTGCATTCTGATCGGATTGCTGTCGTTCGTGTATCAGCGAGGGGCGATGAGAGGGCTGACTTATACCCGTTACTTCACAAAGGATGCGGTATTCGAGGGGGATACGGTTGAAATGGTGGAGGTTATCTCCAATGCGAAATGGCTGCCGCTCCCCTGGCTGCGATTGGAGTCAAGCATTCAGACCGGGCTCCGGTTCGGTGACCAGGCTAACCTGGATATATACTCCGGTGATATTTATCAGAATCATATCAGTCTGTTCTATCTTCGTCCTTATCGCCGGATTAAGAGACATCATCAGGTGATGTGCGCGCGGCGCGGCCTCTTCCGCCTCGATTCGGCTACGCTGACGACAGGTGATCCGCTAGGGCTGATCTCCAGGGCGCAGAAATTTCCGCTTCATCTGGAACTACTGGTATATCCGCAAATCTTGGCTTTGCAGGAACTGCCGCTGCCGAATCATAGCTGGATTGGGGAGCTGGCGGTGCAGCGCTGGATTGTGGAGGACCCGTTCTTGACCTCGGGGATCCGCGAATACCGTCCCGGAGATGCCATGGGAACGATCAACTGGAAGGCAACCGCTCGCACGGGAACTATGCAGGTTCATAAGCGCGACTATACCGCCGATCATCGGTTAATCATCTGTCTCAATCTGGAGGATAGCGACACGATGTGGCGCAATATTAATGATCCGGAGCGGATTGAGCTAGGGATCAGGTATGCGGCTACCGTTGCTGATCAGGCGCTGCGCAGCGGGATTGAGACGGGCTTGATCTGCAATGGACATCTGATCGATGGACCAAGACAATCTGTCAGCATCGGCCCCTCCGCCGCTGCGGACCAGTTTGAACTCTTGCTGACGACCTTGGCCAGACTGGTCCTCGACCGAACGGTCTCCATGCCGACCTTGCTCGAAGAGGTGCTGAGTGAGGAGCCTGTAGATACGGATTATTTACTTATTAGCTGCCATCAGGGCGAGAAGCTGAGCAAGGCAGCCGATCAGCTGCTGCAGCGGGGGAACGGAATGGAATGGATGATTATTCCCGAAATCGAACCTATGTGAGGGAGGGCATTTCCAATGGGAAATAGGGGTAACACTTACATAATAAGAACATTGAAGCTATGCTTGTCCTGCCTTGGCGAGATCGTGGTGCTGATGCCGCTCTATCTTGCTGCAGTTATCCTGCTGAGCCCACGGTTTTTGCCCTTAGGCTGGATGGTGATCCTGCCTTTTATTTCTTCCCTCGGCGCAGCTATTCACAGTTATGTATCAGTTTTGTGGAAAAAGCTTGGAATCGCCGTCCTGATTGGCGCTGCGAGCGCTGCTATTTTCATAGGAACCGGAGCAGAGGGGCTGTCCTCCTTGATCGGTCTCGGCGCGGCGTTGTTTGCGCTGCAAGGGATGACGGCTGCCGCGCGGGCAGGGGAAGCCAAGCTGTACTGGTATGGGATCGCGCTATATTTTGTCGCTGGAATCGCTTATTCAAGAATTGCTCTGCTGCGTGGAGAGCTTGGCCTGCTTACCTGGCTGGGTGCGGCCTGCCTGGGGATCGCGCTGTTCATGACGAATTATGAATACTTGCGCTATACAACGTTGGCTAATAAATCAGCATCTCCGCTGCCGAGGGGCTTGCGCCGGCATAATACCGTTTTTATCGTCATTATTTTGGGGCTCATTGTTCTGTTTGCAGCGGGGGTCGGGCGTTGGATCGGACATATGCTGCTGCAAGTCATCAGACATATCGTCGCCTGGATTACGCGTTCATCCGGAGAGCCGGAGGCATTGCAGCCGGAAGAAGTCCAGGAGCCACCGATGATGTTTATTCCAGAGGAAATACAAAAGCCGGGTCTGTTATCGCAGATTCTGGATATTCTCTTCCATGTGATCGGCGGTGCTGTGGTCGCGGCCATAGTCGTATTTGCACTTTACTGGTTGTATAAAAATGCAGGGGGCTTCTGGAAGCGCAGTATTGACCGCCTGCTGGCCCTGCTGCGCCGGCAGGATCGGGCTGGTGAAAGCGCGGGCTATCGTGACGAGGAGAGCTCGATCTTCTCGTGGGAAGAGAAGCGGCAGAAATGGGGTCAATGGAGAGGTGCTCTTGCCCGGTTCGGCAAGCGCCAGGAGCGATACGAGGATATGCACAGCAATCAAGAGAGAGTACGCTTTTTGTATCGGCGTTTTCTCTTAGCCAGACTCAAGGAAGGCTGCGAATGGAGGCCTGGGCATACTCCGTTGGAAATGGCCCGGGATATGCTGCTCCATGATGATAAGAAGAAGGATCAGAAGGGGAAGCCAGGGCAGGCTGCCCACAAGGCCGCTATAGAGCCGTTAATCAAGCTGTATTACCGGGTTAGATACGGTGGACAGGAGCCTGATGATGAAGAGGTAGCTAATATAATACGGATGTTGAGTCAGAAGTAAAAGAGGTGTCTGCATGTTCAAAATTGGAGCGTTCGTGAAGCTGGGCGGCGTGACGGTAAAGACATTGCGGCCATTATGACGGACTCGGTTTACTGAAGCCTGTACGGGTGGATGAAGAATCGGGGTATCGTTATTATACGGCGGACCAGCTCTTGACCCTCCGCCGTATTGCGGGATTCAAGGAGCAGGGACTGAAAGTATCGCCAGATTGTTAAAATAAAAAGTAGACAGGGTGTCCCAAAACGTAATGGGGCACCCTGAATGATTTGAGGAAATAAAAAATGGTACTGAAAAGTGAATTAGAATGAATGTTACGACTTCCGGGCATGTTAGGACAAAAGCATAAGAGGTGTTCATCGAGATGGCAAGAAAAAGAAGGAGATATGTCGTGCCAGGAGCAGAAGAAGGAATGCAGGCTTTTAAAGCAGAAGTGATGAGGCGCGAAGGATATACTGTTGACCCGAATCGGCCGGACGATGTCAAATATGAAGTAGCGAAAGAGCTAGGGGTACCTTTAGAGCCTGGTGGAAATGGCGAATTGAAGACGGAGTCGGTTGGTCAGGTAGGCGGTAAAATTGGCGGCTTCATGGTTCGGGAAATGGTTCGGCTTGCTGAGCAGCAGCTAGCGAAGAACAATCAGCAGGTTGATGAGTAACCTCGAATTGATACTGTAGATTGGATATCCCTATAACAGAACATTGACCATAACTGGCAAATCAAACAAACCACGTCGTCATGAGGTGGTTTATTTTGAATTAAGCTTAGCAAAAACGCCAAAGGAATAAGCTTCGTAAATGGTAAACTCAGGGTGTACCAGTACGGAATCGTATCTTGGGTTAGCGGACGAACCGACGAGCGTTAGATACCAAGGCAGGAGAACAAATTATGGATTTGTTTTGAGCCTGAACGATGTCGGAACAGCCATCGGTATTGATCATGCGGTGACAGGGTGACAGGGAATGACAATTGCCAGCTGATTAGCTCCGTTCGCTTTGCGCTACCGCACGATATGCCATGGGTTTGCCAAGCACCAGCACTATGTCGTAAGAACGGGTTCCCCTAGGTGGAATCTGCCGTAATTGTTCCCAGACGCTCCATTGAAAAGATGATCCAATAAGTTGGAACGTTGACGCAGCGAAGAGGGCATGCGCGCATGCTGTATTAGCACAAGCAGGCAGCCCGCCCCTAGCGTACAATGAACCATAACCAGTGAGCGAGGTGAAACTTCCATGGCACAATCCAAAGAGGTGCTCGGACGGGCCAAACGTTTACAGGGGGAGCCGGTATGCATCACACTGCACAGTGGCAAGACCTACGTTGGCTACATTACTGACATCAACAGCAGCGGCTTGACGCTGGCCAGCGCCGGAGCTCAGCCGAGCACCTCATCCAGTAAGCAAGGCTCCCGGCCTAAGCAGCGCAGAGCTGGCTCTCATGCCTCGGGCAATCGATCCGGCAGCCGGCGAAGCGGGACGCGCAAGCCATCCGTGCGTACCCGCTCACGCAAGCCGGACGCCCAGGTATCGGCTTTTCTGCCGATTTTAGGCTCGCTGTTTGGGGGATTAGGCGGCACCGGCGCTACTGCGGGGGCGCTCGGCGGTGCGCTAGGCAGTGGCCTGAAGCTGTTCGGCATGATCCAGCGATTTGTCCCGGTCGTGAAGTTGGGATACGGCATGATCAAATCCATACGCCCATTTCTCGGCGCCGTTCAAGGCTTGATGAAGCCATCCGGGTCTGCCGCGGCAGAAGGCGAATCACCGTAACCGCAAAAATGAGATGCGGCAGTTTCGCTTAAACGAAATACTACTGAGGTAGTAACAAGAAAACCAAGCCCTGATGCTCAGGAACTTGGTTTTTTTATGCATTATCAAGTGTATCCGATGCCTATTTTGCCCCGCTTTATGATTTCGCAGATGATGTTTTGCAGCTAAATGCTGTGCGCAGAGCCGTTCGATAAACAATGGAGGTCAAATCACTTTATCGATGGTCGGGAAGTTTCTGTATGATATCAGAATATATATTCATTTTTGTTTCAATATCAGATAATACAGCTTCATAGCTAGTTCCCTACTCCCAGCTAATTTGGTATGATTTTACTATATACATAGTAATGTTCAAAGTTTGATGTTACCTAATTATTAAGACACACAAAGGAAGGACTGAACAGATTGGATTACAAATTTTGTTCTTCATGTGGGAGACGACTAAATGCAGCGGCTCGATTCTGTGAGCATTGTGGTATGAATCTTGTGCCGCAGGCGGTAGGGCAGGTACCACCGCAACCACCACAACCATCACAAGTACCGCCGCCACCACCACCACGATTGCCAGCATCAGGGCCACCACCATTACCACGGATGCCAGGATCGCCGCCCGTACCGTCATCATCGCCATCATACATGCAGCCTCCGCCGCCACCATATGGTACTTACCAGCAATCTAGCGAGGATGAGCTCACTTATCTATTAAGATTACATACAAAAAATGATAAATATTTTGAAAAAATGATGAGAAAATCGAAATGGAATTGGCCTGTGTTTCTGTTTGGTCCCATTTGGTTTGGATATCGAAAAATGTACGCGGAGTGCGCAATATATGTTGTGGCTTTATCGCTGATTTCCATTTTTTTAATGCTGATAGGTTCAGAATCGAGTATTGGATTTGCAGGCGTAGGTATTGGGATCTCGATCATGGCTAATGAAATGTATTACAAAAAATCTAAAAAAACAGTTGATAAGATTATGCACTATCATAGAGAACCTGAAGTTCGTCGAAATCTAGTTATCCAAAAAGGCGGTACATCAGGATGGGGGATCGTGTATGCCATTGCAATTTTACTTGTATCGATTGTTATAGAAATCGTTATTGGGGATGCGTTATTGTAGTGCCTTTGGATGATGTGGCGTATTATACCTTTGATAAGTTAACATAAACGGAAGAATAATAAGAATATTGATATAATACCCATATAAAAGCATAGGAAAATACCCAACAACATACGACCCGACCTAAGAGCAATCTAAAGGCCGGGTTGTTTCGTCATACACGTTTTGTTATAACATATGTGATTAAGAGGATGGAAATATGAAAAATTGTTTAGCCTGTCGAAGTGTTCATGTCCAACAAAAAAGTTCTATTCTTGCTAGACTCTTTTTTTCCATTTACATGCTATTAGCTGTTTATTTTTTTACGGGTGAGTTGGGTTTCGGCGCGTTGATTGTATTCATTCCGCTGGTGATACCTTATATGCATACTTGCAGTGACTGCCACAGATCCTTTTTTCGAATGCCTGGAGTTAAGTTGAATAGCTTTTGGGTGGGTAATCATCTGGAAAAATACCTGCTGGCTCTGTTACCTTCCATACTTACAATTACACTTCTGATCCTTAACTTTCCCAATACAGGTCTAGGACGAATTGTGTATTTGCCGGGGATCTTCTGCATTAATAGTTTGATTATCGTTATTTATGTATATCAATCTGAACAGCTTAAAAAAGCCTTGAAGCTTTTTTTGGGGGTGATGGTTCTAATAAGTACTATAGTTTTATCTATATTGACTTACCCTCAAGAGTATGGGGAGAATGTATGGGAGTTAATATGGACGATTAATAATTGAAAGGTGCCTGCATTCGTATGAATGATATCGCTGATTATATGGATAACAGCCTATTCAATGGGGAGCTGCCTGGCGGAACTTTGGAGCCTGGGGAGAACTCTTTGGAGAGTTTAAGAAGGGAAATGCTTGAGGAGCTAGGTGCGGAGATAGCTAATTTTGAAGTGTTTGGGAATTTTTATTGTTTTTCCAGTGCAGAGGAGTTGTATGGGGCCTCATATCCCTCACCCCAATTTTATCTTTCTCACGACACTAGCAGCTTCTATAGATGGCTTTAACACCTTTCGTATTTCGAACTTTAGGTTAGGGAGATGGAGAGGAGCAGGGAATGAAAGAACTACGATCTATCAAGAAGGCTGTAGATTCCTTGGGACACGCAGAACTGCGGTCGTATTTGAGTTTTATTCTGGCGGAAATCAAGCTGCTGCGGGATCAGGCTGAGTCGCGTGAAGATTCGATTGCCAAGCTGCTTGAGCTCTATGACGGATTGATGGGGCTTCAGCAGCAAAGAGGATTCTGGAATCCTGTACCGGCCTGTACTCATGTCCATGTCGTGATCGGTGACTCTTTTGCCGGGAGTATGAAATATGCGCTGAAAGAACTCGGTTGGGCCGAGTCGCATAAGGTGATTACGCTTAGGGAGAATTACGCTATTGGTCCTTTGGACAGGTTGGACTCGCCGGAAGGAAGGATGGCCCGCAGCGACTGGTTCCGCGATCATATTACGGAAGCCTTTGAACATTACACGGAAGTCGAAGAGGAATACAGCGAGCTTCTGGATAATCTGGCTCAAATTCCCGAACAAGCTAGAATCATGATTTGGACCAGCAGCAACGCATGTGAGCAGACGGGAATGAGGCATGCGCTTCATCTGCTGCAGAGCAAACGAAATACGTTAGCGGTGTATGACGCTTGCGTAATTTGTGAAGAACTCTATAACCGCCCAGATGCCAGAATTGAATACAGGCGTTCGGGGGAAGTTCCGCCTGATAAGCTTAAGGAAGCACTCCTCCGCATGGAAGAAAGCAGCACGCTGAACAATGCCGAGCTAATGCGGTTGGTGCGCGAATGGGAGGCTATCTCGGAGCAAACCGCAACGCTGCGCATTTGGCGGGATGGTGCAGTGCTTGGGGTGACTGCTGATTATTTTGATTCATATCTACTGGACAAGCTGGACAAGCTAAAGCCCCCCGCCGGTGATCATGGTTTTGTGAAAGCAGCCCGCGTGATCGGAGAGGCGATAGGCTATTGCAACCAATATGTCGGGGACTCCTACTTCGAATATCGGTTGAGAGAGCTGATTTATAACGGCACCCTTGAAATTAAAGGCCTTCCTGCAGCAATGAGATTCTATAGCGTCCGACGCAAACGGCAACAAGATAAGGCGGATTCCTAAATCGTTGCATAGCAAAGGAAAATATAAATGTATTATCCATTCCAGTGGAATACGAGCTTCAATCCCTGACACACACGTATCATCATAGAGTTATAATATAACCAAAATAGGAAATGACAGCAGGATATTTTCATACCATACACGGCCCGACCTGAGATAAGAACGATCTAAGGCCGGGTTGTTTCGTAGAGTATGGCCAAAGAAGGGAGGGATGTTCGATGATCATCGCTACCAAATTACATATCCCCCGCCCGCGATCGGCGCTTGTTGCACGGCCGCGGCTCATCCATCGGCTGCATGAAGGATTGAACTGCGCGCTTACTGTCGTCACGGCGCCTGCCGGATACGGCAAAACGACGCTGCTTAGTGAGTGGGCGATGACCATGGACAGTCCCGTTGCTTGGGTATCGCTGGATCAGGGAGATAATCGCAGCATGTGCTTCTGGGCCCACACGATTGCAGCGCTAAAACAAGCTTGTCCGTCTTTTGATGAACACGCTGTTCTTCGTCATGCTGCGGAAGACGCATCGGGGGATTCACTGATTGCCGCGCTCGTTAATAGCATGCACCGTATATCGCAAACGATAGTACTTGTATGGGATGATTTTCATTATATCGAAGAACCCTTCATCCTGAAGGGAATCGTTTATCTGTTGGAACGTCTGCCGTCTCATGTTCATCTCTATATCGCAAGCCGAACCATTCCGCCGATTCCCCTTTCCAGAATAAGGGCAGGGAGCGGGCTGAACCGATTGGATGTAAGCGATCTCTGCTTCATACCGGAAGAAACATCCGAATTTTTCACGTTGTGTGGTGGGATGGAATTGTCCGCTGATGAAGCGATAGCCGTACAGGAACAGACCGAAGGATGGGCAGCCGCGATGAGGCTGGTGGTTTTGTCGTTGCACGAAAATGCCGATTCAGCCTCGATGATCCGAAAAATGACGGGAACGGAGCGTGATATTTCGGATTATTTCTTCGAAGAAGTGTTATCCCGGCAGCCTCAAACGCTGCAGCAATTTCTGCTCCGGACTTCGATATTGGCGCGGATGAATGGCGAACTGTGCAAGGCGGTTACTGGAATGGCCGAGAGCGATCTATATTTGCAGCAGTTGGAACAAATGAGCCTGTTCCTGGTGCCTTTGGACGAGCAGCGGGAATGGTACAGGTACCATTATCTGTTCCAGCAATTTTTGACCGCGCAGCTGAAAATACGGGAACCACTGCAATGGAAAATGCTGCATCTGGAAGCGGGAAAATGGCTGGAGGAGAACGGTTATCTTTATGAGGCGGTAGATCATTATTTGGCCGGGACAGGTTATGAGGAAGCGCTGACGTTGTTGGAAACCATTGCGCCTGCGTTAATGATTAATGAATGGACGACACTTTGCACATGGCTAAGCGCCATTCCCGACTCGCTGCTGTTTGCGAGGCCGATGCTGTTTTTGACCAAGCTAGCTTCCCAGTATATGTCCGGTCGCATTGAAGCAGCCACGGACGGGTATTGGTGGGCGGTACGCAGGCTGGAACAGAATACAGCTTCCCATCATTCTGATAAAGGCAAGACATTGCAAGCCGGACTGGCCTTTCTCGCCGCATTCCGCACATTTTTGGATCGGGATTTTGACTATGCTGTGCAATACTCGAAGGAGTATGTCGAAAGACATCCAGAAGGGGATTTCTTCATTGGGTTTGGAAGCGACAGGGATGGCTATCATCCGGTGTGGAATATCTATGTGTCGGATGACAGTCTTATATTGGCGGAACAGGTGTTGACTCCTTTGCTGTCGATTTGGTCGGCAAGCCGAAATGTGTATTTTATCGCTCATCTATGCATAGATTTAGGCAAATTGCAGTATGAACGCAATCGTCTGGATGAAGCGGAGAAGTATATGCGTCGAGCGTACGATACCGGAAGATCGCATGACAATACAAGCTTGGAGACGATCGCGGCACTTTGGCTTGCCCGCATTGCCGCCGTACAAAGAGACGAGGAGAGAGCAAATGCTATAGTTCAAGAATTAACCAAACAGCCGGTACTGAAGGCGAATCCCCATTTGTCAGGAAAAATCGCCTGGTTTCGGGCCATGCTGGGCAGGATGCAAGGAGAAGAGAAGCCTGTGCGACAATGGCTGAAAAGGAGCGGTTTACGGGCAAGCGATGAAATCCCGCTGACGATGATCAAGGAATATGAGCTGCTGGCCTCCCTGCTGACAGAGCAGGGGAAAACCGAAGAAGCTATGGCTTTAACCGATCGTATCCTCTGCATTGCGAGCAAAGCAGGACGGCAAAGCGACAGAATTCGTCTGCTCGTCAATAAGAGCCGGATTCTCGCTTTGAAAGGACAGGTTGCACCGAGTATGGATGTATTGGAAGAAGCGCTTGCCTTGGCATGGCCGGAAGGCTACGTTCGTACTTTTGTTGATGAAGGAGCGCCGCTAGGCCATTTATTGGCTCAATATCTCACATTGCGTCAAAGTCAGCAGCATCGCCCCGTCCGAAAGGTCCCTTTACCGTATGTGAAACGACTGCTGCGACTTATTTTTCCCATCGTAGGAGGGATGAGCGACCCGCTTTCGAAGGAAGGAAACATAGCTGTTCTAACCGCCAAAGAACAAGCTGTGCTTCGGCTGATGGAAAAGGGGTTGTCGAACAAAGAAATGGCGCTTCAGCTGAATGTTTCTTTGGCAACGATAAAAACGCATATTAACAATATCTATGGCAAATTACAGACCAAAGGCCGATTACAAGCGTTGGAACGTGCCAGAACACTAGAGTTGTTCTGATCCGTTCCTTTTTTTTGCCTAAATCGTCTCCACCCCCTATTTCAACCTTTTCGCTTGAGGCGACAAGTAGGGTTGATCACGAAAGAGTAGGAAATGTGTATAATCGCCTGGATGGAGCTTTTAGAAAGTAAAAAAGGAGGATTTGTATGAAATGAATCAGGGAAGAAACAAAGTCTGTCTCTTGATGCTGGCGATGTGGCTCGGCTTTACGGGACTGTTCCCCACCACGATCGTACAGGCCGCCGATGTTCCCTTTATTCAAGGAGCAGGTTATGAGCGAGGTGCTTATGATTACGAAGCGGCGCAGCCGACAGCCTTTAATTGGACGAGACAGTCCAGGTTTATGGGAAGCCCGGATCACGATGTGAACTGGTCGTTTGAAGCAGGAGATAAGATATATTCTACCCCTGCGATCGGGGCAGACGGCACGCTGTATGTCGGCTCGTATGATGGAAAGCTGTATGCGCTAAATTCAAAGACGGGCAAGCAGAAATGGGTGTTTGAGACAGGATGGGCCATCGCCTCATCGCCTGCCATCGGAGTAGACGGCACGATCTATATCGGTTCTGGCGATGGGAAGCTGTATGCATTGGATCCGAATGCGGCAGATGATGACGAACGAGAGAAATGGTCGTTTGCAACAGGGGATCGGATATATTCTTCTCCTGCGATTGGACAGGACGGTACCATTTATATTAGTTCGTATGATGGGAAATTGTACGCGCTGGATCCTGATGCTGATGATGACAAACGGGAGATATGGTCCTATGAAATAGGTGGCCATATTGATTCATCGCCTGCGGTCGGAGCAGATGGCACGATCTATGTCGGATCCGGCGATGGAATCTTCTATGCGCTGAACCCCAGTGCGGAGGATGATACCCATCGGTTGAAGTGGTCGTTTGAACCGGAGACGGCAGAAGATTGTTTGTGGATGATGGATGAACCGTGTTCGTTCTACTCATCGCCGGCGATCGGAGCAGACAGCGGCACAATCTATGTTGGTTCGGATGACGGATACGTGTATGCGCTGGATCCGAATGCCGATGATGATGAAAATCGGTTGAAGTGGTCCTATGAAACATGGGGATCGGTATCCTCATCGCCTGCGATTGGGAAGGACGGCACGGTCTATGTCGGTTCGTCTGATGGATCGTTATATGCGCTGGATCCTGATGCGGTTGATAAAGACAAACGGGAAAAGTGGTCGTTCGATACATCGATAAATACTTGGAGTATGATCGTTTCATCGCCTGTGGTTGGAGCAGACGGCACCATCTATATCGGTTCGATTGGCTGGTACGGGGACGGATCGTTATATGCGTTGGATCCGAATGCTGAGGATGATGACGAACGGGTAAAATGGTCGTTTTCAACAAAGAGAGAAATACGCTCATCGCCTGTGATCGGATCGGACGGTACGATATACATCGGGGCTGATGATTATAAGCTCTACGCCATTGGCACGAGATCAATAGCTGCTCCGAATAAAGCTGCAGCCGATGCCGGCGAAAATGGAGCAAGGCTCGCATGGGAAGCCGTTGACGGAGCTGTCGGCTATAGGGTTTATCACTATCAGGGTACAGCGGCTCCTGTTCAATCAGATCAGTGGGAGCTCGTCAATGAGGATGAGCTTATTACCGAAACAGAATATACTGTAAAAAGCCTGACGGCAGGGGAGTTGTATTGGTTTGCAATACAAGCAGTTGGCAAGGAAGGAACTGAAAGCGATTTATCGGAGCATGCATCCGCAACGCCGTACACGAACGTAGCGGAAGTAACAGCCCTTGCAACGATTCGGGCTGCCAAGGGCACGAAGCTGGAGGAACTGTCTTTGCCTGTTGGGGCGCAGGCTCGTCTGACCGACGGTTCTGAGCGCGATCTGCCTGTAAGCTGGGATTTGGTGAACACAGACTATGACCCAGAACAGGTGGGGAACTACACGGTTATAGGGGAGCTGCAGTTCCCAGGGCACATTCGTAATCCAAATTACTTGAATGCGGAACTGACGGTGAGCGTGCTGCCGAGCAATGATGCGAAGCTGCGCGATATTCAACTAAACGGGGAACGGCTGCAGGGCTTCAAGTCGGAAATTTACACTTACAATGTACGCTTTCCTTATCCAACAGAACAGATTACAGTGACGGCCGCAACATACGAGCCGGGAGCCGACTTTGAGATCGTCGGAGGAAATCTGCAGCGATTGCAGGTTGGAAGCAACCCGATTGAAATTATCGTCACAGCGGAAAATGGAGACATACAGCGGTACATGGTCAATGTGATCAGAGAACCGGATACGGCAGCCCCCGTCTGGCCGTCTGGCAGCGAACTGACCGTCTCGGACATTACTCAGACGAGTGTGAAACTAACGTGGCCTTCGACACAAGATGATTTTGCAGTTATCGGATATCGTCTATATCTGAATGGTGATAAAAAAGTAGATCAAGTAAGCGGCCATTATGAATACTCGGTTACGGAAAGCGTCTATACGTACACGATGACAAATCTATCTCCAAATACGAACTACCGCTTTACCGTCAAAGCCTATGATTCTGCGGGGAATGGAAGTGAACCTGGGTTAAGCAAGACAGCTGCGACACTTCCGAATGCAGCCTCTGGCGTCGGTGATTCAGGTGGAGGCTCGGCAGGCGTCGGCTGGTATTTATCCCGTAACGCCAACTTGAAGACGCTGGAAGTATGGGCGGACGGCAAACGTGTTTCTTTAACGCCATCGTTTAAAGCGGATACCTTGTCTTATACAGCCAAGACGGAAGCGAAGCAAATCAAGGTGAAAGCATCTGCCGAGCACTCAGCGGCCAAAATGACATGGCAGGATCAAGCGTTAGGCGATGGCATTAAAATCGACTTGCAGGAAGGGGTTAATGTCATTTCGTTGAACGTTCAGGCGGAGGATGGTACCCGCAAGACGTATACGCTCTCTATTGAGCGAAAATCATCCCAACCTGCTGAACCTGAAACGTCAGCGATCTCGTTTAACGACATCTCCGGACATTGGGGAGAAAGCTATATCAAACGCGCAGCGTCGGAAGGCTTCATTAGCGGTTATCCAGACGGCATGTTCAAACCGAACAGCCCGCTTACCCGCGCCGAGTTTGCAGTCATGCTGGCAGGCGCTTTAAAATTGGAAGGCGCCGCTCCCGCACTTGCGTTCACCGATTATGATCAAATCGGTGCATGGGCGAATGGGGCCGTTGCGCAAGCAGTGCAGGCGGGCATCATCAGCGGATATGAAGATGGGAGCTTCCGTCCGAACGCTCGCATCACCCGTGCAGAAATGGCAGCGATGATCGCTCGAACACTCAAACTGCAGCCTTACACTGATGAGGCAACCGGCTTTGCTGATGACGGGGCGATTCCTCAGTGGGCCAAAGGCGCGGTAGAGGCAATCCGCGAACTTGGCCTCGTGGCTGGCCGCGGCGGGAACCGTTTTGTACCAAACGACACGGCGACCCGTATGGAAGCGACGGTGACTGTACTCCGAATGCTAGAGCTTAAATAAATGTATTGAGCGGGTTTGCGCGGCTGCGCAGAACTCGCTCTTTTTTGTGTGCAGTTGACCGGAGATGTTTGCGTTAATTCAACGGACTGTTTTGGTTGAAAGCGATAAGGCGTGGATTTGTGCTAAACGCTTGACAAAGCAAAGCAAAAAGAATATATACTAAGTAGTAAGTGATAAGTAGTAAGTAGTAAGTGATAAGTAGTAACCGATAATTCCTCATACAAAGTAAACATCAGCGAAGAAAAAATGATGATTAGGAGAGGATTACTATGACAGATCTAAAATTAGCCCAAAGCTTCTCAATGATAGCGCTAAATGCGCAGAGAAGTCTTGAGATGACTACTGCAAAGAAGGTGGCTCTCCGTTGCATAGCTGCAGCGGTAATTCTAGAGGTTTACTTAGACAACGCTTTTACACAAACTAAGAATAAATTAGTTCTGAAAAAAGATGTACTTGAGCAATCTCATACAATGCCCTATCAGGAATTCATTTTGAAATCCTTCGTTCACCATAATGCTAGGGGATCGGGTGATTTGAATTCGTGGCTGAAAAAGGCCTCCAGGCTTTCCGCAACAAAATTAAAAAAGTTTGAACGCGCAATATCAGATTCTCTAAAGGAATTGAGCTTACTTGAGGAAATACCTCATATTTTGGGGTGCGACCTGTATTTTGATTCTGCAGGCGTTAATATCAAAGAATATCGCAGCGATATTCAGGAATATTCCAGGATTTCAGAGAATATTCGAGCAGAGATTCTAGAGGATGGTACGGTAACAGATGAGACAATTTGTATGATTTGGCTTCTTCGTGAAAGTGGATGCATGCATGATTTTTTCTCGCGGAATGAGCTGGAAAAGGTAGCTGCCCGAATGTATGAATTATATCAAAGTGCTCCACTGGCTAGAGCCGTGTATCCAATCCGAATCCAACGCGGCATCGAATTAGCAATAAAACAATTTTTCCGTATAAAAAAAGGGGTAGTAAAGACACAAGTAGGCAGCGGTTTGAATTTTCTTTTTCCCATCCTTGAACGCTCACAGGCTATTTTCATTGACCTGGAGGCAATGTTTTCTAACCCAACTAAAAGGCTGCATGATGTAAGGGCGCGGTTAGAGTCTAAGGGCCATACGGTTGCAGTGTTACAGGAGGGGCAGATTCCGACAATTAAAGTAGATAATATTGTGTATGAAGCGATTCCGCATGCCACTTACGGGAGAGTGCCAATCCATGGTGTGCGTCTAATCCCGAAGCCCCAAATTTAAAGGAGTCCGGTAATCATGTCGAGACAGCGTTCCATGGAGACCATATTGGCATCTGAGTTTGTAACTATAGGTGAATTAGTGCGGCTTACGGATTCTCGCTATAGTACACTAAAATTTTACACAGAAGAGGGGATGCTGCCTTTTACACAGGCGGAAGAGAATCTGACACGCCGATATAAAAGAGAGGAAACCGTCGCGCGCATTCATTTAATTAAAAAACTGAGATCAGACGGTTTATCTGTCCCGCAAATTAAAGAAGCTCTCAACATGGATAAATGAGCACTTTATTGGGGGCTATCCCACTTTGTTTGTTGGATGTATAATCATGGAAGAAGCTTAATCAGCAAATGACCTAGCCTAAGATAAGAGTTATCTAGGCTGGGTCATTTTCGTGAATGCAAGAACGATAGGTGACATTCCCAGGAACAAAATACATAGGCATAATTAGGAGGTTCTATGAAGCGAACAATTATGATTAGCGATATTCATGGATGCATTGATGAGTTTAATCAGATGCTGCAGCTGATCGAATACAATTCTGTAAGTGATCAATTAATCCTGCTTGGCGATTATGTAGATAGAGGGCCTAATAGTAAAGATGTAGTAGATAAAGTTATCGAACTCGTAAAGAGGAATAATGCAATTGCTTTACGAGGTAACCATGATCAACGGTTAGTTGATTTGATCAATAGCGATAGCACTTTGGTTAGATCAAAGTTTTTAAAATATGGGGGAATTCAAACCCTTCAAAGCTACTGTGATATTTATAATGAAATCACTGATGAGATACTCACCCTAGCAATAGAAACGATTAAGACTCATTTCGGTCACCACATTGATTTTTTAGATAAATTGCCTTTGTATCATGAAGACAAGGATCACATTTATGTTCATGCCGGTTTGAATCCCAATTATATCGATTGGAAGAAGCAACCGGAAACGGACTTCATGTATATTCGAGATGAATTCATTCAATCTAGTTTTGATCTAAACCAAAAAATCATTTTTGGACATACAAGGACAATTGATATCCATGGAACATCCGACATATGGTTCAGTGAGGACAAGATAGGGATTGATGGAGGATGTGCATATGGCATGCAATTAAATGGCTTAATTTTTTGTGATGGACTCTATACAACAGAACAAATAAAGAGGCGTTAAAGTGATTAACGATGAGGTGGCATTTCCACAACCAATAATAAATAAGGGGAGCGGGGGAACAAGTTGATCCATTTTTGGCTTTCTTTAATCATGGTAGTTGTCAGTATTCCTGGTATCATTCTAATGAGTGTTCACTCGAGCAAATTATTATCTGAAAAACCTGAAAATGAGTCCGTATCCAAACGAACTTTATTCATGCTTGTTACATTACAAACCTTGATTATAGTTGCCTTAGCCTCTGCTTCTGGGGCATATTTGGGCCCGAAAGTTGGACTTGGTGATTCATTTATAGAAGGAATTATCAATAACGAGTTCAATATGCAGTCCTTGTTAGAGCAAGTGACTTGGGGGCTCGTTGGGGGAATAATTTGTTCTTTGGTCTGGATGTTCAGCTATTATGTCATAATAAGACCCAAATTAGATGCTGAAACGGTGCGGATCTCTGAAATACTGAGAAATCGATTAGGGTTATGGACAAGAATAACTTCTGGGGGAATTGTTGAAGAAGTATTGTTTAGATGGGGTTTATTAAGCCTGGTTGCATGGGGGTTGTCGTTCATAATCTCATCCCCAGTTTTGGTTTTCTGGTTGAGTATTGTGATCACGGGCTTATTATTTGGTTGGCTTCATCTACCAGCCAATATCCAGGAAGGCTGCAAGCCATCCGTATGGTTTGTTGCTACAGCATTGCTCGGAAACCTATGGGTCTCTTTGTTCTGCGGATATCTTTTCTGGCAATATGGCATTCTTTCTGCATTTATTGTCCATATCCTTTTTCATGTATTATGGTATCCGTTAGATATGAGGAGCTACAAACATCACTTGATTGCTACTCGAAGTTAGCATCTGCGTGATTTATGCTGCAGCTTAAATAGAATTGAAAGGTGCCTGCATTTTTATGAATGATATAGCTGACTATTTGGAAAATCTGCCTACATTGAAAGAGCCTATAAGATGGGGAAATATATCAAGCCAATTCAAATTAGGCAAGGTATACAATGAAGCTTTGGTGAGTAATGTAAGTATTATCCCGTTTGTTGGGTCAAAGTGTGTTGTAATACAATTAGATGATAGTCGGTGGGAGTTGCCTGGTGGAACCTTGGAACCGGGGGAGAATTATTTGGAATGTTTAGGAAGGGAAGTGCTTGAGGAATTAGGTGCGGAATTAAGTAATTTTGAAGTATTTGGGTATTTTGATTGTTTTTCGAGTGCAGGGGAGCCATATCGGCCTCACATACCTCATCCTAACTTTATTAGATTGGTTGGCTTGGGAGAAGTAAGAATAGTTTCGGAGCCCCTAAATCCAATCGGTGGCGAGAAGGTTGTTGCAGTAGAAGCGGTTAGTATCGACGAGGCGGTCAAAAGATTTGAAGCCATCGATCGATTCGACATCGCTGATCTGTATAAGCTTGCTTATAGGATAAAAGCTGATTTTTGAGCCTGTTAACCTGGCTTGTCTTTCCTGCCGAAAACGAGTGTTATCACGATGAAATGAATGGGATCAGGATGAGTAGTGTGAAGATTTGATTACGAAGCTGCTTAAGCTCTATGATGGCGCATATCGTAGTTGGTATATTGGAGAAGTTTAGCGGACAAGGAATTGGCCACAAGCTATTTGTTGAACATTGGAGAAAAACAACCTGCATTACTAGACTGGAACTAACTGTAATGGCTAATTATGATGGCAGGCCGGCCTACTTCTTTTTCATGCAGGTAAGAAGCGCTATAATGAACGTGCCGAATATGACTTAGGGCAGGATAACGCGAAGTTATCCTGCCCTTTTATGCTTTGCGCGCGCGCATTGCCATCAACCGCAAGCAATCAATAAATCCGATAGTTCCCGCTCAACGCCAGCAGGCTGAAGAAGTACAGGCAGTTGTCGTAATAGCGGCGATCACCGGTGCGAAGCGGCGTGTTCCAGAACAGGCGGACGAAATGCTCTGCGTCCGGGTCGTCGGCAGCGAGGGAAGCCATTGCGTTGGTTGCCAGAAGTCCGATCGGATGCAGCGCCGGCTCGTCGAAGGGTTTCCCGTCAATGGTATATCGGCGGTAGTCGGATACCTCGATGTTCCGGAAAAACGCCTGAATCCGATTAGACTGCTCGACTTGCCACGGATCCTTGCGGAACCATATCCAATCCAGGCCGATATTGGCGGCCACCCGGTAAGAATCGCTGAAGAAATGACGGAAGTCGCCATGCCGCTGCGGCTCTGCCGGGGTTCCGTCGAAATTTGCGTATTCCGGAGCAAGGCCGGTTTTCGGGTGGCATGCCGTATGCAGGTAAGCGCGGCTGGCCTTGGCAGCCTCCCGCCAAAACGCTGCGTCCCGCTCGTCGGCCAGCAGGGCGAACAAGTCGTAAAAATGAGGGAGGTGATATGACGGATCGCTAAACGCAGATTCCGGTATGAACTTGATCAGCTTCGTTTCCGGATCCCACATCGGATCGCCTTCGCCGTTCTCCCCCTGATGCAAGCATGCCCTCAAAATTGTACGTGCCTGCTCGGAATAGTTATAGGGTTCAGGCCCGTCTCCCCAACGGCTTGCTGCAAAAAATAAGGCCATTGCGAAAAACTCCTCCCCGTCTGGCGCGGGACCCTGGGAGATGCGAGTGCCGTCAGGCTTGCAATGCCAGGCGAAGTAGTTGGCGTAACGGCCTTCCTTATGCTGCATAAACGTCTTTGAGAAGTTCCACAGCCGGTCAAACTCTTCTTTCTTGTTCATTTGCACGGCCATCATCATCCCGTAAGACATGCCTTCCGTCCGCACGTCCAGGTTGCCAGTATCGAGAATGTAGCCTTTATCGCCGCCCAACGGATGGTAGATCCGCACATCTGGCTCCCCATAGAACAGATCGATCCAGGCCTGTTCCAGCTTGGCTTCGATGTCTGCTTCGGTATAGCCGAGCTCCTTGAACAGGTTCCTATATTCTTTGGTATAAAAAGCACCGAGTTGGCTCGCAGACATATAAACAACCTCCATTTATATGAGTTTGCTATATCATAGCACAACAGAAGGTGAGTAAATTAAAGCGCTTTCCCCAAAAATATTAGTATTTCTCTTTACAAGACGGATAATTATTGTTCCTCGTCCCGTTTCTTTATTTGATTGCCTAATTTCCCAAGAAGAGTAATGAGTCCATACAAAAAAAGAACCAACAGAAATTCTGTTTGAATATTTCCAATCTCTACACCGCTCACCCACTGGTCGATCCAATAAATCATTCCTCCAAAAAGAATGATCAGCAAAACTTCCTGAATCACCATGCCTCCAAACTTAAAGCTATCTTTAAATAGATGCCTTCGTAAACTGTCTAAAATGGAGCCAATTACGCTTAACGCACCTGTCCCCAGCATCAAAAGTACGGTAAAGGCAAATACCGAAGACGTGGAAGAAATCCGAATATCCATAAAATCCAGACTTTTTAAAGAATAAACGGCAAATATAAGGATAGCAACCAATATAAGAATTATTGCGGTTAGAACAAGAAGCAATAGAGCGCGTTCCTTCAGGCTATTTTTATTCAAAACATGCACCTCCGAGAGATAGTTATCGCCTGTTTGACAACTGGATGTATAATGATGGAAAGATTACAACTCAGCAGTAATGGGTTGTTAAAGGCTTAGGGATAATGAAATGAATAGAAATAGAGATGAAGGAATTAAACAGATGAATTAGAAAAACATGTTATAAAAATAACCAAAACCTGAAAGGAAATAAAAAATGACATTACTTTTTATGATTGTTCTTGTCATCGGAATAGCAGGAATTATTGGAAACCAATATGCAGGACTAAGAAGGATGGATAATATTCAGAAGTCATTAGATGATCTAAATCAGAGTCTTAAATTCCTAATGGAGAAGGAAAAATAAAGACCAAACTAATATTGGTTAATTGAATATCCAATGTCATCTTTATGCTAGAAGCATCGGCCAGATCCGCACTACAACGCCTTGTGAATAGTGCAGCACTGGAGGTACTTGCTCTACAACTATGTTTTGGGCTAAAAGAACAGTGTTCTCACGAATTTCAGCTTCCGCTCGCTGCAGAGGCCAAGGCCGATGTAGAATGTCGCAGCGCAGAACACGCCCCTTGGCATTGGTCGTGTAGAAGCAATACCTTTCGGTCAACCACTCATCGAAGGAGCCCCTCGCAGCCAGGAAGGGCTTGGAAGTGGGGCAGTAGCTGCAATCGAGGCGGATTGCAGTGTCTTTCTTCCGGCGGCTTTTAAAGGTTATTGAATCCCCGTTCCGCTGTATATCTATGTTGGCGTGAGAATAAGGCAGGTAACAAAATTTCTGCGCAAAAGCAACCATGGGCAAATTCGTTGCATCCAGGCTAAAAAAATAGACGCCTGGTTTACCGTTAATCGTTACATAGGTTCGAACATTGAGTTCGGGAAAGGTGGAGGATACCGGCATACCCCGAAAACGAACTCCCTCCATATGAAAAGGAACAATACCGATCCATCCCCAGCCATCGTAAGAGTCGAGGGTGAGCACTTCAGGCACTAGCTTCTGCAAAGCATCGATCTGGATTGGGTAATGGATGAACAGCGCATTGTTCCAGGTTTGCTTCATGACCCAGGGCAGCTTTGGGAGAGGCCAAGGACGATGGCTGGCTGCCCAGGTTTTTTTGTTAACCTTCTCTGACATCAGGAATCAACCTCTCTTTAGATATCGCCGATCTTTTATGTAAATCGTTACCATCATAACATACGGATACTCCCGGCAAAAAAAACTGCCAACTCCACTCGGATCATTCTAAGTATAAAAAAATCAAGACTAACCGCTATTTAGCTGTTATCTTGATTTTTTTACTTTAATAACTATTCGAATTGATTGTCAGTTTGGTTTAAGCATTTAGACTTTCTGCTTTCCACGCTTGTCTTCCGTGGATTTTTTTCATTACAAATCTTGCTATCGGCTGTGCAATCAATATTTCGTCCAAAATACCAAACTTACAATAGGCCCTGCAACTGGAGAGCAAGCGCCTTAGCCTGAGATAGATATTTAAGCTACTGATTGACAGATATTTATAAGTGTTTAATAATGTACTTATACAACAAGTACACTATTAAACACTAGGGAGGGCATTTGTGGAAATTATCATTAGTAGTAATACAAGTAAACCCATTTACGAACAAATCACTTCCCAAATAAAGGCCAAAATCATGAGCGGTGAATTACAGACAGGGGATCTTATTCCTTCCATGCGTTCATTAGCAAAATCACTCCATGTAAGTGTGATTACGGTTCAAAAGGCTTATGAAGACTTGCAGCGGGATGGATTTATTGAAACGACCGTTGGACGCGGCAGCTTCGTATCTGCTCAAAACAGAGATTTTATTCAGGAAGAACAGCAACGTAGAGCCGAGGAGCATTTACGTGAGGCTGCAGAAATAGGAAGATCAAGCGGTATTTCGGTTGAGAAGCTTGTCGAATTATTAAAACTGTTCTATCAGGAGGAAGATTGAGCATGCATACCCATGCTTTAGAATTAAGGGGTGTGACAAAAACATATCCCAACTTCACATTAGACAACGTATCCTTTTGCGTGCCGAAGGGTAGTATCGTAGGCTTAATCGGTGAGAATGGAGCTGGCAAAAGCACCACGATCAACGCCATTTTGGATTTGATTCAAAAGAATGCCGGAACAGTGACCTTTTGGGGAAAAGAGTTATCTGCGGATCCAAAGCAGCTTAAAGAAGATATAGGCGTAGTTTTCGATGGCATTCATTTTTATGAAACACTCACGCCAGCAAAAGTCGGCAAAATTTCAGCGCATGCTTACCAACAATGGGATTCTGCAGTATTCAACAGCTACTTAAGTAAATTTCAATTGCCGCTGGACAAAAAAATAAAAACCTTTTCCAAGGGGATGAAAATGAAGCTTGGTATTGCAGTTGCTCTATCCCATCATCCCAAAATCTTGATTTTGGATGAAGCCACTAGTGGGCTTGACCCGGTGATGCGAGACGATATATTAGATGTTTTTCTGGATTTTGTTCAAGATGAACATCATTCTATCCTTATGTCCTCGCATATTACAACTGACCTGGAAAAGGTAGCAGACTACATCACTTTTATTCACCAAGGCAAAATCGTCTTTAGTAAGCAAAAAGATGAGCTTATTTACAACTATGGTGTTATCCGTTGCGGCGCAGCCATGTTTGATGCCATTAACAAGAACGATATTTTGGCCTTCCGGAAGCGTGATTTTCAATGGGATGTTTTAGTGGCAGACAAGGAAAAGGCTCGTCGGACATACAAAAATGCAATCGTTGATGATGCTTCCATAGATGATATTCTGTTGCTCTATGTGAAGGGGGAGCGAGTGGGATGAAAAGCTTGATATGGAA
The DNA here is from genome assembly GCF_042714055.1 of Paenibacillus lentus. GTDB lineage: Bacteria > Bacillota > Bacilli > Paenibacillales > Paenibacillaceae > Fontibacillus > Fontibacillus lentus_A. The sequence continues at coordinate 373,188 of NZ_JBHGVC010000005.1, forward strand.
AGATTTATATAACATCGGACATAACATATGGTCAATGGTGTTCATGCTCGTTGTGTTTGTTTTTATATTGGTTCCGCAAAACGGACCTATCAGTTATATTATTACTTCCGGCATTTTATGTGGAATGATGGTGATTACGACATTCGCATTTGATGACCATGCAAAATGGACGAAATATGCGATGATCATGCCACTGACTAGGAAAGACATTGTACGGAGCAAATTTATCGTATTATTAATTTTTTCAATCATCGGCGTTGTTTCGGGAACGATTTTAGGTGTAGCAGGCGGAGCGATATTTAAAAAAATTGATCTTACGAGCATGAACGATTGGATGAGCTTGCTGGTTGCAGCTGGCATAGGATTAGTTATATCTTGCTTCTTCGGATGTTTGATCATTCCACTGCTTTTTAAATATGGTGCGGAAAAAGCACGTGCTCTGTCTCTTGTTGCTTTTGTAATCCCCGTACTAATCTTCCTTGGGATATATTACCTGCTGTTGATGGCGGGGATTGTTTTAGATGATACTATGGTTTTGATTGTCATAAGTATTTCCCCAGTAGTGGTTCTGTTATGGGCTCTGCTGATGTATAAAGTCAGTTATGGCATATTTAGACGTCAGGAATTTTAAAGAATAAGGTGTTCTGACCGCTTCCGTCCTAAGCAAAAGCGTAGTAGCTGCTATAAAGCAATTGGGAATCGTAAGCGGGCGGCACAGTAATTTGTTTACTCCGAACGATACGATCATGAGGGCCGTCCTTTAGACGGTCTATTTCTCTTTTGGCCCGATGCGACGGAGAAGTGCAGCTATCATTAAAAAATCTCTATCGTCCCTTGTTGATCAGTTGTATAATCATGTTAGAAAACAGAAAACTCAGACAACAAACGACCCAGCCTAAGATTAAGAACGATCTAAGGCTGGGTCGTTTCGTAAAAGCAAGGACATTACACTCAAATCATACCGATCTAAAGAATCTCTTGAAGATCGTGGATTAAGTATGTATAAGAAATTTCCTTTGGGAGTGTATCTGTGGAAAAAGCACATGAATTTTTATTTGAACGATTCGAGCATCGAGAATCGATTATTTTTGTAATAAAAGATACGAGCAAGAATATGATCAGTGGGTTTACGCAATTATACCCTGTCTTTTCTTAATTTCTTTGGAGAGATCTCTCATATTAAACGACTTATATGTACTTGAAGAATATAGGAAGCAAGGTTTTTATATGAACGAAATGGATATGTGAAAGACCAACAAAAGAAAACTAATCTAGCGAGGAAGAGTGAAATGAACCTATTAATTCGAGAAATAAATGAAAATGATCCAGCCATTATTTCAAATGCTTTTTTAGAACAAGGCTGGGTTAAGCCCAAAGATCAATTTGAAGGATATATTATAGAACAAAGAAATGGAGAACGAGTGACATTAATAGCTGAAATTGACGGTACATTTGCTGGTTATGTGAATGTACTGTGGAACTCATATTACCAAGCGTTCAGGGAACATAACGTTCCTGAAATAAATGATTTTAACATTCTTATAAAATATCGTGGACTGGGGATAGGATCAAAATTAATGGATAGGGCTGAGGAGATGATCAAGGAGCGATCTCCGGTTGCTGGAATTGGAGTGGGCCTTTTTGCTGATTATGGTATTGCTCAGGCGCTATATGTAAAACGCGGTTATATCCCGGACGGGAAAGGGATACATAATGGACAACGCTATATTAGCTCTGGGGATACAGTAGTCATAGATGATGATGTTGTTCTTTATTTTACAAAGAAATTATCAGACTAACATTTGAATGCAATGCTTCGAAATCGGGAACATCGTACTTATTCCGTATGGCAGCAGCCCCGGTTATTCGTACCAAAATCTACGAAGCAGAGTATGTCGGAGGAGTTACTATGGAGATAGAATTGGCAACCGAGAAAGATTATAAGTACATTGTTGAAAGGGACAAACATATTCCTGAGGCACTTGTAAGAACGAAGATTAAAGAAAAGGAGATTTTCATACTCAAAGATACAGACCAAGAAATAGGTTGGATGAGATACGGTTATTTCTGGGACAGCATTCCTTTTATGAACATGTTATTTATTGAAGAAGCATATAGAGGGCAAGGGATCGGTAAGAAAATGGTACTCTATTGGGAAGAAATAATGCGTCAAAGAGGATTTACTCTAGTCATGACGTCAACACAATCGAATGAAGAAGCGCAGCATTTTTACAGGAAGATGGGATATCGTGATGCTGGATGTCTACTATTAGACACTCAACCTCTAGAAGTAATTTTAGTAAAAAATCTATGAAAGGGGTCTGATCATTCCTGCAAAGAGGGTACTGACATGAGATCACAAGCGATCCAAATAAAAGGAGTGTATATGATGGAGATTACTTACAAGGACAGTAAAGACATCAAACCGGAGGATATTTCAAGAGTATTTATGACATCAGGGATTAAGAGACCGTATCAAGATTTGGACAGATTAGAGCGAATGCTCCAGAATTCAGACATTGTAATTACAGCCTGGCAGGATGAAAAGATGATAGGAATTGCTCGGGCATTAACGGATTATTCGTATTGTTGTTACCTTTCGGATTTAGCTGTTGATTTGGATTACCAGAAACGTGGTATAGGCCAAAAATTAATTAACATGGTTAGGGAAAAAATCGGAGAAGAGTCTTCGTTAGTTTTACTCTCTGCCCCAGGAGCAGTGAACTATTATCCAAAGGTAGGATTTGCTCATAACGATAGAGCGTTTGTAATTGCAAGAGCGAAATAATAGTTATTGGGCAGATATAGTATGAATTGAAGTGGAAAGATTTTTTTCGATTAATTTTTCATTGTGGTGCCAAGGTAACAAGTATCGAAGTAACAAGTAATTAAGCAAGGCCATTTTGTAATCATTTGTAATACTAATTCGTGTACGGAAGGTGCAAGTTTACCCCTCTAAGATCAAAAGAGGCCCATACAATGGCGTATGGGCCTCTTAACCTTGGTTGTTCTGGAGAAAATGGTGGCTTAGGTAATTGGGATTTGGATAGGTTCGGACAAAGTGGAGGAATAAAGTGAGCTATCCGACCAAATAATAGCGTTGAAGACAAAGTATAGAGGACACTGCATGAGCGTTCTACAGCGTTTCTTTACTTTGAATGGGGATTACTCAGCCGCCAATGGAAGTGCATTGTGAAATGAGAAATAAGATTGTACCCCTGAGCCGCAAGGGTTTAGGGGTACAATCCTCTAAATGCAGATACCAAATTACATGCTTAGAGGTGAACGAAAAGTGGATAAAGTAAAAACGGATCTTTGGCGGAAAGGCGACTGGGCTGCATACTTCGGCCTGCTGGCCAACAACTTGACTAACCTTTTGACCATGAGCTCGCTGCTGCTGTTTGTGGTTGGATTTCCTAAAGAGATGGTATATGGCAGAATCGTTCCTGCGTTCGGACTATCCATCTTTATCGCCAGTGTATGTTATTTCTGGTTTGCAATCCAGCTTGCCAAGAAAACGGGAAGAAGCGACGTGACCGCCCTTCCATCGGGCCCCAGCGCGCCATCCATCTTCACAGTTACCTTCCTGGTTATCCTGCCTGTCTTTAAAACGACGAACAATGCCGAGTTCGCATTTCAAATCGGGCTGGTGTGGTGTTTGTTTGAAGCGGCTATTCTCATCGTGGGAGCGTTCCTCGGTGACACCATCCGCCGCTTGGTGCCAAGAACCGTCCTGTTGTCCACCTTGGGCGGCTTGGGGCTCTTATTGCTTGCAATGAATCCGATGCTGCAGGCGTTTGAAACACCGATTGTCGCATTTGTGGTGTTGATCATTATCTTCATTAACTGGTTCGGTAAATCACCGATCTTCAAAAGAATTCCAACGGGATTCCTGCTGCTGCTCGTGGGTACGGCCTTAGCTTGGATCTTCGGCTTGCAGAACCCTGAAGCGGTATCCGCTGCGCTGGGCACGATAGGCTTTAACCCGCCAGAAGTGCATGTGACCAGCTTGATCCAAGGCATTCCGAATGCGCTGCCGTACCTTGCATCTGCGGTACCGCTTGGACTGGCAAACTATGTGTTTGATCTAGAGAATATCGAGGCCGCACATGCCGCGGGGGATCCCTATAGAACTCGCCGTGTCATGCTGGCTAACGGAATCTCTTCCAGTGTCGGGGCATTCTGCGGAAATCCGTATCCAGTAACGGTTTACATCGGACATACCGGCTGGAAGTCTATGGGAGCAGGTATCGGTTATTCGATCGCCACGGGTGTTTCGATGCTGGTCATTGCCCTGTTCGGACTTGGAGCATTGCTGCTATCTGTCATACCGGTCGTCGCGATCGTACCGATCCTGGTCTATGTCGGTATCGTATCCGCCAATCAGGCTGTAAGGGAAACGCCGAAAATGGAGGTTCCCGTCGTCTTTATTGCCTTGTTCCCATGGATTGCCAACTGGGCATTGACGATGGCCAATAATATATTTAGCGCGGCAGGCACCGATGCAGCGAGCGTTGGCATCGATGTGCTTCTTTCGAAGGGCGTGTATTACAACGGTTTGTTCCATCTTGGCAATGGCGCGCCTCTGAGCAGCTTGCTGTGGGGCATGCTTACCATATTCGCCATACAGGACAAACCGCTCAGCGGCATGATTGCCGCATGCATGGCCTCCTTGCTGTCCTTGTTCGGTATTATCCATTCGGCCATGGTCGAATTCGCGAATCCGGGGGTAATGCCGTTCGTATGGGCCTATCTTATGATTGCCGCGATCTTTGCATATAAATATTTTACAGATCGCAATACTTCGAAGCTCGAAGAACCGGCCAACGCGAAGTAAAAAAGGAGTGAGTACGACATGGATCAACAATTAAATCAAAACCTTATTTATGCAAGCGAACAAGGCGACTTGCCCTCCGTTGAACAGCTTTTAAGAGAAGGGGCGAGCGTGGAATATAAAGATGCGGGCGGTCGAACCGCGCTGATGGCGGCCGTGCAAAAAAACCAAATCCCCGTCGCAAAGCGGTTAATTGAAGCGAAAAGCGATGTCAACGCCAGAGACGTCACCCAGTTGACCCCGTATTTGTGTGCGGGTGCTAACGGTTTTCATGAAATCTTGAAGCTAACGATAGCAGCAGGGGCCGATATCAAGAGCGTAAACCGTTTCGGAGGAACCGCATTGCTGCCCTCCAGTGAGAAGGGATATTTAAGAACCGTTCGGGTTTGCCTGGACAGCGGCATTGCGGTGAATCACATAAACGACCTGGGCTGGTCGGCCTTGCTGGAAGCCGTCATTCTGGGCAATGGCGGCCGTTTGTACTCCGATATCATTGAACTGCTGGTCGCGGCGGGAGCCGATCCCCATCTAGAGGATCGGGACGGAAAGTCGTCACTGGAGCATGCGCAAGCGATGGGCCAGACGGAAGTAGTCAAGATCTTGCAGAACGAAAGCAGAGGGCAGCACGATGCGATTCTACAGGCAAAAGAGCTGATTAGAACGGATAACTATGAGGAAGCGCTCGGAATCATGGATGAGGCGCTCGGCAAGGAAAGCAACAATGCCGATTTGATCTATTACAAAGGGTACTTCTTAAGCGAGCTGAAGCGTTACGGCGAAGCGCTTGAACAGTATCGCAAAGCACTTGCGCTGAATCCGAACGATCTCGACTTTTATTTCTACACCGCGAATACGCTACGAATGATGAGAAAGCCGGAAGAGGCGCTTGCCGAATACGATAAAGCCGTGGAGCTCGATCCAAAGAGAACCTTTTACAGATACCACAAATCCAATTACTTAAGAGAATTGGGAAGACATGAAGCCGCTGTGGAAGAAATGGACAAGCTGCTGACGCAGCAGCCGCATCGCTACGATTTCTCTTTTCATAAAGCAAACAGCCTGCGATCCTTGGGTAGACATCAAGAAGCAATTGATGCGATCGAGAATGCCATTAAGCACGATCCGACTAATCCGTTGTATCAAAAGCATAAAGCCCAATCGCAAGAGCTGCTGGACAAGGTATAAGGCGAATATGTCTAACCGAGCGGTATTCGGTTGCTGAACCCGAAAGGCCGCTCGGTTTTTTTACGTGGGTATGCCCCAGGTTATATTTACTTGGACTCCACCCGCTGCATGAATTCGCGAGGGGATATGCCCTCGACCTTTTTGAATACTTTGCTGAAATAGAAGGCACTGTCGTAACCGAGCTTATGGGAAATTTCATTAATTCGCCCTTCTCCGCGCAGCATCATGTCCTTGGCTGCCGCGATTTTAGTATCGGTGACGTATTTCACGAAATTCACCTTGGCTGTTCTGGAGAACAGGTGGCTTAAATAATTGGGGCTGAAGTTGAAAATATCCGCGACCTGGTTCAAGGACAGCTTGCTGTCGAGATTGCGTTTGATATAATCCTGGACATTTCGGATGACCTGCTCCTTGTAGCTCTGTCTCCTGGAGGAGAGCATATCGCAGCATCCGTCCCGGAACTGGATCAGCCAGGCAACAATGCCATCCATGGAGCTCTTCTGGTAGATTGCCCGGTAGCCCTCAGGTTCGTTTTCAAAAATCTGCTCCACTAAGTTTTCTCCATCAGCCAGCAGGGAGGTTGCCATATACAGCACATTGCAGGCCGCATCTGTTGCCGCAACAAGTAAATCGGGCTGCCCTTCAAATATTTCAATCATGTTGGTAATAATGCTGTAGAGCGCATCGGTATCCATCTCTTCGAAGGCGCGCCGAATTTCGGAGCGGGATGCCGAGTAGTCAAAGATGGGCTGCTCCAGATGAGGGTCCTTTTTATCGGTGGAATAGAACACAAAGGCTTGCTGCTCCAGTGCAGCGGGCAAAACTCGGCGTGCTGCAAGATAGCTCTCATGAATCAAATAAGGATCCTCTACGGCATGACCGATGCCGCCAACAATCGTGACGTTGAAATAATTGCGCAAAACCTGGGCCATATCTTTCAGAAGCTTCTCCATGTCAGGCTTCCAATGCTCCAGGTGAACCTCCTCGACCGGCAGAATGACTGCAAAATTGCGCAGATCAAGGCTGGTCACATAACAGGATTTGACGGAAGTCAGCCTGTCTCTGGCCATTTTCACGGTGCTGGTACATAGGGTAACCAGCTTGTCGCCGCTTGGCGGAACGGTATCCGGGGCCATGATCCGGCAGGTACATACCATATAAGCAGGAGCGGACAATTCCAGCTCCAGATCTTCTTTTTGCAGCAGGTATTGGTTTTTGTTCTCGAAAAGATTGTTAAACAGCCGGACGAAAAACTTCTCCCGCAGCTCATGCAAATTAGTGCGATGGATAAGCTCCGGGTAGCTTTCCACCGTTTGATGTTCTTTCAGCAGCTTGATCGCCTTTTTGATCGAGGCCTCCAGCGCTTGGGGAGTCAGCTCCAGCTTCACGAGGTAATCGACGGCCTGCATCTCGATAGCCGTGCGTGCATACTCGAACTCCTCATAGCTTGTCAAAATAATAAAGAGCGGAATACGCCCGTATTTGCGGCGAACCGATTCAGCAACCTGCAGGCCGGTTTTGATCGGCATTTTGATATCGGTAATGACGATGTCCGGTCGATAGGCATCAATCATTTCCTCTTCCTGGGCTCCGTTATGGGCGACGCCCACCACTTCGATTCCGTATTCCTCCCATTTCAGCATGGATTGCAGGCCGATACAGACCAGCGCTTCATCATCAGCAATCAGCAATTTGATCAATACAATCACTTCCTTACCTATTTCCGAATAAAAAAGCGGATCATTCCGTTTTGCGATAAGGCAGAAGAATGAGCATCTTCGTATATTGACCCTTTTCACTTTCGATCGACAAGCCGTATTGCTCCCCGAAGGTCAGCTGCAGCCGTTCATTGACATTGCGCAGTCCCATGCCTTCAAGCAGCCCTTTTGAGCTTGGTTCCCGACGGGCCAAAATATCGCTCACCTGCTCTTCCCCGATCCCGACTCCGTTATCCTCCAGGGTAATCAGAATATCATTGAACCCGCTGCGTTCTACGCTCAGCATGATATGTCCACTGCCCTTAGGCTCAATGCCGTGAAAAATGGCGTTTTCCACCAGAGGCTGCAGGGTAAACCTCGGAATGAGTCCCGTCAGCAGCTGTTCATCATGGAGGATGGTCTCCATCGTAATATTGCTGCCGTAGCGGTATTTCTGGATCAGAAAATAATCCTCTAATAAACCTAATTCCTCCTGCAATGGCACCAGCTTGCGCATATCCTTGGCGATGCTTCGCAGCAGGCGCGAGAGGGAGGTGGTCATTTCCGCGATGCCGGTAGCATTCTGAATGGTAGCCATCCATTTGATCGAATTCAGGGTGTTATATAGGAAATGCGGGTTGATCTGACTCTGCAGCATCCGGTATTCCAGCTCCTGCCGCTGCTTCTCGTCCGCCACTCTGGTCTCCATCAAGGCTACGATGTCCTGGGATAAGCGGTTGATCCCGCGTCCCACATCACCGAGCTCACTGTTCCACTCCATATTGCGATCGATCAGGAAATTGCCTTGGGCAATTTTGTCGATTCGTTTTTTTAACTTTTCTACAGGAAGACTGATGGTTTTGGTCAAATATATAGTAATCACTCCGCTGGAAGCAATAACGAGCAGGCAGACGCCGAGCATGAGCAGCAGCCAGAGATTAAATTGCGGAGCAAATTGCTTGTCCGATAACGTCTGTGACAGCGTCACTCCTTTGCGTACCGGATACGAGACAGAGATGAACTCCTCTCCTTCCTTCATCTCCAGCAATGACAATGACGTCACACTGCCGCTGGCCGCCTCCTGTTCATAAGGAGTAACCTTATAGTCGGTAGAGAGGGAGAGAATCTGGTCGCCCTGGATTTCATATTTATGCTCCCCGAGCGTCAGCAGCAGCTTGGATTCCGCTGGCAGACCATACCCCTTCAGCTTATCGGTAATGACGGAGGTGTTGGCCAGAAGATACACGGTTCCGATCCGGTTGGCATTATCCCCGTAAATCGGCATCACAAAGGGGATGGTTTTGGTGATGGATAGCGGATCCTGGATCACCCGTTCCCACTCCTCCGTGGAGTCCGAGGAAAGACCGGGAAGGTTATTAATGTTATGAATATTTAATGGGATGGAGGTACTGACCGAGTTATCTACTTGAAAAAATTTATCCTTATTGTCGGTCACGATAAGCCGGCGCACATAGCCATTGGAACGGTTCATCCGGAAATCCTCCTGCAGGGAGGAGAAGACATGGATCGCCTCCATCGGATTTGGTTGATCCGACTTGAAATACTCATTCAGCATGCGATTGGTGGAGGAATTGGTGCTGCAGGTCATCGCCAGAACCGATAAATTCATGAGATCCTGTTCAATAATGTGAGAAACGAGCTGCAGGTTGAATTCCGTTGCTTGAATGGTTGTTTTTCTCTGAAAATATGAAATCAGCTCATAGCTGAAAAAAGATAACAGGGACGCGATCAGCAGAGCAAATACCGTCATGATCAGGATGATCCGGCTTTTTATCGTTGCCTTTCGTTTCGTAGAAACCACCTCTTTCAGCACTCCTATAAAGCGCTTTCACTCTGGTTAGTAACATTACCATAACATGAACCTTGGCCCGCAGATATAGCAGGTTAGACAGGAACAACGAATTTTACAGGTTTTTATGATAATTTTACAGCTTTAAGAGTTGGGTTAAAAGAAGAGAACAGAAAAGTGAATGAACTGGGTTTAAAAATGTATGCCCTTTCATTTTGGAATCCACTAGGATAAACGTAGAGGTTCGGAATACCGAATCAGGCATCAAAACCAGGAGGAAAAGGGGACAAAAACATGAGACTAAAAAAATTCTTAGGGTTCACCCTGGCTGCTGTACTTTCTCTCAGCATGCTTGCCGGATGCTCCGGCAATAGTGGAGGCAACGCAACTGCATCAGAACCGCCAGCCTCGAACAATACTGGAACCGCTTCCAACACGCCTTCAACGGATCCAATCACATTGAAGTGGGCATTGTGGGATTGGGAAGCCACCGCGTACTACCAGCCGTTAATTGATGCTTATAAGGAAAAGCACCCGAACGTAACCATTGAGTATGTGGATCTGGGCTCGACCGATTATATGACCATGCTCAGCACGCAGCTCTCCGGCGGTGCGGATCTCGATATTCTTACAGTGAAGGATATCCCGGGTTACGCCAACCTCGTGAAGCAAAATCATCTGGAGCCGCTGAAAAAGTACATGAGCGAGCAAAGCATCGACGTATCTCTATATGGCGGTACAGTCGAACAGATCCAAATGAACGATGAAGTGTATGCGCTTCCTTTCCGCAGTGACTTCTGGCTGATTTATTATAACAAGGATTTATTCGATAAAGCCGGCGTGCCTTATCCAACCAATGATATGACCCTGGAGCAGTACGATGAGCTGGCTAGAAAAATGACATCCGGCAGCGGCTCCGAAAAAGTATACGGGGCTCACTATCATACCTGGCGCAGCGCGGTGCAGCTGTTTGGAATTCTGGATGGCCAGCACACCGTGGTTGATGGGGAATATGACTTCCTGAAGCCGACCTACGAGCGCATCCTGAAGCAGCAGGAAGACGGTATTGTCATGGATTACGCGACCCTAAAAACATCCAGCACGCACTATTCCGGCGTATTTTACAATAACTCCGTTGCCATGATGAATATGGGCAGCTGGTTCATTGCCACGCAAATCGAGAAGGTAAAAAGCGGCGAATCGCAGGCGACGAACTGGGGAATGGTGAAATACCCTCATCCAGAAGGCGTAGAGGCAGGTACGACGCTGGGAACGATTACTTCACTGGCTGTGAACAAGAAATCTGCTAACAAGGAAGCAGCGCTGGATTTCATGAAATTCGTAACCGGTGAAGAGGGTGCTGCCGTTATCGCTGCTACGGGTACCATTCCAGCGATCAAGAATGACGAGGTTGTGAACTCTATTGCTTCCGTTGAAGGATTCCCGACAGATGAAGCAAGCAAAGAAGCTCTGACTACAGCGAAAACTTATCTGGAAATGCCGCTTCACGAAAAGAGTGCAGACATCGAAGTCATCCTGAACGAAGCGCATGACAGCATTATGACCAAAAATGCAACCATCGATAAGGGCTTGGCCGATATGAACACGCGGGTGCAGCTGATTCTGAATAATTAGACGCATGCGATAGATACAAGGATGCCTACAGGGGCGGGCGGAAAGCCCGCCCTTTGCCAAATCCTTTTTAGCGAGCAGGTTTGGAGGAGAAGCTATGCAGAATGAAACCGTGATAAACCATAAAACAATAAAAAAGAGCGGCCGGACAAAGAGGGTCAAGGATCATCTGGTGGCCTACAGCTTTATTGCGCCCAACTTTATCGGCTTTGCGATTTTTACGTTGGTACCCATGGTGTTTGCTTTTATCTTGGCTTTTGTGAAATGGGACGGGGCCAACCCGATGGAGTTCATTGGGATGAACAACTTTGTTCGTCTTTGGAAGGATCCCACCTTTCATAAATCTTTATGGAATACCGTTATTTATACCGTTGGTGTTGTGCCGCTGACGATGGTGTGCGCGCTTGGGCTCGCCATTTTGCTGAATCAGAAAATGTTCGGGCGGAACTTTATGAGAACGGTCTTCTTTTTCCCGTATGTGGCTTCGCTTGTTGCGGTCGCTGCGGTTTGGAACTTTATTTTTAGCCCGACGATGGGGCCTGTCAACAATATACTCCATTTAATTACCGGGATTCCGATGGAAGAGCTTCCACGCTGGGCTGCGGATAAAGACTGGGCGATGTTTACGGTTGTGCTGTTCACCGTGTGGAAGAATATGGGCTACTATATGGTCATTTATCTGGCCGGGCTTCAAGGGGTTAACCCTGAATTGTACGAAGCCGCCGAGCTTGATGGCGCGAACGCCTGGCAAAGATTTCGGAATGTGACCATTCCGCAGCTTGCGCCTACTACCTTCTTTGTACTGATGATTCTGATCATTAACTCGTTTAAGGTCTACGATATCTTTATCAACCTATTTGCCGGCGCCGACAACCAGCTGAACGACTCGACAAGAGTACTTGTCTATCAAATTTACAACACGGCATTCCGTTCACTGGATTACGGTTATGCAAGCGCGATGGCGATTGTATTATTCCTGCTCGTTTTGGGCATCACTCTGGTTCAGTTCCAGGGTGAAAAGAAGTATGGACAATAGGAGGATCTACAGATATGGTAGGAGCAAATAAAGGAGTTAAAATCGGTGCAAAGGTGTTTGCATATCTCATTTTGATCATAGTCGTACTGTGCATGCTTGTTCCTTATTTGTGGATGCTGTCCTCTTCGCTCAAGCTGAACAAGGACGTGTTCACCTTTCCGATGCAGTGGATCCCGGAGCTTCCCCGCTGGAGCAATTACAAAGAAATTTGGACACGGATTCCGCTGGGAACATTCATCTACAATACCGCGAAATTATCGATTATCGTGACAATTTTACAGATTCTGACCTCGAGCTTTGCAGCCTATGCCTTTTCGAAGCTGCAGTTTACCGGCAAAAATACGCTGTTTCTCGGTTATATCGCCACGATTGCGATCCCTTGGCAGGCTTACATGGTGCCGCAATTCATCATGATGCGTTCGATGGGGCTGAACAACACTCACCTTGCGATTATCCTGCTTCAGGCGTTTTCGGCTTTCGGTGTGTTCCTGATGCGGCAGTTCTATCAGAGCATTCCGGATGAGCTGTGTGAAGCTGCCCGGATCGACGGTCTTAGCGAGTACGGCATCTGGGCCCGGATTATGCTTCCATTATCGAAGCCGGCTCTGTCGACGCTGACGATTTTTACATTTGTATCTACGTGGAATGATTTTCTGGGGCCGATGATCTACCTGACTAAAACCGAGCTGAAAACGATTCAGATTGGTCTCCGAATGTTCATCTCGCAATATTCGGCGGAGTACGGCCTGATTATGGCGGCGAGTGTCGTATCCATTATTCCGGTGCTGATTGTATTTCTGGCGCTGCAGAAATATTTTGTGCAAGGGGTTGCCTCTTCCGGCATTAAAGGATGACCTCAGGTGGTTGCGAAATCAATGAGTCAAAGGAGAATGGAGAGATGGGCAACGAATCATTGGCATATGGAAGACTTGCGGACAATCCGCTAAAAACCCGTGAGGATATGGCAGCCGCGCTGCAGGAGCTGCTTGTGCCACTCCAGCCCTTTTACAGTAAGGGCAAGGCGAGGCTTGAGCTTGGAGCTACCGGAGCGAGCTACCCGGCTGCGGTTGCCGGGATGGAAGGCTTCTCCCGGGTGCTATGGGGACTTGTCCCCCTGCTGGCTGGCGGGGGAACGAGCGAATTATGGGACAACGTCCTTGAAGGAATAACCAGTGGTACAGATCCAAGACACGTGGAATATTGGGGCGAGGTTGCCGATTATGATCAGCGTCTTGTTGAAATGGCTGCTTTTGGTTACGCTTTGGCGCTCATCCCGGACAAGATCTGGGATCCGCTTGAGGCAGATGCCCGGAGCAACCTTTATGCCTGGCTGAACCAAATCAATGCTCATCCTTGCCATGACTGCAACTGGCTGTTCTTTAACGTCCTCGTTAACATCGGGTTCCGTAAAGCGGGGCTGCCGTATGATGCGGCGCAGCTTGAGAAGAACTTGGATCGGCTCGATGCCTTTTATCTGGGGGACGGGTGGTATAGCGACGGGGTAGAGGGACATAGCGATTATTATGTGCCGTTTGCTTTTCATTACTATGGTCTGCTCTATTCCAGACTGATGCTGGAGGAGGATCATGATCGCTCTCTCAAGTTCCAGCAGCGCGCAGGTGAATTTGCTGCGAGCTTCCTGGCCTGGTTCTCCTCGGACGGCTCGGCGCTTCCGTACGGGCGGAGCCTGACCTATCGCTTCTCGCAATCGGCTTTCTGGGGTGCCATGGCTTTTGCGGAAGCGGATGGCCTGCCGTTGGGCGTGCTGAAGGGACTCGTGCTGCGGAATTTGCGCTGGTGGTTTAGCCAGCCGATCCTTGATGCAGGCGGTATTCTGACCATAGGTTATGCCTATCCAAACCTGGTGATGGCGGAGAATTACAATTCACCCGGCTCCCCGTATTGGGCGTTCAAGACTTTTCTGCCGCTGGCTCTGCCTTCGGATCATCCCTTCTGGATGGCTGAGGAGCTGCCGCTGCCGAAAATGGATGCCTTAAACGTTCAGAAACCAGCTCATCTTGTATTGGTTCGGGATGAGGGCTCCAGACATGTGGCTGCCTTTAACAGCGGTCATCACGGAACCAACGAACACACCCATACCTCGGCTAAATACGAGAAATTTGTGTATTCCACCTGGTTCGGATTCAGCGTGCCGCGCTCCGAATGGGGATTGTCCCAGGGGGCTTTCGATTCTATGCTGGCGCTGAGCGAAGGCGGAGATAATTTGTACCGGGTCAAACGCCGTAATACAGACACCATGATTCAGGATAACGTACTGCATGCGGTGTGGAAGCCCTGGTCTGATGTTGAAGTGAGCACCTGGCTGGTCGCTGGACTCCCTTGGCATATCCGGGTTCATCGGATTGAGACGAAGCGGAGCCTGGATGCCGCCGAAGGCGGGTTTGCCCTCGGCGTCGAATCGCTGCCGCAGCAGAAAGTGGGGATGAATGAGGCTGTCGCAGGCAGCCTATCAGGTGTCAGCGGTGTGCGAAGCCTGCTTGGCTATGATGCGGCGGGACTGGTCTGGCCGAACGCGAACACTAATATTTTGCAGCCGCGAACGGTGATTCCGACGCTTACCGCTTCGCTGGAGCCGGGCGTTCATTGGCTGGTATCTGCCGTCTACGGCGATCCGGGGGATGGGAGCAGCTCGAGGAATTCTGGTCATCCAGCACTGACGAGCTCCCTTGATGATCTGCCCGAGATCGGGCTGAACGTAGCGATCGGAGAAGAAGCAATTACAATTCACAGCAGCGTAGGGCAGGAGATTGTAATCCCCCGTACTTAAGGATAGCTCCTTAGATCGCTGCACATGGCAACGAGGTTCCATTATGCTAAAATCATAAATCCGTATGATGGAAAGGGAAGGTAATGAAAGAATCCGGTGAGAAGATAACCAAACCATTGATGGAGGATGCGGAAATCACAGAGATATCAGAGGCCGCAGAGACTGCAGAGATTCCAGAGATTGCAGAAGCTGTAGGGAGGATGTCACCGGCCGGGCTGCATTTCTATTATCCGGAAGGCGATGCCTCGCGATTTTGGCGAAAAGTTCGCAGCAGTCGGGAGTATGCAGCAGACCTTGCAGAGATCAGGTCGGAAGGGGAGCGAATACGGGGTACCACTCCGCCGAACCTGACGTATTCGCTCTTCTCCCAGTTTGCCAAAAAGGGTTCCAGACTGGAGTATGAACGTGCATACTTTGAGCGAAGGAGGCGGCTGAATACTTTTGCGTTTTTGTCGCTGCTGGAGCCGGAGTGCGAGGACTATCATACGGAACTGCTCGATGCCATTTGGGAAATTTGCAGTGAATTGACCTGGTGCTTGCCTGCTCATATCAACCCGCAGCGTCCGGTCTCGGAGACAATCGACCTGTTCGCGGCGGAAACCGGTTTTACGCTGGCAGAGCTGAGGCTGCTGCTAGGTGACAGGCTGCCTGAGCTGTTGTGGACGCAATTAACGGAGCTGGTTTGCGACCGGCTGCTGAGGCCCTTCCTTGAGAAGGGCCCCTATGAATGGGAGGAAGCGGAGCATAATTGGTCGGCGGTATGCGCTGGATCGATTGGCTCTGCGGCTCTTTTGCTGCTGGATGGGAATCGGGAGAGGGAGATGCTGACACGGATTTTGGAAAAGACGCAGCGCAGCATGACCTATTACCTCAAAGGCTTTGGAGACGATGGCGCCTGTCTGGAAGGGCTTGGTTACTGGAACTATGGCTTCGGCTATTTCGTATATTACGCCGATCTGCTGCATAAGCGCAGCAGGGGAGAACTGAATTGGTTCTCGCAGAAAAAGGTTAAGGCGATTGCCAGTTTTCAGCAAAAATGCTTCTTGGGCGGCAATGCGGTTGTTAATTTCTCCGATGCATTGCCTCATGGCAGCGTGCATATCGGGCTCTCACGTTATATTGCCAGCAAATATGAAAGCGCCCTATCGCCCCCAACCCGTCTGCGCGCGGATTACCGCGAGGATCATTGCAGCAGATGGGCGCCCGCGCTGCGCAATCTGCTTTGGCGTGAGCTGGCAGGAGATGCGCAGGATTGGGAGCCGGGCGATTTTATGCTGGAGGATGCAGGCTGGCTTATCTCTCGCATGATCTCGCAGGAAGGAGTCTTTGGCTTTGCCGCCAAGGGTGGGCATAACGACGAGCCGCATAATCATAACGACCTCGGCCAGTTTATGCTGGCGGGTGGCGGAGAATTTTTTCTCTCTGATCTTGGCTGCGGGGAATATACGAAGGATTATTTCAGCACAGCCCGTTATGCCTATGATTGCAACGGCTCCCAGGGGCATTCGGTTCCTATCATTAACGGCTGCCTTCAGGCTGCAGGAAGCGGTAGAACCGCATCTATACTGGAGTATGCAAGCAGCGGAATGGAAAGCTTGCTGACGGTAGAGCTGTCCGAAGCTTACGATTGTGAGGGGCTGCATTCCTTCAAGCGCTTCTGGCAGTGGCACAAGAGTGAACTGCCTAGTCTGGTGCTGAAGGATGAGTTTTCTTTTGCAAACCAGCCGGGTAGTTTAGTGGAACGATTTGTAACGCTGATTCAACCGGAAGAGCTGGGAGAAGGGCGTCTCTCGTTATCCCGCAGCGATCTCGCTTTAGAGTTAGTTTATAATCATCGGCAGCTCGAGGCAGAAGTGACGGAGCGCTCTTATCGCGATCATTTCGGGAAGGATCAGGTATGGTATACGCTGGATTTCCATGTGCTGCAGACGGAGAGGCACCTTGAACTGAGCTTTCTTTTTCAATTTATACGACTGTAGGCTGTTGGATTGAAACTAAGCAGTGGCAAAGGCCATCTTAGAGAAATAGCATCTAAGAATCAAAACGAAGCATTGAGGAGAGATACGGATTGAAGACAGACTATGCTTGGGTGAATGAAGCTTGGCACAAATCGCTGGAAAAAACATTGCGCAATACAGCTCGAATCGGATCAGGGTTCCCGCATGCAAGTCAAGCTGGAGTATACCAGCTGGCTGAACCGAGCTGGTGGACGGCTGGCTTCTGGCCAGGCCTGCTGTGGCTGTTGCATAACGAAAGCGGGAGGGAGGAGCTAAAGTCGCTGGCCGAGGAATGTGAAGCTAAACTGGATGAAGTCCTAAATGGTTATGTGAAGCTGGATCACGATATCGGGTTCATGTGGACATTGACCAGCGTAGCGAACTACACGCTGACCGGCAACGAGGCTTCGCGAATCAGGGCGATGAAGGCTGCCAACTATCTTGCTGCCCGTTTTAATCTGAAGGGGCAATATATTCGGGCATGGAACCCCTGGACGGAAGGGGAACGGAATGAGGGGCAGGCGATTATTGACTGCTGCATGAATATGCCGCTCTTGTTCTGGGCGTCCCGTATGAGCGGAGATCCGCGTTATGCCCATATTGCCGAGGCGCATATGGATACCGTGTTGAAATACTTCATCCGAGCAGACGGCTCGGTTTATCATATCGTCAATTTTGATCCGCAAACGGGAGAAATGCTGGAAGGGCTGGGCGGCCAGGGATATGCTCCGGAATCGGCCTGGTCCCGAGGAGCCGCTTGGGGTATTTATGGCCTGACGCTGGCCTATCATCATACCGGCAAGGACGAATATCACCAGGCCGCGAAGCGGGTAGCGAACTTCTTTCTCAGCAGACTGCCGGAGGATAATGTGCCGGCTTGGGATTTTCGGGCACCTGTTGAGCTGCGCAATCTGCGCGACAGTTCGGCTGGCTCCTGTGCGGCAAGCGGTCTTTTGCTGCTCGCCGATCAGAGCGAGGGCGGGGATGCGGATGTCTACCGTGCAGGCGGTGAGCGAATATTAAACTCACTGTACGAAAACTACGGCACCTGGAATCTCCCTGAAGAGGAAGGGCTGCTCCTGCATGGTACGAGCAACTATCCGCAGGGTACCAATATCGATGTTCCGCTGATCTACGGCGACTTCTTCTTTGTGGAGGGCTTGGCTCGGCTGAAGGGCTGTGGGCCGTTCTATTGGGAGTAATCTTTTTCAGGCGGCGCATGTATGTCGATTTCAGCGGATTGCTACGTAGCTCTAGCGTTTCTTGGATCGTGTATGTATAATTATGGAATAAGCTCAAACAACAAACGCCTCAGCCTGGATAAGAGCAATCTTAAGGCTGAGGCATTTTGCTGGATAGGCGAGCATAAGCAATAGAAAGTATATTGGCGAGGAGAAGATGACATAGATATGGGCTTGTATAGCATTTTTCCAGTCTTGGCTTTTCTTGTTTATTTGGTACTGATCGGTCTAAGTGTTTACTGCTTGATTTTATTTATTAAGCTTGCTCACAGAGGAATTAAGGCATTGGATATTTACATTCGTGAAAAGGGGCGTTAGTTTTGAAAAGGGTTTGGTAATGTCCAATATATTACCGATGAAAAGAATAAGGTTGTCCGTATGGTAGCCAATAGTAGCCAAAGGGGAAATGCCATATGCGTTTTCTTTTGATAACTTTGACCATGCTGCTCCTATTCGGATGTTCAAACACGACCAACACCGAAGAGATGACTCAGATCAAACCCGATCAGATCCAAGATATTTCGTTTAAAGACCAGCCTGGTCGTTTGACAATCTTCGAGATACAGCAGAAGTAAAAGCCGTTATTAAAACACGTGATCGCAAAATAGTCACGGAATCCTTCTCATTTAAATTTAGCTAGAATCCAGGCCAATGATAATAAAATCACCATCTTCCGAGGGAAGACGGTGATTTGTCTTAAAAGGTCTATAGCAGCCTCGAACTAAAGGGGATTAATCCACGTTCCAGTTCGCCATCATGCCTCTCGCCATTTCCATATCGGCCTCTTTTCCTGTGGTAAGGGCGAACTTGGCGACTAAAGCCGGATAAGCAGCCCATTGCTCCGCGATGTGCTCATGCATACGGGGCCAGGTTTTGCCCCCAGCCTTTTCATAACGTCTAAGCAAATTCCGCAATCCTTCTTGGCCAAAAAGGGCATATAGAATGACAAAATCTTTACCGGGATCGGCAATCTCCGCTTCTGTCCAGTCAATTAAGCCCATGACGCGCTGATTATCGTCAACAATAATATGAGGGGGATGCAAATCGCCGTGATGAAGCACCGTATGCTCAGGCCAATACGTATCTGTAGACAGCCATTCATTCCATCGGACAAACAGCTTCTCAGGGATGGTGAAGGATTGTTGTATTTCTTCAATGTTCGCGGCGAAGGCTTTTCGTGCTTCCTCAGGTGTGTTGAATCGAACGCCACTCTGGATTGCTTCGCTGTGTTCGATACTATGCAATGCCGCTAATGTACCGGCTAGAGACTCGAAGAACTCATCGGCCAATGAATCCTGAGGGAATCTCCATGCATAGCCGCCCCCGGCAGGGTCGACCGTCGCAATGGGATGGCCGCCCAGCAAAGGGTAAGCGATTAGGCCCTGTGTAAAAATACGCCAGTCAGGGACTTCAGCTCCTTGGATGGTAAATGTATAATCATGTAACCGACTTATATGACACCATTAAATAATGGATTGGAGGAGGAATCTTTTTGAGTAAAATATTTATTACGGATTTAGACGGAACCTTACTGAGGTCAGACCAAACTCTTTCTAATTACACTATAAATACACTCAATACAGCCCTTGAAAATAATTTTATCGTTAGCTTCGCGACCGCAAGGGGCTTGGTCAGTGCAATTCATGTCGTTTCAAACATAGCCTGGAAACATCCGGTCATTTTATACAATGGCGCACTTCTGTATGATGTCGCAAAAAATGAGGTCATCGACGGCTACATGTTAAATGACGAGCTGAGCAATGAAATCATTTATAGAGGAAAAAGGCACCAGCTCGCTCCATTCTGCTTCTTGCTGGACGCAGATAACAAAGAACGTGTGCACCACGAGAAATTAACTACCTTTGGCATGATTGAATTTCTGAAAAGCCGCACTAACGATCCGAGGTTCTGTGAGGTAGAGACCATCGAATGCTCTCCAAGCTTCAGTACTTTAGCCTTGACGTATATTGGCGAATTAGAGAATTTGCTGCCCCTCAAAGAAGAAATAACCGCTGATTTAGGAGACAGGGTCAATTGCCATATTATGAAGGACTACTATATTGAAAATCAATATTTTCTAGAATTCAGCCACCCGCTAGCCTCCAAAAAGGAAGGATTAAAATTATGGGCTAGCTATATGGGCGTGGAGACTAAAGATATTTGTATTTTTGGGGACAATCTCAACGATTTGGGCTTATTTGAAGCGGGAGGGAAAAGGATCGCAGTCTCTAACTCGCATGAAGATATTTTGAGGCTTGCAGATAAGGTGATCGGTAGCAATGATGAGGATAGCGTGGCACAGTACATAAATGCTTATTTGATGGTAGCCCAGGAAAGTAATAACCGATAATCAGATTAGTACATAAAAAGCCTGAATGTGCAGAAAAATGAAATATACCACTGTGAATGGAAGTGTCCTAATGAAAAGAAAGTTTATAGGTTTTCTGATAGCTATTTGTATAGTTCTGGATGCACCTGTCATTGCTTCTGCTGATGAACCAATTCAATTGTATGTAGATGATAAAGAAATTCTAGGCATAAACCCTATTTTAAAGTCGGGAGTAATGTATGTTCCTTACCGCAATTTTTTTAATGCATTAGGTTATAAGGTAACTTTTGATCAGGACACTGCGGACATTTGGGGATTCATTAACGGTTCTGAGATGGTATTTCAAGCGGATGATGATGTAGTTGACTATAATGGATATACTTATCATCTGAACGAGCCAATTCCGGTAATTAATGGGCAGGTTTACTTTCCTGTTCGTCTTGCTGGTCAAATTTTTAAGTATTCTGTTAATTATGATGAAGAAAACCAGATCATAAGTATGAAGAAATATGGCCATGGTCAGGAAACGGCTGTGCAAGATCTACTATTAAAATACTATAAATTTTTTAGTCCAAAGTTACTAACGTTCGATAATCTTAAACTAGGATATTATAATCCTTATTATGACTATGAATCAAACCACCATGTAAGTGAAATCCCTGTCAGGGATTTCGTTATAAAGATCAATAGCATAGAATATTCTTCCGCTAACGAAGCTACTCTGCAGGTTACTTACATAGACCATACTGAAATACTAAATAGACAAGATGAATATGTGTTTGAAATTCGAAATGAAAGAGGACAGTGGAAGATAGCAGATTCATCTTTACTTTCCGTTACTATGGATCTTCCAAAGGACATTAATGAAACAGCTGCAAAAGTAATGGAAGAACAGTATCAAGAGCAAAGTGCCGTCTTGTTGGATCTAAGAACTTATTTCAAAGCTCTTAACGATGAAAATCTTGAGCTGACAGTTCAATATAGATCGCCATCATTTCTTAAAAAGTGGAATGCTGGGAAGGTCGATCTAGAGACAGAGTTAACATGGGAAAATTTGATGAAACTCGGGTATGAATCTGACGAATGGAAGTATAAATTGACGGGAGAACGAGTAGTATTCGTTGGAGAAAAAGAGGCAGTCGTTCACGGAATAATCGAGTGGAGTGATGTCTTAAAAGGGGATATGGACGTTTATGAAGCTCTTATCTTTCTGGAATATGCAAATGGTCACTGGAATTATGATGATGAATTGGAACTTGAAAAAATGGATGTACGCGAGGGCGATTTGCTAGATTAATTAACTTCACATGACGATTCAAATAATAAACACCTTAATTCATAACCTTTCATGCCAGTGGAGGGTTATTTTTTATGATTGAAATATACTGTTTTACAGGATTGAGACTATGAAGGTCGGCATTTCGGGAAAGATTATCGGTAGATTAAGGAATAATTTAGGGAAATAAATGTTGTTAGTGAGCCTGTTACATATTATGATTAGTAGGACTATTGTTGCAGATTTCTGCAAAATATTAGGAAATACGACTTAATATGATAGGGGGCTTTTATGAATATTTCTAAAAAATTGAGCATTGCAGCTATTGCAACAATAGCGCTTGCGCTTGGCGCAACGACTCAATCGAATGTATTGTTGGCTTCAAATTCGGCGGCTATTCCGTTTAAGGACTTAAGTGATGCTTCTCCATGGGCAAGAGGGCTTATTCAAGAGGCTCAAGAGAAGCATTTAATGAATGGGGATCGTGAGGGGCTGTTCCGGCCTATGCAGGCAGTAACCCGTCAAGAAGTCGCGGTTGCCCTGGCTAAAGCATTGGATCTGCAGGTAAGCAACATCGAAGCATCTTCATTCGCGGACGTTCCTGCGGATTCCTGGAGTGCCGGAGCGATAGAAGCCGTGAGACAGCAAGGGTGGATGAAGGGTGACAGCAATGGAGCCTTCCGTCCTAAAGACGAGATGACTCGTGAAGAGCTGGCTTCAGTCCTAGCTCGGGCAGCGAAATTAGAGGCAGAAGCTTCGAAGAATGATGAATCTTCTCCTTTTACAGATAGTCACACGGTATCCGCTTGGGCGAAGGAATCCGTCTCTGCCGTCGTATCATCTGGATTTATGGTAGGAAGTGATGGAAGGTTTCATCCTCAGCAATCCGTGCTTCGTCAGGAGCTGGCAGCTATTTTGCTTAGAGTTGAGTCAGCGAATAGCGGCCTTCAAACCATTGAACGGATGGAGAATGGCAAGGTGACGATCGG
This sequence comes from Paenibacillus lentus, assembly GCF_042714055.1. Classification (GTDB taxonomy): domain Bacteria; phylum Bacillota; class Bacilli; order Paenibacillales; family Paenibacillaceae; genus Fontibacillus; species Fontibacillus lentus_A. The sequence continues at coordinate 396,002 of NZ_JBHGVC010000005.1, forward strand.
AGATACAACGTACACCGTGGTTGATTCTTTGCAGCCATTTTTTGCGGCATCCAATGCTCCTGTGCTAACGAATGCGGGGATTCGTTTTGAATCTGCAGATGGCCAAATCACGCGGTTATTAGCGCTGGAGCTTGCTTCACCGGGTAAAGCCGCAGCTTCAGGACAGTCTGAGTTTTCTGGAAATCTTGTATTGGACGGCGGAAAAGCCATCATTGAAGGAAACGTGAAAATAGCTGCGGATTACATAACCATTCAAAATATGAGCATCAACGGTGACCTGGAAATCGGCGAAGAACTGAACAATGATTTCTACGCACAGCATATTTCGGTCAAAGGCAGCACCTATGTGAACGGGGGAGATGAGAACACGGTTGTGTTCGATCAGTCTTCACTGCAAGGGATGAATATCCGCAAGGAAGGTGTACGGGTTGAGGCTGTAAACAAGACCGTCGTTCAGAAGGTTCAAATTGATTCCAAGCTGTCGGGGCTATGGGGAGACAAATCAATTACATATCAACAAGTGACGGTCGGAGCAGACGTAGAGAAGGTTTCCCTTTATGCGCATATCAGCAATTTGGAATTAGTCTCGGGGACTGGCGCAACAACGGTAACCGGAAACGGCAGCTTCGATTCTGTGACGATTCAGGGAACGGGCGAGGTGTCGCTGTTGAGCACGGGAGCAATCGGTACGATAACAATTGCTGATAAAGACGCGAAAATTACTTTGCCGTCTAACGTAACGATTCAAAATATCGTGCTTCCGGAAGGGGTTTCTCCAGAACAGGTTATCGTAAACTATGACGCGGTTAAGACACGGGTTGTTACCGTGAATGATGTATCCAACCCTAGCCATACTCCGGGTACGGGATCAGGAAGTCCTTCTACTGGGGGTAGCGGAGGCAGTGGCTCAGGCTCTGGGGGAGGCGGCAACCCTTCCGGCCCGGAATCCCCATCTCCTTCCATTCCGGAAAACGGGAATCCTTTTCTTTCAGCAAGCTATGAGAATCGCAAGGTCAATTCAGCTGATGGTACGCTTATAGCCGACAAAGCGGGAACGGTATACTATATGGCGATTCCGTTAGATGCAAATGTTCGTCCAACCGTAGAACAAGTCAAAAGCGGAACCTTGCCGGGCAACGTTCCGTTTGTGAGCGGAAGTATCGCTGTAACGGCCAATCAACTAGCAGTTTATAAGCTGGAAGGGCTTGAGGAGAGCAAAGCGTATGGCGTATGGGCTGTGTTCAAGAGTGCTGGCTCCGGTGAGGAGACGAAGTCCTTATATGTCACATATATCTCGAATTATATTCGGTATACGACGAATGTGCTTCCTTACTCAACTAAGAACCTGTCTCAAATACGTATTCAGTTTACGGGCGAACTCACCTTGCAAATGACCAGTACGTTGGATCCGTCAGCATTGATTAAGGATGGACGCTTAAGAAATTACGGGTATGGATATATTCCGATCACGTCGGTCAGCTGGGATTTGGATATCCCGGACATGCCGATTCTAAATTTACACTTCGATTCGGTCACGCTGGGGAACGGTAAATCCTATAGACTAGACTGGTCTTATGTAAAGGATGCCCTTTATATTATGGAGATCAGACCGGATGGTTCATCGACGCGGCACGGATTTGGCGGTCACGGCAGCTATAGCGGGGAGGATGTTGTCTCGCTTATTACGGCACAGCTGGCGATTGAAGCCGGTACGGCTGTCGACCCTGCGAAAGCAGAGGATGTGCTGCATGTCCTGAAGGCATATCCTTCGCCACTGAATAAGGAGCTGGGTTTGATAGATTTTAATGCCCAGGAATATCAGAAGGCTCTTGCGAATGCGGCGGGAGGGTATACCACATTTGCAGATGTCAAACAGATTATTACAGCGGTAAATGATCAATATCCGGCTCCGTCTAACGATGCGGCTGCTGCTATACGAGGGATTAATAACTCACAGAGTGCGACGGCGATAGAATCACAATTAAAAAGATACGCAGCTGTGCTGAATATTGACGCAACCGCGTATGGGCAACTGCATGAGGCTAGCCGCCTGGAAATTGCCCAGTCTATTCTTGATCAGCGCAGCCTGCTTCCTCAGAAGGAATTTACAAGCATTGAGGAGATTAAGGCAGCATTTGAGCAAGCTAATCTTCCGGTGTCCGCTGTTCCTATCACGCTGAATTTCGTTGATACTGACACACGGGCGGGTTATGCAGGTGGAGAAGTAAGCTGGACTCCGGGTGCCGACGAGAGCTCGGTAGAAGCTTATGAATTGCTATGGGGGGCAAACGGACAGGCCCTTGTATCTATCGCCACTATAGACAAAAATATGGGTAATCGTTATACCTTGCCGCAAGGAACGGCCATCCCTTCCGGGGCTTCCCAACTGCTTGTTCGCGCAGTACTGCAGGATGGAGCAAGCACAATAGCGATTTATACGACGGTGACGGATACGCTGCCATCCGCGCCGGAAAGACCGAATGTCAGCAAGGATGACAAAAGAAATATTCTAATCGGTGCCGACGCCAGCATGGAATTCTCTGTGGACGGGGAAGTAACCTGGATACCGTATGATGAACAGAATCCCCCACTCTTCCCGGGCGACGTAACTGTTAGGGTTCGCGTACAAGCTGATCCGGTGAACCAGGTCCCGGCAGGCAAGGTAGAGATGGTTACCTTTGTCGACAATGTGTATATGTACATCGATATCAACGATGTGAGCAACACGTTCGACGCGGCGTATATTTCATCGGCCATGGAATATTCCGCGGACGACGGTGCAACCTGGACGACTTACGATGAGGTGAATCCACCGGAATTCCCGGGGGATCTAACGATATTGCTTCGTGAGAAAGGCGGAGACTACTTGCCGCCAGGTCCGGCGAAGAGCTTTACATTCACCTCCAAGGTACACATGCAATTCCCAGGCGATAATTACCTTTGGACAACGAGCAATGGAGCCGAATACTCCCTAAATGGCGGAGCTTGGCAGCCGCTTCCATACGACCAACAGGTTGTATTCCAGCCAGGTGACGTCGTTGAAGTCCGCGAGGCAGCTCGTGGCGCTTTCCCAGCTGGTGCTATAGAAACGTATAATTTTTAAGTTAAATGCATAAGGGTCTGGCTGCTTTAGCGGCCAGACACATCCGATTAACACCGGACGTCGTGAATACGGGAACGTTAACCGAAATCGGTGCAATATGTAAAGAGTCAACAAAAAAAGAGACACTTGCGTGTCTCTAAGATTTATATACATCACCACGAGAGCTAACCTTGATGATAACAATAATTAACTGATCATTAAATATCGAATAAACAATCCTATATGATCCGACTCTGAGACGATATTGGTTTTTAGTACCTTGCATTCTTTTGATATCTAACTCAGGATGTTTTGGATTCTCTGAAAGAATATTTATATGATCAAGAATTCGGTTTCGAGTGGGTTTATCAAGTTTCTGGATATTTTTGATGGCTTCTTTATAGAATTTAATTGCGTAACTCATGTTCGATGTCCTTTAAATTGATGAGTTCTCCCTTGTTCATTGCTTCGTGAGCTGCTTTGATGGCTATCATGTCTTCATCGGTAGTGGGTTCGTCATCGATAGGAATATCAGATTGTTTATTATTCTGAACAAGTCGTTCCATTAAGTCTATAACAAGTTCGAGATCTTTATCATTGAGGTGATTTAAGAGATAGTCAATCCGCTCTTTACTGACTGCCATGAATAACAGCTCCTTTCAAACCTAATTATAACCATTGTAACATTTATAAAACCGTATCTAAAGAATCAAGAATAGATTTATTAATAAAGAATATTTAGGGAGGCACCGACTTCAGTTAACAATGTATCTACTCTGTGGGGGACAAGCCCCCTTTATAAAGAGATAGAACAAATCACAAGTAATCCTAATTTTCTACGATGAAAATGAAGATGTTTTAGAACTGGTTGAGCACCAAGTCTTCTGACGGATGGAGTCAATAAAAAGTTATGCAAAATAAGATCTTCCTAGATTTTGTAAGAATAAATCCTTATTCGTTAAAGCTTACCATCAGAATTACCTATCATAACCATAAGAAATCTATAATTGATCTTGGCTTGCGGCCTCTCCTATACTATAAATAAGTAGCAATGCTACATAATTACTAAGGAGATGATCGTAATGTCAAAAGCGGTTTTTTATCATGCGGGTTGTCCGATTTGCGTGGATGCGGAGCAGGTTGTGCTCAGGTATCTTGACGAATCTAAAATCACTACGGAGATCGTGCATCTGGGCACGGCTCGGAATCGTATTGAAGAAGCGGAGAGTGCCGGGGTTCAATCCGTTCCTGCTTTGGTGATTGATGGAAATGTGTATCACATCAACTATGGCGCAAGCCTGGAGGATGTCAAAAAGGGTTAATGCCGCCCATAGGGGAGGTGCCTTCTTAGGCGCCTTTTCCTTTTTCAAATCAGCTTTTATCTAACCATGTTTGCATGTAAAATGGATACAAGAATGAACATGGAAGGTACGAATAGCTATGATATTTGATCCCCAGCACCGCAAAGACAATCGTTCAGCCCGCGTGAGCATGGCTCTCTTCCGGATGTCGCAGGCCATCAAAAAGGTGACGCAGGCAGAGAGTGACGCGCTGGGATTGTCGCCCATACAGATTCAAGCGCTGCTGTTTGCGGCATATACCCGAAGCGATGTGGCTACCGTGGGCAACTTTGCAGGTGCCATCGGTACGACCCATGTAACTGCGGTGAAGATTATAAATGGATTGGTCAGAAAAGGGCTGGTGACCAAAGCACAAAAGCCCGAGGATCGCCGAGTGACCTTGCTCAATTTGACTGCAGAAGGTAGAGTCATCGTTTCGCAGTTGAACCATTGGGGACACTCCCTGGAAGAAGCGCTCGGTTCTATTTCAGATGAAGCTTTGGCGGATTTCGAGCTAGGGCTCGGCGCTATCATTTCGGCCATGCAAAAACGCGGCCAGCTTGTGGTTGCTGAACCCTGCTTAGGCTGTGTGCATTTTCACCCGAATGCCGGCGATGCCGCGGCACCTCATTATTGCGGGCTTATCCAAAAATATCTTACCCACGAAGCATCTCTCCAAGAATGCCCCGAACATACTCCTTCTATCGAAGTCTGAAAGGAAATGGGCCGGATTTTATCTTCCCCTTGCCTACACAGGACTTCATTTCTCCTAAAATCATAGGAATAACCTATCGAAATGATATAAATTATTGAATTGAACGATCGATTCCTGCGATTTATACTAGATCGAAATACGGATACCGTCTCCTGAAAGGAATTGAACATAAATTATGGTTCATCACCGTACCCCCTTATTTACTGCTTTAACCGAGCATGCCAAGCGCAATCCAATTCCGTTCCATATACCCGGCCACAAAAAAGGCGAGGGCATGGAAAATGGGTTTAAAACCTTTTTGGGCGACAATGCCTTGTCCATTGATCTAATCAATATTGCGCCTTTGGATGATTTGCACCAGCCCACCGGAGTGATTGATGAAGCACAGCGCTTGGCTGCATATGCTTTTGGTGCGGATTATTCTTTGTTTTCCGTGCAGGGTACAAGTACCGCGATTATGACGATGATCATGTCGGTTTGCGGCCCGGGCGATAAAATTATCGTGCCGCGCAACCTGCATAAGTCGATTTTATCAGCGATCATTTTCGCCGGAGCTAAGCCGATCTTTGTTACCCCGGAGCGGGATGAAGATTGGGGCATCGATCACGGCATTTCCGTTCGCTCGGTCAAGAAGGCGATCGAAAGGCATCCGGATGCCAAGGCCGTACTGGTGATCAATCCGACGTATTTCGGGGTATGCACGAATTTAAAGGCGATCGTTGATCTGGCCCACCATTACGGGATACCCGTACTAGTCGACGAGGCGCATGGAGCGCTGCTGCATTTTCACGACAAGCTTCCGCTATCGGCGATGCAGGCCGGCGCAGATATGGCGGCGACAAGCATGCACAAGCTTGGTGGATCATTGACCCAAAGCTCGCTTCTCCACATCAAGAAGGGCATTGTTCAACCGGAAAAAGTACAGGCGATGTTCAGTATGCTGACAACGACCTCCACTTCTTACATTCTGTTAGCCTCCTTGGATGCGGCACGCAAGCAGCTCGCCCTGCAAGGCTGCGAGATGTCGAGTAAAGCGATTCGTTTGGCGGAGTACGCCAGAAACCGGATCAATGAAATTCCCGGGCTGTCTTCCTTTGGGAGAGAGATTTTGTGGACGGACGCGGCGTTTGATTTCGATCCTACCAAGCTTACGGTGCATGTTCGGGAGCTTGGAATTACCGGATATGATGCGGAGCAATGGCTGCGAGACCATTACAACATCGAAGTGGAGCTGAGCGATTTATACAATATCCTGTGCTTAATCACGCCGGGCGACTCGAAAGAAACCATAGACTGCCTACTGAACGCTTTAGCTGAGCTCGCTAACGAGCACTACAAGCAACAAGCGGATCTTCAAGCTGTGGATGTAAAATTACCCGAGATTCCGCAGCTGGCCTTAACGCCGAGAGACGCTTTTTACGGGGATGTCGAGCTTATACCGATCGGCCAGTCCGCTGGACGCATCATTGCAGAGTCCATCTATGTTTATCCTCCGGGCATTCCTATTTTGCTGCCGGGGGAAGTGATTGCAAAGCAGCATATCCGTTACATTCTGGAGCATTTGGAAGTCGGTCTTCCTGTAAAGGGCCCCGAGGATTTGACGGTTCAAAACGTTAAGGTTGTGGTCGAAGTGAAGGCCATTTTTTAAAGGGAGGAATAGGGAATCGAACACCTCTCTTTGTATGAGAAAACAATGAGCTGAAGGAGGAGCAGCAATGACATCCAGCACCAGAAGGAAGGATTCTTACTCTAGAGCAGCCTTCGCTGAGGCCAAAAGCGTGATCCCCGGAGGGGTGAACAGCCCGGTTCGCGCCTTTTCATCGGTTGATTTGCCCCCTGTGTTCATCGCAGGCGGACAAGGCTCACACGTGTTCGATATCGATGGAAATGAGTTCATAGATTATATCGGCTCGTGGGGGCCGTTGATCTTGGGACATGCTCATCCGGAGGTTGTCGAGGCAATAGGAAAAGCGGCGGCTCAAGGAACAAGCTTTGGCTTGCCTACAGAAATTGAAACGAAAATGGCCAGGCTGATCATCGAAAGCGTTCCGTCTATAGATATGGTACGCATGGTGAATTCCGGCACGGAAGCTTCAATGAGTGTCCTGCGTTTAGCCAGAGGATTTACGAAGCGGCAAAAAATTGTAAAGTTTCAAGGAGGCTATCACGGGCATGCGGATGCTCTGCTCATTAAATCCGGCTCCGGGGTGGCGACCTTGGGCTTGCCAGACAGCCCGGGAGTCCCTGAAAGTGTCGCTGCAAATACAATTACGGTGCCTTATAACAGTATGGCTAGCATTCGTCATACATTCGAGCAATTTGGCGACCAAATCGCGGCCGTCATCGTTGAGCCGGTCGCCGGAAATATGGGTGTCGTGCCGCCCTTGCCCGGTTTTCTTCAAGGGTTAAGGGAGATTACCGCACAGTACGGCAGCCTGCTGATCTTCGATGAGGTCATGACGGGATTCCGGGTGAGCTATCATGGGGCGCAAGAGTTATACGGAATCGAGCCGGATCTTACCTGCCTTGGAAAAGTGATTGGCGGAGGTCTCCCGGTTGGCGCTTATGGCGGCAAGCATGAAATTATGCAGCAGATTGCTCCTGCCGGGCCCATCTATCAAGCCGGAACGTTATCGGGTAATCCGCTCGCCATGACGGCTGGATATACGACTTTGCAATTGCTTGGACAGCCTGGAATCTATGACGAATTGGAAAGAAAAGCGGCTCGGCTGGCGGAAGGTTTTATGCGAAATGCCGAAATGACAGGGATTCCGCTCCAGGTCAATAGGGTCGGTTCGATGCTTTCTATTTTTTTTACGGAACATGACGTCGTGGATTATGAGACAGCTAAACGATCGAATATGGGGTTGTTTAAACAATACTATGCAGCGATGCTGGATCGTGGCATCTTGACAGCACCTACTCCATATGAAGTCATGTTCGTATCGGCTGCCCATTCGGATGAGGATATCGAAGCTACGATTAAAGCCCATTACGAGGCATTAAAAATGATAGAATTCGTCAAGGAGTGATTTGGTTTGAATATGGCTGAGCCTAGTGGCGACGACGCCCTGTTCCCGACCTATACGAAGTATCCCGTCTCGCTAGTCAAAGGGGATGGAAGCCGACTATGGGACGATCAAGGCAAAGAGTATTTGGACTTTATGTCGGGAATTGCGGTATGTAATTTGGGACATGTACCTATGAAAATAAAACGAAGAATCCAGGAGCAGCTCGAACAAGTGTGGCATGTATCCAACCTGTTCCATATTCCGAACCAGCAGAAGCTGGCGCAGATGCTCACCGCTCACAGCTGTGCGGATCTCGTCTTTTTTTGCAATAGCGGGGCGGAAGCCAATGAAGCGGCGATTAAATGTGCCAGAAGATATCACCAGCGCGTGCTCGGGAACGACAGATACGAGATCATTACGTTCGAAAAATCCTTTCATGGGCGCACGATAGCCACATTGACCGCGACAGGGCAGGATAAGGTCAAGGATGGATTTTTTCCGCTGCCGGAGGGGTTTGCCTATGCACGATATAACGATATTCAATCGGTAGAAAATATAATTACTGAGCGAACCGCAGCGATCATGCTTGAGCTGGTACAGGGGGAGGGCGGCGTTTATGCCGCGGATCCCGAGTTTGTGACTCGGCTCTCCACGCTATGCAAGGAGCAAGGACTCCTGCTTATGATCGATGAAGTGCAGACGGGGATGGGGCGAACGGGAAAGTTGTTTGCTTACGAGCATTATGGCATCGAGCCGGATATCATCACGCTTGCCAAAGGGCTGGCCAACGGATTTCCAATCGGCGCAATGATGGGGAAGAAAAAGCTTCGCAACGCCTTCTCTCCAGGAAGCCATGCGTCGACGTTTGGAGGAGCCCCGCTTGCGATGGCGGCTGGTCTGGCTACGCTGGAGACGATAATAGAGGAACGCTTGTGTGAACGCGCGGAACAGATGGGCGCATATGCTCTGCAAAGGCTGCGGGAGCAGCTTCAGTCTTATTCCATCGTTCAATCCGTAAGGGGCCTCGGTCTATTGATCGGCATTGAATGCCGCGAACCGATTGCCCCCATCATTCAAGAGCTGCTGCAGCATGGACTATTGGTTTTGGCAGCAGGTACCCATGTGATCCGTTTTATACCGAGCTTATATATTTCGAAGGAAGAAATCGACCAAGCCGTAGACATTGTCTCCACCGTGCTGGAGAAGCGTTAGTCCAAACTTTTGCTTTTGATCGTAGTAATCAGTTGCTCCATAAACACCCGGCTAGCCGCGCATAAATATTTATTTTTCCGATAGACGACACCGATTTGAGTCGTAGGCACCGGGTTTTGAATCGGGATTGTTCGAATATGCGGATGGCTTATGTAGTCGAGATAACCTTTCGGCAAAATGGTAACGCCGAGGCCCTGAGCGACCATATTGATAATCGATTCCATAGTCGTCATTTCCATAATCGGCTGCGGCGCGAATGCAAGGGCCCGGCATTGCTCGTTAATGAGCTGCCGTAGAAAATACGTGCTTGGCAATAAAACACTTGGCGTCTCTTTAAGAATATCAAGCGTCACAAAAGATTCCTGAGTAAGGGGATGATCCGCAGGCAAGGCTAGAGCAAGATTTTCTTTGTAGAGCGGGATCGTTTCAAGATCATCATGCTCCATCGGCAAATATACGATGCCCAAATCGAGCTCATTTTGCAGCAGTCCGTTGTAGATATCTCCGGTTCGCAGACCGAGCACAGACAGCTCCACATTGGGATAGCTGCGATGGAAGCCAATCACGGTTGGGGGGAGCAAGTAATTGACTACCGTCAGCAGCGCGCCGATTTTTAATGAACCTCTTTTCAATCCCTGAATTTCGCTGATCGCGGCACGTGCCTGGGAGAGCTCATGAAATACATTGTAGCTGTGGTGCAGCAAGGTCTTGCCCGCTTCGGTAATGACGGTTTTCTTGCCGATGCGATCGAACAGGGGCGTACCGATTTCGTGCTCCAGCAAACGAATTTGCTGACTTAGCGAGGGTTGGGCGATGCCCAGCTTCTCGGCGGCACGGGTAAAATGCAGTTCGTGGCATACGGCCATGAAATACTCCAATTGCCTGAGTTCCATAAATTTTCCTCCTTGAAAAGCCTATTTCCAAAGAAACAATAGGATGTTTCTATCATTGTAAGACAAATCATATGAAATATCTATATATATGATAAAAGGAGAATGGAGATGAAACAAGTCTATAACTTTAATGCGGGGCCCGCAGGATTGCCTGGGGAAGTGATGCATCAAGTACGGGAGGAGCTCCTTGACCTGCAGGGCACCGGTCTATCTGTCCTGGAAATTTCGCATAGAAGCAAGGAATATGAACAAATCAACGACGAAACTCAGCAGCTGTTAAAGGAGCTTCTTCACATTCCCTCCGGTTATGAAGTGATGTTTATGCAGGGAGGTGCAAGTACGCAGTTTGCCATGGTGCCGATGAATTTTTTGACCACAGGACGTGTAGCGAGTTACATCCACAGCGGGACGTGGTCGGGCAAGGCCATAGCGGAAGCGAGAAAAATGGGCGATACGGCAATTGCTGCAAGCTCGGAGGCGGATCATTTTACAAGGGTTCCCGATTTGCATGGAGTGGATTTCCGTCCTGAAACAGCCTACGTTCACCTTACTTCCAATGAAACGATTGCGGGTACCCAATACCGAAACTTTGCCGATACGGGGGAAGTGCCGCTGATTGCAGATATGTCCAGTGATATTTTGTCTCGTCCGGTTGATGTATCTAACTTTGCGCTTATCTATGCCGGCGCTCAGAAGAACCTAGGGCCTTCCGGCGTTACCGTTGTGATCGCTAAACGTGAGCTGCTGAGCAAAATTCCTGCAAATATCCCTGATATTATGAATTATCGGATTCATGCGAACAGTGGCTCGCTGTATAACACGCCGCCTGTGTTTGCCGTGTACATGGTCAATCTTGTGCTGAAATGGATTCGGAATAACGGCGGAGTAAAAGGCATGGAACAGCGCAATCGGCTCAAAGCCGATTTGCTGTATAGCACTATCGACCATAGTGGCGGTTTTTATAACGGGCTGGCTCATAAGGACAGTCGTTCACTGATGAATGCGACGTTTCGCGTGATGAATGATGAATTGGAATTGAAATTTTTACAAGAAGCGGAGCAGAACGGCTTTGTGGGGTTGAAGGGACATCGGGATGCCGGGCATCTGCGGGCTTCGATCTATAACGCTGTTACGTATGAGCAATGTAAAGCTTTGACGGACTTCATGGTGGATTTTCAACGGCGCTTTGGTTAGAAAATAACCTATAAACTGAAATTTCGGCCCTTAATCGTCGGAATTTCAGTTTATGAAGCATAGTCCTGGAACCTTTTATGCGCTACTGATATTGGGTGCAGAACCATAGGTAAAACCAATCATTATGAGTAAAAACATGTAATTGAACATATGCAAGAAGACAGGTAATATCAGGTTACAGCTATTCCAATATTCCATTTTCGGGAGTATAGCCAAATGGTAAGGCGAGGGTTCGCAAAGCCCTAGGTTCTGGTTCGAATCCAGATACTCCCTTCAAATGTGTAGGTACGGATCTGACTGATACGTTCACTTCTTTGCTGTAATCATAGGAATAAACTATTATTTTTTCATGAATGATTAAACTAAATAATTTTGAATACTTGAAAACATGGAGGAACAAGAGATGGAAACAGGAACGAACCGAGTCAAACGTGGAATGGCGGAAATGCAAAAAGGCGGTGTCATCATGGACGTGATGAATGCCGAGCAGGCCAAAATTGCGGAAGCGGCTGGAGCTACTGCCGTAATGGCACTGGAAAGAGTGCCGGCGGATATCCGTGCGGCAGGCGGAGTTGCACGGATGGCCGATCCGGTTGTTGTAGAGCAGGTGATGAAGGCAGTATCGATCCCAGTGATGGCGAAAGCGCGAATCGGTCACTATGTAGAAGCCAAAGTACTTGAAGCCCTAAGCGTGGACTATATCGACGAAAGTGAAGTGTTAACGCCCGCTGATGATATTTTTCATATCGACAAAAATAAGTTTGCCGTTCCGTTCGTTTGCGGGGCCAGGGATTTGGGAGAGGCCTTGCGTCGCATCGGAGAGGGGGCATCGATGATTCGCACGAAAGGGGAGCCGGGGACGGGGAATATTGTAGAGGCTGTACGCCATATGCGCATGATGCTTGGGCAAATACGAAAAGTGCAGGGAATGAGCAAGGATGAACTCATGGTGGAGGCCAAGCAGCTCGGCGCACCTTATGAATTATTGCTGCAGGTCAAGGAAACAGGAAGATTACCGGTCGTTAACTTTGCTGCCGGAGGGGTCGCTACTCCCGCTGATGCGGCTTTAATGATGACTTTGGGAGCCGACGGCGTGTTTGTTGGATCAGGTATTTTCAAATCGGAGCAGCCGGAAAAATTTGCTCGGGCCATTGTGGAGGCAACGACGCATTATACGGATTTTGGTTTGATTGCGGAAATATCCAAAAACCTGGGTACCCCCATGAAAGGGATAGAAATCTCGAAGCTAGAGGCAGGCGACCGCATGCAGGAACGTGGTATATAATTAGGAGAGAGGCAGTTGATGCTTGAATTCAAAGTCGGAAACGGAAGTGATCCCTAATGGGGCAGGGTGAAATTATATCCATCAATGTAGGCAAACCCGTGCAGGTGCAGTTTAATAATAGAGAAGTCTCGACAGGTATCTTCAAGACGCCCAGCGATGAACCGCTGTTCTTATCCTGGTTGAACTTCGATGGGGATGGCCAAGCCGACCTTGTTCACCACGGAGGCAGGGAGAAGGCCGTCTGTGTGTACCCCTATGAACACTATCCCTATTGGGAGAGGGAACTGGATCGGGCGTTGGGGTACAGCGCGTTTGGAGAAAATTTAACGACGCGGGGTCTGCTGGAGACGGAGGTTTGCATCGGCGATATTTTTCAGCTGGGGGAAGCGATCGTCCAGGTAAGTCAACCAAGACAGCCTTGTTTCAAACTATCCGTAAAGTACGGGGCGCCTGATATGCCGTTAAAAGTCCAGGAAACCGGCTATACCGGCTTTTATTTTCGGGTGCTTCAGGAAGGGCTCGTATCCAAAGCCGATGGTTTAATTAGAACCCGCCGCCATCCGCAGGGAATTACGGTTTACTACGCCAACCGCATTATGCATCGTGAGAAAGATAACCTCGAAGGGGTTAGAAAGATCCTCCAGGTGGAAGAATTATCGGCAAACTGGAGAAAAACATTTTTGAAGCGTCTCGAAGGAAGCGAGACGGATCCGAAGGAAAGATTAACCGGCGATAAATGAGTAAGTGGTGTTTCAGCCTTTTCCTTCCCATGTAGGTCTACCGTACCTGAATGATCAGAGGTATAATCATGGGAGAAGCTCATGCGACAGACGCCCCAGCTAAAGATAAGAGCTATCTTAGGCTGGGGCGTTTTGGCATATAAGAGTACCCCGACCTGTCAGAATTTTCGTTTAAAGATCCTGATGGAAATATAATTATGGTCTGTACCTGCTTTAGCTGAGGAGGAAAGGATAGAAATATGCCCTATAATATTGAGGATAAGTTTGTAATTGCAGTTGCTTCTAGCGCCCTGTTTGACTTAAGCGAGTCGGATCGCGTATTTCAGGAGAAAGGAGAAGATGCCTATAGAAAATATCAGCGAGAAAATGAGCATATCGTACTCGAGACTGGTGTTGCCTATCCTCTAATTAAAAGGCTGCTCAGTATAAATACGGAGGAGCCAGAGGATCAGCCGGTGGAGGTCGTTTTGCTGTCCCGTAATGATCCAGATACAGGGCTTCGCGTTTTTAAATCCATAGAGCATTATCAGCTTCCGATCAGCCGAGCCGTGTTTATTGCAGGAAGTAATCCTTTTGAATACATGGAAGCCTTCAATGCATCGATTTTTTTGTCGGGGAATCCTGATGATGTTAAAGAAGCCGTCGAACAGGGCTTTCCGGCAGGCTGTATTTATCCGACGGATTACATAGATGATGACGAGGATCAGGAGCTTAGAATCGCATTTGATTTTGACGGCATTATCGCGGATGATTCGGCAGAGTCCGTCTTCCAGCAAGGCGGGGAACTGGCGTTATTTCATGACCACGAAAGGTCGAAAGCGGGCGAGTCGCTTCCGCCGGGACCGTTGTTAAAGTTTTTTAAAGAGATATCCAAATTACAAAAAAGAATTTTAGAGAAATATCCAACGAACGACAAAGACAAGCCTAGAATAAGAATTGCCATCGCTACGGCTCGGAATGCCCCTGCACATGAGAGAGTAATAACGACTCTAAGGAATTTGGATATTAGGGTAGATGAGGCTTTCTTTTTAGGTGGAATTGATAAAGGCAGAGTTTTGCGAATATTCAAACCGCATATTTTCTTTGATGATCAGGTGGGACACATTGAAGGTGTCGCTAGAATTGTGCCATCCGTTCATGTCCCGTTTGGAATAACAAATGTAACAAAAGCCCCGGTTCTGAGATAAACGTACGCTCGAGGATATCGTTTCCGGTTATATGAAAAGGTGCTGGTCAGTCCCGTCAAAAGAATGCAGATTGCCATCGGCCCAATGCTGTCCTCGACAACGATTGCAGTGCTGCAGGGCATCCTCAATCTGAAAGTGGGTTATTTCATCGGCATGACCTACACCTCTATTTTCACGCCTTTAGCCATCCTCGGCTTTATGATTGTGGTGGTCTAGAGAAAATGTCCCTGCCCGCAGATGAGTTAATCGCGGAACAGCTTGCGTTCAAAATCAGCGGCTTCGTTATTACACCTCAGATCAGCATCCTCATCGTATTGTCATTCGGTGTCTTATTTTTGCTTCTTTCCACGCTTCCCTTCTTCAAAGTCGATTTCTCACGAATCAACCGCACTCCAGGGAAGAAAGATATTTTTCAGCAGTAGATGCACGTCTTGTCTGGGCTTAATTCCATATGTTCCCTGTCAGGGGGGGCTGAGCGTCAAAAGCGCACAGATCCCTTATTTGTAATGGGATTGAATGGTTTCTAGTAAAGAAATCATAGAAAATTCTCCCTCTTGAGGGAGAAAATCCTCGAAAAATAGGGAAAATTCATGTGATCATATTACCTTATATGTTTATATTTGCTAGTTTATTTATGTAACGATAATACTAATTTTTGGAGAGAAATGGGGTCCTCATGTGCTTAAGAATGAACGTGGAGCAGCCCTTCCAATTGTGTTTATTCTGTCTATGGCGCTTATCATTCTCGGAGCTTCATTATTTACTGTGAGCCTAGCTCAAGCGTCGCGCACTGTTTTGCAGGAGAAGAGGGAACAAGCCTTCTATATTGCCAAATCGGGGGCAGATGCGATTGCGTCTTATATCATTGACAATTATCGTGTTACCACTTTAACGGATACGGCTATTACTAATTTAAATAATCATTATTTGAATCAGGACATCTCTTTTGGCGATGGTTTTTTTCGCGCTAAAGTAAGTAGGAATCCAAGTGATCCGAATGTAATTGTGATTGAATCTAAGGGAATCATTGATAATGTTTCAAATCGGACGACCTTAACCTTGGGGCCAGATGGTCCCGTAATAAACATGACTCATGCCATCCTTTCAAATGGGGAAATTAAGGTTACAGGTGGTTTTAAGGTCTGGAACAGAGGAGACGTTGCAGCTGTTAAAGGGATCGAAGGAATTGGGTCGAGTAACCTTGATGGTGGCGACCTGCAACCTCGGTATACAGGAGAATTTCCTCCGGAAATCCCAATTCCAAGTGACTTGGATCCTAGAACCACGTTAACGTCGCCCATTACTAGATCAGCTAACTATGGGGACTACGAAGGTGGCGGGTTTGAAATTCGTGTTTCAGATGGAAAAGATATACATATTAATTTTGATAAATTTAAGATCAATGGAATCATCAATATTAGAGGTAGTGGTACGGGAGCAGTACATATTTATACAAATACCATAAAGAGTGAAGGTTCCTTCACGATTAATAACCTAGATAGAAAAGTAGTCATTCTTTATGCTCAAAGCTCAATAGATTTAAAAGGTTCTTTTGATTTGAATGGTGTGCTCTTGTATGCTCCAAATTCAACTTTAACGCAAGGAGAGGGAAGTGTTTCTATAACTGGAGCTATGATTACTAGTAATCTTGAACTATCTGGGGGCACCGTTGTCCATTACGATGAGACTATAGCTAATTTCATTAATGCAATTCGCAAGTTTGAAAGATATAAGTGGAGTGATGAATAGTCATATTGGGAAGAAAGGTGCGGTGAAAGAAGTGAGAACTGTTAGGCGGGAGCAAGGGTTTACGCTAATTGAAGTGTTGGCTTCCATGGTCTTGCTCATGATTTTGGCTACTGTTTTCATCGGTTTTTTCACGAACGGATTCCAGGCTGTCATGAAATTTGGTGACAGAAGTGAAGGGCTGCACGAAACCCGGCAAAATATCGAGGGGGCTCAAGCAGGAACAAGTGCAACGATAGTCATTCCCAAGATCGGTGGTGGTGACAGCATCATAATCCATGGGCAAATGGTGGAAGAGCAGATTGCTGGGACATCGAATAGCTCAATGACCGTATTTATTCCTACTAATGCTTCAAGTCCATAAGTTACATATTGAATGATCAGGTTCATGTTTATTTTGCTGTCGTGATAAATGAATATCACTGTAGATCGGGAGGGGCCATGCGGAAGTGGAGGCTTGATCAAAAAGGTATCACCTTAATAGAATTATTAGCCGCGCTTGTTCTGTTATCTCTTATTCTTTCTTTGGCAGTGTCTGCCTACAATTTTGGAATGAATTCATTTCATCGGACGACCCAGCGCAGCGAGCTTCAGGATAATGTACGATTGATCTCTCATACGATCACTAGTGAACTGCGTTATGCGAATGAGGTGAAACTATTGGATTCCTGTCCATCTTCGGCAGATCTCATGGAAGGATACAGTTATATATGCTTGAGTTCGGATGGGACAAGTATCGATCAAATGCAGTATGCAGGGGGAACTCATGAAACCTCGAGTATCGTTGCTGCCAATCAAAAGGATTCAGTGACCTATGATTTGGAATTTAAAATTGATTCTAGCAACAGCAGTCTTCTGAGTTACACCATAGAGAGCCGAACGGGGAATCAGACCTTCCATGTGGAAACGAAGCTCTCGTTATTAAATATGGAATTATTGGAATCGGGAGCGATAACTAGCGTCGGTTCCGAGCCTTATAGAGCCATTGAATTTACCTATAAGGAAGCGCTTGACGGGACAGGTTAAGTTGGCTGTATGACTATCATGAACATAGGGTGATGAACGATGAAAAAACCGCGTACACGTCAAAGAATTGGAGAATTGTTACTTGGCTCCGGCCTGATAACGAATGAACAATTACAAATCGCCCTTAAGGAAAAAAAACCTAATCAAAAGATTGGAGAAAAGCTCGTTGAGTTAGGGATCATTAGCGAACAAAGAATCATGGAGGTACTAGAGTTTCAACTAGGCATTCCGTATATAAGCCTCTTCAAGTATCCGATCGATACGAAGCTGATCCATATTGTACCTAAAGAAATGGCTGAACGAAACAAGCTAATTCCTTTAAAAAAGGAAGGGGAGAAATTATATATTGCAATGGCAGACCCCCTGGATTTCTATGCTATTGATGATTTAAGACTGTCTACGGGGTTTGAAATCGAAGTGTCCATCGCAACCAAGGAAGATATTCAGAAGTCGATCAATAAATATTATGGCTTGTCGGATGATATGGAGGAACTGCTTGGTGTTGAACTGAAGCGTCAGCCTCGAGAAGAAGACAATGTTACCGATGAACATTCGCCGGTTGTCAAGCTGGTCAATCAATTTTTTATTCAAGCCTACCAGCAAAGGGCGAGCGATATTCACATCGATCCGCAGGAGAAAGAGGTAGTAGTTCGTTATAGAGTCGATGGCATATTAAGAACGGAAAGAAAGTTTCCACGGCATATGCTAAACATGATTGTCGCCAGAATAAAAATTTTAGCCAACCTCAATATTACCGAGTTTCGGATTCCTCAAGATGGCAGAATTAAATTGAATTTGGAAGCGTACGCAGTCGATCTTAGAGTATCTACCCTTCCTACCGTCTATGGCGAGAAGGTCGTGATGCGGCTGCTTGATTTAGATAGTGCCAACATGGATTTGAAAAGAATGAATTTCCACCCTTTAAATTATGAGAGATTTATTGAGATGATCGACAAGCCTACAGGCATTGTGCTGATTACGGGTCCAACAGGCTCGGGGAAATCCTCCACATTATACTCTGCTTTAAATCGCTTGAACACGCCGGATGTCAACATCATTACGGTTGAGGATCCAGTTGAGTATAGGCTGGAGGGAATTAATCAGGTTCAAGTTAACACAAGCGTAGGCATGACCTTTGCCAAAGGGCTGCGAGCTATTCTGCGTCAAGATCCTAATATTGTGATGGTCGGCGAAATTCGTGATACGGAGACCGCAGAAATCGCTGTTCGCGCATCGTTAACCGGACATCTGGTCTTAAGCACGATTCATACGAATGATGCTATTAGTACCATTACCAGATTAATCGATATGGGAATTGAGCCCTTTCTCGTGGCTGCATCGATCACGGGGATCGTATCGCAGCGGCTAGTACGGCGAATTTGCCAGGATTGCAAGACGACTCACATGCCGACGGAGCGAGAACGGGAAATTTTTGAGAGGCGTGGTCTACAAATTGATACTGTAACTCGTGGAAAAGGCTGCGGAACATGCAATTTGACAGGATATAAGGGAAGAATTGCACTTCATGAGATTTTGGTGATTGATGACGAAATCAGGCGTATGATCATGAACAATCGCTCTATCGAAGAGATTCGGGAAATTGCGATAAAGAAAGAAACGATATTCTTGATTGATGATGGCCTTCTTAAAGTAAAAGAAGGATTTACAACGACGGAAGAAGTACTGCGGGTAGCAATAAGTGAATAAAGGTGTGGTTGAATGGAACGGCTGGAACGACTGCTGCGAATGGCTCATGAGCTTAAAGCCTCTGACTTGCATCTCACGGTGGGCGTGCCGCCCACGTTGAGGATCAATGGAGAATTGAAGCAGGATGAATCTGAGAATCTCTCTTCAGAGGATACCGTGAAAATGGCGAAAAGCATTATGTCCAAGGAACAATGGGACATCTTGCAGGAAAAAAGGGAGTTGGATTTTTCTTTTGGCATTAAGGGTTTAACACGCTTTCGTGTAAATGTGTACTATCAACGTGCAAATATAGGCATTGCACTTCGACTTATTCCATCCGAAATTCCAGAACTGGACAACTTGCATATTCCACAAGTCATGCGGCAGCTCGCCACAAAAGCGCAAGGGCTCATACTTGTGACAGGACCTACCGGGAGCGGCAAGTCAACAACGTTAGCTTCTTTGATCGATTATATGAACAAGCATATGCGCAAACACATTGTGACACTCGAAGACCCCATTGAATATTTACACACACATCATTACTCGGTCATTAATCAACGAGAAATCGGCTATGATTCACAAAGCTTTGGCAATGGACTCAGAGCCGCATTGCGGCAAGATCCCGATGTCATTCTTGTAGGGGAGCTGCGGGATCTAGAAACGATATCGATTGCGGTTACAGCGGCAGAGACGGGCCATCTGGTATTAGGGACGCTGCACACCCCTAACGCTCCTGCAACGATCGATCGTATTCTGGATGTGTTTCCAGCTAGCCAGCAACCGCAAATAAGGGTTCAACTCGCGTCTGTCCTACTAGCTATTCTGTCCCAGCGGTTATTTCCTACCATTGACCATAAAGGAAGGCGAGTCGCCACGGAGCTGCTGATTAACACCCATGCGATAGCCAATCTGATTCGCGATCATAAGGTTCACCAAATTACCAACTTTATGCAGACGGGTAAATCTCACGGAATGCACACGCTGGATATGTCGATGACCGAATTAATAGAGAATCGGATTATTACCAGAGAATCAGCCGAACCATACTTTAGGGAGATGAAGTAATGGCACAGTTCAAATACACAGGTCGTGACCGGTTCGGAAAATCCCGTAAGGGTAAAATCTCGAGTACTACGAGGAAGGATGCCGTAGTTGAGCTGCGCGGAAAAGGGATAGCCGTTACAGAGATTATAGAGCTGAAAGAGGATTTGCTCACGAAGGAAATAACGATCGGGAATCCCGTCAAAACGCAGGATTTCGTTCTCTATCTTAGACAATTCTCTACGCTGATCGTTGCCGGTGTGTCGGTGGCGGAAGCTACGAGAATATTGGCAGAACAAACGGAGAGTAAGGCATTGTCCAGGGCTTTGAAAAATGTGGAGGTGGATTTGCGTTCAGGTCAACCCCTATCCGAAGCGGCGGTCAAACATGAGAAAATCTTTCCTCCAATGTTTATCAATCTGGTTCAGGCTGGCGAAGCATCGGGAAATCTCGATGACACATTGGATCGATTAGCTACCTATTTTGAGAAAATGCACTATTCGATGCAAAAAGTGAAATCGGCACTGACCTATCCGATTGTCATTATGATTGTGGCGGTCATCGTGGTGATTTACTTGCTGACTAACGTTGTTCCTATGTTTGCTGAGATGTTTGCCCAATTCAATGCGGAGCTTCCTGCAATTACGAAGTTCGTTTTGGCGATAAGTCATTGGATTAAGTCATTCTGGTGGCTGATTCCACTGTTGATTATAGGTATTATTGTCGGAATCACGCTTGTTTTAAAGGATCCTAAAAGTAAATATTACATGGACTACGCCATTCTTAAGACGCCAATATTCGGTAAATTGGTACAAAAATCCATGATTGCCCGGATGACGCGCACATTAAGCTCACTCTTTAAGAGCTCTGTACCGATTCTGGATGCGCTAGTCATCGTAGAAAAAGTCGTTATGAACGAAGTGATGGTCGGTGTACTGAAGGAATCGAGAACCTCATTGGAGGGGGGGAACGCATTATCGGAGCCTATGAAGAAGCATTGGATTATTCCCCCCCTCGTGACCCAGATGATCGCGATCGGCGAACAATCAGGCTCTCTGGATTTCATGCTGGAGAAAATATCGGATTTCTACGAAAAGGAAGTCGAGTCAACGGCCGATGCGCTAAAGGGCTTGATTGAGCCGCTTATGATTGTCTTTCTAGCCGGGATTGTCGGGGGCATTGTGATATCGATCATTGTTCCGATGTTTGATATTTTCAATCACGTGAAGTGAGTTGTGAACATGGTTATAATGGCAACATTATAATATATTTTGCAATTAATACAAATTTTGAGGAGGGTTTACATGTTACAAAGGGCAGTAAGAACAGTAAAAAATGAGAAAGGTTTAACGCTGATTGAGTTATTGGCGGTCGTCGTCATTCTCGGGATTATCGCAGCCATTGCGATTCCGGCGATCGGCGGACTGATTGACAACAGCAAGAAGGATGCGCACGTGGCCAATGCGGTACAAATGATTAATTCGGCGAAATTAATGGTAGTTGGAGACGATACTAAAAGACCAGATGTTGAAAAACCAGATGTAGCAGTCGAAATAACCTTGAAAGATTTGGTTGATGAAGGTTATCTAGAGCCAGTTAGAGACCCGGATACTAATAAAACGGATACCTATAACGAAACTGAATCTAAGGTTTATGTAAAATTTGTTACTGGCAGCACTACACAATTCGAATACTCAGTAATACTTCAAAATGCTAAACGGGCTGTAAAAACGGAGGCTGGCGGCGCAGTAGCAGAAGCAGATGTTGCAAGATCTTCAGTGAGAGAATAGTTAAACGCCGATTGAAAAATCAAAAAGGCTTAACGCTAATCGAGCTATTAGCTGTCGTTGTTATTCTTAGCATTATCGCTTTAATTGCAATTCCGGCGATCGGCGGACTGATTGATAACTCGAAGAAAGACGCCCATGTTGCGAATGCCATCCAGATGGTCGATTCGGCTAAGCTGGCTGTGATCGCCCATCGCGAAGTGAGGCCGCCAAGCAGCGGTCATGTGGTTTACATTTCTCTGCAATGGCTGATTGACGAAGGTTATCTAGATGAAGTGAGAGATCCGGACGGTGGAGCTTATACTACTCAAGATGCAGGATCAGGGAATTTTAGGCTTACAGGCGGATCTGACGTACCATCCACACCAGGTACATACATACGAGTCGAGGCCATTGGTAATAGTCACTCATTTAGTGTCTTCACCGATAACGGCACCAGAGGAGTACGAGCTGCTGACGACAATGATGGAACTAACGTCTCTCACTATGTGGCTGAATACAATATAAAGCGAAGCAGTGTCCGTAATTAAGCACTCCCCCCTAGCGGGGGAGTGTTATTCTAACAAGGGGATGTACGATGTCCGCATTTTATTATATTTATGTATCCATTGTCGGCCTATGCCTGGGCTCCTTTTATAACGTGGTTGGTCTGCGGGTTCCTAAGGGCGAATCGATTATAACACCGCGTTCTCATTGTACCCAGTGTCAGCGGATCTTGGGCCCTGGAGAACTGGTTCCCTTTTTCTCTTACTTGTGGCTACGCGGTAAATGCCGCAATTGCGGGACAAGCATTTCTCCCCTATATCCTGTCTTTGAAATCACGACTTCGTTCTTGTTTTTAATAGCGCCTTGGCTGCTGGGATGGTCAAATGAATTGATCATTGCTTGGACGCTGATTTCTTTATTGATCATTATTTGTATTACGGATATTCACTACATGCTGATTCCAGATAAAATCCTGATCGCGTTTACGCTTGTGCTTCTCCCGCTGCGTTTAGTATTTCCCTTGGATCCTTGGTGGGATCTGTTCGTGGGAGCCTTAGTCGGTTTTACCTTACTGTTCTTGATTGCTCTGATCAGTAGAGGCGGCATGGGTGGAGGAGATATTAAACTATTTGCGGTTCTCGGTCTCATCTTGGGATGGAAGGGCGTTTTAATAGCCTTTTTTTTCTCAACAGTTTATGGAACGATCATCGGTGGCGTTGGAATGATATTTGGAAAGGTTCGGAGGGGAAAACCGATGCCCTTTGGGCCTGCCATTGGCTTAGGAACAATAACTGCTTATTTTTGGGGTGAGGCGTTGATTGATTGGTACTTCCAGTTCTTTAGGATCTAGTGGAGGCGAAAATATGAATGCAAGCCGCAAGCGTACACAAAACAAGAGAAAAATGATTAACCTGGTCATTAAAGATTATGCGATTCGCTATATAGATGCCAAAAAGCCAAATTTATACGGAGTGGCGGAAATCGGCGAATATATTTTACCCCCTAACATTATACGTGAAGGAAAAATTGTTGATCCAGATCGGCTTCGTTCGATTCTTAAAGACTGTGTTCGAAGATGGAAGATCAGGGATAGGGAAGTTCAATTTCTTGTTCCGGATCCATTCGTGATGGTTCGAAAAATTGATATTCCGCTTGATGTGAAAGACGAGGAAATTAAAGGACACTTATATCTTGAGCTTGGCTCCAACATTCACCTGCCATTTGAGGATCCTCTCTTTGATTTTGATTTTCTCGAAGCGCGGGAGGATAAGAAGGAAATATTATTGTTTGCAGCGCCTGAACATATTGTTACGCAATATGCGGAACTTATAGAGAGTGCAGGGCTTAAGCCTGTCGCAGCGGACATTTCGTCTTTAGCTATCTATCGTTTATTTCATCAAATGAGTAAGAAATCAAGATCGCAGCCTACGGGCAGCGCATCGACCTTGTCTATTCAATATGATCTACATACCGTTACGATAAGCATATTTAACAATCATAAATTAATGTTAGTTCGTCAGCTGAAGTTGGGCCTGTCTCCAGACAGTTGGGAGACTACAGTCGATAGAATGGGGGCCTCGACAACCGTTTGGAATGGCGATGAAGCGTATTTGAAATACGAAGCTAAAGTAATCATGGAGGAAATCCAGCGAGTGATCAACTTTTATTATTCCTCGATCAGCCGAAGTGACGAAGAACTCGAAAGTATCATTTTGACAGGAGATTATCCGTATCTTGAGAATATCACTGAGGATTTGCAGCAAATTTTCGGAAAGACGCCGATCACTTTCTCTGAAGAATGGTTTGAAGCCCAGTCCGGTGAACTAATAACCCCTAAATATTTTCTAACACTTGGCTTGGCGTTAAAGGGGGGGACCTAATGTTAAGTGAGATCAATCTACTCCCGCAAAAGGAAAGAAGAAGCGTTTTATTTGTCATTGTGCTGACGATTATTTTGGCGGTGGGGGTTATTGGCGGAACATTGCTGTCTTTTCACTATCAATCCCTTGCAAGGCAGAAAAGTATGAAGGAAGCCGAAATTGCAACAATAGCGAAGGAGATCGAAATCGCCACGATACAATTGCAAGAAGCATCTTCTAAATCAAATGTATTACATTATAAATCGATCGTGGAAACTGTCAGGCAGTTGCCTTTGCGAACCGTGGCTATTCTTGATGATATGGCAGCTGTATTGCCAACTAGCGGGCATTTCTATAAATATGAATATATGGATACAGGCGAGATAATTTTAACAGTCCAATTTAACAACTTAAACGATGTAGCTTATTACTTGCATGAATTGACTTACGCGGATTGGGTCAAAGATGTAGAGATTAACTTAGTAAATAGGGTGGAAGGAAATGGTGTATCGTTTTATCGCGCAAATTACAATGTTGAGCTAGATAAGAAAGCCTTCTTGCTTTGGGAAGGGGATGGTGTAGATTGAACGCAAAACAAGTGAGAGTTACTATTCTAATAGCCGTGGCTATTCTAGTTATATCTACCCTGTTATTGTTATATTTTAATTTTGCCAACCCTCTCAAGAAGGAAGTGGAGACTTTATCCGAGAAAATTGTGGCGGATACCAAGATACTGGAGACTGTGAGGGAAAAGATTGCGGAACAACCGAAGCTGGATAAGGAAGAGGCCTTGAAATTGCAGACTGAGGTACCGCTTGAACCTTTTGTCGATAAACTTATTGTGGATATAAGATCGATAGTACAAGAAACGCAGAATGCAGTTGAAAATATAAGTGTTAACTATTCACAAGTTACAATGGACGAGTTAATAAATACGACAGGTACTGAGATTGCTGCAACTAACACGGATGAAGTCCAAGAAGGGGGTGTGGGCGCACTTGAAGTATATAAAGTTACATTAAACATGAATCTGGAATCGCTAACGTACGATCACTTGCGTCAATTTATTCTGGGGATCGAGGGCTTGGAGCGGGTCATTAATATAGATTCAATCTCATTTTCAGTTGATAACAGGTATTATCAAGTAAGTCTATCTATCTTTTATGCACCTCAATTTGAAGCTATCGAGGATCGTCTTCCAAAGGCCAATTTCCCTCAACCTGTTAAGAAGAGCAACCCGACGGCAAGCTGGGGGGGAACGCCATAAAAGCTGCAACAAGAACCTAAAAGTGAGGGTGGAATTACAATGTCACTTCGTATTCTTATCGTTGACGATACCAGATTTTTACGTATGATGCTGACGGATATATTAACTAATTCAGGATATGAGGTAGTAGGTCAAGCGGAAAATGGGCTGATTGGCATTGAAAAATTTAAAGAGCTTAGACCCGACATTGTTATGATGGATATTTCCATGCCTGAAATGGACGGAATACAGGCTCTGAAGGAAATTAGAAAAATAGACGCCGATGCGGTGGTGCTTATATGCTCGGCGATGAGTCAAAGAGAGCTGATCTCCAAGGCGATAGAGGCAGGGGCGAACAACTATGTTACCAAGCCTTTCGATTCGGATAGTATTAATGCGCTTATCGAAAACGTTATACCACTGATCGAACGGAACAAAATGGCGGACAGTGAAGAAACAGAGGATCATGAAGATACAGAGGATCGTGTAGAAACAAAGGACCACGAGGAGACAACGGTGAGTTTTGGAGAAGAGCCGGTGCTGAGCCAACTGGAGATTGAACAGTTAAGTCAGCTATGGAGTGATGAAAAATGGGACAACGATTCTCCTTCGAATACTGAGGCAAGCCCAGATTTGGATTCAGGGCTCGAGTTGGAGCACGATTTGGCGTCAAATTCAGAACTGGACTCAGAATCAGACCTAGGTCAGAAGCAAAATCATCTAATAGAAGGGAAATACTACGAGCTGGATCAGCCCGAGGAGCTGCCATTAGAAGACGAGCCGGGTAAAGAGGAATCTACAGATCAATCTGCAGATCAATTTGGATCGATCCTTAGAGCCTTTGCAGAATTCAGGGATGAGGAAGAGGCTGAGGATGCCTATAAGGACGACGGTAAGGAAGAAAAAGAATATATGTCTTTGTTTGAAGGCGTGCATACTGACTTAGAGCTAGGATCAGGGAGCGAGCTTGGCAGCATGTCAGAAGAAGCTGCCACATTAATGCAAGCCGAAGAGGAAGAAGTTGGGGACGTTGGTGAAGATGTCATGGAAGAAGCGGCCAAGGAAAGCGATGAAGAATCAATAGAACAATGGGATGAAGAAGCAATAGAACAATTAAATGAAGAAACCGGGGACGTGTTTATGATAAATAATGAAATGGCAAATGTAGATCGTGAGGAAGAGCGAATAGAAAAAATGGTTCAGACCGAGAATATCCCCTCTACATCTGACTTTAAAAAAATAAATGTAAAAAATATTGTCAGTAGTATCATGTGTAATTGGACTGAAGTATCTGAGAATCATGAGGCAAATCATTTAGTAATCTTTAATGAACATGATAAAACAATTCAGATTGATATTGTAGCATCGAATGATCAAAAACAAAGTATAAAGTTAACTTTAGACAGCTTTTCTTACTTAGTCAGTTGGCTCAAAGAAAAGGGAATTCCAGTCGATCCTCAGTAATAGTGAGCGAGCAAAATAACTTAACTAAGCAACCAGTTACTAGAATTCAATAGGTGACTGGTTATTTAGTTTCGCCTATAATCATTATAACAACATGAGAACAACAACCCACTAGAATAAGGTGGGTTTTTCATTTTCTGCTGGTAGCGCATGGGTAGACTTTAATTAATCATATTTAGTAACCTTCCAACGCTTTGCTGCTGGATGTATAATCATGGAAGATTAGAAGTAGTGATAGTGATCCGTATATCGTATTAACTTTTGAACCTTAAATCAGTTAATTAGACATCAAACGGCCTGGCCCTATGAGAAGTGTTGATCTAGGAACAGGTCGTTTATTTATAGGAGGAAGCCATGGCAGTAACCGTTCAGCTCCAAAACCGAGCTTTCGAATTGCAAACCTTTCATGACTTTGCATGGCTGGATAGCATGGGAGAGGTAATTGCGGTATTCGATCAGCAGGATTCCGGTAATATTTCATTTGGAATCAAGCAAGAGGATGGTCAGAAAATTTTTGTGAAGTATGCAGGAGCAGAAACTATAAACTACCAGGGAGACGTTAGGGAAGCTATTCTGCAGCTGCAGCAGGCTATGACGGTGTATGAAGATCTGACGCACCCTTGTTTGGTGAAGCTGGTGAGGCATTTTTCAACGAGGGATGGTTATGCTGCGGTTTTTGAATGGTTCGAGGGGGAGAATCTTCATCCTCATTGGTCTTTCCCGCCGCCTGCGAAGTATACAGACCCTGCGTCACCGTATTACCAATATAGGCAGCTCTCCGTAGAACAGCGCCTCTCTTCTTTAGATGATATTTTTGCGTTTCATGCTGCTGTCGAGAAGCGAGGTTATGTTGCTATTGATTTTTATGATGGGAGCATTATGTATGATTTTAAATTAGGAGTTACTCGATTATGCGACATTGATCTGTATCGGAAAAGGCCCTTTATCAACCGCATGGGTAGAATGTGGGGCTCTTCCAGATTCATGTCCCCGGAGGAGTTTGAAAGAGGCGCCGTAATCGATGGAATAACCAATGTGTTTAATATGGGAGCCACGGCTTTTGCGCTGCTCGGCAGAGAGCTCGACCGTTCATTGGCAAAATGGGAGGCTGGCCCAGAGCTGTATGAGGTGGCCTTGAAGGCTGTTGAACCGGAGCGGAACCGCCGATATTCATCCGTGGCGGAGTTTAATGCGGCATGGAAGCAAAGGAGATAGAAGCTTATGAAGATACGCCCTCACTGATAGGGCAAAGTGATATTTGTCTATCAGCGGGATACCTTTTTCTAGTAAAATAGACGGTGGAGCAACTGGATTGGCATCTTGCGGAAATTTTTATCGTATAACATGCAGGGGCTGACGCCGGATGTATCGTCTATTTATTGAGATATAAGAATTTATAAGCTTCACTCTTATACAAGGCTTATATTTCTACGCGAAACGTAGTTGTGCCGTTCATGGGCGGCGTCAGCCGTTTACGCTTGAGAGATTCATATAAAGGAGTGGAGAACTTGCTTCGTGTAGAGGGCTTGTCCCATGCTTTCAAGAATGGCGGCGAGACCACGCTGGTTCTGCAGAACATCAATTTTCACGTCCGCAAGGGCGAGATGATTGCACTGCTGGGCAGCTCGGGCTCAGGAAAGTCGACCCTGCTCAATCTGATGGCGGGGCTGATGAAGCCGACCGAAGGCGAAATTTATATCGCCGATCATAACATTGTGAAGATGAACGAGAACAAGCTGGCCGAGTTCCGCCGCGAGCATATCGGTTTTATATTTCAAGCTTATGAGCTCCTGCCGAACTTGACGGTGCGTGAAAATATCGAGATGCCGCTTGTCTTTCAATCTACCCGCCCCTCCGTCCGCAAGCAAAAAGCGCTGCAGTTGCTCGAGCAGGTCGGCATCCCGGACAAGGCCGAACTGTTCCCGTCCCAGCTGTCGGGCGGACAGCAGCAGCGGGTCAGCATCGCCCGGTCGCTGATTACCGAGCCTTCGGTCATCTTCGCCGACGAGCCGACCGGGAATCTGGATACGAAGACGGAGGAAGAAATTTTGGCAATCCTCAAGCGGCTCAACCAGACGATGAACACCACCTTTATTATTGTCACGCATGAGCAAGAGGTGGCGCAACAAACGCAGAAGATTATTACGCTACGGGATGGACAGCTCCAGACATCACAGCCGGCTGTAGATCCGCAAGCGGAAGCAGAGGAGGTACAAGCTTGAGAATCAGCGATCTGACAAGGCTGTCTTGGGATCAGGTGCGGCGGCGCAAAGTCGTGACCATGCTGTGCGCAGCCGGCTTGTCCATCGGCTGCGCCGCAATTATATTGGCGATGAGCATCGGCGAATCGACACAACAGATCGTCGAATCCGAGCTGAACAGCTTTCTAAAGATGGATGAGATTACGGTCATGCCCAATTCCGGCGCCATGCCGGGTCAGGGCAACCCTGACCAGGTCAGCGAAGAGGCGATTAACCGCGGGCTGCTGACGGATCAGAAGCTCGAGGTTATGCGCAATATGAAGCATGTAACGGCTGTCGCGCCATATCAGACATTCGATCATTTGGAAATGACGACAGCGGACAGCAAGGAGGGCTTCGTCGAAGTGGTCGCTACGGATCTGACCCGGCTTGAGGACTTTGGCGAGACCTTCGCGCAGGGCAAGGCCGACAGCGTTGATATCAATTCAGTTGTGCTCAGTTACGGCGCCACGATGGGCTTGATGGACGAGGAGACTAGAAACAAACTGTATGAAGCAATGGAACGTTCAGGATATGATCGAAGCTCCCAGGAGCAATACCGCAATATGATGGTCATACCGACAGCTATGTACCAGACGCAAATTCAGCTCGTGAAGTATGACGAAAATGGCAAACAGCTAACGAGCACTCCCTTGCAGGTCGTTGGCGTGCTGAAGAAGCCCAAGGGCCGCAGCGATATGTCCATCGCCCAGGACAGCAAGATTTACATCTCAATCGAAACGGCTGAGCAGCTGCGAAAAGAGCTGATTCCTTCCTCGGTGCAAAGCAGCACAACTACATACAACAAGGTTAAGGTGAAGGTGGACGCGGAGCAGAACGTAAAGCAGGTCGAGGAGCAGCTGCAGCGGCTTACCGTATCGACACAGTCGAATCTGCTGCAGAAGGAGCAGCTGGAGGAGCAATTCGCCGTGTTCAAGGCGATTGCGATCGGTGCGGGCGTCTTTATTTTGATCATCGCCTCGATCTCCATTATTGTCGCCATGACGATGTCGACCTATCAGCGCCGCCGGCAGATCGGCATTATGAAGGTGCTGGGGGCCAATCTGTCCCAGATCCGCAATATGTTCATTGTTGAAGCAGCCTTACTCGGCTTCCTGGGAGGGCTGCTGGGCATTATGTTTTCTTACTGGATCGTATGGGGAATCAACGCGCTCATTTTGTCATTGAATAGCGGGGAGTCGGATATATCGATTTTTATTCCGTATACAGCCATTCCGGTCGGGCTGGCCTTTGCGATCATGACAGGCATTATATCGGGCATTTATCCGGCGGTCAGCGCATCGCGGACGGATGCTTTAACCGCTATCAAGCGGGATTAGAGATTCGATATCCGTTCCGCATGGCCTAAGATGCTCCGCCAAGACGGTGCAACAGAGGGAAACGGGGCTGCATACAGAGTCATACACGGCCTCGCAGCTGCCAATTCTAAGCGGTATGAGAGAAGGAGAGCAGGGAAAGTGAAGAAAAAAATAAAATGGATCATTATCGCCATCATTCTTGCCGGAATCAGCTACGTGCTGTATTCCATGTCGAAGCCTGCCCAGATCGCCGATCCGGGAATGGAGTCCCAAGCCATCACATTCCAGGTAACGAAAGAGACACTGGTTCACACGATACGGGTCAAGGGAAAATCGCTGTATGAGCAGGAGACGCCAGTCTATGCTCCGTTCAGCTCCAAAGTAACGGAATGGAAGATCGAGGACGGCCAGCAGGTCAATAAAGACGATGTGCTGTTCAGGCTGGATCAGACCGAGCTGCAGAACCAGATTACACGTGAGGAAGCGGAGCTTCGCAAAGCCGAGCTGGAAACCCAACTGCAGTCTTTTGTCGCAGAGCTCGACACCGAGACGACAGGAGGCGAACTAACCGATGAGAGCCGCAAGAAATTGCTCGCCAACCGGGAGAGTGCGCGGTTGACGAAGGAGCTGGAGGACGTGCGTAAATCGATTCAGCATCAGGAGCTGCAGCAGAAAAAGCTGAAGCTGCAGGATTCCGAATTCCGCGCTCCGGCTGCGGGCATTTTCCTGTTCGATTCGGCAGCGAAGAAGCCGCAAGCGCTTAGCGACAATCAATATATTGGCAAGATTGTCGATCTGAACAAGCTGCAATTTACCGCCCTCGTCGGGGAGCAGGATGTATTCCGGATCAAGCCGGATATGAATGTGAAGGTGACAATGAGCGCGATGAAGGATGTGCCGCTGACCGGAACCGTGAAGCATGTCTCCAAATTTGCCAAGACGGGAACCGACCAGGACAGCTTGAATAAAGCGGCGCAATTCGAGGTCATCATCTCTCTTGAGCCAAGCGAGTATCTGATTGCCGGGCTATCGCTCACCGGCGATATCGAGACCAGCCGCAAGGAAAATGTATTGGCTCTTCCGTCGATAGCTGTCATGCGCGATCAGACCTCCGCCTATGTCATGCTGGATAAAGGATCGGGTCAATACGAGCGCAGAGATATCAAGACAGGCCTGGAGACGACGGATAAAACCGAGGTGTTGGAAGGCTTGAAGGAAGGCGATACGGTCGCCCTGCAATAAGTGCCAGGCGGCGCTCCATTTATTTCAGACGAACCTGACAGGTAGTTGTCAGGTTCGTCTGTTTATACTATATATAAGTTGAACTAAAGAAGCAGCAGTGACTGGTCAGAGTGTGACATGTTCTGGAGAAACGAAGCGTTCCCCTTTGTTCACGGATTTCTACCTCTACTAGAGCTAGAGCGTGTCTTCAAACCTAATTTAGCCATAACAAAATAGCGGCCAGTGATAAAAAGGCAGCAATTGTACATGTTAGTTTATCGTAACGAGTAGCTAGTCTGCGATAATGTTTGAGCTTGTTGAATAAACATTCCACAAGATGGCGTTCTTTGTACCGGGGAGCAGCGGCAGCAGAATAATATCGGAAAAATGGCTTTGCTGAAATGGGCAGAATTGTTTTTCCAAAAAAATTGGAGTTGATTTCAAATGATCATTGATCTTTCCCACCTTATTGTAGA
The DNA here is from genome assembly GCF_042714055.1 of Paenibacillus lentus. Classification (GTDB taxonomy): domain Bacteria; phylum Bacillota; class Bacilli; order Paenibacillales; family Paenibacillaceae; genus Fontibacillus; species Fontibacillus lentus_A. The sequence continues at coordinate 428,261 of NZ_JBHGVC010000005.1, forward strand.
TGGAATGCCTGTATTTCCAGGCGATGAAGAGACGGTATTGCACCAGTCCAGGCGCTTCGAGAAGGATCACTATAACAATCACCAGCTATCGATTAACATGCATGCGGGGACTCACATTGATGGCCCTATGCACTTAACGGATTCGAACATATATCTTAATGAACTATCGCTGGAGACTTTTATTGGAGAAGGGTGTCTGCTAGACGTATCTACCCAAACAACCATTCATTATAAGGAAGAGTATGAGCACTTCATTAGACCCCATCAAATCGTGCTTTTGTACACGGGCCATAGCAAGCACTTTGGGGATGCGAAGTATTTTACGGACTATCCTGTATTGACCCCAGAATTTGCGGAACTGTTGATCAGGAAGCAGGTGAAAATGATCGGCATGGATACGCCTTCGCCTGATAAGCATCCATTTGATATCCACAAATATTTATTTAACCACGGTATGCCCATTGCCGAGAATCTGACTAACCTGGAGCAGCTATTGAATGTGAAATCGTTCGAGGTCATTGCACTTCCGCTTCATATTAAATCCGACTCTTCCCTAGCTCGAGTCATTGCCCGTCTGCTATAATCTCTCGTTGAGGCAAGGAAATGGGCTCGTACGAACTGTTTTGAAAAAATTATCCTGATGGAGGTGCGCTTGTTGAAAGAGGTCATTTTATTATTACAGGAACGTCCAAAGGAATCGGCGAGCAGTTGGCAGGCATGCTGCTTGATCTAGGACACCAGGTATACGGCATTGCCCGTGGAAGCTCAGAGCGTTTACATAGCTATAGCAACTACACCCATCGCACGTTTGATTTGAACGATATTATGGGAATTGAATCCCTGATTGAAGGGATTGTTAATGAGGTGAATATAAACGACTCCAAAATATTTTGCCTGATAAATAATGCAGCTATGCTTGAGCCGCTAAAACCAATTGATCGCTGTACCGCCCAGGAAATCCATCATAATCTGCAAGTCAGCTTAATAGCACTGCAGGCAGCGGCCAGAGGAAAGAACGAGCAGGAGTTTGAGATGGCAAAATATTTCAAGCAAGCTGGACAATCATCTGATCGACAGGAGGATTAATCATGGCTAAGCATCATAGACGAGGAGCAGCATTGATTCAAGAGGTGAACCGCACCGAGGTTCCCTTCGGGACGCTGGCGATTTGGTTTCTAGGGCAAGAGAGCGTAATTATCAAGGGTGACGGAGTAACAGTGTATGTCGATCCCTATGTATCGGATCACTTGGATTTACCTCGTACTTACCCTGCGCCGATCACCCCTGAGGATATTATCGGGGCTGACCTTTGCCTGATTACGCATAAGCATGTAGATCATATGGATGCAGGCACACTGCCTATTTTTCATCGGCAAAACAAAGAAGCGCTCATCATGGCTCCCGCTTGCTGTAAACTGGACTTGGTCGAAATGGGCGTAGACGCCTCGCAAATATTGGAAGCGGACGACAGCCAGCAGGCAAAGCTGTTTTCAAAAGTCAAAATCACGACGATTCCTGCAGCCCATGAGCAGCTGGAGAAGGACTCGGCCGGGAAGCCACGCTATGTGGGATATGTCATCGAGCTGAACGGGGTCACGCTTTATCATGCGGGAGACACGGTGATTTTTCCCGAGCTGGTGGAGAAAATGAGTGCGATACAACCTGACGTTGCCCTGCTCCCAATCAATGGGGCGGATTACTTCCGCCGGGAGCGCGGGATTGTCGGCAACATGAATTACAGAGAAGCTGCCGAGCTCGCGGTGAGAATAGGCGCGGAGACGGTCATCCCGCTGCATTATGACGTGTTCGCCGGGAATGCAGAGAAGCCGGGCCACTTCGTAGATTATCTCTATGAGCATTTCCCTGAGCAGAAATGCCATGTCATGGCTCGTGGCGAGCGGTTTATATATGTGACGGACAGAGCCTTTCTTCAGCCGTAAGGCAAGGTGGTACCTACGTTTTCGCACCGCGCGCAGCTCCCAGCGCGCGGTGTTTCGCTGCATGACGGCGGTCGGTCGACCACAGAGATAGATCTTAGGAGAATCGTTATTACTAATTTTTAGGTTGAGGTCGGTTTATGCCGGCATTTTTAGCTTATATATGACAACGGTTGACGTATATCTATGATAAAATCGGGTCAGATGGTAGGTCAGATGGTACCAAGGGAACGATAAAAAGGAGGCAGGCGGCTTGCGGGCAGATCGGCTTGTATCTATACTGTTATTGCTGCAAAACTACGGACAGCTGACGACGCGCGAGCTGGCAGAGCGGCTGGAGGTATCCGAGCGGACGATTCATCGAGATATGGAGGCGTTAAGCGCCTCGGGAGTTCCAGTGTTTGCGGAACGGGGAGCCGGTGGGGGCTGGGCGTTAACAGAGGGCTACCGCACCGATCTGACGGGAATGAAACCGGAAGAGATGCAGGCCCTGCTGCTGGCTCATTCCTCTTCATTGCTTAGCGACCTTGGGCTCGGCAGTGTTTTTGAGCTTGCTTATCAAAAAATGCTGGCCGCTTTTCCCGATCGGCTGCAGGGAGACGCCGAAAGGGTACGTCAGCGCATTCATATCGACGGTGCCGGTTGGCATCGATCGGCCGAGCAGCTGCCGGACTTGCCGATCATTCAAGAAGCGATTTGGCAGGACAGCAAGCTCAGCTTGGAGTATCACCGAGAAGAAGCTGTCGTGGAACGGATTGTCGAGCCGCTCGGCTTAGTCGCCAAGGGCAGCATCTGGTATCTCGTAGCCCGGGTGGAAGGGGAAATGCGTACCTATCGCGTCTCTCGGGTAATGAATGCCAGGATATTGGATGAGACGTTTCAGCGACCGGAATCCTTTGACTTGGCTGTTTACTGGGAGCATTCCACGCAGCAATTCAGAGCCAATTTACCCCGCTTTCCTGCTAGAATCAAGTTTAATAAAACCGTGTTGACCCGTATAAATCAGCAGCGTTATATGAAGCTTTTACATACCCGTTCGGATGAAAATGGTTGGATCGAAGCGGATGTTGAGTTCAATACACTGGACTCCGCTTGTGAAATAATGCTTGGTTATGGATCGCTGGCCAGGGTGCTGGAGCCGTTCGAACTACGTGATCGGGTGATTTCAGAAGCAAAGGCGATCATCGAGATGTATAGAGGGTAGGTGAAATAGGATGAAGAGAATATATTTTATGATCGTTTGTAGTGTTGTTTTATTGTTGGGAGCTTACTACGTCTATCATGAGTCAAATAAGAATGAAGCGACCCCGGAAGATATCCATATTGAGGCTTCATTGAAGCGCAACCTCAACCCAAACATGGATCATAAAGATTACATGCTCGAGGTTTATATCGATAAAAAGAAGTACAGTCAGCACATGGTATATCCGTATATGCCAGGGCTGCATTTCATGTCTTTCGACGCCAAAGAGGATGAGGGCTTTTTTGTGCCGGGCAGCATAGGAAGTGCAGGCGATGATGAAATAAAGGTTGCAGATACATTGAATAAGCACAATATCCCCAAGGAAAATTTGGAGAACGGTTACATGAATTTCATCGGTTTTTGGAGCCCCCAGGAAGAAGGAAGCCACAAATTGAGAATGTACTTCGAGGCAGATGACGATTTTAAATTTTCGGATGAAATGTACCTCGTATATGTTCATAAAGAGGAAGGAGCATTTAGACAGGATTTAGGCTGGACTAAATTAGTGAAGGTTCAGGCAGAGTGATTGAACTTTTGTTTTAGTTCGATTGAAGTTGGATTGAAGTTTGTGTGTTTTTTCGTTAGAATTGGAGGTGGGGTGAATGTATATGTTTAATCTTACTGACAAGGAAATTGCAATATCTGAGGCAATCATGATATCCGAACTGATTAAAGGTCATCTTTCGGAATACGATACTGATAAGGTATCGATATTTATTAAGGCACTATCTAACTATATAGAGAAGACATCGATAGAAAGTCCAGATGCTTTGTTGCAAGAGATTCGCAAATCCATGGAAGAAAATAACTATCACCGAGCCCTGCAGAGAATGTTGATCCATATGGCTAATATGGGGACATCTGAGGAGGCACTTGCAGTAAGAATGTATACAACAGGGGACATTGCGCGTTTTTTTGGAGTTAGTGTCGCTACCGTTAACAACTGGCTGAATCAAGGCAGATTTATCGGTTTTGAAAAAGCTGCACGTTACAAGCAGGCAAGAATTCCAGAGAATGCCCTCTACTTGTTTCCAACCGGAGATCGAATGACGATCAGAGAGGTCGCTGAAACATATAAAGTAGAGCAGTCTCGTTTAAAGCGGAAAGCAGAGATGACACCTGCCGAAGAACTTGCTGAAATGTTGTCAGTCGTCATTCATTATGAGAAAAAATACGGCGGCGAATATAAGGATACCCTTGCCCTAAAGGGTGAAGGTGAGTTAACACCGGAAGAAGAAAGGGATGCGCACGAGTGGGCTTATCTCCTTCGTGTTATTAAATAAACATTTATGAAACTACGTCCTGCATAAAACATTACGTTGTTGGAGCGTGAATTTCGTTCTATTATTATGGACTCTAGTGACGGTGACGGATCGGGGTTATTATCCAGCCGTTCTTTTACCCGTTGGACACTGACATTTCATGACGGATCTAAATTATATATTACTGAGCATTTAAATCAGGGTATCATTCAGATGTATTTCTATAACTGGGTAAGTATTTCTGGTGAAGTGCTTGCTAAATTTCATAGCGAACCACACGACGAAGATAAGCGCTATCAGACGGTAACTGAACCATTTCACATTCATCCCCCAGAAGAAGCGAAAATACATAACTCCACTCGACACCCAAATTTTTACCATCAGGAATTACCGCAAATTTTAGAGGCCATCTTCATTTATATGTTAGCCTCAAAGAAGATCTAAGTGAACTATCAAGAGTGCACAAGGCTTGGCCATTCCAATGACCTCACCCACATTATTCTATAAGAGAAGGAAGGATGGATTGAGAAGCAGGATGAACATAAACAAGCGAGTACTTGTTGAGTCGGTCATAGTTGCTATCGTTATTATTATATCCGTGTTTGGTTTCAACATCGTTCGGGGAATGTTACTGACTAAAAATTATGTACCCGATATAATTGACAGCTATGCATCCGTAGAGTATCTGCAAACTCAGGTGGCTTTTGGAACCATCACTCGTGTCGATTGGTTAACCATTGTTCTTGGATGTGTTGGCTTACTATTGTTTGTAGTGATGTACTATAGGCTCCGAATGAAACTGAGTCAGAGGGGAAGGCGTTAAGGTCATTTTGCTTGCCGATAACGCATGAAGATCAACAACATTCCATTATATGAGCATTTTCGAGAATTCATAGATTTTTATAAAGGAGCAGATTTCATATGAGCAAAGGTTTTTCTAGTTGTTTACAAATTTTTCCGACACCTGACATACATAAGACTGCCCAATTTTATGAGGGGCTTGGTTTTCGGGCCGTCTATTATCTTGAATCGAAGGAACCCCATGTTTGTTTATACCGGGATGCGATCGAGATTGTGCTGACAGAGTCGAACCGCAAGGAGGGTTTCTTGCCGAATCGAGCTGTGCACGGGTATGGATATGATGCCTATTTTATCACTACAGAGCAGGAAGAAATCCAACGTGAGCTGCTGGGTTTAGGCGTTAATATTGTTCGTCCGCTATCGACAACCGATTACGATAACAAGGAATTCGTCTTTGAAGATGTGGATGGACGATGGATCGCCATCGGGAACAAAGAGAACTGAGGGTGAGGTGTCGCCCGGCGGCTGACAATGATAGAATGGAAATGAATAAAAAGGAGGGGAACGAGCTATGGACATAATGGAAGCGATTTCGACTAGAAGAAGTATTGGAAAAGTCAAACAAGACAACATTCCTGTGGAGATGATTGAGCGGATCCTTGAGGCTGGAACCTGGGCGCCCAATCATAGACATACTGAGCCGTGGCAGTTCTTTGTACTTCGAGGACAAGGACGGGGAAAATTGGGCCAGGCGCTGGCGGATATTATGCGCGATGAACTCGAAGACCCTGATTCCCCAGAGGTACGGGAATCTATGGATAAAGCTTATGCCAAGGCATTTCGCGCTCCCGTTATCATTGCCGTTGCCGTAACTCCCGTTGATCGGCCGGGCGTCATCGAGCTGGAGGAATACGGGGCCGTTTTCGCTGCGATACAGAACATGCTTCTTGCGATACACAGCTTGGGCCTCGGAGCGGTATGGAGAACAGGAGAGCCGTGCTATAGCTCCATCATGAACGAAGCTTTTGGGCTTCGTTCACAGGATAAGATGCTGGGCTTCATCTACCTTGGCGTTTCGGACATGAGCGAGCCTAAGGGCAGGCGAGAGGACTTCCGCAGCAAAACCGTGTGGATTGGCGAAGAGGAATGAATATAACTATCATATCTGCATAATTCCCAAAAAACCTCGATCCCGAGATTTATATCTCTCAGGATCGAGGTTTTTAATGTTAGTCTTATTCCTGTGCTTCTCCAGGCTCAGCTGCTTGCTTGATAATTTCAAGCTTTCTGAAGCGATGTGGCTCCTTCTCCAGCAGCTTAAAGGTGAGGCCCTGGTGCTCGAAAGTCTCATCCTCGTTCATTTCCGGTTGCATGCCATACAGCCAGCCGCCGATCGTATCGACATCCTCGGTATTAAGGTCGGTCAGCATGATGTCATTAATCTGGTTAATCGTTACTTTACCATCGACGATCAAGTGGTACTCATCCAGATGGACAATCGGCTGTTCCTCTTCCTTATCGAATTCGTCACGGATTTCGCCGACGATTTCCTCCAGGATGTCTTCAATGGTGATCAGTCCGGCCGTCCCGCCGTATTCATCGATTAAGATAGCGATATGAGTGCCTTCATCCTGCATTCTTTTTAACAGCTCATTGACTGGTGTCACCTCGGATACAGCCATAACCGGCTGCAAAATCGAGGAAACCTCCAGGTTCGGATTATCCTCATATGCGAGGAAAAATTGCTTCGTGTTAATAATCCCTACGATATTATCCTTATGTCCCTCGACGACAGGGAATCGGGTATACTGCTGCTCTTTGATAATTTCCAGGTTTTCTTGCCGGGTCTTGTCTGTATATAAGCACACCATATCGGTACGCGGAATCATAATTTCTTTGGCTAATAGATTGTCAAACGCAAATATCCGATTTACATAGCCGTATTCGCTCTGATTGATTTTACCGCTCTCAAAGCTTTCGTTAATAATAATTTGCAGCTCTTCCTCGGAGTGGGCCTCTTCATGCTCGCTGGCAGGCTTAATCCCGAAAAGACGGACAAGCTGAAGCGCTGAGCCGTTTAGCGCCCAAATGAAAGGATGCATGATCTTGGTGAAAATAATAAGTGGTTTTGCTGTAATCAAAGCAACTTGCTCTGCTCTGCGGATGGCGATCGTCTTCGGAGCCAATTCCCCCACAACAACGTGAAGATAAGTAATCACGGCAAAAGCGATGATAAATGAAATAACGCTGCTTACTGCTTCAGGTACATTCAAACTATGGAACAATGGATGAAGTATTTTCTCCACTGTTGGCTCCCCTAACCAGCCAAGTCCGAGCGCTGTAATCGTGATTCCCAATTGGCAAGCCGACAAGTAACCGTCCAGATTGCTAGTCACTTGCTTTACCGATAAAGCATTCTTGCTTCCTTCGGCTATCATTTGATCCACTCGACTTGCCCGTACCCGTACGATGGCAAACTCCACGGCTACGAAAAACGCTGTAAACCCGATTAGTATGGCGACCAGCACCAAGTTTAGTACCAAAAGCCTGTCACTATCCATTCGATTCATCTACTCCTTCAAATAATAAGATATGAAATACTATTAATTATATAGCATGCTTGGCTGGAAAGCTAATCAAAGACACAAATTTGCCACGGATGATATTTTACAATAATTTTACAATAAAACCATACTGAGGAATTTATCTGCAATTATTATAAGGAGGTAATCTATGAATTGAGAGAGGGAGGAATCGATTACGGATGACTATGAAATGGACAAGAAAGTGGCTTCAGTGGGTAGTAGCGGGTGCGTTAACGGTAACGACGGTTATTGGCTTCACTCCTTTTACGGCGGCGAATGTGCATGCCCAGGGGGATCAGCTTCAAAGCAGCCCGGAGCCTAGTGGTTGGCATGCCGAGGTAAGCGTCAACGCTGAGGCGCAAGCAGCAGCCGCACTTACGGTATCTGAGGCTATCGCTAAAGGAAACAATGGGGAGGCAGCCCGGGTCAGCGGCTATATTGTTGGACATGCTGCCGGCTCCCTTACGGCGAAGTTCCAAAGTCCCTTTTCGAATGACTACAATTTCTTGATTGCCGACGATCCGGCCGAGCGAGAACCGGCTAAGCTGATCGATGTGCAGATTCCTTCCAGCCTTAGAGCCGATTTCGGCTTGCAAAGCAACCCGGGGTTGATCGGACAACGCGTAGATGTGGCTGGCACCCTTACGGCCTATAACAATTTCCCTGGGCTCAAGAGCGTCTCAACGATTCAGCTTGCAGACCCTGTGCAGCCGGAGCCGGGTGAAGATCCGGGAGAAGAACAGCCTGGCGAGGGCCAACCGGGTGAAGGCCAACCGGGTGAGGAGCATCCGGGGAATGGGGGCAATCCGGCACTGCCTGACGGTACGGGAAAAAGAGTGCTCTTCGACAACGCCCACGCCCAAACCGCTGGGGCTGCCGATTGGATCATCGACGGAGCGTTCTCCGACTTTGCCGACGGGCTGCGGGCCGCAGGATTTGCGGTAGAGTCGCTGGAGCGCACGGCTCCTCATCAATTCGATACCCCGGCGATAACGTACGATCACCTCAAAGACTATGACGTATTCGTCATTCCGGAAGCGAATATCCCCTTCAAGTCTGCAGAGCAGGACGCCATCGTCCAGTATGTTCAAGGCGGAGGCGCGGTATTCTTTATCGCGGATCATTATAATGCGGATCGCAATAAGAACCGCTGGGATTCCTCGGAGGTATTCAACGGGTACCGCCGCGGCGCCTATGAGCTTCCGACCAAAGGCATGAGCGTAGCTGAAGCATCCTCTCCAGCGATGCAGAACGTTACAAGCTCGGATTGGCTCGCCGACCATTTTGGCGTTCGCTTCCGCTATAATGCGCTTGGCGATGTCAACGCGACCGATATTGTCGCGCCCTCCCAATCGTTCGGGATTACGTCGGGAGTAAGCGCAGTCGCCATGCATGCCGGCTCCACGCTGGCGATTATCGACCCGACGAAGGCGAAGGGAATTGTGTACGTTCCTACCGGAGTACCGGCATGGGGCAATGCCGTAGATAGCGGCGTCTATAACGGCGGTGGACGGGCGGAAGGGCCGTATGCGGCCATTGCCAAGCTTGGACTTGGCAAAGCGGCATTTATCGGCGATTCTTCACCTGTTGAGGATGCCACGCCGAAGTATGTTCGAGAAGAAAATGGGGCCAAGAAGACGACATATGACGGCTTCAAAGAAGCGGATGACGGGCTATTCCTCGTGCAGACTATGAAATGGCTTGCTCATGATGAAAGCTATACATCTTTAAGCCAGGTGCCAGGACTTATTCTTGATAATCCGACTGTGCTGCGTGCAGATGAGGTGCCATCGGCCTCGACGGAGCCGGCGCCTGAGCCGTGGTCATCGCCGGCCGCAGGCTATAAATGGTATGACCCGTCAACCTTCAAGCCAGGCTCTTACGGCTCTTCGCAGCCGCCGGCGATCGAGCCTTCATATGCCTTCGTGCATCAGTCCCAGCTGCCGAGCGCGCAGGAGTTCACTATTCGTTTAACCGTGGATGGCCTTGCCCCAGGGCAAACGGTAACCGGCCTTAAGGCAGGAATTTACCTCAGCGGCGGTGAGCAAATTGCCCGGTTCAAAAATAGTAACGGAACCTGGTCGGCCTATGGATATAGCCCGGATTTTTCACTGACGGCGAATGCCCAGGGGCAGGCCTACAAAGACCTTACCGTTCAGCTCAAGCCGAATCAGTCGGGAGCGGCGAGTCTTCGCCTGAAGCAGGGCAGCGCCAATGTAATCACGAAGTCGGTAACCATAGCTAATGTGAATGCCGAACCGCTTGTCCAAGCAAGCCCTTCCCCGTTCAAAGAAGAAAAGAACGCGGTCCTTGCTGCGATTTTTCCCCATCGCTTGCATAGCAATCTGCATTTAATTTCCGCGAAAAGCGCCTAATATTTGCATTGTTTAGCGTGGTGTCGATAAGGATACAAAGGATGAGAATACCACGATACCCATTCGGCGTAAGATAGAATACAGACGGGCAGCCTCTAAGAAGGGGCTGTTCTTTCTTTCCTAAATATTTTCGTTGTCATTTTGTCCGTTACTTTGTGCCTTATTCCCCATTCGGATATGATATTAGTAATAAGAAACAGCCAAAAGCGTTTGGTGGGGGATTAAGGAATGAACAAGGTGACAATGAAGGATATTGCCGAGGCAGCCCATGTATCTTTGGCCACGGTATCCTATGTGCTTAACAACAATACGAAGCAAAAAATAAGCGAGGAGACCCGGCAGCGCATTCTCGAAATATCCAAACAGCTTCAATATGTACCTAATATGGCCGCACGCAGTCTGGTAGGGAATACGTCTTCCAAGCTGGTCGCTATTGTTACGCTTAAGGATCACAACGATATGCCTTGGCAGAAGAGCCGTTACCACGACTTGGCGATGAAGCTTCAGGAACTGCTCAATGAACGGGGCTACGACGTGATCGTGGCAGGCACAGACAGTGTGGAGGTAGAGCTGGACATTATTTTAAAAAGAACGCTCGATGCGCTGTTCATCATCGATGTGCCGGAGCAGCACTTTTTCAACATCTCACGTAAATTTACCGTACCGATTATCGTCATCGATAGCTATATCGACGATACGATGTTTCGAAAGATCGTTCCCGATTATAAATTTGCGATCAAGCGGGCCAGGCAAATGATTGCCGAAGGCAGCAGCATGGCCGGTCTGGAACCTTTTCTCGTAACGGGGAAATTTAATAATCAAGGGATGGAGGAAGCCCTCACGGAAAGCTTCTGCCCGGAGAATGTATACAAAATGAACACGCGGGAAGAGCTGGAGCAATACGTCCAAGCACGCCAGGGCAGGCCGGGGATCTTTGTAAATGAGTGGCTGGCAGTTATGGCCGTGCCTTACATGCGGGCCGAGGATATGATCGTTATCGCGAATGTTGGGGCAGAGTATCTGCTTCCAAGGGAAGTGCGGCGTATTGTGTTCAATAACGAGGACAAAGCCCAAACGGCTATTGCCGTCATGGAGAAGCTGCTGCGCAAGGCATATGATGAAATTGAGGATTATCATTATGTGTCCCCTGCTGATAGTGAATCAACGAATTGACACTCGCGCTTGAACGGTGATATAATGCCGCTCATATCATAGCTTAAGCGTTTAAGTTGACCTTTATATTTCGTGATTGGAGTGAATAGATTGGCGGTACAACGTGAGCATGACGTAGTTGTCGATTATGGTGACCTTGCGGTAACTGGAGGCATATCCGTCTTCGATGAGCGATTTGATGAAATGTTCTATTATGACGGCGATGACCTGGGTGCTGCTTACTCGCCGAAGGAGAGTAAATTCCGTCTTTGGGCACCGACGGCTTCGGAAGCGCATGTTGTGTTCTATCGATCATGGGACGATTCGGAGCCTATGATGATGCTGCCTATGAAGCGTGATGTACAGGGCACCTGGTTACTGACTGCGTCAGGAGATCATCAGGGGCGCTACTATACGTATCGTGTAAAAATAGGGCAGGACTGGAATGAAGCAGCCGATCCTTATGCCAGAGCCGTAGGGGTAAACGGAGATCGAGCAGCTATTATTGATTTGCAGAGCACAAACCCGGAGCGGTGGGAGGATGACCGTAAACCGCCGTTTGAGGCAGCCGTCGATGCGGTCATTTACGAGCTGCACGTCAAGGATCTTTCGAGTCACCCACGCAGCGGCATTACGCATAAGGGGAAGTACCTCGGTCTTGCGGAGAGTGGGACTAGGGGGCCGGATAACATCCAAACAGGCCTCGATCATATCGCATCATTAGGCGTGACGCATGTTCAGCTCCTGCCGGTCTACGATTACGCCACCGAAAGCGTCGATGAAACAAAGCTGGATCAGCCCCAGTACAATTGGGGATATGATCCTAAAAATTACAACGTTCCCGAAGGCTCCTATGCCACCGATCCTTATGTGCCGGGCTTGCGCATTAGCGAGTTGAAACAGAGCATTCAAGCCTTGCATGAGCAGGGGCTGCGAGTCATTATGGACGTCGTCTACAATCATGTCTATGATTGGTATCTGATCAATTTCACCAAGCTTGTTCCAGGATATTACTTGCGTTATAAAGAGGACAGAACACTGTCGGACGGTTCTTTCTGCGGGAATGAATGTGCTTCCGAACGAGCGATGATGAGAAAATTCATCGTGGACTCGGTGCTGTACTGGGCGTCCGAATATCATATGGACGGCTTTCGCTTTGATTTGATGGGGCTGATGGACGTTGAGACGATGAATGAGATTCGGCGGCGCCTCGATGCCATCGATCCTTCGCTCCTCACGATCGGGGAGGGCTGGGTGATGGACACCGTTCTTCCAGAAGAGCAAAGAGCCCACCAGAACAACGCTGCCAAGCTCCCCGGGATTGGACATTTTAATGACGATTATCGGGACGCGATAAAAGGAAACATATTCTATTTTGACCAAAAAGGGTTTATTAGCGGCGCAGAGGGATACGAGGAACGAATTCGCAGAGGGGTCGTTGGTGCTATAGCGTATGATGACCAAATCCGTAATTTTGCGGATCAGCCCGGGCAAGCGGTCAACTATGTCGAATGCCATGATAACCATACCTTATGGGATAAAATCGTTCTCTCCACGGCCCATGACTCCGAGGAACGCCGTATGAGCATGCATCGGCTGGCATCGGCGATGATTTTGACGAGCCAGGGGATTCCCTTCCTGCATGCGGGGCAGGAATTCATGAGAACGAAGGGCGGGGAGGAGAACAGCTACAAATCCCCGGAGAGCGTGAATTGGCTGGACTGGGAGCGCTGCGCGGCACACCAAAACGACGTTGCGTATATGAGGGAACTGATTGCATTGCGCAAGAGCCACCCGGCGTTCCGTCTGCGTACAGCGGAGCAAATTCGCGAGCATCTGTTCTTTGAGCCGGTGCCTGAGCATGGCGTAGCGTTTACGCTGCGAAATCATGCAGGCGGGGATGCAGCCAAGCACATTTATGTGCTGTATAAGGCTGCGGCAGATTTTACCCTTGTGACCTTACCTGAACTGGGGGGATGGACGATCCGCTTTGGAGGCGAGCATATTGCTTCACTGGAGGGCAGCCGCTTGGAGGCTAATGGCATCGGTATGATTGTACTTACGGTTAGCAATTAACAAGCCATTTAATACTCTTCGGCTAGTCGCCAGTTAACGTGCTTCGGCGTAGAAATTTGGCACAGCATTGCAATTGCATGGTATGGTCGGTTCCTTATCACAGATGCTTAATCCTTTTTACCCGCTCCAGATTCTAAAGCTAAGCTTTTAGGTCGTGCAAGGCTGCAGTTTTAACAGTACGTTATCAACTCAACATCATATTGAAAATAATCGTTGTGCAAAATATAGTAATAAAGACGATTAAAATTTGAATTAAGTCGCGCATTCAGAAATAGGAGATGATGGAATGAAAACGATCTGTGTTTTTGCAGGCTCGAATTTAGGTTCGCATGAAGACTATAAGCAGGCAGCCATACAACTGGGAAGTTATTTGGCGGAGCATCAATATCGCTTAGTATATGGCGGTTCCAGAATCGGATTAATGGGCGAAGCGGCCAATGCCGCCATGACTGCTGGCGGAGAGGTTATCGGCGTCATGCCGTCCGGCCTGTTCGCTGGAGAGATGGTACACCGGGAGCTGACCGAGCTTATTGAAGTAGATGGCATGCATGCGCGAAAAGCGAAAATGGGAGAGCTGGCAGATGGATTCATTGCCCTGCCTGGCGGCTTCGGAACCTATGAGGAGCTGTTCGAGGTGCTGTGCTGGTCGCAAATCGGAATTCATAAGAAGCCGATCGGCCTCCTGAATGTCAGAGGCTTCTATGATCCTCTGCTTCAAATGGTCGAGCATAGCATCAAAGAGGGCTTCTCTAATTCTTCTCACCTGAGCCTGATCAACATCTCCCCGGAACCGGCCGAACTTTTGCAGCGGATGGAGTCTTATGAACCGCAGGTTCTGGAAAATAAATGGAAAGAGCTTGTTTAAGTAAGTCCTTGCATAATGAATGGTAGGCCGGGTACTAATTCTTATATAGAATTCTGCGGGAGAAGGTGAAGAAGCGCACCTCCCTGGAGCCGCAGTTAATCATTAGGCAGAACACGGCCGGCCTAACTAATCCACACAGCTACAAGCACAAAGGGTGTCCTTAACCGCAACGAACGGTTAGGACACCCTTTTTTAACATACAACTTAAATTTTCACGGAAGATCTGGCGCATTGAATTTCGCCAAGGCCGCTTACCGTGTAGCTGCGGTCATAGACGACGATCGCTGCAGGCGTGTCGGTCTCGTTCGTGACCGTAATGCTGTCCTCGGTGACATTGACGTTCAAACGAGCACCCCGGAACATAACCTTGAAGGAGAACGATGTCCAATGGGATGGGACGAACGGGTGCAGCTGCAGCGCATGATCCTTCACCTTCAGTCCGCCGAAGCCCTGAACTACGGACATCCAAGTGCCCGCCATACTCGTAATGTGCAGTCCGTCCTCGGTATCATTGTTATAATTATCGAGATCCAGACGTGCGGTACGCAGATACATTTCGTACGCCTTCTCCTGATAGCCGAGCTCGCAAGCGATAATAGCATGCAGGCATGGGGACAGGGAGGATTCATGAACGGTGAGCGGCTCATAGAAATCGAAGTTGCGTTTCTTCGTCTCCAGGTCGAACTGGTCGCCAAGGAAGTAAATGCCTTGCAGCACGTCAGCTTGCTTAATGAAGCAGGAGCGGAGAATGCGATCCCAGGACCAGTTTTGGTTGAGCGGCAAATGCTCCGGCTTAAGGTCTTTGACCGGGATGATTTCTTTATCCAGGAATCCATCCTGCTGCAGGAATACGCCGCGCTCCTCATCGTACGGATAGTACATATTGCCGATGATGTCGTTCCACTTGGCGATCTCCTCGTCCTTCAGCTCCAGCTTATCGACCAGCTCCGAATAACGGGTCTGCTCATGCTCCTTCAAATAGCTCATGACTTCCTGCGTATATTCCATCGTCCAGACGGCAATCCGGTTCGTATACCAGTTGTTGTTCACGTTGTTTTCGTACTCGTTCGGGCCCGTGACGCCAAGCATGACATATTTGCCCTTGTCTTTGGAGAAATTGACGCGCTCTTCCCAGAAGCGGGAAATTTCCACGAGCACCTCCAGACCGTATTGGCCGAGATAAGATTGATCCCCGGTATAGTTGACGTAATTGTAAATCGCATAAGCGATAGCGCCGTTGCGGTGAATTTCCTCAAACGTAATTTCCCACTCGTTATGGCACTCTTCGCCGTTCATCGTTACCATCGGATAGAGGGCGCCTTTAGTAAAGCCAAGATTTCTGGCATTCTCTTTCGCCTTCTCCAGATGCTTATAGCGGTAGATAAGCAGGTTGCGGGCGATGCTGGAATCCGCCGTGCTGAGGTAGAACGGCAGGCAGTAAGCTTCCGTATCCCAGTAGGTGCTGCCGCCGTATTTTTCACCCGTAAAGCCCTTAGGGCCAATATTCAGGCGATCATCATCGCCGGTATAAGTCTGGTTCAATTGGAAAATGTTAAAACGAATCGCCTGCTGTGCAGACACGTCGCCTTCAATAATAATGTCGCTCTCGCGCCACTTCGCGGCCCAGGTGTCTACCTGTTCGCGAAGCAATGTGTCGAACCCGGCCTTAGCAGCTTCTGCCAGCGATCTTTTGCCGGCTTCCACAAGCTGGCCCAGGCCATAGTTTCGGGAAGTCACATTAGCCACGTATTTATACAGTGTCACTTGTTCTCCGGCGGCAGCTTCAATCGTTACCTCACTGGAAACGAATTTTTCACGCTCCTGAAGGGATGGAGTTATCTCCAGCTTATTGCCGTCTTTGAAAATATCATATGCCATGACCGAGGTCACATGGAAATCGAGCTTCTTCGTCTTCAGCGTCACGTAGGACATATCCGCCGCTGCTGCCTTCTCTACTTCCAGCCAGAACTTCTCGTCATAGTTGGAATCCTTATTCTGTACGTCACCGTCAAGATAAGGAACGAGGCGAATCGTACCGCTGAAATTCAGCGGGGTAATCGCATAGCGGATCGCTCCGATTTCATGGCGGGCCATGCTGACGAAGCGCAGCGCCTCCACTTGGATTTGCTTGCCGTCCTCAAGCTCTGCCTTGAAGCTGCGTGACAGTGTGCCTTCCTTCATGTTCAATTCACGAACGAAATCGCTGACCTTGCATTGAGCGAGATCAAGCTCCACGCCTCCTATAAATACGTCGATCCCAATCCAGTTCGTGCTGTTCAGTACTTTGGCGAAGTATTCCGGATATCCGTTCTTCCACCAGCCAACACGCGTTTTGTCCGGGTAATAGACGCCTGCCATGTAACTTCCCTGCAGAGAGGAACCACTGTATTTCTCTTCGAAATTTGCCCGCTGGCCCATGAACCCGTTGCCGATGCTGAATATGCTTTCAGATATTTCATGGGTGGTCGGATCGAAGGATTCCTCGATAATCGACCATTCGTTTATTTTTAAGTATTGTCTCACTATAACCAGACTCCTTTAATCATATGATGAAGTAGAAAATGCACTTTCATACGGACTTGCAAAACGAGCAGAGGAAGTCAACGAACGACATTCAACTCCTTAAGACGGCCTACCGTCATATGCTGCAGGGAGGGAATAACTAGCTCAGCCTGGCCCAGTGTGGCCGCCGAGCCGATTCCGATGCAGCTCATACCCGCGCGATGCGCCGCCTCAACCCCGGCCTCGGCGTCTTCAAAGACGACGCATTGACCCGGAGGTACGGAGAGGGCCGCAGCCCCAAGGAGGAATACCTCCGGATCGGGCTTAGCATGGCTTGTATGTGTTCCATCGATAATGGCATCGAAGTATGGGGTTAAACCGGTATGATCAAGAATGGTCATCGCGTTCTTGCTGGCCGATCCGAGAGCCGTCTTGAGGCCGTTTTCCCGGCAGGCCATAAGGAACTCCAGCGCCCCCGGCAATATTTCCGTATGATCCATTTTGGAAATGGATTCGAAATACCAGTTGTTTTTTCGCTCGGCGAGCTCGAGCTTCTTAGCGTCATCGAACTGCAGTTGACCAATGCCAAGCAAAATATCCAGGGATGCCATGCGGCTAACCCCTTTAAGCTTCTCGTTATCCTGCTCGGTGAACTTGAACCCGAGCTCATCCGCGAGCCGCTTCCATGCCAGATAGTGATACTTGGCCGTGTCGACGAGGACTCCGTCCAGGTCAAAGAGACATGCTTTGATTGAGGTCATAACCTCTCCTCCTTTTAGCGCAAACGTTTGAACAAAATGTTAAAAATAAAAGAAGCAGCAAGGCTTCAATTATTTTAAGAGGACAGAGCTTCAACGCGAATGAATCTAAGTGAAGCTCGATTCTCATGGACAAGGCTTCATGAATCCCGTCGGTTATGAGCGGACGGAATGGATGGATGATTCACGGATCATCAGCCGGTGCGGAATAATCTGGCGCTTCTGGTAAGAAGCGTCCTGATTATTTTTGATCGACTGGATCAGTACCTGGGAAGCGGTATATCCCAAATTGTAAATGCCGATATCGATACTGCTCAGCGGCGGCGTTGACAACTCGGACAAAGGTATATTGTTAAAGCTCACCAGACACAAGTCCTCGGGCACTTTATAATTTAGTTCATGCAAACCGCGTAATATCCCAAAGGCGACCACATCATCGATCAGGACGAGCGCGGTCGGGCGATTCGGAAGATTCATGAAGAACGACATGGCCCGGTAGCCGCTTTCCTGCAGAAATTCTCCCTCTACAATCCATTCAGGACGGGATTCCAGTCCCGCATCTGCAAGAGCTTTCATGTAGCCCTTCAAGCGATCCTTGGAGACGACAAGCTCCGGCGGGCCGCTTACGAATCCGATGCGTTCATGTCCAAGTGAAATCAGGTGCTTCGTCGCATCATAGGATGCCTGGACGTTGTCGGTATCCACGGACAAAATATCGGAGTACTGGTCGCTCCGTCCGATCAGGACAAAGGGATGGCCGTTCTCATGCAGAAAATCGATGACAGGATCCTCTGTTCTGGAATAGAGCAAAATGACTCCATCGACCCTGCGTCCGTTAAGCAGTCTGGATACGCCTTCAACCTCTTCTTTCTCATTCGCTCCCGAGCTGATTAATACATCATATCCCAAACGGCTTGCCTGGGTGACGATACCGCGGATCAATTCCATGAAGAAGTAATTCGAGAACAATTCCTCGGCCGATTTCGGAAGCATAATGCAGATGCTGTTCGTTGTCTTGGATACCAGGCTCTTCGCCATAATGTTGGGATGGTAGCCAAGCTGCTCCATGATCGCTTTTACTTTTTGAGAAGTCTCCGTGCTGATTCTTGGATGATTGGACAGCACCCGGGACACGGTGGAGGGAGATACTCCGGCCTTTCTAGCAACATCTTTAATGGTTACAGCCATAATAACCTCCTGTGGAACCGTTTGCTTTACATTGTAATCTTAATCCAAAGGCCAACGAAAGTAAATAGATAATCCCCGACAAAGTGAGATATTCAGGGGCATATCTATGAAATATAACGCATTTTACTAAAATATATACGGCAAAGGCGGCAGGTTCGAATATGAAAGACAAAACGAGAAATGAAGAGATAAATGAAGAAAAGTTTGTAAAAATGCTAAAAAACAACTCGTGCAAACGTTTTAATTAAGTTAAACGCTTAAGTTATATTGGGGATGCGGATATAGCGCTTACATATTTTTTGGATCATTCTAGAATATTTTTCGACAAATGTGGTAACGTTTGCGCACCGAAGTGTCAATGTCGAATGTCAATCAGGCGCGGAAAGGGGGGATGCGCTTTTTAGCTGTAGATTTGAGGCGATTGTTTGAGTTCAAAAATGCATTGCCAAGAAAGGAGTCTATTGCTCATATGGCTAATCAAAAATCATTTCGCTTTGTTGCATTAGGTCTGGTTATCTTGATGATCGTTAACTTGCTGGGGGTCGGTCAAGCGTTCGGGGAGGCTGATCAGCAGTCATCGATGGCCGCCAGGCAAGGAGGTCAGAATGAACTGCACAGCCCCTTGTTCCACGAAGACGGTTCAGTAACTGTAGCCGGGGTCACGGAAGAGAACAGGCTGTACGTAGTGGGAAGCTTTGGAGCATCCCGCTGGAATAGCTTTATAGAAATGACGCCAGTAAGCTCTTACACCGAGAATGGAACCCGGTTGAATGTATATTCATACACTATTCCGAAAACGGATTTCATCGCTAATAAAGGAGTCGTCGAATATAAATTTTCGACAGCAGACGGGGATTGGAATGCTTCTTATGCTGATCCTCTCAATGAATCTAAAATTAGCGTGAACTCCGCGATCTATAGCTTAAGCATGCGAGATGCCGCGGGGCATCCACCTGGAAAAGAAGTGGTCAAAGGGCAGTCCTTCGACTTGAAGGCCGTAAGAATTCTCGCGGATGGCACGGTGTTGGATTTAACGGGCTATGCCGCATGGTCATCCAGCCAACCGGGCGAGATTTCCGTAGCCGGCGGCAAAGTAGAGGTTGCCGAACATGCGGCTGCCGGAACCAGTACGGTCATATCGGCCGTCTATGAAGATATCGCAACAGAAGTGGATTTGAAGGTTGTTGATCGCATTCTTGTCAGCCCTGTCATTCATGGGGATGGAACCGTCACCTTCAACAACAATACCTATACGGGAAATGAGCTTTACGTCATCGGTTCGATGAACGGCTGGTCGTTAGATAAGAGCGAGGCGATGGTTAAAGATGCAGAGGACGTGTTCTCGGCAACAATGCATCTCTCACCGGGCTCTTATCTATATAAGTTCAATTCAAGCCGTACGAAATGGGATGACAATTTTACAGACCCGCTAAATCCCCTGCAAAGCGACGGCAATTCGGTTGTTCACGTTCCAGGCATCCAAATCGGCCTGCCGGATAGCGTTGGAAAGGGAAGCTCGATAGACCTGCAAGCGACGCTTGTTCAACCGGACGGGACGACTGCAAGCGTGTCTCCGCAATGGTCATTGAAGGAGAGCGGCCTGGTCGGGGTAGCGATATCCGGCGGCAAGCTGGTCATTGGGGAAGATACGACCGTCACGAAATTTACGCTCGTTGCCGAACACGGGGGGCGAAGCAGCGAGAAAGAGATAACTGTGGCATCTGATCTGTATACCTTCAATCTGCATTATTTCCGTTATGACGGCAAGCAGAGCGATTGGAATATGTGGATTTGGCCAGAGGGCAAGGATGGCAGCGGCTATGCCTTTACCGGCGTGGATGCAGAAGGATTTGCGGTTGGAACCTATACCTCCGTTTCTCCGAAAATCGGCGTCCTGATGCGTTTGAGCGTTCCCGGCAACGACTGGAGCGCTCAGGAGATGGATCGCAAAGTAGAAATGCCGGCGGGTCAGACTATGGCTGACGTGTACATGGTGGAGAACGACCCGAAGGTATACTTTACGAAGCCGGATACTTCACCGAAGTTCAGCAGCGTGATGGCGGACAGCTTGGATACGTTAATCGCTGAAGCCAGCAGCGCAGTAGCGGATGCAGATATAAGCACGATCGAGCTGACGGATATCACTGATGGAAACAGGAAGCTGTCCGTGAATGCCGTCAAATTGAGCGACCGAAAGCTTAAAATCACGATAGCTGATCCACAAGAGTTCGACGTTACTCATGCGTACACCGTGCAGTCGGCTAACCTGGCGCCTACCTCGGTCACGATGCGCAAAATATTGGACGATCCATCCTTTTATTATGCTGGCACCGATCTGGGATTGACGTATAGCCCGGCTGGCAGCACGTTCAAGGTATGGGCGCCTACCGCGGCTAAAGTCAGCGTATCGCTATACGGCAGCGAAGGCGATTATAACGAGAACGGCCTGGTGACCGATGATTCGGGCGGGACGGAGCGGATTTTGAGCCGTTCGGAAAACGGGGTATGGTCGGGATCCGTATCCGGCGATTTAAAAGGGCAATTTTACATGTACAAGGTAGAGTTTGCGGACGGGACGGTGAATTATGCGGTAGATCCGTATGCGGTTGCCGTGTCGGCGAACGGGCAGCGTACAGCCATCATTGATTTGAAGGATACGAATCCCGCCTCGTGGACACCGGAAAATAAACCGGCGCTGGTTCAGCCTACCGATGCGGTACTATATGAACTGCACATCCGCGATTTCTCCATTAGCCCGGATTCGGGAATGACGCATAAAGGAAAATACAAGGCTTTTACAGAGAAAGGAACGACGACGTCCCAGGGGCATCCCACGGGAATCGATCACTTAAAAGCGCTCGGAGTAACACATATTCACCTATTGCCCGCCTATGATTTCAAGACGGTGAACGAGCTGGCGGTAGACGATCCGTCCTCCGCTGCTCCGAAATACAATTGGGGCTATGATCCGCAAAACTACAATGTGCCCGAAGGATCTTATTCCAGTAATCCAACCGATCCAGGGGCAAGAATCCGCGAATTTAAAGAAATGGTTCAGAGCCTGCACGACGAAGGCATCGGAGTTGTGATGGACGTCGTATACAACCATACCTTCTCGATTGAAGACGGGCCTTTCAACAAGATCGTACCGGGCTACTATTATCGTACGACAGATACAGGAACGTATTCTAACGCCACCGGAGTCGGCAATGAAATCGCTTCGGAACGGCCGATGGTCAGCAAGTATATTCGCGATTCCGTGAAATATTGGGCTAAAGAATACGGCGTGGACGGATTCCGGTTTGACCTGATGGGACTCATTGATATCGATACGATGACCGAGGTGACGAATGAGCTGCACCAGGAGGTAGACCCAGATCTGATCGTGTATGGCGAGCCATGGGATATGGGGCCGACGCCGCTGCCGCAAAACCAAAAGACGATCAAGGGGACGCAGCGCAATAAAGGCTTTGCCGTATTCAACGATGATGTCCGCGGAGCGATCAAAGGGGATAGCGACGGGGCAGGCAAGGGCTTTGCGACCGGCGAATCCGGCCAGGAGTCGGCTGTCATTGCCGGAGTTAAAGGAGCGACGGATACCTTCGCTGCGAAGCCTTCTGAAGCGGTCAACTATGTTACCGCGCATGACAATTTGAATCTCTGGGATAAAATCATCAGAACGCAGGGGCTGGATGCCGAGCTCGGCATGCTGAACATCCGCGACGGCATACTGGACGGCGGAGGAAGCATCGACGACGCGGTTGCTGCCGCACAGCCTTACAAGTATGTCGGGACGGGGAACGGCGTGTTTGACAATGAGACGGTGCGGCGTTCGCTGCTGGCTAACGGAATCGTGCTTACCTCGCAGGGGGTACCGTTTCTGCATGCGGGCGATGAACTGCTGCGCACCAAATATGGCGACCATAACAGCTATCGAAGCCCGGATGCGATCAATCAGATTCGCTGGGATAACAAGAATGACTACAAACCCATATTCGATTACTATCAAGGCTTGATTGAGCTTCGCAAAAGCCATCCGGCCTTCCGGATGAATTCCAAGGAAGCAATCGCTAACCATTTGCAGGTGACGAAGAGCGATGGCAACATCGTGTCGTTTCAATTGAAAAATTATGCAAACGGTGACACCTGGAACAATATCGTCGTCATTTACAACGCCAATCAGACGGCCCGAACCGTAGCGCTTCCCGGCGAATCAGCCTGGAACATCGTTGTTAATGACCGAACTGCCGGGACGGCGAAGCTGGGGGCTCCGGTAACGGGAAATGTTGAGGTTGCCGGATGGTCGATGATGGTGCTGTACGACGAAGAGACGGTGTACACGCCGGAGGTGAGCAAGATTGACCTGACTCCTGACACCTTAGGGCTGGAACCAGGCATGATTCGCTCGATGTCGGCCGTTGTCCGTGACCAGAAGGGCAACCCGATGACTGGAGTGAGCATGAAGTGGAGCACTTCAGACCGTACGGTTGCCACGGTAAGCGACAGGGGAATGATCAGTGCCATATCGGAAGGGACGGCAACGATTACGGCGGCCGTCGGCCAGATTCAGGCTGCCTCTACGGTGCAGGTCGGCACTCTGCATCCAACTACGCTTACATTAACGGGTGCGAGCGAAGTCTATGCTACCCAGTCAACGATATTAAATGCGACGCTGAAGGATCAATTCGGCCAGATATTGAAAGGCAAGACGCTAGCCTGGAGCAGCTCGGACGCTTCTATCGCGACCGTAAGCGGGTCTGGGGAAGTTAAGGGACTTAAGCCGGGGAACGTGACGATCACCGCCCAGATTGGACAGCTTAAGGCGGAGAAGCAAATTCAGGTTGTACCTTTCGTCAAGAAGACCGTACAGCTGCGCTACACGCGTCCGGATCAAAATTATGAGGACTGGAATCTATGGATTTGGGGAACCGGCGGCGTGAGCGACGGGCAAGTGAACTTTACCGTTCGGGACGGCGTGGCGATTGCGAATATCGAGACTGCGCCGGACAGTAGCTCTGTCGGCTTTGTCGTCCGCAAAGGCACGGACTGGAGCACGGCGAAGCAGGATATCCCTGATGATCGGAGTATTCCGATCGGTACAGGGCAGACCTTCGTTAAGGTCAACGTACAAAGCATGGTTATGGAGGTTGAAATACTGCCTGAAGTTAGCGGGCCAGTATTGAACGAAGGAAATATTATTTTCTATTACCGGGATGACAGCCTGTTCCGGCAGGATGCGATGGATACGATTTCCGCTGTGAAGCTGAATGTGTCGTCTGGGCAGGATGAGCAGAGCTATGCTATGACCTATGATGCGAAGAACGAGTATTTTGTGTATACCTTGGAAAATGTCGAGCAGGGCAAGTATTACTATGATTTCACGGTTACCGAAAATGGTCGGGACAAGGTTGTCCCGGATGACAAAAATCCACAGCGCGAAGGAGGCCGCTCCGTAGTCGAGTTCCTCAAGCCGGAGCTGAACATTGAGGCAGAGGTGTCTCCATCAAGCCTGAATGGAGCGATTGCTTACCATGAAAATGCGGTGTTGACGCTGAAAGTAACCGGGGATGAAGGCGTTAGGCTGCGCGAGGCTTATGCGGATTTGCGGGAGCTCGGGGGCGGAGCCAAAGAAGTCATAGATCCTCAGCTGCTGGAACGGACGATATCCGTTGCAGATCACATAGCAGCTGGCACTAAAAGGATAGGACTTACGGTTATTGATGAATACGGCAATAAGCACCAGGGTGCCGTCGAAATTACAGTGAAGGCGAGAACGGGGAACTCGCCGCTGGATTTTGACTGGGATGAAGCGAGAATCTACTTCTTGCTGACAGATCGTTTCTATAATGGCGATCCGAGCAATGACGATCCGAACCATATTCCGGGAAGCTACGATCCAGCTCAGCCGGAAGCGTACCATGGTGGCGATATCCGGGGAATTATCGAGAAGCTCGATTACTTGAATGAGCTGGGGATCAACACGATTTGGATTACGCCGATCGTAGACAACATCGATTTTGATGTTCGTCATGGCAAGAATGGGCCGCAGTTCGGCTACCACGGGTACTGGGCTAAGAACTTCGAGATCATGGATGAGCATCTCGGCGATATCGACGATTTCAAGGAGCTCATCGACAAGGCTCATGATCGCGGCATCAAAATCATGGTCGACGTGGTGCTGAATCATGCCGGCTATGGCTTGAAGCAAGGCGATCAGGCTGCCGGAGTTGCGGGCTACCCGACAGCGGACGATCAGGAAAGATTCGCCGGCATGCTGCGTGACGGCGGCACGGACACGGTTCGTGGCGAATTGGCGGGCTTGCCGGACTTTAAGACGGAGGAGGCCGAGGTCAGGAATAAGCTGATTGAGTGGCAGGTCGGCTGGCTGGATAAAGCGCGTACGGATCGCGGCGACACGATTGACTATTTCCGCGTGGATACGGTGAAGCATGTCGATGAGACGACATGGAGGGCCTTCAAGAACGAGCTGACGAAGGTGAAGCCGGACTTCAAGCTGATTGGCGAGTACTATGGGGCATCTCCAGGCAATACCGGGGGATTTTTGGGGAACGGTCAAATGGATTCATTATTGGATTTTCAGTTTAAAGAAAAAGCCAGGGATTTCGTCAATGGCCAAATCGACAGCGTGGAGTCTTATTTGCAGCAGCGGAACGGCATGCTGGCGAGCGATAAGACGTTCGGGCAATTTTTAAGCAGCCATGATGAAAGCGGATTTCTATCCCACTATGTAGACGGAGACATCGGCAAGCTGAAGGTTGCAGCAGCGCTGCAAATGACGAGCAAGGGTCAGCCGGTCATTTATTACGGTGAGGAATTGGGGCAATCGGGCAGTACGGCCGGCGACATGGATCTGGGCGAATTCAATGAGAATCGCGATGATATGCCTTGGGATAAAGTAGACGGGCATGATACCGAGGCTATGGATATTCATGGCCACTACACAAAGCTGCTGCAAATTCGGGCGAAGCATTCGAAGGCGTTCTCCAAGGGGACGCGGACTAAGCTTGGCGGATCGGACGAGAGCGGATATGTCATATTCTCCAGAACGCATGGAAATGAGAAGGTAATCGTTGGATTAAACACGAAGGCAGAGGCCAAGGCAGTCGAGTTTACAGTTCCTTATGCCGCAGGAACGATCCTGACCGAGGAATACAGTCAGACCAAGCACACAGTAGCTGACGGCGGTAAGGTGACCGTATCTATTCCGGGCAAGGACCAGGGTGGAACCATCGTCTTATCTGCTCCAGAAAAAGAAAAGCCGCAAGAACCTGGAAACGGGGATTCCGGTTCTTCGCCATCCGCACCTTCCACGCCGTCCAGTGGTGGAGGCGGAGGAAGGGGGAGTGCGGCGCGTCCTGCGGATGAGCAGACAGTGAGCAGCCCTGCTGCGCAAGATGGCATGGTTACGGTCATGGTCGAGCCGGGCAAAAGCAAGCTGCTGCTGCCGGGGGATGCAGCGGCCATGGATGGTACGAACGGGCTTACCGTGAAGACAGAGCCGTTTACGCTAGACGTGCCTGCTTCCGTCGTGAAGCAGTTGGTCGGCTTGATTCCGGACGGCAAGCTAAGCAGCGCGCAGATTGTATTCTCCTTCCAGCCTTTGGCCGACGCGGAAGCTCGGAAGCTGCTGGATCTGGCAGAGCAGCGCGGGCACGCCGTTCTTGCAGCGCAAGGGAAGGTATATGAACTGGCATTGTACGTTGTAACAGGGGACGGAGAAATATTGACGCTGGATAAGTACTCCGCGCCGCTCCACATTCATTTTCATCAGGATTTAGCACCGGGAGATGCAATGGCAGTCTTGCGCGGCGTGCTCGGAATATATCGTCTTGGCGATGACGGATCGCTTGATTTTGCAGGAGCCCGCTGGTCAGAGACAGGATTGTCGGCGAAGCTGCACGCGCTTGGCAAGCTTGCGCTTGTAAGCTATAAGAAAGCGTTCAGCGACGTCCCAGCCGGGCATTGGGCCAACGATGTGATTCAGCAGCTGGCGGCACGGCAGATCGTCATGGGTGTGTCCGAGGATACGTTTGCACCAGCATCTAGCGTAACTAGAGCGGAATTTACCGCTATGCTCGTCAGAGCGCTGGAGATGGAGCAGAAGCTAGGAGTCGGGCTGCAGTCAGCACTTGAACCAGAATCCGGGTTGGTACAAGGAGAGGAGCAGCAATCTGAGCTGGCGCAAGAGTTTAAAGCATCCGCTAGCATAACTTTCAGCGATGTTCCTGCTGCGGCTTGGTATGCGAATGCGATAGAAGCGGCTAGTGCAGCAGGTATTGTAAAGGGACGTGCGGACGGCACGTTTGGCAGTAGCGACGTTATTACTCGCGAGGAAATGGCGGTTATGCTCGTTAAAGCCTATGCTGTGATGAACGGCGAAGAGGGCAAGAACAGCAATAGCGGTAAAGAGGGGACTAACGCTGCTGCAGCTGTAAAAGCTGGCACTGTAGCCGACGAACGGGATATGGGGGCGGATCATGCCAGTCAAGCGCTTGCCGCCTTCAAGGACAGCCAGAGCGTGGCTCCTTGGGCGCAGCAGGCGGCAGCCGAGGCAGCAGCTCTAGGCCTGCTGCACGGCAAGGGCAGCGGCTTGTTTGCACCGAAGGATCAGCTGACCCGTGCGGAGAGTGCACAGGTCATTTGGAAGCTGCTGCAGTGATCCGGGAAGCGCATAACCAGAAATAAGCAAGAGACCCTTGAGCAGAGAAATTCGCTCAAGGGTCTCTTTAGTGTTTGAACAGACACAGGGAAGCCTAAGTTCATCAATTGCGTTAGCAACGTCCAACAATATAAACCGCCACGAAAGGAGTGAGGCTATATAAGGCTATGCAGATGCAGCTTACTGGCTTACTTCTCTTTCGTCAGAATCGCATAGCCGTAGGCTGGCAGCTTGACGGAGAGCGTTCCACGCTCCGTCGGCCACTCCCGGCCATCGAACGCATCGCTCCAAGCCTCGCCATCGGCTTCGACCTGGATCGTCTGCCCCGCGCTGTCGTTGTTCAGAAGCACGAGTACCGACTGCTCGCCCAAGCGGCGCTCGAAGGCCAGCTTGCCCCCTTTCGCCTCGGCGGCAAGAAAGTGGATGGAGCCGGTACGAAGCGCGGGCAGCTCTTTGCGGATCGCGATCAGCTTCTGGTAAAAGGCGAACAAATTGCGATCCTGCTTGGCGGGATCCCATTCCATGCATTTGCGGCAGTCCGGATCTTGATCGCCGTCAAGGCCGATCTCGTCCCCGTAGTAGATGCAAGGCGTGCCGCTGTATGTGAATAACAGAACCGCGGCAAGCTTCATCAAATCCTTGTTGCCTTCGCAAAGGGTGAGAAGGCGCGGCGTGTCGTGGCTGTCCAGCAAGTTAAAGGCTACTTCGCTCGCCTGCTGCGGATAACGGGACAGCTGCTTGCCGATCGCATTGGCAAACCCTTTCGAATCCAGCGAACGACGGACGATGAAATCGAGCACCGCCTCGGTGAAGGGATAATTCATCACGGCATCGAATTGGTCGCCCTGCAGCCAGCCGGACGATTCATGCCAAATCTCGCCGAGGATGTAGGCGTCGGGATTGGCTTTTTTCACTACCTTCCGAAAATCTCTCCAGAACTGGTGATCCACTTCATTCGCAACGTCTAGGCGCCAGCCGTCAATCCCGATCTCCTTAATCCAGTATTCGGCGACTTGGAGCAAGTATTCCTTAACCTCGGGGTTCTCCGTATTCAGCTTCGGCATATGCGGCTCAAAGGAGAACGTATCGTAAGTCGGAACTCCATCCTTCACCTCCAATGGGAATTGACGCACAACGAACCAGTCCTTATAGCGGGACTGCTCGCCTTTCTCCAAGACGTCAACGAAGGGGGCGAATGTTTTGCCCGAATGATTGAAGACCGCATCCAGCAGAACACGAATGCCCCGCTCATGACATGCCTTCACGAGTTTTTTTAAAGTTTCTGTATCCCCGAAATGCGGATCAATCTTCATGTAATCGGACGTATCGTATTTATGATTTGTGGTCGCCTCGAAAATGGGGGTGAAGTAAATCGCGTTGATCCCCAATTCGTTTAAATGATCGAGATGATCGATGACGCCTTGCAGATCGCCGCCAAAGAAATTATGCCGTTCCGGCTTTCTGCCCCAAGGGAGAACATTTACGGGGTCTAGACTAGCATCGCCTTTAGCGAACCGTTCAGGAAAGATTTGATAGAATATCGCATCCTTCACCCAGTCAGGCACGGTAAATACGTCCGCCGGATTAATATACGGGTAATCAAAAAGGCGATCCGGTACCGCCGGGCGCTCCTTCGAAAAATCGCTTTCCGTCATCCATATTTGCTCTTCTCCTGATTGCAGCAGAAATCCGTATTTCAAACGGCGGTAGGGCGGCTTGACGACGCATGCCCAGTAATCGAACAGCTCATCGGAGGCCATTTTGGACATAGGAATCAATTCCTTGCTTTGATCCCATATGTATTTGTCGCCGGTAAAGGCATAAACATGGGTAAGGTCATCTTTTTTAGCACGCAGGCGCAAATGGATCGTTTCACGGTCATAGGCATAGGACCAGTTCAATTTGGGACGATGATAGACGGCTTCAAGTAACATGGCATGATTCCTCCTAATAATGAAGTGGCATGAGTACAGAAATCGCACTGAATTAATAGATTAAGTATGGATCGAAACACGTCAATTCTATACTCAAGGCGAATGATTCTCTTTTCACGCTGGTTGCTCTTACTAAGAAGGTTGCAGGCTTTTCTAGCTAAAAAAGGCACACCAAGGCTAAATAGCAGGAGCCGAGGATGTACCTTTACGATAACAGTGCCTTCAGTTTTTATAACTGAAACCTAATGCCAGCAATGAGTTAACCGCATTCATGGATGGATTATAGCATTGTTCAAACCATTGCACAAGTCATAAAATAACACCCAAAAATTAGGAATGATAAACTGCTGAATATATCCAGCTAAAATCAAGAAAATGGCGGCATAACAGTGTTTTTTGAGAATAAAAATTAGGGTATGATTCAGGAAAAAATGGATGAAATTGAGTTATTGTGTGAAAACGTAAGTATTCGGGAGAAATATTGAATAAATTGAAGTATATATAGCATAAATGATATGTGCAAACGTTTTTATAATATGTTTGTTGTGTTGTATGATGTGAGCGAGGATAAAGCGCTTTCTGATCAAGAATTTGATCAATATTTCAAGATATACATATAAAACAGCGAAGGTGATCAGATTTTTTGAAATCGTTTGCGCATTTCTCCGCATTTGTTAATGCAATCATTTTTTAGGAGGGGTTAGCTTTATGAATTTTAAAAAACCATTTAGAAAAGCGCTGGTTCTCATCGCTGCAGTAACATTGATAGCGTCTATAACTGCTTGCGGTTCGAAGAGCGGCAATGGCGGAAGCAATGGCGCGAACACTCCAGCGCCGTCCAATGCAGCAGAGAACAAGGGGAATAATGCCGTAGTTCAGGATGGAGAGCTGGCGCCTGAGGAAGGGGCCGAGCTTCTCGTTTGGGAGAGTAGAGAAGAGGTTGCTTTCACGGAGGAAATCGCTAGACAGTTTGAGGAAAAGTATGGCGTGAAGGTGAAAATCGAAGAAGTGGCACCTACAGATCAAATAGCTAAATTAACGACGGATGGACCTTCAGGACTTGGCGCAGATGTGGTCATAATTCCGCATGACCATCTGGGAAATGCAGCAGCATCGGGATTGATTCTAGAAAATGACGTATTTGCCGAAGAGACAAAGCAGAACAATACGGAGGCATCGATCATAGGCTCAACGTTCGAGGGTAAGCTGTATGGGTACCCTAGAGCGGCTGAAACAACAGCCTTGTTCTATAACAAGTCGCTTGTTCCAGAACCGCCTAAGTCCTTTGAAGAATTAATTGCTTTCGGCAAAACGTTCACGGATAAGTCCAAGAAGAAATACGCCCTGATGTGGGAAGCGGGAAACATGTACTTCAACTATCCGTTTATTGCTAGCGGCGGCGGTTACCTCTACGGCGACAATGGAACGAACAAGGATGATATCGGTCTTGCTAAGGAAGGCGTCGCCGAGAGTATGAAGGTATACCAAAGCTTGGCGGAAATTCTGCCGATCAAGAGCGGCGACGTTAACCCGGATATTAAGCGCGGCTTGTTCGGAGCGGGTGACGTAGCTATGGACATTAACGGGCCTTGGGAGGTTGCCGGCTATAAAGAAGCTCTTGGCGACAATTTGGCGATTGCTCCAATACCAACGGTCAACGGAAAAACAGCGATTACCTTCTCTGGCATTAAAATTTACACGGTAAGCTCCTTTGCAAAGTATCCTAATGCGGCTAAATTGTATGCGCAATTTGCGACAACCAAAGAAGCTCAATTGATACTGAATGAGAAGGTCGGTTCAGTGCCTACAAACCTGGAAGCATTGGAAGCCGACCAAATCAAGAATGACCCGATTGTGTCCGGTTTCGCCGAGCAGGCTAAAAACTCGGAGCCCATGCCTTCCATTCCTGAAATGGCCAACGTATGGGCGCCTGTCAACGCAGCTATGGCTGATATTTGGGATAACAAAGCCGACCCTAAGTCGGCTATGGAAAAAGCGATTACGCAAATTAAGGATTTGAACAATGGGTTAGCTGCGGAGTAATTCTCTATAACATTGCCTTAATTAGAACGAATTTCACCCGTCGCGATCTGCGGCGGGTAATTCCTTTGATGATCAAGGGAGAGGAGAAGGAGGAGAAATGAGCCGACACCGAACACAAGCAACAATACTGTCGTCACTCTTGATGGGATTGGGTCAAATATATAATAGACAATTCATGAAGGGCGCACTGCTCATCGCATTTGAAACTGCGTCTGTGACTTATTTTATCCTTAATCTGAAATATGCGCTTTGGGGAATCGTCACACTTGGGGAGAACCCAAGAACAGCTGCCAACATGCAGCCCGGGGAATATGACCATTCGATCTTTATTCTCATTCAAAGCTTGATTACGCTGCTGTACTTCATCGTGTTCCTAATCGTCTATTACCTGAACATTCGGGATGCGAGAAAAATAGGCGGCGAGCGGGATGAAGGCAAGAAGCCAAACCATTTCAAGCAATCGATCCGTTACATACTCGATTATAAATTTGCTCAGGCATTCTTAAGTATTCCTGCACTCGGTATTTTGTTCTTTACGATTATGCCGATTATCTTCATGGTGATGATTGCCTTTACGAACTACTCCTCACCGAACCACGTGCCGCCGGGCAAGCTGGTTGATTGGGTAGGCTTCGATACGTTCAAAAATCTGCTTGCCCTCAAAACCTGGAGCCACACCTTTTACGGAGTGCTGACCTGGACAATTATCTGGGCTATTTTGTCAACGGTAACCACCTATTTTGGCGGTTTGCTTGTAGCGCTCCTGATCAATCAGAAGGGCATTCGTTTTAAAGGGTTTTGGAGAACGATTCTAATTCTTCCTTATGCGATTCCCCAGCTCATTTCGCTGCTTGTCATGAGAAACATGTTTAATGGCGAATTCGGCCCGATTAACCAGTATCTCGGCTATTTTGGTTTGGGGGGATTGCCGTGGCTGACCGATCCATTCTGGGCCAAGGTGACGGTCATTATCGTCAATATGTGGGTCGGTATTCCGGTATCGATGCTCTTGATTATGGGCGTACTGACGACGATCCCGCGGGATATGTATGAAGCCGCGGAAGTGGATGGAGCAAGCGGCTACCAGAAGTTCCGCATTATCACTTTGCCGATGATTTTATTTACGACGGCGCCTACGCTCATTGCGCAGTTTGCCGGCAATATCAATAATTTCAATATGATTTTCCTGCTAACGGGAGGAGATCCGGTTAAAGGGGATTATCAATACGCTGGGGCAACGGACTTGCTCGTCACCTGGCTGTACAAATTGACCTTGAACCAGAACAGATACAATATGGCTTCCGCGGTCGGTATTATTATTTTCCTGATCATCGCCTCATTCTCGATTTATAACTATCGAAGAACAAAGTCATTTAAAGAGGAGGACATGATCCAATGAGCAGACGGAAGATTCGTAATTACATACGGCTGACAGCTAGTTATATTACTCTTGCCATCTTGGCTATTGGTGCGGTTTATCCTGCGCTATGGATTGTCTTCGGGTCGCTTCGTCCGGGTACATCGCTTTATAGCAAAACGCTGCTGCCCGAGACGTTTACATTGAAGCATTACTACGGATTGTTTAACTCCAGGACTATTTTGTTTGGGCAATGGTATATGAATACTTTGAAGGTCGCTATTTTCTCCATGCTGCTCGGCGTTACTCTCACCCTGTTGACTAGTTATGCGGTATCGCGCTTTCGCTTTAAAGGTCGGCAAAATGCGCTTTCCGTCATTTTGGTTCTCGGGATGTTCCCGGGCTTTATGAGCATGATCGCAATTTTCCTGCTGCTTAAGGAAATGCAATTGCTTGACACGCATCTAGCCCTAATTATGGTGTATGCGGCAGGGGCCCCGCTAGGAATGACGCTGATCGCCAAGGGATTCTTTGATACCATTCCGCGCTCCCTGGATGAGGCGGCCCGGATTGACGGGGCAAGCAACTTTAGAATATTCACCTCGATCATTTTGCCGCTTTCCAAGCCGATCCTGACTTACATGGCATTACTGCAGTTCGTTGGCCCGTGGGTAGACTTTATTTTTGCCAGGCTGATTCTGCGAAGTAAAGATAAATGGACGGTTGCGGTCGGCATGTGGGATATGGTTCAGGCGAATCAGAACTCCAACTTCACGATGTTCGCGGCCGGAGCCGTGCTGATTGCTGTGCCGATTACCATTCTATTTATGTTCATGCAGAGACTGCTTGTAGATGGACTCACGTCCGGGGCAAGTAAGGGCTGATGTTAAGCCGCGCAGATAGATTTCGTTAAGGTATAGACTCGTTCATTCAGAGACTATACCTTTTTTTGAAGACATAAATAATATGCATCTTAATTTTATGCTTGTAATTAAGGGGGGACGACGATGAAGCGTTGGGGTCGGATTCAGCTTCAGTCGGTCGGTACGAAAATATTTATCGTTTTATTCGCTACAGTTGTACTTTTGTCCGCTGTGCTTGGTATCAGCTCCTATCTCATGTCGAAGCAAATCATTCGCGGACAAGTTGGAATGGCCTCCTCGCAAGCAATTGAGCAGGCTGCCGATAAGCTCGATTTTTTGTTTGCAGAGTATGAATCGATATCAAGGCAGCTTGCCGTTGATCAAATGCTGCGGAGCGATCTGGAAACCGTCGCCAGGCCGGATGTGGACATCATCAAGAAGACCGAGGCGGAGACGCGAATTCGCAATAAGCTGGATGCGATGCGGGGCTCGGATGAGCGTTTAGTAGGCATTCGGCTTATCGCGCCTGGGAATTTCTCGAATACATATGCGAGCTCCGGAGCCAGCGCTACGAGCAGTGAGGATGCTGTGAAGGCCAGAGTTCAGACGATACACGATGCCAAGGGAAAGCCCGTTTGGATTCCTGGACAACAGAAAGGTTTTTTCGAGACATTTACAAAGCCCACGGTGACGATGGGAAGGCTCCTGCAAAATTTAAAACATCCAGAAGCGGAATACATACTTCTCATCGAGGTCAAGGATGAGGCTCTCCTGCATACCCTTTCCAATCTAAAAATCGGTGACTCCGGCGAGGTTCGTATCCTGACCGCAGATAATGTCATTGTCCATGCACCGGATCAGAAATTGATCGAGACAAAATCATATATCGGTCTGGATAATCGACAGCTGCAAAGCGAAGAGGCATCCTTCACGACAGAGGATGAAGCCGGAATCAAGCAGCTCGTCGTTTACAGGCAGCTTCAATCCGTGGATTGGCGCATTATCGGCTATGCTCCGGAAAGTGATTTTCTAAGCGCGGCGGACAGGCTGATCTGGATTGCGGTATTCGTTCTGACCCTTGCGATTTTAGTCGCTTTAGCCATCGGATATTATTTATTCCGCATGGTGGGCCAACCGCTCATGAAGCTGTGCCGCCTAATGGAGGAAGGGGAGCGCGGAAATTTGCGGGTACGGACGAATTTCAGCAGCCGGGATGAAATCGGCCGGCTAGGACAAAGCTTCAATAGAATGCTGGAGCAAATTTCTCTGCTTGTCGTTCGGACGAATACATCTACCGAAGAACTACTAGCTACTGCGGAGCATTTGGCGAAAGCCTCAAGAGATACTTCGCATAACGCAGGAGAGATTGCATCAGCTACAGGGGAAATTGCTTCCGGCGCGGCCAATCTTGCGATGGAAGCCGATCAGGGCGTCGAAATAGCCAATGAGATCGGACAGCAAATGGAACATGTGATTAGCCTGAACGGTGCCATGGATGCATCAGTCGGAAGGGTCATTGAAGTCAGTCGGCAGGGCCGAGAATATATGGACAGTCTTGTCGAGAAGACCGAGTCGGTGTCCCGGATGACAGGGCTGATCGAAGACAACTCAGCGAAGTTAAATCAGAGTACCCATTCAATACGCAATATTCTAGCGCCTATGGTCGAGATGACGAAGCAGACGAACATTCTCTCTCTGAACGCTTCCATCGAAGCTTCTAGAGCCGGCGCGGCAGGCAAGGGCTTCATGGTCATCGCCGAGGAGATCCGCAAGCTGGCGGTGCAGTCCAATGATGCCATTCAGACCGTGTCGGCCATGACGGAAGAAATTCAAGAGGCGATCGAGGATACGGTTAACGTATTGATGCAGGTAACCCCAATGTTTGGAGAGCAGCTTCTCTCGGTTAAGGATGCCTCTTCGATATTCCAAAAGGTAACGCAGGAAATGGAGCAGCTCGTCAACGATATTCAGAGCTCCTCGGCGTCGGTTTATGAGCTGAGGACATCGCAGCATGTGCTGTCTGGATTCATCTCCAGCGTAAGCTCTGTCGTACAGCAGACGACGGCGTCCACCGAGGAAGTGGCCTCCATGTCCTCCGGGCAATTCAAGGTCAGTAAAGAGCTTGTCCTGCTGTCTAATCAATTGGAGCGGCTGTCGGAGACGTTAAAGCAATCCTTGAGCTCCTTTGAGATCGACTTTGAGGGAACCTCGAGCAGCGGCTTCTAATTTGAGAAAAGCAATAAAGCCAGGCAAATTTGTTGCCTGGCTTTTTGCATTTGAATGCCGGCCTAGCCACGTCACCGTGTGCACGATGTACAAAATGCCGTTGAGTTTTGGGTGATGGCTAAACGCTCTGACGCCATAAGCGTTCCTGAATCATGTGTCAGCCTTTTCGGGACTGGTTAAAACGTTGGGAGAAGGTTGTAGTGGAGCTAAGAACTTTTGTTAATCATATTAATGGATATATTTTACAATTAATGTATTGAATTAGATCCCTCAGCCATTGAGATATTAACCGAGAATTGTCTGACAATCATGGACTTCACAGAGAGAGGGATATTTATATTAAATGTTATAATAATAGGTAAAACGGGAGAATAAGGGGTATAAAAATTTATAATAAATTAATCCTACCAATTTAGTCGTATTTATGATAATATTACGTCTGTAAACGAACTTAATAATGACAACCATTGGTCAAATATTAAGTGAAAAGGGGAGTCCAATCATGGAAACTTTACAAATCATACTTAACTTAGCGGTTATGCTCGTGTTGCTCGGTATCCTCTTCTGGATGCAGAAGAAGCATATATCTTTTACTAAACGGGTGTTCACTGGACTTGGGCTGGGCATACTATTCGGGGTTGCGCTTCAATTGATCTTTCCATCCGGATCAGCGGTCATCGGGAAATCGGCGGACTGGTTCAACCTCGTTGGACGCGGCTATGTCGGCTTGCTGCAAATGATCGTTATCCCGTTGATTATGGTATCCATCATTTCCGCCATTATGAAATTGAAGGGGAAGCAAAATCTTGGAAAAATCACCGGACTTATTATCGCCGTGCTGCTTATCACGACAGCGATTGCCGCATCGGTCAGTATCGTCACTACACTGAGCTTCGATCTGCAGGCACTGGAGATCCCAGCAGGCGATCGCGAAATTGCCCGCGGCGAGAAGCTGCAGGAACGTCTCGGGGATGTAGCTGACAAGACGATTCCACAGCAAATTCTCGATTTCATTCCGACGAATCCATTTGCCGATATGACGGGAGCTCGCAGCACCTCGACGCTGGCTGTCGTTATATTCTCCGCATTTATCGGTGTTGCCGTACTTGGGCTCGATCGCAAAAAACCGGAGCAAGCGGAAACGTTCCGTAAAATCATCGATGCGCTGTATGCCGTCGTCATGCGAATTGTAACGCTGGTCTTAAGGCTGACGCCATACGGGATTCTGGCGTTAATCACCAATACTGTTGCCACGACGAATCCGCAGGAAATTTTGAAGCTGATCAAATTCGTGGGCGCATCGTATGTGGCGCTGATCGTCATGTTCATCATCCATCTCATTCTGCTGGCCATCTTCGGATACAATCCAGTGCAATATATTAGAAAGGTGCTGCCAACCCTCGTGTTTGCCTTCACATCGCGTTCAAGTGCGGCTACGATCCCGTTGAACGTAGAGACGCAAACGAAACGGCTTGGCGTACCTGACGGTATCGCAAACCTGTCGGCCTCCTTCGGGGCGACGATTGGGCAGAACGGCTGTGCCGGTATTTACCCGGCCATGCTTGCCGTGATGATTGCGCCAACGGTCGGCATTGATCCTACAAGCTGGGATTTCATTCTTACATTGATTCTTGTCGTTGTGATCAGCTCCTTTGGAGTAGCCGGCGTTGGCGGCGGAGCGACCTTTGCGTCCTTGATCGTTTTGTCCACCATGAACCTGCCGGTTGCGCTGGCTGGTCTGTTGATCTCGGTTGAGCCGTTGATCGATATGGGACGGACGGCACTCAACGTAAATGATTCCATTGCGGCTGGCGTGATTACCGGAAAAGTACTTGGCGAAAATGACCAAGACGTATTTAAGCGTAATGTGGATCTGGATGTAGCCCAGGCTTAATTTATAAATAAGACAGCTTGAAGGGGATTCCTTCATAGCTGTCTTTTCCCTTCATATAGAGCTTTTTAAGACGAGAAACAGGAAGAAATTAACTGTGAATTCAGCATGATTTTGGTATTCTTGAAAATAAGGGTAAATAGGGAGAGCATTTTCTCTATTGCTTGCTAAGTATTTGCACAATAGGGTTTTAATTCTTGATACTTTTTGCCTGGAACGCCGTATATACTATTATAATTGCGGAAAGGTGGTGTATCGGTAATGCATGCATGGGTGATTTGGCTGATTGCCGCCGGAATATTGCTAGTGCTTGAAATGATGACGTTGACCTTTTACCTTCTTTGGATCAGTATTGGGGCGGCTGTGGCTGCATTGGTTGCCTGGATTGCTCCGGATGCTTTCTTGCTCCAGGTCATTGCCGGTTGTATAGTCGCTCTCGTGTTGACGGCATTTACGAAACCGTTGGCAAAGAGACTTAGGGCGTCCAAGGGGTATGAGGATGCAGGTACTGAATTGGTTGGAAAACAGGGAGTTGTAGTTGAAGCGATTGAGCCTGGTCAGTACGGCATCGTAAAGATCGGGGGAGATACGTGGAGCGCCACATCCACACAGTTAATTGGCAAGGATGAGCTGGTGCGGGTAATGAAACGAGGAAGTACCATTATCGAAGTAGAAAGATGGGAGGAATTCTTTTAATGGAATGGGCGATTATTGTCATTATTGTCGTTGTTGTATTTGTCTTCATTTCACTTACAGTCAAAATCGTACCTCAGCAGCGGGTCGGAGTCGTAGAGCGGCTCGGTAAATTTCACCGCTTGCTGACGCCGGGTCTGAACATATTGATCCCGGTTATCGATCACGTTCGGGTAAATCACGATTTGCGGATTCAACAAGCCAATGTTCCTCCGCAAACCGTAATCACGAAGGATAACGTGCAGGTTCAGATCGATACGATTATTTTCTATCAAGTCGTAGGGCCTGAGCAAGCCACGTACGGTATTTCTGATTATGTATATGGGGTTCGCAACATCTCGACCGCAACGATGCGTCAAATTATCGGTAAGCTGGAGCTTGATGAAACGTTGTCCGGCCGGGAGAAGATCTCTACGGAAATTCGTATAGCCCTCGATGAAGCTACCGAGAAATGGGGCGTACGGATTGAGCGGGTTGAGGTTATCGACATTAAGCCTCCGCTAGACATCCAAGAGGCGATGGATAAACAAATGAAGGCCGAGCGGAGCAAGCGGGCGATCGTTCTTGAGGCGGAAGCGGCGAAGCAAGATATGATTCTTCGCGCAGAAGGGGATAAGCAAAGTAAGATCCTTAAAGCCGAGGGTGACAAGGAAGCCCGGATTCGTGAAGCGGAAGGTTTGCGTCAAGCCCAAGAGCTCGAAGCGCTCGGGGAAGCTAAGGCGATTCAAGCCGTTGCTGAAGCCGAGAAGGCAAGAATCCAATTGCTGCGTGAAGCCGGCTTGGATGAGCAGGTGCTTGCTTACCGTTCCTTCGAGGCATTGACGGAAGTGTCCAAGGGAGCAGCGAACAAAGTGTTCATCCCATCCAATGCGATCGAAACGCTGGGCAGTATCGGCGCCATTGGCGAAATGTTCAAGGGCAAAGAAGGCAAGAAATAATTTATATTCACATAGAGAAAGCACTCCTTTTCGCAGGAGTGCTTTTTTGTCGTGTTTTAATTTATAAAATTTCCAACCCGGCTATCATTGGTGGGTATTTATTGATCCTTTTTGGAAGATAACTGATCCTTCAGCCGCTGCAGCTCCTCGTTTACGGCAGGGTCATTGTCGTGATTCATTGTGCTTGCCGAATCGAAAGGACGGTATCCGGATTTCGCCATGCCTGCCTCCCATTCGGAGATTTTTTCTTCCATGCGTTCAAATCCTCTTGCTGCTGCACCGCTATAGGTGCCTTGACTGAAATTCACGCATTCTGCTTGGCTAGATTGCTCTACTTTGCGAGCGCGCTCCGCCAGCTCTTTGCGTTTTTCTTTCAAACGAGCCAGCTCTTCCTTCGCTTCCTTCAAGCGCAGCTCCAGCTCAAACACCTGGCTCTCCGCTTGCTTGGCATTTGTCGAGAAATGCTCCGCCTGATCCTCGTAATGGATTTTGGCTATAGCTGCACGACGGGCGGCTTCCTCATTGCCAGCTGTTAAAGC
Source organism: Paenibacillus lentus (assembly GCF_042714055.1). Classification (GTDB taxonomy): domain Bacteria; phylum Bacillota; class Bacilli; order Paenibacillales; family Paenibacillaceae; genus Fontibacillus; species Fontibacillus lentus_A. The sequence continues at coordinate 468,169 of NZ_JBHGVC010000005.1, forward strand.
TTCCAAGGCTTTTTGCTCCTGGAGCTGGGCATTGTGTGCAGCATCCTTGCTTTTCTGTTCATTCATTTTAACAGCTGCTTGCTGGTCGCGAAGCAGAGTCTCTTTAGCCGCAATGTCCTCTTCCAGGTTTCTTAAGTATTGGCCTGTCATTAGGATAGGATCTTCCAATTTATTCAGTACCTCGTGAATAGTTGCTTTTGTTAAGTTGGACAGTCTATTCAATATGCTCATGTTCAGGACTCCTTCTCGTCTTATTATTTTTAATTGCTTGAATCATTTATAGGGTTAAAAATTTTTTTAGAATTTCGAGTACTGCTCGTCATAACCGTAGTCGTTAAAATCGTAGTGCATGCCGCCGGCAGGCTCCTTAGGCACAATCAAGCTTGCGATCAGGTAAATCGCAACGACGGTACCGAAGCTGCAAATGGCCGCGATTAACGCGATCAGTCGAACTACCGTGGAATCTATGTTGAAATAGCGGGCAATTCCTCCGCAGAGACCGGAAATTTGCTTATCTGTTCTGGAACGATACAATTTTCTCATCTTACACCACTCACTTTCATATATTGTCATCGGGATGCTGCAATCCGTTGTTTATGGCTTTATTTTATCGGTTTTCCCAGAGAAGCATAACGGGCTGGGGACGGTATTTGACCTGGACCATAGTCGGGCTGCTTCCTCGTCAGAAGGTGGGGGCGGTGAAGCGGAGGTTATCCTTGAGACGTAAAAATGTTCGACAAAGCCGCTTTGCCAACAGAGAAGAGCTCGATATGGAACGACAACGAAAAACATATTGAATGTGAGGGAGTGGAAGTTATGAGTATTGTGGTTTTGCATGGAAGCACAAGAAAGGGCGGCAATACGGAAACACTGACTAGCGTGGCGATGGAGGGGCTGGATCGAACAGATATTTTTCTCAGAGACAAGAAAATCTTGCCGATTCATGACCAAAGGCATGATGAGGGCGGCTTTGATCCGGTAGACGATGATTATGACGGCATCATTAGCGAAGTGCTGCAGCACGATATACTCGTGTTTACAACTCCAGTCTATTGGTATGGGGCTTCGGGAATATTGAAAAACTTCATCGACCGCTGGTCGCAGAGCCTGCGTGATTCGCGGTACGATTTCAAGGCAGCTATGGCGAGCAAGAAAGCATATGTTATCGTCGTCGGAGGAGACAATCCGCGGATTAAGGCGCTGCCGCTCATTCAGCAGCTGAAATATACCTTCGATTTCATGGGCATGCCGCTGGAGGGCTACCTGGTTGGGCAGGCAAGGCGGCCCGGTGACATTACAAGTGACTTCAGGGCGCTAACAGAAGCGCAATGGTTAAACCGCGTGCTGAAGAAGGAGAGCGAAAGCGGCAGTTGAGAGGATGAGCGCATAAGATAACGGCGGATTGAACAGCGCCTTGAATTGCTCGTGTTCAGGAGACTCAGATGGGTGGATGGACATAGGCGAGTTCAGGGCGCTTTAAGACCCGCTCCCGAATTTTATTTTCCCGCATTATATAGATTTAACATTGCAGGATTATGATAGTCGTATGGTTAATTATATGAAAAGTAAAAGCAAGCAGGGGGGCGAAAGGTGATTATGGCTCAAGTGATAAATTTTGCGCATCGCGGTGCGGCGGGGCATTGTCCCGAGAATACAATGATCGCTTTCAGGCGTGCTCTGGAGCTGGGAGCGAACGGCATTGAGACGGATGTGCAAATGACGAAGGACGGGCATCTGGTGCTGATCCATAACGAAACGCTGCAGCATACAACGGGCTCGCCGGAGTGGGTCAAGGATGTGACGCTGGCGGAGTTGTCGTCGAAGGAGGCAGGCTCGTGGTTCCATGAGGATTTTCGGGGAGAGAAGATCCCTACTTTAGAACAGCTGCTTGAGCTCGTCAAGCCATTGGACACGATCATTAATTTGGAGCTGAAGAACGGGCTCGTCCGCTATCCTGGCCTTGAGAGAAAAGTGATTGAGATGGTTCGCCGTTTTGGATTAGCCGAGCGCGTCATCATTTCCAGCTTTAATCATTATTCATTAGTTGAATGCAAGCAAATCGCCCCGGAGATTCGTACCGGCATTTTGTATATGGAAGGGCTATATGAGCCCTGGAATTATGCGAAGCGCATCGGCGCCGACGCATTGCATGCTTTTCAGTACGCTGTAATACCTGAACTGGTAGCCGCTGCCTCCGAGCATGGCATGCCCTACCATCCTTTTACGATCAATGAGCAAAGTGAGATGAAAGCATTGATCCAGGCAGGCGTGGCGGGGATTATTACCGATTATCCCGACCGTTTGGCCGAGCTGTTGACAGCCGAAGGGGGCTAACGGCATGAGAAAAACGTGGCTGCTCGGTCTCGGCTTTTTTAGTATCAGCATTACGTGGGCATTATATAATGCGTTTGTACCGCTCTTTTTGGACAATTATTTAAAAAGCGCGGCCATGATCGGCTTTATGATGACAATCGATAATTATTTTGCCATGTTCCTGCAGCCGTGGATCGGTCATCGCAGCGACAAGACGCGAAGCAAGTACGGCCGAAGAATGCCTTATTTGCTGATCGGCATGCCGCTTGGCGCCGTGTTTGCCACGTTGATTCCTCTACATACGGGTTTTGTGACCCTCGTTATTTTTATGGTGCTCATGAACCTCTCTATGAGCATATTCCGCTCGCCGACCGTGGCGCTCATGCCGGACATCACGCCGGAGAGCAAGCGTACGAAAGCTAACGGTGTGATCAACTTCATGGGTGGGCTCGGTTCCATTCTAGCCTTTGGGATCGGCTCGCCGCTTTATAAGGTGGCACCTTATTTGCCATTTCTGTGCGCGGGTCTGATTATGCTGATCTCGATGGTCATCCTGAAGAGCTTTATTAAGGAGCCGGTGCTCCTTGCCGGTTATGGCGGCGGCAGCGGCAATCCGTTTCGTAAGCAAGAGCCGACCCAACATCCGATACGGATCAAAGACCAGCTCGACCGCACCACCTTGTTCATTTTGGGAGCAATCTTTTTCTGGTTCGTGGCCTATCAGGGAGTCGAAGCCTTATTTACGCTCTATGGAACAAAATATATCGGCATGAGCGATAATGAAGCAGCCTTTTCTTTAACATTTTTCTCGCTGGCGTTTCTTGCGTTTGCGCTCCCCAGCGGATGGCTTGGCGCCAAATATGGCAAGAAGCGAATCATTGCGATCGGCGTGCTGGGCTTATTCGTCATATTCGGCTCGCTTGTGTTCGTCCAGTCCGTGCTGCTGCTGCGGACACTGCTTATTGTAGGCGGATTGTTCTGGGCTTGCATCAATATTAATTCGTACCCGTGGATTGTAGCGACAGGCAGGGAGGAGAGCATCGGGACGAGGACGGGGATTTATTATTTTGTCTCCTCGCTCGCTGCGATCAGCTCTCCGCCAGTGCTTGGATTGATCATCGATCAGTTCGGTTATCCGGCGCTATTTGTAAGCGCGTCGCTGGGTATGCTGCTGGCATCGCTCTGTCTGATTGGAGCCGGCACAGAGAACCGAACCTCCGGTAAAGATCCTATAGATCAAGCGCCTCAAGCTATAAGCGAATAATGCTCGTTGTCCAAACGGAATATAAAAAACTCGGCACCCTCGTCGTCGTTTGACGTCAGTGCCGAGTTTTTTGGCATTAAGCGGACTTTTTCGTGCTGCGAATCGTAATGCCTAAGGCGATGAGCGAGACCAGCAGCGCTGCTGACGACAGCAGGATCGTCCATGTATTCGCGGCGCTTGATCCAGGCGCGGAGCTTTCTTGTGCCGTATCCGAAATTGCGGCAGTGGTTTCGGCAGCTTGAGGATCATTGCCCGAACCATTTTCGCCCGCATGATTTTCTTCCCCTTCATGCTCCGAGCTGCTGGCAGCCGCCTGATCATGATCGTGATCGTGACTATGCTGGCTCGCGCTATCCGCGCCCGCTGGCTGGGAGGTGACTTGCGTGATAGAATGCGGTTTTTCGCTTCCCTCGCCACCCGTCCACTCCACAATACTGCCATCGCTGTAATACTGGAAGGCATCCCAGGCTAATTCTGCATCGCCATCCGGATTTTTGGCCACAAATTCAAACTGTTGAAACTCGCCGGGCAAAATGCCTTCACCCTCAGCCGTCCAGGTAACGACAGTAATTCTGTCCGAGCTGTCTTTAGTAAGCTCTACCTTCCAATCCGGGATGGCGCGATATTGTTTAAAGTCCAAGCCTTCAGGTATTTTCAGGGCTACTTTGACCGTGGGAATTTCCTTCTCGACGGGAACCTTGATCGTATAGGTCTCCCAGGCTCCGGGGGCTGTCGAACCTGGCTTAACCGTGACGTGTGCGCTGGCGATTCCGGCAAATAGCAGCAGGAATGCAGCCATCGCTGGAACCAGAGCCATTGTTTTAGTAAGCATGGCGGAAAGGTGTTGAAGCTTTTTTTGCATAGCCATTAAATCTCCTTTGTATTTGTTATTTTTTATTATTCGGTGCGGTGCCTACTTCTCGGTGCCTACTTCGAAGGCGAAGCGGCTATCGATGGTTTCCAGTGAGGACAGCAAAATATGCACGTGAAGACTCCAGCGTCCGCCCATCGATATGAGCCCATTTCCAGTTAGCGGTACTGATTCGCCTTTAGGGAGGACGAACTCGATCGTTCCCATGTCCATGCTGAGAGAGGTCAGCGTTAGCGTAATTTGCTCGATATCGTGAAGCGGCTTCTGGTCGTGATCGTGGACAGTCACTTCAAAATTGTTCTGACCGATAACATTCGGGGTCACTTTCACGGCTACATGGTAGCCGTCCGGTGTCGTACCCTTTAGGTGGACTGGGCCGGGGCTGGACAATGCTGTCGGCATGTTGGACAGGATGGCGGCGACAACGAGCACGATCAGCCCAATGCCGAACTCCAGCCAGACTCCCGCTCCCAGAGGACGGGACTGCTTGCGGCCGCGCAGAAACGCAGAGAGGCCAAGGATGAGCATGATCAGCGTAAGACCTGCCTTTATGAGCAGAACAAGGCCGTAGTTGCTGTTCAGGAGCGCGTGCCAGGTAGGTACATAGAGCAGGCCCGCATAGATCCCCGACGATAGCAAAATGATGACGCAGCAGGCAGCGAGAATGGAGAATCGCCGGATCGTTTCCCAGTAAATTTGATTTTTAGAGTCTGGCTTATCCCGTAATGCTCGAGCAGCAGCCGGCAGCAGACAAACCAGCGACAATAACCCTCCGAGCCACATAAAGGAAGAGGCCTGGTGCAGGAAGTTCATGGCGATAGCCATGCTTTTTTCGTTCGCCGCAGCGGCATGGCCGATAAACGATTTGGCCAGCAAAATGCCGAGAGTGATCATGAGTGCGATGACAGTTCCCCAGCTCGCTAACAAGCGGCTTCGTTCGGCAAAGACTGCGAGAACCACGGTGAGTCCTGCCAGCAGAAGGAGCAGCACCATTTCATACAGCCATGCATTTCCAAACGAAGTGAGCTGAAGCGTATCCTTAAGTAATGCAGGATTCCAAGCCTGGCCCCAGGGAACTCCGGCATCGCTCGCTGTCTGCTGCGGCAAGCTTAGCCCAATGCCTGCCGCGGCTAGGATGAGGGAAAGCATGAGCAGCCGCTTGCTGTGCTGCCAAACCGCTGCCGAAGCTTTCTCGCTGCGGCGCGGCAAGAGAACCAGGTGAAAGAGAAGCGTACCCATGTACAGCGCCAGGCCGCTGTATTGCAGCCAGCGTACGAGAAGAAGATCTGTACCTGGCAAAGCGCGGCCTCCGCTGCTGCCCGGCTCATTTGAAGCAGTCGTGTTATGCTTGGCTGCTTCGTCTCCGATGATGAAAGGGAACGTACCCGTTACCGTATGACCATCGCTGGACAGCACTTTGTAGTTCACGGTATAAATACCGTCAGGGAGATTTGGCCGCAGCTCTGCGAGCAATGTGGCCGAATTTCCCCCATCGATTCTGGATTCACCGCTGACGGCCTGCTGACCCGAGGGATCGGTAACTTGAATCGAATGAAAAGCGTTTTCGATCGGTTCGTTAAAGGTAATGCTGATGGAAGTAGGCGCATCCTGTAGTACTTCGTTCTCTCCCGGGGTTGACGTTACAACGTAGGCGTGAGCGGATACGGAGGCGGGAAGCGAGAGTAGAAGGCAGCAGAGTATGAGTGCAGTTAACGCTCTAGGTGCCAATCGTTTTTTCAACGAAGAGATCACCCCTTTGTTTTTTTGCAATGACATTTTTCACAACAACCCCCATTTTACAGTCGTTTTTCTTCGGAGGATATGACCATATCGGGCTATAAAAGAGCGACTAAAAACGGCAAATTTGACATTTTTGTGAATTTTTTTTGAGGCGTACCTATAGCAACAGTGAAGTAATGCCTAACTTATGAGGCTAAAGATTTAAAAATGACCCATAGTAAGATAAAATAATGAAGATCTAATTTTGAAGGAGGATACGTAAAGTGGCATCGAACATCAAAGTGGGTATCGTAGGATATGGGAATTTAGGACGCGGCGTGGAAAAAGCAATCAAGCAAAACCCGGATCTTGAGCTCCGCGCAATTTTTTCAAGAAGAAACCCGGACGATGTGGCGGCAGCTAGCGGTGTCGTACATATTTCCGAGTTGGAGAAGTATAAGGGCGATATCGACGTGTTGATTCTTTGTGGAGGTTCGGCCACGGATCTTCCGCAGCAAGGGCCGGAGCTGGCCGCCATGTTCAATACGGTAGACAGCTATGACACACATGCAAAGATTCCCGAGTATTTCGAGAAAGTAAACGCATCGGCCGTTAAAGGGGGAAATGTAAGTGTCATCTCTACCGGCTGGGATCCAGGTCTGTTCTCCTTGAACCGTTTGCTTGGACAAGCTATTCTTCCTGAAGGCAAGGAGTATACCTTCTGGGGCAAAGGCGTAAGCCAAGGGCACTCTGACGCGATTCGTCGCGTGAATGGCGTTAAAGGCGGCGTTCAGTATACGATTCCGGTTGAAACGGCCGTTGATCGCGTACGCAAAGGGGAAAACCCGGAGCTGTCCACGAGAGAGAAGCATATGCGGGAATGCTACGTTGTCGCTGAAGAGGGCGCGGATCAGGCACAGATTGAACGCGAAATCAAGGAAATGCCGAACTATTTCTCCGACTATGATACGACGGTTCATTTTATAAGCGAAGAAGAGCTGAAGGCGAATCATTCCGCCATGCCGCACGGCGGGAATGTGCTGCGGAGCGGCCGTACAGGAGAGAACAATACGCAAATTATCGAATTCGGCTTGATGCTCGACAGCAATCCGGAATTTACGGCAAGTGTTCTTGTTGCCTACGCCCGAGCGGCTTATAAGCTGTCGCAAGCGGGTGAATCCGGGGCCAGAACGGTCTTTGACATTCCTTTTGGATTGTTGTCCCCTAAGTCGCCAGAACAGCTTCGCAAAGAATTGCTGTAGGCAGACTGACGTATAGATTGATTACGGCTGACCGGTATCCTGATTTGCAGGATGCTGGTTGGCCTTTTTTTTTATCCGGTAGTAGAGAGTTAGCAAGTATTTAAGCTCGAGAGGAGCTTGAAACGGTGTGAATGTATGTGATTTTAGTTACAAAGTACCTTGATCATTATGACAATTCTGCGAACTCCGGTACTGCAAACGGCCATTGTGAACAATTATCAAAATCGCCGAATTTGGCGTTTTTTGAACGAATACGGCTGAATATCGGCTTTAAAGGGGTCGAGGGAAGCAGTGATGATGCCATCATATGTAAAATTATTACATAATTGCCTTTCTCTATGGTTTGTTTTTATTTTTGACGACTCCTAACATTATTCTTAGTTGTAATACTTAAGTTCTCACGAGTACGATTTGGCACGCTGCATCATCATTGTGAAAGCTTACTGTTTAGAAAGGGGTAACGGAATCTATGAAAAGAAGAGGGCTGCTGTTAATCGCATTTTCAGCGCTGCTTGTCTTCCTGTCCGGCTGCAGTACTCTTACGGTATTGGATCCGAAGGGACCGGTGGCCAAGACTCAATCCGACGTCATTATATTCTCCATTATTACGATGGCGCTTATACTACTCGTCGTCTATGTGCTTTTTGTTTACATGCTTACCAAATACAGAGCTTCGAAGGCTGCTCCGGATTACGAGCCACCTCATGATGAAGGGAAGACGTGGCTTGAAATTACCTGGACTGCGATTCCGTTAGCGATCGTCATCATGCTTTCCGTTGTTACGATTCGCAGTACGAACGAGGTTGAGGCTGTACCTAAAGATTATCAAGATCAGGAACCAATGGTTATTTACGCTGCTTCCTCCAACTGGAAATGGCATTTCAGCTATCCAGAGGAAGGAATCGAAACGGTCAACTATGTTAATATCCCGACGTATCGTCCAGTCGAGTTCCGTCTGTATGCGTACGGGCCAATTACCAGCTTCTGGGTGCCTCAGCTCGGCGGTCAGAAATATGCGATGAGCGATATGGTCACGAAGCTGAATCTTGTTGCCGAGCACGAGGGTTCCCTTGTGGGCAAGAATGCGAACTTCTCCGGTGAAGGCTTTGCCCATATGGAATTCGAGGTGCTGGCGATGAACCAGAAAGAGTACGACAAATGGGTGGATGAAGTAAAGAGCACGGCTACCGAATTAACACAGGAAGAATTCCAAAGCTTGCTTGATACGAAGCATGTCGGCAGAAAAACGTACTCATCCACACACCTAACGTTCTTACCGCCTCCTGAGGGTGAGCACGCCGGACATGATCACGGCGATTCTGGAACGGCCAAATCGGAAATGGATCAGTTCGACATGGATCATTTCGAGACGGATGGCGCTGAGACGGATCACTCCGGGCATAACCATTAAGCAGGCGATGACGAGCAGAACGCTCGCAAGGCAACTAAGAACTGGAAAGGAGTAAGCTAAATGAAATGGGACGAATTTTTCGTCACGGGCGAGCCGATGATTTACGGCGCAATGGTCGCTATTGTCCTTGTGTCACTCGCTATTGTTGTCGGCCTTACCTACTTTAAGAAATGGGGATACTTGTGGCGTGAATGGCTAACGACCGTTGATCATAAGAGAATCGGCATTATGTATATCATCTCTGCCCTCATCATGCTATTCCGGGGTGGGGCAGACGGCCTCATGATGCGTGCGCAGCTTGCTGTACCGGAGAACGGGATTCTGGACAGCCAGCACTATAATGAAGTCTTTACGACTCATGGAGTCATTATGATCCTCTTTATGGCGATGCCATTTATTATCGGGTTAATGAACGTTGTCGTACCGCTTCAAATCGGAGCAAGGGATGTAGCGTTTCCGCGCTTGAACGCCGTCAGCTTCTGGCTCTTTTTCTTCGGAGCGATGCTGTTCAATATTTCGTTCGTGATCGGCGGCTCTCCAGACGCTGGCTGGACGGCTTACTTCCCGCTATCAAGCATCGAGTTCAGTCCGACGGTAGGGAATAACTATTACTCTATTGCGCTGCAAATTGCCGGACTCGGTACGCTGATGACCGGGGTTAACTTTATTGTTACGATTCTCAAAATGCGCGCTCCAGGCATGACGTTAATGCGTATGCCGATGTTCACATGGTCGATTCTGGTCACTTCCGTTATCATCGTATTTGCGTTCCCGGTATTGACGATCGCGCTTCTGCTGATGATGCTGGACCGGCAGTTCGGCTCTCAGTTCTTCACGATGGCCAACGGCGGGATGGATATGCTCTGGGCCAACTTGTTCTGGGTATGGGGACATCCAGAGGTATATATCGTCATTCTGCCCGCATTCGGTATATTTAGTGAAGTCATATCCACGTTTTCACGCAAAAATCTGTATGGTTATAAATCGATGGTATTCAGTATGGTCATCATTTCGCTCTTGTCCTTTCTCGTGTGGGCTCACCACTTCTATACGATGGGACACGGCGCTATGGTTAACGGCTTCTTCTCCGTGACGACGATGGCGATTGCCATCCCGACCGGGATTAAAATATTCAACTGGCTGTTCACGATGCAGAAAGGCCGAATCGAGTTTACGACGCCGATGCTGTATGCTCTCGGTTTTATCCCGATCTTTACGATCGGTGGAGTGACCGGCGTTATGCTGGCGATGGCGAGTGCGGATTACCAATACCACAACACGATGTTCCTGGTAGCCCACTTTCACTACGTATTGATCCCTGGTACAGTCTTCGGGGTTCTCGCGGGAATGTACTATTGGTTCCCGAAACTGTTCGGCTTCCGTCTGAACGACAAGCAGGGCAAACGGGCATTCTGGGTTATTGTATTGAGCTTTAACGTAACGTTCCTGCCGCTCTTCTTCCTGGGATTAAAAGGAATGACGCGCCGGATGTACACGTATTCCGCCGAGACGGGCTTTGGCCCGCTGAACTTGATCGCCTCGATCGGTTCCATCGGTCTGGCTATCGGATTTGCTTTACTCGTTCACAACATTTACTGGAGCTTCCGCTACGCGCCGAGAGAGACTAACGGTGATCCATGGAATGCAAGAACACTGGAATGGAGTACGCCGAGCCCTGTGCCTCATTACAATTTTGCGATTATGCCTAAAATTGAGAGCCGCGATGCGTTCTGGATGGCGAAGAAGGCAGGCAAATCCCTGTACAATGAGGAATACAGCGACATTCATATGCCTAACAACAGCGGACAGCCGTTTATTCTCGGGGTAATCTTCATGTTCTTCGGATTCTTCATGGTCTTTAACTGGTGGGTAGGGGCTGTGATTGGAGCCCTTGGCATCTTCATTATGATGATAGTCAGATCCTTTGAACGCGATCACGGACATTATATTCCTGTAAAGGAAATTGTGGAGACCGAACAACGATTGCGGGGTGAACAGGTATGAAAATAGATCATTCAGTACCGCTGGAATATAGTACAGAGGAGAACAAAAACCGCATCCTTGGTTTCTGGGTATTTCTCGGGGCAGAGATTGTCATGTTCTCCACGCTCTTCGCTGTATATTTCACATTGTGGAATCGTACGGGTGACGGGCCTACGGCGAAAGAGATTTTTGAAATCGGACCGGTGCTTATTGAGACCTTCCTGCTTCTGACGAGCAGCTTTACAATCGGTTTGGCGATCAACAGTATGCGGCAAGGCTTGATGAAAGCGACGATGGGATTTTTTGCAGTCACTTTATTGCTTGGCCTTGGCTTCCTGGGCGTCGAGATATTTGAATTCGTTACGTATGTAAACGAAGGCGCGACGCTGCAAACCAACGCATTCATGTCCAGCCTATTCACGCTGCTTGGCCTCCATGGGGCCCACGTTACGCTTGGATTGGTTTGGGGCGGCGGGCTTATGCTGCAAATGAAGCGTGAAGGCTTCACGCCGGATACGGCGAACAAGTCGTTCATCTTCTCGTTGTACTGGCACTTCCTTGATGTCGTCTGGATCTTTATCTTCAGCTTTGTATACTTGAAAGGATTGATGTGACATGAAAAAACTGTTCCCGCTTCAACACGTCATGGGATATGTCTCTTCGCTGATCCTTTCGGTCGTTGCGCTGACCGTTCTGTTCTTCGATATGTCCTTCGGGATGCAAATGACGGTTTTGCTCGTTTGTGCGATCATTCAAATGTCAGTTCAACTGTTCGTATTCATGCACATCGGCGAGACGGGTTCGAAGATGTCGCTATATGCTAATATCGCTTACGCGTTGTTCGTAGGCTTGGTGACGGTTTTCGGTACTCTGTTTACGATGATCTGGGGATATCAATAAGCGAATAGGCTAAGCTTAGTCCAAGCTTGATTTACTCTAATGAAAATCACTCTGAAGGAAGGACGGGAGTCCTGAGGTCAGGGTGATTTTTTTGGCTTGGGACATCTTTACATACTATGCGGGGGTATATTATGATACATCTATGAGGAAAGAGTACCCGCGTGACAGAACCGAGGGAGAACGTGCCTCGTTGCGTGGACGATGATCTAAAGTCAAGGGGAGGAAAAAGTGATGCAAACTGTTACATTAAACGTAGAAGGCATGTCCTGCAATCATTGCGTGAGCTCTGTAGAGGGTGCGGTATCCAAGCTGGGGGCAAGCGCCAAGGTGGATTTGTCCGCGAAAAACGTCACGGTGAGCTATGATGAGAGCAAGCTCAGTGTAGAGACGATTAAGGAAGCGATTGAAGAGCAGGGCTACGACATCGTATAAATGAAGCAAGCTGTCTGGAAGCAAAGGAAGTCTTTGTTTTCAGGCAGCTTTTTCTTTTAGAAGCGAATAAGTGATTCGAAAATATTTTGGCAAGGGTGTCGAAGTCGAAGTACTTTTCCTAGCTAATCCAGGTGGTTGCTGTCTCTGTGACCTTCCAGGCTCCGTCTTCCAGCGTTAGCTTGATGTTTACACCAATAGCTCCGTTACCGGATCTATACTTTATGCCTTCGATAACGGCACCGTTCTCGCTGATGTCCACCTTATCGACCTTAAGCAGTACTCCATCTAGAATCATGTTGTTATCCCGGAGATTCTCGCTCTCCTCAAGCTGCTCGAAGGTGGCGTCTTTAACCTCGACGGCAAATTTGCCCATATATTGTTCAATGTATTGCTTATCTTCCTCTGTTAAATGGGACAGTACGCTGAAATCAATCGCAATATATTTCATGTTTTCATTTAAAGCTTCATCCATAGGCATCATCGCTTCAAAGGCCAAACCGTATAGCTGACCCGCGCTGCCGTCTACGCTGGCATACAACTCTTGTTCTCCATCTGGTTTTTGTTCTTCGTCATTTATTCTAACCCGCTCCGTATCTACTGGATCCTCCCCGGAGTCAGTTCCGGGATTGACGGGATCTGGAGGCTGATTGGCGACTGCGGATTTTGGATCGTTAGGCTTGCCGCTGAATTCATTATTATCCGCACATCCTGTAATTAGCAGAACTATGGCGATGACGCAGGCACTGCTTTGTAGAATACGCATAGAATGACCCCTCCCATCTGTATAAACGAATCCAGCGTCACAATAGTTGCTTGTCCTATTGGAATAATTTGGAGAAATATGTTATTGAATATATATCAGGATGAAATAGATTTGATAATCGCCGCTAGACGAGCAAGGCTGTACTCCATTTCTTCAAAGGAGGCAAAAGCGTAAGAAAGACGTATATATTGGTTCGCCTCCCTGTCGTACAGATGGCCGGGATTGATCAGAATGTTCTGGCGAAGAGCTTGGTCGAACAGCGTTCTTGCCGAGAGCTGGGAATGCAGCTTCAACCAGATATAGAACCCGCCGGCGGGGGCGTCCCAGCTCGCTATGCCTTTAAAATATCTGTCCAGGCAGCCCAGCATTGCGTCACGGCGCTCTCTTAATTGATGCCGAACCTGCTCCACATGCTGCTCGTACATCCCGCTGCCAAGCCATTCTGCGGCTACTTGCTGCGATAAGGCGCTTGAGCCGTAATCGCTTTGCATCTTGATATCTGCTAGGCGCTCCAATACGGGCTGAGGGCCAGCGATCCAGCCGATGCGCAATCCCGGGCTAATCGTCTTCGACATACTGCCGAGGTACAGGATATTTCCAGTTGTGTCCTGTGCCTTGAGTGGGCGGGCTGGCGGAGCATCGAGCCACAAGTCTCGATATACGTCATCTTCAATCACCGGCAGTCCGCTGGCTTCGGTGGCTTCCATCAGCCTTCTGCGGCGCTCCTCGCTCATCATCGTACCCGATGGATTATGAAAAGTAGGTATCGTGTACAACAAGGAGGCGCCGAATTGTTTCGCATAAGCACCAACCAAATCAGTCCGTATGCCATCACGATCCATTGGAACGCCTCGAAGCTTCATGCCGGCGGATTGGAATACGGGGACGGAGTACAGGTAGGAGGGACGCTCTGTCAGTACGGTAGAGCCTCGTTCAAGCAACCCTACGGCTATTAGCTGCAGCGCCTGGAGTGCGCCGGAGACGATGAGCACGGAAGCAGGGGAGACCGCGATACCGAGCTGCTGGAGCCGCGCTGCAAGCAGCTCTCGAAGCGAAGGCTCCCCCATTGGCTCGCCGTACCCCAAAGAGGGCGTCCGATCAGCTACACGGCGGAGCAGAGCGCTCGTCTCCCGATGCGGCAGCAGGTCGGGTGACAGCTCCCCTGTTCCGAGCCGGACGATGCCGGGAATAAATTCGGCGCGGTTAATCTCTTGCACGGCGGGCAGATTGGGCCGGTGTATGCCGGATTTGACGTATGCATCCCAATTTGTGGGAGGCGTTGAGGCGAGCGCTCCCCAAGTATGATTGATCACCCGGGTTCCGCCGCCCTTACAGCCTGCTAGCATCCCTGCGGCGGTTAGCTCATCTAATGCGCTTATGACCGTGCTGCGGTTGACGTTGAAGGCTTCGGCTAATTTACGCTGCGAGGGGATGCGGGTGCCTACGGGCCATTCGCCGCCGATGATTTTATCCCGAATATATTGCGTTATTTGAACATGCAGCGGAGTAGCCGACTGCCGGCTAGGCTGCCATTTTGGTTGATCCATGAATTAAACCTCCGATTGGATAGAAGAACAGGTGTACCAGGTACCCTATAAAATAATTATAGTTCTATTATATAATTTGGCTGGTTTGCAATCCATCCAAATGGCTGGAGCCAAATCCATTCCTCTGCTCTACAATGAGATCAGCAGACTTGAAAAATGGAGGAATCATGAATGTGGGAAGCATCGATTTATGGATTTGTACTAGCATTTGGATTGATACTGCCGCTGGGCGTGCAGAATGTATTTATATTTAATCAAGGGGCGGCCCATCCCAAATTACGCCATGCTCTGCCTGCGGTGATTACAGCAGCCTTGTGTGATACATTGCTTATTTTGCTTGCGGTGGCTGGGGTGTCCCTTGTTGTTCTAACGATAAACTGGTTGAAAACTTTACTGTTTATCATCGGCGCTTTATTCATGCTGTACATGGGCTGGTCGATTTGGCGCAGCCGTCCCGAGCTGCCTGTCGTTGGTGAAGCTCATCTTACGGCGGGTAAACAAATCGTGTTTGCTGTATCGGTATCGCTGCTTAATCCTCATGCGATTATGGATACGATCGGGGTCATCGGGACGAGCTCACTCCGATTTGAAGGGCTGGAGAAGGGTCTGTTTACCGCTGCTGCCATCGGTGTATCCTGGACTTGGTTCTTTGGGCTGTGCTGGGCGGGGCGTCTCATTGGCGGTTTAGATTCGAGCGGAAATGTATTGAGGCATATCAATAAGCTGTCGGCAATCATCGTGTGGGCCATGGCCGGATATATTATAATCCAGTTGTTATGACAGAAGCCTGGACGTATTCAATGAAAAAGGAGAGAAAAAGCCATGCAAGACAAGAATTCAATGGAGGCGATGAAGTCCATGAATGAGACGCTCGCCTTGCTGCTCAATCACCGTTCCATTCGCAAGTTTACAGACCAGCCTCTAACACGTGAGCAGGTCGAAACGATTGTTGCGGCCGGACAAGCGGCCTCGACTTCAAGTAATGTTCAAGCGTACAGCGTTATTGCCGTTACGGAAAAAGGACTTCAAGAGGAATTGGCCCGTTTAAGCGGCAATCAGGCATATGTGCATAGCTGCCCTGTTTTTTTGGTATGGTGTGCTGAGCTGTCGAGGCTAAAAAAAGCAGCGCAGCAACACCGCCCCGGCGAGGAAACCTACGAAGGCTCGATGGAAAACTTGATCGTAGCGACCGTGGATACCGCTTTAGCGGCCCAGAACGCAGCGATTGCTGCAGAATCGTTAGGACTCGGCATCGTATATATTGGCGGCATTCGCAACCAAAGCACTGAAGTTGCTAGTCTGCTCGGCTTGCCGAAGCTCGTTTACCCGCTGTTCGGCATGTGTGTTGGATATCCAGATCAGCAGCCTGCTCTTCGTCCGAGGCTTCCCCAGGAGGCGGTTCTGCATTGGAACGGCTACGATGCCTCCCGCTCGGAGAAACATGTCCGTCAATATGATGAGATCATGGCGGCATATCTTCGCGAAAGAACCGCAGGAGCTAAAGCTACGCCTTGGTCGGAGCTGATGGCGGACAAGCTGGCTCAGCCTTCGCGCATGCATATGGGGCAGTTTTTGCGTGATCGTGGCTTTGGCACAAAGTAGAGAAGACGCAGCCTTCTCTAAATTCTTATATCCCGTAGAAACGCCGTGTATTCTTGCGCAGCTGAAGGCAAGCCTCCTTCGGATCAATTTCCCGGATAGCTGCCCAGGCGCCGGCGACATGCAGCACCATGGGCGGCTGAGTGAGCTGCCCCTCGAATATGCTCTTGAACGGCCAGGGGCCGTCCGTCTCGACCATTACTTGGTCGGCAGGATATGTATGCGCCAGCTCGATAATTTCTGCTTCATACAGCAGGTCGGGGGTAAAAGAAATATAGTATCCTTGTTCAGCCATTCTTTGCGTTGTTTGCTTCGTGCCTTTAAACCAGTGAAAATGCGCTTTGCGAATATCGTAATGCTCCAATAAATCACAGGCGAGATCGGCATCCTCGTATACAGCATGGAGTATGACCGGCTTGTCATGCCGTTTGGCGAAGCTGAGAAACTGCTCCAAAAGCTCTATGTAGGCATTCATATTGATGGAGGTGCCTTCTTTGGCCGATTGCCGGCGTAAATAATAAGGCAGCCCGATTTCCCCGACAGCGATCATATCATCGATATGGAGCTTCATCCAGAATAGCAGGCGGCTGATATCCTCTGGGGAAGGCAAAGGATTTTCCGGATGAAAGCCAAAGGCAGGGTGGACAATGCCAGGATATTGCTTCGCGAGGGTTAGGTTCGCCTTTGACGACTCCAGGTTGGTAGACACCGACACAAGCCCTTCGATACCGTTAGGCTGCAAATTTTTAATTAATCGATCTATCGCTGCATCCTCGTATTGGTCAAGGTGAATATGGGCATCAATCATGTTAGTCAGTTCCCTCCTTATTTGCATAGGCACTATTCATGAAGCTCCAAACTGTGATCCATGTATATACCTAATCAGATCCATCATAGCATTTGTCCGTCGGATCGAGTCCCGATTATACTCAAAAAGAGATCAAGGTCACGCTAGAGAGACAGCAGGACATGGTATAATTTTCACATATTTCCATTGAACTAAACGTCGAACCAGTGTTCATCTATGAAATCAAGGAGGATTGCTATGATCTTCTGCAACGGCAGTGCCCAATCGGCGCTTGAGGACCGAGGGTACGTTAGGTTTCGTCCATTCTCAGAATCATTTATAGCTCATATGCAACATATGGGATATCGCTCGCAACCGAGCTTCCCGGACTGCCAATTTTCGTATCGATCGAAGGATGAATTGCTGCTTCTGCTGGAGTGTACTCGCAAATATAATTTTATGTGCGGGGAGAGCCTCTGTGCATCCCTGGCGAGTGAAGGGAGCAAGCAATCTTCCCTGTGGCTCGGCGTATGTCAAATGGAAAGCCGCATAAAGAATAATGATGTTCTGGGCGTAATCGTCGAAAAACGGTTCGAAAACCACATTCAGCCGATTGTTAATGCTGATGAGAAGATTGTTGGCTATGAGTTTTTGCTGCGGCCCTCCTCCAAGAAAAGACCGTTTAGTCCCCTCGAACTGTTTGCGATTGCTCGCGAGAGCGGGCTGCATTCCTCCCTTGACCAGGCGGCAAGGCTTTCGGCCATTGAGACGAGTGCACATCATTTGCCCGGGGGAATCAAGAGGTTCATTAACTTTTTGCCCTCATCCATCGAACATCCGTGCCGGAGCCTGAATGAGACCTTCAAAAAAATTGAACAGCTTGCTTTGAATGCGTGCGATTTTGTATTCGAAGTGGTGGAGACGGAGCGAATTCGGCAGATTTCTCATTTGCAGCATATATTTGAGGTGTGCCGTGGCCATGGGATATCCATGGCATTGGACGACGTAGGGGCAGGATTCTCCTCGGTGGAGGAAATGTCCCGGCTTCAGCCTGATTATGTGAAGATTGATCGAAGCATAGTGAGCGGCTGCAGAAACGATGCCCACAAACAGCGGCAAATCAAAGATATTATTGCGCGCGCCATTGACTTTGGCGGAAAAGTACTCGTAGAAGGCGTTGAGCAGCGGGAGGATTTTGAATTCTGTCTGGATAGCGGTGCCGTTCTCGCGCAGGGATATTTGTTTGGCCGGCCGGGAAAGCCATGAAGAGCATAGGAACTGCAACGACATGAATAATATTCCTATTTTGGGTAAAATATATAATCTGTATCAAGAGGGCTCGATGGCCCTCTTACCGAAATTTTACAGTTCATTTGCTTTTTTCCTTCGAGAGCGTTATAATATCAATAGTTGATTAAAGTGATACAGTATTGATATTCACACGTTGAAAAGAGTGTCACCTTTTGAGATGGAGCTTTTTTCAATGTGTGAATTTTTTATGTAAAAATGAACATGTTAATTTTTTTTAGGAGGTACCCCTAATGGAAACTGGAACAGTAAAATGGTTTAACGCTGAGAAGGGCTTTGGCTTTATCGAAGTGGAAGGCGGAAATGACGTATTCGTTCATTTCAGCGCGATTACTGGCGAAGGCTTCAAGACTCTTGATGAAGGCCAACGCGTACAATTTAACGTTGTTCAAGGCAACCGCGGACCGCAAGCCGAAAACGTAGTAAAACTGTAATGCAGGCTAAGCTGCTCTTAACGGTTCCGTTAAGGGCAGTTTTATTAAAAATATAAGATCGTTTCAGCACCTAGAGCAGCCATCCTTATATCGCAAAGCAACTACCGTTAAAGGCGGTCTGTCTACTGTGAAAATACGTCGATAGACGTTTTTCTTTATTTTTGGGGATAGGGTTTCCCCAGCCTTAAAACCCGAAGGAGGGAAAACATGAATTACCGTAAAAAAACGTTAGAAGAAATTCCTGAGGAGAACACACCGGTATGGTCGTGTACGAGTGAGAGCTGCAAAGGCTGGATGAGGGATAATTTTGCGTTTGATTACACTCCGGTATGTCCTCTGTGTTCCTCTGCCATGGAGAAGGGGATGCGAATGCTCCCCCAATTGGTGAATACGAACTTGGATCAGAAGTCGCTGTCTAAAGGCGTGAAGATTGACCGTTAAGTCACCGACCCATAACGAAGCAGCTGTACTCCGTTGGAGCTACAGCTGCTTTTTTGTACTAAAGCTTCGACGGATTGCTCCGGCCGATAGGTGAATGATACGTGAAAACCGGATTGCCCTTGCGACTATAAGTTTTTCCAATATAAAATAGCGATTTGCGTTCGGTCGCGGACTTGGAGCTTGGCGAGAATATCGGTAATGTAATTTTTTACGGTGCCCTCGCTAAGGAAGAGCTTTTGGGCAATCTCTCTATTGGACATTCCTTCTGCAATCAAGGCTACGACGTTCTGCTCCGCCGTTGTCAGTCCAGCTTCCTTTAGCTTGCTCTGAAGTAAGTTTGCCTGCGGCCTGTCATCGGCAGAGGGAATAGACGAGCCGTCATTAGCAGCATAGGGAGCAGCACCCGCAGATAGCGGGGCTGAAGTCGAATTCTCGCCCCTGTCTGGGGGCCGGAGCATTCCGGTCAGCTTGCGGGCGATATCGGGATGAATGAGCATGCTGCCGCTATGTACTGTTTTGATCCCTTGGATAATTCGATCGGGCGGGATGTTCTTGAGCAGATAACCGCTGGCTCCGCTCTGCAATGCCTCAATAATGAATTCATCATCATCGAATGTAGTCAGGATCAGCACGGAGATCTGCGGGAAAAGCGCCTTGATCCGTTTCGTTCCTTCCACTCCATCGCACTCCGGCATGCGGATATCCATGAGCATAACGTCCGGCAGGCCAGCCTCCCTGTCCTGCAGCTTGTGTACAGCCTCCAATCCATTGCACGCCGTACCTATGACCTCAATATGCGGATCCATTCCAATGAGCAGAGACAAGCTCTCTCGAATGAAAGGATCGTCGTCTACGATAAATACAGATAAGTCCGTGTTCGCCATCGATTTCTCCATGATTATCACATTCACTCCTGCATGGTTATAAGACTTCTCCTTGGTGTGCGACAGGAAGCCGAGTCGTTACCGTAAAGCAAGGCTCCAGACTAACCTCCAGCCTTCCCCCAGCGATCTGGCATCGTTCCCTCATTCCCGTTATTCCTAAGCCGGTCGTATTGCCGCTATCCCAATGAAGCGGAGGCAATGCCCCATCATTGCTTACCACCATACAGACTTCGTCCTTGCTATAAACAAGCCTGATTTCAACCGCACCGGGTTGACCGTGCTTCAGCGCGTTGGTCAGGGATTCGCGTGCATTTTTATAAAGAATGATTTCCTGGCTCGGATATAAAGAATACGGCTGGCCCTCGACGGTCAGGGCGGTGCGAATACCGTTCTCTCTGCCGATTTCCTCGAGCATTATACCCAGCGCCTGAATACCAGCTTCCTCGGAGGGAGGCTTCAAACGGCGTACGGTGGCACGCAGCTCATCCAGCCCGGTTGACAACTGATCCCGAATTTGCCGAAGCAGGGTCATTCCTTTATCGGGATCGGTCGGAATCACATGCAGCACAGCTTCCATCATCATTTTCGCCCGGATGAGGCGATGTCCCAGATCATCATGGAGCTCGCGGGATATCCTTGTTCGCTCCTCGGCTTGAGCTGCTCCTTCCACCTGCTTGCTAAACAGCATCAATCGACGATTCGTTTCATCGAGCTCATAGTGCCGTCTCCGCAGCTCATCGTACATTTGCTGGATGGCGTCATTTTTGGCCATAAAATGCTGGAGATAGGCAAGGATAGCAGCCAGAAACAGCAGGAACAGAATCAGGCCGATTCTCCAGCTTGGCGGCTGGGACAGCATGGTGAAGTAAAGTGCCCCAAGATGAAGCGCAAACAGACTGATGCGCACGAATCTGCCAAGCAAGGACGAGTAGATGAACACAGGCGACAAAGCGGCCAGGCTGATCAGACCGCCATAGGTATAACAGAGCCAGGCTGAAGAGGCTATTAGCAGAAGACACCATATCGTCAAGTGAACGTTCGCCTTTAGAAAACGGCCCAAAGCAGCCAAGGTGAACAAGGCCAAAACATGAATGACATATCGTTCATAGGGAGGATTCTGCAGAAAAAAAATTTGAAAAAATCCCGGGATCAAAATCATTCCGTACATGAAGGGATGAAGCATAGGCCTCGCCATCGATCTCAACCCTTTGCCTCGATTTAAGATACCCTATTATAGCATATTGGCTATTGCTATCAGGATGTTGAAAGTGGTGACTTTCGTCATTTCTTATTGGTGACTATCGATACCTTACGGGTAAAGAGCGGCCTGCTACAATAATAGATACTTAGGCAGGAAATGTGGGGGGCGAACGAAGGATGGCTTCTGTAGAAGTGACAAATGCAGTGAAACGATATGGCGACAAATTATCCGTGGATCACTTGAATATGAAAATAGAAGCTGGCGAAATTTTCGGGCTGCTCGGTCCGAATGGAGCAGGAAAGAGCACGACGATTAATATGATTGTCGGGCTGCTGCCTATGGATCAGGGAAAAATTTCTGTCGATGGAATCGACGTCAAGGAACAGCCGTTAGAAGTGAAGAGAAGAATCGGGCTGGTTCCGCAGGATCTTGCTCTTTACGAGAACATGCCCGCTGCGGATAACGTTGCGTTCTTTGGCAGACTGTACGGTTTGCGGGGAGGGCAGCTGAAGGAACGCGTTCAAGAGGCATTGCGGTTTGTCGGCTTGGAGGAGCGGGCGAAGCAACTGCCGCAAACGTTCTCCGGAGGAATGAAACGGCGCTTGAATATCGCCTGCTCGATTGTGCACCGTCCGAAGCTGATTATTATGGATGAGCCGACCGTAGGGATCGACCCTCAGTCGCGAAATCATATTTTGGAATCGGTGCGGCAATTGAATCGTATGGGCTCTACGGTGATTTATACGAGTCATTATATGGAGGAGGTTGCCGCCCTCTGCGATAGGGTGGCCATCGTGGATCAAGGCCGTGTTATCGCCTGCGGGACAGAGCAAGAGCTGCGGGATCGGGTAGCCGGGGAGGAGAAAATCATCATGAAGGCCTCCGGCGTCGTCGAAGCGGTTCTGGCAGAGCTAAAGCAGCATCCGCGGATCATACGCATGGTGCAAAACGAAAACGGGTTTGAGCTGTTTACACGGTCTTCGCAAAATGAGCTCCAGGATATTTTGTACATCTGTGCGAAGCATGATGCTGTCATTCATTCCGTTGTATGCGAACAGCCGACGCTAGAAACGCTGTTTCTGAATTTGACCGGGCGCACGCTGCGGGATTAGGACTGGGAGGGGACATACAGTGAAGCTATGGACAATCGCCTGGTTCGAGCTGCGAATTCTAACGCGGACGCGCGCCGTTTTGCTGAATTTATTTTTATTGCCGATGGTGTTGATTTTCATTCTTGGCAGCGCGCTTTCGGGCAATTTTACGGATAGTACGGAAGCGGCAATAGACCCGGCTCGGGTCGTGGTCGTTGAGGTACAGGCAGAGGCAGAGGGAGATGCGGCGGGGAGGTCTGGAACGGGTTTTGGGTTTAAGGAGTTTCTGGACAGTCCTGAAATTAAACAAAGATTGCAGGTTGAGAACATAACGAGCCGGGAAAAAGCCATCCAAGCGTTAACCCGGCGGGAAGCAGATTTTGCCGTGGTCATTCCGCCTGATTTCGAGCAGCGGGTAACGGCAAGAGAGGAAGTGAAGTGGGAACTGATTCCAGGGAGTGACAGCGTGAAGAATCTTGTTGCCGAAATGGTTTTCCAAGCTTATTTGGATGAAGCGAACCAGATACAGGCAGTGAGTATCGCTTTGGGGCCCAACGGCGTCCTAGAGGCGATGGGAGGGATGAATGATGCAGATTCCACCTATGTAGAGACGGCATCGTTGAGCGAACAAGGCAAGACCTATTCCTCCTTTCAATATTACGCGGCCTCCATGCTCATTATGTTCCTCCTGTATTCCGGTCTTTCAGCGAGCATCAGTCTGTCTGAGGAGAAGCGCAATAAAACACTGTACCGCTTAAACGCGATGCCTGTGAGCACACTGGAAATATTCACTGGAAAAATCGCTGGAAACGGCTTGGTCGCTTTTTTACAGGCTGCTGTCATCATCGGCGGTACATCGCAGCTCTATGGCGTGGATTGGGGCAATCATCTATGGCTGCTGATCCTGATTTGCGTACTCGTCGTTATGTCCTCGATGATGCTGTCCGTGATTATTACCTTGCTATCCAAATCATCAGCAGTTGCCCGTTCCGTCGTTGTAACGGTTATTGTGATTATGACCTTTTTGAGCGGAGGCTTTCAACCGCTGCCGATTGAGCTTGTTCAGCGGCTTGGCGAATTTACGGTGAATCACTGGGCGCTTCAGGGTACGCTGCGATTAATGCTTGGGGCAGATCCTGCGCAAGTGATGCAGTACATTTCAATGCTGAGTTTATACTGCGGTTTATTGCTGGTGGCCGGGATCTTTGTTTATCGGAAGGTGGGTTATCATGAGTAGCTTGACGATAGCTTGGAATGTCATAAGGCGAACAATCGGTACAAAAAAAGGGCTGCTAGGCTACATATTGCTGCCTTGCGTGGTCATTTCTTTAGTTATTGCCCTGCTGGGAAAGGAAGAAATGATACTCGCCCAAATTGCATATGTGGATAAAGATCAGGGGATCGCGAGCGCCTTTCTGTTGGAAGAGCTGGCTAATAAGCCAAACTATGCCTTGAAGTCGTATGCTGAAGAGGCGAGCATGAAAGAAGCGCTTCTGGCGAAAAAAGGGGCGGTAGGCTTTGTTATCCCTGCCGGCTTTACAGAGGGAGTTCGCTCCGGCAATATTCCTAAATTTCAAGTTTATGAATTAATGACGAGTGAAGCAACCTTTACGCTCAGGATCAACCTAGATGGACTCGTCCGGGGCATGGCGTCTTCCTCATGGGCTGTCAAATCCTTTGCGGGAGAGAACGATCAAGCGCAGACAGTATTGGCCGATGTGTTCGACGAGACGAGAAAACACCGGGTAACCGCCTTCAAGCAGGATCTGCACCTCTATCCGAAGGAGGGGCTGAGCACGGTCACCGGCTTTACGCTGATGTTCCTCATGAGCTTAATCAGCAGCTCGGTTACGCAGATCGTTGAAGACCGCAGTAAGCGTACGATGGCTCGCGTATTCAGCGCTCCGGTCAGGGCGTGGGAGATTGCCGCAGGCAATTTTCTTGGCAGTTTCTTTGTCGGCGTCATCCAAATTGCGGTCGTGCTTCTGCTCAGCCGCTGGGTGCTGCGTTATGATGCCGGAATCCCGCTGCTGCAGCATTTTATCGTTTTAGCCGCATTCATGCTTGTAGCGATGGGAATCGCGAGTGCAGCAGCCGGGCTGATCCGCAATCCGCAAAATGCAGGCATGCTCAACAGCCTGATCATCACCCCGACTTGCATGATTGGCGGCTGCTTCTGGCCGATCTCCTTCATGCCGGAATATATGCAGAGGGCGGCTAACTTTGTCCCGCAGAAATGGGCCATCGAAGCGGTCGAGCTGCTATCCTCCGGAAGCAGCCTCACAGGAGTCGGCGTTCCCTTGCTCATCCTTGTGCTCATGGCCTTCGTGCTGCTGATCATCGGTTCGGCTGTGCTTCGTCCCAACGAGGGGCAGGCGAGGGCATAATGGGGGATATTATGGAATAGCATAGATGCGAAAAAAACAGGTTATCCGGGCGATGGTCGGCATCATCCGGATAACCTGTTGTCGTTTAAGAAGGCGAAACTAAAATTTAGTGGAAAAAGATTGCATCCCTATATAAAATTTAATATGTTGGTAGGAAGCCGTGTTCTGGCAGAAGCCTTCAGCCTAACGAAGCTAGTTCGGTGAAACCTGTCCCGTAATACGGCGATATTCTCTCAGCATATACAATCGCCAGCTTAAGATCATTCCGTAGGCCAGCAGGAAAAATACAGAACCCGTCTGGAAAAGCGAAATATATTGCTCGACGACTTCATGGAGGACGAGCCTTAGCGCAAGCAAACCGATCAGGATGTAGGCGAAGCCCCGAGTTCGTTTGGCATATACCTCGCCGTCGATGATTTCAAATTGGGTGCTGCGATTTAACGGGTAAGAGAACAGCAGCGAACCAACAGCAAAGGCAATGACCCCCCAAAGAATCGGGATATGCGTTTCGGGGACGATAAACATCCCAAAGCCCGTAGTCATCCCAAGCGGCGGGATAACGATCTTCTTAATCGTCACGGGCCTGCGGCTGGCCTTCAACCGGATAAACAATGCGAGCACCGCCATAACGATGGCTCCCACAGTAACAAAAACCTGCAGATAAGAAGGAATGAGTATATTCATGAAATGTCCCTTTCTTGAACATGTTTAGTAATTGTTATACACGTTACCCGTGCCAGGTGTCGGCGAGACCATTATAACATAAATCATATACAGAAAATAAAAATGAGTGTATGGCTTCATGAAATGATTTACGCGTTAATGTTTCCACACATGACGGAAAGGGGAAAGACAT
This sequence comes from Paenibacillus lentus, assembly GCF_042714055.1. Taxonomy (GTDB): domain Bacteria; phylum Bacillota; class Bacilli; order Paenibacillales; family Paenibacillaceae; genus Fontibacillus; species Fontibacillus lentus_A. The sequence continues at coordinate 493,622 of NZ_JBHGVC010000005.1, forward strand.
ATGAACAGCGAGTTTACGGTTGCCCTGCATTGCCTTCTTTTTCTTCATATGAATGCAAATTGCATTGCCAATAGCGAGAAAATCGCTACGAGTGTGGCAACACACCCTGCCCGTGTCCGTAAGGTGCTGAGCCTGTTGAGAAAACAAGGGTATGTGGCTACGAAGGAGGGAGTGGGCGGCGGATATCTGCTTAGCGCCGATTTGAATGCAATCACCCTTGGGGATTTGTATCGCCTGTTCGCGAGAGGCTCGCTTCAGCCGGGTTGGTGCTCAGGCAGTCAGGAGTCGGCCTGTCAGGTGTCCTCGAACATGCATGAGGTAATGGATCGGGTTTTTGCTGGAGGAGAAGATCGGCTGGAGCATTACTTTGACGAGATCAAAGTGTCTCGGGTGAAGGATCTGCTTCAGGAGCTGCAGGCTGAACCGCGATTGTAAATTAGCGGCCGAATTGCGTTTTGGATATAAGTTCAGGATAATAAAGGTATTGTAACCAATCGATAGGGGAGGAAAAAATGCTATGAGCATCTTTGATCAAGATGAGCAGTATTTCTACGTTGGGGGTTATTCGTCCGATAAGGAGCCGGGAATTCACCTTTGCGCCTTAAATACCGGCAGCGGAAAGCTTCGCCATATTCATAGTACATCAGGGATAGAAAATCCGTCTTTTCTTATCGTAACCGACATTGCGGCTGGAAGCCGCCATGCGCTGCCGAATAGTGAGGGGGACGCTGCAGATGGTTCGAGAATGCTGCGATTGTTTGCGGCCATGGAATGCGAGGAGGGCAAGGTAGCTGCATATGGCATTCAGCCGAATGACGGCCAGCTGACGCTGCTTCGCACGGAAAGCACAGATGGAGCGAGTCCGTGTCATGTATCGATGTCCCCTTCCGGACACCTGCTTGTCGCCAATTATTCCAGCGGGCATGTCAACAGCTTTGAGCTGGATGAGCAGGGCAGCTTAGCCGGTATGGCCGCCGCCGTTCAGCATGTCGGGAGCGGCTTTCGCCAAGACCGTCAGGGATCGGCCCATGCGCATCATATTTACCCGTCCAAGGATGGCAAATACGCCTTCGCATCGGATCTAGGTCTCGACCAGATCATCGTCTACAGATTAGAAGAGGGCAAGCTGGTTACACACCGCGAGGTGGCGCTACCGCCTGGAGCAGGCCCAAGACATTTTATCATTCATCCATCCGACACGATCGCATACGGCATTAATGAACTTAACAATACGATTACCGTGTTTGCCTACAATCCGACGCACGGCATTCTGGAAATATTGCAGCATGTCAGCACTTTGCCGGAGGAATTTTCTGAGGAGAGCTATGCAGCAGATTTACACTTTTCACCCGATGGAAAATATTTATACGCATCGAACCGGGGCCATGACAGCATTGTCCGCTTCAAGCTGGACGCGGCGACCGGAGGGCTGAGCGATCCGGAGTGGACAAGCGTCGGTGGGAAGTGGCCGCGTAATTTTGCGGTCATTGACAACTACGTGCTTGTGGCGAACCAGTTCAGCAATAATATTACCGTTCTTCGCAGAGATCCGAGTACTGGAAGCCTCACGCCTGCCGACAGCAAGCTAGAAGTGAAGGAGCCGTCCTGCATTGCGCCTGTGCGGCGTTAACTACAGTTTATAAATTATTGCAGCAACCCTAAGACGAGGCCGGCAGCCTCGTCTTTTTGCCGTAGTCAACAACTTGCTCTTAGATGGGAATATAAGATCATCTTATAGATTTTTAATGTATTTCCAATAAAAGTGTTTGACAAGAAAACCCAGCGCATATAGAATACAATCATAGCATACTAAACAGGTAGGAATAATAAAATAATGTTCTCACCGTACGGACGGAGGAACGCTCTACTTGCCTTGGCAGACACGGTAGCAGTTCGGTCTGACCGTAGGGATAGGGGCGTTCCTCTTTCTATTTTGCCAAACAGATGGCCTGAGCCGGTGAATCAGGTACTGAGGCGTCAGGCAGTATCATGTACGAGAATTCAGAGGAAATTACAGAGATTTTAAAGAGAGTATGGGGAGAGTGAATGGTAATGAAAATGGGATTGAAGCAAGGGTTCGTCGTTAGTCTCGCATTGGCTGTGTCTTTGGTTGCAGCGGCCTGCGGAAATTCCAGCAAGAGCAGCGCTTCCGATGTCAGTGCACAAGGGGGGAAAGCAAAAGAAGTAACCCTGCTGAACGTATCCTACGATCCGACCCGTGAATTGTATACCGAATTTAACAAGGCCTTCGCCGCCCATTGGGAGCAGGAGAACGGGCAGAAGGTATCTATTAAGCAGTCTCATGGCGGTTCGGGCAAACAGGGCCGGGCTGTCATCGACGGACTTGATGCGGATGTCGTTACGCTGGCTCTCGGTTATGATATCGATGCGATTCAGCAAGCGGGATTGATCCATGAAGGCTGGCAGCAGAAGTATGACCATAACAGCTCGCCATACACCTCGACGATCGTGTTCCTTGTTCGCAAAGGAAATCCGAAAGGGATCAAGGATTGGGATGATTTGATCAAGGATGGAATCGAGGTCATTACGCCGAACCCGCAAACGTCGGGCGGAGCACGCTGGAATTATCTTGCGGCATGGGGTTATGCGCTGCACCAGAACAACAATGACGAGGCAAAAGCGCAGGAGTTCGTGAAAGAACTGTATGAGCATGTTCCGGTACTGGACAGCGGTGCCCGCGGAGCAACGACGACATTCGTGGAACGCGGACTCGGTGATGTGCTGCTCGCTTGGGAGAATGAGGCTTGGCTGTCAGTGGAAGAGCTTGGCCCGGATAAATTCGATATTATCTACCCGTCGGAGAGTATTTTGGCCGAGCCGCCTGTAGCTGTTGTAGATAAAAATACCGATAAAAAAGGCACGCGCGAGGTGGCCGAGGCATATTTAGAGTATTTGTACTCGGAGGAAGGCCAGACGATTGCGGCCGAAAATTATTATCGCCCTACACTGGACAGTGTAAAGAGCAAATTTAAAGATGCTTTTCCGGAAATTAAACTGTTTACGATTGACGAAGAATTTGGCGGATGGGCCGCAGCCCAAGAGAAGCATTTTAGCGACGGCGGCATATTCACGCAAATTTATGCGCCTAAATAACCGACCGGACTAACGGAGGGGCATTCCTGCTCAAACAGATAGGGATGCACAGATGGAAAGGATGAACATTCATGCACAGTGGCACTTCAAAGCGCGGAGTGCTTCCCGGCTTCGGGATCACGATGGGTTACAGCGTACTATATATTAGCTTGGTTGTATTGATTCCGTTATCTGCGCTGCTGCTGAACTCTACGGGTCTAACCTGGGAGAAGTTCTGGGATGTTGCGACAGATTCACGCGTACTTGCTTCCTATAAGGTCAGCTTCCTGACCGCGGCAGCGGCGGGACTGATTGATACCGTGCTCGGTCTGCTGATCGCGTGGGTACTCGTTCGATATGATTTTCCTGGCAAGAGCATTTTCGATGCGATGATCGATCTTCCCTTTGCCCTGCCCACTGCGGTAGCGGGGGTGTCGCTGACGGCGATCTATTCGGCGAACGGCTGGATCGGCTCTTTGTTCGAACCGTTGGGGATAAAAATCGCCTTCACGCCGATCGGCATCACGCTGGCTCTGATGTTCATCGGGATCCCGTTCGTCGTCAGAACGGTTCAGCCAGTGCTTCAGGATCTGGATGCCGAGGTGGAGGAGGCGGCAGCAACGCTGGGCGCAAGCCGCTTCCGGACGTTTCGTTCCGTCGTTCTGCCAGAGCTGCTGCCGCCCCTACTGACGGGGTTCGCCCTGGCATTCGCCCGCGGGATTGGCGAGTACGGCTCCGTCGTTTTCATTTCCGGCAATATGCCGATGAAGACGGAGATCGCCCCTCTGCTCATCATGTCGAAGCTGGAGCAGTTCGATTACGCCGGCGCTACGGCTGTGGCCTTGATGCTGCTGATCATTTCTTTTGTGCTGCTGCTGCTCATTAACTCTTTGCAGCGGAGAGTACGCAAGACAGCGAGGTAATTGCGCTTAATGCATTGGTGCCGACAGCAGGAAGCCGCTGGCGGCGAACACGCGCCGGGTGAAGAAGCAAGCAATCGCATGGAGAACTAGAACGCGAGAATCTAGCATCCAGAATTCAGGGAGGTATCAGGAAATGGCAGGCTCTGTTCCGCTATCTACAAAGAAGCCATCCACGGTCAGACAGCGCAAATTGAATGAGTCTAGCGCTATTAAATGGATTCTGATCGGGGCGGCAGTGCTGGTGCTGCTGTGGCTCATCGTTTTACCGCTGGTTGTCGTACTAAGCGAAGCTCTGAAGAAGGGCTGGGGAGTATATATCGAGGCGATCCGCGACCCGGATGCTTTGTCGGCTTTGAAGCTAACGCTTCTAGTAGCCGTTATTACCGTACCGTTGAATACGATTTTTGGCGTTGCCGCAGCTTGGGCCGTGACGAAATTCAAATTCCGCGGAAAGCAGCTGCTTATCACGCTTATCGATTTGCCGTTTGCCGTATCTCCCGTGATCGGCGGATTGATCTATGTTCTTGTTTACGGCGCAAATGGCTGGTTCGGCCCGTGGCTGCAGGAGCATGATTTGAAGATCATTTTCGCACTGCCGGGGATCATTCTAGCGACCTTATTCGTTACCTTTCCATTCGTTGCCCGCGAGCTCATTCCGTTAATGGAGGATCAGGGCCAGCAGGAGGAAGAGGCGGCGGTCATGCTTGGAGCACGCGGCTTTAAAATTTTCTGGAAAGTAACGCTGCCAAACATTAAATGGGGATTGTTGTACGGCATTATATTATGTAATGCAAGAGCGATGGGGGAATTCGGCGCGGTGTCCGTTGTCTCCGGACATATCCGGGGAGAGACCAATACGCTTCCCCTGCACGTTGAAATATTGTATAACGAATACCAGTTCTCCGCATCATTTGCAGTAGCCTCTTTATTGCTGTTATTAGCGCTCGTTACCCTGGTATTTAAAAGCTGGTTTACACGCAAAAGTCAGCATTAGTGTTTCATGGACAAATATGGATAGGCTGAATTGCCGAGGAGAGGGAGGCAGTAAGTATGGCAAAACCATTAAAGGTTGACGGTGTATGGTTAGATCGGATTGCGGGATTGTTAAACGAGATGGAATTCGGGTCGCTCAACATTGTCGTCCATGAAGGGCAAATCGTCCAAGTGGAGCGTACAGAGCGGAAGCGATACGAAATGGGAGCTTCCAATGCTGCCAAGTCCTCCGGAAACCAGCGGAATGCGGCCAGACCCTTGCGTCAATCAGGAACGAGATAGATCATTATCGATATGAAAAAGAGCAACCCCGAATCAGGTGGCTTCGAGGTCGGTAGACCTGCGAGAGAACACAGATATCGGGGTTATTTATGTCATAAATCCGTAGGCTTAAGGTGAAGTAGAGTCTTTCGATTTCATATTGGATTCCGTTTCAATGTCATCTATATCAGTCAGTTGAGCCTCCAGTGTAGAAAGCTCGTCCTCCTCGAAATAGTGGCCGACAAAGGGTCGAGATTTACGCGGTTTGCTATGGTTGAAGCGAAATCCTGCCAGAAAGAGCAGCAGCTGCAGCGTAAGTATATACGGTGCCCATGGCAAGCCTATCATATGAAGCAGAGCAGTCAAGGCAATCGTGACAGCCAGCCAGCGCTGCAGCAAAGAGCTGGACGACTCCCTGCGCCAGCCTCTGAGAAATGGATACAGAATAAGCAGTGAGAATAGGCAGGAGAGGAAGCGAGACCAAATATACAACGCGGCCCACCGCTCGTATGACGCGCTCCATCGTTCGTTCTCCATATAGCTGAGTTGACTCAGCGAGCCTAGGAGCCAGAGAACAAGCATAAAAATACTGGTCGTAAATATAAACGGCAGCGCATGATGGAACTGCTGCCATAAAGACCAGCCCCATCCGGGCTTCTCCGTGCGGCTTAACAGCACGCTCCGCTCCTCGATCAATCGTTCGGTCTCCCGCTCAAGCGTTCTTAGCAGCAGTGTGAGGCGCGTCTTATCTCCTTCGTCCAAGGTATAAGCCGTAATTTGCGCCAGCAAATCCTCTGTGGCGTAAGGCGCAGCTTTACAAGCCAGCAATTGATCGATCAACGAGGGATGCTCGGCAGATGACGGCTCATGCTGGCTGCCGATTTCCCGAAGAAGTGCTCCTGTGGCTGCGGTATACAGCTCCAGGCTGCGGTGGAGACGGTCAAGCCGAACGTTAATCCTATATGTCGTTCTTCGCTTTGAGGCGCCATATTGCCAAACGAACAGTATAAGCGCAAACGCTAAAATGACGGCTGTAGGAGTATATAGTTGAGGCCACGCTAACCAATCCGAAAGTGACACCCGAACCACCCTTTCGATATTCCTCATTCCACTATTGCATACGTTAGGTACGTTTTTCAAGCGGCAGAATTGGAAAAAAGCGGCGTGCCTGTATTTTGCATGTCAAGCTCTCCCTAAAGCGGGTATATAGTAAGCACTATCATATTCAGGGGGGATTTTTGTGGACATCGGAAAAATGGCTCTTAAAATCTTAATCGGTTTTATTGGGTTATGGGTGCTGACCCGTCTGCTGGGGAAAAAAGAAATCTCTCAGCTTACGCCGTTTGATTTCGTTTCCTCCGTCATGCTAAGCGATCTTGTAGGAGAGACGGTCTATTCGGAAGACATCGATTATTCCGAATTGATACTTGCTCTATTTTTATGGGGAGCATTATCCTTCATTTTCGAAAAGGTGTCACAAAAGATTAAACAGGTTCGCGGCTTTCTGGACGGGAATCAGCAACGGTGAGGTGGATTTGAAGCATATGCGGCAAAATGGACTGGACTTTGACCAGCTGCGCATGCTGCTTAGACAGCACGAAGTCTTCTTCATAAGCGAGGTGGCTTATGCTATATTTGAACCTAACGGGACGCTTAGCGTGATGAAGAAGCCTTCGGAGGAAGCGGTAAAGCGTAAGGATCTGGGCCTGGATACCTTTAATGAGGAGGCGCATTTATCCTATTGCTTGGTTGAGAATGGAGTAATCGACCAAACCAGTCTTCAATTGATCGGTAAAGACGAAGCTTGGCTTAAACAATTGCTGCAGAAGAATGGATATGAACGGCTGCAGGGTGTGGCCTATGCCGAGTGGAAGGAAGACGAAGATCTTTACGTAGTGCCGAAGCAGCGGAACAGAAAGGAGAAATAGCATGAAGGAGCAACAAGTTCGTATAGTCAGAGAGGTTCCGGATGCTGAAAATTACGCCGCCCTGAGAAAGCAAGCCGGGCTAAGCCCGAGAAGCGAGCAGGGGATAAAGATCGGCCTGGGCAACTCTCTTTTTGCGGTGTCGTTATACGCTGGGGATGAACTCATCGGTATGGGGAGAGTGATAGGCGACGGCGGCTGTTTCCTGCAAATTGTGGATATCGCCGTGCGTCCTGATTATCAGGGGCAAGGGCTTGGAAAGCTCATTATGGATGAGCTGATAAATTACTTGAAGGAGGAGACGCCTGTGGATGCTTATGTAAGCCTGATCGCCGACCAGCCTGCAGACAAGTTGTATTTGAAATATGGCTTTCGGTATACGGCACCGGATTCTCTCGGAATGTATTTAAGGATCACTAAATAGCCCAGCGTTTGCTTCATGACCTCTGAAATGATCACAAAGGAGATGTCTATTTGACTGCCACTGTCATTGAAATTTTTTTGATTGCTATTCTGGCGGGAATTGTAGGTTCTATTCTCGGCCTTGGCGGAGGGATCGTCGTTACTCCGGCATTAACTCTATTATTCGGGGTAGATATTAATCATGCGATCGGAGCCAGTCTGATTTCGGTTATTGCGACCTCCAGCGGTTCGGCCGTAGCTTACATAAGGGATCGAATCACGAATGTGAGGGTAGGCATGTTCCTGGAAATTGCCACGACGGTCGGGGCAATTACGGGGGCTTTCCTCGCGGCGTTAGTCGCGCCGAATTTCCTATACTACATTTTTGCCCTGCTGCTGCTTTATTCTGCCTATGCAATGGTTAAGAAGGGCAAGGAGGAAATACCCGTTAACGTTCCGCAGCATCCCGTAGCGGAAAAGCTGGGGCTTAGCGGAGAATATTATGATAAAGCGCTCGGTAAAAATATCACTTATAACGTAGATCGCGTATACGAAGGCTTCGGTGTAATGTATGGAGCCGGTGTAGTGTCCGGGCTGCTGGGGATCGGCAGCGGCAGCTTTAAGGTCATGGCGATGGACGTCTTTATGAAGATGCCGCTCAAAGTGTCGACGGCAACGAGCAACTTCATGATGGGCGTGACCGCTGCGGCCAGTGCGGGAATCTATTTCCTGCGCGGCGATATTGTGCCCGTCATTTCGGCGCCGGTAGCTCTCGGCGTATTGATCGGGGCGACGGTCGGAGCAAGAATTATGCAGCGGCTAAAAAGCAAAACCATCCGCAAGCTGTTCATTCCCATCATGATCTATGTTGCCTTCCAAATGATATACCAAGGATGGAGGGGTTGACCTATGGCGGAGCAGCAGCAGCAAGCAAGCCGTCAGGATCGTGCAGCCGAGGTAGAAATCGCTATCAGCAAAATGCTGCGGATCGGCATTGTCCTAGCCGGCCTTGTTATTGTTACCGGTCTGGTTCTGTTTCTTGTTACAGGGGACAGCGGTTACCCTGGCGACACCTTCCCGACGAGCCTGCCGGATATTTTCCAGGGTCTGATTCAATTGAAATCCGTAGCAATTATTGAAGTTGGCTTAATCCTGCTTATCTTGACCCCGGTATTTCGGGTATTCGTCTCTATGTTCGCATTCATTCATGAGAAGGATTACCGATTCGTGCTCATTTCGATATTCGTGCTCATCATCCTGGGCATCAGCTTTGCGCTTGGCAAGGTCGGAGCCTAAGTTAGCTTTAACGATAGCCTGGACGTTAGTTAGAACTTTAGATAAAGCAGAAGCATAACCAGAACCAGAAATAGAGATAGAAGTAGAACCATAACCGGAATCAGAAGTTTTTCGCACCGCGCGCAACTCCCAGCGCGCGGTGTTTCGCTGCATGACGGCGGTCTGTCGACCACATGTAGAGATAGAAGTAGAAGCATGACCGGAATCAGAAGTAGAGGTAGAAGCAGAAGCATAACCATAACCAGAACCAGAAGTAGAGATAGAAGCAGAAGCAGAAGCATAACCGGAATCAGAAGTAGAACTATAACCAGAACCAGAACCTGGAGTGGCACTAGACCGTGCGAGAACCAGAACCTAAAGTGGCACCAGAACCAGTATAAGATGAACTTAAGAGTGAGTTGCAGACAAGGGAGTAAATAATTCCGAAGAAACTGAAGGGGTTGTCCAGAAAATCAGTGAAAACTGACTGCTGGACACCCCGTTTTTTTGAAAGAAAGCTGCTTCGGAAACACAAGCCTGTAGCGCCTTTGTGACCGGATTCCTAACACTTATGAACCTATACAACTTAGGAATTTTGGGAACAACAGCGAGAGTAGTAACATTTTACGGACTTGTCCCACATCCATTTCAATCGTTCAACTTGTATAAATGGATTTATAGTAGTTAGTTTCTACGGCAAAGAAGGAATAGTAGATTTAAATGGATTACATGTAGTTAGAAGACAGGGAAAGGGGCAATCCTGGGCTGAATTCTTGATTTTAGGTACATAAAATCCATCTAATCCCCTGAAACATTCGTTTAGAGTATTATTAGATACATGAATTCCAGTTAGTGTACGGCAATGGCTTTGTTATATAAATAGAACTGGGTATATTTGGCAAGCGGCTGCTATCGTTTTATACCGGTGACGTTTGATCCCATGCCATTTGTGATAATTATAATAAAAGCACAATCAAATTCAGAAGAGAGAGGGCGTTCGGGATGAAAATCGTAATTTTTGGAAGCACGGGTACGATTGGCAAGGCTATTTTGACGGAGGCGCTTCGCCGCGGGCATGAAGTAACTGCAGTCGTTCGCAATATATCAAAGCTGGAAGGCCAGGCAGGCCAAGAAGGGCTTCATCTGCTGACGGGAGATATTTTGATGCCCGAATCGATTGCACGGGCGGTAGAAGGGAAGGATCTCGTCATTAGCGCCTATGGCCCTCAATTTGGACAGGAGGATGAGCTGCCGGAAGCGGCACGCTCTTTAGTGGAAGGCGTAAAGCGCGGAGGTGTTCGCCGATTGATCGTAGTCGGCGGAGCTGGGGGGCTGGAGGTTGAACCCGGCGTCTTGCTGATGGATACCCCGGAATTCCCCGAGGAGATTCGCCCCTTGGCGAGAGCGCATAATGAAGCATATCAAGTTTATAGCGCATCTGATTTGCTGTGGACGGTCATGAGCCCCGCAGCGATCATTGAGCCGGGCAAGCGTACGGGACATTTTCGGATAGGCACGAATCGGCTGGTTACGGATGAAAGAGACCAAAGCCGCATCTCGATCGAGGATTATGCCGTAGCTCTGCTGGACGAGGCGGAAGATCCGCAGTTTCCTGGCACAAGATTCACGGTTGCGTATTAGTTGTAGATTACTCCGCTGGCCAAAAATATTGCAAATGGTACAGCGCTGCTGCAGCATTACAGGCCAGAAGTGCCATAGATCGTTTGTGGAGCCTTTCGGAGTACTACAGGTTGTACGAACAGCTTGCTTAAAGTATTGCAGCTTGGAAGTGTTGTAGGCTGTTTAAAGAGAGTAAGCTTTGTACTCGCGGCGCATGCAGTATCCAGATTTGTTTGTCATAGATGGGGGGAGCCGTTCATGCAAATAGTAACCTCAGAGCAGATGAGGGAAATAGATCATTACACGATAGAAACACTGGGCATTCCGGCGATTGTCTTAATGGAAAATGCCGGCCGAGCTATTGCCGAAGAGGTGCTCTCTTATTGCCGTGCCTCATCCCGGAATGGGTACAAGCATACTGGGGATGCTCCTGACTCGGAGCAGGCTTACGAGAAAGTCTTCCGTTCAGAGCCAGGCCCGAGGGAGAGGTATCGGGAAGAGCGTTGGCTGATCCTGATTGGAAAAGGCAACAACGGCGGTGACGGGCTGGTCTGCGCCCGTCATCTCGTGGACGCGGGTGTCAGCGTGCACCTGCTCTACGCGGAGCCGCCGGAATCGCTTTGCGGGGATGCGGCGGCGCAGCGCGCGATCGCGGAAGCACTGGGGCTGCCGCGGTCGGTGTACACGCCCGGTGAAGCCGGTACTTTCTCCGGCTTCACCGGGATCGTCGACGCGCTGCTCGGCACGGGCGCGAAGGGAGCCCCGCGAGGGGCGTACGCTTCCCTTATCCGCGAAGCGAATGGAAGCGGTCTGCCGATAATCGCGGCAGACATCCCGAGCGGCTTGGACGCCGATACGGGCGGCCTGTACGACCCGTGCATCTGCGCCCGGAAGACGGTCAGCCTTGCCTTCCTGAAGGCAGGGCTGACGCAGTATCCGGGAGCTGAGGCAGCTGGGGAGGTCGTGGTGCGCTATATCGGCATTCCGCCTGCCCTGCCGCCGAACGTGCCCGGCGCAGGGCAGGTATTGACCGAGGCCTCGCTGCAGAGCGAGCTCGGCATTAAGGTGGATCGTCCCCGCAGGGCGGACGGTCATAAGGGCACATACGGGCACGTGCTGCTGGCCGCAGGCAGCCTGCCGATGAGCGGCGCGGCGCTGCTGTCGGCCAAAGCCGCGCTCCGCGCCGGCTGCGGGCTGGCCACGTGGGCGCTGCCCGCCGCACTGCTGCCGCACACGTCAGGCACCGTGCCCGAGCTCATGACCGCCCCGGTTCCCGATGACGGGAGCGGGGCGTGGAGCGAGGCCGCCGCAGGCGAAGTGCTGCGGCTCATGCAGGCGCGCGATGTGCTCGCCGTCGGCCCGGGGCTGGGCCGCTTCCCGGGCGAGGCGGGCTTCCTGCGCGCCCTGTGGGAGGGCATCCCCCGTCCACTCGTCGTGGACGCGGATGCCCTGAACATCCTCGCTGCGGCCGGAGGCCTTGCAGCGTGGCAGCGCCGGGACGCGGCGACGGTGCTGACGCCGCATCCCGGCGAAATGGCCCGGCTCGCCGGGCTGAGCACGGCCGAGGCACAGCGGGATCGCCTCGGCCTAGCGCGCCGGTTCGCCGAGCAGCACGGCGTGACGCTGGTGCTTAAGGGAGCCCGCACTGTCGTTGCGGATCCCGGCGGCCGCGTCTTCGTCAACACCACCGGTCACCCCGGGATGGCGACCGGCGGGAGCGGCGATGTGCTCACCGGCATCATCGCCTCACTGCTTGCCCAAGGCCTGAGCGGAATCCAAGCCGCTGCGCTTGGCGTTTACCTGCATGGCCTTGCCGGAGAGCGCGCCGCCTCAAAGCGATGGACATCCGCTTCACTGCTGGCTGGAGATATTGTCGAAGCCTTATAGGCAGGCATTCGGACGAGTAATAACTGTATATTTACAACCGTATTGCTGCAAGACGCCCTTTTTTTCGTTGGAATAACTCTGCCTCAATGCATCTTGGCTCTGCATCTTCATAACCCAACAGTGCAGCCAACAGTTCAAACCTAAGGCTTTACGTCGTAACCATGGCTCCGCCATTGACATGCACGACTTCCCCGGTAACGTAGCTGGAATCGTCACTCGCTAAATATACATAAGCGGGAGCCAACTCATACGGCTGTGCTGCCCGCTTCATCGGCGCATCGGTACCGAAAACAGCCACTTCCTCCGCGCTGAAGCTGGAGGGGATGAGAGGCGTCCAGGTCGAGCCCGGGGCAACGGCGTTGACGCGAATGCCGCAATCGACTAGGGAGAGTGCCAGGGATCGGGTGAATGAGACGATAGCCCCCTTGGTAGATGAATAGTCAATCAATGTCTTATGTCCTTTATAAGCCGTAATGGAGGCGGTGTTGATGATTGAGCTTCCCCGGCACAAATGGGGCAGTGCGGCCTGAACCATAAAGAAGAACGGGAATATATTCGTTTGGAAGGTTTGGTACAGCTGCTGCTCTGAAATATCGGCAATGCTGTTCTGAGGGTACTGTACCCCATGATTGTTGACCAAAATGTCGAGGCGGCCAAAAGCGGAGATGGTTTCATGAACAACTGCCTCACAGTTCTTTTTAAAGCGGAGATCGATTTTTAAGGGAAGACAGCATTGTCCGAGCGCCTCCACACGGGCTTTTGTCTCCAGTGCGTCTGAGGTTTCCCACAAATAGGGGATGACGACGTCGGCCCCTTCTTTGGCAAACGCGATGGCCGTCGCCCGGCCAATGCCGCTGTCTCCGCCTGTAATAATGGCAACCTTGCCTTTAAGCTTGCAGCTGCCGCGATGATTTGGATTTTCCGAGATCGGCCTAGGGTGCATTAAACTTTCCAGTCCAGGCTGATAAGGCTGATGCTGAGGCGGGAAGGCGATAGGCTGCTCCTTGCATATCGTTTCTTTGGCGTAATACGGATAGACGGGATTCCCGTCTTCTGCAGGGTAAGGCTGCATCTGATGTACTGGCATTAAGGGATAATCGTGCTTCATCGGCTTCATAAAATCCATCTTGCTCATGGCATTCATATGGGCCGCCATCGGATGCATTGGGTTCACCGAATTCATTGGGTTCATCGAGTTCAAAATTAAAACCTCCAGGTCATAATCATTCTTCTGAAGTATGAGTATGCATATGCCTAGATGAGCGTGCCGACGATTGACTTTTACTTCAAATATTGATAGCATTTTTTTAAAGTAGAGTGGATTGATCGGGATTAGAAAGGTCCAACTCGAATTCGTAAATGATGAGAATTAGATCAATACGAGAAAATTAGCTATGATAATATACAGCGATTGAAAATGAACCTAGTAAAGGGGAATATAGATTATGCCAAAAGTTACGATTATTAATGGCAGTCCTACGCCCGGCTCCCGCTTGACGGCGATGATTGAGCTGGCGGATCAGCTGCTGCAGAAGCAAGGCTTTGAGGTGAATCATGTTAACGTGGGCGAGCTTCCACCGGAAGATCTGATCCATACGAAGTTTGAGAGCGAGGCCATCGTGAAGGCGAACGGACTGGTAGCTGAAGCGGATGCCGTCATCATTGCCAGCCCGGTATACAAAGCCTCTTATACCGGGGTGTTGAAGACGTTCCTGGATCTAGTCCCGCAGAAGGGCCTGGCAGGGAAGATTATCCTTCCGCTCTTTATCGGCGGGAGCCTGGCGCATTTGCTGTCCATCGACTATTCGCTTAAGCCGGTTTTATCGGCATTGGGCGCACGTCATATTCTAGGCGGGGTATACGCGGTAGACGCTTATATTGCTCGCACGGATCAGGGCGGCTTCGAGATTAACGAGGAATTGACCACGAGATTGGAAGATAACATTGCAGAGCTGGCTGAGGAAACCCATCGACGCGTTCAATTTGCGGCTCTGAAATAGCTGAAATAGCTGAAATAGCTGAAATAGCTGGAGTAGCTGCGGCTGCAACTGAGAATGCTTCTTTAGCGAGCATGGTCGCCATACAAAGGGTGTGTAAAGTTAAAAAAGGCTCTAATCATTCGTTTAGAATGATTTAGAGCCTTTTCGTATCTCGGTAGTATAAAATCATCGGAGGATGAGGATTTTATGTGGCTATAAACGGTGTACACACATTAACTGTATTCGTTGTATTTAAAAGATACAGCGTGCGGCTGAATGTACAGTTAGCTGGATTTCTAGTAGTTAAAACAAGGCTAACAGGCTGGTAAGGCAAATAGTAATGCTTTAAATACACGTAATGCAGTTATTTCGCAAAAATGTCCCCACAAGGACAAATAGACACATTAAATCCATCTAAATCCGACGTTTTAAAAGCATGAACATGCCTGCCTGGCCTCTATCGCCGAATTATTGCTTCACGGACTCAACTTTGACGACGGGAACGAGTACTGTTTGTGTGGAAGGCTGGTCAATCATGATAATTTCATCAGGCGAGCCTATGAATTGTTCCTGGCCATCCCCGGTTCGCGGAGCTACCGTGTATTGTTCGGCATAATGCGTGAAGCGCCCGATGATCGTAGCCTCCCCTTCGTAGAACGTGAAGTCGCCTTGGAGCACGATATGGCTGTTCTCGCCGAAAGCGAACGCCTCTCCGGTACCTGGAGAAGTGATGGTGCAGGTGAAGCGTACAAGGGTGCCGAGATATTGGCTGACATTGTCGGCGGCAATATCTACGTAATTCTGCTTGATTCCAGTAAATTCAAAGTTATCGCCATAGCGGACATATATGGCCGTTTCGCCCTCGCCTTCACCGAGCGGATTCACGACATGCAGCGTGTCGTCATGCTGAACGATTAAGTCGTCGGCTTCGATCGAAAACATCAGCTGGATGCGATCCTCCAGCACTTCGAAGGCGGTATAGAGCGTCTCTCGCGCAGCTGATTCCGCTTCGACCACCACCACGGGGGTGCTCGAGGTGCTTAAAACCGGGTCAATGCGCAGGCTGCGGATTTGCGCATGGGTGGCCAAGTCGCGATTCGATAAAATTTGCACGCTTTCCTCGCTGTTCATTCGGCCAAAAAACAGCTGGCTGCTCGCATCGATCGCGGCGACGTAGATGCTGGAGCCGAATTTTTTCACGCCGCCGTCGGCATGCTTATAGCCTTCTCCGTCGCTAGGCACCGGAAGAAGCCTTACAGGCTCGGCAGCCGTCCAGGCCAGCTCGGTCGCTCGTATTTCTGCCTTCGTATCCTGGTAATTGCTGATTGCCGTATACAGGTCGATGGCTTCCTGGTAATTTCCGCTGCTTATGCTCTTTTTAGCAGAGCGGAGCAGCTTATTGATTCCGTTTTTGGCGTAGCCCAGTACTTTTGAACGCGTGCTCGCAGTGCTGGCATACGTTTCGAACTGGCGCGAATGCAGGGCGAAGGCCGCGTAATCCTCGTTGTCCCAGTCTTTTTTGAGCACCGCCTCCATGAGAGCCTCCGTCTTGGCTTTAATCCAAGGCGCATCATGCTGATGCTTTTCATAGACGGACAGCATGGAGGAAGCGTTTTGCAGCATGGCCTCAATATAGCCGTTTGCAGTGATCCGCTCCAGCTTTGCTTCATCATATTCCTTGAACGCCGCGTTCAGCTCATCGAGCCATTCTTGCTCCGTACCGAAAAAATGGGCAGGAATGCGCAGCAGCTTCCACTTAAACGACTCATCGTCGTATTTGCCGGCAGACAAGTTTTGTTTCGGCTGCTCCAGCAGAGCCGTACGAAATTTTTTGAAATATTCCGTGAAGCCTTGCGAAATACTGTACTGCTCAGACACCTTCTTATAGTATTCGCTGTATGGCCCTTCAGGGGTCATATAGCTGCTGCGAACCTTCTGAAGGTCGGTATAGGCGTCCATCAGACGCTCAAAATCGTTTTTTCGGGCAGCCTCGGAGGCCTGACTAGCGATGCTGGACAGGCTCTCCTTCATAGCGGTAATTGGAGCCAGCTCATCCAATCGGGAGGCGATAAGCTCTTCCTTATATCGAATCGCATTGTTGTTTCGTGCTTTTCGATACAAGGTCTCCGCGTCGATCAGATTTTTCTCCTCATACAACCGTTCTGCGTCTTGGATCATGCTCAGCTTCTGAGAAATTCCTATTCCTTTGTAAATAAGCAGCGGAATCATCAATAAACATAGTAAAATGAGTAGATGATGCAGGGTTAACCATTTTTTAAACGTCATGTATAGTAGACCTCGGCTTTATTTGTTGAAAATCGGCATCCCATTGGTATTTCTCCTCATAAATTCGTGCTGTCTCCGCCTTTAGGGCTCCCCAATTCGCATCCGGGTTCTCCGTCACGATCCGATACAGCCGAAGGAAACGATCCTTGGGCAGCTTACGGGCGTAACGGGCCATGAATCCGGTATAGGCCAGCACATAACGTTTCATTCTCACCGCTGCCCCGGCTACTCCGGCGAGGATGTCATCCCCGTTCTCCATCGCCAGAATTTGCTGCTCGTACCTTATAACATATTGGAAGGCTCGGTCTTTAATGAGCTCCCGCTTGATTTTGGCAAGCTCGCCGATGTAGGAAGCCAGCTCGGGATCGAAATTTTCCAGCAGAAGCGGCTCCAGCTCCAGCTCCATATCTTTGCGCAGCAGGATGGACTGCAGCAGGATGATTTGCAGCTTTCGAATATGGTCATTGCGAATAATGACGGCGATTTCCCGCATCAGTTCATAGGAGCGGGCTTCGTTCTCTTGCGCGGCAGCGATTTCGAGATTGCGCACAAGACCGTCAGCGATGCGATCCCGGTCACGGACAAACATTTTGCTGAGCTCGAAGGTTGCTCGGTTGACCAGCACTTTGCGATGTACGGCATAAAGCACGGCGATCAGGACGATTCCCGACACGGCTGATATCGTCATCATCTGAAAAGTTTGGCTGAACAGGATCGCGATCAGGGTAAGCAGCAGGGCTAGCAGCAAATCATTGATCAGGGAGCGTTTTGCCGCGTGCCGCGCGTGCTCCTCGATCGAGCGGAGCGCGGACTTGCCGCAGATCGTGCAGTTTTCCTCCCCGAGCGCGGTATAGCTGCGGCAATTTCTGCAGCATCTTAACTTTTCATAGGCATAATTCGTTTTTACAGGAGGGCGCAGTGTAATTCTAATTTTCTTGTTCATGGCTCTCTCTTTTCATCGTTAATAAGCTGCAGTAATTGTGCGTCGAGCGCTTGGGGAGCGACAATATGGTTTCTGCGCGTGTAATATAGAATGGACTTCGTGATAACGAAGAGAAACAAAAGGGTTAGGCATCCGTATGTAACCATATGCAGGTTCCTTTCGTAATTGAATTATGAAGGTATTAATTATATCATATGGACAACGCTTGGCTTGGTAGATTTTGACGAAACATAGGGACGAATCTTTTCAACCTCTTAACCTTTTTTTAAGGAGTATTGATTACAATAGAAAAATGATCGATGTAGTTCAAAGTAGCCAGACCGTGATTAGCGGAAGTTTTTCTTGGGATGATAGAATTGTTCAGCTCCGCTTGAAAACTATACATCTTGATTTAATCTCTAGTACAATTATACTATCTGAAACTAGAATAAAGGAGCACGATTATGCAGAAGCGTTATAAGCAGTCTTTACGTATATTAACGGCTTTTACCGTCGTTTGGTTACTCATTTCTACGCTGGGCTCCAACATTTATGGAGCTGCGCCGGCAGCGAAGGGGAACCAGCCAGGCTCCCGAATCGATGCGGTGCTCGTTGTCGATGTGAGTAACTCTATGAAGACGAGCGACTCGAATAAAGTCGGCAATGAAGCGATGAAGATGTTCATCGACATGCTGTCCACGCAGGGCGATAAGGTAGGTATCATAGCCTATACGGACAAAGTACAGCGCGAAAAGGCGCTGCTCGAAATCAAATCTCCTGAGGATAAGCAGGATTTGAAGGATTTCATCGATGGCTTGGATCGGGGGCCGTACACCGACATTGCGGTGGGGGTCAAGGAAGCGGTGAAGGTGCTGCAAAAAAGCGCTGACCCCAATCACGAGCCGATGATTGTCCTGCTTGCCGATGGCAACAACGATTTCAACAAAAGCTCCGGGCGAACGCAAAGCGCTTCCGATCAGGAGCTGAATCAAGCGGTCGAGGAAGCGAAAGCAGCCGGCATCCCCATCTATACGATCGGGCTGAATGCCGACGGCAAGCTGAACAAGGAGCCGCTGGAAGACCTCGCGAACCAGACGGGCGCGAAGTCCTTTTCGACCAGCTCGGCGGATGATCTTCCGCGGATCCTTAGCGAAATATTCGCCAGCCATCTGAAGCTGAAGATCGTGCCGATTCAAAGCATGACAGGCACGGGCAGCTTCCAGGAGGTCACGGTCAACGTGCCGAACGCGAATGTGATTGAAGCGAACATCTCGATCATGTCGGCGCAGCCGGTTGAGACGGAGCTGGTCAATCCGGCCGGGGATAAGGTAGCTGTTCCTTCGGATGAAGTGCTGCTGTCGAAGTCGAAAAGCTACTCTCTCATTAAACTGCTGAGTCCGGCCGAGGGAGATTGGAAGCTGCGGGTCAAAGGCGCGTCCAAGGACAAGATCGACATTAATCTCGTTTTCAATTACGATCTGGAGCTGGAGATGGAGCCGATTGCAGCTGGCGGTCATAAGTCCGGCGATCAGGTGAACATCGGGGCGTACCTGACAAGCAACGGGCAAAAGCTGCAAAGCGCCGAGCTGTACGCGAACATGAACGCTGTTCTGCTCGTGAAGGATCTGGACAGCGGCGATACTGAGGAAGTTAAACTGAACAATACGGGCGATAGATTTGAAGGGACTTTCAAAATTTCTGAAGCCCATGATTATGAGCTGAAGGTGCGCGCCGAGGAGCGAAGCTTCTACCGGGAGTCCGATCCGGTGACAATCAGTGCCAAGGGAACGTCCGGGGGAGCGGCGACGACGAAGCCGACAACGCCGGCCACTGGAGAAGAGGAAAAGCCATTTCCGTGGCTTACCGTCGTCATCTCGGCCATAGTCGCAGCCGTTCTCGCGGCAGCCGCCTATTTCATTGCAGCGGCCGTGAAGAAAGCGAATCGCGGTTTTGTCGGGCAAATCGTCATCGAAATCCGAGACGAGAACACGAACGAGAAGTCGTTCCCGCAGTACAAGAAGCTGAACGCCTTCAAGGGCAAATTCAATCTTCATCAGCTGCTGCAGCTTGCGCCTGAGCTGAAAGAGACGGAGAAAGTGATCTTTGTTCCGGCCAAGGGGGATCGGATCATGCTGCGCAATGGTTCGGCAGCCCCGGTCGAGAAATCCGGCCGGGTCGTAGATGCCAGCGCAGGCCTTGAGCTGAAGAGCGGAGACCGGGTTACCCTGCCGCTGCAGCATATCGATAAGACGATTTTCATAGAGTACCTGGTATAAATTTGGGGGGAATGTATATGAAACCGATAGTCAGAGAGCATATTCAGCAATTGGACGTTTCACTAGGCGGAGGCATCGTCAGCGACAAAATTCGTGTCGATACGATCGACAATCCGATCCTCATTATTGGCCTGGGCGGCACGGGCATCGATGCTTTGCTTCGTTTGAAATATCAAATCAACAGACGCTTTAAGCTGCCGGAGGATCCGTTGTCCAAGAAAAAACGCGACAAGCCCGACAACGTGGAGTTCCTCGCTTTCGAGACGAACGAGCAGGATCGCACGAAGCGTTACAAGGGAATCGGGCTCGATCCGATCAATGAATTCGTGCTGCTGTCGAACCCGGAGATTGGCGGCCTGCTGCAGAACCGCAGCATTTTAGAGCCGTATATTACGGATTGGCTGTCTCCAGAGCTTAGCATTACGGACGGCATGAACGGGGCGGCAGGCGTACGGCAGGCCGGGCGGCTGCTCCTGTTCACAAAGATCAATCAGGTCGTGCAGGCGATCGATAAGAAAATCAAAACGCTGTCGGTAGGTACGAACAAGAAGCTGATGGTATTCCTGTTGACCGGCTTGTCCGGCGGCACGGGCAGCGGCTGTTTCCTCGACATCGCTTATATCGTACGCGGCATTATCGAGCGCGATCACGGCTCGGCCGGGATCGACCGGGTGAATACGCTGGGTTACTTGTTTACGCCGGACATTAACCTGTCCAACAAGAGCCTTAGCGAGCATACGCGCGAATACATCAAGAAGAACGGCTATGCAGCATTGAAAGAGCTCGATTACTGGATGAACGTAGACAGCCGTGGCGAGCGGTTCAAGCAGCAGTATGGCAACATTCTCAGCGTTAATTCTCCGCTCCCGCCATTTAATCTGTGCCACTTGATATCAGCGACGAACACCGAGGGTAAGCTGCTGGAGAACGCCTATGATTATTGCATGAACGTAACCGCCGAGAATATTACGAACTTCATGGCGAGCGAAGAGAAGCAGTCTGGCGAGGAGTTCGCGATCCACGATTACATCAGCAACATTCGCACGAACATCGCGCAAATGAACAAGATGTACCCGGCGAATTATGAATACAACATTATCGGGGCATCCTCTGCGGTGCTGCCGATTGAGGAAATGACCACATATTTGGCATACCGTTTGTTCGGAAAAATGGAGAAGATGTTTCAGCAGGGGCCGAACCAGGAGGATGTCGAGAAGTTTGCCCGCAAGCTGGGCATCGATCTCGAGAGCATGATAAAAACGTTCGAGTCCCGCGTTCCAGAGCCGTTGCCTGGCTACGAGAACAGCGAGCGGCTGAGCTTCGCCAATGTAGTTAAGTCCCAGGTCGTGAACATGGACACGGAGCTGGAGCAAACCTTCCTGGCCCGGGCCAGAGAAGAGTACATCAAGGCGAAGAAGCAGCTGCCCGGCGAGGTGCTGGAGCAGTTCAGCGAGCAGATCCGCCGTCTTTTCCTGCATCCGGAGCAGGGGCCGTTCTATGTGTCCCGTTTGATCTACACGGAAAAAGGCTTCTGCCTGCTGAAGATGCTTCTGTCCTATATTGAGGCGCTTCGCGAGAACCTGCTGCGCATTCCGCGCGACATTGAGGCGGCGCAGGATCAAGCGCACGAGAAGCTTGGCGACGCCAAGAGCGCATTCGTCTCCAAGGAGAAGAAAAAGAACGCTTATATCGAAGCGAAAATCCATGAATATTGGCTGCATGCCGACGTCGAGCGCACGGAGCAAATGATCGAATTTTATGAGGATCTGTATCAGCTGCTCAATCAGGAGAATAACCGGATTTACAGCGTGTTTACGGAAATATTGAATGCGCTGAGCTCGATTTTCGCCAAGAACGGGGACATCCTGACGAGCGGCGAGGAGCAGGTCGACCATAAAGGCAATAAAACCTACTATTGGAATATCGTCAGCGTCCCGGATATATCCAAGGTCGTTAGCAGCATTATGGATCAGAAGGACGTCGACGATCTGATCCGCGATTTTTCCCTGGAGCTGCTGAACAATTCGAACCAGTGGGTAAAGGAGCATGAAATCGATATCGTCAGCTCGATCTCCGATTTCCTATCCGATAAGTTCGGCGATCTCATTACGAAATCGATGGAGGACTTCCTGGTCATTAAATACGGTCAGGACGAGTCGATCGAGAAGCTAGTGGAGCGCTTCATTGCCGGCAAACTGGACGAAGAGGCGGTTCCTGTCTTCCATCTGTCGAACAGCACGGGCAACTTGCATTTTCCTTCCTGGGGCTTCGTATCGGTTCCGGTGCAGGCGCCAAGCATCCTTAAAGGGATCCGCAACTACCAGAACAATGCAGTCGGCAAGTCCCATTTTACGGTGAAGGAAAGCGAAGTGAAGAACCGGATTTTCTGGCTGAATACACGCAACGGCGTGCCTTTGTTCGTCTATACGCCGCTGAAGGTGTATGAGGAGAGCTACGAGCGGACGATTCTCGATAAGGAAGGGATCGGCCGCCACCTGGTGCAGACGGACAAAAATAACTGGACGTATCTGCCTTCGCCGATTCCAGAGAAATCCTGGGGCGACACCTACAGCAACTCCCGGGTGCAGGGCTACAATGCACGCGTGCGCCAGGAGTTTGCCAAAGCGCTGGAGCTTAAGGTCATCGTGGAAAAGGATGTCGACCATAATACGAGCAACCGGTATTCGGTCGTATTTACGAAGCCGTTCGATTTGGAGAGCAAGCTGGCTGCCTATGACATGCGGCTGGACGCTCCGAAGCCGAATTTGGGCGAAGTGAAGCGGGCGGCGGTAGAGCTTAGACGGCTGCTGACCGAAGGATTGCCGCAAGAGGGCGATAAAGATATCTTCGGAAGCATCAACGAGGAGCTGGCCAAGGAGAACTTGATCCGTACTCCGGAGATGATCGCCCGTGTGCGGCAGGAGATCGCCAAGTACGACGAGATTACGGCAATGGCCTCGAAGCTCGATGCGGTGCTGGAGCAGCATCAGGATGAAGAGAAGTGGCTGGAGCAGTTCATTGAGGCGCTCTATACCGAAACGATTACGAAAAAAGGCGCGCTATACGTCTATGATCGCGATCCGGAGGAAGAGGCATGGGAGCCGTTCGCCAATCTGATGAAGAGCCGCAATTATGTAGAATATGAAGTGTTTACGCATTTCCGGGGATTGGACGAGAAGAACCGCAGCGCCTTGATGCGAAAAGCGTCGCGCCGCGATACGGAGCTAACGACCTCCGAGGATATCCAGCCGCTGCTGCAGACGCTGGATGAGCTGGCCGAACGATTCCAGGAGGGGCGGGACTCGCTGGAATACGAGAAGGTGGAGCTGGCTAACGGGGAAGAGATGTACCAGTTCTACAAGCAGGTAGCCACGAAGCTGAACGATATTCGCAGAAGGCTGAAATAATGGTCAGACAGAAGCTGGAGCAATTCGCCGCTGCCTATGATTGGGCGGAGGAGCGGAACACGGATCTGGGCGATGACCAGAGCAGCATTCATTATCCCGCGGTATTTTTGTTTATTGGAGACAAGAGCAAAGAGGCTATCCGGCCGTTAATGCAGATGAATGAGAAAAAGTGGGAGAACAGCGAGGGCCTGATCTACATTCATGCCGGAACGGAAGGCGAGCCTGCCGCTGTCGACGGTCAGCGAACGCCAGGCCATGAGCGGATGCCAAACGGTGAGCAGTTATCGGCATATGGGGAGGCGCCAGAAGCCCAGATCAAAGAGCGGTCGCAAGCCGGTCAGCCGATAAAGACCCCGGGTGCTGCGGGAATGCAAGGATGGGGCGCTTCTAGCCAATCGGGTGCTACATCTTCAGCCCGTCTCCTGCACTACCGTATCCCGGTCACGGTGCAGGAGGGGTCGGCTGCTCCTACCTCGCGCCGCGATATCTATCGGCAGTTCTACGAGGCAGGCGAGGGCTTGCCGGCGTTGAACCGGGTTTTGCGGCAGGCGAGCGGCGCCCTGGCCGAGTATGGGAGGCTGTACCCGTCCTTTGACCGGGTTCGCCTCTCGATCATTACGCGGGTCGATGACCCGCTTAATGTGTTTGTCCCGGAAATTTCGCTTCTCGCGGAAGCGATTTTCCGCCAATCGTTCAAGGCGGTGCAGCTTGATCTGTACGCCTTGATCAGCGAACGCGAGGGGGCGGAAGCGTTCGGCTACAGCAGCTCGCTGGGGGTGGCTTTTCTCCGCGAGCTGGAACTGATGCAGCAGCCGGATTACGAGTTCAGCGCCCCGCTTCACGTGACGGAGGACGGCATCTCGATCCCGGTTACTCATTCGCCGTCTCCGCTGTTTGATCTAGTTTACGTGCTGTCGGATCGGGATGAGCGGGGAATCGCCTCCCTAAATGGCATGCAGGGCTGCTATGAGATCATTTCGCATATCAGCCTGCTGAAGAACAGGCAGCAGAAGGAGCAGGCCTGGGGAGCGAATAATCCAGCCTATAACAATACTTCGTTCAAAAACAATATCATGACGGAATCCGGGCGCCAGGGCTTCGTCTCTGCCGGGCTGTCCAAGGTGAAGCGCCCGAACCAATCGATTGCGCTTGCGGTCCTCTATCACTTCTACCGCGGCCTGTTGGAACGGATGAAGCAGGAGCCTCCGCTGAGCGGGGCCGAGAAGCTGAGCTTCTTCGGATTAGATGCAGCCGCGCTGGAGCGGGCCGCCGGAAGCATGCTGCCTCCTGCGGAAGGCTTAAGCGAAATGCACGGCTTGATGACGAACGATGTCAGCTACTCGGCTATCCGCAAGCTGTCGCTCCGGGAAGCGGAGGAGACGCTATTCGGCGGCGGCGGAGAGGAATTCTTCCGCAGCAACTTCCAGGAGGAGGCGGCCCGGCATTTGAAGGGATTCGGTGCCGCAGAGTGGCTCGATCAGGCGGTTACGCGGTCGCTTGAACAGCATCCCGACGTCCAGATTTACGCCTTGTCCGCTTGGACGGGGGAGCGGGACGAGGATGCAGGCGTTGCCGTTCAGCTGCGCAACAGCAGACGTGAAACGGAGCTGCTGCTGGCTTCGGCCAAGGCCGAATTGGAGCAGTTCCGCCAAGGTCGGGTGGAAGAGCAGTCCTTCCCGCGCGTTCCGCTCATGGATCGGCATAATTTGCGCAGCTTGATTCGCTATTTATTCGACAACATATACTCCCGCAAGCGGGATATTCTGCTGCTGGAGACGAGGCTGAAGCTCATTGCCAAGCTGGAAGAGGCCATGCAGGCCCTGCACAGCCGATACCGCACTGAAATCATGCAGCTGGAGGCACTGGAGCAGGAGCTGCGCGATACGGCGCTGGGAAGCATTAAGACGGCAGATGACTATATCGGCCAGAATATTATGGAATATTACGAGCGGGTAACCGCCGACTTGATGGAGCAGTGGGAGGCGAAGCGGGGGCGGCAAGCTTTTTTTGCCGAGGGTGCCCTCGGGGATTCGCGCAGGCTGCTGGAGAACGGCACGGATGGACTGACGGAGCGGCTGATCGAGGTATGCCGGAAGACGATTTTGGCCTCGCCGCTGTTCTCGCGCACGTTTGAAGAGGAGCTGCTGCAGCGGGCCAATGTGACGGTAGAGTATGGCAATAAGACGGTTCTGACCAAGGGGGAGCTGTTTAAGAAGCTGTACCGCATTCTAGAGGACAACGCTGCGATCCAGGTACGCTTATACGATTACACCCAGGAGCACCGTTACGAGGAAAAATATGTATTCGGTGATTATACGAGCGAGCTCGTGCAGCATATTTTTCGGGCAGATGAGACGTCCCGGATTTACAAGTTGGGCTGTGTTCATGAGAAAAGAAGCAGCGGCCTGGAGAAGCTGAATTTGATGGGCGGCTTCCATCTGGAGGATTTGATGTATTACCTGAACGGAAAGGTCTACTATGAAACTTATTCGCAGAACGGTTATGAATTTCACGGAATAGATCGGGCTTTATTGCCTAAGCTGCGTTAATCGCCTGCGTAGACTTGCTATGCTCCCTTGTGGGTGGGGTCTGTTTTGCCGGAGGGTCTGGCATGCAAGATAAAAATTGTGGGAAGGAAGTACGTGTATGCAGCGTAAAATAAACTGGCTGTTGGTGCTGTTCAGCCTCATTGGCGGGGCTGTCGGGTTCGTAATCGGAGAGGTGCTGTTAGGCCGGCTGTCTGACCGGATGCCCGGGATATTGCTCATCGGGCTTTATTTCGGCATACTTGCCCTTTCAATCGGGTTGTTCTGCTTGATCGCAGAAATGATTTCTCCGCGTTTGAACGGAGCATCCTGGCGGCAGAGATACATGGGCACCTCCTGGAAGCTGCTCGTTCCAGCAACACTCGCGATGCTGCTTCTGGCGGGAGTCGCGTTCGAATTCATCTATGAGATGAATGTCGGCCGAGCCAAAACGGTGAAGGACATCGTGCTCATCATCGACAACTCCGGGAGCATGATGGAGACGGATCCGGACGATCTGCGCTATGAAGCCGCCAAAACGTTCGTGGATCAAATGGACAGCAGCAAGCAGGTGGCGGTCATTGTGTTCAATGATACGCCTGAGCTGATACAGCCATTTATTCGCGTTCGGGATCAAGGGGTGAAGGATGAAGTTCATGCCGTGATTGATGCGCTGGAGCCGACAAATTTCGGTACGGATATCGCGCTGGCGCTGGAATCCGGGATAGAGCAAATTAAAGGGCTGGCCAGCTCCAGAGGAGCTATGGCGATTCTGCTGTCCGACGGCTTCAGCGACGTCAACACGGCGGAAGCGCTGTCCGACTATCGGAGCCTGGGCGTAGTCGTGAATACGGTAGGTCTGGGACTTAGCCGATATGGCAATTCCGAAGGAGCTTCCCTGCTCAAGGATATCGCTAGTCAAACGGGCGGGCGGTATTACGACGAGGCGGATGCGGCTAATTTGTCCTTCGTCTTCCGGGAAATTTACGACAATTTGGATGACCGCACGCTCGTCACGGAACGTACTGGACTCATGGAGCACAGCGTTTATTACATGATCCTGAGAATCGTGCTTGTCCTGGGGCTCGGGGCGCTGTTGGGCTTGTCGCTGGGCCTCATGTTCGATAACCGCTATTTAGCCAAAAGCTTCACCATCGGGGGAGCCGTATCCGGCCTGCTTGCCGGTCTGCTGCTGGAGTTCGGCTTGGATGGCGCGCCGGTCGGCGACGCGATGATCCGGCTGCTCGCCTGTCTCGTTCTGGCCGCAGTGATGACGATGTTCACGGTCGTCGTGCCGATGCGCGAGAACGGAGTCCGAACCGGCATACGCCGCAGAGGAGCTGCGGTTCAGAATGCCGGAGCAGGGTATTCAGAGCCTCCTCGGGATCGGCGCAGCAGAGGATTCTAAAGCGTAAGGGGGCATAGCAATGCGTTTTGTCGAAGCGGAAGAAGGCTTGCCGCTCATCACACAGCTGAGCTACAAGCTCGATGAGGATCATTGCCTGCTCCGATGGCAGTGGCCTGAAGGCATGCAGGCGGTTTATATCGACGAAAGATCTGCGGATCGCGGATCGTATGGGAGGGAGGAATCTCCTTCCTCGATCGAGGGACTGAAGCTGTATACCCGCGAGGAATATAAGGCAGCAGGCGGATATCGCGACCGGATCGACAAGGTCGGTCTGGTGCTCTATACCGTATATGCCTGCGTCATGGACAATGGAGAGAAGCTGCTCATTCGTCAGCCGGGAGCGGAGAATACGGTGGAGATCAGCACCGGACGGGCTAAAATCCGTTATTCCATCCGGCAGAAGAGCAGTCTGCTGCGTAAATATAAGACGGTACAAATATCGGTGCTGGCCGAAGTAGAGGTTCCTAAGGAAGCATTATGTTATGTGAAAAAACAGGACAGCTATCCGGCAAGTATTGAAGACGGGACGGTGTATCCTTTTCTCCGCGATTTTCCGGCGGGCAGAAGCACGCTGCCAGTCATCGAGGTCGGCAAGAACGATTATGTGCGGCTGTTCTTTACGGATGGCCGCAAATACGGCCGATTTTATGAGCTGATCCCGGAATAGGTACACCGTAAGCGAGGAGGAATGAACGATGGGCTTGTTTGATTTGTTCAAAAGAAAGCCGCAGGCCGAGCCGCGGCCGTTATTTTATGATATTGTCTGCCCCTATTGCTTCAGTAAGTTTACGCCGGGGGAGGTCGTCTTTCGGGCGACCCATTATCGTGAGGACGATGAGGATTACGCACTGGGCGAGGATGAGGCGCTGAATAGATACCGGGAGCGGTTTGGGCTTGATACCGTCTATGATATGGAGGCGGTGCTGCGTCCTCATGATGTTCCGCCGGAGCATTTGATTTATTCCGATCATGTTTTGATCGGGCTGAATGACCGCTATGGCGAGGTGACCCGGCGCAGACTGTGCCCGCACTGCCATAATGAGCTGCCCGTGACGGCGGGTAAGGTGCCGAGCAACATCATTTCGATCGTCGGTGCCTCCCAAGTAGGGAAATCCGTGTATATGACCGCATTGATCCATACGCTGCAAAACACGACGGCGGATCATTTCGATGCGGCCTGCATGCCGCTGAATGCGGAGATCAGCCGCAAATTCCGCACGATGTACGAGGAGCCGCTGTTCGAGCGCGGCGATTTGCTAGCCTCTACGCAGAAGGAGAAAATGCAGGAGCCGTTTATTTTCCAATTTGTGTTCAAGGATGAGTCGAAGCCGCCGCTGACGCTGGTCTTTTTCGATGTCGCCGGGGAGGGCATGGTCGATCAGGACTATCTGGGCCTGCAGGGACAGCATATTAAAAATTCCTCAGGGCTGCTGTTCATGGTCGATCCGCTGCAAATCCGTTCGATTCGGGAGAAGATTCGAATCAATGTCGGCGACAAGCCGGGCGATTTGGTGTCGCAATATGATGAACCGCGGGATGTCGTGCTGACGATGTTCGGGGATTTTATCGCCTATGAGGATCAGGGCAAGACGGATATTCCGACGGCCGTCGTGCTGACGAAAAGCGATATGCTGCACGCCTTGAAGGATGAAGAGGGAGAGTATATCAAGTCGAACAGCAATATTTTTAACAATGCGATCCACCGCAAATATTTCAATTTGACCGAGTTCGAAAATATCGACGGGGAAATTCGCCGCTTCATCGAGAAGGTCGATCGGCCGTTCAAAGGCACCATGGACGTTTATTTCAAGGACACGGGCTATTTCGCGGTATCCGCACTGGGCAGCAATCCAGTGGAGCAGAAGCTGCAGGACGTGGTACAGCCGATTCGCGTGGACGAACCGTTCATTTGGCTGCTGTATAAGCTGAACTATATTGAGGGGAGAGAAACGTTTTGAGCATGAAGCGATCATCCCCTGACCTGATTCAGCAGCAGATTTATACCCGGGAGCGCAGCGGTATTTTTCGGGGGACGGAGGGCTTTGATACGGTGGCGGTATCGGATGGACTGGATGCGGTTTTTATCAAAAAGCAGCTTCATCCATTCTGTGGATATGATGCCCCTGCGGAGCTTGTTTCCCGGGGGGAGAAGGACGACGCCGGCTACCCCCCCGCAATTCATCTGTTCCATACGGAGGGCGGCGATACGGTGCTGGGGCGGAGCATCTATCAGTCGGCCGATTTTACCGGCCTGCGCAGCGCCTTCCTGACGCATAATTACGTCATTCCAGCCGCGCGGCGGGATGAGATCGTCACCCATTATCGCGACTATCTTGAAGCGGCTTTCGCGGAGAAATACGTCCCGGAAATCGGCCGGCAGCTGCCGGAGCTTGAGCACATTCCGCAGAACCCGCGTTACGCGCAGGAGGGTCTTCCGCGCCTGATGGCCGAGAAACTGCTGCATGAGCTGAAGCTTGACGAGAAGACCTTCAAGCGGCTGCTGTTCGCGGTTATGACCGCCGCTGGCGAAGGGCGGAAAAAAGTTTATGTTGCGCTGGATGTCCCGGCAGAGCAAATCTCGGCAGCGGCCTCCGCACTGCTTCAGGTGCTGTTTGCCTGCCTGCCGTTCGAACTGCGCCGCCGTCTTGGCTTCATCACGTATGCGAAGGAGCCGCAGAGCCGAAAGTTTATTCACCTGCAATTTGTGGAGCGCGGCAGTCTTCGTCCCAATGATCGGGAGATCGAGAAGGATTATGTGTTCGATCTCGCCAGCGGACGCGTCCCGCAGGATGAGCTGGATGAAGGAAGACAGCCGTACCTCGACATGGTCTGGAAGGCTATAGGCGAGCTGGAGCGGCTGGAGGAGTTCCACCGCTTCGCAGACGAGATGCTGGCGGATATGGAACCGCAGCGCCGAACACTGCTGTCCAGCTACCATGAGCTATCCGTGTTCTATCAGATCGAAGCTGGAAACTGGGACTTATACGAGGCTCATAAAATAACCGTTCTGCGCGGCTTGCTGGGCTATTTGGAGCCGGCGGGCGCTTTGGAATCGAGAATACGGTTAAATGATATATTTCTCGCTGCTTTTGACCGGGAATTCGATGCGGTGAAGCAGCGGAATGTGGCTGAGCTGGCCATCGTAGAATGCTTCAGGGATTATTATCGCCTGGAGAGCAGAAGCTACGGAACCAAGCTGATTAATTATTTGATTCATGCCATTAATAATGCCCTGACAGGGAATAAGCTTGAGCTGTCCCGTTCGTTATATAGCCTGGTGGAGAGCCAGCCTGAGCTGAGCAAGGTGTTTTTTGACCTCATCTTGAAGCACAGCGAGCTGGAAAGTGCGTTATTCGAGCCGTACATGCAGAGTAAATTTGAAGAAGCGCGCGAGGCAAGGGAAGTGCTGAACGTCGTGCATACCTGGGCCGTTGCCCATCCAGGCGTGCTGCGCAATGCAGCCTTCAAAGAATACGCGGTTAAGGCGCTGACGGACAGGCTGCGGAAGGAGCAGCAATTGCTGCCAGCGGCACATATGGTACTGGACACTATCCGCAAATGGGGTAGAACTCCGGTGACGGATCGCGGCATGACCCTGGCGGATTCCGAGCTGGCGGAGAAGCTTTCGCTCGCCGCTAAGCAGGTGCTTCTGGATGAGCTGGAGCTGGACAAGCTGACCCGTGAGCAGATTGTTGCAGCCGAATTTTTGGCGAGACCGGATGCCTTTGCTGGACTGCTGTTTGAGGGCAGGCAGCGTAACCATGTCGATATGCTGCAGGCGTTGTACGAATGGTTTGCCCAGCGCGAGGCGTCGGAGGATATTCTCAAAGGCTTGCCTTCGGCGGACGTAGAGCGGCTGCAGCAGCAGGGACGGAAGTGGCTGCAAACCACGGTAGAGCCGGCCCAGTTCGGCAAAATCGTGCTGGCTTTTTATGATTCCAAAAAAGGGCTCATCGACTATACGGCCTTGCTGGATTATTTGCAGCGGAATGCGAAGGATCCGGAGACGATCTACGAGTTTATGCTCTGGTCGCAGGGACAGCCCCTATTTGCCCATTCCCGTGGCATCGTTCCGGCTTACAGTGCAGCCTTGCTGAATTATTTTAAAAAGCATGATCCAAACGCATTTAAGAACCGGGATTACCGGACTCGTTATTTCGATAAGGCAGGAGCGCCGCTGGCTGCCGTATTCGCCAAAATACGCCTGGAGCTATCCTCACCGTTTAAGCGATTTCTGGCAAAGAACGGGAAGAAGGTCAGATTAACCGCACTCGTTCTAATGGGGAGTCTTGTGGTACTAGTAGGCATTTTACTCGTCATGCAGCAGCAAGGGTTGCTTGGCGGTGCCAAGCCGCCTACGGAGGCTGCCCCTCCTCCAGCTCCAGCCGTGGAGCCAGAGGTGCTCGTGTATGCCGACAATGTGATAGGTGCCGACGGTACGGAAACGACTTCACTGGTGTTTCTATTCGCCGGGGCAGAGAAGTGTAAAGCGTTCGACCCTGCGGCTCTGTCGATCGAATCGCCCGATCAGGCCATTCAGCAATTTGCGAATCTGAAATTCGACGCTTATTGTGCAGAGGGTGCGGGTGGTGCCGGGGATTCCGCTGGAAATGGCGCGAATAGTCCGAACAATTCGGACAATCCAAACAACCAGAGCAATCCAGGGAGCCCGGATAGCCTAGACAATGGGGCGAATTCTCCGGGCAGCGGCAAGGCTGATGGTGCAGTACCTGATGGTGATAATGCCGAAGGAACTGGAACAGACGGTGCTGGCGCAGGCGGCTCTGAAGGTGACTCTAAAGGGCAATCCGCCACGGGCGCAAATGGTTCTGGCTTAGCGACTAACGGAGGAATAAACGGCGGAGCTTTGGATGGAACAGGAAGCGGTGCCGGGACAGGCCATGCTCCAACTGGTGCTGATGATACAGCCGGCACAAAGAGTGGATCTGTGACGAATGCTGGAGAACAAGGAGCTGCCCATGGCAAGGGTGACCAAGCCGGTCAAGGGGACGGACAAAGTGGGACTACCGGAACCGGGACATCAGGAACTGATGCAGCGGGGGCTGGCCAGTCCGATACGTCGGGCGTAAATCAGCCTGGTGGAACCTCAAACAACGCTCCCGACGGCGAGGCGAAGGTCGTTTACTCTTCCCGCGTAACGGTTCCGTTAGGTCAGAAGGTAAACGTTCCTCTTGGCAGCGTGATCAAGGTAGGCGATCAGCAATATACGGTCATTACGCGCAAGGATGCTGAGGCCAAGGCGGGACAGAAGGGCCAGATGGAGCCAGAACAGCCGCAGTCTGATGCGGCTCAGCCTTAGAATAGGGCAAATCAGTCTTAAAGATGGAGCAAAGAGCCTGACGTGGAGGAATGGAAAATTCGAGGGCAGTGACTGAGAAGTGACGTGCAGAGGCTAATTCATGTGCCTCTAGGCCGTTGTCTCCACAACTGAGCAATGGTACACTGTTTTTATCTAAAAGTTAGGGGGATTTGGAGTGCAAAAGCTTGTTTTTTTTGTAGGGGTAGCTGGTACAGGGAAAACTACAGTTGCCCGCAAGATCGCTGATCGAATTCCAGCAGCTTTCTTGGACAGGGATACCGTAGGCGGAAGATTCGTTGAGAAAATACTGGAGATGAACGGTCTCGACGTAAACGACCGTGACTCCGATTTCTATAAGAAGCATCTCCGCGATCTGGAGTACGACACTACCATGGATATTTGCATCGAGAACCTGGCTGCGGGACAGAACGTGTTCATGATCTCTCCCTTTACGGCTGAATTAAAGAACAAGCAATGGATCGAAGACGTCATTTCCGCCGCAGGTCTTACGAAAAACGAAGTTGACGTGAAGGTTATCGTCGTCACGTTAAGCGATATGGAAACACAGAAGCAGCGCATCATCGACCGCCAGACCGAGCGCGATACCTGGAAGCTGGAGCACTGGGACGACTTCAAGCACCGTGTTCAGTTCGTACCGGAAATCAACTGGGACATCCCGAAATCCTCAGTCCTCGTGTTCGATAACAGTGGAGATTTGACCAAGGAAAAGGTTGATTCTGTGTATGAGTTTGTGAAGGCTTCTGGCCGTTAAGCAATAGGATAACGCTGCCCTTTGGGGTGGCGTTTTTTTGTCATAAGCATTCAACTTCAACTTGATCTGCAATAGTCTATTGAAGTAATGCTTTCACCTACTGCTTTAACTTTCAATTAGCTGCAAAAGATTCTGGAGAGAGAACTACTGTTATTCAAATGGAAGCTTACATATAAGCAGGCTAGTGATGTCTATATCTTGCATAAGACTAGCAGTTAATACCGCATTCTCTCTTTAATCATTTGGAGCACCCAAATAAAATAGACAAAAATAGTGACGCAGACAACGAGTTTACTCCAAAAAGGATAATAGGCGTTCAAAAAGATTAGGGCTATGTAGTATAGAGCCGTAAGGGCTATTAATGTCATTACGGCATTGAGTATAACGCCTTTGGTTAGAGAGACGAGCACCCGAAATTCAATGTGCCGGTTGCGATATTTTTCGGGGAAAACACTTATGAGAACGATAATAGTGTG
Organism: Paenibacillus lentus; assembly: GCF_042714055.1. Lineage (GTDB taxonomy): Bacteria > Bacillota > Bacilli > Paenibacillales > Paenibacillaceae > Fontibacillus > Fontibacillus lentus_A. The sequence goes on from NZ_JBHGVC010000005.1 coordinate 527,372, forward strand.
ACTTATAATATGCAGCATAAGTACCGCAAATGGAAAAAATATAAGATCTAGCCCAAGCGCAGCGGCATTATCGAACTCAATGCTTGACTCTAGCGCATTCCTTCATACATCAAATGTAGACAATCTCATATGAAAAGAAGCAAATACAGATAATAAAAGTGAAATTATAATTGAAAGTATCAACCAATTGCTTTTTTTAACAGAACACACCACCCTACTGGGGATTAAGTGGGATTTTAACCCACTATAGAACATTCTGCCCAAAAGTTCAAAAAGGAGGGCCTAAGCCCTCCCAAACACCCTATAACCTACTCCACCGCCGCAGATCGCGTTACCAGAAGATCGTGCCCCTCATGTCCATCATTCTCTTTCTCCTTCATGGACGAGCTGCTGGCCGTTTTCATTCTCCATTTCATATGCTCAGGATAACCATAGGTTCCATGCTCGCTCAGGTCGAGGCCCATCACCTCTTCTTCTTTGCTTACGCGCAGCCCCATCAGCTTTTTCATGCCCCAAAGGATGGAGAAGGAGAGCGTGAATACGAAGGCGAAGGTGCCGACGACTCCTAGGACTTGCACGCCCAATTGCCCCAGGCCACCGCCGTAGAACAGACCTGGTTGGCCTACCCCTGTGATTCCTACTAGCTTCGGAGTGGCGAACAACCCTGTAGAGATGGCTCCCCATACCCCGGCAATACCGTGTACTGAGGCCGCGGCGATCGGATCGTCAATGCCTGCCCGTTCAATCCATCTTCCTGCAAAAAAGGTAATGATCCCCGCTACCGCACCAATTAGGATCGAGGCCCAGGTATCGACGAATGCGCACGCCCCTGTAATGGCAACTAGCGCGCCTAATATGCCGTTTAACATGCTCGGAATATCTGACTTACCGCGAGCCATCCACGAAATGAGCAGGGCGGCGATACCGCCAGCCGCAGCAGCCAGGTTTGTCGTCAAAAGCACATACCCGAAAAAACCATCATTTAACGGGGTTAAAGCACTGCCCGGATTAAAGCCAAACCAGCCGATCCACAAAATGATGACCCCCAGTACGGTAATGACTTGGTTGTGTCCTGGAATACTGTTCGGCTTTCCGTCTTTATCGTATTTGCGCAGGCGAGGCTTGAGCAGGATCGTTGCGGCCAGAGCAGCGGTTGCCCCCGTCAAATGAACCACGGTAGATCCGGCATAGTCTTGCATCCCGAGGCTGCCTAGCCAGCCGCCGCCCCAAACCCAGTGGGTGACGATCGGATAAATAATCACCGTAAAGATCGCCCCGAACACGATATATACGCTGAGCTTCGCCCGTTCTGCCATCCCTCCACAGGCGATAGCCAACGAAACCGCCGCAAAAGCCATTTGGAACAAAAACATCAGATCGAGCGGGACACCGATATCCGCTAACACGCTAAACGAACGGATATCTCCTTCTCCGCCGAATAGAAACCCCGTCGTTCCCAAGAAGCTGTTCCCATCGCCAAAAGCGAAACCAAAGCCCAAAGCCCACCACGATAGGATAGCTACGCCCAGTGTAAGCATCGTCTTTCCGGCAACATGACCGGCGTTCTTCATTCTCACATTACCCGCTTCCAGCAAAGCAAACCCGGCTTGCATAAAAAAGACCAGCATCGCAGCCAGAAATACGAACAACGAGTTAAACCCAATTTCCATCATGTTTCCCACTCCTCTAATGTCATATTAGCTAACATGTTTCAAATGTTAATGAAATTATAAATGGAGGGAGTACTGGGTTTACATGCACTTTTTTGTATTGAATTTATAAGATTTGAACACGATATACTATTTTTCTATCATCCCACAGAGCGTTTACCATTTGTTTTGTAACAAACTTGTTTACTTATTCAGAAATATTATAGATTTAATAAAATATTTTTCTCAGTGTAGAAATTCAGAATCATTTCATGAGAAGGAAGGCATCTGGACAAGGTGAATCTAAAATAAGAGGACAAGGAGATTGTGTTGCCCATCTTCCTTGTCCCCTTATTCTTACAATATCTGAATCCTAAAAGGGCTTCATATTTAAAGTGTTAACCTTTTCGCCAGAGATATCGATGCCCATCCGTTGCGTAATTTCGCGGTAATGGCCTGCGCGGCGCAGCACCGGGCTGCCCTCGGTCTCACCTAGATTGGCTTCAAGACCGTTCAAAACCATGATCGTCACCCCGAATCCAGGCTTCCCAAGACCCTTTAACTTGTCCTCGGTATTCGGCTTCCATCTTCCGACCATAACGTCGTGAGCGGAAGGCTTTGGATTCTGCGGGGTCATCCAGAACAAGATTGCAGTCATATAGCCAAGCTTGCCGTCTTGCGCAACTTGTTCGGGGTTGTTAAGGAGGACGCTTTTGTCCCCGTAAATGATCGAACTGAACAGCCCATAGTTGAAATTCCAGCTAAGCATGATTGGTCCGCGCCCATAATAGCGTTTTCCGGGCGTCCCTGGGAACAAGGCGGCGCTGTCGGGGTCAACGAATGCATCCATGTTAGCGCCGGTTCGACCTGCAATGTTCTCATTCCAGAACAGTCCCCAGCGCAGTTCTCCTCCTGGCGCACCACTCCACCCGCCGCCGGTTTCATGAGACAGGTTGGCGAGGAAAGCGGCAAGCTCGCGCTTACGGTCTTTCTTGAACCCTTCCTTTAGAAAAGTTCCGAAATCAACGATTACGGTTTCGATCGGCTTGCTTCTGATCTCATCCGAATTAAAATCGGCGGATCGCAGAACGAGCGTTTCTACCTTGGCTTCTTTATCCAGCCTATGTATCTCTTGAGAAGTTGTACCGATCCGGGTGCCGATTTTTATTTTCAGATTCGAAACTTCAGTCACGGCATCAATCAGATTATCATAGGAAAAATAATCGCTCTGATCCGCTTTGTAATACTCCTTGCCTTGAGCGACCTTAAACCATTCCTCAGAGCCGAGACGATAAGGGAATAATTCCTCGAAATCCTTTTCCGGAAGAAGTGCCTTTACGGCTTCCATCGCTTTTTCAGGCAAATAATCCGGGTCGATATCATCCCATTCCCGAACGATGTCCTGGCGGTTCAAGAGGCGATGCTCGCCGACAGCAAGAGGGCTTCCTGTAAACTGGACAGGGGCAGCAACGTGGGACTGTGTGTGTGAACCAGTATTAGAGGTAAAACCAATACCGGTATTTTGTGTCGACGTTTCTGCAGCGAAAACAGAGAGGGGCGCGGCTAGGAGGGCGGCCCCTAATGTGAGGCAGAGGCTGCGGCGCAATAATTTGGAGGACAGAGGCAACTTAGCGATTGGCATAGACATTCTCCTTTTAGGAATTATTTAAGATGACGCTTACATGGTAGCGACTTGCTTTTTTTGTATATAGGCAGTGGTGCCCACACCTTGTTGAAAAGCAAAGCACGCATTGTTTCCCAAATCAGGGAAGAACGGGACTATTAGCGGGAAGGGTTTTGTTGAATGATAGAAGAGAAAGTCGAAGGTTGAAGTTTGTTCACTTTGATCTGTGCACCGAAGCTTAGGTGGTGGAAAAATAGAATGGGAATACGATATTTTGTCCCTACGAAATGATCCTGCAGCGTAATTAATGAATGGTCAGGTCATGCGCTTTGCATTAGGCTTTCATCGTTTGACTGCTGCCCCTGATAAGCAGTAATGTGCTCGTTCATAATGCTTTGCAAATTCGTACCCATTTTGAGTCATCCTTTCGTATGTGTGGTGGATTTGACTTGCTATGCACAGGTGAGATTGGTTTGACGCTTACGTGGAATATAAAACGGAGTTAAACTACTACCCGTTTTCTCAGTGTATGAATTTCAGAATCATTTTATGAGAAGGAGGAGATAGGTATGATATTTCCCCCTTTTTTTGAATTTTCAGAAATAGCAGAAGAAATTAAAGTTGGATATAAAAATGAAGCAAGTTTGTTGTCAAACGAAATAAATAGACACGGTTGCTAGCAAAGACAGACCATAGGTTTTGTTCCTTTGAGCTTTGTCGGGGCGGCGCTCGTGCTAGGTGATTTGGCATTCTGATCTATACAGTGTGTTGATTTGACACAGGACTTGCAGCAGTTTAAAAGGATAGGTCAGATAGATCCACACCCTCAAATGATTCTTGGGTAGAATGTAAAAGCTTCATTAAATATAGAGGAGTTTGATTAGTAGGTCTAGGTCATAAAACTATTGTCAATGTGACAATAGAACCATAGTTATTGTATGAAATGGTTCAATCTAGTAAAATTCCAGATAGAAGGAGATGGGAAATATAAACAACCTTCTACTAATACATAAAAAGGGAGATAAGATGATGAATTACAAGAGAACCAAGAAGCTCGGGGTAATGCTCCTGACCATGGTACTAGTTCTGACAATCGCACCTGCATGGTCTTCGGCAGCAAAGCTGTCGATCGTTGTAGAGGTCAATGGGAACTTGATATCCTTCCCAGATGCGAAGCCATTCATGGACAAGAGTAACCGGGTTCAGGTACCTGTCAGATTTGTAAGTGAAGCGCTTGGAGCCGAAGTTCGCTGGAACAGCCAAAGCAAGCAAGTCACTGTGAAGATGGGGGAAGACACGACTGTCCTTACTCTAGGAAAAAAGGCGTTTACTGTTAATGGTCAAACGAAACAAATGGACACAGTTGCCCAGGAAAAACAGAACAGAACTTTTGTCCCTTTGCGTTTTGTCAGCGAGGCGCTCGGTGCCAAGGTAATTTGGCATTCAGACCTATACAGTGTGGAGATTCTGACAGGGCTTGCAGCGGAGCAACCGGAAAGCTCAAAAGGAACGACAACCCCCAAAGATCCTTGGGAGGAATTTTTGGCCTCAAGAAGTATAGAAGGGGAGACTGAAATGAAGGTTACTGAGGGATTTAGTTACTATGAGACGTATAAATCTGGATTAGTTGTAACTAGCGAATATGACGAATATAAAAAGGAATATGGTAAGCAGGGGATAGTCATAAAACCTCGTATCGAATTTGGCAGAGACGGTGTGGACTACAACCAGCAGACCAAAGATTTGGAGGAAATATTGCTCCAAAAAATTGATACCAAAACAGTAGAAAAGATCATGAAATATGTGAAACAAAAGACTAAAAGGGAAGATGAATTAGAAGCAAAGGAATTTAGCGACGATACATATAGAATTAGAGTGACATCGAGATATTGGGATGATATATATGTATCGGTTTTGTATAAGTAGGTGAATCCTTATGAGAAAACGAATCGCTGTATTTTTACTGGTTGTATTTATCTGCGGCTTTGTACCGCAAGTCAATATATCCGCTGAGCCAGAGAAAGTAACCGAAACTAACATGACTCTTGCAGAGTATTAAAATACCCTTAGTCCTAGAAGCTTTTGACTTAATACATATAAAGCTGATTCTTTGAATAAATTCATCTAAGTCTATAAGACTATTGGCAATATGACATTGGACTCATAGTTATTGTATGAAATGGTTCAATCTAGTAAAATTCCAGATAGAAGGAGATGGGAAATATAAACAACCTTCTACTAATACATAAAAAGGGAGATAAGATGATGAATTACAAGAGAACCAAGAAGCTCGGGGTATTGCTCCTGACCATGGTACTAGTTCTGACAATCGCACCTGCATGGTCTTCGGCGGCGAAGCGGTCAATCGTTGTAGAGGTCAATGGGAACTTGATATCTTTCCCGGATGCGAAGCCGTTCATGGACAAAAGCAACCGGGTACAGGTACCTGTCAGATTTGTAAGTGAAGCGCTTGGAGCTGAAGTTCGCTGGAGCAGCCAGAGCAAGCAAGTCACTGTACAAATGGGGGAAGACACAATTGTCCTAACTCTAGGGAAAAAGGCGTTCACCGTTAATGGTCAAACCAAACAAATGGACACAGTTGCTCAGGAAAAACAGAACAGAGCTTTTGTTCCCTTGCGCTTTGTCAGCGAGGCACTTGGTGCCAAGGTAACGTGGCATCCAGACCTATATAGCGTTGAGATTCTGACAGGGCTTGCAGCGGAGCAACCTGAAACCTCAAAAGGCAAGACAACCCCCAAGGATCCTTGGGAAGAATGGAAAGCCTCGAGAAGTATAGAGGGGGAGACTGAAAAGAAGAATACTGAAGGGTTTAGTTACTATGGCTCCTACAAATCTGGATTAGCTGTAAATGGTCACTTTGAAAAAGGGGACGGGAAAGAAATTATCATTATAAAACCACAAGTCAAATTTAGCAGGGGAAATGAGGATTATAATCAACAGGTCAAAGATCTGGAGGAAATCTTACTCCAAAAGATTGACTCAAAAACAGTAGATAGTACCATAAAATATGTGAAACAAAAAACCAAAAGGGAAGATGAGCTAGAGTCAAAGGAATTCAGTGATGATACATATAGAATTGTAGTAGTGTCAAGCTACTGGGACGATATAATTGTATCAGTTCGGTATAAGTAGGTGAAAGTTGAATGAGGAAACTTATAGCTTCTTTATTTCTGGCTGTATTCATCTGCGGTCTTGTACCGCAAGTCAGTATATTCGCTGAACCAGAAGATGAAACCGAGACTAAGTTAACTTTAGAGGAGTATTTAAAGACACTTACTCCTGAAGAGGTATTGAAACGAGCTAATCAGGATATGGAAGAATTATATGGGGAGAAAAACTTCTATCCACAAAAATCAAAGGGGAGAACGTTTAATACAACATTAGTGCAGCAACAAATTGATGAGGCAATTAAAGATCCTAAAAAATTTAAAGGTTTCGATATTGTATATGGTACAAGTCATGGTACCACGATTACACACAAGGGAAAAACCATGCAAAGATACTCAGGTTATAATGTCTTTGGTGACCCAGTATCAACAGATGGCTTCCCATGGGACGCGGGCTGGAGCGGTACCAAGATTCAGAATTTTTCATTGATTCCGTACCCTTGGAGATCAAGGGATGTAAATGAAACATTCAACGATTTTCCCAATAACTTTGATGGTGACCTACCCGATAAACTACTAGAATACCTGCCCAACAAAACCTTCGAAGGCAAAATCATCGAAGCGCTGAATAAAGATTACGCTAATCAGCTTTACGGCGAGAACCTCATGTACAACAATCAGAATAAAAAGTACGAAGACAGCAAGGTTTACGACAGGGGCACCGCCCCCAAAGGAGGCTGGATTAAATACGTGCACGTGATCCAGCCGCCAACTTATCTCTCCCAGGGATCTGGGAGAGTGTACTTAACCAAGGGTACATATATGGACGTGCCGATCGCTGCATTTATAGAGACTGAGCCTAGTGATATCTCTGCAGAGTTTGTCGACCTGCCGTCCGAGGCTATGGCTGGAGATGAAGTCTATGTTTCTGTATGGCTAAGGTCTACGTTCCCTAAGCGGGAAACCGCCAAGTTTTCATGGAGTGTTACCCGTAAAAGCGATGGGCTCCCTCTGACGGCGGCGGAAAATCAATTGACATACGGAGGCGGGGTGGCGGCTGAATCAGGATCAATCGGTATTTCCAAAACCGAGAAAAGACGTCTGAACGTCTCTTTCACGATGCCCGAAAGCGATGTACGGATTCAGTTCAAGATTAATGAAGACGGTAAGCAGCCTGAAGAGGTGATACTGGATAACAACGTCCTTAACTCCGATATTAAATTGAACATCCCGCAGCAGCTGCCTTATGACATGCTGACGAAGAAGGTCGAGCTTGATCTGCCGAGCAATACCGCAACATTGGAGCTGCCTGATTTGCCCGATGCGAGGTGGGCAGGGAATGCGAAAGGCAGACTTGCCGTAATCAACCAGTCGCCGGAATTGCTTAGGGACTTCGAGGTTCATAATAACCCGGATGTGGACGTAAGCAGCTCGACTGTTTTCCGCACGCCGGTGGTCACCTACACGATCAAAAGAGAGGATTACGGGGATAATCCGTTAGGGGAGCGATGGCTCAATTTGGACAAACCCGGAGTCCCGCTTTCCAAGACGGGCAAGATTCATTATGAAGGCTCTATAAGCAGAAAGTACGAATATACGCACTCCTGGTCGGAATGCACCGGTGAAGGTGAAGATAGAACGTGTGAGACAAAATCGGAAACTCTGACTGGAACCGCAACGGCCAACTTTACATCGGATACCATTACTAAGGTCTATGATATGTATGTCTACAACGGAATGAAGGATGTTCCAAAGCGGGAGTATCGTAATGAAATCGAAGAAAATCATACTGATTCCCTAGCAAAGAAACTGTTTTGGGAGAATGAACCCTATCACTACGACGTCATCCGCCATATGCACCATCAGGATGAAAACGGGAAAAAGGTTGATTGGACACAAGTACCCGGTCAGTATAAACGGACGTTCATTCAACAAGCTAGCGGAAGCGTGCAATGGAATATTGAAAGCTCCATGAGCGATGAATACGCCCAAGCCAGAGATGCCGCTGCTAAGCGAAAAAACAACAAGAAGCTTTTCGACAAGGCGGTATTCGCCACCGATAAGGAGCTTCAGAAGTACGATTATCCGATCAAGTCGGGATACTACTTCAATCCTGCGGGCAGCTACACGTTTACTGTTAAAACGGAGGTATTCAAAGATAAGCAGCCGAATGACATGACGGACGATCATAAGGATCTAGTGAACGGACTCATCAATTCCTTCCGCTATGAAACCGACCTGATGTTCATTAACAATCAAAAGGCCGCTGTTAACATCAAAAACAAGGGGCTTAAGGAAAAAGGCGGGGGATTTGAGCGGGAACCTGGCTTTATATCCATCAAGGACAACAAGTCGGTGAACTCGATCCCGCTGATCAGTGTGCTGGATCGAAGCGATGATCCGTCTCGTTACACGAAAAAGGTAGAAGAAATCAAGCATACGGACAAACGCGGCGGCGACTCGCATCGGTTCTGGAAGATGGTGCTTGAAGGCTACAGCGAATCGTATACCGCAGGAAGCAACACGAACTACGCCTACCGTGAATATGTGAAAGCCGGACAGCATATGTACAAAATTACGGAAACATCCACGATCACCCTCGTTGTTAATCCGGGCAATGTACCGCTGTACACACATGCAAGCATGCCAAATGGAACCTACTACGTTAAGGCCTGGTTTGAAAAAGTCGATATGACGGAAGGGAATCATGCCTACAGGGATCTCAAGGTATTGCAAGGTGTTGAGGACATAGATTCCATTGAGGTAACCGTGGCCGGGTCGATGTTTGATGATTTGAATAATTGATACTGTGAATAGGAGCCCTTCACTGCAACTTTGCCTAAGCGTATAACGCATAGACAAGCAAGGCGCAGTGGAGAGCTCTTATTTTATTGATGGAGGAGTAGCTTCAGCTAGTTCTGCTCTCATCACCCCGTCTATCAGACTAAGGCCTGATTAAAGCCATCCTTGGATGGACTCGCTAAATTAGCAGTATCGTTCTTTGGCTGACGTAACGCATATCGGGACTTTCCCAGAGATTCAGCATTTTTCCAATTGATGGCATTTATCTCCAAAAAGATAATATATAGAACAAGAGATTCCTAACCTTCCTTAGATGTAGAATTACATTATACAGGAGCCTAATATATAGATCACATCAACTATTGAAGTTTTTGCTTGCTATTTTTGTTGTGATACACTAGGAACAAAGGTTAAGAATGTACGGCGGCATAGGAAAAACGCTCAATATTTGCATTAAGGACAAAAGGGTGGTATGAAGCATGGCATTTGTAACGATCAGGAATGAATATAAGCGCTATCAAATGGGAGAGACGACGATCATCGCCAATGATGGGATTGATTTCGAAATTGAGAAGGGCGAGTTCGCCATTATTGTGGGACCCAGTGGAGCAGGGAAGTCTACAGTGCTGAATATTCTTGGCGGGATGGATACGGCTGATGAGGGCGAGGTGCTTGTTGACGGGAACGACATTGCCAAATACGGCAGCAGGGAGCTTACCGGCTACCGCCGTCATGATGTCGGTTTCGTGTTCCAGTTCTATAATTTGGTTCCGAATTTGACGGCCAAGGAAAACGTGGAGCTGGCGTCGCAAATTTCCCCGCGCGCGCTCGATGCGGAGCAGGTGCTGCGCGATGTGGGGCTCGGCGAGCGCCTGAACAACTTCCCGGCTCAGCTCTCCGGCGGGGAGCAGCAGCGAGTGGCAATCGCCCGTGCGCTGGCCAAGCAGCCGAAGCTGCTGCTATGCGATGAGCCGACGGGAGCGCTGGACTATAACACCGGCCGCCAGGTGCTGAAACTGCTGCAGGATACTTGCCGAAACACGGGGACGACCGTGATCGTCATTACCCATAATTCGGCGATTGCGCCGATGGCTGATCGGGTAATTGAGATTAACAATGCCAAGGTTCGCCGCGTCACGTTGAATCCAGATCCTGTATCCGTGGATGATATTGAGTGGTAAGGGGTAAATGACATTGAGGAAAAAAGCGTTATGGCGCGATATTTTTCGCGAAATTTGGCAGACGAAGGCGAGATTTTTATCGATCTTTGCCATTATCATGTTAGGCGTTGGCTTTTTTGCCGGGATTAAGGCCACGGGGCCGGATATGCTGGATACGGCTAACCATTATTTTAAAAGATTGCAGCTCATGGATCTTAAAGTTCAATCTACTTACGGATTGACCGAGGAAGATCTCGAGGTTCTGCAGGAGCAGCCCGGAGTTCGCGTCGTTCAGCCGGGATATAGCGAGGATGTTTTTCTCGGGGAAAGCGGTCTTATTGCCAAAGTGTTCTCTTATTCCAAAGACCATGCGCTGAATGACTACAAAGTCGTAGAGGGCAAACTGCCCGAGGCCTCGGGCGAAATTGCGATTGATGATCACCAGGCCGTGACGAATGCCTTTGGGCTCGGAGATACGATTACGTTCACGAATCCGGATCCGGACGTCAAGCTGGAGGATTCTTTTCAGCGCGTCAGCTATACCGTTGTTGGCTTGGTAAAAAGTCCGCAGTATATCGAAAAAGGAGGCCGCGGCACCAGCCGGATCGGCAAAGGGACGGCGGATGCTTTTGTCGTGATTCCGCAGGAGGATTTTAGCCTGCCAGTATATACCGAAGCTTATATAGGCTTTGAGGATACTGCGGGCATAACGACTTATACGCCGGAATACGAAACCCGTGTAGAGCAGCATAAGTCCGCTGTTGAGCAGGCGCTAAGCTCGCGACCGGAGCAGCGGCTGGAAGAGGTGCGGGCCGAGGGTCAGGAGAAGCTGGATGACGCCGAGCGGCAAATCGAGGAAGGCAAAACGAAGCTGGCCGATGCCGAGACGAAGCTGGCGGATGCCAAGGAGAAGCTGGACGAGGGCCGAAAGAGCTACGAGGAGGGTGCGTCCAAGCTGGAGCGCGAGCTGGCTAAAGGGCAAGCCCAGCTCGACAAGGCTGCGAAGGAGCTGGCCGCAGGCAAAGCCGAGCTGGCGAAGAATCGCACCGCGCTTAGCGAGGGCGAGACGCAGTTCAAGGCCGGCCAAGCGAAGCTGGATGCGGAACGGGCCAGCGCGGCTCCTCGCCTTGAGCAGGGGCGGCAGCTGGTTCAGTCGCTGAACCAGACGGCGAGCGTTGCCCCGGACGCGCTGTCCGAGGCGCAGAAGCAGCAGGCCGTGGCGGCAGCGAAGGGCGCGGATGCCCAGTTCGGCGCAGCCGCCGAGGGCTACGTCGGCGGCAGCATCGATAGCGTGGCGTTCAAGCAGGCGATTGCCGGCTTCGAGCAAGGCCTGACGCAGGCCGCAGCTCAGCTTGAGCAAGCGCAGCAGGAGCTGGATCGCCGCGCACAGGAGCTGGCCGCAGGGAAGCAGCAGCTCGCCGCCGCGGAACGCAAGCTGACGCAAGGCGAGGGAGAGCTGGCCGCGGGCAAAACGAAGCTCGCCGAGAGCCGGGAGGAAGGTGAAGCCCAGCTCGCCGAAGCGAAGCGGGAACTAGAGGAAGGGCAGGCCGAGTATGATAAGGGGCTGGCCGAATACAAGGCGGAGAAAGCGAAGGCCGAGCGGGATATTGCCGATGCGGAGAAGAAGCTCACCGAGGGGCAGGAGCAGATCGATGAGCTGAAACTGCCGAAGTATTTCGTGCTGGATCGCAGCAGTAATCCGGGATATGCAGAATACAGCGATAATGCGGATCGGCTGAATGCGATTGCCACGGCTTTTCCGGTATTCTTTTTCCTGATAGCGGCTCTGGTTAGTCTCACGACGATGACTCGGATGGTTGAGGAGCAGCGTCTGCAGATCGGGACACTCAAGGCGCTCGGATACAAAAATGCGGATATTATGGCCAAATTCCTCGTGTACGGAACGCTGGCCAGCCTTGCAGCATCGGCCGCCGGGCTGGCGATTGGTTTTACGTTGTTACCGAAGATTATTTATAACGCGTATGGGACTTTATATAATTTACCGGATTTACGAATTAGCTTTTATCCAAGCTATAGCCTCATTTCTGCCATTGTGGCCTTGCTCTGTACGACGGTGACGGCAGTGATTGCCACGAGGGTAGAGCTGCGCAGCAGCGCATCCGTGCTCATGCGCCCGAAGGCGCCGAAGAGCGGTCAACGGATTTTGCTGGAGCGTATAACGTTTATATGGAAGCAGCTTGGTTTTATCGGCAAGGTGACGGCACGGAATTTGTTCCGTTACAAGCAGCGAATGTTCATGACCGTATTCGGTGTGGCCGGTTGTACGGCGCTGATCCTAACGGGCTTTGGCCTGAAGGATTCGATCGGGGATATCGCTGGACTACAGTACAAGGAAATTATGAAGTACAACGCGATCATTGCCTTTAATGAAGACAGCGACGCCGCCGAGCAGCAGCAGGAGGAATATGAGGCCCTTCTGGCATCGACTCCGGAAATTACAGGTGCGTTGAATGTGATCCAGGATACGATGACAGCTGCGGCAAAAGGGGTCAACAATCAGGATGTTACTGTATTTGCTCCTGAGACTATGGAGAAGCTTGACCGCTTCGTCGTGCTTAAGGATCGGAAAACGGGTGAACGGCGAGAGCTTACCAATCAAGGTGTAATTGTGACGGAGAAGCTGGCGAAGCTGTATAGTCTGAGTCCTGGCGATTCCCTAACACTGCAAAATAAAGATAACGAGCCTTTCGAGGTTCAGGTGGCAGGGGTCACGGAAAACTATGCAATGCACTACATTTATATGACGCCGGCGTATTATGAAGGAATTTTTGGCAAAGAGCCGGAATATAACACACAGCTGCTTTTATCAAGCGATACGAGCAAGGACTGGGAGGATCGCTTTGGCGAAAAGCTGACGCCCTTGGAGCGCGTAGCCCTCGTAAAATTCTCCAGCGGTGTAGGCGACGTGTTCACGGATACGCTCAAAAGTATGGATGTCGTCGTAGTCGTACTCATTATTTCGGCTGCCGCGCTGGCTTTTGTCGTGCTGTATAACCTGACGAACATTAACGTGTCCGAGCGGATACGTGAGCTGTCGACCATTAAGGTGCTGGGCTTCTACGATAAGGAAGTAACGATGTATATTTATCGCGAAAATCTGCTTCTCAGCTTCCTCGGCATCCTGGTCGGGAACTTCTTAGGCATCTGGCTCCATAGCTTTGTGCTTCAGACGGCGGAAATCGATATTATGATGTTCAGTCCAACGATTAAGTGGCTGAGCTATGGATATGCGTCGGTGCTTACGCTTCTGTTCTCAGGTATCGTCATGCTGTTCATGCATTACAAGCTGAAGCATATCGATATGATTGAGGCTTTGAAATCAGTCGAGTAGCATGGGAAGCCAAAAAGAGCCAAAATTAAGTGCTGTACGGCAGCTGGAGTACCATGATGATAAATTGATGTATATAAGTTGAACTAACCTTATTCTCATATCCGCCTTATGGCCATTGCCATCGTCCTCCCCAGATTCAACTGATGGTTATACGGAGGTAAAACAAGCGGAATCCGACCTTGTCGGCTGAACAATAATTTTGAACGAAAAATCGTGCAAAAGAGCTCCCAATGTGGTCGGTCGCGGAGTTTTGAACGAAAAATCGTATAAAAACGCTCCCGAAAGCGTTCGGAGCATGAGCTTTATGCGAAAAATCATACAAAGGTGTGCGATAGACGGTCTTGCACTATAGTTTGTACGAAGAATCGTACAATTACGAAAGAACATTCCACGTGGCCGCTTTCACTATAAAATTTTTAGTTCAACTTATGCAGATCACTACTTAGCTATAGCAACAGAAATAGAGAATGCAGCTGAAGCGAATGCAGCAAGAATAACTAGCTAGATCGCGAAGTCAGACGGAAATCGTCCGGAGGTAAGCAGATGGCTACAATCATATCCTTTATCAAAAAATACCGGATTGCCGCCATGTCGGCAATTTGCATGATGTTGATCGAGCTGTTCGTGGAGCTGATTCAGCCCCTGCTCATTTCCCGCATCATCGATGACGGGATCAATAAGCAGGATCTGTCCGTCGTCTGGCTGTGGGGAGGCGTGCTCGTCGTGAGCGCGCTCCTTGCTTTTGTGGCCGGTGTCGCCAGTTCCTTCTTTGCCTCCCATGCCAGTCAGGGCTTTGGGTATGATCTGCGCGATAAGCTGTACGACAAGGTTCAGTCCTTTTCTTATGCCGTATTCAGCAAGTTTCCAACTTCATCTCTCATTACGCGCCTGACTGGAGATATTACACAGCTCCAGGAAATGGTGTTCATGAGCCTGCGCTTTGCGACGCGCGTTCCGCTGGTCGTCACAGGGAGCGTGATCATGGCACTGATCGTGAATGTGAAGCTCGGCCTGCTGCTGACGGTGACGGCACCGGTGCTGGCGCTCTTTATTCTGTGGATGATGAAAAAAGCGTCCGCTTTATTCCGCACGGTGCAGCAGCGGATGGATACGGTGAACGGCGTCATTCAGGAGAATTTGACCGGCATGCGGCTCATCCGTGTGTTCGTCCGCGTCGGACATGAAATGAAGCGGTTCGAGAAGCGGAGTCAAGACCTGATGCAGGGCACCATTTCCGCGCTGCGTTTGACGGAGACGACGATGCCGCTCATGCTGCTGATGATGAACGGCGGGATTATCGCCATCCTGTGGTTCGGTCGCCTGGACATCGCGGTAGGCAATGCCACGATCGGCGAGGTGGTAGCGGTGCTGAACTATTCGCTGCGCACGATTGGCGCGTTGTCCGCGCTTTCCTGGATCATCAGCTCTTACTCAAGAGCGGCTGCTTCGGGCCAGCGGATCGTGGAAGTGCTCCGCACGGAGGAGGCAGAAGCGGGTGCTGAGGCCGCTGCAGCTGCCAAGGCCACGCCAGCGGCGGCTGCCGCAGAAGCAGCGGTAGATGCCGAAGCTATGATGTCAGCGAATGCTGCAGAAGCAGTAGGAGGTATCGAAGCCATATCAACGGCTGACGTCATTGAACCAGCAGCGGATGCCAGATCCGAATCGGCGGCGGATGGTAGAGAAGCAGCAGTAAACGCCCAAGCTATGTCGTCAGTAGATCGTGCTGTAGGAGGTACCGAAGCCATGTCGGCGAATGCGTCAGGAGAAGTCCGTCCCGTCCGCGAGGCGGAGCAGCGCCCTGGACAGGCTAGGGCTGAGGGAGTGAATGGTGGTTCTCGCTTAACGGGGACAAAGTGTGCCTCAGCATCTAAGGCTCACCCGCTTCAGGGAGAGGTGCGGTTTGAAGGGGTGAGCTTCAGCTACCCTTCCAGCGATATCCGGGTGCTGCAGGACATCACTTTTAAGGTGGAACCGCGGCAGCGGGTAGCGATCATGGGAGCTACCGGGTCAGGGAAATCCTCGCTCGTTCAGCTCATTCCCCGTTTGCATGAGGCGACGGGCGGAGTCATTCGCATCGACGGTCGCGATATCCGGAGGATGGAGCCGGAGCAGCTGCGGGGAGCGATCGGCTATGTCCCGCAGGAGGTCATGCTGTTCTCGGGCTCGGTGCGGGACAATATCGCCTGGGGGCGCGAGGATGCGAGCATGGAGCAAATCATGAACGCTGCCAAGCAGGCGCAAATTCATGAGACGATCAAGCGGCTCTCGCACGGATACGATACGATGCTTGGGCAGCGCGGCGTGAATTTATCCGGCGGCCAGAAGCAGCGGCTGTCGATCGCCCGGGCGCTCGTGCGCCAGCCGGCGATCCTTATTCTGGACGACAGCACGAGTGCGCTCGATGTCCGGACGGAGGCAGCTTTGCTGGAGGAGCTGACACAGTTATCCTGCACTACTTTTCTTATTACGCAAAAAATCAGCTCCACCACGTCGGCCGACCTCATTCTCCTGCTCGACGAAGGGCGTCTCATTGCCCAGGGCAGTCATGAGGAATTAATGGCAGAATCTTCGCTGTATCGGCGGATTTACGAGTCTCAGTATGGGGAGGAGGCGCAGTATGTTCAAAACCTTCGTTGAACCGTTTCGGCATCCTTATCCGAAGCTGGATTCCAAGAGCGGCTCCGCCTCGGGGCGCAAGCCGAAGGCCAAAGCTAAAAACTGGTCGGGGACGCTAGGGCGCATCTGGCAATATTTGGCCCGGCGCAAGGCGAAGCTGACGCTCGTCCTGCTGATGGTTGTGGTCAGCTCGGGGCTAGCGCTGCTTGGACCGTATTTGATTGGCGTATCCGTGGATAATTTCCTCGCTGATGGCGGGGGAGCGCCGTGGGTGTTATTTTTAACCGGATTAGGTGTAGTGTATATAGGCTTCTCGCTTAGCTCGTGGCTGCAAAATATATGGATGATTGAAATCGCCCAGGAGACGGTCTATCGGATGCGGATCGATTTGTTCCGCCAGCTTCATCGGCTGCCCATTCCGTTCTTTGGGACAAGGCAGCAGGGCGAGATTATGAGCCGGTTGACCAATGATATCGACAATGTCAGCTCGACGCTGAACAGCTCGGCGATTCAGATTTTTTCCAGTGTGCTGACGCTTGCGGGGACGCTTGCGGTTATGCTGTATCTCAGTCCGCTGCTGACGCTGCTGACATTCATGATCGTGCCGCTGATGATGCTTGGGATGCGCTGGATTACCCGGCGAACGGGGCCGCTCTACAAGGAGCGCCAGAAGAATTTGGGCGAGCTGAACGGCTATATCGAGGAGACGCTGTCCGGGCAGCGGATCATTAAGGCTTTCTCGCAAGAGGAGCGGGTGATGCGTGAATTTAGGGAGAGGAATGACGCGATCAGGCAGTCGGGATTTTGGGCGCAGACGATTTCGGGCTTCATTCCGAAGCTGATGAACGCGCTGAATAATCTGGGCTTTGCCCTGGTCGCTGGCGTCGGCGGAATTCTCGCGATTCGCGGGGCAATTACCGTCGGGGTGATAATCGTATTCGTGGAGTATTCCAGGCAGTTCACCCGGCCGCTCAATGATCTTGCGAACCAGTGGAACACGCTGCTGTCGGCGATTGCCGGGGCGGAGCGCGTGTTCGAAGTGATGGATGAAGAAGTCGAGGAAAGGGACGAGTCGGCGGCGGTCACGCTGCGGCAGGTCGAAGGAGCGGTGCGCTTCGTGGACGTTTCCTTCTCCTATGAGGAAGGCGGCGATACGCTGGAGGCTATCAGCTTCGAGGCGAAGCCCGGTGAAATGATTGCGCTGGTTGGTCCTACGGGGGCAGGCAAGACGACGCTGATTCAGCTGCTGTCCCGGTTCTACAATCCCTCTAGAGGGACGTTCACGGTTGATGGACGGGATATTACGACGATCCGGCGCGAAAGCCTGCGATCGCATATGGCGTTCGTGCTGCAGGATTCTTTTTTGTTCAAGGGCACGATTCGGGAAAATATCCGCTTCGGGCGGCTGGATGCGACCGATGAAGAGGTGGAGGAAGCATCGCGGCTGGCGAATGCACATTCCTTCATTATGCGTCTGCAGGACGGCTACGATAAAATGCTCGACGCGGACGGCAGCGGTATCAGCCAAGGCCAGCGGCAGCTGTTGGCCATCGCGCGGGCGATTCTCGCGAACCCGTCGATCCTTGTCCTGGACGAAGCAACCAGCAGCATCGATACGGTGACGGAGCTCAAGATCCAGGAGGGCTTGCAGCGGCTGATGAAGGGCAGAACGAGCTTTGTCATCGCGCATCGGCTCAATACGATCCGTCAGGCGGATAAAATTCTCGTGCTGAAGGACGGCCGACTAATTGAACAGGGTTCCCACGAGGAGCTGCTGCAGCAGGAGGGCTTCTATAGCGAGCTGTATCACGGGAATATGCAGGGAGAGGATGTGTAGCTCATGAGCGGCTTAACGAAAATGGATGCTTATTTGCGGAGCGTCACGCTGCGGCGGGAGGAAGTGCCGTCTTTTCGCGAGTACCCTTTTCATCTGCCGGCGGTAGCTGATCTGGAGCTGTTGGATTTTCACCCTAAGGTGACTTATATTGTAGGCGAGAACGGCATGGGCAAATCGACATTGCTGGAGGCGATCGCCGTCGCCCTCGGCTTCAACCCGGAAGGCGGGACGCTGAATTTCAATTTCTCGACCGCTGAGACTCATTCCGAGCTGCATGAATATATCCGACTGGTGAAGGGCGTGCGCAAGCCGAGGGACGGCTTCTTCTTCCGGGCGGAAAGCTATTATAATCTGGCCACGGAGATCGGGCGGCTGGATGAGGGGGAAGGCGGGCCGCCTGTTGTCGGTTCTTACGGCGGCAGGCCCCTGCACATGATGTCACACGGCGAATCGTTCTTTGCGGCGTTCATGAATCGTTTCAGGGGCCGGGGGCTGTATATTATGGACGAGCCGGAGGCCGCCTTGTCGCCGTATCGCCAGATGGCGATGCTGTCACGGATTCATGAGCTCGTGAACCAGTATTCGCAGCTCATCATCTCCACGCACTCGCCGATCATCATGGCCTACCCGGACAGCGTGATCTACCAGTTGACGCCGGAGGGGATTCGCCAGGCAGCGCTGGAGGAGACGGATCATTTCGTCATTATGAAGGAGTTCATGAATTACCCGGAGCGTATGCTGAGGGAGCTGCTGGAGTGAGAGATTACGGCGGCTCCTTCGTTATTTTTTTGGATTGCATGCTTGTTGCAGATTGATGATTTATAGTCAATTGGCGGTATGCTTTATCGTAAATGAATGACTTTATTTTTGATTGAGCTAAATGGCTTCGTTACGTCGCTTAATTTGATTTCCCCCGCAATATCTTTGGGTTCTCCGTTTACGGTGTAATGAATCTCGACCTGGAGAGAGTCTTGTTTCCGCACGCGGATATCTTCTATAAGGCTGCTAGTGTTGGAGTACTGTTTGCCGTTTGCGGCATCTGGCAAAGTAAATGGGTCGTCGGCTTGACTTCGTGATAGGATCATCGTGTCGTTGATAGAAAAAACGTAGCTTATACCATCGAATGATTTATTTTCACCCATGACCTCCAGAAAGTGTCCCGTAATAAACAATGAGTAGGGGAAAGCCGCAATTTGGATATCTCTGAAGTACAGATCTTCGGTTTCAATATCAAAGGTATATACTGTTTGGCCGTAACGGAGCTGATATTGGCTGTATATGAGGGAGATGCTCATGAATCCGAAAAGGATGGTCATCATGGTTAGGACTAGCACGCGTTTTTTCAATTTACGTAGCTCCTATCTTTTGCATTATTTGTTATTCTGAGTATAGCCATGGATACGAGTCGTGGCAGTTAACTATTTAATACATACAGGATTTATGGGGTGAATCATGCAATGATGATGTTCATGGTGGTAAAATACGGTACCTGCCCGGTGCAGCTGAGAACAAACGGATAACCGATTGTACCGGGCTGAAGAGGTGCCGTTATCCGGCAGCTGCGCCGCTCTCTTTATAAGATGGAAGAAGTATACACTTCAGCGTCTTAAAATGCTTAAGAGAGGGGTATATTACGTGAATCGAGAGACATGGAAAAGAGAATGGAAGAGGGAAGAAGCGAAGGGTTTTCAGGGGTGGGATTTCTCGCAAATTGCCGGACGAATCGCGGAGGAAGAACTGCCTTGGGATTATAGAGCCGCTGTGCTGGCCCAGATGAGCGAAGAACGCGTGATGCTCGATATGGGGACAGGGGGAGGGGAGTTTCTCCGTTCGCTTCGGCCTCCAAGAGGGAAGACGTATGCGACGGAAGCTTATCTGCCGAATTACGAGCTCTGCCGTGAGACCTTGCCGCCTTGCGGTATTGAGGTCAGGCAGGTATTGGATGATGATCATTTGCCGTTTGAAGATCAGTTCTTCGATTTGGTCATCAACCGTCATGAAGCATACTCTGTTCAGGAACTGGATAGAGTGCTGAAACCGGGCGGTTTGTTCATTACCCAGCAGGTAGGCGGCCAAAACAACAGGGAGCTGTCCCGGCGGCTGCTCGGTGACGAGGCGATGATAACCGATGACGGGTTCAGCCTGGAGCAGGCGGTTCGCGATTTGACGGTGACCGGGTTCACGGTTTTGGAGCAGCAAGAGTGTTTTCCGAGTCTCCGATTTTTGGATATCGGGGCTTTAGTGTATTTTGCGAAGGTGATCGAATGGGAATTTGCAGGCTTTTCTGTGGATCGCTGCTTCGAACAGCTCTGCGCATTGCAGGCAAAACTAGAGCAGGAAGGTTATGTGCAAAGCAAGGAGCATCGTTTTTTTATCACGGCCCGCAAATGTAATTAAATCCCTCTCATTGACCGATAAATTGGATTATACAACAGTGAGGTTCATTAGCTGCTATTATGGAGGAGGGCTTTCTTTGCCGTATTTCACGATATTTGCTTCCAGAAATGATACTGAGGATATTCCGGGCTTGATTGAGGAGGTTTTCGGGACTGGCTTTAAAATCGTCAACAGCGCGAATGAGTACGTCATTCAGCAGCGAAAATGGTTTAACAAGAACAACATTACCTTAAGGGTAGCGTCCGAGGATACCGATCCGGATTATTTTGCAAACAATATACCAGGCATGATGGGGTTCTATGATCGAATTCCGTTTGAGGATGAGCAGCTGCTGCGTCTTGTGCTTACGCAAATATCTGTAATTAATACAATGCTGGCTATTGAAACGGAGAAGGACTACGATGAGTCCTACATGACATTGTTCCAGGATTTGCTGCGCCGTGTGGATGGGATAGGCTTTTTTCCGAACGGGATGCTGATGGATAGCGACGGACAGGTCATTGTGTATCCTGACGGAAAGTCCGGCTCTGCCGACTTTAGACCCCGGGCATGTACGAGAAAAATTAGAGGCGAGGAGCAGACTTCAGCCGAAGGCGAGCAGCGGAAGCAAGCGACGATTTCATATCTCAAGGAGAAGAATATCCCTTTTAATGAAGGGCTGCCTCAGCTCCCTCCTTCAGGTGATTTACGCTTCAAGTCACGCGAGGAAATTGCCCGTAGGGCGATTGCTTTGCTAATCGTGATCCAATATGCCTGCGATGTTGCCCAAGCTGCGGATCTGGAAGAGTCTCAGCAGTTTGTGAAGGGGATGCTGGATAAGTATGGGGTGACGGATTTTATAACCGGGAATGAGGAGGAGCTGCTTCTTCAGGAGGAACCGTCTCACCAGGATGCGCTCAACATAACGTGGCAATACGAGGCCTATTGGGTGCTGATTTGGGCATTGGGATTGGTAGAGTCGCTCGATTTTCCGGTTGAGGTCTGCGATTGCGATTTTGCGATTCAGTCGGTGTCCAGCTGCGGCAGCTTTGAAGCATTCCTGGCTAAGACCAGTTTCCGCAGTGGAGAGGAAATATTGAACGAAGCCGATCGAATCTATCGCCTGCATTGGGCCTGTGTGAACAGCAGAGTCAAGAGGGAGAACCCTCCAGCTGATATGAATGAAAGCATAGTGATGGAACGGCGCAGAGCACTGTTTTGGCTAATCGGTTACGGAGACGAAGAGTGGGATCACATCCGCATGGATACTTAGGTTGAGGATTTGTTATCTAGTTGTATGCTGCTTGGCCCACTAACCATCTACGCTTTGGCATGCTTCCAGCTTATCATCACGGTTTCGGCGTATCGCTGGCTTGGCGTCGATGTTCGTTCTCGCTCTCGTTCTACTCTTTCAAAGGTGGAGTTGAGCGAGATTGAGGTAAAAGCTGCGAAAATGCAGGAATTATTGCGCCGGCCGACCATAAAAGCTGTAGACTATTGAACTCTCCATCTTTCCCCGGCATAGACTTTAGTATCACATTTAAAGGGGAGTTTTATTTGGAGATACCTGTAACTGGATTTGTTTATCATTCTGAGGAAGGGCCGGGATCGGAACACGCGCATAAGCTGTTTATTACTTCATGGAACGGCAGGCCTGTGCATGTTCATCCTTTCTCCGGGAATACCTCCTATAACATTGGGCACCAGCATTATTATGCAGGCAGAACTGAACCGGCCTTAAGCGGGGTTCAGCATGTTCATAATTATTATGCGGAGACCACCTTTAATGCAGGACATACCCATAAGATCAGAGGAACGACAGGTCCTGCGATTATGCTGCCTGGCGGCGGTCACTACCATTATTTTGAGGGCTATACGACGGTAGACGGGAGCACGCCGCATCGGCATCACTACAGCGGAAACACGGGTAACGAGGAAGCTTAATTGTACAAAGATTAGAATCAGATGGAATCCATAGTCTGGGCCCCAAATAGAGCCTAAGAACTGCAACCGTAAAAAAGCACCCCAACGAATCATGTTGGATTCCCTACACTCACGAGGGGGAGGCCAAGTTTGATTCTAAGGGGTGCTCATTTATTTTACGATACCATGATTGGTACAGACCCGACTGTTCCAGAAGATCTAATTACAAAGTATCTTTTGTGGAATTCACGATTACAAATCGTCAAATCCGTTGTCGTCGCCGACTTTCCCGTAGTTTCGGGATTTTGCCTCGAAGAAGTCTGTTTTCGTAGCGTTCAACGCTTCGTCCGAGAACGGCTTGATCCACGGCATGCAGTTCACGTCCACGCCCTCGTAGGCTTTATCCAGACCCATGAGGCCAAGACGCTTGTTGGCAATGTACTTAATGTAATCCCCAAGCTCGTTCAAATCGATGCCGCGGACTTCCTTAAGCGTATAGTGCGCCCAGTTCGTTTCCAGCTCTACCGCCCGATCGATCGTGCGGTACACGTAATCGATGTTCTCCTTCGTATTCAGCTCCGGATAGTCGAGCAGGAGCTGCTTGAACACCTCGGCAAAGAAGTAGCAATGCTGGTTCTCATCCCGCTGGATGTAGGAAATCATTTGACTTGTGCCCATCATCTTCTGGTCGCGTGCCAGATTGTAAAAGAAGGCGAACGTGCTGTAGAAGAAAATGCCTTCCAAAATAAGATCTGCTACAAGCGATTCAAAAAACGTCTGAGGCGTTTGCTCATTACGGAAGTTCTGATAAATTTCCGAGATGAACTTGTTCCGGTCGAGCAGCACAGGATCATGCTTCCAATATTCAAAAATCTCCTTCTGTTCCTGCTCCGATACGATCGAGGACAGCACGTAGGAATACGATTGGTTATGCACCACTTCCTGCTGAGCAATAATCGCGGAAATTGCTTCAAGCGAAGAATCCGTGAAATAACGCTTCACATCCCCAACGAACATCGTCTGCATCGAATCCAGAACCGCAAGCAGCGAAATATTGATCTTAAACGTGCGCTGCTCCTCGGGATCAAGCAATGGGAATTGCTGCGCATCTTTACTCATGGGAATTTCGTCCGCGATCCAGTGGTTCAGCAGCAGTACCTTGTACAGCTTGTACATATGCGGCATGCGGATGTCGTTCCAGTTCAGAATCCCGGAGCACTCTCCATTAATGATGCGAGTTGATTTATTCGGTGCCTCCGTATTAAAAATCGTTTGCAGTTGCAATGATCTCATCTCCTCAAAGATTTGATGTTATAGAAAAATTTCGCGACATTGTAACCTTAATAAAAGTAGCTTTTCCTCCAACCTGAGCGAAACCCGGTAGGGACAGCGCCACCAAGCAGGCAGCCTTACATTCAACTGCACGCAGTGGCATTCCGCTCAAGTTCTTCGTAGCAATCCTCACAGGTACTGCACCAGCACAAGCGAATCCCCGCAGGGGACAGCGCCAGCCAGCACGTAGCTTCACAACCACCATCCGCAGTGGCATTCCACTCAAGGTTCTTCGTAGCATTCCTCACAGGTTCTACACTAGCCTAAGCGAATCCCCGCAGGGGACAGCGCCAGCCAGCAGGCAGCCTTACATCCAACCGTCCGCAGTGGCATTCCGCTCAAGTTTCTTCGTAAGCAATCCTCACAGGTTCTACACTAGCCTAAGCGAATCCCCGCAGGGGACAGCGCCAGCCAGCACGCAGCCTCACAGCCAACCGCTCGCATTGGCATTCCGCTCAAGTTTTTCGTAAGCAATCCTCACAGGTTCTACACTAGCCTAAGCGAATCCCCGTAGGGGACAGCGCCAGCCAGCACGCAGCCTCACAGCCAACCGCTCGCATTGGCATTCCGCTCAAGTTCTTCGTAAGCAATCCTCACAGGTTCTACACTAGCCTAAGCGAATCCCCGTAGGGGACAGCGCCAGCCAGCATGCAGCCTTACATCCAACTGCACGTAGTGGCAGTCCGCTCTCATGCAGGGGCACCATCGTAGAGCGTGCCCGTCAGGGCGACAAGCGGCCCAGTTGCACGAACGACCTCGGGTGTGCCGACAGCAGTAGTCCTCCGCGTGTTTCCAGGTAACCCGGGTGCGCCTAAAGTAAGACGTACCCGAAGGGGGAAAAGCGTTCCAAGCACAACCCCACAGCGCATTCCCGAAGGGAACAGCCAGCAGGAGCGCCTCTACAACTCCAACGTTCCCTCAGTTTGCGGGAGTCCCGAGGGCAGCAGGCCCTGGGGGCCCTCCCTTACGACAAGGGAGGGTTTGGGTGGGTTGGGATCCCTAACTGGCACAGCTCTCGCACTCTTCGATTGTCAGCGCGCGGCTGCGAACATAGTACGTCGATTTCAAGCCGGCCTTCCAAGCATGCAAATGCAGATCCAGGAACTCCGTCGCTTTAATGTCCGGGCGCACGTACAGGTTAAAGCTTTGCGCCTGATCGACGTGGCGCTGACGGGCTCCGGCCATATCGATCGACCAGTGCTGGTCAATCAGGAAGGCCGTTTTGTAGTACCAGATCGTCTTTTCGGACAAGTCCGGGGCCGGGTTAGCGATTTTGTACGTCGTTTTCTCCTCATAGGAGAGCAGCTCGTACAATGGGTCGATACTCGCGGTAGAACCGGCGATGATCGAAGTGGAGCCGTTCGGAGCAATCGCGAACATCCAGGCATTGCGTACGCCGTTCTTGCTCACTTCCTCTGCAAGCTCGCGCCATTGCTCGGTCGTTACGAACTTGCCTTCACGGGAGCCGTCGGTGTAACCGCGGTAGGTGAAGTAGTTGCCGTTCTCCCAATCGGAGCCAGCAAATTTAGGATAACGGCCTTTCTCCTTAGCTAGCTCCATGCTGGACTTCACGAGCAGGTAGTTGATCTTTTCATATAGAGCGTCATTATATTGCACGGCTTCCTCGGATTCCCAGCGAATACCTTCTAGGGCCAGCAAATGGTGCAGCCCGAAGGTGCCGAGTCCGATCGCCCGGTATTGGCTGTTTGTATATTGGGCTTGCAGTACTTCAATATTGTTAATGTCGATGACGTTATCGAGCATCCGCGTCTGAATCGGTACGAGACGATCCAGCACTCCGGCCGGTACGGCGCGGGCAAGGTGGATCGAGTTCAGGTTGCAGACGACAAAATCTCCAGGGATTTTGGAAACGACGATGCGAGTTTGCCCGTCCTTCGTAACGAGTTCTTCTTGTTCTACAACGGTTGGCGATTGATTTTGCATAATTTCCGTACACAGGTTAGACGAATAGATCATTCCGTGTGCCCGGTTCGGGTTCGCCCGGTTTACGGTATCTCTGTAGAACATATACGGCGTGCCTGTCTCCAACTGGGATTTCATGATCCGTTTCATGATATCGATGGCCGGCATCGTAATTCTGGACAAGGTTGGATGGTTTACCGCTTCCTCGTATCTGCTGCGGAATTCGCCGTTGCCCACTTCATTATCGTAGAAATCCTCCAGTCCTTGCGGACGGCCGTTCTCGTCTTTCCAGCCCATCGTCTTCTTCACTTCATGCGGGCAGAACAGATTCCATTCGCTGCGAGCCTCGACAGCTTCCATGAACAGGTCAGGGAGGCAGACGCCGTGGAATACGTCATGCGCACGCATCCGCTCGTCACCGTTATTCAGCTTCAGGTCGAGGAAAGCGAGAATATCTTTATGGAACACGTCCAGATATACCGCAATGGCTCCTTTACGAGTACCAAGCTGATCGACGCTAACCGCGGTATTGTTCAACTGGCGAATCCACGGGATCACGCCGGAACTGGTATTCTTATGGCCGCGGATGTCCGAGCCGCGGGCGCGAACCTTGCCGAGATAGACGCCGATGCCGCCGCCCATTTTGCTGAGGCGAGCTACGTCCGTGTTGGAATCGAAAATACCTTCGAGCGAGTCGTCCACAGTATCGATGAAGCAGCTGGAGAGCTGTCCGGCGACTTTTTTACCAGCATTGGACATCGTCGGCGTCGCTGCGGTCATATAGATGTTGCTCATGGCCCAGTAGGCTTCTTTTACATATTCCAGACGCTTGTCAGCAGGTTCTTGATGCATCAGGTACATAGCGATGACCATATAGCGTTCTTGAGGGAGCTCCATCGTACGTCCGTCAAAATCGGTAGCCAGGTAGCGCTCGGCAAGGGTGAGCAGGCCGATATAATCGAACAGCAGGTCGCGGGTCGGGTCGATCAATTCCCCAAGCTCTTCGATTTGTTCCTTCGTATAGCATTCAAGCAGTTCTTCCCGGTATATGCCCGCTTTGCACAGCTCGGTAATGAGATGATAGAACGATCCGTAAGGCTCTTCCGGGTAGGATTTATAACGGCGGTTTACGGCGGCTTTTTTGTATAGAGAAGTCAGCAGAGAACGGGCTGCTGCGAATTTCCAATCCGGTTCGTCCTTCGTCACGAGCTCCAGGGAGGACATGGTGAAGGCATTGCTGATTTCCTCTCCGGTGACGACATCGTGTCTCAGCTTAGCGGTGACGCCGCGGAGCAAACGCTCCTTGTTGAGTGTATGTAATCCCTCCAGAATACGGTCGGCGTAAATGCCAAGACGGTCATTGTCGAACGCAAGCTGGCGGTTGTTTGGTTTCGTTACGAATGAAGGCATGTAAATATTCCTCGCTTTCTTGACATGGGATATTCAATCTTTTCAAGATTCCATCTTTGCAGAATTTTAAATCTACAAATCTTTAAATCTCAAATTGTAAGTATTACTTGAAAAAAGAGGCGCTTCATATGCGGGCTCAAAAGATCAACAACTCATAGACTCGTGATCGATAGAGAAAATTTGAACAACCACAATATGATTCGGCGCCGGTAACGTCAATTAGAATGAACACAAATCATAATTATACTAGAAAGGCAGTCAGCTAGAAAGAGAAAGTTGGACGCCATTCTACAATGCTGCGTTGTGACAGGCTTGCCGGTATGTCAATCAGCCTTTGATTCGAGCTGCCGCGATAGAGCAGGGAGGGATCTCGCAATTCGTCGACGTAGCGTCCGTCCACTAGCACCTGGCAGCGGCTTAGCAGTCCATATTCAGGTGATTCTACATCTTCAATTAATTCTTCGTACGTGTACCCGCTGTAAATCCAGACGGATATAGGGCCTGTAACTTTACGCAAGCGGTCAAGGAAAGAGCTGACCTCCACTGCTGAGAAAAAAGGGTCTCCGCCAAGGATCGACAGTCCGCTTAATAGCGGATTGCCAGCGATATCCTGGATGATTTCCTGTTCCCGCTCGGGGGTAAACGGCTCGCCGTAATTGAAATTCCAGGTGGCTGGACTGAAGCAGCCTTTGCAGTAATGGCGACAGCCGCTTACAAAGAGCGCTGCCCGCAGTCCTTCGCCCTCATTTATCGATTCCGGGTAATAGCCGCAAATATTCATGTCGAATGCTTGAGGCGGTCGCGCACCTCGGCTTGCTTAGCAGCATTGAAGCGAGTCTGGAAATCCCCGGTCAAATATCCGGTTACACGCCGCAGGCGGCGAATATGGACGTCCTGCTCGCTGGCGTTGCAGGATGGGCAGACAGCTCCGATAATTCCTTCAAATCCGCACCCCGAGCAGCGGTCGATCGGATGGTTGATGCTGAAATAGCTGACTTGCTGAGACAACGCGTACTGAATGATGCGCAGGAATGCAGCCGGATTGCTGCGAGCGTTGCCGTTAAGCTCGATGTAAGAAATCGCTCCCGCATTGCACAAGCCGTGGAAGGAAGCTTCCAGCTCTATTTTTTTAGCAGCGCTGATGTCATAGTAGACCGGAACGTGAAAAGAGTTGGTGTAATATTCGCGGTCAACGACGCCCGGCACTTCGCCATAATTAGCACGGTCTCTCTTGGTGAATTTGCCGGATAACCCTTCCGCTGGCGTGGCGAACAGGGTAATGTTCAGGTTATGCCGTTCGCTCTGGCGGTCGCAATAATCGCGCATAAAGGCGATCAAATCGTAGGCCTTCTTATATACATCGGCATCTTCGCCGTGATGTTTACCGTACATGGCTTTCATACATTCCGCGAGTCCGATGAAGCCGATTGACAGGCTGCCGTGCTTGAGCAGTTCTCCCACCGTATCCTCGGGGCTTAGGTGCTCGCCTCCTTCCCATACGCCTTCGCGCATCATGAAGTCGGAAGCCTTCGCCTTCTGGGACGACTGGATTCGGAAGCGGTGCAGCAGCCCGTCCAAAGCGATATCCAGGTAATGCTCGAGCTCTCGGTAGAAGCCTTGTTCATCCGCAGCCTGACGATGCCCTAAAGCAATGCCATGCTCCAGGCCGAGCTTGACCAGGTTCAAGGTGTTGAAGGACAAATTGCCTTTACCCGAAAGATGGTTGCGGCCGAAGCGGTCGCTCAGCACCCGTGTGCGGCAGCCCATCGTGGCAAATTCAGTATTCGGGTCAGCCGGATCGTAATACATCAGATTAAGCGGCGCGTCCAGGTTGGCGAAGTTTGGATAGAGACGCTTGGCGGAGCACTCCGCTGCCTTCAGGAAGAGCTCGTAATTGGGTTCGCCGGGCAGTTGGTTAACGCCTTGCTTGCATTTAAAAATTTGGATCGGGAAAATCGGTGTTTCGCCGCTGCCAAGCCCGCGCATCGTTGCCGTAAGCAGGGAGCTGATAACGAGCTGTCCTTCTATAGAAGTGCATGTGCCGTAATTGATGCTCGTAAACGGAATTTGTCCTCCGGCCCGGCTCGACATCGTGTTCAGGTTGTGAATCAGACTCTCGGCGGCCTGCAGCGTTTCGCTTTCGGTTTCTTTGACTGCATATTTGAAGGCTCTTGGATATTGCGTCTGGAGATCGCTGCGAGCCATCGCGATCGAATCGTAATCCGCGTTCGGGTCTCCTTCTTCGAAGTACTCTAAGCCCTTGCGGAAATATTTAACGAAGGATTTAGTTACATAAGGCGCAAGATCGTGATCCAGCTTGTTGGCGGACACGCCGCCGTATTGCGCATTTTGCTGGGATTGAAAAATGATCGCCACGAGCGCCATCGCCGTCATGATCGAATTCGGCGGCCTTACGCTGCCGTTGCCGGTATTGAAGCCTTCCCGCAGCAGCTTGTCGAACGGAATGAAGATGCAGTTCGTCGTTCCAATTGCATATTGGTCTAAGTCGTGGACATAGACGACATTGTCTTGAATTGCCTGAACGAGCTGTTTAGGCATGACGAAGTGGTTAGCATACCATTTCGCGTACTCGCTGCCGAACTTGCTCATTTTGCCGGAGAAGCTTTCGCCGTTTAAATTGGCATTTTCCCGCAGCACTTCAAGGTTGCGGCTTTCCACGATTTCTTCTCCTAATGTAATAACTTCCTCAAGCATGTCTTGGCGGCTTGTGTAAACCTGGTTCATAATCGCCATAACAAAGTTTCCCTCCCGAAAAACTACACTTTAAAAACATATAAAAAGCATTCCCCACCATGCAAGGTTGGAAATGCCCGGATGCGCGTTGGAAATCGTCTTGTTCATCCATCTCATGAAGGATAAGTGTTTATGTAAGCTGCAAGCGGACACCTACCTGTTCCTCGCAGGCTCATTTGGTGTCAATACAGAAGCGGGCAGGTCTCCTGGCTTCCGGACTTCTTCGCTGACGCCTTCCCGCAGATGGTAATATACTGCAGTGGCTATCTGCCAGTGAAGCGCTGCAAGGAGCCCTAGTAAGCTCTCGCAAGCACCCGGTCACAGTGGCGGGACCGCAGCGGATTTGCACCGCACTTCCCTTTTAAGCCCCAGCCTCATGTTGGTGGCTGGATCACCCGTTTCCACTATATTTGGTTGTCTGCAACTAACATTACCCCAATATGTAGTGTTTGTAAACAGTCAGATTCACTAGCTGCCGAATGAAAAAGTATGAAAAAACAGAAGAAAGCAATCCTGATGCGGCGAGTGGGGGACGACTGATAATTGTGAACATTTATCGCGGAAACTCATGGTCGTATCTTTTGTGGAGCTGGGGAGAGATTTAGAGAGTTCCACTTAATTATCGCCTCGGCCCTTCCAGCGAGGGGCGGATCAGGTTGAGTTCGCCATGCCTGCACGCGAAGGTGAGGTTTGCCAATGCCATCAAGTCTGCTGAAGAAGGAACTGGGCGTTTCCGGGGAGTGCGGTGAGGAATTGCGGAGCTCGGGGAGATGGCATAGTACGTATTCACTCCTATGACAAGGTGCAGGGCTTTTTCCCGTGTGCTGGGAGAGTCTCTGGCCTATTTTTTGCTTAACTCAGAAGGATAAAGGGGCTGGAGGTATAAGGGCGTGTGGCCAGTTTGAAAAGAAGGGGTGGAAATTGTTACAATAAGAAGCAGTGGAATGCGGATTAAGAAGCATGGACATTACTCTAAGAAGGAGGGAGAAGCATGGCGATTGCAGAGGTAACGGTGATTCCCATCGGGACAGGAACAACCAGCTTAAGCCCCTATGTAGCCGAGCTGCAGCGGGTATTGGAAAAGCAGGAAGGCATCCAATATACGCTGACCTCAATGAGCACGATTATCGAAGGGCCGTTGGATAGCGTATTTGCTGCGATTCGCGCGATTCATGAGGCGCCGTTCCAATCCGGTGCCCAGCGGGTGTCCACCTCAATCAAGATTGACGATCGGCGTGACAAAGAGAGTTCCTCGGAGCAGAAGCTGCGTTCGGTTCAGGAGAAGCTGTAAAAAATTCCTGATTTTGAGACTTGCAAAATTTTCAGATCGAGTTATAATATTTTTTGTTTCGTCTTATTTGGTGAATGTGCTGGTGTAGCTCAGTTGGTAGAGCAACGCATTCGTAATGCGTAGGTCGGGGGTTCGAGTCCCTTCACCAGCATCTTGCTAAAGTCAATCACAGCGCGGCTTCCGAGGTTTTCGGGGTCGCGCTGTTTTTGTTAAAAATCGTGTTGTTCTACCATTGTTCTACCCTTTAGTTGAGGAAAATAAAATTACGATCGTCATTTTGACATATACAATTTGTACATGGATGTTTCTTTATCAATTGATCTAGCCATTTCAAAAGCTTCCTCCTGGCTTTTATGATTATTTATAATTTCATACATAAACCTTATAACGAACATCAAATTAGCATTTCCATCTATGTAATCATCAGGAGCTATATAAGAATGACAGCCACATTCAAGAAAAGCGTTCGCTAACTGTTCTATGCCTAATGTACAACCAGAACCTATAACTTTTATGTCTTTTAAATTCGTATATTTTTTAACCTCCTGATCTCCAAAGAATTCTCCTCTTGGCTCATTACTATCATAAACATCCTCACCAAGTTCAGGCATACAAAATCTACCTTCATCTCCATGAAAATTTAAAATTAAGTAGTCCACTTTATTATCAAGTTCTTCACCAGATAGAACATCAATAAGATCATTGGGTCTACCTATCCAATGAATATTAACCCTTGCTCCAAAATACTCAAGTGCTGATCTTATAGCATACGATTCCATTTCACAATTTGGTCCCACAACTAAACTTATATACATTTCAGGTCTACTCACTTACATTTACTCCTTATTATTTTAATATCTATCAACTTATATTCTATCACATAAATTTACAATTAAAGGAGAGTCGTTAGAAAAATGAATTTAACGATGTAATGTTATCAAGTTAACTGAAGGGCTGACTGTTTGACTGAATACAAGCAGATGATCAGCTTTGGTGGGCTTATTATTGCTTTGCTGACGCTGGTAGTGACTATCGTTGCAGCGATTAATCAAACACAAAGAAATAGACCGCCCTAGGGATTAGGATTGCGGTCTATTTCGATTGCATTTAAATCCTACAGCCGACCGCTCTTTAAAGCGGTAAGTGTACGGGGAGTCGTGTTGCTGCACGGCTCCTTAACTATTTTTATCATAGCATATGCAAAATTATACCTCAACCTGGGGGTTCCAATTTATGAGGTACTCTTATTTTTATGAAATGTATAAGCGGAAACTAAATAATAACTATTGGGTTGAGCCTAAAATTCAATCTGTTATACTACCTAGCTTCTTTACCCATTCACTATCATTCCAAACATTAGGGTTATCAATCGTTTGATTTTCTCCGCGCACCATGAAATCATAACTATCTTTTGCACCAGTATACCAATCAACAATGACTAGCTTGCCGTTTAAATTACGTACAAGAAATTCAGTACCTTCACCATAACTACCTACAGTCTGATTAATTTGCACAGGTAATTTTAAATAGAGAAAACCTCCATCCAGATCCTCAATATGCTCCACTTCCCAAGCGCCAATATCAATATCCTGCACCAGATTATCAGTAAGATTATTCTTTATATACGCATCATATTGGGATTGAATTTTCTTTTGCGTATACTGTTTTAGGTGGTCGTTATCGATAAACGTATCCAAATCAATATCCGATCCGTTCCAGACCGCTTTATAATATTCAGTCAGCGCTCTCACACACATTTCATAAGCCGTTTCAAAATCCTGATCAGATAGTTCACTTTCGTTTTTAGCTGCATAAACGGGGGAATCTTGTGATACATCAGTGCTGGGCGTAATTTCTGTGTTTATAGCACGATCTACTCCCGAGACTACAGGCGTATTGTGTTCGTTATTGCCATTGGTTTGATCTTGACTACACCCAACTAACACAAGTCCAAGTGCGATAAAAAGCATAATAAGTCTTGTCATAATATAACTCCCTTTCTATGAAAATTAGGAGATTCTTCTATAAATAAGCTAAACGGTTTTATTCTCCTCCTCTAAAGAGAGAACCTCTCTTGCTGCTTCTATGAAGGATAATATGATGGGTGAAAGCCACTTATTTTTATGCCATGACATCTGTGTATACACGTGCAAGTCCGGTATTTGCCATGGAAGGGCAACAAGTTCCCCCCGTTCAATTTCGCCTTCCGCTACGATTTCAGGAAGAAAGGCAATACCAATTCCTGAAATGGCACATTGTTTAATGGCTTCAGCACTTTGAAACTCTAAATACGTAATACTATCGATACCTTCTTTCTCAAATGACCGGTCAAACATGGTACGGTAGGGACAGCCTTTTTCATTCGTCAGGAATACTTGTCTGTGAAAATCCTCCATCTGCAGCACAGTTCGTTTCGCGAGCGGGTGGTCTGGTGCGGCGAAGAGGCGGAAGGTTTCTTCCACCAACGGCTCCACGGCAAGTCCGCTTGAGCGAATAGTTTCGTCCAACATAAAGACGACGTCCGCGGTTCCCTCAAAGAGTGCTTGCTTGAGCTCTTGATTTGGAACAGAGCGGAAGATTAGACGAACTCCCGGATGCTGCGAACGAAATCGTTGAAAGACAGCTGGAAGCCGGTAGACGCAAATAACCTCATTGGCACTTATCGTTAGGGTGCCGTTTAAATTTTCATTGTCATGAACGACGCTGCGAGCTTCGTCCAATTTATTTAGAATGTCTTGGATATGAATTAAAAAGCGGTTACCCTCCATTGTGAGAACGAGCTGCTTGCCCAAACGGTCAAAGAGACGAACACCAAGCTCATCCTCCAATGCTTTAATTTGCATCGTGACGTTGGAGGGGACGTAGTTCAGCACTTCCGCAGCCCGAGTGAAGTTTAATGTTGATGCAACCGTGCGAAACGTAATCAGTTGGCGCAATTCCATCATACGATCCTCCTTACATCTTCAATAATATTGAATGCTATATTGAATTTCATTCACTTTTATTGAGAGTACCACGGAACTATACTAATAACAAGAATTAAACTTATGGTTTCATCTTTGAAGGGAGAGACAATACGATGGATTATGATATTTTTGAGTTGGGCGACGTAACCTTGCAATCAGGAGTGACGTTACCGAGTGCTTTTCTTGCCTATAAGACTTATGGAACATTAAATGATAAGAAAGATAATGTCATCGTCTATCCAACTGCTTTTGGCGACACGCATGTTCAGAATGAATGGCTGATTGGAAACGGGAAGGCACTGGATCCGGGCAAATATTTCATTATCGTTCCAAATCTGCTGGGCAACGGATTATCTTCGTCTCCTTCGAATACTCCGCCCCCATTCGACAAGGCTAATTTTCCGCAGGTAACCATCTATGACAACGTTCAATTCCAGCATCGGCTGGTGACCGAAAAATTCGGAATTCGCAAGATTGCTCTCGTCGTTGGATGGTCCATGGGAGGCATTCAATCCTTCCAATGGGGGGCAAGTTACCCCGACATGGTGGAACGGATTGCACCTTTCGCCGGAGTTGCCAAGACCTGGCCCCACACGTATGTGGTTCTGGATGGAATGAAGACTGCGCTCATGGCTGCAGTCCGCTTCGATTCAAGTCAACTAAACCAGTTGACTTCTGAAGACATGCACGCCGTTGGCCGTGTCTATGCGGGATGGGGCGTATCCCAGGCATTCTACCGGGAGGAGCTTTATCGTGAGCTGGGATGTGACTCGTTGGCAGATTTTATGGCTGGCGTCTGGGAAAAAAGCTTTATGCAGATGGATCCGCACAATGTACTGGCTATGCTATGGACTGGCCAAAATGCAGATATTAGTGCAAATCCCGCCTACAATGGAGATTTCGATAAGGCGCTCAGAAGTATTAAGGCGCTAGCCTGCATCATGCCAGGAAGCACGGATCTTTTCTGCACGGCGGACGATAACGAATACGAGGCTAAGCGTATGCCTAATGCTGTTTTTAATCCGATTGAATCGATCTGGGGCCATTTTGCGGGCCGTGGAATCAACAATATCGATAATCAATTTATTGATGACAACCTTAAACGCTTGCTCACGCTAAGTGCTAATGTATAGAACATTATTGGTGGGGTTGGGGAGGCAATCCCCTTCACCAGCATCTTGCTAAAGTCAAAAACAGCGCGGCTCCAGAGGTTATCGGGGGCCGCGCTGCTTTTATGCAAACTTGTTTATTTCCACAGTTCAAGACGCTCGTGATAATTTTGAGTATAGATTTGCTCGATTTTGTCAGCATGGTTGGCTTCTAAATCAGCCATCATTTTATTGTAAATCTGCTCTACCTCGGCTGCGGACTCCGCATAAATCATTGTAGTGAAGCCTTTATCGCAGATGTCCTTGATCTTCTGCTCATTGAGAGCGTCTGGCGTTCCACCCTTAGGCCCCAGGTTATCGTATACGGCTGTGTCCCAGCTGGTATTTGCCATGGATACTAGCGCATGCGTGTTTACAGCATCACGCTCATATTTCACAGCCAGATCGTATGGTGTGCCATCGCTGCCATTGCCGTTCTTGATGAACCAAGTCCATTTGCGTATGCCGGTTTTCGAAGCGAATTCATTCCAGTTTGTCCGAAAGCCCTGGAGTGTCTCGGGGCGAGGGACGTGCTTGCCGTCCACCATATCCCAGTGCTCGCCTTCCAGTCCCCATTGGAGCAAATATTGCCCTTCCTCGCTAGCGAGGAAATCCATAAATTTGATCGTTTCCTCAGGGTGCTTGTTGGCAACGGTGATGCCAATGGCATCCCATCCCAGTGAACTGCGGGGGCCATAGGTTGTCTGTGCAGGATCAACCCCTGGGGCTACAACATTAAAGGCGTAGAATTGCTTGTCTGTATCCGCGCCATTTTGCTCCTTCAGCATCCGGTTTGGCTCCGTTGGCATCCCGCCCCCTAC
Organism: Paenibacillus lentus; assembly: GCF_042714055.1. GTDB lineage: Bacteria > Bacillota > Bacilli > Paenibacillales > Paenibacillaceae > Fontibacillus > Fontibacillus lentus_A. The sequence continues at coordinate 563,484 of NZ_JBHGVC010000005.1, forward strand.
GGAGAAGACGCGGCCGCTGGCGGCCTTTTGCTCGAAAATCTGCGTTTTGTTAACGGCCCATTCTTTATCCAGCAATCCTTGTCTATATAGCTCATTAATAAACTTCATCATGTCGAGATAATGGGGATCGCGGACATCCAGCATCAACTTGCCGTCGGCTTCATAATAGTTCTTCATCCCGTACATGCCCTTGAACACCCCGGTAATCGTCGGCATATGGTCTGCATTCAAAGTCAGCGGAATCGGTGCCTTGCCATCGATATTCGGATACTTGTCCTTGAATTGCTGAAGCAATTGGACGAATTCTTCTTGGGTGAATGGTTCGCCTTTTTCGGCTTTATCCCCATATCCCAACTCTTTTAGAATATCCATCCTCATATTGAAGCTCCAGCCCGGATCGGGGTCCATGCCGTACCAATTGTTCAGGTAATAGTTCTTACCGTCGGTATAACGGCTTTTATTGAGCACGTCTCCATACATTTCCTTAATATTCGGACCGTACTGGTCGATCAGGTCATCTAAAGGAACAAGCGCTCCCGCAGCGATATATTTGTTGACGATATCACTTCTACGATCCATGAGGACGATGTCGGGCAAATCATTGCTCGTCAGCATCAGATTAAGCTTCTCCTCCGGATTGCCGGTAGGCTGCTGGACTTCTATCGTAATTCCTGTCCGGCGGGTAATCTCCTCGGCGACGGGGTTAGTGAAGGCATCTCCGGTGTTTTTATCGAAAAAAGTTAATTTAATTGTTTTTTGACCGCTTTGCTCCGAATTATTCCCTTTGGAATCGGCCGTCGTTCCAGCATTGCCTCCGCATGCGGAAGTCAGCAGCACCAAAGCAAGTAGAGTGGTGATCCAGCCTGTTTTTATCCCTTTTTTCATCGTAGTTCCCCCTCTGGATAAGTACTATTGTATCCCTTTGAGCGTCTTTCGAGCAATTTGGCAGCTATAACTATAACTGGAACATAGGCAGGAAATCCCGATTAAACTCAAGCATCTCATCGCACATAGCTACAATGTCATCGATAGATAACTCGGAAGAGGTGTGCGGATCGAGCATTGCTGCATGATAGACATGCTCCTTCTTGCCAGTTAAAGCAGCTTCAATGGTGAGCAGCTGCATATTGATATTGGTACGGTTGAGCGCCGCGCATTGTGGTGGAAGCTCGCCGAAATAAGTAGGAATGACGCCGTTGGCATTGACAAGACAAGGCACCTCGACGCAGGCCTTCTCCGGCAGATTGCTAATCAAGCCTCCGGTATTCAGCACATTGCCAGCAATTTCAAATGGGCGGTTCGTTTCGATGGCATCCATGATGTAGGAGGCGTATTCATTAGATCTTTCATGAGACAGGTTCTTGTTCTCGATCATCTCATTAACCTCTTGCCAAAATGCAGCTTTGCCTTTTCCCCAATTTCTGTAGCCGGTCGTTGGCAGATTGTACTTTTCCTTCAGCTCGGGGTATAACCGCTTATGGTAGTAGGGCACGTACTCTGAGCCATGTGAGCTGGACTCGGTAACATAATATCCGAACATCTTCATGAATTCGTATCTCACCATATCATCATGGGACTCCGTGCGTGCTTCAGCCCGGCGTCTGATTTCTGGATACAGATCCTCGCCGTGCCGTTTCACCTCCAGAAGCCACGCTTGGTGGTTAATCCCGGCGATTTTCCAATGGACATCCGTGCTGTCCATGCCGAGTCCCTCAAGCAGATCCTTAGCGCAGACCTGAACGCTGTGGCACAGCCCAACCGTCTTCACGCCGGTAGCCTGCTGCATCGCTCCAGTGACGATGGCCATCGGATTAGTGTAGTTGAGGAGCAAGGCGTCAGGGCATAGTTCCTCCATATCCCGCGCCATGTCAAGCATGACAGGGATCGTTCGCAGCCCCCGGAACAAACCGCCCATGCCGAGTGTATCGGCGACGGTCTGATGCAGTCCATATTTCTCAGGAATCGTAAAGTCCGCTGTGATCGTAGGGATCAATTCACCTACAGCGATCGCGTTGATGACATAGTCGGCTCCACGCAGCGCTTCGCGCCGGTCGGTATAAGCTTGGACGGTGGCATGTCCCCCTAGGTTGCGGTTTAGGTTTTGCAGCATTTTCTCCGATTGGTTTAGCCGCTCCATATTAATATCGTACAATGCGAAGTGCGAATCCTTAAGCGATGGAGTACACATGCAGTCTCCAAGCAAGTTTTTGGCGAAGATGGAGCTTCCGGCTCCGATAAAGGTAATTTTAGGCATAATAATAGCTCCTTTTCTGTGAATTAACTTTTTACAGCTCCTAGCAGCATTCCTTTAAGAAAATACTTTTGTAAAAAGGGATACATTAAAATGATAGGCAGCGTGGCGACCATAGTTACCGCCATGCGGATGCTCTCGCTCGTGACGGGCACTTTTTTGGCTTCATTGGCTAGCTGCTGTGCCTGGGTAAGCATATCGCCGGTCTGATATTGATTTAGAATTTTAACCAACACCGCCTGCAATGTTTTTAATTCCGGCTTGTACGTATAAATGTAGGAATCATACCAGGCATTCCAATGATAGATGGCGGAGAACAGCCCTACGGTAGCCAATACGGGCGTACATACCGGCAGAATCACCCGGAAGAACACCTGGACGTCATTTGCACCATCGATTTCCGCCGACTCTTCGATCTCATGCGGCAGCCCCTCCATAAAGGTGCGGACGAGAATCATCCAGAAGATATTGATCAGACCTGGAAAGATGAACACTAGAAAGTTATCGATCAGGCCCAGAGATTTAACGATCATGTAAGTAGGAATCAGACCGCCGCTGAAATACATCGTGAAGATAAAGAACAGGGTAATGCCGCGCTTGCCCACGAGATCGCGTTTGCTGAGCGAATAGGCCAGCATGGCAATGCAAATGACCGATAGCGGAGCACCGATCAGGGTACGCAGTGCAGTGAGCTTCGCCGCGTTCAAAATTTCCGAGTTCGCAAACACTGCGGCGTAGCTTTCAAAACTGATTTGTCTTGGCCAGAGCAGGAAGCCTCCCCTTAAGGAGTCGGTTCCGTCGTTAATGGACAGGACGAGTATTTGCCAGAATGGTATGAAGGTAACGACAAATATTAAGATTAAAAAACCGTAAAGCAGAGCATAACCGACCCAACTCAACATTCTGTCCCTTGTGTTCAATCGGTTCACCACCTTTCTAGAACAAGGAATTGCTTTCTAATTTTCTGGCGATTCCATTAACAGCTAGTACCATCAGGAAGGCGACGACTGATTTGAACAGGCCTACGGCGGTAGCGTAAGACAGCATTCCGCTCTGAATCCCGTACCGGAAGGAATACGTATCGATGACATCTGAATACTCCCGATTCAGTGCATTGCCGAGTAAGTAGTACTGGTCAAACCCGGTATTAAGCAGATTGCCTACCTGCAGGATCAACAGGATGACGATCGTTGGCTTAAGCAGTGGCAGCGTAATATTCCAAATCTGTCTCAAACGTCCGGCACCGTCTACCTTGGCGGCTTCGAACAATTCGGGATTCAGAGAAGCGATGGCTGCCAAATACATGATCGAATTGTAGCCCATATCCTTCCAGGTGTTGGCGCCAGCCACAATTCCCCAGAACAGCTTGCCTTCCTGCATGAACAAAATACTTTCATCGATCCAGCCTAACGATTTCAGCAGCTCGTTCAGGAGACCGTCCGCCGACAGCAGAGTGACAAATATATTGGCGGCGATGACCCAGGATATGAAATAGGGCATGTATGAGACGGTTTGAACGATGCGTTTGAAAGCCATATTTTTCACTTCGTTCAGCGAGATCGCGATCAGGATCGGAACAAGGAATCCGATGGCGAGCGTTAATGTACTGGAGACCAGCGTATTTCTGAGCACGATCAGAAAATCCTGACCGGCAAAGAAATATTTAAACCATTGAAAACCGACAAATTCGCTGGAGAAGAAGCGGGACCAGAAATTTCCTAGTCCAGGCTGATAGTCGATAAATGCCATATATAACCCGGCCATGGGGCCGTAAGCGAAGCAAATTGCCCAGATCGCCCCTGGCAGGAGGAGTAGATACAAAAACCGCTGCCTGTACATTTTTTTCATCCAGTGAGGCATCTGCCTTTTAGGTTCAGATTCCTTCTGTACCGAACGGGGCATCGCAGCGTTATCATGCAAGTAAATCACCTCACCCTTGTTTTAATTCGGCCGTATATCTATTATCAATCCCGCAGGATCCGTTAATCTATAACGAGTTCCTATGATTCATACCGGAAACCAACGAATCTAAATTCTGGGCGATTGACACGTTCCGGGACGAGGGAGATACTTGAATTAATCCGTATTGATAAGGGGGATTGCGCATGTACACCTTGTTGCTGGTTGATGATGAAAGATATGTGCTTGATACTCTTGAACAATGCGTAGCTTGGGAAGAGATGGGCTTTGAGGTCGTGGGAACCGCCAAAAATGGCCGTGATGCGATGAACAAAACGAAGGAGCTGCGGCCCGATATTGTAATCACGGATGTAAAGATGCCGATTATGAATGGGATTGATTATGCCCGAGCCGCTCGCGCCATGTTCCCTCATTTGAAGATGATCTTCCTCAGCGGCTACGATGAATTTGATTATGTAAAATCGGCTTTGCAGCTGGAAGCAAGCGGATATTTGCTGAAGCCGTTGAATTTGGATGAATTGCGCTCGCTTATGGGAGTCGTTAAAGAGAAATGCAGCCAGGAAGAGCGGAATAGGCAATCTTCCGTAGCGCTGGCTGTTCAATATATGAAGGAATTGCTGTTCACAGACAATGACGTAGAGCGGGCTCGAAAGGCGGAGGAGATTCGCAAGCTAGGGGTAGCGTTCTTTGGTTATCCATTTCAGGCGAAGACATTTTTTGTTACGCTTCTTACGCTGGACGAGTATCGATTTCTCTCGGAGTTCGACCCGCAAGGTAAGGAACTTGCTGCGGATATGCGAAGTAGGATTAGGGAAGCGGCTGCAAAAATAAAAGCGCTTGTCACCGAGGTGGATGAGCGCCAATTTCTGATCGTCAGCCCGTCTCCACTGGCAGAGCCAATATTGGACTGGTATCGCAATCTGGGCGCTGCGTCCGCCTGGATGTCTGTATGCGCCGAAACACAGCCGATCGAACTTGAGGAGCTGCCGTTTATTAGGGAGCGCCTTCTTGATCAGAGAAATGAGCATGTATTTCTCTATGGCCCCGGGCATTATATCGCAGCGGATCATCAGGACAGCGCAGTGTTTAATACTTCCGACGAAATGAAAACGTTTCCTAGCATAGAGGAAGGAATGGGCTTCATATTGCAAGGTCTGCGAGAGGAGGCCGGCATGTGGGTCGGAGGGTATTTGCGGTCGCTGGATAATATTGATTTCGGGGCAGATCGGCTTCACGAAATCCGGAAAAGGGCGATCAGGCTGCTCGACCGGATTTATGAAACTTTGGTTATTCCGCATAAAGGGATTGGGGAGCTAATGGAGGACAAAACGATTGTTTATAACAAACTGGCGGTGATGGAGAGTTTACCCCTCCTGGAAAGGACGCTGCGTTCCTTGATCGGGACCTTGATAGACGCGATTCAGGAGATGCACACAGACAAGCATATGAATACCGTCAATCACGTGAAGGAACTGATTGCCCAGGAGTATAATCGTCCGCTCACCATTGAACATATAGCTGAACAGGTGTATATTTCGCCCAACTATTTACGGACGATTTTTAAGGAACGGACTGGCAGCACAGTGCTAGAATATATAACGCAAGTACGCATGGATCATGCTCTTGATTTGCTGCGCAGCAGCCCGCTGAAAATTCATGAAATATCCACCCGGATCGGTTATGAGAACACCTCGCATTTTTGTGCGATTTTTCATAAGTTTATTGGGATGACCCCAAATCAATACCGGCACCAGCTGCCGAGGCTGTAAACGATGATTCGCCGGCTTAAAGAATTTATGCTGAATTTGCCTATTCAGGGCAAGCTGCTGCTGTTTTTCGTCTTTGCGTCCCTGATTCCGCTGCTGTTTATCTCTGTGTATTCCTATAATGAGACCAAGCATCGGCTGTTAGAGCAGGCTTATGAAAATATGTACAACACGAACAGTCAAATCAACAATAACATCGAGAACCGGCTGGGTACGTTCCAGCAAGTATCCAGTTTGCTGTACATGGATTCTACCCTGCGGGAATACCTGACGAAGATATATATCCATGGCATCGATTTTGTTGAGGCCTACGAGTATATCAATAATCTGATGTACGGAGTCATGATGGCCAATAAAGATATTTATGGAGTTACACTATACACGGACAATTTGACGATCCCGTCAGACGGCATGTTTGTCAAGCATATCGACGAGGAAGTGAAGGGAGCAGAGTGGTATAAGGAAATAACGCAATCCTACGGGGATACGGTATATAGCGTCATGAAGGCAGATGGAAATCAGGGCTCCTTTTTTACATTGGCACGCCTGCTAAATAACTATTATTTGAATTATTCCTACGGGGTGCTGACGCTCGATGTTAAAGAAGAGATTCTGTATTCTCTCATGGAGAAAGAAACCCAGAGCAAGGATATCTACATTGTCAATAAAGATGGAATTATTCTATCCACGAAGGATAAAGCGTTGATCTCCAAGCGGCTGGCGGACAGGATTGGATCTGGCCCGTGGCTGAATGCCGGGAATGGCCATGCTTTTACGGAATTGGGGGGAGAACGTTCACTTGTTGTCTTCAACAGTATGGCGCTGGGCTGGAAGACCGTATCCGTTGTTCCGCTGAGCAAAGTTCTGGACAATACTAGAGCAGTCACAAACCGGATGATTCTAATCTCATCGGCTAGTGTTCTGTTTGCCATGATATTGATCGTGTGGACGACGCGTTATTTTTCCGGCCGGTTTCAAATGCTGTATCGCTTCATCCGCAAGGTGGAGAATCAGGATTTCAGCGAAGTGATTCAGAGTAAGAGCAAGGACGAGCTCGGTCAGCTGTCTGAGGCGTTTAATGCTATGTCCAGGCGGCTTAAGGAACTGATTAATGAAGTTTATAAAAAAGAAATCAACAAAAGAGAAGCTGAGTTGAATATGCTGCAAAGCCAAATCAACCCTCATTTTTTGTACAATACGTTATCCATTATCTCCTCGTCGGCACTGCGGAATCGGGATACGGAAGCAGCAAAAATCGTCGATCACCTGTCTTCCTTTTACAAGACGAGCTTGAATAAGGGAAAACGCAATATTACCATCGAAAAAGAGCTGGAGATTACCCGGCATTATGTTGCGATTCAGCAAATGAGGTTCGGCGAGCTGTTCCGGGTGCATTGGCAGATCGATGAATCACTGCTCCCTTATCAAACGCTCAAGCTGATGCTTCAGCCGTTCGTGGAAAATGCGATTCATCACGCCATTTGGGATGACGAGGCCCCGCTGAACATTATTATTCGTCTTTACAAAGAGACGGGGTGCATCTGCTTTGAGGTCATTGATGACGGAGCCGGTATCGGAGCTGAACAACTGCGCAAGATTAATTCGGTGGACACCGAATCGGGGTACGGTATTAGCAATGTGCGCCAGCGATTGCAATTGGCTTACGGGCCGGAGTATGGGGTTGCGATTTTCAGCAGATTGGGGATAGGTACTCAGGTGAAAATAACCATTCCGTTATAAGAAAGAATTTGTTATTATGTATCCCTATGCTGTGGAACCAGTCAGTCAGCCAGAGAAGGGATGTGATGACAATTGAATAAACAGGGACACTCTGCACTAGCCTTGCTGGCTGGATCGGTTACATCTGTAGCTGCACTAACGACTTCCCCAATGAGTACCTCCTTGGAGGTTATTGGTTTCGGAGGAGTGGTATGCGCAGCTTCGATCGTAGGTGGACTTGCCCCAGATTTGGATCATAAAACGAGTACGGCGAGCCAGAAGATCCAGCTGTCATCGAGGAAAAGAAAGCTCATGCGAGCATTGTCAGGGATATTCCTATTCATAGGATTCGTGTGGATTCTTCTAGGATATTCCATACAAGCCGGAGCGATTTGTATTGGTGCAGGTATTATGGCTGCCTGCTTGGCAAGGCTTAGAACGATCATACTTATCGCTAGCGGTGCTTTGATGCTGATAGGGTATGCCGCATATGATTGGCACTGGATGGCTCTATTTACGGGAATCGCTCTGCTCATCATGCCGTTCGTAAAACATCGTTGGATCATTCATTCTCCAGAATTTGCAATCGTCTTAAGTCAGGGACTTTTCATTTTTGGCAGTCAGTATTCAGGACTGGTTATGGCAAGTTGTCTAGGGTTTATGGTGGGCTGGTGGTCTCATTTATTTGGAGATATTTTTGGGAATGACGGGATACGTTCCTTGTTTGTTCCGAAGTTTAAAATAGCTCTTCGTTTATTCGATAACGGAGGGGCTGCCGAGCGGATGATTTCTAAACTGTGTCAGTTATTCAGCATTGTGGTCTGGGTATTTTATGGGTTTGTCCTCTGAATGCTAGTTTTCTATGTATAAAAGGCGAGAATGTAACGCTGTGGATGTAGTATATGATCCGGGCGTAACCTTTCTCGCCTTATTTTGTGTCCTCGATAGACATGCAGATCAGAATATAACGGAGAACGAGAGAGCATCGCTAATTTACACATGAATTATTCTCTAATTATTATGGTGCCTGTCATAAGGAAAATGTGATAAATTAGTTTTCGAAATCGCTTTCATGCCAAGATATGTAATTTAAATAAAGATGGTAAAGGAGAATTCAAATGAAGAAAGGTAGAAGCAGTAAGGTTTTTTTCTCAATTGCACTCGTTGTAGCGTTATTGGCAGCTGTCGTTCCTAATGCCGCTTTTGCTGCGGCTCCTCAGAGTTCAATGCAGTCTTATGTTGAAGCTATGCAGCCGGGATGGAACCTTGGAAATTCTCTGGATGCTGTCGGTGCAGATGAGACGGCATGGGGCAATCCGCGTATCACCAAGGAACTCATACAGAACATCGCGGCTCAAGGCTATAAGAGCATACGAATTCCGGTCACCTGGGATTCTCATATCGGCGCAGCGCCAAATTATCAAATTGAGGCTGCATACCTGAACCGGGTGCAGGAGGTTGTGGAGTGGGCTTTGGACGCTAACCTCTATGTCATGATTAATGTCCATCATGATTCTTGGTTATGGATCAGCAAAATGGAAACCCAGCATGATCAAGTACTGGCCCGTTATAATGCTATTTGGACGCAAATCGCCAATAAATTCAAGAACAGCCCTGACAAGCTGATGTTCGAGAGTGTCAACGAGCCTCGCTTTACGGATGGCGGAACGACCGATGAAGGAAAACAGCAAAAAATGCTGGATGAGCTCAACGTCTCCTTTTTCAACATTGTCAGAAATTCCGGCGGTCAAAACGCTACTCGTCCGCTTGTCCTATCGACGCTGGAAGCCTCTCCAACTCAGGAGAGAATGACGGCACTTTGCAATACGATCTCCAAGCTGAATGATAAGAATATCATTGCTACAGTTCATTTTTATGGATTCTGGCCATTTAGCGTAAATATCGCAGGGCATACCAAATTTGATGCGGAAACGCAAAATGATATTACAACGACCTTCGATAATGTATATAACACTTTTGTAGCAAAGGGAATTCCTGTGATTGTCGGCGAATATGGATTGCTTGGATTTGATAAACATACAGGTGTCATTGAACAGGGAGAAAAATTGAAGTTTTTTGAGTTCTTTGCCCACTATGTGAAGCAAAAAAGCATCTCCACTATGCTGTGGGATAACGGACAGCACTTTAACCGCACAAGCTTCAAGTGGTCTGATCCGGATTTGTTCAATATGATCAAGGCCAGTTGGACGGGGCGTTCATCCACGGCTGCCAGCGACCTGATCCATATAAAGCAAGGTACAACAATCAAAGATACTCCGGTTCAGCTCAATCTTAACGGAAATACGCTAACATCGCTTTCCGTGAACGGAACAACGCTGAATTCAGGCACGGACTATACGTTAAACGGAAGTACTTTGACTTTTAAAGCAAGTCAGCTAACCAAGCTGATCTCCTTGGGAAAACCGGGGGTTAACGGGACGATCGTGGCAAAATTCAATAAAGGCGCAGATTGGAAGTTTAATGTAGTGCTGTACAACACGCCCAAGCTGAGCAGTACGACGGGCACAACTTCCTCCTTTGTGATTCCGACCGCCTTCAATGGCGATCAGCTCGCCACGATGGAAGCGGTCTATGTGAACGGCGGCAATGCCGGCCCGCATAACTGGACCTCCTATAAAGAATTTGAGACAACCTTCAGCCCGGTGTATAGTGAGGGAAAAATCAAATTACAGCCGGCTTTCTTTAACGAAGTAAATGACGGCGCCGTAACGCTCAAATTCCACTTCTGGAGTGGGGAGACCGTCAATTATACGATTCAGAAAAACGGTTCAACCGTGACGGGTACGGCATCATAAGCGAGTTTGGCAAAAAGGATCGATATACTGTCTAATTTGATATCACCTTAATTGGAAGCAGTTACTTTCGAATAAATAGAAATGAAGCCCCAGCCAGTTGGCCGGGGCTTTGTTGCGTTTAAGGAAGTATATTCGAAGCGTCAGCATTTTATTTAGCTCGTCTCAGTTCGGCAATATCGGCTTCATGTGCAACGGAGCGGATGGATAATCTTTCGAGTATTTTCTCATGCTCCTGCTGGGTTTGGAGAACGATTTGCTGATTAGTTTTAAATACCGATACATCCTCACGGACTTGGTTCATGTGATCCGTTAGCTCTTCTACCTTTGTATTTGTGGCAGCAACAATATGAATTAACTGCTGGATGTGCTCGCCATGGCTGTTTAATTGAACATTGTGGCTTCTTAACTGCTCACTCTGCTCCTTAAGTTGTTCTTTGATTTCTTTGAACTGCTGATCGTGGCTTGTCAATTGCTCCCGAATCTCTTTGAACTGCTGGCTGTGGCTCTTTAACTGCTCACCCTGGCTCTTTAGCTGCTCGCCTTGGATCTTTAGTTGTTCGTCATGACTCTTCAACAAGTCGCCATGGCTGGCTTGGACTGCTTTGATTTCCTTAAGTTCAACTAAGATGAGATCTAGCTTCTGGTCAATCATGAGCTTGCACCTCACTAATTATTTATCCCCATCGGTTGAGGAGGCCTTGCTCTAATATTGGCATAGTTCAGCCTTAATGATGCCTTCTCATTAAAATAAGTCGACAGAAAAATAGGAACGTTTGTTTCTAAATCTATTATACTATATTTTGGGGAGATAGGATATTACATAATATTTGAAAAAAATTAAAGTGACGTTAGCTTTGTCTTTTGATGAGATGTATTTTTTATAAAATGAACGATTTCGGCCTCATAACGGTCATAGTTATCGAAACCTAAGCAAGGAGGTGCGTACGAAGGTGAACGACCGCGAGCTGTTTGAGGCTTATAAGGAGCAAGTGTATCGTCTCTGCTATTACATGCTGCAAAATCGCGGTGATGCTGAGGATGTATGCCAAGAAGTTTTCGTTAAAGCGATTCTCGCCGACAAATCGCAAATTCGCGAGCTCAGACCCTGGCTTCTGAGAATCGCGTCAAATGAGTGCAACAGCCTGCTGAAAAGACGTAAAAACGGGTGGGCAAAAGAAACACTCGCTTACCTGCTCTCCCGTCCACGGATCTCGAATAGCGTCGAAGAAAACTATGATCAACGGGAGTCACGGACAGCTTTTTACGAGCTGCTCAGCCGCCTGCCGGATAAGATCCGAATCGTCGTTATTTTACGTTATGTAAACGAGCTAACGGTTCCGGAAATTTCCAAGGTGATCCACATCCCGGAAGGAACGGTCAAATCCAGGCTGAACCGGGGGCTGGGTCTGCTGCGAAAAATGGCGGATTCTACAGGAAAACAAAAGGAAAAAGGAGAGAGTTTGGGATGGAGCAGTTCCGTGAAAATGAAATAAAGCAGCATCTACGGGGAGAACCTGAGCCGAATTATGACATGATGTGGACGGTCATTGAACACGAAGCTTCTAAACGGAGAATGGAGCCATCGCCTAATTCCCCAAAGAGATTTAATAAACGATGGGTTCCTGCGGCTATCATGGCCTTCTGCTTCCTATTCATCGGTGTTCCCGTGTTTGCAGGGGTCGCGCTGAATTGGAACCATCTGAGCGGCGGAAAAAGCATGACGGCTGCTCTGGATCAGGGTTATGGCCAGCGCTATGACAAGCAGGCGGTAAGCGAAGGCGTTACGATGAGCCTTCATGGCGTCGTGGCGGACGATGAGAAAATGAAGCTCCTTGTCTCGCTGGACACAGAGTTGGCCAGCATCGCATACGATGCCATAGAATTTGAACAAGTCCGGCTTACGGATTCTTCAGGCCAGAGCGTGCCACTACAGGGCCAGTTACAATTCGATGCGCAAAGCGGCAAGCTGCTGGGCATTTATGAGGCATCGGCTCAGCTGCAAAAGAAGAAGAAAAGGTATACTTTAACGGCTGAATCCCTCAATTGCTATCAATATAAGGAAGAGCCTCTAAGATTAGAGCCTCATTCTGGACAAATGATAACTACGGAGGTAAATCGTTTTCCAAGCCTACAATTCGAATCTGTGAAGGAAACGGACGGACAGATGATTGTCCGCTACAACATTATGACTTCTGGAGTAAAAGAGGAGCGTTGGGATCCGCATCTTATCCTGAAGACGAGCAAAGGAGGAACCGATCAAGGCGTCCGGACGATTCTTCCTCATAAGGGAGCTGGATTGCTTATTCAACAGGAGTTTGATCTTTCCGAGCAGGAATGGGCAGGGGCTGAGTTTTTCCTCAGTTACTTGGATAAGGCGGATCGAGTGGATGGCAGCTGGAAATTCGATTTTGATGTGGACGGCAAGAAGGCTGCGGAAGCTCTTGTATCCAGCAACCTCCAAGCGGATTCCGAGCTTGAGCGTATTGCGGGTAAATCATTGCAGCAGCTGCTCATTACGCCGCTGGAGATTCAAGTCGGTTACACGGAGGATCAATCCATGGAACGCATGAAGGAAGGATCCGTTTGGTATAATACGGTGCGGCTCGCCGTGGACGGTAAAGAGATCGATGGGGGCTTTAACCTTTTAGGAGACGATTCGAGCAGCTATCGGCATGTCTATCAATTTGAATCCCCGGAGTGGTATAAGGACTGGCATCAGGCATCCCTGCAGTTAGTATTGAAGGATGCGGTGGTCACGAAGCGGGATCTCACTAAAAATTGGGTGGCCCTTCAGCAGCCTAAAAAAGAGAAGCAGCATGTGCAGCTGGAGGTCGAGGATTTTCTCGTCAAATTTACTTACTATATGGACGGCGAAGACCTTATTGTAGAGTCGGAATCGGACTCGCCCCGTTTTAAGGTGATCAACCAATCCATGCTGCGAGCGGCAGGGGAAGATATATATCCTAAAATGGTCGCTCATGGCCCTAGTCAATCGGGGAAAAAAGTTGAACGCTACGAAAATCTGCAGCTATCGGGGAGCTTGGAGTTAAACCCTGGCTTCTACAGCTTCTTTGATCCTGAACGGGATATAGAGGTGCAATTGAATAAGGCACGATGACTTATATTGTTCAGACCACCAATCGATTGTGAAGTGACCCCAATTATTAGACATGATCTAACATTGGAGTTACAGTTCACTGAGATAAGGTGGTCTTTTTTCTCTACCGGTAGCAAAGTTGTAATTATAGGCCAGTTGAATTACCCTTAATGTAGTTACCTAAAAAATTGAATATTGTAACAACTATATTCACATTCTAACAGGTATGAACATGCGGGAGGGATTTTGATGAAGCTTCAGAATCAGGTGGCAGTTGTAACCGGGGCAGCGTCAGGAATGGGAAAACAAATCGCGTTGCTTTTTGCCAAAGAGGGTGCAAAAGTGGCCGTTTCTGATTTGAATCTGGATGGGGCAAACGCCACGGTCGAAGAAATTACTTCACTGGGCGGAACTGCATTTGCGATTAAAACGAATGTTGCCCTCGAAGAAGATATTCAAAATCTGATCGATACCACGGTTAAAACCTATGGGACGATTGATATTTTAGTTAATAATGCGGGAATTATGGACAATATGGAGCCTGCGGGCGATATTACGGACGAGCAGTGGGAAAGAGTTTTTGCGGTGAATACGACTAGCGTAATGCGTTCGACCCGCAAGGTTCTGCCGATTTTCCTGGAGAAGCAGAAGGGAGTCATCGTCAACGTGGCTTCGGCTGGCGGGCTGCAGGGCGCGCGAGCAGGGGCGGCATACACGGCATCCAAGCATGCTGTCATTGGATTTACCAAAAATACGGGCTTCATGTACGCGACGAAAGGCATCCGCTGCAACGCCATTGCTCCTGGCGGAGTGGAAACGAATATAGGCACATCGATGACAGGCATTAATCAATTCGGAGCCTCCAGGCAGCAGCTCGGCATGGCGATTAACCCACGCATAGGCAAATCCGAGGAAATTGCCAAAGTGGCCTTGTTCTTGGCTTCCGAGGATTCCAGCTTCGTGAATGGCACGGTCATCTCAGCCGATGCAGGCTGGACGGCTTACTAATAAAGAAAATACGCAATAACCGAAACGATTGATGTGAAGATTAAGGGTTCTTACAAGCAGCCTTACGAGTCAAAGCAGCGCGGCTTCCAACATTTTGGAGCCGTGCTTTTTGTTGTTTATTTTAAAACTCTAACGAATAAAGTGTCCATTGTCTTGTACATAAGATGTTAAAATTGATTCCTTTGCTCTATTGAGAAAATTTTACATATAATATAGATTATGCTTGGCAAATGATTCTTGTAGGATGTAGATAACCATGAATTGACTAACAAGAATAATGTAAGCGTTGTCAATGCTGTTGGTTGATATATTCTTATTTTATTTGAAAGGAGGTGATGCCCCGTTTGATCGTGGAGTATGAAGCCATACTGACAATTTATGAGGAGGGATTTTATTAATGAGAAAAGTTTTATTCGGAAAGTTGGGCAAGCCAGGAAAAATGTTGCCGTTGTTGGTCGTTTTAGCGCTGATTATGAGCTTGAGCCCGTTGGCAGCATTTGCAGCCGACCGGGGTGAGTGGGCACCTAATGTGTCCTATGCTATTAACGACACGGTGACGTATGGTGGAAAAACGTATAAGACTGTTCAATCCCACACATCACTAACGGGATGGGAACCGCCTAATGTCCCCGCCTTGTGGGCGCTTGTTCAAGGTGGAGGAGGTGGCGGGGGCGATACAACAGCCCCGACGGCTCCAACGAATTTAACGGTAAGCGGAGTCACCGCTTCGAGTGTAGCTCTATCCTGGTCAGCATCTACGGATAATGTAGGCGTGACAGGTTACGATGTATACCAGGGGGCATCGGTCGCCCTATCCGTAACGGGTACAACGGCTACGGTTACCGGACTCGCGGCCAATACGACCTATTCCTTTAAAGTCGTGGCCAAGGATGCTGCGGGTAATCGATCCCCAGCGAGCGCTACTGTGAATGCGACGACGACGGGAAGCGGCGGAGGCGGAGGCGGGGGACAGCTTCCGAAGCATACATTGACAGGCTACTGGCATAACTTCGATAATAACTCTATCAATTTGCGAGTGAGCGATGTATCAGAAAAGTATGATATTATCGTATTGTCGTTTGCTGAGCTAAATCCTGCGAAGCCAGGCGGAGTTACCTTCAGCGTCGACCCTACATTGTCGTCGACTTTAGGGGGATACTCGAATGCAGATCTTATCGCAGATATTCAGGCTAAGCGTGCTCAAGGGAAGAAGGTTATCATATCCATTGGCGGAGAAAAGGGCAATATTGATTTGAATAGCGCTTCGCCGAATGTAACGAATTTTGTAGACAGTATGTATGATATTATTACTCAATTTGGACTGGACGGTGTAGATATCGACCTGGAGCATGGCATGAACGTAACGAATCTGACCAATGCCATTCGTCAACTGCAGCAAAGAGTTGGAAGCGATTTCATCCTTACGATGGCTCCACAGACGATAGATATGCAAAATCCGAACACCTCTTATATGCAGCTCTATAACAACTTGAAGGATATTACATCCGTCATTAATGTCCAATACTACAATTCGGGTTGTATGTTGGGCCGAGATGGGAAATGCTACTCTCAGGGCACGATAGATTTCTTGACCGCCCTTTCGGATCTGACATTACAGTGGGTATCGCCTTCCCAATTAGGAATAGGTGTTCCCGCCACATCTTCAGCGGCAGGGGGAGGATATGTCTCTCCGACGGTTGTTAATAACGCGCTGAATTGCCTGGCAACCGGTAATAGCTGCGGCAGCTATAAGCCGGTGGCCAAATACCCGGATATCCGGGGGGCAATGACATGGTCAATCAACTGGGATGCGACGAACAACTACAATTTGGCCAATACGGTGAAGCCTTTCTTGCTTACGCTTCCTTAAGATTAGAAATGATAAAGCCTCGGTCGAAGCAACCGAGGCTTTATGATTTTGGGGAGTTATGCCATACTATGCTGCCCCATCCAAATATATACTGCCATCATAGCAAAAAACAATACACAGAAATTGATAGTAACGAACAGATACCGCAAAACAGGCCGACGGTGGAATTTGAACAAGGTTTTAAAGCTTTCATTGCCTTCAATAAGGAACATCACTAAAATCGTATGCATTACGGTATGTCCAACGATCTCTGTAAAACCAAATACAGTCGTGGTCGTAAGGAAAATTCCCGTCAATAGAAACGCGGTAAAGCGGTTCATTAGGCCGACGATTAAGGCCCAGGCCAAGCCCAGTTCAATAAACCCGCTGATTAAGACAAAATCCTCCACGGTAAATCCAAACGTAGGAATCCCATATTCATGCATTAATGAACATGCCAGCTTGGCGATCGTTAATTTCTCCATGGCTAACCAGGCAAGAGATAGCCCGGTCCAAATATACAGCATTGGTGCAGCTGTTCGCCGCAATTTAGGGCTATTTGCAACAAATAGGTAGTATATGATCCCAATATAGAACATGTAGTCAAGAAGGTGGAATATTCCATAGGATAGGATAGCAGTCATGTACAGGATGGTTAAGGAGGTTCCACTGACAATCAGGAGCTTACGGTTCAGCAGTCCGATTATGGCTATGAGAAGCAGAGCGTATATGAGCCAATGATCGGCTGGAAAAGATGGAGCAAGGTAGGTTCCGGTAGCAAGTTGAAGGATCAGGCCGATTCCGACCCCGAT
Organism: Paenibacillus lentus; assembly: GCF_042714055.1. GTDB lineage: Bacteria > Bacillota > Bacilli > Paenibacillales > Paenibacillaceae > Fontibacillus > Fontibacillus lentus_A. Next base: position 580,722 of record NZ_JBHGVC010000005.1, read on the forward strand.
TCGCAGGATCGATAGTTGGAAGCGCTTTAAATTATTCAGAAACTGATGAGTTGCGCGAACGATTTTAACACGTTCCAGGGGTTCGCTGAGGACTGCGGCGATAAACAGGATGATTAATGTGAAGCCTAGCCAGAATATAAAAGCGGGTGTAATCACATTGGCAATAGGAAGTGGATACCAATGGGTATCTTCCGTAAACCATTTGACGTGCATGGATACGGGGGCCCACTTCAAAAGCCAAGAATTCATAAAATCTCTCAACTCCTTTATTTGTTAAATACAAATCATATCTCCCCGAATCATCGGTTGTTTTGAATCACCCCCTCTGACTATGACCGAACACATTATACCAATTTATAGAATCATAGCCAATCAAATTTAATTTCTCAAAATATTTCAATTGTTTTGACTGCTTTTGAGCTTGCGAGCAGCAAGAATCTTTTGGATGTTTATGCGAAAATAGATCAAGAAATATGTTTATTGTCCAAGCTCTTCTGACTGCTTAGCCCCGTACATTCGCGAAACGCATATTGGGTGCAGCCCAGGCACTGATTATACTGAATATTTTCTAGCGCATAGTTAAGGGCTTCTCCCGTATGATCGAAGAAACGATTTTCTCCGATCATTGCATATCCGCCAGTCTTAACTAGAAGCTCCCTAGGCTGCGCCCTCATGCCGGAAATAATGACGATGATTCCTCGCTTCATCAGACGTCCGACCAGGCTGGTGAAATTGGACTCTCCAGTCGTATCCATAAAAGGCACTCTTCCCATACGCAGCAGTACGACTTGCAGGTTCTGATCCTTGAGCAGCTTCTCTTCCAAGCTTTCCAAGACATGAGAGGCACCGAAGAATAACGTTCCTTGAATGGTATATATCCCGATTTGCGGACAGTCACGCTCCTCGGTTACCCGGTGGGCCTGCACCTTCTCTTTGCTGGAGGAGTGATCGGGCAAGACTTTGTCTACCGAAAGCATGCCGCTCATTCGCTTGATGAACAGAATGACGGCCAAGGCAAGCCCGGCTTGAACGGCCACTGTTAGGGTCGTGAATACCGTCAGCAGAAACGTGACAAGCAGGATCAACGAATCCCCGGTGCGTGTTTTGAGCATATGGAAGAAGGTTTTATACTCGCTCATGTTCCAGGCTACGACCATTAATATTGGAGCCATGCTTGCCAGCGGAATACTGGAGGCATACGGCGCGAACAGGACGACGATCATCAGCACGACGATGCCATGGATGACTCCTGACATCGGGGAAGCAGCGCCGTTCTTAATATTCGTAGCCGTCCGGGCAATGGCGCCGGTAGCGGGGATGCCTCCAAATAGAGGAGCCGCGATATTGGCTACCCCCTGTCCGATCAATTCCCGATTGCTGTTGTGGCGGGTTCCGGTCATTTCGTCAGCTACAACGGCGGATAATAACGACTCAATGCTCCCGAGCATAGCGATGATCAAAGCGGGCTGCAGCATCAAGAGAATGCGATCCCAGCTTAATTCAAGCGGAGCAAAGCTGGGCAATCCCGCAGGAATGGGCCCATAAGCTGAGCCGATTGTCGTTACCTTGCCCGGAAACAGCCAAGCAGCAGCCAAAGTAGAGACAATAATGCCAACGAGTGAGGCGGGAACCTTAGGTAAAAATTTAGGAGTTAAAATAAGTGCGGCCAGACATATGCCGGCGATCAATACACTGTGTAGATTCAAAGAGGATATCCGCAGGAAAATCTCTTTCATGTTATAGAAAAAATATTCATGCCGCTCCACGCCCTCAAGCCCCAGAAAGTTAGCAATTTGTCCGCTGAAAATAATGACGGCAATCCCGGAAGTAAAGCCGATGGTGACCGGCTTCGGAATGAATTTGATTAATGAACCCAGCCGGAGAAGCCCCATCAGCACGAGAAATACGCCAGCCAAAAATCCGGCGATCAGCAGGTTTTCATATCCGTACTGCATGACGATCGCCAGCAGAATCGGAATGAACGCCCCGGTCGGGCCGCCGATCTGGAATTTTGAACCGCCAAGCAGCGAGATCAGAATCCCGGCAATGATCGTCGTATACAGTCCATACTCGGGCTTTACGCCTGAAGCAATGGCAAAAGCCATCCCTAGAGGAATGGCAACAATCCCGACGATACAGCCCGATACTAAATCCTTGCGAAATGCATCTGCAGAGTAACCACTAAATCGTCCTATCCATTTCATTTATTTACCCTTCTTTTCTAATATTTTCTTGCCCTTAAATTTCAAATAACCCCGCGGAAGGCGGGGAATTTGATCTTACTTGTTTAATTTGCAGGAGCTGTTTTGACGTTCCACCAACTGTTTTGCGATGCTGATCATGTCCTTAGGTTTGCTTGTTGATATCCTCCAGCAGCGAGATGGATTCTACCAGATGATTGTTGAATATTTGCCGGGCCACCCCGAGCAGATCGCTGATTAACGGATCCCGAAGCGAATAAATCACGGTGGTTCCTTCCTTAACGGTGTTGACCAGGTTCTTGGAACGAAGTACAGCAAGCTGCTGGGATACCGCCGAGCCTTCCGATTCCAGCATCGTTTGAAGCTCGTTCACGTTCCGTTCTCCTTGACTTAATATTTCCAGAATACGAATTCTCATCGGATGAGCGAGCGCCTTGAAAAAATCGGCTTTGAACTGCTGTATATTTCTGTCCATCACAAAATTATCTCCTTGGTTTCATATATTCATATATCTAAAGTTTTGAATATTTGAATTAAACTACATGATAGCACGACAAACGCGGTTTGTAAATGATATATGTACATAATAAGAGACGGCAGCCGCCAGCAGTACCGCGGATATGATAAGGATCGTATAGCAGAAAACCTAAAAATCAAAGAAAGCCGCAGATCGCAGCTTTCCTAAGTTTAGATTAGAATTCATAAGTTCTCAGCTAGCTATGCTGAACCATTCTGTGAATCGCAAGAAAAACTACCGCTGAATGCGGTCTGTCTACATAGAAAGTACGTCGATCAACGTTTTTTGCTATTTTGGCATGATCCACACAATTTCGCATATGCGTACGAAGAACTTTTTCCCCCGCGCATCCAGGACAACATGATCCGGTTTAACGTCGGCGATGCAGCCATCGATTCCTCCGCGGGTCGTTTCCAGCACCACATAGTTCCCCACATTGCCTTTTAATTCATCGACCACGCAGGGATCGACAAGTGATACCGGCAGCGGCTGAAGCATATGTCCCGGATGATGCGGCATGTAGTGGTGCTGCATTGGATAATAATGATTCAAGAAATTCACTCCCATTTCGATTGATAAGACATTCTATGCGAATGACTAGTTTGCTGTATGGGCATCCGCCTAGGGAGTAAATAATTAACCCGGGAAGCACGGCATCCCGGGCAATCTTTCGCAATATCAGCTACCGATGCTCAATGAGATCAATGGTGCCGAGCACGATATGTGCCAGGCCAAAGCCAAGAGCCCCGGTCGCGGCAAGCTTATACTTGCTTCCAAGCAGTGAGGCGGCTGAAGCGGATACTACAGCTCCAAGAACTGTAGGAATCAAACCTTCGCGCATAGGTTAACACTCCTTTGGATTCAATTGGAAAGACAACGTTATTCTGATTCTTGCAGACGTAAATTATGCATTTCGGTTGACAGTGAATAGTTGCTATATCTATAATTGTTATACAGATTAATTATCGTGTGGGGAGGCGTTATCGTTGCGAATCAAGGATTCCCTTGGCTATATCATTACGAATACAGGTCGAAAAATCACTCAGCATTTAACGCAGAAGTTCCATGCCCATGGCATAACTTCAGAGCAATGGTCTGTCCTGCAAACATTGACGGAGGAGGACGGGATTACACAAGCGGAGCTCTCTCGGCGCACGGAGAAGGATCCAACGAACGTTACCCGCATTTTGGATCAGCTGGAGAGAAAAGAGTTGATACGCAGAGGGGCCAATAAGGGGGATCGGAGATCTTTTCTGATTCATGTCACGGAAAGCGGACGAAGCTTGAGCCAAAAACTATTGCCTGTTGAAATTGAATTCACGCAATCTTATATAAGCGACTTGACCGAAGAGGAGCTTACGCTGCTCCGCCAGGCATTTCAGAAAATAAACGAACGATTATAACCGCCCTGCTGGAAACTTGCCCAAATACATCATAGAAAGCAGGAAAAGGATTGAAAGAATTATCATTATGGAACAGAAACTTCTTGCTGATTTGCTTCAGCAGTTTTTTTGTGTTTATGACGTTTTATATTTTGGCAGTAACGCTGCCTAGTTTTGTGTTGGATTCGCTGCACGGCAGCCAAAAGGGAATTGGCCTCGTGACGACGGTTTTCGTCATTGCAGCGGTTATCTTTCGGCCTTTGGCCGGCAAGTGGCTGAATGAGCTCGACAACCGAAAAATCATGAATACCTCGCTTATTCTGTTTGCGGTTTGCAGCGCTGGATATTTAATTGTGAGGGACTTTGCGCCGCTGCTTGTTTTGCGCGTCATTCACGGGGCTGCCTTCGGCATAGCGGCTACCACCACTTCGGCGATCGCCATCAAGCTGATTCCGGAGAAGCGTAAAGGGGAGGGGATCGGTTACTTTACGCTTTTTATGAGCTTAGCCATGGTCTTCGGGCCTTTTCTTGGTCTGATGGTTATCTCTCATTTCAATTTCTCCGTCTTATTTATGATGTGCCTTGTATTCTCGGTGCTCTCTCTCCTCTGCGGACTGCTGCTGCAACTCCCTCAGCAGCCCGAAGTGAAGAAGCCAAGCACCAGTTCATGGCATTGGAAAACCTTTATTGAACCGAGAGCCATTCCGATCTCGATCTCCGGCTTTATGCTGGCTTTTTCCTATGGCGCCATCTCCACTTTTATTTCGGTCTATGCCAAAAGCCTCGGCATGGAGCCGATGGCCAGCTACTTTTTTATCGTTTTCGCGGCGCTAATACTTATCTCGAGACCCTTTACAGGACGGTTGTTCGACCGCAAAGGAGAGCATGTCTTGGTGTATCCCGGCTTATTCTTCTTCGTCATCGGTATGATCTGGCTCAGTCAGGCGAATAGCCCCTTTGCCTTTCTTGCGGCTGGCGGGGTGATCGGGCTAGGCTATGGAGCCTTGCTCCCCAGCTTTCAGGCGATCGCTATTAAATCCTCTCCGATCCAGCGCAGCGGACTGGCGACCAGCACCTATTTCGTATTCTTTGATGCAGGCTATGGGGTAGGCTCTTACGTGCTAGGGGTTATAGCCGCCATGACCAGCTATGGAACGATGTACTTTATCGGTGCGATTATCGTCGCTTTTACAACGATTTTGTACTATGCGCTTCATCACCGCAGACAACGCACAAAGCGAACGACAGAGCCTGCCGCATCAGCTCCCAATCCAACGGAATAGCTTCCTCCTAGATTCAAATCTTTGGCTTAAAGGGTAAAAGAGGTCAATACCGTAAGCCAAGGGAGGGAGCGTTTGATGCGCAAAAGAGCGTCCCAATTGCTGCAGCAGATCATTTTCGTAGGCCCTTCTACGCTGTTTTTTATCTTGATTGTGGCTGCACCTTTTATGCTCGGCTTGTATTATTCGTTTACGAGCTGGAATGGCATTTCGCGGCATGCCGATCCCGTGGGGATCAACAATTATATCCATATTTTTACCAGAGATCTTGATTTTCTGAACTCGTTCACGTTTACCGTGAAATTTACACTGCTTAGCGTCGTACTTACGAATCTGGTTGCATTCATCCTCGCTTATTTGCTGACCAAGCCGTTCCGAACACGGAACGTGATGCGTACCGTCTTCTTCATGCCCCATGTGATCGGCGGGCTGCTGCTCGGCTTTATATGGCAGTTTATTTTTGTTAGAGGCTTCAACTCAATCGGTGAAATGACGGGGCTCAGCTTCTTCCAGCTGCCGTGGCTGGGTACGGAATCCACCTCGTTTTGGGCGATCGTCATTGTATTTGTCTGGCAGAACGCCGGGTATCTGATGGTCATTTACATTTCCGCGATGAATAACGTGCCGAAGAATCTCATGGAGGCAGCTCAGGTGGATGGCGCTGGCAAGCAGCAGGTGCTCGGTAAAATCGTCGTGCCGCTAATTATGCCTGCAGTGACGGTCTGCTTATTCTTGGCAATATCCTGGTCCTTCAAGCTGTTTGATCTTAACCTGTCTCTAACGAAGGGCGGGCCGTTCAAATCGACGGAATCTGTCGCGCTGAACATTTACAATGAAGCTTTTAACATCAGCCGGTTCGGCATGGGCTCCGCGAAAGCGATCCTGTTCTTTCTCATTGTGGCGGTCATTTCATTGCTTCAGGTATGGGCCACGAAGAGCAAGGAGGTGGAGATGTAATGGACACGGCAAGACGGTATAACGGAAAAATGGTGCTGGTCGAGCTGCTGATCATCCTCGGCGGTCTGCTGTTCCTCGTTCCGTTCTATTTCCTCCTGATCAACTCGCTCAAGAGCTTCGGAGAGATTCTGACCGATGCGGCAGGCTGGCCGTCCGCGTTCCAATGGGAGAATTACGCCGGAGCGTGGGAGAAGACGTCTTTTCCCAAAGCATTCGGGAATTCGCTGCTAATTACGGTACTCAGCAATCTGCTGCTTGTGCTGATGTGTTCCATGGCCGCTTACCGGATGGCTCGCAAGCCGACCTGGTTCAACCGCATCCTGTTTATGACGTATGTGGCGGCGATGATCATTCCGTTCCAGGCGATCATGATTCCGCTCGTCAAAGTGACGAGCATACTCGGCATCATGAACTCGCGAACCGGGCTCATTCTTTGCTACCTCGGGTTCGGCGCGCCGCTTACAGTATTTCTGCTCCACGGCTTCGTGAAGTCGGTTCCGCTGGATATCGAGGAAGCCGGCCGGGTGGATGGCTGCTCGTCTTATGGCATCTTCTTCCGGATCGTCCTGCCGCTGATGCAGCCGATTGCGGTGACCGTAGTCATCCTCAATACGCTGTGGATCTGGAACGACTATCTGATGCCGTCGCTGATCCTGCAGAAGCCGGAGCTGTTTACGATACCGATCGAAACCTTTGCTTTTTTCGGGCAGTTCACGAAGCAGTGGGATCTGGCCTTGCCTGCTCTGGTGCTGGGCATTACCCCTATCGTGATTTTCTTCCTGTGCATGCAGAAATACGTGATCGAGGGGATTGCGCAGGGCTCAGTCAAAGGATGATGGCAGATATGATCATGATCGAGAGACGGGAGGTCGAGCAGGTATGAGAGCAGGAAGGAATATGGGCAGATTGGCTGTGCTTCTGCTGCTGACGGTATGGCTTGCAGCAGGCTGCGGTGGCCAGCAGGAAGCCGAAATTCAAGATGGACGCAAGGTGCTGCATATTTTCCAGTTCAAAGTGGAGATCGCCGAGGCGCTGGAAGGGCTGCAGAAGGAATTCGAGAAGGAGCACCCGGACATTAAGCTGGAAATTCAGACGGTGGGGGGCGGCAGCGATTACGGAGCTACGCTGAGGTCGAAATTCGCCTCTGGGGAAGAACCCGATATTTTCAATATCGGCGGATACCGCGAGATGGAAATGTGGGAGGAATACCTGGAGGATTTGTCTGACCAGCCCTGGGTCAAGGATGTCAAGGAGCTGGCCAAAGAGCCGATGACCAAGGACGGCAAATTGTACGGGCAGCCGATGAACCTGGAAGGCTACGGCTTTATATATAACAAGGAGCTGTTCCGGCAGGCCGGGATTACCGAGCGCCCGGTGACGCTCAGCGGACTGCGGGAGGCGGCGCAGAAGCTGGAAGCCGCGGGCATCATCCCGTTCTCCAACGGTTATCAGGAATCGTTCGTGCTCGGCAACCATAATATCAATGCCGCTTTTGCCTATCAGAAAGACCCTGCGGCATTTATCCAGCAGTTAAACGAAGGGACGGCAAAGTTCGCGGACGATCCGATCGTGCGGCAGTGGACGGATTTGCTGGAACTAACGCTGGAATACAGCAATCCAAATCCCCTTACCACGGATTACAATACTCAGGTGACGCTGTTAGCCAGCGGCAAGGCCGCAATGATGCAGCAGGGCAACTGGACGCAGGGGCAGCTCGACGGGATCGATCCGGATCTCGATCTGGGCATACTGCCTATGCCGATCGACGACACGGTAGAGGATAATGACGTACTGTTCGTCGGGGTGCCGAACAACTGGGTCATCAACAAGAATTCCCCCGTCAAAGAGGAAGCGAAGATCTTCCTCAACTGGCTGGTCTCCTCCGACACGGGCAAGAGGTACATTACCGAGGAGTTTCAATTCATCCCGGCTTTCGATACGATTCAAGGGAAAGAGGAGGATCTCGGCGCGCTCGGCATCGAGGTGCTGAAATACACCGATGCAGGCCAAGCGCTAACCTGGAATTGGTTCCGGTTCCCGAATGGCATGTCAGGCGAATTCGCCAGCAGCATCCAGGCCTACATCGGCGGCAAAATCACGAAGTCCGAGATGTACGAGCAGTTCCAGCAAAACTGGGACAATTTGAGCGTGGAATAGAGGGGAATTGGATTAGAGTTATAGATATAAGCTACTATCAACGATTTATGTTGGGGTAGCTTTTTTTGTTGTTATAGAACCAAATAAGGTGCTTTATTCCTATAAAGGAAAAGTTGGGAATTAGCCGATAACAAATATAGATATTATTAAATATGGGAAAAGGAGGAAGAGGGTTGAGCCTTAGAAAATTAATTCTTTTTTGCTTAACTGTTCTGCTGCTTTTAGGAAGCTTGGGGCCATTCTCAACATTTGCCGAAGGAGGAGCACTGCCTATAGAAGTAATTGACCAAGAACAAGAGGATGATAAATCCGTCTCTCTGGATGAAAGAGTTACAGATTACGAGACGATAGAGATTGACGATGGAACGCTGATACCAGAGGATTTAACGGTGACGGACAGCACCTATATGTTTATGCCCGCTGCTACGAAAATAAGCTTAGTCATTTATCCGGGGGAGAGCGTACAGTTTACGAACGATACTTCCACTACCACGAGTTTGAGTACGGACGCCAAGTCAACTAATAATATTCGTTTTGACTATGTCTCTTATAATTCGGATGGGAAAGTATTGTCCGATGACCTGGCATATACGGGAAATCCACTTGTTTACTCTAAGGGGGGGATACCGTTATTTCTGCAGACTACGGTTACCCAGTGACGGTAAGTTTTAACGACGTGTTAACTTACTCTTACTTGCCAACCCCAGCTCTTTTGAAAAAGACATTGTATCGCGGCGAGAGCTATTTATTTTCTAATGAAGCACTCGCTTCTAGAAGCATCATAAGCGATGCAGCATCCTCTAACGGGATGCGCTATGATTATGCCGTTTATAAAAGCGACGGCACTTTGGAGAAATCAAGTTTAGATTCATCTTCCAAGCCTTCTTTTAGCGTAGGAGATACGATTGTCCTTACAGGAGCATCCGATATACCGGTTACCGTTGCTGTTCCATACGAAGGTTTCTATGGTTATGAAACGGATGAGCCGGCATATGATAGTCTCGTATTATATCCCGGAGAAAGTCATGAATTTACCAATGTTGGGACGAAGTCAGACCGTCCGGAGCATGCAGGAACTTCCAAAGATAAATTTGATTACGTCGTTTACTCGCCGGACGGTTCAGAGGTTTCCAGGGGAACGAATACGACCTCATTGCCGTTAGTGGCGGTAGGAAGACGTGTAGCCCTTACTTTGGTTACCGAGAACCCGGTTCGTGTCGGAGCCCCATACCGCTCCTTTATGGGAGGAAATCGTACTGATGATGCACTCAGCAGGGTCACTGCGGCACCCGGGACATCTTATATTTTCACGAATCACGGTACGCTTCGGAATAGCGTTAAGAATGATGCTAGAGCAGTAAAAGGCCGGTACGATTACGCCGTTTATGACGCAAATGGAAAGTATGTTTCGCAAGGGTTTAATTCTCTTGCTACACCGATCTTATCCCCTGGCTCAATCGTCATATTTACGGTTCGGGACAGCACTCCAATTACCTTTGAGTATGCGGATGATTTCTCGGCAGAGCTTAGCGATGAACCATCACATTTCAGGGCGACTTTATCCAAGGGAGAGAGCTTCGAGTTTATAAACATCAGCTCAACTGCTAGATATTTGTATACTACTGCTTCTTCCAAAAGCCGCTTCGATTGGGCGGAATACTATCCGGATGGCACGCAGCAAGGAAAAAGAGCAAATACGTATACCAATCCGCAAGTATCTAGAGGAAATCACATTGTTGTGACTGCGGTGTCAGATATACCGGTTACCTTTGGAGCTATATATCGTTTGTTCGATTGGAAGGACAAGCAAGGCGAGGCAATCTCCAGGCAAATCGTGCATGATGGGGAATCATACCTGTTTACGAATATCGGCTCCAAGCTCAGGGCGATCACCAGCGATACGGCTCAAAGCGGAGGGAAATATGACGTTGCTATATACAACAATGATGGAAGCGTGGATCGGGGAGGCTTTGATGAAAAAGGGAGTGTATCCATACCTGCCGGAGGTTATGCGATCGTAACGGGACAATCTGTAAGCCCGGTAACATTCTCCTACACCGATTCTTTCCTTATCGAACGATCAACATATCCGGCGATGTTAAGGGCTGCGGTCATGCCAGGTAATTCCTATACGTATGTAAATATTAGCGGTAAATCGGAATATTTGTACAGCGACGCAACCCCGGCAAGGGAATTCGCTTATGTACTACGGCGTCCTGATGGAACGATTCGAGGAGAGAATCCGAGCCGTATTACTCCCGTTTCAGTACCAGCGGTACATTCTATTACAGTTACACCATTAACTGAGATTATAAACTTTGGCGGGGTCTACACTTCCTTTACGGGAACGCCTGGTGAAAACCCTACGATTAACCAAGTTACACTATCTAAAGATGAAAGCTATTTATTCGTAAATTTACAATCATCATCTCAAACCTTAACGAGTAACGCTTCTAAAGATTCATTATCTATGTTTGATTATGCTATTTATGCTGCAAATGGAGAGCCGCTAAAAGCTGAATTTGATCAGCAAGGTAATCTGTCCGTTCCTGGCGGGGCGGAAGTGGTTATAACGGTGTCAACAGATCGGCCAGTCACAATTACCTACGGGCAAGCTTTTCAGGCTATGCCTAGTCTAGAGCAGGCGTTACTGAAAAGTACATTGCCCACAAATCAGAGTGTGGGGTATAAGAATAAAGGCAGCTTTCCCACGAAATTGACTACAAATGCAAGTACATCAGGCAATCGTTATTTTGATTATACCATTCTGGATTCAAACGGCTCGGTGATCAAGCAAGGAGAGAAGGCGACCGTTTCCTACCCAATCCCTGCTGGCGGAACTATTCAAGTGAAAACGACATCAGGCAATCCGGTCACTTTTGCGGCTCCTTACCGAACATTTGAAATCGTCGACGTACAGGAGTATATCTTTGAAGATCTCTTGCATCGTCAGGTTGTCTACGTGTATAAAGCAGCCGGACAAAATGGCTACTACCGCTTTGTAGCACCAGAAACGGGGCGTTACCGCTTTGCCACAAAGGAGCTGCTGGAATTCTCTCAACAGCCTGAACTGACTTTATATGATCAGCCGGAGCTGGTAACTCCTGAATTACCAATTGAGAACAGCGAGCAGGAATTCGGGATTGATTACACCGTATGGGAGTTCGACCTAGAGGGCGGAAAGTCCTATTACGTGAAACTAGCCGAGAAAAATTCGCACCCACTCGAATTGCAAATTATGGTGGCCTTAATGGAGATAAGACCGGGGGCGTCTTTTCAATATAGGCCGGATGGACGGCTGACTCAAATCATTTATCCTTCAGGAGATATCCTTATTTACGAATATGACTCTAAGGGAAATTTGAAGCGAAGAACGAAGAAAGTATATCCGTTTTGAGGTTCGGAGGCTTTTTTAACAGAATAATTGAGGTGAAATCATGAAGAGAATTCTTTATTTCGTTCTATGTTTGACCTTGGTCAGCGCCAGCCTGCTGGAAAATGTCGTATATGGAGCATCGGAACAAAATAATAAAGGCACGCCTGCCGTTGCATCAGCTGAAGGAAATGTACTTACGGTACCCGGAATTCTTCGGCAATTTGAAGTCAGTGAGGATTGGCTGGATGAGCAGTTGTCTAAAGGTTATACGTTGTACCAAATCTACACGGCGTTGCAAGGGGGAAAAGAGGGGTATGAGACGGCTGTTTCCCGTTTCAATGTATCGCGAGCTATAGAAGAAGCAGATCTCCTTGTGCTGGAAGCAGAGAGTAGCCCTAGCGAATCTTACTCTGCACTAGCAGATGACTTCTCTGCGACTGTCCAGTCCCTTGAGTATGATCGAGCGGCAGTAAAGCACTATTCCTTGCAGGATGATTCCTCTTTATATGAAATAGGCTATGGAACGGATTCAATTGCTACGGCTACCGGGGAGATGAAGCTCCGTTATATGGATTTCTCGCTGCCGGGGGCCCTCTCGTTTCCGCTGATCCGTGTGTATGACAGCGCTAGGGCTAATGACGAAATCGGCGTTAAGCTCGAGAATGATTCCTATATCAATGAGTCCCGCATCCGTAGGGAAGAGCTCGACACGGCTATTGGCAGAGGGTGGAGATGGGAGATCCCGTATATTGATACCTACGGCGGCTCGCGGATTTTGGATTTCCCTGGTACAGGTCGTTACAAACTGTCTGACGATTTGCAGTTGGAAGGCTATTTATGGAACGATCTAAAATTGACAACTGATCGCACGCAAACAGTCGGAAATTCGACAAGCGAAATAAAGCTGTCCGTGCGCAATGGAAATCAATATTTTTTCAATTCTTCAGGGCATTTGATCCTGACGGCTGATAATTACGGGAATAAAGTATATTTTCACTATGCTGTACAGGGCGAAGGTACGGTTTTGTCACGAATCGTCAATAGCGACGGCAATGAATTGGTCTTCTCCTATTCGGGAGACCAAGTAACAGTAACTCAATCCGGTACAAATCGAAAGATGGAATACTTCCAGAAGGAGGAGTATAGCCAGAAGATTCTAAGCGAGGTAAAGGATGCGGTTGGGCGCAGCACGAAATACTTTTATTTTTACCCGGAATCCCGGTTTAATTTCTTATCTTCATTGAACAATCAAGAGGCACTCCAACCGGTTAAATCATCTGCGCTGCTGCTCCGTATCGTTCGTCCCGGTTCAGGGGTGACTGATTTTGATTACCTGCCAGCGCGGAAGCAGATCGGAGATTATGCAACAGACTTTGTATTTAAAGTTAGAACACGTCAGGACTCTTACTCCACTACGGCAGGCGATGAAGTTCTTCAGCCGGTAACATTCAGTTATTCGGGTGAGGATTTGAATAGTTATGGGGATTCAGCAACCTGGACAACGACGATGGAAGCTTCACGCTCCAAGGATACGCTAGTCTTTAGTAAGGTCTTTCAATCGAGCAACAAGCCGGATATCCATTTCTTAGACGAGCAGCGCAGCGAGGATGGGAGCACGCAGTACAAGCAGCAATTCACTTACGACGAATCGAAGGGCTGGAACGCTCCTATTCAGATCGCAGCAAGTTATGCGCAGGGAGGGAGTACATCAGAGCCTTTTTCCGTTAACTATCAATACAATGATGAGGGACTGGTGACGGCAGAAAATTGGAGTACGGGACAGGAAAAAAGCTATGAATATACTGCATCTGTCGCGCCGTTCTACTGGGCTTTGCCAAATAAAATCAGCACGAAGATCAGCAGTAATCAGTCAAGGCTGGAGCAATATCAATACAATGACCAGGGGAGTCTTCTGCAATCGAGCGTCAGAGAGAACAGTGCCAGCGGTAAACTGTTGGCCCAAACGGAATTGGTTTATGATCCTTACGGAAACATAACCTCATCGAATGTAAAAGATGATAAAAGAACAAACACGGTGAACTACACATACCAATCCCCTTACGGTAAGCATTTGCCTACAAAGCGATCGATGGTCGTTCATTCCGTAGATGGATTTCCTACCGAGGTTAACCAACAATATGAATATACTTCAGCAGGTGAATTAAAATCGGCAGAAGATGAGTCGGGTGCGTTGACCTCATTTACTTATGATGCACTTGGCCGCCTGATCCAAACGCTTTACAGTGATCAGACCACGAAGACGGTGAGATATGAGGATGAGCTGAACACTGTCACGACTACGGGCACGGAAGGCATTGTCAACGTCGAAAGGTTTAGCCCGCTCGGGCTGTTAGTCCAGGAGAAGGTGGACGACGCTCTTTTCCAATACGTTTATGACCAAGAAGGGAATATGAAAGAGTCTGTAGACGCCGAACGGAATAAAACCAGTTATGTCTATGATGGCTTCAATCGCCTTACGGGCACTATATTTGCAGACGGTTCTCAGGATAGAATCGAGTACGATTTGGTTGGCCGCATGACGATTTATACTGACCCTGCTGGCGTGAAGCATCGGGAGAAGACGGATCTGCTCGGAAATGTATTGACGTTCGAGGAATCGAGAAACGGGGTATATGTTCCTTTGGAGCAGACAGTCTATGATTTGGAAGGTAATCCGGTGATCGTCACGGACGGAAATGGCGGACAGAGCCGATTTGAATATGATGCACTTGGTCGAATGGTTTCCGTTACCGATCCTGAGCAGCGCTCAACACGTTATACGTACAGCTTGGCAGGTTATCTTACCAAAATTCAATATCCGGATAATACTTATATAGAGAAGGAATATAACCAAGCTGGCAATCTGATTCGGCAAATTAATGAGGAACGGCTGGTTAAGGCTTTCTTTTACGATTCAAGAGGAAATCTGATCAAATCGCTGGATCACGCGAGTCAATTTACGGAGTACGAGTATAATAGCGATAACCTGCTTACCTTGATCAAAGCGCCTGGCCAGCAGATAAAATATAGTTACGATGCGATGGGACGCCGTACCGGAATGACCGACGCTACAGGGAATACGACGTATAGCTATGATCCACAAAGCGGGCTGCTAACGAGGATCGCCTATCCTGACGGTACGCAAATCGAATATTCCTATAACAAGCAGATGCGTACGGGATACACGCTGAAGGATGCTTCCGGTAAAACGACAGGCGCCCAGTATACATTGGATACCATGAACCGGGTTAGCGCTCTGGATGTAGTCCATGATGCAGCAAGCAATGGAAGAATGTCGGCTTTCGCTTC
Organism: Paenibacillus lentus; assembly: GCF_042714055.1. Classification (GTDB taxonomy): domain Bacteria; phylum Bacillota; class Bacilli; order Paenibacillales; family Paenibacillaceae; genus Fontibacillus; species Fontibacillus lentus_A. The sequence goes on from NZ_JBHGVC010000005.1 coordinate 595,901, forward strand.
CGGGTCACCAGTGGATCGGATAACCTTCGACTACCAGACGAACGGGCTGCTGCAGATCCAGTCTTCCAGTAATGGACTAAGTACCTCATACTCGTATGAAGGCTATGACTTGACGGCAATGACTCTCGCGCCTGGAGCGGCGGGAAGTACGCTGAGAAGCGGCTCAGCAGCTCTTATGAGTGAAAATGCAGAAGTACAGCGTGCTGCTGGCCTGCAGTTCACTTATCAATACGACGACAATAAGAACATTATTTCTCGCAGCCAGGACGGAGCCGCCGATACCTACGCTTACGATTCGTTGAATCGAATTCAAGAGGAGAATGGACAAGACATCAGCAAGAAGTACGTCTACGATGAGCGCGGCAATCGCCTCGAGGTAGAGGGCCAGCAGGTTAGGGGCATGACGAATGCCGAATTCACCTTCGATAGCCTCAACCGTCTAACAAAGGTAACGGGTGAAGATGGTACAGAAGTCAGCTACAGCTATAACGGAGACGGCTTGCTATACGAGCGGGCTGAGGGAGCAGAGCGTAACCGCTATTACTATGACGAACAAGCGAAGCTAATTGCAGAAGCAGACGTGGGCAATGGGACACCGAGCTTGACCTATACCTACATCTACGATTTAGCCGGACGGCTATGGTCCCGGGTGGATCAAGCAACCGGAGAAGTCCAGTATTATCAATTTAATGGTCATGGCGATGTAGTAGGCCTGGTCGATAGCGCGGGGAACCAGCTGAACAGCTATACTTACGATATTTGGGGCAACCCGGAGCATGAGGAAGAGACCGTTCCGAATATCTTCCGCTACTCTGGCGAGTACTGGGACGCAACGACGGATTTGCAGTATCTCCGAGCCCGCTGGTATGATCCGAACGCGGGAAGATTCGTATCAAAGGATAGCTATGAAGGGGACATTACTAACCCGCTGAGCCAGAACTTGTATACGTATGTGCATAATAATCCTTTGATTTATACGGATCCTAGTGGGCATGCGATAGGTAAAGCTAATGCCGAAGTGTTCCTAGAAATTGCAGGTGCCGAAGGTCCGAATTCTGATGCCTGGTGGGTAATAAGAGACATTTTAGGTACAGAGGCTCAAAAAGATTCTAGAAATTTGTTGGATAAAAATAATAATTTCAAATATTTATTCAATTTAGCGACGGGTAACCATTATATTAAAAGTGAAAATACACCAGAAAAAGCAGATTGGGCTAAAAATGAATTATTAAATATGTTCGAGCGTAATGAAAAAACAGAAGAAACCATGAAAGCTCTTGTTATTGGAAGCATAGGTGGCCCAACAAACAAGGTTACAAAGGGGTGGATAAAACGTTCAGCTTATACTGAAATTGGTAATACACTTGGTAGAAAGGCGCAACAAAAATTTGCAAATGCAATGAAAAAAGGCATTGTGGGTGCGAAAGGTGCGAATGGAATAAAAATATTAAATGGTCAGGGGATAAAAATTGGAAATAAAAATTACAAATATGAGATTAAGGTAAAAGGAGATTTTGGCGCATATCGTGCTTTAGGAAACTATGATAAATCCACAGGACATATACTATTTGAAGTATTTGAAAAAACACATAAATAAACATCTGGAGGTACTTTATGGGGAGTCTTATTGAAATTACATCTATGAAGCTATGGATTGATAAAATGCAAGTCGTAAGGAGAGCAATTGAGGGTTTTTGGGAAAATATTAAATTGTATAGTGAGGAGGATCCCGAAGAATTTGAAAAGAATTTCCCAAATTATGATCCAGCGTTTCTAGAAGTCGAAGTTCAATCAGTATCAATTACATTTGATAATTTTCCAGAATTTAATTACAATCATGTTCATGTTGTCATCCCCATAAGATACAAGGGTAAGAACATTGGCATGTATAAGATCTTGTTTACTTTTGATGGTCATATAGAAGATGATTTTTTTATAATTGATTAGTAATAAATCTTATTATTAATTATAATATCTGAACTACTTACAAGCGATATCAGAAACTAGTAGAAAAATTACACATGCAAACGCCCGTTACCACGGCTAAAGTGGAAACGGGCGTTTGTGCTTTATATAATTACTGTTCTTCTGTACACGGGAAGAACAACTTTTGTTCCTGCTCAGACTACAACCACAATCATTTTCTAAAACAACAAAAGCCCTACCTCTCTTTTGTCCTTGCGGCTCCGATGACCGCGCCAGTGTGAATCAGAAATACATTAAATCCTTACTTTGGGTCATTCAAAGGAATTTTCATTTACCTGGTCAGGTATAGGAGGGCTATAATCTTGTGAGGAACTACACATTAAAGCTGTATTTTGCAACTCAATTTTTAATTATACTACAGTATTAAAATGAAAACAAGTATTCCATCAAAATAAAACCCGCTTCAGTATCACCGAAGCGGGAGGGAAATGCGGGCCTATTGCTGTTCCAAGGCAATTCTCCGGCATCAAGCAATGAAGCGAGCCTCGCGTCTAGTTGGCGAATGTATAGCTATCGTTCGTCTTGTTCAGCAAGTCCTTGAATCCGGATGTAGCGTATAGCTTCTTCTCCTTGGAAATAAACAATGCCTCCGTGTCCGGCGTATTCTCAATAAACTTCAATCCGTCTTCGATACCAAGCACGAACAATGTTGTTGAGAGGGCATCGGCATCGGTGGAATGCTTCGTCACGATCGTTACGCTGCTGATGCCGTTGTCTACCGGATAACCGGTTTCGGGATCAAGAATATGCTGATACAGCTTGCCGTCCTCGATGAAGAAGCGTTCATATATACCCGAGGTCACGATAGTTTTATCTTCGACCTGGATCGTGCCGATCGGGTTCCCTCGATCCTTGTCCGGATCCTGGATGCCGATGTTCCACATCTTGCCGCCCGGCTTACTGCCCATGGCATAAATGTTGCCGCCTAGATCGATGATGGCGCTGCTGAAGTCTTGTGCCTCCAAATACGCGTAAATGGCATCTGCGGCATAGCCTTTACCGATAGAGCCGAGGTCGATCGCCATGCCTTCTTTTTGCAAATAAATTTCCTGGGAGTCCTCATTCAGTTCAATCAGGCGATAGTCGCTCAGCGCCTTTGCAGCGGTAATGAGATCACCATCAGGCACTTTGGCGCCTTCATGACCGATATTCCATAGCGTCACCAAGTTACCGATGGCCGGGTTGAACTTTCCGTCCGTCCGCTTTGCATAGTCGAGCGCTTTACTGACAAGCTCGAACGTTTCGGGGGACACCTTTACGGGTGATTTGCCGGATTGGCTATTTACCTGGTAAATTTCACTGCTCTCCAGTGTCCGGCTGATCTTGCTGTCGATGTCCTTCAGCAGGGCTTCGATTTCATTGAAATTGTCCCTTGTCGCGCGATCATCGTATATTTTCACGTTGACGACAGTATCGAAAATAAAAAATGTTTCAGCCATCGGCTTCACGGTTTCATGCCCATTTGCCGCTTTTTCGTTCGAGGAGACGGAGCCTGAGGAAGGGGCCGCATTCGTGCCGCATCCAGCCAATAAAGATGCTGAGAGTAGGAAGGTTAATCCAATGGTGATTAGTCTGCTATGCTTCATTTGCGCCGCCTCATTTCATTTGCTTCTAAATTGATCCATTCAAATTTATTGTATCAAGAAGTGCAAAAGGTTAAAAGTAATATTTTTCACAAAGTAATGATTATTCCATTAAATTCCTTACAAAGTGAGGGTTTTGTGACAACCGGAAAAATGAGAGAAATCGCACAGGTTAGTCATTGAAGGATTGGAAAACAGGGGTTATAATGAGTTCGTCTAGAATTTATATAATTAAAAAATAAGGGAGTTTTCTCTATGAAACGTGGAGATGTCCTGCTGATCGGCTTGATCGTCGTTGTTGCTCTGGCATTTCTCATTCCAAGGTGGTTTTTTGAAGATTTAAGTGAAAAAAATCACAATGACAATCCGCTTGTCGCCAATATTAAAGTAGATGGAAAACTGGTTCGATCCGTGGAGCTCACGGAGGAGGAACAAATCATTGAGATCGAAACTGAGGATGGCCTTAACATTTTGAAGGTACATGATTATGGTATAGAGATGATTGAGGCGGACTGTCCCGATCAATTATGTCTGACCTTCGGGTTTGTCCAGCGTAACGGAGGGACGATTGTCTGTCTCCCGCACAAAATGATCGTGGAAATTGAAGGAAATCCCGGGGAAGGAGATGATATCGATGCCATCGTTAAATAAGGAAACCACACAGAGGTCACTGGGCAGCGAATCTTCCAGCCTCGTGTTGAAAAGAACGGTGATCGTCGCCATTTTCGCGGCGGTTGCGGTTGTGCTAAGCCTGATTGAATCGCATATTCCGATTAATATGGGGGTTCCGGGCGCGAAGCTGGGGCTCGCGAATATTATGGTGCTGACCTGTCTTTATTTCCTGCAGGCGAGGGACGCCCTGATGATGGTACTGCTGAAGACGCTGCTTACAGCCTTTATCTTCGGTACATTCTCCAGCTTCTTGTTCAGTATTATGGGCGCGCTGTTCAGTTTTGCGGCGATGTGGTTCCTGCTCCTGGTAGGACGCAAGAGACTGAGCATGATCGGCATAAGTATCGTTGGGGGGATTGCCCATAACATTGGGCAGCTTACCGCAGCATCGCTGTATTTCCTGACAACGAAAATATTCTATTACCTGCCAATGCTTCTCATTACAGGCGTGCTGACGGGGATTGCGGTCGGGATTGCGGTTCGTTACTTGATTCCCGCGCTTTCCAGGCTGTCTTTGTTTGAATCGTTTCTGACAGATTAAGGGGGTGAGGAGATGGCTGCAGCGGAATTTGCTTATGAATTGAAGCAGGTTTCCTTCGCATATGTGCCGGATGCTCCGGTTCTGGATGAGGTAACGCTTCGTATTTCTTCCGGAAGCTGGGTCTCGGTCGTGGGCCCTAACGGCTGCGGCAAGTCGACGCTCGCCAAGCTGCTCGGTGGATTGCTGGCCGTAAATAACGGCACAATCAGTGTGGAGGGCCGGGAGCTGACACGGGAATCGGTCTGGGAGATCCGTCCCCGCATCGGCATGGTGTTCCAGAACCCGGATAACCAATTTATCGGAGCTACGGTGGAAGAGGATATTGCCTTTGGGCTTGAAGGACGGTGTCTCTCCCGCGAGGAAATGAGGGGCCGGGTGGAGCGTTATGCCGAGAAGCTGGAAATCAGACATCTGCTATCCAAGCATCCGGCGGAGCTGTCCGGGGGACAAAAGCAGCGGGTAGCCATCGCCTCGATTCTGGCAATGGAGCCCGGCATCGTTATTTTCGATGAAGCTTCCTCCATGCTGGATGAGAAGGCCCGCGGAGAGCTGCTGCAAATATGGCAGGACATGCGGAAGAGCGGGGATTATACGCTCATATCGATTACGCATGACGCGGAAGAGATTATGGCCTCGGACCGGGCAATTGTACTCCGGGGCGGGGCCATCGCTGCCGATCGTACTCCTGCGGAGCTGTTTGCAGATGAAGAGCTGCTGCAGGAGTGCCGTTTGATCGCGCCTTACCGGGTGAGGCTGCTGCAGGAATTAAGGAAACGGGGGATGGATGGAGAGAGCATTCTCCATGGCGGGCATTTAAGGAGGCGGTGATATTATGGCTATTACATTCGAGGAAGTCAGCTACGCTTACGATGAGCGCAGCTTATGGCGAAGCGGGGCGCTGGAGGGCGTCAATATCGATATTCGGCCTGGAACATTCACGGGGATTGCTGGAACGACGGGCTCTGGAAAATCGACGCTGCTGCAGCACTTCAATGGTATCCTGAAGCCGACTGAAGGACGCGTGCGGATTCTGGATGTAGTGGTGAATGCGCAGGAGAAAGCGCCCAAAATGCGCGAGCTGCGCAGGCGCGTAGGGCTGGTCTTTCAATTTCCCGAGCAGCAGTTGTTCGAGGACACGGTGGAGAAGGATATTTGCTTTGGCCCGCTCAACTTTGGAATGACTCTTTCGGAAGCGCGGGAACGGGCGAAATGGGCGCTCTCCCTGCTTGGGCTGGATGAATCGATTCTTCAAAGGAATCCATTCCACCTAAGCGGCGGTCAGATGCGCAAAGTGGCTATCGCTTCTGTTCTGGCTATGGATCCGGAGGTAATCGCCTTGGATGAGCCGACGGCGACCCTCGATCCACAGAGCCGAGCCGAGCTTGCCGCGCTGCTATCCAAGCTCCATCTGGAGCAGGGCAAAACGGTGATCGTCGTGACGCATCGGATGGAAGAGCTGCTGCCGTACGTAGATGGCTGGATCGTGATGAAGGGCGGCCGAACGCTGTTCCAGGGCACGACTGATGCGCTCGTCCGGGAAGCTGCCTGCCTTGAGGAGGAAGGATTAGCCCTTCCAGAATGCATTACGTTGTGGAACAAGCTGGCTGCCGACTATGGACTGGAGGCGGAGAAGCCATGCTTGACGCCGGAGTCTTTGGTGGAGCGTCTTGCGGAGGTGCTCTCGGCGGAAGGCAGACCAAGAGACAGAGAGGGGAGATTGGCATGAGGGGAAAGCTGCTGATCGGCCGCAGCATCGATACCGGCTCCTGGGTACACGGCGTCGACCCTCGGGCGAAGCTGACGGCCATGCTGTTGTATCTCATTGCGATCGTCGCTGTCGGCTCGTGGCCTGCGCTTGGCGCTGCTGCTGTTTTTTCGCTGGCTTATATGATGGCGACGCGGATTCCGCTCAAATATTATGCGAAGGCGGCGAAGCCGCTTTGGGTGCTGATGGTGTTTATCTTCGCCGTACAGTGCTTCACCGTGACCGAGGGGACAGCGCTTTGGCAGCTCGGCTCCTGGACGCTGTATTCCGGCGGGGTCAGCCTCGGACTCATCTCGGCCTCGCGGATGGCACTGCTTGTTTCTTTTACCGCGATTCTCACCTTTACAACGACGCCCGGGTTGCTGAACCAAGGGATGGCTGGCGTATTGAAGCCGCTTGAGGCCATTGGAGTATCCGCCCAGCGCTTGACTCTGATGATCAGCATTGCTCTGCGGTTCATCCCGACGATTCTCGATGAGTCGCAGAAGATCGTGAAAGCGCAGGCTGCAAGAGGCGCTGATTTGCGAGAGCTGCCGTGGAAGGAAAAGGGGAGAATGCTCGTGTCGCTTCTCGTTCCGGTGACAGTCGGTGCTTTCCGCCGGGCGGAGGAGCTGGTGTTGTCGATGGAATCGAGAGGCTATCAAATCGGAGCGCTGCGTTCGGAGTATCATTTGCTCGTATGGAAGAGCCGCGACACTTGGTTTGTTTTGTCGTTTGCTCTTTTGGTCTTCGCCGTGCTCATGTACAGAATCTTGATATAAAGCATAGAAGATGGAGCTTTGATGGATGAACCCGCGGTAACTGAGGGCTCTTGGATGCACAGGCATTAATATAGTTACGGTATAAACGTATAGATGGTAGACGCTATAGACGGAATAGATGGTATGGGCGAAAGAGACGCTATAGATGCTATAGATACGCTGCGAACATGGATATGGGTGTAATGCATTATATAAGCAGGATGAACTAAAGAGAGTCTAAGGAGGTTGGCAGGGAATTTCGTGAAATCATTCACAAAAATTGGCCAGCTTTCATAAATATAGACGGCTAGTTACAACTTAGATGCAGGTAGGGAAGGAGAGAAATGCTGTGGCACGTTATTTTAATGGAAAAGAAGTCGAGCTGCTTGCACCGGCAGGAACGTTTGAAATTTTCAAGGAAGTGATTCACGCCAATTGCGACGCTGTTTATTTCGGAGGGCCAAGCCTCAATATGCGCATGATGCGTAAAGGCTACAATTTCAGTCGGCCGGAGATGATCGAGGCCATCAAGCTGGCTCATGGTTTGGATAAAAAAGTGTACGTTACAGTGAACAACCTGCTTAACGAAGGGGAAATCGAAGAGGCGCGGAACTATTTGCGTTTTCTGGAGCAGGCGGGGCCGGACGCCATCATCGTTCAGGACTTTGCCATTCTCGCTCTCATTCAGGAAATGGCTTTGAAGCTTCCCGTGCATTCCTCGGTCATGATGAATGTGCACAACCGCGAGATGATCGAGGCGCTGGGCAAGATGGGAGTCACCCGGGTCGTGACTTCCAGGGAAATGGATCTGATGACGACGCGCTATTTGCGTGAAACGACGGGGATGGAGCTGGAATATTTCATTCATGGCGATATGTGCTCCGTGCATGGGGCGAATTGCTATTTCAGCTCCCTTGTTTTCGGAATGAGCAGCAACCGCGGCAAATGTCTTAAGCCGTGCCGCTGGGACTATCGGGTGAAGAAGGACGGCTACGTGTACCCTTCCGAATATCCGCTTGCCGTGAAGGATATGTTCATGTACGAGCACATTCCCGAGCTGATCCATGGCGGCGTGACGTCTTTTAAAATCGAAGGGCGCATGCGCGATACAGAATTTGTGCTAATGCTTGTCAATGCCTATGGAAATGCGATTGATCGCTACATAGACGATCCGGTCGGCTTTGAACGGGGCCGCGATACCAAGCTGCTGTACGACAATCGCAAGCGGGACTTATCTACAGGCTACGCCTTTGGCCGTCCAGGGCTGTCTTATATAAATAAACGCTATGAGGGAACAGGTAAATTTTATAGTACGGGCAAGGTATTCAGTACACCGACGGAAGAGCGGAAGCTGGGGGACAAACGGCTGAGCGAGGTCGCAGCCCGTCTCGCCGAGGCTTCGGCCGTACGCATCAGAGCAGGGCGTCCTGCAGACAAGCAAATGGAACTCTCCGTGCATGTAAACAGTGTGGCGCAGGCGCAGGCAGCGCTTGAGGGCGGAGCGGATCATATTTACTTGTCAGGCGATGTGTTCGAGCCGGATCGGCCGTTCACGAAGCAGGATATCGCCCAACTGGCAGCGATCAAAGGCAAGGCCAAGCTGTATTTGGGCTTGCCGCGAATGATGACGGAGCTGCATTTTGAGATGTATGACGGGCTGCTGTCCGGAGAACGCCTGCCGATCGATGGGATTCTTGTGACAAACCTTGGTGCTATCCACAAATTCGCTTCTAAGGGATATCCGCTCGTGGGCGATATCAATTTGAATATTTTCAATCATCTGTCTGCGGAAATGTATTCGAGGCTTGGAGTTGAACGGTTTACGGCTTCCCTCGAGCTGCCGCTTCATGACTTCGCCAAGCTGCTGGAGAACGCGGCGGTTCCACTGGAAGCGGTCGTGCACGGCTCGCCGGCTCTTATGTACATGGAGCATGATCTGTATGAGAACGCCGAGGTGTTTGAACCGATCGCGGAAGAGAACAATCAGTACGTGGACAACCAAGTTCTGGTGCTGATGACCGACAAGGGCGAGAATCCGGTCTACCGCGATGTCTACGGCCGCTGTCATCTGACGCTCGCCAAGGAGCTATGCTTGCTGCCGGTCATCCAAGAGCTTCAGGAGGCGGGACTGTCCATTTGCCGGATCGAAGGCTCGACTTATCGGCCGGAGCAGTTAAAGTCAATCGTTAGCGTCTATAAGACGGCGATAAAGAAGCCTGAAACTGCCGCAGAGCTTTTCGCTGGATTGACCCCGGTTTATGCGGGTTATACCCTGGGGGCGCTGCAATTCGATGGTGGAGCGGCGAGCCAAGCTGACGCTGCGGAAGAAGCTTGCGAAGGGAACCGAGAGCAAGAACGAGTGCAAGTGTAGGATCAATAGCAGGGATAAGTGCAAAGGCAAGGCCAGGTACAAGCGTAAGGACAAGTGCAAGGGCAAGCGCAAGGGCAAGGATAAGTGCAAGGGCAAGGGCAAGAACAAGTGCAAGGACAAGTGCTAGGACAAGGACAAGGGCAAGCGCAAGTGCAAGTGCAAGGGCAAGGATAAGTGCAAGGGCAAGGGCAAGAACAAGTGCAAGTGCAAGCGCAAGTGCAAGCGCAAGGGCAAGTGCAAGTGCAAGTGCAAGTGCAAGGACAAGGACAAGGACAAGGGCAGTGCAAGGACAAGTGCAAGGACAAGGGCAAGCGCAAGCGCAAGTGCAAGTGCAAGTGCAAGTGCAAGTGCAAGTGCAAGGGCAAGGGCAAGGACAAGCACAAGGGCAAGTGCTGTGACAAGAACAGGATCATAACGGACGAGAGCAGGGCAGGGTCACGACGGGTAAGGGCAGATGGAGGAGTAGATCATAGTGAGAATGGTAGGAAGAATGAAAGGCGAATAGAGGGCGGACAAAGGCTTTCTAGCCCAGACGCATTTAAATAACTGTATTTTATACAGCTATTTATGAGATTTCTACGATTTAGGAGGAATTAACTGGATTTC
>NZ_JBHGVC010000006.1:0-294635 GCF_042714055.1 Paenibacillus lentus
TTCATGTATCTAGACCACGTTTTTTTGCCTGACCAGCCTTCATATTTCATTTTTAAGTGCAAGAATGCAGCTAGTTGCATTTTTAACGATAAACGGCAGCTTTTAAATACAACAAATCCAGTTAGTGTGAGATAACAAGTGAAACAGGTAGATCATGTACAAAGCATAGCTACGCAAGGTAAACTCCCAGGCGCCATGGGAACTTACTTCAGCAGTCTGCTGAGAATAGTACCGAGCGTCCCGATATCGATCGGATCGGTTGCTTTCCATTCCGGGCTGATCTCGGCATGCGAAATGAGCCATTCACGGCCGTTTTCTTTCCAGTTCTTCGTTTTCTCAGGATCGACCGACTCCTGCGATTTACTTCCCTTTGGCTTCAAGCTCAAAAATTGGGCGATACCGCTCACATGTCCTTTTACGATGGATTCTATAACCTTCTGCTGCTTTAGCTTGTTCGCATCGCCAGCTGCATCGATAAACAAATTCTCCGTCAGCACCGCGGGCATTTTGCTTTCTCTAACCATGTGGAGGTTCTTCGACTTCTTCCCCCTGTCGGTAACGCCATACGGCTTAAGCTCCGTCATAATTGCATTATGCAAAACGTCCTGCAGGGATTTGGAAGCCAGAGATGCTGAGGTGTAGCGGTAAGATTCGAATCCTCCCGCGCCGCCCCCGGCGTTGCAGTGAACAGAAATGAGGATATTAGCGCCCGCCTGATTGGCTTTGTCAGTGCGTTCTTTTAATGTCATATCTGCATCTGTACTGCGTGAGAGCAGCACCTTTGCATCCGTGTACTGAGATTCAAGACGTTGCTTCATGGCAAGAGATATTTGGAGGGTAATGTCCTTTTCCTTCAATCCATTGGCAGTTGCCCCTGGATCTTTCCCGCCGTGGCCTGCGTCAATCCATATCATTTTCATTAATCATCCGCTCCTTTCAACGCTTGCTTCACAAATTGATTGCCATACACCGCAAAAGCGCCCGTAAGAATGCCCTGAATCAGCGATTCCGGCCCCCAGCCGAGCAGCCATATCGTCAGCAGCATAGCAACTACGGTAACCACATAGATGATACTCCAGTCAGGCACCTTAGGCGTTTTTTTAAGAATATAGCCAATCACCCAACATGCCGCTACGACACCGAATAAAATGGGATGAATCAGCTCAAAAATGACGTTCCAGTCCATCTTGATCTTCCTTTCCTGGTTTGATATAGTTTATTCTTCCAAGCGGTCTATCCGTTTGTGTGCTTGCTTAGTAGATTCCTCTACTCGTGTCACTCGTTCTGATATTCCATCCACACGCTGGCTTTGGATTCGCATGTCCACCCTGATATCATCGACGCCGCGCTTGATGTATTCCACGTCTGTCTGCAGGGTAGCTCCCGCCTTCGCGTCTTTCGCTGTATCCTGGCGTATGGCCCGCGTGCGCCCCAACCAGCCAAGCAAAATCCCACTAACGGCTGTAGCAATGGAGATAATAATCGTAATTTCCATCCTGCTCCCTCCGTTTCAAAAAGATTAGCCCCCGGGGTCGGGGGCATGAAAGTATATTTTTCAATGTGATTACTGTTTTTTAACACCATGCCACCCTTGCATGAAACTTTTCAAGTTTAACAATGTAGTTGTATGTCGTGGTGCCGTAAGCGTAAAACTCCAAAGTTATGGGCCCATTTAAATTCATACTAGAAGGTACAGGAATTTCTAAATTTGATGTGTTTGTATTATGCGCCGTTCTCCTTAATATTCTACTAGGTTTATCTAGATAAAACGGCACTCCCCCTACTGAGGTGTCGCTTAAGGAAATATTAAAAATCGGTTCAGTCCTGACGCCATTATTGTCCCTAAATCTAATTGAAATAGGGGCAGCGAAAGATCCATGGCCAATTATACTAGAATTGCTCTTAGGAACGAACATTATCACTTGATTGAATGAAGGTATAGTAATTATATCTTGAGTATTCGATGTAGAGTTATTAACAGTAACACTCCCCGATGAAAAATCAACCCAAGCGGCAGAACCCGTCGCAATCTGCCCAATCTTCTGGACTAACACCGTATTTGTATCTGATGTGGTAGCAGCCACACCCTTCCCCGTTATTGCCGCAGCAATAGCCTGTTTCTCGGCTGTGGTCATACGCTCCAATGCGCCGACTATCCCGAAAAAACTCTTATCCTTCGGTAGATTACCCGCCACTAGATTAGGTTCGCCTTTAATTGTTATCGCGCTTGTATAGCGCCCAGCCGCTTTCGTCTGATCCACAGTGCCAGGAGTAACTATTCCCCCTGCGCCTCTATCCGGAATATTACCTGTGATTTTTGCACCCTTAATATAGGCGGTTTTCCCACTAATAATATCCCCTACTACTGCTGTTGCGTCACTAGTATCAATACCTACAGGTATGCTGCGTATACCCGTGTCCAGTTCAGCAAAGGTTGCAACCGTTCCTTGCTTGGAAACCGTGCCTTCCTTGGCGATGACGGCGGCTTCCAAGCGGTTTTTTCCGTCAACGCCAGATTGAAAAAGCTCCGTGATCGCGCCTGCCGCATCCTTAGCCTTCGTAGGAATAGAAGATATATCCCCCACTGCCGCATCAATCTTATCCCAATTCTCGTTCAGCATCGTCTCAATATTAAATGTCTCATTCCCATCCGCTACTGGATCCTTCTTCAGCAAATTCAAGTGTTCTGTGTTACTTGCCAACTGAACCACCTCCTGCAAATTTTGATAATGGCACCTGTTGCAGTTCGTCAAGCGTCATTACGGCATGGATGTCCTGAATCAGCAAATAGCTGAATTCATATTCGACTGCCAGATGTGCCGGTTTAAGCTCCTCGATGACTGCTTTCAGGTCATCCAGATTCGGTGGAACACCAATGGTATCGATAAACTTAATCGTAAAGCTCCATTCCGCCGGCTGAAAAGATACATCGACTGTGCCCCCGTCATACGCTTCGGCTACATTTTTGACCAAACGGCCCGTGAATTGCCCGGCACCCCTCAGCTTCGATTCCACCACAGCTCGCCGCTGTTCTAGCGGCTTGGCCAGGTCTGTTTCAATCCCCAGCTCATGCTCCCAGCGATCCAGTCCCCAAGTGGCCGTCTTTACGAAAAACTGCTCCAACGTTTCATCCAGCGTCTGATACAGCAAATCCAGTTCCGTGCCCTTTGCGTTCATGTCCCCTTGCATCACTCGGGAAGTTTCATAATACCCCGGTAGGTACGAAAAAAGCTCACGCCCTTTCGGACTCGTCATCATCTGAGTACTCATAGACAACCACCCATTTCAGCACTTATCATCGCATTAAAATTCATGGGCTCTCACCATCCTCAACAACAATCGTCGCCTCCTGCTTATGTCATCCCAAAAAGCTTCCATAACTACACTACTCATACACTTCCACCGTCCCCAGTACAGCAACCTGACCAGGCTGAATTTGGATGTTCGTATCCGTGCTGCCATTCACGGTTAGCATCGAGTAATCGATGATTGGGGGAATATCAAGCAAGACCGAAGCAATGCGGGTTACTCGAACGAGCGGATCAACAAAAGCAAGCTGTTTCAAATAAGCCCGTACCCCCTTGTCGATCAACGATCTCACCTCGGTTATAGTAGCGCCGTCCGCCAGTGTCAGCTTAACGCTGATGTTGATCGGTACTTCCTCGGCCGCCATCACCGTCACGATGGGCCCGGCCGGGGCCGTGCCTTCTCCTTGCCCATCCTGGGTCGGGTCGATATACTGCTGGGCAGCAGCGACGATATCATCATTAGCCGCACGTTTGTCCGTATCGAGCAAATAAATGCCGACCGTTCCCGCTCCGTTCCATAACGGACGAACCTGCACGCCGCCAACGCCCGGCACCTCTCCGGCCCACTTCATATACTGAGCCTTATTGCCGCTCGTCCCCTGGCTCCGTACCTGATTCAAAAACCTCTCCAGCAGTGATTCATCCGACTCCACGTCCGTACCGCCCCGGGTCTCCTCGAGGTTCGTTACTGCCGCTATCCCATTTACTGAAGCCGACATCACCGTAATCACACCCGCAGGCACCGTCCCATTTCGGCCCGGCTCTACGGCACGAATGCCCGCTAATGCCACACCTTTGTCATCCAGTGTTACAGCAGCCGTCGTCGCATATCCAATCGAAGCTTCTCCTGTAATTTCGTCTGCCGGAGTAGCTACAAGTGTTCCCGCAGGCACCGTCGTACCGGGCGTCCCGGTAAACTGAACCTGTCCGGTTGCCGCCGTCGCCGCACGCCGCACAACGCCATGCTCTCCCGCCCGCATATCCAGGTATGGCCCGTAAGACGAGCTGGCAAAGCCCCATTCCAGCACCTGCCTGGCCCAAAGCGCCGCTTCCGACAGCATAAATGCCACCGGAGCCTGCGCATCCCAAATAAAAGAGCCCTCCGATTTATCAATATCGTCAGGCACCCGGTTCAGCATCCGCTGCATAATCTGTTCTTCCGTCTGTTCTTGCAAATATATTGGCATTCCTGCCATTACACGCTCACGCTCCCTTCCAAAACCGCCGTCTCTTCCCTTGCATTCATCACACGGCAGGAGAACAAGCAGGCATCCCCCGACCAGCTAAAAGAAAACTGATCCACCCGCTCCGTACGCGGATCTGCCATCAATGCCTCCGTCGTCATGCGCTGAATCTCCGATTCAAGCGCCCCGCGGCTCATCCCCCTGCCGATCAAGCCGTCATATTCCTGACCGTAATTACGGGAATAAATGACATGATGATATCTTGCGGTTCGCACCGCCTTCTCGCACCACATAATCCATGCTGCAGTCTCGTCGGCAAGCACTATTTTTCGCGTAGGGGTCATGAGGAACTCTCCTGCTTCAAAATCAAACATCCAGCTGCGCCCAAACGCTCTCCCATCTCCCGCGTTCTGCCTCTCCAGCACGTCGTCCAGCTCATCCAGCCCAGCCGCGCCCGCACCAGAGCCCCATTCTTTTTCCTCCGGAAATAAATTAGCCACCTTGGCTCACCACCCTGCACATGACAACCACTTCATGGCCGCCATTCATATTCACCGCTACGACGCGATCTCCCGGCTGAAGGCCGTCCGCCAAATTAGCACGAACCTCTTTGATCTCGGCAGCCTCAAACTCAAAGCGCGTACGCGGGCCCGGCACTCCGAGCGGATACCCTTCCTGATCGACGGGCGACATCATCGTTCCAACCATATGAAAAGCCGGCACCTCCAAGGTTACCGGGAAGTCGGCGACAAGGTAACTTTTGATTTCATGCTTGAAGTTGTCGAGCTTTAGCCCCGAAGCCGTTATCGTCCCGAGCTCTGTGGACATGCCGGACAGCATATCTTTGGCATACCCCGTCATCTGCTCCCGGAACGCAGCTGCCAACGATTTATAAGGATCAGCCATGGTTGAGATAATACCTCCTTTTCACGTGTTCATACGTCCCCAGTTCCAGCGACATGCGCCCTGGCTCCCCCAGCTCATGGGAAATCGACATGACGATTAGCTCCATACCATTTAGCTCTACCTTATCCCCGGCTCGGAGGGTGTTAATGTCGAGTCCATTCACGGTGAAGGTTTCCTGGAGACCGGTCAGCATGCTTTTCGCCAATTTTTTGGCATCCGCCGGGGTCTTTACATCCTCATCCTGTACGATGCGCTGCAAAGTTCCAAATTTACTCACTTCCCCCGTCTCAACCGCCAGGAATTGCGAAGGAGGATCGGCTTTGTTTTTATCGTTGCTAGTTCTCGAATTTGACGGCTTGCTGCTATCCGTGCTGCCAATCACTTTGACTTTGGTTACCGTCCCCTCCAGCGTCCTGTGCTGATCGATGCC
This sequence comes from Paenibacillus lentus, assembly GCF_042714055.1. Lineage (GTDB taxonomy): Bacteria > Bacillota > Bacilli > Paenibacillales > Paenibacillaceae > Fontibacillus > Fontibacillus lentus_A. The sequence continues at coordinate 5,829 of NZ_JBHGVC010000006.1, forward strand.
CTCCAGGGCTTCAAGCTTCCATACGGTTTTGTTGCTGCCGATTTTGAACAACTCGAGGCCTGTGGGCGTCATCCGCGGCATGTATGCATCCCCGCCAAGCTTCACCGTCTCCCTTAAGTCTGTCACGATCATGTTATAAATCGCTTGGGAGCGGTAGGTCGCCTTGCTCAACGCCTTCCCTGTGTCCGGGATAGAAGCGAGCTTGATTTGCCAATCCTGCGCATACTTTTTGAGCCGCTGACTGGCCGTTCCTCCCGAAGAGAACAAATACTCATCCTCGGATTTCGCAAGATAAATCGTCCGATCGTACACGACGAGGCTGAGGCTCTTGCTGCCACGATTGCTGCTAATACACTCCCACACCACGCCGGGGTTCAAAAGATAAACCATTTCCTTCCCTCCATGGGGCACCCCGCTTACGCGAATCGTCTGCCCCGGCGCAATGGCCAGTCCGGATGGAGGCACACGCAGCTTTATGCGAGCCTCATACGAGATTTGATCGAGCGAATCCGTTAAGGAAACACTCTCAATCAGCTCCCGTAAATAATGCTTATCCTCTAAAACCACCTCGTAACTCATGACGGCATCACCAGCTTTTGCCCGGGCTTGATTAAATTGGAGTTAGGGCCTATCGTTTTCTTGTTCAGATTATAAATAGCCGACCATTTGGAGCTGTCGCCAAGCTCCAGCTTGGCGATTTTGGAGAGGCTATCGCCGGATTTAACGGTGTAGGTTTTCGGCGTTTTTTTCAAATCAGGACGACTTGTGCTCCCGCCAGCATTCCCACCGCCTGCAGCACTTCCCGCTTTCGTATGAATCTTAGGCTGTCTCCACGCCCGGGCCGTCAGATCGAAATAAATATCGTCGGGCTCACCGCCCTTAAACGTAGTGTCATGCACCGTGATAAAGACGAGCAAATTCACCAGATTCTCGATCATCAACCGAACTGGCCGCTTGCTGTTCATGATTTCCGTCAGCCGATGCATGGCTTCCTTTGGAGCGGGCTTTGCCTCAGTATCTCCCCACCATGTGGGGAAAAAAGAAGAGAAGGTGATCTCTCTCACCCTCTCTGCCGTCGCGATATCAAATTCCCCGTAGGATAGAATATTAACGGTCTCGTAGCCTTTGCCCCGAGTAATCCTCACCTCTTCCGGGTTGACGGGGAACACGAAATCGGTGCCTGCGGCTTCATCTCTTAACCTGATTTCCACTTTTGCAGCCCCCTATATCATATTTCTCATACTTCTGCCTAATTGTTCCGCTACTGCTGTACTTACCTGAATAGTCAAGGATTCAATATCAATTTCCTGATGCTGATGTATTTGAATCATGCCTGGAGGCATATTTATTGTAATCTCAGTGGTTGGCTGAGGTGCAGCTACTTCGGGACAGGGGGAAATAGAAACAGGGAGCGGCTTTAATGAGTTGAAATATTCGATCTTACTCAAAATTTCCTCATCTGTTAACGGGGTTCCAGAAAGCTTATTACCAGTACCGAAAAAGATCTCGTGCTTTCGTTGTTCTATATCGATAGTCTGACCAAATTTACCGCGACTACTCGAATAGGCATGACCTTTAGGCGTTCTCATAGGATAATTTGAATCAAATGGGTGTGATTCTTTTTTATAGAACCAATCGAAGATGGCTCCGCCAATATTCCCGCCATAATGATCACCAGTCATTCCTCCAGCAACTGAACCAAGAAAACCTATTCCTGGACCACCAATAAGAGTGCCAACATATCCGCCAACCCCTCCTAATACCGTACTGCCTACAAGAGAACCGAAGGCTTCGGCTCTTGCTCTGCCTGGTTCGGCTCTAATAACATCAATAGCACCAAGAATTGTTCCAATAATAGGCGCTTTCTTCCAAGCATTCTTAGCTAGCCAGCCGATAGGAGCATTCTTTACCTTCTTTACCCATGGTTTATTTGATAAATCCCACTTTTTATTCTCTTCAAAAGTACTATGAAGTTCACCAACGTTTTTCTTAATGAATTCGTCACCTTTATCAAAAACGTACTCTTTAAGAGCTTCTGAACGAAACTCATTTAAAAGCTCCGGGTCGAATAGATCTAATCCTGGGTCACCTACGCCATAAAAACCCATTCCCGTATTCCCACTATCACACTTCAAATTACATAACTTCCCTGAAATTTGCTCTAAATCAAAGGCGCCTAGAAACGCTTGAAAAAACTCATCACCAGCCTTCCGTCCAGCTTCCGCATAAAGCGATTCTTCTACAACCGGATTATTTTCCAAGTAGTCTACGACGCGCTCATACCTTACCTCTTTGGATTCACCAAGCCCAAGCGCATCTAATATAAATCCCCTTAATCCACTTCCAAGCGCCTCCCCTAACGTCGCCGAAATGCGCTGCAGTGTACTCTGCCCTTCCGCACCCACCCATTCATCAAATGAGTCGCCAATTACCGCCCCCCAGGCCGTTCCTTCCACCTCAACCCGCCACCGGGTACGGCTCAGCTCCTGCAACGCCCCTCTGATCTCGGCGATCTTCGGTGTCGCCAGATCGATCAGCTCGGCCACCGGACGAGCCGCGGCCTGATTAAGCCGTTTCATCGTTGCGCTCAGCCGGATGGCCGTTTCCGTGAAACGATCCTCCAGCGTGATGCTCGGCCTCATTCTCGTCTTGCCGAGAGCGATGGCGCGCCGCTGGGTTTGTTCCAGTATCCGATCCAGGCTCCGTATCTTCTTTTCCGCGGCATCAATATCCCGGGAATCTATTGCTAAATCCAATGAACGCAGTTCATGATTCGCCACGTCTTACCTCCTTTCTGCCATAATCCATCCGTCTTCATCCAGAATGCTTCCGTCCGGAGCCGGGCGGCGAGGCTGAAGATGATACCATCTCCAGCTCCATCTCCGTAAAAGCCCGCAGCAGCATGCGCTCTCCCTTCGGGAGAGACCAGAACACCCCGGGGCGAAGACTATGCCTGCTCCACATATGGAACAGCAAAGTCGTCATGCCGCCGGAGTTCGTTAGTTTTTTAGGTCGGCAATATCCACCCCAAAGCCAGACAGCTCCAGCACCTTGTCGCCTACGGCGTCAAGTTCCCCGGCGAGCAGCATGCGGCGCACCGCTTCGTCTCCGCCGGACAGCTTGAGACGGCTCGTAATGCGCTCATCTCCCCAGCCGCTCAGCTTCACGGTGTGCTCCTGGCCGTCGTCCTGCTTTCGCACGACCTCCAATGAAGAGGTCGCTTCCTTAATCAATGTCGCATTGAACAGCTCGCTGTCGATCTTTTCCGTGACTTGGCCTTTCGTCGTTTTACGGATCGTGCAGCGCTCGCGGATCGAATCGACCTTGCTGGAAGTCAAACCGCGCAGCGTAATTCGCAGGCTCAGCCGCGAAATAAAAACGGTCTCTTCCGGCAGATTGGCTGCCGTCTCGAAGAGACCGTCAAGGATATCCTGTTCATTCCACTCTTTTACATTACTCATGCTAGTGTTCTCCCTTCCATTCAAAATTCAATTATGGTGCGTGAATCGGGTCAAGCAGGGTATAGCCTTCAAAAGTAAACGGCGTCTCCTCCACCACTTCTTCGCCGGCCGTCCAGTTGGCCAACTGGATTCTGTCGACCATGCAGTTCAAAAGCTCGATCGACTCAAAACCGTACGCCTCCGGATCATCCAGCTTCTGAATGATGTTGAACTTCTGAAAGCCTCTCTCGATCATATCGGAGGTGACCTTGTAGCCGCTCATTGTACCGGTGCCTTTTTTGCGCCCTAGCTTAAATACGGTATATTCCGTGCCCACCAGGTTGAGCTCTCTTTTATCGGCCTCGACATTGGCCTCTAAATGATTCAAGTTCGACTGCCATACTCCATTGATAAAAATCTGTCCGAACGTCCCCATAATGACGCGGCTAGGATCCAAATATTGTGCCATCGTATTTATTCCCCCTCTAAATTATTGCACGTAGAACGTGCCGAAAATTTGCTCCATCACATCGGTGTCATCCGCTCTCCAGGTTAGGAAGACTTGATCATTCTCTGGCTGCATAATCGCGCTGTCCCCATAAAACCTCGCATCCAGCGTCACATCGTAACCGGTCGCTTCGATAACGCTCTCTGCCGCCAAAGTCTGAAGGTACTGCTTCCCTGCGCTAATTAAAGCCTGACGCCCTTCCGCTGTGTTGTTAACTTTGCCGATATAATGATCCTCTGCCTGACGCTGCAGATCGGCATTAATTTGATCGATCACGCGAATTTTACGGATTTTTTTCCAGCCCTTGTTCTGGCCCTGCTGCAAAGTAATCAAGCTGTTCACCCCGCGAAGCACCTTAACCCGGCGACCATCGTGTACAAGCAGGAATACGCCGTTTTGCACCGCCTGCTCCTGCTCCGAGCGCGTCCAGCGGCGAGTCACATCATCAAAAGGTGACGCGGCATACGTTGTAGATTCTTTCAACGCTTGTCCAGCAATCAGCCCGGCAACCCAGGAAGCCACCTGTGCAGAGGAATACGATTTGCCATTCAATACAGCCCCTGTACCCACGTTGATGATTCCTTCAAAATCGGCAGCTGCGCTTCGAGCAATCGCCTTATTCACCGCATCCGCACCTGTGTCCTCCGCCATCGACCCGCCGAGCGTAGCCATAATGCCTTTCCCCTCGCTGCGAACCCGCTTGACCCAGGCAACAAGACTCGTACGAAGCGCGGCATCCGTCACCCCATCGAGCGTCAGCACATGGAAATCCTGCGTCTCAAAAGCTTCCGTAGCCGCGATATAATCCGCGTTCGTAATCCCGGAAATACCGCTGGCTCCTCCTTCTAAAGCCACACCTGACACGTCGGCAAGCACGCCTTCGGCAAGCTTCTCTGCCACGATCCACTTGTTTCCCGAATCCTCATTGATCGCGGCGACAGCGGCATCCACATCGCCATTCCCAAGTGTAATCGTACGAAGCAGCGTATTGCCTTCATACAGCTTGAGCTCCTTCACGTCCGGCACAGCAAGGCTCGGCTGAATCGTCACCTTGAATGCATTGCCGCGTTCGCCCGCATATTTGGCACTCACCTTCAATGCGTCCGCCGGGCTCGCTTCGCTGTTCTTCAGCACAATCTCGGCCGCTGCCGCCGAACTGTCCGCCATCCGGTAAGCCAGCAGCTTCTTCGCTCCGCCCAGCAAGGACAAGAACAGCGTCGTATAAGCAGTAGCCCCGCCGGATTCATCATTCGAAAACAGCTCCTTAATGGCATTCTCGCTCGTCACCTCTACAAACTGCCCGATTGGCCCCCAGTGCGCCTTCACGGGTGCAACTACTACTCCGCGGGCACCCGGCACGATCGCCGCTCCCGCCGCACTTACAAAGTTCATGAACAGCCCTGGCAATACCGGCTGACTCGTCAAATTCCAATTTCCTGCTGCCATAATTACTTCACCTTCCTATTCAAAAATAGTTGTACCTGCTTTTTTGCTTCCTGTACCGTTAGACTGGCGCTGGACATGTCGCCGGGCAATTGATGGAATGCGCCAGCCAATACCTCCGGCTTCACGCTCATGAGCACCTCCGATTGCTGCATAATTTCACCAAGCGGATATACTGGCTCGGCAGCCTCAGATACTGCGGTTCTTTTGACAACTCTGGCTGCTTCACCCGTTGATTTGCCAGCCCCGGTTGCCTTGGCCGCACTAGCGTTGGCTGCGTTAACTACACTAGCTGCTTTAGCTGCTTTAGCTGCTTCAGTCGTTTGAACAGCTTTATCTGGCTGCTTTTTTTGTGCCATAGCTTTTCTCACCTCAAATTTAAATTCGTGTGTGTTGAATGAACTGCATTAGCGAACCTCCATCAAGAGAGCCCGTGATGCGCCGGCTAAACGTTACTGATAGTTGTCCTTCCGTTACTCCATTCGCGTTCATATTCACCTTCGGTTCAAGAATGGTTAAATACGACTTGTCCTCCGGCCGCAAAGGAATTTTAACGATTCGACCCAAGCTCTCTACCAGGGTAAGAATGGCCTGATGCTCCTGATCAGCATCCCTTCCGGCTATAAAAGCCGTGAATTGTTTTTGCAATTCATAGACCCCCCTGCCTTGCGGAGATACCTCCATATCGACAATCCTCAACATCACAGCAGGAGCCTCATAGCCTAACGGCCAGCTGCAGTTATAGACCCGCCAAGCCTCGCCCAGTATGCGTCGCGTCCAATCTTGGACGGCATTCAACCATGGATCGCTGCTGATTTGCACCGACGAACTCATCTGCTGTGGAACGATCAACGCGAACCGCAAGCCGCGCTTCACGGCATCCCGTGGCTCGTCCAGCGCATCCGCTCCTGTAGTTCCCTCATATAAACAGAGGAACCTCTCCCCCGTCTCTGCGGCCAGAAGCTCCTTGTCCAACGCATAAATCATCTGCTGGCTAAGCACATCTAGTTCAGCCGGGTTAGATCGGGAAACATGAGGCCAAAGCTCAAAGAGTTGCCTGAAGCCAGACCAGGTGCCGCTTGTTTCTTCCCCTCCCTGCACATATAAGGCATAAGGTTTTATCGCCTCGTCCCCGATTTCGAAAGTGGAGCTATATACATCCCGCAGCTCAGGCACGGTCTCCAGCAATTTGGCTATAACCGCGCTCTTCATAAAGCGCACCATTTCAGCAGCATACATTTAACTGTTCCGACGCAGTGCAATGGTAATCACCTCCCTTCCAAGCCTGCTCAGCTTCCATAGCATTTTCCGAGACGACAAAAAACCGCTGATTCACTCAGCGGCCTTCGGCCCTTTCTCGGATTCATTTCCACAATACAAATTTAACACGTCTAAAGTACAGTGCACGGACATACCCTGGTCATTAGCCGGACATCCGGCGGACAAACCCTCAGTAGGATAAGTTCAATCTGTAATACAACTATAATGGTAACCCTTTGATGACGAATCAGATTTTGCTTCATTATGGAATAAGCCGACTAAGAATCCCGCTTCGCCAGTGCGGAAATAATGGAGGCCTGTTTTTCAGAGAATGCAAGCGTCGCCATCATCGGCTGCTTAAGAAATACATACTTAAACCTGCGAATGTGGATTTGCAGCGATGCGCTGTAGGAAGCACGCAAACAAGGAAAAAACGCTAGCCTCCGGCCTTGATCCGGTTAGGCTAACGCTTTTTTGGGATGTAACAAAGCATGCTTTCCAAGAAGCCGCCTCTGATTACTTCAAAATGTTTTTAAAAGCTTCCGCTTGCTGCTTAATGCCAACCTCCGTCGCAAAACGTTCGATGCTGGATGCCCCGAAGAAACCCTCAACGTTTTTCGTTCTCGACAGCACATATTCCGCATCTTCCGGCTCGGCAATCGGTCCGCCATGGCACAGCACCATAATGTCGGAATTCACCGCTTTGCCCGCATCGCAAATCGCCTGGATTTTTTCTACGCAGTCATCGAGGGAAAGTGCCGTTTTCGCGCCGATGGTTCCTTTTGTCGTCAAGCCCATATGCGCGACCAATATGTCCGCGCCGGCTTCGGCCATCTTCTTCGCTTGCTCCGTATCAAATACGTAAGGCGTCGTCAACAGATCGAGTTCATGCGCTTTCCGGATCATATCGACTTCCAAATCATATCCCATGCCGGTTTCTTCAAGGTTCGCTCTAAACACGCCGTCAATCAGGCCTACCGTTGGGAAGTTCTGAACGCCGGCGAAGCCTTGATCCTTGAGCTGTTTCAGGAAAATATCCATGATGCGGAACGGATCGGTACCGCAGACACCAGCCATTACCGGGGTGTTCTTCACGACAGGCAGCACTTCATTGCCCATATCCACCACGATTTGGTTCGCGTCTCCATAAGCCATCAATCCGGCAAGCGAACCTCGTCCGGCCATGCGGTAACGGCCCGAGTTATAAATGATAATCAGATCAACTCCGCCCGCTTCCGCGCTTTTGGCTGATATGCCGGTTCCTGCCCCTGCGCCCAATAATACGTTGCCTGCAGCTACCTCCGCTTTTAATTGCGCCAAAATCTCTTGTCTTGTTTTCATCGTATGCTCCTCCTCTGAATGGATTCGTTCATGCTGTGTTCGGTCAAGGCTTCCGGTTCATCAGTTCAATCAATTTCTTGGCCGCCGCGACAGCAAATGTTTGGTCATTGATGTCGGTATCCATTTCAATCAGTTCAACCGTTTGGCGGTTAATGTTCTGTCTCAATGCCGCAAACAGCACCGCATCCTCTTCAGCCCCATAGAATGGCTGTCCCTCCACATCAAGCATGGAGACCCCTTTTAACGGAAGCATTAATGCAGTCGGGCCCTGCGCCTGATTCAATTTATCCGCAATGATTTCGCCCAGCTTCTGGTTCTCCGCGAGCGTCGTCCGCATAAGAGTCACCGAAGGATTATGCTTGTACAGATTCCGGCCCTTGAAGGCCTCCGGTACAGAATCATACGGTCCGAAATTGACCATGTCCAGCGCACCGGTTGAAACAACCTGCGGAACTTTGCAGCGTCCGGCTGCTTCAAGCCGGTGCGGCCCGGCAGCCAGCACTCCGCCGACCAACTCATCGCACCATTCGGTTGTCGTAAGATCCAGCACTCCGTCAATGAATCCGCCTTCAATCAGGCTTTCCATCGTTTTTCCGCCTGTGCCTGTTGCGTGGAATACCAGCACCTCGTATCCTTGTTCCTCCAAATATTCTCTGGCATAATTGACGCATGGTGTTGTCACGCCAAACATCGTTGCCGCGATTAGCGGTTTTTTGTCCTGAGGCGGCGCCGACTCGAATTGCACCATACCGGCTATGGCATGAGCGGCATTGGTAAATATTTTCGTCGAAAACGAATTTAGGCCCGATACGTCCACGATAGACGGAAACATGAGGATATCGCTTGTCCCCACGTACGGTTCGGTGTTGCCTGAAGCTACGGTGGAGACCATCAATTTGGGAACTCCGATCGGCAGCTTTCGCATACCGGCGGTAACAATCGATGTTCCGCCTGTTCCGCCGAAAGATATAATGCCGTCGAATTTCCCTTCGGCATACAATTTCGGAACGATCTTCTCCATCCCCCTGGCCAGTATTTCTGTTCCGGCGGATCGGTCTTTGCGGGCGGCAATCTCCCGGATATCGGCATTTGCGGCATTTGCGATCTCGATATTGGAGACATCCGGCGCAAACATGGGTTCGAATACGCCGCAGTGAATCGTAAAAGTTTGGAGCCCAAGACCTTCAATCACGGATTTTACATATAAAAACTCCGTACCTTTTGAATCAAATGTTCCTGCAATAGCAATCGTTTTCACCCGTACAACCTCCTTTGTTGTTATGGTTGTCTCGCCAACCCGAGAGGGCTAGTTTATGTTTTCTCTCTACACCTCATATGATACAGCGCTTCCATAAAAATAGGATCGTACCCTTGTACGATCTTTATGTATATTTGTCTTATGTTGTTTATATTTGTCGGCGAAAGGATTGCGGTGTCATTCCCGTATACTTTTTAAAGTTTTTGCTGAAATGGACGTAATCCGGATACCCGACCATTTCCGCGATGCGCGCCAATGGCAGCCTAGTATGCTTTATGACGTCCTGCGCTTTATGAATACGGTATTTCGCAATATATTCCGGGAAGCTGCAGCCTACTTCTTTGTTAAATAAAGCGCTCAGATGCGTACGGGAGACATGAATCCGCTCCGCGAGCTCGGTTAACGAAATGTTGTTCATATAATTTTCCGCAATGTATTCTTTGACAAAAGCCACATAATCATAGGGTTCATCCGCTAGGGCCAATTTGTCCATCAGCAGCTTGTCCTGCTCCAACTGGCCGGTAAGCTTGAATCGATAGGTCGTCTCCACAATCGCTTCCTCCGTCGGAATCCGCTCAAAGCTGGAACCGCCGACGTATCCCATGGCCGATGTATTGTCATACATATACTGCACGTCAACCGGGCTGTGAACAGGCCCTCCGTATACAAGCTTGATCGGCTGTTTACCGGATGCATCGCATACCGCAAAGATGTGACGGGCGATTTCAGCCCCCTTCTCCAGGGAAAGCACTTTTTTGGTTCCCATCAAGCCGCCTGCAGTAACGCCCAGGTGAGCGCAAATGACATCGGCGCCCGCTTCCAGCATAAGCCCCGCCTGCTCCGGGTTAAACACAAAAGCCATCGTAAACAGATCCAGCTCATGCGCCAGCCGGACGGCTTCCACCTCCTGCAAATAGGACATCCCCTCTTCCTCCAGCGCTTCGCGGAATTGCCCGCCGATAAGCCCGAGCGTCGGGTAATTGATGATGCCTGCGAAACCGCTGTTATGAATCCGGTGCAGATAAACGGGAAGCTCCAGTCCGGGATCGGTGCCGCATAATCCGAAAATGACAGGCGTATCCCCTACCACGGACAAAATTTCCCGCGAACCGAAATCCATCACCATGTCATTGTTGTTGGCAAAAGGCAAATAACCGGCAATCGAGCCGAGTCCCATCTGTCTGAATCGTCCCGAGTTCAGCACCAATATGAGATCCGCTCCGCCTTTTACAGCATATTTGGCGGAAATTCCCGCTCCGGCAGCCACGCCGATAATATGCTCTTCCGCCCTGATTTGTCCGCGCAGTCGGTTCAATATCAGCTGTCTTTGAGTTCCCAAGTCGACAATCCCCTTCGCTTCGATCAACCGCCTATCCGATTTATTATTAGCGGTGTTTACTTATATTATAAGGGATCGCAGCCTGATTAGGTAATGATCGCCCGTAAAGTCTAAAAGCCGGCGATTAGCCGACTCCATGCACAGATTGGGAAAGTTTCATATCCTCCGGCTCAAGAACTACCTCCAGCTTCATGGCTATTGCAAGCAGCCTGAGCGCACTAGCCTTGATACGGCGATACGTCCGGTCGCTAATGCCCATTTCGCCGCAGCTAATGAAGTCATACTCGCGCTCATCATCGAGATAGCTGCGTTCGATGACTTCCCGCTGCATGCTGGTCAGCCCCTTCAAAGCCTGATCCAGCAGCTCCGACTTCCTCTGCAGCTCCGCTTCTTTGTCGATATTGCGAATCGCGACCTCCTCAGTCGGCTTATGAACAGCATGGGTTACTCCATGGTATCTCGTAGAATAGCTATGTGTTACATTCGCCATTTGGCGAATATAACCGATTTGCCGATACTGCCTCACTTCTTCCAAAAGCTGAATCACCGCGGCTCGAGTTGCAGCCTCATCCACCGGTAAACTATGAAAAATCGTAAATGAATTGATTTGTCTTTTCCCCATTGCAAATCCCTCCATGAAGATAATGATAATGTCTCTGGATTACCAATACGGCAACTATCTTTTGTCTTACGATTGAGGAAAAATAACTATCCTCTTAAACTAACTCTTATGAAAGGTGTTGATTTGCCATCCCAAACAAGGTAAAATAAATATATAAAGATTCACCACAGTGCCTTCGTTACCATTTCGGCAATCATATTGGCATTATATATTACCGAATTGGTAATGTCAACATCTTACACTTTAGCCATCTCAAGATGCTGTCATACCAGTATGGTAATGATGTGTTTTATATTTTAAGAGTAAAATCAAAAGAGGGAGTGTCTATGCATACACTGGGCGATCGGATCAAGCATCTTCGAGAACTGAAAAACTTAACCCAAAAAGACCTCGCATCAAGAGCAGACTTAACGACAGTTCAGTTGTCGAGATATGAGACGAACGACCGGAAACCGGATCCCGAGTCGTTGAGAAGGATCGTCGATGCGCTGGATACGAACGGGGATTATTTGCTGGGACGGACTTCCGACCCTTCGCCAACGGAGGAAATGCAGGCAAGCATGTCTTTTTACGGCGGGCCTGAAGCATATACCGCGGACGAAATCGCTATGATGGAAGCTGCTTTGAAGGCTTACCGGGAACAGAAAAAGAAGCTGCTGGACAACCAGTCCAATAAATGAATATAATGAAGGCAACGCAATACAATTTTATGTATTAAATTCAGGTCCTTTCTTCCGGGACCTTTATTTACACCTTTAAACCGAACATACATTCCCACAAGAGGTGATATCCATGTTATTTTCCTATTATCAAGAGACCCATTTAGAGGAGTGGATCAACTCTAAATATCAAAGCAGCGGCCTGCTTGATGCGGAGCAGCATGATATTGAGCGGATTGCCGAAGCTTTTGACATAGAACTGGTATATGCAGCCTGTCCTTCCTTCTCGGATAACGAAGATCGGGTCATATTCCTGAATAAATATACCGATGACGCGATGGCCAGGGTCATTTTCTTTCATGAATTATGCCATGTCCTCAGGCATGCAGGAGACCAGCGCGTCATGCCGAGTCTATTCAAGCATGCCCAGGAGGCGGAGGCGGATCAATTCGTGCTGTATGCAGCGGTTCCTTTCTACATGTTCGTTAAATTACCTATACCGGATCAGCGGAGCGAGGCTATCCCTTATATCGCTGAAGCATTCCACATCCCGCTCGCATTGGCCGAGCAGCGGCTCGATCAAATTCAACGCCGTGTCCTGCAGGGCAGCCTCATCGCAGCCGCTCAGGAGGCCGAAAGAAAGCAACCGGAGCCCGAGGTTAAATGGTCTTTGGAAACGCAGCGGATTCTTTCCCAACTGGAAAAGCAGTTATCGGACAAGGAGTGAAGCGACGTGCGGATTAGAGCATATTGCGATTTCTACCACGAAGCCTACAGGCCACTGCAGCTTGTGATCAAGACGGAGCCCGGAGAGCTTGATTGGTCCAAGACATTATACATATCTCTGCCCGCTCCTCTTGAGCCCTTGGAGGCCGAGGATTACGGCGATGAACGAGGCGTGTCTGTTTTATTGGAAGATTTGGTGAGCCAGACGGATGAGGAGAACTGCCTTGGAATTCTGCTCTCGCAAATTTATGCCCGCCATGGAGAGCAGTTTGAGCTATTGATCATACAGATGGACGATGTGGAAGAGATTCTTTACCTGGACAGATACTACTGACAAGGCACGAGATACCGTAATATACTAGTTACTGTGATTGCAATGAATGCAAAAAGCTCCGGTTTCCCGGAGCTGAAGCTGTTTTTTATCCTTGCCAAGCTGATGATAGTATATTTTTACTTAAAGTCGTATCCCTTATCACAAGGCTAACCCATTCCCTGTTTCCCCTTAATAGACATCTACAATTGCTGTTGCTTCCAATCCATCATAAGTGACTGTTAATGTAACCCTTCCTCGCTGCAAACCGATAATATTTCCCTCTAAATCTACGTAGGCAATGGAGGGGTCGCTGCTGCTATAACTACTGATATTCGTAACCTGGGTAAAGTGATTGCCTAGTCGATAAGTAACCGCAATGTCCAGCGGCTCGCCGATATTGACACTGTACTCATCGGAATCGAATTTCAGATTTTCAAGCGAGGGTGATTCGTGATTATCACTAGTTCCAAATTTAAGCAAACTCTCCTTGGCAATAACAAGTACACCTCCATCCGATTCGACGATAACCTGTTCTAAATTGTTTACTACATGGAACCAAAGTACATCACCATTGGAATTTGTCTTATACAGCCCTTGCGTAGTGCCAAATAAAAATCCGTCAGGGATCGTTTCTAGTGAGATTACTTTCCCTCGCACCGCTAGCGTTTTACGCTGCTCTTCTTGATTGTTGGCATCATTTTTAATGAATACAACTTCATCATCTACATTTGCAGCTGCAATCATATATCCGCCATCAGCATTTGCGGCTACTTCCCCGCCAGTGAGTCCGCTATAAGTATTTGTCCAAACTACATCACCCTTGGAGTCTAACATCCAAATTCGGACAGTTCCTTCGATATGCCCTTCCGCAATATAACTACCATTTTCCAGTTCATGGATTTTATTGATGTAAAAATGCGGGCCTTCCCTCCCTCCAGCACCTAGTGATTTCCTAAGAATTACATCTCCAGTCGAGGATAACTTTCCTACATTATTAGATATAAATATAGATTTTGTACTTTCTATAAATTCAGCAAACACGAATCCACCGTCCTTAGATGAACGGATATCACTAAATTTGCCAAAAGCCCCGGAATTAAATGTGTTGCTCCACTGGATTAACCCGTTTTCGTCCAATTTTAGAAGATAATAATCGTTAAAATAAACTCCTCCAAACGTGCCTCCTAATAAATACCCACCATCCTGCGTAGAAACCGCCTTTTCAAAACTCACAATTTTTCCATTGTCGCTTCGCACTTCAAAGCTCTTCTCCCAGTATAGAGTACCCACTGAATCCGTCTTCGCGAAGTATACATTGTAATTCCTCTTATTTACGCCAATTACTGCATATCCGTCCCTTATCGGTTTTACGTGAAGTAATTCGACATTACTCCAGTAGCTTTGCTCCCATTCCAATAGGACGTCCCCTTCTGATGCGGAAGCCCAGCCTGTTGGTAGTGCTAACAATAATGCGATTGCTAATAACGCCGTGATTACCCGCTGCTTCAAAAGTACATAAAATTTGTTCATAATCTCTCCTCCAATAGTTAAGAATGTATGACTGCATTAGAGATTCATATGCTACATTTCATCTACATATCTTTAGACTATTTAAAAAATGAAAAAGAGAATTACTCGAAGTAACTGCTCCAAGTAATTCTCCTTCTATTGGGTTATTACTTCACTAAACAGACCGTTTTCTATTCAATTTAAGAACGGTCTGTTTGTTTATTTTCTCTAATTATGTATTTTTTGGTTCAATTTTCAAGTTTGTGATTCCAATCACCAGGCAGCTCCTATTCCTGCGTTATGCTTCTAATTGATTGGGTAAGGTTCATGATTGCATAACCGTTATTATGAAATTTGGGAGGTTAAATAAATGGATCAAGCTACGTTAAATGATTCTGCTCGTCAGATGCCCATGTTTTGTTTTCAATGCCAGGAGGCATCTAAAGGTACCGGATGCACGATCGTAGGGGTGTGCGGGAAGCCGCATGATGTCGCCAACCTTCAAGATTTGCTGATTTTCGTACTGAAAGGCATTTCGTTCTTCTGCATCGACACGGAGCTGCCTGAAGCGCTGGAGCAACGAACATCCGTCTTTATTATGGATTCGTTGTTCGCCACAATTACGAACGCTAACTTTGACCGGGACGTGTTCGTCGCAAAAATCCAGGAAGCGCTCGCTCTCCGCACCCAGGTCCGACAGCATTGGGATGAGCAGCACCCGGATAGTAAGACGCTGCTTCCGGATGCGGCCGTTTGGCATGGCGACAATGAACGAGCATTTGATGCCAAGGCGCAGCAAGTCGGTGTACTCGCCACAGAAAATATCGATATCCGTTCCCTGCGTGAACTGCTCACTTACGGACTCAAAGGAATGGCTGCCTATACGTATCATGCCCTCCAGCTAAATCATACCAGCCGTGAAGTGGATCAGTTCATGCGTCGGGCTCTGGCTGCCACTTTGGACGACTCGATGACGGTAGACCAGCTTGTCGCGCTGGTTATGGAGACGGGAAAATTCGGCGTAGATGCCATGTCCTTGCTGGATCAAGCAAATACAAGCACTTACGGTCATCCCGAGGTTACGAAAGTCAATATCGGCGTCCGTAACCGTCCAGGCATTTTAATCAGCGGGCACGACCTGAAGGATCTTGAGGAGCTGCTCCAGCAAACCGAAGGTACTGGCGTGGATGTGTATACGCACAGTGAGATGCTTCCGGCACACTACTATCCGGCCTTTAAGAAATACGAGCATTTTGTCGGTAATTACGGCAATGCCTGGTGGAAGCAAGCCAGTGAATTCGAAGACTTTAACGGGCCTATTCTGATGACGACCAACTGTATCGTACCGCCGAAGCCAGGTTACATGAATCGCATCTTTACGACGGGCAACACTGGCTATCCTGGCTTACAGCATATTCCGGATGGTGTAGACGGTCAGCCTAAAGACTTTTCCGAATTGATTGCCCTCGCCAAGCAATGCCAGCCTCCAACCGAGCTGGAGAACGGAGAAATCATCGGCGGATTTGCCCATAACACCGTAACGAGCATCGCTGATCAGGTGGTAGATGCCGTTAAAGGAGGGGATATTCGGCGTTTCTTCGTCATGGCCGGATGCGATGGTCGGATGAAATCCCGCAATTATTATACCGAGTTTGCTCAGCAGCTTCCCCGGGACACAGTCATTCTCACTGCAGGCTGCGCGAAATACAAATACAACAAGCTTGATCTCGGCGATATTGGAGGAATTCCACGCGTCCTGGACGCTGGTCAATGCAACGATTCCTACTCGTTAGCCATCATTGCGTTGAAATTGAAAGAAATATTGGGCCTCGAGGACATCAACGAGCTTCCGATCTCGTATAATATCGCCTGGTATGAGCAAAAGGCGGTCATCGTTCTGCTGGCTCTGCTCTATCTCGGGGTCAAAAATATCCATCTTGGGCCGACGCTCCCTGCCTTTCTCTCTCCGAACGTGGCTAAAGTGCTGGTGGATCAATTCGGCATCGGCGGCATCACGAATGTCGAGGATGACATGGAGATGTTCCTTGGGGCTTACGCGAATTAATTAAGGAGCCGTGCTGGAACACGACTCCCTGTACACTTGCCGCTTTAAAGAGCGGTCGGCTATAGGAAAAGTATTGCGAATCGGAGTAGACCGCTTCCTTTATCTAGAGGGCGGTCTACTTCTTTGTGTTTTGATTAACACTGGTTTCACAGATTTCTTCTATAATATAATGGCGCGTTGCCCGTGACCTCCTTGAACACCCGGCCAAAGTGCGTCACACTTCCAAATCCTACCCTCTTGGCGATCAAGTGAACCTTCATGGAAGAGTACTCCAGCAGCTTCTTGGCTTCCTTAATCCGGACGCTGTTCACATACTCTACGTATGTAAAGCCCGTCGCTTTTTTAAAGTACCGGCTCAAATAATAGGGGCTGATATAGAACTTGTCCGCCAGCAAATGCAGCGATAGTTCCTCCGTATAATGTTCGTTAATATAGCGAACGATCTCCGATATTCTTTCGTGCATGGAACTTGGCGAGGCTAGCAACTCCATAGTGTTCTGCTTAAAATGCCTGCAGCAGGTAATAAGCAGCTGTACGGCAAGCTTCTGCGCAAACAATTCAAATCCGCTCTCCTGTTCCTTCATTTCCTGAATAATAGCCCGAGACAGCGGCTCGATCGACAGTTGGTTACGCAAGGAACCGCTCACGATCAGATAATCTTGTTCCAGCAAAGGCCGAAGCGCTTCCTTATGGGAACCATCCGGCGAAAAATACTGCTCGTGTATATTAACAATGAGCCGCTCATGCTTCGGCTGGGCCGCATTGATCGTACGATGCAGAATATTCGGCGCAATAATGACCACATCACCCTCGTTGATCGCTATCGTTCGATCCTGAATAAAGATATTCCGCTGGCCGGACATCAAATAATAGATTTCGTACGTGCTGTGAAAGTGGCTGACCGGCATATGGTGACTTAACGCTTCCCGGTGGGACACCAGGAAATTTCCTGTGCTATTTTCAAAATAAAGATCGCCCAAACTGCTCCGCTCTCCTTCCCTAGCCGTTGTTGATGATGTTGATCTTAATATTTCATTATACCGCAAGAAATAAGAAGAAAGGGGATAAACCTGCAAAACATGTACATATTACGATGCTAGAATAGAGGTATAAACAAGAAGGAGGAAGGATATCCATGCCATCATCCACATCCCTTAAGACCCCGATTCAATGGGCGCAGCAAGCCTGCGAAGCGTTAATGGCCAAATTCGAGCCGGAGGATCTTCCGCCGGACCGGTTCCACTATCACCAAGGTGTCTTTCTGTCCGGCATGGAAAAATGCTGGCGGCAGACTGGAGAACAGAAGCTGTATGATTATATGAAACGGTGGGTAGACAGCCAGATTCTCAAGGACGGCAGCATCAAGAAATTCATGTCCGACGAGCTCGACGACATTCAACCCGGCGTGCTTCTCTTCACCCTCTATGAGCAGACAGGAAATGAACGATACAAAAAAGCGCTGCACAAGCTAGTGCCTCTGCTGAAGTCATGGCCGACGAATCCATCGGGCGGCTTCTGGCACAAAGGACATTATCCGAATCAAATGTGGCTGGACGGCTTGTATATGGCCGGCCCGATTGCCGTGCAATTTGCCAAGACGTTCGGCGACAGCGAATATTACTCCATGATGACCTTCCAGGCTCTCCTCATGGAGAAGCATACGAAGGATCCGGCCACCGGCTTGCTGTACCACGGCTGGGACGAAACCAAAGAGGCTGAATGGGCCGACCCTGTCACGGGTGTTGCGCCGGAGTTCTGGGGCCGCGCCATTGGCTGGTATCCCGTCGCTTTGCTGGAAATGTTCGAATATCTGCCGAACGACCATCCGGATAAAGCTGAGCTCGTGACTATTCTCCAGGATCTGCTTATCGCTCTGACGAACTATCAGGATCCCGCCACCGGATTATGGTATCAAGTCGTCGATAAAGGAGACCGCCCGGATAATTGGCTGGAAAACTCCTGTACAGCGCTGTATGTGCATGCCATTGCCAAAGCGGTCCGGTTCGGCTATTTGGACGCTAAATACATGGACTATGCCTGGAAAGGGTACCAAGGCGTAATCGATACGCTGAAGTTCGACGAGAACGGCAACGTCGTAATCGGCAACATTTGCATCGGCACCGGAATCGGCGACTACGCCCACTACATTGCCCGCCCTACCAGCGAAAACGATCTGCATGGAGCCGGCGCCTTCATTCTTATGTGCGTAGAGATGAGCCTGGCGGCAACATAATACCGGGTTCTACCACAGCTAAAAAGAGCCGGCATCCGCCGGCTCTCCATAAATCAGTTTTATACCTTAACTATTGATTTATTCCACGCTTTTTAACGATTCAATCATATTGATTCGGGATACCTTTCTCCGAAGCAGCAAGTTAGATAGAGTGGTGAGCAAGAATGCAAGAATGACTGAGATTAGCATAACAAACATATTTATTTGATCTGGGATTTGCTGATGGGTGCTCGACAGCGCCTCTATAATAATGGAATACATGTAGCCGCTGATCGGCAGTGCGATAATGACTGCAAAGGTGGTGAGTATCATGTTCTCAAAGAAGATAAGCCGGTTTATTTTGCTTTTTTGATAACCCAATACCTTAAGAGTGGCCAGCTCGCGATTCCTTTCATAAATATTTATGGAGGATATCGTGTAGATGGCACCAAACGAAAGAATGACGGCACTAATGATAAACATGATGAAGATAAAACTGTTTTGCTTCAGAATATATTGTGCGGATTCCTTCAAATCATCCTTGTCCGCGATTGTATCTACCTGATTGTCTTGTTCGAAGAACTGACGGACGTAAGTAAGGTCTGCGGCGCTGCTGGCTTTCACTAGAAGCGAGGTTGGGTTGTAGTCGATGCCAAAGCTATTGAGATACGCTGCCGTGCAATAGAACGACGGATTCGAATACTGATTGGATATTTGCGCAACCTTCATTTCGACCGCTTTATTCGCAAACGACGGATCGGTGAATTGGATTCGGATCGTATCCCCTACGGCAACCTTATAGTGATCCGCATACGATTTGGGTACCAGCACGCCGCTGTCCATAAGCGTAATTGGATTGTCGTTCTCGTCGAAAAATTGAATGAGAGCGTTGTCCTGCTCCGTAACGATCAACGTGGCGTTCTCATGATCATCGCCTTTGACGAATTCCACGGGAAAGGCCGATAGATAGTAGCTGCTCTCAATCCCAGCGGGCAGCTGTACCTTCTGAAGCTCTGCTTCCCTCGCATATTCGACCTTCAGATCATAGGTATTTACCTCTTCGATCTGGTCAGCCACCCTTTGCAAGGACGTTTGAGTCCCAAAAGCCGTGATCAATAACACCGTGCTCACCACAACGCCAACGGAGCTCGCTATCGCCTTGTGCTTATTAAGAAAAATGTTTCTCAAAATAAGCTTATAGCTATAGGAAATGCGTCTCCAGATTCCCGGAAACCGTTCGATGAGCAGCTTCTTCATCTTCTTCGGCGGTTTAGGCCTCATCGCCTGCGCTGCCCGTTCTCGCAGAATGCCTATGCCGCTCAGGTAACAAGCCAGCATGCCGAATGCGCTTGAGAACAGGATCGGCGGAATGACCGAGAAGGAGGATAGGGAGAAGGTGATGCCTGGTAGCGAGTAGGATCTGGCATTCGACGCCTCAATCATGGGAACGAATAGGATCGCCGAAACGACGCAGCCAAGAATGGAGCCTATGATGCCGACAAGCACCGGGAATCCCATGTAATGGAGCATGATGCTGCTGTTCTTCACTCCTAACGCTTTCATAATGCCTACTTGGTTCCTTTGCGAATCGATGATCCGAGACATGGTAAGGAAGAGAATGATCGCTTCGATCATAAAGAGAACCAACGGAATAACCTTGCTCATCAATTTATTGTTATAGATCGTTTGCTCTAGCTGCGAATAACTGAATGTCCGCTCTTTGCTGATTTGGCTTACATAGGAAAGATTCTTGGATTGTGCTTCAATGTTTTGGCTTAACTGGTTTACATCGTACCCTTCTTCCGCATCGATCAAAACTTCATTATAGTAAAGGCTACCGGCGATTCGAGGAACTCCCGCTTCAGCCACATATGCGAATCCAGACGTTTTATGGTTCTGGGTTTCGTTCTTTTTCGCATATTCCACATTCTCGCCCAAGGCGCTAATGGTGAACGCCACATTCTGATCGTTGACGCTTAACTGTATTTGATCCCCGACTTTGTACTGATGTTCCCTAGCGTAATGGGAATCCAGCAAGATTTGATCCTTGCGAGACGGAATGCTCCCCTCGATGATCGCAGGCGTATTAATGATATTGTTGGCAGGGATCGAATGGATCTTTAAGGTCGCTTTCGCATTGTCAAAAGATTGCGTCGCATCAAAGGTGTACCGTCCTTCAATTTTGTTTATCCCTTCGATTTTGCCTAACTCCTCCGTGTCCTGCTTGGAAATTCGGTCGTAGTAGACGTTCAAGTCGCTTAAATTATGCGCTTGAAAGTAGTCCTTCGAATAAGCGCTAAGATTATCGCTTAACGTAACTAGCCCCGTGTAGAAAAAAGCACCTACGGCAATAACAAGCACAAAGGCAAGAAACTGGCCGATCGATTGCTTGATATCCCTTAACAATTTCTTGAATAATTTCATCACCACTCAATCCCTTCAACGCTTTGTTTGTGCTCATTGACCGTTACGCTTTCGATTCTTCCGCTTTTCACCCGAATGATTTTATCCGCCATCGGGGCAATCGCGGAGTTATGCGTGACCAGCACAACGCACTTTTTCGTTTCACTGTTCAAATCCTGAAGAAGCTTCAATACGGACTTGCCGGTCACATAATCCAACGCGCCGGTTGGTTCATCACAGAGCAATAGCGAAGGGTTTTTGGCAACGGCGCGAGCTATGGCAACTCGCTGCTGTTCTCCTCCGGAGAGCTGGGACGGGAAGTTCTTTATCCGGTTCTTTAACCCGACTTTATTTAATATCTCTTTGGCATCCAAATGGTTTTTACATACTTCAGTGGCAAATTCAACGTTTTCTAAAGCGTTCAAATTGGGGATTAAGTTATAGAATTGAAAGACAAAGCCTACCTTCTCGGCGCGATATCCCGTGAGCTTCTTTTCGTTGAAGCTAGTTATATCCTGACTGCCGACAGTCACTTTACCCGAGGAAGCCGTATCCATGCCGCCAAGTATATTCAGAATTGTGCTTTTGCCGGCGCCGCTTGCCCCCAGAATAACGACGAACTCGCCCTCGTTAATAGAAAAGTCTACCCCGTTCAGCGCCTTGATTGGCACTTCGCCTATTTTGTATTCTTTCGTTACGTTTTTGAATTCGATTAATGTTTTCATAAATCTTATCTCCCCGTTATATATTTTTTACACTTCTAAAGCTCTCCCCTTAGCCATGAGCCTTGTGTATTTTCACGTATGCCAGTATACTACTCATGTAGCATACTATAATACAACAATTATATTGTCAATAATTGGACCTTGTGCAAAAAGCCCCCCTTTCTCTCTTCAGGCGATTTGCTATTGACATCTGTTTACGCATAAGTTATGGTTTGCTGCTAGATAGGTAACAAACTACGATATTAAGTGGTGAGGCAATGAACGTCACTTTCGACGATAAGCAGCCGATTTTTCAACAAGTAGCTCATATCATTGAGGACGATATCCTGAACGGAACCTACCGAGAGGATGAACAGATTCTTTCCGTGGCTCAGTTTTCTCAGCTATTTCAAATCAATCCGGCTACCGTAGTGAAGGGGATCGGCCTGCTCGTAAATGAAGGTATTTTGTATAAAAAAAGAGGGCTTGGCATGTATGTCTCAACGGATGCCAAACAAAAGATTCAGAATCAGCGAAGAGATCGATTCTACAAGGAGCTGCTGTCCAATCTGCTTTGCGAAGCCGATAAACTCGAGCTGACGACCGAAGATATCATTAACATGATCAAACAATTACGGAAGGAATGAATCTATTGTGAGCATCGTATTGAGCTGCGATAACTTAAACAAAAAATACGGTCGAACCTATGCATTACGGGATCTGGATATGCAGCTGGAGGAAAACGTTATTTACGGCTTGCTCGGGCGAAACGGTGCAGGCAAAACGACCTTGCTAAACATCATAGCAGGCGGAATCTTGGCGAACGACGGCTCCATTGAGATCAGAGGGAACAAGCTTAAAAAGGGAGAACTTCCTGAGGATTTCTGTTTCGTTCGGGAGAATAACAAGCACTTCGGAGGAGCACGAGTGATCGAGGCTTTGCAGCTTGCTGCGAATTTTCATCCCCATTGGGACTGGCCGTTTGCTCATAAGCTGCTTCAGACGTTTCAGCTCGATCCAAACAAAAAAATCAAACAGCTCTCAAGAGGCACGGAATCGCTAGTAGGAATTATCATCGGTCTGGCCAGCCGGGCGGCGTTGACATTATTCGACGAACCGGTGCTTGGACTTGATGTCTTGATGCGAGAAAAGTTTTATAAGGAGCTGTTAGAGGATTACGCCAATTACCCCCGTACGATTTTGCTTTCTACACATTTGATTGACGAAATCGCCCCAGTCGCAGAGCGGGTTTATATCATTGATCAGGGCTCTCTCCTGCTTCATGACGAGATTAATCGGTTACGCATGGCAGCTTATTTGATTCGCGGAAATTCGGATGCCGTGGCTTCGTTTACGGAAGGAAAGCGAGTTTTACATACGGAATCTTACGGCCACGGGAAGCTTGCCGCCATTTTCGAAATGTTGAACGATGGGGACAGGCTGCTGGCACGCCAACTAGACATTACGATTGAACATTTGACGCTTCAAAAGTTTTTCTCGTATTTGATCGAAGGGGGTCACTAAATTGAGTGCATTGGCCGTTCATTTAAAGGCGACCTATTTGCAATTGAGGATTTACATTTGGATGGTCATTATTTTCATCCTCCTTGGCAGGTTGGCGGAATTCATTGTTGGTCTCTTTATAGACATCAGCCAAAGCAAAGTACTTGCGGATGGCAACCTGCTGCTTCTCATTTTGCTCCTTATCGCAATCGTGCTTCCGCTTAGTTATTACCAACGCATCGTACATTTAGGCGCAAGCCGAAAACAATATTTTTTGGGCCTTCAATTCGTTTATGCCGTCTGGGCAGCAGCCATCGCTTTATTCAATTGTTTATGGCCAATGATTGAAGTGAATGTGCTCCATAAGAACACCGTTAATCTTATCGAAGCGTTCCGTTGGAATGAATTTGGCCTGGCAGGTTCTTTTATCTACCAAACCATTTTTTATTTGATGGTTATGGCGCTCCTTAGTATGCTGGTCTCCGGTTACTACCACTTTGCCGGTTGGCTGGTGTGGGCGCTGTTCATCGTGGCGATCCCGACTGGAACGGCGATTCCTTCGTTACGCGTTCATGTTGTTTCTTTTTTCGAAGCATTGTTATTCAACGGCTCGCTGCTCGCAGGCGTCGGATTTAATCTTGTGCTTTTCTTCTTATTCGTAGCCGGCGGTTGGTTTTTTACCAGGGAGAGAACACACTAAATATACTCGAAGGGTCCCTCTAAAATAGATTTAGAGAGACCCGTCTAGCTGGTTTTCTGTTGCCGTGAAATTATGCTCTATACATTGGCGTTCCTCGAACCGTTCAAGTAAATAGCAATTTATTAATGGAATTCATATCGTTTTTGGAGTCACTTCCTGCCAACTCTCGTGAACTTCAACTTTGAATACATCGCCATGGGGCCTGTGCGCCTTTGCGATGTATTTTTTATTGTCCGAAGTCAACACGGAGTCAACGCTTCGCTTCAATATTTTCAGCGCAGGATGAATCGAGCGTTCGATCATACTTGTCCCGATCAAAATTTTTGCCACCCGAATACCGGCCTCAACATCTTGCGCATCCAATAAGCGAGTACCGTCCCTGCGGCCCATGAACTGGGATTCTGCAAGTACTCCTTGTATTGATCGTTGATGGTATAAGTCCAAGTGGAAGTAGGGTTCTTCAGCCCGGACTTCTCCCACTTTGCCGGATCATTTGAACCTCCGAGCTTTGCGAGCATATTTGTAGACTCTCTATTTATTTTAGCTGGAATTTGCTCGTAGGCTTGGATGATTTGCATATGAAATTCGTCAATCGGGTTGCGGTTAGTAAGGCTCGTCAAATGGATGCTTTCGCGAATGTAAGAAACATATGCCAGATGGTCAGCCCAGAACTTGTCGATATAATAAAGCCGTACCCGCTGCTCCGAAGGACTCATCGGCGTCTCACCTTTCAAAATTCCAAGCCGCTCCTCGTATAGCATACGCCTCTGTTCCTCCACCATATCCGAATAGCGGTTCAATTCCTGATGGATATCAAAGTTTTGGCCCATAATAACGCGCTGAATATGCACAATTTTTCTGTGGAGCACCGACTCTCCGAGGGCTTCATCCTGCCTAAGTTTGCGTATTGCTTTATTAATTCCGAACCTAAGCATCAACTCGTCTTCCAAGCATATGAAAAATGCGGAAGCTCCCGGGTCGCCTTGGCGGCCGGATCGCCCGCGCAGTTGGTTGTCGATCCGCACGCTTTGGTGCATATGCGTACCAATCACGTACAACCCGCCCAGCTTGGCGACAACTTCTGCTTGCGTAGGGTTGCCGCCGCCGAGCCGAATGTCGACGCCGCGTCCCGCCATATTCGTAGACACCGTCACGGCGCCGATTTCTCCCGCTTTGGCGATGATCTCGGCTTCTTTTGCGTCGTTTTTCGCATTCAGAACATCGCAAGGCACGTGGGCAACCGCTAGCGCCTCCGCCAGTACGTCAGACTCCTCGACGCTTGAAGTACCGATGAGAATCGGACGTCCCGTAGTACGGACGGACAAGATTTCTTGTACAATCGCCTTAAGCTTGGCTTCTTTATGGGTATAAATCCGGAACGGATGGTCGATCCGTATGTTTGGCCGATTCGGCGGAATTTGCACGACCTGCAGCGCATAAATTGCTTCGAATTCCATTGCGGAAGCGTGCGCGGTCGCCGTCATTCCGCAAATCTTCGGATATAGGCTAAGAAAGTGTTGGAGAGTGATCGTACCAAGTATTTTCCCGCCGGCTAAGAGCTGCAGCCCTTCTTTGGCCGAAAGCGCAGCTTGCAGCCCATCCGGCAAATACCTGTTCTCCGCCACGCGGCCGGTATATTCGTCGATCAGCTCGACTTTACCGTCCCGGACGATGTAATCGACGTCTTTTTTCAATAACAATTCCGCATGCAGCGCACAATTTAACGACATTAGCAAATGACTATTATGGCTTTCGTACAAATTGCCGCATCCCAGCAGCGATTCCGCTTTCGCTGAGCCCGCTTCATTTAAATAAACGTTCCGCTTGAACTCATCGAAGTCGCAATGCTCATCTTGATCGAACTGCCTAGCCAATGCTGCGAAACGAATGCCGTCGTTGCTTGAAGAAGCCGGCTTGCCAGCAATGACTAGCGGCACCCGCGCTTCGTCGAGAAGCAGTGAATCCGCTTCGTCAACGATGACGTAGTGAAAAGGGCGATGCACGGTATCGGCTTCGTCTAGTGCGATCGTATCGCGCAAATAATCGAATCCCGCCTCTTTGGCCGTCACATAGGTTATATCCGCCGCGTACGCTTCCCGCTTCTCGGACAAGCTCATGCCCGCTTGAACCGCGTTTACCGTTAACCCGAGGAAGCGATAGATCGGGCCCATCCACTCCGCATCTCGATTTGCCAAATAATCGTTAAAAGTCAGCACATGAACGCCTTCCCCGGTCAGCGCATTTAGATAAGCAGGCATAACCGCAGAGAGCGTTTTTCCTTCGCCGGTATGCTGCTCGATCAAAAATCCCTCGTGCAGAGCGATGGCAGCCATGATCTGGACATCGTAGGGCTGTAATCCGAGCGTTCTCTTCGCTGCCTCACAAACTAGCGCATAGGCATCGGCAAGCAGCTCGTCCAAAGGCGTGCCCGATTTTGCTTCCTTTTTCAGCCGGAGAGATTCCGCTTGCAGCCGCTTTTCGTCCCAAGCCTCCAAATTCCGTTTCCTGATGACCTCCGCTTTGTTCCGATAGCCTTTCAACCTCTGTCGGTTATCGCGGTCTTTGAATTCTTGCATCAACCTGACAGCTAAATTCATCGGAATTGAATCCCTCCTTCCTACTCATCCTTTAACCGACGTTGATACAAAACAACAGACACAATCGTTAATACAACCGTCCAAACCAAAATAACGAGGAGAGGTTTTAATACATCTCCCGTCGTAAAGCCTATATTGGGTATACCTAGCAAATGCACAAGTTGACTGCTTGGCGCATACTCCAGCACTTTGAAGACCGGATAATCCTTTACTAGAAACGCTCCCCATGGTGCTGCAGTGAATACGAACGCCACAGGAAGTATAGATAATGATGCTTCAAGCAACGTCTTGGAGAATAAACCGCATATCGTCCCGGCTGCTATGTATAGAATAATCGAAAGAATGATTGCTGCCGCAAACGCCCATATACTAGCTGGCTCGTAGCCCATTATATACGTCGCAATAGCCAGAACAACAGCAGACGCTACAAAGACTAAAGTACTTTTACCGACTAAAACATCCATGGTCGTGGCCGGAGTCATCATTAATGACCGTAAAGTGTTACGCTCCTTTTCTTCCGCAAACAAGCTTACTTGTACTAAACACGTTAGTAACACAAATGAAGTATTAAGAACAAGACCGAAAGCGAAAGCTCCATTCGCAGATGGGCCTATACCCAAAATCGGGCCTGCACCTCGAAAAAGAAGTGCTAACATAATTGGGAAAATCAAACTAATGGAGATCGCATAATTGCGGGAAAATTCTTTGTAATCCTTCACAAATATCGCTCGCGCACGTTTTAATGAGATACTCATAGTAACTCACTTCCTGTCATTTTAATAAAGATATCACCTAGACTTGGCTCTTTCGTTTCCAAAGGATCAATGAATCCTCGTTTCATCCAATCGGCGATTTGATCGGCCGTCCCCTCGTCGATCGGGAGCTCGTAGGCTTCCCCATTGATTAAGTCAACACAAACTACGTTTTCCCGATGCTGTTTTTTAAGTTCCTTAGGGGAGCCGATGGTTTGGATTTGTCCCTGATACAAAATCGCTACACGGTGACATATCAATTCTGCCTCAGCCATATCATGCGTAGTTAAAAAAATCGTTGTCCCTTTCTCATTTAAATAGCGTAAGCCTTTATAAATATGTGCTGAGTTGACTGGATCTAAAGCCGAAGTAGGTTCATCCAAAAATAATAATTCCGGCTCATGGATCACCGCGCATGCCAACATGACACGCTGACGCATCCCTTTCGATAAGCGATGGACTTTCTTTTTGCGCTCTCCGCTTAAGTTAACAAACTGCAGCACCTTATCGATCGAAGATCTGGGAAGATCATATAACTTACGAACAGCTCCAAATTTTCCTCAACCGATAATCTTTCATATAGACCGCTGTTATCCGTCAAAATGCCAAAGCGCATCTTCTGTGCAGGCTGATGCATCATCTCCGCCGGCTGGCTAAATACACTTGCCTGTCCGCTTGTCGGATTTAACTGCGCCGTTAAAATTTTAATTAATGTCGTTTTTCCCGAACCACTCGAACCCAGGAAACCAAATATTTCCCCTTTCGGAATGGAAAAGGACACGTCCAATAACGCATCCTTATTTCCAAATCGCTTTCGAATATGCTCTACTTGGATCACATCCATGAACACCACTTCCTTGGAGTTGATGCCTTTAGCATATAAAGATTGCATGCTTCCAGCCATCAAAACCCGCCGAAATGTAGCTGTGATCGACTGAATGGTACCATGGAATGCTTGATTGGTTCGATATTTCCCCGGAAATGGCATATGCTTACGAAGTTATGTTTGCTTCGCAAATATTTCAAATGTTAAGAAGTGCTTTTAATTCATGCAATTTTGAACGAGACAACGGAACCACGTCATCTTTACCCGTATTTAATCGCAAGCTGTAGCTATTCTTCGTCCATGTAATAATCTCTCTTACTTTTTGCAGATTAACGATGTAGGATCGATGGCACCTAAAAAATCCGAAATTGTTCAACCTCTGCTCCAGCTCGGTTAGCGTCAAAGCACAGACATAATTTTCTCCACCCACATGAACAAGGATCGAACCATCCATACTTTCTATGTAATCGACTTCAGGCGGATCAAATAAAATCACCTTGTCATTTCTTTTCGTATAAATCTTCTGCAAGGTGATATTGGCCCGATCTTGTTCCTGCCCTTCCTGCTTATCCTCTTCCGTGTCCCGAATATCCAATGGATGAAAACCCAATTCATTCAATCGATAAATCGCATCACAGGAAATAAGGGCATCCTCTAAATTCGAAGTTAAAATTAAAATGTGCTTTTCTTTCGAAAGGTCATCCAACATCCGCTTAAAGTGACGGCGATCTTCTTCTTCCAAGTAAAAATAAGGTTCCTCCAGTACAAGTGTAGGCTGATGCGCAAAAAAGACGCGCAGCAATGTCACATACATCCTTTTCGATGAGCTTAGATCCTTGATTTTTACCTTCCGTTCTTCTTTTAAAGCAAAATAATCCATTAAGGGAGCGACACGCTCATCCCTCTCCGTTACATGGATTAGAAAAGTGATCAGCTCTTCCACCGTTAAACGCATATACTCGCTTTGCCCAGCTCGAAATAAATAATATCGGGAATGATCCTCTAATTGATTCATTAAAAGCTGCTTTCGCTTCAAGTCCGTAATAATGCCAATCGATTGGTTCGATGTCATATTTAATTCGATCTTCGGTAGAAATAATTTCCCATTATAATAGATTGGTTGAAATTGCATGCCGTCCTCCAGGTCAGTGCTACATAGGATATATATAACAATTATAAGGTCGGGTTACTTTTTTGTCAGTTTTTATTGAACCTTGGTACACTATGAAAGTGGTCGCGACCAAAGTCAAACTTTATTCAACCGTTTAAACCAAAACTTAAAGCAGCAGGCCTCAAAATCAGACCCGCTGCTTTAAGTTTAAAGTGTCAAAATATTTCATTCAAATTTTGGACTAGTTTAAGGGATTCTCTAAAAGACCGCCTCTCTCCTTCCCTTACTTCTTCTTATAAAACTCATGATAAAGCTTCATGAGTGCTCTTTTCTCAATCCGCGAGACATAGCTTCGGCTAATGCCTAGCTCCTTGGCGATCTCACGCTGCGTCCGCTCCTCGCCCCCGTGCTCAAGACCGAAGCGGCCCTTAATGACCTCCTGCTCCCTGGCCTCAAGAATATCTAGGTTTTGATAGATTTTGCTCTTCTCCATTTTCAGTTGAACCCGGTCGACCACATCGTCGGCTTCCGTTCCCAAAATATCTATAAGCGTGATTTCATTGCCCTCTTTATCCGTTCCGATCGGATCGTGCAGCGACACGTCTTTACGCGTCTTCTTCAGCGACCGGAGATGCATCAGTATCTCGTTCTCGATGCAGCGGGCCGCAAACGTCGCCAGCTTCGTCCCTTTGTTTGGACGAAAGCTCTCGATTGCCTTGATCAAGCCGATCGTCCCGATCGAGATCAAATCCTCCAGGTCTTCGCCCGTGTTATCGAATTTCTTGACGATATGAGCCACCAGCCGCAGGTTATGCTCAATCAGCATATTGCGTGACACGGCATCTCCCTCAGCCATGCGCTGAAGATGCTTCGCCTCCTCCTCCTCCGTCAATGGCTGGGGAAACGCATTGTTTTTCACATAAGACACAAGCAAGGTCAGCTGTTTCACGAACAAGGCAATCGCAGAAAATAATTCCATGTACAAAGCACCCCCACGTCGATTGGCCGAAGGGGAACACCCCGCTCCAGCTCACAATGAAGTTCAGTTCTACATTGTATGTGGGCACTGGCCTAGATGTGCATGTACGGGGAAAGTATCTCGGTTCAATTAAGCAGCTCCTCTAACTCCGTGCACAGCTGTTCTATTTCTGCTCTTGTGCCGATGGATATGCGGAGTTTATTCTTAAGCCGGGGTTGATCAAAGTACCGCACGTAGATATGTTTTACAAGCAGCCGCTCGTATAGTTCCTTTGCATGCATCTGTTCGGGGGGAGTGCATAGGACAAAGTTAGTCTGTGACGGAATAACTGAAAAACCCATGGCTTCAAGCTTTACCGTAAAATCATCCCGTGTTCTTCTAATAGCAGAGGTCTTTTCTGCTAAATCATTTTGATCGCATAATGCAGCTAAGGCAATTTTTTGACTGAGCCAGTTCACATTATAAACCGTCTTTACCTTGAGCAAGGCACCGATCATCTCTTCATCCGCTAAGCAATAGCCGACTCTTGCCCCACATAGCGAATAAGATTTTGAAAATGTCCTCACGACAATGACATTTTTACAGCTTGAAATTAGCGAGATCGCTGAAGCCGCCCCATCTGCAAAATCAATGTACGCTTCATCAATGATGACCAATCCTGAAAATCCTCGCACCAGCCTCTCTACCTCTGAATATGGCAGACAACGTCCTGTAGGCGCATTGGGGTTAACGAGCACCGCCACGTCAGCGCCGCTATTCATCATTGAATCAATGTCGATCGAGAAGTCTTCTCTTGTTGGAACATCAACCACTTGCGCTTGTCTTACCGCAGCCGCCGCATGATAAAAAGCAAACGAGGGATAAGGAATCGCAATCTTGAAATCGGCACCGATACAGGCTTGAAAAATAAGTGTAATAATTTCGCTTGAACCATTTCCACACAATATCTGCTCCGGTTTAACTTGGTATCTTTTCGCCAGTTCATTTCTAAGCTCTTCGCAAAGTGTATCGGGATAAAAACGTAGATTTTCTTCTCCAATCCTACGGAGTACTTTCCTTACTTCATTTGAAGGCGGATATGGATTTTCATTTAAGTTCAGTTTAATCGCCCCGCTGTTTTCTGAAGGCTGTTTGGCTGAAACATACGGCTTCATTCGTTCAATATGATCCAAAATCATCGACATTTTCCCACTCCTTATCTTCGACAAAATAAATTCAACAACTATGTACATCAGTTTTAAGAGAGATTATGATAACAATATCTGGATAAGGAAAAATGTTAAATAGTCAGATCCCGTTATTTTTAGATGTCAGTTTAATGAAATGGAAAAGGAGTAAGCTCATTGATTCAATTCATGCCTAAGCTTGAGGAACGATCAAAAGAACCTCTATATATACAGCTCTATCAATACATACGCGATGAAATTGTATCTGGAAGAATTAAAGAGAACTCGAGGCTGCCATCGGTGAGAAAACTATCAGCTTATTTAGATATAAGCAGAACGCCTGTTGCAGATTGCTACGAACTACTGCTTGCAGAAGGGTACATCACGAGCAAGCCCCGAAGCGGTTTTTACGTCGTTCCATTTAAAGAACTTTTGACATTAACACACAAAACGGAAACCACATTTATAAAAAACACACCCCAAAACAACATTTTGGACTTTCATTATGACAAGGTAGATCTAATTCATTTTCCTTACAAAAAGTGGAACAAACTAAACAACTCGTGCTTAACGCCTGAAAATCTTCAGCTGCTTCAGTATGGTGATCTGCAAGGAGAGCCTGGATTACGAAGAGAAATCGCGTCGTATTTGCATCAAATGCGCGGTGTCCGTTGTACGCCAGATCAAATTATTATCGGTGCCGGCACATACCATTCACTGGGCCTATTATTTCAACTTTTGAAGGATGAAGTCACTGTTGTAGGCACAGAGGAGGCAGTTAATGTAGGAGTAAAAGACATTTTTGATCAATTTTCGTCCATCTCCTTTAGCCCACTCACGCTTGAAAAGGACGGCATCAGTATAGATGAATTATATAAAAGCAATGCACAAGCAATTTATGTAACGCCTTCACACCAGTTTCCTTTCGGCATGACTTTGCCCATGGAAAAACGAATAAAGCTGCTGCAATGGGCCCAGGAACATCATGCTTATATTATAGAAAACGATTATGACGGAGAATTCCGCTACAGCAGCCGGCCTCTCCCTTCATTACAAAGTCTCGATAAGCACGAAAAGGTAATTTACATAGGGACTTTTTCGAGAGTTCTGACTCCTCATATCAGAATTAGCTACCTGGTCTTGCCATATCCTTTAATGCAGCAATTTCAGCATAAAAAACATAGCTATAACCAGCTCTCATCACCTATCCTTCAAATGACATTGCAACTGTTTATGGAATCGCAAGATTTTGCAAGTCATATACGAAAAATGCGTTCTTTATATCAAAAGAAATACGAGGTCTTATTACATTCTATAAAGTCAACCTTCGGACAAAACACTGAGATGATCGGACAAGGATCGGGCCTCCACATATTGTTAAAAATTGGGAATGGAATGAGTGAAGAACAATTAATTTTTACCGCTAAAGAAGAAGGAGTCAAAGTCTATCCGACCTCCATTTATTGGCTAGATTCTAAAAAGGCGATGACTTCTACTGTTTTAATGGGGTTTGGGGGGCTGTCGGAAGAAGATTTACAAGCAGGAATTGCAAAGCTAGGAAATGCCTGGGGAAAACACGCTCGATAAAGAGGAAAAATGTTTTGCTATATTAAGCCTCCGAGAAACATCACTGCAAAACCCGCCTATATCCGATATAATGAATAATCCTGCATACATTCCGTTATCGGGGGAATGAAGCAAAATATCATCTTGTGGAGGCTTTTACGAAACTATGCAAACTGCAAATTCTACTCATGTAAAAATCATGACGGCTGATCCCAGCGGAATCGGCCTGTTCGGACTGGCCATCGTTACCTTGGTCGCTTCCTCGCAAAAGCTGGGTCTGACGGACGGTTTAAGCTATGTCCTTCCCTGGGCGATATTTCTGGGAGCATTCGCCCAGCTGTTTGCCAGCATCCAGGATGCCAAGCATAACAA
Organism: Paenibacillus lentus; assembly: GCF_042714055.1. Lineage (GTDB taxonomy): Bacteria > Bacillota > Bacilli > Paenibacillales > Paenibacillaceae > Fontibacillus > Fontibacillus lentus_A. Next base: position 39,203 of record NZ_JBHGVC010000006.1, read on the forward strand.
CACTTTTGGAATGACCGCCTTCGGAGCCTATGCCTTCTTCTGGTTCGGCATGGGTGCCAGCTGGCTGATCAAGCTGGGCACATTCGGCCCGGAGCTCGCTGCAGGCATTGACGGCAAGCAGCTCGGCTTTGCATTCGCCGGGTACCTCATCTTCACCCTATTTATGACCATCGGTGCTATGGAGACACATAAGGTACTGTTTTTCATATTCGTTCTGATTGATGTTCTTTTTCTCGGCCTTGCTTTGGATGCGTTTGGTGTCGCTCCGGAAGTATTTCATGCTCTGGCCGCTTACGCGGAAATGGGCATTGCTCTTCTCTCGCTGTATGGCGCTGGGGCAGCGGTGCTTAATGTTCATTTTGGCCGGGCATTCCTGCCTGTTGGCCGTCCGTTCGGCATCTTCAAATCCCGAACCTAAGCCTGAAATCAACAAAACAAGGAAAGCCGCCCACTGCGCTCCGATACGCATAATAGGCGGCTTTTTCTCATGTTTTGGCATTCCTCGTTTGCTTATGAATAAAGATCAAAATCTTTAATCGTTTCTCCGGTTCGCCCAGCCTCAAAAATGGCCTCGATCAAATTCATCACCCGCAAAACTTCATCATTCTTGACGATAGGCTCGGCCGAACCTTCCAGAACCGCAGCGAAATTGTCATAAAAACTGCTGGGTTGGCGATAAGGCTCTGGCAATGCTCCCGTAATGGTCGCCGTTTCCGATGGAGGAGCCATTGTCTTGGTCAGCCCAGCCCCTGCCTGAATCGGTGTAGGCTCCACCCGTTCCGCCTCGTGGTTTCGGGTAACGATCCGGCCGGTCATCGACCAGTCCTCAATAACTCCTGTTCCTTCCGTTCCCTTGACATACCAGCGCGGCAGCGTAATGAAATTGGTAGTCCCTACCTCGACTAGTGCAGAAACACCGTTTTCGAATTGCAGCAAAGCTTCAAAACCGTCATCCACCTCATCGCCCAAAATAAAGCTCAAGCGGCTGCTCAGGCTAGTGATCTTGCTGTCAATCATAAAAATCAGCTGATCCAGCAAATGAACGCCCCAATCGAGCAGCATTCCGCCGCCGTGAGCTTCAAGATGGCGCCAGTCTCCAGGTATTCCGTTCGCGCCGTGAACCCTCGATTCGATCCGGAACAAATCACCGATCGTTCTTTGATCGTACATTTGTTTGATGATCAGGAAATCCTCGTCCCAGCGACGATTCTGATGCACGATCAGGACTCTTTGCGCCTGATCGGCCGCAGCCGTCATTTCTTTAAAGTCCTTCACGGACATCGTTACCGGTTTTTCGCAAATCACATGCTTCCCCGCGGCAAAGGCGCGTATAGCAAGATCCTTGTGCACATCATTCGGAGTTGCGATCAGAACGACTTCTACTGCCGCATCGCCAAGCACCTCCTCATAGCTTCCATAAGCCCGGTAGCCGTCCTGTTCGGAAGCCGTCCCGCGTGCCGCGTCGGTATCATACGTGCCGATAACTTCAAACTTTCCATTGTCCTTGATCAGTTTGGCATGATAGCTGCCCATGCCTCCATAGCCAACAATAACTACGGCATGTTTGTCATAATGCTTCATGATTGTTCTCCTCCACATTCCTGCTTCACCTGCAAAAATCAGTTCATATATACAGCCTTGCCGGTGCGCGCCGATTCGTAGATCGCCTCTAGAATTTCAGATACGACACAAGCCTGTTCGGGTGTGACCACTGGCTCCAGGTCTTGATCGATCGCTTCAATCCAGCTTCTCATTTCAATATCGGCTGCGTTCTCGGCTTGACCGTCATAGAAGGCTACGCCGCCTGCACTAAGTTCAATTTCTTTCGTGTACAAGCGGCTGAATTCCTCGCCGTTAATCCGAAGCCCGTTCTTCATATCCGCTCCGGCCTTCGTACCACTGAGGCTGCACTTTGCTTCATCCACCTCAAGCGAGTTGAGTGCCCAACTGGATTCTAGCATAATTGTTGCCCCGTCCTCCATGACAATCATCCCAAACGCCGAATCCTCAACCGTAAACTGCTTCGGATCCCATGGCCCCCAGGCATTTGCCGCGTTTTCCCTTTGAGAGAGCTCATGATATTTGGTGCCCAAAACTACTTTTGGTTTATAATTGTCCATCATCCAGAGTGTAAGGTCAAGCGCATGTGTCCCGATATCGATGAGCGGCCCGCCGCCCTGCTTCTCTTCATCCAAGAATACCCCCCAGGTTGGAACGGCCCTCCTGCGGATGGCATGGGCTTTCGCAAAATAAATATGTCCCAGCTTTCCTTCCTGGCACATTTTCTTCAAGTACATGCTGTCTTCGCGGAAACGGTTGTTGTAGCCGATCGTCAGCTTTTTCCCCGTCCGTTTAGCCGCTTCAACCATTCTTCTGGCATCGGCCGCTGTCTTGGCCATCGGTTTCTCGCACATGACATGCTTTCCGGCTTCCAGCGCAGCTATGGAAATATCAGCATGGGAATCATTTGGAGTTAGCACATGCACGATATCAAGCGAGCCATCCTTCAACAATTCACGATAATCCGTGTAAATCTTGGCACCCTCTATGCCGTATTGGGCTGCAGCTTCTTCTGCGCGTTCAGGAACAATGTCGCAAAAGGCGGTTAATTGAATATTTTCTAATTTGCTCAGACTAGGCAAATGCTTTCCGTTTGCGATTCCGCCACAGCCAATAATTCCGATCCGATATATTTTATTCATTTAGTTCACCTCAATCATTGATTTGAATTCCTAAGCTTTCCGGTAAGCCGAGGGAGTCATTCCGAAGCGTTTGCGGAACACCGTATGCAAATAAGTCGCATTTGAAAATCCTTCAGCCTCAGCAATTTGTTCAATCGACCAGGTACTCTCCTTGAGTCTGCGGCAAACAGCCTGCAATCTAATATCTTCCAGCACCTTGCTGAAGGGCATTTCGGCATTCATATTTCTGAAAATTCTTTGCAGCTGTCTAGGACTGATGTTCAGTTTTTCAGCCACATTTTCCAGCGTCAGACTCGCCGCACGATTGGCTTCCATGTACTGGACAGCATAATGATAGCGGGAAACAAGCATGTCCCTGATCGGCGCTTCGGCGCTTATTTCACCAGAATCGTAAGCCCTCACCGCTTTTAACAAAATGCTGATGACCTGCTGTTTAATCGAAGTATAGTATCCCCGGTACTTCCCGTCGCAAGCTTCATACGCCTCCAGAAAGCAGTTCATTGCCCCATGGCTGTCTAGCGCCGGCTTTAGAGGCAGATCCAGCAGCTTTTCCACGCACTCCTCAGCCTCTGCCGCTTCCCAGGGATCGGCATCAGGTTTATGCTTGCGGACGATGTCCACATGCAGACAAAGCTCATCCATAGCCTCCTCGGAAGAGGCCTCCTGGTAATGCATCACACCTGGGCCGGTCAAATAGAACATTCCTTCAGATAAGGCAAATGTACGATCTTCTAAAATAACTTTGCCTTTCCCTCTCGGAATGAAATGAAATTCAAACTCGGCGTGATTATGGAAATCGACAATTCTTCCCGGTTCAAACGAGATCAAATGAAATCTCAGTACAGAAATTTCATAGTGGCCCCAGGAAATAACAATATCCAGCCTCTCAAGCAAATCATGCTTCTCGAACATGGCTTCAAAAGGAAATTCCTTTATATTCAAGCTGCTATCCATAGCTTACCAGCTTAGCTCTTTCGGCTGGATTACGCGCCCTTCTTGGGCTGAGCGGTTTGCCGCCTCCATTAAACGCGTGAGCTCAACCGCTGCTTGAACATTGGCTGTAGCAAAAGTATCGTTCTGGATATGGTGCACCCATTGCTCGAATGCACTTTCGCAATTGTCTGGGCAAGGTAATTCAGTCCAGGACTTGCCGGTATCCGCCGCTAAATTTGATTTAAGCAGCAATTTGTCTTCCGGCGTACCGAATAATATCGTTCCTTCCGTACCATGAACCTCCACCGTAAACGGAGAGTGGCTGTTGACAAATCCCGCCTCAACTACGCCAATCGCTCCAGATTCCGTATATAAGGTTACCACAGCGTTGTCTTCGACTTCTTTTCCAGTCATGTAGCCGAAATTTGCGCTTACTCCCGTCACTTCCTGCCCTAGGAACAATCGGGTTAGATACATCGGATGGCAGCCAAGGTCGATCAGCGCTCCCCCTCCGCATTGCTCCAGATTATAGAAGTGTTCCGGAAGCCAGTTTGCAATGGCGCCGTTATGGGATAGCCGCACTCTGACGTAAGTAATTTTGCCCAGCAGCCCCTGGCCCAAAACATCTTGAATAGCTAGCGTGTAGCCATCATTTAGCCGTGGCAAAGAAACCGCGAATTTCACTCTGCTTTTGGCGACTTCGTCCATAATTTCTTGAACTTCCTGAAGAGTTGGAGCAACTACTTTTTCCGTAAAAATATGTTTACCGGCTTTGGCCGCCGCGATAATAACTTCCTTATGCAGATTCGTTGGCGCATCCACAATAACCGCGTCCAGCCCCTCTTGGGCGAGCATGTCTGCCAGGCGCTCATAATACGGCACCCCCAGCTCACCCGCCGCTTTCCTTCCGCGATCGGGATTCTCATCCCACACAGCAGCAATTTCAGTGCTCTGATGCTCTTGAGCCTGACGGGTATAATCCCAAGCATGGACATGCCAAAAGCTCGCCTTGCCTATACGAATACTCAATTTCGAAACCTCCTACCTTTATATATAATTTCCTGACATCTGTTTATAACTTATCATAAAAGAATGCACTTTTTTAGTAGAACTATGCGACAAAAATATATAAAATTACGACATCATATCCTTCCCACCCCCTCCTTCACCTCGGTTTTTAGTTTTCACGAACAGTTTAATATGCACCTGACACGAATTTGATCCAAAAGCGGGGTTTGCAGTATGATGATTTTATACATAAATCTATAAACTTTTTTACGACAATCATGATTATAATCCGATCGGAGGATTTGCAATGGGAAAATTTCAGCATTTGGACGCATTGCTAACCGACTTCACGAACACGAACCTGGCCGGCTGCGCCTGCGCCGTAGCTAGGCACGGAGAGATTTTGTACGAAGGCTATCATGGTTACGCCAATCTCGATAAGGAAATTCCGGTTTCCCCTGAGACGGTATTCCGGTTATTCTCTATGACGAAGGTGGTGGTATGCACCGCTGCCATGATGCTATTCGAAAGAGGACGTTTTTTGCTCAATGAGCCGCTCCATGAATATATTCCGGAATTTAAAAACCCGCAGGTCGTCAAGACCAAGCCCAATGGCGAAGTTCACATTGAAGCCGCGAAAAGTCCGATCCTGATCAAGGATGCATTTTGCATGACAGCAGGCCTTCCCTATCACTTCGTAGAATCCGAATCGGCACGGAAGCTTAGAGACGTGATTCAAGAGTTGAAGCATAAGCATGGAAAATACGGCCTGCTCACCGAAGTTAAAGCCGTAGCCCAGGTTCCGCTGGCCTTTGAGCCGGGGACACAATGGCTTTACGGATATGGTCACGACATGGTCGGGGCATTGATTGAGGTTGTTTCCGGCAAGCCGCTAGGCCAATTTTTACAAGAGGAGCTGTTCGACCCGCTGGGAATGACCAGCACCGGATACCGCTTCCGTGATAACATTCAAGAACGGATGGCAGCCTGCTATACTCGAACGGCCGACGGAAGCCTGGAGGAAATTCCCGGTTTCTTGGATGAGCATCATCAAGCGGACTCCCTGTATGAAAGCGGAGGAGTCGGCCTCTATTCGACCCTGGGAGACTATTTAACCTTCACGCAAATGCTGGCAAATGGCGGAGCTTGGAAAGGGGAACAAATCATCGGCCGCAAGACGATTGACCTGATGCGCAGAAATCATTTGAATGAGACCCAGCTAGCCGATTTCCGCAATTCCTATCAAGCAGGCTACGGATACGGGCTCGGCGTAAGAACAATGATGGATCCGGCGGCAGGCCATTCCAACAGCTCTATCGGGGAATTCGGATGGACCGGAGCCTTAGGCACCTGGACTTCCATCGATCCGAGCGAGGGCTTCTCGGTAGTCTACCTGCATCAATTGTTTCCTAACATGGAGGAATATCATCATCTCCGCGTACGTGCGGCGGCTTATGGCTGTTTATAATTGAAACGATTGTCCTTAAACATATTGCTCATCCTGCAAGGTTATACGGGACAGGGCAGGCTTGCGGAGCCTGCCCTGTCCCTTTTTGATTTGCGGCCGCTTCCAGCATACGGGATAACAGGTCGTACAGCCGCATTTACAACTCGATAATATCTTCATAATAGAATGAAGGCGACACAAAGGAAGGTGACCGTTTATGGCATTGATTTTAATCGTCGAAGACGAACAGCCGATTAACGAATTGGTTAGAAGAAATCTGGAGCTGGTTGGACACCGCTGTGTTTCGGTTTATGACGGCGAAACGGCGATATCGGAAATCCAGAATCAGTCCTATGACCTGATCGTTTTGGATGTAATGCTTCCTCAAGCGGACGGGTTTGAAGTGCTTCGGGAAGCGAAGGAGGTTCCCACTATATTTTTGACGGCGCGGGACAGCTTGCCGGATCGAATCAAAGGGCTGTCGCTAGGAGCGGACGACTATCTGACCAAGCCGTTTGAGATGATGGAGCTATTGGCCCGAGTGGAGGCGGTACTGCGCAGAACGCAGAAGGGGTTAAGCGTCTTTGAAGCGGGCAACGTGAAGATCGATTGGGACGGTCGTCAAGTTTTTTACAAAGGACAGGCCGTCGAATGCACCCCCAAGGAATATGAGCTGCTGGAGGTGCTGGTTCGCAACCGAAACATCGCCTTATCCAGGGAGAGGCTTCTCGAGCTAGTATGGGGCTATGATTTTGAGGGCGATACCCGGACGATTGATGTGCACATTCAGAAGCTGCGGAAAAAGCTGGGCTGGGAGCATGTGATCAAAACCGTCTATAAGCTGGGCTACCGATTGGAGCTGCGTCCATGAAATACCGGACTTTTCTGACTACATTAACGCTGTTTCTTTTTTTCTTTCATTTAGGAATATGGATCATCTCGGTCTCGACATTCAAAGATACCGTGCGGCGCGCAGAAGAACGCAGCCTGTCCGAGCATTACTTTATCACCTCCGCTCTAATTGGAGATTTTCGCGCAGTGGAAGAACGGGGCATAGAGATGGGGAATTCCGCCGGCACCTTGCTTCAACCGTACAGCTATCTGTCCGGAGAAAGAGAAGTCATCCTCGCGCTTTACAAGAACGCGCAGCTGATTTACTCCAGCGGGGACAGCATGAGGCCGCAGAGCCAATTCCTCCAGCCCCCCGTGGATGGAAGTCGTCTGGTCTCTATGCAAAAGTCAGACAGCCGCACCCATGTCATCGTGTCGGGGAAGCTTCCAGCACCGTATGACGCTTACACTATGGTCTATCTCTACGATACCAGCGAGGAGATTGCTGCATGGAAAAGAATGAAGAACATGCTGTTTGTCACCGGATCGGTTCTCTCCGGCGCACTCGCTCTTGTCCTTCACCTGCTGCTGAACCGGATATTCCGGCCTCTTTCGCAAATCTCCCAAATTTCGCGAGAGATCGCTACCGGTGCATATGACAGGAGGCTGCCAGCAGCCGGGCACGATGAGCTCGCCGAGATGGCAAGAAGCTTCAATCATATGGCAGAGGAGATTCAGCGGCAGATGCGCGAGCTTATCGAGGCAGCTGACGCGAAGCAGCGGTTCATCGATAATTTCGCCCATGAGCTTCGAACGCCTCTCACCGCAATTTACGGGTATGCGGAATACTTGCAGAAAGCCGCTCTGACAGAGGAGGACAGGCTGTCCGCCGTCGGCTATATTATGTCGGAAAGCCGGCGGATGCAGAATTTGGCTAACCAACTGCTTGAGTTGGCCAAGCTGGAGCATGACCGGGTTCCGGCCGAGCCGCAGCAAGTTCACGCACTCTTTCAATCGGTTCGACGGACGCTGTATAACAAAATCATGGAGAAGGATATTCAAATCAAATACGTCTGCGAGACGAATGAGATTCAAGGGGATGCTTATTTGCTGGAAAGCCTGCTGATCAATCTCGTCGACAACGCGATCAAGGCATGCGACAAAGGTGGACGGATTCTGGTGCACGCCGCCGCAGAGAACGGGAGGAAAACGATCAGCATCCGGGATAACGGCCGAGGAATGAAGCCTGAAGTCCTCCGGCATATTACAGAACCGTTCTATCGTGGAGAGAAATCGCGAAGCCGCAAGGACGGCGGCGCAGGACTGGGGCTGGCCATCTGCCAGCAAATCGCCCGGCGCCACGGGGCGGAGCTGGAATTTGACAGCTGTCCGGGGGGAGGAACAACTGCGAAAGTATATTTTACAACTTCATAACCGATTGATGACAATTCTATAATTGGGTTCTATTAATCTTCTTGGTGTAAGCACAAAAAAACTAAAGGAGAGATGTTCAATGAAGAAAACGATATTGACAGCCGCAGCGGTTATCGGAGCCGGCGCGCTGTTGTTCCAGGGACTGACGCAAGCCGCTACGGCCGCGGAAATCAGGAAGGTAATTACGGTCAATACAGACTACTCCAACGTGACAAGCAGCGCTTCGCAAGCGGAGCGCAGCGGTTTGCCGGATCTGCCGGAAGGCTACATCAAAGCGAATTACAAGGTAGACGATATCAAGAGTGAATACTATCGCGATCAGAAGCCGGCAAGCATGGATCTGACCAAGGAGGAAGCGGCGGAAATCGGCGCACAGGCTCTTTGGGCCATATTTGGACAAAGCCTGGAAGGCCAAGCAATTGAACTCGGATACCAAAAGCCGACAGTACAGGTTCCCCGTTCCTACTGGAACGCCGACGTGCTGATTGATGGCAAGCTGGTGTACACCTTCTCTTTGGATTCCGTTACAGGTGAATTGTTCACGATTACCAAGAGCAGAACGCTAAAAGAAAAAGTTGACCTAAGCTTCGATACGGAGCTCGATAAAAATCCGAAACAATACGAAGAACTGGCCAAGAAGCTGGCCAAGGAATTCAATGTCGTTCATGGCGAGATCAAATCAGTAAAATACAACAGCCAGGGCTACGGCAATAACGATCCCACTATTTCCGTCGATATCTTCGGCGAGAACGGAGAAATTGCGCTCATGGATTTTTCGCGCTACGACCAGGCGCTAACAGGCATCGTGTTTAACGGGCTTTACAAGCCTTCGATGGAGTACCACGCACGATCGGTTAAGGAAATGCAGGAGAAGCTTGAGGAAATGGAAGATTCCGCAAATCCGGAAGGCAAGCCTGCGCTGAAAATCTGGAGCGAATGATTGCAGAAGCGCGGATGGGGCTTGGGTGTCGGTTTCGACGCCCTGCCCCATTTTTGCCTTCCGGTCTTTTCCTCGCTCATGTTCAGCTATCGATACGTCGGCATAATGCCATGATGTTATTCCTGTATTAAATTTAAATCCTTGCACATATCGCCCCATCCATTAAGATAGAAGTAGACGAAACGTAATTAAGCTGATTAAAAGGACGTTATCAAACATGCTGCACTCTATAAATCGTTGGCTGAACCGAATGATGCCTTTAATCACCCCGGTCAGCATCATCATTGGCGTCATTTTTGCCAGCCGCCTGTCTTCACTGACCTATCTGACCCCCTGGCTGTTCGCCTTTATGACATTTGTCGGAAGCATTGGCCTAGGGTTCAAGGATTTTATGAATGTACTCAAAAAACCCCTTCCGTTGCTCGTATGTCTGTTCATCCTGCATCTGGCGATGCCTCTGATTGCTATGGCCTTCGGTTATTTTTTCTATGCTGGAGACATTCATATGATCACCGGCCTTATACTTGCTGCCACCATTCCGACGGGAATCAGCAGCTTTGTTTGGGTCAGCATATACAAAGGCAATATAGCTCTGACGCTGTCGATTATTCTCATCGACACCATGCTGGCTCCTTTTATTGTTCCCGGCGTTCTATCCTGGCTGATCGGAGCTGATGTGCAGCTAGATGTGGCCGCTATGATGAGCAGCCTATTCTGGATGATTGTCGTTCCCTCACTGATTGGCATGGCTCTCAATGAATGGAGCAAAGGAGCAATCGCCCCGGCATGGGGATCAAAGCTGAACCCGTTCTCCAAGCTGATGATGGCCAGCATTGTTGCCATTAACGGCTCGGTCGTTGCCCCATATCTCAAGAATATCAGCCTGCGTTTGGCGGGACTCGCAGTTATCATTATCGTAATTGCTTCGATAGGTTATCTGCTAGGCCTCGGCTTCTCCAGACTGATGGGTTGGAATTACGCCGACAAAGTCGCGCTCATTTTCAATGGCGGCATGCGTAATATTAGTGCCGGAGCCGTGCTCGCCGTAACCTACTTTCCTGCCCCGGTTGCCGTTCCGGTTGTACTAGGCATGCTATTTCAACAAACGCTGGCCTCCCTGGTCGGCTTCTTATTGGGACGCCACGCCCAAACACATAAGCATTCACACATAGCTTCAGCCTCCTAATCGCGTTAAACAAAGCCAAGCCTGACATACAGGCCCTACATAAAAAAATTAAAGAACCCGTGCATTTTGCACGGGTTCTTAGTATTTATGCGCTTTCTCAAACTATCGGTTCGTGTTCAGCTATCGATACGCCGGCATAACGATGCCGATGTCGCTTATCGTCTCGAAGCCGCTGCCCATGAATGCTTGCTGCTCATTCCCTCTCACGGAAATCGGATAAGCCCTGCCTTCGATTTGCACCGATCCCTCCACCGGGCTCACGCTCATTCCGATGATCTTCTTCAACTCCCCTTGGCGATCCGTCACCACTCTCATTCCATGCGGGAATTGAATATAGACTTCTCCGTCCCGGTAAATCGCCGAACCCTGGCGCGTATTTACCAGTTCGAACCTCGTACCATCTATGCTCCGCGCATAAGCCGTCTCGTTCGAAACTTCTTCTCCATGATCCATCGGATAAGGAACAAGTCCCGTAAACCACAGCTCACCGTCCGGCGTCGGCAGTATCCCGCACATGCGCTCCACGAAATCAAGCATGCATAAAATGGACGGAGAGTAAGTATCCGTGTAGCCCTCCGCGCCCGTCCACGGGCTTAAAGTCTGCGGGAAGCGCGTCATTCTGGCCATCGCGGACATAATAGGCTGCATCAGCCACGTCAATTCCACATACCGTTCGTGGTGCTCGAATGCATGCGGCGTACGAATCAGCGTCAGGAAATTCGTCGTACCCGCCCAACTGTTATATGCAGAGGACGGGTCGAAACGAGGATCGTCCATTGCTATAGAGGTTAAAGGATATTTGGCGAAAAATTTGCTGCTATTCAGTAAATAGCGCCTCAGCGCTCTGTCAAATAGCGCGCGATCCCCTGCCTCGCAGGCCAGAACCCTTAGCAAAACATCGGATTGTACGCGGACGAACTCTCCACTTCGATCCACGTCATAGAAGAACTCGTCGGATTCATCGAAGCAATGCCTGAACAGGCTCTGCTCGCTCAGTTCGGCCTTCGCGATCCATTCCGAGCTTTCCGCTTCCGCTCCCCATTGCTGCGCCATCCTGGCCAAATATTTGCGCTGACAATATACATTGGCCGTCAAATCCGGGGCCAGAAACGGAAGAATGGGCGAATCCGGGTTATAAAGCCGCGCATCGTCCAAATGCGCCGAGTCGGGGACATGCCAGAAGCGCGGCGACAGATCATGCCCGGTATCAAACGTGCAAAACGCCTCTACGCAGCCGGAGCCCCGGGTATTTCGATACCGTGCCAGCCAGTCGTCAAACCGTGCCATAGCGGTGTACATCGTTCGCAGGAATGCTTCGTTTTGTCCATTCAGCATATAGTGATTCCATACACTTCTGGCCAGCGGAGTCACCATCTGAATTTGTCTGTAGGCCGGCCCCTGCCCCGTTATTTTATAGGGCATCTGGCCATCTTCTCTTTGGTAGTCGGCAAACAAACGGAAGGTGGCTTCCGCCACGCTAGGCACGAATCGCGACAGCAGCTCGGCATTGATCGTCCCCGTGCTCTCCAGCCAGCTGCCCGGGTACGCCCCTCCTTCATGCAAGACGGGCGCGCCCCCGCGAGCCGCTACGATGCAATCCAGCAGCTTGCGGGCTGCGGAATAATAGACGTCATCGAAGCGTTCCGAGGAGGAAACGAACTTGACGCCCGAACGCTGCCACTCCGTCAGCACTGCCCCATGGGTACCTTGCTTGGCCTCCCCAATACGAGTTACCGCGTCCATACCGCGGAGCCTGGTCAATAAGCTTTCATTCACTCTCATCAGCCTCTTTGCGAAATAATTAGCGGGATTAGGTATGGATTGGCATTTGCCAACCCTTACTCCAACGGGCCATCATGCTCGTAGCGGAACCCGTGAAAATCCGCGCAGCCGCCTTCCTCTTCGGTCGTATAATTAAACAATCCGACACGAGCTCCCTTCCAGAAGCCAGCGCTCATGCGACACTCGCCTCCTAGCGGAATATACGTTATCCCATCCAGACTGAAGCAGAAGCGAGCCTCTCCCAATAAATCGATATGGCTCTTCAACCAGACCGTCTCACCGGCAAGCCTCGGGCCATGGAATACTGTTCCGCCCGTAACGGCCCGAAGGAAGCTGCCCCCTTCCTCCGTCACGACGCCGATCCAGTTCTCTTCCCGGGCGCAGAGGAAGGCCAATCCCGCCCTTTGCCCCGCCTTCATATGCGTAAAGCTAAGCTCGGTACAGACGATCCCTTTGCTTCCGATCAGCTTCTGAGTCAAGGTGTTCCTGGCCTGCAGCAGCTCTGGCGCCCGCATCGCCTTCAGCCGCAAATACCCCGGCCTTTCGCCCAAAGACCAGCCTTCCCCTACCGGGTTGTGGTTCCACTGCCACTGCAGGCCGAGCTCGGGCCCCGCAAATGCATCCGAGGTTTGCGGCAGCCGAACCGGGTGATTCTCTGCGACGGTGGGCTTGGCGTACACGGTCACGGGTTCTCCCCCCGCACCGATGACAGGCCAGTCGTCCACCCACTCCACCGGCTGAAGGTGGCATACCCTTCCGATCACGCCGGCGCTTTGGAAGTGCATGAACCACGATTCCCCACTGTCCAGCTCTACCAATGCCCCCTGGTGCGGGCCATTGATATCGGTAGCCCCCTTTTGGAGGACGACCCGGCGTTCATACGGCCCATATATATCCCTCGAGCGAAGCACGGTTTGCCAGCCCGTCTCTACGCCGCCCTCTGGAATAACCAAATAATAATACCCGTTTCTTTTGTATATTTTCGTTCCTTCCGCAATTTTGCCTACATAGACAATGACGCCGTCATCCAGCAGCGTCTTGCCGTCCGCACTCATGCGGCGGATAATAATCGGGCCCGCTCCGACCGTACTATGGCCGAGATAGGCATTGCCGTCCTCATCCCAGAACGGGCAGGGATCCTCCCATCCGGCAACGCGCTTCACTTCATGGAGCGGACTCCAGGGCCCGGCCGGATCCTTGGCCGTGCTCATGTAAAGCCCCTCATCCGGCGTACAGAAATAAACATAGAATAACCCCTCATGGTAGCGGAGCGCGGGCGCCCAGCTTCCTTTGGCATAGGCCCGCATCTCGTCATACGCCGGATCGATGTCCAGCCGCTCATATACCTTGCCGATGATCGACCAGTTGACCAAATCCCTGGAATGCAGCACCGGCATGCCCATGAAGTGAAAGTCCGAGCATACCATATAGAAATCATCGCCCACGCGGATAACGTCAGGATCGGAGAAATCCGCATTCAGCACGGGATTGCGATAATAGCCGTTGCCGAGATCTCCCCAAGCAGGCATTGTCATCATTTGGTTCATATCCACCCTTTTTCCACTCCTTTATCTTTAAAAGCCTCATCCTTTAACGCTTCCAAACACAAGTCCCTTCATAAAATACTTCTGCAGGAACGGATACACGATCAAAATCGGGAAGGCCGCCAAAAACACCTGAGCCGATTTAAACGTCCGGTTCGATATTTCCGACATATCCAGCAGCTCATTTGAGCTGACGATGCTGGGATCCACCTCGATGATGATCGTCTGCAAATAACTCTGCAGCGGGTAATTGGCAGGCGAGTTCATGTAGATCAAGCCGTCGAACCAGGAGTTCCAGTGTCCTACGAGAACAAACAGCGAAATGGTCGCCAAAGCCGGCTTCGAGAGCGGACAATAAATGCTCCACAGCACGCGCCAATGCCCGGCCCCGTCGATATAAGCCGCTTCCTCGATCTCTTTAGGCAGGTTGCGGAAAAAATTCATTAGCAAAATGACATTGAAGACCGGCACGGCCCCTGGCAGCACAAGCGCCCATATCGTATCCAGCAGACCTACGGATTTGATCGTCATGTAAGTCGGAATCAGCCCGCCGTGGAACAGCATCGTGATGATGAAAAACCAGGCATACACATTTCGCATGCCCAGCGCCTTCTTCTCCTTGGAAAGCGGATAGGCGATCGAAATGGTAATGAGCATATTGACGATGTAGCCAAGCAGCACTCTTTTGCCTGAAACGAAAAAGCCGGTCAGAAATTCATTTTTGGTCAGCGCATATTTATATGAAGCGATTGTAAAATCCACGGGCCACAGCTTGACGAACCCGGCGGCCGCAGCGCTGCTGGAGCTGAATGAGATGGCGAGCACGTTAATTAACGGCAGTATACATACAATGGCCGTAAGGCTTAGCAGGATGTAGTTGAACGTTAGAAATAATTTTCGACTGATTGAAGTTTTGTGCATTCCTTCTCCCCCTTAAAAAACCCTGTATCCGGCATACTTATTGGCCAGCTTATTGGACAGGACGATCAAGACGAAGGAGATGAGCGATTTGAACAAACCAACCGCCGTCGCCACGCCGTATTGCGCATCCACCAGACCGATCCGGTACACTAGCGTATCGATGATGTCCCCCGTACTGTAAACCATAGGGCTGTACAGGTTGAACACCTGCTCGAAGCCCGCATTCAGCACATTCCCCAAGCTAAGCACGGTCATTAGCGTGATGATCGGCAGCATGCCGGGCAGCGTGATGTGAATCATTTGCTTCCAGCGATTCGCTCCGTCCATGGTAGCCGCTTCATACAAGCTCTGGTCAATTCCCGTCAAGGCGGCCAAATACACGATCGTGCCGTAGCCGAAGGTTTTCCAGGTATCGGTTAATACCAGGGTATAAGGGAACCATTTGTCATCCCCCAGGAAAAAGATCGGCTCGATGCCGAGCACGCCTAAAAACTGATTCACGATCCCGCTCGAGGGAGACAAAATATCGATCAGGATCCCGCCCAGAATAACCCAGGACAGGAAGTAAGGAAAATAAATGATCGTTTGAATCGTCCGTTTGAAAAAGGCTCCCGCCAGCTCATTGAGCAGCAGCGCAAATATAATCGGGACAATTAGTCCTGCGATAATTTTTAATACGGCGATAAAGATCGTATTCCACAACACGCTCGTAAAATTCGGCATGTCCAGCATGTAACGGAAATTGTCGAGTCCGATCCATTTGGAATTGAAAATCCCTTTGGAGGGAACAAATTTTTGAAAGGCGATCACCGACCCCATAATGGGGATATAACTAAAGATCACTGTTAAAATAATGCCGGGCAAAATCATAAGATGCAGAGGAAGTTCCTGCAATTTCTTTTTCATTCTCATAACGGTTCCTCCAATTCATAACCATGCTGACAATAAAAAGGGAAAATAGAGTTGCCCCTTTCTTCCCTTTTCATCGCCCTCTTATCCAACCGTTTCCAGCCTTCTATTTGTTTTTCTCAGCCCATTCGTTGACTTCCTTCGTAATCTGCTCTCCGCCAAGCTTCTTCCAGTCCTCCACGAACTTGTCGAAGTTATCCAGCGATTGCCCCATAATGATTTTGGTGAATACCTCTTCTTCCATCTTCTCCAGCGTGGCGAGCTTCTCGACCATCGTTGGGGTTGGCGCCCCGTAGAAAGCGTCGAAGATATAATTGTCTTCCTGCACGTAATGATCGATCACATCGAAGCTGCTCGGCGAGCCGAATACGCGCTCCGTTCCCCAGTTGGCTCTGTTGCCTCCGCGGTAGTCGACGATTCTATCGTAGTAGCCCTTCTCCTCGACGGACAGCTGGGATGGATCATTCGACTCCAGAGCCTTCATCGTATTGAGATGAGCGTTCAGGTTTTTCTTAGCCGGATCGGCACTAATCAAACTATACAGATATACCGGAATGTTCGTGTCGGTAATCCCGAATTTGCTGTTCTCCTGAGCTGCTTCCGGGTCATAACCCTGCATGCTGAAATTCAGCAGCTTGATGATCGCTTCCGGATGCTTGCTATCCTTGCTCACCCCGTAGTATCTTGTAATCGGCATTTTACCTATAGGGGTAGCCTTCTTATCGTCCACGGACACGAGCGGTATAGCTTTCCACTCGGCATTCGGGTCATTGTCGACATTCTGCTGGATGATGGACAGTGGAGCCGACATGGAGCCATAGAACATGCCTACTTTGCCGCTGGCCACGGATTCGGTGACCTTCGCCCGATCCTTAACGCCGAACTCCCGATCCAGCATGCCCTGGGCATACAAATCCTGAAGCTGTTTCAGCGCATCCTTTACGCCCGGTTGAATGCTGCCATACACGAGCTGACCGGATTCATCCTTGACCCATTTGCCAGGATTCACATGATAACCGGAAAAGAATCCCGACGTCCCGAAATGGGCATCCGTCAAAAACGTTTTGGTGAGAGCCAGGCCGAACGTATCGTCCTTGCCGTTGTCGTCCGGGTCGTTCTTTGTAAATGCTTCCGCAATAGCCAGCGCATCCTGCATCGTTTGCGGTTCAGGTAGGCCGAGCTTCTCTAACCAATCGGTACGGACATACAATATCGGCAACCCGTCAACCGCAGAAGACGTATGCGGAATCGCCATCAGTTTGCCGCCGATCTTCGCCGTATTGAAGCTGGCCTCATCCTGCAGCATGATTTCCTTCGTAATCGGTGAAGCGTACTTTTCGAACAAATCCGTCAAATCGTAAAGCATGTCGTTCTCGGCCAAGTCCGTAAGCTGCTTGTTCTTCAGCCACATAATATCGGGCAAATCTCCCGAGGCAATCGATACGTTCATTTTCTGATCGAACTGCTCGACGGGAACGGTCCAGACATATTTCAAATTGATGCCGAGATCGCTTAAGTAAGTACGGGTATAAATATTGTCTTCGATCGTATCGTTGTTCTCGTACTTATACGTTGATTCCGTATAGCGCCAAGCCGTAATGTCTACGGGCGGCTCGTATTTCGCCATCAAATCCACATTGGAGCTGGCCGGATCCGGCGCAGCCGCTGGCGAATTCCCATCCTTCGCGCCTCCCGATCCGCATGCCGTCAATAGCATCAACCCTGCCAAGCATAGAACTGCCGACTTTTTCATTTTCCCTCTTTTTTTCATATGAACCTCCCTGAAAGCTGTAAGATGTATAGGGCCCTTGTATATTTAATGGTAGTTCTGCAACCGCTCTCATTCAATATTCATCTCTTGACATTTGAATCAGCAATTTACTTGTTGAGCATGGAAGCCCGATATTCCTGAGGTGTCATATGAGTTGCCTTGCGGAAGGATCGCGTAAAGTTCGTTGCCGTTCCGTAACCGACGAGCTCCGCGACGTCCTGAATTTTGGCATCGGAATTTTCAAGAAGCCTCTTGGCTCTCGTCATGCGGGACGAAGAGATATATTCAGATAAATTCGTTCCGGTCACCTGCTTGAACAGTCGGGAAAGATAGGACGGATTAAAGTAGACGAGCTCCGCCAATCGGACGAGCGAAATCTCGTCGGGATCATGCAGATGCTCCTGAACATGCTTCTGGATGACGGTAATGACATGTCTTGCCCTTCTCTCTTCCTCCTGACTCTGCAGGCTGAACAGCATGTCCCCGACATGGATCAGATAGTCAAAAGCGAGCTTCCAGGACTCATGCTCTCCCGGCTGCATCAGCTTGTGCAGGCCAATCCTTGCCGCTACCGTCTCTACCAGGTTCCAGCGATTCATATAGGACATAAATACCAACCCTATGGAATAGTACAGCTCCTGGGCGGGGATATGGTGCATACTGTCGATATCCGCAAGTGCCGCCGCGCATTCGAGCAGTGCTGCCCTGAATTCCGCCCGCTGCCCGTACTCCAATTGATCGGCAAGCAGGCCCAGCTTGGCATGACGCACGAGCGACTTCTCGCGCTGTCCGTCGCCTGATGGCTGAAGCTCCTGCTCGATCATGTGCTTATCGAGAAGCAGCATGCCGCAGCCTTGCCCGATCCGGTAATTCATCAGCATATTCAGCATGGAAAAGCGCTCCGCGACACCTGTCCAGACCACCGGACTATCGTCAAGAACAAAAGACAGCACCTCGCCTAGCGATTCGCGGCACGCCGATTGGATCAGTTCCAGGCTCCCCTTCATGAACGTCATGGTTCGATGCCAGCCTTCTTCTCCGGAGCTTCCTTGAAGAGGCTGGATCAGCCAGATCGGATCCATGCTCTCATTCACAACGTCAACATACGAGACGCGGGCGGACAAGTACTGATTGGCAATCAGTCTGATTCTATAGAGCTGCCTGGACTTTGTCGCATAGGTCAGCCCGCTGGCAAAGCTGTTGACCCTGCCCAGCATAATCAGGACAGGCCCATCCGCCTGAAGCGGTATGGCCAGCTCATCAAACTGCTTCTGGTTAATCTCCTGCACCCCAAGCTGCTCGTTCAAAATTCCTTTGATATAGTCTTTTTGCAGCAATTCCCTTGTCGCGTCGAGCTGCTCCTGCGCCTTCTGGAGCAACGCCTCCGCCTTCAGCTCCGTCTCAATATCCATGACCGCCTGCTCTACCATCTGAATCACTTTCTCGTAGCCTTCGGTCTTCAATAAATAGCTGACTCCTTCGTACTGAAAAGCGGAATAAATATAGGAGAATTCATTATGTCCTGTCAGGAAAATCACTCTGCAGCTCGGCCATCTCTCCCTGATTTTGTCCAAAAGCTGCAGGCCGTCGAGGCCCGGCATCCGGATATCGGTAAGCACGATATCAAAACGCGTCCGCTCGAACTGTCGAACCGCCTCATCCCCGGAATAAGCTTTGTATACATCCAGCTCCAATTGAGGCAAATTCGAAAGCACCTCATATAACCCGTCGGCAATGATCATTTCGTCGTCAACGACCAAAAGCCTGTACATATTACATCCCTCCATCCGTGATCACGATGCGAATCGTCGCCTTTAAACCGCCCAATTCGCTTCGTTCCATATATAATCCGCTGTCCTTCCCGAACTTCAAACGGACTCTCTGATGAATATTAAGCAGGCCCGTGGTCTCCGCCTCATCCGGTCGGAACAAGCACTCGTTCAGAATACGGAGCTGCTCGTCGTCCAACTCCTCGCCGTTATCCTCCACGATCAACTGCAGCTCGTTTTGATCCCTAACGATTTGCACTCTTAAAATACCGTTTGCGCTTTTTTTCTCCAGCCCGTATTTGAATGCGTTCTCAATAATCGGCTGCAAAATAAGCCTTGGCACCATAATATGTCCTGCATGATCCGGCAAATCGCCGAATTCGACCCGGTTCCGCTTCGCGAACCGCATCGCCTGGATTTCGGAATACACCTTCGCATGATTGACTTCTTTTCCCAGCAGCACCTCGTCGGAGTCGCCCCGCGTAACGAACTGGAAATATTCCCCGAGCTGATTCGTGAACCGCTCCAGATTGTCGTAATCGCCCAAACGGGTCATCGTGTTGAGAATGAAGAAGCTGTTGTATAAAAAATGCGGATTAATCTGGGACTGAAGCTGCTTCAGCTCGGCCTTATGCGTCAATAGCTGCTGTTTGTACACCTGATCGATCAAGGATTTCAAATTATCCAGCATGGCGTTAAAACGAGTGTAAATGTACTGAAACTCATCGTTGAAATCATGATCGATTTGCTCGTCAAAATCCCCATGCTCGACTTTGCGGAAAGCCTTAACCAGCTTGTACAGCGGCTTGTGAATGTATTTGTAAACGTATAAGGAGTAAATTACGATAATGACAAAAGAGACCGCAGCCAAGAGAACAAACCAGCTTCGGTATTTTTCGAGCGGTTGGAATACCGCATGAACCGGAACATATTTACTTAACACCGCTCCAAAGAAATGCGAGTAGCTGTAGACGGCTAAATATTGCTTATCTTCTATAGCGACAGTCTGCGCCGTGCTATTATCAACATTGCTTAACATTTGGGCTGCGGTTTCCAGATCGAAGTGCGCGTCATGGCTAGTCGTGATTTCAAACTGCGAGCTTTTAAAGATCAATCCCTCTCCCGGGGAATTGACCATCATTTTCAGATTTTCCTTCAGCTTTTCCTTGGATATTTCAATGGCAACGATAAAGATCGGCCATTTTTTGCTCTCCGGCGTAACGAAAGGATAGGAGGCGCTCAAATAGGTTTTTCCATTCACATTGATCAGCTTCGCATCCAGGGATAGTGGAATATTCTTGAATTCATTAAATTCCTGCGAGTCAAACGTGGAAATCGTTAAAGCGGATACATTTTTTTGGATCGCCGGGATATAGGCATACACATCGACGATATAGGCGCTGCTGTTCCGTATGGCGTTAAGCCGCTGCTGCAGGCGCAGAATGCTCTGCATTTTCTCGATATCATTCATCGATTCCGGGATGGCGCCCAGCGCGTTCAGATTATCATCGCTCAAGACATCATACTGCAGCGTTTGAATTCTTTTGAACTCCTCTTCCAGTCCGCTGTAATATTGCGATACCTGCGAGATCATCGATTTGGAGATTTCGTCCTTCAAAGTACGAACCCCCCAGTTATAAATGATCATGCTGAGGATGTAGAGCGGAAGAAGAATGCAAATAAACGAGAGGATCAATCTTTTGAGCACGTTTTTTTTCCATGGATGATTCAGATTCATAATCTCCCCCCCACAAAATAGAAAAGAGCCTTCTATATAGGCTTGTTCCCTATCGAAGGCTGATAACTCCTAATACGACTGCAGCTCCATTCGAACTCGCGTTTGCCTTTCGCTTGCTGTTGCATTTGTGGCTGCTCCTGCAGTCGAGTATGCCGCGTCTATATCTCCGCTGCGCTCTCCTCCAACCACAATATGGCCGTTACGCCCCGCGGATAATATTTGCTTCCCGTAATTTGCCCCGAAATAATTTGATCGCTCCAGCTCCAGATCGAGAGCTCTGGATCCGTCAGCCATTTCACATGGGCTTTGTCGGCTTTGCGGCCCTGCTCATCCCAGGATAGGCCCAGAATTTGCCGGGCGATGAACTGGCACAAATAAATCTTGCTCAGCCAGCTGTTGTTGCTCGTTGAGGACAGCTTCCAGCCCCCGTCTTCGAAGAGGCAGATTCCCTCCTGCAGCACGCTTCGCAGGTGCCGATCCAGCACCTCGATATATGCTCCGTAGCGGCCATGCCGCTCCAATGCATCACGACAGCCCGTCACATACGGGAATATCAGCCCTTCAATCGCTGGAATGATTTTGGAATCGTTGCCTTCCCCGATGACGGCTGGAATATAACCTTGATCCGTGACGCATGCCGCAAGCGTTGCTGCGCATTTTGCCGCTTGTTCCCCTGCTGTCCGCGCTTGATCCGGCCTGCCGAACTCTGCAAACAGCTTCTCCATGGCCACATAAGCCGCCCAGGATTTGCCCGCCAAATAAATATTGTTGCGCGCTTGGCCGAGAGATACATCCAGGCTGTCGTATGTGGTAATTTCGGCGCCGCCTTTCGTTCGTGAGCTGTCCAGCCCCATGATGCCGTTCCGCTGTGCCGGATCAGGGTGATCTCTGTTCAGCATGCTATCGAGACAGCGCTCGACAATGCCCATGTTTTGCTCCATCCACCCGGCGTCTTTCGTCGCTTCATAATACGCTGCGGCACATAATATCCAGTTCACCAGCTGCTCATGGGTCATATGCGAGAAGCAGCCGTCCAGACCGTATATCTCGTATGAAGAATGGCCCGCGCGGGACACGGAATTGTTGACGCCCATATCATGCGTAAAGCTGATTCCTCCCGGATACTCGGTGCTATCTCCCGGAAAGGTAACGGTATCCTCATAGCTGAAGCGTTCCACGAACATATCCAGCTCATTGCGCACCGTCCACGGATTCATCCGCAGCTCATAATACAGCTGATCCACCGTCAAATCGAAGGTGTTCATCATCCGGTATTCGCCTTCGTTGACCACCCAGAAGGGCTCGCTGTTATAATCCAGCAGCTGCGTGGAGCCGTAATAGCTGCGAATGGCATGGGCCAGCATGAAGGCCTGATCCTCGTTCAAGGAGGATTTATCGATTAAATTATTCGCTCGCTCCGCCTCCTCCTTCAGAGCGTCAAACCTGGACAAGGCATATTCGGCGACCGATTCGATATTCGGGAAGAAGCGATTATAATAATAGCTCGCATCTATTCCGGTAGTTACATCTCCGGCCCGATGGAAGCAAACGGCAAAACGATAGGTCTGCCTCGTCCCAGCCGGAACGTCCATCAGCATAGCCCCGGACGAGCCGAGCCCGAAGCCCCAGTTCTCTTCATGCGCCGGTCTGAGAATTTCCTCTATATTGAAATATAGCCCGGATTGCGCCGTCCCGCGCTCGGCCGCAATCGCGATGAAACGGCCCTGCCCGATCCCGGAGAGCCGATCCGACACATCATCCAGCCTGCGCATGGAGCCTGCAGGATCGTTCTTGCGAAAGCCGAAGAAGGCTCGTCTTGACCGGCTGCATCCTGTATTATCCACTTCCACCTCTACCAGAACTGCGGGGACGAGCACATCCTTCAATTCCTGCTCGGAAGCGGTCTTCGGATCGGGAACAGAGCGCACCTGCGAGATGATGCGGAAGGTCAGGCCGCCTGCACTCCAGCTGTCGGTCGCCAGCCGGAAATCCCGCTTGATCTCTTCCCGGGGGAAATGATGGATGATCCTCCGCTTCTTTTTGACGGCAGAATCATCTTCCTTCTCCACGTCATAGCGCTTGCGGTCATCCTCTCCCGTCATTTCATGGAACGGCAGCGAATCGTAACCGCCGCCATCCTCCCGTTCAAGGCCGATGTACACATTTTGCATAGGCGACTGGCCCAGCTCCAAATCGAATCCCCCGCCTGCCTCGGGAAAGCCTAAGGTAAAACTGGCAAAAGCCCCGATCGGCGAATGATGGGCGTTAAAAAACTGGTTTTTCGGCGTCATGCCTCGGACACTCCTTTTATGCGATTCTCCTAAAATCCATAGGGTTCAAAATCTATGGTAAGGCTTACATTCGCGGAGGAACAGGGTCAAACCTTACGACAAAATGGGCAAAACGGACGTCCGCCGTCCAGATTGCCCTTTTGCCGTATGATATAATAAAGCTACCAATTCAAAGTAGACGAGGTTCCGATCATGATGGATTATACCGGCATACCCAACACCATGGACAGCATCATGTCTCCGGATATTCAGGCCGCCTTCCGCATTTATGCCACCCACTGGCGCAAAGTCAACGCCGCCTGGCGTTATCCTGTGCATCAGCACCGCGCGTTTGAAATCAATATCGTGCTGGAAGGCGAGCAGCATATGACTGTTGCCGGCCGCCCCTTTCTGCAGCAAACCGGGGACATCTTGTTCATCCGCCCCGGCGTAGAGCATTCCAGCCAGGGCTCCGGCGGGCCGGAAGGAATGGCATATTACGCCCTTAATTTTGATATCGACGATTCATCCCTGAGACGCTCCCTAATGATGGCGGGTTCGGTCATTCTTACGGGAGATACGGCAGAAATATCGGGCGTTCGGCAGGCGCTGGACGACTTCATCCGCTCTACGATTTCCGGGGAACCGGATACGCACCGCCAGCGCTTAAATGCGCTTCGCGCCTCGCTCCGCCTGCTCACCGCTCTTAGCGGATGGGCTTTATCGGAGCTGCCCGATGACCCGCCGGCGTACGAGCCAAGCCCGCCCGAGAACGTGATTCTGCTCGCCAATGCCATTGAAAAGCACCTTGAGGGGCTAGTTTTCGCTTCAGCAGCTGGCGGCGAAGGGAGAGCCGGCATTGAGGACGTTGCCGCAAAGCTGGGGTACAGCCCTGCCCACTGCAATCGCGTGTTCCGCCAGGTTTACGGCAAATCGCCGCGCCAGTACCTGTCGGGGCTGATTATCCGCCAGGCCAAGCTGCTGCTGCTGAATTACAGCCTGTCTGTGGAAAAAATCGCCCTGCGCCTCGGCTACCGCGACGCCTCCCATTTCAGCAAGCAGTTCAAACGCTGGACAGGCCTTTCCCCGCAGGGCTATCGCAAGCTCAACCATCCCGACCGCCGGGAGATCGATGTCGAGCATCATTATCGCGACAATCCGTTTATATAAAATAAGTGTTCAAAAAGTAAGTCTTTCAGCACCGAGAAGGTTGGATGAAGCTAGAGGCTGAGGAGCGGAGCGTAGGCGAAACCTACGTGAGCACCTGAAATGTTTCCGTAGGAAACATACTTCGAAAGCATTAGCTTGTCTCGGCTGAATTCAAGATTCGATGTCGAATACACTCCCTGTTTTACTTCGTGATCAAAGATTGACTTTTTGACAACCTCTTAATGAGGGGAAAGGATAACGATCTACGGGCCGCTGTTATCCGCCATTTGTCTTGATTAGATTTTGATATGACAAATGGCTCCCAAAGGCGGACGTAAACTCCCTACGATTCGTTATTCTTTTCCTGGGAGCAGGAAATAAGTAAGGGGCTGTCTCGAAAGTAATCATAGATGGTTGAGGCCCCCCCTTCTTTCAAAAAGCTCTCTGTTCTTCGGAATCAATTTTCTCCCTTGCCTGCACCCCATTCTTTAAGTCCTCTTATATAAACTGTTGGGTATACCAACCTATCGTACAGGTCATACAATAAATGGATTTCATGTATCTAGTTATGCTCTAAACGAATGCTTAAGGGGATTAGATGGATTTTATGCAGCTATAATCAAGAATCCATTCCATGATTGGCAATTTTCCTTATTCTAAGTACATGAAATCCATTTAAATTTACATTTTCTTCTTGACTGTAGAAACTAACTACTATAAATCCATTTAGACAAGTGTTGAACTATTAAAAGACTGCAGGGTAAGCAGTAAGTGGATACGATGTAAAGCTTCGCCATTATAAAGTGCAGATCGAGGATTTCGGCGCTTCCTGCTATGCGGCCTGCCCAAAGTAAATCTAGAGGTCGGGCGGCTTTCACTTGCCCATAATATGCTCAAATAGGCCACTATGAAGCAAAAAGCGCAAATTCCGGGGCTGATATAGCCCGAGAACTTGCGCTTTTTATCGTAAAAGTGAAATCGTGCTGCTCGTTCCATCTGTTCCTGCTTTGGAAAAACTACGTTTGGAACAGGCCCTTACATCTACCTTACTAAATTAATCGATTTTGATAACAATCTTTACGACGTCGTTCTTCCGGTTGATATTGACGTCAAACGCCTCGGCAATTTCATCGAATCTGTACTCGTGGGTCACGATGCCGGACACGTCGATGAGCCCTTCGGCCATGGCCTTGATCGCCTGCGGATAGATGTTCCGGTAGCGGAACACGGTTTTGATTTCCGCCTCCTTGCCCAGCAGCTTGGCGAAGTTGTATTCAATGGTATCTTGCGGCGCCATGCCGACCAGCACGACTGTCCCGCCCCGCTTGACCATGTACGCCGTCTGCTGAACGGTTTTTACCGCTCCCGCGGTCTCCATCACGATATCCACGCCTTCACCGTCCGTCAGCTCGTAAATCAGCTTGACCGCATCCATCTCGGCCGCATTGATAACTCGCGTTGCGCCAAGCTCCAGCGCCTTATCCAGCCGCTTTGGAATGACGTCCACGACAGTAATGTCGAGTGCGCCAAATGCTTTGGAAGCCAGCAATGTCGTCAGTCCGATGCAGCCTGCGCCAAGAATGACCACAGTGCTGCCGAGGGTGACGCCGCCCTGCTTGGCAGCGTGCATGCCTACTGAAAGCGGCTCGACCAGCGCGCCCTCTCTGGTCGTAATAGAATTAGGAAGCTTGAACGCCATGTTCTCTGGAAATGCAATGTAGTTCTCAAAGCAGCCATGATAAGGCGGCGTAGCGAGAAACTCCACATCGGGGCAAAGATTGTAGCGTCCGCTTTTGCAGAATTCGCATTGTCCGCAGGTCACGCCCGGCTCCAGAGCTACGCGGTCTCCTACCTGCAGCTGCTTGACGTCCTTCCCGATAGCGACGACCGTGCCTGCGCACTCGTGCCCGAGGATAAAATCGCCGTTGACAATAAAGTCGCCGATTTTGCCATGCTCGTAATAATGCACGTCCGATCCACAGATGCCTACGTATTCAAGCTTGACGAGCACCTCCTTCTCTTTCGGCTCGGGCACCGGAATTTCGCGGATTTCCATTTGCTTCAGGCCGGTCATAAATGCTGCGCGATTGTTCAACAGAAACGCCTCCATCTTGCGTTATTATTTGAATTCATCAGTCCTCAAGGCGAGGAATCCGGTCAATGCGGGGATCCGCAAAAATGTCATATTCGTCAAGACTCCTGGTGCTGAATTCAGATACGACCGCGCCTGCCGGTCCTGCCTGGAACCAGTGCTTCATATTCGGATAAATCGTATATTGCTCGCCCTCGTTCAGCACGATTTCATGGAATACGGAGTAATGCTCTTTGCCGCTCTCCGGCAGAACACCGCGAATATTCGAGCTGGGCTCGCCTTCCACGTACAGGTACACCGTGCCGTAACGGCAGCGGAAGGTCTCCTCCTTGCCTGGATAATTCAGCTCGGGAACCGCCGGGTGCCTGTGCTCGGGACAGGTCTGTCCCGGCAAAAGCACCATCTCCTTCGCACAGCAGCGGTCGGTATTGATCAAGGTGACGATGGAAAGCCCCACCTGCGCGAATTGATCCAGCCCGAAGTCGGCGATTTCCAAATTCTCTTTCTCCTGTTCGGTCAGCACGATATGGGCCTTGTCGTAATAATCCAGAATAATTGGCTTAAAATGCTGATACACTGATCTTTTCATAACGGCCGTCTCTCCTCATCTCCAGTGTTTTAGAAAATTTAGTAATTTATTAATGTTTATCTAACCGAAGTAAACTTGAGCGATTCACTGCCTGCAGAATAGACAGTAATCGTCTTCACCTCACCCGGCAGTAGATCGAAGTAGAGGTCAGAGCAGTCATAACCGCCCGCAACGTATACGCCATGCGCAAAGCCTTTGCTGGTCAGCGTAATTTTGCGATCCGTTCCGACCTGCTCATCACTCACGATTTCAAGCGGCGATGGATCGAATACCATCGTTTTCATATCGCCTGTCCGCAGGGATATCGAGCTCACCGTATCGGAATCAGGAATCAGCATGATGCTGCCCTTGGTGTAATCCTGATCCGGCAATTTTTCCGTAAGCAGGTAAGTCCGGCTGTGCGACTCAAGGGAAATCTCCAGCGTTCTCGTCTGCCGAACTGTTCCGTCGAACGAAATATAACCGTATTCCGCTTGAAAACTCACCTTTTCTGCCGTATCATTCATCCCCTGAACAACGACGTTTCCGTCCACCACGCGCATCGACAGCTTCGTATGGGCCAGAGCGCGTTTTACGCCGTAGTACGGGATTTTGCGGCTCAGATAATAATCGATGATCGTCCAGCCGACCTCGCCCCAGGCATCGTTGTACATCCAGAACAGCGCGCCGCCGCAATCCTCCTTGAATCGGATCGCTTCCAGCGAATACTCAAGCATGAGCGAGTGCACCATGCCGCCGTAAAGCAGATAGTCCTCGATGGACAAATTGTCGGTGCGGTCAAGGTAGTTTTTAGCGATGCCCGTGACGACGGTTCCTTTTTCAAACACATTGCAATGCATTTGCCATACTTCACTGTCGAAATCGATCTCTTCCCCGCCCAAATATTTCATCGTGCTCTCCAGAGAACAAGGGCCGACGAAGCCGTATTCGCTCACGAATTTGGAGTTCACCGTATCGAAGTCCATCGGCTCGATGCGCTCGTTCATATTGAGGCTCATGAAGGCGTTATGCCAGCGATGGACATCGCCGACCGTATCGTCGTTTGGAAGCGCCCCGCCGTACGGCGAGCTGTTCCAGTAAGGAATATGGGAGCAGTTGTTGTACATAATCTCTTTGGCGAGAATGTTCGCGATGTACATGCCGTACTGCTTCTCATGCTTAAACTCAATCTGCCATCGCGGATTGTCATATTTGTTGAAGATCCAGTGCACCTCGTTGGTTCCGCAGAACAAAGCAATGGATGCCCGGTTGCGCAGGCGCTTGGTCTGATAATCCATCTCGGCCCGCATCTCATCGCGGAACTCCCGTTTATGGTCAGGATAAGTGGAGCACGCCATCATGAAATCCTGCCACACCAGCAGGCCGTTCCGGTCGCACAGATCGTAGAAAATATCCCGCTCAAACAGCCCGCCGCCCCAAACGCGCAGCATGTTAAAGTTCGCTTCTACGGCCTCGCGGATCAAGGTCTCATATTTCTCGTCAGTAACGCGCGCATGAATGAAATCAGCCGGAACCCAGTTGCCCCCTTTGCTGAAAATAGGAATGCCGTTGACGATCAGCCGGAAATTGCGCTCTTCGCCGCGCAGGATGGACGTATCCAGCTCGAGCGTCCGGATGCCGAATTGAAACGCCGGATATTCGGTCTTCGCCTTCGCGCTCGACGCGGATACCCGCACATCGTACAGCGGATGATCGCCATGCCCTGCAGGCCACCATAACCGGGCATTTTCCACCTCAAGATCTACGTCAAAGTAGTTCGTACCGGAGGTCAGAAGCAGGTTCTCAAGCTTCTTCGTCACACAGGATTGCCCGTCATAGGAAATGTCGATCTGCAGATCGCAGTTTATCGTCCCGATGATGTCCAGGTTTTCGATGTTGACGGTCGCTTTAAGCCGGGCAGTTTGGGCGGCACTGACGGTAACGAGCTTCACCTCGCGAACCGCAATCTCTTTCTCGCAGCGCAGATATGCGTTTCCGCCAAGCCCGCAGGTAACGACGCGCGGTCCCCAGTCCCAGCCTACCGTATATTGCGGACGCCTTACGTAGGAACGGCGATAGTCGCCGCGATCCTTGCCGCCATTGTCGTATTCGCGGCAAACCGCCCAATTGAGCTCCGACAGATCGTTGTCGGTAACGTCCTCCAGCCCGGTAGTGACGCGCACCGTAAGCGTGTTTTTCCCGGCGGTCAGAATGTCCTTGATATTGCGGACGAACGGATAATGCACATTGCGATGGCTGCCGATATATTGATCGTTTACGAAAATATCGCTGTTTGTGTCAATCGTTTCGATCACAAGCTCGATAATGTCACTATCAAAATCGATACCCGCGCCATCGAACTCCTTGATGTACCACCAGGAACGTTGTTCGATCCATTCGCTGGCGAGCGCATGATCGGACTCAAGCGGCTCCTGAATAATGCCATGCTCGATGAGAGGAATACGAACATCCGTCGGAAGCGTGCAGGGATACCAGCCTTCCTTCAAAGCCTTCACAGCCGCCAGGCTGTCTATGCCCCAGTGCAGCGGCGCCTCATGCAGAAGCCATGCATCGTTTAAGTCAAATCTTTTCATAAGTCTCCCCATCCTTGATGTGTAATTGTTGTAATTCATATTTCATTGGTGTAAATCAACCCTTGACCGAACCAGCGACCATGCCTTTGATGATCTGCTTGGAGAACGCGAAATATAAAGCCATGGCAGGAAAAATCGCGATCAGCATCGATGCCATCATTTTCGGATAATCGGTGACGAACTGCCCTTTGAACAGTGTAATGCCGACAGGCACGGTCATCAGGGTTTCCTTGCTGATCAAGATCAGCGCGAACGTAAATTCATTCCATACGATAAAAAATTGAATGATACCGACGGTGACGAGGATCGGCTGGCACATCGGAAGCACGATACTGAACAAGGTGCGATGGAAGCTGCAGCCATCGATGTTGGCAGCCTCCTCTACTTCAATGGGAATGCTTCGCACATAGCTCTCCACCAGGAAAATCGCAATCGGCAAGCCAAAAGCCGCATAAGGCAAAATCAGCGTGTACCATTGATCGCCCATCCCGGTTTTCGTAAACATCACATACATCGGAACCATTAAGGCATGAATTGGAACCAGCATCCCGAGCAGGTAGTAGTTGTAAAGCGCATTTTTTCCTTTAAATCGGAATCGGGAAAGAAAGTAACCGATAATAAATCCAAGAATCAGGATGATAGCCAATGACAGGAAGCTGTTACGGATGGTGTTTCCCATCCACATCAGGATTTTGCTTTTGGTCAGAATCGCAATGTATTGCTGAAAATTCGGGTTATTCGGCAGAGAAATCGGATTGGCGTAGAACTCGGCCTTCCCTTTAAGCGATGAATAGAATAACCATATCGCCGGAAAAATGCAGGTCATGGAGAAAACGGCCAAAACCAGATTAGGGACTAGCCCGGATAAAAAACGGCGTTTACTGCTCTCCCCCATCACTCACACCTCCTTGTCCTTCGTAAAGCTCAGCAGCAGCCATCTCGTTCCAGCGATAAATATCAGGCTGAGGATCAGAATGCCGATCGACATCGCGCTGCCGTAACCCATCTTATAGCTAAGGAAGGACGTCTTATAAGCGTTTAACGCCATCACATTGCTTGAGGTTCCCGGCCCTCCGCCGGTCATCACATAGATGTGGTCGAAGACCTTCATCGTCCCCGCGATACAGAGCGTCACGCAGACGATCAGCGTGTTCTTTACGAGAGGAAGCGTGATATGGATCGCCTTCTTCCAGCCGTTCGCCCCGTCGATTTCCGCCATTTCGAGTACCTGCGGGTCAATGGAAGCTAGAGCGGAGAGGATGATGATCATGTAATATCCGATATATTGCCAAATCAAAGGGATGGCAACCAATGTCAGAGAAAGGCTCTCATTGTTCAGCCAGGGCTGAATCCATTCCGCTTTTCCGATTTGCTTGAGAAAAATATTGATCAGACCGTAATTGTAGTCATAGAGCATCGTCCAAATAAAACCGATGACGACCGCCGATAGTACCGACGGAAAGTAGGACATCGTTCTATGCAAAGCCTTGAATCTGACGCCTCTTGTATTCAGCATTATGGCGAACAAGAAGGCGAAGCCGATTTGTCCAACAATGCACAGCACCGTAAGGTAAATGTTGTTGAAGAAAGATTGGATGAAAATGTCGTCCTTAGCCAGAGCTATAAAGTTATCCAAGCCAATGTAAGTCTTCTTCATCCCGCCCGACCAGTCAAAGAACCCGTAATAAAATGCCAGGATGATCGGAACGAATACGATAAAGGTATACAGGATAAAGCCCGGCAGCATGTACAATATGAAAGCCTTCCTTGACGGACGAATTGCCTGGTTCATGTAGCTGCTTCCTCCTTAATTAGCGCATGGATGCAAGCTGCCGGCACGCCAGTGGTGCCAGCAGCTTGAACCATCGCGGCGGTTACAGGCTGTCCTGCCCGGACTGAAGCTGCGCGGCCAGCTCTTGGCCTGTTTTCGTACCGTTCAGCACTTCCTGCAAACCTGTATTCATGCTTTCGATAATCGAGCCTTCCATCAGCATGTCGTAAATCGGAGTAAACGTCAGGGAGCCGGTCAATGCGGCAAAATCCTGGGTTAACTGCGGGAATTGTGTCAAATCAGTACCTTCAATCAGGCTTGGGCCGGTCATGCCGTATTTTTCGGCGTAAACTCTGGAAAAGTCATAACCCGCCGTGCTGAATAAGAAGTCCATAGCCGCGTCAAGCTTCGCGCCTTCCAAATTTTTGTTCACCGCCACATACCAGCCGGCTCCGCCGGAAATCGTGTTATTATCTCCCTTTCCGCCATCAACTGGCGGCAGGATCGCAACCTTGGTCTGGCTCAGCACTTCCTCCGAGGCATTGGATAGAAGGTAGCTAAGTGCCCAATGGCCGTCAATGGTAGCCGCCGCCTTGCCCTGTGCGTAATATTCCTCGGCCTGCGCATTGGAGATGATATTGAAATCAGGGTTAAACACCTTGTTCGCCGCAATATTCTGCATCAAATCGAGTGCGCTTACAAACTCAGGGTCGGTAAACTTTGCATTGTTGTCGCGGCCTATAATAGAATTCGTCCAATCGGTACCCGTGAAACGGTCGCCGATGGTCGATAGGATGCTGGATTCAGCCGGCCATTTGTCCTTGTTGCCAAGCGCGATAGCGGAGATTCCCTTTTCATTAAATTTCTCGGCGGCCTTATAAATGTCTTCCCAATTATCCGGAAAACGGTCATAGCCGATCTCTTTCCACATTTGTTCGTTATAAAAAACAACCGAGGTGATCGATAGCTGATTCGGAATACCATATATGTTGCCATCACGCGTAGCCGCATCAAAAACGCCTTTGCGGAACTGATCCTTGTGCTCATAATTGTCCAAGTAGTCGTTGATCGGCATCAGCAGATTGTTATTCGCGAAGTTGCTCACCCAGGAGCCTTTTAAGAAGAAGATGTCCGGTATTTCATTGACGGCTGCCTGCGCCTGGATTTTTGTCGAATAATCCGCCTGCGACATGACCGACTGAACCAGATTGACATTCGGATTGTTCGTTTCCCACTCTTCAACCAGTGTCATGTAGCTGTCCATTTCTGCGCTTGTGGGACGTTCCTCCTCCAAATAATAGTGCGAGAAGGTCAATTGAATCTGTTCTCCCTTTGCCCCGCCCGCACCGGAGTTTCCGGGGGTCGTGCTGCCATTGCCGCTTCCATTGCTGCTGCCGCTGCCGCAGGCCGAAAGCAGCAACGACAGAGCTGCCAGAAATGAGATGATTTGAATGATCTTTTTCTTCTTCATGTTGCCCCTCCAAAACTTATATTTGATTTCATAACCTAACTATAGAAGACGGGAGAACCATTTTGTATCCGCTTTCTTGTCTTCATTATCCTTGTATTTTGTCATATTCAAAAGAAAAATGGGGTCAACCGATGTCAATATCACAAACTATATCCTTAAAATTTGATATTTATCGCAAAAAATGACCATCTCATTAAATTGGCATAGGACAATTGACACCTGTCCGGCGCAATGACAGAATAAATTCATAACATCAAGGGGGGAGTGTGCGCCCTGTGACCATGCGTAAAAAGCTCATGCTGTTCTTCATCTGCCTCGTGATAATCCCGATTCTTACAATCTATTCCGTAGCGATCAACATCTTTTATGAGAGCACGAAACAAGATTTGCAAGCGCTTTTTTCCAACCACATCCATGGAATCGGGAAAAGCGCGGATCAATTTTTTACCGATGCGCTGGATCTGACGACCTATCCATTAATGGAAACGAATCTGAAAGCCTTCCTGAGCAAGCCGAAGAATGATGAGAACTATTTCACGCTGACCAGCAACGCCAACAGCATTTTGCTCTCCATGCCCTATGGTTTTTCCAACGGCATTCGCGGCATTTCTCTTCTTTCACGGGATCAAGCCTCCATTAATGTGGGCATTTCGCTAAAAATATCGAAGGAAGATCTTGAAGCAGCGCGAGCCGGTGAGTCGAGGCCTTATTGGGATTATCACGACGCTTCCAGCCTGCAGGATATGCCAAACGAAGCATACAGCCATATTACTCTAACCCGATTGTTGAGGAATCCCAGCAATTTGTCCGAGGAACTCGGCTTTATCAAAATCGCCATGAGCAGGAAGCAGCTAATCGATACCCTGATGGCAGATCAGATCAACCACGATATTTCCTATTTTATCATCGATGAAAATAACAGAGTCCTTGTGGATACCAGTTCCGGCCAAAGCTATTCCAGCCTGGAGAAAGATATCTCCTATCATCATCTTTTCCAGCTTGCTTCGAGCTCGGCCAACACGCAGATTAGCGGGCAATACTTCATCTCTGCCCATAAAATAGAACGAACGCCATTCGTCCTATACAGCATTGTAAAACCGAATATTCTGACCATTATTAAGGAAACGCTTCTTAAGGGCTTGTCGCTGACGGTGGTGCTTGTGCTCCTGTTTACGCTGCTATTGTCCTTCACTTTTTCCCAGATTATCACGGCCCCGCTCGTCAAGCTGGGCAAGCGCATGAAGTCGATTTCAAACGAAGATTTCTCCGTGCGCATCGATGTCAAGAGAAATGATGAAATTTCGGTGCTGGCCAACAATTTCAACCGTATGGCGCAGCGGCTGGACTTTCTGTATAAGGAGGTCTACATGGGGAATTTGAAATTACAGCAAGCACAGCTAAACGCCTTGCAAACGCAGATCAACCCCCATTTTTTATATAACACGCTGGACACCATTTACTGGATGTCCGAAATGGGCGACACGAAAAATGTCAGCTCTATGGTTTCAAATATGTCGAAAATGATGCGCATGACGCTCTCCCCCAACAACGGTGACATGGTGACACTGGCGGAAGAGCTAGAGCATCTAAGCTGCTATATCCACATCCAGCGAATCCGCTACGGCGACCAGTTCGTATTCGAAATCGACTGTCCGGAGACGTTAAAGTCTTATTACGTCCTACGCCTTCTGCTGCAGCCGCTGGTCGAAAACGCACTGCTCCACGGTCTGAAGAACAGCACGCATGGCATCGTAAAGGTGCGAATTTACCAGAATGAAAATATGCTTGTTTACGAGGTGATGAATAATGGCACGCCGGTGGACGTCGCTGAAATTAACCGCCTGTTGGAGGAAGAGGGCAGCGGCATGCGTGGATTTGCTTTACGGAACATTAAGGAGCGAATCGCTCTGAAAAATGGAAAGGGCTTTCATCTTGGTTGTTTTTTACGTGACGGATTCAGCGTCTTCCAAATTACGCAAAAGCTGAGGGACGAAGATGCCGATGCCCGTGAAATTACGCTTTCGGACTACAACAATGAAAAACAAAGGGGCTGAAGACATGATAAAAATCCTGCTCGTTGACGACGAGGCATTTATCCGTCAGGGAATTCGCTATACGATTCCGTGGGAAGAGCATGGGATGGAAATTGTCGGAGAAGCGGCTAACGGAGAAGATGGCTTGAAGCTGGCCATTCAGCTCTCCCCCGATATCGTTTTTGCAGACATCCAGATGCCGATCATGAGCGGAATTGAGCTGGCCAGAAAATTAAATGAGTATTTGCCGCGCACGAAGGTAATCATTCTTTCGGCTTATGGCAATACGGAGAACTTTACGAGCGCGATTGAGGTGAAGGTAAGCTCCTTCGTCCTGAAAAATGCCGATTCCGGCAAAATACTGGAGGCTGCCCTCCGGGCAAAGGACGCTATTTCGGAAGAAAATGCTGCGTTTGGACGCCAGGCGCTGATGCAGACGATTTATAAGGAAAATCAGCATTTAATTAAGTCCGCCTTGTTTGCGAAATTTTTAAAAAACGAAATCCCGAGGAACACTTTTCAGAAAAAGGCCGAAAAACTGGATCTGCCGCTGCCGGGTTCCTGCTATTCGATGTTGCTCGCCCGCTGTGTTGCAAATGACGATTGGACGGTGTACAACCATTTTGTGCAAGCTTTTCAAGAGTTCGAGCCCTTCGTATTCTTCATTGACGCCGGAAAGCTTGCAGCGGTGCTGAACGTTGATGCGCAGGGAGTTTCGGACGAGGTTATGGACAAGGCGCTCGCGAATCTCAAGCCATATATTTTCGGCAACAGTATGGTGTTAATGAACCGCATCGAGTCGCTGGAGCAGTTCTCCGACTCCTATGCACTGCTGGACAGTGCGCTGGACGCTGCCTTCTGGAATACGGAGCAGGAATACATGAGGGTTCGGCCAAACGATGTGTTTCCTAGCGTTGGGCTAAGTGAGATACGGAATAGCGAGAGCAAGGTCATCTCCGCGGTATTGTCCAAAAATGCTGCCCATATTGAAATCGCTATCCAGGAATACGCTGAGTTTATGCGTCAAAATGCCGTCTCGCGGTCGCGCTTTCTGGAATCGGTGAACCGGATCATCGTGCTGATGGAGGCAGTAATGGAAAGGCAAAACGACGCCCGCAAAACGGCGGAAATTGTTGCCGAAACCGAAACGCCAGAGGAAATTATTGAACTGATGCTAAGCCTAGCCAAGCTAAACATGGAGACGGATTATAAAAATGTGCAGTTTGCAGCCGCTCTGGATTATATCAGCCAGAATTATAACAAAGATCTTAAGCTAACCGATGTCGCCAAGGCCGTTTACATTTCCACCGGTTATTTGAGCAGAATCTTCAAAAGCGAAACCGGTTATTCCTTTAAAGAGTGGGTGAACCGTATCCGCATCGAAAAAGCGAAGGAACTTATTCTTAATAGCGATTTGAAATATTACGAAATCGCCGAACTCGTAGGATACAATGATTACAAGTATTTCTCCGCCTATTTCAGCAAATTATGCGGAGTCAGCGCGAAGGAATACAAGGTGCTGAACAGCCCGATGCTAAATCGTTGACGATGAAGAAAAATATCTCTCGACATACTTTCATATGAATTCTAGAACTAAAAAAGGGCTGTACCATAGTCGGCTTTTCGACTAAGGGGACAGCCCTTCATATTTGATCTTTACCTTTACTTCACCGAACCGAGCATCCCCTGCACAAATTGCTTTTGCAGCAGGAAGAAAATGAGCACCGTCGGCAGCGTCGTCACAACGATGGCAACCATAATAATTCCGTAATCCGGATTATAGGAAGAAGCCAAGGAGGATACGATCAGCGGCAGCGTCTTCTTGTCCTGCGTCTGCAATGCAATCAAAGGCCACAGGAAGCTGTTCCAATAGTTCATGAACGTAATGATCGCCGCAGCCGCATAGGTCGGCTTCATGGTCGGAACGTAGACCCGGGCGAACAAACGCCACTCGCCTAGCCCATCAACCCGCCCCGCCTGCAGCAGCTCACGCGGAAACGACTTCGTATTCTGCATGAAGAAGAAGATCATGAATGCCGTCGTGATGGAAGGCAGGATAACCGCTGTTGGCGTATTAAGCATGCCTATATTGCTGAACATACGGAATAGTGGAATCATGACAGCCGCGAACGGCATCATCATGGAGAGCATGAGCAAGCCGAACAGCCTGTCTTTACCCTTGGAACGGTAAATTTCAAATCCATATCCAGCCATGGAGCTTAAGATCAGCGTGCCGATGGTGCCGACGATCGCGATCAACGCCGAGTTCCCGAAGGCAGCTCCCAAGCTTGTCATATCCAGCAATTTGGTAATATTGCTCTGCAGCATCGAACCGAAGCTGAACTTGCCCTTAACAATGTCAGACGAGCTGTTGGTCATGCCGATCAGCATCCAGACGAAGGGAAAGAGAGAAATAACGGACGCGATGATCAGGAACAAATGAATGCCCAGCGAGCTTAATTTTCTCATTGCTTCTCACCCCCGACCTTAAGCTGGAGCAATGCCAGCACAGCAACCATAACCACGATCGCGTAGGACACTGTAGCCGCGTAACCAAAGTTAGGCGTATATACAAAGGACAGATTATAAATGTATTGAGATATCGTCATCGTTGAGTTGCCTGGGCCGCCGTTCGTAATATTGACGACCTCATCGAACAATTGCAACGTACCATTCGTAGAAATAATTGCCGTAAACAGAATGATCGGCTTCAACATCGGAACGGTAATACTGAAAAATTGCCGCGTCTTCGACGCCCCGTCTATCGAGGCCGCTTCATAGACGCTAGGATCGATATTTTGCATGGCCGACAAATAAAAAATCATGTTATAGCCCGTCCAGCGCCAAGTAATCGCCGCAATAATGACCACGCGCGCCCAAACCGGATCCATGAGCCAGGCAACTGGCTCTTGGATCAAATGAATCGACATCAGCATCCGGTTCAGAACACCATCTACTGCAAAAATACTCTTGAACAGCACCGCGTAAGATACCAGCGATGTTACGCAGGGTAGAAATATGGCCGTACGATAAAATCCTTTGAAGCGAAGCTTCGGCATGTTCAGAAAATAAGCGATTACCAGCCCGAGCATCAGCATGATCGGCACCTGGACAACCAGGTATAGCAATGTATTAAGAACCGCTTGCTTGAACATCGGATCCGAGAACAAGCGTCCATAATTGGCGAGGCCTACATATTGATATACGGTTCCTTTGCCGGACTGAAACGACAAGAGCAAGGATTGTACCATGGGATAGAAGCTGAACAATAAAATAAGCGCTGAAGGCAATAGGACAAACTGCCACCCCATCAAAGAAGATTTATTCCATTTACTGCCCATCGGTTACCACCCGCTAATTTAGTATTTATTGCACCTGCTGTTCAAAGTGTCTCTGGATATTAGCCAAGCTTTGGGTCAAATCTGCACCGTTCAGAATGTTAGGCAGCTCGTTCTTCAGTGCATCCTTCGCCTCTTGCGTGTACATTCCCAAAGTAATTCCCGGAACCTCCGTAGACCATTTCGTGAAGTCGCTGTAAATCGCTTGCCCGCCAAAGAACTCTGGCTTTTGATTGTAAACTTCACTAGAGAAAGCAGGAATATAGGAACCGACTCCCCCGTTTTCAGTCAAGAAGCGCTCATAAAATTCCGTGCTGCCGCCAATCGTCGTGGCCAGGAAATCAATCGCCAAATCTTTATTCGCGGATCCCTCAAGCACGAACCAACTGGAGCCCCCCTCATTGGAAGCATTCACGCCGCCCTCCACTTCCAATCTTGGAATCGGGGCAACTTTCCATTTCCCGCTTTGATCCTGTGCATCCATAATTGAAGCAATTTGCCATACCCCGGATACAACTGTAGCTACGTCGCCAGCGTTGAAGCTGCCTACGAATTCGCTCCAGCCGGTTACCGGCTTGGCAATTCCGGAATCTGCAATCGCTTTATAGACACGCAGCGTTTCCGTCATGGCCGGGTTGTCGACAAAGTTCCCTTTATTGTCTTCCGTAATGTACCAAGATCCTGCGGATTGCAATAGAATCGAAGTCAACGCTTCATCGTTCGGATTGATGGTCGCCATGTATTTTCCTGTCTTTTCCTTCACAACTTTACCGATTTCAATATACTCATCCCAAGTAATGTTCTCGAGATCTTCTGCCGTATAGCCTGCTTCCTCAAGATAATCGGAGCGGTAGAACATTCCTGTTACACCGATATCGAACGGAACGCCGTAAATCTTATCGTCGATCCGCAGCGCATCCACTTTATAAGGGGAGAATTGCGTAAAGTCTACCTTTTCTTTAAAATCAGCAAACGTTCCCGGGTAAGCTGTAACGTATTTTTGAATATTCGGGTCATTCACTAGAATAATGTCCGGCAGTCCGTCTTTAACGCCTGCGGCCAAATTCGTATTCAACTTTTGCTCCAGATCCGCTTTTGCCATATCGACGATTTCAAGCTGGAAATCCGGATGCTCCTTCTTATACAAATCCTCGGCAATTTTCAGCGCAGCTCCGTTAAAGGAGGGATCCCATGCCCAAGCAACCACTTTCTTTGCTCCGGCGCCTCCCGCTTCATTGCCATCCTTCTCTGCAGAGTTCGAATTCGAAGAACCGCACGCCGCAAGCAGTGATGCTGTCATGGAAACCAGCAGCAACATGGATAACCACTTTTTCAATCTTTACAACCCCTTTTGATGTGTTTTTGTAAGCGTTTCATGTAATTCGTTATCTATTTTAGAAAAATAAAAATACGAAGTATAATCATATTTAGCTCTATGTTAGCAGTAATTATTGCTCTCCAGCTTGCTGTAAGCAATTTCCTAGTAATTATTATGGGTCGTAGTATTAATTTTGTATTATTCAATTTTGCATCGTCCTATCATACCTTTCTCACAGGGATTGGTATATGATGAGGACAAAGGACTACAGGTGAGGTGTAAACATGGAAGAACGCTCCGCAAACTATCGGGTTATGATCGTGGATGATGAAGCGATCCTACGCACAGGCATGCTGCATCTATGCAATTGGAGCGAGTATGGCATTGAAATCGTCGCCCAGGCTTCGAATGGTTTGGAGGCGCTCCAATATATAGAAGAAGTTCATCCGCATGTGGTCATCACCGACATTGTCATGCCAATCATGGATGGGGTTGAATTCGCCAAAATTATGGGCAAAGAGCATCCTGAAGTCAAAATCGTCGTATTGAGCAGCTACAGTGAATTCAACTATGTACGTGAAGTATTCAAATACGGGGTCACCGACTATTTGCTTAAACCTAAAGTCTCGGCTGCTGAATTGATATCGTTAATCCAGTCGTTATGCAGCGGCATCGATTTAAGCCAACAAGACCATCTTTCGAATAAAAATGATCCTTCATTGCTATTGGGACAATGGCTGGGCAGCAATAACAGCCATTTAGAGGAAAATAAGCAAAATGAGGCAATGCACGAGGAGCTTCGGGAGCATTTCAAATTCGGACAATTCATCATCGCCAAAGCCAGCACGAGCTTGCTGCTGTCAAGAACCAACTATACCCAGAGTCAATTGGAGCAAAGGCTGCTTGAGCTGACCGCAGAGCACTTGTCCGGCCTGGATCATGCCCTCGTTTTCCTGAAAAGTGAATGTCTGCTGCTCGTCAATTATGAATCGCGTCAATCTGTAGAGGTGTTATCCGCCCTGAAACGATTTGCGGCGCAGGCATTGGAAGCTCTGTCCTATATCTCGTTCGTTCTCTCGAATGCCTTTGGAGATCTGCAGCAAATTAAGGAGGAGCATATTAGGCTCACTCCCTATCTTGGGAAGCTGCTATACTTTACCGAACAAGCGCTTGTTCCAGTGGACGAAATTCATGTGCAGAGTGAGAAAGTGGACTTTAACCAGGAGCATTTTACGGCGGCGCTGCGGAGCTTCTCCATCGATGAGGCGGGCGTGCAATTGGAAACGCTTTTTTCAGAAATAACCATAAGTATGGCCTATGACGAATACAGCTTGAAGCGACTGTGCCAGAATCTCATCTATACCGCGATGAGTACGTTCGAGCAGTTAAAGCAGCCTATAGCAGAGCTGAGCTCCTCCAAGCTGAAGCTGTTCAAGCGAATTGACCTGGCCTTTAATATCGTTGAGCTTAAGAGCATCATGCTGCAATTTCTGCAGGAGCTGAGGGAAATACTCCCTCGCTCAGACCAGCAGCATTCTCCGATTCTTCAGCAAATTTACGCATATGTTCACGAGAACTATGCCAACGATATTTCGTTGTCTGAAATGGCCGACAAGCTGCATTTGAATTATAGCTATTTGTCCTCCTATTTCAAGCAGCGTACACACGAGAACCTGACTACCTACATTAACCGGGTTCGAACGGATAGAGCGAAGGAGCTGCTTCTTGACCACAGCCTTTCGGTGTCCGAAATCAGCCGACTGACCGGGTTCTCCGATCATAACTATTTTTCCAAAGTGTTCAAAAAAATGACCGGGATGACCCCTGTAGAATATCGCAATCAAATCCCTCAATGAAGATAGGTGTTATCACGTGCTGCGAAAAAACAGCATCTTTATTAAAATTCTTGTCCTGATGCTCTCTGGCATCCTTATTATTTCAATCCTATTGATGCTCGCCTCCTCGACAATTTCGGAGCGCATTTTGCTGAATCAAGTCGTCAAGAATGCATCTGCGAATATGAACCACGTTAAAGACGAGCTGCTGAATTACAACGATCAAGTCGTCAATACAATGATGCAAATCAACAGCAGCAGCGAATTCAGGAACTACATTACGAGACCGGCGAATACGCCGCAGGAGCAAATTAATCTGGTCATGACCTTG
This sequence comes from Paenibacillus lentus, assembly GCF_042714055.1. GTDB lineage: Bacteria > Bacillota > Bacilli > Paenibacillales > Paenibacillaceae > Fontibacillus > Fontibacillus lentus_A. Next base: position 80,888 of record NZ_JBHGVC010000006.1, read on the forward strand.
GGCAAATACATCGACTTGTACAAAGACTATTTAAGCCCGGAGAAATCGCATATTATCGTGTCTGCACTGCCGGGGATAGGCGGCCGGCATTATTCTAGCAACGCCTTGAAATGGGACAAAATCCCCCAGGATATCGTCTCGACCTATATGACCGTAGACGGAACGATTCCTAACCTTATCCGGTACAACAGCAGCCCGGATTTATTCGTGGAATCTGTCCCGTATGACAACTATATTTTTGCCACCAAGCCACTGGTCGACAGCGGAACAGGCTGGATGTACGGATATGCCGCGGTCGTGATGGATGAGCTGAATATTTACCGCAAATACAGCCCCTATATTTCCGAAGGCATCCATATTTCATTGATCTCTTCGGATGGCACGATATTGTCCAGCAGTCGCAAGGATTCTATCAGCAAAAAGGATATGTCCCTCCTATCTATGGCCAATCACGTGTCTCAGCAGGGGGGCGTTTGGTCGGATTCAGAGGACAAGCAGACCTATATATCCTACTATCTGCCGGAATTCAATGCGTATTTATTAGAGGAAATCAATCAGTTAACTGCCTTTGCGCCTTTATACAACATTTCCACCGAGATTTTTATGGTCATCAGCATCGTACTCTTGATCACCATGCCATTCGTCTACTCCCTGAGCAGACGGATTACCCGCCCTTTGAATCAATTGGTGAAGACAATGCAGACCTCCAAAGGGGATAATCTGAAGTTTCATCCATTGAAGGAAGGCGACAGCTATGAGACGAATGTGTTAACCAAAGCCTACAATCGAATGATCCGTGAAATCGATCAGTATACCGAAAAGCTGGTATTCGAGCAGCAGGAACGCAGAAAGGCCGATCTCAATGCGCTGCAAATGCAGATCAATCCGCATTTTCTGTACAACACGCTGAGCTCGATTAAATATTTGGCAAAAATGCATCGCACGGATGAGGTTGACCAAACGATCGATAGTCTGATCTCCATGCTGCAAAGTACGCTTGGCTCGACCGAGGATCTAGTGAGCGTGGAAACCGAGATCGACACCCTCAAGCACTATGTATTCATTAACCAGATCCGATACGGGGAGCAAATCGGGGTTCATTATGAAATCGCAGAGGACTGCACGCAGCTTCTCGTTCCAAAGCTGATCCTCCAGCCCTTTGTCGAGAACGCATTTTTTCATGCCTTTCCGGGGCTCGTCAGCGGAAATATTCATATTTTTATTCGCCGGCTTGAGGAGAAGCTCATGATCGAGATCATGGATGACGGGGTCGGCATGTCCTCTACAGGCAGGCAGATGAATGAAAAGAAGAAACATCACTTATCGGGCATCGGAATCACTAATGTCCACGCAAGGGTTCAATTATTGTTCGGCCCGAATTACGGCGTCCAAATTGAAAGCGAGGAAGGCTACGGTACGGCGATCAAAATTACGCTGCCTGTTGTGGAGTAATTGGACGGGTAGCAATGTGAATATGTTGAATGAAAAAGAAGCTTTCCGGCATTCAACCGGGAGCTTCTTTTTTTAGGATGAATTGACTCGCTTAAAAATCCACTGCAGGCTGGCAAGCAAAAAAATTAGAATGAAAGCCAGCAAAGGCACAGCAAGCCTTTTATTTTATATTTTCATAAAATAAATATCCGCCTTAATACGTCGGCCAGCCGTTGGAATCCCAGTTCAAATCGCTGATCAGCAGCTTCGGATTGCCGTTATCATTCCGATCATACGCATGCCTTGCAATCACATTGTTATATACGTGCTGTCCGCCCGGGCCGGCCCAACGCGTGTTGCCCGCATCGAATACCGTTCCTCCGCCATTCATCATGTCGACCCCGTTTTTATCCTTATACGGCCCCGTAATGCTGGTCGATCTTCCGACGACGATTTTGTAGTTACTGTTAGAGCCCTGACAGCAGTTATCGATGGAGGCGAACATGTAATAGTATCCGTTGCGATAAATGATGGACACGCCTTCGATGCCGTTGCTTCGTTTCGCGATTGAATAAAGGCTTCCCGTCGGTTTCATTGTATTTTTGTCCAGCTTAGTGATTTTGATGCCGCTGAACCAAGAGCCAAAGGCCAGCCATGGGTTGCCGGAAGCATCAATGATGAGGTTCGGATCGATGGCGTTGTAATCGACCGAAGGATCCGATTTAATGACAAGTCCGTCATCCCGCCAGCTGCCGGCCCCAACGCTCGTCGCTGAAGCCAGGCCGATCGCCGAAGTGTTCTTGCCAAAGGTGGAAATCGAGTAATACAGCCAGACTCTGCCGTTATACTGCTTAACATCCGGCGCCCATACATCATTATTAGTCATATTCGGCACATAGGTTGTCCACCAGGAACGCGGACTTAGGAAAATTTGGGGAACACGGTACCAATGAGTTCCGTTATCCGACCTCAGTACTTGAATGCCCGGCCCCGTCGAAAACGTATACCAGGACGAGCCTTCTTTAATGATGGACGGATCATGAACGGCGACATCGCCGGTCAAGTTCCAATGTGCCGCGAGTGCCGTACTCACGGCTGAACCAAGAATAGCCACGCTGCAAATGATCGACAAAAGCAATTTTCGATAACGCATTTGACATTCCTCCATTGGTTTTATTTGGAGAGAAGCATGATAGCGCTTTCCCACAACTACAATATACTAGAAAAGTAAAAATATTGGAATATTAAATTTAAAATGTTATATATTTTTATAAAATAGTCTTCGCAAAAAAAAGCAGCTATCCTAGAAAACTTCTGGGATAACTGCTTCTGAACGAGCTAGTATTGAACATAGATATAATTGCTTAAGCTGCCCATTCGACTTCATTTTTCACCGGGAAACAAAATAGCGACTATTATAAGCTCATTGTCCTGCTGTTGGAAGTATACTCTGAATTTCTTAATCACAATTCGACTGCCGGAAGCCGCCAGACAAGTGTACGAGCAACCATTATTGAAAATCCTCTACGGAAAACGACTTGAGGAAATTCGAAGTACTCATACCTTTGCCTTGTTTATAATCTTGCTGTTTGGAGAAGTTATCTTTTCCACATCATTCCACTCCAATCATTAACGATTTGACGAATATTTTGTAAATACTGTTATTCCTAAGTTAAGAAGTATTATAGCATACCAATCTGGCTCAAGTTGAAACAACCTTTCCATGAATCAAGGGTCAATGTTTCTATTCTAAATCCAAACAGATAGCTCCCTGTTCCCGTACATTGATAATGTAGGTGGAAGTGCCCATTGTGTCCTGGATGAACCGGGCATATTTCGTTGCTTCTTCGTTTGGAAGAATCGTCAGAATCACTCCGGCGAAGCCGCCGCCATGCACCCGGCAAGCACCTGTACCGATTGCTTTCAGATAAGATTCCGTGAGGGCCAGCGTGACTGTAATGCCTTGATGACGCACATCGGTTTCCTGATAGCAGTTCTGCAGCCATTTCCACGAGGAGTTCCCCGAATCCGTGATCAGCTCCAGAAATTGGTCTAATTGTCCAGCCTGCAAGGCTTCAACCTGGGCATCCACTCGGTCATTCTCTGCAAAAAAGTGCAGCGCCCGCAGCACCGCCCGATCCCCGCATTGCTCACGAAGGGAATTCAGGTTGCGGTAGATATCCTCCGGCGACAGATCGCGGCAGACCTCAGCGCCAAGCGCCTTTGCTATCGCATGCATTTCATTCGGCACCGCGGCGTAATCCTCCGTCAAATCGGCGTGATTGCCGCCTGTATTCACGATAACCAGGGAGTAGCCGCTGCTTTGGAAGTCGTAGTTCACCGGCTGAACAACAGGCTGCTCCGGATCGGCGAAATCGATTGTAATGAGACCGCCGTATGCACAGGCCATTTGATCGAGCAGACCGGAAGGCTTATTCCAGTATTTGTTTTCGGCATATTTCCCGATTTTGGACAAGGCGATGGCATCTAATTTTTCTTCATTATAGAATGTATTTAAAATACTGCCGATAAGCATTTCGAACGATGCGGATGAGCTTAATCCCGAAGCTGGAATAACATTGCTCGAAATATAAGCTTTGAAGCCTCCTGCAGCGTAGCCCATCTCTTTAAACCCGGACACGATTCCGCGAACCAACGACAAGGTAGCTGCCTCTTCCGCAACCGCCTCCTGCTGCGTAAGGTCAACGACGAATTTGCCCGGATACCCTTCCGATATGAAGGTGATGGTCGGCTCGTCCACTTTCACGGCTGCAGCGATGGTATCCATATTAATACTGCCCGCCAGCACTTTTCCATGGTTGTGATCCGTATGATTCCCGCCGATTTCACAGCGGCCAGGCGAGCTGAACAAGGCCAGCTCTCCATCTCCAAAATGCTCCTGAAAGGATTTGATCAATGTGCTGTAACGAGCCATTTGATCGGATAACTGCTCTTCCCCGTACATTTTGGACAGTAATGCCTTTGCCTTGCTGCTTTGAAGCTTTTCAATGGTTCGCTCTGCGTTATGCATATTGTTCCTCCTGTCTCCTACAACTCTTTCAATCGGCTAATCAATGTGATACGATACACTGGCTTAGCCGATACCTGGTGAAATACCGCCGTCTGTTCTCCTTCAAACAACTGCTCCACCGCCATCGAAGCATCGGCGGCAACATTCATGATCCCTTTGCGCAGCGGCGTCGTTTCCAAAACGATTTCTCCGCTTTGAATAGCCTCTTTGAAGCGCGACAAGCCGATCTCCCACGGAGCTCCATTATAGAAATGATCGTGAAACAGCCTGCCTTCCGAAAAAGCATAGCCGACGTTTCCCGTATAATCCACCTGAAGGAGAACATCCTCTACGTCCTCCAGTATACCTTGCCCCAGGGAAACCAGCATCTTATGATCATGGATGCGCTTAACTTCCATTTTAATCTGTTTTTCTGGAATTTGTATATGATAGGTTTCGAACCAGCCTTCCCGCGCTGCCGAAATCAGGCAGCCCTCTGTATCCCCCCTCCAGTGCGCCAACCCGTCTCCTTCATGCCTGTACTCTCGAAACGAAAATTCATGTGCGCCATAGCTAAAAAACTCCAACCCCTGCGTAGTACCGGCAAGCGGTGTTTCCGAAAACAGAATGCATCTCTTCCTTCCGCCTGCTGCTTCCGTCTCGACCTCCCACAGCATAGAGGCCTCTTGGGATGTCATCGCATAAATGCGGGTCTCGGTTCCGTCCGGACGGTGAATGCGAATCATGCCTGATGCAGTATGGGATATAACGATACAGTAGCTACCATCAGCATCCTGCCGTACGGTTCCGGCGTCTGTCTCGATGCTCCCTATGTCATCGGAATCCAGCATAAACTCTCCATCCATGCCCTCCGGCATCACAAAAAAATAGGTGCTCCGTCCCTCCGACTCCACTACCGTCACTGGCTGCGCCGTGGCATACCGAAGAAGCAGGCCAGACAGATCGAATTGAAACGGCAGCATAAAAGAAGCATTTCTGCGAACCGTCAATGAATTATTCTGCGGCAAAAGAAAATTGCCTAACGGCAAATGAATGGAGAACTGCACGTCTCGGTGCTCCTTCATCTCAACATGATCCTGATAGTTATTCACAAATACAAATCCGGATTTTCCATTCGTACGTACGGCGTAACGCAGTTTCTCCGTATTCTCTGGTGCAAGCTCGGCCGCTCCTTCGGGCAATACCGTAGACATTGGAGCAAGACGATCCCCAAAGGCTCTTAGGAAATAATGCAGCCAACGAAGCTGGTTATTCGATTCCCGGATTTGGCCGAATTCCCCGATGGGGGCCTGAAAATCATAGGTAATCCGCGGAGTCGTACTCTCGTTCAAATAGCCGCTATCCCCTACGGGATTCGTTCCTCCATGAAACATATAGTACCCGATAAAATTGCAGCCCCCCGCGATTTTCATCAAACTCATCGCAGATACGCTCTCCGGCTCTACTTGGAAACGGGACAAATACCAGGTCTGCATGCCCCCGCCCATTTCACAGCAGGCAAAAGGATATTTTTCCTTCGGGTAGGGCGGGGCAAATTCACCGGCAACTCCGGCATCATGATAGCTGTCGAATAAATATTCCCGGGTCGGCTGCTGCTTCGGGTTTTGCACGCTGATGCTCCAGGGCGTATAGGCATAGCCCCCGTAAAGCGGCAGCACCTCATCCTCCAGCACCGGAGCCCCTCCCCAGCCGGTACTTGTATAGATCGGTGTGTCCAGTCCCGCTTCAATTGCCAGCTCCTTCAGGCGCCGCATATGCCGGATCCCTTCACTGCCCCGGCTGCCTCCGCTCAAATACTCGTCCCCCTGCTTTGCGGTCATCTCCCAGAGAGCCGCCGCCGCATTAAGCTCATTCTCCAGCTGGATGCCAACGACGGGCCCGCCGTCCTTGAACATGAGACCCGACGCCTCCCGGCCGATTTCCGTATACAAACGGCGAACATATTGCAAATAGCCCTCGTCATTCGAGCGCACATCGAAGGTTCGGCCAAACAGCCAGTCCGGCAGACCGCCATTGCGCACCTCTCCATGACAAAATGGCCCGACGCGAAGAATTACATATAACCCGCTGTGCTGACATAGCTCAATGAATTTCCGCAAATTGCGGTTCCCCCGCCAATCGTATGCCCCTTCAATCTCCTCATGATGATTCCAAAAAATATATGTCGCGATAATATTGATGCCTGAAGCCTTCATTTTGTTAATTTCCGCTTCCCAATTGGCTTCGGGGTAGCGAGAATAATGAAATTCACCACAGATAGCAACATACGGCCTTCCATTCAGCTCCATATAATAATTGGTGAAGCTGATTTCATCACCAGCGGGATTTCTTCCTCCTAACCGCAAGGTTGAGGGGTATATTTCTTTGGGCAAAATATGGGCATCAATGGAGTGCTGCATCGTCAAAACTCCTCTCACAGGGACATTTTTGGAGAAAATCGTAGACTCTACGCTATACCTTGGCTGGAAAAACCTTTTGAATGAAGCAAAATTAGGATACTCGTCGGCTTATGCCGGACGTTTCAATACAACTACCCCATGAACAGGCAAAGCAAGATCTCCGCTCACAGCCCCACCTGTTTCCATATTCGTATATAGACGATCATCCAGCTTTACGCGCTGCTCCTTTCCGCTAAAGTTCATTATGAATACATAATCGGACTCACCATCCGTCCGAACCTGAGCGGTCACGCCAGCTGGAAGCTCTGTATGAATAACCCGCTCAACGCCGGCTACATCAACAACCTGCTTGTAAAACTCGCCAAGGAAATCGTCCTTCAGGCGCGTCGCCATATGATAGGCGCGGCCCTGACCAAGCCGGTTCACGGTCAGTGCCGGTCTGCCTGCATAGAAGCTGTCCGTATAGGTTCCCAGCACCTCGGCTCCTTCCGTATGAATCAGCTCGCAGATTTCATGGGATTCGAAGCTGCCGTTGAAGCCTAGTTCATTGCCCTCGGCCATCGCTATGCCGTTCCGGTCATGATCGTACAATCCCTCGATCTCTTCCGCCCAGATGCCAAGCGTCTTGCGCAGCGGTCCAGGGAACCCGCCAAGATGGCATAAATCATACTCGTTGACGATACCGGACCAGTACGTCGTAACCAAGGTTCCGCCGTTCTCGACGAACTTCTCCAGCTTCTGCCCGGTCTCCTCCCGGCACAGATACAACATCGGTGCCACAATCAGCTTATAACCGGCAAAATCATCCTCGGAGCCGATGATATCCGTCGGCACGCCCTGCTCCCAAATCGCGCGGTGATGAGCGATGACCGTCTCCTCGTAATGGATGCCCGAATTGCGCGGTCCCTGCGCATCCTCTACGGCCCAGCGATTATCCCAGTCAAAGAGAATCGCCGTCTTCGCCGGAGTCGGCGTGCCCGCAATTTCCGAAATATCGGCAAGCGTGCGTCCCAAATCCGCGACGTCCTTAAACACTCGTGTATGCTCATGCCCCACGTGATCCACGACTGCACCGTGGAACTTCTCGCTGGAGCCTCTGCTCTTGCGCCACTGGAAGTATTGCACCGAATCCGATCCGTGAGCAACCGCCTGCAGAGAGGATAGCTTATGCATGCCCGGCTGCTTCAGCTTGCTGACCGGCTGCCAGTTCGTCAGGCTCGGCGTGCTTTCCATCAATAGGAATGGCTTCTGCTGCAGCGAGCGGTACAGATCATGCCAGAACGAGATCGAAGCGCCCAGCTCGATATCATTTTTATAATCATGCCAGGTCGGATAGACATCCCAGGAAATAACGTCGAGAATTTTAGCTAATTTCCGGTAATCCAATCCATCGGTCATATGCATATTCGTCGTTGCAGGCAAATCAGGGTTCGCCGTCTTCACAGATTTAATTTCATGATCGCAGAAATCTGTCATTTGATCCGTCACGAAACGGCGCCAATCCAGATTTTGACCATGAACCATATTCTCTCCGTGAGGAGCAGGCGACTCGACTTGGCCCCAATCCGTATACGTATGAGCCCAGAAGGAAGTCCACCAGGCAAAGTTAAGCGCCTCAAGCGTGCCGTATTTCTCCTTCAGCCACTCCCGGAATGCCTCCTGGCAATAATCGCAATGGCAATCCCCACCGAGCTCGTTTGAGATATGCCAGCCGATGACGGCGGGATGATTGCCGTAGCGCTCCGCCAGCTTGCCGTTGATTATGGCTGTTTTCTCCCGGTAAACAGGCGATGTATAGCAGTGGTTATGTCGCATGCCGTGCAGATTGCGCACGCGATTCGCTTCTACCCGGAGCACCTCAGGATACTTCTCCGACATCCAGGCAGGACGCGCTCCGCTTGGCGTGGAAAGCCAGGCATAGATCCCGTTCTCCGCAAACGAATCCAACACCTTGTCCAGCCATTCAAACGTGAATACCCCTTCCGTCGGTTCAAGCGCGGCCCAAGAGAACATGCCAAGCGCCATAACATTGCAATTGGCAAGCTTCATCATGCGGATATCCTCTTCCAGCACCTTTGGATCATGCAGCCATTGATCCGGGTTATAGTCGGCTCCGTGCATGAGCACGGGGAGTCTATCACTGATTGGTGGAAATTTCTTCGTCATTGCTGTATCTCTCCTTATAAAATCGTCATATTCACTTATCTATCTTTGATAATAGACCAAAAACCGCTTATACTCATAGAACATATACATCTAAAAATCGTCCGATCTTAACATTGATCCTTTTTCCTAGCATCAGCTTTATGTGCAAACACATCGATTTCACCTATTTCCTAGTTACGGAGGTCAAATTCATTATGATGCCTTTTCTGCTGGCCGAATTCACCAATTTGGAAAAAATACTCCCGCTTTACGTCTACTGCGTCGGAAGCCATGAACAAAAGCATCTTGAGCGCCCAGAAGGTTATCCTGCGCATCAGTTGTTTTTGTCCAGAAGCGGTCAGGGCATCTTCCGCATTCAAGGCTGCGCCGATATCCTGTTGACTCCCGGTACGGCGCTGCTCCTTCCCGCTAACCTTCCGCACGCCTACTTTCCTTATGAATCAACGGAAAATTGGGATTTGGGCTTTGTTGCCTTTGATGGCAATTCGGCAAAATCGTTATTAGAGCAAATGAACCAGCTCGTGCTGACCGTTCTGCAGGTGCCGAACTTTGATCTGCTCTGGAGCCAGCTGGAATCCCTCTGGCAGCTGATCAGCCTGAACGGGGAACAGTCCTACTGGGAAGCATCCAAGCGGATCTACGGGATGACCATATCCCTGCTCGAAGGACAAACCAGCGACAAGAAGTCCCCGAAAGGCGTCACTTCATCAGGAAGTCCGCAGCCTGCCCTTCAAGCAGCGGTAAAGCTAATTCACGATCATTATAACGAAAGGCTATTGTTAACGAATGTGGCCCGGGCCGCTGGATATTCGCCCCAGCACTTTCACCGCCTATTCGTATCCAGCTATGGCATGACGCCGCAGCAGTACATTTTGCAGCTGCGCATGCGCAGGGCCACCCAGCTGCTTCAGGAGAATCCCGCCATGACCGTCGAAAGTGTGGCCGAGAAGCTGGGCATGGAAACGAGTTATTTTATTCGCATGTTCAAACGTACTTACGGCTTGACGCCCAAGAAATTCAAGGATCATGAGGGCTACTAATGGATAAAAAGCTGCCCCTAACAAAGCGTTTGGGACAGCTTGATTTTTTATCTCTGCCTATTGCTGCTCTGCCAAAAATGCATCAACCTGGCTCTGCATCTCGGCTTCCACCTTATCCATGCCCGCCGCCTGCAGCTGCTTAATCAGCTCTGCCTGACCTTTTTCAATATCCTGAATCAGGCCGTATTCCAGTGGAATCGCATAGCGCAGCATGACGTTACCGATGTTGGATACTTCGTTCTTCACCTTGCCGTCGTCAAAGACGAAGGTTTCCAGCGGGTAATGGTATACCTTCTCCTGCCACTGATTCAACATTTCATCGGCTTCCTTCGGATACGTTGTATCCGTACGGTTCAACAAGGAGTTCCAGCCCCAGTTCGAAAAGCCGGTATAGTTGGTAGAGCTTGCTCCTGGCGTCATTTGATCCTCGCCCACAGGCTCGTAATGCTTGCCGACAATGCCGTACATCGTCAGATCATGGATTTCCTTGTCGTTTTGAAGCAGATCGATCAGCATCAGCGCACGCTCCGGATTTTTGGAGGTCGCATGTATGGCCATGCCGTTCTGAGTTGAAACCGCAGCCGACTTCATTTTGTCCGGCGTCAGATCCACGACTGCCATCTCGTATTCCGGCTTATCCCGACGCGCTTCCGCCACGTTGAACGCAAGCGTACCCAGGTTTTGCGCACGGGATCCAATCTTGCCGGCCTTCATGTCCTGCCATACATCGTTTTTGTAGCTAATGACGTTTTTCGACCATGCGCCATGATCGATCAAATCTTTATAATATTTCAGCAATTCCATAAATTCAGGCGTATCATAAACATTAAATACTTTTCCGGTCGGGTCATCCATTTTGAAAGCGAAAGGAACGTTAGGATCGACGACCTTCCAGTTGTTTTGCTGCTCCAACAATACCTCGTCCAGCTCATGCCACTTCCAGCCATCGCCTGGTTTGGCACCGAACGCGCTAATTCCTTTTTCATTGGCAGCAATCGTTTTGAGATAAGCCGCATACGTTTCAGGGCTGTTCACCGGATCAAGATTGTATTTTTTTCGCAAATCCTCGCGAATTAATACGACTTTATCCACGACTTCATTACTGTTCTGCGGAACCATATACACTTTCCCGGATACCTTCGCCTGCTCCCACGCCGCCTTCGGGAGCGCCTCCCAAGTTTTCGGCGTGTATTTTGCCAGCATATCCTCCGTCAGCTCCAGAAAGCCGCCACGGATCGCTTGATCATTATAAAATGCCCAGTTCGCCGTATAGGCGATGTCAAAATCCTCGTTAGCTGCGAATTTCAACGGATATTTCTGCGTCCAGTCCGACCAATCCAGGAATTCCGCTTCCACGGTGGCGTTGATTTTTTCCTTCAGCAGCTTGTTTAACTCGCCAAAAACCTCTTCATAATCAACCGGCTTGCCACCGACGAGAAGCATTTTCAGTTTAACTTCCTTGGAGGTATCGATCGCATCTGCAGCCTCTGTGCTATTCGCTTCGCTATTTCCTTTTCCGGCGTTCGAGACGCCGCTGTTTTCTGCTGCATTCTTTCCTCCGCCACATGCGCTTAGCAGCGTCGCCAGTATCAGAAAAACAGCCAATAGAAGTGTTACCGTTTTTTTAGTCTGTTTCATGGCATTTCCCCCTAACAAAATAATGTAATCAGAGTAAAACTATTTATTGATAACCAGGTTTCCCTGAGGTCATCCTTTGACGGCTCCAATCGTCAGCCCTTGAACAAAAAAGCGTTGAATGAATGGATAAGCGATTAGTATAGGCCCCGTCGCCACGATGGTCATTGCCATTTTCAAGCTCTCCGTCGGAATATCGATGTTCATCGCTACACCGGATTCCATCATCGCCTTCCGCATTCCGTCCATATTGCCTAACAACCGGTAGAGATAGTACTGCAGCGGCATTAGATCAGACTTCGAAATAAAGAGCAAGGCGTGATACCAATCGTTCCAGTAGGCTAAAGCGATGAACAGGCCGATCGTCGCCAGCGCCGGCTTGGAGAGCGGAATAATCAGCTTCAGAAAAATCAGGAAGTCGCTGGCTCCATCGATTTTGGCCGATTCAGTTATGGCCTCCGGGATACTGCTCATGAACGATTTCATGACGATAATATAGAACACATTCATGAGCATCGGCACAATCAGCACGATCAAGGTATCCTTAAGCTGTAAATAGTTGACGATCATTAAATACCACGGAACGAGCCCGCCGCTGAATAAGGTCGTAAAAAAGAAGAAGAAGGAGAAGTGGTTGCGCCACTTGAAATCTTTTCTGGACAAAACGTAAGCCGTCATCGAGGTCAGGAATAGTCCGACCGCTGTTCCAATCAACGTCACGCTGATCGTCACCCCGTAAGCTTTGAGCATATCTGCGGGATACTTGAATAGAATGCTGTAAGCCTCCAAGGAAAATTGCGCCGGGATGATCTGGAAGCCTTGCTCGATAATCGTGCTTTCCTCGGTCAGCGAGGATGAGATGATGAGTATAAATGGAAATAGACAAAATAGCGCTAAAATCGTTAGTGTCGTATATCCGATCATCGAGAGCAGCAGGCGATCCGAAGTCTTCCTCTTGCCTCCCTGCGCTCGGATTTCAGGATCGAAATTGCCGGGATTTGCTGTTGTTGCACTCATAGCCTCAGGCCCCCCTTTCTAAAATAAAGCGCGATCCTTGTCATATTTACGCACCGCGTAATTGGCCAACAAAATTGTCGCGAATCCTAATATGGACTGATAGAATCCTGCCGCGGCAGACATGCCGATTTCATTGGAGGTTGTTAAGGAACGGAACACATAGGTGTCGATCACATCCGTGGACGAGAAGAGAAGACCGTTATTGCCGACCATGTTGTAGAACATGCCGAAGTCTCCGCGGAAGATGTTGCCGACTGCCAGCAGGAACAAAATGATGACGGTAGGCATGAGATTCGGCACGGTTATTTTCATAATCCGTTGAAAAATATTCGCCCCATCGATTTCCGCAGCCTCGTACATTTCGGTATCAATGCTGGTGATCGCCGCCAAATACATAATGGATCCGTATCCCAAAGCCTTCCACGCCGATACCACTATAAGGATAAGCGGCCAATAAGCAGCCGTATTATAAATATCGATAGGCCCAAGACCCATCGATCTTAGCAGAACGTTCAGGGTACCAACGTCGTAATTAAACAGGTTATACGCGATGGCCCCAACGACAACCCAGGAAATGAAGTAGGGCAGAAACAATACCGTCTGGGTCAACTTTCGGAACCATTTGCCTGCTGCTTCGAACAATAAAATCGCCGTAATGATTTGCAGCAGGTTGTTGACGATGATAAACGCGATATTATATAGTGCCGTATTGCGGGTTACACGCCAGGCATCTCCCGACTCTAAGAAAAATCGAAAATTGTCCAAGCCGTTCCACGGACTTCCGAATATTCCCCCTTGGTAGTTGAACTGCTTGAAGGCAAGAACGATGCCGGCCATAGGTACATAGGCAAACAGCAGGAAGAACAACACAGCGGGGACGAGCATAAGCAGCAGTGCTCTATATTTCTTAAGATCGCTGAAAAAACCGTGATTTCCCATGTCTACTCCCCTCTCGTAGTCTCTTTTAATCTCTAGGCATGCTTACTTTTTTATTATAAGGCGGCGCCTCTGGCATGAGGATTTAGGCAAACAACAAAAACTAATACTTATTCACCGATTCACAAAATAATCCAAGAAAAAGCCCCCGGTTTTTAAACCGAGGGCCATTCCATACTTTGATCTGATTCCGTTCCTGGGCTATATTTTGTTCTTTTTTCTGTACTCTCCAGGCGTCATTCCCAGGCTCGCCTTGAATTGCCTGTTGAAATAAATAATGTTCTTATAACCCATTCTGTCTGCAATCTCATATATTTTCAAAGTCGGGTCGCGCAAAAGCTCGCATATGCGGCCCATCTTGCACTCATTCAAATATTCGCTGAACAGCATCCCGGCTTCTTCCTTGAACAAATGTCCGAGATAATTCGGCGTAAAATCAAAATGATTCGCCACTTCCTTCAGGGTAATCTTCTTCTCCAAATTGTCCCCGACATATTTCATGATCTCATCGATCAATTTGCGCTTCTGCCGCTGCCGCTTTACGTACAGCTTCTCCGACAGTTCAAAGAATCTGCGCCTTAACCAAGAGAGGACATCGTGTACCGTCTCGAACTGAAACAAAACATCGGGCTGATGCGATTCCCACTCCAAAAGCTCGTACAAATTCTCGCTGCGCTGCAAAAGCTCCGCGTGCAGGCTCGAGGTAATGCGAATAATGAGCTCATATACATCCTTTTTGCTGGCCAGCGGCATGCCTTTGTACAACAGCTCAAGCAAGCAATCATCGATCACGACCAAATCGTATTCAATAATGGCTCTCAGCATCGCAGAGACGGTACCGTCGATTGGCGTCCCTGGGGTGCCTTGTCTGGAAGGCTCCATCGTGTCGCGCAGCAGACGATTTTTGCCGAGCAGCCATTTCGCGCTTAACGCTGCCTGGGCCTGTTGAAAGGATTCATATAAACCTTGGGCGCTGCTGGCATATTTTCCTACACCGATCGTAACCGTAAAAGCCGTCGTCCGTGCGACTTCATGGATCAGATCGTTTAACCGCTTCAGAAAAAGCTCCTCAGGCGCCGCAGACAAAATAATCAAACGGGATTGCCGAGCAATAATCAAGGTTCCCAGCTCCGTGTTCATCGCTAACGATTTAATCATCTGCACGATGGCCCGGATCTCGATACGCCGGATTTCCTCGGATAAATCTCTCAGCTTCCACTCCAAGTCATCGACCTCAATCAGCGCCGCTGCGGAACCGTCTAATAATATCGGATCAAGAATGCCCTTCAAATGCGACTCTCCGTAGCCTGAATCGCCATGCTCGAGCCAGTGAAGCAGCAGTTCCTCGCTGACGAGCGACAACGTTTCGGAATAGGTGCGCGCCTGCTCCTTCTCTTCCTCCACTTCTTCGCAAATCTTAGTTAATAAAGTATATAATTCCTTGTCCTCGACGGGCTTTAACAAATAGTCGCTAGCACTGATTTCAATCGCTTCCCGGGCATAATTGAAATCCTCGTGGCCGCTGATAAAAACGACCTTAACCTGGGGATTAACCGCCTTGGCTTTACGCGCAAATTCGGTTCCCGTCATAATCGGCATCCTGATATCCGAGAGGATCAAGTCAATCCGCTGCTCCTCCATCACCTTAAGGGCCAGGAAGCCGCTGTTTGCCGTACCGGCTACATGAATATCCAGCCCGCTGGCCAGCACCCTGCGGCGGAGCCATTCCAAATCTACGGCCTCATCGTCAACCAGCAATACATTTACGCTCATATTACGTAAACTCCTCTCTAAGAAGCGATCCTATCGAACTACGAACATATCAAACCTGTTCCGAGCCTAAAAATAAGTTGCCTCCAGCAATTCATCCGAATCGCTGGGGTTTCCCCCATCTATCGGCAGGAGAAGGCGAACCGTCGTCCCTGCCCCATAGATACTGGCGATATAGACGCCATAGGTTTCTCCATATCTCAGCTTGATGCGTTCATCTACATTTTTCACGCCGTACCCTCCGGCCTGGCTGGGCCCTGTCATCAACTGTTTGACCTGTTCGGGGCGCATCCCCAGCCCGTTGTCGATGATTTTCAGCTCAATGTCATTTGAGATGCGCTTGCCCGTAATCCGGATGGCGATGGTTTCCCCAAACCAGGCATGTTTGAAAATGTTCTCGACGAAAGGCTGCAAAATCAGCTTAATAACTTGATAGTCCATAATCTCGGGCTCGACCTCGACATACACTGCAAACGTGTCTGCATATTTTACACGCTGAATCTCCAGGTATGTTTCGACTTGCTCCAGCTCCTTTTTCAAATGGATGTGCACATTTCCTTGATTCAGCGTTAGCCTATAGAAACGGGAGAGGCCTTGAACCATCTCCGTTACTTTGCTGATTTCCCCCAGATTCGCCAGACTGTTAATCGTCGATAGAGTGTTATATAGAAAGTGAGGATTGATTTGCGCCTGCAGCGCTTCCAGCTCGGCCTGCTTTTTCTGAACCCCTTGCCAATATACGCTGTCAATCAATTCTTGAATATTCATCGCCATCATATTGAATGCATCGGCAATCCGCACGAACTCATCATTGCCGGAGAAGCGGATACGCTTCTGGAAGTTCCCTTCTTGAAACGAACGGACAAGCATGACGATCCGGGTCATTTTTCTGCCGCTGAGCCTAGCTACCATAAATCCGATCAAGGTCATCACGATAAAGCTGATGGCGCATACGCCCAGAATAACTCTCTGAAGCTTTCCGGCGTCTTTCGTTAAATATGCCTCAGGCACGAGTGTTTCGATGGCAAAATCAGTTCCCGGAATAATTTCGTGCAAACTTAAATAGGAATCTCTGCTGCCTTTCTGCTGTCCTCGTCCCGCCTGTTTCGCTTGACCTTTCTGCTCTGCTTGCCCCACTTGTCCCACCTGTTCCGCTTGCCCGCGTTGATATATCCGCTCCCCCGTCACCTGATGGATTAACCGAACCGTAATGCCTTCTTCCACCGGAAAGGTAGCGAAGTTGGCGAACAAGTCATCCAGGGAGACGGTAATTCGTACAAAACCGATGATCGCCCCGTAATCGCTGTATGAGACGAGCTTGCGAATATGGGAAATGTTATCCAGTTTTTTATCGGTATCGATTTGAATCCAGATGTTATCAAGATCCGAATCCTTGTAGGATTTGTACCAATTGGTAAATTCAATGTCGCTGAAAGGCAGGATATAATAATCGCTTTGCTTGATCGGCTGTTCCAGATTGTCGCCAGTTATAATGATCATGTCGCTATTGGGCGTATACAGCATAAAACGGATATTGTTGCCGAACAGCTGCAGCGGCGAAACGATTTGGGGGATGACCTCGTCCATCATCGTCAAATACATGTCCAGCGGCTCTCCTTTTTTCTGCAGCGCTCTTTGAAAAGCCTCACTGCCGAACAGCGTATCCGACATGCGCTGGATTTCATCCATCTGATACTGGATACTGTCCCTGGCCTGCTCCATGCCCGTACGAATATTCGTTTCGGCCATTTCCGTCCGCGATTCCGTCAGCATGGTATAAGAAATATAACCAATGAGCACGTCCGTCAGCAAAACGAGCAGCAAATAAGGGATCATCATCTTGTAAGTGAACGGCATGTAACGCTTCTTCATGTTGGACATCGCTATGGACTTCCCCTTTAATCATTTTGATCTGGTCTATTTATCTTTATCGTGATCACCTATGCTCTATTGAATATCAGTTTAACAGGAAATTAAAAAAAGACACCGTGATTTCTCGAATCCCCGAGCTCACAATGCCTATGCATGCCACAATGCCGGTTCGGCGAGGCGAATATTCCGGCAATCATATTTTAACGTTTCATATCTACCCATACCGCTTCGGGCCCGGTCTGCACTTGGCTGCCGCCTTTCGGCTCCAGGCTAATGATCAGACGCTCGGCTTCGCCGGCCCCATACCCATGGTAAAAGCTTTTTCCTTGCGGATGCGGTATGGAGAGAATGCCCGGGCTGCTCGCCTCATTCTTCATCTCCAGCCAGATCTGATAATCCTTCTCCACAACGGAATGCAAACCATCGACGACGATCAGCACTTCACCTGATTCCCGCTTCAGCCAGACCATGCCCTCTCCGTAATACGGCGGATGAGGCTCGATGATAAACTGCTCCGTATCTGCGCTTTGAATGAGGTGGATTTGTTGCGAAATATCCCGCTCAAGCTGGCCATGATCCCCTCCGACCCAGCCTTGCGGCCGGAGTGAAAACAGACCGCATATGAGCATGAATACCGCTATCCCGCCGAGCGCGCCATAGGTATAACCGCTGCGATGGGCAGACCACTTTTTGCGTAGTGATCGCAGCCTGAAAGATAGGAGCAGCCGACCGCGCAGCCTTCGCGGCGGATGAGATAGTGAATGTGGCAGCCCTTGCGGATGCCGTTCACCATTACTGCTTGCGCAGTCAAGGCTTCGCTCAGCAGCCCCGGCGACATCTGCCTCCTGGGATTGTGCATTGCTGCTTGCGTAATCAGGGCTTAGCCCCAGGCCGGCCTGACCCAACAGCTCCGACCATTCGTTAATCATCACATCACAAATCCGGCATTGATTCCGGTGCTCCAGTATTTTTGCTTGTTTTCCTGGCTGCAGCTGCCCCATAACGAAATCCACCAGCTGCTCCTCCGTGAATAAGCCGCAAAGCTCCGCCTGGGCATCAGGCAATTCCGAGGGTTTATTTGTGAAATTCATCTTGTGCATACGACTCCACTCCCCCTCTCAGCCTGCCCGGGCTCATCTCATCCAGCCGCCGGCGCAAATTGCGGATACCGTAGCGGATTAAGGATTTAACCGTTCCAACCGGCTTCTTCATATGCTCGGCAATTTCGCGGTGCGATAGCTGCTCGATATAGCTCCCGTGCAGCGCCATCCGCTGCATCGACGGAATAGCCTGCATCGCCTCCTTCAGCTGCTCCATCTCCCACTTGCGCAGCGCCTCATACTCGGCGGATTCAATTCCTCGGCTCCAGAGAATATCCGCTTCCCGATTTATCTCCCATTCTTCCGCAACGGACACTCGCTGATGCTTCCGCAATCGATCCATGGATCGGCTGCGGGTGCGAACCGCCAGCCATGCCTCCACGCTGCCACGCGCAGGATTATAGCTGCCTGCCTTGTCCATAACTTCCATGAATACGTCGTGACATACATCCTCGGCCTCGGCAGCATCCATCATCCATTGTTCGGCCATTCTGTAAACCATCGGAGCATATGCATCATAAAAACGGCCGAAAGCAGCAGCCGACCCCTCCGCAATCTCCGCCAGCCATAATTCAGGGCTCTCCTTCATAGCCCAGTCCCTCCTTGATCATAACCGTTTTCTTAGGATCATATTGGGGCCTAACCTTATTAGGGCCTATCATTTTAACCGTATTGTAGCAAATAAAATTCGTTTTTTTGCCTGCTCAATGACATTTTAGCTGATTTTAAGCAAATATTTAGCTGATTTTAAGCTTTCTATAAATCCAAACGAGCTTCTTCCATCGTACTTCTTATGAACAAATATTCGAGGAGGGTTTATACAATGAAACCGTTGGGAAGGAACATGAAACTGTTGAGCCTATTGCTCCTGCTTGCGCTCGGAGCCGGCCTGCTCGGCGGAATGCCAGCAGCTGCTGCCGGAGGAGTCACGCTTTATTCGGCGTACACTTCGATTTCCGTCCCGCCCGGCGAATCTCTGGATTACAGTGTCGAGGTCATCAACAACACATCTGATGTAGTTACAGTGCCATTAGAGCTCCAAAATTTGCCCAAGGACTGGACGGCTACGTTGAACAGCGGCGGCTGGCAGGTGAAGGAAATGTCCGTTAAGCCGGGCGAATCCAGCTCCGTCTCTCTAAATGTGACGGTTCCCTTACAAATAGACAAAGGAACCTATCGCTTCGAACTTGCAGCCGGTTCTGCAGCGCGCTTGCCATTTACAGTAGAAATTACGGAAAAAGGAACCTATCAGACCGAGCTGACGACAGATCAGGCCAATTTGCAGGGCCCTTCCGATTCCAGCTTCACTTACTCGCTCAAGCTGCAAAACCGTACGGCGGATAAACAAAATTACGCTTTGCAGGCTCAGGCCGACCCGGGGTGGAACGTAACCTTTACGGCCGGAGACAATCAGGTATCCTCCGTCGAGGTAGAGCCTGGGGCAAACCAATCCATCACCGTTAAGGTACAGCCGCCGGAGCAGGTGAAGGAAGGAGCTTACAGCATCCCCGTCAGCGCTTCTAATCAATCGACCTCTTCCGAGGTGAAGCTGGAAGCCGTCATCACAGGTACCTACGGACTAGAGCTGACTACACCAAGCGGATTGCTTAGCACGAATGTTACCGCAGGCGGCAGCAAAACCATCGACCTGCTGGTGAAAAATACCGGTACCGCCGATCTTTCAGACATTAACCTTAGCTCGAATGCGCCGGTAGACTGGGAGGTCAGCTTTAGCCCGAAAACGATCGACAAGCTGGCGGCCGGGCAATCCACCACCGTGGAGGCCAAAATAACGGCAAGCAAAAAAGCGATTGCCGGAGACTACGTCACTGGCATGACAGCCTCGTCTCCGGAATCCAGCTCCTCGGCACAGTTCCGTGTTGCCGTGAAAGGCTCTATGCTCTGGGGCTGGGTCGGAGTGCTTGTCATTGCAGCGATCCTCGGAGGCATCTACTATCTGATTCGTAAATACGGGAGGCGATAACCGTGTCAGAGACGGTCATCGACATTCAGGAATTGACGAAAAGCTATAACGGGGTAAGGGCTGTCGATCAGCTGTCGCTGCAAATTAAACGCGGCGAAATATTCGGCCTGCTCGGGCCGAACGGAGCGGGAAAATCGACGACAATTCTCATGCTGCTTGGGCTCAGCGAGCCTGATAGCGGCACCATAAACGTTCTCGGTCTCGATCCAACGAGGGAGCCTATTCCCGTGAAACGCAAGGTCGGTTATTTGCCGGACGATGTCGGCTTTTACGAGGATCGTACCGGCCTGGAAAATCTGGTGCTGACGGCGAGACTGAACCAGGTGCCCGAAGCGGAAGCCAAGGATCGTGCCTATCAATTGCTGGAGAGCGTAGGCCTGCAGCATGCAGCACACAAGAGGGTTGGCGCTTATTCTCGAGGCATGCGGCAGCGGCTCGGATTGGCCGATGTCCTGATTAAAGCGCCGGAAATTATTATTCTGGATGAACCTACCCTTGGCATTGATCCCAAGGGAATGGATGAGCTGCTCACTCTCATCCGCAGCCTGAGCGAGGAACAAGGATTGACAGTGCTGCTGTCCTCCCATCAACTGCACCAGGTGCAGCAAATTTGCGACCGGGTTGGCTTGTTCGTCCGCGGTCGCCTGCTCGCCGAAGGCGACATAGCCAGCCTGTCACACACGCTCTTTGCCGACGATCCTCTGCAAATTACCGTGGAGAGCGGGCCCTTGGATGCCGAGCTGCTGCAGCGGATTCGGGCCATCCCAGGCGTACGGCATGCCGAATTGGCCGAAGGTCGCGAGGATGCGCAGCTATCCCTGCAGGATAGAGTCGAGTCCAGTGGTCGCACAAGGCTGCTGATCGGCTCCGATACCGATTGCAGCGACGTAATTGCCCGAATGATCGTGGAATCCGGCGTCTCCTTGTTCGGCTTGCAGCGGAAGCAATATGGGCTTGATGAAATCTATCATCGTTATTTCGAAGGAGGTGAAGGACATGACCAAGGAAGCGACCGAACAGAAAAACAGCAAGCCTGATCTCATAGGCAGCCTGCGGCGTGCAGTCCAAAGCTGGCGAGAATCGCCTCTGCTTCGCTGGGCTTCACGTAATGTCGAAAGCCGGAACCCGGAATCATTCTCCGAAAGGAGTAAGAATACTTTAAGCCGGGTCGCCTCCCCTTTTGGCGTATTGGTGCGAAAAGAGATTTCCGATCATATCCGAAGCTGGCGCTTTATGCTGCTGCTTGGCATAATCCTTCTTACCTGCATCGCCTCCCTGTATACGGCCATGAACAGCATACAAGAGGCAATCCAATCGGACAGCTCCGCAAATGAATTCGTGATTCTGAAGCTGTTCACGCTGTCGGATGGAACCTTGCCTTCCTTTATCAGCTTTATCGGGTTTCTCGGCCCGCTTCTCGGAATCGGGCTTGGCTTTGACGCCATTAACAGCGAACGGAATAAAGGAACATTAAGCCGAATCATGGCACAGCCGCTGCATCGCGACGCTTTGCTGAACGCGAAGTTCGCCGCCTCCCTAAGCGTCATCAGCATGATGTTCCTGACTCTGGGCTTCCTTATTATGGCGCTGGGAACGATCATTATCGGCATTCCTCCTACATTAGAGGAATTTTTAAGAATGATCAGCTTCCTGCTCGTCACTATTTTTTATATCGGGTTCTGGCTTAATTTGTCCATCGTATTCTCGGTGCGCTTCCGGCAGCCGGCCACCTCGGCGCTATCAGGAATCGCCGTATGGCTGTTCTTCAGCTTCTTCTATGACATGATATTAAACATCGTGTCCAAGGGTATCGCCCCAAATGCCGGAACGGCAACCGTCGAGGACATTGTTGGCTTTCAGAATCAAATGCTATGGCTGAGCAGATTGTCTCCCTACACGCTCTTCAATGAAGCGACAACGACTCTGCTCATGCCCTCGGTTCGCAACCTGGGGCCGCTTACGACCGAGCAGGTCTACGGTGCCATTGCCAGTCCCTTGCCCTTCGGGCAAAGCCTGCTGCTCGTCTGGCCGCAGGTGACCGGCCTTATCGCTTTGACCTTGATCTGCTTCGCCATTTCCTACGTTCTGTTCCTTCGGCAGGAAATTCGCGGCCGCTCCTGACGGAACCGAAAACGGCGGTTTTGCAGCCGTCTCCAAATCAACAAACGGCTATCCTCCGCGCATTGAGGATAGCCGTTTTTATCGTTCTAATTTACCATGCTTCGAGCGATAATGGCCGCTTACCTACAGCACGGTTTCGTCCGATTGAGGATTGGACGGAAATAAGGCTTCCCGCGCGGGACATGGTTCCTGGTCGAGAAACTGCTTTAATGCTGCTGGCATTTCAAGGTAAATATCCCGCAGCGGAGTTCCTTTATGAATATTGCCGATAATGACCGGGTGGCAAAGCTCCGAAATAAGAATGTCTCCGTTGCCGTGCAGATGGAGCTGCTTCTTCCCTTCGATGCAATGAGGGAAATATACGCCCGGCCTTTCCTGAAAACCAAGCTCGGCCATAAATCGATCCATGCAGGTGAAGTACAACGTCATATCCTCTTTTTTATGCGATATAAGATCGTTTACCGCTTGCTTTAACGTTTCCCGGGCAGCAATCGCCTTCCAGCCGCTATGATTCATCATGATGCTGTTCTGTATTTCATGCGTGCGAACACCCATTTCATAGACGTGGTCATGTATCTCCTTCATATGATGTTCGGTTTCGTTAAATAGCAGCGTCTCCAGCACGGTATCCACCGCAGTCGAAGCAAACATGGTAATGTTATTTCTAATTTTTTGGTACACACTGGGATGGATGCTGTAATACCGGGAAAAGGCATCAGCTGTAGTAAAATTGAAGGAAATGTGGATCGTCGTTAGTCCCGCATCGACAAGCCGCTGGATCCCCCGCTCACTCAGCAGACTGCCATTGGAATTAAGCTGGGTCTGAATCCCGCGTGCTGCGCAGTAGCTCACAACCTCCACGCAATCCTCATACTTTAAAGTTACTTCTCCGCCGGATAGCCTTACTCTCTTAAGAGAAGGCAGCTGCTCCAGAAGAGTAATGATTTCCTTCGCGCCGATGCTGTTTCCATCATTTCTTTGATAAGCACAGCAATAATCGCAGCGAAAGTTACAATTGGATGTGATGCCGATTTCCAGCCCTTCCAGTTCATAAACAAGGGGCTTTTCCAGCTCTAACGATTTGTATTTCATGCTCACGACTCCTCTAATGCTAATTAAGCATGTTATATCGTAAAATACTTGCCTCGTGCTGTCTGTGACCCTTCTTATACATGACGACGACCCTTCTTCTCGATGAATCACTAAAACGCGTGTCCCGACTGGAAACACGCGTTTGAATTTCATTGAATTAATTTCCAACGTTGATCTAGCCCACACCTGCATTCGCAATGACATGATTCTTCACTGTATTTACCGCATCCAGCGTGTAGCTGTAAGGCGGCGTATAGCTGGTTGTAGATGTATTCGGCATGCTTCCCGTACTGTTGACGAACAAATTGTCCTTCACATCCAATACCCTTGTTCGGAGCTGTACAATGAAACTATCGGATCTTTGGAATTTTCAAATACGTTATGCTCAATACGGAGCGTAGCCCCCATTCTGGAGTTGATCCCTGTATCGATAATATTGTTGTAATAGTTGTTGAACAAGTGACCCTGACCGAAGCGGAATAACGATCCTCGAATCCTTTTTCAAAAAAAGGGACTATTCTACAAGCTGAGCCAGCTTAAGAGTAGTCCCTGTCGATTTCCGCGCATTATTAAAATACGGCTGCTTAAATAGCGGCTCCTCTCACCGAATTGAATTTCTCGGTAAAGTGGTGAGTGGTCTGGATATAGCTGATCGTTCTGTTCTCGGAGTGCATGATGACGGAATGGGTTTCGGCTTTATGCTTCGGCAGGTATCGCACCCCATGCAGGAAATCCCCGGATGTCACGCCGGTAGCCACGAACAGGACGTTGTCATGGCCGATCATGTCCTCCATCCGCAGCAATTGATCCGGCTTGGCGAGGCCCATGCGGATACAGCGGTTGTATTCCTCCAGTCCGTTCGGGAGAAGTCTCCCCTGCATTTCGCCGCCGAGGCATTTAAGCGCGGCTGCTGCAAGCACCCCTTCCGGCGCGCCGCCCGAGCCCACATACATATCGACTTCCTTGTCCATGGCGGCCTCAATGGCCCCCATCACGTCGCCATGACTCAGCAGCTTGATCCGAACGCCGGATTTGCGCAGGGCATCGATCAAGTCTGAATGCCGCTCCCGATCCAGAATGGACACCGTCATTTCGGCAAGCGGCTTATCCAGTATTTTCGAGGCTTTGGCCAGCGTCGTTTCAATCGGATCATCAAGTGAGAGCTGCCCGGCAAGTGCAGGGCCGACGGCCAGCTTCTCCATATAAATATCGGGGGCATGGAGCAGGCTTCCCTGGGGAGCTGCAGCGATCACCGAGATCGCGTTGTTCAGCCCATTCGCTACCGTTTCCGTTCCTTCCAAAGGATCGACCGCGATGTCGACTCTTGGGCCGCGGCGATTTCCTATTTTTTCACCGATATACAGCATGGGGGCTTCGTCCATCTCCCCTTCGCCAATAACCACAGTACCGTCAATAGCTACGGAATTGAATTTACTGCGTATTGCTAATGTTGCCGCCTCATCTGCGCTATTCTTGTCGCCTCGACCTGTCCAGCGTGCCGCCTCAAGGGCTGCCGCTTCTGTAATGCGTACTAATTCCAGAGCTATGTGACGTTCCATTGTTACTCCCTCCACCCAATTATTTTAAAGGTAGTTCAAAAACTCCTCTTTTGATCACGATGTTTCTCTAGATGGTTCTCGGCATCGAATCTTGCACTCACCTTCGAACTCCGGTGCTCATGTAGGCTTCTCCAAGTTTATGCTTTCGAGGCCGTTTTCTACGAAAACGTTCAACTCTGCTCCTCCTAAAAGTTTTGCAAAGCAAAACTCCTTCGGAAGCCAGGCTTCAGGTTCGTACAATCTTCTCGGTGCTGAAAAGTTGAGTTTTGAACTTATTTTTTAAGATTGAATTTTATAATTTTATATAAAATTATAAGTGCTTCATGATCAGTCCTGCCGTTTCTTCGATCGCCTTGTCGGTGACATCAATCACCGGGCAGCCTAGTGCGGCAAACAGAGACTGGGCATATTTCAGTTCGTACTCAACTCGTTCCAATGAGGCATATTCGGCATCATCCGGCAGCCCCATAGCCTTAAGTCGTTCCGAACGAATTTTAACCAAGTGCTTCGCGTCAATCGTCAATCCAATAATTTTATTGCTGCTGACCTCTTTCAATTGGCTAGGAGGCGTTAGCTCGGGAACAACGGGATAGTTGACCACCTTTCTCCCCTTATGCGCCAAAAACATCGACAGCGGCGTTTTAGAAATTCGCGAAACCCCGAGAATAATAATATCCGCCTTAAGTATTGCGCCTACGTCTTTGCCATCGTCATTATTTACGGCAAACTCGATGGCGTCCACGCGCTGGAAATAATCCTCATCGAGCTTATGCCCTGGCGTACGCTTCGGCGTATCATTAAAAGTATCGACAAAAGCCTGCATCATCGGCCCCATAATATCTACGGCACGAACGTTTAAGCGGACGGCTTCCTCTCTCATCGCTTCCCGCAGTTCAGGCTGAACTAATGTGTATACAACAAAACCTCCGCGTCCAGATACTTCCTCCATCAAACGACTTAACTCTTCTTCATTACGCACGTTCATAAATCTCTTGATCTCGGTGTTAGATAATTCGAACTGCTCAAGAGTGGCCCGGACAACCGCTTCGGCGGTCTCCCCGATGGAATCTGAACAGATTGCTATAAAATGAGCTGGAGCCTGATTCATCCCATTCCTCCCACTATTCCTCAGCTATCGTATCTAGCAACATTTTTATAATGTTCGTTTTAGAAATTCGCCCTACCACTTTTACGTCCCCCTCTTCCCCGGATTCCGCCGGTACGACGACAGGCAAGCTGTCAATTTGATGAGCGATAATTTTCCTTGCCGCCTCAAGCACAGAATCTTCCGGTGAGACGGTAATGATATTAGGTCGCCGAGTCATGATGAAGCTTACGGGCATCGAGGATGCAGTGGCGTTGCCGAGCGTGACCTTAAGCAGATCCTTGCGGGACACGATTCCCGCTAATTTTCCTTGCTCGTCCGTAACAATCAAATGACCTACGTTTTCTAAAAATAGCGAGACGACCGCCTCTTGAATCGTTGTTGTTTCGCGGACAATGACCGGTACTCCATGAAGATCTCCAACCTTCATATCAAGCAGACGCAGCCTGTTCTCGTCCTCGGGCGTTCTTCTCTTGCCCAAAAAATATCCTACCTTCGGTTTAGCATCGATGTAATCGAGCATAACGAGAATAGACAAATCTGAACGGATCGTTGGGCGAGTTAGATTTAGCATTTCAGCTATGAGATCTCCGGTAATCGGAGCATGCTTTTTCACAATGTCAATGATTTCCATTTGACGGGATGTAAGTTTGATAATAATCCCTCCGCTTCAGATAGGTTCGCTCTTAGTATAACATTCCAGTCGATCATTAGAATGTCATATTAGCGAATTTCAATTCCTCCTCTCCATAAGAAAAGTTTTATTGTGTATATATTACGTCATATTTAATTATTATTCAATATATAATACGCACTATTTGTTAATTTGAAACGATTAATGCGTAAATTAATATGTTTTAATGAAATTAACAAGGTTAATAAGCTTAAAAAATTTCTTTGCATATTCGTATTCCTACAATTATGCTTCATCCCTTCGATTAGACATTAATTGTACTTCTCGTTATGATGAGAATATGCAATGTTCAAAGCATGGGAGTGAGGGCATGAAATCTTTCTATCAGAATTGGAAGCTCGATTATGAGCTGCCTTTGGTTATCCACTGGGGGAACAACCTGACGTTCTATGCGCACTATCATTCGGAAATTGAGTTCATCTACGTTGAAGAGGGAAGCATCCTTGTCGGGGTAAATGAGGAAAAACGCCTGCTCACTCAAGGCGATATGGTCATTTGCTGCAGTAACGACATTCATTATTTTGAGAGCAAAGAAACATTCTCAAAGGTCATCATCCTCATATTCAAGCCGGAAATGATCAGCCTATCCGTAAACTGGCCGAAAGATTTCAGCTTCGTTTCTCCCTTTATTCCGGGAGGACACCCGGCATTTACACATATCAGGCAGTTGCTTCACGACATTATGGAAGAGAAAGCAAACGCCAAGCCGGGATACCAAATGTTCATCAAAGCCGGCCTGCTCGAATTATGCGGAACACTGCAAAGAAGCTGGCCGACCCAAAGCTTGAACCACAGCTCGAGAAGCAGGCTTGAGACCAAACGAGCGCGAATACAGCAAATTTTATCTTATATTGAAGAGAACTATCAGGAGGATCTATCCGTGGAAATGATCTCGGCCCATTTTCAAATGGAGCCCTCTTATTTTTGCCGTACGTTCAAAAGCGCTGTGGGCATGAATTTCAAAACCTATCTCAATACGATCCGGGTGCTCACGGCAGAACGCAAGCTGATCAGCAGCGATGCCAGCATTATGGACATTGCTCTCGAATGCGGCTTCAACAGCATCCGTACCTTTAACCGGGTCTATAAAGAGCTGAAGGGCTGCGTCCCTTCAAGCTCCCGTTATGGCGCCTCGTAAACTTGAATATGCAGTCATTCAAAAATGCACTTTTTTAAAAGTGCATTTTTTGTCTATGAATAAGCATAAACTGGCGAGAGATTCATCCCGCTACTTTCTATAATGATAGTGAAACTAATTTTATCATGTGATGGAGGGATACAATGAAGCAGCTGCGCGTCGGAATGATCGGTTATAAATTCATGGGTAAGGCACACAGCAATGCTTATCGGACGCTGCCGATGTTTTTTCCTGAAGCTCTTAAGCCTGAAATGACCGCTCTGTGCGGAAGAAACAAAGCTGCCGTCACCGAGGCTGCCGCACAATTGGGATGGTCTGATGTCGTGACGGATTGGAAGGATCTGATCGCGCGTGACGATATCGACTTAATTGACATTAATGCCCCTAGCGATGCACATAAAGAAATTGCGCTCGCTGCCGCGAAGGCCGGGAAACATATTTTCTGCGAAAAACCGTTGGCCCTGACGTTAAGTGATGCACGCGAAATGCTGCAGGCGGCGGAAGAAGCCAAGGTTGCTCACATGGTCGGCTTCAATTATCGGTTTTCTCCGGCAGTCAAGCTGGCCAAAAAGCTAGTGGACAGCGGCAGACTGGGCAAAATCTATCACTTCAGAGCCTGGTTTCTGCAGGACTGGATTATAGATCCGGAATTTCCGCTCGTCTGGAGATTGCAGAAGGAAATTGCCGGCTCGGGCTCGCACGGCGATCTCGGCGCCCATTTGATTGACCTCGCTCACTATTTAGTCGGAGACATGCACGAGGTCATCGGGATGAGCGAAACCTTTATCAAGGAACGCCCAATCGCCGAGGAAATGACCGGCTTAAGCGCCAAAGGCAGCAAAGACTCTCCGAAAGGGCCCGTAACCGTTGACGATGCTACGCTGTTCTTGGCACGATTCGCAAACGGTGCGCTTGGCAGCTTCGAGGCGACCCGCTTTGCCGCAGGCCATCGGTCGACCAATTCCTTTGAAATCAACGGGAGCTTGGGCAGCGTGAAATTTGATTTTGAACGAATGAACGAGCTTGAAGTTTACTTCACCTCGGATGAAGAGGACGTACAAGGCTTCCGGCGGGTATTGGCTACGGATCCAGCGCATGAATATGCCGAAGCCTGGTGGCCGCCAGGACATACGATCGGCTTCGAGCATACCTTCATCCATGAAATATTAGAGCTGACGAACGCCCTTCGGGAAGACAGGCTGCCGCAGCCGAACTTCCATGACGGCGTGAAATGCCAGGCTGTCCTTGAGGCGGTGGAACGCTCCATCGATGAGCGCCGCTGGGTTGAAATCTCGGAAATGTAAAGGAGAAATAACTATGAAAAAGGGATTAATCGTCTGGGGCGGCTGGGACGGACACGAGCCGGAGCAGGTCGCAGCCATTTTTGCTAATATATTGCGCAATCATCAATTCGAAGTAGAGGTCGCCGACACCCTGGAAGCGTATTCAGATCCAGAGAAGCTGATGGGCCTGGATCTCATCGTACCGGTATGGACGATGGGAGAAATACCGCAGGCCTATGTCAATCATGTATCTGCGGCCGTACAGAACGGCACCGGGCTAGCCGGCTGCCATGGCGGCATGTGCGATTCCTTCCGCCATAACGTAGACTGGCAGTTTATGACTGGCGGCCAATGGGTGGCCCATCCGGGCAATGACGGAGTGAAATACACGGTGGAAATCAAGCAGTCCTCAAGCCCGCTTGTTGCCGGGATGGAAGATTTTACGGTGGAAAGCGAGCAATATTATCTGCATGTCGATCCTGCGGTCGAAGTACTCGCAACAACTCGTTTCCCCGTAGCCGATGGCCCGCATCGATTGAATAAAGCCGTCGATATGCCGGTCATCTGGACGAAGCGTTGGGGAATCGGACGCGTATATTACAATTCCCTGGGACATCATGCCGACATCGTTGCTCTCCCGCAGGTAACCGAGCTCATGACCCGGGGCTTGCTCTGGGCGGCGGAAGGAAAGCAGCAGGCTAAAACGACGTACGGCGACCAGGCACTCCAGCAACAAAATAATTATACCGGTATGGGTGACAGCCAATAACCTAGAGCTATGGGCGCTAACCCCAGAGCTGCTTCTAAGAGGAGAGTCGGAACATGGACAAAATGAAGGTAGGCATTATCGGCTGCGGAAAAATCAGCAGCATTTATATGGAAAACTGCAAAAAATTCAATGTCCTGGAGCTCGCGGCTTGCGCAGATCTCGATCTGAATCGGGCGAGAGAGCAAGCGGAGATATACGGCATTCCCCGCGCTTGCTCCACGGATGAACTGCTTGGCGACCCGGAGATCGACATCGTCATCAATTTGACGATCCCGGCGGTGCATGCCGAGGTAAGCCTCAAAGCACTGCAGGCCGGCAAGCATGTCTATGTGGAAAAACCGCTCACCGCCACGCTTGAGGAAGGGCGACTCGTGCTGGATATGGCGAAAAGGCTCGGCTTACTCGTCGGCAGCGCTCCTGAAACCTTCCTCGGAGCCGGCATCCAAACCGCTCTTAAGCTGATCGAGGACGGTGCCATCGGCCGCCCGGTATCGGCAACGTCCTTCATGATGAGCCGCGGCCACGAATTCTGGCACCCAGATCCGGAATTTTACTATGCGCAAGGCGGTGGCCCTATGTTCGACATGGGACCATACTACTTGACCGCACTCGTTCAATTGCTTGGCCCGATTCGCAGCATTGCCGGAATGACAGGCAAGGCGAAGGAGGAGCGAATCATTACGAGCGAGAAAAAATACGGCAAAGCGATCCCTGTCGACATTCCAACCCATGTTGCCGGTACGCTGCAATTCGAGAGCGGAGCCATCGCCACGCTGATTACGAGCTTTGATATTTTTGGAGGCAGCAGCCTTCCGCCGATTGAAATTCACGGGACGGAAGGAACGATGCTTGTCCCAGACCCGAACACCTTCGGCGGGCCGGTAAAATATCGCAAAATCGGGGAAGCCGAATGGATCGAGCAGCCGCTTCTACCTGGCTATACCGAGAATAGCCGCGGAATCGGGCCAGCTGACATGGCCTACTCCCTGATCCATAGCCGCCCGCACCGGGCAAGCGGGGAGCTGGCCTATCATGTCCTCGAAGCGATGTGGGCCTTTCATGAATCCTCCGATTCTGGCCGCTATTACGAAATGACAAGCCGGTGTGATCGCCCTGCGGCCCTTCCGGCCGATCTTGAACCATATACGCTGGATTAAAACAAAAAAAGATCGGGCAAGGCGCGATGCAGCCCTGCTCGATCTTTTTCTATACCTATATCCGTTTTATCGTCAATTAACGAATCTCGCGAAATTTAGCTACGTATTTAGCTGCCAGTTCCGTAATCAGGTCGTAACGCCCTTCCTTGGCAGGGGCCGTCAGGTTGCCGCCGATGCCTACCGCCACGCATCCGCTGCGAATCCACTGCTCCATATTATCCAAATCAACCCCGCCTGTCGGCATGATGTTTACGTGCGGCATCGGGCCTTTAACGGTTTTAATAAACCCAGGATTAAAATTATTGCCCGGGAACAGCTTCAATACATCGACGCCCAGCTTCAACGCTTCCTTCATTTCGTTCAGCGTCATGCATCCAGGCATATAAGGGATACTGTACAAATTACAGAGCTTCCCGGTCTCCTCATCAAAAGACGGACTGACCACGAATTCAGCTCCAGCCAAAATAGCGATTCTAGCCGTAATCGGATCAAGTACTGTCCCAGCGCCGATTACCGCCTTATCCCCATATTCCTTAATCAACCGTTTAATGACCTCATCCGCATCGGGCGTCGTAAAAGTAACCTCGATATTGTTCAAGCCGCCTTCGATGCAAGCCTTGGACATTTGATAAGCCGACTCCGCATCATCTCCACGTATAACCGCTACAACGCCCAGCGCCGTAATATTTTGCAGCACTTTTATTTTCTTCATCGCAATCTTCCTTTCTAACTAAACTTTTTTATCAGTTTTACCCTGTTAATTTACTTTTCTACATCATATTAAACACCAAAACTGAACTAAATGCACTATATTATTGAAAAACATTTATTTTTCCCGCTAGATTTCGCACTTTCTTATGGATATTATGTGTCAAACCACAAATAAACTATTCCTTTATTGTACAAAACCGATTTATGTGTTAATTTCAAGTTAACCATTATTCAGGATGACAACCTAAGAACATTCTATAATCTTAAAAAGGTTTAGGAGGAAGCACAAATGAACAAAAAGCTGGACATAGTCACTTTCGGTGAACCGATGGCCATGTTTTACGCCAATGAACCCGGAGAATTGCATAAGGCGCTCTCTTTCTCCAAGGCACTGGCCGGAGCTGAATGTAACGTATCCGTTGGCCTATCCCGTCTGGGACATTCCGTCGGGCTTGTCACCAAGCTCGGGGAAGATAACTTCGGACATTTCATTACCGAAACTTTAAATCGAGAAAACATCGATACTTCGAATGTAAAATTTACGAATGAGCATAGAACCGGCATGCTGGTCAAATCCAAAGTGCTTACGGGAGATCCCGTCGTTGAATATTTCCGTAAAAATTCAGCCGCCTCTACGCTTAGTCTGGCCGATTTTGACAGCGATTACTTCGCTTCAGCCAAGCATATGCATGTAACGGGCATTTTCCCGGCCGTATCGAAATCCTGTCATGAATTTGCCCTTCACGCCATCGATTTCATGAGAGCCAAAGGGAAGACGGTATCTTTCGACCCGAATCTGCGTCCTTCTCTATGGCCGGATACCGATACAATGGTTAAAGCCATTAACGATCTTGCCGCCCGCTCCAACTGGGTGTTTCCGGGCATTAGCGAAGGCAAGCAGCTTACGGGCCGTGATAAGCCGGAGGATATCGCCGATTTCTACCTCGAGCGCGGCGTTTCGCTCGTCGTGATTAAGCTGGGGCCGGAGGGGGCTTATTTCAAGTCAGCCGACCAGGAAGGATATGCCGACGGCTTCAAGGTCGAGGAAGTCGTGGATACCGTTGGAGCCGGAGACGGCTTTGCCGTCGGAGTCATCAGCGGACTGCTGGAGCAGCTTCCGCTCAAGGAGGCTGTCCGCCGCGGCAACGCGATCGGTGCGATCAATATCATGTCCCCGGGAGATATGGACGGTCTGCCTGACCGGGAAAAACTGCAAAAATTTATGGAGCAATAAACTCATAGCTTAAGCAAAAGAACATGCCCTGTTTAAAGAGGAGCATGTTCTTCTTTGTTTTATGCATTTACATTTTGTACAGAGTGTCCTTGCTGCAGAACAGGCGGAAAACGGTACGTAATTGGCAAATCCGCTCCCTTCTGCTCGACCGAAGAAAGCAAAATTCTCGCCGCCTGCGTCCCCATGTCATATGCCGGCTGGGATATCGTCGTAATGACCGGATTGTAAATATGTGCAAACTCGGCATCATCAATGCCGATCACGGATAACTGATCCGGAATACGCAGGCCTGTCTGATTGGCAAACTTCAAAATTTCCGCCAGCACAATATCATTGCCCGCCAGCAGCGCAGTAGGAGGCTGGGGCAAAGCTAGCAGCCTCTCCAGAACAACGGCTATTTCTTCTTTTGGAGCATGGCAAATATAGGATTCTTCAATAGGCAGCCCGAGCTCCTCCATTGCTTTTTTATATCCGCTGATCCGTTCCTTGCGCGGAGTGATGGCATATTCGCCCAGCGGCAGCGACAGCAGCGCAATTCGCTGATGCCCATGACTGGCCATTTCCTGGATCGCGATTTTCACTGCAGCTTCATTATCGAGCAGCAGGCTTTGCGTCGTAACCCCATCGACGAGCCGATCCAGAAATACAAGCGGCAGCTTCATTTCCATAATTCTATGGTAAGAACTATTGCCGTTGCCGGTCGGGAACACAATCAAACCATCGACCTGACGCGCCGCGAGCATCTCGATATACTCGCGCTCTTTTTCCGGACTTTCATCGGCATTGCAAATAATCACCTGCGTTTTATGCTGCTGCAGTTCATTTTCAATGGCACGTATGCATTTAATCGAAAGAGAGTAGTCGATGTTCGCCACAATGATGCCGACCATGAAGGTTCGATTCTGCTTCAAACTTCGGGCAAGTCCGTTAGGCTGATATTTCAAGTCCTCGATAACTTCGCCGATCCGCCTTCTCGTATCCTCGCTCATGTACTGATATCGTTCATTCAAATATTGGGAAACTGTACTTTTGGAAACTCCCGCTCGTTTCGCTACATCTTCGATTGTCGGTTTTTTCATCAGCCTTCTCCGCTCCTTGTCTAATCCAGCTGAGGAACAATGCTAATCGGATATCGTCACTCAAAAATCAGTATTACTAAAAAAGTATACCTATCTTTTAGTAAATAATCTATAGCTGACGCTCACTTACGTCCAAATCCCCTTGACCGGCGACCGTAAAACGCAAAAAAGCCAACCGGACTTGCCGCCGGTCGGCTTCCAAAATCAATACCTGCTGCTCCCAATCGCAAATTTCTTCTCCAACCGGCAGGCTAATTCATCATTCGGCAGTGGATTGCGATGCGTATTCTCCAAATAAATGTATTTCTCCGTTTCCGGCATCAAATATTCCTTATACCACAGAAACATATCGGGGCTGTCTCCCAATACCCGTAAATATTTGCGGACAGTATCCGCATGTTCGATCGTGTTTGCGATATTCGTAAGCCAATCCGCCCTATAAAAATGCTCCCACTGGCCTTGCTCTGCTTCACGCAGTGCATGAAGGCCGCTCTTATAGCGCCACACCGCCTGTGAAGCATAAACGAAGGCTTGCGGATATAGCTCGGCCCGAAAGCCCTCATAGGCCGTGCAGATTGCAATCAAGCCTCTGCAGCCGCTTAGATGCAGTTCAATCTGTACAAGCAGCTGAACGTGGAGTCTTCTGGCATCCTCCTCAGACAGCTCTTTCATTACCTGCCGAATATTTTCCCTTAGCTGATACCAGCCCGCTTCAGCCGCCGCTGCCTTCTCCTTGAACCAGCGTACCTGCTCGGCAAACGGCAGACGCCCTGTCGCCCAAACAAGGCTGTCATCCGTATCGGCCTTTCCCCGTAGCCAGTGCCCCATGATTTTACGAGCCGGATGATGATAGAATTCGTCTCCGGCGAGATCGTCCTCATTCGGCCCGTAGGCGATGGCACAATCGGCGTACTGCTGGTACAAGCCTGCAATTTGACCCTGCTGAGAGCTATACAGTCTCCCGATGAATTTGTTCCGATGCTCCTCCACGTCAATGGTTCCGTCCTGCCACAGCCATGCGGTCAAGTCCAGTGTATACAAATGAGGCAGTATGTTGCCGCTGTTGACCAGCAAATACTCCGATGCGCCGCAGTGAAATGCCTCTTCCAGCTCCTCCGCAATAAATTCCGGGCGGCCGGGAAACATCGTCAAGTGGTTGGATGCCTGCAAATCGTGAAACGTCACGTGATAGTAGACGCCATGCTTTCCTCCG
Organism: Paenibacillus lentus; assembly: GCF_042714055.1. Classification (GTDB taxonomy): domain Bacteria; phylum Bacillota; class Bacilli; order Paenibacillales; family Paenibacillaceae; genus Fontibacillus; species Fontibacillus lentus_A. The sequence goes on from NZ_JBHGVC010000006.1 coordinate 116,424, forward strand.
TCCCCCTGATCAGGCAACGCCCGCACACGCAAATTTAAATTTCCGTGACGGCGCGAGACCATTTTGCCATACCCGTTGTCCGCCCAGACCTTGATGATGTCTGCTGGCACCTCGATATGTCCCGCTTTGTACAGCTCGGCAATTTCCCCGTACATGGCCATGCAGCATACGGGATCATCAACATATTCCTTGACTATACCGTACTGTCTCTGCACGACGGATGAGATCAATGCGCCGCGCTTCTCCAGGGTATCGAACGCCGGATCATCCTCCCAGAACGGCTTATCCCCCTGGCCGCGGAAGGATAGCACCCATACGATGCGGTCATGCTGCTGCTTTTCAATCGCGGCCCGCCATAAGCCTTCAAACAATTCCGGGTGCTCGCTGTAGCTTGCCTGTTTGCCAGGGTATGCCCGCAGGAACATCTCCGCTCCGAGCGGCTCAGCATGATGATGAGTTACCCATAAGCCCATCTCTGTGGCTAGCTTGTGATGAATACCTGTTTTGGGGAGATCGGTTCCGGGAATGACCATATTGCCTCCGCAGCGCAGCAGCGCTTCAAAAACCGGCAGCCACACTTCCTCCGTCGGCGGATATTCCTCCTTCCAGCCGATAAGGCATACTTCATCGTTAACGAACCAGCCCCGATACCTCACCTTGGGCTGCGCAGAATTATAATCGCATGCCGGTAAAGAGATCATCTCCCTCCTTGCAGGCAGCAATTCCGCCCAATACCAGAAAGGATCCACGCCCAGCACAGTGTGGCTGAAATGAAGCAGCCCATAAATAATGCCCAATTCATCTCTTCCAACGAGATGCAGAACCACTTTCTGCCCTGCAGCCCCATCGGCATACCGGAAGCAGAACGCTTCAGGCCATTCAGGACACCCATCCTCAGGCTCTGCATAACGCACGATCACATCCGCATCGTCTCCCTGCAAAGGAGGCTTACCGAACACTGTCTCATGATCCCTGGCGATCATTTGCCAAGCATGCCGGATTGGCAAGCTCATTTCCGTCTGAAAATGATAAATGCTTGAAGCTGTGATCATAAACTGTTGCTTCCGGGTGTTCATTTCTACTCAACTCCTCCTATGTTATTTTTCTATTTCACTCTAATCGTAAAAACAGCAAAGCAATCCTGCTCCATCTCCTACAATTGGCTATAAATACGATATATTAACTATTCCAAGCTCTTCCTTACTTCTCTGCCGTTGATTTGAATACCTGCTAACGGGGCTCCCCTCATTCAGCAGGACTTCCTCTAAAGGCCGATCATGAACCGCTGGCTGACCATTTATCGTAATGGATTGAGCAGATGAACTGCTGCTGTAGCCGTCAAGAAGCTCACTTCCTTTATTCACGCAAAAGGAGCAGTCGCCTATACTAGCGACCACTCCCCGCTAATTCAATATATAATTGAGCTTTGCTTTGCCCAACTGAGCTGCATTTCTTCTATTTCAGCTCATTAATTTATGCCGCCGACGGCAATCCATGTTATGAATCCATAATTTTTAGAGCCGCCCTTCAGTCTTGAAATTTCAAGGATTGCGGACTCAGGCGATTGTGACTTTAATGTAGCATAATATCCGGGATTATTGGACATGGCCACAATCACATAATGGGCGTGGGCAAATGACTCTTCGAATAAAACCATCACTTCCGTCGATTCTTCATGATCCTGGAGTAGAAAAGCTGCCATCCCAAACTGTTGTATCGTTGGCTGACCATGGATAGACAACGTAGGTGTCACTGCCAGGTGATCCAGTTGCACAGCGCCTGGCTTAATATGCTGACCATGGACTGAACCTGCTGTCAAATGCTGGCTTTGGATCGATTCATCCGACAGGTGAGAGCTCTGCACTGAACCAGCCTGTAAATGCTGTGAACCTACAGATTCTCCCTGTAATACATCCGAATCTACCGCCCCTGCCTGCAAATGAGTGCGGCTAATCGAACCGGCGGCCAAGCCGCTTCCGCTCACGCCGCCTTCAGGCAGCAGCCCTTCCCGTTGTAGCTCGGCTGATAAATGCGTCAGCTGTACGGCTTGCGGCTGGATATGCCGCGCTTCAATCGAGGCTTCGGCTAGGTGATTACCAGCTACGCTATCCTCGGACAGATGGCGGGATTCCACGATGCCTGACGTCAAATGCTGGCTTTGGATCGATTCATCCGACAGATGAGAGCTCTGCACTGAACTAGCCTGTAAATGCTGTGAACCTACAGATTCTCCCTGTAATACATCCGAATCTACCACCCCTGCTTGCAAGTGAGCTCGGTTTATTGAATTCGGAGCCAAATCAGTCCCACTCACACCATCCTTAGGCAGCAGTCCCTCCCGTTGTAGCTCGGCTGATAAATGCGTCAGCTGTACGGCTTGCGGCTGGATATGCCGCGTTTCAATCGAGGCCTCGGCTAGATGATTACCAGCTACGCTCTCCTCGGATAGATGGCGGGATTCCACGATGCCTGACGTCAAATGCTGGCTTTGGATCGATTCATCCGACAGATGGGAGCTCTGCACTGAACGAGCCTGCAAATGCGATGAGCCTACGGCTTCAGCCTGCAATACATCTCTATCTACCGCACCGGCCTGCAAATGTGTACGGCTAATCGAACCGGCAGCCAAATCGCTTCCGCTCACGCCGCCCTCAGGCAGAAGTCCCTCCCGTTGTAGCTCGGCTGATAAATGCGCCAACTGCACGGCTTGGGGCTGGATATGCCGCTTTTCAATCGAGGCTTCAGCTAGGTGACTTCCAGCTACGCTATCCTCAGACAGATGGTTCGATTCTATTATGCCTGGTGTCAAATGATGGCTTTGGATCGATTCATCCGACAGATGATAGCTCTGCACCGCACCAGCCTCTATATGGGATGAGTCAATGGATTCTCCTTGCAGGACAGCTCCATCTACCGCACCAGCCTGCAAATGAGCTCGGTTTATTGAATTCGGAGCCAGATCAGTTCCGCTTACACCGCCCTTAGGCAGTAGTCCCTCCCGTTGTAGCTCGGCTGATAAATGCGTCAATTGAACAGCTTGCGGCTGGATATGCCGTGTTTCAATCGAGGCTTCGGCTAGGTGATTACCAGCCACACTATCCTCGGACAGATGGCGCGATTCCACGATGCCTGACGTCAAATGCTGGCTCTGGATCGATTCATCCGACAGGTGAGAGCTCTGCACCGTCCCGGCCTGTAAATGCGATGAATTTACAGATTCTCCTTGCAGGACGGTTCCATCTACTGCACCGGCCTGCAAGTGAGCTCGGTTTACCGAATTTGGAGCTAAATCAGTTCCGCTTACACCACCTTCAGGCAGCAGTCCCTCCCGTTGTAGCTCGGCTGATAAATGCGCCAACTGTACGGCTTGGGGCTGGATATGCCGCGCTTCAATCGAAGCTTCGGCTAGGTGATTACCAGCTACGCTGTCCTCGGACAGATGGCGCGATTCCACGATGTCTGGGCATAGATGATGGCTTTGGATCGATTCATCCGACAGATGATAGCTCTGCACCGCACCAGCCTCAATATGTGACGAGCCGACGGCTTCTCCCTGCAATACATCCGCGTCTACCGCCCCTGCCTGCAAATGTGTGCGGCTAATCGAACCATCTACCAGATCGCTTCCAATTATCCCTCTCTCCGGAAGTAAACCATTCCGCTGCAGATCGATGGATAAATGCTTCACCTCTACTGCTTGGGAACGGATGTGACAAGAGTCAAGGGAGGCATCGGCAATATGCTTTCCGTCCACACTTCCCTCGGATAAATGCTCCGATCCCACGATGCCTGCCGTCAAATGCTGGCTCTGGATCGATTCATCCGCCAAATGGCGGCTTTGCACCGCTCCGGCCTTTAAATGCGAGGAACCAACGGACTCCCCTTGCAGCACTTCCCCATCTACCGAACCCGCCTGCATATGCGTACGTCCGATAGAGGCCGCTGCCAGATCACTCCCCTGAATCCCTTTCTCGGGCAGGAGGCCTTGTTCCCGCAGCCCGGCTGATAAATGCTCCAGTTGTACCGCCTGAGGTTGGATATGTCGGGAATCAAGCGTCCCCTCTGCGACATGGCTGCCGTTTACGATTCCCTCGGACAGATGGCGGGATTCCACGATGCCTGAAGTAAGATGATGGCTTTGGATCGATTCAGCGAGCAAATGATGGCTTTGCACCGCTCCGGCCTGTAAATGGGATGGGCCGACAGCTTCCCCCTGCAATACGTCCGCATCTACAGCACCGGTCTGCAAATGCGTGCGGCTAATCGAGCCAGATACCACATCGCTTCCAATAATCCCTCTCTCCGGCAGCAGTCCCCCCCGCTGCAAGTCAGCCGACAAATGCTCCACCTGAACCGAAAGAGGCCGAATATGACGGGAATCAAGGGAAGCCTCAGCGATATGTTCTCCCTCTACACTTCCCTTAGTTAGATGGTGGGATTGAACAGCAGCCTCCGATAAGTGTTGGCTAATGATCGATTCATCGCTCAGATGATGGCGCTGTATCGACCGCGGCTTCAATTTAGAGGAGCCTACCGATTCCCTTTGCAGCACATCACTATCTACCGATCCCTCCTGAAGATGAACCCGGCTGATGGAGCCAGGCACTATATCACTGCCGATAATCCCTCTCTCTGGCAGCAATCCTTCCCGCTGCAGATCAGCGGATAAATGCTCTGCCTGCACCGCATGGGACTGAAAATGTCGGGATGCCAGCGATGCTTCAGCGATATGCTTTCCTTCTACGCTTCCCTCGGACAAATGCTGAGCCTCCACTGCTCCGTTTGCCAGATGACCGCTTTGGATGGATGGATGCGCCAAATGATGACTCTGTACAGAGCCTGACTGCAAATGGGAGGAGCCGACGGACTCTCCTTGCAGTAATTCCCCGTTGATCACTCCCGCCTGCAAATGGATGCGCTCGATGGCTCCCGGGGTTATGTCGGCTCCGGCAATGCCGCTCTTCGGCAGCAGCCCTTCCCGCTGCAATTCAGCAGACAAATGCCCGAACTGCACCGCCTGCAGCCGAATATGACGTGAATCGATCGCTTCTTCAACCATATGCTGTCCGTTCACAGCACCTTCGGATAAATGGCGGGACTCCACAATACTGTTGTTCAGATGTTCACTAGTGATGGATTCCACGCTCATATGATGGCGTTGTACGGATTGCGGCTGAATATGCTGGGAACCAACAGCACCGGGCTTCAGCACAACCTCATCAACAGATCCTGGCTGCAAATGATCTCGATGAATGGAATCGGATTTCAAGTTATTCCCGCTCACCCCGTCTTCGGGAAGCAAGCCGTCACGGCACAATTCCGGAGCTAAATGAGCGGCTGTAATAACATAAGGTTTTAGATGCCGCGACTCCACAACCTCGTCGCCAATATGCTGCCCTTCGATAATTCCCTTCGTTAAATGAGTCGGTTGAACCGCTCCCTCTCTTAGCTTGGCAGCCGACACCGAGCCGTCCTCAAGCACCCGTTCCGATACTGAGCCGTCCGCTAAATGGTGGGATTTTAGTATGCCCGTGCCTAAATGCCTATCTGTAACGGATTCAGTGGCTAAATGCTCGGACAATACCGCCCCTTCTGCCAATAAATCACTTTGAACGGCTCCTTTAGATAGATGCCGTGGAAGGATCGAGGCAGGGGCGATCTTGGAAGAGACCACGCTTCCTTCCGCAAGCTTGGAAGCTGTTACTGCCAAATCATTAATTTTATCGCTTGTGACGCTTTCAGGTGACAACTTCAGCGAGGTAACCGCATGATCCTGCAAATGATGGGAGAATACAGCTCCTTGACTAATATGCTCTTCCTCTATCGAACCAGCTTGCAGCTGATCCCCTCCGACACTGCTTTGAGCTAGATGGGGGGTATGAATTAGACCGGGAGCAAGATGACGGGAGTTGATGGCTTCAGTACCAATGGCCGAACCTGTTACGGCTCCATCCGCGATTTTATTTCCAGTTACACTTTTATCACGGAGCTTCTCACTTGTCACTGAACCGTCCTGAAGCTGGGAAGTTGAAATGGATTCCTCGGCAATATGCCGCTCTGAAATTTCTCCATTGCCAATTTTGGCTCCGGTCACGGCATCTTCCGCAATATGCCATTCGTCGATCGTATGGGATGCTATATGCTCGCCCTGCACGGAATCGGCTGCAATATGCCGGGCGGTAACTGCACCGAAGGCAAGCTGTGTTTTTTGAACAGAGCCGGGTGAAATATGTCTCGCCAGCACGGATTCATCGGCAATTTTCTGCGGCAGAATGCTTTGATCGGCAATTTTGGACGAAGTTACCGCCTGCTCAATGATTTGCGCGGTACCTACTGATTGATCCGCTAGTTTCGTCGAAAGAATGCTGCGTTCAGCAAGATGCCTTCCCTTAATTTCTCCTGCGGCGATATGCTCTTCCCCAATGCTGCTAGCCTTGATGTGAATCCGATCGATTGATTCTGGTGAAATATGCTTGGACTGGACAGCATTCTCCTCGATATGCTGTGAAGCGATAATATTGTTCTCCAGATGATTCGCCCCCACACTCGGGCTCGCCAGCTGTTCTTTGCCGACCAAACCAGGGGCCAGGTTGCGTACAGTAATTGCATTCTCCGCCAAATGACGGCTTTCAATAATGCCGTCCTGAATTTTAGACGACGTGACGCAGCCGTCTCGCAGCTTCGACGAGGTTACCGCTTGCTCGGCTAGCTTGGAATTATCGATGACTCCGTTGGCCAAATTAATCGTTTGAATACTTCCGCTCAATATTTTATCCGAGGTCACAGCCTGATCCTGCAGCAAATCCGTTGTCACGATCCAATCGCTCAAGTGACGGCTCTGAATCGAATGATTTGCCAGCTTATCAGCTCCGATAATACTGTCCGCCAGCTTTTCCGAGGTAATGCTTCCATCCTGGAGCTTCTCTCCGCTAATCGAACGGTTTCTGATCAATTTTCCCTCAATAGATCCATCTACCAAATGCTCGCCCGTAATCGACTCTGCGGCGATTTTGGAGGAGGTTATGGCCCCATCCGCAATCTTGATGCCTTGTACGGCGTAATCCGCTAACCAAGCAGTACCAATCGTTCCATACTTGATTTTCGAGGCATCAATCGTATACGGGGCAATTTTTGCCCCTGTAACGGCAGCATCCGTCAAATCATTCGTATAGACGATCCCTTCGCTTGCTAGCGGTGTCTTTTTCTCCGCCAAATGTGCCTCCAAATTAACTGCCGGAAGCGGCTGCTCATCTTCGACTACGGGGTCTACCGTAATTGCTTCCTGCTCCTTCAACTCAACGCTCTCCGACTCCTCCGAAAAAGCATCCCATGTCTCCACTTCATCTTCTTCAGGAGATATTACAGGTGCGATTGATTGGTGGATTTTGATTTCTTTCGGACCGGCTCGTCGTTCGCGCCTGTCATCCTCCAGCATCTTTAGCTCATCAATATCGGGATTATCCACAAAGTAGGGTGACTTTTTCGTTCTACCGGTTCTCAGGGTTTTCTTCTTCTTCAAGCCGTTCTCTCCTTTGCCCAGTAATTAATCGTCTTTGGCATCATATGCGAACGGCTAGGCACTTGTCACAACAGCTTCTCTAAGATGTCGGCTCAGACCCATATGCCTGATAAAAATATAAAACCTTAGCAAGATCACTCTCGCTAAGGTTATAAGCAGAATTCGGTTATTTTGCTACGATAGAATTTAAGGAAGCATAAGCTAAGGGTACGAAACCTTCCGTAGGTTCTCCATGCGGAATGTTCAATTCGAAAATATATCCTTGCCCGTCGATATCTTTAACAATATATTGCTGGGTCAGATCATCTCCGTTCGCTTCCAGAAACACCGAGGTGCCGGGCATGAACTTGTGCAAGACCTCACTGTCTACTTCCTCGGCCTTACCTGTCTTCGATAGCTGCTCCTTCGCTTCCAGCAATAGCTGATCCTTATTATAGCCGGCAGGAAGCTTAGTAATCTTCACTTTGTAATTTGGATCATAATTCATGCTCAAAGTATCCGTCTGGGAATCAAAGTTAAAAATATCGAACACATAGAGCGCGTAACCTTTTCCCTCAGCAAGATTGGCACTCCGTTCTTCCTTCATTCCTTCAAGCTCTACCTCCAGTTGTTTGGTAGGTGGTAGCTTAGCTGCCGAATCCGATTGTGAAGCCTTCACCAATTTGGTGAGGAGCAGCTGCTTCCCTTCGATGGCCTTCTCAACATATTCAAACTCAACCGTTTCATTCAGAGCCAATCCCTCAGCTATGGTCGATATCGCCGCATCCATTTGGAATACCGTCGGTTCGCCATTAACTTCTATTTCTACCGAGTGATTATCAATCAAACCTACAAACTGGCCCGTCCCCTGTTTGGTTTCCTCTTCTGCAGCCTGATCAGGAGGATTTGCTTCATCCTGTATCTGGCTGTTTCCATTGCTCGGATTTGCTGGTGTTCCTGGATCTTTTTTGCTGCAGGCTGTCAGCGACAAAGACAATGTAAGCAATACTGCTGCAAATAACGTCACCATTACTCTGCTCTTGTTCATGATGCACCTCCATTAACAATAACGATTCATGCTCTCGAAATGTTGCATTATCCATTACCCGAACGCAGCAGCAGCCAACCGATAAGCGCTTCGCTCCATACACTCGACGCAAAAATGCCCTCAGCCATTACGAACGGCTGAGGGCATCCTGCGAATTATTCCTGATTTGACGAATCTCTAGCAAGGAACAGACATACAGTGATCAATATAAATGCGATTAGGGCCATAAAAGGAATCGTCACAACCCCCCACCAATTCAAGTAATCAATATTGCACGGTATCCCTACCTTGCACGGCAATAGCTGCGCCAGGCCGGGAATTTTTTGCTGAGCGTAATGATAGGTGGAGATCGATCCTCCGATGATGCTGAGCGGGATTGCATACACAAGAATCCTGCGGTCGTTGCGAAACGCCGCCATACCGAGCAGAAATACTAGCGGATACATAAAAATGCGCTGAAACCAACAGAGCTTGCAAGGCTCGTAATATAGCACTTCACTTAAGTACAAGCTTCCGGCAGTAGCTACCATTGATACAAGCCAAGCGAGATAGATGCCATAATCTCTAAAAAAAGAACGCACCGATCCTTGCTTCATCCTTATTCACCCTTCAACTCGTTTTCGATGAGCTTCTTAATTTCGGCGTAGTCTCCAAAATTACCGTTAAACGACTTGCCATTGATGAATATCGATGGTGTTCCCTGAACTCTTAGCTGGTTGGCTTTGTTTCTATGCTCGTCCACTTCTTTCTGGTACGTCTTCTCCTCGATATCCTTGCGAAGCAGCTCATAATCGATGCCAATATTTTCCTTCTCAGCCAGCTCTACCAAAAAGTCGACGGTCGCCCACTGCTCGCTCTCGATCCCTTGATTTTTGTATAAGGCGTCAAAATAGCTCCAGAACGCTTCGTTGCTTTGGTGATATACAGCCTGCGCTGCCAAAGCAGCCGTATCTGAATCATCATCAATAAACGGATAGTTCATGAAATAGAAGGCCGCCTTGCCCTGATCTATAAAATCGCTCTGGATCTGCGGCTTCACGAGCTCATTGAAGATGCTGCATGCCGGGCACTTATAGTCTCCGAATTCCACGATCTTAACTGGAGCATTCGGATCTCCGAGCACCGGAAGGCTTGCATAATCAAACGCCTCCGATTGGTCAGAGGGTTTCGTCGGGATCGCTAGTACGATAATGCAAAGCGCCAGTAATACCCCAACCGTGGAAAACCAAATAATTCGTCTTGTCTTCTGTTGCTGCTTCTGCTTCATTTGTTCTGACTTGCGCTGCGCCAACGCATTACTCTTTTTTTTCGGCGGCATGTCATCCCCTCTTTCTTTAAATTTGGATAATCACATTATACAGTAGTAACTAACCTAGTTACAAAGGAATGTTTTATATGATCTATAAATGGAATTATAATACATATGGAGAATATATTATACTAAAATATTGACCGATGAATAGAGTGGATCATATAACTTCGGACATGCAAAAAAGACGGCCCGAAGACCGCCTTTTCTTAACCCGTAAAATTATTCTTTTTCCTCCGCAGTCTCAGCAGCTTCCGGCTCCGCAGCAGGATCGACGTCCGCTTCATTCTCGGCCTCCGCCAAGCGCGGCATTACGATAGAAGCCAGCAGTTCATCCTCTAATCCGATCAGCGTAATCCCCTTAGGCAGCCGGATGTCCGCTGCGACCAGCTTATCTCCGGTTCCCAGAGACGTCACATCTACTTCCAGACCACTCGGCAGATCATCCGGCAAGCCTTCAATCTCAAGCTCTGTCGCTTGAATTTGCAAAATGCCGCCGACCTTCGTTCCTTCTGCCGTCCCGTTATACAGCAGCGGTACCTTTACGCGGATCGGTTTATTTTTCGAAACCTTTTGGAAATCGACATGAATGACCTTGCCGCCACGCTGTTGAATCTCTTTTATTAAAACCGGGACGCTTTGATCCCCCTCAATCCGCAAATCAAAAAACTCGGTGCGTCCCGTTCGAGCCACTTTGGCAAGCTGCTTCTCCTCTACGTAAATGGCCTGGGCCTCCGTTCCCCCTCCGTACACATTAGCCGGGATGTGCCCGCTTTTTCTTAATTGGTTTAGTGATGCACGGGTAAACTCCGTTCTTTTCGAGACATCTAAGTACTGGGTCTGTTGATTCGTACTCGCGGTCATAACGTAACACCCTCCTCAATGTAGTGCCTTGGCTAAAGCCACATTGTTATTTTACCCAAATCTGCACGAATCCTAACGTTCCCGCAAATAAGCCTTAACTGCAAAAAAAACCGGCGCATTCCGCGCCGGCCATAGAGAAACCCAAATCTGTTGGAAAAGTTGAAAACAAAACACTTAAACCTAAGCCACAATAACATTATGACAGCTCAATACCCTTTACCAGTTCCACAACTTCCTCAGCCGTGCTTAGCTGGAGCGCTTTTGCTGCCAGCTCCTGCATTTCGCTTTTGGAAAGCTTGGCGATTTGCGAACGAGCAGGCAGGATCGACGTAGCGCTCATACTGAACTCATCCAGTCCGAGTCCGAGCAGCAGCGGAATAGCCGTAGCATCTCCCGCCATCTCTCCGCACATCCCCGCCCAGCGCCCTTCCTTATGAGCCGCGTCGATGACCATCTTCACCAAGCGCAAAATAGCTGGATTATATGGCTGGTACAAGTACGAAACACGCTCGTTCATCCGGTCGGCAGCCATCGTATATTGAATGAGATCATTCGTGCCAATGCTAAAGAAGTCAACCTCTTTAGCAAACTGATCAGCCAATACAGCCGTAGCGGGAATTTCCACCATGATGCCGATCTGGATCTCTTCCGATACGGCGACCCCTTCGGATACGAGTTTGTCCTTCTCTTCCAGCAGCAGCGCTTTCGCTTGACGGAATTCATCCAGCGTAGCAATCATCGGGAACATGATGCGCAAATTCCCGTATGTGCTGGCCCGCAGCAAAGCGCGAAGCTGCGTACGGAAAATATCCGTCCGCTCCAGACAGAGACGTACTGCCCGAAAACCGAGGAATGGATTCATTTCCTTCGGCAGATCCAGATAAGGCAGCTCCTTGTCGCCGCCGATATCTAGCGTCCTTACCACTACGGGCTTGCCTTCCATTTTCTCAAGCACCGTTTTGTATGCATTAAACTGTACTTCCTCTGAAGGAAGCTCAGTCCGCCCCATATAAAGGAATTCGGTGCGGTACAATCCAACGCCTTCACCGCCGTTATCCAGGACGCCTGCAACATCGTTTGGCGTTCCGATATTGGCAGCCAGCTCCACGTGTACCCCATCACGGGATACTGTCGGAACCTCACGGAGCTTCTTCCACTCTTCGATTTGCCGCAAATGCGCATCGCGCTTGGCGGTATATTGCCCTACCACCTCTTCGGATGGATTGATAATGACGACTCCGTCGAGACCATCCACGATAAGCAGATCGCCATTATTCACTTGGCTTAGCACGTCTTTCGTTCCGACAACAGCGGGGATTTCCAAAGAACGGGCCATGATTGCCGAGTGGGAGGTGCGCCCGCCGATGTTCGTGGTAAACCCTTTCACATACTTGCGGTTAAGCTGCGCCGTATCCGAAGGCGTGAGATCCTCCGCTACCACGATAACCTCCTCGCTGATCTCAGCGGGATTCACATAGTTCAATCCCAGCAAATGAGTCAGCACGCGCTTCGTTACGTCCTTCATATCAGCCGCACGTTCGCGAAGATAGGCGCTTTTCATATTTTCAAACATGGAGATGAACTGCTGTGCCGTTTCATTGAGCGCATATTCCGCGCTGACCTTCTCCGTATTGATTTTATCTCGTACAGGAGTGAGCAGCTCAGGATCGTTCAGAATCAGCAAGTGCGATTCGAAAATCTCTGCTTTCTTCTCTCCCAGTTCCTGAAGCGTGCGGGCTTTTATCGCCTCTAGCTCCTGCTGTGATTTCGATAAAGCTTCATCCAGGCGAGCATTCTCAGCCGCAGGGTCCTCGATCTCCCGGTGCTTTACCGAATAATCAGGATGCTCCAGCTTGAATACCGGAGCAATCGCTACACCTGCCGATGCAGCAATTCCTTTAATATTAAGCATTCACTTCGCCTAACCCTTCTTTGACCATTACGTCAGTGAGTGCTTGAAGTGCTTCTGCGGCATTGTCTCCTTCAACAGTCAGCTTAATGAGATCCCCTTGCTCAAGACCCAGGGATAGTACGCCAAGAATGGACTTCAATGTTACTTTCTTGTCGTTTGCTTCCGCAAATACTTCAGCCCCGGCAAATTTGTTCGCTGTATTTACCAACGCTGTGGCTGGACGTGCATGAATACCATCTTCATCCGTAATTCTGAATACTTTTTCCATAATTAGAACATCTCGCTTTCTGCTTAAATTTAATTTATATAGAAATCCCCCACCTCGAGTGATGAGGAACCTGTAACCCTAGCCCTTAACTATCGTAACAATATTACCTTCTCCAGCTTGCAGTGATCCTGCCTTGTTCAGTTCTACCGCAGCGCCTTTCGGAAGATTGGAGAAAACAATCGGTGAAATCAAGGATTTAGCATTCTCCTTCACATAAGCGATATCCACTTCCATGATCGGCTGCCCTGCAGCTACCAAATCGCCTTCCTGGACAAGCACTTTGAAGCCTTGTCCTCTCAGCTTCACCGTGTTGACTCCGATATGCACCAATACTTCCTTGCCCCCGTCGGATAAGATGCCGATCGCATGCTTGCTGGGGAACATATTGAATACTTTACCATTTACCGGAGAGCAAATCGTTCCCTCCTGAGGCAGTACCGCAAACCCGTCGCCCGTCATTTTTTCAGAGAACACCGGATCTGGAACTTTAGTGATATCCATTAATTCGCCGCTAGCCGGCATCACGATATCCTCTTCGATGATCGCTATGCCCTCCTGGGCGGCTTGCTGTTCAACCACAGCAGGCTTCTCCGTCGCCGAAGCAGGCGATATTGCTGGCGTCTTACCACTCATTATATCGCCAATTTGGGTCTTAATCGTATCAGATCTTGTGCCAAATATGGCTTGAATGTTGTTGCCAACTTCAAAAACTCCAAGAGCGCCAAGCGCTATGAGCCGGTTTTTGTCCACATCTGCTTTTTCCTTCACTTCGGCGCGAAGCCTGGTTATGCAAGCATCCAGATGAACAATGTTAGCCCGCCCGCCCAGTGCGGCAAGAATGTGATGCGGCAGCTCCTCCTGCTCGGCTTGCCTTTTCTCAACTCCGCCCGCCCCTTTAGAGGATTCATCCTCACGGCCTGACGTCTGCAATTTCATTTCCATCCTCCCATAACTCTCTCTAGTGTCCAGCAACAGAAAAAGGCATGAGCTAATAAAAGAACTAATTGCACGTCTCTCCTACGGTTATAATACCCCGCATTATGGAAATGCAATCAAAGTACTTTAATCAACTCATGCCTGATCGAATCAGTTACACATTGTCGTATGCTACTGTTGTTTAATAAACTGAGTATAGCAAGAAGCTCGAATCTGTGTCAAGCTTCCTCGCATTGCTTTATCAGTTATGATGAACCGTTATACGATGCAAATGCATAGTTAAGTAACTGATCTCTGCCTGATAGACCGGCTTTTGCAGTCTCTCTTCCATCATCTTCGTCAATTTCCCGGCCAGCTGATATAGCACCGGGTATTCCTGACTCAGCAGAGCTTCCAGCTTCTCTACTACGGCGACTTTATCGCCGCGACGTATCCTTTCGATGGCAAATCTTAAATGCGTCAGCAGACGAGAATAATCCAAGGAATGGCGCAGAATTTTTAGCTCCAGTTCATCCTCCACCACATGGACTAGATCCGCAATCAATTGCGTGTGCTCCCGCACCTCGCTGACATGCCGATTCGTCATCGCGCTGTTAATGTGGAGAGCGATAAAGCCAATTTCGTCCTGACCCAGATCCACGCCTAGTTTCTCGTGAATAAGCTCGATGGCGTATTCAGCCAGTTCGTACTCCGTAGGATATATTTCCCTCGTTTCGAACAAAAAAGGGTTATGGATTGCAATATCCTGCTCCGCCCGTTTCATTGCAAACGAAAGGTGATCCGTCAATGCAATGTGAATATGTTCATTCAGTTTCGTGTTGGTCTTTTGGGATATATACATAATGATTTCCCCGATCACTTCGATTAAATTTTCGTCGACTTGGGGAACGAGCTGCTTATACTGCTCCTGCTCCTGCTGGTTCGTCAGAATGAACATCTTCTCCACCGCATCCAGGGGAATCGAATCTCCTTGTCTGCGGTTGAAGCCGATGCCTTTGCCAATGACAACAACCTCGCCATGTTCAGGATGATTCGCAATGATCACATTGTTGTTTAGCGCTTTGGCTACATGCAGCCTGCTCACAATTGCACCTCACTTGCCTACAAATTCCTTGCTTACGAATATTAAATTTTACCATAGTTTGGTGCAATATAAAAGCGCCTCGCCTCTCGACGGGACGCTTTATAACGTAACTTATACACGAGTTACAAGTATTGCTCTTACTTGTCAGACGCATCCATTTTATCCACTTATGAATTCTGCTCCGAGGAAGCGGCGCTCTCCTGAATGACGGACGGCTTGATCGCTGCCCCTGACGATGGAGAAGCTGTACCGGAAGCCCCGACCTGGGCTGATGCTGAAGCCGATGCGGCTGGAGCCTGCGCAGGTACTGGCGGCAGGGCTTTACCTTGGGTCAAGCCTTTAATTAAACGATCGAGCTCTATACCGGATACGCTTTTCAGCATTTCGGGCGCTGTAGCCATAAGCTCGGTAACATAATTGCTCACTCGGGCTGCGCCTTCCCCTTTGCCGGTGTCCACGACGGTCAGTTTGTCGATGGATGACAACGGGCCAGCGATCTTCTCCGCGAGATCCGGAAGCATTTTAACCACGATATCAAGAATCGCAGCCTCGCCGAATTTCTGGAACGCCTCAGCCAGCTTCTCCTTCGCTTCGGCTTCTGCCAGCCCCCGCAGCCGTATAATCTCCGCGTCGGCTGTACCTTTAGCCCGCTCGGCATCCGCTATAGCCAAACCTTCGAGACGTTTCTGCTCTGCAGAAGCTTTTGCTTGCGTCTCGATGGAATATTGCACAGCATCAGCCTCCCGCATTTTACGAGCCTTCTCCGCTTCGGCCGCTTGCTCTACCGCATAACGATCGGCGTCGGCCTTCTTCTTCACCTCGGCATCATACTGCTTCTGGCGTACCATAATTTCTTTGTCCTGCAGATCGATCTCTCGCTCTTTGCGCACGAGCTCTACCTTCATTTGCTCTTCCACCATCGTCTGCTTCGCACGCGCTTCCTGGATATGATAGGCTTGGTCGGCTTCTGCCTTTGCCGTATCCTGCTCCTTCTTAAAGGAGGCGACCTTCAGCTCCTTCTCCTTGGAAGCCTCGGCGATATTCGTATCGCGCAGCAGCTCCGCCTTCTGGCCGGATTCCTCGGCTAATGCCTTTTGAATTCGCGAATCCCGCACCGCTTCGGCTTCAGCGATCTCGGCATCCCGTTTTACAGCGGCAATACGCGGTTTACCTAGCGCCTCAAGGTAGCCGTGCTTATCGCGTACGTCCTTGATTGTGAAGGAGACGATTTGCAGCCCCATCTTCTTTAAATCACGGGCAGCAACACCTTGTACCTCCTGGGCAAACTTATCCCGGTTACGATATACTTCCTCAACGGTCATCGATCCGAGAATCGAGCGAAGATGGCCCTCCAGAACTTCCTGGGCTTCTCCTTTAAGGGATTCAATCGGCTTGCCCATGAATTGCTCGGCTGCTGTTGCCACGTCCTCTACAGAGCTGCCTACCTTGATAATGGCCACCCCGTCGGCCGATACCGGCACGCCTTGCTCGGTATATACCTCTGGCGTCATGACGTCCAGCTTATGGGACAGCAGTGACATGAACTCCGCTTTTTGAAAAATAGGCCAAATGAACGCCCCGCCGCCGCGGACGATTTTAATTTTACGGCCCGTTTCATCATCTGAAATATTTTTGCTGCCTAAAAAAGAACCCGTAACGATCATCGCCTCATCCGGACTCACCGTCTTATATCGAGCCCAGAATGCCAGGCCAAGCACAACGATCACAGCTATAATAATAATCGGAATCAAGAGAAAATCAGGAACACTTTCAAACAATCACACCAACTCCTTTTCTTGTTCATTCTCATAAAGCCTGGATACCTGCACGACGCCGTCTTTAGAATCGATGACGACGACGAGCGTGCCTACAGGAATTTCCGTGTTGTCCCAACTGGATGCAATATGTAGCGTATTTCCAGCAACAATATTGACCATAATTTCACCGAAGCCCGACGCTGGAATCGGCACGGTCACTTCACCCAGCTTGCCCGGAAGTTCGGCTGCAGAGAAGCCTGTCGAGTTCTCGCTGTTTTCCATCGGTTTTACATAGGCAAAGTAAATGATAATCGACGTCAACAGAGCAATAAGAATCGATAATAGAATGACAACTGTAGAACCAAGATGCGTATAACGAACCAGCAATACGCCAGCTCCGCCAAACGTAGTTACTGCGGATGCCAAGATAATGGGCTTTAAGAAATCAATCGCCAAAATATCGAATATGCCGTCCAGCCAACTGCCAATAATATCTCCCACAATGACGCTTAACAGCGCAAATACGGCTCCGCCAAGCAAACAGCTCCAGAACATGGCCTCCATTCGCCGTCCCTCCTTCCTGGATGTGTATATATTTATTATTACGTAATAAGAAGCGGTTTCGTTTCGCTCATTTAGTACATCATTGAAAATCGAGCCTGTCATTGAATCAACCATCCACCCTTAATGCAGATGTAACCGGCCCAGTGGAAATTAAAAAAGCCGAATAAGGAAAACGTACGTTTCTCCTTACTCGGCTTGTTGGTTGTTGTATTAGATTATACGCGCTACACGGCTATGTTCCGAGTCTCGTGTTACAGCGAACGACGGTAAATGGCCAAAACGTCCTCTTTTTCCAGCTTCGCAAAATGGCCAAAGGCTCCAAACCGCATCGCCTTATCGGCCATAAGCTTAAGCTTGCTATCATCGATGTCGTAATCCGCAAGCCGGCTCGGCGCACCGATCGAGCTCCAGAAAGCTCGCAGCGCTGCAATTCCTTCCTCGGCCACCTGCTGATCGCTCTTTCCGCTCGGATCGACCTGGAAGACCTTTACGGCCAAGCGTTTGAAGCGGGCCACGTCATGGTGCAAGTTATGGCTCATCCAGCTCGGGAACAAGATAGCTAGGCCGCCCCCATGCGGAATATCGTACACGGCAGATACCGCATGCTCGATGTTGTGGGTCGCCCAATCCCCGGACAGGCCCATATTCAGTACACCGTTCAAAGCCATCGTACCGCAGAGAAGGATCGTCTCCCGGTGCTCAAAGCTCTCCAGATTCTCAATCAGCTTAGGCGCCGTCTCGATGACCGTGCGGAGAAGAGACTCGCAAAACTCATCCTGCAATAAAGTATTGGTCTCCTTGTGAAAATAGTGCTCGAACACATGCGACATAATATCGACGATCCCGTAAACGGTTTGATCTCTCGGCAAGGTTAGCGTGTTCTCCGGATCAAGAATCGAAAAGGCCGGATATACGAGTGGACTGCCCCATCCCAGCTTCTCCTCGGTCGCTTCGTTCGAAATGACCGAGCTGCCGTTCATCTCCGATCCGGTAGCCGCCATCGTCAACACCGTCCCGAGCGGAAGCGCAGCCTTGGGAACCGCCTTATGCTCGGCAAAATCCCACATGTCTCCATCATATTTAGCGCCCGCAGCAATCGCTTTGGCACAATCCAGAACACTGCCTCCGCCTACCGCAAGAATCAGCTCAATATTATTCGTCTTGCACAAATCTACCCCGCGGTGAACGGTCGACAAGCGAGGATTAGGCTCAACGCCCGGCAGCTCCGTCACCTCGGCTTCGATTTCCTTTAGTCGAGCAATAACCTGATCATAGAGACCGTTCCGCTTAATGCTGCCCCCACCGTACACCAGCAATACTTTGCTGCCGTATTTAGGAACCTCCGTCTTCAAAGCCGCGACTTGCCCTTTACCAAAAATCAGTCTGGTCGGATTATGGAATTGAAAAGAGTTCATGCAACATGCCTCCCTGTTTTCCTTAGTTTCTTAGTCATGGTTCCATACATGGCATGGATCAGATAGTTCGGATAATCCCCTTACATTATGTACTGCCCTTAAAATTATACTCTCCTTGCTAAAAGGAAACAATCCGCTTGGTTATGGTAAACTGCACGAGGTGCATTGGTTCCGAATGTAAACCTTACGGTATTTATAAAAAAGACTACTCCTCAGAAATAAGAGAAGCAGTCTTGTTATAAATCATCTATAGCATTATCGCTGAAGCTTACTCAGCCCGGCCTATTTTTACTCTTGGTACCCTGCGGAGGCAACAAATCTGCGGAAGGCTTCACGCCCGGACGGCGTCGTCTTGAATACGCCGGCATGCTCCAGGATCGCGGAGAATTTCAGCCCGACCTCATTGCGAAGCAGCGCCTCGGCTTCTTCCTGGCTCAGACCTTGTCCATGCTCGGCAACAAGCTCCCGAATCCATTCGGCATGAACGGCAAGCGCATCCTCAGAGCCTGCGAGAACCTCTTCGTACAATCCCTTGTTCCCGCTTAGGATTTCAGCGATGCGAGCAAGCTCCTCCTTCAGCCGTCCAGGTAGAATGGCCAGCCCCATCACTTCGATCAAGCCGATGTTTTCCTTCTTAATATGGTGCATTTCGCGGTGCGGATGAAAAATCCCCTCCGGATACTGTTCATTCGTCCGGTTATTGCGCAGCACGATATCCATTTCATAGCTGCCGTCCGCGCCGCGGCGCACGATCGGCGTTACCGTGTTATGCGGAACAGGCTGCCCGTCCTCTTCGGTGAACGCCAGCACCTCGGCTGTCGCATCGCTGTAGCTTTTCCATTTCTCGTACAAATCATCGGCGGCGTTAAGCAGCACGTCCGGTTGATGGCTGTTCAGACGCAGCACGGTCATCGGCCATTTCACGATGGAAACCGTCACGCCCTCGAACGCTTCATGCCGGAACGTCGCTTCGGCCGGAGCCTTCTCCAACGGAAACGTATGCCTGCCGCCCTGGAAATGATCATGAGTCAGAATCGATCCGCCGACGATCGGCAAATCCGCGTTGGAGCCGATGAAATAATGCGGGAACTCTGCCGTGAAATCCAGCAGTCGCTTAAAGGTATCCCGCGTCAGCTTCATCGGAACATGATCATGATGGAAGACAATGCAATGCTCGTTGTAGTACACGTAAGGAGAGTACTGGAATAACCATGGCTCGTCGTTCAGCTCAAGCGGAATGACCCGTAAATTCTGCCTTGCCGGATGGTTTACCCGCCCAGCATAGCCGACGTTCTCCCGGCATAGCTGGCATTTCGGATATACCGGAGGAGGCAGCAGCTTCGCCATCGCGATCTCCTTCGGACTCTTCTCCGGCTTCGACAAATTGATCGTAATCTCCATCTCGCCGTAAGGCGTAGCCTGATTCCAATAAATATTATTCGCGACCCGATCCATGCGAATATAGTTGCTGTCTACAGCCAGCTTGTAGAAATCACGAGTCGCCGCCTCGATCCCTGCCGCGCGGGCGGTCTGCTTGAACTCCGCTATCGTCTCGGATGGACGGGGCAGCAATTGGCCCATAATTCTAGCGTCAAGCAGATCGCGATACGTATCGGAATCATCTGGAATAAGACCGATCGCAAAGCCGTAATCGATCAAAATATCCAACGGCTCGCGAAGCTCGCTGGCCAAAGGCTCTTTCAATTCTGACGTCCATGGCTCATCCAGTGCAAACAGCTCCAACAAGCGATTGCGCGTATAATCCATATCCCAGCCATCAAACAATTTATGCTCACGCCCGTAGTGCAGCAGCCGCTCTATCGCCTGCTGTGCCTCTTGCTTAGTTCTCCCTTTAGCTGCCACTTGCAATCCCTCCTTACTTGAAATCGTCATAACCGCCCGGATGTGCGCTATGCCAAGCCCATGCGCTCCGAATAATATGATCCAGGCTGCTTCTGGAAGGCTGCCATTTCAGAATGGATCTCGCTTTATCCGAGGAAGCGATCAGTACCCCAGGGTCTCCTTCGCGTCTTGGACTTATCACAACCGGGAAATCGCGGCTGGTTACTTCGCGCACCTGTTCAATCACTTCCTTGACCGAGAACCCTTGTCCATTCCCCAGGTTGAAGATGTTGCTCTCCCCGCCAGCGATCAAGTGCTCTACCGCCAGCAGATGAGCATCCGCCAAATCGCTGACATGAATATAGTCGCGGATGCATGTGCCGTCCGGGGTATTGTAATCATCACCGAAGACGGAAATCGAAGGCCGTTGTCCGAGTGCGGTTTGCAAAATCAGCGGAATAAGATGACTCTCCGGTCTGTGATCTTCTCCGATCCGTCCGCTCTCGTGCGCGCCCGCCGCGTTGAAGTAACGCAGTGATACGTATTTGATGCCGAGCACCTTATCGAACCAATCAATCATCCGCTCCATCGTCAGCTTCGTTTCTCCATATACGTTCGTCGGGCAGGTGAGGTCGCTTTCCTCGATCGGAACCTTTTCAGGCTCCCCATAAGTCGCTGCCGTAGAGGAAAAGACAATACGCCGAACATTCGCTGCATCCATCGCCTCAAGCAGGCAGAGTGTGCCGTATACGTTGTTGTCATAATATTTCACAGGCTTCTGCATGCTCTCTCCGACCAGCGAGTTGGCAGCAAAGTGAATGACCGCTTCAATCTCATTCTCGGCAAACAGCTTAGCCAGCAGCGCCTTGTCGCGCAAATCCCCTTCATACAGCTTGCCGCCCAGCAGTGCTTCGCGATGTCCCGACTGCAGATTGTCGAGGACAACGACTTCCTTCCCCCGATCCAGCAATTCCGCCACCGTGTGGGATCCGATATAACCGGCTCCTCCAGTAACCAATATAGCCATCTTATTTCTCCTCCTTCATTTGATGTACTCCATGCCCTACTCCGCAAACATAAAATTCGGCCTCTAGCCCCGTACGACGTTGATAAGCCTCGCCTACCTGCTTGACAAATGCCTCTACGGAATCTTCATGCACGAGAGAAACCGTACAGCCGCCAAACCCAGCTCCGGTCATCCGCGAGCCGAGAGTTCCCTCGATTTGCCGAGCTTCCTCCACCATCACATCCAGTTCATCGCAGCTCACTTCATACAAATCCCGCAGAGAGTCGTGCGACGCATTCATCAGCCCGCCGAAATGCTGCAAATTGTTGTTTTTCAACGCTTCTACGGACTCTAATACACGAGCGTTCTCCAGTACGACATGCTTGGCGCGGTCAAGCAGCACCTGATCCGTAAAAATCGTCTCCAATTGCGCCAAGCGCTCCGGCTTCAGGTGAGCCAAATATTCCAGACCCGGCTCGCGGGCCTGCAGCAGGCTGAGCGCTTTATCACATTGCGAGCGGCGCTCATTGTATTTGGAATCGACCAGCCCTCTGCGCTTGTTCGTATTGCCGATTACGAGCTTGTAAGCTCCCGTGCGGAACGGAACGAGCTCATATTCAAGCGTGTCGCACATCAGCAATATCGCATGATCCTTGGCACCGTTGGCTACGGCGAATTGATCCATGATGCCGCTGTTTACGCCGACATATTGATTTTCAGCACGCTGGGACAGGCGTGCGATTTCCACCTTATCCGTCTCCTTACCCTCCATCGTCAGCAGCGCATATGCAGTAACGACTTCAATTGAAGCGGAGGAGGACAGTCCTGCTCCATTTGGAATCTCTCCATGGAACAGCAGATCATAGCCGCTTGTCAGCGTTATGCCAAGCTTGCCAAGCTCTGAAATTACCCCGCTCGGATAATCGACCCATTCGCCTGTTTTGGATTGCCCTAATTCAGAGATCTCATATTCTGCGGCATACGGAAAGTTAGCCGATGCAAAGGTGACTTTGCGATCGGAACGGCGGCGAATCGCCAGCGTTGTTCCGAATTCCAGCGCTGCCGGCAGAACGTAACCTCCATTATAATCGATATGCTCGCCGATGAGATTCACTCGGCCCG
This sequence comes from Paenibacillus lentus, assembly GCF_042714055.1. Lineage (GTDB taxonomy): Bacteria > Bacillota > Bacilli > Paenibacillales > Paenibacillaceae > Fontibacillus > Fontibacillus lentus_A. The sequence goes on from NZ_JBHGVC010000006.1 coordinate 139,049, forward strand.
GCGCATTAAATATGAATATGTTCTCTTGAGCGCTCCCATAACGAGATAGGAACAATTGCTCCATTTCCTGTTTCTTCAACATGTACACCCCATCTTCATGGAATATTCGTTTCTTGCTATCAGTATAAAGATTTCTCGTCGTTTTGATAATGTATGTATGCGAGGTTTGTATGGATAAATATGACCTTCCCAAGTAGAATATAAATATAACAAGATATTCGTTATGCTTGAAGGAGGCTCCCCCAATGCTAGAAGAAACCTACAGCGCTGCTGCCAACCCCGAAGTATTTGATGAGAGCGACCTGCACATTTTGTTTGCTGGCGAAAGCCAGACCCGGCCAGACCATCGCGTGGGGCCGAAAGTATATGACTATTATTTGCTCCACTTTGTGGAGGAGGGAACAGGAAGCTTCCAAACGGAGTATTCCATATATGAGCTGCAGCCCGGGGACGGATTTCTCATTCATCCGAATCAGCTGGTCAGCTACGCATCGGATATAGAGACACCCTGGCGCTATCGCTGGATAGCATTTACGGGAACCAAGGTGCCCGCGCTGCTCGAACGCGCCGGCTTGACGCCACAGCACCCCGTCATTCATGCTCCCACGGATAGCAGCGTTCCCAAGCTGCTTCTATCCGTGCTGCAGGAATTCCGCAGCAAGAAGCCGAGCTCGCATTTATATTCTTTGGGGTGCTTGCATCTGATTATGGCTGAGGCAGAAGACTCCCACCTTAAGGAATCCACGCTTCCCTCGGGTGAATCGGCCGTTCAGAAAATCGTCAAGCAAATGATTTACTATATTTCAAGCCAATATGCCCATCATGTATCCATAGAAGAAATGTGCGCAAGTCTTGGATATAACCGTGCATACTTGTCGCGTATTTTCAAGAAGGAGACCGGGCTGACCCCTGTCACGTATCTGCTGAAGCTGAGAATCGATAAATCCCGCCAATTGCTGCGTGAACGGCCCGAGCTGTCAATCGAGCAGATCGCCGCCTCTGTCGGGTTAGACGATGCGCTTTATTTCTCGAGGCAGTTCCGCCGCTTCCATGGGCAATCTCCAAGCGAATACCGCAGAAGCGCCCCCGGCAAATAATCAGAGCCCGTTCCCTTGGCCAAAACCATAGGAAACGGGCTCTTCTGTTTGACGGTAATACAGTACTTTGTTAATGATCGCCATGGTTATGAAGAATCGTTTCAATCCGGTTCAATTCCTCATCGGAGAAATCAAGCTTGTTCAGCGCCTGGACGTTCTCCTCTATTTGACTGACTCGACTAGCTCCGATCAGTGCGGATGTGACCTTCCCTCCGCGGAGCACCCAAGCGAGCGCAAACTGAGCCAGGCTCTGACCCCGGGCAGCCGCCATCTGATTCAGCGCGCGTACTTTACGCAGCGTCTCCGGCGTAATTTGCGTTTCTTTCAAAGCGCCTGTCGGGCTCTTCGCCCGGGAGTCCTCCGGAATGCCGTTCAAATATTTATTCGTGAGCAATCCCTGGGCTAGCGGGCAGAAGGCAATGCTGCCGACGCCGTTCTCTTCCAGAACGTCCTGCAGCCCGTTCTCGATCCAGCGATCCAGCAGCGAATAATTCGGCTGATGAATGAGCAGCGGCGTACCGAGCTGCTTGAGGATCGATACCGCATCCTTCGTCTGCTCTGCCGAATAGCTCGATATACCGATATACAGCGCTTTGCCGGAGCGAACGATATGATCCAGCGCCATCATCGTCTCCTCCAGCGGCGTATCTGGATCAAAGCGATGGGAATAGAAGATGTCCACATAATCGAGTCCCATCCGCTTCAGGCTTTGATCGAGGCTGGATATTAAGTATTTACGGGAACCCCACTCGCCGTAAGGGCCGGGCCACATATAATAGCCAGCCTTGGAGGAGATTACTAATTCATCCCGATAAGCAGTCAAATCTTTTTTTAGCACAGCTCCGAACATTTCTTCTGCCGAGCCTGGAGGCGGGCCGTAGTTATTGGCCAGATCAAAATGGGTAATGCCCAAATCAAAAGCTCTGCGAATCATTTCGCGGCCGTTCTCAAACGTATCTACACCACCGAAGTTATGCCATAATCCAAGCGATATGGCCGGAAGCTTAAGGCCCGAACGACCCACACGATTATATATCATCGACTCGTACCGGTCTTCACTAGCAATGTATGCCATTTAGTTCCCTACCTTCCTGCTGTAAATTATCCTTCGAAAAATATCATATCTCGTTCAATCCCCTTTGGCAAGAAAGAAGAAACCGTTTTCGCCTTCGTTGTAAAGCCCGATTAAGCTTCTGCTTTAAGCAACGACTCCACTTGGCCAAGCACAGAACCGATCGGCTCGGTAATCAGCAAATCGGCCCGGCTATCGTAGGCTGTGGAAGATGCGTTTAGAAGAACAGTCCTTTGCCCCCGAAAGTATGTAATCAGATGGGCCGCTGGCTGAACGGTCAACGAAGTTCCCCCGATCAGCAGCAAATCGGCTTCGCTAATCGCCTCTACCGTATTTTCAATCACCGTGTTATCTAAGTTTTCACCGTACAATACGACATCGGGTTTAACCGTACTGCCGCAGGCGTTACACTTAGGCACCAGATCGGCCGAACCCATAATATCCTCCAAGCTATGGAACCTCCCGCAGCTCATGCAATAATTCCGGTGGATGGAGCCATGCAGCTCCAGCACCTTGCGGCTTCCCGCCTTCTGGTGAAGACCGTCAATATTTTGAGTGATGACTGCATCGAGCTTACCTTCGTCCTCCAGCCAGGCCAGAAACCGATGAGCGGGATTGGGCTCGGCATTGAGATGAATCATTTTCGTTTTGTAGAAATCATAGAACACTTCCGGATGACGATCAAAAAAAGGACGGCTTAATATTTCCTCCGGCGAATAAGGGGATGCCTTCTCCTGCTGATAAATGCCCGCTGCCGAGCGAAAATCAGGAATCCCGCTCTCTGTTGAAATCCCTGCCCCGCCAAAAAAAACGATCTTTCTTCCCTCGCTCACCCAAGCTGCCAGTTTTTCGATACTACTCATCGTCATTGCTTTCATGCCTCCTCTAACACTCTCATTTCCATAAAACTGCGTATAACAACGTCCGCGTCCAGCAAATAAGACTCTCCCCCGCCATCCGGCGCAAGACCGACCGTCAGCTGTACCCCCGCTTGTTTGCCCATTTGCATATCCCCATTGCTGTCCCCGACGACAACCGCATGCTCGGGGAGAATGCCGAGCTCGTGGCAAGCAAGCAGCGCCATTTCGGGAAAAGGCTTGCCGATGCTCACGTGATCCCTGCCGATAATCGCACCGAAATAGTGCTCGATTCCCATCCAGCTCAGGTGCTCACGCGCAGCCTCGGTCGTATCCGATGTCACGACGGCCAGGCGAATCTCCCGGGCGTGGCAAGCGCTCAGAAAAGCTTCCAGTCCCGGCATCGGCCTGGCATTTCTGCGTTTCTTCAATTCGATCATCGCCGACGAACTGAACTGTCTCACCTGGATCAACGCTTCATTCCAGGGAACTCCTGCTGCATATAGCTGCCAGGCGAGCAGCGCGGTTACCTCTTCTTCGCTCCCCATCGCCAGCGGACCGGCTTTATCATAATCGGTGATTTGCTGCCGATCATCGAGCTTAAGCCCCAGCAGCGCGGATTTACTATCGATTCGCTGTGCGCCCATCATCTCCAGGTGTCCGTCCAGTAAATCCAGGAGCGTCATCGCCCACTCGCCCCAAAGGGCCATAAAATCCAGGAGAGTGCCATCCTTATCAAATAATACCGCTTGGCAAGACGCCCTCCGTTCCCCCGCTTGTACAATCGCCATGGCCATCCCTGCCCACCTTCTTTGTTCGTTTGATGCATTCTACTATTGTTATTGTAACCCTAACCCCCTATGATTCAATACTTTGCCACAAATGCGGAGACTGAGAGCGTTTTCCCTCGTGATAAAAATCACATGTATACCCCATTAAAAGGAGTACCTTTAATACAGAGACTAAATACTTAAAATTTTGAATGATTTATGGGGTTGGGGAGGCCATCAGCATGACGACAAACATCCAATTGAATCCGCGCGGAGAAACGTTTTTTCTTAACCTGCGTTTTCTGCTTATCATATGTGTTTTTGTAGGAAATGCCATTGAGCCTCTAATTAAAGACATGGCAGCCATGCACACTTTATATGTTTGGATTTTCACTTTTCACATGCCGTTATTCGTATTCGTCACCGGCTATTTCGCCAAAGCCAATTTGCTGGGACAGCCCGGACGCAAGCTGATGCTGCAAATCGGCCTACAGTACGTTATCTTCCAGAGCCTCTACTCCATATTGGACGTTACCATATTTAAGGTTCAGCATATTCAGCACTCTTTCTTTACGCCTTACCTGCTGCTCTGGTTCCTAGCAAGTCATCTATGCTGGCGTTTATTGCTCATCATCATGAACAAATGGACGCCTCTTCAGCAGCTGGCACTATCTCTAGCCTTAGGCGTGCTTGTCGGTTATTTGCAGGTGGATGGAGCCTGGCTCAGTCTATCGCGTACTTTCGTTTATCTGCCTTTCTTTATTGCCGGTTATCATTTTTCGTTTGGTTATTTGAAAAAAATCATCACTCCAAGGATCCGTTTGCTAACTCTCGTCCTGGCAGTCGTGATGCTCGGAGGCGTTGCCTTATGGGGGAACCAGCTCGATGCCGGTTGGCTGTATGGCAGCATGACATACGCGCAGCTTAGCCATCACGAATGGTATGCCGGATTGTACCGCCTGGCTCTTTACGCCCTTCAGTTTTTTGCGGCGGTTGCTTTTCTCTCGTTCGTTCCGCTGCAGGAGAGCAAGCTGACCGATTTAGGCCGGCGTACTTTATACGTCTTCCTGCTGCATGGATTCATTATTCGAATTGCCGCAGTGTCTCCTTTATATAATTATGTAACGAATATGGCAGCTTCGGTCATGCTTATTATCGGGGCAATTCTTATGACCCTCCTGCTCAGCCATTCCTTCGTTCGGAAATGGACATCGCCTGTCATTGAACCCTCGGTGCAATGGCTGCTTGATCTGGAACGCCGGACACTTCGTCCCTTTGGCACGGCAAGCAAGCATTAATTGGAGAGTGCACAATGAATGATATTACCAATTTTAGAGCCTATTGGCTCTTTTTTTGTTTTCTCCGTTTCAAACTAACTGACTGTGGTAATTAATTCATACGTAAAACAATAACAATGACATAAGGAGTTGATTGGAATGGCACGCGAAAACGGCAAAATGAGCCGTCAAGAAGCCGGTCGCTTGGGAGGACAGGCCACCTCCAAAAACCACGGCAAAGAGTTCTACCAGGAAATCGGGCAAAAAGGCGGAGAAGCTACTTCCAGATCCCATAGCAAGGAATTCTATCAGGAGATCGGCCAGAAAGGCGGCGAAGCTACCTCCGAGAAGCACGATAAGGAATTTTATCGCAAAATTGGGCGCATGGGCGGGGAAGCCCGCAACAATAAACAATAAATAAGGATGAATTTTCATCCGTTCGAGAGAGGAGTTCCAGATTAGACTGGAGCTCTTTTTTAGTGAAAACCTTTCTTCCAATCCTTATCAACCGCTAGAAAAAGCAGAATACATATGATAGACTTTAGAGAAAACCTTTAGCGGTGTAAAGTTCCAAAATTACAATATACATTAATGGGGGGATAGGCAACCATGACTGCCAAGAAAATGCGTTCAGATATGATCAAAAAAGGCTTCGACCGAGCGCCTCATCGCAGCTTGCTGCGAGCTGCAGGTGTTAAGGACGAGGATTTCGGCAAACCGTTTATCGCGGTATGCAACTCTTACATCGATATCGTTCCTGGCCATGTGCATTTGCAGGAATTCGGTAAAATCGTTAAGGAAGCAATTCGTGAGGCCGGCGGCGTTCCGTTCGAGTTCAACACCATCGGCGTAGACGACGGTATTGCCATGGGGCACATCGGGATGCGTTATTCCCTGCCGAGCCGGGAAATCATTGCCGACTCCCTGGAAACAGTAGTTTCCGCTCACTGGTTCGACGGCATGGTCTGTATCCCGAACTGTGACAAAATCACGCCAGGGATGATGATGGGCGCGCTCCGCGTGAACATTCCTACTGTATTTGTCAGCGGTGGACCAATGAAAGCCGGCGTAGACAGCAAAGGACGCAAACTGTCCTTGACCTCCGTCTTTGAAGGCGTCGGCGCTTATCAAGCCGGAAAAATTGACGATGCCGATCTGCTTGAGCTAGAGCAGTACGGCTGCCCGACCTGCGGCTCCTGCTCCGGCATGTTCACGGCTAACTCCATGAACTGCCTCGCCGAAGCGCTGGGACTCGCCATGCCGGGTAACGGAACGATTCTGGCGATTGCCGAAGAGCGGAAAGAATTCGTGAAGCAATCTGCGCGCCAGTTGATGGAGCTGATCAAGCTTGATCTTAAACCGCGCGATATCGTCACGAAGGAATCCATCGATAACGCTTTTGCGCTAGACATGGCCATGGGCGGTTCAACGAATACCGTGCTGCACACCCTGGCTTTGGCTCAGGAAGCAGGTATCGATTACCCGCTGGAGCGCATCAACGAGGTGGCCAATCGTGTACCTCATATTTCGAAGCTGGCTCCGGCATCCGATCATTTTATTGAAGACGTTCATCGGGCTGGCGGCGTAAGCGCCGTGATCAATGAGCTCCTGAAGAAGCCTGGAGCGATCTATGGCGATCAAATGACCGTTACGGGCAAGACGCTTGCCGAGAACGTGGCTGGCTGCGAGGTCTACGACCGCGAAGTCATCCGTTCTATCGATAATCCGCATTCCGAGAAGGGCGGCCTCGCTATCCTGTACGGTAATCTGGCACCTGAAGGCTCCGTCATTAAAGTCGGTGCGGTTGACGCTTCGGTCGGCGGATATCATAAAGGGCCTGCCATCTGCTTTGACTCGCAGGAGCAAGCGCTGGAGGGCATCGCGAATGGCAAGGTCAAGGAAGGCCATGTTGTCGTCATCCGTTATGAAGGGCCAAAAGGCGGACCGGGTATGCCGGAAATGCTCGCTCCAACCTCGCAAATTGCAGGTATGGGCCTTGGTGCGAAAGTCGGTCTGATCACCGATGGACGCTTCTCCGGAGCTTCCCGCGGAATCAGCATCGGCCATATCTCTCCAGAGGCTGCAGAAGGCGGACCGATTGCCTTCGTGGAGGATGGGGACATTATCGAGCTGGATCTGAATAACCGCAAAATCGAGCTTCACGTCTCCGAGGAGGAGCTGGCTGGCCGCCGTGCAAACTGGAAAGGCTTTGAACCGAAGGTGAAGACCGGCTACCTTGCCCGCTATTCCAAGCTCGTTACCAATGCCAGCAACGGCGGTGTCATGAAAATTTAATTGAATGTACTGATCATTGATTGTTATTTTTAATAATGCAGCAAATAGCAAAGGGGCAGTTCCACAATCAACATGTGGAACTGCCCCTTTGGCTATGCACTAACACGGCTGAGTTGCACTCAAGGCAGTCTCATCGCCAGCCTCTTCCAGATCAGCTTCCCTGCTTTCTTTTCCGGTGAAGCGTCGGTGAGAGCCGTCTTCGGCATACTTTTCAAGCAAGAGCTCTGTTGGCATCACTATAAGCTTAGGAATCAGTTCATGCGATGAGCGCTGTTTCAGGCGATCCCCGCCGGATGGATGGATGACGCTCATCAGGAATTTTAAATATAAGCGTGTCGATCTGGCAAAAAAGCTATCCGGCAAATCCGTAACCGTGAATCCAAACTGCTCCGGCCCGCGGTTGATCATGCTCACTCCATATAGTGCCTTCACGTCAAGAAGCTCTGGATGGCTCTGGACATACTGTGCAAGCTCGGGCAGTGTCTTCTCTACGCCGCGAATCATTTGAATAGCAACTTGTACGGATGTTCTGGAACGTGAGCCAATTTCGAAGAGCCTCTTATTGTCAAAATGAAGCTCTATTACCCGATCCCCGTTTAAGAGCTGGATATCCCCGTTCATCATCACCGGCTCCCCCCGATACGGACGTACGCGGAAATGAAATATCGGTTCTTCTTTATTCGTCGTTCTAAGCTGGAAGACGAAATGAAATATTTTTTCCCACAAGAGCCATAACGAAACAACGAATCTCTTGCCCCAAGAGAGCTTTCTCTTTCTATTGGGGGCTTCCTTTGATGAAGCAGCCAAGGATTTATGGCCTTTAGCTTCTCTTTTTGCAGCCTCGCTTCTGTCGATCATATCATCGATCCGTATTGTCCCAAGCCCTTTCCTTACAGCTTCCTGAAGAACCCTTTCCAAGGCAGCCAGCATTTCCACGGGTGCTTTCGCATTTGCCCCTAGTGTATTTCCGCAATCATGCAGCAGAAACACCTCGCCGCCCTTGAGCTTCTTCAACATACGCTGAGTTAACCGATCCGCGCCAAGGCGCTGGCGCCAATCCCCGAACATTGAGGACCATAGCACAATCTGCGTTTCATTTCTTCTGGCGAAATCAAATAAATTGACGATTCCCCAAGGGGGGCGATAAAAATGCGTATTGCTCCCGATGATGTCGTAAATGATTTTGTTCGTTCTCTGAATCTGTTTCTTCACCGCGGCAGGCCCCATCAGCCAGTTCGTTTTGTGGACATAGTTATGAATGCCGATCAAGTGTCCTTCTTCATGCATTCGCTTGATTAAATGCGGATATTTCTCCGCATTGGAACCAACGACAAAAAACGTAGCCTTCGCCTCATACTTTTTCAATAAATCAAGCAGCAGCGACGTATATACCGGGTCTGGCCCATCATCAAAGGTAAGGGCAAATTCGTTCATGCCTATTCCGCGCCGAAATACACGAAATCCGAACAGCCGCGTAATCAAGCCGGGTATGAAAGCGTATAGTGTTGAAATATAAAATAACCACAGCAGCAAAGTCTCCATGTCTTTTCCCCACTTTTCTATCTCATTCACTGACTTTGGCGGGCCCTAAGGCTTTTAGTGTATCCCTTTTATTTTATCATATTAACTCCAAAATTAGGGTCTTTTTATTATGAATTCTTTCCTCCTGCTAAAATGTCCATGACTCGGCGAAATAATTCCGTGGCTTGGTGGGGCGCGCCAGCCCGCCGATTTTCCACGAGAACGGCTACCGCATAACGGGGATGTTCTACCGGCCCGTATCCAATAAACCACTGATGATTAGCAGGCCGGCCAGCAGATACGACTTGAGCTGTTCCCGATTTGCCTGCCAAATTCCAATCGGCCGCCTGTAAGGTTTGGCCCGTTCCCTGTTTCACAACTTTACCCATCAATTTTAGCAGCGTCCTCGCTGTAGCTGGAGAAATGGCTCCGTAGCTCGAAGGAGAGGATTGGAAAGGAAACTTAAGCATTTGCGTACCATTTTTAAAATAAATATCCTGTACAAGCCTCGGAGCAGTTACTTTCCCGCCATGCAGCAAAGTGACGACCAGATTTGCAGCCTGCAAGGGAGACAGCATAACGTCGCGTTGGCCTAAAGCCGTTTGAGCCTTAGCTCCGCCGTCAGGCTGAATTCCTTTGGCAAATACAGTCCCTGCTTCCTCCTGATCGATTTGCCTTAGAGCTGCCCCTCCCCGAAAGGATGGATCATACCAGCCAATAGCGCGTCCTATTCCGAGCTTATCAGCCGTTTGCTCGATGCTTGCCGCCGTAAGTCTCTCCCCCAATGTTGCAAAAACAATATTACAGGATTGAGCAAATGCCTGCTCCAACGTAATCTTGCCATGTCCTCCTTCCTTCCAGCAAGAGAGACCATATTTACCGTAATGTCCAGAACAATGAAACACTTCTGTGGGGGTTGTCACACCTTCCTCCAAAGCGGCTGCTGCAATCACAGTTTTAAAGATCGAGCCTGGAACTGCAGCTTTTACGGCATGATTACTCCAATTTCCCTGAGCCAGATCAATATGCCGAGGATTGAAAAAGGGGCGCGATATCATAGCGACGACATCTCCTTGCGCCGCATCCAGCACAACTATTGCTCCTTCGCGGATTTCCATTTGTTCGGTCAAGCTCTCCAACTGCTGTTGAATCGTCTGATCGACAGTCGTCCGGACGGAAAGCGGATAATAACGATCGTTGCTCGATTTAAGACGGAGGCCTAATCCAAGCAGCGGCCGCTTCTGTCCATCAACCGTAAATGCAGCCCGGGTTGAGCCTACACCACGCAGAAATTGATCAAATGTTCGTTCCAGCCCGGCTGCCCCTACTTGCATCGTTAAGGGAACCGCACGGCTGTTTTGCTCCCCCTGCAGGCTGCGAATAAAATCGGGGCGTTGAGAAACATAGCCCAGCCATTGTTTTCCGGAGGCCTCCTCCAGATAGCGCTGCATAAAAGGGAGAACTTTAAAACCGCTAATTTGCGTCCACTTTCCCGCTTCTTCACTTGAGAGCACAAGCGGAGCAGGCCCGTCGCCGTCTTGCCATATATACGGATATTGCAGCTTGCTCCATTTCTTTTCCAGTTCCGTAACTGAAACATCAAGCAGATCAGCCATTGCACTCACCTGAATCTCATCCGGCAAATCCTTTACAGGGAATAGGACTGGAACCCATACCGTAGAACCCGTTAAAGGATAACCGTTCCGATCCAAGAACTGTCCTCTCCCAGGATCGAGCTCAATTCCTTCCTCGCGCTGGCGTACCGAAAGTTCATTCATCGTCATCCCGGAAGCACTAATAGCCATTCTTGCTGATGCAATCTGAATCCACACTACTCTTAGCACGTACAAGCAAAGCACCAACATAAATCCTATTAAAATATAAAATATGCGTTTTTTCCGAAGTAATGTCATCGTCCTCCACCTTTCCGTCTTCTCATTATTTCCTGGGAAAAGCCACTTCACACTAGCTAGGCATTAAGCAGCGTCAAACAGTAGGTGAAATGAGAAAAAACGCCTAAAGGCGCTCAGGCAGAAAAGCTATATACCGTTGTGAAGCCGTGACCTCTGCATTACTTCATAAAATTAAAAAGCCCAACTGAATTTAGACTCCAGTCAGGCTTGAATTATAAGATTGCTTTACTTACTCAAAAAAAATCTCTTCAATTTCAATGTCTCGCTCCCGCGACAGATCCCTAAAGAAATCATCAACCTTAACGAGAGGCTTGAATATATCTGTGGGATTGTTATATACGATCGTGGCGATTTCCCCATTGCTTAATTGCACCCGCTTGCCAATAAAGTTCGGCAGGAGATTTTGGGTCAGCGCTTGAACCGCTTTTTCATTCAGCTTGCCGAAGCCAAGTTCATACACCTTCCGCAGAACCGTTAACAAGCTGTCATGGGGTTGTCTTGTATTCGTCGTCATATCCACATAAGTATTGGCTACAGCGACAATTTGCGAATAAGGATGTATTTCGCCTTTTCCAATTCCCAGCGGGTATCCCGATCCATCTTCATATTCGTGATGCTGGAGAGCAGCAAGTGCGATCGTTTGATTATCTTTGATAGAGTCGCGAATAATATCGTAGCCATAATTGGTATGCCGCTTCATTTCCTCCAGTTCCTCACCTTGTAAATCACTTTCACTTTTGTTCTTTATGGATTGTCGCACGCGGCTTTTGCCGATATCGTGCAGATACCCGGCTTTACTAATCTCATGGCACTCTTCTCTGGAGTATCCGAGCCAGGTAGCTATGTAATAAGACAGTAGTCCAACTTGCAGCGAATGGTTATAAATGTTCAAATCGTCATTGCCGAGCATATACAGCAGCGAGGTAACATTCTTTCGTTCATCCAATGCCTCCAGGGTCGGAAGCAGTTTCTCGTCAACCATGGACTGATTAAATTTGCCCGTAGTTAGCGCCTCAAGGAATATGGCCTGAAAGCCTTGAATGGTTTTATCAAAGTTTTCCTGCAATCTCTGGCTAAAGCCCTGACTACCCGCAACTTCTGCAGATTCAGCCGCACCGCTCCCGTCACGCGGTTCAATATCGACATAATCGATGCTTTGGCGAATTAATAAAGCAATTTCCTCGGTTTTAATTAGCGTTCCTTTAGGTAGAACATGAAGCCCAGCACGATTAAAAGTATCTTCCTTTAATCTATCTCCGGCCCTAAGCTCCATCACATGAGTTCTCAAAGGAAAGACCCTCCCTTCTCATCAATTCGTTCACAGTCTGAGGCATTATTCCCGGTTTATCAGGAACAAGAATCTATTTTCTGTAAACCCTATTTATAATATCGAAAGCTAATGTCATAAATTAAATAGTTCTTAAGACTATATCACGGCGCATCTGTTGCAATACTAAAGTGTACCCAGAAAACAAGGACTTTTAGATCATTTTCTTCACAATCTATATAGAATTAAAAAAGAGGTGGAGATCATTTCTCCACCCCAAAACTTATAAATCGTTATTCAGTCTCTGCTCGCCAATTTGGCCAAAAGGCGAAGCATCTCGATATAGAGCCATACTAGGGTAACCATCAATCCGAAGGCGCCATACCATTCCATGTACTTCGGAGCACCCTGATTAGCACCATTCTCAATAAAATCGAAATCCAAAACAAGATTCAAAGCCGCCACAATCACAATGACGACGGAAATTCCGATTCCAATCCAGTTGCTTTCATGCAGATATGGAATAGAGATTCCAAAGAATCCAAGGATGAAGCTAAGCAGATATACCAGCGCAATGCCGCCTGTAGCCGCAAACACGCCAAGCTTGAAATTTTCCGTCGCTTTAATGAGCCTTGACTTATAAGCTAGCAGCAGGGCGATAAAGACACCCATCGTCAGCAGCGCAGCTTGCAACGTAATTCCCTGGTTTACATTTTCGAACCTTGCAGAAATCGCACCTAGAAACAAACCTTCCAACACTCCATAAATCGGAACGAGAAATGGAGCTGTCGTCGGCTTGAAGCTAATAATCAGAGCGAGGATAAACCCGCCGATCGCCCCGCCTATAGCATATGGCAGCACGTTCTGCCCATTGAAATACATGGACCAAGAAGCAAATGCGCCCCCTAAAAGCACTGCAAGTGTAATAAACACTTTATTTACCGTACCTTCAATGGTCATTGCATCCTGTCCAGAATGATATCCGATTTGATCGAATGTTTTGTCATTCAATGTCGGATTGCCACTACGACCTATCAACCTTGGATCACCTCAGAATAAAGATTTTATAATTATAGTAACATATACTCCAGTATTGTCCATATTATAACACCTATATTTTTGTCTAGGAGTTACACTGTAAACTTGGATAGGGATTCCTTCAAACCGTTGGATACATTCTCAAGTTTATTGGACAGATTCACCAGTTGATCTCCTACGGTTTGCTGCTCGCTACTGAGCGAAGCAACCTCCTCGGAAGTAGCGGACGATTGCTGTGCTACCGCACTGACGTTGCTCATTGCCTCAGACAAGACGGATTGCGATTGATTCAGCCCATCGATGGATAAGGTTACGGAATCAAGATGCTGCACAAAGCCTTCCATTTGCTCCTGAACGGAAACGAAGATTTGACTCGTTTCTTTCACGGACTTGATTTGATCCTGGAACAGCGGGCTAGCCTCGGATAGGGCCTGAACGGTCTCGTTCATTTCCTTTTGAATATTGTCGGTAATTTCGCCGACCATCGTAATGGATTGACGGGATTGGTCGGCAAGCTGGCGAATTTCATCCGCTACGACCATAAATCCGCGTCCTGCGGCTCCGGCACGAGCAGCTTCAATCGTTGCATTAAGCGACAGAATATTCGTTTGCTGCGTAATATTCTGCATAACATCCAACACCTTAAGTACTGAGGATGTGCTTGATTTCAACGAATCTACCTTCTCGGTAAGCGCATTGACCATTTCACCCGTTACACTTGTCTTCTGCAATAGCTCGTTCAAATATTCAGTACCTTGCTGACTGGATCTCTCTACCTGACGAGCGGAAGATTCCATTTCTTTATTTGCAGCAATAACATGATCCATTTGCCGCGAAATGTTCTCTGTCAGCTCGTTGCCCCGCTCGGCTTCGTTAGCCAGGCTTGTTGCTCCGTTAGCAATCTCCTCTGTGGCGATCGCGATTTCCTTGGCGGAAATAGCTGTTTTATTCGAAGCTTGCGTCAGCTCTGCCGCGGTATCCAGTACATCCTGCGCGGAACTGTTTGTTTGTTGGACGAGCTGTGTAATTTGCTCCATCATCACGTTAAAGCTGGCGGTCAGCATACCGATTTCATCCTTAGATTTTGGCTTCATCCGGACATTAAGGTTTCCTTTCGAGCCTTCCTCCATCAGATTCTTAAGCTGAACGAGCGGACGAGCGATCATTCTAACCATCCAAATTCCAATCAGAATGGCAATAACAGCTACAACCGCTAGCGAGATAAACGTGGTAAATAGAATTCCTTTTGCATCCTTAGTCAGTTCATCCGTAGGCAGCACGCCCATTAGCGTCCAGCCGGAATTTTCCTGGGTATTGTAGACAGCAAGTATCGTTCTGCCCTGCGCATCCTTAATACGTGAACTGCCTTTGACCTCGTTTTCTTTTTTCTGGATGTTAAACTCGGACTGCTGTCCATACTCTCCTTCGGCTGAAGAGCCTACAACCATATTATCCGCCGTAAGCATTTGAACTTTAGAGCCGTTGCCGAGGTTAAGCTCCTGTAAATATCCGTTCAAAATATCCAGGTTGATATCTGCCACCAAAATAAAGCGTTTCATGCTGCTGACGCTTTGCACGGATCTAACCAATCTGAAAATTTGCGTTCCGGTTGTATACTCGTTTGATCCTGTAACCCATTTAACCTGCGAAGTATTGGCCATGTCCTCAAACCAAGGCTCATTGCGAATATTGTTGACGAATTCGTTGTCCGCACTCCCTGATGTTACAGGACCAACTAAATCCTCTTCTCCAGGAACCATGTAAACCGCTACTACACCCTTACTTGAGAACGTCATGGAGTTCAGACGATTTCTCATTTGGTTAGAGGTTGTAAACCGGTCATAATCAGACGTAGTTGAGAGTGAAGCATCCCGAATGGCCTTCTGCATTTCATCGTCCAGGAATACTTGCTGCAGCGTTTCCTCATACTTTTGAAAAATAATATCCAGCTTCTGTGATGTCTGTACAATGGTTTGCTGACTCGCTGTTTCGGCATTTTTCTCAATCGTGCCCTTCGCCATTTGATAGGATAAAACGCCTATCGCCAACACGAAAAACATAATGGCAATAAAGAATATGAGAAATAAACGAATACCTACCGACCTAGCTGGGTTGATGTCTTTGGGAAGAAGCTCGATCACATTGCTAAATTTGTCTTTCCAACCCGCACCTACTTTATTTTTAGGCTGTCCGTTATCCGTACCTTTCTTCATCTCTTTTTTGTTGTCTTTAGCTTGGTTCTCCTTCTTTGGAACCAATTTCATGTTGATCACCCACCACTCATAATAATTAAACTCATAAAAGTAGGACCCGAGGTCGTGTCCAAGCCTCATAAAATTTTCCTGCGCTGCTTGTTTATATTCGACAAAAACCCACCTTTTCCTTTTTTATTATCGGTAAATATCTCCTATGAGTTTAATATTCAGCTAAAAAAGTTAAAAAGACAGTAAAAAAGAGTCTTTTGTCCCAGTCGGAAAAGACTCTTTTTCTGTAAAGCATTTATCTATTTTCTTTTTCTCATCATATCGAAATAAGAAACGGGCTGCTCCACTTTCATTTTAATTCTTTGCAGCGGATGGCGCGCCGCATCCAATTCATTGCCCTCTTCATCCCAAATCGTTCCCACCGTTTGCTTAAAGAAGGTGCCGTTTGGACCAAAAAATTCGATTTCCTGTCCAGGCTTAAAGTGGTTGCGCTGCTGAATGACCGCCGTTCCCTCAGCCGCATCATAATCCATCACTAGTCCCGCAAAGTCATAAGGCACGGCCTTCTCCTCAGGTTCGTAAATATGATCCTCATGATCCGGCGTATCGTAGAAAAATCCGGTGTTCAGCGGACGATTGGCCGCCTTATTGATTTCCTCCAGCCATTCCGGCTTAAGCACATAGTTCTCAGGATCGGCCATATACGAATCGATCGCTTGACGATAGACGTTCACCACGGTAGCCACGTAATGGATCGATTTCATTCGTCCCTCGATTTTAAAGCTGTCGACCCCGACATCGATCAGATCCGGAATATGGGCAATCATGCATAAATCCTTGGAGCCCATCGTAAACGGATTATCCTCCTCTTGAAAGAGCGGAAGCGGGGTAACCCCGGTTATAGGTGACTGCACGGACTGCGCCATGGCGAACTCCTCTTCCGAAACCCATACCTCTTCTGGGGAGCCTTCCTCGAACAAATCGTATTTCCAACGGCAGGACTGACAGCAGCCCCCGCGATTCGAATCACGGTCCGTGAAATGGTTGGACAGAACGCACCGCCCGGAATAGGATGAACACATGGCCCCGTGGATAAAGGATTCAATCTCTATATCCACATGCTTCTTGATTTCCTGGATTTCCTCCATGCTGGTTTCCCGGCCTAACACGACCCGCGGCAAGCCCTCGTCCTTCCAGAACTTGACCGCCTGCCAATTGACCGTGGATTGCTGGGTGCTTAAATGCACCTCAAGTCCTGGAACGACCCGGCGCGCCGTATCAATAATGACCGGATCCGCAGCGATAATTGCTGTAATCCCTACATCGTACAAGTTGCGCAAATACTCCTCAATACCCTCAACATCTTCATTATGTGCATATATATTCGTGGCCACAAATACTTTGGCTCCGTATTTCTTTGCGAATTCTACACCCTCGCGCATCTCTTCAAAGCTGAAATTGTCCGCATTCGAACGAAGACCGTATTTCTGTCCCCCGATATATACTGCGTCCGCCCCATAATGGATCGCAAATTTCAGCTTCTCCAAATTTCCTGCCGGAGCAAGCAGCTCAGGCTTGTCTAAGCGATAGCGTTTCCCGGTATATTTCGGCTGATGTTTCTGTGCCGTTTGCATCCTCGTTCACCTCTTGCATCTATTAATATACTTGCTCTTTGTAGAAAAAACCGAATGACAACTCGCGCTCAGCATCCTGAACTTTCCGAATTTCATCCAGCCAATCTTCATTCAATTCGTAATCGTCCGGATTGCTGAAGTAGCTGTCAATCGCTTGACGATAGACACGTATGACCGTTGTATTGTAATTAACATCCTTTAGCAAAGTCTCAATTTTGAAACTGTGCACACCGGAAGCCATCAGATGATGCAAATCCTCCAATATGCAAATATCGTCAGAACTCATAATATGCGTTCCATTCGTATCCTCATAAATCGGAAATTTCTCGCCGGGCCGCTCTGCTTCAACCAGGAATAGTTCCCGTTCTTTGCCCAAATCAGCTCCGTCCTGTTCAGGAGCCCTTCCCTGATGCGTCAAATAACTGTTCACGAGACGCCGCTTGGAGTGATATATATTCGTCATTCCATGGATCTGCACCTCTGAATCAAGCTTAAGCTTCGGCTGCATTTCCGTAATTTCATCCATATTCAGCTCACGGGCCAAAACGACTCGCGAAGCTCCCTTGCTCCCCCAATAATTCGCTGTCGCATAATTCGTCGATGTCATCTCGGCGTTCCAGTGCAGCTTCAAATGTAAGTTCATCGACCTCACCGCCTGCAGTACCGCGGGATCTCCGAATTGTACACCGTCAACTCCAGACTGCTCTAATCGCTGCAGATACAGCGGAAGCTCCTCCAGCAATTCATTGCTGATGATATTTGTTACGCTAACGTAAACCTTCGCGTTCCGGGCGTGAGCCAGCTTTACGGCTTCAGCGATTTCCTCCGGCGTGAAGCTGCCGGGCAGCCTCATTCCATATTTCTCCTCGCCGATTAACGCCGCATCAGCTCCAGCTTCCAGATAGCTCTCCAGCTCCGCCAAAGAACCGGCTGGAACAAGCAGCTCCGGTTTATTTCCCATATTCATACACCTCAGTTAGTTGGCTGTAGCCTTACTTTTTTTAATATTTTTCAAATGCTCCGCATACGTCTTGGCGAATAAATGCTCGCCGCTGCCGTCTTTTTTTGTTACATAGAATAAATATTCCGATGCCTCGGGCTCCAGTGCGGCTTCAATCGATTTCAAGCTCGGAGCCGCAATCGGTCCGGGAGGCAATCCCTTGTACATATAGGTATTATAAGGGCTGTCTACGCTTTGAAGATCCTTATACAATAACCGTTCCTTCGGCTTATCCAGCAAATACTGAACCGTGGCGTCAATTTCCAGCTTCATATCCTTAGCGATACGGTTATAAATAACTCCAGCGACAAGGCTTCGTTCGCTATCCGCCACTACCTCGCGCTCCACCAGAGACGCTACCGTCATCAATTGGTTAAAATCAAGTCCCCGCGCTTTCAGCTTTTGGTCGAAATCGGGAATGCTCTTTATGCGCTTCTCGGTCTCCTGGAGCATTCTTGAGATGATGTCCGCCTCGCTGCTTCCCTTCTCCAGTTCATAAGTTTCCGGGAATAAATAGCCTTCCAAGCGATAATTCAGCTCTGATGGCGCAGGAACGTCGGCAAGGATCGCCCCTTCAATCCCCTCGGCCTCTTTCGCCAGATTTAGGAATAATTCTTTATCCACGTAGCCGGCTTCGGTGAGTTTATCCGCCATTTGCTTTACAGTATAGCCCTCTGGAATGGTAAAACGAATCATCTCGGCTTTAACCACATCGCCGCTGTTCAATTTTTGGATAATTTCATCATAGGTCACGCCAGGCTGCATTTCATAAACGCCAGCTTGGAATCGAGTACCTTCGGACTTCCATTTCAAGTAGGATTTGAATAAAAAAGAATTCTTGATTAAACCTTGGTCTTCAAGGATATTTGCAATCGTAGCCGTACCAGTACCTGCCTCAATCGTAATTTGGACGGCCTGCTCTGAACGCTTCAGGGGCTGCATTTCCATATATCCATATGCGGCTAGAGCACCAGCACCTATAAGCACTAGCAGCAGCAAGGAAATCAGCCACTTCCATACCTTCTTCAACGAATCAACTCCTTAACAGCCAAAAAGGGCGGTATCCGCCCTTCTCAGACTTATCTATAAAAATGTGTTTGCTGCTATTCTGGGAAAGTTAATTCATCGTACAATTCAGATACGTTCTCCCACTCGTCATCATCATCGATCGTAACGAGCTGCAAAGTCCCGTCCGGATCGCTAATAATTTTCAAGATTTCCGGTTCAGCTTCTCCGCTGTTCTCTGCGCGAAGAACCGCATATGAGCTGCCCCCAATGTCGAATTCCTTCTCAATCGAGTAATAGGAGACCTGTCCCCGCTCATCCTGGAGCTCAACGACAGCTCCAAATGCATCCAGAACTCGGGAGGTCCATACAACATTCTCGGCGGAATATTCCGTCATGAATCCTGATCCTCCCCGTCGAACTCATCGATTAACGTATTGAACGTTTCCTCTACGATTTCCCATTCCTCATCACTCTCAATTGTATACAGCTTTAGATCATCGCCGTCTTCCTCGTAACGAAATGCGTATACCTCTTCGGCCTCAGCGTCCTCATCGGATTCCAGAGGAACGACCATCATATACTTCGCATCTGAACCGTCAACCTCGAACTTCATGATGACTTCAAACTCTTCCTCATTGCCCTCATCGTCAGGGATATAAATAATTTCCGGTTCTTCTTCATTGCCGATACGATCTTTAGACATATGCGATCACCCTCACTTTTTACTCTTAGAGTCCAAATAGTTTTGTAAAATCAAAACCGCGGCCATTTTATCCACAATTCCTTTGCGCTTCTTTCTGCTCACATCCGCTTCAATTAGCGTCCGTTGTGCAGAGACGGTGGTTAGCCTTTCATCCCATAGATGAACCGGCACCTTGATCCTGTTCTGAAGCTCTTCCGCAAAGTCCTTGCATATTTCACCACGAGGACCGACTGATCCGTTCATATTCTTCGGCAGACCAACTACGATTTCCTCCACCTCATGCTGATTGGCCAGCTCAGCAATCCGATCGTATTCATCGCCTTCCCGCCGGCGTTCAATCACTTGAACGCCTTGGGCGGTCCATCCGAAGATATCGCTAACCGCTACACCGATTCTGCGATCCCCGTAATCCAGACCCATAATTTTCATGCCATTCTCCTAACGGTGACTGGACATATAAAATCTTACCAGTTCTTCAATCAATTCGTCACGTTCCTTCTTGCGCACCAGGCTTCTCGCATTGTTGTGGCGCGGTATATATGCCGGGTCTCCCGAAAGGAGGTATCCGACGATCTGGTTGATTGGATTATATTCTTTGTCCTGCAAAGCTTCATATACCGTAAGAAGAATTTCCTGCGCAGACGCCTCCTGCTCATCACCTTTGACATTAAACTTGACGGTTTTATCCATGTAGTCCATGATGACACCTCGCTTCTTAAGACATACGTCTTCTTGATCGCAGTCTGGTTTCCTCTTAGTCTACCCTTACTATATCATACTGTAGGTTCTTTAAGGAAATTTTCGGTTACGGCATTGAATTTTATAATCAGTTATTGCTGCGCGGCAATCCACCCTTCAGCCAATTTCAAGGCATCCTCCAGCTTGGAGACGTCCTTGCCTCCAGCCTGAGCCATATCCGGCCGGCCGCCTCCGCCTCCGCCGCAAACGGCGGCAACTTCTTTAACCAGCTTGCCGGCATGAATGCCGCGCTTCACCTGTTCCTGCGGTACGGCTACAACAAAGTTCACTTTGTCGTCCATCGCTGCCCCAAGCACGATGACTGCATCAGGCACCTTGATTTTCAGTTCGTCCGCCAAGGTTCTTAGCATATCCATACTTCCTGCTTCTACCCGTGCCGCAAGAAGCTTGGTTCCTCCTACTTCGACTATCCGGCTCGTCAGCTCGCCAGCCTCGATGGAGCTCAGCTTGCTCTGCAGCGACTCGTTCTCGCGTCCAAGCTCCTTCAGCTGCAGATAAAGAGCCTCGATCCGTTTCGGCACTTCATTCACATTCGATTTAAGCAGCGCTGCGGATTGCTTGAGGAGCTCTAGCTGGCCATCCATGTACAAGTATGCCCCACGGCCTGTAACCGCCTCGATCCGACGCACTCCCGAACCGATACCGCTCTCGCTGATCAGCTTGAACAGACCGATCTCCGCCGTATTGCTCACATGGCAGCCTCCGCAAAGCTCAAGGCTGTAGTCTCCAACCTGAACGACGCGGACGATATCGCCGTACTTCTCGCCGAACAGAGCCATCGCGCCCATCGCTTTGGCTTCGTCAATCGGCTTGTATTCAATGACGACATCCAGCGCATTCCATATTTGCTCGTTCACCTTGCGCTCGATCTCGGCCAGCTCCTCGGCGGAAATACTGCCGAGATGCGAGAAGTCAAAGCGCAGGCGCTGCGGTTCGACCAAGGAACCGGCCTGGTTAACATGCTCCCCCAGCACCTCTTTAAGCGCTTTGTGAAGCAGATGCGTAGCGGTATGGTTTTTCAGAATCTCGCTGCGGAGCTTCCGATCAACCTGAGCCGTTACAACTGCTCCGACACGCAGCTCGCCCGACTTCACCGTCACTTGATGAACATGCTGTCCACGCGGAGCTTTAAACAATCCCTCTACATCCGCGCTGCCCGATTCGCTCAGTATAATGCCCTTGTCGCTTACCTGGCCGCCGCTCTCGGCATAGAATGGAGTTGTCTCCAAAATAACTTGGCCGCTCTCACCCGCAGACAGCACGTCGACAAATGTGTCATTCGCGATTATTGCTAATATGTTAGTTGACGTTTCTAGCTCATTATATCCAACGAAATCTGTTTTAGTCGTAAAATCAGCCAATACCCCGCCTTGTACCGACATGCTGCCTCCCTTATGGCTTGCAGCCCTGGCACGCTCGCGCTGACCCTCCATTTCGGCCTCAAAACCTTCGCGATCTACAGTCAGGCCTTGCTCTGCCGCAAAATCCTCGGTCAGATCCAGCGGAAAGCCATACGTATCATACAGCTTGAAGGCATCTGCGCCGCCGATAACCGTACGGCCTTCCGCCTTGGCTTGCTCGCTGATTTGGGACAGTATAGCCAGTCCATCGCTCAACGTCTCATGGAACCGCTCTTCCTCCGTGAGAATGACCTTCTCGATGAATTCACGTTTCGTAACGACATCCTCATAGTAGCTGCCCATAATGTCGCCAACCGTCTTAACGAGGTTGTACATGAACGGCTTATCAAGACCCAGCGTCTTCCCGTAACGGACAGCTCGGCGGAGCAGGCGACGGATAACATATCCGCGGCCCTCATTGGACGGAAGCACACCGTCAGCTACAGCAAAAGCAACCGTACGAATATGGTCGGCAATCACTTTCATCGCTATATCGCTATCTTCGCTTGCCCCATATTGAATCCCGGCTATTTTAACCGTGTCATCGATAATCGGCATGAATAAATCCGTGTCGAAATTGGAATTCACGTTTTGCAGGATGGAGGCAAACCGCTCCAGCCCTGCTCCGGTATCGATATTTTTGTTAGGCAGCGGCGTATAGCTGCCATCTTTATTATGATTGAATTGCGAGAAGACGAGGTTCCATACTTCCAGGAAGCGCTCGTTCTCGCCGCCAGGCGTGCAGTCCGGATCGGACAAATCGCCGTAAGCATCACCGCGGTCATAGAAAATTTCCGTACAAGGCCCGCATGGACCCTCGCCGATATCCCAAAAGTTGTCCTCCAGCTTAATAATTCGCTCCGCCGGAATGCCAACCTTCTCATTCCATAGCTTAAAAGCCTCCTCATCCTCCGGATATACCGTAACGGACAAGCGTTCCGGATCAAATCCGATCCACTCTTTTCCCGTCAGAAACTCCCACGCCCAGGTGATCGCTTCTTCTTTAAAATAATCGCCGATCGAGAAGTTGCCCAGCATCTCAAAAAAGGTATGATGGCGCCGCGTCTTGCCGACATTCTCAATGTCATTGGTACGGATACACTTCTGCGAATTCGCCATGCGGGGATTGTCCGGCTTCACCCGGCCGTCGAAATAAGGCTTTAACGGGGCCATTCCAGCATTAATCCATAGCAAAGAAGGGTCGTTATGGGGAACGAGAGATGCGCTCGGTTCGATTTTATGTCCTTTGCTGGCGAAAAACTCCAGCCACTTGGAACGAATTTCACTAGATTTCATAAGAGTTCCTCCTAAATAGATCAATATGCATGTATTTTCTGTGAAAAATAGAAAAAACGCCCCTGAATATCAGGGACGATTAACTCGCGGTACCACCCTGGTTATCGTATTTCAGACCATGAACATGATCATGCTTCCGAAAGAAACGATCGCCTCGAACGGCTCTATAACGGGAACCACCCGGCGAATTTGCTTCGCTCTCTGAAATCAGCTTTCCGTCCGGTCAATGATCGGGTTCTTTCAGCCAACGCGATACAGCGGTGCTAATGCCTGCCCGCAGCTTCACGAAGGAACGCCTTCTCTGGAACAATGAACATGGACGTACTTCATTTCGTCAACGATTTGCATCTATACAGATCGTAAATAAATCAATAATAAGTATATAAGGCGGGATTCCCGCTGTCAATGCGGTTTAAACCGTTTTGCGACGGACGTAATACGTGTAAAAATGCTGAATGATCACTTTTGCCACCGCAAATAAAGGAACTGCCAGAATGAGCCCCGCCACTCCGGCGATTTCCCCGCCAACGAGCAGAGCGAATATAATAAGCATCGGATGCAAATGCAGCGATCTTCCCACGACCTGAGGAGAGATAATGTTGCTCTCAATGAATTGGCATATCGTATTGACCAACACCACCATCAGCACCATGCGCCACGAAATCGTTGTAGCCATGACCAGCGCGGGCGCAGCTCCCAAAAAGGGGCCAAGGTAAGGGATGATATTGCAAACTGCAACTACTCCCGCAAAGAGCAGTGCAAAAGGCATGCCGATGATCATATAGCCAAAATAGGCGAGCACGCCAATGATGACGCATACGAGCAGCTGTCCTCGTACATAGTTGCCAAGCGCATCATCGATATCCTTTAATAAGGCAACGATTGACTTGCGGCGCGTACGCGGTAAATAGTGCAATATCATTCGCTCAAACGCCTCAAAGTCCTTCAGCATATAAAAGATGAGAAAAGGAACGATAAACGCATTAAAGACGACCCCGATTGTCGTTCCGATATTGTCCAGGAAATTGGAAATCCCATCAGCCAGCCGATGCTCGAATTGAAAAAACCAGTTGTTCATCCCCATCCGAATGCTGCCTGGAAGAAGACTGCTGTCCCAACGATTGATCATCTGCTGGGTATGTAAAGTCAGCTCAGGCAAGTGCTCGCCCAGTTCCTCAAGCTGCTCTATGAACATCGGAATCACATTGATCAGAATAACCGAAAGGCTGGTCAAAAACACCGCATAAATCAGCAGAACGGCCATTGTCCTCGGTACTTTGCGGCCGCCCAGCATCCGTACCACGGGATTGAGGATATAAGAAATGATCATCGCTATGACAAAAGGGGCAAGCACAGCCTTAAGGAATCCGTAGACCAGGGCTAACATCGGACGAAGCAGCCAAATAAAATAAAGAATGACGAGTGCTAGCAGCAGCCACATTCCATTGCGGAACATTTTACTTTTATAGATCGGTTCCACGCGCGATCCCTCCTTGGCGGTGGACTGGCTATAGGTCAGTATATGCCTGCCGCGCAAAAATTAATCGTACATGTTAGCAAGAGCATCGTCATAAAATATGAAAAGCAGCTTCTTTATCGAGAATTCAAAAAAACAAACCCCTCTCCGCTATGAAGAAGGGTTCACCGGCCACTATAGAATTAGTTCTATATGTAGGCCGACCATATTAAGTTGAAGCTTGCATTTGCGAGAAATCCTGCGACATTTCATCTCCGAAGAACAAATCATCCAAGGAGCTGAGCGTACCGTCTTCCTCCACTTGGTATACGGACATTTTCTCGCCGTTTACCGTCAATTCAATAAAGCATCCCCAGCAATAAAATTGATGGGAACCGATTTTCCCGATATCCTTGGAGCTGCAATTTGGACATTTCATCATTCAATTATCACCTATCCATTGATAGAATTCATGGTCTTCTCCAGTCGTTGCTCACTGTTCGGGGGGACCATGATCGCATTTTCCCCTTTCGTCATCCCTGGTATAAAAGGCAATGTTTTTCGCCCCTCCATCAGGTCGGATATGAATCCGTCACTAATTTCGATACCAGTAATTGTATTTCCCAAATCCTGGTCAAAATAAACATCCGCAACGTATCCAATCATCGTCCCGTCTTCCGTAAGAACGGGAAGTTCCTTCAATTTGCCGTTACCCGAAATGAAGGTAAGCTGTATATTCTCGGCTTCCCATCTGCGGACAGCCTGTTGATTGCGAATCATGACGGCATCCTCGCCGTAAGCGACGATATCTTCCCAGAGCACCACTTTCATATTGGAGGAAAACATGATCTTGCCCTCCAACGCAATGCCCGAGATAGTCCAATCTTCATTCAACATCACATCGAGGACTTTTCCGACCTGCTTGCCGCCCTCGACATCAAAGACGGCCAAGCCTATCATATCTTGCAGTCTCATGAGTTGAGGTCCCTCCTCGCTGGGCTTTATTACAGTTTATTGTGAAAAAGTGAACACATCCTCCTTTCCTGACAGTCTATAAACGAAAGCCCATTATGTTTTTTTACGAAGACGGGTTAGGATGGTTCCAACTTTTTCGGCGGTGTACTCTATTTCTTCACTAGTATTACCCAAACCAAAGCTAAATCGAATCGCGGACCGCAAAAGATTTTGCGGAAGATTCATGGCTTCGAGTACATGGGATGGCTCAAGCGATCCCGAGGTGCAGGCAGAGCCGCTAGCCACCGCTATTCCCTCCATATCGAGATTCATCAGCATGGTCTCCGTCTGCATTTCCGGAAAGCTGATATTCAAGATATGCGGCAAATAATACTCCTCATTTCCATTGACGTGAAAATAACCTCGGCCAACGGCAGACTCAAGACTTTTCAGCAAGGTGGTGCGCAGCATCAAATCATGTTCCCGCCTTTTGGACAAACCGGCTGCAGCAAGCTCTGCGGCTTTGGCAAAGCCGATGATTCCCGCTATATTTTCCGTGCCCGCCCGTCTTTTTTTCTCCTGCAAACCACCGTAGAGCATAGGCTCGATCATTAATTTTTTTCGAATATACAGCGCTCCTACACCCTGAGGACCATTAATCTTATGCGAGGAGAAGCTGATGAGATCGGCAGGGAGCTCATGACAGTGAATGGGAACAGCGCCTAAAGCCTGAACAGCGTCCACGTGAAACACGGTGTCACTGTTATTGCGGCGAACCATTTCGCCAATTTCCACAATTGGCTGCAGGGTGCCAACTTCGTTGTTGCCGTACATGACGCTGACCAGAATCGTGTCCGGGCGCAGCGACTGAGCGATCTGCTCCGGATGAACGCGACCGGTACGATCGACCGGAAGATACGTCACCTCGAAGCCATTCCTCTCCAGCTGGCGACAGGAATGAAGTACGGCGTGATGCTCTATAGCTGTCGTCACGATATGCTTGCCGCGGGATTTTTGAGCTTGTATCGTACCGAATAACGCCAGATTATCGCTCTCTGTGCCGCCTCCGGTAAACACCAGTTCCTCCGGTCTGCAGCCGAGTGACGCCGCCAAACGATCCCGTGCCCCGTTCACCATCCGTTTCGCTTCTCTGCCAAAGGAATGCACGCTCGATGCATTCCCGAATTTTTCGGTCATGACAGAAATCATTGCCTCAGCAACCTCCGGATGCATCGGTGTCGAGGCCGCATGATCCAAATATATTTTTCTAATCAACGAAATCACCTATCTTTGAAAGGTTGTGCAAACAACCTGAATTCATGCGTTATATTGTATTATTCCCCGGAAACATTCCCATCATAACGCCGCGTCAACCCGGTGTCCAGTAAATGTATATCTTATCTTCATATTCTCTTTAATTTCTAAGGCAACATACCGATGATAAGAATATATGACTAAGGAGCGTGAGAATGATGCACGAACTAAAAATGGCAGTTACGCTAGAACAGGAAGTCGTCATAAGATTGGATTCCGGGGATACAATGCGCGGCTTGCCCAAATGGGGAGCAGACCCAAAGAAAGTGCAGCTTCACACTGTTGAAGGAGCATTCTGGTTTCTGCTGGAGGAAATCGTGCACGTCACTCGCATCATTCCTATTGACAAAATAGAAAAGCCCCGCCAGGAAAAAACACAGGCGAAGCGCGATCGTTCTTATCGGATAGAATAATTTCAATCGCATGCTGGCAAATTTAAATTGGTCAAATGCTACGTTATATAAATACAGTCTATTTGCAATTACCTCCATATAATAATAAAAAAAACCTGCCAAAACAGGCAGGTCAAATTTACGGATGATAAGCTAAGCTAATTCATTCCCTTACGGAGTCAATTTTAATATCGTCAGCGTCGTATTCGTCAAGTTGTGAAGCTGAGCAGGTGTTGGGTTGGCGTTAACCAGTTGAATCGTAGTCGGGACGGTGGTGACCGTTATAATGACTTCCGCCGAAGTCGGGCCGCCTCCGTTGCCTGTAAAAGGAACGGGAGTTATGGGATCTCCATTGACGGTTAAGTTGAAATCGGCATTTCCCTGATTATGCACCGTAAAATTGATCAAATAGCTTCCCGTCTCATTGATCGTGACCGTATCGGACGGTGCTATAAACGTAAATGCCCCTCCGACATTAGCAAGGATACCGTTAAATACAATGGCCGAATTACCTGGAACCGTATCCGTTCCTGTACCGGGATCGAATCGGAAAATGCTTAAGAAATCGCTTATCCCGGCTCCTGCTGGTCCGGCTGGGCCTGCGGGGCCAGTTTCTCCTTGCAAACCTCTCTGGCCCTGAGCTCCGGGACTCCCCGGAGGACCCGGTATGCCCTGTGGTCCAGGAATCCCTGGCGGGCCTTGTATTCCTGCTGGCCCCTGAGGGCCCTGGGGTCCTGGGGGGCCACCCGGGCCTTGCAGGCCCTGTGGCCCTGGAGGCCCTGGAGGCCCTTCTGGGCCCTGCGGGGCGTTAATAATAATCTTACGTTTTACCTTAATAACTTTTTTAGGAAACTTTTTAAACTTTTTCACGGAATGAACTCGCTTCTTCTTGATATGTCTAAACATATATTCACCTCCAAGGTTATTCAAGAACAGTTTATTGTGCGAATCAACTAAAGGATTGGACGGCTGTCACGGAACCTCGAAAACGGTTATCGCCTATGAAGCCAAGCGAAAGCATGGAAGCAAAAAAGACTCCTCAAAGGGAGTCTTGCAAAACGAATACAATTTCTATAAAAATCAACCCAGTACCGTTCAGGTATTGGGTTTGTTGTAATACTGGAAGTATAGGAAAAGCGAGTTGAGCCAGTTCGACACTAAGGAAGGATTTACCTGCAATAAAAAATGCCGCCTCACAAGGAAGCGGCCAGTCAAGGGGATTTAAAAATGATGAATAATCCGAATGGCAGGATATTGAACCTGCGACAACTTACTCCCAATGCAAGCCTGCTACCTGGCTACACTACATCCGGTTAATAAAAAGCCGCTGAGTTACCAGCGACTTTCTTGTTATTTAAAATACGTATACATCCATATCGATTGGGAAATCAGATTTATTATCTAGAAATACAATATAGTTGCCAGGTGTTAAGTTAACTGGTTGGTTATAAAAACCGCCATTAGCGAAGGCCCAATGGACTACTTGCCCCGTACTTGTGTTGTGTAAAATGACATACGAACTTATCGGTTTATTTTGGTCTGCTGGATTGGAAGGGCCCTGAAAAATTCGCAGTGTTGCGCTTGTATGTCCTTTAATGAATTGAGCCTCGGCATACTCCTTTGAAGTGTTGGTTTCCGTACACTTGTTTGAATGCCTTTAAAATTCAGAAATTTAATATATATGCATATTATCTTTATTTTGATAGAATAATAAAAATATTACTTTTTTTAATCTGACCACTACATACTTTTTCTCTACAGACACTCCATAGCAAGAAGGGAGGTGAATTTAATGAAAAAAGTAGTGTTGATCTTATTATTAGCGTGCTTCTCTTTCTCTACTAGCGCATTTGCTGCCTATACTGCAACATCACATGATTTGACAGTTAGCCAATCAGCTCAACATAAATTAAGTGTTGGCCTATGGAGCTCTACGAATGAAACCGTTGAGCTATCGCTTTATTCCAAAGGGCCCTCCGGTCAACTTAATAAAGTCTTCTCGACTACCGTGAATATTGGGCCAACCTCTTCAAGTCCTGTCGAGTATTCAGTAGGTTATCTTAGCGCAGGTACTTATGTCCTTAAAGGACAATTCCAAGGATCTTATGGTAGTCTAGGTCCTGTTAGTTTGAATCAAGTCAATTAATAAAATGCATAGAGAGAAAACGGCCAAGCGAATATTTCAATCGCTTGGCCGTTTTAGTTTTTAAGTAAATAGCCATGGACATTCGACTTGAGCCATGTATCGGTCTTCCGTCCCTGGGAATATCCGCTTCGCTGCTTGACAAACCACTGGCTCTCCCTTGATCACCTAGCTATACACCCAGCGCGAAAACCGGGAGAAAAAAGACAAGTCCTCCCCAAATTTCTTGAGAAGGACGAACTTAAAAAATTTATTGAGGTGTCCCGTTTGCTATAACCCCAAATTATTTGGCGTACTTTTTGGGCGTACTTTTTGTTACTCGCTTATACGGGGTTGCGACCCGCTGAAGCTGCTGAACTATAGTAGGGTGACATCGACACGAGAAATCAAACGATCGACGTCAACAACTCGACGCGAGTAGCGTTCTCAGGCACTCCTTCGCTCCAACGAAAAACGAGCAAAGCGAGCGGCTGGTAACCTATGGAATACATTAGCTAAAGCGTTAGACGTCTTGAAAAGTGGGCAAAATACCAAAAGGCTTCAGCAAAAAAATTCAAAGAAGCGGAATTACCAATTAGTCTCACTCCACATAGTCCTTAGACATACTCACGTTCGAATGGGCTATCAACAGTTGATGCGGGTAAAGTGCGGGTAACACTTTTTAAGAATAACCTCAAATCCCTTTGAAGATGCGGGATCTCCTGATCCCTGTTAAATATAGAACATGTAATTCTGATCCGCGCCTTGCTCTTCGAAATTGATCAGATTCTCCAGGGTAGTCGAATCCAGCACCTCAGCAATTCCGTCCCGAATGCGCAGCCATAGATCCCGCTTTGCCGGATCATCCTCTTCCGTGAAGTCTACCGGGGAAATCGGCCCCTCTAATACGCGGATAATATCCCCTGCTGTGATTTCCTCCGCAGCACGTGATAATATGTAACCCCCATAAGCACCGCGTACGCTCTTCACAAGCCCTGCGTTTCGCAGAGGGGCGATTAGTTGCTCTAAATAATGCTCAGATAGCTGGTTTTTCTCTGCGATGCTTTTCAAGGAAGTAGGTCCTTCACCGAACTTTGCAGCGAGTTCCATCATGATTGTCAAGCCATAGCGTCCTTTTGTGGAAATCTTCAAAGAAGCCACCTCTTTCAATTTTCAAGTAATATTTATATAATTGAACTCTGATCAATAAAGATATGACAGGGATCCTCGCCCGTACCTGAAGGGCACGTGAGCGTATAACTCCCTATTCCTATCATTAACCTATGTTTATCGTAACACATCCCGTGTCTTTTGGAAATTAAAACAGCCCGGCTTTGCCTAAATTGTTTACATGGCATTTACAATTTGACGGCATCGCCCAAGCGAGCTGCTTATGATAAAATATCGACAGGGAAACCGCCAAAGGAGTGATATAGATGTCTGGATCAAACAGCGAAACAAGAATTGTCGTCGGCATGTCCGGAGGCGTCGATTCCTCGGTAACGGCGCTGTTGCTCAAGCAGCAAGGATATGATGTTATCGGCATTTTCATGAAAAACTGGGATGATACCGATGAGTTCGGCC
Source organism: Paenibacillus lentus (assembly GCF_042714055.1). GTDB lineage: Bacteria > Bacillota > Bacilli > Paenibacillales > Paenibacillaceae > Fontibacillus > Fontibacillus lentus_A. The sequence goes on from NZ_JBHGVC010000006.1 coordinate 169,982, forward strand.
GCTGTACGGCGGAAGAGGACGCCGAGGATGTGCGGCGCGTCTGCGAGCAAATCGATATCCCGTACTACACCGTAAATTTCGAGAAAGAATACTATGATAAAGTATTTGCCTATTTTCTCGAAGAATATAAGCGCGGACGCACCCCAAATCCGGATGTGATGTGCAACCGCGAGATTAAGTTCGGCGAATTTCTGAATAAAGCGATGGATTTAGGAGCTGATTATGTTGCCACAGGCCACTATGCACGTGTTGTGCAAGAAGACGGCATGTACAAGCTGCTGCGTGGTGTAGACAGCAATAAGGATCAAACCTATTTCCTAAATGCGTTGAATCAGGAACAGCTATCCAAAGCGATGTTCCCAATTGGTCACCTGCCTAAGCCGGAAGTGCGCCGCATTGCCGAAGAAGCGGGGCTGTATACGGCTAAGAAAAAAGACAGCACAGGGGTCTGCTTCATTGGGGAACGTAATTTCCGCGAGTTCCTAAGCCAATATTTGCCAGCTCAGTCCGGAGATATGGTTGATATTACGACCGGTGAAGTCAAAGGCCGTCACGACGGCTTGATGTACTACACGCTCGGGCAGCGGCAAGGTCTTGGCATCGGAGGATCGGGCAGCGGAGAGCCTTGGTTCGTGGCCGAGAAGGATTTGGAGCACAACATTCTTTATGTGGTACAAGGCGACAAGCATCCTAGTCTGTATTCAACAGGACTGGTCGCTTCGGGCGTAAACTGGATCGCAGGCATGGACAAACTGCCGGACAAGCCTTTCAAATGCACGGCTAAGTTTCGTTACCGCCAGCAAGACCAAGGGGTTACCCTGACCCCTAGGGAAGACGGGACAATATACGTCTCCTTCGACCAACCACAAAAGGCGATTACTCCAGGCCAGGCTGTCGTCTTCTACGATGGCGAAGAATGCTTAGGCGGCGGTACGATCGAAGCCGCGGAGAAGCTGCCTGTGCCTGAATTGGGAACAACCCGCATCTGATGCTTCATGAGTACAAAAATGAAGCCCTCTTCGACTGCCTTATGTAAAGGGGACTGACCCCATAACGTGAGACAAATCAAAACACCTTCAAGAGAATCAAACCATGTTGTAAGATATGGAAGATAACCTTGGAGGTGTTTTTGCGTTGGCAACTAGAGTGAGTTACCCCTTAGAAATAAAGATGAAAGCCATAGAAATGAGGCTTGCAGGAGTTCCGGTAAGAGAGGTTATGGAACAGTTGGGAATACGGAATAAGACACAGCTAAAGACATGGATGAGGTGGTATCGAAAGGGCGAAGTACATCGTCTGGAGCAGCTCTTGGGTAAGCAATACAGCTATGGGAAAGGTCCGGAACATTCTTCGGAGCTCGAAAAAGTAAAAGCAGAGAACCGATTTCTAAAACAGCAATTGGAATTACTAAAAAAGTACAAGGAGTTGGAGAGGAGGTGGAACCAAAGATCGTCATTGCCTGGATCGAGTCCGTTCGAGAAGACGTAACGGTATCTGAGGCTTGTGCGTGGCTTGGGATCGCAAGAGCTACCTACTATCGCTGGAAAGCAGTCGCGAAGGAAGAAAGTATAGATACAACCGTGGAGAAAATTCGAGAGCTTTGTATCCGTCATAAATTCCGGTATGGTTACCGAAAAATTACCGCACTCCTTCGGGCAGAAGAGAACTTGAATCACAAACGAGTTCAGCGGATTATGCAACGTGAAGGGTTACAGTGCCGCGTGAGGACGAAAAAACGAAAGAGCATCGGTCAACCTGCACATCCAGCAGAAAACTTACTCCAGCGGCAATTCCATACAGAGGCACCTTTGCAAAAGCTAGTCACGGACATCACTTATTTACCGTTTGGAGGCAAAATGTTATACCTCTCAAGTATTCTGGATCTGTACAATGGGGAAATTGTAGCTTACAGTATAGCGGACAAGCAAGATACGTCTTTGGTTTTGGATACACTGAATCAACTTCCAAAGCGGGCAAACATGCTGCTTCATAGCGACCAAGGCAGCGTATATACGTCTCAGGCTTATCAGGCTGCGATAAAAGGAAAAGGCATTACCATGAGCATGTCCCGTAAAGGAACGCCTGCTGATAATGCCCCCATTGAATCGTTTCATTCCACGCTAAAGTCTGAAACGTTCTATCTCGAAGGGTTAACCTGTACAACGACTGCAATCGTGGTACAGACCGTTCGAGACTACATCACTTACTATAACTCAATTCGCATTCAAACGAAACTAAATAACCAGTCGCCGATGGATTTCCGACGACTGGCTGCTTAAACTTGCAAGGTGTTTTGATCCCTGTCTCACAAACAGGGGGCAGTCCGAAGGTAGATGAAGAGGGCTTTTCTTCTGCAAATTGCTCCAACTGCTGATTTGCTCCAGAAACTAAAATTGGGATTATATTTTCACCCTACTCCATGTCCTTCGCACGGCGAATTTGCTGATTATGGCGGATTTTGCTCTCATTCCCCTGCTCCGTCGCCTCGTAGAACTTCCGCTTCGCCAAATTCGGCGGCAAATAATCCTGCTTCACATAATGCCCCGGGAAATCATGCGGATATTTATAGCCGACATGTCCAAGCTTTTCGGCTCCCTTGTAATGGGTATCCCGCAAATGCAAAGGCACCTCTGCCGATCTCACATCCTCGATGGCGGTCATCGCCTTGGAGATCGCTGTGGTCACAGCGTTGGATTTCGGGCTCTCTACCGCAAATAAAATCGCCTGGGCAATGTTCAGCTTCGCCTCCGGCCAGCCGTTGTGCCGGTAGGCATCTAATGCGCTCACAGCCTGAACCATCGCCTGAGGATTGGCCAGGCCGATATCCTCGCTGCTCGCGGCAATCAGCCGCCGGATAAACGTCATTGGATCCATTCCCAGCTTCTCAACAGCGTAGAGAAACCAGAACAATGCCGCATCGCTAGAGCCTCGAATGCTTTTATGAAAAGCGGACAGCACGTCGTACTGCGTCGATTCGTCCGCTTTGACAAGCGGGCGCCGGATCGATTCCTCCGCCACTTCCAGGGTAATGTGAACACCGCCATCACCCCGGGGCGGAGTAGTCATCGCCGCCAGCTCCAGCGCGTTCAGCGCACGGCGAATATCCCCGTTCGCCATCGCCGCGATATGGAGCAGCGCCTCTTCGTCCACCTCCAGATGCATAAAGCCCAGCCCTTTCTCCTTATCCGTCAAAGCACGCTTCATCGCAATAAGCGAATGCTCTTTCGTCAAGGGCTGCAGCTGGAACAAGGTCGAGCGGCTCATCAAAGCCCCGTTCACATAATGGAACGGGTTCTCCGTCGTCGCTCCGATAAATGTAATCGTGCCCTTCTCTACCGCCGGCAGCAGGGCATCCTGCCGCGAGCTGTTGAATCTGTGCACCTCGTCCAGGAACAGAATTGTTTTGGTTCCATAAAAAGACTTATCATTATGCGCCTTCTCGATCACTTCCCGCACATCCTTTACGGAAGCATCTACGGCATTCAGTCTTACAAACTCTCCTTGCGTATGATTTGAAATAATATGAGCAAGCGTTGTCTTCCCGCAGCCGGGCGGTCCATACAGCAGAATCGAAGAGACCTGATCCGCCTCAATCGCCCTGCGCAGCAGTTTGCCGGGGCCGACAATATCTTCCTGCCCGATATATTCATCCAGCGTCGTCGGCCTCATCCGATCGGCAAGCAGCCTGCCGGCAGGGCTTGAGCTTTGCTGGTAAGAGAACAAATCCATGAAGTTCACTTCCTTATGACTCATAATGACTCGATATTCGATAGTAGCTCATCTATGATATTACTCTAAGAACCTAATGTCCATTTTACCATATTAGGGTACAAAACATTTATAATCATTCTTTCGCTTTCTTCCATTCACGTAATATGAGTTAATATAGATGTCGGGCCGACGAATCACTGGAAAGGGGGCTGATAAGTGTGATTTCAGTGAGTGAGGTGGTTTCCGCGTAAGCGGAAACCTCAAGCAAGGGGGCTGTATAGCCCCCTTATTTTCGTTGCTATGAAAATATGTTAAGATATAGCCAGCTTCATTAAAAAAACAATTTGCGAAAGGGGGATTACGATCATGCTAACTTATTTCGTTCTTGAACTAGATCGAGCACATCGAAACAAGGAGGAACATGACCGTGAGCTACAAAAATGGGAAGGATGTGCTTCCCCCCCGATTGCTGAAGGAATTGCAGCGCCATATTCAAGGTGAGCTTCTCTATATCCCTAAACCGGAGCAAAACCGTGCTTCCTGGGGAGAGTTAAGCGGTTCCCGCACATCGATTGCCAATCGGAATCAGGAAATATTTCGTAAGTATTGTTCAGGCCTATCGGTTAGAGATTTAGCCGAGATGTACTATCTCTCAGACGAGAGCATTCGCAAAATACTGACCAAAATGCGAACTGCCCAGAAGGAAACATTACCCTCATGCTAACCAATAAATCTCCATATAACGAAACGGGAGCTGCCCCATTAGGATTTTCTAATGAGCAGCTCCTTATGTTGTTCCCTACGAGACTAGGATTGATTAATCTCCTTTATGACTTCCAACGGGACTTTTAACTTTCGCGACTCCGTCAGGAGCCCATTCATCTCTTGCTGTACATCCGCAATCTGTGTATAGCAGTAGCCGACGATATAATCCGTATTCTTAACAGCGTGGTGTATCGCTTTTAGTCTTGCCACGAATGAATCTTCCGAGGACTCCTGATTGCCGTATCCCCAACCCGCCTCATTTTTAAAGGCAATGCCACCGAATTCGCTGACAATGATCGGCTGCCCGCTATAAGCATAACCATCTGCAAAAGCATATTTCCTATTGTTAAAGGCGATTTCGTTTCCTGTAATTTTCTCTTTATCCTTGTAACGCTGCAGGAACTCTTCTCCTGATTCTACGTAATCATGGAGCGTTATGAGATCCGACACCGTATGCTCCCAGCCGTCATTGGATATGACAAGCCGGTAAGGATCATAAGCTTTGGTGAGATGATAGATGGCCTCCGTAAAACGCTGCTGCTTCTTGTCCTTGGCAATTTGCATGATTCCCCAGGATTCATTAAATGGAACCCATACAACAATGCATGGATGATTGTAATACTGCCGTACCACTTCCATCCATTCGTTGGTAAACCTCTGAATCGCATTGTCGTTAAACTCAAATGTAGCTGCCATCTCCGACCATACGAGCAAACCCTTCACATCGCACCAGTAGAGAAAACGGGCATCCTCTACTTTCATATGCTTTCGTACGCCGTTGTAACCCATCTCTAGAATCGCATCGATATCTTGAATGATGGCTTCCTCCGAAGGCGGAGTAAGATGGCTCTCCGGCCAATAGCCTTGATCCAGAACAAGCCGCTGGTAGATCGGTTCGTTGTTAAGCAATACCTGTCCGTCTTTGGTGGAAATCTTCCGCATGCCAAAATAGGAATAGACATGATCAAGCTTCTCATCGCCACGATACAAAATAAATTCGATGTCATACAAATTCGGATTGTCCGGCGTCCAATAGCTCATCTTCCAGGGGCCGTTCACTTCGTGAACCAGGTCAACCTCCAACTGGAGCCAGGCTCGATCCATCGCCAAGCCGACCTTTTTAACCTGCTCCCCCTGCAAACTAACGATCGTTTCCAGCCAAATATCTCCGGCCGGCCAATCGCCGCTCATTTGATATTCAAACCTCACCTTCCATGCGTCGACGTCTGGGGTTATTTTCACATTTTCGATATAAGCAGGCGCCACGTATTCCAGCCATACCGACTGCCAGATCCCCGTCGTCTGCACGTAAAAGCACTCGAAGCTATTCTGTTCCCAACGCTGCTTCCCTCGCGGCTGGGCAGCATCCATGCTATCTTCCACCTTAACCGTCAAGCTATTGGCTTCTCCGCAAGTGATATAGGAGGTAATATCGAAGGAAAACGCGGAATAGCCTCCCTGATGCCGTCCAACATACTCCCCATTCACCCAAACCTTGGCGATATAATCAACGGCTTGGAAGTTCAGTATGACTCGCCTGCCGGCTTTCTCGGCCGGAATATCCAGCGTCCTATGATACCATACGTTAGAATGATGCTCTTCTTCGCCAATACCGCTGGCTTTCGTTTCATAAGTGAAAGGAACAACAATTTGGCGATTACCGCCGAACTTCTTTGGCCATCCCAAGCGCTCACCCATGTTTTCATCATCGAATCCGAAGCTCCACTCGCCATTCAAATTAACCCAGTCGGTTCTTACGAATTGCGGTCTTGGATAATCCTTGATATACATCTGTGTTCCCATTGTCTCTCATCTACTCCTTCATCCTGGTTCTATCTCATGCTATGTCGTCTTAAGCAGCTGATTAAAGCGTCTAATCTACCCTTTAACTCCTGTCATCGATACACCCTGGACGATATGTTTTTGGAGAAAAATATAAACAATCATCGTAGGAATAGCAGCGATCGCACTGGCTGCCATAATCGTGTTCACATGCAGCACATTATTTGAAAGGAAGGTCGGCAATCCTGTAGAAAGCACCATGTTTTCTTCCGAATTAATCGCGATATACGGCCAGATGAAATTATTCCAGGACATAATAAAATAGAAAATACCAATTGCAATCATGGCTGAACGCGTTAGAGGCAAATAAATTGACCACCACAGGCGGAAATCCCGCCCCCCATCGATTTGCGCTGCTTCCATATAGTCCTTCGGCAGCCCATCCATAAATTGCTTAATCAAGATCAGTCCAAGCGGATTCGTCAGGCTGGGCAAAATAATGCCCCACATATTATCAAGCAAATCAATGCTTAAGACCGTCTCGTATAAAGGAATCAGCATGGCTTCCGTCGGAATCAGCAGCCCGGACACGCATAAGATAAATAAAAACCCCTTGGATCTAAATGTTTTGCGTGAAAAAGCAAATGCCCCCAACGAGCTAATGATCACGGTAATAAGCGTAGTTACGGCTCCGATCACGAAGCTATTCCAGGTCCATCTCAAAATTTGCGATTCGGTTAATACTTTGGCATAGTTTCTAATGGTTAAGTCCGAGAAGTCCGCCCACTCTGCAATCGTAATCGCGGATACGCCTTCAGGCTTCAAGGAAACGACAAACATCCAAACTAGAGGAATCACAAATATGACTGCCAGTATGACGGTTAAACTATAAATTGCTGCTCGCGCCACCTCTATTCACTCTCCATCTACGACTCTTTTCTGTTAACAACAATGTATTGAACCGCGGCAATCAACAGCATAAAAATACAAAACAACGTAGATTGTGCGGCTGCAAGCCCGAACATATCCTTCTTGAATCCCGTGACATAGATATAACGGATGATCGTATTCGTCGTATCCCCGGGTCCGCCATTGGTCATAATCTGTACCTGCCCGAACAGCTTCAAGCCCGCGATGATTTGAAAAAATATTTGTACCTTCATCACAGAAGATAGGCCCGGAAGCGTAATGAACCGGAATTTATGAAACGAAGACGCGCCGTCAATATCAGCGGCCTCATAGAGCTCCTGTGATATTTCCTGCAGCCCTGCCAAGAACAATACCATGACAAAGCCGACCGTCCACCACACGGTAGCAATGACAATGGACCACCATGCTGCCTTAGGATTTGTAAGCCAGTGAACTGAGGATAATCCGAGAGCCTCCAGGATGACATTCACGAGTCCATGCTTGGAATCGAACATTCTGAGCCAGATAAAGCTAATCACGGAAACGGAAAGTACATAAGGCAGGAAGTAAATTGATCTAAACATCGTCTGAAACGGAATCTTGCGGTGAATTAACAGAGCCAGCAACAGACCGAGCGAAATAATGATCGGAACGACTAAAATAACAAAATACAAGCTGTTCCATAAATATTTATAAAAATCGCTGTTTGTCAATATTTTTGTATAATTATCGAAGCCCACATACTTCTCCATCCCCAAAATCGTCCAGGAATGAAGGCTAATATAAGCGCCTCTAAGCAATGGCCAAATATAGAAAACAAGAAGCGGAATTAAAAATGGGGCTAGAAATGCAATGGCTGAAAACTCATTTTTCAATTGCCTTTTCCACCCGCTTGCTGCTTGCTGAGCTTTCACGGTCATCCTCCTCCAACGCGATGCGGAACTGCGAAACCAAGCCCGCTTTCAAGGTTTAAGGAATGAAACCGCATCATCAGATACGGTTTCATTTCACCCACCTTACTCTTAATTTTGAAGAATTTCGTTAATATCCTTCTCCATGCCCTTTACCCCTTCTTCCGGCGTCATGGTTTTAAAAATAACAGCCTGAAGCACATCCTTCACCACCGTATCGATCGCATTGTACCGATTCGTCTTAGGTGCATGCTTGACCGTCTTTTGCGAGGCGACAAACTCTTCCCGATACGGAAGGTTCATGTATTCGTCACTGGCAGTTACCGCCTTCGCTGCTGGAACATGACCCGCTTGCGCCCAAATTTTCCCGCCCTCAAGCGTGAAGTACTTCATGAATTTCATTGCAGCAACCTGCTTCTCTTCCGTCACATATTCAGGAATAACGAGAGTATGGGAGGCTGCCCAATGCGTCTCGCTGCCAAAGATCGGAGGAATCGAGGTGATGCCGACATTCAGGCCTTCTTCGCCGAGATGCCAGCCCGCTTCCCACACGCCGCCAAACCAGGTCGCGGATTTGCCGCTATGGAATGTATCCCAAGGCGTCTTGTCGTTAATATCGCTAAGACCTTGATCATAGAGATCCAAATAAAATTTCAGCACATCTATTGCTTGCTCATTGTTAATGTCGGCTTGACTCAGATCATCCGTCAAAATACTGCCGCCAGCCTGATAATATAAATTGTAGAAGGGCTCATGAAAATACGGCGTATTCACACTAAACGGCGTTACTCCTGGTACTTTGCTCTTGATCTCTGTCAAAAACTGCTTGAAGCCTTCAGGAGAAATCTCGCCAAACTTCGGTGTGCCATCCTCGTTTAGCAGCCCTGCCTCCCCAAGCAAATCTTTATTGTAGTAGAACATGTGGAAATGAGTATCGATGGGAACGGCATAGGAAATTCCGTCATAGCTGACGCTTTCCACGTTGCTATCCGTAATTTCGCTGAAATCAAAGTCGGCTTTCTCCGTCAGCTCATTCAGCCCACTTAATTGCCCTGCCTTGACAAAAGGCGCAAGCCGGTCAGCATGAGCTACCGCTACATCCGGACCTTTGCCAGAGGCCAGTGCTGTACCGAACTTGGCATAATACTCGCCCGATTCCAGCCGCAGCGTTTTGACCTTAACCTCTTGCTGGGATCCGTTAAAACCGTCTACGATCTGATCGACAAAATCGCCTTCCCCGCCCCCAAATAGATTCCAAAACGTAATTTCGACCGGCCCGCTGGCCTCACTGCTGCCTGCGCCGCTATTCGTCTCCGCCGCCTTTCCCGAGTTGGCCGGACTGTTTCCTTGGCTGGAGCAGCCTGCTGCAATCAGTATGATCGCAAGCATCATGAATAACATTGTCGTGAACCTGTTCTTTCTAGCCATGGCGTATCCCCTTTTCTTGTATAGGTTTAGAACAGCTTCTTCCAACTCGCCTGTAATGCAAGCGTATTCATTCTGTTCTTGAATTTCATATTAGAATAAAGCGGCAGTCATTCAAACGGAATAAACCACGCTATCTATCGTAAAAAATAAGGTTTTTACTGCTTGATTCTTCATATCTGGTCTTTACGGTGCAATATTTCTCTCTATCCGTGTAAAATTTACAGATGACTTACATGGACTTCATCCCATCCCTGTATTCGCTTGGTGTTGCGCCTGTCATTTTTTTAAACAGTTTGGAGAAATACTTCGAGTCGGAAACGCCGATCAACGTGCCGATCTCACTGCTCCTAAGATCTGTATTGCGAAGCAAGGCTTTGGCACGATCAAGCCGAACTTTGGTAATATAGTCGATGACCCCTTCGCCCATTTCTCGCTTAAACAAATTAGAGAAGTAATTTTTACTAAGATGAACATACTGACTCAGCACTTGGAGCGACAGATCTTGATCATAGTTCTGCTCGATGTACTGAATGGCCTTCGCAACGCTTCCTTGATCACTTGAATAGACGGCCCGCATCTTTCGGATCAATTCCTCATAGATCTGTACGAACCACGATATAATCTCCTCCAGCGTTTCAAGCTGTTTAATCTGGTCAAATAATTCCTTCTTCCGTTCATACAGCCATTCTTGATCATGGGACAATTCCAAATACATATTGGTCAAATTCAGCAGCAGTTCAATGGATATTAAATGCACGCCTTCATAGTCGAGCCTTGCCTTTGCATGATCGAAGGTATCGACAAGGTATTGCTGCATCGCTTCACTATCCAAGGAATACAAATAATCATTCAGCTTCTTGTTCATCATCGGAACCGGATTCTCCGCATGTTCAGTTTCGTATACGAATTCTTGGCCAATCACTATGCCGCATCCGAGAAACAGCTTGAGCCGATAGCGATGCTCTGCCTGTAGATAAGCATTACGAAGCTCAAGCAAGGAATGAAACAGACTGCTTACCCCAAGCGTAATCGATAGCCCTAATTTGTCAGAGAAACGGGAAATGAGCCGTTGCGCCAATTCCTCTGCCGCTTCGCCGGAAATCCCTTTTAGCAGTACACTCCACACCCCCGTAGTTCCGGAGATAATTTCGTTGTCCTCTGAATCCAGGGAGCATGCTTTCCGAATCACTTCAATCCCCTTGGTATGGAGCATTATGATTTCATCTTCCGTGTGATGACTTCTCAGCTTTTCCAAATCATCGATCCCAATATAGAGTAAGATCAAAGGAGTCCTAACGGGAGACAGGCCCGCTGCTTGCAGTTTCTGCTCGGTTACGTTGGCCTCCGAAATCGTGCCGTGTGCCAGCCCCATTAACAATGCTTCTTTGGTAACGCTATCCTGATTCGATTCGTGCGCTTGCCGACCCGCGGAGTGACCAGCGGCATATTGAGCCTCGTCCAGAACGGTCTTCAGATTCATCATCACCTGCTCCAAATCCTTGGGCATAATATCTGACTTGATCAAATAATCCGTAATTCCGAGACGTATTGCCTTCTGGGCATACTCAAAATCGTCAAGACAAGTCAGCAAAATCAGCTTAACCTGCCGATCCAATGCCCTGACCTGTCTGACAAACTCGATCCCATCCATCACAGGCATTTTGATATCGGTAATGACGACATCGGGCTCCAGCTCTTCGAAAGCAAGAAGGCCCTCCATGCCGTTGCTTGCTTCGCCAACCACATCAAACCCCATACTTTCCCAATCTATCATCGCTTTAATTCCATAGCGGACGAAATGCTCATCGTCAACGATCAGTACTTTGTACATAGTGTCCCCCTGACTACTCTAGTATTGGCAGCGTAATAACCACAACGGTTCCCTTTCCAGGCTTGCTGTTTATAGCAAGGCCGTACTCTTCCCCGCAAATCAGCTTGATTCTTTCCTCTACATTAGAGATGCCCACCCCTAGGAAAAAAGCTCCTTTCGGCAAATCATCCGGTACCAGGCTACCGAAATGAACCTCATCCTCAAAACCGAGGCCATTGTCTATAATTTCGAATAATAGACGATTCCCCTCCTGCCTGCAGCGAATCGTAATTACAGCTCCCTGCGGCTGATCCGCAAATCCATGCAGCACCGCATTTTCTACAATCGGCTGCAAAATAACCTTAGGCGTTCTATACATCTTCACCTTGTCTTCGATTTCATAATTTACTTCAATCGGAGTAGCGGTGCGCAAGTTTTGAATTCCCATATAACATTCCACATGCTCTAGTTCCTCTTGAACAAGGACCGTATCGCTTCCTTTTCCGATACTGATATGCAGCAAGCGGGATAATAACCGGGCCATCTCCGCCGTATTATTCGCTTTCTGGAACAGCGCCGTCCATTTGATCGCGTCCAGTGTATTATAGAGAAAATGCGGATTGATTTGCGCCTCCAGGGCTTTTACCTCGGCGATTCTTTTATTATTCTGCTCCACATACACCGCTTCCACCAATTCTTCAATTCTCCCCACCATATCATTAAAATGGTTCTCTAGACTGCCGATTTCATCCATTCTGTTCTTATTGATGCGAATTCGTATCGCTAGATTGCCAAGATGAACCTGCTTCATCGCCTTCACCATCTCTTTTAAGGGCTTGGAGACAGACGATGCCATGGCATAGGCCGTAATGATCGAGAACAATACGCACAATATCATGATCATAGCGATTACTTTTATCACTTGATTCGAGTCCTTGTATAAGCTGGACCGTTCTATAATATGTACAACCTTCCAATCGTTGCTCTTTAACTGCAGGTAGTTCACCATAACCTCCTTCCCTTTATACTTGGCCACGAAGCTGCCTTCCTTCACCCCGTCCTGAATAGCCGCCCCCGCATCATGTTGAAAATAGAGGTTTATCGGCGTCATCAGCATGGATTTGTCCGCATGCGATAAGATGATTCCATTCTGATCGATCACGAAGCTTTCTGTATATAGCTCCCCGTCTGTATTTTTATTCAAAATATCGCTAAGCATCTCTTCCCGAATATCGAGCACAACTACCATGCCCATTTGCCGGCCATCATGAATGTTGAATACCTGCTTGGCCAGAGAGAAGACCAGCTCTTCATGGTTGTCCGCCGTATCCGAATACTGACCTAGTCTTGTGGGAAACCAGACATAAGAATTCCGCTCGGACATCGTCCGCTCATAGAAATCGGCCCGATGTGCTTCAAGATCCTCCCAGCGAAAAATTCCCTTAATATATTGAGCATCCGTAATAAACGAAATAGATTTGAACTCCGGAGAAACCGCCGTGAAGTAAGCCAGCTTGGTAGTGAGAGTGAGATGTTCCACAATGCTCTCATCACGCTGCTGCAGCTTATGCAGCAAAGACATAATTTCCGTGTTCGTGATGACCTGCATCAGCATATCTTTGTACCCGGAGAAGCGGATATCGATATTTTCACCCGTCTGTCTAATCAACTGCTTCGAGGAGTCTGCCACCTTCTTGTCAATGGCGTCTTTTGTAATTGAATACGAAACCAGCCCCAAAATAAACAAAGGGATTAGTGTAATCGTCATGAGCAGCAATATCCATTTGTATTTAATGCTCTTTCGCAAATGCCGCCAGCCTTTGCTTAATCTCATCGTCATCATCTCCACCTGCTTCGATACGAACAAAGAAAGACCCAGCCGCATGGCAGGATCCTTCTTCCATTATTTCAGAACTATAATTAAGGATAGACCGTGAAGTTATCAAACGACGTACTCTGATGAGCCGTCCTTAAACCCGCCTTTCCATGGGTAAATGCCGTTTCCGAGTTATCGTTATAATCAATTTTCGGAACGTTCATATCGCCTACGTACACCTTAATATTCGTTCCCTGAACGACTACCTTCATTTTATGCCATGTGCCTGTGGACAGAGCCAGATTCACACCCGTTAAAGGGCTCCAGTTGTAATTTTGTTTACCGAGATACACTCCATCCGTCTTGATATAAGCATAATATCCTTGTAAGAAATCGGCATTGCCTTGTCCAAGCTCCAGACCATTTGCCGGATTGGTTCCGCGGACAATGATCCCCGAGTCTCCTCCGCCCTCATTCATGCGAATATCCGCTTCCACGGTGTAGTCCGCCCAATGATCATCGCCAATCGTTGATTTGGCAAATGTGCCGCCTGCGGAGTGATACAGCCCGTCGCTTACAGACCAGCTTCCTTCCCATTGCTTCCAGTCGCCGCTCTTGCCGCCATCAAAGTTATCGCTAAAATGAGGTACGCTTGCATGATGCTGGAATTCCATACTGGCAAAGTCGGCCTCACCGGTCACAAATTCAACGCGTAATTCTCTTAAGCCTTGCGTGAGAGGTATGCCCTTAGCCGTTATCGAGCGCCATTCATCCCAGCCGCCAGTATTAGGGATTTGCACAATACCGGTCAAATCCGTCGTTCCGTCCCACAGTCTGATTTGTACGCCATTCATTGTGGTTGCCATTCGAAACGTAACGTCATAAGCTCCCGTTGAAGCCACATTCACCTTGTACTTCAACCATTCCCCAGACTGGTTCCAGCCTACGTTATAGCCGCCCTCCGGATTAACGCGGATATCTACCGCCTCATTTCCATATTCGCCGCCCAGATTATTTGCAGTTGTATCATGATAAGCGATTCCTTCACCACCGCTCATATAATGAACAGCTTCTACTTTGCCGGGGACGGGCTTGTACGCATCCCAAGCGTTACTGCCGTCCACTTTGTTGCTGAATGCGACATAAGCAAAATCAGCATGCGTGTCTTCGGTTAAATAGCCGACCTGACCACCGCTAAGCTTCGCGTTTTGTACGATCTTCAGCATTTGATCCACATAGATTCGGAATTCGTTCCCTGACTTCTCGACCCGAATGCTATGCCACTTGCTATAATCAAACCCGGAAGGCAGTGAAGCATAAACCCATTCTTGAGGCACACCGTTTACTACAAAATTGACTTCCAGGCGGTTGTTCAATTCGCTCAGCATCGCCACGCCGTAATTATCTTCATTTTCATAAGAAAATGTAGCGCCGTAACGCGGGAAGGCGCTTGTGCCTCGATTCATTTGCTTCATATGGAACTCTGCCGTATAATTCGCATCCGTCTCCGCGTTCGTAATTTGTTTATGCGCCGCCGTAGACCCCAGGCTATCCTGCCACATTAACTCCTGGTTATAGATGCCCCAATTCCCGCCGTTTACATTGTACCAGTTCGAGCCGATGGCCGTTCTGTTAAAGCGGTCATAAAAATCCGGCATATCCGGGTCGGGCTGTGACGTTGTCGTAGGGCCCAAGACGAGCATTTTGTCCCCGTTCCATACGACACGATCCATATTAATGCTTCGAATTGGCCAGCCTTCAGGCGTGTAGCCCTTCCAATTATGATAGAACATATAAAGCGAATCCAGATCCGGGCCGGTAACTAACCCATTATGGCCCAATCCAATCGTTTCCCCTTCGGTCGAGAGGACGACGGGATTCTGTTTGCTGGCAGGCACAAATCCCGTTAAAGGATTGCTGCTAACCGCATAATCAATCCGGTAAGCCGGACTATGGACATGATTTCCGGTATATGTCATGTAATATTTTCCGTTCCGCTTAATGACGGTAGCCCCTTCTGTCCAGCCTCCGCTAATTGAGGCGCCGGTATTATGTCCGGCTCCAAAAGTATAAGGATCACTCATAGGATGAGCGACCATCTGGCCATGTGCGGCGCGGTAGAAGTACCACTGTCCATCGTCATCAATAAACACATGCCCATCAATACTCAATCCTTTATTCGGGGTTTGAACGGTGAAAGGCCCCGTTGGGCTTTCGCTGCGAAGTACGTAATGACCGTTTCCGCCTGGAGAGGTATACATATAGAAGTAGCCATTCCAATAAATAACCTCCGGTGCGTAAGCTCCTTTCGTAACCGGGTCTGTTGCCACAAGTCCGGCATATGTCCAATTGACTAAGTCCGGCGAGCTCCAGGCTTTAATGCCTGTCTCGGAGTCCTTCGTGCTGACGTACAAATAATAATCGCCTTTGAATTTCAAAATATAAGGATCACCGGAACCATAAGTTGCCCATTCATTGCTGAGTGTGTTTGGGTTCTGATAGGCTTGCGCCAACGAAGACGGCAAAGTCATGCATCCTACCATTAGAACAAGCAAAATCTTTAAATATCTTCTCATGCGTCCTTTCCTCCCACAGGCGAATGTAATCGCTTTCTATTTTACCGCCATCTTATCATCACTCCTTGAAGTTTTTTATATCTTATAGAGTATATAATTGAAATGACTGTTCTTTTAATGAAATAGAATGACAGGTATGGTTACTCTTCTTGGGAGAAACGTCCCGTGTATCTGCTCCAGCAGGAGCTCCACAGTGATTTTGCACATTTCCTCAACATTTTGCTTGATGTAGCTCACTTCTGCTAAATCGGACTGATCAAAACTGATCAGTTCCAGACGTTGCTCATTTGACAGATTCATATGTTTCATGGCCCGAAGCGTCATGTGAGTGAGTTCTGCATTTCCAGTGAAGATCGCCGTAATTTCAGGGTGATTTCTCAGAAATTCCTGAATCATGGAGCTTCCTTTTCCCGAAGCCATATCAGCTATGCTTACCACGCACCATAAATTTTTGTTAATCGACAGATTTCTTTCTAGGAACGCCTTCTCAAATCCCAGCGCCCGATCTGCTGTCACCGAATTGGTCACTTCCATCGTCACAAAAGCAATTTGCTGATGCCCTCGTGTAATGAGATGCTTGACCGCCTGATAGGAACCATCCACGTTATCTGCGCTTACACTATAAGTCTCGATTTCTTTCAGATAACGATCGATCAAGACGAGCGGAAACCGATTCAATGACAATCTTAAAATATCATTATTATACATCTCCTGTTCAATCGGGAATATGATGAGCCCCTTTACCCTTAATTGGAGCAAATCCTCAATAGCCCTGCTCTCTTCCAGCGATGATTCCTGTGTAATTTTGATCAGGAGATGATAACCGTTTTCCCGAACGTATTGTTCGATAGCATTGATGATCCGCTGATCTACCTTTGTCTTCATGCTGGGGAGAATTAGCCCTATTAATCCCTTATGACCGCTCATAGACTGGATATCCGTGGGGATATGATTGACAAATGTCCCTTTTCCCCGATGCCTGATCAGGATTCCTTCTTCAGCCAGTCCATTCAAAGCATTTTTAGTTGTAATCTTGCTTACATGATACTGCTCGGCGAGCTCTGTCTCCGATGGGACGCGATCCCCTGGCCTCAGCTGCCCCGTCCGTATGAGATACCGGATATCCTCTTGAATCATTTTGTATAGCGGCAATGACTTCATGGGCTAGTCACATCCTCTCTATTTCAGGCTGCTTTCAGCTTATTTATATCTACCTTTCGCTTGCAGATTAATGCTTAAGACGTATAAATGATTATAACATCAGATATCCCGCATGAGAGCGGATGCGCCTTTTTTGCTATCGTCCAGGACGGCATATTTTTAGCTGAAAAATATGAAAGAGCTGCCGAAACAGCTCTTCCAATGCTTAAACCTATACTTCAATTTAATGATGTCTGAATTTACAGGAGAGGACGAGTCATGTTCATGACCATCTCTGTATCATCCGGGAGCACATAATCAGGCAATTTCTCTCCATGCAACAGCCAGAGCTCGTGCAACGCCCGAGTACAGCCGACGTAAAGCAGCTTGGCATCCTCGCTAGAGTAATGCTCTCTATCGACATCCGTAACGATAACAGCGTCGAACTCAAGCCCTTTAGACAAATATACCGGGAGAACCGATATCCCACCCGCATATTGCTGGCTATTTCCATTGATCAAATTGACGTCGATCCCTTCCTGAACGAGCAATTCATGAAGCTCGCAGGCATCCTGCAGCGTCCTCGTCAGCAGCGCCGTCGTTCGGTAGCTTCCCGTGAGCACGGCCTTCAATACCTCTATAATGGCGGTAATCCGCTCCGTTCCTCCCGCAGATAACAGCTTTACCGCCTCCCCGCTGCGGAATACGGGCACAGCCAGCAGTTCAGTTCCAACTCCCTTAGTTAAAATGTCATTACCAAACGAAATAATTTCCATCGTTGAGCGATAGCTCCGCGTCAGGGCAAAATAAGCCGTATCCTCCAAACGGAACAGCTCCTGCATTTCACGCCAATCGCGCACCCCTTTGTAATAATGGATGCCTTGCGACAAATCGCCTAGAATCGTAAAGGAGTGCCCTTTAACAAACCGGTCAAGTACAGCGACCTGAAAGGGCGAAAAATCCTGAGCTTCATCAATCACAACATGGTCAAAGATCATTTTCCCTTCAATCTCGTTGATTCGGGTAAATAAATATAACAGCGCAGCGAGATCCTCCTCTTTAAAGATCCCCTGCTTCAGGTTGCCGCGGGTTTCCTTCCAGATCGGGGCAGGGATGTTAGCAGATATATCGGACAAGCCCATACCACCGCTCTTTTTCATCTGAAAAAGCTCCTCGTAAAGCGATAACGGCGTAAGCTCGGGCCACTTCTTAGCATAGGCTTTCTCACGCTGCTGCGCCTTCTTCTTCCGTTCCTTGAGAGCCGCCGTAGACGAAGAATTTTTCAGCTCCATCTCGATCCAGCGATGAATTCGGGCAAGAACCCGCTCCTTGCGCCTTGCAACGGGATAATGCTTATACTCTCCCTCAAACCATGCCATAATCTCCGCATAGAAAAGTCTTGCCCCGTCCCAGGGCTCAAAATCAATTTTCGGCACACATAGGGATTCCATATTCTCGAGGAAGGCATCGATCAGGGCTTTGAATTGAACCGAGCCTTTAAATCGGGCGGGCAGCCCGGTTTCCGGCAACGGCTCTGTTTGAGCCGTGTCGAACCAGCGTTGGAGGTCGCCTTGTCCGGCTTCCGCAGGATGCTCCATACCAAGCACTTCCGCTGCCCAATCCGTGAACGTACGCTGTTGAATATCGCCTACGCCGAGCTCTGGCAGCACCTCGGAGATATAGTCGATAAACATGTGGTTCGGTGCAAAAATGATCATGCGCTCCGCCTGTATCTGCTCTTTATATTGATACAGCAAAAAGGCCAAGCGATGCAGCGCTACCGTCGTTTTTCCACTGCCCGCTACGCCTTGGATAATGAGCGCTGTATTCTTAGCCGCCCGAATGATCTGATCTTGCTCGGCCTGGATCGTGGACACAATATCCCGTAGACGATTGTCTTTATTCTCGCCTAGACGATAGACAAGGAACTCATCCGACACCGCCGGCCCGGCATCCTCCCGGTTGTACGTATCGACGACACGATCCAGAATTTGCTGGCGGATCACGATGTTTCTTTTTAAATAGACAAGACCCTCAATAATACCCTCCGGCGCTTCATAGGATGCTGAATCTCCGCCCGTGAACGAATAGAACAAACTAGCTGCCGGCGCTCTCCAGTCCATAACGATTGGATGCTTGCCCGAAGGATCGCCTACGCCGACTTTACCGATATAGAGCGTGGCTGGCTCCCGTCCCTGCTCCTCAAAATCCAGTCTGCCGAAGTAAGGTTCACGCGATGACTTCTCCAACTGCTGGCGCTGGCCTTCCCGGCCAGCCTCCAGTACCTGCTCCGTGAAATCATGTCCTGTGTACACAGGTATGGCCTGCAGAGCTGACAATTGGCGATCGATCTCCTGTAAGGTGCGGTCCAGCCGCTCCTTCTCTTCTTGATAGGCACTTTGAAAATCGTTCATTTCAGTTACCTCCTAAGGTTTAGTATTCCAATTGTCCTGGCGTGTATTTTCCATATCCAGAAGTCAAAAGGAGTTACATTATACCACCATGGAAAACAAAAAGCGACTGCCTTAACTTAATAAGGAAGAGTCGCTTATAACTACCCGCCACTTTTTTTATATCTTGATCCCATTGATTTCAAGCAGTTCCCGGACGGCTACGCTGACCATAATGAGGCCGACGACGGGCGGAACATAAGAATTACTGGCCGGAGGCTGCTTCGCCTTGCGGATTTTTGCGCCAGCCGGGGCAATTCTCTCGGTCACATCCTGGCGAGGCTTAACGGGCTCCTCCGTGGAAAATACAACCTTAACCCCTTTTTTAATGCCGTCTTTACGCAGCTTGGTGCGAATGACGCGAGCCATCGGGTCAACCGATGTTTTTGAAATATCCGCCACCTGAAACCGGGTCGGATCCATCTTGTTAGCAGCTCCCATGCTGGACAGCAGCGGAATTTTCCGCTTCAGGCATTCTTTAATGAGATGGATTTTGTACATAATCGTATCCGAAGCATCCAGCACGTAATCAATATCGTACTGGAACAGCTGCTCATAGGTTTCTTCCGTATAGAACATGTTAAGCGCAATCGTCTCGCATTCCGGGTTAATTAACTTTACCCGTTCGCACATCAAATCCGCTTTTTTCTGTCCGATCGTTGTCGTTAAAGCATGGATTTGACGGTTAAGGTTCGTAATATCGACGACGTCTTTATCGATAAGAATAATGCGTCCGACTCCTGTTCGCGCCAAAGCTTCCACAGTGATCGAACCGACTCCACCGATACCAAGTACAGCGACCGTGCTGTTCTTCAATGCTTCCAGACCTTCTGTCCCGATGGCTAGCTCTGTTCGTGAAAACTGATGAAGCATACTTCCCGCAGTCCTCCTTTATGAAGCAGAAACGGGCTACGGCTTCCTGACAGGGAGCAGTACCCGCTTCTTGCTAAGGTATTATTGTTTTTTATCTTCAGCCGGCTTTGCGGCCAGTTTAATATGCAGCTGCTCCAATTGAGGTGCGTCCACTTCAGAAGGTGCATTCATGAGCAGGTCTGTCGCGCTTGCCGTCTTCGGAAACGCAATCGTCTCACGCAGGTTGCTGCGGCCAGCCAGCAGCATCACCAGACGGTCAAAGCCGAAGGCTACGCCGCCATGCGGAGGAGTACCATATTCAAAGGCGTCGAGCAGATAGCCGAACTTCTCCTGGGCTTCTTCCTGGGACAAGCCGATTGCTTTGAACATTTTCTCCTGAATGTCCCGTTTGTAGATCCGCATCGAACCGCCGCCTACTTCGTATCCATTTAACACGAGGTCATAGGCTTGAGCCAAAATTTTACCCGGATCCGTGTCAAACAAAGCGATATCCTCGTCGCGAGGACGCGTGAACGGATGATGCTCGGCGACATAGCGCTTCTGCTCTTCATCCCAGCCTAGCAGCGGGAAGTCGACAACCCAAGCGAATTTGTACACATTATCGTCGATCAGACCGAGATCGCGGCCGATTTTGAGACGCAGATTGCCAAGTACGTCAGCTACGACTTTCTTGGTGTCTGCAGAGAAGAGCAAGAGATCGCCTTCTTCTGCACCTGTGCGCTCTCTCAGCGCTTCAATTTCTTCTTCGGTGAAAAATTTAACGATAGGTCCGCGGAACTCGCCTTCCTTCACCTGAATCCACGCGAGGCCCTTCGCTCCGTAACGAGCCGCAAACGGTCCAAGATCGTCGATTTCTTTACGGCTCCATGTGCCGCAGCCTTTAGCGTTAAGCACCTTAACTTCTCCGCCTTTCTCGATCACGGAGGAGAATACTTTAACGCCGCAGGTAGAAACAATGTCGTTCACTTCAATCAATTCCAGGCCAAAACGCAGGTCAGGCTTGTCGGAACCGTATTTGCCCATCGCTTCTGCATAGCTCAAGCGTTGGAATGGTGTAGGAATATCGATTCCCTTTGTTTCTTTGAACAGGCGTACCACGAGTCTCTCCATCATGTCCAGCAATTCGTCACGGGACAGGAAAGAGGTCTCGATGTCCACCTGTGTAAATTCAGGCTGGCGGTCAGCACGAAGATCCTCGTCACGGAAGCAGCGAGCGATTTGATAGTAGCGCTCTACTCCGCTGACCATCAACAGCTGCTTGTACAGCTGCGGCGATTGCGGCAGAGCAAAGAACTCGCCCGCATGCACCCGGCTTGGTACGAGATAATCACGCGCCCCTTCCGGGGAGCTCTTCGTCAGAATTGGGGTTTCCACTTCGATAAATCCTTCCCCGTCGAGGAAGTCGCGGAATACTTTCGCCGCTTTGGAGCGAAGCAATAATGTTTTTTGCATTTCTGGACGACGAAGATCCAGGTAACGGTATTTCAAGCGAATGGACTCGTCCACTTCTACGCCGTCTTCAATAAAGAACGGAGGTGTTTTCGCCGCATTCAGCACTTCGATTTCCGTAATTTGAACCTCGATCTCTCCGGTTGGCAGGTTCGGGTTTACCGTTTCGGGATCCCGCTGTACTACTTGGCCTTGAACGGCGAGGACGTATTCGCTGCGCACTTTGTCGGCAATCTCCAGCGCTTGGCCGGAATAGGCGGGGTTGAATACGATCTGCACGATACCGCTGCGATCGCGGAGGTCGATGAACAGAACGCCTCCTAGGTCACGGCGGGTTTGCACCCAGCCGTTCAGGGTTACAGTTTCTCCAATATGAGCGGCGCTAAGCGATCCGCAATGATGAGTACGATTCATGTTTATGGCTCCTTCATTAGATATATTGTCTCAACCAGGGTCTCAACCCACCCAAACCCTCCCTTACCGTAAGGGAGGGCCCCCGAGGGCTCGCTGCCCTCGGGACTCCCGCAAACTGGAGTAACGTAGGAGGTGAAGAGATGTTCCTGCAGCCGCTGTTCCCTTCTGGAATGCGCTGAGTTGGTGCGTTGAACGCTTTTCCCCCTTCGGGTACGTCTTACTTTTGGCACTCCCGGGTTACCTGGCAAACACGCTGCATAGTTCTTCTGCTTTCGGCTCACCCGGGTAGGTGTAGTGCTATCAGCCGCTTGCCGCCCTGACGGGCCCGCTTTACGCCGGCGCTCCTGCGATTGGGGTGATGACTGCTACGGAGAGTGCGTATTGGCGGTACTGCGGGCTTAGTGGGCGCTCTCCCCTTTGGGGATTCGCTCACTATAGTGCAGAGCATTTGCTTCTTGCAGGTTGCGCTCTCTCCTACGGAGATACGCTTGCTGCGATGCAAAGCTTCTACTGCTTACAGCATGGCTTACGGCTCTTACTTCTGCTTTCGTCTAAGGAGACGCTCTCCCCTTTGGGGATTCGCTCACTATAGTGCAGAGCATTTGCTTCTTGCGGGTTGCGCTCTCTCCTGTAGAGTTACGCTTGCTAAGATGCAAAGCTTCTACTGCTTACAGCATGGCTTACGGTTCTTACCTCTGCTTTCGTCTAAGGAGACGCTCTCCCCTCACGGGGATTCGCTCACTGTGGTGCAGGGCAACTGCCGCCTACTTCAGCTCGTTCACAAGCTCAGCGAGCTTGACGGTCCGCTGCTCGCCAGTTTCCATCGACTTAAGGGCAATTTCGCCGCGTTCCAGCTCGTCCTCGCCAAGGATCGCGGTATAACGGGCTTTCATCCGGTCGGCGGACTTCATTTGCGCCTTCATTTTACGGCCCAGGTAGTCGCGCTCGGCCGAGAAGCCTGCTTGACGCAGCTTGAACAACTGTGTCGAGATTTCCTTGTCGGCGGCTTCGCCTAAGGCAACAAGGTAGACATCGAGCGGCTTCTCCGCCGTGAAGCTGATTCCTTGCTTCTCAAGGATGAGCGCGATTCGCTCCAGACCGAGGCCGAAGCCGATGCCCGGCTGGTCGGGACCGCCGATTTCGGAGACGAGACCATTGTAGCGGCCTCCTCCCCCAATCGTATCGATGGCTCCGATCCCTTGGGCTTTATATTCAAACGCGGTATGCGTGTAATAGTCCAGGCCGCGCACGAGACGGTGATTGATCACGTACTCAATGCCCATCGCAGACAGCAGCTCCTGTACTTTGGCAAAGTGCGTCGTGCACTCTTCATCCAAGCTGTCCAGAATGGAAGGGGCGTCTGTGAATTTAGCCTGATCCACCTTGCAGTCGAGTACTCGCATCGGATTGCGCTCAATCCGGGATTGGCAATCCTTGCACAGCTCATCCTTCATCGGCATAAGGAATCCGAGCAGCTTGTCGCGGTATGCGGCGCGGCTTGCCGGATTGCCGACGGAGTTCAGCTCCACCTTGACATCCTGTAAACCAAGCTCTCGGCAGTACTCGTAGCCAAGAGCTACAACCTCGGCGTCAATCGCCGGATCGGTGGCGCCGAATACTTCTACGCCGTATTGATGGAACTGCCGCTGGCGACCCGCCTGGGGGCGTTCATAGCGGAACATCGGGCCGATGTAATACAGCTTGGTTACATCCGGCTCGCCGTACAGCTTGTTCTCGACATAAGCACGAACGACTCCCGCTGTGCCTTCCGGACGAAGCGTCATGCTCCGGTCGCCCTTATCAGTGAACGTGTACATTTCTTTCTCGACAATATCCGTCGTCTCCCCGACCCCGCGTTCGAACAATGAAGTTTGTTCGAAGATCGGGGTGCGAATTTCCTTGTAATTGAATCGACGGCACAAATCTCTGGCTTTCTCTTCAATGAATTGCCACTTTTCTACAGCGCCGGGCAGTATGTCCTGCGTGCCTGTCGGTTTTTGAAAAGCCATGGCCCATCCCTCCATCTAAGATCATACTTAAGCAGTGAAAATAAAAAACTCCCGTCCCTGTTCATAAATCAAACAGGGACGAGAGATCGTTTACCAAATCACCCGTGGTGCCACCCACATTCCGATTACCGCGCTTTAAACCAGAAGTAATCCTCCTGCAAAAATAACGGCATTCGCTTTATGCGGTTAACGCCCGCCTACGCCGTTCGGCTACTCTGCTACCTATTTCGCCGCCAGTTCTCAGGGAAGTCTTTCGTTCAATCATCACCAGAATCCTTCCAGCCAGTCATGAGCTGCATAGGGTTCGAGACAAGCTCGGAACACAATATGACCCTCACGCCGGGATTCCTCTCTGTGGATGTGGGGCTGAATTACTTTCTCCCGTCATCGAATAAAAGTATTAAAGAAATTGTGTATATTTTTAGATTTTAAGGAACCCCTCACACAAAGTCAAGCCTTGAAAAGAAAAAGACCTGCTACCAACGGGGTGCAGGTCCAACAAGTATATATTAAAAGGGGGTCATGCTCTTATTATAAACAGGCTATGTTAAAGGAACATGAAAGTAATATTACAGTTATATTACATAAACGAAAGCGATTTATTAATCGCTTATGATTCATCAAGCTGGGCTACAAAAGCGCCCTGAGAACGCAATTTATGAACGACGGCATCGTAGTCCTTTTCTTGAACCTTAACGCTCAGTACGTATTTCAGGCTGTCGTAATCTTCTTCGCCGAAATCATTCAGGTCAACGACAGAATCGGCTTCATACCTGTTCCTTCTGTCTTCGAATTGTTCCTCATTTACGTCCTCGCCGGTTATCGGCCCGTCCGGCCCTACGACGGGAATGACGCCTTGTCCTCCTGCTGCCCCCGGGTAGCCTACCGCGCCGTAAGTGCCTCCTGTTGCACTATTGTTGACGGGGACGAAAGGAACAAGGATGTTGTTGTCCGTCCCAATCGAATGCTCCAGGCGCCCTACCTCGACTTGCTCGGTCTCAAACGAGAGCAGGCTCGTCCTGGCTCCCTCCGCCTGATCCTCACTTTTAAAATAAGCTTGTATATGCTTAGCCATATCGTTCTCTCCTTTATCATACGATAATCGGGAATCGGGAAAGAGCTTCCCCGTCAATTACAGCACCTGCAGAATTTCACGTACAAAGGCCGGCTCATCCTTAGGTGTGCGCGATGTAATATAGTTACCGTCGACGACAACCTCCTGATCTTTAAATTCGGCTCCGGCATTGATCACATCGTCTTTTAACGGGGGATAGCACGTAATCGTGCGATCCTTCAGTAGATCAGCGCTAATCAATATTTGCGGCCCGTGACAAATCGCGGCAATTGGCTTTTTGGCCTCATTCGCCTCTTTTACAAATTGCAGTATTCCGTCATTTAGGCGAAGGTTTTCCGGAGACGACCCGCCAGGGATGACGACAGCATCATAATCCGAGACTTTGACATCAGCAATGGCTTTATCCGACTTATATTCGGCTTTGCCCTGCTTTCCCTTCAATGTCTCTCCTGCCTTAAGGCCAATAATATCGGCTTCATGTCCGGCCTTCTTCACTTCGTCATATGGAACCTGCATTTCCGAATCTTCAAAGTCATTAGCCAACAGAAAGGCTACCTTACTCATGGATATCCTCTCCTTCCAATGGTTTTGCCTTCGCATGTTATTACCCGGAACGCCATTTTTTATAACAATGCACGGATCGGCCAGCCAATGAGAATAGAGCCGAGAACCCTAGCTTTCGGGACGGGGAACTAGTTCCCGCCCTGGCTTAAATTCCAAATGGAGCCATTCGTACTCCTCCGTTCTGGCTGCGCGTGACAGCGCACGGGCTTCGATCCGATCTCCCGTAGGGAGAAGGAGATGATGATGGAAATGGGTTGCTTTAAGCGACTGTCGCATGAGATAAGCTCCTTTTTTTGCAAAGGCTGTGGAAATGATCAGGAAAATAAAAATACGATCTCTCTTCTCCAGATTACCCTGAAAAGAGAAATCGTATTCTAAGCCTTGGCGCTACGGCGTATCCGCCTTTGGCGGTTGATGGCTTTCCAGCATTAAAGTCACGGGGCCCCAATTCGTTAGCTGCACGTCCATGTCCGCACCGAACTCCCCCGTTTCGACCACCAGTCCTTTATCACGAAGCAGATGATTGAAGTGCTCGTACAGCGGCTCCGCTTTATCCGGTTTGGCTGCGGCTATAAAGCTCGGCCGCTTGCCCTTGCGGCAATCCCCATATAAGGTAAATTGGGATACCGACAGAATAGCCCCGCCAGTGTCGGTTACGCTGCGATTCATCTTGCCTTCATCATCTTCGAAAATTCGCAGTCCGGCGATTTTATCCGCGAGGTACGCCGCCTCTTTCTCGGTGTCCTCATGCGTAATGCCGACGAGCAGCATTAATCCCTTGCCTATAGAGCCGACCACGGAATCATTAACCGTAACCTTAGCTTCCTTACAGCGCTGCACTACAACTCTCATCAATCAAAATCCCCTTTATTTCCGATCCTTCATTTAAATTACTGCATAATGCGGTGAACCGTATATACATCCTGAACCCGTTTGATCTTCTCCACGACAGAATGAAGATGATCCGTATTCCGAATAAGAATCGTCATATGAATGAGTGCCATCTTATTCTTGTCCGCACGTCCAGAGACTGCTGAAATATTCGTTTTGCTCTCCGAAACCGCTTGAAGCACCTCATTTAAAAAGTTCCGCCGATCATGTCCGGTAATTTCGATATCCACGCTATAGTTCGCTTCAACCGCATTTTCCCATTCCACTTCAATGACGCGAGCTGCCTCTTCCCCGTCGCTCGCAGTCGGAATATTCGGACAGTCGCTTCGGTGAACAGAAACTCCGCGCCCACGGGTAATGTAGCCGACGATGTCGTCTCCCGGGACGGGATTGCAGCATCTGGCGAAACGCACGAGCAGATTATCAACGCCTTTAACGACAACTCCATTCGTTGGGCGGGATCTACGAACCTCGGACTGAGCCTTCACTTCCTTGACTTCGGAGGTCAGCTCGATTTGCTCTGCCTCTTCCTGCTCCTTGCGCAGCTTCTCTGTCAGCTTCGTCACGACTTGTGAAGCTGTGATTCCTCCAAACCCAATGGCGGACAACATATCCTCAACATCGTTGAAGGCATATTTCTTCGCCGCTTCAAGCAGCTTATCCTCCGTCATAAATTGCGGCGCATCGAGACCTGCCCTTTTCAATTCACGCTCGATGGAATCGCGGCCCTTCTCCACGTTTTCTTCCCGCTTTTCTTTCTTGAACCACTGTTTGATTTTGCTGCGGGCGTGGGAGGATTGAGCAATTTTGAGCCAATCCTGGCTCGGGCCATAGGAATGCTTCGACGTGAGGATCTCGACGATATCACCGGTCTTTAGCTTATGATCCAGCGGCACGATGCGTCCATTGACCTTGGCGCCGATCGTTCGGTTGCCTACCTCGGTGTGAATACGATAAGCAAAATCAAGCGGAACGGAGCCGGATGGCAGCTCTATCACTTCTCCCGATGGGGTGAAGACGAATACAAGGTCGGAGAAGAAGTCCATCTTCAGCGACTCCACGAATTCTGAAGCATCCTTGGCTTCATGCTGCAGCTCCAAAATTTCGCGGAAAAACGTCATTTTGTTCTCCGGCGTGCTCGCATCCGTTCCTTCTTTATAAGCCCAGTGAGCGGCAATCCCGTACTCCGCAGTCCGGTGCATTTCCTTCGTGCGGATTTGAACCTCTGTAGGCTCTCCAGTCGGGCCCACAACGGTGGTATGCAGAGACTGATACATATTGGCCTTTGGCATGGCGATATAGTCCTTAAACCGCCCAGGCATCGGCTTCCAAAGGGTATGGATAATCCCCAGGGTTGCGTAGCAGTCCTTAATATTGTTCACGATAATTCGAATGGCAAGCAAATCATAGATTTCATTGAACTGCTTGTTCTTCGTCGTCATCTTCTTATAGACGCTGTATATATGCTTCGGACGACCCGACAGCTCTGCCTCAACGCCCATTTCATCCAGCTTCTCCTGAATCCGGGCGATGACATTCTTAATAAATTCCTCCCGCTCTGCCCGCTTCTTGTGCATCAGATTGGCAATCCGATAATATTGCTGCGGGTTTAAATAGCGCAGAGAAATGTCCTCCATTTCCCACTTGATCGCCGAAATACCGAGCCGATGGGCAATGGGGCAAAAAATCTCCAATGTCTCATAGGCAATGCGGCGCTGGCTTTCCTCAGATTGAAACTTCAGCGTACGCATATTATGCAGGCGATCCGCAAGCTTGATAACGATGACCCGGATATCCTGCGCCATGGCAATGAACATTTTTCGATAGTTTTCATTCTGCTGTTCTTCCTTGGATTGAAACTTAATGCGCTCCAGCTTGGTTAGCCCGTCTACGAGCATGGCACAATCGCTGCCGAAGTGATCATAAATTTCCTTCAAGGAAACGGTCGTATCTTCAACGACATCATGAAGCAAGGCCGCAATAATAGAAAGAGCATCCATTTGCATGCCCACGACAATTTCCGCAACCGCTAACGGGTGCAGAATATAAGGTTCACCGGATTTCCTCAGCTGTCCGTGATGGGCTTGTTCCGCGAAGTCGTATGCTTCCCGAATGCGCTTGAGATCCGGTTCTTTAATGTAGGGAGACGCCTTTTCAAGTAATCGCTCTATGCCCATTGAATCCGATTCGTTTCCTTTCTATATAAAATAAGACTGTATTGCTACGCGCAAAAGGGCACTTTTTGCCCCATTTTGATTTCCTATAATTATGACTCCTGCGTCCACTTACGTCAACTATTGACCGAGAAGAGCAAAGCTAATCTTATTTCAGCATCGAATCCTTTTAAAAGCTGCTTTTGAAGAAATTCTTAAAAAAATTTGTAGATTAAACAGGAATTAGTTTCTTCGTATCGAATATTTTTCATTTAGCTCAAATACATATTGTTATCAAGGAGGTTTACGTACTTTATGAACGAACCGCATGTTGATGCTTCATCCACCAATCTTGATCCGAAAGTCGCCGGTTTACTATGCTATGCACTGAGCTTTATTACGGGAATTATCTTTCTCGTCATTGAGAAAAAAAGCCGCTTCGTCAAATTCCATGCCATGCAATCGATCATTGTTTTCGGCATACTGACCATCGCTAACATCATTTTCTCTAAAATCCCTTTCATCGGCTGGATCGGCTCTCTCCTTATCGGCCTGCTCTACTTCGTGCTCTGGATTGTACTTATGCTGATGGCGCTGCAGGGAAGATGGTTCAAGCTGCCCTTCATCGGGGATTTTGCCGAACAGCAAGCCAATAATTTTAAATAGATCCTGACAGGATATCAGATCAATAGAACGATTAACCATCGATTTTTAGTGGATATTCTATCCTTTTTTGGGGCCCAAAGGCTCGCTGCGGCGACTTTCGGGTCTTTTTTTAAAATAAATTGTACCTGTATAATATTTTCTGTTGAAAAATGCGAACAATGTCATTATCCTAGTAAGGATAACTAAATACGAACGTTTAGAGGAGTGACCCTGTTTGCAACGTGAAATTCAAGTTAATGAGAGAGTTCCTTTCGGACCTGGTGTTCTGCTGAGTATGCAGCACCTTTTTGCTATGTTCGGCAGTACGGTTCTTGTGCCGAATATATTTAAAGTAGATCCGGCGATGATCCTGCTCATGAACGGTATCGGAACCCTGCTGTACATCTTGATTTGTAAAGCAAAAATCCCTGCTTACCTCGGATCGAGCTTTGCCTTTCTTTCCCCGGTCGGCGTAGTATTGGCTACTCACCCGGGCGCGGGCTATTCTTATGCGCTAGGCGCCTTTATCGTAACGGGCTTAATCTTCATCGTGATCGCCCTTGTCATCAAATTTGCCGGAACCAACTGGATCGATGTCGTATTCCCTCCCGCAGCTATGGGAGCGATAGTGGCGCTGATCGGGCTTGAACTGATTCCGGTTGCCGCTGGTATGGCTGGCTTGATCAATTCGGATCCGACCCAAGCCTGGACGCCTAATCCAACGGATATCATGCTCTCCCTCGTTACGCTTGGGGTCACCGTTCTCGGAGCTGTTTTGTTCCGCGGCTTTCCGAAAATCATTCACATCCTCATCGGCATTGTTGTCGGATACGGTCTTGCCTATTTTCTGGGCCAAGTCGATAAAGCTGCTATAGCAGCCGCCCCTTGGTTCTCCATGCCAACCGTTACGACGCCGCAGTGGAATCTATCCGCCATCATTACGATTATTCCGGTAGCGCTGGTCGTTATCGTCGAGCATATCGGGCATCTGCTTGTAACGAGCAATATCGTAGGAAAGGATTTATCCAAGGATCCCGGTCTGCATCGTTCCTTGCTGGGTAACGGAATATCAACCGTACTGTCCGGATTTGTCGGATCAACACCGAACACCACTTATGGGGAAAATATCGGAGTCATGGCGTTGACGAAGGTTTACTCGATCTTCGTTATCGGCGGCGCAGCCATCTTTGCCATTCTGCTCTCGTTCTCCGGTAAATTTTCTGCGATGATCGCGTTTATTCCTACGCCAGTCATGGGTGGAGTATCGCTTCTGCTGTTCGGCGTCATCGCTGCTTCGGGATTGCGCATTTTCGTAGAACAGAAGGTCGATTTCTCCCGGCCAACGAACATGCTGCTGGCTACTATCGTTCTCGTCATCGGTCTTAGCGGAGCAACGCTGAAAATGGGCGATGTTGAGCTGAAAGGTATGGCGCTGGCTACCATTATCGGTATTTTGATGAGCCTGTTCTTCAAACTCATCGAAGTCCTCGGTCTTTCCAACGAGAAGGAAGAAGCCGCGAAATAATAGTAAGAGCAGCATATATCGATTTATATGTAAGAAAAACGTCTATCGACGCCGCTTGAAACTTATAGTTTCTATAATCTTAACAAAGGTCGAGCAGGGAATAAGGATTTCCCTGCTCGACCTTTTTTTCATAAATATCGCTAATCCTATCGTCCTGTGCTTCTCCGTTCGGATTACTTAATTTGTAAACGTATAATGAGGTGAATCATATTGCGGGCCTGATTTCTCATACGTAAACCAGTAATCGATCACGTCACCCGCTTGCAAACCACCAATGAGCTGCTCCCAGATCCCGTTATAATCCGCCATTCGGTAATTAAGCTGCTGGCCTCCTGACACTGTATAATGGATATCTACATAGAGCGCGGGGGTCATTGGAGTGAAAACAACCTTAACCTCTGAACCGGAAACTCGGTTTACATCTACGGTATAATCATCCGTAACGATTTCCCCACTGTCTCCGCCGGATGGAGCTGTCGTAACCTCGACGCTATTGCTGGCCGGCGAAATATTGCCAGCCGCGTCCTTGGCCTTAACCGTGAAAGTATAAGCTGTATTGGGCGCGAGCCCGCTGACTACTGCTGCCGTCCCCGACGCCGCAGCTACCAAGCTGCTTTCGCTATATACTTCATATCCTGTCACGCCTACATTATCGGTTGAAGCGGCCCAGCTTAAGCTGACCGTTGTCGCTGTTTTTGCCGTAACGCTTAAACCCGTAGGGGCTGTCGGAGCCACAATATCCGAGTCGTCGCCGCCCCCGTCACCGCCATTCCCGACATTAAAGCTGTTCGGCTGTACCGTAACCTGCTGGCCGTCCGAGAAACGAACCGTCTTCGCACTGCTCGTCATGTTATAAACAATATAGGTTTTAACGCCATTTTTATTGAACACGGCATAGATCGGATAGTCTGCGGTAACCGTCGGATCAGCCTGACCTAATGCATCCAGATTATGAATCCAGTGGTACGTATTCGCTTTGGAATTTCCTGCCTCAGGAACTAACTGGGATACGCGGGCACTGAATTTCGCCTTGGCATCCGCAGGGTCGGAAATCGCCCGGTACATATATACAAGATCTTCCCAAGGACTGAAATTACCGCCGCTCTCCGATAAAAGCGCATTGTAATTTCTCGCTGCATATTCAGGATATTGCGTCAAATAAAGCGATGCGGATGTGATTGGCAGCCAGTTGATGCCGTGAACTTCAGTCGGGTTATTCGTCCACCAAGTGGCATCGCCTACCGTCTTGCCTCCCCAAACCATGCTCGCCGTCTCTTTCGTAAAACCAGCCGGGAAATTCGTATTATGCACGTCAAACCAGTATTCGTTAATCGCATTCATTTCTGTCACATATTGATAAATCCCTGCATCGCGAATTGTCTTGTTTCCCGTTGCTTCTCCCCATAAGATGAGTCCTGCCCAAGCATTCATAGCCTCCGACGATGATTCATTGTTATTGCCGTCTCCGAACTTGGCATGTCCGGAAGCCCAGGAATGCCCGGCATAAGGATCAAAATTTCGCAGATAGGGGAACATGGAATCATTGCGGTCTACATTAGCAATGTCGCGAATGAGCAGCTTAATCATCCCGCCCCAATTGGAGTCATTAGCCCAATCCTTATCCGTTCTGGCGATCTCGGCTGCTGCCTTGATGAAATAACCGTAATGGAAGTGGTGATCGTTCAGCTCATTGGCTGTCCCGTAGCTGTCAGGATAGCCGATGACGGTTCCCCAATTACTGTTGTAATAAAAAACGTTT
The DNA here is from genome assembly GCF_042714055.1 of Paenibacillus lentus. Classification (GTDB taxonomy): domain Bacteria; phylum Bacillota; class Bacilli; order Paenibacillales; family Paenibacillaceae; genus Fontibacillus; species Fontibacillus lentus_A. Next base: position 202,637 of record NZ_JBHGVC010000006.1, read on the forward strand.
GTTGCTTTTAAAGCACCGGAGGAATTGCTGGCCTTAAGCCAGTCCTCTAGAATACTTTTAATCTCTGATCGGAACTGGGCGGCAGCAGCCGTATTTCCAACCTGATCAGCAATCGGTGCCAAAATGGCCAGCTTGCCCAAGCGTTTGCCTGTCCAATACGTATCCGCCGCTCCCGTATATTGCTCGGCCGCAGCCTCGTTCACATATTGATTTAAAATATTTTTATCATACGTCCCGAGATCCGGCAGTGCAGGCAGAACACCGTTATACTTCATCTTAGTTTGAAAAGATGTCCCCTCAGCCGTCTTCATTTGTCCGCGAACGGATGGATACGTATACGCAAGCGTAGATACAGAGGAATTTTTCCACTGATGAGGATATAGCGCAAAAATCGTCCCTGATTGATTCCCCTCTTTAGCTGTAGTGCTTGCCGTGAAGGTAGTCGTTACTTCACTGCTCGCTTCATTGTAGGCATAGTCCACTTTAGTGTCAGTGATATGGGAATAGGCGTACTGCTTGAACTTGTTCAAGGTTTCTGGGGAGTTATCTGGAAGAACAGCGACCGAAAAATAATTTTTGCCGTTTAAATGATTGGTCAGCGTGTTGCTTCCGATACCGCCCCATGTCGTGCCCGTTGCTCCGAACAACCCATAATGCGCGCCTTCTATCGTAATGCCGAGAACAGAGCTGCCGCTACTTCCCGACCAAACGGTGGGTGGCGTATAAAATTTCAGCTTCGGATCTCCGCCAGCAAAGGTAAAATATACATACGGCGAGCCATGTCCGTAGGATACGTTCATGGAGCTGCTTCCTTGCTGATACAGCGAATTCACGAACCAATCGCTGAATCCATCCACTTTGGCATCCGAGAAGGAAGACACCGCGGAATGACTGACGGTGAAATCATGAATGTCATTCATCCAGCCAGCGACAAATCCAGGCTGAGCCGCTATTCTTGCTCCTGGATAGTATATCCGAATGCCGTCCTCCTGATTTTTCATCGCCAAAGGGTGCGGATACTGAGCCTCGGAATGAGGATTCCATGCCAGGCTGCTCCACCAATCGTTCGTAGGCATTTTCCCGGTCACGTTAGAGGTTTTATATATGCTGGACGGTGCGTCTGTTGCTCCTGGCGGCAATACGGTTGAATATGAACCTTCACCAACAGTAACTTCTCCTGAAAACGCATTCATATTTGTCGCCCACAGCGACATTCCAACGGCCAAGACGAGTACATACGAAATTAGCTTCTTCACTGGAATCCTCCTCAGGTATAATAGTTAAAGTCGCATTGTGCCTGACTTAATCAGTACACCCCTATTGTTAATCCCACCCAACATCCAGGTCAAGAAATTATTGTTATTTTTTAACTAAATAAGGCGAAACTACTGGATTTTAGACTAAACTCTGGTACGAAATGTCTGCATTGATTTTCGTAATTTTCCATTATCTTACACTGATCACGATTTAAAACACAAAAAAGGCAACCTTGCAAGGATGCCTTTTTGCATTAAAAAGCCGCTAATTTTAATACGTCAGCAACGAGAAAACGTCGATGCCCGGTAATTTTGCCCGGCCGTTCAGCTCGCTCAGCTCAATTAAGAACGCAGTTCCTGCAACGTTGCCGCCTAGTTCTCGTACGAGTTTAACCGAAGTGGAGATGGTTCCCCCTGTAGCCAATAAATCATCGGCGATTAAGATATTTTGCCCTGGTTTGATAGCATCGCTATGCATAGCAAGACGATCTGATCCATATTCCAGATCATAGCCGACCTCAATCGTTTGATAGGGCAGTTTCCCGCTCTTGCGAATCGGGATGAAGCCTACGCCAAGCGCATAAGCCAAAGGAGCGCCTACCACAAAACCACGTGCTTCCGGCCCGGCGATTAAATCGATCTTCAGATCGGACACCATGTTCTTTAACTCATTAATCGCTTCGCGGTATTTCTCTCCATTGTTTAGCAGGGTCGTAATATCCTTGAAGCTGATTCCCGGCTGGGGAAAATCGGGTATAACGCGGATGTACTCTTTAAAATCCAATACAATCTCCTCCTAATAAGTTACGCATAACAGCAGCATATCTATAAAATAAAATAGCGAAAGCTAAGATACATTTTGCTGATTTGTCATCAGCCACTGGGTAATTTGCGGTATTCCTGCATGATGGAGCATCTGCTCCATTTCAGCCAGCTCTCCCAGCTCCATGTATCGGCGCGAGGAGTCGAGCGCTCGCTTGGCAGGCGCCTGATTCATCGTTACTGTACCCATATGACGATATATGAAGCCAAGCTCCTCGAAAACCTCCAGCGTCATAGCCAGCATCCGCCGGGATAAGCGTGTGCGCTGCATTAAGCCGGAGATAAGCTCTTCCTCTTGAATCGCAGCAGTGACCTGATGCTTGAGCAGTGCATAAATCTGTTTGAATTGCTCTCGGGTAGGAGGAAGGATCGCTTCCTGCCTATCCTTTGCCGAATGAAACAGATACACCCTTTCAAGCGATGGGAATGAGCCCATCATTTTGTGCCATATGTCAAATGACTCAGGAATTTCCAGGACGAACAGTATTTTAATACTCTTGCTGCTTCGTCCGTTCATTTGAGCAACGGAATTACCAGGCGCTGCACCAACCTCCTTATCATATATCCAACAGGGGGTATCCATCAATTCATAATTTTTTGCTAAACTCGAATCTTCCGTCATAACGACGGCAACCATCTCATTCTCCAGCGATTGCAGCTCTGAAAGCTGGCTTCTCACTTCACTCATCTTATTCAGAGGATACTTCAAGCCGCGGTAGTCGAATACCTGCAGATGAGGCACCGCTAAATCCTGGATCATCAATTGAGGCTTCCGGGAACCGTTCCATTCATTGATGCTGGCTTCTGCAACGACATCGACCCTTGCTTCTTCTGTCAAATGAGATAACAGCTGACCCTTGCCAAATGCGACGGCTTCCATTGTCGTTCCATTCTGGCTGAGCAGCAGCTTCATATGCTTGCCCTCCTTGCCCAAAGGCCGGCATTCTACGAGCTTGGCGCCACGAATAAGAAGCCTTGGGCAAGTATTCCCCATTCCGAACGGGGCAAGTCCAGCTAGCTGTTCAATGACCGGCAAAGAGATATCCGATAACGCGCACTCTAAATCCGTATGCATGATCGGGACAAAATGCTCCTCGCATAGCACGCCAGCAGCAAATTCATTCAGCTGTTCTTCCAGAGGTTTAAGCTGGTCGCGATGCAAGGTCATGCCTGCGGCTGAGGGATGTCCGCCATAATGCTCCAACAGGCTTTTGCAATGAGTTAGAGCTTCATAAATGTCCAGCCCGGGAATGGATCGCGCAGAGCCTTTGCATATTCCGGTGTCGGGATCTATCCCCAGGACTAGGGTAGGGCGATAGTATCGATCCAATATTTTTGAAGCCACGATTCCGATGACCCCTGGATTCCAGCCTTCCCCAGCTAGAACGATGACATGAGGAATCGAGCCTTCGGCTTCTCTATTCGCTAATTGGGCCGCCGCTTCCTGGACGATACTGTCTACAAGCAGCTGGCGTTCTTTATTCAGGATATCCAAATCCTCGGCAATCTTCTCAGCTTCCTCTATATTTTGCGTCGTTAACAAGGCGACGGCCTGTTTTGCATGGCTCATTCTACCGCTAGCATTAATGCGGGGAGCAAGACCGAATGCTACGTTATTCGAAGAAACCTCTTCCTTCTTCTCTCCTTTCGCGTAGCCCGACGCGCCAATCAGAGCAGTTATCCCTGGAAAACTGGAATAAGACATCGCCTTCAAACCATTCATAACTAGTATGCGATTCTCATCTGTAAGCGGCATCAAATCCGCTATCGTTCCTAGCGTAACCAGCTCCGTCCAAGCATCAGGAGTGTTCTCGCCAAGCAGGGCTGCCGCTAATTTATAAGCTACCCCGACTCCAGCAAGACCCTTAAACGGGTAGGGGCAATAAGGCAATTTCGGATTCACTAGCGCATAAGCATCAGGGAGAATATCCGGAGGCTCATGGTGGTCGGTTACGATTACATCCATGCCTGCGGCATACGCATACGCGATTTGCTCCACTGCGCTAATTCCTGTATCTACGGTAACCACAAGCGTAAAGCCACGCTCGACAAACTGCTCCAGTGCAGAAATATGAAGTCCATATCCCTCTTTTGACCGATGCGGAATGTAATACTCATACCTGGCGTTCAAATGCCGCATTAAACAAATCATAAGTGCTGTAGAAGATACGCCATCTGCATCATAGTCACCATATATTAATATTAGCTCGTCCTGTTCGACGGCCCTCCTAATTCGTTCCACAGCCTCTTGCATGCCGCTAAGCAAATAAGGATCATGAAGATCATCCATCGTTCCCTGTAAAAAATGCCGTGCTTCCTGAACATTGTGAATCCCTCGGCTCGCGAGCAGGGAAGCCAGCATTTGTGGTATTTCTAGCTGCTCGGCCAGCAGCGAAGCGACATCCTCATCACTATGTAAACCAACCCAACGGTACTTCGGATGAAGCAACCTGACAGCACCTTCTTTCTCACTATCCTACTTCTGCGCCTCTCTCGTTATTGCAGCAGTGTAGGCAGATCATTATTTGATCCTTCATAATTACTCTTGTAAGGATAGCCCGGATCATAGGGCATCACTTGTATACTTACATCGCTCACCTGGGAAAAGCGATTCAAAAGCAATATTTTGGCGCGATTCGCAATGTGATTCGCCTCTAAAACGGATATGCGCGGATTCACGCTAATGATGGCAGCGACGGAAATATAGTGGCCATTATCCTTTATTTTCAATTCGTCTACGCTAATAACTCCATGAACCCTTTGTACAGTTTCAATAAATGGCGATTTGTCCTCAGTCTGCACCTTGGGCTGCTGTTTACCGTAAATGGCTCCGAAGATTAATCGATAGCCTCTCCAAAAGACAAGACAAGCTGCAACAAGAGCCGCTGCCGGGTCTAAATACAGCATTAGCGGCTTATCCCATACTTCCCCAGTCATCGCCCCGAAAACCCCCAGAAGAACGACAATAGAACAATATAAGGAGTGTCTATGCATCTCAATATAAGTCTGGGACACCTTCCCCGAGCGCTTGCGGTTCTGGCGAAGCTGTATTTGAAATACTGCCTCTCTTAAGGCAAGCGAGATCACAATAGCCACCCCGGACATAAATCCCGGAGCGATAATATTTCCGCTCGCTATTACGGATATTGAAGATATCCCCATCTGCAAAGCACCCATAAACAGAAAAACTGCGAAAAAACTCGCTATGAGCGGTTCTGCCGTACTATTCCTTCCTGCCCATGGCCGCATATCTCTCCTCTTTTTGAGCTTTTGCGGCAACTGAACCTTCTCGGAAATGCCTGCTGCTGCATCCGATGCTGAATATAAAGCATCAGCAAGAAGCGCGCGGCTGTCAAAGAGCAAACCTACCACCCCTTTGAAAACAGCTACAATGGCATTGTTAATAATGCCAAGCCAGGCAGCAGAACCAGATGGTACAGCTTGTTCGCGAATCATAATAACCCTCCTGGAACACGTTATTACCATTAAGACGGCGAAGCCGCGTCCATCATCGAGACGCGGCTTCGCTCTGCCAAGCACATGGCAAACCGTCGTTTAGGACGCTTTGGCCGGTTTGATTTTTTGCTTGCTCTTGAGCACAAACCACAGCGGACTGGCAATGAAAATCGAGGAGTACGCCCCGAACAGCAGTCCAATAACCATGGCCAGCGAGAACATCCTAATCGAAGCTCCACCGAGCAAGAGCAGGAATAGAGCGGCAATAAATACAGTTAATGCAGTATACAGCGAACGCATAAGGGTTTGAGACACACTCTTGTTTACGAGATCGGCCAAATCCTGGCGTGTCTTCTGTTTCCCAAAGCGTAGATTTTCCCGAATGCGGTCAAAAATAACGATCGTATCATTAATCGAATAACCGATAATAGTGAGAACCGCTATGATAAAGGTTAAATCCACCTCTAGGCGGAAGATGGAGAAGATGGTTACCACCATAAAGGCATCATGCAGCAAGGCGACAATTGCAGCAACCGCAAAGCGCCATTCAAACCGGATGCTCACATATACGATAATCCCTAAACTCGACAGCAATACAGCCCATATCGCGTTAGCCGCCAGCTCTTTAGCCATTTCCGGGTCTACGGTGTTGATTTCCATTGATGCCCCATTGTCCAGCTCCAGAATTTGGCTCTTTAATTGGTGATCCTGATCTTCAGTCAGTACCTCGTTAAAGCGAATTGACATTCGCTCTATTCCCGGAGTGATTTGCGTACCTTCCGAAATTCCGATTTCCTCCAGGATAGGTTCAACCTGCTCTGATGTAATGGCTTTAGTAAACGAAATGTCGACATTCGAACCTGCTTTGAAATCAACGCTATAGTTGAGTCCGAATACCGCCAATGAAATAACACCGATAATCGTTAATATAATCGAGAATGTATAGCAGCGTCTGCTGATGTGAACAAAATCCATATTTAACAGCTTATTCTTAAAGCTCACCAATCTCACTCTCCTTTACACCGAAATGTTTCGGCTTCTTCAGCTTACCCGCTTTGAGCAGCAGGCCCAGCAGGAATCGAATGAAATAAATATTGGTGGCGATACTGAGCACAATTTCGACAATCAAGACGAGGGCAAAGCCTCTGACCGCTCCAGTACCATAAATATACATCACAATCGCAACGATAATCGTAGTGATATTCGAGTCCATAATTGTACGGAAGGAATGCTTGCTGCCCGCTTTAACGGCAGACATGATGCTCTTACCGAGACGCATTTCTTCCTTGATCCGCTCATTCGTAATAATATTGGCGTCGACAGCCATGCCTATCCCGAGTACGATCGCGGCTATCCCCGGCAGGGTCAATGTAAAGTCCGCAAAATTAAAGACTAGAATAAGCAGCCAGGTGTGTACGATGAGGCCAAAGCTGGCCAGAAGACCTGGAACGCGGTACATCCAAATCATAAATATCAATATAAACAGAGAGGCGATCAAGCCCGCCTGAATCGTCTGATAAAGGGACTGCTTCCCTAAAGTAGCTCCGACGCTTTGCGAATATTTCTCCGTTAATTTAAGTGGGAGGGCACCACGGTTGATCTCATCACGCAAGTCATTTGCTTCGTCACGCGTATAGCTTCCGCTGATGGAAGCTGTCCCGTCTCTTAATACAGCCCGAACCACAGGGGCAGACAGTAATTCGTCATCGAGGAAAATAGCCAGTTCTTCACCAAGCAGACGCTCGGTAATTTTCGCAAATTTATCCTTATCCTTCAGCTTTATCGCAATTTCCGGCTGATTCAACTGATTAAATTGTACAGATGCGCCACCTTCGACAAAGTCGGTGCCGACCAATTCAATCTTGTTAAATTCTTCAGGCTTCGTCTCCGTTCCGTCTTTACTCCGGAACGTCAAGGTTGATGGCTTCTTCATCAACTTCCGGACTTCATTCTCATCGGTTACACCAGCAAGCTTCAGCCGAATTCGATTCGTTCCTTCTGTTGTAACTTCCGGCTCGCTTGTACCTAGCTGATTAGCACGCTTTTCCAGGCTCTGAGCCGTTTTGAGCAGTGATTCCTTCGTTACCTTAGCCCCAGTATCAAAAGGCTCGGCTTCATACAAAATCTCAAATCCACCCTTCAAATCCAGGCCAAGATGTACATCTCGAAGCAAACCAGGGCTTGTCCAAGCCATGATTGCAGTTGAGACGGCCACGACGGTTATGAATGCGATGAGTCTTTTCATCCCGTACTTCGTTCCCCTTTCGAATTCTCAATATTCCTATTATAGCGATGCAGGAAAAGAGCGTCAATTTATCAAATATTGTCGTTTTCTTTAACTCGCTTCATTTAGAACAAAAAAAGAATCCCGATTCCTTAGAAACGGGATCCACGATATGCGGATAACGTCATGTAATTCATGAACTGGGTTGATTTCAATGAAAGGATATCGTTGACCAATTGATGCAGTTCAGGATAGCCTTCCTTCTCATATTTATGACTAACGCAGTCCCATATTTCCGATACGGTCACGTGTTCATAACCGATAAGCCGAAATTCATCCACTTTGCTGCGGCATAGAGCTTCGATCGTTTCGTTCAACTGTCTCTCGGCGAATTCCTGTTGATCCATTTCATGATGCCCCTTTCCTGCGAGCTAAGCTGTCTCTTAATTAATTCTACCCAGATCTCGTGATTCCTGCTTCTCTTATTCTGGATACTTTTTGCAAAACGGTTCATAAAGAGCAGGTATGAATCTGGACAGGTCCAGCATATTCATAAATATATCAGACAAGTCGTCATCGTAAAATGCTTAATCCGGGAAAGAGGGAATCATTTTGAATAAACAAACCTTTATCCAAGGGACGATGATCCTGCTCGTTGCTGGCATTGTCAATCGTATTCTCGGCTTTATCCCCCGCATCCTTCTTCCCCGAATTATCGGTGCCGAAGGGGTGGGTCTCTATCAGTTGGGATATCCTTTCTTCCTCGTCCTTGTTACGATTATTACCGGTGGTATTCCTCTTGCCGTCGCTAAGCTGATTGCGGAGGCAGAGTCTTCCGGCCAGCCAGGCCGTTCAACAGCGATACTTCGGACGAGCCTTATTTTTACAACGGGTGCCGGATTTATCTTTACCATCGCCAGTCTCTTCGGTGCGCCGTGGATCAGCCGCTATGTCTTGCCGGATTCCCGGGTATATCATACCTTCCTCGCCATGAGTCCTATGATCGTTATTGTAGCAGTCTCCTCTGTTTTTCGCGGATATTTTCAGGGCAAGCAGAACATGATTCCTTCTGCGTCCTCGTCAATCCTGGAAACATTGGCTCGAATCGCATGCGTGCTTTGGTTCTCTTATTTAATGCTTCCTATGGGCGTTGCATATGGAGCTGCCGGAGCAATGCTTGGCGTAGCTGCCGGTGAAGTGGTGGGTATGGCGGTAATCTTATGGCATTACTGGCGCTCTCGGATTAGAGAGGCTGGGATTCCAGCCTTAGGCCCGCATGGAGAGGAAGCGAAGCACCCAGATGCAGATCCTGGCTCAGGAACAGGTTCAGGAAAATGGTTTGCCTTCAATCTGAAGCGCATTCTCCGAATAGCCATTCCGGTTACGGGTGGGCGACTCGTCGGCTCTCTATCGTATTTGCTGGAGTCCATCACCACGGCTCAAAGCCTGGCCATCGCCGGCATTACCACCGCCATTGCCACAGCTCAATATGGAGCTCTTCAAGGCATGATTATTCCATTGCTGCTGCTGCCTGGAGCACTGACTTCCTCTCTTGCCGTGTCTCTCGTTCCTTCACTAGCCGAGGCTCAGGCGCGTGGGGATATGCGAACAATTCATCTGCGGCTGCATCAGTCACTGAGGCTGGCTCTCGTTACGGGCGGCCCCTTCGCGGCGATTATGTATGTTCTGGCCGAACCTTTATGCCTGCTTATTTATAACAATGCGGATATCGCCGGTATGCTCAAAATTATGGCTCCGTTCGCCCTGTTCCTTTATGCTCAGTCTCCCTTACAGGCAGCTTTGCAGGCACTGGATAAGCCGGGGCGAGCCCTGCTTAATACATTGATCGGTGCAATCATCAAAATCTCGCTTATATTTTATTTAGCCTCTAATCCAAGCCTTGGGATTTATGGCGCGATTATCGCCATTATTGCCAATTTTGCCATCGTGACTCTCCTCCATGGCTATAGCGTCTCAAGGGCGCTCCGTTATCGCATTCCTTATCTGGATATCCTTAAGGTCATTTGCGCCATGATCATTATGGCCGGAGCAGCCGCTTATATTTATCATGAGCTATCCATCAGCCTGCTACCTGGAATCCAATTGATGGCCTCTATCGCCATCTCAGGAGTGTTGTATATCGTACTATCAGGAATAATGGGGCTGATCGACCTTCACGATCTTCGCCGGCTTCCACTGCTTCGCAAATGGTTCCGCTAACTATTTATCCTGCATTAAATTGATGTACAGCTTTCCTTGATGATCGATGGAACAAAAAAAGATTTCCTTAAAATCTTTTACTCCTCTAGCTTGAATTTGATTCTTTAGCCAAAATCTCGTTTTACCGATCTGCTCCAAGTTGTAATCCTGCACCTTGCCATCCATAATAAGCGACAACGGAATTTCCTCATACCTGATTTTGGGAATAACGGATGAATTGCTGGTTTGGGGCACGCTTCTGTCCTCGGCACTGCCTCTGCTGCTGCCTTCCGGGCTTTTAGACATAACGCTCAATTGGCCGCTAGTCTCCAGCACGGCGAATTCTACGTCGGCCACGTTGTCAATATTATTGGCACGCAATTGCATCATCAGATCGTCAAGATTATACCGCTGTCTTTTCATTTCTTCCCGGTTGATCTGGCCATTCTGTATGATTACGCTCGGCTTGCCGTCAAACAGAAAACGTATGCTGCGGCTGCGCAATGACAGCAAAGCGATTACGATTTGTATAAGCAGCAAAGTAATCATAGGAACAAATCCATCATACAGGGGACGCTCCATATCCTCGATCGCAAATACCGCGATTTCGGCTATCATGATTGAAATGACCAAATCGAATATCGACAGCTCCCCAATCTCTCTTTTCCCCATAATACGCATGACAGCAAATGCCGTAAAATACATCAGCATCGTTCGAAGTACAAGTGAAATGAGATGAGCAGTCAAATTGGTTACCTCCATCACATTTAGTTTGTTTCGGACAAAACATCGTACAGATATTCTGGCCTTCTGGGCGGATAACCATGCAAATCTCAAATGGCTTAAAATACGGTTATTTTATACATTTTATTCCTTATAGGCAATATTGCTTGCAGCTATCCTTAAACATGTACTAAACCTGTAGGCTTGACCATACAATGGTGTTATTAAATGAATAGGAGGAACGAGTCATGGATTTCTTCCGAAGTTTGGCGTCAATTCGGCTTTCACATCCCACTCTTTCCGGCATATGGTATGCTTTCTTATGGATGATGATCGGAGCCCTTATCTTGTCTCTGCTGCTTCAGTCGGGCGCGCTGGAGGAGCATAGTCTTACGTGGCCTATTTACACCGTTCATGCAGCAGCTCTATTATGCGGAGGACTTACCTCAGGAAAGCGCGCGGGGCAAAAGGGGTGGTACCAAGGCTCTCTAACCGGATTATTTTACGCCATTCTGATTTTAGGCATCAGCTTTCTCGCTTTAGACAACTCTCCAAGACTAAGCGGTTTCACCTTGCTGCTTCCCGCTATATTGATCGGTGCTGTGGGCGGCATGTTTGGAGTTAATTTGCACAAGAAAAAATGAAGAACTTCTCCGGGAAAAAAAAAGAGCCTGCATCAGGCGGTCCTCAGTAAAACAGCATTTGAATGAAGTGTGGCGTAGCGTAAAAAGCTACGCCATTTCTTCATGTATCGGGTTATTCAGTTCCGTCAAATCCGTGTACTGCTTACACTTGCAGATAAACCACTCCACATCATCGGCGTGCTGTTCCTGTTCGTCCAGTTCCGCTTGCCATTGCTCCAGCTTGCTTTCCAAATCGGTCTGTTCCGCTTCATAATCAGCGGATAATTCCTCAAAGCGAATATCACTCAATTTTCCGTTTACGTTGTCCTCATACATACGCTTGAACAGCTTGGATAATTCAGCAATACGCCGCTCTCGCTCTGCCTGTGCAATCTGTTTACGCCGAAGCATGACTTGCTTCTTGCGGTCTACGGTATGCTTTGCGTTCATCTTCTCTCGAAAAATATCCTCATACGCCGTTACAAAACTGGTGACATACTGCAAATGCCAGAGTACCATTTCTTCCAGAATAACCGCACGAATAAAGTGCGTTGGGCAAACCTCTTTGCCCTTTTTTCGTGAAGTGGAGGCAGACAAAATGATCTTGCCGAGTTTCAAAACTTTTGCTGGTACAGTAGTAGAGTTTTTCCCCGCAATCGGCACAGGCCGGTTGGCTATCTCTAATTTTGGGGAATGCACCTATCCAGCCGCCAACACAACGGTTTTCCGTTGAGCCGTTTTGCTATCATTGGTATGAGCTGAGGGTTTTAGCTAAAAATCTGCAACAGCTCCGTTTTTGCAGAGGGAGATAAACTTCTAATACGGTTTTCCAACTTATTAAGGTTCTTTTCAATATAATCCGCTTCGATACCCGGTGGCGCATAAATAGAAAACAGAACATCTGTAGTAGCTTCGGTGATACGGCTTCTGTAGTCGGGGCCTCTTAGAATACTGGATATTGTACCGGTCTGGTCGCACAGCATCATATCGTTCTGCACTGCGGTGACTTCTCTGCCGGAAATGGACTGATAGACCTCTGCACCAGTAGCGATTTTTAATTGCAACGGTAATTGCAATTTAGATAAGTCATGACCGGCTGTAAGTAACATACCGTCAAGCTCTGAAAGAAACATGGCCTGTAATAGCCCCGATTCGGAATGTACGGACTTTTTCCCTTTCAGCATGGACTCCAGTTGCGATAACAGATGGTAGCTGCTGCCAAACTTCTTGTAATAGGCAACATAAGCCCCGATAGGATGAAGTTCCTTTAATGCCGCTCTGTCCAAATGTCCATATTTTTGATGTAAGCCATCAATGACCGCTGTTATTTCCGACTCCTTGCATGAGCCGGAATAAGAAACTCCCCGCATGACCAAAATCCCCATTTTTGTGCTGGGATAAGAAGCCAGAATATTGTTGTCGATTGAAAACATAATACCCTCCAAAATTTTATAGTTTATTGGTTATCTGCTGATGTGACTGCCGCGTTTCTATTTCCAATCATCAGCATACTGGAAATAATCAATAATCCTCCTACCCATTGCGATAAGCCTACTGCTTCTCTCAAGAAGATGATGGATAACAGCAAAGAAGTCAAAGGAATCATTCCCGAAAAAGCGGCGGTTGTGTAGGCATCACAGCGTTTGACCCCTGCGTAGAAACATACGAAAGCCAATGCGGTTACGACCAGTCCATACCAAACCAAGGCGATCCATTCGGTCATTCCAATCGTCTGTAAAGCCGCAAAGGGCTGTTCTGCAAATGCTGGAACAAGGGATAGGCCGAAAGCGATTGTCGATACAATCAGCGTTTGCACCACAGGATGGATTTGCACATCCGATTGGTCTTGGTTTATTGTCCTGTGTTTCCTTGAAATGATGTTAAAGGTGGATTCGCTTGCCGCCGTACAGAGCATGAACACATTCCCTAAAAAGTTCTGTGATGAAAGCCCAATAGAACGCAAACTCGTTCCCTGCAATAGCACGATGCCAGAAACGGTGCAGGCAATGCCAAGAGCAGTCCCGCCTGTGGGCTTCTCCCTAAGTATAAGGAAAGCCAAAATAGCGGTGATTGCAGGGGTTGTCCCGGTCAGTATTCCGGCCTCTACGGTGCTTGTCAGGTTTACGCCCAAGAGCAGAAACAATCGAAACAGGAAGATTCCAAAGAGGGCTTGCAGAACAAGCAATTTCCAATCGCTTCTTTTTAACAGGCGGATCGTTTTAACGGTTTTCACCCCATAAAACGGAGATAAGCACAAAATTACAATACCTAAGCTGACAGCGGTGATGGTAAAGCGGCTTAGCTTTTCGGAAAGGATATATCCTGTCACCACAGACGTCCCGGCCAACGCAAATGCACATAGCAAATAAATTTTCCCTGCGATATTTTTCATTCTCCACCTCTGTATTGACAAACCAGTTTGTTTCGCCTATCATTCTATCGCATAAACTGGAATGTTATAAGAGCCAGTTCAGAGGTGTTTTTACAGAGCCAGTTGGGAGGTGGTATCTCATGTGGGGTATTGAGCTACGTCACAAAGATGAAATTGGTTTAGCCCGTCAGATTTTCTTATCAATGAAGCAGCGCATATTGGCAGGGCAGCTTTCACAGAGCGAGGCCTTGCCATCAACACGGGAGCTTGCAAAGGGACTCTGTGTTTCCCGAAATACAGTCTGTGAAGCATACGATATGCTTTTGGCCGAGGGCTTCATTGTCAGCCGTCAAGGTGCGCCGACCCGTGTTGCGGAAGGACTTCATCTCAAGACGGAAAAAATTGCGATTCCTACGGAGCAGAAAGCAGAGCCGACACCAATTCTATGGGACTTCAAAACGGGACAGCCTGATTTATCCCTGTTTCCTCGCCAAGTTTGGAGTAGACTGGTGCATGAAGCCGCCAGTACCATGACAACCTCGCTTTTGGAATACAGCGGACCAAAAGGCTATGAACCTCTTTGCGAGGAAATTGCCCATTGGCTACTACGCAGCAGAAGTATGGAGGTCAGTTCCGAAGATGTGTTCATTACATCGGGCGCAACAGAAGCACTCCATTTACTTGTAGAGATACTGCATAAGGACAACCATGCGTTTGTACTGGAAAATCCTTCGCATCAGGGCATGAGAACCGTTGTTTCTGATCGAGGGCATCCCGTGGACTGGCTTCCGGTGGACAACCAAGGAGCGGATACTTCTACGATCAAAGGCAAGGATATTTCGGCGGTCTATGTCACGCCCTCACACCAGTTTCCATTGGGCGGTATTCTCCCTGCCGGACGAAGGGCAACACTCGTTCGCTATGCAATCGAAAAGGACTTTTACATCATTGAAGATGATTATGACAGCGAGTTCCGTTATTCCGGGTCGCCTGTCAGTCCGATTTATTCGATGGATTCCTCTCATGTGGTTTATGTGGGAACTTTCAGTAAAACCCTGTTTCCTGCGTTGCGTATCGGGTTTGTGATACTGCCCAAGCAACTACAGAAGAAGTGGCGGCATTATCGCAACTACATGGATGTGCAGAATCCGATTTTGGAGCAGATTGCACTCGCCAAATTCCTGAACACACGGAAGATGGATAAGCATATTGGGCGTATGCGTAAGATATATGGTGAAAAAAGAGAAATTCTACTACGTTCTATCGAGGATAGGTTTGGCGGTGCGGTTGAGCCTTGGGGCGATGCTTCCGGTCTGCATATTGCTCTCCAATTTCCGGGTATGGAGTTTGGGGAACAGTTTATAGACAAGTGCAAAAAAACCGGTATCCGAATATCCACTGTAACTCGGTATTGTCCTACGAAAGATACTCACAAGGATAAACTGCTTTTGGGCTATGGACATTTGAGCCATGAGCAGATTCAAGAGGGCATCAAAGCATTACATGAAGCTGTTATAGAAAATAGTTAGAGAACCCAAAAAGGAGGAAGTGAAATTGAAAACAATCGGTATGCTCGGCGGTATGAGTTGGGAAAGTACGGTCACTTATTATCAGGCTGTGAATGAAATCGTGAAGCGAGAATTGGGTGGATTGCATTCCGCCAAGGTATTGCTTTACAGCGTGGATTTTGCCGAAATTGAAAAATGTCAAGCAGAGGGCGATTGGGATAAAAGTGCGGATATTTTGTCAGCAGCGGCACTAAACTTAGAAAATGCCGGGGCAGATTTTATTGTGATTTGCACCAACACCATGCACAAGGTAGCCCCGCAGATTCAAAACAGAATCGGTATCCCCATCATCCACATTGCGGAAGCAACAGCAGATGAATTAAAGCAACAAAATGTTTCCAAAGTCGCATTGCTCGGGACAAAGTACACCATGACACAGGATTTTTATAAGGACAAGCTGATAAGTGCTGGAATTGAGGTTCTTATTCCCGATGAGCAAGGAATTGAAGCGGTAAATGATATTATCTATAATGAGTTGGTTTTAGGCATTATTTCTGAAAGCTCAAAAGCAAAATATCTTCGCATTATTGATGCCCTCTCAAAGCGAGGTGCGCAGGGAGTGATTCTCGGCTGTACGGAAATCGGTCTGCTCATTGGGCAAAAGGACACCGAATTGCCTGTGTTTGACACAACTCAGATTCATGCTGCAAAGGCGGCCATGCTGTCAATCGGTAAATAAAATCTAAAAGTGATGGCCAACTTGTCCCGAAGTCCCGTATGTACCCCCATCTTTTAGTTTTTCTACAAAGTAAAACAAGGCATCGTTTCAATTAAACGATACCTTGTTTTCAGACATTTTACTTGGCAGTCACCCATAAACAATATATTTTTCTTATACTGTCTTATGCAGGACTACCTTCAGGCTCTTCTTGCATTTAGATTCTGCTTCGCTTCATTACTTGGATTCAGAAGCTTTATCCGTATTTACGCTATGGCTAATCGCGTTACGTTCAAACGTCAATTTGGTGGCATCATTCACAAGAAGCACGACGGTATCATCCGTCAACGTGACGATCGTACCATGCAGACCGCCGATTGTGACGATTTTGTCCCCTTTCTGGAGCGCCTTGAGCATTTCGTTACGAGATTGCTGCTTCTTCTTCTGAGGACGAATCAACAGAAAGTAGAACACGACAAACATGATAGCGAACGGAACAACCAAAGTAATGATTGGATTTCCCGCAGCCGGAGCTGCCGTTGCTGCATAATGAAACATATAAATCCCCCTTTCGCTGAGTATTTCTCTTCTTAGAATCCTTTGTCGTTGCCAAACAAACCATACCGCTCGAAGAACTCATCCCGGAAGTCGAGCAGCCTGTCATCCATAATCGCCTGACGAACTTGACGCATCAGATCAATTAAGAAATGCAGGTTGTGATATGTAGTCAGCCGAAGACCGAATGTCTCATCACTCTTGATCAGGTGCCGCAAATAAGCTCGGGAGTAATTGCGGCATGTATAGCAATCGCACTCCGGATCGAGCGGCCCAAAATCCTTAGCATATTGAGCGTTACGCACCACTAATCTGCCCTGACTTGTCATCGTTGTACCATTGCGGGCTATCCTTGTAGGCAGCACGCAATCGAACATATCGACTCCTCGGATGGAGCCTTCAATCAATGCATCCGGCGAACCTACACCCATTAAATAACGGGGCTTGTCCGCAGGCAGCAGAGGCACAGTATAGTCGAGCACTTCATACATCAAATGCTTAGGCTCACCTACACTCAGTCCACCAATAGCATACCCCGGAAAATCTAGGGAAGTCAAATCCTTCGCGCTCTGTTTCCGCAAGTCTTCGAACATGCCTCCCTGAACGATACCAAACAATCCTTGATCATCTGGGCGGGCATGGCTTTTCAAGCAGCGCTCCGCCCAGCGGCTTGTGCGTTCGAGCGACTTTTTCACATACTCATATTCGGCCGGATAAGGCGCGCATTCGTCAAAGGCCATCATAATGTCAGAACCTAACGCATTCTGGATTTCCATGGCTACCTCAGGGGATAGGAACAGCTTGTCCCCATTCAGATGCGAGCGGAAATGTACACCTTCTTCTGTAATTTTTCGCATCTCACTTAATGAGAATACCTGAAAGCCGCCGCTATCGGTCAAAATCGGGCGATCCCAGTTCATGAACTTGTGCAATCCGCCCGCCTCACGTATGATCTCGTGTCCAGGTCTTAGAAATAAATGATACGTATTGCTCAAAATAATTTGGGCATTCATATCCTTCAGCTCTTCCGGACTCATCGTTTTAACCGTTGCCAGCGTACCTACCGGCATAAAAATCGGCGTCTCGATAATGCCGTGCGGCGTATGCACCCGTCCAAGTCTTGCCCCGGACTGCTTGCACGTCTTAATGTGTTCATAGGTAATTGCTGCTGCCAATATCATCAACCATCCTTCTTAATAAATAAACATAGCATCCCCGAAGCTGAAGAAGCGATATTTCTGCTCAACGGCTTCCCGGTATGCATTCAAAAGCTGCTTTCGTCCGGCAAGTGCGCTGACAAGCATGACTAGTGTAGACTTAGGCAGGTGAAAGTTGGTAAGCAGCGCATCCACCAGTTTAAAAGTGTAGCCAGGGTAAATAAATATCCCTGTCCAGCCGCTCATCGCTGTAATCGGGCCATGGCCGCACTTTCCGGCCACGGTCTCCAGCGTGCGGGCGGAGGTCGTTCCTACAGCAATGACCCGGCCTCCACGCTTTTTCGTGGCGTTCAGCAGCTTCGCCGTCTCCTCGGATAGAATATAATACTCCTCATGCATAACATGATCCTCTACTCTTTCCACGGACATCGGGCGAAAGGTTCCCAGCCCCACATGCAATGTAACAAAAGCGATGTCTATTCCCTTAGATCGAACCTGCTCCAGCAGCTCGTTGGTGAAATGCAGGCCAGCGGTCGGTGCCGCCGCAGAGCCTTCATGCTTTGAATATACGGTCTGGTAACGCTCGCGATCGTCCAATTTTTCTTTAATATATGGAGGCAGCGGCATCTGCCCAAGCCGATCCAGGATTTCATGGAAAATCCCATCGTATGAAAAAGACAGCACCCGCTCCCCCATATCCCCTTCACTTTCGATTGTTGCCTTCAGCTCATCTCCGAATGTGATTACGGCGCCGGCCTTTAGTTTCTTGCCGGGCTTGACTAACGCTTCCCACCGATCCTCGCCTAAATTCTTAAGCAGGAGAACCTCGGCTTTCGCCCCGGTGTCCTGCTTTACACCGAATAACCGGGCAGGAATAACCCGAGTATCGTTTAATACAAGCGTGTCTCCAGGCTGCAAGTAGCTTAAAATTTCCGGAAACATATGGTGCTGAATATCCCCATCCATTTTATTTAAAGTCAGCAGCCGAGATGCGCTTCGATCCGCAAGCGGAGTCTGGGCAATTAGCTCCTCCGGCAATTCAAAATCATATAAGTCAACATTCATGTAATAAGATCATTCCTTAACAATAGTGACGTTCTGATAATAGTGTTGCAATATGGCTGCATAATCATACCCCGCGTCAGCCATTCCCTTGGCTCCCCATTGGGATAATCCGAGGCCATGGCCGTTGCCGCGACCTACGAACAGAAATCGATTGCTCTGGTCAATCACTCGAGCGGCTCCATCCGCTCCCATTACGACCATACTGCCCCCGCTCCAGGCAGCTGCGCCCGTTGAAGACAGTACAGGCGTTCCAGAGGTCGCCGTCCCTGTAGACGTTGTTCCCCCAGCGCTCTGAACAGTATACCTACCGGTAGCTGCAATATTAAACAACGTACTAGGCAGCCCGCCGAAAGCCGAGCGGAACAAGTCCGGGTAGCGAACATCGAGGTTTTGCCCGTTGGCTTTTATCTGCGTTGCCCGGCCAGATGGCCCTCGCTGTGTAATCTCCAAGTTGAGGATGGGCGAGGGGGATTCCGTTGCCGTCTTGCCTTTCAGAGATTTCAACAGCTCGTCCGAGCTGTATGGGCCGCGAATCCATGAATATGAGCTGGATTCATCAACGATACTCAGAACAACTGCCTGATCCCCAGGATTCATTTGGGCCACCGGGCTTACATCCGCTTGAATCATCGGAATCGGGCGCACATTCGTTGCATTTGCCGTCACGGTCATTTTAGATAAGCCCGCTGCAGTCGCTTCTCCCGTCAGCTTCACATTATCCTCTCTTACATAGCCCGCTTTTCCCGAAGGAAGCAGTACATGATACCATGACTTCAATCCGGTCTGTGCTGCCTTATCTCCTTCACTGATCATGCTGCCGAACGTTGAATTCGGATTATTCCATACTTCCGATGAATCTGCCGTCATCCCACCGCTATTGGAGGAAAAAATCGCTTCAACAATTCGGCCATTGGATTTTATGACTTCCCCAGCCGTGCTGTCAACAGCTTGTACGATGCTATCCACTTCTTTTTCTACACCATTATAGACCTGGCTTAAAGTCGTATCCACAAGACCCGCGACCTTAAACTTGTTCCCTTCTGCGTGAAAAAGCGCGTAACTCCGGGCTGCGACGGCCTGCGCCTTCAACGACTCCTGCGGCCAGGAGCTGGGCACCTCCGCTGCGACTACCGAATATAAGTATTGCTCCAATGGAACATCGTTCACGAGAGCTAGCTGTCCATTTACTGAGCTGATCTCGAAATCTCCACGATATTTGCGGGCTGATCTCTCCGTTACCTGAATGACGGAATCCTCGCTATCGCGCACAACAAGCTTCGCATTCACGCCGCTGAGCGCATAATGAGCGATGGCCTTTGACGCATTTGCATCTCCCGTAACGTCCCGATACACGATTAATGCCGGTGCCTGAGCATCGACCGCCGATAAATTCAATTGAGGCTGAAGCTGCAAAATTTGCGCCTTAAGCCCCGCCAATGCCGCTTCGCTAACAGCTCCGCCTACCCACACAGCATATTGATTTGCTCCAACGAGAACTACCCTTGCTTCGATTCCAGGCAAGTTCAACGCTTGATGATAGGCTTCTGCTTCCGCTCTGCTTCCGAATACGCCTGCGGAGTAGTAATAGCTGCCATGTATAGATGGCTGTTGATCACCTATTTGTCCTGCAAGCGCCTGAGTAACCCGTGCCACCGCTGCTTGTGCATCTTCTGCGCTGGCATAAGGGCCGGTATATATTTGATATACCGTGCCGCCGGCTTGCTCCGATGCAATCGCGACAGGCTTGTCTGTCCCTGCTTGCAGCTTCTTTATGGCAGCCGAAGCAGTTTGCCAATCCGCGCTCTCCAGCGCCTTGACTTTAAACCCTTCCACACTAAACCGAGCTGTCTCGCCTGGACTGAAATCCACCCAACTCTCTAAGCCGTCTCCCCTTTGCGGCCCTGCCTGCCATGCTGATTCCGCGGTCATTGTCACGGCTGGTACCGTTGCTTTATATGCGCTCCCTGCGTCCAGGAACATCGCTACGCGCACGCGCGTGTCCGGCATCTCATCGGCACTGGCTGGAAGCTGAAGCATTCCGCCCAGCAAAGTTGCGGCTAATATGGCCGCTGCCCACTTGTGTGTCCTGCTTCTTTGTCCTCGTCTCGGTTTTGGTCTAGTCACGCTCCGTAATCCTCCTCGTTAACGTATAATCCTTCCGTTATTTCACTAAATCTATCAAGAATCTGCAGGCACCGGCAGGCCTAAATGCTGATAAGCAGCAGGCGTTACCATTCTACCGCGCGGCGTACGCTGCAAATAACCAATTTGGAGCAAGTAAGGCTCATACACGTCCTCGATCGTCTGACCCTCTTCCCCGATGGTCGCCGCAATCGTATCAAGTCCGACAGGACCGCCTCGAAAGTTCGTGATCATCGCCCGAAGCATCTTATGGTCGATCATATCCAGCCCCATAGGATCAACCTGCAGCATTTGCAAAGCTTCCTTGGCAATGTCGTTTGTAATGTGCCCGTCTCCCCGAACCTGGGCAAAATCTCGAACCCGCTTCAGGAGGCGGTTGGCAATCCGCGGCGTTCCCCTAGAGCGCAGCGCGATTTCATCGGCCGCATCACCTATAATATCGATGCCAAAAATATCAGCCCCCCGGCTGACGATATAGCTAAGCTCCTCCACCGTGTAAAATTCCAGTCGGTTCATCACTCCAAAACGATCCCGCAGCGGCGCCGACAACAGCCCGGCTCTTGTAGTCGCACCGATTAAGGTGAATGGCGGCAGATCCAGCCGCACGGATCTTGCGCTCGGCCCTTTTCCGATCATGATATCCAGGGCAAAATCCTCCATCGCCGGATACAGCACCTCTTCGACCGTCCGATGCAGCCGATGGATTTCATCAATAAATAGGACGTCCCCTTCCTGCAAATTCGTTAGAAGCGCAGCTAAATCTCCTGGCCGTTCAATCGCCGGCCCTGAGGTCGTGCGCAAATTGACGCCAAGTTCGTTGGCAATAATGTTCGCCAGCGTCGTTTTCCCGAGTCCCGGAGGGCCGTATAACAATACATGATCCAGTGCTTCGTTGCGCATTTTTGCGGCTTCAATATATATTTTCAAGTTTTCCTTGATTCGGTTTTGTCCGATATATTCCGCTAAATAACGGGGACGAAGACTAAGCTCCACCGCCTGCTCTTCCATCATTAAGTTCGCGGATATGATCCGGTCTTCCATCATCGCTTTCTCGCTCCTTCCCCTTTAACCCAAAATCAGCCTGCATATAGCAGCTTGAGCGCTTTTTTCATGACCGAATCCACCTCTTCGGTCGGTTTGACCGAATCCTTCAACTGCTGCCATACACGGTCAAGCTCTGCATCGGTATAACCAAGCGCCTTCAATCCTTCTCTTGCTTCCGGCCATCCCGGATTCAGCCCATCCAGTTCTTCCAGATCCGCCGGCAGTTCATCGAACAACGAAGGCCCGCCTAAGCCGTCAAGCTTATCCTTCAAATCAAGAATCATGCGCTGGGCCGTCTTCTTGCCGATCCCCGGGAGCTTCGTCAGAAACGTAATATTCTCCTGCTGAACCGCTGCAACGACATGATCCGGATGCCCCCCGCTTAGAATGCCGAGAGCAACTCGCGGACCAATTCCTGACACTTCGATCAGCTTACGGAACAGCTTCTGCTCCTCTCTCGTTGGAAAACCGTATAGCAATATAGCATCGTCCCGTACGTGATGGTGAGTATACACGGTAACCGTCTGTTCATTTTTAGCGGCAAAAACATAAGGATTCGGGCAATAAACGCGATAGCCTATGCCCTGAACGTCCAACACGACATAATCATTTTCCAAATGAGCCACCTGGCCCCTTACAAAATCAATCATGACCTCAGTACCTCGTTTATTTTCGAATTTAATGTATAAGAATGGGCATGGCAAATCGCCACGGCCAGCGCATCCGCTACATCGTCCGGTTTCGGAATCGCTTGCAGCTTCAAGAACATTCTCGTCATTTCCTGCACCTGCCTCTTCTCCGCTTTGCCGTACCCAACGATCGCTTGTTTGATTTGCATGGGTGTATACTCAGAAATCGGCAGATTCCGCTGTGCCGCTGCCAGTACGAGCACTCCCCTCGCCTGACTGACCGACATCGCGGTGGTCACATTGCGGTTGAAGAACAGCTTCTCCAAAGCCACCGCATCAGGCTGGTATTTATCGATGAGCTGAACCATGCCCTCATAGACATGAAGAAGCCTTTCCTCTTCTGGTGTGTGTGCTTCTGTCTGAATGCAGCCATATTGTACAGGTATACATTTGCTGCCTTGTTTATCAATAAAGCCGAAACCGACGATGGCGATGCCGGGGTCAATCCCTAAAATTCGCAAGCTTAATCTCTCCCCATGTTTGTTGCGGCCTCCGATTTCCCCTTAATATAGGAGAACTCTATTGGAACTGAAGCCTATGTCCAGATAACCGAACATATGTATTCACTTATTATATCAAAAGAATTGATCCTGTTGAGGAAAATCTTTGTAGAACTTGTTTTTGGCGACAAAAAAAAGAGACGTTAAATTAACGCCTCTTTGGCCTGACAATATATACGCTTTATTCATCACTTTGTTGCATGACTTTCCTCGCAGGCAAAGCCGCAAATTCGCTAAAAGTTGACAGCACGCTGTTGTACTCCTCTACGTCTTGTATGCGAATTCCCTGATGCAAGTGCAGTAGGACGTCCGGGGGCAGCGAGCTTTCCATCGTCTCTACATCCAGTTGAAAGAAGGTTTTTAATACTTTTTCTTTATCGGGCGGGCCTTCAAACAAGCTGAGATTTCCCTGCTGATCAATCCCGAAATACCCATTTCTCTTGCACGTCTCCGACAACTCATTGATGCGCTGCTCAAACCACACATCTCCTTCGGCACCGATAGTACCCTGCCAATCCGGATTTTCGTGAGATAATCTGATCACTTCATTCGGAGTCATCGTTCCAAGGACAGAGCTTTCTTGTCCACAAGCATATATTTTGTTTAATCGTACGATCCGCGGTTGATCGCTTCGTTCTAATTGTTTGATCCAGTTCGCCGCTTCAGGTTCAGCTTCCTGCCCTGTTCCTACGGCAGCTTCTTGTAGGATGCCCAGCGTTTCAAGCGCAATAGGCTCCTTCGTCATCAATTGTTCCATTTGATTAGACAACAGCAGGCCCAGCCAAGTCATCAGCGTGACCAACCCGCAGCCGCCTATGGTCCAAATAGCCCGTCTCCACTTTCTCCAACGACGTCTCAATTGCTTCTTGATACGGAAGATATTCACAGGTATCCCCTTCTATCAGTCAATATTTACTGTTATTGTGACCGGAGGGGTTATGAAATATACAACATGCCATGTGCACAAAAAAAGAAAGCAACCATCTAATGATGGCTGCTTCCTGTTCATATCGGGACGACACGATTTGAACATGCGACCCCCTGGTCCCAAACCAGGTGCTCTACCAAGCTGAGCTACGTCCCGAAGTATGTAACATTGCTAGTGATCCGTTTTTGGGTCACTTCTAAGATCATATCACCCCTATATAAATAAGTCAACACTAAATCTAGTAAATTAAAACAAGGAAGCTGCCGCTCATTGTCAGCCCCCTTGCATTAACCCGTTTGGCGCTTGGTCTCATGATCCTTGCAATAGAAGAGTTTGCTTATATTGATCCAAATCGATTACTTTATTAATAAATTCATATTGATCAGTTTGATGCGAAATCATGATTAAAATATTACAAAGCTGCTCGGCATTTAAAATGCCTGCGATCTGATCTTTCGTATCTATATCCAAGTTCGATGTCGCTTCGTCTAAAATGATAATATCCCTTTTGGCCAAAACTGCTCTTAAAAACGCGATTACCTGCGTTTGTCCTCCTGACACGCCAAATCCATTCTGCGAGATCTCCGTATTCAATCCTTTTTGGAATTTTTCAAGATGACCCATTAAGTTATATTTCTGGGCTGTGATAATAATATCCTCAATTGTTTTATCTTTTTGTCCATAAAGAATGTTATCCGCTACAGTTCCTTTAAATAAAAAGACACTTTGGGAAACTATGCCTATCCGATTTCTTATTGAATCGATATCCAAGAGCGAATAATCTTGTTCGTTTATTAATATTTGTCCATGAAGGGGTTTGTACAGGCCCGTAATCAGTTTGATCAAAGTAGTTTTTCCTGAACCGTTTAAGCCGCGAAGGAGCACTCTATCTCCCGTTTTAAACTCAAAGTTCATGTTTTGGATAACCCATTCATCGCTGGTTTCATATTTAAAGCTTACTTCATTAAAACGAATTGTGCTGATGCCTTGCTCAAGCTTCCGGGCATCGGCATTATTTTCTTTTTCGGTTTCCAGTATCCCCTTAATTCTGCTTATGCTTACGCACACCGGCTTTAATGTAACTTCTATACTGCCAAAGGCTTGAGTAGTCGAAAGAAGCTTCGACAAATATAACGAAAAAGATGTATATATCCCTATGGTCAGGTGATTGTTTAAAATTAAAATTCCTGAGATGAATAGAACGAATGTCGTAACCAAGTTGTTGCTTAAGATGATGTTTTGAACAAAAAACACAAAATTCAAACTTTGCTTGAGCAGACTCTTAATCATGCTTACGAGCTTGTTGTTAAGTTTTTGAATCTGTGTGCTCTTACCGACTAGCAGCTTGATCTCTTCTATTCCATTTAACGTCTCGAATACCTCTCCATTTAATTGAGCAGATGATTCATACACTTTAGTGGTGCTTTCGGATATTTTTTTAGATGCATGCCTGGAAATAATAAAATAAAGCGGAATGATGATTAAGGTTGTAAAAGTAAGCGTGGAGCTCAGTTTGAACATCACGAACAACGAGAATATAAAATCAAAGACGCCGGTCAACGTCCCTAAAAAAGAGGGGGAGAACAATACGCCTAAACTTGAAGACTCCGCGATCCTTCCTAAAATATATCCTTTATCATGTTTATTATGGAAGGCTAGGGGAGCATCTATCACCGATTCTACGGTTGATACTCTAACCTTATTAACAACCTCATATTGAACCTTGGAAAAAACATAGGAGTAACCTACGTTTGCCATATAACCAAGGATGTATATTGCTGCCATTAGAAGAGCAATTTTTAATAATTCGAAATGGCTTTTATTCATTAATATAATATTATCAATGGAATACCCGATTAAATAAGGAATCGGGGTGATCAGCAGAGATGAC
Source organism: Paenibacillus lentus (assembly GCF_042714055.1). Classification (GTDB taxonomy): domain Bacteria; phylum Bacillota; class Bacilli; order Paenibacillales; family Paenibacillaceae; genus Fontibacillus; species Fontibacillus lentus_A. The sequence continues at coordinate 228,508 of NZ_JBHGVC010000006.1, forward strand.
AGTCCCATGCCTATGATTCCGACCATAAATTTATACTTCGATTGCTTTAGATATGGCCATAAAAAAAGGAGATTTCTATATTGGAATTCCTTTTTTTTCATGTTATTTCACTCCAAGGCCTTATAATATTTACTTCTATCGTTCTAAATAAGCAGCTTCTCCTTGATCAAGGCCGGAATCTTGTTCTTATACCATGTGCAATTATCTCCTATTTCCTTCGCTTTAATGAGTCCTCTTAACACACAGGCACTGCAGTAATATATATTGGGACAGCTCATGCATTCACTCGAATCAAGTTGTGGGGAGGGCATATTGAAAAAGGCTAAAATGTAGTCTCTATTTTCGTGGTAAAGTGTCTTTATGTCCTTCTCTAGCACATTGCCAATACTGCTATCGAAGTACTTTAAATTATCCATCGTACAAATTTTCACGTCGCCCCGGGATGAAACCACGCAGTGGGATGTCAAAGCACCGCAATTTTTACTTTCGGAACGATTGCTGTCGATAATGGATATAAAGTTGCTGTATTTATTATTAATGATATTCAGTTTCTCTTCTAGTAAAACCATATCCTCAGAGGTCAAATATAAGTCATTATCCGCTCCCATGGCTCTACCTAAGGAAAGAACGGGAGAGATGCCAAAGTGCTCTATGTTTAAGCTATGTACCCAATCTGCGATTTCCTCAATTTCTTTCATGTTTCTTCTTGTAATGACTGTTGCAGTTCTCATCTTCACATTGTTTTCCGCTAGCTTCATTATATTGCGCTTAATTCGATCCAAAGTTCTTGGGGCTTTAGTAAACCAATGCAAGTAATCATCGTCTAAACTATGAATATCGATTTGAACAACAAAACGGGATTTATTCTGTATAATGATGTCCATGATCTCTTCCGTTAAAGCAATACCATTGCTCAAAAAAGAAATTTGGTCATACCTTAAGCTTAGTGTATACAATAAAATTTCCTTAAGATCAGGATGAATCGTAATTTCTCCCCCAGTCAATTCAATGGTATGAACGCCTAATTCCTCAAACTGAAACAATACCTTTTTGATATCATCCAGGCTCATATCATGATTCCCGACTTTTCCGTAATCGCCATAACAATGCAGACATTTGATATTGCATCGGTCGGTTAACTCTAGCGTGACGACTTTGGGATACATCGATTTTTCATCCACGATCTCGTATGAAATATGTTTCGGTGCTCTGCTGTAAATCACGTCAATGCCATGCTGCTTAGATAAATTCATTATAAATTCTGTTACTTTCATATCTACGACGTCATATTTTTCGTTATATTTCTCAGACAATAACGCAATGACTTCATCATAAGTTCTCGTACCGTTGATGGAACGAATAATTTCTGCGCCCGTAGCATTCAAAGAAAATGAATGACATTTTCTCTTTTCCAAATCCTCATATACTTCCATTACGATAATTTGATCCGAGTATCTCTTCAGCTTTAGGCTCTTATTCCATGAAATATAGTTTTTCATCGCCAAACCTCCCATTCCTCTAAATATTAGGAATAATATGACCAGGACTCATCCCTGATTGAAGTAAGCGACTATGAATTTAGGGATAAGTCCTCCAACTTCAATATTAGTCAATTGTGTTCAGACCGCTCAGTGCAGATACAAGAGTCAATGCCGTAACCGTACATGCCGCACACGCCAAACATCCCCAACATGTAATGCCATTTGGTTCAACGCTTGGAGTTACCATATTTATTTCACCTCCTTTCTATATAAAAGAATAAAATTTGATGTAATTCCTTTAAATGTAATTTCTATCTCGATATTAGTTTACGCAGAATCTAAATTCAATAGATTTGCAGATGATATTTTTTACAAATTATAGAACTAAATACAATTTTTTAATTAAAATTATTAGGGATTATTTCGTTTAAATTACTTTAGAGGAAAAATTATGCTTAAAAGCAGTGGACAATTTGATTTTTCAAGCGTAAACTAAAAAGTGTATATATCGTATATATACAAAATAACAAAGAGGTCGATATGGACATTTCAATCGTATATTCTTTAAAGCAGCCGATTTATGAGCAAATCATTGAGCAAATTATTTCGCAAGTCTTAAATGGCAAACTGAAGGAAGGAGATCAGCTGCCGTCTATAAGAAAGCTTGCCAGTGAACTTAAGGTTAGTGTAATTACTACTAAACGCGCTTATGAAGAATTGGAAAGAACCGGGTACGTTAACACCGTTTTAGGAAAAGGCACATTTATCGCCTTCCAAGACAAAGAGAATATGAAGTTAAAGCAATTGGAGGCCATTACCCGAGAATTAAAGCGCCTTATTCCTGAATGCAGAAGGTACAATATTGAACTTAATGAGTTACAGAACCTTGTGCAGGCTATTTATGAGGAGGAAGATGGATCTTGAACGAGGAAGAAAACATTTTGGAGGTAACCGATATTTGCAAGAAGCATAAAAGGTTTGAGCTGCAGCGGGTCAGCTTCTCTCTCAAAAGAGGTTATATTATGGGTTTTATAGGCCCTAATGGAGCAGGCAAAAGCACCACGATCCGCTGTATTATGGGCCTCACTCATCCTGATAGCGGCCATGTCAAATTATTTAATAACGACGCCCAAGCAAATATGAAATCCCTGAAACAACGCATCGGCTTCGTGTATGACCAAAATGTATTTTTTGAAGATTTGACTGTAGAGAGGAACAAACAAATTATTTCCATGTTCTATGATCATTGGGATGACAAGGCTTTTTATGACTACATCACAAAATTCGGCGTGCCTCTTTCCACGCCTGTGAAGTCCCTCTCCAAAGGGACGGCCATGAAGTTCGCTCTGGCTGTCGCACTTTCACACCATGCAGAACTGATCATTATGGATGAGCCTACATCAGGACTCGACCCCATTTTCAGAAAAGAATTGCTGGATGTATTGCTTGAAGTCATTCAGGACGATGAAAAAGCTATTTTTTTCTCAACTCATAATATTTCGGATTTGGAGCATGTGGCAGATTATATAACCTTCATTAATGATGGAAAAATTCAATTCAGCAAGGAAACAGAAACAATCCTTGACGATTATTTCATTATCAGAGGCCCCAAAAATCTAAAAGAGCTTGTAGAGGAGCACCGTCCTATCGCCATCAAGCAAACCTCCTTGGGATTTGAAGCATTCATGGAAAGGGAGCGACTAAAGCGATTGGATATGCACCCGGAGCTCAAATTGGAACGCCCCTCGCTGGAAGACGTTATGTATTATGTTGTGAAAAGCCAGATGGGGTAAAAAGGAGCTAATTGTATGTTGAAATTGCTTTTAATGGAATTGTACACCCAAAAAAAAATAGCCTTTCTGATTCCAATCATTATGTTTCCCCTTTTCCTTACGCTCGGCGATAAAATTTCAGGCTCAGATCCGTTCCCCACGATCATTTTCAGTCTAGCTGTAGGGTTTATCAGTTATTTTCTTACGAGCTACTCCAATTCGAACACGGGAGAAACTGAAAAGCTTCAATACAAGCTGCTGCTGAGCTTGCCGGTTTCCCGCAGAATGATTATAGCCGCTAAATACGCCATGGTTTCCCTATGGTGGCTGATATCTTATATTTGGCTGATTTTGGTGCTGTTACTGTTGAAATATGCAGCAGGCCTCCAAATGGAGCAGCCGATTTTAAACTGGGAAGTCACGTTCTTATCCTTATGCTGTTCTTATTTCATGAACGCTATTTTCTATCCCTTCTATTTCAAATATGGATATCGAACAGCGAATATCATCGGCATTATGGTGTTTTTTACGCTATCAAATATTGCAGGAAAAATAGGCTCTCTTAACTTGTCCAGCCATGCAGTTTTTGCTTCTGTGTTAGATTACCCGCTGGCGGCCTTTGCTTCTTTGACTGCTGTCTTAGTTTTATTTGCTTATATGATCTCCCTCCGTATTTTCATAAGGACGGATTATTAAGTTCTCATCCAAATGATTTCATAACTATATCTATATCGGGGTGAATTATGAATCTGAACAATTCTAAAATCTTCTCTTTTATTATGGCGGCTGTATTTATCATCATAGCCTTATCCCAAGCCTTAAGCGGTTATTATGCTGCCATTTTCCCATTCGCATGCGCTTTAATTTTTCTATATAGAGGCTTTAATCAAAAATAAAGATAACAGCTATAGTAAAAGCTGGGTACAGATGGCTTCATTCTGCGCCAAGCTTTATTTCACGGATGCTTGCTTATTCGACTTACCACCTTTCAACATCCCAAGCAAGATTAGCTTCTCGGAGCCCAAAGCATGACGGATACTCCGACGATGCAAATAGCGGCTCCCAACCAATCATACTGGTCGGGAGTCTTCTTATCGATAAGCCATCCCCATACCACCGCAAGAACGACAAACACGCCACCATAAGCCGCATAAACTCTTCCAAAATCTCCCTCTTATTTCTCATGCAAAGTGATGTCTATAACTATGATTCAAAGTCAATCTGATTATGCTAACTTATAGCTGCACCAGCGTGTAGTTTTTACCTCCCATCCACCAATTCGACAAAAACCGACACCACCTTCATACTAGGTTACAAATACATAATTTGGGGAGGGTTTACACATGCTTGATCTTTCTATGATGTTAGAGCATTACTATGATTACTGTAAATATCAAAAAAATTTAAATTCAAAAACATTGAAAGCATATCAAATAGATTTAAAGCAGTTTCTGCAGTTTGCTCAAAATTCCAAGCAGGAGTTGACCAAAAGCAATGTTTCTAATTTCGCAAGGCTGCTGCACAAGACATATAAGCCTAAAACGATAAAGCGAAAACTGGCAAGCATTAAAGCGTTTTGCAATTGGCTGGAGTACGAAGAATTCATTAAAGAAAATCCATTTGCCAAATTGAATTTAAAATTTCATGAGCCCTATGTTCTCCCACGAACGATACCTCTAGATATCATTGAAGTACTACTGCAGTCAGCTTATCAAGTCTTATCTCATGAAACAGCGTCATCTTATAAAAAACGTACATATTTGCGTGATGTTGCGGTTCTGGAGCTGTTATTTGCAACTGGCATAAGAGTTTCTGAGTTATGCTCGTTAAAAGCTAATGATATTAATCTGACTAATGGACTGGTTCGCATCTATGGAAAAGGTTCTAAGGAAAGAATTATTATCATAAGCAATGCTGATGTGCTGACAGCACTTAAAAATTACAAAGCCGCTTTTGACCAGCAAATTGAAGGCATCGGGTATTTTTTTGTTAACAGAGTAAACAACCGTTTATCAGAGCAGTCCGTGCGGCTGATGATCAGTAAATATACCAAAAAAGCAAACATTGCAGAGCACCTGACTCCGCATATGTTCCGACATTCGTTTGCTACTTTATTATTAGAGGAAGATGTAGATATACGATATATTCAGCAAATTCTAGGACATAGCTCCATTACTACGACTCAAATTTACACGCATGTTTCTACAAAAAAGCAAAATGACATCCTCACCTTAAAGCATCCACGAAATCGCGTCTCCATATATTAGCCAAACCAGGGACTGATGGCCTCTTTTGCCGAATCAGTCCCTGGTTTGAGTAAAGGATAATATGTAATTATCCTTTAATGAAGGAGAGAGCATATGTACACACACCAAAAAAAGGTTATTGATCACTACATACAGCAGGCCATTTCTGTTAAAGATAGAATATTACTTGTACTTGTTATGAATGTTAAAGATATAACGGTTAATTATAATGACTACTCCTCCACGTCCGTAATAAGCGAATACTATTCATATAAGCAGTATGAAGAGATAATTAGTGCTCTGCGTAGTTGTAATTATGATGTGAAATCATATTTTGATGAGAACGATTTTATATCTGATTTTCAATCGGGTATACTCCGTGACAATTATCCGCGTAAGCTTGTCGTTATTAACTCGGCACAAAAAGGAACAGGGGCTGGTCGCAAATCTCTAATTCCTGCTTTTTGCGATTTGCACGGCATTACATATACAGGTAGTGATGCTTATACTGTAAGCTTCGCCAGAGATAAATATCACTGGTTTAGTTTTTTGCAACAGGGTGGTTTTCCTACATGTAAAAGCTATCTATTTGATCCTAATCATCATTGGATTATGAACCAAAAACCCAAAAATGGACAGCGAGTTATAGCAAAGCTTAATGGCGAGTCATCCAGCATAGGCTTAGATAAAGAAAACATCTTCTATTACTCTGAGGATAAAGATCAGTTTCTATTACAACTAAGTCAAAAGTTTAACCAGCGCATTATCGTTGAGCAGTTTATTTCAGGAGAGGAAGTAGAAGTTCCTGTAATTTCATCTCTTCAAAATACCTGCAGCTTATTTCCCGCAAGTATTACTGTGAATGGAAACAGTGATTTGAACGATACCATATTAGACTATACCATTCGTGGAGATCATTTATTTGATTATGAACTTTACTATCAGAAGAATCCGCAAATTGCAGAAGATATTATGAAAACTACTGAAGAGGTAACTAAAGCCATGAATATTCAAGGCTTTGGACGAATCGATTATCGAATCAACCATTTTAATGAATTCTTTATTACCGACATTGCAACTAATCCTCATATTACCCAAAGCATGACATTTTGGTTTGCTTACCGCCAAATGGGCTATAACTACAGCGATGTGTTACAAACTTTAATTGGCACTGCACTAATTCAAAATAATGTAAGGATAAATTCATATGAATATTCACTATAAATGCCAATTGCCGACGATAGAGGGATGGAAGGCATTGCGAAAATCTGCTGGATGGACAATACACACAGATCAAGATTTTCACAATGCCGGCCGAGGAACACTATTTGGCGTAAGTGCGTATCATAACGCTCAAATTATTGGAATGGGGCGGATTGTTGGAGACGGGAGAATTTGTTTCTATATTCAAGATGTTGTTGTAGCTCCGGAATACGAACGCAACGGGATTGGTACTGAAATAATGAAGCGGCTACTAAAATATATTAATGAAAATGCGGTGCCCAATGCTGTTGTTGCGTTAATGTCTTCTCGAGAAAAAGAAGATTTCTATTCTCGTTTTGGTTTCATTAAGCGCACAGATACAAATGGCTTTGGAATGCACTTACCACAAATCCCAATTATTTAGCGCACTAAATACATAACCTCTTCCATAGTAATTCCATGGATTGACTTGCATTTCACTGGTGCTGTTCAGTAGAACAGTCTCCCATTGTCGATAATCTGGACGGGCTAAACTAGTTTTCATGAAATGGAGCAATTTGGTTTTTCGGCGCATCATAAGAGAACCACCAACACTATCCATTTTGTCATCTGCAATTTTGACTAACTGTGCTATTGCATCCTCTGTATTTCCTAGTAGATACTGAAATACTGCGCAATTTACAACTACTCGATAATTATATATCTTTTCAGGATCACCATGACTTGCCTGCAAATTACCCTCGAGCTTGAGTGTTTCAAATGCTTCCTCAACTTTACCATCTAAAGCCAAGAAGATGGACAAATTAGAAGTATAGAAGAGTCTTTCCGCACATAAGGGCATGCCGGTTATCATCCCTTTAAATCCTTCAACACATTCGCTTGGCTTAAGATATCCTGATAAATATCCTGATAATAAATAGTTATTAACGGATATTCGGATACGGGGAAAATCGAAATTAGGATTTTCCTCCATGAGATCCCTTGCTTTTTCAGCCGCTTTGAAACTATCTTGATAACGACCGCAGACGCATAGTGACGCTGAATAATTAATTAATGATATGTAATATTGCTTAAGATTTGTCCAAAGATGATTATTACTGCTATCAGGTCCAAAGTAAGCTACAGCCTCTTCAATCTTACTACAAGCAATTTCACAATCATAAACGGATGAAGATATCAGATTTAGCCTATGCAATCGATCTCTAGCGGTATCATCATGTCCTATTCGTTCACGGAGTGAATCAATAATCTCTTCTTCTATTTTGCGAGCAGTTTGTAATTCATTAATATGTATATACATTGTCATTAATCGTATTTTAACCCGTTCATAGATATCCCGTTCATTTCCGCAATGGTCTAGAGAAGCATATTGACTAAGTATACGAATCCCTTCTTTACGGAAGTCGGCATCAATTTTTTTGGAATACGTTAAGGAACGTAAAATTTGTTTTTCGGCGATTAATTGATTAGGCAGAGTATCGTTAATAGCACTGATTTTAATATATGCTTCATTATATTGGTTTTTTTGATATAGATGCATTGCTGCTTTCATACTATCTACGTAGGATAAATATTGTGGATGTTCTCTTAGCAGCACCTGTGCTTGTTCTGATAAAGAAGGAGTTACATCTCCATTCTCTCTAATTTGCTTAATGATTTCCAACACGAATAAAATAAGTCCTTCATTTGTATCCCCAACTTTAAATCTGTATTGAGCTCTTCTATGATAATGATCTGGAGCAATTTCACTGATACATTTTTCTATTTTTCTGTAATAAACTATTTCCTGACTTGAAATTTTCATTTGAAAAATATCACGGATAAATTCATGCGCAAATTTTAGTTGGCCGTAACGAGGTTCGTGAACCAGTTCCATACTTCTGGCATTATCAATAATACGATTAAAATCATTATTTTCTAATTCAGTAATCCGATTAAGCTCAAATTTCGAAAACGTAACGCCTAAAATAGATGCATATTCCAAAACAAAATTAATTTTACTTGACTCTAGCCCGGAATCATTTAGTCGACTTTCCAATACCTGCAGCAGTAACTTTTTTATTCCCTGATCCACATTGCTAAGATCCACATTCTTATTAGTGAGTTCTCGTATCAATTCTTTGAGCATTGTCAAATGCCCCTTCACTAAAGAGTGCAGCATCTTCTTTTCGGTAATTGATAAGCTTCCGCTATAATTAAGCATACGAAGGGCAATATCAAAATCGTCAAACTCCATTTCGGGAAATGGAAGCTTAACAACACATTCTCTGTTAATTACTGCATCGATCCGATTTCTATAACTATTCTCCTGATCTGTAGTAATTGTAAATAGAAACAGTGCATTACTTAAAAATTTATATTTTTTTTGAGCGTGATTTAGAATGATGTACATCAATAAGAGAGATCTTTCATCCCAATAATGAAAATGATCGCAAAAAAAGATGAGACGATATCTTTTCGACAAAGTCTCGATTTTACATACAATATCCTGCTCTATTTCATTTAGAATCGAGTCTCTGCTTTTCTTTTTTGCATTATTTTGATCAAACATTAAATTCAATAAAATTTTTAACGGTTTCCCGATACTTGGAATACTTTCTCCAAGCTCTGTGATCGATTTTTGAAAGGACTGCCTATCAAAAGATGAAGTGTCATTAGACAAACCATCTAGAAATGGTTTGTAATCTCTATCGATCAACTCTTTGTCGCCAACCAAATATAAAATTTTCGTATCTTCATCCTCGTAGCTTTGTAAGAATGATTCTACGGAATAAGATTTTCCACATCCTGAAGGACCATTTATTACAATTTGTTGTGATCCATTTTGTATTTCTGTTCCTAATCGCTGAACAAATCTTTTCTCGTGAGGAAAATACATCATTTTCACTTCCGTTCAGTGTTATGGATAATTACATATTATCCTTTACTAGGGCACATTATATCATATTAATAGGACATATTCACTATTTCTCCAACAAATCCACTTTAATCCTGCATGTAAAATAAATGTAATTGATAACTTCGTGAGTCTCTCTCTAACCGAGACATTTACGTGAGCTGTTATGATGGGACGATGGACACAGCCACTTCCTCATCCGAAATTCAGTAATACGCATACTAATATGTACATTACAACTCTTTATATTTCCATATGCTATTATCATTATATGAAATAGGGACAAAAAGTCAGTGTTGCGATTCGCTGTTAATAAGGAGGATAACTTCATGCACAAACTCAAGGAACTTTTAAGTCGGCATTATGGACTTAGCGCAAGGCAGATTACTCCACGGCAAGGCGGTTGGTCTGCCCTCGCTTATCAAGTGGAGACGGAGGAAGGGCTCACCTTTTTGAAAATGTATGAAAAAAGCCGGGCTTCGACACCTAAATGGACCGCATTAATCGATCAATATGTTCCCCTGCTGCTCCGTCTTCATCAATATAGCTCCTTGCAGGGAAAGCTTCCTGTGCCGCTGCTGACGGTCGACGGACGATGCAAATGCGAGAATGATGATGGGATTTTCTTGTTGTATGAGCATATCGACGGAGAAACGATTGGTTCGAAGTCATTGACGGATGCTCAAATCGTCCAATTAGCCGATATCATGGCGGAATTGCATTCCTACGACGAGGTATTTGTATTGGATACCTTAGAGCAAAGCATTCTTCCATTGAAAGAAAATTTCGAGCTCCCCTTCCTCCCCTCCCTGTATAGAGCAATAAATGAGCTTTCTCCATCGATAGCGGATGCCGGTAACATTCATGAAGTACTTGCACCTTTCAAAGAGCCGTTAATCGCGTTAATGGACTCCGTTCAGACGCTTTCCCAGCGCTTGCGGCAGCGTTCTCTGCGCTACGTGCTTTGTCATACGGATCTGCACCATTGGAACCTGATGTCGTCGGACGGTCAGTTAATACTCATCGACTGGGAAGGGATACGGATTGCTCCGGTGGAGGCGGATTGGATGTTTATTGTAGATAAGCCCTATTATGAAGATTTTCTAACCGTATACCGCAAACGCCACCCTAGCTTTGTTCCCGACCCGGAATGCTTAAGCTTCTATCAAGGCAGGCGCAGGCTGGAGGACATCTGGGAATTTACGGAGCAGCTACTATACGATACCCAGGATGCCGAAGAACAGGCGGATGCACTTAGCAGCTTGAGGAAAGAGCTTCAACAACTGCCATTAAATCCGAGGTGATTATACTTTGAAGCAAAAAAGTTGGAATGGAGGTTTTCGTTATTGAGAAGTGAACAAGAAATGATGAGGATGTTTGTAGATTTTGCTAGGAAGGATGATAGAATTCGATTGGTGGCTTTAGAAGGGTCACGTACAAACAAGAATATCTCCCCTGATCCATTTCAAGATTACGATATTTCATACTTTGTAACAGATATGGATTCTTTCAAGTTAGATGATCAGTGGCTTGGAATTTTTGGGAAGCGTATTATGATGCAAAAACCTGAGGATATGGAGCTTTTCCCGCCAGAATTAGGAAATTGGTTCTCCTATTTAATTCTTTTTGAGGATGGAAATAAATTAGACCTAACACTTATTCCAATTCAGGAAGTAGAGGATTACTTTGCCAATAGCGACGGATTAATTGAGGTCTTGCTGGATAAGGATGCTTTGATTCAAAATGAGGTAACCGCAGATGATCGTCAATATTGGATTAGAAAGCCAACTGCAAGGGAGTTTGACGATTGTTGTAATGAGTTCTGGATGGTTTCAACTTACGTCGTAAAAGGATTAGCAAGAAGAGAAATACTATTTGCTATTGACCATTTAAACGAGATTGCACGACCTAATTTACTTCGCATGATGGCTTGGCAAATCGGTTCAGAGCAAGGATACACCTTTAGTGTGGGGAAGAACTACAAATTTATAAATCGTTACCTTCCTATAAAAGATTGGGAAGCATTACTATCAACCTATTCTGAGAATGGGTATCAAGAAATGTGGAAGTCTTTATTTACTTGTTATGAGTTGTTTAGAAAATACTCAACGACTGTCGCAGAAAATCTCGGATATAAGTATCCAGATTATGATGAAGCCATCACTAAGTATACGATAAATATTTATAACTCATTGATATGATAGTGACTTCGTAGATTAAATTAACCAAAGCTTTTTAAGAATTAGTAAAGGAGAATTTTTTTATGAATTTAAGGCATGTGCTTGAATCTGATTATTTCCCAGTGATCTCCGTAATCGATGATTGGTGGGGCGGTCGGCATATGGCTGACATGCTGCCAAAACTATTCTTTCAACATTTTCGTGAAACAAGTTTTGTAGCTGAACATTCCGGTCAAATCATTGGCTTTTTAATCGGATTTGTTTCGCAAACCTATCCAACGGAAGCGTATATTCACTTTATTGGTGTGCATCCGGAGTACAGGAATAGTGGAGTTGCAAAACGTCTGTACCAGATGTTCTACGAAACGGTGCAAGAAAAGGGATGTGAAGTAGTCCGTTGCGTCACATCACCAGCAAACAAAACTTCAATCGCTTTTCACACGCGCATGGGATTCCAGATTGAGAAAGGTACTGGCGAGGTTGACGGTGTCCAAGTTACTGTTAACTATGATGGGAAAGGACAAGACCGAGTTTTGTTTATAAAAGATTTGCCATAGATATGACCTCCTCCACCGTAACAGCTGCTAATTTCATTTCTATGGCTTTCACCTTCACTTTTTTCCAGGGCAGCATTTAGTCCGCCCTGCTCCACTCCATGTAAATGCGGGCCTGAAATCCTTGAACCTCTGCGTTTTCTTCGACTGTCCGTTCGATCTCCCGGAATCCCATTTTCTGATAAAGTCGACGTGCAGCATGATTCGCATCCGTAACTTCGAGTAAAAATCGCCGGTACGGCAGCTCATCCATCACATATTTCATCAGTGTGGTGGATACACCTTTACCCCGCGCCCCTTTCAAGGTAGCCACACATTCGATATATCCCGTCTCATCATCATGAAGCAGAGCGGTGTTGAATTCATTTTTTAAAACTTGGTAAGCCAGCTCCCCGACCTGAGCTCCGAAAGCTTCCTTGAGTGGTTCTAGTTGGACTGGCATAGCCCTTTGCCTATTGCTGGAGCAGCCGAGCATACCTACGATTTCGCCTTCCATTTCAGCCAAATACAGCACCTCAGCATTAAACAGATTCTTGAAGGCTAAAATTAACTTTCTCCGGTCTTTTGTAAAATAAGACAGCTCGTCGTAATAACCATCTACGAATACCTGAGCTACTTCTTCCCGTACGTCACGGCTAGTATCCATCATTTTTGTAACGAAAATTGAATGCATTGCTTATTCCTCCTATCCTATCAAAAATGAATTCTGCGCTTTGCTTCTTTTGGAAAATCCTTTATCTGCAAGCTGCTTCTCTGCCATTGATAAGCACGCAGTCCTCATCTCTACTATACGGATTCCTGCGTAAACCTGCATCATTCTGAGGTACAGAGCTGTTCTCGAACCTAGGACGGAGCTTAGGGACATAGGTATATTTTTACCTTGCGCTATTAGTACGGATATTACCGATAAAAAAAGGCCGCTCTGTTGAACGGCCTTTAATTAAAATGATGGGATATTTCTTACAACTGACTATAAGCTATTCAAATTGCCGTTACCAAGTTCAAGATTCTAACGTTTTTTTTATGTAAGGAAGATAGAGCTCTAGATGGCAAGAATCTGAACTGGGCAACCGTTAATCTCTGTTGAGAACCCCGGAGGACGATGGGGCTATCGTTTGAGCCTGCCTGGTTCGCATAATCGCAAACAAGCTCAGCAGAATTAAAGCAAGATTGAACGTCATAGCCATCGTAATTCCGGATTCCATGGACATTCCCGCCGTTTGACTCAGTGCAATAACAGCACCGCCAATTCCGACTGCTACACCAGGCGTAAACGAGTCCGCAAATTGCAAGCTCCCGGAAACTTGGCCTGCTTCCCCCTCTTTGGCGAGAGCGAAAGCGACCGTCCCGCTAACGGTATGAGCCAAACCGATCCCAATGCCCGTAATGATTTCACCGAGCACCGCTAATGCGATATTGATTGCAGGAACCCAAACCATAACAGCGACACCGACGATCATCAGCAGTATACCCGCAGTAATCCGTTTATGCCGGCCCCGCCCTTGGTCTGCCGCATCCCAACGAGCCTGCAAAATCGCCACGATGCACCAGCTAATTGCCGCACTGGCCACGATGAGCCCGGCCCTGTCGGCAGCCAATCCCTTCGTATTCGTTAAGGCAAGCACCAAAAAGTTCTGTGTACAGACATAAGCAGCGAAAAATAAGCCTCGAGAGCCGATAAGAGACGACAATCCGGGGCGCAATGTCAACGTACCTGCCGGAAGAAGCTTACGAAGAGGCTGTGCCATAAGAACCAAGCCGACAAGCAAAAGCACAATTCCTAATGCTTTAGGAAGCATTCCAAGACCGCTTAAGAAAAGCCCTGTACCGATCGCGAGCAGAACGGACAATCCAACGACGCCTGTTTCATTCTTCTCTTGGACGGTAGGCATTTTCAGCTTACGGAAGACTGGCATACTGAGGAGAACCGCCAGAAGCAAAAAAGGAAGCACTCCCCAAAAAACGAACCGCCAGGACCATTGTGCGGCAATAACGCCTGCAACATAAGGACCGAGCATCGATGGCAGAACGTAGGCCGTACCGAGGGCACCTAATATTTTGGCTCGAAGCTCATCAGGATAACTTAAGGAAATCGCTGTGTATATACATGTATACATGGCACCTGCCCCAAATCCCTGCAAAGCACGCGAGCCGATCAACACATACATATTGTTTGCGACGGCAGCTACGACTAAACCGACTGCGAATAATATAATGGCGATAGTAAAAAGAAAAGCCGGGCCTTGCCTGTCGATTTGCCGGCCAATCACCAGAGTACCTACAATTTGTGCTAACAGGTAAGCGCTGAATATCCAACCGAAGAGATGAAGTCCTTGGAGATCTTCGGCAATAACCGGAGCAACCGTCGTTACAGCCAATCCTTCAAAGCCTATTGCCATTGCGGCTAAAATGATACCAACCGATAATGCAAGATATCGCGATCCAAATATGCTTTGTGATGACAATCTTCTCACCTTCCCACCATGTTTTCTAATACAACAGTACCCGGATACTTTATAAAGAAAGATCTTTGCAAACAAAATATACCATTTGCTTTGACTTTGTCAAGATTTTTCTTTATAATCTCTTTAGAATAAAATGGTTGTAGGTGATGTAGAGTGAAAAAAATGAAATCACCTGAAAAAATAGGTGCCGAAAGAACAAAAAGAGCTATTGTGAAATTACTCAAACACAATGGTGCTATGGATGCTCATCAATTAGCGAATGAGCTTGGGGTTACCGCAATGGCTGTGCGGCAGCATTTATACAATCTGCATGAGCAGAATTTGGTTACCTTCAAGGAAGCACCAAAGACGATGGGGCGGCCCGCAAAGCTGTGGTCTCTCACCGCAGAGGCGAATCGGCTATTTCCGGATGGGTACGCCAACCTTACAGTCAGTTTGATTGAATCTATGAAAGAAGCATTCGGAGACGAAGGCTTGGAGAAACTGCTGGAAATCCATAACCGCAAACAAGTCATGGATTACCAGAGCCAAGCGCCTTCAAGCCTTTCGTTGCTGGAACAATTAAAGGCTTTCGCGGAAAATCGAACAGCCGAGGGGTATATGGCTGAGGTCATAGAGAACCCCGATGGGTCTTTCTATCTTGTGGAGAAGCATTGCCCGATTTGCGAGGCGGCGAGAGCATGCACTGACATTTGCAGAAAGGAATTGGAAATGCTGCAATGCATTCTTGGCGACAATGTTGAAATCACAAGAGGCGAGCATATTATAAAGGGCGACAACCGGTGTGTATATAGGATTAAACCGGAAGAAACATCTGTATAAAACTTGGGCGTCGTGTAGTGGAAAGGGGAATTCTATCTATGAAACTGGTTGGGATATCGGGAACAATAGCGGGGTCGAAGACATTGATCACGGTTAAGACCGTGCTGGACGAAATTAAGCGGAACTATCCTGAAGTGGAAGTCGAATTGCTTGATCTGAAGCAATACAATGTGCAATTTTGCGACGGTAGGGATCCTGCCACTTATACGGGAGATACGAAAACCATCATCGATACAGTAGCTTCAGGCGATTTTTTTCTGATCGGCACTCCGATTTATCAAGCATCACTAACCGGAGCACTGAAAAACTTATTCGATCTGGTTCCTATCTCCGCATTGCAGCATAAGGTGATGGGGTTTGTTGCAACAGGAGGAACCTATCAGCATTATCTCGTCATCGAAAATCAATTGAAGCCGATTGCCGGCTTTTTCCGGGCCTTTGTCGCTCCAAGCTATGTTTATGTCCATAATGAGCATTTTAACGAACATAACGAAATTTCCGATGAGGGAGTTCTGGAGAGAATTAGCAATTTGGCACATGAACTGGTCTTTATGCAGAAACAATTGAAAACAGCTCTTTTGCACGAATCCCAAAAATAAATTTAGAAAAGCAATAAACGAGGAAATACAGCAAGAGAGGATGTCACTCTCCTCTCTTGCTCAGGCTGTCGGAAAAATGTCGACAGCTATTTTTGTATTCATTTAATTCGATGGGATATTTCTAGAATCGATGTACCGATCCCATTCCCTCAATATAAAGGAAATTGAGACGTAATTTCCCGTACACTTCCCAATATTTGATCTTTAACCGTCGAACTTTTGGGATTTCTAAAGGCAAGTCCAATAAGCTGGCCAATTTCTTTCATTTCCTTGGATCCTAAGCCTCTTGATGTCATAGCAGGGGTTCCGAAGCGAATGCCGCTCGTTACTAACGGGCTTGCCGTATCATGAGGAATTGAATTTTTATTAGCCGTAATCCCCACTTCATCGAGTATGGCTTCAGCTTCCTTGCCCGTAAGTCCAATCGTGCGCAAATCAACCAAAACAATATGATTATCCGTACCTCCCGATACAACGGTTAACCCCTCATTCATTAGTGTTTCCGCCAATACATTAGCATTTTCAAGAGTTTTTTCCATATACGTTTTGAAATCCGGTTGCAATGCCTCGCCTAGCGTAACAGCTTTTGCCGCGATAACATGCATAAGCGGGCCGCCTTGTGTCCCAGGGAATATCGCCTTATCAATGGCTTGCGCCCACGGGTTACGGCACATGATGATACCGCCTCTTGGTCCTCGCAACGTTTTATGCGTTGTCGTCGTAACAAAATGTGCGTGCGGCACTGGATTAGGATGCAGGCCTGCCGCGACAATTCCCGCAATATGTGCCATATCCACAAAGAAAAGTGCTCCAACTTCGGCTGCAATTTGGGCGAATAACTCAAATTCAATCTTTCGTGGATAGGCGCTGGCGCCGGCAACGATCATGCGCGGATGATGCTTATGAGCGAGTTTTCGTACCTGGTCAAAGTCAATGCGCCCCGTTTGTTCATCGATACCATAAGGAATAAAGTTGTAAAATCTTCCGGAAAAATTCACCGGACTCCCGTGTGTAAGATGGCCCCCATGGGATAAATTCATGCCCAAAATCGTGTCACCAGGCTTGACTGAAGCAAAATAAACCGCCATATTGGCCTGTGCGCCGGAGTGAGGCTGCACATTGGCATGTTCAGCACCATAAAGCTCTTTGACGCGTTGAATGGCCAGCTCCTCGATCACATCGACATACTCACATCCGCCATAATATCTTCTTCCAGGATACCCTTCAGCGTATTTGTTGGTCAGTACCGTACCTGTAGCTTCCATGACAGCCCGGCTTACAAAATTCTCCGATGCAATCAGTTCTATTTTATCCCGCTGCCGTGCAAGCTCTTGCCGAATAGCGTTGGCCACTGCTTTGTCTTGTTGCTCCAAATATTTCATGGACATCTTCCTTTCTGTTCGTTTATCTACTTCTGTCGTATTGCAAAAGAAAGTATTGCCATGATAGTATATCAATCAATGGATTGTTATTAAATGTCCATAAGGCATCGTTTAGGACAATCCATAATTACAGTAATAACACTGGAGGTGAATGAATGCTAAAAGTAAACCGAGATGACCAACGCCCCATCTGGCAGCAACTGCTGGATCAAGCGATCCATAATATCACAACTGGAAAATGGCCGCCAGGCGAATTGCTGCTCCCATCCCGCGAACTCGCTCTATTGATTGGCGTTTCCCGTTCAACCATACAGATTGTTTACGAGGAGTTATTCAGCCGCGGGTATACCGTAACCTCCCGCCGCGGCGGGACAAGAGTTAGCGAATGGACATATACGGCTCGTCCTTCCGAGGAGGCTGCGACACAAGGCCCCATCCCCCCCGAATTGCCTTTATTAAACGACGCAGTAGGCCATTTGCACAGTTGGTTTGGAGACAAAGAAGATCGAAAAGTAGAGATCGATTTCACTCCTCATGAGCCTTATTTGGACGAACATTTTCAAAAGAATTGGAGGCAATCATTTTTACAGGCCTCCACAGAGACAGATCTGGATAGTTGGGCTTACGGCGACGCTTATGGATTCCTCCCGCTACGAGAACAGATTCAACGTTATTTGTCGCTTGAACGAGGCGTTCATGTGGATATCGATCAAATCATACTAACCTCAGGCGCACAGCATAGCATTGATTTGATCGCCCAGGCCCTTTTACATGAAGGAGAAACGGTATCGGTTGAAGACCCCGGCTTCCCTGCTGCCTGGATGGCGATGAAATATCGGCGTATGCAAGTTGTATCCGTTCCAGTCGATGAGTACGGGCTATGCGTAGACCGCATTCACCCCGGGTCCAAACTTGTATTTGTTACGCCATCGCACCAGTGTGCGGTTGGAGTAATTATGTCGGAACCTCGCAGGCAACAATTGTTACACATGGCTGCTCGGCAGCAGTTCTGGATTATCGAGGATGATTACGACAGCGAATTTCGATATCGCGGCGACCCACTTCCAACCTTGTTCAGCCAGCGACCTCAGAACACGTTGTATATGATGAGTTTTTCCAAAATGATTGCTCCTGGTATTCGAATATCGGCAATCATTGGTTCCAAAGAGGCTATTCGTCAGCTGGCCCAAGTCCATGAATTAACCTATCGCCATCTTCCGATTATGGAGCAATTAACACTTACTCATTTTATCGAGCATGGTCATTTCATGCGCCATATGAGACGAGTTCGAAATGTATATCGCCGCAGACACGAAGCCATGACCAAGGCCATCATCACGACAGGTCTGAGTGAACACTTCACACTAAGCGGCGTAGAAACGGGGCTCCATATGCTTCTGGAGGCTGATAAATCGTTTGACGAAGAAGCCGTCACGAACCTAGCGCTCGAAAAAGGAATTCGTGTTTATCCACTTAGCACGTATTGTTTGGAGAGCGATCGAAAAGGATGGGTACTGGGTTTTGCTAAAGTAGATGAAGCTGCCATTGAAGAAGGCATTTATCGTCTGGCGGGAATGCTCTTGTAATACAAGTAATCCCGCCCTCCCTCTTTTGATCCGTTCTGTACCTGTATTCATTTGCACGCCTGCTATTGTTTTTGTTCGGCTTGTTGTACTCCACTCGGCCTGTATTGCTTTTTATGAAATTTCCCATGAATCAATAGATGTGCTGCCAAACCTGCGACAAGTCCCCAAAATGCCCCGCCGACGCCAAGCAAGGTCACATTCGCGGCTGTTGCTAAAAATGTAATCAATGCGGTCTCACGTCCCTTTGGGTCCGTTAAGGCGCCCGCAAGACTGCCGCCAATTGTGCCAAGCAATGCCAACCCCGCTAACGTTGCGATAAAGGTAGCAGGAAGAATCAAAAACAGAGCAGCCAACGTGACGCCAAAAATGCCGACAACAATGTAGAAAATGCCACAGGCAATGCCTGCAATATAACGTTTTGTCGCATCCTCGTGCGCGTCTTTTCCTGTACAAATCGCTGCTGTAATAGCTGCTACATTAAAAGCGTGCGAGCCGAATGGCGCTGCAAGGAGCGAACCCAAACCTGTTATAGTCAAAATCGGATTCGCGCTCGTCTTGAACCCGTCATTCCGCAATACAAGCATGCCGGGCATGTATTGTCCCGTTAAAGTAATAATAAACAGCGGCAATGCAACGCCCAATAAAGCATGCAACGAAAACTCCGGAACGACAAATACCGGTAATGCAATCGCCAATTGGATCGTACTGAAATCCACTTTTCCCATGCCAATCAAATACATCAGTCCGATTGCCAGTATGCCAACAATCGCATAGCGGGATGTAAACCGTCTTAGCACGATATACGCGCCAAACAGCACAACAACAAGCAATGGGTCAACTTTTGCTCCTCCAAAGGCTGAAATGCCAAACTGCAGTAAAATGCCTGCTAGCAACCCGGAAGCGATACCTGAAGGAATAATCCGGACGAAGCGTTCAAACATGCCCGATAACCCTAGAATAATAAATCCTAAAGCCGAGATGATGTAAGCACCAATGGCTTCCGCATAAGGTGTTACCGCTAATGCCGAAACAAGAAAAGCTACCCCTGGTGTTGACCAAGCCGTAATAATCGGTTCCCGGTATCGATAACTTAGCCATATCCCGGTTACACCCACTCCAATGGAGATCGACCAAATCCATGAAGAGGTCATTTCGGGACTTAAACCCGCGACTTTTGCTGCCTGAAATACGAGAATAAAAGTGCCCCCATAGTTGACAATGACAGATATTAAAGCGGCTATGGTCGGCGATATCAAATCGCGGCCGCGCAGCGAGGGTGATGTTGTGTTCATATACGTTCTCCTGCCTCTCTCCTAATCGTCCTGACTCGCGTTTTCGTTCCAGTAATAACTGTCCGGCAAGTAACGTTGACCGAAAACGCTTGTTCCTACACGAATGATGGTAGCTCCTTCTTCGATGGCCACCTGGAAATCACCGGACATGCCCATCGAGAGGATATCCATTCCTACGCGCGGAAGCTGTTTTTCCCTAATCTGTGTTTGAATCAATTTTAATAAACGGAAGCAGTGCCGGGTCTCGTCGTTTGTGGCATTCAGCTTTCCAATGGTCATTAAGCCTTTCACGTTTAACGTTTCAAACTGGGACAATTGTTCCACCAACTCCAGCGCCGCTTCCGGAGGAGCTCCAAATTTGCTTTCTTCGTAGGACGTATTGATTTGTACCAAAATATCCATAGTCTTGTTCTCTTTAACGAGCTGATGATGCAGGACATGCCCCAATTTCAAACGATCCACAGAATGAATGAGCGTAACATATTTGACGACGTCCTTCACTTTATTCGTTTGCAGATGTCCGATAAAATGCCATTCCACCTGTTTATACTGCTGCATAAGTGGAAATTTGCCCCGTAGTTCCTGCGCTTTGTTTTCCCCAAACAGAGCTGCGCCCGCTTGCATGGCCATTTGCAGCTTTTCAAGCGGCACGGTTTTGGTCGCCAATAATAATTGCACGTCCTCGATGTTGCGCCCCGAGGCTTGGCAGGCCAATTCCATCTGCTGTCTCACGGTTTTGAGATTTTCTTCAACTAGATGACTCATGTCTCCTACCCTCTTTCTGCTTCAAGTAATAAGTCCCTAATTACATCCTGTACGTTGATCATAGGTAAGTCCTGTTGTCAGTTAGTCAAAGGAGATTTCCCTTACGCGCTTGATTTCAGGTATCGCCAATAAGGATTTCATCACGTTCTTGGATACCTTTTTATCGATTTTTAATATCATGACCGCCGAACCGCCGACTTCGTTACGCCCCATTTGCATCGTGGCAATATTAATACCACTATCCCCGAGCAACGTTCCAACACGCCCTATGATGCCCGGCCTATCCTTCTGTGAAATCAATAAAACATATCCTTCAGGTAAAATATTAACTGGATAAGGGCCGATTCGGACAAGACGTTCCCCGACGCCAGGCAGAGCAGACCCTGTTAACCATCTCTCCTCGATTGCCGTCTTTAATCGAATCGTAATCTCGCTGGAAGAGCTTTGAGATAACAGGGATTTTCGTACCACAAGGTGAATGTTACGAAAATTTGCCAAGTGTATGGCATTGACGGCATTGACTTGTTCCGCACCGGGATGGTGAGAAAGGATCCCCTTAAGTACATAAGGGATCAGTGGCGTCGTATCCAGATCAGCAAGCTGGCCTGCATACTCCACCGTGACTTCACGCATGGCGCCATCGGTCATCTGGGCAAGCGCCTTTCCCAGTTGCTCGCACAATTTAAAGTAAGGCTGTAATTTATTCAGCAGATCGGTCGGAATGGCCGGCAGATTGACTGCATTTTTAAACGGTTCATCTCGCAGGATATGAATAACTTGTTCAGAAACATCAAGGGCTGCATTCTCTTGTGCTTCCAAAGTGGACGCGCCTAAGTGCGGGGTAACAATCATTTTAGGGTGACTTAGAAATGGGTGATCTGGCGCCGGAGGCTCATATTCAAATACATCGAAAGCAGCTCCTGCCACAATCCCTTCGTCGAGTGCTTTAACAAGAGCCGACTCGTCAACAATCCCCCCGCAGGCGCAGTTGATGATTCGCATTCCCCGTTTCATGACATCGAATTGCGGCCCCGCGATCATATGATGCGTTTCATTCGTCAGCGGCGTATGAACCGTCATAAAATCAGCTGTCCGCATGATTTCATCTAGGGTCGCCAGCTTAATCCCCAGTTTGTTGTTAGCCCCTTCTTCCGATAGAAAGGGATCGTAGCCGATAACGGTCATCCCAAACGCAGCTGCGCGTTTGGCCACTTCGATCCCGATACGGCCAAGTCCCAGCACACCGAGTATCTTGTCTCGCAATTCAACGCCAAGGAATAATTTACGATCCCACATCCCGGCAACGGTTTTGGCATAGGCTTGTGGAATATGCCGGGCCAATGCCATCATCATCGCAAAAGTATGCTCGCACGTCGCTACCGTGTTTCCGTCGGGTGCATTAACCACGATAATCCCCCGGCTCGTTGCGAAATCCATATCAATGTTGTCCACACCGACTCCTGCCCGGCCGATGACTTTTAAATGAACACCAGCCTCCATGATTCGCGGAGTGACTTTCGTTTGAGAACAGACGAGCAGCGCATCATAAGCACGAATGATGGAAACGAGCTCCTCCTCGCTCAGCCCCGTTATTTTGGCGACCTCCACATCTTTAGCACGCATCAGTTGCTGCAGTCCAAAATCACTTATGGGATCTGAGACCAAAACTTTAAACATTGACCTTCCTCCTTCTCTATGTGAAAACTCTACGGCAGTTGAATTGTCGGCTTGTATTCAGTGATTGATTCAGCCTGTATAACATTGCATGGATGAAGAGTACTATGCTAGTATACCAATAGATGGATTGGTTAAATATATCCAAAATCGGTGTGTTTAAGCAATCCAAAAAAATGAGCTAATTTTATTCCAGCATATAAAATGGGGGAATCTCATTAATGAAAATAAATCGCGCCGACAAAAGGCCCATATGGCAGCAATTGCTCGATCAGGCCATCGATCATATTACAAATGGCGATTGGAAGCCAGGTGAACTCCTGACGCCTTCTCGAAAGCTCGCTCAGCAGTTAGGAGTATCTCGTTCCACCGTGCAAATAGTATATGAAGAACTGCTAACTCGTGGTTATACGGTAACATCACGACGCGGCGGAACTCGTGTCAGTGATTGGATTCAGTTCAAGGATAAACAGAATGAGGATGCTCCCCCCCTTGTTTCGCCACAGCTTCCTGAACTGCCCCTGCTGGTAGATCTATCTGAGCAGTGGTTTAGAAGCAAGGATAACCGGGAATCGGAATCGGTCATTGATTTTAGCCCCTATCAACCTTATTTGGATACGCAGTTTCTAAAAACGTGGCGTAAATCGTGTTTGAATGCTTCTACGGAATTAGAGACATCCTCTTGGTCATACGGAGATGCTTATGGATTTGAGCCTTTACGAAGGCAGATCCAACGTTATTTATCGCTAGAGCGTGGAATTCATGTTCAAATGAACCAGATCTTGTTGACATCTGGGGCCCAGCATAGTATTGATCTCATTGCACAAACGCTTCTGACCAAAGGAGACACCGTAACGGTCGAAGATCCCGGCTATCCCGTAGCTTGGATGACGATGAAGTATCGACAAATGAAGATTGCTCCAGTTCCTGTTGATGAGTACGGCCTTGTTGTAGAGAAGGTACCGCCTGAAGCGAAGCTCATTTTCGTTACCCCCGCTCACCAATGCGCCGTAGGTGTGATGTTATCGGAACCACGCAGGCAACAGCTTTTGCATAAAGCCTCGCAGCAGCATGCATGGATTGTCGAGGATGACTATGACAGCGAATTTCGATACCGCGGAGACCCGATGCCAACTTTATATAGCCAGCTTCCACAGCATTGTCTCTATTTAATGAGTTTCTCTAAATTGACTGCGCCAGGCATTCGCATATCCGCTGTTATTGGACCAGCCGAAGCAATTGCTCAACTGGCTCGCGTTCAAGCGTTCACCTATCGCCATCTTCCTATCATGGAGCAAGCAACACTGGCCCACTTCATCGAGCATGGGTATTTTATGCGCCATATGCGACGAGTCAGAAATATCTACCGACGACGCCACGAAATCATACAAAAGGCGATTGCGGCCAGCGGTCTCGGCAATAAGTTTACAATGCGAGGGATTGAAACCGGCTTGCACGTGCTGCTGGAAGCAGATGAATCGTTTGACGAGGATACGATGACCCTTCGGGCGCTTCAAGGCGGAGTTCGTGTGCATCAACTCCATTCCTATTGTTTGGAGAGTAAACGTAAAGGGTGGGTATTGGGCTTTGCTAAGGTGGAAGAGGAACTAATTGAGGAAGGTATGTACCGACTTGCTGAAACGGTCTTATAGAATGTACGGGGAATAGAGCCACCGCCTTTGTTTATTAGACTCGTGGCTCTGTGGTATTGCTCGACTTGATTTATCTTTCAACCCAAGTTCTGTGCTTGTTGAGCTCCATCTTTTTCTGAAATGCTTCTTCCAATTCGATTTCGAGTTGGTTGGCGAGATCTAAAATATTGAAGATGACATCGTACATCTCCAAGCCTATATTTTCCTTTGCCATCCGCACTTTTTCCTCCGTTGGGTGGAATGAAATGCTTAAAATTTCTTTTGCCAACTCTCCAACTTCCGTCATTAAATACAGGGTTCGGGTTTGGATCGTATTGACACCGAATCCTTTTTCTTCACTGAATTGCTTGGCATATTTTTGCATGCTTTCAATATTCATTGATAACTCCAATCTGTTAGTGCTCGGATCACACCGATCATTTTATCCCCGAGCCAGGCGGTCATCAGGATATCTGCGTTGTTCATCATTGCTTGGATTCGTTCAGATTGATCAACTGGTCGTGCAATCCCGCTATTTTTTACCGCCTTCCCAACAAAACATCTTACACGGTTTTTCCAGGTTCGAACATTTTTTCTTCTTCAATCGGATTTTCCTTCGCGGTGATATGGTGGGGATCAATTCGGTACACCTGAACCGGACCGCCGAATACTGCTGATCGATATTTGTCTACGTGCTGCTGGGGTAACGGCCGATTATAGTAACCAGGCACATATTTATAAATCATTTCTTGCAGCATATGTGTGGCTTCATTCAGATCGACGATGGGCTGTGCCTTGCCAAAAATCATTACACTCATATACGCTGTGTCCGTTTTGGCTGGCACCGGATCAGTAATCGTTCCATATTCTTCACAAACCGTAAAGCAGACCTCCGGATTCGCACTCATAACCTGATTTCGTCTCCCACCAGTAGCTCCATGGAAATAAAGCTTCCCATTTGTCCAGACAAAATTGAGCGGAACAACATACGGCTGATGACCATCAACCATTCCAAGATGTCCAATTCGAGCTTGCTGCAGAAATGTCTCGATCTTATCCTTATCTAACACTTCTCTTACCTTGTAACGCACTCCATTCATTGCTTTCACTCCTTTTGTACTGCAGTATTATTATGTAAGTTTATCAGCCATTGGAGTGAGTATAAATGTCCATAATTACAGAAATAAGGCAATCCATATCTAACACATTCTCAGGGCAACATCGACTTGATTCTAAGCAATATCAAACTACCTGTTTCTGAAATCAATTTACGGGATAAAATGGACGGCGAGAAAACGCTAGCTTCCTGTTGAAACTACTTTTCCTTTTCTCCAATTCCCCCTAATCCCTACCAATAAGAACGTATCGGCTTGAATAGCATAGCCGCCAACAGACCGGCCCCAAACAGACACCAGCCGGTAGCACCCAGCATCGCCTTTGCTCCCCATTCGTCGGCCAGTACTGAGGTGATTGCAAGCCCAACCGGCGGAGCGACATTTGTCAATGCCACCATTGTGCCGTATACTCTTCCCTGCATCTCCTGACCCACTTCTGAGCGAAGAATAATCTGAAGTATCATCGAACAGAAAGCGAACAAAATTCCGGCTGATAGAATGACCGGAAGGGCCGGGGCTGCCGTATCCATAATGGAAATGAGATAGAAAGCTGGACCTAACGAAATAAATCCGGCGAATACCCATAACCCTCTCCTCCCGATTCTTGCGCCAAGCGCCATAATAATCCCCGCACCGATCATATAGCCGAGCGGAACGCACATCTCTATCAGGCCAAAAGCCGTTGGACTGGCCCGCCAATCCCTGACTGCCACAACCTGAACGAGCATCAGAGACGACATAAAAAACAAAATAAGCAGCGGATTCAGGACGATGATCGCCCGAGTCAGGGGCTCCTTGACGATAAGCGCCAGCCCCACCTTCCAATCCTTGAAGAATGAAGCTTTCCTATCTTGCTGTGGGCCTCTGGCCGAACGGGGGAACACTCCTGCGGCTAACACACATATGGCAGACAAGAAAAATGTAACTGCCGTGAAAGTCATAGCCGTAAATCCCCCAAAAGCTGCAACAACTACTCCTCCAAGCCCCAATCCCGATATCCGCGCAATATTATCCGTCAGGTGGACAGCGCTAGTCGCCTGTGCAACCTTCCCCGAGCCGGCCAAATGGGTAACTGACGCATGAAAAGAAGGCGCTTGGAACAGATTTGCAAAGGCGGAGACAGATATGAGAACCAATATGATCCAGAAGGGCGCATTTAGAAAAAACAGACAAATTGCAAGCGTTACTGCTACGATTCCTCTCAATAGATCGGACAGAAGCATCAGCTTCCTCCGATCCAGCCGATCAGCCACCGTTCCGGCAAAGGAAGCGAATAGGATGCTGATCACCATATAGCAGATCTGTACAGCCGCCATCCGCTTGGCGCTTCCGGTCGTCTGCAGCACCCATAAGCTGAGAGCGATGCCATTAAAACTGTCGCCGAAGACGGCAATCGTATTACCGGATAGGATCCAGACGAACGTCCGGTTCCTCCATAAGGGGCGGCCAGACCCTTCCGAAGCTTCTGATGATAGCGGAAAATCCGCTGAATTGCTTCTATCAAGCGGACTTGATCCATTCATGCCTGTTCCTCCTCGTAATTGCCGGGAAAAATTGGAATTCTTGCCTCTCCAGCTATTTCTTTACCTCGTAGCGAAACCATATGACTGGGCTTTCCTCTGCAAGGCTCCTTAAGAGGAAGAAAAGATCCGGCTGCCTAATGTTCTCCAAATGCCTCTAACCTTTGGAAGCTCCTGCAGTCAGCCCGTCGACCAGATTGCGCTGAAGCAGTAGGAACAGCATCGTGATAGGCAGCGCGACAAGAACAGCTCCAGCAGCGAACATCGTAAATTCGGTTGAATTCCGCTGACTCACCATTCTGTATAGCCCGACCGCCAACGTCCGCTGATCTTCTGTCCTCAACACCAGATCTGCGAAGATAAAATCGAGGAAGGCGCCGTTAAAGATCATGAGGCTAGCATAGGTCAGCATGGGCTTAGCAAGCGGGATAATGATAAAAAAGAATACCTTCAGATGGCTAGCCCCATCGATTCGTGCCGCATCTTCCAAGCTTTTCGGAATCGTATCAAAGAAACCTTTGGCTACGAATACATTCGATATAATCGCACCCGAGCTGTAGACCAGAATCAGCGCCCAGTGCGAATTGAGCAACCCCATCGTATTCAGCAGAACGTAGATAGCGATCATTGCCATGAATCCTGGGAACATCTGAAGCACCAGCAAAGTGTTAAGGGCAAATTTACGGCCCGCGAAGCGGAATCTTGAGATTGCGTACGAAGTAAGCAGCAACAGAAACGTTCCGAAAAGAGTCGACAGCACTGCAACCTTCAGCGTATTCATGAACCACAGGGGGTATTTGGTCTTCTCGAACAAATCCCGATAATGTTCCACCGTAAAGGTGCGAGGAATTAACGTATCACTGTAAAGACTGTTGCCTTCCTTTAAGGAAGACATGATAATCCATAATGCGGGAAACAAGCTTACACAGGTTAAAATGACAAGCAGCATATAGCTAACGCCAAGCTTGACCCGGGCAGATCGGCTGTTCATGCTATCATATCCTCCTCTTTATAGGATCTGGTGCGGCGGTAGCTCATAATCGACAAGGAAGCGATGATTAGGAAGATAATGATGCCGATAACCGACGCGAAGCTGTATTGCGATTGATTCAAGGCCAGCTTGTAAAGCCAGGTCACCAACAAATCCGTATGCCCGGCGTATTGGTAATTCGAATTGACCGGGTTCCCGTCTGTCATTAGATAAACGACGTTGAAATTATTTATATTGCCGGCAAATTGCATAATTAGAATAGGCGCCGTCGAGAACAACACCATCGGCATCGTAATGGAACGGAATTTCTGGAACGAATTCGCTCCGTCAACCTCAGCCGCTTCGTACAGATCCCTCGGAATCGTTGTCAGCACCCCGATAGCCAGTATCATCGTTACTGGGATACCGATCCACATATTGACGAGAACGAGTGTAACCCTAGCCCAGATCGGATCTGTAAGCCACGGTATTCCGTCGAAGCCGATCCAACGCATGATATCGTTGACCGGACCAAACTTGTTGTTAAACATATTCCGCATCACGAGAAGAGAGATCATGCTCGGAATGGCAAACGGAATGATCATAACCGTACGCCAGAACACCTTGAATCGAATGCGGGGCTGTTGAATCAGTACCGCTATCAGGATGCCGCCGATATAAGTCGTCACCGTAGCGAGGATTGCCCATATCATAGTCCAAAGCAGGACACCGAAGAACGTGTTGCTCCACACCTTCAGGCTGACCAGCTTGACAAAATTGCTGAAGCCAACCCAGTCAATCAGATTGGCAGGTGGGAGGATTGGATCTGCATAATTTGTAAAGGCCAGCAAAATAGAGAAGATTAATGGTAGGATCGTCAAGAACAATATCGTGACGACGGGCAGCGCAAGTACGAGATAGGCGAAGTTTTTCTGATTTACAAGCTGCAGCGACTGACGGAAGTTATTCGGGGCTATACCCGCATCCCTTTCCTTTCCAACTTTGTAGGCATCCCTGATATTCAGAGCGTATATCGCGGCGGCGAGCAAAAAAGATAAGGCCGCCATCAACCCTTTAATCATAAGAAATATCGAGTGGTCGCCTTCGACCATCTTCATAATTTTACCTACCTTCACCATTCCACTGGGTTGCTCTCCCAATGTAATAAGCCCCTTTAGGTAAGAAGGAAGGCCAATCACCGAAAATAAGTATATTGCAGTCAGGCCTGCCGCCAAGAACAAAATCCCCTTCATCCATTGCCGGTTGTACAATTGTCCGAGACCCATAAATAGAACCGACAGGGTCGTACTTATTGTCTTTCTCTGCATGCGTTAAACAACCTCTTTTCTTGCGATTTTACAGACTTCACCCGACCGCCGGGCGATCGGGTGAAATCGTTGAAAGATCGGCTAACCTGCTACTTGGATGAAATATTTGTCTTGATTGTATCGACCATCGTATCCAGTGTGGTCTTGACGTCGGCCTTCGGATCGTCCCAAATTGTTATGAACGCCGCTTGAAGCGGATCCCATACCGCATTAATTTCCCCGATGGTCGGCATCGGCGTAGAGTGGGAGAACTGCTCAAAGAACCCGCTGATTATCGGATCATTCTTGATCTCCGGATCCTCTCCCGCTTCCTTGTTTGCAGGAATGGCTCCCGTCATCTGGTAGTTCAACAACTGGTTCTCCTTATCAGCCGCGAAGTTGGAGAAAAGACGCGCAGCAATCGGATAGTCAGTGTAAGAGTTAACGAAGTAAGCTTTAACACCAGAGAACGAGTGCGATATTTCGCCGTTCGACATCGCTGGCAATGGAGCGACTCCGAAGTTGACTTTGTCCTTGAATGCCGCAACGGACCAAGGACCGTCGATATTCAAAGCCAGCTTGCCTTCCTGGAACAATTGCGTCTTCACGTCGTAGGACACATCTCCCGCGTTCATAGGCAGAATTTTTTTAAGGCTCTTCAGCAACTCGAAGCCCTGAACCGCTCCTTCGTTATTCAAGCCGATATCGGTCGTATCGGTGTTATCATTACCGAAGAAGTAACCTCCGAGCGTGCTGACAAATGGATAGGTATAGTATCCAACGAACTCCCACATAATGGCGTATTTATTTTGCTTAGTGTCCGTATAAGTCTCCGCGAAGCTTACGATTTCGTCCCAGGTTTTCGGAGCTTCAGGGAAGATGTCCTTGTTATAGTACATGGCGTATGTCTCAACTGATTTCGGATAGCCGTATAAAACTCCATCATAAGTCACCGCTTTGATTGCGGACTCCTCCATTACAGCGCGTGTCTCATCCTCGAACAGGTCGTTAGGCAGTAGAAGTCCTGCTTTAACCGCTTGGGCGATCTGATCATGAGGCAATGTAAGGACGTCGGCTGCAAGCTTCGACGGTCCGTCAGTCGCTAGACGGGTGCCCTGATCCCCGCCGGCTACGACTTCCAGCTTGACAGGCACTCCATACTGCTTCTCGAATTCAACCGCGATTTTCTCCATATACTCAATTTGCTCCTGTGCTTCCCACACCGTCAACTTGGCCCCAGGTTCAGGTAAATACTCCTCTTCGCTAGCCTCTCCGTTTTCAGAAGAAGCAGGAGGCGCATCTGATGTGTTAGATGGCTGGGAGCTGTTCGGGCTTGAATTGCCTCCATTGCCCCCGCATGCCGTTAGACTGAGAACCAACACTACACTAACCAGACTGATAACCCATTGTCTCAACTTCTCTTTTTGTTTCAACTTCACCTAGTCCACCCTTTCTTGATTTAGTTTCTAATTTCTTTTGTGCAAACGTTATACCCAATTTGCAAAAAATACCTCTACCCCCTAACTTCTTGTAACTACGAAAAAAAGAGTACAACACTCTACAAATCGCACGATTGTCGAGGTTGTACCCTTGGGGTAGCAGCGCCTTTAAATTGCTCAAGCGGTTATAATTTTCACTAGAACTATTAAGACACTCCAATCATAAACTATACGAGAAAACGTTTGCAAATACAGTAATTGATGAAAATTGGCGTTAATATCACAAAATTATATTAAATTTCTCTTTTTCTTCTGTATTATATACTAAAATCTCATTTTTTCTCCTTTTTTCTTGCTCATACGATGTTTTTATAGGAAATGCCTGTCCACTGCACCTGCTCGATAATGCTGTTGCCAGCATGGAAACAGTATGATAATATGGAGAAAATTTAAAGGCAATGAAACTTCGGGTTCAACCTCGTCCCATTCAGAGGTTGGACCTTTTTGTGTTCTCATGCCTGAAGGAGGCCATCATTAATGATTATGCTGGAAGCAGTATACCATCGCATCGGGCTGAACTGGTCCTATGCCTATAACGAATCGACAGTGCATATCCGTCTGCGCACGAAGCGCGGCAATGTGGCGCGAGTGCAGCTGGTTTGTGGCGACAAATACAGCTGGGATAAGTACAACGAATCCATTGCCATGGAACGGTTTGCTTCAGACGGCCTGTTCGATTACTGGCAAGCCGCCATCTCGCCGCGGTTTCGGCGGGTCGTGTATTATTTCGCCCTCCATGAGGAAGCGGGCGAGGCTGTCTATTTTCTGGAAAAGGGCTTCTTCGATACGCCTCCGACGATTCTGTATGAGGGGCTGTTCGATTTCCCTTATCTGAACCCCGAGGATGTTCACTCTCCGCCGGAATGGGTCAAGGAAGCGGTCTTCTACCAGATCTTCCCCGAGCGCTTCGCCAAGGGCGACCCGTCTATCGACCCGGAGGGTGTACTGGAATGGGGCGGCGTGCCGAGTCCGACCAATTTTTTTGGCGGCGATCTGCAAGGGGTGCTTGACCATCTGGACTATCTGGCTGAGTTGGGAATCAACGCGATTTATTTCAATCCGTTGTTCGCTGCGACAACCAATCACAAATATGACACAAGCGATTATATGGTTGTCGACCCGCATTTCGGCACGAACGAAAAGCTGAAGGAACTGGTCGACGCCTGTCACGCCCGGGGCATTCGGGTACTGCTGGACGGCGTATTCAACCATTGCGGGCACACGTTTCCGCCCTTTGTCGATGTGCTGCAGAACGGCTCCGCCTCCCGCTATGCCGACTGGTTCCATATCAAAGAGGGGCCGCTCATGGTGGAGAACGGCATCCCGAACTATGCCACCTTCGGCTTCGAGCCGATCATGCCGAAGCTGAACACGGGCAATGAGGAGGTAAAGGCCTATCTGCTGGAGGTCGGCCGATATTGGATTGGCGAGCTGGGACTGGATGGCTGGCGGCTGGACGTGGCCAACGAGGTGGATCGACAATTCTGGCGCGAGTTCCGCCGCGAGATCAAGAAGATGAACCCGGACGCCTACCTGCTCGGGGAAATTATGCATGATGCGATGCCGTGGCTTCAGGGCGACCAGTTCGACGCCGTGATGAATTACCCGTTCACCAACATTTTGCTTGATTTCTTCGCCAGAAGACGCACCGATGCCATTCAGTTTGCCCAGAGCATCAATGCCCAGTTGGCCAGCTTCCCGCAGCAGGTCACCGAGGCGGCGTTCAACCTGCTGGGCAGCCACGATACCGTCAGGCTGCTGACGCTGTGCGGCGGCAATAAGCGGCTGATGAAGCTGGCAGTGCTTTTCCAGCTGACCTTTCAGGGAGCGCCCTGCATCTACTACGGGGATGAGATCGGCCTCGACGGCGAGCATGACCCCTACAACCGCAAATGCATGGAGTGGAACCCCGCGAAGCAGGACCACGATCTGCTAGGCTTCTTCCGCCGCCTTATCGCCATGCGCAAGGCCCATCCTGCATTGCGCGGCAGCGGCCTTCACTTTTTGGCGGCCGCCGGGCAACCGCAGCTGCTCGCCTACGAGCGGCGCGATGAGCGGGATCGCTTTCTGCTGCTGCTGAACAATGACGAGAGCACATGCTCGGTCATCGTGCAGAGCGGCGAGCTGAACGGGCTGTGGCAGGATGCCGGCAGCGACGCCGATATCAAGGCAGATGAGGAAACGATCCAAGTCGTGCTCCCTGGCTTTGGATACGCCATCCTGCACGCTTATGCGGATAACGTCACCGGAGCAATCCGTCTATCCGCGCATAGCGCCCTAGCCCAGGCCCGGTGCAGCAGTCTGTAAACAATTTATTTTATTGTTAGTATTTGACAAAAATAAACTCGTCATTTAGAATGAAAGCGCATCCTTGTTTGGCATTCTGCAACTTGCAGGGGTAAAGGTATCGATTTACAATTTGAGGGCGCTGCTTTTCTGATCATGTCCCGAATCAGGAACAACCCCGTAATCTTCATGTGAAGATTACGGGGTTATTTGCATAGGCAGCGGGAAAGGAGGAGACTAACTTCATTCAGCGCTTAGCTTGGTGTCTAGGGAAGTGTACACGTGCAGAAACAATATAAAAAGCTTGAAAGGCGGTTTGATCAATGAAATGGACGATTAAGAAATCAATTATCACACTTCTTACTCCCATCTATCTCTTTACAGCATGGCTCGGCCTGTCTATTGCCGTTCCTACGGCAAACGCTGCTCCCGATACATCAGTTCTGAACAAGCAAGGGTACTCCACCGATGTCATCTATCAGATCGTAACCGACCGATTTGCAGACGGGGATGCCTCCAACAATCCATCTGGTGCAGCATTCTCTCCAGGCTGCACGAATCTTAAGCTGTACTGCGGCGGAGACTGGCGGGGAATCATAAATAAAATCACCGATGGCTATTTTGCCGGGATGGGCATAAGCGCACTGTGGATTTCCCAGCCTGTAGAAAATATATATAGCGTCATCGACTACTCTGGCGTAAACAGTACGTCCTACCACGGCTATTGGGCCCGCGATTTCAAGCGGACAAACCCGGCGTTCGGCAGCATGAGCGATTTTCAGGAACTAATCAACACCGCTCATGCCAATAATATCAAAATTATTATCGATTTTGCGCCGAATCACACTTCTCCGGCTTCTGAGACACAACCCTCCTTAGCCGAAAACGGGCGGCTGTACGATAATGGCAGCCTGATCGCTGGCTACACCGGAGATACGAACGGTATTTTTCATCATAATCTGGGAACTGATTTTTCCTCGCTGGAGGATGGCATTTATCGCAATCTGTTTGATCTGGCCGACATTAATCACCACAACAACACGACAGACGCCTACTTCAAGGAGGCGATCAAGCTCTGGCTGGATATGGGGATCGACGGCATCCGGGTAGATGCGGTGAAGCATATGCCGCAAGGCTGGCAGAAGAACTGGATGGCTTACATTTCGGAATATAAGCCGGTGTTCACCTACGGCGAATGGTTCCTCGGAGTCGGCGAGAATGATCCGAGCAACGTCAGCTTCGCCAATGAATCGGGCATGAGTTTGCTGGATTTCCGTTTCGGGCAAAAGGTACGTCAGGTATTTCGCGACAACACCGACAATATGTACGGTTTGAACAGCATGCTGGCCGAAACTGCAGCCGAATACACGCATATTCAAGACCAGGTCACGTTCATTGACAATCATGACATGGATCGCTTCAAGCTCGGTAACAATGACCGCCGCCTGGAGCAGGCACTGACCTTTACGCTTACCTCGCGCGGTGTTCCAGCTATTTATTATGGTACGGAGCAATACATGGCGGGCAACGGTGATCCGGCAAACCGCGCCTTCATGAGCAGCTTCTCGACGGCTTCCACCGCCTATCAAGTCATCGGCAAGCTGGCGCCGCTTCGCAAGTCCAATCCGGCTATTGCTTACGGCAATACCCAGGAGCGTTGGATCAATAACGATGTCTATATTTACGAGCGGAAATTCGGCAGCAGCACAGCGCTGGTTGCCATTAACCGCAGCGAGACAGCCGCTGCATCGATTACCGGCCTGCAGACATCGCTCCCTGCCGGCACCTACGTGGATGAGCTAGGAGGATTACTCAACGGCGGCGGTATAACGGTTAGCGGCGCGGGCTCCGTGACAGCCTTTAACCTGCCGGCCGGAGCTGCCGCCGTATGGCAATATGCCGCTGACGAGACGGCTCCGATGATCGGCAATATCGGGCCGGATCTGGGGAAAGCCGGCACAACACTGACGATCGACGGACGCGGCTTTGGCGATGTCAAGGGCACCGTCTTCTTCGGCACAACAGCGGTCACTGACAGCCAGATCATCCAATGGGAGGATTCCCAGATTCAAGTCATCGTTCCGGCGGCTGCACCCGGCTCTCATAACGTGAAGGTTCGCAGTGCCTCCTCCGTAGACAGCAACAGCTACAGCAGCTTCAGCCTGCTGACGGGGGATCAGGTCTCGGTCCGTTTTATCGTGAACAATGCTAGCACCGTATACGGCGAAAATGTCTACCTGACAGGCAACACTGCCGAGCTCGGCAACTGGGCTCCGAACAAGGCGATCGGCCCGTTCTTTAATCAAATCATTGCCGCCTATCCGTCCTGGTACTATGATGTCAGCGTGCCTGCCGGAACAGAGCTGCAATTCAAATTTATCAAAAAGAACGGTACAGCCGTCACTTGGGAAGGCGGCGCCAACCACAGCTATACAGCGCCCGTCAGCGGTGTCGGCACCGTCGTAGTCGACTGGCAGCCTTAGTCCCTAGCTCAAAAGTCCAGCCTGGGGGATCTCCCTCGGCTGGATCTTGCCGTGTTCACACAGGTCTTCACTTTTTATTTTAATAGAGAGAAATGAGCAAGATCCTTTTACAATCGTAATTGAGCTCCTGCATTTTCTGTCAATGCAGCAACGATTTCATTATGAACTTTCACCGGTCTTTTTCTTATATCTTCGATGGAGGTTACCATATCCCTCATTAACTATTGGCAATTCCAAAATATCTTTGTAAAAATGGATCAGCGTCTCAACATCCTTGGTTGCAAGATTAATTCCTCCGAAATTTTGATCTTTATGATCTCCTCCATAAATTCAGGAAATGACTAAAATTTAGGAATACCGGTCGAACAGCCATGGGATTAAACATCACTAATCGTTCCGGTTTTTGTTATCTGGCCAGCAAAGGATGACTGCATTGCATACCACGCACCCAGCACACCCTCTTCGGTTTTCATGGAGGTTAAAAAGGCATTATGCACATATTGAAGTTCTCTAGCACAGATTTCCCTCCTGTACAAGTGTTTCATAAAAAATAGCGTCCAAAACTTCAAAGGGATCTCTTGATGAAGAATTTAGAGCATTCCTTTTGGCGTGATTTCATACTGCGCCAATTCTGAACGATGTGGCTGTATAGCGGAGGCTTCGATATTGATATGTGGACTGACACGTCTTGATAGGTTGCATCTCATTGTGGACACTCCTCATGTTCCTTACTTCTGCGAAAATACGGACATTATCAATATCAGCTGCCTTAATTTATTGATTTGTGCTATTCATAAACTCATCCAGCGCTTTTTCAATTTCTTCTCCATGACCGACCATCATATGACCTCCATCATCGAAGCCAATCAGCGTACTGTTCAGAAAACGGGAAGCCGCCTTTTCCATCGCATAAAAGTCCGATAGTTTATCATCTTTTGCCCCTATAATTAAGGTCGGGATTTGAAGATTCTCGACAGGATATTGCTCATAATTTTTTCCCATATCCGGATTGACAATAGAAGCATCAATTTGCATACCCGAACTCCGTTTGCTAACAGGCAGTATTTGATAAATAGTATCCGGATCCATACCCATCATTGGCTCAAACAACGGACGAAACATCCACATGGCAAAATCGTTGCACAGAAAAGCGGGAGGGCCTTGGTATTCTTGACCGTAGCAGGCTTTTCTGTGAAAGGCATCGCTGAAGAATAGAGAATCAACCCAAGCGTCCGTTCTGGATAGTCCAGTGCGAATCGAATGGCTACCGTACCGCCTGCAGAAGTTCCTAATATGTAAGTACGCTCAATCCCCAGCTTATCCAAAAACTGCGCATATGCCGCTGCCTGTGCTTTGGGGCTTGTATCCCATGGCACAGAGCTGCCTAAGTATCCAAAGCGTGACGGAGCCAGAATACGGTATTGTTCTTCCTTGCCCCTCAGGGTTTCATACCCTTGGTCATACCCGCCGCTCATACCGTGAGCAACCAGAACGGCCGGCCCGCTTCCTGCATCCACATAGGTCATTTCACCGTACTCAAGCGATATCGTTTTGATAACTCGCAAGCCGTTTTTCTGCTTCGATAAGTGCTCTTTGCAGTTGAAAGTATTGTATCCCCAATACTGAAATCAATAGCATACAAGCGATTACAATGATCATCATTTTTTTCCTTTTCTTGCGGAAATAATTCATTAAAGTATTTCCCCGTTTTTTGTATATTGCCAAGAGAAAGCTCTGATGTGACTTCTAATAAGTTTTTTAACTTCTTCTTCACTTGGTAACTGGTGGTCGTATCGAGACAGCATGAGAAATAGAGGGCCATAAAATTGCAAAGCCATTTCTTCAGGCTCACCTTCTTTAAAAACCCCTGCATCTATCATCTTCTGGAATAAATCTGCTTCATGCGCCAAAGGTTCTTGAATAAAAATCTTATGGTACAAATGTGACGCATGCGTATTGCCATATTGCTCAATTGTAAGCATTTTTCTGAATTTTGAAACAATATCGTTCTGTAGATAAAACATAAAGATTTCAAAGCATAGCTGTTCTAATCGATCCATCGGCATGCTCATATACTCAGGTGCAAAATTATTTATATCCGGCATCTTAATTTGTTCATAAATGAGCTTTGTTTGAGAGGATGCAATGTCGATGATTGTATCAAATATTTCACGTTTACTTGCAAAGTGCTTATAAATTGAACTGTCGCGAATGCCTACAGCCTGTGCAATCTCTTTCACAGACACATTACTAAAACCATGTACGGAGAACAGCGATAAGGCTTCGTCAATAATTTTTTGTTTTGTATGATTCATTCCTCTTTGCCCTTTCATATTTCAGGCTAGTGAGTGCTAGCTTCCCAGTAATTATATTGTAATATATAAGAAAAAAACACAACCTCAAGATTTTAAAATAATGGTTGCTTTTGCGCCCTGTGGCGAATAAACATCCAGATGAATTCGGTTGCCATCACTGAGGGTAAGAAAGTGTTCTTCCGGCATAGTGGCATCGTCCAGGCGGTATTGACGCGGCAAATAATGTTGTACGGTTTTCCACACCATATCGTTTTTATACAATGCCATCCCTCCCGATAAACCTCTCTATTCAATGATCTGAACATATGGATAGTAGTTGCTTAAAAGCTTAACAGATACTTTCCTTCCACTGTAATTTTCATGCCATGCCTCATAGTCGGGATTTTCCCATACTGTACCGTCCGAAATTTACGCTTTGGACAGCTTACGCTTCTGATATAGAATTAATCCTGCTAAAAAATAAATCAGTGTAAGTGCAACAATCATAAAGACATCAAATCGGATCTCGTTTAATCCCGCCCCGTAATTCAAAATTTTATTGAAGGCATTCACAGTATGCGTAAGCGGCAAAATGTCCGTAATACCCAG
This sequence comes from Paenibacillus lentus, assembly GCF_042714055.1. GTDB lineage: Bacteria > Bacillota > Bacilli > Paenibacillales > Paenibacillaceae > Fontibacillus > Fontibacillus lentus_A. The sequence continues at coordinate 267,139 of NZ_JBHGVC010000006.1, forward strand.
CGGATGCCCAAGGATCGAGAACATATTCAACTTCGGCAGCGGAAACATAGTGCCTGAAAAGAACATGAGTATAAAGAATGGAAAACAGCCAACGGTTAAAACATCAAAAACCGTATTCAGGAAGCTTGCCACCACCAGACTTACGGACAACATCGAAAGGCTGGAAATAATTCCAATCAGAAGAACAGGCCCGAAATTTCCCGCCGGACTATAGCCCAGCCCAAGTGCAGTCCAATAAGAAAGGAAAAGCGCACCCACAGCGATAAAGGCTTGCACAATACAAATAGCCGCAAGGAAATTAAAAGCTCCGAGACGGCTTAGTTTCAGTCTGATCAGTGTTTTTTTATCGTTCTCCTTCACAATGGACGCGGATGCAGTAAACAAAATCATTAAAATGGCCAAAGCGAATAGGCCCGGAACGTATCCCTCGAACTCGTTTAAGGGAAGTTGTTTTTCCAAAAAGGTCTCGGATATCGAAGCCGGAAGCGTAATTTTGGCGGCCTCTACACCTTGTTTATTTATTTCATCAGCAACCATGACAGCCGCGACTGGATATCGTAAATTATTCATGCTCCCGTAAAAATGGACATCCGACGGTACAATCGCTTTCTTTGCCTTCGCATCCGCATGAATGATTGAATAATCATTTGGAATAACCATTCCAATATCGATTGTTTTTTCTTTTACTTGTACCTCCAATTCATGAAGCTCGGTTGTATGGCTTAAATTGAATAAATTGCTGCCATCCTGTCCCTTCTTCTCTTTTATCATTTCAACCAGTTCAGTCGCCGGTTTGCCACCATCGAGATTAAGAATTCCGATATTGTATATGGTCGGCTCTCCCCCATAAAACAGGTACATGATCAGCAAAAAAAACGGAGAAAAAACCAAAACCATCACAAGTACTTTCCAATCCCGAATATTTTCCTTCCAAGACTTTAATGCAGCCGCAATCAGCTTCATTCCCGAAGCCCCCTTCCTGTCATAGAAATAAATGCATCTTCAAGCGTCCGCTTGCGTATCGTCATATCATCCATCTGTATATGAAACGCTTTTAACGTCTTGTTGACGATTGGAATGTGCTCAATCACATTGCTTGCGCCAAGCAATAAGAGACCGTCTACAATCTTTTTTTCAACGAATACGGGCGGAAATGCTTCCAGTAGTTTATCGGTTTTATCCTTATGTATTCCGCTGAGTCTTACCTGCAAAATATCTCCTATGCCTGATTTTTCTTTAAGTCTTTCAGGCGTGTCGATCTGGAGTATTTTCCCATGGTCAATGATAGCTACACGGTTTGACAGTCTATCGGCTTCATCCATGTCATGCGTCGTAAGGAGTACGGTTTTTTGTTGGACTGCCAGTTGTCTGATAAAGTCGCGCACAAGTACACGGCTCTGCGGATCGAGCCCTGCCTGAGGTTCGTCCAGAATGATCAGCTTCGGATCATGGACAAGAGCCAGCGCGATATTCAGCCTTCTTTGCATTCCTCCGGAAAGAGTCCCTGCAAGTTTATTCTTCTTACCTGTTAGCCCAAGGGTTTCTAGAAGGTTTTCGGCTCTTTTGCCAGCCTCTTTTGGAGATAATCCATAGGACACTCCGGAAAATTTCAGCTGTTCGAAACAGGTCAGTTTCTCCCAAATCACAATTTCCTGGGGACATAATCCGATCATCCCTTTAATCTGACGATAGCTTGCCGACATCGAAATTCCATCGAAGGCCACGTTTCCGGCATCCGCTTTCAACAGTCCGCACAACATACTTATCGTTGTCGTCTTGCCGGCGCCATTTGGGCCAAGCAATCCAAAAACCTCTCCTTTATACACCGAAAAGCTTACTTTATCCACTACTGGTGTGTTTCCATAGGATTTGCTTAACCTGTCCACAGAAAGAAATATTTCATTTTCCATTCCCTCTCCCCCTTTGAATTAAGATGGCGGCAGGCTGTCCTAAAATTTTGAATTTTCATAGTTGAAAGGTATGCTTGTACCAACAACTACATCTTCGATTTTATTTATAATCAGCCAATCGTCCATATTTCCTTGATGATCAAAAGCAAGCAGCGGCTCAATTTTCTGAACACCTTCAAATTCAACTAGACATAGGCATTTTTTGTGCCAGCGTTCTTTTTGTTTTTCAGTCAAATTCAACTTCTCCTGATTGCTGTTTAGTGTTTTTTCAATTTCGTCTTCTGTCAGCTTCACATAGTTTTGAACAGATTTCACGGCAGCCAAGGCAGAGATAAGTGCCGATCCCTTTTCCATAAAATAAATCGATTCGCCCTCAAACACTCGACTATGTGGTATTTTACGACCAGCTGCACCTCTTACAACCATTGTTTTTGTTCCAGATAAGATTTTATCTAAAACTCGCTCTCCCTTTTTACCTGTATTATCGCAATATACTAAATGCACCATATTTCTTTTTCGCACCTTTCATTTTTGCTTTTTGTTCGGCTTCTTTTTAATCCATATCATTTTTTTAATGTCGTCTACAAGATAACCATCTGAAACCTCTAACATGACCCAATTTCCATCGTGATAAACAGCGGTAGCATCATAAATGTTCCGAACTTCCTCCGTTCTGTTCGATCTATTTCGATATATTTGGATTGCTTTAAGCAGCGGAATTAACAATAAAACCATGATGATTGTTGCGCCAACAAATTGCAGGTATGCTACCCACGCGATTGGCTCGACAGGCCACGGAATCAGAATTGCAATAGCAACTCGAAACACCCAAACCAGCAATTGGCAAATGAATTTTCATATAATAAATGCTACCTTAGCCGATTAATCTCTGAGGAATTCGGAGAAAGTTTTCAGAAAATAGTAAGAGATATACGGATGGAGGAAATCGAGACATTAATCCGATATACGAATCTATCCATTGAACAAATTGCTGAACAAGTAGGATATAAAAACGCCGTTATAATCTATAAAATGATCCGTGAAAAATATAATATGACTCCTACTGAATATCGAAAGAATCGATGATTTACCACTAAATGATAGCGCAGCTTTCATCCCTTAAGCCTTCTGTTCACTTCTTTCTTAAAAGAAGCCACCATAAAAGGCGGATACACTGGCGGTATTACGATAATTGTGAAAGTCATTCAAACTCGCATTATGCTTATACTATTCGCCTGTGCTTTTTGTCGTACATCACAACAGTTACAATTGAAACAAGAACAATCACAGCATTTGCGGCAATGGTTCCCGCCCAAGTCATAGTCATGGTGCCAAAGATGGGGGATGCCGCATTGAACATGGTGTGGAATAATACACACATAAACACACGGCCTTTTCCTGATATTTTGTAGATTGCCCCGTTGAAAAACCGAAACGCCATGAGTTGAACTGCAAACATCCAAAAGTTAATGAGTCCCTCTCCGTGATTCGTCCCCGGAATGAAGAAAAGAGGGATATGCCATACAATCCAAATAATCCCGGTAAAAATAGAAGATAAAACAAAGCCGTATTTTTTGTCGAGTTTAGGCTGCAATATGTACATCCAGCCCGCTTCCTCCAAGCCACCGATAATAAGATTGCCAGGAAGAGAAAGGAAGAACGTATAAAAGGGAAGCACCATTTCCGTACGGCCTGAAACTGCAATATGTATCAAAAAATACAATGCAAGCCCTGCTACCACGAACAAATAGAGAGATATGTTATTTTTGGCGTAAAAAACAGTTTTCAACCATTCCATAAAATCTGCTATTTTATTATTTTTCTTCAGGACGATATACGAAGCAATAGCGGGCGACAAAATATAGATTGCAAAAGGAATATTCATCATGAATTGCTGGAATGAGTGAACCCAATTGTGAACCGAATATCCGAATGGCCCAAGAGCAATCAAAGCACCTGACACAAGATAGGCTATGCAAAATGTCAGCAGCGTAAATTGTACTATGATTTTTTTGTCTGTCACGATTTCTTCACCTCACGGTTTGAAGTATACAATATATTTTAACGGATGAACGCCATGACTTTTATCACCTAATGTTTGCTTTCTGCCAATTCAAAGTTGCGAACAGCAGATTTCCGATTACTTGGTTATGTTCTAATGCGAACTTAACTATCATTTGTGAAACTTTGCTTTCCAGCTCATATCCCTCATATTGATAAGCAACCACAGTTGCAGCGGTGTCAGGATGTTATCATATGTAGTAAAGCACCTATCGCATTGGACAGGTGCTGTTTATTGATTATGACTTCCGCACTGGTCTGATATACTTAAAAAACCGTTCCGGATTAAAATAAAAGTAAATTATTCTACCGGGGGAAGTATCAAAACAGTAACCAGTGCCTGCAAAATCAAAAGTTGCCATTGCCTTTTCAATCTTTTCCTCCACACTACGATTTTCCTGCTCATAATCAAATGGCCCATGTTCAAAAACAATATACTCGGCTTCGGGAACATCAATTATAAGCATTTGTGGTGGTACTTCGCCTTTATAATCAAAAGGAAGTCGTACACCCCAACACTCTGTACGCGGAATACCCCAGTCGCAGAGCCTACCGTCCGGGTCGTTAATGTACGCCATAATCTGACCGCTTCCGCAGTTAGGTTCGCTCCCACCATCGTCATCTAATTTGCCCTTGATACTATCGAGTAATCCGCAAATTGTTTCGTAGTCCTGTCCCGGAATAAGACTTTGCTTTTGCCAAAAGTCCCAATACCCATTGCTCTCATAATTTTTAATGTGCAAAAATTTGTGTGCGGGAATGGTTACAAAATAAATTTTAACATCATCTGTAGATTTCATCATACCAATTTCCCCCAATCCTAAAAAGTAGCGGTCGAAAGGGTTTATTTTTGTACGAAGAACGACAGGCTTAGGCTTTTTTCGGTATTCACTTGGAGTTACACCATATGTTCCTTTGAAAGCTCTGGTAAAAGCTTCATGTGATGAAAAACCATAATCAAAAGCAATATCCAAAATGCTTTTTTCACTATCCCTAACCTCTTTTAGTGCAAAGGCTAATTTTCTATGCCGCAGATAATCCCTAAATTGCATACCCGATATTTCCTTAAATTTTCTCGTAGTATGAAATTCGGAATAACCCAACTTGCGAGAAAGAAACCTCAGCGTTATGGCTTCACCGTTACGGTGTTTAATACATTCGTCAATTTCATCAACGATTACTTGAATTTGCTTATGCCACTCGTACATTCGTCTGTTCACCTCGTTTCAACCATCCTATAGTCATTATAGAGTAATGGAAATCGCACTACTTGATTTTACTTGCGGAAAAGATAGGTTATGTTTTAGTCCTCACCAAACACCAGTCCAACCTTATCGTAATAGCGCAACATAGGCGTTGAAATACCGATTGATTTTGTAACTTGTGTTATTGTCTTTAAATTGCTCATGCCTGATCTCCTTACTTACTCAGATGATAAAGTACGACACGACGTCAAAGTCAAGCCATTCATTCCTGCTCCAAATATTAAAGGCAGGCCGGCAGATAAACCGGAACGGTGACCATGAATATTGACATATATGTTACAGCATCTTAAAGGCTTGTAGTATTAAAATGCATCGGTATACTGAATGTAACGGCGCCGTAAATAAATCGAATAGGAGATTAATTTATGGGAATTTTCACGGTAAAGTCAATCGGTAAACTGCGTTCAGACGGGAGCGGAGTGCGTATCGAGCTGGAAAAAGAGTTTATCCCGGCCCTTACCAACCTGGAAGGCTTCGTTTATATTAACGTCCTTTGGTGGTTTCATCATAGCGATACTGAGGAGTCTCGTTCAAAGCTTGTAGAGAAAAGCCCTTACACAAAATCTCCGGATACATTAGGCACTTTTGCGACACGTTCTCCGGAACGTCCAAATCCGATCGCCCTAACATGTGCCTGCATCACTTATCTGGATGTTGATAACGGAATCATAGGTCTGGCTTATATTGATGCAGAAGACGGAACTCCGGTTATTGATATCAAGCCCTATACCCCAAGTTTTGACCGAGTAGAACATCCTATTGTCCCGAATTGGTGTGCTAACTGGCCCAAGAGTGTTGAAGCATCTGGAGACTATGATTGGAGCACGGTCTTTAACTTTTAATTCAGAGCTAGTCGCTTGTTCATATTGATCGAGTAGGCCCATGCGCAATTACATGGGCCTCTCACAGAACTTGTGATGTCACCGCCTTCGTTGTGAACGTAAAACGGATGGTGAAACTAATAGAGCAAAAGCAGCCCGCCCTCAGATGGGGATAAGCTGCTTTTTCCGTTTCTTGCTATTCGTTTTTCCAATTCAGAAAACCAAGGCTTTTGCAGGGCTCTCGATTATGCGGCATCTTTTTAATATCCGTACGTTAATGTATTTTTGTGCAGGTGTCGTTTTCAATTAGGAAAAGGATTCTTCCGTACAGATAGATTTCATATGATAGGTAAGCAAATTTGTGATTTGTTCATAATTTACCCGCTTCGTATCAAGAAATGCGTGCAGTGCTATGCCATCAATAAAAGCGTATAACCGTTCTATCTCCAGTGCACAGTCAAGTTCAGGCCGCAGTACTCCTGACTCTTTCATGCTGTGAAGCATTCGCTCCACTAGATCCAGCACGCCATCGTGCTCCGCGTCAAATGCAGTGCCACTGCTTCTATAGTGAGCGGTGTATGCAAACCACACCTCCATTTCTGCCAGCTTGTTATCATCTGTAGGCAAAAGCTCCAGCAATATCCGTAGTACCTTTGGAAACAGTGGTATGTCTAAGTCGATCAGTTTATTAATACGGGCTGTCGCTCGCTCTTTCACCAACCTCATGGAGAAGTCAATCAGGTCATCCTGAGTCGAGAAATAATGGCGCAACGCACCAAGCGACAATCCCGACTCCCGGGCAATATTTCTAACGGTCGCTCCTTTCATGCCCATCTGTCTTATGACACGTAAAGCAGCCTCGGCAATTAGTAATCTTCTTTGATCATGATCTACAATTTTTGTCATGTCCCCATTGTAGCAAAGGTTCCCTTGACGCACAACGAAATAATACACTTGTATTATCTGAGTGCAGATGATATACTTTTTCTCAATTCAAATAATACAAGTGTATTATACGGGGGTGCTTTATGAATTTTGTTGCTTGGATGATTGTCGCATGCGAGGTTGCTTTTTGGGTTGTCATCATTTTAGGTTTTATAGCACGGTACCTGCTGCGCAAGGAGAGATTAGGCTTCCTTCTGCTGGCGCTTACTCCGATAATTGATTTAATCTTACTTATCATTACAGGGCTTGATCTTTATCGTGGTGCTACTGCGACATCCGCGCATGCGCTTTCTGGCGTGTATATCGGTGTATCCATCGTTTTTGGAAAAAGCATAATTGCATGGGCAGATGAACGATTCCGCTACTATATCGTCAAGCAGGGAGATAAACCGCTCAAATGTTATGGCTATAAATATGCAAGACATTATTTAAAAAGCTGGCTCAAACATGTTCTTGCCTACGCAATTGGTATAGGCTGTCTGTTCGGACTCATTTACATCGTTCAGAATCCAGCACGAACCGAAGCACTAACGAGTACGATCCATTGGTGGTCTCGAATATTGGGCATCGATCTGTTAATTACCATCGCCTATTTTATTTGGCCCAAAAAAGCACCTGTCTAGCATAAAACTAATGACTGAAAATGACTAATGACACTTCAGATTAATACATCACAATTTATTAAGTAGGGAGAAGCTGCAATGAATAAAAGCAGTGTTGAATTTATTTGGGGCATAATCTTTCTCATCACTGGTACGATACTCCAATTCGTACCGAAAAATGAAAGCAACTTTTTCATCCTATCAGACCTTCCAGGGACGGGACGCTTCCTGCTCATCTTCGGGGCAGGATTTGTAATTTACGGTATGTATCTTCGTTCTAAAGAGAAACGAAACGGCCATAAATGATTGTTCCGAACAACACGTTTATTTTGGCAAATCAATTTTAGACGCTAGTGGTCGCGAAAAATGATCGACTAGCCGATTCTTTCCTGAAAGGACAGATTTCATGAAAAACTCAGCGAGTATAAGTATGCATATGTTTTGGTATGCAGCAAGGTGGGGTGTCACTATTATGATGGCAATTTCTCTACTTGGATGCAGCAGCTGGCCGGGTGCCAAGAACGACTCCGCTACCAAAAGCGGCATCGTGAAGTACGTCATTGAGAGCGATGCACCTACTGCAGACAGTGTCTCCGTCAAATTGACAACGCAAGACGGCACTGACTCGCGGGAAGAAGCCGACATAGCACTTCCCTATACCCTTGAGCTCCCTGTTGACTATAGTAAACCATTCAACTTCAAGTCCGCTGAAATTTCAGCGACAGCATCCGCTTCGGCTAGTTTCATTACCTGCCTCATCTTCTACGACGACAAAAAAATGATCGAAGTTACCGCCAAAGGCACTGCCCCATCTGTAACCTGCCAAGGCGATAAATGGCCATTACGCAAATAAGCGCCCTATCGTCACAGAGCTTTTCTTGCTTGCACGCCTATCCATAATGAATGGCATGCGTCGGTTGATGCCCATGAACAGTCTAACTAACATCGATGCGGCCGAGAAGATCGTGTAAGCTGGGCTATGCCCTCAACAATCCTCAGAACATTCACACTACCTGCACTTTTCATCATATAGATAATATTCCTACCGCCTTACACAAAATTCTTGACGCTACCTAGAAACTCATATCCTTGTTCTTTAAGAGAGCAATCATCCATCTTCATGTCCTCGGCTTAGCGGAATCACCCTGACTGCCAAATTGGTAACAACAATGGCTTAAGCGAATAACTTCTGGTTCTGTATCAACCTATGAATGGAATTGAATTAAAATGGGGCACCCGATTCCAAAAGAACGCAGGAACAGCCGTAATTAAATCGAACTTGCAAAAAGGTGATCTTGTATTTTTCTCCGTTGGGAAAAGTTCAGAGATTGGTCATGTTGGCATATACATTAGCGATGGAGACTTCATTAATAGCCCCCATATAGATTTGTTGAACTATTCCTTGGAAGTCAATCATGTAAGAGGTCGGGTAAGCAAATACTTGATATTGTCCGGAAATCTCCCTCCTATTTTGCCTATAAAATCAGAAAGTTCGACTTCATTTCCTTCCAAATCGAGCAATGTAAAATTCGGCGCTAGATTCCCTTTCCGAATACCGATATCAACATCTTCTAACTGTATTTTCCACATATCACGCACCTCTTTTAATACGAAATGGGAGTAAACTGCGCCAACCATGCACTGATCTTTTGCAACTGTCCAGTGAAGACCAGCAGCCCCATACCAATCAATATCCAGCCATTAATCCTGGATAACAAAGGCAGCCAGCGATTGATTTTTTTTAAAATCCCTAATGAATAGGTCAGCATGACCGATATAATCAGAAACGGAACGCCTAGTCCCATCGAATACACAAACAACAAAAACATCCCGCTATATAAAGTCTCCGTCGAGCCAGCGAGCAATAATATAGAGGACAAAGCTAACCCCACACAAGGAGTCCATCCCGAGCCAAAAGCCAATCCCAAAAGAAATGAACCTGCATTTCCCTTCTTTGTCTGGTTAGTTCCCCATTTCTTATCCAGCATGAGAAAACGTAAGGTTAATATCCCAGCCATTTGCATGCCAAAAATAATAATAAGCAAGCCACTTATTTTCTCAATCAGCATGCGATTACCAGCAAAAAACTGGCCAATAAAGCTGGCGGACGCTCCCATGGCAACAAATACGACACTGAATCCCAGAATAAAATTGATGGAGCGGAATATTAACATTTTTTTCTCAGCATTGATTTTATTGTCTTGCACAAGGGAACCCGTTAAATGAGAAACATATGCCGGAATTAATGGAAAAATACATGGCGAAAGAAACGAAAGAATACCGGCTATGAGTGCAATCACTATAGTTGGATTTTCCATGTCATTGAACCTCCTTATTCTTTGTCTGACTTAATCTAGTACTGAATCCTAATGCGAGAAGAAAAATAATGATGTAAATTACCTGTCTCTTGGTGAAACCAGCTATAGTAAACGCCCTGTTTTCCTGGACAAAATAAATGCAAGCCAGTCCAACTCCTCGATCTCCCCCATCAAAGTAAATCAGTGACATCGGTTGCTCAATGACGGAAAGCGGATCAAAAAGGATGAGACTAAATTTCCATGCCTCCGTTCCTCAGCTTGGAACATCATTAGTCAAGTAGCTTTTCGATTCAAAGTTGAGAGGAAAAACATCCTTATTCGCAGCTTATCGAACTAGGGAGAGGGGAATGGTAAACCAGAAGGCATACTCGTCGCCATTCGGCGTTAATCCTATTTGCCCCCCATGTTGTTGAACAATTTCCTTTGCAATGGCAAGTCCCAACCCTGCGCCGCCCGTATCACGTTGTCTGGCTGAATCAACGCGGTACAAACGGTCAAACACAAAAGGGATTTTTTCAGGAGGAATAGCTTGACCAGCATTGGTGATCGTCACACGATATTCCTTCTCCTCTCTTGTGCCTGTAATTCGTATCCATCCACCCAGATCATATTGCAGCGCATTTTGCAGTAGATTGGTTACGACCTGCCTCAACCCAACTTCATCGCCTTCTACCACTGCCGGACTGACGTCGAATACAACGTTCATCTGTGCATTTCTTAGCTCCAATTCAAAACTTTGATAGACGTTTTGAATGATCGCATGCAAGTCGGCCTTCTGCCATTGTGGTTGTGCGATTCGTCTATTTTCCCAGACTGCAAGCTGATGCAACTGTTCCACTAACTTCGCCAGGTGCTTCGCTTCATCATGCAATGAACGATAAAGCTCAGTATTCCCTTCAATAACACCATTACTGAGCGCCTCCAGATAGCCATTCAGGTTGCTCAACGGAGTGCGCAATTCATGTGAAATGTTGCTAAACATTTGCTTTCTGCTTTCTTCAGATTGACTAAGAGTAAGGATCATTTGATTAAAATGACGACTCAGTTGTCCCGTCTCATCTTCTGATGCAACGGGAAGCGGGTCTGGATATTTCCCCTCGTTCATCAACCGGGTAGATTTCATCAATTGATGAAGTGGAATCTGGATTTTTCGCATTAATAAGTAATAAATGACTGCCGCTACCAATAGTGCAATAAGACTGGCACGCACCAAATAGAAATGCATCGTTTGATTAAAAAAATGTTGTTTTTCCTGCTCAATAAAGCCATGCTGCTCAACGAGAAGGCAAGCAAAATCTTTAACCGAAACTCCTACCATCCATATGACAATCCCGATCACGATACCATTGATCATCATAATTTTCCAAACAATGCTTTTTCTCCAAATACACAGCCCCTTTATTTTTGAAAGCAACATCACCCGCCACCTTTTTCACACTTCTTACTTCCAGTCTTCCCGTCTCTACGGAACCTGCTGCATAAGTTCCTCCATTATTTCATACGTCAGCGGACCAACAATCTTTTGCTCAATTTCCCCCTTTGAGTTCAGAATAAAGGTTGTTGGAATTGTGGTGACTTGATACAAATCGGCTACCTGAGAAGCTTCGTCAAAAACTACGGGAAACGTCAATTCAAAATCGTCAATAAATTGATAAATACCTTCCTTATGTGCCTCCGATTCGGTCAAGTTTATCCCAATCACTTCAATTCCCTCATCTTTATGAGCCGAAAAGAAGGACTGCAAGTCCGGCATTTCGGCAATACATGGCGGACACCAGGATGCCCACAGGTTCATCATTACTCGTTTCCCTCGATAATCAGACAGTTTCAGTTCTTCACCATCTGCAGTCAACAATGTAAAATCAGGCGCCAGCTCCCCTTGGTTCAACCCGATTTTCACTCCCTCTTGCTGATCTTCCTCTACTGCTTGTGCTGTCCGCTTCTTCTGCCACGGCATCGCACTTTCTTTGCTGATATCATATACGCCCCAAACAATGAGCGCAGTCAATGTGATCAGAGCAAACCATTTCTTCATAAAAGCCAGCCACCTTTCTGTATACTGTATCGTTGCATTGTTAAGATTCCTTAAAGACAAGCAACAAGAAAAATATTACCTAAACAAAAAAACTGCCCAAGGGCAGTTCAATAAAAATATATTAGTATATAACAAATCGATATCCCATACCTCTGACAGTTTCAATGCATTCTGCAGAGCATCCTGCTTCAACCAATTTCTCTCGAAGCTTGCTGACATGAACATCGATGGTTCGTTCAATGACAAGCTTTTCGCTATTCGGATAAAGTTTCTCCAAAATTTGCTCGCGACTCAAAATCTGCCCAGGATGCTGCATTAGAAAATGAAGAAGACGAAATTCATGTTTGGTTAAAGGCAGAAGTACACCGTTGCATTTGGCTTCCCCGCGAAGTGGCTTAACGGTGAGCCCTCTATAACTTATTTTACTACATCGATTTGCGGTTCTTCTCAAAATCGTCTCGACACGCAGAACTAACTCTTGCGGGCTGAATGGTTTGGTTACATAGTCATCTGCTCCGAGTTGCAAACCGTTAATACGATCTTGCTCATCCACTTTGGCCGTTAACATCATGATCGGCACATCACTTTTGCATTCGCTGCGAATATGCCGGCATAATTCTTCGCCCGTTTGTTTCGGCATCATGAGATCCATAATTACAAAACAGGGGTCATACGTTTCAAACTTGAGCTGCCCTTCTTGACCATCATCAGCTTCAATAACCTCAAATCCTGACTTTTCCAGATATATTTTGAGCAATTGCCGTATCTTCTGATCATCCTCAACGAGCAAAATGTTTTTTCCTCTTAACTCCATTCACTAGCACCTCAGTTCTGCCGCTTTTTCTACATCAAACCCTCCAGTGATCAGCACGCCACCGGGTAATTTGACGTTTTATCGCATCAGGCGCCATGCCCTCTCCAACAGCACGTTGGCAAAGTGCAAGAAATTCGTCATCTTCTGCGAACCGTAGTGCAATCACCTGACCTAATTCCAATTTAGCATCAAGGGGCTCACCCGTTAATTGGATATGTCTAAAATTCACTTCATTCCAGATGATTCGGTCCTGGAGCTTCAGCGCATAAATACGCACCAACATTCCAAGAATAAGTATACCGATTGATGTAAGCAAGAACAGAAATGAAGGTAAGCTCCCCTTACTCAAAATAATATTCACAATAGCAAGAATCAGTATAACCAGCGCCAGCGGCATTAAAATATACTGTTGCAGTGGAGTAATTTTTTTATGATTTTGATAGTTTTGTGGTGGACTCGTTTTCATCAGATTCCCCTTCTTCCTTTCTATAATGGCTCAAACGCATCATTAATGAAGCTGTCTGCTTCGGAATAATCAACAACTTCCGTAAGTTCACCCGTTACGATCAAACGATCCGAGGCATCTGCACTGTAACAAGTGACAAGAGTTAATAGTGTTTGATCTTCTACGTCGTCAATGACATCCACGCGCTCCGGCATCACGATTTCACGATGAACCATCGTGTACTTATATACCTTGTCTTTATTTGTAATATAAAGCTCATCGCCCACTTCCACATACTTTAAGGATCCAAACAAAACGTCCGGATTTCGGGAATTATGAGCAGCAATAGCATAATTGCCTTCTCCCATCGCTTGATCAGGCTTCATGGTTGCGCTTGCCGCTTTTAAGTTCTCATTGGTTGCTCCATATAATATCGGCAAATTGATATCTACGCTGGGAATGTAGATCCCGCCTACCACATTTTCAGTTTGAATCGTTGCCTTTTTGTCTATAAATCCCAGATTCTCCACTGCCGAGAAATCAAAAGCCCCTGCTTGCTTTTGCTTATTCTGCACATTCAAGCTCTCCATATTTCGCTGGATGCCTTCAACGCCCAGCCCGGTTTGATACAGTTTTTCCAAATGTTTGGGAGTGACCCAGTAGTCCATAATTGGTTTATATGCAAGTATTCCTACTCCCAAAAGGAGCAATACAACAGACAAGACACTGTAGAAGCGATTTCCACTTCTATTCTTCATGCTTCTCCTCCCTCGGAATCCTACTATTGGAACGTAGCAAGCCAATTCATCAAATTAACAATAACGTCTCCTGGCAATGTTTTTTCAAATGAAGGCATGCCTCCCCCACCTTTGATTATTTTCTTATAGATAGCTTCTCTCGTCATCTTCGCGCCTACTATCGTTAGCTCCGAATCGCTACGCCCCTGAAACTCATCGCCATGGCAAACCAAGCAGTTGCTTTGGTATACAGCTTCTGCTTGGGCTGTATCCACCGGCGTATCTGGAAGAGTCTGTTTTATTAAAGCACGGCTGTTTCATCGACTTAACATGCTTACCATATGCCAACCCTTATCATACTTCTGCATTGTTAAGATTTGTTTAAGATCGGCAAATCCCCACTTCTACAGTACAACGAAGTAATATTTTCTTTTTATGTATAAAAGGAGTCGTTCGATACCGGACCTTCTGTATCCATAATCAATCTGGCTACAGGCACCTGAGCCTGCTCGAACATAAAAGTCAATGTCATGGTATAACTGCCGCCGACATCAGCATTTGTTGCGGGTTTGTGCCTTCACTTTACCTTTTCTTACTTTATTAATACAGATGCAAATATCGCCTGTAAGCACTGCTGATCATTATTTTATCCCTTCATCTAACATAGCAAATTGGTATACTCGATCAATTTGTGTCTTTAATTGATCAAAACGGACAAATTGATTCGCTCGAATATACTCTTTTTGATCCATGGTCAACAGAATGGTTGGGACAGTAAAAATTAAAAACTTTGCCGCAACTGCTTCAACTTGATTCGCATTGATGTGACCAAAATGGATATGCGGATAATTCAACTTAGGTATAAGAGCATGACACACCGAACACTCTGGTCTTGATACGTATATCATACATAATTTATTCTTCTCCAGAAATGCTTCTACCTCATTCAGCGAAGTTAGCTCATGATTTTTTTCAAGTTGCCACCTCCAAACAGTATCAATATTGGGACAATGCCCAACTTCCATAAGAATGTTTTATCAAAAAAGCACAGCCATATGTGACTATGCTTGGGCTTATGAGTTATTCGTTTTTGAAATATTCCATGAGCTCAGATACTGCTCGATCAGCAGAACGCAGAGCGCCTTCCAAATGCCCGCCTTGTGCGCGAGCGGTTTCTGTGCCGGCAAAAAAGATCCTTTTATCCCGGCTTTGACTGCCAACAACAGGGCCATAAACCGGGTAGTCAAGAAGAGGTTCCCTATCTTCAGCAACAGCCGTAACCGGATCTCTCGCCCAATCCTTACAAAGAAGGGCAATCGGATGTTCAGCAAACGGTCCAAAAAGTCGGAGAAGTTGCTCCTGAACAAGCTTTAGCAGACTTTCCTCCCCTAACTCATCGCGTTTACCGGCCGGTATGCCAAAAAACCCAAAAAGAGCTCCCGCTCCGGTAACAGGCGATGCATCATGAATTTCTTGCAAAGGTCCGGCCCAGCTTGTTGCAAAACCTGAAACTCCCTGTTCGCGCCAAAATGGGCTCTTGTAAACCGCAATCACTTTCGCATGGGACGCCATCCACGTAGGCTTGCTCAGCAAACTCACCATCAACTCGGAAGATAACTCGGGCTTGAAAATGATATTCCGCGCGGCCAACCGTGGCGGTATCGCTATAACGACTGCGCTTGCCCCGATTTCTTCCTTTCCACCATCAATCTCAATAGCAAGAGTACCGTCGACTTTCTCGCGAATCGAGGTCACTCTCGTATTCAGTTGAATGATTCCATCAGGAAGAGTAGCCGCTATGGCGTCAACAAGAACCTGAACCCCTCCCACAAATCTGACGGCGCTTTCCACAGCTCCCTCTGGCAACGCATATTGCTGCGGAGGCTCCTTTTGCGATCGCTCTGTAACCATAAGTCCCGTCTGATATTGCAGGAACGTCTTTAAACCAAGCTCATGAACAAGCTCGGTAATAACAGGTTCATAGCGCGGCCAGAACCACGTTGGACCCAAGTCAAATTTTCCGAGATCAGGTCTGTCAACAACCTCTTGACTTAAAACTCTCCCGCCAATACGCTCCCGGGCTTCGAGCACACGGCATGGAATCCCTTGAGCGGTAAGCAAAGAAGCTGCTCGCAGGCCGCTTAAACCTGCACCGATAATCATTACGGGGTTATTTTTTTCATATTGCATCCTACTCACCTTTTTTCTTCCGAACCCAAAGGACAACTGGAATCAAAAGCAAAGACAGAAAAGCTCCAGCTAAGGAAAGGGTTGTGAAGCTGGATTGCGCTACAATCATACCCGACAACGCTCCTCCAGAAGCTCCGCCTAAAGCGATCAAAACATCTACCGTACCTTGGGTTTTCGCCCGAATCTGTGGAGGTGTTGCATGAACAATTGCCGCCGTTCCGCTAATCAAGCCAAAATTCCAACCTAATCCAAGCAGCGCAAGAGCCAGAACCAACACAACCATGGAATCACCAGGTCCAAATGCAGCCAATAAGCCTGACAGCAACAGCGTAACTCCAGCAACGTATGACATGGCGATATGTCCATATTTGTCAACGAGAACACCTGTGATCAGGGAAGGAAGATACATAGCTGCAACATGAATGCCAATGACAATACCTACTGCACCCAAACCGTGTCCATGATGCTGCATGTGAACAGGAGTCATCGTCATTATCGCAACCATTACAATCTGTGTAAGCACCATAACCGTTGCGCCAATGACAATCCCTTTTTTATTGGCGACATTTTCGTTAGTTCGGGATTGCTTTACATCATTGGTTATAGATTCGAGTCTTTGCTTTTCAGCTACAGCCTTGGCAACAAGGAATGGATCAGGTCGCAAGAAAACAAACAGCACCAGCCCGGCAATCAGATACGCCGCCGCTGCCAGCATGAATGGTCCTGACAATGGCGGAGCGCCCAAAGACACGGCGAACCTGCCGGTCAGTGTGACCAGATTCGGTCCCGCAACAGCGCCAAACGTTGTGAAAACCATAGCCATACTTATCGCCTTCGCCCGATGGGTTGGCAATGCCAAATCCGTCCCCGCATATCTTGCTTGCAAATTGGTTGCCGTACCTGCCCCATAAAGCAACATGGCAAAAAAAAGTAAGGGCACACTGTTGAATAGCGCGGAAAGCACAACGCCGACAGCTCCCAAACCGCCTATCATAAACCCTATAGCCAATCCTGGCCTGCGGCCCCATCGCTGGGTAAGTCGCCCTACTCCATAAGCGGCCGCGGCAGAGCCCAGCGTAATAAGTCCTGAAGGAATTCCGGCATACTGATCTGTACCCAGCATATCTTGGGCAAGCAATGCGCCTACGGTGACCCCTGCCGCCAAACCCGCTCCAGCAAGTATTTGCGATAAAATAACAACCTTTAACGTTTTGGCATGCAACTGACGCTGTTTCTCCGATACATTCACGTATTCCATAATGGAAGGCGACAGATTATGCGCCTTATTCTCAATAGCTACAGTGTTATCCAGCATTTCTATTCTCCCTTATCTGTAAATATATATACGGGATATGATTCTCAAGACTCGCCTGATTCGTTCTCATGGTCAGCCGAAATAGTTCACCGTAAAGTTTGACTCTTCAATTATTCTATTGAATTATAGTTTCGAATATAAACCACGTCAAGTTCATTGCTATACCCATTCAAACTCATTTCCTTATGGTGAATGATAGAATCAAGGTGGCTTCAAAATAAAAGGGAGCCAACCTTTTGATTGACTCCCATCACGAACTTCTTAATAGCCATCATGTACGGTGCTGCCAGTTATTTTTCAATCACGAATTTACTTGGCTCAAGACTTTGCTTTTAAGTACAGGCTTTTGATTAATCCCCACCATTTGCTCTATCAGCTTGCCATCCTTAAATAGCAACAGAGCTGGAATGCTGCGAATACCAAATTGTGAAGCCAGTTCCCCTTGTTCATCGACGTTCACTGTAGCGATCGTCGCCTGCCCATTCATTTCATCAGCTAATTCATGAACAATTGGAAGCTGTATTTGGCAAGGCCCACACCACGGAGCCCAGAAATCAACCAAACTTACCCCAGACTGAATTGAACTTTGAAACGTATCTTTCGTTAGTGCCACTGCTCCCACTCTAAATACCTCCTTTAATGTGCCGTGTAGATTCGGATTTCAGGCTCCGCTGCCAATAGATCTTTCAAACCGACGACAACGTCGTTATTAAAAAGGTCGCTTTCGAGATAAGCTTTTGCATCGGACTCGCTGCTGAAACTATGAAGAACTTGAACATCTTCGTCACGGATCAAAAGTTCTTTCGTCAATGCACCATTAATTCCTTTCAAAAATGGCTCTTTGTATGTCGTATACACTTTTGCAGCTGCTTCACGATTCACTGGTTCAATTTTCAACGTGATTTGAAGATAAGCTTTTTGCATAATGCCTACGCCTCCAGTTTATAAAATTTTAATCAATATAATTCAATAATTCAATCGATCAATTGAATTATAATACTAAAAAAATCACCCGTCAAGAGTCTCGCCTTTCTGTGCCACATATAGATTCACCTATAGAACCTCATTGAGAATATCCTCACGAAACCCCACTAACTCCAAGTTATGGTCCTCTAGTAGGTACGCAAAATTGGGATAAAATGATCCTTTTGCAAGTACGGAAACCACTTGCGTACCCGCAATCCAAGCAGAACATGATACCATAAAAAAATTTACAATACACTAGTTATCTCCATTTTGTTGCTCAATTGAATAATTGAACAACTTGATGTACACTATATAAAAACTCCCGATTACTTTTATTAATAATCGGTTTGATAAGGAAAGGAGCCTTTCATATGGATTGGATTGAAGTTACGACGCTTGAGGAATGGAATGAAGTCTTGCAAAAATCATCCAAACGCGGACAAGTGCTTCTTAAACATAGTACAACTTGTCCTGTAAGTGCTAACGCACTTCAAGAATATGAACAGTATTTAAAAGATACACCGAATGATAATTTGGATTATGTTATGATCAAAGTCATCGAATCGCGACCGGTATCCAACAAAATAGCGGAAGATTTGAACGTGAAGCATGAATCTCCTCAAATTATTTATGTAAAGGATAAGTCCAAATTTTGGACCGCATCGCATTGGTCCGTCACAAAGGCGCATATGGCCGCGGTGTTAGATTAATTTTTTCAAGAATTGAGGGAAAATCATTATGTCAGATCATATGCTGGAGTCCGCGAGTATCTTTAAAGAGGAACTATACAGGCAATTATCGAGAATCGGAAAATGCCTGTCGAGCGATAAACGTTTGGAAATTCTGACCTTATTGTCCCAAGGATCAAAAACGGTGGAAAAGCTAACCACTTCCTCGGGTATGAATTTTGCCAATGTCTCCCGCCATCTTCAGGTTTTATTGGATGCCCGACTTGTTAAATTCACAAAGAAGGGCACCCATGTCATCTACTCATTGGCCGACCCTGCTATTGTCGATTTACTTAGTTCCTTGTGGAGGATCAGTGAGAAACAACTTCCAGACATCACCAAACTTAAAAACGACTTTTTGCATGAACTGGATCATATTCAAACTCTGACGATGGATCAAGTGATGGAAAAATTAAATACAGAGTCTATCCTTCTTTTAGATTTACGTCCAAAAGAGGAATTTGAAATTAGTCATATCAAGGGCGCTATATCCGTTCCCATGAAGGAACTGGAATATTATATGAGTAAATTGTCCAAGGATACCGAGATTGTTGCTTATTGCAGAGGTCCGCTCTGTGTATACTCTGCAATCGCTGCACAAAAATTGCAGGCTGAAGGATTCAGAGCCTATCGAATGGATGAAGGATTACATGAGTGGCAGGAACATTTTGCTCACTAAAACAAAAATTACGGGATCATTGACTGTACTTTCCAACAAAAGCAGAGAGTTGTGTCTCTTTAATAACATAGTCAATGGCAAAAGATTAGCACAGAGCCAATGAAGTCGAGATATGGATCGGCTTCATTGGCTCTGTGCTTGATGCTGGCACCATTCGTATAACCTCATCTTCCATCAGAAAAGCCCAGATGCTATATCTGGGACATTTTTAAGATAGCAGAGTTTTTTTAGCATTAGATACCGCTTCATCAATTCAGCTAACAAGTTTAGGCTTGAACATTACTCTAAACTCAGGCTTGCCATATAATTTGAAATTAGCATATCGTAGTAGCCAATGTCACCGGATGATCTAGACAATAATTGAGCTCCTTGAACAAAAGCGACAAGCATTTGGGCCTGCTCAGCCGGAGTAATACCGAAAATGAAATCGCCGGCTTCCTTTCCTTGCTTGAGTACATACTCAATCCAGTTCTTGTTGGCATCAAAGAACAAATTTAGAGAACTTGGGGTAAAGCTTTTGCAGAGCTCTGCCTTACCACTTGGCTATGGCGCCATATGAGTAATGGAGCGGAAGACGGGATTCGAACCGAGACCCTCGCCTTGGCAAGGCGATGCTCTACCCCTGAGCCACTTCCGCGCATTTCATGCCCTCTGGAAAGCATCGTGATCTCCAGAGGGTCTTTACTGGGGATCAAGGATTCGAACCTTGGAATAACGGAGTCAAATTCCGTTGCCTTACTGCTTGCTTGGCTAATGAGTCAACACCTGTTCCGCCAAAGTAAGACTGTCATCCGACACATAGATATTCCAAACTGGATGAAAGCCATCCCAGTCGCTTCCAAACCCAATCAAGAAATCCCCTTCTGGATGTCTTTCGACATACTCCTTGGAGATGGGCAAAGGTATTTTATACTTGAAGTATTCCATAAGCCAAAAAACCGCTTAGCCGCGCTGCTAAACGGTCCAATATGCTACATCTGAATTGACTTAATCATCTCATGAACGGCCTCCTGCCATTCACTCCTCTCATTAGCAGGAGCAGTAAAATCAATCTCAAGAAGTGCGCCATCTAATTCTGCCCAAGCCACGAAATGATAAGTGTCATCACCCTTCTTGGATGAGATGATGACTTCATTGATCGCGATATGCTTCCCATGAACGAGCTGCGTCTCATCCTTTAACCACTCTAGCTTTTCTCCTTCACTGTCTTGTTCCATAATTCCCCTCATCTTCAATCGCGCCCCATCGATTCCAGCATCAGTCGTCATTTGCTCTGGATCATGCTTCATCTCTAGCTTAACTTTCTTATGGCTATCCGTATAGACAAGCTTCGCGTTCGATGTCTCATTCGCTTGCACCTCTAATCCCTGTGGAAGCTTCAGTGACATCATGTTCGAGAACACTTTGATCATTCCTGGCTCAGCAGCCTCATTTTCCAAATTGTTATTATCTTTTTCTTCTTGACCTTGTTCCTGTTGCTCATGCTCCACAGTCAATGGGGTTCTGTTCTCCCCAGCATCCTTTACTTTGCTGCCTGGGAAACTGCAAGCAGAAATGCTTACTGCTATCACGGCGGTTATCAAAGATACAGCTATCCATTTTTTCACCTAGAGCATTCCTTTCGTTTCGGATTTGAATTTGAATTTGCCGTCTACTCATTTAAGTAGGTTGTTACACGGTTTGCGACCAAATCCGCAACCGCTTGTGCCGATTTCTGACCACTAAAATAAGCCTTCGCTTCCTCTTCAATGATTAGTTGAATCTTCGAATCATTTTTTTGAGGCGTAATCGCATGGGCCAGCATCTGCTTGATCATGCCGATGTCTGCCTTCTGGACCGGGATCGTGGATCCCATTGGCGACTCGATAACGCCTTTGTCTTCAAGATCCTTTAACGTCTTCTCGTTTACCTTTTTATTGACAGAAAACCCTTGTAATCCTGGCATGGTCTGTATTTCTTCGGACAATAAGAACTTCAAGAAATCCCACGCTTCTGCCTGCACATTCGAATTCCTATTTAATCCTAATTTCTTATGCGTCAAGAAGGTGACTCCTGCCTGTTGCCCAGCAGCGAGCGGCTTGCGATAGATCTTCCCTTGCTCATAGAACATCGCAGGCCCTACGAAATAATCTTCAGGCGATAGGATCAAAGAAGGTGCAAAGAAATAATCTCCTGCATTAACTTCCGCATCCGTAACCACCTTATCCTCATACATCTTTTTCACTTGCTCCATCAGTTCAACGAATGCATTGGTATCGAAGCTAGCAGGGCGCTTCTCTTCATGGACAATGCGATTATAGTTGTCGATGAACAGAATGTTCAACATCAGCTCAGGTGGCGTGTTCCCCATCGAATACGTGTGCCCGCCGGATGCCGCCAGACGTTTGCCCACCTCTGTGAACTCCCCCCATGTCCATGTGCTGTCATCGAATTTCACGCCGGATTGCTCAATTGCTTTTTTGTCGCCCATAAGACTGTCTAAAAAGAACCGCAGAGGCAACGAATAGAGCCCCCCTCTCATCTTGGCCCCGTCCAGGATGTTCATCTCATACGAATTGGAATCAAAGGCAGGATCCTGCTTCATCAACTCGCTCAAGTTCACTAGCGCTTGCTTGTCTACGTATTTCTCAACCGACAGACCACTCACATCCAGGGCGATCAAATCGGCCCCTTTGCCAGACAATAGCTCTGTATTAGTGGTTTTCACATATTTCTCGAGATCACCTTCTTGATCGGAGCCCTCCCCTTGGCTGTATTCCTTGATTTGAATATCCACATCGGGATGTTGCTCTTCATACTTTTTCTCTGCCAGGGAATACATAGGATCCGCTTCCAATACGGATAAGACAACGATTTTCTTCCCGTTTTGTTCCTGCTGCCCTTGCTTCGCC
The DNA here is from genome assembly GCF_042714055.1 of Paenibacillus lentus. Classification (GTDB taxonomy): domain Bacteria; phylum Bacillota; class Bacilli; order Paenibacillales; family Paenibacillaceae; genus Fontibacillus; species Fontibacillus lentus_A. The sequence continues at coordinate 289,861 of NZ_JBHGVC010000006.1, forward strand.
TCACCGGCCTGTCCGCCGGAGCATGCTGTCAACGACATCGTTATTGCAACGATTAAACTAAGTACACCACTTTTTTTCATCCTAACCTCTCCTCTCCATTCTCTATGCAAATTATACGGCCCAAGCGCATTAGACCCTGACGCGTTGACCTTCTATTAGCGGCTCACTGCTCTCGACAATGATGCGGTCTTTCATGGATACCCCTTGTAACACCAGGGTTTCTTGGCCATTCGTTCCCCCTAATTGAACAGGAGCCTTGCGAACTATAAAGGTATTGCCCAGCGGGCCTGAACGCTCGTCGATGACAAGCACATAACTGTTCTTCCCTTCCCGGTGAATCGCTTGGTTCGATACGAGTATGCCGCCATCGGTCTTCTCCGATTGTGTCAATTCCACGCTCACAAGGTCATTCGCTTGAACATTCGGATGTTGGACCTTCACAACGACTTGTTGACTTGAAGCCATCTGATATGCATTTCCTTCCGATCCCTCTTGAAAGGAAGTTCCTACATCGCCTGTCATTGGACGAATTTCGGTAATAATCCCTTCAACCGGAACTTTAGCCCCCTCATGTTCGATTTCTACGTTCATCTTCTCCTCGGTACGCAATTTCAGGCCAATGGCATCCGGAATGATAATCTCGAATTGATAGCCCTGCTGCGTATTCGCTAAGCTGATATCTGGCCCGCCGCTCCCCGAAGGCAGTTGCGGCACCGCATGTACTTTTGTCACAACACCGTCAAAAGGCGCGATAATGCGTCTGCGATCGCTCGCCTCCGACTGCATCGTGCTCAATTTTCGCTCATGCACACCGATGGCTAATCGCGCACGTTCTAAATCCCGCTTCGTTCGCCGCGCCTGTATCTCGTCGTTATTTTGTACGGCTTCAATATAAGCATCCTGCAAGTCAACTAACGATAGCCGCTGTTGCGCAAGTCCCGCCTGTACATCCAGGATTTCCTGCGCAGCAGCAGGATTCTCATAGGTGATTAACGTCTGTCCCTGAGCTACGCGATCCCCCTCTTTTACATGTACCTTCTTAATGAACCATTCCGCCTTGTTCGACAAGTCGATATGCTGCCGAGGCATCAGCCGGGCCGTCCCGCGCCACGTAGTGACTAACGCTCCTTCCCTCCCTTGTTCGGTTCGCACCTTCGGCAGATGTAACGTCAGCAATGTATTGCTTGCCAGGGTAAGGAAAAGGAGCAAGCTGAAGAACAGGCCGGAGAGCCACGCTATGTTTCGTTTTTTTCTTGCATCCAGCGCTTCGGTGAACCCTGTAGCCATCCTATCCCTCCTCTCATGAGCTACCCTTTAATCCCCGACATTTGAATCCCTTCGATAAAGTAAGACTCCGCATACAGGAACAGGAGAACCATTGGCGTCATATAGATCAGCGATGCGGCAAAGCCGATGCCTTGGGCTTCCTTGTGAATTCTGGATAAATAGAGCGATAATGGCTGCTTGAACGCATCCTCCAAAAAAATCAACGGCTGCTCGACCATATTCCAATAATCAACGAACAGCAAGACGATCAGCGCCGCAATCCCCGGCTTCATCAAAGGCAGCATAATCTGATAGAAAATACGGTAATGACCGGCGCCATCCATCTGAGCGGCTTCAACCAGCGCATACGGAATCGATAGCATAAATTGTCTCAGCATGAACACACCGAAGGCCGCGAATATCCCCGGCAAAACAATCGCGCTAGCCGTGTTCATCAATCCCAACTTGTCAGCAATAATATAATTCGGAACCAAGGTCACTTGGAAAGGCATGAGCATCGTCATTAAGTACACCCGAAACCAGCCTTCTCTCCCCTTGAACCGGAGCTTGGCAAAGGCGTACGCTGCTAGTGCGCTTACTACCGTCTGTCCCGCAATGATCGCCACGACCATCGCGACGGAATTCCATAACATGAACAAATACGTCGGCGTCTCCAGCAATACGCTCCCGTACTGCTCGAAGGACAGCCAGTCCGGGATAAGCTTCAGATTCACGAATGCAGCAGGTTCCCCTTGCGCAGCGACTGGCATTTTACCTACCAGCTCGTAATTGCTGCGAATTTCCTGCTCAGTCATGAGCGAGTTTGTGAATGTAATCACAATGGGGAAAAGCATCATGAGCCCGATACATGCCATCACCAGCGTGACCGATAGGTTCCGAATGAACCCCCTGTTCTTCATTCTTCCTCCCGCATCATTCCATAAATTGTGTATATCGCTTCTCTAGCCTAAGCAGAATCGCCACGATGATAAAGATACCTATCACCATAAGCGTCGCAGCCGCCGACAGCTTCTGTACATCCATCGAGAGGAACATATTGTTCATATAATGCTGAAGCGTATAGATGCTGTCATGCGGATAATCTCCTGCGATCAGGTACGTTTCACGAAATATTTTGAACGTATTCATAATCGACATCAGAACGACGAAGACCATCGTCGGCGTAAGATAGACAAGGGTAATTCCGTAACATTGACGCCATTTGCCCGCACCCTCCAACTCAGCCGTCTCATAGTAATCTCGCGGGATGCTCTGCAGCCCTGCAAGGAATAAGATGATGTTGTAGCCGATATGCTTCCATAGGTAGAACACGGAGATCACCCCTCGCGCCCAGGCCGATTTCATCCAGTCTATTTGTTCAAGCCCGGCAGCGTGCATCCAAGCGTTAAGTGATCCATTCCAATCAAAAAGCACTTGCCACACCATCACGACGGAGGCTACGGGCACAACCAACGGCAGGACATAAGCCATCCGAAGAAATTGACGCAGATAGAGATTCCGGTTCAGCACGAGCGCGATTCCAAGTGACAGTATAAGCATCAGCGGGACATTCACCGCCGTGAACCAGAACGTATTCGAGGCGGCTTTGCAAAAGGAATCGCTGCTCAGCAGCTCCTGATAATTCGATAGTCCAACAAACGAACCGCCCACCGTCCGGTCCAATACCGAGTAGACAAGCCCCATCCCGAACGGAATGAGATAGAATAAGGCAAAGCCAATGGCGCTCGGCAACAAGAACGTTACGGCCACCATCCCTTCTCTACGGCTGAGACGGTTCCGTTTCATGGCTTCTCCGAAGGGAAGAATGCAACACTTGTACTTCCTTCTTGAAGATTCACTTGGAACATCTCCTTGCCATCCGCTGCACGCTTGTAGATGACGATGGACTGACCTATTCCTAGCGCTTCATCAGCATGGGCTCCTACCACTTCAGGCCAATATCCATCGGAACGAACATCCAATTGCTTCAAGAATGCACCCGCCATAGCGATCGCTTCCGAATCCTGCAAGTTCGAAGCAGGCGGAGCAAATGGCTCTAAACCAATCGTTTGAACAAAATGAATCTGTCCTGTCTCCACATCGACATTGGCTACAACCTCTTTATGCGGCTCCTCGAATGTCTTTCCTTTCTCCATCAGAATGACATTCAATAGATGGATCTGCTCTCCTCCTCTGATTCCTTTGGTAATTTGTGCGCTCACGATGTCGAAGTCCCTCGTCTCAGGAAACCCGCGGTAAATGCGCGCAAGCACTTCCTGTGCCGTTTGATTGCCGCTAATCTCATCCGCATACAAGTTAGTGGTGACATAATCCGAATCCTTATCTTTGGTGATGAAGCTCCGCATATCTTCCGTCCCGGATAGATTGAGCAGGGCTCGAATCCGCGCCGCTACGGCAGGCCCGTTATAAATGACAACCGGCACGAGAAGTGTAGCCGCAAGCATACATGCAACCATGCGAACTTTCAGATTTGATTTTGCTTTATATTTATCATTACGATAACGTTCGTAAGAATTTTCTTGAATGCGCTCCTGCATTTCGGATGGAATTTCCATTGCTTCCGCACAATCCTGTAGCTTATCACGTAGTTGTGGTTCAATGGACATAAAGTTCTTTCTCCTTTCCCGGCTCACTATATGGGCTAAGCTCGCGAAGCTTCCCCAGTGCTGCGTGATGTCTGGATTTGACCGTGCCTACGGGGATGTTCAGCAATTCGGCAATTTCATCGAATGTATAGTTGTGATAATAGCGCAGAATAATCACTGTGCGAAGTTTGTAGGATAACTGATGAACGATGGTTAGCATTTCTAGGTGGGTCTCGGCCTCAAGAACCTGACGATCTGAGAAAATATGCTCTTCCACCTCCAAGAGCCGCTTCTTCTCGAAGATTCGGAACCTCCTCCAGCTTTTGGTTCTCCACTTCTGTATTTGCTTCATGACGATGCCATGCATCCAAAATCGGAAGGAACGATTCGCATCGTAATTGCCGATAGACCGCCACAGCTGAAAATAAATCTCGTTCATTACATCTTCTATTTCATTTTTTTCCGTCATCAGAAACATGACAGAGCGGTAGATTTCGGGGAATGACCATTCATAAATCACTCGAAATGCAGATGGATCCCCCTCCTTCATCCGTTCAATCCAATACGCTATGTTGATGTCTTTCACGAAAAAAGGGCCCTCCTTAGTAAGCTTACAATCTATATTGCCTCGTTCATTCGAAAAGGTTCGATTTATGGATAAAAATTTTAGTTTATTCATTCGGTACAAGTATACAAATGATATAATACTTCCGTCCATGCTATGAGCGAATGTTTAAAGCTATAAAACAAAAAAGCTTTCAAGGATTTTGCAATCCAAGAAAGCTTCACTGTTTGTAAGTATGGTACCGGTGAGAGGACTCGAACCTCCACGGGTCTCCCCATTCGATTTTGAGTCGAACGCGTCTGCCATTCCGCCACACCGGCATATCATATGCAAATAAA
>NZ_JBHGVC010000007.1:0-281818 GCF_042714055.1 Paenibacillus lentus
TATGAGAATGTTCCCTGATAGCTCAGTCGGTAGAGCACTCGACTGTTAATCGAGTTGTCACAGGTTCGAGTCCTGTTCGGGGAGCCATATGGAGAGGTGTCCGAGTTGGCCGAAGGAGCACGATTGGAAATCGTGTAGGCGTCACAAGCGTCTCGAGGGTTCGAATCCCTCTCTCTCCGCCATCATTATACTGAGAACTCTCGAATGGGTTCGTCGGAGCATTAGCTTCGTTAGGAACTCATCGCAGTCTCGAATGGAATGAGAGTATCCCTCTCTCCGCCATAATTCTCTTTCGTATCATAGTTGTATGATACATATGCGGCCCGTTGGTCAAGGGGTTAAGACACCTCCCTTTCACGGAGGTAACAGGGGTTCGAATCCCCTACGGGTCACCACTATTTAAATTAGCTTTAAGCGGGATGAGAATCCCTAAGTACTAAATATAACTTGATTTCTAACTCAGTTATATGGTACAATAGAAATTGTCTTTCCTCGGAGGCTTAGCTCAGCTGGGAGAGCATCTGCCTTACAAGCAGAGGGTCAGCGGTTCGATCCCGTTAGCCTCCACCATATAATTTTATAACTGACGCGGGGTGGAGCAGCACGGTAGCTCGTCGGGCTCATAACCCGAAGGTCGCAGGTTCAAATCCTGTCCCCGCAATTGTAATTCCTAGTGTGGAGCCGTGGTGTAGAGGCCTAACATGCCTGCCTGTCACGCAGGAGATCGCGGGTTCGAATCCCGTCGGCTCCGCCATTACATCTCTAAATAAGGGATGTGGATCAAGTAAGGATAGACAAGTCTAGCTCTGGAAACCGTCACTCTAACGAGCTGATCACAGCGGAATAGGTGAAATGGATCCAAGGTAACTATTCCTATATGGCTCGGTAGCTCAGTCGGTAGAGCAGAGGACTGAAAATCCTCGTGTCGGCGGTTCGATTCCGTCCCGAGCCACCATTGATTTACTTGATAATTGAAAATGCCGGTGTAGCTCAATTGGTAGAGCAACTGACTTGTAATCAGTAGGTTGGGGGTTCAAGTCCTCTCGCCGGCACCACATGGAGGCTTAGCGAAGTGGCCAAACGCAGCAGACTGTAAATCTGTTCTCGTACGAGTTCGGTGGTTCGAATCCATCAGCCTCCACCAGTTTTACCATAGGGGCATAGTTTAAAGGTAGAACAGCGGTCTCCAAAACCGTTAGTGTGGGTTCAATTCCTGCTGCCCCTGCCAGTTCTACAATAGAATATCTTTATTATGGCGGTCGTGGCGAAGGGGTTAACGCACCGGATTGTGGCTCCGGCATTCGTGGGTTCAAGTCCCATCGATCGCCCCATTTTTATCTCAAAAATCAAATATTGGGGATTAGCCAAGCGGTAAGGCAACGGACTTTGACTCCGTCATTCCATAGGTTCGAATCCTATATCCCCAGCCATTTGTTGCGGACGTGGCTCAGCGGTAGAGCATCGCCTTGCCAAGGCGAGGGTCGCGGGTTCGATTCCCGTCGTCCGCTCCATTTTTATATATGGCGCCATAGCCAAGTGGTAAGGCACAGCTCTGCAAAAGCTTTATCCCCAGTTCGAGTCTGGGTGGCGCCTCCATAGTTACTCTGCGGGAGTGGCGGAATCGGCAGACGCACAGGACTTAAAATCCTGCGGTAGGTTACTACCGTACCAGTTCAAGTCTGGTCTTCCGCACTTGTATTGAGTTAAACTTTTACTATGCCGATGTGGTGGAATTGGCAGACACGCCGCACTCAAAATGCGGTGCCGAGAGGCTTGCCGGTTCGAGTCCGGCCATCGGTATTAACGACAAGAAGGTATATAAAATTGCTTAAACCAAGCAATTTTATATACCTTTTTTCTATAATCACAAGAAAAACAGCCTCTAAACGTGGCTCTCTTCTTGGAAAGTACCTCGATAGTTGTTTTTCTAATAAAGCATAGGGAAAATTGACTTTGATCATCGCGCGGTATATTTTGAGTATGAGATGGACTCACTAATCAGCAGAAGAAATGCGGCAAATTCACAGTTTGAATCTAAGTCAGCCTATCGGCTCTAATCAGGACAATTTCGACTTCTAATACAGTATTCGACCCAGTTCCTTCTGGACGTCCATACTGCGTAGCAACGCGTATTAGAAGCTGCGTGCTTGGCCATATAAGAAGCGCCTTAAGTTCAATTCGAATTTAAGGGCGCTTTTTCTAGTTGAGGGTATTTTACCTTTCATGCCATTATGATGTTGCATTGTGTTTACTGTGTAGTGTAATGGTACAGCCTGGATCTATATCTTTGACGATGGCCTTTAATCTTGCCGTTTCCCAGCGGTTACACTGGCATACAAGGATTCCGCCGTCCCCGTCTAAGGATTCGCTAAGAAATTGGGCTTTGCGGTTTAGACGCTGCTTAAGAGCTCTCTGAATTGCTGGGCAATGGTCACTGGATATATGGAATATGTATGGGCGAGTAAAAGGCAGGCCTCTTAGTGGAATTTTGACCGTTTCAAAGGCAGATATGTACGCGATGATGGAATATAGCGCTTGCTCAAATCCAAAATAAAAGCCTGCTGCAATAAGTATCGAACAGTTGAGCAGCAAGAGAATCCATTCGATGGAGAAGGGGAGCTTGAAGTGGCTCCATCTGCTGATGCTGGTCGCCGGATCCAGGGAGCCTCCAAATCTTACAGCGAGACCGAGGCCTAAGCCAAGAGATGTTCCGCCTGCCAAGGCGGCGAGTAAAGGATGTTCGGTTATAGCGGGAAAGGGGTGCATGACCACAGAGAATAGGGAAAGCACAAATAATCCTACGACCGCGCATATGGCGAAGGAGGTGTCTAAATGTCTTCTTTGCAGCACGATGAATGGGATGTTTAGCAGCAGCAGGAATAGGCCTAACCTCATCTCCGTGTAGAGGGCGAAGAGGGCGGAAAGTCCGGTCATACCGCCTACGATGATCCCATGCGGCATTAAAAATAGCTCCAATCCAATAGAGGCGAGGAGAGCGCCAAGTATAACGCCAATAACCTGGATGGATGATCCGTTATAGCGAGAAATTGCACGGTGAATTCGATCAGCCAGTGAAAATAGGGTTGATTTGTTATTTCGCATAGCGACAAGGGAGGCTAGAGCTATATTTATTAGGCATATGAAGGAATAATACTGCTCTAGACAAAAGTAGCCCAGCGGCTACGATGGACATAACCGCCAGACTAGGATTCAAGTTGAGAGGCTTCACATTAAGCACTTCCGTTCAGTAAAATCTGTCTAATTTGCTGCTGGTGCAGACGCTCGCCGATTACTACGACCAGTGCGCCCGCAGTAAGGAGCAGATCCGGCCCAGGATTGATGTGTTTGGAATGATTAGTCTCAACGACAGCAATGATCGTTGCACTGGAACGCTGACGTACGCGCAGCTCACCAATCGTTTTGCCAATCGCTTTGTAGTGAGGCTCTAGTTTGTACCATTCGATAATGAGATCGCCTAATGCGACTTCTATATTTTCCAAAGGAGTAGGCTTATAAGTAACTCCGCCGATAATTGCAGATACATATCGTGCTTCCTCATCGGTTAAAGAAATTTTGGAGATGCTGTCATCGGGGTTGTCAGCTCCATAGTGATAAACTTCACGTCGACCATCATCATGGATAGTAATAGCCAATTTCTCGCCGCTGCGAGTTTCAATTTCAAATTTTTTACCTATGCCCGGTAATTCAGTCTCTTTCAGATTCATTAGCTTCCGACCTCCAATATAAGAAATGTTATTTTTATAAGTTGTTTAATACAGCCGCCGGTTTCCTTCACGGAACATGGGCGAAATTCTCAAGAAACTCTCAATTACTTGTTAATTACATGTTCATTACATGTGATCCATGGTGCATAAAACTAGTAAATTAATGTAACTATAGGACTCGCTTCATAAGCTGCTAGAAGAGTGGACGAAAATAAGCCCCTGCTAATGAGTATAAATATAGCTACTAACCTTAAGGATAGCATACAATGCTGTGTATCTCAAAAGAATGATGATAATTTATTGATACATTATGCATTCATCTACTTCCGTCCTGGAAACTGCACGATTCGAATATACTCCCGGGGCTGAAATGCAGCATGATTATCGATCCTGCTTTGCGGCTGCGAGTATATGATAAACTGTTCGGGCGGCATGATCGAAGGGAGACGACGTTCGAGAAACGCTGCACCGCACACCATAAATAAAAATATGGACGAGCAGACGAGGATTTGACGGCTCGGCATGAAAACCACTCTCCTTTACTACAGAAAGTGATTTCCTTAATGAGTTATATATATACAGTTATATTCTGGTTTACAACCATCTGAAAAAACGATATACTTTTGGATGTACTAAAAAGCACGATCATCATCAACCACAATCAACCACATAGTTGTTTATCGGAGGAGCCTGCCAAATGCGGGCTCTTTTTGTGTTTTTTAGGCATACCGTATTTATGTTCTCGTTTAAATATGGCAAAGCTGATGAGACCCGGATGATTACCGAGATTTAAGGAGGAAGCATTTTGTCTACATTGCACGCAGCAATTATTTTGCCTTTTATTCTAGCTGTAGGAGTACCATTGCTTAAGAGGCTGCCGGGAAAGCCGCATCCAGGATGGGCTGTTCTCTTGGGACCGGCTGCTCTCTTTATTTATTTTCTGGCGCAGATCCCGCTCGTTCAGTCGGGTAGGGGGATCGTTTCGAGTATTCCTTGGATCTCCTCGTTGGGCATCGAATTTACAGTGGTTCTGGATGGACTTTCTTTGTTATTCGCTCTGCTTATTTCGGGAATTGGAACGCTGGTCGTTTTATATTCAATTTTTTATATGGATAAGGAAAAAGAGGCCGTTCATCGCTTCTACATTTATTTGCTTCTGTTTATGGGAGCGATGTTAGGGGTTGTACTATCGGACAATTTGATCGTTCTCTACGGTTTCTGGGAGCTGACGAGCATATCTTCTTTTCTGCTGATTGCCTTCTGGCATCATCGAGAGCGCTCCAGATACGGCGCATTCAAATCCATGCTGATTACCGTATTCGGCGGTCTCGCCATGCTAGCCGGATTCGTACTCATTTATATAATGACGGGCACCTTCTCGGTTAGAGAAATCGTTCAAAACGTGGATATGATTCGGGGGCACTCTTTGATGCTGCCTGCCCTGGTACTGGTGCTGCTTGGCGCCTTCACAAAATCGGCCCAATTCCCGTTTCATATTTGGCTGCCGGATGCGATGGAAGCTCCGACCCCTGTCAGCGCTTATTTGCATTCAGCAACGATGGTTAAAGCCGGATTGTATCTCGTAGCCAGATTTACGCCTGTTTTTTCCGGGCAGGCGGTCTGGTTTTGGCTTGTGTCTGCCGTTGGGCTTACTACGTTGATCTTCGGTTCGTTTAAAGCTATTAAGCAAACCGATTTGAAGGCGATGCTGGCCTTCTCCACGATTAGTCAGCTGGGGCTGATTATGGCTTTGCTGGGGCTTGGCTCAGCTTCCGGTTATTTTACCGATGTCCAGCAGTCCTTGTTCTATTCCAAGGCCACAATGGCCGCTATATTCCATTTGATGAACCATGCGGTGTTTAAGGGAGCGTTATTCATGGTCGTCGGGATTGTGGATCATGAGACGGGGACAAGAGATATTCGCAAGCTTGGCGGGTTAATGTCGCTGATGCCCGTGACGTTCACCGTTGCGTTAATCGGTACTTTTTCGATGGCCGGTCTCCCGCCATTCGGGGGCTTTCTTAGTAAAGAAATGTTCTTCACGGCTGTTCTGAATACGCGCGAAATGGGCATATGGAGCATGCAGACCTGGAGCTTATGGTTTCCGATCATCGCCTGGATAGCCAGCGTCTTTACCTTTGCATACAGCATGGTGCTGTTGTTTAGAACATTCACGGGAAAATTCCAAGCGGAGCAGCTGAAAAATCAGCCGCATGAGGCGCCGGTCGGCATGCTCATTTCTCCAGTAATCATGGCTTCGTTGGCTCTTGTCTTCGGGCTATTCCCAGGCTTGCTATCGTACTCGTTAATCGAGCCTGCGATGGCCTCGATCCTGCCGGGCCTGCTTGCGCCGGGCGAGAAATTCCAGGTATCCATACAATTTTGGCATGGCTGGACTCCGGAGGTATTTATGACTTTGGGCGTCATTGCGGCTGGTATCCTGATATTCTCGCTGCAGCCTAAAGTCAAAGCATTGAACAGTCCAGGGTTTGCCCGGTTCTCGTTGAATAGCGTCTATGATACGGGCTTAAGGACGATGGAACGCTCATCGCGATGGTTGACGAACAAATATATGACGGGCTCCGTGCGTCATTACTTAATTTATATTTTTACGTTCTTTGTAGTTGTGCTGGGAGCCATTATGTTTGCATTCGATGGCTTCAGTCTCGATATGAGCAGTTATGCTCCGGTCACAATTTATGAGGCGGCCATTCTGCTTGCCCTAATTTTAGCCGCGTTAGCGGTGCCTTTTGCCAACTCGCGCTTGCTGGCGATCATTTTGACGGGGGCAGTAGGGTATATGGTGACCTTGTTCTTCGTCATCTTCCGTGCGCCGGATCTTGCCCTAACCCAGCTCATTGTGGAGACGGTATCGGTAACGCTATTCCTGCTATGCTTCTATCATTTGCCGAAGCTTAAGAAGGAACTGTCCGTCCTTAAATTCAAGCTCACGAATTTCCTGATCTCGCTAGGAGTGGGCGTGATGGTTACACTGATTGCGCTCAGTGCTCTAAGTGCGGGGAGCAGCCATCCCTTCGAATCAATATCGAAGTTTTTCCTGGAAGCTAGCTACAAGCTGGCAGGCGGCAAAAACGTCGTGAACGTCATCCTGGTCGACTTCCGGGGCTTTGATACGATGCTGGAAATCGTAGTGCTCGGGATCGCGTCGCTCGGCATCTATGCGATGATTCGTTTGAACCTGGATGAGGAACAGGACGTTCAACTTCCTTCGCCTACGTTGTCTGCTGACAAACAGGCAGGTGCCAAGCTGACACCGCCAAGAAGCAACGACGTCATTCTGCGGATGACTTCGAGGGTCGCTATGTTTATTATATTGACCTTCTCCTTATATTTGTTCTTTGCAGGACACAATGACCCCGGAGGCGGATTTATCGGCGGACTGATGACCTCAGCCGCACTGGTGCTGCTCGCTATAGCATTTGGAATGGAGGTCATGCGCAAAATCGTTCCGCTTGATTTCCGTAAAGTTATGGCCACAGGCCTGCTGATTGCTTTCTTGACGGGGCTAGGCTCGCTTGCGTTTGGAGTTCCATTCCTCAGTCATGCGTTTGGGCATGTGCATGTACCGATCATGGGGGAAGTAGAGCTGGCAACAGCGGTCATTTTTGACCTCGGGGTGTATTTGACCGTAGTAGGCGTCACGATGACGATTATTCTTGAGATTGGGAGGGATCGATAAATCATGGAATTAATGATGTCTATTGCTGTCGGCATATTGTTCATGATCGGAGTATATCTTATCCTTTCCAGAAGCCTGCTGCGTATCATTCTCGGAACATCGCTTCTTACCCATGCGGTGCATCTGCTTCTTCTAACCATGGCACGACTGAAAAGAGGAGCGCCGCCGCTGCTTGGCGAACATGCTTCCGCATATACGGATCCTATTCCGGCGGCTCTGATATTAACATCGATTGTTATTAGCTTTGGGGTTACATCCTTCTTTTTTGTACTTGCCTACAAGTCGTATCAAAAATTGAAGACGGATGATATGGAGCAGTTAAGGGGGGAAGAAGGTGAATAATTTACTCGTATTTCCACTAATGATTCCTCTGTTGACTGCGGTTGCACTTGTTTTTTGCCATAACCGGGTAACGCTGCAAAGGTGGATTAATGCTATAGGGGCGATTCTGAATGTCGCCGCAGCCATCCTCATTGTTCGTCAGGTGAGGCTGAACGGAATTCAGACCTTGTACATGGGGGGATGGACTCCCCCTTACGGGATCGTGTTTACTGCGGACATGTTGGCGGCGCTGCTTGTCCTGACGACGACGGTGCTCAGTACAGCCTGTCTGTTCTATGCGTTTGGCAGTATCGGAAAAGAGAGGGAGCGTCATTATTTTCATCCGTTCTTTCAATTTCTGATCGTAGGAGTAAACGGTTCGTTCCTCACAGGGGATTTATTTAACCTGTTTGTCTGCTTCGAGGTCATGCTGATCGCTTCCTACGCTTTGATCGTGCTTGGCGGGACGAAGCGGCAGCTGAGAGAAACCTTGAAATATATACTGATCAATATCGTGTCCTCCAGCTTCTTCGTGGCGGCGATTGCCTATTTATACGGGGTGGTTGGAACGCTGAATATGGCCCATCTATCATTGCGTGTAGCCGAAGCGGGGCAGGGCGGGGTACTCAATGTAATTGCTGTATTGTTCCTTATCGTATTTGCACTCAAAGCGGGTCTGTTCCTGTTCTTCTGGCTGCCAGGTTCCTACAGCGCTCCGCCAACGGCTGTGAAGGCTTTGTTCGGCGCACTTTTGACCAAGGTCGGCATTTATGCCATTGCCCGCACGTTCAGCCTTATATTCTATAATCAGCCGGAGTTGACCCATTCGCTTATCGGTTGGATGGCGGTATTGACGATGATATTAGGCGGGATCGGTGCCGTTGCTTATTCCGATATTAACCGGATCATCAACTATAACGTCGTAATCGGAATTGGTTTTATTTCCTTCGGAATCGCCACGGCCTCCAAACTGTCCATGGATGGCGTCGTCTTCTACTTGATCCATGACATGATTGCCAAAGCGCTGCTGTTCCTGCTGGGGGGCATGCTCATCAAAGCAGCGGGAACCAGCGATTTGCGGCAAATGGGCGGACTGATCAAGCGATATCCGCTGCTCGGCTGGATGTTCTTCATCGTGGCACTGGCTCTAGTAGGCGTGCCTCCGCTTAGCGGATTTACGGGCAAGCTGCTGATCGTTCAAGGCGGGTTCGCGTCGGGACACTATATATGGACGGGGGTTGCGCTCGCGTCGAGCTTGATCGTGCTCTATTCTTTAATGCGGGTGTTTTTGGGAGCATTTTTTGGCGGGGAGGAGCCGGCTGCTGTGCAGGAGACTGTTCGGTTAAGAGGGCTGATGCCCGCCGCTGCCGCACTATTTGTTCTAATTCTCGTGATCGGCATCGGCTCCGAATGGGTATACTCGCTCGTGTCCCAGGCCGGGGATGTTCTGGCGGATCCAGTAATTTATATTGATGCCGTGCTGAAGGAGTAGATGGAATGGCACTTCAAATTTTATTAAACTTCCTAATCGCTGTCGTATGGATGTTCCTGAATAATAACTGGTCGGCCTCCGGGCTCATCGTCGGCTATGTCGTGGGATTGGCTCTGATCGGCATGTTCAGGCGCTTCTGGCCGCAGGGCTTTTATATGAAAAGGGTATGGGCGATCGCCAAACTGCTTGCGCTGTTTATTAAAGAGCTGTTTAAGTCCAGCTTCGTGGTCATTGGGCAGGTCATTTCGCCTAAGCTGAACATTCGTCCAGGCATTTTCGCTTATACGACCGAACTGACTACAGATTGGGAAGTAACGATACTTGCCAATCTGATTACGCTGACGCCTGGAACGCTGACGCTTGATGTATCGGGGGATGGGTCTACTCTGTATATCCATGCGATGGATATAGATGATGTGGATGAGCTGTGTATGGAAATCAGAAATACATTTGAACAAGCGATCCTGGAGGTGACGAGGTGATTAACGGATTGTTGTTTGCGGCGCTCGTGATTATATCTCTTTCGATATTGGGCTGCCTGTATCGTTTAATGAAGGGACCGTCCATGGCTGACCGAATTACGTCGCTCGATACGATCGGCATCAATCTGCTGGCGATGGTAGCTGTGCTCTGCATGCTGATGAGGACGGAGGCTTATTTTGAAATCATTCTCCTGATCGGTATTCTTTCTTTTATAGGAACGACGGCCTTTGCCAGATACATCGAGCGGGGCGTCGTTATTGAGCAGGGAGGTGACGATCATGATCGGTGAGCTATTGATCGGCTTGCTTGTGCTTTTTGGAGCGGTAGTCAGTGCGCTGAGCGCCTTTGGGCTTGTCCGGCTCCCTGACGCTTACATGCGGTCACATGCTGCAACGAAAAGCACGACGCTGGGCGTATTATGCATTTTGAGCGGGGCGTTTTTATATTTTATGTTCTATTTAGATCATGTGAGTGCCAAACTGCTGCTTGGCATCGTCTTCGTTTTCATTACTGCACCTGTAGGAGGGCATTTGAACGGCAGGGCCGCTCACCGGACTGGGGTGCCTTTATGGAAGAATAGCGTTCGTGACGATTTAAGCGAAGCGACCAAGCAGGAGCGACAGCAGCAACAGCAACAGCTCGATACGATGCAACAGGAACATCGACAGCACCCATAGAAACGTTATCGTCAGCCAACCTGCTCCAGTTGAATGGGGCAGGTTGTGCTATTTTCCAAGGCGCAAGTCTTTGGCTGTTTAAGAGTCCTAAGCCCTCCTCGACTTAGGTCTAGGATGAAAAACCGTCCGCAGTCCGTTTTGAATAAATGCTTTTCCACCTACAATATAGACATAAGGTTGATACTTATGAAAGGCGGTGACAAATAAATGAGAACTAATCGATCGGGTGGCTTCGCCATCGTACTTATTGTCCTGGGAGCATTGATCCTGTTGGGCAAGCTTACCCCGCTGCTGGGCAGTCTTTTCGGATTGTTGTTCGCGGTAGCATTGATCGGTCTTGGTTACTATGGTATTCGCCGGGGCAACGCTTTTTTTGGATGGATCGTCCTCTTCTTTGGGATCATATCCTTAATCTCCAAATTGGCTTGGCTCATCGTACCGGCAATCGGGATCGGCTTGATCCTCTTCGGCATTTATTCACTGAGCGGAAGACGACGGGGTTATTGATCACATATATGGAATAATTATGATGACCGAATTGGTTAGGAGGGATGAGATGTCATGAGTGTATTTCGTCGAGTACGAGATATTACGGTAGCTAATCTAAACGAACGGTTGGAGCAATCTCAAGATCCTGTACGGTTGATCGATCAATTTTTGATTGAGACCCGTCAGGAAATCGCCGAGGCGGAGAAATTGCATCAGCAATATGCGGGACATACGAAGCAGTTGAAGCAGCAAGTTGATCAGGCTAAGGTGATGCGCGACCGCAGGGAAGAGCAGGCGCTGATTGCCCTTAAAGCCGAGGAAGAGCATTTAGCCAAGTTAGCATTGCAGGAGAAAATGCTCTATGAAGAAAAGATCGAGCAGTATTCCGGATTGTACGCCCAAAGCCTGGAGTCCCTGCAGGAATTGGAAAGCCAATTGAACGAGTTAAAAACGGAATATCAAGTGGTATATAGCAAGCGGCAGTATTATTACGCCAGAATGGAGACGCTCCGTCTGCAGCAGCGCATGAACCAGCGGATGAGTGGGTACGGTACACAAGACGTGCCAAAAATGTTCCACCGCCTGGAGGATCGGGTATCTGACATGGAATGGGAAGCCCGCAGTCTTCGGGATCTGAGAAAGTCAGGTCAGGAATTCATGAACCAAGCCGGATCGGTTCTGCAATCTACCTTGGAACAGGAGCTCTCCCGTTTGAAGCAGAAGCTGAATAACAAAGGAGAGGAGTAAGACCAATGGGAACTCTATACCGTTCCAGACGTGATCGTTGGTTCAGCGGCCTGCTCGGCGGGCTTGGCGAGTACTTCGGCATCAGCGTGACCGCGCTTCGGCTGCTTACGATCATCAGTGTTCCGTTTACGGGTGGAACAACGATCATGATTTACTTAATTGCATCGCTTGTTATCTCGAAGGAGCCTTATATTCCTCGCGATCCATACGGGGGAGGCTGGCAGAGCAGCAACCACGGGGGCTATGGATACGGCAATGCGGGCAACCCGCAATACCGTGATCCGCAATATGCCGATCCGCGTTACGGCAGCCCGCAATACAATGATCCGCATTACCAGAAACAATCCGCATTTAGCGGCAATGAATCGAATTTGGATTCGATGATGGAAGATATTGAGAAGAAGGCTATGGAAAAAGAGCTGGAAGAACTCCGTAGAAAATTATCAAAATATGAGAACGAGAAGGGAGATAAATAAAATGGGAGTATTTAAAAGAATCAAGGACATTACGAAGGCGTCTGTCAATGATATGCTTGATAAAGTAGAGGATCCGGTAGTGATGCTCAATCAATACTTGCGTGATATGGAAGCGGAAATCCGCGACGCAGAGGTAACGGTAGCGAAGCAAATGGCAAATGAGCGCAGAATGAAGCATCGTCTGGAAGAGGCGATTCGCATTTCTGCACAAAGAGAGAGCCAGGCTGAGGCTGCTCTGAAGAACGGTCAAGAGGAAGTGGCTCGCAAGCTGCTCGAAGAAAAAATCCTGTACGATCAGAAGCAAGTGGAATTCAGCGACCTGCATGCTCAATCCGAGGCACAGGCATTGGAGCTTAAGCAGCAGCTTCATGATATGAAGGATGAGTTCTACAAGCTGCGCAACAAACGCAACGAGCTGGTCAGTCGTGCTCAAATGGCTAAAGCCAGAAAGCAAATGTCTCAAATCAATACGCTGAACACGATTGAGAGCGGCAGCGCATCTCTGGGCTTCCATCGGATGGAAGAGAAAATCATGCAGCTGGAGGCGGA
The DNA here is from genome assembly GCF_042714055.1 of Paenibacillus lentus. Classification (GTDB taxonomy): domain Bacteria; phylum Bacillota; class Bacilli; order Paenibacillales; family Paenibacillaceae; genus Fontibacillus; species Fontibacillus lentus_A. Next base: position 12,660 of record NZ_JBHGVC010000007.1, read on the forward strand.
AGCTGAGGTAGCCGGAATTGGTTATCGCGGAGTAAGCAGCAGCAATTCCTCCTATATCAGCCCGGCTGACGCCGAGAAGCAGGTCAAGGTGGAAGAGCAGCTGGAAGCGCTGAAATCCAAGCTGAACCCTTCCGCGAAGAGCGGAGAAGATAAGAAATAACAGAGCTACACGACTACAGGACATTGTGATATGCTATGTAATGGTAAAGCCATGCGGTATGAGTCTATTATACTGTTATGGCTTTTCCACTTACATTCTCACATATGAACTGATCTGGAGGTGCGGCATGGATAGGCATAGAAGCTTATTGGCCATCGGATTGATCGGGCTTGGCGTATTCATCATCTTCGGCCAGTGGCTGAGCTTTTTTACCATCGTCGCGTTTTTAATATTGGGCTATGGCATTTATATGATTCGTCGGGGTGACGACGTAAAAGTCGGTTATATTCTGCTGGCGATCGGCGGCGGCATAATTCTATTGAACCATTTAATGCTAGTAATCGCTATTTTGATGATCTCGCTTGGATTATATTATGCCAAGATGAAGAAGACGCATCCGCAAGGCAACCATGTCCAAAAGCAGAACATTACATCCAGCATTCATTGGGATCGCGACCCTTGGACGCTTCGCAATACAAGCATGTGGCATGTGCTCGGGGAAGTGAATATTGACCTGTCGCTGGCTATGGTGGAAGATCAAAATAATGTGCTTATGTTCCAAGGAATCGTCGGCGACATCGATCTGATCGTGTCTGAAGACTACGGCGTTGAGATTGAGGCGTTTGTCCTGTTCGGACAAGTCGACCTCGATGAAGAGAAAGAGACAGGGATGCTGAATCGCATCTATTGGAAGTCTCCCAATTATGAGCAAAGAGATCAAAAAGTGAAAATTATAATTTCCTACCTTGTAGGGAATGTCGATATACATTTAACCTAAACACAGGAGGAGACCTGCATGAGAAAGAAAAAACCAGCTAACATGGTATCTCGCAGTATGCGGGATGGGATCCTCCTGTCTTTTATACTGCTTGTGGGAATTATGTATGTAATGTATACATACGGGTATTTCAAGCCGTCAACTTCCTGGAAAACAGGCATACAAGCCGGGCTTACGTTGCTTACGCTTCTTCTTGTCATCGGCGCGGTGTATGGTTTCTTACAGGGCTACCGTTCTAAGCGAAGGGTTGATTTGCTTCGTGATTCCTTGCTGCAGTGGGAGAAGGGGAATCAGACGGGAACCGTCCCAAAGCTGGGGGAGGATGAGCTGGGCCGGCTAGGGGAACAACTGGAGAGGATTGGAAAGCGCTGGGAGGAGCAGGTCAGCTCCTTGCAGCGCTTGTCCACGCATAATGCTCAGTTGGCTGAACAGGCGAGGGTGTCGGCGATCGTCGAGGAGCGGCAAAGGCTGGCCCGCGAGCTTCATGATGCGGTCTCCCAGCAGCTGTTCGCGATATCGATGACGGCGACGGCGGTAGGCCGTACCCTTGAGAAGGATTTTGACAAGGCCCAGCGTCAAGTCGAGCTGATCGAGGAGATGGCTTCGGTCGCCCAGTCCGAGATGAGAGCCTTGCTGCTGCATCTCCGTCCGGTTTATTTGGAGGGCAAGGAGTTATCGCAGGGGCTGCTGGAGCTGGTACGCGAGCTAAAAACGAAGGTGCCTATGGATCTCACGCTTGAGATCGATGAAGATTTGAATCTTGGCAAAGGCATCGAAAATCATTTATTCCGCATCATTCAGGAAGCCATGTCGAATACGCTGCGGCATGCCAAGGCGGATAAGATGGAAATTCGCATTCATCGGAGAGCGGAGACGGTCAAGGTCATCCTTCGTGATAACGGGGTCGGCTTCCAGCTTGATGAGAAGAAGCAGGCGTCCTATGGCTTAAACACGATGCAGGAGCGCGTGCGGGAGATTGGCGGCTCGATTCAATTTATTACCGCACCGGGCAAAGGGACGCGAATTGAAATTACGGTACCGTTACTGACGGAAGAGAGTGGAGGGGAGGAATATCATGGAGATGGACAATGATATTAAAGTACTGCTGGTGGACGATCATGAGATGGTAAGGATCGGTCTGGCTGCTGTGCTTGGCACCGAGGATGGCATAGAAGTGGTTGGCGAGGCGAGCAGCGGGGAGGAAGGCATCCGTCTCGCTCAAGAGTATAAGCCTGACGTTGTGCTCATGGATCTCGTGATGGAAGGCATGGATGGAATCGAGACGACGAGGCAGCTGCTTAAGCTCTACCCCGAATGCAAAGTCATCGTCCTGACGAGTTATCTGGATGATGAGAAAATGTATCCCGTCATCGAGGCGGGAGCGTTCAGCTATCTACTAAAGACGTCCCGTGCTTCCGAGGTAGCCGATGCCATTCGTGCCGCAGCTCGCGGCCAATCTGTCCTCGAGTCGCAGGTGGCGTCTAAAATGATGAACCGGTTCCGGCAGCCGAAAACGGAGACTCCCGCTCACGAGGAGCTGACGGATCGGGAGATGGATGTGCTGCGCCTGCTCGCTCAAGGAAAATCCAATCAGGACATTGCCGACGATCTGATTATCGGTATTAAAACCGTGAAGTTTCACGTAACGAATATTTTAGCCAAGCTAGGTGTGGAGGATCGTACTCAAGCGGCCATCTATGCTTATAAGAATGGGCTGGCCGAATAATTGGTGAGGCGGGGAGTGTAGCACTTTTAAAGGTATTTTGTGTTGGAGTGACATGAACTTTATATCGACGTCCACCTCTTCCAGCTCTGCGGATGAGAGAAGATGACCCTGGCCAGCAAGCCGGAGGTCATTTTTTTAGATTATAGCATTCATAAGTTTTCAGCGATGCAACCACTGATTACATCTCAATGTATAATTATCAGCTCTCCTGGAGAACCTGTTGATAGATTCATAGAACGGTTGAGGAGAGATGATGGTATGATGAAAAAATTATGGGGAATCATGGTCATGATTATTGTTGCGGGTGCAGTTGTTGTGAAATCGTTGAATGGCATAGGCATAACAGCTAATGCGGATGCTGCTTATTCGTCTGAAGCTGAATCATCGCGGGTACAATTGGAGAAAATGTTGGCTGTAGGGGAAAACTTGACGCAGGGTGATATGCAAGGCACCGTCAAATGGCAGGGAGAATGGCAGACAGGGCTGTCTTTGGAGGCAGCGGCGGAGGTACTGGCTGATCGATTGGGATTAGCGAACCGTTATGCAGAACAAGTGCATGAACGGGATGTGTTCTATGCCGAAGGGACAGCAGGAGATATCCATGGCAAGCTGGCGATAACGTCTCAAGCGGAAGGGCTCTATTATGTAGTCTTACGGCTTGAAAACCAATCGATGGCAGGGCTGGATCAATTAGCGGAATATGGCGCTGGCTATGGTGAAGCACTTCTTAAGGAAGGTGTGCGCGTCAAATGGAATGCAGCACTGCAGGGAGCGGCTCTAGCTGTTGATCATGCAGCAGCCTTCTCAGACTCCGCCCTTGGGGGGGAGGGTTATTATGAAGGGGGGATCCAAGATTTTCCCGCAAATGCTGCATTTGAAGCAATGGAGTCTCGTGCGAGGGAATGGCTGGAGCTGCGTCAGGTGGAGGGCTTTGAAGATGATCGAACAATCAGCCGCTCTTATGCGGTGGAGGAATTTCCGATTAAAGTAAAGAGCGCCGGTAAGAATATTGGCCTGCAGTTGGCGGTTCATTGGAACACGGAAACGAATCGTTATGATGTATCCCTAGGCTCCCCGCTGCTGACGGTTGAATATTAAATGAATATTAGATAAATATTAGATGAATTTTCAAAGAACATAACTATTTTTGATATGAATGTGATGGCATCCTTGTAGTGAATATGCTAAAATATCATCACATGCTGTGATGCCGTGTAAGGTTATGGCATTGATGGGAGAATGAATAAATATACACTATATTACATAGAAAGAATGAGGAGCCATGACTGAAATACAAAATCTAGAGTCACTGCAAACACCAGGTGCGGTATATTTCATTTTTGGAGCAACCGGAGATTTGGCCAGGCGGAAGTTGTTTCCCGCAATATATTCCTTGTATCGCGAAGGAAAGCTCGGAGAAGATTTTGCGGTTATCGGCGTGGCGCGACGTCCCCGCTCAATGGAAGAATTTCGTGATGACGTGTATCGTTCCATCCAGGAGTTTTGTCGTTATTCGGTCGATGATAATGCGGATTGGAGCCGTTTTGCAGAGCATTTTTCGTATAAATCACTCGACATTAACAATATAGACGGATACCGGGAGCTGCTTCAGCAAACGGAGGAAGTGGAAGCCCGCTTCGGCATTCCCGGTAATCGCCTGTTCTATCTGGCGCTTGCACCGGAGTTGTTCGGCAGCGTATCCTTCAATCTGCAGAAGGGCGGCATGCTGGATAGCAGCGGCTGGCATCGTCTCGTGATTGAGAAGCCGTTCGGTTATGATCTGATTTCCGCTCAGAAGCTGAACGAAGAACTGAACCAAGTGTTCAAAGAGGAAGAGATTTACCGGATTGACCACTATCTTGGTAAAGAGATGGTACAGAATATCGAAGTGATTCGTTTTGCGAATGCGTTTTTCGAACCGCTTTGGAACAATAAGCATATTTCCAATATTCAAATCACGCTGAGCGAGACCGTCGGCGTGGAGGAGCGCGGCGGGTATTATGATAATGCCGGAGCCCTTCGGGACATGGGACAGAACCATATGCTGCAATTGCTTACGATGATTGCCATGGAGCCGCCAAGCCGACTGCTTGCCGAGGATATCCGGGATGAGAAGGTGAAGGTGCTTCGCTCGCTTCGTCCGTATGCTTCACCGCAGGAAGTGAAGGAGAATGTTGTGCGGGGGCAGTATGCAGAAGGAGAAAGCGGCGGCAAGACGCTGCCGGGCTACCGCCAAGAGGATAAGGTAGATCCGAACTCCAATACGGAGACGTACTTTGCAGCCAAGGTATTTGTGGACAATTTCCGCTGGGCTGGTGTTCCCTTCTATATTCGTACAGGCAAACGCCTTCCTGTTAAGACAACGGAGGTCGTTGTTGAATTCAAGCAAATGCCAACCAACGTTTACCTGGGGCAGAAGCATAAGCTCGAGCCGAACCTGCTCGTAATCCGCGTGAACCCGATGGAAGGGATTTATATCAAGATCAACGCGAAGAAGCCGGGCACGGAATCGCAGATCAGTCCGCTGGCGATGGAGTTTTGTCAGAGCTGCCAAGTAGGCATCAACTCTCCTGAGGCATACGAGCGTCTGATCCATGATGCGGCCAATGGCGATTCCACTTACTTTACACGGTGGGACGAAGTGGCTACAGCATGGGCATTCGTAGACCGTATTGCGTCCGCTTGGGCTCAGGACTCCGGCGATATCAGCACCTATGCCGCAGGATCCTGGGGGCCGGAGGAAGCTGATAAGCTGCTTGCGCAGGACGGTTTCCACTGGTGGCCGGTGAATGGCCAGGAAGAAGATAACGTTATCTGGATTAAGGGATAGGTTGATCTCGATCTAGTTGAAATGTTGACATAGAAGCCGTCGATCAGTTGAACTGCTGGTTGACGGCTTTTTTATGGGTTGACAAATATAGGCAGCCTTGCTATTGTGTAAGTTAATAAATTTAATTATTCTCATATGAATAATGCGAATTATAGTCGACCATTCGAATGGAGGCATTTCCCGTTTTAGGGAGGTGCCTCCTTTCTGTTTGGGGAGGAGGTAATGGCATGCGGGAAAAGGGCTTGAATTTAAGGGCTGATGTATTGGTTATTGGCGGTGGGCCAGCCGGTACCTGGGCTGCAATCACGGCGGCGAAAAAGGGGAGTCAGGTCGTTCTGGCGGATAAAGGCTATTGCGGAACAAGCGGGGCTACAGCGCCGTCGGGAACGGGCGTATGGTACGTCAAGCCGGAGATGGCCGCCCGGGAAGAGGCTAAGCGCAGCCGTTACTTTCTCGGAGGTGAATTGGCCGATAGGCAATGGATGAACCGTGTACTGGATCAAACCTATGACAACATGGGTACGATCGCTAAATGGGGATACCCGTTTCCCGTAGATGAGCAGGCCCAGCAGCATCGGAGAGGCTTGCAGGGCCCGGAATATATGCGCTTAATGCGTAAAGTGGTCAAGCAGGCAGGGGTGAAAATACTGGATCATAGTCCGGCGCTTGAATTGCTAGCTGATGAATATGGCGTTGGAGGGGCCGCAGGGGTTCGCACATCGTCCGGGCAGGCTTGGTCAGTTCGTGCTGGAGCTGTGGTAATTGCTACAGGAGGATGCGCTTTTCTAAGTAAAGCACTGGGCTGCAATGTGCTGACGGGAGACGGCTACTTGATGGCTGCCGAAGCCGGAGCGGAATTCTCCGGTATGGAGTTTTCCAATGCGTATGCCTTATCGCCGGTCTTTTCTTCGGTGACAAAGACGGCCTATTATCAGTACGCTTCCTTTTATTATGAGGACGGTACGCTGGTAGAGGGAGCAGGCTCCAAGCAGGGGCGTTCTGTGATCGCCCGTCATTTGCTGGCTGGTCGGCAGGTGTATGCGCGGCTCGATTTGGCGCCTGAGGAGATCAGGCCGCTGCTGCGAGTTGGCCAGCGGAATTTCTTTTTGCCCTTTGACCGCTGTGGCATCGATCCGTTTAACGATTTCTTCCCGATTACGCTTCGCCTTGAGGGAACAGTACGCGGAACTGGTGGAATCCATATTATCGATGCGACATGCGCGACGAAGGTGCCGGGGTTATACGCAGCTGGCGACGCGGCGACCCGTGAGCTCATATGCGGCGGATTTACTGGCGGAGGCAGCCACAATGCCGCATGGGCGATGTCCTCCGGCAGCTTTGCGGGGGATGGGGCTGCGGAATACGCCCGGCGATTGGGGCTGCTCGCTTATCAGCGTAAGGTAAAAGGCCTCTCTGAACGTTCTCTGCCGCTGAATAGCACCGCCTTCAAGGGGAGGAAGAGGGAAAATACTTATTCAGCCGCAGAATATGTGAAGGCCGTGCAGGCGGAGGTCATGCCTTATGATCGGAATCTGTTCCGTTCCGAGGCAGGTTTGAAGTCATCGCTAGAACGCTTGGAACAGATCTGGCAAGAGCTGAGGGAGGACAACGCCGGATGGGATCGTGAGGGCGTTAGGCTCCGGGAAGCAGCGGCGATGACGGCTGCGGCCCGCTGGATGTATCATTCTGCGTTATCGCGCAAAGAGTCGCGAGGAATGCATAGGCGTGACGATTATCCCCAGCTGGATCCGGCTCAGCAGCATCGCTTGATCAGCAGTGGGCTTGACGAAATTATCGTCCGGCCTGAACCGATAGGGAAGGAGGCTGTGCTGCAATGATTGAGCTGATTAGCGAGAGTCGGTGCGTGCAGTGCAATTTATGCGTTAGCGTATGTCCGACGGATGTATTCGATAAAGGGGTGGACGGCATTCCGCTGATCGCCCGTAAAGAAGATTGCCAAACCTGCTTTATGTGCGAGCTGTATTGTCCTGCAGATGCGATGTATGTGGCGCCGTTTGCGGAAAGGCAAGCCGAGGTGCAGGAAGCGGAGCTAGAGGAACGGGGCCTGCTCGGGGGCTATCGCGAGAAAATCGGATGGGGCCCGGGACGCAAGCCGGTATCTTCGCATGAGTATATGCATCAATTGGCAGTTAGGGGAATTCCTTAAGCCTGTCGATTAGAGCAGAAGAATAAGTGACCGAATAGCGTGATTATGCATAAGCTAATACTGGGCTTCAACAAAAGCATCCTAGACATCTCCCAAGATGTGAGGGTGTTTTTTGCGTACAAAGAGACAAAATATGTTACAATATACAACGTGAATTTGTGGAATGAGAGGACTAGTGATAAATGAGCAAAGCATTGGGACAAGTGCTGCAGCAGGAAGTGGACAAACGGCGGACGTTTGCGATCATTTCCCACCCGGATGCCGGGAAAACAACATTAACCGAGAAGCTATTGCTGTTCGGCGGGGCGATCCGCCTGGCCGGATCGGTAAAGGCTCGAAAAGCAAGCAAGCATGCAACAAGCGACTGGATGGAAATTGAGAAGCAGCGCGGGATCTCCGTCACTTCCTCCGTCATGCAGTTTGATTATAACGGTCATCGAGTAAATATTCTGGATACGCCGGGTCACCAGGATTTCAGTGAGGACACTTATCGTACCTTGACCGCAGCGGACAGTGCCGTCATGCTGATTGACGTGGCCAAGGGCGTCGAGGTTCAGACGATCAAGCTGTTCCAGGTCTGTGCCAAGCGCGGCATTCCAATCTTCACTTTCATCAATAAGCTGGATCGGGAAGGCCGGAGCCCGTTTGATCTTATGGAAGAGCTGGAGCAGGTGCTGGGCATCCGCTCTGTGCCGATGAACTGGCCGATCGGCTCGGGCCGAGAGCTGTCGGGCATTTACGACCGGATGAATAATCAGGTTGAATTGTTCCAAGGGGACGATCATTCCCAGATTCAAGTGAAGAAGGTCGAGAATTATCACGACCCTGCGATCCGTGAATTGGCTGGGGAATTTCTTCATGATCAGCTCTGTCAGGATTTAGAGCTCCTTGATGTAGCTGGAGATCCTTTTGATATGGAAAAGGTTAGCCGCGGCGAGTTGACGCCGGTCTTCTTCGGCAGCGCCGTGAACAACTTCGGCGTTCAGACGTTCCTGGAGAACTTTCTGCGCCTTGCTCCGAAGCCGGAGCCGCGCCATAGCGTAGCCGGGCTGGTGGAGCCGACGAATGAGAAGTTCTCGGGCTACGTATTCAAAATCCAGGCAAACATGAATCCCGCGCACCGGGATCGCATTGCCTTCCTGCGCATCGTGTCTGGAAAATTCGAGCGGGGCATGTCGGTGAAGCATGTTCGCGTAGGCAAAGAGATTAAGCTGTCTCAGCCGCAGCAATTCCTTGCTCAGGATCGGGATATCGTGACTGAGGCGTATCCCGGCGATATTATCGGTTTGTTCGATCCGGGCATTTTCCGGATTGGCGATTCACTCAGTCAAGGAAGCGAGATTCAGTTCGATGAGATGCCGACCTTCTCTCCGGAGATTTTCGCCAAGGTGACGGTGAAGAATGCCTTGAAGCATAAGCAGTATCAGAAGGGGATCGACCAGCTGACGGAAGAGGGAACGATTCAGGTGTTTACGACGGTAGGCTTCGAGGATATGCTGCTTGGTGTTGTAGGGCAGCTGCAGTTCGAGGTGTTCGAATATCGGATGAAAGGCGAGTACGGCGTAGACGTTCAATTGCAGCGGATGCCGTATCAGTTCGCCCGCTGGCTTGTTGCGGATAAGGTTGATCCGTCGAGATTCCGGATTAATTCTACGCTAGTGACGGACAAGAAAGGCAATTATGTCGTCTTGTTCGAGAACGAATATGCGATGAGAACCGCGATGGAGAAAAATCCGGATGCGAAGTTTTTAGAGACGGCACCCTAATACAAGCTTAAAAGGCCGTAGCCACGGTATGATAAAAAGGAAGCCTCCTTATCCGACATAAAGTCAGTAAGGAAGGCTTCCTTTGTTGTGTTGCAGCGGGCTTTCCTTATTTCAATGGCTTTAGCTCGGCAGAAGTCAGCTCTTTGTTCAGGAGTGAAATCAACTCATCCTTTTTAGCGTCGTCAATGCTCTTCCATAAGATCTCGAAGACGACTCCAAGGCCGGGAAGCGCAGCTTCCTGGGCATCGATAGATCCTTCTACCATGTCCCGCAGGCCGGCTTCGTTCTTGCCGTGCATTTTATGCACAACCGCTTGTCTAAGGTCAAGAGTAATTGGCATATTCATACCTCCCTGAAATAGTCATTGCCCGGTGTTAATGTTCCCGATGTACGCTGTGAAAATTCAAGTTTAAGGCATGTTGTGGTATACTAATTCGCATAAATAATGACTCGGGCAGGTGGAAGCATGGCACAATCCGGAAAAAAACAATACGCTGTCATCGGCATGGGCCGTTTTGGGCTTAGCGTGGCTAGTGCCTTAAGCGGCATGGGCTTTGATGTGCTGGCGATCGACTCCGATGAACAGCGAACGCAGGCGGTTTCCAATATCGTTACGCATGCCGTATCTGCAGATTCTACAGATGAGGAGGCGCTTCGTGCGCTGGGCATACGGAATTTCGATGTCGTGGTCGTAGCGATCGGCGAAAATATTCAGGCCAGCATTTTGACGACACTTATTCTTAAAGACCTCGGCGGGCCAATCATTATCGTTAAAGCTCAAAATGAGCTGCACGGCAAGGTGTTGAATAAGATTGGCGCGGACAAGGTGATATATCCAGAGCGGGATATGGGGCTTCGTGTTGCTCACCATTTGACCTCGCCGAACATTTTGGACTATATCGAATTATCGGACGAATACAGCATCGTTGATTTGCAAATTACGAAAGCGATGGTCGGCAAAAACCTGAAGGAGCTCGACATCCGGGCGAAATTCGGCTGCAACGTCATGGCGATCAAGACAGGCGCCAAAATGAATATTTCACCGGCTGCCAATGATCGGCTTGCCGAAGGAGATATTCTCGTCATTGTCGGAGAGAAGAACGATTTGACGAAGCTGGAGCTGGCTTATTCGGAATCATAAACTAAGGGGATGAATAGATCCATGCAGCAAATTACTTCTGCGCACAATCCCCGTGTGAAGGCATGGGCTGGACTGCTTGAGAAGAAAAACAGGGACAAGCAGCATAAGTTTTTAATTGAAGGCATTCATTTGGTACAGGAAGCGCTGAAGGCGCGGATCGTTATGGAATGCATCTGTTATGACATCGAGCGAGGCATTCCAGCGGAATTATCGGAGGCTGCAGCCGCATCGCTTGATGTAGAATGGATCGGCGTGACGGCTGCGATTATCGCCAAGTGCACCGATGCCAAGACGCCGCAGTCCGTGTTCGCGGTCGTCCGCAAGAGCAGCGATGAGGCGGAGGTATTACTGGCGGAGGAACGGAGCCTTGTCGTGGTGCTGGACGGGGTACAGGATCCGGGCAATGTCGGCACGATCATTCGCAGTGCGGATGCCGTGGGAGCGAGCGGGGTGCTCGTCGGCCCGGGCAGCGCGGATATTTATAATCCGAAGGTGATCCGCTCGACGATGGGATCTTTGTTCCACTTGCCCGTCATTGAGGGGAATCTAACCGAGATTCTGCCTCAAGCCAAAGAGCGGGGTATACGGCTCGCCGGAACAAGCCTGCAGGCAGCTGAGAACTGTTACGCTTATGATTTTACAGGGTCGGTATGGCTCCTGTTCGGCAGCGAGGGGAGAGGTTTAAGCCCGAATGTCCGGGAGCTGATGGACGACGGGCTGATCATACCTATGCAGGGGCAAGCAGAATCCCTGAATGTCGCGATGGCCGCGTCTGTGCTGTTGTTCGAGGCGCAGCGGCAGCGGTATTTTAACCAATAAAAAATTCCTGTCCAACGCTCCAATAACTGTCCCTGACTAAAAATAACTGTCCACCAAACTCCAAAGACTGGCAAATGCTCTGACTTTTCCTCAAGCATTTCCCCAGTCTTTTTTTTCTGCTTTTTCAAGCTCTTTCCCAATCGTTCTCTCCATCAAGAACCCAAGTGTACCAAGCCAACTCCCATTCTTTTACCCAAGCTCTTACTCGGATTTTTAAACCCTTATCCTGCTTTTTACCTGCCTTTTTCCTGCCGTTTATGGACAAGAATTTTTATCTCGTTTCGTTCACAATTGAACCAGTTCTTTACCAGTTTTCACCCTTATAACCTGACATGAGAGGGACAGTAATTTTTATCCCGAAAATGGGGGAGAAGGCTTGGGTGAGTAAGAAAGTGAGCGTGTTGGAGAAGGGCAATATTTGGGACAGGAATTTTTTGTGGATTACAGGTATTTTGCAAAGTAAGTGGCAGGAGTGTGCAGTTATAACGTAAATTGAGACTGATTATAAGATAGTTTGAGGTAGGTTATAACATCAAAATGAGACAAACAGATGGTCAGAAATCCCTTATAGTACAAGGGGTTTCTGACCATTTGGTTTATATATCAGCTTTAAAAAATTGAAGATGGATCAAAAAAAGTATACACTTACACCCGGTAAAGTTTTATATTTTAGGCTCGGACAAACCGGAGGAAAAGTCATTTTCGATAAGGATTATTCACCATTAGTTGGGGATAGAATAGAAAGGATGGGCCATTATGATCGGAGAAAAAATAAATTGCTTTTCGAAAATTACATAATTTAAACCAAGTTGAAGTTCAACGGCTCTTGGAATATCACAAGGTAATCTTAGCGAAATAGAAAAAGGGAACAGCAAGCCATCTGCCGAGACTTTAATTGCGTTAAGAATCAAGTATGGTTTGATCTGAATTGGTTGTTGGTTGAGGAAGTTCAAGAGCAACCTAATTGTCCGGAGGGGGAAAACGCATTCTGACTAACTCCAGCGGAATCTAATCTTATTTCAATGTATAGGAGGCTCAATTCAGACTATAGGGTGGTTAGATAAGAATGAGGGAGTGATTTTGAAAATATTAATAGCCATATTCGCTGGATGGGGAACCGGTTTAATTTTTGCCGGAGAATATCTTCAGGCAATCGAATGTTTATTAATTGGTACTTTAATTTATGGTTTATATCGAATGAATTTAAAGCTTGAGAAAAAGTGGTTTGATTAAGTAAAAATCCCTTCCCAATAGCCCATATGTTTGAGACAGAAAGCTAAGAAGCTTTTTCCTGATAAAAGAAAGACTGAAAATTAAGTATTAGATGAGAATTATATTTGGAAAATAAAGTATTAAAGTATTGAACTGACGGTACCTAATAACGTTCAGCGGTCCTCGTTTCTGAATAGCGGAACCGCCCAATTGCTAACGCTGTACAGTTAGCGTTTACCTAAAAAACTTTTTTGCTAAAATTAGATTTTTCGTTAATAAATTTAGAAGCACTAATGAGGAAGATGATGATCTGACATCAGAAGCAGTCATTCCGTTTCAAGTTGCGTATGCTGTTTCTATTCATAAGGCACAGGGCTTGGAGTATAACTCTGTAATAATATTTCTACACATCAATCACACGCGTAAAAGAGAATCAGAAGATTTATTGGACACCTGAAACAGAGAATAAGGTATTAAGTAGCTTAAAATTAAAAAATGGGAAAAAAGATGTTGTGTTATTAAAGTCAAAATATAGTTATGAGTATGTTGTTTGTTGCAACGCAAGAATGCTTAGTTTTGCAGCAATAGTTTATTCAGAGAAAGTAACTGGTTTTATATGGAGAGATGGGCATGATAGGCTTACTGGCCTCTGCGAAGCCTGTGGCTACACCCCTTCGCAGTGAATCATGCCCATGGAGGCTCCATGTCAAACTTATGCATAAACCTTACTTGTTGCTGGTATATTGATAAAATTTCTTGGCTGCAAAACCCGACACTTTTCGATAGACGTACGTGGTTAGTAAAAAATTGTCCTGAACTTGCTGAATGGATTCATGAACAAGTGAAGGTTTCTAAACGGCAACAAGAAGATATTGTTACGGTGCAATATAAGAAAAAACAAAAGAAAATCTCCAGTTTTTAATAGATAATGATATAATTTTAAAAGAAAACGTATCAAGGTATTCAGGCATCAGATTACCGAAACTACTTGGACAAACGGATCTTAGCAATTATTATAATGAGATTATTGGAAAATAGTATTTAAACTAAAATAAGCAATCGTAAAGAATGAGATAGGATATGGATTTAGCCTTGATAGCTGAAATGGTTGGAATCCAAGATTACAACCATTCCATTCTAAGGTGGTGCCAACTCCTGGTGAATTTCGGTGATTTAAACAGGGGGACTTTAATTTATAATCAAGTAGAGCTAGGGTATTTACATCTTCCTAGCTCTTTTTCTTTTCTGAAAAGATATTTTCACTCTAGAGGTTAATATGGTTCTTCACTAATGAATAATATCATAATTACTGTTGGATATTTTATGTATACGTTCGAGGAGATACCCACACAAATGGCTTGATCGAACGCTTACTGCGGTTTTTATCGATCTCAAGCCGTCCATTGTTCATAAAGGCGCTTAGCTGACTAGGTAAATTCCGCCTCTTTCACGTCGCTCTTCAACCTGATTTTTCACCATACTCCATATTTCAACAAAATTAGGAAAATAGTACTATATACTTATAATATGATTTAACCTATATTTAAATTGTAGTAAAAATGTAAAATATTAGGAGGGTTTAATAATGAAAAAAAGTATCAAAATGATTCTGGGTACTTCCGCATTAAGTCTTTCATTGTTAATAGGTGCAATTCCTAGTTTTGCTTCTACTGTTGCACAACAAAAGGCTTCAGGAGGTTGGAGTGAATCTGGGGGCTACTATGTTAATTCACAATCTAAAAATGGTATAAGTCTTTTTGCGTCTTCTAAACCTGATTCACACGTTGGTAAACGCTTAAAAGAAAATATTAATCCTGGTGGAGAACCAGTTTTTCGTTATGCAGCAAAAGGAGATACTGTATGGTCGGGTGTTTACCACTATACAACCGCTCGAATGGAATTAAGCAATGGTACTGTTAAAACGACAAGTGGTAGACAATGGGATTGGAATGGCACCACAGCGACGTCCCCATGGTACACACCTGGTATCTTTGATAATACTGAAGCTAGAACGTATTGGGGAACTGAAGATTAATCCCTTTACATTCATATAATGCCTCTTCGTTACTTAGTATAGGTTACGGAGGTAGGGGCGTTCTCCAAAAGGCTTAATATAAGTTAAAACGTATTAAAATTATATGTTTTAAGTCTTAATAAAGAGAAGCTACTTTGTTTTATAAAGTAGCTTCTACTTTTATCACTGTGAAATGAGGAAAGTAAATGTTCACCCTCAAAAGAAAAGATATTACATTTATCTTAATTTTCATTTGTTTATATTTACTATGTTTTTGTTTCTTGACCTATACAGGCAAACAAGAAAAATTTCAGGAATTATCTAATGAATTATACACTAAGCACCATGTCGTTCTCATTACTAAAGGTGACCACGGTGGGTTAATAAAACAACTTTCAAAATCAAATTATAGAGTTTTTTTGGAATACGACGATACATATCGTTTATTACTCGAGAACAACGGCAATTGGTCGCCTCCAATGTTATCGGGCCGTTTCTTTTCGAAAACTGATGATGGGAATAAAGCAGTGATTGGCAAGGAACTGGAGAGAAACACAAAAGAAATTAACGGAAGGAAATATATTTCTTTTCAAGGAGAAGACTATGAAGTGAGTGGTATTATGGGGGCTTCATTCGCAAGCTCAATAGATTATCTTACTTTACTGAATAATTCTAGTAAGAATCACGAAGTAGATTACACTAAAATTATTATAGATAGTGATATTAAGTCAAATATTACTGATATAACCAGGGATATTATTAAAAAAGATCCAACCGTTACTGTTATAGAAAATGAACAAAAAGGTCTAAATAAAACGGCAAATATCCCATTTATTTATCAATTATTAATTTTCGAATTTTATCTACTTATGTTGCTTAGTATCATAGCCTTCACAAGATATTGGTATGAAAAAGAAAAGAAAATAATAAATGTTTTATTTTTGATAGGGATTTCAAAAAAAACAATATACATCCAGTCATTTCTGAAAGTTTTCTTGAATGTAGTTATTTCTGGAGTAATAGCTGTTACTTTATTTTTTATTTTTGAGTCTGAATCTATTATCACAATAAAGCTAATGATCTGGATAATAATTCTTTTCCTTTCTAGCGCCTGGATCTTATTAGGGGTATTTTTACGGTTAAATAATTCTAATCGAGGTGTAGTTAAAAAGTGACAGTTAGAGAACTTATATTTTATTTTAGAAAACACAAATTTTTAAGCCTGTCCCTTTATCTCCATCTCACGTTATTTTTTGTTATTTTGGGAACATTTATAGCGTTTGAAGGAGAGTTAGATTATGAAAGTAACAGTCTTCAAAAGATTTATGAAGGAAAAGCAATTTATCAGTTACTTGATGGTTTCTATGATGGTAATAAATATGCAGACTTTGTTAGCCAACCAGATCATTTAAGTCGTATAAAGAATTTTTATAATCAGCTTAACAATACAAATGATTTTAGATATCTTGCAATGTTTAATCATCATATTTTACTAAAAGATAAAGGGATACCGGAAGAATTTATAGAAGGATATGAGCAAGGGAGTAAAAAAAATCAGGCAATAATTGGTGAAGAAGCATATGCGGCAGTGAAATCGTTTCAAATGAATAAACAAGCATTGGACTATTTTGGATTAGTTATATCAAAAGGAAGTATATGGAATGATGACGATTTTAAAGATACTAATACTATAATGCCTGTTTTGCTAGGTTCCTCTTATCAGAATGTATATAGTGTTGGGGATGAAACAACTATAAATTTTTATAGTAAAACTTTCACTATAAAAGTAATTGGATTTTTAAAGGAGAATAGTAAGCTTTTTTTTAACAACAACACTGAGTTTTACCTTGATAAATACATAATTCTCCCATATAGAGATTACGGAGATCCAATATCGAAAACTGATGAGTTGTTTCAACGGATAAGTTATTTTGCTATGGTTAATGGATATATTGTAACAGACAATAGTCCATCTCAAAACCAAATAATGATGCAAAGAATAGAAGCTATCTCTAAAAATACTTCTTTTGAAGGTTATTCATTTATTGGTATGAATCCCCATTTTCAAAAGTATAGAGGCTTAATGACTGTATTACAAGAAAATAAGATCTTAATACAATCTATATTTGTTTCTACTTTCATATTAAATTTAATTGTTATCATTACAATTTTATTGTTACAACAAAAGAGGAGATTATCCGCATTTGCAATACATTATATAAATGGAGCAACGAAATTGAAATTAATAAATATGCTATGGTTAGAGATTAGTACTATTTTATTCACTTCATATCTAACTAATTTTATCATTCTTAATGAAATATTAAAAATTGGAGAAATTAAGACTCAATTCGTATTATTAATTCTTTGCATTATTATGAGCTTAATAATTTGTATCATGCCTGCTCGTAGGTTTTTGTTAAACTCAATGACAGATTATATAAACAATGAAGGTGGAGTATAAGAATATGTTACTTGAACTCTCTGGAATAAAGAAAAGCTTTAAGAATGGAAGCCGTTATGAGAGCATATTAGAAAATTTGGATTTTAAAGTATTTAAAGGAGATTCGATTGCTATTAAAGGTAAGAGCGGTTGTGGAAAATCGACTTTATTAAATATCTTAGGAGGACTTATTTTTTTTGAAGAAGGAGAAATGTTGTTTAACGGTACCAATATATCAAAACTTACTTCAAATGAATGGGCAGAATATCGTAAAAAGAATATTTCTTTTGTAACACAAAACTTTAATTTACTTGATGACAGAAATGTGTTTGATAATATTGCTCTTCCTTTACAATATATTAGAATGCCTAAAAAAGAGATAAAAAGTAGAGTTGAAAAAGTGCTGCATGATCTGGAAATCCAACATGCTATGAAAAGAAACATTTCAACACTTTCAGGTGGTGAACGCCAGAGAGTTGCGATAGCACGTGCTATTGTAAAAGAACCATCTATACTTCTTGCAGATGAACCTACAGGCTCGTTGGATGAAGAAACAGAGAAATCAATTTTGAGAATTTTTGATGAGCTTCATCATAAAGGAATGACGCTTATTATTGTTACACATGATGATTCAGTCTCAAGCCATTGCCAGCACATATATGAACTGTATCATAAAAAGCTGAATTATGTGAATAGCTGACAGTACGGTGAGTTAAAACCATCATCCAACGGGATGATGGTTTTTTGTGTTGGACGCCCAGTGTGGCCATCATCTCTATGGTGGAAGTCCCTAGCGGGGTGGGCGAACACAGCCACGAGTAACTTCAAATAGATCCTATAAAGTAGTCAATTGGCAGCTTTGCTCTTAACGCGTTTTATGTCGCTCATCCGGCGTCACTTCTTTGTCCCTTTTTGATGGCGAATAGCTGGTTACAGAATGAAAGTCCCTGAGTAGCTATAGTATTTGGATTTCCTTTGGCATCTAATGATACTTTTAGAGCTTCGTTATACTTACGTGCATGCGCCAAGCATACTACAAGGGTAACATTCTTCACCTTATGTTAGCCTGGATAACCATCAACGTGCAGATAACCTTTAAAGCCCGTAAAGAAATTACGAGGATGTGCCCTCCGCTGATTTCCTTGGTTTGCGCAACACCAGCATCGTCGTCTCGTCTGCATGCAGAACCTCTTGCTGCAATAACTGCTTCTTCATTTCCGCAACGATTGGCATGAGTCACTGCTCTGCCTCATAGATCATCCAATTCGCCAGTTTGTCGTGAAAGGCGTGTACCCGAGTCGAGCAAATTGATGCTCCTGCCAATAAAACGGTTAGCTATCTACATATTTTGCGTTTTTAAATAGGGACCCCCGGTAATACGGAAGAATAAGCATGTCGTTGAGTTACACATCTAATGCATATGTAAAACCATTTTCACCTGGGATAGTTGATAAAGATGTGAGGGGGCGAGGCGATCGTGACTATAGATTAGATGTAAAAATTACGGCTCAAACTAAAGATTAGTGGTTGAACCATTCAGCAAAATCTTCTATGATGATTGCATTCAATAAAATGCCTGCTGTATAACAGGCTCAATTGCATGTGAAATAGTCCTCTGCTCCTTGTTTTATTGCGGTAAGAGCGGGGCCATTACAGTTATAAAAACTCTGGATGGGTACATCCTAAGGAGATATAAGCTATATACCTCCTGTGAGTATTTTGTGTTACCATATAACTATGATGAATATAAGGTCAGGATAAAACAAACAAGGAGCAAATAGAATGGATCATATCGGTGAAGAAAGGAAAGTCTCTCATCCGAGAACTTTAAAAGAAAAGGAACAAATCATCAATCGTCTAAAACGAATTGAAGGACAAGTAAGAGGCATTCAAAACATGGTTGAAACGGATCGATATTGCACAGATATCCTTATTCAAATTTCGGCTATAAACGCTGCTTTGAAGAAGGTCAGCCTTAACCTGTTAGAAAGACATACACATCATTGCGTGGTAGATGCTATAAAAAGCGGGAACGAAGCAGAAGCAATCGAGGAATTAATGGAAGTTTTTGAGCGCTTCACAAAATCCTGATTATGAAGCCAGTAAAATTTTTACTGGTTTTCGTTTTTACTTTTCAATACCTGGTATGGGTATGTTAAATATAATTTCTTTCTTTATATCCGGAAATTTTATTTAGGATTGATCGTTGGATGGCAGATAGGCAACAAGGTTTAATTGATACCGAAAGGGGGTACTATAAATTGAACAGCATGCAAATGATATCCGATGAAGGCTGCTGCCTCCCAGCGAGGGAAGTGTAGTCTATCCGGAAGGCTTGCAGGATAATCTGATCAAAAGGATGAATCGCATTGAAGGTCAAATCAAAGGAATAAAAAATATGATGGTGAGGAAAACTTATTGTGATGATATATTGCATCAAATTTCTGCAGGTCAAAAAGCCTTGGAATCGGTATCGAGGGTATTGTTAGAAAGTCATATTAATACCTGTGTCATACCTCGCTTAAAGCAAGAGGATCCTATGATAGCCGAAGAGTTCCTAAAGACCGTATCCAAAATTACAAAATAAATTTTAAAACCCTCTTGTATACCCTACTATGGTATAGTAATATGTAAGTGTAATACAAATTAAATCATTCGGAGGGAATAAGAAAATGGAACAAAAAACACTAAATGTTAAAGGGATGTCCTGTGGACATTGCATAAACTCCATCGAAGGTAATGTTGGAAAAATGAATGGTGTAGGATCCGTGAAAGTAGATTTGAACGAGGGTACAGTTCAACTATCTTTTGATCCCAGCGCGGTTTCTCTAAAGGAAATTACCGATGTGATTGAAGAGCAGGGATACGAAGTAGATGGAGAGTCTGCCTGAGGATTCCCTTGCCATTAGCACTGTAAATATGAAAACTGTGCAAAATAAGAATTCAAAAAACAAATCGTGCTTTGATAGCACGATTTGTTTTTGAAATTTTATATACCCCGCCATGGTATGGAATAAATGGAATGGAGGAGTGAAAAACATGAGCGATACTAAAGAGATTAATCTTCAGATTTCCGGCATGACCTGCGCGGCTTGTGCGATAAAAATTGAAAAAGGTCTTAAAAAGCTGGAAGGCGTAGAAGAAGCAAACGTAAATTTCGCACTTGAAAAAACAAAGATTAAATTTGATCCAAGTAAGACGGACGTGAATAAGTTTCAACAAAAAGTGGAGTCTTTGGGGTACAAAATAGTAACTGAAAAAGTGGAGTTTGACATATCTGGTATGACCTGCGCAGCATGCGCAGCCAAAATAGAGAAACGATTAAATAAATTAGATGGCGTTAACAAGGCTGCCGTAAACTTTGCTGTCGAAACAGTCCTTGTAGAATACAATCCCGATGAAGTAACTACTGCAGATATGAAGGATGCCATCAAGAAGCTGGGGTATTCGCTCATTCTAAAAGAAGAGAATGCTGAGAAAGGTGATCATAAAGAACGAGAAATCCAGCAGCAAAAAGGAAAGTTTATCTTTTCGGCGATTCTGGCCTTCCCGCTTCTATGGGCTATGGTAAGCCATTTTGAGTTTACTTCCTTCATATGGCTGCCAGATATGTTTATGAATCCTTGGGTGCAATTAGCACTTGCCACACCTGTACAGTTTATAGTGGGGGGACAATTTTATATCGGTGCCTATAAAGCCTTAAGAAATAAAAGTGCCAACATGGATGTACTGGTGGCTCTCGGCACGTCTGCGGCTTATTTTTACAGTCTATATTTGAGCTTTGCTTCCATCGGATCGAACACCCATATGGTGGAGCTCTATTATGAAACAAGTGCCGTGCTCATCACTTTGATCATCTTAGGGAAATTATTTGAAGCCAAAGCTAAAGGACGATCGTCTGAAGCCATCAAGAAATTAATGGGGCTCCAAGCCAAAACTGCCATGGTGCTAAGAGATGGCCAAGAAATAAGCATTCCGATTGAAGAAGTGCTGACCGGAGATATCGTTTATGTAAAACCAGGCGAGAAGGTTCCTGTAGACGGCATTATTACCGAAGGCCGCTCTGCCCTAGATGAATCGATGATCACGGGTGAAAGTATACCTGTGGATAAAACAATTGGCGACATTGTCATCGGTTCAACCATCAACAAAAATGGATTTCTCAAAATCGAAGCAACCAAGGTTGGGAAAGATACAGCTTTGGCGCAAATTATAAAAGTAGTGGAAGAAGCTCAAGGTTCAAAAGCTCCGATTCAACGTCTTGCAGATACAATTTCCGGGATTTTTGTACCGATTGTCGTAGGTATAGCCGTTGTTACTTTCTTGATTTGGTATTTCTTTGCAACGCCCGGCAATTTCGCTGAATCCTTAGAGAAGTTCATTGCTGTCCTGGTTATTGCTTGTCCGTGTGCCTTAGGTTTAGCCACTCCAACGTCCATTATGGCTGGCTCAGGCCGTGCTGCAGAGTACGGAATCTTATTCAAGGGCGGCGAGCACCTGGAGACAACGCATCGCATTGATACTATTATCTTAGATAAAACAGGAACAGTTACCAACGGAAAACCAACGCTGACCGACGTAATCCTGGCCAACAATCAAGATGAGTCGGAGTTCTTGCGGCTTGTGGGAGCAGCCGAAAAAAACTCCGAGCATCCGCTTGCCGAGGCTATTGTCGAGGGGATCAAAGAGAAAGGCATACCGTTGGGGTCTTCCGAAAGCTTTGAAGCTATCCCGGGATTTGGCATTCAATCTAGGGTTGATGGAAAAGAGCTGTTCATTGGAACACGTAAGCTGATGAAGAAAAACAACATTGCAGTCTCAGATCATTTAGCTCAAATGGAGGCCATGGAGAAGCAAGGGAAAACGGCAATGCTAGTCGCGATAGACAACGAATTTGCCGGAATTGTAGCTGTGGCGGATACAGTGAAGGAAACCTCTAAGGAGGCTATCGCCCGCCTGAAAAAATTAGGGCTGGATGTGGTCATGATTACAGGCGACAATACGCAGACAGCCAAGGCCATTGCTCATCAGGTCGGGATCGACCATGTGATCGCGGAAGTTCTGCCGGAAGGAAAGGCAGAAGAAGTGAAAAAGCTTCAGAAGGCCGGGAAGAAGGTAGCTATGGTAGGTGACGGGATCAACGATGCTCCTGCTTTAGCCACAGCAGACATCGGTATGGCCATTGGTACAGGAACAGATGTGGCTATGGAGGCGGCAGACATTACGCTTATACGCGGAGATTTGAACAGTATTGCGGATGCCATTTACATGAGTAAAATGACAATTCGGAATATTAAGCAAAATCTATTCTGGGCTCTTGCTTATAACAGTCTTGGTGTTCCGGTTGCAGCGCTAGGCTTCTTGGCTCCGTGGGTTGCCGGTGCAGCTATGGCATTTAGTTCTGTATCCGTAGTTCTGAATGCCCTAAGATTGCAGCGAATAAAATTGAAAGCTTAACAAGAAACGGGGGGATAGGCCATGAAACAAAAAACCATCCTATATTGGACTCTTTCCGCTGTCCTGTATCTTGGGGTTGTTATCGGGGGGTACAGCATTTATGCAAGCACCAGTACTGTATCTGACAATCACGAGATGGGCGGGGAAGTATCCGATGATCATTCTGAGGCCAACCAAGAGCATTCGGGAGAAACAGATCAAAACACTGCCCATGAGAATGATGAAATAAACGGACACCGTCATGAAGCAGATCATTCGACGAATGGAACAGGTACGGTCAACGTAAACGTCGGCTACAGGGAAAATAAAATCACGATTGATTTGAAAGACAATGACAATAAAGCACCGCAATTAGAAGTCAGCCATGAGAAGGTGATGCATCTCATTGTAGTGAGTGCAGACTTGAAAGACTATTACCATCTCCATCCGACAGAGCAAGGAGACGGCGTATTTGAACAGGAGATTGACCTGAAGAATAATTCTTACAAAGTCTTTGTAGACATTAGCCCTAAGGATTTAGCTTACCAGGTTAGCCCTGTCGAACTGCATGTAGGGGAGGGCCACACTGCTCATAGGGATAACCAGCTTCAAGTCGATACTGTGTTGGAAAAAACCATTAACGATAAAACCGTTGAATTAAAGACCGATTCTCTAGTGGCAAATCACCCCACGACGTTGACCTTTGTCAGTAAAGACGGGAAGCCGGATCCTTACCTGGGCGCTCTAGGACATGTCGTCATTCTCAACGAAAATGGAGAGCAGTTTATCCACGTTCACCCGGTTTCTGATGATGCCACGATCTTTAACACTAAATTTAATCAGCCAGGCATCTATAAACTCTGGGCAGAGTTCAAATTTGGAGAACAGGTCAACACCTACCCGTTTGTCATCAAGGTAAATTAACCCGTGAGGGATAGGGAGCATTGGATGACGGGGTTAAAAACGTAAATTGCAGGAGCCGCTTCGGCCCCTGCAATTTACGTATTGCTTTGTTTTCTAATGTGGATGTGCATGCGCATGTGCATTTGGTGTATCTGCTTTGGTGGTACAAAAAATGGAGTTTTCATGATTATGCTTCTCCGATTCAGCTTGCAAGGTCACGTGCCTAATCTCTTTATGCTCTAAAATATGTTCAATTTTTTGTAAAATGGCTTCTGCTTCATAGATGGTCTTGTCTCCATCGACAACGATGTGGGCTGTAAGAGCATTCAAGCTGCTTGTAATGGACCAAATATGAACATCGTGAACTCCCTTTACTCCGTCTACTTGCTGAATGGTGTTAATAATATCATTCAGATCCACATTTTGAGGCGTACCCTCCATGAGGACATGTAAAGACGATTTGGTAACAAAGTAACCGCTGCGCAAAACAAGCGCTGCTACTATAACACTGGCAAGCGGGTCTGCCCAGCTCCATCCGAAGAAGATCATCAATAAAGCAGCAGCAATCGCACCAACAGAACCAAGCATATCGCTGATGACGTGTAAAAAAGCGCCGCGCATATTCAAGTTGTTCTCTGTGTCGCCTCCGCGCATCATAATCCATGCGACCAGTATGTTGATCAGTAAACCGATAATACTAATAATCAGCATTCCTGTTGTGGCAACCTCTGGAGGATGACTAAAGCGCTGAATCGCTTCATAAAAAATATATACTGAAATACCAATCAGCGTAATGCCGTTAAGGGAGGCAGCTAAAATTTCGAAACGTCTATAACCGTACGTTTTTCCTGTATTCACAGCTTTTTCTCCGAGCCAGAAGGCCAATAAAGCAATGGCTAAAGCAATGGAGTCGGATAGCATATGACCCGCATCGGATAGCAAGGCCAAGCTATTGGTAACAATGCCGCCAACGGCCTCTACGATCATATAGAGCGTAATGATTAGAAATGAAATAAACAGTGTTTTCTTATTATTGGTGTGAACATGGCTATGTCCATGATCATGACCGTGGTCGTGGTGGTGTCCAGACATATTGTTTGCTCCTTTTTTATAAATTAACATATGATCATTCGTTCATATGTTTGATTACTTTTATTATATGCAAGATCAAATACCAATGTCAACCAAGTTTCTATTTTTAGTCGCAGAATATATAATAGGCCCTATAGGCGGTGATTGAAAAATGGAAAAACCGGTTAAAACAATAAACAAATATGATGCGGCCTGCCCGGGAGAAGAAGCTGATTTGCAGTCCCTTCGCACTTCTCTCATGGATCAAGAGACCTCTTCGGAGATGGCCAACTGGTTCAAAGCATTTAGTGACCCAACTCGTCTTCGTATTATTGATGCGCTGCTGCAAAATGAATTATGTGTCCATGATCTCACGGTGCTTCTCGACATGGGGCAATCGGCCGTTTCGCACCAACTGAGGACACTACGTAACATGCGGATTGTCAAAAGGCGGAAGGAAGGCAAGACAGTATATTATTCCCTGGATGATGAACATATCGAGCAGATTTTTCTGCAAACGCTCCAGCATATTAAACACGGCTAGCTAATATTTAACTTGTATTTGGTTTTGAAAGTAATGAAGATGAAATTAAGAGCTTACTTCAGATATAGGCAAGATACGAAAGCTGCTGGATAATGCTCCAGCAGTTTTATTTATATACAGTTGAATACCTACCTGGGGTATGGTATTATTAGTTCGTACCGTTAATTCTTCTTAAATGAATAGGAGAGAGGATATGGAGGATTCGAATGTTAAGTTAGCCATTAATGGAGGCATTGCATTTGGTTCAAAATTGAATGCAAAACAGCTGGCTGTCATTACAAAATACATGGATGAAAATGACGAATTAGAATTAACCACTTTTCAGCAATTATATATTACTGTGCCGGAAAGCAAGGTAGCGATGCTTAAGGAAGAGTTCGATCAGGTTGGACTTGCGTGTTATCCTGTTGGAAACTTTGTAAAAAGCTTAAGGACCTGCAACTTTTGCAAAGGAGCCGAGGAAGAAGGCATGCCTGTAGCGATTGAGCTGAATAAAATATTGGCGGGCAGGCCAGTTCCTTTTACACTTCGCCCTTCATATACAGGCTGCCCAATTGGGTGCGGGGAGCCTTTAATTCATGATATAGGCGTAATGAAGATCAGAGGCGGATACAATCTTTATATTGGCGGTAAATCAAAGGGGGCAGACGCCAGGGCAGGCACTTTGATATTGGAACAGGCGACACCTGAGGAACTATATGATGCTGTAGATAAAATCATTGATATCTATTCGCAGCAAGGCAAAAGAAGAGAGCCCTTTGCTAAATTTGTAGATCGTTACGGGTTTGAAAATATACACAAGTCGATTATGGGGTCGTCATTATGGCTCTGACGTGCAGGCCATTCACAGGGGAGAGAGGAAACGTTGAACCAGTGATCTTCCCCTGAGCGGAGAACATGCTGCGCAAGCAGTGCAGGATGGGAAATAAATAATTGCAAAAGGGCTGGAGATGCATCGGGGCTTCCGGGAAGCTTCCGAACATGCTCCAGCCTTTATTTTTTCGTAACATTGACAAAAGGATATAACATGAATATAATACAATTAACAAATCGTTAATTGTTAAATGAAAGCCTTAGAGGAGGCCTGACCGCCGCATGTCCAATGAACAGGCATTGCAGCAATACGACGTTAAGAAATATAGAACACCTGACGGGTACACCTCAGATATTGCAGTATTCACCATTAGATCAACGAAAACCGAAATGTTTAAGCCTCCCGTCATGGAGCTCCAAATTATGCTTATTAAACGGAGCATGGTCGATAGTGAAGGACGCCCCAATATCGAAGCAGGCAAATGGGCTCTGCCCGGCGGCTTCGTCGGCCCGGACGAGACGGCCTTCCAGTCGGCTGCCCGGGAATTGAAAGAGGAGACTGGCGTAGATCATATTCATCTCCAGCATTATGGCGTATACGACGCTCCCGGACGTGATCCGCGAGGCTGGATCATCTCCAATGCGCATTATGCCATCGTACCGGAGCACCAGCTTGCTCATCGCAGAGCCAATGATGATGCGAGCGAGGTTGAGCTTTTTTCCGTAGAAGATGTCCTGAAGCTGGATCTTGCCTTTGACCATGCACAAATTATCGCTGATGCGATTGCAGTCATCCGGCACAAGCTTCTGGAGACGACGGTGGCCAAGGAATTTCTGCCGGCAGAGTTTACGTATTCTGAGCTCCAAGCCGTGCTGCTTACCGTGACTGAGGATTCCGCCATCGCTTTGGACGCTGCCTTTGCCCGCAAAATTAAAACCTTGCCTTTTATACAAGAAATCGCAGGGAAGAAAACAACGCGCACATCGAAGAAGCCTACTCAGTTGTATCGTTTTGTAGAGGTAGAAGTAAATAACTCGATTTATCATGCCAGAAAGTAAATTTTTTTAGAAGTACAGCTAATCGCGGTCTGGCTCCTTAGAAAATACGTCGAATGACGTTTTTCTTTAAAACATTAATTAACAAGAGGATAAGTGTTAAGTTAACAAAGGAGGAGTTTATGATGATTATCAACAAGAAAAGAGCGTTGATCAATGTAGATTATACGTATGATTTTGTGGCTGCGGATGGAGCATTGACTTGCGGCGAACCGGGTCAAGCGATCGAAGAGCGAATGGTTGAGCTTACTAAGGAGTTTATTGAACGGAATGATTTTGTGGTGCTGGCGATTGACATGCATAAGCGAGGGGACACGCTGCATCCGGAGACGAAGCTGTTTCCTCCGCATAATATCGAAGGAACAGCTGGACGGAAGCTGTATGGAGCGTTAGATGCGGTGTACCAGACCTATAAGAATGACGAAAACATGTATTGGATGGATAAGACTCGATACAGCGCATTTGCGGGCACGGATCTTGAACTGGCCCTCCGCGCCAGAGGGATAACCGAGCTTCATTTGGTTGGGGTATGTACGGATATATGCGTGCTGCATACGGCAGTGGATGCTTACAACAAAGGCTTTGAGCTCGTTATTCACGCAGATGCCGTGGCGAGCTTTGACCCGGAAGGGCATGCGTGGGCACTAAGGCATTTCAAAGGAACGCTCGGCGCGACGATTCTGCAGCAGAAGGAGGAGAGGTAGAAATGAGCAGCCAGACAAACATTCAGCTTCCCCAGCCGCCTTATGCGGATGACGGACTTGCCCTGCATACGGATAAATACCAGATCAATATGGCCGAGGCCTATTGGCGGGATCAAATGCATGATCGTAAAGCCGTATTCGATGTCTATTTTCGCAAAATCCCATTTCAAAACGGCTATGCCGTCTTTGCCGGACTGGAGCGGGTCATCCGCTATCTTAAGGAATTCCGTTTTACAGAGAGTGATTTAGCCTATCTAAAAGAGGAGGGCTATGGCGACGATTATCTAGCCTATCTCGAAACGCTTCGCTTTACGGGAACGGTTCGTTCGATGAGGGAAGGAGAGCTGGTTTTTGCGAATGAACCGATCATGCAAATCGAAGCTCCGCTAGCGGAAGCGCAGTTAATCGAAACAGCCGTACTGAATATCGTCAACTATCAAACGCTGATTGCAAGTAAAGCCTCGCGGATTAAACAAGTGATCGAGAACGGGATAAGCATGGAGTTCGGCACCCGCCGCGCCCAGGAGATGGATGCCGCGATTTGGGGCACGAGGGCCGCTTATATTGCAGGCTTTGAAGCAACATCGAATGTGAGAGCCGGCAAGCTATTTGGCATCCCTACCGTCGGTACGCATGCCCATGCCATGGTTCAGGCTTACCGCGATGAATATACCGCTTTTCGCAAATACGCAGAATGCCATAAAGATTGTGTATTCCTGGTGGATACGTATGATACGCTGAGATCGGGGGTACCTATCGCCATCCAGGTAGCCAAGGAGTTCGGCGATCGAATCAACTTCAAGGGCATCCGCCTGGACAGCGGGGATCTGGCCTATTTCTCGAAGGAAGCCCGCAAAATGCTCGATGAGGCCGGCTTCCCTGAGGCGAAAATTTACGCCACGAACGATCTCGATGAGCATACGATTATGAACCTGAAAGCGCAGGGCGCGAAAATCGATGTATGGGGCATCGGCACCAAGCTGATTACCGCTTACGACCAGCCAGCTCTCGGGGCAGTTTATAAATTGATTTCGATCGAGGATGAGCATGGTAAAATGGTAGATACGATCAAAATCAGCTCGAATCCTGAAAAAATTACAACGCCTGGGCGTAAAAAGGTCTACCGTATTATCAACAAAGGAAACCAGAAATCGGAAGGCGATTATATTGCCCTGGAGTACGAAAATCCGCAGAACGAGGATCGTCTTAAAATGTTCCATCCCGTTCACACGTATATCGCCAAATTCGTCACGAATTTTGAAGCGAGAGAGCTTCACCAGACGATTTTTGAAAACGGGGAATTGGTATATGAGCTTCCAACTCTTCAAGAAATCAGACAATTTGCAGCGGATAATTTACATGTGCTGTGGGAGGAATACAAGCGTCTAT
This sequence comes from Paenibacillus lentus, assembly GCF_042714055.1. Classification (GTDB taxonomy): domain Bacteria; phylum Bacillota; class Bacilli; order Paenibacillales; family Paenibacillaceae; genus Fontibacillus; species Fontibacillus lentus_A. Next base: position 41,632 of record NZ_JBHGVC010000007.1, read on the forward strand.
TGAACCCGGCCGAATATCCTGTTAATTTAAGTCAAGACTGTTGGGATAATAAAATGAAGCTTATTGAAGAAGCCCAGCAAAAGGTTCAGCAGCGTATGGCGAATCAGGATGGCTAGGAGGAAGTTTTGATTCGGGAGTGATGGCTTTTCAGGCCGATAAGGGTAATGTTAATTTTATGAAGAAGAATATGAATCGACTCAGGGCAGCTAGTTCGACAGGTAGAAGGGAGTAAGTTTCAATGCCAATAGATAATACTCAGAAGCAAATTACGGAAGCATTGCACGTCAAGCCAAGCATTGATGTAAAAGCGGAAATTCGCAGCCGGATCGACTTTCTCAAGGCATACTGCAAGAAAGCCGGTGCAAAAGGCTATGTGCTGGGGATCAGCGGAGGACAGGATTCCACACTGGCTGGCCGGCTGGCGCAATTGGCGGTTCAGGAGCTGCGTGCCGAAGGCTACGACGCGACCTTCTATGCCGTACGCCTGCCTTATGGCGTGCAGCAGGATGAAGACGATGCCGAGGCGGCGATGGCGTTCATTCAGGCGGATCAAGAGTTCGTCGTGAATATTCAGGAGCCCGTTCTGGCTTTTGCTAACGTGGTTGAACAAAGCACAAATCTCAAATTATCCGATTTCAATAAGGGCAACGCTAAAGCGCGCATGCGGATGATCGTTCAATATGCCATTGGCGGGGAGACCGGCTGCCTGGTTATAGGTACGGATCATGCCGCTGAATCCATCACGGGCTTCTTCACGAAGTTCGGCGACGGAGGGGCGGATGTTCTTCCTCTAGCGGGGTTGACGAAGGGGCAGGGGCGCGAGCTCCTTATGGAGCTGAAGGCTTCGGAGCGCTTATATTTGAAAATACCGACAGCTGATCTGTTGGACAACAAGCCTCTGCAGGCAGACGAAACCGAGCTTGGAATCAGCTACGAAGTGCTTGATCAATACTTGACGGGAAATGCCGTTGCTCCGCAGGATCAAGCAAGCATTGAGAAGCGGTATGCCGTATCGCGGCATAAGCGAGAGCTCCCGGCCACGCCGTTCGATACGTGGTGGAAATAAGGTTCTCCATTCCATTTTGAGATGGCAACCTTCCCATGCTCTGATATAATGAATAAATGAGTGAAGTCGAGCAGATTCAGAATTCGTTTCTGACAACTGCTCGGCTTCTTATTTGTCCCACCTAAGAAATGGAGTAAATTGAAAGGAATCATCATGCAGCGAGAACATCCCTTTTTCATACGTAAAAAACAGCAGATCGCTGTTCATCTTAATGAAGTACAGCAGCAAGCGGTGCTGCATACGGAAGGCCCGCTGCTGTTGCTTGCGGCACCAGGCTCGGGCAAGACGACGACATTGCTGATGCGGGTCGGCTACCTTATCGAGGAGAAAGGGGTGCAGCCTTCACGAATAAAGGCGATCACCTTCAGCCGGGCTTCGGCCGGGGATATGAAGGAGCGGTTTAAGCGGCTTTTTCCAGAGCTGCCGTCCGTAGACTTTTCAACGATTCATAGTCTAGCCTTTGAAATTGTGCGAGAGTGCTTCCGTGCCCAAAGAACTTCCTTCCAGATTATCGAGGGGCATGGAGCGGCGCATGATATGGAACCGGGAGAAGCAGGTGACCCAGCGGCTCCCTCCCTGCATAAAAAATTGATATTGCGCGATATTTTTAGAGCAATCACGGGTGAAAATATCACGGATGATCAATTGGAGGAGCTAACGACTTATATTAGCTATATCAAGAATAAAATGATCCCAGAAAGCAAGTGGCGCGATGTGACCTGCAGCGTACGTCATGCGGATCAAATCCTCAGCGCGTATGAGAAATTCAAGCGAGAGCATCCGAACGGCCTGCTTATCGATTTTGACGATATGCTGACGCTGGCCCATGAAATTTTAAGCAAAGACGCCCGGCTGCTCTGTAAATATCAGCGGCGCTACGATTATATGCTCACGGACGAAAGTCAAGATACGTCGCTGGTACAGCATGCGATTGTCGAGAAGCTCGTTATGGAGCATCGCAACCTATGCGTGGTAGCGGACGATGACCAGTCGATTTATAGCTGGCGAGGGGCGGAGCCGTCTTATTTGCTTCAATTTGGACAGGTGTATCCGGAAGCCCGGATTTTATATATGGAACAGAATTATCGATCTTCCAAAAATATTGTCGAGACGGCCAATCAGTTCATCCAGCGGAATAAAAATCGCTACGACAAGATAATGTTCACACATAACGATGAGGAACAGCCGATCTCCATCAAGACTCTGCCCGACTATAAGCAGCAAACGAAGTATTTGGTCGAGGAAATCCGCAAGCTGGACAATCTGGGTGAGGTTGCCGTGCTCTATCGGAACAATTCATCCTCCCTTGATTTAATGAATCAATTTGATCGGGCAGGAATTCCGTTTTATATGCGCGATGCAGATAATCGCTTCTTTTCACATTGGGTCGTGCAGGATATTCTCAATTTCATGAGGATGTCGTATACGGATCGGCGGCCTGATATTTTAGAGGCCATTCATACGAAATTTAATGGCTATATTACGAAGCAGCAGATGGCAGCATTAAAGGAGATTCACAACAATGAGTCTGTATTTGATAATTTGCTGAGCTATGTCCCGCTGCAGGACTATCAGTTGAAGCAGCTGCCGCAGTGCAAATGGATCTTTGAACAGATGAAGGGCATGCCGCCTTTAGAGGCGATTGACGTCATCAGAACGAAGCTAGGCTATGATAAAGCACTCGATAAAATGTGCGAGCGGCTGGGCTTCCGGAAGGAATATTTGCTAGGCATCTTGAACTCGCTGCAGGAGATTGCGGAATCTTTGAATTCGATGGAGGAATTCGCGCAGCGCCTCAAGCACTTGGAGGCCTTATTGAAGTCCTCGAAGTCCAAAAAGGGTCAGCATGCCGTTACCTTTTCAACCTTTCACAGCGCCAAAGGCTTGGAGTTCAAGCATGTATATATGATCGATTTGGTTAACGGCATCATTCCGTCGAAGGAAGATCTTAAACATCGGTCGGGGGATCGGAATAGCGAGCTGATGGAGGAAGCGGCCCGTCTGTTCTATGTCGGTATTACCAGAGCCAAGACCCGTCTTGAGCTGCTGACTTATCAGCAAAGGGAGGGAGAGAAGGCAACGGAGTCTGCATTTGTATCCGAGGTGCGGGATATTCAGAATCCTTCGAAGCTTGCTGCTAGGAAGCCGGTCGATCAGGGGCAAGCGAGGAACTCCAGACAGGCAACGGCTGTGCTGTACAACCCGAATGCTATCCAATCAAGAACCGCCTTGGTACAGGGAAGGCAAGTGCTGCATCATGCATTTGGGGTAGGAAACATTGTGAAACTTGAAGGAGAGATTATAGAAATCCAATTTACGAACGGAATCAAGCGGTTATCGATAAAGACATGTCTGGATATGGGATTGCTTGAGCCCATCCCGTTCGAAGAGTCGAGGAAATGAATCTCTGCAGAGAGGGCAAGACCATACAAGCACCGGGCAGGCTAATCAAGCCGATCCGGTGCTTGTATTGCTGTTAATCTCTAAAAAATTGCGGCAAGTAAGCTTTGTTAGCTTCGAGCATTTCATCCAGAAGCGGTATGGCGACTTCAACTGAAGGAACAAGCGGGTGATGAACCATCGCCATCAACGCCTTCTCCCAGTCCCCAGTGACAGCAGCGTCAATGGCCAGACGCTCGTACGTTTTGACGGCGTGAATTAGTCCTTTGATATGCTCCGGCAGTCCGGTAATCGGCAGAGGAAGCGGCCCGTTCTTCGTAATGACACAGTTGACTTCAATGACCGCATCATCCGGAAGGAAATCAATGATTCCTCGATTGGCGACGTTCAAGGTCTGAATGTCCCTGGTGTCATTATAGAGTGAACGCATTAAATTAACAGCGGCTTCAGAATAATAAGCACCGCCTCGCTGCTCTAATTGCTTCGGCTTATCTTGCAGATGGGGATTTTTATACAGTTCGAACAGTTCATTCTCTACCCGCTTCACGACTTCGGCGCGTGTTCCGTTGCCGGAATGCGATTTCAATTGCTCATCCAGCATCGTCCCCGTCATATAGAAATATTTCAGATAATAGGAGGGCAAGGCACCCAGGGCGGATAGAAATGTCGGATCCCAACCATGCTGCGGCACATTGCTGGCGGAGTATCCTTCTCGATCTTGCAGCAATTCAGGGAGCTTGTTCTCTCCGTCAATCTCGATTCGTGTTACCCAGTGCAGATGGTTCAGTCCGGTAAACTCTGCATAGATTTGGTCTGGAGAGACGCCATATCGGGAAGACAGCCATTTCAGCAGCCCGATCGGCGCATTGCATAGACCGATACTACGTACTTTGGAATAACGGCTGATGGCTTCCGTAACCATTCCCGCGGGATTGGTGAAATTCAGGAGCCAGGCATTTGGAGCCAGCTCCTCAATGTCACGGCAAATATCCAGCAGAACAGGAATTGTCCGCAGCGCCTTCATCATGCCGCCCGGCCCGGTCGTCTCTTGGCCGATGACTCTGTATTTAAGAGGGATTGATTCATCAAGTGCACGCGCTTCGAGCATACCGACACGCATCTGTGTGCTGACGAAGTCAGTGCCTTCAATAGCCTTGCGGCGATCCGTGGTGAGATGAACCTCGATGGGAAGTCCTGATTTCTCGACCATTCGTTTGGCTAGCTCTCCGACCGTAGTTAATTTGTGAAGTCCTTCCTTAATATCTACGAGCCACAATTCGCTTACCGGAAGCTGATCGTAATATTGGATGAAGCCTTCGACCAGCTCAGGTGTATAAGAAGAACCACCGCCAATGACGGCGATCTTAAGTCTTTTTGTCATTGCTGTCACTCCTCTGTTATTTTGAGATCCATCATAGGACAGTGTTCCGTGCGGAACAAGCCGCTATTTTTACATAAATGAATACTATTTTGCGCAATTCTATGATCCGAATCAATAAGTAAAAATAGTATTAGAATTCATAAAAATAGAAGCTTATGAATGCAAGGCCATTTTTCTATAATAAGGGGCATATTCTCAAATTTATTAACGGAGAGTGGTGATGCAACATGCTTTTAAAGAACAACAGGAAACTTAGGAATACGGTGGCGGGCTATTTATTTGTATCCCCCATGCTGCTTGGAATAATAGTGTTCACCCTGTTTCCCATTATCGCTTCGGTCATCTTAAGCTTCACTGACTGGCGGTTTGTCACGGGATTTGACAAGATCAAATTTATTGGGATCGGCAACTATATTCAACTGTTCGGGGATAATGGCTTCAGACAATCACTGATGAACAACTTTATGATTATGCTGGTTATTCCGATAACGCTTGCTATTTCACTAGTGCTGGCTTATATCATCAACAGCAAAGTGTACGCCAAGAACTTATTTAAAGTCATTTATTTTATGCCGGGCATTTCCAGTGTCGTAGCGGTAGCGGTCGTTTTCCAAATTATTTTCCACCCGTCATACGGACCGGCAAATAGTTTGCTGCATGCGCTGGGCGTTGAGAATCCGCCGATGTGGCTCGCAGATCCGACATATGCCCTTCCTTCAGTCATGTTTATCATGGTCTGGATCGATCTGGGCTATAACATGATTGTCTATATTGCCGGGCTGCAAGGTATACCGAGGGATTTGTATGAAGCAGCCGATATTGATGGAGCCACGGGATGGGTGAAATTCCGACGAATTACCGTGCCTATGTTGTCTGCAACTACGTTCTTTCTACTGATTACTGGCATAATCGGTTCCTTTAAGGCGTTCAGTCTCATTAAAGTCTTAACGGACGGGGGGCCATCCCATTCGACATCAACGATTGTATACGATCTGTACGATGCTGCCTTTATCAACTTGAAGACAGGGTATTCTTCAGCGATGGCGATTGTTCTCTTCTTCTGTGTACTTCTGATTACAGCGATCCAATGGTATGGACAGCGGAAGTGGGTGAATTACTGAGATGAATACCGTAAATCGGATCGACGTCAAAAAGATAATCTACACGGTAATTCTTGGCATGGCCGGTCTCATGTTCATGATGCCGTTCATCTGGATGCTGTCAGCCTCCTTTAAGCCGGAAGGAGATGTGTTTAATTATCCGATCGAATGGATTCCAAGACATTGGAATGCGATAGAGAATTACCGTGAAGTATGGTTTGGAAAAGCGAACTTCTTGCGTTATTATTGGAATTCGATCAAGATCTCAGGATTAACCACCTTATTCTCATGTATCGTATCCAGCCTTGCGGCTTTCGGTTTCTCGAAGATCGATTTCCGCGGGAGAAACACCGTGTTCTTTATGGTGCTTGCGCTATATATGATTCCGCATGAAGCGACATTAGTACCGTTATTTATTTTATATCGCGAGCTAAACTTGTACGATACGCACACAGGATTGATCCTTATGGGAAGCTTCAGTGTTCTGGGAACATTTATGCTGCGGCAATTTTTCATGGGTGTGCACAACGAGTATATCGAGTCTGCTCAGCTGGACGGAGCTGGATTCTTCAAAATATTTATGCGTATCGCGTTACCACTCTGTAAGCCAGCGGTGATTACGTATGCAATTTTGCGATTTATCTGGACATGGAATGATTATCAGGGGCCGCTTATCTTCCTGCGCAGTAGTTCGCAGTACACGGTACAACTCGGAATCAGCCAATTCGCTGATGCTCATGGCGAGTTCTATTCCTTGATTATGGCCGGATCGGTATCGGCTATTCTTCCGCTCTTGATCGTATTCATTCTCGGGCAGAAACAGATTATTGAAGGAATTTCACTCGGTGGAGTGAAGGGATAAAAATAGACGATTTGATAAAGAGGTAAAGATAACACTACGAATTGGTAAAGAAAATTGAATTTCAGTTCCCTCTTAATTTGTTACTTTGTAGATAGAGCTTCACATATATAAGGAGGGTTCATCATGAGAAGGAAATGGTTTTCATTAACGATGTCCGCAGTTCTTATGCTTGGTCTACTATCCGGATGCGGCAGCAAAGACAGTAATGGAGGCAATTCCGCTGCGGGCGGGGAGAACAAAAACGGTAATAGTTCAGCAGAACAAGTCACCATCAAGTGGCACAGCTGGTATACCGATGAGGAAGTACAACCGATTATTAAGGCATTCGAAGCCGAGAATCCGGGAATCAAGGTCGATTATGTCACACTTATGGAGAACGGGACTTCTAATGAGTCGATGAACAAACTGGACATGCTGATGTCTTCCGGTGAAGATATGGACGTTGTTCATTTTAATGGCCCTGAGCCTTACTCCAGTCGGGCTAGTCTTGGCCTTGTAGAACCTCTAAACAGCTTCTTTGATAAAGAGGGGGTAAAATATGAGGATGAATACAAAGCTGATGCAGCCATTGGCGGTGATATTTTTGCGATACCGGGAAGCTATGAAGATCGTTTCGTGCTTCTAAACAAGTCCTATCTGGATGAAGCAGGCCTGCCTGTCCCTACAGACTGGACTTGGGAAGAGTTCCAGGATTATGCCAAGCAGCTGACAAAGGGGGAAGGGGCAAACAAGCGTTACGGAACCTACTTCCATACCTGGCCTGAATTTGCTTCACTATGGCTCAACAATCAACAGGAGAATAACAAAATTGTGTTGAGTGACGGAACCGTCAATGTGGACAATGATCTGGTCAGACAATCTCTTCAAATGCGCTATAACATGGAGAATGTTGATAAAACCGCAGTTCCTTATGCAGACGCGGTATCCCAGAAGCTGCATTATCGCCAACTGTATATGACAGGTAAAGTAGGGATGGTCATCATTGGCAACTGGATGGCGGCAGAGTCTGGCGGTACAGAGAAGCTTCCAGCAACGTTCCAGACGGTATTTGCTCCTTATCCGCGTAATAGCAAGGAAGACCCGATTGGCTATAATCCAGCAGCAACTGATTTTTTGGGCATCTCGGTTCACTCGAAGCACAAGGATGAAGCCTACCAATTTATTCGTTTCTATACGACAAAAGGGCTCGATGTTCAAGGCAAGCAGTTCTCGGCTTGGAATGGACAAGTTCTGGACAAGAAAATTGATGATGTGCTAGCTAATGCGTTAACACCTGAGAACGTGGATAAAGATAGTCTGCTCTATACGATGGAGAATAGCAAGTCAGCCAAAGCGAGCATTCCTCCCTTCTATCAGGCAGAACTGGACGGGGCATATAAGAACGAATATGAGCTGTACTTGTTACACAAACAGGACTTGGAAACAACGATTCAAAACTCGGTAAAAGCTTTGCAGAAAATTGTCGACAATAACAGATAAATAATGAGTGTATAATGATGTGGAGAGGGACTGCCCAGTCTCTCTCTTATTCTCCTATATATCATTATTACGGAAGGTCAACAATCATCATGAAAAGACTGTTCACCCTGTCCCTGCGTAGAAAAATAATATTAGCTTGCTTGATATGTCTGATTATACCGGGCTATACAGCTTTCCTGGCGGTCAGCTATTCAACGAAAGACATTCTTGTTGAACAAGCGATCAAGGAACAGAAGAAATCCCTTGAATTATCAGATACGTATATTTCCAACCTGCTAAAAAGAATGATTTATATATGCAATTACATTCAGTTTGACTCGGATTTTATTCGAATACTGAAAATGAATGGTGAAGCCAATCTGGATCAATCCGATGAGGTGATGAGCCAGAATATTATTTCGGACAAGCTTAACAATTTGACATATAGCGGTGAACGCACTTATATAACGATATTGCTGCCGAACGGAAAATCGTTCACGAACTACCCCTATTCAGAATTCAACCCTATAAAGTTTGAGGAGACTTCCTGGTTTGGCCATCTTACGAATATGAGAGCGTTTGATGTTTATTGGGTGGGTTCGATCCCTACGTATCTGGAAAGTGAGAAGCAGCGGAATCCCTATGTGCTGACCCTTGGAAAAACACTAAGAACCCCTTCAGGGAAAACCTATGCTTATGTCATTGCCAGTATTTACGAGAATGAAATCAATGGGGCGTTTCCATCCGATGGTTTGGAAGAAGAGACGATGCTGATTGATGAGGATGGGATGATTATTTCCAGCCATAACGCCGATCAGATTGGTCGTCAATTGGCTTACGCGGATAGGATTCCCCATCAAGCGGATCCGGTGCTGATCACGATAGAGGGACAACGTCGTCTCTTATTTACACAGCCGTTATCGATTGGAAAGTGGAAACTGCTATTAAATACCCCATATGACGCAGTGGTTGGCAAAGTAAATGCGATTTATGCTGCCAATTTTGCTATTCAGGGAGCGATGTTCTGTGTATTGATTGTCATCCTGGTATATTTGCTTCGTCAATTTACCGCACCGATTATCAAGCTTGAGCGGGTGGCGACCCTAGTGGAAAGCGGAGATTTGAGCGTTCGTTCTAACATTCGAGGCAAGGATGAGGTAGGGAAACTTGGGAAGTCGTTCGATCATATGATCGATCAAGTGGAACTGATGATTGAACGAATTACGCTTGAGCAGACGCAGAAAAGAAAAGCTGAAATTGCCATGCTTCAGGCGCAGATTAATCCTCACTTTTTGTTTAATACCCTCAATTCTATCCGCCTAAGGGTTCTTATGAAGGGGGATGAAGAGAATGCCGATATTATTGCATCCCTTTCCTCCTTGTTAAGAATGACGATCAATCGAAACAATTCGATGATTCCGCTAATCGAGGAAATAGAAATGGTGATGAATTATGTTGATTTGTTAAATTATCGGCATAAGGACAATATGACAGTCGATGTTGACGCCTCCAGGGATACTTTGACGATGGAGGTTCCGCGATTCTTCTTACAACCTTTAATTGAGAACGCCTACATTCATGGATTCCAGCAACGCGCAGGAGAAATATCGCTGCGAAGCTGGGTCGAGGGTCAACTGATGTGTGTAGCCGTTCATGATAAGGGGATAGGGATGAGTTCGGAACAGCTGGAACGGCTGCGGCTGAGTCTGACTGTAGAAGAGATCCAGGATGGAAATAAAGAAATGGCCGCCAGCAGTTTCTCAGGTATCGGTCTGCGGAATGTATATACTCGAATGCGTATGATTTATGGCCCTAGGTTTGAACTTCGTATCGAGAGTGAGCCGGGACAAGGTACATTTATTTTATTTCTAATACCGATTCAGGCAGGTGAGCAGACAACATGTTGAAGATGATGCTGGTGGATGACGACTATCCTGTACTCGAATTTCTGCAGGTAAGCATACCTTGGAAGGAGCTGGGTCTTAAGCTGATCGGTTCTTATGATAATGGAATTGATGCGCTCAAACATGCTGAAGAGGAGATGCCGGACATTCTGATAACCGATATCGGAATGCCCCACATGAATGGCCTGGAATTGATCGAGCAGCTTCGCAAGAGACAACCTAAACTGCGGGCGGTTATTTTATCGTGCCAGGATGAATTTGAGTACGCGAGGCAGGCTGTAAGACTCGGAGTGCAGGATTACATCTTGAAGGAATCGTTCAAGCCGAACTATATTCGGGAAATGCTGCAAAAAATATGTGTGCAGTTGCAGGAGGAGAAGCGCTCGGTAGAGCATTTTCATCGTCTAAAGAGCTCAGAGGCTGGCAACCGGTCACTCCGCAAGCAGGTGTTCCTGGAACGGACTCTGGAAGACTCGCTGCTCGGCGACAGGGAATGGGGAGAATTAGCTTCGGATTTTGGAATTAGGATTCCCCCGTGCCATTACAGCCCTGTTCTTTGTTATCTTGGCGATCATAATGCTTTGATGGATAAGTTTGGCAGCCATAATATACTGACCGGAGCCGTTGAGAACATTATTGAAGAAATGCTTAGGAAAATTCCAGATGCGGCCGTTACTCCTTATTCCTCCCAGTTGTATGTACTGTGGATTCCGGTCTCTTCGGCTTACTTTAATGAAGCAGATATGACTGTTCTAGAGAGTATTCAAGACTCCCTTCATAAATATTTGTCAGTGCGAGCGTCCTTCTTATTGGGGGAGGCCGTCTCTAATCGCCGAGAAGTAAAGAAAGTAGTGGGCGATCTGTTGCTCGGGAGTGAGGAGGATCGCTTCTATTATCCGCTAGGCTCTATTCTGCCATATGAACCTCTGGATTTTTCAGAGGAGGACTTGAATGGGTTATATAAGGAGGCATCCCAGCAATTTTTGGAGTTGTTCTTTGTTCAAAATGAATTGAGATTGAGAGAGACGCTGGAATACTGGATGAAGCGGATCCGTGAATATAGATGTCGTCCGGCAGCCGTCAAGGAATGGTTTCTTAAAATTTTGTACGACATGGAGATGAGATTAGGGTCACTGAACCCTTCTGGAACCCGCTACTCGACAGAAGCGTACCATCATACGATAGCGGAGCTAGGCTCACTGGATGAACTGGAAGCATGGATGCTCCAGCATCTTAACACGATTATTCAACTCGTACACTCTGTATATATACAGGCAAAACGACCTGAAATTATGCAGGCGCAGCGATATATTGAGCTTCATATGAATAGTAAAATCTCACTCGAAGAAATTGCTAAGGAGCTGCATATGAATGCCAGTTATTTCAGCAGGATGTATAAGAAAGAAACCGGAGAGACCTTTGTAGAATACGTGAACCGGGTGAAGATTGAACGGGCCAAGGATTTGCTGAGATGGAGCAATCACAGTGTCGAAGGGATATCCGAATCACTTGGTTATGATAACAAGAGTTATTTTGCTAAACTATTCAAATCATTGACAGGTCTTACACCCGGAGAATATCGCGGGAAAGGGATGGAATGACAACATGAGTAATCCCTGGGTTTTGGATCAGGCCGAGATGCTGATTCGCCTTATCCTGGCGATGGCGCTTGGCGGATTCATCGGATTTGAAAGAGAGTTCAACAATCATGCTGCCGGATTCAGAACTCATATCCTTGTATGTATGGGCTCGGCACTCATTATGCTGCTTTCGGTATACGGATTTTCCGCCTTTGTAGGGGAAGCCAATGTAAGAATTGACCCGGCGAGATTAGCCACTGCGGTCATTACGGGGATCGGCTTCCTGGGAGCGGGGACTATTCAGTTTACAGGTAAATCGATTACGGGGTTAACGACGGCCGCCTCCATTTGGGTCGTTGCCGCCATTGGTCTGGCGATTGGTGCAGGATTTTACTTTGCGGCGATCATCTCTACGGTTCTCGTAATCCTGATCCTGTGGCTGTTTAACAAAATGGAGCAGCGGTTTCTTAAGGCCAAGAAGTCGAGAATTTTAACGATTCGGGCGGCTGACCAAAAGGGACTTCTGCACCAAGTAAACGAAACACTGTCTGCGAAAGCCATTGTTACAGAGAAGCTATCCCTAATCGAAAGCAGCTGGAAGGCAGAAGGGGAGAGTGGTTTTTATCTGGAAATGCAATTTCACCTTCTAATCCCTAAGCTTATGGATACAGCAGAGTTCATTATGGATATGAAGTCGATTGATGGTGTGTTTGGTGTTGTTATCGAATAGTTGTATTTCTTTGTCCTTCTTTTTCCCATCTGTCCCGCATAACTTGTATGTGTAGACATTTAACTGCTGCAGGGGGATGAGAATGCGGAGGAGAAAAAGATGGCGTAGCCGGAGAACAAGGGGGAAGCTCAGCCGGGGAAACATTTGGTTCATCGCTTGTATCGTCGCCTTGGTTGCGTTCCTGATGTTCGGTCAATATGTCGAGCGGAATATGATCGGGCCCATTAAGCATCTCGCCCAAATCCGGGTGAAGCAAATCGCTACCGAATCGATCAATGAGGCAATTACGGCCCAAGTGGCCAATCGGGAGCAAATTGACAATCTCATCGATTGGAAAACGGATTCCTCCGGTAAAATCACCGGGTTTATGCTCAATTACTCTGCGCATATGCAAATTACGTCCGATACGATCCAGACAGTTCGGTCTACGCTTGATGAAGTGTCGAGATTGTCAGAGCATATCCCGCTCGGCCAGGCGCTCGGCAGTCCGATTCTGGCCTCCTTTGGGCCGAATATTCCGATACGCATCGAACCAAAAGGCGATGTGAAGGTCGACTTAAACACACGGCGCCAGGAAGCGGGGATCAATATGATTCTCGTTGAAGTATTTTTACGCGTGCGAACGGAGCTTGCTGTGGTGGTTCCTTTCGATATGGGGCCACAGTCGGTGGAGACCGAAATACCCGTATCCTATATGCTGGTGGTCGGCGACGTCCCGATGTATTATTACGATAGCAAAGGAAATCCCGTCGGAGATAGCGGCGTAAGTGCGCCTAATATTGCCCTGCCGTCCATTCCTAATTCACCGGGTTCGGATCACAGCGGCGCAGCAGAGCATGAGTGATAGGCAAGATAGATCACGGCAGACGCCTAGCGTGGGTGGCTAGGCAAAATAGATACACAGCAGTCGGGCGTCTTTCTACGGGAGGACGTCTTTTTAGCAGCGATTGGATAAGGAACGGTAGTGCCTCTGAAGGCAAAAAGGGCCCCTGTCAGTCAGGAGGCGCCCTTTTTGTTTTGCTTCATCCGGTCGGCTCTTTCCCATTGCTTCAGCAGGGGAAACGGATTAAACGCCCATTCCCTCGTTCCGGTATCCTTATAAATACCGTAGTGAAGGTGGGGCGGGAATCGGCCTTGCGTTCCCGGAGGGCCGTACCCGCTGCTGCCCACCCAGCCCACGGTCTGGCCGGGGGTGACGGTGTCGCCGATATTAATGTTCTTCTCGAAGCCTTGCAGATGAGCATAGTAATGGTAGCGGTTGTTCAAGTCGCGAATTCCGATTCTCCAGCCTCCATAGGGGTTCCAGCCTTTAGTCTCGACAATCCCGTAGCATGCGCTTCGCACAGGCACTCCATAGGACGCAAACAAATCCGTTCCTTCATGAGTGCGGAGGCCGCCCCAACCGCGTCGATCTCCCCAGGTATCTCGGTAAGTATAGTTGCTTTTTACGGGAAGCGGAAAAGCACTTGCGGACAGGTCGATTCGATCAAAGGATTTGTAAATCTTGGCGAATTGGCGGATTCGCTCTACGGATGAATCGTTCTGGTAATAGCGCCAGAGCGCGATTCGGATGTCGTCGTCGCTATAGCCGAAATGAAGCAAATACTCTGCCATCGTATATAAAGCATCCCGATCATTATGGGGATCGGCTATAGCGTCAGCCGTCGCGTCTTTGCCGATACCGCCGAATAGGGCGATCGTCGCGGGATCCGTATCATTAGGGTTAGGATTCAAAGGTCCCGCCCAGATCGGCTCCTTAAAGCGAATACCGATCAATTTATTGTTCGACTCCGGTTTTTGCTGTTTGCGCGGGGTGATCGTCCGTTCATATTGATCTATGGCGGCAAGCCAGTGCCAAGGAATCTGCGTCAATAGGCCGATTTCCTCATATAGGCTTCTTCTCAGCTCATAGACGTTTTTGGGGGGAGATGAACTTGGCTTGCCGGGAGCCTCTGCAGCCGATGCCCCAAAACCAGGAATACTCCACAATGACGTCAGTACCGTCATGCTAATGAAGCAGGGAATAAGTCTGCTGACGAATAAAAAGCTTGACCTCAATGTGAGATCTCCTCCTTTAAAATTCCGTCGCCGATTACCCTTAGAGTAAACAACGTTTTTTTAGGTTGGGACAAAAGATGTTTTTTTATTCCATTTGCCAAGGAGGTTTTTCCAGACGATTCATGGTATAATAATGGCGCTATAGCCTAATCCAAGAGAAGGAAGGTCTCTATTCTTGTCCAAACTAGCTAAAGAACCGAAACCGGATTGGATTCGAATCAAGTTGACGACTGGCGACAATTATCAGGAAATTAAAGAAATGATGCGCTCGAAGACATTACATACCGTATGTGAAGAAGCGCGTTGTCCAAATATATATGAATGCTGGGCGAACCGTACGGCCACATTCATGATCCTTGGCGATATTTGCACCAGAGCCTGCCGCTTCTGCGCAGTCAATACGGGCATGCCTACGGAGCTGGATCTGCAGGAGCCGGAACGAGTCGCCGAGGCTGCCGAGAAGATGGGGCTGCGCCATTGCGTAGTCACTAGCGTGGCGCGGGATGATTTGAAGGATGGCGGTGCGACTATTTTTGCAGAGACGGTTCGCGCTATAAGGGGCCGTATGCCATTTTGCAGCGTAGAGGTGCTGATTCCTGACTTTTTAGGCAACGAGGACTCGCTGCGAATCGTTATGGACGCCAAGCCGGATATTCTGAACCATAATATCGAAACGGTTGAACGTCTTTCGGATCGTGTGCGCGCCAAGGCCAAGTACCGCCGCTCGCTGGAGCTGCTTCAGCGTGCCAAGCGGATGCAGCCGGACATCCCTACGAAATCCAGCATTATGCTGGGCGTAGGCGAGGAGTGGTCGGAAATTTTGCAAGCGATGGACGATTTGCGGGCCGTGGACTGCGATATTTTGACGATTGGTCAATATTTGCAGCCTTCGCCAAAGCATTTGAATGTGGAGAAATATTATCGCCCGGAGCAATTTGCTGAGCTGAAGGAAGAGGGCATGAAGCGTGGCTTCAGCCACGTGGAATCCGGCCCGCTTGTTCGCAGTTCTTATCATGCCCATGAGCAGGTTAAGTCAGCGAAGAGCCGTCAGGAAAGCGTTCCGGCAGAAATTTAAGGGCAAGGCAAGAGGGGGATACCGAATGATCCAGATCGGCGGCAGAACATACGAGCTGATTCAGAATTACAAGGATGCTTGGGACGCTGAGGCGTTTAAGCAGAGATACAGCGAAGTGCTGGATCGGTACGATTATATTCTTGGGGACTGGGGCTACGAGAAGCTAAGACTTAAAGGCTTCCTGCGGGACAACCATCCCAAGGTGAACCGGGATACTGCTTTTTCGGGCATCACGGACTATATCAATGAGTACTGCAATTTCGGCTGCGCATATTTTGTTCTTCAGAAGTCGAAGGAGAATAAAGAGAACAGGGGAGCTTCAAAGGCCCCGACGTCGAACACAGAGGGCGCTTCCGACTAAAAATCGCCTCCGATATGAAGTAACCAGCGGCTGCTTATGGATAAAATAGAAGCTTAAACGAGAAAAATATAGACGGTTTCCGACCTGCTCGGAAACCGTCTTTTTTGTGGAAAATGCTAACTCCCTTTTATCTTCAGCTTCAAGATTCCCTTCTGATAGCTCCACTCGATGCCAGGATATTTCTTCTGGAATTCCTGGAGCTCGATATAGGTTTCGTCGTTTAGAATTTTAACGCTGCCGGTACTGCGTTTAAATTGCTGCTGCTTACCTGAGTCGCCGGTGATCGTCAGCACTCCAGTATCGGTTGTCCAGGAAGCTTGGCCCTGTACGAGCGCAGCAAGTACGCGGGAGGGAGCATAAACTTTGCTTCCTTCCTGCACGACATCAAGGTAGCCGGTGAAGGAGACGTTGTTTATGTTCAGCTCGGAAGGACTTCCGCTTACTTCCATATTTTTGAGACCGATTTGATGCATGGCCGTAATAAGCTGAGCCGTTGAACTAAGGTTCACCTCGATGTCTGGTTCGAGGCCGAAATAATTGAAATCTTCGAGATTTGGCGTTAAGTATTTCAGAATCGTCAGCTTCAAAGAGCCCCCGTTCGATAAAGAGTAAACATTTTGAATACGGGCTTTGCCATACGTCTGAGTACCTACCACCGTTGCGATGCCGTTATCGCGCAATGCCGCGGTTAAAATTTCCGAGGCGCTGGCCGTCCATTCATTGGTCAAAATAACGACCGGCATGCCGAGCGAGCTGCCGTCTGTGATTTTAATGGCTTCCAGTCTGCCGTTCTGACTCTCGATATACATCAGCACGCCGTCTTTGATCAACTGCTTGGCGATATTCTGGGCCGATTCTACGTAACCGCCTAGATTGTCGCGCAGATCGAGCACGAGAGACTTCATTCCTAACTTACGGAGCTTGTTCAAATGAACGGCAAACTCTTCATCCGCTTGGTCAGAGAATGTGGAGATGGCGATATATCCAATATCGCCCGCTGATATCAGGCGGCTCGATACGGCAGGCAAAGCGAAGTGGGCACGGGTGATCTGGAAGCTTAGCTGGCTGCTCCCTCTTTTGACTGTGACCTTCACCTTCGTATTCTCCTCGCCCTGAATGAGATAAATATCGTCTGGGCTGGTAACTTCATGGCCATCGACCTGGGCGATGATATCTCCTTTACGCAGACCTGCCGATTTGGCGGGAGAGCCGTCGAGCACCTCAGTCACATAGAGCTGGTCTTGAATAAAACGGACCAGAACTCCTATACCGACATACTCCTGATTAAGCTGGCCCTCAAATTCCTCAAGCTCTTCTTTGGTGAAATAATCCGAATAAGGATCGTCTAGCGTGTAAACCATGCCGCGTATGGCGTTTTCGATGAACTCTTCTCTCTGAACACCCTCGATATTGTTGTCATTCAAGTATTGAAGGACCTCCTGGAGTATTTCGAGATCGCCTAATTCTGCGGCTTGCTTGTCAGATTGATCTGCATATGCGGCCTGAGGAAAGCAAAGCGCGAGAAAAAGAAGCGATATTAAAGCTGTTTTGTACCATGATTTGATCATAATAATAATACGTCCTTTGCTATGTATTAACTAAATATATAACTCTACTATACAGGTAAAAAAGGGAAATTTATATAGGAAAACGGATGTTCAGTGAACATCCGTTTTAATGTAAAGCACGGGTATGCCATTTTTTATCCGAGGAAGGCATTGCGGACCCGATTCCAGAAAGGAAAAGGACGATAGCGGACGAAGCTGACGCTTTGCTTCGCTACCTGGCAGCGTACGGAGATAAGATCGCTGATCGGATGGTTGATATGATCCAAAGTAAGCAGTAAATTCTGTTCCTTACGCGAATAGATATCGCAATGATGATGCTTCGGAAGCACCAAGGATGAGCCGATCGTCCGGAAGACCCGGTTATTGATCGAAGCGATTTCGGAAATTTGCAAGGCTTTAATCGAAGGATGAATGATGGCTCCGCCAAGACTTTTGTTATAAGCCGTGCTTCCGGAAGGCGTAGAAATGCAAAATCCGTCTCCCCGGAACATTTCGAACATTTGGTCATTGATATCGACTTGGGCGACAATCGTTCCGTCCACGCCCTTCAGCGTAAATTCATTCAAACAAATATACGAGGAGGTTCCTGACTTCTTCTGAATCTCCAGCTCAATAAGCGGATAATGAACGATCCGGGGCTTGAGCAAGGATTCATCTTTGTGTCTGGTGATCATATCGACGAGCTCAGGAATTTCATTGGCTTGCCAATCGGCAAAAAAACCGAGATGCCCGGTATGTACCCCCACAAATGAGATTGACGGAATACGGTCAATGAACGTATGGAAAGCATGGAGCATCGTCCCGTCTCCTCCAATGGAAACGACGATGTCCGGTGACTCTGCATCCAACTGAAGACCTTGTTTAGCGGCCAATTGATGGAATTTCTCACTCAATTCAACGGACAATTGATCGCCACGGTCAAGAACGTAATATCTCAAGATGACAGGCTCCTTTGTATTAGATATCAGAAAGTATAAAGTTCGAAGCAAGAGCTTCCTGGTATCGCAAGAAATACCCTTTTGTAAAGATCATAATCAATTCTGAAACAGAACACAACGTTTTCATTTCCTCGATCTCCCTTCGACCCAGGTAAGCATTCGATGAATGATTCGGGCAAGCAGAGATAAAATAAGGAGAACCGTTATGAATTTCAGAAAAATGATAAAGGCATCAGGAACGCTGCCCCATCCCGTGCGCGATTCTCCTTCCAATGAAGCGAGCCATGCGGAGGCCGATAGGGAGCCCATAAAAGGCTTCCATAGGAGCAGAAGAAATACGGCTGCCATAACGCCGTGAATGAGGCGTGCCGTTAGAAAAGGGGCGTAGCGCAAATCCGCTCCGTTCAGAATGCTGGCCACCTGAGCGTGAACAGACAAGCCCCCCCAGGATAAAATAAACGCCGCGGCGGCAGCTTTATACATGAGCGGGACAGCGACCGGGGCGGCGGCGGCTTTGGCACCCAGCGTAACCTCGAAGAGCCCTCCCACGAAGGGCTCGGCCAAGGCGGTCGGTAGGCCGGTTAAGCTCAAAAAGCTGTGGACACCGGCATAGAGCAAGGTCATCATGCCTGAAACGGTCAGCAGCTCGAGGATAACCGAGAAGAAGACAACCAGCCCGCCGACCACGGCCATAAGCTGCAGGGAGGAGGCGACAGCCTGCTTCAGCAGCTCGCCGAGACTGCGCCCGTCATTTTGCCGAGCCTCGTGCATCGCTTGGAGAGCGAGCCGCAAGCTGAACTTCGCTGAACTCCCAGACCCGGGGCTGGACGGAGCCGAGCCTTGGCCCGAAGTTATATTATAGTCGGTTCCCTGGCCATCGCTTTTCTCCTTCGTGCCGTAAAACCTCATCATGAAGCCTAGAACCAGGGCGCTTCCGTAATGTGCCAACGCGAGAATGCCCGCGAGCTTGGAGCTGCCAAAGAAACCAACAGATACGGCGCCGATCAGAAAAATTGGGTCGGAAGACGTCGTGAAGGCCACGAGCCTTTCGCCTTCCACCCGGCTGATGAGCTGCTGCTCCCTGAGCTTGGTTGCGAGCTTGGCGCTGACCGGGTAGCCGGAGGCAAAGCCCATAGCCGCGACAAAGCCGCCGCTGCCGGGGATTCGAAATAAAGGCTTCATCAGGGGATCAAGCAGTTTTCCAAGGAAATGGACAATCCCGAAGCCGAGCATCAGTTCGGATATAACGAAGAAGGGAAACAAGGAGGGAAACAGCACCTCCCACCAAATGGCGAGCCCCGTAACGCCCGCTTCCCAGGAAGCTTCGGGATACGTCAGCATCAGAACGCCGATCGCCGCCATGGCGATAACCATCAGCGACATGGTGATTCGCGCTAAATTCATGAGGAACGCCTCCACAATGGGTCATAGTACCAAGTGTATGATCGGATTAGGACAAACAGCACAAAAAAAGCAAGAAAGCGATTACAATTTATACTGTATTTTTGACTAATATGTGTTAGAATAAAAATCACAGATGTAGACTTGACGAGAAAAATCTCTGATGGATGGAGTGTTGGCTATGAGTTATGTAGCAGGTGTACTTGTATGCGCCTTTGTGTATGTTATCCGCGCTTCTCGCGTCCATTCTAGTGAAGAGGATTGGCGAAGTTATTGACATAGTAGCAGGTTGATCCTGTTGATACGTAAGGGCTCCGTTAGGAGCTTTTATTTTTTTTTGCTATAATTGATATACAGCATTAAAAAATTCAATGTGGAAGTTGGAGAGGAATCCCGTGAATCCAAGTTTAAGCATTTATGATAATCTGGGCGGTGAAAAGGCCATTCAGCAGCTTGTGGAGGCTTTTTATCCCAAGGTAAAGGCTAATCCCCTGCTTGGGCCTTTGTTCCCGGAGGATATTGAGCCGGTGATGGAGAAACAGTTTATGTTCTTATCGCAATTTTTTGGCGGACCATCGTTGTTTTCGGATGCCTTCGGCCACCCGATGATGAGAGCAAGACATCTTCCTTTTCCAGTCACGCGCGAAAGAGCCGAAGCCTGGCTGGCTTGCATGACTGAAGCTTTGGAAGAGATCGGGGTTGAGAATGAGCTAAAGGATTTAGTTATTAAACGGTTGTCTGGACCTGCTTTTCATTTCGTAAATACACCTTAGGGATGATGAAACGCCTTGCCTTTTGGCGGTGATGGAAAGGAAGTTGTCGTGTTGGAACTGGAACCCCTTTATAAAATCAAGGTGAATTGTGCTTATTGCGAGAATGAGTTCTCTACGTCTCGGGTAAGACCAAGCCTTAAGCGGGCTTTTCGGACGGATACTGATTTTTGCGGCTATTACCGGGAGGAGAATCCCGATTATTATGTAGTGCGGATTTGCCCATCCTGCGGCTTTGCCTCTACAGAGAATTCGAATGACCGCTTGACGGATCGCCAGCGCAAGGAGTTCGAGCATAATATTGGCAATCGCCTTGTGAAGCGGGATTACGGAGGCCAGAGAAGCTGGGAGAACGCGCTGGAGACGTATAAGCTCGCTCTCCTCTGTGCTCAGACGATCGGCGAGAAGGAGAGAATTATAGCGAGCTTGCTTCACCATATCGCTTGGCTGTATCGCTATCGGGAGGATCATGAACAGGAACAGCGTTTTTTAAAACATGCCCTGAATTCCTACATCAAGGTATATGAGAATGAAGGCGCGGGCGACAATGATGCGAGGCTGATGTATTTAATCGGTGAATTGAACCGTAGAACCGGTGCCAATAATGAAGCTGTCAAATGGTTCTCCAGAGTCATTAACGATAAGAAAATTATGGATGCGGCGATGATTCGCGCCTGCCGGGAGCAATGGGCTCTGCTGCGGGAAGAAATGCTAAGCAAAGGGGAAGAGTTAACGGAAGAGGTAAAGGGATAGATTATCAGGCATCATTCGAAACAGAAATTAGAAATTGATCCGCTTAATTATATCTTAGGTAACTCACGATGATTGCAGGCAGAACAATAGAGGCCGTTCACGCGAAATGGGAACGGCCTCTTCTTGGCCTGGATGGGGGCGGATGGAATTACTTGCGTACGACCGTATCGGTCAGCAAATAATCCCGGTCGCTGTCCAGGATCGTTAGCTTGTTCTTGCAGCAAGGAAAAACGAGCAGCTTCTTCTTCCCTTCATGGACGCTCTGTATTTCATGGGGCTTCATGGAGAGAAGGACGTTTTCTTGTTCGCAGAAAGGGCATTTTGGCGCGTATACATCGCCCATGATTATATCGTAAGGCAGCGCCTTTTCAAAAGGAATCATGAAGACGTACCCGAGTCATTTGGAGATGATGGCTCTTTTGCTTCTTCTTTGGCGATTTCCGCGATTTTCTGCATTAAAATATGCTGAGGCATATGCATAAGGTGCTCCAGGGGCACCTTTAGTTTTTCGGCTAGCTTTACAGCAGTATCCGGTGAGACTTGCAGTGGTTTCATATAATCCCCTCCTGTCGATCTGGTTTCTATATCATACACTTTTAATGCCTGTGGCATCAACATGGGCATATGGAAAGGATGCGTATCCATGGCACAATTGACAGATCCAGTACAACTGACTTGGGAGCTGGATTCTATTTTTACAGGAGGGTCTGCTTCGGCGGAATTTGAGGAATTCCTTCAGAAACTGCAGGCTGACATTGCGGCGATGCATCAGGATTTGCAGAACCACGATGCTCCCCAGAGCTTGGAGGAGGCAGCGAGCCTGGATCCTTTGATTGACGGGCTGCAAAGCGCGGCAGCCAAAATTGTGGAGGCCGACAGCTTTGTGGCCTGCCTTACGGCAGAGAATCAGCATGATAAGAAGGCTGTCCAGCTTTCGGGCAAGGTAACCTCTTTGCGGGCTGCGTTTGAAAACGTAATGACGTTGTTCCAAAATTTGCTGCGAAATACGGGGGACGAGCTGTGGGAGATGTGGATGTCCCGCGAGGAGGCTGCTCCGATATCGTTCGTGCTCAGCGAGAAGCGGGATGCTGCTCGCGAGAAGCTGGCGCCGGAGCTGGAGAGTCTTGCTTCCGATTTGGCGATCGACGGTTATCATGGCTGGGGACAGCACTATGATACAATCGTGGCGAAAGTGGCGGTTCCTTTTAAAGACAATGACGGCAAGCTTACTTCTTTGTCTGTAGGCCAGGCCGCCAATAAACTGGAGGACAGCAGCCGGGCCGTGCGGGAAGAGACGTTTAGGAACTGGGAACACGCATGGAACGGCGTTGCGGATTATTGCGCGGACACACTTAATCGACTAGCCGGCTTCCGCATTAAGCTTTACGAAAAAAGAGGCTGGAATGACATTCTTAAAGAGCCGCTCGAGATCAATCGGATGTCACGTGCAACGCTGGATATGATGTGGCAGGTCATTGAAGAGAACAAGCCGGTATTTGTCGCCTATTTGAATCGAAAGGCGAAGCTTATGGGACTGGAGCAGCTTTCCTGGAGTGATTTGGAAGCCCCGATCGGGGAGTCCTCGGAGAGGATCTCCTATGAGGCTGCCGCGAACGAAATCGTCAAGCAGTTCCGTAATTTCAGTCCAAAGCTGGCGGACTTCTCGGCCGAGGCCTTCAATAAACGCTGGATCGAGGCCGAGGATCGCCCGGGCAAGCGCCCTGGAGGCTTCTGCACCTCGCTTCCGGTTAGCCGGCAGACGAGGATCTTTATGACCTTCGGAGGGACGGTTTCCAATGTCTCTACTCTCGCACACGAGCTTGGACACGCTTATCACCAATATCTGATGGATGAGCTGCCGCAATTCAATCAGGACTATGCGATGAACGTTGCGGAGACGGCTTCGACATTTGCGGAAATGATCGTCGCGGATGCTCTTGTGAAGAATGCAGCGGACGAGAAACAGAAGCTCAGCCTACTGGCTGATAAAATCGGAAGCAGCATCAGCTTTTTCATGAACATTCACGCCCGTTTCCTGTTTGAGACGCGCTTCTATGAGAGAAGAAAGCAAGGAGCTCTAAGCGCGGATGAGCTGTCTGCACTGATGGAGGAAGCTCAGCGCGAGGCATATCATGGGGCATTGGCCTCGTACCACCCTCATTTCTGGGCGTCGAAGCTGCATTTTTATATTACCGATGTGCCGTTCTATAACTTCCCTTACACATTTGGTTATATGTTCAGCACAGGGCTGTACGCGAGAGCCCAGCGCGAGGGGGAGAGCTTTGCAGCGAAGTATGATGCTTTGCTTCAGGATACGGGACGAATGACGGTGGAAGAGCTTGCCAGCAAGCATCTGGGAGTCGATCTGACGAAACCGGATTTCTGGCGCGAGGCCATGTCCGTAGCGGTAGCAGACGTAGAGGCCTTCTTAGAATTAACGAAATAAGATAGGCGGGGCTTCCTTTGGAGGTCCTGCTTTTTTTGTGAATAAGTCAATTCAGGTAACTTTAAGAAATAATGTGATAGCGAAAAAAAGAATCTCTTCAAAAAAATAGGCGTTAAGAACTATTTTTATGATGTGTAATCTGTGCATTGTAACAAAGGATAGTGCAAATTATGTCAGCGCAGGAGACTTGTAGCTCTACAGATCAGCCAGTTTTAAAAAAGCAAAAGAAATCGTGAAAACAAATAACAAAACATGGCGAAAACGCCTGAAATACAAGGAGGAAAACGCTGTCGTAAAAGTGTGTATTTTGACGAATCGTTTGTTTTATAGCTGTTGAAAAAACTATAGATATAGTAATAAATAACCATTTTTGTTTCATATTGTTGATCGGTTAGTCATATTGGAATATAATGAGGCGTAAGCCCTATATAGGGAATTATATGGGAAGGGAGGGTGGATATGCTGAAGACGGACCAGCTTTCACTTGCCAGGCAGGTTGACATGGTGTTTAAGGAGCTTGAAGCAGAATTATCAGGCATGAGCTCAGGGACTGTTTTTATCCAAATTCGTAATAATGCCATTGGAAAATTCGGTATCCGCCATAATCCGATCGCAGGACGTAACGGACAGTTGTCTGAGGAGGATAGAGGATTAACGAATCAACAGTTGAAATCGTTTAAGGCGATGGCCATCGAAGCCCTGAAATTCAAGCGTTACTGGACACATGGGGAAATCAGTTATGAGTTTGCACTGCGACAGGATACAGTCATTGTAGATGCTATTTTAGAATCCAATTATAATATGGCGAATTTGATGATACAGCGCTATTCAAGAAAGGATTCAGCAAGTACATATCACGATATTTCATAACACGATCTGGACATAATATGGCAAAAGGCAGGCGACCTGCTTTATGCAGACCGCCTGCCTTCTTATCGGTCAAATAGAACATGCAAATTACTGGTTAGAACGACCCGACAATTGCTGCTCAGCGATTTGAACCAGACGTTTAGTGATGTAACCCCCCAGAGAACCAGTCTCCCGGGAAGTATAGTTACCGTAGTAACCGTCTTGTGGAATTTGAACGCCCAGCTCTTGTGCAGCTTCATATTTCAGCTGCTGCAATGCAGCGTTCGCTTGAGGAACGACAAGGTTGTTGGAACGGCTTCCGCGTTGGTTTGCCATGTTTGTCACCTCCTTTGCCTTTGTGAATTTAGTATGGATTTCGTGAGCGAAAATATGCAGTCTTATTTCTTTCTATATCATTGGTAATTATTTCAACGTAAAAAAGCAATCCTCCGCAGAGAATTGCTTATGTGAAGCTATAGCGTTGTTCATCCTACATAAAGGAAAAAGACTAGGTAGCAGCGGGATAGATCATTTCCAACTGCAGGTTAAGCTCTAAGGTCTGCTCGGGTTTAAGCTCGATAAGTCCCGTTACCTCATTCGGCAATCCCGAGTTTGGGGCATTCGGGAGCCAAGTGTACGGTTCGATGCACAGAAACTCATTCGCTTCTCCCTTCGTATACAATACCCAATGCTTGAAATATTCGGGATCTGCAGAGTAAATCAGGCCATATCCCTTATCGTGCATAAGCGTCGCTTGAACGGGATTATTGCCGATCTGAAACATCGTATCAAAATTTGTTCCTTGCAGGTTCAATCCTGTGTTTAACTGCTCTAGCTCTTGCAGCGGCGAGATTTCACCTGTAGTAATCAGTTCTTCATCTAAATTATATTTCCCCGAGACAGGCAGCGTAATCGTCCACTTATCAGGCTCGCCGTCCAACAAGAACCAGGTATGCAGGCCAAGTCCGAACGGAGCAGGCCGATCGCCTAAATGGTAAATTCTAAATGTCTGCTGGAGCCTTGCGCCCTGAAGACGTAAAGTCATTTCAAGCTTGAGCGGAACCGGAAACTGCCGGATCCAATCCGGGTCATCCGAGGTTACAAACTCTGTAGTGATCGTACAGCCCTCATCATCCTCTTCAATGTCGCTTACACACCAGGCCTGCGTGCGATGAAGACCGTGAATATGATTGTCATTAGCCGTATTGCGGTCAAATTGATACTCTTGTTCCGCATAAGTGAATTTGCCTCTGCGAATTCGACCTGGCGGTATCAACAGTGGAATTCCAAAGTGATATGGCTTCTGCAAATAGAAATCGAGTTCACTCTCTTCTGGGCGGCGAAGTACATCGCGTTGCTGGATATGATCCCGTATGCTGATGACATTATTGCCAAGGCGGGGCAGCAGCGTGACATCAAGCTCGCGGCTATGTAACGTATAGGTATCGTAACCGTTCCATTGCCCTTTGGTCACTTTTTTCATATCGATGCTCCTTTTCCCACAAATAATCGAAATCGAACAACTAGCTTTATCATAACACTTTTTCTTGGGGACGAAAAACGGAAGTTGACATAGCATCTCCACGGCAAGTATGATTGGACATATAAATTTAACAAGTAATGAACGCGATGACAGGGATAAGTAAGCGAAGCGGACTTCTTGCGCAGAAAGCTGGTGGTTGATGCGAACCAGCGAAGTTGCTTAGGCCGAATGGACCCTGGAGCGCCGAGCGTAAAAGATGGATAAAGCTATCTGTCCTATTAAGCCGGCCGGCCCGTTCCACGTTACGGAGCATAAAGGCTAAGACTTTATTCCTTGCGGTTAGCTGCCGCTTCCGTCTTGGCAAATAAGGGTGGCACCACGGTCTCACGTCCCTTTCGGGCGTGGGATTTTTTGCGTTCTTAGGCAAAAAATCGCTCGTGCATAGAATCGCATAAAAGCGGCTCTTTTCACGAAATATAAGGAGGATGTTGAATATGAAAAAAGTTCTTTCCGGCATTCAGCCCAGCGGCAAATTGACTTTAGGGAATTATATTGGCGCCCTGAAAAATTTCGTCAAGCTGCAGCATGATCATTTATGTAATTTTATGGTAGTTGATCTTCATGCCATTACGGTGCCTCAAGACCCTGCCGCTTTGCGCGAGCAGTCTGAAGAGGTAGCGGCATTATTTGTAGCGGCCGGCATCGATCCCTCTAAGGCAAACGTCTACATGCAATCCCACGTGCATCAGCATGCGCAGCTTGGATGGATTCTTACGACGCTGACGAATATGGGAGAGCTTGAGCGAATGACCCAATTTAAAGATAAGTCTGCGGGCAAGGATTCGATCGGAGCAGGGTTGTTCGTATATCCGTCGCTGATGGCCGCCGATATTCTTGTGTACAATGCTGATTTGGTGCCTGTCGGTGAGGATCAGAAGCAGCACTTAGAGCTAACACGCGATTTGGCGAACCGCTTCAACCACCGATATGGAGAATATTTTACTGTTCCTGATCCGTATATTCCGGAGGTTGGCGCACGCATTATGTCGCTCGATGACGCTTCGAAGAAGATGAGTAAAAGCAATCCGAATCCCGGGAGCTATATTTCACTGCTGGACGCACCGGCCGATATCCGTAAAAAGATCAGCCGCGCGACGACCGATTCAGGCAGTGAAGTCAGATTCGATCCGGTGAATAAACCCGAGGTGAGCAATCTCATTACGATTTACAGCCAATGCTCGGAAATTCCGGTGGCTGAGGTAGAACGGCTGTATGAAGGCAAAATGTATGGAGCCTTCAAGAAGGATTTGGCCGAAGTCGTGGTTGGCGTTATTGAGCCGCTGCAGCAGCGTTACCGCGAAATCCGGGAGTCCGGCGAAATATTCGATATTTTGGCTCAAGGCGCAGAGAGAGCCTCGGAAATGGCGGAGCAGACACTGACGGATGTCCAGCGGATGATGGGATTTATCGCTAAAAGATGATTGATGAACGAATGAGCTAGCTAGGCATGGGAACCCGGATAAAATATCCGGGTTTTTCGTTTATCGTCACCGAATTGTCATAATAACTTGATCATTATGTAACGATTGTCAGAGACTTCGAGGATTTGATATGATAAAGTTTATAGCAAGAAGGTGTTTATCCAGAAAATAAAATTAATTTTATATAAATAAGCATAGGAGGAAGATATAACGCATGGAAAAACCACTAGGTTATACTGCTCCATCGGATTCCCCTGCGTTGTCCGTGAGACCAACTCCTCCGGGAGAAACGGCAACATGGAAAGATTTTATTGCTTTGACGAAGCCGGGCATTATTCGTTCGAATGTAATTGCGGTTTTTGCCGGGTTTTGGTTGGCTTCTCAATGGGATTTGCAATACGGGAAATTAATTTGGACGATAATCGGAGCCGTTCTTGTAATGGCTTCATCTTGTGTGTTTAACAATTACTTCGACCGGGACTTCGACATGAAGATGGAACGGACCAAACAGCGGGCTTTACCTACCGGCAGGCTGTCACCGAGAGTCGTGCTATGGTACGCGATCATACTTGGCGTATCGGGATTAGCGGCCTTGTTCAGCTTTTCGGGTCTGCTGGCAGGAGTGTTCGGCCTAGTCGGGATGTTCGTCTATGTTGTCGTGTACACCCTTTGGCTAAAACGTACCTCTACCTGGAGTACTTCCATCGGTGGAATTTCAGGTTCGATGCCCCCGGTGATCGGTTATGTGGCCGTGACGGGCAAGGTTGATCTGGGAGCATGGCTGTTGTTTGCGCTGCTGTTCCTGTGGCAGCCGCCGCATTTCTGGGCGCTAGGCATTCGCCGGGTCGAGGAGTATCGGGCTGCGGGATACCCGCTGCTGCCAGTGGTCAAAGGCATTCCAAGAACAAAGCTGCAAATGATACCTTATCTTGTACTGCTGCTTCCTATACCTATATTAATGTACGTCTACGGATATACCGGTATTTGGTTCCTGATTATCGGCGAAGCATTATCCATCGTCTGGCTGTACATGGCGCTTAAAGGCATTCGCTCGCAGGATAACGATACTTGGGCGAAGAAGGTATTTATTTTCTCCGTGAATTATTTAACGATCAGTCTCATCGTGATGATTCTGGATACAGTACGAATTTAATCGGCTTGACCTTGAAGTTTATGTTGGAGGGCTGCAATGACTTTGTTAAAAAAGTATAAATGGACGTGGATCATGCTGGCGATATGCGTGGTGCTTGCAGGATATTTGCTGTGGACCTCCTTCGCCAAGCCGAAGCTTCCAGTCATCGGCACGGTAGCGCCATTCTCGCTGGAGAATGTGGATGGCGATAACGTTGCTTTAGAAGATACGAATGGCAAGGTAAGGCTGTTTTATTTCTTCTTCTCGAATTGTCCTGATGTTTGTCCGATTACGACATTAAGGCTCTCCCAGGTTCAAGACGAATTGAAGGAGAAGGGGTTATTCGGCAAGGATGCGACAATTGTGTCGATTACGTTCGACCCGGAAAGGGATACGAAGGAGCGGCTTAAGGAATTCGGCGATAAATTCAAAGCGGATTATTCCGGCTGGTATTTCCTGCGGGGAGACCAGGGGCAAGTCATCGATTTGGCCATGAATTCTTTTAAAATTCTAGTGAACCAGGACAAAGACGGGAACTTTGTGCATATGGATCTCATCGGGCTCGTTGATCGCAAAGGCAATATTCGCGAAATGATCCGCCCCGACGCAACCGCGGAGGAAATTGCGAGCATCGTTGCGCGGTTGGCGAAGGAATAAGGAAGCTTAAACGAAGCTGGGCGGGGGATAAATGATATAATCCTCCAGCCCGGCTTTTTCTAATTGCGCAATAATGTATTCGTCCGGCGTCCCCTCGACACCGGCGTAGCCGCGTCTGGTATACATTTGCACGGCATCAGGAAAGGCGTCGCGAAGCACGCCGCGGATTCTTTTGCCGGAGGAGTCGTTATCTAAAAACAAGAATACCTCGTCATCTTTAACCTGTTTACGAAGTGATTCCAGTTTCAAAGAATTTAAAGTTCCGAAAGTGCAGAGTATCGAAATTTCCTCGCTGACCAGACGGCGGAGCTTGCTCCGATCGTTCTTTCCTTCAACAATGATATAGATCGACAAATAGATCACCTCGAGCCGACTGTTATCAATAAAATGTACAAATCGTGTCATGGCAACAATGATCACCTCTAGTGTATACCGCAAATCCGGATCATGCAAAATCTCAAAGGCAAACGGCCTGCCGTTGGCAGACCGCTATAGACAACACATATTTTTTTAATACAGGGGAGCGCGGAGAATGATCACCAGTAAAATGTACAGTACAAGGATTGTTCCCGTTGATGTCCAGAAACCGCCTGGTATGATCGGTCCAGGCTTGCAAGGATCGATGTGGCTCATTTCTTTCACCTCACTTTCGCTATCTGGTCGGTGACTACACGTTATACTATGTGCTTTTTCTGCTTATGCCCTGTGCAGCCGCCTAAAGAAGGAAAAAAGTAGCGAAAGGGAAAACAGGCCGCCTCTTTGAATGCTGCTGCTTAATGAAGGTTGGTCGGCGTCGTAAGCGGAGGGAGGCTCAGTCCCTTTTTTCGTCCCGGCGGAACGATGATAATAACGCTCATCAAGAGCAGGAAGGCCACGAAATAAGGAGAGTACGAGCCGTGTATCGCCCCTGCCGCTATAGGGCCGATGAAGGATCCCAGCGACATGGCGATGGATTGCAGGGAGAACACGGTGCCAAGCCGCTCGCCGCCGCTCAGGTCGATGAACAGGGAGGACATCGCTGGATAGACGACTCCTTTGGCAATGCCGAGCACAAACAGCGATAAAGGCAAAGGAATGGAATCCAAGGCAGCGAGCGAGAAGAAGGATAGAGCGATGCCTAATATCCCTAAATGAGTCCGCAGATACGGCGAATAATGACTGAGGAACAGCATCGATAGTGTCACCAATGCTCCGAGGCTGATAATTGAAAAGTTGATGCCGGTATGCATAATCCCCTCCGTGCCGCCAAGCTGCAGCGGAAGCTCGAAGAACAGTATCCCTTGGGAACAGGATACGGCGAGGGGCAATAAATAATATCTTAGAGGAATCACCTGAAATACAGCGGGTGTTCGTTCATTCGTCAATAGCCCTCTTGAGCTTGCGATATGGGCGGGGTGGGGCTCATGAATCATGAATATGGCGATAATTCCCGTGACGATCAGCAGCCAGCCAAGGGACTGAAAGGTCATGGAGTAGCCGCTTTGAGCGACCAGAAAAGCGCCAGCCGCAGGAGAGACTACGGAAGCGAGAGTATGTACTACGCCATGTCCGGCCATAAGCTTGCCTTGTCCGACAGGATCCTTGGACAGCGAAGCAAGCAGGGCCAGGCAAGCCGGAGATAGAAACGCCAGCACGAAGCCGCTGATGGAGCGAAGCACCAGGAGCTGCCAAGGCTCGGTGACGTGTGCCTGCAGCAGCAGGATTATGCCCGCAGAGATCAGACTGAAGATCATATAGCCTTTGCTGCCGTGTTTATCGACGCCCTGGCCCGCGATTAAATTGCCGGGGAGATGCGTAAGGGCGTAAATCCCCATCATCCAGCCGATGAATACCGGCGCTGCGCCGAGCGAAAGCGCGAAAGGCGTGAGAATAGGGTACTGTGCGTGTAAATCAAAGAAAGCGAGGAACAAAAAAAAGTAGAGCCAAAATGCCATTTTCATCATACCCTGCCCTCCTGAGTAATTCCCTTATGCTCTACTTGTACGTTGATAGGGACGAACTTATACCCTTTTAAAATAACTGCTCCTTACTTTTCCTTAAATACCGGGCAATAAACAGGGGTTAGCTGACATCGCTTAGGTCGATCATGTATAATAACTTACACTATAGAATCCAACAAATTTAAGATGAAACTAAGTTGAAGTCTGTTACGTTTAATTAAGAGAAAATGCGATTGCAGGGGTGTTGTTAAATGATGGATGTACAGGTATGGACGGAGTTTTTGAAGCAAAATTGGCTGATTATCGTCATTGCATTAGTTGTTCTGCTTCTGATTGTCAATTTAGTAAAGACGGTTGTGAAGTGGGCGCTGGTTCTCGTCATCGCCGCTTTCCTTGTCATTTATAGCGGTATTTCGCTCAAGGATATCGGGGATGCTGTGAATACGGTCAAGGATCAGGCGGTGGAATACAGCAAGAATGAAGTGCTGAACGTGATGAAGAACGAAGCCAAGGAGGCGAAGTGGGTTCAGAACGGCGACGGCACCTTTACGATTACGACGCCGAACCTGGAGGTGACCGGAACCCCGGGAAAAGATAAAGTGAAGGTAGTCTTTCGCGGCGTTTCTCTTGGGGAGTGGAAGATGAGCGACACGCTTGAAGCCTTCGTGCAGGAGGCGCAAAGAAACTCAAAATAAGTATAACTCATAGGAGGCGGACATGACGGAAATCTGGATCGACAGTTTGCGGGAATACAACTTGATTTCTGCCTTGCTCATGCTGATTATGGTCATTTCGATATTGCAGGGCTTAATGCGGGGAGCCTCCCGTTCGGCAGGCCGGCTATTCACGTTGTTTAGCGGTGGGCTGCTGTCTCTTCTTAGCATTCTAGCATCCATACCGTTCACGATGTGGATTGCTCCTAAGGTTCAGCAGTGGCTTGGCAGCTTTGCTCTACCTGGCAGAGAGCTGTCGAGATGGGAGCAGCTGTACTACACGCTGATTACGGCGGTACGGGATTTTCCCTTAATGCGTTTTGCTGTCGTGTTTATACTTAGCTACTGGCTGATTCGCTCGGTAATGGGGCTAATCTGCGCCTTTGCATTCGGCGGTGATTCGTTGTTCGGACGCCTAGCTGCCGGCCGGGAGGGAGCGGCATCGGGGATTAGCCGCCTAATGGGCGCTGGAATTGGCGCGGTAATCGGAGCTGCCCGATGCCTGATGGTCATTGCCGTGTTGTTTATCGTGGTCACATTGTTTCCGAACAGCGGCTTCAGCCGTTATGTAGAAGCGTCTCCCGTTTATCAGCAGGGAGCTCGCACGATTATTGAACCGTTATCCGGAGAACTGATCAAGGATAAGCTTCCGGTATTTACGCGGGGAGCCCGGGAAGAGTTGAACGGGATTTTACAGCGCCGATACGAGGTCATCGATGCCGAAATTCCGCAAGATATAGAACAGACCGCAGCGACAATAACCGCGAATGCCAAAACCGACGAAGAAAAGGCCCGCCTGCTCTATGAGTGGATCGGAACCAGGGTAGCCTATGATTACGACAAGGTAAGGGATTATGAGGAGAAGGACATCTGGCATGAGCAGACGCCGCAAATGACCTTCGACAGCAAGCGTGGAGTATGTATCGATTATTCCCGTTTATATGCCGTGATGGCACGATCGCAAGGTCTTCAGGTTAAGGTAGTGACTGGACTTGGGTATGACGGCCGCGGCGGTTATGGCCCGCATGCCTGGAACGAGGTGTACTTAACAGAGAAAGACGTCTGGATTCCGCTCGACGCGACCTGGGCAAGAAGCGGGAATTGGTTTAATCCCCCTGCATTTAACGAGACTCATGTTGCAGATAATGTGATTTAGAGTATGTTACAATAATTGTATCCATGTTCGATCAAGAGAAAGTGAGATTTCTGCGATGAAAAAAATTTATTCGGATGATCCGCGTGAGCAGGAAATAGAGCTGCAGCGACATTTCAATATTCGCCTTAATTTATTTTTTTTCAGTGCGTTTGCCATCTTTACGGTCATCATCGTAAGGCTGGCCATTCTGCAATTTGTTGAGGGGCCGACATTAGCTCAGCAGGGGACGGGCCTTAGAGTGAAGGATGTTCCGCTTCCGCCGACGCGGGGGACGATTTATGCGGCCGGAGGAGAGAAGCTGGCTTATTCGACGCCGGTGCAATCGCTGTATATTACGCTGCAGAAGGACTATAGCAAGAGTTCGACAAAGGGGAAGGAGAACCGTCCCGAGGCGATGGCTTTAGCAGAGAAGCTGAAGGCGGCTTTTGATAAATATGGCGACCCCCAGGCTACACCGATGACGCTTGATGATATTATCGAGGCCATGGATTTGGAGTATCGGAGAGCCAACGGCTTTGCGCCTCGCCGCATTAAGATCGATTTGACGGAACAGGAGATCGCCTATTTCCTGGAGCGGAAGGATCAGTTCCCAGGGATCGATATTGTCGAGGAGAGCATTCGCCATTACGATGAGGATCGAGTAGCCGTTCAGACGATAGGGTATTTGCGAAAGTTCAGCTCTACGCTGGACGTGTCCTGGTATGATTCGGTCAGAGAATTGATGGCATCGGAGAATAAAGATCCTTCCCTGGAGTATACGCCTGAGGAATTCGTTGGCTTTGATGGTCTGGAGATGCAGTATCAGCACGAGCTCCGCGGTAAAAA
Source organism: Paenibacillus lentus (assembly GCF_042714055.1). Classification (GTDB taxonomy): domain Bacteria; phylum Bacillota; class Bacilli; order Paenibacillales; family Paenibacillaceae; genus Fontibacillus; species Fontibacillus lentus_A. Next base: position 75,719 of record NZ_JBHGVC010000007.1, read on the forward strand.
TGGATATAAGAGCGTGCCGATCGACCCGCGAAACATGGCGAGCGGTATTCCAGAGCTGACGGCTCCAGAGAAAGGCTACGATCTGCATACGACGATCAATAAAAATGTGCAGCTGACTGCCCAGCAGGCCATTACCGACCAGCTCAAATGGCTGCACAGCAACCGGGTATCTGGTAAGCTGCATCCGGATGCGAAGACGGGGTATGCCGTAGCCATGGAAGTGGAGAGCGGCAATATTATAGCCATGGCCAGTATGCCCGACTACGACTCGAACGTATGGAAGAGCGGCGGCGTGAGCGGCGAGGTTTGGAAGGAAATCGAGGATAGCTATAAGAACGGGACGATTTGGCCATACGGCTCAGGACGCTCGGGCCATGGCTTTGACTCGACAGTACTGCTCGGCTCGACGATCAAGCCGCTATCTGTGCTGATTGGATTAAATGAAGGGTTGTTCACAACGAATACAACCTACAATGACAGAGGGATCGCCTATTTCGGACGAAACGACTCATCCAGAGTAAGAAACTCCGGAAGCCATGCTTATGGCCCGCTGGACCCATCTAAGGCGATTTATAAATCCTCCAACACCTTCATGGTCGAGATGGTCGGGAAGAGGCTGTACAACAAATACGGTGCCGAAGGAATTGACGTATGGGATAAATACATGAAGGAATTTGGCCTAGGCGTCTTGACCGAAGTGGATTTGCCCTCTGAGTACTTAGGGAAGCTCGAATATAAGGATGAGAATGAGACGGCGTTGGCGAGACTAGTCTATGCCTCATTCGGGCAGCAGGGAAAATATACCGCCATGCAGCTGGCTCAATTCACGGCTACCCTGGCGAGCCGCGGCAAGCGGATGGAGCCGCATCTCGTCAGCAAAATTACCGATTCTGACGGCAACATGGTCAAAGAGTTCGAGCCAAGGGTACTGAACGAAGTGAATTTCAAGAAGGAGCATTGGAATGAAGTCATTAGCGGCATGAAGACGGACGTCTCGGCGTTTAACGGCTTCCCTTATGATTTTGCCCGTAAAACAGGAACCTCTGAGCAGGCTTACCGCGGTAAAATGATTGACAACGGGGTGTTTATCGCCTTTGCTCCACGGGAGAATCCGAAGCTTGCGGTGGCCGTCGTTATTCCTGAGGGTGGATTTGGTTCGATGAGCGCTGCGCCGATCGCACGGAAAATCTTCGATGCTTACGATCAAGAATATGGTTTGGACGGTGTACCGAAGAAAGCAAAACAAACGCAGCAAGAAAAAACAGCAGGCGATTAAATTGATCCATTTTTATAAAAAATGGTATAAGATTTGGCCGTCTATGGTTAAAGCCATAGGACGGCCATTTTTTGCAATTTCCCATTTTTTCCTCAAGCTCTATGTTATGATAATTGTATATTTTGAGCAATTGTAGAAAAGTGGAGGTATTTGCCATGAGAAATTGTATTCTGGAGATCTGCGCAAACAAGAAGCAGAGCTGCAGTATCATTTCAATAATCGCCCTAATTTGTTCTTCTTCAGTACATTTGCTATTTTTGCGGTTATTATTGTCCGGCTGGCTATTTTGCAATTTGTGGAAGGATCCACTAGCCCAGCGAGGCATGGAATTGAAAGTGAGGGACATTCCCTTTTTACCAACGACTCCTTCCCGCAGGAGGTTCACTGCAACACAAGACAATGATCTTCGCTTTCAACTCCCAAGTCACTTTCGGCGGACTGGGAGGAGTGGCCCGTTCTTTCTTTCCAGGGTGGCTTGCAACCCTCGCTCCGCAAAGGCTTTACGAATCAGTTAGAGGGTGTTGGTGTGAACGCGGAACGTTTAGCTATTTCGCTATCCGTAAGTTTGCCCACCGGGCGATTTTCGTCCGCTTCCAGCAGAATTTGTGCACGTCTGATCGAACGGGCGACTGCCTTTCCTTTGGAACAGATGGCTTGCTTGATTCTGATACTATACTAGTTCTTTGAAACAAAACATGTTTAAAAAAGTGAATGTGACTTTTAAATATAAGTTAAGATTCAGGTTTAAAAATATACCAAAAGAAGGTAGATAATAACAACCTAATTTATTCTCTTGTATTTGATCGTTCTTTTAGAAGCAACAATATTTACTACAGGAATCAAAAAAATCGAAACTGCCCGATAGCTAAGTTATCGGGCATGGACTAAAATGGAATTTTTTCTTTAAAATAATAATTGAGCAGTTACCATGTAACCGTATACGTTCCAGTAACACCGCTATCACCTGTTACTTTAAAATAATGATAGCCATATAATTTAAAAGTAACCGAACCCGATTTATTTCCGACGAAGAAGCTTCCTCCGTCTCCTGCTATACCTGATGGATTTCCTGGCTTATAGGCTGCAACGTGGACGCCTTTACTATCAGATCCGCCTTTTGGAGAAAAAGAAACCGTGACCGTTCCATTACAATAGATGTGAGTTGAAGTTTTTCCAATATCATAACTTAAGGAGTCTCCGCTAGCAAAACTTGAAGGAATTAGAACGAGAAGAGCCATCAAACCAACAAATACACTGAAAAGAATTTTTCCTTGCATACCTCGTTTTTTTTCTAAAATAGAATACATAACAAACACCTCCTAATATTTTCCTCTATAATATCATATTTTCCAATTAGATGTAAATGGTTGGATAGTTTCCCTGCTTGAGGATTTTTTGAAAAATAAAGGATGAGAAGAAGTGATTGTTATTTTGTTTCCTATGAACATCTAAAAGGTTACCTTTTTAAGGTCGTCTTTCATAGGAATAATACGGATAACATTTTCTGCTGGAGAGATTAGTCGACACATTCATTCGGGCGTTCCTTCTTTCAAAGTTTTTCACCTACTTAAGAATGGTCGGTTGATTGTTTGGCAAGGGCTTCTTATCATAGGGAGCTTGTATCCCTTTGTATGGTAGTTTTGAGTAAGCAACAACCAAAATCCTTGTAAAAGATATTATTATTTTTGCACATCTGCATATTTCTCCAAAAGCGCTTACGTTTAATTATCTGACCTTGTTTAGTCTATAAAACTAACCGATAAAAATTCTCTTGCTTTTTTGTATAGGTATGGCGTAAAATTTGCACTAGGGAAACTTTATTTTATAAAGCAAACAATTAGGGGTATGGGAAACATATGTTTCCCGACTCAACACATGATAGATGATCTGAGTTATTGGGAGGGAATAGCATGAATCAAAGCAAAATTAAGAAGAGTCCGCTGCAGCGAGTAAAAATGACGCTTGGCGTTTTGGCGTTAATCCTTGTGGCTGCATGCTCCAAGGTAGAGGGAGACGGAACGCCTGCTACTCGCGGAGCAGAACAGGAAGTTATCCAGGTCGTGACCACGACGGGAATGATCGCTGACCTGGTGAAGGAAATCGGAGGCACGGAGGTGAATACCGTCGCTCTCATGCAACCGGGAGTAGACCCGCATTTGTTCAAAGCATCCCAGGGGGACATTCAGAAGCTGGATAAAGCGGATATTATCTTTTACGGCGGTTTGCATTTAGAAGGAAAGATGACGGAAATACTGGAAAAGCTGGAGCGGCATAAGCCTACGGTTCCGGTCTCAAAGGATATAGATCAGGCGGTCCTTCGGTCCGGCGCTGACATCAATGGAACGCAATTCGATCCGCATATCTGGTTCGATGTCAAGCATTGGATTTCTGCTGCGGGAACAGTTCGAGACACCTTGTCCGAATATGATCCGAATCACGCGGATCTGTACAAGCAGAACGCGGAGGCATATATTGAGAAATTAAATGCGCTGGATGCGGAGGTCAAGGAGAAAATAAATGAAATTCCCGAGTCTGGCCGGGTATTGGTTACCGCTCATGATGCCTTTGGATACTTCGGGGATGCTTACGGAATGAAGGTAATGGGGCTTCAAGGCATCAGTACGGCTGCCGAGTATGGCTCGAAGGATGTCAGCAAGCTGCGGGACTATCTCGTTGAAAATAAAATCAAAGCCGTATTCGTAGAGTCCAGCGTGCCGCCGAAAGCGATGGAAGCGGTCATTGCCGGAGCGAAGGAAAAAGGGCATATCGTCAAAATAGGCGGAGAGCTGTATTCCGATTCGATGGGGGAGCCCGGCTCGGGTGCGGATACTTATATTACAATGGTTCGCCATAATGTTAACACCATTGTTGATGCGTTGAAATAAGATGTAGGACGGTACGATGGCCTATGGAATAAAAGGAGCGATAACAGATGAATTCATATCCACTGGAAGTACAAAATTTAACGGTGGCTTATCAGAAGAAACCGGTCCTGCGCTCCGTTTCTTTTCAAATCCCTTCCGGGAAGCTCATCGGTGTGCTTGGGCCCAACGGGGCGGGGAAATCGACGCTGCTTAAGGCGGTGCTTGGCTTACTCCCGAAGGTAGACGGGGAAGTGATGATCTACGGAAAGCCTTACGAGGAGCAGCGCAAGCTGGTCGGTTATGTTCCGCAGCGGGAATCGGTCGATTGGGATTTTCCGACGAACGCTCTGGATGTTGTAATGATGGGACGATACGGACACTTGGGCTGGTTCCGTCGGCCTGGCGCAGAGGAACGACGGATAGCACTTGATTGTTTAAATAAAGTCGGCATGGCCGATTATGCCAGCCGGCAAATCAGCCAGCTGTCTGGAGGTCAGCAGCAAAGGGTGTTCTTAGCTAGGGCACTTGCCCAGAATGCCCAGCTTTATTTCATGGATGAGCCTTTTGCCGGGGTGGATGCAACGACGGAGAAAGCCATTATCGGACTGCTTCATGAATTGAAGGAGCAGGGCAAGACCGTACTGGTCGTTCATCATGACTTATCCACGGTCAAGGAATACTTCGATCACGTCATCCTGCTGAACGGAGAATTGGTTGCAGAAGGCCCTGCTGAGGACACATTCACCCCACAAAATCTGCAGAAAACGTACGGAGGCCGAATCGCCATGCTTCAGGATTTTGCCGCAGTACCGATAGAGATGGAGTGACCTTATATGCTCGATGTTATGTTTGGGTGGTTTAGCGATCCCAATATGAGATGGATACTCATGGGCTCGCTGTTGCTTGGTTTGGGCAGCGGAGTCATCGGCTCCTTCACTTTCCTGCGAAAGCAGAGCCTGCTGGGGGATGCGCTTGCTCATGCTGCCCTGCCGGGCATTTGTATCGCATTTATGCTAAGCGGGGTAAAGTCGATAGGACTATTTATGATCGGGGCGATTTTGTCGGGTATGTTGGCTACATTCGGCATACATTTCGTCACCCGTTATTCTAGAATCAAACAGGACGCCGCTTTAGGAATTGTGCTTACGGTCTTCTTCGGCGTCGGGGTCGTCTTGATGACCAAAATACAGCATAGCGGCAACGGCAATCAGAGCGGCTTGGATAAATACATGTTTGGGCAGGCCGCCTCCATGATGTTGTCTGATGTTTATTTAATGGGAGCCGTTTCCGTTATTCTCGTACTTATTTGCATCATGTTCTTCAAAGAGTTTAAGCTTGTGAGCTTTGATCCAGGCTTTGCGCGCGGAATGGGCTTGAAGGTCGGCCTGTACGAGCAATTGCTGCTCTTGTTGACAGTTGTTGCTGTTGTTGTGGGGATTCAGGCGGTCGGCGTGGTTCTCGTCGCTGCTCTATTAATTACCCCTGCGGTAGCCGCACGCTACTGGACGGATGCGCTCGGTGTCATGGTCATTTTGGCAGGTCTGTTCGGCGCTCTCTCTGGTGTAACGGGTACGCTGATCAGCTCGACATTGTCTAACTTGCCTACGGGACCGGTAACGGTGCTTGCAGCTACCGCGCTATTCGTCGTCTCGATTGTATTTGCCCCGAGAAGAGGCGTAGTAGCCAAATGGATGCGGCATCGACGGACGCGCAAGGATGTGCGTAGAAGCTTGGAAGTTCAAACGGCTTCCGCGATGATTAGTCAGCATGCAGCTGAAAGGGGGGCGGACTGATGTCTGATTTCTGGATTATTTTGACCGGGACGCTCGTTGCCGCCACCAGCGGCATTCTTGGTTGTTTTCTCGTATTGCGTAAAATGTCGCTCGTGGGCGATGCCATCAGCCACTCGGTATTGCCGGGAATTGCCATCGCCTTTATGATCAGCGGGTCAAGGGATTCGCTGCTTATGATGATTGGTGCGGCAGTGCTGGGACTCATAACGGTATTTCTCATTCAACTGCTTCAGCAAGGCGGGCTGCAATCGGATGCTTCGATTGGCATAGTCTTTACTGCGCTCTTTGCCATTGGCGTCATATTGATTAGCCGCAATGCTTCGAATATCGATCTCGACCTGGATTGCGTGTTATTCGGCGAGATTGCCTATGTGCAATGGGATATCCTCATTATTAACGGCTATAATATGGGCCCGGCAGCCGTTTGGTTTCTCGGGATAACTTTGTTTATTGTCTTGCTTGTGATCGGTTTGTTCTATAAACAATTCAAATTGTGCGCATTCGATCCGGCATTAGCCGCTGCCGTCGGTATCCCCGTTGCGCTGTTCCACTACCTGCTGATGGGGCTCGTTTCGCTCTCGACGGTAGCGTCCTTTGAAAGCGTTGGTGCGATTCTAGTCGTCGGGATGCTGATCGTTCCGGCATCCACGGCCTACTTGCTGACAGACCGCTTGAGTAGGATGCTATTGTATAGTGTATTGATCGGTGCGCTCAGCTCGGCTGGAGGATATTATTTCGCCAAATGGCTGGATGCTTCCATTGCCGGCTCCATGATCACTGTCGCCGGGCTGCTGTTCCTGCTGGCCTTTCTGTTCTCCCCGCTTCACGGGCTGCTCGCCCGGTTCAGCAAGCGGCGCCGCATGAAGTCCATGACGGCATAATATGGCTTCGTGTTCAGGTTTAGAAGCTGCATTTCCGGAGGTTTTCGGAATGCGGCTTTTTTCGTATTTTAAAAGTGTTGAATGTTGATGAAGGAGTAATGTAATGTTATTAATAACAATACTGTGGAGCAAAGGAGTTGTTGACGTTTGTTGATGAAGCTGGACGTCGCGAATTACGATATAGCCAAAAGAATGATTGATATACAAATTCCCGCTTATAAGGTTGAAGCAGAACTGATCGGCTTTGAGGGAATTCCTCAATTGCAGGATACGGCGGAAAAGATGATGGAATGCAGGGAGCAGTTCGTCGGATATATGCTGGATGGGGAGCTGGTGGCCTTTATCTCTTACGAGGAAACAGACCAGGAGGTCGAAATCTGCCGGCTCGTCGTGCACCCGTACCATTTTCGTAAAAAAATAGCCACGATTCTCGTGGAGCACATCGTGGAAACCATTTCACAAGGACGCCCGATTCGGGTAAATACAGGGGCATTGAATTTTCCAGCCAAGGGATTGTATCAAATGTTCGGCTTTCGGCAGGTTAGAGATATTGAAGTCGCTCCGGGAGTATTCATTACCGAGCTTAGGAGAAACTAAGTAAAATATATGTGCTCTTCGGTAATATGGTAGAATGGCGATATAGAGAGAGAAGATTGCATCTTGGGAATGGAGGAACTGGAGTGAAGTACAAACTGCTAGCGCTTGATATGGATGGCACATTGCTGAATAGCAATCATGAGATTTCCCCAAAAACGGAGGAGTGGCTGCGCAAGGCGATGGCCGCGGGAATCCATGTCTGCCTCTCGACGGGAAGAAACTACGATGAAGCCGTTCCTTATGGGGAACAGCTCGGACTGGATACCCCGATGATTACGGTTAATGGCAGCGAGGTGTGGCGTACGCCGCACGAACTGTATCATCGCGAGCTGTTCGATCATCAATTGATCGGACAAATGTATGAAATCGCCAGGAAAAAGGACGTCTATTTCTGGGCTTATGCCGTAGAAGGCCTATATAGAGAGGATAATTGGAACCCTGATCTGCTGGAGCGCAACCATTGGCTGAAATTCGGCTACACGACAGAAGATGATCAGCTCCGCTATGAGATCAACATGGAGCTGCAGAACATCCACGGACTTGAAATTACCAACTCATCACCCTATAATTTCGAAATTAACCCGCTTGGGGTGAATAAGGCAAGCGGGGCGGCTATCGTCTGTGAGCTGCTAGGCATTCAAATGTCGGAAGTGGTAGCGATCGGAGACAGCCTAAATGATTTGGCGGCCATTCAGGCGGCCGGTCTTGGCGTTGCTATGGGAAATGCGCAGATCCCGGTGAAGGAAAATGCCGATGTGGTTACGGCTTCGAATGATGATGACGGGATTGCGCTGATCATTCGCGATTATATTTTGACGGAGGAGTGATCCGCTTTTGGATATACTCGGCTGGATTATTGTTATTTCGCTTTTTGTCATCGGGATGGCGGGAGCGGTGTTCCCCGTACTTCCAGGAGTGCTGGCTATTTATTTCGCTTTTTTCGTATACGGCTGGTTCTTTTCGTTTGAAGCGTTGGGGCCTGTCTTCTGGATCGTCCAGACTCTGGTTGTCGTTGCTCTGCTGGTTGCGGATTATGCCGTTGGCGCCTGGGGCGTCAAAAAGTTTGGAGGCAGCAAGCTGTCGGTCTGGTTAAGTACGATCGGCATTATTGTCGGGCCTTTTATTATCCCGGCGTTTGGACTTATTTTGGGCCCGCTGATCGGAGCGATGATCGGGGAAATGATTAAAGGCGAGACGCCGGCAAAGGCCTTTAAGGTCGGAGTCGGGTCAGTCGTCGGCCTGCTTAGCAGCATGGCCGTTAAAATCGTGCTGCAGCTGGCGATGATTATCCTCTTCGTGATATGGATCGTGTCTTTTTAAGGCAAGGGCTGGAGTGTGCCTAATCGAGTAGAAAGAAGGAAAAGTGTTGTCCAAGAAGGAATCGTTTGTTAAAGGAACGTTGATTTTAGCCGGAGCGGCGCTGATTGCCAGGCTGCTGGGATTATTTCAGCGCGTACCGTTAGAGCATATTTTGGGAGACGTCGGTAATGCTTCTTATGTCTTGGCTAACGGGATATATTTTATGCTGCTGCCCCTGGCAACCGCGGGCTTGCCAAGCACGCTGAGCCGGATGGTCTCCGAGCGTCATGCCCTTGACCGGCCTGCCGAATCGGAGCGAGTCTATCAGGCGGCTCTTTGGTTCGCTGCCGTCATGGGCATCCTGATGTCGTTGTTTTTATATTTTGCTGCGCCTTATTATGCGGCTGCTTCCAGAGTGCCGGAGGCTGCCATTGCCATTCGCTCGCTGGCGCCGGCATTGCTTATTTTTCCGATTATTGCCATTATTCGCGGTTATCTTCAAGGCCGCAACATTATGATTGCTGGCGGCATATCTCAGGTCATTGAACAGATCGTTCGCGTCGGCTCCGGGATTTCGCTGGCCTTTGTGCTGTATCATATGAACGCCAAAGGCGAGGAAATTGCTGCTGCGGCGACATTCGGGGCCGTACTAGGCGGCGTGGCCGCGCTCATCGTTATGCTGTATTTCAATGCAAAAACGAAGCGCCGAGATCGAGCGGAGGGGCTTCCCCAGGCGAAAGATGACCCCGATCGGCTGCCCTTCTCCAAAATTTATGCGGAAATATTCAAGCTTTCGATCCCGATCGTGCTGTCGTCGCTTACCGTTCCCGCGGTCAATTTTATTGATGGCTCGATTCTTAAGCCGCTGCTCAGCCAGCAAATCGGCGCGGATCAAGCTACGTACATCCTTGGGATACTCGGGAACCGCGCCCAAATGATTGCGGGCATTCCCCCGATTTTGGCGATAGCGCTCAGCACATCTCTTTTGCCGATCATTTCGGCGGCATTTGCCCGGAAGGATCAGGAGCATCTGCATCAGCAGGTTACGCTTGCGATGCGCGTATCGGTATTGACGGGGATGCCTATGGTGATCGCGCTGACCACGGCCGCTTATTCCGTAAACGGACTTTTATTCAGTACCCGTGATGGCAGCAGCATTATTGCTCTGCTGACCTTCGGTACGATATTTCAGATTACGATGATGATCAGCAACTCGATATTGATCGGGATCAATAAGGTGAATCTCTCCATGGTTCATGTCGGAGTCGGCGTAGCGTTAAAGCTGGTTCTGAGCCTGCTGCTTGCTCCGCTGTGGGGAATCTACGGCATCATCCTCGCGACAATTCTCTGTTTCCTTACGATTACCCTGCTTAACGTCAGGACGATGAAGAAGATTGTTCCGTTCTCGATTATGGGCAGCCGCTGGATCGGTTTTGTGTTTACGATTGCCCTGCTGTCAGGCGCAGGCTACGGACTCAATCAAGCAGGCATCAACTTGGTATCCGTGATGCCGGATCGCTTAGCCTTCTTTATTACCTGCTGTATTGTCGGGGTGGCGGTTGTAGCGCTGTATCCGGTCTTGCTGGTCGTGCTGCGCGTCGTCCGCAAGGACGAGCTTGCGACGTACCCGGCGCCGCTGCGCAAGCTGCTATCCCCACTGATGCGGCTGCAGCGCGGTGGACAGCCCGGTCAAGGCAGCTAAGCCTTGAAGGACTCGGCGGCGTCGTGGGAGAGCGCCGTCTTCAGGACGCCGGCTCTGTGCTCGCGGCTGATGTCGCAGAGGAGCGGCGCCTGAGGCTCGCTGATGCCGTCCAGCGCGCTCGTGTCCTTGAGCCAATCCTCACGGGATATTGGCTCATAAGGCGTGTCGCCCCAAGCCTCCAGGAGCTTGGGGCTGTAGAGACGCTCGCCGGGCGGCAGCGTCTCGCCTTCAAGAAGCTCTGACCCCTGCAAGGGTGCGGTCAGAGCTTCTTCTTGATTGGCCGTGAAGATGTCCGGCCAATAATCGGCGCGCGAGCCGCTGTGCGGCACCGCTCGCGCGAAGGCTTCGGCGCCGCCGCGTACGGCGCGAAGGCCCATGAGCATTGCGTACAGGCATTTGCCTAGCGCGATGCGGGCGGAGAGGCTGCCGAAGTCCGTAACGGTTCGGCCGGCCAGGCGAGTCACGCTGCTGCCCTCAAAGAGCGGAATGACAACCTGGTTGAGGCCCGACAGGCTGTATAGATGAAAATTCGACTTCTCCGTGACGTGCCGCTGATAGAATGGATGCCGAATCACCCGCTGCTCGATATAGTTCTGCTCATTGATGATCAGGCCAACCGTTAGCAGCGCGCTGTCCCGGTCAATCCAGAAACGCTCCCAGAAGGGCTGCATAAACCGCGATACGTTAAAATAGCGCAGCAAATGGAACTGGCTCGCGCCGAGCTCGCGGCTTTTCCGATACAGCAGAAGCTGCGGATAGGCATCTTGAAAAATAAGCGCATTGCTGCGCTCTAGAAAGCGATATGTGGAGCGCTTGCCTTCCTCATCCAGCACATCGGCCATCCGGCTCCCGCGCAGGTCGGTCATATTCCAGCCCGCATTTCGGGATACCATATGGGCCAGGAACGACCAATGAAGCTCGGGGCAGGCCTCATAGCAATCCAGATAAGCGGCGGTGCGCGTAATGTTGCTGACCCCGGCGCGGCTGGTTGCCGTTAGAATGCCCTCGGCTAATTCGCGATCGGAGCGGGTCCACTTTTCATCCTCCTGCGTGCGGTAAGCAGCCCCCCGCCTGAGGAGCTCCTCGATTTCGCTGGAGACCGTTCGGGCGGCTGCTTCATTCCAATGAAGCGGGAGACGTTCCTCCCGCAGCCTGCTCGAATGGGCAATGTCCTCCGCTTTGCTGCGGATGGCTTCGCGTACTACGGCCGGCAGCTGCAGCAGGGCCCGTTTAAGACGATTCTGCTTCATGTGAGTTCCTCGCTTTATTTTCACACGTTATATTACAAAGTATGGCCTAAAGATTTGACTTCCACTCTCCAATTTGTTTGACTTAACTAGAGAACGATACAGAAAGGATGATCTCAAGTGAAGCAAGTGGCATCCGCCGGGGAATTCAATGTCAGCATTCAATCCAGCAATTTAGTCGTCGCCGTGTTTACAGCGAGCTGGTGCGGCGATTGCAAGTTTATCGATCCGTTCATGCCGGAGGTCGAGGAGAAATACGCCGATCGGTTAACCCTGATTGAGGTCGACGTCGACAAAGTGGGCGAAGTCAGTCAGGAGCAGAACATTCTAGGCATTCCTAGCTTTGTTGCTTATTCGGACGGAAGAGAGCTGGTCAGATTCGTGAACAAGCTGCGGAAGTCGCGCGAGGAGATCGAGGATTTCCTGAACAAGGCTCTGGATGTCTATCATACTCTGCATGATACTCCGGAAAGAAAAGAGTAGAATTGGATTAGACTATACCCCTAAAACAGCTGCATCAACAACATAAATCACATCGCCTTCCGAAATTACAGGGGGGCGATGTTTTATTTTTGAACATTTTGTCACAGTTTCACTATGTCGTCCCGTTCCTTATCGGTTATAATGAAGAATGATTTAACGAATTTGTGTATTTTTATAATCCTAAATTGCAGGTGAGAAACCTTTGAACACGAAGCAACTGAAATGGATCGCTTATCTTTCCTGTTTTGTCATGTTCTTGGCAACATTGGGCGGAAGCGTTGTCACCAAGACGGAATCGGGGCTTGGCTGCGGGAACGAGTGGCCGCTCTGCCACGGGAAATTTGTTCCGGCGCATACGGTAGCCTCAATGATTGAGTACTCGCACCGGGCGGTCAGCGGTGCTGCGGGACTGCTCGCCGTAGCCGCTTTTGTGGCATTTTGGAAATACCGCAAAAATCGCAAAGACCTGCAAACCTATGCCTTACTGGCTCTTATTTTTGTCATGGTACAGGCCTTTATGGGAGCGATGGCTGTCGTCTATCCGACCTCATCGGCGGTTATGGCGCTGCACTTTGGCTTTTCGCTGATTGCCTTTGCGAGCTCAATTATGCTTGTACTCGGTATTCGCGAGGATGAAGCCAGGCAGGGAAGACCTCCATCGGCGCCGGCCGCCCGAGTATCCAGGCGTTTTCGAAATCTGGTCTGGGTTGCGACCGTTTATACTTATATTGTCGTATATATCGGCGCTTACGTGAGCCATACCGATTCCGCAGGCGGCTGCCTGGGATGGCCGTTATGTAACGGGGAAGTCATCCCGGAATTGACGGGGGGCGTTGGAATTGCCTTTCTGCACCGGGTTGCCGCAGCACTGCTGTTGATTCTAATCGCGATCTTGGGGCATATCGCCTTCTGGAAGCATCCCGGAAATCGCGAGATCCGTACCTTGGGCTTAGCCGCGACGATTCTTTCGGTGATCCAGGTATTAACAGGGGCTAGCATCGTATTTACCATGAACAATTATCATGTTTACTTGTTTACTTCGTTAGCTCATATCGTCGTTTTGGCGGCCCTGTTCGGGGTGTTATCTTATTTATGCGTACGAACCTGGCAAATGAGCCGTTTGCCGAGCGAGCAGGGGCAGGCATTCAATTCCATCCAGTCTTAGGCCATTGAATTGCTGGAATGTTATTACGAGATCGGTTGACAGCTATACGGCATGCGCAGCTTGTGTCCGGAGGGCTTATGAATCGTTCCAAACTGTGTCACAATAAGAGCTGTAACAACATCCGGGAAGCGAGGAATAGATATGCTGCGTGCCCTACTTGGCGAACCTCCCAGACAGAATGAAGGAATACTGGCGGACGCGATGGACGCCATGTTTAAGACGGTTAAGCTGTTGCACAAAGAAATGGAACAGCATCAAGATCCCTCGCATGATTTCCGCAAACTGGAAATATGGATTTATGGCTTGATTTCTTCTCTTGATGAGCTGGAGCAGTGCAAATATGCAGCAAACTTTTTTCGGCGCAAGGTCACCCATGATTACTTAGAGGATATGTCTTCCGCAGAAAAAATCGATTATGCCCGGTACGTCTATTTTTACAAAGATGGATTCATTCGCGTGTTCTCTATATTGGACAAGCTGGGAACGGTGCTTAACGAGCTGTTCGAGCTGAATACGTCAAAGGTAAAGGCGCATTTTTCCTATTTCACGGTGCTGCGCCAGTTTCGATACTTGAAGGTGCATCTGGAGCTCGCGGATCAACTGTTCGCCATTAAGGACAAGCACAAAGAGTCAATGAGCATTCTGCGACGCCGTCGCAATACGGAGATCCACTATATGAATGCGGAGATGCAGGATGATTTATGGCAGCGGCATCAGGGGCTGGACGGAAAGGTCGAGCTCGAAGACCTCGACAGGTATCTTCAGGATTTGGAGCACGGTTATTTGATGGTGTGCGAGTCTCTTCATACAGTGTTTGCCTACACGAACCAAAGATGGAAAAAAGTTAAACAGAGTTAGCGCATAGATATAAAGCATTTTCCTTTGACAAACGAGAGGAAAGAATCTATACTCTATTTCTAGAACAGTTTCAGAAAGATTCTTGCGGGTCTTTCATTAATTTCATATTTTCTTATCAAGAGAGGCGGAGGGAAAGGCCCGATGAAGCCCAGCAACCGATTTGTAGAGAACTGCAGCGTGGATAGCTGCATCTTTTAGCAAATGTCATGGTGCTAATTCCTTCAAGATCGCATAACGTAAGATGGCGCGGTTTTGGTAGATGAGAAGGCATTGTCTTTACGTAAAGAGAGCCCTCTGAATCTGCAGGGCTCTTTATTTATTATAAGCTCCTGATCAATTGTTTGGATGGTCTGAACAAGCATTTGATAGAATAGGTCGCGGCGATATCATGATAACGGGAGGACACTAGCTTGATTGAACTCAAACAGCTCACTAAAACTTATGGCAACAAGAAAAAAGCGACGACCGCTTTGTCCGGGCTGAACCTTTCCGTGAAAAAAGGAGAGGTATTCGGCGTTATCGGCCATTCGGGCGCCGGCAAGAGTACGCTGATCCGCTGCATTAATTTGCTGGAGCGGCCCACGGAAGGGGAAGTGTGGGTCGGCGGTGTGGAGCTGACCAGGCTGAAGCGGCAAGAGCTGCAGCAGCAGCGCCGCAAGATCGGCATGATTTTTCAGCATTTCAATCTGCTGTCCTCCGCCAACGTATACGATAATATCGCTTTTCCTTTAACGCTGATGGGCGTTCCGAAAAAACAAATAGCGGCTAAAGTGAACGAACTGCTCGCGCTCGTCGGCTTGACCGAGCACCAGAAGAAATATCCTGCCCAGCTGTCCGGGGGACAGAAGCAAAGAGTGGGGATCGCCCGGGCGCTTGCGAGTGACCCTGACGTGCTGCTATGCGACGAAGCGACCTCAGCCCTTGATCCGCAGACGACGGATTCGATTCTGAACCTGCTGCTGGAGATCAACCGCAAGTTCAATCTGACGATCCTGCTGATCACCCACGAGATGCATGTCATCCAGCGCATCTGCGACCGCGTCGCGGTCATTCATCAGGGCGGCATCGTGGAGCAGGGGCCGGTTGCGGAAGTGTTCCTGAAGCCGAAGCATGCGGTCACGCGCGAATTTATCAGCCGAGAGCATGCCGGAGATGAAGGCTTTAAGCAGGCCACATCGGTACCGCTGCCCGCATGGGCGCGGCTGGTCAAAATTACGTTCCTGGGCGCAAAAACATATGAATCCGTGCTCTCTCAAGTCGTCAGGGAGACGGAGGTTAATTTTGCCATACTGCAAGGCACGATTTCAACGATTAAGGATGTCCCTTACGGTCAGCTCACGGTTTCCTTCGAAGGGGACAGCGCCAAGGTGGATGAGACGCTGAAGCTGCTGCGGGAGCGCGATCTTGATGTGGAGGTGATCGGGTAATGTCGGAAATGGATTTCTCCAAGGTGAACTGGGATGAAATGCGCATCGCAACGGGAGATACGCTGCTTATGATGGGCTATGCGACCTTGTTTACATTCCTGATAGGCCTGCCGCTCGGGATTCTGTTGTACAGCTTCTCGCGGTCAAACCACTGGTTTATAGGATTGATCTATAGAATTCTGTCGCTTATCGTCAATATTCTTCGGTCGGTGCCGTTTGTCATCCTGATCGTAGCGCTCATCCCGTTGACCCGGGCCATCGTCGGAGTGTCGATGGGCGTTCAGGGGACGATCCCGCCTCTCGTGATCGGAGCTGCTCCGTTCTTTGCGCGTCTCGTCGAGACGGCGCTGCGTGAGGTCGATCGCGGCGTCATCGAGGCTTCCCAAGCCATGGGAGCTTCTCCGCTGCAGGTGATTCGGAAGGTACTGCTGCCCGAAGCGCTGCCTGGCCTTATCGCGGGGATGACGATTACGGCAGTCACGCTCGTCTCCTATACAGCTATGTCGGGTATGGTTGGGGGCGGCGGACTCGGCGACCTGGCGATCAGGTACGGTTATTATCGTTACCAGATGGAAGTCATGATTGTTTCGGTTGTCTTTATGGTCATTCTCGTGCAGCTGCTGCAAATGATCGGCGACCGCTTCGTTATTTATTTTACGCGGAAATAAGGAATTACTATATATATAAAGTGCAGCTAGTTTAAGCACATCCTTATTCAAAAAACATATTCATTAGGAGGGCATACTGTTATGAAAAAATGGACATTATCTTTCTTGACGTTAGCGCTAGTTCTGGTGCTCGCCGCTTGCGGAAGCAATGCCAAGAACAATGGCAACGGGGCATCGGAGGCACCGCAAAACAATGCTGGCAACGCTGATCAAGCAGCACCGGCACCGGAGGATTCGGTTAAGCTGGTCGTAGGCGCTACTGTACCACATGCCGATATCTTGAAGTTTATCGCTCCACAGCTGAAGGAAGAAGGAGTATTGCTGGAAGTCAAAGAATTCACAGATTATGTTCAACCGAACATTCAGGTATTCGAGAAGCAGCTGGATGCAAACTATTTCCAGCACCAGCCGTATCTTGATGATCAGAACGAAAAGAACAAAATGGATCTTCTTTCCGTTGTAGGCGTTCATGTTGAGCCATTTGGCGCTTACTCCAAAAAGTATACTTCCGCGGATGAAATTGCCGACGGCGCAAAAGTAGCTATTCCAAATGATGCTACCAACGGTGGACGCGCGCTCCTGCTGCTTGAGAAGCAAGGTCTGATCAAGCTGAAGGAAGGCGTAGGCATTGCGGCAACGAAAGCCGACATTATCGAGAATCCTAAAAATCTCGATATCAAAGAGCTGGATGCTGCTATGCTTCCTCGTCAATTGGATGAGGTAGATTTTGCTCTGATCAATACGAACTATGCAATCGAAGCTGGCTTGAATCCAATCAATGACTCCCTGTTCATTGAGGACAAAGAATCTCCTTACACGAACCTGCTGGTAGCTCGTCCGGACAATAAGGATTCCGATGCGATTCAGAAGCTGGCTAAGGCTCTTACTTCCGATGAAGTAAGAAAATTCATTGAAGAGACGTACGAGGGTGCATTGGTTCCTGTATTCTAATTGTATTTCAGTTGCTAAATCATAGTTTAATGTTAAGTCCCGCAGACCCTTTTGGGTTTGCGGGTTTTTTTGTTACGATATCAGAAAGTATAAACTTCATATGATCCGGCATCCAGTTCAATAAGATAAATGGATTTTTGGTATTTAAAATACGAAATCTGGCGTAAGTGTACATTTTAACTGGATTTCGTATCATTAAAATGAAGTTTAAAGCAGGATGAGGCGAATCAAGTTTTTTAAATACAGGGTATCCATCTAATTCCTTGAGTATGATCCAATGCGCTAAAATAAATACAGAAAATCCAACTAAATCGGATTCCTTCCTTTCCATTGCTCAAAGAGGCTGAGTTAGCTCGATAAAGGATGCTGTTAGAAGCCTTTGTTTTCCTTTTTTTAATTATTAATTGGAGTTTGTACTGTTATAGCCCGTGGTGTTGTGGTTTGTGGGAATGCTTCAAATCTTTTATACTTAATATATGTGTATGTAGGATGAGGAGGAGAAGGACATTGAAGGGAAAAGTCGCCCTGATTACCGGAAGCGCCAAAGGACTCGGCAGAAAGACGGCGCTGACGCTTGCGGAACAAGGATGTCATATCGCACTGAACTATGTACATAGCGAAGCCGAGGCACTTGCTCTGAAGCTGCAAATTGAGCAGCTAGGCGTTTCTTGCATCGCGGTAAAAGCGGATATTTCACAGCGTGGGGAGATTGCAGCCTTGGCCAATGAAGTCGTGGCTAAACTGGGGACTGTCGATATTCTCGTCAACAATGCCGGTCCATTCATTCGGGAACGGCGCTTGTTCGCGGATTACAGCCAGACGGAAATATTGTCGATGATCGAGGGGAATCTGGTCGGCACGATGCTGCTTGATCATTACGTACTGCAGGGAATGCGGGAAAAAGGCTGGGGACGCATCATTCACTTTGGTTTCGGACATGCGGCGGAGTCCAGAGCCTGGCCGCATCGCGCGGTATATGCCGCAGCCAAGACGGGGCTCGTCTCCTTCACGAAGACGCTTGCCGTAGAGGAGGCGCCGTATGGAATTACCGTGAATATGGTCTGTCCGGGCGACATTCGAGGAAATAACAAGGAGATGTCGATTGAGGAAGCACGCCGATTGCCGGATGGAGAGACCCCGCTGGGACGTCCGGGCAGCGGCGAGGATATTTCCAGAGTGATCGCATTTTTATGTCATCAGGATTCCGATTTCATTACGGGCAACATTATGGATATTTCCGGCGGACTGGATCCGATCCGGCCGTGGATTAAACCGTCTTGATCGTATAACCATACAAAAAAAGAAGACTCGGCCAATCCGGTGAACGGAGGAGCCGAGTTTCCTAATATTATAGAATGATATGACGTCAGCCGAGGCTGACCATTCCATAATCTAATTTCGAGTTTTGTATCTGAAGGAGTTATTTACGTTAGAATACTTGGACGACCTCTTGTACGCCTTCCACTTCTTCAAACAGCGCGCGCTCGATACCCGCTTTGAGGGTGATGGTGGAGCTTGGGCAGCTGCCGCATGCGCCTACCAGCTTCAATTTAACGATGCCATCCTCAACATCGACGAGTTCAACGTCACCACCGTCGCGTTGCAGGAAGGGGCGAAGCTTATCCAGAACTTCCAATACTTCATCATACAATTTATCTTGTACATGTTCGCTCATTGTTTTCAACTCCTTTCCTTTATATATTATAGTACAAATAAGCTTAAAATTAAATGGTTCGAAAATGGGGGATGCACAGGTTGAAAGTCATTGTTGAATTTTGCGCGAATAATGCCCACTTCGGAACAGATGAAGTGATGAAAAAGCTGGAGCAGCATCCGGACTGCGAGGTTTACGAATATGGCTGCCTTACCGGATGCGGCATGTGCTATATGACACCTTATGCGTTAGTTGACGGAGAGACCGTAGAGGGTGAGACCGCCGATGAGTTGTATGATGTAATTATTCGTATTATTAATCAAATGAGATCGGACAATACCTGAATAGGTTTACCAAACCGCCTGTTTGGACTAACCGATATGATGCCTGGACAGCCAGAGTACTCCGCTCTTAAGAATGCGAGGCACCCGGCCGGTAACCTGTGCTTTGCCCATCAGACCGAAGCCGGCTTTTTTGCCTAATGAGCCTAGGGTACCTTTGAGCTTCAACCGCTGGAGCTTCGGCTCCTCCCCGCGCCATAATGCGGAGGCAATCTGGGCAATCTGCTGGCCCTGACCCTCGGCTGCTTGAGCGCTCGGCGCAAAAGGGAGACTGGCGCAATCACCGCATACGAATACCTCGGGATGCTCTGGAATCTGATAATATTCATTCAGCAGAACCCGCCCTTGGCGATCCTTCTCGACCTCTAAGTCCCTTACAAGAGCAGGAGGCTGAATGCCTGCCGTCCAAATCGTCACATCGGAGGCTATCTCACCGCCTGCATGATGGATAACTCCCTTCTCCAGCATGGTAGTGGATATGTTCGACAGGGTCTCAACTTCATGATCTTCAAACCATTTTGTGACATAGCCTGATACTTTGGGCGGAAAAGCCGACAGCACCCGCGAACCGCGATCGATGATGCAGATGTTGAGATCGGGGCGGCTTTCTCTTAGCTCGGCAGCAATTTCTACCCCGCTGAGCCCTCCGCCTACAACGCTCACCTTGCCGTAAGGCTTGACATTGTTAAGCTGCAGGTAGGCTTCGCGCACGGCGGAAAACGATTGAATGCCAAAGGAATGCTCCCAAGCGCCGGGAATGCCATGATAATTATCGGTACAGCCTAAAGCGATAACGAGCTGATCGTATTCCAGCGAATCACCCTGCTCGAAGTGGATTATGCGGCTGCCCAAATCAATGGAGCTAACCTCTCCGTACTTCATCCGCAACCCAGAATAGCTTGGAAACGGCACGCGCAGCTCATAATCGGAGGCTGTTCCTGCAGCTAACGCATAATACTCCGTCTTCAAGCTTTGAAAGGGCATCCGATCCACTAAAACCACTTGCACGTCCGTTGGAATAAATCCTTTGAACAGTTCGTGGATAACGGCGGTTCCGCCATAGCCTCCACCAAGAATGACGAATTGTTTCATCTTCTCATCGATATCCTTTCTAACCGGGGCTTCCAAGCTGTCGCTGCGGTGTGTCATGAAGCCCAGAAGGCTTTATTCGTAGATTTTAATTTCGTTATAGAAGGTGTCCCGTTCTACCGGGATACGCCCAGCGCCTTGAATTAGCCAGATAAGCTCTTTGCGGGTTAATCCTTCCGGTGTCAGCGCACCTGCGGCGTGGCTAATCCGTTCTTTAATAATCGTTCCATGCACGTCCGAAGCTCCAAAAGTCAGTGCGACCTGAGTCAACTGCACGCCGATATTTATAAAATAAGCTTTAATGTGCTGGATGTTATCGAGCATCAGTCTGCTAATCGCAATCGTCTTAAGATCCTCATAGGCCGAATTGCGGCGGGTGATGCTGGCATTCTTATTCCGGGGCTGCATAGATAGCGGGATGAACACCATAAATCCGTTTGTTTCGTCCTGAAGATCGCGAATTTGCAGCATATGGCGAATGCGATCCTCGTGGGATTCGATAGCACCATACAGCATTGTCGTGTGAGTCTTCATCCCCAGCTGATGAGCTGTCCGGTGAACATCGAGATATTGATCAACATTCGCTTTGTCGACCTTCATTTTTTGCCGGTATTGGTCGGACAAAATTTCCGCTCCGCCGCCTGTTAAGGATTGCAGTCCTGCCTTTTGAAGCTCAATCAGCACATCCCGCGTACTCAAGCCGCTGATACGGGTGAAAAATTCAATTTCCGCTGCGGTATAGGCTTTAAGCGTTACCTCAGGGAAACGGTCATTCAGGGCCTTGAGCGAGTCTACGTAATATTGGAAAGGCACATGGTTGTTATGGCCGCCGACGATATGGAACTCACGAATACCCGGATGGATATGCTGCTCTACATAAGCGACCATCTCTTCTCCGCTCAATGTGTATGAGCCCTCTTCGCCCTGATCCTTGCGGAAGTTACAAAATGCGCAGTAGGATTCGCATACGTTTGTAAAATATAAACTCATATTTTCGATGAAATAGACTTTATGGCCATTCTTCTTGAGATTGACCTCGTTTGCTAACTGACCAATGGTCAACAAATCATCGCTTTCATATAAATATACCCCATCCTCCAGCGAAAGACGCTCTCCTTGCCGGACTTTTGCGACGATGTCCGCCATTTTGCTGTCGATATTCGGGCTGATTGCAATAGACAATGTTAAAACCTCCGTTTCCATAAGCTGATCCCGGGTATGTACCACCTTTCCTATTATAAACTTCCAAATGTAAGTGGGCAACAAATTGTAATAAAAATCACATATCTTGAGAGGGACGGCGATGTGGAGTATACTTTAATAAAGTAAGGATAAGGAGTGTGAAGACAAATGATTAACATTTCAGATAGCGCAATGGCTCGCATTAAGCAGATGCTGGAGCAGGAAGAGACGCCGGATATGTTCCTTCGTCTTGGAGTGAATGAGGGCGGATGCAGCGGTTTTTCATATGGGATGGGTCTGGACGATCAGGAGAGCGAGGAAGATGTGCATATGGAAATTGGCGGCCTCAAGATCGTGGTGGATAAGGACAGCATCCGCTACCTGAACGGTCTGGAGATCGACTATAAGGAATCCGGCATGAGCGGCGGCTTCACGATCCATAATCCGAATGCGATTGCTTCCTGCGGCTGTGGCCAGTCGTTCCGCATGCGTAACGAAGAGGGTCGGCCGGAAGTGTGCGATTGATTGCTTAATCGGATGATAACATGAAGACGAGCGGAAATGATTCCGCTCGTTTTTTTATAATGATGATGTTAGTGTATTTATACGTGTAAATACACGTGTTATTGTTGAGAGGCAGGATGGTGAGATGATGAAAGGATATTCTTCAAGGGAATTGATTAAGCTTATTGAAGCTGATGGCTGGTACTATCTAAGGTCTACTGGTGATCTATTATCAATTTAAACATCCTGTGAAGCCTGGTAAGGTGACCATTCCTCACCCTAATAAAGATTTACCTAAAAAGACAATTGCTAGCATTATTAAGCAGGCTGGATTAAAATGAAGCCTTGTTTATGGAGGTTGACATATGAGTATAAAGGTAAGAGATCGTTATGTTTTTCCAGCCATATTTGATTATGCAGATGATGGGATATCTGTTTGCTTTCCGGATTTGCCTGGTGCAATTACATGTGGAGATAATGATGAAGAAGCGCTATATATGGCCAAGGATTGCCTTGCTCTACATTTATATGGTATGGAGGAAGATGGGGATGACATCCCAGAAGCGTCACGTGCAGCCGAGATCATAACCGAACCGGGTCAAGTTGTCGTACTGATTGACATATGGATGCCACCTATTCGTGATAACATGGCGGAACGTGCCGTTAAGAAAACATTAACAATTCCGAAATGGCTTGATGACATGGCAGCAGAGAATAAAGTTAACTATTCTCATATTTTGCAAAATGCCTTGAAGGATTATCTTGGCGTCAGTGATCGGAAGAGGCCGCGATAGGTTCATACAAAACATTAGCAAACAAGCCGCTATTCCTTGGAGGAAGGCGGCTTCTTTGCTATTTTTTATGAACCAACAATCATCTCGGGTCATTCACGCTCTGGCTTATCCTTGCTGTGAGGCTCAGGAGCGCCTACCGTTACGGTTACCTCCAAATCGGATGAATCCGGGATGGCAGCGGGATCTTCCTCTTCGTACAGCTTGGAGCGCTCCTCGAACCACTGGAAGAGGTGGGTGCAGATGACCTTAAGTACGGCATAGCCCGGAACGGCAAGGATGACGCCAAGCACGCCAAACAAGTTCCCGGACGTCAGGATGACGAAGATAATAGTAATCGGATGAATGCGCAGGGTTTTACCCATAATTTGCGGGGAAATGAATTTCCCTTCAACGAGCTGGACTACGGTCCAGACGATAATCAGCTTCAGAAGCATGAACGGCGAAGTGACGATGGCAATAATCAAGGCAGGCGTAATCGCGATCGCCGGTCCCAAATAAGGAACGATGCTGGTAAAGGCCGCGATGATGGCCAGTACCAGGGAGTAATCGAGTCCGATAATCAGGAAGCCGAAGTACAGCAGCACCCCAATACAGAAGCTGACGATGATCTGCCCGCGGATATAAGAACTGATTTGTCCATTAGCTTCGGTCATCACGCGGTGCGTTTGCTCGCGCAGCTTAACCGGAACGAAACGGAGGATATACTGAGGCAGCTTCTTTCCGTCCTTCAGCAGATAAAACAGGATAAACGGTACGGTAACTACCGTAAGCACGACATCGACGACTGCGCCTAAAAACCCGCCGATACTGCTGAAAGCATTTTGCAGAATGGATGATGCCCGCTCAGACAGCGTTTGAGCCAGATCAGTCAGATTGAAGCCGGTGGATTCCTGGAATTGATGGTAGAAATCACTGCCGATGAGGGCCTCGAACTGGAGCTGGACTTCATAGCTGTATTTCGGGAAGTTTTGAATAAGTCCTGTCACTTGCTCTTGAACGAGCGGGATGACAGAGATGATGATAATCGTAACGATCCCGATAATGAACAAATAGAGAGCGGCAATTGTATAGGCGCGCGGTATTTTTTTGCGCTCCAGCCAATTTACCAGCGGGTTCAACAAATAAAATATAGCACCCGTCAGAAGAATGGGAACCAGCACCGTCTTAAGCAGCACGATCAGGGGCTTGAATACGAACGATATTTTTGTCAGCACGAAAATATTCAAACCAATCAGCAGCAGCACGAGCAAAAACAGCACAAAACGATTGTTAATGAAAAATTTCTTGAAGCGGTTATTCCAAGTTTGCGAACTACTCATGTAAAACCTGTCCCCCCTGTCAGCGACCTAGTTGTTTCTATTATTAATAATACGTATGAATAGAATTTAGTTTCAGCAAATTACAAAAAAAAGATTCATACCTCGCTTCGAATGAGCAAATGGGGTATGAATCTTCCAGTGCGCTGGCTCTCCATTTTAGAAAAACTGCCTCTGCAACATGAGTACAATCATTACGGTAGCGATGATCGAGAACAATATGGAGCCGCTTCCCAGTACTTTACGCGAATTTTTAATAAATTTGATGCCTATGGCGAACACGGCAACGGTAATTGCAATGAGGACGAGAGACATGGCAATCATAGCAACCCAGTACAATACCTCAAATAATGATGCGGTAAAAGAGTGGTCTGTATCCAAAATATGATCCTCCTTTTCTCTTTCCGGGATTAGGCGCTTTACCAAATTACTATACGTCAAAATGCTGATTTTGCAAAGAAAAACGACTCTTCTAAAACAGGCGTACGCTGTCGGACAATCATACAAGAACAAGAGCCTTGTCCTGAGTATGTATATACTAGAACGTCATATAAACGCCAGAAAGGGGAGAGTGTCATGGCGGGAAGACAGTTAGCCAACAAGTGGCTGAAAACAGAAGCTCTTCTAGGTAACGCCGAGGTAGCCGTTCACGTGCCACAGACTCGGAAATACAACGCGGAAGCTCTGAAAGGCGTATTGCATCAGTTTGGAATGGCCGTTATTAAACCCGTTTGCGGTGGAGGCGGATATGGAGTTATAAAGGTAACCTATGCAGGCGGGAATTATGGGTTCACCTATATGTCTCGCAGTCGGTCATTTGGAAGCTTCGATGCAATGTTTCAAGCGTTAAATAGAACGAAGGTCGGCCGAAAATATATTATTCAGCAGGGCATTCATTTAGCGAGCATTGGAGGAAGACCGATCGATTATCGCGTGAAGGTTGCCAAGCATAACGGAAAATGGGTATATCGCTCCATGCTGGGCCGGCTGGCCCGTCCGGGCCTGTTCGTTACGAATCTGTGCAGGGGCGGGTCTCAGCTTAGCGCAGGAGAGGGACTGAGACGCTCTTTGAGCAAAGTGTCGATCCGCAAAAAACGGGGAGAGATGCGAACGCTGACGAATAAATGCATTGCCATCATGGAATCGGCTTTTCCTGGCGTTGGAGAGCTGGGCTTTGACTATGGCATTGATACTAGCGGCAAGATTTGGATTTTTGAAGTGAATACTCGTCCGCAATAACCTTGATCATCGCTGTTTATATGAATGGCATCTAGTATAAATTAATAGAATGTTTATTCACAATTAAAAAAATTTTTGTTGGAAAAGGGAGGCTGTGCAACCTGTGAATAACTTTTGTCCACATTACCCCAATATATATTTCAACTGTTTTAGACAATTACCCACATGTTATTCACAGGATTTCCACAGCCGTTTGTGGATAACAAGAACGCTTGTTCCACTTCTGATTTCTTGATATGATCTAACTATAACATTAGGAAAAAAATAGAAAGGATGTGTTACCAATGGCGATGTTAACAGACGAAATGCTGCTCGAATCCTATCAAATGGCGACAGAATTGCAACTAGACATGGAGTTCATTGCTCTTCTGTTGGCAGAAATCCATAAGCGTAACCTGGATATAAATTTATCTATCTTACATTAATCCCTTTAATCTATGGCCGTTCATATACAATCTAAGGTGCTGGCCATGCGTTCACATGATAAATATAAGCTTCATGGCAGTGCGGACACTGCACGACATGCTCGCAGCCCGATGGATGAAGCGCGGATATCGCCGAGGTATACTGATCGGCTGAACCGTAGGGGCTGTAAGGGCCCGCATAATCCTGCTTCCTTCCGGCATGCTCTAGGGTGCTGCCGCAGTCAGGGCAGGCTGCTGTTAATGGAGCTAATCCGTTACATAACGGGCATATAAATGTCAAAGGGTATCCCTCCTTTACGGCATGATGCATCCGTATAGGTAAGATACCCTTTTTGACAGTTGTTATGAATCTACAGTTTTAAGTTGCTGCTGTGACCTGGGGATAACTTCGCTTCCGGGTCGACGTATACTTTCGCATTATTCACAGCCGTTGGCGCTTCGCCAAATCCAACAGCTATCAAATCCAGCTTACCGGGATATGTCGTAATGTCTCCTGCGGCAAAGATGCCAGGAATCGAACTTTCCATTCGAGAATCGACAACAATGGAGTTAGACTCGATTTCGAGGCCCCATTCGGCTATCGGGCCAAGGGCGGATACGAACCCGAAGTTAACGACGACATCATCCACTTCGATTTCCTGAGTCTCTTTCGTCTTCGTATGGGCAAGCGTTACGCGCTCAATGTGGTCGTCTCCGTGAAGGGCGATGATTTCGGTCGGCGTAATGACCCGGACGTTGGAGTTCATTAAATTCTCAACGCTATGTTCATGCGCCCGGAATTTATCGCGGCGATGGATGAGCGTAACCTGCTCGGCGATCGGCTCGAGCATCAGCGCCCAGTCTACGGCAGAGTCTCCGCCGCCGCTGATCAGTACCTTGCGTCCGCGGAATTGATTCAAGTCGCTGACGAAGTAGTGCAGATTGGTTTTCTCGAAGCGAGGGGCTTCCTCAAGCTCTAGGCGCCGCGGCTGGAATGCGCCGACTCCTGCCGTAATGATGATGGCACGTGCGTAATGAACATCTTTATCCGTAGTTACTACGAAGTGGCGTTCTTCCTTTTTCTCAATACGCAGCACCTTCTCCTCAAGACGGACATCCGGATTGAACAGCTTTAATTGTTCATTCAGATTATGAACAAGCTCTTGGCCCGTAATCTTAGGAAAACCAGCAATATCGTAAATGTATTTCTCAGGGTAGAGGGCGGCTATTTGTCCCCCTAGCTGAGGCATACTTTCGACAAGTTTGACGGATGCTTTTCTCATACCGCCGTAGAAGGCGGCAAACATGCCTGCCGGACCTCCCCCAATGATAAGTAGGTCGGTAAATTCGCTCCCGGAATTAAAGGATGACACGGGCAAACACCTCCAGATTGTATTCGAAATTTCATAATGTCATTTCTACTTTATTATAAGCGTCCACCTTACACTTGCAAAGTGAACGGGCGATGGCAGTTTTTTCACCGCATTTTGTGACTAAAAACCCGCTGAATCCGCGTAAAATAAGACTTGATCTTTTATAAAAAACTCGATATCATTCAAATTGTGTGCGCACATAATTGTGACGAAAAAGGTAACTATTATGAATAGGAACACATTTTTTTTGATAAAACTGTTATAAAGGTTTAGAATTGATGTGACAAATGTCGCAATATCTCGTCGCGCATCATTTATGGATAATTACCAGAGACTATTTTTTTATGTGTTAATTTTCACATTTCCACATTTCAGTTTTTGGTTTTATTTAAAATATAGAGTGTCCATATTGGAAGGAGAACAAACCCATGAGTACCATACCCAAAATCGTCATTCTTGGAGCAGGCTATGGCGGAATTTTGACGGCACAGCGTTTGCAGAAAGAATTAAATTACAACGAAGCAGACGTTACCCTGGTGAATCGTCATGATTATCATTATTTCACGACTCATCTGCACATGCCAGCGGCTGGAACAGATTCGATCGAGAATACACGCGTACCGATCTCTAAGCTGATCGATGAATTCAAAATCGATTTGGTGAAATCGAATGTCCAGGAAATTCGCATTGCGGACAAGAAGGTCGTGCTTCAAGACGGAACATTGTCTTATGATTACCTTATTATCGCGCTTGGCGGAGAGCCTGAATCCTTCGGAATTCCAGGACTCGGCGAGTATGCGATGACGATCCGCAGCATTAACTCGGTTCGTCTGATCCGCCAGCATATCGAATATCAATTCGCCTTGTACAAAACCGACGAAAGCCGCACGGATCGCCTTAATTTCGTGGTAGGCGGCGCCGGCTTCAGCGGTATCGAATTCGTGGCCGAATTGGCCGACCGTATTCCGGAATTATGCAAAGCTTACGATGTAGATCCCAACCTGGTGAATGTGTATAATGTCGAAGCAGCTCCGACCGCACTTCCTGGTTTTGACCCTGAGCTGGTTGAATATGCTATGGATGTGCTTCGTAAGAAGGGCGTGCAGTTCAAAATCGGCGTTGCGATCAAAGAGTGTACTCCAGAAGGGGTTGTCCTTGCTACAGGGGAAGAAATCAAAGCAGCGACCGTAGTATGGACAGGCGGGATTCGCGGTAATCGCCTTATCGAGGCTGCCGGCTTTGAAACAGCTCGCGGGCGGGTTAAAATCGACGAATACCTGCGTGCGCCGGAGCACGACAACGTATTTATTATCGGGGACAATTCCTTGATGTTTAACCCAGAGGGCCGTCCTTATCCGCCAACGGCTCAAATTGCGATGCAGCAGGGCGTTATCTGTGCACAGAACGTCGTCGCTTCCATCCGGGGCAAAGAGCTGAAGAAATTTGTATTCAGCAACAAAGGTACAGTTGCCTCTCTTGGTAAAGGCGAAGCTGTTGCTTCCGCATTCGGCAAGAAATATAAAGGCTGGGTGGCTGCTCAATTGAAGAAGCTGGTGGACATGCGCTATCTGTTCATTATCGGCGGCATTCCACTCGTCTTGAAAAAAGGCAGATTCCTGTAAAATGCGCCATTGCAGTGTTCAGGTACGAGGTTTGCTTACGCGGGATGAGCTTGACAGGTACAATGCCTTGATGGAAGTCGGCTCTTATTTGGAGTCGCAGCAAAAGTACGATCTGGCTTATCATGTACAGAAGGAAGTCGATATTCTCATTCTACCAGCGATCGAAAGATTGAAGGAGAAGGGGAGAGCCCGAGACCGTGCGACGGCGGAGTTTCTAGAATCGCTGCGGGACGAAGAGGAATAATATTTTTAAAATAACAGGGGTGTTCCAGTATGATTCTGGAACACCCCTTATTGTATACCGTGGAATTAAGTTATAGCTTGAGCATTTCTTCAAAAAGCTGCTCATTCAGCAAATTGCCGACGTAGAAGGAGCCGAACTCGCCGTAACGGGCACTGACTTCATCAAAGCGCATTTCATAAACGAGCTTCTTGAATTGCAGAGCATCGTCCGAGAAGAGGGTAACGCCCCATTCCCAGTCATCCAGGCCGACGGAGCCCGTAATAATCTGCTTCACTTTGCCGGCGTAGCTGCGGCCGATCAGGCCGTGGCTGCGCATCATGGCACGGCGATCATCCATGGAGAGCATGTACCAGTTATCGTTCAGATCGCGCTTCTTGTTCATCGGGTAGAAGCAGATGTATTTCGATTTTGGCAAAATCGGCTGCAGTCTGGCCATGACCTCTGGATTTGCTTTAGGGTCGCCGCCTCCAGAAGCTAAGTAGTTGCTGAGCTCGACGACACTGACGTAAGAATAAGATTTCGTGGTGTATTGCGCGAAAGTTGTTTTGTTGAAGGCATTTTCGAGAGCGTTAAGCTCTTCCAGCGTTTCGCGCAGGTGCATGAATACAAAGTCGGCTTTCTGGCCTACGACGGAATATACCGCAGTGCTTCCATTCTTGGACTCTTCCACGCTGTTCCATTCCTGCAAAAAGGCGTGAAGCTCCTCTAGGGCACCAGCACGTTCCTCATCATCGGCGGCTTTCCAAGCCGTCCAGTTGATGGAGCGGAAATCATGCAGGGCATACCAGCCCTCCAGGGTTAATGCTGCTTCATTCATTTATGATCACTCCTATTGTTTCCTATAATTACTAGAGAGAATACGCTGCCCCTATTGTATCCTATGGCACGCAAGTGGGCAAATCGGTTCACAATCTATTCACGGAAAGTTCGTTGCTTCGCAACATTTTTTCTAGTAAACTTACTACTAGTGCTGAAAGATGTGATCTAGCTTATAGAGCTTGTTGAAGAAGGGTTGGGGAAGCAATGGGTTGGCTAGTCGTGCTGATATTGATGGTTCTATTCTTTGTTATGATGTTCGGTATCGGATTTATTCTTAATATGCTGATGAAAACAACATGGTTTCCGGCCTATGTTTTTATTATTGTCATTTTGCCAATTGTTGTATACTCGCTGTGGAACCATGAGCAGAGCTTTTGGACGTATGTAGCCTCGTATCGCCTCGTCGATTATTTGACGGCCGTAGCCGGGTTGCTAGGAGCCATCTTAAGCGGATGGACGATCCGAAAGCTGCGCCAGGGCGGATACAAGATGTTCTAATCACTTTAAATTATTATCGCAGCATAGTAAGCCCCGGGCATTGCCCGGGGCTTGTTATGTTCTATGTGGATTGGTCGCCATTGCTTTGCTTCAGCTTCCATTTTTGGAATTCCAGAAAGCTTTTGAACTCCTGCTTGCTGATCCCTGAATTCATGGCTTCCTGCACAAGGAGGGACCATTCCGGATCCAGCAGATGCTCGGCGGGCCGATCTCCATACAGCAGCATGGGGATCGTTACATTCAAGGCGTCAGCGATTTTCTCGATGAACTGAATGGAAGGGTTGCTCTGTATGTTTCGCTCGACGTTGCTCAAATAGGATTTAGCGACATCCGCTTTGCTGGCAAGCTCGGATAAAGACAAATCTTGATCCAGGCGGAACTTTTGAATGCGCTCTCCAATGTGGTCTGGCATATGGACGACGCCTCTCTATCATATTTGAAGATATAGGTGAAGTGCGTATCAAGAACCGGGGCGACACCATTCTTTAGGACATTATAGCAGAATATGCAGCATTCGACAAAAGAGGACGAAACGCAAGCTGACGGCAAACGGCAGACACCTCAATCCATGAAAGGCGGATTAAGGTGTCCTGAGACGGCATGGAGGGTTACTTGGCAGCGCCAGCTCCTTGCCTTGCTTCAAAGCTCCATTTCAATTGCAGGGCATCTCCCTGAAACTGGTTCTGATCCTCGTCGTTGTCCACGAATTCGAATCTGACAATGAGATTGTCCGAGGTTCCGGCCTTGAGTCCGCCCCGCTCCTCGAACCATTCCTGCCATTTATTCTCTACGGCGTCCGGGGCCAGGGATTGCAGATCGTAAAGGGTCGTCTCGTAGATAACATCTTCCTGTTTATCGAGGTTTGTCAGAAAACTTACTTTGATATGTTTTCCGAAGTCATCCGTGTTATCGGGTGCCCCTGCTTTGTTATTGACGCTATAGCTCGTATGCAGGAACACTTTTTCAATATCCAGCGTGCCATTATTTAATAGCTTGAAAGTCCGGATTCCATAATCGCCGGGCTTGATATTATCGAGATTAATGATTGCAGTCGGCTCAGCGTTCAAATCGAGCGTTCCTGCGGCGAAGGTGCCTGTTGTTTCGACTGAATCGCTAAAATAAGCGAACGTCCCTCCACCGATCAATGCTAGCCCCAATGCGGCCGTAACGACGCCCAGACTTAATGTTTTCTTTATTCCCATAATCAAACTCCTCCTTAATGATGGATTGATATATTGCGACCTTATGGTAGGCATAAGGACAACAATCTCGTGGAAGATGAATATTATTAAAGAAAAGCGCTATGCGGATGTAGACGAATTGGAGCTAGGATCCGGATTCGAACCTGAATCTGAATTTGTATGGATTGGGATGCTAGGCTGCTGTTCCAGTCTGGAGATTACCTTCCATAAGGAGAAAACTCCATACAGGAAGAGGAGCAGTCCTGGGACGATAAGGAGGACGATGCTGCCGGTTTTGGTGCCCGCAAAGCTTAGAAAGTACCCGGCATAGGGGATTGTGAATCCGGTATAAACCCCGACAATATGGTTGGGGCTAACGAGAGCGCTGTCCGGAGCATGGTTGTTATCGCCTTGCGTGCGGTACAGGGGCGTATCGCCTGCCTCGTTGTTTCTGACTTCGATAATCCGGTGGGTAATTAATCGCTGCTCATCGGCCCGGAATGTAATAATATCGCCGACCTCGAAGCGGTTCATATCAGCTGCAGCTTCCCGGGGGGAGATGGCTATGACCGAGCCTGTTTGAATCGTCGGCTCCATCGACCCGGATAATACGGTTTTGAGCTTATATCCATAGAAGCTGGGCTCACCTCCGGTTATTTTTGACATGAGAATGGAGCCGATAACAGCGATGCACACCAACACGAGCACGTAATAAATCGTTTGAATCGCTAATTTCGATAGCAGCCTCATTGCTATAACCTCCCGTCATAGTCATTCGTCCTGTATGCGTGACTCCGATGCTGGTATTTCTTCCAGGTCTTCGGGCTCGATCTGGGAGGGGGCCTCCGGCGACGGCCTCGGCGTTTCTTTCTCCCCGGCGGCAGTTGACATATCGAGCAGACGCGATTCCAGCTGCAGTATTTCAGAGGTGATAGTTTGTTTATGAGCTTCTAGCGAGCCCCACAAGTCATCGTAGTATTGAAGAAATTGCTGACCTACCACATCGAAGGTTGCTTCATTGGGCGTTCTGTAGTTCCATTCCTGAGAGCTCAGCTGATTTGTGAGCGAATTCGGGACGTTCTGAACAGCAATACCCGCATCATATACTTGTCGCAAGTATCTCGATAAATCCGCCAAAGATGCATAGAAAGAGGGGGATAACAGAGAATCCTGGTCTAAAAGATTTTCCGTCTCATCCAGCAGGGTGCTTTGAGAGAATTTAACGCAGTTGATTGGCATATCCTTGATCAGTTGGATGGCGTGGTTGAGACTAGAGGCTCCTGAATGAAGCTCATTCGATATATTTTGGAAAGAAGAAGCGGTTGCATTGAGTTGCTCATGAATGGCAGTGAGCGTATCCTGGAGCATATCGATCTGGAGGGAAGTATGCTTCGCCAAATTTTGAAGTTCACCTTGGCTTAAGCGGCTAAAGGGATCTATGGGCGATTCGTGATAGGTTGCGTCGGTTACAGTGTTGTTGTAGACCGCGTCTGTTGCGGAGGCAGATGCAGAAGGTGGTATAAATGCCGTGGCTTCCGCGAGTAAAGTTGTCCTTGCGGTAAAGGAATGGAGATCATTTTTGATAGCGCTTGCATTTTTGATGTGTACATTTATCTGGGAGAGCAAGCTCTCGATTTCGCCGGGGAATACCTGGCAGGCTTGAAGCGTGACAGCAGCATCGCTGGAGCTTGCAAACTCGCCATAAGTATTGCCGATGCGGCTTGGAAGGAATAAGAGAAGAGCAGACAGGAGGAGGATCGATTTCAGCAGTGGCGTTCTTCGCCGCTTCCTTCGGCTTCGAAGATTTCGTATAACGGAAGCTATGGGGCTGCGCAAGTGGAATCCCTCCTTACCGTAAGCAAATGCAATTGTTCTTTTGTTCTTTATAAAGAACGATTGGTTTGAAATTAATATAAGGGATTTCTGCGGAAATAGAAAGTCGCAAACTGCTTTGAAAAACCTCTTTAACGAACGGAAACAGTCCGATTCCTCTGTTTATCTCAAGTTTTCTTTAAATTTTCATTAAATATTGTTCTTTATAAAGAACATCGTGTTATGCACCTGTGGACAAGAGATCCATTCTTCTATTAGGAGGAGATTGATGATGAATAAGTCCGTTCAGGTTATGGTAAGTAAACGGAAGGCGGGCTCTGAGGCTGCGGAGTGGATTTATTTGCTCGCGATGGCCAAGGAGGCAGGGATTCCGATTGAGGCGGTACGCTCCTTTTTTCAGGGAAAGACAGCCCCCGAGACGAAGAGTGCTATGTCTAAAGTTTTTGTCAGCGGAAGCATTCAGGAAGAAGAGGAAGAAACATCGTCTATCTTGCTGAGAGAGCATATTTTTCGGCGAAATTTGTAGGGTATTAACGATTCAGGGAGAAGGCTTTTGTGATAGAATAGAGAAAGTCTACACGGACGTGAGCTTGGAAGGAGCGAAGGAAATCATGCGCATGAACAATATGCTGCACTTTACCGAGAACCACCGTTACTGCGTATACCGCGACTTCGGCCTCAGTGCTGTCGACGGCAGAATGCTTAGCCTGATTTATCAGCCGATGGTCGGCGCATTCGCCATCGGCTTCTATCGCCTGCTCGCTGAGCGAGTCTCATTGGAGCAAGTCGGGTATTCCCCGATCGAGCAGCAGCGGGATCTGTTTCTTACCTTGGGCCTCGAACCGAGTGAGAAGGGACGCAAATTTTTGATCGAACAGGCGTCCAAGCTGGAGGCTGTCGGACTTCTGCAGACAAGTCGGTTGTACATACCGGAAAGCGATGATTACATGTACGAGTATGAGCTGCAGGCACCGTTGTCTCCGGCTGATTTTTTCAGAACCCAGCACTTAACCTTGCTGCTTCGCGACAAGATCGGCAAGTTTGCCGTTTTGTCTTTACGGGAGCGATTATTTCGTGAGGAGCCGGCGGAGTGGGTTGGCCTTACCTATAATAAGGAGAATATATCGGTACCTTTCTACGATATATTCGAGTTGAATACGCATGCCATAGATTATGAGCTGGAACAGGCGATCGCTGAATCCTCCATGGCCAGACAGCCCGGCGTAATGCAAGGGTCAGAGGAAGATGCGATTAATTATGCCGATATCATCATTCGTTTTCCTCGCGAATCGGCGAATCGCTCCTTTGTGGAAGGACTTCGCTTTGACGTCGAAGGGATGGGGGTTGCCAACTATGTAGCTCGTAAATACGAACTCAGCGTTCAGGATTTATGTCGATTGCTGGATGAGGACGGGGTATTTGGTGCGGATGGGAGCCTGCTGCTGGAGAGCCTGCAGCACAAAGCGAATCTTCATTTCAGGCAAGGGAAGCGCCGCAAGGACGAGAGGGAGGTTGCATACGCGAAGGTCGTAGCACTTCGATCACATGAACCTGGGACTGAAGAAGGAATGCCGGAAGAGGTCGCCGTGCAAATGGAATATTACGTGGACGTTCCTCCGCAGTTCCTCAGTAAATGCGACGTTCATCAATATAACATGATGCTGCGCAATGAGCCGTACACCCGGCTGCTAAAGACGTTTTTCCCGGGCTCGGTACCCGATAATTTGCTCGATATCTTTGAAAAAATCGATTTGAACTACAAGCTGCCCGGCGAAGTCATCAATGTGCTAATCCATTATTTGATGGAATTGCTGACTTCAGGCGGGGAGCAGCGGATTAACCGCAATTTCGTGGATGCGATTGCTGCGAATATGCTGCTTAAACGGATCGACTCGTATGAGAAGGCTGTTCAATATATTCGCAATCAGACGAAGATCAGGAAAGAGAAGAACAGGAACCCGGGAGCGACCCAGCCGGCGGCAGGCAAGAGCCGAGCCTATGGCAGGACGGGGTCAGCCAAGCCGGACATTCCGATTGTGCAAAGCTCGGCCAATGAAGGCGAAGTATCGGAAGAGGAATTTGCCGAGCTGCTCAAAATGGCGGAGCAGATGCAGGCGAGTAAAAATAAAGGAAGCATGTAATTAGGAAGGTGAATGTTAGCTTATGGAATCACTCGGGGAACTGCTGTCACAGATGAAAAGTCCGACACTTCGCCGGCGCTCGGAGGAATTGACGGCGAAGCTGATGAGCGATCCGCTCGTATTGGAGCTAAAGGCTCGTTATCCTGAGCTGAACGATGAACAGCTTATGCTTAATATGGCGAAGCTCTATCAATATGTGCAAACTTCGCGGCACTGTGACAGTTGTCCAGGACTCGAGCGCTGCCCGAATGATTTCCCCGGCCATTATACAAAGCTAACGGTCGAAACGGTCTATGGGACTGCCGCCGTCACGGATCGGCAAGTTCCTTGCAACCTGCAGATCCAGAGAGAACGGGAGCTGGCGATCAAGAAGCGGATTCACAGCTTTTACGTGGATGAGCGGGCTTTGGAGGAAGGCTACAGCGAAGTGGAGATTATGGGGAAGGATCGGGAGCGGGCTCCGGCGGTCAGCCGGATATTCCAATACATTAACGAGGTGAAGGAGAGCGGTTTATCGCCTCGCGGCTTGTATCTGGAGGGTCATTTTGGAACAGGCAAGACGTTTCTGATGTGCTATCTGCTGCATGAGCTGGCCAAGGCGGGATATTCCGGGGTTATCGTGTATATGCCCGAATTTGTTGAGGATTTGAAATCGATGTTCCAGGATAACCAGAAGCTGAAGGAAACCGTCGAAATCATGAAGCAGGCGGATCTGCTCATCTTCGACGATATCGGAGCCGAGAATTTGAATCCTTGGGTTCGTGACCATGTAATGGGCTCGATTTTAAACTTTCGCATGAATCGCAAGCCCACCTTCTATACGTCCAATTATTCGCTTAGCGGACTTGAGAAGCATCTTGGCTTTACGAGCAAGGACGGAGAGGAAATTCATAAAGGGCAGCGTTTAATGGATCGGATCGCTCCGTTCGTAGAGGTTGTGCAAGTGCGCGGCATCAACAAGCGGGGCCGGAATAATTAGAACCGGGGTCAGACTGCGATTAGCGAAAAAAATAGCAGGCCGAGCGCTGTAAGCTCAGTCTGCTATTTCTATTGCAAAAGGGTTCCTTATGTATAAGCCCTTCCCAGGATACCCGTATGCCGTTATGTTATGTACCAACAACATTAACTGGCAAGAAATTTAAAAATGACCATTCCGAAAAAAATGACGGCCATAAGCGTCAGCATGCCAAAAAAACCGTTCATCAGGTCAAACAAGTCATTGCGCGGCTCTTCGTTGATATGCTCCCGCGGGTCATTTACGTGCGTATTTGCATCCATGGCGATGGGGCCTCCTCGAGAAAATTATATTTATCAATGAAATACGTCATAGACAAAACGATTTTGGGTTATTATTAGTATAACCAAACGTTCAACAGTTTGTAAAGAAGAAGCAAGGAGTACGATTTTTCATTTGCTATATATTTGTGGTATACTTTGAATGACGTTATTTTTAGCGTGTTTGTTCAAATGTATGACACAATCATGTTCAATAACATGTTATGTGTGTTTTCATTGTGTGCCTTAACATGAAGGAGGAGATTTATATGGCAATCGTTAACGTATCCGATCAAACTTTCAATAGTGAAGTGGAAAGCCAAGGAACAGTCCTGGTTGACTTTTGGGCTCCTTGGTGCGGTCCTTGCAAGATGATCGCTCCGATCCTGGATGAGCTGTCTGCTGAAGTAGGTGATTCCGTTAAAATCGCCAAACTGAACGTTGACGATAACCCAGAATCAGCTTCCCGCTTTGGCGTGATGAGTATTCCGACGCTCATCCTCTTCAAAGACGGACAACCGGTCGATAAAGTTGTCGGTTTGAACTCGAAAGATGCTCTGAAAAGCCTCATCGCCAAGCACCAATAAGATATTCGGTGCAGGGATAAGTGCTTTCACACGCCTCCGGAATTTCCGGGGGCGTTTTCTATGTTATATATGCTAATCTAGAATTATGGGAGAGGAGGGAACCCGAGTATGGATGGATCGGTTAATGAGCTGCAGGAGCAGGAAAAGGCGCTGGAGAATATTCGTCACAAGCTGGCTTTGCTGCCGGACTTGCCGGGCTGTTATTTGATGAAGAACAAAGAGGGAACGATCATCTACGTCGGCAAGGCCAAAGTGTTGAAAAACCGCGTGCGTTCTTATTTTACAGGCAGCCATGACGGCAAAACCCAGCGGCTCGTCTCGGAAATCCGCGATTTTGAATATATCGTTACCGCCAGCAATATGGAAGCACTTATTCTGGAATGTAATTTAATCAAAACGCATCATCCGCGATACAACGTCCTGCTCAAAGACGACAAAACGTTTCCTTATTTGAAAATTACGAACGAGCCCCATCCAAGGCTGGAGGTTACCCGGCGGGTGCTTAAGGATAAGGCGAAGTATTTCGGCCCTTATCCGAACAGTTATGCGGCCCAGCAGACCAAAAAGCTGCTTGATCGCATGTATCCATTGCGTAAGTGCAATGTTATGCCGAAAGAGGTCTGCCTGTATTATCACATGGGCCAATGCATGGCTCCCTGCGTGCAGGAGATTCCCCAGGCGAAATACGATGAAATTACGCAAGAGATCCATTCGTTTCTCAGTGGCGGCCACGAAGAGATCAAGAAAGAGCTGCAGCGCAAAATGCAGGAAGCGGCCGAGGAGCTGTATTTCGAGCGAGCCAAAGAGCTGCGCGACCAAATTATGAATATCGATGCGCTCATGGAGAAGCAGAAAATTACGATGGCCGACGCCAAGGATCGCGACGTATTCGGGTACACGGTCGATAAGGGCTGGATGTGCGTACAGATCTTGTATATGCGCCAAGGGAAAATGATCGAAAGACATGCGTCTGTCTTTCCGTTCTACGGGGAGGCTTATCAGGACTTCCTGTCGTATGTGACCCAATACTATAGCGACAATCCGGCCTTGCCCCAAGAAATATTGCTTCCGGCAGAACCGTCGGGCAAAGGGGCGGAAGCAAACACTGCGGAAGCTGATTCGAAGGATGCGGCGGACGCGATTAACGGTGCGGCGGAGCTCCAGCAGTGGCTGGGGGTTAAAACGCTCGTGCCACAGCGCGGGCTGAAGCGGCAAATGGTTGCAATGGCCGTGGAGAATGCGAGAGTCTCTCTGGAGGAGAAGTTCCGGCTCATTGAGCGGGATGAAGAGCGTACCTCGAAAGCGGCGGAGAACTTGGGTATGGCGATTGGCTTAGAGTCGCTATCGCGCATCGAGGCTTTCGATAACTCGAACATTCAAGGGACCAACCCGGTATCGGCTATGGTCGTGTTTATCGATGGAAAGCCGGCTAAGAAAGAATATCGGAAGTATAAGGTGCGCACCGTCGAGGGGCCGGACGATTACGAGACGATGCGGGAGGTTATCCGCCGCCGATATGAGCGGGTACTGAAGGAGAATTTGCCGCAGCCGGATCTGATCGTCGTGGATGGCGGGAAAGGGCAAATCTCGGCAGCGGTCGACGTGCTGGAGAATGAGCTTGGCCTGTTCATTCCCGTATGCGGGCTCGTGAAGGATGACAAGCATAAGACTGCCCAGCTTATGGTGGGCGATCCGCCCGAGCCCGTTCATCTGCCGCGCGACAGCCAGGAGTTCTACCTCCTGCAGCGGATTCAGGATGAGGTTCACCGCTTTGCAATTACGTTCCACCGTGAACAACGGGCCAAATCTATGGTCACCTCGCGTCTGGATGCGATACCAGGCATCGGGGAGAAGCGGCGCAAGCTGCTGCTGAAGCATTTCGGCTCGCTCAAAAAAATAAAAGAGGCCTCCGTCGAAGACTTTCGGCCTCTGTCGATCGGCGATAAGCTCGCCAATCAAATTATAAATGCCCTTCGGGATGAGGAGACGTGAGCAGCGGCTCCTCTTCTCTTTTGTGTACCGGTGGAATGCTCCTCGGACGGCCCGGCGGGTTGAATAAATAGATAACGAACGCTACGATGGCTGGAAGCACGATATAGAATATACCGGCAGACCAGTTCAGTGCTCCGCCCATCAGCATGAGACTCAGCGACATCAGGATACTGTTGAAGATGACATGCGTGAACATGGCGGTGATATAACCATAGCGCAGGAAAACGAAGCTGAACATCAATCCGATGATCGTCAGCTCGATCGGGCGTGAATAGACAGGATAAATCGGATATAAGGAATGTCCGAACGCCCAGATAATCGCCGATATTAAGCTGGCAATGAACGTGCTGCGGAAAATTTTCTTCAGCATCGGAATGCCGAACAGGCGATATACCGCCTCCTCACCGATTCCCGCCACCCAGGCAAGCAGAGGGAACAGGACGGGATAAAGCATGTTGTAGGCGGACTGCGATGCGTCGGTCGTTGACCAGGTGCCGAATACCCGCTCCAGGATGAAGAAGATAACCGATTGCGTTCCGAGCAGAATCAATGCCCACAAATAGCCGTTTTGCATGGAGGACAAGACATGCCGCCCATATTCCGGTTCTTTGGCGCGGGACCACAGGTTGATCCCTTGCTTGCGCCACAGGCCGTCTCCTCCAACCAGAGAAAAATAGATCGATGCGGCTATAAGCAGGGTGACCACGCCTTGGACTACAAAGCCGACGATCAGGAAGACTGCCTCCAACCCATCCTTCTGCAATAGGGGAAGCATATTTAGCGCTCCTACCATCGAGAATATAAAGTAAATGGAGGACAGAACCAGACCGCGGACAAAAGAAGAGAACGGGCGTGTTTTTACACTATAGACGATGGCTAAAATCCCAAGCACGAAGCTGAAAAGAGCGTAGCCCGCCCATGTGAACCAGTTGGCCAGCTTCTTCTGGCCTTTTACATAATCCGTGTGAGCTGCAGGGACATCGAAGTAAGACTCCATGGAGGATGTTTCTCCATTTTCATAATTGAATTGGATAAGCCCGCGTGACTGGCCAACTTCATAGCCGGTTACTTCGTAGATCAGACCTGGCTTGTTAGCCGTGCTGTCCGGTTTGAGCTTCGCGGGATCAAAGCCAAATGCTTTAAGGTAAGGCTCAGCCAGGCGTTCCTTGTCCTCAAGCGACAAGTTTCCTTCCAATGCTTGCAAGCTCTCGCTGCTCTCTATCCCTTGTTTCTTAAGCATTTCTTTGGTGGTGTTGTTATAGGTTAGGATGCGCTCGAATCCGACGACTCGGCCTCCATACAGATTGACATCTACCGTTAAGGCGTTAAGCACGTCATCAGGCTGCTCGAAACGAACGCGAAACACCTCTAGCGGAAACTGCTCCTCATAGGTTTTGGCGTAAGCTTCCATTAAGTCTTCCCGCGATAAATAGCCATATATGTCTGATCGAGTTTCGTATGTAACTAGAGCATCGTCCGAGGGTACGGGCATTCCCAGCGTGGAACCGGCAAATTCGGCAGCTAATTCTACTGCCTGCTGTTTCGTGATTGTCTTTTTAATTTGCTCTAACGAATCCGGTGTGGCCATCGGCAGAATCTGCATGATAAGAAAAACGAGGAGACCTACGGCGGCTAGCACTCGAACGGTGTTGCGCTTAGGCATTCGTCCTTGGGACGAAAAGACAGAGAACATTCAAAAACCCCTTTGCAATAATGTAAATGGATATCAATGTAAAGATACCATAAGCCTCAAGCAATCGCCAGAATGGGACGGGCGCAGGTCAGAAAATACGCAATAACCCAGTAAAAATACAGCATGGCTCAGAGAATGAAGGATGGCTAGCTCTGTTTCAGGCAGCAAAGGTGATTTTCATCGTATTTCGGGGAAATCAAACTTTGTGGTGAGCGTTAATTAAGCTTATAATCCAATTCATAGAGATGGAATGAAAATGAAATGAAAGAATTGAAAAGAATATCGGCCGAATTTCCACGGGAAAACGGGGGAACCAATTTTTAGGGGTGAATTTCAATTTCTTTGCGGCGGCAAGTCGGGCAAAGGAAGCGAATAGGGCTGTGTGCAGGCCCGAATCCGTCAGCTAACCTCGTAGGCGTTGTTGCGACAGGAACCATAACCGAAAGGCACTCTGGATTTCCAGTGCTTTTTTCTTTTGCCAAAGTGTCCATAATAATGGGGTAAAAAACGTTGAGGGAATGCTGAAGGAAGACGAGGTGAACATGATGTTATCCGGGTGGTTTAAATTATCTCCCCCGCGTATTTTGGTGCTCGGTTTTGCGGCCATTATACTGACCGGGTCGCTGCTGCTTATGACGCCGCTGGCCAATACGACCGGGGAGCCGCTTCCTTTCGTCGATGCTTTGTTTACGGCTACCTCAGCTACCTGCGTGACGGGTCTCGTTGTTCGGGATACGGGTATTTACTTTACGACATTTGGCCAAATCGTGATTATGACGTTGATTCAGGTCGGGGGCCTCGGCTTCATGACGATGGCAACCCTATTCTCTCTTGTATTCAAACGGCGGATTTCGCTGCGGGATCGTCTTCTGCTGCAGGAGGCGATGAATCAAAATTCAATGGAAGGCATCGTGCGTCTTATTCGGAAGGTACTAATGTACTCTTTAATCATTGAGGCTAGTGCAGCGGTATTGTTTACGATTCGCTGGGCTTTCGATATGCCTCTCGGACGTGCGTCTTATTACGGGATTTTCCATGCCGTTTCCCTGTTCAATAATGCGGGGTTCGATTTATTTGGGGAATATCGCAGTCTAACGGGATATGTAGACGATCCGCTCGTTAATTTCGTAGCGATGTTTCTGATCGTATCGGGAGGGCTAGGCTTTATCGTTCTGTCCGAGCTTGTAGATTTCCGCCGCAGCCGCAAGCTGTCACTGCATTCCAAAGTGGTGTTATCTATGACGAGCGCCCTCATCGTCGTTGGGGCTGTAGTTATTTTTGTATTTGAATTTACAAATGCAAAGACGATGGGATCGTTGGATTGGAGCGGAAAAATATGGGGCTCGTTCTTTCAATCGGTGACGTCGAGAACCGCAGGGGCGAATTCGGTGGACATTGGCGCGCTTCGCCAAGCCTCGCAGTTTTTTATCATCATCTTGATGTTCATCGGGGCATCTCCCGGCTCGACCGGCGGCGGGATCAAGACAACGACGTTTATGATTCTCGTGGGGGCGGTCATCTCCATGATTCGCGGACGCAATGACTTGGTATTGTTTCGTTATCGTCTGACCCAGGAGCGGATATTCAAAGCGGTGACGATTACGATGCTTGCTTTATTCCTCATCATTGCGGTGGCGATGGTGCTTGCAACGACCGAAGATGCCAGCTTCCTGAGCATTTTGTTCGAGACGACTTCCGCCTTTGCCACGGTAGGTTTATCGATGGGGCTGACGATGGATTTGACCGATATCGGCAAGGTCATATTATGCTTCATGATGTTTACCGGCCGGCTCGGCCTTTTAACGTTGGCTTATGCGCTTGGGCCGAAAAAGGGTAAGGAGCTGTATCGCCATCCCGAAGGGAAAATGATTATAGGATAGGAGATTGACCATTCCATGAAAATGCAGCAGTTTGTGGTGATAGGCTTAGGACGCTTCGGCTCCAGCCTGGCCCTGGAATTAATGGATTTGGGGTACGAGGTGCTTGGCGTCGACCTGAACGAAGAATTGGTGGACGACATGAGCGCCTATTTAACCCATGCCGTCGTGGCCGATGCTACGGATGAAGAGACGCTAAAGTCCCTGGGCATCCGTAACTTCGACTGCGGGATCGTAGCGATCGGCAGCGATATTCAGATGAGTATCTTGACGGCGATTCTGCTCAAGGATTTGGGCATCAAGACAGTGGTCGCCAAGGCGATCTCCGTGCTGCACGGTCGCGCGCTGGAGAAGCTTGGCGTGGATCGGGTTATTTTTCCAGAGAGGGATATGGGAGTTCGCGTGGCGCATCAGCTTGTTACGCCGAATCTTCTCGATTATATCGAGCTGTCGAAGGAATACAGCATTGTCGAGTTAAGGGTGCCGGGCTGCTTAGCCGGAAAAACGTTAGGGGAGATTAATCCGCGGGTCAATTACAACTGCAGCGTTGTCGCGATTCATAAGCATACGGGAGTCATTGTTGCACCTACCGCGATGGACGCGCTGGATGCCGGTGATATTATGGTACTGATTGGGTCTAATGACAGCATAGATAAATTTGAAGCTGTGATTAACGAGAGCGAGTGACAGTGAATAGGAGGACGCTGCAGAACGCCGCGGTGGTATTATCCCCTCATGGTAGACAGTGAAAAAAGAGTCCATGGATTATGGATTTAAAACTGTTGATCGGAGGGGATTTTTCTATGCCACCAAAGAAAGGCCAGAAGTTCATCCAATACACTAAAAAGATAAAGACTGAGGCCGTTCGTCTTCGTGTCGAGGAAAGATGGTCATATTCAATGATTCCAAACTTATCCATGCTTACGTTGCATATTCCTAATTATGAATGTTAATACTTTAGGCAATGGAATTTTGGTGACATCCAACGCGGTTCCGACACTGTGATAGACTAAATGTCGGCCTTAAGTCAGGTTGTTTGCCTAGCAACTATGCTGGATCAACCACTTCGAGCGAAGGTAGCTGGTTTACAAGTTACGATGTTTTCACCTCGTTAGACTTTTTTTGATGCAGCAAGAGCGTGCCGACAATTTTATTATGCGAAGAAAGAGAATGCATAATGACGTGCTTTATATTGATAAGAAAAGAGGCTTTAAAAGGAATCCATTCTTTTAAAGCTCTCTTTTTTGCCAATTACTACTTGGAGGTTCTCAATATGGATTATATTTCCATAAAAACTAACGTTTATTTAGGAGAGGGCGCGTTGGACCACCTGCTGGAATGGCAGAACAAACGAATTTTTATCGTCACAGATCCGTTTATGATCAAGTCCGGAATGATTAATATGCTGTTTGAACGGCTGCATGCAAGCAATGAGCAATACGTCTTTAGC
Organism: Paenibacillus lentus; assembly: GCF_042714055.1. Lineage (GTDB taxonomy): Bacteria > Bacillota > Bacilli > Paenibacillales > Paenibacillaceae > Fontibacillus > Fontibacillus lentus_A. The sequence goes on from NZ_JBHGVC010000007.1 coordinate 120,038, forward strand.
AATATCGTTCCTGATCCGCCGATCGAGATTGTAACAGAAGGCGTTGAGGCGCTCGGATCTTTCCAGGCTGATCTGATCATCGCGATTGGCGGAGGATCGGCAATCGATGCGGCTAAGGCGATGAAGATGTTTGCCAAAAGAATATTTGATCAGCATGATATTCCGTTCGTAGCTATTCCGACAACGAGCGGAACGGGATCAGAAGTCACGTCTTTCTCTGTTATTAGTGATAAGAACAAGAACGTCAAATACCCGCTTGTGTCCGATGAAATGCTGCCGGAAGAGGCGATATTGGATCCAGTATTAGTGAAAAGTGTACCGGATTTCATTACCGCTGATACGGGAATGGACGTTTTGACCCATGCGATTGAAGCATATGTATCGACGAAAGCAAACGATATTTCCGACGCTTTGGCGGAGAAGGCGATCAAGCTCGTATTTGCTTATTTGCCAAGAGCCTATAAGGATGGAAATGATTTGGAGGCGCGCGAGAAAATGCATAACGCTTCATGCTTGGCAGGGATGTCGTTCAACATTGCTTCACTTGGACTAAATCACGGTATCGCGCATGTGGCCGGAGCGAAATTCAAGATCGCGCATGGGCGGATGAACTCGTTGCTGCTGCCCCATGTCATTGAATTCAATGCCGATTACAAGCCGGGTTACAGCAAAGATGGGGGCAATGAAACGGCTGCCAGATATGCTGAGATCGCCAAGCACTTGGGCCTGCCGGCTCCGAACGCCAGAAGCGGCGTACGCAGTCTTGTGCAGGCGATCAAGCATTTACAGAAACAATTAGGAATGCCGCAAACGCTGCAAGAATGTAACGTGGAGTTAAGCATACTGGAAAAGAGGAAAGAAGAGATTGCTGAAGGTGCGCTGAAAGATGGTTGCACGGTTACCAATCCACGTGTTCCATCCCCTAAGGATGTTGCTGGTATATTGGATAAAATGTTCCAGGCCTAACGTTCATTCAATAAAGGAGACGAAGCCGTTTCCTCTCGCTCTATTTCACCAGTTTTCTTTCAAAGAGATGGGATGATGGTATGGATCAACAACACAACGAAAAACAACGCGTAATTCAAGAATATGTTCCTGGAAAGCAGGTAACACTAGCTCATATAATTGCAAATCCTAACCCGGATATATACAAGAAGCTGGGACTGGGAAACGATGTGCAAGCTGCTATTGGCATTATGACCATTACGCCGAGTGAAGCATCTATCATTTCGGCCGACATAGCGACTAAAGCAGCTGGCGTCCAGATTGGCTTCGTTGATCGATTCAGCGGCTCGCTAGTCATCACGGGTGATGTATCCTCCGTAGAATCTGCCATAAATGAAGTGCTGTTGGGCTTGCAGAGCATTCTCGGATTTTCAGCTGCGAAGATAACGAGAACCTAGGAGACGGTGTTATGAGGAAAATTATTTTTGCCGGAAGCACCGGATCAGGCAAGACGACATTGTGTCAGCGATTGCATGGTCAGGAGATGGCCTATAAGAAAACGCAAGCCGTCGAAAATTTTGAACAAGCTATCGATACGCCGGGAGAATGTTTGGAGAACAGATATTTATACAAAATGCTTCTTGTTTCTAGCGTGGATGCCGATGTGATCGGGCTTGTACAAGACTGCACAAAGGAAGAAAGCTATTTCCCGCCAGGCTTTGCAACGATGTTCGCCAAACCGGTTATCGGAATTGTGACTAAAGTGGAGCTGGCTCAGTCAAATGAGGACATCGCGAAAGCGCGAGAACATCTGCAAGCTGCGGGAGCGGAACAAATTTTCGAGGTTTCGTCCATGGAAAATGTGGGTGTGGAAGAACTGCAAGCTTATTTGAAAACGTAAAAAGCTCGATGTCGATTAAGCTACCAGTGCTACTTTGTGTTAGATATAGAATTTATAAGTTTTCAGCGGAGCTGATGAAATTCTATATCGCAAGAAAACCTACCTTTGAATCGCGGTCGCTCATCTTAGAATTGGCCTCGATATAGGTTTTCTTATCAAAGGGGAACTTTTTAAACAACCTCTAAAAGAAGATTCGCAGCATACAAGCAAATCTAGACAGACTACGAGGTGTATGCATTTGAATGGAAAAATTGTAATAGCCGATGACGAACCTATTACAAGAATGGATATTCGTGGAATGCTGAAAGAGGCGAACTACAATGTAGTAGGCGAAGCCTCTGATGGTTTTGAGGCCATTGAGTTATGTAAAATGCATCAGCCTGATCTGGTCATTATGGATGTTCAACTGCCCATCCTGGACGGATTAAAGGCGGGTAAAAGAATCATAGCGGAGCAACTGACAGATGGAGTAATTTTCTTAACCCGCTTCAGTGATAAAAAAACGGTTAAAAAAGCATCCGCTATCGGTGCGCTTGGTTATTTAGTAAAACCGCTTGATGAGAAATCGTTCATTCCAACGTTAGAAGTAACGATTGCAAGAGGCAAGGAAATACGCAAGCTGGAACAAAATTTGTCGAAGCTGTCGCAAAAGTTCGAAGAGCGAAAAGTGATTGAGAAGGCCAAAGGCATTCTGATGAAGGAAAGCGGTTGTTCCGAAGAAGAGGCCTATCAAACTTTACGCAAACTTAGTATGGATCGACGGTGTCCGATGATGGAAATAGCAACAACAATCGTCATCTCCCATGATTGATTTTATAGATCAGCTGGCCTAGTGCTCGCCATTGCGTCAATTTATGTGACGGGACGACTGCTGCGTTTGCTTTTAAAATATGAATAGTCAGGCTACAAAGTCGTAGCCGTATAAGCAATGAGGCTTAAGGTTATTAATTCCCGCTATTTGCGAGTTGGAATAACTTTAAGCCTTTTTGTTTACATCTATGTTGAACCAAGAGATGGAGGTGAGAGAGTGAGCGAACAATTGTTGAGCGTAGGGATCGATATGGGAACATCCACGACGCAGCTTGTGCTGTCGAAGCTGCATATTCAGAACCTGGCATCCTCTTTTTCGGTGCCTCGCCTGGTTATTACGGATAAGGAAGTTGTTTATCGGAGCGATATTTGCTTTACGCCCGTGCTGGCGGATAACCGAATTGATGTGAAGCAAATTCAGGAGTTTGTACAAGAGCAGTACAGCAAAGCTGGGATTCACAAAGAAGAGATTCAGACTGGTGCCGTCATTATAACCGGTGAGACTGCCCGTAAAGAAAACGCCAACGAAGTGCTGTTGTCGTTAAGCGGCTTTGCCGGAGATTTCGTGGTTGCTACCGCAGGCCCGGACTTGGAAAGCATCATTGCTGCCAAAGGTGCGGGTGCACATACATACTCCAAGGAGCATTCCACTTCTATCGTCAATATTGATATTGGCGGAGGAACCAGCAATCTGGCGTTGTTCTCTGGTGGCGAGCTGCTAGACACGGGATGTCTCGATATTGGCGGGCGTTTGATTAGAGTCAATCCAGAGACGCTCGAGATTACTTATATTGCACCCAAGATCAAATCGCTCGCGGAGCGAAGGGGAATACAGTTGACCCTTGGCCAGCGAGCGACACCGACCATTCTGGCACCGATCATCGGGGAGATGGTCAAGCTGCTCGAAGAAAGCGTCGGTCTGCGTCCGCCAGACGATTTCTACGACACCATCCTTACGAACAAAGGGTTGAAGCTGGATCGGAATATTCCATGCATCTCCTTCTCAGGAGGGGTAGCTGACTGCATATATCAGGAAGTGGAGGGTGACGTGTTTCAGTATGGGGACATTGGGATCCTGCTCGGAAGGGCAATCGCCGATTCCCTGCTGACTCAGCGGATGACTGTAGCCAGACCAGCCGAGACGATTCGCGCCACCGTCGTGGGGGCTGGTTCACATACAACCGAGATTAGCGGCAGCACGATTACTTATACGGAAGAGAGCTTTCCAATTAAGAATATTCCGATTCTGAAGCTCGCAGCTATGGATGAATCGGGAAACGCTGAGGTGCTGGCGCAAGCTATTGCCGCCAAATTGAATTGGTTCAAGCTGAACAATGATCTGCAGCGGGTCGCGATTGCGTTGGAAGGGAAGAGCAATCCAAGCTTTCTTGACGTGCAGAAGTATGCTCATGGTCTGCATCAAGGAATGGCAGAGCTGTTGGAAAGGGAGTACCCGCTTATCGTAATTGTCCATCACGATATGGCGAAGGTGCTTGGTCAGACTCTTTATGCTCTGCTTGGTTACAAGAAGGATGTCGTATGTATCGACAGTATTCAAGTTGACAACGGAGACTATATTGACATTGGCAAGCCGATCGCAGGCGGGAAAGTATTGCCTGTCGTCGTAAAGACTCTCGTGTTTAACTAACCTTAAAAGGTAGTTCAAAAAGTCCGCTTTTGACCACGAAGTGAATCAGGATGTAACTCGGCATCGAATCTTGAATTCAGCCGGGCCTTCCGGTGCTCACGTACCCAAAACGTACGCTCCGCTCCTCAGGCCCTAGCTTCATCCAACCTTCTCGGTGCTGAAAACCGACCTTTTTGAACACGCACTTTAAGTTTTGAATTTGGAAGGAGGATCTTTTGTGATTTTGAAAACTAAACTGTTTGGTCATATATATCAATTCAAAACACTTATGGATGTCATGGCAAAAGCAAATGAGGAAAAATCGGGTGATAAGCTTGCCGGGTTAGGAGCTGATTCGGCAGAAGAGCGTGTTGCAGCGAAGGTAGTGCTGTCCCAAATTAAGTTGTCGGACCTCCGCAACAATCCCGCGGTTCCCTATGAACAGGATGAGGTTACCCGAATTATTCAAGATCAGGTCAATGAGCGCATTTACAGCGAAATTCAGAACTGGACCGTGGAAGAATTGCGGGAATGGATTTTAAGCGATAACACGACGGAAGCTGACATCAAGCGTGTATCTCGTGGACTTACAGCCGAGATGGTAGCAGCAGTTACCAAAATTATGTCCAATCTCGATCTAATATACGGGGCCAAAAAAATTCGGATTACAGCTCACGCCAATACGACGATTGGACGTTCAGGTACATTGTCTGCTCGTCTGCAGCCGAATCACCCTACGGATGATACCGATGGCATTATGGCTTCCTTAATGGAAGGTTTGACCTTTGGTATCGGTGATGCGGTACTTGGACTTAACCCGGTGGATGACTCCGTGGAGAGCGTCATGCGCAACTTGAAGCGTTTTGAAGAATTCAGGCAAAAGTGGGATATTCCTACGCAATCATGCGTGCTGGCACACGTAACGACGCAGATGGAGGCTGTAAGGCGCGGCGCGCCAACAGGCCTCATCTTCCAATCGATTGCAGGCTCGGAGAAGGGCAATACAGCATTTGGCTTCAATGCAGCAACGATTGATGAAGCACAGCAGCTTGCACTGCAGCAAGGCCAAGTGGTAGGGCCAAACGTCATGTATTTTGAGACGGGGCAAGGTTCTGAACTGTCTTCCGAAGCCCATCACGGGGTCGATCAAGTGACGATGGAAGCACGATGCTATGGTTTTGCCAAAAGATACAACCCTTTTCTCGTCAACACTGTGGTCGGTTTCATCGGTCCCGAATTTTTATATGACGCGAAGCAGGTCATCCGTGCTGGTCTGGAAGATCACTTCATGGGCAAACTTACTGGCATTTCGATGGGGTGCGACGCTTGTTATACGAACCATATGAAGGCGGATCAGAACGATCTGGAAAATCTGGCTGTCCTGTTGTCCACGGCTGGCTGCAATTTCTTTATGGGTATCCCGCATGGCGACGATGTCATGCTGAACTATCAGACAACCGGTTATCACGAGACTGCAACATTACGTGAACTGCTTGGGCTGCGTCCGATCCGTGAGTTTGAGCAATGGATGGAGAAGATGGGCTTTATCGAAAACGGCAAGCTGACTAAAAAAGCCGGAGACGCATCTGTGTTTCTTAAGTAGGAAAGGAGGAAGCTCTTATGAATGAAAAGGATCTGAAGTCGATGATTGAATCGATTCTGATGGAAATGGTAGGAGACAAGCCGGAGGAAGCCGCCAAGTCTGCCAGTACTAAGACCCCTACTCAACAGGCCTCGGTCAACCCGGTCTCTTCTGGACATTTGCAGAACAAAACAGCTGTAGATGAGCAAGAAGACATCGGAGAATGTCTGGACGATATTACGGAAATCAACCTTCGGAAGCTGCTTCTGGTACCAGAGCCAGCGGATCGGGAGGGATACCTCAAAATGAAAGAAAAAACACCCGCCCGCCTTGGAGTTTGGCGTGCAGGCCCGCGCTATAAAACGCTTACGTCTTTGCGATTTCGTGCTGACCATGCCGCTGCTCAAGACGCTGTGTTTTCCTACGTGTCCGAGGAGTTTGTGAAGGAAATGAACTTAGTCGCTGTCGAAACGCTGTGCCGGGACAAGGATGAGTATATTACTCGTCCGGATCTGGGCCGTCAGTTCTCTACAGAGACACTTGCCTATATTAGGCAGAATACAGCCCAACAGGCCAAGGTACAGTTAATGGTTGGAGACGGTCTGAGTTCGGCAGCGATTGAAGCGAACTTACGCGACATCATACCTGCCATCGCACAAGGGCTCAAGATGTATGGCATCGAAGTCGGCGACATATTGTTCGTCAAGCATTGCCGAGTTCCTGCCATGGATGTAGTCGGAGAAGTCACCGGAGCGGATGTAGTTTGTCTGCTCGTCGGCGAGCGGCCGGGGCTTGTAACGTCCGAATCGATGAGTGCATACATCGCTTATAGACCGACAATAGGTATGCCAGAAGCGAGACGCACTGTAATCTCGAACATTCACTCGGGAGGAACTCCAGCGGTAGAAGCTGGGGCGCATATCGCCGAATTGATTAAGACGATGATAGACAGACAAGCTTCGGGTATTGATTTGAAATTATAGCAATGCAAGGAGGCTCGTATGAGAAACGAACCCATTCATGCAAAAGTGTTGGGCTTGAAGCTCATTTCCAACGTAAGTCCTGATATGGCTGACAAACTGGAACTGAAATCTCATCACAAAAGTCTAGGGATCATTACTGCTGACATTGACGATGTCACTTATGCAGCGCTAGACGAAGCAACTAAAGCAGCTGATGTAGAGGTTGTATATGCAAAAAGCATGTATGCCGGCTCGGCCAATGCTTCCACGAAGCTGGCGGGCGAGGTCATCGGCATTCTGGCAGGTCCAAGCCCGGCAGAAGTACGAAGCGGCTTGAACGCCGCCGTTGAATTTATCGAGAGCGGCGCTTATTTCGTCGGCGCGAATGATGATAACAGCATCACTTATTTTGCCCATCTAGTCTCCCGTACAGGAACATATTTGTCCCAGACCGCAAATATTAAAGAAGGCGAAGCGCTGGCGTATTTGATCGCGCCTCCGATGGAAGCGATGTTTGCGCTTGATACGGCGCTTAAGGCAGCCGATGTATCGATTGCCGCCTTCTTCGGGCCGCCTTCCGAGACTAACTTTGGCGGTGCTCTGCTGACGGGCAGCCAATCTGCCTGCAAGGCGGCATGTGACGCTTTTGCAGAATCAGTACAATTCGTTGCAGACAACCCAACGAGTTATTAAGGAGCCGCCAATGAGATATAACGCGTTAGGTCTAGTTGAAGTGAAAGGGTATCTAGGAGCAATCGCAGCTGCAGATGCAGCTTTGAAAGCAGCAGGTGTCAACTGCATTGGCTTGGAAGTCATCAAGGGCAGTTTGGTGACGGTCAAGCTGAGCGGCGAGGTCGGTGCCGTACAGGCTGCGGTGGAAGCGGGAGCAGTGATAGCTGCTCAACTGGATGTGCTGTTGACAAGGCATGTCATTCCTAGGATCCATGAGGAAACAGCCGCTTTGGTTGTAAGTCCGGTTGATGCGAGTGGGAACACGGAGCAGCTTGTAGAAGGTATAACGGATCCGCTTGCCGATAATGTAAAACTGCCAGCCGTAGCGGCTACCTCGGAAGCTGGTGAAATCAAGCCCGATGCTGATGAAGGCAAGGCGACTGCCGAAACGATCAAGCAGGCAACCGATAGAAGCAAGCCTTCAGGCCGTAAACGCAACAAGCCCGAACCTGAGGCCAATACTGTTGTGGCTCTTGAGCAAGCAGAGACTCAGGCGGCAAGCCGGGATAAGGCGACACCTGCAGTAAAGCGCAGCAAGAATGCGAAGAAAGCCAGTTTGTAATAATACGTAATAGAGAGAAGGAATGTTGATGGAAACAATGGATAAAGACCTAAGATCCATTCAAGAAGCTCGTAACTTGATTAAGAAGGCCAAAGAGGCGCAAGCCAAGCTGGCTGTAATGACACAGGTACAGATTGACGCCATCGTAAAAGCAATTTCCGATGCTGGTTACAAACAAAGTGAGAAACTGGCGAAAATGGCAAGTGAAGAAACGGGCTTTGGTCGCTGGCAGGACAAGATTATAAAGAACAATTTTGCAGCCAAGCATGTGTATGAGTCGATTAAAAAAATGAAAACAGTGGGCATACTAAAGGAAGACAAAACAAATAAAGTGATGGAAGTAGCAGTACCGGTCGGCGTAGTGGCAGGATTGATTCCATCCACTAATCCGACATCGACTGTCATTTATAAAGCGTTGATTGCCATAAAAGCTGCCAACAGCATTGTGTTCTCACCTCATCCAAATGCGTTAAAGTGCATTATGGAGACGGTGCGTGTAGTCAACGAAGCAGCTATCGCAGCAGGATGCCCAGACGGAGCCATTAGTGTTATTAGTGTTCCAACGATACAGGGAACAGACGCATTGATGAAGCATAAAGATGTCAACTTGATACTCGCAACTGGCGGTACGGCTATGGTTAAAGCAGCGTATTCATCCGGAACGCCAGCTATCGGTGTCGGTCCAGGCAATGGTCCGGCTTTTATCGAGAAGAGCGCCAATATTCCGCTCGCGGTCAAACGCATCTTGGACTCCAAGACATTCGACAACGGTACGATCTGCGCGTCCGAACAATCGATCATTGTGGAAACTTGCAGTAAAGAAGCGGTTATGGCTGAGCTCAAGAAGCAAGGCGCATACTTCCTCTCCACTGAGGAAGCCGAACAACTGAGCAAATTTATTTTGCGTCCCAATGGTTCAATGAATCCACAAATTGTCGGCAGAAGCGTAGAACATATCGCAAAGTTGGCTAAATTGCAAGTTCCGGCTGGAATACGCGTACTTATCGCTGAAGAAACTCGTGTTGGAGAAAATGTTCCTTATTCCCGCGAAAAGCTGGGTCCAATCTTAGCCTTCTATACGGAAGAGGATTGGGAATCGGCATGTGAACGCTGCATCGAGATATTAAAATTGGAAGGCGCCGGACATACAATGATGATTCACTCAGAAAATGACGAGATCGTTCGTGAATTTGCTCTGAAGAAGCCAGTGTCCAGGCTATTAGTTAATACGCCAGGCGCACTTGGCGGAATTGGTGGAACGACCGCACTTCCTCCGGCACTTACGCTAGGATCTGGGGCTGTAGGGGGTAGCTCAACATCTGATAACATCAGCCCGCTTAATCTACTCAACATTCGTAGATTGGCTTACGGGGTGAAGGAGTTAGAAGATTTGATGGAGCCAGTACCGCAATCATACCCTGAAGGCTCTACAATAAATCTCGCCGATAAAGAGCAATTGATTGACATGATTGTAAAACGAATATTGTCAGAAAATGAAATTTCAGGTTTAAATTGTTCAATTGTGCGCTAATCCAAAAAAAACATACATCAAGGAGGAAATTTATCATGGCAAACACTAACGCATTGGGAATGGTTGAAACAAAAGGTTTGGTTGGAGCAATCGAAGCAGCGGATGCAATGGTTAAAGCTGCTAACGTAACATTAATCGGTAAAGAACAAATCGGAGCAGGCCTTGTGACAGTTATGGTTCGCGGCGACGTTGGTGCTGTTAAAGCAGCAACAGACGCTGGTGCTGCAGCGGCAGAACGTGTAGGTGAATTGTTGTCTGTACATGTTATTCCAAGACCACATTCTGAGGTGGACTCCATCTTGCCTAAGACGAAAACAGCAGAATTATAACGAATTCCGGACAGGCCTGACCATCTTGACAGAAGAAGGATGCGGATATCCCGTGTCCGTCTTCCCGCCTGTCGCAATCCTATCGCCAAGCGGCCCCTGATGCCCGAGTGTAAAAGGATGTGAAAATATGGCTGTTATTACGGAAAGCGAACTGCGCAAACACTTTCGAAATCAGAATTTGAAAGATGTTGCGATATACGAGGCTGCGGCTGGAACAATTTTAACACCTTCCGCCAAAAGTTTTTTGACAGATCATCAGATTGAACTTCGTTATGTCGGAGCGACTGAGACCGAAGCCTCTGCACCTAAGAAGGAAGTCAGGCTTCAAATTACTAAAAAACTGGACAGTCTACAAAACCCGGCAGAAGGAAAAAAACGCTTCCGTACCTTGTATGGCGGCTTTTTGGAAACAAAGCCGGAGCACATGACTCATTTGTATGGAAATATGCTTGTATTTAAAGATCACCCTCGGATTGTATTCCGCGGCAAACTGGATTCATTAGAAACGAAAATTTTGGAAGCACAAATTAGCTGCTTTAAGCTCAACATGACCAAGCTTGTCGATGATTTGGAAGAGATTTTACTATTTGTACGGCAAATTGTACGATGCGAAGTGCTGAGTGAAGGTATAGATGAGTTTCATTTGCTTGGGATGTCACCGAAGGAATTGCGTGAAATGTCCCATTTTCCCAAGAAATACTTTGGATTAGAACATTTTCAACCCAGCTATGATATGGGCGAAGCGGTTGTTGTCATAAATTCGTTGCGCACATTGACGAGGGAGACGGAACTGCAGGCTTACCAGGCCTTTAAAAGCGAACACGGGGCCGTAGAGCGCGAGGATATCATCCGGACATTGAACCGGCTGTCTTCGTTATTCTGGATCATGATGTTCCGAATTCGCGTAGGACAGTACAACTGATGAGGTGTGAATGGTGAATAATCAACTGGTAGAAGATATCATGAGTGAAGTAATCAAGCGAGTACAGGGACAAACCTGTATCGAAATCGAAGCATCCGGCAAGCATGTCCATTTGAATCGGGAAGCGATAGATGAGCTTTTCGGGAAAGGCTATCAATTGACGAAAGCACGCGACCTGTCCCAACCTGGACAATATGCTTGCAAAGAGCGTGTTACGCTAATTGGACCTAAAGGCGCTTTGTACAATGTCGTCGTGCTCGGTCCGGAACGTAAAGAATCACAAGTGGAAGTATCGCAAACGGATGCTGTCGTATTGGGGCTGTCTGTTCCCGTTAGAGAGAGCGGAAGGTTGGAAGGAACTCCCGGCATTGTAATTGCTGCTGGGACTAACATAATTCGACTAAAGCAGGGGCTGATTGCTGCCCAGCGCCATATCCATGTGAAAACGGAAGATGCAAAGAAATTCAATGTCCAGAATGGTGAAATCGTGCAGGTGAAAGTATATAGCAACCGTCCCCTCATATTTGACGATGTGCTGATACGAGTGAGTCCCAACTACGAAACATACATGCATATTGATTACGACGAAGCGAATTCATGCGGATTCACGAAAGGCACGAAGGGTCAAATTTTGAAGAAAGGCAACTAGAGGTTGTTTAAAAAGTCCCCCTTTGATCACGAAGCAACACTGGCAGCTTAATCGACATCGAATCTTGAATTCAGCCGGGCCTTCCGGTGCTCACGTACCAACTACGTACGCTCCGCTCCTCAGGCCCTAGCTTCATCCAACCTTCTCGGTGCTGAAAGTCTGACTTTTTAAACTCGCATTACAAGGATCAGGAGTGTGTGAACAAATGGACATTCAAGCTCTGAATCGGACAGCACTCATTGAAGCGGTAGCGGCTGAAGTGTTAAAGAGGCTGCAGCAGGTGCAGACGACCGAGCCGATTGCAAATAGTAAGAAAGCGATCCTTCTGTCCGTGGAGCCTGTTCCTGCGCTGGAGAGTATTCTGAATCCATACTACGAGGTGCGCTATTACGACGAATCGGTCAGAGATTGCGATCTTCTAATTATTCCGAAGATGTGCATTGGGCTGCTGTCTTATTTAGCTAATGGCATAAGCGCAGGTACACGTGAACGATTTGTACTGACTATGCTGCTAAAAGGAAAACAGGTTGTTGTTCTGGAGGAAGGGCTGCTCTACAGGAAATATAAGCAAACATCTCCTGTTATGCTGTACAAGCTGTATAACGGTTTTGCAAATAAACTCCAAAGCTATGGTATTACAACAGTACGGGAATCGGATCTGCTGAGCGCTTGTCTGGAAGATGAACGACTAACAGAGAATCAAGAAGAAGTACACAGCGAGGGTGCTCATGTTGACATGATTTCTCAATCAGAAGTACTAACAAGCAAAGTGATTACCGAAGCTGATGTGAAAAAATACCGCCTTCAAAACGTGAAAGAGATCGTAGTTGGCAGGCACAGTATAATTACACCGCTGGCGCAGGACTATTTGCATACGCATCAGATGCGTGTACGCAGAAGATAATGGGTGGGTGAAACGATGATTGTAGGAGAAGTTGTGGGCAGCTTATGGGCTACCCGAAAAGATAAGAAGCTGAATGGACTGACTTTCCTTGTAATCAAGCGGATTTCCTATGGTAATCCGGTTCAGCACGATTATTTTGTAGCTGCAGATAATGCTGGCGCAGGCATCGGCGACACCGTGCTAGTTACTAAGGGAGGCGCTGCCAGGACATCGCTAGCCACCCCAGACGTGCCAGTTGATGCGGTTATCGTAGGTATCGTCGATTCGGTGGAGCTCGCTCATAGATAAAATGAAAGGAGGATCAGCAATCATGGAAATTAATGAAATCATTATTTACTTAATGGTCATTTTCATGATTCTCGGTGCGCTAGACAAGAGTATCGGGAGTAAGTTTGGGTTAGGTCAGCAATTTGAAGAAGGTATTATGGCCATGGGATCTTTAACATTGGCAATGGTCGGGATCATATCACTGTCCCCCGTTTTGGCCAAACTGTTAAGCCCAATTGTCGTACCGCTATATACCGCGCTCGGTGCAGATCCCTCGATGTTTGCGACTACGCTGTTAGCGAATGATATGGGCGGATTCTCACTCGCTCTTGAACTGGCCCAGGATCCGCAGGCGGGCCTGTTTGCCGGAGCTATTCTGGGTGCAATGCTCGGGCCGACGATCGTGTTTACCATTCCGGTTGCGCTTGGCATAATCAGAAAGGAAGATCAGAAGTTTTTGGCTACCGGAATACTGGCTGGTATCGTGACGATTCCGCTTGGCTGCTTGGCAGGGGGGCTTGTTGCCGGTTTCTCTATCGGCATGATTCTATCCAACCTGGTTCCAATCATCCTTTTCGCAGTATTAATCGTACTTGGTCTTTGGAAAATTCCTAACGGTATGATTAAGGGCTTCACCATTTTCGGAACATTCATCGTCGTTGTAGCAACATTAGGCCTTGCATCCGCCATTGTACAGCAGCTAACAGGGATCACAATCATTCCTGGCCTTGCTCCTATTGGAGAAGGTATCCAGATCGTAGGTGATATTGCGATTGTACTGGCAGGCGCCTTTACGATGGTATTTGTAATTACAAAGTTGTTTAATAAGCCGTTAATGAAAATGGGAAAAATGTTAGGCATGAACGAGATTGCGGCAGCGGGTATGGTAGCAACGCTCGCCAATGTCATCCCGATGTTTAACATGATGAAGAATATGGATGATCGGGGCAAAGTCATTAATGTAGCCTTCGCTGTATCAGCTGCATTTGTATTTGGCGATCACCTTGGCTTTACAGCAGGAGTAGCTAGAGACATGATTTTTCCGATGATTGTCGGGAAGCTAGTGGGTGGTATTACGGCTCTTTTCGTTGCTGTATATATGTCGAAGAGAATGACGTTGAAACCGAAGGCAGATCAGTAGGAGGCCGTATAAGGCCCGTCTTGCTCTCAAACAGGCTTGTGCTGTTTATAATGGATCCGATTGCCGAGAAGAGAAAATAAGCCAATTTTCTATACAGGTTTAATAAAGGCCGCTTAATTGTGGCTTTTTATATTTTTAACGATAAAAGTTGCAATGGGTTGAACAAGAATCATAGGAGCAAGGTGCCCATCCTTCATATGACACTGTCATATCAAACTGCTGACTGCTGTGAATATCGCTTCCTTCTGTTCAAAGCTAAGATACAGATATGAACTGAACGGAAGGGTGATGGATGCATGAAGGGGAATGGCAGCAGATTGCGCTTGCTGGACATTTTAAGAGGCTTCGCCATTATGGGAACACTTGGGACGAATATTTGGATCTTTGCCCATTTGGGGGATCTAAACTATATTTTTACCTTTATTGAAAATGAATGGTGGGCCTCATTTCAGGATTTCATAAGAGTGTTTGTGCTGTTTTTGGTCAATGGCAAGCTGCTTGGCTTGTTGACGATCATGTTCGGGGTTGGGCTGGAGATGAAATACCAGCAGGCATTAAGAAGGGGCCGTCCTTGGCCTGGCCTTTATATATGGACATCTATTATTCTTATGGCAGAGGGCCTCATTCATTTCACGCTAGTGATGGAATATGATATTCTCATGAGCTATGGCTTCACCGCTATCATTACTGCTTTTATTGTAAAAGGCGGAGACCGTGCCATCCGCATGGCGATGAAGATCATAGGTGGTCTGCATGGAGCTATTATGCTGCTGATTTTGGGTTTGGGCATCTATCTCGGCGTAACAGGCGCTCATCTATCTTTAGGCGATATGCAAGGGACAGTGCTATTATATAAGGATGGGAGCTGGCTACAGCAGATAGCGTATCGGCTCGAGAATTTTGCAATGCTGCGGTCAGAGGTCATGTTTGTAATCCCCATGAACATTTTTCTGTTCCTGCAAGGCATACGTATGATGAGATCGGGTTTTTTTGCTTCGGATGAGAAGGGGAAGAAAAAACGAAAGAAGCTTTTACAAATTGGGCTTTCCGCAGGTATTCCGCTTAATCTGCTTATTTTTGTGCCCGGCGGGTACTTTGATTTACCAGTACGTTATTTATTTGCGCCCGTCCTTGCTCTTGGGTATATCGGGTTAATCGCTAAGCTGGTAGAGGCCAATGAGAAGCTATGGCTGTGGAGCAAGCTGGAGCAGGTAGGCAAAATGTCGCTTAGCTGCTATGTGATGCAAAATATCCTTTCTGCATTCATTTTTTATGGTTGGGGTCTCGGGTTAGGCGGCAAGGTGGATTCGGCAGCCATTGTATTTATCTGGTTGGCAATATGCTGTTTACAAATCATCTTTGCTTCTATATGGCTGAGAATATTCAAGTACGGCCCGATGGAATCAGTGCGAAGATTCACGTTAGATATCGTAACGAAATAATAGGATCGATGGTGAACGGATAAGGTGTATGAATGATGTTTAAAAAATGGTATCCTGCTGATCAAATTGAAAAATACTTCTTGATTGATGTGTTTGCAATCATGTTATTAATTTATCAAGTCTTCATTGTACACG
Source organism: Paenibacillus lentus (assembly GCF_042714055.1). Lineage (GTDB taxonomy): Bacteria > Bacillota > Bacilli > Paenibacillales > Paenibacillaceae > Fontibacillus > Fontibacillus lentus_A. The sequence continues at coordinate 135,479 of NZ_JBHGVC010000007.1, forward strand.
GCACCGTCAATTTAGTCATGAAGCTTATGCTCGTCCTGCCGCTGCTCGTCTTCCATTATGTTGGATTATGGTACCGGGACTGGCGTCTCCTCACGGTCAGTCTCGCCGGGTGCTCGCTGCTTGTGGCCCTTGGTATTTATGTCACCAGCGCGATCTTGATGTATGGATTTATATTTGCAGATTTGCTTGGAAGAGCCAATAGGAAGGCGACGATGATTACGGGGATGGGCGGAATTATTGCTATGTTTATCCTATTCGGTTGGATAGATCAGGGAAGTCCGCTAGCTGTCTTTTCAACGGTGTATTTTCCAATAATGATTGCGCAGTTGGCAACACCGATCGTGGTTTATACGAGGGAAAGTGCAAATGTTTTGAAAGAAAAGCTGGATATCGCCAACGCCCAGTTGGAACGGTATATTCAAGAGGAGGAACGAAACCGGATTGCCAGAGATCTTCATGACACGCTCGGCCAGACGTTAACGATGATTAAACTGAAAAGCGAGCTGACGATGAGATTGGTGGAGAAAAATCCTGAGAAGGCAAAGCATGAGCTGCATGATATTCTGAACACCTCGAGGCATGCATTAAAGCAGGTAAGGGAACTCGTTACGGATATGAAATTTGTTTCCCTTCAGAAGGAAATGCAGCTATCAAAAGATATTTTGCAAAAGGCTGGCATTGATTTGGTTGTGAAGGATGAGGGAGCTATGACTCCCTTATCCAACTCGGCCGAAACGGTGGCAGCACTTTCCGTCAGAGAAGCGATTACCAATGTTATTAAACATAGCGAAGCCAATCAGTGTACGATTACACTATATATAGAGCCTGAATATTATTGTATTCAAGTGAGCGATAACGGCAATGGCAGCTTGAGATACGGAGAAGGAAACGGCCTGCAATCGATGAGAGAAAGAATGGCTATGATGCAGGGAGATATGCATATAACGGCAAGTCCGGACAACGGAACGAAGATTACATTTAAGGTTCCACTGACAAGCAGGAGGGAGGGTGCAGCAAGGTGATACGTATAGTTATCGCAGAAGATCAAAAATTGCTTCGTGGGACGTTATCAGCTTTATTATCCATGGAGGAGGACATCGAAGTCGTAGCGGAAGCAGAGAATGGGCATGCGGCTTGGGAGGCTATTGAGAAGTACGAGCCGGACGTTTGTTTGCTCGATATCGAAATCCCCTTCCTTTCAGGGCTTGAAATTGCAGAGAAGCTTAGGAAAGAAGGACGATCCTCAAAAATCATCATCGTAACCACCTTCGCTCGCCCCGGTTTTTTGCAAAAAGCCATGGAGCTAAAAGTAGAGGGCTACTTATTAAAGGATGAGCCGATCGAGCTGTTAATCGATTCCATACGCAAGGTGACGGCTGGTGAACGGGTGGTTAGCACTGACCTGGCAACGGTTCTTTTTCTTAGGCAGGAAAGTCCGCTGACCGATCGTGAAACGGACGTGTTGCGATTGTCCAGATCGGGGCTGTCAACCAAGGAAATTGCCAAGCAATTATTTCTAACGGAGGGGACAGTCCGGAACTATTTGTCTGTTGCGATTCAAAAGCTGGGCGTAGAGACCAGGCAGCAGGCGACTGAAGAGGCCTATGAACGCGGATGGATTCTATAAGCAGCGTGAAGAACGAACAGGATGAAGAACGAACCCTAGAATTGCTTCTAAGGTTCGTTCTTTTCGTTATGGAACTAAAAAAGCATCTATTTACTCATATTTTTCCGATATTCGCTCGGTGTAATGCCCTCCTTGCCCTTAAAAGCACGAATGAAGGTATTTCTGTTATTGAAGCCGACAGCTTCCCAGATGTCGCTGATTTTGCGGTCGGATTGGGTCAACAGCTCCTTGGCTTTACGAATTCTAAGATCCAGTAAATATTCCTGGAAGCCCATGCTAAGCTCTCTCTTTAGTAGACGGGACATATACTGCGCGGAGGTATTGTATTTCTGGGCCAGCATTTCTAAATGAATATCCTCGTAATAATGCTCATCGATAAAGGCTTTGAAGGAACCAACATCAAACTTGGACGTTTCGCCGCACAAGGTTGAAATATGATCGAAATAGGAGAAGATGGATTCCGTGATTTGATCGACGGACAAGGACTCGTTGGAAAGAATAAAGCTCGTATACAATTTGCCGGTCTCCTCATCCAATTCCTTATCTCGCTGCTTTAGAACTTGCAGTCCGATCATATAAAATCTCATGTATAGCTCCTTGAGCAGCGAAGGAGAAATGCGCGCGGACAGGTTGTGATCGAGAATTTCCTTTAGCAGGGCGTGCATTTCCTCCTTCTTGTCGGATAAGAGCAGGTTGAACAGCCGATTCTCGTCCGTCCTGCTAAGCAAATATCGCATCACGCCCGGCTCCTGGTCTCTGTCCGTATACGTATAAACCCGCTTTCCATCGAACGGGGAAATGCGCCAGAGCGCCTTCATCGCTTCAATATACGACTGCCGCATCCCTTTGTATCCATGGCTTACGCTTCCGATTCCGGCATGAACTCTTAAGAAGTCCTCATCCGTACGGAACAGCTCCACAATATCCTCGCCATACCGCTGATAGATCTCCTGAGTGGTTCCCTCTGGAACATTAGCGAGCAAGCAGAATAAATGGGCATCCATTTCCAGGAAGTAACAGGGATGGTCTGCGGGTAACAAGGCCTTTAACAGCTTTGTGAGCGTTCGCGAAGAGTCGCTCTGAAAGGATTCGCTGAAAGAATGATAGAAAGGCTTCCGGAAGCTGAATTGAAACAGCGTGATGATAAAATGGTCGTTTTCGAACGAAAAGCTGCCATTTTGTTGGTTGACGTCTATGCTGACATCATCATAAAGATAGTTGTATTTCAGCATTTTCACCAGAAATTGCTCATTCGCTAGCGGAAGCGCATAGGAAAGCTGTTGATTGAGCGATTGCACATTGTTCATAATACGGCCAATTTCATCGTTCAGGTATTTAAATTCATTGTTACGGGGGCCATTTAGCCGGTCTACAAGCGACTTAATCGGGGCATACAAGTTTTTGCTGAAAGCCACCGATAAAATCAAGGATAGGAACAAAGTAAATATCGTCGATAAGGTTCCTAGCTTTTCCAGTTTGCTTAGGCTGCTGCGAATGTCATTTTCCGGTACGGCAGCAATCATGACGACATCATTATAGAAAAAATTCGTATTGAGGGTGATCACCCTCATTTTTTGTTCTTTATAGACTTTCGGGTTCTTCGAGTTCGAGGTGTCGAGAAGGCTGGCCATGAAAGCCTGCAACTCCCGATTGCGAACGAAATCGGATTCAGAAGAGGAGAGCATCGTCCCTTCCTTATCAGCTATGAACAATATGCTGCCCGGTGTTAATTTGTAATTTTGCAGCAATCGGACAATGGATTGAGCATTCAGATTGATGACGTACAGATTATTGGACCAATATTCCGCAATCTTAGTCTGAACGATCGGGATAATGACCTTGTCTTCATGACGTTCTGACCCGCTGATCTGCGAGGGCGGCAAAATAGAGAACAGCTGGTTGCCGGAATGATGGGATTTCCAGAAAACGGCGGGATACTCCTGGAACCGGTACACCTTATCATAGAAGTAAGAGGCCGAGAAGGTTCCCTCGTTGCTAATGATAAGATCGTCTTTCTTTTTGTAAATATAAGCGCTATCAATAAATGAATCAATATATTTAATCCTTGCTAAGGATCTGACGCTTTGGCTAATATCGGCGTACTTAGCAGTGCCTTTGTTATCGTCTTCTTCCGAGAAAACACTCAGAATGCTCGGATCAAGCGCAAGCAAAAAGTTGGATTGATAGATTCCCTCGAACAGATGGTTAAGAGAAGAAGCCACGTTGGAGAGCGAGTTAACGTAGTTGGTCTCGATGTGGGTGTGCACATATTGCAAATACACATTGTAGGTTACGAAATTAATGATTTGAATAAGCAAGGATATGGAGACAAATAAAATGATGAACCGAAAGAAGATACTCTGGAAACCAACCTTCCACATGTTAGTCAGCCGCCCCATCCCCCAAACCCACCTTTCTTATCTTGCTGCATGACATCTGTCCTAAGTTATGCTGCTTAGACACAAAGAGTATTATGGATGCCCTTTCTTGTCAACAAGTCCAGCTGCCCACTAAGCAAATAGGTAGAAAAGTGTTACAAGATCGTTTTTTGTGACCGCAAGGAAGTAGATTCGTGTGACATTCAGCTTGTTTTGGCTGTAGTAAGCGGTTTTCGGATGTGTTTGGATAAAGGAAGATTACAACGAAGGAGGTTGGTATGCGGGTGAGTCCATACTTCAAACGCTACAAAGCTTATTACATCATGCTCATGCTGCCAATTATTTATTTCATTATTTTCAGATACGGGCCGATTGTCGGTAACGTGCTCGCCTTTAGAAAATATGTAGCGGGCGGGTCAATTTACGGAGAAGAATGGGCCGGTCTGCGGTACTTCAAAATGTTCTGGAATGATCCGACCTTCTGGAAGGCGTTTCAGAATACGATCCTCCTGAGCGTTATGAACTTGGCGATTACATTTACGCTCCCGATTCTGTTTGCGCTCCTGCTGAACGAAATTCTGAATAAGAAGGTCAAGACGATCATCCAGACGATCTCTTATTTCCCGAACTTTGTCGCGGTTGTCGTTGTTGTGGGCATGCTGAAGGAAATCCTGTCTCCCACGAGCGGGATCGTGAATGCCTTTCTAGGATATTTTGGGATCGACCCCATCTTTTTTGTGAACGAGCCCGGCTGGTTCCGGACGATCTACATTACATCCGACATCTGGCAGTTCATGGGCTGGAATGCCATCATCTATACGGCTGCTCTTGCCTCGGTGGATACGCAGTTATATGAAGCGGCAGAGATGGACGGCGCTGGAAGATGGCGTCAAACGTTAAGCGTAACCATTCCGCAGATTCTGCCGACGATCTCTGTCGTGTTGATTATCTCGCTTGGATCCATGCTGACGCTCGGATTTGAAAAGGTGTTGTTGCTGTATACGCCTAGCAACTCCATAACCAGTGACATTATCGATACCTTCGTCTTTCGTATGGGCTTGCAGAATAACAATTACAGCTACGCCACGGCTGTTGGCTTATTCGGCGGGTTAATTGGGCTCATGCTCGTCTCGGCGGGCAACTATATTTCAAGAAAAATATCCGGCTTTTCATTGTATTAGCAGGAAGGAGGACAACTGCGATGCTTTACCGGCGTTCACTCGGCTTCAAATGGTTCATGGTTATTAATTCAGTCATAATGCTCCTTCTTGTGGCCGCGATCTTAATCCCTTTTCTTCATCTTCTCTCCGTGTCATTAAGCAATTCCAGTGCTGTAGTGGGGGGTAAGGTGGGAATATGGCCTAAAGGCTTCAACCTTGACGCTTATGTTCGCGTTTTTCAGCACCCGAGTATTATCGTCGGATTCAAGAATTCTATTATTCAAACGGTGTTAGGAACGGCGATCGGTTTGTTCATGTTGACGATTTGTGCCTATCCCCTATCCAAAAGAATGCTTAAGGGCCGTAAGCTGCTCATTCTCTTCATAATGTTTACTATGTTTTTCAGTGGAGGCTTGATTCCGACATATATGCTGGTCAAAAGCTTAGGGCTGTTAGACAGCATTTGGGCCATCGTGCTTCCCTTCAGCATTACGCCTTATTATTTGCTGTTGATGATGACTTATTTCGGAGGGATTCCGGAGGAAATTGAAGAATCTGCGATGCTTGACGGGCTAGGCCCATTTCGTACGCTTGTAAAGATTGTGCTTCCGTTGTCTAAGCCGATTCTGGCCGCGATTACCTTGTTCCTCATCGTTTATTACTGGAACAACTGGTTCAATTCTATGATTTATTTGAATAACACGGATAAACATCCGGTCATGATGATTGTTCGCAATATTATTGCCGGATCAGATCTGGCGGGAAACGCCGGCTCAGTCGGCGACACGGGGAGCAGCATTTCTTCGGCATCTCTTAAGGCGGCTGCCATAATGTCAACTACACTTCCGATCATGCTCGTATTCCCTTTTACTCAAAAATATTTTGCCAAGGGAGTCATGCTCGGCTCCGTAAAGGGTTGATGGCAGTTCCACTCGCAGGCCCAGCCTGAACAGCTTTTTATGATAGATTTATACCAACAAAAGGGAGGCAGTTGCACAATGAAAGAGGTACAAGGCAGAACAACCAGCAAGTGGTTTGCCAAAGGAATCGCACTCATGCTGGCGATGTCGGTGATTTTATCCGCATGCTCCGGCTCCAACACGAAAGAGAATGGAGGTACCGCCACAGGAAAAGGCGAGGATGAGCCAGTCACGATTACGATGATGTACGACGATAATCCGTCTTATCCTTTCAATGCGTCTTGGCCTGTATTGCAACAATTTCAGAAGCTGGCGAATGTAAAGCTGGAAATCCAGCCGACGCCGGACGCTGATTACCAGAACAAGCTGAATATTGTACTCAGTTCAGGCTCAGCTCCTGATCTTGTCAGCTACGTCGAGCACCCTGTCTATATGAAATTCGCTCAAACCGGGGTGTTATTGCCGATCAGCGACTATATGGACAAGCTGCCAAACTTGAAGGAAAAACTAGAAAAGTACAATATTTCTGAGGAAATCGACAACTGGACATTGAAGGACGGCAAGCTGTACGGGCTTCCATTTATGTTCGAATCCGCGATGTACAACACAGCTCCGGTCATACGAGTTGATTTGCTCAAAAAATACAATCTGGAAGCTCCAACGACAATGGACGAGCTTTACACGGTGTTGAAGAAGCTGAAGGAGGCTGATCCTAAAAGCTATCCGGTGGCCAATCTCAACGGAGCTCTCGGTCTGATGAACTTGTCAGGGGCGGCATGGGGGATCGGTCCTGCCTATAACGGATTCTTGTTCAATTCCGAGACAAACCAGTTCGAATATGCATATACAAGTGAAAACTATAAACAATACGTGTCTTTCCTAAGCCGTTTAATGGAGGAAGGGTTGGCGGATCCGGAAATTTTCACCTCCAGCACGGATCAGTGGAAGCAGAAGATGGCGACAGGACAAAGCGTATTTACGTATACCTGGATTAGCGAGTTAGGCCAGATTAACGCGGACGGCAAGAAGAATGTATCACCGGACTTTGAGCTGGCTCCGCTCCCGCCGATTGCCGGGCCAGGCGGAATGAAGGGGCCTTCTGCGCAGCGCATTAACTTCGCTTATGTCATTCCGGCGAGCGCGGCCAATAAGCCAAACTTCGACAGGCTGCTGGAATACGTAAACTGGATGTACAGCGATGAGGCGATCAATTTAGGAACCTGGGGCATCGAGGGCGAAACGTTTGTGGAGAAGGACGGCAAGCGCGACTTCACCGATGCTGTGAAGGAAAGCGGCAGTATTCAGAAGGCATTATGGAATGTTGGTGCTTCTAACAACAACTTTACAACGGTATTTACGTATGAGTGGTTTTCTAAGGTGTTGAATAATCCGCTTGTCGAATCCTTAACGGCTGAAGCGAATCAGAAGAATTGGTTCCCTTCTGTCGCCAAAGTGCCGAAGTTAACGCCTGAAGACAAGGAAGAAGAGACGATGAGAAACACAACCGTCCATGACTACTTCATGAGAATGCAGGAGCAGTTCGTCTATGGCAAAGCTTCGGTGGATCAGGATTGGGACAATTACGTGAAGGAAATTAACGATAAGGGCGTTACCAAACTGCTTGAGATTTATAATAACACATTGAAATAAGCGACTAGAGTAATGGGATAGCCCCTTGCTTCATGTCAAGGGGCTATCCCGATATGGGGATTGGGATCAAGACATAGTAGGAGGGTGAGAGCCATGAAGGTAGGCATCGAACTGCATCACGGTTATTTGAAGGACGAATATATGCCTGTTGAGGAAGTGCTCCAGAAAGCGAAAGGCGATGGTTATGAGGGAGTGTATTATAAAACTCCATTCTATGTATCCAGGACTCTGGACATCGGCGCTTTGAGGGCAGCAAGGCAATGTGCTCAGCAGCTTGGCATGTTTCTCGATTTTGGCATCGGGCGGGTTAATCCTTATAATACGACGGAATCGCCGGAGATTTGGATGCTCGGCGGAGGCGACTACAAGCTTGCGATGGAGAAGCTAATCTATGCAGCTGCGGAGATGGGGGCCAAGGAGCTTATCGGAGTAACCGCAGGGTGGCGGGGTGAGCACACCGGTTATTTTGTGAATGATCGTTTCCGGACAGACGTCACCTGGGAGGAGCAGCTGCAGGCGACAACCCGTTTCTTGAAACGGCTGGCGCCGGTACTGAGGGACGCAGGGGCGCGGATCAACCTCGAGACGCACGAGGAAATCACCTCCTATGAAGTGCTGCGAATGATTGAAGAGGTGGGAGACGATGTTCTCGGCGTTGCATTTGATACAGCCAATGTGCTGTCCCGAGCCGAAGACCCCGTGGCTGTTGCCAAGCGGGCTGCTCCTTACATTCACCAAATGCATGCGAAGGACGGCATTTTATATTTTTCGGAGAATGGACTTGTTCGTCAGTTGAAGGCCTCCGGTCAAGGCATCGTTGACTATAAGACGATTTTTGCCGAGATTGGCAAGGTCAATCCTGGCCTGCATGTACAGGTTGAAGATCATAAGGGACTGATGCATGTTGATATATACGTAGAGGAATGGAGGAACGTTCATCCCGATCTTAGCATGGCGGAAGTGACGGAATTGGTAAGACTGGCGACGCTCTGCGAGCAGAAAATCGCTTCGGGTGAATGGATGAAGCCGGACGTTTATGAAGCGATCAGTTACTGGGATGAAATGGACGACAGACTGGATTCATCCCGTAAGTACCTTCAGCACGTGTTGAGGGAACTTGGGCTGGCAGGTTGATAGATTGATAGATTGATAGGTTGATTGTAACCCAAAATAAGAAGGAGGCATACGGAATGAAAGAGGAGGTACGTGTGATCGTCATCGGGGCACACCCTGATGAACCAGATATTTATGCCGGAGGAACGGCGGCTTTATTCGCGGAGCTGGGGCATCGGGTCAAATTTCTGTCTCTGACGGACGGATGCTGCGGCCATTACTCGATGAGCGGAACAGAGCTGGTTAAGCGGCGGAAGAAGGAAGCTGTGGACGCAGCCCAGAGGCTGGGAATTGATGAATACGAGGTGTTGAATACGCCGGATGGAGAGCTGCTTCCGACCCTCGAGGTGCGCAACGAGGTCATTCGGCAGATTAGAAATTGGAAGGCGGATGTGGTCATTGCCTTCCATCCCGAGGGAGGTGCTCATCCCGACAACCGTTACGCTGGGAAGGTGGTTAGCGATGCCGTTCCACTCGCTGCCAAGACGCCAAATGCTGTTCCGGAAGCTGCCGCACTGACCCAAAGCCCCGTCGTGCTGTTAATGCCCGACTTTTCAATGAAAGGGCGTTATTTGGCAGACCTGGTTATTGATATAGAGCCTGTCCTGGAGAAGAAGCTTCTTGCCTGTGATGCTCATGCTTCCCAGTTCTATGAATTTGCTCCGTGGCAGGGCGGTTTTTTAGGCGAGGTACCTGACAGCTGGGAGGGTAAAAAGAATTTCCTGCTGAAGTACTGGGCCGAATTCATGAACGTCTCAGACGAAATGAAACCGGCGCTTGAGCGCGGATACGGCAAGGAGCATGTGGAAAGAGTCCGTTATGCGGAGCCTTTTGAAATTGCTTATTATGGCCGCCGACCGAGCGACATAGAATTGCAGCGACTGTTCCCGATGTTGGGACAATCGACCGCAAATTAAGCCTGGAGGAACGATGCTGCTTGCTGCAATTGCCGCTATATTGTTCGTTCTCCAGTCCTTATGTCTTAAAAGGCTGCCTGATCCGCAAAGCAACCGGGCCTTGTTCGGACTTATCGCAGCTTATTGCTCCCTTATCGCCATTGGTTTATGGGTATGGTCTTTATTTACCGCGGAAATGGCGATCAGCACGATGACGTGGCTGCTCGGCTCTCTTTACGGTGTTGTCTTTACTTCAACGATGTTCTGCTATACACGCGCGATGAATACCGGACCGTTATCTTATTCATCCTTTTATTTTTCGGCAAGTCTTATGGTGCCTGTTCTGGCCAGCATGACATTATGGCATGAAAAGGCTGGAGCAACAAGATGGATTGGACTGATCTTGTTCATCCTTTCTTTTTATTTCATCCAGATTTATGGCAAAGATCAGAAAAATACGGGGAAAACAGAAAAGCGTTGGCTTGTTTATTGCCTGCTTGCTTTTCTTTTCAACGGATTTATTCCCGTGGTTGCCAAAACGCATCAGTCGCTGATGGACGGTCGTGAAGCGGCAGAGCTGACACTTGTCGGCTTCGCAGTTGCCGCGCTATGTTCTTTGCTTGGATGGACGTTATACGGCGGCGGGTACAGCAGAATTCGAAATTCGGCTGAATCGTGCAAAAAGAACCCGGTTCATTGGCGTTCTATGCTGTTGATCATCGGTGTGGCGCTATCGACCGGATTGGGCAATGCATTGATGAACGATCTGTCAGGCAAGCTGCCGGGGGCATATCTTTATCCACTCGTCAACGGAAGCATGATCGTCCTGCTTACGTTCTTATCCGCCATCTTCTTCAAAGAAAAGCTGACGCGCGGCGGAGCGATTGGAATTGTGACAGGCATTCTGGCGATCATTGCCGTTAATATATAACTTGATGAATTGGGAAATGGGGGGAGATTTATGCCCAATATAGCCATGCTGAGCTGTTGGAATCATTACCATGCCAGAAGCTTCGTGAGGGATTTGGCCGATTTTCCGGATGTGCGAATCACCGCCGTATGGGATTCTGATATCGAGCGGGGGATGTTTTTTGCCGAGGAATTCGGTACTGATTTCGAGCCCGATTTAGAGAGGCTTCTGGCTAGAGAAGATTTGGACGGGGTCATTATTGACTCTTCGCCCGCAGAGGCTGGTTCATTGATTGAGCTTGCTGCTTATGCGGGAAAACATGTGCTGAGTGATCAAGTGCTGGCCCTTTCGCTGCGGGAAGCGAACAAGGTTTCCGAATGTATTGAACGCTCTAATATTCACTTTGCGATCGATATGTCTCTAAGGCGTTGGCCTGTCAATATGGCTGCTAAGAGAGTGGCGTCCGCAGGCGTCATTGGAGACATTACCAGCATGCGCATTCGGAATGCGCATAACGGGGCGATTGGAGCGACTCCTCTCGATCCGCGCTATTTGAATACGCCTTATGGCGTATTTACCGACCTTGGCGCCCATGGCTTGTATCTGATGAGGTGGCTCTTAGGGCAGCAGCCGGTTGCCGTCACTGCTATTGCGGCTCGTTATACGGGCAGCAAAGCGGAGGATAATGCCGCAGCGCTGTTTGAATTTTCCCGTGGTGCGCTGGCGATATGTGACACAAGCTATGCAGCCGACCAGTCGCCTTTCTCGATCGAGCTGTATGGAACAGCCGGAAGCTTTCTGGGAGGAGGCGTAAATGGGGTGCACCGCAAATTGCTAAAGCCTTCTGACAGCACGGTAAGGGTGTTTGCTCCAGAGGGCCAGGAGGAGGCCCTGAATGAGGCAGCCGAAATGGGCGAAGCCGGGGAGTCTACGCTTTTCGTTATGGTTAAAGGCTATACGAGGCGAAGCGAGCTTGCCGAACGCTATCAATGATGGGATTGCCCTTGCTAAAACGCTCGAAGCGCTTTATCTGTCCTCTCAAACGGGTCAAAAGGTATATTTTGATAGCTTGAAAGCCTAATAGACCATTCATTTTGTAAAAGAAATATTCTACAAAAAGCAACCGGGAGCGGAAGTTCCCGGTTGCTTTTTGCCGATATGATTAGAGAGACATATAACTTATATTCGTTATTGTAATGATTTAAATACATTACGTTATGACGATGATTTCAAATCTACTCCAGCTCCAGGGCATCGATCAGGCTGCCTTTAATATCCTGGATCCATTCTTTGGTCTCGTGGGTCAGCTCCGAGCTGCTGCTATAGATCAGGCAGGTCTCCCGGCGCGTCTGCTCCAGCTCTTTCATCGGCAGAGCCACCAGTTCATTGTCCTTCAGCAGCTGGGGCCTGAGATAGGATTGCGGCAGTAGGGCAGCAGCCCGGCACGTCGGGACGAGCCGGACGATCGCTTCAAAGGAGTCGATCTCCATACGCACGTCCGGAATGATGCTGTAGCGGCCAAACAGATCGTCGATCAGCTTGCGGTACCATGTCCCTTTCGAGAAAATGATCATGGGCAGGCCGTTCAAATCCTCCATGGTAGCAGGACGTCCCGCAGCTAGAGTATGGCTCTTCGGGACGACGAGCTCCAGGTGATCCTGAAACAGGGTGATGCATTTCAAGCCCTGCTCGGAGATGGATGAGGCAACAACGCCAAGATCGACTCTTTTGTCGCGGACGTAGGAGACGATCTCATGAGTTTTGCCCGTAACGAGCTTCACCTCGATGTCCGGCGATTTGTTCATTAGAGCGGTGACCAGCGGGGGCAGGGTCGTCTGAATCGTCGTCAGGCTTGCCCCAAGCGTAACGACTCTGCGCTCGGCCGTCTTGAAGCGGGAGACCGATTGCAGAAATTGCTGGTGGCGCTGGCGCTGCTCCAAGGCGTAGATATAAGCCTCCTGGCCGACGCGGGTCAGCTCCAGCCGTTTGCCCTTGCGGTCAAACAGGGCCACGCCCCATTCTTCCTCCAGCTTGGCTATTTTGCGAGACAGGGCAGGCTGCGATAAATTGAGCAGCTTTGAAGCTTTGTTCAAGCTGGATTGCTCGACGACCGTTGTGAATACGAGTAAATCCTCCATCATAGGTAAGTCCCTCCCGATTGTCGTGTGTAATATATGAAATAGATATAGAAATAGATACAGTACATATATTGGAAAAAACTATATAAGTTGAACTAACCTTATTCTCATATCCGCCTCAAGGCCATCCCATCGTCCTCCACGCTATTCAACTGGTGGTTATACGGAGGAAAAACAATTGGAATCGGATCTTGTCGGCTGCAGTAAAAACTTTGAACGAAAAATCGTACAAGACGCTCCCGAAAGCATCTGCAGTAAGACCTTTGTACGAATAACCGTACAAAAGTGCTGGTGATGCTGTCGTTCTGGGCTATTTTTGTGCGAAAAATCGTACAAAGCGCTCCCGAAAGCATCCGCAGCAAGACCTATGTACGAAAAATCGTACAAAGTAGCTGCTTGATGCTGTCGTTTTCGGCAGTTTTGTGCGAAAAATCGTACAAGGCGTGCGCAAGGCGGTCTGGTACTATCATTTTGTACGAATAATCGTATAATTTCGAAAGAACATTTCACACGGCTGCTTTACCGTAATATCTATAGTCCAAGTTATATAGAAATTAAAATAATTTCTGAAATAGAAATAGAATTTTCGTAATGGATATGGAAGCTTGTATTGTTGTTATGCATAAATGTTATAACTATTAATAAGTATATTGCAATTCCATTATAAGATAAAAAGGAGTAACATTGAAAGTGACACAAGATGTTCACATGTTATTTTAATCACATGGACTATGGGCCGTTTTGATGTGGGATTTATCATATACATTTTTGGCGGCCGGTGTTGAATGGTGTCATTAAACAGGGAACGATGGAAACGAGAAAGGGGAACACGCACTTATGAAAGGGTTTTATTCCAGAAAGCTGCACTCGCTCTTGGGTGTCATTCCGCTCGGATTTTTTATTCTGGAACACATGATTACGAACTTTTCAGCCGTTGAAGGCGGAAGGCAGGGATTCGCTGATGCTATTGCATTTTTGAATAGTTTGCCACTTTTAATTGTTTTGGAGGCTTTATTAATTTGGCTGCCGTTGCTGTACCATGGCGTATACGGTATGTATATCGCATTTCAGGCGAAGCCGAACAATGGAAGATTCCGCAATGAGCGGAACCTGCGTTATTTGCTCCAACGGATTAGCGGTGTAATCGTTTTTGCGTTTGTGATCTGGCATGTTTGGGAGACCCGGGTACAGCTCGCGCTGGGGAATGTGACGCACGAGGAGATGGGCTCGGTTATGCACGGCATCGTTACGCAGCCGATCTTCTTCGCTCTTTATTTTATCAGCGTCATTGCGGCTTCGTTCCACTTTGCCAACGGCATGTGGTCTTTCTTCGTAAGCTGGGGAATTACGGTCGGTCCGCGTGCGCAGCGCGTTTCCTCGAACATTTTCATGGGATTGTTCGTGATCGTATCTGTGATGTTCGTTTGGTCGCTGTTTGCATTCCGCAGCGCTGAATTTGCAGCAGAAGGAACGGCATTGCTGCAGACGCTGAAGGCGTTCGTAGGCTAATCGGAGCTTAATTAAAAGACGATGTTGGAGGCGGTAACGCTGTACAAAACTAAGTGAATGCTTTCGAAGCAAGTTTTGTCCGAAGTATTCCGATGCAGTAACGCTGTACAAAACTAAGTGAATGCTTTCGAAGCAAGTTTTGTCGAAGCATTCCATGCAGTAACGCTGTACAAAACTTAAGTGAATGCTTCCGGAGCAAGTTTTGTTCGAAGCATTTCGATGCAGTAACGCTGTACAAAACTTAAGTGAATGCTTCCGGAGCAAGTTTTGTTCGAAGCATTTCGATGCAGTAACGTTGTACAAAACTAAGTGAATGCTTTCGAAGCAAGTTTTGTCGAAGCATTCCGATGCAGTAACGCTGTACAAAACTTTTAGGAGTTGAAACATATATGGCTAAACAAAGCATTATTGTCGTAGGCGGCGGCCTTGCCGGGCTTATGGCTACGATCAAAGCGGCGGAGGCCGGGATCCAGGTGCATTTGTTCTCGCTGGTTCCGGTCAAGCGTTCTCACTCCGTCTGTGCGCAGGGCGGCATTAACGGAGCCGTCAACACGAAGGGCGAAGGCGACTCTCCTTGGGAGCATTTTGATGATACGGTATACGGCGGGGACTTCCTTGCGAATCAGCCGCCGGTTAAAGCGATGTGCGAAGCGGCTCCAGGCATCATCCACTTGATGGATCGGATGGGTGTTATGTTTAACCGTACGCCGGAAGGCTTGCTTGATTTCCGCCGTTTCGGCGGTACGAAGCACCACCGTACGGCGTTTGCCGGGGCAACGACGGGCCAGCAGCTGCTGTATGCGCTCGATGAGCAGGTTCGGCGCTATGAAGCAGCGGGATTGGTTACGAAGTACGAGAACTGGGAATTCATGTCTGCAGTTCTAGATGACGAAGGCGTATGCCGCGGTATTGTGGGGCAGGATCTTCGCTCGATGGAAATCGTTACCTTTGCATCCGATGCGGTTATTCTGGCGACAGGCGGCCCGGGTATTATTTTTGGAAAGACGACGAACTCGGTCATTAATACAGGTACTGCGGCAAGTGCTGTGTACCAGCAAGGCGTCCATTACGCGAACGGCGAGTTCATCCAAATTCACCCGACGGCGATTCCGGGCGATGACAAGCTGCGCCTGATGTCGGAATCTGCTCGCGGCGAGGGCGGACGGATCTGGACTTATAAAGAAGGCAAGCCTTGGTACTTCCTTGAGGAGAAATATCCGGCGTACGGCAATCTGGTGCCTCGTGATATTGCTACCCGGGAAATATTTAACGTCTGTGTAGAGCAGAAGCTGGGCATTAACGGCGAGAACATGGTATATCTCGACTTGTCTCACAAGGATCCGAAGGAGCTTGATATTAAGCTAGGCGGAATCATTGAGATCTATGAGAAGTTTATGGGGGATGACCCTCGTAAAATTCCGATGAAAATATTCCCGGCAGTCCACTACTCCATGGGCGGCATGTGGGTCGATTACAACCAAATGACCAATATCCCGGGATTGTTCGCTGCTGGCGAATGCGAGTATCAATATCATGGAGCGAACCGGCTTGGAGCCAACTCGCTGGTCTCGGCGATTTACGGCGGTATGGTCGCTGGGCCGAAGGCGGTAGAGTATATTCGCGGGCTGAAGACATCGGCTGAAGATATCAGTTCTGCTGTATTCGAGAGAAACCGCAAGGCCCAAGAGAATAAGTTCGAAGGCCTGCTGGCGATGAACGGTACGGAGAATGCTTATGTCATCCATAAGGAGCTTGGCGAGTGGATGACCGATAATATGACGGTTGTGCGTCACAATGATAAGCTCGAAGCCACGATCGGCAAAATTAAAGAGCTGAAGCAGCGTTACCAAAACATTAACATTAACGATACGTCCCGCTGGAACAACTCCGGTGCGGCATTTACCCGTCAGCTGTGGAATATGCTGGAGCTGGCCGAAGCGATGACGCTGGGCGCCCTGCTTCGTAACGAGAGCCGCGGGGCTCACTACAAGCCGGACTTCCCGGATCGCAACGATGAGGAATTCTTGAAGACGACGAAGGCGACATGGACGCCGGACGGACCGCAGATCTCGTATGAGGAAGTGGATGTTTCGTTGATTCCACCGCGGATTCGCGACTATTCGAAGGAAAAATAGGAGGGGAATGTCATGGCAATTGCGGAAACAGCGGCCAAGAAGGTAAAGTTTATTATTACGCGCCAAGACAAGCCGGAATCGGCTCCCTATACGGAAGAGTTCGAGCTGAATTATCGTCCTGGCATGAACGTCATCAGTGCCCTGATGGAAATTCAGCGTAATCCGGTAAATATGAACGGTAAGGATACGGCGCCGGTATGTTGGGATTCCAACTGTCTGGAGGAAGTATGCGGTGCCTGTTCGATGGTGATTAACGGCAAGCCGCGTCAGGCTTGCGCTGCATTGATCGACAATTTGGAGCAGCCAATTCGGCTGGAGCCGATGAAGACGTTCCCGGTCGTTCGGGATTTGGTCATTGACCGCAGCCGTATGTTCAATGCGTTGAAGCGCGTCAAAGCGTGGATTCCGATTGACGGCACGTATGATTTGGGTCCAGGCCCGCGCATGGCGGAGAAGAAGCGTCAATGGGCGTATGAGCTGTCCAAATGCATGACGTGCGGCGTATGCTTGGAGGCATGCCCGAACGTGAATGAGAAGACCGATTTCATCGGCCCGGCAGCGATCTCGCAGGTGAGACTGTTCAATGCGCATCCAACGGGCGAAATGAATGCAGAAGAGCGCCTGGATGCGCTGATGGGAGACGGCGGAATCGAGGGCTGCGGCAACTCGCAGAACTGCGTACGCGCTTGCCCGAAAGGCATCCCGCTCACGACATCCATCGCCGAGATGAACAAGGCTACGACGAAGCATATGTTCAAAAGCTGGTTAGGCGTGTAACGTGACTTAACTCAGCTTAACTTAGCTTAGCTTAGGCTTAAGGCTTCATGCTTCATGCAAAGGATAGCGAAACATTAAAGGGACTTATTCTTCACCCATTGGGTGGGAATAGGTTCCTTTTTCTATTGAACGGATTAGGAAGCAAGCATTCGCTGGTAATGAGGAACTCTTGTTTCCCCTTGCAGTGAAGCTGTTAATTACTGAATTTTACAAATGATTTGATATTATCAAAACTGATTCGACGATATAAAATAATTCTTGCTTTTCCAAACAAAACCCCCATAATATAATCCATACTTAACTTATAGGATTAATTTTAATAACTAAGGGGGATCAACATGAAGAGGTCTTTTTTGGTAGTTATTTTGACGGGATTGCTTGTCGGTCTGTTGGGCGGATGCGCCGCAAATGACGGATCGCAGGTTAAGAGCGATACAATTCGAATTGGTCTTGCCGCACCGATTTCCGGTACGCAGGCCCAGTATGGACAGGCCTTCAAGAATGGCGCCGAGCTGGCGGCAGCTCAAATCAACGAGGCAGGCGGAATCGACGGCAAGCAGGTGGAGATCGTCGTTCAGGACGATAAGGGGGATTCCAATGAAGCTGTCAACGTAGCCAATAAATTTGTTTCGGACAAGAATATTTTGGCTGTGGTTGGCCACTTCAACAGCTCGGCTACGCTGGCAACGGCACCTGTGTACAACAAAAACAAAATCGTCGAAATTTCACCGTCTTCCAGCGCGCCTGGCGTAACGGATGCAGGAGAATACACTTTTCGCGTAATTACGACGGATGCGTTCCAGGCCGACTACTTGGCAGATTGGTCTAAAGAACTCGGCTACAGCAAGGTCGCATTGATTTATGAGCAATCGGATTTCTGCCTTGGTTTGCTGGATGTTTATCAAAAATCAGCTCCAGACAACAATATCGAGGTTGTGGCTGCAGAAGCCTATAACCCAGGCGACAAAGATTTCAGCACGATTCTGACGAAGATTAAGGACAAGCAGCCGGAGGCCATCTTTATTGGCGGCTTCTACAATGAGGCGGCTCTGATCTCCCAGCAGGCGAAGAAGCTGAACTTGAGCGTAGACTTTATCGGCGTAGACAGCCTTTATTCCGAAGCTCTGCTTGAGCTGGGCGGTGAGTCCGTGGAAGGCTTTAAGCTGATTGGATTCTTCTATCCGGACGGAGACAATGAGGAAGCAGCGAAGTTTGCCGCGGATTATGAGGCAGCATACAGCAGCAAGCCGGATACGTACGCAGCTTACTCCTATGTGGCTGCTTCGGTTGTCATCAAGGCGATCAAGGAAAAGGGCGCAGACCGGGAGAGCATCAAGACTTACCTGGAAACCTTGAAGGATTACAAGGGAGCGACTGGGGTGCTGAGCTTTGATGAGAACGGCGACGTAGAGACGATTCCTTCGAAATTGACAATTCAAGGCGGAAAGTTCGAACTTTTTAAATAATCAGCAAAACCTTTACGGTCGATGATCGTTTGTCGCAACCACCATTCTAAAGTATTCCGGAGCAGGATTGAGCTTTATTCCTGCTCCCTGGCTTTGAAAGGATGTTATTATGCTCCTTCAACAATTGACTAACGGCTTGACGATCGGAATGATTTACGCCCTGATTGCACTGGGATATACGATGGTCTATGGCATACTGAAAATCGTGAATTTCGCGCACGGCGATATTTTTATGATGGGCAGCTTCCTGGGGCTTTTTTTTATGAAAGAGCTGGAACTGCCGTTATATTTGTCTTTTCTGCTGTCGGCCGTGGTGACCTCCGGGATTGGAATTATGATCGAGCGCTTGGCCTATCGGCCGCTGCGAATGGCGGATCGAATCGTTCCTTTGATCAGTGCGTTAGGGGTGTCTACGTTACTGATCAGCTTGGCCCAAAAATTATGGGGAACGGAAATGCGTCCTTTTCCGACGACGTTCGGCAGCCGCACTTATTCCCTGGGCAATATTACATTTTCCGAAATACAAATTTTAATACTGATTCTGTCATTTATTTTAATGCTTGGCTTACACCTCTTCGTCACGAAGACAAAGACCGGCACGGCGATGCGCGCGACTTCTATAAGCCTGACCAATGCGGCGCTGATGGGCATCAATACGAACCGCATGATCAGCCTGGCCTTCGGGATCGGCTCTGCGCTTGCAGCCTGTGCGGGTATCATGGTCGGCATTTACTATAACGCGGTGTATCCGACGATGGGATATATGGCGGGGATCAACGCTTTTACGGCGGCGGTGCTTGGCGGCATCGGCAGCATCCCTGGAGCAATGCTGGGCGGTGTGCTGCTCGGGCTGGTGGAGACGCTGGGCGGTGCCTATATTTCCACGCGTACAAGAGCGTCATTTCGTTCGCGATCCTCATTATCGTGCTGCTGATCCGTCCTTCCGGCATACTCGGCAAAAAAGATATCAACAAGGTGTAGGTGATGAGCTTGAGGTTAAGGAAAACAACGGCCGTATGGGCAGTGGCTGCATTGCTGGTCGCTTTGCCCCTGGTTCTGCAGCAGGTCAACGATTACTGGATGCATATCGTGATCATGATCGGGATTTTCTCCATCCTATCAATGAGCCTTAACGTTATTATCGGATATGCTGGGCAGTTTGCGCTTGGACATGCTGCCTTTTATGGCATCGGCGCTTATTCTGCGGCCCTGCTCATGATACATTTTCATATTTCGTTCTGGATCGCGCTCCCTGCTGCCGCTATTATTGCAGGATTTTTCGGCTTTTTGTTGGGAACTCCGGTCATTCGCCTGCGGGGAGATTATCTGGGGATCGTTACGCTTGGTTTCGGAGAAATCGTACGTTTGATTTTCGTGAATTGGGTGGATGTGACGCGCGGCCCTATGGGGCTTCCGGGAATTCCTGCTCCTACGCTGTTTGGCTTCACCTTCAGCGGTAAAACGGAGTTTTACTATTTGATTTTAGCGCTTGTGCTGCTGACGTGTTTGGTCATTCATCGGATGGTTCATTCCGGTGTCGGCCTCAGTTTGCTGACCATCCGCGAGGATGAGACGCTGGCGCAATCGATCGGGATTCGTCCGAATAAATACAAGCTGCTCGCGTTTACCGTCGGGGGATTCTTTGCCGGGATCGCCGGGGCGTTCTGGGCCTCCTACATTTCCTTTGTCAGTCCGGATGCCTTCCGCTATCTGGATTCGGTCAATATTTTGGCGATGGTCATTCTGGGGGGTTCCGCCAGTCTGCCGGGCTCGATGCTCGGGGCGGTCATTCTCGTGCTGGCTCCCGAGCTGCTGAGATATATGAGCGATTACAGAATGATGCTGCTGGGACTCGCCATTGTTCTCATGATGATCTTCAAGCCAACCGGATTCTGGGGAGAGAAGCACCGTAAATATAATTTCTACGGCATGGTGCGGAAAAGTGAGGGCAAGTGATGGAGAAGGTATTGGAGCTGGAGAAGGTATCGGTTAGATTTGGCGGGCTGGTTGCCTTGAACAACGTCGACATGACGGTGCGCCGGGGCGAGATTTTATCGATTATCGGGCCGAATGGAGCGGGGAAGACCACACTTTTTAACCTGCTGACAGGCATTTATCAGCCGACCTCCGGCAAAATCGTATATAAGAACCGGGTGATTAATAAGCTGAAGCCCTTCAAGCGGGTAAGTCTGGGCATTGCCCGTACCTTTCAAAATACAAGATTGTTGAAAAATATGACGGTGCTGGAAAATGTGCTTGTGGCGCATGCGGAGTGTCACGGCGAGGGCTTGCTGCAATCGATATTTGCCCGTGGCTCCACGGCTAGACGCCGTGCGGAAATCGTTGAGGAATGCACCCGGAAGCTGGAGGTAGTGGGGCTCGCGCACAAGCTGGACGTCCTGGCCGGAAGCCTGCCTTACGGAGAGCAGCGACTGCTGGAGATTGCCAGGGCGCTGGCTACGGGCTGCGAAATTCTGCTGCTGGATGAACCGGCGGCAGGAATGAATGCGGCCGAAAAAGCTGAGCTCGTCAAAAAAATACGGCAGCTCTCCAAGGAGTTTCACATCGAGATCATTTTGATCGAGCATGACATCGGGATGATCATGGACATTTCCGATCGCATCGTTGTCCTGAATTATGGGGAGAAGATCGCCGAAGGCAGCGCGGAGCAGATTCAGAATAACCCTGACGTCATTCAGGCTTATTTGGGCGGGGAGGTCGAGGAATTTTGACAAGCGATAGCCCATTTATTTTGGAAATTGAAGATTTAAGCGTGAATTATGGCGTGATTTCGGCCGTGAAACAGATGCAGCTCCAAATTCGGCGAGGGGAGATCGTGGCGCTCATCGGAACGAACGGCTCGGGAAAAACCTCGGCGCTGCGCAGCATTTCCGGTCTGAATAAGAATATTCAAGGACAAATCCGATTTGAAGGAAAAGAGATTGCGAAGCTGGAGGCGCATCAGATCGTAGAGAGGGGCATTTCTCAGGTTCCTGAGGGCCGAGGTGTGTTTCCAGACTTGACGGTGCTCGAAAATTTGAAGCTGGGCGCCTATGTCCGGAAGGACAAAGCTGGGATTGCTGCTGACATCCAGAGCATGTTCGAGTTGTTCCCGCGGTTGAAGGAGCGCAGGAAGCAGCTGGCCGGGACGATGAGCGGCGGGGAACAGCAAATGCTGGCGATCGCCCGTGCTTTAATGGCCAGGCCGAAGCTGCTGCTGCTCGATGAGCCATCGATGGGGCTAGCTCCGCTGATCGTGAGGGAAATTTTCACGGCGATCCGCAAGGTGAATGAGGAAGGCGTATCCATCCTGCTGGTGGAGCAGAATGCTAAAATGGCGCTGGCCACAGCCCATCGCGGGTATGTGATGGAGACAGGCAGCATTGTCGTAGAAGGCGAAGCGGCGGAGCTGAGGAATAACGACGTGGTCAAATCCGTTTATTTAGGAATCGGGTAGCAGCAAAAATAGACAGAGTTCAAATTTTTTATAGATGGATTTATAGTAGTTAGTTTCTACGGCAAAGAAGGGAACGTAAAATTAAATGGAATTCATGTCGTTAGAGGAGAGGAAATGGCCAGTTCTGGGTAGAATTCTTGGTTTTAGGTGCATAAAATCCATCTAATCCCCTGAAACATTCGTATAGAGCGTAATTAAATCATGAATTCCATTTAGTGTACGACAGACAGCTTATATAAGATGAACTAAAGGACGTACTTGATTTACATTCATTTCAATAGTTCAACCTATATAGTTAGATAATATTGCATCGACTGCAACTTGGCTGTAATGGGCAAATGTTGAAGTTCAGTCAGTGGTCAGTACAGATAGATTAATAGAGGAGGCGTCTGGTGATGAGCCAAGATAAACAGGACAAAATACAAGAGGATTCCCAGCAAAAGCTGAATCATGACGAAAGTTTGGAGCCCGTAACTCCTTATACGATCATGGCGAAATTGTTTGCCCATCTCTCGAAAGCGGTAGTGGATCGCTTCGGAGAAGAAGGAAAGGACGCGATTCGCGAGGGAGTTCGTACCTTTGGAGAAGAACGGGGCCGGGACATTGCCCGCCGTGCTGCTGCTGCCGGACAGCTGAATGATATTCACAGCTATTTGCCGAACTACGATATGGGGCGCAGCGACCTGTTTGAATACGAGACAGAATACCACCCGGTTGAAATCGAGCAGAACTTCACGAGATGCGCGTTCGGGGATCAGTGGAAAAAAGATGGCATGGAAGAGTACGGGATACTTTATTGCGAAATGATCGATCCGGCAATTGCCAGGGGCTATAATCCCAACTTTGAAGTCGTACACGATAAATACTTGCTCAAAGACGGCAATTGCCATTTTAGGTTCCAGATGAGATCATCGGAGAAGGAGCCTGGAGGTGAGGAGAATGGAGATCAATAAGGATCGCCTGTGGGCAAGGTTGATGGAGCTGGGGGAAATCGGGAAGCAGGCTAGCGGGGGAGTTACCCGCTATTCGTTTACCCGCGATGAATCCCGTGCCAAGAATTTGGTTACCGCTTATATGAAGGAAGCCGGGCTAGCTGTCCGTGAGGATGCTGCCGGGAATATCATTGGCCGACGGGAAGGGGCGAACCTCTCGGCTTCCGCAGTTCTGACGGGATCTCATATCGATACGGTTCCCGATGGCGGAATGTTCGATGGGGCGCTCGGTGTGCTCTCGGCGATCGAAGCGCTGCAGCGAATGAATGAGCAGGGAATATACGAAACGTTCACCCGATTGAAGTCATCGCTTTTACGGATGAAGAGGGCTCCAGGTTCGGATTCGGGATGATCGGCAGCCGGGCCGTAGCCGGAACCTTGCAGCGAAAGGATTTGGAGCAGCGGGATGAACAGGCCACTTCGATTGCCGAAGCGATGCGGGCAGCGGGAATAGAGCCGGAGCGGATCGGCGAGGCAACCAAGCCGTCCCACGAGGTCAAGGCTTACGTAGAGCTGCATATTGAGCAGGGGCGGGTATTGGAGAATCTGGGTGAGCCGGTAGGCCTGGTCACCGGCATCGCCGGCCCGCTATGGCAGCAGTTTGCGCTACGTGGCCAGGCAGGCCATGCCGGGTCAACTCCGATGCACCTGCGGAGAGATCCCATGCAGGCTGCCGCGGAAATTTTAAGCTATATCTATTTGGAAGCGAAGAAATTCAAGAACGCGGTGGCTACGGTAGGGAAGCTGCGGGCTCTGCCGGGCGGCGTAAATGTCATTCCCGGCGAGGTTCAATTCTCGCTCGATTTGCGGGATATCGATGAAGCGCAGCGGGATCAGCTGGAGGCAAAAATTCACGCATACAGCAAGCAGGTGTGCGAGAAGCTGGGGATCGAGCTGCAAATCGACCTGCTGCAAAGGGTAGCGCCTGCTCCCAGCTCCCCGGCAGTGCAGGAGGCTGTGGCTCAGGCTGGCAGGCTGACCGGCCTGCCGGAGCTGCCTCGCTTAGTGAGCGGTGCCGGCCATGACGGGATGCAGTTCAGCTCTCTATGGCCGCTCGGAATGATCTTCGTGCGCTCCCGGGACGGCATCAGCCACAATCCCGAGGAATGGAGCTCGCCCGAGGACTGCGCGGCGGGAACGGAAGTGCTGTATCATACCTTGCTGAAGCTGGCAGGTCGAGATGAATAGGAGACAGCGGCACTGCATCCCCTTTGTTAGACACGATCTAACATTGGGGATGCCGTTTTTTTATGGCGCTAATTTTTATTCGTTGATAATTTTACTTCAAGCAGATAAAATATTATCATTCACTTTCATATAAAATAAGATCCCTCATTTGACCCATTCATTCCAGATTATCGGAATCAAAGCCAGGGCAAAGGGGGATTCTTTTGTATTAACAACTTAGAGGATATGGGGGAGTACGATGAAATGGCTGAAAAGAAGCTTATTTAGAAAATTGCTGGTCGTCATGCTGTGCGTGGCGATTCTGCCCTTCCTGCTGGCGAGCGTGTTTGCTTACCGCACGATTTCCAGCTCTATGGAGCAGCAGGTGATTGACGTAAACCAGAATGCGATGGAGATTATTTCGAATAACCTCAAAATCTATTTCGAGGATTTGAATATGCTGACAGGCTCTTTTTACGTAGACCCCCAGCTCATGAAATACCTGCGTTCCACGGAAATCTCTGCCCTTCAGAAGCTGTACATCTACAATAAAGTGAATGCCATGTATATCAGCCGCCCTGAATTCCATGGAGTTCAGTATATCAGCAAGACCAAAAATCTAACCTTTACCTCTTCAGATGTGGGCAACAATGAAATTAAAAAAATGCTCGGCGATTATGATGAGATCGAGGGCGAAGCTACGGTTTACAGTGTAAAGAGCTTGGGCGGCAAGAACATTTTATTGATCCAGAAAAATCTGGTGGATTATCCCGGAGCGACGGTTCTCGGGACGATAAACATTTATGTGAGCCTTAGTGAAATCGATAAATTGATTCATACCCAGCTTCTGCAGGACAGCGCTTATTTTTTGATGATTAATGAACAGAAACAGTTCCTGTACAGCTCGCTTGAGCAAACAACCGGGGTCGGTTCTATTCAAAGCAAGATGACGGGCAGCAAGGGATCATTTGCAGGGGAGATGAACGGTAAAAAAGGGGTATTCATCTATTCGAACAACGCGAATAAAAATTTGCCCTTTACCCTGGTGAAGTATGTATCTGATTCGGTCATTAATGCCTCTGCTTACACAACGTTGAGCCAATCGGTTGTCATCTTGCTGATTGCGATTATCTTCGTCATCATTTTAGCCGTCATTTTGTCTTATTTCATTATTCTTCCGATTAAAAGATTGCTTCGCAGCATGGTGCGCGTCGAGCAGGGGAACTTTGACATTGAGAAGGAGAGCCAGAGAATAGACGAGCTCGGTATTTTGGAGGATCGGTTCTATACGATGGTAAGAAATCTGGATGAGTTCATGAATCGGGAATACCGGTACAGGCTGGAGCTGTCTACGGCACAATTGAAAATGCTGCAGGCCCAAATCAACCCGCACTTTCTGTACAATACGATGCAGTATATTGGCACGGTTGCGTTAAAAATGAAGGCTTATGAACTTAGTGACAAGATCGCCGAGCTGGGATCGATCCTGCGCTACAGCATGGATTTCCGCACCGACGTCGTCATGCTGAGCATGGAAATCAAGCATATCGAAGACTACATGTCCATTCAATTGGGGAGGTTCAAAAATAAGTTAACCTATTCTATGACCTGTCATCCTGAAGCAGCTTCCATTGAAGTGCCGAAGATGCTGCTGCAGCCTTTGATTGAGAACAGCATCGTGCACGGGATCGAAAAGGGCCGCGGTTACGGAAGCATTCGGCTCGAAATAGATTTAAGCTCAAACGAGGAAACTGAAAATCATGTTCTGCTGATTCGCGTAATCGACAACGGGAAGGGAATACCGGCAGAGAAAATCGAGGCGATCCGCAGTGATTATTTAGAAGATAAGCTGCATTACGGTCAAAACGGGATCGGTTTAATTAACGTACTACAACGGCTGCGGCTGCTATACGGCTCCGATTTTACGTGGGATATGACCAGTGTGCCTTATGAGGCGACGATCATTTCATTAAACATCGTATTGGACAAGACAGAAGAAAGGAAGGAACAGCAATGAGAGTATTGATTGTCGATGACGAAGAGCATGTCAGGGAAGGAATCGATCTGGCGGTAGATTGGGAACGGTTCAATATTGACGAGCGATTCCAGGCCGAGAATGGCAGCCAGGCATTGGAGCTGATACGCCGGCATAAGCCGGGAATCGTGTTTTGTGATATGAGCATGCCGGAGATGAACGGGATTCAACTGCTGGATCTCATTCGCCGTGATTTTCCGGACATTCAGATTATCGTCGTTAGCGGATACGATGACTTTACTTATACCCAGGCTACGATTCGCGCTAAAGGCGTGGATTATATATTGAAGCCATTTAAGAAACGGGATCTTGAGCAAGCGCTGTCCCAGGCCGTGGCTTTGTGCAAGCAGCGTGAGAACAGTATGCGGGTTGAACGGGATACGGGCTTTCTTGTTCAGCAGGCCGATTATGTCGTAATGGAACAGAGGATGTCCCAGCTGTTAAAAGGGGACGATGCATCCTTGCCCGAACTGGAGAATTATTGCCGCAAGCTCGGCATATCGCCGAACTGCATCAGAATTTCCCTCATATTGATGAGGAATGGTTCCGGATTGATGAAGCAGCGCTATAACGGAGACACCGGACTGTTCTCCTTCGCTGTAAAAAATATAGCTCAAGAATCGTTAGCGGGATATGGAAGCCATCTTCTGTTCCATTTCGAGGAAGAACTGTGGGTATTGGTTACAGGAGAAACCCCGGGCAGCGAAATGACGAGCTCATTGAATTTTTATATCGATAAAATGACGGGGGCATGGAATTCGACGATCGGGCTCGAGACGTTCACGGGAGTCAGTCAGCATGTATCCGATTTGCTGAACGTTCAACAGCAGTACTTGAGTGCAAGGGCTGAGCTAATTCAGTCCCCGATTATTGCCGGGCAGCGGACAGGCCTTGATAAACCCGTATTGTCCGATAAAGAATTGCAGTTGAACATCGCTCTGGAGAATGGCGACAAGCTCCGGGTCGAAGAGGTGATCAAAGGGTTTACGGCTGAGCTTCAGCAGTGCGGGAATGTTAGTCTGGCCGATCTTCAGCGTTATACCAAGGAAGCCAATTATATGATCGAGCGGGCCAGCCTTCAGATGGACAAGGACATTAACGTCTTATCCCTTTCCATATGGATCAGCTATATCGAGGAGTGGGGAATCAAGTGGATTCAGCAGTGGTGGCGGCTGATTGAGGAATGCGGGAATAACGGCTACGAGGGCAGGAGCATTCAACTTATTCATGACTATATTGAACAGCATTTTCATGAGAACTTCTCCCTGAATGAGCTGTCGGAGAGATTTCACTTTAGTCCGCAGCATATCGCGAGGAGGTTTAAAGAGAAGTACAACATGACCGTCATTACCTACCAGACGGAGCTGCGCATGCAGAAGGCCAAGTCATTGCTTGAGCATACCGATCTGCCGGTAGTGAAAATCTCGGAAATGATCGGTTACCAGGATGAGAGCTATTTCAGCAAAGTGTTCCGCAGGCAGCATGGTTTGTCCCCGTTAAAATATCGCAAGATGGTACGAGGTTCATAAAGTACTAGTTTCAGCGAAGATCGTCTATGTTTCGACATAGGGGAAACTCATAGAATAAAGTTGTAGCAAACAACAACTTAGGGGGTATATAAAGATGCGCAAGGTTATGTTAATGCTTCTCACCAGTGTTGTACTTTTGTCCCTGATCAGCGGATGCGCTGGCGGAAGCAGCCCGAAAACCAATGAGGGTTCAGGAACTGATTCAGGGAATTCGAACGACAAAGTAACGATTAAAATTATGGATTTCAAGACCGAAATCACGGATAAAATCAAAGCGATGGCCGCCGACTACATGGCTGAAAATCCAAATGTCACTATTGAGGCTCAGGTTACCGGCAATTACGATACGCTGGTGAAAACCCGTTTTGCTGCTGGGGACGGCCCTGATATTTTCATGACGAGAGCTTATACCGACATTCAGGATTGGTCGGAAAGACTCGTTGATTTGTCCAATGAGCCGTGGATGGACAAGGTTATTCCTTCGTCCGAGCCAGGGATGACCGTCGATGGCAAGAAGTATGGCTTCCCGCTTGCGGTCGAGGGCTACGGATTTATTTACAACAAGGATATGTTCGCTCAAGCAGGCATCGAGAAGCTGCCTACGACATTAACAGAATTGAAGGAAGTTAATGAGAAATTGAAGGCGGCAGGCATTTTATCTTACTCTGAAGGCTATAACTCGTTCTGGGTGCTCGGCCAGCATTTGTTCAATCTTCCGTTCGCTTATGAGCCGGATTCGGAAGGCATGATCGAGAAAATGTACAAAGGCGAAGCCCAAATTGCCGATCTGAAAAATTTGGACGGGTTCTTTGATGTATTGGACATGACGGTAGATTACGGTAAAGGCACGGATACGATCGGTCTTAACTATGACAATCAAGTGTCCGACTTTGCCTCCGGGAAAACGGCCATGATTCAGCAAGGCGTGTGGGCGATCGATTCGATCACGAAGATCAATCCGGATATGAACCTCGGGATGTTCGCGATTCCTTTGAATGACAATCCTGAGGATACGAAAATGCCTGTAGGCGTGTCCACGTATTACTCCATCAACAAAGATTCCAAGGTAATCGACGAGAGCAAGAAATTTTTGATCTGGCTGCACGAAAATGGCCAGAAGTATATCGTGGATTCTTATAAGATGATTCCTGCTTTTACGGATTTGGAAACGACGTCCGATCTGGGGCCTTTGGCAGAAGATCTCGACAAGTATTTGAAGGATGAGAAAACGCTGATCTGGTCGTTCCAACTGTGGCCGTCCGGGATTGCGGAAGACTTCACAGTACCTCTTCAAGCCTATGTCGGTGAACAATATGACAAAGATCAGGCCATCAAAGAACTGCAAAGCATCTGGGATCAAAAAGTCAAAAAATAGGAATGATTGGACATGGCGATTAAATCACGCGGATGGTTGATATATGCAGCTTTCGTTGCGCCGGCTATCCTGTTCTTCACATTGATTATTCTTATTCCATTCCTGAGAGCGATTATCTTCAGCTTTCAGGATTGGGATGGAATTAGCAGCAACATCAGTTGGGTCGGGTGGAGCAACTATCAACAGCTGCTCCACGATGCCTCCTTCTGGAGGTCTTTCAAATTTACGGCCAAGTATGTCGTAGCGACTACGATTCTGCTGAACGTTTTTGGATTACTGCTAGCCCTTGGGCTGAACCGGGCGATCAAGCTCAGAAACCTGCTGCGGACGGTCTATTTCTTGCCCTATGTCATGGGCTCGGTCATTGTAGGCTTCATCTGGAAATTTATCATTACGAATTTGTTCGGCCAAATCGGAGCGGCTACCGGCTGGTCTATTTTTCAAAAAAACTGGCTGAGCCTGCCTGATTATGCGTTCTGGTCCATTGTTATGGTTGCCGTATGGCAATCTGTTGGTTACTTTATGATCATCTATCTATCTGCCTTGCAGGGCGTACCGAAGGATTTGATAGAAGCTTCGGAAATTGACGGAGCCGGATATTGGAGCAGAATGCGAAATGTCGTATTCCCGCTGATCAGACCGGCGATTACGATTAATCTGTTCCTGGCTATTGCCAATGGCTTCAAAGGATTTGACCTGAACTACTCGTTAACGGGCGGGGGGCCCTTCGGAACCACGCAATCATTGGCTTATCACATTTATACCGAAGGCTTCGGCAGAAACCTGTTCACCTATGCTTCATCAAAGGCGGTTATATTCTTCCTTATTCTAGCTACCGTTACTATTGTTCAGTCCCTTGTACTGAAACGTAGGGAGGTAGAGATGTAATGAAGAAACGAGACAAGAAATTGAATTGGATTATATTTACAATCTTATTTGTAATTGCTATATTCGTTTTCTTTCCATTGTATGTCACGCTGGTGAATTCATTTAAATCCTATAATGAAGTTGTTTCATCGGTAGCATCATTGCCAAGTATTTTGCACTTTGATAATTTCAAGACGGTATGGAATCAATTGAATTTCGGCGGCGTATTCATGAACTCTTTAATCATCACGGTCGTTTCCGTAGTCGGGATCTTATTGATCAGTGCGCCTGCCGCGTATCAGTTTGTACGGCGTCCCGGATGGGTGAGCACGGCATTGTTCATGCTGATCCTGTCATCTCTGGTCATCCCGTTCCAGTCGTTGATGATTCCGCTGGTGAAGGTAGCGAGCGATCTGCACATGATGGACTCAATCGTCGGGGTGATCATCATGTACTGGGGCTTCGGCATCCCGTTAGCATTGTTCCTGTACCACGGGTTTATCAAATCGATTCCTCGTGAGCTGGAGGAAGCCGCCTTTATTGACGGCAACGGGATTGTAGGCGCATTCTTCCGCATCGTGCTGCCGCTGCTTAAGCCTATTACGACAACGATTGCCATTCTGCATTCCTTATGGATCTGGAATGACTTCCTGCTTCCATTGATTACGCTGAGCTCCAAGAAGAATCAGACGATTCCGCTTGCTTCGTCGGTTTATTTCGGGCAATACATGAATGAATGGCACTTGGCAATGGCCGCTCTGACGATGGCGTCGATCCCGGTCATTATCTTCTTCATTATCATGCAGCGCAACATTATAGATGGAATCACTGCGGGCGCGGTCAAGGGTTAAGAAGCAGCTTGCACGGATCATTCGAATGATTGATGCCCGTATTTCCCTTTTTTTCGATGGGAAAACGGGCATTTTGTTTATGCATTTTGGGTCAACAATCAAAGAAATAAATGGCGATGCGGGAAACGGCATCGGATTGGAGGAATTTAGCGTGGGGATGAAATATGATTTAGGAACGGGCGAGGAGAAGAACTGGATTGTAGCCGAATCATCTTTCTCCAGCAATTTGCTGGGAAAGGCCGAGGCGATCATGTCTCTTGGCAACGGATATATGGGTTTACGCAGTGCTGCGGAGGAGCCCTATGTCGGCGAAGTAAGGAATCTGTTCGTCGCCGGAACCTTTAACAAATCGGATGCGCAGGAAGTATCGGAGCTTCCGAATGCCGCCGATGTGACTCGGATGAATATTTTTATTGATGGAGAACGATTGGACGCATCCGTGCGGACGGAGGATTACGTTAGGGCGCTGAACCTGAAGACTGCGGAGCTGAGAAGATCGTTTATTTGGACAACCTCCGCTGGGA
Source organism: Paenibacillus lentus (assembly GCF_042714055.1). Classification (GTDB taxonomy): domain Bacteria; phylum Bacillota; class Bacilli; order Paenibacillales; family Paenibacillaceae; genus Fontibacillus; species Fontibacillus lentus_A. Next base: position 166,955 of record NZ_JBHGVC010000007.1, read on the forward strand.
AACAGGTGGCATTGAAGTTTAGAAGGTTCGTGTCGCTCGACAACCTGCACGTTATCGGCATGCAGATGGAGCTGGAGGCATTGAGCGATGACGTGCATGTGAGCGTGGAGAGCGGCGTGAACGCCCAGGTATCCAACAGCGGGGCGCAGCATTTCTTTGAAGGCGAGAAGCGGATCTACGACAAGAAGTATGTGGAGATGGTGGCGAGAACGAAAGAATCCCTTATCGACTTTATGTTCCATACGGTGCATCACGTTACTCTTGCGGGTGCGGAGCTGAATGAGCCGTTTATGCGGATGGATCGCCGGCTGATTATGCTCAGCTATAAAGGTACCCTCGCGAAGGGGCAGAAATTCTCGCTTGAGAAATTGACGACGGTGCACACCTCCCGGGATAAAGCGTTCGACGGCTTGACGCTGCAGGAGATGCGCGATCGAGCCCTGTCAACCTTGAAGCAGTGCGCAGCCAAGGGTTATGAAGGTTTGTTTGCGCAGCATGTGCAAGCGTGGGAACAGAAGGTGTGGAAGCAATACAAGCTTAACATTGAATCCGAAGACGCCTTTGACCTTCTGGCGGCGCGCTTTGCACTCTATCATTTGACTATTATGACTCCGGCCCATGATGAGCGGATGGGGATTGCTGCCAAGGGGCTTAGCGGCGAGGGCTATCAGGGTCACTCCTTCTGGGATACGGAGATGTTCATTCTTCCGTTCTTTATTTATTCCAATCCTGAGGTGGCGAGATCGCTCTTGATTTATCGTTATTTAGGTCTTGAAGGGGCGAGAAAGAAAGCGCGAAGCAACGGCTACGAAGGGGCCATGTACCCCTGGGAGGCTGCCTGGCCGAGCGACGGCGAGATGGCCCAGGAATGGGGGCGCGTGGATATCGTCACCGGCAAGCAGACGAAGATCTGGACCGGCTTTATTGAGCAGCATATTACTGCTGATGTAGCGTTTGCGGTATGGCAGTATGAAATGGTTACCGGCGATCAAGCCTTCATGGACGATTATGGCTATGAAATTATTTTTGATACGGCCAGGTTCTGGGCCAGCCGTCTGGAATGGGATGAAGACAGAGGACAGTATTGTATTAATGACGTGATCGGCCCGGATGAGTACAAAGAGCATGTGGACAACAATGCGTTTACGAACTATTTTGCCCATTTCAACATGCAGCTCGCCATCAAGTACTATAGCCATCTGAAGGAGAGCGATTCTGCCGTATTTCACCGTTTGAATGAAGCGCTGGATTTGGATCAGGCGATGGAGGCCTGGATGAAATGCATTGATAAAATTTATCTTCCGCAGCCGGGAGAAGATTTAGTTATCCCGCAGGATGATACTTACCTGACGAAGCGGATTATCGATTTGACAAAATATAAAAACCAGGCGCATGTAAATACGATTTTCGAGGATTACAGCTTGGAGCAATTGAGCGATATTCAGGTATCCAAGCAGGCCGATTTGATGATCCTATTCTATTGGCTCGAAGACAAGTTTACGCATGATGTGAAGATTGCCAACTACAATTACTACGAGCCGAAGACGATCCATGACTCCTCCTTGAGCCTGTCCACGCATGCGATACTCGCCAATGACTTGGGTGATGGTCAGCTCGCTTACCGATTATTCAGGCAGGCTTGTGAGATCGATTTGGGGCCGGAAATGAAATCCTCCGATTTAGGGATGCATACGGCTTCTATCGGCGGCATCTGGCAGGTGATCGTGATGGGCTTCGCCGGAATGCGCATGCTGCATGGCGAATTAAGGATGGATCCGAAGCTGCCGGAGCATTGGAGCAAGCTGGAGTTCATGATCAATTGGCAAGGGCAGCGCCTGAAAGCGGAGATCACGAAGGATCGGCTTGTGATAGAGGCGACGGATCGCGTCCCGGTTAAGCTGGAGGTTTACGGGAAGAAATATCGCTTTAGCGATGTGTTGACGATTAACCTAGCAGAAGCGAAAGGGGACAGAGACTGACATGAAACTGCAAGCTGTATTATTCGATCTGGATGGTGTCATTACCGATACCGCAGAGTATCATTACATGGCATGGAAGCAAATGGCGGAGCAGATTGGGATCGATATCGATCGTGCTTTCAATGAGCAGCTCAAAGGGATTAGCCGCATGGAATCTCTTGAGCGGATCCTGGTCCATGGACGCAAGGAGCAGCAGTATACAATGGAGCAGAAGGAGCGATTGGCTGCAGACAAGAACAAGCATTACGTATCACTGCTAACACAGCTTGCACCTGAGCATGTCTATCCGGGAATTCATGAATTGCTCGATCAACTGGCGGAGCGCCAAATCCCCGCCGTGCTGACATCTGCGAGCAAGAATGCGCCGCAAATTTTAAGCTCTTTGGGTCTTGCTGAACGCTTCCACACAATTGTGGATCCGGACGGCATTCCCGGCAAGCCGGCGCCCGACATCTTCTTGAAGGGAGCGGAGGCGGCAGGAGCGGACCCCGCATGCTGCATCGGGATTGAGGATGCGCAGGCCGGCGTCGAAGCGATTAAGGCGGCAGGGATGTTCGCGGTCGGGATCGGAGAGCAAGAGCTGCTTTGTGCCTCCGGTGCGGATATCGTGTTCGACAGCACGGCTAAATTGAATTTAACATCGGTGCTGCAAGCGGCCAATCTGAATTAATCGAAGGCGGAGATCGGTGTATTGCCGAGCCGATAATGTTAGTTAACCCCGCTGATAGCGGGGTTAAATTATACAACCAAGTTATACCATAATAGAACCCTTCGGGGTTCTTTTTGTCTATGATAATAGAAATGGCTCAGCTCCGCTGCACTTTTTTTACCGCATGCCCCTCCCGACGCGAGTGTAATGATGGCTGCTGCACGATGATCATCGTTGATGCACGGTCGACGCGCCATGCCTACCCCCAAGATACGATATGTCTTCTTCTATGAAAGGGCTAGTAGACTTTTTTTGTTATGCTCAGCCTTAAACGGGCTTGACCGGATAGCCGAACTGGCCTGAAATTTCCTCCGCAGCAGCGAGCAAATCCGTGAGGATCTGCTCCTCATTCTCTTTGATTCGCTTCAGCGAGCCGATAACGCTGATCGTACCGATGGTTTTACCGCCGGCGTCCTTTACGGGTGCGGCTATGCTATAAGCGCCTGTCTCGATTTCCTCGTCCTCAATACTGTATCCCTGTTCCCGAATTTGCTGCAGGCTGTTCAGCAGCTTCTTCTTATCCGTTATCGTTTTCTCCGTCAGCATGGTTAACTTATAGTTCTGCAGCAGGCTTTGCAGCTCAAGCTCCGGCATATGGGCCAGAAATATTTTGCCCGAAGCAGAGGCATGCATCGGCAGCTTGCTGCCTGCCCGCGAACTAACGATGAAGTAATTGTTAGGGGACTCCACCTTGTCTACGCAGAAGATTTGCTCATGCTGGTAGACGTATAAATGAGAGGTCTCATGAAATTTTTTAGTCAGCTCCGTTAGATAGGGATGCCCAATTTCCTTGAGATCCAGGCTTTGCGATACTAGATTGGCCTTCAGCAGAAATTCGAGGCCGAGCCGGTATTTGCCGTTGTTCGGGTTTTTATCGATGTATGAATAAGCGCAGAGCGTATTGATCAGACCATAAACGGTACTTATGTTCAAATTCAGCTTCTCGCTGATTTCAGTAAGCGACAGCTGCGTATGCAGCGAATCGAAGCAGTTTACGATATCAAGCGCCCGTTTCACGGATTGAATCAGGCGGGGATTTTTCTCGTTCAATACTATAACCTCCACTATGTATAGCAGTAATTTACTTCTCTAGCCACTATGTTCGGGGGTTTATCCGACAATGTCAATAGGGGTTTGATAATGTAGCAGTCAATTAATCTAGCTTTTGATTAGCTTGCGGGCCCGGGCGAAAATATTTTCACCATAAGTAATAGCTGAACTGTTATGCAGATAGGGAGGTAAAGTTGTCTGATGTATGACAAGAACCGTCAAGCAAACAAGCGCTTGACCTGTTCTATTGTTACAGTCCATATTATAAACATCAACAAAGATCGCCGGAAATGAGAAGGAAAGGAAAAGGCTGATGAACATGTCTAGTTTTTTTCGGGTAGAGGATGCCCCTGATTTTGGACTGTATTCCGCATCGCATCTTGTAGGGATGGGGCTGTTCCTGCTGCTAATTGCAGCGCTATTTGTGGGGAGAAGGCATATTCGTTCCAGCGTGCTAGTCACGAAGGTGATTCGCTATGGGTTGCTTGGCGTGCTGTTGTTATCTGAAATTGCTCTAAATTCTTGGTATGTGCTTGAGGGACAATGGGATATCACGGATACTCTGCCGCTGGAGCTGTGCAGTGTATCGTTGCTGCTGTCCATTATAATGCTGGTGACGAAAAACCGGCTGTTGTACCAGGTTTTATTTTTTGCCGGGATCGGCGGGGCGCTGCAGGCATGGCTGACGCCTAGTCTGGATTTTGGGTATCCGCATTTTCGTTTTTTTCACTTTTTCATCGCTCATGGAGCAATCATTCTCGCTTCGCTCTATATGACCTGGATCGAACGCTATAGGCCGACATGGAGATCCATTGCGTGGGCCATGCTGTTTCTGAATGTACTGGCCTTAGCTGTCGGCGCGCTGAATTATGCGATTGGCGCTAATTACATGTTCCTTCGGAATAAGCCGAGTACACCCTCCATATTGGATATGTTTGGACCGTATCCATATTATTTGTTGGCGGAGGAGATTATCGCGCTCACGATGTTTATAATTATGTATGCGTTGTTCTTCTGGATTCCTGATTTGAGGAGAGGAGCGGCCAGACAGCCGGACAACAAGAAGGAGCTTACTAGATAGACGTAGCTGTGAAATATGTTGCTATAAACAGCGGCAGCGGCTAAGGGGCCCGTGTACTTGAGCATACATGAGAGTGAAGCTTCTACGGGAACTTGATTTAATGAAAGAGCTAGACTGCATATCAAAATGTAAGAAACAGCTCATATTAGAATGTGTGTAAAAATTTCTATATCAAAGGAGGAAGCCAGGATATGCGCGAAGCAGATGAATCTATGGAGTTGACGGAGATTGCGGATCATTTGGACTATGGACTAAGCATCGTGTTCATCGGCTTTAATCCAAGCATTCGTTCCGGGCAGGTCGGTCATCATTACGCCAATCCCCGCAACAATTTTTGGCGCATATTACATAGCTCCGGCCTAACGCCAAGATTGTACCATGCCTCAGAAGACGCGGAGTTGCTGAAGCTGGGATATGGCTTTACGAATATCGTTGCTCGACCGACGAGGGGCGCAGAGGATATTACCCGGGAAGAGTATGCGGAGGGCCGTGAAATTTTGCGGGCGAAGCTGGAAAAATATCGTCCGAAGGTGGCATGCTTTGTCGGTAAAGGCGTCTATACGGAATATAGCCGCAAAGCGCGAGCAGATTGGGGATTTCAGGAGAATCCTGTCGTGGAAGGGATTCATGAATTCGTAGCCCCTTCGTCCAGCGGTCTGGTGCGAATGCCGATGTCTGAGATCGTGGAAATTTATACGAAGTTAAATGAGTTTATAACGGAAGTGTCTGCTTTAGAATAAGGGCCAATAAGGGCCTTTTTTAAGTTTTCAACGGAGCTGAAACCATTCTATAATCGCAAGAATCGCAAGAACAAACTACCGTTAAAATGTGGTCTGTCTATATAGAAAGTCCGTCAATAGATGTTTTAAGAAAGCTTATCCTGCTAGGCCAAAAAACGAATAAAACCACTTATTGGCAGCTCGATTCAATCTATCATCTCTCTCGACTCTTTCAAGGTGATATGCTATGATATAACCTTGATAACGTATTAACGAACTAAAGCGATTGAGTTATATGGACGAGACGGGGGAGAACCAATATGAAGAGAAATAGACTAGTTGTACTAGGGTTAATTGTAGCAGTAATGATGGCTGCGTTAGTAGGATGCTCTGGTGGAGCAAAGGATGACGGCAAGCTGGTCATCGGAGTTGACGATAAATTCGCGCCGATGGGATTCCGGGATGAGAAGAATGAACTGGTTGGCTTCGATATTGATTTTGCGAAGGCCGTTGGCGAAGAAATGGGCATGGAAGTGACCTTCCAGCCGATTGACTGGAAAGCGAAGGAATCCGAGCTGAACAGTGGACGAATCGATCTCATTTGGAACGGATATACGATTACGGAAGAACGTAAGGGCAAAGTCCTGTTTACGAAGCCTTACTTAGAAAATAGTCAGATCATCATTACACTGGCTGATTCTGATATATATTCTATAAAGGATCTGGCCGGAAAAGATGTGGGTCTGCAATCCTTGTCTTCGGCGGCGGACGCGCTTGACGCTAATCCGATCAAGTCCGAAGTGAAGAACGTCACCGAGTTCGCGGATAACGTGCTGGCACTTACTGATTTGAAGACGAAGCGCCTGGATGCGGTCATTATTGACGAGGTCGTGGCCAGATACTATATGTCCAAGGATGAAGGAACATTTAGACTGGTTGAGGAAACCCTTGCTCCTGAGGAGTATGGAATTGGCGTCAAAAAGGGCAACGAGGCATTGCTGGAGAAGCTGCAAAAAGCAATAGACACACTGAACGCGAGCGGAAAAGCCGCTGAAATTTCAGTGAAATGGTTTGGCGAAGACAAAATTTTGAAGTAAACAGTTGATGGTTATAAATCAATTTAAATCAATTTTATAGATATGAATTAAGAAAAAGTCATCATACGATAACCGGATCGCTTATTATCCGGTTTTTGTTTTTGGGGAGACGAAATATATGAGTATAAGTTACCTATGGGACATCACTATACCGATGCTGCAGGGCGCCAGAACGACGCTTCTACTGTTTCTGCTTGTCATCATTATATCGATTCCGCTGGGCTTCCTCGTTACGTTAATGGTGAACAGCCGTGTGAAGCCGGTTAGCTGGCTGGCTAACGGTTATGTGTACGTGATGCGTGGAACGCCGCTGCTGCTGCAGCTGCTGTTCTTCTGCTTCGGTCTGCCGATGCTGCCCTTCATTGGAGAATATCTTGTATTGGACAGATTTGCAGCCGCCAGCCTCGCATTTATTCTGAATTATGCCGCCTATTTCGCAGAGATTTTTCGCGGAGGCCTGCTGGCTGTCGATAAAGGCCAGTATGAAGCTGCGAAGGTTCTGGGATTGAACCGCTGGCAGACATTAACGCGGATTATTATGCCGCAAATGTTCCGAGTTGCGCTGCCCGCGGTATCCAATGAATCAATTACGCTTGTCAAAGATACGGCCTTGCTATATGCGGTATCCGTTCCCGAATTGCTCCACTTTGCTTATACGGCTGTAAATCGTGATTTTACCATTGTCCCGTTCGTCGTGGCAGGAGTAAATTACCTGCTGATGATTTTAGTACTAACCGTGCTGTTCAAGGCGCTTGAACGAAAGTTCAAATTCGAATAAAAGGACTGTCTAGCTATGGCAATCATTGAAGTTAACGATCTGAAAAAAATGTTTGGCCAGCTTGAGGTGTTAAAGAGCATCTCCTTCAGCGTGAATCCGAGCGAAGTAGTAGCTGTGATCGGCCCTTCTGGTTCGGGGAAATCGACGATGCTTCGCAGTCTCGTCCATTTAGAAGAGGCTAACGGCGGCAACGTCAAAGTTGGGGATAAGTATCTCGTTAAAGACGGCGTTTACTCTGGTCACCAGCAGATCAAGACGATTACCTCCCGCATGGGGATGGTGTTCCAGCATTTCAACCTGTTTCCGCATTTGACGGTCAAAGGCAATCTGGAGCTGTCACCGAAGCTGGTTAAGGGAATACCCTCCGCCGATGTGTCCAGGATGAGCCTAGAGCTGCTCGATAAAGTAGGCTTGTCTGACAAGGCGAACGTGTATCCTTCCAGTTTATCTGGAGGACAGAAGCAGCGGGTAGCCATTGCTCGCGCTCTGATGATGAACCCGGAAATTCTGCTGTTTGACGAACCGACCTCGGCCCTCGATCCCGAGCTGACGGGGGAAGTGCTGCAGGTCATGAAGCGCTTGGCCGAGGAGCAGATGACGATGATCGTGGTGACGCATGAGATGGGCTTTGCCCGGGAAGTCGCCGATCGCGTCCTATTCATGGCAGATGGCGAAATCATCGAGTCCGGCACGCCGGAGCAAATCTTCGGGAATCCGCGGCATGAGCGGACGCGTGCGTTCCTGACCCGGGTACTGGCTTAATTAATAGACAAATGCTTTCCATATCATATTACAGGGCTATTCCTAAGTCATGGTTGCATGACCCGGGAACAGCCCTGTTTATATGCGTACAGCAAAGCCTATAATCATTTTGACTCATACTGGTAAAGGCACTTCATATTAATATCCTCACTAAGATGCAAATACTGAGATGCGTACACTAAATGGAGTTCATGTATCTAAAACTGCTCTAAACGAATGTTTCAAATAAATAGATGGATTTTATGCACCTAAAATCAAGAATCCAGGTCATGATTGGGAATTTCCCTTCTACTAACGACATGAAATCCATTTAAATCTACTTTCTTCTATTTGTCGCAGAAACTAACTACTATAAATCCATCTATATAAGTTGTTCCTGATCACTGTTGCTCTTAGATTTTTTGGATGATAAATTTTCCCCAATGTTTCATTACTTCCCCCAAAAATTGATGTAAAAAAATATAAGCAAATCCTAGAAGAAGCGGGTTTACTGTAGGGTTCTGGATTCATTATTGAACGTACTGGCTCACCTTAGACTTCAAGCTTGCTCCGATAGGCCTTTGGAGACAAGCCTTCTTGTTTCTTGAACACTTTGCTGAAGTATTTGACGTCGCGAAAGCCGACCATCTCAGCAATTTGTGCAATTTTCAAATGAGGATTCTGCATAAGCTGCTTGGCTTTGTCGATCCGGTAAGTAGCAAGATAATCGGAGAAATTAATGCCGAATTCCTGCTTGAACTTACGAGAAATATATTCCCGGCTGACGAAAAAAGCGCTGGCGATGTCAAGCAAGGACAAGTCGTCCATATAGTTCTGCTCAACATATTTGATAATATCGTTAATCGTCCGTTTGTCTCTCGCTTGCCGTTCGTTAATTACCCGGGCCAGCTCGCTCATGAAGCCGTAAGACCAATCCCGCCAGGCGAATAGCGTAAAGGCATAGCTGTTCACAAAAGGAGGCTGATTCTGCCGATCACTTTGCTCCAGTGCAGCCTCTGCATTCCCGGCGGTATCGCCAAGCGTCTCTCGCAGCAGTTGAGTGCGAAAGAGCATGACGGCGGATGTCCAGTGATGAAGCTGCTCCGGCGTCACGATACCAGCCCTTCCGAGCTCGCCGACCCATTTTTCCGCAGCCGCGGATATTTGCACATCGCTGCCGCTGAGGACAGCCATCTTCCATTCCTCTCTCGCGGAGCTGAAGGCCAACTGGCTATGTCTTTCAGCGATATCCTCGCTCTCCGCTCCAAGCAGATGTGCATAGCTGTCGCTTCGCAGCAGATTGCGGCGCGACAGCGCCAACTTGGCTTCGGCATATTGGGCAGGAAGACTGTGCGGGAGCTGGCCGGCAGAGCCGATTCCAAAATGCATTCTTCGCTGCAGGGTATGGAATAGTCCCTCGTTGATGCGGAAGATCAGCTCTTGAACATCAAAGGAGGGGTTCCAGATCAGTATGACGATTTCCCACGGAGCTCCCCAATATTTAAAGGCGATGCCGGAGTGATTGCTGGCTAGAAATTCATTGCAAATATTGATGATGGCAAAATGCATCAGTTCGCTATCATGGCCAAATCGCTTCAGCAGCAATGCATCGCTGGCATCCAGCTGAAGCAGCAATAGCTGCACGGTATCGGCCTGCATCGGAACAACGCCTTCATTACGCAGCCTGCGTATGGAGGCTTCAGCAGCGTTCTCATCATCGATGAGGGAGGAGAACAGCTTCTCCCCGTAGATCGGTTTGAACTCATTCAACTGGATATTTTGCCGCTGTATGTCGATCCGTTCCCGTTCCTCTTCGCGTGATTGGACGACTGCTTTATGAACCGCAGAATTGATAGCATCCGCATCAATCGGCTTAAGGATATAGTCGATCCCTCCATGGCGAACGGTGTTGCGGACGAAATCAAAATCGTTATGCCCGCTGACCACGATGAATTTAACGGTATCTGCAAACTCGCTGATCCATTCCATCAGCTCCATGCCGTGTCCCGATGCCATCATCATATCCATGATGACAAGCCCAGGCTTGGACTGGCGTATAAGCTCCATCGCTTCATTGCCGCTTCCCGCCTCCAGGATCTCATCAATGCCATGGGCGTCCCAATCGACGAGAAGACGGACAGCCTTACGGACTCGGGCTTCATCGTCTACAATAAGTGCTCTCATTTCTATTCACGCTCCGCTTCTGTCTTGATCAGGAATGATTAGGGTAATTCGTACCCCAACCGGATCCAAATTGCTGATGGTTAGGGCAGCGTTATCTCGGCTGACAAGCTGCAGCCGCGCTAGAACATTAGCAAGACCGATCGAAGGCCGACTTTCCTCATCCCCGTCATCCAGCGGATGGTTGATCCTGACGCTGGATAAATCGCTCAGCTCCTGCTGCAGCTGTTTCAGTCTAATTTCAGGGATCTGTACCCCATTGTTCTGTACGACGATCTCCACCTGACCCTCCCGCAGCCTCTTAGCGAATAGCATTAGTTCGCCATCCGAAGCTGAACGATCCAATCCGTGTTTAAAATAGTTTTCGACGATCGGCTGCAAAATCATTTTGGGCATGGGCAGGTCAAGCAGTGAATCATCCACATCATAATGAAACTGGAAACGATTTTCAAATCGTTCCTTCTGCAGCTCGATATATGCTTTCACGTGTTCTAGCTCGTCCCGCAAGGTGACGTTCTTATCCTCATAATGCATGCTGTAGTGCATCATTTTCGCCAAAGCCGACAGCAGCGCATAGATTCGCGGCATCTTCAGCTCCAGCGCCAGTGTGCCTATAATTTGCAGCGTATTGTTCAGAAAGTGAGGATTAATTTGTGCCTGCATGGCTCGCAATTGATTCGTCTTATTGGCCAGCTCCAGCTTGTATTCGCGCAAAATCAGATTATTGATCGTATCCATCATACTGCGGAAGCGCAGCATGACCGCGCCGATCTCATCATTGCTTGCCGGCTGGATATCGACATTCAAATTGCCGGATTGGATTTGATTCATATATTTGCCGAGCTGCTTGATCGGGGCGGTGATCCGCACCGAAATGAGGATCGTTGCAGCGGCAATGACGATTAACGAAACAGCGAGCAAGAGCAGGTTAATCCCGGCGGCATGATTCGCTTCACGGACTAAGTAAGACATGGGGATTTGTTTGACGATCGTCCAGTTCAGTCCTTTCCCCGCCATCCGGTTATAGATGAACAAACTGCCGTCCTGCTCGAAATTTCCGCTCGTTTGACCCGAGGCGGAGATCACCTCCGAATACCAGCTCCCCTGCAGCGGCTCGCCGAGCATGCTTTGCTCATCGGTATATATTAAATCCCCGTTTTCATCCACGATGAAGATCTTCTCACGTTCTTTGTTATACAGCTGGTCGACGATGTCGGTCAATGCCGTCAAGCTGACATCGATCGATAAATACCCGATGACCTCGCTTGAGGGTACGTTCTCGATTCTCCGATGGAGCGTAAATACCGGCCGCGAAGGATAGCGCGGCTGCAAAGCTTTGAGTCCGTAAGTATGGCTCATGTGGCTTTTTTGCACCCATACCGTAGGACGGTCTTCGGTCAGCACATCGGCGTAAACGTCGGTGTTGTAATTGCGCTGCGGGGTGTTGAGCGTCACCAGCGTTGCTTTGCGATTGCCGTTCTCATATAGATACACCTGGAAAATATCCGGTACAGAGGTCGCAATATTGGATAAAACGGCGTAAACGCGGGAGTCGCTCTGCACATCCTCGTATCCGGCCTTCAGTTGATTGGAGATCGAGAATACATTGGAGGAACTGCGGTTCAAATCCTCCACCAAATTGACGATATGCCTTCCGCCTTGGTACAGCAGTTTGGTATCCTCTTCAGCGACCCTCGTTCTGAGCGAATGGGCCGTATAGGAATAAGTAACGAACATCGTGGTCACGATCGGTATGACGGTAGCCAGGAGTAGAAAAATGATTAGTTTAGCGCGTATGCTATTCCACTTCAATATTTTATCCCCCGATCAATAAATTGCACCTGAGAGTTCAACTCTGTCGGTGTTTATCGTAGCCAATTCAAGTCATAATGACAATACACTAGTTATTCGGTATAAAGAAAGGGGGCTGCGCCATGAGTAAGAGAAGATTGTCGGGATGGGGGCTGCAGTTGTTTTTTGTAGGACCGGTTCTGCTGTTCTTCACAGTCATCATGGTTATTCCATTCTTCCTCGGCATGTATTATTCGCTGACGGACTGGAACGGCGTGGCGGGCACAGTCAATTGGGTAGGCTTGGCCAATTTCAAAACGATATTTACGAATGATCCCGATTTCTGGTCATCGTTCTGGTTTACGACAAGATTCACACTGGTCGGTATAGTTTTGACCAATGTTGTCGGATTTTTCCTCGCTTATTTTTTGACAAAAGCGTTGAAGCTGCGCAATATTTTGCGGACGATATTTTTCATGCCTAACGTCATCGGCGGCTTGCTGCTCGGATTTATTTGGCAGTTTATTTTTATCAAAGGCTTTAGCACAATGTATGATGTTACGGGCTGGTCGTTCTTCGGCCTTCCGTGGCTGGGAGATTCCGTTACCGGCTTTTGGGGCATTACGATTGTGTTCGTTTGGCAAACCGCGGGTTACCTCATGGTCGTCTATATTTCCTCGCTGACGAATGTGCCGACCGAGATTATGGAGGCGGCGGAAATCGATGGCGCGAATCGCTGGCAGATGCTGCGCAGCATCATTGTTCCGCTCATCATGCCTGCCGTTACGATTTGTTTATTCCTGGCGATTTCCTGGGCATTTAAAATGTTCGACCTTAACCTCTCGCTTACGAAAGGCGGACCATTTAAATCTACGGAGTCGGTCGCCATGAACGTTTATGCGGAAGCCTTCCAGAATAACCGGTACGGTCTGGGTACGGCGAAGGCCATGCTGTTCTTCGTCATCGTCGCGATCATTACGATCGTCCAAGTGGCGCTGACGAAGAAGAAGGAGGTCGAGGCATAATGCAGAAAAGATATTCCGGTCGCCTGTTCGCAACGGAAATCATTATGGTTATCGTTGCCCTGCTCTTTTTGTCGCCGTTCTATTTCCTGCTCGTCAACTCCGTCAAGACATTCGGCGAGATTATGTCGAACTCGGCCAGCTGGCCGACGGCGTTCCAATGGAGCAACTTTACGAAAGCATGGGAGCTGACGAGGTTTCCCCAAGCGTTTACGAATTCATTGGTCATTACCGTGATCAGCGTAATCATTCTAGCCTTGTTAAGCGCCATGGGCGCTTACCGCATGGTTCGGGCCAACACCTTGTTCAATCGCGTGCTCTTCTTCTTGTTCATCGCTGCGATGGTTATCCCGTTCCAATCGATCATGATTCCGCTTATGAGAATCGTGAATGAATTGGGCGTCAATAATAGCAAGCTGGGTCTGATCATCACATATCTTGGGCTTGGAGCCCCAATGTCGCTATTCCTGTTCCATGGTTTCGTCAAATCGATTCCGCTGGAAATCGAGGAGGCTGCGACGGTAGACGGCTGTACCTCCATCGGCGTATTTTTCCGGATGGTGCTGCCAATGCTGCGGCCAATGATTATGACGGTCGTCGTCCTGAACTGCTTGTGGATCTGGAACGACTATCTCCTTCCGTCGCTTATCCTGCAGCGTCCGCACATGCGGACCATCCCGCTGGCTACCTTCTCCTTCTTTGGGGAATATACCAAGCAATGGGATATCGCGCTGCCAGCGCTCGTGCTGGGGATTACGCCGATTATCGCTTTCTTCTTAATGCTCCAGCGCTACATCGTTGAGGGAATAGCAGCGGGATCCGTCAAAGGCTAGATGACGGGTTCTCTGTTCCAAATATTTATTAAGCATAGATCAAAGGGGGAACATGGCAATGAAGATGAAAAAATACGTTGTCCTACTATCCGCGCTTATGATTTTGTCCGTCATTCTGTCGGCTTGCGGCGGAAGCAGCAGCAATCCTGCTAACAATGGCAATGGCGGTGCCAGCAGTGAAGGCAGCGGCAAGCAGGAGCAAAAGACGGTTACCATTTTCCAATTCAAAACGGAAATCGTAGAAGGACTCAATGAGCTGAAGGTAGAATTTGAAAAAGAATACCCGAACATCAAGCTGGACATCCAGACGGTTGGCGGCGGCGCTGACTATGATGCAGCCCTGAAGACGAAATTCGCTTCCGGCGACGCTCCGGACATTTTCTCCAACAACGGTTACTCGAAACTGGATATGTGGCAGGACAAGGTTGAGGATTTGTCCGACCAGCCATGGGTACAGGATCTGGTTCCGCTGGCAGCCGAGCCGATTACGAAGGATGGCAAAGTTTACGGCATGCCGCTGGCTCTCGAAGGCTTTGGATTTATCTATAACAAGGATTTGTTCCAACAAGTAGGGATTACCGTTCCGCCAAGAACGTATACCGAGCTTGAGGATGCAGCCAAGAAATTGAAAGCGGCGGGCATTACACCGTTTGCCAATGCTTATCAGGAATGGTGGCTCGTTGGCAGCCAGGGCATCAGCGTGGCCTTCGCGAACCAGGACGATATCGACGGCTTCATCAATGGACTTAACGAAGGCACAGCTTCTATCGTAGGCAATGAGAAGTTCGAGAACTGGGCGCGCCTGATGCAGCTTACGGTGGACTACGGCAACAAGAACCCGCTGACTACGGACTATAATACACAAGTCACCATGTTCGCCAACGGCGAAGCCGCGATGATGCAAGAAGGCAACTGGGCGCAAACGATGATCGACGGAATTACGCCGAACATGAACATTGGCGTTCTGCCGATGCCGGTGAGCGATAACGCGGAGCAAACGGGCAAAGTAACGATCGGGGTGCCTGTGAACCTGGTGGTCAACAAGGATTCTGATGCCAAAGAAGAAGCAAAAATTTTCTTGAACTGGCTCGTGACCTCTGACATCGGCAAAGAATATATCGTGAAGAAGTTTAAATTTATCCCGACGATGAAGAGTATCCAGTCGACGCCAGAGGATATGGGCGCGATCGCGGCAGATCTGTGGAACTATATCGAAGAAGATAAAATCATTCTGCATCAGGCCGGCAAATATCCGGATGGCGTAGCCCAAGAGTTCGGCAGCGTAATCCAGCAATTCATCGCCGGGAAAAGCGATGTAAATGCTTGGGCGGAGAACATGCAAGCGGCTTGGGATAAATTGAAATAACTAAGGTAGCCTGAGAATCAGGCCGGACTAGAGGAAAGTGAAATAGGCTGCTTCTGAGACTTATCGAAAGGATGAGCGAAGGAGCAGCCTTTTCGCTTAGGCCCCGATCAGATTAGGGTTAAATGAGGTTGAAAAGGAGTCATTGCCATGAACAAGTATGCGAATCAGGTACAAGTCGGCGTCGTTTATTACCCGGAGCATTGGGATCCATCCCTATGGGAAGAGGATGTTCAACTGATGAAGGTTACGGGCGTGCGGGTCGTCCGGCTGGCGGAGTTTGCCTGGAGCCGGATGGAGAGCAGCTCGGGAGGATATCATTTCGAGTGGCTTGATCAGGCGATCGACCTGTTCCATAAATATGATATTCGCGTCGTCCTTTGTACGCCGACCAATACACCGCCACGCTGGCTGACCGAGCTGAGGCCCGATGTTCTGCCGAGAAATGCGGATGGCAGTATTACTTATCCGGGCGTGCGGGGCCACCGCTGTTACAATAGCAAATCGCTGCGGGTCTACGGCTCGCGGATCATCGAAGAGATGACGCAGCGTTATGGCCGTCATCCGGCGGTTATCGGCTGGCAGACGGATAACGAGTACTGGATGATCGATTGCCACTGCGAGATGTGCAGCGAGAAGTTCCGGGAATGGGTCAAGCAGAAATACGTGACGCTCGAAGCCGTTAATCGCGAGTGGGGTACGGTCGTTTGGAGCGGAGAATATAGCGAATGGTCGCAGATCGGCGTGCCATACGGCGGCTCGAAACATCAAAACCCGTCCTACCTGCTTGATTTTGCCCGATTTCAGTGGGACTCTATCGCGGAATTCCAACGCAGCCAGATTGACATTATTCGCAGGAATTGTCCGAATCACTTTATTACACACAATTTCCACACGTATCCGCAGAGACTGAATTTGTACCAGACAGGAGCCGACTTGGATTTCGCCTCCTTCGATTATTATCCGAATACCGCGCCGGACAAGCAATCGACCGGACCGTACAGCGGAGCGCTGTCCCTCGATGTCACCCGCGGGATCAAGCGGCGGAATTTCTGGATTATGGAGCAGCTTAGCGGTTCACCAGGCTGCTGGTTTCCGACATGGCGAGCGCCGTACCCGGGATTTATCCGCGCCTTCTCATGGCAAGCCATTGCCAAAGGAGCTGACACGGTCGTGCATTTCAGGTGGCGTACGGCGACGGTGGGGGCTGAGCAGTTCTGGCATGGCCTGATAGATCCGAGCAATGTTCCCGGCCGCAGATTCTCCGAATTTGCCGAGCTTTGCGGAGAGGTCAACGCCTTGTCGGGCAAGCTGCAGGGTACTGCGCCAAAGCATGAAGCAGCGATACTGCTGTCTCATGAGCAGCTTGAAGCGCTTCGCATTCAGCCTCAGGTAGAGGGCATGGACTACTATGAAAATGTGAAGGATTACCACCGCGCACTGACGAAGCTGGGGATCGGCTGCGATGTTATCGAATGGACGCAGCCTTTGGACGGCTATAAAATCGTCGTTGCTCCAAGCTTCTATCTGCTGAGCGAGGAGGCAGCCGCCTCGCTGGAGCGTTTTGCCGCCGCGGGGGGAACGGTGATCATTACAAGCCGCTCGGGTGTGAAGCATATGAACAATCAGGCGGTTATGCTGTCGCTGCCGGGATTGCTTGCGAAATGCACGGGAATCAGAGTGGAGGAATATGATCCAATCGGAGCGGACAAGCATCGTGTTGTTGATGGTGCAGGACGCACATTTGCAGGCTCGCAGTGGTGCGATATTATAAGTCTCCAAGGCGCGGAAGCGCTAGCTTGGTATGACGAGGATTTCTATAGCGGCGTACCGGCAGTGACGGTAAATCCATTCGGGGAGGGGAAAGTATACTACCTTGGCACTCATCTGGATGAAGCTTATTTGCAGAATTTATTCGTAAAGGAGGCCAAGGCGCATGGAATGCTGATGTTCCCGGATTTGCCGGAGGGCGTACAAATCGTGGTGCGCAGCGGGGAATCCTCGGCATATCTGTTCGTGCTCAATCTGAGCCGACAATTCAACCAAGTGACATTGCCCGGTTCCTACCACAGCGTGCTATATGGCAAGAAGCGAGAGCGAACGCTGAATTTAGCGCCTTACGGTGTGGATATTCTGGAAATGTCTTAATAGAATCATACTCGAATCTTGAATAACTCACTATATGAAGATAAGAGCTTTATACAAAATAAGAACAGCATGGATCGTACCCGATCAAATCTATTATTTTGGCAGGAGGAATTCAAAGTGACCATTATACAATTTCCGGAAAACTTCGTCTGGGGCGTGTCGACCTCAGCTTATCAAATCGAAGGCTCCTTGGATAAGGATGGACGCGGCCCGAGCATTTGGGACGTAATGGCGGCAACGCCCGGCAAAATCTTTCAAGGCGACGACGCAAGCATTGCCTGCGACAGTTATAATCGTTACGAAGAAGATATCGAGCTGATGAAAGAGCTTGGCGTTAAAGCCTACCGCTTCTCGGTATCCTGGCCGCGAATTTACCCGCAGGGCTTTGGCGAGGTCAATCGCCAAGGAATCGAGCATTATAAACGCATGGTGAATAAGCTGCTTGAGAATGGGATTGAGCCCTTCTGCACGTTGTACCATTGGGAGCTGCCGCAGGCGCTGCAGGAAAAGGGCGGCTGGGAGAACAGAGAGACGATCGATGCCTTTGTCATGTTTGCCGAAACGATGTTCCGCGAATTTGATGGCTTGATCAAGCATTGGATGACGTTCAATGAGCCGTGGTGTACCGCGATTAACGGCCATTTGCTGGGCAGACATGCACCGGGGATCATGAGCTGGCAGTCAGCCATTCAAGTAGGGCACCACTTGCTGGTAGCGCATGGCAAGACGGTAGCGAAGTTCCGCGAGCTCGGGACAGCGGGCGAGATTGGCTATGCGCCGGATATTTATTGGTATGAGCCGTTCTCCCGCAAACAGGAGGATATCGATGCGGCTTATCGGGCATTTTCCATTTACACCTGGTTTGTGACCCCAGTATTTACAGGCAAATACCCGGAGGAAATGGCCGCCTGGATCAAGACGAAGGGTGCCGAGCCCGTCATTGAGCCGGGGGACATGGAGATCATTTCGCAGAAGATCGATTTCCTAGGCTTGAACTTCTACGGCGGTAATATTGTACGCCATAAGGAAGGCAACAACTATCTGGATCTGGAGCATGTCGACCTCGGCTACGACAAATCGGATAAGGGCTGGTTTATTTTCCCGGAAGGCCTATATTTGACCTTAAGCTGGCTGACCGAGCAGTTCGGGCCAATTCCGATTTATATTACCGAGAACGGCGCCTGCTACAATGACGAAGTGGTAGATGGAAAAGTAAACGATGTGCGCCGCATCAAATTTCTAGAGAGCCATGTTGCCGAACTGGGCAGAGCGATCGAGTCCGGCGTGAATTTGAAAGGTTATCTCACCTGGTCGCTGATGGACAACTTTGAATGGGCGTTCGGATACTCCTGCCGCTTCGGCTTAATCTATGTGGATTACAGAACTCAGGTGCGCACACCGAAAGAGAGCTATTACTGGTATCAGAAGCTGATTCGCAAAAACTGGATGGAACTGGAAAGTCGTTGATTTGAACCGACCCGACCACCTTTACGCGGAACAGTAGTACGGACTCGAAACTGAGGACGATTTGAAATTATACGCAAATTTTCATAGATTGCTGAAGCAAGCCCGCCCTTAGCATAAGGACGGGCTTGCTGCATTTTCATCGCTTTAGTTTCTTTTAATTTAAATTCGTTTATAATAGTTTGAAGATTTTACGACTGAGGTGACAGGATGAGGAGATGGTTGTGGATCCCATTTGCCCTAATAATTGTTATGCTGGCGGGCTGCGGGGGAAACAAGAAGTTTACGATGGAGCAGGTGGATGTGTCGGCGAGAATCATGCCGGATGGCGATCTTTTTGTACAGGAGTTATTCACCTATCGCTTTGAAGGAAGCTGGAAAGGAATGACGCGGTATGTCGATCCAAAGGGGCATGAGGGGATTCAGTTTTTTGAAGCGTATATTCCGCCGGATGGAAAGCGTTTTGAAGACTTTACATACGACAATTTGCAGCGTCTCGCTGTTGATTTTAATAAAGAGAATGATACTTACTATATACATATGCCATCCTCGGATGAGACGAAGCGAGTCTATTACCGCTACCGGATCAAGGGGGCTGCCGTCCGCTATGCGGACACGGGCGAATTGGCGTGGAGCTTTTTTAAAAATAATAATGATGATATCCATCATGTAAC
This sequence comes from Paenibacillus lentus, assembly GCF_042714055.1. GTDB lineage: Bacteria > Bacillota > Bacilli > Paenibacillales > Paenibacillaceae > Fontibacillus > Fontibacillus lentus_A. Next base: position 186,585 of record NZ_JBHGVC010000007.1, read on the forward strand.
GATAGACTTACAGCTACAAGAGCCTTATGACGAGAATAAAATCCATTATTTTCTCCATGACCGTTCCGGCGGCCAGGTTGCGGCAAAGACCGGAGGAGACGGGGGAGCTTACATCCATTATTACAATAAGCTGCTCGATCAGGATGGTACGGCGCGCTTAAGATTGTTGTTTCCGGCGAATTGGTTAAGTGAAACAACTGCACGTTCGGAGTCGCTACCATTGGAACAGGCTTTGGCCGAGGAGCGGGAACGGGAGCAGCGGCTCCTTAAGCGGCTGGATCATTTATCGATTGCCGATTCCGTGCTGAAGATACTGTCCTATGGAGCCTTGCTGCTCCTACTGCTTCAAATATTGCCGTTTAAAAGAATCGCAGGGTGGTTGCTCCGCAGTAGCCTGCCGTACGAGAAGCTGGATCAGATTGATCCGCTGCTTGCGGTATATATTTACCGTAAGGGGCGGCTTAAGAAGCGGGATATTTTTGCAGGGGTGTTCTCTATGCGGCATAAAGGGCTCGTGACGATGGAAGAGAAGACGGCACCCAAACGGTTCTTGACCGATAGCAAGGCTCCGGACATTATGCCGGAGTTCTTGTTTACGGGAAGGCGTTCCTCACTGAGCGAAGCGGAGAATTTTTTCCTGAATAAGTTCTTTTACGGCAAGAAGCTGGAGACGGATCGATTTGCAGGGCCTACGCGAAAGGAGAAGAAGGATACTTACGACCAGGGACGTTATCGTCGTCTTTTCGAACGAATTCATACCGATTTCAAACAATGGCGCGAATGGCTTGACCGTACGGAGGAATATAATGAGTACGTGTACCCTAACCGTTTTCGCCGGATTTTAAGGCCTGCTCTGATTATCATGCATTTCATCATTATACTTACGCTCTTCTACGCTGATGTCTCATCGACAGCGGAAATGGGCTGGGGCTTTCTGATTCTTGGAACGGCAGCCGGATTTGCCCTTGCCTTTCCTAAGCGAAGATGGCTTACGGGACTATATTATCTTGCCTGCTTTGGAGCTGCCGGTTTTCTTTATGACAGCTCTGCTGCAGTTACCTATGCTTTGCTAGTCGTGGTGACTTTTCTGCTTGCTATTATTCTTCGGCCTTATACGTTGACATTAAAAGGATGGAAGTATCATGCAGCGCTTCGTTATTGGCGCAGAAGGCTTAAGCGGGGAAAAGCTTATTCCCGCTCTGGATGTTATGATCCTGAGTCAAGCCTCAGGCTGGCCGAGTTTGCTCTCGTGCTGGATGCAGGCCCGCAGCTTCTGAAGGCGATGAAACGCCGGTCGGATGACGAGGCCTTGCAGTCCATTGTTTCGCGCATAAGCCAATCGGCTATTGAGGGGCTTGTCTATTCCCAGAGGTCGATCTCCTACATGCCTCCGGATCCCTCTTCCGGCAGCGGTGGCGGCTTCTCCGGCGGAGGCGGAGGCGGAGGAGGGGACGGCGGAGGAACCGGAGCATTCTAGCTGCGTGCTGCAGCATAAAGAACCTGACATGCAAGTTGTCAGGTTCTTTATTTTTGGAATGATAATAACATTACATTCTTTGCAGGAGCACCTTCGCAATTTCTGGATATGCGTTCACTAGGTGATGCGGCTGGTGATCCGATTCCGGCTCGACGCTGCGGTGATTGAACCACAGCACCTTCCAGCCCGCATCAAGTGCGCCGACGACATCGTTGCGCCAAGAGTCGCCGATATAGCAGCAGTTCTCGGGAGCCAGTCCGAGCTGGTCGGTCACGTGCCGAAACAGGCGTTCATCCGGCTTGGTAAACCCGACGGCTCCTGAGATATAAATTAATTCTTCCGGAATGAGCCTGGTTAGAGACAGGGCCTGAATTTTGTTCAGTTGGTGGTCGGGCGGCCCGTTCGTAATTACGCCGATTACGAAGCTTCTGGCTTTAAGCTCCGTGATCAGCTCCTTCACGCCGTCGAACAACTCAATGGCATATTGCAAGCTGAGATACTCATCCTGTATGGCCTGTGCTTGCTCCGGCGTAAGCTGCAGGTTAAATTCGGCCAATGCCAGCTGGAAGCGGCGTCTCCGCATTTGATGGAGTTCTTCGCCGTGAGTCGGCGTGCCCCCAAGTTCGGCGGACAGAGCGTCGCTGTAGTAACGCATCCGGTGATAGGCCTGTTCATAGGGAAATTCTTCTTTCGTCGCCAGTATATTTGTCAGTGCGGCGCGAAAAGGAATGAGATGATCGTACAGCGTGTCGTCGAGATCGAAGAACACGGCTCGTTGCTGCGATGAAGATGTCATGAACACAGTTCTCTCCCTTGTGGTTGATAGTTCGTATTACTCCCTATTATACCGCCTACCGGATGAGAACTGGGGACTAAAATCTGCGGCTCGCTCCGCCGCCGCCGGATGAACCTCCACCCCCGCCGCGAAAGCCGCCTCCACCCCCACCGCCGCGGAAGCCGCCTCCGCCCCGGCCGAGAATGGACAGGAGGAGCAGGGTGAACGTTCCACGAAAAAATACGATGTCGATGATGAGGAAAGCCCCGATGATGATGACCCAGAGTAAGGACATGCCGCCGCCTTCTCCCGAAGCGGCGGAGCTCGGCAGGGTTACTTCCTGAGGGCTCAACTCTCCCTCTACGCCATATTCCTTCGCAACCTCGTTGTACAGGACTTTGTATGTTTCGACAATGCCTTGTCCAGGCTCCTGATTAACGATGTAAGGTATGGTGACCTGGTCGAGAATCCGTCCTGTCTTGCCGTCGGGCAGCGCACCTTCCAAGCCGTAGCCGACCTCGATGCGAACCTGGCGGTTCCCGGGCTGGTTGTCGCCTAAGGAGACTAACAGCAGTACGCCGTTATTCAGCTTGGCATCGCCCAGCCGGTAAGTCCGCAGAGCTTGAAGCGCATATTCCTCGATGGGCTCATCCCCCAAGGAGGGCACGGTTAACACGGCAATCTGGGCTTTCGTGCGATCTTCAAGCGCTCGGCCGAGTGAAAGGATATATTGCGACTGCTCCGCAGACAGAATATGCTCGAAATCCTGAACATAGATATCCCCTTGGGGATCGGGGATCTTCGGTGCAGCCGCGGCGCCCGGCCCAAAGCTCGTGAATACAAGCAGGCTCAGAGCGAGGAGCCGGAGCAATCCCCGAATCGATTGTTTTCGGCTGATTGTAGGGCTCATGCCCATTCACCTTCCGGCGTTAGACGAGTAGGCTGAAGACGGGAACTTGGCCGCATCGGAATCCACGAAGTATCATCGGTTCCGAAATCAACCTCCGGATTCGTCCTTGACTCCGCTGTAGTCTCAAAGTATTGCTTTTCATTGAAACCCATCATCCGCGCGATAAACACCCCGGGGAAACGCCGAATCAGCTTGTTGTACTCTGCGACCGCATTGTTGTAGTCGCTGCGGGCGACTGCGATGCGGTTCTCCGTTCCGGCCAGCTCATCCATGAGCTGTGTGAACTGGGCATCTGCCTTCAGCGTAGGGTAGTTTTCCACGATCACCAGCAAACGGCTGAGCGCGCCCTGGAGCTGCTGGTCAGCCGCAGCGAGCTCATCGGGTGTACGTGCTCCGCCCAGCGCTGCCCGTGCATCGGAAACTTCTTTAATCACTTCTTTTTCATGCTTGGCATATCCCTTGACCGTGTTGACCAGATTTGGAATGAGATCGTATCTCCGCTGCAATTGTACGTCAATTTTGCTCCACTCCTGGTTTACCGTTTCCTCGGAGGTCATGAACTTATTGTAATTTCCTGCGAATAATGCAATGCCGATAATGATTACCGCGGCAACGATTACGATCGGAACCAGGCAGCCTTTCCCTTTTAAATTCATCTGTTGTTCCTCCTGTTCATGTAAATAGCATGTGTGACTTTTCGTTGTTATTTATCTTTATACCCTTTGCTTTATTTCTAAAAACTAAACAAAATTTTGCACTTGATCCAAGCTGGTTAGCTCTCATTTAATACGCTGTTTACATGAAATGGGAGGAATATGGACGATATGTGAGCATTTGTGCGGATATTTACGAGTACTAGGTGCAGAGAGCGTGAGTATTAAGGTGACACCGTCTCAGCTATGAGGATGCAGTCATGCTGCGTTTTCACTAAGAGCCGCAACACTTTATAATTAGAGATGTTTTTCAAATAATACTGAGGAGTTGACTTGAACTTGGCTTATGATGAAGTGTTGGAGCGCCGTAATGAGCTATTGAGAAGACAGGTAGGTGAGATGCTCGTCAAGGAGAACCAATATGGATTGAAAGATCAAGAGAGTCATTTCCTCCGACGGATGATTAAAGAGCTGCATCAGACGGAATTTGAGTTAAGCGGCAAATCATTGTAGATATCGACCACAACATGATCATGGGGAAGTTATGACGACAATAGAGGATATGCACTCGCTGCATATCCTCTATTGTTTTGGAATTTTGTGATGGTATTCGAGTCACTTTCTGGAATTTGCGGGGCGGCGCAGCGTTAGCTTGATAATCATCTGGTTAATTACTTCGGACAATACGAGTCCGATGGCTATGGAGCCTGAGATTAAGAATGCCTTAGCCGCCAGCTGGACGGCGAGGTTATATTCGCTCTCTACAAATTGCCGCATGGCATCATAGGCAAGTCCCCCCGGAACGAGGGGAATGATTCCCGAGACGCTGAACAGAATGACTGGTTTTTTGTATAATCTGGCGAGCAATTGGCTGGCGACCCCCACGATAAATGTAGCCATAACCGTGGCGAAGACAGCGTCAAGCTGCGGGGCGAGCAGGACATAGGCGACCCAGCCGAGCATTCCGGCCAGCCCGCATTGCAGTAGCATCCTTCTGGGGGCATTAAACAGAATGCCGAAGGCAGCAGAAGCAATGAAGCTGGTGATAAGATGCAGGGTAAGCGATATAAGGGACGGTGATATCATCTTGTGGATTCAACCTTCTTTCCAGCTAGAAAAATGTGACGACTACGGCAATGCCCGCGCCGATGGCAAAGGCGGTCAGGAAAGCTTCCGCTCCCCGCGATAAGCCTGAGACCAAATGTCCTGCCATCAAATCCCTTACGGCGTTCGTAATCAGTAATCCGGGAACGAGCGGCATGACGGAACCGATAATAATCTTATCCAGCTCTTGTCCGATTCCTAGTGCAACGAATATTACAGCCAAGAGTCCGATCACGAACGAGGCGGAGAACTCCGCAAAAAATTTAACCTTAATCAATCGGTGCAGCGCGAGAAACATGGCGAATCCCGCCCCGCCGCATAAAATGCCGGGCAGGATGTCAGACATGCCTCCCTTAAACATATAAGTAAAGCAGCCGCTGGCAATCGCGGCAATGACAATTTGCAGCAGTAACGGGTATTCGTGTCCGGCTCGATCAATGTCCAGCAGCCGGGCATGTGCATTGGAAGGCGTAATATCCCTGTTTCCCAGCTTACGTGATACATCGTTCACAGCGGCTACCTTCTGTAAGTCGGTCGTCCGTTCGACGATGCGAATCAGCTTGGCCGACTGTGCTCCGCTGGATTGGAACATGATTCCGGTAGGGGTAACATAACTATGGGAGCTTTCAAGACCCATGGCTACAGCCATGCGGGTCATTGTATCCTCGACGCGATAGGTTTCGGCTCCGCTTTGCAGCATGATTTTTCCCGCCAGGAGACAAAGCTCGGCAGGTTCGATAAAATTCTGCTCGGCCGGATATTCGATTGCATGATCGACTGCATTTACGGCGGCAGGCTCCGTTGTATGTTCGATCCGATGATCGATCGCATTTCCGGTTGCATGATCTCGGTCTTCTGTTATTTCCTGGCCGATAATTTCGTGATGTGCATCGCTCGCGGAGCCCGTTCGCCTCCTATCCTCAGGCAAGGAATTCCTGCCTGCTGTCCTCTGTTCTGCACTCCCATCATCGTTTGTCATCAACAGTTCACCCCTGGCTTATACTGCGTTCATTATATCATGATTACCAATATAAGGCGGTGATTCGTCTTACTGCTTCCGAAGAAAAGAACCCAGAAATGACTTAGACGCCCATGGTTATACATCCTGCCATGCACAGCTATTATGCGCGAATCGTTACTCGGGTTCCTACGGGCACAAGCGACGAAAGGGTCAAAACGTCCGCGTTATACATACGTATGCAGCCATGGGACACTTCGTGGCCGATTGACGAAGGATCGTTCGTGCCGTGGATGCCATAGTGGGGTTTGGACAACCCCATCCAGAACGCTCCGAACGGGCCGCCCGGGTTCGCCTGCTTGTTGATGATGGCATATTCCCCGGTTGGGGTCTGAGTGACCATCTTACCAATACCAACGGGGAAAGCTCTCACGACGGTATCTCCATCCAGCAAATACAATTGCCGATCCGACAAATCTACGATAATTCGGTAATTGGGCATAGGGAACTCCTCCTGACTCAGTGATATGTTCAAAAGCAACAGCTCTTAACATAGGATATATATATTCCTGCGGAGGCCCAAACGTCCGACAATCCGTTAATATTCTATGCATACTACGCTTGTCCGGAAAATTTCAATTTTTAACGAACTTTAATAATTCATCCCTTGTTTATATGTTATGCTTACATCTGCGGTATCTCATCCTTTCGACCGATAATTACGTATGCAGCGAGGGACTTTCGATGTTTGAGAGCTTGGTCAATAATTTCACGACTCTAACTACTTTTTTGTTCTTTGGAAATATGTTTCGAACCAAACATTTGCTGAATAGCGGCTTGAAGGATAGAAGCAGGCGCATTGTACTGGGATTTGCTTTAGGCTTTTTTGGCGTTGTGCATATGTATTTCACTTTTCCAATTACGCACCATGTATTTGCGGATTTCCGCCAGCTTCCGATATTAATATCGGTATATCTCGGCGGGTTTACCTCGGGGTGGATCGCGACGCTGATCATCTCGATTTACCGTGTATTTTTTCTGCATGGAGTTAGTCCTATTTCCATCTTCGGAGGAGGTTTAAATGCGATATTTACACTGGTCATAGCCCTCCTCTTTATTCGTCCCCGCAAGCTCTCTTTCAAAAGGTGGCTCACCGCGCTAGCCTTATCTATTTTGACCTCTAACGTCGGCTTTTACCTTACGCTGGAGGGGAATGCACGTAGTGAAGCGATCCCCATGTTCAGTATCGTATTCGCCCTTGGCGGGATTTTTACTTATTCGATGCTGCAATATTTGCAGAAGTCGGGGGACTCCCTTCGCACGTTGAGGGAGGCAGCCCGCCGCGATTTTCTAACGGGATTGTATAATGCCAGGGCGTTTGAAGTGCTGCTGCAGCAAAAAATAGAGTCCTTCCACCGTTACCATGTTCCATTTACCCTGCTTATGGTCGATATCGACCACTTTAAAAAAGTGAACGATACTTACGGGCACGCAGCAGGCGATGCGGTATTATCCCAGCTTGCCAGCATTTTACGGGACACATTTCGCCCCGGAGATGAGATAGCCCGTAAAGGCGGCGAGGAATTTGTCATTATCCTAGATCATTGTGATAGAGATAAAATCGTTAATATCGCGGAGCGTTTGCGGAGCAATGTGGAGAATCAAACGTTTGTGCTGCCTCAAGGAATAGAAATTCATATTACCATTTCCGCAGGCAGTGCGACATACCCTGATATCGATGAAGAGCAGCTGCTCGATAAGGCGGATCAGGCATTATATAAGGCGAAGGAATCGGGAAGGAACCAGGTCTGGCGGGCTTAATGCGCTAGGCTTTTTTTATTGGATCCAGGTCAATGCATGATTTAACCGTTCCATTGGCAAAATAACCGGACTGAGTACAGGTGAAAGGATATTTAATATGCCAACGAAACGTGCCGAACAACGGGTAGACGAATGGTTGTCCGAGCAATTGTCCGGTCTAATGGACTTAGAGGAACGATCCTTGGGGGAATCCCAGGACATAAAAATTATATTTTTGAAAAGCTTAAGCAACGCGGATACGGTAAATCGTTTCATCGTCTTACCCAGCTATGAAATGGATTTGCTAGCGTATAAAAAATACATATCTGAATTTCCAGGCTGCGAAGCATCCGAGGATAAGAAGCTAGTATTGGAATTTGTTTTGAAGGGCTACGTTTATATTCAGATTGAAGGCAGCGGCTATTTGTTTGATGCGATGAAGATTAATTATAGCGGCATTTCTTCAAGTGTAACGGAGGCGATCGTTCAGGGCCCGAATGATGCTTTAACAGAAAATATCGAATGCAATATCAATTTGATTCGCCGTCGTTATCAGTCCAAGGAATTAAAGATCGAAGCGTTAACGATCGGTAATGTATCCAAAAATATGGTAGCTGTCATGTACGATGATTCCCGGGTAGACCGGGAGGTGCTGAATGAAATGATGAAGCGTCTGTCGCAAATATCAGTAGATCTTCTACAGTCTGCAGGGGAGCTGGAGAAATTCCTCAGCGAGCATAAGTACCGCTTATTTCCAACTACGATTGTAACGGAAAGGCCTGACCGGGTCATATTTAATCTGGCAGAAGGCAAGGTAGCTGTCCTAATGAATACGGTAGGCTACGCTATTATAGCTCCAAGCGTATTCAATGATTTCTTCACGGCAATGGATGATAAAATCCAGCTTCCGCTGGTCGGATGGTTCATGAAAATGATCCGTTATATTGGGCTGTTTATAACCGTCACACTTCCGGCCTTCTATGTGGCCTTTACCTCCTATAACCCGGAAATTTTAAAGGTGCAGATTACGCTTCTTATAGCGGGCAGCCGTGCCGCCGTACCTTATCCGTCTTTCGTAGAGGTTGTATTGATGCTGCTGATGATGGAATTCCTAATTGAGGCCAGTTTGCGTCTTCCGAAAGCAATCGGGCCGACTGCGACGACGGTTGGCGGCCTCATTCTAGGCCAAGCCGCAACAGAGGCTGGGCTGGTAAGTAACATTATGATCATTATCGTATCCGCTGTTGCTATTTCCAATTTTGTTATTCCACTGAATATGATGGCTTTTACTGTACGAGTGCTTAAATATTTTCTTATTTTTTTTGCGGCTACGTTCGGCTTAATCGGCATCGTAGTGAGTACGGTGGGGATCGTCATGTATTTATCCGGCATGCGAAGCTTCGGTAAGCCGTATTTGAAGATCTTTGCTATAGATGGCAAACGTGGCAAGGGAGATAAGCAGAATGGTTAAGGAAAAATATTTCTACTATTTGTTTTTGATCAATGCGTTAATCAACATTATTAACTTTGTTCCTAGAGTCTTGATCGACAATCGCTTCGAGGGAGCGCTAATGTCCATATTCCTTTCGGTCGTAATTGGGACAACGCTGTTGGTCAGTTTTACGAAGCTAATTGGCCATTTTCCCGGGGAGGGGCTGCCTGAAATTGTCCTTACCAGTCTCCCCAGGATGATTGGCATTCCTTTGCTCACTATTTTGGCGTTCCTATGGTATGAATCAGGCGCTATAACTTTAGTTTCTTTTGTGGACATTACGATTCGCTACATCAGTCCTGATGTTTCTCCCCTATTTGCAATCCTCGTATTTTTACTGTTGGTTACCCTGTCCAGTCGACTTAAAACGGATTCTATCCTGTATGCCCTTGAAATAACGATCATTATTAACGTTCCATTAGTAGTTTATATGCTGTTCAAGGCTTTGCTGAATCCTTATTTTAGTTGGGATGCCGTTATGCAAGTGATTACTCATCTTTGGAGCATGCCTAATTACAACACTATTGCAGGGGCGACGTTTATTTTTACGGGCTATGTCAACCTGGCTATTTTTAATCGTGCTTTTAAAAGCATGAAGCCTAGGCATTTATGGATGATTCCTGTATCCGGATTGTTGATTCTGCTCATCACCTTGCTTGTTCCCATAGGTTATCACGGAACGATCGGCGTGGAGGATCAGGTATATCCCTGGTTCTCGACAGCAGATTCTATTCGCAGTGAATTTTTCGTTGTTGAACGCGTGCTGTTTATGTTCTACTTCACCTATTTATCCCTATCGCTGGTTACCGCGGTCATTCATTGGCATATCGCGTTAGAAATAATAAAGGCATTTTCCTTCAAAAAGAAGAAGAATTTGAAAACCGCATACAATAAGGATTGGTGGATTCTTGTTCCGATGACCTTAGCTACGATCGGGATGGGTTTCTATTTTGATCAGGTGAAATTAACTCTATTTGGGCAGTTGTTTCTTAATGTTCGTTTGATTGGAGAGGTACTGCTTGTTTCAACGATATTTGTCGCGTACCGGAGGAGGAAGAAGAGGGCATGAGTAGATGGCTGTATATGTTGCTCGTTATGATGCTGTGTACCATGAGTATGCTTCTTGCAGGCTGCCAGTTGAAAGATGTGGATAAGCGTTCCTTCGTACTGGCTTTCGGGATTGATTCCGCTGCCGGAAATGAGGAGAGCGAAAACAGCGGGCAAGGCGGGGATAAAGAAAACTTAATCGAGGTAACCCTCAAGCTTGCTATTCCTGAAGGAGACCCGACAAAAAGAAATCAGGAAGCGGTTATCATCTCGCAAATTTCTGACAGCATTCCGGAGGCGATCCGTTTGTTGAAATCAAAGGTAGATAAAGAATTGGATTTTAGTCATTGCAAGACATTATTATTCGGAGAAGACTATGCCAAGAATAATATAACCCAGATGACCGACTGGATGGTCAGGCGTAGAGATATCCAGTTAGTAGCCTATAACGGAATAGCTAGGCCCAATGCGAAGGAAGTGCTGAACCTGCGCCCAAAAAGCGAACGAGTTCCCGCAAACGCCCTTATTTTAAGCTTAGGGAAGGAAGGAACGGAGTCTCCTTTTATCGTAAGTATATACTCATATAACTTTAGACGGCATCTGTCGGAGCGTGGATTAGATCCTATTTTGCCTCTGGTTGAAGTAAATGGGAAGGATAAGGATACGCTTCTCATTAATAAATCAGTACTGCTGGACAAACAGAAAGTACGTGCAGAGTTGACGCCTGACGAGTCACGGTTATACAACCTGCTTACGACTCGAAATTTACGCACCAGCTTTAATGTCGAAATGGAAGGCAGTATCTACAGCTATAATATGGAGACGACCCATTCTAAATTCAAGTTAATCATATCCAAAGAAGGCAAGACGGTTGTGCAGTATGATGTAGGAGGCAGAGCTATACTGGAGGATAGTACTCAAGGCCTGGAAACCAAGGATCAAATTCTTGAAGCGGTTTCCAAAGCAGCCAGCAAGCAATGGGAGAAGGATATCAAGCAGTTTCTCATAAAAATCCATGGAACCGGGTTGGATCCGCTGGGATGGGGATTAAGATATACGGCAATGAATTGGAATAATGCCACGGAAATAGAGGATTGGAAGAGGATATATCCTCAGCTCGAATTCAACGTTAAAGCCAAGATTAAGATCGATTATTCGGGCATGATCCGTTAAAATAAGCAGCCATAGCAAAACCTCTCCGTCGGGGTCTCTGGCGGAGAGGTTTTTTAGCTTAAAGCTCACTTGAAATTAGGAACGCGGAGAATCATCATCTTCCCCGCTGTAGCCATTCAGCACGTCAATACCGGGCATCCCGTTCGGATCGGGAGCTACCGGGTCAACCGGACTGTTTTCGGCTATATCATCGGCATCAGGCACATCAGGAAATTCATTATTTTCCCTCTCAACATCTTTACTATCGCGGGAATCATCCTCGCTAAGAGCCTGGGTAATACGAGTATCATGCGGAAGCAGGTCGTCGCTCGGAACATCATTCTCGGGACGATATTCTCTTAATACCTGATATCTCTCATACTCGTGATCAGCGGCTTCAGTCTTCGGATACTTAGAATTTTCGGTCAAGGGAATCCCTCCTTATTGAAGTTTACAGGCTTGAAGTTAAAGTCTTACTTGGAGTTTACCCCATATCGCCGTATTCAAACGTGAAGCGGGTATCGCAATACGAACTAACCTGCGAAAAAATAAAGATAAACGGTTCATTCATGAAAAAAATGAATTGACCTTGAACATGAACTGCCCTATGATATGTTTTGAAAGCGCTTCATAAAATATTCCGAAAGTCGAGGGGAGAATTTTGAGGCAAAGGACAGTTTCATTGTGGTTGGCGGTATGGATGACAGTTTCTACTGCTTTTTCAGGCTCGGCAGCTTTTGCAACCAAGAAATCGAAACCGGTTTCGAAAATTTCGGTTTATGATCATTGGTCGGCCGAGGCATTGCAAAATTGGAGTGCAGCCGGAGTTATACAAGGGTACATGGATGGTTCGCTGCGCCCTGATCAGCCCGTGACGAGGGCCGAATATGCGGCAATCGTTAATCGGATTTTTGGAATCAAGGGGGATCCGAATCGGTTGGCAGAAATCCCGGAGAATGCATGGTATGCCCAACATCTATCTGCGGCGATTCAGTCGGGGTACTTGCCGGGGGCAGATCAGCTTCAGCCATATGCGGGTGGCAGGCTGACGCGGGCAGAGGCTGCCCACAGCCTAGCTGTGCTGTTTGGTTTTACGAGGGAAGCAGCCGTGCAGAAAACACCGGAAACTCAGGAGGCGCAGGAACAGGTTAAGTATAAGGATATTGAAGCATTGGATTTACAGACACGTCAGGCTATTCAAGCATTGTCGGCAGCATCATATATTTACGGTTATGAGGATGGCACGTTCCAGCCTGAGCGGCCCGTTACCCGCGGAGAGCTTATGTCTATTCTGGATAGGCTGGTTAGCACCTTTATTTATCAAAAAGGTGAGGCAACGCTCGGTCAGTTGCAGGGAAATGTGGTCATTAATCAGCCGGGTGCGAGGATCAAAGACGGAAAGGTATCGGGCAATATTTATTTCGCTGAGGGAATTGGGGAAGGTGACTCCCGGATGGATCAAGTCGATGTTCAGAACACGGTCTATGTTCAAGGTGGCGGGGAGAACAGCATCGTCATACATGACTCGAACGTTCAGCAATTGGATATTGATCGAAGAGACGGGAAGGTACGGGTGCTGATCAGCGGTGCAACACATGTTGAGGGTGTTCGCATTAATCGCCATGCGAGGCTGGAACAAGCCGGCAACGACGGGACAACTATCGGCCTGGTTGAGCTGGCCCCGGGGGCAGGGCAGGTAGAGCTGTTGGGAAGTTATCCGCAGGTGGAGGTGGTTCCAGGCACAGGTTCCAAAAACGGGCTTGGCGCTGATACGGCTGCAGTTCCAACGCTGTCCTTAACCGGAAATGTGCAGACGCTGCGCTTGAAGCGTGCAGCACATATTATCCTGAACAAGGGGGCTGTGATCGATAAGCTTATTGTGGATCAAGGAATTGGGGCATCTTCGGTTACCGGCGTTGGAAGCATTGGGGAGCTGGACAATGAAGCCAACGGGTTTACGGTGAACGGGAAGGCCTTATCCCGCGGCAAGCATGCTCAAGTGAAGCTTGGAGAAGCTTCTTCAACGGTGACAGCGCCGGTCGGTCCATCGTCAGGAACGAGCAGCGGCGGCTCCGGGAGCTCGGGCGGCTCCGGCGGCGGCAATGGAGGCGGGGAGATTCCGGTGCCGCTATGGACCTTGGTTTGGAACGATGAATTCGCAGGCACATCGATCGACCGCAGCAAATGGACGTTTGATCTGACGAACGGGGAATCGGTCGGAAACCCGGGATGGGGCAACCGGGAGCTGCAATATTACACAGACCGTCCTGAAAATGTGAGGGTGGAAGACGGTAAGCTGGTCATTACCGCCATTAAGGAACCTAACAAATACCAGGGCTACGATTACACTTCAACCCGAATCAAGACCAAGGGATTATTCAGCAAGAAGTACGGAAAGTTTGAAATTCGTGCTAAGCTGCCTGGCGGGAAAGGCTTATGGCCGGCAATCTGGATGCTCCCGGAGCATGACGTGTACGGAACCTGGGCTGCCTCAGGTGAAATCGACATTATGGAAGGCTGGGGCAGCGATACGGGCAGAGTGGGCGGAACGCTTCACTATGGCGGTCAGTGGCCGGATAATACGTATTCCGGGAAGGAGTATTATTTTAACGACGGTTCGACCACAGAAGACTATCATGTCTACGGCCTCGAATGGGAGCCGGGAGAACTGCGTTGGTATGTTGACGGAGAGTTGTACTCGACGCAAAATGACTGGTTCAGCAAGAGCAAGGGACAGCCGATCAACAATGCTTATCCTGCGCCATTCGACGAGCAGTTCCATCTCATCATGAACCTGGCGGTAGGCGGTAATTTTGACGGTAATCCAGAAGCGGATACGGTATTCCCTGCCGACATGCATATCGATTATGTGCGCGTTTATGAATTGACGGGCCGAGAGTATCGTCAACCGGTGCCTCCAGCTTTTCCGCAGGAGGATTATCCGGCAGGGTCGATTGCCCCGCTGGAAGACGGCAACCTGATGCGCAACGGAGATTTCATGAAGCACAATGAACAGCCGGGTATTCCGCAAATTGCCAGCGTGCCTTATACCGATTACTGGAATTTATTTACCGGAGAAGGCGGGGACGGCGAGCTCGCCCTTGAGCAAATCGGTTCCGGGAAATATGCCAAGGTCTCCATTCGCAGCGGCGGGAATCAGCCTTATTCCGTACAGCCGCTTGGCATCGTTTCTTTAGCGAAGGGACGCTACTATAAACTTAGCTTTGATGCCAAATCGGATGCGGCAAGAAGTATGAACGTGAAGCTGACTGGCGGGGCTGATCGCGGATTCACGGCCTATTCTCAGGCGCTGCAAGCCGATTTGGATCAAGAGATGAAGCGGTATGAAATGACGTTCCAAATGAAGCAGGATTCTGATGCGGCAGCACGGATCGAGTTCAACCTGGGACTGAGTACGCATCCCGTATGGTTCGGCAATGTCCGTTTGGAGGAAGTGAGCGGGCTGGAATTTGATCATGATGCAGCTAAAATTCCGCTTGGCGACGGCAATCACATTTACAACGGCACCTTCGATCAAGGCGAAGCGAATCGGCTCACTTACTGGCATGTACTCAAGAGCGACGGAGCCTCAGCCGTGGCGAGCGTTGATCCGGCAGAGCGCAAGTTCAATTTGGCTGTAGCGCAGGGCGGCAGCGGACTCCATAGTATTCAACTCGTCCAGCGTGGACTGCAATTGATTCAAGGGCTGGAATACGAGCTGTCCTTCGACGGGAAGGCAGCGGCTAATCGCCCGATCGAAGTGGAGCTGATGAGCAAGGACGGCATTTCCTACGGCAGGCAGCAGCTTACGTTGGATCCAGAGACACGCCGATTGACGGCTGGCTTCAAGATGGAGGGGGCTTCCGATGAAGCGGCGCAAATCGTATTCCATCTGGGAGGCGCTGCGGGAACGGTTCAGCTGGATAATATTCGCCTGGTTCGGACGAGTGAATATTTTGAGCCGGGAACCGTGTTCTATCCGCTGGTTAATGGCGATTTCAGCCAGGGATTAAGCCCGTGGCAGCTTGTAAACCCGGAAGGCGGGGGAGCTTCCCAAGCAGCTGTAGAGAACGGCCAAGCGAAGCTGCAAATTACCAATAGCGGAAGCATGCCGCATTCGGTGCTGTTTTTTCAAGACGGATTGTCTGTCTCCAAAGGACTGGCTTATGCGCTTGAATTTGATGCCAGCTCCACGGTGGAGCGAAAAATGAAGGTCACGGTGGAGAATTCCAGCTATACGGCTCATTTTGCGCAGACGATAGATCTGTCTCCCGAGACGAACCGTTATACTTATGAATTCCGTATTCCCGAGAATGAAATTGCAGCGCTTAAGTTTTTGCTAGGGGATGTGGGGGATGGAGTAATCGGAACGCCGCATGATGTTATCTTGGACAATGTGGTGCTAAAGGTGAAGAACGCCCCGGTATTGCCGGCTCCGGGATTGTTTGCGGACACGACGAACCGCCAGGTGGGGCAGGCGATTGAGATCAGCTTCCAGGATGACAGCGAATGGAGAAGCGCGGTAACGGCCATGAAAATAAACGGAGCTCCGGTAAGCGACTACAGGCTCGAACCCGGAAAGCTCCTTCTTCCGGCACATTTGTTTCCTGCTGGGGGAAATTATGAAATTGTTGTGCAGGCCGAAGGATATGCAGATGCAATAGTCAAGCAAACGATGCTGGAAAGTGACGGAAACCTGATCACGAACGGCTCGTTTCAGGAAGGTACGGCGGGATGGAATACCTGGTTCGGAGACGGAGGCGTGTTCGAATTCTCGGCTGAAGGTGGAGAAGCGGTGCTGGCCATTTCGGGACTCGGGCCAAATAACTGGAGCAATCAATGGTTCCAGAACGATATTCCGGTAATGGCCGGCAAAACCTATGAGCTGAGCTTCGCGGCTCGCTCCACGGTGAATCGGGATATCATCGTAGAGTTCACGGGCACCTCTGCAGGTCAGGCCAAGTTCAACGTAACGGGGGACAGCCAAGTATTTACGCACCACTTTACGGTGGACTCGGATCATCCACTGAAGCTCAATTATTTGATTGGCAAAGGGACAACCGACTTCACCGCACCGCATACCTTGTATATCGATGATATCGTCATCAGGGAAATAGAGGACGGAGAGGCTGCTCTGGAAACGGCTCCAGAGCCGGAAGAACATAGTTTGCTCAACAGGGATTTCTCAGCCGGAACAGACTCTTGGGATTTGTATTCGAGCGACGAATCGGACGCAGCCATATCTGCGGATCAGGGCGAGCTTGGGGTGGAATTCGTACCGGGTGAATCCTTCACTCCGCATGAGATTGTCATCGACGATGTTATTTTGACCGAGAAGTAGAAGTGCAGGCAGAAGAAACCGGGACGCTGAATAGTGTCCCGGTTAGTTTTTTCGCTTATGCGTATATATTCGGATCAATCAGAACTTAGGGAAAACGTATTTAACAAGGAAGTACAAAAAGCCGAAGAATATAATAATATACGCGGCATATTTAATGAAAGTCGAAGCAACCATACTTGGCTCGGATTTTTGCTGAATATCTCTTCTTTCTACGTCAACATTGCTCACTTCATTACGGTCACGAGGCTCATACATGAACATTACCTCCTTATTCTCTCAAAGTCGGAAAAAAGGGATCTAATGCTGCTTGTGTAATTTTTAAACGTCATGGCTTAGGTTGAAACAATTGAATTATCACATTTATAGTTGACTTGATGCGGTAGTGGCGACTACAATTTGCTTGACCCCGTATGAGACCTGCTCGGATGAATGTATCAGGAGATGAGGAACGATTTGACTACGATTTATGATATTGCCAAGTTAACGGGCTTTTCACCGACTACGGTGTCCAAGGTTTTTAATGGTTATTCAGATGTTAGCCAGAAGACGCGCCGCAAAATATTAGAGGCGGCACAGCAGCTGGGGTATGTCCCGAATGCCCATGCCCGGTCTCTGACGACCAAGCGTTCCTGGACGATCGGCGTATTATTCAATGAATCGTCGGGAGCCGGAATACTGCATCCTTATTTTGGCGGCGTTATTGAAGGATTCAAGAAGGTAGCTACCTCCAAGGGCTATGACCTGTTGTTCATTACGAAGGATATCGGAGGCAAGCCGAGCGGGTATTTGGAGCATTGTAAAATACGCGGCGTTGACGGAATTGTCGTGATTGTGCCGGATTATACGGACCCTTATTTCCACGAGCTGGTAGAAGCGAATATTCCCTGTGTTATATTGGACTCGGATTCGGAGCATGCAAGCACGATCTATTCCGATAACATTCTGGGCAGCGAGCTTGCCGTCGACTTTTTATATTCGCTCGGACATCGTTCCATCGCCCATATCGGCGGCGGACATTCCTTTGCCGGCGAGCAGCGGCTGCAAGGATTTACGGAAGCGATGCAGCGTCGGGGATTATCGGCCCGGCCCGAATTCATCGTCCAAGGGAGCTATGATTTTGCCGTGGAGAGCGGACGGAGGGCGATGGAGCAGCTGCTGCAATTGGCAGATAGACCTACAGCCGTATTTGCGGCAGGGGACAATCTGGCTGTCGGCGCGATGATTGCGATGAAAGAGCATGGCGTATCCGTTCCCGAAGACATCTCTGTTATAGGATTTGACGATATTGAAATGGCAAAATATTTAACGCCCGCCCTGACGACAATCCGCCAGAACACTTACGGACTTGGCAGCAGGGCCGCGAACATGTTAATCTATTCGATAGAAGGACATAAAGAATTACAGCGCGATATGCTTCCAGTCGAACTGGTCATCCGCGAATCATGCCGCCCATTGTAGCAGCCTGCTTTATGGGCCGGCTTGTTTTTCGAAATAAATCGAAACCGGTTTCGATCCTTTAATGAGGGAAAATATCTTTTTAATCTGACGCATGAGCACAAAATTTTTATTGGAGGTAACAGCATGTCTAACTATTCATTTGATCGAAGCGCCTTCGTCATCAAGCAGTTTGATAAGGCAAAGCCCTTCTCAAGCTTCCTCCCCGGCTTGGCAGGTCTAAAGGGGATACCGATGTGGACATTCTACGTCAATCGCGGGCAAGCGGTTTGCAGCTTCGGTATTCGTGATAAGAACAGCCCGATAATGGAGTTCTCTCCAGCGAGCATCACTTACCAATCGGTGTCATCCAAGGGCTTCAGAACCTTTATTAAACGGGAAGGTACTCAGGGAATTTATGAGCCTTTCCAGAGCGCGGCTCCAGATGCTGCGGCGGAGCGGAAAATGGTGATCCTGCCGAATGAAATCGGGATCGAGGAAGTGAATAAGGAGCAGGGAGTTGCAGTAAGGGTTACTTATTTTCAAGTGCCGAATGATGATTATGCTGCTTTGGTGCGGAAAGTGGAGATAACGAATATTTCGGGGCACCCGATGAAGCTGGAGCTGCTGGATGGTCTGCCGGAAATTCTTCCTTACGGGGTGGAGAACGCAGGGTACAAGGAAGTAGGGAATCTGCTGCGGAGCTGGATGGAAGTGTACAATTTGGACAATAGCATTCCTTATTATCGTGTACGTTCTAGTACGAGCGACAGCGCCGAGGTCAGCGAGGTCCAGAGCGGACACTTCTATCTTTCCTTTGGTCAGGACGGCGGGATTGTGAAGCCGATTGTCGACTTCCAGGTCATATTTGGCGATAACACGTCCCTGGCCTATCCAGACCGCTTTGCGGAATATTCCCTGGCTGAGCTGATGGCAGAGCCGGAGTATTGCACGAACAAGGTGCCTTGCGGTTTTACGGGAATAACCGCGCAATTGGCGCCTGGTGAGACGACCACGCTGCATACGATTATCGGTCATATTGATAGTGTGGAGCGCTTGAATGGGAAAGCTCCTGCGATTGCTTCTCCGACCTATATTGCCGCCAAGCAGGAGGAAGCCGGCCGACTGACGGAACAGCTGACCGAGGATATCGCCACGCGGACGTCGGCACCTCTATTTGATGCCTACTGCCGCCAGAGCTATTTGGATAACTTCCTGCGGGGCGGCTATCCTTTTCTATTCGAGAACGGCCGGGATGGGTTTGTCATCCACTTGTATTCCCGCAAGCACGGCGACCTGGAGCGAGATTACAATTTTTTCTCGATTGAGCCGGAATATTATTCCCAGGGGAACGGGAACTTTCGGGATGCGAATCAGAATCGCCGAAATGACATCTATTTCAACCCGCGGGTCGGTACATTTAACATCGTTACTTTCTTCAGCCTGATTCAGGCTGATGGCTACAATCCGCTAGGCGTTGAAGGAACGAGCTTTACCGTACCGGAGAAGCAGGCGACAGAATTGCAAGAGTGGGTAGAGTCTTCGGTATCGAATCCGCAGCTTGTGGAGAAATTGCTAGGCCTTTGCCTTGGCAAGTATACGCCGGGTAAAGTCATTTCCTTACTTGCAGACAGGGACGCAGGCTTGAAACGAAGCGAGGAAGAGATCCTGACAGGCATCCTGTCCCTATCGGAACAAAATATCGAGGCTGCTTTCCGCGAAGGATACTGGTCGGATCACTGGACATACAATATGGATCTGGTCGATGGATATCTGGATATTTTCCCGGATCGCAAGGAGGAATTGCTGTTCGGGGAAGAGGTATATACGTTCTTCGACAGCCCGGCCCGGGTGCTTCCGCGAAGCGAGAAATACGTCATCAATGGAGATAAAGTACGTCAATACGGAGCGCTGGAGCATGATGAGGAGAAGATGCAGAAGCTCGGTCTGTCCCTTAACGATACCAATTGGCTGAAGACGAAGCATGGAGAGGGCGAGGTATTTCGGACAAATTTATTCGTTAAGCTGATTTCGTTGTCATTGAACAAATTCGCGACGCTTGATCCTTACGGCATGGGCGTGGAAATGGAAGGCGACAAGCCGGGCTGGAACGATGCGATGAACGGTCTGCCGGGATTGTTCGGCTCAGGGATGAGCGAGACGTTCGAGCTGAAGCGAATCGTAAACCTGGTGATTGAGGCGAGCGAGGCGTACGGCGATCAGAAGGTTGGGCTTCCTTGTGAAATGCACCGGCTGTTTGCACAGGTGAGCCAGCTATTGCAGCGTAATTTGGATGGCCAGCTTGAACAGTTCGAATATTGGGATCAAGTGGCCTCGGCTCGAGAGCAGTATCGGGATGAGATCCGTTTTGGGATTAGTGGTGAGCTGGAGCAGATATCTCTCGGTGAGCTTGGGCAATTATATAAGCAAATGCTGGGCAAGATCGATCAAGGCATCAAGCGCGCTATTCAATTGGGCGAGGGTCTGACGCCGACATATTTCGTCTTTGATGCAGTGGAATACGAGTCGGTTACGGATGCACAGGGCAAGCCTGTCATTAGCGGCTACGGTCTGCCGAAGGTTATTGTGAAGAAGTTTGAAGCGAAGCCTTTGCCGCATTTCCTCGAAGGGCCTACACGTTGGCTGAAGACGATAGATGATAAAGACCAAGCGAAGGAAGTCTACGAGCTGATCCGGCAAAGCGATCTTTACGACAAGCAAATCCAAATGTACAAAACCTCGGTGAGCCTGGATGGCGAATCCCAGGAGATCGGCCGGATTCGAGCGTTTACGCCGGGCTGGCTGGAGCGGGAATCCGTGTTCCTCCACATGAGCTATAAATATTTGCTGGCGCTGCTGAAGAGCGGGCTTTACGAGCAGTTTTTTGCGGAAATAAAGACGTCCTTGATTCCGTTCCTTGATCCTGAGGTATATGGTCGGAGCACGCTGGAGAATTCGTCATTTATCGCTACAAGTGTCAACCCGGATCCCCATGTGCACGGACGCGGCTTTGTAGCCCGACTGAGCGGATCGACCGCGGAGTTTATTAGTATGTGGATTAAAATGATGATGGGAAGCAAGACGTTTAGCGTTAAGGACGGCCAACTCCAGCTTGCCTTCGAGCCGACATTGCCAGGCTGGCTGTTCGATGAACAAGGGGAAGTTACCTTCCAGTTCCTGGGCAGCACGAAGGTGACCTATCATAATTCACGAAAGGCGGATACGTTCGGCCCGGATAAGGCCGTTGTTGAACGAATGCAGCTGGTGAAGAAGAACGGCAGGGCAGCCGACATCACAGGCAGTGTCATTGGCGGTGAACTGGCGCATGAAGTCCGAAATGGGAAAGTAGAAGCTATCCGGATTTATTTGAAATAAATCGTAATAATCGCTTCGGCGGCATGTCTTTGTAATCGTTAGACGTGTACTGGAATCTTGAGCGTTAGGAACGTTCAGTCCGGTCACGTCTTTCTCAATTTCCTCAATTTTTATTCTTCTGCTATTCACTATTAAGTTAAGCTTATATCAAGTTCGAACAAAATTTACAAATTAGTGAAAATGATCACTTGAATATTGTGTTTAGAAACAAATATGGTAATGTATGTATTATATTGAATAACTTTTGATTAACTTACTTCTCTTGCTATATAAGGGCTTTGTTGTATCCTCGGGTAGTGGTATCTATATTAATTTAAATACTAGACATATTGCAGTGCAGAATTATATTCACACATTACCCTGTTAATTCTTTACACTCGAATGAAAGCGCTTCCCTTTCCTGCTATACTTGGTATTTTTTTGACATTCACTTCTGAAAGCACCTCGTAGTTTCGGCATATTAGGTCATTTCTCCTTAGTTATACTTACCTCTAGTTCTTCTACTTTCTGTCGAATACATGTTTTGACGAAACAAAGATGGCACTTTAAGGATGGTTTACATCTCATTTCAATTTATGAAGGAATTAATTACTTTCAAAAAACGGTTGATGAATTGAAACCTAGAATTAAAGACCAATATTATTTTTTTGACGAGCGTTTTTTTGAATATGCTATATTGGAGTATTTTTACTTTTATCATATTAACACAGTAGTAATCGATAAGAGTGTTATTGATCAGGTAGGAGGATTTGATGAGGACTTGATGGCTTGCGAGGATACAGACTTCTTGCTAAGAGTTTTTATTGACTTTAAAGTTTGTTTTATTAGAGATTATCATTTTATTTATCATCATGGCGATGACAATATCTATGCCTTCTTAGACCGTAAAAATATTAATGTAGATATGTTGTCAACAGATAGAAGCACATTGGATAAGATGACAAAGATCGAGCTTTGTAAAATAAAGGTCAGAACACAAGGCAGAGATATGTTTAACAAATTTAGAAGGGATAATAATCATACAGAAGTGGTAAGTTTAATTAATGAGTCAATTGCTGACAAATTGTTCACCCTTGGATATTTAAACAGAAAGCTATATAAGCAAGATGCTTTGGGTTATTATTTACGATCCATAAAACTGGATTTTACGTGGCCTAAGTTTGTCTATTTAGGGAGAATCATATTTCCAGGCTTATTCAATAAAATTAAAGTTAAGGATCCAAACTTAAATTTATGGTAACAAGGAGTAGTCATAATGATCATAAGTGCCAGCAGAAGAACAGATATACCGGCTTTTTTCGGAGATTGGTTTATGAAGCGAATAGAGGAAGGATACTTTTATAGAGTCAATCCGTTTAACCCGAATCAAGTCAGCGGATTTAGCCTGAAGTCCGAGGATATTGATGCCATTGTCTTCTGGACTAAAAATCCACAGCCATTTATAAAACACTTAAAAACCCTAGATGAGAAGGGTTATCACTATTACTTTCAATTTACATTAAACGATTATCCCAAAGCTCTGGAGCCTTACGTTCCATCCATTGAGAAGAGGATTGACATATTTCAAACATTAAGTCGTCAGATTGGAGCGGACAAGCTGGTTTGGCGCTATGACCCCATTCTGATTAGTAATATTACGCCGATTTCCTATCATATAGATAAATTGAACAGTTTAGCCAGTCAGTTCAAAGGATATACGCATAAGTTAGTGATCAGCTTCATGGATTTTTACAATAAAACCGAGAAAAAAATAGAAAAGCTTGAAAAGGATCACCAGATTATTGTTTCAGATATTACATTACCTGAATATAAAGAAGAACTGGAACATTTCGCAAATGTAATAAGTGAAATAGGTGCAAAAAATCAGATTCGGGTTGAAACTTGTGCCGAAGCCTTAGATCTTGATCATTGTGGCATTTCACATGGGAGTTGTATAGATGCAAATCTCATTTCGCGGCTTTTTAATTTGAACATAAACTATCGTAAAGATAAAAATCAACGCGGTGCCTGTCTATGTACGGAATCAGTGGATATGGGGGTCTACAATACTTGTAAGTTTAACTGTGTATACTGTTATGCGGTTCAAAGTGAGAACGCGGTTAACAAGACGTTAAAGAAACATAATCCAGATAGCGCTTCGTTGATTCATACGTATGAAGAGCAGTTGGGTATTAGAAAAGAGATAAGTCCAAAAAAAGGGAGCTTTAAATGAAAAAGTCTTTTTATTATTTATGGGGGAGTCAAACGTTATCCAATATCGCGGATTTATTATATACGCTAGCATTAACTATGTTGATATTAAAGGAAAGCGGTTCAATCATTGTTACAACGCTTATCCCTTTCTTTGTAGTTATATCACGTTTGATTAGTGGCTTTTTTGCTCCACTTATGATTGTAAGATTCCGACTGCCCTCACTAATCTTGTTATCTCAAATGAGCCAGTTTTTAATATTTATCCTTCTGTATGCTTATGTAACTGCCTCGAAGGAAAATCTTAATATATTTATCATTCTTGCATTTGTATTCACTTTAGCTTTTCTTGATGGATGGACAATGCCTTCAAGAAATGCTTTGATACCGAGATTAGTTGATAATAATGCTTTATTGAAGGCAAATGGAATTATTTCTATTACCGACCAAGTCGTTCAATTTGGGGGGTGGGCATTAGGGGGAATCATGCTCATGATCATTGGCCCTCATTATATGCTCGCGATTATTTCCCTTTGTTATGGTATTACCGCCTTTATTACTTTATTCATTGACGACCCTACTGAGCCTCCGAGAAAACACTTATGGGATTTACGAAGTTATAGTAAAGAAAAAAGTGAGCTTACAGACTCTCATTGGAAAGAAATGAAGGAGGGCTGGGTCGCCTTATGGAAATCTGCGCGTCTTCGCTCACTCCTGTTTATGGATGCAACAGAACAATTCGGGGGGGCCGTATGGGCTGGCCCATTTATTTTAATGTTTGTGTTAGAAGTATTAAATAAGGATGAACAGTGGTGGGGATATATCAACGCAAGTTATTTCGCAGGTGCAGTAATCGGGGGATTAATATTAATTTCACTTGTTAAGCAGATTGAAAAGAAAATCGTACTATGTATGCTTGGTGGAACGCTAGGGTATGTCATTGTTACAGTATTGTATGCTGTAAATTCCAATGCATTTCTTACATTGTGTATTGTATTATTTACGGGCCCTCTGACAGAACTGGCAAATATATGCCGAAGGACAATTATGCAGAGGAGTGTTGATAATAGCATATTGCCTAAAGTTTTTAGTGCCCAATATGTTGTTCTTAGTTTAATTTATGGTTTATCTCTTTTGATGATGAGTGTATTAGCTGATTCATTCGGGATAGCGACTGTCTATATCATTGCTGCTGCAATTAGCGGTCTCGCTGTCATTGTAGGCTGGGTGAACCGAAAATCCTTTTCTCAGACAAATCAGTCAGAACAGAATGCTGCGTCGGTAAATAGAAGTGTGTAATAGTGTCCCCAAATGTTGACGCTTATCTTCAATTGCTTTATCATATGCTTTATAAACCACTTCGTGGTGGCGTGTTACCGTTTCGGGCATGAGCCAAGAGGAAGCCTTTGTTTTTCGGAGGTTTCTTCTTGGCTTTTTATTTTTTTGCTAACCCTTTTGCCAAAAACAGTTTAAGCTTATAAGAAGGGGGGGATGTAGATGAATGGGGCGGAGACGTTTAAAGTCATTCGGGTCATCGGCAACAATGTGGTTATGGTTCACGGCGGCGGGAAAAAAGAGCTTGAATATGTAATACTTGGCAAAGGAATCGGCTTTGGAACGAAAGTAGCCGGAATAATCACAGCGGATGATCCCCGCATCGAGAAGCTGTTCAAGCTCGAGGATCGGGAGCAGTGGAACGAGTACCGTCTGCTGGAGGACTTTGATCCAAAGGTACTGGAAATAACCGATGAAATTCTGAATAGTATCACTAAAGAATTTCCGGGAAAGCTGAATGATAAAGTATACCTTGCGCTTCCGAGTCACATCCAATTTACGATTTATCGGATTCGAAAAGGCATGGACATCATTAATCCGTTTCTTGAGGAGACGAAGATCAGCTTTCCCAAGGAATATGAAATTGCATTGAAGGCAGCGGACATGATTGGTCAGGCGTTTGATATCGAAGTGCCTGATGATGAAGTGGGTTTTCTGACTTATCACGTTTATTCTGCCGTCAGCCATGTCCCAATAGGGCAATTGGTTAAGGCATCCAATATGGTAGGCCGGCTTGTCGAAATCATAGAGCGGGAACGCGGCATTGCTTTTGAAAACGGTAGTATGGATCACGTCCGGCTTTTGATGCATCTGCGTTTCTCGGTAGACCGGATCTTGAATCAATCCGTGAATGTAGATAACCCGTTCGCGGAACAGATTAAAAGCCAGTTCATACGAGAGTATCAGCTTGCGGGCCGACTGGCCGAGGAAATGGAGCAGGATTTGGGCAAGCTTGTGCCGGAGGCAGAGGTTTGTTTTCTCGCCATGCATCTATACCGTTTATTTCGAGGACGGACACAAAACAAGCAGCAGCGAACCAAGGAGGAATCATAAATGTTTGAACGCTTTAAAAAGAAATCCAAGAAAGAGGTTGAGGTTCAATCTCCCTTAACCGGTAAAGCGGTACCACTATCCGAGGTGCCGGATGAGGCATTTGCCGGAGGATACATGGGCCGGGGAGTCGCTATTGAACCGTCCGAAGGGCGGCTGGTCGCTCCTTTTGACGGTACGGTTGCCCATGTCATCAATACCAAACATGCCGTTATGATGGAGGACAACGCAACTGGTCTTCAGTACCTGTTTCATATCGGCATCAATACCGTAGGTTTAAAAGGAAAAGGCTTCACGAGCCATGTGGAAGTAGGGGATTCGGTTAAAGCCGGCCAAACGCTTATTGAATTCGATATCGAGGCCATTAAGGCAGCCGGCTACCCTATCGTCACGCCGATTATCGTAACCAATGCCGATGAGCTGGCCTCGGAGGTTGAAGGACATACCGGAAATGTTACTGCAGGTAGGGATTTCGTCCTGAGTATCAGTCTTAAATCCTAGAAAGTTATTTTTTGTTATTGACAATACGGTAGGTCTGAATTAAGATAACAACAACAAATGAATACGTTTTAAGGCGTGTTACCATGAAATGTGGGCATGAGCCAGGAAGATGCATAACTATGTTGCTGTAGTTGTCGTTCTTCTTGGCTTTTTTTTATGGACATCCTCAAAGGCACCCCCAAAACCATGCGCCTTTAAAACGATGAATAAGAGAAACTCGTAAGGAGGAGGATCGAAGGGGCTTTTCGTTACTGGGGAGTAGGGTAGAAAGCCGATGTTTACTCGGTACATATTGTAAACGTTTTCAGAATAATGCTAGAGTAATGCTAATTTTATTGAAATCGAAAGGATGATGGATATGCTGGCGAAATTGCAAAGGCTGGGTAAGTCTCTCATGCTGCCGGTCGCTACATTGCCTGCGGCAGGTATCTTGCAAGGGCTTGGATTGATCGACTATCAAAAAGATATACCATTAGGAGCTCTCGGAGGTTTCCTGAATCAATTTGTCACTCCGTTTATGACCTCCGGTGCCCTTGCTATTCTAGACAATCTGCCTTTTATCTTTGCAATCGGCGTTGCGATCGGTTTCGCTGGAGACGCTGTTGCGGCTTTATCAGCATTTATCGGATATATGGTGCTTACGAAAGTACTTGCGCAAGTTCCGCTGCAAATGCCGTTTATACCGGATGATGTGAAGCTGAATATGGGTGTACTGGGTGGTTTCTTTGTCGGCCTATGGTCAGCTTTCCTGTATAACAGGTACCACAATATCAAGCTTCCGGATTGGCTCGGTTTCTTTGCGGGCAAACGATTCGTGCCGATTATTACCGCTGCCTCCACGATGGTGCTTGCGGTTCTGATCGGTATGGTGTGGAGCCCGGTTCAAGATGCGATTGCCGCATTTGGTAACTGGGTTGTAGGGCTCGGAGGCATCGGATCCTTCGTATTCGGGACAGCCAACCGCCTTTTGATTCCTCTAGGTCTGCATCATGTGTTGAATTCTATCGCTTGGTTCCAGATCGGTGATTTCACTAACGCATCTGGGGAAGTCGTTCACGGTGACCTGTGGCGCTTCTTTGCAGGGGATCCGACGGCTGGAATGTTCATGTCCGGATTCTTCCCGATCATGATGTTTGCGATGCCTGCGGCGGCCCTGGCCATTATTCACACCGCAAAGCCATCCCAGCGTAAATTCGTTGGTTCAATCTTTATGGGTTCAGCCCTGGCTTCGTTTTTGACGGGGATTACCGAACCGCTTGAGTTCGCATTCATGTTCGTTGCCCCGGTATTATATGTGGTTCATGCGATTTTGACGGGTCTTTCTGGGCTCATCATGTACTTGCTGGATGTGCATTTAGGCTTCGCGTTCTCTGCTGGCTTGATTGACTACCTGGTGAATATGAAGCTGTCCACGAACGCATGGCTGCTCATTCCGGTTGGCTTGGCCTTCGGCGTACTTTACTACCTCCTCTTCCGGATTCTAATCGTGAAGTTGAACCTGAAAACTCCGGGACGCGAGGATGATGGGGAGGATGAGCTTTCTGCAGGTACGGATACGGACGCTGGCGCAGGTGCAGGCTCGGCAGAAGTCTCCAAAGAATCAAAAGCTGCGAAAGTGCTTGCGAACATTGGCGGAGCTGAGAACATCGTAAGCATCGACGCTTGTATAACCCGCCTTCGCCTGATCGTGAAGGATGAAAAAGTAGTGAAGGACTCCGAACTGAAAAAGCTTGGCGCATCCGGCGTAATGCGTCTTGGTCAAGGAGCGGTTCAGGTCGTCTTTGGACCGCAGGCGGAATCCATTAAGGATGAGATTAAAAAGATGATATAAGAAAGCAAAAATCGGGGGGACTGACCCCATAGCGTGAGACAAATTAAAACACCTCCAAGAGAATGCAGCCATGTCGTAAGATATGGAGACAACCTTGGAGGTGTTTTTGCTTTGGGAACAAGAGTTAGCTCAGTTGTCGTCACCCGAATTCAAGTGAACAATTGATGACCACTTATCATGGTCCATATTACATTATATTCAGAATCGACCAATACTAAATCGGCATCTGCTCCAGGTAATATTCTACCTTTATTTTCAAGTCCTAAAATATTTGCCGGTGCCGTAGAGGCCATATAAACCGCATCTCGCAGCGGAATTCCGCAATCCACAGTATTTCGTAATGCTTCATTCATCGTAACTGTACTCGATGCCAGTGTTCCATTGGCCAGCCTTGCTATACCATCGGACACGGTCACCTGATGACCGCCAAATTCATATTCACCATCACCCATATACATGGCCTGCAGCGCATCGGTAATCAAAACAACACCTTCAGCGCCCTTAATACGGTGCATGAGGCGAATAACAGCCGGATGCAAGTGAACATGGTCGACGATGGCTTGAAGACTTACATGAGGTTCCTCAAAAGCAGCTACAATCAGTCCGGGATCTCGGTGATGAATGGGACGCATACCGTTAAAACAATGAGTAATATGGCTCGCCCCTTTGGAAAATGCATTCTTTGCCTCCTCATACGTAGCATCGGAATGGGCAATAGAAACAATGATGCCTTTCTCTTTAAGAAATTCCACCATTTCAATTCCGCCCGGCAACTCAGGTGCGATTGTAACCATTTTGATTAGCGAACCGGCTTCTTTGAGGATGATTTCCATTTCCTCCATATTCGGATGTCGCAAGAAATTCTCATTTTGCATACCTTTTCGTTTTACATTTAAATATGGCCCTTCTAGATGAATACCCTCTATTTTAGCTCCGGGCTCATTGCCCATTACTTGTTTTACATTATGGATCATTTGAAGCAAATCTTCCATTGAAGAGGTAACAGATGTAACGAGGAAGGACGTACAGCCCGTTTTTGCGCAAGTTTTAGAAACTTCGAGGATGCTCTCTTCAGTCCCGTCCATCATATCAAAGCCATTCGCGCCGTGAATATGCACATCGATCATTCCGGGTATTAATAGCTGCCCCTTGGCATCAATAATTTGATAATCATCAGGTATCTTCGGATAATCCTGAGCCTCAATTTTTTGAATCTGTCCATCTTCAATCCAAATAGTTGACGGCAGAGTTAATTCTTTTGGTGTGATGACCTTGGCATTAAGTATGACTTTTTTCACCATATCTTCCCCTTTGCGTCTTGAGTATAATACAGTCCTGTATCTCCCCTATTCCGGGAGGACAATGATGTCGCTGCCTTGATCTGCTGCCTCTTGAATCATCCGACATAGCTCTGCACCTCATACTGATTGTGTCACAATATATTATGAGAAATTTGCCTCCCCAAGTCAATTTTCATAGCAGTATCCTTTCTAATGATATCTTGGTCTCCCCTTTCAGTGACAAGCATACAATAAGAAAGCAGGACTGGCTTGTCACTCCAATCTATGAAGGATGATTGATTCCATATGAACTTGCCGTTCATACCCAACCGAAACAAGACACTCTTCTATCGCCGTGTAATAAAGAAATTTTTCCTGATCACTGCCGGCTCCGTCATGCAGGGATTCGCCATGGCTGTTTTTCTGTTTCCTCATGCCATTCCCTCCGGAGGAGGGGCAGGAATCGCTGTCCTTTTGAATCATGCGTTCGGTTTGCCGATGGGCTTCGGGTTATGGTTTGCTAATACTATTTTTCTTGTGTTCACGGTCAATTATCTGGGCAGGATCAGCGCGTTTGGAACCGTGTTTGTCATCACGGTAACTTCCGTATCCGTCAATTTTTTCGAGGTGTTCGTTGATCCTCCTTTTTCGAACGTATGGATCGATTTGTTGTTCGGTTCGGTCATTCTCGGAACCGCCGTCGCGATCCTGATCAAGCAGCGGGTATCCAACGGAGGAATCGGTTATGTAGCTTTGGCGATCTACAAATACAAAAGAATCAATCCTGGCACTTCGTTGTTCTGGATGAACGGATTTATATTTGCCCTCACTGCATATGTCATTGACTGGAAAATTATTATTCTTGCCGTTGTTTGCCAGTGGCTGTCTACCCGGATTATCAACTGGTTCCATCAGTTCCCTGGTTTGAAGTCGATCTTCTATCCTGCTTGGCGCAAAAAGTGAGTCCTGTATGTACAAACAGAAAGGCGGAACAATAAAAACCAGCCTTCATAGCGGCTGGTTTTTTTGGCAATGGGTGCATTGATAGCTTAAAGCTAATAAATATTTAATTACTGCACCTGTAGCTTCTCAATAAGCGGAAGTTCGTCCTTATAATTCACTTTCATAACAAATTCAGCGGACAGCTCTCGGGTGCAAAACGCAATGTCCTCCTGTAAAAAGTCCGGTTTCGCGGGATCGTAAAATTTCTTGGCTACTTCAGACTTTCGAATTCGCTCGATCGTTTCATCAGCCGATATACGGTTTGAATTCTGTAAGATCTCTGATATATATTGCGCGCATGCCAGGTCATCATCCCCGGATGGGTGTGAAGCAATTAAATGAATAGATATGGCGGTGTCTTCTTTCAATAATTTATTCCGTATAAACTCCGCTGTCGTTCTTGCATTTGTGAAACCCGTAACAAATATATGGTCTGCATTTAATGAGTTTAAGGTTGCTTTTACTCCGTTGGTTGTCTTCTGAATCAGGAATTTCCCCCGAAGATCTGCATTTTGCAAACGTACGGGCGAATTGTCCAGATCAAACCCGGCAATCGGAAGACCTCGGATCTCTCCCGCTAACATAAACTCCGGGAATTGCTTTTTTAAACGAAAAGCTTCATCCAAAGTTCCTGCCAGAATGATTCCCTGTACCCCCTTAATAAAAGCATAATGCGCTACAGTAAAAGCCCGGATGACATCAATGATGACATTAATTTTTGAAGCTCCGAGTGTATGGTTGTGCCCCTGTATAATCTTTATAGTCATTTAACATCCCTTTCAGCCAGCATAATGCGATGTTTTATAACAGTATATTGGCCTTATTGAAAGAGGTGCTTCTCCCCGGTACATTAGAAATTCTTAAGCACATCCGTTCCTAAGCTAATAAAAAGAATACTTATTTTGTATTTTGCAAATAATAACCGAACATTTCAAGTCAGGGGAGCTATCACAAATGGAAAAAACAAAATCGCGAAAGCTGAATATTAGCTTCCAGAGCGATATAGAACTGACGGAACCTCCGAAATCAAAGGGAACTTCGACAAAATCAGGTAACGGCTCAAAAGGGCGCATCTGGGAGTTTATTGCTCTTGCCACGATCCCTATCGTGCTTGTCTTCGGCAATTCCATGCTGGTACCGGTTCTCCCCGTAATGCAAAGAGAGCTCGGAATCAGTAAATTCCAAAGCAGTTTGATCATATCCATTTTTTCTTTGGCTGCAGGAATTTTCATTCCGGTTATCGGCTATCTGTCCGATCGTTTTGGCCGAAAGGTCATTATTGTGCCCGCCCTGATCATTTATGGGGGAGCCGGAATCTTGGCCGGGTTTGGCGCCATATGGGACTCCTATTCGGTTATTATTGCTGCCAGAGCGATTCAGGGTATTGCTGCGGCAGGAACGGCACCGATTGCCATGGCGCTCGTAGGCGATTTATACAATGGCGGGACAGAGAGCAAGGCGCTTGGCTTAATCGAGGCATCGAATGGGACGGGAAAAGTTCTTAGTCCGATCATCGGTTCCCTGCTTGTTTTGATTGTCTGGTATGCCTCATTTTTCGCCTTTCCCGTATTTTGTGCTTTGTCCCTGTTAGCAGTGATCTTTCTAATAAAAGAACCGAAACAGAACGAAAAGAACGAATTATCAAAATACATTAAAAAAATTGGACAAATATTCAAGGAAAAAGGGAAATGGCTCATCACTTCCTTTTTCGCAGGTTCATTAGGACTTTTCATATTATTTGGAGTGCTTTTTTATCTATCCAACATTCTTGAGGAGGAGCCTTACAATATCGATGGAGTCATGAAAGGTTTGGTACTGGCCATTCCCTTATTAGGTATGGTCATTACTTCATATACAACGGGAAGCCTGATTAAAAAAAATGGAAAATTAATGCGCTGGCTTATGAATATCGGGTTGATTGCCATGACGCTTTCTCTCGCTGCTACCTTGTTCTTTTTAAAAAATATATATGTATTTATCGGGCTGCTAACGATAAGCAGCGTTGGAACCGGCCTGCTTCTCCCCTGCTTAAATACGATGATCACCGGTGCGATTCAGAAAAGTGAACGGGGTATGATCACGTCCCTATATAACAGCTTGCGATTTTTAGGTGTGGCGGCGGGCCCCCCATTATTCGGCTGGATGATGGATCAGTCCGATAGCCTGGTTTTTATAACGGTTTCCATACTGTCCCTTGGAACACTTTGTTTTGTATTTTTTTTAATCAAGCCTCCTCCTCAAATTGACTGAATAGCTTCTATAAATTTCAAAGCTATGGGCACATGACATGAAAACTCAGCATATGATGCCTATGTCATTGGAATGAAGCGACAAGTCAAAAAGAATTGAGGAGAATCCAGATGAAAAGTTCCTTACATGAAATTTGGCCAACAGAATTATGTGACCCGTGCGGATTTCGCAAACCCTCTGTGCTTGATAGCACGCGCGAAACACGCAATGTTACTAGTCGAGGGCATACGATGGTCATCGATAGGGGTCTTGGCAGAAACTCATTTATGGATCTGATGGAAACAGGTTCAAACTATATCGATTGTGTAAAATTTGGGTTTGGAACAGCCCCGCTCTATAATACTGAACTGCTGCTCTATAAGATCAACTTGGCCAAACTGCATGGGGTCACGGTTATGCCGGGCGGCACGTTATTAGAGACGGCTGTACAGCAAGACGTAGTTTCGGAATTTTTCAACACCATATGCAATCTCGGTTTTAATGGTGTTGAAGTATCTGATGGTACGATTGAACTCTCCCGCGATCAACGTACGGAATTGATCGGGGAAGGGAAGAAGCATGGCCTGAGGGTCTTTACGGAATACGGAAAAAAATTATCGGGGTCGCTTATAGATGCAGCTGTGCTGGCCGATACGCTTGAGGCTGATCTGAAGGCAGGGGCAGAGCTATTAACGATTGAGGCTCGTGAAACAGGCATGGGGGTCGGCGTCTTCGATGAACATGGCGAATGCCGGTTGAATCTACTGGACGATGTTCTGAAGTTTGTAACGGATACGGATAAATTAATATGGGAAGCGCCTTTAAAGAGTCAGCAGGTGCTGTTTCTGAACAAATTTGGCCCTAACGCCAATTTGGGCAATATTTTGCCAGGCGATATTTTTTCTCTTGAAACGCTGCGGCGAGGACTCCGTCAGGATACTTTTACCTTTGGGGTAAGAACGAAAAAAGAAAAGGAAAAGGAATATTTTTATGTGATTTGACCCTGGATATCCATTGTACAAAACCAGCGCGTACCGAGATTCAACCGGTACGCGCTATTCTTTAAATGCCTGCTAATTTGAATTCTTTCGTATATTGTTGAAATGTTTGGCCATAGTTATAACTCGGCGGAAAAAAAGATTTCATTGTACAGAAAGCATTTAGTGAACTTTTTCAATACTTGACACTTAAAGCGCCCAGCCTGAAATAAGTTCATGTAATCATCTTCGCTTCGTATATAATCACCGTCATCGTACCACTGCATAAATCGATTGTTAAAAATAGCCTTGTTACACAAATAAGGCTCCATGACAATGACTTGTCCTCCGGGTTTCAATATCCTTTCAAATTCCACAAGATAAGATGTGATCTGATCATCATGCAAATGATGAAGAACGGCGACAACAAAAATATAGTCAATCGATTGATCTTGAATCGGGATTTGTGTTCTGTCAAATTGCATAAAACTATGGTCTGGGTAAAGCCGCTTGGCTAAATTAACTCTCTGAATATCCGGCTCAAGACCAAGGTATAGTTCGGGCTGACAAACACAACAATTTGCGCCAGTGCCGGATCCAAAATCGAGAACACTTTTATCGTTCAATTGAAAGTAACTGTTGATGTGATCGTGAATATATTTTTTTGTGAACCATCGCGGACGGATAAACCAATGATACAATCGCGGAGAAAGAGGCATAAGGTCAGTGAACACCGCCATTTCTAATAAGTTTTGAAGTTAATATGACTCCCTCTTCTCGCTATTATTCATAGAAAAAAATCATACCCGTTTTTTGAATTTATCGCGGGGAAAGTAAATGAGGCTTAAAACAACGGAGACAGGAGTCGGGCGAAGACTTCTTTCATTTTTTGAATCCTGGGCCGCTCCATGAATTCGGACAACATGACCTCTTGGCTTACGCTAAGATCCTTATAAAAATCTTGAACCAGACGCTTTACAACCTCTTCATCAAAAAAGACCGCATTGATCTCAAATTGGTAGTAAAAGCTTCGCATATCCATATTAGCGCTGCCAGAACAAGCCAAGCCATCAGATATGAGCACTTTGGCATGGAGAAATCCTCTTTTATAGTAAAAAAAACGGACTCCCGCTTGCAGCAATTCCTGAACATAGGACAAAGACGCATTGTAAACAAGATTTTTATCGGGCAGGCCGGGGATGATGATACGTACATCGACCCCGCACTTGACTGCGGTTTTTATCGCAAACAGAACTCTGGGATCGGGAATGAAATAAGGCGTCTCGATATAAACCCGTTTTTTCGCTGAAAGGATCAAGGAGACCACAAGCTCCAGCATGGTCTCATCCGGATCAATTTTGACGATTTGAACGAATTCCTTTCCCTGTATGTCCTGAAAGGGGTAGTAGACTGGATCAGTTAATAATTGTTTTTTAACCATATACCAATCGGTCAGAAAAGCAAACTGGATCCATAGTACCGAATCGCCCTTTATGCGAAAATGAGTATCCCGCCAATAACCGAACTTTGAACTTTTCCCCACATATTCATCTCCAATATTCAGGCCGCCGAAAAAACCAACTTTGCCATCTACAACGACAATTTTGCGGTGATTTCGATAATTGATCCTCTTGTCGAGAAACGTTGTTTGTGGAGGGAAAAAGCATCCGGTCTCCACACCAGCATATTGTAGACGGTTTAAAAAAGCCTTGCCCAATCGGCGACTGCCGATCCCGTCGTATAACAGGCGGACTTGAATTCCTTCCAGCGCTTTTTGAATCAATAATCGCTCAAACCGGGTGCCGAGCTCATCGTCACGGATGATGTAAAACTCAATGTGGATATGATGCTTTGCCGCAGCAATGGACTTTAGCATCGCTTCAAACGCCTGTCCTCCATCTGCATAAACCGTTGTTTCATTGTAAGCAGTGAGGGGGGCGGAGGGAATGTTCTGGAGCAAGGCATTTTCTTGCCGAAGGATCTTCTCAAACCTATTTCTCGGTATATGCCGGTCCATTCGATCCAAGAGATTTGCCTTGAACGCTTCCCAATAGCTGTTTTCTTTTCTCCGGTGAAGGTGACAAGAATATGTTTTCGCTACAAAGCTATAGATCAGGAAACCAACCAGCGGCAGTATGAACATAATGACTAACCAAGTGACCGCTTTGTCCGGGCGGCGATATTCAACGATGATAACGATGATGATTTGAAGGATAAATAATAAGAGAGCCATAATGATCCAAAGCAAGATTTAATTCTCCCCTTTAATGAGTTCTGTCCCTGATTTACATGCTGTTTGTATAAGATACCTAATTTATACATAAATTATTTGGGATTGTTTTAGGAAAAAGAGATCAAGTGGAGGGAAGTGTGAAAACGTTGGATAGTTTAATGATCGGTATTGACGTTGGCTCGACGACCGTTAAAGCAACCGTTGTCGATTCGACATCGCATGAAATATTGTGGTCGGATTATCAACGCCACCATACGAAACAAGCGGAAAAGGTTTTGGAACTTCTGGTTGCGATCGGCAACGAATTTCCGGATATCGAGCAGGAAAATATTCGTGTGTTTATAACAGGATCCGGCAGCGGACCGATTGCCGAACATATCGGAGCGAAGTTTGTTCAGGAAGTAAATGCGGTTACAATGGCCGTCGAACAGCTTCATCCGGATGTGGGCAGTGTCATTGAACTTGGGGGGCAGGACGCTAAAATCATCATATTTAAAGTGAACGAGGAAACCGGGAATAAACAAGCGATGACATCCATGAACGATAAGTGTGCATCCGGAACCGGCGCTACCATTGACAAATGTATGATTAAAGTAGGACTGCTAATGGAAGAGGTGGGCAAGCTGCACTTCGACGATTCGAAATTGCATCATGTGGCGGCCAAATGTGGCGTTTTTGCCGAAACGGATATCGTCAATTTGGTGAAAAGCGGTATCCCCTCCGCTGAAATCATGTGTTCTTTGGCGGATGCGATCGTGATGCAGAATCTTTCCGTGCTGACCCGCGGAAATACGCTGCGGCACCGTGTTTTGCTTCTCGGTGGCCCCAATACATACTTGCCGTTCTTGCAGGAGTGCTGGCGAATGCGCATTCCGCAAACCTGGCAGGAACGAGGATATGATTATCCTAAAGATATTCCGCTCGACGAATTGATTTTCGTTCCGGAAAATTCTCAATACTACGCTGCCTATGGGGCAGTTATGTATGGCTTGCATGAACCGGCCGATGTAGGCGTTTATACAGGATTGGAAGGATTGAAGCAATTTATTGCACACGGCCGAAAAGCGAAGCTGGGTGAAAAAGCGGGCCCGCCGCTGGCCATCGGCGAAACGGAGCTGGAACAATTCCGCAGAACGTATACCATTCCGCATTTTACGCCGGCAACCTTTGAGCCCGGGCAGAAGGTGAGGGCGGTGATTGGCCTGGACGGCGGATCAACCTCGTCCAAAGCCGTTCTCGTCGATGAAGACGGGGAGATATTGCTTAAGGAATATCAGCTATCCAAGGGTAATCCGCTCGAAGATACGAAAGAAATGTTGAAGCGAATTCGCGACAAGGTGAAGGAACAAGGAGCCGAACTGGAGATTATCGGCTTCGGTGCCACCGGGTATGCGGCTGATGTGCTAGAGAAAACGTTAAAGGCCGACGTCAACATCGTCGAGACGGTCGCGCATATGATGAGTGCCGTTAATCAATTCGGAGATATCGACGTCATCTGTGATATCGGTGGACAGGATATTAAAGTACTGTTTTTGAAAAATGGGGATATCCGCAACTTCAGGCTATCCAATCAATGCTCCGCCGGAAACGGAATGCTGCTTCAGGCGATGGCCGATCAATTCGGCATTCCAGTTCAGGAGTATGCAGATACGGCGTTTGCAGCAGACCTTTCCCCAAAATTCTCATACGGCTGTGCCGTATTTCTTGATGCAGATCGGGTTAATTTTCAAAAGGAAGGGTATTCCAAGGAGGAATTGCTGGCCGGCTTAGCTCTCGTCTTGCCCAAGAATGTATGGCAATATGTCGTACAGATTCCTCGGATGGCGGAGCTTGGCCGCAAATTCGTCCTGCAGGGGGGAACACAATATAATTTGGCTGCTGTAAAGGCTCAGGTCGATTATATTAAACAACGGGTTCCTGATGCGGAAGTATATGTTCATCCTCACCCCGGAGAAGCGGGAGCGATCGGGGCGGCAACGGAAACGCTGCGTGTAGTGAAACGGCGCGGATATTCGACGTTTCTGGGCTTAGAGACGGCGATTCATCTAAGCTATGTGTCGCGCAATGACGAATCTACCCGCTGCAATTTCTGCCCCAACCATTGCAGCCGGACCTTTATCGATTCCACAACCCCCGACGGACAAACGGCCCGTTACATCTCCGGCTTCAGCTGCGAGAAGGGAACGGTTGAAGATCAGGCAGCTGTCGTAAAATTGACCAAGGAGCGGCTCGAATTAAAGAAACATTATCCAAATCTGGTGGAATATGAAGCGCAACGTATGTTCCAGCATTTTTACGATCCGGAGCCGCTGCCCGAATTCGGCGCGGAGGTAACGGACGTTCGGCTGCAGCGAAGCTGGTTTGGAATGCGTAAAACGTCATACAAACGGGGATTCGAACGTTCCTCCGTCGAAGCCGCGGAGCGGCGCAGTCGCATTCGCATCGGAATTCCGAAGGTACTGAACATTTGGTCGACGGCGCCTTTTTGGCGGACATATCTCGAGACGCTTGGCATCGGCATGAAGAACATCGTGTTCAGCGACAACACAAGCGAGGAAATGTGGCAGGAAGGCGGCAAATACGGATCGATCGATCCTTGCTATCCTTCAAAAGTCGCTCAGGCGCATATTCACAATTTATTGTTCAAGCATCATGAGAAAAAGCCGCTTGACTATATATTCTTTCCGTGCATTACCCATATACCGACCCATCTCCATAACGTAATGGATTCGGCCAGCTGTCCCATTGTAGCCGGCGCGCCTAATGTGATCAAGGCAGCGTTTACGAAGGAAGTCAACTTTTTCGAGACCAAAGGAGTTGTCTATCTCGACCCGGCCGTAACGTTCACGGAACCGAATTTGCTCAAGAAACAGTTGTTTGAGGCGTTCGGGGAACGTCTTGCGATCACGGAGGATGAGAGCGATTTTGCCGCCGAGCAAGGCTGGAGGGCGATGGAGCTGTTCGATAGCGAAATGCAGGAGAGGGGACGCCTCATTCTGGAGCAGTTGGAAGCGGACAACCGACTCGCCATTCTGCTGATCGGCCGTCCCTACCACTCCGATCCTGGCCTGAATCACGGGGTATTGGAGGAGTTTCAAGTATTGGGTTATCCCATTTTGTCGATGCGCTCGATCCCCAAAGACGAAGCATGGCTTCGAAGGTTTTTCCAGAGCGACCTGCAAAGCGGGCGGGTGGAATATGCGCTTGAAGTGACCGACGTTTGGCCTGAAAACTTCAGCTCCAACAGCGTACAAAAGGTGTGGGCAGCCAAATTCGCCGCGCGTCATCCTCATATCGCCGTGCTGGATCTGTCGAGCTTTAAGTGCGGGCATGACGCTCCTACCTACGGGATGATCGACTCGATCATCTCCACTGCGGGAACTCCGTATTCGGCATTGCATGATATCGATGCGAACAAGCCTGGCGGTTCGATTAAAATTCGGGTAAAGACGTATGCTCACAGTCTAAGCCTGCATGAAGAACGCTTACAGGATTTGGCCGCGAAAAAAGCGGAATTACAGCATCTTCTGGAGGAAAAACGTTCTGAACTTTTGAAAAAAACCATTTAAAAAACCTTTATGTACAAAGGAGTGAAGCATGTTATGGCTACTAAGAAAAGCACCGAGCCGTCGCAAAGTCATCCTAGGATTGAGGATGAATTTCCTCTGTTTCAAATCGTACAGGAAAAAGCGCTCGGATTGAATTCCCCGTCCAGGCATCAATGGTTTGATCCGGTACCCCGTCAATTTCTGGCCAAAGACAAAGCGACCACGACTATTCTGTTCGGCGGTCTGACGATGGCTCAGGATTATTTGGTGGAGGGCGCTTTGTCAGGATTGGGATACAAGGTGAAAAATATGGATTGTCCGGATAACGAGTCGCTGCGATACGGCAAAGAATTCGGGAACCGCGGACAATGCAATCCAACGTATTTCACGGTGGGCAATTTGATTAAATATTTGCACCATCTCCGCGATGTGGAAGGGAAATCGAAAGAAGAAATTATCGGTAACTATCTGTTCGTAACGAGCGGCTCCTGCGGTCCGTGTCGTTTCGGCACTTATGTCACGGAATACCGAAAAGCACTGCGGGATGCAGGTTTTGAAGGATTTCGCGTGCTCCTTTTTCAACAGACAGACGGCTTGAAGCAAGCGACCGGCGGCGAATCGGCGCTAAAATTAGATACTTCGTTTTTCGTCAGCTTTCTGAAGGCCGTTGTGCTAGGGGACATTCTCAATGCACTGGGGTATCGCATCCGTCCTTACGAAGTGGAGGAAGGTGCGACTGACGCTGCCTTGACACGCTGCAAACAGGTTCTATATGACGCTTTAAGTCAGAGAAAACAGCTGCTTCCGGCACTTCTCCGCTGCCGTAAAGAACTGCGGGCTGTTCGAGTAAACCGGACGCAGGTAAGACCGAAAGTAAGCATTATCGGAGAGTTCTGGGCCATGACGACGGAGGGGGACGGCAACTATCAACTGCAAAGGTTTCTGGAAGGCGAGGGAGCCGAGGTTGAAGTCCAATCGGTTACGGCTTGGATTCTGTTTCTTATCTGGTCAGGACGTTACGATACGAGGAAGCGCATGAATCTGCGGAAAGCAGACTCCGGTCGTCAAGGCCTGAAAGGAAAAAATCCTGTTCGAACACTGCGGATGCTCGCTCTTGCCGACATCGGCGTTCGAATCATTTTTCAGACGTATGCCCGGATTATCGGTCTGCATGGCTATCACTTGCCGGATATGGTGGAAATTGCCCGGGTTGCAGATGAACATTACAACAACCAGCTGCGAGGCGGAGAAGGCCATATGGAAGTGGGGAAGCTGATTCTCAACGTAGTTAAACGGAAAGTCAATATGACTATCTCCGTCAAGCCTTTCGGCTGCATGCCATCCTCCGGTGTATCTGACGGTGTTCAATCGTTGATCACCGAAAAATACCCTGATGCCATCTTTCTTCCAATCGAAACGACGGGAGACGGGGCGATTAATGTATACAGCAGGGTACAAATGATGCTATTCAAGGCTAAACAGGCAGCCCAAAAAGAGTTCGAGGAAGCGATGTCGAAACAGGGGTATACGGCGGAGTCATTACCGGCGAGCTCAAAAGTTACTCATTCACTGCGGACAAGCCGTCATGTCGTGGCCTCTACAGCTGCAAATGCGGTTTACGGCATTCCTCGAAGATGGTTCAACTGGCGTTCCTTCTTACCTAAAAAGAGGGAATTGAAAAACGTAAAGTGGTCATAGCCCCGTCAAGTAGACAGTAAAAAAGAGTATTTTAAGCGGCGATCGATTTCCGGTATTCTACTGGGGAGCGGTCGCCAAGTTGTTT
This sequence comes from Paenibacillus lentus, assembly GCF_042714055.1. Lineage (GTDB taxonomy): Bacteria > Bacillota > Bacilli > Paenibacillales > Paenibacillaceae > Fontibacillus > Fontibacillus lentus_A. The sequence continues at coordinate 228,062 of NZ_JBHGVC010000007.1, forward strand.
TCTGAAGGTGCAAAGCCTTGATCGGGGTTCAGAATGGCTTCGGGAGCTTTTATTTGCTGTATGTATCCTGAATGGATATGGATTCTGTACAGACCTCTCCTACGTCTATCCCAGGACGTAAAGTCATGGTATATTAACACTTTGGGGCAATTTTATCCTTCGATCGTACCGGACTATAGAAAGCTATACGACGGTACTACGTCAGAGGAGCTATACGGACAGCTTCAAAGATGGCAGCAGAGCTTCAGCAGCATATTGGACTGAAATGTGCGATACAATTATCGCTGGAGGAAATGAGAAGGGGTAGTTATAAACACTTCAAATTATTTTCTTGCAGATGACAATATATGATAGAAAAATTTAAATTTTTTCCAGAATATTGAAGGTTTAAGAGGGATTATATCGAATATTACAATGAGGGATTGTAAAATGTCCTTATTTTATTGGCAGGGGTGCTGAAATGAAAAGGTTGTTCAAAGTCGTAGCTATCCTTTTTGGAGTATTATTAGTAGCTTATTGCGCTTATTTACTAGAGGGCTCTAGTAATAATGAATCAAATGATAATATTATAACTCAGTGGGAGATAGCATGGACTGATAACAGCCATTTGAACCGGACTGAACAAGAGTTGGCAAAGGTAGAAGAATGGAATCATTTTAATGCGTTAACTCAGATTCCTACTAAAACTAATGGATATGATACACAATGGATCAGAATGAGGATCCCTGAAGTTAACTTTGATTCTCCTGCAATGTTATTAGATAAAGTCTATGGTCATAACATCTTGATGATGGTCAATGATCAGGTTATTTATGAATCAAACCGAGAGTATAATTATGAGATTAATACGATACTTGTTCCTTTAAAACAAGAGTTTAAGGATAGCTACTTATATATAGGAATCAATTCGAGTAATAGGATCGGAGTCCAAGATATAATACGTATTGGGGACTTTTCTACACTGCAAATTGAATACATAAAAAGTAATATTTCTGATTTCATTTTAGGCAGCGCTCTTGTTTTTATTGCAGCCGTTATGTTGTTTTGCTTATTCTTTTTAAACTCTGAAAATGTTTCCACCTGGTTGGCGTTGTGTGCTGTAATTTTATCCTGTGGAGTTATTGTAATTACTTATTCGTCTTTTTTATATTCTTTGCTAGGCAACTATGGGGACTTCTATGTTACTTTATTTGACCTATCCTTATTTTTATTATTGCCTTCCTTTACGTTCTTCTTCGAGAAAATATTTGGATCTGGTTATTATTCAATCATTACAAAGTTTAGAAAGTTTCAAGTATATTACTCATTGTTTTGTTTATTGGCAATGATTATTAACAACTTGTCCGGGTACCAGTATCATGATGTATATAGTTTTATTTCTGCTACTGTATTAGGGCTTGTTATGATTATCCAATTTGTTATATTAGTAAGCACCTCAACCGTGTACGCAATTAGAGGTAATAAAGAAGCTATTATTTTTTCTTCTGGTTTCGCAATATTTGCTGTGCTAGGAATTGGAGAATTGGGTTGGTTTTATTTTAAATCGGCTTATTATGACTTGTTTCTGTGGAAATGGGGCGTGGTTAGCTTCCTCATCTCCTTGATTATTATATTGGGCAGAAGATTTGCAGAAAATCACAAACAGGTTGTAGAATACTCCAGACAGTTAGAAATGTTCAACAATGAGCTGCAGCGTGCAGAAAAAATGGAGATTATCAGTGAAATGGCCGCTTCTGTTGCCCATGAGGTTCGTAATCCGTTACAAGTCACCAGAGGCTTTTTACAACTGCTTGCAGAAAAGCAACATAATTCTGATAAAGTGTATCTGAATATGGCGTTGGATGAACTGGATCGTGCTTCGAACATCATTACTGATTTCCTAACGTTTGCTAAGCCTGAAGTTGGCAAGGTTACTACTCTAAATTTGTTAAATGAATTTATACATATAGAGGGGATATTAGTACCTATGGTAAATTTGCAAGGAGGTAGAATTTCTGTTCATATCCCTAACGATTTATATATAAGAGGGAATTCTTCAAAGTTTAAGCAAGCTTTTATTAATATGATTAAAAATAGTATCGAGGCACTTCATGGGGACGGGGATATTCAAATATGGGCGCATGAAGAAAAGGGAAAGGTAGCAGTTCATATCAAAGATAATGGGGAAGGAATGGACGCAGAGGTACTAGCCAGATTGGGCGAACCGTATTTCTCCACGAAAACCAAAGGAACAGGTTTAGGATTAATGGTTACTTTTAGAATAATAGAAGCTATGCAAGGAGAAGTTCAGTTTACAAGTGAAGAAGGGGTAGGAACGGAAGCAATTATCCGTTTCCCTCAAGTTAACAAACCTGAAGGGTAGCAAGATGCTTGCGTTCATGTCCCACCCATTTTTATTATTTAATTACCCCACACAGCATTTGGCTTGATGTCGCTTTTAACTACTTCCGACGGATTAGGGGGAAGAACAAGATAAAATTCGTCGGAATTTTCCTCAATTGTCTTTACTTTAATATGATCTGGAATTGTTACTCCAAGCACCTCCTGAATAGCAGCCTTAGGGTCCGCTAGCAGTTTGGCTTTGAAACTAGGGTCTTGCCAGGCTTTCTGAATAATTTGCGTCTGAAGGAGAGCTCCTGATGTTGTCATAAGATCACCCTTTCTCAGAAAAAATGGTTATAAGTACCTCACATATTATAACATTAGTCACAGTTTTAATCTAGGAATTGCCCGTTTTTTTCGACAACCAGTACTCTAATCCGCCCTTTTCCAACAATCTTTTATCTGTTTCAATTTGTTCAGCACCTTGTTGAACATTTTGGAGGAGGAATTCATGGAACTCATAGAGGTGGCGAGCGTGAGAGCGAACGTTTACTAGCGAGCTGTGATGAGTTTCCGCCTGCCGTGCATACTCAAGCAAAATACCTTCCGTAAAGATAGCCTGTTTAATCTCTTCCGGCGTAGGCAACTGATTCTCCGGCAGCCTCTTGTTGCTTTGAATAAGAGCGATGAGGCAATTATAACTGCCTTCCTGGAGATCCTTCTCCCAATCCATCCAATCATCCAGCATTTGCAGTGTAATCAGAACGGTATCCACGCTATCTTCGAGTAAAGGAATCTTATGCTCCTGGTTAGAAAGCAAGCAAATCGCGGCTACCGACAGCTTGACAGGCGCAGCCTTATGAGCAACTCGAACGGGCTGCTCCAGAAAGAAATTATTGTTGTTCTCGTACGTGACGGCTTCCGCCCATTCGATGACATATTTCCGGAAATATGACCAGAACGGAGAACCGATGGGAAAGTATTCTCTGTAGATGCTCATAAACTCGAAGTGGATTAGGTCGCTCAGAGGAAGCTGATGCTTGAATCTTGCTTCAGGATTATCCATGAGTTCATCGATCAGGTGATAGTACATCATCCCGAATATGTTTGCAACCGCTATTTTGCGGCAAACTGCGACGGATACTTCTGACTTCTCCTGCAGCCAGAACGGGAGAAGATAGCATATGTAATTTTTTGAGCGATTCTCCTTCATGACATGGAACTTGTCGAGGAAGTCAAGGGCTGGTTGGCTAAAAGAGGGGGGGAGTGCAGATAATAACTTGTTCGCAGTAGCGAACGCTTGCTGCAAATCTTCTTCATAATTGTAAAGCCAGAGCAAATTAAACACCTCTCATCATAATAAAAGCCCCGGTATACCAATAACATTATCGTTAGGCAAAGAAGACGAGAGTAATCCGGTTATTTAATTATAGCCTAAATGAAAAGTTCTAAAAATACAAACTTGTGACTTTTGATCTACATTTAATAGACCTTGCTTTATTTAATCTAAAAACGCCGCCATGAGAGTCATGGCGGCGTTTTGGCTCATTTACATTAACTACGCATTCGGCGAATTCAATACCTTATCAGCGTTTTGAATATCCATCTGAATTTGCTGATCCGGGTCGTAAGCATTATAATATCCGTTGTCCTTCATGTAATTGAAAATTTGCTCGTGAAGGTTTACAGCCTTGTTTAGTTGATCGCGCAGCGCATTTCTAACCTCTGGGGTTGCCGCTTCCGTGAGGGCTGCTGCATAGTTTTTGATTCCGCTTTTTGAGGCAATCAGTAAATCCGAGGCAATCACCTGATCGGTCATTGCATTCATTCCTGTCATATTATTTACAATTGTGTTCATGATCCTGCCCTCCTTTTCTATACGAGTAAGTTTCTTAATTGTTGAATATCTTCGATCCCGCCGTTAACGTCGCTCTGTAAAATAGTCTTCAGATTTGGATCAATAACCATAGGGATCATCGTTTGGCTTTTAGTAAGGCAAGTTGTCTTAAAGGTAAGAAGCTCGTGCAATTCCAATTTTTCATGCACACCCAGATTTGACTTAGGCATAGGTAATCCCTCCTTTCCTAAGGGTTGTTATTTCCCAAGCCAGGTGAAATTATGCTTTAACAGCAACAATTCGAATTCGCTTATAATCCGCAATCCAAACGTTGTCTTTAAATAGCAGGGGTCTGGCTGTATCACAGATATGGTGAAAAGCTTCTATTTTACCGCTCTCCGAAAAATCTCGAAAGAAGTCATCCGCCGCTAAACCGCTGAGCCAATGAAACAGGCCATTCTCTCCATCCTCTAGGGGAGTAGGTCGATCAAAATGAATGGCATAGGTGACTCGAAAGCCTTGCGCCTCCAACATAGAGCTGTATTGGCCTATACTGGGAAAGAACCACGGATTCCGGGGCTCCCCTTCAATTCCGTAGTGTTCAGAAAGCACCTTGTAGATACTTTGGACAATCGTATCCACATTACCCTTGCCGCCAAACTCAGCAACAAATCGGCCCCCTTCCCGAAGGGCACGCCATACGCAAGAAATGACATCCTCGGCGCTCTTGATCCAGTGCAGAGCTGCATTGGAGAATACCGCATCCATAGGCCGATCCAAGGAGAAATCGGCAGCATTGCCGACTATAAAGTCAGAGTGAGGGTATTTTTGCTTTGCCTGCTCAATCATGGAGGACGAGTAGTCCATGCCAAGAACATGAGCTCCGGCCTTCTGAATTTCAAAGCTCAAATCACCTGTACCGCAGCCTAGATCAAGAATTTCCTCTCCCGGCTGCGCCTGGAGCAGGCTGACGACATCCTTTCCGTAAGCAGAGACAAATCCAAGCTTTCCGTCATACAGCTCCGGCTTCCAATCGTGAATAGATCCCATAATCATCCTCCTAAACGGTAAATGCGAATCCTGCTATTTTTCCATTTCTTGTTGCTATCATTACATAAATTTCTCCATTGGTTAAATATATAAATGTAATATGATTGATAGCTAATACCTATTAGGAGGTTGCTCCATTCAAAACATTTGCCGAAAACCGATGAAGATCAGCAGCAGGCCTGAAATCACCGTCGCCCGATTACCCAATTTCTCGGCAGCAAATTTCTCCCCGAACCCGGCGCAAAGAGCTAGGAGAATAAAGCTGAAAATACCGACAGACAGCGAGGTATACCATATGTTTAATTGGGTAATCCCTGCATTGAAGCCTCCCGCCAGAGCATTCATCGCCAAAGCGATTCCCAGCAGGATCGACTCGGGTAAACTAATGGATTTTGAGCTATCCATATCCGCTTCCTCCGGATTTTGGAGAAGTCTGGTGAATGAATTTGTCCGCGTCTCCTTGGGGACAGGTTTTTTCTCTACATAAGGCTGAAGCAGCACCCACACACCGACACCAATAATGACGATCGTTCCGATCAACTGACCAATCCAAGGGGATATCCATGTAGATATTAAATTTCCAAACAAACCGGAGATCAAGGTAGCCATAAAAGATATAAGAGCAATAGCCAGGTTGGAATACCAAGGAATGCGGATTTTTCGAACGCCGTAGGCAATTCCGACCCCCGCGTTATCCAGATTGGACGCCAAACCGATCGCTATGATCGCTAACAGACTGTAGGAACTCAAAAAGCTCACCCCTTTGCATCGCTTTGAGACAGCATATGCCTAGGGATCTGTTTTGGTTTCTCCCACAATAATTTGCTGAAAATGAAGAGAAAAACTCCCTTTCTACCGTATAAAGTAGTATAATTTACAATAAGATATATCTGAGGAGTGATAAATGTGCTTGAAAACTTGTTGCGGCCAACACATCTGCTGTTGCTGGTCATTGCCGCGCTCCTGTTGTTCGGTCCCAGCAAACTGCCGGAACTTGGACGCAGTTTTGGCACGATGTTAAGGGAATTCAAGAAAGGCGCCCGCGGAGACTTCAAAGAAGAGGAAGAAAAGCCGCAGGAGATCAAGACGATAGAAGAGACAAGCAAACCATAAGATAGAGATGAGGCGCCGGGAAGGTGCCTTTTTTGTAATCACAAGAGCGAATATTTTTAAGATATAAAAAGATTTCCTGGGCGGGCAATGTCATTAAGTTAAGCTCAAAGAAAGACAAGGAATAGAAGTAGAATATGAAACGGCATGGGGAAAATCCTGTGCCGTTGTTTTTCTATGCCCCATTGCATGTGAAACGAACAACCCGAAAGGAAATCGGGTAAAACAAGTTCTCCTTCAAATCCAAAAAATCAAAAGTAGACGTCAAATGCAGAAGGTTGTTGTCTAATAGTTATAAGAAAAGGCTCTTGGGTTCAAGAATAGGAGAATGTTGTGAAAATTTGAAAAATGGATTATTATTACTAATATTGGATTTTAAATGTTGAAATTTACAATTATGCATGTTAAAGTAAAAGAAAATAATTGTTAAATTTATGATACTAAGGTTTTAAATGGTCTTATGTTTTTAAGAACTCATTTGATAGTAATATCACAAAATTCTGCGTTTTTAGATTGTACACCTCCATAACTTACCTCATAAACACGTTAAAACACGTCAAAATTGTATCTTGACCAACTTCCAATTAATCAGAGTTATACCATCTCTATTGAACTTAAAGCCAATAAAAAAAAGAAAAGGTGAACAGATGGCTAAAGAAGAGAGAAGTCAATATTCGTGGGGAAGTTTCTTCGAGCTAATTCGTAAAACGAAACCTCATGTTGGACTCTTTACTGTGGCTTGTATCATAAGCTCTGCTAGCGCCATACTTTCCACATTTATCCCTAATGTCTTAAAAATTATTATCGACTCCTATTCCTTATCAGGTAGCTTGAATCGAGGCATTTTAATTGGTTTAGTAGCCATTTTTGTTTGTGTAACGATTACAGGTGTTCTATCAAGCTATTTATTAAGTAAGGTTGGCTTAACGGTTGTAGCTAATCTAAGGGGAATGACTTGGACGAAAATCGTTAAATTACCAACAGCGTTTTTTGATAAAAACCAATCAGGCGATATAGCTAGTAGGTTAGTTAGTGACACTACCGTGATATACAACTTGGTCACTCATTCATTTTCTACATTTATCAATGCTGTATTAACCATATTATTTTGTGGATTTTGGCTGTTTTATTATAGCTGGGAATTATCCTTAGTTATTGTAGCTGCGATTCCAATATTCCTGTTATTTTTTATTCCTTTAGGCAGAGCGTTATCCGATCTTTCTAAAAAAACGCAAAAGTCAACAGGAAGATTGAATGTTAGTGCGATCGAAATGATTTCCGAAAATAAGTTGGTTAAGTCTTTTACTGCTGAAAACTATCAAATAAATAAAGGATTAAAAAATATTAACGATTTAATGCAGCTAGGTTTGAAGCAAGCCAAATGGTCAGCTACGGTAAATCCATTCCTGAATATGATCATGTTAATTATTATTATGATCATTATTGGCTATGGTGGCGTGCAGCTAGCAAATGGTCGTTTAACAGTAGGAACTTTCATCGCATTTTTAACCTTGATTTTTTATATTATCAATCCTATTTCTAACTTTGGTTTTTTCTTCTCTCAATTGCAAAAAACCAAGGGTGCAACAGAACGAATTTTACAGCTGCTATCCGAGGAAGAAGAGAATATAAATGAGGGCAAGAGTCTAGATCTAAGCTGCAAAGATATTGAAATTAGCAATTTGAGCTTTAAGTATAACACTCAGGAAAATTTATCTTTTTCTTTAGAGAACATTACTTTGAATATTAGGAGCGGTAATACTTATGCATTAGTTGGCCCAAGCGGCAGCGGAAAAACGACGTTTGTTTCCTTATTAGAGCGATTTTACAAACCAACCAGCGGAAGTATTTATATAGATGGTGAAAGTATAGAAAATTACTCATTGCATTCCTGGCGTTCTCAAATCGGTTATGTATCTCAGGAGCACAGTCTAATTACCGGGACTATAAGGGAGAATCTAATCTTTGGATTAGAACCGCAAGATGAGGCGAAAATTATTCAAGCCTGCGAAATGGCGTATGCATGGGAATTCATAAGTCAGCTGCCTCATGGATTGGACACGCATATTGGTGAGCGAGGACTCCATTTATCCGGCGGACAAAGACAAAGAATTGCTATCGCAAGAATGTTCCTTAAAGATCCAAAAATCATTTTGTTAGATGAGGCAACATCAAATTTGGATAGCCAGTCTGAGGAAAAAGTGCAGTCTGCGATGAAGAAAATTATTGAGGGTAGAACCGCGATTGTAATAGCTCATAGATTATCTACGATTATGGACTCCGAATATATTATTTTTGTGGAAGATGGCAAGGTAACAGGCCAAGGAACCCACTATGAATTACAAAGAACTCATAAATTGTATCAGCAATTTTGTGAATTACAATTTAGCGCACAATTTCAATGAGGGAGGAGCAGCCATATGGATAAAAACCATCTTTATTTTAAGTACGTAAATAATAATTCAAAATATTTTGAGAAGCTGCAGGCTGGCAACAAAATAGCTGCATACACGGTAAACCATTTGTCTGAAGATTGTTTGATTAGAACAGAGGAGAATTCTCCTTGGATCATTTATAGTTTTGCCAATAAGAAAATTAAGGATCAGGGCTGGAAGATTCATGTTAGTGCGACTATGGAAAATGCACAGCAAATTCTAGCGGACATAAGCCAAGTTTTAATCGAACGTAAAATTACCTTTAAACATCTTCTTAATAAAACCTACTTACATAGTATTAACTCCAAAAATGGGAATAGAATAAGCTCCGGAAAATTCATAACGATATATCCTCCAACCGATGAAGAATTTTATCAATTACTTCATATTTTATATGACAAGGTTAAAGATCAAGAAAATGGGCCTTATATTCTAAGTGATAAATGCTGGAAGAATAGCAATATATACTATAGATATGGGGGATTTGTAAAAATTTCCAACGAGAAAGGCGAATTTTGCATTAAAGATCCCACAGGGCAACTGATTCCGGATAATCGTACCCCTTATTATCAGGCGCCTGAATTTGTTAAAGATTTTGATCAATTTTTAGAATTGAACAACCATTTTTCTGATCCTGATAAAAATAATCCTAAGTTTAAACAATATAAATTCCAAAATGCGCTGCGATTTACAAATGGCGGCGGGATTTATATCGCTGAAAGAAATGAGGATAAACGGAAGGTAGTTATTAAAGAAGCAAGGCCAAAGGTAGGGCTGGACGGACAAAATAAAGATGCGATCGACAGGCTGCAAAAGGAATACGAAGCATTATCGAAGCTTGCGGATGTGAAAGGTGTAGTGAAGGCTGTTGATTATTTTAAATCCTGGAAGCATTTATTTCTAGTAGAAGAATATGTGGAAGGGATTGATATGAAAACGTGGATAGCTGCAAAATACCCCTTTCATCGCGGTAAAGATAAAGAACCGTATATAAGTGAAGTGAAACAAATAATCCTTCGTTTATTAGATATTGTTACCGAGATGCATCGTAAAAATGTTGGCATGGGAGATTTACAGCCAGCCAATATTATGATCACGAAGGATATGGATGTGACACTTATTGATTTTGAGTCTGCCGATCACAAAGATCGTGAAGATAAGGCGGCAATTCATACGATGGGATTTTCAGATAATCAAAATATAAACCGCAAGGAACGAGACTGGTATGCCGTAAAAAAAATACTAAGATATTGTGTGTTGCCTATAGGTCCGATAAGCAATATTGAGGATAACATAACATCTTATCACAATGAGTGGATTAAACAAGAATTTGGTAGTGAGTTCTACTTATTTCTCCGAGAAATCGAAAACAGATGTGACACCCATTTATCAGCGACAAAAGAGAAACAATATAACCCCATAGATTATGCTCAAAAAAGGTTGTCAGATGAAATAGACTCGTTGATAGAAGGTCTAAGAGCAGGGATGTTGGCAAATCTAGTGCCAGATCAAGGTTTGATTCATGGTGATATTAGACAATATGAAATTGCTGGTGGAACAACGAATGTGCTTACTGGAGGAACTGGTGCGGCGCTAGCTTTGTCTAGAACAGGAAATGTGGATAAACAAGTGATCCATTGGATTGAACAACATTTTATTCATAACATTCATTCTGAACAATTAGAATTACAGGGACAAGGATTGTTTACTGGTAAAGCTGGTATTGCTGCAACACTGTATGAATTAGGTTATAAAGACGAAGCTTTAAAATTATTTAACAATTTAACTTACAATTACGATGATATTTCATTAAGATCAGGCTTGGCTGGAATAGGACTTGCTTTAATCAGTTTATATTTTGAAGAAAACAATGATCAATATTTAAAGCAAGCTGAATCGATCGCAAGTCATATTAACCATTTTTTAAGAAATAATAGAAGTTTAACCGTTTCCGACTGGGCTGCTGATCCTGTTGGGCTGATCGATGGATGGTCAGGTGTATCTTTGTTTTTTACAGCGATGTATGCGATTACGAGAAATACAACCTTTTATGCGGTGGCACAAGAGCTAGTAGAGCTTGATTTAAAAAACACCCACATTGACGAGGACTTGCATGTTCTGCAAACGATGAATGATCGAAAATTGTTGATTCCTTATTTATCAGGTGGATCTATAGGAATTGGAATAGCGATTTGGTATCTGAATCATGTAAGTGGCCAGAAGCATTATCAGGACGAATTCAAATTAATAGTTAATTTGAATCATATAAGATGTACTTTCACTGGGGGGTTATTTGATGGGGCGGGCGGTTTTTTACTGATACCACCTCTACTGGATGACACTTATGAAATGATTGACCAGCACAAACACCAATCGGTTGATCGATTAAACTTGTTTCTTATTCACAAAGAAAATCATTGTTTATTCCCGGGAAATTTCTGTTACCGCCTATCAGATGACTTATATTCTGGAAGCGCAGGGATCCTATTAGGATTACAAGGAATTTTAGAATCAAATCCTTTATATTGGCTGCCGATCATCAATATCAACCAATTTGTAACGAAGACAAGGTATATGAATACTCCATTAGTTACATAGACCGTATACCTATTCATGAAAGGAGGTGAAAACAATGAATGATGTGTTAGCGCTACAACAATTAGCTGCAGCACCAGAGGAGCAAGAGCTTTTTCCGATCACAATTACATGGACTGTAACGACTACAGTAGCAACTTGGTCGACAGCAAGCAATCATTGTTAATAACTAAACATTTTATTAATTAACTTGCATAAACAAGGCTGTTGAGATTTGCTCGACAGCCTTGTTTATGTTTATTTATAACTAGCTGGGCTATCGTCCCTTGTTTAACAGATGTATAATCATGGAAGAAGCTCGAGTCGACGAATGCCCCAAACCTGAGATTAGAGCAATCAAAGGAGGGGCGCAGATAGGAGGAGTTATGATTAAAAAGTTCCCCTTTTTTTCTGACGGCAATAGCCCTTTTTATTATCGTAAAATAAATTTAAAATGGGTGATTCGATACTATGTTTCAGTTTATCGAACCGGGCACTCAGGCAGGTTCCTCCATTGTTCCTACTAGCAAGTGTCACGTATGAAACGAGGTAAAGTCAACTAATGCAAAGAGGAGACATAATAGCAATGTGGCGTCGTTTTTTTTCGTATTACCGGCCTTATAAAGGCCTATTCATTCTGGATTTCAGTTGCGCGGTCATCGCGGGTGTTCTGGAACTTGGGTTCCCGCTAGCCGTCAGCAAGTTTATTGACGATCTGCTGCCGGGAGGAAACTGGAGCATGATCGTGTTTGCAAGTGTTGGGTTGTTATGCGTTTACGCGCTGAATACTGTATTGAACTATATCGTCACCTATTGGGGACATATGCTAGGCGTCAATATCGAGACGGAAATGCGGCGGAAAATGTTTGAGCACATTCAGAAGCTGTCGTTCCGGTTTTTCGACAATCACAAAACGGGGCATCTGGTCGGCAGGGTGACGAATGATCTGAACGAAATCGGAGAGCTTGCGCATCACGGCCCGGAAGATGTATTTATTGCTGTCATGACCCTTGCGGGTTCTTTCTCGCTGATGGCTTACATAAATCTCGAGCTTGCACTCCTCACCTTCATCATCATCCCGATTATGGCCTGGTTGATTATCGTGTTTGGAGGTAAGATGACCAAGACTTACCGCCGGTTGTTCGCCAATGTCGGCAATTTCAACGCCCGGATTGAGGAAAATGTCGGCGGCATTCGCGTTGTGCAATCGTTCGCGAACGAAGAGCATGAGAAAAAGCTGTTTGCGGTTGACAACCGGAATTACCGCGATACGATGCTGACGGCTTACAAGACGATGGCCAAGAGCATCTCGGTCAGCTATATGCTGATGAGATTGATCACTATTTTTGTCATGGTGTGCGGGGCCTGGTTTTATATCCAAGGCAAGATCGAGCTGGGTGAATTTATGGCCTTTATATTGTTATCGAATATCTTCTTCCGTCCGATCGAGAAAATCAACGCCGTAATCGAGAGTTATCCTAAGGGCATCGCCGGTTTCAAAAGGTACATAGAGATTCTAGATACCGAACCGGATATTGCGGATAGGAAAGATGCAGTCGCGGTCGACACGCTGCGGGGCGATATTCGCTTCGAAAATGTAACGTTCGGTTATGAGTCAGATCGCAACATTCTGGACGGAATCAACCTGTCGATTCGCGCGGGAGAAACGGTGGCGTTCGTCGGTCCCTCAGGTGCTGGAAAAACGACGATTTGCAGCCTCTTACCGAGATTTTACGATGTGAATGGAGGACGGATTACGGTGGATGGCATGGATATCCGAGACATGACGCTGCAGTCGCTGCGTAGAAATATCGGCATCGTTCAACAAGACGTGTTCCTCTTCGCGGGAACGATTCGGGAGAACATCATGTACGGAAATCTGAAGGCTACCGAAGAGCAAATCTGGGAAGCGGCGAGACGGGCATCTCTGGAAGAGATGATAAGCCAATTGCCTGATGGGATGGATACGGTCATTGGCGAACGGGGCGTCAAACTGTCTGGAGGGCAGAAGCAGCGGCTTGCCATCGCCAGAATGTTCCTGAAAAATCCGCCGATCCTCATTCTTGACGAGGCGACATCGGCGCTTGATACGGAGACGGAAGCGGCGATTCAACAATCGCTGTCCGAGCTGGCGATCGGACGGACGACGCTGGTCATCGCTCATCGCCTGGCAACAATCAAGAATGCCGACCGGATCATTGTCATCGCCGAGAGCGGCATCGCCGAGCAAGGCGGGCACGCTGAGCTGATTGCTGCTGGGGGAATTTACAGCAGACTGCATCAAGCGCAATATCAACATGCATAAGCTATCATAAAGATTAGAGCGAGGCTCGTGGTAAGAATTCCTACAGAGACTCGCTCTTTTTTAGATGATGATAAGTCCAAAAAACAAATAGCAAGTATAGGAGGGAAATAATATGACTGCCATCTGGATCCGGTGGCTGGCGAATTGTATGATGGTCAATTACTAGAGTTACTTAGCTCTATCGACGTAAATAAATTTGAAGATTTGTCTCGGCTTAGACTTCTGCTACAGAAGATTAATAGCAGCGTTTCAAATTTAGAATGGTCTAATGAGGAAGATCAGAAAGAGTATTTTGAATTATTAACTAATTTTATAAAAAAGATTAATCTGTAGTCTCAATAAATATTTGGTTTACAGGCTCCAGAAAAAGATCATACAATACAAACCACAAACTAAACGAACAAACACTTGATAAACTTTCAAAAGTTCATTCCCACTTGCACCATGAGTAGGAATGAGCTTTTTTTGCATGCCCGAAATCAAAGTATTGTAAGTCCAGAAGCAATTAGAGGCATGCCGGGAATATAGAAGGCAATATGAGGGAACACCTCACGTACGGTCTGATGAGGAGGGGCTGAAATCTCAGCCCTTTATTCTAGAGAGGACTGCACTGCCGCTAAATAAAAAGCGGCCCCTCCACTTTTGAAGGAGCGCTTTTGGCGAATATTTTTAATACGCTTTAATTAAATTATATGTCGTTGTTCCCGCAAAGGTAGAGGAGCTTTGGAACATCCAGCCAGAGGGCATGTTTTAGTAGAGGTGACTGTGATTGTGTTTCCGTAAGCTGCGTAAGCTAAGCTGTACGAATTAAGAAAAACGAGGTAGATGTAACTAAATATTCAATATAAACGTATTTCCATAGAAATAAACTAAGGAAAGGTGGCCATTGTAAGATGGAACCCAAATTAAACAGAAGATCGGGAGATGACCGGGAAAGTAAAAATGATTTTTTCACTCAGTGAAGTTAATTTATAAACTGAACGTCAGAGAATAAGCAGGGATGAAATGAAAAATGGAGGTATTATGAATCAACGAGAGCGAATTAAAACAGTCTTTTTATATGGTATTTTCATTTGTTATATATTTTTGTTAATTAAGATATTGTTCTTATCAAGAGTTTCGCTTTTGGAGCTGTTTAATGGTCAAAGGACTTTATTTAGGTCAATCAATCTCATTCCTTTTTATAGTATAAGGGAATATATATCTGGCAGCTCTGCGATTTTAAAAGCATTCGCTTTTAGTAATGTGGTTGGCAATATAGTTATTTTTATTCCCCTTGGTATATATTTGCCATTATTCAAAAATGATAAAAGAGTAATAACCAATCTGTTGTTTATATTTATAGTGAGTTTATTTGTTGAAATCATTCAATGGCTTTTTGGCATCGGAGTATTAGACATTGATGACATAATTTTAAATTGTTTGGGTGGATGGGTTGGTATTTTAGGGTATAAGTTTTCATTGTTTATATTACGAGATGAGAAAAAAGTACGTACTGCAATCACAATACTATCTGCTATCGTAGGACTACCTGTTATATTATATTTATTATTCATGGTGAGATTGAGGCTCTGAATATCTTTATTGCATATACAAGAAGATACCCTTCACAAAAGGAACGTAGAAATTAAGCATAACCCCATTCACAGTCTGATAAATCGAATCAACGTAATTAGAAATATTAGCTACAAAGGCAACCAACTCAAACGGTTGTCTTTTTAACTGACACAAAGAATGGAGGGAGCATGTGAAGGAAGTCTACGATCAACCCCTCAAGCTCTACAGCAGTCCGAAGATCACTAGCAAGCTCCGTCAGTAGGGTGCTGTAAAACCAGTTCTGAAGAGCCCGGTGCGGGAAATCAGCACTTCTGTGAGGTTTTGGGCCATCAGTTGGGTGGCCCATCTACTCGGAGGGGCTGAATTCTCAGCCCTTTACTCTAGAATAGACTGCCGTTACCGCTAAATAAAAAGCGCTCCTCCACTTTGGAAGGGGCGCTTTTGGCGAATATTATTAATACGCTTAAATTAAATTATATGTCGTTGTTCCCGCAAAGGTAGAAGAGCTTTGGATCATCCAGCCAGACGGCATGTTTTAATAGAGGTGACTGTGATTGTGTTTCCGTAGGCTGCGTAAGCTAAGCTTTACGAATTAAGAAAAACGAGTAAAACGGAGAATTGCTCTATCCTTACAAATATTATTTAAAAAGAAGTAAAACAAGGTAGATGTAACTAAATATTCAAGATAAACGTATTTCCATATGATGGGACATAAGGAATAAACTAAGGAAAGGTGGCCATTGTAAAATGGAACCCAAATTAAACAGCAGATCGGGAGATGACCGGGAAAAAAACGGAGCCAGCAAATTGTTGATTGTTATATTTTACTTAATATTTATCGTCTATGCTTTCATTACCATTAAAATTATTTTGTTTAAGACAATTCCCTTTTCAGCATTATTCCATTCCAGAATAATGTCATTAAGAAGCATCAATATGATTCCTTTTAATACGATCATAGAATTTTTTACAAGTGAGAGTATTGACATGGGAAGGGCTTTGGCAAATATCGGAGGGAATATTGCGATATTTGTTCCTTTGGGGATTTTTGTGGCTTATGCCGCATACAACAAGCCTCTTCGCATATCATTTCTTTGCCTGCTGCTGATCTCATTTGGACTTGAAGTTATTCAGTATGTGTTTGCTTTGGGCAGCAGCGACATCGATGATATTTTATTGAATTTCGCTGGCGGGGCTATAGGTGTCGGTGTATATAAATGGTTCCGTAAAACAACGTCCTCGCGGAATCAGTTCCTGATATCTCTTATTGGTTTCTTCTTGGCAGCGGGACTTTTAGGGGGCGCCGCCATTAGGATGATTGCTCCTGATTTGCTGCCTTTCTCAACTGCTAAGGTCGAATATATTTATGAAAATGATGAGGTAATGGCGGGATGGGATGAAGCAAAGGCAGACTTGGTTGGAGATTTGGCTGCTGTTGAAACAAATAAAATAACAGTATATATGAATCCAAAATACATGCAAATGACAGGGGAAAAAGAAACGGATGACGAGTATGCTCATATACAAATTAATGCCTCAACTCAAGTATTCATCAGGCATATCAGCACCGATAAGAATACCGTCATCAGCAAGTATGAGGAGGTAACAAGTTCAGATATAGCCTCCTTGTTAGAAACTAGGGATATCGCTCCTACGGTTAGGGTTTGGTTATCAAACGAAGATATGCAAGTTGCTGAGGCAATTCTCATTAGTATCATAAATTAATAACTTATTGATGCTTGCTCTTTTAATTAGCTTAGTGGTTGGAACAATTACAAACTTAATTTTTAAGAAAATGGGCTGACACTAAACTGTGAAAGCGTATCGACGAAAGTACCTGTTGGAGACAGGGCGAGCAACCTGCAGGCAGCCCTTTACTCTAGAATAGACTGCCGTTATCGCTAAATAAAAAGCGCCCCTCCACTTTGGAAGGGGCGCTTTTGGCGAATATTTTTAATACGCTTTAATTAAATTATATGTCGTTGTTCCCGCAAAGGTAGAGGAGCTTTGGATCATCCAGCCGGTAAATTATACCCTTCACAATGTGCATTTTAAATTTTACTGGCATCACTAGAAATATTTTCAATTTCCGGCTTCTTCCAGAACAAAGCAATAATCGTACCGATTACCAAGACTAGAGTGGCAAAGTAGTACGGATAGTTTAAATTGATGTCGAATAGCACACCGCCAATGATCGGGCCGAAAATGTTGCCTATACTCGTGAAAGTAGAGTTCATGCCGCCGACAAAGCCTTGTTCATTCCCAGCAATCTTCGATAAATACGATGTGATGGCTGGACGCATTAAATCAAATCCGGTAAATAGAACAAAGGTCGTTAGCAAAATAGAGAAATATGAGCTTACAAACGTCATCAGGAGCACAAGAATCGCTGATATTCCTAAGCAATAGCGAATCAAATTAATTTCGCCCATACGCCTTGCCAAGCGGTCAAACAGCAAAACTTGAGCCACTGCCCCAACAAGCGCGCTGCCTGTAATGACGATGGCGATATCTTTTGGCGTGAAGCCGAATTTATGGTCGACGAACAAGCTAAAGAGCGACTCAAACGCAGCAAGTCCAAACGACAATACGAAAATTAATATGAACGCGATGAAATACATCGGAATGAAGATCCGACGAAATCCTGTTTTTTGGCCTGGTTTCGACTCTTCTTCCTTCGCACGTTCTGGTTCCTTCAACAGCACAAAGGAAAGGATAGCAGCAAGCACACCCAGGAAACCCGCAGAGTAAAACGGGAGTCGCGTGCCGATTTCCGCCAGAAGCCCGCCAAATCCAGGGCCGATAATAAATCCCGTACTAATGGCGGCTGACATATAACCAAGTGCCTTTGGTCTAGTATCGTTTGTTGTAATATCCGCAATAAAGGCTGTTACCGCTGGCATAATAAACGCCGCGCTAACCCCGCCAAGCATCCGGGAGATAAATAATACTTCAACCGTTTTCCCGAATCCGAACAAAAATTCCGAGAAACCGAAGACGAGCAGGCCAAGCACGATCATGACTTTACGCCCGTATTTGTCAACCCAGCGGCCGGCAAATGGCGAAATGATGAGCTGTGTTATCGCAAAGGCCGCCACCATATACCCGACGACTTTCCCGCTAATATTCAGCTCATTCATAATGGTGGGCAGTACCGGAATAACGAGTCCGATCCCCAGAAAGGCGATAAATAAATTTGTTAACAGAATGGCTAATGTGACTCTTGGGTTCTTCATGCGTAAAACTCCTCTAATTCATGCTGTAAAATAAGCAAAACTGGGGATAGCCTGTAAATAAGGTTAATCCATAGACCTAATATTATACAGCAAAGAAGCCTAAAGAAGCTATAGAGTTCATTATATCCACATAACAGAGCCGTCACTGATGATATTCGCTCGATATTTGATAATACTGAGCTTAAGAACGTCTATGATCAAAACGGATCGCCCTATACCCGAAAGCATCCACCGTCAGCTTGCCTGACGGAATCTCTTTACCAGTCAAGGCATCCGCACCCGAAACAGGCAGCGTTACGCCTCCTCCTTGCCCATCCATATTGACGATGATCCACGCGATTTGACCGTCGGGTCCACAGCGAGGTGCAACGATGGTGCCGGGTGTGACATCGCTTTGCACCGTAACCTTCGCTTCGTCGGCATAATGCTTGATCAATTGCCGAAGGAGCCTATCCCCTTCTTCACCGCTTGGCATTGAGCCAAGCATGACGATTTTCCCCTGCCCGTACTGGTGCTCGGTCACGAACGCCAACCCGGGCGTCAGTCCCTCGCGTATCTCGCCTACAACGGCAGCGCCGCCCTCCAAGGGCTGGAATACCGCGCTCCATAACGAGAGCGGAGCCGAAATGCCAAAGACGCGCCCGATTGTTTCCGTACCGTCCATGGGATACGTATACACTGTTTTCACGCCAGCCAACTTTTCCAGCTTGCCTAGGCCCGCATCCATATGAATCGCATGCTCTTCCGTACGACCGCCGGTTAGCGGCCCGACGACCCAGATACCTCCTTCGGCAGTAAAATCGAGCGCCCGCTGCAAATATTGGGGGGATACGTAGGGGAGAAAAGGAGTGAATAACAGCTTGTACCCGCTAAGATCGGCTCCCTCAGGAATAATATCGCGATGGATGCCGAGCGAAAGTATTCGATGATAGAAATCATTCACCAGCCCCCGGTGATTCAGCTTGCGATGCAGCTCTGTCTTTATGTAGGCCTTCGCCGCATCCGAATACGTCATCGCCACTTCAGCCTGCATCGGCCTCGTCTCTAGCAGAAGCTCTTCAAGCTCCTGCCTTGCCGTTTCCACCTCCAGCACCTGGCGATGGCCGATCGTCGGCTCGCCCCAGGCGCTAACGACAGAGCCGTGCGGCTGTTCGCTGCCCGTGCGCTGCTGCCGCCACAGCCAATAGCAAAAAGCCCCGGCACCTAAGGCATAGGCCGCTACGGCTTCTGCCTTCACATACCCGCTCGGATGCGGCGTGGCATAGCTCTCCAACGAAGCCGCATGGGAGGGGCTTGTCTCCATGATCCAGAAATCCTTGCCCGGCTTGAGGTTGCGCCACAAATCACAATTGAACAAGTATGCATGGGCATTCTCCTTGGATGCATAGGTATCGAACGAAGCGAAATCGAGATTCTTGAACAATCGTTCGTTGTCGACGTGAAAGGCGATGCTGCTGTTATGCGTAATCGGCGCTAAGGAATAACGCCGGATGATGGCCGCTTGTTCATCTGCGAACTCCGCGATCTTCTCCATGGAGAAGCGCTGGTACATCGTCCGCAGCGACGAATTGTGCAGGAAGGGGGCCGGGCCCGGCTGCGGCACCTGGTCAAACCGCTGGTAAGTCTGGCTCCAGACGTTCGTGCCCCAGGCTTCATTCAGTCTCTCAACTGTACCGTATCGCTCCTCCAGCCAGCGATGCCACAAGCCTTTGCACGTACTGCACATGCACTCCGCCACATGGGCTTTGAACTCATTGTCGAGCTGCCAGGCAATGACCCCCGGCAAGGGTCCCACAGCCTGGGCGATATGCTCGGTAATGATCGCAGTCCGCTCCCGAAAATAGGGATGATTGGTACAGGCATGCTGACGTGCGCCGTGATTCATCACGGTGCCGTGCTCATTCACGTACATCCGTTCCGGGTGGCCATGGCTCAGCCAGATCGGCGGCGTAGGTGTCGGGGTGCACATGACCGTATCGATGCCATGCTCGTGCAGCAGCTCGATCACCTCGACAAACGAGCTGATATCGATGCGTCCCTCCTCCGGTTCAAAGACAGACCAGGCGAATTCCCCGATCCGTACGACATTGATCCCCGTCTGCTTCATTAAGTCGATATCCTGCTGGAGCACTTCCCGGCTCCACAGCTCCGGGTACAGGCAGGCGCCATGATAAAGCTTCGTGTTCAATCCATTTCCACCTCTCTATAGATGTTTATCCTACTCTCCACCAGTCTGTCTTAGCGGTTTTCTCCCGGCAATAGCAATGTTTTGCCGCGTTTGCACTTTTTTGTGCGAAGGGCATGGCTTCGTTGTTGTGAAGGCCTTCAAGAAAGTCTAATTGCTGGAAAATAAACGCTGCCCCATAATGAGGCTACATCGTTTGCAAGCTGCCGACTTCACGATGAATTTGGAGGTGAACAGGGTGAAACCAACGGCTGCGCCGGACATCCTTATGACGAAACAAGCCTTGCGAGGCAAGCGTGAGACTCGCTGGAAGCGCCTGAAGCGCGATAAGTGGCTTTATATTTTGCTGCTGCCGGGTCTGCTGTATTTTCTGATTTTCAAATATGTGCCTATGTGGGGAATATTGCTCGCCTTTAAAGACTACCAGCCCTTTATCGGATTTTGGAAAAGCGAGTGGGTAGGCGTCGAGCATTTCAAGGTTTTTTTCCAAAACCCTGATTTCTTCATGCTGCTGCGCAATACGCTGGTGCTGTCTCTGTACAACTTGATTTTCTTCTTCCCGGCACCGATCATATTGGCTTTGCTTCTCAATGAAATTCGCTTGGCCTTGTTCAAAAGAACGATTCAAACGCTGATTTATGTGCCTCATTTTATATCGATGGTCATCGTAGCGAGCTTGACCTACGTATTTCTGACGACCGAAGGCGGCATGGTCAACGAGTTTTTGTATGCGTTTACAGGCAGGAAGATCGACTTCCTGGCTAGTCCGGACTGGTTTAGGCCGCTAATCATCCTGCAGACCATCTGGAAGGAATGCGGCTGGGGAACGATTATTTTCCTGGCGGCGCTGGCCGGCGTTGATGTAGAGCAATATGAGGCGGCCATCGTTGATGGAGCCAGCCGCTGGAGGCAATTGTGGCATATTACCCTGCCGTCCATTCGCAGCACAATCGTCATTCTGCTGATTTTACGAATGGGCTCGATTCTGGATAACGGGTTTGAGCAAATTTATTTGATGATGAATGCTTTGAATCGTGAGGTCGCCGAGGTGTTCGATACTTATGTGTACGCGTTGGGGATCACGCAAGGGGCATTCAGCTATAGTACGGCTGTTGGATTGTTCAAAACGGTCATCGGTGTAATACTTGTGCTGGGCTCCAACTGGCTGGCTAA
Source organism: Paenibacillus lentus (assembly GCF_042714055.1). Taxonomy (GTDB): domain Bacteria; phylum Bacillota; class Bacilli; order Paenibacillales; family Paenibacillaceae; genus Fontibacillus; species Fontibacillus lentus_A. The sequence goes on from NZ_JBHGVC010000007.1 coordinate 249,846, forward strand.
AAAATCCGGGGAAGCAGGACTTTATTGACCTTCAACCCGGGGAGAGGAGAAAATGCTGTGGCTAAACAATACAAAAGCGCAGGCGAGAAAGTATTCGACGTGTTTAACTATGCGTTCCTCGCTATTTTTGGCCTAATGGCGGTTCTGCCCTTCATATTTGTCATCTCGGGCTCCTTCGCCACGGATGCCGAAATAACGAAACGCGCCGTATTTCTGATACCGACGACTTTCTCTCTGGATGCCTATAAATTCATTTTTTCCACGGACACCATCATGCGCAGTATCGGAGTTTCGATTTATGTGACTGTTATCGGCACGATCGTCAATCTATTCTTTACGGTGACGATGGCTTACCCGATGGCCCGGCGCAACCTGATGGGCCGCAATATGATTTTAAACCTCGTTATTTTCACGATGCTGTTTGGCGGGGGCATGATTCCGACGTACCTGGTCATTCGCGAGCTGCATCTGCTGGATACCTTGAATTCATTGATTTTGCCTGGCGCCATTAGCGCATTTAATTTGATCATCGTTAAAAATTTCTTTCAGGAGCTGCCCCCAGGATTGGAGGAGGCGGCCAAAATCGACGGCTGCAACGAGCTAAGCCTCCTCTGGCGGATCGTACTCCCGCTCTCGAAGCCTGTTCTTGCAACCTTCACGCTGTTTTACGCCGTCGGCCACTGGAATAACTTCTTCTCGGCCTTGCTCTACATCAATGATCCCAGTAAATGGCCGCTGCAGGTGATGTTACGGCAAATCGTTATGCTCTCGCAGTCAGCCGGGGATCTCAGCTCCATGGATCCGACCTTTGTGCAGCCGCCAGAGCAATCGATCAAGATGGCCGTGATCGTGGTTGGGACGATTCCGATTCTGTGCGTATACCCGTTCCTGCAGAAGCATTTTGCCAAAGGAGTGCTCCTAGGCTCGATCAAGGGTTAAATTCATCGGCTCCTCCCGTCTGAGGAGTCTGATGATTTTACCATATAGAACAAGTAAAGCTTACGAAACTTTAAGGGAGGTTATAAGTGAATGAGCAGGCAAACAAGGATGGGAAGTATGAAGCGCTGGTTATCTTTATGGCTGGCCGTTGCCATGGTGATGGTCATTGCCGGCTGCGGCGGCGGGAATTCGAGCGAACCGGAGGCCGATCCGGCTTCCGCCGGCAAAGGCAACGGGAATGAGAATGGAGAGCAAGCGGAGCAATCCCCACTTAACCTGACGATCATGCTGCCGATTTTCAAGACGAATTATCCGAAGGACGATGGGCCGGTCGTAGAGGAAATTGAGAAAAGAACGAACAGCAGCATTCACTTTGAATGGGTGCCTAATGCCTCTTATGCGGATAAGTTTAATATTACTCTGGCTTCCGGCAAGCTGCCGAGCATCATTTATGTCGGGGATGTAAAGGCGCCGAGCTTTGTCAGTGCGGCCAAATCCGGTGCATTTTGGGAGGTTGGGCCCTATTTGCAGCAGTTTCCGAACCTGAGCGGCGCCAACCCCGTGATCATGGAGAACTCCTCGATTGAAGGGAAGAACTACGGGATTTACCGCGGTCGGGTCTTAGGCCGCAACGGGATTGCCTTCCGCAAGGATTGGCTGGATAACGTAGGGATGGAAACACCGCAGACCCTGGAGGATTTCTACAATATGCTGAAGGCGTTTAAGGAGCAGGATCCCGATCAGAACGGACAGGACGACACCTACGGCATGGTGCTCGTAAAATGGACGGGGCAGTGGGCCAGCGGCTTCGACACGATCAAGCTTTGGTTCGGCGCACCTAATAAATGGGGCATCGTGGATGGAAAGCTGGTGCCTGAGCATGAATACCCGGAGTATGTGGAAGCGCTTAAATTTATGAAAAAATTGTACGACGAGAAATTGATCAACTCCGATTTTGCCGTTATGGATAGCGCAAAATGGGTGGATCCCATCGTCAATAATAAAGCTGGCGTCATCGTTGATGTGGTCGACGTCGGTGCGCGGATCGATGATAAAATACATGCTGCTCTCGCCAAGGAAGGGAAGGACGAGCCGGATCGCCATTATATTGACGTCATCGGCGGAGTGACGGGAACGGACGGCAAGCTCCATACCCTGCCGACCTCTGGGTTCTCCGGCATATTGGCCATACCTAAACCGTCCGTGAAGAGCGAGGAGGAGCTGATGCGGGTTCTCGGCTTCCTGGATCAATTGAACGAGCCAGATATGCAGACGATGCTCGGCTTCGGTCTGGAAGGCGTGCATTACAATGCGGTTGGCGAGTTCGTTGAGCCGATTAAGGACACCGTGAAGCTGGAGTCTGAGGTGGAGGGCTTGAACCAAATGCTCGGTTTCATTCCGGAAGACCGTTCCAAGAAGGTCAAGCAGACGCCGCTTCGCATTAAGCAGGCCGAAGTACAGAAGGCCAACGAGGAATTTATTGTAACGAACCCTGCCGAAGCATTTATTTCCACGGTTTATTCGCAAAAAGGCCAGCAGCTTGACAACATCATCAATGATGCGCGCATCAAATTTATCGTGGGACAGATTGATGAAGCAGGTCTAAAGTCGGCGTTCGACGTATGGAAAAAAACCGGAGGCGATGATCTGGTCAAAGAAATGAACGACCTGTACAGTCAAGTGAAACCGTAGGGAGCTCCCAAGCTAAGCATTATCATGAGTACCTTCGCTCGATCGTTAGCTGCCGCGTAAAATCTCAAATTTGATTTTACGCGGGCAGCTTCTTTGCTTACAGAGCGATAAGCCGATTGCCCCAATTTTTTCAAGCTTACTTGTAATTTAATATGAATGCGTTTACATTTTGTATATACCTTGATTCGGTTGGTGAGGAGATGAATACGGGAATTTTAGCAAAATGGTGGTCGCGCGCAATAGGGCTCTCTGGCTGTAGAGGGAAATACTATCGGAACAATCTGATTATGATGCTTGTCGTTTCTGCGATTCCCGGCATTATTACCGGGGGGATCGTCTACTGGATGGTGGGCGGGCGCCTGGAGAGCGAGCTGCTGCAGATGCATCATCAGCAAATCGAGCAGCGAGCCCGGAATATCGATGATCAGCTGTCCAATCTGGAGCTGATGCTGTCGCATTGGGCGTTTGATCCCCAGTTTGACTACAGCTTGAATGGGCTGGATTTCAAGCGGGATTTCGAGCGGTCGCGGGATATTACGAAGACGCTGGTCGTAATGCAAGGTTCGAATACGATGGTGAAGCAGGTCGAGCTTTATTTGGCAGGGCAAGAGCCGGAGCCGCTGTTGTTCAATCCCGAGTATGGAGAGATCCACTCGCAAGCGGTATCCGAATTATATGACAAGCTCATTGAAGCGAAGCGGAGCGCGTATTGGACGGAATGGGCCTTTGATCCAAACAGGCCGGAGGTCAAGGAGCTCACGCTGGTGCATCATATCCCGGGCGGCAGCCAACAGCCCTTTGGGGCATTGCTCATTCGGATGGATACTCAGAAGGTAGCCAATATGCTGAAGACGATGACTCCTTATAATGTAGGAGAGACGTTCCTTGTGCAGAATACAGGGGATTTGTTTGCCTCGGCGGGAGGCAGCAGCTCGAATTCCCCCTTTGTAACGGAACTGCGCGCGAAGATTAAGGAACGGGGGCCGGCTCAGAAATCCTCCTTCTTCTTCGAGTGGGACGGTGCGACTTATACGGTGACATACGGGGAATTTTCGCGGATTTCCACCGAGTGGACTTATGTGTCCGCATCGCCGATTACAAGCATTACCTCTCCGGTGATGTTTATTTCCAAGCTGATCCTGGTCGTCAGCTTCAGCGCATTGCTGCTGGCCGCATTGTTATCCTGGATCGCCTCCAGGCGGATGTATTCTCCGATCAAGCGGCTGTTCAAGACGCTGTTGTCGGAGGATATCAAGACGGAGGGCAAGGAAGATGAGTTCACGCTCATTGAACGTCAGTGGCAGAATCTGCATTGGGAAAGCCATGATCTGCAGCGCAAGCTGGCAGAACAGCTGCCTCATGTGAAGGAGAGCTTTCTGAACCAGCTGCTGCAAGGGCATTTATATGCTTATTCCGAGCAGGATCTGCGCCGCAGGATGGAGCGGTTCAGATGGGAGGTCGAGAATAAGCGCTTCATTGTATTTTATGTCCAGCTAATGGGGATTACGAGTCTTGAAGGAAAATTCAGAAGCGGGGATGAGGGGCTCGTTTCCTATGCGGCAGCCAACATTATCGGCGAGCTGGCGATGCAGCGCTTCAGCCAGTCCGATACGATCCATTTTCACGATTTAACGGCGGGGATTCTGCTGGTCGTTCCAGAGGATCGCTCTGCCGATGCGGAGGTGCACAGCTTTAGCGAAGAGCTGACAAGAACGATTAATGTCATTTTAAAAATGCGGGTAACGGTCGCCTTCAGCGCTCCCATATCCAGCATTTCCGACATTCCGCTCGCTTTCGAAGAGGTGAAGCAGGCGGCCAGCTACCGTCCATTCAGCAATGAGAACCAGATTATTGATATAGAGCGGTTGGATCAGGAGGGAACGGATGAGGCGGAGCCGACCTATTCCTTCACGCTGGAACGGGAGCTGATCCAGGCCATGCGCACAGGCCAGGAGGAGGAAGCGTACCGTCTTCTGGCGGATTTCCTGGAAGCGTTGAAAGCCAAGGGAGCAAAGACGATTGATGTGCAGCAGGGAATGCTGCATTTGCTCGGCCATGTGCAGCATGCGATCATGCAGTCAGGGATCGATCCAAAGCGGCTGTTTATGGGCGTGAATCTGTACGAGGCGCTGTCGCAAATCCGCGAGCCGGAGCTTATTTTGATCTGGTTCAAGGAGAAGGTCGTGGCTCCTTATTTGAAGGAGCTCTCTCAACGCTCCAACGCCGAAGTGAAGATCATGATCGAGCAGGCGATGATTTATTTACAGCAGAATTATGCAAGGGATGTTTCTCTGGATAGCTGTGCGGATGAAATCGGTACAAATTCATTTTTTCTGAGCAAATCGTTCAAGCAGGTGACAGGGAGTAACTTCATCGATTATTTGACGGAGCTTCGCATGGATCGAGCAAAGGAATTACTGCGTGAAACCAAGCTGAGGATTAGTGAGGTCGCTGAGCAGGTAGGGTATCAGCATAGCTACTTCAATCGCATCTTTAAGAAGCTGGAGGGAATGACGCCGACGCACTATCGGGAGCTGGGCAAGTGATTGTGATGGTTCTGATGAACGGTATGCTGGGGGAGCGCCTCATAATATAGAAAGGATCAGTCTCTTTGGGGATTGATTCTTTTTTTTAGTTTTTTGGAAAAAACTTAAGTCTGCAATAAAGTCCAAATCGGTCGAAAATATGCAATTTGCCTGTTGCGCCGCGCTTTATCCCGATCAAGAAAGTCTCATTGCTTGCAAATGACCGCCTGCCTACAATGGGAGTACATTGAGGAGAAGGAGATGGTGGCCTGTGGGTTTACGGACATCGGTCGGGTTACGGTGGTTGAACCAATCATCCATCCCTGTCGGAGTGACCTGGGGAATTCCATGGACGAAGGGTAGGCTGAGCCGGGAGGAGGTGCCTGAGCTTTGCTTGGTTAGCGGAGGCGATGGATCGGCGCTGCAAGTGCAGCGAGATGAAGCTGCCGAGGTTACGGACGGTAGGCATATTGGAAATAGCGCTGCCAACAACACTAACGACGCCAACAACATCAACAACATCAACAGGAACCTCCCTATGCAAAGCTGGGCAACCGCTTATTGGCCGGATGGGAGCGTAAAATGGACGGCCCATGCCGCAGTTTCGCTTCCGGAGGGAGAAGGAACTGAATCAGATACCGGGATTGTCGTGACAGAAACGGAGGATGCCTTCATTGTCGATACGGGCGCTATCGTCTGTACGGTGAACAAGCAGGGACGAGGAATTCTTCGCAGCATCATCCAGTCGGGATCGGGTGCCATGGTATGCAGCGGCGGGAATTTAATATGCATTCGCGAGGAGATAAGCTCGGTATCCGGCTTGCGTACCTTGAAGGAAGAGAGGTTTACCGGCAGCACGCTGCGGGCTGAGGTGGAGCAGCACGGGCCGGTTCGCGCAGTAGTCAGATTGGACGGCAGGCATCAGTCCGCTGCGGGAGGCCAGAAGCAATGGCTGCCCTATACGCTCCGTTTGTACTTTTACGCCGGATTATCGTCGATCCGGGTCATGCATACGTTTTATTATGACGGAAACCCGCAACAGGACTTTGTGAAAGGGCTGGGGATTTCCTTTGCCGTACCGCTGCGCGGGGCATTGTACAATCGGCATGCTCGATTTGCCGGAGACGCTGGAATGTTCAGTGAATCGCCGAAGACCCTCCATACCCGCCGGACAAAGGGACGCTATCAGGAGCTGTACAAGGCGCAGACCGAAGGGAGTACGGTTCAATTTGACCCGGAACAGGACGCATACTTTCTTGGCCTGCTGGATGATTCGGCAACCTGGGACAGCTACAAGCTCGTACAGGACAGCTCCGAGCATTACCGAATTTCCAAGCGGACGACGGAAGGCTGCAGTTGGGTTAAGGCAGCCGATGGAAGAAGAGCCCGAGGGCTCGGTTATATTGGGGGCGAAGGCGGAGGGCTTGCCGCTGGACTGAAAGACTTTTGGCAGAAGTCGCCCTCGGGCATGGAAATCCATGCCGCGACCGAGAAAGAGGGCAAGCTTGTCGTATGGTTCTGGTCGCCCGACGCGCCAGCCATGGATCTTAGGCATTACGACACGAAGACGCATGTGGAGTCGTCCTATGAAGGAGCCGAGGAGCTGCGGGCCACGCCATACGGCATCGCGAACACGAGCGAGCTAACGATTTGGTGCACAGAGGAGACGCCTTGCCTGGCAGAGCTTGAACGTATGGCGGAGGAACTGGCGGCCCCCGCGCGGCTCGTCTGCGAACCGGCCTATTATCATAAGGCGGGCGCATTCGGAATTTGGAGCTTGCCCGATCGGAGTACGCCTGCCAAAGCTGATCTGGAGGAGCGGCTGGATGGCATTATCGCCTTTTATCAGGCCGAGGTGGAGCAGCGGAAGTGGTACGGCTTTTGGGACTACGGCGATTTTATGCATAGCTATGATCCCGTAAGACATGTATGGAACTATGATTTAGGCGGGTGTGCTTGGCAAAATACGGAGCTGGCTCCGAATATGTGGCTCTGGCTGATGTTTCTTCGTTCAGGACAGGCCGATGTGTTCCGCATGGCTGAGGCAATGACTCGGCATACAAGTGAGGTTGACGTCTATCATTTCGGCGAGTACGCGGGACTCGGCTCACGGCATAACGTGATGCATTGGGGCTGCGGCTGCAAGGAAGCGCGGATCGCGATGGCTGGCCTGCACCGCTATTACTATTATTTGACCGCTGACGAGCGGATCGGGGACATCCTCGACGAGGTGAAGGATGCCGATTATTCCACAGTCACGCTGGATCCGATGCGGGCATACTTTCCAAAGGATGAGCATCCGACGCATATCCGGGTCGGCCCGGATTGGGCGGCGTTCAGCTCGAACTGGATGACCCGCTGGGAACGCTTCGAGGATACGGCTTACCGGGATAAAATCCTGACGGGCATCGCCAGCATCAAAGCGGCCAATTTCCGGCTCATCTCGGGTCCAACCTACGGATACGATCCGAAGACCGGGGTTCTTACGGGCATGGGCGATGACAACTGGGGACGGCATTTAGCCATATGCATGGGCGGGCCGCAAATTTGGTTCGAGCTGGCGGGCATGCTTGAAGATTTAGAGTGGCAGGATATGCTCGCCGAGTTCGGCGTGTTCTACAATTTGCCGGATGAGGAGAAGCGGGCTCTGACGGGCGGAGCGATCGGCAGCCATAAGCTGAGGTTCGAGCATCCAGTGCTTAGCGTGGCGATTGCGGCATATGGCGCATATTACCGCCGGGATGCCGCTGTGGCTGCGCAGTGCTGGGAGATTTTGCTGAGCAACAGCTTTGCACGCGTTAATTTGCAGGAGGAGGCTGTATCTGTAACCTATGTAGATGGATTGCTGGAGATCGGTTGGATGAATACGAATGAAGCTTCGCAATGGTCGATCAATACGATCATGAGCCTGGAGCTGATCCCAAATGAATTGCCGGAAAGCGTCAACGAATCCAAACAGTTCAGCTAAGGAGGCGGCGAAGGTGAGTAATACTCGAAGCGGCTTGATCCCGCAGCAATGGAAGCGGCTGTATTCCAATCCGCTGCAGTCGGCAGAGGACGTGGCGGATTTTCGAATGGAAGGGGCGGGCGCGGTTACTTTTCCGAGAAGATGGATGCGGCTGGAGAGCACCCGCAGCGCAGCGGAGGGACAGAAGGCCAACCTGGTATTTTGGTGCCCCGAGGAGCTTCCTGCGGATGTCGCGATCTCGTGGCGTTTTCGGCCGATTCGGGAACCAGGGCTAGCCATTTTATTCTTTAGCGCGAGGGGAGCGGAAGGTAAGGATTTATTCGATCCGAGCCTGCCGCGCCGCACGGGGGAGTACGAACAGTATCATCATGGCAGGATGAACGCTTTCCATATTTCTTATTTTCGCCGGATGTGGGCGGAGGAGCGGCAATTCCATACCTGTAATTTGCGGAAAAGCTACGGCTTTCATATGGTGGCCCAAGGCGCCGACCCGCTGCCGGGGGTTCTTGATGCAGCCGATTTTTATAACATGCTGGTTCTTAAAAAGGGTTCAGCGATCACGTTCGCTATCAATGACTTGCAAATTCTGTCCTGGGAGGATGACGGTACGGCCTATGGCCTGCCGCTCGCCGGAGGGAAGCTTGGGTTCCGGCAGATGGCGCCGCTGATAGCGGAATATGCAGAGCTCAGTGTATATGGACCTCAGCAATAAATTAGGAGGGGAGTAGATAATGACGTTGCCGAATATTTATTTTTGCTTTCCGCAAGGGAAGCACAAGGCGCTCACGATGAGTTATGACGACGGGCGGAGAGCGGATGAGAGACTTGTCAGGATTTTTAACCGCTGCGGCGTGCGAGGGACGTTTCATATCAACTCCGGATTGTTGGGAGAGGAGGATCGCCTGACTGCGGAGGAGGCAGTCGGGTTGTATCAGGGACACGAGGCGTCTGTACATACTGCTTCGCATCCGACCCTGGCGCGTTGCCCGATGGAATTAGTTGTGAATGAAGTACTAGAGGATCGAAAAAACCTGGAGCATCTGTTTCGTGTACCCGTACGCGGCATGTCCTATCCCAACGGATCTTACAGTCAGCAGATTAAAGATCTGCTGCCGCATCTCGGCATCGAGTATGCGCGGACGGTGCAAACGACGAATGGCGGCTTCGGCTTGCCGGAGGATTGGCTGGAGTGGAAGGCGACCTGCCATCATAATGACCGTTTGCTGGAGCATGCCGAGACTTTTGTGGGACTGCACAAGAAGCAGTATCTCTATTTAATGTACGTTTGGGGTCATAGCTATGAGTTTGATCGCGACGACAATTGGGAGCTGATGGAGCGATTCTGCGAAATGGTGGGGGGACGCGAAGATATTTGGTATGCGACGAACATTGAAATCGTGGACTACATGAAGGCTTGCAAATGGCTAAAGCTTGCTGCCTCCCGGGAGTTTGCGCATAACCCGGGCGCGTCATCGATTTGGTTGGACGTGGATGGCAGGATCATTGAGGTACCTGGCGGCAGCCGGGTAGATTTGATTTGATGTGATGTGATGTGATGTGTCGGACTCGCCAAGGTTGGAAGATGAAGCTGTTCGCCATATGAAGGCAGATAGCAGTACATGTTGGGGGAGCGAAGGGAACAGAAGGGGAGGAGAACATGAAGAATAGTGTTAATACCGAGGGTACTCATCATGACGGAATCGAAAATGAAAGGGAAGTCGAGCAAAGCAAGCAGCCCTTTCAATTAGCCGGCATCGATATAAGCGCCGCTGGCCCGAGATGCAAAATGCTGCTCGGCGACCTGAACGGGGATGGCCGCGCCGAACTGCTGCTCGTTCAGCCGGATGATCGCCAGGACGTGCGTTACATCCCCCATCAGGTGCAGTGCCTCACAGCTTACGATTTAAATGGCAGCATGCTGTGGCAGCAAGGCGAGCCCAGTCTGGAAGCGGGAAGTCAGGGCTCCGATTATCCGGCGCAAATCTATGACATCGATGAAGACGGGCGTCTTGAGGTGCTATGTGTCATGAACGACCGTTTCCATATTCTCGATGGTGCGACCGGAGAGATCAAAGAGGTGCATGATTTGCCGGATCCGAATGCTCATGATTGTATCATTATCGCCAATTTGTCAGGCGGCGAGCATGCTTCGGATATTATTCTTAAGGATCGCTACCATCGGATGTGGGCGCTGAACCGGAGGTTTGAGCTGCTCTGGACGCATGAAGGGAATATCGGACATTACCCTTGGGCGAGCGATCTGAACGGTGATGGCTACGACGAAGTGATGGCAGGCTATGATCTTCTCGATCATCGGGGCAACGTGCTGTGGAACTGCCGCGATCTGGAAGACCATGCCGACTGCATATGGGTGGGAGATGTAGACGGCGACGGCGTGCCGGAGCTGGTCATCGGCGGCAGCGTTACCGTGATGTACGACAGGAATGGAAAAGAGCGCTGGAGGTACGAGGGCTCGATCGAATCGCAGCATATTGCGCTGGGCAGGTTCAGGCCGGAGCTGCCGGGTCTGCAAATCGCCGGACTGGATCGGATGGTTCGCGAGGATGATGGAAAAGGCCTGAAAGGAAAGGATGCGCTTTTCTTAGTGGATGGCGAAGGCAACGAGCTGTGGAAAGAGGAGCGGACGACGAGCGGCTGGTTGACTATCGCCGAAACGCTGAGCAACTGGCGCGTTGGGGCGCCGGATTATATCCTTGCTTATCGGCGGGGAGGGGGAGTGTATCCGGCGTTGTATGACGGTGACCAGAATATCGTTGCCGAGTTCCGCCACGAAGGCTATGCGGTTCATGGAGATTTGCTCGGCCTTGGAACCGAACAGGTTATCATTTACGACGACGAGCTGGCGGTAATCTATTCCAGCGAGAGCGCGGACTTATCCTTGCCGCCTTCCGGCGTACCGCTGCCTCATCCCAAGCGCTTGTACAATTCGACTTTATATCCGGGGGGAGAAGTGAATGCAGACTTATTTTTCGTCGTATGATTCGATTGCCAGACATGCTGCTGGCCAAACTGAGCGCGTATTGGCTGCCGTAGCCAGCCGGTACATCGGGGCGAATCCGCCAGAGCCTCCGATCTATCGGATTCATTCTAGGTACGGCTTTCGCCGTTTGGAGGATTGCCGTTACGATATGAACCTGGCGGAGCGTTGGCCAAAGCTGTCCTCCGGACAGTTTGTTTATGTTTGGGGGATGCTGTGGCGGGAACAGGACGGGGAGACACCGTTCTCAGTCACCTGCTACAGTCCGGTTCGAATTTATATTAACGGAAGCCTGGCATTTCAATCGAATTTGAATGATGACGTGTTTCCGGACAGGAAAGCCTTTTTTCGCGCAAAAACAGTGAAAGGACGCAACGACATCGTCCTGGAATTCGTGGCGGTCGGTACGGGCTGCGGAGGAATCTTTGGCACGGGCAGCGTCAAGGGAGCACCTATGCATTTCTTGAATCCTGCCAGCGAAGGCCGCGGCTGCGAAGGCTGGGTATACAGCGAGCCGCAGCAGACGCGCTGGCCCGCCATGCCGGGTCGAAGGGACTGCATAGCTGAGAGTGGCGACCAAGGAGATGATCTTGATCACTTCAATGAATGCGGAGAATACACCCCTTGGTATCCGCAGGAGCAATGGACGCCCGAGCAGCTGGGGAGCGGTTGTTTCTCTCGTCTGTTCGGTGCCAAGCCGGAAGCAAGGGCATTCGCCTGGAGCAAGCTGCAGCTTCGGGGAGCTGCGCGTGCCGACCTGCGTCTTGAAGGCCGATACTCGGGAGACATCGTTGTTTATGTTGACGGGAATCCAGTTTTTCAAGGAACAGAGAGGAGCGGAAGCATCGATATTCGGCTGCAGGATATCCGATTCGGGAAGCATGATCTCGTTATAGAGTCGATTTGTCGCGGACATCACTGGGGATTCCAATTTAACGAGCCCCAAATCACTTCTCCTTCTTCTTCTTCTTCGGGAGCCGCGCTTCGGTTCGTGCAGCCTTGCCCTATAGAGGGAATGAAGGATAACTGGTTATACCTCGGCGCGTTTTCGGCAGCAAATGCGCCCCAGGCTGCGGAGATTCCGGTGATGGACAGATTATTCGGGCAGGGGGAAGCAGCGACCTATTGGCGGGTGGATCGGCCGGAGTGCTGGGTTAGGCCTTATTTGGAAAGTCCGCTGTACGGCAGATGGAACTATCCCCTGGGAGTGACACTCTATGGCCTGCTGAGAACGGGAGTGGCTTTGTCGGCACCGCATTATACAGAGTATGCCGCAGAGCATATCGAGCAGTGCAGTAAGTGGCATGATTATGCCCAGTGGGATCGTGATCGTTACGGGGCGCCGGGAATCAATCATCAGCTTAGCTTAATCGATTCCCTGGACGATTGCGGTTCCTTTGGCGCCGCGATGCTGACGGCGAATAAGCTGCGGCCTTTGCGGGGAGTGGAGAGTGCAGCCGCTCATATAGCCCATTACATCACGGAAGTACAGGATCGCCTGCCGAATGGAGCGTTCTATCGGACTCGCGGGACGGTCGATTTTATGCAGGATACGATGTGGTGTGATGATTTGTATATGAGCACCCCTTTTCTATGCAAGTATTATGAGCTTACCGGGGACGAGCGTTATCTGGACGATGCTGCCGCGCAGTTTTTAGGATATAAGGAGCGTTTATTCATCCCTGAGCTTGGAATTATGCATCATGTGTTTGATGATAAATTCGGCAAGCCCAACGGCGTGCCTTGGGGACGCGGAAACGGCTGGGTCATCTTCTCGCTCACCGAGCTGCTGACGGTCATGCCGCCGCATCACCAGCTTCGGCCGGAGCTGCTGCAGTTCTACCGCGAGCTTAGCGAGGGCTACCGTAAACTGCAGGGAGCAAACGGGATGTGGCATCAGGTGCTGACGGACTGCGAGTCCTATGCGGAGGCTTCCTGCACAGCGATGTTCATATATGCTTTTGCTCATGGGATTAAGCATGGGTGGCTGGAAGAGCCGGACTTATATCTGGAGGCGGCTGTAAGGGGCTGGGAGGGATTAATCGAGACTTGCATCGATAAGCAGGGCAATGTATATGGCGTGTGCCGGGGCTCGGGGTATTCGTTCAATAAGCTGTATTATAAGGATGAGCTCGATTGGCAGCTTAATGATACGCATGGCATCGGTATTGTGCTGCTGGCGGGAATAGAGATTCTTCAGTTGGAGTCCAGCCTATAGACATAATGATAATTGCTTGCAAATATGGTACCATATTTATTGGCTATTTATTTACACATGCTCAAGCCTGTAGGTGTGGAGGGATCATTTATGCAAGACGAATATACGCGCAAGCTGGAGGATCAGAAAGGCTTATTTAAGCAGCTCGGCATTAAGCTGGACGCCCTGACCATTCACGAGAAAGATTTTGATGTAAAGATGCGTGGATATGAAAAAGAAGAAGTAGACCGTTTTCTGGATGAAATTATCGTTGACTATGAAAGATTTTACGATATCATCACGGATTTGTTGGATAAATATAAGGAGATCCAGCGCCGTCAGGCTTATTTGGAAGAAGAGAAAAAGGCCCTGTCGATCCGCAAGGTAAAGACCGAGTCCGGCAACGTCATCGAGCGCCAGCTCGTAGAAGACGGCATTCGGCAAATGGAGCGCAGCTTGGAGCAATTCAAATTGCATATTCGCAAGGAATTTGATGTATAGTGGGACTGGTGCTTGGCGCGCCGGTTCTTTTTTTGCATAAAAACAGTTCGTTTCGCGCAAAATTTCACTAAAGAGTCGTTCTCTTCATATGAATTTCATGCTTTGTTCATTGCATAGAACGGGAGAACATGGTATTATATATTTAAGATTTAGATCTAGTCTAAATTTAAAATAACTTAAGAGATGATGACTCTTAGGCCGATGAGTATTCTATTTTGAATGGAGGAATAATGAATGTCAAACCATGTGCTGACTGAAACCAATCAAACTCTTCATCAACAATTAAACCTGCAAATCGCCAACTGGACGGTGCTGTATACGAAGCTGCATCATTTCCATTGGTATGTGAAAGGCCCGCAGTTTTTTACGCTACATGAGAAGTTCGAGGAGCTGTACAATGAAGCGGCTGGATATGTAGACGAGATTGCTGAGCGGCTGCTGGCGATTGGCGGCGAACCGATTAGCACCCTTAAGGATGCCCTGGCCCAGACGACGATTTCCGAAGCGGCAGGCAAGCAAACGGCAGAAGAGATGGTAGCGGCTGTAGTTGCGGATTTCGAAACGATCAGCCAAGAGCTGAAGCATGGAATGGAAGCAGCGGAGCAAGCCGAGGATGAAGCGACAGGGGATTTGCTGCTCGGCATGCTGTCGTCACTAGACAAGCACAGATGGATGCTGAACGCTTATTTGGGTAAATAATTTTATAGGTACGTCCATGGAACCTGTTCGATTAGGATGATCTCCTAGCCGGACAGGTTTCTTAGAGTGTTTTGCAGCATGGATGCTTGCAGCGGATCAGTAGGGAGGAGAAATACCGTGATAAAAATAAAAAGAATTTATGAGATCCCCGCCAGTGAAGATGGCAAGCGTATTCTAGTAGACAGAATATGGCCCCGCGGCGTCAGCAAAGCCGAAGCTCAGCTGTCCTTATGGATGAAGGAAATCGCCCCGAATACCGAGCTTCGCAAATGGTTTGATCATAAGCCCGAACGTTTTGCCGAATTTGCGGAACGTTATGAGAAAGAACTGGCTTCAAAAGAGGTTATTGGGCATTTGGAGCAATTACGCTCCTGGAGCGAGAAAGAAACCGTCACTTTACTGTTCGCTGCAAAGGATCAGAAGCACAACCATGCCCTTGTTCTGAAGGAAATTCTTGAATGCGAATGATTGGCAGAGGCCGCCTTTAAGCTCGAACGGTCTTAGATATGACCCGCAGGGCTATTGGTGGTTCGTTTGCCGCATGTCCCGAAGCTGGACATTTGAGCTGTACGTGGATGATTTGCTGCTCAATTTGAAGGCAGGATAGTTCTCCTCCGCATCAAGCCACAGCATCTCCTCATAGAAAATCTGATGCTGCTGATCGACGACAAAGGACAAGCTTCCAGCCTCGATCGGAATGTCGTATTTGCCCCTCTCGCTTTGGATTAGCAGTGTACTGATTCCATCACAGCCGCATCCTTCCGTATCGTAATACAGCTTGATGACCCCCGGCTGTTCACCTAAATTCTCCTGAAGTCTGCGTTCGGCTAATGGCGATACTTCCAACTTTATCATGGTTAAAGCCCCTTCCTATTCGGATTGAATTTACTTGTATTCGATTATAGGTATTATTTTTTATTCGATCAAATTTCCAACCATAAATTTTTGGATTATAATAGTAAGCAGATTGGTTTTATCGGTCTATTATAACAAAACTATGGATTGGATGGTGATTAAAATGGACGTGTTGGCGGCAATTCAGAAACGGAGAGAGATTACAGCGTTTAAGGAGCTTCCCATTTCAGAAACGGATTTAGGTAAGCTTACTATGGCCTTGTATCAATCTCCCACTGGAAACAATCTGCCTTCAAGGGAATTTATTGTGGTCACGAATAAGCCGCTTCTGGCCCAGTTGAGCAAGACGACGCCTTATATGCGTTGGCTGGAGCAGGCTGCTATAGGGGTGGTCATTATAGGCAACGAGGAGCTAAGCAAGTATTGGCTGCAGGACGCTTCCATCGCTGGAGGGTACTTGTGGCTGGCTGCGACATCGCTTGGACTCGGGGCGGCATGGGGGGCAGTCTATCATTCCGAGGATCATAACGAATCTTCGCAGCGTGAAAACTACGTACGGGATTTATTGAATATTCCTGCTAAGCTTCGTGTAGTTGCTATTTTGGGTCTGGGTTATCCGGCCAGCGACCCGCCGCCGAAAAAAATGTATGCCGAGGACACGGTGTTCCACCGGAACAGCTTCGGTTTACGGTAATTATAGGTCATTGAATGTAAGCTTTTCTCGGAGTGAGATGGATGAGAGGCTTACATTTTTTTAATTCTTTATATTGTGACGAAAATCACAAGGAAGGAATATGAATCTAATACAATGATATTAAGAATTTGTTTATTATGAAGAAACGAGGTGGTTGGGGATGAGCGGCGTGGATACTTTGAAGGAATTTTCTTTTGACGATATGAAGAAGATATCAAGAACAACATTAGGAGATGCGGTGCCGATAGAGCTTTATAGAGCGATTCGCCTCATTGGCATGTATCAAGGGCTGCCGATGAAAGGAAGGGGAACGACAATTACGGTTGGCCGAAAAATCGGGGAAAGTCTGCCCGTCCATTCTGTGCAGGAGCTGCTCGATTTGTTCCGGGAATTGCAGGTAGGTGATCCACAAATTGTTCTCGAGGAGGCCAACAAGCTTCATATCGCGGTGAAAGACTGTTTTTGCGTAGGGCTGCCTGAGATCGAGGGAAGTCTGGTTTGCGATCTGGAAGGGGCAATCATGGAGGGAGCGCTTAGCAAAATGATGGATAAAAGGGTGTTCGTCCGGGAAATCAAATGCAATGTCAATGGAGACGAATGCTGCGAGTATGAAGTGCGATTTTAATTGTCTGCTAAAGCTATTCAAATTATAAGGAGGATGATTACAATGGAAAAAGTTAATCTTTCCCAGTATCAAGAATATCAGGACAACAAATTTACCAAGCGTATTGTTTTTAAGGAAGAGGATAATGTTATTTTTGTATTGAACTTTACTCCGGGAGCGGAGCTGCCAACGCATAAACATCCCGGTGCTAATGTGTATATTTTAGTCCTTGAAGGAGCTGGTTCAGTCACTTGCAATGGCCAGGAATCCGCTGTTACCAAGGGAGATATTGTTCACGTCGTCGGTGACGAAGACTTTTCTTATCGAAGCGGGGAGGATTCTAACTCCAGCTTGTATGTTGTGTTAACGAAGATCCCCAACGAAAACTACGCTAAAAATCTATAGAACTTATATGGATAGAGGTGGTTCAATAAGTCGGGGTAAAAATAAAAATGGTGAGGCAAGCTCGGCGCTTGCTTCACCATTTTTTGTTGTTTCGCTGCGTGATCAACAGCATGACGAAGGAGATCAGGATGATCGTAATCGTCCAAAGCCAGGCGAGCTCCGTATGTCCAGTATCTACGGCGACATAGATGGCGGTGGGGAGGGTCTGCGTTTTGCCCGGAATATTGCCCGCGAACATAATCGTAGCTCCGAATTCTCCCAGCCCCCGGGCAAAGCCAAGAATATAGGCCGTTATCAGGGATTGGCTGCTCAGGGGCAGCGTGATATAACGAAATACTTGCCATTCGCTGGCCCCGCTGGATCGCCCCGCATCCTCCAGCTCGCGATCGATTGAGGCGAAGCCGGATTTCATCGTCTGATAGACGAGCGGGAAGGAGACGACGATGGAAGCGATAACCGCCGCCCACCAAGTGAATACGATTGGCGAGGAGAATAACCACTCAATCGCTTGACCCGCCCCGCTTCTTCTTCCCAAGAGGACTAACAGCAAAAAACCGACAACGGTGGGAGGCAGCACAAGCGGCAGCATTAGCACAGTCTCCAACAAGGTTTTGCCTCTAAACTGCCGTGCGGATACCCATCGGGCTATCGCCGTACCGAAAATCGTCACTAAGACACTGGATAGCAATGCAACCTGCAAGGATAAGCGGATAGGCTGCCAGAATTCCTGCCAAGGGATTTGCATCTGGATCATAAGGGCAGCGGTGCAGAGAAGCCGTATTTTTTGAAGACCTCCAGCGCCTCCTCGGACTGAAGATAATCATATAGCTCTACTGCTTCCTTCATATGCTTGGTCGATTTGAGAATGCCGATCGGATATTCGACGGGAGTGTAGCTGGAGGTGTCCACCGAAAATGCGATGGCAATATTCTGTGAAGTCATCGCATCAGACTGATATACGAAGCCGGCATCGGCGTTACCCGTCTCTACATATTGCAGAACCTGCCGGACATCCTTGGCCTGTATCATCTTTGGCTGGAGCTTGTCCCATAATTGGGCATGCGTTAAAGTCTCCCGGGCATAGCTTCCCGCCGGAACACTCTCGGGAATGCCAATCGCTACTAACTGGATCTCCTCCTTTGTTAAATCCTGCAGTTCTCGAACTTCGACCTGGCTGCCGCCAGAGCTAGAGGTGATGACGACGAGCTCATTCTTTAACACAATTTGGTGCTGGCTGGCTTCGATGAGCCCCTGGTCGACCAAGGCATTCATATTTTGGGTTGCCGCAGAAAGAAATAAGTCTACGGGCGCGCCCTGCTCGATTTGCTTCTGCAGAGCACCGGAGCCTCCGAAATTGAAATGGAGCTTCACGGCAGGGTGCTCATCCTCATAGGAGGATTGTATTTCCTTCATGGCATCCGTGAGGCTGGCGGCTGCTGAAATCGTAAGCTCCACCTTTTCTTTGGAGGCATCCCCCGTACTGGAAGCTGCGTTGCAGCCCGCCAATAGAGAAGCTAACAGGAACAGGGCGAGGAATGATCCTAATTTCCTCATATATATAAACTCCCTTCAGGATTAAGATAACAGGTCGTATCCATGGTTCGCGTTTCATTATACTGGGTCGGCTCATTGCAAGTAAACCCACTATAGCACGCAAACCGCCGCCTTATGCTAGAAAGAGGGAATTCTCCGCAGGGATATAGGGATTTCCCCTTATAGGAAAAAGAGGTGCTCCCTCTCATAATAGATGTATAAGTACGAGTTCAAAAAATCAGGCTTTCAGCACCGAGAAGGTTGAATGAAGCTAGGGACTGAGGAGCACAGCTACACGTTTTCGTAGAAAGCGACTACGGAAGCATACGCTAGGCAAAACCTACGTGAGCACCTAAAATGTTTCCGAAGGAAACATACTTCGAAAGCATAGGCTAGGCCCGGATGAATTCAAGATTCGATGCCGAATGGACTTCTTGTGTTGCTACGTGATCAAAGATTGATTTTTTGAACAACCTCTATAAGAATAGACAATCTATTGATTCCCATCATATCATTGTCGTTCTGCAGAGGGAGTGAGGATGTCCAATGAAAATGAAACGGAAATTTGGACTGAAGTTTTTTAAACCGACAGAAAGCTATTCCGGAAACTGGTCGATTCTCGAGGAGAAGGATCGGACTTGGGAGAACATGTATCGCGGTCGCTGGTCGCATGACAAAGTGGTACGCACGACGCATGGCGTCAATTGCACGGGCTCCTGCAGCTGGAAGGTATTTGTGAAGAATGGAATTATAACATGGGAAAATCAGCAAATCGACTATCCGTCATGCGGCCCGGATATGCCTGAATTCGAACCGCGCGGCTGCCCGCGCGGCGCTTCATTTTCGTGGTATGAATATAGCCCGTTGCGAGTGAAATACCCGTATATGCGGGGGCGGTTATGGCGCATGTGGAAGCAAGCCCTGCAGGAAGCCTCCGATCCAGTCGCGGCGTGGTCAAGCATTGTGGAGGATCCAGAGAAGGCAAGAGCTTATAAACAAGCTCGTGGAAAGGGCGGCCACGTCCGCGTTACCTGGGAGGAAGCCACCCGGCTAATCGCTGCGCAGCTCATCTATACGATTCGCAAGTATGGGCCGGATCGTATTGCCGGCTTCACGCCTATTCCAGCGATGTCGATGATTAGCTACGCTTCAGGCGCACGATTCATTTCACTGCTCGGAGGGGAAATGCTTAGCTTCTATGATTGGTATGCCGATCTTCCGCCGGCATCGCCCCAAATTTGGGGGGAGCAGACGGATGTGCCGGAGTCAAGCGACTGGTACAATTCCGGCTACCTGATGATGTGGGGCTCTAACGTACCGCTGACACGCACGCCGGATGCTCATTTCATGACAGAGGTTCGCTACAAAGGAACGAAGGTAGTATCAATCGCCCCGGATTATGCCGAAAACGTGAAATTCGCCGATAACTGGCTTGCACCGAACCCGGGTACGGATGCCGCTCTTGCGCAGGCGATGACGCATGTCATTTTAAATGAATTTTATGAGGAGCGCCAGGAGCCGGTGTTCCTGGATTATGCGAAGCAATATACAGACATGCCTTTCCTGATTCTCCTGGAACCGCATGAAGGCAGCTATAAAGCAGGCCGTTTCTTGCGAGCCAGCGATTTGGGAGACGCTTCGCCGCATGCCGAATGGAAACCGGTTATTTGGGATGAAGCAGCAAATGAAATTACGATTCCTAACGGAACGATGGGCCAGCGCTGGGAGAAGGACAAGAAATGGAACCTCATTCTGGAGCGGGAAGACGGCACAAGGATCTTGCCCTCGTTGTCCATTGAAGCACATGGCGGCGAATGGAAAGAAATTGTCTTTCCATTCTTTGATAATACCGGAAATGGAACCTTCAAGCGTACGATTCCAGCCCGACCGATTCAGCTTGCCGATGGAACACAGCGGCTGGTCGCTACGGTATATGACTTAATGCTAAGTCAATATGGCGTGCGTCGTACCGGCGGCAAAGACCATGCGAACGGATATGATGATGCCTTATCCCGCTATACTCCTGCATGGCAGGAGCAAATTACGGGGGTCAAGTCTTCGATTGTCGTTCAAATTGCCCGCGAATTCGCCCAGAATTCCCTGGATACCGGAGGACGCTCCATGATTATTATGGGAGCCGGCATCAATCACTGGTTTAACAGCGATACGATCTACCGATCTATCCTGAACCTTGTCATTCTGACTGCCTCGCAGGGCGTAAACGGCGGGGGCTGGGCGCATTACGTAGGACAGGAGAAATGCCGCCCGATCGAAGGCTGGTCAACGATTTCCTTCGCGAAGGACTGGCAGGGAGCTGCCCGTCAGCAAAATGCGACCTCGTTCTTCTATTTTGCCACCGATCAGTGGAAGTACGAGGAGACGGGCACGGAATCGCTGAAATCGCCGACTGGCGGAGAGATTCGCTATCAGCATCCGGCCGATTATAATGTACTCGCGGCGCGCCTGGGCTGGCTCCCATCCTATCCGCAGTTCAATAAGAGCAGCCTGGCGTTTGCCGAGGAAGCTGCTTCGAGCGGAGCAGCGGATAACGATAGCATTATCCAGCATGCGCAGGATCAAATTGTCTCGGGAAAAACGAGATTTGCCATTGAAGACCCTGATGCTCCTGAGAACTACCCGCGAACCTTGTTCGTCTGGCGTTCCAATCTGATCTCAAGCTCGGCGAAGGGGCAGGAGTACTTCATGAAGCACTTGCTCGGCACCGCCGATGGGCTGCTCTCTGTGCCGAACGAGGAGGATAAACCGCAGGAGATGGTTTGGCGGGACGAGGTGGAAGGAAAACTGGATCTGCTGGTCGCGCTGGATTTCCGCATGACCTCTACGCCGATGTACGCGGATATCGTCTTGCCTGCGGCCACATGGTATGAGAAGACGGATCTGTCTTCCACCGATATGCATCCATTTGTACACCCGTTTAACCCTGCGGTCGATCCGCTATGGGAATCCCGTTCAGATTGGGATATTTATCGGACGATTGCAAAGGATTTTTCGGAAATGGCGAAGGAATATTTGCCAGGCGTATACAAGGATCTTGTCGCCTCGCCGCTTGCGCATGATTCTGTGAACGAGATCGCCCAGCCTTATGGCGAAATCAAGGATTGGCGCAAGGGAGAAGTTGAACCGATTCCCGGCAAAACGATGCCGAATTTAAGCATCATCGAACGCGATTATACGAAAATTTACGATAAATATGTAACGCTCGGGCCGAATCTGGCCACTGGCAAGGTGGGAGCTCACGGTGTCAGCTTCTCGGTTGCCGAGGAATATGAGGAATTAAAACGCATGAATGGCACATATCACGACGACACGATCAAAAATGGGCTGCCGAAGCTCCGTACCGCTCGTCATGCGGCCGACGCGATTCTCAATTTATCCTCGGCGACGAACGGAAGGGTATCCCAACGGGCCTGGGAGTCGGCCGAGCAGGATACGGGAGTCGAGTTGAAGGATATTTCCGCAGATCGCGCAGCCGAGCGCATCACGTTCCAGAGCATCACGGTACAGCCGCGTGAAGTGATCCCTACGCCGGTATTTAGCGGCTCGAACAAGATGGGCCGGCGATATTCGCCGTTCACGACGAATATCGAACGTCTGGTTCCTTTTCGGACATTGACGGGAAGACAGCACTTTTATATCGATCATGAGCTCTTCCTGCAATTCGGCGAGGCCCTGCCGGTGTATAAGCCGACGCTGCCGCCCATGGTTTTCGGGCCTAGGGACAAACAGATTACCGGGGGCATGGATACGCTCGTGCTTCGCTATTTGACCCCGCATGGCAAATGGAATATCCACAGCACGTACCAGGATAATTTGCATATGCTGACCTTATTCCGCGGCGGGCCGACGGTTTGGATCAATGACGAGGATGCAGCGGCGCATCGGATCGAGGATAATGATTGGCTTGAGGTGTACAACCGCAACGGCGTCGTTACCGCACGGGCCGTCGTCAGCCACCGCATGCCGAAGGGCACATTGTTCATGTATCACGCACAGGATAAGCATATTAATGTGCCGGGCTCCGAAATTACGAAGGAGCGCGGGGGAAGCCATAACGCGCCGACGAGAATTCATGTCAAGCCTACGCAAATGGTAGGCGGCTACGCTCAGCTCAGTTACGGCTTCAACTATTACGGGCCGATAGGGAATCAGCGGGATGTCTATGTGGCTGTCCGTAAAATGAAGGAGGT
Source organism: Paenibacillus lentus (assembly GCF_042714055.1). GTDB lineage: Bacteria > Bacillota > Bacilli > Paenibacillales > Paenibacillaceae > Fontibacillus > Fontibacillus lentus_A. The sequence continues at coordinate 272,664 of NZ_JBHGVC010000007.1, forward strand.
CAACTGGCTTGAAGATTAAAGCGCAAATCGCCATGGTCATGAATTTGGATAAGTGCATCGGGTGCCATACCTGCAGCGTGACCTGCAAGAGCACATGGACGAATCGTCCGGGTGCTGAATACATGTGGTTCAACAATGTGGAAACGAAGCCCGGCATCGGTTATCCGAAGCGGTGGGAGGATCAAGAGCAGTACAAGGGCGGCTGGACGCTGAAGAACGGCAAGCTTGAATTGAAATCGGGAAACAAGCTGTCCAAAATCGCCCTCGGCAAAATCTTTCATAACCCTGACATGCCGGAGATGAAGGATTACTATGAGCCGTGGAATTACAACTATGAACACCTCACGAATGCAGGAGAGAAAAAGCATCAGCCCGTAGCGCGTCCGAAGTCGGCGATTACGGGCGACAATATGGATCTGGACTGGGGGCCCAACTGGGAGGATGATCTGGCCGGAGCCCATGTAACGGGCCCTAAAGACCCGAATATCGAGAAGATCGAAGAGGAGATCAAGTTTAACTTCGAGCAGGCCTTCATGATGTATCTCCCTCGACTGTGCGAGCACTGCCTGAACCCGAGCTGCGTAGCCTCCTGCCCGTCCGGGGCGATGTACAAACGCGACGAGGACGGCATTGTCCTCGTCGACCAGGAGGCCTGCCGCGGCTGGCGTTACTGCATGACCGGCTGTCCGTACAAGAAGGTGTACTTCAACTGGCAGACGAATAAGGCGGAGAAATGCACCTTCTGCTTTCCGCGGATTGAAGCCGGGCTTCCGACGGTATGCTCAGAAACATGTACAGGGCGCATACGTTACCTCGGCGTGCTGCTGTACGATGCCGACCGCGTGCAGGAGGCGGCTTCTATGCCGGAGGAGAAGGATTTGTACCAGGCGCAGTGCGATTTGTTTCTGGATCCGAATGATCCGGCGATCATTGCACAGGCCCGGGCAGACGGCATAACCGAGGAGTGGATTGAAGCGGCCCAGCAATCTCCGATTTATAAGCTGGCAATCGAATACAAGCTCGCGTTTCCGCTGCACCCTGAATACCGGACACTGCCGATGGTCTGGTATGTGCCGCCGCTCAGCCCGATCATGAATTATTTTGAGGGCAAGGATTCGATTCAGAACCCGGATATGATTTTCCCGGCAATTGAGGAAATGAGAACGCCTATTCAGTACCTGGCTAACATGCTGACCGCGGGCGATCCCGAGCCGGTAAAGGAATCTCTGCAGCGTCTGGCGATGATGAGATCTTATATGAGATCCCTGCAAACCGGCCAGCCTTTTGAGGAGCAGCGGCTGCATCGCCTTGGATTGGACGCGCACCAAACGGAACAAATCTATCGCCTGCTGGCCATTGCCAAATACGAGGATCGTTTCGTCATTCCGACGTCCCATAAGGAAACGTATCTGGACACTTATCATGCACAGGGCTCTGAGGGGTTCGGGATGGATTGCGGCGGCTGTGGATTTGCTGGAGCGCCGGGGAACAAAAATGCAAAAGAGGAAGAGAATTTCTATGGGGGAATTTGGCGTGATTAATCTTGAGAAGCTATATGAAAACAAGCCGTTATTCGGTTTTTTCGCCCAGCAGCTCACGTACCCCGAGAAGCTCGACTTTCATCCATCTTTGATGGAAGAAATACTAGATCCAGCCGATCCGGCTTACGAGCATGTCGAGCGATTCTGGGAGCTGATGCACGGCTACAGCCTGGAGCAAATTGAAGAGATGTATGTGCAGACCTTCGATTTTCAAAAGGATTCGACCTTGTACATGACCTATTTTAAATTCGAGGATTCGAAGGAGCGCGGGCAAATGCTGGCCAAGCTGAAAATCCTGTACCAGATGTTCGGGCTGGATATGCCGGATCATGAATTGTCGGATTACTTGCCGCTGATGTGCGAGTTTATCTACGCCGCCGAATGGCGGGGATACCCGCAGGCCGAGAGGGATTTCAGCGTCTTGGCGGGCGTGATCGAGGACGGAACCTATCATTTGCTGAAATCGTTGGAGAAGAACAGCAGCCCCTATTTTCATCTGATTAAAGCTTTGCGGGAAACCTTGAAATCCTGTATCAGACAGGAGGAGATACGATGAGCTTGCTGGATCAATTTCTATGGGTCATTTTCCCTTATGCTTGTATCGTCGTATTCGTGGTCGGCCATATATACCGTTATCGCCATGACCAGTTCAACTGGACGGCCAAATCGAGTGAATTTATTGAGAAGAAGCATCTCAAGGCAGGCAGCCTGATGTTCCATCTCGGCATTATTCCGGTCATTGGCGGACATATCGCCGGATTGGGCATCCCTAAAGAATGGATGGAATCACTGGGCATTAGCGATCATCTTTACCATCTCGGAGCGGTATATATCGGCAGTATATTCGGATTTCTTACGCTGGGAGGAATGCTCCTTCTGACGGCGCGCCGATTAACGATCAAAAATGTTCGCAAATTAAGCTCCGCCTCCGATATCATCGTAAACCTGCTGCTTCTGTTTATCGTGATCATGGGGATGTACAGCACGATCGTGACCAATGCCGTCCAGCCCGAGTTCGATTATCGATCCAGCGTATCGATTTGGTTCCGCGATCTTTTCGTGCTCCGCCCGGATGCCAGCTTCATGGCCGATGTGCCGCTTTCGTTCAAGATTCATATTTTGGCCGGATTCTTTATATTTGCTCTGTGGCCGTTCACTAGGCTGGTTCACGTCTGGAGCGTTCCGTTGAATTATGTGGGGAGAAGTTATATCCTATACAGGAAGAACCGTAAACATGGATTGTAGAGAGAAGGCGCAGCGCCTTCTTTCTTTTCAATAAGCAAGGGAGCAAATAGGATGAAGGATGAACCGAATTTTGATTTTGATTATCAACTGGCGATCGATACCCTTCGGGAACGATTTGACTTTGATTTCGTCTCGATTGCACTGGTGCAATCGGCGGCGAACCAATTCGTGCTGACATGGCAATATGCATCGGGCAATTTAAATCAGCGTTATAAGCGAATTGTATTGCATTCGGGCAAAGGGATTGCCGGGATCGTGTTCAAGACGGGAAAACCGATGCTTATTCAAAATATAGAGGCGGAGCTCGATCCGGGCGATTTATTTAATTACCCGATCATCGTGGCCGAGCAGCTCAAAACAGTATGTGCGATTCCTTTATGGAAGGATAGCCGCGTTACGGGGGTATTGCTCGTGGGCTTCCGCGAAGAAAACCGATTGACATCGTCGCTGTTAGACGATTTCAGGCAGCATTTAGACCCTTCGTTCGGCCCATTTTTCACCAGAGAGCTGGTAGAGGAGTGACCTCGCTTGAAGGATACCAAACTATCTCATGATCTGTTAAAAAAAATGTATGATAACAGCATGGAGGCGATCTTCTTCATCAGCAATGAAGGGGAAATTCTGCATATGAACCCGGCTGCGGAGAGCATCCTTGATCTGGATGTCATCGAGCAGCTGCACAGAGGCGAGAAGATTTCGATCTGCCAGTCCTGTGCCGGCTATACGAATGAGGAAGCGATGATATCATGCATAAATTGCTTTCTAAGCAACAGAGGGGAAGACTTCTCCTCCTTTCAAGTCTATCTAAACACGCGGGGCAAAGGGCTTGTGCCTTATGCGGCAAGCTTTCATCGAATTGATGAAGCGGAGGACATTCGCGTCTTCATGCTGCTTAACTTGACGAAGCAGTATCGAACTCAGGAAATGCTCCACCAGACGAATATGACCAAATACGTCATCAAAGCGCAGGAAGACGAGCGAAAGCGGATTTCCCGGGAGCTGCACGACAGCGTCGCCCAGGAGCTGCTCAGCTCGCTCGTCGATCTGCGTGTTCTAAAATATATGGATACGGATCAGGTTGTCCTGAACAAGCTGCAGCAGACTGAAGCCTCGTTGACCCGGCTGCTGGAGGATATTCGGCGCTTAGCCGTTGAATTGCGTCCAGCCTCTCTGGACGATTTCGGGCTGGAGGCGGCTTTTCGCTCTCATTTCAAATGGATCGAGAAAAATTACGGCTTGCTTGTGGACTTTAAAACAGAACTGTCCGCCGCACGTTACAGCAACGAAATCGAAACGGTCGTCTACCGAATATGTCAGGAAGCCGTATTGAACGCGCTTAAATATGCCAATACGGATGAAATATCAGTTAGACTGTTCGAGGAGGAGGGAGAGCTTCAGCTTATCGTTCAGGACGAGGGCTCCGGCTTCCATTTGAACGCCAGGGATGCAAGGGGAACGGGGCTCGGCCTGTTCGGCATGCGGGAACGGGCGGAGCTGGTACAAGGCCAGTTAACGATTTTATCTGAGGTGGGTGCAGGAACCAAGGTTCACCTTCGCATACCTTTATCACCATTTATTCAGGGAGGGGATCGGGAGTGAAGATTGTCATCGCCGATGATCATGCCGTCGTGCGCAGCGGCTTTTCCATGATTCTGAATTATCAGCCGGATATGGAGGTCGTGGCCACGGCTGCGGACGGAATAGAGGCTTATCAAATGGTCGCCAAGCATAGCCCCGATGTCTTGCTGATGGATTTAAGCATGCCTCCTGGTGAAAGCGGGTTAATCGCGACAGGGAAAATCAGCAGCGATTATCCGGATACGAAAATATTGATTCTCACGATGTACGATGATGAGGAGTATTTATTTCATGTCCTGAAAAACGGCGCGGCGGGTTATGTGCTGAAAAATGCGCCCGACGAGGAGCTTTTGCTGGCGATCCGCACCGTTCATCAAGGCGGAACGTATATCCACTCCAAAATGGCGACCTCTTTGGTGAGGGAATTCATTAAGAAGGATCAGGAATCCAGCGATTCCGATCCCTTCAATCAGCTGACCAAGCGGGAAATCGAAATATTGCCGCTCGTTGCCAAGGGTTACGGCAACAAGGAAATCGCTGAAAGGCTGTATATCTCTGTAAAAACCGTAGAAGTGCACAAGGCGAAAATCATGGAGAAGCTGGGCTTAAAAAGCCGGCCGGAGCTTGTTGAGTATGCGCTCAAGAAGAAGCTTCTCGATTTTTGAAGCATCGAAAAAAACAACTATAGTTTAGGGATTTCCTTGGCAGGATCAGGGGAAATCCCTATTATTTTTTTCCCCAGGTCACCCTTACAATAGATATTGGGAATCAATACATTGTCATTCAGTACGTAGGAATTAGGTGATCTGATGATAAGAAAAATACAATTGCCCTTGCAAACGATGAATCTTGTGCTAGGTTTTATGGTTTGGGTAATTATTTCGTCGCTTCTTCCATTTATTAAAGAGGACATTTCAATTCCGCCCGAACAGCTGGCGATCGTAACGGCCATTCCTGTGGTGCTGGGCTCGATCCTGCGCATCCCCTTTGGTTATTATGCGAATGTCCTTGGTGCTCGCTTTGTATTTTCTGTGAGTTTCATCTTGTTGCTTTTCCCGGTATTCTATATTAGTAAGGCTTCTACGTTTGCCGATTTGGTTATCGGCGGCTTGTTCCTGGGGATTGGCGGAGCCGTATTCTCGGTTGGGGTCACGTCCTTGCCGAAATACTATCCGAAGGAAAGACACGGGCTAGTCAATGGAGTTTATGGGATCGGCAATTTGGGGACGGCCATTACGACCTTTGCGGCACCGGTTGTCGCGTCTCAGGCAGGCTGGTCGTTTACGGTTAAACTGTATCTTGTGCTGCTATTGATTTTTATAGCTCTGAATGTCATCTTCGGTGATCGAAAAGAAACGAAGGTCAAGACACCGATTCTCGAGGAGATCAAGGGTGTTTATAAGAACGATAAGCTATGGCTGTTCTCGCTTTTTTATTTTATTACGTTTGGTTCGTTTGTAGCCTTTACGGTGTACCTGCCGAATTTTCTGGTATCTCATTTTGAACTGGATAAAGTCGATGCGGGCATGCGTACCGCCGGGTTTATCGCTTTGGCAACTTTTATGCGCCCGCTCGGCGGATGGCTGGGGGATAAGTTCAAGCCGCTCGTATTGCTCATGGGCGTGTTTCTGGGCCTGACTGTGTCAGCCATCCTTCTCGCCTTCTCTCCATCCATTGGGCTTTATACTGTAGGCAGCTTGACGATAGCGATTTGCGCAGGCATAGGAAATGGCGTTATCTTTAAGCTTGTCCCGCAGTATTTTAGCAAGCAGGCCGGGACGGTGAACGGAATCGTGTCGATGATGGGCGGGCTGGGAGGCTTTTTTCCTCCGCTGATGCTGTCGATGATTTATTCTATGACAGGTCAATATTCCATCGGCTTCATGGCTTTGTCTCAGGTCGCCCTAGCCAGTCTTATTCTCGTCGTATGGATGTATTACCATGATCGGCTGGTTGTATCGAACGAGGTGTTTCAGTCGACGGGGCAGGGGATTCTGGTTACGGATTCGAAAGGTGTGATTCGAAACGTTAATCCGGCGTTCACGAAGCTCACGGGTTATGAAGAGGCGGAGGTTGTCGGCAACAAGCCGAGTATTCTAAAATCAGGAAGACAGTCTGGAACATTTTACGAGGAAATGTGGAACAGCATCAGGCAAACAGGACAATGGCAAGGAGAAATTTGGAATCGTCGCAAAAGCGGGCAGGAATACTTGGAGTTCCTGACGATCAATGCGGTTAAAGATGAGTCGGGAGAAGTCGTTCATTACGTCGGCTTATTCAGTGATATTAGCTAGATAGAGAGAGGCGGCATGTAATATGACTATAGAACCTATACGTGATCAGCTGCGTCGGCCGATCCGCGATTTGCGGATTTCCGTCACGGATCGCTGCAATTTTCGCTGCATCTATTGCATGCCGAAGGAAATTTTCGGTGATGATTATAAATTTTTGCCGAAAAATGATCAACTGACTGTGGATGAGATTTGCACGGTGGCCCGGATATTCGCCTCACTCGGGGTCAAGAAAATTCGGATCACCGGCGGGGAGCCCTTGCTGCGGAGAGATTTGCCGGAAATTGTAGGGAGGCTGTCGAGGTTGGAGGGAATCGAAGATGTGGGGCTGACGACGAATGGCCTTCTTCTGAAGCAGTACGCTCAGCCGTTATTTGATCAAGGCTTGCGCCGGTTGAATATCAGTCTGGATGCGCTTGAACCCGAGCTGTTTGCTTATATGAACGGACGAGGCATTGAACCCGGCATCATTTTGGACAATATTATCTATGCAAGAGAAGTGGGCTTTCAGGTTAAAGTCAACATGGTTGTGCAAAAGGGCGTGAATGACCGCGAAATCCTTCCGATGGCCGCATATTTCAAGCAGCTCGGCATCACGCTGTGCTTTATCGAATTCATGGATGTCGGGAACGACAATGCCTGGAGCATAGAGCAGGTCGTGACCAAGCAAGAGATTTACGACAGGCTGTCCGCAGGGGACGAGCTGGAGCCCTTGGAGCCGCATTATTATGGAGAGGTAGCGCAGCGGTATCGGTACAAGGACGGAGCAGCGGAGATCGGATTCATTACCTCGGTGTCGGAATCCTTCTGCTCTACATGCACCCGGGCACGGTTGTCATCGGAGGGTAAATTTTATACCTGCCTGTTCGCATCACGCGGTTTTGACTTGCGGGAGCTGCTTCGCGGAGGAGCATCCGAAGAGGAAATCCTCTCCGCCATTCGCGGCGTTTGGGAGAAGCGGGAGGATCGCTATTCCGATGAACGAACACAGCAGCGGGCATCCCAGCGTACCAAGATAAATATGTCCTATATTGGCGGGTAAAAAGAAAGTAGTCAAGAGGAGAGTCAGAGCTTGTGAAAAAGCATGGGATTGTAATCCCTCATGAGCATGGGGGATGGGCCATGGTCTGTGTTCCCTTCGCGATCGGAATGATGGCGGGGAAGCCGCAGGGGACGCATTTGTTCCTATTTCTGGCATGGCTGTTTCTATATTTATCGTCTTATCCGCTCCTTCAATCTATCAAAAGACGCAGGGATCGCATGCATTTGGTTCAATGGGGAGCGATCTACGGCTCGATTGCGGTTCTATGCTTAATTCCGGTACTTCTCCGTCAGCCGCAGCTGCTGTATTTCGGGCCGATTTTACTCGTGCTGCTGATGGTCAACATTTGGTATGTTAAACAAAAATCCGAACGGTCATGGTTCAATGATCTGTGCGCCATTCTAATTTTCTCGCTGGGCGGGGCAGCTGCTTATTTGCTCGGCGGCGGCGGTTGGAACCGCATGATGCTTCTTATAATCGTATTCAATACGCTATATTTCATGGGCAGCGTGTTCTTTGTGAAGTCCGTATTTCGCGAACGGACAAATAAGCGATGGCTTGCCTGCGCGAAAGGCTATCACGTACTGCTCCTGATTATTCCTTGGCTGCTGGGCCTGCCCTTCATGATGATGGCCTATTTGTTCTCGGGGATCCGCACCTTTCTTTTTGCGGGAAAAGCATTGCGGCCTATGAAAGTAGGAATCATAGAAATTATCGGTTCTGTTCAATACCTGCTGATTGCTGTCTTTGTGTTGTAACCATGCTTGCTGTTTCGATGATCTCCAGACAGGTTAATTTTAACCGTCAATGCAAATCGTATAGATTTAAAAGGAGAGAACGATATGATGAACCAGAAGCAGCCAGCGAAAGAGCTGGATCATACATTGAAAAAAATCACGATTACCGTAAATGGAGAGTCGCTAGGCTATGATATCCTTCTTGACAAAGTCACTTATGTCCCGATAGCCAAGACCTATAATATCCGTCGCTGATGTTTTAATTTCCTTCGAGCGGGTAATACAATACCGTACCCGATAGAGTACCTTACAAATACGATAAGGAGTGAACCAACATGGCTAACAAAAATCGTGACGGTAAGATGAGCTTGGAGGAAGCAGGACGCAAAGGCGGCGAGGCGACCGCTAGAAATCATGACAAAGAGTTCTATCAGGAGATCGGACAGAAGGGCGGCGAAGCCACAGCCCGGAATCATGATAAGGATTTCTACCAGGAAATCGGGAAAAAAGGTGGCGAAGCCACTTCGCGTAACCACGATAAAGAGTTCTATCAGGAGATTGGACAAAAAGGCGGCGAAGCCCGCAGAGATTCCGATAATGATAACGGAAAGATGAGCCGTGAGGAGGCGGGACGCAAGGGCGGCGAAGCCCGTGCCCGTCAGCGGAGAAATTAATATAAAATATAGACGGCCTTAGGCCAAATAAGATGACCTCTGATCTT
>NZ_JBHGVC010000008.1:0-220338 GCF_042714055.1 Paenibacillus lentus
CTTTTCAGAGGTCATCTTATGGTGTGCAGAGATTATATTTTGAAACGCTCAATCATGGTATGCAGCTTTTCCGATAGACTGGACAGGAAGCTCGCAGAGGCTCCGACCTCCTCCATGGCGGCCAGTTGTTCCTCGGATGCAGCGGACATCGTCTGAGCCCGCTCCACATTATGATTGGCGACCGCGACGATATCGTCTATTGACCCTACTAAATGCACAGAACGGTCAGAGAGCTCCTTTACGTTCAGAGCGACGCCCTCGATGGCTTCTGCGGTGTACGCGGCGGAAGATTCGATTTCCGTAAACGACTGACCCGCCATGCGTACAAGCTCATTGCTATGAAGCATTTCTTCCAAGGCTTCATCCATGGATATACCGCTAAGCTCCATTTGACGGACAATATGAGTAATTAAGCCTGTTATTTGGTTCGCTGATTCCACGGAGCGCTCTGCCAATTTGCGAATCGAGGCGGCGACAACGGCGAAGCCTCGCCCTTGTTCACCCGCACGAGCCGCTTCAATTGCAGCATTGAGGGCAAGCAGATTCGTTTCCGTAGAAATTTCGGTCATCATATCGAGGATGCTTTGAATTTCTTTGGAATGGCTGCCCAGCTCTTGAATGATGGTGGAGAGATGCTGTATTTTTTGCTCCATCACTTTCATCTGCCCCATGCTCAGCTGAACCGATTGACGGCCTTGCTGGGAAGCCTCGGAGGATTGCTGGGCCGACAGCGCGACAGCCTCCGCTCGGCGGCTAATTTCAGTAATGGCTGCTGACATATTCTTGATCACGGCCGAGCTGTCCGCCAAGCTTTGCAGCTGCTGTTCAGTGCCTTCTGTCAGCTTTTCTGTGATATCAGCAGCCTGCTCGCTCGCTTTGCCTGTCTGATCGGCACTGGCGGACAGCTGCTGGGATGAAGCGGCGACATGCATCGATGTTTCATTGACCTCGGCAATAAGCTGTCTCAAGCTTTGAGTCATGTTCCCGAAATCGCGGGCAAGCTGCGCTACTTCATCCTGGCTCCGGATGACAGGCGGCTGTACACTCAAATCTCCGGACGCCACTTTGTTCACTTGCATAGAAAGCTGCTCGATCGGCCGCATTATCCGGTGGATAAAGAAATAGACGCAGACAGCTCCCAGTAGAAAGACGGCGGCGCCAATCGCAAAAGGCAGCGTGATAATTTCCCAGGTGCGCTCGTGAATGATGGAAGCGTCAAAGTTAATAGTCATCAGTCCCACGATAGGCCCGGCAGGATCATGATTCAGGTAAATCGGCGCATAGCCTGACAATAATTCTACGCCGTCGTATGTATATACGTCACTGTAGACGGAATGCTTCATGTCTCTGATCATATCCTGATCCATCTTCGCTAAGTAAAAGGAATCTCCAGCGGAGTAACCGCGTTCCTGTAGGTATTTGTCAGCGGCCAATATTTTGCCGTCCAGGGACAGAATGAAGGCCTCCTTGAACAAGGATTTGTGATCTACAGTCCAGTTCAACTGCTCTTCGACGAGGGGCAGAACGGACAGATCGCCTCGCAGCAGCTGTTCGATCATTCGGGGATCCACTAGGCCTGTAGTAATATTGGCGCAGCCCAGCACCTCGATTCCAACTGACTTTTGGATTTGACGGTAGGCGGTTTGATAGCTAAATACGCCGATTACAGCCCCGATAACAAGAAGCAGGCTGATGATCGATAAAGTAATTTTTCGAGCTAATCCCATGCTGTTGTAGTTCTCCTATCATTAAATTGTATTATTGATATATATATTTATTATAAATCTGAAATGTTTGCTGAATAATAACGACGAGCCTCCAAATGTGTCAAAATATTGAGAATAAATTCACAAGGAGGGGCAAGCAATGTCAAATCAAGAAGAAAAGTGGCGCCTGTTTGTCGCTATTCCTCTGCCGAGCTCTGTTCAGGATCGGCTGCACGACTGGTGTCTTGGGCATCAAAATGACTTGAAGTTTCGGAAATGGGTGCATCCTGCGGACTATCACATCACCGTGCAGTTTCTTGGCGATACTTCGTCCGCTCAGGTACAGCCCATCCTGGAATCCCTTCGAAAGGCTGCGTCCGGAGTCGCGCCCTTTCGGCTCGAAGCAGCCGGGATCGGAGTCTTTGGACGCCCCTTGCAGCCCCGCGTGTTATGGAGCGGCGTTCAAGGAGAGCTGGGGGCTCTGCACCGTCTTCAGAGTCGGATCACCGCCGCGAATGCTGAATTGGGATACGTTCCCGAGGAGCGTCCGTATGCTCCCCATATTACGCTAGCCCGTAAATTCGCGGAGAATGAAAAACTGCGGGAGCCGCTGTTAAATAAAGGAATTTCCTTTGGAGATTGGACAAATGACACCATTTTGTTGTATCGTACTAGGGTAACCGTAAGTCCGATGTATGAGGTAGTAGGGATTGTATCTATGCAGAAATGAATCCCCAGTTTCTCCGTTATTTGTTGAATCTTTATAAGGAGAGCCTTCCCTTTCGGAAGGCTCTTTATGTCGAAATTTTTAGAGAGAAGGTATTCAAAACCTCTTTTTTCGGTTACATAGTTGAAAGAGTCATTTCAGAGATATTTGTAATTGTAGGAGGCCATATGTATATTTTCAGACAGAATCGTTACGTCACGCTTTTAATTAGTGCTATTCTAATTTGTTCAGGGTCGATTTCATTATTATGGGGTCGTATGGATAATAGTCCAAATCATGTTCGTTCAATACAGCTTTCGTCAAATAGTATGACCGTAATAAATCAGCAGGATCGTAATCATTCTGCCGTGAATATAAGCGCGTCCCTGGCTCAGGAGAGGCGTATTTATCGACCCGTTGTTCCTTTGATTTCCAGACTGCCGATGAAGAAGCAAGACGAATCTAAGAAGAACCAGCGTTATCAGCTCTTTTTCACACGCAATCTGATTGCAGCGGAGCAAGCCCTGCTGCAGGAGAAAGCGTTAAAGGCTGAGGCGGCTGCAGAAGCGTTAGAAGCAGTAGACATGTCTCATCCCCCCAACCAAATATACTTCACCCGTACAAAACTACTTAGCCAGGCAGACAAGGATCAGGCTACCTGGAACTACGCTTTGACGGATGAAGAGCTGCATCTCCTCCACAAAATTGTGATGGCAGAAGCAGAAGGTGAACCGTACGAAGGCAAAGTGGCTGTTGCCAACGTTGTCTTAAACCGGCTACGGTCCGCCAATTACCCCGACACGATTAAGAAAGTTATTTATCAGAAATCTCAATTTAGTCCTGTTCAGAACGGAAGAATGGATCGGGTTACTCCGAACGAGGATTCTATTCGTGCTGTAACGGAAGCTTTGCATGGGCGCAAGGAAGTATCCGATGACACTTATTATTTCCTGTCGCTATCTTTAGCCACCGATTTTACGATTGCTCATACGAAGAGTAAGTCGAAGGAAATCGGGAATCATACCTTCTATAAATAAGCATATTCCAGCTTGGCCTGAACGGAAGGCTTGCGCAGCAGGCTGATTACGTCTTTGGCGCAGCAATCCGGTTGATAAAGCGGGCTTACCTTGTCGTAAATCAGAGTGCTCTGCGACGGCTCGGTAATCGAATGGAACCATTGATCGATAAGCTCTGGTGAGGATAATTCCATACCGAATCCATGGCTGACGAAATATTCGCGGTTCTTCTCTTCCTGCCCGGGAATCGATTCAAAGAACAGCATAGGTATGCCCTTGGCCAGACCCTCGGTGCATGTCATGCCGCCGGGCTTGGTGATCAAGATATCGGAGGCGTCCATCCATTTGCTGACCTCTTGAGTATGGCCGATAACGGTGATGTTCTCATGCTGCATTGCCGGGCAAGCGCGCAGCTTCTCAGCCAGCTTCTCGTTGCTGCCGGTGCAGTAAACGATCTGCACCCTGTTGCGCCAGGCGACGAGCTTGTCGATAAGCTCTTCCTTGAACAGCAGCCCCCAACCGCCACCCATGACGAGTACAGTAGGCATTTGTTTAATGCCAAGCTCGCTTCTCGCCGAAGCCTTATCCTGGATGCTCCAGAAATTGGGGTGAACCGGTATTCCGGTAACGCGAACGGCGTCCGGACAGACTCCGCGCTGCAGGAGCAGTTCTTTGACCTCCGGCGTGGAGACCAGATATTGATCCACCTCGGGACTGATCCAGGAGCCATGCGCATCGTAGTCCGTGATCAGCGTAAATAGAGGTACGCGAAGGCCGGATGCTTTGAGCCTAGCGATAACGGCATTGGGAATCGGATGCGTGCAAATAATAACATCGGGCTTCAGCTGCCCAATCACTTGCGAGGCATGCTGATAGAACATTTTATGGAGAGCTAGTCGGGTTAATCGACCGACTGGCTTTTCGTATTTTTTGCGATAGAGCATTCCTACCAGTGCAGGGCTAGTATTGACGGTTACCCGATAAGCAGACAAAATCCACGGGGCGATTATCGGATTAAGGAATGAACCCAGCTCCATGACTTTCGTCTTTGTATCGGGATATAGCTTCTTTATCCCGGCGGCCAACGCATGACCGGCCTGAGTATGGCCATTGCCGAAACCCTCCGATAAAATCAGCACTCGTTTTTTGGACATGATATCACCTGCTTTAAGATTAGATCCGTCCCGTTCGGGGCGGTTTTGCTGTGTCCTTATAATCACAATGTTTTTAATACCTGGTTCTAGTTTATAAGGTTGCGATATGAAACAAAAGAGCCTGCAGACTGGTCGAAAGCTGGACTTAAGTCGGGGATAAAATGAATGAAATAAAAAAACTTGCAAAGAAAGAATCGAAGTGATAAAGTGAAAAATGACCAAATGACCAAAACGTACTTTTAGTCATTTTCTAATCTGTATTGATGAAAAGGAGGTGATGATCATGGCAGTAGACCGCAGGCAGCAGGTGATCGAGGCGGCAGAGAAATCCTTCGCCCTGTTCGGGTATAAGGCGACGACGATGGATCAGGTAGCCAAAATTGCGAATGTGGCGAAAGGAACGATCTATACTTTTTTTACGAATAAGGAAGAGCTCTTTGATGAAATCCTTCGCTCCGTCATATTGGATATGAAAAGGATCACCGAGACGGAGGTTCGTGAGGATAAATCCTTCTTTGAGAATGTTTACCATTCCATGGATTTGCTTCTGGAATTCAGGCGCGAGCATGAGCTGCTGATTAAGCTGTTCCAGGAGGTGCGTGATTTCGGGACACCGCAGGCCCGTGAAGGCTTGCAGCGGATCGAGGATGAGATTCTCAGCTACCTGGAGAGTAAAATTACGCTCGCCGCTCAGCGCGGAGAAATTCGCTCGCTGGATCCGAAAGTAGTCTCCTTCGTGATGTTCAAGCTGTACATTGCCCTCACCTCAGAATGGAATAAGCGTGAGGAGCCGCTAAGCAAAGAGCAGATCAAGGAATTCGTGCGGATTTTTCTATCGGGGGGCTTATCCCCGGAATGAGTTTAGAGAAACAGAAAGCGGATAGACAATAATAGATATATAGAATAGATATAGATATTTAAAGGAGAGAAGCTAAATGAAATCAATGTCGGTGTTTTTTAAGGATTTGGGAGCTTCTTTCAAAAAACCAAAAGTGATCATCCCAATACTGGTCGTCCTGTTCATACCTGTTCTGTACAGCGGAATGTTCCTGACGGCTTTCTGGGATCCCTACGGTAAAATGAACGAGCTTCCCGTTGCTGTAGTCAATCAGGATAACGGTGCCGAATATGAGGGGAAATCATTGCAGGTCGGTCAGGATTTAGTTGCCGAGCTGAAGAAAAATGATGACTTCTCCTGGAGATTCGTTACCCGCGAAGAAGCGGACAAAGGGATGAAGAATGACGAATATTATATGACGATCGTTATTCCGGAGGATTTTTCGTCCAAGGCAACGACCTTGATGGATGAGCATCCGCAGCCGGCGAAACTCGTTTTCGAGCCGAATGAAGGCTACAATTTCCTGGCTTCGCAAATCGGCGGAACCGCCGTGAAGGAAATTAAAGCAAAGGTATCAGCTCAAGTGACTGAAGCTTATACGGAAACGCTATTCGACCAGGTTGAGAAAATTTCAGGTGGCTTAAGCGATGCCGGCTCTGGAGCAAGCACGATCAATGACGGTGCTGTACAGCTGGATGAAGGCGCACTGAAGCTGAAGGAAAACCTGGCCAAGCTTGTTGAAGGCACGAATAAGCTGCAAAACGGCGTGGCACCGTTGGAGGAAGGAGCCGTAACTCTCAGCCAAGGAGCCAAAGAGCTTAAGGGCGGAGCCTCCAGCCTGGCCAGCGGCCTGAGCCAGTTGACTGCCGCACAGCAGCAGCTGGAGGCTGGCGCCGCCAAGGCCCATGAAGGCGGATTGCAGCTCCATACGGGTCTGCAGGCTTCTCTGCAAGGTGCCGAGAAGCTGCAGGCGGGTCTGGCCGCTGCTGAGCAAGGCAGCGCGAAGCTGCAAACGGGGCTCGAAGCCTCGCTCCAGGGCAGCGGCCAAGTGGCCGAAGGGGCCAAAGGCGTAGCTCAAGGCCTGGAGCAGCTTACGAAGGCGAGCTCCGATCTAGCTGCTAATCCGGAGGTGCAGAAGCTTCTTGCGGCAAGTAAAGCTGTGGCTGAAGGCAGCGAGCAGGTTGCCGCAGGCCAGCAAGAGCTGCTCCAGGGGGCGCGTGAATTGCACGGAGCCCAGGGACAGCTATTGCAGGGCAGCGAGCAGCTGGTGCAAGGCCAGCAGCAGCTCGCCGAGGGCGCAAGCCAGCTGACCAGCGGACAAGAGGAGCTGTCGAGCGGGCTGAAGCAATTCGGCGCGAAGCTGTCGGAAGCAGCGACTGGCGGGCAAAGCTTGGCCAGCGGTGCAGAGCAGCTTAGCGGAGGCGCCGAGAAGCTGCAAGGCGGCGTCGGCCAATTGTCCGGCGGCGTCAGTACGATCGCCAGCGGCTCCAAGCAGTTGAACAATGGGGCTGGCGAGCTTAAGAACGGCATGGATAAACTGGCTACGGGCTCCGAGGAGCTGGCGAGCAAGCTGAATGAAGCTGCGGAACAAACCTCCAATGTGAAGAAAAGCGATGAACTGGTCAATATGTACGCGCAGCCGATCGAAATCGAGGAGCATAAATTAAACGAGGTTCCGAACTACGGTACAGGCTTTTCTCCTTATTTCTTGTCTCTCGGTCTGTTTGTCGGAGCATTGATCTCTACGCTCGTTGTGCCGATCAGAGGCTCATCCGTAGCCGAGGCTACCGGGTGGAATCGATTTGTGAGCCGGACCCTCGCCTTTACGGGCATGAGCGTGATCCAAGCGATTCTGTCAGTCGCACTCGTGCTATACGTGCTTAAGCTTGAGGTGCAAAGCGTACCGATGTTCTATCTCTTTACTTTTGTAACCAGCTTATGCTTCATGTTCATAATTCAGGCTCTAGTCACCTGGCTGGATAATCCGGGACGATTCCTGGCTATCCTCATACTGATCTTCCAGCTGACGACGAGCGCCGGCACATTCCCATTAGAGCTTATTCCAGATTGGATGAAGGTTCTCAATCCACTGCTGCCGATGACTTACAGCGTTCTTGGCTATAAAGCCGTCATTTCCAGCGGGGAAATCGGGGTGGCTTGGCAGAACATCGGCATACTGGCCGGCTTTGGCCTCGTGTTCCTGGCTATAACCATGCTGTACTTCCTGCGCCGCGAGCATCGGCATGCTTCAAGCATTACACCCGTCGAGGCTTAAGCTGGACTGGGCAGCAATTAAAAATACAATCTCATCCTTTTTCAGATGAAAAGACAGCCCAAAGCGAGGGATTTACCCTGCTTCGGGCTGTGCTGCTTTTTTGGACTTTTTCTTGGGGCCTGCCGCCGGGATCAGTACGGTTGCTTGCTGCTCCATCTTGCTGGTGCCGTTCAGCAGGCCGCCTTCGATGATAATGAGCTTGGCTACCTGCACGTTGCCTTCAACGAGCCCGCTGCTTGTAATTGTCAGCCGCCCCTCCGAGGCGATGTCCCCGATGACTTTGCCGGCTACGATGATTTCTGAACCTTTGATATTCGAACGGGCTTCTCCAGTCTCCCCGATAATCACCTGCCCCTCGCATTGAATTTCCCCATGAAACGAACCCTCGATCCGCAGGCTTTTTTCGCACTCCAGCTTTCCTTCGGCAACGCTCCCCTGTCCAATCAATGTGCCTTGCCATCCGTTTGTTTTTTTCTGATCCTTGAACATATTTTATCCTCCGTTCATGAATGGGATGTATTATTGCAAATAGGGGAGCGGGTTAACCTTCTTGTCCCCCTTGACAATCTCAAAGTGCAAATGGGGGCCTGTGCTCCTGCCGGTATTGCCTAATTTTGCAATAGCTTGCCCCTTTTTTACGGTATCTCCTTCGGCAACCTGGATCTCGCTAAGATGCATATACCAGCTTTGCAGTCCATTCGGATGCTGAATGATAATGTATTTGCCCCGGGAACGATTGCTCTCGGCCGTAATGACTTTACCGGCTGCCGCAGCGTAAACCGGGTCTCCGACCTTGCCGGAAATATCGATCCCGGCATGAAAAGCGGCCTTCCCCGTAAACGGGTCGGTTCTGTACCCGAAGTTCGATGTAAGGCGGGTGGACAGCGTTGGCCATTCCGAAGGGGTTCCTGAAATGGAATACTGCGTTTGCTTGGCCTTTTGCAGCGTTGTGGGCACATTCTTCTCGATTTCATCCAGCATTGCGCTGATTTCCAGGAAATCGTCGCTCGTCTCCTGAGCCAAATTTTCAATTTCCTGATCATGTACGGCAATAAACTCGCCGCCTCGGCCTAGGGATTCGTCCCAGGATAGGGAGGACAGCTTGCCGGAATTGCTAGGACTTCCGTATTTATCTATAAAACTTTGCAGCTCGGCTTCAAGCTCGCTTACCCGCTCCATGCGATCCATCAATTCTTTGGATTGTCCGGATAGAGTAATGACTTGGCTTTGCAGCCGCTCGATCGCTGCATTCTTATCCGTGACGACAGCCTCAAACTTGAGGTTTTGCAGCTTCAGCGTGTCCTCCAAACGAGAAATGGTATTCTCCGACTGCATTTGCAGGCTGACAATCAGGCTGGAAATGGACAGCAGGGCGACGATCGGCACAGCAATCACAAACGGTTTCGATACCTGGATTTGCTTGACAGGCTGATTCGCTTCCCGCAGAACAAGCAGCGTCATGCGATGGGATAAACTAGCACTTCTCATGGCATCTCCTTCCCGTATACTTAATAGCTTCTATACTTTATCTATTCTCATGTCTCTTAAAACATGTCAAAAAAGTCATCTTGTCTCATATAGCTAATGATGTAAATGAACGTGGCCGAACGATGAATAAATTGGGAACGTCCTGGTCAATGCTGAGTGGAGGATGGTGAAGTGTATGGCGTGGTGGCTGGTTTTTATTTTGCTTGCATTTGTTTTTCAAATCGCTACGATTCTTATTCTGGAATTTCGTAATCCCAGCAAGGCGGTTGCCTGGATGCTTATTCTGTTCCTCTTCCCCGTCATTGGCTTCATACTGTATTACTTCGTGGCTCAGGACTACAAGAAGCGGCGTAAGCTGCGGCGCCGAGGCTCTAGGGTATTTCAGGAGATTCGGGCTAGACTTTGGCAGCAGGCTGCGGTTATAGACAGCATAGATGGAATGACCAATCCGGAATATCGTCATCAGGAAAGGCTATTCGGCCTGCTTACGCATATTTCGGAGAGCCCTATTACGGGCTGCAACGAAACGAAGGTGCTGACGGACGGAGAGAGGACTTTTGCCGCGATGCTGGCCGCGATGGAGCGAGCCCGGGATCATATCCATATGGAGTCTTACATTTTTCGCGCGGATGGTATAGGACATGGGTTTCAGGACGTGATGATACGGAAGGCGCGGGAAGGCGTAAAGGTCAGGCTGATTTGCGATGGGCTCGGCAGTTATCATTTAAAAAACACATTTGTAAAAGAACTTCGGGATAACGGCGTAGAAGTGCATTTTTTCCTGCCGCCGCTAATCGCCACGCTTGACCGGAGAGTCAACTACCGAAATCATCGAAAAATACTCGTTGTCGACGGGACGGTGGGCTTTGTCGGCGGGCTCAATGTCGGGGATGAATATTTGGGGCTGAGTGGGAAGCTGGGGTATTGGCGCGATACGCATTTGCAAATTCACGGTGATGCGGTGTATTTTTTGCAAAATGCCTTCCTGGGTGACTGGCGTCTGGCCTCAGGACAACGGATCAATCCCCCTGAGCTGTATCCCGTGCATCACTGTCAGGG
This sequence comes from Paenibacillus lentus, assembly GCF_042714055.1. Taxonomy (GTDB): domain Bacteria; phylum Bacillota; class Bacilli; order Paenibacillales; family Paenibacillaceae; genus Fontibacillus; species Fontibacillus lentus_A. The sequence goes on from NZ_JBHGVC010000008.1 coordinate 10,243, forward strand.
CCATGAACAGGTGCAGATCCTCACCAGCGGCCCCGACCAGCATTGGGACGCGATTCAAGAAATGTGCTTCGGCGCGATTGCCGTCGCCAAACGGCGCATATGGATTACTTCGCCGTATTTCATTCCCGATCCAAGCGTATACAATGCGATAAAGACGGCTGCCGTCAGCGGGGTTGAGGTAAAAATTATTATTCCATATCATTCGGACGGCCGGATCGTCAAGCTGGCATCACTCTCTTATGTAGAGGAGCTGCTTCAATCCGGAGTGAAGTTCTATCAATATCAGAAGGGCTTTATTCATGCCAAGGTGATGATCGTGGATGATTTGCTCGCTACTGTCGGTACGGCGAATATGGATATGCGAAGCTTCTTCTATAATTTCGAGATGACGGCGATCCTGTTTGATCAGGCCCCGATCTCGCATTTATGCCGGGATTTCGTAAATGATCTCGGCGAGAGCAAGGAGATTGAGTTGAAGACATTTTCCCGTCGCCCGAGGCTGCAGAAAGGGCTGGAGCTGCTGTGCAGACTGCTCTCGCCGCTGCTCTGACGGCTAGTGTAGGAGCAGATTCCTGCTAGGATGCAGCGTTACTTGAGATGCTGCAAAATGAGCTGAACGGATTGCGGCGGAACCTTTGCGAGCAAATCCCCTTTCTGCTTGAGGCGTTCCCCGATATTGTGCAGATTGAAGTCGGAGGGCAGAGGATTGCTGCGGACCTCGTCCCAGGTTAGCGGTGTAGATACGCTAGCAGCAGGGCGAGCTCGCGGCGTATAGGGGGCGGCTAGCGTTTTTCCAGCATAATGCTGTAAATAGTCGAAGTAGATTTTGTCGCCGCGATCCTTCTTTAGCCGTTCGATGGTAAACAGCTCGGGATACTTCTCGGTGGTATAACGGGCTACGAAGTGCCCAATTCGCCGCAGCTCGTCAAACGTAACGCCGTATTCAATCGGTACGATGATTTGCACGCCGGTTGCCCCGGAGGTCTTCGGCACGGACTGAAGCCCCAGAGAGCTTAAAATATCTCCCACGTAGGCTGCGGCCTCCATAATGCGAGGCTCCTCTTCTTGCGAGGGATCCAGATCGATCATCCATTCGCAAGGCAGCTGCTCATTTACATAGTGCAGCGAAGGATGGAATTCGACGCACGCTAAATTGCCCAGCCACAGCAGCACCGGCAGGCTGTCCAATACGACGTAATCGACACCCTCGTGTACAGAAGTGCGTACAAATGCCGGCAGCGGCTCCGGCGCATTTTTCTGATAAAAAAATTTGCGCCCGACGCCATCCGGATAACGAATCGTGGTGAGCAGACGGTTTTGACAGTAACGCAGCAGATAGGGGGAAATTTCGGCCAGCTTCTCCAGGTACAGCTTCTTCGTAATTCCGGCCTCCGGCCACAGCAGCTTATCGGGATTCGATATGGTAATTTCCTCGCCATCTACGAGGATCGTGCCTTTCGTCGTTCTGGACATGGACATGCTCCTTGTCATCAAATTGATTTTTCTAACTAGCTTTTGACGGCATTTCGGATAAGCACCGATCCGATCGTCGCTTTTCTTTTAGGCTTACCCATTTTAGGTAAACTTAACACCACTACTAGCCGCCTCCCGTTCATAGAATGGAAGTATCACAGCATGGGCAGACTTGGGAAAAGAAGCTCTATGGCAGGACAAGAGCAGGCGGGAGGAATGAGGATGGAGTTGAAGCCGGTGGCTCCCTTTGAGCCGATACGGACGGAAGCCCTTCCGGTGGGGCCGGATTGGATTACGCAGGTAAAATGGGATGGGGTGCGAATACTCACCTATTATAATGGGAAGGATACACGGCTTATTAACCGCAAGGGCAATGAACGGAGCAAGCAGTATCCCGAATTCATGGATGTTCCCTCCTATTGCCGTGCGGATTCGGTCATTCTCGATGGCGAGATGATCGCCCTGGCTGGAGGCAGGCCCTCCTTTCATGAGGTGATGAGGCGGGACAGTCTGCGGCGTGAGCAGGAAATTCGCTTTGCCGTCAAACAGATTCCGGCGACCCATATGATTTTTGATGTGCTGTATTATAACGGAAATTGGGTAATCGACCGAACTCTCGCCGAGCGGCAGGAGCTCCTCCAAGACATTGTTGTGCCAAGCGGGCAGATTCAACTCGTTCCCAGCTACAGCGATGGAGAACGGCTGTTTGCCGTCATGAAAGAGCGGGGCTGGGAAGGAGTCGTCAGCAAGCGGCTGGACAGCACTTATGCCCTCGGCGGCAAAGACGGACGCTGGCAAAAGCTCAAGCTCGGCTATGATTTACAAGCGGTGATCGGCGGCGTGACATACCGGGAGGGCGTTATGAATGCCCTGCTTCTCGGCTTGTATGACGAGCATGGACAATTCGTATATATCGGGCATACGGGCAGCGGCAAGTTGAATCAAGAAGCCTGGCGCAGCTTGGCGAACCAAATCACCGCATTGGCGGTAAAGGATAGAACCTTTCACAACGTTCCTCAGCGGATCAAGGGAGCGGTCTGGGTTCAGCCGCTGCTCACGGTAAAGGTGCAATTCATGGAGTGGACTCCCGGCGGAACGATGCGTCATCCGGTATTGCAGGGGATGGCTGACATACCGCCGGAGAGCTGTACAGTTACGCAGAGCATGTAGCTTGGGGAATGGAGCGGAGAAGGACTGACTAGGAGATAGTCTTTTTCGCTTTGCTGGCCGCTCTCTTCTTCGGTTTGGGGGCGGCATCCTCTTTCGCCGAACCTTCCGCAGCATCGGCGTCTGCGGCCTGCTTCTTAGCTGCCGGTTTGCGCGTCCGTTTGGCGGGCCCGGGATCGGTTACGACAGGCTTGACGGCTTCAATGCTTGCCTGCAGGGCGGCCATGAGATCGATGACATTGCTCTGAGGCTTGGCCGGAGCAAGGCTGATCTCTTCGCCGGCAATCTTCTGCTCAATGAGATGCAGCAGGGATTCACGATAATCATCGTTATATTTTCCGGGCTCAAACGGCGTGGACAGCTGTTCGATCAGCAGCTTGGCCATGGTAAGCTCTTTATCGTTGACGTTCAAGTTCTCGGGCAGATTTGGCACCTGGGAGATCGGCCGAATTTCATCGGGATAGAAAATCGTCTCCACGGCCAGGCAGCCCTCCATGACCCGAATTGCCGCGAGGCTGCTCTTGGAACGAATCGCGATCTTGGCGATGCCGATTTTGCCGGATTGGCGCATCGCTTCCAGCAGCAGCTGGTAGGCGTTCGAACCTGCTTGGTCAGGAGAGAGGTAATATGTTTTCTGAAAATAAATCGGATCGATCTCCGTTAAATCCACGAAATCCAAAATGGTAATCGTCTTTTCGGTTTGGGACGACAGCTGCTCCAGCTCCTCTTTTTCAAACAGGACGTATTTGCCTTTCTCATACTCGTAGCCTCGGGAAATTTCCTCCCAGGTCGTATCCTTGTCACAGGTCGGACAACGTCTTACATAAGAAATCGGACTACCACAGGCAGTATGAATGTATTTCATGGAAATGTCTTTGTCTTCCGTAGCGGAGAACATTTTAACCGGGACATGCACGAGTCCAAAGCTGATCGCACCCTTCCAAACGGTATGCATTTGAGGCTTGCTCCTTTCCGTGTTCCATACTTGATTTTAGATGGCTTGGGTTATGATTATGGCATCATCTCTATCATAGTATGGTCCAATTTGGCTCCTCATAACCGGGAGTGCCTGGACTGAAGTTGTTGCGGCTCATGCGGCAGACCGATATAATGGGGACATACGTTTGAGCATTTAAGCAGGTCGCGGCAATGGCGTTAGTACAATGAAGCTTAAGCTGCGATTTTGTGAATGTAAAGGTGGTCGTATTGTAGTGGGATTTGATCAAGCTTCGGCGCAGTGGGTGTACGAGGCGAAGGACTTGGAAGGAACCGAGGCGCTTGCAGCGTTTCTTGCCGCACAGGCTGTACCGGGAACGGTCATTGCCCTGGATGGCGATTTAGGGGCGGGAAAAACGGCCTTTTCTCAGAGATTTGCTAAGCATCTGGGAGTACAGGATACGGTGAATAGCCCGACATTCACGTTAATTAAGGAATATGAGGGCAGACTGCCCTTTTATCATATGGATGTGTATCGGTTGAGCCTAGAGGAAGCGGAAGACCTCGGACTGGATGAATATTTCTACGGCAATGGCGTGACGCTGGTTGAATGGGCCAGCATTATTGCCGACATTTTGCCAGAACAGGTTTTGCATATATATATAGAAGCCGGAGCGGGCTCGGAGCGAAAAATGTTCTTGAACGGCCGGGGAGAGCCTTACGAACAGTGGATCACGACCTTGAGAGAGAATGGAGCTGCACCTGAATGAATGAGATAAAAGAGCCGCGCCAGCGGTTATTGGCGCTGGATACGTCGACCTCGATTCTGTCCGTTGCCGTGATGGAGAAAGGCAAGCTGCTGGCTGAACGGAATATTAAAGCGGAGCGCAACCATTCGGCCTATTTGGTTGCAGCGATTGAGGAAGCCATGGCTGCAGCGGGCATGGATAAAAAAGAACTGGACGGCATTGCCGTCGGCGTCGGCCCCGGATCGTATACCGGGGTTCGCATCGCCGTAACGACAGCGAAGACGCTAGCCTGGTCGCTGCGCTTGCCTGTGACCGCGGTATCGAGCCTGGCCGCGATCGGGTTTGGCGGTTATGCCGCAGGAACAGGCCAAGCTGCAGAGCAATTTGCTTCTGCTTGCGCAGAGGCAGCCGACAGGACGGGGGCTGCTGCGGATTACTCCGCTGAGCACTGGATTGTGCCGCTGGTCGATGCCCGGCGCGGACAAGCTTATACGGCGTTATTTAGCGCAGCAACGGGGCAAATTCCGCGCCGCCGTGAGGAGGACGCGATCCGGCTGGTGGCGGATTGGGTGGATGAGCTTGCCGGACGGCTTCAAGAGCTGCCTTCTGATCAAAGACCGGCAGGCGTATGGTTCGTCGGAGATATCGCGATCCACGCGGCAGCGGTTGAAGAGCTGCGCCCCTTATTAGGAGAAGCGCTGCATATTCGCGGCTACGAGCTCGAAGGGGCATGGCTCGGGCTTATTGGATCAGAACAATTCCTGCGCGGAGCTTATGACGATGTGCATACGCTGGAGCCGAATTATACCCAATTGGCAGAGGCGGAAGCCAAGAAGCTCCGTTAGCATTCAGGGAGGGATTCGGACATGGAGTCCGCAAAATCGATACAAACGGGTAAGGTGACTTTCCGTCATATGACGCTGGAGGATATACCCGATATTATGGTCATCGAGCATGAATCCTTCACCTTGCCCTGGAGCGAGGAGGCTTTCCGCAGTGAAATGACATTGAATCATTTTGCGAAGTATCTGGTGATGGAATATGAGGGGAGCCCTATCGGATATGCAGGCATGTGGACGGTGCTGGACGAGGCGCATATTACGAATATCGCTGTAAGGACGGCATATCGCGGCCATCATTTGGGTGAGCTGCTGTTTCGTAAAATGATCGATTGGGCCTCCGAGCTCCGCATGCGTCGAATGACACTGGAGGTACGCGTCAGCAATCACTCTGCCCAATCCTTGTATAGGAAGCTTGGATTTCATTCTGTAGGCACCCGCAAGGGATACTACTCCGATAATCAGGAGGACGCGCTCATTATGTGGTGCGAGCTTCCCGAGCGGTAGCCACAAGCAGGTGAAGAGGAAGGAAGCGAAGAAGATTGGATTTGAACCAGGATTGTTATATATTGGCGGTCGAGACAAGCTGTGATGAAACATCGGTCGCTGTCGTAAAAAATGGAACTGAAGTACTGTCGAATTTAATTGCGAGCCAGATCGAAACGCACCAGGCGTTTGGCGGAGTCGTACCGGAGGTCGCTTCCCGGAAGCATGTCGAGAGCATCACGTTGATGCTGGAAGGGGCGATTCAGGAGGCGGGCATTTCGCTTGAGGAGCTGTCAGCGGTTGCCGTAACGGAAGGACCCGGCCTTGTCGGCGCGCTGCTGGTCGGCATTATGGCCGCCAAAAGCCTGGCCTTTGCCACGGATAAGCCTTTGATCGGCACCCATCATATTGCAGGGCATATATATGCGAATCGGCTTGTGCAGGAAATCCAGTATCCGTCGATCGCGCTTGTCGTATCGGGCGGGCATACCGAGCTTGTGCTGATGGAACGCGAAGGGAGCTTCAAGCTCATAGGCCGTACGAGAGACGATGCCGTCGGCGAAGCTTATGACAAGGTGGCGAGAGCGCTAGGCTTCCCTTACCCTGGCGGCCCGCATGTCGACAAGCTGGCTCTTGAGTCGGATACCGTTGAGGTTCTGCCGCGGGCCTGGCTGGAGCCGGATTCATACGATTTCAGCTTCAGCGGGTTGAAGTCGGCTGTGCTTAATGCGGTCAATCAGCATAAGATGCGCGGAGAAGAAGGGTATGGCCCGGCGATTGCCCGCGGCTTCCAGGAGTCGGTCATCGAGGTGCTGGTCGAGAAGGCGATTCGTGCGGTTCGCGCAACGGGTGCGGTACAGCTCTTGCTCTGCGGCGGAGTCGCTGCGAATCGGGGGCTGCGCACGGCACTTGCCGAGCGGTGCGGGAAGGAGCGGATCGACCTTGTTATTCCGCCTTTGAAGTATTGCACGGATAATGCCGCAATGATCGGGGCGGCTGCCTATTTAAAGTGGAAGAGCGGCGAGTTCTCCGGCTGGGAGCTCAAGGCAGAGCCGTCCGTAACGCTGGAGTCCTGGTCAGTGGGTGCAAAGCAAGGCTAGGCAGGGCTGGGCTAGGCTAGGCTAGGCTTAGTCCTCTACTCATCTCGGTAGAGATTAAATCAGGCTGGTCATTTCTATAGTCCTGAATAGATACAAATAAGAGCCTCGCTTCATAAGCGAGGCTCTTGCTGTGGGCGAATAAGTTTTAAGCATTTTCCGATGCGGCGGCCGCTTCTTTATTTGCGCCGGATGCCGCTTCGGTTGGATTGCTCATGCGGCTGCTTCCTTCAAAGATGCTGCCTTCTTCAACCGAGAGGCTGGCCACCGTAATATTGCCGTACAATTTTCCCGTTGACGTAATCGAAAGCTTGCTCCTCGTCTGAATGTCTCCTGTCACGGTTCCAGCAATAATGACATTGCGCGCGGCGATATTCGACTTAACCTGTCCCTTCTCGCCGATTGTAACATCGCCTTTGCATTCAATGTCCCCCGTAACCTGCCCCTCGATCCGGATGCTTGCATCCGATTTGATATTGCCCTCAAAGCTGCTGCCCTCTCCTACCAGTGTATCCGTCGTATCAGGATCAAGCTTCACGGGAATCGCCTTGCTCTTGAACATTATTCATCCTCATCCTTTTCCGGTTTAATTAAATATATTTCGGGGTCGACCATAACTCCGTTCTTCACGACTTCAAAGTGCAGATGAGGCCCCGTGCTGCGTCCGGTTGAGCCCAGCGTACCGATGACATCGCCTTGCTTCACTTGATCGCCTTTTGTCGTCGAAACCTCATGCAGGTGCAAATAATTCGTCGACAAGCCCGACGGATGGCTGATCGTGACATAATTGCCCCGGGAGGAGCTGTAGCCAGTATCGGTAACCTTCCCGTCAGCCGCGGCGTAAATCAGGTCGCCGGTATTTCCCTTGATATCCAAGCCGTTATGGAGCGTAAGCCTGCCGTTAAACGGATCTTGGCGCTTGCCGAACGGCGAGGTCGTTTTTAAAGAATCCGCCGGCCAAAATGTCGGCAATATCCGCATCATTTCCTTATACTCCGTCACGGCTTCCTTAGTTTGCTCCAGCCTCGCTTGCAGAGCAGGCATTTCCTCGAGAGAAGCGGATATGCTCTCTTTGGTTTCTTCAATCAAGGAGTCAATATCGTCCTCGGTTAAAGGAATTAATTCACCGCCCATCCCCTCCGTATTCTGCTTGCCATTGGTATTTTCCCATGACAAAGCCGAAGCGGAATGAATCTCGCCTCCTGTACGCTCCCCGTTGGTGATGGATTTCAGCTCTGCTTCCAGCTTCTCGAGCTCTGTCATTTTCGTTTCCAGCGTCTTGGACTTCTCTGAGAGCTCTACCAGTTGAAGCAGCAATCTGTCGATTTCCTGCTCTTTATCGCTGACTGTCGTTTGCAGCAGCTGTGAGGAGGTCGATAGTTTTGTTTCTAAGGCCGTGATCTTAAAGGCGTGGCTCCGGTTCAAGGTAAATAAGACGAGCGCAGCAGCTAGCAATAGAACGACAGCTATTAAGCCTGCTAGCAAATATGTGGAAGTCATTTTTAGACGAAAGACCGGTTGTGAGCCTTCGGGAACAAATAGAACAGTGTAACGTTGGTTCTTGCGTTTAAATCCGAGCTTCATAGCTTCCTCCTGAATCTTGTACGGAATCCTTCCGTATAGCTAAACTTCATCCTATAATTTTAAAAGAACGCAAGACGGTCGTCTTCGTTCACCAAGAGGTACTATTCGGCAAATCATTCCATTATTCCTGTCGCGATGGAAAATATTATCGTAATTTTTTGTGAAATTGGGTAATTTGTCGAAGACTTTCGGGAAGTTCAGGCTGTTTTCTTATATTTATGTACTCCTCGTAAATATAAATAGCCGTAAAGATGCAGCAGAATCGTAACTTTCAGGATCGCAAGGCAGTTTAATAGAGTATAAAAGCTAAGCTAGTGATGCCATTGAACTTGCCAGGGTAAGGGTTGTTTATATAATATGACAGAGGAAAAGTAGTGATTGCCGAATGAGGGAAGTAATGAGGCCTGTTTTGCGATCAAAAATAAGAATCTGGGGCACTGATGATGTATGAACCACTGTTGGAGGCAGGAAATGTTTCTAATAGCGCCAAAAGAGAGGCAAGGTGAGCAGATTATGAGCTACATCAATACTTTTATTAAGGTATCTCCGGATTGTCCTGTAACAAGCAGTGTTGTTCCGCAATATAAAACGAGTAACAAGCCGATTCACGTCATTCAGTATGAGCTGTTAACCGGTCAGCCGTATCAATATACGCACGAACAGCTTTTATTCGAGGTTCATATAAGACATAAGAACATCCCGGCAGAGGAGCTCGCGCTTCATCGACAGCAAATCTGGGATGCGCTGTTCAGTAAATCGCATGCTTGCCTGAGAGCTTCGGCCCTCCCCAAAAAGTACGGTTGGGGCGTTCATTATGATGCTGAAGGAAAAATCGCCATTTATGGAATGGAAACGCCGGAATACGAACGATTTGTGCAATCCGGCCAAGAGATTACTTTGCTGAATGGGATGCGAAGCCGGCGAGGCTAGTTCGAATTGATTAGAAGAGAAAAGGTGACAAATTACGATGGAAGAGATCAAGGGAGAATTAATTACAGTAAATACGTTGGAACAGGATTTTAAGAAGCTCGGAGTTCAGGAAGGGATGACACTTCTTGTTCATTCCTCCTTCAAATCCCTTGGAAAGTGGGTGCTTGGCGGGCCAGTTTCCGTCATTCTCGCGCTGGAGAAGGCGATCGGGCGAAGCGGTACCTTAGTGATGCCGACTCATACCGGAGATTTAAGCGATCCCGCTGGCTGGGTAAATCCGCCGGTTCCCGAGGCTTGGTGGGAGACGATCCGGGCAGAAATGCCGCCTTATGATGCGGACTTGACGCCGTGCAATGGGATGGGCGTTATTCCAGAAACCTTTCGGAAGCAAAAAGGAGTCACCCGCAGCAGCCATCCCCAAGTTTCATTTGCAGCCTGGGGAGCCCATGCGCAGGATATTGTATCCGGTCACGAGCTCGACAATGGGCTGGGGGAATGCTCGCCGATAGCCAATATATATCATCGTCAAGGCTGGGTGCTGCTGCTTGGAGTAGGACATGAGAACAATACTTCGCTTCATCTTGCGGAGCACCGGGCGAGCTATTCCGGCAAGAAAGCAGTAGAATGCAAAGCACCGATAACTAGAGATGGCATGAGGCAATGGATTGGCTACATGGATCTTGATTATGAATCAGCGGACTTTGGACGCTTAGGTGCGGACTTCGGACGTTCGGGCGGAGAAATTCTCCGGGGAAAAATAGCCGGTGCGGACGCGATGCTTATGCCGCAGCGGCAGCTTGTGGACTATGGCGTGCAGTGGTTGGAGCAGCATCGCAGCTAATGACATGCCGCGAGCTTCAAGCCGCGGAGGTAAGCGAGAATATAGATGGAAGCCGCCAAATAACAGACGATAGTCAGTAGGAGATAGGCGTCCGGCAGTAAGAGCGGAAACCTAGAAAATAGACAAAATAGCGCCGCCTGTGACCGTTCACATTGAACTTGGACACAGGGGCGCTTTTTTCATGCCACTATTCCTTGATCTGCCGCATCTCTTGAGGGAATTTAGCGTTGGCCTTCACGGTAAGCACTTGGCGTTATGCCGGTGACTTTTTTGAAGAGCATGGAGAAATACTTGTCGTTGCTGTAGCCTACGCTGGCGGCTACCTCGTGAACCGGGGCGCTGCTTTCGGCAAGCAGGCGCTTGGCTTCCTCGATCCGCCGGGTGATGAGATAGTTGACTGGAGAGTCGCCCAAATCCTTTTTGAATAGGCGGGATAAGTAATGCTGGCTAATATAAAGGGTGTCGGCGATTTCCTTTAAAGAGATGCTTTGGGTAAAGTTGTTGTCTATGAACTCCTTCGTGCGAATCGTGAGTTCATTTTTGCCTTTTAGGGATTGAAATTGATGCTCCGCGTCAATGATCCGGTAAATGAGCGTAATGAGCGACATCAGCAGGTTGCTGCTCAGCGTTTCGTAGCCTAATGCCTGGGAATCGCATTCCCGAAGCATTTCCGATAAGTAGGATTCCACGCGACTGGCATATTGACCGCAGGAAATTACGGGATCGACATACGGAGGCAGCAGCATGCCGCCCGGCACGCCTTCGATGTGCAGATTGTCCACTCCGCAATAAACGACCTTAAATGCCTCCTGCTTCTTGCTCGTTGAGCGTTCCTCATGCAGCACCCCAGGGTTGTAGATGGCTACATCCCCTTGCTGCAAGGCATAGCTCTTGCCGCCAATCTTGAACTCTCCCGAACCTTCAACAATATAGATGATTTCGCAGAAATCGTGAATTTGCATCGGCGCATAGAAAGCTGTCTCATCCACGACTTGTCCGGCGTACAGCAGCTCGGGAATTTTTATGAAGCGGAAACGGTCGGTCTTGTGATGGGGGATTTCGATTTTCGGCACTTCCTTAGTCCCTCCCATAGCAAAGTTACCTACTATTATATAACAGGGTACGAGGAGGTACACATTATTGATCGTTATCCATGGCAAAAGAACAAAATAGTAGGTTATCTTCCCCGGCGGCCCTCACTAGAATAAGGGTATATTCAAATTCATAACGCAGGAGGGAAAACAATGACTTCATTTGAAAGCGACTACAGATGGCGGAACGGCTTTCCAACTATCGGGATTCGCCCGACGATCGACGGAAGAAGAAGAGGGGTGCGCGAGTCGCTGGAAGAGCAGACGATGAACCTGGCTAAGGCCGTAGCTGCTATGCTCTCGGAGGAACTGCGGTATCCAAGCGGCGCTCCCGTAAAATGCGTGATTGCCGACACTTGTATCGGCGGGGTGGCTGAAGCAGCTGCAGCTGCAAAAAAATTCAAAAATGCCGAGGTTGGCGTGACGATCACGGTAACCCCTTGCTGGTGCTATGGGACGGAAACGATGGATACCGATCCGACGATGCCCAAGGCCGTGTGGGGCTTTAACGGAACAGGGCGTCCAGGAGCGGTGTATTTGGCTGCTGTCCTCTCCGCTCACGCCCAGAAAGGCCTGCCGGCGTTCGGCATTTACGGGGAGGATGTTCAGGACGAAGGGGATAACGTTATCCCTGAAGATGTGAAGGAAAAGCTGCTGCGCTTCGCCAGGGCAGGGCTGGCGGCTGCCATCATGAAAGACAAGGCCTACTTGTCGATGGGGTCAGTATCCATGGGCATTGCTGGTTCTATGGTGGATGATCGCTTCTTCCAGGAGTATTTGGGCATGCGCAATGAATACATCGATATGAGCGAATTTACGCGGCGGATGAATGAAGGAATATTCGATCCGGCGGAATATGACAAAGCGCTGGCCTGGACGAAGAAGCATTGCCAGGAGGGCCCGGACAATAATCCGGAGCACCTGCAATCGTCCCGCGACCGCAAAGATCAGGAATGGGAAACGGTAGTGAAAATGACGCTTATTGCCCGCGACCTGATGATCGGCAATCCGCGGCTGGCCGAGCTGGGCTTCGCGGAGGAGGCTCAGGGGCATCATGCGATCGCCTCCGGGTTCCAAGGGCAGCGGCAGTGGACAGATCATTTTCCGAATGGCGATTTTATGGAGACGCTCTTGAATTCCTCGTTCGATTGGAACGGTAAGAGATCCCCTTATATGGTCGCCACCGAGAACGACAGCTTGAACGGGGTCGGGATGCTGTTCGGTTATTTGCTTACGAATACCGCCCAGATTTTTGCCGATGTCAGAACGTATTGGAGTCCGGCTTCGGTAGAGCGGGTTACGGGCTATAAGCTGGAGGGGCGTGCGGAGAATGGGATTCTCCATTTGATCAACTCAGGCTCGGCCGCCTTGGACGGAACGGGCGAACAAACAAAGGAAGGGAAGCCTGCGATCAAGCCATACTGGGAAATCAGCGACGATGAAGTGGAAAGGATGCTTGCAGCCACGCAGTGGCGCCCGGCATCGCTGGAGTATTTCCGGGGAGGCGGCTTTTCCACTGATTATTTGACGCGCGGCGGCATGCCGATGACGATGGCCCGGATCAATCTCGTTAGGGGACAGGGGCCGGTGCTGCAAATTGCGGAAGGATATTCCGTCGAACTGCCGCAGCACGTGCATGAAACGCTCGATAACCGGACAGATCCGACCTGGCCGACAACCTGGTTCGTTCCGAACTTGACGGGCAGCGGCGCTTTTACGAGCGTTTATAGCGTCATGGACAATTGGGGAGCGAACCACGGTGTGATCAGCTGCGGACATATCGGCGCCGATCTGATTACGCTCGCTTCCATTCTTCGTATTCCGGTCAGCATGCACAATGTACCGGCGGAGCAGATTTTCCGCCCGCGGGCATGGGGCCTTTTCGGTACGGAAAGCGCGGAGAACGCGGACTACCGGGCTTGTGCCAACTTCGGGCCGTTATACAAATAGTTTAATGGGTTGACATGATAACAGAGAGGAGAAGCAGCATGCTGAATATGGATACGCGAAACGAGCTGTGCAAATATGCCCGTAAAATCGTGGACAGCGGGCTCGTCGTCGGGCCTGGCGGCAACATCAGTGCACGGGCGGGAGATAAAATGTATGTGTCTCCAAGCGGCTTTGCCCTGGAGGAAATCGAGCCGGAGCAGTGGATCGAAGTCGATATTCCCACAGGAGAAATTACCGAGATCGGCCTACGCCCGTCATCGGAGGTGCTGATGCATTTATATGGATATCGCCAAAAGCCCGATATGGGAGCGATGGTTCATACGCATCCCTCCTATTGCATCGCCTTTACCTTAATCGAACGGGAGCTGCCGATTATGTTTCCAGATCAGGCGGCATTGGTCGGCAGCACCGCATATATTCCCTACCTGATCCCGACGACGGATTTACTGGCGGAAGCCGTCGCCGCCAAGGTCAATGAAGCCAGCTCCATTCTTCTTGGCAACCATGGACTGGTAACGACCGGGCGCAATTTGCGGGAAGCTTTCTATCGAACCCAGGTCGTAGAGGAAAGTGCGAAGATCTATTTAAGCGCAAAAGCTGCAGGAACCCCGATTCCGCTTACCGACCAGGAGGTGGCGGATATCGCTGCACTGGAGAGCGAGGACTATCGGATTCAACTGCTGCAAAAAATGAAATAATCAGGTGGTGATCACGATGAACCTAACTCCATGCGTTCTCGCCTTCGATTTAGGGGCGAGCAGCGGCAGAGCGATCATCGGCGAGCTTGTCAGAGAGGAGCATGGACATCCCGGCAGGCTGAACATTACGGAAATTCACCGCTTTGCGAACACTCCGGTGCAAATCGGCGATCATTTGCATTGGAATATCGCGATGCTGCTGCAGGAAATCAAGCACGCCATACGTCAAGCATTTCAGGCGGGCTTTAAGCCGGTAAGCTGCGGGATTGACACGTGGGGCGTCGATTTTGGGCTTTTGGATCGAAACGGCGAATTGCTCGGCATTCCCTATCATTATCGGGATCGCCAAACCGAGGGGCTGGTGGAGGAAATATCTGCACTCATCGGCGAGGAGCAGCTATTTCGGGAAAGCGGCTTACAGTTCATGCCTTTTAATACGCTCTACCAGTTATACGCCATGAAAAAGGCCAACTCCCCGAAGCTGGAGACGGCGGAGACTCTGCTGCTGACCCCGGATTTGCTTAATTATTTCCTGACGGGGCGAAAAGCCTGTGAGTTCACCATGGCAACAACTACGCAGCTGTATGATCCGGTCAAGGGGGCCTGGAACCTGCCGCTGCTGGAGCGCCTTGGATTGCCGGGAGGTATTTTTCTGGAGCCCGTGCACCCGGGCACGGTCATCGGAGAACTCCGCGAAGCCTTGTGCGCTGAGCTGGAGGTGCCTCCGCTCAAAGTCGTGGCCGTAGCCTCGCATGATACGGAATCGGCTGCCGCCGCCGTGCCTTCCACGGTCCCGCTCTTTGCCTATCTGGTCAGCGGTACGTGGTCGCTCCTCGGTACTCCGATGAATGAGCCGCTTCTCGATCCAGCGGTGCTGAAGCTCCAATTCTCCAATGAGGGCGGCGCCTGCGGCACCTATCATTTACTAAAAAATATTATGGGACTATGGATCTTGCAGGAGTGTAAGCGGAAATGGGAGCAGACGGGCAGCTCTTATTCTTACCCGGAGCTTGCGCTGCTAGCGAAGGAGGCCCCTCCGTTCCGCTGCTTTATCGATCCTGACGATCTCCGTTTTATGAACCCTGCAGATATGTCTGGGGAAATTCTCGGTTATTGTCGGGAGACTGGGCAGGGGGAACCCCGTACCATTGGCGAAACCGTCCGCTGTATTATGGAGAGCTTGGCTTTGCGTTATCGCCAGGTGCTGGAGCAGGCGGAGAAATTGACCAATACGAGGTTTGAGGGGCTGCATATGGTTGGAGGCGGCATACAAAATGAGCTGCTATGCCAGTTTACGGCGAACGCCATAGGACGTCCCGTCTGGACAGGGCCGATTGAAGCCAGCGCGATAGGGAATTTGCTCGTGCAATTGCAGGCCGGAGGCTATATTCGGAATATGGAGGAAGGGATTGAAGTAGTGAAAGCTTCCTTTCCGCTTCGCGTCTATGAACCCGAACACCGGGAGGAATGGGCGGCTGCCTACGAGAAGTATAATGGAGTAACCGTATAATTGTTGGATGGAGGGCTGACATGTTAAAAGGAATTTCGGGCTTAATCTCGCCGAACCTCATTAAAGTTTTGATGGAGATGGGGCACTCGGATGAAATCGTGTTTGCCGACGCTAACTTTCCGGCAGCGAGCCATGCCCAGCGCCTGATCCGCTGTGACGGCCACGGAATTGCCGAGCTGCTGGAGGCGGTACTTCCGCTGTTTCCCCTGGATGTTTATGTGGATCGACCGGTCGCCTTGATGGCCGTAACTCCGGGGGATGGCGTGAAGACGCCGATATGGGACAAGTACAGGCAAATTGTAGAGCAATATCATCCGGGGGCTGATGCCTTCGAGGAAATGGAGCGCTTCGCTTTCTATGAGAGAGCCAAGCAAGCTTATGCGATTGTGTCTACCGGGGAGAAGGCATTATACGGAAATGTCATACTGAAAAAGGGCGTCGTCATATAAACGAAGAATAGCTGCCGAGCGATCCGGCAGCTATTTCTGCTATATCTTATGACAAATCTTATAACAAAGTTAAAGATTCCAGTTCGAGCAATACATCCGGGCAATGCCGTCATAGGTGACGGTAAGCTTCAGCTTGTAGCTGGAGCTCTCGTTATCCTGCTGCTGCGCATCGGCAAGGCAGATCCGCTGCACCTCTTCGCTGCCGCGCGGCACGATGCCGGTCACAGTGGCCTCATCCAGCAGGCGGTCGTCCTCGCTATAAAGCGAGACGGCCAGCGCATAGCGGCAGCTGAAGCGCTCGTCGATGCCGATCAGGCCGATTTGAGCGACTAGCGGCTTCTCCGGCAGCAATCCGCCGCGCTGCAGCGAGGGCCGAATGCGCAGCCGATCTGGTGCAGCAAGCTCCAGCTGCATTTCTCCATTCAGGGCGCGGCAGCTTTCGGCCGTAAACTGCAGCGAATGCCGGCCCGCCTGCAGCGGAATATTCTCGGCGATATAGCGCAGAGACCCTGCTCCATCCTCGGCTGGCTGCAGGCAAATTGGCCCCGGCAGCTCTTGTCCGTCGACACGGAGCCGCAGCATCGGCTTATCGCCGGGCTTCACGATGGCCGCAAGCTTTAGCTTGTACAAGCCGCTCTGCTGGACGAAGATATCCAGCGGCTCCTCCGGTGAAGTGCAGCAGCCGCCTAGCACGCCGGGTACGACGAACGGATCGAAGCACTCGCGCTCTACGGGCTGCGCTGACCAGGCGGCCGTTCCTTCGGGCAATCCGTTGTAATAGCTCTCCGGCGGCCCGAGCAGGCTCGGTTTTTGGCCGCCGGTATCGATAACGATCTTTTGCAGGACGACAATCGGATCGACCATCCAAATCCGCAGCGTATGATAACCGGGCTGATCCACCTGATGCCGGGTTACTGCTGTTCGGATGTTATAAATCACACTTTGCTCCCAATCGGGTTCGTTAAATCCGCCATCCGCCTTTCTTGCAATGAGCTCGGCAATTTGCACGGGCTTCTCATCGAAGGAGATGCCGACCCGCAGCCCTTGCCCGGGTACAAAGTCAATGGATGGCGCGGCATACAGCGTAACGCCGACATCTCCGGAGCTCGTCATGTACACGGGATATTCAAGGCTCGGCGAGGTCTCCGCATCCGGCTGTAACACACTTGGCGCGGTGACTGGGAATACGGCTGCTGATGACAGGGTGCGGCCATAGCCTGCGATGATTTGCCACTGGGCATCCTTCGCGTTTCGGCTTGCGGAG
Organism: Paenibacillus lentus; assembly: GCF_042714055.1. Lineage (GTDB taxonomy): Bacteria > Bacillota > Bacilli > Paenibacillales > Paenibacillaceae > Fontibacillus > Fontibacillus lentus_A. The sequence goes on from NZ_JBHGVC010000008.1 coordinate 27,307, forward strand.
TAATGCTCGGCCTCAATGGAAATGACACCGCCTGTCTCGATATGACCGGCCAATGATGACCGAGTAGGCTCGGCAGGATGGAAGACGGCCACTTGAATCACGACCTCCTCGCCGATTGGACCGCTGATGACAATTTCACTTTGAACTTTATTTCCGATAGGCGCCGCAGCCCAGTCGATATCGACCCAGAGACGCTTCTGGGTAACGATTTCCCCTGTGGACAGGGACAGCGTTATCCAAGGAGCCCCGGCTGCTGCGCGGAACGTGAAAGGCTCCGTGCCTTTGTTGAACACATCGATGTATCTTGCCTCCCGGGTAAAGCTGTCGAAGACGGGAAGCTTGCATGTTTTGGCATTTGGCCACACGTCAACGGAGCCTTCAACAGCAATGCCCATTTCGGAAAACTCCTGAGCCGCGATTGTGCCCGTCTCAGGCATAGCATTCACCGGCGGCTGGTTCCAGTAGGTGTATCCGATATGGGTCTGTTCCATCAGATGATCCCATTTCCCTTGTGACAATATTTTGTTATAGAACAAGGTCAGCTCGCGATCAGCTTCAAAGATCAGCTCCGCCTCCCTGGCGGCGATATTTGCCAGCACCCTTCCTTGGCGGGCATACAGCCGGCTTCGTGCAGCCTGCAGATGAAGCTCCAGCATTTGCGCGGACGCTTGGGCCGGATACAAGGCTAATTGGAAGAAGGCGTTCCTGAGCTTCTCCGGCAGCTCTTCATAAAGCCGCTTGGCTTTGGCTGCGATGGCTGACAGCTCTGCGACCGCCCGCTCCGCTTCCTTGTAATCCGTCAAACTGTACAGCTCAGCAGCATTCAATAGCTCAGGCTTGATTCTCCCGTTGAACTTTGTGTAGCCCGTCAAGATTTCGGCAACAGCTTCGCCGTACTTGGCGCCAAATTGCTGCGTTGCCCACTGGATTGTACTTTCCGAGGCATTATCTTTCGTAAATTGGGAAATGTCCCAGGCCATACGCAGAAAATATTCCATCGGGAATTCCATCGGCTTCAAATCGCCGACATTAACGATCCATATGCGATCGGCCCCGTATTCGTAGGCTTTGTGCATTTGCTCCCAAATCTTTGGAACAGGCACGGTGTTGATCCATTTATAGGAACGCGGGCCGCCGACGTAATCGAGGTGATAATATATGCCTGCGCCCCCGGAGCGCTCTCGCTCCTCCGGAGTAGGGACACGGCGCAGGTTGCCGTGGTTGTCGTCCGACCATAGCAGCGTAATGTCATCCGGTACACGCATGCCGTGCTCGTAATAATCCTGGACCTCCTTGTACAGCGCCCACAATTGCGGAACCTCGGATGCGTCGGAGCCCGTATGCTCGGCAATGATTTTCCGCTGGTCGCTGACGATCTTCTCCAGCAGAACGATTTTCTCCTCAAAGGACAAATGCCCGCCCATCGCCTCGTCTCCGTCGCCGCGCATCCCAAGCGTAACGATGCTCTCATAATCCCGGCCCCGGCGGATCCCTTCCTCCCAGAAGCGATAAAGCACCTCTTCGTTGATGGAATAATCCCAGGGGCCTTGCTTATGCTTCTTCCAGTCTCCGTGCGGACGCATCATTGGCTCGTGATGGGACGTTCCGACCACGATGCCGTAGCGGTCAGCAACCTCGGCGTTTAGCGGATCATCTTCGTAAAACGTGTTGTCCCACATCGCCGGCCACAAATAATTCGCTTTCAATCGGAGCAGCAGCTCGAATACTTTTTCATAGAATTCATGGGTAAAATCACGGTAATTCGACCGAACCCAGGCCATGAGGGACGGACCCTCGTCATTGAGAAAAATCCCCCGGTATTTCACCGAAGGCTCTCCCTGCTTATACGTACCGGGCGTAACATAAAGAGCCTCATGCTGGGCAGCAGGAACATCGGCCCACCAGTACCAGGGCGAGACCCCGATCTTCTCAGAGACATCATAGATGCCAAAGATCGTTCCCCGTTTGTCGCTGCCGGCGATCACAAGCCCCTGCTCGATGCCTGGCAAGGGATTGACAACCGTCTGTATGACGAAGGATTCCCATTTGCCCGCGACATCGCTTACATCCAGCCTGCCATCTGCGATCAGAGCGTCAATAACCGGGCTTTTTCCGATCGTCCCTATGAGAACGGCATGCCCGGACAGGAGCTGATGGTCATTGGCAAGCCTTGGGCAGCGGCCAGTTACCCGGTGGATGTCCGTCTGGAGATCGTTTGCTGCCCGAATGACTCCGGCATAATCCTCGGCGGATACATATATATCCGCGGACAAGCCTTCGTGGACTAAATGAAAAGCGTTACGGTTGTTAATTTGCTGAACCATATAATTTTCGCTGAACATGACACTCCCCCTGCATGAAAATGGTATTCATCCGTATACGGAATTTGATTCAGTATATAAGATCCCCGCATTTGTCCGGGAGGTTTGTGAACAACATGTTTAATTGCATGGGGAAAATACTAAAGTTTTTAAAGCTAGATTACACTCCGGAGTAAGCCATGAAGCCGCCGTCCACTGGAATCACGGTTCCGGTAACGAAGCCGGAAGTATCAGCATCGGCCAGCCAGAGCAGCGTGCCGAGCAGATCCTCGGGTACGCCGAAGCGCCGCATCGGCGTATGCGAAATGATTTTATTGGAGCGTTCGGTTAGTGTTCCATCCTCATGGGTGAGCAAATTGCGATTCTGTTCCGTCAGAAAGAAGCCTGGAGCAATCGCGTTAACACGAATCCCCGACTCCGCCAAATGCACGGCGAGCCACTGGGTAAAGTTGTTGATCGCCGCTTTTGCCGCGCTGTAGGCCGGCACTTTGGTCATCGGGCATGGCGCGCTCATCGAAGAGATGTTCAGAACGACAGCCCCGGGTCGGCCGATCATCGCTTTGGCGAAAATTTGCGTAGGAATCAGCGTACCGACGAAATTCAAATCAAATACTGTCCTTACTCCAGGAATGCTCAAATCGAAAAAGGTCGTGATCTCTGAATTCGTTAAATCCTCGGAACGAAAAATTTCGTTCGTCGTATTGGCGCTGGGCTGATTTCCGCCCGCACCGTTGATCAGAATGTCGCAGGGGCCATAATGCTCCTTGACGGTCTTCTCGGCTTCGCGAACGCTGGCTTCGTCGGTTACGTCACACGCGACGGCGATCGCTTCGCCGCCGCTGGCTTGAATTGCAGCGGCAACCTCCTCCCCCTTTTCCTTCGTTCGATTGAGAATGGCAACCTTGACTCCCTGCCGGGCAAGCTCCTGCGCCATAGCGCGGCAGAGGACGCCCGAACCGCCTGTTATGACGGCCGTTTTACCTTCAAGGGAAGAATGCTTAGGCAATGCGCACATGTTATTTTCCCTCCCCGGAATTCAGCTTCTGACGGGAATATGCATCCCATAATCCCCATAGATACATAATTCCAAGGGCACGGTCATAGAGCCCGTATCCCGGACGACATTGCTCGTTCCAAATATGTCTGCCATGGTCAGGGCGGCAGTAGCCGGTAAAATCGGTGTCATAATACGCTTTCACAACACCGCTAATGTCGACGGTACCATCAGAGGTTTTGTGAGAGGTTTCGATGAAATCTCCGTTATCCATAACGCGGACGTTGCGGATATGCGTGAATGGTATCCGCCCGCGGAATTCGTGAATCATGGAGATGATATCATTGCTTGGCTTTGCCCCGAGCGAGCCGGTGCACAGCGTAATGCCGTTGGCCGGGCTGTCATGCAGCGACAGCAGGCGGCGGAAGCCGGACTGGTCGTTCAAAATCCGCGGCAGTCCAAAGATTGGAAATGGCGGATCATCGGGATGAACAGCCATCAGGATGCCGTTCTTTTCAGCGACAGGAATGATCGCATCCAGGAAATACTTGAGATTATTCCAGAGGTCTTCCTCTGTAACATCCCGATATGCCTCGAATAAGGAGGTGAGATGCGCAAGCCGCTCAGGCTCCCAGCCCGGCATCGTGAGATCGCTGTTCTGGTTGATGATTTTTACCAACTCAAACGGGTCTACGCCGCGAATTTTGTCCTGCTCAAAGAACAGGGCGGTCGAGCCGTCTTCCAGCTCTTTGAACAGATCGGTTCTCGCCCAGTCAAACACGGGCATAAAGTTGTAGCAGATCACCTTTACGCCGATTTGGGCTAAATTTTCAATCGTCTGAATGTAATTTTTAATATATTGATCCCGTGTAGGAAGCCCCAGCTTAATGTCCTCGTGAACGTTAACGCTCTCAACGACTTCAGTATGTAAACCATACCTGCTCGCTAAATCTCGGACTTCCGTAATCCGTTCGATCGGCCATACTTCTCCGGCAGGCATATCATGCAGTGCCCACACGATGCCTTCTGTTCCGGGGATTTGTCTAATTTGATCCAGCGTAACTGTGTCATTGTTCTCGCCGAACCAGCGAAATACCATACGCATGCCTTCACCGCCTAGTAAATTTTTGTTTGATTATTGAAATAATCGGGAAACTTCTCCTGAAGCTGGCCCAGATTATAAATGCTCAGAGCCAAGTGCGTCTCCATCAGGCGATCCGCCAAGGCTTCATCCTTCTGGCAAATCGCTTCGTACATGTCGCGATGCTGCTCGAACAGATGATCCCAATGGGGATTGGTTCTCATCCACAGGATGCGGCTTCGATTTAAATGGGCATTCATTTGCTGAATGACGCCCCAGGTTCCGAGTTTGTTCACCCCTTCGAACAATATACGGTGAAATTGCTCATCCAGCTCGAACATCGCCGTCCCGTCATGCTTCATCAGTGATTCCTGCTGCTGGGACAAGTTGTTGCTTAGCTCGGCGAGCAGTTCCTCGGGAAATTGTTTGCAGGCCAGCCGGATCACGGCCCGTTCCAGCTGCTCCCGCATAAATTGGGCTTCCAGAACGAGATCCGGATCAATTAGCGACACCCTCGTACCGCGCTGCGGGAGCACCACCACCAATCCTTCCTGAGCGAGCCGGACAAAGCTCTCTCTGACGGGAGTGCGGCTCACATTGAAAGTGATCGACATTTCCTTCTCGGATAACGTAGTTCCCGGGGTCAGTTCCATATTGACGATTTGCTTTTTTAATTCGTAGTAAACGGTATTCCCAGCAGACTCTTGCAGGGGAGGATTCATTCCTCTCAATTGATCACCTCCTTACTTCTTCCATACTACCACACTTGTATGGTAGTATGGAACTTAATATTGCTCAAGATTTATCATAGTGAAATGTGAAGCGAATACAATCTATCAGGGGGCCGAACCATGAAGCATTTTTACACGGAAAATTTACTGCTTACGAACAATAGTGCAAAGAAGCTGTACTTTGAATATGCAGCTGCGATGCCTATTTATGATTACCACAACCACTTGAGCCCGGGAGATGTGGCGGCGAATAAGCAATTTCGCAATTTGACGGAGCTATGGCTCGATGGCGATCACTATAAATGGCGGGCGATGCGCTGGCTGGGCATCGATGAATCGCTTATTACGGGACAGGCTGGCGACCGGGAGAAATTCATGGCCTGGGCTCGCGCCGTCCCGCGGCTTGCAGGCAATCCGCTTTATCACTGGAGCCATTTGGAGCTGGCCCGCTATTTCGGCATCGAGGAGCGGCTGAGCGAAGACAACGCTGAAGAGATCTGGGATCACTGCAGCGAACGGCTGCAGGACAAATCGCTTCATGCGGCAGGCATATTACAGCAATTCGATGTTCGCGTTGCCTGTACGACGGATGATCCGACGGGTGATTTGGCGGCACACCGGAAAATTAAGGAAACCGCCGGCATTCAATCTCAGGTGCTGCCGACCTTTAGGCCGGATCTAGCCTTGAATATTAATGCTCCAGGATTTTCCAAATACATACTGGAGTTGGGAGAGGCGGCAGACTGCACGATTAGCAGCTATGCTGATTTACTAGGTGCCTTGAAGAGCAGGATCGAATATTTTCATGAAATCGGCTGCCGCTTATCCGATCATGGGTTTGGGGCGTTTCCTTTTGAACGGGCAACGGAGCGGGAGGTCGCCGTTATTTTCAATAAAGCGCTGCAGGGAGAAATGGTAACGGAGTCGGAAGAAAGCCAGTATCGAACGTTTACTCTGCTCCGATTAGGGGAGATGTATTATGACCGAGGATGGGCGATGCAGCTGCATATCGGGGCTATTCGCAACAATAATACGCGCATGATGGATGCCATTGGCAAAGACAGCGGGTATGATTCGATCCTCGATTTTCATTTGGCTGCGTCCTTGAACGCTTTTCTAAATGAATTGGAGTTGGGCAACCGTCTGCCGAAAACGATTGTATACAGCCTTTATCCTTATCATTATGAAATGATAGCTACCACGATCGGCAATTTTCAGTCCGGTGATAGCGCTGGTAAGCTTCAGCTTGGTTCAGCGTGGTGGTTCCACGACCAGAAGGAGGGAATGCTGCAGCAGCTGAAGGCGTTATCCTCTATCGGGGTCATCAGCACCTTTGTTGGGATGTTGACGGATTCACGCAGTTTTATGTCCTTTCCAAGGCATGAATATTTCAGGCGTGTGCTATGTCGGCTATTCGGGGAGTGGATTGATGAAGGAGAACTGCCCGCGGATTACGATTATATCGGGGGGATCGTGCAGGACATCTGCTATAATAATGCGGTTCGTTACTTTGGGATTGCTAAAGCAGAGTAATAGAATACTAGATTATCACGACATCACTTGACGGCTGCCGCTTGGGCAGTCGGCAGAGAGGAGGGCATAACCGGTGCAGTTTCATCGTGTGATTCTTGTGGATGATGAGGTGTTTACGCGGAAGGGATTAATCAAATTGATCGACTGGGAGGGTTGCGGCTTTCAGGTGACCGGCGAGGCTGACAACGGGGAAGACGCCCTGGAACTGATCCGGTTTACGCGTCCCGATCTGGTCATCACCGATATTCGCATGCCGGTATTGGATGGATTGGGGCTGATCCGGCAGCTTATCGAAGAGGACGAGGAGCCGCCCGTTTTTGTCATTATTAGCGGTTATGATGATTTCAGCTATGCCCAGCAGGCGGTTCGATACGGGGTGCATGATTTTATACTTAAGCCGATCGACGATACAGAATTCACAGAAATGCTGTGCAGGCTAAGCAGTCGGCTGCGCCAGGAGCGGGATGAGAAGGAGAGAGAGAGGAGGCTGGAGAATCAGGCCATCATCGAATCAATCATTAAGAATGAAGCCGACGAATCCATCATATCGACCTGGGAAGAGCAGCTGAGCATGACGAGCAGCGATTCCTTATATTATATGTTTGTAGAGTTAAATGATCGGCACCCGTGGCTGCAGGTAGAGGAGCTGCCTCTTCACCGGTTCATGGAGCAGGTGGAGCAAGCGCTGCAAGAGATCGTTGGCGGAGAGCATCCGCTCTATATTCACGAGCATCGCAACCGCATCGGGGTGATCGTGCCTGAACGCCTGCTGAAGCCATTCCATAACAATATCCGCATATTCGCTGAAGCGCTTCAATTCAGGATACAGGTTCGGGCAGGGCGCGTTTTTATATACGCCGGATGCCCGGTTCAGGGTCTGGCTGGCCTTCGGGACGCATACGAGAGCGCTAAAGAAGCTTTGCTATATAAATACGTTCACGATCATGACGGCCTCGTGATTCTTAGCCAAACCAGCGAATGCACCGTCCAGTATATGCCTGTCGATCAGGAGCTGTATCATCGTTTGATCGAGCAGATTGAGGAGTACCGGCTGGAGGAGCTTGAGCATTCGATCAAGCAGATGTTCTTGCGTTTTCAAGAGAAGCGCTACGCCCCGGAAGCCGTGAAAATGAACATTCACCAATGCGTGCTTGGCGTGATCGACATTATACGGAGCATGGATGGGGATGAGCGGACGCTCGGCTCGTTGGATGCGGTCATCAGCTGGCATGACTTGAATCTGTCTTTACGGGAGCTGCAGCGTCTTTTTACCGTCTTTGCTGTGGAGAGCGGCCAGTATATCTGCGCACTGCGCAAGGAGCAGCAAAAGGGCGGCATCCATAAAATCCGCGCTTATATCGAAGAGCATTACCAGGAGAATATCAGTCTGAAATCCATTGCCGCAAATTTCTATATGAATCCCGTCTACTTAGGCCAATTGTTCCGCAAAACCTATGATGTATATTTCAACGATTTCCTACTGCAGTTAAGAATAAGCGAGGCGAAGCGACTGCTCCGGCAGACAGATATGCGCATATATGAAGTCGCCGACCGCGTAGGCTTCAGCAACCCCGATTACTTCGTTACCCAATTCGAGAAGCTGGAGAAGCTGACGCCAAGCGAATACCGCTCCCGGCTGGTGAAGGGAGGGACGTCCGCAAGGACGGATCGATGATACCCAATCTGAATAATGTCCGGCTTCGGGACAAAATGCTGCTGCTCTATTTTCTATGCGTATTCGTCCCGATCCTGCTCACCAACTTCATCTTCTATAACGTGACCACGACCAGCGTAAAAAATCAACGGATGCAGGACATTTCCCGGGCTTTAGAGCAAGTCAAGAACGAGTTTCTTCAAGAGGTGGAAGATACCCTGCAGGTATCTTCTGTTTTTTATACCGACCATCTCCTGAACGAGATTATCGAGACGGAATACGAACATCCCGCCGAGTACGTAGAAGCCTACGACTCTTATTTGCGGCGAATTATCAACACCTCCAGCCCGGCCTATAATTCCGTGGAGGCCATCACCGTCTATGTCGATAATCCCACCCTGCTATTTTCCGGGGGCATTGTCTACATTGATCAGAACGTCAAACAGCAGGATTGGTACAAGAAAATATCCTCGGCCAAGCCATCCGCGCCGATTTTTATGCGGACAGGCCAGAACGGTCAACTGGATACGTTCAGCGTCATCCGCCGAATGGATTATTACTATTATTCGCGGCAAGAGAACGGACATTTTCTAAAAATCGATCTGCGCATGCCGGTCATCCGGCAGATTTTCAACAATTTGAATTTACAGGGCCGAATCTACTTGCTGAATGACCAGGGGGAAGTCGAGTATTCGAACGATGACGATCTTGATTTGCATGCTGGCGCCGTCCCTTTCGACCAGGTAGTTGCTCCGGAGAGAACGATCGAATTCCGCAAAGATTACGGCCAAAGCAATAATTTGAACGGCTGGAGCATCGTTGGAAGAATTTCCGAGGATGAGGTGTTCCAGGAGGTCCGGCAAAACCGCAATTTCATCGTGCTGCTGACCTGTCTCAATATTCTGCTGCCGACCTTGATCATTGTCTGGATCACCAGATCGCTGAACGAGAGGCTGATCCGTATTTTGAAGCATATGAAAAAGGTTAAAAACCAGCATTTCGAAACGATCCAGGAAGAAGGGTCGCGTGACGAGATTGGACAATTAACCGGAGAATTCAACCGGATGACCCTGCAAATCCAGAGCCTAATTAACAACGTATATGTCGCGGATATTCAGAAGAAGAATTTGGAGCTGGAACGCCGACATGCCCAGTTAAATGCGCTGCAAAGCCAAATTAATCCCCACTTCTTGTTCAACGCGCTGGAGACGATCCGCATGCGGAGCTTGATGAAGGATGAGGAGGAGACCGCCCGGATCATTCACCATATGGCGAAGATTTTCCGCAATTCACTCGTATGGCGGAGAGACATGGTCACCTTGAAGGAAGAACTGGAATTCATCTATTGTTTCCTCGAAATTCAGAAATACCGGTTCGGCGATAAGATTGAATATGCGGTTCGGTCGGACGAAGCGGACCGGTCTATACTCATTCCCAAAATGTCCATCGTCACCTTCGTGGAGAACGCAAGCATCCATGGGATCGAGCCGCTGAAGCAAGGCGGAAGGATTGAGGTGGAGATTAAGCATATCGGGGATGAATTGATTTGCTCTATCCGCGATAATGGCGTCGGCATGTCCAGCGAGCAGGTAGAGAAATTGTACCGCTACATGGAGGGCGAAGAGGATATGGGAGACCGCATCGGGATTCAAAACGTCATTTACCGCCTCAGAATGTATTACAAAGAGCGTTTGACTTTGAACATTAACAGCAAACCCGGCGAGGGTACGGAGATTCTCTTAATTATTCCGATGGAGAAGCGTAATACAGAAATCTAAACCAGGCTCCTATAGTTTTCTAAGTATCAACTTTAGATTGACGGGTAAAACTTCTGTCCGGCCTCTCTTATAATGAAAGTGCTTACAACAATGAAGGTGTGAAAGGGGAAGTCAAAAACATGAAAAAGAGACGGTTTTGGCTAAGTTGTTTGACCATCGTTATGCTGGCTTCGTTATTGTCTGCCTGCTCCGGCGGCAAAGACAACAACAAGGCAGCAAACAATACATCTGCAGGCAACGGAGCCCAGGAGGAGAAGCTGGATAAAGTAACTTTTACTTACTTTAATGCAGTAGCAGGCAAGGACGTTAATACGAATGAAACGAAAATTGGAAAAATCTTCGAAGATCAAACTGGCGTGAACTTTAAAATCGAGCATCTTGTCGGCGATGAGAATACAAAGGTAGGCACATTCATCGCAAGTAACAGTTACCCGGACGTTCTTGTGCCAGGCGGCTCGATCGATAAGCTGTTGAGCTCGGGCTCCTTTATCCCGCTGAACGATTTGATCGATGAATACGGCCCGAATATCAAACGGGTATATGAGCCTTACTATAACCTGATGAAGGCCGAGGACGGCAATATTTATTTCCTTCCGATGAGCGCCGTAGTGGGCGAGTACATTTCCGCTCCGAATATCGAGCAGGGAGCCTTCTGGATTCAGCGCCGCGTGCTGAAGGAAGCGGGTTACCCGGAGATCAAGACGTTTGATGATTACTTAAATCTAATCCGCGAATATGTGAAGAAGAATCCGGGTGAAGATTTGACGGGATATATCGCATTGACTACGCAAGACCAATTTTTTGCTCTAACGAATCCGCCGATGCACCTTGCCGGGTATCCGAATGACGGGGGAGTCATCATCGACATGGAGACTCACGAAGCAAGTGACTATGGTGATGAAGAGATTACCAAACGTTATTTGCAGGAGCTGAACAAGCTGAATGCGGAAGGATTGTTTGATAAGTCATCCTTTGTTGACAACCGCGACCAATACCTGGCCAAAATCGCGTCCGGTAAAGTGCTTGGCTTCTTCGACTACAGATGGCAGGTAGGCCAAGCGATGAACAACCTGCGTGAAGTAACGCAGCAAACTGGCAACGATGATTTGGAGTACATGGCACTGCCGATCGTATTTGACGAAAACACCAAAGACCAGTATCTCGATCCGCCTTCTTTTGTTAACAATCGCGGGGTAGGTATCTCTGTTAGCGCGAAAGATCCTGTGCGCATTATCAAATATTTTGACAACCTGCTTACAGATGAGAATCAGATTTTATCCAACTGGGGAATTGAAGGCGAGACTTATTCTGTAGATGAGAACGGCCGTTTCTACCGTACGGAGGAACAAATCAAGCAGACAAATACGGAATCCTTCCGAGAGTCATTTGGATTCAAATACTTCGAATACAACTGGCCGCGTTACGGTAACGGTTCTTCTCTGCCGGACGGCAACTCCGTAGGGGCGGGCCGTCAGCCTGAGGTAGCGCAAATGTCTTACACCGAAGCAGACAAGAAGCTGCTCGAGGCCTATGACATCCAGTCGTTCTCGCAATTGTTCGCCGCACCTGACGAGCGTCCATGGTATCCAGCCTGGAGCATTCAGATCGAGCAAGGCTCGCCAGCACAAATCTTTACGCAGAAGAAGGGGGATTTGCAGCGTAAATACTTCCCGAAGCTCGTCCTTGCTAATCCGGCTGATTTCGACAAAACCTGGGATGAATATGTAAAAGAGTTCAACAAACTTGGCGTGAAAGATTACGAGCAGTTGATTACAGACGAGGTTGCCAAGAAAATCAACCTGATTCAAGGAAAATAATAAATCGAGAATTTGAAATGGAAAGGCCGGCTGATCTGGACAATGAGTGGATTTCCGGCCTTTCTGTTATCGAAATTCCCCATTATTGGATAGGGAGGAGAAGAAACCGTGGACAATGTGACACAATTAAGACCGGCAGAGTCGCCTGAGATGAATAAACCGGACGGCGGCTTGAAAGGTTTCTTCCAATTACTAAGCAAGCAAAGAGCGCTCGTCTTCATGTCGGTGCCTTTTCTGATCTGGCTAATTATCTTTAAATATTTGCCGTTATGGGGCTGGACTATTGCGTTCCAGGATTATAAGCCGGCAAAAGGGATGTTCGATCAGGTCTGGGTAGGCTTAAAGCATTTCAAATTTCTGTTCCAGGACGAGCATTTCGTCCGCGTTATGCGCAACACGCTCGCCATGAGCTTTATCAATCTTGTTCTGGGTTTTGTTACAGCGATTACTTTGGCGATTCTTCTCAATGAGCTTCGTAAGGTCGCCTTCAAACGCGTGGTGCAAACGATCAGTTATTTGCCGCACTTTATTTCGTGGGTTGTCGCCTCCAGCATTATTTCGACGGCATTGTCTGCGGACGGCGGTATTATTAACGATGTGCTAATGTGGCTGGGTTTGATCAAAGAGCCGATCCTCTGGCTCGGGGAAGGGAAATATTTCTGGGGAATACTCGGTGTTTCGGAAGTCTGGAAAAATGTCGGCTGGAACACCATTATATATTTGGCGGCGATGACCAGTATTGATCCGTCACAGTATGAAGCCGCAGAAATTGACGGAGCAGGACGGTTCCAGCGTATTTGGAATATTACATTGCCGGGCATTAAGTCTGTTGTCGTCATATTGCTGATCATGAACATTGGAAACCTGCTGGAGACCGGCTTTGAACCGCAATACCTGCTCGGAAACGGCATGAACGTCGACTATTCCGAGAACCTCGATATCTTCGTACTAAAATACGGGATTCAGATGGGGAACTTCTCCCTCTCGATCGCGGCAGGCATGTTCAAGACGGTGGTCAGCTTCATTCTCTTGTTTACAGCCAACTATATCGCGAAGAGACTGGGCGAGGATCGGCTGTTCTGAGGTCGTACTTCTAAGGAGGATTCAATATGGCTAAGTCGCTATCTAAAGCGCCTAAGATGTATGCCCGGTTCAAATCGCCATCGGACCGGTTGTTCGATACATTCAATATCATCTTTATGATTTGTCTTATGATCGTTACGTTGTATCCGTTTATCAACACACTTGCCGTGTCGCTCAATACGGCCAACGACTCCATCAAGGGCGGCATTTATTTATTGCCGCGGGAATTTACGTGGGAGAACTACAAATATGTATTTGAAGAAGCGACGATTTTCCATGCGACGCTGATTTCAGCGCTGCGTACCGTGATCGGTACGGTGCTCTCCGTATTCTGCTGTACGATGGTCGCCTATACGATCGCCCGTCCGGAATACGTGCTGCGCAAATTCATTTCGATCGCCTTTATTTTGACGATGTATTTCAGCGGCGGGCTGATTCCCAACTTCCTGCTTGTCCGGGAACTCGGTTTGATGAACAGCTTCTGGGTATATATCATTCCGGGTCTCATCGGCGTATTCAACGTCATCATTATCCGGTCGTTTATCGAGAAGCTGCCAGAAGGGATTCTGGAGTCTGCCCGCATCGACGGTGCCGGAGAATTCACTACGTTTCTTCGGGTAGTCCTGCCGCTCTGTCTGCCGGTTCTCGCTACCGTCTCCCTGTTCTCTGCCGTAGCGCAGTGGAACTCCTGGTTTGATGTATTTCTATACAATTCGTCGAATGTGGATCTGAGCACCCTTCAGTATGAGCTGATGAAAATACTGCAGAACTCGAATACATCGATGAATAGCGGCAACGACTATGCGAGCATGTTCTCCGGCTCGGAAGCTGCCATCAACCGCGTAACACCGACGTCAATTCGCGCAACGATGACGATCGTGGCGAGTGTGCCTATTATTTTGGTCTATCCGTTCCTGCAGAAATACTTCGTTCAGGGGATGACACTAGGAGGGGTTAAAGGGTAATGAGTAACGTTATACGAAATGAACCGAAGCTGAAGGAGATCTTTGCGGATTGCTTTCAAATTGGAGCAGCCGTGAACCCGCGGACGATCCAATCGCAGGAGGAACTGCTAGCTTACCACTTCAACAGTGTTACTGCTGAAAATGAAATGAAGTTTGTCAGCCTGCAGCCGGAGGAGGGCAAGTTCACGTTCACGGATGCGGATGCTATCGTAGACTTCGCCAAACGCCACGGCATGCAGGTTCGGGGCCATACGCTGGTCTGGCATAACCAGACGACGGATTGGCTGTTCCAGAACAAAAACGGTGGCCTTATTGATAAGGAGACGTTGTTTGCTCGAATCAAGGAGCATATCCATACCGTCGTAGGGCGGTATAAAGAGCATATCTATGCCTGGGACGTCGTGAATGAAGTCATTGCCGATGAAGGGCAGCAGCTGCTCAGGGAATCGAAGTGGACGCAAGTCGCCGGGATCGATTTCATTGCCAAAGCATTTGAGCTTGCGCATGAGGCGGATCCGAATGCCCTGTTATTTTACAATGACTATAATGAGTCGAACCCGCTGAAAAGGGAAAAAATCTACAAGCTCGTCCAGCTTCTGCAGGATCAGGGCGCTCCGATTCACGGCGTGGGTTTACAGGCTCACTGGAATTTGTATGACCCGTCACTGGACGACATTCGCGCCGCAATCGAGAAATATGCTTCGCTAGGCTTGCAGCTCCAGCTCACTGAACTGGATGTGTCCATGTTCGCCTTCGATGATAAACGGACGGATTTGAAGGAAGCACCGGCCGGGCTCATTGAGCTTCAAGCGCTGCGGTATGAGCAGATGTTCAAGCTGCTTAAGGAATACAAGGACGTCATCAGTTCAGTAACCTTCTGGGGAGCGGCGGACGATTATACATGGCTTGATGATTTTCCGGTACGCGGGCGCAAAAATTGGCCGTTCCTGTTCGATGGCCATCATCGGCCGAAGCCTGCTTTTCACCGGGTGGCAGAAGCAGCCAAATCATAAAAGAAGGATGAATAGAACGACATATAGAGATCAGGGAGAATATTCCCTGGTCTCATATGCTAATTAGAGCCGCTAACAGCAGCTTGGCTGGAAGCTGAGGGAGCTCTGGGAAGCTCGGTGGCCTGGTTAGCCGACAAGGAGGAACGGGCTTCATGAAGCATTCAGAGTTAAGAGCAAGCACTTTATACAAGGCCTGGCTGCAGTATGACAATGTCGAGCATCTGGCAGCCAGCGCCGAATACAAGCGGCTGCTGCGACAAATCTTCATTAACGGGCGGATGTCCGGGGTGCTTGCAACGGCCGTGGCTGAGCTCCAGCAAGGAATTAAATCGATGCTGGGACTCGAGCCGATAGTAGCCGCAAAGAAGCCGTTAGCCGGCGCTTATTTATCGATCGGCATCGCGGAGCGGGATGACCGGGGACGCTGCAAGCTGCGCCGGGAGGCATTTACTTTGCGGTACGAGAGCCATGAGGACGAGCCGCAGATCGTTCTCACCGGCGGCTCGGAATCCGGCGTGTTATATGGCGTGTTTTATTTGCTTCGCTCTATTTCGTCAGGCGCAGATCCATTGCAAATGGATGTGGCCGAATTTCCTCGCAATGAGCTGCGGATGATCAATCAATGGGACAATGCCGACGGCTCCATTGAGCGGGGGTATGCAGGGAATTCAATTTTTTACGAGAATGGAAAGATTACGGCGGATCTGGAGAGGCTGAGAGATTACGCCAGGCTTCTGGCCTCGGTCGGCATCAATTCGATTTCGATCAACAATGTCAATGTCCATGAGATTGAGACGCGGTTCATTACGTCCGAGCTGCTGCCGGATGTGGCGAGGATAGCCAATATGTTCCGGGATTACGGCATTAAGCTGTTCCTGAGCGTAAACTTTGCAGCTCCGCTCGCAATTGGCGGACTTGCGACAGCCGATCCTCTGGATGAGCAGGTACAGCGCTGGTGGAGGGAGACGACGAGCCTCGTCTACAGGTTTATTCCCGATTTCGGCGGCTTCCTTGTGAAGGCCGATTCCGAGCACCGGCCTGGACCGTTCGCGTACGGACGCGATCATGCCGACGGGGCGAATATGCTGGCAAGGGCGCTGGAGCCGCATGGCGGCCTGGTCATCTGGCGCTGCTTCGTCTACAACTGCATGCAGGACTGGCGCGACCGCTCCACGGATCGGGCCCGGGCGGCCTATGACCATTTCAAGCCGCTGGACGGGCAATTCCTTGACAATGTGATCCTGCAAATCAAGAACGGGCCGATGGATTTCCAGGTGCGCGAGCCGGTATCGCCATTGTTCGGCGGGCTGGAACGGACGAATCAAATGATCGAATTCCAGGTGACGCAGGAATATACCGGGCAGCAGCGCCATCTATGCTATCTGGTGCCCCAGTGGAAGGAAGTTATGGATTTCAATACGTTTGCTCCGAGCATGCAGCAAGCGGCCGCAGCCTCAGGCGGTACCGGGGACGATGTACAGGAAACTGCGCATGACCCGCTGGTTAAGCGTATTGTGAGCGGGCTGCACTTTCCGATGAAGCATAGCGGCGTCGCGGCAGTATCCAGTATCGGGGACGATGCCAACTGGACCGGCCACACACTGGCGCAGGCTAATTTGTACGGATATGGCCGTTTGACCTGGAATCCGGATTTGTCTGCGGAAGCCATCGCGGAAGAGTGGACGGGACTGACCTTCGGCAGCAATCCGCAAGTGGTGGAGACGGTATGCTCCATGCTGCTGAAATCCTGGAGCGTATACGAGAGCTACACTGCTCCGCTCGGGGTGGGCTGGATGGTTACCCCGCATTATCATTACGGGCCGGACGTGGACGGATACGAATATTCCCGGTGGGGGACATATCATTTTGCCGACCGGGACGGGATTGGTGTGGATCGGACGGCTGCGACGGGAACCGGCTATGCGGCCCAGTATTTCCCGCCGAATGCGGAAATGTACGAGTCGCTGGAGACTTGCCCGGATGAGCTGCTGCTCTTTTTTCACCATGTCCCGTATTCCCATGTCCTGAAGTCCGGCAAGACGGTCATTCAGCATATTTACGACACCCACTTCGAAGGCGCGGAGGAAGCGGAGCGCCTGCTGGCGGACTGGAGAAAGCTGGAGGGTAAAGTCGATAAGGCCCGGTACGATCAGGTGGAGGGAAGGCTGTCCGAGCAGGCGGAGCATGCGCTGCATTGGCGCGACGTGATCAATACTTATTTCTATCGCAAATCGGGCGTGCCGGACGCGCGGGGCCGCACGATTTATTGAGTCATGGAATAGGCTATCCAGGCTCTTTGCCTGGGCAGCCTATTTACATAAGCTGAGAGGAGCAGCAGGGTGAATAAGAAGCGGAATTACAGCAACCCGGTATTGCCGGGCTTTTATCCGGATCCTAGCGTCATCAGGGTAGGCAGCGATTATTATTTGGCGACGAGTTCATTTGAATATGTTCCCGGTTTGCCGATTTTTCATAGCAAGGATCTCATTCATTGGGAGCAGATCGGGCATGCGCTGACGCGCACCAGCCAGATTGATATGCACAGCCGCAAGAGCTCGGAGGGCATTTATGCGCCGACCTTGAGGCATCATGAGGGCGTCTTCTATATCATTACGACAGACGTGATGGGTATCGGCAATTTTTACATGACGGCCTCGAGTCCTGCTGGCCCGTGGAGCGATCCGATCAAAATCCCATACGGAAATATCGATCCCTCACTGATGTTTGACGATGATGGCAAAGTGTACGTGACCGCGCAAATGGGGGCGGACGAGGAATCGCATATCATTCAGTATGAAATCGATATTAAGACGGGCAAAGCGCTAAGCGAGCCGGTGATCGTGGCCCGGGGCGATGGAGGGGTATGGACGGAAGGGCCTCATCTATACAAAATCAACGGCCGATACTATTTGATCTGCGCCTGCGGCGGCACCGGACGGGATCATCGCGTGCTTGTCTATCGAGGGGATACGCCTTACGGCCCGTTCGAAATGATGCCTCATCCGATGCTGACGCATAATCGTCTCCCCGGGCATCCCATTCAAAACGTCGGCCACGCCGATTTGGTCGAGGATACCGAAGGAAGATGGTGGGCGATGTTCCTCGGCGTTCGTCCTGTCGACGGGCAGTACAGTGTATTTGGCCGGGAAACCTTCCTGGCTCCCGTGCAATGGACGGACGATGGCTGGCCGGTCGTGGACAACAATGAAGGGACGGTAAGCTTGGAAATGTCGGCGGGGCCTTTGTTCCACTCGTTGCCATCCTCTGCTTCCGAGCCGAATTGGCGAGATGATTTTACGGATAAGCAGTTGGGACATCGCTGGACATTCCTGCTGGCTCCGTCGGAGGAACAGGCATTGCTGGGCACGCGTCCAGGTTACATTACACTTATGGGCAACGGATTCACGTTAAGGGACGAGGGTCCAGCCCTATTTCTCGGCGTACGTCAGCAGCACCGGGCCGTGACTGTAACGACAGCGCTTCAGTTCGCGCCGCAGCGAGAAGGAGAGGAGGCGGGAATCGCCGTCAGATTGAATGAGCGGGGAAATCTGACGCTTGGTATGCGCCAGTCTGGTGAAGCTCGCACGCTGATCGCGGCGATGACAGATCGGGGGCAGACAACAGTAATTGCAGAAACGCCGATTCGTACGGAACAGCTTCTGCTTCGTGTGGCCGCTGAGGAAAGAGAGTACACGCTGCTCTACTCTTTGGATGGAACAGCTTGGCACGAGATGGGATCCGTACCAGCTCGCGTATTGTCCCCGGAGGGGAATGGCGGCTTTACCGGAGCCTTGGTCGGGATGTACGCGACCGGGAATGGCCGACATTCCGAGACGCCGGCCTATTTTGACTATTTCGGCTATGATGTTCGGGAATAGGATACCTCTTTTGAAACTGAACCGGATTAAATGTGCAAATTTGATTAGCTGGTCTTTTTGAATAGACGGAAATTTATGCAACTATCTAAAAAATCTCTCCATAGATCACGGGAAGATGACTTCCTCTTGATTTGCGGAGAGATTTTATCTTGTATAAATTTAGGAACGCTCTAGCTTGGTAGGATCAAACGGGTGAACGATGACCTTCTCTAGGCCAGAAGCGACGTCCCCGTCCCAATCGAGCATGCCGCCAGCGTAGTTATGCACCGCATTAAACCCGGATTGCTGGAAATACTTTGCCACATTAAAGCTTCTTTGTCCGCTTCGACAAACAAATACATATTCTCTATCTTTGTCGAATTCGTCCATAAAGCTTACGATTTCACCCATTGGAATAAGTGGTACGCCGGGAATATGGGCTCCGATGTATTCCTCCGGTTCTCTGACATCGATGATAATGGTTCGACTGCCGGAATCCTGCAAAATTTCGACCAACTCTTCTGTGTCGATATGGGATACTCCCTGGATTACTTCGCTCATGGTCGGGCACCTCATTTCTTTTTTTACTTTGAATATTGTGCTCTTTTAAGAGAAGATGTCCATGCTTAAATATCGTTCTCCCGTATCCGGAGCAATGCACAGGATCCGCTTGCCGGCTCCGAGCCTGCGCGCGAACTGAACTGCTGTCCAGACTGAAGCCCCGGCGGACGGTCCGACCAGAATACCTTCCAACGCCGCGAGACGGCGGGTAGTCTCCAGGGCATCGTCGTCGGACACCTGAACGATTTCGTCATAGACACTTGTATTAAGAATAGGCGGAATAAAACCCGGACTGGTACCGACAAGCTTGTGCGAGCCCGGTTCTCCGCCGGACAGCACCGGCGATCCCTTCGGCTCGACTACGACGATGCGAATCCCCGCGATATGCTCATGCAAATATTCGCCAGTGCCCGTAATGGTGCCGCCAGTCCCGGAGGTAGCCACGAACACATCGAGCTGACCGTCCATTTGCTGGACAATTTCCGGCCCAGTCGTCAGGCGATGAATGTCAGGATTCGCTTCGTTCTGAAATTGCTGTGGCATGAAGCTGCCCGGAATTTCGGCAAGGAGCTGCTTCGCTTTCTCAATGGCTCCCGGCATCCGCTTGGCTGCTGGAGTTAGCACCACCTCGGCTCCGTAAGCCTTCAAAATATTAATGCGTTCCTTGGTCATATTATCCGGCATGACCAGAATGGTTTTATAGCCTTTGGCTGCGGCGTTCATGGCGAGTCCAATCCCGGTATTACCGCTGGTCGGCTCGATAATAGTCGCTCCCGGCTTCAGCCGGCCGGTTCTTTCCGCTTCGCGGATCATATGGGAAGCCGCGCGATCCTTGACGCTGCCGCTTGGATTGAAATACTCCAGCTTGACATAGACTTCCGCATCCTGTTCGCCGACGAGACGGTTTAATTTCACCGCCGGAGTGTCACCGACGAGCGCGGATATATTGCTGACTACTTTTCGGGTCATGGTGCATCACCTTTCCTATTCCCCTCTATGACCCTATATTTTATCGGTAAGCCGAGTCACTTTCAAGTTTTTGCATAAAGCGCAAGAACCTTAGCCGTGAGTGCGTAATTGTCTCTGCGGCTAAGGTTCATGTTGATTAGGGTAAAAGAATTGAAGCGCAGCCAAGAAAAGCTGCCGAAGCGGAGGAGTCTACCAGGAGGATAGCTCTGTCCGTTTCCAGGTATCTTTAGCTACGCAAACGTAGATGTAATTCTCGTCCCAAGCGATGTCTCCTTTATTGCCCGGGGCTTTGGAGGAAGCGGGAGTTTTCGATTCGCGAATCGATATGCCGTTTCCGTTCACATCCAGCTTGCTCTGCGGATCATTGGTGCCGACGCCAACTTTTCCGTCGCTCCGTTTAACGAACAGGGCGCTATCGATTGCTTCGCCTTCGTCCGAGTAACGGACAAGGCTGAAGTCACCTCCCGCATTATTGCCTTTAAGCTCAGAATCGTTGGCTCTGAAGGTCCAGAGCGGGGTCGTTGCATTATCTTTTCCTGTCTTGGCAAATTGCAAATCCCGGTTTCCTTCACCAGCAACTCTCAAAATACCATCCATCACATTGAAGTTGGAGGAATGGGTGCGAATTTCGGATACATCGGTGTCATATGGGATTTCAAAGCGTGTGAACAGCTGATCCTTATGTTCACCGTCAGGTGACATCGTTGTTTCGATCGAAATATGCTTATGATCATGCTGCTCTGGGTTGTTCGCTTTATCATGAGAGACAATGGCCGTTTTGTCCATTCCTTTCTCATCAGCCCAGGATATGGCCGGCTTGGCGCGATCCGCTGTCCACTGCAGACGAATCAAATCCGACAGATGTCCCTCGCTGGCCACCCATTTTTTATCGGTTGAAAGGTGGATTCGTTCATTATGCGGGAACGCGAGGCCTCCGCCAGGGAGAGAAGATTTTTGAAAGGCTGGCGTTTGGGCCGCGGAGGAGGTTTGCTTAGATGCGCTGCTGCCTTGGCACCCCCCTAAATAAATCATACTTAAACTTAACATGATGAGTGAGACGGTTTTTACATTTTTCATATGATTTTCTCCTTTCATGATTAACAACCAAATGATCATGCTCCCCATCCAATATGTTCTCTCTTTTTATAATTCTTGACTATCAATTTGCGACAATGAGTGTCGAACAAAGGGTTATAAAGGCTAGTAAAGATGATAAAGAGTCTCGTCCGCTTCTAGCAATAGGCTGATAGATGGGGTTCGCCATGGTCGAGATTTTCTAATGATCCATGATCTTAGGTAGATAAGAGTAGGAGGTAAGGTTAATATGTTGCTAGGCTACGCTAGTTAGTGAGAGAGCACAAATGTTGATTTATATTGATAATTCAATTATTTTGTCGGCCATAGGACTCTTTGAAATTTTCATTCATGTTTGTGGGCCGGAATGAATGGAAGTGACCATAAAATTAGGGAATCAAGAACTAGGGAAAGAAAATGTTTCTTACTATAAAATGCAGCTTTGTGTCAAGATGTGGACAAAGTTATCCACAGCTTGTAGACTAACTTATTGAAAAAAGAATGAAAGCTTGCGTACCAAGCAGTTGATGGATTTACGAAAAAGAGGATATTTTTTTCTGAAAACTGTGGATAATGTGGACAGTTTAGTGGATAAGCTGCATAACTTCGCAAAAAGACTGCTTTTAAAGGGAAAAAACGGCCTTGGAGGCCGTTTTTATAAGTTACACTGCGAGGAATCTGTGGATAAGACTGTGAATAACTAAAACCATTGTTAAGGCAATGAAAAAATATTTTTTAGGATTCGGCCAGAGACTCCCACTCCTCATAGGCGGCAGTCAACTGCAGCTTGTGATCGTCGATCAAAAGCTGTCTCTCCTGCACGGCGGTATAGTCTTGATATACCTCGGGCAAAGCCAGCTCGGCCTCAATGGCCGCTATTTTTTCCTCTAGCTCGGAAATGGATAGCTCAAGCTGCTCTAACCGGCGCTGTCGCATGCGTTCCTCACGTTTGGCTTGCTTCTCGGCTTCAAAGGAAGCGGCTCCATTCTTTGCCGAGGCAGGATCATCTGCTACGGAAGCTGTATCTGCGACATTGAGCTTGGCCGCTTGATTCATATTATTCTCGGCTGCCAGCTCAGCAAGCTCCTGTAATTTCGCTAGATAGTCGTCATAATTCCCCAGGAAATGATGAGCGCCGCCTCGATGCAGCTCGATAATTCGCTCTGCCATTTTATTGAGGAAATAACGGTCATGGGAAATGAATAATAGAGTTCCGTCATAATCCAGTAGGGCCGATTCAAGCACTTCTTTACTAAATAGATCCAGATGGTTTGTCGGCTCATCGAGAATAAGGACGTTGGCTTTTAACAGCATTAGCTTGGCAAGAGCTACTCTTGCCTTCTCGCCGCCGCTCAGAGCCGCTACTTTCTTCTGGACGTCATCTCCGCTGAACAGGAAGTTGCCCAGCACTGTGCGTATTCTTGCCTCTTCCATATGCGGATAGGCACTCCACACTTCCTCCAGCACGGTGTTGCTGGCATTCAGGTGGGTCTGCTCCTGGTCATAATATCCGATTTTCACTTTAGTTCCCCAAACAATCGAGCCCGAAGGAGCTTTTAGGTCTCCGGTTAAAATTTTGAGCAAGGTGGATTTGCCAATTCCGTTCGGCCCAATGAGGGCTACCGTTTCGCCCCGACGCAAATAAAAGGATACATCACGGAACAACGGATCTTTGTCGTTAGGGAAGGAATAGGAAAGTCCGTCGACTTGCAGTACTTCCTTACCCGTCATGTATTCTGCTTCGAAGGAGAAGCTGGCTCGCTTGAGGTCGCCTGTCGGCCGATCCATGATTTCCATTTTCTCTAGAGCTTTGCGCCGGCTTTGCGCCCTTTTAGTCGTAGAGGCACGAACGATGTTGCGCTGGATGAAGGTTTCCATGCGGGAAATTTCATCTTGCTGCTTCTCGTACAATTTCATTTGACTCTCGTATTCGGCTGCTTTCAGCTCGATATAACGCGTATAGTTGCCCGTGAATCGTTTCGATTGATGGCGTTCGATTTCGACGATAGCCGTGACGAGCCTGTCGAGAAAATAACGGTCATGGGAGACGATCAGCAGCGCCCCGGAGTAGTTGCGGAGATAATCCTCCAGCCAGGTCAAGGTCTCGATGTCCAGATGGTTCGTCGGCTCGTCGAGCATGAGCAGATCGGGAGCCTGAAGCAATATCCGGGCCAAAGCGAGCCGGGTCTTCTGCCCGCCGCTTAGGGTGGAAATGACGGTGTCCGGGGAGAAACTACCAAAGCCCATGCCGTGCAGCACGCTGCGGATGCGAGTCTCGATTTCATACCCGCCATGATCCTTGAACCAGTCTTGTTTATGGGCATATCGCTCTAATAAATCCTGATAGGCTTTGTCATCGCTATGCTCCGCCTGGGCCGCGATCTCCTGCTCCATGCTGCGAAGCTCCCGCTCGGCGTCCAGCAATGGGGCAAAAACGTTCAGCATTTCCTCCCAGATCGTTAGCTCCGATTGCAATCCGCTGTTCTGAGCCAGATAACCGATCGTGGTTTCCTTCGCTTTATAAATTTGCCCTTCATCGTAAGACATTTCATGAGCTAATATTTGCAGAAGCGTAGACTTTCCAGCTCCGTTCACGCCAACAAGGCCAATGCGATCCCGTTCTAAAATTTGCAGGTTAATGCCATGAAGTATTTCGGTAACGCCATATCGTTTTGTAATATTAGTCGCTTGAAGTAGCATAACTTTTGAATCCTCCGCTTTTTCTTTCTATATTTAGTGTACATGAAACCGAAGCGTATTGCATCGCTCTTTGTACAAGTCCATATCTCTTAAAAATAATGTGAATTAGGATGTAATGAAAAAGTGCTGATTCATGCTATTTTTTCAGAAATCGCTTTAGTTTTCATTTTGCTTCAACAATGATAAACTAGATGAGAATACAACTCTATGAGGGATTAATATGACGGATATTCCGGCTATCAAACAAAAGCTGCGCCACACGATGAAAGATCGCAGGTCGCAAATACCGGAGTCGTCCCGGCGTGAGCAATCTAGGACAGCAAGCCTGCTCGCGGAACGGGAAGTTCTAGAGCCGCTGCGGTACAAGCTAAATAGGTCGCTTACGGTATTCATTTATGCTTCTTTCCGGGATGAGCCCGATACGAGCGATTTGATGAGCCATTGCTGGATGAAAGGCGATCGCGTATTAGTTCCAAAGGTGGTTGGAAACGGGCGGTTTACTCTTCACGAACTGAAGGGAGCAGGCGAGTTGCTACCGGGAGCTTGGGGCATCCCCGAGCCGGCGGAGCATACAGACATTTGGCCCGAAAGCCGTTTATCGGAAATCGATCTTGTTGTGGTTCCCGGCCTTGCCTATGACAAGGCGGGCGGACGAATTGGCTTCGGTGGAGGATTTTACGACCGATTTATGAGTACCTTAAGTCTTTCAAAGGATAGAGACGCAGGGGCGATCATTGCAGCTATCGCTTTTCATGAACAAATATTGACGGACTGTATTCCGATGGAGCCTCATGATTTCAAGGTGGATCTACTGTTTACAGCCTCCGGTACGATATATATTAATGAAAGTAGTGAATAGTTATGTCTTCGGAATCCCATGAAGGGAAATTGACTCATTTTAATGAGCAGGGCAGAGCAAGAATGGTAGATATCTCGGGCAAGCAGGCAACAGCCCGTACTGCGGTTGCGGTATCCACGGTTACCATGCATCCAGATACGCTTCAGGCTATTAAGGAAGGAAAAATCGGCAAGGGAGATGTGCTGGCCGTAGCGCAAATTGCCGGCATCCAGGGTGCAAAGCGGACTTCCGACTGGATTCCCATGTGCCATCCATTGCCCCTAACCGGGGTTAACCTCATATTTACGGATAACGGACATAACGAGCTATATATTGAGGTAACCGCAAAAACAGAAGGAAAGACAGGCGTGGAAATGGAGGCGCTCACTGCGGCTTCGGCTGCGGCGCTTACTGTGTACGATATGTGTAAAGCGTTGCAAAAGGATATGATCATTGGCCCGACCCTGCTCCGTTCCAAAACGGGTGGGAAAAGCGGGGACTATTTATCTGAGTTTTAATTATTGCTTCTATATATTAAATATAAGTCGTCATTTTAAAGGGATTTAATTCAGACATAAAAGACGGAGTTCCTATGTGGATGAGGAGGGTGACTTCATGGTTTGGAAAACAGCGATCCTGACGGCAAGCGATAAAGGCTCCCGAGGAGAACGCGAGGATACAAGTGCCCAGGTTATCCGGGAACTTGTTGAGGAGGAGCTCGGCGGTGAAATTATAGAATACCGCATCGTTCCTGATGAACCGGATGAAATTATCGCGGCTTTAATTGAGATGACAGATTATTTTCAAGCTGATCTTGTGCTTACTACGGGAGGCACCGAGCTGGCTATTCGGGATGTGACTCCGGAGGCCACCCGGCGTGTGATTGAGCGTGAAGTTCCAGGCATGGCGGAAGCAATGCGCTATTCGGCCATGCAGAAGAACCCTGGGGCGATGCTGTTCCGCGGCATCGTGGGCATTCGCGGCCGGACGCTTATCGTTAACTTGCCGGGAACGCCAAAAGGGGTTCACGAAAACTTGGCAGCTATTATGGAGCAGCTCCCCGAGGCGCTATTGATGGTTACCGGGCAATTCCGGCTATAGCTGAAAATAATTGGGCCTAGGTGTTAGTAATATGTCCTACAATAGCACTGTTACTGTGATATTAGTTATGGTATGATGTGGGCGTATGAAGGAAACAAGCGAAAGAGGGGAATCAGCCATGGGTGTAGGCGGGTTATTATTGATTATCATCGCAGCGCTAATTATATTCGGGCCCAATAAGCTGCCGGAGCTGGGGCGCGTCGTAGGCCGGACTTTCAAAGAGTTTAAGGATGCGACACAGGACATTATAGAGGATCGGCCGCAAAGCACTAAGGCGGAGTCTCCGAAGCCCTCGGCGACCGTTCAAGAATCCTCAAAAGTAGAAGATAGACGACTGCCGGAGTAATTTTTCAACGCAAGTTTGGTTCAATATAGATAGGTTTGATGATCTCCCTTCCTTCGGGAAGGATTTTGCATGCTTTGGAGTAATTTAGAGTTGGGGAGGACGGCATATGGCAGAAGAGTCGCAGCAAAGTGTAGTAGAGCATTTAACGGAACTTCGCCGCCGGTTATTCTGGGTACTATTTATATTTGTATTTGTGCTTGTTGCCGCTTTCTTCGTAGTCAAACCAATTTATAACTATGTCACGGTCAATGCCCTTTCAGGCGTAAAGATTAACCTGAATGCATTCTCTTTTTGGGATGGCGTTGGCGTATATATGAAAATAGCGATGATGGTTGCTCTGGGTGTAACCCTGCCCTTTACGCTTTACCAAATATGGGCATTCGTCAGTCCCGGACTGCGGCCTGCCGAACGAAAGGCGACACTGAAATATATTCCTTATGTATTTCTCTGCTTTATTATCGGGATCATGTTCGGCTATTTTGTTGTATTTCCGCTTGCGATGGCGTTTACTGGCGAATTGAATGCCGAGCTTGGGCTCATAGAAACCTATGGGATGGCTGATTATTTCAAATTTTTATTTAATATTATTATTCCGATCTCGCTGCTTTTTGAGCTGCCGATTGTCATATTGTTCCTCACTCAGCTTCGGATCCTAACGCCAAGGCTGCTGCGGAAAATGAGAAGAGTGTCGTATTTTGCATTAGTGGTTATTTCCGTGATGATTACGCCGGCAGACTTTCTTTCGGCATTCTTAGTACTTATTCCTCTCATTATTTTGTATGAAATTAGTGTGCTTCTATCGGCGCGCGTGCACCGCAAGCAATTGGCGGCAGATGCTAAGCGGGAAGCCCAATATAAATAATAGGTTTTACTGAACAATAAGCACATCTTCTGCCGGGAGATGTGTTTTTGATTTGAGACTAAAAGCATAGATTTAGAGAAAAAATGGAATATTTATAGAACTATGGGGATATCATGAAAGGGGCGCCTGGAGCGATTCGATACAAATCAGAAAAAATTACCGAGGAGAACTTGAAATCTGTACATATTTTGAGTATCATAAAAAGTGTTGTTAGCACTGATGTGTATCGAGTGCTAATACGTCAGTTAACGCTATTAAATTCAACAAAACATATTTAAAGGAGGACATTTTCATGATCAAACCTTTAGGTGAACGTGTACTGGTAGAACCGATTGAGCAAGAGGAAACGACTGCATTTGGCATCGTGCTGCCAGACACAGCGAAGGAGAAGCCGCAGGAAGGTAAAATCGTTGCCGTAGGCAGCGGAGCACTGAAGGACGGGGTGCGTGTTCCATTGGAAGTGAAGGAAGGCGACCGCGTACTGTTCTCCAAATATGCGGGAACGGAAATTAAATACGAAGGCAAAGAATACTTAATTATGAAGGAAAGCGATATCCACGCCATCGTGGGTTAAGTGTACATCAGCCTGACCTTATGAATAAAGAGCAAAGATCAACAATTCAGGGAGGTAATTGAATTATGGCAAAGGACATTAAATTTAATGAAGATGCTCGCCGCGCGATGCTGCGCGGGGTAGATGCGTTGGCAGACGCGGTAAAAGTAACTCTTGGACCAAAAGGCCGCAACGTGGTATTGGAGAAAAAATTCGGCAGCCCGCTCATTACAAATGACGGTGTTACGATCGCAAAGGAAATCGAATTGGAAGATGCGTTCGAGAACATGGGCGCACAGCTCGTTAAAGAAGTAGCCACGAAAACGAACGATGTTGCCGGTGACGGTACTACGACTGCAACGGTACTTGCGCAAGCATTGATCCGTGAAGGATTGAAGAACGTTACGGCTGGCGCTAGCCCAATCGGTCTGCGCAAAGGAATCGACAAA
Source organism: Paenibacillus lentus (assembly GCF_042714055.1). Lineage (GTDB taxonomy): Bacteria > Bacillota > Bacilli > Paenibacillales > Paenibacillaceae > Fontibacillus > Fontibacillus lentus_A. The sequence continues at coordinate 55,587 of NZ_JBHGVC010000008.1, forward strand.
GCGGTTCGCACAGCGGTAGAAGAGCTGCAAAAGATCTCCAAAACAATCGAAGGCAAGCAATCGATCGCTCAAGTTGCGGCTATCTCCGCTGGCGACGAAGAAGTAGGCGAACTGATCGCTGAAGCTATGGAGAAAGTCGGTAAAGACGGCGTAATTACGGTTGAAGAATCCCGCGGCTTCTTGACTGAGCTTGAAGTCGTTGAAGGAATGCAATTCGACCGCGGTTACATTTCTCCATACATGATTACGGATACGGATAAGATGGAAGCGGTTCTGGAGAACCCGTACATCTTGATTACGGATAAAAAAATCAGCAGCACGCAAGAAATTCTGCCAATCCTGGAGAAAATCGTACAGCAAAGCAGACCGCTGTTGATCATCGCTGAGGATATCGAGGGCGAGGCGCAAGCGATGCTGATCGTGAACAAGCTGCGCGGTACATTCAACGCGGTTGCAGTGAAGGCGCCTGGCTTCGGCGACCGTCGCGAAGCTATGCTGCAAGATATCGCTGCTCTGACAGGCGGCCAAGTGATTACCGAGAAGCTTGGACTGGATCTGAAAAGCACCAGCGTAGAGCAATTGGGTAATGCTCGCCAAGTTATCGTAACGAAAGAGAACACTACCATCGTTGACGGAAGCGGAGACAAAGCTGATATTACAGCTCGCGTCAACCAAATCCGTACGCAATTGGAAGAAACAACTTCCGAATTCGACAAAGAGAAGCTGCAAGAGCGTTTGGCAAAACTGGCTGGCGGCGTAGCTGTTGTTAAAGTTGGTGCCGCTACAGAAACAGAATTGAAGGAACGCAAGCTTCGCATCGAGGACGCATTGAACGCTACTCGTGCGGCTGTAGAAGAAGGTATCGTATCCGGCGGCGGCGTTGCCCTCGTGAACGTATACAATGCTGTAGCTGGGCTTGACGTAGAAGGCGACGAGAGAACAGGCGTTAACATCGTGCTTCGCGCTCTGGAAGAGCCAATCCGTACGATTTCCGCAAACGCAGGCGAAGAGGGTTCCGTTATCGTTGAGCGCCTGAAGAAAGAACAACCAGGCATCGGCTTCAACGCGGCTACCGGCGAATGGGTGAATATGATCGAAGCAGGTATCGTTGACCCTGCGAAGGTTACTCGCTCCGCTCTGCAACATGCAGCATCCGTAGCTGGATTGTTCCTGACGACCGAAGTGGTCATCGCAGACAAACCAGAGCCGGAAAAACCAGCTATGCCTGACATGGGCGGCATGGGCGGCATGATGTAATTTTTCGAAATAAACCCTTAACAACTAGTTGCCGGTACTATACTGGCGACTGGTTGTTTTTTTTAGTTTGAATACGGATAATATACTTTGCGATGATTGTCGTATCTACAATAGATGGTCAAGATCATATGATTCCAATTTTAATGAAGCTTGAAACGATTCGATCGGGGCATAATCAGCCGGCATTCCTTTACGGAACCAGCTCATGATTATGCCCTTTTTCTGTGTTGAGCGTATTAATTCAAATCTGGAATCCTGGTTCTGATAATGTCTCTTCATTTTAAATAGCTAAACTCTTATCATATATTTACTTAGTATATATATTTCTAGGGCTTTTTTGTATATAAAACAAAACTAATCAACGGTTATGCTTGTATTGACTATATACTTAGTATATTATGGTGAAGAAAAAGAATGGGAGGGACAAAATGATTAAAGTTAGCAATTTAACAAAAGACTTTAAACAGGGACAAGAGAAAACACAAGTGTTGAAAGGTGTTAATTTAAATATTGAACAAGGGGAATTCGTAGCCATAATGGGGCCCAGCGGCTCTGGAAAAAGTACCTTACTTCAATTACTTGGAGGACTTGATGTTCCTACCAAAGGAGATATAGAAATCGATCAAAAATTTATTAATCAAATGAATGAAAAGGAAAGAACGATATTTAGGAGAAAAAAACTAGGCTTCGTTTTTCAAAACTATCAATTGCTGCCTACCTTAACTGTAGAAGAAAATATCGCCTTTCCTCTTCATGCCGACGGGAAATTAACAAAGGAAAAAAGTAAAATGATCCATGAATTGATTCATTCTGTTGGTTTAAAGGAGTTAAATCGCAAGCGTGCCAATCTGCTAAGCGGTGGTCAGCAACAACGTGTCGCTATAGCTAGAGCACTTGTTAATAACCCGACTGTTTTACTAGCTGATGAACCTACAGGAAATTTAGACAGGGCTAGGGCAGAGGAGATTCTAGGTTTATTGTCAACATTTCACCGTAAAAACAAACAAACTATTGTGATGGTCACACATGATATTTTTGCCGCTGGTTTTGCAGACCGCATCATACTTTTTAGAGATGGAGTTATAGATCAAGTGATATCTAGGAAGGATAGTGACTATGCTAAATATTTGGCGAATTTCATGGCGTAATATAACTCAAAACAAAAAAAGGTTTTTCTTTACCTTGCTTGCAATTATTCTCGGCACATCTTTTTTAACCTCCATGCTAGTAGCTGATAAAACAACAAATGACGTTTTTGAGTATTATGAGCAAATGTATGTAGCCAATGCAGATTATTGGGTTTTAAGCGATGAACATACCTATCCTGAAAAGATGATATCGCCTATTCAAAAAGATCCTGCAGTTACCCATACCTTGCTTGCTCTTGATAAACAAGCCTTCTTTGAACTTGAAGGCGATCGCTCTCTCAATGAAAGATCTGTACGGATTACAGGAGTAAACGATCAAAACAGCCCTTTGCTGGAGCTCCCGGTTATTGAAGGAACCTTAGATAATAAAGGAGTAGTCTTACCGGAAGTTGTTGCAAAGCTTTTAGGAAAAAAGGTTGGAGATACGGTTCGGTTTGCTAATATGGGAGAGGCAAAAGTTTCTGCCATTGTTGAGTATACACAACTGCTTGCAAGCCCCAGTGATTGGGAACGTGCTGAATCAGCCAGTTTTCGAATTATGGCACCGCTTGATATGTTAAGAGAGTGGACAGGAATGAGTGACGAGATTTCCTATACGCGCTTTCAAATCGAGGGGGATGGCAAAGAGCTCTTTCGCTCTTTCCAGCAAAAATACCGTGGTTCAAGTGTATACATAGAACCTGTTGTTGCCGATGATCTCCAGAGCAATGATATAGGGGGGCTCTATACCTTCTTCTATTTAATTGCTGGATTATCAATGTTTGTTAGCGGATTTATTGTTTTTAATATGATTTATACAAGCGTAATAGAAAGAAAAAAAGAATTTGCCATCATGAAAAGCCTTGGATATACACGGAGTTCTGTTTCTAAGCTGGTTCTCATTGAAATGATACTTTTGGCAGTAATCGGTACAGCTATAGGAGTTCCGCTTGGTATATGGCTCGGAGATTTGTTTATGCAAGCCCTTCTTGGTGTATTCGAATTTGATATGGTCTATACTTTAAATTGGAAGCTGCCAACGGTGATGGCTGTCATCATTGGATTGCTATTTCCAATCGTTTTTTCTGTTTTTCCTATTTACAACGCAGGCAAGACTTCGATCTTATTGACATTAAAAATGGTAAATCAGACGTACACATCCCGACGGTACCTTCTTACAAGCATTGTTGGTTTAGGACTTCTATGCTTTGTGTTTATAGATCACCCAGTTTCATATGCCTTTATATTAGTAGGCGTCATTCTTTTGTTCCCCATACTCTTGTTAGGCTTAAGTATAATCATAAAGCCTATTTTGAAATCTTTTTTTAATTATTCCGGCGTCATGGCTGTAAAAAATCTATCCCAGCAAATAAACCGTAACGCAAATACAGCCGCTATTCTAGCGATTGGCATCTCGGTTATATTGTTACTTGGTGCAGCGGTAGAATCAGCTCCGGAAGGGTATGAAAAAGAAATCAGAAATACCTATGGGGGAGATATGAGAGTTACGTCTGAGGCACCATGGTCTGCCGAGGATATAACAAATATGCTTTCTTATGATGCTGTAACAGGTGTTGAAACATTAACTGAAGCAACGCCAATTACATGGGAAACCATGAACGGAAGGAGCAGACAGTTTTCCGTTCTTTCCGTAAGCGAGAATGGCCCCTCTTTATTTGCTGATCCTCAGGAGAATGATATGTATGAAAAGTTGAAGCAAAAAGCTTCTGTGCTGCTCGGGGATCGTGCTTTTCAAGAGTGGGGTGGAAATATTGGTCAAAGCATACTAATGAATACGCCAAATGGTGAACAGTATTTTAAAGTTATTGGCGTTGTTAAAACATCGCATTATTCTGGTTATGTAGCATTTATGGACAAGGTTAACCTTAAGGATGATTTTGGCTGGACAAATAGCTTTGATTTGCTGCTCACTTTAAGCAATAAAGCGAACGATTCAATTCGCGACCAGCTATGGTCTGATTTTAGCGGCCATCTTGCCAAGATCCAAACGGTAGAAGATGAAATTGAATCTACTACTTCAGCAATTTCAGGTATGAAGGAGCTTATCTTAGTTATGTTGTTTATGATCATCGGGTTAGCTAGTATTGGTACGGCTAATACCCTTTTGATGAACACTTTGGAACGCATTTCCGACATTGGAACTATGCGAGCTCTCGGTTTTACTAAACAACAGGTCAGAAACATGATACTTGCCGAAGGTATGCTTATTGGATTAGCAGGAGTAATCGGTGGTATAGCATCTGGTGTAATTTTAATTTACGGAACAAGTCAATCACGGCTAATGGAAGGGTTTATGTCTTTCCAACTACCTTATAGTAATATTATATTAGCAATGATTGTCGGAGTTTTTCTAAGCCTCGGTGCAGCCTGGATTTCCAGCAAAAGTGTAGGTAAAATGGATATCCAATCATCACTCAAAGAAGGTTGATAATTTGTCAGTTAAATATGGAATTTTAACGTTGTTATTCCGGCAAAAACATCATGGATACGAATTGAAATTAGAGCTGGATTCCCTCCTTGGAACTAAAGATAAGATTAATCCTGGTCAGATTTATACCACTCTCGATCGTTTGATACGTGACCAGCTTGTCTCTTCCCCGGGGTTGGATGATCAGGAAAGAAAATTGTTCGAGTTAAAGTCAAAAGGGAAAGAAGAGTTGGAGAAATGGTTATTGGAACCTGTGCCTTATTACACGACCAAAGAAGACTTTTTCTTTAAATGGAGTTGTGCCCGGATAATTCACTTTGTCCATGAAAAGCAAATGCTTGAACAACAAAAAGCGATGATTATTAGTGATGTGATGGAATTAACTAAATTAAAAACCGAATTATTACTGCAGGGTGATGAAAATAAATATTTATTAATTACGGGTATGCTGCTGCACTTAGAAGCAGATTTGAACTGGATCAATCAAGTTGAAAATCGTAACCGTTAATAGAAATGTCCCAGTTTAGCGCTTCATCTCATTATGGCACTTACAGGTTCGTATTCGGACTTGGCGAGAAGCCTTTTGTACTATCTGTTGCTTTGAGCATTGAATGATCAAAAAGGCCGCCGATTAGCTCGACGGCCTTGATCTATGTTTCATACGTGCTAACTGATAGCCGTTCCGTTCGGCACGCGCTGATCTGGTTGCAGCAAAACGACATCGTCTTTTTCAGGAACCCCACCCAAAACTAACACCTCGGAGTTAAAGCCTGCAATGCGTCTTGGAGGAAAATTAACAATTGCAACGACTTGCTTTCCCACGATTTCTTCAGCTGCATATCTTTTCGTGATTTGCGCACTGGATGTCTTGATCCCCAGTTCGCCAAAATCAATTTCAAGCTTTATGGCTGGCACGCGTGCTTCTTTAAATAAATCTGCCTTGACAATCGTTCCGATACGAACGTCGAGCTTATTAAAGTCTTCTATAGTTGCCACGAAATATTGCTCCTTCTTATCCTTTTATATGAACATTCTAACTGGACTAACTTTTAAAGTCCATTGTTCCTTTAATAGCAGGGTAAAAATAAACTATTGACAAGGCTGCTGTGCTTGTGTTAATTTTATCTTAAATTAAAGATTCTTGATGCAAAGAAAAGATATTTTTTTACTTATATATCTTTAAATAAAGATAGTTTATATAAAGATAGTTGAGTGAAGAAAAATTTTGAGGATTTAGGGAAGTAATATCTTAATATCGAAACATAATAAATTTAGGAAGGGTTTGTCAGAATGAAACATTTAAAAGGGATTCACCATGTCACGGCGATTACAAGCAGTGCAGAGAAGAATTATGAATTTTTCACTTACGTATTGGGAATGCGTTTGGTGAAGAAGACCGTGAATCAGGACGATATTCAAACGTATCACTTGTTTTTTGCGGATGATCAGGGAAGTCCCGGTACGGACATGACCTTCTTTGACTTCCCAAACATTCCAAAGGGTGTGCACGGCACCAATGAAATTTCAAAAACCTCCTTCCGGGTACCCTCCGATGAGGCATTGAATTATTGGGTAAAACGTTTTGATCGGCTTCATGTAGAGCATACAGGAATTAAAGAGCAATTTGGGAAAAAGACATTGTCGTTCATCGATTTTGACGAACAGCAGTACCAGCTCATTTCAGATGAGTTCAACGAAGGCGTGGCGTCTGGCACGCCATGGCAAAAAGGCCCCATTCCATTAGAATATGCGATCACAGGGCTGGGACCAATTTTTGTGCGAATCGCTGATTTCGAACATTTTAAGCAAATGTTTGAAAAAGTTATGTTGTTTAAAGAAATTAGTCAAAAAGGTGACTATCACTTATTCGAAGGGGGTGAGGGAGGGAACGGCGCACAAATTATTGTGGAACATAATACGGCATTACCGAATGGGAGACAAGGCTATGGTACGGTTCATCATGCGGCCTTCCGTGTCGAGAATCGCGAGGTGCTGGATGAATGGACAGCACGCCTTGAAAGCTTTGGCTTTCATACATCAGGATATGTTAACCGTTATTTCTTTGAATCGCTTTATGCACGCGTCGCACCACAAATATTATTTGAGCTGGCTACAGATGGACCTGGATTTATGGGTGATGAGGAATATGAGACCGTGGGTGAGAAGCTGTCATTGCCCCCTTTCTTGGAGCCTAAGCGCGAGCAAATCGAGAAGCTGGTACGACCCATTGACACAGTAAGAAGCACAATCGAGTTTAAGAAGGAATACGAGGTATAAACCATGAGCTTTATTAAAAAAGTATTTGGATTAAATACCCATAGAAATGAAGAACAAATAGGAGGAAATGAAATGTTAAAAATCGGTATTGTTTTAGGCAGCACTCGTGAAGGTCGTGTAAGCCCGCAAGTTGGAGCATGGGTGAAAGAGCTCGCAGACAAACGTGGAGATGCTGAATATGAAATCATCGATCTCGCCGAGTTCAAACTGCCGTTGTTGGGAGAGCCTGGCGGGGATGCGTCCGGTGCGGCAGCGTGGTCTGCAAAAATTAATAGCTGCGATGGATTTGTCTTCATCGTACAAGAATATAATCACTCCATTACCGGTGCGCTGAAAAATGCATTAGACTACTTACGCGATGAGTGGAACAACAAAGCTGCCGGAATCGTTTCATACGGTTCAGTAGGCGGTGCGCGTGCAGCGGAGCATTTGCGCGGCATTTTGGGTGAATTATTAGTCGCCGACGTGCGCGTACATCCGGCACTATCATTATTCACGGATTTCGAAAACGGTACGGTGTTTAAACCAAAAGCTGTACAAGCTGATTCAGTGAACCAAATGCTGGATCAATTGATTCCTTGGTCAACAGCTCTAAAGACAATTCGCAAATAAGCATTGATAATGCAACGGATGCAAAAAGGTGCATATATAAAAAACTCCCCTTCGGGAGTTTTTTTTATCCGACAAATTTGGAAAGGGAGATCAGAGCCGTTATCGTAATGACATTCAAAAGCGTTGAAATGAGCACGGTTTGGGAAGCAAATTCAGGCTCATTATCATATTCTTCAGCAAGGATTGTGCTGTTAACGCCAGTTGGCATACCAGAAGCGATGAGCAGCGCTTGCGCTGGAATTCCTTTCAAATCGAGTGCTAAGATGAGCAGAAATCCTATAGCTGGGCCGATGAGCAGCCGCAGGAAGGCGCTGATGTATACATCCAGCCGATCGAAGCGCAACGGGTATTGGATAATTTGAGCACCTAGTGTTAGTAGGGCGATGCTTACCATTGAATCTGCAATATAGCCTAGCGGCTTGGCAGCGAATTCAGGTAATGGCCAGTGAAAGACGTGGAAAATAAGACCAAGCACGAGAGCATACGGTACCGGCATTTTGAAAAAACCGATCAGCGCAGCTTTTAGCGTTCCTCCTGATTTAGCCCGCTGAACTGAAATGACGCCATAGGTAAAGGTCACCAGGCTCTGAAAGGTCATGACCAACGCCTGAATGGAGGTAGCCAATGGATCGCCTCTAAATGCGAGCTGATTGATGGGAAGTCCGTAGTTTCCTGAATTATCGAGGATAAGACTATTGGTGAATGCTGCTTTCATTCCCGGTTTAAATTTCCTTCTCCAGCAGACAATAGAGCTTACAGCATACAGGAGCGCGACGTAAAGAACATAGAATAATGTAACGTTCCCAAGCAATAAGGGGGACATTTCAGATTCATACATACTCAAAAATACAACTGCAGGAGTGATGTAATAAAAATTGATTTTCGCTAAGGTATACAAATTAAGCTGAAAAGCACGATGCATGAGCGCTCCAAGTCCAATCAGCACAAAAATAGGCAAAACTACATCCATTACAATTTCGATAATCATCTTGATGTCCATCTTCCTTCTGAATAATAAAATCCTTTCGATACATAAGCTGCTTGTTATTATACCATGTTTGTTTTGTCTATATAGGAATTTGTAGGAGCCTGGAGGGTAACAATATACCTGATGTTTAATGAGGCCTAATGCTGAAAATCGTGGGGTGATACTGTTGTGGGCTTTGATTCTATCCTATATTCCGAAATGGACTGTTATTGTCCAAGCCTTGCTGCTTTTAATAATTCCGCTTCTGCTGTTTATGTTTTTTGGGTGGCTCCGGAAGTCGATCACTTCGAGTTTTTCTCTTAAGCCGAACAAACCTTCCCCGCCGATTAAGGAACATAGCTCTATGTCAGTTCAATTGACCGGGCAATATGATAAGGATCTGACCTCCGTTCGAGATGCTATCGGCTCCAATGGTGATGTTCATATCAGGGAATTCAAAATCAGGGGCATGGGAAAACGGGCGGCAATTATCTACATTGACGGATTGCTTGTTGCCGACATTATAGATACCCATCTCATAACTCCTTTAATGATCCATGGAATTTCGGAAACAGATCAAGAGACAATCCTTCATTCGAACGATGCATTTAAATCGTATATTTGCAACCAATTGCTTCCTGTATGTGAACTAAAAGAAATCCAAGGCCTGCTCGAGTTGGCGCAGGCCGTTTTGAGAGGCAGAACCGGCTTGCTAATTGAAGGGATACAAGGCGCACTCCTCGTGGGTTCCCCCCAAGGAAAGAGCAGGAATGTGGAGGATCCTCTGTCCGAAGCGCTGCTCCGGGGGCCCCGTGTTGGCTTTACAGAAAGACTGTGGGATAACACGGGACTGCTTAGAATACATGGAAAAAACGAGAGCCTGATTCTGACCAAATTTGAAGTTGGCAACCGTGTGAAAAAGGAAATGGTTCTTGCCTACATGCGGGATATTGCCGATCAGCGCCTGGTTGATGAGGTTACTTCGCGGATCCAAAAAATGGATATCGACGATCCGCTCGAATCAGGTTATATAGAGCAGTTGATTGAGGATAACGTTTTAAGTCCTTTTCAACAGCTGCAAAATACTGAGAGACCGGATAGAGTCATTGGTTCCTTGTTGGAAGGAAGGGTAGCTATTCTTCTCGACGGTACGCCGTTCGCCCTGATCCTGCCGACTACCTTCAGCATGCTGCTGCAGTCCCCGGAGGATTACTACGAGCGATGGATTCCGGGTTCCTTCGTCCGTATCCTGCGTTTCTTGGCGGCATTGCTAGCCTTGCTGGCGCCCGCGCTGTACATTTCGTTTATATCGTTCCATCCCGGGCTGATTCCGACCAAATTGGCACTTTCCATTATTGAAACAAGGCAAGGGGTTCCTTTTCCCTCGATCATTGAAGCGCTCATTATGGAAATGTCCATCGAGATATTACGGGAAGCCGGCATTAGGCTGCCTAAGCCGATCGGGCCTGCCATGGGGATCGTTGGCGGCCTGATCATCGGCGACGCTGCCGTGAATGCCGGAATTGTTAGTCCGTTTCTCGTTATTGTTGTAGCGGTAACGGCGATTTCTTCCTTCACGATCCCGGTCTATAGTGCGGGTATTACATTGCGTGTTCTCCGTTTTGCTGCGATGCTTACTGCCGCCGTTCTAGGGATTTTTGGCGTCGTAATGTTTTTTCTTCTGATTTGCAGCCACCTGGTCAGATTGAAAAGCTTTGGCGTCCCTTATCTAAGTCCAATGGTTCCATATGGAATCAATGATTGGAAGGACTTTCTTATTCGCTTCCCTTTGAAGGTGATGAAGAAGCGGCCCTATATGCTCAGGCCGAATGACTCCGACCGAAGAAATTAAGAGCTTTCAACAAACAGGAAAGAGGTAGGCAACCATGAGCAGTGCAAATACTAGTGCAAAAGATCAGATAACGACTTCCCAGGCTGCAGTCTTGCTTATCAACTATACGTTAGGTGCTGGAATACTGACGCTTCCGCGAACGACTGTGGATGCGGTGCAAACCCCTGACGTGTGGATTTCAACGATCATCGCCTTTATGATCATTACTGTAGCGGGATTAATCGTCGTGTTGTTATGCCGGAGATTTCAGGGAAAAACCTTGTTTCAGTTTGTGCCGGACATTACCGGGAAATGGCTGGCATGGATATTGAGTTTAACTGTCATTGCCTTTTTCCTTCTCATCGCAGCTATTCAAATTCGGATTATGGCAGAAGTTACGGTCTTTTACCTGCTGGAAGGTACCCCGACCTGGGCTATAGTGATGTCCTTTATGTGGATCGGCCTCTATTTAACATTGGGGGGGATAAATTGCATGGCCAGAATGTACGAGGTTATTTTGCCGATTACGCTTGTATTTTTCCTGATTTCGATTCTGTTGAGCAGCAAAATATTTGATATTAATCATTTCAAGCCGGTACTCGGCTCCGGAATCATGCCCGTGATTAAAGGGATCAAGCCAGCGCTTCTTCCCTTTATTGGCTACGAGATTATGCTGGTTACTATGGCGTATATGAAAACTCCGCAAAAAGCAGCTAAAGCCCTGCTGGCTGGCACGATCGTTCCCTTGATCGTCTACTTAGCAACCATTCTTATGGTGATCGGCGGATTATCTACTTATGGGGTAAGAACCAGAGTATGGCCGACCTTGGATTTGTTACGCAGCTTTGAAATTCAGGGCTTGATTTTTGAACGTTTTGAATCGCTGCTGCTTGTCATTTGGATCATGCAAATATTTTCAACCTTTACGATTACACACTATGCGGCTTCTCTTGGTTGGTCGCAGCTGTTCAATAAGAACATAAAGATTTTTTTATTTGCTATGCTGCCTGTTATTTTCTTGATTGCCATGCTTCCGAAAAACGTGACAGAAATCTTTAAGCTGGGGGATATCGTGGGGACTGCATCGATTTACATATTTGGCGGAGTCCCCTTACTACTCCTGCTGATTAGTATTATCCGGAAGAAAGGGGGGAGTCCGAATTGAGCAAATACGTAAGGCGTTTTTTGCCGGCGGCCGCAAGCTTGCTGTTGGCTATAACGACCGGCTGCTGGAGCGGTAATGAAATCGAGGATGTAACGGTGGCTATCGGAATGGGGTTGGATGTCGCTAAAGAATCCCAGTTTGAGAAGGAAATCAATGAACAGGGGGCACATTACCCGAAGGAAAACGTTTTAACGGCTACGATTCAGATTGCCCAGCCGACCGGTGGAAAAAAGGGAGGACAGGGTGGGGGGGCGAATCCTTCAACATCGCAAAAGGCTTATTTAAATGAACAACTGACAGGGGATTCCGTAATTCAAATCGTTCGTCAATTTGCATTGCGTCGAGATCGTCCGGTTATGGGACACCATTTGAAGGTTATCGTTGTCGCCAGGGAATTAGCTCAGAAATACAGTCTTGAGCAGCTATTTGACTTTATTCTTCGCGACAATGAGATCCGGCCCAGCTGTCTCGTGGTGATAAGCCATCGAAACGCTCTTGAGGCTTTAAGCTCCGAGGAGCCTGGGGAAATTCCAGCCTTTTATTTATTAGGACTCGTCGATAATCGGTATCGCTCCAATAAGATTCTGCCCCCGATAACTTTGAGCAAGCTGGATAGTTCCATGCAATCGGGAGCAAGCTTTCTGCTGCAAAATGTAGTAACTGCCCGAAATGAGCATAAGTTTTCCGGGGCGGCGATTATAAAAGGGGATACGAAGAAATGGATCGGGGAATTAAGCCAGTATGATATAGAGGGGTTGTCCTGGATTAAGGGAGATGTGATAGGAGGAACTCTAAAGACATATGCACCAAGAGGGGGCTACACGATAACTTATGAACCTGAATCCTCTAAAGCCTCAATTATTCCTAAAGTATCAGGAGACGACATATCATTTCATATCAAAATAAAATCTGAAGGTAGATTAATTGAGGATTGGAGCTTTCCGGAAATTCCCTCATCTACACATTATATCGATGAGCTAGAGGAGAAATTTGAAAAAGAAGCCAAGGAACAAATCAGTCAAGTTTTGCACAAAATGCAAAAGGTATATCAGGTCGACGTTGGGGGCTTCGGAGAACAATTGAAATTTAAATATCCAAAGCAATGGAGAAAGGTACAAGAAAATTGGGAGGATATCTTCACGCGTGTTCCCATTACCTATGACGTTAGCATGAAAATCAAGGACCACGGTTCATCGACAGACTAGAGTTGCAGGAAACGAACAGGATATCCGAAAAAACCTCGCCACTAGCGAGGTTTTTTAAAATGTTATTTGTGCTTAAGACTTTCCATATCAGCTTCCAGCTTGAGCTGCCGACGATTAATAATATCAATGCTGTATTCATGCGTATTGAGTTGGGTGGTCGTTCTTCTCTCAAAAGATTTCTGGGACAGATCAAGCCGCTTGGTAATATCCAGCGTTTCTAAGACAGCTTGTCTTATTAAGGGAATATCCGCAGTGTTGGCTTTAATCTCCTTTAACACGGCCTCAAAGCTCTGCTGTCTGTCTTCTAAAGCTTCTTGTCTATCAAGAAGAGCTTGTTGACCCTCTTCTAAGGTTGCTTGTCTGTGTTCCAAGCTCCCCATTCGAGTATTTATTGATTTAAGCTCATCGAGAATTTGCGCTAGGATCTGATCGCTCATAGGGTAGTAATCCCTCCTTTTAACGTTTGTATTGGGTAACGCTGATATATGATTTCGATTCTAGTTGTTGTCGTTTAAAGACCATGCATTAAGATGCTTTCAGTATAATGAGTGCTTTTGATAAGTATAACTTAATGGGCAATTAGCCGCAATTAGGGGAACGAAGAACGTCCCTATTCCTCATTCGAGGGTAGGTGACGTTCTTGTTACAATTCATATTACTTTACAGATCCACGATTGGAAAGTAAACGGAATACCTTTGATCCATCACCTCATATAGCGGAATAAAGCGAATGCCCTCAGGCTGATTTTTCGTTCTGTAATAACCGGGATTCCACCAGCTATGCTGTCTTTCATGATCGGGAAGCAGTATCGATTCAGGTTCATCCAGGTTCCCGAACAACTGACGCTCCTCTGCGACTAATCCGGCCAGTACGATCGGCCCATCCAGAAAAGCAACCGTACCAGGCTGACCTGGCAGCTTCTCTGTGGTTAACGCCTTGGGAAATTCTACGTCAATGACGGTATTCTCTATCCAGGTTCTCTTTATTTCAAAAAATGAGGAGGGAGCAAAATTCCCTTCAATCGGCACGCCATTTATCTTAATTGTCGGAGTACCGTGTAACCACCAAGGTAAACGGAGCTTCAATCCGAACTCCAACTCATTATCACAGGAGATAGTCAGCCGATAGACAAACCGCTCTGGGCGTGATGTAGGGATTGGAGGAATATCAACCCTGGTAATCGCCTCCATACCCGAAACCGACCATTCATTTAGTGGATAAAGACCGAATTGAGCATCCTGATTAAGCTGAATTTTTACTTTTTGCTTATCATGCTCAAACTCCAGTATGGAAGGAATCCATTGACATACAGCAATTCCTTCTTCGTATCTCATAAATATTTCATCTTGATATGCAGAATTAGCTTGCATCAGGGTACCGTGACAGCACCAAAAATCTTTAGTCGGGGTTCCCCATTTTTTCTGACTTCCGGCTCCTATACCGAGGAAATAGGAGACCATTCCATCTTCTCCATTTTGGTGAGCTAGCACTCCGTTGATAAATCTTCGCTCCCAGTAGTCTGCATACTCCGCATCGCCTGTCCAACGCAATAAAACATTAGCCAAGCGCATCATATTGTAATTGCAGCAGTGTTCCTGGCCTACTCCCAATCTGTCTGAGAGTTTACCGGGCGGGATCCATAATTCCCCATCGTCTGCTGCGCCTGTAGCTCCGTAGCCCCGATCTGTTACAGCACATTTCCAGAATGCTTCAACTACATCTCGCCATCTACGGTCTCCCGTAACCTCCCAGGCTCTGGCGGCACCTAAGATCTCGGGTATTTGCGTATTGGCATGTTTATTAGTCAGAACATCTTCCCCGCGAACAAGTGCATCAAAAAAACGGCGGCGGTCATAACGATATATTAATTCGCGGTGCTGCTCATGCCCCGTAACCCCATAGAGCTGCGACCAAACTTCAAGCATTCCTCCCGTTTCCAGATCCAATAAATCATCCATTTCCGCTTGAGAAAATTGACCTGTCCATTTATAAAACCAGGAGGCGATATTGCTTATAACATCTAAAGCCTGCCGATTTCCAAGCAGTTCGTACATATCGAACAAGCCCATTAAAAGCTTGTGAATCGTATAATGTGGTGCCCATACCCACCTTCCCTTAGCGATTCTGCCCATATACGATTCCGGAAAAGCGGCTAGCCATTCGCCTCCGTTCTCCACTTGGCATTTAGCTAGTTCAGCCACAATAAAATCCGCCTTAGCCTTGACCAATTGATCATTCGTTTGGGCAAAAATTTTTGCCGCAGCTGACAGCCAGTGTCCCGTAATATGTCCACGCAGTTCACAGGTGGGGGATTCCCATCCCCAGTGCCAATTTTCTGGGATATCCATATTTGCGGATGATGCTGTTGTAGTTCCACCCTGCCCGCTGTAACTCCAAAGTCCTGCTTCCAAATAGAAATTACGCAATAGATTTTCACTCGTCAGACTCATTACATAGCTTGTATTCAATTGGAACCGTTTTTTTAAAGCTCCCGGAGCCAATTTGACTTTATCGCAACCAAATTCGTTCATTGCCATAAGCATAATCTTACCCCTCGATATATTTTTTTTGTATTTCATGTTCATTTTATATAGCAGTAGATAAACAAACAATGCACTATATTTTTATTTACATATACTTTTTTTAGTTTTATACTCGAATAAACCTGGACTTTTTATGTAAAAGAGGTGTTTGAATTGGAAACTAATATTTATTTGACGGCGGATCGTTTTCCACTAGTTAGGGATATAGGCAAAAATCAAATTACCGGCATTTATACTCATCCGGATCGTATTCAGGATTTTGATGTTTTCCTGTTTGTCACCAAGGGGGAAATGCAGGTCATTGAGGAAGGAACCGAGTATATCGTAAAGGAAAAGGAGCATTTATTTCTGAAGAAGGGACTGCATCACTGGGGGCTGCCACGCAAAACCATGCCGGAGACGTCCTGGTATTGGATCCACTTTAATGCCATGGCTGACGATCATTCAACATACAAAGAATACTCGATTTTACCTGAATTGGATTATTTCTCGCCTTCTGATTATCAGTATCGATTTATGCTGCCTAAATATGGATACTGGCCGCAACATGAGACCATTGAGCATCGCCTAAATTCATTATTGGAAGATTATTATCAAGTTAGGGAACATCGGATGACGCACATATGTATTCAATCTTATCTTTTATTCATGGATTTACATCGAGCTTCATTGAAGCCCTTCTTGGGGAATGCTGGCGGTAGATCCGATACGATAGCGGAACGAGTTATGAGGTATTTATTGAAAAATACGGAGAGAGATTTCGATGCCCAGGCTTTAAGCAAACATTTGAATTTAAACTATAGCTATATATCGTCCGCTTTTAAGAAGCAGACTGGCCAAAGTGTTATCGAAGCCCATACGAAGCTGCGAATAAATAAAGCCATCGAGCTGATGAAAAATAGCTCGTTGATCGTTTCTGAAATTAGTGACAAGCTAGGCTTCCCGAATCCCTACTACTTCAGTAGGGTATTTAAAAAAGTGCTGGGGGAATCGCCGACGTCTTATATGAAACAAATTTACAAAGCATAAAGCCGAGAAGGGTCAACACTTGACTCCCCTTACTCGGCTTTTCCGCTGTTTCATATTTATAAGCTGCCTTGCGGCTGCTCCTGCTCTTGTCCTTGTTTTTGTTCTTGTGCTTGTTCTTGTGCTTGTTCTTGTTCTTGTTCTTGTTCTTGCTGGCTTGGTCGCAGCACAGGCTTTAATTCATCTTCGATTGTCGAATCCGAAAGCTCTACGTTAGAGCGGTAGGCCGCTCGAATGATAAGATGCCCCGATACCGGAGCCGTGATGAAAACGAATAAAATACCGAGGATGACCCGTACGCTAATAAAGGCATCACTGAACCATATATATATAAAAGTTCCTATCAGGGTTAGTAGCACTGCAAGCGTTGAGCTTTTGGTTGCGGCGTGAGCGCGCGTATATACGTCCGGAAAGCGAATGATTCCGATTGCGCTGATGACGCTTATGATGCTGCCGATAAGAATCAAAGCGGCTCCAATAAATTCACCCACTGCGTTTACGTTCAATGATAACACCTCTCTCGATAAATCTTGAGAGCGAAATCGTACTGATGAAAGCCAGTATACCCAAGATTAGAATAACTTCCAGATACGCTTTGGTCTTCAGCAATATAGATACCGCGGCGATTCCAGATATCAGATTAACGCCGATCATGTCCATCGCGATCACCCGGTCGGGAATGGATGGTCCCTTTATAATCCGGTACAGGGAAATGGCAATGGCCACACTGAACAGGGTAAGCGCAACTCCCAGCATAATTTTGATCATTATCGAGTCACCTCCATGATTGCTTTTTCAAATCGACCTAAAGAACGCAAGAGATCGTTCTTGTAACGCTCAATGTCGAGCGCGTGAATATAAAACGTATCTCCTTCAGGTGAAACCTCCATAACGACCGAACCTGGGGTCAACGTCAGCAGCAGGGCCAGCGTGGTTACTTCCCAGTCGCTTTTTAGAGCGGTTCGATAGGTGAAAATACCAGGCTTTATATCTATTTTAGGACTAATAATATGCTTCATCACGACAAAGGCCGACTGGAACAGCTCGGATATGAAGATCAGGATCAGCTTGACGACACGGTAAAACCGATGCAAATAAAATTGTTTTCCGAAAAAACGCTGCATCACGAAAATGATCGCTACCCCGACCAGGAAGCCGGCAAAAAACGTCGTAAATCTTAATTCGTCCTCATCATTGAGAACCATCCATAGAAAAGCAATAAATAAGTTGAGCAAAAACTGAGCAGGCATTTACATCCCTCCTTCCTCACATCGCGCATTAGCCGTTCTATTCAATCCAAATTCAATTATTTACCTAAAACTGCATCAATATAAATATAAGGATTCGTTAGAGTTTGCGCTGCATCAGCGACATAAGGCGATACGTACTCGGCGCCGAATCCTAGGCCAATCGAAGCGACCGTAAGCAAAATGCAAGGGATCAGCCAGCCTTTGCTCAGAGGCACGACTTCATCTTCGCTCGTCGTTGATTCCCCCCAGAAGCAGTTTAGGAAAATACGCAGCAGGGAGTAAAGCACGAATATGCTGGATATGAGGGAAAGAGCCAGCAGGACATACGTTCCGCTCTCCACCGCCCCTTGACCGATTAAAATTTTCCCCATAAATCCGCTGAGCGGCGGAATGCCTGCAAGGGCCAGCATGATGATAAAGAACATCCAGCCTAATACGGGATAATGGCGAATGAGTCCGCTCATTCGATCAATCATCGCCGTACCGGCAAGAGAAACCATAGAGCCGGCAATGAGGAACAAGGCTGCCTTGACAATCATGTCATGGATCAAATAATAAATCGATCCTTCAATAGCGGCCGGCGTCGCCGCAACAAGCCCTATCAAGATAAAGCCTACCGCTATGACCACATTAAAGGAAATAATTTGGCGAATATCTTTATAGGCGATAGCTCCTAAGGATCCCCCAATTAGCGTAATGCCAGCCATGATGCCGATAATTGTATGCGTAATCGAAGGCTCGTGATAGAAGAGTAGGGTAAACATACGGAACATGGCATAAATCCCGACCTTCGTCAGCAGTGCTCCGAATAATGCGGCTACGGCTGTTGGCGGGACGCTGTAAGAGCCAGGTAGCCAGAAGTACAGGAGCAAGCCAGCCTTCAAGCCGAACACGAGCAAGAATAAAATGCTGATTACGGTGAGCAGCGGAGTTTGCCCGGCTTCAGCGATCCGTTCGGACAGATGAGCCATATTCAACGTCCCTACCGTGCCATACAGATAAGCGATGGCGACTAGGAAGAACCAGGATGAGAGTACGTTGATTGCTACATATTTAATAGATTCCTTCAATTGAGGTTTAGTGCCGCCTAGCGTAATGAGCGCATAAGAAGCAAGCAGCATGACTTCAAAGCATACATACAGGTTGAACAAATCTCCTGTCAGGAAGGAACCATTCACGCCTGCGACCATGAGTAGAACAAAAGGGTAAAAGAACATTCGTTCCCGATTCTCCCCAATGGAGTAGAAGGCATAAACCAAACATAAGGCGGTAACAAGGCTTGTCGTGAGCACCAGCAGCAATGAAAAAGAATCCCCGACAAAGAGAATGCCGAATGGCGGCTGCCAGTTACCAAAGTCAAGACGGATAATCCCCACACGTTGAATCATGTTCAAGATGTAGAGGCTGATGCCCGTAACCGATAATATGGCGGCCAAGCTAAGCCATCTTTGTATCTGGATGTACGATCGGAAAAAAATAAGAATAATACCGGTGAGAACCGGGATGACGACGGGCAATACAAGGATATTATTCATCCACAATACCTCTCAACTCGCTTAAATTATCACTTCTGCTCTCCTGGTACAATCGATATGCGAGTACGAGAAGAAAGCCAGTTACCGCAAAGCTGATGACGATAGAAGTTAGAATCAGGGCCTGTGGCAGGGCATCTGTAAAAGTGGTTGTTTCCTCCCCAAGCACGGGGACGCCGCCGGTCTTAAGCCCGCCCATCGTCATGATCAACAAGTGTGCTGCATGTGTCAGCACGGACGTTCCGAGAATGATCCGAATAACATTCCTGGAGAGAAACAAGTAGGTCGCTACGGACACTAGAACTCCCGTCAGGATGATGATCAATGTCTCCATACACTTACACATCCTCACTAATACTTAGAATAATCGTCACAACGACGCCGACTACGGCCAATGCAACACCGAGCTCAAAGATCGTGACCGTTGCTAGCCCGGTTTTCCCAAAGACCGGAAGATTGAAATAAGAATAAGCCTGGCTTAGAAAAGGTACGTCAAAGAATAGGGAAGCAACTCCCGTAGCTACTGCAATAAAGGCACCCACAGCGGCCACCATCTTAAAATCCAGAGGAATTCTATTCATGATGGTTTCCGTATCAAAGGCAAGGAAGAGCAGCACTAATGCGGAAGCCAATACGAGTCCGCCGATAAAGCCTCCGCCGGGGCTGTTATGTCCGGATACGAATAAGTAGACGGCCATCGTCAGAATGATGAACACTACGATCTTGGTTACCGTTTGTAAAATGACATCATTGATCTTCAAGGTTCTGCTCCTCCTTTGTTGTCTTTAATTTGATCAACGTGTATACGCCCAGTCCGCCGATGAGAAGGACGACGACCTCAAGCATCGTATCAAAGGCGCGGAAATCCCCGAGAATGGCATTTACGATGTTCTTGCCGCCAGCCAGCTCATAGGCATCCTCAAAGTAGCCTGAAATCGTTTCAAACAGCTTGCCGCTCCGTACAGAGAGAGCAACCAAAACAAATGTGACTCCCACGGCAATGGAAATGAGGAGGTTGTTCCGTTTCGTCCTGCGCGGTGCATTCTCCTTCTTCCATTCCGGTAGAAAATAAAAGCATAACAGGAATAATGCCGTCGATACCGTCTCCACAACAAGCTGCGTCAGCGCCAAGTCGGGTGCACGGAACACAACAAAGAACAAAGCCATGGAATAGCCTAGCGCTCCATTGAGCAATACGGCGTTTACGCGGGATTTGGCCAATGGAATCGCCAGTCCAGCAGCCATCATGATGAACACCAGAACAATTTCATATACGCTGATCGGGGCATCGCCCGACAAGTCCCAAGAGTACGCTCCGGTGAATAGCATAGTGCCTCCAACGGCAGCGATGAAGAACAGGAAGATATAAACAGAATAAGTCCGAAGATAGCCCGTCATATAAAAGGAAGTAATTCGGTTCGAGCCTTTTTCCATTTGAATCAGACTGTTGTTGTATAAGTTGTCCAAAGTCCATTTCTCGGGGAGCAGTGAATATATTCCCTTCCATCGCCGAATCGACAAGTATAGCAGTGTGCCGATAACGATGACTCCGATCGTCATTAAGAGGGCGGCATTAAATCCATGCCAGGCAGAAATAGGCTTAACGATTCCTTCGAGCTCAATGGAAGGAAGGATGCTTGCCATGGCCGGACGCAGTAAATAGTCGCCCAACACATTAGGGAAGAAGAAGATGCCTACGACCAGAATCGCCAGAATTATCGGCGAGATTAGCATGCCGATCGGCGCTTCGTGAGCTTCATGATCCAGCTTTTCAGGCTGGTAGGGTCCAAGGAACGTTTTAAATACGATGATCATGCAGTATATAAATGTGAACACGCTGGCAATCCAAGCGACGACAGGGAATAGAACCTTTGATACATGCAGAGAGAAAATCCCTGATTGGCTTACATTGACAACAGCTTCAAAGAACATCTCCTTGCTCAAAAAGCCGTTAAAGGGCGGCAGACCGGCCATGGAAAAGCTGCCGATCAAGGCTATGGTAAATGAAATCGGCATCAGCGACATCAGCCCGCCAAGCCGGCGAATGTCACGCGTGCCCGCTCCGTGGTTCACAATGCCAATTACCATAAACAATGCACCCTTAAAGGTCGAGTGGTTCACTAGATGGAACAAAGCTGCAAAAGTAGCCTGCGTGTAAATAACAGTATCCGCGCCTGCTCCCATAGACAGTGCCGCCGAGCCGATGCCAAACAGACTCATGATGAGACCTAGCTGGCTTATGGTTGAGTAGGCGAGCAAGGCCTTGAGATCCGTCTGGCGAACAGCGTTAAAGGAGCCCCAGAAGAGCGTAATCATCCCGACGCTGCTGACGAGCCAGAACCAGGTTTCATGGCTGCCAAAAATCGGCGTGAACCGGGCGACCAAATAAATGCCTGCTTTAACCATCGTTGCGGAATGGAGATAGGCGCTGACTGGCGTCGGGGCTTCCATCGCATCAGGCAGCCAAATATGGAACGGGAATTGGGCTGACTTGGTAAACGCCCCAAGAAGCAGCAGTAGCATCGCCGGAATAAATAGCATATGATTGTGATCGATGACGGCGATAATTTCCCGAATGCTCATTGTGCCTGTCATCACATAGATCATAATAAAACTAGTCAGCATAGCGATGCCGCCAGTAACGGTAGTTAGTAGAGCTTTCTTCGCTCCGTATCTGGATCTCTTCCGGTGATACCAGAACGCGATTAACAGGAAGGATGAGATACTCGTTAATTCCCAGAAGGCATAGAACACCATCAAGTTGTCAGAGAAGACTACGCCAAGCATTCCACCCATAAATAAGAGCAAGTAAATGTAGAAATGATTAAGCGACTCTTCTGAGGACAAATAATAAATGGAATAGATGATAACCAGGCTGCCGATCCCGGTGATTAAGAGCCCGAAAATAAGGCTGAGCCCATCGAGATAGGTAGTAAAATGAATGTCGTAGGACGGAATCCATGTGATCTTACTTAAGTAAGTCTCACCTTGAGCTACCGAAGGAATGTAGCGGGCAAGGGCAACAAACAGGGCAACCGGCGCAGCAAGGACGAACCAGCCTATATGTTTGCGTGAAACTTTTGTATACAGAAATGGAACGATTACAGCAGCTAAAAAAGGGATAAGAATGGCTAAGTTCACGGATAACAAGGTCTAACCTCCAATTTCTTCGTGATGGTTGCAGCTTATGATTACATAAAGTTTGCACGTTTTTAGACCGTGCAATACTTGTGTAAGATGGCCTGCTTTAATAAGATAATGAGAAAGTACGAGCTCCCAGATTGATCTTCCTTAAAACGCAATAAAAGCAGCCTTTAAAGAAGGATTCCCGCAGGACTTGACTCCTATGCTAATAAGCGGGATAATAGGAAACCATAAGTCCTGTGATTGCCTATGGTAAGAAAGAGAGGACTTCGCTAGGAAGTGAATTGGGAGTTCTGTGAAAGAAGCCGGCAGCTTTATGCCAGTTGCTCAAAGCAGCTAAATCGACAACTTCAGACATTTTAACAAATGATAAGGAAAAATTATAATAATAATATAATTATACAATAAAAATATGCTTGCTGTACAATTGTACATTCGATGCATAAGCTTTTCTTATAGATGTTGTTCAAGAAGTCGTCTTTCGCTTACATTATGGTGGAGCATTTGGCAGTAAAATTTTATGAATCATTTAATGAGGTGAATTTTCGTCATGAAGAAAGTAAAGGGTCGTATGGATGAGAGCATTCTCGTTTGCGTATATTACGGTCCAAATGGTGAACGACTGATCAGACGCGGTCATAAAATGGCGAGCATGTTGAACTGCCCGTTATATATATTGACGGTAGATCCGCTCCCGTATGATGAGTTTGATGCCGAGAAATCGGGCTACATCGAGCGCTGGAGAGAGCTCGGCGAGGAATGCGATGTCGAAGAGTTCATTCTCATGGACAATGAGAAGCGGCCAACCGTCAAAACGATTGCGGAGGTTGCCCATAAATATAATGTGACGCAGATTGTGATCGGACAAACTGCCCAGAATCGCTGGGAAGAAATTACGAAGGGCTCCTTCGTGAATGTACTCCTCAGGGAAATTACTTTTGTCGACATCCACATCGTATCGCTGGATCGCACCATTAAAAGCGAAGAGGAAATAGAATATGAAGCTGGTGTCCGCAGTTATCTGCTCAAAGAAGGGGATAGCTACAAACTATGCTTTTCTTGCCATAAGAACATCAGCTATGAAGGAATATTCTATAAAGAAATCGGAACGGACTTTAACAATGGCTTGTTCAAATTCGTCAGCAACGGCAAAACGTATCAGGTGCACGTCGCCGATGATAAAGTCACCGAATCGATCGAGGTGCCTTCAAACATGAAATATGAACATAAAGCCCATGATTTAATTTAACTATACGAACCGATCCTATATAAATCGTAAGACTCTCGAAGAAGGGGAGTCTTTTTTTTTGTATTTTTCGCCGATAGCCCTGTTAAGGTGAACCGTACCATAAATAACGCGAATATTTGAAAGGCAGTCAATTTACGGTGTGCCAAGCGTGAATGGGTTACCCGACGCCTCTCTAGAGGGCTTTCAACGGATCATTGTCAATACACCTGGCCAAACATGAAATGCTCTGGGTCAATTTTTCGACATAATCTGCAAAGCTTGCGTAAGACTTCATTATCCAGTATAAAAATCCCTCCAAAAAAAGCTTGACCTTAAGGTATACTTTAAGGTTTATGCTGAACTTACAACAATTGCAATTGGCTGTTACAGCTGGAGCTGCAGTTGATATTACAAAGACGCCGATGGATAGGGTAGAGAAGAATGGAGGTACTGTAAGATGAGCATTTTAGAGGGTATAGTAATCTTTGTTGTCTTGGCGGTTTCCGGAGGGATGCTTTTTGGTAAAAAGGATCGCCGGCTGGATACGGTATATTTGGGCGCCACTGTGCTGGCAGTACTGCTGCATGGGCTGATCGACCAGTTCCGGATTCAAATGGTTTTGGCCTATGTGATAGCAATCGTATTGGCCATCGTATTGATTCGCAGGATCATAAAACCTGATAGCCCTAAGCGGATCAAGTCGGTAATCGTGAAAATTCTGCTGTCGGTCGTAGTTCTGGCGTTTTCGGGCGTATCTGGCTATTTGAGTGTGCTGCTGCCTGTATTCAAAATGCCGCAGCCGACAGGCAGCTATGCAATCGGTACCGTCTCGCGGCATCTGATTGACGATGCCCGTGAGGAGACGAAAAGCTCCGACCCGAGTGACAAGCGTGAGCTTATGGTGAATGTCTGGTATCCTGTCGACAAGGAGCAGGCAAAAGGAAAGCCACTGGAGCATTACCCGTCTGAATTAGGGGAAGCGATCAGCTTAGTGTTTGGCTTTCCGAAGCAGCTATTCAGTCATGTAACGGCAATCCCGACACATGTAGTTACCGGTGCGGAAGTATCCGCGGCCGAGGAGAAGTATCCGGTTGTTTTGTTCTCGCCCGGAGTCCGTTCGACCCGGTTTCAAAGCTTGACAGCCATCGAGGAACTGGTTAGCCGCGGGTTTATTGTAGTGGGGATGGATCACCCGTTCACTTCAGCAAAGGTTGCTTTCCCGGATGGCCGCGCAATTTTTTACGTTCCTGATCCAGAGTTCGAAACTTCAGCAGAGGTGTACGAGAATAATATCAAAGGTGTAGCCATTCGCGTCGCGGATTCCCGGTTTGTCCTGGATAAGCTGACGGAGTGGAACAGCAAAGACCCGGAAGGATTGCTGCAGGGCAAGCTGGATCTCGATCGTGTCGGCATCTTCGGCCATTCCTATGGCGGAGCGACAACTGCGGAAACGCTGGCGCAGGACAAGCGCTTCAAAGCAGGCGTGAGTCTGGAAGGCGGGTTCTGGGGGGACGTTGCCCATACCGGCTTGCAGCAGCCGTTTATGTATATGATGACAGGCGAAACGGCCAAAAGCTTTGACCCTAACAGCACAAATAAGGACAAAGTATTTTACGAGGAATTTCAACCGGATTTGAAATCGGTCATGACGAAAAGCACCAGCGATACTTATTATATGACCGTCGACCATTTCATGCACCAAAGCTTTACCGAAATTGCCCTGCTGTCACCCTCGCTTTTTGCTAAAGAGATTGATCCGGTGCATAATATTGATATCACCCGCTCGTATGTTACAGCCTTTTTTGAGCAGTATTTAAAGGGAGAACCGCAAAAGCTGCTGGAAGGTCCGGCGCCGGAGTTTCTAGAAGTAAAGTTCGACAAGCAATATACGCAAAAAAGAACGCCGGCGCAGTAGCAACGAACGACGAAGGATGCATGTTGACGGAGGTGGGAGGCGGCATGTCGGGAATGACGCGCGGTGAATTGGCTAAACGGACCGGGCTGAGCATGGCTACGATTCTCTATTATGAGGAGAGCGGCATATTGCCTCCTCCTTCACGATTCGCCAATGGATACCGTGTTTATACGGATGATTACCTGGTAAAAATCAAATTTATTAAAGATGCCAAGTCGCTCGGCTATTCTTTGAAGGAGATCGGGCAGATTTTACAGATGCTTCAGAAAGATATGGACAAGGAAGCGCTAAAAGAAGTGGTGAGCGGCAAAATTGTCGAAATCGAGGAGCGGATTAACAGTCTACGCGCTCTTCAGGCGCAGCTGGCCGGCTGGCTTAATACTCCAGATGAAGATATCCAAAATTATTTACGGATCTTCCGCAGCAAATAAATGAGAGCGTCCCAGGCTAGAGAGCAGCGCAGCCTCGGGACGTTTTTGACGTTAAAAATACTTTGGCCTGCAGCAAATCAGGCGCCTGCCGATCTCTTTCAGCTCATCTTCGGAAAGGTCTTTAATCCGACGGGCGAACCGCCGCCTTCGAGTGGTTCATTGTCATTGTCGTCGGCCTCATGTTTGCGACTCGCTTGGCAGGAAGTCGTTCGCCGTTTCGTTGTAAATGCAAAGCGGATGGTGAAGCTAAAGGGGCAAAAGCAGCTCGTCTTCAGTTGAGGATAGACTGCTTTTTCGCTCTACACGATTTCCTTTTTCTAATTCGGAGTCATCGTCATAACAAAACAAGGCTTTTGCAGGACTCTCAAAAAGGGAGTCTTTTTTAATGGGAAAATATCCTGTGTTTTATTCGCTACTTATGATTCCTCCATGGACATCTGGTAGGTTATAATACCTATTAACAATTACTAGTTATTAGTTATTATTTACTTCCTTGTTATAGCTAGTTTGTATATAAATGTTTAGAAAATGTTCAGAATGACTTGATATATTATTTGACGATTCAGGAATATAGTAAGTGGATAATTCTATTATTTGGTAAAAAGGGGCTAGAGAATGGAGAGCAATAACAGGGATAAGCGGACAAATTCTATTGTTCGATGCATGGCTCTGGTCATGGGACTAGTCTTGTTGACTAGCTGTGGAATATTCGGTTCAGGCAGCAATTCAGCAAGCCAAGAGGAGAGTCATAACCAGGGTGTACAAAAAATTGAACGTTACACGGGAGAGAAGAGCAGGGTGATTACTTCCGTTTATACGGCCAAAAAAGAACTTAGCCTGACCTTTAATGGCATGGGGGATATGCAGACGATGGAGCGGCTGCTGAATGAGCTGGATAAGTACGACATTAAGGCTACGTTTTTTCTCCCAGGAATCCGAGTAGCGGAGGAGCCGGACATTGCCAAAAGCATTGCCGCCCGAGGCCATGAAATTGAGAATAACACGTTGAATCACTTGGATTTAACTAAGCTGGATTATGAACAAATCTATAGGGAGATTCAGCTAAGCAACGAGGTCATTGAGAAAGAGACGGGCATATCTCCTAAATTCATAAGAACGAAATCAGGCGATTATTCAGATGATATCCTTCTCGTAGCTGCACAGCTCGGGATGGGTGGAGTGGTTAGCTACAATATTAATCCGAAGGATCGCGACATGAAGAACGCTAAGGAGATCGGTGACTATGTAGCGAGATATATATCTAGAGGCAGCGTTATTACTCTAAATACGGACATTAATCCTGAGGTCGTTCCGGCAATTCGGTTCATCGCTGAGGCAGCGGAAGAGATTGGATATAAGCTGATTACGTTAGGCGAACTGGTGGAAAACGGCGGGGAGCGCAAGCCGTTGGAGCAAATCCCCGGCTATGACGCGGCAAAGCTGAATCCCGACTACAAAGGCACTCCTTATGAGCTCGTATACAAAGCCGATACGAGGAAGAAGGAGATTGCTCTTACCTTTGATGATTGGGCTGCGGATAAAACAGTCACGCGGATCCTGGATATTTTGGCCGAGCATGATGTTAAGGCTACCTTCTTTCTAAGGGCGCAGGGCGTAGAGCAAAATCCGAACCTGGCGAGAGCTATGATTGAAGAGGGACATGATGTGGCCAACCATTCCTATGCCCATCAAGTTGTAACCACGCTGACTCCCGAGCAATTGCAGGAGGACGTCGTTAAGGCTCATCAAGTGATTACGGAAGCGATTCAGGAGCAGCCGCTGATGCTGTACAGACCGCCGACAGGCGTGGTGGATGACGCAACTGCGGAAATTATCGCGGCTACCGGATATCCGCGGATTGCGATGTATGATGTGACGACACTGGACTGGGATGTCAGGAACAGCGCAGATGATATTGTGAACGGCATTATGAAGCGAACGCAGAACGGAAGCGTGATTTTGCTGCATATCCTGGATGGCATTCATACGGCAGAGGCGCTGCCGACCGTGCTGGAACGCTTGAAAGAGAAAGGCTACACGTTTGTAAAGATGAAGGATTTGATTGAATAATTGAAGGATTAATTTGACAGACGGGGATGGAGCAAATGGGATTATATGAGGAAATTGTTAGTCGGCGCGAAGGAATTGCCGTTGTTGGCTTGGGGTATGTCGGTCTGCCTATAGCCGTCGCTTTTTCGAGAAAAACGAATGTCATCGGATTTGATGTGAACACGAAGAAAATCGAAGGCTACCGAGCAGGAATCGATGCCACGGGCGACGTAGGAGACGATGTTATTCAGGCTTGTGAGGTGGACTTCACCTCGGATGAAGAGAAGCTGAAGGGAATCCGCTTCTTTCTCGTAGCCGTGCCGACTCCGATTCAAAGCGGTAATGTACCGGATTTGAAATATGTGCAGAGCGCCAGCCGAATTGTCGGAAAGAAGCTGACTAAAGGGGCAGTTGTCGTGTATGAATCCACGGTGTATCCGGGGGTAACGGAAGATGTCTGCATACCCATATTGGAAGAAGAGTCGGGTTTACGCTGCGGAGAAGACTTTAAGGTCGGCTATTCGCCTGAGCGGATCAATCCGGGCGACAAGGTACACCGACTGGAGAATATCGTAAAAATCGTATCCGGTATAGACGAAGAGGCTAGGGAAGTGATAGCCAAGGTGTATGAACTTGTAATCGAGGCAGGCGTTTATCGGGCGCAAAGCATTAAGGTCGCCGAGGCTGCCAAGGTGATCGAGAATGCGCAGCGGGACATTAATATCGCCTTCATGAACGAGCTGTCGATGGTGTTCCATCGGATGGGCATTGATACGAAGGACGTGCTGGAGGCCGCAGGAACGAAGTGGAATTTCTTGAATTTCACCCCTGGGTTAGTAGGCGGGCACTGCATCGGCATCGATCCCTACTATTTGACTTATAAAGCAGAGGATACCGGCTATCATTCGAAAATTATCCTGGCCGGCCGGCATATCAACGATAGCATGGGGGCGTATATTGCCGATAACATTATAAAACTATTAGTGCGATTGCAGCTGGATATACGAAATACGAGAATCGGCCTGCTTGGGCTGGCTTTTAAGGAGAACTGCGCGGACATTCGTAACACGAAAGTTACAGACATTATTGATGAGCTGAAGGATTATGGGGTTACTACACTAGTTGCCGATCCTTTGGTAAATCCGCAGGAGGCTTACGAGGAATACGGGATCCAATTGTCGGACATGTCCTCCTTCCGTGATTTGAATGTCGTCATCGTGGCGGTTCCGCATGCCCCCTTCGTGAGTATGGGGATTGAGGATTTTAACAACATGTACAACGGCAATCAGACGAAAATCATGATTGACGTCAAAGGGATTTATTCCAAAGCAGAATACGAGCAGAATGGGTTTTATTACTGGAGGCTGTAGGAAGACCAATAAATGATTGGGGACGCAAATCGTGATTAAAAGTAAGAAGAAAAAGAAGGTAGAAGAGGTACTGACTGTACCAAGGGAAGACAGACGTACATTGTCACATGTCCCCGATCCCGAGAATATTCGCGGACGGGTCGACCGAAGAGGCTTGCGGGATGTTGGGTTCGAACTGGACGATAACGACCCGGATTCCAGGGAAAAGCTGCGACTGCTCAGCTTGAGATATGTTGCGGACTTTGACGTGCTGCTTCTTCCGAAAGGCAAAAAGAAGAACGCGGGAATCCAGGCTCGGGCCGTTGATATTTCATCAACGGGAATATTGCTCGAAATGGGCCCCGAAGCAGGCGAGCTTGAGGTGGGGAGCCGTTATCAGCTGCGCTGTCATATTCCTCCGGGTACGATGCCGGAAGGGTTTGAGTCCTCCATCAAGCTTGATGCGGACGTCGTTCGCTTGTTTACCCAGGAGGAGGAAGGACAGAAGAAGCAGATGGTGGCTCTGCAATTTGCGATGCCGCTGACGGATTACTTCCAGAAGAAGCGCTGGGGCTATTCGATTTACATGGCGAGCGGCTTGATGTTCGTCGCTGTTGCTGTCATTATGCTGATGCGCGTAGAGAGCATCATTTATTTCAAATATAATTTTTGGCTGTATTTGTATAGTCTGATCGCGGCCATATTTTTGCTCAGCCGATATTTATTTGGAGCATTTTACCGGGATGTGCCGGTTAATCCGGATTATACGCCGGGCGTGACCATTATCATTCCGTGTTTTAATGAAGCAGAGTGGATACACCGGACGATATTAAGCTGCATTAACCAGGATTATCCGGTCGATAAATTGGAAGTGATCGTAGTCGATGACAGGTCGACGGATAACTCCGCGGAGCAGATCCAGAAGACCATCCAGATGGTTCATAATGAAGCGGAACGATATGCTACGAAGGAAAGATTAAAAATGATCGTCCTGCCGGAGAACGGGGGCAAGCGTGTCGCTTTGGTGAAGGGCGTGGAAATGGCCAAGCATGATCTTGTCGTTTTCGTGGATTCTGACAGCTTTCTGGAGCCGACGGCCATCAAGCATTTGGTGCAGCCGTTTCAAGATCCGCGCATGGGCGGCGTCGCTGGCCGTACGGACGTCGAGAATAAATATACGAATTCGATCACGAAGCTGCAAACCGTGCGTTATTATATCGCCTTCCGCATAATGAAGGCTGCGGAATCCTACTTTGACAGCGTCACCTGCTTGTCGGGGCCGTTATCCTGCTATCGCAAGGATCTCGTAATGAAGCACTCCGAGGCCTGGCTGAACCAAAAATTTCTTGGGCAGCCGGCGACTTTCGGAGATGACCGAAGCATGACGAATTTCATCTTGAAGACGCATCGCACCGGCTATCAGGATGCCGCGATTTGCTCGACGATCGTCCCTTCGAAAATGAGCGTATTCCTTAAGCAGCAAATGCGCTGGAAGCGTTCATGGCTGCGAGAGTCGCTGCGGGCTTCCGGTTTTATTTGGCGGAAGGAGCCGTTTATGTCGTTGTTCTTCTACGTTGGGGTTATCGTGCCGATCGCCGCGCCAATTGTAGTACTGTACAACTTGGTTTATGTTCCGCTTGCTCATCATATTTTTCCCGGCACGTTCCTGATGGGACTGCTTCTGATGGGATTATTGATGAGTCTCGCTCATTTATTGTTCCGCAAGAGCAAGCTGTGGGTATATGGACTAGTTTTCTGTATATTTTACGAGGCGGTATTGCTATGGCAGATGCCGGTCGCTTGGGTGACGTTCTGGAAATCCACTTGGGGGACGAGGGAAACGCCGCAGGATATTGAGGCTAGAGAGAAAAAAGAAGCAAGAAAGCAAAAAAATAAAAAAAGAATCGGATTGCCGTTCTAGAGCAATCGCCCGAAGATTCATAGAGTGAGGATGGCAGAAATGGTAGACAAGAAGCGAAGTTCTGCCCTTGATTATCGCAAAAAAAACCGAAGAAAAGTTCTAAAGACTATTGTGCAAAGTGCGATTTTGCTGGTTGTGGGCGTGCTGCTGGTCAACGCCTTGTTCGGAATCCGGCGTTATGAGGAGCCGGACAAGTCCCAATGGAGCAATCGGGAAGGATTTATCGCCATATCCTATTTTGGTGTAGGGCGTTCATCTACCCCAAAACTCGTGGCCAAGAGCCAGCTCGACCAACAGCTTAAAGCACTTTATGATCAAGGCTATGTTACGATATCGCAGCAGGATGTCACGGATTTCTATTTGCATGATAGGCCGCTGCCGGAGAAGGCGCTGTTCTTATCCTTCGAGGATGGACGGAACGACTCCAGCCTGTTCTCCCAATCGCTGCTGGAAAAGTACAATTACAAGGCGACCTTTTTCTCTTACGCCAATAAGATGGGAAAAAGCGAACGCAAATTCGTTCAGCCTAAAGAGATGCTCAAAATGATGAAAACAGGCTACTGGGAGCTCGGAACCAATGGAAACCGACTGACATATATTAATATTTTCGATCATCACGGCAGCTTTATCGGGATGAAGGATGAGAATGAGATAACGAATAAAGAGGATATTGAGTACTATAACCATTATTTGATGGATTTCATTCGGGACGAGAATATGATTCCGGCTGAGAATCGATCGGAGATGGAGACACGGATTCATAGTGACTACGAAGCGATGAAGGACACGTATACCAGCAAGTTAGGGTTTGTGCCCCAGGTATATATGATTATGCACGCGAACGCTTTAAACAATGGCATGAACCCTCTTGTGGCCCATGCGAATAGCGCCAATATCGAGCAGTTGTTCAGCATCCATTTTAATCGGGAAGGGGATGCGTTTAACAGCGCTGCTGGGGATGTATTTGATTTAACAAGGGTGCAAGCGGCGCCTTACTGGTACACCAACCATCTGCTGATGAAAATCCAGAAGGATACCGGCGAGAAAATGAAGTTTGTCCGCGGTGAGGAGCAGCTTGCTGATCCTTGGCAGCTCGTTAGCGGGGCTGCGCAGTTCGTGGATAACCGGATTATTCTGACATCCCCTCCATCCGCTCCCGGCATGCTGTACTTGAATAACAGCGAGAGCAGCCAGGATGCTATGATTTCTTATAAATTGTCGGGGAATGTGGTAGGCAAACAGACCGTATATGTCCGTTACGATAAATCAACGGAAGCCTTTCTGCGCGTCGTCTTAGAGAACAATGAGCTGCATATTGAACAGAAAAAGGCTGGCGGCAAAACAGAACGTATTTTCTCAAGCCCTTTGCAGCCAGTAGGGTGGAGTGAAGAGGATCTCGCCTTCGATAAGGCCTCGGTATACACGAAAGAGCAAATTGTAGCGAATGCCGGGGTGAAGGAGGAGGAGGAATACCCAATCAACATAAAACAAGCCAGGGAGATTCAGGCAGAGTTGAAAGGGAATTTACTGACAGTCACAGTAGACGGCGACCTAATCGCGGATGGACAGGAATTCGACGGCTCGATTAAGAGCGGCGGCATTGCTCTTGAATCGGAATATAGCACGCAAAACAAGAAAGACGATATTTACGATGGCGTGTTTGAGGATTTAGAAATGATGGTGCTGGCAGAGGAGGACGACAAGTCCAATATCGTATTCAGCAATAAAATTACAGGCTTCCAAGGGATTGTGCATAGCATCAAAAAGGGCTTGGACGCATCCATAGACTGGGTGATGGACACCTTCTAAACCAGGAATAAGAAAGAAGAGAAAGGTGTCAGAAAACGGATGACTAGAAGACGGATTTACGTCATGGCTTCTGTAATAATTGTATTTATTGCTGCAGTGCTTCTATGGCTGAGCAGACAGGGAGATGAGGATCAGATGATCCAGGCCGTTCCCGTGGAACAGGAATTGGAATTGTCCGCGTGGGTCGTCGATTGGAAATGGGAATCGGGGGTGTCCGATTTACAGCAGATCAGCAGAAATCTCGGCCGGCTGCAGGTGTTTGCCGCTTACTTTGATAGCGAAAATCGTTTGTATTTTACGGAGGATATGCATGAGGGCCTCCCGCGAATCTTTGAGACGGCGCGAAACGGCGAAGTGGAGTACGTTGATCTAACCATCGTTAATGACCGCTGGAATCCGGATGGAACCGCAGTTCAGAAAGACCCAGGAGTGATTTCGCGAATTGTGGCCTCACGGGAAAGCCAAGAGAAGCATATCGCGGAGATTATCGATATCGTTGAGCGGTACGGGTTTGACGGCGTCGAGCTGGATTACGAAAAAATCCGGGAAGCCGACTGGGAGAAGGTCTGCATTTTATATCAAGAGCTGTATGAACGTTTGCAGGCTAAAGGGAAGGCGCTTCGCATCATACTGGAGCCGCGCGCGCCGATCGAGAGATTGTCTCTGCCGGAAGGGCCGGTTTACGTCATGATGGCTTATAATTTATTCGGCAATCACAGCGGCCCTGGTCCGAAGGCTGACCATGCGTTCATTGCCAAGCTGGCTTCCCGGATGAAAGTGCTGCCTGGCGAAGCGGCAATTGCTTTGTCCGTGGGTGGCTTTGACTGGGCGGCGGATACCGGTAAGGTTACCTCCTTGACGGAGAAGCAGGCGGCAGAGCTTCTGCTGCGAAGCAAAGCGGAGCCGCAGCGGGACGCGGCTAGTGGAAGCCTCCATTTCTCCTACGAGGATGATAGCGGTGTGAAGCATACCGTCTGGTATGCGGATGCGGAGACGCTGGCTGGATGGGTTAGCGCAGCCAAGCGGTCAGGATATTACAATATTGTCCTATGGAGGCTCGGCGAATTCGAGCAGGTTACGCTGGATAAGCTGAAGGAATTGTAAGAGCGGGGTTATTTTAATTTTATTTTCAGGTTACGGTAATGTGGCATTAAGGAAGGGGTGTTAAGTTAGATATACTCCCTTTTCTTATATAAAGGAACCCATCCCGCTAAGCGGGATGGGTTCTATGCTTATCTGTGCATATTGAATTGCTGCAAGTACAATGAGCTTGCTTATACGAATGAATAATCTTTACTTCAAGTCTTCAATGGAATTGGCCTCTACATAAGCCGGAACGACTAGTCCGGTACGGACTCCAGTCATATTGGCGCCGAGATCCTCCAGTTGATCCTTATATTTATCCCAGTAATCTGCATGAGTCAAAGGCAACCAAGCCGCAGCGGTTGCATCCACATCACCGCTGGCTACGCCCGTCCACATAGGACCTGCTTCTACCTGGAGCGCTTCTACCTTGTATCCAAGGCGGTTCTCCAGAACATATTGAAGCAGATTCGTGCTGGCGATTTCTGAATCCCAAGCTACATAGCTAAGTTTAAGCTTATCTCCGCTGACTGGAGCTAGATCGGCAGTCCAAGTATCGACACGGTCGCTATGGCTTTCTGCCCAAGTTTTAGCTGCTTCCGCAGGATCCTGACCCTCT
Source organism: Paenibacillus lentus (assembly GCF_042714055.1). Lineage (GTDB taxonomy): Bacteria > Bacillota > Bacilli > Paenibacillales > Paenibacillaceae > Fontibacillus > Fontibacillus lentus_A. The sequence goes on from NZ_JBHGVC010000008.1 coordinate 90,377, forward strand.
TGGATGGCCGTCATAATTTCGCCCATCTCGTCGGAAGTCCACTCGAAACGATCTAGAAACTCATAGGCTACCGGGTGATCTTCCTTTAACCCCTTACGGACGACGGTGTGGATTTCCTCGGCTTCTCCAAATACTTTCTTTGGATCCTCCAAGTATTTCAGATCATATTTGGCGAACATCCAATGCGGCGTCCAACCCGTAATAATGATGGGCTGCTCGGATTTAACCGCCTTCGCCAGTGTAGCCGTCATCGCTGCACCAGAGCCTTCGATCAGCTTCCAGTCGGAAAGCTCATACTCCTCGATGGCCGCGCTAGTCGCCTTCATGATTCCCGCACCGGGATCTATTCCGATAATTTCATACTTCACTTGCTCGCCCAGCGATTTTCCTCCGGCATTACCGCCTGCATTGCCTGCGTTCCCTCCGGTATTTCCAGCGCTCCCGGAGTTTCCGCAAGCCGACAGCATCAGAACGGCTGCCAGACTTAGTATCATAAATAAACTTGTTTTTTTCTTCATTAATTACGCACCTCTTTTTTTGGATTTAAATAGATTCTGTGTAAATCGATCCAGCACGATAGCAAGAACGACTACAGCCATACCGGCTTCAAAGCCCTGACCGATTTTAAGCTGGGTTACCGCGCGATATACCGTGGCACCAATTCCTTGCGCTCCGATCATCGACGCGATGACGACCATCGACAGGGACAGCATAATCGTTTGATTTACGCCGGCCATCATCGTAGGCATCGCCAAAGGCAGCTCTACTTTGAACAGCTTCTGCCATGAGGTTGAGCCGAAGGCGTCGGCCGCTTCCGTAAGCTCGCCGGATACCTGCTTGATTCCGAGATAGGTCAAGCGAATCGTCGGCGGAATAGCGAAGATAACGGAAGCAATCACACCTGGTACCACCCCGAGACTAAAGAAAGTGACGGCTGGCAGCAGATAAACGAATGCAGGCATCGTCTGCATGAAATCTAGCAAAGGTGAAATAATGCGGTGGGTATTCTTGCTGTAGGCGCTCCATATTCCGATAGGGATGCCTAAGACCACTGAAATGATGCCGGACGTAACTACGAGGCCTAATGTATTCATCGTTTCCGTCCAATAGCCAAGATTATCGATCAGCAGGAAACCGATCACTGTAAATAGCGTGAGCGGCAGTTTTCCGATCAGATAGGCCAGGATGCCAAATATAGCGATGAACAGCAGAGGGTGAGGTAAGAGAAACAACCATGAGAAGAACTCGACGACACTTTCAATGATCTTGGACAGCCCTTCAAAAAAGCCCCCAAGGTTCGATTCCATCCAATCGACTATAAATTCGATCCAATCCGCGAGCGGTATTTTAGGAATGAAGTTCATGCGTCTTCACCTCCATCTCGCGTACATCTCCTGCTAGCGCGCCTAATACGGCGCCACGTACGATGACGCCCAGAAGCCGTCTTTGCCCATCGACGACAGCCAATGGCACCTTGGCCGAGCTAGTCGTTTCAAACAAGTCGCTCAGCACCGTATCCGGTGGTACCTGTGGACTATCGCTTATAAGAATGTCTGATAATGCTTTTCCCGTCTTAGCCGCTTCGGATGCGTCCTCCGCCGTAATAACGCCAAGCAAGCGCATAGAACGATCGATAACGAAAAGATTCGAAATCCCCCGTTCCCGCATCAGCTGCAGGGCAACCCGCGGGCCGCGATCCAAAGTAATCGTCTCGGGTCTCCGCATGACATGCGAGGCCGTCAGTACCTTCGAGAGATCCACATCCTCGATAAATCGTTCGACATAACCGTTAGCCGGTTGAGTGAGCATTTCCTCGGGAGTTCCGATCTGAATAAGCGATCCATCCTTCATCAAGGCGATCCGATCCCCGATCCGCAGCGCCTCGTCAAGGTCATGCGTAATAAAGACGATCGTCTTCTTCATTTTGTCCTGCAGCTCAATAAGCTCATCCTGCATATCCCGGCGAATTAAGGGGTCGAGGGCACTAAACGCCTCATCCATCAGCAGTACCTCTGGATCATTCGCCAAGGCTCTGGCGAGGCCGACTCTTTGCTGCATGCCGCCGCTGAGCTCATCCGGCATTTTATCGCCCCAGCCCTTTAGGCCGACAAGCTCCAGGGCTTGCTCTGCTTTTTCTTTCCGGGTACGGGCATCGATCTTTTGAATTTCTAAGCCGTACTCAACATTTTGCAGCACCGTGCGGTGAGGAAAGAGAGCAAATTTCTGAAACACCATGCTGATGCTCTTCTGACGTATTTCTCGCAGCTGGGCCTTGGTCATTTTCAGCAAATCCTGGCCGTGAATGAGGATTTGACCGGACGTCGGCTCAATCAGTCGGTTCAACATTCGGACGAGAGTCGATTTCCCGCTGCCCGACAATCCCATAATGACAAAGATTTCCCCCTGACGGATGTCCAGGCTGACCCGATTCACGCCGACGGTTATGCCTTTTTCGGCCAATTGCTCCTTCGTTTGACCCTGTTCAAGCAGTTGAAGCCCATGCTCTGCATTCGAACCAAACAATTTTGTAACTTGTTTTACTTCTAAAATGGGTTCCTCCAAACTATCCACTCCTTTTCCAATAAATTTACTAAGGCTGCACGGGCCTGTAGCCTCACATGGTACTTAGTCTAACAAAAGAAAGACAAATTAAACAACCGTTAATACGGTTCATATAGAATGTACAGAAAAAACTGTACAAAGAGAATGATGCATATGCTCCCTTATCCTTATAAATGCTCGCTAAGCCGCCGCTTTACTTTTATCGGGCCTTTTTTTAAGATATAAGAAGTATCGTGATAGGAGGTTGCAAGCATGGGCTTGGACCAGCTCACACCAGAGCAGCAGGCGGATGTGATGAAAGTGCGCAAGCGCGTCATCGAAGCCATTGGCAGGAATATGGATCTATATGGAATTTCGTTATCGACAGGTCATCTTTACGGTCTGCTTTTTTTTGCGAATAAACCGATGACTTTGGATGAAATGGGTCTGGAGATGAAGATGAGCAAGACAAGCATGAGCACGGGCGTACGAACTCTGCTTGATCTTAAAATGGTAAACAAAGTGTGGGAGAAGGGCTCCCGCAAAGATTTATATGAGGTAGAGTATGATTGGCATCAGACGTTTACGGATTATTTCGCAATCAAGTGGAGAAAAGCGGTAGAATCCAACATTCTCATCCTTCGCAGGTCGATCGAGGAGATGAATAAATGGCTTGCCACTGAACCGGAAGGAGCCATAACGGCTGTTCTGCAAGAGGATTGCCAAAAAATGGGCGAGGCTGTGAAATACTACGAATGGCTCGACCGTTTAATTGATGCGATGGAAAGTGGCGAAATATATCAGCTTGTTCCGAAAGAGTAACCATAGTTAAGTCTGAGTTATCTACAAAAAGCCGCCTAACCTGTTATCGGCTGATCGATAAAGGTTGGCGGTTTTTTGATGGTTTCTTAATATACGCCAATATCATCTAGCATGATCTTGCCCGGTCCCCCGGAGAAATAAAAGGTGATTCGTTTGAGGGAAGACAAATCGAGCCGTGCGTTGACCTTGGTAAATTCGGACAGATGAAGCATGACCGTTTGAAATACTGCCTCCTGTGGATGCTTGTATTTGCCGCCGGATAGACGCTTTTCCAGCCAAGGATGAATCGTAAAGGCGACATCTGGCGGAGGAGCAATCGTCCAAAAGTCGGCCAGCGCTATTCGGGCTGCGGCACCATTTTCGCTCTGCAGCTCTATCTCTGTCTGCAGCTCCGTTGAAGCAAGGTCCAGTTCGGTTAGCTCGAAGCTTCGATTAGATAATGAAAAAGAGAGGGTATCGGGTGGCTTGGACATGGATTTTGATACGAAGGAATCGTCCCATAATAAGGAATATAAGGCACTATCGTCATTGTTCCCCTGCCATTCCAAGGTTACGCCCCGGGTTCCTTTATTTGTCTGTTTGCGGTTTTTGACCTCTTCTTCTACCCATGTTAAATTAGTTCCCTGCGCAGATCCGCCGTTTGGAAGCGTCACTCGGTTTAAATCCTCATCAAACCACGCTAATTTATTGAAATCGGCATTCTCAAAACGATTGAAATAAGCAGTTCCCGTCGGAAGCCAGTGAAGGCCAGCTCTGTAATCCTGGAATAAAGGCATGTAGCTCTCATTCCCATGGAGCGTAGTCTCCAGAAACGCAGAGACGTAAACCCTGGCGATGTTCCGTTGCTCCTGCGCCCCGATGATCGCCTGCCGACTGAGAAATATCCCCTTCGGATAGCTGATATCGCGAAAGCCCCATTCCGTATTAAATTGACTGTGATTGGCATCGGCAATATATATAGAAGATTTAAAATGAGGAGACGACTTTGTAAATGATGTCCGCATATATTGCCTGTCTCCATCAAAATCAATGACATCCGCGTCTCGCGCTCCTTGAATAGCTAAGTAGCTGACGTCCTTGATTCTTGCCAGTCCCCCGTCCACCTTCTTGTCCGTCGGGGAAATGGCTATGACGGCTTGAATATTATAACGCTCCAAATTGCCTAGCGTCTCGTCTTGGCTGAACCAGCGATCGGCATCCTTCGTCATCGCTACCGCCTGACCGCCTCTGGAATGTCCGATTAATGCGATTCGATTCAGATCAACCTTATTATAAAAAGGGGTATCCGGATCACCTGCAAACTCGTCGATTTGCTGCAGATGCTTAAGCAGAAGCCAGGCTCGAACTTTCATATCATTGTCTGGAATCCCCGACCAGACGGAGTAATTTAGAAAATTCTCATCGACCGATACCGTAATAAATCCCCGGCTGGCCAGCAGTTCGCCTAAATAGCCATAGCCTTCATCTGAGAAATCCTCCATAAGGTGATTGCCATGCACGATGAGCACCAACGGGAAAGGGCCGGCTCCTTCAGGCATCCATACTCTCCCGTTTAGGGGCAGCGAGCTCTGATCAAACCCCCAATAGCGTGATCGAAATGCAGGCCATTTCTCGATATATTCGGAGGCATCGACCGAAGTTGAAAAAAGATCAACTCGTTTGCCGTATTCGGCTCTCCAATAGTCGCTCCCGCTTCCATAATCGAACTGAATATAGTTGATATCTCCTGGCTCGGAAGGGTTGGCTGCCTGTATAGGAGATACGCCGTTCGTTGCGATGGAGTGTGCTGCCGGGCTATCCATGGGCCATACGGCCGCAGAAACACACAGTACTCCAAGCAGAGCGGCGATGTAGAATCGCAGCCGCCTGTTGAATCGGCTGCGAAGCAGGCCGGCGCCTATCCCTGTCATAATACCTATAAGAGTCAGTATAAGCGCAGTGACAGCAGAGACTGCGGCATCATGATCCTGCCAAAAAATAAAGAAAATTACGGCTAACGCATACAAGACGGCTCCTGCATATAACCTTGGGAGCCGTAGGCCGATGAGTGCTAGGAGCACTGCAATTAGATGAACGGCGATAAACAGTCCTGTCGTCCCTAGGGAAATAAATATTAGGATATCCGTTAAAGCGCCGAGTCCGGTAGGCATGCCCAGCGCTGCCAATGCGAATACAAACATCGCTGCTCCCCAAGGGCCAACCATAGCGATGCGCCAAAATGAAGTATCATAGCGATAGGTCTGGCGAATTCTATAGCTAAGTCGTGTCCGCAACCGAGGCTTGACCGGGATATACTCAGTTTGAAGCTGTTGAAGTTCCATGGTTTCTCCCACCCTTGACCGGGCTTCGCTGCCGAAGAGGCAAGATCCTCTTCTAGATTTATCTCTCCTGCAAAAGACCGAAGCCGGTTATTGATCTGTATTTATTGTAACATGCTTCGAGCTTCTGGAAAGGTAGTCAGTATTGGATTAAGCTTATTCATCCTGCTTGACGAAATATGTATTGAAGTGGTGTTATACGAAAAAGCCCCTTTAGGCTCTACGATGGATAAACAAGGAGTTATCCAAGGTAGTCTAAAGGGGCCGATTTAAGTCTTGATTAGTTGCTCATTCCTACTTCAAAAGCCATAGTGCCGGAACATTCGTCGGCTCCCAGCCTTCCAGGGAGGTATGAGGCTGACGGCATTCATATACGGAGCCGTTGTAGGATACAAGCGTCCCTGCCGTGTAAGCCGTATTTGCCGCCCAAGGCTCAGCCGCAGGCGCTTCCGCCGTCGTAACGCTTACGGAATTGCTCGCTGCAGACTCGTTGCCAGCGGCATCAAAAGCGCGAACAGTAAATGTGTAACTCGAATTTGCGCTTAATCCGGTAACGACATGATCGGTAGTTGTACCGGAAACTGTCGCTGCCAGAGTAGTGCCGTTATAAATGCGATAGCCTGCTACACCCACGTTATCCGTCGAGGGATTCCACATTAAAGAGACGCTGGAGGAGGTAGGACTCCCCATAACGTGCAGATTGCCGGGAGCCGTAGGCGCTTCGGTGTCCACAAGAACCACTTCCGTCGTTACGGTAACCGGATTGCTGGCATTCGACAGGTTGCCAGCGGCGTCTTTGGCCTTCACGGTGAAGGTATAAGAAGTATTTGCTGTTAATCCCGTAACGGTATGGCTCAAAGCAGAGCCGGGAACCGTTGCGACAAGCGAGCTGCCATTGTAAATTTGATACCCGGTAACGCCAACGTTATCCGTAGATGCATTCCAAGCCAAGGACACACTCGTGGAAGTGACTCCTGTAGAAGTCAGAGCTCCAGGTGCGCTTGGAGCAATTGTATCGGTAGGAGGATTGCTGCCGCCGAAATTGACATCAATGACATTGTAGAAGGCATTCGCCGTATCAGCGACCTCCCAAACTGCCAGAATGACATGGTATCCGCTGCGCTCAGGAACATTGCAAGTATTTGAATATTCGAATGGAGGGCGGACACCACCATAGTCTACGGAGCAGAAAGGAGTCAGATCAAATGAGTTTCTGGAAAGAGGTGCATTCGGATCCCAGTTATCTTTCGTGATATAGTATTTCCAGCTAGCGGTTGCATGAGCGGCTGTAAGCTTCCAGCTGAACGTATTCGTTCCCGAATTGATATTCACTTTCGTCCAGCGTGTAGCCGACTGCTCATCCAGTTTAGGGAAAGCTCCGCCCGCGCTGGCAATCTTGCCGTCAGCAGGTCCCGCCTGAGGGAATCCTTTGGGCGCTTCTAGGCTCTGAGGCTCATAAACAATTGCGCCACAGTCCTTGTTTTGTCCATTTTTGCAAAGAATCGCTCGGCTTCCCGGGCTGTCTACATAACCGTGTGCGGATGCTTGTTCAGCAAACAAAATCATCAAAAGAGACAAAAGAATCACTATGCCTAAAGAAGTAATCGCTTTCAAAACAGCTGGGTGATTTACGCGAGTTGTTGACATTGATTTAATCTCCTCCTCAATTTGAACCATACCGTCTGTGCAACCTTGCTTATCGTAATTGACAACGTGAGACCTTCTCCATAAAAATAAATTTGCAGGTCGTACTAGGGGCATCACCTCCTTGTAGGTATAAATTTATATAAACTCAAAACCAAGTGACTGTTCCAAGGAGCTCCTGATTGAAGCAGACTTGATCGAGTTCATATACCATAAAGAGAAAAAAGCGAATGATTATACCAAAAAAACGCAATGGTCGATAATGGTTTTAATGACGAAAACAAACAAATGTGACAAATTATCAACAAATCAAGTAACATAGTAACGCCCTGTTTACTACTAGTCAAGTCGATTTTTCTACTATTTTTTTGCTAATCCAATAAATCCTAGGAATATCAAAAGTCGAACCCGACGACAGGAGGTAAAAAAAATGAAACCATCAACCACTTCCATTCAGCGAGATCAAATCGAATTGCCCGCCCACTTTCCTTTGCACGTTTCTAGAACGGAAGGGGTGTCCCCCTCATTTCAGCGGCTCCATTGGCACCGCGCTTTGGAGATCAACTGGATCACCCGCGGGAGCGGGATTTATGTTATCAACGGGCAGGAGTATCCGTTCAGTGCAGGCGATATATTCCTGATCAATTCGGATGATCTGCATCGGGCCTATGAAGGCAATGACCTCGAAATGGTCATTCTGATGATGGAGCCGTCTTTGCTCGCCACCGAGCAAAGGTATGATCCAGAAATTTTGCTCCCTTTCCGCGACACCGGCTCTCATTTCTCGAATCATATTTCTCATGGGCAGCCTGGTTGCGGCAGGCTGGTTAAATACATCGAGGAGATCGATGACGAATTTGCATCGCAGCGGCGGTCGCATGCCTCCGTCATTCGCGGCTTATTGCTGCTCCTTCTTGGAGAGATTAACCGGAGCCACAAGCGTAGGGAAGTCAGCATTGGCCCAGGCAGCGGCAGGATTCATTCCCTTTCCGGCAAGAGACAGCTCGAGCAGATGAGAGTGGTCATATTGGCGATGGAAGCTGAGCTCTCTCGCCCGTGGACGCTGAAGCAGCTGGCTGATATCGCTCATCTGAGTCCGTCCCGCTTTAGCGCGCTTTTTAATCAGGTTGTCGGGACATCGCCGTTGCACTATCTGGTGCAGCTTCGACTGGATTATGCGGTCGAATTGTTGGAGCAGGGAAATCTGAGCGTGCTGGAAATCGCTGAACAGTGCGGATTTCGAAATCTATCGAACTTTAATCGGCTTTTCTTAAATTATTTAGGCGTGACCCCCAGCGTAATGAGAAGGCGGCTGCAGGGCGAATCTGCCGATTAATTGCTCTATTGGTGATCCAAAAAAGTAAGATCGTATCAGTTTTGAGGTTGATTATAGAAGAATTCGGCAGGTTATCTCTTGTATCCTAAAGGGGAAGGAGAGATGACCTATGAACTTCTTTTTGGGTGTCGACGCTGGCGGCAGTAAGACATACAGCCTCATCGTCAACGAGAAGGGCGAGACACTCGGCCGTGGCGTAAGCGGTAATGGAAATCATCAGACCAATCCCAGGCATGCGGAGGACAATATTGCGGCCGCTTGCCACCAGGCACTTCGGGAAGCGGGACTGTCCAAGGATAATATTGCTTATGCTTACTTCGGCCTGGCCGGAGCGGATCGCGAGCCGGATTATGAGGTGCTGCGTCCGATGATTCAAAGATTGGAATTCCCGAGGCACTCCATTGCCTGCGATACCATGATCGCGATGCGATCGGGCACGGCTCGCTCTTATGGGGCAGTCGTCATTAGCGGTACGGGGTTTAACGCAGCCGCTCGCAATAGAGCCGGGGAAGAGCTGCAGTATGGCGGGTTCGGATATATATATGGCGATGGTCAAGGCTCGGGTAGGGACTTGGCGAATTTTGCATTTCGCTCGGCGGTTCGCGCTTGGGACTTGCGGGGCGAGTCCACGCTTCTTCATGAGCTCGTATTAAGAGCTGCCGGGTTTCAAAGTGTGCCGCAAATGCTCGATGCTGCTTTGGATAACGGGTATACTCCCCCGTTAACCCTGGCGGAGCTTGTTTTTGAAGCCGCTGATCAAGGTGACGAAGTTGCTGCGCGTTATTTGGCGGAGCAGGGCAGCGAGCTGGGAAATGCAGCAGCAGCCTTGATTCGCAGACTCGGTATGGAGAAGGATGAATTTGACGTCGTACTCGGGGGCAGCGTACTGTCCAAGAGCCGGAGTACGATTATGACCGATGCGTTGGCGGAGACGGTCAGAATGACTGCTCCCGGGGCAAAGGTCGCAAGGATTAACATGGAGCCGGTAGCAGGTGCGGTATTAAGTGCGATGGACATGGCGGGACATGCGGTCAACGAGGAAATCATGAGCCGCTTGCGGAGCGCAAGCTTTAGGGATTTGAAGGGAGAGGCAAAGGATGAACAATAAACGCGGACTTAAAATTGCGGTGATCGGCGGGGGCTCCTCGTATACCCCTGAGCTGGTGGAAGGTCTGATTAACGGATATCATGAAATGCCTATTGCTGAAATCTGGCTCGTTGATATCGAGGCTGGAAAGCAGAAACTGGATATCGTCGGCAATCTCGCCAAGCGGATGGTTCGCAAAGCTGGACTGCCTATTCAAGTGAATCTGACCTTGAACAGGAGAGAAGCGATTAAGGATGCGGATTTCGTGTCAACGCAAATGCGCGTTGGCATGCTGGAGGCAAGAAAGCTTGATGAGCATATTCCGATCTCGCATGGAGTTATCGGGCAGGAAACGACTGGCCCCGGAGGCATGTTCAAAGCGCTGCGCACGATTCCTGTCATTTTGGATATTTGCCGCGACATGGAGGAGCTTGCGCCCAATGCATGGATGCTTAACTTTACGAATCCGGCGGGCATGATCACTGAAGCTGTTCATAAATACTCCAGCATCAAATCGATCGGGCTGTGCAATTCGCCGATTAATTTCAAGAAATCCTTGGCCGTGACGTATAACGTGCCTGAGGACAAGGTGCTTCCGGAGTTCGTCGGAATTAATCATTTGCACTGGGTAACCTCTGCCCTCGTGGATGGCAAAGAGGTTCTGCCCGAGCTGCTCGCGGGGGAGGGTGGCGAGTACACGGCATCGAATGTCCCTACCTTCGGCTGGGATCCCGAGTTTTTGCAATCGTTGTCGGCCGTGCCCACCTACTATCTCAAATATTTTTACATGATGAACGAGATGTTTGCGGAAATGAAGGAATCGCTTGAGAAGAACGGAACCAGGGCCGACATCGTCAGCCAGGTGGAGAAGGAATTGTTCGAGCTGTATGAGGATGAGACGCTGGAGGAGAAGCCGAAGCAGCTGGAACAGCGCGGCGGAGCTTATTATTCCGAGGCGGCCGTCAAGCTGATGCAGTCCCTGTATCTCGGGCGCAACGACATTCAAACCCTGAATGTAGCCAATGGCGGAATCTATGATTTCCTGCCAGAGGATGCCTCCATCGAGGTGAATTGCGTCGTCACCTCCGGCGGGCCAATTCCGCTCGTTCCCGGGCAGGTGCCGTCTCATATCAAAGGCCTGCTGCATGCGGTAAAGACATATGAAAGTTTAGCGATTGAGGCGGCAGTTACCGGTGATCGCGCGCTGGCGCTTCAAGCATTGGTTCATCATCCGCTCGTCCCTTCCGTCTCGACGGCAAAGATGCTGCTGGATGAAATGCTGGAAGCACATCGTCAGTATCTTCCGAACTTTTTTGCATAAAGTTTTACGAACAGGGGTGTCCCGGCAGTCATCACGATGACAAGGGGCATCTCTTTTTTTGAAGATTATAAAATTTGTAAGTTACCCCTCCCTACTCCAAATATAAGAAGACGGTGATTTTTATCAGATTTAGTTGATTAGGCAAGTAGTTAATATCCGCCGTCTTTTTTAAAATATAAGTAAGTTGGAAAACGGAGTAGGAGGGAACAACATATGTCACAGCTTTCCATTGAGAAAAGTATGCAGCCGAGCCCGCCGCAGACGAAAAGAAAAAGTGGGCTCATGCGCTTTTTGAAACAATGGGATTTGCAATTAATGGTCATCCCGGCCCTAGCGCTCATCTTTGTCTTTTCGTACATTCCGATGTACGGAATTATAATCTCTTTTCAGGATTATAAAATCGGCAGCAGCTTCTCGAGCAGTCCTTGGGTGGGATTCAAGCATTTCAGTTATTTTTTTAGCTCGCCAGAATTCGGACTCGTGATGCGTAACACCATCATCATCAGCTTCCTTAAATTCCTTATTGGATTTCCAGCGCCAGTCATTCTGGCATTAATGCTGAATGAAGTCCGGAAAATGGCATTTAAAAGAACCGTCCAAACCGTGACTTACTTGCCATACTTTATGTCCTGGGTTATTGTTGGTGGTCTGGTGAGCTCCTTGCTGTCCGTAGACAGCGGTGCCATAAATATGCTGTTAGAGCGATTGAACTTAATCACCCAGCCGATTAATTTCTTGTCTTTACCCGAATATTTTTGGGGAATTCTCATAACTACGAATGTGTGGAAGGAGATTGGTTTCGGCTCGATCGTTTACTTAGCGGCGATTGCCGGGGTTGATCCGCATACCTATGAGGCAGCCTCCATCGATGGGGCAAGCCGGTTTAAACAAATTTATTTGATAACGCTTCCTTCGATCATGCCAGTCGTTACGATCTTCATGATTTTGGCGATCGGCAATCTGCTCAGTGCAGGCTTTGAAGATATCCTGATCCTTGCTGCAGATAAGGCACTCTGGGATGTCTCCGATGTTATCGATACGTATGTAGTGCGGGTAGGGATTGAAAACTATCGTTATTCTTACGCTACAGCGGTGGGTCTGTTCAAAGCAGTGGTAAGTGTTGGACTTTTGACTTTGGCTAACTTTATCGCTAGAAGATCTGGCAATAGTCTATGGTAATCCTGACACAATTGGAGGAATGCGGAAATGGTGCGTGACAGCTTTGGCGATCGAATCATGGTTATTATCATTTATGTTTTCTTGACTTTACTAGCACTTTCAACCTTATATCCGTTCCTGAATGCGCTGGCAATTTCCTTTAACGAAGGAATGGATACTTCAAGGGGCGGAATTACACTTTGGCCTAGAGTATTCACGTTAGAAAATTACGGCATTGTATTTAAGGACGAAAGGCTGATTAATGGTTTTGTTATCTCGGTTCTTCGTACAGTAATCGGTACGTTTGCATCGATATTATGTACATCCATCTTTGCATACGGCATGTCAAAAAGTGAACTGATCGGGCGGAAATATTACATGATTATGTGTATTATAACGCTGTATTTCAGTGGCGGTTTGATTCCTTCATTCCTGCTCATTCGTAATCTTGGATTGATGAATTCCTTCTGGGTATTTATCATACCTTCCTTGATCGGTGTTTGGAATATGATTATATTCCGTACATTTTTCCAGGGGCTTCCGGCAGGGCTTGAAGAATCCGCTCAAATAGATGGTTGTGGAAACTGGGGGACTTTTTTTCGGATCGTAGTTCCGCTGTCAGGTCCGGTCATTGCGACTTTGTCCTTATTTACGGCGGTAGCGCACTGGAATGAATGGTTCTTGGCGGGGATTTATATTTCGGATGTGGATAAATATCCAATCCAGACGATCCTTCGGCAAATTTTACTTTCGAATATCGTAACGAGTCAGGGAGGACTTGACTCTGCGGCTTTAGCGCATATGGACAGGGTGAAAACGATTACAAGCAAGTCTTTGTCCATGGCAACGATGATGGTAGCCACACTTCCGATTATCACGGTATATCCATTCGTACAGAAGCATTTCGTTAAAGGGGTTCTTGTTGGTTCACTGAAAGAGTAGATCGAATCAAGCTACTCGAATGACGAAGTTTAGAGCATAACGCTTTAAACATAAATAAGAATTTGAAAGGGGAAAGCAGCAGGATGAAAAAAAGAAATTGGTTAATCAGTATCTTGTCTGTGGTAATGATCTTCTCGCTCATGGTGGGTTGTTCATCCGGTAATGGCGGCGGCAACAAAGCAGCCGCGCCGAGCAACAACGGGGGAGAACAGCAAGGGGAGGAGACGCCTCCGGAGTCAGACCTGTATCAGCTTGGCAAAGAACCTCTTGAAATCTCTATCTTCGGTAATTACGAGTGGTACACGATGCCGAAATGGGGAGCAGATCCCATGACGAAATGGGTGCAAGACAACAAAAAGGTTACGATTAAGGAAATTCCGAACGGCGGGAATAACGCTCAAAAGCTCAATACGATGATTGCTTCCGGTGACTTGCCTGACATCGTCTGGGGGGAACGCGGTGCAGACGTAGAGCGCCTTCGGGAAGCTGGGCTTCTAGTTCCGCTTGACGATTATCTGGATAAATATCCGAACTTGAAGAAATGGCTTGACCCTGTAGCATTGAATATGCTGCGTTCACCTGACGGGAAGCTGTATCAATTCCCGAACTGGTACACGAACCGTCCGAACGGTAATGCGGGCTGGGTAGTGAACAAGAAAATGTACGAGGAACTCGGTTCTCCTAAGCTTGAGACGACCGACGATTTGTACAACTATTTGAAAATGGTTAAAGAAAAATATCCGAACGTCATTCCACTGGAAACAGACTTGGCCTCGGAGGGACACGGTCTTAGCCAAATTTACTCTGCATTTAAGGAAAATAACTTAAGTGCCGAAAGATATTATGCCGTTCCTGTAGGCGACAAGATGGAATCGATTTATAAAGATGAGGCATTCCGTGAATCTGTAGTCTATACGGCTAAATTGTTCCGCGAAGGTCTGATTACACAAGATGCCATGACACAAACCCGTGACCAGGTTCAAGAGAAGCTCGTGTCCGGCCGCGTAGCTGTGTATGCTTCCGGGAATCCTACGGTATTTGCGATGGAAGCTGATGTAGCGCTAAGAAAGAAAGATCCGAATGATGGTTATTTCATGATTTGGCCAATCCATAAGGAAGGTCTGGACAAAAACAAAATTTTCCCAGGTACTTATAATAAACTAGGCTGGAACGCTGCGGTGATTACGACCAGCGCGAAGGATCCTGAAGCTGTATTTGCATTCCTTGACTGGTGGACGGGACCGGAGGGTATGGTCTTGCAATACTACGATGTTGAGGGAGAGTATTGGCAAGGTTGGCAAGAGGATGGAACTACGCCGATATTTACGGAGAAATATGTAACGGAAAGAGATAAACTTGCCGAGCATCAGAAAGCGACCGATCCGTTTCAATGGGTGGGTAATACCGTATACCTAGATGATATGAAGGGGAAATATGAAGAGACTTTGAAGGAAGAAGATCGCAACTGGGCCACTTACTGGCAATATAAAATCACTTGGAAAACGCAAGGCGACTATACGGAGTTTGTAAACATGCACCCGATGCCGGATAGCGAAGAAGGAATTGCTTTCCAGCGGGTTAAGGATATTTGGCTGAAGGCGAGACCGCAGTCCATGTATGCTAAGACGGATGCAGAAGCGTTAGCAATATTGGATAAGGCCCATGAAGATTCGATGAAAGCTGGATTCCAAAAAGTGCTCGACTATTATACAATGAAGTGGGAAGAAAATAAGGCAATGATTAATAGAAATTAATAATTGTATTTGAGGGGGCCTACGGGACCCCTCATTGCGTTACCTAAATGCTGAGACTAAAAAACCGAAAAAGATGGCTCAGGGGGAGTTGTTCACCATGTACAAAGTGCTGTTAGCCGATGACGAAATGCTGGATCTCGAAGGAATGAAGCAGTTCATTCCCTGGTCTAAGCTCGGGCTTGAAGTGGTTGATGCCGTAAGTAACGGATTCGCTGCCTACGAAGTCATGAAGCATCGACCGGTTGACATATTGGTGACGGATATCAATATGCCGAATATGTCAGGGCTGGAGCTGGCGCGAATGGCGATTGAAAAGAAGCCAGACATTCGCATCGTATTCGTGAGCGGGTACCAGGATTTTCATTACGTGAAGCAGGCGTTATCCATGAAGGCTTGCAGCTATGTGCTTAAGCCGGTGGATGACGATGAATTGATCGCATCCCTCGAAACGATCCGGCAGGAGCTCGAGATCGAAGGTAAACGAAAGGAAACCGAGGAGCAATACCAAAGCATGATTCCAATGGCAAAAAATGAGCTGCTCATCCGCCTGCTCGAAGGCGAGCTGCATTTGGAGGAGTCCGAGGCTTTGAAACGGCTTGCGGCAACCTATGGGCTAGTTTCGCTTCAAGGCCCGCTGCGGGCGGCCGTCATTGAAATGGACGATTTGGATTGGAAAAGCCAAAGCACGAAAGAAGCGGCTGGCCATTTCGATCACTTGCTGCAAGAAATGAATAAGGTGCTGCGGGAGTGCGGAATGCAGCATGCCTGCAAGTTGTCCAAACGGCGATTAGCCGTCATTATGCAGGGAGATAAAGTGAATGAATGCATTTCTACATTATATGAAGCTGTTAACTCAAAGTTGGCCGTCTCCATGACGATAGGCCTTGGAGAGCCGGTGCAGGAAATATCCCTGCTGCCTCAATCCTATAAGCAGGCTCTTGAAGCGTTGGATGGCAAAATGTTTATTGGCAGAGGGCATCTTATTAAATATGAAGAAGTTCGCCGTACCCCGGAAATGAAGGATGCGAGAACGCTGGACATTCGTCTGGATGCCTTATTCAAGGCGATGTCCAATTATGAGCTCGTTAAAATACATGACGAAATCGATAATTTGTTCCAATCGGTGTCGACGCTGCGCTCCAAGTTTACGATCTACAACCTGGCGATTTATATCGTGTTCAAGCTGGAGCACTATTTGAGCACGCTGGATGAGGATTTATCCAAAATGCTCGGTTTTGAGCTTTCCAGTCTGGATATTGTACTGAAATTCGAAATGATGGGCGATATCCGCTCCTGGCTCGTACGTAAAGTATTCGAAATTTCAGAAACCTTGCGCCAAAGAGAGAACACTCAGTGCAGCAGGCTTATTCGCGAGATTCTAAATACGATGCAAGAGCGAATGAATGAGAATATTACCTTGAAAGATATCGCGCATAAGTTCTCCTTTTCACCGAATTATTTAGGACATTTATTTAAGGAAGAAGTGGGCAAGAGCTTCAGCGAAATGCTGGTTCAGCTTAGAATGGAGAAAGCCAGTGAGCTGCTTCGAAACCCGACACTCAAAATTTATGAGGTAGCCGATCAGGTCGGATATCGTTATATCCCCTATTTCAGCAGGCAATTTAAAGAAACCTATGGGATGACGCCAATGGAATTCCGCAAACGAGAGTAGCACGGGAGGGAAAACATGTTAGTCCCTAATCAAGAAAAAAAGAAGCAGAGGCAGTATATCCCGTTCGGCTATAAATTGATGCTGACTTATATGTTTTTTATCGTGATTCCGGTCATTGCCATCGGCTTTTTCTCGAATGCCATGTATCAGGAGTCGATCCGCAAGCAATCCCGGACGAATCTGCAAGGAACTTTGCTGCAAATGAGGGATAATATCAAATATAAGCTGGAGGATGTAGAACGTGTATCTTCTATGATATATGATGATTATTCCTTGGTGCTGCACCTGCGGCATTTCGAGAAAGGCTGGGATACTTATGATAGGACGACACAGATCGTTAGACCCAAATTCCAGAATGCAATGCAGGCAACGAGGCTGAATATGGCGATGTTCATTTTTTTGCAAAATCAGAATTTCAACGAATCCTATTACGGTTCCTTCGAGCAGGAGGATCTGGATATGCTCGAACGCAAATATAATATCTATCATCTAAATCGGCTGGAAAATCAGAATTGGTATACAACGTATCCCGAAGAGGAATACGGGAAAACGATGGTTTGGAAGATGGTGCAGCGGGACGAGGAATACGGTCGGATATCCCTTTTGCGGCGCATGGTTGATGTATTCCCGCTGGAAGTCAAGGAAATCGGGTTTATGCGTTTTAGCGTCAGAATTCAGGAGCTGTTCGAAGCGATGGATTATTTAAAAATCGGGGAGGGCAGCATATTACTGCTTAAGGATGAGCAGGGTCGGATTTTGTATCAGTCGGGCGAAGTTCCTGCTGGTGTGGGAATGGAAGAAATTTCGGAAAAGGATTATTTAATCATCACGGAGACCTTGAATGAAGGGAATTGGGAGCTCCTTGCCTATGTGCCAATGACGATTATGGAGCGGGATTCTGCCCGGGTCAGCATGTTTATATTGGGAACCTGTGTTATTTTGCTGATCGTATTTTCTATAGTAGGCATGTTCATATCCCAGTATTTCTCGGTACGCGTTATGAAAATCGTGTCTGTCTTAAACGCCTTTCGGGAAGGCGATTTACACAAGCGCATGCGCTATAAGGGCAAAGATGAATTCTCTCAAATCGCCTCCGCGCTCAACGAGATGGGCCAGAATATCGACCATCTCATCGAGCAGGTGTATCTGACGCAAATCGAGAAGAAGGAAGCGGAGCTGGAATCCTTACAGGCGCAGGTCAATCCGCACTTTCTGTATAATACCTTGTCTTCGATAAGCCGGTTAGCTAAATTCGGGGAAATCGATAAGCTGCAGAAAATGGTGCTCGACCTCGCCAAATTCTATCGTCTTTCATTAAATGAAGGAAGAACGGTCATCCCCATTCGCCATGAGCTGGAGCAGGCTGAGGCTTATATCAATATCCAGAGGACGAAATACGGAGATAAGGTGACGATTTCCTATGATCTTGATCCGGCGATCGTACGATATTCGACCATCAAATTGATTTTGCAGCCTTTCATTGAAAATGCGATGGAGCATGCCTGGTTCGGCGATGCCCTTGATATCCGGATCGAAGCAAGGAAGGTTGGGGACAGCATCGTATTCAAGGTGATCGATAACGGCCTAGGCATGTCGCCTGGACTCATTCGCCGCATCTTCGATCCGGTTGAAGGACAGAATGTCGGCTTCGGCATTCGCAACGTAAATAGCCGTATCCAGCTCCATTTCGGATCTGAATACGGCGTAACGATCGGCAGCAGGCCGGGGATGGGGACGACAGTACAGATCGTCATCCCTGCTACTCCCTACTTTCCGGAGGAAGTAGGTTGATGCAGGAACTTGGCTCCGGCAATCCCCGGCGTAGTCATTTCATGGGGATCGAGGATTTCATCGAGCTCCTCCGGGGTCAACACCTTATACTCAAGGCAAAGCTCTCGTACAGAACGGCCGGTAGCAATGGCCTCTGCCGCGATTTTGCTGACCGTTTCGTAGCCTAAATGCGGATTGAGCGCGGTAATGATGCCGACGCTCTGATCCACGTAGGATTTGCATTGCTCTTCATTTGCGGTGATTCCATCCAGGCAGTACTTTTGGAAGGATTGGAACGCTTGGTTCATGATACTGATGGATTGCATCAGGTTAAAAACAAGCACAGGCTCCATGACATTCAACTCAAATTGTCCGGCTTCCGCCGCCATGCTTATGGTGGTGTCATTGCCGATGACCTGGAAGGCAACCTGGTTAATCAGCTCGCACATGACCGGGTTCACCTTGCCCGGCATGATTGAGGAGCCTGGCTGGCGGGCCGGCAGGGAAATTTCTTTGATCCCTGCTCGAGGGCCGGAAGACATGAGCCGTAAATCGTTGGCGATTTTGGACATGTTGATCATGCAAAGCTTAAGCGCAGCGGACGTCTCCGTATACGCGTCGCAGTTCTGTGTAGCATCCACGAGCTGGCCAGCCGAGAACATCGGATAATCGCTTAATTCAGCCAGCAGCTTAACGACCCGCTCTATATACTTGGGCTCCGCATTAAGGCCGGTGCCTACTGCTGTAGCCCCCATGTTGATTTCGAACAAAGCTTGTCTCGTCTGATCCATTCTGCGAATGTCCCGTTCGAGCACGCGCCGATAGGCTTCGAATTCTTGTCCGAGGCGAATAGGCACGGCATCCTGTAGATGGGTTCGTCCCATTTTAATAATGCCGTCGAATTCCTGCGCTTTCTTCTTGAACGTATCGGCCAGTGTTCGAGTCGTTTTGAGCAGCCGGTCGAGCAGGTTCAGAATGGCTAGATGATTCGCCGTCGGAAAGGCGTCATTCGTGGATTGGGACATGTTCACATGGTTGTTTGGGCTAATCGCAGCGTAATCGCCCTTCTCTTTACCGAGAATCTCCAGCGCGCGATTCGCGATCACTTCATTCGCGTTCATGTTGATGGAGGTTCCTGCGCCGCCTTGAATCGGATCGGTAATGAATTGATCGTGATAGTGCCCGCCCATAATTTCGTCAGCCGCCTGAATAATCGCTTTAGCGATAGTCGGATCAAGCTGACCGATATCCATGTTCGCCTGGGCTGCGGCTTTTTTTACGAGGGCGAGCGCATGGATCAGCTCGGAATATATTCTATATCCGGTAATGGGAAAGTTTTCTACGGCACGCATCGTTTGAATGCCGTAATAGGCTTCTTTCGGAACCTGTAAAGAGCCCAGGAAATCTTTTTCGATTCGAAATGAATGGTTTGGCATGATTCTCCCACCTCTCCTTATATCTACATCTATATTGTAACCTTTTTGAAGATCAGGTTATCCAGATAAGGGCCTGTTTTGCATCGATTTACACCTAAAATTTATCCGTCAAATAAAAAACGGAAGCCTGAGCCGGAAATAGAATCTGCAGCATTTCACTCATCGGCGGGTGCGGCTCTTGCCTCGTTCCGGGACAATGCCCAATCGTCATTTGGCTGTTGTAGCCATGGAACAGCATCGCCACGAATTCCGATGGACTGAACTCCAGTGTGGTAACCTCGCTGGAATCGTATTCCCCGACAACAGCTAAATGCTCCTCTTCATAAATGAGCAGTACGGACTGCCCCCCGCAGGATATCGCTAATCTGAAATCGGTAACCGATTCATGCCGGAGCCTGCGCTCCAATACCGGTTTTATAATGTGTAGGGTTTCGGCCAGCCGGATCATTTTCCACATCATCAGGTTCGATGCTTCCTCATCCGCGTTCCATTCCTTTAGAAGCGGCAGCAATGCGTGATCTGAGGGAAGCCTAAGCTGTACCGTCTTTACGTCCGGGTGCTGTGCGAGCAAATGAGCCAGAGTCGGCATGATCGCGGACTCGTGGCCAGGCAAATAGCAGAGCTCTTCAAGTCCGATGGATTCGTTGTCCTGCCTTCCCAAGCGGCCGTAAGCGACAATAGCTTCGCCTTGCAAAGCTACAGACCAAGCGCCTTCCCGCCACTCCACCGAGTGCAGCATGTCCTGCCAATAAGCATAGGTGCGTACCCGCGATAAAGTGCGTCTGCAGTTGACCTGCTCATATATTTCAGCAACCTGCTTGATATGGGCAGACGGCTCGAAGTTCTGGATTGAATAAGGGAGCTGCACGCCGGATTTCTGGGATGTTCGGCTTGCCTGGGACATGAATTGATCGGCAGCCAGCTGGTACTCTGTTTCTGGTACGATGGCCCAGCCCATTTTTTCATAAAAAGGATGGATGACCGCGAAGAGCAACGATAGATCGTAGCCTTCCTGTGCCATCCATTCCGTTAGTTTTTGCAAAATTTGCAGACCCAGCCCCTGTCCGCGATATTCGGGCTTCGTTCCTACGCTGCCGATGCCGGCTACCTTGAGCGTCACATCCTCTACGCGGCATATATAAGGGAAAATTTGAATCGTTGAAGCGACAACGCCATCCACGACGGCTACCCAAGTGGTATCAAATCGATAAGTGCTGCTGTAATCCAGACGCGATTGAAAATAAGACTTGCCTAAGGTAAAGCACGTGTCCAACAGTTCATAAACCGCTTCCAATTCGATTCGGCTTTGAACCGGACGAATTTCGATATTCGACATCTCTAAGTCACATCCAATGCTTTATGAGTTAATAAACAAGATAAGTCTAATGTAACATGCTCCACAATATACCCACAAGACGGATAAGGCGGAACGGTGAATCTTAGTTACAGCTGCAACTTTACTCCTGTTTTCAACGTATTAAGTTTAAAGCAAGCGATAACGGGGTAAGTACATCCATGCATCCATATAAATCATACATTATTACGCTGCAATAAGCGATATGGGTGGCGAGGAAAGGAGCAAAATAGCATGAACATTGTCGTTCACAGTTCACTACCGTATTACTCCCAGCACCCAAGATCACCGATCATGCATCTTGCCAGAAAAAATGACAGTCAGAATAAACCGATTAGATTCAAGGACGTGCTTCAAGAAAAAATGAAGGCCAACCGGAATAAGCAGAAGCGTTAACCATTATTCATAGGATTAGCAAACATCAGCCTTCTCTACATTGCGGATGGTCCAGCCGGCAATAAGGACACCGACAACAGCTAGAGCCAAGGGAACGTAAACAATCGATGCAATCGAGAATGCCGGATTGTGCGAGCTGATAAGCGCAACGATCAGAATGGAAGATAGAATCGTTGCAGGTACCGATTGTTTGCGTAGTCCGAAATACAGGGGAATCAGGCTTGTGCCTGCCGTGGCCACCGAGAAGGTAAGCATGGATAACACCTGCTTCAGCAGGAATCCCTCTTCTGGCGTGCCCGGAAAGAAATGAAAATAAGAATTAAGAAGCATTACAACAAGGGCCGAGAACAAGTTCGAGACAAAAACGGTTACACCGGTTAAGATCGCAATAAGCAGAAGCTTTACTCCAATCAGCCTTTTGCGACTGATGGGGCAGGTAAAGAGGACGAATATTGTCTTGTTTTTATATTCCTCGATAATGAGCTTGGCTGTAAGCACTCCGGCCAGGATGACAAACGTGGCTCTTACAAAAGCGCCGATCACTATAAAGGCTTCCTCCAGATTCCTTAAAGGGACCTCGCTGGGCGACTCTACATAAGTGATCAAAGCCACCATGGCTATGATGGATAAAGTAGCAATGATGGCGCTGCTGAAATACCACCTTAACGAAAACTTCCTCAGCTCCAGTCTTAAAAGCTTCATCATACGTTATGCCCTCCTTCGTCTCTCTTGCTATCACGCTGAATTAGATCCAGGAAGTATTCCTCCAGGGACATTACCTTCTTGTGCATGCCTTCGATCTCAATATTCTGTTGGACTAACGCTTTAAAAATGTCCCCCTGACTGACGGAGGTATCATAAATACGAATATTCCGGTCATGCAGGACTTTGAAATTGGAAATTTGAAGCTGGTGATCCAGTATGGCCGCTGCTCGGCTTGACTCAGGCGTGACCAGTTCAATGAACTCCGTATTTTGGCCCCGGATGCTCTCCATGGACACTTCATCGATTAATCTGCCTTCGCTGATTACTCCGATCTTATCTGCGATCTGCTCTATTTCGCCTAGCAGATGAGTGGAAATTAAGAGAGTAATACCGTAATCCCTGCTCAATGTTTGAAACAGATGGCGTATTTCTTGAATCCCAAAAGGATCCAGACCGTTAATCGGTTCATCCAAAATAAGCAGTTCGGGCTTGGTCATAATCGCTCTGGCAATCCCGAGCCGCTGCTTCATGCCGAGGGAAAATTCCTTGACAGGCTTCTGATCCGTATTCCTTAAATGAACCATGTCCAGAGCTTCCTGAATGGCGTGTTTGTTATGGCAGCCCATATATTCGCCATGCAGCTCCAAGTTTTGAGCAGCCGTCAATTTCTCATAAAATATCGGGTACTCGATAATGCTGCCAATCCGTCCCAGCACTTCATAAGAAGAGGCCGTCAATGGTTCATTGAACAGCAGGATTTCACCGGCCGTCGGTTTTACGAGATTGGTCAGCATCTTCATGATGGTCGTTTTGCCTGCACCATTAGGTCCGAGGAATCCGTAGATTTCTCCTTGCCTTACCTTCATGTTTACATTGCTGATGACATCTTTCCCTTGATAAGCTTTGCTCAGCCCGCGGGTCTGAATAATATATTCCATTAAGATGGCTCCTTCCGTGTTCTTACAACCTCATTCTAGCCGCGGACGTTGTCTTTTTTGTGATATAAATCTTACGAAAACCTTACGTTTGCTTCGGCAGCTCGCTGTAGTTGGATCGTGAATGTTGTCTTCTGATAAGGCAGACTATGCAGCGAGATCGTCCCATCCATCGCTTCCACCAGCCTTTTCGTAATCGTTAAGCCTAGCCCGCTGCCTTGAAAAGAACGATTTCTCGATTCCTCGAGTGTGAACATGCGCTCAAATACCCGCTCCAAATTTTGCTCTTGAATGCCCTTGCCCTGATCCCATACCTCTATCCTGACGTGCGTCTCGTCCGCAGTCAGGGTTAGACCGAGCGTTCGCCCGTCGCGGCCATAACGAATCGCGTTAGATAGCAGATTGGTGAATACCCGGTCTAATGCTTCCTCATTTCCATAGGCGTATATAGCGTTGTCAGGAATTTCAATTACGGCTTCCATGCCGCTGGAGTCGACCCATTCATAGAAAGCTAGAATGTTTTTTCGGCAAATTTCATTCATATGTACCTTCGTTAGAGCAATCTGCTGGTCGCCAGACTCTAATTTCGCCAA
Organism: Paenibacillus lentus; assembly: GCF_042714055.1. Taxonomy (GTDB): domain Bacteria; phylum Bacillota; class Bacilli; order Paenibacillales; family Paenibacillaceae; genus Fontibacillus; species Fontibacillus lentus_A. The sequence goes on from NZ_JBHGVC010000008.1 coordinate 114,161, forward strand.
ATCAAAAAAAGAATTCATTAATGCGATGATTTCCATCGTTTTATGTTGGATGTGATGGAGCAGGCGGTTGCGTTCCGATGTCTCCATGGCAGGGTCGCCTTGGATAATTTCAATGTATCCCAGAATAACGGTTAAGGGTGTCTTTAAATCATGTGAGATATTCGCCAGCATTTTCTTCATGGATTGCTCTGTTCTTGCGTAGCGAACGGTCATTGTCTGGCTTTCGCCTAACAGCCGCTCGATATTTCTAACCAAGGTTTGCAAATATGTATCGTCGGTAAAGAGCAGCAAACGCTCAGCAGATTGTTCATCCATGATGCGGTTTAGCTTCCTGGATATCTCTGTTAGGCTTGCATCGCGTCTCCGCCTAGCGACATATTGAATGATGTTCAGAGCGGTCGACAATACGACAAGGAGGGCTAGGAGAAGCAATAGTGCGTTCATCACTGGAAGTCACCCAATTTGTAGCCGATTCCCCAGACTGTCTTAATATATTGGGGGGAGGACGGGTTGTCCTCGATTTTCTCCCGCAGCCGGCTCATATGAACATTTATTATATTCTCGTCCCCGTAATACTCGTCTCCCCACACGGATCGGTAAATCTGCTCTTTCGTGAATATCTTCTTGGGATAGGTAAAGAGAAGCTTCAATATGCTCCACTCTTTGGCGGTAAGGTGAATTTCCCTTCCCTTCTTGCTCAACCGGATATTGTCGATATCCATGGTCATATCCTGAACGGTAATAATATTCGAACGAGGCGAAGAGGAGCTGCCGGAATCCGAATATTCCGTCGCTCGCCGAATCGCCGATTTCACGCGAGCGGTCAATTCTATGAGCGAGAAGGGTTTAGCGATGTAGTCGTCTGCTCCGAAGCCAAGACCTAGCGCTTTATCGACTTCGCCGTCCTTCGCTGAAATAATAAGTACCGGAACGCGGCTCTGCTCTCGAATGATCTTAAGGAAATCCATGCCATTTAAATAAGGCAGCATGAGGTCAAGCAGAACGAGCGCGTATTTTTGCTCGCTAAATAAGCGAAGCGCCTCTTCTCCATCGCGTGCATGCACGATGGTGAAGCCTTCTTTGGACAAGTAACTGATAACCATTTCACTGATCGACAGATCGTCTTCAACCAGCAGTATGCTTTGAATCATGTCGCTACCCACCTATTCTTTAGTCTGTCAGGTATTGGATTTCATTTTATCATATCTGCAGTCCAGCAATATACCTTGACAGTTCAAAAGATTAAGAGTTAAATAGTTGAATGATTTTGATCATTCTAACTATAAAGAAGGCGCATAAATGAACGAGCATTTGAAGAAAATTCACCCGTTGTCCTGGACGATTATCATCGGTACAATATTTGGCCGTACAGCCATTTCGATGAGTATTCCGTTCCTTTCCATCTACTTGATCCGTTCTATGGGAGCAACGCCCGCAGAGACAGGGGTCGTGGTAGCCGTCAGTTCGTTGATCGGCGTATTTGCCAGCTTCTATGGGGGCTATATTTCCGACGTCATCGGCCGAAAAAAAGTACTCTTTATCGCGATTTCCGGATGGGTGCTGGTTTTTGCGGGCTTTGCATTTGCGAATAAAATATGGATTTTCTTCGTTATGAATGCTCTTAACGGTCTATGCAGGGCAACATTCGAGCCTACATCCCGCGCATTGCTTGCTGATATTACTCCTAAAGAGAGTAAACTGCTCGTATTTAATTTACGCTATGCGGCCATTAATTTAGGGGTTGTTATCGGGCCTCTGCTGGGACTGCAGGTAGGCGCTTCTAGTTCAAATCGTGTGTTTTTAATCGCTGCAGCAGTTTATGCCTGTTATGGCATCTGCTTGGTCTTGCAGTTTTGGCGGTATCATGAGCTTGGACAGGCGAACAAGCATCATGAGCAGCGGCTAGGCCTCGCTGGAGCTTTGAAAGCGACGAGCGGCAACCGGACATTTATGCTGGTGCTGATCGGCATGATTTTTTGCCTGCTCGGTTATGGACATTTCGATTCGACGTTGGCCCAGTATATGGAGATGAGTCCACGGATGGAAGAAGGGGTCAAGTGGTTCAGTTATTTGTTATCCCTGAATGCGGTAGTCGTGCTGACGGTTCAATACCCCCTCGTTCGGTTGGCCGCTCGCTTTGCCCCTGCTCTTCCGATTATTGCCGGCAATTTATTCACGGGGACAAGCCTTGTATTGTTCGGAATGTTCGATACCCTCCCGCTGCTTATGGTCTGCGTAGTCATTTTTACGATTGGAGAAGTGCTGACCTTCACGGCAACGGATGTGCTCGTTGATCGCATTGCCGAGCCTGGACTGCGGGGAGCATACTTCGGCATGTTTGGCTTCAATAATTTCGGAGCGGTATTAGCTCCTTTGTTGGGCGGTTTTCTGCTGGAAGGGCTGGGGGTTGCTTCGTCACAGCTTATTTTCGCTATCCTTGGATTGACGACAATCATTGGCGCCCCGTTCTTGTTTATGGCTCATCGGAGTTTGCAACAATTGGAGCAAAGGCGGGCCGAGCAGGAAGGAAAACATATCGTTTCATCCTGACTAGGCAGACGTCCACACTTCCCCGGCAAATGACACGTATATTGTGTCATGCACTAGGGAGGTGACTAGTTTGGCAAAGATCAGTGATCAGGCTAGGAAGCATTTGAATAAGCAGGTCAAAATAAAAACAAAGACGGGGGCGGTACTGTACGGGAAAATTGTAAGGGTAAGCGGAAGGAAGCTGTACCTACAGGTTTCTTCTGTCCATAATCGGGGAAGCAAGGCTCATGCCGCGTTTGCCCCGTTTATTATCCCGCTGGTGCTGTTTGATCTGCTGGCCATTTTGCTGTTAGAAGGACGAAGAAAACGTCGGCGCAGACGGTAAGCTATAAGGGAAGATAGTACTTAATTAGAGAGCCTTTGGGCTCTCTTTTTTCATGGAGGAGAAAGAATAAATTTACATTCTATAGTACAATAGAACTTAAATATGTGATGATCACAATTCAAGAAGGATTGTAGCGCTATGATAAATATTCCCGGTTACGCTATAACTCAAATAGTTTATGAGGATTCTTATCTTTTGGTTGCTTTTGCCCTTTCAGAACATTCGGCCAGTCAGGTATTGTTGAAAATCGTTAAGAGCGGCAAAAACACGACGATCGAGAATGCCAAGCTTATTCATGAGTTTAATTTTCTGAGGGAGCTCGAAATGGAAGGGCTCTTTAAGCCGAATTCGTACATGAATTTCAAGAATATGATGATTTTAGAGTATGAACCGATCCATGCGCTGACGTTAAGGGATTATTGGTCGGAAGCGGTAATGACTCCTGCCATGTACGTGCAGATATTGAAACGTGTAGTCATGCGGTTGCATGAGCTTCATAAACGAAATATTCTTCATTTAAATATCCGGCCTGATACGCTGCTTATTCGGCAGCATTCGCTTGAAATTTTCCTGACGGGCTTCGGCTATGCCATTCACTTGAATGAGCGTGAGGATCATGGGCAGAGCAGCCTGGAAGGAAACCCCGTGTACATGTCGCCGGAGCAGACGGGACGGATGAACTTCAGTGTGGACGCTCGCGCGGATATTTATTCCCTGGGGATGACATTCTATGAGCTGTTTGCCAACCGGCTTCCTTTTACGGCCACAGGTGCCCTTGCATGGGCTCATGCACATATGGCGAAAACTCCCCCTCCTCTTAGCGGCATGAACCCGGCGCTTCCTACGTTCATATCGGATATGGTGATGAAAATGCTGGCCAAAGATCCCGAGCGGCGGTATCCAAGCATGGAAGCCATGTTAGAACAGCTAGACAACTACTCCAGAAATGCATCGATAGATTCCTCCATAGATTTAACTAAAGCAGATGATCCAGCAGTTGCATCTAATCGGCCTGATTTGCCGAAGAATACGCATCGCGCCGCATTGGCTTCTTTATCATCGGACGGAACCAGCCTCATGCAAGCTCATCGCACATCCTTGATTATCAACGATAACATTGTCAGTTACCCGCAAGTGCTGGATTTGGCCGCTATTGTCCAAGCGTCACAGATTTTCTCGGAGGCCTTGAACGGGGAGCAGATTGCAGCGCGGCTCATGAAGCTAATTGTTACGAATACAGGAGCACAGCGCGGTTTGCTGCTGCTTCCATACTCCCAAGGCTGGTATGTGGATATAGAAATCAGATTAGAGAATGGAAGCATAACTTTCGTGCTCCCGCATCGTCCATTAGAAGCTTATTTAAATGTGCAGCAGGAGATGATCGCCAGAGCACTTCGAGACAAGGTAATCATGCAAGGAATAAGGGTGCCGGATGCGTCTGAGCCGTCTGCATTTTATTCCGGTTATAGAAAAGGCGGCTCTGCTCTTTGCATGCCGATCTTCGTGCATGATCAGCCTCAAGGGCTTCTATACATAGAGAACCTGCTAACTGCAAAGCATTTTGCCCCGGAACGCTTTCCCGTGATTCGAAATTTAGTTTCCCAAGCATTATTTGCTATGAAATCGAGGCAAGCGTCAATTACCATTGAAGCAAGCTCTTTCCCGAAGGAACTGGCCGCTGGGCTTGGAGATCATGCTGAAATAAGACACTCCCTTACCAATAGGGAACAAGAAGTGCTGAAGCTCCTGGCGATGGGCCTGTCCAATAAGGAAATTGCTGCCTCCTTAATGATTACGAGCGAGACGGTCAAAACACACCTTAAGAATATTTTCGAGAAGCTAAAGGTGGATCGGCGCATGAAAGCGGCGGCCATCGCCAAAACGATAGGCTTGCTGGATGATGGAGATCCTTAGTAAGCTCCATGTTCCAAGCATAGTTTTGAAAGGATGATAAGGACGCCGCTCGGCGTCCTTTTTTTAGCTGCGGATGCTGCGAAAATCCCTCGATCGGGGGATGTTTATTTCATTTTTTACAATCTACAATTTGAAAGAGATAGGTCAGAGCGGGCTGACCAAGAAAGGAGAATGTATTATTAAATACCCGGATAGAAAAAACTTTATTTGTTTGTTGTCAATGGTCTGTTTTACCGCGACGCTCTTATTTGCCGGACCTGCAAGCAGAGCTTCTGCCGAGCAGATTCAAGCCGAGGCAATCCATATGATTAATTACAATCCTAGCGGATTCGCATCGATGTCACATCGCTATAGCGATGGAGCGGATATATTCTATATTGATTTGAACTTTAGCGAGCTGCCTTCCAACGCAAAGTGGGCTACCTTTCTCCCTTTCAGAGGCTTGAGTGAGGGGGTAGAAATCTATTACAGTCGTGACGGGATTACGACCGAGAAAAGATTCATCACGGACTATTGGTACGGGCTTCCTGCTGATGTCAGATGGATCACGGTCAGTAATTTCGACGGCGGTTTTGGCGAAAACAATCCTATTTACAACCAAAAATACAGATACAGCCTAGACGGCGTCACTGTACTGGAAGGGGATTCGGTTCCAGCGGAAGCGATATGGGCTACCTTAAGTTCTTTTCAGAGCTCTTGGGGCGGCGAGACCAAAACGCTTGATTTCAGCAGATCTTCAGGGACTTATACGTTAAACGTCGATACGATACAGAAACTGAGTATTTCATCGAGTAATCAGAATGCTCCGAAGTACGCTCAAGCAGGGGATACGGTGACGGTATCGATTTCCTCTGCATTTTATCTGAAGCCCCCCGTCGTACAAATTGCCGGGCAGGAGGTTCAGGCGGTGCAAAATGGCAACCGTAAAAACTGGAAGGCTGCCTTGACGCTGGATTCCTCCGTTCCTGAAGGCCCTATCCCGTTTATGCTTGAATATGAAGATGAAACAGGACAGAGGCACGGCCAGCTTGACGCTACTACGGACGGGAGCCAGGTTCACGTCGATAAAACTCCGCCAATAATTATTAATTTTAGGCATTCACCCGCAGATTGGACGCAGCAGAATGTGTACGTCGTTGGTTCCGTCAGAGATGATGGATCTGGCGTTGCTGCACAAAAATGGTTAAAGGGCGAACATGACGCCTCATCCATGCGGAAATATGGAACCACAGTGCCTGGAAATTACTTTATAGCCACCGATAACGGGAAGTATACATGGTACGCGAAAGATCACGTCGGCAATGAAAGCGTTGCAGTCACTGAGGTTACGAATATTGACCGCTTGGCACCGACGTTGGAGGTCTTTACGAAGCAGCAGGGATGGACGAATCAGCCGATTCCCGTTACGGCCAATGCAGAAGACGTTCAGAGCGGTTTGAATTCGGCGCAGTTCAAATGGGCTGCTGGGCAGCAGACAGCCGATTATTTCCGTTCGGGCGGCACCTTAATCGTGAATAATACTTTTCTTGCCGATAGCAATGGCAAGTATACCGTCTATGCCGCGGATCGGGTTGGCAATGAGACGTTCCAGACCATTACCATTGATCAAATCGATCTCATTCCGCCAAGCATAACATTAACACCTTCCACGGGGGCGCCGACAAGTCAGGATGTAATCATTGATGTCAGCGCGCTTGATCAGGAGAGCGGAATAGCTGAACTGAAGTGGGCGACGGGAGATCACGATGCGGCTTATTTCGTACAGGAAGGCAGCGTGCTCACTGACAGCTTTCCTGTGTCTGAAAACGGCATTTATACGGTTTATGCTAGGGACGTAGCAGGGAACGAAAGCGTTCAGACCCTTTCGGTGACGAATATTTACAAAAGCGAGCCGAGCCTTACGCTCTCTTTGTCCCCAGCGGGCTGGACCAATCAGCCTGTGGCCGTGAATATCAACTATGTCGACAACGGGAGCGGGATTGCCGAGCTGGAGTGGGCCAAGCAGGGGCCAAATGAGCAGCGCGTTGCTCTGAGTGTGGACGATACCCAATTCTTCGTTCATGAGAATGGGATTTATACAGTCTATGTAAAGGACAAAGCCGGCTTCGAGGTTAGTGCAGACATTGAGGTAAGGCAAATTGATTTAGAGGCGCCCCGGTTGGATTTGAGCTATACTCCAGCAGAGTGGACAAACCAGCCTATCACCATTAGTGTGATCGCCCAGGATAATACAAATGGTGAAGTTGCTTTGAAATGGAACGAGGGACGACAGTCGGTGTCATTTTTCCAAAATGGCGGGGGGAGTTCGTTTCACGATTCTTTTCAGGCCAGCCAAAATGGAGAGTATACGGTCTACGGTGAGGATCAAGCCGGAAATGGAGTCGTTGAGACGATTGAGATAAGTCATTTCGATGCAGTAGAGCCGACGATTCATCTAAGCATCGAAAGCGACCAGCCAACGAACCGAAGCGTGACGGTAACGACCGACGTATATGATCGTTTAAGTGGAATCAGCGAGGTGAAGTGGGCCGTTGGAGATCAGCCTATCAGCTACTTTGAGCAGGCAGGTACGGGGCTTGGTGGCTTAAGCTCATTTGAGGCCGAGTTAAATGATATTTATACAGTCTACGCGAAGGATCGCGCCGGTAACGCTGCCGTAAAAACGATTGAGATCACGAATATCCATCGGGATGTGCCGGTCATTAAGCTTACCGTATTTCCTACGGTGCCTACGAATCAAAACGTCACCGTAACGGCCTCCGTTTACTCGCGAGTCCACTTGGCTGCGGAGAAAATGGCGTTCGGATTCCAGGATGCTAGCTACTTTGCAAATAACGGTGATCCACTATTGTCGGAAGTGATCGCGGCGGATAACGGCTGGATCAGCTTCTATGCGAAGGATGAGGCCGGGAACGAGACAGTGAAGCAAATTGAAATCACAAACATTGATCGCGAGAAACCGACCATTGCGCTGCTTGGCGATCCGATCATTAGTCTTGTGCAAGGCACCGCCTTTCAGGAGCCCGGAGTCATTGCCACAGACGACGTAGACGGGGATCTCTCTTCTGCGGTTACGGTTTCCGGCCAGGTGGATACGGGAGTCGTCGGCGAATATATTTTGCGATACAACGTATCGGATGCAGCTGGCAATGCAGCAGAAGAAGTGATCCGGACTGTGAAAGTAACCCCTCGCCCCATTGTTGATGACGGCGGTGGAGGAAGCGGGGGGCATGGCGGCGGTGGAGGCTCATCCATTGGTGGTGGAAGCTCGGCCAGCGGGAACGCGAATTCCTCTAAGCAGGAGAATCAAGCACCTGCCGAGGACAATGATGATGCCGGCAAGCCTGACCTGACCGAGGATGAGCCATGTTCCTTTGGCGCTGCATGCGATAACCGCGGCCCTGTAAATCTGAGCGATATCGATGGGCACTGGGCCAGCGAAGCGATTCGGGAGCTTGCGGGCAGAGGGATTATCCAAGGTTATTCTGATGGTACCTTCCGCCCCAATCATTCGTTAACGCGAGCCGAATTCGTCACCTTATTGGTTCAGGTTCTAAGGTTGAAGGTTGAAAATGGAGTTACATTTACGGATACGCAAGGACATTGGGCGCAGGAGGCGATATCGGCTGCACAGCACCATGGCTTGATACACGGCTACAGTGGCGGTGTTTTTGCTCCGAACGACCCGATTACCCGTGAGCAAATGGCGGTGATCTTAGCCAAGGCCAATGCATGGAGAACCAATTCCGGTATCGACTCCACTGGTAAAGCGGCCGGCGCCATGCTTTACAAGGATGCTGACGATGTATCTTTATGGGCGCGTGACGCTGTCATGTGGGTGACAGAGAATCGGATGATGATTGGCACGCCCGGGAATAGCTTCCAGCCGCAAGCTTTCACGACAAGAGCTGAAGCAGCGGTCGTATTGCTCAAGCTAATCCAACAATTCGAATAACAAAAAATAAGAAGGCATACGGCTCTTAAACCGTGTGCCTTCTTTTTGCTGCCTAGCCGGATTTTTCCTCCGTTAATCTTCTTTGAATACTGCTCAAGATGCCGCCTAACTCGGAGACCAATGACTCTAAATTCAGGGCAATGTCATTCACCGCATCGGAAGAAGTGGATTGTTCTTCAGCGGCGGATAATATTTTTTCGATGTTCATAAAAAATGCTTCTGTTATTTCCGACACCTGGTTCATCATGTCATTAGTTCGTTTGGAATGCTGGAGCAGAAAATCCGTTGTGACAGACATGTCCTTGATTTGCAGGTCTACTGTGCTCGAAGATTCGGAAATTTCATCAAAGACCTGCTTCGTTTCCTCGATTTGCTCCAGTCCCTTTTGTACCTCGCTCAAGCTGACATTCATCTCGTGCAGCACCTTGTCAATATGGCTTTGGAAAGATTGGACGTTTCTCTGAATTTCTGCCGCTGAATCATTGGATTGGCCTGCCAATTTCCGGACTTCGGCCGCGACCACGGCAAATCCTGCTCCATGCTCGCCTGCCCGAGCGGCTTCTATAGACGCGTTTAGAGCCAAAAGGTTGGTTTGCTCCGCTATAGAAGAGATGAGGTCGACGAGCTTCTCGATTTCCATAGAACTGTCTGCAAGCTCGTTAATGACCTTATTGACCTTATTGACTGCTGAAGTAATCACATGGATTTGGTTAGCCACTACATGAATCTTCTCTTGCCCGTAGACGACCTGGTTTGAGGTAGATCGTGAATTTTCCGTGACTACGCTGGCGTTTTCGTTAATATGCTCTACCTGCTCCAGCATGCTTTGAATGCTCTCCACGCCTAAGCTAAGCTTGTTCGTTTGCTCATAGGCTCCAATAGAGATGGTTTCAATGGAGGCCACAATCTCTTGGCTGGCTTTCGCGGACTGGCCGGCGCCTGACAGGAGCTGAGTAACGGCGTTCAGCACCGATTGGCTGGAATCGTCCATGTTCCGCAGCACTTCATTGATGGCTTGCTGCTGAGAAGCCACTGTTTTCTCATATTCATTCGTGTGTATTTTCTTGGAGTAGACGAACCAGATCGTCGCTCCGCTCGTTAGCAGCAAATACAGAGCATGGATGAGCAGCAAGGAGAAGCGGTAGTCAGCCGTACCGCAAAGTAATTGCGGGAACCAAAAGAACCCGGCAAAATGCTGGATGGCAAATATCGCGGTGCTGTATAGAAGAGTTTTGATACTTTCATAGTAAGCGATAATGGCTATCGTCATGAAAATAGAGAAATGGTATTCAACAAATCCGTCACCACCGGCAATAATGGAAATACTGCTAAAGGTCAGCGTTGAGCTGATAATCCAGGGCAAGCTTGGGGAATGGGCGTTTTTCCTGTAAATAAGGAGACTGAATATAAAAAGAACAATAGGAATAAAGAACAGTAAATTTTTGAAAATGGATAATCCCTGTGTCAGGCTGCCAATTCCGTTCATCGCCCGATGAAGATCGAACAGAGGCGTATATCTGTGAACGGTATGCGTTCCTATCGATAATAACAACGAGATTCCGGACAAAATGAGCATGATTGAATTTTTTTGCAAATGCTTCAACTTCATTTTTGTTTCAAACCTACCTTTATCGATGTTTTTAGTTACAAATATGTGAAACTATTAATTAACGGACGGTGTTGGCCGAATTAGTATTCAAATCCCCATGGGATAAGGTTCAATTCGGCGACTCGTTATTTTGAGCATAATGTACATCATATATCGTTTGACTCACAGAATTCTCACAAAATGCACTGCTCTTTGATCGCGCCTCATTACCGCGTCATAAATAAGCTTGAGAGTAGGTAAATGTCATGCTAAGAACAGTTATCGTAGAGGATGAATTGCTTTCCCTAAATATGATGAAAAGATATATAGGCGAGCATCCGAAGTATGAGCTTGTCGGGGCTTATTCTGATCCGCTCGAGGCGCTGCGCGACATTCCGGGCTTAGAGGCTGACGTGCTTTTTATCGACATTGGTATGCCGGGTTTAAATGGCCTGCAATTGGCGGAGCAAGTAAAGAATGAGTTCATGCAAATCGTTTTTACGACAGCTTACCGTGAGTATGCGGTAGAGGCTTTTCGCGTCGAGGCAGTGGATTATTTGCTGAAGCCGATTACGCGTAAATCGATTGACACCGTCGCATCCAAATTAGAAAAGATAAAAAAATTATTGGCGATACAATCTATAGAATCCAGAGCGCCTGTTATGAAGGTGCAATGCTTCGGTTCGTTCCAAACGACAAATAAAGCCGGAGAAATCGTGAAGTGGCCAACTAAAAAAACGGAAGAAATGTTTGCTTATTTTATCGTGAAGGAAGGGCAGATCGTAAACAAGTGGATCATTGCGGATATGCTATGGCCGGAGATGGATAGTTCCAGAGCCATACATAATGTCTACAATACAATTTACCGCATGAAAAAGACGTTTGAGAAATTTTCCTTACCTTTGTCGATCAGGGTAATTAATGAAGGCTATGTGCTCGAAGTAGAGGGAGAGGCCGAAGTTGATTTCTATAAAATTAGAGGTTTGTCCGCTCAAACGGATTTGACGGCAGATCAGCTGCAACTCATGCATAATTTATACGCAGGCCCTTTATTTAATGATAAGGACTATGCTTGGTCTATTCATTTGAAGGAATCCTTTGACGTGTTATTTTTGAATGATTGGGACCCTTGAATAGTTCCCTGCAGCTATACCGGCAACATCCAACCGTTAGGTCGAGCAATATGCTGGAAATCCAGTTCGCGAGGCTCGCCATCAAGCAATTTCAATATGGACGACAAATCTCCGATATATATATTAGGGTAGAACTAATGCGAGTATTTCTTAATAAAGGAGGCTTCTCACATGAAGGTATCTGCTGCGTTTCCAATGAGTGGAATTACAGGCGGACAAACCGGCATCGACAGACAAATTCAAATGCTGAACAAGCGAAAAGAAGCTATTTTTCAAAAAATTGCCGATGTCATTCATGGTGATGATGAACAAAAAATTAAAGAGGAAAAAATCAAAGCGCTCAGAATGGAAATCAATTCAATCGATCTTCAAATTCAGCAGCTGATGCAAAAAAAGATGGAAATGGAAAAACAAAAAAAATCCGCAATTGAAATGGGGGAAGCCCCGCTTTCACCATCTCCAAGCGACTTGATTCAACCCGATCGCGAGCCAAAGCAGAACAATGGCTACATAGATATTAAAGTGTGAAGACGGATCGATTTGGAGTAAAGGGACATCACCATTGAAAAGAGCCCTATGAGAATTCATAGGGCTTATTCTTCTATTCTTCCATTCTATTTGCTCAGTTCTTCATAAATTAGCTTGATATTGTAATTTAAATATTTCATATATGTGTCCACCTCATCCCCGGGCTGTCCAATCTCATCGGAATATATCCGCTTTTCGGCAATTCGGACACCCGTCTCCTTAGAGACCGTTTCCATTGGACGAGGATCTACATTTGACTCAATGAATAGCACAGGCACATCGTTTTCTTTTATAAATTCAACGAGAGCTTTTATTTGCTGCGGCGAGCCGTTCTCTTCCGTATCGATTTCCCAAATGTACGCTTCCTTTAACCCATAATGAGAAGTCATATATTGAAAAGCTCGCTCACTGGTAATCAGAATGCGTCGATCTTCCGGCAATGAAGAGATTTTTTCTTCATAATTTTGATCGATTTCCTTCAATCGGGCAATATACTGTTCTGCACGCATTTCATAGTTTTCCTTGCGTTCCGGATCTTTTTTTATGAGTGCATCCCGGAGATCCTCCGCCATCTTTATTCCAACCGCAGGATCAATAAAGGCATGAGGATTGATTTCTTCTTCGTACCCATCCGTTCCGCCGATATACATCGGTTCTACTCGCTCAGTCAGACTAAACACATTTTCCTCCTGCTGCCCGACCGTTTCAATCATTTTGAAAAACCATCCATGTTTACCGCCTTCCAAATTCAAGCCGTTATATAGCAGCACATCTGCGTCCGTGGCTTTCTTAATATCTTCAGGCAAAGGTTCGTATTCGTGCGGGTCGGTTCCTGTTGGAACCAGATTATGAATCTCTACATCCTCTCCGCCGATTTCTCTTGCCAAATCCTCAATAATCGTAAATGAAGTAACTACCTTGAGCGATCCACCCTTTTTGGATTCAGATCCGGAATCCGCTTTTCCGCAAGCCGTCAGCAGCAGCAGCATAGCTACGCTTGACATTAATATAAGATTACGCATTTTTCTCATTTCTTCCTGCTCTCTCTTTCTTAAAAATATTTTAAGTTATGATTGCATCTTATTTCCCCAATGCCGCTCTTTGCTTTAACACTCTCAACTTTCGCGAAAATACTCCTTGCTTGGGCGAGAAGAGAAAAACAACTACAAATATGGTTGTCGTCGCTAAGGCAATAACAGGGCCTGAGGGCAAATTGTACACAAAACTTATATATAAACCGATGATCGAAGACATGGCGCCAAAAAAACCGGCAAGCATGATCATCGTTGAGAGTCGGTTCGTTAATAAATAAGCTGTTGATGCAGGTGTGATCAGCATGGATACAACAAGAATCACACCTACAGTTTGCAAGGACGCAACCGTTACAAGCGTTAATAGCACCATGATCCCATAATGAATGAATCGGGTTTTCAGTCCATATGCTGCCGACATCGTCTCGTCAAAGCTGGAAATCAGCAATTCTTTATAGAAAACAAATACCGCTAGTAACACCAAGCCCCCGATTATGATCGTCAGCCACATGTCTGAAGCCGGAACAGAAAGAACATTTCCGAACAATATTTGTGTTAAATCTGTCGCGCTTTTGGCCAGTGTAATTAAAATGATCCCCAAAGCAAAAGCTGCAGAAAACACTAATCCGATGGATGAATCACTTTTTATTCGGCTGTTTTGACTGATGGCTCCTATTCCGATTGCAGTGAGAACCCCGGTTACAACAGCGCCGTAGAAATAATTAATGCCCAACATATAGGAAATCGCTACACCGGGCAGTACTGCGTGAGATATGGCGTCCCCCATTAAAGCCATCCCTCTTAAAATAATAAACGAACCTATTACTCCGCAGATCATGCCGACAACAATAGATGTAACGAGAGCTCTTTGCAAAAAAGTATAAGTCATTACATCATTTATGAACTCCATTACACACTCACTCCTACATTCTTCATCATCCCGAATGGCATTGGGTATGCTTGTTTCATCATTTCCGGCGTAAACACATGGTCTACCGGCCCAGACCCAATCAACTGTTTATTGATAATAATAAGCTCATCAAAATAACTTTCTACCTTGCTCAGATCATGATGGACAACAAATACTGTTTTTCCCTCATCACGCAAACCTTTCAAAATACGAATGATCATTTCTTCGCTAGACACATCGATTCCGACGAATGGCTCATCCAGGAAAAAATACTCCGCCTTCTGAGCTAGTGCTCGAGCTAGAAAGACACGCTGCTGCTGACCGCCGGACAGTTCCCCGATCTGATTGTTTTGAAAATCCTCCAGCCCTACTATCCTCAAACATTCCAGAGCCCATTCTTTATGCTCCTTCTTCGGGCGGCGAAATAAGGGCAGGTTAGGAAATGTACCGAGCAGCACCGTATCCTTCACTACAATTGGAAAATGCCAATCGATATTGGATCGCTGAGGAACGTAGGCGATTTTCTTCCGAATGGATTTCTGAGGTTGGTTCGCCATGCTGATTCTTCCCCGGTCGCGAGGAATCAATCCGAGCATAGCTTTCATCAATGTCGATTTCCCTGCGCCATTCGGGCCCAATATACCAATCAATTTCCCTGTTTCGAATGAGAAGCTGACATCCTTAATTACCTCCCTCCCGTGATACGAAATATGCAGATTTTCAACATCAATTGTTTTGCACAAAGTTTGCTCACCACCACAAGTTATGATTATAGTAAAAAATGTTTCCTAAAGGAAACTTATTTTCTACCATAATGAAATAATGCCCAGAAGTCAATACCCGTTTTATGTGGGGGGAGGCACGTTTTGCCTGAACGTATACAGTTTACCGTTCGTCGCCACCTGACATCGCTTAACTTGTTCACGCTTGTCAAACTAGTCCGCATAATCGGCCAAGTTCCCTCATAGACATGTTATCAGTTTAGGAAATCAATCTGCAGAGGGGATGATCTCATGCGACGGATCACTTGGGCGTTGGTCATTGTGATATGCTTGAGTGCTGTATTAGGCGGGTGCGGCAAGAAGGATGCTGACGGTGTTGTCAAGGATTTGGACAAAATCGTTACGAAGCTGGAGAGCTACCAAGGCTCTGGAACGATGACACTTCATACGGGGGATAAGCCCCAGGAGTACAAGGTAGAGGTATGGTATCAGAATCCGTCATTTTATCGAATTGCTCTAACGAATGCCCAGAAGGACATTACGCAGATCGTCCTCAAGAACGATCAGGGGGTTTACGTATTGACGCCGAGCCTGAATAAGAGCTTCCGGTTTCAAAGTGACTGGCCCGAAAGCCAAGGGCAGGTTTACCTGTATCAGACGCTTGTGCGAAGCATCCTTAGCGATAATACCCGCCAATTCATAAGCGATAAGGATAGCTATGTATTCGATGTGGCTGCCAACTATAATACCCACGCATTAGTTCGGCAAAAAATATGGCTGGCCAAAAATGACTATGCACCGAAGCAGGTTCAGGTATCGGATGCCGAGGCAAAGGTCGTAGTCGAAGTGAAATTTGACACATTTAATTTTGACGCCAAGTTTGATGATAAATCCTTTGATATGCAGCATAACCTGGATACGGCTGGTCAACAGTCTAAAGGAACGCTGCTCGAGGTGGACGAGAATGGCATGCTTGTAGAAAGCACAGAGGTCTCTGAGACAGGAGCCGGCACAGGCCAAGGAGCGAATGACCAAAGCTTGGGAGCTCCGGCACTGAGCGAGCCGTTCGGGGTCATTATTCCGACCTATTTGCCGGAAGGCGTCGTGTATAAAGATGACAAAGTCGTAGATGATAGTGATAGAAGCAGCGTGCTTCTCCGATATGACGGTACATATCAATTTACGTTGACCGAATCGCGTTCACCGGATCGCGCCGTTTCGCTGGCCGCTGGTACAGTCATCGATCTCGGCTTTACGGCTGGCCTGTTGACAGGCGAAGAATTACAGACTTTAACCTGGACAGTGGATGGTCTGGAATTCCGGATTACCAGCGATAATCTTCCAGTGAATGAGATGGTAAAAATAGCCGCGTCTATGCAGGAGCAAACGGGTAAATAAGAAGAGGCTGGCGGACTTGCGGTACTTCGGATAGGCTGTAGGAGCTATCGAACCCGTCAGTCTGTCTCTTCTTTTATATTTGGATAAAATGGAATTATGGTTTAAAATGACTTCATATGCACAAAATGGTTTTTCTGTATAATTGACAGCCGCCTTCAGGAACATTACGATTAATGTATTGTTTGATGATGGATTTTCACTCATTAGAGAAGGTGACCTACAAAGTGCAAGTGAAGTTTCGACCTACCCGTGCTGAAATCGATTTGGACGCGCTTTATGCCAACTATACTGCTCTACGGAGAAGAATACCGTTAGACATGAAGCTGTTAGCATGTGTTAAAGCAAATGCTTATGGACATGGAGCTATTCCTATTGCCAAAGAACTTGAACGCTACGGGGCTGACTATCTTAGCGTAGCCTTCCTGGATGAAGCGTTAGAACTGCGTCAGGCAGGCCTGACCGCACCAATTCTAGTTTTGGGCTATACCCCTCCGCACGGAATACGTACGGCATGGGAGAATGGAATTACGCTTACCCTGTTCAGCGGAGAGGTGCTCGACGCGATCAAGGAGATTGATCCCGGAGACTATCCCGATAAACTGAAGGTCCATATCAAAATCGATTCTGGTATGGGGCGTCTCGGACTCCTGCCCGGAGATGAGGCGTTAGATTTCATCCGTGATGCGCTGAGCCTGCCGCATTTGGAAGTGGAGGGCTTATTTACCCACTTCGCTACAGCGGATGAACAAGATAAGAGCTATACATTGGAGCAATACCGGCGTTTTCAGGATGTAGTTCATGCGCTGAAGCATTATGATTTGGATATCCCGATTATACATACAGGCAACAGCGCGATTGCAATTGACTTACCGGAAATTTCGTGCCAGATGGTACGGATTGGCATCGCATTGTATGGTCTCTACCCCTCCGATGGGGTTGACAAGGAGCAGGTTCTGCTTCGCCCGGTTTTGTCGCTAAAGACGGAAACGGTGCATGTGAAAACTTTGCCGACACACTCCTCCATAAGCTATGGAGCGAGATACGTGACGGATAAGGAAGAGATTATCGCAACGCTGCCAATTGGCTATGCCGATGGATATTCACGGATGCTTGGTGGTAAGGCGCAGGTGCTCATTCGTGGACAACGCGTCCCTGTAGTCGGAACGATCTGCATGGACCAATGTATGGTTTCGCTACAATCTTTGGCTGAAGAAGCCGAAGAAATCCAAGTCGGTGAGGAGGTTGTACTCATCGGCCAGCAGTCCGGTGCAACGATTACAGCGGACGAACTGGCCTCCATGCTCGGTACCATTCCCTACGAAATAATTTGTATGTTGGCTCATCGTGTGCCCCGTCTCTACATAGGCACAAATAGACCGCATCTTTTGGTAAATCCATTGTTTGCTTAACTCGCAGACAAAAAACTACAAAACTTTCTCCCTATGGAAGGAATTTATGCTAGGTCCATCGAATGATATACATTATGCTCGAATGATAAAGATGGAAATGATCAGGTATGTACGCTTATACCAATTTTGGTTATAATGAAATGCAGCATACTTGATATACACTTAGCATATATTCTTTTGTATAAATATCCTTGAATATTGCTATACTGAGTCACAAGGATCTGGGTCGACAAGGTTTTGGGGGTGGATGTTTAAAGATGGCCAATATGCAGAACACCAAAAGAATTATGATCAGCTTGCCGGATCATCTGTTGCAGGAAGTGGATGGAATCGTTGCTATGGAGAACTCCAATCGTAGTGAGCTTATTAGGCAAGCCATGAAGCTGTATTTAAATGAACGGAAGAAGCGTTTTATCCGGGAGTCTATGCAGCGGGGCTACATGGAAATGGCCAAGATTAACTTAACCATGGCCTCAGAAGCTTTCCACGCGGAGGAAGATGCAGACAGCACTCTGGACCGCCTAGTTAGCGGGGTGTGACCATTGATTGTAAAGCGCGGCGACGTATTTTTTGCAGACCTTTCCCCTGTTGTCGGTTCGGAACAGGGAGGGGTAAGACCTGTGCTTATCATCCAGAACGATATTGGCAATCGATTTAGCCCAACGGTAATCGTTGCTGCCATTACAGCTCAAATTCAAAAAGCGAAGCTGCCGACTCATGTAGAGATTGATGCAGCTACGCATGGATTTGACCGGGATTCTGTCATCTTGCTTGAGCAGATACGTACGATTGATAAGCAGAGATTGACGGATAAAATTACGCATTTGGATGATGAGACGATGAAAAAAGTTAACGATTCGCTGCTTATTAGTCTTGGATTAATTGATTTCTGATGAACAAGGGGAGAAATCCCTTTAGACGTCCCGTTTTGTGGGGACGTCTTTATTCTTGTACGCGCCTTTAGAGTATTTGTCATTTCATATGATTAAATTTCGATTTCTCGATAGCTTCATTGGCTTAATCTGGTATAATAAGCGTATCTATTTCTCCGAGGAGGACCGTTTTTAATGGATTATAACTCTAATACTTCCGGGCAATACAATTACAATTATCCGCCCGCACCACCCCAGCCGCCAACAGGGCCTGCGCCGAGTGGCGAGCCAAATACGAATGGCAAATCAATAGCGGCGCTGGTACTAGGGATATTGGCAATCGTTATTCCGTATCTCGGATTTTTCATAGGAATTGTAGCAATTATTTTTGCTGCCCTCTCCTTTAAGGAAATCAAAATTACCAATGAGAAAGGACATGGCTTCTCTGTCGCAGGCATGGTTTGCGGAATCATTGGGACTATAATTTACGGGATCATCTTTTTGTTTATAATCATAGCTATTATCGCGTTTTCTTCTTCACCGGGAGAGTTCATGAACTACTCGAACTTCTAATCCGAAGATCAGGCACCGTACTTATGTACGGTGTTTTTGCTTTTTAAAGATTATAGAATTTATAGTATTCAGCGGAGCTGAACCTTCTAAAATCGGAAAAAAACTACCGATACATCGGTTGTCTAGCTAGAAAGTACGTTAATAGACGTTTTTTCTCTGCCCGGTAGTATGCCCTCTGCTGGCAATAAGCGATAAATTTTGTGATAATAGGAGCAGTGCAATCTGAGGATGAAAGAGGGATGACCTTGTCACAAACTGAAATCAATCCGGAAACGAATACGAACGAGGCGCAAATCGAGGCTAAGGTTCAGGAGCGAATCATTGCGCAGGTGGCTAAAGAGCTAGGACTGCCTCTGAAGGGGGTACGGACGACGATCGGGCTCTTGGATGAAGGCAATACGATACCATTTGTGGCTCGATACCGCAAAGAAATGACTGGCGAGCTGGACGAGAACCAGCTCCGCGATATCGATGATCGGATGCAGTACTTGCGCAATCTGGAGGTTCGCAAGCGTGAAGTGATTCGCATTATTGCCGAGCAAGGAAAATTGACCGGGGAGCTGGAGGCCGCTATTGTCCAAGCGGTGAAGCTGCAAGAGGTTGAGGACTTATACCGTCCTTACCGGCAGAAGCGCAAGACCCGAGCCAGCGTCGCCAAAGAAAAGGGCTTGGAGCCTCTTGCGGAATGGTTGTTATCACAGCCTAGGGATGGCGTGCTGCTTGAGGAGGCAGCCAAGTATGTAAATACGGAACTTGCAGTTGAGACGGCGGAAGAAGCTTTGCAGGGGGCCATGGACATTGTTGCCGAAGGGATTGCGGATGAGGCAGCTATCCGAGCCTGGGTACGGAAGTATAGCATGGATCATGGAATGATCGTCTCGGAAGCAAAAAATCCCGAGGAAGAATCCGTGTATGAAATGTATTACGACTATCGTGAGCCTGCCAAGAAAATGCCTCCCCATCGCATTTTGGCCATCAATCGGGGAGAGCGTGAGAATATTCTCAAGGTGTCGCTTGAAGTAGATGTCGAATCCATTCATCGCTATATCACGGGAAAAATGATCAAAAGTCGATCTGTTACCGAGAGCACGCTGCAAATCGTGATAGAGGATGCCTACAAAAGGCTGCTGGCGCCTTCCATCGAGAGGGAGGTAAGATCGGAGCTGACCGAGAAGGCCGAACAGCAAGCAATATCTATTTTCTCGGCAAACCTGCGGAGCCTGCTGCTTCAGCCTCCCGTAAAAGGGAAAACCGTGCTTGGCGTCGATCCGGCTTATCGGACAGGCTGTAAGCTTGCAGTCGTTGATGATACAGGCAAGCTGCTCGAAGTGGCTGTGACTTACCCGACCCCCCCGAATAACAAGAAACGGGAAGCTGCAGCTAAATTCAATGAATTGATCAATAAGTACGGCGTGCAGCTCATTGTCATCGGCAACGGCACGGCATCCCGGGAAACGGAGCAATTCGTTGCAGAAATCATTGCTGAACGCAATGACCCTGAGCTGGTCTATTTGATCGTGAACGAGGCCGGGGCCAGCGTATATTCTGCATCGAAGCTGGCGCAGCAGGAATTCCCTGATTTAGACGTCGCAGAACGCAGCGCGGTGTCCATTGCGAGACGGCTGCAAGATCCGCTGGCCGAGCTTGTAAAGATCGAGCCTAAAGCGATCGGCGTAGGCCAATACCAGCATGATGTATCCCAGAAGCACTTGGACGAGAGTCTTACCGCAGTAGTAGAGTCAGCGGTTAACCATGTCGGCGTAGACGTCAACACGGCTTCTCCTTCACTTTTATCTTACGTGTCAGGGGTCAATGCGACCATTGCTAAAAATATCGTTAAGTTCCGCGAAGAAAACGGGAAATTTACAAGCCGCAAGCAGCTTCAGAAGGTTCCACGTCTCGGCGCCAAAACCTTCGAACAATGTATCGGCTTCTTGAGAATCAATGATGGGGAGCATCCGCTTGATCGGACGCCGATTCACCCTGAATCTTACGGCGTGGTTACCCAGTTGTTTAAAGAGCTGCGCGTTGAACTGAGTCAGCTCGGAACTAAAGAATTAGCCGAGATGCTCTCTACATTGGAACCAGCGAATTTGGCAGTACAGCTCGGTGTAGGCGTACCAACATTGCGGGATATTCTCGACAGTCTGCAGCGTCCGGGCCGCGACCCGCGTGAAGAGCTTCCGCCGCCAATTTTCCGTACGGATGTCCTGAAAATCGAGGATTTATCGCCAGGCATGGAGCTTCAGGGCACAGTCCGCAACGTTATTGACTTTGGCGCGTTTGTCGATATCGGCATCAAGAACGATGGATTAGTTCATATATCTCAGCTTAGCAACGGCTATGTGAAGCATCCGATGGACGTTGTCTCAGTAGGTGACAATGTGACGGTATGGGTGCTTACCGTGGATGCAAAAAAGGGCCGCGTGGGATTGACGATGCGCAAGCCTTCGGAAATGAAATAATCGAGCAGCCGGGTATTTGCCCGTCTGCATAGAATAGGAAGTTCATCAATTGCCAGTCTGGCTTGGTCAGGCTGGTCTTTTATTTTTAGCGTGCGGATAGACGTTCCATGTGCATGTTTTTTCTTGCTTTGTACACAATGGTAAATACGGCAGCTTTAACCGGATGATTGTTGGCCAGCGGTTAATTTGGTGAGGGCAGTGAAGATTTTTGGCCAAAAATAACTATGCCGTAAAGGATTTAAAGAGGAGGGGGAATGGCAGGTATGCGGTATTATGTATCCATACCGGGACGTTCGGTTCTGGAAGAGCAGGGCGCTGCAGCTTATGAATGGACGATCGAGGCGTCCCCTGAAGAGGCAGTCAACTTGCGGTATATGCTGGAGCGGATTGGGGAGAAGGAGAACAGTTCCTTTTTGGCTTATACATATCCGTGGCCGGATACGCCTGAAGATGAAGTTAACAGTGGATACCAGAGTCAGATCGATAAGGTATACCAGGAAATTTATCGGCTCGGCACGGATGAGACCAGGCGGGAACTGTACCGGATCGGCTATGGAGCCGAACAGGATGACAACTAACTACAGTTAAACGAGGAGCGAAGAAATTATGTACTATATAAAGGAAGCCAAGTTTCGTCGGCTGGCGGAGCATAACGGCCAGGAATGTGCCGAAATACAAGTATGGCCTGGTGCGGTTGGCGATCCTGAGCTGTTTGTGTATGTGGCCCGATCCGGGGACGAAGGCGAGGATTACGAAATTATCCGCATGATTCGGAGCGAGGCCGATCTGGAGATCGATTGGTACGACAACAGCCTTCATCAAGCCTATGCCGAGGTCGCTGAAGAGAACTTCGGCGATACCGGGTGGCCTGAGCCTGCCGAGCAGCGTGCCAACTTCAAGGAGCAGCTGCTCGCCCATGGTGATATCGCCGATAAATTGAAGGAAAAGTTGTGTGGTGAAAACGGACTACAATAAAAACGTTAAATGCGCTTTCCCAGCAGTTTGAGAGCAACCCTTATCGGGTTGCTCGATTTTTTTTAGGTAAGGTAAGGAAGTACTGCAGCGTTTTTACCTTTTGAGCAGTATATTGCTCCGTAGAGGTACTTATAACAAAGTATATCTGTCAGTTTACATAAGATTTAATCGTTGACAAATACCGACTAAACCTATATGATATGAAATAAACTGACTGACCAGTCAATCTGGAAGGAATGATTTTCATCGGAAACGTAAATCAGTCTAGACTACGTGATACGAGAAAATCTCAATTGATGGATATAGCAGTTGAGAGATTTGCAAAATACGGCTATCAGAACACTAAAATTTCGGACATCGTCAATGATGCTGGAGTTGCGCAGGGCACGTTCTATTGGTATTTCAAGAGTAAAGAGGCCATAGCTCTGGAAATCATCGAGTCGGGCAGAGAAGCGTTGCTGGCCGTGATTAAGAGAGGCTATCGGACGGAAGGCGGCTCTGTTCAGGAAATGGTTCAGGGGTCTGGACGCCTGCTGGCGGATATTTTTAGATTCGCCCAGGAGCATCGTTATTTCATGGAGCTGCTGCTTACGAGCAATGGTGAAGAGGAAGCCATTCGAAATGCCTTCCGTGAAACACGCATTGAAATGGAGAAGTCCTTCAGACGCAATATCGAACGTGCCATTGAGTTGGGAATGCTTCCGGAATCATCAGACATACATATACGGGCAGCGCTGCTGATGAGTCTGATTGAAGGCATTGTTGCGAGATGGCTGTTCGGCCCTAATCCAGCCGATTCTAACCTGGCTGAACTTACGGTGGAGGAATTAGCAGCAGAGGCTGTTCATTTCGAATTTTTCGGATTGCTTGGGATATGACAGCTTCAGACAGCAAGAGAAGGGGTATGATGTGAGTTGCTAAAGTACGCGCTTAGACGTATAGCCATGATGATCCCAAGTATCATAGGTATCGTTATGATCACGTTCATCTTGACGAGAATTTTACCAGGGGACCCGGCATTAATGATTACGGGGGAACAGGCGCTTCCGGAGGTTGTAGAAAAGGTTCGGCAAGAGTACGGTTTTGACCAGCCGCTCTATATCCAATTTTGGGATTATATCAAGCAATTGCTCCGGGGAGATTTAGGGTTTGCCTGGCATACGGGACACTCGGTGGCATCCGATTTTGTCTCCCGTTTCCCAGCCACTCTGGAGCTTACACTGGCAAGCATGCTTATAGCATTAGTCGTCGCCATTCCTCTCGGTATTGCGGCTGCCTCCAGACAAAATTCTATTTTTGATCATATCTCCAGAGTGCTCTCCTTTATCGGATCATCCGTTCCTATATTTTGGCTTGGATTGCTGCTGATTGCGTTATTCTACGCCAAGCTTGGATGGCTGCCTGCTCCCATAGGACGGATTAGCGGCGGCATCAACCCGCCGACTCATATTACGGGCCTGTATGTGCTGGATAGCTTGCTAAGCTGGGACATGATAGCTTTGAAGAGCTCCCTGCATCATTTGATTCTGCCGTCGCTCTGCCTGAGCATGGGGACGATGGCCATAGTGACCAAAATGATCAGGGCGAGCATGCTTGAGGTGATCAGCCAGGATTTCATGAGGACGGCCAAAGCGAAGGGATTATCGAGCAGGTCAGTTATTTATAGACATGGTCTTATTAATTCATTAATCCCTTCTCTGACGGTAATTGGCCTGCAATTCGGCGCACTGCTGGGCGGAGCCGTGATTACGGAGACGATCTTTGTCTGGCCGGGAATCGGGAACTATGTGACGGAATCGATTCTTTCGGCTGACTACGCCCCCATTCAGGCGATGACGCTTATAAGCGCCATATTGTATGGATTCATTAATCTTATTGTGGAGTTATTATATGGGGTTCTTGATCCCCGGGTGAGATATGAATAAATCATTTAGACGATCATGGACAAGCTTCATAGGAAAAATTACGTCAAAAAAGCTGTTATTAATCGGCTTAACCCTAGTAATTATATGGGTTATATTGGCATTGTTGGCCCCTTGGATAGCCCCGTATGGCCCAAATGAAATCAGGACAGAGGACAAGCTGCAATCTCCTAATATGGCTCATTGGTTCGGTACGGATAATTTCGGCAGGGATATTTTCAGCCGGATTTTGTATGGAGCTAGGGTCACAATTTGGACAGGGATGATAGCGATAGGCATAGCCTGTGTGATCGGGATTCCGCTTGGTGCTATCGCAGGTTATTTTGGAGGGAAAATCGGAAATCTCATCATGAGGTTCATGGATATTTTGCTCGCATTTCCATCGCTGATATTGGCAATGGCGCTTGCAGCCTCGATTGGCCCGGGCTTAATTGGCGCACTGCTGGCGGTCGGCATCGTGGCGATACCGGAATTTGCGCGATTGATGTACGGCCAGACCGTAGTGATTAAAGAAAAGGAATTTATTGAAGCAAGCAGAGCGCTGGGGGTTCGGCATTCCTCGATTATTTTTCAGCATATTCTACCGAATGCATTGGCTCCGCTCGTTGTGCAAATTACGCTTGGCTTGGGATCGGCTGTTCTCATTACCTCTAGCCTCAGCTTTCTCGGTTTGGGGGTTAAGCCTCCGACAGCAGAATGGGGAGCTATGATCTCATATGGCCGTGATTATATTATTTCGGGCGAATGGTGGATGACGGTGTTCCCGGGAGCTGCCATTGCAACAACCACTTTTGGATTCATTTTACTTGGAGATGGGTTACGCGACGTTCTTGATCCGCATGGCCAATCCTCCAGAAAATAATTAACAACATAGATTAGGAGTGGAAGACATGAATAAAAGCAAATTATTTATCCTTATTTCAGCTTTACTGGTATTGGCGCTAGTATCCGGATGCGCGCAAAGCTCCAATCCAAAGGGAGCCGCCAGCAATAACCCAGGAAACAATGCAGAGAAATCCTCCGGTGCTGATTCTGCGGCAGGACAAACCATCACGATCGCTTATTCGCAAGGTGCCGGTCAAACGATGGATCCGCATGATGCAGCCGACTTGACTTCAGCTTCATATTCATTTGCTCTGTATGACCAGCTTGTAACGAGTGCAACGGAAACAGTCGATGGCAAAACCGTGGGACGTACCGATCAAGTTGTTCCTTCGCTAGCCGAATCCTGGAAAATTTCCGATGATTTGACCACATATACCTTCACCCTCCGCGACGGAGCCAATTTTCAAAGCGGCAACCCTGTAAATGCAGATGCAGTCTTGTATTCGTTTGAGCGGGTTAAAACCAAAGGTGAAGGCGGAAGCCTGTATACGCTGGCGAATATTCAATCCGTTACTAAAATCGACGACAAGACGGTAGAATTCAAGCTTGGTGCTCCTAACCACTTGTTCCTGAAATATTTGGCAACCTTTACGTTCTCTATCGTCGATCCATCTGTGGCTGAGGGCCAAGCGGATGATTATTTGACTCAACATTCTGCAGGCTCCGGGGCGTTTAAGCTTGAAAAATGGGATCCGGCTACAGAAGCCGTATTTGTAGCAAATAAAGACTACTGGAACGGTGCTCCAAAGGTTGACAAAGTAATTGTTAAATATGTAGCAGAGGCTTCGAACCGTGAAATGTTCCTGGAAAAAGGCGAGGTTGATGTAGCGCTGGACATCCCGGCAAAGGACGTTGAAAGCTTGTCGAAGAAAGACAACATCACGATCAGCTCGGAATCTTCCAACCGGATTGTATATTTTGGCATGAATGCGAACTTCGAGCCATTCGACCAGCTGAAGGTAAGACAAGCCCTAAACTATGTGATTGATCAGAACAAGCTGATTCAGGATGTTGCCTTCGGACAAGCATCTCCGCTGAAGAGCTCGATTTCCAGCAAATCCCCGGACTTCACCTCCGAGGGAAATGAATATGAATACAGCCTGGATAAAGCCAAGGAATTGATTAAAGAAGCTGGCTATGAGAATGGATTTACCTTTGACCTGACCGTCAGCTCCGCTACTCAAGACTATGAAGACATTGCTGTCCTGCTTAAATCGGAGCTTGAGCAAATCGGAGTAACCTTGAATATTAACAAAGTAGCTCCAGCACAATACCGCGAGCTGATCAACAATAAAAAAGCAGCGGCTTTTCTAGGCAAATACACATCGCTGGTCAATGATCCATCCTATCATTATGGATTCCTGCTGGATAGCAAAGGTGCTTCCAACTACACCGGCTACAGCAGCAAGGCCGTCGATGATCTGTTGGCGCAGGCCAATGTCGAGGCGGATGATGCGAAGCGTTCGGAACTATACAAGCAAGTACAAAAACAGGTTACAGCGGATTCTCCATGGGCGTACCTGTATGAGAGCAATTTGATTGTTGGAATCAGCAAGGACGTAAATGGGTACATCTTCTACCCGGATGAGATTATTCGTTTCAGCTCATTGCACAAATAAGAAGAAGGACCCCCGGGCCGAAGGGCATAGGGGGTCTTGCCCACTTTAATTCATCATGGGAGGCCGCTATGCTATGACAAAGCTCTTGGAAATCGATCAGCTGTCTATCGAGTTCGCCAGTAGTTCAGGTACGGTACGGGTAGTAAACGGTGTTCGCTTGGAGCTGGAGGCCGGGGAAACGCTTGGCATTGTCGGGGAGTCCGGCAGTGGGAAAAGTGTGACCTCATTATCCATTATGCGACTGCTTCCCAAGGGTTTGGCCAAGGTGGCTGAAGGCGATATTCGCCTTCATGGACGGAGTCTGCTGGACATGTCCGAAGCTGAAATGCAGAAGGTGCGGGGCAATCAGATTGCCACGATCTTTCAGGAGCCGATGACTGCCTTGAACCCGGTCTTTAAGATCGGCCGGCAAGTGAGAGAATCGATACGGCAGCACTCGAAGAAGAGTAAAAGAGAGGCCCATAAAGAAGCGATTGCCCTGCTCGGTGAAGTCGGCATATCCGCACCGGAGCAAATTATGGAAGCTTATCCGCACCAACTGTCTGGCGGCATGCGGCAGCGCGTGATGATCGCGATGGCCATGGCCTCTAACCCGGATATTCTGATCGCGGATGAGCCTACTACAGCTTTGGACGTAACGATTCAGGCACAAATTCTCGAGCTCATGAAGAAGCTTCAGAAGGAGCGGGGTACCGCAATTATTTTTATTACTCATGATCTCGGAGTAGTGGCTGAAATGTGCGACCGGGTAGCGGTGATGTATGCCGGCCAAATCGTGGAGCAGGGGGATGTTCGAACGCTATTCAAGGAGCCCAAGCATCCTTATACGATCGGCCTCTTAAATTCGATGCCTCAATTTTCAGGAGAGAAGAAGCGCCTGGAGGCCATATCTGGACAGGTTCCTCATCCTTCGGAGTATTTGCCGGGCTGCCGCTTTGCCAAGCGGTGCCCTTCCAGGATGGATGTGTGTGAGAGCATAGAGCCATCGCTTTACGATTTTGGCAATCAGCATAGATGCAAGTGCCATCTCTATAGGGGGGGATACGGATGCTGCCCATTCTTGAGATCAAGGATTTAAAGAAGCATTATCCCGTAAAAACGGGTCTGTTCGGCCGAGTAACTGGCGCTGCCAAATCGCTCGACGGAGTTTCCTTTGCGATTCAAAAAGGGGAAACGTTCGCGATCGTAGGCGAATCAGGCTCGGGGAAAACGACGCTGGGCAAAACCGTGCTCAGATTAATAGAGCCTACATCTGGAAGCATACTGTTCGAAGGGACGGATATCACGGAGCTGGGTACGGAACCGATGAGAAGGCTCAAGACGGATATGCAAATGGTATTCCAGGACCCGTTCGGCTCCCTGGATCCGAAGTGGACGGTTCGTCGTATTTTGGAGGAGCCGCTGCGTACCCATTATAAATTACCGGCCGAAGAGCTTGTGAAGAAAGTGAATGACATTCTCGAGGTTGTAGGGCTAACCGCAAAGCATGCCTCAAGATATCCGCATGAATTGTCGGGGGGGCAGCGGCAGAGAGTAGGAATCGCTCGGGCGCTGATCCTGGAGCCGAAATTCATCGTTTTTGATGAGCCAGTATCGGCGCTGGATGTATCCATTCAAGCTCAGGTTCTGACCTTGCTGGAGGATCTCCAGAGCCGCCTGTCGCTTACCTATCTGTTCATTTCCCATGACTTGTCGGTTGTCCGCTACATTAGTGATCACGTTGGAGTCATGTATTTGGGGAAAATGATGGAGATGGGGCCTTCGGAGGAGCTGTTCACAAATCCGCTTCATCCCTATACAAGGGCGCTGATTTCAGCTATTCCCGAGCCGGATATGGACAAGAGAAGAGAGCGAATTGTTCTGTCCGGAGAGGTGCCGAGTCCGCGCAAACCGCCTTCAGGCTGCGTATTTCATACGCGCTGCCCTCATGCTATGCCGCAATGCAGCAGCGTTCAGCCAGAATGGCTTAAAGTTTCCGAGAATCGTTATACAGCTTGTCATTTATATCATAAATAGAACAAAGAGAGTAGGTAAACAACATGCAAGTAACGACAACATGGCAGGGTAAAAGATTTTTCCAAGCAGCAGGTCCTTCCGGCTACACAGTGAATATGGACGCCACTCCACAATGGGGGGGAGAAGGCAATGGAGCTTCTCCCGTTGAGGTACTGTTAGCCAGCTTGGCGGGTTGCATTGGCATCGATGTAACGATGATTCTGGAGAACTTCCTGTCCTCCATTGATAAAATTGAGATTGTAACGAACGGAGTCCGCAAGGAAGAGCC
The DNA here is from genome assembly GCF_042714055.1 of Paenibacillus lentus. Lineage (GTDB taxonomy): Bacteria > Bacillota > Bacilli > Paenibacillales > Paenibacillaceae > Fontibacillus > Fontibacillus lentus_A. The sequence continues at coordinate 143,219 of NZ_JBHGVC010000008.1, forward strand.
TCCAAAGGGCTTTGCTTCGATCGAGCTGATCTTCAAGGTAGACGGCGATATCCCGGATTACCGGATTTGGAAGGCCATTGAACTCGGAACGATGAAGTATTGTTCCGTATCGGATTCGCTGAATGCGGTCATTACACACAGACTCATTCTGAATGGTGTAGAGGTGTTTAAGTAAGAGAGATGACGGATCTGGAGTTGAGCCGGCCTCGGTGTGAATTAGAGCTGTAGGCCGGATCAGGAGACGGAGCTGGAGCCAAGGCTGGTTCGAGAGCCGGAACCAGATACGAAGCTTAAGCCCGGGCCGGATAGATGAGGTGCACAGGTACCCATAGTCAGGACACTTAAAAAAAGTGCTGCGACGATGGGTATCTTCTGCACTCCTGATTGCTGATTAAAATTGCTCCGAAACAATAGATATATCCGTTTAAGGTCTTGAAAAAAAGGCTCAATGCGGTATAATAATACTGTTGCGTCAAAATGTGTCCCAGTAGCTCAGCTGGATAGAGCAACGGCCTTCTAAGCCGTCGGTCAGGGGTTCGAATCCCTTCTGGGACGTAGCCAAAACTCTCCTTTGGAGAGTTTTTTACGTTTCCCAGGGGATGAGAACCCCTTGGGGGTTCGTCGAAGTGAGCCCGCCGTGCGGAGCGGCAGGTCGAACGAAGTCTCGCGCCTGGAGCGCGAGTATCCCTTCTGGGACGTATAAGTAACTCTCCTTTGGAGAGTTTTTTTGCGTCCAGGGGATGAGAACCCCAAATATCCACACCTCTAAGCATAATACCTTGGCTTGGGGCGAAATAATTTTTATCTTTTCATAAGAAAACGCTTGCAGATAGATAGAGGATATGGTATAAAAAATATAAATCTAAACGTTTAGATTTTAATCGAGATTTACTAATTTGAGGAGGTGGAGTATGTCTAACATTAGCATCAAAGATATTGCAGCCAAAGCGAATGTGTCTACAGCCACCGTCTCCTACGTCCTGAATGGTACTCGGAATGTTCGTCCGAAAACGCGTGAACGGGTATTAGCGGTAATCGAAGAGCTTAACTATAAGCCTAACGATATTGCAAAAAGCCTAAAGAGGAGACGTACCAACACGATCGGTGTTATTGCCGAAGACGTCACCGTATTCAATACGCCGGAAATTATCGATGGTATTAACGATTACGGCGACCGTCACGATCTGCATATTTTGCTGACGAACCTCCGTTTGGATAAGCGAATTGGCCGCGATTTTGACAGCGTAGAGAAGTACAGAAAATATGCTACAAGCGCTGTATCCGAGCTTCTCAGCAAGCAAGTGGACGGGATCATCTATATCGGCGTACATACCCGGGATCTGAGTGGATTAATCGATACGGAGGGCAAACCGATCGTTTACACCTACGGGTATACCCAGGACGATGTGGCGATCCAATATAACGACGAACAGGCTTCCTATGAAGCGATGTCCTATTTGGTTCAGAAGGGACATCGACGAATCGCTATTATCAGCGGTTTGATGGATTCGATTCCATCTCGTCTTCGGTTGAACGGATATTATAAAGCCGTAACGGATTTTGAGCTGCCCTTTGATCCGCTATATATAAAGATGGGGGATTGGGAGCGGGAATCCGGGTACCGATTAACAATGGAATTGCTGGCCTTGCCGGAGCCGCCAACAGCGATTGTATCTATGAATGACGTCATGGTTGTCGGAGTTCTTGAAGCGGCAAATGAAGCAGGTGTGAAGGTACCGGCGGATTTATCCGTAATCGGATTTGATAATCGGGAATTTAGCGATTATTTGACTCCTCGAATTACAACGATGGATATTCCCCTGCATGAAATGGGCTATCGTGCAATGGAGGTTCTCCATGATTTTATGCGCGGGAAGAAAAGCGAGCCTATGAAAATGCCGGTATGTCGCTTGATTGAGCGTGATTCTGTAGCTGCCCCGAAGAAATGATAGCCATCTTTCGTGCCAGCTTCTCTTTTTCCAATATAATCTAAACGTTTAAATTCTTGACCGAATGGTGACAACTTGTCAGCGGAGGGCCGTAGAATCTGGATTTTCAGGTCATTTGATGCTACAGCTTCCCCTTACAAGCTCACATATATATGCACACACATTAAGGAGGGGTCAATGTGAAAATGAGCAAGAGTACAAGCAAGGTCAAAATCGGGAAAACAAAGTGGTTTATGCTATCCCTGGTAGCTGTGCTGTGTCTCGGTTTGCTGTCTGCCTGCGGCGGCAAAACTGAAAGCGGTGCCAACCCATCTGCTAATGGAGGGAATAAAGGAACGGAAGGAAACGAGGTAACGCTTCGTTTTATGACCTGGGATTCCGGACAGACGCTTCAGCCTTACCAGAATGCAATTAATGCTTTTATGGAAAAGCACCCTAACATTAAAGTCAAGGTTGAATCCGTACCGGATAACTACGATCAGAAGCTATTGACATCGCTTGCGTCAGATACTGCTCCTGATGTGTTTATGGCCTGGAACTATCCGCTGTATGTGCCGGGCGGAGCTTTGGAAGATATGCAATCCTGGGTAGACAAGGATAGCTACGATCTGGGCAAATATTATCCGATCTTAATGGATTATATGAAATATGAGGGGAAATTGTGGGGGCTCCCGACAACTTACTCCACACGGGCAATTTACTACAACAAGAAGCTGTTTGATGAGGCAGGCGTACCTTATCCGCAAGACGGCTGGAAATGGGATGAGTTTGTTGATACCGTTCAGAAGCTGACCAAACCTGGACAATATGGTTTTATTATGACGCCGGATGATGTTATGACGATGCAGCCCTATGTCTGGAGCAATGGCGGAGATATGGTGAGCGAGGATGGACAAACGGTTGAAGGAGTATTGAACAGTCCTGAAAATGTGGAAACCATGACGTTCCTGAAACAGCTGTATGATGCATCCTCAAAAATTAACTCAGCCGGTAAATTCAGCACCAATAACGGCTTGGAATCGTTCCAGACCGGACAAATCGCGATGTTTGACAACGGAATGTGGCCGCTCGGGGACATTCTGAAGGAAGGCAAATTAGATATTGGCACCGTTACGCATCCGCTGCCGGAGGGAGGCAGCTTGAAAGGTATTATCCATACCTCAGGCTACTCCATGCCGAAGTCCGGCAAGAACAAAGAAGCCGCTTGGGAATTAATCAAGTTCATGTCGGGCGAGGAAGGAATCAAAATCATTTCAGCAAATAAATTCACTTTCTCCCCGGTCATTTCCATAGACGAAGAGAACGGTTACGCAAAGGATCCTTATTTGGAAGCGTTCGCTAAAGAATTGGAAGGCAGCGACAAGCTGATTGCGAGCATGCGGAATGAGAGATGGAGTGAAGCTGAAGATATGATCCGTGCCGGGGTGCAGGCTATTTTCTATAATAATGCGGACATCCAGAGCACTTTGAATGATGCGGCTAAGCAAGCTCAGTCAGTTTTGAAATAACGGGTTGAAGTACGGATTTACAGTAATGGAAGGATGGGAGGCTACAGGCGAAAGGCTGAGTCGCTTCCCCTTCTCCTCAAATTGAGGTGATGACTACAACATGGCACAATCCAGCGCAGATCAGGCTTTGATGAAACGTTCCTTCAGACGGAAAAGACTTCGGGAGAATGCGGCAGGTTTATTCTTTATCTCTCCGTGGCTAATCGGCTTTCTTCTACTGATGTTCGGCCCCATGGTGTTCTCCTTGGGAATCAGCTTCACGGAATGGAATATGGTCGGCAGCCCGAAATTTATCGGTGTTGAAAATTACATTCATATGTTTACTAGCGATCCCTTTTATTTTAAATCGATGATCGTGACGTTTAAGTATGTATTCATCATGGTGCCGCTGCAGGTCATATTTGCGATTTTAATCGCTGTCCTGCTGAATCGGGCCACGTACGGCATTAAATTTTTTAGATCGATTTTTTATTTGCCATCCTTAATTCAAGGGGTAACGTTGGCTCTAATTTTTAGCTGGATGCTGAACGACGATTTTGGCCCTGTCAATTACATGCTGGAGCTCGTCGGGCTTCCACGGGTACATTGGCTGACCGATCCCAACGTTGCTTTGTACGCACTCATATTCATTGCTTTATGGGGCGTCGGTTCCCCGATGGTACTATACCTGTCAGCACTTCGCTCGGTATCCTCCGAATATTATGAGGCCGCCGACATTGATGGGGCGGGGCCGATTCGCAAATTTTTTAACATTACGATACCGCTCATTACGCCAACGATTTTATTTAATATTTTGACAAGCCTTATATCGGCCTTTCAAACGATCGTGCTTGCATTCGTGCTGACGGGCGGCGGGCCGGCGAACTCAACGTATTTCTATTCCTTGCATGTATATCGCAACGCATTCACCCACTTTAAAATGGGATATGCTTCCGCTATGGCTTGGGTGATGTTCATTCTAATCGTGCTGTTGACGGGGCTTGTTCTGGCATCGTCTAAATACTGGGTTCATTATGAAGACGACGGAGGTGGTCGCTAATGCACGCGATAGAGAGCAAAAAACGGTTCCAATCTATCCTGGTTTTGGTTTTAATCGTGCTCTGTGCAGCAGCTTTCCTCTTTCCGATCGCCTGGATGCTGTCCACTGCGGTGAAAGCGCCGGAGGACATATTTACACCAAAGCCGGAGCTTATACCAACAAATTTGCAGCTGCATAACTTTGCCGATGCTTGGAAAGCTCAGCCGTTTGGACGATTTCTTCTTAACACGCTAATCGTAGTTGCTGTTTCGACTCCGTTTGCTATGCTATCCGCGACGATGGTTGCTTTCGGATTTGCCCGGATCAATTTCTGGGGCAGAAATGCTTTGTTTTTATTTGTAATCGGCACCATGGTCATTCCTTGGGATGTGACGGCCATTCCGCTATATATTCAATACAACAAGATGGGGCTCATTAATACGCTTTGGCCCATGATTTTGCCGGGGGCGTTTGGCTCTGCGTTTTTCATCTTTTTGGCCCGGCAATTCATTATGGGCGTTCCGCGTGATTTGGACGAAGCGGCCGAAATTGACGGATGCAACCGCTGGCAAATTTATTGGAGCATCATTTTGCCATTATGCCGCCCGATCGTGGTCGTTATCGGAGTATTCCATTTCGTCTGGTGCTGGAACGAATTTTTAACACCGCTTATTTTTATTAACGACCAGAGTATGTATACGCTGCCGCTCGGAATTAACTTATTTAAGAATGCCTTCAATATTGAATACGAAAAATTGATGGCCGTATCCTGTTTATCGGTTCTGTTCCCGGCAACACTGTTCTATTTTACGCAAAATCTTATTCTAGGGGGCATTTCGCTCAGCGGAGTCAAAAAATGATAAAGATGACAAGACTGAGGGGTGGAGACATATGAACATACTGAGCAATCCAAGGTTTGAACTTGCCTTTACAGAGCGTGGAGCGGTAAAGTCTCTGTTTATGAAGGACGATCCGAACGCTATGAACTGGGTCGTCGACCCTGCCTATTTGGCAGAGGTTGGCTATGACGATAAGGATAAGCTGTTCGGGGAATGGACAGCGGTAGTGAATGGCCGTACGGTCAATAGCTTTGATTTGATCCCAACCATTGTACAGGATAATGACCACAGTGCAGTAATCTCCTTTGACGCAGACGGTTTCACGATCTCCCTTACTTACTGGCTTGAAGAGGAGCAAATTCGCTGGGGGATCGAAGGCATTAATCGGACGGGGGAGCCATTGCGGATCGACGGGTTCCATGTTTGGTTCTCATTAGCCTACGTGATGTTCCGCGATGACGATGTGCTGCGTAACATCCGGCAATCATGCGCTGTATTTGCGCATATGGGAGGAGACTTCTCCAAGTTTGCGGCAATCCGGCGCAGCAATGAGGCGCCACATCTCGGTATTTACGGAATAAAAGGCCGCACGGCGGCGTTCGGTTCATTTTGCAGATATGAAAACCGTTTTTTGGAGCAGGTATCGCCATCACTAGACGGGCTGCTGTTTCATCGATTATCGCTTATAGAGGATGGCAGCTCGATGCCAGAATCGGCAGCAGTCGACTGGATTTATAGAGATGCATATCATCCGCTTATTTTGGAAGCTGGGCAGCGCATGCAATGGGAGTATGTATTTGCTACTTGTGATGATCAGGAGGATTTTTATCAGCGTGCTTTAGAGCACGGACATCCTCGTTGGACGTATACTCCAGTGCTAACGTCAGGCGGGCTGTTTCAAGCCGAGCTGGAGCTTCCGTCTGGCCAGCAGTTGCAGCAGGTCAGGCTGCTTACTTCGCCACCCGATGGCGGGGCCGTTCAGGAGCAGGACGTTACCGCTTATTTCGTGGAAGATCAGCAGCGCCGTTTATTCAAGTCTGCCTTGCAGCGAACGGAGCCGGGTGAGCATAAGCTTGAGCTGTTGTTGAAGGACGGACGGAAAGATATCTTGGTATGGAACGTACTTGTACCCATCGACCGTATTCTGGAGAAGCGAGCGGAGTGGCTGTGCCGTAACAATTATGATGCTGAGGGCAAAATGGGAAGGCCGCATGCGTTTCTACCTCTATCCAATCAAGGGGAATCGTTAGGAAAGCTAACCTTTTTGCTCATGAAAAATAGTTTGACGACCCCGGTTTCCGAGCAAGTCGAAAAAGCGGAAGCTTCCGCTGTATTCGATATGAAGCGTCACTGGTTCGAGCACGGTAACTTTCTCAAGCCGCGGGCGTTGTATGGAAGCTTCTATCGTATTTTTGACCTGGATTATATCGCCCACGTATTTTACCTGCTCTCCCGCATCGAGGCTCCACTGCTGAAGCTGAATACGCCGCAAACCTATTTGCAATGGGCGGCAGAGGTGCTTTCTGTTCGCTTGAATCCGGATTGTCACCAAGGCCAGAGGGAGAAGGATGAAACAGGCTTGAGTGGCGTGTTTATATTATATATCGACGATTTGCTCAAGGATTTATCGGCAGCTGGCCTGCTGGAGTGGCATCAGCGTTTGACCCGGCTGTGGAAAGAGTTTGGTGAAGGGCTGGAAAGGAAATCAGAACCGTTTGCCGGAGCCATTACGGAGCATTTCTATGATAATGCCGGCTTCGGCCCAACGTGCGAGACGTTACTCTCCGTTGGATTGACGGAGGAAGCGGAGCGATATGGACAACTGATCCTTGCCAATATCGGCTTTAGCAACGATTATCGGGCGCAAAACCCTGATCGCTGGTGGGAAGCGTTGTCGTATATGATCCATTCCTTGTGGGGAGGACTCGTTGCCGCCTCTTCACGGGTAGCCTATGAACATCTTGGAAACCCGCAGTATTTGGAGGCCGCGTATCGCTCGACAATGGCTGTCTTTAATTGCTATGACTGGAACGTCACCTCCACACCACGGCGCCTGGAACCGGGAGAAGCTGCCTCTACTTATAGCGTGGCTGCCCCGAATTTGAATATGCCTTCCCTGTCGCATGATCGATTCGGGCAATCTGTATTTCGGGACGCGAGCGACCCGCTATTTGCTTCCCTGTTCTCCAATGCGACAGGCGACGATTGGGACATGGGGGAAGAGCTAGTAGCCTATCTGCTCGGATTTGGCACGACAACCTACCTATATCGCGATCCGCAAGGGAAGCTGCGCTGTGTTAACGGATATGTTGTAAGGGATGGGGATAGCTGGATTATAACGAGCTATGCGGCTTATCCCATGAAATACGTCGTTCTGGAAGAAGGTTTGGTGCTTCAGGCGAATAAGGGGGAGGTGCTCAGACGGGCTCGGCTTTGGGAAGGAAAGCTGTCAGTACTGGAAGCCGTACATGAAGTTGAACAATGAACGAAGCGCTGAAGGCGCTTAGACCACAGATAACAATAGCAGCAGCCGTAGATCAAATAGGATTTACGGCTGCTGCTGTTTATATAAATATAAGAAAGTATATGTTTCGGAGGCTCCGCTTCCTTATATCGCAAAAAAACATTAAATGTGGTCTGTCTTCTTTGAATGTACGCCGATAGATGTTTTTCTTGTAAATTACAGCACCACGATACGCTGAGAGGCTGCTAAGATTCGCAGCTCGATATTGAGGCTTTCTTTCATCTCATCGGTCAAATCGAGCAAGAGTCCATAGTGGAACACGGAGTTTTCATATTCCCTTTGCCAGCGAATACTGCCAGGGAACTTATGCAGATCCTCGTTTAAACGAATATGTACTGTAGCACGAATCTGATGGGTGGAGGCACGAAGATCCAGCTTGGACTGAATTCGGCATCCCGATTTGCTAATATCGAGCAGCTCGACTTCTGCTAATTTACTAGTAACAGTAATATCGTTGATTTCCCTGATTTCTATCCAGCATGGCAAGGGTGTTTTCATAGAATAACGGAAGGGCTCCGTTCTTCGTGTTGTCATTGTTACATCCTCCGTAATAGGAAATATATCCGATTATATAGGATATTTAAGGTAAATGATATGTTTTTGCTTAAATAATTAATTCGTCTGGGAACAGCGGAATGACAAGGAAGTTATTGACAATATAAAAGCTTAGTGTAATTATATACTTAGCAATACTAAATACTATGCAAAGTAAGGTGATGGAATGAGCGATACGGCCAGCCAGTTGAAGAAGGGTGTCCTGGAAATTCTCGTGTTGCATTTGCTGAGCCGATCGGATCTATACGGCTACCAATTAATTAACGAGCTTGATATTCGCAGCCATGGATATTTTAAGATGAAGGAAGGCACGCTCTATCCGGTTCTGTACCGGCTGGAGGATTCCGGCCATATCGAGAGCTATTGGGAGCGGGATGATGGCAAACGGGGTGTTAGGAGGAAGTATTACAGGATTACCGACTCCGGACAGCGGAGATCCGCAGAAATGCGGCAGGAATTGGCTCTGTTCTTCGGTTCCATTAAACAGGTGATGGAGGAAGATATTTTATGAACAAAATCGACAATTACGTTAATCAAGTACTGCTTCATATTCGGGCCGATCGCCAGGTCAAACTCAGAATTCGGGAAGACCTCATTGCCTCATTGAATGAGAGAACTGCTTACGTATCCTCGAGGGATGTGGATTATGTTCTCTCCAGTCTTGGAAGTCCTGCTGAAATGGCAAAGGAGTATATGGAGAACTTGGATACAACTGTGCCGAAATTTACGAATGCAATGTACGAGGAGTCACCCTATTTTGAGTATCGTTCAAAGTCTACCTTGTTTGGCGTTCCATGGATTCATGTGAAGACCAGAAGATGGTATGGCAATCGTCCCGGGGTAGCCCGAGGAATTATTGCTGTAGGGGACGTATCGATTGGGTGCATCTCCCTTGGCGGAATTGCGTTTGGAGGCATTTGTTTAGGCGGCGTGTCGGTTGGACTTTGCTCTTTTGGAGGGCTGGCAATAGCGGCTTTATTAGCTATGGGCGGAATAGCGATTGGCACGGCTGCCATAGGAGGCATTTCAGTCGGGCTGATTACACTTGGCGGAATAGCGGTTGGCCAGGTCGCAATTGGCGCAGAAGCGTTCGGTAAAGTGACTCATAAGCTTGACTCCTCGGGTTCCATGACGTGGAAATTGATCACAGAACTTATAAGCAAGGCATTTAAATCATAGGATCAAATAATATCTTCTATATATAGGGGGCACGGCTACATTGATTTTGAAAAAGAAAGCGAAAAAAGCAAAGAGGCTGTCCAGAAGAGCTGTACTCTTTGAACAACCTCTTGCGCTGCACCGGTTACCCGGTGGTAGAAAGCGTTTTCCGGATATCCTCCTCTAGGGCCGAAGGCTCAGTCCGTGCGCTGTATTGCTTCAGTATATTACCGTTACGGTCAACAAGGAATTTGACGAAATTCCATTCGATATCCCCGGTTCGGTAAGGAGCAGGAACATGGTTGACTAGATAATCGTACAACGGATGAGCATTGTCGCCTTTGACGTCGATTTTAGCGAAGAGCGGGAAGGTTATTTGATAGTTCAAATCACAGAAATCCTTGATTTCTTCTTCCGTGCCCGGCTCTTGCCCGGCAAATTGGTTGCAGGGGAAGCCGAGGACGACCAGTCCCTGATCGCCATACGTATCGTATAAATGCTGCAATCCTTTATAATGCGGCGTCAGTCCGCAAGCGCTCGCCGTATTGACGATGAGCAAGACCTTCCCCTTGTATTGTTCAAGAGTCGTAGTTTCTCCATCAATGGTTCGAACTTCAAAATCATATAGCTGTGTCATCGCGTTATACCAGATCACAGGCTTCCGCTGGCATCCAGTGGGCATCCTGTCCTTCCCATTTCACATTGCAGCCTAGCGGATTCGTTAGAGGCACGCTAACAGGCTGGCCGGAGGTAAGTTCGGTTAGAGCTCTTTCTAGGTCGTTGGTCGTCATTTTGGCAGTTTCGCGAGGGTTGTCCACTCCACGGCCCGTATAAACGAGGCGACGCTGCTGATCAAATACAAAGAAGTGTGGGGTGCGAAGCGCGCCATAAGCTCTGGCTACGTCTTGATCCATGTCCCGAAGATATACCCAAGGGAATCGGTGCTCTTCCATTCTGATGATCATATGTTCAAAGGAATCGTCTGGATGCGTGTTCTCGCTGTTCGCATTAATGCCAACAAAGGCCACGCCCTTGTCCTTGAATTTTTCCGCCGTTTGGCGGGTCACTTCATCGGATCCGACGACATAAGGACAATGATTGCAAGTGAAAAAGACTACCAAGTAATCGGCCGAGGCGAAGCTGTCCAATGAATACAGAGCTCCATCAGTTGCCTTAAGTTCAAAATCCGGAGCCTGAGCTCCAAGCTGTAACGTAAAACTCATGTAATACGTACCTCCTTATCAATTCATTTGATAGATTGCGTTTAAACATGAGCAGAGCTGGTAAACAGTCAGACGTCTATATTGTACTTCATTTTGCTTAATCTGCATAATTGAAAAGCAAATGAAAAGCGAGTCCTTCGACATTGTAAATGTTGATTTTAGTCGAAAAAACTCGCCGTTTATTCTATGTAAAAAAGCTTTTAAGAGCTCCATTCATATGATCAAGATCCGTTCATTGAAGAAGAGCACTAAGGGTGCTTGCCAGGAATAATAGCAGCGCCGTACCGGTTAAGCTAATTAATAGGGTTAGTATGATTTTCACCGCAATATTAGTAGGTAACCGAAATACGCTGACATTGGCTGTAGCGGTCAGTATACCGATTAAAGCACCGATTGCACCGCCTATAAAGATGAATATTAATGGCAAGAAGCACCATATCTTGGCAACGGCAGGCAGTGGTTTGGTTACCTCGATGATGGTGCCGTCGACAACCAGATTCGGTACGTCAATTCCGAACAAGTCCCTTTTCCAAGCGGCTTCAACCTCCTGTCCGTCATCCCGCCGTAAAATCATAGGTTGTTTCTTTTTCGTGGTGACTTCTTGATTGTTCACAAAAAGTCGGGCTTTACCGCCAAACCCAGAAGTAACGATTTCTAGCGTTTGATTGGCAAAGCCTGTGGGATAAATACTGTAACGCATCATCTTCCTCCTCAATTAATTTGATAGTGTATCTTCGTTTATATCGGAAGGAATGGGATTTTTTTGTAGGAGGACGATTTTAAAATTTTGCTGTTTTTTAACGAATGTTGTCGATAAATATTTTTTAAAAAACTCTCTCGATGGAGAGTTGCTAATACGTCCCAGAAGGGATACTCGCGCTCCTGCGCGAGACTTCGTTTGTCCTGCTGCAGTGCCTGGCGGTCTCACTTCGACGAACCCCTTGAGGGGTTCTCATCCCCTGGACGCAAAAAAACTCTCCCGATGGAGAGTTGCTAATACGTCCCAGAAGGGATACTCGCGCTCCAAGCGCGAGACTCCGTTCGTCCTGCCGCTACGCATGGCGGTCTCACTTCGACGAACCCCTTGAGGGGTTCTCATCCCCTGGACGCAAAAAACTCTCCCGCTGGAGAGTTACTTATACGTCCCAGAAGGGATACTCGCGCTCCGAGCGCGAGACTCCGTTTGTCCTTCCGCTGCGCGTGGCGGTCTCACTTCGACGAACCCCTAAGGGGTTCTCATCCTCTGGGAAACGCAAAAAACTCTCCTAATAGAGAGTTTTGACTACGTCCCAGAAGGGATTCGAACCCCTGACCGACGGCTTAGAAGGCCGTTGCTCTATCCAGCTGAGCTACTGGGACAAAAAATATTAAAAACGCAAGCAAAAAATATTTTATCACAGCTAGCGCTATGAATCAATAGTGAAATGAAATAAAATATTCCTTCATTAATAGCTGCAGTGATTTGTCCTTTATTCCTCAGCAACTGCCGTTCAAAAGCTTCAAATTTAAGAAATAAGCAAATGCGCGAAGCAGGGAATCAATACAAGTATTTTTATCTCGAATACGTCTATGCTATAATCTCAATTAATTGAAAATACGGACAAAGGAGGTTGCGCATATCAGCAATTCTCGACCCGATGAAAAGGACAACATCGTTCTATTTCCAAAAACATTGGATTACTATCAAATTGAGCTTACGCGGATGCTGGAAACGGAAAGGTACCGTGAGGCGGGGGAGCTCTTGCAATTCCTTCTGCAGTGCCAAGGACAGGATCCTCGGCATTATGAGGAGTGGCGAGCGCTGCTGGATTGGTTAAATAGTGCCTTTCCGACCTTCGACAAGGAGGATGCACCCGAAGAGGACTCCTATGCCGAAGAAGAAATGGCTAGACAGCATGCTGAAGCCAAGCTGGCGGAAGATCATCTTTATGCCGAGAAGCTGCTGTATGCCGTTACCGAGAAGCCTTTATCGGAGCAGACATTTCTGGCGTTAGAGCAGCTTGTGTATCTGGATAGACCAGCAGTAGACGAGGTGCTGATACGGTGGATTGAACATACGGATCTGCATCCGCTGCTCCAATACCGCGTGCTTCAAACCCTGCAGCGACGGGGGGCGCAAGGAACGTTGACATTCAAGCGCGGCGGAGAGCAGGTGGAGATTGATATCGAGACCGTTCCCTTAAAGCCGGAGCAATTCCCGGCACCAATTCAAGCGGTATTAGAGCGGGTTGGCAATGAAACGCAGGTGCATGATCCGACGTTGTTTTATTTTGCCCAGGAGCTGTGGTCGCAATTTATTATGGCGATCTACGGCACGAAGGATTACCATTCGATTTTGAGTGAGGAGGATGCAGTCATCGATATATGGGCGGCAGCCCTCCATTTAATGGTTTCGGACAGCCTTCCCGGCGGAAAAAGCGATGAGGAATTGAGAACGCTTTATGGCATAACGGATGATTTGCGATTAAAATTTGAGCAGGCCTGCCGTTCGATGCGGCATTTTGTGGCTGCTGGCGTGGGCGGTTAACAGACAGAGGGGTACATGTCCATCTCGAAGACCCCCTCGTTTCTGCTCTTGTAAAAACATGTATTGTTGTTTATAATATAGTGGTTATTCTGAACGTGGACATAGAGACAGCTATACTGGAACCATGATAGCTGCTTTATCGCGATTCGGTTTCAGTATTTCAATATAGTATTATGTGAAATTTGGAGGGGAAGGCATAAAATGAAAGCAACTTGGGAAAAAATAGAGAAGAACCTCGGCGTTCTCGAGGTTGAAGTGGAAGCAGAGCGCGTTTCTGCTGCACTAGATAAAGCATTTCAAAAGGTCGTAAAAAAAGCTAACGTACCAGGATTCCGTAAAGGTAAAGTACCTCGGTCAATTTTCGAAGCGCGTTTCGGTGTTGAATCGCTTTATCAAGATGCAATCGATATCTTGCTTCCGGAAGTGTACACTGAAGCGGTTGATCAAACGGATATTTTCCCGGTTGACCGTCCTGAAGTGGACGTTGAGCAATTTGCGAAAGGACAACCTTTCAAATTCAAAGCTAAAGTTACTGTAAAACCAGAAGTTACGCTGGGTGACTACAAAGGCATCGAAGTGCCTGTTGAGCCCGTAGAAGTGACTGATGAAGAGGTTAATCAAGAGCTCGAGCGTTTGCAGCAGCGTCATGCTGAGCTCGTTGTGATCGATGAAGAAGCAGCGCAAAACGGCGATACTGTAGTCATCGACTTCGACGGATCCGTAGACGGCGTTCCATTCGAAGGCGGCAAAGCTGAGCGTTATTCGCTGGAGCTTGGAAGCGGCACGTTCATTCCGGGCTTTGAGGAGCAAGTTGTCGGCTTGGCAACAGGAGACTTCAAAGACGTTACAGTGACCTTCCCTGAGACTTATCACGCTGAAGATTTGGCTAACAAAGAAGCTGTCTTCAAAGTAAAAGTACATGAAATCAAACGCAAACAGCTGCCTGAGCTGGATGATGAGTTCGCGAAAGACGTTAGCGAATTCGATACACTTGACGAATACAAAGAGGATCTGAAGAAAGAACTGCTTTCCCGCAAAGAGAAAGACAGCAAAGCGGCACGCGAAGGAATCGTGGTTGACAAAGTAAGTGAAAATGCTGAAGTCGAAATTCCTGAATCGATGGTTCAAAGCGAAGTTCAAAATATGGTTCGCGATTTCGACAACCGTCTTCGTTCCCAAGGCATGAACCTGGAAATGTTCCTAAGCTTCTCCGGTCAAACGATCGAGGATCTGCAGGAGCAAATGAAAGCTGATGCGGAGAAACGCGTTCGCAACAATCTCGTTCTGGAGAAAATTGCGAAGGAAGAAAAAATCGTGGCTACCGAAGAAGAAGTCAACAAAGAGCTTAACGACATGGCGGAAGCCTACAAACGCACTCCGGAAGAAATCCGCAACATTCTTGCGGCTAACGGATCGCTCGGCAGCTTGAATGAGGATGTAGCTATCCGTAAGACGATTGAATTCTTGCTGGAGAACAGCAAAGAGGTTCCGGCCGAGAAGAAGGAAGAAGTAAAAGAAGAAGCCAAAGAAGAAGCAACTGAAGAATAAAATGGCTCTAAGCCCGCCTTGCAGCTTCCGAGGCTTGCAGCAAGGGCAGGATGACAATGTTAAGGCACGTATATAAGATGCGTGCCTTAATTTTTAACCTTTTTAAAATACATAAATTGGTATTACTCATCTGGACAAGTCTTCAGTTATATAATACGTTCAGAAAGTCATACACTGTATCGAATGAAAAATGACATGCGCCTTTGAACGTGATAGAATATTTCTGTAAGCGTAAGAATTTGAAAAGGAAAAGAGGTTGGTCGCATGAGTCTGGTACCTATGGTCGTAGAACAAACAAGCCGGGGAGAACGGTCTTACGATATTTACTCGAGACTTCTCAAGGATCGCATTATTTTTCTCAGCAACGCGATTGACGATGATGTTGCCAATCTCGTAATAGCCCAGTTGCTGTTCTTGACAGCGGAAGATCCTGACAAGGATATCCATCTGTACATCAATTCACCTGGTGGTTCGGTTACAGCCGGGATGGGTATATATGATACGATGCAATATATCAAACCAGACGTTTCTACGATTTGTGTAGGAATGGCTGCCAGCATGGGTTCGCTCCTGCTTACAGCAGGCGCCCCGGGGAAACGATTTGCACTTCCGAACAGTGAAGTGATGATTCACCAGCCGCTTGGCGGTGTTCGCGGTCAAGCCGCGGATATTAAAATTCATGCCGAGTGGATCATCAAGACCAGAGAAAAGCTGAATCAGATTTACGTAGATCGGACGGGTCAACCCCTTGAAAAAATCGAACGCGATACAGACCGCGACTTTTTCATGAGCGCGGAGGAGGCTAAGGCCTATGGGATCATCGACCAGGTCATTAGTAAGCCGATTAAACCATAAAGGGGTGTTTACATGTTTAAATTCAACGATGAAAAGGGACAGCTGAAATGCTCGTTCTGCGGCAAATCGCAGGAGCAGGTTCGTAAGCTTGTTGCCGGACCGGGCGTTTATATATGTGATGAGTGCATTGAACTGTGCACGGAGATTGTAGAAGAGGAACTTGGACACGAAGAGGAATTGGATTTGAAGGAAATTCCTAAACCGAAGGAAATTCGCGATATTCTGGATCAATATGTCATCGGCCAGGAGCAGGCCAAGAAATCGCTATCCGTAGCGGTATATAACCACTACAAGCGTGTGAATATTCAAGGCAAAGTGGATGACGTCGAGTTGCAGAAGAGCAACATTTTGCTGCTGGGTCCTACGGGCTCCGGTAAAACCTTGCTTGCACAGACGATGGCGAGAATATTGAACGTGCCGTTTGCGATTGCGGATGCAACCTCTCTGACGGAAGCCGGGTATGTCGGCGAAGATGTCGAGAATATTTTGCTGAAGCTGATTCAAGCTGCGGATTATGACGTGGAGAAGGCGGAACGCGGAATCATTTACATCGATGAGATCGATAAAGTGGCTCGTAAATCCGAGAATCCATCCATTACCCGTGACGTTTCTGGGGAAGGGGTACAGCAGGCCCTCCTCAAAATATTGGAAGGTACAGTAGCATCTGTTCCTCCGCAAGGCGGGCGCAAGCATCCGCATCAGGAGTTTATTCAAATCGATACGACGAACATTTTGTTTATTTGCGGCGGAGCCTTTGACGGCCTGGAGCAGATGATCAAGCGCCGGATCGGCAAGAAGGTTATTGGCTTTAACGCGGTAAGCGAAGGGCAAAAGGATCTTAAACCGGGCGAATATCTGTCCATGGTACTTCCAGAGGACTTGCTTAAGTTTGGTTTGATTCCAGAATTCGTCGGCCGTTTGCCGGTTATTTCTACACTAGAGCCGTTGGATGAGAAGACGTTGGTACGCATTTTGTCCGAACCGAAAAATGCTTTGGTGAAGCAATATCAGAAGCTGCTTGAGCTTGATAATGTGAACTTGTCCTTTGAACCGAAGGCGCTAGAAGCGATTGCCCAAGAAGCGATTAAACGCAACACGGGCGCACGCGGACTTCGGGCGATCATTGAAGGCATTATGCTCGATTTGATGTACGAAGTGCCTTCACGCGAGGATATTACGGACTGCGTCATTACCGAGAAGGTGGTTCAGGATAAGACGGTTCCTGAGCTTCAGCCGAAGAAGAACAAGAAGCAAGAAGAGAGCGCATAAGGCCTAGCGGCTGGATACGCCACAAAATAGATGTCTAGTCCTCCACCTTTGCCAGAGGCGCGTCAAGTTTACGCGCTTGCTTGCAGGGGTGGAGCTTTGACGTTATGGGAGAGACCTGAAATGACATTCTTGAGACAAGATACCCGGCCGGTCAAAGTTGGTAATCTAACGATCGGCGGCAGTAACGAAGTAATCATTCAGAGCATGTGCACGACGAAGACCGCAGATGTGGCCGCAACGGTGGCGGAAATCCACCGGCTTGAGGAAGCAGGCTGTCAATTGGTTCGCGTGACCGTGAATAATGAAGAGGCTGCTGCGGCGATCAAGGAAATCAAGAAGCAGATTCATATACCGCTTGTGGCTGATATTCATTTTAATTACAAACTAGCTCTGCTCGCGATTGAGAACGGCATTGACAAGGTGCGGATTAATCCGGGAAACATTGGGCGGAGAGAGAAGGTTGAGGCTGTCGTTAAAGCTTGCAAGGAGAAAGGTATCCCGATCCGCATCGGGGTAAATGCCGGTTCCCTTGAAAACCATCTGCTCGAAAAATACGGCTATCCTACGCCGGAGGCGATGGTGGAGAGCGCGTTGTTCCATATCGGAATACTGGAAGAGCTTGATTTTCACGATATCATTGTGTCGCTCAAAGCGTCTGATGTACCGATGGCTATTGCAGCGTATTCCAAAGCCGCAGAAGTCATTCCTTATCCGCTGCATCTTGGCATTACCGAGGCAGGTACGTTGTTCTCAGGTACCGTCAAAAGCGCGGCCGGCATTGGAGCTCTGCTATCGATGGGCATCGGTTCTACGCTTCGTATTTCATTGAGCGCTGACCCTGTAGAGGAAGTGAAGGTTGCTCGAGAGCTGCTCAAGACCTTTGGTTTAATTTCGAACGCAGCAACCTTGGTGTCCTGTCCGACCTGCGGCCGTTTAGACATCGATCTGTTCGCGATCGCCAACGAAGTAGAAGATTATATAGCCAATCTGAAAGTACCGATTAAAGTGTCTGTGCTTGGCTGCGCGGTGAATGGGCCAGGCGAAGCGCGTGAAGCCGATATCGGGATTGCCGGGGCACGCGGCGAAGGTCTCCTGTTCCGTTATGGGGAAATGATTCGCAAGGTGCCGGAAGCGGATTTGGTATCGGAGTTGAAGAAAGAAATCGACCACATCGTGGAGGTCTATGAAGCGACTGGCGAAATCCCCGGCCGCAAGGAGCACCGGGCAGCCACCGCGAAGGAATAAACGATGAGCAATAATTTTGAAAAAGTACAAGCGTTTTGAACGCATAAGTCCATGCGTAAATATAAGCAAAGAAATAAAGATGAAGGAAACCGTGAACTGCATGAAGCGCAGTTCACGGTTTTTTTGGGCATTTATATTTTGGCATTTATATTTGATATTTTGGCTTTTTAGGCATATAAGCTTAATTGTTTCTTTTAATAAAGGGCACCCTATATCGTTGGTAGAGTCCATCCAGTTACCCGTTCCAATCACCCGTTTTTTATTGAACTTATATAATAATTCATGGGTGTTATCGGCATACGGACATTCCAGGTCAATCGTTTTTATATTGAATTTGAATACTAAATGTATTTTCTACAGTTAGTTAATCTTTTTTTGAATTATCACTTGTACTAAATGGAAATCTGGACTTCTGTCAAGAAAGTGGACACCTATTAAGTGAAAGTTTATGCCGTCTCCTTCTTGAATTGCGCAGCAAATTGAACCGGCGACAAATAGCCAATGTAAAACCTTTCACATCTTCTCCACTGGAAACTCGGAGCGATGTTCTTTGATGAATTGGAACCTCAGTTCCTTTCTTTGCTGAAGATGTGCAGCGCCTTTTTTAATATAGCGAGTTCTTCCTGGAGATCTTGATTTTCCCGCTCCTTCTCTTGATTCTCCAGTTCCTTTTTACGCAGTTGTTGTTCGAGTTGACGCACTCTCTCCGGTGTAACTAAAGATTCCAGCTGGATATCATCACGGTAAAGTGCTTTCCAGTTATGCAACACACCCGCAGATATACCGAGTTCTTCGGCCAACTGCGACATTGACTTACCTTGCTCTAAAATATACTTCACTGTCTGCTTCTTAAACTCTTCACTGTAACTATTACGTTCCATCCGGACATCTCTCCCTTAAGGATTATTATCTAGGTTCACTTAAGGACTGTCCACTTTTTATTCTAGCTGCAGTTCTCCAGTTAGTTTCCTCAGACATGGCCAAAACCGGTGAACTAACTGTATGAAATACACTTAGACACTTTGGCCTTGCCATATAAGTGATAAAGCCACCTTAAAGTTAATCAAATCCGTAAACCTTAATGACTTTCGCCGATCGGGGTCTAGCACTTTAGAAAGTAATGCCGATCGCGGTTTGGCTCTTTAGAAAGTAGTGCAGATCGCGATCTAATTCTTTAGGAAGTAATGCCGATTGTGGTCTGGCTC
The DNA here is from genome assembly GCF_042714055.1 of Paenibacillus lentus. Lineage (GTDB taxonomy): Bacteria > Bacillota > Bacilli > Paenibacillales > Paenibacillaceae > Fontibacillus > Fontibacillus lentus_A. Next base: position 162,642 of record NZ_JBHGVC010000008.1, read on the forward strand.
TTTAGAGAGTAATGACGATGGACGTTTTTCTTAATTGCATTTTTAGCTTTCATTTGCGTTTTATGATGGGCGAATAGGGCAATACTACCATGTATCAGTAAAAGTGTGGGAGGCTCTGTATAATGGAACTGAATGTAATTTTGATGTCCGTCCAAATGTTTTTTGCCGTTGTGATTGGGCTTTATTTCTGGAATCAGCTTCGCAGCCAGCGGGGAAACCGAACCGCAGTGGACAAAGAGTCGCGCAAAGAAATGGAGAAGCTGCGCAAACTGCGGGCGGTGTCATTGACGAAGCCGCTTGCGGAACGTACGCGTCCCGCGACTATGAACGATATCGTTGGCCAAAAGGATGGACTCCGGGCTTTAAAGGCTGCATTATGTAGCGCCAATCCCCAACATGTAATTATTTATGGCCCGCCTGGGGTCGGCAAGACGGCTGCTGCCCGAGTGGTGATGGAGGAAGCAAAGAAAAACCCGATATCTCCGTTTAAAGCGGACGCAAAATTTATTGAAATGGACGCCACGATCGCCAGGTTCGACGAAAGGGGAATTGCCGATCCGCTCATTGGTTCGGTTCATGATCCGATTTATCAAGGGGCGGGCGCTATGGGGGTTGCGGGGATTCCGCAGCCAAAACCGGGTGCTGTGACGAAAGCGCATGGCGGCATTCTGTTTATTGATGAAATTGGGGAGCTTCATTCCATTCAAATGAATAAAATGTTAAAGGTGCTGGAGGATCGCAAGGTGTATCTGGAAAGTGCCTACTATAATTCCGAGGACTCCGGAACGCCAGCGTATATCCATGACATATTCCAAAATGGATTGCCTGCCGATTTTCGGTTGGTCGGAGCGACGACGCGTTCCTCGCATGAAATTCCTCCGGCCCTCCGTTCCCGCTGCATGGAAATTTATTTCCGACCGCTGCTGCCGGATGAAATCGCGCAAATTGCCGAGGATGCGGTAAAAAGGATTGGCTTTCAGCCCTGTCCCGAGGCGATCGAGGTCATCAAGAAATTTGCGACGAACGGGCGGGAGGCCGTGAATATGGTTCAGCTTGCGGCAGGGCTTGCCTTGACCGAGCAGCGCGATCATTTGCTGGCTTCGGATTTGGAATGGGTCGCTACGAGCAGCCAGCTTGCACCGCGTCCGGATCGTAAAATCAACGAGCAATCGGAAATCGGGGTCGTCAATGGGCTCGCCGTGTATGGACCTAATATGGGAACCTTGCTGGATATTGAAGCGACGGCCGTGCCTGTCCAAAAAGGCAAGGGCGTCTATACCATCACGGGTGTGGTGGATGAGGAGGAAATTGGCGGAGGAAACCGGACGCTGCGGCGAAAAAGCATGGCTAAAGGCTCGGTGGAAAATGTGCTGACCGTACTAAAGAGCATTGGGCTTCATCCGGCGAATTATGATCTGCACATTAACTTTCCCGGAGGCACGCCGATCGACGGCCCGTCCGCCGGAATGGCCATCGCCACAGCCATTGCTTCCGCGATCAAGCGAGTGCCTGTGGACAATCGGATCGCCATGACCGGTGAGCTTGGCATACACGGCAAAGTGAAGCCGGTGGGCGGGGTCGTTGCCAAAGTAGAAGCGGCTTTTCAAGCGGGAGCGACGACCGTGCTTATACCGAAGGATAATTGGCAGACGCTGTTTGAGGGCCTGCAGGGGCTGCGGGTAATTCCGGTAGAATCGGTGTCCGAGGTGTTCCGTCATGTGTTCGGGCCCGAAGCTGATAAGAATTTTGACTTGTCGCTTGGCGGGGACTCCTTTGTTCCGGCGCCGGCCCCATTTCTGCATGCGGAGTCTCCGCAAGGCGGGGCGCTGTAGCTTCTCATCCTGTTTGGCAGCCTTTAGATTCGGCGTCAGAAATGTGACTTGTGTGCCCGTATTGACTAACACGTAAAAGGGTTTTACAGTCGAAGGTTTTACCGGGGCGGCTGCATGTAGCAGTCGCTCTTCGTTGGTGTTTTCAAGAAACATTTGCTAAAATAGGACTAATATCTAACGAGAACGTTTGGAGGTGCGAAAGCGATGGGATCCCATAAATCCAAAAGCCGTCGTTTTCCTTTGCTGCCCTTACGCGGCCTTCTCGTCTATCCGAGCATGGTTTTGCATTTGGACGTAGGCCGGGAGAAATCCGTAAAGGCGCTGGAAAAAGCGATGGTAGACGACAATTTGATTCTCCTCTGTTCTCAATCCGAAGTGAACATAGAAGAGCCGACCCAAGAAGATATTTTTCGTATCGGTACAGTTGCGAAAGTTCGGCAGATGCTGAAGCTCCCTAACGGAACGATCCGTGTATTGGTCGAAGGAGTGGAGCGCGCTGAAATTATTGAATATTTGGACAATGACGAACATTACGAGGTGCTTGCGCAGGAGCGTCCCGAAGAGGAGACGCTTGATCCAGAGGTAGATGCACTCATGCGTACCGTACTGACCCAATTCGAGCACTACATTAATTTGTCCAAAAAGGTCACGCCGGAGACGTTGGCCGCGGTGTCCGATATTGAAGAGGCTGGGCGTCTGGCGGATGTCATTACAAGCCACTTGTCGCTTAAAATCAAGGATAAACAGGAAATTTTAGAGACAATCGATGTAAGAAAGCGGCTGGAGAAGCTGCTGGATATTTTGAATAATGAGCGTGAAGTGCTGGAGCTGGAGCGCAAAATCAGCCAGCGCGTCAAGAAGCAAATGGAGAAGACGCAGAAGGAATATTATTTGCGCGAACAGATGAAGGCGATCCAGAAGGAGCTCGGTGAGAAGGAAGGCCGGGCAGGTGAAGTGGAGGAGCTGCGTGCTCAGCTGGAGGAAAAAGAGCTGCCCGATCAAGTCCGAGAGAAGGTAGAGAAGGAAATCGACCGCCTGGAGAAGATGCCTGCCAGCTCTGCTGAAGGCGGTGTCATCCGCAACTATGTCGACTGGCTTCTTAGCCTGCCTTGGAACAAGAGAACCGAAGATGATCTGGATCTGGCCAAAGCAGAGCAAGTGCTCAACGAGGATCACTATGGCCTGGATAAGCCGAAGGAGCGCGTGCTCGAATACTTGGCAGTACAGAAGCTCGTGAAGAAGCTTAAAGGGCCGATTCTTTGCCTCGTAGGGCCGCCAGGGGTAGGGAAAACCTCTCTAGCTCGCTCGATTGCACGGTCACTCGGCCGTGAGTTCGTGCGGATCTCACTGGGCGGCGTAAGAGACGAGGCTGAAATTCGCGGCCATCGCCGTACTTACGTGGGAGCGATGCCCGGCCGTATCATTCAGGGCATGAAGTCGGCGGGTACGCTGAATCCTGTATTCCTGCTCGATGAAATCGATAAAATGGCCTCCGATTTTCGCGGAGATCCATCTTCAGCACTGCTTGAGGTGCTTGATCCGGAGCAGAATAATACGTTTAGCGACCACTTCATTGAACTGCCATTCGACCTGTCGAACGTCATGTTCGTGACGACGGCGAATGCGGTGCATAACATTCCTCGTCCACTGCTGGATCGGATGGAAATGCTCTATATTCCGGGTTATACCGAGCTGGAGAAGCTGCAGATTGCTTCGCGTTACCTGCTTCCCAAGCAGAAGCGTGATCATGGGCTGACCCCCGAGCAGCTGGAGATTAGCGAGGACAGCCTGCTGCGTACGATTCGAGAGTATACCCGGGAATCGGGTGTACGCAACTTGGAGCAGCAGGTCGCGGCCCTGTGCCGGAAGGCGGCCAAGAAAATCGTATCCGAGAACGTGGAACGCATTGTAATCGAGCCTGACGACATCAAGGATTATTTAGGCGTCCCGAAATACAGGTATGGCGTAGCTGACCTGGAGGATCAGATCGGTACGGTAACCGGGCTGGCCTGGACGGAAGTTGGCGGCGAGACCCTTGTCATCGAGGTGACCGTCGTACCGGGAACCGGGAAGCTTACGTTGACCGGGAAGCTTGGCGATGTGATGAAGGAGTCGGCTCAGGCGGCTTTCAGTTATACGAGATCCCGAGCGGCGGAGCTGGGTATTCCGCTCGATTTCCATGAGAAGAACGATATTCACATTCATATCCCGGAAGGAGCCATACCGAAAGACGGGCCTTCCGCAGGCATTACGATAGCGACGGCGCTCATCTCCGCGCTGACGAACCGCTATGTCTCCAAAGACGTGGCAATGACGGGAGAGATCACGCTGCGTGGGCGCGTGCTGCCGATCGGCGGCTTGAAGGAGAAATCGCTGGCCGCCCACCGGGCAGGGTATAAAAAGATTCTGCTCCCTAAAGACAACGAACGCGACCTGCGCGATATTCCGGACAGCGTGAAGGAAGACGTTGTGTTTGTTCCTGTGTCCCATATGGATCAGGTGCTGGAGCATGCCCTTGTAGATCAATCGGGGATCCATTAGAGAGGAATTTTAACGTATGAAAGTAACGAATGCAGAATTTGTGATCAGCGCGGTTGGCCCTGATCAGTATCCAGGAGACGCCTTGCCGGAGATTGCTCTGGCGGGGCGCTCCAATGTCGGCAAATCATCGCTGATCAATCGGATGATAGCCCGCAAGAATTTGGCGCGAACCAGTTCGACGCCTGGAAAGACGCAGCACCTGAATTACTATCGCATTAACGACCAATTGTATTTCGTCGATTTGCCCGGGTACGGATATGCTAAAGTATCCAAAACGCAGCGTCAGGTTTGGGGGCAAATGATTGAGAAGTATTTGCTCGAAAGGGATGCCCTGAAGCTGATCCTGCTTGTCATCGATTTAAGACATCCTCCTACGAAGGACGATGAAATGATGTACGATTGGCTGAAGCATTACGATCTGCCGGTGTGTGTCGTCGGCACGAAAGCCGATAAAATACCCAAATCCCGCTGGCAGAAGCATATTAAAATTATTAAGGATTCACTCGTCCTCCGGGCGAGGGATCAATTCGTCATGTTTTCTTCCGAAGAGGGCATCGGCAAGGACGAGCTATGGAGCCATATTAGCCGTCATATCCTTCAACAAGAGGAGCAGGTGCAGCAGGACTCCCCGGAATGAAAAATAATTAAGAATCAACGGATGATAAAGGGATTTGAAGAAGTTTCAGCAGGAAAGTGAGCATGCAGGGGGATTTTTGCAGCTGAGAACGGCTAAAACCGTTTTTTTCTGAAAAATGGCAGGAATTCACGTTTTGAACGCTGAGCAATACCTTGAATAAGTAGTGTATAATTATCATTAAGGATTGCTAAAAGAATTGAGGAGATTTTTATGGCTCAGCGGTTAGCCACAGAATATGTTAATGCCAGTTTACGATTGTCGGAAGTTCAGATGTCTCAGTTTATTCACAAGGTATATGATCCTCATGTTCGTCAGCGGGTAAAGGTGCTGGATAATGGCGGCCAAGAGGTGGTGCTGGAGGATGATAGCGGAGAAGAAGTTCATCTGCCTTTTGACCGTAAGGACGGATATTACGTCTGTGAGTTGTCTTTCCGCTTGGAAAAACCCCATTTAACCAACGTAATGCGATTGTTGTTTGCGGCCTTTAAAGGCTCGGGTATGGTTACACGCATTTATAACGGATTCATGATGATGTATTATTATCAAGAGGGCCGCGTACGTAAAATCGTGGAGTATTCCCGCGATTCCTACAAATTGGTCTATGAGCATAAGGATACGGTCGGCGAGCTTCAACGCATTTACCGTAACAATGACGTGGAGCGGGAGATTGAACGAATTCACCGCGAGGTGAACGTTCTTCTGGATCAGCGCTTTGTTGCGCAGGATTCCGCGTCTGTGCAGCGGATTGACGGTGAGCTTCGCAAGCACACCCGCCGTTTGTTCGCTCTAGAAGCCTGAACAGGCTATGAATAACAATTTCTAGACGGCTGTCACCAATGCCATGGGAATGACATAAAGTGGTAAGGAAAACTACCCTAAAGCTAGGGTAGTTTTTTTTCCGGGCAAACAAACAAACTTTTTTTGCGAAAAGTGTTGCATTTGTTACGGATAGATGGTATTTTTAATCTCGTTGAAAAGAATATAGGAACCAGGATTCACTCAGGACATGGAGATGTTGCGAGAGATTTTTCCCTCGGGAAGTGAATGACGTAGGTCCTAGCGGATGAAATTTTTTCAAACATTTTATTCCTAGGAAGGGGGAACCGAAGGATGGAATATTCAACTTTCGGAAGACACGTTGCTGTTGATACTTGGGGAGTCGACTTTGAGGTACTGAACAATGCAGAGCTATTGCAAGCTCATTTGGTGGAAGCTGCTGAATCTTGTGGAGCAACGGTATTGTCCGTGCAATCCAAACAGTTCGAACCGCAAGGTGCGACGGTACTTGTGTTGTTGTCGGAGAGCCATCTCTCGATTCATACGTATCCTGAGAGAGGGTTTGCTGCTATTGATTGCTATACTTGTGGGGAGACGGTTGATCCGCAATTAGCGATCGATTACCTGGTGTCCGTATTAAAGCCGGAGAAAATGTATGCGAAGAAGATCATTCGCGGACTGGGCGAGCTTGAGGTCGTAACGCCGGTTATGAATCAAGTGGAGCTCGTATAAAGAAGAAATCGAAGACTCAGTGGTTTCGTAGCTCATAGTTTGCGGAAAATTGGGTAAAATAAGATAACCATGGAGCAATTCCATGGTTATTTGTTTTTTTGGCGGAATATTTTGGTTATTTTCATAAAGAGTTCATAAATAGCTCATCAAAAGCAACGGGGAATCCGCTATTCGTGTGATATAATTAACATAGTTTATTTTCGATTGATGCTATGACATCTTAACAAGGCAGGTGAACTTGCAATGCACATCGTCGTAGTCGGGTTGAACTATCGAACAGCGCCTGTGGAAGTCAGAGAACGTTTTACTTTTGCCGAACGGGATTTGCCGCAAGCGTTGCAAGAGTTGAAACGCACCAAGAGTGTATTGGAAGGCGTCATTATAGCAACCTGCAACAGAACGGAAATATATGTCGTTGTTGATCGTTTGCATATGTGCGGTTATTTTATCCGCAGCTTCATGGAGCAATGGTTTGGCATTCCTAGACAAGAGTTTACCCAGCATTTGTACATGTATGAGGATGAGCAAGCCATTCGCCATCTATTCCGGGTCGCTTGCGGCCTTGATTCTATGGTGCTTGGCGAGACGCAAATACTTGGCCAGGTTCGCAGCTCCTTTTTGCTGTCTCAAAGCGAGAAGGCCACAGGCACATGGTTTAATATGCTCTTTAAGCAGGCCATTACTCTTAGCAAAAGAGCCCATTCCGAGACCGCGATCGGCGAGAGCGCCGTATCGGTAAGCTATGCCGCCGTTGAACTGGGCAAGCGGGTTTTCGGCAGCTTCGAGGGCAAGAAGGTGCTTATTCTCGGCGCAGGAAAAATGAGCGAACTGACAGCGAAGCATTTAAGCGGAGGCGGAGCGGCAGAGGTGCTTGTGGCTAACCGTACCTTCGGCCGTGCGCAGGAGCTGGCTTCCAAATTTGACGGCATTCCTTGCTCGATGCAGGAAGCGATGCATCGGCTGCAGGATATTGATATATTGATTAGTTCTACTGGAGCGGATGGTTATGTAATTACATCCTCTCAGGTTAAAAGCAGCATGGAGCAGCGGCCGGATCGGCCATTGTTTATTATAGATATAGCGGTGCCTCGCGATATCGATCCATCGATTGGCGAACTGGACAATGTGTTCCTTTACGATATCGATGACCTGGAAGGAATCGTAGAGAGCAACATGGAAATGCGCCGCAGCGAGGCTCTCAAAATTGACTGGATGATTGAAGAGGAGATGGGCGTATTCGCCAACTGGCTGCAAACGTTAGGAGTCAGACCTGTGATTCGCGCTCTCCAGGAGAAATCGTCTTCGATTCATGAGAGCACGATGGAAAGTTTGTTCAATAAGCTGCCCGAGCTGGATGAGCGGCAGCGGAAGGTCATTCGTCGTTTGACCAAGAGTATCGTGAACCAGATGATGCATGATCCGATTAACCGGATCAAGGAGCTTGCGGGAGAAGAGCAGGGCGCGGATGCGCTCGAGATGTTTACGCAAATTTTCGCTTTGGAAGAGCAGCTGGAGGCTCTGTCTGAATCGTCTGCTTCAGCCGATAAACAGAGCAGCGAGGTTCAAAAAGCTTCTTCCCCAGAACAAGAGGAGAAGAAGAAAGAACCGACATTGGAAAAAGAAGAAGCTCTTTCACTCGTACAAGTATCGGTATAGAACAATACGCGTATCGAGAGCTTCATCCTTGAATATATGCCGGGATCATATTTGTATGCCCTGAGCCTTCTGTTTTATTTCTCGTATTGCATTAGGGTGCAATCCGGAAACGGAGGCTCAGGGCATTTTTAATGTTCGGCAGCCTTGCTTTGCTGCCAAACATATTCCGTACGGCGGACGTGGCAAAAAAAAGGATGGTAGGTTATGCTATTATCAATATAAATCACAAACAAAGTCATCCGATGGCCATGGCTGGATCGGGGAGTGGTAACGATGGAAATGCCGCATTATATGCCTCTCATGATGAACTGTACGGGAAGACGCTGTGTTGTCGTAGGCGGCGGGCAAATTGCTGAGAGAAAAGTAACTGCACTGCTGGCCGCATCAGCGGAAACGATCGTCATTAGTCCCTCGCTCACCCCTTATTTAATGTCCTGTTTCGAGAAGGGTCAGGTTCATTGGATAAAGCGGACCTATCGGCAGGGAGATTTGAAGGGGGCTTTTCTAGCCTATGCGGCTACGGACGATGGGCAGGTGAACGGAGCGGTCGTATTTGAGGCGGAGAGCCTGGGAGTGCTGGTGAACGATACCAGCGACGGGATGCGGGGCTCTTTTATTACGCCGGCCTCAGTCCGGAGGGGCAGTCTTATCGTAGCCGTATCTTCCTCGGGGGCAGGGCCTGCGGTTTCCCGAGGGCTGTGCCGGGAGATCGATGCGATGTTCGGGGAGTATTACGAGGCTTATATAGATTTTTTAAGCAAGATCAGGATGCGTATTAAAGAACGCGTGCCTGATCGCGGGAGACGTCAGCTGCTATTTAAAGCGTTAGCTGATTTGGATATATTGACGCAAATCCGCGAGGAGCGCTTCCGTTCTTGGAGTGAAGAGGAAATAGCTGTATGGATTGATGCATATCAGGAGGAATGAAGATGAAAAAACGAACGATTGTCGTTGGAACACGACAAAGCCAATTGGCGCTGACGCAAACGGGTCAGGTGATCGATGCGCTGAAGGCGATATGCGAGGAGCATGGGCTGCCTTATGATTTTGAAATCCGCAAAATTGTGACCAAGGGCGATCGCATTCTGGATGTGACCTTATCGAAAGTAGGGGGTAAAGGCTTGTTCGTCAAGGAAATCGAGCAAGCGATGCTCAGCGGCGAAATTGATATGGCCGTACATAGCATGAAGGATATGCCATCGGTTCTGCAGAATGGCCTTGTGACCGGAGCAGTTCCGCGCAGGGTGGATCCTCGGGATGCGCTGATTTCAAGGAACGGAATGAGTTTGGATGAGCTTCCGGAAGGAGCTAAAATCGGCACTAGCAGTCTGCGCCGCTCCAGTCAGCTGAAGAAATACCGTCCGGATTTGAAGCTGGAATGGATTCGAGGCAATATCGATTCCAGGCTGCGTAAGTTGGAAACAGAGGGCTTTGACGCCATTATTCTTGCTGCAGCAGGACTATACCGAATGGGCTGGGAAGAGCGGATTACCTCTTTTTTACCAGTGGATATCTGTTTGCCTGCTGTTGGACAGGGGGCGCTTGGCATTGAATGCCGCGAGAATGACGAGGAGGTACGCCATCTGCTCTCTTTATATAACGATCCAGATACCGAACTGACCGTAGCGGCGGAACGCCAATTTCTTCGCGTGCTGAATGGCGGCTGCCAGGTACCGATCGGGGCATATGCTACATTGGCGCGGGATGAGGCTAGGCAGGTTGAGCCTGGAGCTGGTGCAGGGCGCATCGAACTGACAGGAATGGTAGGAACGCCGGATGGGCGTCTTGTACTCAAGGATGTCCTGATCGGAGATGATCCGCTGAAGCTGGGCGAAGATGTCGCGGGCAAGCTGATCTCCAGAGGAGCAGATGAAATTTTGGCGGAAGTCAGGGAGTGAGTGATGGGGATGGCTGGCAAGGTATATTTAGTCGGGGCGGGACCCGGTGATGCGAGATTGATTACGGTAAAGGGATTGCAGTGCCTGGAAAAAGGGGATGTCGTCGTATACGACCGTCTGGCTAATCCCAGCTTGCTCAAGAAGATGAAGCGCGGGGCGGAGAAGGTATACGTGGGCAAGCTGCCGGATCGCCATACGATGAAGCAGGAGGAGATTAATCAGCTGCTCGTTGATTTGGCTCTGACGGGGAAGACGGTCGTTCGGCTTAAGGGCGGCGACCCGACGATTTTTGGCCGGGTTGGCGAGGAAGCCGAGCTGCTGCGCAAGCATGGGATTCCTTATGAAATTGTACCTGGGATTACAGCAGCGATTTCGGTGCCTGCGTATGCGGGTATTCCGGTGACTCATCGGGATATGGCTTCTTCCCTTTCCATCATTACCGGACATGAGAGCCCGGACAAGCTGGACAAGTCCATCAACTGGGAAAAAGTAACGAATGCGACGGGGACGCTTATTTTCATGATGGGCGTAGCCAAAATCGGTTACATTAGCAGACAGCTCATTACCTACGGCAGGTCTCCCGACACACCTGTCGCTCTTGTACGCTGGGGAACGCGGGCGGAGCAGGCAACCTTGACCGGAACGCTGGAGGATATTGAACGCAAAGTGCTGGAGGCCAATTTTCAACCCCCGGCTGTCATTGTAGTGGGCGATGTCGTAACGCAGCGCGAGCATTTGAAGTGGGCGGAGAGCCTTCCCTTGTTCGGCAAACGCATACTCGTCACGCGTGCCCGGATCCAGGCCAGTGAGCTCGTCGCGCAAATCGAGGATTTAGGCGGCGAGCCGTATGAGTTCCCGGTTATCGATATACGCCTGCCTCAGGATAAGGAGCAGATTGCTCATACGAACGCGGCATTAAGCCGTCTTGGGGAATATGATTGGGTGTTCTTTACAAGTGTCAACGGGGTAGAGTATTTCTTCATGCACTTGGAAAAACTGGGACAAGACATCCGTTCGCTTCATCGCGCGAGAATCGCCGCGGTTGGCCCGGCAACGAAGGAAGCTCTGCGCTCCCGGGGAATTGCCGCCGAGGAGCTGCCAGGACAATACCAGGCCGAGGGCATGTTCGAGGCTTACGGCGACGAAATGTTAGCCGGGCAGCAGGTGCTGCTGCCGCGTGGGGATCTCGGCCGCGCTTGGCTGCCGGAGGTGCTGCGGGAGAAGGGGCTGACCGTCACCGATGCGGTCATGTATGAGACCGTGCCCGCCGACGAAGAGGACGATGAGCTGTTGAAGCTTATCGAAGAGGGCGGCATCCATGTCGTGACCTTCACCAGCTCATCAACCGTGAATAACCTGGTTGCGGCTCTAAAAGGCATGGGGCTCGCCGACCCGGTACAAGCTTTGTCCGGGGCCGTAATCGCTTGTATCGGCCCCCTTACCGCACAAACCGCGCGAGACGTCGGCTTCAACGTCGATATCATGGCCGAGGAATCCACGATCAGCAGTCTTGTCCAATCTCTTTGCGATTGGCGGGCCAGCGTGCGGGATTAATCAGTCATCTAATACCAGCAATTATTAACTAAAATCTCTGCACCATAGTCAGCGTATCTCCGTAGGGGAGAGCGTTGCCAGGCAGTCATCAACAGAGGAACAATAAACGCAGCACTAGGCAATCATTGCACCGTAGCAAGCGTATCCCCGCAGGGGACAACGCCTTTTATAGCTGACGTAACTTCATATACAACTAAATGAACTCCACCCACCCAACAGCAGGCGCGCCTAACGTAGAGCGAGCCCGTCAGGCGGCAAGCGGCTGGATCGTACGCAGCTTGCCCGGGAGCATCTCCCGTTGCAGGGATGAGCAGCATGTTTACCCAGGTTGCCCAGGGGCGCCAAAAGTAAGACGTACCCGAAGGGGAAAACCGTTCCACGCACCAAACCTAAAGCGCATCCCCGTCAAGGGACAGCGGTGCAGGAGCGGCTCTATCACTCTTACGTTACTCCAATTGCGGGAGTCCAGAGGGCGCAGCCCTTGGGGCCCTCCCTTAAGACAAGGGAGGGTTTAGGTGGGTTGGGAAAACGGAAGGATGAGATAACCTATGACATTTCCAATTGTAAGACATCGTCGCTTGCGGCAATCTGCTGCGATTCGCGGCATGGTTCGTGAAACGGTAATTACGGTGGACGATTTCGTGCAGCCGATATTCGTAACCTATGGCAGCGGCGTGAAGAATGAAATATCTTCGATGCCGGGTGTTTTTCATTTTTCCCTAGACCGGCTTCAGGAGGAAGTCAAGGAAATCGTCGATCTAGGTATTCCGGCAGTGCTTCTCTTTGGCATACCTGAACAAAAAGACAGCGTGGGAACGTCAGCTTTCATTGAGGGCGGCATCGTGCAGGAGGCTACGCGATTGATTAAATCGTGGTATCCCGACCTGCTTGTAGTCGCAGATACTTGTTTATGCGAATTTACGGATCACGGCCACTGCGGCATGGTTCACACCTTTGAAAGGGACGGCCATGTCTGCGGCGACGTATTGAACGATGAATCCCTGGAGCTGCTCGTAAAGACAGCCGTATCGCAGGCTCAAGCGGGTGCAGACATTATCGCACCGTCGAATATGATGGACGGCTTCGTGCAGGCTATTCGTGCCGGGCTGGACGAAGCGGGCTTCAGTCATGTGCCGATTATGTCGTATTCCGTAAAATACGCCTCGGCATTTTATGGCCCGTTTCGGGAAGCTGCGGATTCGGCGCCGCAATTCGGCGACCGCAAGACTTACCAGATGGATCCTGCCAATGCGCGCGAGGCGCTGCGCGAAGCGGAGACGGATGTGCTTGAAGGCGCGGACATGCTGATGGTGAAGCCGGCACTGGCTTACATGGACGTAATTCGGATGCTTCGCGATGAGTTTGAACTGCCGATTGTAGCCTATAATGTGAGCGGTGAATATTCGATGGTCAAGGCTGCGGCCAATCAAGGGTGGATTAACGAGCGGGCTATCGTTAACGAGATGCTGCTCGGCATGAAGCGGGCAGGCGCAGACATTATCATTACGTATTTTGCCAAAGATGCGGCGCGTTGGCTGCGTGAAGGGAAATAACATTCCCCAAGGAATACCTGGGGAAGGGAATTCTAATATAATCATAGATCAATGATGAAGCAAGGAGCGTGACGTCAATGAGTACAACTATCGGACGCAAAGGGGAAGTGCGATCTCAACAGGCTTTTGAGGAAGCAAAAAAGGTGCTGCCGGGCGGAGTGAACAGCCCGGTGCGTGCATTCAAATCCGTTGGGCTCACGCCTATTTATATGGATCATGGTATCGGCTCGCGTATTTACGATATCGACGGGAACAGCTATATCGATTACGTCGGATCATGGGGTCCGTTAATTATGGGGCATGCGCATCCCGAAGTCGTAAAAGCCCTACAGGAGACGGCTGCAAAGGGGACGAGCTTCGGTGCGCCTACGCTGCTTGAGACGCAGATGGCAGAGCTTGTTGCCGAACGTGTGCCGTCGATCGAGGTCGTTCGCATGGTCAACTCCGGCACGGAGGCTACGATGAGTGCAATCCGACTGGCTCGCGGGTACACAGGACGCAGCAAAATTATGAAGTTCGAGGGCTCTTATCACGGCCATGCCGACAGCCTGCTGATCAAAGCCGGTTCCGGCGTAGCTACCCTCGGCCTCCCGGACAGCCCTGGCGTTCCGGAAGGCGTGGCGGCGAATACGATTACCGTTCCTTATAATGATTTGGAATCGGTGCGATTGGCCTTCGAACGCTTTGGCGAGGAGATCGCAGGCGTCATTGTAGAGCCGGTGGCAGGGAATATGGGAGTGGTTCCGCCACAGCCTGGCTTCTTGGAAGGTCTGCGCCGCATAACGACGGAATATGGCAGCCTGCTTATTTTTGATGAAGTGATGACTGGCTTCCGCGTTCATCTGCACTGCGCTCAAGGATTATATGGAGTGACTCCGGATTTAACCTGTCTGGGTAAAGTGATCGGTGGGGGACTGCCGGTTGGCGCCTACGGCGGCAAACGCGAAATTATGGAGCAGATCGCTCCGTCGGGGCCAATTTATCAGGCGGGCACGCTGAGCGGCAACCCTCTGGCTATGATTGCCGGTTTTACTACGCTATCCTTACTCACTCCGGAGGTTTATGACCGTTTGGAGCAATTGTCGGCGAGGCTCCAGGCAGGTCTTGAAGCGAATGCCAAGAAAGCGGGAATTCCTAGCATAATCAACCGCGTAGGCTCGATGGTTTGCCCGTTCTTCACGAAGGAACAGGTCGTTGACTATGATACGGCGAAGAGCAGTGATTTGGATCTGTTCCGTCGTTACTTTGCCGCGCTGGTAAAAGAGGGAATCAATATAGCTCCATCCCAGTTCGAGGGGATGTTCGTCTCCGGCGTTCATACCGAGGAGGACATCGACGTCACGATCGAAGCGCATCGTCATGCGCTGCAGAAGCTGTGAGTTCACAGCTCACCGGTCAAAGACGGGGCGAATGGTTAGAGCTGATGCCCGGCAAGCTGCCGCTTCCAGCAAGCGGCGACCGTTTTGAAGCAGCCTTGGGTTGGCTGGAAGGCGTATTAGGCCTTCCGCCCAAGCTGCAGCGTATGCTTGAAGCTGAGCAGGGCATCAAGCTGGCAGGGGATCGCCTACGTCTGCGGCTTTTTCCGCCAAGAACTTCCCAGTATGAGCCGATGCTGCCGGAGTTTCCGTTACAGATTTTGTATGAGGATGATTTCTGCCTCGTCGTACATAAGCCAGTCGGGGTTAAGGTGCATCCCGACGGACAAAGCCGTCAGCCGACTTTAGCCAATATTGTGGCGGCGATTTACTCGGAACGGGGCGAGCACGTTGCTCCCGAGCATATTCATAGGCTGGACGAATTTACGTCTGGCCCGGTATTGTATGCCAAGAACACTTACGCTCAGTTGAAGCTGGACGCGGCGATGGCACGCAAAGAAATCGGCCGAGTCTACGTCGCCTTGGTGCAAGGGACGGTGAGTCCAGCGCTGCGCGTAATTGATCAGCCCATCGGCAAGGATCGTCACCATAAATCGCGGCGTCGCGTATCACCGACGGGTCAAAGGGCAGTAACGCACATAGAATTGATAGAGGCTTATCCAGCTGCGAGCCTGGTTCGGCTTACGCTGGAAACCGGACGCACGCATCAGATTCGCGTTCATATGAGTCATGCCGGGTATCCGCTCATCGGAGATGCTTTGTACGGGGGAAGTACTAAGCTGTTGTCCCATCAGGCGCTTCATGGCGAGAGCCTAAGCTTTGCCCATCCGCTGACAGGGGAGACCTTATCTGTGTCGGATCCCTGGCCTGCAAGCTGGGAAGCACTGCGAGAGCAGCTGCAGGGCTAGCTAAGTTGAGCTATAGATTTTACAGTAAAAGCAGCCGTGTGAAATGCTCTTTCGAAATTGCACGATTTTTCGTCCAACACTATAGTACCAGACCGCTTTACGCACGCCTTTGCACGATTTTTCATACAAATTTCTTGCTGCGGGCGCTTCCGGGAGCGCCTTTGTACGATTATTCGCTCAAAACAGCCGAGACCGCTAGCCTTATGAGCGTCTTTGTACGATTATTCATTCAAAATTGTTGCTGCAGCCGATAAGGTCGGATTTTGCTTGTTTTTGCCTCCGTATAACATCAGTTGATAGCGTGGAGAACGATGGCCACGGCCATAAGGTGGATATGAGAATAGGTTGGTTCAACTTATATAGCTAATACAAGATTTGCATATGAAAGAAACGCAGGATGAAGGACATATTGATCGGCAAAAAGCAGGCATGCACTCCTTTTTCAAGCATATAGATAAAACGAGCGATGATTTGGACCATGATCCATGGGATGCGAAATCATGTTTGGAAATGCTGAAAGGAGGTATCATTCTTGGCTGATCAATCCTACGGTCTAAGGTTTGATATTTATGAACGTGTTCATTTATCGGAAGATGTGGTTGGGATTGAAGAATTGGAGGAAATAGAGCTCTTTCCAAAGATCCAGGTGATCCCGGGCGAGGAGTATGCTGCGCTTCGCGGACATTTGCTGCTGTCGGGGGTTTACCGGGGACAGGGGGAGAGCTGCAAGCTGGAGCATTGGATTCCGGTCGAGATTACTATTCCGCTTAGCCGGGTAAACAAGCTGGAGGAGATCGCCGTTGAAATCGAGAATTTTGACGTGGATTTGCTGAGTGCCCGCAGCTTGAATATTACCGGGGTTTTGTCGTTGAAAGGTATTGAGACGACTACACTTGCTGGAAGCGAAGAGTGGACGGACAGCGAATTCATCGCGGCCCATGAATCTGAGCAGGACATTCGAAGCGAGGAGAACTTTGCTGAAGCATTTCCGGCAAGGGAGTGGCGGGAAGAGAAAGAAGCAGAAGAGCAGTTGCGGCCCTCCGAAGCGCATGCGTTTGGATTCGGAGAGAATAGCGCCCCTGAATGGCATAATACATTGGAATCTGCAGAGCTCCCCGACCTGCCAGAGCTACCGGAGGTCGGCCATCAGAACGTTATTTCCTGGACGGAGGATTCGCCGCTCTCCACCTCCACGCTTTGGACGGACAAGGAGCCCGCTGCAGCTAATCCGGCCAACGAGGTACGGGATACGGAGCAGCTTGCAGAAGAGAATCCTGCTTGGTTTAAGAGAGATAACCAGCAAGATGTATTTTCGGAACGCGAATATGCAGAATCCGCTGCTGGTCAGGATAACAATGCCGCAGAGGTCGTACAGGCTGTTCCGGGGGAAGTGAATGAATCGGGGTTGTTGGGGCTTGATACGCATTCGGAATCAGCTTCGTCTGCAGCTGCATTTATTGAAACGGAGACGGTGGAAGAATATATTCATGATGCGGAGCCCGAGATTCGCCCTCAGCCTGAGGAGAAAAAAGAACTGAAAATTGCCCTGAACAGCAAAAAGAGCGGTGACGCAGTACAGGGAGATGACATTGGCATAAGCAAGCTCTTATCTACCCAACGTCCGAATAGAGATGCGGAAAATCTGCTAGAGCAGGAAGATGGGAATATGAAGCTGGCAGCTGAGGAGTCAGGGGACGAGGAAGAAGAGGTACGGTGGAAAAACCTGTTCATCGGGAATTCGGAGGATCAATCCCCTTTCCGGAAAATCCGGCTTGTTATCGTTCAACGCGAAGAGACCCTGGATGAGATCGCGGAACGTTACAATCTCAGTTCGCGGGAGCTGCAGCTTTATAACCGGCTAGCCGAGCATAATTTAGCAGAAGGGCAAGTGCTGTACATTCCATAACGAGTAATCCGGCTTCACTTTAAGCTATTAGACTGCGCGAGCTACGCGCAGTTTTTTAATGCGTTTTTTATACGTAATGACACAGCTTCAAAGCAAGGACAGCGGGATGAAGATTGGGTTAACTTCCAGCTATAAGCGTAAATAATAACAAAAAATAATTTGTTAGCATAATTTTTAAAAATAATTAAAATAAAATCAAGAAGAATCTTGTATTATTTTTACTATTTATGGTATATTTGTGTCTAGATGGTGAACGATTTGTTTTT
This sequence comes from Paenibacillus lentus, assembly GCF_042714055.1. GTDB lineage: Bacteria > Bacillota > Bacilli > Paenibacillales > Paenibacillaceae > Fontibacillus > Fontibacillus lentus_A. The sequence goes on from NZ_JBHGVC010000008.1 coordinate 180,278, forward strand.
TAACAATTGTTTATCGTCAAACCTTCTTCTTTTTATGTCATTTCGTCGGAGAATCTCTGCGTAATGACAAAATTTTATCGAAAGGAGTGAGCGAAAAATCTGATTTTGGTTTTAATGCTGTTTTATGACGAGTTAAGAAAGGAGAGTAAGGGTAAGACGGAATGTAATTGAATAGCATAATCGAAAGGCTGCATTTTTGAGAGCGCATACATTTCCCACGCGATTGTTCATAATCTATGAAAATTTATAACAGGAGCTGAAAGAAATGATAAAGTATTTGCCAAAACGCACTGCAGTGTTTGCGTTGATATCGGCATTGGTTGTCACGATGTTTACCCCTTTCGGAGATCAGAACGCCCGAGCGGCTGAAGCCCATGTAGACAACCCGTATGTTGGCGCGACAAAATATATCAACCCTGACTATGCTACATTGATCGATTCTTCTATTGCTCAAGTCAGCGACGCTACGTTGAAAGCAAAAATGGAGACCGTCAAATCCTACAACACTTATGTATGGCTAGATCGCATCGCAGCAATTTACGGTGGAGAGAACAACGGCAATCGCCGCAGTCTGGAGGGACATTTGGACGCTGCCTTGGCACAGAAGCAAGGTAATACGCCGATCGTTGCCGAGTTCGTTATTTACGACTTGCCGGGACGGGATTGTCATGCCCTGGCTTCCAACGGGGAGCTTCCGTTAACGCAAGCAGGCCTGCAAACGTATAAAACTGACTATATCGATGTGATTGCAGATATTTTCTCAAATCCTAAATATCAAGATATTCGGATCGTTACGGTTGTTGAACCGGACAGCCTTCCGAACCTGGTTACTAACCTTAGCAACCCGGCATGTGCGGCAGCCAACTCCAGTGGCATTTATGTTGATGCCATTAAATATACGCTGAATAAATTGGCTGTCATTCCTAATGTGTACACGTATGTGGATATCGGCCACTCCGGCTGGCTCGGTTGGGACGATAACCGTCAAGGAGCAGTCCAGCTTTATACGCAAGTAGCTCAAGCAACGGATGCCGGTTTTGCCAGCATCGATGGCTTCGCTCTGAACACGGCGAATACGACGCCTCTGGTAGAACCGAACCTGCCGGATCCGAACCGAAACGTAAACGGTATGCCGCTTCGATCCGCCGACTTCTATGAGTGGAATCCATATTTCAGTGAAGCTGATTTCGCGGCAGGCCTTTATTCCGGATTTGTTTCCGCAGGCTGGCCAAGCAGCATCGGCTTTATTATCGATACCTCCCGCAATGGTTGGGGCGGCCCTGATCGACCGACAAGCGCGATTGGTTCTACGATTAACGAGATTGTAGACTCGGGTCGCGTGGATCGCCGTCAGCATCGTGGCTTGTGGTGTAACAATAGCGGTGCCGGAATGGGAAGAGCGCCTGAAACTGCCCCATCTGGATTCGCAGCCTCCCACATCGACGCCTTCGTCTGGGTGAAGCCTCCGGGTGAGTCCGATGGCTCCAGCTCGGAAATTCCGAACAATGAAGGAAAAGGCTTTGATCGCATGTGTGATCCAACTTATCAAACGCAGTTCGGAATATTAACGGGCGCGCTCCCTAACGCTCCTGTTTCCGGACACTGGTTCCATGACCAATTCGTAATGCTCGTGGAAAATGCTTATCCGGCAGTTCCGGCAAGCAATGGGGGAGGTCCGGTAGATCCGCCTCCGACAGCTCCGGGCGCACCGACTGGTGTAAGCGCCACGGCTGGGGACGGACAGATCTCCTTAAGCTGGAACGCTTCGCAAGGGGCAACCAGCTATACTGTAAAACGCTCCATGACGAGTGGCGGCCCTTACACTACGCTGGCTACCATTAGCGGGACGAGCTATACGGATACCGCGGTAACGAACGGAACGACGTATTATTATGTGGTTAGTGCAGCCAACAGTGTAGGCTCCAGCCCGAATTCTACTCAGGCTTCTGCGCTTCCGGAAGGCGGATCGACCCCGAATCCGGAACCGACCGGGGATCTAGTTGTTCAGTATAAGGCTGGGGATACGAATGCGACCGACAACCAGTTCAAACCACATTTTAACATTGTAAATAACGGATCAACGCCTGTAGCGTTAAGCGAATTAACACTTCGTTATTATTTTACGGCGGAGGACAATCAATCGCTGCAATTCAACTGCGATTGGGCGATGGTTGGCTGTACGAACCTGACAGGCTCATTTGTTAAAATGAGCCAAATCGAAACCGGTGCAGATAGCTACTTGGAAATTAAATTCAATGCATCGGCTGGAACGCTCGCGCCAGGAGGAAGCACCGGCGATATTCAAACCCGTAATCATAGCAGCAACTGGACAAATTTGAATGAGAGCAATGACTACTCCTATGATCCTACCAAAACCTCCTATGCCAATTGGGAGAAAGTGACTCTCCATCAAAACGGCACCTTGGTATGGGGGATAGAGCCTTAGAAGATGAACAGGAACGGCGTCGGAAGACGCCGTTCTATTCAACATAAGGGGGATTCCAAGGGTTTGATCAAATCAAATGGAGATGGGGGAGTATGATGATTGCAGCAAGAAGGCACATTAGTCTGGCGATCGTTCTGGTCTTGATTGCAACGCTAGGTTTTGGACTATACTCTGGAGCCAAGACATCGGCTCAAGTTGTAGCGGTATCGGCAAATCTGTTGGATAATGCCAGCTTCGAATCCGGCACGTCAACCGGATGGGAAGGGATGGCTGGAACAGAAGCAATAAGCATAGTAAGCAGTCCAGTTTTTGAAGGCTCTTACAGCGCGCTGGTAGCGGGAAGGCAAGACGAGTGGCACGGTATTGCCCAAAGCCTTCTCGGTAAGCTTACGGCCGGACAAACCTACGATATTTCCGCCTCCGTACGGTTAAAAAATGCATCCAGCGGGCGAGTCTTGCTCACGATGCAGCAAAGTGACGGCAGCGGCGATAACTACCTGCGGGTAGCCGAGTCGCCGGTGACGGACAGCGCATGGATGACATTGAGAGGTTCTTTTTTATATGAGCCTGCTGACACGGCAACGTCGCTGAGGCTTTATTTTGAAGGCCCGGAGGCAGGTATAGACTTCTACGTGGATGATGTTGTCGTCGCCGAAAGAGCGGCAATCGACTGGAAAGCAGAGGCGGATGCAAGGATCGAACAGCTCCGCAAAGGCGATGTACAAATCCTGGTGACCGACGAGCAGGGACGTCCGCTTTCGGGAGCGAATGTCGAGGTGCAGCAGACGAGGAACGGTTTTCCCTTTGGTTCCGCAATGAGCGAAACCGTGCTGTCGAACAGCCAATACAGCAATTTTTTTAAGGATCATTTTAATTGGGCCGTATTCGAGAATGAATCTAAATGGTATGCCAATGAGACCAGTAAAGGAAACGTCAACTATACGGTAGCTGATCGCATGATGCAATTTGCTGAAGAGAACGACATTACGGTTCGGGGGCATACGGTGCATTGGGAGGTGGAGCAATATCAACCAAGCTGGGTAAAAAGCTTACAGGGCAATGAACTTCGTCAGGCGATGGATGACCGGATTACGAGCGTAGTAAATCATTTCAAGGGGAAATTCGTTCACTGGGACGTGAATAACGAAATGATGCACGGCAGCTTTTTCAAGGATCGCTTGGGGGAAACCATCTGGCCTTACATGTACCAAAGAACGAAGGAGCTTGATCCCGACGCCAAGCTGTTCGTGAACGATTATAACGTGATAAGCCAGCCGGGGGACAATGATTATAAGCTTCATATCCAGGAACTGCTAAGTCAAGGCGCACCGATCGACGGAATCGGTGTGCAGGGACATTTCGGCGCCACGATCGATCCGATTACGGTGAAGCAGAGACTGGATAATTTGGCGACCCTGAATTTGCCGATCTGGATCAGTGAATATGATTCTACTCAGCCTAATGAGAACATCAGGGCGGATAATCTGGAAGCGCTTTATAGAATCGCCTTCAGCCATCCGTCTGTAGAAGGAATTATGATGTGGGGCTTCTGGGCGGGCAATCATTGGCGAGGCGCGGATGCCGCGATTGTAAATATGGACTGGTCCCTAAATGCAGCAGGGCAAAGATATATGGCTCTGATGGATGAATGGACGACGAATCAGTCTGGGACAACAAGTGCCAATGGCCAATATGCTTTTAGAGGATTTCATGGAACCTATGACGTGACTGTAAGCAAAGGTAATCTGCGGACGAAGAAGTCCTTTGAGTTGGAACCGGGCAGCGGCGTTTTGTCCGTAGCTGTTCAGCTTGATGATTCCGGCGGGGAACCGGAGCCTGTCCCGACGGGGGATTTGAAGGTGCAGTATAAGGCTGGGGATATCAACCCTAATGATAATCAGTTCAAGCCGCATTTTAATATCGTCAACACCGGCCCAGCCGGAGTTCCGTTAAGCGAACTGACGCTGCGCTATTACTTTACAACGGATGGGAACGATTCTCTGGTCTTTAACTGCGATTGGGCGGTCGTCGGCTGTTCGAATCTAAGCGGCAAATTCGTGAAGTTGGATACCGCGGCGCCGGAGGCCGATGCTTATTTGGAAATTTCATTTACAGCTTCGGCAGGCACTCTTACGGCGGGAGGAAGCACCGGGGAAATACAGACTCGCAGCCATAACAGCAGCTGGACGAACTTCAACGAGAGCAATGACTATTCTTTTGATTCTACCAAAACGACTTTTGCGAATGAGGAGAAAGTTACGCTTTATCGTAATGGGGCATTAGTTTGGGGGAATGAACCTTAATTATGAAAAGAAGAGAGGGAGTAATTAATGACTAGCTTGATGAACAGTTCGAGGAACGTTGCAAGCAGCTTGGGGAAATGGACGGCCTTTATGCTTATTCTGATGCTGGTTGCGTCCAGCCTCATACCAATAAGCGCTAATGCAGATACCGACACTAGTCCAATCCGGGTCAACCAAATCGGTTACTTGCCTGGCGCTGATAAAATAGCTTCTATCGTCAGCAGCTCGACTTCGCCGCTTGCCTGGGAGCTGCGCAAGGATAGCGGCGCTGCGGCAGCTCAAGGACAGACGCATGTATACGGTATGGATCAGGCATCCTCCGATCATATCCATCAAGCCGACTTCTCAGCTATAACGGAGCAAGGCACCTATAGGCTGTGGGTTTCCGGCTTAGGAGAAAGCGTGCCCTTTGTCATTAGCAGCGATCTATATCCCAGCTTGCCGAATGAAGCGATGGAATATTTTTATTTCCATCGGATGGGCGTGGATGTCGAAGCGCAGTACTTGAGCAATCCGGCGTTTGCTCACAAAGCGCTGCATCCGGGGGATAGCTCAATCGGCTGCTTTAGCAACTGGTGCGGAAACGAGAGGCTTAACGTGAAAAATTCCTGGGCGGATGCGGGTGACTTTGGCATCTACCCGGTAAATCAGGCGATTTCAGCCTGGACGCTGTTGAATCTATATGAGCGCAATCCGGAAGCGTTCCCGGATCATTCCCTGAACATTCCAGAGAGCGGGAATGGTATCCCTGATATTCTCGATGAGGTTCTTTTCGGGTCGACTTTCATGAAGGGGGTTATGCCGTCAACGGGACTTGCTTCGCACAAAATTCATAACGACAATTGGAGTGCGTTTCCGGTCACGAATATAGATGCGGAGAATAGCATGAACCGTCAGGCTCAGCCTCCTTCTACGAATGCAACCTATGCGGTGGCTCGCAATTTGGCTCATCTGGCTCGCCTTATCGAACCGTATAATGGGGCGGAAGCCGCGGAAATGTGGGGCATCGCCAAGGAGGCATGGACACGGGCAGAAGCTAATCCGAACGTCCTCTATACATCGCAGACGCCGGACGCTCCGGGTGGAGGGGATTATGACGACATTCGTACCAGCGATGACCGATATGCGGCTGCGGCCGAGCTATATTTGACGGCTTATGCTTTTGGCGACAGCCATAAATCGGCCTATCAAGCTGCAGTGACCTCATCACCGCATTACCGTGAGGTTTCGCAGTTCGACTGGCAATCTACCGCTACGACAGGAACGTTGTCCTTGCTTTCGGCACCCAGCGATCTCTCTGCTGCCGATGTGCAGGCGATGAAGACGAATGTGCTGAACCAGGCCGACGGTCTGCTGGCAACGCTGCATGGAGAAGGATACCCTGTGCTGCTGCCGGGCAGCAAGGGCTATGATTGGGGCTCCAACTCTGTCATTGCCAATAAAATGATATTGCTGGGCTATGCTTATGATCTTAGCCAGAACCTGAATTACTTGAAGGCCATGCACCAGGCAATGGATTATTTCATGGGCAACAACGCGATGAGACTGTCCTATATTACGGGGTATGGCGAATATTACGAGACGGATACGCATGATCGCTGGGCGTGGGGCAAATATCAAGGCGGTGTCCCGTATCCGAAAGGCTGGCTATCGGGTGGACCGAACAATACGGTCATTAATGATTCCGCCACGCCGACGGGACAGCCGGCTGCTAAATCGTACGCTCCAAAAAACACAGCCCCGGACGCCTGGGTATCTAAGGAGAATACAATAAACTGGAACGCGCCGCTCGTATGGATTTCTAAATATATACAGGATCACAGCCAGCCACTGGGGGGAAATACCAACCCGAATCCAAATCCTGACCCTGATCCAGATCCGAACCCGAACCCCAATCCATCGCCAGAAGGAGATTTGGTCGTTCAGTATAAGGCCGGGGATACGAATGCTGCGGATAATCAGTTCAAGCCTCATTTCAATATTATGAACCAAGGCTCGACGGCAGTGCCGTTAAGCGAGTTAAGCCTTCGTTATTATTTTACTGCAGAGGGCAACGAACAGCTGGAGTTTAACTGCGATTGGGCCATGGTAGGCTGTGCTAACCTTAACGCGGCCTTCGTCAAAATGAATTCGGTAAAGCCAACGGCGGATACCTATTTGGAGATTACATTCAAGTCAGCGGCCGGATCGCTGCTGCCGGGAGGGCAAACAGGCGATATCCAGACTCGCAATCACAGCAGCAGCTGGACGAATTTGGACGAGAGCAATGATTATTCTTATGACCCGGCAAAGACCGCTTATACGAATTGGGAACGCGTTACCCTATACCATAACGGCACGTTAGTGTTTGGAAATGAGCCTTGATAGGCGGTGCATGGCGATCCCAAACTGCTCATATTGACTCCCAGTCAATTTCACGCTATGATAATATGGATTAACATAAAACAACTGTGCGAAAAGACATAGAACGGGAAGAGTAGGCAGTGAGCCCTTCAGAGAGCGGGATTGCAGCGCTGGAAGATTCCGCAGGATGTAGCTGGTTGAAGTCACCCGGGAGTCGCTTGTTTGAGCAGCTATGTAGTATGTAGCCGTTAGAACGGGCCGGTAGCAGCCGTTATCTGTACGAGTGTTGCGAGTTTCTCGGTTATTCCAGAGTATAGGGAATCGGCCGGGCCAGCCCGCAAAACAAAGGTGGTACCGCGAAAGTAAAGCCCTTTCGTCCTTTGAGACGAGGGGCTTTTTGTATTTTTAAGCAAGACTATCCTGATTACGCTAAGGCAATGCTGAATTGTAACGGAGGTTGAAATTATGTCAGAGATCCAAGAGCATTCATCGGCAAATATGCCGACCACGTATGATCCCAAGGCTGCAGAACAGAAATGGTACCGCTACTGGATGGAGGGCGGCTTCTTCAAAGCGGGTCAAAGACCCGAAGCTACGCCGTACACCATCGTTATTCCGCCACCGAATGTAACGGGTATGCTCCATATCGGGCATGCGCTGGATTTTACGCTGCAAGATATATTGATCCGCACGAAACGGATGCAGGGGTATGATGCTTTGTGGCTGCCGGGTTCTGACCATGCCGGAATCGCCACGCAAACGAGAGTGGAGCAAACGCTGCGGGCGGAGGGAATTTCCCGTTATGACCTAGGCCGCGAGAAATTTCTCGAAAAGGTATGGGAATGGAAGGAACACTATGCCGAGACGATTCGCGAACAGTGGGCAAAAATGGGCTTCTCTCTCGATTACTCTCGCGAGCGCTTTACTTTGGATGAAGGGCTGTCCAAGGCCGTGCGCGAAGTCTTCGTCAAGCTGTACGAGAAGGGTCTGATTTATCGCGGAAAATATATCATTAACTGGGATCCTGCGGCCCGTACGGCTCTTTCAGATATTGAAGTGGAATATAAAGAGGTTAACGGCCATTTATATCATCTTCAATATCCGCTTAAGGACGGCAGTGGGTTTATTACGGTAGCCACGACGAGACCCGAGACGATGCTCGGGGATACGGCTGTTGCTGTTCACCCAGAGGATGACAGATATCGTCATCTAATCGGGCAATCGCTCGTGCTGCCGATCGTTAACCGTGAAATTCCGATTATTGCCGATGAATATGTCGACAAAGAGTTCGGCAGCGGGGCGGTGAAAATTACGCCTGCACATGACCCAAATGACTTCGAGGTAGGGCTTCGCCATGATCTGCCGCAAATAACCGTAATGGATGAGAGCGGCAAGATGAACGAGGGGGCAGCTAAATATCAGGGAATGGATCGCAGCGAGTGCCGGAAGGCAATCGTCGCTGATTTGAAGGAATCCGGAGTTCTTGTGCGCATTGAAGATCATGTTCATCAAGTCGGTCACAGTGAGCGTTCGGGTGCTGTGGTAGAGCCTTATTTATCGACGCAATGGTTCGTAAAAATGAAGCCTCTGGCGGAAGCGGCGATTGCTGCTCAGAAATCCGGCAAAGGGGCTCACTTTGTTCCAGAGCGGTTTGAGAAAATATATTTGCACTGGATCGAGAATGTCCGCGACTGGTGTATTTCCCGGCAGTTGTGGTGGGGGCACCGCATTCCGGCCTGGTATTGCGAATCATGCGGCGAGCTGCATGTTGCCAGGGAAAAGATAGATGCCTGTGCTAAATGCGGAGGTCATGAGCTTGTACAGGACAACGACGTTCTTGACACCTGGTTCAGTTCTGCCTTATGGCCGTTCTCCACACTGGGCTGGCCGGATGAGGACAGTGAAGATTTCAAACGCTTTTTCCCGACGGACGTGCTCGTTACGGGATACGACATAATTTACTTCTGGGTAGCCCGGATGATCTTTACCGCACTTGAGTTCACGGGAGAAATTCCGTTCAAGGATGTGCTGATCCACGGATTGGTACGGGACAGCGAAGGCCAGAAAATGTCTAAGTCGCTGGGGAACGGGGTTGATCCGTTGGAGGTTATCGAGAAATACGGTGCGGATGCCATGCGTTATATGATCTCGACGAGCAGTACGCCAGGCCAGGATTTGCGCTTCCATTGGGAGCGTGTCGAGCAGGCCCGCAACTTTGCGAATAAAATCTGGAACGCCTCCAGGTTTGCCTTAATGAACCTGGAAGGTGTAACATTTGAGGATATTGATATTCATGGAGACTTGTCGACTTCCGATCGTTGGATTCTCCATCGCTTCAACGAAACGGCGCGAAATATTACCCGTCTAATCGATGCCTATGAATTCGGGGAAACCGGCCGGGAGCTGTACAACTTCATCTGGGATGATCTGTGCGATTGGTACATCGAATTCGCTAAATTGTCGTTCTATGGCGAAGATCCTGTAGCTAAAAAGAAAACGCAATCCGTCCTCGCCTATGTGCTTGACCGGACGCTGCGCTTGATTCATCCGTTCATGCCGTTTATTTCCGAGGAAATATGGCAGCATTTGCCGCATCGCGGCGAGACGATTACGCTTGCGGAATGGCCGCAGTTCGATCCGGCGCTTGAGGCACCGGATGCCGTTCGCGAAATGAATTTGCTGATCGACATCATTCGTTCCGTTCGGAATATCCGGGCAGAAGTGAATGTACCGATGAGCAAGCAAATTGAATTGATTGTGAAGCCTGGCTCAGCCGAGCTGCTGGACATCGTGGAACGCAACAGTCACTATATCCGGCGGTTCTGCAATACCTCGCAATACGAAGCATCACTTAGCGCGGCAGTTCCCGAGAAGGCGATGACGGCTGTAGTGTCGGGAGCTGAGCTATACTTGCCATTAGCCGGTCTGATCGACATCAGCCAGGAGATTGCCCGTCTTGAGAAGGAACTTGCACACCTGAACAAAGAGGTGGAGCGCGTGGAGAAGAAGCTGGCGAACGAGGGCTTTGTCGCCAAAGCCCCAGCGAAGGTCATTGAGGAAGAACGCGCCAAAATGGCCGATTATTCCAGCAAACGCGATAAAGTGGTTGCTCGAATCGCCGAATTAAAAGGTTAGGTAAAAGAGGAGTACTCTCAGTACAGCAGGAGCTGCATCGTTACATTCAGCTCTTGCTGTACCTTTCCATAATTGCAGCAGTATCTAGTTCAATATACTAATGAAGGTGAAAATAATATGGGGGTTAATCTTTCAGAAGAAGTTCAGCTGCCGTTTACAAGCTATATAGATGCGGTAGAATGGATTAACAGCTTAATAGCGTTTGGAATTCGGCCGGGATTAGAGCGTATTGAACGGATGATGGAGTCCTTTGGCAACCCGCATCGAAAACTCAAGTTTATTCATGTCGCAGGAACGAACGGCAAAGGCTCCTCCTGTGCTTTTTTAAGTTCAACGCTCAAGCAATGCGGGTATGATGTGGGGATGTTCACATCTCCCTACATTACGAAATTTACAAACAGATTCCAATTTAATGGAGAGGATATTCCAGAGGAGACGCTATTAAGCTTGGCTAACCGGATTGCTCCCGTAGCGAAAGAGATCGCTGCCAGCGAACTGGGATCTCCAACGATGTTCGAAGTAAGCACGGCGCTAGCGATTCTCTATTTTGCAGAAGTGTGTTATCCCGATGTCGTAGTATGGGAGACCGGGCTCGGGGGTAGAATGGATGTGACGAACCTGGTTACACCGATCGTTTCTCTCATTACGAATGTAGGCATGGATCATACCGATGTTCTAGGGGATTCCCTGGAGGAAATCGCTCGGGAAAAAGCCGGTATTATCAAACCGGGCGTACCCATAGTCAGCTGCGCCAGCCAGTCCTCCGTTATCGCCGTTCTAAGAGAAACGGCTAAAGAGAAGGGCTCGACGCTGTATTTGCTGGGAGAACAATTTCATTATGAACGCGGAGGCTTAAGCGGGCGAACCCAAAGCATCCAGTTTAAAGGGCCGTTCCGTGCCATAGATTTGGAGCTGTCCATGCTAGGCAAGCATCAATGCACGAATGCGGCAGGGGCTATGATGGTGCTGGAGATTTTACGGCAATATATGGCCTTCGTTCTCGAGGACGAGCAGGTATTGGCCGGATTCCAAGACGCCTTCTGGGCAGGTCGGCTTGAGCAAGTATCGAACCAGCCCCGAATCGTGCTGGATGGTGCCCACAATCCGGAGGGAGCCGAGGCGCTTGCGAGAAGTCTTCCGGAAGCATTCAGCTACCGAAAACTGAATTTGATGATGGGGATGCTGGCTAACAAGCATCATCGCGAATACTTGGAGCATATATTACCAATAGTGGATACGCTTATTCTGACCGAGCCCGATTTTCGCAAGAAAATGGATGCGGATTCGTTATATCAGCTCGTTGATCAAATACGCAAGGATATGGCGAAGGCGGATCTGGAAGTCATTGTGGAACGTGATTGGAAGCGTGCGCTGGCATTGCTTCAAGCACGAACGGAACGGGAGGATCTTGGGGTAGTCACAGGCACGCTCTATATGATTTCTGACGTGCGGGCAACCCTTTTGCATCAAACCGATTCTGAAAAAGGCTGGTGACCATAATGTTGAATACGACAGAACAACATGTACATTTTATCGGGATCGGTGGCTATGGAATGAGCGCTATTGCCCGCGTTATGCTGGAAATGGGCTACACCGTTACCGGATCGGACGTCGCTTCCCAGGAATTGACGGAGAAGCTGGCGGCCAAAGGGGCTAAAATTTATATTGGACATACCAGAGAGCAAGTCCATGGAGCAGATTTAGTCGTGTACTCGACAGCGCTGCCGAAGGATAACGTCGAGCGGGTGGAAGCGGAGGAGCAGGGAATCCCGGTTCTTCATCGTTCCCAGATGCTGGCAAGGTTGCTGAACGAACGTACAGGCGTGGCTGTTGCTGGAGCGCACGGCAAAACGACGACCTCCTCCATGATCGCCCTGGTGATGGAACAGTGCGGAACGGATCCTACTTATATTATTGGCGGCGAAATTATGGACATTGGTACGAATGCCAAAGCAGGGCAGGGAAAATGCGTCGTTGCGGAGGCAGATGAGAGCGATGGCTCTTTCCTGCAGTACCATCCATCGCTCGGCATTGTCACGAATATTGAAGCGGATCATTTGGAGAATTACGGCGGGGATTTCGGGAAGCTTAAGGATGCCTACGTACAATTTCTGAATCAAATCAAACCGGAAGGAAAAGCCGTCGTATCGGGGGATGACCGGAACATCCGCGATTTGCTGCCTAAGGTGCAGTGCCAAGTCGTAACTTATGGAATCGAGACGGCATGCGACTATACGGCTACGGATATTCAGCTTGGGGATCGCAAGGTTGTATTCACGATGAATCAAGGCCAGCAGCCACTCGGACAAATCAAGCTCTCCGTTCCCGGTCGACATAATGTATACAATGCGATGGCGACGGTGATTGTATGTCTTGAGGCCGGAATTCCTTTCGCGGAGATTGCCGAAGCGATTCAGCATTTCCATGGAGCTAAGCGTCGTTTCCAGGTGCTTGGCGAAAGCCGAGGCATTCTCGTTATTGATGATTATGCCCATCATCCCACGGAGATTGAAGCGACGATTGCCGCAGCCAAGGCGACCGGCAAACGAATTATTGCCGTATTCCAGCCGCAGCGGTATTCGAGAACGTTTTTTCTCCTCGATGCGTTTAGCCGCGCATTTGGCGGGGCCGATGAAGTGATTATTACCGATATCTATTCGCCTGCAGGGGAGAAGCAGATTGAAGGCGTCAATTCTTCGAAGCTGGTAGATTTGATCAAAGAAAACAGCAATGCCGGAGCAAGATATCTGCCAACGAAGCAGGATGTCATTGACGACTTGCGAGGACGGCTGCAATCCGGTGACCTCGTCATTACGATGGGAGCCGGGGACATTTGGAAAGTCGGACATGAGTTGGCCAAGACCCTTTCCTAAAAGCAAATGATAAAGGAGCTGTCCCATGTGCAGATTGGTCTGCGATGGGACAGCTCCTTTAATTTATTTTCTATAATCTATAGCTGTCCTCCATACCAAGTCAAGGTACCCAAAGCAAAAGAAATTGTATACCCCAACAGGATGCCGGACAGCACGATGCCCATCAACATCCAATCCCGCCAGCGTATTTCCATTTGGCAGTAGAAATCCCGTTTGCCGCCGGTAAAACCGCGGGATACCATAGCGACGGCCACCCGCTCGGACTTGCGGATTGCGCTCGCCAGCAGAGGGATGCTGTATCTCTTGAAAGCCTGAAGCAGCGAGCGGATATTGCGCTTCTCCCGCCATATGCCCCGCATTCGATGAGCCTGCTGCATAATGCGCAGCTCCTCGCGGAATAAAGGAAGAAAGCGAAATCCGGCCAGTATGCCATACGCCAGCTTGGGCGGAAGCTTACACTGCTGCATAAGACTGAACATGAATTTCACGGGCTCGGTAGTCAGGACGAACATAAGAGAAAGCGCCGAGAACATTAACGTACGTAGTGCGAGCGATAGGGCCAGACTGAACCCGGCCTCTGTCATCTTGAGCGGTCCCCAGGATAGGAGCATCGGCGAGTTCTGGGGCAAATCGGAACGTGGAAAAAGGGCTGCCGTCCAGAAATAACCGATGGCCATAATGAAGAAGGGCACGAATAACAGCAGCCATCTTCGCCAGGAAATCCGGCCGAACATCCCGGTTACGATCAAGATATAAATTAAGCTGATGGAGATAGTTACCGGATCAAAAGCAAACGATAACAGGATGACTCCTATAATGACAGTGAGCCCCTTAATCGCGGGATTCATTTCATTCAAGAGCTCGCCGAATAAACCGGGCGTTTTCAAATGAGCACCTCCCCGTAAGCCTCTCGCTTTCTCTTGATCGCTGTTTGCAACTTATTCTTCAAATGAGCCGAGAGAGGAGGAATAAGCTTATGCGCCAGTAATTGCTGCTCCGGCCACTCCCATAAATCTTCCGGCCGTCCATCCCACTGAATGCTTCCCTGGCTCAGCACAATGACCCGATCGGCAAATTGCTGCACGAGCTCCATGTCATGAGTAATCATGATGACGGTAAGTCCGCGATCTACCCGGGCGCGCAGCGATTTCATCAGCTCCAAGGCAGAGTATGCATCCTGGCCAAATGTAGGCTCGTCGCATAACAGAACTTGCTGCTCCTCGGACAGCATGGCGGCCACACTCAATCGGCGTTTTTGCCCTTGACTCAGAGCAAAGGGGCTGGACTCGCGGTGATGCTGCAGCCGGTATTGGTCGAGCAGTGAAGCGACTCGTCCGGACACATCTTGTTCAGGCAGCTTCTGAAGACGGAAGCCAAAGGCCAGCTCGTCGTAGACGGTATCGGTCACGAATTGGTGCTCGGGGTGCTGAAAAATTAGACCGATGCGCTTTCGCAGCTCCTGCTCAGGCCAACTCGAGATGGCTTTGCCGGATAAGCGGATCGTTCCGGCCGAAGGCTCTAATATTCCCGATAATAGAGCTGCCAAAGTGGACTTGCCCGCACCGTTAGGTCCGACCAGCGCGATGAATTGTCCGGCAGGAATCGTCAGCGAAAGCTGCTGAAGAATCTGTCGGCCGCCGCTGCGTTCAAAAGAGACATTGTCGATTAGCATTAGGCTGTCTCTGCTTCCAGATTTCTCCGAATCGCCATTCGATTGCATTGACCTGCGGGCTTGCCTTTCTTCTAGCTGCTCGAGAACTTTAATCTTTACGGCGTCCGGCTCATTTAGCCAAAAATCGGTAAGCTCATCTCTGGTCAAAGGCTGCCATGAAGCCGCATGCTTTGCCTGCAACTTCTCGTGCAAGCGAACGGCACCCGGCATCCATATACCTAATTGCTTCGCTTCTTCTTTGAAATTGGCGAAGTAAGTTCTTGGCTCGCCTTCGTAAATAAGCTTTCCCTCTGTACCCATGACTGCCAGGCGATCTACATAAGGCATCCATGCGTCCAATTGATGCTCAATGAGCAAAATGCTCATTTGGCGCTGTTTGCGTATAGAGTCGATAAGGGCGGACAAGGCCCAACAGGCTTCCGGATCCAAATTGGATGTAGGCTCGTCGAGAATAAGCACCTCTGGATTGAGTACCAAGGCACAGGCTAGTGCCAGCCGCTGCTTCATTCCCCCGGATAAGGCATGGATATGTGCATCCCGCCAGCCGGTCAAATCGACAAGCTGAAGCGCTTCGTCTATCTTTGCGCTAATCTGCTCCCGTGGACAACCGATATTTTCCAGGCAAAAAGCAAGCTCTTCCTCTACCTTCAGCATGCAAAACTGGCTGTCGACATCTTGAAACACGATTCCCACCTGCTGGGCAATTACCCCGGGATCTTGTCCTTCCAGAGATTGGCCGTGCAAATAAACGCTGCCTGCAACGACACTGTCAATGGCTGTTGGATACACTCGGTTTAAACACAGGGCCATGGAGCTTTTGCCGCAGCCCCCGGGGCCGAGAAGCAGCATTAACTCCCCTTGATGCAAGCGGAGGGATAGGGAGGAGAATACATGCTCCCCGTCCTCCTCGCTAAAAGCTAGCGACAAATCTTTCGTCTCCAAAACAATCGGCTTGTCGATCATTTCCTTATTCGTGTACATCGTGCGCACTGCTCCCTGGGCGGACGATGTACATTGAAGCAGAGTATCCATTACAGCTTCACCGTAGATTGTTTATGACGCGCAGCCTGAGCTGCCTCTTTACCGATCGGGAAGCTTCTTAACACCCCGGTACGAGCCAGCGCATCGGAAATCCACTTTCCAAGAAGGCCTGCGATAACCGCTCCGCTGATGACGCGCACGATGAACATCGAAATGACGAGCCCCGTGGATAGAGCAGCGAATCCGGATTGGAAGAACCCCCAGGCAAAGCTGAATACGGCTGCACCTACGCCTGCCCCCATAAGCACAGGTGTGTTGTAGTAACGATATCTTACGACAGCGAATGCCGCTTCCGCACCAAGACCCTGAATAAAGGCCGACAAGATCAAAATTGGGCCGGTGACGTTCCCGATGAGTACCTCGATCGTTCCGGCAATCGTCTCAGATAACAGGGCTGCACCTGGCTTTCGCAAAATATAGGCTGAAATGATCGACACGATAAACCATATCCCGAAAATAACCTCATATCCCATCGGACCCATAAAACCGACGAGCACATTTCCAACCTGCAGAAAAATTAAGTATACGACAGCAAATACGACAGATAGTGAACTAAGAACGATAATGTCACGAAGCTTCCAAGACGACATTTTTACTCCCCCTTACTCTGTACAACATCTGGTTTGGCAGACGGACTGTTGCAGGAAATCGTGGCCGTCATGACAAGATGAGAGGTCTGCGTGCTTGACGTTACGAAGGCGTTTTCCAGCGATCGGAATACCTGAGCGGCCTCCCCATCCAGGCGGCTGGCATAATGAACCCCGCCGGAGAACGTGCCTTCTGCTTCGGCGGCTTTTACGGCATTATAAATTACGTCCATATAGTGAGGCACTCCCATCGGGTAGAGCGCGAATTGAACGGCCGTATCTATGTTGGCTTCGAATGTTTCATTTAAACGTATGTCGTCCTCGGACATGAATACATCGCCTTCCGTATCGCCGGGACAACCGACAGAGAAGGTTGCGCTGAGAACTACATGCTCTCCGCTTTTTGCCGCATGCAGAAATATGGATCTCACTACGTCAAATACATGCTCATGACGGCCGCGCACGCAGGTGCTGACGTCATCGCTCTTGATCCATACCTTGGACGTATTCGTATTTTCCAGAGCTCCAAGAATAATCGGCACAAATCGATCGCTCATCGGAAAGAGCGAGAAGCGGCAGCCGACGATACGGCTGCTTCCGCATGCGGCAGGCACTATGTGTTCGTTGAATGAATTGTTCATGTTACTTTTTCCTCCCTTGGGCAAATGGTGTGTCGATAACGACAAAAAAACCGCACCCGAAGAGTGCAGTTGTATCGATATAGGCCCATTCGCTTTAGCATAGCAAAGCTAAACTATGCAGCGCCTTTCATCGTTTCCCCGCACTTCCCCACGCTAGTATGATCTAGATCGGGTGTAAAGGGTTAATCGTGTCCTGGAATAGGAACGATCTCTCAGCCAGTGAAGGCACCCCTAGTGCATTGCTTCGTTATGCGGTTTTCAATGGTTCCCATTATACAGAGTTCCTTTAAATTGTAAAGGCCTTGTTCAAATGAACTGGTCTATATTCTCGCAAAAATTCATATTGTATCGTTAGAAGAGAGGACAAGGAGCGTGCGGATCGTGAACAAGGCGAAGATGACATTCCGGTTCGATGAACAAGGGCGGGAAGCCCCCTATACGGAGACGGCAAAAGAAAGACAGACCAACGAACCAATCCCTGTTCAATGGAATAAAGAGTTGCCTGACAGCTCATACGGAAAGCCGAACGAATATCCCGTTACCTACCGCGCGGTGGAGACGGTGGACTATTGGGGAGATCCCTTTACAGACCATACCGGAACAGGGATAACCGTATTTCCGGAGCATGAGGCGCCGGACGGCGGAGATTATTATTTTCGAAGGACGAGAACCTCTTGGTGGAAGGTTGCCGGCTCATTGACCGGTGCTATCGTAACGGGAGCGCTATTTGGGTTCGTCGTTCTGTCGATGTTCAATCAAGAAATAACGGTTCCTATACCTGGAATAGGCGTGCCGAAGCAGGAGGCTGCTGGGGAAGCGGCAAATATCCCCGTGCTGGGCAGCGTCATCACCGAAGAGCAGGCGCCGCTCGTTCAGGTCGTTCTGCCGTCGCAAAGCTATCATTTCCTGCAATACGGCGTATTCAGCACGGCGGAGGGGGTAGAGCTGGCTCAGCAGCAATTGCGGGACTCAGGGATCGCCGCGGCGCGGGATACAGTAGACGAGAAACGAGTATATGCAGGGGTTTCGCCTGACCGTGAAGAAGCCAAGATGCTAAGCGGACGGCTAAAGACAGGGGGCGTTCATCTTATATTGCACGAGATTTCCCTGCCGGAGTCGGCTACGGTGGAATACAACGGGGACGCAGCATCCCTTCAGCAATATTTAGCGCAAAGCGCGGATCTCGTCTATATGCTTAGCTCCTCATCGGCATCTCTCCTGGGAGAAGCCTCTCCCTCCCGGCAGAGCCAGGAGGAGATCGGTCAGCTTCGCGAGAGTCATCAGCTTTGGACCAAAAGCGCTGCTGCCATTCGAGGCAAGCTGTCGGCCACTGCGGAGACCGAGGCGAAGGAAATGGAGAAGGCGATGAACAGTGCGGTGGAGGCGATGGAGGAGTTCAATGAGAAGGGGGAGCAGACGATGCTCTGGGAAGTGCAAAATGAAATGATGCGCTTTATTTTAGCTGAACAGAAAATAGTGGGGGTTCAATAAGCAAGGAATAACTTTTTCTGGAGAGGCAGGGAATTGGAAATAGTTCCCCCTGCCTTTTTTGTGTTTGTATTGCCGATCAATTAACCTTATAATAATGAAGTGCCAAAGTGTCAAAAAATGGCGAGGTTAACAGCTCTGTAAGCTTGCCCTACGAACGACGAATAAAGGAGAATCCGTATCTTGGAATTAGCAGCTTCAACATCACCCTATGTCGTGCTGGCCTCGACTTCACCACGCAGACGGGAACTGCTGGCTTCACTACATATCCCGTTTGAAGTTATTCCAAGTGAAGCCGATGAAACTACGCCGGAACAGTGGGCGCCGGAGCAAATCGTCATGGAGCTTGCGCTTCGCAAAGCGAAGGCCGTTCAGGCATCGATAGAGCGATCGTCGCGCCGGTCTGTTATTATTGGTAGTGATACTATTGTCGTTCTGGATGGACAAGTGCTTGGCAAGCCCAAGGATACTGCAGAAGCTGCCGCCATGCTCCGTTCATTGCAGGGACGAAGCCACCATGTATACACTGCCGTAGCTTGTATTGATGCAAATACAGGAAGATCGGAAGTCGAATATCGTTCCACCATAGTTAAGATGAGAGCTTTAACAGAAGAAGAAATTATCGCGTATGCCGAGACCGGAGAAGGGCTGGATAAAGCGGGAGCTTATGCGATACAAGGACTCGGGGCGATTTTTGTCACGGGCATCGAAGGCTGTTATTTCAACGTTGTGGGCCTGCCGCTGTCATTGGTAAGCGAAATGCTTGGCCGCTTCGGAATCCAAGTTTTGAAGTAATTAAAATCCAGCCGAAATGGTGTAACAAATCATTTTATATGTACGTTGTTAGAAAGAGGAAGAGATAAAGCATATCCTTCCGCCATGAATTTTGCTGGCAGCCGGTTAGCCGGACTAGCCTAATCATTCGGAAGCGAGGGATATAAATGGATATGCCGCAATACATGCTGCGTGATATGCCTTTTGAGGAAAGGCCAAGGGAACGCATGATGCAATATGGAGCGAGCTCGCTCAGTAACGCTGAATTGCTAGCCATTCTGTTTCGTACGGGTACTCGGGATGAATCAGCCGTTCATCTGGCTCAGCGTGTCCTGAGCGGAATCGGTGGAATCCGTAATCTTGTGGATATTAGCTTGGACGAGCTGGTGAAGCTGAAAGGCATCGGCCCCGCCAAAGCCGTGCAGTTGAAGGCGGGAATGGAGCTGGGGCAGCGGCTTGCCAAAGCGCGGCTCCCTGAAGCCCAGGTTATTCGCAGTCCTCGCGATGCGGCGGATATACTCATGGAGCAGCTGCGTTATTTGCAAAAGGAACATTTTGTTTGTTTATTTTTGAATACGAAAAATCATATCATTGCTCAGGAGACGCTTTCGATCGGAAGCCTGAATTCATCGATCGTCCACCCGCGGGAGGTGTTTCGCGCAGCGATTAAATGCAGCAGTGCATCTGTCGTATGCGCTCATAATCACCCGAGCGGAGATCCGACGCCAAGCCCAGAAGATATCCGAATGACCGAGCGTTTGTGCGAGGCTGGAGAAATTGTTGGAATCGATGTGCTGGATCATATCGTGATCGGGGACGGTGAATTCATAAGTTTGAAGGAGCAAGGCTTGATGTAATATAATAGACCAGATACAGAAGGAAAGGAAGATTACAGCATGTTAGGTGGTTTCACGAAAGACTTAGGGATTGACTTGGGTACGGCGAATACGCTCGTTTATATTCGAGGTAAAGGAATTATTGTAAGAGAACCGTCGGTAGTAGCGATGAATACAGATAATAAGAGCATTGTAGCGGTCGGAGAGTCGGCTAAGAAAATGATCGGGAGAACGCCGGGCAATATCCGGGCCATTCGTCCGATGAAGGACGGCGTTATCGCTGACTTCGATACGACTGCAACGATGATTAAATATTTTATTCGCCAGGCTCAGAAGCAGCGTTCCTTGTTCCAGCGCCATCCGAACGTGATGGTATGCGTGCCATCTGGCATTACGGCCGTAGAACAGCGGGCGGTAGAGGATGCTACGAAGCAAGCGGGAGCACGTGAAGCCTACACCATTGAAGAGCCTTTTGCAGCGGCTATCGGCGCCGATCTTCCGGTATGGGAGCCGACCGGCAGCATGGTTGTAGACATCGGCGGCGGTACGACGGAGGTTGCTGTAATCTCTCTCGGAGGTATTGTTACAAGTAAATCGGCACGCGTAGCTGGCGATGATATGGATGAATCCATCATTCAATACATTAAGCGCCAATATAATCTAATGATCGGCGAGAGAACGTCGGAGCAGCTGAAAATGGATGTAGGCTCGGCGCTTCCGCTCGAGCAGGTGGAAACGATGGAAATCCGGGGCCGGGATCTAGTCACCGGGCTGCCGAAGACCATTTCCATCACTTCCGATGAAATTACCGAGGCGCTCGGCGACACGGTTAATTCGATCGTGGAAGCGGTGAAGGTGACACTGGAGAAGTGTCCGCCTGAGCTGGCCGCCGATATTATGGATCGCGGCATTGTGCTGACCGGCGGCGGAGCTTTGCTGCGGAATCTCGATAAGCTTCTGGCCAAAGAGACGGGCATGCCTGTTATCGTGGCCGAGCATCCGCTCGATTGCGTGGCCATCGGTACGGGGAGAGCTCTCGATAACATCCATTTGTTCAAATCAAGAAGCAGTTCGGCCCTGCGCAAACGCTAATTTCTGCGCTGTGCACAGGAGAACGCGAACTATGATGATAAAACGGTCGCCGTCCTGAAATGGACGGCTGTGCCGTTTTTCTATAGTAAATATTGTGGACTCGTGGAGAGGAGAATTTGTAAGGTTGGAGGGTGCTTAAACTGTTTAAGCTGCTTGGCAACAAAAGATTGTTTATATTGCTAATGGGTCTCATTCTTTTTATCGCCATCATGGGATTTACGCTCGGGCCTCGGGCGAATTTGTCGTGGCCGGAGAAGTTCGTGAAGGATACGGTTGGCTTTGTGCAGTCCATTTTCTATAAGCCTACTTCATATATTGCAGGCTTGATCGACGATATCTCCAACCTGCGTGCTCTTCAAGAGGAGAACGAACAACTCAAAATTGCCCTGTCTCACTACACGAGAGATAAAGCCATCTATAATCGGATTGAGCAGGAGAATGTCCGTCTGGCTGATTTGCTTAAATTTACGGAAGCCCAGAAGAATCAATACAATTATACCTACCGGATCGCCCAGGTGGTCAGCGTGAATAATGATCCGATTAACCGAACGATTAAAGTGAACCTTGGGAGCAATGACGGCGTCAAGGTGGGGTATGCTGTTATTTCGGCTGAAGGACTTGTAGGTACGGTTAGCCGGGTCAGCAACTTTACTTCCACCGTCAAGCTATTGACGACGATGGATGCGAAGGATCCGAATTCCAATGGAATTTCAGCAACGGCTCAAGGTAAAGAGAACGAAGTATTTGGAGTTGTTGAGACATTTGATACGAATAAGGGCATGTTTCTGATGAATAAAATCGACGATCCTTCGTCGATAGCCATCGACGATACGATTGTGTCGTCCGGTGTCGGCGGAGCCTTCCCGCGAGGGATGGTCATCGGCAAAGTCAAAGATATTCAAGTTGGAGAGTACGGCATGACCTATACAGCCTTTATCGAGCCGGCAGCGAGCTTCACGGATTGGAAAGAGTTGATTGTGGTGTATACACCGGAGGTCTTGGAGTAGTGAGGAGCAAACGCAAACAAATATTGATCCTGCTGTTGTTCGTGTTATTCATTATTGAAGGAACGATCCTCCCCTGGATCATTCCCGATTCGTGGCAGACCCGGGTCGTTCCCCATTTGGCATACATCGCCATTCTGTTTATTACCGTCTACGATAACCGGCACAGCGGCCTAGTGCTCGGACTTCTTTTTGGCCTGCTGCAGGATGTGGTATTCTACGGATCGTTGATCGGAGCTTATTCCTTTGCGATGGGGCTGTCCAGCTACCTGCTAGGCCTCGTATTCCGCTCGCCCAGAGCCCCGCTTCCGCTTATGATGATTGTCGTCATGCTCGGCAGCATGCTGCTGGATTCAATCCTATTCGCCACGTACTCTTTGTTCGAGCTGACGCACCAGCCTTTTACCTGGGCTTTAATGAATCATATTATACCGAACGTGTTCGTTCACTTTACATTTGCCCTGGCCATTTACGTTCCCCTTAGGCGCCAATTGGAGCTGATCACCAAGCGTCGTTCCTCCGAAAATCAAGCCTGACATTTCGTGCTTTTCCCTAGGAAGCAGGAACTTCGAGGCTCCTGCACGAATTGAATAGGAGGGAGGGACAGGCTTATGACAGTAAAATCTAACCATGTTACGATCAAGGGCATCAAGGATGGCCTGGTTTTCCTGCTTGACGATGAGTGCGATTTGCAACAGCTTCTGGACGAGCTGCGGTATAAGGTGGAGCACAGCCATCAGAACATACTGACAGGTCCAATCATGCATGTTGATGTTAAACTGGGCAAGCGAATTGTGACGGATGCGCAGAAGGAAATGATCCTTGATATATTGAAGCAAAAAGGCAATTTGCTGGTACGATCGGTAGAGTCGCCGTTAGCGGAAGGTGATCAGCCGAAGGAAGGGATATTAACGACGATAAGCGGAATTGTCCGTTCCGGCCAAGTTTTGCATCATGACGGAAATTTGCTGTTTCTTGGAGACGTCAATCCCGGGGGGACGATTTCCTGCACCGGAGACGTGTTTATCCTGGGAGCATTGCGAGGCATGGCCCATGCAGGGTCGCAGGGCAAGGAAGAGTCTATTATAGCTGCCTCGTATTTATCGCCGACGCAACTGCGTATTGCTGAGGTTTATAGTCGTCCGCCTGACGAATGGGAACATCGTGAGAGCAGTATGGAATTTGCCTTCTTACGCGATGGGCAGATGCAAATTGACAAAATAACGAACATAACCCGGGTGCGTCCGGATTTTAACGTGTTCAAAGGGGTGTAAACTATGGGAGAAGCTATCGTTGTCACTTCGGGCAAAGGCGGCGTCGGCAAAACGACGACTTCCGCTAATATCGGTACGGCCCTGGCGCTGCTTGGCAAAAAGGTATGTCTCGTCGATACGGACATCGGCCTGCGGAATCTGGATGTCGTGATGGGGTTGGAGAACCGGATCATTTATGACTTGATTGACGTAGCCGAAGGGCGCTGCCGCCTTAATCAGGCTTTGGTGAAGGATAAACGCTTTGATGAATTATATATGCTGCCGGCTGCACAGACGAAGGATAAGAATGCCGTCACGGCAGAGCAGGTAAAAGATATTGTTCTTGAACTGAAGAAAGAATATGAATACGTTATTATCGATTGTCCTGCCGGGATAGAGCAAGGCTTCAAGAATGCCATCGCCGGAGCGGATCAAGCGATCGTCGTTACGACGCCGGAGCATGCCGCCGTGCGGGATGCGGATCGTATCATCGGCCTGTTGGAAAGCTCGCATATCGGCTCGCCGAAGCTTGTGGTCAACCGGATCAAAGTAGATATGGTGAAATCCGGCAGCATGCTGGATATCGAAGGCATTTTGCAAGTGCTGAACATTGATCTTATCGGCGTCGTTCCGGATGATGAGCTTGTCATTAAAGCGGCGAATAGCGGGGAACCCACCGTGATGAATCCCGATTCCAAGGCAGCGATTGCTTATCGCAATATTGCCCGGCGGATATTGGGAGATACCGTTCCTTTGATGCTGCTCGATCAGAAGAAAGGCATGTTTACTCGCTTTAAGAAGTTTTTCGGAATGGGTTGATCCTAGTTGTTCTTTAAACTCAAAAAAATCGATTGGCTTATGGTTGCAATCCTAGCCATCTTCATGATTATGAGCACCTTGCTCGTCCACAGTGCAATTGCCCCTTATGCGCCGGATTTCAAGAACTATGATCTAAAAACCTTGATGTTCTATGGCCTTGGCTTCGCGTTGGTATTCGGGATGTCGATCGTCGATTACCGCACATTGCTTCGTTATAGCTGGTATATTTACGGAACGGGCTGCTTGCTGCTCGTTCTTGTCTTCTTATTTGCACCGGAAATTAACGGTGCGCGAAGCTGGTTTAAGCTTCCGGGAGGGCTGTTATTTCAGCCTGCCGAGCTGGTCAAAATTATTCTCATTATGACTACCGCCTATTTGCTTGGCAAGCGGGAGGGGCGGCTGTTAAGATTCCGCCAGGATGTTATTCCGATTACAGCGGTAACGCTGCTCCCTTTCATGCTGGTGTTAATCCAGCCGGATTTGGGAAATGCCATCATTTATCTGGTGGTGCTCTGCGCCATGCTCTGGATCGGCAACACGAAGTATAGTCATGTCCTCATCGGCCTTACGGCACTCGTTGCTTGTTTGGTTGTGTTCGTTACTTTGTTTAACGTCTACAATCAGCAGATTCACGATTATTTGGGAGATAAGGGGAAATTGCACTGGTATCAGCGGATCAATACGTTTATTAACCCGGACGAGGCGTCCAGCGATGCCAAGCATCAGTCCAGCTATGCCAAGATTGCGATTGGCTCCGGCGGATTGATGGGCGATGGTTTTTTGCAGGGAGAGCTCAAGAATAAACGGTTTGTGCCTTATCCGTATTCGGATTCGATATTTGTCGTCGTTGGCGAAGAATTTGGTTTCCTAGGGTCATCCATATTAATGCTCCTGTATTTCCTGTTTATTTACAGGATGATTCAGATAGCGCTTCGCTGCATCGATAAGCGTGGAGCTTTTATTATTGTGGGGATTGCAGCGATGTTTCTGTTCCAAATTTTTGAGAACGTAGGCATGATGATCGGCCTGATGCCGATTACGGGCATTACTCTACCGTTCATAAGCTATGGAGGGACATCCTTGCTTCTGAACATGCTGTGTATAGGCCTGGTGTTCAGCATTAAGCTGCATCAGGAAAAATATAAAGTAGATTAGAACCAGCATATATAGGCTGGTTTTTTTGCTTTAGCATCAGGAAGTCCGATATCGCCAAGGCTTGTTCATATTCCGCTTATGCCGCTCATAAACTAAGTACAACATGTCTACTGGGTACAACTGTGAATTAGTTGTGCTTAGGATGAGATCGCCTGATGCTATCGGAGAGGAATGAGAACGATGGACGTAAAGTCGAATGTAAAGCGGCGGCGGGAAGAGCGGATCAAGCAATTAGTCTCGGGTGAAGAGAGGCGATCCAGTGCCCCTTCCCTGTTTGCCGAGCGAAATAGAGGCGATGCGGATGTAGCCGACGGACAGCGAAATACGGCTCATCGATCTGCAGCCCAGCCTGCTGGGAACCGTCTGCATGGATTGTACGGGATGAACACTCCGCTTGAAGAGACTACGGCTGGAAGCCGTGACATGAATGATATCGTTAACGGTCAACCCGTATGGGAGAATCGCCAAAATCCGAAGGCAGCGGATGAAAAGGAGCAGGATCCTGAATGGATGTGGAAGCACGGGCAAGGACGCTGGAAGGATTCGGGCCTATTCGGCGAGCAGCAGCCCCCTGTCCTGCCGAATGATGGGAAGCGCACTTCCTTTTGGAGCATGTTATTTATTCGTTTTAGCATCAGCATGCTGCTTTTTGCCGGTTTATGGGCGATCAACCGATATGAACCCCCTTGGTCGGGATCGATCCGTCTATTCGTGGCGCATTCCTTAACCCATGAAATGGACTTTGGAGCAGCGGAGGCATGGTACATACGCAATTTTGGAGGAGCTCCGACCTTTATCCCGATATTCAGGCAGCATGAGGACAAAGGGGTCAAGGTCAACAATTCGAGCAGCTTTACAGTTCCGCTTGAAGGAAAGATTGCCGGGGCTTTTGCGCTTAGCCTGAAAGGGGTAAACATCGTTCCTGTCAGTGATTCGAGCACGGGCTTACAGGTTAAAAGCGTAGAAACAGGCAGGGTGCTAAGCGTCGGTAATGATGCCTTTACCGGGGAGACGGTCGTCATTCAGCATGCCAGCGGGTATGTGTCCATATACGGTCATTTGCAGCAATCTTTTGTAGAAAAAGGGGATTGGGTGGAGGCCGGGGATTTGATCGGAAAGCTTGAGGCTCCGTCTGAGCAGGCTGTGCCTACCCTTTATTTTGCCTTAAAAAAGGATGAGCGCTACATTGATCCAGCGGATGTGATTCCATTTGATTAGATGGGGCGGTATTACGATATCCTTTCACCCGTTATTCGTCCTCGTCATGCTGGCTTCCGTCATTACGGGGCATTTTGTGGAATTGATTACACTGTTCGTGATCGTATTTATTCATGAATGGGGGCATGTTGCCGCCGCAAAGTGGTTTGGCGTTAACGTCCTTTCCGTGCAGATGCTTCCCTTCGGAGGCGTGGCGGTGATGGAAGATACCGCTTTTTTGCACGCAGGGCGTGAGATGATCATTGCGCTTGCCGGCCCCCTGCAAAATGGACTGCTGATCGGCTTTGCCTGGCTGCTTCATGCCTTCGGTTTATGGGACGGGCCCTTCTACGAATATTTTGTGCAGGGTAATATTTTGATCGCCTTATTCAATTTATTGCCGGTGCTGCCGCTGGATGGGGGTAAAATATGGCAATCCCTGTTCAGCATGATTTTGCCGTACCATTCGGCATTAGTATGGTCGCTGCGAATAAGCTTGTTATTCAGCTTGTTTGTGATTGGCTATGCTTTGTCTCCCCTTTTGCTCCAAAATGGTGCGCTTCAGTTAAACTTGTTGCTGGTTGGCCTGTTTTTGCTCTATTCCAATTATGTGGATTACCGCAACATACCTTATCGATTCATGCGCTTTTTGATGAACAGGGATCGTTCGTTCTCGCGCCATCTTTTGCATGGTAGTCTGGCTCAGCCGATCGTAGCGGATAAAGTGCAACCTTTGGAGCATATTTTGCGTCTATTTAAAAGGGAAAAGTATCATTTTATTTATGTAATGAACCGCCAAGGCAAAATTATTGCGGTCGTGCCGGAGCAAAGGGTAATTTCTTCCTTTTTTAAAGGAGGGCCTGCGGCATAGCACCTGCCGTGTTATAATCAGAAAATATAATCGTGGTACAACGCAGACTGAGGGTGAAATCATGAAACGAATGATTGTTCACTGCAAATCCGGCTCTACCGAAATGGCGCTTCAGGAAGATGGCAGACTGGTGGAATTTGCTGCTGAACGCTGCCAGGCGAGAGGGCTTGTCGGCAGTTTTTTTAAAGGGCGTGTCGTGAATGTGCTGCCCGGCATGCAAGCTGCATTTGTAGATATCGGACAGAAGAAAAATGCCTTTCTATATATTGATGATGTGCTTCATCCCCATTTGGAAAGACAGCCGAAGGTTAAGCCGCTTATATCCGAGCTGCTTCAGCCTGGCCAAGATATTATCGTTCAGGTCGTCAAGGATGCGATTGGCAATAAGGGGCCTAGAGTAACGACGCATTATTCCCTTCCGGGCCGCTGGCTCGTATACATGCCATCCGCAGCCTATGTTGCTGTCTCCAAGAAGATTATGGATGAAGAGAAAAGACAGCGCTTGAAAGGGATCGGCGAGCAGCTGCGGCAGGAGGAGGAGGGACTTATTCTCCGGACGGTAGCCGAGCTCGAGGAGCTGGAGGCTATATCTCTTGATTTGTCGCTGCTGCGGAAGCAATGGACCTCCATATTGGAAAAAAGCAAGACTAGCGCAGCACCGTCTCTGCTGCATCAGGATCTTAGCATGGTTCAAAGGCTGATGAGGGATGTTTACAGTCCGGAGACGGATGAGATCATTATGGATTGCGCCCAACGGGCCGAGGAAGTGGCCTCATTTCTGGAAATGATGCTTCCCGGAAATCCGCAGCCGATTAAAATATACAACAAGGATATTCCTTTATTTGAGTTCTATGGCGTACAAAGTCAGCTGGACAAGGATTTTCAGCGGAAGCTGTGGCTGCCGGGCGGAGGATATCTAGTCTGGGATCAGACGGAGGCACTCACGGTCATCGATGTGAATACGGGAAAATACATCGGCGGGAACTCGCTGGAGGAAACGGTATTCCAGACCAATCTGGAGGCAGCCGCTGAAATGGCCAGATTGATTCGTCTGCGGGACACCGGGGGCATCATTATTATCGATTTCATCGACATGGATCGCGATGAGCATCGCGACGCTGTGCTGGACAAGCTTCATAGCTGCATGCAGGGGGATCGGACTCAGCACCATATTCTTGGCTGGACGAGGCTTGGATTGCTTGAAATGACGCGGAAGCGAATCCGTAAGGAAACGACTGCCTCGAACATCGATTAATTTATCGAAAATAAATTGATTTTAGATATACTCCGTGATATTATATTAAGGTATGTGTCATAAGTGTAGCTTGTGCACATGCTGTAACCGCTCCGATCAGGTCAACAAGATCGTCGCATTTCGCGGCGCACCTGAATTAGGCGAGTCTGAGACATGAGGAGGTGCAAGCAAATGTACGCAATTATCGAAACTGGCGGTAAACAATACCGTGTTCAAGAGGGCGATGTTCTTTACATCGAGAAATTGAACGCAGAGGACGGCGCAAGTGTGACGTTCGACCGTGTATTGGCCGTATCCAAAGGCGAAGGTTTGGTAGCGGGAACACCTGTAGTAGCCGGTGCTAGTGTGACAGCGAAAGTTGAAAGACATGGCAAAGGCCGCAAGGTTGTCGTTTACAAATACAAACCGAAGAAGAACTACCACAAGAAACAAGGTCATCGTCAACCATACACGAAAGTGACCATTGAGAAAATCCAAGCGTAAGAAGGTGACGTGCCTTGATTAGCGTCTCCATATTGCGTCGCAAGGATAACGATATACATGGTTTCAAAGTGGAAGGTCATGCGCATTTTGCCGAGCCAGGTCAAGACATTGTGTGCGCCGGGGTATCAGCTGTTACCGTTGGTACGGTTAATTCCGTCGAATCGCTAACCGGGATCGTGATGGATTCCAAGATGAAGAACGGGTTCTTGAACGCGAGTCTTCCTCATGTCGAGCAACCGAAGGCTAGGGAGCAGGCGCAGCTTCTCCTTGCTTCTATGGTCGTTATGCTGCAGAGTATCGAATTGTCATACGGTGAGTATATTCAGATACATGATGTCATTATTTAAAGAAGGAGGTAGACTATAATGTTGAAATTGGATCTCCAGTTGTTTGCATCCAAGAAGGGTGTAGGTTCCACGAAGAATGGTCGCGACAGTATCGCTAAACGCCTTGGCGTGAAACGTGCTGACGGCCAAACTGTAACAGGCGGAAGCATTCTTGTTCGCCAACGCGGAACGAAGATTCATCCGGGTACCAACGTGGGAATCGGTAAAGACGACACGCTGTTTGCAAAAGTGGATGGCGTCGTTAAATTCGAACGTTGGGGACGCGATCGCAAGAAAGTGAGCGTCTACCCTGTGGAAGTTGCTCCTGTAGCGGCTGCAGTCGAAGCTTAAGAGCTTGGCTGCCCTAGCTTTGCTTATGAGCCCTCGGCACTCGTGCCGAGGGCTTTTTTAAATCATAGAATTCATAAGCTTACAGTTGTACTGTCCCTGAACAATCCATAACCTACTATACTTTTTTAAGTCCTTGCCTGGACAAGGATTGTGATATACTGGGTAAAGATGTTAAAAATAATAAATGTCTTGTTATCCAAATGAAGAGGAACGGGGAAATTCATGAAACATCGGTTCACAGTGCCGGTCATTGCCGGAACGCTTACGCTTGCTATGTTGGTGATATTATACTTCGTTGATTCGACAGTATGGTATGTTGTGTTGTGCGTATGTTTGCTGGCGGTGTTATGGGCTTATATCAAGTATTTGAAGGAACGGGCAGCTAATGAGCGCAAGCAGCTGCTTGAGTCGGTTCAAAGAACCGCGGCCGCTACACTGGGCCACCATCGGCATGATTGGATGAACGACCTGCAAATATTGTACGGATATATTCAACTGGGCAAGATTGATAAACTGGCCAGCTGTGTGGACAGAATAAAGGAAAGGATGGCTGTGGAGAGCAAAATATCACGGTTAGGCATCCCTTCATTGGTTTTTTATTTACAATCGTTTCGTGAAGTGAATAGTTCAGTTCAACTCGCGGTAGATATTGAGGATGATTTGGAGCTCGGCAAGCTGCTTACCGCCGAGGATGCGGAGGAATTGACAGGGGCCATTATAGCGACGATCCGAGCCTTCCAGTTCGCAGGCCGCTCCTCCTGGGGAGAAATGCTTCAGCTTAGCATGTCGATATGCCTTGAGCATAACGAGGTGCTGATCTGCTTTGAGCAGGAGGGGACTCCGGGGAATGCGGAAATCCTCTCGAAGCGGCTGGCTGAGATCGTGTCAGGCAAGCGAATCCGAGCCGAGCATGGGGATTCACAATTAGCCTCTGTTCGATTGCGAATGCTTTGCGGAAATTTAAAAGAGGTGAACGCATGTTTATAGATAAAGCGAAGGTATACGTAAAGGGCGGTGACGGCGGCGACGGCATCGTTGCTTTCCGCCGGGAGAAGTATGTTCCGGAAGGCGGGCCGGCGGGCGGCGACGGCGGCAAGGGCGGCGATGTTATATTCCGCGTGGATGAAGGTCTTCGCACACTAATGGATTTCCGCTACCAGCGGCACTTTAAGGCCGACCGTGGTGTAAAAGGGAGAAACAAGAGCCAGCATGGCGCAAATGCCGAGAATATGATCGTTCGGATTCCCCCGGGCACGGTTATAATCGACGATGATACTCAAGAGGTGCTCGCCGATCTGACTAGACACGGCCAGCAGATCGTTGTGGCGAGAGGCGGCCGGGGTGGACGAGGCAATACCCGTTTTGCGACGCCGAGCAATCCGGCCCCAGAGCTGGCCGAGCATGGGGAAGAAGGGCAGGAGCGCTGGATTGTCCTGGAGCTGAAGGTCATGGCTGACGTAGGGCTTGTCGGATTTCCGAGTGTAGGCAAATCTACGCTGCTATCGGTCGTTTCTGCAGCTCAGCCGAAAATCGGCGCGTACCATTTCACCACAATAACGCCGAATCTTGGGGTGGTGGACGTAAGTGAAGGCCGCAGCTTCGTAATGGCCGACCTGCCGGGTCTGATAGAAGGAGCGCATGAAGGAATTGGGCTGGGACATGAATTCCTTCGCCACGTAGAACGAACGCGCGTCATTATTCATGTCGTAGACATGGCGGGGTCAGAGGGACGGGATCCATTCGATGATTGGCTGAAAATCAACGAAGAGCTCAAGCTGTACAATGCGGAGCTCGAGAAGCGCCCACAAATCGTAGCCGCTAATAAAATGGACATGCCGGATGCAGAGGAGCATTTGGAGAAGTTCCGCAAACAGGTAAGCGAGGTTCGTCCCGATCTGGAAACCATGCCGATTTCCTCCCTGACTCGGCAAGGCGTCAAGGAATTGCTCTATAAAACTGCCGATATACTGGATCAGATTCCGGAAGAGCCTGCGCTTGACGAGGTTACGGATTTGAATGAGCGTAAAATTTATAAGCTGGATAAAGAAGAGGAGCAGGATTTCGTGATTCGCCGCGAGAATGAGGACTTTGTGGTCGAAAGCGCGAAGATCGAAAGAATGATGAAGCGGATGCAACTGAATACGCATGACGCGATTCTCAAGCTCGCGCGTACGCTTCGTCATATGGGCGTGGATGACGAATTGCGCAGACGCGGTGCAAAGGACGGAACGATCGTTCGAATTGGCGATTTTGAATTCGAATTTGTGGAGGGAAGCAGCTACTATTAATGCTTTCGTTGGGAAGAGCACCTGCCAGGTGCTCTTTGTTGTTTATAACCGATGGAAATCCGCGCAAATCTGTGCGGAAAATAGGTTGCCTCCAGACCTTCTTTCCGTTATAATGTCCACTATACGAAAACAACAGTCTTTAAGGGGAGGACGTTTGTGAAGGAGCGTTATTACTTGGTCCGTGAGGATATTTTACCGGAAGCGGTAATCAAGACGCTTCAAGTGAAGCAGCTGCTTGCCGCTGGAGACGTCAAAACCGTGCATGAAGCGACGCTGCAGGTCGGGCTTAGCCGCAGTGCTTTTTATAAGTATAAGGACGGCATTCATCCATTGAATCAAATGGAACGGGAAGAAATCGTAACGATATCGTTCGACTTGGAGCACCGTTCCGGTATCTTATCCCAAGTATTGTCTCAGCTTGCCGGATCGGGCGGAAATGTGCTCACGATTAATCAGAGCATTCCTTTGCAAGGAAGAGCCAATGTCGTCATTTCAGTAGAGACCTCAAGGCTAACAGAGGAGCTGGATAAGATGATCAAGGCTCTGCAAGAAATCTCCGGCGTAAGGAGAATTCAAATCGTCGGTCAAGGATAGGCATCTCCCGCAACAAATAATATCGATAAACCCGTAGAGGGAACAGGAGGGGACTCATAATGAAACCCGTTAAGGTAGGATTACTGGGGCTTGGCACCGTAGGAACTGGCGTCGTGCGCATCGTCGAAGGTCACCAAGAGGATTTGAGCAGTCAGGTTGGATCTCCGATTATCATTGAAAAGGTCGCGGTTAAAAACCTCGAGAAGGCAAGAAGCATTGAGATCGATCAAAGCAAGCTTACCGAAGATCCGTGGGAAGTCATTCGCGATCCGGAAATTGACGTTATCGTCGAAGTGATGGGCGGCGTTGACAAGACTAAAGAGTATATTCTCGAAGCATTGGAGCGCGGTAAACATATTGTGACGGCGAATAAGGATTTAATGGCCCTTTACGGTACGGAAATTATGGCCAAGGCGCTGGAGAAGCAGTGCGACGTATTCTTTGAAGCGAGCGTGGCCGGAGGCATTCCGATCATTCGAACGTTGATTGAAGGTTTCTCTTCGGATCGAATCGTTAAGATCATGGGGATCGTCAACGGGACGACGAACTATATTTTGAGCAAGATGAGCCAGGAGGATGCCTCCTATGAGGATGTCCTCAAAGAAGCTCAAGAGCTCGGTTATGCAGAGGCTGACCCTACTTCCGACGTGGAAGGTTTGGATGCGGCCCGGAAAATGGTGATCCTGGGCACTTTAGGCTTCCGTACGAATGTAGAGCTTGGCGATGTGGATGTTCGCGGCATTTCCAGCGTGTCCAAAGAGGATATCGCCTATGCGAAAAAGCTCGGTTACGAGATGAAGCTGCTTGGCATCGCTGATCGCCAAGATGATGAGTTCAGTGTCAGCGTTCAGCCGACAATGGTGAAGAAGAGCCATCCAATCGCAGCGGTCAACGGCGTGTTCAATGCAGTTTATGTACACGGTGAAGCGGTTGGCGAGACGATGTTCTATGGAGCGGGAGCCGGAGAAATGCCTACGGCTACCTCGGTAGTGGCAGATCTGGTTGCAGTTGTGAAGAACCTTAAGCTGGGGGTTAACGGCCTGAAAGCGATGGTGCCTTATAAGCAGAAGAAGCTGAAGAGCGATGAGCAAATAGCGTATAAAAATTTCCTGCTGCTTGAAGTCGATGACAAAGCGGGCGTGCTCGCTCAAATTACCCAGGTGTTCGGGGAATACGATGTAAGTCTGGAATCCGTTGTACAATCGCCGAATGAGCATACGCCGGATGCTGAAATCATTATTGTTACTCATCATGCGACTAAAGCGAACATGGATAAAGTATTAAAGCATTTCGAGACGCTGAAAGTCATCCGTCGCGTCAAGAGTGTATACCGGGTTGAAGGTTAGTTTATTCCTAATATATAAAGGGGTTTTTATTTCATGAGATATCTTGGATTGCTGCATACGTACAAACAATTTTTGCCGGTTAACGACAAAACGCCGATGCTCACTTTGCATGAAGGGAATACGCCGCTCGTTCGTGCGGATAATTTGTCGGAGGAATTGGGGCTCGATTTGTATTTCAAATACGAAGGCCTTAACCCGACGGGTTCTTTTAAAGACCGGGGAATGGTTATGGCAGTGGCTAAAGCGATTGAAGAAGGCAGCAACACGATTATGTGTGCTTCCACCGGAAACACTTCCGCAGCAGCGGCGGCATATGCGGCCCGGGCAGGACTTAACTGCATCGTCCTGATCCCGAACAATAATATCGCTCTTGGCAAGCTGGCGCAAGCGATGATATACGGAGCCAAGGTGATTGCGATTGAAGGCAACTTTGATCGTGCGCTGGAAATCGTCCGTGACATCACGGCGAAGCATCCGATTACGTTGGTGAACTCGGTGAATCCTTATCGTATCGAAGGACAGAAGACGGCAGCCTTCGAAGTCTGCGATCAGTTAGGCAAAGCTCCGGACGTGCTGGCTATTCCGGTCGGCAATGCAGGCAATATTTCTGCCTATTGGAAAGGCTTCAAGGAATATCATGAGCTCGGCAAGAGCAGCTCGCTTCCGCGCATGGTTGGATTTGAAGCGGAAGGAGCCATGGCTATCGTTAAAGGGGAGCCGATTCTGGAGCCTGAGACAGTAGCGACAGCAATTCGCATCGGTAATCCGGCAAGCTGGAAAACAGCGGTAGCAGCAGCAGAGGAATCCGGAGGCCAAATTAATTACGTAACCGATGATGAAATATTGACCGCCTATAAGACAATTGCTGCTCGTGAGGGGATTTTTGCCGAGCCGGCTTCTGCTGCGTCTGTAGCAGGCGTGTATAAGCTCCATCGCGAAGGTTATTTCAAAGGCGGAGAAACCGTAGTTTGCGTCCTGACCGGTCATGGCTTGAAGGATCCTAATATTGCGATTCAGAGCATTGGCAGCGAGCCGCTTGTAGTGAAGGATACAGAAGAAGCGGTTATGGCGGCCATTGCGAAGCTGCAAGGAGAGCAAGAATGATATCCGAAGCAGGCGTGCGTGTAAAAGTACCGGCCAGTACGGCGAATTTAGGGCCAGGCTTCGATACGCTCGGCATGGCTTTATCGCTTTACGCCTGGATCGAGATGAAGCCTGCGGAAGCGACAGAGATTCATTTATACGGGGATCAAATGAAGGGGATTCCTACAAATAAAAGCAATCTTATTTATGAAGTAGCTCAATCCGTATTTCGTGAAGCGGGGGTATCCCTTCCCGAAATGGAAATTTCCATGTACTCGGATATACCGCTCACAAGAGGACTTGGCAGCAGTGCATCGGCGATCGTCGGTGCACTTGTCGCCGCGAATGAGCTAATCGGTTCCCCGTTGGATCGTGCTAAGCTGTTCGATATGGCTACGACGCTCGAGAACCATCCGGATAACGTGGGCGCCTCTCTGTTCGGCGGGTTGATCACGGCCGTCTGGGATGGAACCCACGCTGAATATCTTCGGATCGAGCCGCCGGCTGATCTGGAGGTTCTGGTGGCAATACCCCAGTTCCATCTCTCCACATCCAAAGCACGCCAAATACTCCCTGAACAGGTGAGCTTAGGCGACGCGGTTTTTAATATCAGCAGAACGTCTCTTTTTACCGCTGCGATGGCTTCCGGCAGGCTGGATCTGATCCGCTCGGCGATGCAGGATCGGTTGCATCAGCCTTTCCGTGCTCCTCTGGTGCCTGGGATGGAGCGGATATTGGAGGAGGCGACAGCGCATGGCGCCCTGGGTGCCGCCCTTAGCGGAGCCGGGCCGACGCTGCTTGCACTGACCGATCGGCGCGAGAACCGGGGAGCGGAATTAGAACGTTTTTTAGTAGAGGTGCTTAGCGAACAGGACATTCCGGCGCAGACGATTTGGCTGAAACCTTGCACACAAGGCGCTGTGACGCTTACTATAGAGAAGAGTGAACAGTTTATCGATTCCATAAAAGGGGAAGTCAAAGCATGAAAGTGATAGCGTTGCTGCCGGAAGGCTCGGTATCTCATGAAGCGGTTCTTCATCTGTTTGGTGAAGAGCAGGTTCAATTGCTCCACTGCAAGCAGATTTCAGATGTGTTTTTGGCGACGACAAGTGGAGCAAGCCAGTATAGCGTGATCCCGGTTGAAAATACGATTGAGGGCTCCGTTAGCTTGCATATGGATTGGCTTGTTCATGAAGTGGACATTCCAATGCAAGTGGAGTGGGTATACCCGTCCATTCAAAATTTAATCGGTGACAGAGCAGAGTTTATATCCGAATCGGATGCGAATGTTCTTGACTATTCAAAAGTAACCAAAGTGCTGTCCCATCCGGTAGCTATGGCACAGTGCATGCAATTTTTGAAATCCCATATGCCTCAAGCGGAGCTGGAGCATGTGGCAAGCACATCGGAAGCCGTAAAGCTGGTTAAGCAGCGGCCCGGGGAGGGCTGGACGGCTATTGGCACAGCATTAGGCGCTAAGACGCATGGTCTGGATATTTTAGCGGAGAAGGTAACGGATCATGATAACAACTATACCCGATTCGTTCTGATCGGGCAGGAGCCGCTCCAACTGAATCGAAAAGATTCGGCTCAAGATAAGACGAGTATCCTGGTTACTCTTCCCGAAGACTTTCCGGGTGCGCTTCATCAAGTGCTGTCAGCGTTTGCCTGGCGCAAGCTGAATTTATCCCGCATTGAATCGAGACCTACGAAGAAACGGCTTGGAAGCTATTATTTTTACATGGATGTTCTATCTTCCCTAGAGTCTGTCCTTCTGCAGTCAGCCATTGGGGAGATTGAGGCTTTAGGCTGCCAAGTGCGCATACTCGGATCTTACCCGAGTTATTCTGTTAAAAATCAAAAACTGGAGGTGCGAAAATAATGGCAGAACAATGGATTTATTTAGATGGACAATTTGTAACAAAGGAAAATGCAAAAGTATCCGTGTACGATCACGGTTTTCTATACGGTGACGGGATATTCGAAGGAATTCGCATCTACAACGGAAATATTTTTAGATGCAAAGAGCACTTGGATCGCTTGTACGATTCCGCAAAATCCATCATGCTGAACATTCCCTTGTCGTATCAGGAGATGGAGGATGCATTAGTCGAGACGCTTCGCCGCAACGAGCTCCGCGATGGGTATATCCGTCTTGTCGTGTCTCGTGGTGCCGGCAACCTGGGTTTAGACCCGGATCGCTGTCCTAAGGCTTCGGTTATTATCATTGCTGAGCAGCTTGCGATTTATTCAGAGGAAGCTTACAGAACCGGTTTGAAGACAGTATCCGTCTCCACGAAGCGTAACATTCCGGACGCGCTGAATCCTAAGATCAAGTCACTGAACTATCTCAACAACATTTTGGTTAAAATCCAATCCAACCTCTCGGGAGCGGGAGAAGCGATTATGCTAAATTCGCAAGGTTACGTGACTGAGGGCTCTGGAGATAATATTTTTATCGTTAAGAACGGAGTTATTACGACACCTCCATGCTATTTAGGGGCGCTAGAGGGAATTACCCGGCAGGCGATTATCGATATTTGCAATGAGAAGGGCTATAAGCTTAAGGAAGAGCCTTTCACGCTACATGATGTCTATGTGGCTGATGAGGTGTTCCTTACGGGAACAGCGGCTGAGGTCATTGCTGTGCGCGAAGTGGATGGGCGCATTATTGGCGAAGGTCATGCGGGGCCGATCACGCTCCAACTGCTCGAGGAATTCCGCAGCATTGTTGATAAAGACGGCTTGAAAGTCTGGTAATCGGCGTTTATCGGGAAACCTATCCTATTCTTAATAAAAGAAGGATAGGTTTTTTTCGTTACATGGATGTCAAAAGCCGGGCTTCTGCATAGGATGTATTAAATGGGCCCCGGGCGAAGATCACGGTCCGGAGAAGAAACCTAGGAGGTCTTTAGCACGTGAAAATACACATTGTAAAAAAAGGAGATACTTTGTTTGACTTGTCAAAAAAGTATAATGTTCCTTTGCAGAAGTTGATTGAGGCCAACCCGCAAATCAGCAACCCAGATGAGCTTAGCGTAGGAATGAAGGTCAAAATTCCGGCTACGGCTGTTCCCGTAGAAGAAGGGATTATCTACAAGCATACGGTGAAGCAGGGCGATTCTTTATGGAAACTGGCCAAAGCCTGGGGCTTGCCTTTACAGACTCTGGTGAATGCGAATCCCCAATTAAGCGACCCCAACGTTCTTAAAGTCGGAGAGGTTATCCATATTCCAGGCCCGGCATCTTCGGGGTCGAACAATCCGCCCGATAATATGGGAGCTAATCCGGCCCCGATCGGTTCGGCTGGGAAGAAAAATACGGCTCCTAAGGAGAATATCAAGCCAGAGAATATCAAACCCGAGAACATTAAACCGGAAAATATTAAGCCTGAGAATGTCAAACCTGAAAATATCAAGCCGATCACGGAGAACCCCAATCCCGTTCCAATTGCCAAGCCCGAAAGTATTAAGCTGGAAAGCGTCAAGGTCGAGAATATTAAAATCATTGAAAATGTCATGCCTGTTATTCCGCAGCAGCTTCCCCAAATGGAGATCAAGCCCACCAAATATGAAGAGCCTCCTTGCCTGCCCAAAAAGCATTGCCCTGAGCTTATATCGCCATACCAATTTCAAGTCAAGCAGCCACCCATGTTGATGGCGGAGCAAAAGATGCCCTATCCACCTTGCGGATGCCCGGATCACGGCAAGCAGCCGGATAACTTATTCTATCCTTATCATACTGAGAATGAGAAGGTATCCTCCTATTATGATTTTCCGCCGGCTTGGCCCAATGATTCCGCTATGGGGGAGTATCCAGGGCTTTCGGGTGCGCCGGACTACCAATCGCCTCAATACGTTAACCCTTGTGCTCCTGCGGAGCATTATACTCACTATGGGCATCAACCGTATCATACTTACGAACCGTACAGCTATCCTGAGCAGGAAAATGCGATGCCAGAGCATTACGGGCCGAATGCGCCGTATCCTGGAGGCGACAATAGTTATTGGGGGCAGGCCCAGCTCTCATCAAACAATGCTCCCTTATATGCGGCCAATGCTTCCCCGAACATGCCTTATCCGTATCCTATGCATAATCCTTATTATGAGTCGATGCATTCATATTCACCGTGTGGCTGCTCCGGACATCAGCCGCCGATACAGCCTTATGCTAACGCACCTTATTTTGCTCACTCGTACCCAGGAGGAATGCCGAATGTGCCTGTATCACCGTTAGGCGGATACGGAGCTCCCGACTCCATGCAAGAAGAGTGCTACAAAGGCGGTAAAAGAGAGGAAGGCCTGGAAATTCAGGCGAATAATGAAGCTGAAGAGCGGGCTTCCGGTGCTAATCAAACGGCGGATACCCCGAATCAAGCCAAAAAAGAGGTTAACATTTCTGAGGTTAAGAAAAGCAAGCAACAGGGACGAGAATCTGCATCTAAGTCGAAAAAGCCAACAGCCAGAAAAAAGTACAGAGGTCGGAGAAACCCCTGGATTAACAATTAGTAAAGCCCGAAGAAGAGGTGCGCTGGCACCTCTCTCTTTTTTTGTTAATCTATTGATTGCCAATTCGCTTGCTGAATGCTCGCAACATATGATATAGTAAATGTCCCAATAAAAGATCATAAGGATGCTTTTTGCGGGGGTGGATGGCAAGTTTTAAATTATATGATTTCTATCAAAAAAAGTGCTTGCTATCTAAAAATATATATGTTATATTATTTAAGTCGCCGCTGAAACGAAGCGACGCACGAGAAACGAAGTTGATCTTTGAAAACTGAACAACGAGTGAGCGGGTTTCAT
>NZ_JBHGVC010000009.1:0-204788 GCF_042714055.1 Paenibacillus lentus
TAAATACAGTTACACTGTTAGCCGCTACGACCCTACAGTAGTGGTCGACCGACCGACGTCATGCAGCGAACACCGAGCGCTGGGAGCTGCGCAAGTCACAGATACCGTGACCATGCCAAACGAAACCGTCTGGATTACCGGACGGTTTCGTTTGTTTTGCAACCACATCTATTTTCTATAGATCTACCCCTGAGATCCAGAACTCAAACTGCATATCCTGGTCTGCCGGGATGCGGTACTCTTCATGCACCGGCGCACCCCAGCTATCGTCACCGCCAACGCCCATCTGTTTGCCCGCCACGGTGATTACCGTATGGTGTACAGGCGGAAGCTCGTAGTGGTGCCGGGCATTCTCCAGCTCAAACGCCGTATACGGGGATATGCCGCATTCCACCGGCTCGCCCTGCGTTGCCGAAATTGCAATGCCTACCCCTTGCTCGTTCTGGACAAGCACCCGCCGCACACCGGTTCGGTTCCCGGATTCCTGCGGGATCGAGTACGGAGATACATTATCCTTCGCCGTGTTCTTAAAGATCCCGAGCCTTGCCCCGTGACAGCGGTCGATGTAGTTCTCTTCCGGCCCCATCGCCAACCATTCCAGCTTGTCGTATTCAGCAGGCACCTTGAAGCTGAGTGCATAGATCGGAAGCTCCGGCAGTCCGGCCGCTCCTTTATACAATGACCGTACACGGATTTTGCCATCCGGGTAAACCGTGTAGCGAACGGTGGCCTGTACATCTGCGCTGATGCTTAGTTGGTAAGTAAAGATAATACTTACACATGCTCCTTCTTCAGGGCATATCTCTCCAGCAGCAGATTCAGCTTGCGCCTGTCTGTGATCCTCCACCTCCACGGCAACGCATTTAGGAGCCAGGCTGGCGGCATACCAGCCCGCTGCATAAAAGCCCATATTCGTCCCGCGGTCATTATCCGTCAGCGCCCGCCAGAATAAAGGCTGCGGCGGATGGGAAATCATCTCGCGTCCGGAGTATTTCAAGGAAATAAGGCTGCCTGCCTGCTTTGAGAACAGGAAGGAGAAATCCTTGCCGTGAACGCCAATGTTCACGTCACCCTGAACGAGTTCAAGGCTTGGGAATGTTTCTGCATTCGTTCCGGAAGAAGCCCCAGACTTTACAGCATTCGCAGTATCTACAGCATTAGCAGTATCTACAGCATTAGCAGCATTTACAGCATTTACAGCATTTACAGCATTTACAGCATTTACAGCATTTACAGCATTCGCAGCATTCGCAGCATTCGCAGCATTCGCAGCTTTCACAGCGTCAACAGCACTGCCTGCCTCGGCCTCAACAATAAATACATGCTGGCCAAATGCGACTTCATGGCCTGCATCCGCCCATAGCATATTCTCCTTCAGCTTCAAGGAAGCATTAATGTAATATTCGCCTGGGAGCAAGCCCTTAAGCTCTAGCTCCAATGGAACGGTCTGCTCGTTGAGCGGAGCAACGTCCACCCGAACAAGGCGACGGCTAATTTCATGCCCCTCATTATTCAAGCTGATCTCCAGATCATACGCCGAAGTATTAGTGAATAAATTTTCGTTGATGATCGTAAGCTCTTGCTGATTCGGGATCAGCTTAACATTTTGATACAGAAATTTCACTTCCTGCACCTTAGGTGAAAGCCTGCGGTCAGCAAATATAATGCCATTGCAGCAGAAATTATAGTCTGTTGGCCGATCACCGAAGTCACCGCCATAGGCTAAATAATCATTGCCAAATCGATCCTTCACCATCAATCCTTGATCCATATAATCCCAAATGAAGCCACCCTGATACATCGGGTACTTCTGCTCCAGCTCGGTATACTTGTGCATGCCGCCGACCGAATTCCCCATGGCATGCATGTATTCGCAGGTGATGTACGGCTTCTCTGGATCGTTCCTCAAGTACTCTTCGACACCGGTCACCTTGGCGTACATCCGGCTCTCCATATCGCTCGTATCATTAAAGCGGCGGTCATGGAAAACCCCCTCGTAATGCACGAGTCGTCCCGGATCGGATTTGCGAAAATATTGCGACACCTCATAGATCACTTCGCCGCCATAGGCCTCATTCCCGCAGGACCAAATCAAGATGGAAGGGTGATTCTTGTCCCGTTCGAACATGGAAATGGCCCGATCCATCACGATATCCTTCCAGTCTGGACGGTCGCCCGGCACGACCCAAGACGGCTCCACCGCCCCCATTTTCTGCCAGGAGCCATGGCTCTCCAGGTTCATTTCATCGATGACATATACTCCGTATTCATCGCATAGCTCATACCACAGCGTCTGGTTCGGATAATGCGAAGTGCGGACGGCATTCATATTGTTCTGCTTGAGCATTCGAATATCGAACAGCATATCTTCTTTTGTAATTGCCCGCCCCGTGTAGCAATTAAATTCATGACGGTTGACGCCTTTGAACACGATCCGCTTGCCGTTCAAATGCATCACCTTGTCGATCATTTCAAATTTGCGGAAGCCGACCTTCTGGGGGACGACTTCAACAAGCTCGCCCTGAGCATCGTATATGGAAATAAAGAGTGTATACAACTGAGGATCTTCCGCACT
The DNA here is from genome assembly GCF_042714055.1 of Paenibacillus lentus. Taxonomy (GTDB): domain Bacteria; phylum Bacillota; class Bacilli; order Paenibacillales; family Paenibacillaceae; genus Fontibacillus; species Fontibacillus lentus_A. The sequence continues at coordinate 2,576 of NZ_JBHGVC010000009.1, forward strand.
CCACAAACGCGCCTTCGGCACATCGATCTGCAAGGATAGCTGCTTATCCTTGGTTCCGTCTATCCCAGCCCCGGCTGCAGCTTCAGCTTCCGTTCCGGCTCCGTCGAAAGAACCGAATCTTTTTCCTATATCATTCAGCTCCAGACGAGTTTGTCCCGCTACCTTCCCTTCTGGATCCAACAGCTCGGCCTCGAGGTATCCACCGCCGCGTTCTACCTCGCTATGAATCTGCAAATCCGCTTGTAATCGACCGTCATGGTAAGCCTCATCCAAATCCGTGCGAACAAACAGATCCCATAAATGCAGCTTAGGCACAGTATATAAATATACGTCCCGGAAAATCCCGGAGAAACGCCAGAAATCCTGGTCTTCCAGCCAGCTTCCCGTACTGCGCTGATACACCTCAACCGCCAGTTTGTTTACGCCGTCCTGAACATAAGGTGTCAGATCGAACTCGGCAGGCGTGAAGCTGTCCTCGCTATATCCGACAAACTGTCCATTGAGCCAAACATAGAACGCGGTCTCTACGCCCTGGAAGGATATATAAACAGGCTGCTGCCGGAATGACGAAGGAAGCTCGAATTCCTTCACATAGCTGCCCACCGGATTCTGTTTCTGGGGAATCGCTGGCGGGCGCAAATCCTCATGTCCGTCCCAGGGGTACATCGTGTTTACGTAGTGCGTTTGCCCGAAGCCCTGCAGTTGGATATGCCCTGGCACCTGAATATTCTCCCACCCGCTGCAATTATGCTCCGGCTGGTAGAAATCGACTGGGCGGCTATCCGGGTGAACCGAGTAAGCAAACTTCCAGTTCCCGTTCAGCGAATGCCGCATATCCATTTCCGTATCCTGCGCCGCAGCCTTTCTCGTCCTGTAGTACCTATGATCCGAATGCGCCGGCAGCCGATTCACCGCAAATATACTCACATCGCTTAGCCAATCCAAGCTTGGCGTCCTCAGTACTGTCAACTCTATCGCTCCTATCTAATAATAGTTGTTCTAACCTTATTCTCATACCCGCCTTATGGCCATTGCCACCGTCCTCCACACTATTCAACCCATGGTTATACGGGGGGGAAAAACAAGCGGAATCCGACCTTGTCGGATGCAGCAACAACTTTGATCGAATAATCGTACAAAGGTGCTTCCAATAGCAGCTAAAGCTACAACTTTGTATGAAAAATCGTACAATTTCCAAAGAACATTTCACACGTCTGCTTCTATCATAAAAATCTATAGTCCAACCTTTCTAATCATGATTGTTCTAAATGGTTGTACTATTACTCGCTTGAACTATCTATTCATTTACTTCACCGAACCCATCATCCCGGCCACGAAATGCTTCTGCATCAGGAAGAACACAAGCGCCGTCGGCAGCGTAGCAATGACAATGGCCAGCATAATGAGGCCGTAATCCGGCGAGTAGCCTGATCCCAGGTTCGAAATCAGCAGAGGGATCGTCTTCTGCTCCGGCGATTGAAGTACAATCAGCGGCCATAAATAGTTGTTCCAGCTCGACATGAACGTAATAATGCCGGCGGCCGCATAAGTCGTCTTCATCGTAGGCATGAATATTTTGAAGAAGATACCGAGCTCGCTCAGCCCGTCAATACGTCCGGCTTCTACCATGTCCTTAGGAAACATCTTCGAGTTCTGACGAAAAAAGAAGATCAAGAATGCCGTCGTAATCGTCGGCAGCATGACCGAGGCCATCGTATCAATCCCGATCGCTGGAGCGGTGCTCGAAATGTCAGCGAACATCCGGTACAGCGGGATCATGAGTGCGGCAAATGGAATCATCATCGACAGCAGCAGGATGTTGAATACGATATCCTTCAGCCGGCTGCGAAAAATTTCAAAGCCGTAACCAGCCAAAGAGGCAATGACAATCGCCAGAATGGTCGTTAACATAGATATTTTCGCGGAGTTCCAAAGAGACGTCCACAGATCCGTAGATTCAGCTAGTTTCCTAAAGTTCTCGAGCAGATGGCTGCCAGGAAGCAGTCTGCCCCTCGTCACATCAACCGACTTGTTCGTGGCGCTGACGACCATCCACAAGAAAGGAAAGATCGAAATAAATGCCGCCCCGCCGAGAAATACATACGTGAATACCCGCTTTAGCCTGCTCATTTTTTATCACCTGCCACTTTAAATTGAAGGATAGACAGCAGGACAATGATCAATACGATCGAGTACGATACCGTTGCGGCATACCCAAAGTCCGCCGTGTACTTGAAGGACAGGTTGTAAATATATTGCGAAATCGACAGCGTGGCGTTGCCGGGTCCGCCCTTCGTTATGTTCATCACCTCGTCGAAAAGCTGCAGCGTACCGATCGTTGATGTGATCGATGTGAACAGAATGATCGGCTTGAGCATCGGAATCGTGATTTTCGTAAATTGCCTGAATGATGTGGCCCCATCAATCCTCGCCGCCTCATAAATCGAGCTGTCGATATTTTGAAGCGCAGATAAATAAAAAATCATATTATAGCCGGTCCAGCGCCACGTAATCGCGATAATGATCGTAATCTTGGCCCAAAACGGGTGGGTAATCCACTGAATCGGCTCGCCTATGATGGACAGGCTCAGCAGCAGCGAGTTCACCAGACCGTCTGCCGCAAACAAATACTTGAACACAACGGAGTAAGCGACAAGCGAAGTGACACACGGCAGGAAGATCGCTGTCCGGAAGAAGCCTCGGAGCTTCAGCTTGCTGTCATTCAACAGCACCGAAATAAACAAGGCGAGAATAATCATAATCGGAACCTGAACAATCAGGTAAATAAACGTGTTCGTTAAGGCTGTCAGAAATGTTTTGTCGGATAAAAGCCGTACATAGTTGTCCCACCCTGTAAAGGAGAGATTACTTCCCGTACCGGTCTTGAAAGACAGGATGAGTGCCTGAGCCATCGGATAAAAATAGAACGTCGCAATCATCACCACGGCAATCAGGATAAAGCTCCACCCGGTCAAATTGCTTTTAGCACGGATGCTAAGCCCTGCTTTGTCCGCCTTCATCGTTAGTTAGAGCCCCTTTCTGTCCGGAAAATAAACCCCTGGACGCATCCTTACATATTGATGCAGCAGCGCCCAAGGGTCTGGATACTTTTAGAGGCGGTTCAATAAGTTAACTTTTTAGGTGAAGCTTACTTTTGAACTCACGCCTTTTATGAAAAGAGTAGTCTCCCCGCTCTATCTAACCTGGGCTTCTGCTTGGGACTGAGCATCGCTCAACGCTTGATCGATATCCTTACCGTTCAAATAGCTCTGCATTTCGACGACAAGAATATCCTCGATCGCATAAGTGAAAATGCCGTAGTTCACTCTAGGAATTTCAGCAGTCCATGCGGCAAAGTTATTGACGATCTGCTCTCCTCCAAAGAATTCATCCGGCTGCGAATAAGCCTCGCCGCCAGCCGCTGCTTTCAGCGTACCGATTGCACCGATATCCGTCAGCAGCTTCTGATACATATCTACGTCCGAGCCAAAGGTCTCAGCCAGGAAATCCGCGGCTGTCTCTGAGCCAGGAATATTCATGACATACCAGGAGCTTCCGCCCAGATTCGTCGCATGCACGGAGTTCGGGGTCTTCTGCAGCTTCGGCACAGGCAGAATCGCCCACTGACCGGATTGGGAAGCTTCCGCTTTTACCGATGGAGTAATCCAGTTGCCTGTCGGAACAGTTACGACATCACCATTGTTAATGTTTGCAATGAATTGGCTCCAGTCTGCGTTAAGCTTCACAATATTAGCTTCCATCATTTCTTTGTACAGCTCAAACGCTTCCTTCAAAGCAGCATTGTTCGCCAAATCTGGGGACTTGCCATCCTCGCTCACATACCAGGAGCCCGCTGACTGGATGATCATCCGAATCAGCCCCAAATCATTCGGGTCAAGCGTGATCATGTGCTTGCCGGTCTTTTCTTTGACGGCTTTGCCGATCTCGATATACTGCTTCCAGTCGATATTCACTAGATCATCCATCGTGTAACCCGCTTGCTCGATATAATCTTTACGGACGTACATACCCGTTACGCCAGAGTCGAACGGAACTCCATACTGCTTGCCGTCCAGGCTGGTCGGTCCGATCTTATAATCTGCGAAATCCTCTGCCTTAATCTTGCCGCTCAAATCAACGAAGGAATCAGGATAAGATTGCAGAAAGCTCTGTGCCCGGTAATCTTCAATCAGCACGACATTAGGAAGCCCCTTCGTCGTACCCGAATTCAGGCCCGTGTTCAGCTTCTGAATAATATCGGCCTGCGCAAATTCAACAATGTTGATTTTGGCATCCGGATTTTTCTTGCTGTATGCTTCTTTGGCAATGTTCAACGCGGCAATATTGAACGCCGGATCCCATGCCCAAATCGTAATTTCTTCTGCGTTGCTGCCAGAACCGCTATTACCGCTGTTACCGTTTGACGCAGCCGGCTCTTTGTCTGCTCCCCCGGATGAACAGCCCGCTAGCAGTACCACGCAGGTCAGGAATAAAGCCAGTACCTTCTTCATTGTTTCAGCCCCTTTGAATGATTGTTTATTCTGTCCCCCAATTCGTAGAGCGCTTTCGGAAAACGCTTTCTTCAGGGTCTGAATTTATCTTAGCACCGGGCAAGAAAGCAACGTTAGCAATTCCTTTATAGAGATTTGTGATTTTATTGTCCAATTGAATACGCTTACTTCCTGCGTATGTCTTTTCTTTAGATTTTGGTAATTTTATTGGATTTCAGCTCTTCTCGCTCAGAGGCAGCGTGATTCGTACTTGTGTTCCTTCCCCGAGCTTGCTTGTAATCGTTACGCCATATTCCTCTCCATACAGCAACCGGATGCGGTCATTGACGTTCGCTATACCGATTCCCGAGAACAGCTTGCGCGAGCTTTTGAATTTTTGTTTATCCTGAGTCACGTGGTTTGCGCTTGCTGCCTCACTGCGCTTTATCCCTGTAGACTCACTAGTTTTTAAATGTAAATTCGGCTTGCCCGCACCATGTTCAAGCTCAAGCTTTGCCATATCCATGCCATCGCCGTTATCGACGATTTCGCAGAGCAATTTCTGCCCTTCCTTGGCAATCAGCACGTGGATTACCCCTTCGCTTTTGACATTAAACGCATGAAAAAAAGCATTCTCCATGAAGGGCTGAATCATCAGCTTCGGCACTTGATATTCGGCGCAGTCCGGAGCCACGAAATAGTTGACCCGGATTCGTTCACCATATCGAACATGGTTTATGAACACGTAATCCTTCAAGCTTTTCAGTTCCTGCTCTACGGTAATCGTTTCACTAACGTTGCTGATTGTATTTTGCAGCAAGGAAATAAGCGCATGAATCGTCTCCACTGCCCTATCCTTGTTGCCTTGCTGGACAAGGAATTTAACCGATGTTAGCGTGTTGTACAGGAAATGAGGGTTAATCTGCTGCTGCAAAGCAGCTAATTCCGCCTTTCGCTGCCCCTTCTGCGTCTCTACGAGTTTAGCGACATATTCGTGAATTTCATCGAGCATATAGTTATAAGCCCGGCCAAGCTCTCGAATTTCATAACCGCCCGAAACGTTCACATAGTTATGAAAATTCCGCCGCGTTACCTTGGACATCTGACGAGCCAGCAGCGTAAGCGAACGCGTCATCTTCCGGGAAATAAGAAATACGACAATTAGAGCAACCAGTACGATCCCCAAGCAAATAAGCACGACGCTTCTCGTATTCACCATTTGACCCAGCACCATCTGCTGATCGATCATGTTGAGCAAATAGAAATCGTAAGAAGGCAAGTACTCCGCCAGCATGAGCTGATCCCGGCCCATGACATTCACCCTCTTCACATCCAGTTCCTGCCCCTGGATTTCCTGAGCATAAAATAACAGCTCACGGTTCTTCTGCCCGGTCAAGCTCGAGAGGTTGCTCGTCATCACTGTTCCGCTCTTGTCCATGATAATGACATCGTTGCCTTCGCTCGTAAAGCTGCTGTAGAAGGGCTTGAAGTCATTCTCATCAATGATGATATAGAGCATGCCATACTCCTGGCCAGTCGTTCGCTCCAGCAGCACCTTGGTCGCCACAATGAACTGCCTGCCGCCGGAATCGCGGTACAATTGATACATCAGCTTGCCGGGCTGTGCCTCCGCTCTTTTTGTAATATAACTTTGATGCAGCTCTAATGCCGAAGGCTTGGTCAGATTCACGTTGCCCGAATAGCTCCGCCCATTCTTCCCCACGATCGCTACCCCGACCGAATAAGCGTCTACCATCGACTGAACCCGCTTCATCTGGAGGGTCATGTTGTAATAAGAGTTCATCACCCGGATGGATTCGCTCGACTCTTCCTCCGTCAGGAAGGTCTTCAGCGTCCCGCTCTGCTGCGCTTGATTGGCCGCGAGCACAATCGAATAATGGAACGACTCGAAATTGCTATGAATCTGGTGAATAACTTTAGAATTCGTGATGCTGAAGGTTTCGAGGAACAGCTGCTCCGACATGCGCAGGTTCGTCCATACGACAGACACCGTAATCGTAATAATGCAGATGACCATAACAACAAACAGTTTTATAAATAATCCATGGAATTTCAGCCGTTCAAATCGTGCCCTCATCGCAGTTTTTTCTCCGCTCGCTCATAATATTGTCTTCGATATTGGGTGGGGGACAGCCCGGTGCTCTTCTTGAAAACTTTGCAAAAATAGCTGTGATCCCCATATCCGACTCTGCTGCTAATTTCCGAAATCGGGATATCGCCGTTGCGCAGCAAATCGGCGGCCTTATCGATTCGCACCCGGTTCAGGTGCTCCTTGAAGCCTTCATGATGATGCGCCGCAAAGAAGCTGGACAAATAAGAGGGATTAAAATGAAAATGCCGCGCCATCTCCGTCAGACTGATCGGCTCTGCATAATGCTCCTCAATATAGTCCAGCAGCAGCTTCATGCTCGTATTGCCTGTATGCAGGGCATTCTGCGCCGCTTGCACGCACTCCTCTGCCTGCCGGCGAAACTTCTCCAGCAATGACGTAATATCGCTAACATGCCGCGCCTCATCAATGGCCTTGAAATACGCATACTTGGCTTCATCCAGTACGGCAACGTCCAAATTCAGGCTGCCGAGCATATGAATAACGTTGAATAGAAGATTTCCGACCCATGATTTAAACTCAAATACCTCGGATTTATAGGAATAGGCATGCTGGCTAATAAATCGCTCCAGCTCTTGAAACCCCTCCTGCAATTGAAGTCTGCGAACGTGCTCCATGAAGGATTGGAGCGGGAACTCCTTGGCCTCCTCATTCCTCGGCAGCTCGCCAGGCATAAGGATGGCAGTAGACGAGAGAAAGAATCGGTACTGCAGCAGCTTAAGCCAGCTATCATGATAAATGTTCCCGAGCTGATCCAGCGGGTGAAAAGAGTCGCTGAGCACCCACTTTATTTCGCCTTCCTCTGTCATTGAAGCAGGGTGCAGCACTTTTAGTTTTAAAGGTAATGCCTTCCGTCCCTCCTCATCCACATTCAACACATACGCCGACAGCTCAGGATAGCCAGCGATCGGGCCGCATGGCAGTTCAACCGCAATCATTCGCGGAAACAGCGCTTTCAACTCATCCAAGACAAGCTGGCCTCCGGAGCAGCCCAGCAAATAAAAATAAGGATTGGGAAACCACTCCGTGATGGCCGCTCGATCTATTTCTATTTCATAGCGTGCAAGCAGTTTCTCCAGGATGTGATGCATAGAAGCCGTGTAGTCCTCCATAGGCTCGCCTCTACTGAGAGTCGGCAGCTTTGCAGCTGTTTTACGCAGCACCTCAAGCAGCATCCCTGTCTCCAAATGCGGCTTCAGAATATAATCGGATACTCCGCTCTGAAAGGTCGAGCGTACATAATCAAATTCGCTAAAGCTGCTTAGCACAATAACTTCAATCTCCGGCCAATTATGCTTAATAAACCGGGCCAGCTCCTCCCCGCCCATCACCGGCATCACGATATCGGTCAGCACGATATGAGGACGCAGCTTCTCGATCAGTTCAAGCGCCTCCTTGCCGTTCGAGGCTTCGCCGACAATCTGGAAGCCGTCCTGCTCCCAGTTCAATATATGCTTAATGCCCTGCCGAACCAGTATTTCATCGTCAACAACGAGTATTTTGTATAGTTCACCATTTCCCATATCTACTCTCTCCTTAGGCAACTTCAACCGATGTACTCCTGCTCCCTAATATTACGACTGCCGACCTTCCGCTCTGCCGCCACCTCTTATAAGTCTGATCTCGGGTGTAACAATCCGCTTGCGCAGAGTGCCCCCGCGCTCCGAGTATGACATATTTATCGGTATCTTTAATTGTATCATGGAAACCTTTCACCCTGTCGCCGAAGGCATGGTGCCGGCTGCTCCCCTTCAGCCCAACGACTCCGCTTATCAAATATTTACTGCACGCAGCTCGGGGCACGGGAAGCCCCCATTCCTATATAGATACCGGATCGAGGCCGGCAAATGATTGGGTATCTAAAAAAGCAAAAAATGTAATATAATAACTAATAGGTAAGTTTGCTTTGGGATACATAGCGGATTCGTTACTAGGGGCTGAATTTATGGAAAACGACAATAAAATAGCAATCATTGGCGGAACCGGGAAGGTAGGACGTTATATCGCAGCTGTAGCGCTGCGGCAGGGTTATCAGGTTCGGATGCTCGTTAGAAATCCTAACAAGCTAGTGAACCCGGATGATAGAATCGAAATATTGCAGGGAACCGCGGACGATATCAACGATATCAGGCTGCTGCTTCAGGATTGCCGCATCGTCATCAACGCTTTTGGCCAACCGGCTGGAGATGCGCCGTTATACAGTCTCGTAACAAGCCATGTACTGGAAGTTATGAATGAGTTAGAAATCAGCAGATATGTCGGGGTCACGGGGGGCTCTCTGACTTTGGAAGGGGATCGGAAGCGATTACGGAATAAAATCGGGGCCATGCTGTTCAAAGTCTTCTTCCCGGCCATGATCAAGGATAAACAGAAGGAAGCCGCTATACTAGAACAATACTGCAACATCGAATGGACGCTGATCCGGCTACCGTTTGTTGTAGAGGGCCGGATAAGCGGCGACATCATTAAGGAAAATCTCACAGATCTGCCGGGTATTAAAATTTCGAATCAAGATATAGCTCGCTTTATCATCGGGGAGGCGGAAGATAAAAAATACATTCATAAAGCCCCTTTTATTGCTACATAAAGATTTGGCTTGAGATTACAATGCGATGCATGGGGCTATCCGTTCAGGAGCGTCCGAGTGCATCTTAATAATCTAGTAGGCGTCCATTATCATTCCATTGACCGTACATTTTGCTTTCTCTAGTGTTCGTTATAAATTTGTCTAATCTACTCTTAAATAATTCTGGCTGATTTTTAACGCTTTGTATCGTGTCGATCCGGACTCTTTTATAAAGATCTGGAAATGCCAGAAAATTCTCATATACTTGCCTTTCCTCTTTTAGCCTTTGCTCTATAACCCTATCTATTTTAAAAGAAGCGTAATCCATATCAGGAAGAACCCTTCTTCCTTCTTCTCTCATTAACCCCAACTTTTCGAGGCGGCGGACACGTTCTTTATTCAATTCAGTCCATGAACTTTTTTTGCTTCTAGGAGACAGTCTCTGCGCCAGCCCCGTTTCAGGCATTTTCTTTATTATTCCATCGATCCATCCAAAGCATAAAGATTCTTCAACTGCGTTCAAATATAGCAACGTTTCTGGATTTGGCGTCATACTAACGACTACCCAACAAGATTTTTCAGTCTTACAATTTTCCTGTAGCCAAACTCTCAAATCTTCTCTCGATTTTACTGCAATCAAATTTTCAATTTCCATAGATAAAATACATTCTCCTTTCCAGGTATAAATCTACAAGCAGTAAAAAGGTCGATTGCTCTGTTTTCAGAAAATATCGACCTTTTTAGCAACATCAGAGATTAAATAGATTCCACAGATTCTTGATACCAAAATAGCGAATAGTCGTTCATGGTGGATGCGTGGCCCAACTGACGCAACATGGTAGAAACATTGCCCCTATGATAGGTTCCATGATTGACCAGATGCAGCACGATTTCCGATAAACGTGTTTGGCGGATTCCGGCGAATGGATTATCAAGCAGAATGGATTGCTCCAAATCGGACTGACTTAGGAACCATTCTCTGTATTGTTCCGCTAGCTGGGTAAAGTTGTTGGCGTATTCATCCACAGAATGCAGGATGCTCTCATTAAGCGGTATGCATGCTTGCAGCGCCTCTCGCATATTCATTCCTGTTAATACCAGATACCACATCTTATCAACTGCATAGATATGACTAAGAGCATGGGCGATGGTGGGAAACGAGGTGTTGACTTCTTGACTCAGCACCGAGGACGTAAGCTCTTTGATTCTCCCCAGGACAGTCTGGTTGGCCCAGGTGTGGTAATTAAACATTTGTACTGGATGATTCATTTGTAATGTCTCCTTTTGATTGCAATGGATTTGATTTTGTTCCTGTATTTATAATAAAAATAGTATGAAAATCTAGTTATCTGCATAAACACTGGACTTATCACACTTTATCAAGGTCAAAACCAATCAATTTACTACTAATTTACTACTTATGAATGAGCTTTGATACGACGATTTACCCTTGAAAAGTGAAGAAACAAAGATACTTCCAATAAAAATTGAATATGTAAAAGGTGGACACTTCAAATGAGGTGTCTATTTTTTTACCCAATTTTAAAAGGACGTGATACCACGAAAATAGAAAATCAAGAAATTAAAGGTCGTTCCCCACCGTACACACCATCAATCAAATAAGATTCATTAACCATAAAACAGAAAGGATAGGTAAAAATATGGAACTTAAATTTGTGATTCCCAACATGGAAAGAACATTCGGCAATTTGGAATTTGCTGGCGAGGATAAAGTCGTACAGCGAAGAGTCAACGGACAACTAACCGTTTTATCTCGAAGCTACAATCTCTATTCTGATATTCAAAGAGCAGATGATATTGTGGTCGTGCTTCCTGCTGAAGCTGGCGAAAAGCATTTCGGCTTTGAGGAACGTGTAAAGTTACTCAATCCACGTATTACCGCAGAGGGCTATAAAATTGGCACTCGTGGTTTTACAAAATACCTTTTACATGCTGACGACATGGTAAAAGAATAAAGAAAGAGAGGAAAAATGATGAGATTAGCAAATGGCATTGTATTAGATAAAGACACGACCTTTGGAGAATTGAAATTCTCTGCTCTGCGTCGTGAAGTGAGAATCCAAAATGAGGACGGTACGGTTTCTGATGAAATCAAAGAACGTACCTATGACTTAAAATCCAAAGGACAAGGACGCATGATTCAAGTGAGTATTCCTGCCAGTGTTCCTTTGAAAGAATTTGAGTATAACGCACGAGTAGAACTTATCAATCCTGTAGCTGATACTGTCGCTACTGCTACCTTTCAAGGAGCAGAAGTTGACTGGTATATCAAGGCAGACGATATTGTGCTGACAAAGGATTCTAATTCCTTTAGAAATCAGCCACAACCGAAGAAAGAACCTGTACAAGACAAATAGTCGTTAGGTAGAAAGGAGGATTTTACGCATGAAACAGCGAGGTAAAAAGATTCGTCCATCTGATAAAGATTTAGTCTTTCATTTTACGATAGCGTCACTTCTGCCTGTTTTCCTGCTGGTTGTCGGTTTGTTTCATGTGAAGACAATCCAGCAGATCAACTGGCAGGACTTAGGCCTATCACAAGCAGATAAGATTGACATTCCCTATTTAGTTATAAGTTTCAGTGTCGCAGTCCTTGTCTGCTTGTTGATGGCTTTTCTATTCAGAAGATACAGGTACGATACGTTCAAACAACTACAGCACCGTCAAAAGCTGGCGAAGATGATTTTAGAAAATAAATGGTACGAATCGGAACAAGTGAAAACAGAGGGATTCTTCAAGGATAGTTCCAGTCGGACAAAGGAAAAGATAACTTACTTCCCTAAAATCTTCTACAGACTGAAAAATGGCTTGATACAGATACGAGTGGAAATCACACTGGGGAAATATCAAGACCAGCTCTTACATTTGGAGAAAAAGCTAGAAAGTGGCTTGTATTGTGAGCTGACGGATAAAGAGTTAAAGGATTCTTACGTGGAATATACTTTGCTCTATGACACCATAGCCAGTCGTATTTCTATTGATGAAGTACAGGCGAAAGACGGTAAGTTACGCTTAATGACGAATGTATGGTGGGAGTATGACAAGCTCCCTCACATGCTCATAGCTGGTGGTACAGGTGGCGGTAAGACCTATTTTATTCTCACACTGATTGAAGCCTTGCTTCATACAGATTCTAAGCTATATATTCTTGACCCAAAGAATGCTGACCTTGCCGACTTAGGCTCTGTGATGTCAAATGTCTATTATAGAAAAGAAGATATGCTGGCTTGCATTGACCGTTTCTATGAGGACATGATGAAACGCAGTGAGGATATGAAGCAGATGGAAAACTATAAAACAGGCGAAAACTATGCCTATTTAGGACTTCCTGCACACTTCTTAATCTTTGATGAGTATGTCGCTTTCATGGAAATGCTGGGAACAAAAGAAAATACCGCAGTGCTTAATAAACTCAAACAGATAGTCATGTTAGGTCGTCAAGCTGGATTCTTTCTAATACTGGCTTGTCAACGTCCAGACGCAAAATACTTAGGCGATGGAATCCGTGACCAATTTAATTTCAGAGTGGCTTTAGGTCGTATGTCTGAAATGGGCTATGGCATGATGTTTGGTAGTGATGTACAAAAGGATTTTTTCTTAAAACAAATCAAAGGTCGTGGCTATGTAGATGTAGGAACAAGTGTCATATCGGAATTTTATACTCCCCTTGTACCAAAAGGACATGACTTTTTAGAGGAAATCAAAAGGTTGCCCAACAGCAAACAGGACACGCAGGCGACGTGCGAAGCGAAAGTCGCAGGTGTGGACTGATTGCTGGCTGGTGTGGCGACAGCCACGCCAGCACTTAACCCTCCGTATCTAACAGGGGGGTACAAATCGACAGGCAACAGTCAAAAAAAGTGTAGAAAATCCTTTGGTTACAAGGGATTTACAAAATTTCAAGGTATGTCAAATGAGCTTCAATAGTTGACATACCTTTTTTGATTGGAGGAATTGAGCTGAATGAACAAACCTTGAACCAGCAGTTAAAAGAAAAACGCTTGGCTTACGGATTGTCTCAAAACCGACTGGCTATTGCCACTGGCATTACAAGGCAGTATCTAAGCGAAATTGAAACAGGCAAAGTCAAAACATCAGAGGATTTACAGCAATCTCTTTTTGAAGCTCTGGAACGTTTCAATCCCGACGCTCCCCTTGAAATGCTGTTTGATTATGTAAGGATTCGCTTTCCGACAACAGACGTACAGCATGTGGTCGAAAACATCTTACAACTGAAACTGTCCTATTTTCTTCATGAGGATTATGGTTTCTATTCTTATTCCGAGCATTATGTATTAGGCGATATATTCGTCCTCTGTTCCCATGAACTGGACAAAGGAGTTCTGGTGGAATTGAAAGGTCGTGGGTGTCGGCAATTTGAAAGCTATCTCTTAGCACAACAAAGAAGCTGGTATGAATTCTTTATGGACGCTTTGGTGGCTGACGGTGTGATGAAACGCCTTGACCTTGCCATCAACGATAAAACAGGAATTTTAAATATCCCTGTACTCACTGAAAAATGCAGACAGGAAGAATGTATATCCGTATTTCGCAGTTTCAAAAGCTATCGCAGTGGGAAGCTGGTACGCAAAGATGAAAAGGAATGTATGGGAAATACACTCTATATCGGTTCATTACAAAGCGAAGTCTATTTCTGTATCTATGAAAAGGACTATGAACAGTACAAGAAAAATGATATTCCCATTGAAGACGCAGAAGTAAAAAACCGTTTTGAGATTCGGCTGAAAAATGAGCGTGCCTATTATGCAGTACGTGATTTACTCGTCTATGACAATCCCGAAAAGACTGCTTTTAAGATTATCAATCGGTATATCCGTTTTGTAGATAAAGACGATTCAAAACCTCGTTTTGATTGGAAACTCAATGAAGAATGGGCTTGGTTTATTGGAAACAACCGTGAACGATTAAAACTAACCACAAAACCAGAGCCTTACTCTTTCCAGCGGACGCTGAACTGGCTTTCCCATCAAGTCGCCCCGACTTTAAAGGTTGCGATTAAACTTGATGAACTCAATCAGACGCAGTTTGTGAAAGACATTCTCGACCATGCTAAACTGACAGACCGACATAAGCAGATTTTAAAGCAACAGGCGGTAAAAGAACAGGACGTGATAACAACAAAAAAATAACTCAAATACAAATTCATTGAATACAGAGAGGAGAACATTTTTATGAATTTTGGACAAAACCTTTATAACTGGTTTCTATCAAACGCTCAATCACTGGTGCTTTTAGCAATCGTCGTAATTGGCTTGTATCTTGGCTTCAAGCGTGAGTTTAGCAAACTGATTGGCTTTCTCATCATTGCGATTATTGCGGTGGGCTTAGTCTTCAACGCTGCTGGAGTAAAAGACATTTTACTAGAGCTATTTAATCGCATTATTGGTGCTTAAATTAAACCGTTCTTTTGTGGAATATAAGTGATTTTCTTATGTTCCGCAAAAGAATGGTACACCAAACGAAGTGCGGTAGGGATTTTTGAAGTTCTACAAAGAAAGGACGTGAATACATGGACGATATGCAAGTCTACATTGCGAATCTAGGAAAATACAATGAGGGCGAATTGGTCGGGGCTTGGTTTACCTTTCCCATTGACTTTGAAGAAGTCAAAGAAAAAATAGGCTTAAATGATGAATATGAGGAATACGCCATTCACGATTATGAGTTACCCTTTACGGTTGATGAATACACCTCTATTGGCGAACTCAATCGCCTATGGGAAATGGTGTCAGAGTTGCCAGAAGAACTACAATCGGAGCTATCTGCTCTGCTCACTCATTTCTCAAGTATTGAGGAACTAAGCGAACATCAAGAGGATATTATCATTCATTCAGATTGTGATGATATGTCTGACGTGGCACGCTACTACATTGAAGAAACGGGTGCTTTAGGCGAAGTGCCAGCCAGTCTTCAAAACTATATTGATTATCAAGCCTATGGTCGGGATTTAGAAATTGAGGGAACATTCATTTCTACCAATCACGGGATTTTTGAAATCGTCACTTAAATCTGTTGGTACATGATTACTGGCAGATTTTCTTGTTTATGGGGTAGTCAAAAGACTATCCCTATTTTTTATGAAAGGATTGATTCTATGAAGAAAATACGAAGCTATACCAGTATCTGGTCTGTGGAAAAGGTACTGTATTCTATTAATGATTTTAGACTTCCGTTTCCCATAACCTTTACGCAAATGACATGGTTTGTCGTGTCACTGTTTGCGGTTATGATACTTGGCAACTTGCCACCTCTTTCCATGATTGAGGGAGCATTTCTCAAATACTTTGGGATTCCTGTGGCTTTCACATGGTTTATGTCTACAAAAACCTTTGATGGTAAAAAGCCCTATGGATTTTTGAAGTCTGTCATTGCTTATGCACTGCGACCAAAGCTGACCTATGCAGGAAAAAAAGTAACGCTTGACAGAAACCAGCCACAAGAAGCCATTACAGCAGTTAGGAGTGAATTTTATGGCATATCCAATTAAATACATTGAAAACAATCTCGTCTGGAATAAAGATGGGGAATGTTATGCTTACTATGAGCTTGTTCCCTACAATTACTCATTTCTAAGTCCAGAGCAGAAAATACAAGTGCATGATTCTTTCAGACAGCTTATCGCACAAAATCGTGATGGCAAGATTCATGCCTTACAAATCAGTACAGAATCCAGCATACGTTCTGCACAAGAGTGTTCTAAAAAAGAAGTCACTGGCAAGCTAAAAGTGATTGCCTATGACAAAATCGACCAACAGACAGACGCTTTAATATCCATGATTGGAGAAAATCAAGTGGACTACCGCTTCTTTATCGGCTTTAAGTTGCTTCTCAACGATCAGGAGTTTTCTATGAAAAGTCTTACCGTTGAAGCAAAAAATGCTTTGTCTGATTTTGTCTATGATGTGAACCATAAGCTGATGGGCGATTTTGTTAGCATGAGTAATGATGAAATCCTGCGTTTTCAGAAGATGGAAAAGCTCTTAGAAAATAAAATCTCTCGTCGTTTCAAAATCCGCAGATTAGATAAGGACGACTTCGGCTATCTGATTGAACATCTTTACGGACAGACAGGCACTGCCTATGAAGAGTATGAGTACCATCTATCAAAGAAAAAGCTTGATAATGAAACGCTGATTAAAACCTATGACTTGATTAAGCCTACCCGTTGTTTGGTGGAAGAAAAACAGCGATACTTGAAAATCCAACAAGAAGATGAAACCGTCTATGTAGCTTACTTTACCATTAACAGCATTGTCGGAGAACTGGACTTCCCGTCCTCTGAAATCTTCTACTACCAGCAACAGCAATTCACATTCCCGATTGATACGTCAATGAATGTGGAAATTGTAGCGAATCGTAAAGCCCTATCTACTGTCCGCAATAAAAAGAAAGAACTGAAAGACTTAGATAACCACGCTTGGCAAAGTGATAATGAAACCAGCTCCAATGTGGCGGAAGCTCTGGAAAGTGTGAATGAGCTAGAAACCAATTTAGACCAAAGCAAGGAATCTATGTACAAGCTGTCTTATGTGGTAAGGGTATCAGCAAATGACCTTGACGAACTCAAACGTCGTTGTAATGAGGTCAAAGATTTTTATGACGATTTAAGTGTGAAACTGGTTCGACCTTTTGGGGATATGCTGGGCTTACATGAAGAATTTCTGCCAGCAAGCAAAAGATATATGAATGACTATATTCAATACGTAACTTCTGATTTCCTCGCTGGTTTAGGTTTTGGTGCTACTCAAATGCTGGGAGAAAATGAGGGGATTTATGTTGGCTACAGCTTAGATACTGGACGCAATGTCTACTTGAAACCAGCTCTTGCCAGTCAAGGGGTTAAGGGTTCAGTAACCAATGCTTTAGCGTCGGCTTTTGTTGGTTCGCTGGGTGGTGGTAAATCCTTTGCGAATAACCTTATCGTCTATTATGCGGTGCTTTATGGGGCACAAGCAGTGATTGTAGACCCAAAAGCAGAACGTGGCAACTGGAAAGAAACCTTGCCAGAGATTTCCCATGAAATCAATATCGTCAATCTGACTTCTGATGAGAAAAACAAAGGCTTACTTGACCCTTATGTGATTATGAAAAATCCCAAAGATTCTGAATCACTGGCTATTGATATTCTCACATTCCTTACAGGTATATCCTCACGAGATTCTGACCGTTTCCCTGTGCTACGAAAAGCCATTCGTGCTGTAACTAATAGCGAAGTACGTGGCTTATTAAAAGTTATTGAAGAACTGCGTGTTGAGAGAACTCAAATAAGCACCAGCATAGCCGACCATATCGAAAGTTTTACAGACTATGACTTTGCTCATCTGCTTTTTAGTGATGGTTATGTAGAACAGTCAATCAGCCTTGAAAAACAACTGAATATCATTCAAGTAGCCGACTTGGTATTGCCCGACAAGGAAACTTCCTTTGAGGAATATACCACAATGGAGTTATTATCAGTGGCTATGCTGATTGTCATTAGTACCTTTGCTTTAGACTTTATTCATACAGACCGAAGCATTTTTAAGATTGTAGACTTAGACGAAGCATGGAGTTTTTTACAGGTAGCACAAGGAAAAACACTATCTATGAAGCTGGTTCGTGCTGGTCGTGCTATGAACGCTGGGGTATATTTCGTGACCCAAAATACAGATGACCTATTAGATGAAAAACTGAAAAATAACCTCGGCTTAAAATTTGCTTTCCGTTCCACTGACCTTAACGAGATTAAAAAAACCCTTGCCTTTTTTGGTGTAGACCCAGAAGACGAAAACAATCAGAAGCGATTGCGTGACTTGGAAAACGGGCAATGCCTTATCAGTGATTTATATGGTCGTGTCGGTGTGATACAGTTCCACCCTGTATTTGAAGAACTGCTTCATGCCTTTGATACCAGACCGCCTGTGCGAAAAGAGGTGTAATAATGGTACAGAAATTAAAATCAAAATGGACGTTCAAGCGTCTAGGTAAAGTGGCAATGACAGTGGTTTTCACACTTGTGATTGCCATTTTTCTTTTCGCCATGCTGGGAACAGTGGTTCAAGCTGCGGGCTTGGTAGATGATACGGTCAATGTAGCAAATGAATACAGCCGATACCCACTTGAAAACTATCAACTGGATTTTTATGTTGATAATAGTTGGGGCTGGCTACCGTGGAACTGGTCGGACGGGATTGGAAAACAGGTCATGTATGGACTATATGCCATTACCAATTTTATTTGGACAATCAGTCTTTATGTTTCCAATGCGACAGGTTACTTAGTACAGGAAGCCTATTCTTTAGACTTCATTTCCGCTACAGCCGATTCCATTGGCAAGAATATGCAGACCCTTGCAGGAGTTACACCTAGTGGACTATCAACAGAGGGCTTCTATATCGGATTCCTTTTACTCTTGATTTTGGTTCTTGGGGTGTATGTTGCCTATACAGGATTGATAAAGAGAGAAACCACAAAGGCGATTCATGCCATTGTCAATTTTGTGATGGTCTTTATCCTATCGGCTTCTTTTATTGCCTATGCTCCCGACTATATCGGGAAAATCAATGACTTTTCATCAGACATCAGTAAAGCCAGTCTGTCACTTGGTACAAAAATTGTTATGCCCCATTCCAACAGTCAAGGCAAGGACAGTGTGGACTTAATCAGAGATAGCCTATTTTCCATACAGGTTCAGCAACCGTGGCTACTGCTTCAATACAACAGTTCAGACATTGAAAGTATTGGTATTGACCGTGTGGAAAGCCTGCTCTCAACCAGTCCAGATTCTAACAATGGCGAAGACAGAGAAAACGTCGTGATTGAAGAAATTGAAGACAGAAACAATACCAATCTAACCATCACAAAGACCATTAACCGTTTAGGAACAGTCTTCTTCCTCTTTGTCTTTAACATTGGGATTTCCATATTCGTATTCCTCTTAACAGGAATCATGATTTTCTCGCAGGTACTCTTTATCATCTATGCTATGTTTCTGCCTGTGAGCTTTATTTTAAGTATGATTCCCTCTTTTGATGGCATGTCAAAACGAGCGATTACTAAACTCTTTAATACCATTTTGACACGAGCTGGAATTACATTGATTATTACGACAGCCTTTAGTATTTCAACCATGCTCTATACCTTATCGGCTGGTTATCCGTTTTTCCTCATTGCCTTTCTACAGATTGTTACCTTTGCAGGAATCTACTTCAAACTAGGCGATTTAATGAGTATGTTTTCGCTTCAAAGCAACGATTCTCAAAGTGTGGGTAGTCGTTTGATGAGAAAACCTCGTATGCTTATGCACGCTCACATGCACCGCCTACAGCGTAAACTTGGACGCTCCATGACCGCTTTAGGGGCTGGGTCTGCCATTGCTAGTGCTACAGGTAAAAAAGGACAGTCGGGTACGGGAAGTTCTGCAAGGACACAAGCAGATCACTCCCGACCAGACGGGCAGGAAAAATCAACACTAGGAAAGAGAATCGGTCAAACTATCGGTACGGTGGCAGATACCAAAGACAGAATGGTAGATACTGCTAGTGGTTTGAAAGAACAGGTTAAGGATTTGCCGACCAATGCAAGATACGCAGTATATCAAGGAAAATCCAAAGTAAAAGAGAATGTCCGTGACCTAACCAGCAGTATTTCTCAAACCAAAGCGAATAAAGCCAGTGGACGTAAGGAGCAACAGGAACAAAGACGAAAAATCATTGCGGAGCGTCGCTCTGAAATGGAGCAGGTCAAACAGAAAAAACAGCCAACTTCTTCCGTTCATGAAAGACCAGCCACTAAGCAAGAACAATCTCATGATGGACAGACTTCAAGGCAAACAACTGTACAGGCTTCCCATAGGGAATCTCAACAAGCCAAACAAGAGCGTCCAACAGTTAAGTCCGATTCTTCAAGTTTAAAAACGGAACGTCAAAGTAATACCGTTCACGAAAGAACGGTTCAAAAGACAGTAACTTCAACTG
Organism: Paenibacillus lentus; assembly: GCF_042714055.1. Lineage (GTDB taxonomy): Bacteria > Bacillota > Bacilli > Paenibacillales > Paenibacillaceae > Fontibacillus > Fontibacillus lentus_A. Next base: position 22,760 of record NZ_JBHGVC010000009.1, read on the forward strand.
CACCAACAGATAGAGCTTCACAACGTCCAGTCATAAAAGAGCGTCCGTCTACTGTTCAAAGAGTACCACTTCACAACACTAGAAATAGACCACCAATAAAAACCGCCACTATCAAGAAAGGCAGTAAGAAACCATGAAGCTGAAAACTTTAGTGATTGGTGGTTCGGGATTATTCTTAATGGTCTTCTCGCTACTTCTGTTTGTCGCAATTCTTTTTTCAGATGAACAGGATAGCGGTTTTTCTAACATTCACTATGGCGGTGTGAATGTGTCCGCAGAAGTGCTGGCTCATAAGCCTATGGTAGAAAAGTATGCCAAAGAATATGGCATTGAAGAATACGTCAACATACTTCTTGCGATTATACAGGTGGAATCGGGCGGTACTGCCGAAGATGTTATGCAATCCTCGGAATCCCTTGGTCTTCCACCAAACAGCCTTAGTACAGAAGAATCCATCAAGCAAGGTGTGAAGTATTTTAGTGAGTTATTAGCCAGTAGCGATAGGCTCGGTGTGGATTTGGAATCGGTTATCCAGTCCTACAATTATGGCGGTGGCTTCTTAGGTTATGTGGCTAGTCGTGGCAACAAATATACCTTTGAACTGGCTCAAAGCTTTTCTAAGGAGTACTCAGATGGCGAAAAAGTGTCCTATCCCAATCCGATAGCCATACCTATTAATGGTGGCTGGCGGTACAACTATGGCAATATGTTTTATGTTCCACTGGTTAAGCAATACCTTGTCACGACACAATTTGATGATGATACAGTACAAGCCATCATGGACGAAGCACTGAAATATGAGGGGTGGAAGTATGTTTATGGTGGAGCTTCCCCGACTACTTCTTTTGATTGTAGCGGACTGACCCAATGGACGTATGGCAAAGCTGGTATAAACCTACCACGAACTGCAAGCCAGCAATACGAAGCGACCCAACATATCCCACTATCCGAAGCACAAGCTGGCGATTTGGTATTTTTTCATTCTACCTATAACGCTGGCTCTTATATTACTCACGTTGGCATATACCTTGGCGATAACCGTATGTTTCATGCAGGCGACCCAATCGGTTATGCCGACTTAACTAGCTCCTACTGGCAACAACACTTAGTCGGAGCAGGACGAATCAAACAATGAGAAAGGAAGATTCAATGATGAATTTTAGAAAAAATCAAAACAAAGAAAAACAGATACCAAAGGAAAAGAAACCTCGTATCTATAAAGCCAATCCACGTAAAAAGGTTGTGATTGCCTTGTGGGTGCTTTTAGGACTTAGTTTCAGCTTTGCGATATTTAAGCACTTTACAGCCATTGATATCCATACCATTCACGAAACAACCATCATAGAAAAGGAATATGTCGATACGCACAATGTAGAAAACTTTGTAGAGAACTTTGCGAAAGTCTACTACTCATGGGAATTAAACGACAAATCTATTGATAATCGAATGGAAAATCTCAAAGCCTATCTGACAGAGGAGCTTCAAGCTCTCAATGTCGATACGGTTCGTAAAGATATTCCTGTATCGTCTTCTATAAGAGGATTTCAGATATGGACGGTAAAACCAGAGGGAGAAAATCAGTTTGATGTGACTTACAGTGTAGACCAGCTCATAACAGAGGGCGAAGATAAAAAGACCGTTCAATCTGCGTATGAAGTAACCGTTTATGTAGATGGTTCTGGTAATATGGTACTCATAAAGAATCCGACTATTACCAGCATACCTGTGAAATCGGACTATAAACCAAAAGCCATTGAAAGTGATGGGACGGTTGATTCCATTACAACAAGTGAAATCAATGAGTTTCTAACCACGTTTTTCAAGCTCTATCCTACAGCGACAGCCAGTGAACTTTCCTACTATGTGCATGATGGGATATTAAAACCAATCGGTAAAGATTACCTATTTGCGGAACTGATAAATCCTATTTACAATCGAAAGGAAAATCAAGTGACGGTATCGCTGGCAGTGAAGTATCTTGACCAGCAGACCAAAGCAACGCAGGTATCTCAATTTGATTTGGTACTTGAAAAGAGCGGAAGTAACTGGAAGATTATAAAATGAAGTGAGATAGCGTATAGTCCACATATATGTGATCTATACGCTATTTTTTTTGAAATTAAACATTTTTGAGATATTCGCTATCTAGTGCTTTTGCTAAATCACTGGTAGGCAAGAAAAATTCATCATTGACAAAGGTAGAATAAAACTATATACTAAAATAGACAACGGTGTCTATTTTGTTACAGGAGGATTCTCTATGCCACAAGTCAGTGAGAAGTATATAGAAAGTCGAAAAAATATGATAGCAATATCAGCAATAAATGTCTTTGCTAAAAAAGGCTATTCTAACGCTTCAATGAGAGATATTATGAATGAAGCTAAAATTTCAAGAGGGGGGTTATATGCACATTTTGAAAATATTGATTCCGTTTTTATAGAGGTACTCAAATATGAAGATTCACTACAAGCCAACCAGTTACTAAACCCTGACTTGAATAAGCCCTTACTACCTCAACTAAATGATTGGAGTTGTGAGATTGTCCTATCCATTCAAAATACAGAAACTAATTTAATTCGTGCTAAATCAGAATTTTTTCTCTCACATAATATTGAAGATGTTCCATATTTACGTGAAAGACATGAAAAACTTTCGCAAAATATTCAACAATTTATTACTGTAGGGGTTGAGAAAGGCGAATTTAAAAAACAGATTGATGTAATCTCTTTTTCTGAATTATTAATTTCAATGATTGATGGGGTTATGCTACACCAATATTATCAATATTCTTCTGATACTAATCTCGTACAAATAATTAGTTTGATGAATAATATGATTGAGAATATCTTAACTTAGGAGGGTTGTAAATGTTTGAAAATAAAATTATTAAGCTACGGAAGTTATCAACTAATGATTATAGCACTTATCATAACTGGCGTAATGATATAGAGGTCATGAAAACGACCAGTCCTCAACTTGACATATACACGTTGGAGGAAACAGAGCAATTTATTTCAGTAATTGCTTCTCAAGCTAATGCTAAAGGTTATATGATTGAACATAAAGAATCTGGACAAACTGTCGGTATTGTTTCTCTAATAAATATAGATTATAAGAATCGTTCTGCTGAATGTATTCTTGATATTGGTGCAAGAGATATGTGGGGTAAAGGTATCGGAACTTCGGCTATGTCCTTAATACTTGGATTTGCTTTTTATGAGCTAAATTTACATCGAGTATATCTACAAGTATTTTCATTTAATGAAAGAGCAATAAAACTGTATGAAAAAATGGGATTTACACATGATGGAAAGTTTCGAGAAGCAATTTACCGTGACGGAAGATGGCATGATACTGTCATTATGAGTATTCTAAAAAAAGAATACTTAAACAAAGAGCAATCTGACCTGTAAATATGTTCAGATTGCGAATGTGGAACATAAGGGTTGATTAATATGATTGAAAAAAGTAAGTGGATATTCTGTCCGATTTGTAATTCCAAAACTCGTATAAGGATACATTCCAACACGGTATTGACTAATTTCCCCTTATACTGTCCAAAGTGTAAACAAGAAACTTTAATAAATATAATTTCTTTACAAATAACAGTAATTAAAGAGCCAGACGCAAAGACGCAGAGCCGATAATTTGAGGTTAATTCAATCTCATCTTATCGGCTCTTTCTGTTATGTATGAACTTTAACTAGTCTTTGACATTTCTTGATTCATTGATACCATTAGCTAATGCTTCTATAAGTGCTAATTCTTTATCAGTGAAGTCATCCATAAGTTTTTCTACCTGTAATCGTCTGGTGCTTTTTGCCAGATCATTGGCAGGTAAGAAAAATTCATCAACAGACACATGAAGTAATGATACAAGGTCATAAAGAACTTGTATGCTTGGATGTTGCCCTTTATTTTCAATATTAGTTAAGTAACGTGGGTCAATTTCAATCAATGCTCCCACTTGCTCACGAGTTAAACCTCGTTTCAATCGAGCGTCTTTAATCGCTAAACCAAAGGCTCTAAAATCATATTTATCTTCTTTTTTACGCATAGTAGACCACCTCTATACATTCTACTGTTCCTATAGAATTAGAAACAGGTATTAAAAAACGTGTTATATGGTTTATGGATTCATATTTAATAAAAAGCACTACTAAACGCCAATAAAAAAAACCGTTATATGGTAGTGCTATTTACGCTGTCAAAATATTGTATATTACTTCCAAATGGCGGTTCATTGGAGGTTAGAGTCGCCATGAAGTATATCACATACAATCAACTTCCCTATATTGGATATTTATCAAAAAAAGTCGTCTATCTGCAATAGATAAGTACGTCCACCAATGTGGTTTTATAGAATACATAGTTAGAAAAATAGAAGCATGTAAACAGAAGAATCCATCTGTTTATGTGCTTTTTTTGTTATTCAAAGTATTTTTTCAACCTATTTTAATCAATAATGCAACAAATCCCCCTTTCACATTGGGACTAAGAGTGAAAGGAGATAAAAGAGCAAGGCTCACTTCCTTTCCTAGACAGAAAGGGGGTGAGAAACATGAAACCATCTTCTTTTCAGACCACAATAGAAAATCAGTTTGATTATATCTGTAAACGTGCTGTGGAAGACGAACGAAAGAATTATCTGCTTTATCTTTCAAGGCTTGCAAAGCGTGAGGTGTCCTTTTCGGATATAGGCGATTATCTCGTCAATCAGTTTGCGACAACAGATAACTATTCAACTGACTTTCAGATTTTTACACTCAATGGGTTATCAGTAGGCGTTGAAAATGATTTGTTGAGTGAAGCATTACGTGAGTTGCCAGACAAGAAACGTGAAATTCTACTGCTGTTTTACTTTATGAACATGAGCGATTCAGAAATTGCAAACCTGCTGAAATTGAACCGTTCTACTGTCTATCGGCATAGAACCAGCGGACTAGCCTTAATCAAAAAGTTTATGGAGGAATTTGAAGAATGAAAACACAATATCCTATGATTCCCTTTCCTCTCATTGTCAAGGCAACAGATGGCGATACAGAAGCGATTAACCAGATTTTACATCATTACAGAGGGTACATTACAAAACGTTCCCTACGACTTATGAAAGATGAATATGGCAATCAAAGTATGGTCGTTGATGAAGTCTTACGTGGAAGAATGGAAACCAGACTGATTACAAAGATTCTGTCATTTGAAATTAAGTAATATCCTCTCTCCTTTCGTGGAAGCGTGTTGATACGTTCCACGCTTCCCGAACAGGGAGGTTTGTTATTCCATCAAAGCATATTGTTCTTTCAATGTGTTTTGATAGGCTAACGAGCCATTGTTCTTTGAAAACTGAATAATAGCAATCGAATACGTTTCGATAAGAAAAGAGCCAACGAGCTAACACGCCATGACCTATGAAGATAGCGAGCGATTCATGTTAGTGATCCGAGAGCAATCTTTAGCAGGATTGCCAGCCACAACGTTCTTATCGTGATAATGATACTCCCATACAGTCAATAGTCCGAGCGTTAAAAGCGTCGCAGGCAATGAGTATGGCTACATGAGAACCATGCAGGGGTGGAACTCCCGTGAGCTTTGCTAAAGCTGTTCGATTGCTTGTAAAATAACTTTTATGAAATCCAATAAGTGATTTGGAAAGGAGGATTTTATGAAGCAAACTGACATTCCTATTTGGGAGCGTTATACCCTAACCATTGAAGAAGCGTCAAAGTATTTTCGTATTGGCGAAAACAAACTGCGTCGTTTGGTAGAAGAAAATAAAAATGCAAACTGGCTGATTATGAATGGCAATCGTATTCAGATTAAACGAAAACAATTTGAAAAAATTATTGATACATTGGACGCAATCTAGCGTCGCCAAAGGGTCTTGTATATGGTAAAATAGTATTAAGTCGTATCAAGGCTCTTTCCATAAAGGAAAGGAGCAAATGCCATGTCAAAAAAAAGACGTGACAATAAAGGTCGAATTTTAAAGACTGGAGAGAGCCAACGAAAAGACGGAAGATACTTATACAAATATACAGATTCATTTGGAGAACCGCAATTTGTTTACTCGTGGAAACTTGTGGCTACAGACAGAGTACCAGCAGGAAAGCGTGATTGTATCTCACTTAGAGAGAAAATCGCAGAGTTACAGAAAGACATTCATGATGGTATTGATGTTGTAGGAAGGAAAATGACACTCTGCCAGCTTTACGCAAAACAGAACGCTCAAAGACCAAAGGTTAGAAAAAATACTGAAACTGGACGAAAATATCTTATGGATATTTTGAAGAAAGACAAGTTAGGTGTAAGAAGCATTGACAGTATAAAACCATCAGACGCTAAAGAATGGGCGATTAGAATGAGTGAAAATGGTTATGCTTATCAAACCATCAATAACTATAAACGTTCCTTAAAGGCTTCATTCTATATTGCGATACAAGATGATTGTGTTCGGAAGAATCCCTTTGATTTTCAACTGAATGCAGTTCTTGATGATGATACTGCTCCTAAAATTGTACTAACAGAAGAACAGGAAGAAAAACTGTTAGCCTTTGCGAAAGCTGATAAGACCTACAGCAAAAACTATGATGAAATCCTGATACTCTTAAAAACAGGTCTTCGTATTTCAGAGTTTGGTGGTTTGACACTTCCAGATTTAGATTTTGAGAATTGTCTTGTCAATATAGACCATCAGCTATTGAGAGATACTGAAATCGGGTACTACATTGAAACACCAAAGACCAAAAGTGGCGAGCGTCAAGTTCCAATGGTTGAAGAAGCCTATCAAGCATTTAAGCGAGTGTTAGCAAATCGTAAAAATGGTAAGCGTGTTGAGATTGATGGATATAGTGATTTCCTCTTTCTTAATGGTAAGGACTATCCTAAAACATCAAGTGATTATTATTCTATGATGAAAGGTCTTGTTAAGAAATACAACAAGTATAACGAGGACAAGTTACCACACATCACGCCACATAGTTTGCGACATACATTCTGTACAAACTATGCCAATGCAGGAATGAACCCGAAAGCATTACAGTACATTATGGGGCACGCAAATATAACCATGACGCTGAACTATTACGCACATGCGACCTGTGATTCCGCAATGGCAGAGATGAAACGCTTGGAAAAAGAGAAGCAACAGGAGTGTCTTGTTGCTTAGTGGTACAAATGAATTTACTACTTATTTACCACTTCTGACAGCTAAAACATGAGGAAATATCCAAAGAAACGTGAAGTATCTTCCTACAATAAAAATGCTCGAAAGCACATAGAATAAGGCTTTGCGAGCATTCAAGAATATTTAAAAAGATAATTAGAAATTTATACTTTCTTTGTTACTAAAAAAAGATATATGACAACAGTCTGTCATACATCTTCATAAAGTTTGAGCGCATTTTGAAGCTGTTCTTTTAAAATTCCTCGCAGTGCAGAAGGCTCGAGGACTTCGGCGCCACTGCCAAAGCCAAGCAGAATTGTCCAAAGCCATCGTGCTTCCAATGGTTGATAAACAGGAATTCGCATCGTCATGCTCCCATCGGCATGAAATTGCCTATCAACCTGGTGAAACTGATCAAGCGCTTCCGCCAAAGCCTCGGATCCAACTCGGATCACTACATCTTCCACCTGATCTTGCCATCCCCTGTTTGAAGAAGCAGTCTCTTTCGGCACCTCGCGATGCGTCTGAAAGGTTTCTTGTATCAGGATTACATTCATCATCCGGGAAAGTCGGAACTCTCGATAATCCTGCCGTGTTAGGCAGTAACCATATATGTACCAATTGCCATATTTAAAATGAAGCCTTATCGGTTCCATATCACGGGTTGTGCGTTCATTCTTTCCATTAATGTAATCGAAACGGACAATATTTCGCTCCGTAATGGCCTTACGCAAATGGGGAAGCGCCTCAGGATCTGTACGGCGGGTTTCTAAATCCACTGCTAGACTCGGAGTCTGATGCTCCGTTCCAATCGTTTTCAGTCGTTCAATGGTTCCTTTCGCACGCTCGTCTTCAAACACGGTGGAGAGGCTGTGGAGCACAGTGATTAGGGAATCGACATCGTACGAACCAAGCAAACTTTTATCCATTTTGTATCCGTCCATGATGCCATATCCGCCTTTAGTTCCCTGATACGATATGACCGGGATCCCTGCAGCGCAGATCGCATCGATATCCCGGTAGATGGTTCTTTGGGAAACTTGAAACTCTTCGGCCAGCATGGAGGCAGACAAAACTTCGTGATTCAGCAGCTTGTAGATTATGGAGATCAATCGCTCCAATTTCATGTGTATCCCCGCCCGTTAGTCCATTTCGCATTGCAGCTCATTATTATATCACAGATTTTTCCTTGCTAGTCTGGGGATTGGTCTGCTTGTTGTGTCGCAGGCAGATGAATATGTGTTGCCAAGCGGAGGAACTCGCAGTAGAAAGCCATCCTTCTAGCCCGATTAGACCCCAACCTGTCTTGGCAAACGCTGGCCAACTGGATGATGCACGCAACCGGGATGTATTCTAACTTAGGCTTGAAGACACGCTTTAGGCTAATTGCAATAATTCCTGAATGCTGGATTTTATTAGATCGATAGAATCCGTAGGCTCAAATCGACGCACGACGCGGCCTTGCTGATCAACGAGAAATTTGGTGAAGTTCCATTTGACCGCATCGCCAACCAGCCATTCCGGCGCTTTGTCGGCGACCATCATTTTCAAGAGCTTGGCGTTAATATCACTTTCATCAAAGCCCTGAAACGGAGCCGCCTTCTTTAAATAATCAAACAATGGATGTGCTTGCTCCCCGTTCACTTCTACTTTCGCAAAAATCGGGAATTTCACGCCATAATTAACTTGGCAGAAGGACTCGGCTTCTTCATTCGTACCCGGCTCCTGCTCCGCAAATTGGTTGCAGGGAAAGCCGATCACTTCGAGACCCGCGGCGTGAAATTGCTCATAAAGCTTCTGCATATCGTCGAACTGAGGCGTAAATTTACATTTACTAGCCGTATTCACCATCAGAACCGGTCTGCCCTCAAATTCATATAAAGGAAATCGCTCGCCATTCGTTTTAAGCACGTTAAAGTCATAGATTGTCAGCATGGATTTCTAGTCACCTCAGAAGTATGTAATAATTTTCACCATATAATAGTTTCAAGAGAAATGCAATAAAACCGTCCAGGATGAGCGGTAGATATTAGACATCATCCCTCTAGCCGAATCAAAATACCGTGCCAAGACTCAATATAAGCATTATCGTTGCAGTTGTCTTTTCAGAACATGCTGGATTTACACTCGGTATGCATTTAACTGCTCTCGATATTCGTTGATGGCGTGTTGGGTTCCAGGTTAGAGTGATGCAGCAGTCCTGTACCTTGATATGCGGCTTAAGCCAGCATTGAAACTCATGATCGCCTAGACAATTTTGCATAAGCCTTCGGCGATTTACCGATCACTGCCTTGAAGTCTTTGCTAAAATGAGCCTGATCGAAATATCCGAGTTCCAAGGACAATTCGGTGATATCCTCTCCTTTCTCGATTGATTCGCAAGCTTCGTGCATACGGTATCGATTAATCACCCATTTTGGACTGACACCAATGTATTGTTTGAACATGCGCTGTAAGGTGCGTGGGGTCATATTATATTCTCTCACAAGATCATCGACTCTCGTGATGCAGCGATCTTCGATAATTCGATCAATCATCTTGTTCAATAAGTCCACGTTTGGATCGGGTTGGGGCAGGTTACGAGTTAATAACGCTTCCAGACACGCAAGCTTCTGAACTATTCCCCCTTGTGAAAAAATCTCTTTTTCAGCCCATCTCGCATCAAAAGGAAAGAAATCGGATATGCTTGCTGTTCGATCAATAAAGTCAGTCATAGGCAGCCCGCCATAACAATGAAAAGCGCCAGGCCGAAACAATACTCCAATAATTTGCCCTTCCCCTTCTAGCAGGTATGTCGATTTTTTGCTTTCAATACCATGAATATGGGAATGCCCCCGTTGAAATATGATATTGACCCCAGGGTGCTGCAGAACTTCTTGCCGATGCGGAAACTCGCCATTCAAATTCCATTCGACAATCCAGTAATGCCGGATAAGAAAACGCAAGTGTTCAGAGGGTAAGTGACGCGATATGGTAAAATTCTTTTTTGCCTCTTCCAATCGGAGAATCCCTTTATTCAATTGATTCAAATCACTCATCGTGGTCACCCCTCCAGAAAGTGGTCGCATTTTTACAAGAAACCTCGAGATAGAATCATTATATTATAACTAGAGTTTTGTATTAACAATAATTAGGAGGAATGAAGAATGAAATTGGAATACACGTTCTATATCGGGGCTAGTCCTGAACAAGTCTGGGATGTACTCATCGATTCACAAAAATCATTCCATGCTTTTATGGGAGGAGTCATCCGATCAAGTATGCAGGTGGGGGATCCAATAGAGTTTGTCGGCCCTGGGGCAGATGGAGAGCAAACCGTACATATCTACGGTCGGTTGTTAGCTTTCGAGAAGCACAAACTGTTGAGTTACACCGATCACCCGGGACCCACACATCACGATAGACACACGGAACTGGAAAGTACAGTGACCATAAGGCTAGACAAAGTTGGAGGCTGTACCCGATTTCACCTCGTAAACGATCAATGGACAGACAATAATCCGCAATTCGAGAAAGCGGATCCCCTCTGGTGGATGATCCTTAGTAATATTAAAACAATTGCAGAAACCGGTAAGCCGCTTGATTTCGGTTATGGAGTGTAAGTCTGCGGGTTGTCAATAGTTTCAACCTCATGAAGAGGCTTCTTGCTCTCATGTATTCATTCTCGACTTGGCGGTGCCCGATCAGAACCCCACTCCTGATAAGGATACAGCGCCTTTGGATGCACATATGGTTTCATTTTCATCTCTACCCGGCCCCTCCAATTGTGTAATCGTTCTCTTGTTGCTTGTTGTTACAGTGCTTATATTTAGCCCTTGACCGATCCGCCCATAAGCCCTTTGACGAAATATTTCTGCAAGAGGAAGAAAATCGTCAGCGGCATCAGCATCGAAATAAATGCGGCTGAGGTCAGCAAATGCCAGTCGTTGCCTCTAGAGCCGACAAGGTCGGCGATCTTCATGGACATGACCTGTACGTCAGGTTGGTTGCCGATAAAGACCAAGGATACAAGGTAGTCGTTCCACACCCAGAGGAACTGGAAAATCGCGATCGATGCCAAGGCCGGCACGGACAACGGTAGAATCAATCTGCTGAAAATCGTAAAATGGCTCGCGCCGTCCATAAATGCCGACTCGAACAGGTCTTTGGGCAGCTGGCTGATAAAGTTATACATGAAGTACGTCACCAGCGGCAGACCGAACGCGGTATGCGCCAGCCAGATGCCCAAATAGCTGCCGTTCAGGCCAAGCGCTGTGTAATCCTTCAGGATCGGGATAAGCGCGACCTGAAGCGGAATGACGAGCATGGCGATAATGACGACGAATAATGTTTTGCGGCCCGGAAAGCGCAGCCAAGCAAAGGCATAGGCCGCGAACGAGGCAATTAGTACCGGAATAATGGTCGCCGGCACGGCTATCGTCAGCGTGTTCCAGAAGGCCTGGGACAGGCCGGTGCCTTTTTGCACCGTTTCGCTGCCGTCCGTGAGCTTCAGCTTATATTCCTTACCTGACAGAACATTCTTATAGTTGTCCAGCGTCAAATCGGGTGTAATCTCCCAGCCGCGCTCCTGTACATTGATCGTGCGGGCTCTGCGGTTTTCCCAAATGAGACGGTGATCGTTTACGGCAACGCCGGCCTTCAACTGGTCGTCGCTATAGGTTTTGCCGCTCACCTCGATCGGCTCGCGCAGATCAACCTCTTTGGACAACTGCAGCGTCTCCCCTGCCTTCCATTCCTGATGGGGGAACACCTTCCACCAGCCGGTCTGTAAAATATCCGGCGCAGGCCGGAACGAGGAGATGAACAAACCCAGTGTCGGAAGCAGCCAGATGAAGCAAATGAAGCCGAGCACGATATTGACGACGGCCTTACTTCCCCTTTTCTTTTTATGGCCGACCATTAGAATCCCCCCTGCCTGCGGAACTGACGCAAATTGATAATGATGACAGGCAAGACCGCGATCAGCAGCACAATGGCCAGCGTGGAGCCGTAACCGAAGTTGCGGTACATGAAAAACTGCCGGTAGAATTGCGTCGCAACCACCTCTGTATCGTATTGACCTCCCGTCATGACCATGACGACGTCAAATATTTTCAAAGTGAACACAATAACCGTCGTAGTAACCGTCAAAATCGTAGTAGAGATATAAGGAATCATAATGCCAAAAAAAATCTTCGCCTCGCCCGCGCCGTCAACGCGCGCCGCCTCCAGAATATCCTCGGGGACGCCCTTGATCGCTGCAGAGAAAATGACCATCGCAAACCCCGTCTGCATCCAAATCAGGATCATAATCAGGAAAAAGTTATTCCACGGCTGAAGCATACTTGTCCAAGCCTGCGGCTCACCGCCAAAAAAAGTCACCATCGCATTCAAAATCCCAATTTGCTCGTCACCAGGCTGATAATAGTAGACAAATTTCCAAATGACGCCGGCGGCAACGAAAGAAATCGCCATCGGCATGAAGATGATCGATTTGGCGATCCTCTCATAGCTGCTGCGGTCAGCCAGAATCGCAATGAGCAAACCCAAGCTTACGCAGGCCAGCGTTCCGACGAACACCCACAGCAGGTTGTTGCGAAGTGCCGTCGCCATGAGACGGTCGCTGAATATAGCTGCATAGTTGGCAAGACCGACAAATTTGTCCGAAGAGGCATTGAAGAAGCTCAGGTAAAGCGTCCGCAATGCGGGCAGTACAAGCAGCCAGCCTAGAATGAGCGCTGCCGGGCCGATGAAGATGAAGGGCAGCACTTTTTTGCGGATATGCTCGGGATACTGCTCTGCCGCCCAGTTAAACGTATAGTAAATGAGATAAACACCGACGACTCCCCATAGTACGGCAAACACGGCCGTCACTAGCGGATGGAGCGTGGAATCCCTGAAGAACATGAATATGGAACCATGTGCAGCAATGTTAGCCAATAGTACTAGTAAGGATAAGAGCACGGCTTTTATGCGAATGCTTGATTTTGCTTGTGTATTTTGTGCATTCATAATAGCTCCTCCTATAAGTTTTGCGTGGCAAAACTAACTTCGTAAGCATACGCTTGTTTTGCGAAGCAAAACTAACTTCGTAAGCATACGCTGTTTTGCGGAGCAAAACTATCTTCGTAAGCATGACACCCTTGAACGGCTTCGTGATCAAAAGTGGATTAGACAAGAAAAGAGGAGCAGCATGCTATCGTACCTCAGTGCTCCTCTTTCAGGTTAAGCCGCGTTAGTTAGAGATGATTGCCGATCCAGCCGATCGTTCAGACGTTCATACATCAGTTGTCCCAGCCGGACTGTATTTGTTTCAACGCTTCGTCCAGCGTTGCTGTACCGCTCACGTAGTCGGTCATGCCCTTCCAGAACGTACCTGCGCCGACCTTGCCAGGCATCAGGTCAGAGCCGTCAAAGCGAAGAGTGGAAGCGTCCTGTACGAGCTTCGCCATGCGGCGATCGGATTCGGAGCTGTACCAATCCAAAGAGGCGTCATTCATAGGTGCGATCACACCGCCGGATTGAACCCAGGTCTTGATGGATTCACCTGTCGTAAAGAATTCCATTACCGCACGGACTTCCGGACGGTCATTGAACATCGCATAAATGTCGCCTGCTACGAGCACCGGTTTGCCGTATTGCGGGTCGATGGATGGCAGATAGAACCAGTCATAATCTTCATCCACTTTTGCCGTTTCGGGGAAAAAGCTTGTTATAAAGTTGCCTTGGCGGTGGAACCAGGCTTTTGGCGGATCGGTAAACATCGGTGCCGGAGCGTCACCGAAGGCTGTAGTAACGATCGATTTCGTGCCGCCGTATACATAGTCTTTGTTCAACCAGATATCAGACATTTTCTCCACCGCGTGCTTCACTTCTGGAGAAGTAAACGGCAGCTCGCCCGACACCCATTTATCGTAATTTTCCGGGGTCGTGGTGCGAAGCATAATATCTTCCACCCAGTCCGTAGCCGTCCAGCCTGTTGCTGCACCGCTCTCGATGCCGATGGACCATGCAGGGTCGCCATCTTTCGCGATTTGCTCGGTCAATGCCATCAATTCATCCCATGTTTCAGGAATTTCATATCCAGCCGCTTCAAACTGTTTCTTCGGATACCATACGAGGCTCTTCACGTTGCTTCGGTTCCAGATCCCGGCTAAGATACTGCCGTCCTTACCGTCCATCGTCCCCATATCAAGCCAGCTTTGGTTATAGTTCTCTTTCAATTTGTCCGGATCAAGAATGTTGGTCAAGTCAATGACTTTGCCCGTTTGTGCAATAGAGGCCAGCAGTCCTGGCTGCGGGAAGTCAGCAATATCCGGAGCGTTGCCACCATCAACACGGATGTTGATCGTCGCTTCAAATTCCTTCGAGCCTTCATATTGAATATCGATACCGGTCTTCTCCTCAAATTCTTTAATGCTATTCTCGAATTTCACTTGATCCGCATCAACGAACGGCCCGAACATCGTTACTTTTGTCCCTTTATATTCGCCTTTCAGCGCAAGCTCTAGAGGTGACTGGGCAGTTGTACTGCCTTCGTCTGCCGTTCCCTGGTTGTTGTTCTCAGTCTGATTATTCGCTGGCGGCTCATTCTTCGCCGCGTTCCCTCCTCCACAGGCACTGAGCACCATCGTGAATGAAAGCAACAGTACGAGAAGCAATAACCATTTACGTCCTACAGCGTTCTTCATCGTATGAACATCCCCTTTTAGTTTTATGAATCCTGCGCTCTATCAAGGTCTTGCTAGCATCCTTTCTTAGCTTGTGACTTGCCCGCTATCGGATCGTCTTTTCCAGAGTCGCCCCCCTTGAAGAGCTCCAAGATTCGTTCTACTAGCTAAATATATTATGATGTACAAGTATGTATACGTTTACATTTTGCCGATTAACCATTGAATTTTTACGTTCCTCAGCTATTTGAAAAACCGTTAAGAATCGAAAGTGTAGATGGACATGACAAGTAACTTTTAAAGGACTATAAAGAAAAAAAGCACCGCTAGGTGCTTCTAATGGTCAACGGACATGTATGTTTAAATTTTCGCCATTGCTCTCAATGACGTTGCGATACCAATGGCCGGATTCCTTGACCGTGCGCGTGCCGTCCCGGTAATCGACATGTACCAGGCCAAACCGTTCATTATAGCCTTCCGCCCACTCGAAATTATCCATGAATGACCAGCAGAAATAGCCTCGCACATCGACACCATCAGCCGCTGCTCTGCGGTATTCCTGCAAATAGCGGTGAAGGAAATCGATCCGTTGGGTATCGTGGACTTTGCCGTCCAAGCTAACCCAGTCCATACTCGACAGACCGTTCTCGGTGATGACAATCGGTACGCCGTATCTTTCATGGAAGAACTTCGGGCCCCAATACAGCGATTCCGGCGTAACCGTCCAACGCATCATGGTCTGTGGATGCCCTTGTTCATTGCCGATCGCTTCCGGCTTGCTGCTTGCTCCGGCCACGATGGGAGTGCCGTGATAAATATTGAGACCGAGAAAATCGAGCGGCTGGCAAATCGTCTCCATGTCGCCCGGCTTAATGTCCGGCAGCCAAGGCTCGAACAGAGCCAGTCCATCCTCCGGATAACGTCCGAAAAACACAGGATCGATATACCATGTGTTCATCCAAAAGGTCGGCTCGGTAATGCTGAACGTATGCTTTCTCGCGGCTTCAATGTTCTCCGAGCCCGGTGCTGCCGGGAAGGAGGTAATGCCTACCGGCGCATAGCCGACCTGGCAAGGCTGCTTGGAGTACTGACGCAGTGCCTGCACGGCCTTGCCGTGTGCGAGTAAAGAATTATGGGTCACCTGCAGCAATTCGGCCGGTCCAAGCTTCAGGCCCGGGGCATGAGTGCCGCTGCTGTGGCCCAGCCCGATATAGCATTGTGGTTCATTCTGCGTGAACCAATGCTTCACCCGGTCGGATAACCGCTCGGCTACGACACGGGTATATTCCGCGAACCAGTCTGAGCTGTCCGGATTCAGCCAGCCGCCGCGCTTGAACAGCTCATGGGGATAATCCCAGTGGAACAAGGTGATATAAGGTTCAATCCCATTTTCCAGCAGTTCGTCGATCAGGCGATCATAGAAGTCAAGCCCCTTCTCGTTAATCCGGCCCATCCCCTCGGGCAGCACTCGCGGCCAAGATAGCGACAGGCGGTAAGCCTGTAGCCCAATTTGCTTCATCAATTGCACGTCTTCTTCATAACGGTAATAATGATTGCAGGCGATATCCCCCGTGTGACCATCCTTGACGAACCCGGGGATTCGGGAGCACATATCCCAGACGGACAGTCCTTTTCCATCTACTCGCGCTGCTCCTTCAATTTGATAAGCTGCCGTGGCCGCGCCCCAGACAAAATCTTTTGGAAAGCTCATTGTGATCTCCTTATAATTTATATTTGTTATATCCAATTATAATAAATGTGATAACAATTTTTAAGTGGAACTGCCAAAATTTAATTATGAGGAAGATCAATCAGCTCTTGATATGCCGTTCATTTTCCAAAAGATCCATTGACATAAAAGAGTCATCCCCCGCCCCACTCGATAGTTACATTAAAGCACAGGTGGCTATGCCCGTGAAACAAAACCAAACATATTTCAAAATAAAAACCGCCAGGGAAATTACCCCTGACGGTGTGTATGCACGCTTTCTTATTCTCATTCGTTCCAAAGTTCGAAAGTGAGTCTCGTTTGCCTACTCCATATTGGCATGCCGGGCAAACATATCGGCGTCGGTCTGTCCGGTCTCTCGCTTCAAATCAATGATGATGCTGTCATAAATCAACCAGCTCAGCTGTTCAAAGGAAGAGCCCTTTGTCTGGATGGATTTCGCTTTATCCCCTTCTTCCTCCACCTTGGAGGTAATGCCGGGAATTTTAATGCAGGCCGAAGCCATTGAACCGATCGTATTCGAAGGAAAAATCGTCAGCGTAGCCAGCTTCGCGCCCTGTTCGACAGCCTTTTGCGCCATCGCCTTCAAGCTGGCGGTTTCGCCGGAGCCGGAGCCGATAATCAGCAGATCGCCCTGCTGAATGGACGGTGTCGTAGGTTCTCCGACAAAATACGAGCTATAGCCCAAATGCATCAGGCGATTGGCGAATCCTCTGGCCGCGAATCCAGAACGGCCGGCCCCCGCCACGAACACCCGCTTGGCTTCAGTAATCAATTCCTTCACCGCGTCGACCTCTTCGCCATCCACCCGCTTCGCATCCTCTGAAAGCTCTTCCAATATCGCCAGCAAATTATTGCAAGGTTTCATGATCGCTCTCCTCCTTTAAGCTCTCCGTTCCATCGCTTCCTTAATCAATCGGGCTTCCTTGACCGGATCCTCCGCATGGGTAATCCCGGTGCCTACAATAATGATATCGGGCTCCAGCGCAACGTATTGATCGATCGTGCGGCTATTAATGCCCCCGGCAACAGCGATTTTGGCCGACTTGGCATGCGCCTTCATCACCTTCAGATCATCAATCGGCTGTCTGCCGGCTGCCTGCTGGTCAGCCCCCGTATGAACGGCCAGCACATGGACGCCCAACTGCTCCAGCTCATGGATCTTGTCCGGCAAATCGTCCACGCATATCATATCGACAACCAATTGCTTGTCGAACTCGTTCGCGGCCTTCAGGCAGGCTTTGATCGTCAGTATATCGGTAACCCCAAGCGCTGTCACGTATTCGGCTCCAGCGTCAAAAGCAAGCTTCGATTCAAAAAAGCCACCATCCATAATTTTTTCATCAGACAAAATTTCCTTGTCCGGAAAGCGTTCCTTGAATCTTTTAACCGCATTCATGCCCTCGGCGATGACAAAGGGAGTTCCGATCTCGATAATATCGATATAGTCTTTGACCTTCTCAGCAAACTCCAACGCTTCCTCCAGCTTCAGCTCATCCAAAGCCAACTGCAGCTTCATCTTCCTGTCTCCTCTCCATAAATCAATATTTAAAAGGCAGGGCATTGCCCTGGGTAATCCAAAAGCTCCTTCAATTCCTCGTCCAGTCGTACAATCGTTAGCGACAAGCCGTTCATATCCAGGGAAGTCACAAAATTCCCAATCAACGTGCGGTCGATCCGATGGCCTTCCCCCGTCAGGATTTCCGCCACTTTGTCATATACTACATACAATTCCATCAGCGGGGTCGCGCCCAAACCGGACAGCATAACCGCCAGGTTCTCTGATTCGCTAAAACCAAAATCCTGCAGAATCGCGCCGGTCATTTCGGCTGCGATTTCATCCGCCGTCTTCAGCGGCTCCACCCGAATCCCCGGCTCACCATGGTGGCCGATCCCGAACTCCATCATTCCCTCATCAATGGAAAAGTTGGGAGAACCGACTGCCGGAATCGTGCAGGAGCTGAGTCCGACGCAGATGCTTCGGGTATGATCAACGGCTTTCTGCGCGGAAGCGATCACTTCATCCAAGGAGCCGCCCATCGCCGCCCTCGCGCCGCCGGCCTTCCACATGAACAGGCCGCCGGCAATGCCGTGGCGCTTCTCCCTAGTCTCGGGCGGAGAGGAAGCGATATCGTCTGTAGCCGTCACGTATTTAACGGTAATCCCTTCATCTTCGGCGAGCTGTACCGCCATTTTGACATTCATGTTGTCACCCGCGTAATTTCCGAACAGGCAGGCCACCCCTCTGCCGGAATCGGCTTCGACGATTGCATCCAAAAACGACTGGGCCGGCGGTGAAGCAAAAACTTCGCCGATGGCTGCCGCATCCACCAGTCCCTCGCCGACATAACCGAGGAAAGCCGGTTCATGGCCGCTGCCGCCGCCCGTCACGATGCCAACCTTGCCCTCTACCGGGGCCTGAATCGTCTTCACCACACGATCATTGCGCTCCGACAGCTGAATCGTATCCCCATGAGCTTTGACATACCCTTTCAGCATATCGTCTACGATGAAATCGGGGTTGTTTACAAAACGCTGCATTTAAACCCTCCTTAATCGGCTTTGACCAGCCGGATAGAAGCCTCGGCCAAGGCTTCCAGAATGATATAGCAGGAAGTCGCTCCGGCGTCCTGATGCCCAATTGCGCGTTCTCCGAGACGGCTGCCGCGGCCGACTTTGGCTGCCATCTCCTTGGTGGACTCGAGTCCCCGCTTCGCAGCATCAAGCATATGACTCAGGCAGACCTCCATATTTCCGCCTTCAGCGGCAGCTTCCTCATAAGCCTTCACCGCTGGGTTCAGCACATCGATCAAGGTTTTGTCACCCACCTGTGCGCTCGTCAACATGGCGATCCGACCGTAAGCCTTCTGCAGCATATTCAGCATGACCGTAGTATTTATGACGGATTCGTCTTTCGAGGCCACGGCCATCCCTCTGAAAAAGCTGCCGTACAAGGGTCCCATCGAGCCGCCGATTTTGCTGACCAGCACTTTGCTGATCGTCAACAAACCTTCGCTCATATCGGCATCGAGCTTGCCGAGCTCCTCGCCTGCCATGGAGAAGCCCTTGCTCATGTTAATTCCATGATCGCCGTCCCCCACTAAGGCATCGATGCGGCTCAAATAATCCCGGTTAGAGCAAACGGCTTCAATCATGGCTGTCACTACGGCGATGCCCGCCCGGTTCGTAAATTCCATCAGTGCTCATCCCCTCCCTTTTCGTGCTGTCCGGTACAGTTCTTCATAATGCTTCAAAATACCCTCGTGCAAGCGGGTCGCCGCCGGAATCCCGGTATAATGCGTAATCGCTGCGCCGATTCCGTGCTCCTCTACATACAACCGCAATTCTTCGCATTGGCTGTCCGCATCGTTGCGGAAGAGAAACGCGGCGGCGATGCCTTGCTGCAATCGACTGTTCTTAAGCCCGTATTCTTCACATTGCAGGCAGGGCGCCACCAACCGATCGTCAGCTTGCAGCTTGCGAATCGGCGACCTGCACACCCGGTTGATCGTATCGACGATGCCTGGCGTTTGAAAGCGGGCAATCGCAAAGTCTACATATTCAACCAGTTCCTGGTTAGAGAAGCCGTACTTCCGCTCCAGCATGCCCGCCGACTCCAGCATCGTCTCCCGCACTTCCTGTACCAAGGTGTCATGATGAAATACATCCTGGATAATCTCATAGCCGTACACATGGCCGATATAGCCGGCCCAGGCATGGCCGCAATTAACGATGTACAATTTCCGCTCTAGAAATTTTTGCAGATTATCGGTATACACGGCATTACGAATCGGCTTCGTACCGGGTTCGGCCAGCTTGTTTTGTTCGATGACCAGTTCGTAATCTTGCCCGATGTTAATGACCGCCTTGCCTTCCTGCTTACCCTCCAGCACCATGCGGTCGACGGCTGTATTCGGAAATGAAGCAATCTCTTCCAATTCTTTCTCCGATAGACTTCCCTCCAGCTCCAGTATGCTTTTCTTCAAAATATCGGAGTTAAACATGGCGTTCTCGCAGGCAAGGATATTCACCTTGCTTTTCCCTGCCTCCTGCCTGGCTCGTAATCCTTTCAGCAAAATGGGCGCGATTCGCGGCAGATTGTCGGCCCATACCGAGGTTGTAATGATATCCGCATTCGCCAATGCCGCAACGGTCTCTTGCTCCTGGGTAATGGAAGAGACGGCGCTCACATGATCAATCGTTTTTCTGAGATAATTTTGTTCAATCAGATATAAATCGTAAGCCTTGTCCCGGTTAATCTGAGCAATGATCGCGGGATCTACATCGACAAATGTGATTTCGTATCCCGAATCATGCAGCAAATCACCGATAAAACCTCTGCCGATGCTGCCGGCTCCAAAATGCACCGCTTGCAAAGGTATCACCTCTTTTTGTTATGAATTTATTGTTGTATTCATCCTGGCGTCCAAGGGCTTCTCTTAAAAAATACCGGTAAAGGCTCCAATGATGCTTACAGCAATGATGATAAGCATAATGACGGTGAAATTCTGGCTCTTCTTATTAAGCCACCAGTACAGGCCGAGTACGGCCAAAAGAGGCAGCAGGCCGGGGATGATCCCGTCGAGAATGTTTTGCACCACAAACGGCTCGTTGCCGTTGCCGAAATCGAACTGCAGCGGGGTGCTGAGCTTGACATAGGTGGACGACAATGCTCCCATCATGAACAATCCAAGCGTGCTCGCACCCACAATCAATTCCTTGATCCGACCGGAGTGCAGCAATTCCCGGATGGACGCCTTGCCGGTGCGATAACCGTACACCGATAATCTGAGGCCGATCATAATTTGAATTAACGGCAGCAGCAGGAGGACGAACGGCCCGATGATGCTTCCGGTCGCGGACAAAGTCGCCGCAAGCGCGAAAATGATCGGTTTAAGCGTAGCCCAGTCGATGGAATCGCCAATGCCTGCAAGCGGGCCCATCAGCCCCGTTTTCATCCCGGTGATCGATTTATCGGTGATCGGCTCTCCCTTGGCCTTCTGCTCCTCCATGGCGATGACGATGCCATTGACCGGCGAACCGAATACCGCCTCCGTATTATAGAAAACGAGATGCCGCTTTAGAGCTTCCTTCATATCCTCCGGATCGGAATACAGCTTCTTTAGAACCGGGATCATGGCCGTCGTAAAACCGAGAGCCTGAAGCCGTTCATAAGATATGCCCATCTCCGCTACCATGTAATAGGTCAGCCAGTTCCGGCGGATATCTTTCTCCGTAATCAATTTACTGGTTTCTGTGCTGATTTCTGCTGTTTTTTGCGTTTCCGTCATTTTAATCACACCTCCAAATTCTTCTTATTATTGTTGTAATAAGTGATTAAAAGAACCGCGCATAAGCCGAAGATAGCCGCTCCAATAACAGGAATTCCGCTGAACTGAACTAAGAAATAACCGATGATGAACCACGGAAACAGTTCTTTTTTTCCAATGACGAACATGGTCAAAGCGAACCCGAGAGCTGGCAGCAGACCACCCGCCACGCTGAAACCGTGAACCAGCCATTCTGGAATGCTGTTCATGAAGGAGTTGACGGCATCAGCGCCATAGAGAATAGCAAAAAACGGAATCGGAAAACGGAAGAAAAAGCTTAAAGCGGTAGGATAAACGACGGAAGCAAGCACAATCTTTCGGGTATTTCCTTCCTCGGCATAACGATCAGCCATATGGACGAATATGACATTGACCGTCTTGCGTAATTGATCGACGAATACTCCCATGACACCCACGGGGACGGCTATAGCAATTGCCAGCGCAGGCGTAAGCCCAGACTGAATAGCGATCGGAATAGCGATAAGACCGGCAAGGCAGTCATCGGCGGGTAGATTTGAGCCCGCGGCAACCAGACCAATATAGAGAATTTGCACAGCCGCCCCAATGATCATCGCCTGCTTGACATCGCCCATGATCAATCCGATAGGGAGGGCGGCAAACAGAGGCTGCCGAATCGCATGGGTGATCGCATAACCGATATCCGTTTTACAAATCCAATACCATAAACCCGCAAATATACTTACGATCAGCATTTCCATCGCTTATCCCCCCAATTTTTTCAGTGCTTTATCCAGTGAAAGCTTGGTTTCCTCCGGGGTCACCTGGAAAGAAACTTCAACTCCCCGATCCTTCATATAAATCAGATTATCCGCATCGTTCCGGTCAATGGAGATTCCTTTGACCACGGATGTTTTATTCCCGGCTGCGCCAAGGCCGCCAATCTGCACCTCGGCAAAAACAACGCCCTTCTCCACCGTATTCCGTACATCTTCAATGTTCTTGAACAGTACGAGAATATTGCCCCCGTCATACTGCCCGGCGTTGGCCTGCTCGACAAAAGAAGCGATGGATAGTACTTCCACCTTGATGCCGGGAGGGGCCGCCATCACGTAAATATCCGCCATAAACTCGTCTTCGGAAAGCTCGTCGTTAACGACGATGATCGTTTTGGCCGTGACGGTATTGCTCCATTTCGTGACAACCTGTCCGTGAATCAATCTAAAGTCGACTCTCACCAGTTTGATTCCGTTTAACATGCAGATCCCTTCCTTTCTTTAATGATTTTGGTGATATTGCGTATGCCTTCAGCCCCGAATTCAATAATTTTGTCTTCGATGCCTTCCCACTCCCCCAGCGACCTGCGCGTTTGCGCCTCGATCAGCATCGGCAAATTAACTCCGCAAATGACGGAATATCCATCCTTTTTCGCAAAATACGCACCGATATTTGATGGAGTTCCTCCGTACAGATCGGTCAGGAAAATGGAATCCCGCGGGGCATCGGTTAACTGGGCACCAATATGTTCAATCAGCGCTTTGCTTTCCATCCCTGCCAGTAAAGAAAAGCAGTACACATCCTCCATTTCTCCGATAATGAGTTCTGCGCTTCTCTTTAATTCCTCACCGAATGTCCCGTGCGTGATGATAATAATCCACGGTTTGCTGTTCATAGTCATCCTCCTGTCTTAGCCTCTAGACTTACCGCCAGTAACATTCACAATCGTGCCTGAAATATACGATGATCGATCAGACAACAGATACGTAACCAGATCCGAAATTTCTTCCAACTTTCCTCGTCTACCCAAAGGGATCATTTTCATATAGTCTCCGGAAACATCTCCGGACTCTATACCTCTTGTATAAGCCAAAGCCCTTACATGCTCAGGATTGCCCATCGGCGTAGGCTCATTGATCCCGGGAGAGACGCCGACCACTCGAAGATTGAAACGACCGAGCTCCTTCGCCCACGATAGTGTGAAGGAATTCAGAGCCCCCTTGGTTGCGGAATAAATGCTTTGTCCTTTGGAGCCTTCCATACCGGCTTCGGAGCTAATGTTTACAATAACCCCGCTTTTTTGCCTGATCATTATTCTTGCGGCCGCCTGGGCACAGAAAAAGGCGCCTTTGACGTTAACGTTGAACATAAAATCAAAATCTTCCTCGTTAAACTCGTGATCCTTGTCGCCGTAATAATAATCCACTAACAATTTGGGCCGGTTGACTCCGGCATTGTTAA
Organism: Paenibacillus lentus; assembly: GCF_042714055.1. Classification (GTDB taxonomy): domain Bacteria; phylum Bacillota; class Bacilli; order Paenibacillales; family Paenibacillaceae; genus Fontibacillus; species Fontibacillus lentus_A. The sequence continues at coordinate 46,827 of NZ_JBHGVC010000009.1, forward strand.
CCAAGCCATCAATCCGGGAATATTTCTCCGTCACCTTGTCCATCATTTCTTCTACCTGCAGCTTGTTCGTGATATCGCATTGGATAAAATCAACGTTGTTGTAAGCGAAACCAAAAATATCAGCGATTACAACCTGTGCCCCATTTTCACTGAGACTTTGCACTATTTTAGCCCCAATACCCGAGCTTCCCCCTGTAACGATGATGACCTTCCCCGCCAAATTCAACCAGTCGCCTGCCATTTGTCAATTCCTCCTTATTGTGCAGCTTACAAGACATCGTGACGTCGTGACATCCTACTGTTATGATTACACTGTTTTTTTTCTTTGTCAAGCGCTTTCATAGAAAAAAGGACAAAAATAAACCCGCCGCCCTAATTTCACCGTCTTGACGGGAAAATTAAGCGACAGGTTTATCATTTCCATTATATTCATTCACTAATGGTCGTTCATTCCTTATATCTCAACCGTACCTTGAACCGGTTAAGATCGCCTCTGTCTCTGGAAACAGAATATTCAATCGGCCTATCTTTGTCATCATAGGTGACCGTCTCCACCAATTGAATGGCAAATTCCGGTTCCACCTTCAATATCGCGGCATCCTCGGCGCTAGCATTGATCGCTCGAAAGGTCTTGTTCGCATAACTGATTTTAAGTGAATAATGCTCTCTTAAAGTTGCAAACAAAGATACTTCCGAAAAATTAAAACGTTCCAGTTCAGGTGTTATATCCGCCGGAACATAGGTCGTCACCAGGACGGAGGGCTCGTTCTCAATAAATCGGAGCCTTTCCAGCTTGTAGAACCAAGCCGACTCCTTTCCGAAAATGCCCTTCAAGGCATCATTCGCTATAACGCGTTCGATGCTTAACAGTTCCGTTCTGGCGCTCAGTCCTTGCCGACTGGCTTCCTCATTAAAGCTTCGCAATTCCGCGAGATCCCACTGGTTCAGCTGCTGCTTGGTTACAAAGGTTCCTACCCCTCTTCGCTTTTCCAGATATCCTTCGCTAACCAGCAAATCAATGGCCTGTCTGACCGTAGTTCTGCTGACTCCATACATCTTCATTAATTGTGTTTCGGGAGGCAAGCTGTCATTTACTTTGTATTCTTCGTTCCTGATTTTATGGATCATATCTTCTTTAAGCTGAAAGTATAAAGGAATTGGACTGTTTTTTTCCAGTTCATACTGAGCTAAATTACCCATTGTGTCCTCCTAACTGATTAAGATGTCACGTTGTCCGTACTTCCATTATACAGCAACTATGAATTGTTGTAAAAACAGCTTGTCAAACCCAATTAAGGCTCGATTCCCCAGACCAGAGCCCCGTTGTTATACAGAGTTACTTTACTCCAGTCGGTATATGAAGTCTTTGTAGCATCGAAGGAATAGTCGTTATTCTCGTCAAGGTTCGACCAGTCGGATTTGGACATGCGTAACTGAATGTCCCCGGTTTGCCCGCCTGCAGGGATGGAGCCTGCCGCCGCCGAGAAGCTGAGCTCGACATAGGTGTCGGCATTCGTACCGGATGTGCTGCCGAAGGTCGTTTGAACGTTGCTCGTACCCAATTGCGCCCAGTCAACCCAGGCGTTCATGCTCTGGGCTCCATCTTTCGTAAAATAATAACGAATCTTCAGGCTGCTCAGATCGACTGCGCTTGTTCCGTTATTTTTTATGTTAAAATGCGGTTTAATTTGATTATCGGTCGCGTTCGTATCGCCAGCTCGATATTGCAATACGAGTGAGCCTGACGGCGATGGAATACTCTGCGGAGTCACGCTGGCCTGGGCAGAATCCGTGCTGGATCCCGCACTATTCGCTGCGCTCACCACATAATAATACGTGCTGCCATTCGTCAATCCCGTATCGGTATAGCTCGTTGCTGTAAGGTTACTGGCCACAGTCGTGTAGGGGCCGCCGCTAACTGCTGCTCTTTTCACTGTGTAGCTTGTCGCTCCCGAGGATGCATTCCAGCTTAACACTGCTTGGGCGTCACCTGCTATAGCTGTTAGGCCAATTGGAGCGGCCGGAGCAGTTGGCTCCGGCGGATTTCCGCCACCATTATCCGGAACCGGCTGGTAGCCAGGGGTCGTGTAAATTCCGCTCAATTGTGATGTGGCGAGTGTCCCATATGTGCTGTTAACGACGGTTTTCCCCCAATCTGTCAGGCTTCCCGCCGGACCTGTGGCCAGATCCAAGTACTCAACCCCTCCGCCGTTTCCGTACCAGGACCAAGCCAGCCAGCCGACGCCTTTTTCCTGGGTATAGCTCAGAATCGTCAACTCATCCACATCGCCGCTGGAATGCTTATGACCGAACTCTCCAATGATGACAGGAATATTCAAGGCCAGGGCATTGTCGATGTTGCTCTTCACGGTCGCTGCGTTGCCGCCGGCGTATTCGTACATATGAATGGAAAAAATCATATTGTTCAGCGTGTCGGTACTCGCAACGTCCAAGCCTTTTTCAAAGATAGAATTCGGATATTGTCCCCAGCCTGCGGCATCTACGACGAGCGTATTCTTGATGCCTGCATTGCGAAGCGCCGGGATCGCCGCCTGATATCCGGCTGCCCACCCATCCGAGCTCCAGGAGCCGAACCATTCATTGGCGATGTTGACGATCACCCGATCCTCTTTCCCAATTAACGCATCTTTAATGCTAATCCAATAATCTACGGCACGATTCAGCGTGGAGGCCGAATCCGAGCCTGTCGCATCATGCACTTCGAGCATCGTAATGAGGTTGTATTGATCACATAAGGCGATGATATTCTCGACGGAAGTGACGTCGTCCCTCGTCCACTGTCCCCCATCCGACAAGACAATTCTAACGGTGTTGGAGCCCGTTGCGGCAATGGCCGGTATTGCGGCAGCCAAATCATTTTTATACCAGGTATGAGCATGGTTGACTCCCCTCATGACAAATGGCTTGTCCGTCGCATCATACAGCGTGGTACCGCTTACATAAAATCCCTTGACAGGCGTAGCTGCTGCGGATGCTTTTCCACCGGGAACAATAGCCGAGGCTGCGATAACGATCACAGCAAGAAGCATCGTGGCAAAAGATTTCAACAGTTTTCTACTCATAAATAAAACCCTCCAATTCATAGTTTGGATGACGAGCAAGTTGAAACCAGGTGATCAAGATTATTTGTTTCAAGCATGACTGACCAGCTCACTAGGGTAAGCGCTTACTTAATAGCGTTACTCCGATCCTCCTTTCCTAAGGAAAATAGATATATATGGAAACACCTTCATCATACATTATTTGTAAAAATAATTCTATAGTTTATTAGCTTTTGTTAGCATTAATACAATAACAAACATCCCTTGTAGCAATGGCAAAAAAGAGATGCCCCGTCACTATTAATAGCTGATAGGGCACCTCTCACTAAAGTATGTATGTATTTCTTGCTGCCTACTCTGCTGGTACAGCTTCCTCTGCCTCACCGCGTCTGCTTGCTAACCTTACGGGCAGCTGCCATGCCGTGACTATCGCTAATAATACAAAGATGATATCCATCCCACTAAACAGTGTTGAGAAGAACTGTGGAAACAATCGGATGACTTCCATTTGGAACATGGACATGATCCCTTCCGTTTCACCGACCAAGAAGTAGCCGTACACAAAGTATTTACCAAGCAAAATGCCTAGCAAACTCGCAACAACAGATAACAGCTGGTGAACCCGAGTTACCCTCTGCGCAAAGAAAGATACTGCAAAAGCGGCCAGTCCTCCAATCGCCCATGCTACGATCCCTACCTCGTACTCCGTTACCACCACGATCAGTGCCCAAACGACACCGCCAATGATTGCAGCAAGCAGAGCTGCTAACATCGGCATAACATTTTTACTCCCGTTCATTCTTCTTCTCCCATCAAAATAATATTAGCTACACCAATAATTATGTATGCCAATACATATTATTCTACAATGAGTCATATTTTCCCTTTATTCGACAATATCTTGTATCTCCTCTGAATAATTCTCTGCTGAGAGCTGTTTTGTTATATACGCCTCTCCCCAATCCTTTATCAGCTTAATACTAGGAATAAGCGTTTTGCCAAATTCGGTTAAGGAGTATACTACATCACATTTATGTGCGTACTTCAAAATTGCTGTGTTATGCACTAATATAATCTTATGCACAAAATATAGTCAAATCGTGTAATTCAAACCAATACTTAGATAAAAAGGAGAGTGCTCTATTGGATACTTTAACAAATATTAAGAAGGAAATTCTATCTGCTTATCAATTCAGACATGCTACGAAAGAATTCGACAGCAGCAAAAAAATCAATGCAGAAGATTTTCAGTTCATTCTGGAAACGGGACGCCTGTCACCCAGTTCATTTGGATTCGAGCCTTGGCGATTTGTTGTCGTACAAAGCATGGAGATCCGTGAGAAGCTTCTCCCTTTTACCTGGGGAGCACAGAAGCAGCTGCCAACCGCCAGTCATTTCGTCCTAATTCTGTCCAGACAACCTAAAAATATGGCTGCTGACTCCAATTATATTCAAGAGATGATGAAGAACGTGCAACTGCTGCCTCCCCATGTGATAGAAATGAAAACCAAGCTCTACGATAAGTTCTTAAAAGCCGATTTCAAATTACAGGAAAATGAACGGGCTATGTTCGAGTGGGGTGCCCGGCAGACTTATCTAGCTCTCGGCAATATGATGACAGCCGCTGCCCAAATCGGAATCGACTCCTGCCCTATTGAAGGCTTCGACAAAGCAGAGATCGAGCGTATCCTTGTCGAGGAAGGCATCCTGGATATTGAACATTTCGGAATCGCCTGCATGGTCGCCTTCGGCTACCGTCTCACCGATCCCCGGGAGAAAACACGACAAACCACGGAACAAGTGGTTCGGTGGGTAGAGTAGGTTTGATATACTAAAGTATCGTTAACGACAATAGGGCAGGTTTCCGGAATCGGAAACTAGCCCTATCTATCAATTGATTAATGGATCATTTAATAAAGACGACCATCTTGCCAATTATAGCCGCTATAATAAAAGGACATTAAACGGCGTTTACTCCATGACCTTCACTAAATCCGCGCTTATCATAATTTGTCTATAACCAATGGAATAATTAGCTAGCACAAACGTTGCTTTGCCGCTTGACGAAGATAGTAATTCCGCAGCTTCTTCTGTATTACCAAGGATCAAAGTTCTTTCATCGGCAAAATCCTCGAACAAGGGAATTCTCTCCATCATTTCTTCATCAAGTGTAATGATATAGCCAAATCCATCCCCTGTATCGTCCCATTCGTACGCCCCTGTCAGCGTTAGTTCTCCTGAAAAAGTAATATCATTGACTTGCAGGTCTGTTCCTGTTCCTGAAGTATCTAACTCTAAAACAGTTAATCCCCCAATGCTTTGACCTATTTCCACTGCAGCAGGGTTAATGATAGTTCTTCTATTTAGACTATGATCGATGACTTGATTCATATCTTCATGAATTTCTTTATCTTGTTCCGTTGCATTGTTTGCTGTAACTGTAGTAGCCCCTTCCACATTTTGGTTTCCAGTTACAGAGTTATCTTTACAACCACTAATCGTTATGAGGATTATTAGGAAGATAATAAGCTTATTAATGTGGAAAAGATCTGATTGTATCCCGTATGTATTCGGCATATTCCCTCCTATTCCATCATTCGCTCTCTTAAAATTTTAACTCAATATTAATGAGATTAAGGTGCTTCAATATCGTTCTGCTTGATGTCCATATAGAAGCCCCTAATATCCTTATTAGGGAGCACTTATTTATTCACCAGTATCGTAACTGCTCAAATACTCCAACAAATCTACTGCTGCACGATTAGGAGTCATTGTATTCAGAACAACGATCAGCGCATCATAGGAGTTGACCAATTGCTCTACAGCTTCATCTACTAGAGCCTGATCCTCTTCGTTCAATGCCTCAACGGGGTTCTGGTCGTAATAGTCACGGTATTCGGATAGCTGCTGTAATCGCTTGTTAAATTCCGCCTTATTGGAGAGCTGGCCTTCCTCTGACTCCTGCTGCCTTAGATAACCGTAAATAGCCGCATCAATCGTGCTGCCTTGTCTGCCCGACAGATGCGACCACATGGTTCCTCCTCCATCTGCATAATAATGCAGCTCGAACCAATAGGAATTGACGTCTGAAATGCTCGTTCTCAATTCGTTTGCTAGATCCTTCAATGAGTTGTTTTCCGTTAAGAAGCCGTCCAGCTTATCCGTATAACATTGCCCTAATTCAGCATAAGCTTCGTCGATTCCCGCCTCGGAGTTATCTTCTTCACGCTCTAACAAATAAGCTTCAAAAACAGCACTAATTTCCCCTACTTCCGTAATATCTGTGACTTGGCATGCCGTGGGCGGCGTACTTTCTACATCAGCAGCTTGTAATTCCCATTTAAAAGTATTCAGCATCTTATCCACCTCAGACCTCATAACACGATATTGTTCTGCTTCTTTCTTATCAGCCGGTTCGTTAGACCATAGTTTGGCAGTAATCAGCACATCCTCGTTTTCCAAAACAACCTGTACATCGTCTAGCCGGCTATCCCCATCGCTTGGGTGGGAATATTCGATTTGAACCAGGGGATAAGCCCCCTTCTGACCCAAAAATGAAATAAGCTGCGTATCCACACTATTCTCTAATGAGATACGTCCTACCCAGTTTTCCGGAAGCTTAAACGATCCGTAATAGGATCGAATCTCCCTTGCACTAAATAATGTAGGCTCTTCGTCATAATACCCCCAGGAGCTCACCATCATCTTGGCTGATTTCTCAAAGACCTGTTCGGATGAAAAAACCACACTTGCCCCTTTCACTGGATAGATTAGGCTGAATTCCTTTTCTTCCTCTTCGCCGGAAGGTGAGGCCATGATCATCGTTTCTCCAGCTCGTTTCATAATCTCCGCAAATGACATTCCAACCTTAGTCTCGCCGAAGTGAACTGGGCTGATTTCAGCAATATCCACATGACTAACAGGAACCCCCTCCTCCTCCGTCAAATGAAATACCAGTCCGGCCTTCTCCAGCTTGAGCCATGCTCCCCCTGCATCCGTTCCCTCTACAGGAGCTTCTTGAAAATCCTGCTGCAGCGTATCGATCAGAGATGTTTTATCCAATTCCATATAATGAATAAAGCGCTCGTAGAAGCCCTGGTTTTTCAGGTCATATGCAGCATCGAATTTGATTGCAGTATCATGATTGGCTGTTGACGTCCCCTCATTCCCGCCTGACTTTGGTGCTTTCCCTCCGCAAGCCGTTAACATAATGACAAGTACTGAAGTCAGCGCCCAAAATAATATTTTTCTTTTCACTTGATACTTCCCACCTTTTTACCATTTTGACTGTAGACATTTCCGTCATCACCAATAATCCGGCGTACCGAAATTGGTTTTTGGGTTTTCAGCCAATATCCTTTGAGATCAGAGATCTTCACATTGCCTCCTTTAGCGTTCGAACCGCTTTCGTGAATAAACTTACCATCCCCTAAATATATTCCTACATGTCCTACTTGGGAGGAATTAGGCGAAGTAAACAGAATTAAATCTCCCTTTTTCAAGTTAGCCGTATCGAAGCTTCCGGCGTCTTTTTTTCCAGCCGTCCACACTTCCAGGCCCGAATGAATTTGAGTACGTGTATTGGCGCCAATATCAATGTTATCTCCTACACCCAGATCTCGCAGGATCGTCCGGTAAATCGCTGACGTGAAATCCGAGCAATCCATGGCTTTAGGAGGTGACTCAGGATCCATATATTTTGGTCGGTTTCCGTCCATATAGTAGGGGACTTTCCCCTCAAATTGTTTGGCCAGTTCGAGCACCGTTTCTCTTGCCCCTTCTGTTCCCTTTTTTGATACATTCGTTGATCCCGAATTCGCAGGGGGAACGGAAGGAATCGTTTGGGGACTCTCTTGTTTAGGTAAATCTAGGATAGACTGCAACATGACCGCAACCCCAGGATTTTTATCCACTACCGGTCCATAGGTAAAAACACCGTCTTTGTAATACTTTCCTTCCAACGGAATATTCGAACCGCTAAAAACATATACGCTGTTAACTTTATGATTAATGTAGCCCAGACCATTATAATACTCAGCAAATGTCATCATTTTGGCGATATCCTTAGAGGTGCTGTCTATGCCTACCCCATCACGAATGGATTTCTTTTGATTCAGCGCATGAATCGCTGCCTCCTCCCAATCTGTAAAAAAGATACCTTTCGGGACATTCACGGTTTTTTTGCCGAGCGGATCCCCGTTATGCAGGTACCTACTAAAGTCACCCGAGCTTTCTCTCCAGTGTATAGCCGCAATCAGCTCTGGAGGAACACCTGTTTTTTTGGAAACTCTCTCGTATTTTTCTTTGTTTTTGGTATAGTGCTTTTGAAACATCTCTAGTGAGCTCATAACGGGTTTATTGGAGGTATCCCGGGTTATATACGGAACAAGCCATTGATTACGTTCGTATATAGCCTTGATCTTTTGGTTATTTCCCTTTATATCTTTGATTTTTGCATTGGTCTCTTTTAATTTAGATAGATTCAGATTTCCTGGTGGCTTAGTTGCTACGTTCTCTTTCTCTTTCTCTTTCTCTTTCTCTTTCACATTCAAATAATTCCCTGCAGGCCCCGTTCCTGTCCACAAATGCTTATAAATTACACCATCAACCATCGCCGAAGACAAGGCATACTTGTCCTTCAATATCCCGCGGATTTTCTCCGCATAGGCGTGAGCCCCGTCCATTTCTTTCGTCATGCCCTTCGCCTTGTACTCATGCCACGCGACTTGGGCGCGGCCAATTTCACCTAGCTGCTTATGTATTTCATCCAATTGCTTTTGAGCCCATGCGCCTTGAGCTCCACCCTTCATGACCAAGCCAAGTAAGTATTGGTACTGGTTATCTTCCGGCATAAGAACCTGCACGAACTTTCCATCCTTCACGATCTGCATCGAAGGATCGTACGAGCACGCCTCAAGCGGGCTTCCCTTAAAATACTCACTTATATTAACTTTTTCCCCGTAAAGCTCTTCACTAATGCCGTACCCCTTCAAAATCCCTCGCTGCTTCATCGCTTCTTTATGTGCTTGTTCCATCAAATATGTATTGCCAAACGCCTTGTATACGGAATAGGCCACCTGGGCACGAGCAATCGTGTTTCTCGCCTTGAAGATCGCATCAAGCTTCTCCTTGGCCTCCTTCTTCTCTTTCTCCGTACCATGAAGGGCTAACTGATGCAGCTTCTGAACCACCGGATCCTGAAATAATGCATCCTGTAAATAGCTGGTGAGGCCTTTGCCGAAAAGCCCGCCATTTGCAGAATAATAACTGGATGGAGGGACAGGTTCATACTTCTTCTTCGCACTAGTTTTGGCCGTTTCCTCATCCTTACGATAACGCGCAGCCGCCTCTGTGAGTACTTTCGCCTTATCGCGAAGCCCTCCCGTGATGCCTTCCGCTTGCTTTCGAATCTCCTTTAAGAGGCGCTCTATCTCATTCAGCTCACTCCTACCGTACAGCTCCGGATATTGGCTCTGCGTCTCTCGAACGAGTTGAGAAATGGATTGGTAGACATTCCGCTCCTCCCTTTCAACGAAGTCCCCGAATCGTTTCGTTTGTGCAGATAACTCATCTACTTTTTTAGGATCAACCTTAATGCTCATCAACGGCTTCCTTTCTATAAAACGCTTTTCCCATTAGGAGATTTCATTCAAGCGTAATATGATACTTTAATTTGATCTATTTCCTCTAGCATACGCATAACCTCTTCCGTCTCTTCACTAGTTCCTTCAGAATAAGGTTGTTCGGTAATTTCATCACTAACAATTACCTCATTTCAACCCTGAGTTTACATATTACTTAGTTTTCTGATATCTTGGTTTTTCAACTCTACATAGACTTCTGCTAAGTCATCATACTGACTAAACAAATCGGAAGTGACCTCTGCATCATACAGTGTCCAATACTCCGTATTCATGGACTCATTATGCAAATACTTTGATTCTTTAAGTTCAATTTCTTTACCATTTAAGTTCATCCACACACGTGTTACTTCGAGATCTTTACTGTACACATGCGCTGCAATATTCATCAATTTGGAATGATCTGTATGATAGGAGAGAACGTAGGTTTCATAAAAATAAAGATATTCATCCTTAAACCCACTAAATAAACTCATGACATTCCTGAATGGATATACCGCATCATCCCACTCAACATCTACTTCATCGCCAGGATGGATTGCAAGCGGAAATAGAAGACTTGCATCCAGCTCTACAAGAGGTTTACACGAATCAGCAATAACATCAGAAGGCGCTGGGCCCCCTGCTGTTCCTTCTGGCTCCGGTAGAAACTTGTCAATAAGCGAACCTCTGCTAGGGTAATAACTATCTTCATCAATTATCATTAGCTCCACTGGGTCTTCAATGTGTCCCGATTCTTTATAGAACAAACGTCGGCTTTCATCTGAGAAAACAGGAATAATAGCTGCTAAATCCATCGTATCCGAAGTCCAAATGGGATTGGTTCTAAATGAAGCTAACTTCTCAAAATCTTTATCTAACTTTTCATTTGTCCAATAGCGATATAAAACATATTCGAGAGGAGCTCTTACTACTTGACCGCTTTCATCCAATTTATCTGGTTGCAGCGAAATATATGGAAAATATGGAATTGGCGCATCTGAGACTTCAGCATCTAAAGCTTTAAAACAATTTGTAGCTAAACTAATGAACTTGTCTTCATCATATTGAGATTCTTCTTTCTGTTTTAACGTTCCCGTTTGTTTTATGGATTGTTTTTCTGCGATGTCACCTGTATTACTGTCCAGATTATTTTTTTCTGAACAACCCGTTAAGAGTATTATGAATGTAATAATAATTAATATTAAACGCTTCTTATCTTTCACTATAGAGTTCATTATAATCTGCCACCGTCCAACCCTTATATTTAGCTCTTTTTGCTGAGCCATTTTTAAGCATATTCTTTAAAGATACCACTTCACCGCCAGCAGGATTAACAATTAACATATCTTTATTTGTTTCGTCATAACCAACTGCAAGTACCCAATGACCCGAACTTGCTTTCAACTGATACTTTGGTTCAGTAATATTAAGAAGCACGGGATTTCCTTTGTCTATGGATGTTTTAGCATAATTAAATAGAACTTCTACACTTTCAGCAGGTGTTGTTTTTTCCTTAAATAATGCTTCATTTCCCATATGACGATCAAATTGTATATTTGGAACAGATTCCATGTATAAACTTGCACCCGAAAAAACTTTCTTCTTTCTCAAATCTTTGTTCAATTGGGATGGATCGATTATTTGACCGTTTTTCCACGATTCTGCCATCGCTATTGCAACCAACGTACACCCTGCCTGATATATATTGGTATTCTTGCTATCACCAAGTTTCTCGTAATACCAACTAGGCGTTGTCCCATCCAAATATTTGTCCTGAGAAAAAATTGGCATCGATTCTAAATTTGGTATCGTATGCCATTGGGTGATACCAACGCTTGCAACTGACTTATACGATCCTAAGTCAGTTTTCTTAGGATTCACAGAAACCTGCTGATCTTTTGTGTCAGAAGTAACTTGATGATCTTTTACTTCAGAAAATACTCCCAATAAAATAGCCGCAATCCCGGGCTGAGCATCTTTTGCATCTTGATCATAATTAAAATCAGAGGTATATTTCCCTGCTGAATTGATAGTAGTTTGATTGAAAATATAAGTTGAGTTCTTACCTTTTAAATAATATCCGAAACCATTATATAACTCAGCAAACACCATCATTGCGGCTAAATCCTGAGAATCATAGGTTAATTTGACTCCAAAATTCATTTTTTTCAGTTGATTCTTTAACACTCGAATTGACTCTTCTTCAAATGTCGTTCCCTTTGGTATTTTATTTTTGCCATCCTGTATTGAATACTCAAATGCTTTACCATTCGAAAAATACATCTGACATTCTCTATAATGAATTGCAAATACTAACTCAGGAGGAATATCGAGTTCTCGACCAATTTCTTGATAAATAGAGTTATATTTTGACCACCATTCTACTAGTAAGGTTCTACTTGAAGCAGATAAATTACTTTTTAATTGTCCCGAATTTAACAGCTCGTAATTCCTTTTATAAGCTTCCCCCGGTTTCGAGTTTGATTTAACTGTGTCTTGGTATATTGTAAAATCAAATCTCGTAATAGTTTGAAGGTTGTTTTTCTCAACATTTGTAAAAGACCGTCCCGCAGGCCCCGCTCCCGTCCACAAATGCTTATAACCCACGCCATCAACCATCGCCGAAGACAAGCCATACTTGTCCTTCAGAATCCCACGAACCTTCTCCGCATAGGCGTGAGCCCCGTCCATTTCTTTCGTCATGCCCTTGGCCTTGTACTCATGCCACGCGACTTGGGCGCGGCCGATTTCACCTAGCTGCTTATGTATTTCATCCAATTGCTTTTGAGCCCATGCGCCTTGAGCTCCGCCCTTCATGACCAAGCCAAGTAAATATTGGTACTGGTTATCTTCCGGCATAAGAACCTGCACGAACTTTCCATCCTTCACGATCTGCATCGAAGGATCGTACGAGCACGCCTCAAGCGGGCTTCCCTTAAAATACTCACTTATATTCACTTTTTCCCCGTAAAGCTCTTCACTAATGCCGTACCCCTTCAAAATCCCCCGCTGCTTCATCGCTTCTTTATGTGCTTGTTCCATCAAATATGTATTGCCAAACGCCTTGTATACGGAATAGGCCACCTGGGCACGAGCAATCGTGTTTCTCGCCTTGAAGATCGCATCAAGCTTCTCCTTGGCCTCCTTCTTCTCTTTCTCCGTACCATGAAGGGCTAACTGATGCAGCTTCTGAACCTCGGGATCTTGAAATAACGCATCCTCTAAATAGCTCGTCAGTCCTTCTCCAGTAAGCCCGCCACTTGCAGAATAATACGTAGATGGGGGGACTGGCTGATACCTCTGCTTCTTCGTGCCTTTTGCGGTCTCCTCATCTTTTCGATAACGTGCCGCGGCCTCTGTAAGTACCTTCGCCTTATCGCGAAGCTCTCCCGTGATGCCTTCCGCTTGCTTCCGAATCTCCCTTAGCAGGCGCTCTACCTCGTTCAGCTCACTCCTACCGTACAGCTCCGGATATTGGCTCTGTGTCTCACGTATTAGTTGGGATATGGTTTGGTAGACGTTCCGCTCCTCCCTTTCAACGAATTCGCCGAATCGTTTCGTTTGTGCAGATAACTCATCTACTTTTTGGGGATCAACCTTAATGCTCATCCATAGCTTCCTTTCAATAGAATCTTATGGCTTCTGGCAATCTAGATGTACTCCCACGGGGCGGTATCCAGCTTCCACTTATCATCGATAGCCTCATATACGGCATCTATAGTAATAACTTCTGTCTCTCCATCGACATCAGGCACTTCAAACGTAATTTCACTCTTTTCCTCAAAATCCATAATGCCAATCACCCTGGCCTCTTCCCATTCACGCAAGGAACCCACTTCATATGGCAAGTAAACAAGCTTGTCGTTGATATTTTTGATCGGGTAGTTATCCAGCATCTCTCTGACCACAGATTCCGTATAGCTCGTCCTAAGATAGGCCGTGATCTTCTCCTTCGTATCCAGATCAATGCAGAAATAATAATAATACTCCTCTGCATCAGCCAACCTCTCCTCTAGAGAAGCAGTGCATTGTTCCCCACCCTCTGCGAGAGCCGTGTATAATTTCGCAATGGCCTCATCTCGCAGTTGAATAGCCATTTGATCATTTAATGAAATCGGCTCACTCTCTTCTGCATCCGTTACAGGCTTGCTGGAATTACAACCTGATAAAAATAGGACCGAGGTCAACCCAATTATGTATAAAAGATTAAACAAACTCCTCAAGCAAATCCCTTCCTTTACCGTTTCACTTTCGATTTGGTGTATAACGAATCGGCCTGCTTTACCACTTACTCTAACTGGAACGTACCATAATTATTGTAAAATATATCATATATTCCTGAGAGTGATTACAATTATTTTCATTAGCAATTCCTTGGTCCCAGGACTATTTTGTCATTTAGGAATAAGGGCTTTTTTTATTGAAAGGCAGCTTTTCAACAAATAAGAAAAAAGTCGCAAATTCTAGATTAAGAATTCACGACTTAAGTTAACTGTTTATTCCCATGACTCGAAGTTCCTTTCGATCATGTAATGAATAAAAAGGCCATAGTCACCATTTCGGTGCTATGACCTTTTCAATTTTATAGCGGAATCGTATAGAAAATACGCTTGCCTTTTTTATCCGCAAACCAAACAATCTTATCATCCATAATGATCGGGTCGCATTCGGAAAGCACAAATTTAGAAATACTGTTAATTTTACCAACAGCATTACCGCTGCCGTCAACTTCTACATACTTCACGCCAAGCGGCATATGCTCATGATCAAATTCCTGCCACAGAACTACGAAACGATCATCGTCCACTTTTACTAATTTGGGGACAGAGCCAATATGATCAGTATCTGATGTATATTTCGCTATAGTAATGTTATTAACTGCACTTCCGCTCAAATTAGAACGAGGAACTACAGCAAGCATGATATCACGAACATCCTTATCAAGCCCGACCATCTCGAAATTAGTATATGATTGCACCTTAGAGTGGTCAACCTTGTTATAGGCAGTTATATAGTGCGTAGAGGAAATCTCCAACCCCCCGAGAGAAACTCCAGTCATATTAGCACCAATACTTCCAGGAATACGAAACAAATCTACTTCTTTATACTGTGAACCGTTCCCTTTATGAAGCACAATCGACCGGGGATACGCATCACCATGATCCACCAGGACATGTTCTTTCCCATCGTATTTAACAAACTGGTCAAAAGAATGGCTCACATGATTCTTCTGAAATTCTCCTGTTGAGTTAGTTATGCTCATATTGGACGTATTAATAATTAAAGTGAGCTGGGATTGATGATTCTTACCATCGGATGCTTTATATCTCAATCGTGACGTATGCAATACAAGTTCATCGCCATTTTCAGCCATCCTGGGGGCTGCTGAACGAAACGGCTCAACTGTAAAACTCTTTCCACCCGTGAGTGAGACACTATCGATCCTTTTAAAATTTTTATCATAGCGTACAACTCGAATTACTTCCTTGCTGTCGTTCTCTTCCTTATTATCCTGTCCATAAGCAATAAAGTTGTATTTCTCCCCACTATAAAAGGCTCCATAGTATTGCAATTCAAGTGGAAGCTCTTTGCTTGATGTTACTTCATAGTCCTTGTTGTATAACTCAATACGCACATGGCCCTCATCTACAGTTATACTGCTGAACGTACCGTCACTATTGTTTATTAAGTGGGAACGGATCGGGTCGCTCCATCTTGAGAAGTAAGACTCAACAATATTATCTTCCCCCACCCCTGTACCTACCGCTTGATATGCATTTTCAGGCAGGTATGGATTTACAACAATACTATTTGTTCCTGAATCAAATGAAACATCAAATTTTAATACCTTTGCCAAATCCCTTAATTGAAAATAGGTATTGTCTTCAATATTATATGCTTGTATAGAATGCAATTTCCCGTCAATAACAATCTTTGCCGTTGATAACTTGGCTTCATACAATTGGTCAGAACTAAAATAAGGGGTACGGAAAGACTCATTGACTGAATAAGCCTTATCTGTAGTTAATTCAATCGCATTCAGTTCCTTATTCCAGGTAATATCAAATCGACTATCCGTTTCTGCCAAATGACTTGCCAAGTCACGTAACCCAAAATAATTGTAATTCTGAATATTAAAGCCGACGCTGCGAACAACCTTCCCATCAATAATGACTTGACTATCGCTGACCGTGGCTTTTACATTCTCTTCTGCATAACTCGCCGATACCTCTATGAATAAAAAGAGACATAGCGCTAACAACAATGTGCAAATCTTTCTCATCTTGGCCTCCACTTTTAAACTATTGTACTCACTATGTAACCATTCGCAGATATTCTGCTCTCCAGTTCTATATTCTCCCACCTCTTATCTCTCAGTCCCTTAGACCTATTTTAAGTTACAATTAGTTCTATCATATCACTATATTATGGATATATCTGCTTGTTTTCGACAAGGAAACTCAAAAAAAGATAATTCGGAAATACGTAATCAGAAGTGTTTCTTAAAACGGAAATTAGCTCATCATACAAGATAATAGGTCGTAGAATAGGGGAATAGCATATTCGCATATTCACTATTCCCAGCCTATAATGGGAATATCAAAATCAGAGGGCGGTGCTGGTGCTATGAGCGAGGATAACAAATCCGATAAGTCCATCACGAGGATTAAAGAGAACCCAGATAATTACATTGTCAAAGAGCGATTTGAAATCATTGAAGGCGTTCGTTATGATTTCCTGTCTTCTCCCAAAATCAATCATCAGATTCTCGTTTCCGAGCTAACAACAGCGATAAATATAACATGCCACACTGAAGGATTGATTCTATTTGCTCCTTTGGACGTTCACTTTGATGAGGCCAACATTCTGCAGCCCGATATTATTTTTATCCGGAACGAGAACCTTCATATTATCAACGACGGATACATCAAAGGCGTTCCCGACCTGCTGATTGAAATTATGTCTCCAAGCTCTGGTGCTATCGACAAGGTGAAGAAAAAAGCCGTCTATGAACAATTCGGAGTAAGTGAATACTGGATCGTCGATCCCCACTATGCCACGGTTGATCAATTTCTTCTCGTTGATGATAAGTATCAGTTAGCCGCAACTTATGATAACTCGGGGAAGGTCGAATCGCCTCAACTGGCTTGCCTGTCTGTGGAGCTTACCAAGATGTTTCAGGCGGCGAATCGGTTTGGGGGTTGAATTTAAATCTTTTTTTGTTATAAATTTTTAATAAAGACCAAGTGTTTTCACACTTGGTCTTCTTTCACATTTTCAGTGAATGGTTACCGTAGCTTCTGCCAAATTCCCCTGTAACAAATACCCAAAGTATCTTTAAATAATATACATTTTCTCTAGCAACTTCCTTTGATCTCGAAAATACAGTGCAAACAGCCTTAATCCCCTACTTTCCTATGCTCTCTCCGTTCAAAATGTACATGCAGCCGGAATTTACAAATATCCTCTGTCCATGCATACAATATCGCCTTGTCCTGTTCCCTCACATCGAACGCAAGCGAGAACACACCGTTTTGGAACCGGGTCATACTCCCCTTGGCTCCAGCCCATTTACTCATAGGCATCTCAGCAATTAGCTTAGATAGCTTGTGCTGCGTAGTCTCATTATGTTCCCATAATTTACGTGAATCTTTATCAGAGAAATCAATACGGCGTCGATATTCCTTTTCCATCAAATAACTGTAGAAGAAAGGAGCAACCTCCTCTGGCGTCACTTGATCACACCAATGTATTACACTTTTTTCCAGCATATAAAGCAGTACAATCATCTTATAACTCTTGGTCATAACCGTTTTCTCTACATCACGCAGCCATGATTCATAACGCTGATATATCTCAACTTCAGACTCGGACAATAGCTCTGCCCAATATAGAAATCCGATATACGAACCAAACTCGTTCCGATACGCGTGACTAGGAGATAAACCGAATAAGTGCAGCTCTAGATAGGATGGAATTCGACCAAGCTCACGTTTCAGCTCCATAAAGTCGTGCAGCAACTTCTCTCGATGCGGAAGTCTTTTTCGACTCAACTCATTCAGAAGGTTAACCACTTGCGTATCAAGCGTAATCTCACAACCCGATGGCACACTTGGCATGATTTCCTTGAACTTGCTCCGAGCACCGTTCACATCATCTTCTTCAAAAAGCCGCAGCTTCACGTCCGCATTTCGATAGTTACCGATCAAATCAATAATAACGCAATGCGTTTTTCCTTCTGATAACCGAAGTCCCCGCCCTACTTGTTGCGTGAACACGGTCAATGATTCCGTTGGACGGACAAACAACAAAGTATCCACACTTGGTATATCTGTCCCTTCATTGAACAGATCCACAGTAAAAATAACCTCAAGACGCCCCTCCGAAAGACGACTAATAGCTTCAGCACGTGACATTTCCACTGTACGTGAGTGTAGGCTCAATACCGAAATTCCACGCCTGTGGAATGCATCAGCCAAGAAATCAGCCTGCCGAATAGACGAACAGAACGCAATCGTCCTAGTTTGTTTATTCTTCATCCATGCCTCATAAATCCGCTCGGCCTGTGACTCCTGAAGCTGTGCTGATAATAATTGCTCTTCATCATAACGCGTACCTAGCCAGCGAATAGCCGAATAATCCGTCTCATCGAACACGCCATAATATTGAAAGGGAGCTAGCCACTGCCGCCGTATCGCCTCGATAAAATGCATCTGGTAAGCTACGTTCCCATCACATAGCGCATACACATCTTTGCCATCCATCCGATCTGGTGTCGCTGTAATCCCTAATAAGAACTTGGGTTGGAAATAATCAATCACCGACAAATAAGAAGCTGATGCCGCATGATGGAACTCGTCCACAATTATAAGGTCGAAAGCATCTTGTACAAAGGACTCACGGTGCTTCCGCATTCCCAGTGTAAAAATTGAGGCAAATACACAGTCTGCTTCCCCTTCTTTGTAATGCCCGTTGAAGATTCCAAGTGAACGTTCAGGCATGACCCGCTGAAAGGATTGACGTGCCTGATGCAATATTTCCTCACGATGGGCAATAAATAGTATTTTGGAGAAACGCTCAGCAAAAAAGCCAGCCAAATAAGTTTTGCCAAGCCCTGTTGCCATGACAACCATTGCCTTGTCGTATTCTTCCTCCAATGTTCGCTCGAGAGCTTCCAATGCTTCTTCCTGGGCAAAGCGTGGACGAATTGACTCAGGTTCCTGTGTTTCTTCATCCAATCGAGGCTCAGTACTTAAGCCCAAATCGGCTTCAGATTCCTCCATCTCCGTAATGCGCTGAATCAGCTCTGGATTCCTCTGATGATACTGGAGATACTCCTCTTCATACATGCGGATAGAATCAGAATTTATCGAAAGCGTGGTTTCGTGATAGAAGCTTTCCATAAACTTATCTAATGCCATTTGAAACGTATAGGGCTCGGCCTGTGCATTCATAGCTAAGTTCCATTCATATCCTGTACGAAGCGCCGAAAATGAGAAATTCGACGAACCTACAATAAGCAGACCTTCGCCTTGATCATAATCAAACAAATACGCTTTAGGATGAAATGAGGAGCCCATACTCCGCCACAATCTTGCCTCAATCCGTTCATCAATGCCGATCAATTCAAGCAATCCCTCTGGCTGAGTGATATACAAATAATCCCCTGCCAGCATTTTAACTTCCGCTCCCCGTTCCAAGGCATTTTTTATATGCGGAGCCAACAGCCGTACACCGGACTGCATGAGAAATGACGTCATAATATATATCCCAGAAGCACTTTGAATGCCAGCAATCAGCTCATCTGCCAAATTATCGGTGATGAGCTTCACATTAAGCTTCGTCGACATCGATCAAGTACACCCTGTCTTGAAATCCGCCCCGTTTCTCGGCCTTATCTACCCGGATTTTCTCCAATTCTGTTGGACTAGATCCGTGAGCTTCCGCCAATGCCCGGATTACTTCCAGCATATCTGCAAGCTCTTCCAGAGCCTCTTTATCATCAGCAGCATTAAAATATTCTTCCGTTTCTTCACGCAGCTTAGTTCGCAGCTCCTGCAAATACTCCTCCTTATCCAGAATCCGTGACCGATATGCCTTTCCATCAGCGGCAATAATCTGTGGAATTTTGTCCCGAACTAATTTGTTATATACAGGCATAAATAGCACTCCTTCTCTTCCTCTTTAGAGAATTATATATGCCGTCATTATATCATTTTCTGGTAGAGAAGAACCGTTCATGGCATTATTTCTAGGCTTAGAAAGCTATTCTATTTAAAAATAGAGTTGTACATTTCTGTAGTTGAGCTAATAGCCCTAGGAGATAGTTTGCATAATAGTTCATCCACCTTTCGGATAAGCATTTGCAAGTGAGGCTTGCTGCATTTCAATACTACGTTATTAGAACTTGTTGAGTTCGCAAGAAACTTAATAGACTGAACTAAGCATAGAGCCTCTATATCAACACCAGATTCATAGCGAAGGAGATTAAGTAAGTCTTCAAGCCACAGAGTGTATGGTGGAAATATGCTCTCACGCTCTTTGACATAAATCGTTTTAAGCATGCTTTCCAGGGCCCAGTCGCAGAGAATAAAGCAAGGCTTGGGAAGGCTATGATTGAGGAATATCGTGGTGAGGTTCATGTAGATTTGGGGAGGATTCTGCCATTTATAAATACCTATTAGTTCAGTTCGATTTAAGCTAGTGAACTTCATATCCTTTGGAGCCATTTGATTATTTGACAGATTAAACACGGCATCCAACACCTCTTTATTTTCTAAAATATTGAAAATGATAGCATTAATACCATTATACACACATTTGATACTTATAGATATTAATTTTAATAATCAAGTATCCATGTTTGCTACTGTCAAACTTGTCTACACTTTTAAGATAGAGAGGTGTGGACTATGACCGAGAAGGATATTCTAAAACTCGTTGGCGCTCGAGTAAAAGCCTTAAGGAAAGAACTGGGTTTGTCACAAGAAGCACTTGGAGAAAAAGGTGGGTTCCACTTTTCATACATCGGACAAATCGAAAGAGGCGAAAAGAACATTTCTTTGTTAAACTTGGCTAAAATAGCCGCTACACTGGATGTCAGTGTCGCCCAACTTTTTGCCTATATTAATGAAGATAGCGAACTGACTAACGCCGACCTTAAAGATATTGTAATGATGCTTAGGAATGCTAAGCCGGAACAAGTTCGTATGGCGAAGAACGTAATTCGGGAGATTGTGAATCCGAAGGGGTAAAACAAGGAACTTAACTGACTCTGGATCGCTTGAGGTATATAATGTAATATTATATTTAAAAAAAATAAATAAGGGACTGGCGGCAGCCAATCCCCTATTCCACAACTTTTAGTTGGATTCCCCTATGGTACTTATTGAATGCTATAACCACACACAATGCAGCTAAATAGATAACTTGAAATGTCAGATATTATACCTTAATCTCTTAACACTCTAAGAAATCAATGTTATGCACAATCGTAATACTAAATTACACTAGAAAAATGATATAACTTATCCTTCACAATATTACGTCCTTGTCATAGAACAACGTAAATTGGAACGATGATTTCACTATAACTTATTTCCCTCCCCCTCAATCTTTTAAATCTTTATTCGAATTCGAATTAGATAAACTTGCTCTTTCAGCAAATTACTAGTAACCCCTCCCCAGTATTATAAAGGATACTTTTTTTCCACTTTATATTTAATGTTGTAATAATTATTAACTCTGTACAAGAGAAGACTTTACTATTTTAGAATATTCTTTTTTTACGAAGCGTCGGATTAATTTTTCATCTTCAGTATCATGTATCTTAATTCTGTTGAAGAATAACTGCTCAATTGTTTGTAAATCATATTCTTCCGCTATTATCATATATATTTTTTCTGTTCCAATAATATATCTCAAATGAATAAATAAATTACTCGGATAGTAAAATCCTTTAAATAAATGAGAGGAGGTAAAAACTTTATCTAAAATTAAGTACAACATTTGAGCTGAAACCAATTCATTTTTGTATAATTCAAAAAATTCTCTTTTTTCAAGTATTCCCTTATTATCTGCCAACATTAAACAATTAAAGATAAACTGAGAAGATCCAGCTTGATCAATTTTTACTAGAATTTTATTAGATTCCATAATTTTTTTCAAAAGTTCATTAAGACAATAAACTTCATCTGATGCATATATCATAATACAACATTTCAAAAAATCTTCTTGATTAAATTTTTCCACCGTATTGCCTTTTAAAACTTCTAATATTAAATCTAAAAAATCATAATAACGATCATAGTGATGGAGCTTAATGATTAAAGTAGTGAGTTCAAACATTTCTGAATCTATATCAAATTTAAGTAGTTCTTTTAGTAAAGATAAGTTATCTGAGTATTCCTTAATGATACATTTAGAATAAAAAAACTCAAAAAATGATCTGTGGTAAAACTTATAATCCCCATCTTTACTAGCAGGTACATACAATTCAGTTCTTTGACTACAAAAATTCAAAAATTCATCAATCGCATTTATAGTTTCATTTTCAGTTAGATAAGATCTTCTATAAAGTGTTGTTAATAAAGGTTTTATCCTATTTTCATTAATCTCAATATTATTGGGTCTTGCTAGCCAAGCCAGCTTTTCAAAGCTCGTGTTATTATCTAAAATTGAACTCATCAATTTGAAATCAAAATTTGTCTTTTTTTGATCCTTTTCACGTTTTTTCGAAATATATTCTATACATTTTTCATACAAATCAATTTTATTCATAGGAAGTTCTTTTTCGGCTTTAAAAATATTAACTAAAAGGGAAACTTGTAACAAACTAGTTAAAAATTGATTATCAATTAATATTATACATTGTGAGATAAAGTCTGCAATATTACTCTCATCGAACAAACCTAATCCACACATTTTTTCTAAATATTCTTTTATTTGTTCAATACTAACCTGACTTACTTGAAATGTAACTCTTGTCTTAGAATGAAAACCAAGTGCTCGAGAGGTAATACAAACTTTATTATGTTTATTAGAAGCTTCAAAAAAGCTTGTTATTAAATTATTTATTTCTTCTCTATCTTCCTTCTCCACCTCATCTAACGCATCAAACATTAAAAGACACCTTCCTGAACTAAGGAAGTAATACAAAAAGTCTCTATTTATGATTTTATTATCCATTCCCGTATAATTTATAATACTGTCAACGAGATAAGCTTCTAGAGAATACGATGAATGCTTCTGAGAAAAAATCTTATATTGCTTCAAATCACAATAAATAGGTAAGAGTTTATCAGACTCAAATATGCTTAAATCTTCATGTTTATTAATTAAATTTTTTAGAAAAAGAGATTTCCCAAAACCTGGTCCTCCAATAATTGAAACAACATTTGATTCATTAAAGATATTAGTCCATGAGATTGGCTTACGCGGGCGTTTCTTTTTATCCTTTTCAAATATCTCAAATGTAGGAAATACATAGAATGAATATAAATCTAATTCATCTATTCCGTAAACATGACTTCTTTTGTTTCTATTTCTAATAATTTTAATATAGTCTTTTCTAGTGTTTTCATAATTGTCATTTTGCAATTTAATAGGCATCTTTAAACTTTGCAATATTCTTTCTTCCATCTCAATTAGACTGTGATTCAGAAAATAAAGAATTACAAAACTATCTTCAGATAATTTGGACACCAGCTTGCTTTCAATGATATAAAGCAATTTATCAAAATAACTAGTTACCAAGCTAATAGATATTTGCTTTCCAACATCAAGTTTTATAAAATCTACAGCATTATTAGCTATTTCTTTAATAAAATCTTCTCGTGATAATTTCAATATAATATTAGTCTTTTCTAGTCTATTTTTGTATGTTGTACGATAAACTATATATTTAATATATTCTTTAAAATTCAATGTTGTTTCAGGCCTTTGGAGAAATTTCACAAAGCTACCTGAGTCTATTTCTGAATCGATAAAAATATCAATAAAATCATTAACATCCTTTGAAATTGTTTTGTCCCAAGGTCTTTTTCCAAAACTTCTAAACAAATCTGTAAGAAAAGTACATGACACATTAACTAAACCAGGCAAAATTAGGTCATCTACGATACTAACCATCCCAAGACTACCTCCATTTTCCATATAGTCATAATTATAGTCTATCAGAACTAGGCATATTGTTCTATCTATTTGCAATAAATTGTCCCGCTTCAGAATTGTTTCTTTTGTAATTATGATAGATACTTTGACTTGTTGTTTTTGTAAAATTAGTTATAACTCATCCACTTTGTTTTGTTTGACCTATATAAACATAAAATTCTAAAACAAAAAAGCACAGCACCCTCCCGCAGGAAAATGCTGTGCCTTATGCTCTTTACTCCTAAACCAGCTTCACCAAATGATACTTCTTCTTCCCTTTGCGGACGATGATGAAGCGGCCTTCGATCGCCAGATCGACCGAGATCTCGAACTCAAGTTCATTTACTCGCTCGCCGTTCAGAGAGATCGCTCCGCTCGTAATATCCTCCCGCGCTTGGCGCTTCGAGGGTTCGATACCTACGTCAACGAGCCAATCGACGATGTTCTTGGATTCCTTGGCCGCTTCGAAGGTCGGCATTTCTTTGAAGCCTTGTTCGATTTCATCGGCGGTCAGAGACTTAATATCCCCGCTGAACAGAGCGGCCGTGATTCTCTTGGCTTGATCCAACGCTTCCTCGCCATGCACGAATCGGGTCATTTCTTCAGCCAGTGTAATCTGCGCCTCGCGCTTATGCGGCTCGGTCTGTACCTTCTCGGCCAATGCGTCGATCGCCTCTTTATCCAGGAACGTAAAGTACTTCAGATATTTCACAACATCTCGGTCATCGGTATTCGCCCAGAATTGGTAGAATTCGTACGGCGTCGTTTTCTTCGGATCAAGCCAGATCGCACCGCCGGCCGTTTTACCGAATTTTGTACCGTCGGCCTTCAGCATCAACGGGATCGTTAAGCCGAAAGCTTGAGCTTCAGGGCCTTCTTTTTTACGGATGAGATCAAGCCCGCTCGTAATGTTACCCCATTGATCGGAGCCGCCAATTTGCAGCTGCACGTCCTCTTCTCGGTAAAGGTGCAAGTAGTCCATCGACTGCAGAATTTGATACGAAAACTCCGTGAACGAAATTCCGCTCTCCAGCCGGCTAGCTACAATATCTTTGGCCAGCATCGCATTGATGCTGAAATTTTTCCCGTAATCCCGCAGAAAATCAATCACGTTCAATTTATGCGTCCAATCGTAGTTGTTCACCATTCGCAATTGATTGTCCCCGTCGGTCAAGAACAGCTTTTTCATTTGCGCGGTTAATGCGTCTACGTTAGCCTGCACCTGTTCCATCGTCTGGAGGGTACGCTCGGATTGACGTCCGCTCGGGTCGCCGATCGTTCCGGTCGCTCCGCCAATGAGAATGACAGGCTTATGCCCTGCCAGTTGAAATCTTTTCAGCATGATAAAAGGAATCAAATGCCCGATATGCATGCTGTCTCCCGTCGGGTCAACCCCGCAGTACAAGGAGATCGCTTTCTCCTCGGTCAGCTTACGAAGTCCCTCTGCATCCGTCTGCTGATTAATCGCCTCACGCCATTCCAATTCATCGATAATGTTCAACCTGTTCAGCCCCCTATAATCTCATAAAATAAAAAAACGTCCCCTAGTCTTTATCAGACTACAGGGACGATTAAATTAACCGTGTTACCACCCAAATTGTACGATGATACTAATGCCGGCCGGCTTCATCATACCACTCTCAGCTCATTATCGTGAGCCAACCCGCTTGGCTTTACCCAAGATACTCCGGAGTGTAATTCGCAAGGTTCAGTAATGTTGCCAGGTTCCATCAACCCCTGGCTTTCTGAGAACAGTGACTGCCCGCTACTTCGTTCCTTCATCGTAATTGACATATAAGTTTACAGAAAGTATAGTGAATTGATTTTCAATTGTCAAATGGTTTGTTAAGACTGCTTGCCGTCAATCGCACATAACAATACGCTTGCAGCAAGTCCAAGGCGGCGATCAAGCGTATGAGACGGGTCGCTGGAGAAATCCACATTGATTTTCGTGACAAACGGATTGAAGTTCTGCTTAAAGGTAGTCACTCTGCTGCCATTCATCTCTACATTATAGCTCTGCGGAATCAAGTTGCTGAGGAACCGGCGCAGAAATGCAAGAAGTCTGCGATCCTCCTTAATCCTTCCGATCTCGGCTTCACCCGCATTCATAATGATCCATTCATCCTTCAAAATAGACTTCAAGCCTTTTCTCCGCAGAGCTCCGACATGCTCGCCCGTACGCGCATCATAAACATCATAAGTCGCTGAAAAATCGATCACACTACGCGCCTTGATCGTCAGCAATTCCTCGCTCATACTCTCATCGCTGTACAGCCGAATGTCCTCCTTTAGCTTAAAGGCCTTCATTTGAGAATACATGACCAGCTCTTGATTGGCATTATAAATATGAAACTTGGCCCCCAATACGGAGATTATCTTTTGTCTAACTAAATATTGATCATAACTGAATTTATTATCCACTTTTCCCGATGGCCTCCTACAAACTTTATTATTTTTTATAATACGGCAAGCTTGGGACACTGTATATAGAACCCATTACCAAATGAAAACAATTCCCTAATTTTCCTTCTAAATTACGAAATTGAATTTCTACAATTTTGTTCTTTAATGGTGGACTATTTTACCAAAATGTCTTTCAAATAGTGGACACTTTTCTGTTCTAGAGATATATTTTCATCATCTGAAAACATCTATATGTAGCATTCGATTATATGAAAATCACAATATGCAGTTCATTCAATAAATTGATTAATAATCTTCTTAGTGTCCACATTTGTATGGACATTTATTGCAAATTCGTCCACGATGAACGTACAAAAACCATATAAATCATTCATAATGAACAGGTTCCTACCCAGCGTCTAAATATCCTCCTTTCCATGAATTCTAGGTAACCTATATGCTAAATCAGCAAAAAAACTGACTACAACGAGCTGCCGTTATAGTCAGTTCATATTTAGTTGGTACGGTAAAATCGTAGCCCTATTCATGTGGTCAATCGACCGCCGTCATGAAGCGAAACTCCGCGCGCCAGGAGCTACGCACGGTGCGAGAGTTAATTCAATGCTATATAAATGTGGATTTCTGCGTTCTCCATGTCTCCACCGCTTTGGTACTCTTCAAAATCACTAGTGAATTTTCTATCCAGCTCCATGGACCACAGCTTCGTCCAAAATTCAGCGACTGCCTGCTGCACATGACCTTGCACAATAAACTTAGCATATTTCCCAGCGGGGATCGTTTCTTTTTGAATCTCTGCAGAGCTTTCAACTTCACAGCATACCATCACATCATATGCGCCGTTAACATCCGTCTCATAATGGGTGTATAAGCCAATGCTTTTATCATTCCGTTTGCCAGGTATAGAGTAATAAATTCCATCCTGATAAAACCGCTGCCAGAGCTCGCCTATGCTTCGGCTCATATTCGGGTCATTGTTGCTGGTTCTGATCCGGAGTCCTGCAACTGTTTTTTCTTCTACATGCACGATTTCATAATTCATGTGCTATACCTCTTTTCATATTATCTTGAGGTCAGTATAGCAGTACTAATTAGACAACAGCGTGTCATATTATAAAAGCCAGCTCATAAATATTTTCGTAAACTCGCCTCCAGCTTTTTCTGTATAATATCCCGAACATGCTCGGGCTCTATAACCTCTGCATCATTACCGTATGACAAAATATAGCCATACACCCACTCATCCTCGACATAGTTCACCCGTACAATAAAGCTCCCGTCTGGATTTTTAGCAATACTGTCTTGATCAAATTCATCATAAACCCTATACGCCATTCTAGACTCGATTTTTAAAACAAGCTTCACCGTTCTATTGTTCATGTCCAGAGGATCGCTCCAAATATCCCCTGGTATCTCTCTTGCAAAAGTTTCCATAGAGCAAGTTAAATTTTTGATTCGGGTCACTTTAAACATTCTAAAATCATTTTTCGACCTGCAAAATCCATAAATATACCAGCCTTGCCCTTTAAAAATCAGCTTTACAGGCTCTACGATTCTCTCGGTTTTTTCTCCATAGGAACTAAAATAGTCAAAGGTCACTACATTTCTATTTAAAATCGCCGCTTTCAGCATGTTGAACTTTTCCTGCTCCGTAGAATCAGAGCCCCACCTGGAGAAATCGACATCAATCCAGCTCGTGGAATTTTTGTTGAAGATCGCAGCGAGTTTATTCAGCACGGGCTCAACATCTGGAACATTTAAAGCATTCAAGCCTTGAAGTGATGAGAGAATATCCATCTGCTCCTTGTCTGACAGCATCGATTTGCCCAGCACAAATTGATCAAGCAGACGAATACCACCACCTTTTCCTTTATTCGTATACACGGGTATTCCCGCCGCGCTCAGTGCATCTATATCCCGATAAATCGTCCGCTGGGATACTTGAAACTGCTCCGCTAATTGTTTGGCGGTTACCTGCTTTTTATCCAATAAAATATATACAATTTCAAGCAGCCTGTTTATTTGCATCTCTACCACCCCAGCTTATTTTACCAAAATGTATGATACAGACTACACTCAAAAACGCACGCCAATTACAGACAGTATCCCCCGGGAATTTAGGACAGGATGATCCTTATCATTTCTTCGCTAATATACTTTTAACGTTTCTCGACAACTCTTTAGATGTTATTTGTACGATCAATTCCTCAATAGCCGAAAGGCTTGCTACAGTACACATGATAACTCCTAAAATATTAATATTTATCCAATCGAGAAAAAAAGGAACTCCGAACAAAAGCAGCCCCGTTACTTTATTTGCATATGTATGAAGACTAGCAAAAGAACAATATTTATAGAATCCTACTAATAATGCCGCAACTCGAATAACCCCAATCACTGCTATCCATATGTATATTCCTATAGAGATCGATAATATGGGAACAAGAACTACTATCATTACAACGACAAGCACCATATCGGCAATACTATCAAGCTTTTCTCCAAGCTGACTTGTTAAGTTGAACTTTCTTGCAAGATATCCATCGATCATATCGCTGAATCCACAAATGAAATAAACAACCCATAATGTAATGCTAAAAGGCTTTACAAAAAGCAGAAATACAGATAAAAGAAGTCTTAATATGGATATCGAATTGGGGATGTTTTTCATCTCATACCTCACATATTAAAAATTATCGATTTAAAGAAATACTATTTAGCAAACAACATTTTGGCAATATATTACTCCGCATCACGATTTGTAACCAATAAATTTCTTTCACGTATAAAGATGTAATCATAATCTGTTAATCAACCATAGAAATTGAGGGGATCCAACGATGATTGAGGAAATTACGGTTCAAGCCAATATATGGTACCAGAAGGCGGAGCAAAAGGCAGCTCAGTATTTGGCATCCCTCCAACAGCGGCTTATCGAGCAAACTGCTCTGCAAACCCTGACAACAGATATTCAATTGTGGAAAAAGAACCATATTCATCACTTCTGGCATGCTCTGCTCCCACGTGGCAACAAGACTGCCGACACCTTGGGCTATCACAAATATATCGGATGGCTGAATCATACTGGCAAATTGGACGATTATCTGGATCGAAGCATTTCCTATATTTACATGCGCGATCTGGGCAAAGCTCTGGACTCTCCCGATACCCGAGCCCGCATTGAACGAACAACGGCGGATGTTAAAAAATACTTGCTTCGTTCCACCGGAGCAAATCAAGGAGACCAGCCTGACTTTATGAATTTGGCCGGGCTGTATCGGTGGGCTCAGAAGGAAAATATCGAAAGCGCCATAATCTGGCTGATCAACAAGCTGAACAATGTATCCTCCCACATTCCCGAGGGAATGGACGCAGAGCATGCCCAGAGAAAGTTGATGAAGATCATCCTCGGAGTAGTTCTTCATGTTATGGAAGAGATGAACGACAGCCTAAGGCCTGACGAGCGCTCCAGGCGACTGGATAAAGCGATCCGGCTCGGCTACTCCTATGGCTTGACCTATCCTTTTATAGACGATCTTCTGGATTCCGAAATTTTGAATCCCCAAGAGAAGGAACAATATTCCCATATGATAAGAACCGCGCTGCTTACCGGCTCTGTTCCAGAATCAGGAGAGTGGAGCGGAGAACACAGCAATTTCATCCATTACGTGTATTCGGAGCTTCGGGATGCTTTTGAGTATATCAGGAGCTGCCAGCCGCCAGAAGCAATAAATACTTTTTTTGAGCAATCCTATGTGTTTTTTCATGCTCAGGATCTGGATCGCGTCAAGGAGCTCTCGCATTCGGCATACACCAACGAGGAGATCTACCTGCCTGTTATTTTGAAATCCTCATCTTCCCGATTGATTGTCCGTTCTGTCATCAGTGCACCCGAGGATGAAGGCTTTGAGCAGCGAACGTTCTATTATGGGATCTACAATCAGCTCGCGGATGATTTTGCGGATATGTTCGACGATATGAAGGCCGGAGCGGTAACACCTTATACGTATTATTTAAAATACCGTGAGCAGCGTCCGGATCTGATCAATCCCTATGAATTATACTGGACGGTCATTTCCTACCTGATCCATCACGTGTATCGTTCCGATGCCAAGACCCGCGAGGTCATCCTGGATCGTGCCATTAACGGATTAAAACGCTGCAAAAAACGCCTTGGGGAAGAAAAGTACAACGAGGTCATGGACATTTTTGCCTCCGGAAATCCGGAATTCAATCGGCTCATCCAACGTATCGTTCAAAAAGCAGATGATGTGGATTTCCTTGACAAGCTGCTTCGGGATCAGGTGGTCACCGTTCTAAGAAACAGCCGCAAAGAGAAAGAGAGCTTTATCGATACGATCCATTCTGTCCGTCAGCAGATCAATCAACAATTGCAAATTTCTAAATCCGACGGGATTTCACCCGTCACAGAGTCGCTGATTGATGCTGCAAATTACAGTCTTCAAGGCGATGGCAAACGCCTTCGGCCCATTTTAACCTGGGTCATGGGTGTACACGAATATAAGCTGCAGGCTTCGGCGATCATGCCGCTGCTGAAATCATTGGAATATATGCATACGGCTTCCCTGATTTTCGATGATCTGCCTTCACAGGATAATGCGTCTACCCGCCGGGGGCGACCGACGCTGCATCAGGTTCATGATAGTGCCACCGCGGAATTGACGGGTCTCTATTTGATTCAGAAAGCCGTTGAAGAGCAATCGTCCCTGAGCGGATTCAACGCCGAAGCCGTCCTGGCCTTGATGCGCTATTCCTCCCAAAAAGCAGGCGAAATCTGCCTGGGGCAGGCGATGGATTTGGAGTCCAGAGGGAAGGCATTAACGCTTGAGCAGCTGAATACGATATGTTTTTACAAAACGGGGATCGCCTTTGAAGCTTGTCTCGTCATGCCTGCCATACTCGCTCAGGTCAAGGAGACGGAAATTGCGTCTTTAAAGAAATATGCCTATCATGCAGGCATCGCCTTTCAAATTAAGGACGATTTGCTGGATTGGGAAGGCGAAATAAGCTTATTAGGCAAACCCGTCCGTCAGGATGTTGAAAACAATAATTCGACTTTTGTAACTCTGCTCGGTCATGAAGGGGCCCGAAGAGCGATGTGGGAGCACTACTGCCAGGCCATGGAAACCTTGAATGAAATGCCGCGAAACAACGTTTTTCTTAAGCACTTATTGAATTATATGATTAGCAGGGATAAATGAGGCGTACAAACACCTTATCTGCCTCGGCAAATGCAAATGAGTCCAGCTCACTCTTCCCTACCCAGCGGTATTCATCATGATCGACTAAGGTTATTGTCCCAGCCGTGTATCTTGCCTTCCAGGCAAACAGCCGGATATGCAGATTTCCGTACCAATAGTCATTCGCGCCAACAAATTCGTACGGCTCAATCTCAATATTCATTTCCTCTTTAAGCTCTCGACGAAGGCACTCCTCACCAGTTTCGCCTTCTTCGATCTTTCCGCCTGGAAATTCCCACAGCCCTGCTTGAGATTTTCCTTTTTTCCTCCGTGCAATCAGCAGATGCCCTCGTTCATTCTCGATTATTGCTGCCGCCACCTGGATCATGCTGCTCTCACCTCACATGAATTCTGGGACAAGTGTAAGTACTATTCATAGTGTCACTTTTCCTGGCTTTCAATGCAAATAAAAATACGGGCCACCTCAACAGCAAAAAGCACACCCTCCTCCAATCGAACCAGCCGATCTAAAGAAGGTGTGCCAACATGTGCAAGAAAACGCTAAGTCAGACGCCTCGCCGTTCTTGCTCTCATTTTATAAAGCTCCGGCAGCATGACTCCGAACAGAACGATGATAACGCCGCCCCATTGCAGCATCGTTACGTGCTCGCGAAGAACGAATGAGGAGAGCAGAACGGCAACCGGCAGTTCCGCAGCTCCAAGGATTCCCGCCATCCCCTCGCCAATATGAGGGACGCCGACCGCAAACAGCACCGGTGGGATAAAGGCTCCGAACAGGCCGAGCAGGAAGCCGAATAGCAGCAGCTGGCTCCACAACAAGCCATTAAACAAGAAGTACGGCGGAAACAATATGAACACCAGCACCAGCCCGCCTGTAATCATCCAGGCACTTCGATATGCCGGGTGAACCGACGGTATCGCTTTACCGCTGAATAGAATAAACAGAGTGTAGCTAACAGCCGATAGCAGTCCCAGTGCAATGCCGATCATTGGAAAATTAGCAGCCTTCTGCTCCATAAGGCCAGCGGCAAACAGCGTACCTCCGAGCAGCAGTACCAATGTCAACAGCATGATCCCGTTCGGACGCTGCCGTTTGCTGACCGCTTGAACCAGGACGCTGATCCACGTAAATTGAAAAAGCAGCACGATCGCCAGCGAAGCCGGAATATAACGCAGCGAATGATAGTAGAGCAGCCCCGTGATCGCCGTCGGCGTCCCGGCCAGCATCAGCAGCAACCGATGCTTCCAAGTCAGCTTGGACGAACGGTTCGCTGAAGCCCCCGACTTTGCCGAACCTGCTGCTGGGTCTTCCGCCGTCCCTGATTGCCTGCCCTTGTTGCGCCGCTCTTTCCATGCGGTATACATCGCCAGCAGCCATGCCAATATGCATCCCGTCAACAGCTGCGTCCCGACTACTTCGCCAAGCTGATATCCTTGGCTATAAGCGAGTACAACGATGGTCGACAACACGCCATAGCTGCTTGCTCCAATTAATACGGACAGTAGGTATTTCATTTTCATTCCTTGCAAATCCTCCTCAATTCAAACCGAAATAATCCCAGAAACGCAAAAAATCCTAGCTACGAAATAAGAATTTATAAAATCATTCTCATTCTCGTAGCTAGGAAGTTACGGCTTCCAGTAGAAACCCTCGCACCGTTCTATTATGCTAATTCAGCGAGGTTATACGAAAATCTATGTGATTGTCACACTCGTTCTTGGCAGCTGCAGCAAACCACAACGAAATAGCCAAGACACATCTTACACGACAACCACGACGCTGTCAATCCTTCGGGCTAGATCTCATACTCTCTCAATTATAGAATAGGAACTATTTATCTACAAAAATGGTATAATATGCACAAGAACGCAAGTTCCTATTTTGGAAAATATTTCAACCAGGTTGATTTCAGGACTGGAAAATACACTTTAATTGTAAATGGGATTTAATTAAAGGGGGGCGGAGGTTGATGTCAGAAAAACAGATACGTAATTTTGAAGAACTTAGTAGTAAATATAAGTCAATTTTTTCTAATCGAATAGTGCGAGACTTTTTTCAAAATACTGAAAACATCGATTTATTGTTAAGGGCACTAGATGGTCACGAAGATAGTAAGCGAATACTTGAGGATAATTTTCGAAGACATTTTTTCCGCATACGCTTTGTGAAGTATCTTAGTTCTACAATAAATTATAGTTCAATTGATTATATGCGTATCACTCAAAAAAGGACTTATCGCAATCCGCTTATTTTTGACAGTCCAGTTTCTTACGATGGAAACTTATCTACAATCGGCGATTTGTTAATGAATCAAAGAGAATTATTAATTGCTGAAAAGGTCTATTCAGATCCGATAAAATTTCAAGATTCTATTAAAAATGAGGATCTAGCTCTTGCTTTTAGTTTACTAACTCATAAACAAAAGTTAATAACTACTCTATATTATGCGATGTGTTATCAAGATAATGAAATCGCCAATTTACTTGGAGTATCCACACAAGCCGTTTGTAAAACCAGAAACATGGCTTTAAAAAATCTTAGATTGGCAATGAAGGAAGGGAGGTGATTCACTTGGACAATTCCCAATCCCTGACCTATTTATTAACTGCAATCAGTCAAGTTGGTTTTCCTATTGTTCTTACTGGCTATTTACTCATCCGTTTTGAAAAAAAACTCGAAATTCTAACAGAATCAATTTTAAAGCTAACGGAAGTAATTAATAAAAAGATGAGTGGGGATATTAATGAAAAAAGAGCTATTTGATCTAGTATATCATGCCCAAAATGGAGACCGCGAGGCTCTATACCAGATAATAGTAGCTTTTACGCCAGCTATAACAGGCGCTCGACAAAAAGTAAAATATGACAGGCAAGAAGATCTTGAACAAAGTATTATTGAAATCGTTATCAAAAAGATATTGTCCTATGATTTAGATCAAGTTCCAGACTTTTCAAAATTTTCTTCTCTCTTTACAAACTTAGAACGGGTGAACTAGTCCTATATGTTGAAAATAACTGACCCTGATGGAAAAGAAGCATTATTACTTTAATAGCTTCTTTTCTTTTTTCATTATTTACATAGAAAATTCTTGCCTGCAAATAAATTAAAAAAATAAAATGGGTTGTTTAAATGAATACAATCTTCACTTTAAATAATAAGACGCTGACGATAGAGAAATTTAGAGAATTGGGAAGATGTTCACTAAATTTCTTCACTTCCCTTTCTCAGTGTCAATTTAAAAAATTTTAAAACAATTATAGTGAGGTGTTTAAAATGTCAGAAGCGAAATATGTAAGTACTACGCATAACAGTAAGGCTGTACGTTATATTGAGGCCGATTTGGACGCAATAAAGGTGGAAAGTATCAGTGGAAAAAGCGTTGAAGAATCCGGTAAATACGGTATCAATGGTACTTTTTTTTCCGGTACCACCTTAACGGGTATAGCTGTTAATCGAATGGCTAACGGATTGAGTGCAAAGGTTGCTAATAATGGCGATACTACCACTGGGGTAACTTATGAAGGATCGGTTTATTCTTCACAGAGGGGAACAATGTACTATTTTGATCCTGCGGCAGGTATCCATTTCTTTGATACGAAACCCGTTAAAAGTTATCTGGATTATCCAAATTCCTCCACAAGTAATGTGGTATGGGCAATTGGAGGATATAGCTTGCATCCAACAAAAGCATATAGTTCATCGGATGACTACTATAATGATATTAATGGCAGTGGGGCAGTTGATAAAAAACCTACTGCTAATTCCGAAAATGCTTATCGATTCTCTCCAAAAAGCGCAACTGCAAGAACCGCAATTGGATATCGATATATTAATCAAAAAAGAAAAATTATCCTAGCAGTATTCGACAATCAAACAGCTTGGGCTGTAAGAGAATTTATGGCAGGTCTTGGTTGTACTTTTGCAATCATGTTGGATGGTGGAGGGTCATCTCAGATTCGTTATAAATCTGGGGGATCAAATGGATTTTGGTGTCCAAAACCAGATACCACAATGCGAAAAGTGCATAGCATGGTTACTGTAAATGCTACAACTTGGCTATAAAAAAAATACAAGCAGAGGGCCCTCCCTCTGCTTGTATTTTCTTATTCAAAGTGCAGCTTAATTTTGAACAGATAGAATTTTCCACTCGTTATTTTCTTTTACCATATTATAAAGCTTGGTAGTCGACGATACGGTTGCTTCAGGATCATCTACAGTAATTTGGGATTGATCGATAAAGACTTCTGCACTAAAATCTGATAGGAAATTAAATTTTGGAGAACCGAGGGATACAATAATACTCAGAACTTTTTTATTCTCTGTGTTTTCATATTTACCTGGATGCTCAAGCGACAATAAGCTTTTGTAACCATCTAAATTATTATCAAGAGAGTATTTCATTGCTGTGTTTAGAGTTCTAACAATCTCAGATTCATCACCTGAGTATTTTGAAGCATCTATAAAGTTAGGAAACACACCAGCCTTATTTAGAATTTCTTGAGAAAAAGAAGATAATTCTTGAGGCATTTGACTTTGACTCATAGTATCACACGCTGTAATAATAAATAAACAAAGTATGACACTGATAATTTTTGACATCATAATACCGCCTTTATTGTAGATTTATAAAACTGAAGCTTTCTGTTAAGGAATGTTGTACAACTAAAGTATACCATTTAATTCTTTTTATGTAATATTTTATTTCCGACAGTATGAAGCTTTGAATATCCATTGCAAAACTTAAGTAAGCCTCGCAACGTTCTATCATAAAATAAAGACATGACAAATAAAGGAGCTTCCATCTTTGGCATTACGATGTGAGCTTATAATACATCACCAATGAAGAAGCTCCTTTAGATTATTTTATTCCACCCGGTTATTCCACGCCCGTATCCATCCATTCCATCAGTCGCAGCAGCTCCACGCCGGCCAGCATAACAATGCCAATACCATGCGTATCGTTCAGCTGCGGAAGCAAATCATATTTATAATAATGGCTGGAATGGGAATATCCCGATCCCCGGCAAACGCCGTACAGATTCCCTTGGACATCGATACTATGGCGGGTCAAGCCTTCCCATGCACGAAATGTACTTTCCGTAAACGCAGACCGATCTGTTAACCAGCCGTTCCGGAGGCCGCGAGCATAAGCGTAAATGAACATCGCGGTACAGGATGTCTCCAGGTAGGCATCAGGTTCGTTGATGACCTGACGCCATAAGCCTTCTTCACTTTGGTGAACAAGGTACCCTGCGCTGAGCGTTCGGAACATTTCCAGCAGCGCCTCTCTGTCTGGATGCTGTTCTGGCAAGTACGTCAATAATTCGGATAAGGAGAACAGCACCCAACCGTTGCCTCGGCCCCAGGGCACTCCCGTTGCCAGTCCTTGCTCAAAGTCGTACACATGAGACATCAGCTTCTCTTCAGGGATGTAAAGATATTTGCGGAACAGCAGGAACTGACGGGCTGCATCATCGATATACCGAACTTCACCAGTTAACTGGTAATATCGGCATAGAAAAGGAACGCTCATATACAAGTCATCCGCCCACATCGTATGCTCACCCTGGGAGTGTTTTCGATAAAAAGCTCCATCAGGCAGCCTCTCCTGAACTTCCCTAATATAAGTCCCAATCTCGTGCGCAAGTGATTCCACATCTGTCATTTGCTTGTTATCCCGGTATATCTCAAGCATGGTGGATCCAAATGATCCGCAGTCGTCCAGACTGTCGATATCTGCAATCGACTGATTAATGCCTGTGGCCTTATACTGATCATAATCCCATTTCGTATAGGAATACCACTTCACGGCTTGAGCTACATGTTCCGCTGCATAAGCAACAAGATCCGGCCGCGACAGCATTCTTCCCGTCTCCGCCAATCCGTACAGCGTCACTCCTACAGGGTAGTTCCATTTCCCGAACAGCGGAGCCTCCAGGTAAGGACGAATCCATATTCCCGGCAAATCCCCACGCCAATACGTTCCTTCCCCGCCGTCAGCGTGAACCCGGGACAAATCCGCAAGTTCGCCTACCTCGGGAAGCCGCGCTTCATCAAATGAGCCTATATATAACCATGCTCCCGTATACCCTCGAACAGGAACCGGTGGCAAAAAGGGAACCCTCTCGTCTCCCGACCATACCGTTGCCGTAGTCCCCCAGGATGGCCCATACGTATCACGAATCATCAACTGATGCGACCCGAAGGATAATTCCACCTTGAACTCAAATTTTCCAGGTTGTTCGGAATGATACACCTCTTCCCCATCCAGGAACAGAGTGGTTGGACCAAGATGATTTCCTGTGATCCGATAAATCCGATCCTCCATCCGGCTAGCGTGAAATTTCGTCCATGCAAAGGCGGTTTGTCCATGAGCCGTACCGAACAATCGCTCCATCGGCGTCAAAAGCTGCTGCTCGTCTGTCCAGTCCGGTCGCGGACACCATTTCAGTACTCCGTCTCCGTCATATTCAGATTGCCCGGCTTGCGGCAGCTCTTTCACCGCTTCATCCAATGGCTCGCTAAACAGCCAGCCCTCTTGGCCGCTTCTCTCTTGAGAGGCTATAATGGCGTTGAAAATCACCCATTTGCTGCTCGTCGTTCCAAATCGCCCGCCAAATCCGGCCCGCGTCTTCGTAAATTTCAGCACGATATCATTCCAGCCTTCGCTTAACAAGGCACGGCATTCCCTGTTAACCTTAGGCCGTTCCTCCTGGGGCAGCGAGCGGTAAATGCTGCGGCCGTTCACGAATACTTCCAGCGGCCCCCATGCCGTGGCGAGCCAGGTCATCTCCGCCTCTGCCTTGTCGCTCCACACCATCCCCCATGCGTAGCAAATTTGCCCCACTTTCGCTTCAGGAAACCGCTCCGCCAAATCGAAGACATAACGAAAGTCATTGTCTCGCTGGATACCTTCCCGATTAAAAGCGCGATAACTGAACGGCGCTGCAGGTTGGTCAGCTACATACCGATTCGCAAGCGCTTTCAATACAGAATTGATATCTGTTCCTGTTCTCTCATAAATACTGTTCTCATGTTGTTTAAACATCGCACTCATTCTCCTAATTCAGCTAGGTTTTACTAAAATCGTAGCATAAGCTTACAGAGAGTGTGAATGCGAATAATGCGCAAATGTTTTCAATTTATTATGAATCCGATTAAAAATCCCCCAAGACGTACACTGGATTCTAAAACCAATGCCTCGCCTTGGAGGATTTGCAATTTGCCTGGAATAATTCCTTCATGCACCATCCAGGCTTAATGAAGAATTCATCAAGCCTGAACCTGCTGAATCTGAAGCAGGTTGGTCGTACCTGCCTGACCCAGCGGCAATCCGGCAGAGAGTACGATGGTGTCGCCCGGGTTCACATAACCTGTCTTCAGCGCCCGCTGAATGGCTGTTTCGACCATTTCATCCACAGTGGCTACATGCTCTCCCAGGAAGGGAAAGACGCCCGACAGCAGGCAAACCGCAGGCAATACATGCCGATCATAGGTAATCGCTAGAATCGGGGCCTTGGGACGATACTTCGATACCATCCGGGCCGTAAAGCCGCTCTCGGTCGAAGTAATGATCGCTTTGGCATCGAGCTCCAGCGATGCGCTTACAGCGCCTTGACTGATGACCTCCGTAATGTTGGTGGCATGCTGGGCTCTTTTCCGGTTAAATTGCTCCCGATAGTCGATTGTAATCTCTGCCTGCTGAGCCACCCTGGCCATCGTCTGCACAGACTGAACCGGATATTTCCCTGCCGCGGACTCTCCCGAAAGCATGACCACGTCCGCACCTTGAATCACCGCATTGTAGACGTCGCTGACCTCAGCGCGCGTTGGGCGCGGATTGACCTGCATCGACTCCAGCATATGCGTGGCAACGATAACCGGTTTGCCGGCCAAATTGCATTTGTCGATCATTTCCTTCTGCATCGCCGGGACGTTCTCCACGGGAACCTCTACGCCGAGATCGCCCCGCGCTACCATAATGCCGTCGGATGCCTCAATAATATCATCCAGCTCTGCGACGCCCTCTTCGTTCTCGATTTTGGAGATAATCTGCACGTGCCCGGCGCCGCGCTCCTCCAGGATTCTCCGCACTTCACGGATATCATCGCCCTTGCGGACGAAAGACACCGCGATCATCTCGATCTGCTGTTCCAGACCGAAGCCGATATGGCGAATATCCCTTTCCGTCACCCCCGGCAGAGTCGTATGAATTCCCGGCAAATTTACGCCCTTCCGCGGTTTAAGCAGGCCCCCGCTCTTGATAAGACAACGAATTTCAT
The DNA here is from genome assembly GCF_042714055.1 of Paenibacillus lentus. Taxonomy (GTDB): domain Bacteria; phylum Bacillota; class Bacilli; order Paenibacillales; family Paenibacillaceae; genus Fontibacillus; species Fontibacillus lentus_A. The sequence goes on from NZ_JBHGVC010000009.1 coordinate 86,592, forward strand.
TTCCTTCAACGTTGATCACGCTCAGCTCGATCAGGCCGTCGTCAATCAGAATGCGGTCATTCTTCCGCACGACTGAGGGCATTTCCGCATAATTGACCGAAATCCGGCGCGAATCGCCTTCCATTTCCTCGGTCGTCAGGATCAGCTCCTCGCCAGCCGTCAATGTGCAGGACGCTTCCTTCAGCTTCCCGATGCGCACCTCTGGCCCCTTAATATCCATCATAACCGGGATATACGCATTCAACGCCTTCGCTGCCTCGCGAAGGCGCTGGATCCTGCCCGCATGCTCCTCCGGATCCCCATGCGCCATATTCAAGCGGGCCACGGTCATGCCAGCCTGAATCATTTCCTTCAAAGTCTCTATCGTATCGCAAGCCGGCCCGAGCGTACAAATGATTTTTGTCCGCAGCATGAAATTCCTCCTTCTTCTGAAATTGCCATATTATATTCATTACCCTAAAAACCCCTGCTTTTGGTCGCTAACATGCCTAATTTCGCCTCTTCTTTGTTCGGAGTACCTCAGACAAGCCGCGCTGTGCTCTCCCTAAATTACAAATGAATTAGGCATAGTATTCCGCCGCGAGGGGTTTTCATGAATTATAATGAAGAAATATAGTAGGTTACTCCTCAAGCTTAATGATCCGGTTTGTCCTCTTTCCTGAAGAGACAGAAGATTTAACCCTGGATCAACTGATTATAAGCGATCATTTGCTCTAAAAGTATTTAATTTTGGTAATTATTAAAGTATAATTGTTATAACAATTGAATAGTATAATAAGGAGGGAAAAACACAATATGAGCAAGGTGAGTGACATGGAGCGGAAAGTAACCAAATTCGGAAACAGCCTCGGGATTACAATGACAGATGCTCTGAAACAAATCGGGCTTGAGCAGGGTGATACCGTACAAATCGACGTTAATCAAGATCATGGCGAAATCGTAATTAAGAAGGCCAATAAAGTCGCCTTACCGGAGGGAATCAGCAATGATTTCTTTGATCAACTGTCGGAGGTAATGAGTGAGTACGACCAAACCTTAAAAGGGTTAAAAGATAGATGAATCCACGCTACTTAACCGTTCAAGAGGTTATAGCCATTAACATGGCCATGATCCAAAAGTATAGTCCAGGAGAGAAAATTGGCGTCAAAACCTCCAATTTGCTCGAGTCAGCTGTCCTTCGGCCTATGTCCTCAGCATTTGGCGAAGACGCTTATCCTTCGATTTGGGACAAAGCGGCGGCGTTATTTGAATCTCTTGGTCAAAATCATCCCTTCCATAACGCTAACAAGAGAACAGCTTTTACGGCGCTTCTTATCTTTCTCAGATATAATGGTTATCACTTCAAAATGGATCAAAAAGCCGCAGAAGATCTAACAGTAGATATGGTCAATCATAAATATTCCTTTGAACAAATCGCTGCTATCATTCAAGCCCATTCCATTAAAGTTGAATAAAGTAGAAAAAGCGACATGAAGGTCTCGAGTGATTGTCATCAAGCGCCTCGACTTCAAAATATCCGCAGCCCCATTGGGTTGTGGATTTTCTACATTTTCCACAATAATTTGTCCTAATCAGAATGAACTTTTCCCCGGGGTCATGACTCTTATAGGGGAGTGAGGTGAAGCAATGAATGCGGTTCGATACGTGAAAAAAGCAAAAAAGGGGAACAAAGAAGCGCTGCTCCAATTGATTATGGCCGAGAAAGACGACTATTACAGGCTTGCGCTCACCTACATGGGAAATTCGCATGATGCGATGGACGCCATGGAGGAGATGATCGTCAGATTATACGAGAACATCGGCCAGCTCAAGAAAGCGGAATCCTTCTATAGCTGGAGCAGAACCATTCTGGTGAATAGCTGCAAAGCGTTGCTTCGCAAGCGGCAAAAGCTGGTGCTGCTGGACGATGTCGGGTCGGACGGCGAATCGGCGATGGATCATGCCCCGCCCAGCGATCCCTATCGGCGCAGCGATCAGCAAATGGATATAAGGCAGATGCTGCTCCGTTTAAACGAGCAACAGCAGGAAGCCATCCAATTGAAATATTGGCATGATCTCGATTACCAGACGATCGCGGATATTACGAACGTGCCCGTGGGAACCGTGAAATCCCGGATTTTCCAAGGATTAAAGAAGCTGAGAGAGCTCTATGGGGGTGAGGCTGATGAATCACGTTGAAGAAAGATTAACGGAAGAAAAAAAGCGTATAGACTCCATAACCGCACCGGAGGAGTTGGAAGCGAAATTAAGAAGCGCTCTGCTTGTGGCTCGTCCGACAAGAAGACAACGGATTGCCCCGGTCTGGAAGGCTGCGGCAGTCGCTTTATTTTTGATCGTGATCTTTGGATATCATTACAATGCTTTTGCTTATTACGGCAAAAAGCTGCTTGGATTCGATGAGCTGATCAGCGGCACGCTGCAGGAGCTTAATGAGCAAGGCATGGGACAGGTCGTAGACAAGAAGACGACCCTAAGTGACGGGACGGAGCTCACCATTAACGGAATCATGGCCGATGCGAACCAATTGATTATGTATTACACCTTAACGAATCCCAAGGGGATCAAGGATGACGGCGGTCATATTTTCTGGCCAACAAAAATTACCGGTTTCTTGACGAACTCCAATCCGGAAAGCGGTACATCGCTCCAAAATGAGGAGCATACAGAGGTAAAGGGAACGATGTCCTTCGAGCCCGTAAGTCCTTTCTCCAAAAAGCTGACTCTAAATTATTTTGATAAGAACCTGAACGAACAACTTATTGAGCATAGCATCTCCTTTCCCTATGATCCGAACCAAGCGATGCAAACCGAAGTGAAGCAGTCGATTCGTAAAACGGTAAAAGTCGACAAAGGCACGGTGAACTTCCAGTCAATCACCGCCACACCAACGATGACCATGATTAAGGGAAAGCTAAACGTTGATAACTTTGATCGGCTTCCTTCAGCATTAGACGGAATAGAATTAATCGCGAACGGAATGCCTGTAGAAATGTTAGGGGGCGGCCATGAATCATCCCCGACAGGCAGAAAATTTGACATCCGTTACGATGTCTTGCCCAAGCCCTTGAAGTCTCTGGAGCTTGTCATGAAAGAGTTTGTAGGCTATCAGAAGCTGGAGCAGCGAATCGCCCTCTCTTCGGCTGGCAAAGAGCCCTTCTCTCTGGAAGGCAAGGAACTGTGGGTGAAGAACGTTTCTGTCACCTCTGAAGGCGTGGAGATTACGATTGCTACCGAGGATGACATCCTGCTCGACGGCGTCTCGATCGAAACGCCAAGCGGGACGATTACTTTAAAAACGACCATCAGGCAAACGGAAACCAAGCTGGACGACGGAACCATCCTGAAGGAGCGTACCTTGTTATTCGATTCGCAAGCAAAGCCGGAATACATGCACATCAAAGGAATGCATTATATGAAGGTATATAATGAAACTATTGAGATCCCCGTGGATTAACCGCCGCTTTTGGCGGTTTTTTTCTTTGGTGCAGAACAACAGGACAATTCCAACTTTTTCTCAAAATAAAGAGGAGAGGGTATAGCTGCCCCCTCCTCTTATCAAACTGAATAACTTTCCTTATCCCAGCATGACCTTCTGCCCGCTCTTCGCACTCTCGATCGCGCCAAGCACCATGGCCATGCTGTGGATGTTATCGCGGCTATCGGTCTCTGCCGGACGGCCTTCCCTCAGGGCCAGGAACATTTCGTCCAGGCATCCCTCATGCCCTGGCTTGCCGTTCCAATCCATTGGCGCCTCTATACGCGCCACATCTCGAATGAACTTCTTCTCCGCCGAATCATCAGCCAACAGAACCTCCGCATAAGGCGTATGTACGCCGTCCCAAATCGCCGTTCCCTTCTCGCCGATGATCCGCCAATCGGCTTCCCAGGACGTCGGGGCGCCTTCCGCACACCAGGAGCCGCGGTAGCAGAATACGGAGCCGTCCGACATTTCATAAATGCAGACGGCGGAGGCATTCCCCTTGTACCATGACCCTTTAGGGTTAAATTCATGGCAGTATACCGACACCGGATCTGCCCCAATAATAAACCGGGCCTGATCGAAGGTATGGATCGCCATATCCAGAATCAGCGGGCTCTCCATCACATCGCGGAAACCGCCGAAATGAGGCCCAAGGAAGAAATCCGCATTGATCATACCGGGGCTGCCGATCATACCAGATGAAATCAGCTCCCGCAGGGCACGGATATTGGCATCATAGCGGCGATTCTGCATAACTGACAACGACCTGCTCGTGGCATCCGCCGTCTCGATAATCTTTCTGGCTTGATCCATCGTGGCCGCCATCGGCTTCTCGCCAAAGACATGGCAGCCGTGCTTCATCGCATTCGTACTGATTTCAAAATGGCTATCCGGGATCGTCGCGTCAATGACCAAATCCGCACCCGTATCGACGATTGCCCGTCCCAGTTCGGTATTTACGCCGCATTCCAGCCCGTAGGCGTCGCGGATCTTCTCAGCCTGGCCGATATGCACATCGACAAGCCCGACGATAACGGCATCGTCGCGCTTCAGCAATGCCTTGATCCACACATTCGCCATCCCGCCGCAGCCGGCAACCACAATGCGATACTGCTTATTCATTTTCTCCACCACCTGTTTTCCATCGCTTACAGCCCTATTAAATTTCACACCGGGTTCGGCACGAATGCTCCGCCGCGGCACTGCTTCAAGTAATTCAGCGCATGCACTTGGCCGGTCATTTCCAGTTCGTCGCGGTAGACCGGGTCATGCCAGCCCTCGATATCGATCGTACCTTGATATCCGGCTTGACGTAAAATCGTAATAACATCCGTCCAATTCGTATCGCCGAACCCCGGCGTACGATGCCAGACGAACTCCTTCGGGCCATGAATGCCGTGTTCCTTGACAATATCCCAAGCGATCGTCGCATCCTTGCCATGGACGTGGAATACTTTGTCCACCCATTTCCGCAGCTGCGGAATCGGATCGATCAGGCTGACCATTTGATGGCAAGGCTCCCATTCGAGGCCGAGATTGTCAGCCGGAACCTCGTTGAACATCATCTCCCAAGCCTGCGGATTATGGGCGATGTTCCAGTCGCCCTTCCACCAGGTGCCGCCCATGTCGCAGTTTTCGAACGCGATCCGCACACCGCGATCGGCTGCCCGCTTGGCCAGCTCCCCGAACACTTCCTTGAAGCGCGGCAGCGATTCATCGATCGGACGATCCGTCAGCCGGCCTGTAAAGCCGCTTACGATATCCGCTCCGAATAAATGCGCGTGATCGATGGCCCGCTCCCAGCTTGCCAGCGTATCGGCATTGTCCCCCTCCCCTGTCAATGGGTTGCCGAACACCCCGATGCTGGAAATGACTACGCCATGCTCATCCACGATTTCACGAACCTGCTTAGCAAGCTCTGCCAAATCGATGCCTCCCGTCGTTTGCCAAAAGGTCAGGCTGAAGGACTCAAAGCCATGAGGCAATATCTGCGGAATGACCCGTACCGCATCCTGTCCGCCAACGAGCGTGCCTATACGTAAAAAATGATTGCCGTTTTGCATTTGCCAACCACTCCTATATTGAGTATATTGTGAAGCATAAGCCCATTGTATAGTGCTTCTTTGAATATATCTCTATACAATCTTGTGCTTTTTTGGTTCTATATTGCGTTAAAGGAGCTGTCTTTAAGATGACGCACCCCCAGGAGTTACGGGAGCATACGTATTTTAACGATCCATCCTATCCTTTTAATATATTTCGCTTTCGCCAGGAACAGCTGCAGAAAGGCATTCCTTCCCTCTACATGCACTGGCATGATCATTTTGAAATTCTGCTCATGGTTGAGGGAAAAGCCGTCTTTTATATCGACAGCAAACCCTGCGAAGCAGAGGCCGGCGATATCATCATCGTGCCGTCCGGTGCTCTGCATGCCGGTTACTGTGCTGACGAAGGGCCGCTGGAGTACTACGCTCTTGTTTTTAACGCGGCTCTGCTCAGGCATAGCAAAACCCCCGACCCCAAGCATACGCTCTATATTTCGCCATACCTAGACGGAGGTCTGCTATTTCCTATTAAATTAAGCCATCTGGATGCTGCGAATCTACAATTCAAGCATATTCTGGAGGAGGCTATACAAGAATATGAAGACAAGCAGCCCGGTTACGAGTTGATGGTCAAAAGCCAGCTGTACATGCTGTTCACGCTGCTATCCCGCCGCTTTATGCCGGGCGAGCAGCAGGGGCGGGCTACTCTGGCCCACACGCGAAATGCGGATCGCTTTAAAAAGCTTCTGCTGTATATCGATGCGCACTATGCCGAGCCGATCACTGTGTCCAAGGCGGCAGCGATGATGAACCTCAATCCCTATCATTTTTGTAAAATATTCAAAAAAACGACCGGCTCCACGCTCATTGAATACGTGAATTTTATTCGCATCAACGAAGCTATGAGACTGCTTAGCGGCAGCGACCTCACCGTCACAGAAATCGCCGAGCGGATCGGCTGCGGCAATCCGAACTACTTCACCAAGCTGTTCAAGCAATATAAAGGCATCACGCCATCCCAGTGGCGAAAGGAAGCTGCCGGAGCATGATGACTCTAATAACGGGTCAACATTTACGATACGCTTTTTCAAGCTCCCAACTATAAGGGAAAATCGACCCCGGCCATTACAACCGCTCCAATAAAATTTCTATCAAGAAAAATAACGCGACAAAAAGAAAAAGAGGCAGTCCCTTAACGATAAGGGATTGCCTACTCCTTCTGCTCCTTAATCAATTCCAGAAACTCCAATATAATATCTGAAACGGCATCTTCCTCCGACGTGTGAATAAACTTGCTTACCCTGAGAATATCCCCTTTGTAAAGCTCAATGAGCTTAAGGGTTGATTCAACGTCATTTTGCCTTGCTTTATACAGCAGGTTCAGGAACTCACCATCCGGGACAATTCTTTGATCATCTTTCGCTTCCATTTGTTCACCCCTTGCTGACTCATGTTCAACTCACGGGCAACCTCATGCTCTGTCTTATCTTGTATATAGATCTTGAAGATAATCGATCTACCCGTGTCAGATGGGAGGGCATTAATCAACTGTCTTACTACGATCTTGTTATCAGAAGATGAGGTGAAACTGGTTGTGGCAGGTTCTACTCCGCCAAACGAACACTCCCGCTTCCGCACGACCTTTGCTCGATACTGAATCCGCCAAGCGATCCGATAGACTTCTTTCCGATATTGCTCGTACACGGTTTGTTGTTCTTCCAAAGCTACCTCCCCCTTTCAATTTCATCTTCTACCTATAGGGAAAAATCCACATAAATTTAACAACTAAAAAATCAACTTATTTATTGAAATTATAACATTTATTTCTAATCTATGGTTGTAAAGCCCCTGGTTTATTTTCTCTATATAGTGAAAGGACATTTAAAAGAAAGGAGAGAGCGATGATGCAGGTTTCAGATATGGTTACACTCATTACCAATGTCGGTTTCCCCGTTACTTTGAGCTTTATTCTGATCAAATACGTGCTGCAAACGATGGGCGAGAAGCTGGATAAAATGGACGACACGATACATCTCTTAAGCCAGCAGGTAAAAAATATAGAAGCTCACAAGGAAGCTGCAAAAGCTGCAGATCAAGCTGACTCGAAAGCTAAATGAGGCAAACAGCACATGAATCAGTATTAGATCAACGAATCTGCTGCACGGAGGCAATCCCTATCCAGCATCGCTCCAGTCGGATTGCTTCCCTTCAATTCATCTTGACAATAAGCTTCTTAATCTAAAAAAACGCCATAGGATGCAGAATGATATGGTTGTACCGAAAAAAGGGGCATCTGTTTATACATCTTATGCGGGTTAGGGCCAAATCATTACTCCAGCCCACAATTAGATAAAAAAATTAACCATCCCAGCGAACTGCGTAACCCAGGTTTTGATACTAGACATACTGGAACTATCTTGATTAAACTATTAGACGTATTTTTCCAGTTTTTGTTGCTAAGACTAAATTCCTGGATATGCTTGGGTCATTTAATATATTTGATTCTTCCATTACGAACAGGCCGCAGATTCTTATATCGAATCTGCGGCCTGTTTATGGGCGCGTGTTAGCTTATTTATTTCTGAGTTGACTGATTTAAGAGCGACTCGACTGCTTCTCGCACGTTTTCCGCTTGCGTCACCGCAGAGATAACGGCTATGCCGTCTGCACCTGCCCGAACCACCTCAGGGGCACGATCTGCCGTAATTCCTCCAATTCCGACGATCGGCAATTTAATCCCTTGCTCTCGCATCTCCTTGATCATCCGGGTGCCCTGCACCGGGCGTGCATCATCCTTGGAGATGGTCGGGTAAATCGGGCCGACGCCGATGTAGTCGGCGCCATGCACAAGCGCCGTCCGCGCTTCCTTGACCGTATGCGCGGACACGCCGAGGATGCGGTTGCCGATTCGGGAGCGAACGGCACCCGCAGATTCATCGTCCTGCCCGACGTGAATGCCATCCGCCCCGATCCGGGCGGCGAGCTCCACGTCATCGTTGACGATGAACGGCACTCCGGCGCGGCGGCAGGCTGCTTGCAGCTCCAGAGCCAGCGCAAGCTTGGCCTCTCCGGTCAGCGCGCCCGGCCCCTTCTCGCGGAACTGGATCATCGTCGCGCCACCGCTTAACGCTTCCTCTACAACGCGAAGCGGCTTCTCCCGGCAGTTCACGCTGCCGATAACCAGATACATCCGCAAGTAGCGGCGCATCTGCTCGGGAGAGATACTGCCGCTCATCGGAGCTGCTCCCTTCTCCGGCGGTAAGCCCAGTGGTTCGTTGGGCCATGCCCCCCGCCCAGCTCCAGGCTGTCCTCGATCGCCGCCTGAATGTACGCCCGGGCCGTTTGCACGGCCTCCAGCACCGGCAACCCCTTCGCCAGTCCGGCAGCAATCGCAGCGGAATAAGTGCAGCCCGTTCCGTGCGTATGCACGGTATGAATCCGCCGATCCCTCAGCTCCGTAAACGCGTCTCCATCATAGAGCAGATCTGCCACCTGCTCGCCGTCTTCATCGTGTCCGCCCTTAATCACCGCGACCGCCGGCCCGTAGGCACAAATACGCTTAGCAGCCTCCCGCCGATCCTCCTTGGAGCGGATGCTCATTCCGGCCAAGGCCTCGGCTTCCGGGATGTTCGGCGTAACGATGAGCGCCAGCGGCAGCAGCTGCTCCTTCAGCGCCTTTACGGCTTCCGGCAGCAGCAGATCCGCCCCGCCCTTGGCGATCATCACCGGGTCGACGACGACATTGCGCCAGCCGTGCTCCCGGATGCGTCCAGCCACCGCTCCAATAATATCGGCGCTGAACAGCATCCCCGTCTTTAAGGCATCGACGCCAAGATCGGTGCTGACCGCATCGATTTGCTCCGCGGCGGCTTCCGGCGGCAACGGATATACGCCCTGAACCCCTAGCGTATTCTGCACCGTGATGGCCGTAATGGCTGACATGCCGAAGACGTCCAGCTCCTGGAATGTCTTAAGGTCGGCCTGTATGCCCGCTCCGCCTCCGCTATCCGAACCTGCAATCGTAAGCGCTCTGGCTACGCTCATATCAACGCCTCCCCTGTGGCCGACGCCTGAAATTCGCGCACGCTCGCATGACCCTTAAGCGAGTGCGGATGCAGCTTGGCGAGCTCGTCGAGGAAAGCAATCTGGAAGCTGCCTGGTCCGGCGCTTGAGGTGCGCTCGGCCGCGCGAGAGGCAGCCGCGCCGTAAAAGGCCAGCCCTGCGGTGCCAGCCAGCAGCAGATCCTTCTCCACCGCGGCAAAAGCGCCCAGCACCGATGTCAGCAAGCAGCCCGCCCCGGTCACCTGCGTGAGCAGCGCATCGCCTCCGCTGATCACCCGGCATAGGCTGCCATCCGTGATGACATCTTCCTTTCCCGTAATGGCTACGACCGCATTCAGCTCGCGGGCTGCCCGTAATCCAAGCTGTGCGTTCTTCTTGTCGGCGCCGTCCCCTGCGTCAACGCCTTTGATCTCGCGCGACTCGCCGATGAGGTTGGCGATCTCAGCCGCATTCCCCCGCACTACAGACACCTTCACCTCGCTGAGAATCCGCAGCGCCGACTCCGTGCGGAACCGCGTCGCCCCTGCGCCGACCGGGTCTAGCAGCACAGGAACGCCATGCTCGTTCGCAGATCGGCCGGCGATGATCATCGCCTCAACATGCGGGGTCGATAGAGTACCGATATTAAGCACGAGCGCCCCGGCGATTTTGGCCATGTCCGCGACCTCCTCGGGTGCATAGGCCATAACGGGCGAAGCCCCCAGCGCATACAGCCCGTTTGCTGTAAAATTAGTAACTACGACATTGGTTATATTATGAATGAGTGGTTTGGATCTCTGAACCTTCGTTAGAAGAGCTGTAATGTCATTTTCAAGCGTACTCATTATGAACCTGCCTCACTTCTTTTTAAGATGATAGAATCCATGATTCAGCTTACAGTGCATACTCCGCAGGCTGCATCGGAACCGGCCAATCCTGCACTTTATAAGCCATATCCCAGAACATATACTCAAGCTGACAGCTGAGCAAATAGTGCTCCGTCATCTTCCGGCGCTCAAGCTCAGTCGTGATTTCCGCCCACTTGTCCAGACGCTCGCAGAACATGGCTGTCGTATTCGTACGGGTCGCATAAAAATTGATCCACTCATAGAATGGATGAGCCTCGGTTGGCTGCACTTCTTTCATCAGCTTCTCGCCGATCTCCAGGTAAGTCCACGGACATGGCAGCAGCACCGCCATAATTTCAGCCAGGCTTCCTTCATGCGCAACGGTCAGCATATGGCGGATATAATGATTTGCCCCCGGAGCAAGCGCATAGCCCTGCATTTGATCATAAGTGACTCCGGCAACCGCACAAAAGTTATTATGCGGATGGACTTCGCTGTTCAGGATAAATGAAATTTGCTGGTTAAACATTTCGATTTCATTTCGATCCGAGCATTTGGATATGGCAATGCCATAAATCCTCATAAACGCCGTTAAATACTCATGATCCTGCTTGACGTAATGGATCAGCTGCTCCTTTTGCAAATCTCCATTAGCGATTCCTCTCACAAAAGGGTGTTCAAAAATAGCTTGAAAAATACCGTCCGCCTTCTGACGGAGCTCCTGCGTAAAGCTCATCGTTCTCCACCTCCGAATATAATGTGAACATGATCAGGAAGCCATAGGGATGACGCCGCGATAAGGGGATGCTCCAGGTCAGACGTTTCTCGCTGCGAAACGGTCGGCATACATCAAAAAAGCCGCTCCATATATGGAGCGGCTTCATCAACGTCACCTTAACACAGGTAGTAAGAAAAATAAGTGTCAGGCATTGGATCCGACTCCACTTTCCTACGCTAGTACGAACTAGATCAGGTTCAAAGGGTCCAAGATACGATCTTGTCTCAGCCGCTGACGGCTCCCCTAGTGGACTTCCTATTCATTTTCACTACTACTGTAGCTGTCTTTGCAATAGTTGTCAAATTATTGATATTACATCGCATTCTTGAACACTAAGATTCTATGGCACGGGGCAGCGCTTCAAGACCGGTTGCTGCTGTGAGAAATGGCGGCTTTTTGATCATGAGAACCGGGTCATTGATGGATACCTTGCCTCGCCCAAATAGTTCACAGCTGGGATAAAAATTCACTCGTCGCATTTTGCATTCGAAAGACCTCCTACATGGATATTGTATATCACAAAAAAACCGCTAATCCACTATGGATTGCGGTTTTTGAATATTTCCCTAACCTGCGAAAGCTAATTATATTATTTTCCGCAGCATTTCTTGTACTTGAAGCCGCTGCCGCATGGACACGGCTCGTTTCGGCCGATTTTTGTGACGGATACCTGGTTTTTATTCAAAGGGCTAAGCTGGCGGTTCGCGGCTCTCAGCTCGACATTGCCGGAAATCCGATTCATTTCAACCGGCGTATGGCCGCCGTAAATCCATAATCTCGTGTGATTATAGACGTCATTCATCAGAGCGACAACGATATCCGCCTGCTCCATGCTTTGGAATTTCAATCCTCTTCTTTCAAATTCAAAAATCAAATCCGCCGATGCCGCCTGCATAGTGCAAGCCAGTTGGATATCGTCGATGAGATGCTCGACCATCTCCGCATCACGGCAAATTTCCTTCAAAATGTACGCTTTCAGCTTAATTAGCTGCGGCGTCATCTCAAAGTAGTCTTCATCAGCATATTTCAGCAATTCCTCGCGTTTCGGAATATATTGCTGCTTGCCCTTCATCTGAAGCAGCAGCTGCTCCAACTCTCCTGGCGATTGCTCTGGCCACAAATAACTGTCCACAATATAACCTTTTGCTTTAGCATAGCTTTGGTTTCTACTTATCAGCTTTTCAAACAACCGCATGAATTGTTCTTTATCTAAAGGTTCGCTGTTCTGCGCATTATAGATTTCTATAAGCTTGTCCGGCTTAATGGCCCCATACAAATGCGTCAAAGCTAATATATACTCATTAACGAGCTGTACGCTCATCCGTTGTTGGTGAAAATTCGCGTTATCCAGCTGAGCATAAGCGCTTCTAATCTCATCCGGAAGGACGACATATAGCTGACCGTTGCTAAAATAAGTAAATACGAGACCGCGATTCATTAAATACCAGTAATGCTCAAAAAGAATGAGATTGTTTTGCAGAACAGGTTGGCGAAGAAGCGATTCAAACAATTTCCATTCCAGTCCACCGGTAATCAGTAAGGCGGATTGCAAATGCTCTGCATCGGTCATGTATGCTGTCAGCGCATCTATTAATTCCTGCTTTTTCATTTTGGAGCGTCCAGGCAAATTGCAAGCGGAAGCGAGCGAAGCTAAACGAACCTTCGTCAAATCTTGAAGGATGTCAGGCAGGCTTGTCGTCACGTCTCCAATGATCGCATGCTGGATATTCATTTGTTCAAGCATTTCATTATACTCTTCCAAGTTCAGTTCTCCTCTTTCAATTCCTTGTTTCCTTATTCTTCCCTTGCGTCACATCAACATAATCCATTTGGCATTCGGTATTCGGCGCTTCCCCTATTCGGACTCAACTACATATACTACCACACAAATACGATCAAGGAGAGGGCTTGTTTTCAATTTTCACAAAATTAATACGCAGAAAATATCTTTAATGATAAAATCATCTGTGTATATACTAAAAAAATAATAGGCGGTGTTCACCATGAATATGCTCGATACCCTCATCGCAGCAATTCCTTACATCAAGCAAATCTTAAGAGAAGACACGATGATCGGCATTACCGATCGGGACAAGTTCCTATTCTATGAACCCTCTGCACAAATTGATTTAGGCATCAAGCCGGGAGACCCGATCCCTTCTTCGGATGAAAATCTTCGCCAGGCCTTAAGCGGCAATTACTCCAATACGCTGATTCCGCCCCATATCTATGGCTTACCAATCAACGCCATAGCCATTCCCATTAAAGATGAGGCAGGGGAAGTCATCGGAGCTATCGCTACTGCACAGTCCCTGGAGAACCAGCAGGAGCTGGAAGCCAAAATGAGCAGCTTGGATCAGATCACCAATCGCCTCGTAGACATGGTTCAGACCGTAGCCGCTCATTCCGAGGAGTTGTCTGCTACAAGCGAGAATATCCTATCCAATACAAAGCATGCCGTGGACAATTCAGCCAACATTAACAAAACGATTGAATTCATTCATGAAATCTCCAACCAAACGAACCTGCTTGGTCTCAACGCAGCCATCGAAGCGGCAAGAGTAGGTGAGCTCGGAGCGGGCTTTGGAGTTGTTGCGAAGGAAGTTCGCCAGCTGTCCGTACATACGAAAGAAGCTACAACGAATATTTCAGAGACCCTAACCAGCGTTCAGCAATCGATACGCCAGCTTGAAGCCGATTTCGCGCAAATTGTGCAATCCTCCCAGGAGCAGGCCGTTCTGGTCACCGATTTCATGGAAACTATCGAACTGCTTAATCAGACGAATAAACAGATGAACGCTTTTGTTGAAAAACTGCTCCACTCGAACTAAAACATCTCGCAGCATCCTGAAGCTGCATTCAGACGGCAAATCCTAAGCCTCACTTACCTTTCGACGGAGCCGCAGAAGTCAATTCACTAATCAGCAAAGAATAGAAATTTCTCCGTTCGCATTATATTTACTAGGGGTAATTTATAGCATATAATCCCTTTAAACCCAAGATAACCGCTTCCAAATTATGGGCTTGGAGGCTTGATGACCGTTCGTTAATTTGTTAATCATGTATTTTTGTCGTTGGACTAACATTTTAGAAAAGTCAGAGGTGACTCAAACTTGGAGAAAGACAAAAAGATCAGTGAACTGGAGGAAGAGTTAAGAAGACTAACCCAAAAATTGTCTGAACTAAAAAATGACAATGAACATTCATCAGAATCTCCAGATCCACAATCATCGGAAAAGAGAGATACTCACGGTTCCACACCAGAACAGATGCTGAACGCTCAACAGCAAGGGCAGCCGTCAGAACCACCGGCCTGGAATCCTCAAGCGGTGCCATCACAGCAATCGGGGCCGCTTGCGTGGAATCCTCAAGGGAAACCGCAAGAACAGCAGCACCAGCCGCATGGTCAGAATCAGGCACCCATGAATGAGGCACAGCAGCAATACCAGCAGCACCCGGGGCCGCCTGCGTGGAATCCTCAAGGGAGACCGCAAGAACAGCAGCAGCACCAGTCGCATGGTCAGAACCAGGTACCCGTGAATGAGGCGCTGCAGCAATACCAGCAATACCCTGGGCCGCCTGCGTGGAATCCTCAAGGGAGACCGCAAGAACAGCAGCAGCACCAGTCGCATGGTCAGAACCAGGTTCCTGCGAATGAGGCGCAGCAGCAGTATCAGCAGCACCCGGGGCCGCCTGCGTGGAATCCACAAGGAAGACCGCAAGAACAACAGCAGCACCAGCCGCATGGTCAGAACCAGGTACCCGTGAATGAGGCGCAGCAGCAATACCAGCAGTACCCTGGGCCGCCTGCGTGGAATCCACAAGGAAGACCGCAAGAACAACAGCAGCACCAGTCGCATGGTCAGCACCAGGTACCCGTGAATGAGGCGCAGCAGCAATACCAACAGTACCCTGGGCCGCCTGCGTGGAATCCACAAGGGAGACCGCAAGAACAGCAGCAGCACCAGTCGCATGGTCAGAACCAGGTACCCGTGAATGAGGGGCAGCAGCAATACCAGCAGCAGCATTTTCACCCTCAGGGGCAACCTATGAGAGAGCAATACGGCCAGCAATATTACGCCCAGCAACCAGACACCGCTCCCCTCTCCTCTGATAGGATACCGCCGATGAATACATCAAGTTCATCTCGCGATTGGGAATACACGATTTCGCGGGTATGGCTGCCGCGGGTATTCATCGTCGTTTTGTTGCTTGGCGTATTATGGTTGTTTATGGCGGCCGTGAATGCCGGATATCTAAGTGAACCGGTTCGCTGCCTGCTTGGGGCCGTCCTGGCAGCAGCCATGTACTGGTTTGGAGACAAGCAAGTTCGCGGGCAGCGCGAAGCTTTGGGGCAAGTCGTTCTGGGCGGAGCAAACGCCGTATTGGTGTTAACTCTTTTTGCGGCACATATGCTCTATGACTTGATACCGCTTGGCATTGCTTTCGTTCTATACATAATGTCCATTGCCTTTGGCGTATTTATAGCGGTTCATCACCGTTCGCAAACGCTGGTTATCATTGCCATGCTATCGGGCTACCTAATCCCGTTTCTTGCGAATTCCCCGGCCGATCCGTGGATGTTCATCTTGTATGTGGCTGTGTTTTCCATTGCCATGATACTTGTATCCGTCCGCTTTGATTTTCGAGCGGCCTATATCGTTGCCATCGCTGTCCTGCATGTGCCGCTCTTACTTTTGTACGCGCCAGGAAATTACGACAAGAGCAGCTTTCTTTTCTTGATAGCAGTATTATTGCAGCATTTGGTGCTATTTGGAATTACAGTAACTCAGCGATACCGCTACAAGCTCGATCAGATGATCTTGCTGCCGATTAGTTTTTTCCTGCTTTCTCTATGGTTGATTCAACTTTACGGCTATGAGGAAGATTACACGTTTACAATAACTATTGCTCTATTATCTATTCTGTACAGCATTGCCGCCGTCAAAAATTTTAAGCAAAAACAAATGTCCGAGCTATTCGCTTCCATCGCTACGTATGGTTGGGTCGTATTCATTGTCGACAGCGTAGGATATGACTATAAAATCAGCGTACTGCTCATACTGGGCATGCTGTCCTTCATCCTCGGCATTAAGCTGAGAAGCTTATTACAGCAAATTGTCGGCTTGACCTTATATTTATTCAGTGCCTTTCTGACTCTATTCAGCTTGATACCTGAGTTTTTTTCCACGGAGACGCTGGCCTGGTTGTTGCTGTTAGTTAGTTTTCCGATTCCTTACTTCATTACAAAAAAACAACAGGAACCCAAATGGGTACTTTCTCTCTGGGACGTCTTTAACTGGGTTGAAGCCGTACTTGGCCTCATTTTCCTGACTCAGGTCGCCCATGTGTTAACCAAGTCATTAAGCAGCGATATCCAGCATTTGACCTTGTCCGGGGTATGGATTTTATATTCTGCCGGCTTAATTGTCTTTGGACTCGTAGCGAACAGATCTCGCGTTAGGCTCGCTGGGGTTATCTTCTTGTTCGTGATCCTGCTTAAGGTCATAATTATTGATCTGCCGTGGGTATCCATTGGCGTAAGGGCCGTGTTGTTCATAGCCCTAGGTTTGGCAGGTATAGCGACCTCGAGGTTGCTCTATAAGAAAAAACAGGATGAGGATCAGCCGGTGTCCCCTGATGCATAGCCGGATTCTTTGCAAACGGACATAACAACCTTATCCTTTTCGATTGCTTGGAACCGTCTTTCAGACGGTTTCTTTTTTTATTTCACAGACATGCTCCGCATATAACTTTCCAGTTGGATTATGATATAATCACGGCACAATGAATAATCGTAATTAGGGAGGCTATACATGCTCACGTTTCAGCAGAAAATTCATATCCTCGAATCATTCCCTCAGCTTGAGCGCAGGGACGTATCTTTAGGACGCGTTAACTTCCATTTTGAAGACAGCATTCACGATAAAAGAACCGTCGGATATCATCTGCATCCGAATGGCAACGGCTTTATTTATGCCGGGCTGCTGAATCGCTCCGATGTTAACGATAAAGGCTTCATCAATATTCGGGATTACTCCGAAGCGGAGCTCCGCCAGTTAATTCAACAATCCATTGACTCCCTGTCGGCTCCATATGGAGGTCATTCCAGCTTCTCTGCATCGGCTTCCGCATCCAGCAGCCTCGAAGAAAGCCATGAAGACTTGCCCGCTTCAGCATCCGTATCCACCGGCTCTGAAATGGCCGACAAGACTGGTGGGGAGGTTTGGCATGACTCTGATGGCGATTCCCTGCTGCTAAGACCTGAGGATGATTTATGGTACGTGTATGCCGGCTCCAGCATTGAAATGGTTTTTGAAACCCGTGAGGAAGCGGAGGATTATTTGCGCGAGGAAGGCTTCGCCTCTTAGAAGCGAATTCGGCGCATAAGCCCCATGCATTCTTAATATAAGTTGAACTAACCTTATTTTCATGCCCGCCTTATGGCCATCGCTATCCTTCTCCACGCTATTCAACGGATGGTTATACGGTTATACAGTGGTTATACGGAGGCAAAAACAAGCGGAATCCGCCCTTGTCGGCTGCAGCAACAATTTTGAACGAAAAATCGTACAAAAGTGCTCACGGGCGGTCAGTCGTGGCTGCTTTGTACGAAAAATCATACAAATGCGTCCGCAAGGCGGTCTGGCACTATAGTTTTGAACGAAAAATCAAACAATTGCGAAAGAATAGTTTACACGACTGCTTTTACCGTAAAATCTATAGTTCAACTTATATAGTGCTATACCATTTAAATAAGAAAAACCTCTACCGATGTACTTTCTAAGTAGACAACCGCATTAGCGGTAGTTTTTATTACGACGATTTAGAATTCAGAATTCTTCAGCTCGGCTGAAAAATTATTCATTCGTCTAAAAACCTAAACACAGTGTCGATCCAGCAGGATCAACACTGTGTTTATTTGTGTTTTATCACTAATTGTCAAGATGAAATAAAAAATGTTTGAATTTAGACACAAAATGTTTAATAATATGTAATAAGAGAGACACAATTTGTTCACAAATTGTGATTTCAGCAAGTATAAGGAGCTGATACACATGCAAAAACCTAAAACAGAGTATAAAAATGAAAGCAGCATATTCGCCTGGATTATCGCCTTAGGCACATTTTACACTCTTTTCTATACTACATTTACCATCCTAGCCATCCACGGTTAATACGCTGCGCCAGGGAGTGACTGTCAGATTTTAAAGCAGCATGTCTCATCACCTGGCCATGGGCAGAATTAGAGAATCAGGAAGCTTTAGGCCTTTCTGACACCGGAAAGGTCTATTTTGCTTTACGGCTGGTATTAGCGTGATATCCCGGTGCTTACGGGATCCCTCGCTTGCAAGAATGCTGCAAAAAAACAACCGCCAAACCCGTAGGTTCGGCGGTTGCAGGTTATCGAAACGATTAGCCTTGAATCGCGCTATCGATTACGTCTTGTGGAACTTTAATTTCTTCCAATTCATTTTGCTTTGAAATCGTGCTCTTCATAACCATAATCATGGAAACTGATTGACCCTCGATATCCATGTCCATTTCCATATGCACAGCGCTATTTGTTGGAAGGTATGTTTCTTTATTTACGGCATTGCTGATCTTGATGTTCTTGATTGTCATCATTTCCAGCATCGCTGCCGTTTCCTCCTCGCTGCCGCTGGATGCTTGGCTCATCAAGCTTTTTGCTAATTCCTTAAGTCCATCTCCAGACAAGTCGGCAGACAATATGTATTCATCGCCTTCTTCAGTTACCGTGCTGTCCTTGGCAATCGACTTGAATTGCTCCAGCTGAGCTTCCGGATTTGCCGCTGCTTCCATTTGTGCAACGAGATCAGCCTTCTGCTCGTCTGGAAGCTTAACCCATGTACCATCTACTAGAGTATAAATGCCATCATTCGTAATATATTGCTTGATCTCAGTCTTGCCTTCCGCGCCCATATCCATCGTCATCTCTTGATACATAGCGACTGGATCCTGCTGAACATCCATGGTCATAGCGATGTTAATATCCTGAGTCATCTCTTGGTCGCCTTGCTTGATCGTCATTTTCTGTTCGATATCCGCATCCATAGCGAAGCTTTTTAATTCTTTGCTAGCTTCAGTAGATTTCGTGATCAGCTCATCTACCGTTGGCAGGGTACCTTCAGCTTGAGCTGACGGCGCTTCGTTTACACTTGCGTTAGAGTTTGTTCCTGCTGGCGTGTTTGCGTTTGGCGCTTCTTTTTCCTTTCCGCAAGCCGTGATGCCTACTAGTAAAACTGCCCCCAATAATACTGCTGTTAATTTCTTCAAGATGTTTTCCTCCTAATATGTGTAAGTCTCCTTAATCATATTAACCAAATTGCTCCATTAGTCAACAAGGCACATAGACCCGTATTATTTCATTTCCACCCTAAAATACCCAGGATTATAGAACCATTCCCCCTTTCAGATAGCTATCTCTTGCAGGCTAATCTATTATTATAATGAGTCTTTCATTTTCAATCATTTTTTAATGAAGGAGTTTTCCATTGAAGAACTTATTCGTCACCGGTTACCGAGCTCATGAGCTCGGCATATATAACAATAAACATAAAGGAATTCCCTATATTCAGCAGGCGATGCGAAATAAACTTATCCCTCTCCTGGAGGAAGGACTGGAATGGGTGATTACCCCTGGACAGTACGGCGTTGATTTATGGGCATGTGAGGTCGCCATCTCGCTCAAAGCGCAATACCCGCAACTTAAATGCTCCATCATTACAGCCTTCAGCAATCCTGAGGAAAAATGGAGTGATGAGAAAAAGATTTACTACGAGGAGCTGTTGCGCAGCATAGATTATTATGCGGCAGTCAGCAAAGAGCCGTACCTGGGCAAGTGGCAGTTCATCGCAAGGGACGAGCTGCTCTTACGCAAGACGGACGGAATTCTTCTCGTCTATGACGAAGAGATGGGCGAAGCCAGCCCAAAATTCATTAAGCAGCAAGCCCTTCGCAAGCAAGCAGAGGACGGGTATTCCGTCCTCACCATAAGCGCAGAGGAAATCCAATCCATTGCCGACGAGGAGGAATTTCAATTTGAAGAAGCTCAATTCCAAGAAACGGAAAATGAAAATTTTCCTGACTATGACATGTCCGAACCGAAAGATTCGAGAGAGTCGTAAGCATGTAAACTCTACTTGCTTGTGTAGCCCGTGAGGAATTCTCCTCATTTCAAGCCATTTCTTCTTTTTCTTCATCCCTCGATTAAAAAGAACGCTCCTGGAGCTCTCTCCATACTTTCTTGTTGCTGTACTCCTTATTCGTACTAATATCGAGGCCGAACCAATCTGGAGGCTCGAATTGCAGTGCTTCCTCTTCCGTTGCAAACTCAACCTCCAGCACCATCAGTTGGATTTGATCATACAAATCCAACTCGATCGTCCTCCCGCTCCAAATTGCCGTAATCCGGTTCTTGGTTAGCGGGATCGCTTGATGTATCTTCATCATCTGCTCATAGATTCCTGCGGAGATGGCATACTCCACTTCCTCGCGAAGCAGTCCATGCCCCTTTTTAAAAGTATGCGTGTACGTAATTTCCCCCGTGCTCATATCCTTGATTTTGCGCACGCGCAGCTCCTGGTCGCCAGCCAGCGCCAAGTAGGTCTGCTCGATCCGCTCCTCCGACTTCAGCTTGATTTGGCCGCTTTCGATAAGAGCCTGAGGATAAGCAGGCAGCAGAAATTTGCGTTCGATTTCTAATGACATGGTGACCATCAATCTCCCTTAATTTATTTAAACCAACCCTTCTCTCGAAACCGGGTAATGGCCTCGATCCGGTTACTTACCCCGAGCTTGTCAAGAATAACGGAGATGTAATTGCGAACCGTACCTGTCGTAATGAACAGCTCACTGGCTATCTCCTTCGTATTCTTCCCGTTCGCGACGAGCTCCAAAACTTCCTTCTCTCGTTCGGTCAACGGATTTTCTTCCCCATAAGCTTCATCCACAAGCTCCGAGGCATAGATTCTCCGGCCGGCCATAATGCTCCGGATCGATGTCGCAAGCTCCTCGCTTGGGCTGTCCTTCAGCAAATAACCGCTGGCCCCGGCCTTGATCGCCCGCTCGAAATAACCGGATCGGGCAAAGGTCGTTAGAATCATCACTTTACAGCCTGAGCCCTTTAGCTCCTCTGCAGCATCCAGACCATTCTTCACGGGCATTTCAATATCCATGATGCAAATATCCGGCTTATGCTGATGCACGAGCCGGATCGCATCCTCTCCATTGCTTGCCCTGCCGACTACCGTCATATCCTCCTCCAGGTCAAGGATCGAAGCCAGTGCTCCAAGCAGCATGCGCTGGTCTTCAGCAATTACAATACGGATCATAGTGGTGCCTCCTTTTCCGGTTGTTTTAATGAACTGGGCACTTTAATCGTAAGCTGCGTTCCCCCATTGGAGGCGATCTCCATGCTCCCATTCACAAATTCAAGGCGTTCCTTCATGCCCCGCAGGCCATTGCCCTTGTAATAAACCGACTCCGTGGGCACACCTACGCCATTGTCTTGTATTCTGACGACAACCTCGCCGCGAGCCGGTTCCATCACGATGGAGCAAGCCGTCGCGCTGCTATGCTTAACGATATTCGTCACGGCTTCCTTCAGGCACATGCCAAGCACATTCTCATTCATGAGCGAGATGTCCAGTTGATCGGCATTGCCCACCAAAGTAAACTCAATTTGGGCAGCCTTTAAAATTTGCTTAATCCGAAACAGCTCATCCTGCAGTCTTGTTCCTCTCATTTCCGTAACCAATTCACGGACTTCCTTCAACGCCGTTCTGGCAGTCTGGCGCACATCGTCCAGCTCAAGCTGGGCCCGTTCAGGGTTCTCAAGGATTAAACGGCTGGCGAGGTCACTCTTCAGACCGATTAGGGACAGCTTCTGGCCAAGCGTATCATGCAAATCACGGGCAATCCGCTGCCGCTCCTCCAGCTTAACAAGCTCCGATATCCTTTTATTCGCATCCTCCAGCTGCACCTGCAGCCGATCACTCTTATTGCGGTTATATGTCGTAACGGGAAGCAGAATTACGCCAATCAGACTGACGAGAACAAACGGAAGCTGCGTAATGAACCATGAGGTTTTCGTCACAAATCCCCAGTTGATGGTCACTACCGTCGTCACTAAATGAATCGTGTACAATGTAATAAATCCGATCTTGTTCTTGATATTCCCGATAAAAAAAGCAAGGAACAGCGAAAAGTAGACGTAACCGAACAAGAGTGTCATCGTGATGGAAATGGCAATCTGCAGGCTCGTCCAGAAGTATACCTGCCAGCCTTTGGAAACGAAGGACAGCACATAGCAAGCAAAGAAGGCGACAATCATCGAGCTCCCCAGAACAACCTGGTAGGGAGAAGAGGAGCGGAATATGAAATAGAAGGGCAGAATGTAGAAAACGACCCATATATATGGACTTAACCCGGTATTCCTATGAAAAATCTGATACCATTTCTGCATCATTGTCCCCTTTTTTTGACTTAAGCTGAGTATGGCTACTTCACTACATTTTACCATGAAAAGCATCTGTCGACGCACTTTCTAAGTAGACAGACCGCTTTTAGCGGTTTAACAAACACAAGCCCGTTACGAAAAAGTAATGGGCTTGATCTCTCGATTATTTTCCTTGAATTCCTTGCACGCTCGGGATCTTTGCCGAGCTTAGGAGGCTTTTGCGCCGGACAGCCTTCAGCTCCTTGAAAGAAATAAATGTCTTATTCTGCTCGTCCCATAGACGAAATCGCAGCGATCTCAGACTCGTTCTAATCGTGATCGTCGTTGCTTTCTGCAGCGGCGGCGTAGCCTCGTGGGCTTTCTCCAGATTATAGTTCGGCACCTTCGGGCTCAAATGGTGAACATGGTGGAAGCCGATATTCCCGGTAATCCATTGCAATACCTTGGGCAGCTTATAGTAAGAGCTTCCTTCAACGGCCGCGTTCACATATTCCCATTCCTCGTCATGCTCAAAATAGGAGTGCTCGAACTGGTGCTGGACATAGAACAACCAAATTCCCAGCATCCCGGATATGAAGAAGATCGGAAGCTGCACCAGCACAAAGGCCTGCCAGCCGATCGCCCATATCAGCAACGCATACAGACTGATTAAAGCGACATTTGTCACATAAGTACTGATTCTTTCTTTTCTCCGTGCGCCCTTGCGATTAAAACGATAAGCTACGAGAAAAATATAGATCGGCCCGATTATGAGCATCATGACCGGATTGCGATACATCCGATAGACGAACTTCGTCCAGGTCGAAGCGGCCATATACTCATCAATCGTCAGCAGCCACATATCCCCAACGCCGCGCTTATCGAGATTGCTGCTCGTTGCGTGATGGATCGAATGAGTATTTTTCCATTGCTGATAAGGACAAAGCGTGAGAACGCCAGTAATCGTCCCTAATATTTCGTTTGCCAGCCGACTCTTAAAAAAGGACTGGTGACAGCAGTCGTGGAATATAATGAAGGTTCTGACAAGAAAACCACCGGCAATGATGGTGATCGGCAGGGTCAGCCAATAGGATACCGACAGGCTCATATACGCGCCATACCATAAAAGAATGAGAGGAAGCAAGGTGTTGACCAGCTGACGGACACTCGATTTTGTATCGATTTCCTCATAGGGAGCTACGTTTTTCTTCAATTCGGACAGACGGTTGGACTTGATCATCTATAATTTCCCTCCCGGGTGTGACGTGCCAATACTTCGCTGGAACGATTGGAACGCCGATTTCTTTGATGTACTTTTATTATAGAAAATACAGCCCAGGCCAGACAGAGATATCCGTCAGTACTTGAACGTGATAAATGTCATATACCACTCCTAGTTATTTCCTGCTCATTGGAAGTACATGCAGAACATCTGCGGATAAGAAGTCACAAATGTACTATTCAGCACAACAACGCTCGCCTTCCGGCGAGCGTTGCTGATAAAACGAAGTATTAAGAAGTTTGCCGCAGAGGCATTCTCATAAACCGTTCGATTCGCTCCAGAGCTTGTTGCAGCTGTGGCAGCCCTGTGGCATAGGAGCAGCGGATATACCCTTCTCCTCCCGCTCCGAATATATGTCCAGGTACGGCCGCTACGCCCGCCTCCTTCAACAGGCGCAGCGCGAACTCCTCCGAGCTGAGTCCCGTTTGGGCAATCGACGGAAATACGTAGAAGGCTCCGGCCGGTTCATGACACGGCAGTCCAATATCCCGGAATGCCGTAACCAGCCATTGTCGGCGTTGATTGTAGAATTCGATCATCTGACTCATGTCGCTTAATCCGTTGCGCAGCGATTCGATCGCCGCCACTTGTCCCAGCACCGGCGCACACATTGCGGTATATTGATGGATTTTCAGCATGGCAGCGATCAGTTCGGTATTTCCACACACATACCCGACCCGCCAGCCTGTCATCGCAAACGCTTTGGAGAAACCGCTGATGACGAGCGTTCGCTCCTTCATGCCGGGCAGCGAGGCAATGCTCGTGTGCCGCCTTCCATAGCTCAGTTCAGCATAGATTTCATCCGAAATGACGAGGAGATCATGAGTAATGGCAAGCTCGGCAATCGGCACCAAATCCTCTCTCGTCATGACCGCCCCTGTCGGATTGTTCGGGTAATTCAAAATTAACACCTTAGAACGGGGCGTGAGATGACGCTCTAACTCCCAGGCTCGAAGCTTGAACTGCTCCTGCTCAGAGGTCTGTACCTCTACTACCTTGCCTCCATGCAGCTGTGCCAGCGGCGTATAAGCTATGTAACTCGGCGTTGGAACGATGACTTCATCACCCGGCATGAGAATCGTACGCAGTGCCAGATCTACTGCTTCGCTGCTGCCCACAGTGACGAACATCTCCGTAGAAGGACTATAGCTCAAACGGAAGCTCGTATACAGATAGCGTGCAATTTCTTCACGCAATTCCATGAGCCCGGCATTCGGAGTATAACCCGTCGCTCCCCGGTTCAGCGCCTCGATGCAAGCCTCGATGACAGGTCTAGGCGTTACGAAATCCGGTTCCCCTATCGCCAGCGATATGACATCCTTATCGACAGCTCCTACAAAAGCTCTGATCCCCGAAGGCGGTATTTCCTGTACCACCGGGTTTACCCAATCCTTGCTCATTTCAGCCACTCCCTCTCCCCATGTTGTACGATACAAGCACTCTCTCATATCGCAAGCTTCACTATGCTAACAGCTCTTTGGCGGCCTGCCCAATGATCTTAATCCCCGTTTCAATATCCTCATCACTCACGCGGGAGAAGCCAAGCCGCATCGTGTGCTGCCCGCTTCCATCCGTATGAAAAATATCTCCCGGCGTAAAAATGACGCCTCTCTGCTTGCAGAGCTCCAATAGCCGTCTCGTATCAAATCCTTCAGCAAAGGACACGAATAAATGCAATCCCCCGTCTCCGGTAAGCTGGCTGTAAGGCATATGCGTCTCGCAGCACTGCTTCGTCCATTCGTACTTCCGTTTATATTCCGCCCGGGCTTTTCGCAAATATTTATCCAGGTTTCCATTTAATAAATACTGGTACAAAATGGATTGATCTAGCGTTGATGTATGAATACTGCGAGCCCGCTTCAGGCTTTCCAGGTAATAGATCAGCTTTTGATCCGCTAGCACCCAGCCTACCCGGAGGCCGGGAAACAGCACCTTCGAGAAGCTTCCTAGATAGATCACTCCGTTCCCCTGGCCAGCCGTTGCGATGAGCGGAGACACATGGGAGCCCGAATAACGAAGTTCTTCATTGAACCCATCCTCGATAACGGGAACCTGATAGCGGGTCATCAGCCTTATAAGCTCCAGTCTTTTCTCCGGGGACGTAACGATTCCTGTTGGATTATGGTAGGAGGGCACCAAATAAGCACAATCAAAGGACTGGCGCGATAGCATCCGTTCGAGCTGTTCCAAATTCATGCCGTCCCTCTCCATGCCGATACCCGTAATTTCATACCCATGCAGCCGCAAGTTTTTGATCGCCGTATGATGGGTCGGATTCTCGCAAATGACAGCTCCGCTGCGCTTCGTCAGGGCGGACAGCACCAGATCCAACCCCTCCGTAAAGCCGTTCGTGATAAGTAAATCCTTGCCTGATAAATCCACGCCTTTCTGCTCCATATATTGCTTTAAGAAATCAATTAACGGCTTATATCCCTTGGCATAGCCGTAATTGAGCAGGACTTCCCCTTCCACCGCCATCCGGTCAAGAAATGCCCGTTTCACATTGTCCAAATCAAACAGCTTCTCATTCGGCGCGATGCTTGTAAATGATATCGTCCCTCTTTCCGCCCGTATACCGTGCTTCATTAAATCCATTTCTTCGGCCAGCAGCGCTTGGCTGTTCATTCGCTGCCTCCAATCCAGCTCCCAGGGGGAGGCCGTGACACGGGGCGTCATCTTTGCAATATAACTGCCCTTTCCCTTTCGGGTGTAAATCATACCCTCTTCCTCCAGGCCGATATAAGCCGAAATAATCGTGTTGCGGCTAACGTTCATCAGCTCGCTGAGCTCCCGCGTAGAGGGCAGCTTCTGATCGGTTTGAAGCACTCCTTTTAACATCATTCGCTTCAAATACTCTTTCACTTGAATGTAGACCGGGCGGTCTGCTTTAATTTTAAAATCCTGATACATATCTATCGCTCCTATCCCCATCATGGCATAGAACTATTGCCTGCAAAAGAACCACAGCCTCATGTTGTTCCTCTAGTCGTGGTTCCTATCATCTAAAATCATGTTAAACGGAATGGATTAAATTAACCATCCACTTTTGCGCGCTTTGGGCAGAGTCCCGGAATGAAGATTCTCTATAAATCGTCACGGAGCTTAAAACGAGAGTCACTGAGCAGCAAGCAGCTGACGGCCCAAATGAACAAGCAAGGGAGCAGACTCTTCGTCTGCTCCCTCTTATTTTGGTTAATGAAGCTATTTCTTCTTGCCCATTAAAATATCGAAGTCGAAGGTCACGGCCACTCCCCCGCTTATCTTGGTCATCTGCCGAATTTGCTCCTCAGATGCCTGCCATGCTAATGGAGTCATCCGCAGCAGGTGCATGAAATGCTCCTGATCCAGATTCACCTCGTACTTTACCCGCTCCATGTCCGTGAGCTCAAAATGACGACGAAACAGCTCGATCGTCCTGTCATTGGAATATAACCTCCGCTCGGTCTTATCATATAGCGCCTGCCGTATCTCCTGCAAATACTCCTTGCCGGGAATGACTTTCAGAACAAATCCCTCGGACGTAAGCATTCGATGGAACTCCGCGTAATTGGCCGGCGATAGGATATTAATGATGAAATCAAAGGATTGCTCCGCAAATGGGCATTTCGCCAGGTCAGCAACCCCCCACATCACTTCGGGGTTACTCTTCGCCGCCATTCTGATGCCCTCTTTGGAAATGTCGATCCCTGCCGCAAAAAGCTGGCTCCCGCTCCTCCCGGCAAACTGCCGCTGCAGCGAGGTAAGATGAGAGCCTTCCCCGCAGCCCGCATCCAAAATCGCGATAGCATCGCGCCCGTCAGCCCGGTGCCGCTGCGGATTTTCTAGCTGCAGCTTCTGCTGCAGTATCTCGCCCAAGCGATCGGTAAGCCCCCTAAACGCCCCGGCCTGGCTAATTCTGGCGCGGGATTGGAATAAACGCTTATCATATTTCGCCTTAGGAGCTTGCAGCAGGAAATTGACATATCCCTGCCTCGCTATATCAAAGCAATGGCTATTACGGCAAACCAGACTGCTGCCTTGTTGCCGCAGCTTTTCCGCACAAATGGGGCAAATCACCTTATCGCCTGGCATGACATTAAATTTTGACACACTATAGCACCTCATTCATTCGTATTTGGGTGAATGAAAAAAGGCACAGATAAATAAGCCCAGGCATCCTTTTTCTAAAAAAATAAAAAGCCTGAGATTACCCTTCTGTACCCCTCATTAACGCAAACGAATGAATTTGATGATCATTTAGCAACGGCCTCTCTTCTATAAATAGAAATAGGAGGAGCCCTGTAAGCTCCTCCTATCATTTTAACCGATATTCGATTGGAGGTTCAAATGGAGGTCTTTCCCTGCAGCCTAACCCGAAAAACCGAACCTTTCGCTTCCCATTACACCATGATCTTGCAGATACTATTCGTGAACTCCACCGGATCTTGAACTGGCAGGCCTTCGATCAACAGAGCCTGGTTGTACAACAGGTTCGTATAAAGACTGAGCTTCTCCTGATCACTATCATGAGCAGCCTTAAGCGATTGGAACACCTCGTGATTCATGTTGATTTCCAGCACCTTATCGGCCTGCACATCCTGACTGTTCGGCATCGATTTCAGGATTTTCTCCATCTCGATCGTCAGCTCGCCTTCCGTTGACAAGCACACCGGATGGGATTTCAGACGCTTCGACGCTTTAACGCTCTTCACTTTGCCGCCCAGGATGCCCTGCATCGCTTCGAACAGCTCCTTGTTGCTGCTCTCGTTCGCTTCAGCTTCTTTATCTTTATCGTCCGGCTCAATGCCAAGGTCGCCGCTGGATACCGATTTGAATTCCTTTTCCTTGTAGCTCATGATCATTTTGATCGCGAACTCGTCGATATCGTCGGTGAGATATAGAATTTCATAGCCTTTGTCAGCTACAAGCTCTGTCTGCGGCAGCTTCTCGATTCTTTCAATCGATTCGCCGGAGGCATAGTAAATATATTTCTGATCTTCCGGCATTCTGGAGACGTACTCATCCAACGTAACAAGCTTCTTCTCCTTGGAGGAGTAGAACATCAATAGATCCTGCAGGTCTTCCTTATTTGTGCCATAGTCGCTGTACACGCCGTATTTCAATTGGCGGCCAAAGGAGTCATAGAATTTCTCGTATTGCTCTCTTTCGTCCTTCAGCATGCTTTGCAGCTGGCCCTTAATCTTGTTCTTAATGTTCCGGGCGATTAAGGTTAGCTGACGGTCGTGCTGCAGCAGCTCTCTGGAAATGTTGAGCGACAGATCCTCGGAATCCACCATCCCTTTGACGAAGCCGAAATAGTCCGGCAGCAAGTCGCCGCATTTGTCCATGATCAGCACGCCGTTGGAATAGAGCTCAAGCCCTTTTTCATACTCTTTCGTGTAATAATCAAAAGGCGTATTCTCCGGAATGAACAGGATCGCATTGTAGACGACCGCTCCGTCCGCGCTGATATGGATATGCTTCAGCGGTTTGTCGAAGCCGTAGCGCTTCTCGTGGTAGAAGTTCTCGTAGTCCTCTGCGGTCAGCTCGTTTTTATTTTTCCGCCAAATCGGCACCATGCTGTTGATCGTTTGCTCTTCCTTGTATTCCTCGAACTCGTTCTCGGCGCCTTCCTTAGGACGCTGCCCGGTCACGTCCATTTTGATCGGATAACGAATAAAGTCCGAATATTTCTTGACAATGGCTCTTAGACGGTACTCCTCCAGGAACTCATCGTATTGATCCTCTTCCGTATTCTCTTTGATTTTTAAAATAATATCGGTACCTGGCGTCGTTTTCTCAAACGGAACAATGGTATAGCCATCTGCACCTTCTGACTCCCACTTAAATGCCTCTTCACTGCCGAACGGCTTGCTGATGACCGTTACGACGTCAGCCACCATAAATGCCGAATAGAATCCTACGCCGAACTGGCCGATGATGTTGTGACCATCCTTCGCTTCATTCTCTTTCTTAAACGCCAAGGAGCCGCTCTTTGCAATGACCCCCAGGTTGTTCTCCAGCTCTTCCTGAGTCATGCCGATCCCGGTATCGGAAATCGTGAGCGTCCGGTTGTCCTTATCCGCTGTAATTTTAATGAAGTAATCCTCGCGGTTGAACACAAGGTTGTCGTCGGTCAACGCCTTGTAATATATTTTATCGATTGCATCGCTGGAGTTGGAGATAAGCTCTCTTAGAAAAATCTCTCTCTGCGTATAAATGGAGTTGATCATCATTTCCAGCAATCTTTTGGATTCCGCCTGAAACTCTTTCTTTGCCATGAAAAATAATCTCCTTTCATTCCTTTGGTTCATTTTACGGCGCCTGTTCGAGCTTGACTTAGCTGCTCTCCGCCTTGTTAGCACTCAGGTTTGCAGAGTGCTAATTCTTCCTTTTATATACCATATAGTAAAATTTAAAGTCAACCTGTTAGCGGAGAAACTTTCGTTTCGTCCGGGGATCCTTATCCTTGGTTCCCCCTTATCCATCGCATCACTTTATATGAGTCAACTTATCCGGATTTCTAATAAAATAGAGCTGACGAGCCGCGCCTCCCTCCACGTGCATCAATACGATCGTGTCAACATTGCCTGACGAATGAATAATAATGCCAGTCTCTCCATTTACAGATACCGGTTTGATACAGACGTCTGCTTGATGAACTGCTTGCCGCATTAGACCCATCAGGAAGCGGCTGACATGGTCTCGCGATGAGATTGGGCGGATTGCTGCAGTTACTTTGCCTCCTCCGTCGGAGAGAACGACGACATCGTCGGTAAGCATCGATAACAATACTTCGACATTTCCCTGCTTGAGCGCCTGAATAAATGCCTGAACCCATGGCTCACCTACTGCCTCATAGCTGATAAGCTTGGCATCGGCCATCCCCATTTTTCCCCGAGCCCGGCTCATCAGCTTCCGGCAATTCGCCTCGCTCTTGTCCATCAATCCAGCAATTTCAAGGTAATTGAAGCCGAGTGCCTCGCGAAGCACGAAGACTGCCCGTTCTGCCGGAGACAAGCGTTCCAGCAGAACAAGCATGGCGTACGACAGCAGTTCCTCCCGGATAACCGTTTGCAGAGCATCTTCAGTGGATGTCGGCACCGGCTCGGGCAGCCATGGGCCGATATATTGCTCACGCCGTTTCCGGGACGATTGCAGCAGATCCAGGCAGCGGTTCGTCACCATTTTGCATAAATAAGCTTTGGGCTCTTCTATATGCTCCGTGTTCATAACATGGATTTTCAGGAAAACTTCCTGCACCGCATCCTCAGCATCCGCTGCGGAGCCGGTCAGTTGATATGCCAGTGTATATAGTAATCTTCTATACTTTTCATACAGCTCCTGCATTATGCGTATACGTCCTTTCACATGGCTTTGAGCAAATAGATTTATCCCCTTCTGTTGCTCGTAAAAATCCCCTTACCTCACCAGGCTGGCTAAATCCCAGGTAAGCTTGCGAATTTTCCAACCTAGCCTGCCTGTTATTATCATATCCAGCCCCCATTGCCGAGTCCAGACCATTCCTCGCTCCGCTCCAAAGCTGAAGCAATAGAAATCCATGTATTCCTTATGCTGCGGAGCCGGAAGGCCGTGCAAATCAGCCTGCATAATCGATCCCAGTCTGGCCGCCTGGGCGGTTCCCTCTTTACATGTCATCCGATCGAATCGGCCATTAGCCGGGTCAACGATTCCCGCGCAATCTCCGATGCTGTAAACGCCTGCCATACCTTGCACCCGGTAGCTTGAATCCACGATAACCTGCCCGCTGGGCGTCAGCGGAAATCCCATTTCCCTCAGCAGCGGGTTCGGCAGCAGCCCCAGCGTCCATACACATAATCCTGCAGGAATAACCTCGCCGTTCGATAATGACACCATCCCCGCTTTCTCTTGAAGCACCTTGACGCCATGAATCACGTTTACGCCATAATCGCGAAGCTTTTGCTCCAGCTTAACCCCCACCTTCACAGGGCCCTCCGGAAACAGCCTTGCTTGTGCATTGATCAGATACACCTGGATCATTTCAGCGTCAATTTGCAAAGCTTTGGCTTCTTTGCGCATAGAGTGGGCCAGTTCCGCCGAGGCCTCGATTCCGCTGATGCCTGCCCCGGCCACCGCAATCGACAGCAGCCGTCGCTTCTCCTCCGGATGGGTCTCCCCTGCTGCTTTGCGCATATTCTCCTGCCAATGCTTACGAATGTCCACTGCCGCCTCCAGTCCCGTCAAGGCTATTCCGCCTTGCTCCTTTCCAGGCCGTCTTACGATGCTTCCAATCGTTAGGACAGCAAAATCATAAGCAAGCGTACACTCCTTCCGTTCGCTATCCCAATAGTGAACCTTCTTCCCTTCATGATCGATCCTCCCCACAGTTCCCCGGACAACGCGGATATCTGGAAACATGCGATCAAAAGGGATCGTAATATCCCCCTGCTCAGCAGCTGGCTTAAAAAGCAATACCTTCCGTAAGTGATAGGTTTCCTTGTCGATTAGAACGATGCGAATCCTCCAAGTCTCCCCAGCCTTCTGAAACGCTCCCTGAATAGAGCGAATTGCGTGAATCCCTGCGTAACCGCCGCCCATGATCAGGCATGTGAGTTCGGCCATCTCTTCACAACTCCTTTGTGCTGTTTCCCATGGGACGGCAAAGGAGTCCGTTTTGTGACAAAGCATAAAGAAAAGCGGCGAATCCCCTTAGGGAACCGCCGCTTTTCTTCTAACCGTAAATGGTCTTGAATGCCTCTTCCGCTTCTGCTAGAATCGCATCCCAATCCGCTTCCGGCTTTTTCGTAATCGTCACAAAATCTCTCAATCCAAAAATGTTGTCAACGCCTTCAATGCGCAGCAGAGCGCTCGCTAGAGGGTGGTCTGTCGACTCACCGCTCTTCAAGGACATACTGCCAGTGCCTTCAAACAACGTCGCACTTGCATTGATCTTTACTGCATTCGGATTCGGGGTGGCCTGAACATCGACTTCTAATGCCATTGCTGTATCACTCCTTTCCACTCCCGCTATTGTAGCATGCTTAACACGGCTTGACGAATTACGAAAGAGGACTGCAAATAAGAACCGTAAAAGGATTCTTAAATAGCTTCGCCACACTTTGTTCATATAGCGTTCATAATTCTGATTTAAAATAGGCAGGTCACTATAAAAATTCTAGGGAGCGTATGATGACTAAATATAGTAAATGGTTAATGCGCATTGCTGCCGTCTATTCCTTAATCGGCGCTTTGATCGGGGCGGATATGGCTGGACGATCCGACTATTCGTTAACTCCCGCGCACGCCCATATTCTCGTTGTCGGCTGGCTGACCTTGTTCGTGTACGGCATGTTCTACTATATCTTTAAAGAAATTAGCATGATCAAAATCGCTAAGCTCCACGTATGGTGCAGCCTCATCGGCGGCGGACTCATGCCCTTCGGCATGCTCGTCTACTACAAAATGCAGAATACGGCGACACTGCTCGCCTTCATTCTGCCGGCCTGCGTCCTGCTGGTCGCGATCGCCTTATTCGTCATTTTATTATTCTTCGATAAAAAGCTGTTTCGCGCGCAGTAAGACAAACGGCCGGCCATGCAATACATAGAGCCCTGTCTCCTACAAAGGGAGAACAGGGCTCTTCAACATTCCTCTTTTTGAATACTGGTACCTTAAACGACAACGCTAGTTCAAACGCTTCGTAGAATTCCTGATGACCAGCTCTCCGGGAAACGTTTTATGTGCATGGGTTATTTTCTTATCAATGAGATCGAATAAGATCTTGATCGTCTCTTGAGCAATTTCCTCCGTCGGCTGTTTGATGGTCGTAATCGACGGATTATAATAGAAGGAAATATCCAGCCCGTCAAAGCCAACGACGGAATAATCCTCGGGCACTCTTCGGCCGGCTTCGAATATCGCTTTGCATGCACCGATTGCGAGGCTGTCGGACACGGCATAAATTGCCGTAAACTCTTCGCCAGACTGCAGCAGTTCCTTGGTAACCTCATATCCGTTCTCCATGGAATAACTGTCGATATCCTCTCTCATGCAGCGTACCAGTCTTTCATCGTATTCGATGCCGTGCTGCTGCAACGCCTTTTTATACCCCTCATATCTCAATTTACCGATACTTACATCATCCATCGGCGCCGTAATGATCGCAATTTTACGATGCCCTTCACGGCATAAATAATCGACGATTTTGTAGCTCTCCTTCACGTCATCGACCGAAACGGAGGAATAATCATTGGTATCGAACTCTTCCGTCATGCCGATCGTACTCAAAACGAAAGGGACGGATAGCTGATCCAGCTTCTCTTTGGAGTGAGAGAAGTACCCTCCGAGGAACACGATGCCTTTCAGCCGCTTTTCTTTTTCCAGCTCGATGGCTACCTCGATTTCGTCCTGCTTCTCGTCGACCCGCTGCAAAATAAACGAGTACTTTTTCCGCTGGGTTTCCCTCTCGAACACTTGAATCATCGGATTAAAGAACGGGTTAGTAATCCCCTTAATCAATACCGCAATCGTCTTGGATACCGAGCGCTTCAAATTTCTGGCGCTGTTATTCGGCACATAATGATTCTCCTTGATGACCTTCATGATCATCGTCTTGGTCTCTTCGCTAATATCAGGATGGTTATTGATCGCTCTCGAAACCGTTGTTACCCCGACACCGCACATCTTTGCAATATCTTTAATTGTAATAGAAGCCATATCGTTCTTCCCTTACATCGTAATGTAAACCACTACTTGAATTACATTCCATTAGAATAGCAGTTAAAATTATAGAAAACAAGGCAGCTTCCATCGAAGTGCAGCCATCGTCAGCCCTTAACTGCCCCTGCCACAACACCTTCTATAATATACTTCTGGCAAAGCAAATAAAATATTACAATCGGTACAATGGCAAGCACCAGCATCGCCATCATAGCTCCCATGTCAATCGAGCCGTATCCGCCTTTCAAATACTGGATCGCAATCGGAATCGTCTTGTATTCGCTGCCGATGACCAGATCAGGGAGCAGGTAGTCATTCCATACCCACATGACGTTCAGAATAGCGACCGTGATCGCAATCGGTTTGAGGATCGGCAGAACCACTTTAAAGAAGGACTGCGCGGGATTGCATCCATCAATCATGACTGCTTCTTCAATTTCAATAGGGATGGATTTAACAAATCCACTGAACAGAAAAACAGACAAGCCCGACCCAAAGCCTAAATATATAAGAATAATGCCAATCGGATTATCGAGATTCAGCACATTGGCCGTCTTCGTCATCGTAAACATCACCATTTGGAAAGGTACGATCATCGAAAATACAAAAATATAGTACAGCAGTTGATTGAATCTTGTCTTCACTCTCGTGATATACCAGGCAGTCATCGACGTAAAAAGGACAATAACGGCCACGGAGAAGACGGTGATGAACAGCGACATACCGAAGGCCGAGATGAAATCCGTCTTGGCAATACCGCTTGTATAGTTGCTAATCCCCGAGAATGTTTCACTATTGGGAAATAAAAACGGGGTATCGCTGATAAAGAACTTTCCTTTAAAAGAGTTCATCAATACGATAAAGATCGGTGATATGAACGCTGCCGCCAGCACGAGAAGAATAAGAAATATAAAAGCGTCTGCCCCTTTATTTGTCTTTTGCATCAGCTCTCGACCTCCTTCCTTCTGGTAATAAGAAGTTGAACTAAAGCGATTAGGGCAACCAGGACGAAAAATACGACTGCCTTGGCCTGACCTACGCCTTCCCAACCCGTCTTACCGTAGAAGGTGTTGTAAATGTCCAGTGCGAGCATCGCTGTCTGCTTCGATGGCGCGCCTGCCGTCAAAGCCAGGTTCTGGTCAAACAGCTTGAACGAATTCGACAATGTCAGGAATAAACAAATCGTGATCGAAGGCATCACTAAGGGCAGTGTAACATTGCGCAATACTTGAAAGCGGGAAGCGCCGTCGATCTTCGCCACCTCGATGACATCTTTGGGCACGTTCTGAATACCGGCTACATAAATGATCATCATGTAACCGATCAGCTGCCAGTTCATAAGCACGACAAGTCCCCAGAAGCCATACTTCGGATCAAAGGTTAAAGTAAGATCAAAATTATACAGCACGCCGTTGATGATAAGCTGCCAGATGTAACCCAGCACAATCCCGCCGATCAAATTCGGCATAAAGAATACGGTTCGAAACAGGTTCGTTCCTTTTTTGCCCCGGGTCAACAGCATGGCAAGAGCAAAGGCAAACACATTGATCGTAAGTACCGAGACCAATGTGAATTTCACCGTAAACCATAACGCATTCAAAAAATCCTGGTTCGAAAACGCCTTGACGTAGTTGCTTAATCCTACCCACTTTGCATCGTTCACGGTCGTGAATTCCGTGAAGGACAAATATACACCCAGTAAGAACGGTATGACAAAAGCTACCGAAAAGGCAATGAGCGTCGGCAATGCAAAAAGGGCAAAATATTTCTTTATCGACTTTTGCATGTGTTCTTCTCCTATCTCAGTATTCAACAAGATGCTTCAAACGTCGATCATCGTATTGATGCCACTGAGCGCTTTCTTCAACCCAGTGGCATCCCATACACCTAACTTTATTTTGCCTTCTCCGCTTTCCAGCTCTCCGTGAATACCTTTACGACTTCATCCCAGGCTTGGTTGCCTTGAACATATTGCAGCAAAGCATCGCCAAATTGATTTTTGAATTCTTCGCTTGGGAAGGCTGCGAATGTCCAAGGAACAGAGGTCACGTCCTTCTCCATCCAGGACATCACTTCTTTAGCCAACGGATCGGCTGGTTTTTCATTTTCATTAAATGTATTAAATGGCGCGATAAAGCCTAAGTCTTGCGTAACGTATGCTTTTCCTTTGTCACTCGTGAACAGCCACTCCAGGAAAGCGATCGAAGCCTGCTGCTTCTCAGGCGATACTTTGCTGTTGATCGAGAGGTAGTTCTCCGTACCGATGGCCAGGCCTTGCTTCTCTTCTCCGCTTACGCCTGTGTAGATGGGCAGGAATTTAATATCCTCTGCCTTAACTACGTTGCCGCCCACTTCGTTGATTTGGCCCCAAGCCCAGTTCCCGTTCTGAACCATTGCGGCTTGGCCTAACGCAAACTCGGCCATGGAATCGGCTACGGATTTTCCACCCAGCAGCGCTCCTTTAGTAACCGAATTATTCGTGTATAAGTCAAAAATGTTCTTGAAATTGTCGCCGTACTTGAACTGAACTTCATCCGCCGCCAGACCAGCCAGAACCGTATTGTCGAATTCCGTATTATCCTTGAATTCATAATACAGCGGCAGATTGGCCAGGTGAGTTTGCCATCTCCACTGCTCGCCTGCGCCTAGTGATGTGGAAGCGAATACACCTTTGATGTCAAGCTGATCCTTCTTCGCTGTCATATCCTCCACTACAGCCTTCAGCGTATCGAAGTTATTGATTTCAGATGCCGAAGAGATAGAAACTGCCTTGTCCGGCAGAGCAAAATACTTCTGCATGATCGCATCATTATAGATGATGCCATAACCTTCTACGACGTAAGGAATGCCATATACACCGTCTTCGCTCGTTACGGCAAGACTTGGATCGGATAAATAGCTGTAGAGCTTCGTATCTTTAAGATCCAGGGCGTAATCTTTCCAAGCTTGATAGCCTACGGGACCGTTGATTTGAAAAATCGTCGGCGCATCCTTCTTGGAGATCTCCGATTTCAATTTCGTTTCATAAGTTCCACTTGCTGCGGTAACAACCTTTACCTTTACTCCTGTTTCCGCTTCATAATCCTTAGCGATCTTCTCATAAACCTCAGCAATTTCAGGTTTAAAGTTTAAGAAATAAATCTCTTTAGCTCCGCCGGCCGCACCTTCGCTTTTATCACCGTTCTCGCCGGCAGCCGAATTATTGCTCTTGCCGCATGCTGCCAATACAGTTACCAGAGTGAGTACAAGTATAATTCCTAACATTTTCTTAAGCTTGCTCATATTCTAGACCCCTCTTTCGTAAGTGAAATATCGTTTGTCATGAAAACCTTATACAATAATCATGATAGCGTTTACGGAAACGTTTCCGAAAACGTAATCGGAATCCTTATCGGTAACGTTTTCAGTGACAAGTTCATAGTAGCACAGGAAGCCCGAGCTTCGCAATCCCCTTCCTATAGTTTTCCAAAATATTTGCCTATTGAATTACGTTCAAAAAGCTGCAATCTGCGTTAGAGCTTATTTCTCAAATAAAAACAAGGCTGTCGTCTAATCGACAGCCTTGTTTTTATTTGAATCATCTTTTCAGCCCATCTTAGTCTTACGCTTGCTTCGCCGCGCCCATTCGCATGAACACCTTGATAACCTCGTTTATGATCAGCGGGATCAAGGCTAAGCCAATGACCACTCCCCAGTCTGCGAGGGATAGGTTGTGCACTTTGAACGCCGCCGCCAGGAATGGAATACTGATCGAAGCAAACTGGAGAACCAGACCCGCGATGACCGCGCCGACCAGAAGCTTGTTAGAGAACAAGCCGACCTGGAAAATCGATTTCGTGTCGCTTCGCTTGGAAAAAGAGTAAAACAGCTGCGATGCGGCAAGAACGACGAAGGCCATTGTCCGGGCATACATCATCGCCTCTTCGGAGATATTCGCCGAGTTCAGGCTGAAGCCATGCTCTCTTAATCCCAGGTAAAAAGCAACTAAAGTTAAGGATCCGATCAGAACGCCGCCAAGGATCGCCCGGAATGCGGCGCCACCGGCGAAGAAGCTTTCCTTGGGATCTCTCGGCTTCCGCTTCATGACATCCTTTTCCCCCGGATCCACACCTAGCGCAATAGCCGGCAACGTATCTGTTACCAGGTTGACCCAGAGAATCTGGGTAGCCAATAGCGGCAGTGGCCAGAAGAACAGGATCGATGCCAGGATTGCAACAACCTCGCCGAAATTACAGGACAAGAGGAAGGTAACGGTCTTGCGGATGTTCGCATAAATATTTCGTCCTTCTCGAATCGCATGCACAATCGTAGTGAAATTGTCGTCGGTTAAGATCATGTCACTAGCGCCCTTCGAAACGTCGGTGCCAGTGATTCCCATCGCCACGCCGATGTCGGCATTCTTTAAGGAAGGAGCATCATTTACCCCGTCGCCGGTCATCGATACCGTATTTCCTTGCGCTTTATACGCCTTCACGATCTTCACCTTGTGCTCGGGCGAAACCCGGGCAAATACACGAATGTTCTTGATTTTTTGTGCAAACACCTCGTCGGAGAGCTCATCGATCTCTGCTCCCGTCATGCTCTGATCGATTGAATCGGCAATGCCAAGCTCCTTGGCGATGGCTACAGCCGTGTTCCGGTGGTCGCCCGTAATCATCACTGCTGTAATCCCGGCCGACTTCGCTTCACGAATGGAATCCTTCACTTCGAGTCTCGGCGGGTCAATCATGCCGACGAAGCCCAAGATCGTTAAATCCTGCTCCATCTCGTCCGGCGATATAAGCTGCTCAGTGTCTTTGTATGCTGCGCCAAGTACTCTCAAAGCATCATCCGACATCCCCTCGGCCGCTTTCAAATATTGCTGCTTCAGTTCCTCTGTCAGGGGGACAACTTCCCCGCCCACAACCGCAGAGGTGGAAATATTCAGCAGCTGATCGATGGCTCCTTTGGTATGAACACGGTAGCCCGTTCTAGTCTTGTTTAGTGTAGACATGAGCTTGCGATCAGAGTCGAAAGGCTTCTCTGAGACTCTTTTGTACTCGGCCTCCAGCGATTTCTTCATAATATTGTTCTGTTCGCCGTAAATGACGAGGGCAACCTCGGTCGGATCTCCCGTGCTTTCCCCGTTCTCATGCGTTGCATCGGAGCAGAGCACGAATGATTTAATTAACTCCACCGGAGGTTCGTCACCGAGAGGAGTCGCGGTGTAGTACTTCACGACCGTCATTTTATTTTGGGTCAGTGTACCTGTTTTATCAGAGCAAATAATATTAACGGAGCCTAGCGTCTCCACAGCGGGAAGCTTTTTCACGATCGCGTTGATTCGGGACATTCTGGTCACGCCCAGTGCGAGCACAATGGCAACAATCGCCGGAAGACCTTCCGGAATCGCTGCCACGGCCAAGCTGATGGCCGTCAGGAATAACTCGAATAAATCCCGCTTCTGAATAAGACCGATAACAAAGATCAGAACGCAGATGCCTATGGCAATAAAGCCAAGCGTCTTGCCGAGCTCCTCGAGCTTCTTCTGCAGCGGGGTCAAATCATGGATGTCCTCATCCAGAATCGTCGCGATTTTCCCCATTTCTGTGTTCATCCCCGTAGCGACGGCAATGCCTTCTCCCCTTCCATAGGTCACGAGAGTAGACATGAAGGCCATGTTGGACATATCCCCAATCGGAGTCTTTGGATCTTCGAGCAGAGAAGCAGCATCTTTATCCGAAGGCACGGACTCGCCGGTCAAAGCGGATTCCTCAATCTGCAAATTGGCGCTCTCGAGCAGTCTGAGATCAGCCGGTATGTATCGACCCGCATCCAGTATGACAATGTCCCCGGGAACGATGTCCTCGGAATTGATCTCCTTCACCTCTCCTTGACGGCGAACGAGCGACTTGGGCGTAGTCATTTGCTGAAGTGCTTCAATGGCCTTCTCGGCCTTATGCTCCTGGAACACGCCGATCAGTGCATTGAGCAGAACTACAGCAAGAATAATGATAGCATCCACATATTCCCCTACGATGAGGGTAACTACCGCTGCGCCCAAGAGCACATAAATGAGCATATCCTTTAACTGGGCCAGAAATAGAGCAATCGTGCTTTTTTTCGGCTTGCCCTTTAGTTTGTTCGGCCCGTGCTGCTCCAGCCTCGAGCGTACTTCTTCCTCAGAAAGCCCAACAGCCGGATCGACTTGCAGTTCCTTAAGCACTTCATCCTGTGATTTCGAATGCCACATCCAAGAAACACCTCTTATTCTTGATAAAATGCATGTTTGTACTACCTATATTGTAAACCTAATCGATCAGAAATAATCGATTGGATTATTACTATATACGATCCAGCCCGTAAGATGTACTCAAAAATCAATCCAGGTTATATTGAAGGCTTAACGAAACAAAGAAGCTGTCCATATCGACAACTTCCTTGGTAACAGCGTTCGGCAGTCATATGCTGCATTGTATTATTTATCTCTGCTCTTCGGCAGCAGAGGTTGATCCCACTTTATTTTGCGATATAACAAGGTGCTGTCGGACAATAAATCATGCATTCCCGAAACCATCACATACGGGTGGATTCCTGGCTTTTCCGCAGCATAATGGCTCCCGCATAAATAAGCTAAATAGAAATCCTCCCAGCTGTTATAGGTTTGCTGCAGCATGGCTGC
This sequence comes from Paenibacillus lentus, assembly GCF_042714055.1. GTDB lineage: Bacteria > Bacillota > Bacilli > Paenibacillales > Paenibacillaceae > Fontibacillus > Fontibacillus lentus_A. The sequence goes on from NZ_JBHGVC010000009.1 coordinate 127,869, forward strand.
GGCCTCCAGCTTAATGTTCCATGCCTCTTCTTTCTTCAGGAAACGCTTCACTTGCCCAATGCGGCATAACAAGATGGCCCAGGCCAAGCCGTATGCCCGAACGTCCCCTGAGGGAAGCTGATGCAGGCATTTAACCACGACATCCCATTTGGCATTATTCTTCTCATCATTTTCCTCCTTTATAGCTTCGAGGTAACGATGACGCGACGTTTCTGTAAGTGCTAGGAGGTGCATATGCCTGCTTTTGTATTCCGCCCGCCCCCCATCCTCCATCAGCCAGCGGATTTGGCGTTTCAAGCTCTCGGCATCCGTAATACTCCAGTGCTTGAACACTTCACGAATCATGCTTTTCCGAACCAGCCTTTCCGCAAGGCCAAATTCATAAGCTACATAATAATTTTTGAGCGTGCCTTGAAGGCAGCTTGCCGTGAGACAGCGAAAATACCGCTCCAAGCGCTTCCGTTGCGAAAAGGTATATGGATTAGTCATACTATAGCAACCTCCCTGATCATGAGAAGAACATCCTCGCTGTTCTTAAGGTCTTCCAAGCGCATCCGCATAGGATGATGGGCAATAACACCAGAACAACCGGAGGCAGTCGAAATATAAAATAAGCAAGCCCGAATAATAAGAGGTACAGCCAGCTTAATCTAAACCAGATAATACCGTAAACCCACCTGTTGTTCTTGCGGATTGCCTTTTTTAACTCAGCGTAATGGGGATTGTGTTCTTGGGAAAACAGATGCTTATTTCTCAGCCGGAGCAATAGCAAATTGTAACGAAAATGGTAAAATTCCTGCCACAAGAGCTTGGTTTGTGTGTATTGCTTCCAAACTTTCTCGACAGCTCCCAGCTCGATTTGGGCATTGCCGTAGATGCTTAATATATCCTGATTCAACACCTCTTGCTGCTGTAAAAACTCACACTCTCTCAAAGCCTCGTCAAATCGTCGTTCTTCATAAAAAATGTGTGCAAGCAGCAAACGGGCCTCATGCTCGTCCGGCTTAAGCTCAAGAACATGCTGCAGACAAGACATTGCCTCCAGCTTCTGCCCGAGCCTTATGTAACATTTAGCTCGCATGAGCTGCAGATCCGGATCCTCCTTGAAGATCGCACTTGCCTCCGCCAAATCATCCCTGGCTGCCACCGGGTTATCCTCGATAAGCAGGGTTTGGGCATCCTGCCGGAGCGTGAGATAGTGCTCAATATCAAAATCAAGCCGCTTGCCTTGAAAACAGGCATATCCTAATTCTGCCGTCCCCTGAATTTGCCCGATAATAAAAGCTATTTCATCCTCATCATAGGCTTCAAGTAAAAATTCCTTTTCCTCCAGCAGTTGAAAGGATTGGTCTAAAATCTCCCATACCGCCCGCGGCAAATGCCGATGATCTTCCAAGAAGTGCAGAAGCCCGTTCAGCCGCTCCCTCTGGTACTCCATATTCCACATATAATCATTCGTCATCAGCGTGTTCCATTCCTCAGGATCAATCCGGCGAAGAAAATCGTCATACAACTCTTCCATTCGCTCAAAAAACATTTGAGCCGGATGACGCTCTGGCTCGGCCTCCACAGAAAGGTCAGCCTCCCATGACGTTTGCTGCATTACCGCAATTTCCTCATATGTAATATCGTTTGTTTTCTCGGTCCATTCACTCTCGTCTATGTCACAATAGGCTTCTTCATCCTTCAATTCTCTGGCACGTTCCTTGGCCCATTCGTAAGCTTCTCGCAGGAGCTGGTAACCCTCAGGATCCTCCTCCGGATGATGAACCTGCAATTGCTTTGCGTACGCCTTCTTAATGACGAACTCGTCCGTTGTAGGGTCAATCCCTAATACAGCCCAGTATTTCATTGTTTTTCGGCCATCCTTTTCACATGGTGGTAAAAAAATCTTTTCCTTCTCATATTATACTTGGATTCTATGAATCTCGTTATCATTTTTACATTATAATTATGGACTTGCTCTAGCAATGACTAGGTTATAATCAATACTAGTGATCCTAATTATGTTGGAGGCCCGATATGGAACTTAGAGCGATGCACTCATGGAATCTGAGTGAAGAAGAAGCTGTTCAATTGCAGCAAGAGCTGGCAAGGCAAGTGATAGCAGAGGATGGTCTGGCTGACGTCCAATATGTCGCCGGAGTCGACGTGGCTTATAGCAAGCATAGCGACAAGCTAATCGCTGCGGTTGTGATTTTAGATGCGAAATCCTTGAAAGTTGCAGAATCTGTCGTTGTTGAAGATCACGTGCAATTCCCTTATATCCCGGGACTATTCTCGTTTAGGGAGCTCCCTCCGGTCATTCAGGCATTTCAGCAGATCAAGACGCCGCCGCAATTGATTGTATGCGATGGGCAGGGTTTGGCTCATCCGCGCCGCTTCGGCCTGGCTAGCCATTTGGGCCTCCTCTTGGACATGCCTACCATTGGCTGCGGCAAGACTAGATTGCTAGGGGAATTCGAGAAGCCCGGCGCGGATAGAGGGGCTATGTCTCCATTGATCGATCATGGGGAAGTCATTGGCAGCGTGCTAAGAACGCAGGATGGGATCAAGCCGATTTTCGTCTCGGTAGGTCATAAAATTTCACTGGCAACAGCCTGCGATTGGATATTGAAGCTGGCACCGCGTTACCGCCTGCCAGAGACGACCCGCCAAGCGGATCAACTGGTGAATAGGGTGTTAAGTGGGGTTGGCAGTGATTAAGGTATCATGTTGTCAAAGTATTTCATATATTTCCCTCCTCATCCACATATGGTAAGCTATGACCTAGTACTATTGTCGGAGGAAATCATGAAGAAACTCAGTATTCTATTTTTACTAGTAATTATGGTAGCTGCCGGGTGCAGTTCAGAGGGAGCTAACGCGCCTATTCCTGTTGAGGAAACGTTAACCATAGGGGATTTGGATATTACTATCGAATCGTTTGAGGACCAGAAACGGAATAGGAATCGAATCGTGACCGTAAACGTCAGCGCGAAAATAGCAGATGACAAAAATATCGAACTCCGGGCCGAGTATTTCACTTTAGTGGATGCCGAAGGCACCCGCTATTATCCTGATCTGTCTAAAAGCCAAATTTTGAACCCCCCGCTTTCCCCGGAGCCGCACGGACAAATTCATTTCGAGCTCCCACGGAATACTCGTTCACTGGCTGTTGCCATCACGAACAATCCTTTAAGCAAGAATGCCGAGTATTCGACGGTTACATTGATGTATTAAGAGAAGACCCGCCGCATAAGCGGCGGGTTTCCTTCTATAACTCCGAGTTATAGGCGTAACGCCGATTACATCGTGCGGCGGGCGGCCAGCCGGAGTATTAAGTATTACGCCAACCTACTAAAGGGGGGGATGGGGGTTGTGGAATTGGTGAGAGTAAATTGATGAGACTATAGATTTGGCTGAACTCCTGAGACTGGTCACCCGCTAACGGACAAGATGCAGCTAGAATAAAAAGTGGGCACCAGATAATAGACAGGTCGGTTGCGCTTTTCATTCGTTCTCCGCTCAAGAAGGATTTGCTGGTTCTTCCCACAATGGCTCCCACTCAACAGCTTCGCTTATGATACGAGGTTAACGCCTCGGCCAGCGTGGTAGTGATGGTCGGTGGTAATGAGAGAACACTTTTTGTGTACGGGGTTGTCCCCAGATCCGCTCCGAGGGCATGAAAAAAGCACACCTAGGTGCTTTTTATCAATTAATACTATGGAAAATTAAAATAAGTTAAATGCATGTTATATTGCTCGATAGCAAATTTTCCATCCATATCAACAACTAAATAAGCTGTTCCGCTATTGGAGACTAGCACCCCTATAATATTACGGGATTTGGCCCCTCCATAGTTATTTGCATATAGGATCGATGATTCAGATCCATTTCCATAATCCATTTTTATACCAAATCTAAAATAACAAACTCCTACACTTGGATTTAAAAAAGCACCTACCAATTTTTAGTCTCTAGTGTTTTTCCATCTAAACAAACCTTATCCGGACTGTTTAAAACCCTTCGTTTTATTCCTAACCGTAAATTGTATAATTCATGGTTTGGTAAGGATACACATCTTTCCCTTCAAAGTTTAGAATCACATTGTTTACGCCAAATGTTGTATCTAAATAAGCACTCACATTATGGCTTCCATATATGGGGCTACTAACCCTACCATCAAGCCGGTAACTACTAGCTGTTCTTGAGACAACAAAATATACATATAGCTGAAAACCGTTTGTATCGCCACCTTCTCGACTATCTCTATAAAGCTGAACCCTAATTACTGCCAATTGAGGTGTAAAATCTAGATTAGATATAGTTCGTTGATCTATCTTCCCTGAAAATTGTAACGAACCAGAAGCACTCTTTATACCTGTAACAATCTGATCTATTTTCCCCGCCAGCACAGTGTTTGTGTCAGATATCGAAGCTAGCACGCCTTTGTTTGTTATAGCTCTCACAATAGCCGTCTTCTCAGTTGTAGTCATACGTTCTAGAACCCCAGTGACACCAAACAGCGTTACATCTTTAGGCAAATTCGCTGGCAGTAGTTTTGCATCACCTTGAACAGTTATCGGACTACTATAATAACCCGCTGCTTTTGTGTGGTTAGTCGTCCCCGGTGTTATGGTACCACCTGCGCCCCGGTTCGGCATCGTGCCGGCCAGGTTATTCCCACTAGCGTTACTAAACGTCTTTCCGCTTAACACATCCGCCGCTGTAGCATTCCCAGTCGCCTTAATAATCCCTGCCATTTTTGTAATCAGCGAATCCCAACTCTCACTCGTGGATGCCGAAATCCCTTTGGCAACAAGCGCGGCAACCACTTCCGCTTTCCGCTCATTGCCAAGCTGAAAAGCCGAATCAGCCCTCGCCTGCGCTGTTGCCGCCGCTGTATTAGCCGCATTCGCCGTAGTTTGCGCTGCTGTGGCCGCATCATAGGCCGACTTTACTGCTCGTGGTGTTGCTGCCAAAGTCTCACTAGTGCTGTTCGTAGCGTTAGAGAGCTTCACGATCCCCGCCTCCGCTACTGATGCCGGAGGGATTTCGATATTATCCACATCTTCACGCAGTTGATGAATCTCTTCCCCGATTGCATTCATATCCTGCGGCTGAACCGTGTCGTTCAAACTCCAGTCTGTCTTCGCCATCACTATACCTCCTTAACTTGTACCGTATGCAGCAGAAGAGTATCTGTCGTGATCGGTACATAAACGTTATTGGTTGTTTTAATGTTGTTATTCGCATCCTTAAGCTCAATTTTCGTAACTAACGAAACATCGGCTGCCGGGACGATATACTGCATTCCCACGGTTGAACCGGTTACTTCCTTTAGACTAAAGCTTGTAATCTCGACCGTATCATTCAACACGACCTTCGAAATATTCGCATCAACAAATCGAGCCACATCATTCAAAAAAGAACTTACCATCACTTAACCACCACCTCCGGGCCGAAGTCGGCAAATGATTTTTCTCCCAGCTTCCATTCGCCTAATCTATAGTTCCAATCGATTTCCTTGCCAGTTATCCTCTCTTCCAAGCCCATGACATCCCCTAAGCTGGTCTGCTGCTGGTAGATCATATTCGCTGGCTTTAACACCTTAACCGTATATTCAACCTCCTTAAATACGGCTGCTTCATCAAGATTGGTTGTGACGGTTAACATAAAAGCTTGCGGATCGACACTGACAATCGTTAGTCCAGCACCCACCAAAAAATCGAGCTGACGCTGCAAATACCGGACTGTAAACGGCGGTTTCGTAGAATACCGATTGATCAGCCGCTTTCGTCTGAACTCTAGCGTTTCTGTCGCCGGGTCGGCCTGTATGCCTAGAATCTTTTCCCGTCGTTTAATAGCCTGCATCGAAGCACTAACCACGAATTGGTCATCCAGTAATTGGTTAATAGCCTGCTCAACACTGATCCATTCCTGCGACTCCGTCTCTGTCAATTCCACAAAATCCAAGACATCTTCGTATATGTCCGGGAGATACTGCATGAACCTATTCACTCAGCGTCACCGTCCCCATGATTGGGATCTGTTCATCTGTCAAAACGACATTCGCTGCCGCTCCATTCAGCATCGTATGGGTCACATCTACCACACCCTGCACAGTCAAAATGCGAGATTCGATATGCGCAACTCGAACGATCAGAGCTGGCTCATTGGACCAGGCTTGACGGAGGGATAACAGATAAGCGCTTATCGCATCTTCAACATCACTTTGTACTTGTCCCAAAACTGCTTCAGGAGCTAGCGTCAATGACGCTGCAACATCCATTACGCACCCCTCGGCCCCCGTGATCGTCACCTCATGGCCAATCGGCGCCAGTCCCATGCCCTGGCCTTGATTTTGTTCTGGATCAATCATCGTTTGAACCTCGTCGATCAGTGTTTGAGACGGCTGGCTGAAATCGGCTGCGAGAATTGTCGCCTTCACCGTCCCCCCGCCATTCCATACCGGAAATACTTTAACGCCGCCTACACCGGAAATTTCGTTAATCTTTTTCTTGTAATCCGCGATGTTGCCGCCAAAAGGCTGCTCGTTAATCGCATCCATGTACCGCTTCCGCAAAGCTTCATCACTTTCTGCATCCTCGCCCGGTACGAGTACATCCGTCAGTTCAGCACGAACCAGGCCTGTAACATAATGGATGGGAAGCATTCCCCCGTACTCCTGATTGCCGATCACCCCCGGCGTTTCACATTCTACAACCCACTCGCCTGTACCGATCCTGCTGACTGCAACATAACCAAGATCGTTGATCGAAAACCTGGAACCTGCTGGCACATCAATAGGTACGTTATTGGAGCCATAGAACAAAGCTTTCCGCCTTGCTTTCGTTGCTGGTTCACGGTAAATCCCGAACTCGGCTGTGCGCCGTTCCAAATACTCTGCTGTGGCCGTATCGGCGTATGCAAGGTTGTTGTTTATGTCCAGCTCCATGTACATTTGTGCCAGCTCCGCAGCAGCAGGAGACAGAGCATCGTAAATGATGGATCCCTGACGTTTATCGACATGATTGGATACCTTGTCTAGCATCCTTTGCAAAATATGTTCATAGGTTTGGTGTTCATACATTCATTGTCACCTCGCTCTTAAAATCTCCAAAGGTAGAGGCTACCGTAAACGTGGCTAGCGCTTCATCCCCGTTGATTGTGATTTGCATGTTCTCCACTCCCGATATACGGTTGTCCGCCAATAGTGCTTCCTTTATAAGACGATCTATTTCCGATCGCACATACCCCTGACTTCGCCCCTGCAATCCTGTTAACTCGCTGCCGTAATTCGCATCATAGATAAGATGTGCGAATCGGTCGGTTTGGAGTATTTTATACACGGCTTGCCTGACCGCATCCAAACCGTCAATCATGCCCGTGCACCGGCCCTTATGAAAATCTATGCCATATGTCCGGCTCGTTTCCAGGGCCGCCTCAGCCGTCATTAAATTGCCGCCCAACGGGATCATGATCTCACCACCTTATCCAGCACCACATATTGTTGTCCCCCCTGCATTCTTAACAGCAAAACACCGTCACCCGCCTTTAGGCCCTCACGAATAACGATCTTTTCTGTTAACGCATCCTGGGTTGGACTACCATTGATGTGATGGCTGTGTTTCAAATCAATTTCATACCTCGTCAATTGTTCGGTCAGAACAAAAAAATCCTCATCCAGCAATAAACGCTGATCGACGAGGATTTCCAGGGGTTGTTCTTTGGTCACTGTGCCAAACATGACCGCTACGGGATGTTCTGCTTCATTCAGATTCATGGTGATTTGCTTTATCGCATTGGCCAGACTCATTCGATCACCTTCAATTCAATTTGCAATGTGTATTCTTCGCCGCTGAAACGGTGGGAACATTCCTCAACCAAGTAAAGCTGGTTGATCGCCAATTCCCCAATTTCTATATGGATATAGCAGCCAGCGCGAACCGATGGATCCCCAAGCGCATCCACCTTCAAGCTTTTGGTCTCGCGGTTTTTAAGCTTGATCAATTGATCGAGAAGCTGACGAATTTGAGCATCATTCATGTTCTCGTCAACTTTTTCGTAATATTGTAGTCTTCCCCATTTGGCCATATTGGCGCTATCCTGGGTGATATGCACATCCCGCTTCTTGGTGTCTTTGTTGTCACGTACCAGCTTGATCTGATTATACGTTTCACTGTCGATGCTCTTTTCAATGCTGAACCCGGTCATCAAACTCCCGTCCCCGATAGCTATATCCAGCTTCATATCCTTCACGTTTTGCAAGGCCAGATTGCCGTAGTCGTCGTAAAGCACGTATATGCTTCCCGTGTTGACCGTTGTGAGTGCTAAAGCTTTGTCGATGATATCAATCAGCTTCTGACCATCCTCGATCAAATTGGGAATTGCATATTTGGTATCTGCGATATGGCCCCACTTCAACTCGAAGTCGTTGGCAATCTGCTTGATAATCGCTGCTGCCGTCTTATTTTTAAATACGTAGGTATCTGTAGCGGTTAAGTATCGAATCTGATCATACGCCTTGATCTTGAGCGTTTCTTCCTGGCTTCGTCCGATTGAAAATACATAGCCATAAAAAAGGGGCTTATCCTCATACTTCACCGTGACGATGTCCCCGTTATGGATCATATAATTACGATCTTGCAGTATCGTAAAATCGAAGCTTCCCGGCTTGCCGATCCTGGATGTTTTCCAGGTTGCATCCGTGACAAGCTCCGATATATCATACATACCGCCTTGTTTATCGTCCGTCATCACTTGCAGCATGTCACCCCTCCTATGGCAGCTTAATAACTTTACCAATGGGCAGCCGTTTTAATTCACTGTCTTTGATCCCATTCAGCGTTTGTATTTGCTTATATTTACTACCATCACCCAGAAATTGTTTAGCCACTTTCCAAAGGTTGTCCCCAGCGACAAGGGTATAAGTCTCAGGCTGTACCCGTGCATCTGCGCGCGACGCTGACTGGTTTTCAGATATTGCCTTTTCTTTGCCTGTTGCATCCTGTATAAATTTGACCTTCTTCGCGGCGTAGAAACGATATTCTTTAAACGCGATTTGGTAGTGTATGTCTCCAACAGTGCCGGCCTCTTCACTCCAGCTAAACTTTTCAATGCTCACTGCCATATTAATATTTAAATTCGAACCGGTGAGCACCAACCGAACCGGGCGTTTTTTACTTCGCCAATCTTCAATTTTATCAATGTAATAAGCCGGCTTGAACATCGCTCTGCGTTCTACATTGACTCCTGGAAACCAACTCGCCGGGAAGAAGCTTTCAAATGCTATTTCCTTCAGCTTCATATTCTTGATGACATTAATTTCGCCTAACATAGATATATCGTATGTCTTACTATCCCCGCTGGATTGAACCTCAATTTTACCCGGAAGCACCGGGAATTCTATGGCTTCGGCTCCATTGTTGAATGACAGGGTGAGACTGTATTTATCCACGGATATCCCCCCTTCTACCTTTAATTTAAGCGTATATTCTCGACGCACTTGATGCTATTTCTTCCTCCAATGTAACTGCAATTTGCGATATGATCGAATCCAAATCTGCTCCATTGTTAATATCCCCAGTACTGACGGATACCGTAGGTGTTAGCGTTACAAAGTTTTGGATGGACTTCATTTCTGCCAGCTCACGCATCGTTTTGAGGTCTTCACTACTGATGTCTACCGTGTCTTCAATTTTCCCAACACTCCCCACCTGATTTACCTTGTCAATAGTGTTATTGGTTGATGAAAGCATACCGGTTTGATTGAATAAGGAACTGTCCGATCCACCGGGTCCCCCCTGCGCTTCTTGATCTGTTTGTTGCTTTGCTCTTTGCGCTGCCTTGTCCGCCAGCATATCCGACAACTTTTGTTCTCGTTCATGTTTATTTTTCGCAGCTCTCGCTAAGGCTTCAGCTTTTTCAGTGCCAGCGATATCAGTGATCTTGTCAGCTAAATCCTCCATGCTAAACTTCCCTTGTAACGCAAACGTTGATCCAGTAACTCTGTTTATCAGGTCTAATACGACATTTATACCATCAATAATGTTATTGATTACATGGTCAAACAATTTCCCGATCGTTTGCGCCCAAACCTTAAAAGGAACCATCATCCATTCAACCAACTGCCAGAAATACGCCGGAAACAGATCAAAGAAATTAAGAATAGCGTTCCATACCCGCATAACACCAGCTGCAAAATCGTCGTTGGTTGTCCACAGTTTATAGAGGATTAAAATTAAGGAAGCAATCAAAGTTATGATTAAAACGATGGGATTAGCGTTCATGACCGCATTCCATACTGTCTGGGCTATGGCTACAATCCTTGTAGCTAACGCTGCTGCATTTGTAGCTATCGTGCTCCAGTTTATCGCTAAGGTTAACCCCGCGATCGCGGCCGCTAATCCCCATACAATCGGGCCGATGAGGGACCAATTTTCAGAGAAGAAGCTAGACACTTGAGCTGCATACTCAACTAGTTGAATCATCCATGATACTGCCGTGGATATACCCATGGCTAATCCGTCCAGAAAATTGGTCACGGCATCGGACTGCAAGTAAGTGGTTAACAGGACTACCAGTTCGGTAATTCTGCTTAAAGGGCCTCCTGCTTCCCCTAAGCTCCCGACCCAGCCCTTAATGATATTGTGGAGAACGGTCATCGCACCACCAAAGGTCACCGGCATTTCCTCAAACATCTTGTCAATCTGTCCCGATTGATTCTGGAAAGCCTTAACGAATTGATCAGCTGTAAGATCATCGTTAGCTGCCATTTGCATCAATTCTCCACCGGAAATTCCTATTCCACCCGATAATATCTTCATCATGGCCGGGGCAGTATCAGAAAGGTTGCGGAGTTCATCCCCTTGCAAAACGCCATCTCCCAACGCTTGGGACATTTGTTGCATAGCACTTTCAGCATCTGCTGCTGAAACTCCACTAATCACCAGGGATTTATTAAATTTATCCGTGAAATCAAGCAATTCATCGTTGTTCTTGAATAAACCTTGCGTACCTACTCCAAGCTTGGTGACTAACCCGGCTGTTGCACTATAACTTGTTCTTGTTCTGTTCGCTATATCTAAAACCTGTTGTTGTAACTGTGCCTGGGTGCGTAAACCATCATTAACAAAAGCTAATCGGGCGTGGGTAGCAGCCATCTCATCGGACACCGCCATGGCTCCACTTATTACTCCCCCTAGTTGTTGGGCAAGTTTCACCCCCTTGGCTATAACACCAACGAGATTTTTAGCTGAGGACTCGGTTTGCTTTACTCCCTTGTCGGCTTTTTCAATATTTATATTTGCCTGATTTAATGTGTTATTTATTTGCATATAATTGTTGTTGATTACCTGTGTCATATGAATAATCTTCTGGTGATTGTTAATCAAATTCAGAGTCGCTTGCACTGTTGCCACTTTGTACTTCACCTTCTTTCGAAGCAAATAACTATCTCTTCATCTTTTTCGCCGCTTTATCTTCCGCTGCCACCCTTTCATCAATGCAAGCAATAACAAAAGCCCTCTCTTCTCTAGAAAGGGCTAAAAACTCACTGGGCCATTTATGAAATTTGTGGAGGGCATAGTAAGCATAATTCGCTTCACTGTCGCCCTCCCGGATTAGTTTTTTGCTTCTTCCACCAGATCCTCCATTCCAACATCAAAACCGCTCAGGCGTTGGATATGTTCGGCAAGCGTGGCAATCTCACCAGGCAACAGCACTTTATTTACGTATTGCTCAGGAGTGGTACAACCAAGTTTGCTGATGGACTCCGCATCTTTAAAGTCAGGTACTAGCGTATTATTGATGACAGATGTAGTGTTAAACTGCTGCGCATTAAACTCTACCTTCCCTTTTTTAAGGATGGTGGTAGAACGTTTGCGAAGCTCCTCAAAATCAGGACCGGTCATGGCCTTGATCTTGAACTTTAACAGGTTTCCCTCTGCATCTTTAAACCGCTTGGACACGATCACTTCTTCCATCAAACCATCAATGGGGTTAGCGTTCAAAAAATCTTGCAAACTCATATCTATTCCCTCTTTCTTTCAATTAAATAGTGTTGAACATATCCGGCATGTCCACATCCTCAAATGTGAAAGGAATTTCCTCTTCCAGCATATCGTCACTGGTGGCATCAAATTTGGAGAGGATCAGACTATCGACATTGCAGTTTTTGAGCACAATAGTTTGCTTCCCCGCAGCACTCCCCGGTTGCTCGTTGACCATCATCAAATCAAACCAAAAATCCTCACCTGTTTTAATATAGTTGATCATCAATTCCCTAAACATCGATGTTACATAATAGACCGTCAGCGTACCGGTGCCTTTCCATCCAGCAGCACGCTGTGGCGTATTCGTTTTACCGAGCACAGGCACATCCACTTTGTTTTTCTCGGCGGTGGCCTCCCCAGTCTTCCCGTAGAGCAATTCCTCCACCCGTCCGTTGACGGTTACAAAAGCTCTTGCAGTCTTGCCGCTAATGGCATCTTTAACATTAAATACTCCCATTGTTGAACTCCTCCCTTAACGTACTGTGACACTGATATAAATTTTTTCGACGCTATCCACGGCTTGAATCCAAAGATTGATTCCAATGGAATCTGAATCCTTGCCCGGCAGCACTTCAATATCTTTTTGAGAATCAAAGTTTTGGATCGCACCCATATCCTGCAGGCTCTCGAGATAAGAGACCGCTTCAGCTTTAAACAGATTTCGCCCGTCTGCATCATTGGATACTTTGCCAAGGAAATGCTGTTTGAACACCCTGGATATATCATTAGCGATGGCGTCCAAGGTGCGAATAATCCGGTTTTTGCTAAAATACTTACCCCGGTCCATCGTAAATGTCTTGAGCGTATTGATATCCTGCACAATTCGTACCTGTCCGTTATCGGCTGTAAGCACCATTTCGCCGTTACTAATCGCCTGAACAAGCTCTGTCTTCGTATATTTCGGTGATACATCAACAGCGTTGGGGATCACCGCATAAGTCAACGATTGGTTTACGTTTGCCCCTGCTTCCATAGCTGCAATCTCCCATACCAGATAGGTCGGTTCTACCGTTAAGCCGTCAGCGGTCACGACACCGTTTTTCAGGCTGATTACACCTTCATGATCCGCTTCAGGATAGTTGCACAGTACGGTCTGAAACTTCTTCCCCTCGTTCTCCCGCAGACGCTTGGTATAAGCCGTTGCGAGTGATTTGATGACACTATCTTCTGTAGGCACGGCCAACACGTCAAATTCCTCCGCCTCAAAGGCTGCAAGGGCTGCGGTATATTCCCCAGCTCCGCCAGAATCGTCCGCCCCGCCCTCCAAAGAGGTCACAGCGGCGTCTGTCAACTCGCCTGTACCGCTAAAGTCCACAAAGTCATTGGATACCAGATCCTCTGCTTTTTCAACAGTCTGAATATCCACTTCCTCCTGATCCAAATACGTAATGACATTAAAAAAGCCCAGCATATCTATGTTGGACTGGATCGAGACTTTCAGATCATTTCCTCGTGAGCCGCCGTATTTAGCCGTCGCTGTCAAACTGCCTGACACGGTGCTTGCCTTTACCGCCTCTTTTGCTCCCAAGCGATAAATCAATACTTTATTAACATGGGAAAGTGCCGCAGCAATATGCCTGATCCGTGGGTCGACCGCATTAAAGCCGATAGCAGCTAACGAGTTCTGCATAAATGTGCTTGCTTCAAGTGTGGTGACTCCTTCTTTACCCCAAGGCAGATGAGCGGGAACCGCCAATATCCCTCGTTCTCCTAATTTACCAAGTGCCTGTGCTTCAGATTTGAAATTAATGTACACATCAGGCAATACTTTGTTTTGTGTAGTCCAAGTGCCGCCCATTTATTTCACCTCTCTGCTCATAAATTGTTCTACTAACTGTTTCGCTTGTGCGATGGTATAAGTCTTATTATCCTCCAGCACGATGCTAAGGATATCTCGATCAACACCTTGCCACTGCTCAGATTGCACAAATTGTTCCTTCGTAAAGCGAGCTGCGTTCGTCTTTTGCTTTGTATCTTCTTCTTTTTTAGCCATAATTTAAGAATCCCTCCTGCTCGAGTGTTTGCATTTTTGGTGTTTCCGGCTTCGGCTTCCACACCCAAAAGTTATAATCCACAAAGAAATGTAATATCTGATCATTAACTTCATGCTTCATATTGATCCCCCGGTATATTTCGCCATCGATCTCTACTGCCGCTAGCGCATCATAGAGTATTTCAGCCGTCGCATGAGCCTCTTCGTTGTATTGCGGCCCCACCGGGAAAAAGGTAATGTCGAAGGTATGAGTGCGGATATAGCGCCTGTCCAGTTCTTGCACTTGTGATGTTGTTAGCAATTGAACCATGAAATATGGTGTTTCCAGGCCCTGATCAATCTCTTCGTCATAAATCGTTATGCCAGGAAATGCTGCGGTCAGAGCGCCTGCGATTCCCTTACGAATGCGATTTGAACTTACTTTGTTCATAGCAGCACCCCTTTCTGCCATTCTCGCGTTGATTTTCTTCGTAATAAAAAAAGACCGATATGCTTCGGTCATGAGTATGCCTAATCCATTCGCAATTCGGGTGGCATAAGGGTATTGGGCGGCAAATTAGCTAATCCTTCCTGCAGTGCGTTCATAGCCTCCTCCTTTCTTATCATCCATCGTGAGCGGGAATTGATCTGGAATTCACACCACAACAAAAAAAGCCGGCAAAATTGCCAGCCATGACATCAAGTGTCTGCCCTTTTGTGGTGTCCATGAATCTAATTCCCACACTATCATTATAGCCCGGTTATTTTGGCAAAGTCGGACAGGCTTTGGTCAAGGAGCGGACAGGTTGCGGCCTTTGATTTGTATAATATGATATTTTTCTCTGCTTTCTCTTTGGCAATGAAGTCGGCAATACTTATCGTACTGAATAGGGTATTGGCTGGGGGAGAATAAAAGTTTGAAAAAGGTCTCGCTAGATAGCAAGACCTTGAAAAACTAAAATATTATGGTGTTCAAATACTCAGGCTCACCGTAATCGTCCATTAAAAAAATCCAAGCTTCACTTTGTACAAAGTCATACGAAACTACATAAATAAAGCGAAGGGTTTGGTAATTGCCATTTGGCAATAAAGTGACAATATCTTGCGGCAGACCTAGCGGATCAAACGTAGTTTCATGCTTTACTTGAAGAAATATATTCGTTTCATCCTGTTTAAATATCTTATTAATGTCATACGCAATGTTACGTGTTAGTCGATATACAATGTCACGGTCATTCTGATTTTCTTCCAGAATATACAGCATATCATCTATGTCTGTAAATTGAACAACCAGAGAATATAGCCCATTAGAGTCTGTTGAGCCACTAAAGTTTACATCGATTGAACGGCCATTAATATAAAGAGCAGGATATTTGTTTGCAAGATATTGATTACGTTCTTTATCCGTAGTATAGCTGTTACTTGAGGACGGAGCTTTCGATATTGTGACAGTAGGTACAGATGATGATTCCGAATGACTCGTAATCTCAATAATTTTTCCCGATACGTTAATGCTAGCTCCAGTCGCTTCGCTTATAAAACGAAGCGGAACAAACACACTGCCGTCTACAACCTTCGGAGCTACTTGAAGCAGAACAGGAGAACCATTGACATAAGCCGTTTTCTGTCCAACATTCAGAATAATTGATGTGCCGCCTTTAGCGCCCACAATCTGCTTCTTGGCTTGATTCCAACTAATTCCAATACCAAGATCGTTGAACACGGGTTTGAATTGAACTAATGTGACTCCATTTTGAACAATGGGATCGTGATCAAATAGAACAGTTTGGCCATTGATAACGACATTCATCCGAGAATCCGCGTTTACCGTGCCAATAACAAGTGTAAAAAGAAAAACGGTGATAATGGCAATTTTATTTTTCATGATAACTCCTTTACTTCGTTGTAATCGCACTAGCGACAATTCTTTCTTGTATGTCCAAGTGAGAATGAGCCTTTAACATTATAAATTACAGATGCTGATCCACCGCAAACGTATTAACTATGGTCATAGATAATATAACCCTGCCTCAAACTCGATAAATCCCGCCATATGCCGGGTTTGATATCGGATGTTTTGTTTGCTGCCCATCATAATAATATTGCGGAGATCCCTGTCCCCTTCAACAGGTAAAGCGAAGCATTTTGTATAAGGAAACACTTCACTAAGCGTGCTATGTATTGCATTCATCCAACGATCCTGCTCGCCTCTGCCCATAAGGTTCATGATCAGCGAACCGTGGTGCTCCAGCTTGCTTGCGGCTATGTGAAAGAACTCGCTGGACAGAAGATGGCTAGGCGTCCCCTTAGGTGAAAATGCATCTAGGACGACATAATCATAGACATGCGGAGGTTCGTTTTCCAACAGCTCTCGACCATCACCTACCCTCACATCATCCTTGGAATATCCAAACCACTCCCGGCTAATATCTACGACAGCTTGATCTAACTCAGCCACATAAAACGATCTGTCCGAAAATTGCTGGGAGAGCGTTCCAATCCCATGTCCAATTATAAATACGCGTTCAAATGAGGCGTGGTTAGATTCCATCAGATGACAGATTGCACGAGGGTATTCCAGCACAACACGTTCAGGATTAGCCATATCCATGGCCCCTTGTACAGCCTCTTCCGAAAATTGAAGCACGCGAAAAATCCCCTTCTCTCCATCCAGTTCCACAGCCTCATATACGGAAACCTCATGACCTTGGCTGAAGGTCTTATACAACAATTTCAAGCGAGCTGGTTCCCTTCTATGTTGAATTGAAATGATATTACTTAACGATCGATGTATTTCCACGGTACATGATCACATAGCCATACCTGATTTTCCGATCGATAAAAGGTACATCCATCCCGATGCATAGCTCCTGCCCGAACTGTCAGAACAATGGGCTTGCCATGGCGGCCGCCCACGCGGGTGGCTGTCTCCCTCTCCTCGGTGAGATGTACATGCTGCCGGGATTGCTTCGTAATTCCCTGCATGCGAATACTGTCAACGGATCGTGCTGCCGTACCATGATATAAGTATTCTGGCGGAGCCTCTACTTTAAGCTCTACATCTACAGCAAGGGAGTGGCCTTGATTCGCACGAATTTTGCTGCGGTCTTCATTAAAGCTATAGCGCTGTTTGTTATTCTCTCGAACAATCCGTTCCAGAGTATTCATATCAACGACACGCCCTGCACGGTGCAGGCCTGCAAGCAGTTCCTTGACATCCGCCCAGCCGTTGGCGTCAAGCTTGATCCCCACTGCTCCGGGATTATGACGCAGGATCAGGCTCAGAAACCGCCCAAGCTCTACGTCTGGTTTGTTTTGTCTCATTTTCGTTTCCTCCTTTCATATCATATACGGCTTCCTATAAACCGTTAAATGTCTCTTCAAAAGCACGAATACAAGCTCCACCCTTTCGATCCAGCACAGCGTACTCAATGCGATCAAAGAACACCCCATACCCTTCATCCTCCAGCAATTCTTTCCACCACACCGCGACTAATACCGGGTTATTACGGAACACCCCGCAGCCGTAGGCACCAAGAATAAGGTTCTTATCCCCCTTGTGAGCAAAAATCGCCAAGGCCAGCCGCATTCGCTCCTTCATCACCTTGGCCGCTTGCGCAGTATCCTCGCCTTTCAGCACAACCTGCCCGTAATTTACGGCCGGCAATGTCAATACGGAAGCACGTACTGGAGTCTCCAGCAGTTCAAACTGCTCATTCCTGAAAAACACAACATCCGGAGAATAGATGGCATGATCGGTGTACATCATCGATTTATATTCCCGATTCGCCTCATAGTAAACCTTATTGCGAAGCTGCGTACCATACAGACCGCTGGATGCAGCCAAACTTTCCTCCTGGGCCATGGCTCCGTTAAGGAAGCCGCCTCCCGGATTTTTGGCACTGGCAAAGTTAAGTACACCAACGTTGTGAAGCCCTGCGGCACTCATATTCAGGATAGCTTCAACCGTAGCCCGAGGAGCTACTTCCTGTTCAAGCTGTTGCCGAGCAGGATTGAAACCAGCTAGCTGTTCGCGTGATTGTTTGACAAGCACTGCCCCTTCATCCGGCGTAATCAACACACTCCTGGCTTCCGAATCGTTCTGGGCAGCACGGATGTCCACCGTCTTCCCCTGATACTCGTAATATCCTTGCTCCATAATTTTTACGGTTTCTTGAGCAATTTCTTTTCGTTTCATCATTTCTGTTCCTCTCTCGCAAGCAACTGATCGCGCACCTCAGTAAGCGCAAAACCAAGCAGGTTCCTCCCACGCCATTTCATCGGATTCTCAGCATCCGGGTTGGCTTTGCCCATTCCAATTCCCCAAATGCGGTCGCGAGGGCTTGCTTCTACTAAAATTCGATTTTTCGTCGTCTTCATAAAAAGCCACAGCTCCTGACTCTGCTCGAACTTTGCTAAATTCCCCTTTTTAACAATGTCATAGCTGTGCTCTTCCCATACCTTTTGGTCAAATTGACGTACCGCGCGTCCAAATGCTTTCATTTCCTTCGGATGACTGGCAGCCATGATCTTCGCAAGCATCGACTCGTCTCCAAACAGCCGCGCCTTCTCCGCCATCATATATTGCTCTGTACAGGAGTAGGTCGCCTCCTGTAGCTCGGCGCGATTGTTTGCAAAAATCCGTACTCTAGTTTGCAAACAATGATTTCTTGCAATATGTATATCATTAAACTTCCTTTAAAGGCGTATAAAACCCTCATTATATGTAAGAAAGGGGACTCCTTCCAACAGAATCCCCTTTTCGGTTTTACAAATTATACCCGCCGCTATTCGGCTTAGTCGGGTTGCTGATAATTCCGAGCGTAGCCAGCAACCCCAGGAACACGTTAGCGACAGTCAGGATATCCTCGCGCATAATGTCAGTCAACTCAAACGTTCCCGTTAAGTGACCCAGTAGTTGCAGCAGCAACAACACTTGAGAAATGATACTGATCCAAAGCGCATAGTTGCGCCATCTTTTCTTATTCATCTTATTTACCCTCCTGTTCAATTAGTTGCAGGCGCTCATCTAGTGCCGAGATGTCTACCGCATTGTCGGCAATCAAGGCAAGCAAATTTCGACGTAGGCGATTAACTACAACAGCAGCTTCTTCCCTTGTAATTTGTCCACCAGGACGACTGCCATCAAAATACCCGTTTGCGGTAGCCTCTGCCCAGTTTTCCGCAGCCCAAGCACTCACCTGGTTTATATCCTTTTCACTCACTTTCGGTTCCTCCTTCTCTGTTCCGTATTTAGCTCGTAGCTCCGCCACGGTACCGTCGTATTCATTCAAATCCACCACGCCGTTAATTCCGTTGACCTTACGTGATCCGCTTGGGAGATAGCCGCCATCCTTGCCATCGCTATATTGCCAGAACTCCCAACGCTTCCAGCCAGATGCGTCCGCTGGTGTTTGAGTGCTGTATCGGGCAATCCAAAGCGGATATTTGGTTAAGCCGCTGAAATTACCAATGAACGCCGGATAGGTATAGAGAATCGGTGTTATTCCTGTTAAGCGTTCCAGTTCCTCAAGAAATACTTTTGCCACCGTTGTAGCTCCCGCAGCACTTAAGCTACCGGATTTTGATTCGTAGTCCAGTACAGGGGGGAGATCGAACCTGACCCCGGCGGATTGGATGGCATTGTAAAACGACCTAGCTGCAGCTTTAGCGGCATCTGCCGTGGTGACTTTATTGTCTAAATAATGATAAGCGCCGATCAGCAGACCTGCTGCTTTTGCTCCTCTGGCGTTTTCCAAAAACCTCTTATCTATGCTATTTTGAGTCGCCTTTATAAAGGCGAATGAAATCCCGTCAGCTGCAACCCTTTTCCAATCAATTTGACCCTGCCAATGCGACACATCAATCCCCTGCGCATTACCTTGTTTACGTGCTTGCATCTCCTAACCTCCTTAAGTAAAGTTAATAGCCCCCGGATCGGCTCCGAGGGCAAAATAAAAACGCCTTTAAGGCGCTATCTCTACACATATTCAACTTCGGTGATTTCCTTGTACTGCTGCGGCGTGATCATCTTGGCAACAACAAATGTTTTCAGATTGTCGGGCGTGTACGCTGGATGGCCATTGTCAAAAAATCGCTTGATCGATGCAAACCACATTACTCAGCACCTCCTTTCAGCGCTGCGACCTCCAGCAATAGATTTCCGACAGTATCCTCCAGCGTGGCAATCGTAGCTTTGTCAGCGGCGTTTTCTAGCAGCAGGTTGCCCATATCAGATTCGAGCGACTTTACTTGCTCTGATAGTGGTAGCTGATATAAAGGTTCCTCCAGCTCTTCTCCGTTGGGATCGGGATAACTGAACTCCAACTCATATGTTGATGGGTTTACTCGAAAACCGTCACACTCCGAGAAGTCCTGCGAATATTGGCCGTACTCTAACTGGATCATTCCAACAGTTTCAGGCACTCTCTCGGCAAGAGCGGTATATGCCGCAAAATCATCATCCTGCGTAGTTTCATGGACATATCCACTACGTTCTCCTGTGTCTACTAGCACACTCCCGCCCAATTTATCAAAATATATTTTTCTGCCAATTTCCATAACCAAGCCCTCCTAATCAGTTGCAATATACCCCCACGAAGCAGAATATCCAATAGTTAACCCAAAATTAAACTTAAAGCCCCCGCTAATTATCTCAAACGTTGACTGGGTTGAAGATACATCGATGAGCCCGCCCACATTCAAAGTATTTACAGATACCAGTGAGGGCGCATCTAGGCTGTAAACCCCAAAGATAGAATGTACTGGGGATTTATACACAATAATATTGCGAATTGCAAACGGTATTCCGGTAACTGTTCCTGCTGATCCAGAGGGCGTGGTGATGGAGCCAATAACAAACCTTTTTCCAGTAACGATCTGTCCAATCTTTTGAGCTAGTACTGTATTTGTATCATTAACACTAGCTGGGATACCTTTTGCCGTTATCTGGTCGGCAAACGATTGTTTCTCCGCGGTGGTCATGCGTTCCAGCAGGCCAGCAACTCCAAATATTGAAATGTCTTTCGGGTAGTTGGATGCCGAAACGGCAAATGTCCCAGTGACCAATCCCGACTCTGTTCCTATCGTTTTTCCAGAGCGAACTTCACTTGCGACAGCTGTCCCATACTCCCCCCCTTCACCCTGTAAGATAAAAGCCGTTCCACTGTACACAAACGTATAAACCGAGTTGGCTTTCAGATTCCCCGCAGCTACCGCATTGCCATTGCCTTTTAGGATGCTCTTGGCTCCAAGTCCATTCACGTTCAGGGTTGCTGCAGCAGTGTTAGCTGCATTAATGCGGACTGTAACCCGTAACCCCGCAACAAGAGCCGTAGGAGCCGGGCTGGGCGTAACCGAGTATGCATTTCCGCTGTTGGTCGTAACACCATATCCACCAGTCAGCACCCTATTGTCTACGTACTCAGTCGTTGCGAATCCCTCATCCTGCACCGACTGCATGAAATCTTGCCATTGTTGTTGATACTGTGCTGTTTTTGTGTTTAACCAGGCTTGAAATTGGTTGAAAATCAAGGTTGTATCCGCCTGCTGAATGAACCCAGTAACAAGGCCGCACACTGCATTGTTCAGCCGTTCATCCGTAATATTCTCGGGCAATATGATTGTAGTATTCGCCTTTACCCGTACTTGAGCCAGGCTAAGATCATAGATGTCGCCGCTGCGGACAATTGCTGGTGGGCTTGGAGTACCGCTAGGTAATCCCTGAAGGACTATGGCTTTAATCGCCCTGACTGGTGTACTTGTGTCTAGTCTTAAAATGATGCGATCAATGCGATCCTGGGTGGTTGCTGGGACAATAGGAAGTACCAATGGGGAATCAAATACCTTGTACTGATAACCGTTAATCCAAGCAGCGCCTAGATCAATCATTACATTCGCATCGGCTCCGGTAGCTGTAACTTTAAGTTTTGTCCCGCCGCTGAATACTCCATTCGCAATAAATTGTGCGAAATACTCGGCAAATTCTCGCGCTGGATACTCGCGGGGATCGTCCGCTGTTGTATCAAAAAAACCTGATTTTTCTGGCACCTTTTAATCACTCCTCTTTACATTTGACTGCAGCTGCTTCACAAATTTGGTGATCGTCGGGATTTCATTACCTAGCGCAATTTCAAGAGTACTGGCTGGCTCGTAAATCTCCTTAATCTCAGTTATACGGCTATCCATTGTTAGTCCCCATTTAAGATTTTGGAGAGTTACCCGATCTCCCAAGTCCCAATCCTGCTCATAAACGAAGCTCCCCGTATTCAGTATCATTCCATTGAAGGTCTGGATTCTCTTAAACTCAGATAGCTTCTGTTCCCCCAGCTCCACCAATTCCACTAAATCTTCCGCGCTTGAACAGTCCAGGAAAACCTCTCGCCGTGCCAAGCCTGAAGCCCTATTGCCGACAATCTGGATTAAGCGATCCTCATCCTCGACGGGTCCTCCTGAATAGCCAACATTTTTGTATTGAATATATGAGTCCACGTACTGCTGTGATTGGATATTGTCATATTCATGCGAAAAAATCACTGGCGGCAATGCTGATTGAGCGGTAGTTAAATCCCGCCCAGGCAGTACATCGAACACCCATTTTTTATTTGAGAAGTCTAATGAAACACCCCAGCCAATATCACAAAACTCAGCGATTTCTTGGATAACATCACTCAACTGCTCATACCTGGTCTGCCAAGGCGTCACCTTCCCCCGCCCCTGATCGGGAGCCAATATAAAAAACGGTATCCGCCTTTCAGCATAAATACCGTGTACGATATGGTTATTTACGTAATGCTTCATTACTGTCTCAGCAGCTCCACGTACACGATCATACGTGTCACTGACCGTCAGCCTCCGATCAAACACCCCGCCTAGCGTTGAGCCGCGAACCATCAATGTCTCTACACCCTGGTCAGTTTGCATGATCTCTGTATGTGTTATGATACCGGACTTATGGGGCTGATTATTTATGCAAATCACCCGATCCAGTAACAATTGATCTACGCTTTGTTTACCTAGAGCGATATGCAGTTCGAACTCCCCAGGGCGGTAAAATCGGCGGGTAAATTGAAGGCTTTCGTAATCGTCAATTTCACCCTTCAAGTTAAAATCCGTATCTAAAATTCGTACCGATGGTGCTGTCATGTCCAAGTCATCACCCCCCATAATAACGGTTATACCAGTAAACTGTTACCGTGGCCGACTGCTGATCAGAATCAAAGTCGCTACCGTAGGTTAGAATGTTTTTGCCTGGCTGCAGCTGAAAGAACTTACTTCCAAGGTCGATCCAGTGAAATACATTTTCCCGCGAGCCATCGCTCTTGAGGACTTCAACCCTCTTATTACCGAAAGCCGTATTGATCAAAAGGATATCTGCTGCAGTTAATTCGTAGTTCACTTTGATATATTCGCCAGTTGTCTCATTCGTGACAACCGGGTTTACTGCCGGTCCCTGATATCTGATTTCAACTGGCGCGGCCACATCCCCTGTGTTCTGAAATGTTCCCCGGTAGGCAGAGTAAGCGAAAATAGTAGGAGTTCTGAGCGGGAAGGTCAAACCACCAGTCTCAAATTTCAGCCCCTTTACTGTCTGGTTTTCATCCCGCCAATACGGATCATTACATACGAAGCTGGCCGTAAATAGTTGATTGTTAGACAATCGGTCACCGGGAGCTGCTCCTTCCTCGCAAACCGCTAAAATTACATAGCTCCGCGCATCATTGGTGTACGTTAGCTTGCCTGGACCCAGTTTAGGATTCAGCACGCGATTGAGCTTTTGACGCAGCTCGTACATTTCCTGCCGAGTTCGTCCCATGATCGCACCAGTTATAGTTATCGGGCGCTCGGCCAATTGTATGTCTTGATAAGATGATCCATCCTGATAGGGAGATTTAGTAGATCGGATATCTGCAGGTACTCCCCCTGTGCCGTCAATGTGCGAGAGAATAAAAGGCTTGAAGGCACCGAATACAATGCTTTCGCCTCGGGCGTTAACAAATGTCACTGTCTGCATTCGGTACCTCCTATAGTTTCATGGCCAGCTGCTGAGCTGATTTCGTCGTAGCTCGGGAAATGTCGCTAGGTGAAGTAACGGGAGCTGAGAAGGTGTTGCTGACTGAAACGACCGTCCCACGCACTACCGGAATAGACGACGAACCTGACGAGCTGCTTCCTGAAGAACTTCCTGAAGAACTGCTTCCCGCCGAAGCAGAAGCGGCAGCTACCGCTGTATTCATGGCCGAAACAGCAGCGCTCCGGGCAGCGTCAATCTGTGAATTGATTTCAGCAATCAATGTTCTGATCTGCTCAACCTTCTCTTTAAACCCCTGGTACATCTTCTCACCGAGCGTCTGGCCAGTAATGTTATACGAATCTCCAAAGCCCTCCAGAAGCTCAAGAATCTCTTCCTGTTGGTTCTGGATGATCATTTTCTCGGCTTCAGCCTGCAGAGCCTTAGCCTCAAGCAATTTATTGTAATGCGTCTGTGTATCCAGCAGCTGCTGATCAAGGGATGCTTTTTGTGCGGCGTATATGGCGTTAATCGTATCTTGCTGTGCTTGATACTCTTCAGCCATAATTTCCTTTTTCGTCACGAGCTGCTGCTTGATCGCATCCGTTTCTTGCTTCAGCTTCTCCTGCAGCTGCTGTTGCTCCGTTTTAAGAGCTTCTTTTTTATCTTCCAGCTGCTCCTCTTGATGGCGCTTCTCCTGGGCTGCCAATACTTTATTCAGTTCCTTCTGCAGCTGTATCCGGTTAAAATCGTCGTGCTCGTATTCGATTTTTGCGGTTAGAGAAGCAATCTTCTTAGCGTCTTCAGCATCCAGTTCCGCACGAGATTTCTGTTTCTCAGCCTGCTCCAACGCATCGAGCTCCGCCTGGATCGCGGCGATCTGTGCATTAAAGACTTTGTTCAGCTGTTCAATTTCGGCATCCGCTGCGTCCTGGGCTGCCTTCACCCGATATTCATATACGGACTTGATAGATTCCAGCTGAGCTTTCTTCCAATTTTCATTGGCCTGTAACTCATCTTTAATCCGATCTTCAGCTGCCTTTTTCTCTTCTTGATACTTAGCTTTGAGGGCGTCCTGAATGCCTTTTGAAAGGTTGTTAATCTCATCGATTTGCTGCTTGTTATATTCCTTGGCCAACCGTAGACGCTCATTGGTCTGCTTTCGGATTTCTTCTGTGATCTCTTGCTCAATTGCCTTCTTCTCAGCTGCTGTATAACGATCATCTGCCAGCACCTTATTCAAGTAATCACGATTGATCCATATTTGATCTTCTATTAATTTGGATTGCAGCTTCAGGATTTCCTCATTACTAAGTTCCTCTCGCGCCAGCTTGTCTTCATAGTCTGCTTGTAATTGTTGCTTCGCAAAATCGGAAGCATCCTTAAGCAGTTGTTTCTCCGCTTCAACCTTCCGCAGGTTAGCATCGAAAATCATGTCATCAATCTGCTTCCGTTCCTCGGCAGAATCGGCATATAGCTTTTTGATTCTCTCCAACCTAATAATTTCATCATTCTCGCTCAGCTTACCAAGCGCTTTGGACTTCTCGTAATCATCCAAGGCTTTCGCCAGTGAAGCATCCCCCATGGCTTTACGCACATCATAGATACGCTCCTCGATCTCCATACGCTCGTCCGCAGTTTTGATGTGCTTTGTCTGAATTTCTTGAAGCATCTTAAGCTCGGATTCCAGCGTTAACTGATCCAGCTTCTTCTTGTGCTCCAGTTGCTTATATGCTTCAGTTAAAGCCTTATTCTCATAAGCTTTTGAAGTCTTCTCCTTCTTGGCAGATGGTAGCTTGGCCGGGGTTACTGGAGCGACGCCATAGACATCTTGGGGTTTGCCACTAATAACAGCCTGCAATGCCTCTGCTTCTCCTCGCATCTGCGCTAGTTCAGCATTCATTTCAGCTAACCGCTGGGTAGATTCAATCGTATGAGCAGTAATTTTGTCTTGAGCTACAGCGATATCTACTGCTGCCTGAATGTGCTTGATCGCTGCTTCTTGTTTAGCAATGGCATTGTTCTTTTCTTCTAATGAGCTTGCGGCAAGAGCCTGAACCTGCTGCCATTCCAATTCAATTTCCCGTTCTTTAACTAGGAGCATGCCCTCAATAGCTTTTTTGTTGATCCCTAGTGAATTAGCGTATTGAGGAAATTGTTTGGCTAATTCATTTTGAGCACTAAGCCAGTCCGAAGACCCTTTCTCTGCCGAGTCATACTGCTTAACCAAATTTCGAATTGACTGGACTTCTGCAGATCGTTGAGCAATGGCTTTTGCTGAGTCATTAATTTGGGTCATTGTTGGTTTACTTGCGTCTTTGATTGCCTTGTTGTAAGTCTCATGTGCCTCAGTAAGTTTTTCCATAGAAACGGTAGCTATATTACCGTTTTCATCTATAAATTCGAGCGCAACTCCAAACTTTCCGGCCGATTCACTGAGTTCTTCTAAGCTTAGCCCTAAGTCTTTAGCAGCAACATCTATTGCTAACACATTGTTTCCCATCTTAGCACTGTCACTATTCCCTGCAACTTCAATAAGCTTCTCATAAGAAAGAATTAGCTTCTCTAATTCTTCTCTTTTTAACTTGATTGTTTGAATTTCTGCCTCATCAATACCATTTTGCTTTATTTGCTGTAGCTCCTCTTGTGCGGCCTTCAGTTCCTTCGTAGCTTCCTTAGATTTGTGAATTTCGACTGTTACAGCTGCTACCACTCCAGCTAGAGCGGTTAGAGCTAATATCCAAGGATTCAACATTAATGCGGACATTGTTGTTCCAAACAGAACAGCCGCAGCATTTAGGGACAACATCGCAACTCGGACAGCTGCAAGACCTGCAACAAGTAAGGAGAGCACTCCGATAAAGGTTGTGACTGCCGCTGTGAGCGCCGGGTATTTCGTTAACATTTCAGTTAGAAAATCCACTACTGGCTGGATCACTCCAACAATTTGAGCCATAACTGGCGCAAGTGCACCACCATAGGCTTGAGATAGTTTTTGGGTACTAGCATCTAACATGGCCTGCTTGCCGCCTAATTCATCCGCATATTCTGCAGCCCGCCCCATATTTGCAGCAGACTCTTCCATGATGCCCTGATAAATTGCTTCAGCTTTCTCCGCCTTAGTTAACTCATCTGTCTTTTTACCAATAGATTTCGCATAATCCTCATTCATTTTGGCTATGTTCTTTTGAACTCCCGCCGCATCAGATAACACGGAGTTTTCCATTCGGATACCTTCCGTCGTCACCTTTACAGCTTCCCCCAAACTGTAATGAGCTTGGCGGTTATCGACTGCGGTATCTTTTAGTGCTCTAACTGCGGCTGCCGCCTTGGATACGGTGAACCCGTAATTAACCAAGTTTTTAATAGATGCTGCAGTATCCGCTTCAGAGATCAAGCCATCATTTGAGAGCTCCTTCATAACATCTAAGGCTTGTCCTACATCTTCGCCAGTAGATTTGATCTGATTGGCGAATCCCTTCATTACTGAAGCATAGTCATTATGAGCCTTAACAGCACTTGTGACGCCCGCAACAATAGCAGCAAAAACAACTCCAGCAGTCGCCCCGACTTTTGTGTATGCAGCTTTTAATTCTTCCTGAGCTTTTGCAGCTTCTTTAGCTGCTGTAGATTCTGCTTCAGCAGCCTTTTTAGCTTGTTGCTCACGTTCTTTCGCTGTCTTGGCTACCTCTTTGGATGCGTTAGCTTCTTCTCCCATTGCCTTAGTAGTTTTCTTAATTTCCTCGGTTACTTCAATCTGAGCCGATCCTAAATTATCAGTAGCTGCCGTGACTTCTTTGAGCTGATCTCCTTGTTCCGCCAGTGCTTTATTTGATTCATTTAAAGATTTATCTAGCGTAGATGTACTGGACGCCGTTTTAGTTATCGATTCACTCAATTCGTCCATCGCCGAGGCAGATCGGACAGCTTCCTGGGATTGTTCGGCTAATATTCGCTTTGCTTCTTCGAATCCCTTATCCAGTGCATCTGCTCTTACTCGTATACTTATGATAAGATCGCCTAAGTCCATTTATATCACCTGCCTTTTGAAGCATATAAAAAACACCCTCAATAAATGAGAGTGTCACGAATTTTAGAATCCGGTTTTAATATTTTCAATCTTCCAGCCAAATGCTGTTTTTATAAAGGTAACTTGCGTTGAAGCAATACCTTCGTCACCACCGATGGTAAGAAAGTTTCCAACTGCTGACTTCCCGCCATTCTGGAAGGATATTGATCCCGGATTTGTACTAGTTTGCCTACCATCCTTCCAAAACGTTTTTTTGAAAACTTCAAAACGATCATTATCATACATTTTTTTGGTTTCATTAGCTAAGTACTTTCTAGCTGTTTTATAATTTTCTTGTGTCAAATTGATAAGAAACTGTTGAGCTGCATCATCAGGTGTTCTACCGCCTTTGTTACTCTGATAGTAGAATCCCCCTCCGATTAAAATTACAGCAATTAAAATAAAGATCGCTGACACAATTCCTTTTTTTCTCATAAAGACACTCCCCCGAATAATCATAAGCCTATTGTACCAAATTCAGGAGATTTTGGAATTAGAAAATCTCATCCGCAAAAACTTCTTCATCCGCATCTTCAGTAGGAAGTGCATGCATTTCATTGTATTGCTCTAACACCATAATGAATTCATCATAGTAATAATCTTCAAGAAATTCACGCTTTGAAATGCCCATAATCAGGGCACTGGCTATGATTTTCTGGAACCAAGCTTCAGTATTCTCAACGGATTCTCCTTTGCTCCCCCCATCATCTTTTTTATTTCGGCGAAAAAATCCGTATAATCGTTAACCTCCCAGAAAGCTTTTAATACATCGAATGTTTCCTTCGGCGACAACTCGTCTCTTAGGTACTCATACTCCGTATCAATGAGCTCTGCAATCAGTCTCAGGAATTGTTCTGGGACTACCCGTAACAACTTTGATATCATCCCATAGATCATGCTCTCGTCTACGGATTTCAGTTGTTCAATGACCTGATCCGGTTTCATATTAGGAAAGCACTGTTTCAATATGATCTCCGGTAGATTCTCCATCGTCTGGATCGCCTTGAAATACTGACCGTTTGGCAGCTTTTTTATAACAACCCCATGTAATGTATAGCTTTGGGGGATAGACGTCTGAACGCTATTGTTCTTCGCTTTGAATTTAAACACGATAGTCCCGCCTTTCTTCATAATATGTAATCAAAACAAAGAGCCCGGTCTGACCAGGCTCTCTTCACGCAATTCTTATGGAGTTGGAGCTGTCGAAACAAGCTCATCCAGCCAGGCTAAATCGGCAGCGGTAACCGAATCCTTCATATCTTTTACTTTATTATCCGTCTTCCGCTGGGTAATCTTCCCGGTAATTTCAACGGCAGTTGCGCTGTCTCCGCTACCTTTCGTGTTCACAACATCCGTTATCGCATTACAACGTAGGGCATAGACTTTATACATTCGGTAATTTCCGTCAGAAGTCAGGGCTTGAAATGAGATTCCGATCTCTGGCGCTACCGTATCCGAATAATATGAATAGACTCCAGTATCCTTATCATACTCCCCACCTTCAAAGTGTGATCGGATCTCTAGCGGCAACTCAGCGATTGTTAGTTTAAAACCATATCCATTTAAATCTGACCCGGACTCATACACACCATCATCAGCCGGGATTGACCATTCCTCCGTATCTGGTTCCATCGATAGAGATTGAGCACCATTGACTGGAACCTTCTCACCGACAGTGTAGCCTTGTGCATCATTCTTGGTGATTGGAAAGATACCTAACCCTTTAAAGCCTTTCAATATTTTAGCCATGTTCGGCCTCCTTCGTAGTGGTATATCTTAAAATTTTCCGTTTGACGGAGCCGGAGAGATCATCTGCTGCAAAAGTTCGCCAAAACCCAAGTTCTCTCATAATCTTTGCAACGGATTGAGCCAGCGGCTCGATCATTTCCGTGTCTTCCCCCCAAATGTGAATATAAAATTCAATCAGCGCTTCTGTTGCCTCATCATCGGCTTCAGATATATCCTGGTTGGTTGCTTCATAAAAAGTAATCAAGGGCACTTTAGGTATATCACTAGGGTACTCCGGACTCACTGGGCAGCCCAGGGTTTCCAGTGCAACCCTGATCTGCGGCTTCAAGTTTATCATTTCAACACATCCCGTAAATGTTTCACCATTACCGCTTTAACCCGATCCTGATTCTGGATTAAAGCAGGATACAAGAACGGCTTCGGACGACTTCCTTTCGTCCAGCGGAACTCACCGTCCTTGTTCTTATACACCCAGGGTGTCTTGCGTCCATTTCCATCGACAGCAAAAATGCCGGTTCCAAACTCCTTATAAGGCGCGTAAAAAACATTGGTTCCGACTCGGCCAATGATTTCACTGTCTTCCTCGTCTACCTGATGTTGAATAGAGTCGCGAAGCTGGCCTTCATCCACCGGACAATTTTGCTTCGCTGCACCCTCAACAACAAGACAACCCTGCGCTACAGCCTTTACTAATTCTCCGCGAAGCATAGCTGCGACGGCATCAATATTGCCAAATACCTCGGACGTGTCAATAGTTACTTGCATGTCCTCACCTTACTTCAACAAACATTCCAGATGCCTTGGCCAATCCATCACGCTTTCTAGAATGAAGTCTGGTTTGCCTTCCCGATCCTCCAGATAAACTCCCAGCCCTTGTAATATGTTCGGATCAGGTGGGCAGAAGATGCGTTTCTGGCATTCTATTTCAAGGCCATATTCCTTCTTGGCCATAGCGCTACTATAGGGCTCCATATAAACTTCAATGGGCTCGGCATGCCCCACCCATGTCTCTACGTCCCCGCCTTGCTGGCCAGGGACGGTTGAACGTGTTTTAAACCATAGTTGAGCGTTCTTTATTAAGGGGAATACAACATTGAAATAATCATCCGGGATGGAGCTGGATATCATACTCATCGAACCCTCACCTTCCGAAAGCGATTAAGCTGCTGGCGATAAGAATCAATGAACTGATCTATTCCCCCACCCGCCTTGCTGTCTGCAAATTCCGTCCTGATCCCGCCAACATTCAACGCCTTAACCGTTTTATCTTGATTCACATCAGCTTGCTGGGAGCGGTATCTCTTCGTGGTAATTTCTACAGCTACATTTTCTAGCCCTGGAGGCAGCTGAGAAAGGTGGCAGTACGCCAGTATCTTCTCCACCGTTGTCTCCAGGAGATAAGATAGTAAATCGTCATCCTTCGGATCGTCCTTCAGCCCGAGCAACAACTTAACCTTTCCCAGCATCGGCGTTCCCGCCCTTCACCTTGCCTTCAGGAACCTTTGGGGAAGATTGAACTGGCTGCTGATCCCCCACGGTATAACCCCGGCTGCGGAAGTAATTTAGTATCCGAGGATCATCCGTTTCACCTACACCATTCTTAAAGGCGACCCCGGCGATAATTCCATTGAACGAACTATTTGTCCTTACCTTCATCTTTCTTCTTCCCTCCCTTCTCATCTACTTCTTGCTTCGGGGTCACATCCTCGAAACCTTGGTCAAGAAGCGCATCCCTTGCCTGCTCCGTCCCGACCTGCTTTACTACATTTCGGCGTTTTAGTGTGAACATCTTTCATCCCTCCTAGATAGGAAAAAGAACCTCTAAAGTTAGAGGTCCTCTTTAATGTTGGCGTACACGCCGGGAAGCTTGTTCTTAGGAATCCATAGATCATGGTATTTCCGATAGTCAATTTTCCAGGCATTCGCTTGCTGATTTGTCATTGGATCAAAGATACGTGGAACATCCGTCTTAGAGATGGCCAGCGGTGCTGTACGAGCCGTAATCAGCCAGTTAATCGATTTGGATTCAACGGTTTCGACAAAACCACCTGCTGTCTGTCCGTCCGTCTTACCATCTTGAAACAAATAGGCCGTCTTCAAGCGAGCGGATGGTACAGGCCGGATCGGGTGCCCGTCGATTCCCCGTACTTTCAAGTTAATTTCCCCTTGCTTAAAATCAACGACATCCATTCGCTTGCGAATTTTCTCGTTATTGTCAAGAATACTTGCCACCGTAATCGGTAGGGTAATCACCAGTTGCTCTCCCTCACCAATAACATCCTGTACAATAGCGATATCTCTAAGCAGGCGTTCTAGGATGGAACTTTCTGCTGGAGTATATCCACCAGATGCCCGACTCCCATCCATCGCCAAAGCTGCAATTGCGCTATAGCGGTATGCATCGATTTCCGGGACGACCTTCGTCCGCTGGAACTCGCCCATGATGATTCCCGCAGTAGCCGCAAAATTGGTTTCATCCACATCGTTAGCGTCTAGCGAGAACGTCCGCCCCCGATCCTGTGTAAGCTGGTGTGTTTGCCAGTTCAATGAAACCGAGCCTTGAACAAATCCTTTATCCCGGTCATAGTCGGCCAAGCCATCCATAAGTATGGATGGTATTTTGATTTCATTACCTCCGTTATACTTCACCAAAGCGGCATTCGGTTCCATCCATCCCGATGTAGCCCCCTCAAGCATCTGCTTATCAAGTTCACTCTGGAATACGGATGCATACTCAATTGTGTTAATTGCCATAAATTACAGCGCTCCTTTCAGCGCGGCAGAAAACTGCTCACGCACTTGTTCTTCACTGGATTTCGTCCGGCTACCTGATCCGGCATGTGGTGTCTTGCCTTGCAGCCGCTGTTCAACGGCTGCCTGAACCGCTTCGTCGAACACCGTCTTAAATGATTCGATGCGCTTGGACGTATTCTCGGCGTTATCTGCTATTACGAAATCAAGCACCTTGGAAGGCAGCCCTTTATCCGCAAGTGTCTTGACGGCTTCTGCCTGCAGTTCCCTGGATGCTAGTGCTTTCTCCTTTTCCTCCAGCTGAGCCAAACGCTTGTCAAATTCAAATTTTGCCTTTTCCTCTGCAGTCATTTTGGCCAGCTTCTCCGCTTCCGTCCGGCTCTCTTCGAGCTTAGAAGCAAGTTCCTTTTCATATTCAGCTCTCGCTTCGTTCCTGGCCTCCTCTCTGGCGGCAGCGAGTTGTTCCGGTGTGATCGCCGTTTCGGCGGCATCATCCTTCCCTGGTTCAGCTCCGGCATCCGCATCGGTTCCTCCAGCTTCGTTTCCTTCGTCTGCTGCAAAAAGCTGAAGATTCAATGGAAGTAAATCGCGATTTTTCATGTATGCTCCTCCTTGGGTTCAATATAGTTTCATCGATGTCTAATTACGGGGCTACATTGCCCTCACCTCCCCAAATGTAAGCACAAAGAAAGCCGCTACATTCATAGCGGCTTTGATCAGTTCAATTATCTATGTGAAGCGCCGACTTCCCGATACTGAGAAGCCGCCACGTTATATGCCTTTAATTCGCCTTTAATCGGCTTTAATTCCCTTTACAAAACAAAAGCCGCCCAATTGTTCCTCTAATCCTTAAAATCGCTTAGAGAGCCATTCGGGCGGTCGTTATTTATTTTTAAGCTGCCTTACCTTCCGTTTAGTTTGTTGCCACTTCTCAACCTCATTATACTTGAGCTGTTGAAAGGCCGCAAAGGTTTTTGGGCTCCCCTTACCGAGTGTTTCCTTGACCTTTTCATATTGCTTACGATCCTGCGACTTGTTTCTGATTTTCTTTTGAGCTGCTGTAATTTCACTCTCAGGATGCTTCCCTTCGACATGCTCCTTGTACCACGTAGCGTAATCCATATTGGCGGGTACCTTATAGGTCTTGCCATCCAACCCCCTGGCAATCCGCTCCCTGAGTTCATTATCATCAAAATAAGGAATCGTCGTGGATCTGCAGTTCGGATGGATCGGCGGCATGTTGACCGATACCTGGGCATCCTTCAGGTAGAATACCTGGTTATCCAGACGCTGACACGGCTTGCTCGTCCGCATATCAAGCGTAGCGAGGAACTGATACCTTTCTATGCCAGCCTCTTCATACCCCTTCATCGAGGCAGCGTTATATACGTAGGCCGTTTCTGTCCGGATGAGACGCTTGGCGCGGCTATAGCTGCTGTCCATGATTTCAGCCAGTTTACTAGCCATTTGATCGTTGGACTCGCCAAGATTAACTCCATCTTGGACAATCTCGCCAGCAGCCTTCGCAAGCTTCTTCCGGCGCTTCCAGATAAGAGTAGAGTAATTGTCCCCACTCCAAGCCGTTTTCACGGCCTGTTCTACCGCTCTAGTTGGCAGCAGGGCGAAATCAACACCTATTCCCAACTTATGCTGCACTTTATAAATAGATCGGTAGTATGCTCCCCTGTAAGTCCCGCCCAGCGTCTTCTGCAGCAATTCCTCTTCTGCAGTAGTTAGCTGATCCAGCTCGTCTTCGATTTGCTGCAGTAATTTTTCCTTGCGGGTAATTCCGCTTCGATCTTTGAGCTCCTGATTCGCGGCTGCCGGGGAAACATCTTCACCGAGCTCCTTGTAAAATTCATCGATATCCCGGCGAAGTTTCCGTTTGGATTTTTCATACTGTCTTTTTAGTAATAGCAGCTGAATTTCGGCAGTATTAAACGCCTTTGAGGAATTGGCCAAGGCACGGCGCAGCCAGTAAAGCTCCGCCTTCGTACTCATTCTTCATCATCCTTCAAATCTGGATATTCATTGATCAGCCCGAGCCTGTCCTCTTGTTTGCGTTCATCCAGCACTTGTTTTCGTTCCCCCGAGGCGTCTTTGATAAACGGTAAAAGCTTCAGTAAAGACTCGTTACTCACTGAACCCTTCAGGAGTGATACAATTTCAGCCAGTTCCTTCAGGTTATCCGTAATGTTACGGTCAAACTTCACGGTCACCGTGGACGGGTCGAACTCCTTGCCTTTCTTAACGTTCATCTGTTCGGTGATCAGCCGGATTTTCTTACGGTAGGCCGCCAGAAATTTGTTTTCCTTCATGGCGGCCAGCTGCTCCATCCCAATCATTTTATAGCGGATCGCTACACCCGACAAATTCCCCGCGAAGTTTTCATCGGTCAAGGCAGGTATCTGCCCCAGAAAAAACAAATCATTGTAGAGCCGGGTTTTAAAATTTTCGACCGCCGTATCATTGATTTGCTTAATAAGCCACTGCGCTTGCCCGTTTTCGTCCAAAAACATGACACGTTCCTGTTTTAATGTGCGAACCGCATCCCCTTCGTCCCCCTCATCCCCATCTTCCTTCGTCAAACCATTTGCACCGATGAGCACAAGGTACGCATCCGTAAAATATTCAAAATCGTTGGCCGTATCCGATTCAGCTTTATCATAGGCATCGATCAGCGTAAGCAAGTCTTCGTAATCGCCCTTTCGCTCCTCATTGTTCCAGTAAACTATAACGGGCACATCCGCGAAAAAGTGAGGACGACGATCCCCGAATTCCTTGTACTTCTGACGTTCCTTCCGATACGTAATAATTTCGGTACGGGTGTACACTTCCGCATAGCAAATGGATTTTCCCGTAAGTAAATCTTCCTCATCCCATATCCGGATCGCGAACTCCAAAAATTCACCCACAGAGAAAGAATAGACAGGGATAATTTCTTCTGCTGAGAAACGCTTATAACGAAGTTCACTTGCTTCGTTTAAATACAGCAGCTCGTAAGAGATACCCTTTTTGCTGGCTTCTTTCGCTGTTTCAAAATTCGTGTCGCTTGCCGCATTTTGTTCTAGTACTTCACTGAGCATGTCCTTATATTCTTGATCGCCCGTTTCAAAGCGCACGCCTTGTCCCATGAAAAACCCGGTAGCCATATTTGTGATGTATTTGGCGAAACCATGAGCAATCCGATTGTTCGGCTTGTCAGAAGGAAGCACGCGCCTGGTGATCGGATTTTCTACGAGATAATACTGCTCCAGCAAACGGAACCGAGGAATCGCCGTTTTGACAAATCGATGAATAATCTTCGTGACAAGTTCGTCACTGGGTTCTGTCTCCGGGGCTACTTTGATCATGTCTGTTCTCACCTCACAAACCTAGACGACGGCGTCTTATTACCTTCGCTTTTTTCTTTAGTTTCACATCTCCATTGATCAGCTCTACCAATCCGGTTAGCGCGTCTGGCGCATCGTCATGCTCGTTCTTCCCCTTACGCTGGTATTTCATGATCGCTTGGTAAAACTCCGGCCAACGGCGCTCCCAGCCCTCTGGCATGATGATTTGCTCCAGCACGTTGGAGCTATTCACCAAAATACGTGTTCGCTTATTCTTGCTCTGATGAAACCAGGTCACCTGACAACGTTTATTTTTCAACTTCTTTAAACCAGCTTCAACATTCCTGGCAAAACCCCGGCCTCCGTTGTTGCTCTCAATGGCGGCTTCGCGAACACCATACAAATCAAATCGTCTGGCCGTTTCTGGCTCTGTCGTCTCCATACTAGCATCCGTATAATATACGTCCCTGACATATCCATACTTATCAATAACGCCAGCAGAGATAGAACATAGGAAGTCTGCCCCCATATCCGCCGTATCGGTATATGCAATGACACGGTCGAATGAATCCTCATCCACCACGTCATAGGTTTTAAAACCGGATGCATACAGGCTGCCGCGCAGATCGATAGGCTCCTGCATAAAATTAGCAAGCCATATATGCTCGTCCAACGTTGCCTTTTTCATATTCAGATCAGCAGTAGAATAAAGGTCTTCACACAGGCTTGTGCCATCCTCTTTCAATGCTGGCATGCGAAGCTCATAACAGCGATCCGGAAATTCAGAGAGCAGCTTGCCTGCCAGGTCATCCGTCGCCCAGCGGGTTTGAATAATGATCTGAAGCGCACCGTCAAGCATCCGGGAAACGAACGTATTCTTGTAAAAATTGAAGTGAGCTGCCTTCACATTTTCATTCACAGCTTCAGCCGCATTCTTGATTGGATCATCAATAATACCGATGTGGCCACGCAACCCGGTCAGTGATCCGTCAAAGCCGGTAGCAAGGTAAGACATATAAGATCCTTCCAGAGCCCAGCGCGTAGCTGCCCCATCCCCGTGCTTGATTTTCAGATTCGGAAAAAAGCTGGTAACGACGTACGATGCTTCATCCCCCTGAATCTCCTCATCCCGAATTGCTTCCCGCACCGCCTTGGAAAAAGTCTCGGCCAGCGTCTGATTGTAAGACACTTCGACGATCTGATTCTTGGCGTTCTGCCCGTAAGCCCAAGTAGCAAACATGACTCCTGTGAAGGATTTGCCAAAGCCAGGCGGCAAGTTGATGATCAAAATATCAATGGGCTTTCCCGTGTTAGGATTAAGCAGCCGCTTCTCATAGGCTGCTTGTATGGTGTCGCATAGAACATCCTGGTACTTGCGATGCGATTTAAAAAAATCCGGATGTATGGTATTGCAATACTCCCGGAAATTCCTTTTGCCCTGCGAGATAACCGTTTTTCGCTCCTGTTGGGCGGTATTCTGTTTAAAGTCATGAATAATGCTCATTCAATCCACCTACCATAGCCCTTATAAAGCCTGTTTTCCGACTTTACCCAGCGTCTCGTCCGCAATCCGGACAAGCTGTTCCACAATCTCCGGATGACTCGCTTCAAGCTCTTCATAGACAGCCTCCTTAAAGCGTTTGTGTGCCAGTTCAAATTCTCCGCGAAGCTCAGCATATACCTTATCCTTATAGGCCTTGGCTCGGGATAGTTTGATCATTAAGTCAATGGCCTTTTCAGGCGGGAGGTCGTCCAGATCTTCCTCAATAAGGGCAATTTTCTCGGAGAGTTTCCCCACAGCAATTTGTAGCGCACCTTCGGTCAGGAGTTCATCATCTTGCGTATGCTTGGCGACTTTCATCATTTCGCGAACCCGGGTCTGTGTCTCCATTAGCCGATGCGCCAGCTTCTTGGTTTCCAGGGCATAACGGCCAATAGTACTCTTGGAAATTGTGTATTCTTCGCTGGCCAGCCAGGAGCTGATATCTGCATACGTAATACTTGTATCTAGGAGACGCCGATCTACTTCCTCCCGGATGTCATCCGGTAGTTCATAGACTTTATTGTGCCGCCTGTACTTCTTGTACTCACTCATAGCAGCACGTCATCATCCTGGATGCTGCCCTCTACCAGTTTGATTCCGGCCTTCGTGATATAAATCTTATCTCCG
The DNA here is from genome assembly GCF_042714055.1 of Paenibacillus lentus. Lineage (GTDB taxonomy): Bacteria > Bacillota > Bacilli > Paenibacillales > Paenibacillaceae > Fontibacillus > Fontibacillus lentus_A. The sequence goes on from NZ_JBHGVC010000009.1 coordinate 165,959, forward strand.
TCTGTTAATTCCTTGATAAAGCCATCTGCACGGCGGATATACGGCGGGCTCTCCTTGTCCGAATCATCGGCCAGATAATGAATATGCTTGTCAATTTCGCTGGTGTAGGACAGTCCATATTCCTGCAGCCCGAGTTTGAGCTGCTTCACAGTTACTGGGTCTGGATAAAACATGGCGACGATCCGCATGATTTGACCCCGGTACTGTCTGTTCTTAAGTACTTCCTTTTGATCCATCAACCCTTACCTCCTCCTACATTTTTGCTGCTGAGCTTCATTAGCTCATCATATATTTTGTCGAGCTTACGATCCGTTTGGGTCGTCGCCCGTATGAAATCGTCTTTATGTACATAACGATCCGCTGCTTCAAGTTTGTATTCTTGCAATTCTTTATTAAGTTTGTCGATTTGCTCCTGTTGATCATCGTCTCGCTTTTCCTGCTGCGTCTTATAGGATTTTAGAAAAAACGTGATAATCCCAATGACCGTACCAAATGCGAGCTGCACTAACCAATCCGGCACTTCAAGTTCCCCCTTTGCTGGCTTCAAGTGCCTAGCAACGATTTTTTCCCAAACCTTTAAACCCTTGGCAGGATGAGGACGGGCGGCCTGGGAATAAACAACACGCAAACCACTCACCTACGCCGCACGACCGCCGCAACTTGTGCTAGGCTCCAATACCTCTGCTTGCTGCCCTCCTGCCTGATCCAGACAACGAGCCAAAGGTATCATCAACACCACTCGGTACCGTACCGCTATGATCGATATGGGAATCACCCCGGAAAACAAAAAAACCAGTAAGGCATTTTGCTTGCCTACTGGTAATTTTATCTTCTGGGGTATTTGATTTGGTTCGCGATTCGTCCGGACTTTATTTTAGGTTTTCAGTTTGGAACAGCACATACAGCTTGCCAATGGCTTTGCTCTTCAAGGTGTAAAACTGGGTGCGGCCAATATGCAGCTGCTCGAAAATCTGCCAAGGCGGAATATAGTCATTCCCCATGTATGAAGGTATGATGATTTTGCGTTCCATCTCCGACAGTCGATTGACGCAGGTAACTACAGCAGCATTATAACGCTTCGCCTCTTGAATTTTCAACTTATATTCTGGCGTGAAATGAATTTCTGTGCCCTGGAAGGTCATGGACAATTGATAATTTTCCGTAACCTTCGGCAAATCTGATTCCTTCAGGTATAGCTCGTTTTCCTTATATTTCATAAAAACGTTCTTCACCCGGCGCCATTCTAGCTTGTCTTCCGTAATGACCACCATACATACCTCCTTTCACCATACCGCCGATTTCAGATTTTGACCAGTATTTTTTTCAAACTCTCAATAGCGCGCCATGCCTGGGCTCGTGTAAGCCATTCAGGTTGCTCAGTTTTATAGTACTTCTTGAGAAACGACTGCAGCCGGGCGGGATTGTCTGACCATCCTAACGTTCTTTCTAGTTCACGGATCATCCAGACTTGGCGTTTTGTCGCACGATTCCCCGTGTGACCCTCTTCCCCCTGAAGCTGCCTTAAAGCCAGCACGACACGCTCAAGCTCCTGCTCACTGCATTTTCTCATGCTCTCTTTCCCCGTCTCCCGAAACAAAACGCCGCGAATATCCTGTTCCTCCATCCCCAGCTTCTTGCCAATTGTCCAAATCAACTTTTTAGCCGCTGACATAGATCAACCCTCCCATGGCTTTATCAAAACTTACGCCTGGATCAATCCGGCTGACCCAGGCGCTGCCCCTTACTTCTCATATTCCAAGCCGATTGCTAATTCCTGCTCGACCGTAATGGATCGTTTTATTTCATCCAGTTGGAGCGGCGTAAGCTCCCCGAAGAAGGATTCGACCAGCTCAGCCGTGCGATATCTGCGGATCGCATCGAGCTCTTCTTCCCGATCCCCCTCAATACCAAAGGACTCCAGCACTTTCTTGTCCTTCCCGTAATCACCCTTTAGTCTCTTCTCTGCCGCTTTAATGTGCGTTTCTTCTAGTCCCATCCCGCGAAGCACATCTTCTATTAAAATCTCCTTGCCATAATCCCCATCCGCAATAGCAATTAAAGCCGCTTTAAATGCAGTTTTCGCATCATATTTGACTTCCTCCGTTCGCTTCACGTGATCCTTGGCGATATCACCCACCGCCCGATATAGTCGTTTAAAGTTATTCAACATGAATTTAGCTTTGTACGTGACATTGGCATGTCCACGCATCCCATAGATACGGCGATACTTCAAGTTCTTATTTTGCATTTCTGAAAAAGCATGGGATTGAATTCTAGCCTTCAGCTGCTCCAGCTTCTTCTTTCCATCTTCCAACTCTCTCTCTATTTCCACGGCTTCATCAATGAGAATACGAACCGCTTCACTCATCATTTCTATTTCCTCCTAATTCTTTGGGCTTTCTACTTTTTACAGAAGGCAATCATCCCATAATATAGGTAATATCTGTGATTGGCTTTCCATAGGCTCGTTCCTCAAGGATATTGATGGCTTCGACAGTCGCGATGCAATCCTTGATATGTTCCCTATCCTGGCTTTCTTTCCAGCGTCCACCTTGTTGGGACAGGTGTTCCTTTAAATAAGAGATGATATCTTCCATGCTCATCCCTCCACCATTTGCACCATATCACGAATGCATTGTACACATACAAACCGCCCACGATGGCGAATCAAATGCTTGTCCGCGCCGCAAAATAAGCAATTCCCCTCGATGCGTTTGAGAACAATGCTGCCTTCTCCATCCACAGATACACTGAATTTCTCACCTGCAGAAAGTCCATATGCACGGCGCAGAGCGGATGGTAATGTAATCCCACCGCTTCGGTTCAGACTCTTGTTAAATTTCATCCCTACATCACCCTTCCCTATTTTTCGTTTTCTTCAGCTTCCTGTGATCCGCTCCGTCACACAGGACGGCATGACACATTTCGGTAATCCGGCTGCCGACTCTTCCCCAGCCTGGTATCCGTTCCAACACACCAAGTTCCACATTGCTTGTGATGATCGTGGGCAGCTGCTCATTATACCTTGCGTTTAATATCATAAACAGCCGCTCTGTCACCCAGGATGATTCTTGCTCTGCGCCCAAATCATCCAATACAACCAATTCGCTCGTCTTCAGTGCATGGAGCCGCTGCTCCCCAAGCTCTCTATCACTCTTGGGGCGCAGCATTTCCATCAGATCAGGGACACTCCCACAAATGGCCGAACGCACTCTAGGCACTAAGGCATTCAGGATGGCGTAAGCCAAATGAGTCTTCCCCGTGCCGGGCGGACCAATAAAGGCCAGCCCGTTCGTGTTCTCATGACGGATTTCATCGAATCGCTCTACATAGCGCACTGCCATATCGTAGCCCCGGCCTTTAAGCAGCGACTGGTCGAAGTTCTGAATCGTTTTTCCCTGATAGCGTTTCGGCACATGCAGTTCCGCGAACAGTTTCTGGACATTTAGTTTTTCAAGGCGATCCTTTTCACACTGACACTCCCTGGCTGTCCAGGCGTTCACCATGATCACGCCCGATCCGTCACACCGCTTATATGGGCAGTGGGTCGTCCTCTCCGATGTAACGATCATCTCCTTGTCCGTATTTTGAGGCCTTTTCTCTGGCAATGACTCTATCGTATGCTTTATCGAATACACGTTTCGCCTGAGCTCCTTTCTCCAAAGTACGCATGATGCCTTGAGTATAGTTTTCTGGCTTACCAACATGCTGACTGATATGCAATCGTAGTGCCTTCGTTACGATATCTACAGAAAACCGCTGCCAATACACCAGTTGCCTGCGGATCACACCTGGAGAGATTAGACCGCTTTTACGAGTCAAAGCAATAACGGCAAAATACTCGGCAATTAACTGCAACTGCTCTGGTGTATATCCTATGAGCTCATCCTCAAATAACTCCGGTTTAAATTTGAATCTAGCTGACACAGGCTAACACCGCCATTTCTCTGCTGATATATTGTTCTGGCTCCTCCTCTGGAAGCAAGCCTAGTTCACGAGAGTAAGCTTGCATATGTGCCCAGGCTGCGAGTCCTTTAGCTTCCCGCACAAGGCGGTCATGCCCCACTTCTGCCGCCTGGTTCGCAAAATCCACCAAGCTCAAAATGATGCAAGCGACTTCAAAGGAATTGAAACGATAGAGTCCTATTCCATTCAACTCTCCAATGAGCCGAACATATGCTGCCTTACGACCGTCGCCGATCTCCTGCAGCCGGAAATTCAAGCAGCTGCGCATAAGCTGCACTTCGCTATGCACCAGTTCCAATTCAACCATGTTCCTGCGCCTCCTTGGCTTTCTCGAACTTTTCAATTAAATCAGTTCGTACTCTAGGGTTATAGAAACGCCCCTTCAACAATTTACATGCCCTCTTCGTTTCCTCGTGACAAGTTTTCATTTCCTTCGCAAGTTTAGGATGCAGCTTAATAAAGTCATACAGCGGTTTCAGCACAACATTCTCATCCTTGCAGCGCCTTCGCTCCAGTCGGTTCTTTCTAATATCCGTGGCATATTGGGCAGCTTGTTCCTCATCCACATCTAACAATTCCAAGGCATGTATTAAATCGTTGGTTTCCTTCTCTAGGTGATCAATCTGGCGTAAATTAGCTTCAAATTTGGCGGGAACATCCTTCAAAATCTCCCCAATAGTATCCACGTAACTGATTAATGCTCCAGCTTCAGACAAGACTGTCACCCCCGCTCTCAAATTCAATCGTGAGCTTTCGCGTTGACTCATCCAGCGCTATCTTCGTCACATTCCGCTCACTGCCATGCTTCTGTACTTGTCGCAAAATACTCTCTAATCCTACGGCTACTGTCCCCGCCGTAAGGTGTGTGCTTGGGAAAAATACAAAGCATCGATTGGGATCAGGCGGGGTAGCTAACTTAGGTTTTCTAGTTGATGTAACTTTGGCCAAGATGCGTTTCCCCCTTTCGCTTCAGTAGTCGAGCCAAGTCATGACGCACTTCACTAATCTCCGGGTCTTCTGATACATCACATGCATCTTCTAACAAAGTAAGGGCGATCTGCAGATACATTTGAACCGATTCATCCACTGCCTTCACTCCAATTCCAGAGCCCTTGCCGCCCCTTGACCGGGATCGGCTCCGGTAGCTGCTGTACATCATTCAGTTCCCAGGCATAGCGACCGTCATCATACCAACCGAACGCCTCTTCCTTTTTTCCTATCGGATCCTCGCGCATCGTGTTGCCTCCATCCTTTTCAAGGATCACGTCATCCCGTAGGCACCTACTGACCTGCCAACACTCCCCTAGCCTGCATACTGCCACAACCGCGCCTGTCGGTAGGTTGTCCGCCGTATATCCGTGTTTAGCTAGTGTCGATTTAATCGGTTCCCACTCACAGGCTTCCCGGTCAACCTTCTTACCTGCATGAATAGCCAACTGGCCCCGATAATTGGTTTGCCAACTGCGCGTTTCATATTGCTTTTCACCAAGAGCGATCAATATCGCCCAGGGCTGAATAATCGTTATGGTTTTCATGGGCTGATTCCTCCAATCGGCGTAAATTCTCCAATGTCCTCGCTGTAAGAGCCTTTATAAACTTCCCGGTCATGATCCCAACAATGACGACACATCCGTTTGCCTATGGCTAGGTCAAACATATGAGGATGACTCAGCTCCGCTGCTGGCTCACCGCACCAATCACATTTTGGAAGCTCAGGGAGGCTATGCAACCATACGTAAATCTCCAGTTCAAGCTGAACATTGTTCGTGGTCGCAGCGTAAGTTTCCAATGCCGCTCGTGCTGCCGGATCATTGGCCGGATGAAGCACGAAGCGGTTACCTTCTACCTCCTGCCCTGTCTCCCGGTTGATAATCTTGTATTTGTCATACAGCCCTCGATTTTGGTTACTCATTCTCCGACCTCCTCATCAGCCCGAGTCACAACCGCTCTGATCATGTGCCCGTTGCCGATTTGTAGTTCACCGTCGATCAGCCTCTTAACGGTATATTGATTAATCCCAGACACGCTGTGTTTGCTGACAATAACACCTTCAACCAGTTTACGGCCTTCACGTTGATACCCCCCATTAAGGGATTTGGAATCAGCTTCGGAACACGCACCACATCTCCCACTTCAGCTGACTCTCTCGCATGTACAATATCCTTCGCTCGGCTTACCACATCTCGCTTTAACTGCGTTTTTTGCTTGACAGGCATCTTGGAAATACGATAGGCATAATTAGATAAACGCACGGATCGCAGAGCCTTTTCGTATTTACCACCATTGTCCGCAAGCTCCTGGGCGATAGCCTCAACACACCCTAGACGATCAAACCACTCAAATTTAGAAGAAAGAGCTGCATGAGCAGCTCCTTCTTGTTCCATATCCATATGGTCAGAATGAGGACTCAGCAAAAGCTCCGCTTCATTCATTGAAACTCCTCCTCTCGGGAAAGGGCATAGGAATCCCCGATACAACGAATTTCCATGATCTCACACCCCAATCCCCAAATAGACAACATTCTTTCCTGGGCTGCTTCTTCGTCCGGCGCTGAAATACTCCAAATCACTTTACGCCCGGAAGGATCATTAAAATGGATGTCGTAATTATTCCAAGCAGCATCAAAAGGTTGACACCTAGCTCTTGAGAATGGAATAACCTGTCCCAATTATTTCTCCTCCTTTACGAAGGTGAATCCGTACATGAGCAATTGAGACCTGTCAGCCAAGACTTCATCATAAATATTACCGATATCCACCTTAAGTCCACTTTGAATCAATCCTAGGAATCGGCGTACATTCGCTTGATTTTGCACGATTCCATGCCGGGCAAATGCCGCCTTGACCGCCTCGCTATTAATTTCCACAGGCACATTTACAATCAATTTCTTCATACCGATATCCCCATCGTCCGAGCCATTGCCCGAATTCCTTTCGCGGATACATCACCATTGTTGCTGGCGTTGGAGTAAACATACACGGCTCCTCGCAATCCGTACTTGCTGTGACAGATATCGAGCAGCAAATCCAATGTCTCCTCATCCTGGCTGCCAAATACCCGCTTCACATCGGCGGGAACAAATTGATCTGTTAGCAGATGCTTACGCCAACCGATCCGGCTGAATAGCTGAGCAAATTCCGCTTGCTGCCGCCCTACCATCTTGCTATAGATCATTTCATTCCCGATCAGGACAACGGCGATATTGGCCGTTTCCTGAATCCCCCTAAGATTCTCTAGGGTGGTGAGCTTCAGATGCTGAGCCTCATCAATGATGATCATCTTGTCCGATCCACTAAGCCGATCACACAAATCCATATATAGATCATCAATGCAACCGCTCTTCATCGTCTTGAGTTCACGGCCAAGGAGCTTGAAGAAGGATTTTGGATTGCCGAGCGCTGGGGAAGCGGTCACCCGGATCACATCCGTTTTCCCCTTTGCCCATTCACGCATGGTTCGCGTCTTCCCAATCCCCGCATCCCCATAAATAACGCTGATATTCCGTTTAATTCGCGCGTATTCTAAAGTCTGCATAACTTGCTCTGAAATGGACGTTACAGCAAAAGGAATATCCTGAATGCCGAAGGAAGTATGGCGCAGCTCCTCCTTCTCAAGAAGATCAGTGATTTTCCGTTCGATCGTCTCGGGGTTAGGATAGTTCCCAGACAAATAGCGGCTGAAAGTACTCTCCCCAATGCCGATCAACTTGGCGGCTGTCGCTTGTGACAGACCATGCTCCTGCATATAAGCTAATATTTGTTCTTTCATCGTTTATTCCCCTTTCTGCTGCCTTGCTGCAGCATTAGCAATCATCCGGGACATATCAATGATGTTATCCTCCGCTCCTGCCGCCATGGCAGGGCGGAAATTCTCCAAGCGGACGGGTTCCAGTATTTCCGGTTCGTAGCTGCGCAGTTCCTCTTGCTCGATGTTGTGATTTGCTGCGCGCATCATGACGTCCATCATGGATGGTGCCTCAATCGCCTCCAGATGACTTTCCAGATACCCTTTAACACTTTCCCGCTGCTTACGCTTCATTTGCTCGTTGCGCTTGATGGCTTCTTTGTCGACCTCTCCGCCATAGCCACCAGCATCCTTCAAGGTTGCTTCCATGAGGAAACGACCTGCTTCATCATCTACCCGAACGGATGATAAATCTTCCGGATTATACCGGACAAATACCTTTTGCTTCATATAATTCATAATAAGTTCCGAGTTGTAGAACCAAAGCCTGATCTCCCCAAACTGGAGATACACGCCATTACGATCCACAGATTGCAGGCGGGACGTGCGCAGCAGCATCAAGTTCAGCTCTTCCTTCGTCGCGACACGCTTCGAGATCAGGTTCTTCTCATAGGCTTCATTCCGGGTCATGCCATTGACGCCTGCAGCTGTACTCGTTCTCGTGTTGTACCATCCTTCTATGTAAGTCCGCAGGCTTTGTTCAATTTCAGACCGTAGAGGAATGTCCTCTCCCTTCTTCAGCACACCTTCCAGCCGATGCGGCCTTCGATCCGGGCTACTGCCCGTATACGTGGAAATCAGCTTCGAAAACTGTTCACTAAAGGTACGGAAAGCACGTTCAATGATCTTCGCCTTCGCATTCGCTACCTGGGCATTCACCATTTCAACGCCCATCCGTTGCAGCATCGTTTCGCCGTATCCAGCTTTCGCTGCTTTACGCTTGCCCCGACCGCCAAAGTCACTCACCAAAAACTCCCGACCATTATCCAGATATACACTTCTGGGAATACCAAACCTTGTAACAGCTTTACGAAAAGAACTGATCACACCGTCCGAGTTGGAACTTTCACAGACGGTAATCGCAAGCATCTTGCGACTTCGTATATCCATCCAGGCAACGACGTGTGGCCGGAACACTCGACCTGTGAAGTCATCCTTCACGAAGATATCCAGGGTATGAAAGTCAGCTACCCACACATCGTTGCTATCCAGCCAATCATAGAGCCGCTGTACAAACGGCATAGCCTCGTCTTCAAACTTCTTCCTCCCAAACCGGAAGAAATCCACGGCAGGCTTCGGAATCTTCTTCACTTCCCTGTAAAAACTATCTACGGCGGGAAGCGGCAGTAAAGATGGCATGTCCAGCTTCGCCCACTCTATTAGGAGGTTATGGCAATGCATGACCGTGGGCTGCCCTTCATCAAGCCACCACTGCAGGAAGACAGACCAGGCAATGTCAGGGATTGACGTTTTCCCCTTGTCCGTCCGATCCGCCCTTCCGTCCGCCAGGGCTACCTCGCCCACTTCGCGGTAAAGCTTCCATTTATGCCGCAGCGTTCGCTCCGTCAGCGGCATGGTCGGATTCCACCTGTTATATTCCTCAATAAAATCCTTGGTCTTCTCCGTCGTCTGCTTCGGGTAATCCGCAATATAGGAACGCCATTCCTCCAGCACATGCCGCCAATGCGCCGCCTGCTGTCGCTGACGCTCAGTCAAATCTTCAAGCGATTTATCTTGCAGCCGCTCAGATTGAGTCGGCTTGGGTATGGATTCCTGCTGGTGTTCCCGATAGTACCTGGCCTGTGCCTTGGCAGACAGATCGGAAAGAGCAATACGATATTCGAAGCCTCGCCGGGTTTGAGTCACTTCCTTTACAGCGTGTAACTTCCCCCTGCTGATTCTCATCAAGATGGCTCGATTTGTTGTTTCTTCTAACGATGCAGCTTCAACAGTGCTCACTAAGACTCCCAAACTGCTCCCCCTTTCCAAATACTGCAATGGCATGCTATACTACCGATGTATTGATTTTGTGAAGAGTCGCCCTCGCCGGCGACTTTTTTCATCCCTTAAATTAAACAGATAGAATATAAATTTCCGATACTTAACAACCAAACCCTGTACTTCTTCCATCACTTCCCAATTAGCCTAAACCCGGTATCCTCGGAATAATCTAGGAAGTTATCGTATGTTACAGGATCTCCAGTTTCGTAAGTGTCCACGAAATCCCTTGCCTCTTGCATGCTGCATGCTTCCCATTCGTAACAGCGAAATCCCGATCCGTACGCCCATTCTTCTTTCGTGTATACCCTAAATACCGGCTTTCCCGTGATGTAATCTATGCTCTCCCTTATCTTGAATCCTCTATAGGTGGTCACTCTCTTTTTCATAATTATCATCCTCCTCAGAACAACATTAGCCCCATAAGGTTTGAATTTCGCAACTAAATGCTCTACCGAATGTTCAGCGAGGTAACTCTCCTGGTCATCTTCTGATAGAATAATAATTGTTGAGATTTACCATTATTCAGAAGAAAGGAGGCATACATATGGCTACAGATAACCAAGAACAAGTTGCTAAGGAAATTACTATCGCTCTCTTGAACAAATATTCCAAAATGGATGTGGGAATTGATCGCGCTACAGAGTTAATTGGAAAATCATATTCTCAAATTTTAGAAGCGGTAGTTAAAGCTTCTAGAGGGAACTAGTATCCTTAGTTGTTTCGTAAAGGGCAGCTACACTTTGCACAACCGCAGGGAGTGCTATTAGTTCTTCTGCGGTTGTGTATCCCTCAACGGCCTGTTTTATCCAATCACAAAGCACGATAATTGTTTCCTCAACTTTTGCATTCAATTTTCCTTCCATCCTTTCTCCTCCTCATGCCGATTTGCTGCACTTTTTAAGATCAATCCCAAGCGCACGACTGATCTTATTCATATAGGTTTTTCCAGATCGCTCACCCGTCATGATCAGATACAAATAGCTAGTGTTCATGCCAACTTTCTTTGCAAGCCAATACTGCGTCATGCCGATCTCATTCAGGCGGGTCTTTATCAGTACCCCCAGTGGCGTCAGTTCCCGCTTCTTCAAGGCTGTCACCTCCTTCATCAACTGCCTGCTTCATCTTAGCCTCTTCATATACCCCTTCCATTTCTTGCTGTAAATTTCTCAAGTGCTTCTCCAGATTTGCGAGATATACAAGCTGACTATTGGACTTGGCTAAAAAACGCTTTACTTCGCCTTCCAGATTCATACGTTCTTCCATGACCTGTTTTAATAGGCGGCTATTAATCTCTTCATATGCCCCTACAAGGGTGTCAGCCGTCTGAGGCCATAAAAACTTCACTTCATCTACTGCACTAGACACGTGAGTGAATCCTTCCTTATAAATGGAAAGTAACCGGGCATCACCGATTCGCTGTTTTTGTTCGATCATTTTATTCCCCCCTTTGCGATCTAATAGATTCAAATATTCAGTTTTCAAAGATCAAAATAATACATGTTGTCAGTACATACATGATGTGTGGTAAACTTTGTGTGATATGATTTCCTATCTATCTATCATTTTATTTCAGATATCTGAAAATGTCAACAAGAATTATCTATGTCCTGAAAATAAATATTAGAAAACTGAAATGGAGGCGTTTGTGTTGGAAACGATTGGTCAACGAATCAAGAGAAGAAGGAAGGAGCTCGGGCTTACTATCGAGGATATTAAAGGGGCCACAGGTATTTCGATAGGGACAATGAGTAGTCTGGAGAACGACAAGTATGCTCCATCGGTTGCTGTATTAGTGCCTTTGAGTTCGGTTCTAAAAGTTTCAATTGATTGGATAGTTAGAGGCAGTGAATTTCATGTATCTGAAAAAATAGAGCCAGAATCTCTTTCCGGCGAACAAGTGCTATCTCCAGAGGACATCGAACTGCTTGCGAAGTTTCATCAGTTGAGCCAAAAAGACCAGGGGAGGATCGAGGAGCGCATCGAGATGCTATTGTCAGATCGCAAGGCTGGTAATTCGAGCAAAGAATCATATCCTTCGAAGAATGGAAGAGAAGAAGCCGCTACTAAGCAAGGGGCTTAATTTTTTTTGCCTAAATGATATGAAATCATATCTTTTCTGCGTCCCACCTCCTATAAAACAAGCTTAATCCCCCCTTGTCTTACAAGATTTTTTAAGTGGGATCCTAAATCATCGCCTGTCCCACATATCCCACCATGATCGAAGGGGAGTTTTTAAATCATTAATGATATGATTTCATATCATTTGACCATTTTTTCAATGTAACAGGCGGTCATGCAAAAAATCGCAAACACCTTACGATATAAGGATTTTTACCAATGTAACAGGTTCATTAGCATGTTACATTGGTTACATTGGAAATCCATAAATTGTCCATCTGAATATCACTCACGAGTAAAGGTTATTAAAGTTGTGGAAATCTGCCGTAAAGCCTTATACAATGGACTTTTAAAGATTATGAAAAGCAGGAAATCCCCCTGAAACTAAAAAAAGAGCCTTCGGAGCGTTTTTTTATATTTCGCTCACAGGCTCATTTTTTTTGCAAACTATCCAAACCTTTTTTTTGCATAGAAAAACATGTCTCATCCCGCATATTCCTTGGGATTCCCGCACTATCCCGACTTGTCCCACATCCAAACGTTTTTTGCAATCTATCGTGAGAAATCACACCTCCTCCACGACAAAGCTGGATTTCCACCATTGACTGAAGCAGCTCTGATTAATCGAGCCATCCGCGGGCGGTGTATGTCCCCAGAAAAATAAAAATTTAAACTTCTCTCCCGCCTGATACGCTTTCCGTAAATCCTCTAGGTTGTAAAACATCAAATCATCTCCCAATTCCTTCGGTATAATCGTGACGGCCGATGCCCGGCATTCTCCGTGTAATGATCGGTCTCCTCTACGAGATGGGCAACCTTGCGGCGAAAGGCTGCCTTCAGCAGCTCCTTGCCCAGCACGACCTCATAGACCTGCTGCAGCTCCGTGAGCGTGAACAGCTTCGGCATGAGATGCAGCGCAATGCTGGTATATTCGATTTTGCCTCGCAGCCGCTCGATCGCGCAGCCAATAATCTGTGCATGGTCAAAAGCTAAACCCTGATTAGATACTACCGAATGCTCCGTTCGTGTAGACGTCTCCGTCGAAGTAACCTTGCGTTCCACGACCGCCGACAGCCGCTCCCTCTCCGAGGTCAATTCCAGCTCATACTGCCAGGTTCTCACAACCCCGTCCGGAGTGATCTCCTTCAGCTCACGCAGGAGTGAATAAGATACCTCGAACCAGGCCGCATTGTCCGCATCATCACCTGCTCGAACCTCTACCTTGCTGCTATCGATCAGTGCCATATAGGAGCAGCTCATCACCCAGGTACGAGGATCACGCCCCAGATCGCTAAAAGTATACAGCTGTTCCAAATAGACATTATCTACGCCGGTTTCCTCCCGCAGTTCACGCTCCGCCGCCTGTTCGGTCGTCTCATTGGGCCTAACGAATCCACCTGGCAATGCCCATTTCCCCAAAAACGGATGCCCTCCACGCTGAATCAGCAATACACGAAGCGACTTCTCCGGGAGCTTGCGATAATTGGACTCTTCTTTCTCCATCACCGTAAAAATAACCATATCCGCAGCCAACGACGGACGTTCATAATCCCCGGCATCGTACTGTTTCAGAAACTCTTCTTCCGTTAATCCGTTGCTATCCCTGATACTCATCTATATTCACCCGTTCGTAACATTTTGATATTATCTATTTGTTACTAACAAGATATACATTGAATTGAATCTTGTCAAGATTTTCTTATTTTCTCGTCTATAACAGAATAGAAGGCGGCAACTTTTTCGTTACCACCTTCCAACAATTTAATGGATGCTGACTAGCCTTGCGATAACCCATGGCCCATTCTATAGCGTTCTCCCGTTTCCTCATCGACCAGTACTCTGCGTTAATTTCTCAAAGATTCTGCGAAACACTGAAGTTGATTTTAAAAGAGTTGGCTTCGGTAAATGCTTAAATGCCACCCCATCTATACCGGCAAGATTCATGAGTTTGCGTAAATCTGTGACAACCTCCATAAAATAGATCTGACGATCTATGTTACCAGCATATTGTCTTAAATCGTAATCATTTTCCAACGATGGGTACAAGTCATATAAATCGTCAACTAGTATCTTTTTGATAGCAGCTTTTGTAATCGATGGATAGTTTATTGTCTTATTTCTTCACTCGTCATTGCGCTTCCCCTGAAAATGATTAAACCATAAATCCGCACTTCCCCACGTCCGTAATTGGCTATATTCATTAACACAAATCAAATGTTCAGTATTCTCATTTGTTATATACACTTCTCCCCAAGGTGCCTCATTCAGATACTTTTGTAATTCTCTAGAAGAATCAAAAATAAATCCTATTTCCTCCTCCTCATCTTCATCAAAAAACACTATTGCTTTAGTAACTCCTATGAACTTTTCGATTAAACTTAATGATGTTTGAGAATCGAAAGCTGATGCATCACTGACCATACCCTCCCATAAAGGAGAGGATATCTCTTTGTTTCCAAATTTTAGAACAAATTGTTCCAATATGTTTTGCTTTTTTTCAATGCTGAGTTCTTCTGCTCTAACATCAAGAATATTGAATACATTACTCAAAGTTCTCAGACCAAAATTATATTTAATATTATTGTACTTTTCTAAACGAGGAATAGCGTCACCTGAAGCATATATCATGTCAGAATGAGTTAAACACAAGAGATAATCTAGCTGATCATTAGTAATATAGATTGAATACACATTAAAAAACTCATTTATTTTAGGTAAAAAACCAGCTAAAACAAGTTGTAGATCGAATCCTTTATAAAAAGACAAAACAAAATTTTTCCGTATCTGAATGATAAATCATTATAACCTCAGAATCACAAACTAACTATTCTAACCAAGACCACGCATTTTTGTTTACAACAGTTACTTTTTCTGAAAGATACATCCATAGCGAATAATTATCTTTTGAAAATGTGAATTTACGAGACAATTCGCTTAACTTTCCATCAACCAAACCTTCAGTTACTTCATAGGCACTAATACCATTATTACTAATAGTTTCTGCTAACTGCTCTTGAGCCTTCAAAATTTTGAGCATACAAAAAAAGCTCATCCCTACTCCATAATTCAAGTGGGAAAAGAGCTTTTGTTATTTATCAAGTGCTTAAGTTGTTTAATGTTTGTTGGTTGTATTGTACGATCTTAACTAAAACTTTGTAAACCTAGGATTTGTTTAACTCTTCATTCTTAATAGCCACTCTCCCAGAGCCAAAATGATCTTTAAAAAAGGTGAAGTCAAACAGTTTACCATGAGATATTATTTGTTTATATTCATTTTTCTTTAGCTTAGCTTGCTCTATACTAGTACCATTCATGAAATCAAATGGAACAGTCTCCGTTATATCAAATGTTAATGTTATTTTAGGCTTACTTTCAGTAACAATCATCAAGGCTACATAACAATTATCAAGAAAAGATAACTTCCCACCGGACTTACATACAATATCCCCTTTATCAATTGTATATGGCCAACTAAGATACTGTTCACGAGCCTCAGGGGAACTACCTTCAATTATTTTAAAATCCGCCCCCTTTACTTTCTCAATTTGAACTTTCATTTTGCCAAATACAAAGAGTGAATCATCCTTTATATGAAATCCTTGCTTTTGTATTTGATCTTGAAAATCATATATATTTATAACAGTATTAATGAGCTCAAATTCATATGTGCCCCTAATATCACTTGGAAAACCCAAGAAAATGGTTGGTATAAAATCTCCTGAATCATCTACAATTCCATCAAATTCTTCATTACTAATATCAATCGTAAGATTCATTTCCCTTACCTCACTTTCTAATAAATGTATATTGATCTAACATTGGTGACATGATTTTTTCACCATCTGTGGTTAGATAGCTACCATCGTTCGGAACATCTCGTCTTTCACCCTTGATTTTTAATCCTTTATCCTCTAATTGCCTTAACAGTTTTTTCATATTAGAACGTGAGCCAGTAATAATAATTTCTCCATCCCTTGATAAAACTCTGAGTATTTCCGGATTCAAGGGATCGTATCCAAATGGGTTCTCAATAATAATTCTACTTTGGCTTCCTGTCTTAATATTAGTTAATTGGGTTGCATCTCCATAATAAACATCAGGAGACTTAGGATCTATATCGATGTTATATGCTCCTTCTATAGGTTTACCTCGAGCCCCAATGTTTAAAGTTCCATTTTCATCAGCAGGTTTTTCTAAATATTTATTCGGACCTTTACCCGTCCCCTCAATCTCTGGTTCTGGTTTTGGTTTTGGTTCTGGCTTCGGCGCTGGTTTTGGTTCTGTTTTCCCCATCACCCCTAAAGATTCATGTGGGCTTGTGTTCATTTTCTCTATAGCGTCAAGCAATTCCTTCTCATTCTTCAAATTTGGAGTCTCTTTTAATGAAGAAGATTTTTTGGCCAGATTCTCTAATTCCATCTCCTTAGAAACTTTAACTACTCTATCTAAGCGAACTTTAGGTGTAAAAATCTGGTCAATACCCTTCATATACTTGATATTAGCTGCTGTATTAGCCCCTTTCATTGCAGCTTTTCCGAGCATCGTTATATCTACTATCGTTAGCACTGCCCCCGCCACATATACCATTTCCTGGTTAATCCCAAAAAAGCTTGAATCCGAAATGATCCCATCATTTAGATCCCTCAGCTTCACAATACTGACACCAATTTGTGCGAGGCCCCAAGCACCGTTCAATGCAGCATATAAATATAACGATACTCCTCCGGTGAAAAAGGCACCTACGACAGCTACGGCTCCAAACATTAAGCTTAGTTCCGCCACAATTTTTGCCGCTTAACCACAAGCTCCTCAAAGGTAAAACGCGAATAATAGATCCCTTCATCAGCATCTTTACTAAAATAGTCCGGCATCAATGGAATGATTTGATCTAACCGTTGCTCTTCTGCTTCTTCTACCAAGCCAGATATTGCAGCTTTTGAAATTCCAACAAGCCCTTGAAAATTGCATTTTCTTTAGCCTGCTTCTCTATATGCGACGTCAATCCCTAAATCGGTAGTTTTTCCTTCAGAGCTTTCCATGGATTACTTGGCTGCTGAGGAGCCGCCTTCTTGCCACTTCGTATATCTATGTAATTTTGATAGAACTCTGCATATTTTTGCTGTTCTTTGGCTCTTTCCTTCTTTGATTTGTCTTCCTGTTCTGGTGGCGGTGGTAAAACCTTTTCTTGGTAGCGTTTCTTTAACTCTTTATTTCCTAGCCCTCTTAGCGACTCTTTGGCATCGTTTCTGGTTGCCGGATCTCTAAAACGTGCAGTTGCATCGTCCTTAATTTTTTGATTGTCTTCCTCTGTCCAACTCGGCATAATATAAGTGCCCGCCGGAACATTTTTTATGCCTTCAGCTCTTTGCCGTATAACTTTAAGATATTCATGATCCACATACAACTTCTCTAACTCTTCATCCGTAAGCATGTCCAGAAAGTCCATTTCAACCTTCTCGAAATTCACTTTCTTCCCTTTAATCCCTATATACTCCGGCCGGATTTCCATGTAATGCTCCGTGTTCGTGAAGAAGGTAATCGTCTCATTAGCCACGAGCTTAATATGCTCCGGCACATTTTGGCCGCCTAGTTCGATTTTATCAGACGCTACTACGAGAATCGATTCCGTAGCGTTTAATGAAATATCGTTCCCATCCAGAGTTAAGCTGACGGTATTCTTCTCGAATAATACACCATCTTCACCAAGTTCCATCTTTGCTTCTCCATGCATGTGGAACACCTTTGTGGTCGGCTTCTGGAAGACAGTGCGCGACTTCATCTCATCGTTTTTACCCCGCACTGAATTGATGGCAATCGCCTTTTTCTCAGTCCCCTCCGGAAAATAGACTTTGATGCGCGCCCCTTCCTCCGGCATGCAGTGGAAGATATTATTGCCTTCCGGCGAATACGGAAACCACCAATTTCCTCGTTCGTCAGGGTCATGATCAATGTCTAAATGTACCTTAACCATGTTGTTTCCGCGTTTCATAACGCGTCCTTCAAGGGCAACTCCCTGGATGGCACGATTCGTTCTTACCTTACGACGAAGTGCTTATATTCCTTAGGTAAAATTCTCATATGTAGAGGTATTTTATTTCAACGAACTCTTTGTCCAAATAGCTGTCACTGGTCGGTTAAGGGCAAGAAATAAAGGCTATAGATATATATCCGCGATTCTGCCCCTATTGTGGCAGCGTTTGACTAAACGAAAATACCATAAACAGTTGTCTGATTTTCTATTGACAATGCAGCCTTTTTATCTCTATTACGAAACGCCCCCCTTATTTATTTTAATACTCAAACATAGAAATAGCCTGTTTCTACTTATCTTATAGAAACAGGCTTTAAGTTGATAAACATAAAATAGCTATATAACGGAAAATGAATTGAAGATGACATCTTAATTCTTAACAACCTTCTGTCTAATCACTTTCACTATTAATAATATCAAGAACCTCTATAATATTTGCTCTAAGCTGTGCCTTATCATCATTAAAGTACTGACGATATCCATCTATCCCTCTGCGAATAATAGAAAACATAACTGGATGATATTCTTCATCCGTTGAGTTAATTAATTCCTGAGTAAAATCCTCTGCTTGATCCTCACTATAATTAAATTTTGCAACTAAAAGACTATGAGTTATAGAGTGTGCTTGCAAAGGGGGGATATCTCTTTCGAAAACAATTCCATTTATGATACCAAAACAAAAAGTTGCAAGTATTTGCCTTTCAAGCTCAGTTGTATCATCAAACTGCTTGTTAAGTAACATAAATATCTCAGATGTAATTTCTGCAACTTTACCTTTTGTATCTTCAATTATTTGTTTTTCTTCTTCACTCAACTCATAAAAATTAGACATAATCATACCTCATTCACCAAAAAGTTTAATATACAATTAACTTTCCATTAGGCCAACTTCCTTTCCATCCACATGGAAAGTTACCTGATTCATATACTTTAAATAACTCCATAAAAAAGGCTGGCTGTCGTTCGTTTCGATAATTATTTTCCATTAATGCACCAATAATATCCCACTTAACATTATTTAGCAAAGATTGCGGAAGTTTGTTATCGTTTAAATAGTTAGTAACATTAGGAACTACTAATTTGTCAATAATGTCTCTACCTTCCTTAGCATACTTGTTCCATTCCTTATATCTTTTAGGATGATTAATTAACAAGTATTCTGACAATTCATTATCCACTTCTTGGGTAATTTGCTCCCAATACTTCCCATCAGATTGTTTTAATGCCTTTTTCCAATTTTCAACAGTGGTATATTCAAAACTTATTTTCGCTTCAGGTAGTTTACCACAATTAGCAAACCAATTTATTTTTGTAATTCTACTGATAAACTGCTCATCCATATGCGTACTCCTTTCACAATCTAATTATTTAAATAAATACTTTTTCAAACTATTCATTGGCCCTGGTATCCTTGGTACTGGCATATCAGCCGTTAATCCAAAAGCTCTTCTTTGTTTTATGGCTTCCCTAACAGCGTAAAATGCATTTTCTTTTGATAACCCTGCATCTTGAAGAGATTGATAAAGAGCTTTTGTATATTCACCACAAGTAGGTTTCTCTTTATACCTAGTACCGCCTTTACGAAATTGAGACCAAAATTCCTCTAATGATTTGTGTGCATTAAAATGCGGGGTTCCTACATCTTTAAAAGCATTTCCTTCTAATTTAATCGCCAATCCTTTATTTTTAGGAATTACACTTCTAAATGCTGCATCTTGATTTAAATGATGAGCCTGTCCTTTTATTGATTTATCTTTTTTAAGCTTACCATATTCATCAACAACTATCTTATCAGGATCAGCAGCCCCTCCTATTTTCTTCTCCGCCTCCTCCTTAATCTCCTTCATAGCCTTGTCATAATTAATCTGTACTTCGGTTCGTTGAGGAAGTTTTTCCGGCATCCATTTCTCAAAGAAATTAACATTTGGCATCGGGACACCATTTGCCAGTGCCGGTTGGTTCCTCACCATAAACATTTGAGCAAATTGACTGCCTACTGCCGCTAAGTCCTTCAGGCTCTCTTTAAAGCCTTCTTCTACGCTCTTAACTCCTTGCTTTAGCCATGCTGTAGAAGTACCAACTGCTTTTTGGAAAAGCTCATTTGCTTTCTGGAATCCTTTTTTCCCCGCGTTTCCGATACCCTTTAGAACTCTAGCATCAAATAATCCACCGGTTATGCCACCAATTCCTGCGTCCAAGAGTAATGTACCGAAGCTAAATCCGTTATTCTCCATGCCTTGGCGCATAATACTTTCAAACGTATTTGTAGTTGCACCTAAGACCATCTTCCCACCGATGGTTGCTGTAGCTCCAAACGGACCGAAAACGGCTCCCGAAACGGCTCCTATTAAGGTTTCTCTAAAGGCAGCCTGCGTATAATCCTTCATATCACTGACTTCGCCTCTTATGATATCTGAGACAGCCATGCTGGCTACGGCAGCTGTTCCTGCTATCGCAGCCCCGGCAGCCACGGCTCCAATGACAACAGCTCCAGCTCCTAAAGTGGCTACACACAGCACCGCTACCGCAGTGACCGCTGCCACCACAGCTAGCCCCGCCACTACATTCTTAAAGAGCTTGCCCCAACTAAATTTCTTCTCCTCTGTTTCTTCCTTCGGCGGCGTATAAGTCTCAATCTCATCATTATATTTCGGATAGCTTGTCCGATCGGCTCCATCCAGCTTGACCTGGCTTCCGAGTAGGTGGTACTCGCTTTCAACCGTAAATCCGCTCAGCTTGCTTAACTTTTTGGCCAGGATCATGTTCGGTGTTCGGAATACCACACGTTTCGGAGTATACAACGAAATATCTTCGCCGCCGTTCATCGTGAGCTTCCGGTGGCTTGTCAGGATGACACCTGCGGCATCATCAAAGCTAATCATGAGCGGCTCTTTGGAACCACTCACCACATTAATCGCTGTCGGCGTAATTTCTAACTCGCTGCCATGCTCCGTACCGAAGTAGCGGTTGTTTGGATCGCCTGTCTTACCGCAATCCTCTCCGTTTGTCCGGACACAGCCGATGACCTTGGCCTTGCTTCCTGCATCATCCGGGAAGTACAGGCTCGCATTCGTTCCTCTCTGAGGCATCGAGTACATGGCACTGCCTGTAGGCGGGGCAAAGGGAAACCAAAAGGCCGATGCAGGTGACTGCTCCTGATCGATCTCCAAATGCAGCTTAACCTGCTGACCTTTGACATCTAACACCTTCCCGTTCATCGAGACGCCGACTAACTTGGGGTTATGTATCCGATGTTGACGTATGCCATCTCTTCTCGATAAGCGGTAATTATAGATCAGTTGGCCCTGACTCATGGCGGCTTTCATTTCACTAATCACCATCGGTTTATCTCGGAATAGAACCTCATCGCCGATGGCGTAACGTATGCCGCTTTGAATCTCGTATGTAAAAAAATCGGTATGATGCACCGATGCAGATCCTGACCTGGCCTCTTGATAAGCTAGTAAATCTTTGCTTGCTGTATACGCCAAATCATTGGGAAGCTGGATGCTATTCCTGTTTGGCACGCCGATGTACATCCGTGGTTTGGCTTCGTAAATATCACTGAACACCACGCTCTGCAAATGACTGGCCATCCGCTTAAGAAACTCCCAGTCCGTCTCATCATACTGGATGATCGGTTCGCCAATAAGCTTATTTTCGCCAATGAGTTGAATCACATCGTACCCGGCATAAGTTTTTAACACGCTTTTGACGAGTTCGCCGTACGTCATGTTCTTATTTTGAAAGGATCGGCGCCTCTTCTGGGCATCCAGCCGGCTCGTGCCGGAAATGGCTTCTAGCTCTATACTATAAATCCCGTTGTGATGCTTGGTTTGTACGTTGGCAATGAGGCCGCTAAAAATCTTGGTTTCCCCGTCAAACACCTGAACCTGGTCATCCGTCGACGCTTTGAGTACGGCGTTAACCTGATCCTGATCATCGACAAGGCCGCAAATGAAAAGTCGCCCATGCTCGTTTGGCTTCCATTCCATTTGAATGTCCTGAACTACTTTGATTCGATATGGCGATGTTACGCTTATGTTTTCAAAACCTATCATATCCACTAGCCTCCGATCGCATAACTTTTCATGCTGTCCGGTCGCCTCCGCTTATGCTCTTCATATTTGGCATATCATTCTACTCCTCTTCATGTTGGCCACTGCTGTTAAAGCGAATCACCCCGCCTAAGGAGCAGTGCAATTCTGACTCGGTCGTCAGAGCCGATTTCCCTTCTACCCTTGCCTGCTCTTTGGTTTTCTCCCATTTGCTTCCGGCTAACAGAGCTAACAGACATGGCTTCCCATGTATTTCCTGGCCATCCATCGAGATGAGGTAAACCGTCTCGCCACTCTGATTTTCCGGACTGCTGCAGATCCCAAAATTCGAAATATTTACTTCGGGAATCGAGTCCGATTCGTTCATCATCGGTTTGCCATTAACATAGGCCCCGTGGCTATTCGGCAAATTCAGTTTCCGTAAATGTGATCCACAATCGCAAAAAATATTAGCACCACGTACAACGTACTCATACTTATCCATTCGTTCACGCCCTTCCCCAGCTTTCGTTCCATCACTCCACGAGAACTTTCTTTAAGCTAACCCCGATCATATCTCGGCGGAGTATGCTCTCAGCTACATCTAAGCGGACAATGATTAGAGGTTGCTCACTTTCTTGCACGCGGAAAATTCGTCTCTTCGCCACCTTCTCCCCTTGAAGCACCAGCTTCTTAATGACGCTTCGATCCGCA
Organism: Paenibacillus lentus; assembly: GCF_042714055.1. GTDB lineage: Bacteria > Bacillota > Bacilli > Paenibacillales > Paenibacillaceae > Fontibacillus > Fontibacillus lentus_A. The sequence goes on from NZ_JBHGVC010000009.1 coordinate 188,570, forward strand.
TTAAACTCACTGCTTGGACTTAGAGCTTCAACTTCCTCAAAAAAAGGTAGGAAGTAAAGACTTTGCTTCTTATTGAATTGGTCCATCAGAGGAATATGCTTAAAAATACAATCCGGCTCATACATGGCGATCAATTTCTTCAACTTCTCAGACATCAAGTAGAGCTGATCGCTTAATAGATCCAAGTACTCTGTATCGGTAGATGCCTTAACCTGAAAAATCGTTGTATCTGCAATTTGATGAGAACGTAAGCGATTCATATGCCGAATATCTATTTTTTGCCGAATATTTTGTAAGACTGGCGTATCGGTATAGCGTTCATCCTGCTGCATCACAAAGTAATCCATGACATCCCTCCTCCGTTCACTGCTCTGCCGTGATTTCTTCCGGTTCGGCTTCCGGCTGGCCATAGAGCAGCTCGCTGCGATCCCGGTATTCCCCGGCTAGAATGCAAATATTCGGTTTCTTGACCAGCTGGTTGTAGCCCTCGCATTCCAAAATAGAAGGAATCATACTTCTCATAAATTCGATAGTGAACAAATGATATCTTATCGCTTCAATTTGCAAGATTCGTTCAATATCCATCGTTGATACTTTTCGGGCATAGCTTGCTTTAACAGCTTCCAACTCCCGCATTCTCTGAAATAAAGGATTGAATATAAAATCTGCCTGCCAGTGAGATGAACACTCTACAGGATCAAGAAACCAGCGCTCATCATGAATATCAATGCGATAAATAGCCTTATGCTCCATTAAGCTTGTCCGCAGCAAAGAGAGATAGATATATTGGATATCTCCCTTCATCCCTCCTTCTTGAAGCTCGGCCGCCTTTTTACACGCTGAATCCACAGAACTCATGAATTCCGCTATAGTAGCCTCTTGATTCTGGATATAGCTCTCAGAAATGATATCCAAGTCGCCCTGCCAGCGATCAAACACATGATTTTCCAATAAATGACCCAACGCCTCTTCACGACTCATGACAGAACTCATTCGATATTCACCCTGCCCCCGCTCAGCGTGACCTCATCCTCCACTTTAAGCGAAGCATTTCCTTGAACGAATTCAATGCCTGACTCCCCTTGTATGACAATCTTGGCGCCGCCGTTAATTTCGATATCCTCCATAGCCGACAGAGAAATCTTCTTGTCGCTGTTAATTTCGATCCCCCCATCATCGGTGAGTTTCATCAGCAATTGGCCTCCGCCAATAATTTCAACTGCGCCGGGTTTAAACACGATTTCTTTGCCATATTTGGTACTGATACTCTTCACTGAAGGATCGCTTCGTTTCTCAGGATTAGAGGAGTCGGTATCCACCGAGCTCGCAGCAAAAGCATTTTTCTCTTGTTCGTCGGGAAAATAAAGCCGTACTTCATCCCCTTTTTCCGGCATGCAGTACCAGCCGCTCCCATCCGGGGATGAATAAACCGTGGAATAAGCAAACCACATAGCTTCATTCACAGGCTGATCCTGATCAATATGCAGCTTCAGCCTGACCTTATCCTTTGCCACATCAAGGATCGTTCCAAATAACGACGTTCCCGCTAGAGCATAGGGATATTCCGTTCGACAGCGCAGCCCTTTGGCATCTTTTAGATCATAAATACTGCTCAGTATGCCGTTCTCCAGCTTGGTCTCCGCGCGGCTGACATGCAATGTCCGCTTCTGGAAGGTGACCGCTTGGCCCAACTCAAACACCTTGTGGCTTGTAACGGTGTAACTGATGCTACTTTGTTCTGAAATATCCTTGACACCATTCTCTGATTTCAGCTTATAATCTCTTAAATCTTTAGTGATAGCGTAGTTGTATTCATCTAACTTCTGGAGATGATCAGCGTCCGGCAATCCGACATACAGCTTGATCCCGGTTTGAGAGCTGACAGGAATTAGAGGAGCATGGAAATGCGAGGCTAATCTCCTCATAAACGCCCAATCGGTTTCTTGATATTGAACCAGCAATCCACCCGTTTTTTTGCCTTGCGATGCTTCGTCAATGACATCGGAATCAGGGTAGCTTGCTATAATCCGATGAAACAAACTTTTATAAGATAACTCTTTGTTTTGGATAGATCCTGTTTCCTTGCGGATGTCCATAAGGATGGATAAGCTATGAGCTTCAATAGCAATGCTTCTTACACCACGCGCAGCTTGTACGGAGATATTCGTAATTACACCATGAAACAGAGGAATTTCCTTGTCCTTATCCTGGACCGCAACCCGAATGGTATCGCTCGCATTTGCTTGTTCAATATACTTATCCTGCATGTCTTCGGAAATAATGCCGCTAATCAACAGCTTGGCATGTTCATTCATCTGCTTATCGATGATGAGTTCCGTAATTCTCTCGAACTTATAGTTCGACACCACTATATTGGCAGACGTATAGATGATCTCGCTCATGCTTATTCCCCTCCTTCTTCTTCAACATGGACAGTGAGGCTGCGAATTGCTTGATACGCCACATCTCTCCAATCCGGATAATCCTCATACCGGCAGCAGAAGGTTCCCATTAAGACCTTGCCTTCAAACTCGAGGAAATACATGATGTTAAATAAGGCACCGTCGATCACCATATTTTTGAACTCAAAGTATCCGTACGTTTTCTCGTTTACGGTCTCTACCCCGCTTTCATAGAAGACATGGGAGGGATTCGATTTTTGAATCATCGTTTTCATTCCAGCAGACAGTTCCGCTACCATTTCATCCTTTAACTCATGATCTATTCGGTTGAGCGTGAAATTAATGGCTCCCGTCTCATCGCTTCTAATGATTTCAGGCCGTTGTTCATAGGGATACTTGATGGAACGAATCTCCTTAGGCATTTCTTCAAAGTCAGCAGGAAGGTAGAGAGAGATTTTGTCCTCGTAGAAAGACTGCATGGTAAATTCATAATACCGGTTCCCAATTTTCACCGGCCCATCCGTAATCGAACGGGATACCATCGATTGCTCTGCTTCATTAATGATCTGCGTAATCTTCTCATCCATAAACGACATAACTTTTCCTCCTCCTTTTTTGGGGTAAATCCATCCCTAATCCACAATCACCCGCTGGCTGCCGCCCGGGGTCATGCCCAGCCTGCCGCCACCGCCACCGCGGACGCCATCTAGGATGCGGCTAAGATACTTGTGGATCTCCACGTTCGTATACTCCCTGCTGCTCATGCCGAGACGACTGGTCATATAGTGCAAAATGACGTCCCGAGCGAGGGTTCCCTCGTTCATGCACATCATCGTAAACATGAAGTCCTGCGGATCGCCGCTTCCCTTGCGCATCATTTCCTCTGCGAAGCAGCGCAGGATAACCGGGGACAAGGTGCTTTTGCCGTAAGCCGCATAGCGGACATGCAGAACATTCACGGTATTAAATTCAGTCGCCAGGTCCCTGAAGCCCTGGTAGTCCTGGCGCAGCCGGGCGCCTTCCTTCAACTTAAAGCGGCACAGTTCCAGCTCGGAGGCATCCGCCTCGATCTGCTCGTCGATCACGATCTCGCTGCGGAATGTCTGCCAGTCGTTGTCCTCGTGGCCAGCATGGAAGCGAACCTTCAGCGCGGCCTCCCGTCCTGTAGCGCGGTACTTGATACTCACAGTATCTTTCAGCAAATATAGTTGCCCTTGATGCTTGACGATACCGGGATGCACGATCAGAGAATCTGCTCCGACCTCAACATGGGCACCCGAAATGATGCCATCCGTATATTCGTGATAGCAGACGTCCACAAATTCGCGTGGGAAATCCCGCAGATTTTCCAGCATCGCCGTCTTTAGGATCCGGCCCTTCTCAAACTTGGGTGCGATATGGTTAAACATTGCCTTCCCCCCTTCCGGCTGTGACGTTTTACGACTCTCCCAGATAAGTTCTATCTGATCAGATACCCTATCAAACCTGCTGACCCTGCATATGAACTCCGTGCGGGTACATTGGAGGTTGATCTTTGTTCAGTTCGAGTGCTTTCTTTTTCGCAACATATGTGTTTGCAATGATATCGTGGAGAGCCTGTTTCTTTTCTGTGAACCCAGCTATGATAAAACCCACAAAGAACACAGAGGATAGGATTTTACACCAGAATCTACCGCTAGCCCTCCCAAATGATACTCGATGATAATGCTGGTCTACGACAACGATGCCGAGAGCCTTCTTGCCGAGAGTCCCCTGTAATTTGGAAGACTCTAAAATCGCATAATACAGCCAAGGAATTAAGATGTAACACGGTATTCGAAGAAAGAAAATAATTGTCTTGAATAGTCCCGGATCACGAGTGGAAGATCCCATTTCTCTTCCAAGAAGCATATTCAACAAGAACTCAAGAATCGTTAAAGAAAACCCGAGTATGTATGCAATAAAACTATCTAATATACAAGCAACAAACCTTTTCCAAAATCCAGCGTACATAGACTACTCTCCTTCAAATTTGCCGATCCCCTGCTACCCTCAATCCGGCCAGTTGAAGCCCTTGCTTGCCAAATCAAGCTTCCCCGTGGATACCAATGGCTGAAGATTGCTCTTTTTATACAGAAGCATCTCCTTGTTGACGACATATGTATCAGCGATCTTATCGTGCAGCCCCTGCTTGTGCTCCGTAAAAATTGCCATGAAATAACCAATTCCCAAGATGGATGAAATCAGCTTGCTCCAAAATCTAGCGTTGGCCTTGCCCCAGGTAATTCTCTCATCCATATCGTCGACCACGACTACACCTAGCATGATCTTTCCGAAGGTTGCCTGGTATTTGGAAGATTCCATAATAGTGAAATACAGCCACTGAGCGATCAAACTGAATATCACCAGTGTCCCATTGAAACGATACATCAGCTCTTCTGGGGTAATAAAAATAAAGGTAACTATCAATAAGAACAGCACCATAAAAATCCGGTCAACAAACATAGCAAAATACCTTCTCCACAGCACGTCATACATTCACGCTCTTCCCCCCAGTAAACCGCCTACTACACTTCAAATGTAAAACTCAACGCCTTACTTCTACACGGTGGCAGCGGTCTCCATTTGTCTGGCTTTCAATGTTTCTTCCTCTATCAGGCAAGTGCCAGCTACGATATCATGAAGCGCCTGTTTTTTCTTGGTGAAGCCTGCCATGAACCAGCCAATCAATACCGTGAAGGCCGAGAAGCTTTTACTCCAAAACCGTGCAGTCGCCCGGTGAAAAGTAATTCTCTTCCCCTCCTGATTAACTACTCTCAATCCCATCGCCATTTTTCCAAAAGTTGCCTGGAACCTGGAAGATTCCATGATCGTGAAATAATGCCAGAATACAACTAGTAGCAAGATACCTCGAGTAACATTAATTAACACTATTAGTTCATCTAAATACTCATAATAGTTATAAGGATCCTGCAGGTACCAATACCATGCGAAACTGCTCAATATACCAATCACCTGATGAATCGAAGCGACAACCAATAGATCCAATAAGGCTGCTACCGCCCTTTTCCAAAATCGTGCATACACGATGTCTCGCCCTCCTACCTTATGCATGCGCAATGCCCGTTTTGACATCATCGTCTTTCTGACAGTTGAGCATAAAGAGCAGGAAGCTCTTCTTTACTACATAAGTCCCCGCCATTCTGTCATGCAGCGCCTGCCGCTTCTCATGAGAGAAGGCCATCAGGTAGCCTAAGCCAAGAATCAAGCCCGAGAGCAGTTTCCCCCAGTACCTGCTATTAGCCCTTGCGTATGTAATTCGTTCGTAGTCTTTGTCCACGACCATGATTCCAAGTAGTCTCTTGCCAATAGTAGCCTGGTATTTAGATGACTCCATCAGACAGTAGTAAATCCAATCACAGGTGATCGAGATCAATAGATGCGTTAATGCTAAATAGATAGAATTGTATTCAAACAGCTCTCCCGGTAAAATCCAAATGAAACTGATCAATGTAGCCGCCACACCAGTAATAATCCGGTCAATCGCCAGCGCTACGTATCTTCGAAATAAGACCTCGTACATTTCCGCTCTTCCCTTCTTGTCAACACAACTAGTCGCTTAGTTAGTGGCGGAGGCCTAATAACTAAGTTCACTGCTTTACTTCATCCCGTCAAAAAAGTCGAGCTCCGACCGCTCGTTCTCGAACGGAAACAGCTCCTTGCGACCGAGCAGCAGCCCTTCGTCCTGGCGGGCGATCGGCAGCACGTGGAAGCCCCAGTGATTGTCATCCGCAAAGACGAAATACTTCGTCTCTCCGTTCACGATAGAGTCGGTATCGTCCTGCGGAATTTTATCCTGATAGACCGCTTGGATATCCTCATATTTCACGGACTCATAGTCCTTGATCCGGTTATGGTACACATAGCTGTGCCGCAGCACGCCGTCTGATCCCCGCAGGAGGAACTCCACCTCCTGTGTGTGATAAGGCCGGGAGATGAAGCCCAGCACCCGGTTCGTCCGTTCCAGGCTGGAGATTAGCTCCAACTCGCGGCGGTCATGGGTGTATGCGCTGACCGAATACGGGATGACAGCGGCATGATTCGTAATGCTCGTCTCGATGACGCCGGCCTTCCGGGCGTTCAGATAGCGGATCGCTCCGCGCAGGCAGGCCAGTTTCAACTCGGGAACACGGCCTTCGACGGGTTTTTGCCTGAATTCGATGCTCCGTCCCGGTACAAACTCCTTTAGCGCCTCCCGAAACACCTCGATCCGGCAGGATTGCCCTGTCAGCTTAATAATCGAATACTGGCCCAGCACGCCGTCCTGGTAGAATCCATCCAGAAATTTGCGCAGCACCTCGTAGATATCCCCTTTGATCAGCTGGGTAATTTCCTTGATATTGAACACGACATTCGGAATTTCATATTCATCCTTCAATTCACCGCCCCGCAGCACCGACAGGAACCATCGCTCCATCGTCGTGATCTGCAAATCGTTATCCCGGCTATCGTCCTCCTCTGCGTCGAAGCGGTTCCTCAGGATTCCGGTCTTGCGGAAAAACTGTTCCTTCATGCCCTCGGCAATCTCCCACAAGAAATAAAAATTGCCGCGAACCCGGTAATACTCGTCCCGCGAGCGATTCTCGTACATTGCAAAGGCGGTCGGAATCATCGCCTCCGCCTCACGATAACGTCGCTCCAGTTCGGTATACACCGCGGCTACGCCGTTCTCATCCACTTCGCGGAACAAGTCGTTTGCCGGAATATCAATCAAATCATCGATATCCGTCACTCTGCGCCGCCCGCTTGTGTAATAATCCGCGAATATGATTTTCATAAACTGCATAATGCGATATGTAATGTTGTTGCCGCCAAAATGCGTATCCCCGTTCTCATACGTCGCGTCCATCACGATGCGGTAGGACATATGCCCGTCCTCAACGCGGAAGCGGCAGGAGGATAAATCCGTCGTTCCGCCCCCGCAGTCGATCACGAGTGCTTTATACTCCGTCCCCTCCATGAATATATTGCGTTCCAGGCCGTCCGCAATTGTGTTGTACAGTACGGCCATCCCCTCATCCAGCGCCTCCTGCTGCTCAATTCGATAATCCGGCAAAATCTCAGCGAACATTTTAAGGAACGGGGCCTTCATCTTGACGGGACTCGAGAAATGCAGGTTCTTGAACTTGCATTTGAATTGATGTTCCGCCATCTGGATAACGTATTTCAAATACGCCTGGATGATATCCCGCCGCAGTACGGAAGCCGTATTTCCTTCGCTGTCCATAATTTCGACAGGCTGGTTATAGCTGTTCACCCAGCGTTTAAGCCCCTGAAATACCGAAGCCCGGCTGCTGTAGCTGCTGCGGCGGATATTCAACAACGCCTCATGGCCGAACTGGTATTTTACCGCTGCCGGGTCAGAGCAATCGGCTACGCTGACCGCGGTAGGCAGGGCTTCGATCCATTCCGTTCTTCGGTACGTCGTGTCGGGAAACTTCACGAAATTCACTTCATTGGAGCGAATATGACCGTTTAACACATCTAGACTGCTCGGAGACTGCGCGTACCCGTGGTATAAAAAAGCGCCGGCCGTTGTACTGGAAGTACCGAAATCGATCCCCAGCACGGCATCCGTCTTTTGCAGTTCCCGTATGTCCAGCTCAGCCAGCGGAATTTTATAATATTGGATTTGGATGGGCGGCAGCACCTGCGCCTGGTAATACGCCTTATACACGTATTCCGAATCGCGCTTGCGGAGGAACAATAGGCTGTACTGGCGATTAGACGTGCGTTGCCATTCCATGCTGCTGTCCGCCGCCAAATAAAAGCTGCCCGCCTCGCCCTCCTCTTTGCGCAAATGAAGAATGCCGCAGAGCTCCATCCGGTCGTTGACGAGCAGTACATTGGACTCCGCAAATACCGCAGGGGCCTTCACCTTATAGCCGTCGCTTTTATCGATGGCGATGTTTGGATAAATGACGATGCGGGCTGGAACACGAATGCCCCCGTCCCCTTGAAGCGATGCCTGCATGTATTTGCGTATCACCGTCTTTACGCGTTCGAAACCGCCTTCGCAGAAAGGGCCGATGAACATTTCTTCGTCCGCGCCCAAATACTTCAGGATGACGCGGATCATTTCTTCCCGGTCCAGCCGATGGCTAAGCCCCTCTACGAGCCGTTCCCGGTAGCAAATATTCCGCAGTTGGAAGGTGGTCATCTCCGTAAGCTCATCCTGCGTATATGAAACCTTCCCGCGCACCCGCTGTTGGCTGGTGGAATCCGTATACAGTTTATAGCCCTTCATGCTTGATCAATTCCTCCTCCAAAATGGTTAGGGGCATCCTTAAAAATACGTGTTCAAAAAGTCGAATTTTCAGCACTGAGAAGGTTGAGTGAAGTCACTGCCTCTCTCTAATACATGGCGATGCGATCTTGGATCATCGTATCCGCGGCATCGATAATCCCCACATGGCAATCCCAATACACCTCGGTGCGGTAGCGAACCGGGAGGAACAGCTCCATCAGCAGCTCCAGCTTCCGGCCGGCGAGCTCCGTCTTCTTCTGACCGATGTAGAACAGCATCTCATCCTTCTCCTCGCTGTTGACATAAATCGTCGAGCGGCGAAACATTCGGCTTACCGTGCTTCGAAGCAGGTTCAGCGTCTCTCCCGTGTCATACATGCGGAGGATTGCGCAGGCGATCCACTCCCGTTCATCCCGCTCGAACAGACCGATCCGATCCTTTACCCGCTCGCCGAACGCCCCGGCTTCCAAATCCCGCAGGACGAATCGTATGTGATATTCCCGCTTATTCATGCCCTGCATAAAGTCCAGCTCGGCAAGGAAATGAATCAGAATATCAAACAGCGTATGGCGGATCTCCTCATCTTCCGTCAAATTGATGTTCAACAAATCGCGGAACACATCGGAGAATCGATAGAACGGGTTGACCTCTACCTCGACCTGCTCGCCCGCTGCGGCATTTAAATCCTCTAAACTAAGCTCCATGTAAGGCGAGTACACCTTGGCCGGAAGGAAAGTAACATCCCGCTTATGAATTCCGGATTCCTGCGCCTGAACGAGCAAATCCCAAATGTAATTCAAGCCCATTCTCCTTCACAGCGATATTCGGGGAACGACATCTGGACTTGGGACACCAAAAAGCTCATCATATCCTCGGCTAAATAACCCAACTCCTTGCCGGATTCCCGGTAGATGAATTTCAGGCACATCCGCCATTTTCCATTATCCACCCGAACTTCATCCGTAATGAACCGGTTCAACTCATAGGTCAGCGCGTTATTGGCGGAAGGAGGGCGAATCTCCACATCCACGAGCTCCAGCCATTCCGATACGGCAAAAGAATGGATAATCCGCACGATCTCGCCCTTGGAGCGAACGACCTGTCCTTGACTGCGGCCATAATTGCTGATGAAATCGTCCCGCTGCCGGTTCGACATCAGTGCGTAACTCAGCTTGCCCATGCCTGTACTAACCGGCTCTACCACCATCAATACCTGCCAGGAATCGGATTTATCACGCGTCGATACAACGGTCAGTTCCTCCGGCGAACGCTTGATGTAACGAATGCTGTCGTCATTGGTGTCGACCAGATAGCCATGCTGCAGCCCGCTTTTGCGCAGCGGCAGCACATGCTCGAAATTCACGCGATCAGCCGCAGGAACCGGGAATCCTCCCGTTTTCAATTCCAGGCGCTGAATGTTCCAGAGCGGAACTAGATCCGTTCTTTTATATGCTTCGTATTCCTCCAGATGAACGGTGATCTCCTGAACTTCCTCTTCTTCCGCCAATTGTACGTCTCCCCCGATCAATACGACGTTCACAAACTTGTAAGCGTAAGGATGATTGATCGTTTTCCAAGGCAGGCCATTGCTTAGAAAAACATGATACAGCTTCTCGATTTCTCGTATGTATGTGTTGTTCCGCTCCAGCCTGACTTGTATGGCATGACGGCTTCTATTCGTAACCAGCTCTCCGCGAAACGTCCGGTCGCTATAGAGCAGCTCCTGGATCATTGGATATTTGCATTCCAGAAACAAGGAGAACAACGGGAGCTTTTCCCCCTCGTTTAGACGGGCAACCAAATTCTGCAGATCAATCCTGCGCGGCTCCGTATCCTCTGGAACCATCGGAAACAAATACTCGTGCAGAGGATCCCATTCCTCCCGGCGGCACATCCCCACATACACATCGTATTTGCTGTCCTGATTGCCGACCTCCTCGAATACTCGCCGCTCAATCTGACGGTTCAGCTCCTCCTGATATTCGACCAGGCCGAGGAACACGCCGCTCATCAGATTGCGAAGCACCCGGCGCTGCTGCAAATCCTCCATTTTACTGAGCCGATCCATCACGATATCCTTCATGATCCCCCACCTCCTTCCGGCGTAGCTGACCGATCCTGACTGCTGTTCGTGGAACTTGCCGGGCCTACTCCTGACTGCTCGGATCCGGCGGTTGTACCCGGATTTACCGGACTCGGCCCTGATGACGCTGATCCATTAGGCGAAGAATTGCTTGCTGAAGCTTGATCCTCGCTTCCTTCATAGCTAGAGGCTCCGTCAACGCTAGATCCCGAAGCACCGCTCCACTCGGAACCCCCGCCGGATCCATTCCTCCCGTTCGATCCACTATATCCACTTGAGCCATTCAACCCGTTCATTCCATTCGTTCCCTGCGTCCCGGACATGCCTGAAACGGGCACACCTCCTGCCGATACCGAGTCTGCCTGCCCCGCCGCTGGCACGATGGGATTGCGCTTCTCGTCGGCTTTGGCAATTTTGCGCTCCATTGCCAGCACCCGCTCCAGCTTGTCGATCTCCTGGTAGATTTCCTGGGCCAGCGTATAAGCCTCGATGGCGGCGTTATAATCTAGCGCAGCTAGCGCACGGTCACCTTTTTTCTCCAAATTATCGGCCTGAAGCGTCTTGGTCTCCCGATAAATGGTATTGATTTTCCCCTCGGCCTCTTCCATCTTCGTCTCCAACTGCTTCTGACCGCTCGGGTAATTCGCTTCAATCGCTGCCCTGTATGCCTTCTTGTATGTCTCCAGCGCGCCGGTGTAATCCTGATTTTGGAACTGCATATCGCCTTCCTTCATCACTTCCGTCAGCTTCGCAACCGCCTCGCTGCGCTCGATTCTCGCCTGAATATCCTCCACCTTGAACGGCTTGTACTTCTCCGCCTCACCCAGCGCTTTCGTATAGCTGTCCACCGCCATATCGAAGCTGCCATCCTTCACGTATTCGTCGCCGTCCGTCATGGCTTGGGCCACGCGCTGCTTGTTGCGAAGCAATTGAAAATGCAGCTTGTCCTTCAGCTTGCTCGCCGCGTTCTTCGCTTCGCTGTACGCCTTAAGCGCCTTCGGATAATCGCCTGCGGATGCGTATTCGTCGCCGTCCTGCTCAAACTCGGTCATCTGCACGACCGTCTCGGCCAGCTTCGCTGCCTGCCTGGCCTTCGCATACCAGATGCCGCCCCCGGCAATCGCCATGGTCAACAGCAATATCGCGATGCGCATAATCCATTTCTTACGGTTCTTGGGTGTCTCGGTAAACGTCTTATTGGCGAAAACAGCGGCTGCGGTATAATTGTTCACCATTTGCTGCTGCTTGCTGAGGACGATGTCCTCCAGCGTATCCGTCAAGCTGTCGGGATCACTCGATTCCGCCAGTGCATCGAGCATTTCCGGCAGCTCGACCTCTTCCCAAATCCCCGGTGTGCATAGAAGAAGCACGTCTCCGTCCGAGAGCGGAGTTTTATCCGAAATATAGGGTTCAAAACGATCTGGCCGCCCCATGTAGCTCAATAAATTTCCTCGCTCCTCATGGCCGGACAATCCTTCCTCGGACACCCTTCCGTCCTCCAGAAGCAACTGCGCCAGGCTCTGATCCTTCGAACGCAAATTCAGCCGGCCACCGCGAAAATGGTACAACCGTGCATTGCCACAGGTTGCCCACACCATCTGTGTGTAATTCGTCACGACAACGAGCACGCTGGCTTTAAGCCGGACTCTTCGGCTTTCAAACTTCAACCACTCATGAGCCGCCTCCAAATCCTGTCGGATTTTTCTCCGCGACAAGGAAGGCTTCTCCATAAAATTCTCCAGGATGACACTGACCGCCATTTTCGCGCTATGCACCTCTCGATCCGTATCGAGGCCGTCCGCAATGACGTAGCAAGCCATGTCCTCAAGCTCCACGAAGGCAAAATAATCTCTGTTGTCGATAAACGAACCGGCTTCGGAGACAAATGCGGTCTTGAAATCGCTGTTCTCCTTTCTCATGTGTTCCTCCGTTTCCCCCGTCCTGCTGCGAGAATTATTGATGTGTTAATCCATTTGCAAAATGATGAGCGTTGCATTGTCCTGATGCTTGTAGCTCTTGCGCTGGATCAAGCTAATCATCTCTTCCGCAGCATCCTGCGGCGGCAAGCCCTGCATCAAAATCTGCTCCATCTCCACTTCGGTCAGTGCATCGTATACCCCGTCACTACACAGAATGATCGTGTCATTCGCTTGCAGGGATACCGGATCGCCAACCTCCATGCTTTTAAAACCGCCATATCCCAAATAGTTGATCAGTTGGTTGCGCATCGGGTTTTCCTTGGCTTCCTCCTTGCTGATTTCGCCGGATAAATACTTCTCCTCCAGCACCGTCTCCAGAGTATGCTTGGAATTGATCGGAATAAATTCGCCATCCCTAAACAGAATAATCATGCTGTCTCCAACCGCACCCCAATGCAGCAATCCCCCAGACACGATGCCCACGACGAGCGTTGTTCCTCCGGTTTCCCCGCCAAGCTGCTCCAGGATTGCCCGGTTGCTGACCAATGCCGCTTTGTGAAAATACTCGGGAATATCCGCCGGATCATCCACTTTCAAATACTCTCTCGAGAACATCGTCACGGCCAGTGTGCTGGCCATTCTTCCATGCGACAACCCGCTAATGCCGTCGGCGATCGCAGCCATCGTACCAATTCGCGTAGTCGAGCTGGAGAAATAATCATCCTGCTCTTCCCGCCTGCCAATCGTCTGGGCATTCCCGATTTTGACCGTTTCAATGATATCTGGAATATACATGGGTTCGGGATCTTCAGGCGACATGTCTACAACAGGGGTAGTACGCAGCTTTTGCCGCATAACAAGCAATACGGCGACGACGATCAGCGCAGCCGCAACGATGCCGTATGATTCGAAAAAATTCCAATCCTCCATCATTACCATCCGTTCTTAACTGTTATCCCACTCAAAATGTGGTCCGCATAAAGGCACAAACACAAATTTACTGCGCCCGAGCTGGATTAAATCATAGGCGTTAAGCTCAGCCGGCGTATATACCGCTTCATTGTTGTGATAAGCCAGCCCCGAGGCATCGCCCGGCAGCAAATAAAAATTCCGCTTCTTCGGATCGTAGACGATCACAGCATGATTGCGTCTGGACACTGCATTATCCCCGATAATCCGAATCTGCATTTCCTCCGCGCGGCCGATGAAATTTTTCTCGGCCATAATGCGGTAATCCTGTCCCATCTGCGGGCCCTCGACACATACTAACCAGCCGGTTACCGGCTGAATGCCCGTCGTCTCCCCCAGATAAGGCATCGTCTTCTCTTCCATATCCTCCGCGACCTGGGGTCTGCGCGATTCGTTCCGCGAAGGCTGCTCTAGCGTCGTATTGCAATATGGACAAGTGTTGCCATGCTTTCTCGTACTGAACATGTGTCCATTCAGGCATCTCGTCAAGCTCATCTTCGATTCAATCCCCCATTTGTAAGTAAGTGTGTTCTCCGTTATTTCACTAACAACCGCGTATTAGCAATAAAGATCATATCCCCTGTACCAATCTGTACAGGCTCTTCGACAACGAGCCGGTTCGCCTCGCTGCGTCCTGCTTTACGGATGCCTGTCCCGCTGTGGGAATCCGCATCTTCAATGAACCACTGATCGCCAACGCGATTCAGGACAGCATGCTCGGAGCTGACAAGCGACGCATACTCGCAGTCCGACAAATCTATGTCAACCTCGCCTCGCTGCGTGTTTTTTCCGATCAGAACTGAGGTTTCTCCCTTGACGTACCATTCCTTCACGCGCTCTCCGTCATCATCGAGCAGCACGATCTTCGCGACCGCTTCCCTCGCTACCTGTGGCTTATCATTGGAACGACCACCGGTCCAAATCAACACGCTGGCAATCACAGCCGATGCCGCGACGATGGACATTTGCCATGTGTAAAGTAAAGGACGGAGCAGGGCATACAGCACCATACCGGCTAATATTCCGTATATCAACAGATCAATAAGTGTAATCCATTTGTGGTTCTCCGGCTTCAAGTCGCTCCCCCCGTCAATGTATGTATGCAATATCCGTTATTTTTTATAGCCAAAAAATTGATTGAACATCGCTGAAGTATCCAGTGGATTCTTCTCGTTTGCTTCCTTATCCTGCGAATCTGACTGCCCCTTGGGCGGCATGCCAAAAAACTGCTCAAATTGCTTGCGTATCTCAGCTGGATTGAAGCCCTCTGACTCCACCTTAGCCGAAGCTTTGCCAGACGAACTCTGTCCGCTCTGCCCAGCCTCCGACCTGCCATTCTTCTGCCCTGAGGATCGATTGGCATTAGCCTGCTTCTCGTCGTAAGCTGTACGAAGCTGCTCATCGCTTAAGGTCTCGTAAGCCTCGACAATCAGCTTGAACCTGGCTTCCGCATCTGCATTCCCCGGATTGACGTCTGGATGATAACGCTTGGCCAGCCTGCGATAGGCTTGACGAATCTCGGCTGACGTTGCCTGCCGGGAAACTCCGAGCTGGTCATAATAATCAGTCACGTTCAACGCGTTCCCCCGCTTTCGCTTGTGCCTTTTTCGGCCTGATCAAAAGAGCGCCTGACTTGCCTTCGTGCTTTTCCCGCTGTGGCCAGGTTATCCTCCGGCAGCCTCTCTTATTTCAAACGGCCGTTCGCACAAGGTATAGTAAATCTCAAGGGGCTTGGCCCCTTGAGATTGCTTGCTACCCTGATACTATGAGTGCAGTGAATTAATTGCTTGCGTCGTAGCCGCCGTTAAGCTTAGCCAACTCGGTTTTGTCTTTCTTCTGCTTCACGTACAGCTCGAAAGTACCTACGCCTTCGGTGTCGCCGAATGTTTCTTTGTAATCCACCACAAAAGCGTTAGGGAATGTAATTTCCCGAACCACTTGATCCGCTGCGATCACTTCAAGCGTCAGCTTGCGGTAGCAATCCGCCTTTTCTGCAGGAACCAAAGACCACAGCGCCAGTTTCAGCGTGTCATCCGCTTTGTCGCCGTCAGTAGCAGTAATGATTTTACCGCTGATTTTCAATGTGGAACCAACATCAGTTGATCTAGCATTTGAATCATCCGGTGTATCCGTGTCATAAATCACTTTCTGAATGTTGTCCAATCCGAGCTCGATCGTTTCGGCTCCTTCTACCTTCAATCTGAATCCCATACGTAAATCCTCCTTAACATAAGTGAAATATTTGTTCGGGCAGATGTTCTTGCCCAAAATTTATGTAACGAGACGAACCGTTGAAGGAGCGTCTCCCACATACAAATTATGTTAGTACTTCCTGATAAAAGTGGCACCTATCAAAATCAATAGGTCTCAGTCATTGTTTTCCTGATTCAAAAGTTGTTTTTCGAATTTCCTTTAGGCAACTTTTCAGCACCGAGAAGGTTGAATGAAGCTAGGGACTGAGGAGCGGAGCGTAGGCAAAACCTACGTGAGCACCGGAAGGCCCGGGTGAATTCAAGATTCGATACCGAGTATTCCCTCAGTTCCCGCTTCGTGATCAAAA